>CAWGOW010000001.1:0-2273987 GCA_963824305.1 uncultured Alphaproteobacteria bacterium
TGCCGCATCAGGCTTTCGCCGACGAGGAATGTGGATATGCCGACGCGCGCGAGCCGCGCCAGGTCGGCGGGCGTAAAGATGCCGCTCTCGCCCACCATCAGGCGGTCTTTCGGGATTAACGGCGCCAGCGCCTCGCTGGTCTCAAGCTTCGTCTCGAAGCTGCGCAGGTTGCGGTTATTGACCCCGATCATCGGCGAGCGAAGCTTCAAGGCCCGATCAAGCTCGCTGCGGTCGTGGATTTCGATGAGCACATCCATGCCATGGGCAATGGCCGCGGCTTCAATCTCGACTGCGGCGCTGTCCTCCAACGCGGCCATGATGATCAGGATGCAGTCGGCGCCGTGGGCGCGGGCCTCAGCCACCTGATAGGTGTCGTACATGAAATCCTTGCGCAGCACCGGCAGCCTGGTAGCTGCGCGCGCGGCGACCATGAAGTCGAGATGGCCCTGGAAAGAGGGTGCATCGGTCAGGACCGAGAGGCAGGCGGCGCCCCCGGCCTCATAGGCTTTTGCCAAAGCCGGAGGATCGAAGTCAGCCCGAATGAGCCCCTTGGAGGGCGACGCCTTCTTGATCTCGGCGATCAGTGCATAGTCGCCGCGCGAAAGCTTGTCGCGGATGGCCGCGACGAAGCCGCGGGGCGCCGGCGCAGTCCTGGCGCGCGCTTCGAGGCTGGCAAGCGGCTGGGCGCGCTTGGCGGCGGCGATTTCATCGCGCTTGTAGGTCTCGATCCGCTTCAGGATATCGGACATCGGATATACACGCCTAGTTGTTCGAAACTTCGATGAGGCGCTTCAGCCGTTCGGCCGCTGCGCCACCGTCGATCGACTGAATGCCAAGCGCGAGGCCCTCCTTCAATTCTTTGGCGCGGCCAGCAACGACAAGCGCCGCCGCCGCATTGAACAGGGCGACGTCCCGATAGGGGCTTGGCAGGCCCGCAAGGACGTTGCGTAGCGCGGCTGCGTTGGCAGCGGCGTCACCGCCCTTCAGAGCTTCGCCGGCGACGCGTTTGAGTCCAACGTCTTCCGGCGATACTTCGAAAGAGCGGATCGCGCCGTTCTCGAGTGCTGCGACGAAAGTCGGGCCGGTGAGCGTGATCTCATCGAGACCGTCGGAGCCGTGCACTACCCAAACAGACTCCGAGCCAAGATTTTTCAGAACCTGCGCCAATGGCTGCACCCACTGGCGCGAAAACACACCGACCATTTGCCTGACAACGCCGGCGGGGTTGGAAAGTGGTCCCAGCAGATTGAAGATGGTGCGAGTGGCAAGTTCCACGCGGGTCGGATTGACGTTCTTCATCGCGGGATGGTGCGCAGGCGCAAACATGAAGCCGATGCCGGCCTCGCTCACGCACCGGCTGACCTGTTCCGGCGAAAGGTCGATCTTGACGCCGAGCGCTGCCAATACGTCCGCAGCGCCCGACCGCGACGAAAGCGCCCGATTACCGTGCTTGGCGACCGGCACGCCGGCGCCGGCAACGATCAGGGCCGCACATGTCGACACGTTCACCGAGCCCGAGCCGTCCCCCCCTGTGCCAACGACGTCGATAGCATTGCGCGGCGCCTTGACCTTCAACATCTTGGCGCGCATCGCCGACACCGCGCCGGTGATTTCGTCGATGGTTTCACCGCGGACGCGAAGCGCCATCAATAGTCCGCCCAGCTGCGAGGGCGTCGCTTCACCGGACATCATGCGATCGAAGGCAGATGCGGCTTCCTCGCGCGAAAGCGTGGCCCCGGTCGCTACCTTGGCAATGATTGATTTGAGATCGTCCATCGCATGCTTTCAGCAAAACGCGCGGGAGCCGCGCCTAGTGGAACGGATTTGACATTCGCTACTCTTTCACCGCGAGGCGTGATGCAGTGTCAAATCCGAAACCCCACTAGAAACCTATATTTGCCAGTGGTCCTTTGATTCCGACATTTGCAAAAGTGCCAGCCAGATCGGGATGCAAATGTTGGAATCGGACCACTAGTTGTTGTTGCTCGCTCCGGTCACCTGCGCAAAAGCGGCTTCGTTGACGCTGGTACCGATCGTCGATTCCAGCTTCGTGACGTACTGGGCAATCTGTTCGTCGGTCTGTGCCCGCTGGAGACTGTCCTTTAGCTTCTTCATCGCATCGGAGGCGAGATCGACCGGCGGCACGGTGATATCCGTGACGCGGAAGACGATCCAGCCGTTGGCGGCGGTGTCGGGCGTCTGGCCGGCCACATCCTTGGCAGTGCCAAACACGGCTGCGACGACGCCCGCGTTAAGGGCGGGGAGGGTGGCGCTGCGGTTGAAGCCGCTCGCGGTCTCAACAGTGAGCCCAGCCTGGGCAGCCTCATCGGCGAGCTTGCCACCCTGATTGAGCTTCTGGACCATTTCCATGGCCTTGGTGCGCAACCGGCTTGAGATCTGCTCCGCGCGCCAGCGCGTCTCGACCTGGTCCTTGACCTCATCGAGATTGCGTTCACGCGACGGCGTAATGCCGAGCACGTCGTACCAGACATAGCCGCCGTTGAACGAGATTGGGTCATTGTCGACGCCGACGTCGCTGTTGAAGGCTTGCGTCACGACGTCGAGCCCACGGGGAATGTTCGACACGGGCTGGCCATTGGGCATGCGGCCCGAGCGGTCCACCGCATCGATCGTCACGGCGGCAACGCCAAGCTTCTGCGCCGCTTCGACGACACTTGCGCCGCCGCCGCGCTCGTCTTCCATCTTGTCCCGAAGTTCGCCGACCTTGGCGCGCGCGCGCTCGTTGGCGATATCGCGCTTGATCTGCTGGGCGACGCTCTCATAGGCCGGTGTTACGCCCGGTTCGATCTTGCCGACCTTGACGAGTGCAAAGCCAAACGCTCCCTGCGCCGGCTGACTGATTTCGCCTGAAGGCAGCGAGAAGGCGGCGTCAGCGATTGCGGGATCGGTAATCGCCGATTTGGCGATCAGGCCGAGGTCGATATCGGCCTGGCCGAGACCCCGATCCTTTGCGATGTCCTCGAGCGATGTTCCCGATGTGATGCGGTTGCGGGCGGCTCTGGCTTCATCCGCGTTCGGGAAGATGATCTGCTGGATTTCCCGGCGCTCCGGCGTACCGAGCCTGTCGCGGCGCTGTTCAAAGACTTTCTTGGCGTCTTCGTCGGAGACGTCGGTCCACTTGCCGATTTCTTCCGATGTAATCGCGACAAAGGAGATCTTGCGATACTCCGGCGCACGGAAGAGCGCCTTGTGATCCTCGAAATAGGCCGCGAGCGCTTCGGGCGAGGGCGGGTCGATCGTACCCGCCTGAGCGGCGCCCAGCTTGACGTAGTCGATCGAACGCTGCTCGCTTTGGAACCGCGCCAGCGTTTCCAGCTGAACCTTCGGCGGCTCAAGTCCCGCCGCGATCGAGCCCGCGATCTGACGACGCAGCAATATCCGCCGCTGTTCGGCGATGAAACGCTGCTCGCTGTAGCCCATTTGCCGTATCAGGCCCTGGAAGCGTTGCGGGTCAAAGGAGCCGTTGACGCCCTTGAAGTTCTGATCGTTGAAGATCGTCTTCAACGTTTCTTCCGTGGACTGTCCCAGCCGAAGCCGTCGGGCTTCTTCGTCAAGCGCTGCTTCCGCGATCGTCTGCTGCAACACCTGGCGGTCGAAACCGAACGCGCGCGCTTGCTCCGACGTCAGCGGGCGGCCGAACTGGCGGCCGATCTGTTGCAACCGGTCCATGTAAATCTGGCGGAATTGCTCGGTCGATATCTCCGTGCGTCCGATCTTGGCTAGCGTCGACTGTCCAAAGCCCCTGAAGATGTCGGCGATGCCCCAAACACCGAAACTGATGATCAGGACGCCCATCACCGTGGCCATGATAATTTTGCCGAGCCAGTTTGATGAGGCTTTGCGCATTCCTCGAAGCATAGGGTCCAACTTGTTGGCAGGAGGGAACCGGCGGCGGCCCACGGGAATTCGTTTTTCGAATACCGCAAAAGGGCGTCACCGGATTGATAAGGCATCATAAAGTGGCGGCCTTTTCCCCGCAACTAGCGTAGGTAGCCAATCGGAAGAGTTAACGGCTTCACAGCCTCCTGTTTGGGCCGATCTGGCCGAGTTTGCCGGGCTCTGATAGCGATTGGCTTGGTGCCTCGCCCTCGAAGGAACTTTCCCGCTATGACCTCGACCGTTCGTCCCCTTATCGCTGGCAACTGGAAAATGAACGGCTTGCGCGCCTCGATGGCTGAGTTCGAGGCCATGGTCGCGGGAGCCTCGGAGCTGACCGGGAAGGCCGACCTCCTGGTTTGTCCGCCGGCCACGCTGATCGCTGCCTTTGCCGCCAAATTGTCGGGTTCAAAAACCCTGGCGATCGGGGGTCAGGATTGCCACCCCAAGCCGTCAGGCGCCCACACCGGCGATATCTCGGCGGAAATGCTGGCGGATGCCGGCGCAACCGCGGTCATCGTCGGTCATTCGGAGCGGCGCGCCGATCACGGCGAAAGCGATAGCCTGGTTCGGCAAAAGGCCGAGGCTGCCTGGCGCGCGAGGCTGAAGGCCATCGTCTGCATTGGAGAAACCCAGAGACACCGCGATGCCGGCCAAACCCTCGATATCTGCGGTGGGCAGCTTCAGGGATCGCTTCCGGACGGCGCGCGGGCGGACAACCTTGTCGTGGCTTACGAACCGGTATGGGCGATTGGCACCGGGTTGACGCCTACGGCCAAAGATGTCGAGCAAATTCATCAGTTTATCCGTCAGGCGCTGAGTGCCCGGTTTAACGAGGAGGGCGCTCGCATGCGCATCCTTTATGGCGGCTCGGTCAAGCCATCGAATGCGAAGGAATTGATGGCGGTCGCCAACGTCAACGGCGCCCTGATTGGCGGGGCGAGCCTCAAGGCCGCCGATTTCCTTGCGATTGCAGCCGACTGTCCCTAACTCAGCACAAGTTGCGGAATCGGGACGCGGAGCTCCGCCGGGGGTGACAACGCCCTGTACGATCGTGTAACACCCGGCCCGAATTCAAAATCCCGCAAAACCGAAACCCACTACGGCCAGCCTTGGTTTGCGACGAAAGGTCGAAATGCAGACTGTCATTATCGTAATCCATTTGATGATCGTCGCGACGTTGATCGCAACCGTGCTTCTGCAGAAATCCGAAGGCGGTGGTCTCGGCATGGGCGGCGGCGCCGGCTTCATGTCAAGCCGCGGAACCGCCAACCTCTTGAGCCGCACGACCGCGATCCTGGCTGCCGGCTTCTTTCTGACCAGCCTGGTTCTGTCCTGGCTCGCAAGCTACGATCGCAAGCCGAGTTCGATCATCCCGACCTCGCAATCGCAGCCGGCAGGCGGAATACCAGCGGCGCCATCGGGGGGCGGTGTTCTGGATTCTCTGAAGAAGTCCGACGAAGCGCAGCCCCCGCCGTTGCCCTCCGGGCCGGAAGCGCCGCGCTCGCAATAGTGGTGTTCGCAAGAAAGCAGGATGGCTATGCAGCGTGGCAGTCTACCATGCTGTATTAAGTGCCTATATCAAGCCACTGATATCTCTTTAAATTTGGCGTCACCCACAGGCCGGGAAAAATTCACGGCAATAGGTCGATTTGTTTTGGCGAATCGAGCCTGTGGCCTTAAAGGTTGAGTCCCATGGCGCGGTATATCTTCATCACCGGCGGCGTGGTTTCCTCGCTCGGAAAAGGTCTGGCATCGGCGGCTCTTGGCGCGCTGCTGCAGGCGCGTGGCTACAAGGTTCGGCTGCGTAAGCTCGATCCCTATCTCAATCTCGATCCTGGAACGATGTCGCCCTATCAGCATGGCGAAGTGTTCGTTACCGATGACGGCGCGGAAACCGACCTCGATCTCGGCCACTATGAACGCTTCACTGGCCGACCGGCCACCAAAGCCGACAGCATCACCACCGGACGCATCTACCAGGACATCATCACCAAGGAACGGCGTGGCGACTATCTCGGCGCGACCATTCAGGTGATCCCGCACGTCACCAATGCCATCAAGGATTTTATTCTCGACAGCAACGACGAGTACGACTTCGTCCTTTGCGAGATCGGCGGTACCGTTGGCGACATCGAGGGCCTGCCGTTCTTCGAGGCCATCCGTCAGGTCAAGAACGATCTGCCGCGCGATCACGCAATCTACATTCATCTGACGCTGCTGCCGTTCATCCCGAGCGCCGGTGAGCTTAAGACCAAGCCGACCCAGCATTCGGTCAAGGAACTGCGTTCGATCGGCATCCAGCCGGATATTCTGCTTTGCCGTACCGATCGACCGATCCCGAAAGAAGAACGCCGCAAGCTCGGCCTGTTCTGCAATGTGCGCGAGAGCGCCGTGATCGAGGCCCGCGACGTCGACAACATCTATGCCGTGCCTGAGGCCTATCATGCTGCCGGTCTCGACGACGAAGTGCTCGCGGCATTCGGCATCACCTCGAAAATTCCGCCGGTGCTGCAAAGCTGGAACGTGATCAACGAGCGGGTTCGAAATCCGGAAGGCCAGGTGACGATTGCCATTGTCGGCAAATACACCGGCATGAAGGACGCCTATAAATCACTGATCGAGGCGCTGTCGCACGGCGGCATCGCCAACAAGGTGAAGGTCAACCTCGACTGGATCGAGAGCGAAGTCTTCGAAAATGAAGACCCGGCGCCATTCCTCGAGCATGTCAACGGCATTTTGGTGCCCGGCGGCTTCGGCCAGCGCGGGGCAGAGGGAAAAATTCGCGCGGCGCAGTTCGCGCGCGAACGCAATGTGCCGTATTTCGGAATCTGTTTCGGCATGCAGATGGCCGTGATCGAGGCTGCCCGCAATCTCGTCGGAATCGCGGACGCCAATTCCACCGAGTTCGGACCGACGCAACAGCCGGTCGTCGGTCTGATGACCGAGTGGCTACGCGGCAACGAGCTCGAACGCCGGTCGCGAAACGGCGATCTCGGCGGAACGATGCGGCTCGGCGCCTATCAGGCTGCCCTGAAACGCGGCAGCCGCGTTTCGGTGGTCTATGGCGGCGCGACCGAAATCTCGGAACGTCACCGTCATCGTTACGAAGTCAACACCGCCTACAAGGATCGGCTCGAGCAGCACGGCTTGCGTTTCTCCGGGCTTTCGCCCGACGGCATCCTGCCGGAGATCGTCGAATATGAAGACCATCCCTGGTTCATCGGGGTGCAATTCCACCCCGAGCTGAAGTCGCGCCCGTTCGAGCCGCACCCGCTCTTCGCCTCATTCATCGAGGCTGCCATGGTACAATCAAGACTGGTGTGATCCCCCGCAATCAGCGGTGGAGCGGATTTCGATACTCACGATCCGCATCAACCTTTGACGGGCCCGCCGATTGTTGCCAAAAGACGAATTCTCCAAAGAACAAAAAGGGAGTGCTCGATGATCTACGAAACGCGCGTCTATCGCTGTCTGCCGGGCCGGCTGCCCGCGCTCTTGAAGCGCTTTGACACCATCACGCTCAAGCTCTGGGAAAAGCACGGCATTCGCCAGGCCGGGTTTTTCACCACGCTGGTGGGTGAATCCAATCAGGAACTGACCTATCTGCTCGCCTGGGAATCCCTCGCTGATCGCGAAAAGAAATGGACCGCGTTCCAGAGCGATCCCGAGTGGATTTCAGCGCGCGCCAAGACCGAGGAAGACGGCCAGATCGTCGGCAATATCGTCAACCAGTTGCTGGTGCCAACCTCGTTCTCGTCGGTAAAATAAATGTCTGCGCTACCTCGCGGCCTCGACCATATTGTGCATGCGGTCCGCGACATCGATGCGCAAGCAGACTTCTACAGGCGCGCCGGCTTCACGGTCGGCGCGCACAACAAGCATTCCTGGGGAACGCACAACCGCGTCGTGCAACTCCCGGGATTCTTCGTCGAATTACTCAACATCGGCCAACCTGAACTTATCGTGCCGCATGCGCCGCAATCATTCTCGTTTGGCGACTTTGCACGTGGCTTTCTGGCGCACGACGAAGGGCTGGCGATGCTCGTGCTGGAGGGCAAGGGTGCGGCCGCCGATGCCGAGGGATTTCGGCGCGCCGGTATCGGGGACTTCCAGGTCTTCGATTTTGAACGCGAGGCAAAGCGGCCTGACGGCTCGACCGTGAAAGTGGCTTTCTCGCTGGCTTTCGCAACCGATGAGCAGGCCCGCGATGCCGGCTTCTTTACCTGCCAGCAGCATTTCCCGGAGAATTTCTGGAATGCGGCGTTCCAGGATCATCCCAACGGCGTCACAGGCATTGCGGGTGTCACGATGGTCGCAGAGCGGCCGGAAGACCACCGTCATTTCTTTGGTGCGTTTACCGGCGTGAGCGAGTTCAAGTCGAGCTCCAGCGGGATTTCGGTGGTGACGCCACGGGGCGACATTCAAGTCATGACCCCGTCAGCCTATCGCATGCTCATCGGTACCAAGGAGCCTGATCTGGCGCGAGGCGGCCGGCTGGCTGCGATTCGGTTTGTTGCAAGTGACAGGGCAAAGCTCCTGTCAGCGCTTGCGAAAGGTGGTATTCTCGCCGTCGAGCGCAACGGCAATGTCGTGGTGCCGCCGGACGTTGCCTATGGCGCCACGCTGGTATTCGAACCACCCAGCCAATGATCAAGAGAAGTCCATTGAGCGAGGAAGTTTCCGCTGCGCCAGTTGTCGCGATCGGCCAGGCCAAATTTGGCAACGGCTTGCCGATTTCGATTATCGCGGGCCCGTGCCAGCTCGAAAGCCGGGCTCACGGGCTTGAGGTTGCGTCGGCGTTGAAGGAAATCGCGACCCGCCTGAAGATCGGGCTCGTCTACAAGACCTCCTTCGATAAGGCCAATCGCACCAGCGCTTCCGCCGCACGCGGAATAGGTCTCGCACAGGCCTTGCCGATTTTTGCGGAGATCCGCTCGTCGGTGGGACTACCCGTGCTCACCGACGTGCACGAGCGCGCGCAATGCGCGGAAGTCGCGCAAGCGGTCGACGTCTTGCAAATTCCGGCGTTCCTGTGCCGGCAGACCGATCTCCTGCTCGCGGCCGCTGCGACGGGCAAGGTCGTCAACGTCAAGAAGGGGCAGTTCCTGGCGCCGTGGGACATGACCAATGTCGTTGCCAAGATCACGGGTGCCGGGAATTCGAAAGTACTCGTTACCGAACGTGGCGTTTCTTTTGGCTACAACACGCTCGTCTCCGACATGCGTGCGCTGCCGATCCTGGCGCGCACCACCGGCGCGCCGGTCATCTTTGACGCGACCCATTCGGTACAGCAGCCGGGCGGCAAGGGCACCTCTTCCGGCGGCGAGCGCGAATTCGTTCCGGTTCTGGCGCGGGCGGCGGTCGCGGTCGGCGTTGCCGGCGTCTTCATCGAAACCCATCCCGACCCCGATCATGCACCGTCCGATGGACCCAACATGGTACCGCTGCGCGATTTCGAAGGTCTGTTGCGAACCCTGATCGCCTTGGACGGGGTCGCCAAGAATGCTTGAGAAAAACGTGACGCGCTGATGCCGGATATCCCGCCGCGGGCGCATGATCGCTTGCCGTCCGCGATCAATATCATCGCGATCGCAAATTTTGCAGCAAGTCTCTCGGCCCGCGCCCTCGACCCGGTCCTGCCTCATGTTGCAGAGGATTTCAGCATCAGTATTGCGACGGCTGCAAGTTTCGCCGCGGTATTCGCCTTCACTTTTGCCGTGATTCAGCCGGTGTTGGGCGCGGCCGCCGATCTCTTCGGTAAAGTCCGACTGATGATCGCGTGTCTGGTCATTTTAGGATTGGCCAATATCCTCGGCGCGGTCACCACCTCCTTTCCGTTGTTGTTCGCGACGCGAATTCTCGCCGGTATCGGCTCCGGTGGCGTGTTCCCGGTCGCGCTCAGCCTGACGAGCGATCTCGTCAGGCCCGAGAAACGTCAGGTGGCGATCGGACGCACGCTGGCCGGTTCGATGACGGGAAATCTCCTGGGGGCATCGTTCTCGGGCGTGGTCGGTGACTTCCTCGGCTGGCGCGGGGTGCTGGCAGTCCTCGGCGCTCTCGTGGTCGCGGCGTCCGTGGCGGTTGCCGCCGGCTTTCGTGGCAAGGCGATAACCGAGCCGCCGAAAACCAACCTCACGATGCTGCGCCACGGCTACCGCACGATCTTCAGCAATCCGAATGCGCTTTGTTACGCCGCGGTGTTCATCGAAGGCTGCTGCGTGCTTGGCTTGTTTCCCTATCTTGCGTCATTTCTGTTTGATCTCGGCGAAACCAGGCTGTCGATATCAGGCATCGTGATCGCCGGATTTGCCATCGGCGGCTTGTTTTACACGATGACGATTTCCCGCTTTCTGCCGCGCCTCGGCGTCAACGGCATGATGATTACGGGCGCTTCTCTCGTCGGGTTGCAACTGGCGGCGACCGCCTTCGGACCGGGCTGGCAGGTCCAGATGATGTGCCTTCTCTTGATGGGGTGGGGCTTTTACATGATCCACGGCTGCTTGCAGGTGTTCGCCAGCGAGCTCTCGGTGGAGGCCCGCGCCACGGCGCTGTCGCTGCACTCGTTCTTCTTCTTCATGGGCCAGACGGTCGGTCCGATCGCTTACGGCATCGGCATTCAAAGCGTAGGCAAGAGCACGACCTTGCTGACGAGTGCCGTGATCATCACTGGCCTTGGCTTTGCGTGCGCGCGGCTGTTGCGCCAGCGGCCACCGGCGGACGCGAAGGCGGCAAGCTGAGGGTCAGCCTCGACCGCGATAGGGCGCGACGCCCTGGTCGGGAATCCACATTCCCTTCGGCAGCTTGCCGGTTTGCCAGAACACGTCGATCGGGATGCCGCCGCGCGGGTACCAATAACCGCCGATGCGCAACCATTTCGGTTTGATCTCACCTGCAATCCGTTTGCCGATCATGACCGTGCAATCTTCGTGGAAAGCGCCGTGATTGCGGAAGCTTGCGACATAGAGCTTGAGCGATTTCGACTCCAGCAGCCACGGGCCCGGGACGTAATCGATCACAAGATGCGCGAAGTCGGGCTGACCGGTGACTGGACACAGCGAGGTGAATTCGGGCGCGGTAAAGCGCACCACGTAGTTCGTGTCCTTTTGCGGATTTGGAACGCGGTCGAGCTTGGCGTCTTCCGGCGTGGTCGGCCATTCGACGGCGCGTCCGAGCTGAAGGGTCGAGGATAACGCGGCGGATTTTGGCGCCTTTCGAGGCTTCGTGGGCATTATAGGTCTCCGTTGCCGCGTTAATAGCCAATTCATTCCTCTCAGTCACCGGCAACGCAACCTTTTCGGCCCCCTTGGCTTGCTGTAGAAGCACCCCATCCCTTCAAACCACACTTTTCGAAGAGGCCCTCATGACCGCCATCGTCGATATCATCGGCCGCGAAATTCTCGACAGCCGCGGCAATCCCACGGTCGAAGTGGATGTCATTCTGGAAGACGGTTCGCTCGGCCGCGCAGCGGTGCCGTCGGGCGCCTCGACGGGTGCGCATGAAGCGGTCGAACTGCGCGACGGCGACAAGTCCCGCTACCTCGGCAAGGGCGTGCAAAAGGCGGTCGAGGCCGTCAACGGCGAAATCTTCGACGCGCTCAGCGACGTTCCGGTCGAACGGCAGACCCAGATCGATCAGATCATGATCGATCTCGATGGCACGCCTAACAAGAGCAGGCTGGGAGCCAATGCCATCCTCGGCGTTTCGCTCGCCTGCGCCAAGGCGGCGGCAGCTTCTTTCGATATGCCGCTGTATCGCTATGTCGGCGGCACATCAGCGCGAACTCTGCCGGTGCCGATGATGAATATCATCAACGGCGGCGTACATGCCGATAACCCGATCGACTTCCAGGAATTCATGATCATGCCGGTGGGAGCCGCGAGCTTTGCCGAAGCCTTGCGTTGCGGATCGGAGATATTCCACACGTTGCGGTCGGAGCTGAAGAAAGCCGGCCACAACACCAATGTCGGCGACGAAGGCGGCTTCGCGCCGAATCTTCCGTCGGCCGACGCGGCGCTTGAATTCGTGATGGGGGCGATCGGCAAGGCCGGTTACAAGGCGGGCGGCGACGTCATGCTGGCGCTCGATTGTGCGGCGACCGAATTCTTCAAGGATGGCGCTTACGTCTATGGTGGCGAGAACAAAACCCGTTCGCGCTCCGAACAGGCAAAATATCTCGCGGACCTCGCGTCGCGCTATCCGATCGTGTCGATCGAGGACGGTATGTCGGAAGACGACATGGACGGCTGGAAGGAAGTGACTGATCTCATCGGCAACAAATGCCAGCTTGTTGGCGACGACCTCTTCGTCACCAATGTGACGCGGCTCGCCGACGGCATCAAAAAGGGCCGCGCCAATTCCATCCTGGTCAAGGTCAACCAGATCGGGACGCTGACGGAAACGCTCGCTGCGGTCGAGATGGCCTTCAAGGCCGGCTATACGGCCGTGATGTCGCATCGCTCCGGCGAGACGGAAGATTCCACGATCGCCGATCTCGCCGTCGCCACCAATTGCGGACAGATCAAGACGGGCTCGCTGGCGCGCTCTGACCGTACCGCCAAGTACAATCAGTTGCTGCGGATTGAGCAGGAACTGGGAGCCCAGGCGAAATATGCGGGGCGAGGGGCGTTGAAGGCGCTCGCCTAAACGATCGAAATAGTTTCGACACACGGTTAGGGGGACTTGCGTTTCCCGGCCGGCGCGAGATCATCTCGGCAACAAGTATCTTAAACGGGAGGGACGTCATGAGCGCCGATGGCAAAAGCGGGCTGCAACTTCGCTCGATCATCAAGAAGAGCGGCGAACTCGAGATATCGCTGCTTGAGATCCCGACGCCGGAGCCTTCTGCCGACGAAGTCGTGGTCAGGGTCGAGGCGACGCCGATCAATCCATCGGACATCGGCCTGTTGTTCGGTGCGGCCGACATGAGCACCGCGAAGGCTTCCGGCAGCAAGGATGCGCCCATCGTCACCGCGCGAGTGCCGGAAAGAGCGATGCGGGCGATGGCGGCTCGGCTCGATGAGTTCATGCCGGTCGGCAACGAAGGCGCCGGCGTGGTGATCCGGACCGGATCGTCGGACGCCGCCAAGGCGCTGATGGGCAAGACCGTCGCCATCATCGGTGGCGCGATGTATACGCAATACCGGACGATCAGGGCTAACGATTGCCTGGTGCTGCCGGAAGGTGCGACGCCCGCCGACGGCGCTTCGTGCTTTGTCAATCCACTGACCTCGCTCGGCATGGTCGAGACCATGCGACGCGAAGGCCACAAGGCGCTGGTGCACACCGCGGCTGCCTCGAACCTCGGTCAGATGCTCAACAAGATATGCCTCAAGGACGGCATCGCGCTGGTCAATATCGTGCGCAACGCCGAGCAGGCGGAAATCCTGCGGAAGATCGGCGCGAAACACGTCGTCGATTCAACTTCGCCGACCTTCGCGGACGACCTGTTGGCTGCGCTGATCGAAACCGGGGCGACGATTGCGTTTGACGCAATCGGTGGCGGCAAGCTCGCGGGACAGATCCTCGCGGGCATGGAAGTAGCTGCCAACAAGACCGCGAAAGTCTATAGCCGCTACGGGTCCAGCGTTCACAAGCAGGTCTATATCTACGGCATGCTCGATGCGGGGCCGACCGAATTGAACCGAACCTTCGGCATGGCCTGGGGCATCGGCGGCTGGCTCTTGTTCCCGTTCCTGATGAAGATCGGCCCAGCCGACGGTGCAAAGCTGCGCGCGCGCGTTATCGCCGAACTCAAGACCACCTTTGCAAGCCACTATACGCGGGTGGTCTCTCTGGCCGAGGCGCTGCAACTCTCGCACCTCGCGGCCTACGGCAAGCGTGCCACCGGTGAGAAATATCTGATCAATCCGAACAAGGCTTAGTGGTTCGAAAGCGCTGAGGAATAGGCGGTCTCAAGCCGGTGTTTACCCAAAGTTAGGTACCTGAAAAGCGAAAGTGGTTGCCTTTGTTGGGCGGCAGGTAAACATTTGCGATCTGCAATCATCGCCGAAATCACGAAATCAAACTCAGGGGGAGAACTACCATGAATGATCTGAATCGCCGTGACCTTTTGGCCGGAGCGGCTGCGATCGGCGCCGCCTCCGTTCTTCCGCTTGGCTTGCAAGAAGCCGGTGCGGCAGCGCCCGCTGCCGCCGCCCAGGCTCCCGGTTTCTATCGCTACAAGGTCGGCACCATCGAATGCACCTCGATCAATGACGGGGTGTTCTTGCGACCCATCGATGACTTCGTCAGCAATGTCCCGAAGGAAAAGGCGCAGGCTGAGGCTGAAGCGGCCTACATGCCGAAGGGTATGGTCGCCGTGCCGTTCAATCCGCAGCTCGTCAACACCGGCTCCAAGCTCGTCCTCATCGACTGCGGCTTGGGAGCCGGCATGTTGGAGCCGAGCAAGGGCCGCGTCGGCCGCCTGATGCAAAATCTCGCTGCCGCGGGCGTCGATCCGAAGAGCATCGACGCCGTGGTTTTGTCGCACTTGCATCCCGACCATACCAACGGCCTTCGTGCCGCCGACGGCTCGATGGCGTTTCCGAACGCTGAGATCTTGGTGCCGGCGAAGGAATGGGAATTCTGGATGAGCGACGAGAACGCCGCCAAGGCCCAGTCGAACGAAATGATGAAGGGCTATTTTGCCAACGCGAAAAAGGTCTACACCGGCATCGAATCCAAGGTGACGAAGTACGACTGGGGCAAGGAAGTGGGACCGGGTATCACCGCAATCGCCGCTGTCGGCCATACGCCGGGGCACACCACCTTCGCTATCGCATCGGGCGGTTCAACCGTCCTGATCCAGTCTGACGTCACCAACATTCCCGAACTGTTCCTGCGCAATCCGGATTGGCATGTCGCCTACGACACTGATCCGGCCGTGGCCCAGGAAACCCGCCATAAATTTTATGATATGGCGGCAGCGGAGAAGGCGACGGTTGTAGGCTTTCACTTTGCCTTTCCGTCGATCGGTCACGTCGAGAAGAACGGCAACGGCTATCGGCTCGTACCGGTCGCTTTCAATCCGGTCCTCTAAGCACGGACTTTGGAATCTCGAACAGGCCGCCCTCTAGTGGTCCGATTCTAACATTCGCACCCCTTTGCAACGGGCCCTTTTGCGAATGTTAGAATTGTAGGACCGCTAGCAAAGTTGCGCTTCTAGTGGAGCTTGGGATTGACATTCGTTCGACTAGTCCGCGGTTAGACAGGTGGCGAATGTCGATCCGCTCCAGTAGGGCAGCCTGTTTCGTTCGGTGAACGATTCTTGATCGGCACGGCACCAAACTGCCCATTTCATGCACTTGCATCTTTTACCGGGGCCGCTAGTGTAGTTGCGAAATCCCGCCTAGCGCATCGCGCCTTACAGAGGAAAACATATGTCCAGCCCGCATCACATCGTCGTCATCGTCGGCAGCCTTCGCAAGGAAAGCTTCAGCCTGAAGATCGCCAACGCGCTCGCCAAGATGGCGCCGTCGTCATTGAAGCTCGAGGTCGTCACGCCGCACGGCATTTCGTTTTTCAATCAGGACCTCGAAGCCAATCCGCCGGCCGACTGGCTGGCGTTCCGGGAGAAGATTCAGAAGTCGAACGGTGTCATTTTCGTCACGCCGGAATACAACCGCGCCATTCCCGGCGTGCTCAAAAACGCGATCGACGTCGGCTCGCGTCCCTATGGCAAGAGTTCGTTCCTCGAGAAGCCGACTGGCATCATCAGCAATTCTCCGGGACCGCTGGGCGGCGTCAACGCGGCCAAGGCTCTCCAGCACATCCTGCCGGGCATCTGCGGTACGATCATGGGGCAGCCCGAGACCTATCTGAATGCGGTTGGGGACGCCTTCGACGAAAAGGGCAACCTGACCAAGGAATCGCTGCAAAAGGTGCTGCAGCAATACATCGACGCGTTCGCCGTCTTTGTCGGGAAGCAAAGCGCGTAGGCCGGGCTTCGCGCCATTCGGGATTGGCGGGTTTGAGGGGTGTGTTTAGCACTCCCTTAACCCGGCGCGATCATGTTGGCGCCATGGTCTCCCGCAGGCGCCTCAAATCGTTTCTGACCGGCCTCGCCCTCTATACGATGGCGGCGGGCATGGTCGGCTATTTCGGCGTCAACGCCTATACCGGAAGGTATGGACTGAATGCGCGGCAGGAACTCGATCAGGAAATCATCGCGTTGACGTCAGAACTGGCGCGCCTGAAGAAAGAGCGAAGTGAGAGCGAACAGCGCGTCTCGCTGCTACGTTCTGACCGGCTCGACCCGGACATGCTCGACGAGCGCGCGCGTTTTCAGCTCGATTACACCAACCCGCATGACCTCGTTCGGATGACCAAACCGAACTAGTCACTTCTACAGTCGTCAAATTACAAATTCGTTCCGAATAGATTTCAAAAATGTCGCACCGCATTGCAGTGCGGCATGACTGTTCTTTTGCGGGCTTACGCAAATCCTTTCAAGGCGGTTTGAGTTGAGCTAGACAAAGTAAATTCGCTCTCTCACTCGGAAACGCCATGGCCCAATCCAAAAAAAGCGCCGCCAACGAAGCCGTTCAAGAGCAGGGTGCGCCGCCGCCCTTCACGAAAGAACAGGAACTGAAGGCGCTGCGGGACATGCTGCTGATCCGCCGGTTCGAGGAAAAGGCCGGCCAGCTTTACGGAATGGGCGCAATTGGCGGTTTCTGTCATCTCTATATCGGCCAGGAAGCCGTCGTTGTCGGCATGCAGATGGCCCTGAAGAGAGGTGACCAGGTCATAACGGGATACCGCGACCACGGGCACATGCTGGCCTGCGGAATGGATGCCAAGGGCGTGATGGCCGAACTGACCGGACGCCGCGGTGGCTATTCCAAGGGCAAGGGCGGCTCGATGCACATGTTCAGCAAGGCCGAGAACTTTTACGGCGGCCATGGCATCGTCGGCGCTCAAGTCTCGCTCGGCACCGGGCTTGCTTTCGCCAACCGTTATCGCGGCAATGATTTCGTCAGCCTGGCCTATTTCGGCGACGGCGCCTCGAACCAGGGCCAGGTCTATGAGAGCTTCAACATGGCGGAGCTCTGGAAGCTGCCGGTGATCTACGTCATCGAGAACAACCGTTATGCCATGGGTACCTCGGTGACGCGCTCCTCGGCCCAGACCGATTTCTCCAAGCGCGGCATCTCCTTCAACATTCCGGGTGCGCAGGTCGACGGCATGGATGTTCGGGCCGTGAAGGCGGCGGCCGACAAGGCTGTCGCCTGGTGCCGTGCCGGGAAGGGGCCCTACATCCTGGAAATGCAGACCTACCGCTATCGCGGACATTCGATGTCGGACCCGGCGAAGTATCGCACCCGCGAGGAGGTCGACAAGGTTCGCCACGATAGCGATCCGATCGAGCAGGTTCGTGAACGCTTGCTGGCGGCGAAAATGAGCGAGGAAGAATTGAAGAAGATCGACGCCGACGTGCGCGAGGTCGTCAATGCAGCGGCTGATTTTGCGCAGCACGACCCCGAACCCGAGCCGTCTGAACTCTATACCGACATTTATCGATAAGCGGTTGCAGCGCAGGTTACGCACTCTAAAACTGACTCTGTGGAGTTGATATGCCCATTCAAGTTCTCATGCCTGCGCTCTCGCCGACGATGGAGAAAGGCAATCTCGCCAAGTGGCTGAAGAAGGAAGGCGAGACGATCAAGTCGGGCGACGTGATCGCCGAAATCGAGACCGACAAGGCCACGATGGAGGTCGAGGCGACCGACGAGGGTACGCTCGGCAAGATCCTGATTCCGGAAGGCACGGCCGACGTCGCCGTCAACACGCCGATTGCGACCATTCTCGCCGACGGTGAAAGCGCGGCCGACTTGGCAAAGGCGCCCGCGGCGAAGGCACAGCCGGTCGCACCTGACGTTGCAGAGGAAGTCGCCGAGTCCCGTTCACCGGTCGGCGAAGGCCAACCTGCGATTCACGCGCCAGCCGCTCCCGCGGCACCGAAGGCTGCGGCGGAGCCGGATCCGGAAATTCCTGCTGGCACCGAAATGGTGACCATGACCATCCGCGACGCGCTGCGCGATGCCATGGCGGAAGAGATGCGCCGTGATCCGGACGTGTTCCTGATGGGCGAAGAGGTTGCCGAATATCAGGGCGCCTACAAGGTCAGCCAGGGATTGTTGCAGGAATTCAGCGCCAGACGCGTCATCGATACGCCGATCACCGAGCATGGTTTTGCCGGCATCGGCGTTGGTGCAGCGATGACCGGTCTCAAGCCGATCGTCGAATTCATGACCTTCAATTTCGCCATGCAGGCGATCGACCAGATCATCAACTCGGCCGCGAAGACGCTTTATATGTCCGGCGGACAGATGGGCTGCTCCATCGTGTTCCGCGGCCCGAACGGCGCCGCCGCGCGCGTCGCCGCCCAGCACAGTCAGGATTATTCGGCCTGGTATTCGCAGGTTCCGGGACTCAAGGTGATCGCGCCGTTCTCGGCGGCCGACTACAAGGGGTTATTGAAGGCTGCGATCCGCGATCCCAACCCGGTGATCTTTCTCGAGAACGAAATGCTCTACGGCCATACGGGCGAAGTGCCGAAGCTTGACGACTACGTGGTCCCGATCGGCAAAGCGCGCATCGTACGAAGCGGCAGCCACGTCTCGATCATCTCCTGGTCCAATGGCATGAGCTACGCGCTGAAAGCCGCCGACGAACTCGCCAAGGAAGGCATCGAGGCCGAAATCATCGACTTGCGCACGCTGCGGCCGCTCGATACCGACACCATCGTCGCTTCCGTGAAGAAGACAGGGCGAGCGGTCACGGTCGAGGAAGGCTGGCAGCAGAGCGGCGTCGGCGCTGAAATCGCAGCGCGCATCATGGAGCGCGCCTTCGACTACCTCGATGCGCCGGTTGCGCGCGTGTCGGGCAAGGATGTGCCGATGCCTTACGCGGCTAATCTTGAAAAGCTAGCACTGCCGTCGGCGGCGGAAGTAGTCGCAGCCGCTAAAGCTGTTTGTTATCGCTGACAGAGCAGGGCCACACACATGCCAATCAATATTCTGATGCCCGCTTTGTCGCCGACGATGGAGAAGGGCAACCTCGCCAAGTGGCTCAAGAAGGAAGGCGACAAGGTCAAGTCGGGCGATGTGATCGCCGAGATTGAGACCGACAAGGCGACGATGGAGGTCGAGGCGGTTGACGAGGGCACGATCGCGAAGATCGTTGTTCCCGAAGGCACGCAGGATGTCCCGGTCAACGATGTCATTGCCGTGCTGGCAGGCGACGGTGAGGATGTGAAATCCGCCGGCGCCTCGGCGGGCGCAAAGCCTGCGCCCGCACCCGCGAAAGCAGAGGCGGCACCGCCAAAACCAGCTTCGCCTTCGCCTTCGCCATCGCCTGCCGCCGCACCGGCGCCCGCGGCTGCGGCGGCTCCCAAGCCTGCCGCGGCGCGGGCGCCGCAAGCTGCTTCATCTCCGCAGGCCAACGGCGATGCGCGCACGTTTTCATCGCCGCTGGCGCGGCGCTTGGCCAAGGAGGCGGGCATAGATGTCGCCCGCATCACCGGTACCGGGCCGCATGGCCGCGTCATCGCCCGTGACGTGGCGGAAGCCAAGTCCGGCAAGGGGCTGAAGGCTCCGGCGGCGGCGCCTGGCGCAGGACCCGCGCTGGCGCCCTCGTCAATGTCGGACAAGCAGATTCTCGCACTGTTCGAACCCGGCAGCTACGAAATCGTGCCGCACGACGGCATGCGCCGCACGATCGCGCAGCGGCTCACCGCCGCGGTGCAGACCGTTCCGACCTTTTATCTCACGATCGACTGCGAGATCGGCAAGCTGCTCGCTGCGCGCGAGGAGATCAACGCTTCCGCGCCAAAGGACAAGGAAAAGAAGCCGCTCTACAAGCTCTCGGTCAACGACTTCGTCATCAAGGCGATGGCTGTCGCACTGCAAAAGATCCCCAATTGCAATGTGAGCTGGACCGAAGGCGGCATGCTCAAGCACAAGCATTCGGACGTCGGTGTCGCCGTCGCAATGCCGGGCGGGCTGATCACGCCGATTATCCGCAAAGCCGAAACCAAGACGTTGTCGACGATCTCGAACGAGATGAAGGATTTCGCCGCCCGCGCCCGCGCCCGCAAGCTGAAGCCGGATGAGTATCAGGGCGGCACCACGGCCGTGTCCAATCTCGGCATGTTCGGCATTAGTCACTTCACGGCTGTCATCAACCCGCCACATGCGACGATCCTGGCGGTCGGCACCAGCGAGGAGCGTCCGATAGTGCGTGGCGGCAAGATCGAAATCGCGCAGATGATGAGCGTGACCTTGTCGTGCGATCACCGTGCGATCGACGGAGCGCTTGGCGCCGAACTGATTGGCGCCTTCAAGTCGCTGATCGAAAATCCCGTGATGATGATGGTGTGAGGGTAAGCGGTCCGTCGGCAACAGAGGCGATCATGCGATCAGCGGGAGTTTTCGTCCTGGCATTTGTCGCCTCGGTCGTCGTCGGCGTGCTCGCCTTCGCCGCTTCATCGCTGTTGCCGGATTGGGATGATGCCGCCGGCCGTGGGCTTGGCGAGGCCTTTCGCGCATTCCTGATTGCGGTCTATATGATCGTGGCCATCGTCATCTATGGTTTAGCAGCGTGGCGCAGCGATCGTGAACGTCATCTCAAGCGCGGGCTTCGTATCTTGTGCGT
This sequence comes from uncultured Alphaproteobacteria bacterium, assembly GCA_963824305.1. Taxonomy (GTDB): domain Bacteria; phylum Pseudomonadota; class Alphaproteobacteria; order Rhizobiales; family Xanthobacteraceae; genus Bradyrhizobium. The sequence continues at coordinate 20,555 of CAWGOW010000001.1, forward strand.
TGTCCCGCTGCTGATTCCTGTTCTCGGCCTCATCGACAACGGCATTCATGACATCCACTGGCTCCGCGAGACCGTCGGCGCGGTGCAGATGTTCGTGCCGTTATGGACGGTTGCCTTTGTACAATGGCTGATCCTGCATATGTATCTGCCTCGACAGGCCACGCGTGCAGAGCTTGTCTCAGCATGAATATCGGGATTGCATTGAATTGCCGCGGTCGCGGCACCACGACTGCACGAGCCAATGGGAGCTTTCATGGCCGACACACCCTTTGACGTCATCATTATCGGCTCAGGTCCCGGCGGCTATGTCACGGCCATCAGGGCCGCACAACTCGGCTTAAAGACCGCGATCATAGAGAAATCCTATCTCGGCGGCATCTGCCTGAACTGGGGTTGCATTCCGACCAAGGCGTTGCTGCGTTCGGCCGAAATCTACCACTACATGCAACACGCCAAGGATTATGGCCTTTCCGCCGAGAACGTGACCTACGATCCGAAGGCCGTCGTGCAGCGTTCGCGTGGCGTCTCCAAACGCCTCAACGACGGCGTCGGCTTCCTGATGAAGAAGAACAAGGTGACGATCATCTGGGGTGAAGCGTCGATCGACGCGCCCGGCAAGATCACGGTGAAGAAGTCCGCCGTCGAAGGGCCGAGGGGCTCGCTCGGTGAGGGGGCTTATCAGGCCAAACACATCATCATTGCGACCGGCGCGCGCCCGCGCGTGTTGCCGGGACTGGAGCCGGACAAGAAACTGGTCTGGACCTATTTTGAAGCCATGGTGCCGGAGAAGATGCCGAAGTCGTTGCTGGTCGTAGGCTCGGGCGCGATCGGGATCGAATTCGCGTCGTTTTTCCATACCATGGGATCGGAAGTGACCGTGGTTGAGGTGTTGCCACAAATCTTGCCGGTCGAGGACGCGGAGATCGCGGGCCTCGCTCGCAAGCGTTTTGAAAAACAAGGCATCAAGATTCTCACCAACACCAAGGTCGCAAAGCTCGAAAAGAAGGGCGACAGCGTTGTCGCGACCATCGATGACGGCAAGGCGGCGCAGACGATCGAGTACGATCGCGTGATCTCTGCCGTCGGCGTGGTCGGGAATATCGAAAATCTCGGTCTGGAAAAGCTAGGCGTCAAAACAGATCGCGGCTGTATCGTGATCGACGGCTATGGCAAGACCAACGTTCCTGGCATCTACGCCATCGGTGACGTCGCAGGGCCGCCGATGCTGGCGCACAAGGCCGAGCACGAGGGCGTCATTTGCGTTGAAGCGATCAAGGGTCTGCATCCCCATGCGATGGACAAGCTCTTGATCCCAGGCTGCACCTACTGCAATCCGCAAGTAGCCTCAGTCGGTCTTACGGAAGCGAAAGCCAAAGAGGGCGGACGCGAGATTCGCGTTGGCCGCTTTCCGTTTGTCGGCAACGGCAAGGCGATTGCGCTCGGTGAAGATCAGGGACTCGTCAAGGTGATCTTCGACAAGAAAACCGGACAACTACTCGGCGCCCACATGATCGGGGCGGAAGTCACCGAGTTGATCCAGGGCTATGTGGTAGCGATGAATTTCGAGACCACGGAAGAAGAGCTGATGCACACCGTCTTCCCGCATCCGACGTTGTCGGAGATGATGAAGGAAGCGGTGCTGGATGCGTATGGCCGCGTGCTGAATATTTAGTCGGAAATTTTTCTGACCAAGAAATTTGCTCGCTGCATCGTGATTCCGCCTGCGCTATCAATAGATGCAAGTGCAACTATCTCCTGACGGCAGCGACATGCGGGGCGCCGGGCTCCGTTGTTCGACTGTCCTTAGGGAGACTAGAAATGAAAAAGACCGTTCTCACGATTGCCAGTTCGGCGTTGATTATTTTCTCTGCCGTGCAATTCGCGTCTGCCGCCGAGCCGCGTCAACGCACGCACCATCGCGCCAACAGCGAATTCCGTAACAGCAACGCTTTTGCCCCGCCGGCTAATGAGCCCGCGTCCGAAGCTTCCCGCTATAGCAATGGCTGGGCAGCTCCGGCCGGTCGTTAAAGCCAACCGGGCAGTGTTGCAGCGCAGAGACCGGCCTTCGCAGGGAGGCCGGTCTCGCCAATTATACCTATCAAAAGGTGACTTTACCGCAACGATCGTGTCGCGGCGGCAACACTTTCTGATCATTTGACGCTCATCCCGTCTCCTGCGCAGTTACGCCGCTTTTTAGCCACACCCCTCTATGAAATCATGATGGAGAAGATTTAGCGGTCTCGTTGCTCGCAAAGTAGGTCATTGCCCGACCAGTCAATTGGCGAGAGGACCGGGAAGACAAGGTTCGTTGATGGACGCCAAGACCAACATCAAGAAGCGGCTGCCAAGCCGTCACGTCACGGAGGGCCCGGAGAGGGCGCCGCACCGCTCGTATCTCTATGCGATGGGGCTGACGACCCAGCAGATCCATCAGCCGTTTGTTGGCGTCGCTTCCTGCTGGAACGAAGCCGCGCCCTGCAATATCTCCCTGATGCGTCAGGCCCAGGCCGTCAAAAAAGGCGTTGCCTCCGCCGGCGGTACGCCGCGCGAATTCTGCACCATCACGGTGACTGACGGTATCGCGATGGGTCACGACGGGATGCGTTCGTCGCTGCCGTCGCGCGAGTGCATCGCCAATTCTGTCGAACTGACGATACGCGGCCACGCCTATGATGCGCTGGTCGGTCTTGCTGGCTGCGACAAGTCGCTGCCGGCCATGATGATGGCCATGGTGCGGCTGAACGTGCCGTCGATCTTCATTTATGGCGGTTCCATTCTTCCCGGCAATTTCCGTGGCCAGCAGGTCACCGTGCAGGACATGTTCGAAGCGGTTGGCAAGCACTCGGTGGGTGCGATGTCGGACGCCGACCTCGATGAAATCGAGCGGGTCGCTTGTCCCTCGGCCGGCGCCTGCGGCGCGCAATTTACCGCCAACACCATGGCGACGGTATCCGAGGCCATCGGACTTGCATTGCCCTATTCGGCCGGGGCGCCCGCACCTTACGAAATCCGCAATTCCTTCTGCATGGCGGCGGGTGAAAAGGTCATGGACCTGATCGCCCAGAATATCCGGCCGCGCGACATCGTCACGCGCAAGGCGTTGGAAAACGCCGCCGCAGTCGTCGCCGCTTCCGGCGGCTCGACCAACGCCGCGCTGCATCTGCCGGCCATCGCCAATGAATGCGGCATCAAGTTCGATTTGTTCGACGTCGCGGAGATTTTTAAGAAAACGCCATATGTCGCAGATTTGAAGCCGGGTGGCCGTTATGTCGCCAAAGACATGTTCGAGGTTGGCGGCATACCGCTGCTCATGAAGACACTGCTCGACAATGGCCATTTGCACGGTGACTGCCTGACAGTCACAGGACGGACCATTGCCGAGAACCTCAAGGGCGTGAAGTGGAACCCGCATCAGGACGTGGTGCGGCCCGCCGACAAGCCGATCACCGTCACGGGCGGTGTGGTCGGCCTGAAGGGTAACCTCGCGCCCGAAGGAGCGATCGTGAAGGTCGCGGGCATGGCGAATCTGAAGTTTTCGGGCCCGGCCCGCTGCTTCGATCGCGAGGAGGATGCCTTCGAGGCGGTCCAAAAGAAGACCTACAAGGAGGGCGAGGTCATCGTCATCCGTTACGAAGGGCCGCGCGGCGGTCCAGGAATGCGTGAAATGCTTGCGACGACGGCAGCGCTGACGGGCCAGGGAATGGGCGGCAAGATCGCCCTGATCACCGACGGCCGCTTTTCGGGCGCAACCCGTGGCTTTTGCATCGGCCATGTCGGGCCGGAGGCCGCCATTGGAGGTCCGATCGCACTGTTGCGCGACGGTGACATCATCGAGATCGACGCCGTGGTTGGGACTCTTGACGTAAAGTTGACTGAGGAAGAACTCGCCCGGCGCAAGACCGAATGGAGGCCTCGCGCGACTAACCATACGTCAGGTGCCTTGTGGAAATACGCCCAGCAGGTGGGACCGGCGGTGACCGGGGCGGTCACTCATCCCGGCGGGGCGCACGAGAAGTTGTGTTATGCGGACATTTGAGCGCGCCATTTTTGCTCTGATTTTGGGTGCCACGCCGGTGGCCACGGCCGGATTCGCCTTTGACGGCGCGCCGGTGAACCAGGATTCGGCCATTCCCGTGGTCACAGCGCAGCCTGGTACCGCCTCCAGTTTGAAGAAAACCGTGGCGCCGGTTCCGGATACCTCGCTCACCTCGCTGCAATATGCCGCCGAAGGCGGGCATCCGATCGCGCAATGGCGGCTGGGCCGGATGTATGCCGACGGTGACGGCGTGGCGCAGGACGATCTGCGGGCGTTCGAATATTTCAGCCGTATCGCCAACCAGCATGCCGAGGACAGCCCGTCGGCCCCGCAGGCCGCCATCGTGGCGAACGCCTTCGTGGCGCTCGGCCGCTACTACCTCAACGGCATTCCGAATTCGAAGATCAAGGCGGACACCGAACGCGCTCGCGAGATGTTCTCTTATGCGGCGTCCTATTTCGGCAATGCCGACGCGCAGTACGATCTGGCGCGGCTCTATTTGAAGAGCGCCGGTTCTTCCCGCGACGATTTCCGTTACGGCGCACGCTGGCTTGGGCTTGCCGCCCAGAAGGGCCAGCATCAAGCCCAGGCGTTGCTCGGTCAGATGCTGTTCAACGGCGATCAACTGCCGCGGCAGGCCGCGCGCGGATTGATGTGGTTGACGCTCGCGCGCGATAGCGCGACGCCCGATGAGATCTGGATCCGCGACAGCTATAGCAAGGCGATCGCGAAGGCCTCCGAGGAAGACCGCGCGATGGCGCTTCAGATGCTTGAGCACTGGGTGCAGGGCCGCCGGGACTAACGGAGAATCGCGAAGCGTTCCCCACCGGTTGGGCGAACGCGGTGATGATCCGCGATGCTAGGCTGGCGCTAGATCGAGATCGATCCACACCGGTACGTGATCGGACGGCTTTTCCCAGGCACGAACGTAACTGTCGATGCCGACATCGACGAGGCGGTCGCTCGCCTGCGGCGACAGCAACAGATGATCGATGCGCAAGCCGTGGTTCTTCTGCCAGGCGCCGGCCTGGTAATCCCAAAACGTATATTGGCCGGGCGCGTCGGTGACGGCACGCAACGCATCCGTCATTCCAAGCCCTAGCAGCGACTGAAAGCTTTCGCGGGTTTGGGTGCGAAACAGCGCATCGTTCACCCAGGCTGCCGGATTGGTTACGTCCTCCGCCTTCGGAATCACATTGAAGTCGCCTGCCAACACAAGCGGTTCTTCTGCTTTAAGCCGCTGTCTCGAATACTCAAGAAGCCGCGACATCCACTTGAGCTTATATGGGTATTTGTCGGTGTCCGGTGGATTGCCATTGGGCAGATAAAGGCAGGCGATCCTGATCACGCCTTGTTTAAGCGTGACCACGCCTTCAACAAAGCGCGCATGCGCGTCTTCATCGTCTCCGGCAAGGCCGGACTTGGTCTCGTCGAATGGAAGCTTTGACAATAGCGCAACGCCGTTGAAGGTCTTTTGCCCATGGGTCACGACGTTGTAGCCGAGGCTTTCGATTTCGAGCCGCGGAAACGCGTCATCCGTGCATTTGATTTCCTGAAGGCAGACGATGTCCGGCGAGCACTCCTTCAGCCAGCTCATCAGATTTCTCAATTCTTTGCCGAACCGAGTTGACGTTCCAGGTAGCGATGCGCATCGGGACCGGCGTTTTTTAGATCGAGAAGCTGGTGCCGCAGCCGCAGGAGGCGGTGGCGTTGGGATTGATGACCCGGAAAGAAGCGCCGATCAGATCGTCGACGAAATCGACCTCAGAGCCCGCCAGAAAAGGGACTGACGCCGGATCGACCAGCACCACTGCGTTGTCGCGGGAAATCACCAGATCGTCTTCGGCACGCGCACGTTCGACGTCGAATTTATACTGGAAGCCGGAACAGCCACCGCCCTCGACGCTGATCCGCAACATGGCGCCGTCGCCCTCGCTTTTGAGGATTTGGCCAATGCGGTGGGCAGCCCGCTCGCTGATGGTGACGGCTGTGGTCATCTTGAGGCTCCGATCACTGCGTCCGGCGTAATTATGTGGTATCCGGCGTTTATCATAGTTAGGTGCTGCGGGCATCGGAATCAAACCCGCTTGTTGATGGGAAACAGGATATCCCGTGTCAGTAGGAATGGCTGCCCCCCGCTCAGTCTATGCCTGCGATCCCGATCGCAGCCGTGGGCGGCAGTTTTTGGAGCCGCCGAGCCGGACGCGAAGTCCGTTCCGGCGCGACTGCGATCGCGTGATTCATTCCACGGCCTTCCGCCGCCTGAAGCACAAAACCCAGGTCTTTGTGTTCCACGAAGGCGATCATTACCGCACGCGCCTGACCCATTCGCTCGAAGTGGCCCAAATCGCCCGCGCGCTGGCCCGCCAATTGGGCCTCGATGAAGACCTGACCGAGACGCTGGCGCTCGCACACGACCTCGGCCATCCGCCGTTCGGTCATGCCGGCGAACGGGCGCTCGATGCCTGCCTGCATGCCCATGGCGGCTTCGATCACAACGCGCAGACCTTGCGGGTGGTGACATCGCTCGAGCACCGCTATCCCGAATTCGATGGGCTCAACCTGACCTGGGAATCGCTTGAAGGCATCGTCAAGCACAACGGCCCGCTGATGGCGCGCGATGGCAGCCCGGTGGGGCGCTATCGCGAGCACGGTATTCCTGTCGGCATTGCCCAGTTCGTTGCGGCCTATGATCTTGAACTCTCAAGCTTTGCTTCGCTCGAGGCCCAGGTCGCCGCGATCGCCGACGACATTGCCTATGACGCGCATGACATCGATGACGGCTTGCGCGCCGGCCTGTTCGGGATCGAAGACCTCAAGCAGATTCCGCTCATCGCTGCGATGACAGCCGAAATCGATGCACATTATCCCGACCTCGACGAAAGCCGCCGTGGCGCTGAACTGGTGCGCGAGCTGATTTCCCATTTGATTGGCGCTGTAATTCTTGAAGCACATCGCGGTTTGGAGCGGATCAGACCGAGTTCGGCTGACGACGTCCGCCGGCAGAGCGGGGCATTGATCTTCTTTCCAGCGGAGACGAGGCAGGCGGAAGCCGCGATCAAGGCATTTCTGAAGATAAGAATGTACCGGCACGAACGGGTGATGCGCGTGATGCGGGACGCCGAACATCTCGTCTCAGACCTTTTTGCGCGCTATCAAACCGATCCGGCTACACTGCCTGCCGAATGGCTGTCGCCCGACAACCGCTCCGAAGGAGAGGCCGAACGGTCACGGCGGATCGGCAACTTCATCGCTGGAATGACCGACCGTTTCGCGCTGACCGAACATCAGCGCCTCTTTGACTCGACCCCGGATTTGCGTTAGGCGGCGGCCATGGCCGACACATCTCAGACACAACATCTTTTCGCTCGAGTACTGGCGCGCGTGCACGACGTCTGCGCGGCGGAACTGGGGCCGCAAGTGGACCTGTCGCGTGTGGTGGTCGAGCCGCCGAAAGATCCGACCCATGGCGACATGGCGACCAACGCGGCCATGGTGCTCGCCAAGGAAGCCAAGGCAAAACCTCGCGAGCTCGCGGAAAAGATCGCAGAACGGTTGCGCTCGGAAGATATCGTCGCTTCGGTCGATGTCGCGGGCCCCGGCTTCATCAACCTCACTTTGCAAGCAACAGTGTGGACCGACACGCTGCGCGCGATAGTGAGCGCGGGTCATGCCTACGGACGGAGCGCAATCGGGGCAGGTGAGAAAGTCAACGTCGAATACGTCTCGGCCAACCCGACCGGGCCGATGCATGTCGGACATTGCCGGGGTGCGGTTTTCGGCGATGCGCTCGCGAGCCTGCTTCATCTCGCGGGCTTCGCTGTTGTCAGAGAATATTACATCAACGATGCCGGCGCCCAGGTCGACGTGCTGGCGCGATCGGCTTTCCTGCGTTACCGCGAGGCGCTCGGCGAACATATCGGCGAAATCCCGGAAGGGCTTTACCCCGGCGACTATCTGAAGCCGGTCGGGCAAGCGCTAGCGGCCGAACACGGCAAGGGGCTTCTCACCCTGCCGGAGGCCGAATGGCTGCCGCTGGTTCGGACAAAAGCCATCGCCATGATGATGGAAGAGATCAAGGGCGATCTCGCCGCGCTGAACATTTCGCATGACGTTTTCTTCTCGGAGCGGTCGCTGATTGCAAGCGGCAATGACCGCGTCGGCGAGACGATCGATTTTCTGCGCGCCAAGGGCGATGTCTACGAAGGCCGTCTGCCGCCGCCCAAGGGTGCGCCGGTTGACGATTACGAAGACCGCGAGCAGACGCTGTTTCGCGCCACGAAGTATGGTGACGACGTCGATCGGCCGCTGTTGAAGTCCGACGGCAGCTATACCTATTTCGCGTCCGATATCGCCTATCACAAGAACAAGTTCGACCGCGGATTCCACAATCTTGTCGACGTCTGGGGCGCCGACCACGGCGGCTACATCAAGCGCGTCGAGGCGGCGATCAAGGCCGTGACCGACGGCAAGGCGACCCTGGACGTCAAGATCGTGCAACTCGTCAAACTTCTGCGCAACGGCGAGCCGGTGAAAATGTCGAAGCGCTCGGGCGATTTCGTCACGCTGCGCGAAGTCGTCGATGAGGTCGGCAAGGATGCCGTGCGCTTCATGATGCTCTACCGCAAGAACGATGCGGTGCTCGATTTCGATCTCGCCAAGGTCATCGAACAGTCGCGCGATAATCCGGTTTTCTACGTGCAGTATGGACATGCCCGCGGGCACTCGATCTTCCGCACCGCACGGGAAGAAGTGCTGCACGACCTTCCCGGGGACGAGGGCGCGCGGCTTTCCTACCTTGGCTCGGCACCGGTGGAGCGGCTGGCCGACCCCTCGGAACTGAGCCTGTTGCGGAAACTGGCGGTCTATCCCCGGACGGTGGAGGCGGCCGCCGCCGCACACGAGCCGCACCGAATCGCTTTTTACCTGTATGATCTCGCCAGCGAATTTCACGCACTATGGACGAAGGGGCGGGATTTGCCCTATTTACGCTTTATTATCAAAGATGATGCCGAGATGACGAAGGCCCGGCTAGCGATGGTACAGGGCGTCGTCACGGTTCTGGCATCCGGCCTTGGGGTTCTCGGCGTCGGTGCGCCAAACGAGATGCGCTGACTGAATTGCCGCTCCGGGGGAAGTTTTGGGTGGCAGCCGGTGGGGGCCGGTTTAGACAGGCGGGTTGGCGACCTTCCCTTAAGGGGACACATCATCACGATGGCTGATCGATATCAGGACAGGGCTTATTCTGCCGACGGTGATTATGACCGTGACGGACGGGCGCGGGCATCTGACGATGCCGAAAGCGATCCGCTGGCCGAGCTCGCGCGCCTGATCGGCCAAACCGATCCGTTTGCCAGCCGTCAGATGAGCCGGGCCAATCTGCCCATGCCGCCGCAGGCAAGGCCGGCTGACCCAGAGCCCAGCTACGATAATTACGAGGATCCCGAGCCCTATGAGGCTGCCCCTCCGGCGCCGCCGTCCTGGATGCAGCGCTCTGCCGTCAGGCAGGAGGTTCCGCCGCTACCGCCGCAGGACGACTATTCGAGCCATGATGACTACCCGAGCGAAGTGCACCCGTTGCACCGCTATGCGGCAGTACAGCCTCCGGCCCAATCGGACTACGATCCGGAACACCTGTTCGCCGACACGCCCCACGAGCAGGCGGATCCGTCGCGATACGACGATGCGCTCTATGGCAGCTTCGGATCGGATCCGCACCAAGCACAGCACGATCAGCCCTACGCCGACGATAGCTACGGCTACGAAGATGATCAGCATTTCGAGACGGAACAGCCGCGCAAACGCGGCGGCATGATCACGGTCTTTGCCGTGTTGGCGCTTGCCGTGTTCGGTGTGGGCGGCGCGTTTGCCTATCGCACCTATACCGGCTCGGCGCGGACCGGCGAGCCACCGATCATCCGCGCCGACGCGGGGCCGACCAAGGTCATTCCTGCGCCGGGAGATAGCGGAACGAAAGTTCCGGACCGGATGGCTCCAAGCGACGGCACGGAAAAGATGATCTCCCGCGAGGAGACACCGATCGACCCCGGCGCCAGATCGGGACCTCGCGTCGTGTTCCCGCCGCTCACGCCGAACGGCGCCGCGCCGCTGCCGACAGGCGTGTTTCCCCCAAGCGTTGCGCCGCCGGCCACGAATGCTGCGAACGGCACGTTCTCGAATAACGATCCTCGCAAGATCAAGACCCTCTCGGTCAAGGGCGATCAGGCGGATGCCGGCACCCCTGCGGGCGCCGCACCGCCGTCCGCTGCGTCAGCCAAATCCGCCGCCGTGCCCCGCGCCGCCGCACCGGTTGGCCGAGCGGCGGGGTCAAATCCCGCTGCGGCCAATGCCAACTCGCCGATGTCGCTCGCCCCGCAAGCCGATAGCCCGCCGGCCTCGGACCCCCCGGTTCGGATGGCCGCGACCAATCCGACGCAAGCCGCGCCGAGCACTGCTGCTGCGAGCTCGGGCGGCGGTGGCTACCTGGTCTCGGTTACGTCGCAGCCGAGCGAGGCAGAAGCTCAGGCCTCTTATCGGGCGCTGCAGGGCAAGTATCCAGGCGTGCTCGGCTCGCAGTCGGCCGTCGTTGCAAGAGGTAGCTCGAAGGGCGGCGGTGCTACCTATCGCGCCGGCCCTGCGTTCGGGACCTCTGCCGAAGCCGCGCAGTTCTGCAAAAGCTATCAGGGCGCCGGGGGCCAGTGCTGGGTAGTGAAGAACTAGCCGCTCTTCCTTGACCGTCCGTGGGCGGAGGGTCTATTCGGCCCCATGATCAAAGCCTTCATCGTCGGCATATCCGGACCAGAATTGAATGCCGACGAGCGTGCGTTCATCAGGGCTGAGCGGCCCTGGGGCTTCATCCTGTTCAAACGGAACATCGATACGCCCAAGCAAGTTGCGACGCTGGTCGATGAATTGAAGAAAGCCGCCGGCCGCCCCGATGTCCCGGTCCTGATCGATCAGGAAGGCGGGCGGGTCCAGCGCCTGAGCCCGCCCCATTGGCCGGCCTATCCACCGGGCGTCTTGTTCGGGCGGCTCTACGATCTCGATCCGGCGTTGGGGTTGACGGCAGCACGTCTTAGCGGACGACTGATCGCAGATGATCTTTGGCAGCTCGGGATTACGGTCGATTGTCTGCCATTGGCAGACGTTCCGGTTGCCGGAGCCGACGCCGTCATTGGTGACCGCGCCTATGGCACCGAGCCTGGAAAGGTGGCCGCGATCGCGCGCGCCGTCACCGAGGGGTTGGAGGAAGGTGGTATTTTACCGGTTCTTAAGCACATTCCGGGTCACGGACGGGGCACAGCAGACAGCCATTTGAGGCTTCCGACCGTCGATACGTCCGTAAACGAGCTCGAAATGACGGATTTTGCGGCTTTTCAACCGCTGGCCGACCTGCCAATGGCGATGACCGCACATGTTGTGTTTAGCGCGCTCGACCCGGTCCATCCGGCCACGACTTCTGCGACAATCATTCAACGAGTGATTCGTGGCGTGATCGGGTTCCAAGGTTTGTTGATGAGTGATGACGTGTCGATGAATGCGCTCTCCGGATCGATTGCGGAGAGGACGAAAGCGATATTCGCGGCTGGCTGCGACACGGTTCTGCACTGCAACGGAAACCTGGAAGAAATGCGCGAGGTTGCCGCCGAGACGCCCGAATTGTCAGGGACAGCACTTGTGCGTGCCGAAAGAGCACTGGCATCGCGCGGACCGCCGCAGCCGTTCGACAGGGCGGCCGCGCGGGCCGAACTGGACGCGATGATGAGCAGAGCAGGGACGTCAGGCGCATGACCGCGGAAATTCTCTCTTTCGAAACCGGCCGCCCGGCCGAGGTCGCCGATGGCGAACTCGCGCTCGTGGTCGATGTCGAGGGCTATGAAGGTCCGCTGGATCTGTTGTTGGCGCTGGCGCGGCAGCAAAAGGTCGATCTCGCCAAGATTTCGATCCTGGCGCTCGCAGATCAGTATCTGCAATTCATCGAGGTGGCGCGAAAGATCAGGCTTGAGCTTGCTGCCGACTATCTGGTGATGGCAGCTTGGCTTGCTTTTCTCAAATCGCGATTGCTGTTGCCGGAGCCGCCGACGGCGGACGGCCCGACCGCGGAGGAAATGGCGACCGCACTCGCCAACCGTCTGCGCCGGCTGGAGGCCATTCGCGAAGCTTCAAACCGGCTGATGAACCGGCCGCAACTGCAACGCGATATTTTCCCGCGCGGCTTTCCCGAAGCCATCGCCGAAATTCGCCATCCCAAATACACCGCGACGCTGTTCGATCTGCTGACCGCCTATTCCGCGCAACGACAGCAGCGAGTGCTGGCATCGGTGCATCTTGCAAGGCGCACGGTGTGGTCGCTTGCCGAAGCAAGGGCTTCGCTGGAGCGGCTGGTTGGCATGGCGGAGGAGTGGAGCCGGCTCGACGAATATCTCCTTCACTACGTCGTCGATCCCTCGCAAAAAGCGACGGTGTTTGCATCGAGCTTTGCCGCCGCGCTGGAGCTCGTCAGGGAAGGCGCGGTCGAATTGCACCAAAAGGAACCGTTCGCCCCGCTGTTTTTTCGAAAGCGCCCGCCGCAACCGGCGGCCGACGCAATGTCCGCGCCCGACGCGGGCTAGTGCAGTGGATTTGAAGGGGTGCCCTGAGGTCGAGCGATCTTCGGAATCGGGACACTGAGTGAGTAAGTGGAAGAAGGAGACGGTGCCATGCCAAGCTTGGCGGAAAAGCGCATAGCCGACGCCGACGAGCAGGCCGACAACAATCCGCAGACGCGGCCTGAAGAGCTGCGCCTGCTGGAAGCGTTGTTGTTTGCCTCCGCCGAGCCGCTCGATCAGGCGACGCTTGCCAAGCGGATGCCCGATGGCGTCGACATCAAGGTCGCGCTCGCCCAGTTGCAGGCGGACTACGCCTCGCGCGGCGTCAACCTGGTGCGTATCGCCAACAAGTGGACGTTCCGCACCGCCGGCGATCTATCGTGGCTGATGACGCGCGAGAGCACCGAGACACGCCGGCTGTCGCGCGCCGCCATCGAGATGCTCGCCATCATTGCCTACCATCAGCCGGTCACGCGTGCCGAGATCGAAGAAATCCGCGGCGTGGTGACCTCGAAGGGAACGCTAGACGTGCTTTTGGAGACCGGGTGGATCAAGCCGCGCGGTCGACGCAAAACGCCCGGCCGTCCGCTCACCTTCGGAACGACGGAAGGCTTTTTGTCGCAGTTCAGCCTGGAAGCGCTCAGTGACTTGCCGGGTCTTGAGGAACTGAGGGGCACCGGTCTTCTGGATTCGCGATTGCCCACCGGTTTCAGTGTTCCCGCGCCGTCCGACGATCCCGCCTTGCGCGAGGACGAGGATCCGCTGGAAGATGGCGACCTGGAACTGGCGTTGGCCCCGCGGGCCGAGCCGGAAACGAGCCCGGAAAGCGAATAAACGAAAGATTCCGAGCCATCGTATCGCTTCGGTAGCGTAGCTGCGCAGCGCGTTAACGGTCAGCCGCGTAACGGGGATTTTACGCGGCCCAAGTCCTTGTTTTTGGCACCCCATAAGCCTACGTTCGCTGCATGATAGGCGGGGACCGCAAGCGTCCCCAATTTCGCGTGTTTGGAGGGTTGCAGGATGGGTTCATTGAGCATTTGGCACTGGATCGTCGTGATCGCAGTCGTCCTGCTGCTGTTCGGTCGTGGCAAGATTTCCGACCTGATGGGTGACGTCGCTCAAGGCATCAAGGCCTTCAAAAAGGGCATGCAGGACGACGACAAGGTCGCCGACAAGCCTGAAGCGGTGAAGTCGATCGACCACAACGCCTCGCCGCAGCCGGCGCGGACGGATGTCGGCAGCAAGGCTGTTTGATCCGCCGGGCGCACCGCAAGGCAGTGCCCATGTTGATGATCATTCGGGCGGCAAGACCGGCGGAATAAACACGCGAACGGCCCCGTCTCGTTGACAGAAGAGTGTGGCCTCGCGCGAGCGGAAGCTTTCATGTTCGATATTGGTTGGAGTGAATTCGCCGTCATTGCCGTGGTTGCGCTGATTGCGATCGGCCCCAAGGAATTGCCGGGCGTGCTGCGTATGGTCGGGCAATGGGTTGCCAAGGCGCGCAAGATGGCCGGTGAATTCCAGGGCCAGTTTCAGGAAGCGATGCGCGAGGCCGAAATGGCCGACCTCAAGAAAAGCTTCGACGAGGTCAAGGAAGCGGCGACCGGTTTTGCGAGCGGCAACATGATGACGTCGCTCGAGAAGGATGTCAGCGCCGCGCTGTCGACCGACGACAAGCCGGTTGCGTCCATCGACGACAATCCGGTTGCATCGATAGAGACGCCTGCGCTGGACAGCCCGAGCGCTCTCACCGAACCGGCGGCCTCGGCGCCGATGGTGATCACCCCGCCGAGCGAGCCCGCTGCCGTGACGACAGAGACCCCCTCGGCGCATGTAGAGAGTGAAGCCGCACGGGATGCGAAAGCATCATGAGCGCTGACGATATCGAGGCCAGCAAAGCGCCCTTGATGGATCATCTGATCGAGCTGCGCTCGCGGCTGATCAAGGCGCTGCTTGGCTTCGGCGTTGCCTTCATCTTCTGCTTCTTCTTTGCCAAGCAAATCTACAACGTACTGGTCTGGCCGTTCGTCTGGGTTGCCGGCCCGGAAAATTCAAAGTTCATCTACACGGCGCTTTTGGAATATTTCATCACGCAATTGAAGCTTGCCTTGTTCGGTGCGGGCTTCATCTCGTTTCCGATCATCGCGACGCAAATCTATGCTTTCGTTGCCCCCGGCCTTTACAAGCATGAGCGCAAGGCGTTCCTGCCGTATTTGATCGCGACGCCGTTTTTCTTCGTGCTCGGGGCGATGCTGGTCTATTTCGTGGTGCTTCCGATGCTGGTGCGCTTCTCGCTCGGCATGCAGCAATTGAGTGGACCGGAGACGGCGCAGATCCAGCTTCTGCCCAAGGTCGGTGAATTCCTGTCGCTGACGATGTCGCTGATCTTTGCCTTCGGCATCGCCTTCCAGCTTCCGGTGATCCTGACGCTGCTCGGGCGGATCGGCGTCATCACGTCCCAGCAACTGCGCGACAAGCGGCGCTACTTCATCGTGGTTGCCTTCATCATCGCGGCCGTGCTGACCCCGCCCGACGTGTTGAGCCAGGCCTCGCTCGCCATTCCCTTGCTCTTGCTTTACGAGGGATCGATCTGGGCCGTGCGTATCGTGGAAAAGAAGGCAGCAGCGTCTAAAACCACCGATGCTACACCGCCACCGGCGAGCCCACCGCCCGATCCGACGCCGGCGGAGTAGGGCGCCTCCTACCTTACCGAACGGCTCGTTCGCTTTTGCGAATACTACGGCTGTGCTAGTGGAGGCACGACATAACGTTGACATACAACGTTATTGTTGCATGTTTTCATAGAAAGCCCCGCCGATGCACGACATCAAATGGATTCGCGAGAACGCCACTCTGTTCGACGCCGGCTTGAAGCGCCGCGGCATCGTGCCGCTCTCGGCGTCGCTGCTCGCGATCGATGAGATGCGCCGCGGAGCGATCCTGAAATCCGAACAAGCACAGGCCCGTCGCAATGCGGCCTCGAAGGAAATTGGCGAAGCCAAGAAGGCGAAAGATGAAGCGCGCGCGGCGAGCCTGATGGCCGAGGTCGCCGAACTCAAGACGACCATGCCGGAGTTGGAGGCTGCCACCAAGGCGTCGGATGCCGAATTGGCTACCGCGCTTGCTGCGATCCCGAATTTGCCGCTCGACGAAGTGCCTGATGGCACGGACGAGCACGGCAATGTGCAGCATCACGTGTTTGGCAAGGCGCGCAGCTACGACTTCAAAACAAAGCCGCATGACGATCTCGGCGAGAGCCTCCGTCTGATGGACTTCGAAGCCGCGGCGAAATTGTCCGGCGCGCGATTTGTCGTTTTGAAAAAAGGTCTGGCGCGGCTGGAGCGCGCGATCGGGCAGTTCATGCTCGATCTGCACACCAACGAGCATGGTTATGCCGAGATCAATCCGCCGCTGCTGGTGCGCGACGAGGTGATGTTCGGCACGGGGCAATTGCCCAAGTTCGAAGACGATCAGTTCTGGGCCATCAAAGGCGAACTGCTGACAGCCACGGGCGATGGCGCCGGATTAGAAAACTTGAGGAGCGGTCGGCTCGGCCTCATTCCCACCGCCGAGGTCTCGCTCACCAATCTCGTCCGCGAGTCCATCGTCGACGAGAAAGAATTGCCGATGCGCCTCACGGCGCTGACGCCATGCTTCCGCGCCGAAGCGGGAGCCGCGGGGCGCGATACGCGTGGCATGATCCGGCAGCACCAGTTCACCAAGGTCGAACTGGTTTCGATCACGACGCCCGAGGCGAGCCGCGACGAGCACGAGCGCATGCTCGCCTGCGCCGAGGAAGTGCTGCGGCGACTCGACCTGCACTACCGCGTGATGACGCTGTGTACGGGCGACATGGGCTTTTCGTCGCAAAAGACCTACGACATCGAGGTCTGGATGCCTGGTCAGGGCGAGGGCGGCGCCTTCCGGGAGATTTCGAGCTGCTCGGTCTGCGGCGACTTCCAGGCGCGACGGATGGATGCGCGCTATCGCGGCAGCGATGGTAAGCCGCACTTCGTGCATACCTTGAACGGATCAGGCACGGCGGTCGGCCGCGCGCTGATCGCGATCATGGAAACCTACCAGCAGGCCGACGGCGCGATCGCCGTGCCCGATGTGTTGCAGCCCTATATGGGCGGCGCCAAGGTCGTCTCCCCTGAACGGTAGAGCGATTTGTTTTGGGTTTGGCCCGCGTTCCCGGTTGCGAAGACCGGGCGTGCGAGTATCTTTGTTTCTGATTGTGGCCAAGTGCATTCGGAAAAACGACGACGTCCATGGCGCTACACCGCGACATCTACTGGGTGGG
Organism: uncultured Alphaproteobacteria bacterium; assembly: GCA_963824305.1. Lineage (GTDB taxonomy): Bacteria > Pseudomonadota > Alphaproteobacteria > Rhizobiales > Xanthobacteraceae > Bradyrhizobium. The sequence continues at coordinate 37,482 of CAWGOW010000001.1, forward strand.
CAAACAATGGGCGGTCACGGGCCATGGCGTCCAGGCCTGCAATCAGAAGCAAAAAAGCCAGTTCGACATTGCCGCGTCGTGCCTCTGGGATGACGGCGTGCAGGACGCGGTGCGTGCCGAGAAATGGGTCAATGTCGATGACTTCGAGAAAGCCGTCGACGCAGCCCGCAAATACTATCCGGAACCGCCGCGAAAGCCGCCGCCTCCGGTCGAGCCTGCGCCGTCGCCGGCCACCGTGGCTGCGGCCGCGCAACCCATCGTCGTTTTGGAACCGCCAAAGCCAGAGCCGCCGAAATTCGACCTTCAGGTCGAAGGACGGGCAAAGCTGACCCCGGTCTGGCGCATTCGTACGCCTGGCGCGGTTTCCGAGGACAGTCGGCCGCCTGAGTGAATCTGGCCGGCCCGGACGGAAAAACCAGCAATAAAAACAGCGAGTTTGCCTCACACCAGATAGCCGTTTAAGACGGCATGACGCCACGGAATCGCCTGGAGAGGCCGCTCGAACGATGCGAATTTTGTGTACCAACGACGACGGCATCCACGCGCCGGGATTGAAAGTCATCGAGCAGATCGCGCGGGAATTGTCGGACGACGTCTGGGTCGTCGCACCCGAACTCGATCAATCCGGCGTCTCGCACTCGCTCTCGCTCAATGACCCACTGCGTTTGCGCGAAGTAGGCCCGCGCCACTTCGCGGTACGGGGCACGCCGACCGACTGCGTCATCATGGGCGCGCGCCATATCCTGGGCGAGCAACGGCCGGACCTCGTGCTCTCCGGCGTCAATAAAGGCCGCAACGTGGCGGAGGACGTCGTTTATTCCGGCACGATTGCCGGCGCACTCGAGGGCACGATCCTGGGCCTGCCTTCTTTTGCGCTGTCGCAGGAATTTTCCGTCGAGACGCGCGAGAAGCCGCTCTGGGATACCGCGCTCAAATTCGGCCCCTCGATCCTGCGCAAGGTGATCGAGGCCGGTGTGCCAAAGGACACGGTGATCAACGTCAATTTCCCCGCTTGCGCACCGGATGACGTGGCCGGCGTGCGCGTCACCCGGCAGGGCAAGCGCAATCTCGGCTTTTTGAAAGTCGACCAGCGCCGCGATGGCCGCGGCAATCCCTATTTCTGGATCGGATTCGAGCGGCTGGCCAAGGTCGATGTCCCGGCAGAAGGAACCGACCTGTCGGCGCTGGCGTCGCGCTATGTGTCGGTGACGCCGCTGCGGCTGGACCGCACCGACGAGGCGTTCTCGGCAGCGCTCACGGCAACACTGAAGTAGGAGGGTTTAGGCCGTGGTCCGGTTGAGCGCCTGCGCAATGGTGCGTCCCAGCGTTTCGATCTGAAACGGCTTTTGCAACGCCGGCCGGTCGCGATATTCCGCCGGCAATCCCGACGATCCATAACCGGTGGCGAAGATGAAGGGGCGTCCCCGCGCCGCGATGACGTCGGCGACCGGAGAGATCACCTTGCCGTTGACGTTGACGTCGAGGATGGCAAGATCGAATTCGACCGATTGCGCAAGCTTGAGGGCGTCGCCGACCTCACCGGCCTCAGCGGCAACGCTGTAGCCCAGCTCCTCGAGCATATCGGCAACCATCATCCTGATCATGACCTCGTCTTCGACGAGGAATATCGATCCGCCTGACGTTCGCGCCGCACCCATCAATGGAATCCCTGAATTCAGGGGCAAAGGATTGCAAATATCGACAACGGGCGCAATCTCGGCGTGTCCGGAACGAGACCCGCTGGAACACGAAATCGAAATGTCCGTTTCCCGGAATCGGGGCATTGTGGCATCACAGGCTCCGGCGGCCGATAAGCCCGTGCGGCGAACTCGAAGTTCCTGTCTGACGGATCCCGATGCCTGACGCCCAAAACCCGCCCCCAAAGATGATGTTTCAGCTCAACCTGCGGCGGCGCGGGATCAGCGATCAGGCGGTGCTGCGCGTCATGGAGGATGTTCCGCGCGAACAATTCGTGGAGCCGGCCGACCGCGAGAATGCCCAATGCGACACGGCGCTCGGGATCGCCTGCGGGCAGACCATCAGCCAGCCTTTCGTGGTGGCCTACATGACCGAGCAGCTGAACCTGCGGAAATCACACCGGGTGCTCGAGATCGGCACCGGCTCCGGTTATCAGGCCGCTATCCTCTCGAGGCTCTGCAAGGAGGTGCTCACGATCGAGCGTTACCGGACGCTGGCCGACCGCGCCCGGGCGCGGCTGGAGGGTCTCGGCTACAACAATGTCGAGGTGATGGTGGGCGACGGCTTCGACGTTCCCGCAGACGCCGGCAAATTCGACCGCATTGTCGTGACGGCCGCGATGGAGCAAATTCCGGACGCGCTTGCCGAACGGCTTGAGCCGGACGGCATCCTGATTGCGCCCGTCGGCCCGCAACATAGCGTGCAGACGCTCATCCGCCTGCTCAGGACCGAAAGTGGCTTCGAGCGCAGGGAACTGGTCGACGTACGTTTCGTGCCAGCGTTGCCCGGGATCGCGCGCGAACTGTAGAATCGCGGATCGGCTTTCCCTCCAACATCTTATTCGCGGGCTTAAGCGGTTATTTACTCGCTGCATGTTAACTCAAATCAGTATTTTGTTGCGTACGAGTGAGTAACCATGTCCCGTGTCGTCGAGTTGCTTTACTCGCGCCGTTTGCCGCAGGTCGCGGTCCTGGCGCTGATGTCGATCGGTTTTGCTGGTTGCAGCGCCGATATGCAGTCCCGGCTTTCGGAAAATCCGTTTGCTTCCAATGAAGCCACGGCCTCGGTGCCGCCGGCTCCGGTCGAGCACCGTGAGCTTCCGCAGTATTCGCGGCCTCATTCGCAGGTTCAGTCCCAAAACCTTCCGCCAATCTCCGCGCCGCAGTCCTATCCCGCAGCAGGCTCCGGCGTTTCCGGCGGCGGCCGTGGGCTGTCCTCCTATGCGCCTCCCGCTCGCCCGATCGAGACCACCGGCAGCGTTCCGCATTCGGTGGCGGCAGTGCATCCGGGCCAAGGGACAAAGATCATTGTCGGCACCAGCGACACGCTGGAAATTATCGCCCGTCGTTACAATGTGACGCCGGCCGCGATCTTGCAGGCCAATGGCTATAAGGGGCCACGCGTTCTGTCGCCCGGACAACAGTTGATTATCCCCCGTCCGGTTGCGGTTGCCGCCGCGCCCGTAATGTCGGCGCCGGCCAGCAAACCCGCTACCGTGGCCGCGGCAACTTCGCAGCACATCGTCAATCACGGCGACACTTTGATGGGCATTGCGCGCCGCAACCATATTTCCGTGGGCGAACTTGCGAGAGCCAATGGCTTACAGCCGGCGTCACAGCTTCGGGTCGGCATGAAGCTCAATGTGCCGGTCAAGGCCTCGGCATCCGCCGCACCGGTGGCGCAGCCGGCTGTTGCCCAGGCCGCTCCGGTATCCGTTCCGCCCGTGACCAAGCTGGCAGCGGTCACTTCCGATCCTCAGCAGAAGGTCCGGCTGGCGCAGACGACGAATGTCGAAGAGACGCCCGCCAGTGAGACGCCGGTGAAGGCTTCCGAAGCGACCGGAGCGCTGCCAACCTTTCGTTGGCCGGTTCGCGGCAAGGTGATCACGAGCTATGGCGCCAAGACCAACGGCAAAGCCAATGACGGCATCAACCTTGCCGTGCCGGAAGGCACGCCGGTGAAGGCCGCCGAAGACGGCGTGGTCGCTTACTCCGGCAATGAACTGAAGGGTTACGGCAATCTCGTGCTGGTGCGCCACTCCAATGGCTACGTCACTGCCTACGCCCATGCCAGCGAGCTTCTGGTCAAGCGCGGCGACACCATCAAGCGCGGCCAGATCATCGCCAAGTCGGGACAATCGGGCGAGGCGAGCTCGCCGCAGCTTCACTTCGAGATCCGTAAGGGTTCGACGCCGGTCGATCCGCTTCAGTTCCTCAACGGAGCTTGATCCGTACCCCAAGCCGGCCTGCCAGTTCCTGCGTGAACTGCCAGGCGACGCGGCCCGAACGCGATCCGCGGGTCGTCGACCATTCCAGCGCTTCGCGTTCCAGTTCGTCTTCCGGGACCTTGATGCCGAAATGGCTGCAATAGCCATTCACCATTGCAAGGTATTCGTCCTGGCTGCAGCGGTGGAAGCCGAGCCACAATCCAAAACGATCCGAGAGCGAAACCTTTTCCTCGACAGCCTCGCCCGGATTGATCGCGGTCGAGCGCTCATTCTCGATCATCTCGCGCGCCAGCAGATGCCGGCGGTTGGAGGTCGCGTAGAGGATCACGTTATCGGGACGCCCTTCGATGCCGCCCTCGAGCACGGCCTTCAGCGACTTATAAGAAGCGTCGTTGCCGTCGAAGGAGAGATCGTCGCAGAACACGATGACGTTGAAAGGGGCGTGACGCAGGATGTCCATCAGCGCCGGCAGGCTCTCAATATCCTCGCGGTGAATTTCGATCAGTTTGAGCCGGTCGGCGGGCTTGCGGTCGACGTTGATGCTGGCGTGGGCCGCTTTCACCAGCGAGGATTTTCCCATGCCGCGGGCACCCCACAACAGCGCGTTGTTGGCCGGAAGCCCGTTGGCAAAACGCTCGGTATTCTCGATCAGGATATCGCGCATCCGGTCGATACCTTTGAGCAGTCCGATATCGACGCGGCTGACATGGGCAACGGGCGCGAGCCGCCCTTCGGGATGCCAGACAAAGGCATCGGCTTTCCGCAGCGCTTCACTCCCATCCGACGCTGGCGCCGCGGCCGCGAGATGGCCGGCGATGGTCTCCAGCGCCACAGCAATTCGCTCCGCCGCATCTCGCCCGGAAGCCGCTGCGGAGGGCTTGGCGATCCTCGCTGCTGTCGCTTGGGTCTTGAGCTTTTTGGCGGGAAGCGAGGCGCTTTTTCCGGGCTTTTTCGACATCTTGGGCCTTTCTGACGCCGAACCCTTAACGGGCCTTGCAGGGGGCTGCAAGCGGTCCAAATGAGGGGTTCATGCGAGGATGGGCGGCGTTGCAATTGGACGGCTGGCCGCTATAGTCCCGCCGAATTCGCCCTGACCGGCTTTGCGCGTTGAGCGCGCCGGTCACCACCATTCCGCGAGGATTGAACGAATGTTGATTACTCCTGCGTACGCCCAGGCCGCAGCCGGCGGCGATGCCAACAGTATGTTGATGTCGCTGCTGCCGTTCGCGCTGATCTTCGTCATCATGTATTTCCTGATTCTGCGACCGCAGCAGAAGAAGGTGCGCGATCACGCCGACCTCGTGAAGAACATCCGCCGTGGCGATACGGTCGTGACCACAGGCGGTCTGGTCGGCAAGGTCACCAAGGTCGTGGACGACGAGCAGATCGAGTTCGAGATTTCCGACGGCGTGCGCGTTCGCCAGATGCGGCAGATGATTTCCGGCGTTCGCGCCAAGGGAGAGCCTGCCAGGGAGCTCGGCAAGGACGAGGCTGCCGCAAGCTAGCGTTCTAGCGCCGCTTTCTCTGGATCTGACGAGTCAATTCAATGCTTTATTTCACGCGGTGGAAGGCGCTGGCGATCATCCTGACGGCGCTTGTGGTGTGCCTGTGCGCCGTGCCGAACTTCTTCCCCGAGGCGCGGGTCAAGACTTGGCCGCTGTGGGCGCAACGCCATCTGGTACTCGGTCTCGACCTGCAAGGCGGCTCCTATCTACTGCTCGAAGTCGATTCCAACTACATCAAGAAAGAGAAGCTCGACCAGATCCGCGACGACGTGCGTCGCGTGTTGCGCGAAAACAGGATCGGCTTTACGGGCGGCGTTACTGTGCGCAATGACGCCGTTGAGGTGCGCATCAGCAAGGATACCGACCAGCCGACAGCCCTGAGCAAATTGCGCGATTTGTCGCAACCGCTCGGCGGCCTGCTTGGCTCCAATGGCCAGCGCAGCCTCGAGGTCAACGACGCCGGCGGCGGCTTGATCCGTCTGACCGTGCCACAGGCCGCGGTGAACGACCGCATCCGGCAGACCATCGAGCAGTCGATCCAGATCGTGGAAAAGCGCGTCAACGAACTCGGCACCGTCGAGCCCGTGATTCAGCGCCAGGGCACAGATCGTATTCTGGTGCAGGTGCCGGGCTTGCAGGATCCAACCCGATTGAAGGACTTGCTCGGCAAGACCGCCAAGATGGAATTCCGCATGGTCGACGAGGCCGTGCCACCGGATGCGGCCGCGAAGGGAACGGTCCCGCCGGACGACGAAGTCCTGCCGGAGGAAGGCGGACTAAAACTGGTAGTCAAGAAGCAGGTGCTGGTCTCCGGAGGGGACTTGAGCGACGCGCAGACGGCGTTCGATCAACGAACCAGCGAACCTGTCGTGAGTTTCAAATTCAACTCGGCCGGCGCGCGCAAATTCGCGCAAGCCTCGACCGATGGCGTCGGACAGCGTTTTGCGATCGTGCTGGACAACCAGGTGATCTCGGCCCCCGTTATCCGCGAGCCGATCATCGGCGGGCAGGGGCAGATATCCGGCAGCTTCACCGTCCAGTCCGCCAACGATCTCGCGATCCTGTTGCGAGCCGGCGCATTGCCGGCTCCGCTCACCGTCATCGAGGAACGCACGGTCGGTCCGGGCCTAGGACAAGACTCGATCGAAAAGGGCGAACTCGCCGCCTATGTCGGTTCGATCCTGGTCATCGTCTTCATGCTCGTGACCTATCGGCTGTTCGGCGTGTTCGCCAACATTGCCGTCGCCATCAACGTTGCCATGATTTTTGGCGTGCTCTCGCTTCTTAACGCCACGCTGACGCTGCCCGGAATCGCCGGCATCGTGCTGACTGTGGGCATCGCCGTCGATTCCAACGTGCTGATCTATGAGCGTATTCGCGAAGAAATTCGCGGCGGACGCAACGCAATCTCGGCGATCGATGCCGGCTTCAAGCGGGCGCTTGCGACCATTCTCAATTCCAACATCACGACGTTTATCGCGGCCGCCGTGCTGTTTTATATCGGCACCGGTCCGGTCCGCGGCTTCGCCGTGACGCTTGGAATCGGTATTCTCACCACGGTTTTCACCGCATTCACGCTCACGCGGCTGATCGTCGCCTGGTGGGTACGGTGGAAGCGGCCGCAAAGCGTGCCGATCTGAAGGAAACGCGGCCGTGACTCATACCGTTCTGATTGGATTGGGCGTTCTCATCGTCGTGCTGACGGTGGTCAGCATATTCGGCTTGCTGCCGCCGTTGCGGATCGTCCCCGACAACACCCATTTCGATTTCACGCGCTTTCGCCGCATCAGCTTTCCGATTTCGGCACTGCTTTCGATTGTGGCGATCACGCTGTTCTTCACTCACGGGCTGAATTTCGGCATCGACTTCAAGGGTGGCACTCTGTTGGAGGTGCAGGCCAAGTCAGGCAACGCCGATATTGCCGCGATGCGCGCATCCCTGAACGGCCTCGGTCTGGGTGACGTCCAGTTGCAGCAATTTGGTGGCCCGGCGGACGTGCTGATCCGCGTCGCGGAGCAACCGGGCGGCGATGCCGCGCAACAAGCAGCGGTTCAGAAGGTGCGCGGCGCGCTTGGCGAAGCGGTCGATTACCGGCGCGTCGAGGTGGTCGGCCCGCGCGTCTCCGGCGAGCTGTTGGCCTACGGCATGCTCGGACTGATGCTCGCGATCCTCGGCATCCTGATTTATCTCTGGTTCCGCTTCGAGTGGCAGTTCGCGTTGGGCGCGATGATCGCCAACGTCCACGATATCGTGCTGACGATCGGCTTCATGTCGATCTCGCAGGTCGACTTCGACCTCACCAGTATTGCCGCCCTTTTGACCATTCTCGGCTACTCGCTGAACGATACTGTCGTCATTTATGACCGTATCCGTGAAATGCTGCGACGTTACAAGAAAATGCCGATGCCGGAACTGCTCAACGAATCCATCAATTCCACATTGTCGCGCTCGATCATTACCCATGTCACGGTGACATTGGCGTTGCTCGCACTGCTTCTGTTCGGCGGTAATGCCATTCACAGCTTTACGGCTGTGATGATGTTCGGTGTCGTGCTGGTCGGCACCTATACGTCGATCTTCATCGCTGCGCCGATCTTGATCTATCTTGGCGTCGGCACGAACCGCGCCGACGCGCCGGACACGCCTGCAAAGAAGTAACCACGATGGTAGACCGCTCGGATGCACCACATCTTCCGAGGTCAGCGCCGATCGATGCTTACGGCAAGGGCGGCTTCGCCTTTGCCGACATGTCGCATCGGGGATCGCTGCTGTGCCTGCCCGATGCGATCTGGACGTGGCCGGTGACGAAAGCTGCCGAAATCGACGAGACCACGCTGGCCCGCGTATTCGCCGCCGCCAACACAATCGATACGCTGATCGTCGGAACCGGCACGGACGTCTGGGTTGCGCCGAACCGGCTGCGTGAGGCGTTTCGGGCCGTTCATGTCAGCCTGGATTCCATGCAGACCGGGCCTGCCATCCGCACGTACAACATCATGATCGGCGAGCGGCGGCGCGTGGCGGCGGCGCTGATCGCCGTGCAATGAGCGTCCCGGAAGACAAAAGCGCGATCAGTCATTGCGCCGATCTTGTGCGGACGCACGACTTTGTCCGTTATGCAGCCACTTTGTTCGTGCCGGTGGTTGCGCGCCGTGCGCTGTTGGCGCTCTACGCCTTCAACGTCGAGATTTGCCGTGTTCCTGCCCAGGTGAGCCAGCCGCTGCCGGGCGAGATAAGGCTGCAATGGTGGCGAGACGCGCTCTCACGCCAAGGCCATGGCGGCGTGGAAGGTAATCCCGTTGCCGCCGAATTGCTGCAGGCGATCGACAGCTATCGCTTGCCTGTAGAGCGGCTCTCGCGCCTGATTGAGGAGCATCAGTTCGATCTCTATAACGATCCGATGCCCACGATGGCTGCGCTCGAGGGCTATCTCAACGATACGTCCTCGGCGTTGTTTTCGCTCGCCGCAGCGATTCTGGGACCGTCATCCGGCGAGGTCGAGCACCTGGCGCGTCACGCCGGATTGGCGCAGGGAATCGTGCAGGTGATGGCCTCGCTGCCGCTCGACGCGTCGCAACGCCGCTTGTTCGTGCCACAACAGGTGTTGGCGCAGTACGGCGTCGATCTCGAAGAGGTCTTTGCCGGCAAGCAAACGCCCGCGTTGCGTCGGGCATTGGACGACGTACTGAACCAAGCGCGCTCGCATCTCGATACAGCCTACACGCTGCTCGGTTCATCAGTAGCTCCGGAGGTCCGGCCAGCGTTTCTTTCTTTGGCGCAGGTCAGGCGCGATCTTGCCGTGCTGATGCGGGCCGACAACGATCCCCTGGTAGTGCGGCCGTCATCGCGATTTGCAACGCTGTGGACGTTATGGCGCGCGTCGCGCTCGCGTGCTTTCGTCAACTGATCGATTCAGATCCGCCGCCTCAAAATTGAAGCGGTCGCGGAAGTTTTTTCGAGATTCAAGAATAGTTTGCAAGAAGGCGCGGTCGGGCTCGTTCGTGATCATCGTCTCAATCAGATCGAGTTGATTGGTTGCGACCAGTTGCAGAAGTTCGATGCGCGGTTTTCCGCTGGCGTCACGCGGCAGCGCCTTGACGATCTGGATATGCTCCGGCGGTCTCGGGCCTCGGGCTGCGGAAAGCTCGCTCTTTAGCTCGGTCTCGAGCGCGGCTTGGTCGGATTCGACAAACGCATAGAGACCGACGCCTACGCGGCGATCCGGAAAGGCGACGATCGCCGCGTCACGCACAGCAGGATTTTTCCGAATTTCCTCGACGAGCACCGGCGCGTCATTGACGAGACGCCGTCCGCCGCCCTCGCGATCGGTAAAGTTGAACAGGCCGCGGGTGATGGCCTGATAGACTTTCTTGCCGGTCATCAGCCAAAGGCTGGCCACCACCGACTTGCGTGCGAGGATCTGACGCTCCTTCGGTGTGAGGGCCGCCGGCGCGTAGCTGCGTTTGTGCTTCAATAGATGCCTGATATCCTCGTAGGCCAAAACGCGAAACAGCCGGCTGCGTTTTTTGAAACAGGCCGCTAGTTGAAAATCCGTCAGATGGGCGCGTCCATCGCGCCCGACCAGCCAGTTTTGCTCCTTGGCGAGATCGTTGTGACAGACGCCGGCACGATGCAGGCGGCGCAGCGCCGCTTTGGCCGAGCGAAAATAGGCGACGTCGCCGGCCGGCTTTATCAGGTGTAACGCCACCCCGTCGATGAAACCACGGACCAGCGCTTGGCGACCGCCCCATAGCAATGGCGGTCCGACATCAAGGTCACGCGCCACCGCCAAAGCATGCCGCTCGCGCCGGAATAAATGCCGCGCCAGCAGATAAGACCACCAGGGCACCTGATCGATCCGGCGCAAAATCGCGTCCACTTCGCCGTTTGGCATGTGGAAACGGCCTCGCTCAATCGACGAGAACACGTCGCGTTTGAGCAGAACGCCTTCAGTCCACTGCGCCGACAGAATTGCGGCGTCGTCTCTTGGCAAGCTCATGTGTTCACGCTGCCGCGGCAAGCCGCAAATGATCGGCGATCCAGCGATCGATATCGGTCAACGCACGCGCGCTGAGCCCCTGGCGCTTGGCGATCGCCTTTTCATTGCCGCGCAGCCGCGTTCCGTCCGCCTTCCGGGTCGGCGGGTTGGCGAGCGGCGGAAACAGGCCGAAATTGATGTTCATCGGTTGGAACGAGCGCGGGCCATTGTCGATCGTCTCGAGGTGGCCGCCGGTGATATGGCCGAGCAGTGATCCGAGCGCCGTTGTCGACGGAGGCGACGGCAGCTCACGGCCTCGCGCCTCGGCCACGGCATACAGTCCCGCTATCAGACCGATGCCGGCCAACTCCACATAGCCTTCGCATCCCGTCATCTGGCCGGCAAAACGCATGCGCGGCGCCGCCTTCAGGCGCAGTTGCGGATCGAGCAGCTTTGGCGAGTTCAGGAAGGTGTTTCGGTGCAGACCGCCGAGGCGCGCGAACTCGGCGTTTTCAAGTCCGGGGATCATTCGGAAGATGCGTTGCTGCGGGCCGTACTTCAGCTTGGTCTGGAAACCGACCATGTTGTAGAGCGTGCCAAGCTTGTTGTCCTGCCGCAGTTGTACGATGGCATAGGCCTTCACGGTCGGATTGTGCGGGTTCGTCAGTCCGACGGGCTTCATCGGGCCGTGGCGAAGCGTCTCGGCGCCGCGCTCGGCCATTACCTCGACCGGAAGACACCCGTCGAAATAGGGGGTGTTGGCCTCCCAGTCCTTGAAGTCGGTCTTTTCGCCCGCAATCAGCTCAGTGACGAAGGCGTCATATTGCTCCTTCGTCATCGGGCAGTTGATGTAATCCGCGCCGGTGCCGCCGGGACCAACCTTGTCGTAGCGCGATTGAAACCACGCCTTTGACATATCGATGGTGTCACGATGTACGATCGGCGCGATGGCGTCGAAAAACGCCAGCGCATCTTCGTCGGTCAGTTCACGGATAGCGTCGGCCAGAGGCGCCGAGGTAAGGGGGCCGGTGGCGACAATGACATTGCGCCAGTCGTCGGGTGGTAGCCCTTCGACTTGGCCGCGCCTCAGCTCGATCAGCGGGTGATCATCCAGCATCTTGGTGACTGCGGCTGAAAAGCCGTCGCGATCGACGGCAAGCGCGCCGCCGGCCGGGACCTGGTTGGCGTCCGCGGCCCGCATGATCAGCGACCCGAGCCGGCGCATTTCGGCGTGGAGTAGCCCGACCGCGTTGTTGGCGGCATCGTCGGAGCGAAAGGAATTGGAACAGACGAGCTCGGCTAAGCCTTCCGTTCGATGCGCCTCCGTCATCTGGTGCGGGCGCATCTCGTGGAGGATGACGCGAACGCCAGCAGTGGCTACCTGCCAGGCGGCTTCCGAGCCAGCAAGACCGCCGCCGATGACGTGAATAGGTTCCGAGGAGAGGGTGCCTGTCATGCGGCACAGGTAGCGCGTTTCGCTGTGGAGTGGAATGCGCGCACACCGTTAGATACGACAACGCCCGCTAGAGGCGGGCGTTGTCGGCTTTGAAGTCGGCGGCTTGGGTCAGCCGTTATAATTGCCGGCCGCAACGCGCGGAATGTCCGAACGGTCGAGCCCGATGTCGGCCAGTTCCCGATCGCTGAGCTGAGACAGCTCGGCAACATTGCGCTGGTAGTCACGGAACGCCTGGATCAGTCGGATGAGCGAGAGCAGCATGGTAGTCTCCTTGAATTCTGGATTCAGCCTTTGAGTTGCTGCTGAATCGTCAAGGCGAATATAGAGCCCTATACCGCAGTGCAGAAGTCAAAATGGTGCGATGCAGCTAATCGATCTGCGCATGGCTCAGTAAGAATTGATTAAGGGTTCGGCGAACGGTTAGCGGGTCGTGGCGCGGCCGAATCTCTAGCAAAAATGTTTATGTCACCTGGTTGTCGGCCCAAAAGGGCATATCCCCGGCTGAATTCGGCTCGTAGCGGACCACCAGTCCAAAATATGCGTCATACGTATGCATGACGCCTGTGCATGACAAAAAGTGAATGTATAATCATTTCATCGGCCAGCGCTTAGGGCGCACGGGCAAGCTGGCTGGCAAAGTAGGCCACCGTCTTGGCGTAGACTTCGCTCTTGTTCCATTGCTGGAGGACGGGGAAGTTAGGGCTTCCCGGCTGCCAGTCTTTGCCTTTCTTCCAGCCGTAGCCCTGGAGGAAGTTGGCCGTCGAGGCGAGAACGTCGGCGGGGCTCTTCAACAGGTCGCGCCGGCCATTGGCATCAAAGTCGACTGCGTACTTGATGTAGTTCGATGGCATGAACTGGGTCTGACCGATCTCGCCCGCCCAGGCGCCGCGCATCTCGGCCGGAGTCAAATCGCCGCGGTCGATGATGCGGAGCGCATCCAGCAGCTCGCCCCGGAACATCTCTGCGCGACGGCAGTCATAAGCCAGCGTTGCCAGCGAGCGCAGGGTCGGAAACTTTCCTATGTTGACGCCGAAATCAGTCTCAAGTCCCCAGATCGCGACCAGCACTTCGCCGGGTACGCCATAGGTATCCTCGATCCGGGACAGCACCGAACCATACTGTTTGAGCATGTTGGCGCCGCGTGTCAGCCGCGGCGGCACCATGCGGCCCGAAAATTCCTCAAAACTCTGGCTGAAGACTTTCTGCGAGTGGTCGCGCGAAAGAACGCTCTGGTCGAGCGTGATACCGTTCAGGCCTGCAGTGACCGTCGCCGGAGAAATCCCCTTCGAGGCAGCCTCCGCCTTGAACTCATCCAGCCACCCCTGGAAGTTGCCGGCACCGCACGGTACTGCCGCAGTCGCGGCAGTTGCCGATATCGTAAGGGCTATGCCTGCTGCCAGGGCGCAACCGAAAAACCGCTGGTATCGCAACTAAATCGCCTTCCGCGCTGGAGAAAGATCGGCGATATGTCAGGCGCAACCGCGGCCAAAACAAGGCTTGTCCTATATCGCGAGAGAACGAGGTGACGGACTGCCGGCGAACCGTCAACTGGCAGTCCGATCACTTTTTATCAGGCGCCGTCCTTCCGCCGCCAGGGAAACAGGTTGGCCGGAAAATCCGCAGCGGGACGCTTTTCGCGCGGCGGCCGAGGTGTGGCGGACGATTGATAGGGATCCGGCGCAATCACCTTGCGATAGAGGTGCCAGGTCGCATGGCCAAGCAGCGGAATAATGACGGCGAGCCCAAGGAAGAATGGGATCGATCCCGCCACCAGGAGCGCCGCGACGATCAGGCCCCAGGCGGCAATCGTCACCGGATTGGCGGCAACGACCCGAAGTGACGTCACCATGGCTTCGCCGGCGCTGGCGTGTCGATCCAGCATCAGCGGGAAGGCCACCACGCTCACGCACAGCGCCACCAGCGCGAACAGGAAGCCGACGCCGCATCCGATCGCAATCAGCCACCAGCCCTCTGGGGTGGTCAGCACGCGCCGGACAAAGTCCGCAACGCCAGTGACGCCCTCGTAGCCGAAAGTTGCCACGTAGATGGCCTGCGCTACGGCGATCCATGTGACGAATAACGCCAGCAGCAGCGTACCGACACCGAGCATCGCGCCAAAGGATGGCGAAGAGAAAACGTCAAGCGCATCCCAGGCGGAAGCGCGCAGGCCGAGTTCGCGACGGCGGCTGAGTTCATAAAGGCCGAGCGCGGCAAACGGACCGAGCAGGGCGAAACCTGCGGCCAACGGAAATAGCAACGGCAGGATCGAGTAGCCGAGAACCGCGCGGGCAATGCCGAGACCGAGTATCGGGTAAATCACGCAGAGGATGATCGCGTGACTCGGGACTTCCTTGAAATCTTCCCAGCCACGACGCAGCGCGTCGCGCAGATCGGGCAGGCCAATTCGTCGGATGACGGGACCTGCGGCGTTATCTTGCGCCGGCTGAGCCAGCGAAGGTGCATTGCCTTGATATGGAGTGGCCATGGTCGCTTATCTCCCTTGACGCGGCGGCCCACTTCCAGCGTCGAAAAGACGACGCTCGGGATCGTCCGCGAGATATGATCACGACAGGCCAGGCGCGAAAGAAACCAGAACTGGCCATGTCGCGAACTGTTGCAACCATCGTACTCCGATTTGGCGGCATTGTCTCTCACGCTTGGGTGACGCCGGCTCGCAGCACAGGCACGTAAGCATTCGCCTTAATTTTAACGGTTTTGCCGTCGCTTTGGCTGTGCAAGAGGTATTCGGTCAAGTGAGCACTGCCAAGCGGATCATCAAGGCGGCATCCATCGCCGCATTCCTTTGCGTCGCACTGACGGGAACGGCGGTGGCGGCGTTGACCTATCCGCAGCCGCTATTTCTCTACCATGCCACGCACGGGCGGCTTTCGCTTTACTCCGACCGTCCGTTTGACGCCGCCGGCGCCGCCGGAATCCTGGCCGATGTCGAGCGCCGTCTGTCTCGATCTTCCCTGAACGATGACAGCGAACACCGGATTTTCGTGCTAAATTCGGAATGGCGGCGCCGCATCCTGTTTCTTTGGAACGCAGGCGCCGCCGGGGTGAATTACTTTCCACTGACGCGAAACGTCTTCATTGGCCGCGCGAACATCGACGGCGATCGTGTGATGACGTCCGCAGGCGAGCCAAAGTCGTCACCGCGCACGCTCGGTTATTATGCTACGCATGAAATCGCCCATACGCTGATTAAGGAGCAACTGGCGCCACTGCAGCAGTTGAAGCTGCCACGATGGATCAATGAGGGACTGGCCGATGACATCGGCTTCGGCGACGGTGCCGATACCGAAGGCCTGATCCGGCGTCTGCAAACCGGTGATCCCGACCTCGATCCCGCCCGCTCCGGTCATTACGATCGTTACCGGCTCCTCGTCCGATATGTGATGAAACGCAAGGGCTGGACGGCCACCGAACTTATCGCGTCATCGATGCCGCAGAGCGAAGCCGAAGGTATATTGAATACGGATCTCGAGCGCGCGCGGTAAGCAGCGTGCAGCGCTCGTGCCTTTCCTGTCATTCCGCCGTCATTGCGCCGTAGTTCAGTCAAACGGTCGCGGGCGATCCGCATTGGCAAGGTTTGCCAAGCGGACTAAGCTTTGTGCCACCGGCTGGGGGTGCGGCCGGATTTTAAGGATAACCTTCACGTCTTCACACGGATCATACGATTCATCAGGGAGTGAGCGATGAGCATTTTCGGAAAAATCATGAGCGCGATTTTCGGCACCTCGGCCGGCGCGACCCCGGCCGGCGGCGGCGCGGCCGCACCCGCACCGGGTGGAGCGGCATCTTCCGGCAGCGCATCGGCCGCGCCCGCACCAACCGTCGATGTCGCGCCGATCCTGGACAAGGCTGTCGCAGCGCAGAAGGAGAAGCTGGAGTGGCGCACCTCGATCGTCGACTTGATGAAGGCACTTAACATCGATTCAAGCCTCTCCGCGCGCAAGGAACTCGCTCATGAGCTCGGATATACCGGCGACACCAACAACTCCGCGAGCATGAACATCTGGCTGCACAAGCAGGTGATGAGCAAGCTCGCGGCGAACGGCGGCAAACTGCCGTCCGATGTGAAGTGGTGAGCTGATTTTCATATCGTGGCAAAAGGCCCGCGACCTCGCGGGCCTTTTTCATGCCTCCTTGGCGCCGTTGCGGCTTGCCGGGCCGTAGCCTTGAGCGGTAGATAGCGCCGAAACATCGAGAACAAATCGGAGCACGCGAATGGAAACCGTCGATCGCAGGACCCTTCTGGCAACGGGCGCGCTCGCGCTTGCGGGAACAGCGGCCGCAAGCCGTTCGGCGGACGCTCAATCCGGCGCCAAACCGGTTTTCGACGTTCCGGCGGTGACCATCCCGATCGCCGGCGAGAAAGAAGTGTTTCCGGTCCGCCGCATCTATTGCATCGGACGCAATTACGCCGCGCACGCGATCGAACGCGGCTCCGATCCGACCCGCGAACCGCCGTTCTTCTTCCAGAAGCCGACGGATGCGATCCAGTACGTTGCGCCCGGCACGGTCGTCGAGCATGCTTATCCCTCGCTCACCAAAAACTATCACCACGAGGTCGAACTGGTGGCGGCGCTGAAATCCGGCGGCACCAATATTCCGCCAGAGAAAGCGCTCGATCACGTCTATGGCTATGCGCTCGGCCTCGACATGACGCGGCGCGATCTCCAGAACGGCATGGCGGCCGAGAAGAAGCCTTGGGAGATCGGCAAGAGCTTTGACCATGCAGCGGTGATCGGTCCGATCCATCCGGTCGCGAAGACCGGGCACCTCACCAAGGGCGCGATCTCGCTCGCGATCAATGGCAACGTTCGCCAGTCTTCCGATCTCGACAAGATGATCTGGAGCGTGGCTGAACAGATCGCGAAGCTCTCCGAAGCTTTCGAGTTGAAAGCAGGCGACATCATCTATTCCGGGACCCCGGAAAATGTCGGCCCGGTCGTCAAGGGCGACGTGCTGCTCTGCAAGCTCGACGGTCTGCCGGACATGTCGATTCGGATTGCTTGATTTGTCGTGGTCGTCCCCGCGCACGCGGGGACCCATATGCCGCAGCCTCTCTGTTATAATCAATGGTTGCCAACTGTCGCCTCAGCGACGGCGGTGGTTATGGGTCCCTGCGTTCGCAGGGACGACCAAGCATCTTCATCCCACCATGTCGGTATATTCCGGATGCTTGCGCAGGGAATCGACGACGAAGGCGCACGCACCGATCACCTTGCGGCCGTCGGCGCGGATCAACGCCAGCGCCCCCGTCACCAACTCCGATGCAATTCCGTGGCCGCGCAAGGCGCGTGGCGTTTCGGTATGGGTGATGACCACCGCTTGAGGCGTCAGTCGGTAGTTGGCGAACGCCACGCCGCCCTCGACGTCGAGTTCAAACCGGCTCAGCGCCTTGTTGTCGCGAACGGTGGCCATGGGACGAAGCTCACTGCTTGAGGAGATCGGCATATTCGGCATGTTTGTCGATATAGGCTTTGACGAAGGGGCACTGCGCGATGACCTTCAAGCCGCCGGCGCGCACCTGATCGAGCGCGCCTTTGACCAGTGCCGAGCCGACGCCTTTGCCGCCGAGTTCCGGCGGAACGTCAGTGTGGACGAAGGTGATGACGCCGTCGGATAGCTTGTAATAGGTGGCGGCGAGATGGCCTTCGACCGCGAGTTCGAAGCGCTGATGCGCCTCGTTGTTGACAACGTCTGACATGGAGTTTTCTTTTCCTCTCCCGAACTCCGCCCGATGGAGTCAGTCCGGCATTAACAAACCGGTCGAAATCTGCTTCAAGGTCGCTCGTCCAACCGAACTTAGCTCAAAGGATCACCTCATGAAACTCATACTCTCGTTGCTCGGCGTCGTCCTTTTGATCGTTGCCGCGGTTTACTTTCTGCTGCCGGCCGACCAGTTACCGAGTTTCATGCCGGGCCATGAGGCGGGCGTCACGCGCATGCACACCAAGCACGGCATTGTGGCTGGCGTCGCCGGCGTCGTGCTCTTGGTCGCCGGCTGGTGGGTCGGACGTCGGTGAGGGCGGACGCTCTCAATGGAATGCCGAACAGCCAATGTATTTGGTGTCATCGCCCGGCTTGACCGGGCGACCTGCGTATTCCGAAGCGTCCACGCGCTCTCGTCGCCGCGACGCGTTTCGCGCCCGGATGATACGAAGAGAGACCCCCTCGACAAAAAGAGGGCGCAGGAAACGCCGGATGCCAGCCGCACCCATGGCCCCGTGTACAAAGTAAAAAGTACACGGGTAGTAGTCACCACAGGCAAGGCCGATCATCCGGCGTTTCCTGCGCGATGGTTTTACGGTTTCCTTCGTGCTCTCTCCGGAGACCGGGCTTTGTTGTCTCCGTCATCGGCGAAACATCTTCCGCCGATTTAGCGCCAGCATCGGGGCGCCAAGACCACACGACTTTTCCGTCCGCGCTTCCGTCACTCGTCAGTTGACGGCAGCAGCGTCCATCGCATCCCGCGCCCAACGTTCGTGACGATCGCGAAACGCCCCTCTTATCGGGCGCGAGACGGGCGGGCTTCTAGAATTGATTTGCCCGACGTCACAAGCGAATGCGCCTGCGACAGATTGGCACGACGGGCAAATCACCGCCGCAGATTTCGCGAAGCTGTCAACACACGTTGAACTGACAAATTACGGGGACGGCGATTTTTACAGCGCCCCAACCGTTTCCCTTTTTTGACTCAATTTCGCCCGCCGACTCAAATCCAGTCGGCTTCATCGACAGTGCGCGGGGCGGGGCGATTCGCGCGCAACTTTTGCCGCGCCCCGTCCTTTACCCAGGTGGAGGCGAGCCAGTCATCATGGATGCAGCCGCGCGGCCCAAAGCCAGGCCCATTCGCTTGCGAGGGCGATCGTATGTCGCTTTTGTGTTTTTCCCCATTGTCCCGATCATCGAGTGGCTTGAAGAGATCGATGTCACGTTACGTCAATCGCCGGGCTTCTTCGCCGGCAAACCAGTGGTGCTCGATCTCACGGCCGTCGATCTCAGCCAGAATGCGATCGCACAACTCATCTCAAATCTCGAACAGCGAGGTCTTCGCGTTCTCGGCATCGAGGGCGTCGACGCCGAGCGTCTTTCGCCGAGCCTGCCACCGCTGCTGACGGGCGGTCGCCACACCGCGATGTCGCAAGAACAGCAAAAGAAACCAGAGGCAAAGCCGAAGGCGTCATCGCTCTTGCTCGACACCCAGGTACGTTCCGGCCAGTCGATCGTGTTTCCGGATGGCGACGTCACGGTCGTGGGATCGGTGTCATCGGGGGCCGAAATCGTCGCCGGCGGCTCCATCCACGTTTACGGCACACTGCGTGGCCGTGCGATGGCGGGCATCAACGGCAATGTGGGCGCCCGGATTTATTGTCAGAAAATCGAAGCCGAACTTCTGGCGATCGACGGATACTACCGAACGGCAGAGGAGATCGACGCCGCCTTGTATCACGGGCCGACGCAGGTCTGGCTCGAAGGCGACATCGTGCAAATCACCCCTTTGAATTAGTAAAATTGGGAGATCAAAGAGATGGCCAAAGTACTGGTCGTGACATCAGGCAAGGGCGGCGTCGGCAAGACAACCACGACAGCCGCCATTGGAGCGGCGCTTGCGCAAATGGGAGAGAAAGTCGTTGTCGTCGATTTCGATGTCGGCTTGCGCAACCTCGATCTTATCCTCGGCGCCGAGCGGCGCGTGGTGTTCGACTTCATCAATGTGGTGCAGGGGATCGCAAACCTTTCGCAGGCCCTGATCCGCGACAAGCGCCTGGAGAATTTGTGGCTGTTGCCGGCTTCGCAAACCCGCGACAAGGACGCACTGACAGAGGAAGGCGTCGGCAAGATCATTGGGGAATTGCGCGAGAAGTTCGACTGGATCATTTGCGATAGTCCGGCCGGCATCGAACGCGGTGCGTTGCTGGCGATGAGGTATGCGGACGAAGCCATCGTCGTCACCAATCCCGAAGTGTCTTCGGTGCGCGATTCCGACCGCATCATCGGCATGCTCGATTCCAAGACGGTGCGGGCCGAAAAGGGCGAACAGGTGCAAAAGCACCTGCTGATCACCCGGTTCGACAGCGCGCGCGCGGCGCGCGGTGAAATGCTGTCGATCGAGGACGTGCTGGATATTCTGGCGACGCCTCTGATGGGCATCATTCCCGAGAGCCAGGACGTGCTGCGTGCCTCCAACGTCGGCTCGCCTGTGACACTTAACGACGCCACCAGCGCACCGGCCCGCGCATATATCGACGCGGCGCGCCGCCTGATGGGCGAGACCCTGCCGATGATCGTGCCGACGCCGCGAAAGGGCCTGATGGACCGGTTGCTCGGACGGAGGGCTGCATGATGGGTTTGCGGCTGTTTCGCGGCCGCGCTTCGGCAACCGCATCCGCGCCTGTCGCGCGGGAGCGGCTGCAGATTCTGCTGGCCCATGAACGCGGGTTGCGCGGTCAACCCGATTTACTGGAATTGCTTCGATCCGAGATCTTGGCGGTCGTATCGCGGCACGTCGCCTTCGATCCGGAAAAGCTCAATATCAGGATGGAAAGGGGCAACGACGTATCGATGCTGGAAATCGATATCGAGGTGCCTAATGCGGAAGCATGGACGGCCGCGGTTGCCTGATGTCGCGTTGACGGCCGGGGTCATTTCACAGGTTTGAGCAGGCGGACATGGCACCGGTGCGCGTGCAGCCAAGACCGTGCTTGTTGGTGTAATGGATCGTCATGTCGGCTGGCGGCGGGACGCAGATCGCTGCACCGCCGCTGTCGTGGCAGAGCATCCCCGTATCATCGTCTATGAAGTGTCCCGCCGGGATTCCCGTGGCCGCTTGTTTGGCCGGTGGGTCCTTGATGAGCTTGGTCGCCATCCAGCGGAAGCCTTGCGCCTTCATGCAATCCTTGTACGCCGGCGTCGGTGTGGCTTCGGGTGAGGTACCGGTCTGGGTAAAGCACGAGGCGCTGGCGGCCTTCGCGACAGCCAGACTGCGGTGATGGCCATTCGGCCGCAATGTATCGTGAAATGCGATGTTGTAATGCGACGCCATCGCCGGCGAAAGCGTCGCCAATGCTGCCACGGCAGCAACGATAAGACTCTTCATGGGGATTCTCCTTGCCTCGTCAGCGGCCTTCGAGACCGGCGACGGAAATCCGGCCTACATGTTTGAGCAGACGGACATGGCGCCGGTGCGCGTGCAGTTGAGGCCGCTCGGGCTCGTGTAGTGGATCGTCATATCGGCCGGCGGCAATTCACAGACCGATGCGATGCCTTCGCTGTGGCAGATCAGGCCGTGGTCGTAGTCGATGTACTGTCCCTTCGCGAGCCTGCTTGCCGCACGCTTGCTCGGCGGATCCTGCACCAGCTTGGTATAGACCCAGCGATAGTCGTGCTTGGCCATGCAATCCCTGAAGGCGTGGTTGTCCTGTGCGGTGCGCGCGAGCCCGGTCTGGCTGTAGCAGTCGTCAAGCGCGGCATTGTAAACCGCGTCGGAGCGCGGATGGCCATGCGGGCGGATGTTGTCGTGATACATCATCTCGTAGTGCGACGACGCCAGGGCCGGCGACAGCGACGCGATGAGGACGGCGGCGGTAGCGAGGATCTTTTTCATGAGCGTTCTCCTTGCTCATGTTGGTCGTCATCGGCTTGGGGCGGGTTTGGGGATTACGGAAGTTTAAGGGGACGACAGGGGCCCGAAATCTTGCTTTCCTCCGAATAATGTTCCTGTTATGTTCCATGCACGTTTAACGTGTCAAACGGCGTGGGGCAGAGCATGGGTTCACGAGGCAAACGCGACATCAATCTGCCCGCGCCGTACCTCAAGCGGATCTGGCTTGAGCCTGCGCTCATTCCCGATCGCGAAACCTATCCGTTCTGCCTGCCGTTCCTGCGCGGCGATTTCTCGCTGCCTTTCGATCGCGCGATCACGATCATTGTTGGAGAAAACGGCACCGGCAAATCGACGCTGCTCGAAGGGATTGCCGTGTTGGCAGGCTACGATGAAGCCGGCGGCGGCAAGGGGTATGCGACGGTCGATCATTCCTGGGCTTTGGAGAAGATGGGCGGGCAGCTATCAAGGGCGTTGCGCGCCAGCTGGCTGCCCAAGATCACCAACGGATGGTTCTTTCGCGCCGAAAGCTTCTTCTCCGTCGCGCGATACCTGGACCAGATGGCGCGGCAGTATCCGATGGGCGGCGGCCCTCCGCCCGATTTTCTGTCGCACTCTCACGGCGAGGGTTTTTTGCGCTTCTTCGAGGAGCGCTGCCAGCGCCAGGGCATCTTCATCTTCGACGAACCGGAATCGGCGCTGTCGCCGACCCGGCAGATCGAATTCCTGAAGCTGCTCCATCGCATGGACAAATCGGAGCACTGCCAGGTGATCATGGCAACGCACTCGCCTGTGCTGATGGCCTATCCCAACGCGACGCTGCTGCGGTTGAGCAAGAATGGGCTGGAGCCGACGACGCTGACGCAGACTGACCACTACCGCGCGATGTGGAATTTCTTTGCGGATCCGGAGGGGTTCGTGGACGCGGCGATTGAGGAGGTCGAGCTCGAGGAGCGAGAGGGAGGTGGGTAGGTCGCGCCCCTCAGTACAAGTTACGAACATGGACGTTGATGTCGAGATCGATTCCAGTTACGAGCGTTTTGTCGCTTTATGAAATCCACCTTCGCACCAACGGCCGTCACGGACATGGGCGTTGCGAACATGGGTCAGCCGCAGGGCATCTCCATTGCGGCGGTTTGCCTGAGCTTTCTCCGGCGAACTGCCATGCCAGCACAACCTCTTCGCCAATTCGCTCAACCCATGCTTCAAACCGAATAAGCTCAGGTGACCTATTGGTTTTTAAGACCTCAGAAAGCGTTATATGATGGGGTGCTATGCGCCCAAAGTGCCTCTTTCAGGTCAAACGAGTTAGGCATAGTCTACCATATGACCATGAGCCAAAACACTCTGATAGCCGCCTTTAGTGAAGAACACGTTGTTCGGCTGACGGGGCTTACCCATGGGCAGCTTAGGTCGTGGGATCGCGCTGGATTTTTCCAGCCGCGCTATGCTTATGAGGACCGTCACGTCCCGTACAGCCGCGTCTATTCGTTTCAGGATGTCGTCGGACTGCGAACGATTGCAGTCCTAATGAAGGACTACAAAATCTCTCTTCAGAAACTCCGTAAGGTTGCCGAGGAACTGGTAAGGCGTGGCTACGAGCATTGGGCTGAGGTGAAGCTTTACGTTGTTAAGAAGCAAGTTCACTTCCGCCCTCCAAAATCTAATGACATTGAGGGTGTTTGGGACGGCCAGCTTGCCATGGTCCCAGTAATCGACGTTATCAACGATGTGGAAGCTCGCGTTCATGAACTCAAGAAGCGAGACGAAAGCCAGCTCGGCCACGTCGAGCGCAACAAGTACGTGGTTCGGAATTCTCCCGTGATAGCTGGCACCCGCATTCCAACGGCCACTATTCGCAGGTTCAAGGAAGCCGGGTATTCGGTCCAGCAAATCGTAAAACAGTACCCGACCCTTACCCCGGAAGATGTGCAAGCCGCGCTTGTTCACGAAGAAGGACTCGCTCGGAGCGCGTAATTGGTCATAATTTGTGACCGATGTACTTCATGCTTGATGAAAACGTGCCCCAGGACGTGGCTGACATGCTCATTGGGCAGTGCCACACGGCCGAATTCATTCGAAAATATATCGTCCCTGGTGCGCCGGATCAGGTAGTGGCGACCGCCTCTCAAGAGCTTGAAGCGGTACTTGTCAGTTTCGATGGAGACTTCGAGGCGATTTCGCCGCGCATTCCGAAAGGCCAGCGCGCCCAATTCCGGAAGCTCAGCCGGATTTGGCTTCGATGCGGCGAACCGCAGGCCGCGCTACGCTGTTCGCGCGTTATGGACTTTATCGAGCGCGAATTTGCTCTAACCACGCCGACCGCACCCATGCGCCTGACTATAGGCAAGAGCTATCTCAGGACTGACCGCTAGGTGGGGGCTTTCTTTATCTACCAGCTTAAGGGGAATAATCCCGCAAAAGCTAGTACTGCCGAACGGCGTTCCGCAAGAAAGTCACTCCGCCGCCTCGCTCGCCCCGCCGCTAGCCTTCCGCGGTTTGCCCGCCTTCTTCAACACCGGCGCCAAAAACTTGCCCGTATAGCTGCGCGGTGCTTTCACGATGTCTTCCGGCGGACCCCATGCGACGATTTCACCGCCGCCGTCGCCGCCTTCGGGGCCAAGGTCGATCACCCAGTCCGCGGTCTTGATGACTTCGAGGTTGTGCTCGATCACAACGACCGTATTTCCCTGCGCCACCAGCTCGTGCAGCACTTCGAGCAACTTCTTCACGTCGTGGAAGTGCAAGCCCGTGGTCGGCTCGTCCAGGATATAGAGCGTGCGCCCTGTGGCGCGCTTTGACAGTTCCTTCGCGAGCTTGACGCGCTGGGCTTCGCCGCCCGACAGCGTCGTCGCCTGCTGGCCGACATGAATGTAGTCGAGGCCGACGCGATGCAGCGTCTTGAAGGTCTCGCGTACACGCGGCACCGCCTTGAAGAAGTCGGCGGCTTCCTCGACCGTCATGTCGAGCACGTCCGCGATCGATTTGCCCTTGAACAGCACTTCCAGCGTTTCGCGGTTGTAGCGCTTGCCCTTGCAGACGTCGCAGGTGACGTAGACGTCAGGCAGAAAGTGCATCTCGATCTTGATGACGCCGTCGCCCTCGCAGGCTTCGCAGCGCCCGCCCTTGACGTTGAACGAAAAGCGCCCCGGCTCATAGCCGCGGGCTTTCGCTTCGGGCAGGCCGGCGAACCATTCGCGGATCGGCGTGAACGCGCCGGTATAGGTCGCGGGGTTCGAACGCGGCGTGCGGCCGATCGGCGACTGATCGATGTCGATGATCTTGTCGATATGCTCCAGCCCCTCGATGCGGTCGTGGGGCGCGGCGCCTTCGCTGGCATTGTTGAGCTTGCGCGCAATCGCCTTGTAGAGGGTATCGATCAGCAACGTCGACTTGCCGCCGCCGGAGACGCCGGTCACGCAGGTGAACAGGCCGAGCGGAATTTCGGCCGAGACATTCTTCAGGTTATTGCCGCGGGCGTTGATGACCTTGATGGTGCGGCGATGGTTCGGCGGCCGGCGCTCCGGCACGTCCACCGACAATTCGCCGGTGAGGTATTTTCCGGTCAGCGACTGCGGATTTTGCATGATCTCGGCGGGCGTGCCTTGCGCGACAATATGGCCGCCATGCATGCCGGCGCCGGGGCCGATGTCGAGCACATGATCCGCCAGACGGATCGCGTCTTCGTCATGCTCGACCACGATCACGGTATTGCCCAAGTCGCGGAGCCGCTTCAGCGTGTCGAGCAGCCGCGCATTGTCGCGCTGGTGGAGGCCGATCGAGGGTTCGTCGAGCACGTAGAGCACACCTGTCAGCCCCGAGCCGATTTGCGAGGCGAGGCGAATGCGCTGGCTTTCGCCGCCGGAGAGCGTGCCGGAAGAACGCGCCAGCGTCAGATAATTCAGGCCGACGTCGAGCAGGAACGACAGCCGCTCGCGGATTTCCTTCAGCACGCGGGCGGCGATCTCGTTCTGCTGCGAATTCAGCGCCTCCGGCACGGTCTCGAACCATTCGCCGGCGCGGCGCACCGACAGTTCCGAGATTTCGCCGATATGTTTGCCGCCGATCTTCACGCAGAGCGCCTCCGGTTTGAGGCGATAGCCGTGACAGGCCTCACAGGGCACGTCGGAGAAATACTTTGCCAGTTCCTCGCGCGCCCATTCGCTCTCGGTCTCGCGGTAACGGCGGTTGATATTGGTGATGACGCCCTCGAACGGCTTCTTGGTGTCGTAGGAGCGCACGCCGTCTTCGTAGGAGAACTTGATCTCGTCCTCGCCCGAGCCGTGCAGGATCGCCGCTTGCGTCTTCTTCGGCAGGTCCTTCCACTTGGTGTCGAGCGTGAACTTGTAGAACTTTCCGAGCGCGGTCAGCGTCTGGATGTAATAGGGCGATGACGACTTGGCCCAGGGCGCGATCGCGCCCTTGCGCAGCGTCGCCTCCTTGTCGGGAATGACGAGGTCCTCGTCGATGTGCTGTTCGATGCCGAGCCCGCCGCAGGCAGGGCAGGCGCCATAGGGATTGTTGAACGAGAACAGCCGCGGCTCGATCTCGGGGATCGTGAAGCCGGAAACCGGGCAGGCGAATTTTTCCGAGAACAGAATCCGCTCCGGACCGCTTTTGTCGTGGATTTTTGCGGTTTTCTTTTTTTCTTCCGCTGCCGGCGCGGCTGGCGCATCCGCGTATTCGATCACCGCGAGCCCTTCCGCGATCTTCAGCGCGGTCTCAAAGCTTTCAGCCAATCGCTGACCGATGTCCGGCCGCACCACGATGCGGTCGACCACGACGTCGATGTCGTGCGGGAATTTCTTGTCGAGGGTCGGCGCTTCCGCGAGCTCGTGAAATTTACCGTCGATCTTGACGCGCTGAAAGCCCTTCTTGAGATATTCGGCGAGTTCTTTCTTGTACTCGCCCTTGCGGCCGCGCACGACGGGCGCCAGCAAATAGAGCCGCGTGCCTTCCGGCAGCGCCAGTACGCGGTCGACCATTTGCGACACGATCTGGCTTTCGATCGGCAGGCCCGTGGCCGGCGAGTAGGGCACGCCGACGCGGGCCCAGAGCAGGCGCATGTAGTCGTAGATTTCGGTAACGGTGCCGACGGTCGAGCGCGGGTTTTTCGACGTGGTCTTCTGCTCGATCGAGATCGCCGGCGACAGCCCGTCGATCTGGTCGACGTCCGGCTTCTGCATCATCTCCAGGAACTGGCGCGCATAGGCCGACAGCGACTCGACGTAACGCCGCTGGCCTTCGGCGTAGATGGTGTCGAAGGCCAGCGATGATTTTCCCGAACCCGACAACCCCGTGAACACCACGAGCCTGTCGCGCGGAATCTCGACGTCGACGTTCTTCAGATTATGTTCGCGCGCACCGCGAATGGTGATGGCGCGCAGGCTCGATTGGCCCGTCTGTTGGCGCTGCTTGGCCTTGATCACTTCGTCCATACCGGGGTTCCAGAAACGGGAGGCGGGCGCGTCGCTAAAGCGATCAGGCGCCAACGGCGATATCTTGGAACGTAGGAAGAACGCGCGCCAATTTCCAGTGCTGCGTGAAAGCCATCAACGGAATTGATTCGCTGCTCGCATTTTCAAGCGAGGCGGGAACCGGTTCGCGCGAAGAAAACGCGTCAAACATGCAAGATGGCAGCAAGCGTCAGCAGGGAACAATCGAAAACGCGGCACATGAAAAAAGCCGGCTCAGCGGCCGGCTTTTCGAAATTCGCTGTGAGCAGACGCGATCAGTACTTCGCGACTACCGGGCCGCCCCAACGGTAGTTGACGCGAACCGAGACCAGGTCGGCATCGCCATGAATGCGGTCGGCGCTGATAACAACGCCCGCCGGCGTGACGAAGTTCGTGTTGTTGCTGGGGATGAAGAGGTGATTGTATTCAATCGCGGCCGACCAGTTAGGCGCGAAGGAGAATTCGATGCCGGCGCCGACCGTGCCGCCCCAGCGGTTCTCGCCGGACGCGGTGGCAAGCACCGCGTTGTTGGTCAGGACCTCGTTGCGATCGGCAACGACGGCCGCGCCGCCCTTTAAGTACAGCAGCGCCGTGTTCCAGGCGTAACCGACCTGGCCGGTGAAAAGTCCGAAGTCGTCGATGTGCGAGCGGTTGACGTTGGCCGGGGTGAGGACGCTGACGCTGGACCCCTTCAGGTCGGACCAGTCGCCCTGGAGATCGAAGCCAAACACCCACGAAGACATCTGCCAGCGATAGCCGGCCTGGGCACCGGCGAAGCCGCCATTGGTGTTGTGGCAGCCATCGGGACCAATGCCCGGAGCCGTCTGATCGAAGCAACGGTGCGCGGTGCCCCAACCGCCGTTGACGCCGACATAGACGCCGCTCCAGTCATAGAGCGCGGGCATCATCATTTCGGGAGCTTTGCTGTAGGGACGTGCCGGGAGATCCGCGGCTGTAGCCGGCGTCATCGCACCCAGCGAGATCAGTGCCAGCGCACCGAGCAGGAAGCTTTTCGTCATTGTCCCCGTCTTCTTCACGTCGCTTCGCTTGCGCGAAGCGTATTCCTTTAACCCAGGCGGACGCCCATCCACCCCAATTTCGACTCCGATGATAGAGCATCCAAGCGGCCAAAGCCGTCTCCCAAAAGCCACAGTCAGGGACGAAGTGCTCCAGAGCGAAGTCAATGAATTGTCACACGTTTTGTGAATCCGCTGTTCGCTGGGCCAAGACCAACGAAAATCTGCGGCGAAGGGCTTCCGGAGCGGGATTTGCCCCTTTTTTTCTTGGAACAAAACTGGAACATCGGCGGCCGCGATGCTATATGTGGATAACCGCGGGATGGCCGGCGCAGCCGCCCGGCGAGCGTATAGGGTCGGCGCCGATTATTGCGGACGTAGTGGAGACTAAGGCGATGGCAGGCAGCGTGAACAAGGTGATTCTGGTCGGAAATCTCGGCAAGGATCCCGAAATCCGGCGTACCCAGGATGGGCGGCCGATCGCCAATCTGTCCATCGCGACGTCCGAAAACTGGCGCGACAAGGCGACCGGCGAGCGCAAGGAAAAGACCGAGTGGCACCGCGTGGTGATCTTCAATGAAGGTCTGTGCAAGGTCGCCGAGCAATATCTGAAGAAGGGTGCCAAGGTTTACATCGAGGGCCAGTTGCAGACCCGCAAATGGACCGACCAGGCTGGCGTGGAGAAGTATTCCACGGAAGTCGTGCTGCAGGGCTTCAACTCGAGCCTGACCATGCTGGACGGCCGCAGCGGCGGTGGCGGAGGCGGCAGCTTCGGTTCTGACGATCAAAGCGGCGGTGATTTCGGCGGCAGCAGCCCCTCAAGCGCGCCGCGCCGTGCGGTCGCGGCCGGCGGGCGTAACGGCGATATGGACGACGATATCCCGTTCTGACGGATCGCCTCGATAGCGGCGTCTTGAAGCGCTGCGAGAGCCACGAGAAGCCAAAGGCGAGATCCAGAGATCAGCGATGGCGTGTCCGGTGTGGGCCGCCCATCGCCATCGCGTCGTCGATCATCGCCGCATCATAATCAGACTTTTCTCCGGCGCTTCCGTCAGGGCCGGGCTCATTACGCTGCTGCCGGGGCGGATCATGCGCGCGGTCGTTTTCGGTCCCTCGGCGAGGTCCTTGCGCGTTCGTTGGAACCGGCCTCGCTTTGGTATCTAAGTCACTGGAAAAACGAAGGGAAAAACCACTCATAAAACCGAGTTAGAGGTGGTTTTGTGAGCCTTCATGCGCTATATGAAACTGATTCTAAATTGACCGGATTTTCCCTTGTCAGAGCCTGAAGATACGAAGCCCGGCGAGCCGCCGCCGCCGTCGGATATTCGTCCCGTTTCCATCCTCGACGAGATGAAGCGCTCCTACCTCGATTACGCCATGAGCGTGATCGTGGCGCGTGCGTTGCCGGATGCGCGCGACGGCCTCAAGCCGGTTCACCGTCGCATCCTGTATGCGATGCATGAGAACGGCTTCGACTGGAACAAGCAGCCCAACAAGTCGGCGCGCACCGTCGGCGACGTGATCGGTAAATACCATCCGCACGGCGACCAGTCGGTTTACGACGCGCTGGTCCGCATGGCGCAGGATTTCTCCATGCGCGTGCGCCTGATCGACGGGCAGGGCAATTTTGGCTCGGTGGACGGCGATGCCGCCGCTGCGATGCGTTACACCGAATCCCGCCTGACCAAGATCGCGCATTCGCTGCTCGATGACATCGATAAAGACACGGTCGATTTCCAGGCCAACTATGATGACAAGGATCTCGAGCCGAAGGTTCTTCCGGCCAAATTTCCCAATCTGCTGGTCAACGGCGCCGGCGGTATCGCCGTCGGCATGGCCACCAACATTCCGCCGCATAATCTCGGCGAGGTCATCGATGCCTGCGTGGCACTCATCGACAATCCCGGGCTTTCGATTGATGAACTGATCGAGATCATCCCAGGCCCGGATTTCCCGACCGGTGGCATCATCCTGGGACGTCAGGGCATCCGCTCGGCCTATCACTTGGGTCGCGGGTCGATCGTGATGCGCGGCAAGGTGTCGATTGAAACCATCCGCAAGGATCGCGAAGCCATCGTGATCAGCGAAATTCCCTATCAGGTGAACAAAGCCACGATGGTCGAGCGCATCGCCGAACTGGTGCGCGAGAAGAAGATCGAGGGCATTTCCGATCTGCGCGATGAATCCGATCGCAACGGTTTCAGTGTCGTCGTCGAACTCAAGCGCGACGCCGTGCCCGACGTCGTGCTCAATCAGCTCTATCGGTTTACGCCGCTGCAGACCAATTTCGGCGCCAACATGGTCGCGCTCGACGCCGGCCGTCCGCAGGTGATGAACCTCAAGGACCTGCTGACCATCTTCGTCGCCTTCCGCGAACAGGTGGTGACACGGCGGACCAAATTCCTGCTCAATAAGGCCCGCGACCGAGCTCACATCCTGGTCGGCCTGGCCATTGCGGTCGCCAATATCGACGAGATCATTCGCGTGATCCGCACCTCGCCCGATCCGAACACCGCGCGCGATACCTTGATGTCGCGCGACTGGCCGGCCAAGGATGTGGCCGCGATGATCACGCTGATCGATGATCCCCGCCATCGTCTGGCAGAAGACGCTACCGCACGGCTGTCGCTTGAGCAGGCCAAGGCCATCCTCGATCTGCGCCTGCAGCGGCTCACCGCGCTTGGCCGCGAAGAAATTTCCGAGGAGCTGGACAAGCTCGCGGTTGAAATCGCGGACTACCTCGACATCCTGCGCTCGCGTGCCCGGGTTCAGGCGATCATCAAGACCGAACTCGCAGAGGTAAAGGCGGAATTCGCGACCCCGCGCAGGACCGTCATTATCGAGCAGGAAGGCGAGGTCGAGGACGAAGACCTGATCCAGCGCGAGGATATGGTCGTGACCGTCTCGCACGCCGGCTACGTCAAGCGCGTGCCGCTGTCGGCCTATCGCGCGCAGCGGCGCGGCGGCAAAGGCAGGGCGGGCATGCAGACCCGCGATGAGGATTTCGTCAGTCGGCTGTTCGTGGCTTCGACGCACACGCCGGTGCTGTTCTTCTCATCGCGCGGACAGGTCTACAAGGAAAAGGTCTGGCGGCTGCCGATGGCCGCTCCCAATGCCCGCGGCAAGGCCCTGATCAACATTCTTCCGCTCGAGCAAGGCGAGCGCATCACCACCATCATGCCGCTGCCGGAGGATGAATCCTCGTGGAGCAATCTCGACGTGATGTTTGCCACCACCGGCGGCAACGTCCGCCGCAACAAGCTCTCCGATTTCGTCGATGTCCGCCGTTCCGGCATCATCGCCATGAAGCTCGATGAGGATGAGGCGATCGTCGACGTGCAGATCTGCACCGAGCACGACGACGTCCTGCTCACGGCCGCCGGCGGCCAGTGCATCCGCTTCGCGGTCACCGACGTCCGGGTGTTCTCGGGCCGTACCTCCATGGGCGTCCGCGGCATCGCGTTGCCTGCGGATGATCGGCTGATCTCGCTCGCGATCCTACGGCATGTCGAGGCGACGTCGGACGAACGCTCGGCCTACCTGAAAATGCGGCGTGCGGTGGCCGGTGAGGGTGTCGTGGAAGAAACGGCTGTAGAAGGCGATGCCGAAGAGGCCTCGAGCGCCATTCAGCTCTCGTCCGAGCGTTATGTCGAGATGTCGGCGCAGGAGCAGGTAGTACTGACGGTGTCGGTCAATGGCTTCGGCAAGCGAACTTCGTCCTATGAATACCGGACGACGGGTCGCGGCGGCAAAGGCATCGTCGCGATGTCCGTCAACGATCGAAACGGCAAGCTGGTTGCCTCGTTCCCGGTGGAAGAGTCCGATCAGATCATGCTGGTGACCGACAAGGGCCAGTTGATCCGTTGCCCGGTTGGGGACATCCGCGTCGCTGGCCGCTCGACCCAGGGTGTGATCGTGTTCGATACCGCCGATGACGAACATGTCGTGTCGGTCGAGCACATCGGCGAGGAAACCGAAAACGGCAATGGGGGCGGCAACGGCTCGGCCTAGTGGTCCGATTCTAACATTCGCATCCCCTTCTTAGCTGCCACTTTTGCGAATGTCAGAATCAAAGGACCACTGGCAAATATTGGTTTCTAGTGGAGTGGATTTGACATTCGCTGGATGGACTCGCAGCCAAGTGGGTAGCGAATGTCAAATCCACTCCACTAGAGCCGTTCCGTCGCGCCGTGCCTCTATTCCGTCGCTTCGGTATCGCTGCGCGTCGAAAGCGTTGGCTTGGATTGCGCGCGGCGAAGCGCGAGTGCGACGACACCCCCCGCCGCTGCCGCAATGCGTATGCCGATGGCCGATATGTTCTGTGCTTACCTGAAGTCGCTTCGGATCGCCGGGAAGCGGTCGTGAGATTGCTTGGCATTATCTTTGGCTTGCTGGGCTGTTCGAACGCCTGGGCTTGCGACCTGTCGCTGGTCACACCCGCAACGTCGGCGCTGAGAAATCCCGTTCAGGCCCGCATTTCGTTTTCCGGCGATGCGTTGATCGCAAGCTTTTCGGTCGCCTCGCCGACGATGAATGCAAGGAAAGTGCTTGGCCCCGGAGAACACCCGTACCAATTCGACGTCGTCGAATTATTCGTCACATTCTCCGACAGCGGGTTTCCTTACTACGAATTCGAAGTATCGCCGTACAATCAGACGCTCGAGGCCAAAATCGTCAGCGCCAAGGAACACCACGAAGGCGTCGATTTGGGGCTGACCTCGACAGCACAAATTACGAAGGCTGGTTGGAGCGCGGAAATGAAAATTCCGCTCAAATCGCTTGGCTGGGACGGCGATCGCAGCAAGCTCCGCGGCAATGTTTATTCCATTCTAGGTGCAGGGAAAGGGCGCAGCTACTGGAGCGCCTTTCTGCCGAAAGTGGCCAAAGCGAACTTTCACCAGCCGCAATATTTCAAGGCGTTGTCGCAGTGTAGCTAGTAGGGTTATTCGGCCTGGGAAGCCGGGTGGTTGGCGAGGCTACATTTGGGGGACGACAAATGAAGCGGCGCGAATTCTTGCAAGCTTCGAGCGTCATCGCGGTCAGTTCGATCGTCGGCCACTCGCTGCTCTCGATCCGCAAGGCAGAGGCAGAGACCGGGCTTCCGATTGCCGCGTTGAAGGCAGAACTCGATCCTAAAAAAGATATTGTCCTGATCGCCGGTAGCGCTGCGCCAAACAAGTTCGACTACAACGCCTCGTTCAGCAAGCGGAAGCAGGTCACGCCGCAGGTGCGCGTGGTCGCATCAAGCCCCCAATCTGTTGGCCGCACCATTCAGTGGGCAACCGACAACGGCGTCGGCTTTGCAATCCGCTCCGGCGGTCATTCCTATGAGGGCTTTTCGCAAAGCGCCGACCTCGTCATCGATGTGCGCGGCATGGCCGCCGTCCAACTCTCGGCCGACAAGAAGTCGGTCGCTATCGGTTCCGGCGCTTCTCTGGGCGCCGTCTATGCGGCGCTCGGGCCTTCGAGGCGGGCGATTCCGGCGGGCACGTGTTTTCCGGTCGGGGTTGCCGGCCATTCGCTCGGCGGCGGTTTTGGCCTGTTGGGACGAGCTTTCGGGCTCGCCTGCGACAGTGTGTTGTCGATGGAGGTCGTCGACGCGACCGGCAATATTTTCAATGTAAGCGCCCAGGAATGTCCGGATCTATTTTGGGCGCTACGCGGCGGCGGCAATGGCAGTTTCGGTGTCGTGACCAAATTCAACTTCCGCACCAGCGCGGTCAATCTGGTCGCCAAATTCGCGATCACCTGGACCAGGCCGGTCGCGCAAGCGGTCAAGGTCGTGTTCGCCTGGCAGGAATGGCTCGATAGCCTTCCGCCTGCGATCACCTGCACGCTTCATCTGACGAAAGAGGCGGGCGGATCGATCAAGCTGCACATTGCGGGGCTGTCGGTCGGTTCCGAAAGCAGGCTGGCCACCGAATTGAAGCGCCTGCAAAGAGCCGCCGGCGCGGCCGACGCGCTGCGCACGAGCACGCTGACCTTCGCCAGGGCTGCCACCATCTTTAACGGCGGCGGTCCGGCTTACGAGTTGGTCCTGATGAAGGGCAAATCCGATTACATCGTCGAGCCCATGACGGAGCAGGGGGTCTCGGCGTTACTTGAGGGCTTGCGGAAGGCGCCCGGTGAGATCGCGGTGCTGTTCGATAGTTACGGTGGTGCGATCAACAAGGTGGGCTCCGATGCCACCGCGTTCGTGCATCGCGGCAAGACGAAGTATCTCGTTCAATATTTCATGCAGTGGAACAACCCCGGCGCCACCGAAACGAATCTGGCGACCTTACGGGCGCTCTATGCGTCGATGCGGCCGTACGTTTCTGGTGCGTGTTACGCGAACTACTGCGACCTCGACCTCGGCGAAGGGTATGCGAAGGCTTATTGGGGCGACAACCTCACCAGGCTGAGCGGGATCAAGGCTGCCTTCGATCCCAAAAACGTTTTCCGGCACGCGCAGAGCGTGCCGTTGAGTTGAGAACTGGAAAAAGACCCTGGGACGTTATCGCGGTGCGAAATGATCCAGTCCATGGGCAGCGGGTTGAATGTACGGGATCTTTGTTCCCGACCGGAACGGCAGCGTCCCGCAGCCTCGATACCATCGGCGCGATCGCGGCCCGCGACTACGGCGTGCGGTCAGCGGTAACCAGACGAGCTTGGCGGACGGTGGTCTTGGTGCCGACGGAGCGGAGGCACGAGGCCTCGAAATGGGGCCAGTTCTGCTCGGAGCAGTCGCGGCCGATCGGGCGGATATCGAGGCGGTCGGCCTTGGCCAACGGGCGCGGCACGCTGGCTTCGACTGCCGGAGCAAAGCCCGGCAGAACGGCCAGGGCGGCGGCAACGCACGCAGCAATCGCGATAGCTGAAAAAGTCTTGATCATGACGGTCCCCTGTCACCGGGCGTTGGTGGCCCGTGTTTTGTGGTCCCTTGATACAAACTGGCGGTTTCCGGAGTTCTTCGCCAAAGTCCCCAAAAGCCCGAAAATGGTTTCGTCCGGTCGTCCTATTGTTTCGTCGGATCACTTGGGACGAAACAAAGCCGGTATCCCCAGAAGACGCAGGGGGACGGCAATTGGTTCAATGGCCGACAAAAATTAACGGCCTTGCCGTCGGATTCGGCCTAAAACAGGGTCCGGCTTGCGGGCCGTGACGGGGCGGGGTAGGACGGTTTCATGCCCCGTATCGCGCTATATCCCGGCTCCTTCGACCCCGTCACCAATGGCCATCTGGACGTCGTCCGGCATGCGGTTGGTCTTTGCGACCGTCTGGTGCTGGCGATCGGCGTTCACCCGGGAAAAGCGCCGCTGTTCACCGTGGAGGAGCGTCTGGCGATGCTCCGCGAAGTGTTTGAACCCGTTGCAAGCAGCGCAGGGTGCGAGTTCGATTGCATCACGTTCGACGACCTTACCGTCACCGCGGCCAAGCGCGCCAACGCCACCATCCTCATCCGGGGCTTACGCGACGGCACCGACCTCGACTACGAAATGCAGATCGCCGGCATGAACGAGACCATGGCGCCAGGCGTCCACACCGTCTTTCTGCCGGCCTCGCCGACCGTTCGTCCGATCACTGCCACACTGGTGCGACAGATCGCCAGTATGGGTGGCGACGTCTCGAATTTTGTGCCCAAGGCGGTCGCCAAGCGCCTCAAGGCCAAATTCGGCCGTTAGCATCATCTTCTCTCACGCTGGAGCTTCCATGATCCGTATCCTCGCAGTTTTTGTCGCGCTGATTTTTGCAGTGCCCGCCATCGCCCAGCCGCTGCCGGCAGGGACCGACAAGCAGAACACCATCGTCATCGACACCACCAAGGGCCGGATCGTCATCAAACTGCGCACTGATATCGCGCCCCAGCACGCCGAGCGCATCAAGCAGCTCACCCGCGAAGGATTCTATAACAACGTTCCCTTCCATCGCGTGATGGATGGCTTCATGGCGCAGACCGGCGACGGCCAGAATTTCAACGGCACCGGCGGCTCGAAATATCCGAACTTGAAGCAGGAGTTTTCCAAGGTGCATTTCGCGCGCGGCATCGTCGGC
The DNA here is from genome assembly GCA_963824305.1 of uncultured Alphaproteobacteria bacterium. Classification (GTDB taxonomy): domain Bacteria; phylum Pseudomonadota; class Alphaproteobacteria; order Rhizobiales; family Xanthobacteraceae; genus Bradyrhizobium. The sequence goes on from CAWGOW010000001.1 coordinate 73,468, forward strand.
ATGGCGCGCAAGGGCGACAGCGTGGATTCCGCCAATTCGCAATTCTTCATCATGTTCGCTGACGGGGCCCCGCTCGATAATCAGTACACCGTGATCGGTGAAGTCGTGCAGGGCATGGACGTCGTCGACAAGCTGAAGAAGGCTGGACCCGGCTCGGCAGGCGGCTCGGTGACCGATCCCGACAAGATGGTGAAGGTTCAGGTTGCTGCCGACATGAAGTGATCGGTGCGCCGCCTTCGCGGGTGGTCCTTGATATGCGTGGCGGGGACTTGGCTCGCCGGGCTGACACCTGCGCCGGCGCAACCGGCGCAGGTCAACACCATCGCTGACGTCTTTGCGAGACTGAAGGCCTGCTGGCGGCCACCGGACCCGGCGCGCGTCCATCCCGAGGTCGATATCACGGTGGTCGTCAGTTTCACGCGGTCGGGCGAGATTTTGGGCCGGCCCCGCGTCACCTATAAATCGGAACAGGCCGACGACAACGACCGTTTATTGTACCGGATTGCGGCGATGGAGGCGTTGCAGCGCTGCACGCCGATGCCATTTACAGAGGGAATGGGCGGTGCGATAGCAGGCCGTCCCTTTACTATCAGATTTCGTAACCGCAAACCTCCACCAGGAGACAAGAGAGCATGGCTGATACCGAAAATACTTTGATCCTCGAGACCTCGCAGGGACCGGTTACCATCGAAATGCGTCCCGATCTTGCGCCGGGTCACGTCGCACGGATCAAGGAACTGGTGCGCGAAGGATTTTACGACGGCATCGTGTTCCACCGCGTGATCGACGGTTTCATGGCGCAGACCGGATGCCCGCACGGCACCGGTACCGGCGGCTCCGGCCAGAAGCTCAAGGCCGAATTCAACGCCGAGCCGCATGTGCGCGGCACCACCTCGATGGCGCGCGCCGCCAATCCCGATTCCGGCGATAGCCAGTTTTTCATCTGCTTCGACGACGCCCCGTTCCTCAACAAGCAGTACACGGTGTGGGGCAAGGTGACCTCGGGCATGGAGAACGTCGACAAGATCAAGCGCGGCGAGCCGGTCAAGGATCCCGACAAGATCGTCAAGGCGCATATGGCGCTGGATGCGGCTTGATCTGTTTCCCTCATCCAGAGGAGCGCGCGCACCGAGCAGGCCGAGCGTTAGCGAGGTCGTTGCGAATGGTGCAAATGCAGCGCGCGTCTCGAAGGATGAGGGCGATCCACTGCCGAGGCCTCATGGTTCGAGACGCCCGCCCTGCGGGCTCCTCACCATGAGGGGTTAGCCAAACCTCCCAGCATGCGCACCGATCTCTTCGACTTCGAACTACCTCATGAGCGGATCGCGCTGCGTCCCGCGAGCCCGCGCGATTCCGCGCGGTTGTTGGTCGTTGAGCCCGGCGGCTCCCTGCAAGACCGAGTCGTGTCCGATCTGCCGCAGTGGCTCAGGCCGGGTGACCAGATCGTCGTCAACGACACCAAGGTCATCTCGGCGCAACTCAGGGGACGGCGGATCGGCCGCGAGACCGAGCCGAAAATCGAGGCCACGCTGATCAAGCGGCTCGATGGCTCGCGCTGGCAGGCGCTCGTCAAACCGGCCAGGAAGCTCGCGCGCGGCGACGTCGTTCGGTTCGGCAACGAGGGCAAGGTTTGTCTGCTCGGCCATCTCGATGCCGAAGTGGAGGAGAAAGGCGAAGAGGGCGCGGTGACGCTGTCGTTTTCGTTTCACGGCCCGGCGCTGGACTCCGCGATATCAGAGCTCGGCAGCCCGCCGCTGCCGCCCTATATCGCTTCCAAACGTGCGCCCGACGAGCACGACGCGGCCGACTACCAGACCATGTTCGCGATCAATGAAGGCGCGGTTGCTGCGCCGACGGCCGGCCTGCATTTTACGCCTCGGCTGGAAACGGCGTTGCGCACGCGTGGCGTCGGCCTCCATCGCATCACCCTGCATGTCGGCGCCGGCACGTTCCTGCCGGTCAAGGTCGATGACACCGCCGAGCACAAGATGCATTCGGAGTGGGGCACGATCTCGGCTGAGGTAGCAGAAGCCCTCAATGCGGCGCGCGCCAATGGCGGCCGCGTCGTCGCCGTCGGCACCACGTCGATGCGGTTATTGGAAAGCGCGACCGGCGAGAACGGCGTTGTCAGGCCATTCGCCGACGAAACAGCAATCTTCATCACGCCGGGCTATCGTTTCCGTGCGGTCGATATCCTCCTGACCAACTTCCATCTGCCGCGTTCGACACTGTTCATGCTGGTCTCGGCTTTTTCGGGGCTAGAGACCATGAAGCGGGCCTACGCGCATGCAATTCAGAACGGCTACCGGTTTTATTCCTATGGCGATGCCTGTCTTCTGTTCCGCGCCGATAACTAGTTATGCGGAGACCCGCTCGGGCAGCAATTCGGCGATCTGAACTGCGTTGAGCGCCGCGCCCTTGAGCAGTTGATCGGCCGAGACAAACAGCGAAATCGAATGGCCACTGGGGTCGCTGAGATCGCGGCGGATGCGGCCGACCAGCACGTCGTCCTGTCCTGACGCCTCGATCGGCATCGGAAAGTAATTTCGGACGCGGTCATCGACGACCTTTACTCCCGGCGCGTTGGTCAGAAGCCTGCGAACCTCGCTTTCGGTGATCGGCTTTTCGCACTGGAAGGTGATCGCCTGGCTGTGGGCGCGAAGCACCGGTACGCGGACGCAGGTAATGCCAATCGCGATTTGATCGTCCTCGAAGATCTTGTGCGTCTCCTTGATGACCTTGGTCTCTTCCTCGTTGTAGCCGGTTTCGGGATCGATCGCGGTGTCGTGGTTGAAAACGTTGAAGGCATAAGGGTGCGGCAGCACTGTCGGCGTAAAGCTGTCGCCGGCGAGATTGGCGCGGGTCGAGGCCACCAGTTCGTTCATGGCGGCCGCACCCGCGCCGGATGCCGCCTGGTAGGTGGAAATGATCATGCGCTTGATGCGGTTCTGCCGGTGGATAGGCCACAGCGGCATCAGGGCCGTGATCGCCGAGCAATTGGGGACCGCAATGATGCCCTTGTGTTCGGCAATCCGCCGGCCATTGATCTCGGGGACCGCGAGCGGCACGTTGGGGTCCATGCGGAAGGCGGATGAATTGTCGATCACGACGGCGCCCGCCTTGACCGCAATCGGGGAAAACTTTCGCGACACGCCGCTGCCGGCGGAAAACAGCGCAATATCGACGCCTTGGAAGGAGTTCTCGCGCAATTCCTCAATGGTGATGGTCTCGCCGCGGAAGCCGAGTGTCTGTCCTGCGGACCGGCTGCTTGCCAGCGCCTTGAGCTGCTTGACCGGAAAGGCGCGCTTGTTGAGCGTGGCCATGAACTCTCTGCCGACGGCGCCGGTCACGCCGGCGATGGCAACAACGGGGTCTCTCAGCATGTTGGTCTCCGTGAGTTTTGGGCAATAAAAAAGCCCCGGACCTCAGGGGTGCGGGGCTTCGGATCAAGATATGCGGTTGTCTGACTACGCGCGCACGCCTCCCGAGCCCCCGGAGGGCTTGGTTTTGGTCGTGGTTTTGGTGGTCGCGAACATCATGGGAGCGGATTTATGGGCAAGGACAGGCGCAGCGTCAATCTCTTTTGCCCGAAAATCGGTAAACGCCGGGTTGAATAGGACACCATTGTTACGCGATAAGCCGCCTTCATGAGTGTACCCAATCATTTCGAACTGCTCGCAACCGACGGCCCGGCGCGGACCGGACGGCTAACCACGCCGCATGGCGTGGTGCGCACGCCAGCCTTCATGCCGGTCGGCACCGCCGGCGCCATGAAGGGCATGCACTGGCGTGAGGTGCGCGATGCCGGTGCAGACATCGTGCTCGGCAATACCTACCATCTGATGCTGAGGCCCGGCGCCGAGCGGATTGCAGCCCTCGGCGGCTTGCAGCATTTCACCGGCTGGAACGGCCCGATGCTGACGGACTCCGGTGGCTTCCAGGTGATGTCGCTATCAGAACTGCGCAAGGTGAAGGAAGAGGCCGTTACTTTCCGCTCGCATATCGACGGCGCGATCGTTGAATTGTCGCCGGAGCGTTCGATCGAAGTGCAGCGGCTGCTCGGCTCCGACATTGCGATGCAGATGGATGAATGCGTCCGCCTGCCTGCGGCGCACAGCGACATCGATCGCGCCATGCAACTGTCGTTGCGCTGGGCCGCGCGCAGCAAGCGCGCGTTCGAGACCGCGCCTGCCGGCTACATGCTGTTTGGCATCGTGCAGGGCGGCGACGTGCCGCAGCTTCGGCAGGCAAGTGCCCGCGGTCTGGTCGATATCGGCTTTCACGGTTACGCAATCGGCGGACTGGCCGTGGGCGAACCGCAGGAAGTCATGCTGGCGATGATCGAAGAGGTCGAGCCGGTGCTTCCCGACGACCGGCCGCGGTATCTGATGGGCGTCGGGACGCCGGACGACATTCTGGAGGCGGTCGCGCGCGGCGTCGACATGTTCGACTGCGTGATGCCGACGCGTAACGGCCGCCATGGCATGGCTTTCACACGTCACGGCCAGATCAATCTGCGTAACGCCCGCCACGCCGACGATCCGCGGCCGCTCGATGAAACGAGCCCGTGGCCGTCGGCGCGAAACTATTCGCGCGCCTATCTGCATCATCTCGTCAGGTCAGGCGAGACGTTGGGCGCGATGTTGCTGTCTGAAATCAATATCGCCTATTACCAGCAGCTGATGGAGGGGATCAGACAGGCGATCGCGCAAGGTACCTTCGCGGATTTTCGCGCGCAGACGCGAGGCGAATGGGAGAAGGGCGACATCGCGGCGCGTTAGATGGTCGCAGTCTTTGATCGATCAGCCCGCAAGCGCTGCCGACCGCCGACGAAAACCGAAAACGGTCGTGGAACTCAGTTACAGACCAAACGCGTCAGCGAATGCTTGGTGACAAATCCGTAGCCGCAGGTGTCGCAGGTCCAGAGGTAGCTGATGACGTTATCGGCCAGGTAGGCTGACGCTTCCGCAGCCACCATCGAATCCGCGCAAACCGGGCACGTCGGCAGATCACTTCCACGAGGGCTATGCGTTACGGTGGTCAGGACTTCAGCAACTGCTGACATCGAGGCCTCCCCTGCGATCTGAACCTGAAAGCATCATACAATAGTTTGTTTGACGATACCGCAACACAAATGCGTTGGTTTTACGTTATTCGGCGTGTCGATTATTTTTGCGGCGCAGCGAACTACGGCGCACGGATGCTTGCGCCATGGCGCCAGCCGTCACTATTTGAACAGTTATTGAAACAAGACTTCGAAATCCAAAATGCATTATTCGGGGAAACGGCGCCATGGATAAACCGTCAACGACGCGTGCCTCGCAACATCGCGGCCGCGGCCAGGTTTTCGACAGCATCGTGGACGCAATCGGCGACACGCCGATCGTGCGGTTGCAACGATTGCCGCGAGAGCGCGGCGCGAACGCGACCATTCTCGCCAAGCTTGAATATTTCAATCCAGCCGCGAGCGTGAAAGACCGCATCGGCGTCGCCATGATCGTAGCGATGGAGAAGGCAGGCTTGATCGATGCCGATACGGTGCTGATCGAACCGACCTCCGGCAATACCGGGATCGCGCTTGCTTTCGCCGCTGCCTCGCGCGGCTACCGGCTGAAGTTGGTCATGCCGGAGTCGATGTCGATTGAACGGCGCAAAATGCTGGCGTTCCTTGGCGCCGAGATCGTCCTGACGCCGGCTGGCCAGGGCATGAAGGCCGCGATCGCCACCGCCGAAGAACTGGTGCGGACGACGCCGAAAGCGGTGATGCCGCAGCAGTTCAAGAACCTCGCCAATCCCGAAATTCACCGCCGCACCACAGCCGAGGAAATCTGGAACGATACCGGCGGCAACATCGATATCTTTGTCGCGGGCGTCGGGACCGGCGGTACGATTACGGGCGTAGGGCAGGTGCTGAAGGCGCGCAAGCCCGGTGTGCGGATCGTGGCCGTCGAGCCGGAGGAAAGTCCGGTGCTCTCGGGCGGCCAGCATTCGCCGCACAAGATCCAGGGCATCGGCGCCGGATTCATTCCCGACGTTCTCGATCGCTCGGTCATCGACGAAATCGTCAAGGTCAACAGCACCGAGGCCATTGAGACCTCGCGTGCGATGGCGCGCAAGGAGGGGATTGCCGGCGGAATTTCCTCGGGCGCTGCGATTGCGGCTGCGATCAAGCTCGGGCAACGTCCGGAAAATGCCGGCAAGACCATTCTCGCCATTGTACCGTCGTTCTCGGAGCGTTACCTATCAACCGCTCTCTTTGAAGGAATTTAAGTTGTGTCGGATCAACCGCGGCGACCACGAACACTCAACGATGCACGCACCGAAGCGGAGGCGGCATTCAAGAACGTAACGAAAAAGGAGGCCGCGGCGCCACCCAAGACAAATGCGATTCCCGGTGTGAAGGAACAGGTGTCGCTGCGGATCGACCAGGATGTGCTCGAATATTTCCGTGAAGGCGGCGCCGGCTGGCAGGATCGGATCAACGATGCCCTGCGCAAGGCGGCCGGGAAATAATCAGCCGCGGTTACGCTTTGGCTTCCGCGGGCCTTGCCGCGGTCGGCTTCAGATTCAAAAGATTGCCGGCCAGAATAAGCGTCGCGCCCAGAACGGTGAAAACGTCCAACCGCTCGCCGTAGATCAGCCAGCCGGCCGTGGCGGTCAAGGGCACGCGCAGGAAATCCATCGGCACTACGGTCGTGGCATCCGCATAGAGCATCGCGCGCGCCAAACAGAGGTGGGAGAGCGTCCCGCCGAAGGCAACAGCGATCGCGCAAGCCCAGCTGTAAGGCGACGGCCAGACCCATACATGCAGGGTAGGGAGCGCGCCGGCGACCGCCTGGACTGCCATCATCCAGAACACGATTGAGAGCGGCTGCTCCGTGCGGGTCAGCGATTTCATCATGACAACGGTAGCGCCAAGGGCCACGGCGGCGACCAATATAATCAGCTGACCGATATTGGCCGCGCCGCTCGTGGGACGGACGATGACGAAGACGCCGACGAGGCCGAGCGCAATCGCGGCAGTCTTCCACATGGTGATGCGCTCACCCAGAAAACTGGCGGCGAGGATCGCGGTCCAGATCGGCATGGTGAATTCGATCGACACCACCTGTCCCAGCGGGATCAGCGTCAGCGCAAGGAACCAGCCGTACTGGCCGGCATAGTGCAGGAGGGCGCGAGCCGCATGCAGCGGCAGCCGCGATGTTCGCAACACCGCCAGGCCGCCGGCGAAGTAGATCACCGGACAAAGCATCAACACGCCGAGTGTCGAACGAAGCTCCATGATCTGAAAGATGTCGAGTTCGCGCGCGGCCTCGCGTCCGGAGATTGCCATCAACAACATCAGACTGAGGAAGCCTGCCATCCACAACGCTGCTTTGAGTTTGGAAGGCGTTCGATTCATCGGAGAGAACAATTCATCCTGCGGGGTGCGGCGTGGGACACGCCGTCAACGGATGCCGATTTCATCTGATGGCTTTGGCTTTGCAACAGCCAAATACGCCGGTGCTGTGATGCGACCTTGCGCTATGTCGGCGGGTTGGTGGATGCCCGCGCCGAGGTTGAGATCGAAGTGAGGGCCTTCGCCGGTCGGACAAATTCAGTCGGACAAAACAAAAGGCCGGCGGCGCCGTGATGGCGAGCCGCCGGCCTTTTTTGACCTGTTCGGAGATTAGCCGCGTGTCAGCGAAATCGAAGCGCCCTTGAACTGGCTCTCCGCCCGGATCACGACCGATTGCTTGTTGCCGCGCGTCGTCAGCGAGATGTTCGCGCTAAAACCGGGCGCGCTTGCCACCACCTGAATCACGCCGGGACCCGAACGTCCCTCGATGTTGCCATTGATGTTGCGGCTGGTCTCGCTCCAGGTGCCGGAAACCGCCGAACCCTGCGCGGTCACGTTGCTGGCCAGGTTGAACTTGTAGCTGTCGCTAGCGCAGGTCAGCGTCTGTTGCAGACCCGTGCCTCCGTTACCGACAGCGTAAGTGGCGCGGCAACGGATGCGTTCGGTCGCGCCGTCGTCCAGCGTCACGGTGCCCCCGCCGCTCCAGACGCCGGCCATACCTGCAAAAGGCCCGCCAGCTTGCGCATGGCCACTGCCGCTCCAGGAGGTTGTCGCCACTACCGCCACCGCTGCGAAGATCAGGCGACGCGTAACGACGCTGAGAGATTTGTTCCTGCTGTTATCGACGTGAAGCTTGCCATCGGCCGCTGCACGATACTCTCGCAGATTCTCCATTCCAGTTCCCCCATCCGGCGTTGTCACTGAATTGCCGTTCGCATATGCACATTGATCGCAACGAGCACAAGTCCTTCGTGAGGGGATCGTGCGCATGACGTCGTCATGGATGTGGAAATGTTACGCTCGATGAGCTCGAACGAGCTTACTGCCGGCTGCCACAGACCTGTTTTGGCCACCCAGTTGCGACCAAAATCATATCTAAAACATACATTTACGTCCGGAACCGGGTTCGATAAATCAGCGTGTTAAAGCGATGTTTTGCATCAATGTGAATGCAACGGACGTCTGAACCGCCGCGCTAGCTCGCGAGTGCCGGAGCGCTGGTGGCATATTGCTCATCCTGCGGCTTGGCCGGGAGCACGCCGTGCGTCTTGGCGTAGTCGATGACGTCGGCGAGCAGCTTCTGGCCCATCGGGGCCAAGGCGCGCTCCCACAATTGCCGAGCTGTCTCGTCTTTCCCGACAAAGCACCAATCCTGCGCCGCGATCGCGCCTGCATCCATCCGATCCGCGAGATGGTAGACGGTGCCACCGGCGATCGGGTCTTTCTCGCGGATGGTCCATTCGACGGCCGCAAGCCCGCGATGCCGGGGTAACAGCGAGGGATGATAGCCGATACCGCCGAGGCGGGCGGCGGCCAACGCCTCCTTGCTGATGCGCGCATGGCTGTGCGCTGTGACGATCAAATCGCTTCCGCCTGCGATTTCGGAGGCGGCCACGAGTTTCGGATTGGCCTGCACAACCACCTCGATACCGGCTGCGCGCGCGGCCGCGGCAAGCCGGTCTTCCGCGTCTACAACGACCACCCTGACGACGTCGACGCTGTGCTCACGCAGCATCTGCAGGGTCGTCACGCCGAAATGGCGGGAGCCGACAAGCGTAATCCGCATAGATTCTCTTCCGTCAGGTGCAGGCCGAAAAACGTCGATAACATGCCATGCGGCCGGGCAATCAGGCAGAAAACGGCGAAGGCAGGCTTATCAACAGACCGAATGAAGCGGGAACCGGGCCACCTTTCCGAAGGGGCCGCGCCCGCCAATCACACGTCGTTAGTGCGAGGAGAATTTCGGGATTTTCTCGGCGAAACCGTTGAAGCATTTCAGCCGCTCGTCTTGTTCCTTGACGTAACTGCAATCCATCACGCCGTTCGCGGTCCCCGCTTTCGACTTCGGAGGCCTGGGCGGGACCGCAGCATCGAAGCAGTCGAGCCGCTCCTTGGTCTCGTCATCGATCTCAAGGCAGGCCAGCAGCTTCTCGGCAAGCGATTTTGGAGGGCCGGCCTTCGGGGTCTTCGACTTGGCATGGGCTGCCGGTTTTCCCGCAGGCGCCGGCGGCGGCGCGTCGTCCTGCTGCGCCCAGGCAGCCGTTGCGGAAAATATGACGATCAAGGCAAGTAATTTTCTCATGTCCAGTCCCCTTTGGCCGCAAACCCCTGATGCTCCTGTTCGGAGTTGTCCATCCGAAAGCGCCTGGCGGCGGGGTGGCCGGCGAATGTCAAATCTGCAACGTAAGGTCTATAAGGCCAACGACGGGCCTTGCAACACGCAGAAACGGCGATCCGGTGCAAAACCCTCCGTCCATGCGGCCGGCTACTCGCCCAGCGTTTGTGGCAAGACGGCGGCGATACGTTTGCGTGCGTGTCTAACGCGTTGGACAACGTAGATTTCGACGTTCGGCTGATCCATAATGCGGACCTCTCGTGGCAGTGGAGAAAATAGCACCATGCGTGCCCTCAAACGCTCGCGGATCGCAGTTCCCTTGATATCGATCATGGCGGCTTTCGCGCTCTCGGCGCAGGCCGAGGAGCCACAACACAAGCCGCCACCGCAAGGGCAGGCCAGGCCGACAACCCCTGCGGTACGTTCGGCAGCGCCGCCGCATACCGGCCAGGGCCAGGGTCAAGCGATGCACGGGCCGCAAGGTCAGGGCCAGGGTCAAGCCATGCATGGGCCGCAAGGTCAGGGTCAGGCGATCCGGGGCACGCAAGGTTCGCAGGGGCAGCGTGTCGTGCACGGCAATGTACGGGGCAATTTCCCGACGCGTAATTTCGGAGGTCACCCGTATCACGGCCGTCTGGCCTGGGAAGGCGGACGGTGGCGCCACGAGACGTATAATGGCCGTTATGGCTGGTGGTGGGACGTCGGTGGCGTCTGGTATTTCTACCCGCAGCAGATGGATGGCCCTCCGGCCTACGTCTCGGATGTCGAGGTGATGGACGCTGCGGCTGCCGACGATGATGCGCCGGTTGATCCAGGGCCGGGCTATCCGCCGCCCGCGGCGGCTTACTATCCGCCTCCACCGCCGCCGCCAGCGCCGGATCCGGCGGCAAGCGCCGTCGGCGGCGCCATCGTCGGTGGCGTTCTTGGCGGCCTGATCACCGGGCGGCCGGTTGGCGCCGCCGTCGGCGCCATCACGGGTGGCACCGTTGGGGCTATTGCTGGCGCGCAGGCCGCGGCGCGTCCCGGCTACTATCTCGCGCAAGGCAACTGCTACTACAAGTATCCGTCCGGACAGTACGTTCAGGTCGATCCGCGCACTTGCTATTGACGTGCTTTGCCCGGAATCGGGTAACGATAATACCGGCGAGCGAAGGCTCGCCGGTTACAACTGATCAGGCGGGCCATGCGCAAGTCATCGGTGACATCGTTGCCCTCGCTCAGCGTCCGGATTGATCTGGACCCGGAGGGGCGGATCGGTCCGGGCAAAATTCTTTTGCTCGAGAGCATCAATAGTTGTGGCTCGATCTCCGCGGCGGGGCGGGCCATGAATATGTCCTACAAGCGGGCGTGGGACCTGGTCGATGAAATCAATCGCATCTGTCAGCGAGCCGCGGTCGAACGGCAAACCGGCGGCAAGAACGGCGGCGGCGCTGTTTTGACGCCCTTCGGCCTGTCGCTGGTAGAGCGCTATCGTAAGATCGAGCGCTCGGCAGAGAGCGCCGCGCGCAAGGAGCTCCAGGCGCTGCGCGCCGACATTGGCCGCGCCAAAAGCTAATCAGTATCCGTCAGCGAATCGACTCTCATCTCGCCGTGGTTCGAGCGCCGCGGGGCTGGGATACCGCGTGCGAAGGGGTAGCTGAATGCGGCTGCACTGCGCGGTCAAAATCACAAATCTGGCAATAGGCAAGTTAAATCGAATTTAGCCCTGCACTGTTGCTTGCTTGCACTTGTGGCAAAGCCGACCCCCGTTATGTTCCAAGAGATATAGCGTTCGTTGTGTTCGGCCAGACACAGCGAATGGTGTCGGAACGAAAGTTCTGTCGACTGGGGTGGCCGAATCTTGGGGGTTAAAAAATGAAGAAAGCGCTCGCGCTCGCGCTCGCCGTAACAGGTTTGGCGGGCTCCGCCTTCGCCGCGGACTGGACACCGCCGAAAGTGCCGGATCCGATTCCTGAAAACCTGACTTTTTGGGGCATCACGCCGATCGGCGTGCTCGATCTCGGCGGCGCCTATCAGACCAACGGCCGGCCGCTCGGCAGTGTCGTCTCGGGCCTTGAATATTCGCCCTTCACGACCACCCGCAACTACACAGGGCAGTCGATCGCGACCGTTCAACATAGCGCCCTTCAGCAATCGTTTATCGGCGTGAAGGTCGAAGAGCCGTTGGGCGGCGACTGGAAAGCGATTGCGCGCCTCGATACCGGCGTCGATCCTCTGAGAGGCACGCTTTCCGACGGCTGTAGCTCGTTCCTCCAGAACGCGGGCGTAGCTTACAACCTGCAGACTTCCAACGCCGACAGTGGCCGCTGCGGTCAGGCCTTCAATGGTCAGCTCTGGGGCGGCATCACCAACAAGCAATACGGCACGCTCACCATCGGCCGGAACAACTCGTTCCAGCTTGACGGCATTGCGATGTATGACCCGATGGCGCTGTCTTACGCCCTGTCGTTGCTCGGCTACTCCGGCACCAACGGCGGCTCCGGCAGCACGGAAGCTGCCCGCTGGGATAACTCGGTGAAGTACGTCTACGACAACGGTCCGATCATCGCCGGCGCGATGTATTCCAGCGGCGGCAATGGCACCGGTTTCTTCGGCGATGCTTACGCCTTCGTGCTCGGCGGGCATGTGGGCGGCTTCTCCGCAGAGGCGACCTATACCAGGGAACACGGCGTGGTGAACCTGCAAACGGCCGCCAACCTTCCCCTGAACAGCACGTCGCTCTTCTCGAATATGTCCGACGATCAAGAAATATCGGTCATGGGCAAGTATACGTGGGAATTTGGCCGGCCGGGTGGTGCGGCCTATTCGGGTTACACCAAGGCCGTCAAGTCCGAGCCGATGCCGGTCGACAAGTTCACGATCTTCGCCGGCTATTCCAACGTCCGCAATTCCAATCCGAATACGCCAGTCACCCAGGGCGAGGCTGCCGGCGGATACCTGCTCACAGTGTTCGACAACAACGCATTTACGAAAGCGCGGATTTTCGACTTCTACTGGGCGGGCGCAAAGTACGACTTCGCTTGGGGACTAAGCCTCACCGGCGCGTACTACCACGTGAATCAGAATTCCTATATCGCCGACAATGCGGCTTGTCCGGTGACGGGTGGTGCGAGTGCGAACACCTGCGCCGGTGGCTATGATCAGGTCTCGTTGCTGGCTGACTACGCCCTGAACAAACACCTCGACGTCTATCTCGGCGCGACCTGGGCGCAGGTGAGCGGTGGTTTGGCTGCGCAATTCCCGGGCAACCCCGGCGCAAAGGTGCTCCAGGGCGTTACCTTCGCTGGACCCGCGCCGGGCCACGACATCAGCACGGCCGCTGTCGTGACGGGTTTCCGCATCAAGCTCTAAGCGGATCGTCACATACCTCAATTACTGCCAATGCCGCCACGGACCGTGAGGTTCGCGGCGGTTTTGTTTTGGGGCATAAGGATACGGTGAAACATAGCGCTGCGCGGGACTTAAACGCATGTCTCATCGGTCTGTTATGCTGAATGAAGACGAAATTTTAAATTATTGATGCTGTTATCAAAAGGCCGCACCGCCGCGCGGCCGTAGTAGCCGGGCGCCGCCCTTTTTTCACCTACCCCAGAGAGCGAAAGCGCTCGGCTACTTCGCATGGCCTCACGGTGATCGGTTAGCGTGACGTCTCCATGACTGGGAACATGGGAACTTTGTTCTTGTCAGGAGAACTACGGTCCGGATCGCGGGGCAAAGGTCCTAGGGGGGGTCGCGCCTCGGCATCGTCGGGCCAGTTCGTGCCCACGTCAGCAATGAGCTTGTACCCATCACCGCCAACGGCACCGCAAGCGCCACGTAGGCGTTGTCGATGCCGAAGGGGTTGCCCATCAGAAACCAGGCGATCGTGGCAACCATCGAGCCGATGATGCTGAACAGCGCGGCCCTCTTGGTACCAAGCCACGGCGCGTAGAAGACGAGCAGCACCAGGACCGACAAGGATGCGCGGATCGCTTTCGCCAGGAAGGTCATTTGCAGGACGTTCGGCGTATAAATCGCAAGTGCGATCGGGAGCAGACCGACGACTACGGTGGTCGCGCGCACGAAGACGAGGGACCGGCTCTCGTCGTCCGCCGTCTTAAAGAACCGGATGTAAAAATCCTTGTAGAGCAGGGTGGCCGTCGAAACGCTGATCGCGGAAATCGTGCCGAACAGCGAGGCGGCCAGTCCCGCGGCGACGATGCCTGCCGTTGGCCCGTTCATGTCGGCGATCAGTGCCGAGAAAGCGTTGATGGATTTGATGCCGGGGTAGAGGACGAGCGAGCACATCCCGATCAGCGCGGTCGCGATACCGAACGGTACCAGCAGCAGCGCCGCGCTGAAGCTTGCGACTTGCGCTTCTTGCCGTGTGTCGACTGTGTTGATGGCCTGAATGACGTATTGGGTGGAGAAGGTGGCACCAATGCCTGCAATAAACCACGCGAAGATCTGACTGACGCCGACGTTCGTCCAGGAAAACATCTCCGGCGGCAAGCGGGCCTGCAACTCGTGGAAGCCGCCAACCCTGGTCAGCCCGAAATACAGGGCGACGCCGACGCCGGCATATTTCATCAGCGAGTGGATGACGTTGGTGTAGACGACCGAGCGCATGCCGCCGACCAGGACATAGAGCACGGCAACGACGCCGCAAATGACGGTCGCCAGCGTCCGGTCTACGGCAAGGAGCACGCTGAGGATTGCACCGCCGCCCGCGTACAGCGCTACGGCCACGATCTGAAGCGCGAAGATCATGACGAGCGAGGTGGCAACCTTGGTCGACGGCCCATAGACCTCGGCAAAGACCCCCGAGATCGTGTTGTGCCCGGACTCCTTGTATTTCCCGGCGAGAAACCAGGCGTAGAACAGAAAGCCCGCGCCGAGCGCGATGATGTTCCAGGCTGCCGAGATTCCGGAAACATAGGCTTCCTGCGCCGTGCCCACGCTTGCCGACGTCCCGATGAATTCGGACATCAGCATCAGCCCTACGAGAACGGCAGGAACCCCGGAGCCGGTGGTACCCGAAGTGAACGTCGTTGCCGTCGTCACCGACCGCTGCACAACGCTCGTCAGCAGGCCGAGAGCCGCCATGTAGGCGGCCACCACGGCCAGGGCCACGTAGTTGGTTTGCATGAGGGGTAGATATCAAGGCGCTGGCGATCGCGCCATGCGCCCGATTGACTACTAGCGGTCCGATTCTAACATTCGCATCCCTTCTCGGCGGGTAAATTTGCGAATGTTAGAATCACAGGACCATTAGCAAACCTAGCTTTCTAGTGGAGTTTTGGATTTGACATTGGCTAAGCGAACTTGCCCGGGGTGGGGGAGCGAATGTCAAATCCACTCCACTGGCAACGCTACGTGTCAGCGGCCGCCGCACTCGGATGGCACGAAGCCCGGGTTCATCAGGCAAGCGTTGTCCAGCGAGGAATCCCATCCGCCACGCCGCCGCCAGCCGCTCCATGCGAGATAGTCGCAATACCTGCTGTGGGGGTTTCCGGCTTCGCGGGTCGCACAATAGATGCTCTGGCCGTAGGCGACCCGGGCGATCGGCCTCGCCATCGCGGGCGCCGTTGCGGCTACGACCGTCGCTGCGGTCAGAAGAATGATCGTTTTCATATGGACTTCCTCAATCAGTGGGTCTCGAGTACCGAATTAGACACTTCCCAACGAGATTTCATCCCAATGGGGGAACGCGCTCACAACATTGTAAACGAATCTACTAAGCAGTGCGCCCGGCTGCATCGCTCGACCCTTTCGCCGAAAAAACCTTCTAAATCAATGCGGCAGCAAGTCCGAATTCCGTCGTGGATAGCTCGATCTTGCGGGATGAGCCGTTCAATTGCCGCCAATTGCCGCCCGGTGCGACAATTTGGATTCTAGAAGGCCTCACGAACGATGCGCCCTCCGATCGTAGGACAGGCCGCTGACGCAGCCCCCAACAAAGCCCCGTGGTGCGGGGCCTTGTTGTTGACGGAAGACCTGCCCGCGACAAGCTCACTCCCAGCTCAGGGCGCCACCATTCTGATATTCGATGACGCGCGTCTCGAAAAAGTTTTTCTCCTTCTTCAGGTCCATCGCCTCCGACATCCAAGGAAACGGATTCTCGGCTTCGGCAAACACCGGCGCGAGCCCGATCTGCGCGCAACGGCGGTTGGCGATGAAGTGCATGTACTGTTCGCAAAGGGCGGCATTCAACCCGAGGAAGCCGCGCGGCATCGTATCCCGCCCGTAGGCGGCCTCGAGTTCGGCCGCCTCCCGGATCATGTTACGTGCTTCCTCCTGGAATTCGTTCGTCCACAAATGTGGATTCTCGATCTTGATCTGGTTGATCACGTCGATGCCGAAATTCAGATGAATGCTCTCGTCACGCAGGATGTATTGATACTGCTCGGCGATCCCGACCATCTTGTTGCGCCGGCCGAGCGAGAGGATCTGCGCAAAGCCGGTGTAAAACCACATGCCCTCGAACACGACGTAGAAGGCGATCAGATCGCGCAGGAAAGCCCGATCTGCATCGGGCGTACCGGTCGAGAACGCCGGGTCCTGAAGGTGGTTTGTCAGCTTGAGCGCCCACGCCGCCTTGGCGGTGATCGATGGCACCTCCCGGTACATATTGAATAGCTCGCCCTCGTTCAGGCCGAGGCTCTCGACGATGTACTGAAAGGTATGGGTATGGACGGCTTCCTCGAAAGCCTGCCGAAGCAAGTATTGCCGGCATTCCGGGTTGGTCAGGTGCCGGTAGATCGCGAGCACGATATTGTTGGCGACCAGCGATTCCGAGGCTGCGAAGAATCCGAGGTTGCGCTTGATGGCGCGCCGCTCGTCTTCGGTAAGCCCGTCGCGCGACTTCCATAGCGCAATGTCGGCCTGCATCGAGACTTCGGTCGGCATCCAATGATTGTTGCAGCCGGAGAGGTACTTCTCCCACGCCCATTTATACTTGAGGGGGAGAAGCTGGTTGACGTCGGCGCGGCAGTTGATCATCCGCTTCTCGTCGACGGAAACGCGGCCTCCGCTTCGGTCGATCAGGCCGCTACTCTCGGGATCGACGGATTCCGATTTGGCATAGACTGCCGATCTCAAGGCGTTGATGACCGGGATTTGTGCAGCCGCGGTGGGTTCGGTGTCTGACCAGTCGAGCATTTTTTTCTCTCCTTACTGGCAGGCTTCGCAATCGGGATCGTCGATCCGGCAGGCCTTGAGGCCTTCGAGATCAGGCGCTGCCGGCACGAATATCGGGGCATGCGACATAGGCGCGGCGACCGAGACCGCGTTGAGCTTGCCGTCGGTGCCTTTGAGTGTCGATTTCTCGACATGGGTGGCTGATCTCGATCGCAGATAGTAGGTGGTCTTGAGTCCGCGATTCCAGGCGAGACGATAGAGCGCATCGAGCTTCTTGCCGGAGGGATTGGCAATATAGAGGTTCAGCGACTGCGACTGGTCGATCCATTTCTGCCGGCGCGCGGCCGCTTCGATCAGCCACGCGCTGTCGATTTCGAACGCGGTGGCATAGAGCGCCTTGAGATCGTCCGGGATACGATCGATTTGTCCGACGCTGCCGTCGAAATATTTCAGATCGGAGACCATGACTTCATCCCACAGGCCGCGGGCCTTGAGGTCGCGCACCAAAAATTCGTTCACGACCGTGAAGTCGCCCGACATGTTCGATTTGACGAACAGGTTTTGATAGTTGGGCTCGATCGATTGGGAGACGCCGCAGATGTTGGAGATCGTCGCGGTCGGCGCGATTGCCATGACGTTCGAATTCCGCATGCCGGCTGTTTTGACTTTGTTGCGCAAGCGATCCCAGTCAAGGCTCGACGAACGATCGAGATCGAGGGTGCCGCGCGCTTCGGCCAGAAGCTCGAGCGAATTGATCGGCAGAATTCCCTTCGACCAAAGTGACCCCGCAAAGCTCGGATATTGACCGCGCTCCGATGCGAGATCGCAGGAAGCCTCGATGGCATGGAACGAGATCGCCTCCATGCTGCGGTCGGCGAACGTGATCGCATCATCAGATGCGATTGGAGTGCGCTGGACTTGCAGCGCTTCCTGAAAGCCCATCAATCCGAGCCCGACCGGGCGGTGACGAAGGTTCGAGCGCCGCGCTTCGGGTATCGTGTAAAAATTGATGTCGATGACGTTGTCGAGCATTCGCACCGCTGATGTGACCGTGCGCTTAAGCTTGGCGTGATCGAGGCCGTCATTGCCGACGTGATTGAGCAGGTTGACGGAGCCCAGATTACAGACTGCGACTTCGTCGGCAGACGTATTGAGCGTGATCTCGGTACACAGGTTCGACGAGTGGACGACGCCGACGTGCCGCTGCGGTGACCGCAAATTGCAGGGATCCTTGAAGGTGATCCAGGGATGGCCGGTCTCGAACAGCATGGTCAGCATGCGACGCCAGAGGTCGCTCGCCCGCACCGTCTTGAAGACGCGCATGGCGCCGACTTTTGCTTTGGCCTCATAAGCCTCGTAGGCCGCCTTGAAATCCGCACCATAGAGATTGTGCAGATCGGGCGTTTCATCGGGCGAGAACAATGTCCACTCGCCGTCGGCCTGGACTCGTTGCATGAACAGGTCGGGCACCCAGTTGGCGGTGTTCATATCGTGGGTGCGGCGCCGATCGTCACCGGTGTTCTTGCGCAGGTCGAGGAATTCCTCGATGTCGACGTGCCAGGTCTCGAGATAGGCGCACACCGCGCCCTTGCGCTTGCCGCCCTGGTTGACGGCGATTGCGGTGTCGTTCGCGACCTTCAGGAAGGGGATGATGCCCTGGCTTTCGCCATTCGTTCCCTTGATATGAGCGCCAAGTGCGCGCACCGGCGTCCAGTCGTTGCCCAGGCCGCCGGAATATTTGGCGAGCAGGGCGTTGTCCTTGATCGACTTGAAGATGCCGTCGAGATCGTCCGACACCGTCGTGAGAAAGCAGGACGAAAGTTGTGGACGAAGCGTGCCGGCATTGAACAGCGTGGGGGTCGAGGCCATGAAGTCGAACGACGACAGCAGATCGTAGAATTCGATCGCCTTGCTCTCGCGGTCGATCTCGCGCAGCGCCAGCCCCATGGCTACCCGCATGAAAAAGGCTTGCGGCAACTCGATGCGCTTGCCGCGAACATGCAGGAAATAACGGTCGTAAAGCGTTTGCAGCCCGAGAAACTGGAATTTCAGATCGCGTTCGGGCTTTAGCGCCGCGGCGATCCTGCCGAGATCGAAGCGGTCGAGTTCGGGATCGAGCAATTCGGCTGCAATGCCGGTCTTTACATATTCCGGAAAATATTCGGCGTATCGCGTGGCCATATCGGCCTGCGAGGCGTTGACGGAAGTCTTGTGCACATACGACAGGACTTCACCGCGAAGCTTGTCCAGCAAGAGACGCGCGCTGACATATGCGTAGTTTGGCTCCTGCTCGACGAGTGTTCGAGCCGCCATGATCGAAGCCAGCGCCAATTCGTCCTGGCTGATGCCGTCGTAGAGATTGCGTTGTGTCTCAGCCAGCACCGGCGCAGGCGATACGCCATCGAGGCCGGCGCACGCCTCATCGACGATGAGTTCGAGTCGCTTGTTGTCGAGCCTGGCCCGAGACCCGTCGGCCAGCGTGACGTGAATGGCCGATTGCGTTGTTCCCGAAGCTTGCGCCGCAGTTTCTTCCGCGCGTTTGCGAGCCCGATCTTCACGGTAAAGCACGTAAGCGCGCGCGACCTTGTGATTCTCGCTCCGCATCAGCGCCAGTTCGACCTGATCCTGAACATCCTCGATATGGAACGTGCGGCCTTCGCCAGCACGGCGCATCAGGGCGGTCGTGACTTCGGCTGCCAGTTGCTCGACGATTTCATGCACACGTCGCGAGGCGCCTGCCGTGTTTCCCTCCACGGCGAGAAACGCCCTGGTCATGGCGACCGCAATCTTTCCCGAATCGAACGGGGTGACTTTGCCGTTGCGACGGATGATCTGCATGGCGGGCTCGCTCGCAACGGCAGCGAGAGACTCCGGACGCAGTTGGATGATGGGAGCCGAGGACGGCTCCGCGTGCAGGTTCAAAGACATGATTGGCCCCGTAGTGCGCGTGTTGTGTTTGAGCGGGGCGAGAGAGGACGCTGCTGAAATGTCCGGCAGAGATGAGCCGGACAGCGCATGCAAGCGACCGCCGGACACCCCGCCCGTGGACGTTCTTTTGGTGTCGCGGCAGGTCTCCTGACTTGCAGGTCGAAGTTGCTCCCATGGTCTTCCCAATGCGAATCGCATCAGTGACGCAACAATCGGGAACAACTCACTGCTTACAGTTGCGGGGGCAGTGCCGGAATTTCGCGCCCCAAACGCGATTCACCAGCTTCCCTCTTAGCCACCAGATATTGCTATCCAGCGGACCGTGACACCCATATGTGGTAATATTCGGGTCAAGGTGTCAAGAAATGATTAAGGGATAACCGGGACGCCCTGTGGAATGCGGGGGTTCCACATCGATCGCGGAGAAGAACAGCGATCTCGAAGGGATGCGGGGCCAGGTGCCGAATCGTAACCGGAGCATACACGCAACAGACCATCTGCCTTCCGCGATAGCTGCGGCGTACGTGTTTGTTCACAACGGACTCACCGCGTCGAGGCGGCATACGGGGCAAAGAGGGATTGCTTGTCGTCAACCACGAGCGGACGACCGAGCGGAGGGAAGGCGCGCTGTGGACAGTTGATGCGCTCGCACACCTTGCAACCAATGCCGATGGGTGTCGCAAAAGCAGAATTGTGAACGTCCATTCCGCGCGCGTAAACCAGCTGATCCGCATGCCGGATGTCGCAGCCCAATGCGACGGCGAACGTCTTGCTGAGTGATTCATAACCACCGCTTCGATGCGAGACCGTTCGCGCAATCCAGACATAAGTGCGTTCGTCCGGCATTCGGGCCAACTGGGTCAAAATGCGGCCGGGACTTGCAAACGCCTCGTAGACGTTCCACAGCGGGCAGGTGCCACCGATGCGGGAGAAATGAAAGTCGGTCGCGGACTGGCGTTTCGAGATATTTCCGGCGCGATCGACGCGAATGAAGAAAAACGGCACGCCACGTTCGGACCGCCGCTGCAACGTGCTCAAACGATGGCAGATCGTCTCAAAACCGACGCCAAATTCCTGACCCAGCAGGTCAATATCGTATCGCAGTTGTTTGGCAGCGCTCAGAAAGTTTCGGTATGGCATGATGAGCGCGCCGGCAAAATAATTGGCGAGGCCAATGCGGGCGAGGCCGCGGGTTTCTGCATTCGCGAAACCTGCGCCGTCGACCAGCGCCGTCAAAGCCTTGTCGAAGCCCAGCATGGCGATTTGAGTCGCTAGCTGGAACGCCTGCTGTCCGGGTTCCAGGGTTCGCGAAAGGTGTAGCATCCGGCTTTCGGCATCGAACCGCCGATGCGCGCCCGGCGAAGCATTGTCGACGACAACGCTAACGCCAAACTCGGTTCGCAAATAGTGTTGAAGGATGGCGGGGGCCGCCGTCTTGGATGACGACAGCTCTGCGGCGAGCTGTTCGGCGGCTTCATCCAGTTCGGCGATGTAGTTATGCCGGGCATAGAAAAAATCGCGAACCGCTTCATAGGATGTAGAGGGCAGGATCGCGGTTTCCGCCTGACGATCCTCTCCCAGCCGGGCAGCGAGCGATGCGCTTTGCTCGGCCGCCTGCCGATATCGGCGATTGAGGCCGACCAGGGCGCGTCCCACCGCCGGCATGTTGACCGCGAGTTCGCGAAGCTCCGCGGTCGATATCGCTTCGTTGATATGCGGATCGGACAACGCCTCACGGAGGTCGGCGATCAGGCGGGATTCGTCATCTTCGGAAAAGAGCTGGACGTCCACGCCGAACGCCGCGTTGAGCTTAAGCAATACAGCGATCGTCAGCGGGCGCTGATTGTTCTCCAACTGGTTCAGGTAGCTCAGGGAAATTCCGATGGCCGACGCCAACGCCTGTTGCGTGAGCTGCCGCTCTTCCCGCAGCCGCTTCAGTCGTACCCCCATGAAGGTCTTCTTCATCGACTAGCTCTGTCTTCGCAATATTCGCTAATTTGCCGTTCAGTCTTCGCAAATGCTCACATTATTAGTACTTTACGAAGATCGGCGTTTGCGAATATTGCGAATAATCAGCGGGGTTGCAAGGGCAGGGAGACCAGATCGATGCAGGCTCCCTTTCAAACGGTTATTCACGCGGGTGAACCAACGCGTTTCGTCGAGATGGTCTTCCCCGAGCAGGCCAACCATTACGGCACGCTGTTCGGCGGAGCTGCGCTCAGCCTGATGGGGAAGGCGGCGTTCGTGGCCGCGACACGTCGTGCCCGGCGGGCGGTGGTCATGGCGACCTCGGACAAAGTGCAATTCCACGAACCGGTGCGCGTCGGCGAACTCATCGAGCTCACCGCATCCGTCGAGCGGGTCGGCCACTCGTCGATGACCGTGGCGGTTGAGGTGGTTGCTGAAACCCTCGTCACGGGCCGGCGGCGGGTTGCGATGTGCGGCTCCTTCGAAATGGTCGCGGTGGACGACACCGGCAAGCCGACGCCTGTGGCGGCGCTCCTCGCAACCAAAATCTAATTAAGGACCCTCGTTCGTGAAACTGCACGTTGTCCGCACTCACAAGTCTTCCGAAAAGCTGCCGCGAACCGGCCAACTGGCCTGGAAGATCGCGGAAGTCGCGGCCGATCCGGCCGAGATCGAACCGGCGGCGATCGAGATGATCGGCAATCGCATCATCGACAATGCAGCTGTCGCGGCGGCCTCGCTCGGACGGCAGCCGGTAGCGAACGCGCGGGCGCAGTCGGTAGCCCACCCGCTGGCGCCTGGCGCGACCATCTTCGGCCTGCCGCACCGGCAGCGCGTTTCGCCGGAGTGGGCGGCTTGGGCGAACGGCGTCGCCGTTCGCGAACTGGATTTCCATGACACGTTCCTGGCGGCCGACTACTCGCATCCCGGCGATAACATCCCGCCGGTCCTGGCGGTCGCCCAACACTGCGGCCTTGATGGCCGTGCGCTCATTCGCGGCCTGGCAACCGGTTATGAAATTCAGGTCGATCTCGTCAAAGGCATCTGCCTGCACGAGCACAAGATCGATCACATCGCTCATCTCGGCCCGTCGGCCGCGGCCGGCATCGGCGCCGCCTTGGGATTGCCGGTAGAGATGATCTATCAGGCCGTGCAGCAAGCGCTTCACGTCACCACGACGACGAGACAGTCGCGCAAGGGCGAGATTTCCAGCTGGAAGGCCTATGCCCCTGCATTCGCCGGCAAGATGGCGGTCGAAGCTGTCGACCGCGTGATGCGCGGGGAGGGCGCTCCGTCTCCTGCATGGGAAGGTGAAGATGGCTTCATCGCCTATCTTCTGTCGGGCCCAAACGCGCAATATTGCGTGCCGCTGCCTGAGCGCGGCGAGCCGAAGCGCGCGATCCTCGACACTTACACCAAGGAACACTCGGCCGAATATCAAAGCCAGGCTCTGATTGATCTCGCCCGTCGTATGGGACCAAAGATCGGCGACTTGTCACAGATCGACAGCATCGTCATCCACACCAGCCATCATACCCACTACGTGATCGGCACAGGAGCCAACGATCCGCAGAAAATGGACCCGAACGCGAGCCGGGAAACGCTCGACCATTCGATCATGTACATATTCGCGGTCGCGCTGGAAGACGGCCGCTGGCATCACCAGAAGTCATACGCGCCCGAGCGCGCTGCGCGCCCCGCAACCGTCGAGCTCTGGCAGAAGATTTCGACCGTCGAGGATCCGCGCTGGACCCAGCGATATCATAGCCACGATCCGCAGGAGAAAGCCTTTGGCGGACGCGTCGTCGTCACGCTTAAGGCGGGCTCGGTGATAACTGACGAGATCGCGTTGGCCGACGCTCACCCGTTGGGAGCGCGTCCCTTTGCGCGGCCGCAATACATCGCTAAGTTCCGCAGCCTTGCCGAAGGCGTCATCGCACCCAAGGAGCAGGATCGATTCCTCGGTCTGGTCGAGCGCGTTGCGGAACTGAAATCTGAAGAGCTCGGCGGCCTCACCTTCACGGCCGATCCGGTGCAACTCGGTGCAGCCACATCGACCGGGATTTTTGACTGGTCCGCAGCAGCGGCCGGCCGCTCAGCCGCCGCGGAATAAAGGAAGACACCATGGTCCACGAACCAGCTGCGCTCGCGGAGCCTGCGACGAAAAAGTCGGTTGCACTGTCCGGTATCGTTGCCGGTAACACTGCGCTGTGCACGGTCGGCCGCTCCGGCAACGATCTGCATTACCGCGGCTACGATATTCTCGACGTCGCGGAAACCTGCGAGTTTGAGGAGATCGCGCATCTGTTGGTGCACGGCAGCCTGCCGGCGTCTGCCGAACTCGCCGCTTATAAAGCCAGACTGAAAAGCCTCCGTGGCTTGCCGAGCGCGGTGAAGACAGCGCTTGAGGCGCTGCCGGCCGCGGCTCATCCGATGGACGTCATGCGAAGCGGCGTTTCGACGCTCGGCTGCGTGCTGCCGGAAGCGGTGGACCACAATCATCCGGGCGCACGTGACATTGCCGATCGTTTGATGGCTTCCCTCGGCTCGATACTGCTCTATTGGCATCATTTCTCCCAGAATGGCCGGCGTATCGATGTCGAGACCGACGACGACACCATCGGCGGTCATTTCCTGCACCTCTTGCACGGACGAAGACCACCGGACACCCATGTGCGCGCGATGCACACCTCGCTCAATCTATATGCTGAGCATGAGTTCAACGCGTCGACCTTCACCGCGCGTTCGATCGCGGGTACCGGCGCCGATATTTATTCGGCCGTCACAGGCGGGATCGGCGCGTTGCGCGGACCCAAACACGGTGGCGCCAACGAAGTCGCGTTCGAAGTCCAGAAGCGCTACGGCAGCGTGGAGGAGGCAGAGGCCGATATTCGCAGACGGGTTGCAGCAAAGGAAGTCGTCATCGGATTCGGACACCCGGTCTACACCATCGCCGACCCCCGCAACAAAGTGATCAAGGAGGTGGCGCGGCGGCTGTCGCGCGAAACAGGGTCGATGAAGATGTTCGATATCGCTGACCGGATCGAAGCCGTTATGGCGGAGACGAAGAAGATGTTCGCCAATCTGGATTGGTTCAGCGCCGTTTCGTATCACATGATCGGCGTACCGACGGCGATGTTTACGCCGCTCTTCGTGATCTCACGCACGTCCGGATGGGCGGCTCACATCATCGAGCAGCGCATGGACAACAAGATCATCCGCCCCTCGGCAAACTATGTGGGTCCGGAGAACCTGGCATTTGTTCCGATCGAGCAGCGGGGCAGCAAGCCTACGACGGTCCGCGCCGCTTAGAGGAAAACCAATGCCCTACCTGGTTGCTTCTGACCTGCCGTCGAAGTCGGCGGGAAAGCGCTTTCGCGAGTTACTGAACGGGCCTGGAATCCGGATGCAAACCCGCGCCGAACTCTATTCCGCGATTGGGCTTCACGATTACGAAGCGCTGGACGCTTCGATCATCCAGACAATCATTCCCACGGACAATTAAAAGGGTTGAACCTATGTCTCTTAGCAGTCTTCCCGTTGCCACACTCGGCACGCCCCGCATCGGTCCGCGACGCGAACTGAAGCTCGCGCTTGAAAGCTACTGGGCTGGAAAATCGAGCGAAGCTCAATTGCTCGAAGCGGCAGCCGGCCTGCGCGCCGCCAATTGGGCGCGGCAGAAGTCGTTCGGGGTGAGTGTGATTCCCTCCAACGACTTCTCACTTTATGACCACGTGCTCGATACCAGCGTCATGGTCGGCGCCATTCCCGAAGCTTACGGCTGGAAAGGTGGTTCTGTTGCCCTCAAGACATATTTCGCCATGGCGCGCGGCGCGCAGGGCGACGATCACGGTGCGGATTGCGGCCACGCCCACCACGAGCACGGCGCTGCCGCGCAGGAAATGACCAAGTGGTTCGACACCAATTACCACTACATGGTGCCGGAATTTCACAGGGATCAACGCTTCAAGCTCTCCTGTCGCAAACCGATTGAGGAATATGAAGAGGCTAAGAGCCTCGGATATCTGACGCGTCCCGTTCTGGTCGGTCCCGTTACCTTTTTGAAGCTCGGCAAAAGCGCCGAGATCGATTTCGATCCGCTGTTCCTGCTAGACCGGTTATTGCCGGTTTATATCGAGGTTCTCGGGGAACTCGCCCGGCGCGGCGCCGAGTGGGTTCAGATTGACGAGCCATGCCTGGTGCTCGACCTCGACCAGGCGTCGCGTAACGCGCTGCGCCGAGCTTATGGACGTATCGCCCTGGAAGTGCCCGAGATCAGGATCATGCTTGCGAGCTATTTCGGCGCGATTGGTGACAATCTCGAAACCGCATTGGCGTTACCGGTGGCCGGCCTTCACGTCGACCTGATCCGCGCGCCCGAGCAATTGGACCAGATCGTAGCTCATGCACGAAAAGATATGGTTGTGTCCCTCGGCGTGGTCGATGGACGCAATGTCTGGCGCTCCGACCTTCCGGCAATCCTTGATCGGCTGGAGCCGGCTGTCGCGAAACTCGGCACAGCTCGCGTCCAGATCGCGCCCTCGTGTTCGATGCTGCATGTTCCGATCGATCTCGAGATCGAGAGCGATCTCGACTCCGGGGTAAAAAGCTGGCTGGCGTTCTCGGTCCAGAAGATGAAGGAGCTGGCGGTGCTCGGGAAGGCGTTGGGCGTCAACCGAGCAAGCGTGTCGGAAGCGCTGGTGGCTTCCGCAACAGCGGCCGCGGCTCGCAAGTCATCGCCGAAAATGCACGATGCGAACGTCGCCCGGAAGATGTCTGCGGTTAACGAAGCGATGCGTCGCCGCCAGAATTCGTTTGCCGCCCGCGCCAAAAGCCAGCGCGAAAGGTTTTTGCTTCCGAAATTTCCGACCACGACAATCGGATCGTTCCCGCAGACCGCCGAGGTCCGTAACGCCCGCGCCGCCCATATGCGCGGAACGATGAGCGATGCGCAATATGAAACCTTTCTCAAGGAGGAGACGGCACGCGCGGTCCGCTGGCAGGAAGAGATCGGACTCGACGTGCTTGTGCATGGCGAGTTCGAGCGTAACGACATGGTGCAATATTTCGGAGAGCAGCTTTCCGGATTCGTATTCACCAAACAGGGCTGGGTACAATCCTACGGCTCGCGCTACGTTCGGCCACCGATTCTGTTCGGCGACGTTTCCCGGCCAAAGCCGATGACGATCGACTGGTGGCGATACTCCCAGTCGCTGACGAAAAAGCCGATGAAGGCGATGCTGACCGGGCCGGTGACCATTCTCAATTGGTCGTTCGTGCGCGACGATATTCCTCGTAGTGACGTTTGCCGGCAGATCGCGCTCGCGATTCGGGACGAGGTGGTCGATCTCGAAAAGGCCGGCGCGACCATGATTCAGATCGACGAAGCCGCGCTTCGGGAAGGGCTGCCGTTGCGGAAATCCGAATGGACGACCTATCTTGATTGGGCCGTCGAGGGTTTCCGCATTTCGTCGTCAGGCGTTGCCGACGAAACCCAGATCCATACCCACATGTGCTATTCGGAATTTAACGATATCATCGACGCCATCGCGGCGATGGACGCCGATGTTATTTCTATCGAGACGTCTCGCTCAAAAATGGAATTGCTGGAGGCTTTCAAGGGCTACAAATATCCAAACGCCATAGGGCCCGGCGTCTATGACATTCATTCGCCACGCGTGCCCGAAACCGCCGAAATGAAGCACCTGATTTTGCTAGCCCGTAAACGGCTTTCGGATTCTCAGCTCTGGATCAATCCCGATTGCGGTCTGAAAACACGAAAGTGGGAAGACGTGCGGCCCGCGCTTGTCAATATGGTCGCCGCGGCGCGGGAATTGCGGGCGGCGTCGTGACGTGAGATAGTCGCTTTTCCGGCAGATTATTATGGCGGGTGCGCTTCTGGATCAAAGTGCCCATTTTAGCACTGGAAAAGCCTATCAGGTGAACATCTCTCTTGTCGGCGGGATGCGGCGTGAAGGCGAGAGGACGATCCTGGAGTTCGTCGGCAGCAACGCTCAAACAATCGACGTCAACGAAACCCCGGAGGAAATCCTGGCGATTCACCTCGGGGGCACGGCAGGGGATTGAGCACGTGAATCAGGAATTGAATCATTCGGAAATGAATGCCGGCAGAACGCCGGATCTGCGCCAGGTCGGGGCGCACCCGGATAATTGGTACCCGGTCGCGTGGTCACATGAGGTCAAAAGAGGGCAGGTGGTTGCGTCTTCTTTTGCGGGCGAGCCGATTGCGATCGTGCGTCCACAACAGGGCGAGCTATATGCGCTGGAGGATCGCTGCGCCCATCGGCAGGTGCCGTTGTCCAAGGGCACCGTGCACGATTGCAGGCTGCATTGCTGCTATCACGGCTGGAGTTACGACGCGTCGGGACAGTGCGATGTTCCCTATCTCGGCAAAGGCAAACAGCCCAACGGCGTGCGAACATATCCGGCTTGCGAATGCGACGGTGTCATCTTCATCTGGCCGGGCAGTTTGCCGGCCGCCCCGCAACCAAAAGGCCTCGGCGCTGCCGGCGACAAGGCCTACAAGACGCGGAGCTTCGGCCAGGTCGTCAACTGCCACTATACGTTCATGCATGAAAATCTGATGGATATGAACCATCAGTTTCTTCACCGTCGAACGACCGGAAAAGTCACGCCGCGCTATCTCGGCAGGCGGGCGGGCGACGGCTGGATGGAGCTCGACTATACCTTTGCCCGGCCGGACTCGAAGCCGCCGCTCGGCGAATCCTTGATCATGGGAAGCTTCCGTCTGGACACCTCCAAGCCGCGCGACCGCATGACCATCCGCACGGAGTATCCGCACCAGACGCTGCGTTTCTGGACGGCCGGCGAAGAACCTGTCTTGCACGTTTGGCTCGGTTACACGCCGGTAGACGCCGAACAGCGGAAAAACAGGTCGTTCATTCTGCTTTCGGTCCGCAAGCCGAAGATCCCCGGTATATTGAATTTGGCGTGGCCTGTTTTGACCTGGTTTACGAACCGCGTGTTCGAGGAAGACCGCGAAATCGTCGAGATGGAGCAGACGGCCTACAATGCGCAAGGCGCCGACTGGAATCAGGAAGTCTTTCCTCCAATCAGAGAGCTGCGCGAACTGCTCGCCAAAAGCGGGCGCGTGATGTCCGCGCAGCAGATCTGACCGCGCTCAGGCCAGTTCGCCCAAAAGCTTCTGATCGCCATAAAGACGCAGAAAGTGCAGCAGGTCTGAAAGGCCGTCGCCAAGCAGCGTTACATGCGATCGCATTACCTGGCTCGCCTGGACGGGATCGCCGCGAAAGATCGCCTGCATGATCTGCTCGTGTTCGGGAATCGAAGACTCCATACGGCCGGGCTGGAAAGTGATGGTTCTTCGATAAGGCGAAATCTTCACCGTCAGCCGGCGCAATTCCTCGCCGAGGACACGGTTGTGGCTGGCCGTCGCAATCGTTTCATGAAATTCGAGATTGGCCTCGTAGAACCGATCGACGTCGCGAACCTCAGCGGCGGACGAGCAGGCCTGATGCGCCGCTTCCAGGCGATCTCTCTGGTCGGGCCGGATGCGGCGCGAAGCCTGCGCCGATGCCAGCGCTTCCATCTCGGCGGCCACGCTGAAGGCATCGAGAAGATCGGCCAGCGACAGCTGCGCGACTTGCAGCCCCTGACGTCCACGCGAAACCACGAGTCCGCTCGCAGCCAGTCGCTGCAAGGCTTCGCGCACGGGGGTTCGCGAAACGCCGAAATGATCGGCCAGCTGTCGCTCGTCCAGACGATCGCCCGGCTTGCGCTGGCCTTTGAGGATCTCGAGTTCGAGACGATGAACGACGCCTGCGGACAGCAATTCCGGCTCGACAGGTGACGCAGCCGTTTCGATAGATGGCGATGCACCCGGGCTGACCTTCATGGATTTTCCGCCGAGTAGAATCGGTTGGCGATGAATTCCGCGAGCGCCACCAGGCCGTAAAGCAACAGGCCGCAAATGCAGAGCACCACGATAGCGGCCATCGATATCTCGGTGTCGGCCCGCGCCGTTGCAAAAATGATCAGGTAACCAAGACCGGCCTGCGCCGTGATGAATTCGCCGATGATGACGCCGATGATCGCAAGCGTGATGGCGATCTTCATACCGCTGAAGATATAGGGCAGCGCGGCAGGAAACCTCACGCTGGAAAATATCTGCCACTCGCTTGCAGTGAGCGCGCGGCAAAGCCGCAGCATGCTTTTGTCGACGCTGGCGAAGCCGGCGGCGGTCGATATCACGACCGGAAAGAACGCGATGAAGACGGCGAAAGCAATGCGGGACTGCGAGCCGATGCCGAGCCAGATGATGAAGAGGGGGGCGAGCGCGATCTTCGGGATCAGCTGAAAGAACACCAGATTGGGGTAAAGCGCCTCGCGGGCTATGTCCGAATAGGTGATGATGATCGCGAGCCCAATACCAAGCAGGGTTGCGATCGCAAATCCCGCGGCCGATTCCAGCGTCGTTGGAACAGCATGTATCAAGAGAATGTCGTAATGCTCGACGATATATTTTCCGATCGAGACCGGCGAGGGCAGGATGACGGGCGGGATGTGACCCAACGTGACTGCGAGTTGCCAGGCGGCCAGCACAATCGCGGCCAGTCCGAGCGGCAGCCCCACGATTCTCAGCCGGCTCAGTCCAGCATCGTTCGCAGCCGTGGGGCCGGCGATGATCGCGCCTGTTTCCGTGCCCATGCCGGTCGATGGAAATCCGCCCGAAGCCATCTCACTCTCACTCGATTGGGGCGCCGCGCGTTTGCGCCGGCCGATTGTATGAAGGCGCGCCACCATGCGCCTCCTCGATCGTCAACCTGAGTTTTCGGCAAACGGCGGTGAACTCCGACGTCTCTTCGATCTCGAAACGCCGCGGTCGTTCGAACGGCATTTTCATGTCGAGGACGATGGTCGAGGGCCTGCCGCCCATCACCACGACGCGATCGGACAGAAAAGCCGCTTCGCGAATGGAGTGGGTCACAAAGACGACGGTTTTCTTGTAGGTTTCCAGGATTTCCGACAGCGCGACGTTCATCTGATCGCGGGTGATCGCGTCCAGCGCGCTGAAGGGCTCGTCCATCAGCAGGATATCCGGATCGTGAATCAAGGCACGACAGATCGCCACGCGCTGCCGCATTCCTCCCGATAGCTGCGACGGCTTCTTGTTCTCGAAATCCGACAAACCTACCATGGCCAGCAGCTCGCGCGCGCGCCTGCGATAGGGCTCGATCGGCAGTTTGAGAATGCGAACAGGAAACAACACGTTGTCGAGCGCGCTTTTCCATGGCAATAGCGTTGCATCCTGGAAAATGACGCCGATCTCGCGCCGTGGTTCCCTGACCTCCCTGCCGCCAAGCACAATCGATCCGCCGGTCGGCCGCTCCAATCCGGCAATCATCATCAGAAGCGTGCTTTTGCCGCATCCGCTGGGGCCGAGAAGCGAGACGAATTCGCCGCGCGCCACGTCGATGGACGCGGACGCGACAGCCTGCACCGCGCCCTGCCGCGCAAAATAGGTCTTCTGCACATCGGTAATGGATACCAGCGGTCCCAAGGCCGGTGTTGCATCGAGCGCAGGTTGGACGGCATGCATCGGTTTAGAGTCCGATCAGGCTGGCAGCGCTAGCGGTCGGATTCCAACATTCGCATCCCTTCGCAGCGGGTACGTTAGCGAATATCAAATCCACTGCACTAGCTGACATACTTGCGGAAGGCGGCCGCGTTCTTCTCGGCAGCACCAAGTTCCTCGCTGTTCAGCTTGATCTTGCCGACGAACTTGTTGGTGAAGAGAGTTTCGACATTGGGACGGGTAGCGCCGTCGCCGGCCGCGTATTTGACGACGAGGTCGGCCATCGTGGCGACCTTCTTCGGATCGGCGTAGCCGAAGCCGTTCTCCTTCACTTCCGGAACGAGATTGGTCAGGTTGGTCAATCCGAGGCCGATCCGCGCATACTCCTTGCCGGTCGAAGACATCGCGACTTCATTGTTGGCCTTCAGGAAAATGTCGACCGCCTCGTCGAAATTCGTCATCGTGAAGCGAATAGCTTCCATCGCGCCTTCAACGACCGCGGCGCAAAGGTTCGGGTCTTTTTCCAGCCGCTGCGGCTGGGTGGTGAGCGACTGGCCGTAGAATTCGATGCCGGCGTCGCGGAACAGCATGAAGCGAACGTCGGTGCCGAGCGGCACCAGCGACGGAATCGTGCTGGTGGCGAAGGCCGATGCGGCGTCGACCTGCTTTTCCATCAGCGAGCGCTCGCGCACCTTGCCGTCGAGCTGCACCATCTGGACTTTGCCCAGATCGAAGCCGGCCTTTTCCGCATAGAGAGGCAGGAACGGATACTCACCGGAAGTCACGCTGGCGCCGAGCTTCTTTCCCTCGAGATCCCCGGGCTGCTTGATCGGCGAACCCGCCAACAAGCCAATGCCCATGAGCGCGTCGTAGTTTATCTGGCCGATGCAGGTGATCGGCAGCTTCTTGGCGGCTTGAACAATCACGGTCGGCGTTGCCGCCATACCGAAATCGAAAGTGCCGGCGCTAACGGCTTGCGCCGCGGCTCCCGAGCCCGATCCGCGTGCGACGCTTACATCGAGGCCGGCCTTTTTCCAGAAACCCTTGTCGCGTGCGACGTAGGCAAACAGGTTGGGGCCTTCCGGAATCCACGATGTGGTGAAGCTCACTTTGGTGGCGCCCTGCGAAAGGGCAGGCGCGGCCAACGAAAGGCCGGCCGCACCGGCGCCGGCTACGCCCATGCCCTTCAAAACGTCTCGACGTGAAACCATCCACCTTCTCCCTGGCGATCGCAGCGATGGTACTCAGCATCATCTCGAACGCGCCACGAGGCAAGCTGATTATACCAGAAATGCAAAGCTGCATATTATTTGGCCAAGATGCCTCCGTTATTGTATGCCAAAGTATCCACAACAGGCGCGTGACGAGCGCAGTTCGGTCGCTGGCGTCAGAAAAAGGCTGAGAACATGGATCTGGGGCTGAAGGGCAAAACAGTGCTGGTGACCGGCGCTTCGCAAGGCATCGGCGAGGGGGTTGCGCGGGGTTTCGCGGCCGAGGGCTGCCACCTTCATCTCGTCGCGCGGTCGGAAGATCGGTTGAAGGCCATCAAGTCGGACATCGAGAAGTCCGGTGGAGCGAGGGTGGTGATCCACGCCCTCGACCTTACGGCTCCCGGCGCTATCGATCCCTTGATGGAGGCGGTCGGCGATATCGACATCCTCGTCAACAATGCCGGCGTCATTCCAAGCGGAAGCCTTTGGGATGTCGACGAAGCGAAATGGCGTGCCGGTTGGGAACTGAAAGTGTTCGGCTATATCAACCTGACGCGCGCGATCTATCCGAAACTCAAGGCGCGAGGCGGCGGTGTGATCATCAACAATATCGGTAATGGCGGCGAAGTCTTCGACCCCCGCTACGTGGCTGGGACAACCGGCAACGCCAGCCTGATGGCTTTCACCCGCGCCATGGGCGGGCATTCGCTGGACGACAATATCAGGGTCGTCGGCGTCAATCCCGGCCCGGTCGATACCGACCGCATCTACAACATGCTGAAGAAGCGTTCCAAGGACATGTTCGGTACCGAAGACCGTTACAAGGAATTGCAGGACGGCTATCCGCTCAAGCGGCCGGCCCACGTCCATGAAGTCACCGATCTCATCGTGTTCCTCGCATCCTATCGCTCGGGATACACGTCCGGCACCATCTTCACCGTCGATGGCGGCATCGCTTCGCGCCGCTCCGTGATTTGAGGAGCCGCCGATGAGCTTTGCCAAGACAAGCGACGGCATCAATCTGTTTTACGAACGGGCAGGCTCCGGCACGGCGGTCATCTTCGTTCACGAATTCGGCGGCAGCCACTGGAGTTGGGAGCCCCAGCTCAACTTCTTCACGCGCCGCCACCAGTGTTTCACCTTCGCCGCACGGGGATATCCGCCGTCCGATATCCCGGAGGCGGTCGACGCTTATTCGCAGGCGCGCGCGGCCGATGACATTATCGACGTGCTGAACGCAGCAGGGATCGACAAGGCGCACGTCGTTGGCCTTTCGATGGGAGGGTTTGCGAGCCTTCATGCCGCGCTTCGTCATCCCAAAAGGGTGTTGTCGGTGGTTGCAGCCGGCTCGGGTTATGGCGCCGAAAAACGCCACGAAGACTATTTCAAGGGCGTATCGGCCCAGGTCGCCGAAAACTTCGAGAAGCGGGGCGCGAAGGGTTTTGCACCGGTCTATGCGGAGGGCGCCTCGCGTGTCCAATTCCAGGAGAAGGATCCGCGCGGCTGGCGCCTGTTTGCCGATCGCCTGGCGCAACACGATGCGCGAGGAGCCGCCAACACCATGCGTGGCGTGCAAATGCGGCGGCCTTCGCTGTACGATCTCGAAGCCGAGTTTCGCGCGATGCAGACGCCGGTGCTGGTGATGGTGGGCGACGAGGACGATCATTGCCTCCAGCCCGGGCTTTTCCTCAAGCGTACGATTTCGCGATCGGGGCTCGCGGTGTTTCCCAAGACCGGGCATACGCTGAACCTCGAAGAGCCTGAGTTGTTCAACCGCCATGTCGCCGACTTCATCGCGCAGGTGGAGGCGGGCCGCTGGGCGCCGCGCGATCCGCGCGCTGACCCGGCGCAGGTGATGCGAACCGATTGATGCGGCTTCGCCGGTACTGGAATTGCATGATTCCGGGACCGTTTTGCTTCTGCGGAAGGTGAGTGTGGTTTCGCCCCAACTTGCTCGTTGTGCTGCTCGCGATCCCGTGAAGAAAAAGCTTTGTCGGCTGATGCGGGCTTTCGCGAAAGGATTTGCTGCTGGCGCCGGTGGCCGGAGTTGCTGCGTTGCTATTTGCGCCGCACGCTTGTGACGTCGGAAGCGTCGCGCCAAATTCTCAAGCACATGCATTAATCCCCGGGAGATCCGCATGAGCCTGATTGAGAGAAAGATCGAATTGCTGCCCTTCGTCCGTGCGGAGCTGAACTACCTGGCGCCGACCGAGGGCAAGCCGCGCACCTATGCTTTGGAGCCGCCGGCGGGCGAACCCAAGTCAACCGCATTGCCCGAACCGCATCAGGTGCCGATATTCGACGGCCGCCCGGTCGCCGACGGTTTTTCGCTCGATCGTGAGGGCTTTGCGTTGGTCCAGCATCCCACGGCGGTGCGGGATTTTTACAACGATAAAGAAGTGCGCGACATCTACTATCCGGCGGCGGAGGCCTTCCTCAAGGCGACGCTACGCGCGGACCGCGTCTTCATTTTCGATCATACCGTGCGCAGACGGGTTGAGGGCGCGGACGATGTTCGCGGCGCAGGTCCGCGGCAACCGGCGACGCGCGTCCATGTCGATCAGACCGATACGTCCGGTGCCAATCGTGTGCGCGAACATCTGCCGGATGAGGCAGAGGAACTGTTGAAAGGCCGCGTGCAGGTTATCAACCTGTGGCGTCCGGTGCGCGGTCCGGTTCGGGATACGCCGCTGGCGTTGTGTGATGCGGCAAGTGTCACCGCCGGCGATCTCATCGCCTCCGATCTGATCTATCCGAACCGCAAAGGCGAAACCTACTCGGTGAAGTTCAACCCGAACCATCGCTGGTTCTATTTCCCGGAGATGGCGGTCGGCGAAGCGCTGCTTCTGAAGTGCTATGATTCCGCGACCGACGGTCGTGCGCGCTTTGCTCCTCACACCGCCTTCGTCGATCCGACAACGCCGAAGCACACGCCGCCGCG
This sequence comes from uncultured Alphaproteobacteria bacterium, assembly GCA_963824305.1. Taxonomy (GTDB): domain Bacteria; phylum Pseudomonadota; class Alphaproteobacteria; order Rhizobiales; family Xanthobacteraceae; genus Bradyrhizobium. The sequence continues at coordinate 108,886 of CAWGOW010000001.1, forward strand.
CGAGAGCATCGAGCTTCGGACGCTGGTGTTCCACCGGCAATAGGCTGCCATCGCAGGCTGATGCGACCCTCAAAGGCCGCGTCAGCTGTTCATATCTTCCTTCACAATGTTGCGGCTCGGCGATGGAATCACTTACCTTTCATGTGGGGTAGGCAAATGAGAGCATCGTTATGGGCTCATCTGCCTTGGAAAACGCCCTCACGGCCACCTGCATCGCTATCGCGCTCGCTGTGGTCTGGTGGGGAATAAAGATCCTGGCTGCGTAAGGGAGCAAGTTGCTCCCTTATCGCCGCAGGGAGATCGTGTAGTCGTCGGCCGCGGCGACGCTTTCCGCAGATAGATGCCGTGAAGCGAAGGCAAGCGACCGGAACGCGCGTGGTTACGCTTGCTTCGGATTTAGATCAGCAGCCGCGGCAAACTGACGATAACGCCTTCCCAACCTTCGCCTCTTCACGATCGACAACGGCGCTGGTGCCAAGCAGCGGGCCCTTTGCCGAACTGTTGCCATAGCCGCTGGTCGAAAGGGCAGTTCCTGCCGAGTTCGTCCCAGGGGAACTGGGCTTCTCGCCGAAGGCGCCCCCGGTGACGGGAATGCCGGTCATGGCTGAGGAATGATGCGAACCCGCGCCGCCGCCGCGCGCAAACGCAGCAGTAACTGTAAAGCCCACGCAAATTACGATGCAAAGAATGGAGAGACGTTTCATGTCGGTGCTCCCTCTCTGAGCCGATAACGCGAGAGTCCGGGGAATGTTCGGTCACAACCGAGAGAAACCGGTATACGTTGCGCGTCTCGGCCGCGGCGATCCCAGCGGGAATCCAGCCCTCGATCTCGGCAGCCGGATTGGCGCCTGCTATTGACCCGCACCCGCGTGCCCCCTACACAGCGGCCTTGAGCGAGCGCGTAGCTCAGATGGTAGAGCACGTGACTTTTAATCACGGGGTCCTGGGTTCGATCCCCAGCGCGCTCACCAATAAAATCAACTAGTTATATCGGCTATCGAAGATTGCCAGTGTGGGCAAAAGCGTTGTTGTGCCGCCCGACGGTACGTTGTTCTGGCGCTACAATGCTTAATCGGAAATTAACCATAACTGGACAGGTTGTCTGAGCAGTCCACGTATCGTGATGGGCAGAGGCAACCCAACATGGCCAGACGATTAGCATTTGCGATCGCGGCAGGGTTAGCTCTCGGCGGCTGCTGTCATGATATCGGGTCCTACGTTCCGCCTTCGAGTACACGGGCTGAGGTCGGCCCCGTTCTCAAACTTCACCGCGCGCACCGGGCTAAACCTCGACGTACCAAATACGTTGGGCTGACATCCAATGCAGTTTCTCCGAGCGAGAATGGGCTTTCCCAGTTGGATCCAAACTCGAAGGAATGGAATGCCGCCCTAGATGCTATCAGCCGCGCTGCCGACGAAGAATTGAAGAAAAGACTGATAATCTGCAAGGGATGCGAGCAGCCCGTGCCAGGCGAACAGACGGGCTCAATTTGGCCCACGCGCGCAGACGCAGGTTATCTATCAATCCAAAAGACTTTGAACTCACTGTTTGCGCCGACTGCGTCTCCGAGTGCCGGTCCGCACTAAAGCTGGACGGGAGTTATCCAAGTTTTCCGCAGCATATCTACAGTGGCAAATACAGAAATTTGCTATTATTTACTAGGGCTTGCTGCGCACGAATTCACAGGCGAGTGACCACGCGATCCTGCATGCATCAGTTTAAGCGGCCCGAAAATCCAAATGTGTGCAGACGGGCGACGGCCGTTGCCATCTTCTAGCCATGATTTCGATCCCCCGCGTCACTTGGACGTTGAACCATTCCGCTACATCAAACGCCTTATGCGTAGTTCGACTTGAGGAGCGTTCCATGAACAGCCTCACCGAAGTGATGCCTAGGGCCACGACCAGAAGGGGTCCGTTATTGAAGCGGGTTTTTGTAATGGCGTATCTGGCGGCAATCGCGGTCGCAACGATCGGCTGGGTGTCAGCGTTCGGCTGGCTCACCGTCAGACTAGCGAAGTGGCTGTTCGCCTAGTTCAATAGAAGCGAACTGCCGTTTCAATTATCCCGCAGGCGATCATCATCCAGAGTGCAATGTTCACTTCAAACGCGATGAGCATCGCGCGCCCCCCAATATTTTCATTTCTAATTACATGAACAATGCGCAGAAGAAATGAAAAGTTCCAGCTCATGATTTAGGCAGGTTAGGTTGTGCGCCGCACTCGCATCAAACGAGAACCCGCCGGGGTTGAGACCGGCGGGCTGTGAGTTTGTTCCAAAACGGTCGCGCAATTACGCACGCGATGCCGGAAACGTAGAGCAATCAAGTTGACGGTTCGTTACCCCCGCAGCCTTGTGGCATGTGCTGCCAATCGCTGCCGGTTGCGTCTAGGCGCGGGTGCCGGATGGAGCACGCGCTTCCGCGTCATGCGCTTCAGCCCTTTGAGGGCGCCGGCAAGCAACCAATCGAAGCTTATCTTGTGCTTTTTGCAGAACACCAAGCGTGCTCGGTCGCTTGTACATGACCCTATGAAAGTCGGCCGGCGGGATGTTTCTTTCCTGCGCGATTGCTCTCACGCGCCGTTGCATAGCCGCTCTAGAATGCGCGTCGTCCCGTTCAAGACGGTCGAAAGCCTTTCGCCTGGCATTGTCAGCAATTGCCTTCTTTGCTTTTTCGCTGATTTCATCGTCCATGGCTCAGCTCCTCTCCATGATCGGCATTGCTGGACAGCCCTGGTAAAAATCCCGCAATGACAGCACCATGTCGCACAGCTTATTGATCGCGAAAGTGGCATAATCCGCGTTCGAGGAATGCGAATCCATGGCGATCTCTACCATCCGCGCGCATTCGCAGACTGGATTCTCCAGCGAGCCACACAAGTGGGCTCTTTTCCGCGTCGGTTGCTCGCGTCGTTTTGGGTGCGTTCGCCCGCTTAGATCTGGGCGCAGTTTTCCGTGGCGTGCTATGCACGCGTTTAGCCTTGGCCATTGGATCGACTCCGTTGTGGTCCGGGTTAGAGCCGGGGCGGAAGTGTCAGCTTACCCTCGGCTCGCATTTATGCTAAACAGAAATTTATGAAGAAAGCAATATTTGCTAAACAAAAATCGGCAGGGCGCCCAGCTACTGGAATTACACCGATGATGGGCTTTCGCGCCGACCCCGTCATCCGCGCCGCCATTGTCCGATGGGCTGAAAAGCAACCGGATATGCCTACACTTTCGGAAGCCATCCGGCGCCTCGTCGAGATCGGGCTGAAGGCGAAGGGAAAGTGAAAAAGCCGCTCAAGGAAAATGAGATTCGGCGTCTCCTAAGCAAAGCTTGGAGCCGACGTCGTCGAAAGGCGAGCACTCCGATTGTTTACAATGCTCGGCACTTGGATTTGAACGACGAATTCGCAGAACGGCGCAGCGGAAGCATCAAATTTTTCTTCCTAGTTTTGGTCCTGTTCGCGCTGTTAATCTACGCCGTCAGCAGGATGATCCGCTTGGAGGTCTAACGCGCACCATCGCCCACTTTGCAGTTGGAAGTTCGGCATGCGCGCTTAGTATTTGGATTCAGCCGTTTTTCCAGAGTGGCGATGGAAGCTTCGTTCGGGGGGTATTTGGTGAATTCCGAAATTGCTCGGGTCAATTCCCACTGCGAGATCGACGGCGGTAGGTCCGTCAAATCGAACGGATTCCGATGCTAGCTTCACACTTGATGGGGAAATGGCCCATTTCACTGATAGGGACATGTCCTACTCGCTATACTCAGTCACTGGTCTATCGCCGTCTTTATCTCTAGACCTCAGCCCCATGAATGTTTTGATCGGGGGGCCGATAGTCTCCTTCGTTATGGCGTGGCTGTTATATCGTTGTTGAACAGCCTGCCCGGCGTTCTGGGCAACGAACACGACTTTCGCGAACGATTGCCTTTGCGACTTCAGCAGCGCTAGCGATGCTATTCGGTGGCGCCGCTACGGCCGTAATCGCGTCAGCCGGATTCCCCTGGCGCTTGATGAGAAGGTAAATTTGCTCCTCTCTTATCGACAGTACGATTATAATCGGAATTTCGCGAGGGCACTTGCTTCCTGCGCCCCGATCAATCTCCGATGGAAATTGATCTGGGAGAGTGCATGCCATCGGGACATCCGAGAGTGGTGCTCTGGGGCAGCGGCTCGGTTGCTGAACTTTATTGGAGCCTCAAGCCAAGATTTAAGGCGCTCGGCTTCGATCTCGGGCAATTGACTGCTTCCGGCTGCCCAGCATTTCAGCGGTTCTCTCCGCGGTTAGATCGGCGGAATCTGTTCATGTTCCAGGCTAGCCGAGAGCAGGGCGTCAAACTGCCTCAGCGCCAAACTGCGCAGTTTTCAAGTGAGCTAGCTCACATAAGTTAGGCGCGCTCTTTGCTTAGATGTCCGCTGGGAACTGGCCCGGTGGCCTATTCGTGGGAGTTGGTTATGCGTGCCGAAAAGACCATTTCAGACGAGACCCTGCACCGCTTGTGGTCAGAGATCGCAATGCTACGGCGAGAGGTCGAACAAGCCGAGCGTAACAAAAACATATCGCAACTGCAGCTGACCTCGGCTATTGCAGCCTCGAAAGCCCAGCTTCAATTTCGCACAAATCGCGATCGATAAACCGGTCACCACGTCTTTCAATGTCGGTGATGGGCCGTGGTTTGCTTGGGCGCGAATACTCCCAAGGTTAGGCTCGACACGCGATGTCGAAAGTGTGGTGAACGCTGCCGCAGGATGAATGCGAAAATTGCCAGGTTCAGTCCGAACCAAATCGCAACAACGGCGATTAAAATCTGCATTGGTTTCGTCCGACGAGCGACGAGAATCCCCCGACCCACGTCACACTGAGATTAAAGTGTTACGTTGCGCGCGAAGTGTGGTTGGCACATGCGAGAACGTTCAATCTCGCTGATCTTCCCGCCGCGGCCGATCGGGGAAACCAGTGCACGACCAGCTTCCGTGCTTCCCGGGAGCTTCACCGCGAAGAGGGGGGCTGGATGAGTTTCTCGCGGTGAAGCGGCAGCGCCAATGAGAAACGCGCTGGACAGCGCGCGGACCTATTCGCATGAAAAAAGCCCCGGACGATGCCGGGGCTTTGAAGTTTCAATCTCCGGAAAAGTCAGTACTTCGCGAGGATCGGTCCGCCGAAACGATAGTTGATGCCAATCTTGGCTGTATGCACGCCCGGCTCGCTGGCCGTGTTGGTTTCGACCGTGCCAGCAAGACCGCCACCCGCTATACCGGACTGTGTGAATGTCCGGCGCGTGCCGAGATAGAGGTACTCGCCCTTGAGGCTCCAGTTGTTGGTGAAGGCGTATTCGATGCCCGCGCCGACGGCATAGGTAACCTGGGTATCGGAATGGCCGAGGAATAGCGTCGAAGCACCACACCCTCCCGTGCTACAGGAATCGTTGAAGTTGTAGCTGTTGCCGACGAAAGCAACGCCGCCTTTGGCGTAGAACAGGGTTCGATCAGCGGCCCAACCCAGCCGGCCAGCGATCACGCCATAGGCGTCGCCGATACGGCTGGAATTGATGCTATCCGGAAACGCAAAGCCGGAGTTGATCGCATTGATGTCTTGTTGCGACCGGTGCAGGTTGAGATAGCCAGCTTCACCTTCAAGGCCAAATACAAAATTGCTACCCGGCGTTTGCCAGTTGTAGCCGACCGTACCGCCGCCGATGAAGCCGCTGTTCAGCCCGTAGGAATTGACGAGATTGCCGCCGTTGTACAATGCACCGGCCGGGCTACTCGGGTCTGTCGCGGTAGCGTTCCGGTCGTCGAAAGCGCCACCAACGAAACCGCCGATGTAAAAGCCAGTCCAGTTAAATACCTGCACCGGCATCACGGGAGCCTTGGTGTAGGTGCGAGCCGGAAGATCGGCGGCAGAAGCGATGCTTGTTGCACCGATCAAGGCGAGAGCAGTCCAAATAAATTTGGTGCGCATTTCAATGTCCCCAAAAAACAGAAGTATTTCCTGTTCGAAACATACTCCTCAGCCGCGGGTAAGTTCGTCCGATTGGTGACACAGACTTCGATTGTTCGAATGAGTTGTAAAGAGGACACAGCTTTGACCGCTTTTTTGGTAAGCGATAACCGCCCTGCAACAAGTTCCGACTGTTGCAGTGGTGCACGGAATTAGGACGAAGGCCGAGCCGCTGGAGCCCCGCCCGCCGTCGCTCGCTTTTCCGGACGAGCGGATATGGGACAGGATGGTTTAATCTGGGTGTGCCCCGCAACGGACCCGCATTCCCAGACAAGAAATCTCCCTCAGTCGAACACAGGTTAGTCAAAATAAACCTTCTTAAACTGAAATGTGTGAGAATTCGCTTTAAGCAGCCTGTTTGGCGCGATCGGCCAAGTCTGCTTTCTCTTGGGCGTGTAGTGCATACGGGCGAGTTACCTCAATATAAACTCCACTAATTAAATGAGCCGAAACTAATGACGAATAACGAACTAAACGCCATGTCGATCGATGCACTGTGGGCGCTGCATGAGAGAGTGGACGCTGAACTCAGCCGCAAGCTAGTTGCAGAGAAAACCGCGCTTGAAAAAAGGCTTCACGAATTAAGTCGTGGGAGCGAGAGACGCTCCCTTCCCAAGCGCGAAAGGCGTGCTTACCCGAAGGTTTCTCCCAAATTTCGCAACCCGAAAAACCGCAGCGAGACCTGGGCAGGACGAGGCAAGCAGCCTCGTTGGCTTGCGGCCCAGCTTCAATCTGGCAAAAAACTTGAAGATTTTCGGATCAGGTGAGTGCAAGCGGCTGTCACGTAACTGTGCCGCCTAAAACTCGCCACGAATCGAAGCCTCTACAGCTAACGCTGGATTTAATCGCCCCAGCGGAATTGCCCCGCCCCGCTCTCATCGCCCCTTGCGAGGCGGGGCGCACACGCTCAGCCGTACTTAGTAACGCCGCGCTTCTGTTGGTCGCCGTCTTCCCAGCGCGCGCCGAGGCCAGATGCCCCGCTGGGTCAGCGCCAATCGTCAAGGCAAACGAGGCGAAGGCGGCGGCCGCACATGGATCAGGTCGTCGGGTCGCTTCGAAAAGCCCTGGTGCAAATCATTCATGCCGACAGTCTGCGTAACGATGAGTGACGCCGTATCAAGTACTTAAGCGCGATTTTCAGGATTCAGCTTAGGCCTTGTGTCTGCGCTGCGTCTGCAAACCGATTGCCGGCGGCAAAGCCCTCGCAGCGCCCTTAAACCGGTGTTGCACTAAAGCCTCAACCCGGATCGAAATAGGTCCGCGGGCAAACGAGCCTTTGACTGTGCAGGCGCACGGTCGTTCGCTCTGCGCAGGGGCAAGCGACAGGTGGTGTGCCATGCGTGAAGAATTTACTTCTTACAGCTTCCTCGCTCTGACCGTGGCCGGCGTTGTCATGCTGTTCTCTGGCTTGGTTGCTTTCGCAATTACCTAATCCTGGTTTTGGACAGACACCGACCGATAGCCCTACATAGCTCTCGGATGTCCACCGGTGCGTGTTTCGTTTTTCTGTGTGCGAGACACGATCGGCGCTGACGAATTGGCGGCTTCAGTTCCCGCTCGATCGGTCCCTTTCAAATTCAAAGATAAATCGGCAACGGTGTAAGCGTTGGACCCACGGTAACGCCGCAATCCTCACCAGCCCCGAGATCCAAAAGTGGTCAGCTAATTTCGTGCCAAAATCCTGGCCGCATGCTGTGTGTTGCCCGCAACTTTGTCAGGCCCATTTGTGTAAATTTGGTTTGCGAGCGCTGCAAAGATAAATAGCGCTGTGAGCGTGCCGTAAAACAACAAACCGCCGCGCAGCCATCGCTTATAGACGATGCGGTCCTCTGGCGACAAACGCTCGAACTGGCTCTGTGAAGTGCTCATGTCGGTTGCTCCCAACATACTCTGGCGAATTAAAACGGCGGCAATAATTCCAGCGGACCAAACGTAATGACGGTCGGGTGAAGATATGCAACCACAGCGATCAACAAGAGAGATAATGCCCAGATCGCTAGCGGCACGCCGAGCATCGAACTCCGTAGCGGAAATGATTTTGGCTCTGAAAGAACAATCGTGGTCGACATGCGAACCTCGTCGGTTGGAGCTTAATAAAGGAGCTGAGTGACGGCGGTTGATCGCTTCTTGTGGAAGTACGATCGTCTTGGTTACGATCTAACCGCCAGTCCATTTCAGGAGTGTGTTGTAACCGTCGGAAAATGGTTTCGTCGAAAACAGACGCGGCCGGACCCATGAAATGAAAACCCAGCCGGGCAATGATCGGCTAAGGGGGGCTGGAGCAAACCATTCGAGGACGCGAACTTGCTGCCGGACGGTCGCGAGCTGATCACGCTCAAGCATGCCGCCGACTACATCAAGAAGCTGCCGAAGGCAGAGCTGAAGAATGAGAAGTGGCAGATCGCGATCGAGTGCCTGATCATGGCGGCCGAGGGTTGCGGGCCGACAATGCAACAAAATCGTACTGAACAGTACTTACTGCGACCGCAAAGTCCCCAGCATGCCCACCGTTGTTGAGCTGTTGATTGAGAATACAACCGACACCGTCGCGCAGGTAAAAAATAAAAGATCGCATTGCTAATAAAACACTAGATAGCCTTCGGGTTGTTCCGGGAGAAGTTGCCCATTATCCGGTAAAACGTGAGCCCGCTAGCGCCACTGATGCGAGGGCCATTCGTGTTTGCTTGGATACACATTGCTATAACGCCAACCAAAATCTCGCTGGCGATGATGCTAACGAATACTTTACTGCAGGTAACATTCAGATCAAGAAAGGCTGCAAGCTCGCTAACGCTGCTCAGTGATCGTGTAGCAATTGGCTGCGCACGGATCTTCGCCAAGCTGCTTTAACCTTCAAAGTTGAAAACGCGATACGCAACAGGGTGGCGGCCTTAGCCGTATTTGCCGCGCCTTGTCCAAAGCGCGCGACATGGACGAGACAGAGGATTTACCCAAAGCGCCTCAGTGCGCTGGTAGATGGCGCGACAGATATTGAAGATCGGGCAATCCTAGCGTTTTTGAAAAAAGGCAAACAGAGCGCAGGTCCGCAATAACGAAAACGAAACCGCCGCCCGGGTGAGACATCGGCGACGGCTTGGGCTGATACGCTGCCCGCCAAAGTCGTCGCATCGCGCGAATGAACCGTTAGCAATCACGGCTGTACTCTCGGTCCTCGCGATGTACTTGCCCGTGGCATGATTCACCGGAAGTCGTCACGCCTTCAATGCTGCGACGTGGATTTCGCCCATGTCGTTGTGATGAACAGCGCCCGTCAATCCGGTATCCCATTTTATTCGCACGGCAGACCAGGTATTTTCTATAACCGTGCCCTGGTCGGCTTCACTGTGGTTCCAAGAAACACGGGTGCCGACGACTAACCGCCTTGATTTCTCGCCAACCATCTGAGGTACCCACTTCATTGTTGCCGCGGTCAGACCTTTGGCTGGACGCGGTGCCACCCTCTTGGCACGGAACAAATTATGCCGCGTCGATATACGACGGCGTGTTCAATATTGCTCAGTTTATGAAATTTACGGGAGCCGTAGCTTTTTTCGAACATCTCGGCTGCGCAGCTGTCGACCAGGGCGGCGGCCAAGGCGCAATACGGCTGTGCGCTGCTGATGAGGAGTCCGTCGACCCCGGCGGCTTTCCGCGGGGTCCAACCTGATGGCTTGGCCGACAACATCTGAAGCTGCCGAGCAGAAGCACGTGAAGTAGTAGCGGGTTCAGCCACGATTCTGCGCCTGATCGCTGAAAAATCTATTTGCCGGCCCCGGGGAAATCCTTGCGCACGCCAGAAGGCTGAGCTTGGATGCGGCCAGCCGGAGATCAGGTCATGCGTATTCTGGGATTTGTCGCGTTGGGCGCCGCGCTGGGTGGATGTGCGTCAATTTCGCAAGAAATCACGCAGGCATATGTGTCACCGGCGCAGTATCAGAGCTTCACGTGTCAGCAGCTCTCCCCTCGAAGCTCAATCGATAACGGCGAAAGCTAACACTCTCTCAGGTGCCCAAGACGGTCAGCGCACAAAAGATACCTGGGCCACCGGCGCAAAGTAGTGGTGGTCTGGCCGGCTTCACTTCGTCGGCGGCGACAAGCAAGCGTCTGGCGAATTTGCCCAGATGAAGGGTCAGCTGATCGCGGTCGAGCAGGCATCGGGTGCGAAAAAATGCGGTATCCGGTTCGAACACAAGCCGGCTTCTGAGTGAGGCCGATACGACCGACCGAGGCTTCGGGTCAGCGCTGAGCGATCGGGACACCAGATGGACTTCTCTTCCCGCATCAGCCCGCAGACCGCCAAGGTGATCGTGATCGCGTGGGTCTGTATGTTCATTGCGATCGGTGTCGTGGCCTACTTCACTTGGTCCCACGCTCGGTCGGACAAGGATTGGTGTCGCGCGCATAACCTGGCCGTCTACGATCAAGAACATCCTCCGCAGGTCTATTGTCAGGATGCCCGAGGCATCCGCAAACGACCGGGCGAATATCCGGTCGAGAACAGCGTATGGGTGATTGAACCGTCGATGGCGAACGGCGCGCCAGCGGTCCAACCGCCAACTCCGATGCACAAGTAAGAACACGACAATGCCGGCCAATGCTGGCTTTACCGGCTTTGGCTTGAGGATTTAAAACAGTTCGCGCCTCAACTGGCTTCCGAGCGGATTTCGCTGGCGACGGGCTGGGGAGGGGCTGCGACGGACGGCAGTGTTACCGGCCGCAGTCCGATCAATTCGGCAGTGCGAACGCCGGCGTCGTGCCAGAACTTGAACGAGTTGATCCGGGAGCTCTCGAGAATGGCGATCGCCACCGCTGAGAGGAACGGCAGGCTTTCGAGCACCAGCACACCCGCAAAGATATAGATCTCGCTGATCTGTTTGGAACTGTTGGTGACCACGAGCACGACCGCGCCAATCAGAAGAAGCACTCCGATCACGGCTTCCCAGAAAGCCTGGAACTCGATCGACATCCGCGACAAGCCGCCCTTGGAGGTGCGTGCGAATGGCAGATGTTCGGTAATCAAGCCCTGAGCGACCGCACGCGACACCGTCCACTGGACGCTCATGGCGGCAATCATGGCGCCCAGCATCTGTCCCCATTTCACCGGCACGCGCAGCCGATAGAGGATGAGGAAATGCGCGAGGCTGACGACGAAAGTCGCGATGATCGGCAAGGTCAGGATGCGGTCGGGGATCGCGATGTCGGCAAAGGCAACAATCGGTACCCAGATCAGATTGAGGATCGCGACCACGACTCCGAGTGTTTCCGCTCCCAGCCAGTTCAGCCAGCCGAGTGAAAATTCGCGCCTCTGATCGCGCGTCAGCCGGCTTGCCCCGGGCAGGAAACGCCGCCAATGCTTTTTTACAATCTGGAAGCCGCCATAGGCCCAGCGGTGCCGCTGTTTCTTGAACGCCTCATAGGTGTCCGGCAGCAGTCCGTGGCCGTGGCGAAAGTTGGTATAGTGCGTCAGCCAGCCGTGCTCGATGATGTTCAGGCCGAGGTCGGTATCCTCGCAAATGGTGTCGCCGGCCCAGCCGCCGGCCATGTCCATCGCCGCACGGCGGATCAGGCACATCGTGCCGTGCACGATGATGGCGTTTTCCTCGTTGCGCTGAATCATGCCGATATCGAAGAAGCCGGCATATTCGCCATTCATGATGTAATGCATCAGTGAACGGTCGCCGTCGCGGTGATCCTGCGGCGCCTGCACAAGGCCGACGCGTGGATCGGCGAATACCGGAACCAGGTCTTTCAGCCAGTCCGGTCCCACGACATAGTCCGCGTCGATAACGCCGATGATCTCGGCATCCACGGCAGTTCGCTCCATGGCGATGCGCAAGGCGCCGGCCTTGAAGCCCTTTACCTTCTCCGCGTTGATGAACTTGAAGCGCTCGCCGAGCGCGCGGCAGTGATCCTGGATCGGTTGCCAGAACGCGGGATCCGGCGTGTTGTTGATGATGACGACACATTCGAAGTTCGGATAGTCGAGCCGCGCCACCGCATCGAGCGTTGCTTTGAGCATGTCCGGGGGTTCGAAATAGGCCGGGATATGGATCGATACTTTCGGAAAGCTCACGCTGCCGCCGATGGTCGCCGGCACTGTCGGCTCGCCCTTGACGATCAGACGCCGCGGCTTCTTTCCAAAGGCGACCGCTGCGATCTCCTCGATCCTCGCCATCGCGATCAGCACCAGCGGCACCAGCAGGACCAGGCCGAGCGTTAGCGCAAAGGCCGAACCGAAGACAAAATAATGTCCGGCCCAGAAAGCAAACACGGTCGCGGCCCAGGCGCCGACGCCGTTAGCTGCGGCCGACAGTGTCAGGGCTTGCAGTACGGTCGGTTGCGCCAGCCGCAGGATCGGCAACGACATCAGGATGCCGACGAGGACTGCGATCGTGGCCAGCTTCCAGTAGTCTGGATTGACGACCGGGCCGGTCCAGTTGAATTTCGGCTCGCGCGCGGCGTTCAAGATTCCCCAGTAGGGGCCGACGCCGCCTTCGAAGAATTTCCAGGGCTGATCGACGGCCTCGACGATGTTGTACTCCATGCCGATGGACTCGGCGCGGTTGACGAAATTTCGCAAGATCGTTGCTTGCGCGAACGCCCCCGGAAAAGCGCCACCCAAATTGTAACCTGCGCTCGGCCAACCAAATTCCGCGACCATGATGCGCTTGCCGGGAAACTGGTTGCGGAGAAACTGGTAACGGTCGACCGCCTGATCTACCGCTTCGTTCGCCGGATGTCGTTCCCAGTAGGGCAGAACGTGCGCGGCGATGAAGTCGACGGAGTAGGCGAGTTCGGGATTTTCGCTCCAGATGCTGTAGATTTCGCCGCTGGTAACGGGAACGTTGACCGACTTCTTGACCCGCTTGATCAGTTCGATCAGGTCTTCAACCTTTTGCTCGCCGCGGTAGATCGTTTCGTTACCGACTACGACGCCGACGACGTTGCTGTTGTGACGGACGAGATTGATGGCGGCTTCGATCTCGGTGCTGTTGCGGCTCGCGTCCTTTCCGATCCAGGCTCCGACCATGACCTTCATGCCGAACTCGGCCGCGATCGGCGGAACGAGTTCACTGCCTTCCGTCGAAGTATAGAGACGTACCGCGCGCGTGATCGTCGAGAATTTCTTCAGATCATTGCGAACCTTCTCGGAGTCGCCGTCCGCGACGGTGTGACCGGGCTCGAAGGGCGTGTAGGAAATGCTCGGCAAAACGCCGTGAAAGTCCGGGGCCTGCTGCTTTTCCTGGAGGAGGCCCCAAAGTCCCGCATGGGCGGCGGCTACGAACAACAAGACGGCGACGACGGCGCGCATCGCAACTAACCATTAGGGGCACACAGTGGGATAAAGCGAACCCGTCCCCAAGGTTCGGCCGGCACGGAGGTGCCCTCTAGGATAATCGCGCCACACGATTTAACAACTAGCGTGAAGCGACTGCTTAACAACTGGTGTGAAGCGATGGCGTTTTGAGGGCACAAAGCCCCACGCCATGCGGGTTCCCGGACTATTTCGCGGCGGGCGCCGGAACTGGGGCTGCCACGGCAGGCGCCGCAGCCGCATTGCCGGATGTCGCCGGCGGGGCAGGCGGCTGAGCCGCGGCCGCCTGCGGCTGGGCATTCGGGTTGATCCAGCAGGCATGGACCCGGTCGTCCAGGCTCTTCTGCACCTTGTCATCGATCTGGCCGCCAAAACGGGTCAGGCAGCGGAAGGTTGCCTGCACATGCCCACCCGGGCAGCCAAAACGGTCGTAGAGGTCGAGGTGGCGAAAGGCCGTGTCGAGATCATCGCGCCACATCAGGCGGACCACACGCCGACCGAGCCATACACATTCGGGGTTACCGGCCGGGCCGTTGATGGCCTGGGCGGCTTCGGCAAATTCGTCCGTTTTGCGCTGGTTATCCTTGGCGGCGTCGACCGCGTTCGGGGCAGGCTTGCCGGACTGATCCTGGTTCGCCGGCCCTCCGCTCTGGGCCAGCGCGCTGCCGATGCCAAACGTCAGGGCTAATCCCGAAACCAGAAAAAAGCGCGACACCGCAAACCGACCCTGAAGCACCTGCTGACGCATAAATTCCCCGATCTGGTTCCGGCCCAACTCTTTGCAAGTCCTTGCCTAACTCCGGCTCGGCAGGCCCTGTCGGATACGATACCGCTCGTCACGCTTGCCGCCAAATAGGTCTCCAATGCGGCGGCCAGACGTGCCGGAATCCCATGAAGGAGATTTTGGATTTTTGCAAGCAAACCCACAACTTTATCGTAGTTTGGTAAAACCCGAGGGCGCACTGGCGCTCGGTCCGGCCGTTCCCGCTCTTGGCAGACCGCCGACGACGGGCTAATCGACGATCCCTGGCCGGAGGAACCCTGCCCGGAGGAGAGAACCGATTTCTTTTCGCACGCCGCTGGCGCTTCTCATATTGTCCTTAGGTTCGATAGCAGCGGTGTGGTGGTGGCTTGCCACGCCGATTTCGCTGGTGCGCGCGCCGATCGATCCCAACGCCAAGCTTCAGTGCGTATCCTATGCGCCGTTCCGCGGTGAGCAGACGCCGCTGTTGCCGACGACCCATATTTCGGCGGAACAGATTTCCCAAGACCTTGCCGAACTCGTCAAAGTATCCGATTGCGTCCGCACTTATTCGATCGACAGCGGTCTCGATCAGCTGCCGGCACTGGCGGCCAAAGTGGGACTGAAGGTCATCCAGGGAATCTGGCTTAGCGGCAATCGTCAGAAGAGCGCGGTGCAGATTGCTACTGCCGTTCGGCTTGCAAAGGAATTCCCGTCAACCATCACCGCGCTCGTGGTCGGCAACGAGGTGCTGCTGCGCGGAGAAATGAGCCAATCCGACCTTGCCGCCACGATCCGCCAGGTCAAGGCGCAGGTGCCGGTTCCCGTGACCTATGCCGACGTCTGGGAATACTGGCTGCGCTATCGCGAGATTTATGACGCGGTCGATTTCGTGACCATTCACATCCTTCCGTTTTGGGAGGACTTTCCGATCCGCGCGAAGTACGCCGCAGCTCACGTCGAAGCGATCCGGCGCCGAATGGAAATCGCTTTCCCGGGCAAGGAAATCCTGATCGGAGAGACCGGCTGGCCGAGTGCCGGGCGGATGCGCGATGCAGCGTTACCCTCGCGCACCAACCAGGCGCGCGTGGTTTCGGAAATCCTGGATCTTGCCAAGCGGCAGAACTTTCGCGTCAACCTGATCGAGGCCTATGACCAGCCGTGGAAGCGCCAGCTTGAAGGCACCATGGGCGGCTATTGGGGATTGTTCAATTCCGTCCGCCGGACACTGAAATATCCACCCGGAATCGCCATCAGCAATTATCCCGATTGGAAGCTGCATATGGCCGCCGGCATGGTGCTGTCGGTTCTGGTTTTCGCTGTAGCGTGGTTGACGCTGCGGCGTAAGCCCTGGACACCCCGTGTAGCGTCCTGGATCGCCGTCGGCATATCGGCCACGTCAGCTGGCGCGTTGCTGGGGGTCGCCGCCGACAAGATGTATTACGAAAGCTATGGTGTCGGCGGCTGGTTGCTTTGGGGCTTTCTGCTGGCGGCCGGCATTGCTTCGCCATTGTTCGCTTCGCACGCGCTGATGTCCGGCAAAAGCTCGCCAACCTTCCTGGAACTAGTCGGCCCTTCCGGCTATCGCGGACGGTCGTGGACGGTCGTGATCTTGGGTCTGATCCTCACAATCACAACGGTGATCGGCGCCGACACCGCGGTAGGCCTTGCGTTCGACCCGCGCTACAAGGATTTTCCTTTTGCGGCGCTGACGATGGCCGTGGTGCCGTTCGCGATGTTAAGCCTGCTCAATCGACCGCAGGAAGGCGCCCGTCCCATAGCCGAGGCGACCTTTGCCGGGTTGCTCGTTCTGACCGCCATCTATACCGGCTTCGACGAAGGTCCGGACAATTGGCAGTCGCTGTGGACGTGCGCGATTTACGTACTGCTGGCCGCTACGCTGTGGCGGGCGCGGGTCGCGCGAAACCCAGAATAAGCACACCGATCGCAAGTCCGGACAAAACGACGTTGTAAAGCACAATGCCGAACCCTGCGGCGATCAGGCCAAGTGTGAGCAGGAGGATCGACGGCCGGATCAGATGCAGCACCGCGATGATGAGGGCGGTGATGCCAAAGACCGAATTCCGAAACAGCGTGGTCGCGAGTGCCCGGGATTTGCAGAGCAGGGTTTGCAGGCCGGCGTCACAGGCCAGCGATGTGCTCGAAAGCTCGATCGCCATATACCGCACGTAGATCGCATAGCCGACGGTGAGGAAACCTACGACCAGAAGCCATTGCACCTGATAGGGGGTGAGGCGGAACGGGATTTTCTTCACGGCAATTTCCTTGGCGAAAGCAGGGCCGGTTTGACGCTTTTGGCCGCGCCACGCAAGGCAATTCTGGAAACGGCACCCTTGAAAACCCTTCAAGAGGTAACGCCAACCAGCTGCAATTTCGAGATTTCCAGTAACCGAGCGAACCGTTTTCGACTTGGGTCGAACTATTGGCGCTTGCCGAAAATCTGGGACAAGGTCGACGGCTTCGGGGGAGGATCCTCATCCTTCAGACGCTTTGAAACGTAGGAGTGCCGGCGAGAGGATGACCTCGATGCCGATGCGGCAGGCTTGTCAACGTCCTTACTCGCTTCTGATTTATCGACATCGTCAGCTCCCAAGGCCAAGCGCTGGCCATCGAATACCGAAGTCGTACAGCCGCGATCGCTCACCGTTAGCGAGGCGCAGATTTTTGCGGCCGCAGCCGCGTCACTGATCGGACCGGCGATCAGCCGGAGCTGCATGCCGAGCCCGGTGTTGTTTTCCTTGATGACGATGATCGGACGTAATTTTGTCAACGCGACGTTCGACCTCGACTTGAGTAGCCCGTGCCAAAGTGCGCGCAATCCGGGAATCGAATTTGCACCGCCGACGTCGACACCAAATTCGGTACGCGAAGCCACGAGCTCAGGTGCTGCCGCTGATGGCGTGGCTCCCGTTTCGTCAACAGCCTTTGTGGGCGCCACGGTTGCCATCTCAGGCGGCGGCGCGGCCACAGCGTTTGGCGGCTTTAACGGCTCGATCAGCTTTCCGGCCGCGGGATCGGGCGGGCCCATCATCGATTTTGACGCCACCAGCGAACCCAACGGCTGGGCCGCGGCACTTTTCTGATCGGTCGCCGATTTTACCGAAGGGCTCGGTTCGGGCGGGATTGCGGCCAGCGTCTGCTTGTCCTGTTTATCTGCGGCTTTATCGATGGCCGCAGCTTTATCCACAGCGGCAGGAGCCGTCGCGGCGACGGCCGCCGCCACAGGGGCTGGCGAAGGCTTCGCGACCGGAGCCTGCGGATCAACCGAGGCCGTCGTTGCCGTGGCTACAGGCGCGCTCGGGGCGGTCGGTGCGGCTGCCGGAGGCGACGCTGAAGCGGACGATGCGGAAGGTCCGGTTGACGCCGTTACGCTCGCATTGCCCTGGTTCGTATTGCCCTGGTTCGTGCTCGCTTGACCTGCACCGCCCTGGCCTGGCGTGGTCTGTAGGCTGCTCTGGCCTGCAGCTGCTGGCGGAGCCGTTGAGGCGGGGCTTTGGCGTGCGATGGTGCCGGTTACCGAATCCAGTCCCTGCTCAATAACCGCGACACGCGAATAGAGCCGGTCCCGATCGCTATTGAGCGTATCGACGGCAGCCGCCAATCGCCGTGTCTCGTTCTGGCTTTCCTTGGCGGTCAATTGGAGTTGCTGCGCCTGCTTCAACAGGTCAGCCGACGCGGATTGCTCACGTCGCACCCCGATCGAAGACTGGTTGGCAATGAGGGCCACAATCACCGCACCGACGGAGACGGCCGCCCAGGTTCCGAGCCGCCAGAGCGCCCCACGGTCAAGCTCTTCGTCGTCAGCAAGCAGGCCAGAAAGCGCGCCACCGGTCTCACCGATATCGAAGCCGCGGCGCAGCTTGTCGGAGTCCTTCGCCATGAGATGTCTTCGGCCCCCCTATAGGCCCCACCGAATCAACCGGTAAACAGTAACAGGAAATCGGCGACCCATCCTTCGATCCTCGAACCCGGGCGGCACGCGAATCGGGTTTCCATCCAACGTCAAAACGCTCTAAGAGGGCGGCAATGGCGGCGCTCTGCTGGGGGATTGGATTTGACATTCGCCGCCCACTTGGCCGGAAGCTCGCAAAGCGAATGGCAAATCCTAAACTCCACTAGAAACATATATTTGCTAGTGGTTCTTTTGCTTCTAACATTCGCAAAAGTGCCGCTGAGACGGAATGCGAATGTTAGAGTCGGACTACTAGCGTGGCGGTTCAGAAGTCCGCACCGGGAAAGTCAAAAGGAATTCTGATGAGCGGCAGGACCGGCCTGACCATCGTGCTCGCGGCCGGCGAGGGAACACGAATGCGGTCATCCTTGCCAAAGGTCCTGCATCCCGTCGCCGGCCAGTCATTGTTGGCTCATGTGTTGTCGGCCGCGCCCAAGGGCCACGGGACATCGCTTGCGGTCGTGGTTGGGCCAGACCATCAGGCGGTCGTCAACGAGGCCAGACGATACCGGCCTGATGTCGAAACCTTCGTTCAGCGTGATCGCAAGGGCACAGCCCATGCCGTGCTCGCGGCGCGCGGCGCCTTGGCGCGGGGGGCGGATGATCTGATCATCGCCTTTGGCGATACGCCGTTGATTTCAGCAGCGACGTTTGAACGGCTGCGTACGGCCTTGCACCAGGGCGCAGCGCTGGCCGTGCTGGGGTTTGAGGCCGCCGATCCGACAGGCTACGGACGGCTTCTTGTCGAGAACGGCCGCCTGGTAGCAATTCGTGAGCACGCCGACGCAAGTGCGGCCGAACGCAACGTTTCGCTCTGCAACGCCGGCATCATGGCGTTTGAGGGACACAAGGCGCTTTCGATCATCGAGAAGATCGGTAACGCCAACAGCAAGAGCGAATATTATCTGACGGACGCGGTTGCCATCGTACGGGAATTGGGATTGGAGGCTGTCGTGATAAAAACCAGTGAGGATGAAGTGCGCGGCATTAACACCAAGGCACAGCTCGCCGAAGCGGAGCGCGTCATGCAGGATCGCCTGCGCTCGGCCGCCCTCGACGCGGGCGTAACCTTGATCGCACCGGAAACGGTTTATCTCGCGGCGGATACGACCTTCGGCCAGGACGTCACGATCGAGCCGTTCGTCGTGATCGGCCCGGGTGTTTCGATCGCGGACGGCGCCGTCATCCACGCCTTCTCCCATGTTGTGCAGGCCTCGATCGGAAAGAACGCCTCGATCGGACCCTATGCGCGGTTACGCCCGGGAACGTCGCTCGGGGAGGGGGCGAAAATCGGCAACTTCGTCGAGACCAAGGCCGCCACTCTCGAAGCCGGAGTCAAAATCAACCATCTGAGTTATGTCGGCGATGCGCATGTTGGCGCCAACGCCAATATCGGGGCAGGCACCATCACGTGCAACTATGACGGCTTTAGCAAACACAAGACGGAAATTGGCACCGGCGCGTTCGTCGGCACCAACTCGTCACTGGTAGCGCCGGTCAAGATCGGCAAGGGCGCCTATATCGGCTCTGGATCGGTGATCACGCGCGATGTGCCGGACGATGCGATGGCCGTGGAGCGCAGCCCGCAAAGCAACCGCGAGGGCGGCGCCAAGCGTTACCGAGAGCTCAAGACGCGCAATAAGGCGCCCAAGGGCAATTAATGGGGCTTGTAAGCCTTCATCGGCGTTACCGTTAGCCCGAGCACCGCTGCCGTCGACACCAGCAATGCGTTCGCGAGCATCCAGCCGATCTACGCGGCTCCACCATGCTCTAAGCAGCGTCATCGTGCGATGGACGCGAAGTGGATCACGTAGCGGTCGATTTCTCTGTTGACCGTGTTTCGATCGAGCCGGTCTTTGCCCGACGCAGCAAATTCGCACGGAGGTAAGTCAATAGCGGGACTTCAATCCAGTTGGAGATGATCCATGCGGCGAGAACGCTTAAGGCGACCGCCAGCAGGGCGGGCGGCAAATGTTCTCTCATGTCAAAGCCGGCCACCAACTTCGTCGCCTCACGGAACAGCCCGATGACGAACGCGTGGCAGAGGTAGAGCGCATAGGACGATGCACCGAGGGCCATGGCGAAGCGGTAGCGGCATATGACGCCGCCACGTTCCAACAGCACGGCGCTCACGACGATCAAGGGGGGAGCGAACAAGGCCATTATTGGCTGAGCGGTGGTCGCAAACCCAATGAGCGTTGCGATGCCTGCAAAAGCTGTGAGCGCGCCGACCTTGGCCTGTTGTACCGGCAATTGCGCGGCGTAGTACGCGGCAATCCCGAGCGGGAAATAGATGACGTAGCCATGTGCGTAAAATCCGATCGGCGACGGCGGAGCAAGATAATGGCCCCAGAACCAGACGATCAGGACGACGACGGCAACGATGACCGGGGCAGCGCGTCGGCTGATTTGCAGCGCACCTGCAAAAATCAGGTAAAAGTACATTTCGAGATTGAGGGTCCATCCCACACTCAAGACCGGGAAAATGATGCCACCGTCGTCGTCCAGACGAGGAATGAAGAACAGGTCACGCAACAGAGTGCTCATCGTGACGACATTATCGCTATGCTTCCCCATGACGGGATAAATCACCGCAACCAGCGCTGCGTAGGCAAATGTTGCCAGCCAGTATAGCGGGACGATGCGGATCAGCCTGTGAAGCAAGAAATAATCGGATGAAGCGCGCGTTATGTGCGTCATGATGAAGCCGCTGATCACGAAGAAGACCGGGACTGCCAGAAAATCGCTGTACACGGTTCCGGGGATCACATAGCCAGCGTGATAGAAGGCAACCGCAAACGCTGCCAATCCTCGCAAAAGCTGGATGTTGCTGATCATCTGAGCCCGGACCTGTAACCGCCAATACCCCCCGCTGTCCAGCGGCGACGGGTGGCGGTCGTCGCTTCCATCCAGGCGTGAATCGGCGGAAGCAAGAAACCGCCGGAATGGAAGACTTCCGGCGTCAAGGTTAAGAAAGACGTGTGAAACTGCTGATATTGCTGAAATGTAGGAAACAGCAATAATTATTGAGTATCTTGCCTCGACCGGATTTCGTTAAGACGGCCGGGGATTTCTCTATCAGGGGCTAGCAAACCGCATGTGCGGCATCATCGGCATTCTCGGGCGCGGACCAGTCGCCGAGCAATTGGTGGACTCGCTCAAGCGTCTTGAGTATCGCGGCTATGATTCCGCCGGCGTTGCGACGCTGGAAGGCGATCATCTCGATCGGCGACGTGCCGAAGGCAAGCTCAGAAATCTCGAGACACGCCTGCGCGAGGCGCCGCTCATGGGCCATACCGGCATCGGACATACGCGCTGGGCCACGCATGGCAAGCCGACCGAAAGTAATGCGCACCCTCACGCCACCGAGAACGTGGCCGTAGTCCACAACGGCATCATTGAGAATTTCCGCGAGTTGCGCCAAGGCCTCGAGAAGCAGGGCGCGAAGTTCACCAGCGAAACCGATACCGAGGTGATCGCGCATCTCGTCAACTCGTATCTCGTCAAGGGTGCCTCGCCGCAGGAAGCCGTGAAGGCCGCGCTGCCACAGTTGCGCGGTGCGTTCGCGCTCGCTTTCGTTTTTCGTGGTCATGGCGATCTCTTGATCGGCGCACGCCGCGGTTCGCCGCTCGCGATCGGCTATGGCGACGGTGAGATGTATTTGGGCTCAGACGCGATTGCGCTTGCGCCCTTTACCGATACGATCAGCTATCTCGAGGACGGCGACTGGGTGGTGCTGACCCGCGAAACTGGCGTGGTCTATGACGCGCACAACGCGGCCGTCAATCGCGAGGTCCTGAAGTCCAGCGCGTCGTCTTTACTGGTCGACAAGGCGAATTATCGTCACTTCATGGCCAAGGAAATCCACGAGCAGCCGGAAGTCGTCGGTCATACGCTTGCGCGCTACGTCGACATGGCAACCGAGCGGGTATCGTTGCCGCAAAAGCTGCCGTTCGACTTCAAGGATATTCAGCGGATTTCGATCACGGCCTGCGGCACGGCGAGCTATGCCGGCTACATCGCCAAATACTGGTTCGAGCGGCTGGCGCGTATTCCGGTCGAACTCGATGTTGCCTCCGAATTTCGTTATCGCGAACCGCCGCTGCACAAGAACGATCTCGCGATCTGCATTTCGCAATCCGGCGAGACCGCCGATACGCTGGCCGCGCTGCGCTATGCGAAGGCACAAGGGTTGCACACGCTCTCGGTCGTCAACGTGCCGACCTCGACCATTGCGCGCGAAAGCGAGATTGTGCTGCCGACGCTGGCGGGACCGGAGATCGGCGTGGCCTCGACCAAGGCGTTCACCTGTCAGCTGATGGTGCTGGCCGCGCTCAGCGTGGCTGCCGGCAAAGCGCGCGGCACGCTATCCGACGCCGATGAAGCCAAGCTCGTGCACGGGCTTGTCGAAATCCCGCGGCTGATGGCAGCGGCGCTCGCCACCGAGCCG
The DNA here is from genome assembly GCA_963824305.1 of uncultured Alphaproteobacteria bacterium. Classification (GTDB taxonomy): domain Bacteria; phylum Pseudomonadota; class Alphaproteobacteria; order Rhizobiales; family Xanthobacteraceae; genus Bradyrhizobium. Next base: position 131,351 of record CAWGOW010000001.1, read on the forward strand.
CAGGTGGAGAAGCTCGCCCGCGATATTTCGAAGTGCACCGACGTGCTCTATCTCGGCCGCGGCACGAGCTATCCGCTGGCACTGGAAGGCGCGCTGAAGCTCAAGGAAATCTCCTACATTCATGCGGAAGGCTATGCGGCCGGCGAACTCAAGCATGGACCGATTGCCCTGATCGACGAGAAGATGCCGGTCGTGGTGATCGCGCCTTACGATCAGGTGTTCGAGAAGACCGTCTCCAACATGCAGGAAGTGGCGGCCCGCGGTGGCCAGATTATCCTGATGACCGACGCCAAGGGCGCAGCGGAAGCGACAATTCAGTCGCTGGTGACGATCGTGCTGCCGGATATGGGGGCGATTTTCGCTCCGATGGTTTATGCCATCCCGGTACAACTTTTGGCCTATCACACGGCCGTCGTGATGGGCACCGACGTCGATCAGCCGCGAAATCTCGCCAAATCGGTTACCGTCGAATAACGCACCGGATAGAACCCGGACGGAGGGGTCTTCAAAAGTCTGCTAGGATGGCTTAGCTGGCATCAGAGAAGCCCCACTTTTACCGTCTGGAACTCCGATGAACCGCGACAAGTCGCCCCAACCCGTACTTCCCGCGCCTGATGTCCAGAGCGGGTTCATGGCCCGATTCCGCAACTACTTCCTGACGGGCCTGATCGTCGCCGGTCCGATTGCGATCACCTTCTATCTGACCTGGTGGTTCGTTACCTGGGTCGACGGACTGGTGCGGCCTTTCGTGCCGATTGCCTACCGGCCGGAAACCTATCTGCCGTTCGGCCTGCCGGGGTCGGGGCTGATCGTCGCCGTAATTGCGCTGACGCTTCTCGGTTTTCTCACGGCCAATCTGATCGGGCGCACTCTGGTCGATCTCGGCGAACGACTGCTGGGGCGCATGCCGGTGGTGCGTGCGATTTATCGCGGTTTGAAGCAGGTATTCGAGACGTTGTTCTCTGGCAAAGGATCGAGCTTTCGCCGGGTAGGCCTCGTCGAATTTCCTTCGCCCGGCATGTGGTCAATCGTGCTGATTTCGCAAGCGCCCAGCGAAGAGATTGCCGGAAGCATTCCCGGGCAGGAGGAGCACATCTCGGTGTTTCTGCCTTGCGCACCGAACCCGACGACGGGGTTCTTCTTCTATGTGCCCAGGAGCAAGATCATCGAGGTCGAGATGAGCACCGAAGACGCCGCAACGCTGATCATGTCCTGCGGCGTAGTGCAGCCCGGTTCCGACTCGCAGTCGCAGAAGAAAATGGCTGCACTTGCGGGGATGGCGAATGCCGCGCGGGCGGCGAATTCCTCCCCGTTGCTTCCTGAGCCTGTGAAGGCCGACTGAATTCACCCCGCGCCCATCAATGGAATCGCCTCGCCGCGTTCGAACATATGAAGCAGGCAGCGCAGGGCCTCGCCGCGCGGTCCCGAGAGTTTCGGATTATCCTTCATGATGCGCAGCGCTTCGTCGCGCGCCTGCGCGATCAACTGGCCGTGCACCTCCGACCGGGCGATGCGATAGCCGGGAAGGCCGCTTTGCCGGATTCCGAGCACGTCGCCTTCGCCGCGCAACCGCAAATCTTCCTCCGCGATGCGAAAGCCGTCCGTGGTTTCGCGGATCACGGTCAGCCGGGCTTTTGACATTTCGCTGAGCGGCTCGCGATAGAGCAGGAGGCACGTCGAGGCCTCCGAGCCACGGCCGATACGGCCGCGCAACTGATGCAACTGGGCGAGCCCGAAACGTTCGGCGTTTTCGATCACCATGATAGTAGCAGCTGGTACATCGACGCCGACTTCGACAACCGTGGTCGCAACGAGCAGGCCGACTTCGTGCGTGGCGAACTGCGCCATCGCGTGATCCTTCTCGGTCCCCTTCATCCGGCCGTGGACGAGGCCGACCTTGTCGCCGAAGCGCTTCCGCAGGCTTTCGAAACGTTCGGTCGCATTGGTAAGATGGTCGATGCCCTCCGCCTCGGATTCCTCCACCAGCGGGCAAATCCAGTAGACAAGCTTGCCGGCGCTCAAGGCCCGGCCGACCCCTTCCATGACTTCCTCAAGGCGGCTCATGGGAACGGTGCGTGTGTCGATCGGCTGTCGTCCGGCGGGCTTTTCGCGCAGTTCGGAGATGTCCATATCGCCGAAATAGGTCAAAACCAGCGTCCTCGGGATCGGCGTCGCGCTCAGCACCAGCACATCGACGGCGTCCCCCTTGGCGGTAAGCGCGAGGCGCTCGCGCACGCCGAACCGGTGCTGCTCATCGACGACCGCCAGCGCCAGCGATTTGAAGATCACGTCGTCCTGGATCAGGGCATGCGTGCCGACCAGAAAATCGATCTCGCTGGCCTCAAGCCGCGCCAGTATATCCTGCCGCTCCTTGCCCTTTTCGCGCCCAGTGAGAATCGCAACCCGTATCCCGGCCCGCTCGGCGAGCGGCGTGATGGTCTTGATGTGCTGTCGCGCCAGGATTTCTGTCGGCGCCATCAGCGCGGCCTGCTTTCCCACCTCTGTGACGGCTACGGCGGCAAGCAGCGCGACCACCGTCTTGCCCGAGCCGACGTCGCCTTGCAGGAGCCGCAGCATGCGGACGGGTTTTTGCAGGTCGTCGGCGATGGCTGCGGCTGCCTCACGCTGCGACGAGGTCAGTGCGTAAGGCAACGCGTCGATGATTTTCCGCCGCAAATGACCGTCGCCGGCGTGACGATTGCCCGCCGGTCTTCGTAGCTGCGAGCGCACCAACGCGAGGGCCAATTGGCCGGCGAGCAACTCATCGAAGGCAAGCCGCGACCAGAAGGGTCCGCCAGGCAGGATATCGGTAAGTTCGGCCGGAATGTGGACCCGGCTCAATGCCTTCTTGATTGGCGGAAAATCACAGCGGCTGATCACCTCGGGGCTGATCCATTCGGGCAAATCCGGCAGCCGCTCGAGCGCCTGCGCGACGGCCCGCCGCAGCGAGCCCACCGCCAACCCCTCGGTAAGCGGATAGACGGGGTCGATCCCGGATAATTTGGCAAACCCGGCTTCATCGACGACGCGATCGGGATGGACGATCTGCGGCACGCCGTCGAACATCTGCAACGTGCCCGACACGTACCGCTTCGAGCCTACGGGGAGCAGCTTCTCGATATAGTCGGCCTTGGCGCGAAAATAGGTCAGAACGACGTCGCCGGTGTCGTCGCTCGCATGGACCAGATACGGCGCCCGCGCGTTGCGAGGTGGCGATGGCCGATGCCGGTCAATGTTCACCTCCAGCGTGACGATCGTCCCAGGCACGGCCTCGCTGATCTTGGGCCGGGCGCGGCGGTCGATCACGCTCGCGGGCAAATGCAGCAGCAAATCCATCAGCCGCGGCGTCTCCTCGCGCCCAAGGAGATAGCGGAACAGCTTGTCCTGCTTCGGACCGACCCCGGAAAGGCTCGTGACTGGCGCGAACAGGGGATTGAGCAGAGCAGGGCGCATTGGAAGAGCCTAGAATTTTCTTACACCGTCATGCCCGGCCTTGTGCCGGGCATCCACGTCTTTTTTGCAATCTGTGCAGAGGCAAGGCATGGATTGCCGGGTCACAGGTGAGCGGAAGCCGTTTTTCGAACGGCTATGCCCGGCCATGATGACCATGGCGGGGATTTCACGCGGCAAGGGCTGACAACGGCCATCAGGATCGTTATATCAGCGCCGCCCGGCACGTCCGGGCTTTTGGCGTTGGATGGGATTCGAAAATGACCGGAACGACCCGATCGAGCGGGGGCCTCGACGACCGCCGCAAGCGGCTTTTATTTCGCTGCTGGCATCGCGGCACCCGCGAAATGGACCTCATCCTCGGCCGGTTCGCCGACACCACCATTTCTAGCCTTACCGACGATGAGCTCACCGAATTGGAACATCTGATCGAGATCCCCGACCCCGATTTCTATGCCGCTCTGTCAGGAGACGCGCAGCTGGCCACGCAATATGCCGGGCCAATGTTCGAGCGCATCAAGGCGTTCCGTCCCGGAGAGCAGGGCGAATGAAACAGCAAGGCCAATCCCCGGCGCAATCGCTCCTCCCCGGCCGCGCGCTCACCTTTGCCAACGTCGCTGAAGGCGCCGAAGGTCTCGTCGTTTCGGACTTGGCGCGTGCGATCGCCGCGAAGCCGAAGGCGCCGGCCGTGAGCCTTGCTGTCGTGTGCCGCGATGGTCCGCGTATGCAGCAACTGGCCCGGGCGTTGTCGTTCTTTGCGCCCGATCTTTCGGTGCTGCACTTCCCGGCCTGGGACTGTCAGCCTTATGACCGGGTGTCGCCGCATGGCGGCATTCTCTCCCAGCGGATGACCACGCTTGCGCAACTGTCGCGCCTTGCCGGCAGCGACAAGCCGCTGATCGTGCTGACGACGGTAAATGCCATCGTGCAACGGGTGCCGGCGCGCGAGATCGTCGCGGCGCAGGCTTTATCGGTGGCGCCCGGCCATGTGGTGCCGATGGATTCCATCGTCGCCTGGCTCGAACATAATGGCTACAGCCGCTCGTCGACCGTTCGCGAACCCGGCGAATATGCCGTGCGTGGCGGCATCCTCGATCTATTCCCCGCCGGGCTCGATCTGCCGGTGCGGTTCGATTTCTTCGGCGACAGCCTGGAATCGATTCGCAGCTTCGATGCCGAAACCCAGCGCACGATGCTCGATATGCGTTCGCTCGATCTGGTGCCGATTTCGGAATTCCAGCTGACCACGGAAACCATCCGGCGCTTCCGCATGGGCTATGTCGCAGCCTTCGGCGCGCCCGAACGCGACGATCAGCTCTATGAGGCCGTCAGCGAAGGCCGCCGTCACCCCGGCATGGAGCATTGGCTGCCGCTGTTTCAGGACCACATGGACACGCTGTTCGATTATCTCGGCGATGCGCCGATCGCAATCGAGCCGCAAAGCGAAGACGCGGCGCGCGAGCGCTTCAAGCAAATTGCCGATTATTACGAAGCGCGGCGCGAGGCGCTCGACCATCCCGGTGGAGGCGCTATTTACAAACCGCTGCCGCCCGAGCGGCTTTATTTTACGGAGGACGAGTGGGGCAAGCGGCTGCAAGAGGCGGCGCTGGCGCGGTTGACGCCGTTCGCGGTGCCGGAAGGCAGCGTCGACACGGTCGATGCCGGGGCTCGGCAGGGCCGGAGTTTCGCGCCCGAACGCAACGACAGCACGGTCAACGTGTTCGAGGCGGTCGTTGGTCATGTCAACGCGCTGCAATCCCAGCGCAAGAAGGTCGTGGTCGCGCTGTGGAGCGAAGGCTCGCGCGACCGCATGGAAAGCATGTTGCGCGACCACAAGCTTCTCAACCTGACGAGCGTCAACACCTGGCGCATGGTGCAGGCCACGCCGCGCAACGAAACCATGCTGGCGGTTGTCGGCATGGAAACCGGTTTCGAGACCGACCAGGTCGCGGTCATCACCGAGCAGGACGTCCTCGGCGATCGTCTGGTGCGGCCGCGCAAGGCAAGCCGCAAGCTCGACAATTTCATCTCGGAGGTAACGAGTCTCGCAACCGGCGACATCGTCGTTCACGTCGAACACGGCATCGGACGTTTTGTCGGATTGCAGACGCTGGAAGTCGGCGGCGCGCCGCATGATTGCCTCGAACTGCACTACGCGGCCGACACAAAGCTGTTTCTGCCGGTCGAAAATATCGAACTGCTGTCGCGTTACGGTTCTGACAGCGCCAATGTGGAGCTCGACCGGCTGGGCGGCAGCGGGTGGCAGGCCCGCAAAGCCAAGCTGAAGAGCCGGATTCGCGAAATCGCCGGTGAACTGATCAAGATTGCAGCCGAACGTCATCTGCACGAAGCACCGAAGCTTCCGGTACAGCCGCACGTCTATGACGAGTTCTGTGCGCGCTTCCCGTACGAGGAGACCGAGGACCAGCTCACCGCCATCAACGCAACCTTGAAGGATCTCGAGATCGGCCGGCCAATGGACCGGCTGATCTGCGGCGATGTCGGCTTCGGCAAGACCGAGGTCGCCTTACGTGCGGCGTTTGCGACCGCGCTCGATGGCAAGCAGGTCGCCGTCGTCGTGCCGACCACACTTCTGGCGCGTCAGCATGCCAAGACATTTTCGGAGCGGTTTCGCGGTTTTCCCGTGCAGGTCGCGCAAGCTTCGCGCCTGATCGCCGCCAAGGAGCTGACGCAGGTCAAGAAAGGGCTGACGGACGGCTCGATCGATATCGTGGTCGGTACTCACGCGCTGCTCGGTAAATCGATCAAGTTTCGCGACCTCGGCCTTCTGATCGTCGACGAGGAGCAGCATTTCGGCGTCAGCCACAAGGAGCGGCTGAAACAACTGCGCGCAGAGGTGCATGTGCTCACGCTGAGCGCAACGCCAATTCCGCGTACACTGCAACTGGCGCTGACAGGTGTACGTGAACTTTCCATCATCGCCTCGCCGCCGGTCGACCGGCTGGCCGTACGAACCTTCGTCGCGCCGCACGATCCCCTGATGATCCGCGAAGCGTTGCTGCGCGAGCGCTACCGCGGCGGACAGGCGTTCTATGTGGTGCCGCGGATCGAAGACCTCGCTGGCGTGAAAGACTTCCTCGACAAGAACGTACCGGAGATGAAGGTCGCGGTCGCCCATGGGCAGATGCCACCGACCGTGATCGAAGACATCATGTCGGCTTTCTACGACGGCAAGTACGACATCCTGCTTTCGACAACGATCATCGAATCCGGCCTCGATATTCCGAACGCCAACACGCTGATCGTGCACCGCGCCGACATGTTTGGCCTTGCGCAACTCTATCAATTGCGCGGACGGGTGGGCCGCTCGAAACTGCGCGCCTATGCGTTGTTTACGCTGCCGGCGCAGCAGAAAATCACCGCGCAAGCCGAACGACGTCTCAAGGTGCTGCAGTCGCTGGAGACGCTCGGCGCGGGCTTCCAACTCGCTTCCCACGATCTCGATATCCGCGGCGCCGGCAACCTGCTCGGCGAGGAGCAATCCGGTCATATCAAGGAGGTCGGCTTCGAGCTTTACCAGTCGATGCTGGAGGAGGCGATCATCAACCTTAAGGCCGGCGTGGTCGAACCTGCCGCCGACCGCTGGTCGCCGCAGATCACGACTGGCATGCCGGTGCTGATCCCGGAAGACTACGTCGCCGACCTCTCGGTTCGGTTGTCGCTGTACCGGCGGCTTGCCGATCTGCAAACCGACGATGAGATCGATAACTTTGCCGCGGAGCTGCGCGACCGCTTCGGCGTATTGCCGGACGAGGTGCGCTATCTCTTCAAGATCGCTGCCATCAAGAACTATTGCCGCAGGGCCAATGTCGAGAAGGTCGATGCCGGACCAAAGGGCGCCGTGATCACCTTCCGCGAAAACAAGTTCGCCCAACCCGACCGGCTGGTGTTCTTCATTCGCCAGCACGGCCAGGCCGCGCGCGTACGGCCTGACATGAAGGTTGTGTTCTTCCAGGACTGGGAAACCCCCGAGGAGAGGCTGTTAGGCACGACGGAAATCCTGCGCCAACTCGCCAACCTCGCCGAGGACCGCAAGGCGGCGTGAAGGTGCCGCCGGCACTACTGCCGGCGGCCAATCAAAGCTGACGATCACTTTTACTTCGGATACTTGAACTCCGGCGCTTCCTTCAGCGCTTCCTTGGTGGTGTTCATCGACGCAAGCCACTTGTTGTTCTTGGTGTCGTAGCGGACGTTCACCGCAGAAGGTGGCACCGCGACATAGTGTTCACCCATGCCGAGGAAGCCGCCGACCGAGAGGATCAGGGCGTCGATCTGATGATTCTTGATCGCAAGGTCGGTGATCTCGCCGATCGTTTCATCCTTCTGATTGACGATATTCAGGCCCTTCAGCTTGGAACTGAACATCTCGTCCTTCGACACAGTCGAGAACTTTGCTTCAGCCGGCGCAGTACCGGTCGTCTTGTTATCCTGGGCGAGTACCGGGGTAGCCAGGATAGCGAGAGACGCCGCAATCAACGTTAATTTCTTCATGAGTTCCTCCTCCATTGCATATGCGGTTACAATGCGATGCAGGAACAAACGTTCCGCGATTTAATTCGGAACCTTTACGATGCCGCGCGGCAGCCTTCATCGTTAAGACGGGCGAGCAGGGAGTGCATCGTATCCTGCGGCAACAGCGTCGCGACCGATACTTTCGGATCGTTCCGGCGTGCGCCCTTGTTGTCGTATGCAGTATGCCGGATGACGCTGGAAAGACGGCGGCCGATCGCATGTGCGGTACGCAAATCCGTCTCCGCGAAAACCACCAGCGCCGATCCATCGTCGCGCAGCGTGCCGAAATCCATCTGCCGCATCAGCCGGCTGAGCAGCCGCGCGCCGTCGAGCCGTGCGCGCGAATGGGTCGGGTCGAAGGCAAAGCGCGCGACCGACAATCCGCCGCCATTGGCGAGCGTCTGACGTACGGTGGTCGCGAACTCGCGATCGAAGGCGGTAGTGGTCAGCAACCCTGTCGACGGTTCGAGCAGGCCAGCGGCATCGAGCGACCGCAGCGTGCGGCTCAGGGAGGCTTCGAAGGCGTGCTGACGGATCAAAGGCAGCGCGTTGGCTGCGACATCGGCGGGATTGCCTGACATGACCTCGAGATTTGCCAGATCGTAGGATGGGACCAGGCCGGCAAGCGTGGTGACGACGGGCAAATGACGAAAGCGCGGATCTTCGCTGAGCACCGTGAGGAAGGCTTCGATCACACGATCGGTAAAACCTTCACTCAGCACGATGCCATCGATATCGCGGGTGTTAAGATGTTTGGCCGCGGACTCGATGCTCAGCGCACCTACGACGCCAATGCGTTCGCCAAGTGCCACCGAAAGAGCCGGATAGGCGCCGCCGCGTCCGACCAGAAGCGCCGTTGCATCCCGCGCCAGATCGATCTGAAGCATTGCCGTTGCTGGCGCTCGATCACCCTGCCGGCGCAAAACCGTGTTGTGCAGGGTTCTCACCCGAAGCGCCGCTCGCAGGCGTGGCAACAGGCGATCCCAACTGCCGTGTCCCTTCGAAAACGCGATAGCGTTGTCCGGCAAACGACCTTTTGGCTCGATCACGAGCAGGGGAACATAAGGCTTGAGATCTGCGATCTGGGTGGCAAGCGCTTTGAGTTCGGTGCCTGCGGTTTGCTTTGCCGCAGCGAGAACGACTGCCGGATGGAGTTGCGCCACCGCGAGCGGCGCTTCTGCCCAGGTCGTCTCGATCACGGGAAAAGTGGCGTCTGCGCCAAGCGCCGCCATGAATGCGGGCTGCTTGTCATCAGAAACGACGATGATCGGACCTTGTTGCTGGGACATCCCTGGAATTCGGATCATGCTTTTGCTGGGCGCGATCCTAGTTTGGCGGCCTTAATGCCCTGTCAACATACCCTTTCAACCGCCCCGAAGGGCGAGGGTTCAGCCAACGATCGTTCGATCCCGAAAAGCTTCCGCCATCAGCGGGTTAAGCCCGAGTTGGGTCAATGCCTCGCGGCCGCGGGCATTGTCCTGGGTGCGCCCGGCGAGACGAAATCCGCAGAGGCGATCGGGCAGGGCCGTCAGAAGCGCTCCCTGTCCGAGCCGCTTGGCCCACTCCTGAAGATCCTGCGACAGGAAGCGGTAGCCGCCCACGGAGACAATCCCAGACGGAGGCGCCGTGATGCAGATCGCACCGGTTGAGCGATCGATGCGAGCGGCATAGCCCGTATCGGCATAATCGGGAGGCGTGGGCGCTGTAATAAGTGAATCCGCCGGTGGGGTCGGAGGTGCATAGGCTGCCACTGTCACCATCGGGCCTCGCAAGGCGAGTGTGCCTTTGGGCGTCAAGATGGTCTCGCCGGCAATCGCGGTGCCGGGGACATCACGCGGAGCGCCATGTGTACCCGGCTTGATCGGAACCGGTACGCCATCGCCGGTACGCTTTGCCGCGAATAACCCGACCTCGCCGAACAGATAGACGTCGGTGAACCTCGCCTGCGTTGCCGTCCACAGTGCGCTGGATGCGACCTGCTCCGGCATTCGCCACAGGCCGATCACATGGCGCAGCGCGGGCAGGCGCGAGCCGATGTCGGCATCGGTAAGCCGCAGCGCCATCGCGGCCGGCGCCACCAGCGTATCGCATGCACAATCGTTGATCTGCCGCTCCAGTACTTCGCCGTCGTAGGGATGATGCAAAGCAAGTGTCCCGCCCGACAGCAGCCAGAGCAGAAGCGAGGATGTGATTCCGGCGAAGGAGGTCGGCGCGAATGCGGACATCAGCCGCGCACCCTGAGGCAGGCGGCTCTCCAGAAAGATGGCAAGGCCCCCGGCAATCAGGTTGAGATGGGTACGCGGCACCGCGCGCAGGCCGTCGGTGGTCACATCGAAGGAGATCAGCGCCGCCTTGCGTCCGTCCTGAACCACCACGCGTTCGGTCAACAATTCAGTCTTCAGAGCGAGGTCGAGTGAGGCCATGCCTTCGGGCAAATCCTCGCCAAAGCCGCAGACATGGCGGATCGAAAACGCCTCCGCTGCGGCGTTCATGGCGAGATCGGCGTGGCTGACGCCATCGATCTTTGACGACGTCACGATTGCCCGCGCACTGGTGCGGTTGAGCGCCGCTGTGAGTTCCGCCTGCCGCCAGAGCTGGGGCAACAGCGCTACGATCAATCCGGCGCGATGAGCGGCGAGCACCGTCAGCATGAATTCAATCGTGTTCGGCAATTGCACGCCGATCACCGAGTTGACCGGCAGGCCGGCTTCGACGAAATGGGCCGCCAATGCCGAGATGGCACGATCGGCCTGGGCAAAGGTCATCCGCCGCGGCGCCTGGCCGGTAATGCGGATCTTGTTGAGCGGGTCAAACAAAGCCGGTGCGTCAGGCTGGCGCGCCAAAATTCTCTGGAACAATCCGTCGAGCGTGAGCGCTACGTTGGTCTAAATCACGGCCGTCTGGAGCTCCGACACCGAAGTTCGCAGGATTTCGTAACTTCCGACGCGAATCGGTTTGAGCCAGCCTACTTCGATTGCCGCAGCCGATACCACCACGTTTCCGGAAGGTAGCCCGTCAAAGTTGTGAATTCCGGCCGCTCTATCCGATTCCACCGCGCGATCCATTGCTCGCGGACATTGAAGACCGGGATGGCGTAAAAGCCCGAAATCAGCACCCGATCGAGTGCGCGCACCGCCGAGACGAAGCGGCCTCGATCGTGTGCCGCGAGCATATTGTTGATCATGGCGTCGACCGCCGCATCCTTGGCGCCCATGTAGTTTCGCGTGCCGGGGTTGTCGGCGGCTTCGCTGCCCCAATAAAAGAACTGTTCGTTGCCCGGCGACAGCGACTGATCCCAGCGGTTCTGGATCATGTCGAAATCGTAGCCGAGGCGGCGCTGGTCGAACTGCACGGCGTCAACTGAGCGGACCTTGGCCTCGATCCCGGCGCGCTTGAGATCGCGCTGGAATGCCAGTGCGATGCGCTCCTGATCGCGAGTGCTCACGAGAATTTCGAATGTCAGCGGCGTGCCGGTGGCGCGTTGCCGAAGCAGCTTGCCGTCGAGTTCGTAACCCGCCTGCGACAGCAGATTTAGCGCCTCGCGCAAGGCCGTGCGATCACGGCCCGAGCCGTCGGCGACGGGCAGGCGGTAGGTGCCGTCGAGAATGTCGGCCGGAATATGCGAGGCGAACGGTTTCAGAAATTCAAGTTCGCGGTCATCGGCGGCCCGGCCATAGGCCGAAAGCTCCGAACCTGCAAAGAAGCCTGCCACACGTCCGTAAAGCCCAAAGAAGTAGTTCCGGTTGATCCATTCGAAGTCGAAGAGAAGCGTGAGCGCCTGGCGGACACGAATGTCCGCAAAGGCAGGCCGCCTGGTGTTGAAGATCAGAAATTCGGACGGCTGCGGCATCCCGGTCTTTATGGTGTCGCGGATCAATTCTCCGTTGCGGGCAGCCGGAAAGTCGTATCCGTCGTGCCAGCGCAATGGCTCCCTCTCGACGCGGAAATCATAGAGGCCTCGTTTGAAGGCCTCGAAATAGCCGTTGGCCTCGCGATAGAAATCGAGCCTGATCTCATCGAAATTCCACAAGCCGCGATTGATCGGCAAATCTCGCCCCCAATAATCGGGGTTGAGGGTCAGGGTGAGGCTCACGCCCGGTTTCACCGCGCTTACGCGATAGGGCCCCGAGCCGAGCGGCGCGGTCATCGAGGTTTCCTCAAAGGTTGCGGTATCGACGGCGTGGCGAGGCAGGATCGGCATCAAAGCGAGAATCAACGGCAGTTCGCGGTCCTGCGTCCCGCCGAAATCGAACCGCACCGTGAGCGGGTCAGGCGCCTCTGCCTTGGCAACCTTGGAATAGTAGCTCCGGTAGTTGGGCCGCCCCTTGTCGCGCAGCAAAGCCCAGGAGAACAGGACGTCCTCTGCGGTGACCGGCTCACCGTCGGAAAAGCGCGCCCGTGGATCGAGGCGGAAGACGACGTAACTTCGCGCCTCATCGGTCTCGATGCTTCGGGCAATAAGCCCATAGAGCGTGAAGGCTTCGTCGTTGCCTCGCGCCATCAGGCTTTCGACCACAAAGCCCCTTATCTGAGCGACGGCCAGTCCCTTCACGATGAGCGGGTTGAGACTATCGAAGGTGCCGAGCAGACCCTCTACCAGCCGACCGCCCTTCGGCGCATCGGGATTGACATAGGGCATGTGGGCAAAGCTCGCCGGCAATGCGGGCGCGCCGTGCATCGCAATTGCATAGCTTTCGGCGGCAACGGCCCCGTCGTGGCCGATCAGACCTGGGACGCTGAGACCCGCAAGGCTGCACAGCACAGCTGCGATGCACTGATGCGCCGACGTCCACCCCTGGACGCGTCGATTTGATTGGGGCTGCCTCACACTTTCCTGTACCACGGGCGCCTGGTTCTTGCCGCGGCACGTCTTCGGGCGACCTCGGCATTGATCTTTTCGTCGGCCTCTGTATGAAGGCGTCCAATTGACCAATCGGGCAGGGGCATGTCACGCATCCGCCTCAATTGGCAAGGAGATAGCCGCCAAAATGGCCGGGTTTCGTTGTCTGCGGCGGTTTTCGGCGCTTCCGTTCAGAAAGGGTTTTCCGCAATGAATTTCCGTATGTTGGCCGCGCCAGCCTGGCCGCGCGGGCGCGTTTTCGCCTTGACGGCGATCACAGCCCTGGGAGCCACGTTCCTTGCGGCCGACGTCTCGGCCCAGACGGCGGCCCCGGCCCCTGGGGCCCCCAAGGCTGCGCCAGCGCCCAAGGCTGCGCCCAAGGCCGCTCAGAAGGCGGCGCCAGCGCCTGCTCCGACCCCCCAAGGCGCCACACCAGCGGCGCCAGCCCAAGCTGCCACGCCGCCGGCAGAACCGCAGGTCCAACTGATTTACGCGCCCTGGACCAAATTCTGTCTCAAGGGCCAGGACGCCGGCGCCAAGCAGGTTTGCTTCACCGGCAAGGATGGGCGTATCGAATCGGGCCAACCGGTCGTCGCTGCCGTCGTGATCGAGCCGGAAGGCGAACCGAAGAAGATTTTGCGCGTCACGCTGCCGCTCGGCATGCTGCTCGTCCACGGCACCCGCATCATTGTCGACAGCAACGCACCGGCGCAGAGCCCCTATGTGATCTGCTTCCAGAACGGCTGTATGTCGGACTACGAAGTGAGCCCCGATCTGCTCAACAGCATGAAGAAGGGACAGAACCTCGTCGTTCAGGCGATCAGTTCGAATGGCCAGCCGGTGACGCTCGCGCTGCCGCTGTCAGATTTCGCCAAGGCCTATGACGGTCCTCCGACCGATCCGAAGGTGTTCGAAGAAAACCAGAAGAAACTGCAAGAAGAATTGCAGAAGCGCGCAGAAGAAGCGCGCAAGAAGCTCGAGTTTGGCGGTCAGGCCGCCGCTCCTGCTGCGAAGTAGGCTTTCTTTCAACAAAAGAGGCGCTCCGTTGGGGCGCCTCTTTTCTTTTCTGAGGTCGTCCGAAAATTAATTAAGCGACGGATTGCGTGGGCGGTAGCCGCCCGATTTGTCCTTCACGAAGATCTCGGCGACCTGCGAATGCCGAATCGGCTGACCTGAATCGTCGGGCAGAAGATTCTGCTCCGAAACATAAGCCACGTATTCGGATTCCGAATTTTCCGCGAGCAAATGATAGAACGGCTGATCCTTGTGAGGCCGAACCTCCTCAGGAATCGACAGCCACCATTCTTCGGTGTTGTTGAACTCCGGATCGATGTCGAAAATGACGCCACGGAACGAAAAGATCCGGTGGCGGACGATCTGCCCGATCTGGAACTTGGCGGTACGCGTTTTGATCATAGCTCGTCGATAGACCATGACGGAGCCTGATGCTAGAGGGCAAACCGTCGAATTAACGTTAGCCGCTGATCTCATGCTTACCGGAAAAGTCGGGGCCAACAATGACGAAAAGCCCCTGACTCCATGGTCGATGTTCTCAATCTTGCGCTTCCTTATTTCAGCCTGATCTTCGTCGGATTCGCCTGTGGCAGGCTTCGCCGGTTGCCGGAGCAGGGCTTGGCATGGATGAATTTCTTTTTGCTGTACGTGTCCCTGCCAGCGTTGCTGTTCGGGATCACTTCAAGAACGCCATTTGAAGAACTCAACAATCCGCCGTTTCTGATTGCCACTACGTGTGGGACAGCGCTCGCCTTCTTTCTTGCCATGGGCGCTGGGCGACTGGTCGGAAATCTCTCGTTCCGCGACGCGACGCTGGCCGGGCTTGCCGGCGGTTACGGCAATATCGGCTATATGGGCCCGGGGCTGGCACTGGCGGTGCTCGGCGCCAAGGCCTCCGCGCCGACTGCCCTGATTTTCTGCTGTGACAGCATCTTTCTGTTCTCGGTGGTGCCGCTGCTGATCGCGCTGACCGATCACAGCGAGCATCATTGGTTGCACGCGCTCGGTCTCCTGGTGAAACAGATTGCACTCAATCCGCTGATCATGTCGGCGTGCGCGGGCGCTCTCGCCGCGGCGTTTCATTTTCATCCGCCAATCGCAATCGACAACACGCTGTCATTCCTGCAAAACGCAGCTGCCCCGATGGCGCTGTTCGTGCTGGGCGTGACGGTGGCGTTGCGTCCGTTTGGCCGTGTGCCCTGGGAGGTGCCCGCGGTCGTGGCGGTGAAGCTTCTGATTCATCCGCTGATCGTGTTTGCGTTAATGTTGCTGCTCGGCCCATTTCCGAATTCATGGGCGGCCACGGCCGTGTTGATGGCATCGTTGCCGACGGCGTTGAATGTCTTCGTGATCGCGCGTCACAACGATGCCTGGATCGAACCGGCTTCGGTCGCGGTGATGATCGGAACCTTTGCATCCGTCGTCACGCTGACGACGGCAATGTGGATCATTCAGACCGGGCGGCTTCCGTTTCCGTAACGGTTTGGCCGGCGTAGGGCGCGCGCCAGGACGGCGCCAATCCCTCGCGCATGGCCAATCGTCGAAGAGGCCCAAACGAGCCGATCAGATGCAGGCCGGCTGCGCGGAGCGACTGCATCGGCAGGAATGCGCTCAATAGAGAGCGATTGGCCATGTCGACCATGAACGTACGGCTGACGACGTCGGCACGCCGTGTTGCGGCATAACGGCCGAGCATTGCCGGCGAACCGGGATCCTCGCCGGCGACCAAGACGTCACGGACGATTTCAGCCATATCGGCGGCATCGCGCAGCCCCATATTGAGGCCTTGGGCGCCGATGGGCGGTAGCACATGCGCAGCCTCGCCGATGAGTGCGATCCGCGCTTTGGCAAACTTGCCAGGCTGTTCGATTGTGAGCGGAAATTTGCTGCGGCCGGGCCCAACCTGCATCTTGCCTAGAATTGAATGGGCGCGCGCTTCGATAGCGCCCGCCAATTCCTCATCGCTGAGCGCCATCAGCCGGTCGGCTTCTTTCGGCTCCGACACCCACACCACGCTGGAGCGGTTGCCGGGCAACGGCACAAAAACGCAAGGCCCCTGCGGGGTATGAAATTCAGTCGAAACATCGCGGTGTGGCCGGGAATGGCTGACATTGAATGTCAGCGCCGTCTGGTGAAGTTCGCGGCGTCTGACTGAAATGCCGGCGGCCTCCCGGCAAAGCGAATGCCTGCCATCGGCTCCGACCGCAAGCCGTGCCGATACCGATCCGCCGCCAGCCAACCCGATCGTGACGACATCGTCGGCGGGATTGATGGCAATCGCTTCGTCGTCGAGCCGCGTGAGATTTGCGATCGTGGCAGAACGCTCTTCCAGCGCCGACACCAGAGCGCGGTTCTCGATATTATATCCAAACACGTCGAGGCCGATCTCGTCGCTGGAAAATTTCACCTCGGGGGCCCGGATCAACCGGCCGGTGTCGTCGACCAGCCGCATCGTCTTCAGTTCGGCCGCCTTGTCCCGACAGCGCGGCCAAACCTCCAGGGCTTGCAAGAAATCGATCGAGGGGCCGAGAAGCGCCGTCGTCCGGTTGTCAGCATGGAGCGAGCGGCGAGCAATCAGCGCGGTATGCGCGCCGGACTGCGCGATCGCAATCGCCGCAGATAACCCCGCCGGTCCAGCACCGACCACCGCAACGTGATAGGTCGAGAAATTCTCGTTCATACCCACGACATTTGACATTCCCTGCGGCATTTTCAAGCCCGGGTAGCTGGTGTGGCGGTCCGGAAATCCGCATCAATGCTGCCGGGAGCGAAGCTAGAAACGTTGGCTCCGCAAATGCGACGAACTTCGGAGTCGGGACACTAGATGTGCAAATCAGACGATTCCTGATAGCAGTGTCCGCAAACAGGCGCACTTGTCAGCGATGGATAAACCAACCGAGCCTCAGCGAACGGAAGCCTCTGCGGGCATGCGTGCCGCCGCGTTTTCCGTGCATGTGTTCACGGCATTGGGTGCGGGGGTCGCGCTGCTCGCGATGCTGGAAGCGGTCCGCGAGCATTGGACGGCGATGTTCTGGTGGCTGGGCGTCGCGCTGGTGATCGACGGCGTGGACGGCCCCATGGCGCGGCGTCTTGACGTCGTACGTCTTCAGCCCAACTGGTCGGGTGAGGTGCTCGATCTCGTGGTCGACTTCGTCACCTATGTTTTCGTGCCCGCTTATGCCATCACTGCCAGCGGCCTGCTGTGGCCGATCGCCGCGCCCGTGCTCGGGGCAGGGATTGCGGTCTCAGGCGCGTTGTATTTCGCCGACCGTCGCATGAAATCGGACGACAACCATTTCCGCGGTTTTCCCGGATTGTGGAACATCGCTGCCTTCTATCTGTTTCTTCTACACTGGCCGCCCGCAGCATCGAGCCTTTCTGTCGCAGCTTTGATCGCCCTCACCTTCATGCCGTTCTACGTTGTTCACCCGGTCCGCGTCGTGCGCCTGCGCCGGCTGACGCTGTGCCTCATCGGCGCCGGTACGGCGTTAGCCCTGGTGACGCTGATCTGCGATTTTAAACCCGGCTCCGCCGTGACGGCCGCGCTCTGTGCGATCGGCCTTTACATCGTCGGCAGCGATAGTGCCATTAAACTAGTAAGATCGCTCAACGCATGATCGAACTGCTGACGAGTCCGGAAGCATGGGCGGCGCTTTTGACGCTGACGGCGCTCGAGATCGTTCTGGGCATCGACAATGTCATTTTCATCTCTGTCGTCGTCTCCGTCATTCCGGAAGAACAGGCCAAACGGGCGCGCCAGATCGGCCTTGCTTTGGCGCTGGTGTTTCGCATTCTCCTCCTCAGCGTTCTCGTATGGCTGATCGGGCTGACCCGCGACGTCTTTACGGTACACGGCATCGGCTTTTCGTGGCGCGATATCATTCTAATTGCCGGTGGCCTGTTTCTGATCGCCAAAGCCACCCATGAAATCCATCGCGAGGTGGAGGCGCATCAGGAGGCGCCTTCGACAGCTGCGGGTCGAGCAGCGTATTTCAGGGTGATTGTCGAAATTACGATCATCGACATCGTCTTCTCGCTCGATTCGATCATCACGGCGATCGGAATGGCGCAGGACCTTGCGATCATGATCTCGGCCGTCGTGATCGCGTGCGTGGTGATGTATGCGGCCTCGGGTCCGGTGGCGCGATTTGTCGCCGAGCATCCGACCACCAAAATGCTGGCGCTGGCATTCCTGGTTTTGATCGGCGTGGCGTTGGTCGCCGACGGCTTCAAATTTCACATTCCGCGCGGCTATATCTACTTTGCGATTGTGTTTTCCGCGATGGTGGAATTGTTCAACGTATTGGCCCGCCGCAACCGCAACAAAGGTTAAGATGCGACGGACCAAAACGGCCGAGTTGACAATGCGGCCTTGATGTCATTCGCTCGCGGCAACGAAAAGCGCTTGAGGAGATAGGCGATGACCAAAGCCGTGCGGGTGCACAAGGTCGGGGGTCCGGAGGCTCTGGTCTATGAGGATGTCGAGGTCGCGCCGCCGGGTCCCGGCGAGGTGCGTATACGTCAGCACGCGGTCGGCCTGAACTTCATCGACACCTATTATCGTACCGGTCTCTACAAGGCCCCTGGCATGCCGTTTATCGTCGGCAACGAGGCTTCAGGCGAGGTTGTCGCGGTAGGACCCGGCGTTACCAATTTTCATCCCGGCGATCGCGTCGCCTATTATGTAAATCTTGGCGCATATGCCGCGGAACGCAACATCCCCTGGGAAAGACTGGTCAAGCTCCCCGATCACATCACCTACGAGCAGGGTGCTGTGCTGATGCTGAAGGGGCTCACCGTCTGGTATCTCCTGCACAAGACGTTCAAGGTCGAGCCGCATCATCGCGTATTGATCCATGCTGCTGCCGGCGGCATCGGCTTGCTCGCCTGCCAGTGGGCGAGGGCGCTCGGCGCGCATGTGATCGGAACCGTCGGCTCCAAGGCCAAAGCGGATTTGGCGCTCGCCAACGGGTGCGATCACGTCATTCTCTACAACGAAGAAGACTTTGTCGCACGGGTCAAACAGATCAGCCGCAACGAACTCTGTGATGTGGTTTACGATGGCGTCGGGAAGACGACTTTTCCGGGTTCGCTGTCGTGCCTCAAGCCACGCGGCCTGTTCGTCAGTTTCGGCAGCGCGTCGGGGCCGGTACCGCCTTTTGCGATTGCCGAACTCAACAACCACGGCTCGTTGTTTGCGACCCGTCCGAAACTCAACGACTACATCGGCAAGCGTTCCGAACTGCTGGAAGGCGCCGACACGCTGTTTGCCGCCGTCATCAACGGCAAACTGCACGTACCGATCAACCATGCCTACGCGTTGAAAGATGCCGCGAAGGCCCATATCGACCTCGAAAGCCGGGCGACCACCGGCGCCTCGATCCTCAAACCGTAGCGTTCCGGTTCTGACATTCGCATCTTATCACGGCAGGCACGTTTACGAATGCCAGAACCAAAGGGACACTAGGCTACCCTTCGAGCAACGCCAGCGGTGTTCAGCAGGGCGTCCAGGCACTGGATCATCAGATCTATTTCCCGACGCGCGACGTTTAGAGCCGGCATGAATCGCAGCGTATCAGGACGCGGCGCGTTCAAGAGCACGCCGTCGTCCAGGGCCGCCGCCACGATCAACGGCGCAATCGGAACCCGCAGATCGAGCGCCAGCAGCAAGCCCCGGCCTCGCACCTCGCCGATACCATGGCGCGCCGAGAGCCGCTGAAGTTCGCTCTGCATATAAAGCCCATTCGCCGTTACCGACTTCAGGAAGGCGGGTGTGGCTACCTGTTCGAGCACAGCGAGGCCCGCCGCACAGGTCAACGCATTGCCGCTGAACGTTCCTCCCTGATCGCCATGCTCGAAGCAGGACACGGCCTCGGTCGCGAGCAGTGCCGCAAGCGGTACGCCACCGCCGATTCCTTTGCCGAGGGTCATGATGTCGGGCGTGATTCCGGTGTGCTCATAGTGAAAGAGCTTTCCGGTGCGGCCCACGCCGGTCTGGATCTCATCGAAGATCAGCAACAGGTCGTGCTCCGATGTCAACGCTCGTAATTCGCGCAAGAAATCGTCGCTTGCCAGCCAGACGCCGGCTTCGCCCTGGATCGGTTCCAGCATCACTGCGATCGTGTTGTCGTTGATCAGCGCTTTAACCGAAGCGAGATCATTCAGCTTTGCTTTGCGAAATCCGGAAACCTTGGGTTCGAACATCGGTTCAAAGGCTTTCTTGCCGGAGGCCGACATCGTCGCAAGTGTCCGGCCATGAAAGCCGCCCTCGAAGGTAATGATCTCGAATGCGCCGCCCTTGTTCACAGCGCCGTATTTGCGCGCAAGTTTGATCGCGCCCTCATTGGCCTCCGCGCCGGAGCTGGCGAAGAACACCCGGTCAAAGCAGCTCAGGTCAGTCAGCACCTTCGCAAGCTTGATGCTGGTGTCGCAGTAATAGGCCGGGCTTGGTGTGAGCAGGCGCTTGGCCTGTGCCGAAATCGCCTCCGCCAGTACGGGCGGGGAGTGCCCAAGGCAGTTAACGGCCCAGCCCTGGATAAAATCGAGATAGCGCTTGCCGCTATCGTCCCAGAGGTAAGAACCTTCGCCGCGCACAAACGCGATCGGCGGCCGGGCGGTGATTTCCATCAGCGCGTCGAACGAATGCGTGGCGTGGGTCATGTCGAACTCTCCTGGAAGTTTGTGGTGATGAGGGCAGGCCGAAAAGTAAAAAGGCCGCACCTTTCGGGTGCGGCCTTCTCGAAAACGTTGCTGATCTAGTTATTCAGCTTGGTCGTCGGACACGGCGCACCCCCTCGTCGTCACGGGCGTGACGGCGGCGGGCGGCGCGGGCGGTGGTCCGATTCAAAGTCATGGGGCGCGCTCTTACAGCCGAACGGTCAGCGCTGTCAAGCGTCTCAAAATCCAGCTGCGCTACCGTGCAGATCATATTCGTCCGATTTTTCGATCTTGGCCGTGACAATCTCGCCGACTTTTAACGGCCTGCGGCTCGTCACGTAGACCGATCCGTCGATCTCCGGGGCGTCGGCCTTTGAGCGGCCCTTGGCCACGGTCGGGCCAACCTCGTCGATGATCACCTGCTGGCGGCTGCCGACCTTGCGCTTCAGGCGCCGTGCCGAAATCTTCTGCTGACGCGCCATCAGTGCGTTCCAGCGCTCCTGCTTGATTTCGTCGGCCACGACGGGGCCGAGTGTGTTTGCAGGCGCGCCCGCGACCGGCTCATATTTGAAGCAGCCGAGACGATCGATCTCGGCTTCTTCGAGCCAGTCGAGCAATTCGGCGAAATCGGAATCGGTCTCGCCGGGAAAGCCGACGATGAACGTTGAGCGCAGCGTAAGCTCCGGGCATTGCGCGCGCCAACTTTTGATCCGCGCCAGCGTCTTTTCCTGCGCAGCCGGCCGCTTCATGGCTTTGAGAACTTCCGGGCTTGCATGCTGAAAGGGGATATCGAGATAGGGCAGCACCTTGCCCTCGTTCATGAGGCCGATGACTTCATCGACGTGCGGATAGGGATAGACATACTGCAGCCGCACCCAGACGCCGAATTCGCCGAGCGCTTGCGCCAGATCGAAGAATCTGGCGCGGACCTCGCGGTCTTTCCACGGGCTCGCCGCGTATTTGATGTCGACGCCGTAGGCTGAGGTGTCCTGCGAGATGACCAGCAGCTCCTTGACGCCGGCGGCAACCAGCCTTTCGGCCTCGCGGAGCACATCATTGGCCGGCCGCGATACCAGGTCGCCACGAAGTTTAGGGATGATGCAGAAGGAACACCGGTTGTTGCAGCCTTCGGAAATCTTCAAATAAGCGTAGTGTCGCGGCGTCAGCTTGATGCCTTGCGGCGGCACAAGATCAAGGTGCGGATTATGCGCCGGCGGCAGCGCGCGGTGAACCGCTTCGAGCACGCTTTCATATTGCTGGGGGCCGGTGATCGAGAGCACGCCCGGATAGGCTTTCTCGATCTGATCAGGCTCGGCGCCCATGCAGCCGGTGACGATGACTTTGCCGTTTTCGGCCATCGCATCGCCGATCGCGGAAAGCGATTCCTGCTTGGCGCTGTCGAGGAAGCCGCAGGTGTTGACGATGACGATGTCGGCGCCGTCATGCTTGCGCGCCAGCTGATAGCCTTCGGCGCGCAGCCGCGTGATGATGCGTTCCGAATCCACCAACGCCTTGGGGCATCCGAGCGAGACAAAGCTGACTTTAGGCGCGGCGGCCTGCGACATTTTCTGAACTGTCCAGATAATTGCGCAGGAGCTAAGCCCAATCGTGCACAAATACAAGGCTTTGAGCGCGACCATTGCAACGTGCTATCAATACTTTGCCGGAACAAGGGTAAACGATGGGCGCCGAATCGTCTCCCAAGATCGCAATTGTCGACGAAAGCCCGATCCGGGCCGCCATTCTCGAAGAAGGACTGCGGGAAGCGGGCTACACCGACGTCGTACGCATCGAGGAAATGCAGAGCCTGTTGAGCCGCATCTATGCGCTCGACCCCGACGTCATCGTTATCGACCTTGAAAATCCCAGTCGTGACATTCTGGAACAGATGTTCCAGGTCAGCCGCGCTGTGCGCCGCCCGATTGCAATGTTTGTCGATCAAAGCGATGCGGCCTCGATCCAGGCTTCCGTCGATGCCGGGGTCTCCGCCTATATCGTCGACGGCCTGAAGAAGGAGCGCCTCAAGTCGATCCTTGACCTCTGCATTTCGCGTTTCAACGCCTTCTCGAAACTCCAGGATGAACTCGATCGCGCGAAGTCGGCGCTGGAAGACCGCAAGGTCATCGAGCGCGCCAAGGGTATTTTGATGAAACTGAAAGGCCTGACCGAAGACGAGGCCTATGTGCTGCTGCGATCGACAGCTATGCGCGAGAAGAAGAAAATCGGCGAAATCGCGCAGTCGATTTTGACGGCGTCGGAGCTATTGAAATGACGACCCCGCTTCAAATCGGATTCATTCCCTTGATCGATGCCGCGGCGCTGATTACCGCCGTCGAGAAGGGCTTTACGGCGGCCGAAGGGCTCGATGTAACACTCGTTCGGGAAGTGTCGTGGTCGAACGTCCGCGACAAGCTCAATATCGGCCTGTTCGATGCCGCGCACATTCTCGCTCCGATCCCCATCGCTTCAAGCCTTGGACTTGGGCATATCAAGGTGCCGATCGTCGTTCCGCTGACCTTGAACCTCAACGGCAATGCCATCACCGTGTCCGCGGCACTGCATGCGGCAATCATGTCCGAAATTGACGGCGATCCGTTTGATCCGAAGGCGACCGCGAGGGCGCTCTCGCGGGTCGTCGCTGAGCGACGACGCAGTGGCGCGGAGCCTCTCACCTTCGGCATGACGTTTCCATTTTCCACCCACAATTATCAGCTGCGCTTCTGGATGGCCGCGGCAGGTATTGATCCCGACGAGGATGTTCGTCTGGTGGTGCTGCCGCCGCCCTTCATGGCCGACAGCATCGCGGGCGGCCAGATTGATGGCTTCTGTGTTGGTGCGCCCTGGAACTCGATTGCGGTCGACCGTGGCTTTGGCCGGATTCTGCACTTCGGTTCAGACATCCTCCAGCGGGCTGCCGAGAAGGTCCTGGCGGTTCGTCAGCAATGGGCAGAGAAAAATCCACAGACGCTGAGTGCGCTGGTCCGTGCGGTCTTCCGCGCCGCTGAATTTGCGGAGGCAGCGGAGAACCGGCGCGAGGTCGCGCAAATTCTGTCGCAGGCAAACTATATCGGCGTCGATGCCAGTGTGATCCTGCGAACGTTGGAGGGCCGGCTGAAGATCGCCCCTGATGGCACCATCCGCGAAGGCAACCGCTACATTCTGTTTGCGCGCGAGGAGGCTTCTGTCCCGGATCCGCTCCAGGCCGCGTGGCTCTACGCGCAAATGGTGCGCTGGCGTCAGACGGCCATGACCCCCGAGGCACTCAAGGCGGCGCAGGACGTGTTCCGGCCCGACCTTTACGCGGCAGCGCTTGGGCGCATCGGCGAGGCGCCAACGGCCTCCAAAGCCCTCGGTGCCTTTGCGGGGCCAGCCTTTGATGCCGGAAACATCGAAGCCTATTTCGCCGTGCTGGCTGGGCAGCACAAAGCTTCTCGTTGAGCGAGAAACAGGCATTTTCGGTTATCGGCTAGATTTTAGGCTGTCTGCCCAAGATTCGTAGGAATGCGTGAGCGAATACAGCTTCATTCCTTTGCCTAAGATGCTGGCAAATAATGGATGTTTTCAGGTAGTACCTGTGGCACGCAACTTGAATGTTGCACTGCAGCCAGCACGCTGATGCCCGCTGGCTTTCGTCCAATGGACGTTCACAGCAACGAAGCTGGTCGGGCTGGATGAAGCAGAGGTCGGCGGGTTCCGCGCAGCCAATGCTCACTCCGCCAAGTGCCTTTTCCGCGAAAGCCGCAAACTTGCGGCAGCAGGAGCTTCGTTATCCGCCATGAAGATCGACACTCTTTCCGTCGAATTCACCGACGAGCAGAAGCGCTACCTCGAAGGTTTCACGACCGGCTTGCAGATCAGCAAGGTTGGGCGCGGCCTTGGGGGGAACGCGGCCAAGACCAACACGGAGCCAACCGGACCGGAGGCCGCGCACATCAAGGCGCAGGACCAGGTTCTGGCTGCAGGCAAGAAACTCGTCGACCAGGAGAAGTTCAAGCGCGAAGAGCATCCCTTCGATGCGTATCCGCGGCTGAAGCAGCAGGCGCTGACCGACGCGCCGCCATCGCCGGCGGACAATTTCCGCTGGCGCTATTACGGCCTGTTTTACGTTGCGCCCGCGCAGGACTCCTACATGTGCCGCCTGCGTATTCCCAACGGCATCCTCAACCATTGGCAATTCACGGGCCTCGCCGATCTCGCCGAACGGCTGTGCGGCCCTTTCTGCCATGTCACGACCCGGGCGAACCTTCAGGTCCGCGAAATTCCGCCAAAGAACGCGGTCGCGCTCATTGAGGGCATTCAGGACCTCGGCCTGTGCTCGCGCGGTTCCGGCGCCGACAATATTCGCAACGTCACGGGCACGCCGACGGCCGGTATCGATCCGCAGGAACTGATCGATACCCGCGAATATGCGCGCGAGTGGCATTTTCATATTCTCAACGACCGCTCGCTCTACGGCCTGCCGCGCAAGTTCAACGTCGCCTTCGATGGTGCGGGCAAGATCGCGGTGCTCGAAGACACCAACGACATCGCCTTCGCCGCCGTCGAGGTGAAAGATGGTTTTGGCGTCGAACCCGGCGTTTGGTTTCGCTTGGGCGTCGGCGGCATCACTGGCCACAAGGATTTTGCCAAGGAGACCGGAATCGTCGTGAAGCCGGCTGATGCAACGAAGGTCGCGGACGCGATCGTGCGTGCGTTCATCGATACCGGCGACCGGACTAACCGTCTTAAAGCACGTTTGAAATACGTCATCGACAAAATGGGCATGGAGAAATTCCTGGAGCTGGTTGAGGCCAAACTCGGCCATGCCTTCACGCGTGTCCCGCCGGACGCGCTGACGTCACGGCCGGCGTTCGACCGGATGGCCCATATCGGCGTGCATCAGCAGAAGCAGAACGGCGTGAACTGGATCGGGGTGGCGCTGCCACTCGGCAAGGTAACTTGCGAGCAAATGCGAGGCCTTGCCAAGATCGCAGCCGATTTCGGCAATGGAGAGATCCGGCTCACCGTCTGGCAGAACCTGCTGATCTCAGGCGTGGTTGACGCGAACGTCGAATTGGCAGTCAAGGCCATTGAAGCGATCGGGCTTTCGATCAAGACCTCGAACGTTCGCGCGGGTCTCATTGCCTGCACCGGTAATGCCGGCTGCAAGTTTGCCGCCTCTGATACCAAGGCGCATGCGACTGAGATCGGCAACTGGTGCGACGGCCGCGTCGAAGTCGACACGCCGCTCAACATCCACTTGACCGGCTGCCACCATTCCTGCGCGCAGCACTACATCAGCGATATCGGCCTGATCGCCGCCAAGGTGCCCATCGGCGATACCGACGATACGGTCGAGGGCTACCATCTGTTTGCCGGCGGCGGGTTCGGTCCGAATGCCGACATTGGCCAGGAGGTCTATCACGACCTCAAGGCCGAGGACGCGCCGCGGACGGTCGAGAAGCTGCTCAAGGCCTACCTCGCGCACCGCGCCAGCGCGTCCGAAACCTTTTTGACATTCGCACGCCGCCACGACGGCGATACCCTGCGTAAATTGGCGGAAGCGGAGACTTCCTCATGAACCAGATCACGCCGCCGCCGAAAGTCGAAATCATTCCGTCGAGCGCACCTTTCTCGGAGGCGCAACGCTCCTGGCTCAACGGCTTCTTCGCAGGCCTGCTGAGCGACGCGCCGACGCCGCTGTCGGCTGAGCAGGGCGCCGCCGCGATGCAAGGGCTTGCCGGCGATGACGGCGAAGCGCCCTGGCACGACCAGACGCTGCCGCTCGCCGAGCGCATGAAGCTCGCCGATGGACGTCCACTGCGGCGACGCATGATGGCGGCGATGGCGCAGCAGGATTGCGGCCAGTGCGGCTACAATTGCAACGACTATTCGGAAGCCATCGCGAACAAGGCGGAGGGGCGCCTGAACCTTTGTGTCCCTGGCGGCAAGGAAACCGCCCGGATGCTGAAGTCGCTCTATGAGGACATCGATAAGGCTCCGGCCACGGCACCGTCACTCGCAACAGCGCCGGCCGCTCCCACCGTGGCGGCATCCGCTGCCGAGCCTGGCCGATCCCGCGACAATCCAGCGCCCGCGACGTTCGTCTCGCGGCGTCTGCTCAACAAGGCCGGTTCCGAAAAAGAGACCTGGCACATCGAGTTCGATCTCACCGCGAGCGCCCTTGATTATGAGGTCGGCAACTCCTTCGGGATTTTTGCCAAGAACGAACTCGGTCATGTCGATCAGATCATCGCGCTGCTCGGCGCTTCCCATACCACGCAAGTTCGAGGCCGTACGCTTCGCGAAGTTCTCACCGATGAGGTGTCCCTGGCGCCCGCGCCGGATTCCCTTTTCGAACTAATCTCCTTCATCACCGGCGGCGCGCAACGCGAGAAGGCGCGCGCGTTGGCGCAGGGCGACGATCCCGATGGCGACACTGCGACGCTCGACGTGATGGCGGCCCTGCAAAAGTTTTCCGGCGTCCGGCCACATCCCGAAGCGTTTGTCGAAGCGCTCGAACCGTTGCAGCCAAGGCTTTATTCGATCTCCTCGTCGCATAACGCCACGCCGGGCAGATTGTCCCTGACGGTCGATTGCGTCCGCTACGTGGTCGGTAAGCGGAAGCGCTTTGGGCTCGCTTCGATCTTTCTTGCCGAGCGCGTACAGCCCGGCGACCAGATGAAGGTCTATGTACAAAAGGCGCATGGTTTTGGCCTTCCCCAGGACTCGAAGGTGCCGATCATCATGATCGGACCCGGCACGGGTATTGCGCCGTTTCGAGCTTTCCTGCTGGACCGCAGGGCCACCGGTTCGACCGGCCGTAATTGGCTGTTTTTTGGTCACCAGCGATCAAGCTGCGACTTCTTCTATTCCGACGAACTCAATGCCATGAAGACCGCGGGCCTTCTGACTCGATTGTCGCTCGCCTGGTCGCGAGACGGCGACAAGAAGTTTTACGTGCAGGATCGCATGCGTGAGCTCGGCCGGGAATTATGGACCTGGCTCGCTGAGGGCGCGCATGTTTACGTCTGCGGTGATGCCAAGCGTATGGCCAAGGACGTCGAGCGCGCTTTGGTGGACATCGTCGCGCAGCATGGCGCTCGCTCCACCGACGAGGCGGTGAGTTTTGTCGGTGAACTGAAGAAAAAAGGGCGCTTTCAACAGGACGTCTATTGACGCCGAGTTGTGCGATAAGGGCGGTTCCCGTTCGTACAAAATTGAACGACTAAAAATCGAACGAATAAAATTCCCGCTCAAATCCTTATCGAAGAATTTTTATCCGAAATTCAACTCCGCTGGAGTTGGAATATCGCTATTTTGGGTATCGTCTTGTTTCTGCCAGCAATCGCCGTTCCACTGACAGCATGTCACGTTGGAGACTGGCCATGCGCGAACTGTCGGCGGAAGCCCGTTTGCATTTGTATGCGCGTTCGCTGTCCCGGAAAACCGGAAACGGGTTTCATGCGGCCGCGCTCTATGGCGCCTTTGCCTTGATCGCAAGCGTGTTGTTCGGAACGCTTTCGGTTCATCCCTTCTGAGGCTAGCTATTGCCGTTTGAACGGCGCCACGTCGATGCCAGCCTCCTTGAGTGCCTGGCGAACGCCACGAGCAATATCGACCGCGCCCGGCGTATCGCCATGGATACAAATGGTATCGGTCCGCATCTTGATGACTTTGCCCGTCACCGACACCACCGCACCGTCCTGCACCATGCGCACCACGCGTTCAGCGATTTGCTTGGGATCGTGCAGCACCGAGCCCGGCTTCTTGCGTGAAACCAGATTGCCGTTGTCCTCATAGGCGCGGTCGGCGAAGACTTCATGCGCCATCGGCAGGTTCGCGGCTTCGCCGGCCTGAACCAGCTTGGAGTTGGCGAGCACGACGAACACCAGGTCCGGATCGACTGCCTTGATGCCGGCAGCAATCCCGCGTGCGGTCGTTTCGTCCTCGCAGGCGACATTCGACAACGCACCATGCGCCTTGACGTGGGTAACCTTGTAGTTGGAGAGCGCAGCGACACCTTGCAGCGCGCCGATCTGATAGGCGACCAGGTTTTCGATTTCGCGGGCGCTCATGCCGTAGAATGGGCGGCGGCCAAATCCGTGGATATCGCGATAGCCGGGATGGGCCCCGATACTGACCCCACGTGCCTTGGCGAGTTCGACCGTCGTGCGCATGACGTCGTAGTCGCCGCCATGGAAGCCGCAGGCAACGTTCACCGATGTGGCAACGTCTATCATCGCGGCATCATTGCCCATCTGCCACATGCCGAAGGACTCGCCGAGATCACTGTTCAGGTCGACCGTTTTCATGTTGTTATCCGTCTGCTGGTTGGTCTTTCGACTTTAATTTTGCTTCAACGCATCGGCAACCTGCCAGGTGCGGGCGTCCATCGCGCTGACGGCAATGCCGGCAACGTTGGCGCCTTGCAGCGCCTCGACATTGAGGTCAAACTTTTCGATTGATCGAAGCCGGTCGGGCAGGGTGCGCAGCAGCTGTGCGAATTTGCCCGCTTCGTCCTGGGCTTCTTCCATGCTGACCGCTTTGAAGCGGAAAGCCGTTCCGGCAGCGATCTGGGCAAATCGCCCGAAGTCGGCCGTAATCACCGTTGCGATCTTTGGATAGCCGCCGCTGGTTCCGCGATCCGACATCAGCACGATCGGCTGGCCATTGCCGGGGATCTGAATGCTGCCGTTCACCGTGCCATCGGAAACGATGTTATGGCCGTGCAGGTGCTTGATGACGGGCCCTTCGAGGCGATACCCCATGCGGTCGCTGGTCGCCGATATCTTCCACTCGCTGTCGAGAAAGAGATTGAGAGCCTCGTCGCCGAACTCGTCGTTCTGCGGCCCGAGCGCAAGACGGATCGGGCCGGCCGCCGCAGGCGGCAGATCGATACGGCACTCCGGTCCATCGCTGGCGGCGGTGACCTCCAGTTCGTCGCCGGATTGCAGCGGTCGAGCATAGGGGCTGCCGAGGCCAGCCCGCGCATTGACCGAGAGACTGCCGAATACCGGCTCACCCTTGATGCCGCCCTCGATTGCGACATAGCTGAACGATCCGCTGCGGGCCATGCCGAGCTTCAGTGTTTCGCCGTCGACGATCGTGACGGACGTGTCCCATGCCACGGCGCGGCTACCGATATCGGCGCTGCGTGGTGCGCCCGAAAGCGCAACGCGAATGGCACCGCCTTGCGCTTTCAACGACGCGCCGTAGGGACCGATTTCGATCGCTGCTGTAAACGGGGCGTTCCCCGCCAGGCAATTGGCGGCGGCAAGCGCTTGCCGGTCCATCGCACCGCTCGGTGTTAGGCCATAACGCTGGGCGCCGAAGCGTCCGCCGTCCTGTACCGAACTTGCCGGGCCGATCGATAGAATGGTGAGCTTGGTCATGCGGCGATCAATTCGGCCACGATCTCGCCACCCTCAACCGCGCGCTCCTGCTCGGCATAGGTCTTGGCGTCGATCTGATAGAACTTCACGCGATCACCGGGTTCAAGCAGGAATGTCGGATCGCGGTGCAATTGATAGGTTCGTACCGGGGTGCAGCCAAGCAAGTGCCATCCGCTCGGGCCCGCGATGCATTGGACCCCGGTCTGCACGCCACCGATCGAGACAGTACCCGCTGGCGTCAACAGACGTGGATCTTTACGGCGCGATGTGTGCAGAAATTTGTGCAAACCGCTGAGATACGACCAGCCCGGCGTGAACCCGATCATGGCGACCCGATAGTCGCCGGCGACATGGCGCGCGACGATATCGTCGGGAGTGGTGTTCATTGCTTTGGCAACGTCTTCGAGATCGATGCCGTATTCGCCGCCATAGGCAACGGGAATCCGCCACAGCCGGGCCTTTTCTGAAGCCGGCATCGGCCGCTGCGCAAGTTCAACCAGCTTATCACCCAGCGTCGTAAAATCGATTTGTGTCGGATCGTAGTGGACGAGAAGCGATCGGTAAGTCGGAATGGTCTCGCTGACTCCTGCGATCGGCTGTTGCGCGATGAGGCGGTCGAGCGCCAGCACGCGGCGATTGGCTTCGTCATCGATCTTGCGGCTGAACTCCACCGTGATTGCGCTGTCGCCACTGGGCAGGAGGCGGGGAGGGGAAAGTGGCGCAGCCATCGTCTGATAACTCGGCGTCTGACAACTTGGCCCGGAAAATTAGCTAATCGAGGCTTCTTTACCCAAGGCGGGATTTTCTTGGACTTTATCACCGGAGCGACGTTGAAGCGACCCTTGGAGCGTAAAAAATCAAGTTACTTCAATAAACTAATCCAACAACTTCCAATAAGATGTGATGATGGGGTAGCCGCAACGCGGCTCATGGGCGGCAGCAATGTCCCAGAGCCCTTGACGGCATGCTCGCACCTCGCAAGATGCGCGCCATCCACCTTACCGGAGTGCTTTTTTCGATGTCCCTGACCCCCGAAGCAGTCAAAATGCTTTCGCACGTCACGACTGCCACGATCACCACCGTCCTTCTCAAGAAGGGCCTGCGCAATGTCTGGCTGCGGGGGACGAAGCCGCTGCGGCCGGGACAGAAGCGGCTGGTCGGCCCGGCCTTCACGCTGCGCTTCGTGCCGGCCCGTGAAGACCTCGCGACGCCTGAATCCTGGTCGTCTCCGATTTCGACACGTACCGCGATCGAGGCGATGCCAGACGGCTGCATCGCCGTCGTGGATGCCATGGGGATAACCGACGCCGGCATTTTCGGCGACATTTTGTGTGCACGCATGGTCAAGCGCGGTGTCGCGGCGCTGATTACTGATGGCGTGGTTCGCGACGTCGAAGGTGTGCTTGGCACCGGCCTGCCGGTTTGGTGCGATGGTTATGCCGCTCCACCGTCGGTCGCGGGGCTGACATTCGTCGGCTGGGGTGAGCCGATTGGCTGCGGAGGCGTTGCCATTTTCCCCGATGACGTGATCGTCGCCGACCAGGACGGTGCCGTCGTTATCCCCAAGGCCTTCCTCGAGCATATCCTGGCCGAAGGCGCCGAGCAGGAGCGCATGGAGGCCTGGATCGTCAACGAGGTCAACAATGGTGCAGTACTGCCCGGCCTCTATCCCATGAACGCCGAGACAAAGGCGCGTTACGCAGCTTCGAAGAAATAAGCGCGACAAAAGATCAGCCCGATCAAAGGAGGAACGCCATGGATTTACATTTGGCCGGTTCGCGGCCGAGCCGCCGCGCACCAAAAGAGAGCTTTACCGGGACGGTCTGGCAGGATCCGATTGTTGAAGCACCCGCGCCCGCGCGGATTCGCGCCAGTCGCGTGTCCTTTGAGCCGGGCGCACGAACCAATTGGCATACCCACCCGCTCGGACAGACGCTCTACGTCCTTTCGGGGGTCGGTCGCTTTCAGACCAAGGGCGGCCCGGTGCGCGAACTTCGTCCGGGTGATGTCGTCTGGATTCCGCCTGGCGAGAAGCATTGGCATGGAGGATCGCCGAACAATGCGATGACCCATGTCGCCATGCAGGAATCGCTCGACGGTGATCACGTAACCTGGATGGAGCCGGTTACGGACGCGGAATATTCGGTAGCGGTCAGCGCGTAGGCGCCCGACGCCCAGGCCCGATCGAGCAAATGCGCGCTCAGCTTTCGCGGGCGGCTTTGCGGAGAATGTCGGTTGCGGCGGCGCGGCCGGCCATTTCGTTCCGAAGCGCCTCAAAGCGCTGCCGTGCCTCGCTCGCCTGATCGTCGACGAACCGAACGGCCGCATCGGCCGTCATCGGCCCATTGGTAATGGAACGCGAGTTCTCACCAACGGTCTCGTCCACGAAATACCGGTCGTCGGCCTCGCGGCGGACCGTCCACTTAAAACGGATCGCCTCCATGGGCCCAGGGCCGGATTTCGAATAACCATCCGCGCCAACTGCCCCGGCTGCCTGAGGCGCGGGACTTTCCTGGGTTTCCCCGGCAGGCGACCTTGCGGCCTCTGGCGGGGAGGCCGGTTGATCGAGGATGCTCGCAATCGTCGCGAGCGCATGATCGGTCGCGTCGCCTTCGCTCAATCGTCTAGCCTCCGAAACGGAGATGCCGCGGCTGGGTCCGCTAGTCTCCAAACCACCTTCGCGTTGGAATGAGGCTGAGTTTTGTCAGGGAGAGGCGGGAAATTCCGCAGAAGGTATTTTCTTCCGCAGTTCGTCAATCGAGCACGTCTTGGTTAATGACGTTATCGCGGATCGGCGCGCCGTCCAGCGCGCTCAGGATGTTGCGTGCGGTCTGTTCGCTCATCCGGTCGACGGCTTCCCATGTCACGCCTGCCACGTGAGGGGCGATGATCACGTTGGGTAATTCAAACAGCGGATTTGGAACCAGCGGTGGTTCCTGCGCGAACACATCAAGGCCCGCGCCGGCGAGTTTTCCTGACGTAAGCGCCTCATAGAGCGCCGCCTCCTCGATGATGCCGCCGCGAGCGGTATTGATCAGATAGGCCGAGGGCTTCATACGCTTCAATCGGGCCGCATTAAACAGGCCGATCGTCTCCGTCGTCTTCGGGCAGTGAATGCTGACGAAGTCGGCGCGCGACAGCGTCGCATCCAGATCGCTGACCTGCTCGTACCCGGCGCTTCTGATTTCGGCCGCCGGCTTGTAGGGATCGTAGACAACCACGTTCATTTCCATGGCCTGACATCGCTTCGCGGTGCGCGTGCCGATCCGGCCGAAGCCGATGATCAAAACTGTCTTGCCAAAGAGGTCATAAGGCAATTTGCCGAGCCGCGTGCTCCATTGGCCGTCTTTGACGAGCGCATGCAATTCGTTGGCGCGCTTGGCGAGCATCAGCATCATGAACAAGGCCTGCTCCGCTACGGAGGGCGAGTTGGCGATTCCAACCACCATCAGCGGAACTTTGCGGCGGCTGAGGGCAGGGACGTCGACCGCATCAAAGCCGACGCCGATCCTGGTGACGACCTGCATGCCCTGCGCGGCCTCAAGTTCGGTCTCGCCGAACCGGGTAGCGCCCAGCGCCACGCCGTGGACCGGCGCGTGCTGCTTCAACAGAGCCTCGAAGTCCGACGCCGAAATCAGATTGGGAAACTCGATGAGTTCGATGTCGTCACGCGCATTCAGAAGCGCACGGCCGCATGGCGCCAAGGTTTGCGTAATGAAGATTTTCTTGTTGTTGCTCGCCATTGCCGGATCCTCGCCGCTCTCGTTTTTTGGTGATTTAGGGGGGACAAAGGATCGTTTAGCAGGTGGAACTTGCTGCGGTCCACTGCCGCGGGCAGTAGACTTCGGACCCTGCGATACGGATAATCGCCGGATTCGTCACAGCATCCGCCATTCAAAATTGGCCGAGGAGACCCGACTATGTTCGACCCGCAACCAACCGCACGCCTTATGGGGTTGAGCCTCGCCTTGATGTTGCTCCTCTCGACCGGAGGAGCTGTTCAGGCCCAGGGGTTGGTGAAGGGCATGCAGGACGGGGCGCAAGCCGGGAACCAGGCTGCCGGTCCCGTTGGTGGAGTGCTGGGAGGTGCCATCGGCGGTGTGGTCGGTGTCTTTAGCGGCGCATTGGGTGTCAGCAACGACAAGGCCCAGGGGCAAGGTCAGGCGCAGCCGCAACCCGCCACCAACGCCGCCGCTCCCGCCAATGCGGCCAAACCTTCCAAGTCAAAGGCCAGCAAGACGGCGAAAGCATCGATAGCGCCCGCCACGGCCTCGACTAAGCCGATCGAGGTTCTTACCCAGCCAGGCGAGCCGGCTCTAACCGCCGAGCAAATCGTGGCGAACAGCGATGCTTATATTGACCGGATCAAGACCGAATTGAACCTGAAGCCCTCACAGGAAAAAAACTGGTCGTCATTCAACAGCGCCATGCACTATCTCGGTCACAATGGTGCTGAGCGCCTCAATCTTCGAATTGCCCGCGCCAAGCGCGATCCCCCGGACGACATTGTGGAGCAGATGCGCAACGAGGCCCAGTTTCTCGTCGACCGAGCCGCAGATCAGCGCGCGGTGGCAGACGCCGCCGAGCCCCTGTTCATGACCCTGGACGACAAGCAAAAAGCCATTTTCATTGAGCAAATGGTGCGGCTCAGCCACGAACGCGGTCTGGATTAGATCTTCCCATAAGGCATTGCGGCGGCGGAACGTTCCGCCGCCGTTTCTATTTCACCGCCCGCGAATAGCCGGGTACTCAGGCCCTGGGGTAGGTGGAAGGCTAGGCACCCGGCTATCCTGCCGCAGCGGCGGCGAAGTCCAAATCGTCATGCAAAATTGAGGAAAAGCAGACCGCATCGCGCCCGAGATATGGCCGCGGTATGACCTTGTCTGGATTCGCGAAAGGGGCGAGGAATCGCTGCCGACACCTCATCAGCTTTTCGAAAAATTTAGTTCCACGCCGACGCCGTCGGGGTCATACAGAAAGAATTGCCTGTCTCCGGTGCGCGGCACGATGCTTTCTCGGAACTTGACGTTTCTCGATTGCAAACGTGTGCGTACGCTCTCAACGTCGGTCGCCGCGAAGGCGATGTGATCAAGGCGTCCGGTGTCTTCGAATTTTTTCTCGGTGCCGCGAACGACGATGCCCTCGCGCGGCTTGCGCGTCGCCATCAGATGAACGGTGGCCACGCCGCCCGAGTAGAGCCAGTAGCCCGGAAAATCGAGCGGCGGGCGGTCGCCATTCTCGAGACCCAGCACGTCGCAATAGAAGTCCTTGGTGCGTTCCAGATCCGCGGGTTCGATCGTGTAGTGCTGTAATCCACCAAGCGGCATGGTTGTTCTCCTTCGATCAGTACGTTTTTTGGCCCGCGCGAGCGGGCGTGATTTAAGTAGCTGCAGCTAATTCCCTATCGATCTGTTCGATCGACTTGCCACGGGTTTCGATGCCGAAGAAATAGTACACCGTCCCCGCCATCAAGAACCAGCATCCGAGGTAAAGGAACGCCAGAGGGATCTGCGGTAAGGGTACGTCAGGCTTGAGATAATTGCCGCTGCCGACGATCAGGGCGAGGCCAAGCGGACCGATGATCTTGCCGATCCCGCCGAAGCCGTAGGCCGACCCCATGCCGGAGGTGCGCAAGTGCGACGGCCAGACCTCGGCGGCATAAGGCCCGACAACGGCAAAGCCGCCATCCGCAAAGAAAAAGGCCACGGCCAGCAGCAACCAGAACGCCGAAACTCCCATCACCGTGACATCATAATTGTAGCCGGCGATGATCGTCAGCAGGCCGCCCCCAAAGCCAAGCAGGCCGCCGGCGTTGCGCCGGCCGAACCATTCCGAGAAGAACGAGAACGAAACCCGTCCGACGAAACCGAACACACTCAGGAGGATCATCATCTTGGCGGCTTGCTGGGGCGAGACCTTCAACAGCAACACGAACAGAGCGGGCGCCCATAGCGTGATGCCGTAGACGCCGGTCTGGGCGCCGGCATTGCCGAGCCATGACACGATCAGGCTTCGCGGGTATTTGAAAAGATCAAGCCAGTTGCTTTGCTTGACGGGGCCAGCATCGGACGCGGTCGGCAAAGGCAACGATGCAGGCTCCACTTGCAGCGCCCAGGCAAGAGACTCTCGCGCCTCTTCGTATCGACCCTGCCGGCACAGCCAGCGCGGCGATTCCGGCACCCAAATCCGAACCAACAGCACCAGCAGTGCCGGAAGCACGCCGACCGCGAATAGCACCCGCCACTGGCCGTTGCCGACCACCGAACCAAGAATAGCGCCAAGGCCAACACCGAGCGGAATAACGCAGGTTACCAGTCCGCCGGTCCACCCGCGCTTCGATGACGGCATGAACTCCTGCACCAGCGGCAAGTCTACGCAGTAAAGCCCGCCGACGCCGACACCGACGAAAAATCGCAAGACCGAGAGATAGATCCACCCCTGGTCCGGCGTAAAATATAAAAGGCCGGTGGCGATCGAGAAGTTCAGCACCGTACTGATAAAGACCTTGCGTCGCCCGATGCGGTCGGCGAGCCAGCCCCAGCCGTAAGCGCCGATAATCGCGCCGATCCCGGAACTCATGAGCACGGTCGCCGATTGGCCGAAGGTCAGCTGCCATGGCCCGATCAGAAAGGCGAGCACGAAGCCGATCAGGAAGTAATCGAAGAATTCGAGTGCATCGCCAAAAATCGCGGCGACGAGAATTCTGATCTGATTACCAGTCAGGCTCGTCTGCCGGTCGAGAATCTCGAACATGGCATCTCCCCGGGAGAATAGCGTTTCCATGGCGCTTGTTTTTGACCGAGCCGGGATTGCGCCTTCAGCACCGGCCGGGAAGAGCAGGCTAGCGTGCTCACTCCGGGAGCGGAAGCCGGCACTCGCACCGGCAGTGCTTAAAAAACTAGGCACATTCCATACCGCCGGCCGGGGCGGCTGGCCCGATACGTTTGCCAGTAATTTCTTTAGGTTTTGGCATTAGGCTTACTGGCTATGGGCGTTCCAGCGCGACTAATCGAAGAAAAACGGAAGCACGAGCGGACCGAAATCAATGAACCTGCCTACGTTTCGGCAGGCGGATCGGTCATGCGCTGCGTGGTACGGAATATCTCACCGGACGGCGCTGCAATCGACGTCGAAAATCCGGCCTTCGTTCCAGCCAAGTTTTGCTTGGTGATGGCAAGCGACTCCTCGACCCATGAATGCCGGGTAATCTGGATCCGAGAGAAACGGATTGGCCTTGCGTTCGTGAAGCCGGTGGACGCACGACACGGCAAGCAAGCGACAACCTAATTGCATCACCAAATAGGAGAAAAGCAGGCCACCTTCCGGTGACCTGCTCCGATATTTGCGGCTTGCGTGGTGCTCCGCTCCTTACACGCCGGTCTGCGTGATGAACTTGGTACTGAGATAGGCATCGATCCCTTCGATGCCGCCCTCCGAGCCGTAGCCGGAATCCTTCATCCCGCCGAAAGGCGTCTCGGGCAACGCCAATGCAAAATGGTTGATCGACATCATGCCTGCCTCTACTGCCGCGCCAATCGCGGTCGCCGTCTTGGCGGATTTGGTAAAGGCGTAGGAGGCAAGACCGAAGGGCAGACGGTTGGCTTCTTCCGCGGCGTCATCGAACTTCGAGAACGGCGAGATGAGTGCCAATGGTGAGAACGGCTCTTCGCTCATCGCGCGCGCCGATTTCGGCACGTCAGTGACGACAGTGGGTTCGTAGAAGTAGCCCTTGTTACCGACGCGATTGCCGCCGGTTGCAACCTTGGCGCCCTTGCCGACGGCGTCCTGCACCATGGCTTCGATCGCGGTAACACGCCGGTCGTTGGCAAGCGCGCCCATCGTGGATCCGGCGTCGAGGCCGTTGCCAACCTTGAGCGACTTGGCGCCCTCGACGAACTGCCTGATGAATTTATCGTAGACGCCTTCCTGCACGAGAAAGCGCGTAGGCGAGATGCAGACTTGGCCGGCGTTGCGATACTTCGCGGCGACCATGATCTTCGCCGCGGATTCAATATCCGCGTCGTCGAACACGATGACGGGCGCATGTCCTCCGAGTTCCATCGTGACGCGTTTCATATGCTGACCCGCCATGGCCGCGAGGTGCTTGCCGACAATGGTCGAGCCGGTGAAGGAGATCTTGCGGATCACCGGATGCGGGATCAGATATTCCGAGATTTCGGACGGCACGCCATAGACCAAATTGATGACGCCGGCCGGCACGCCGGCATCGGCGAAGGCGCGGATCAGTTCGGCGGGCGATGCCGGTGTTTCCTCCGGCGCCTTGACGATGATCGAGCAGCCTGCGGCAAGCGCCGCGCTCAGCTTTTTCACCACCTGGTTGATCGGGAAATTCCACGGCGTGAAGGCGGCAACCGCACCGACCGGGTCCTTGATCGCCATCTGGTAGACGCCGGGCAGCCGCGCCGGAATCAACCGGCCGTACGTCCGGCGGCCTTCCTCGGCGAACCATTCGATGGTGTCGGCGGCTGACATCGTCTCGACCTTTGCCTCGGCCAGGATCTTGCCTTGCTCGATCGTCATGATGGTTGCGATCTTTTCAGCGCGCTCGCGGATCAGGTCAGCGGCCTTGCGCATCACCTTGGAGCGCTCAAGAGAAGAGACCGTGCGCCAGGCCTTGAAGCCTTTTTCAGCCGCGGCCAGCGCTTCGTCGAGATCGGCTTTTTCCGCATGCGCAACCGTGCCGACGACCTCTTCGGTCGCCGGGTTAAGGACGGGGATCGTCTTTCCGGAAGCGGCGGGACGCCATTTGCCGTCAATATACAACTGCACGTTCGGATAGGTCATTCTGCTGTCTCCGGGTTCTTAGGGCGCGCGGAGAACAACACGTTCACCGGCCCCTTTTCAAGGGCCGAAACCGTCTTGGACTGCCATGCCAAAAGAAGAGGTGCGCGCCCGCGCAGATCTCATCGCCCGCGGGAAAAGCGCACAAATCCATCCCGGTTGGGCATTCGTACCGCCGGCAGCGTCTTGGCGTCGATCGTATCGTTCTCTGCGATCACG
The DNA here is from genome assembly GCA_963824305.1 of uncultured Alphaproteobacteria bacterium. Classification (GTDB taxonomy): domain Bacteria; phylum Pseudomonadota; class Alphaproteobacteria; order Rhizobiales; family Xanthobacteraceae; genus Bradyrhizobium. Next base: position 170,240 of record CAWGOW010000001.1, read on the forward strand.
CCATTGAGCCAGAGGAGGTAGGCGACGACGGCGTAGACTTCGTCATCCCTTAGCGACTTCGGCTCGTTCAACGGCATCGCGCGCCGTACGTAATCAAAGACGGTGGTAGCGTAGGGCCAGAAATTGCCGATGGTTTTTACCGGCGCTTGTCCGGGTGCGAGCAGTTCGGGCCCGCCGACCAGTCGATCGTTCGGCTTACCCGTGCCTTTCTCGCCGTGACATCCAAGGCACTTGGCAACGTAAACCTGCTCTCCTTGCTGCGGCGTTCCGCTGCCCGACGGCAGGCCTGCGCCGTCAGGACCAATGCTGATATCCCACGACGCGATTTCCTCGGGGCTCGCGGCTTTCCCGAGATTGGGGCTCTCTGCCAACGCGGCACCATGCCAGGCAATGAAGGCCGAACAGATGACAAGCAGGGTTTTACGCATAGACATGTTTGACCTCACCACCTTGCGCGACGCCCCAGCTGGTAATCCCGTTGAAGTGATAGGCACCCCTGGCGCCGCGGTCGGCGATCAGCTTGGACCGTGACGGCTGCACATATCCGGAATCGTCGGTCGCGCGGCTCTGAAGAACGGCTGGGCCGCCATCCCACCGCCATGGCGCCCGGAATTGCGTGACCGCCATCGGCAATACCGGCTCCTGCAGCGCTGCCTGCGCCCAGCTTGTGCCGCCGTCTGCCGAAACTTCGACCTTCGCGATCCGTCCGTAGCCCGACCAGGCGAGACCCGTGATCTCGCATAAACCTGGCGCTCCCATCGTCAGGCCTGGCGAGGGGCGGGTGATCATCGACTTGGCTTCCAGCGCGAAGCAGAATTGCAGCGATTTTCCATCGTTCAGCAGGATCGTGTATTTTGAAGTCTCATCCTTGGTCATCGTGGGCGCTTCGGTCAGCTTGATACGCCGAAGCCATTTGACGTTCATGTTGCCCTCGTACCCCGGCAACAGCAGCCGCATCGGATAGCCATTTGACGGCCGCACCGGTTCGCCATTCTGGTAGATCGCGATAAGCGCGTCATCCATCGCCTTTGCGAGCGGCACGCTACGGCTCATGCCGGGCGCATCCGCGCCTTCGGCAAGTAGCCATTGCGCATTTGGCTCGACGCCAGCTTCTTCCAAAAGCGTTGCCAGCCGCACGCCGGTCCATTCCGCGCATGACAACAGACCATGGATAGGCTGCACCCCCACCTGCGCCGGCTCTTTTTGATAGAGCAGGCCGCTATTGCCCGCACACTCGACAAAGGCAACGCGAGATTCCATTGGATAGCGCATCAGCGCCTCGAGCGTAAACACGAGCGGACGCTTGACGTGACCGTGGATCAACAGCCGGTGCGTATCGGGATTAATGTCGGGAATGCCGGCGTGGTGACGCTCGAAATGAAGTCCGTTCGGAGTGATCGTGCCGTCAAGCAGATGGTGAGGCGTGCGTGAGGCGCCGGTGCCCGTCGTTCCCGGTGCGCTTGCGAAAGTGCGCGCAAGCTTGTTGGCATATTTCGAGGGCTGTCCATAAGGCGTGAAGGGCGCGCCGGGTGTTTTCATCCACGGCTCGACTGGCAACGCCTCGGCAGCACTCATCTTGTCCGGCAGTGCGGTGCTTCCGATCGCGGCCGCGCCAGCGGATAGAAAGAGACGGCGGTCAAGAAGGCCGTTTCCGGCGGCTTGTTCAGGCTCGCTCGGTCGCTTGCTCTTGCGCATCGTCTCCTCCGAACTGAAAACAAGGATAAGTGAAGCTATTCCGGTTCAAGTCTTGCGCGGATCGCGTCGGCGATTGCATCGGGCGTAACTCCGGGTGGCAAGAAGCCGAGGTACCGACCGTCTTTGCCGATCAAATAGATAAATCCGGTATGATCGAGCGAATATTCGCCTGACGCCGTAGCGCTATTCTTGACGAAAAACGTCCGGAAGGCGATCGCCGTTTTCCGGACCTCGGCGAGCGAACCTGTCAAACCGATCAGTCGCGGGTGAAACGACGAGATATACTCGGCAAGCCGTGGCGGGGTATCACGCTCCGGATCGACGGTTATGAATAATGGCTGCACCGCCTCCGCCATTGGGCCAAGCTTGTCGAGCGCGAGCGAGATCGATTGAAGTTCGGTTGGGCACACGTCCGGACAATAGGTATAGCCGAAATAGAGTACGACGAGCTTGCCGCGAAAATCCGCATCGCTACGTCGATGTCCCGTCTGATCGGTGAGTTCAAAGGAACCGCCGACCGGCGCGCGACCTGATATCAAACCTTCGATCAGTTCTGCAGGGGAGGGTTCTGCGGCCTCGTTCGCGGCAAGCGGCGAGGCGAAAAGAGCGCACACGATCGCAAGCCAAATGCGCGGCATCGTTGCCTTGCGAGCCACTCCAGCGTTAGAGCGCGCCTTGTCGCCGGATAACGCCAATCAGTGAACTCCTGAAAAGGAACGCCTTCCCGCGAGAACCGCGAGAAGGCGTGCTGGTCGTATTTGGCCGATCACTCGACGATCACCTGCCCATACATCCACGGATGTGGCGAGCAGATGTAGTAGTAGATGCCCGGCTTGTCGAACTTGACCGATTTCGTTTCGCCCTTGGCCAGGACGCCGGTGCTCCAACCGTTGTCCTGCACCAGCGAGGTCGAGTTCGTGCGGTATGTCGCCGACGTTGGTGAAGCTCACGGTCGTGCCGGCCTTGATCCGGGTACGTGCCGGAGCAAAGCTGTACTCGGTATTGTTGGCTCCGATCTTGATCGCATCGACGCCAGCCGCGATCGCTCCAGTCGGACCGGCAACCGTCGGCGGAGCAGGTGGCGCCCACAACGGGCCGATCTGACCTTTCAACGAGAAGGTCCAGAGTGCGTCGCCAGAGGCGCTGCCCTGCATCGAGTTGCCGCCGGTCGCGATCGTGATGTACTCCTCGCCATCTACCTCATAGACGACTGGTGGCGCATCGGCACCGAAGCCGGTCTGGAAGCGGAAAAGTTCCTGGCCGGTCTTGGCATCGAGCGCGAGGAAATTGCCGTCGGGTTCGCCGCGCAAAACCAGTCCACCCGCCGTCACCGTCGAACCACCCCCGCCACCGACGCGGTAGGGGGTTTTGGTTTGCCAGGCGATTTTATTGGTCTTGGCGTCGATGGCGGTGAAGGTGCCGCTCATCGGCGAGCCGATCGGCGCCGTCTGTCCGCCGCCGGTGTAGCGCTGCCCATTGGTGTACTGGCTGCTATTGCGCACGAACGCGCTGCTGCGCACCGTGCCCGGCACATAGAGATAGCCGGTATCGGGGCTATACGGCATCGGCGACCAGTTGGTGCCGCCGATACCGGAAGGCTGAACCAAAACCGGAGTTTCCCAGAACGGGGTATAGAGACAGCCGGCCTCGTCATAGCCAGGCATTTTCTCGGCGCACTGTGGCACAGTCGGATCACCGACGGGAATTGGCTGCGTTGCCGCCGTTTTTTGCTTTGGCTCCTGTGGCACCGCCTTCTCATTGATGCCGATCAGCGGTTTGCCATTAGTGCGATCGAGGATGTAGACCCAGCCGGTGCGCCCGGCTTCGGCGATGCCCTTTCGCGGTTGGCCGTCGATGACCGTATCGAACAAAACAACCGGACTTGCAGCATCATAATCCCAGATGTCGTGGTGCACCTGCTGGAAGTGCCAGGCATATTCGCCCGTCTTGGCCTTCAGGGCCACCATGGAGGTGCAGAACAGGTTGTCGCCTTCCCGCATCGAGCCATCGTAATCGGGTCCGCAATTGCCAACCGCGAAATAAAGAAGGCCGAGTTCGGGATCGACCGCCGGCGTATTCCAGATCGCAGCGCCTCCGCGCATCGAATGATCGGTGCCGGCCGGCCATGTCTCACTGCCCTTCTCGCCCGGAGCGGGCAGGGTGAACCAGCGCCATTTGATCTCCCCGGTTTTGGCATCGAGCGCGGTCAATCGGCCTCGAACACCAAACTCGCCGCCCGTGATTCCGCTGTAAATGATGCCGTCGTAATAGAGGGGCGCGCTCGTGACGCCGTAACCGTTCTGCCACTTTTCAATCGGCGTCTTCCAGGCGACTTTGCCCGTCTTCATGTCCAGAGCGACGACGTTTGCGTCGAGCTGGCCGAGGTAGATTTGTCCTTCCCCCATCGCCAGGCCGCGATTGACCCAACCGCAGCAGACCGTCGAGATGTTCTGCTCGATGCCGGACCAGTATTCCCAGATTGTCTCGCCGGTCTTGGCGTTGAGTGCGAAGACATCATCGTTGCCGGTAACGACATACATGATGCCGTCTTTCACGAGCGGAGACGCCTCGAAAGAGTATTTGCCGCCGACGCCAGAGCCCTTCAAGCGGGTCATCCACGCGCCTTTCAGCTTGCCGACATTCGTGGTGTCGATCTGCTTCAGCGTCGAATAGCGATTATTGGTGAGATTTCCGCCATTGGTAACCCAGTCTTTGCCGACCGGACTTCGAAGGAGCTTGTCGATCTCGGGATCGGCGGCCCGCGCCGGCGCGATGATCAACAGACCAAAAACAATTAGTGTCGAGACCACCCGCCATGCCTGACGATGCATTGTCGCCTCCCTAATTTCCATGCCGGCGTTCCGCCAGTTCGCGGCAGGGTATCGCCGGTGTCTCGATTTAGCTATGCTCTTTGAAGGAGTCTGAGCTGCAGAAGTTTCTGTTTGCGTTTTTGCTCAACGAAGATGTCCGCGGATGCGGGTAGAACGCTCGGCCGGCTCTATTTTTGGTGCGCGTTGGCGCGAATGTAGTGCCAGAGCTGATCGATCTCCTCGTCGCTCAGTTTGCCCTTCCAAGGTGGCATCTGGTTCTTGCCATTGCGCACCGAGTTTTCGAAGCGCGGGCGCTCGTTTTCCTTTAGGCGGCGCAGGTCGAACGTCTGGCCTGTGTTGACCAATTGCTCGCCATGACAGATTTGGCAGTTGGTGTTGTAAACGTCTTCGCCCGCTTCGATCTTCGCGGCATCCTGCGCCCTTACCGTTGTGATCGGCGACATTGCGGCGCACAGTGCGATGATTGCGACCGTGCAGGGGTGCATCCGCGTGACCGCGGCTTTCTTCTGGACCGGCATTTTTTTGATGGAACTCATGCGTTGTCTCGTCCTGCCGCGGAGCGACAGGACGACCGAACAGGATGATGAGAGACTTGGCGAGGCCGTCGCGGCCGGCCTCGTTGATTTTCTGGTTACTTGTCGAACAAGGCGAATGTCCACAGCGATACCCCCGTGGGCAGGTTGGCGAGATTTGGATCTCCGCCGCGCTGCGCGTAGACGCCGCCGATGCCGCTCATCACGGTGACATACTGCTTGCCGTCTCTTTCCCACGTGACCGGCTGACCGATGATGCCCGACGGCGTCTGGAAGCTCCACAGGATCTTGCCGGTATCGGCATCGAGCGCCTGGAATTCCCCGGTCATGACGCCGGTGAACACGAGATTGCTCGCGGTTACCATGGTCGAGGAATAGTTCGGGCTGCGGTACGGGGTCTCCCATTTCGACTTCCCGGTCATGGGATCGACGGCCTTGAGATAGCCGCGAATATTGGGGTCGTCGACGACGGTGGTCCGCTTGACGGTAGGCACTCCGGACGGCCGTCCGGGTGTCAGTTTCGGCGGATCCGGCGCCTCATAGGTCATCCCGACATGCAATGTATTGATGTAAAGCATCCCTGTACGCGGGCTGAATGCCAGGTGTTGCCAGTTGGTCACCCCGGAGATCGACGGCCAAACCGTGACTTTCTTGCCTTCGAGAGCACCGGTAAAAACGTCGGTCACAACAGGACGCCCGGTCTTCATGTCGATCCCGCTCGCCCAGTTCACCTTTCCGAAGGGGTTTGCAGTAATCAGCTTGCCGTCCTTGGCATCGAGCACATAAAGGAAGCCGCCGCGGTTGGCTTGAATGACGACTTTGCGCGGAGCGCCGTCGACAGTGATCGTGGCAATGACCGGCGTCTGTACCGCGTCGTAATCGAACGGGTCCTGCGGCGTGGTCTGGAAATACCAAACCCGTTCTCCGGTCGTCGGCCGGACGGCGAAAACGGAATCGGTAAAGAGGTTATCGCCCTTGCGGGCGCGCGGATTCCACGGAGCGGGGTTGCCGATGCCCCAATAGACGAGATCGAGCTCCGGATCGTAGGTGCCGGTGACCCAGCTGCTGCCGCCACCTGTAAGCTGGGAATCGCCCTCCCAAGTCTCAGAGCCTGCTTCGCCTTTGGCCGGAACGGTATAGAGCCGCCACAGGTGCTTGCCCGTCTTGGCGTCATAGCCTTCGAGAAAGCCCCGGTGGCTGAATTCGGCACCTGCCACGCCCATGATGACAACGCCATTTACGATCAGCGGCGCGCCCGTCATCGCGTAGCCGTTTTCGGCGGTCGCGGGCTCGGGTGAAGTCGCCGTCCAGATCTCTTTACCCGTCTTGGCATCGAGTGCGACGAGTCGGTTGTCCATGAGCGCCCGGATCACCATGCCTTCGTAGATCGCCGCGCCGCGGTTGACGATGCCGCAGCAGACGACACGCAAGCTTTCCGGCGGATAGTCGTGAAGGACGCGCCAAATCTGCTTGCCCGTTAGCGCATCGACCGCCACCGTCGCACTGTGGGTCGTAGCGTAGATCACGCCGTCCTTGACGACGGGAAAGCTTTCACCGCCTTGCAGATCGGCAAGCGAATAGGCCCAGATCGGGACCAGCTTGGTCACATTGTCCTTGTTGATCTGGGTGAGGGGGCTGAAGCGATTCGCCGAATAGCCCATGCCGTAGACGAGCACGTCGCCCGGCGTCTTCTCGTCATTCTTCAAATCGTCGGCGGTCTGGGCGAGCGCCGCAAACGGCATGACCGCACCCATCAAGACCGCAAAAAGCATCGATCGCTTCATGGCGTCTCCCCCTGACTTATTTTCTTGACCGAGTATTAGTCGAGTTTCCTCGCCGGCGCCAATGCCGTGGTGAGGTGACCGCTCAGCGTGAGGACGAGAGGGAACGTCAGTGGGTCAGTTTTTGTGCACGCGTGGGAGAGGCGGCAGAAGGCGGCTCCGCCGAAAACCGGCAAAAGCGTCCGAGATGGCTTGCGGTCTTCGTCCGCAGCGGCCCGACATTCGTTCACAAGACGCGACGAGGTTTTCCGGCTCTTGACCGAGATACGATGATTCGCTCAGGCCTGACTTTTCGGGACGTATTTCCCCAGCACGCACTTATAGCGTTCGACCCGCCACTCGCGGTACGGACCATTCTGAAGCCATTCGGCGATGCCGATCTGGGCGTGAACCTGGCAATCCATCATCGAGATATTGGACTGCTCGCTGTTGGTAACGACTTTTTCCAGGCAAATTTGACCGTTGCATAGGAGTGCGACGAGGGTAACGAGCATGGAATCTCCATCCAAGGAATGACCCGGCTCGTTCATTATGCAGCGTTCGTGCCAACTGACGGGCGCACAAAATCGGCCTCCCGTATGAGTACGGAGGCGCGCCCGTTCAGAAAAGGCTGGCCTCGTCTGCCGAAGGGCAAGCGAGGCCTTTAGTCCGGGTCCGGGAGGAGGCTTGATAAGACCCGTCGATATTTTCCGGCCGACGATGGCCGGTTTTGTTTGAGATCAACTTCCGTTGTTTCGTACATCGCGCGCGGCCGAGAAATACGCCGCGCGCGGTTCACCCGCCCTCAAGCGGCTTTCGATTTTGCCACATGGGTGGCGATCGCATCCATGAGCCCCGGAGAAAGGCAGTCGTAGGGTTCAAGGCCCAGCTCTTTCAGTCGAGCCCGAATGCCATCCATTTGTTCAGGCTTGACGCCGGATTCGATGACCGAGGATACGAATGCCGCAAACCCCGGCGCCGCCGATCCCAATTCCTGGAACAACTCCGGGTGAATGAAGTCGAGACCGTAGAACGGATGGGCTTTGTTTTCGATCCGGCCATACATATGCGTGCCGCATACCTTGCACGCATGGCGCTGGATTGTTTTTGAAGCATCGACGATGTGAAGTTTGTCGCCATTCTCCAATACGGTTACGTTCTCGCGTGGGACTACGGCAACCACCGAGAAGGTCGCGCCGTCGGGTTTCCAGCATTGGGTGCAGCCGCACGCGTGGTTGTGCGCGACGTCACCCTTGACGCCGACCTTGACCGGCTTGTCCTTGCATTTGCAGACCAGCGTTCCGCCAGCAAAGCTGCCTGAGCCTTTCTTCACTCCGTTGTCGATCGATGGATGGATATGAACGTTCATGGGCCTATCCTCCTTGTGTTTGTAATTCTGTCAGTCAGTAAACGACGACCGATCGGATCGATTTTCCTTCGTGCATCAGATCGAATCCTTTGTTGATCTCCTCAAGTTTGAGGGTGTGTGTGATCATCGGATCGATCTGAATCTTTCCATCCATGTACCAGTCGACGATCTTCGGTACGTCGGTGCGGCCGCGGGCCCCGCCGAACGCCGTGCCCTTCCAGACACGTCCGGTGACGAGTTGGAACGGTCGGGTGGCGATTTCCTTGCCGGATTCTGCCACGCCGATGATGACCGAAACGCCCCAGCCGCGATGACAGGCTTCGAGCGCCTGGCGCATCACCGTGGTGTTGCCGGTGCAGTCGAAGGTGAAATCGGCTCCGCCATCGGTGAGCGCGACAAGGTGCTGGACGATGTCGCCCGAAATTGTCTTCGGGTTGACGAAATCGGTCATCCCGAACCTGCGGCCCCAGTCCGCTTTGGAGTCGTTGATGTCGACACCGACGATCTTGTTGGCGCCGACCATCTTGGCGCCCTGAATGACGTTCAGCCCAATTCCACCTAGACCGAATACGACCACATTGGAGCCCGGCGTGACCTTGGCGGTATTGGTCACCGCGCCGACACCGGTCGTGACGCCACAGCCGATATAGCAACTCTTGTCGAACGGCGCGTCCTCACGGATCTTGGCAACCGCAATTTCCGGAAGCACCGTGAAATTCGAGAAGGTCGAACATCCCATGTAGTGATAGATGGTCTTTCCCTTGTAGCTGAAGCGCGACGTACCGTCCGGCATCACGCCTTTGCCCTGCGTTGTACGGATCGCAGTACATAGGTTGGTCTTCTGGCTGAGGCAGCTTTTGCATTGCCGGCATTCCGGCGTGTACAGGGGAATGACGTGATCGCCGGGCTGCACCGAGGTGACGCCGACGCCGACCTCGCGCACGATCCCGGCACCCTCGTGACCAAGGACGGATGGAAACATGCCTTCGCTGTCGAAGCCGTCGAGCGTGTAGGCGTCTGTGTGGCAGATGCCGGTTGCCTTGATCTCGACGAGGACCTCGCCGGCCTTCGGCCCTTCGAGATCGAGTTCGACAATCTCCAGCGGTTTCTTGGCTTCAAATGCGACGGCAGCGCGTGTCTTCATGGTCTTATCCTGTTTTGCTCAGCTTCAATGCTTTGTGCCCATACAGGAATTCTCGGCCTGGGTGTAGGCAGGCGATTTATCTTCGTGTTTCGCGGGACGGACTCGCGCCACGGCGTCGTTGGCACGGGCCCTCAAATAAGCGTAGATGTCGTCCAGATAGCAGGTCACGTTCGGATTATCGCCAAACGCCGGCATCACATTTTCCTGCGACGTACTGATGTTCTTGCGGCCGCTCGCAACGATAGAGAGGAATTCGCCGTAGCTCATCGTCTTGAGCGAGTCCTTCAGTGCCGGCGCGTAACTCGATCCCATGCCGTCGGGTCCGTGGCAGACGTGGCACTCCGAATGATACCGGCGGTATCCCGAGTACGTGTACCAATCGACCGTGCCGTCTGACTGGATCTTGTAGGTCGGGTTTCCCTGGCTATCGAGGTATTTGCCGTTCTCTGATTTCACCGCGGCAGGATCGCCTGAGCCATCGGCGAAGGCAGTCCCACCTGCAGCGATCAGCAAGACCGCTGCGGTTATTAGCTGGACGATACGCAAGAGCTTTTCCTCGGCTTTCGATGTCGCTTGATCCGGCGCGCGAGCGAACCCGCGCGCCGGAACGAGAGCCTTCAGCTCACTGCTGCGGCAGTGTGAACACGGTGAGTGCTCCACCGAGCGCCGTATAGTTGGTCAGCGCCGCGTAACCACCGACCGCACCGAGGCCTGCGGTCGGATCGGTCAAGCCAGCCGCAAGGCCAATGCCTGCCCAACCACCGACACCCGAAAGCACGGCGATATATTGCTTGCCGCCGTGTTCGTAGGTCGTGACGTTGCCGATGATGCCGGACGGGGTCTTGAACTTGTAAAGCTCCTTGCCCGTCTTGGCGTCGACCGCCTTCAGATAGCCTTCCAGCGTGCCGTAGAACACGACGCCACCCGCGGTCGCGAGCGCGCCTGACCAGACCGAGAACTGTTCCTTGTTCGACCAGACGATCTTGCCCGTCTTGCCGTCCCAGGCGATGAAGTTGCCCATATGGGTTTCGCCGGGAGGCGGATACATCGACAGCGTCGCGCCCACATAGGGTTGACCTGCGGTGTAGCTCACCTTGAACGGTTCATAATCCATGCAGACGTGGTTGGTCGGCACGTAGAACAGCTGCGTATCCGGCGAATAGGCCGCCGGCTGCTCGTCCTTGGATCCGAGCGCGGCCGGGCAAATGCCCTTGTTGTTATGGTCCTCGCCCTGCTTGTCGGTGGAGTATTCGTCGAGCACCTTCGGCCGGCCGTAGGTCGGCGAGTTCTTGTTCATGTCGACGCCGGAGGTCCAGTTGACCTTCGGATCGAACTTCTGAGCCACCAGCAATTCGCCATTGACGCGATCGAGCGTGTAGCCGAGGCCATTACGATCGAAATGGGTCAGTAGCTTGCGAGCTTTGCCGTCGATCGATTGATCGGTGAGGATCATCTCGTTGACGCCGTCATAGTCCCACTCGTCGTGGGGCGTCATCTGATAGACCCACTTCGCCGTGCCATTATCGGGATTGCGGGCAAAAATGGTCATTGACCACTTGTTGTCGCCGGGCCGCTGCTTCGGATTCCAGGTCGAGGGGTTGCCCGATCCGTAATAGACGAGGTCAAGCGCCGGATCGTAGGCGAGCCAGCCCCAGGTGCAGCCTCCGCCGATTTTCCACTGATCGCCTTCCCAGGTCTTCAGGCTCGAATCCTTGCCGACCGGCTTGCCGAGGGACATGGTCTTGTCGTCGAACAGGATCTGATCGTCCGGACCTTCGGAGTAGGCTTTCCAGACCTGCTTGCCGTCCTTGACGTTATAGGCGGTCATGCTGCACTGGACGCCGAACTCGCCGCCGGACGTTCCGACCAACACCTTATCCTTGACGACCATCGGGGCCGAGGTGCCCGTCTGGCCCTTGCTGGGATCGCCGTTCGCGATGCTCCACTCGACATTGCCGTTCCTCGCGTTCAGCGCGACCAGCTTGTCGTCGGCCTGGTGCAGGAAGACCTTGCCATCGGCGTAGGCGAGACCGCGGTTGACCGTATCGCAACACATCACCGGGATGACGTTCGGATCCTGCTTCGGTTCGTAGCTCCAGACGATCTTGTTCTCGTTGGATAGGTCGAGCGCATAGACCTTATTAGGGAAGGGGGTATGAACGTACATCATGTTGTCGATGATGAGCGGTCCACCTTCGTGGCCGCGCAGCACGCCGGTCGAGAAGGTCCAGGCGACCTGCAATTTGCCGACGTTGGAGTTGTTGATTTGCTTGAGCTTGGAGTAGCGGGTGTTGGCGTAGTCGCCTGTGGGCATCGCCCACTGAGCCGGATTCTGCGACAACCGGTTCAGTCCGTCGTTGGCTCCAGCGCTTCCGGCGGCCACTACCACCATCGCACCTAGACCAGTCGCGAGTAGTACTTTTCGCATCGTGGTTCCTCCCAGTGTTGAATTTTGGGTTCCGCAGGCGCGGCCCAGTTTTCGATTATTGTTAGCCTGTATTCGTATCTGCTTCGAAGGGCTGAAACTTGCCCGAGAGAGAAGCCCGTTGGCTTGAAAGGGAAGCAAGGTTAGTTTTTTCGTGTTGCTCGTGACGATTGTGGCGGCGATACCGGCCGCGATGCTGCAGGGCGTCAAATGGCGCTGTTGCGGCGCCAGAGGTTTTCCTTGACGGCGCCGAAACTTAGAACGAGGATTGGTCTAACGATAATCAGAGGGACGCTCGGCGATTCCAAGTCTGGCCGCCTCAACTTGGCCTTGGATGTCACCTAGCCGTGGTTGTCCGCGAGAGATCGCGGCTGGTGTTCAATCGGTGGCAGGAAATGCCTGACACAGTTCATTCGCTCAGCACTGCAGGATTAGGGCCAAAGAGGCAGATCCAGTATTGGTCAGACGCACTGACCGATCTCTGCGGTCAATTTGCCGTTGATCCGCTCGAAGCGTCGACGCTCGAAGCGCGGATCAACTTCACGACGGTCTCGAAACTGAAGCTGTGTCAAATCGAAGCAAGCCAGCATCGGATCGCGCATACCAAGTCGCAAAGCCACAGCAGCGAACATCCCTACGTCAAGATCCTGTTCCAGACTTATGGCATCTCGTATTTCGAGCAGAACGGCTGCCAGATTCAGATCAGGCCTGGCGATTGTCTCGCCTATGACGTTTCTTCTCCGCACACGATCATCAGCCCGTCTTTGACGCGGCACGAGGTCGTTATCGTGCCTAAGGAGTTGTTGCGCGAGCGCGGGTTTAATTTCGACAAGATGTCGGCTTGCAAACTCTCCGCGCTGACCGGCACGGGCCGTATCGCTCATGAATTTGTGCTTGCAGCATTTAGCGAGGCCGCCGAGCTGTCGGCAAATAGTGCGGCAGGCGTCGCCGAATCGCTGATCGATTTGCTGCTGCTGCCGCTGCGCGAAGCCGACACGGCGTTCGATCGCTCCGGCCCTGAAGCGATGTATGTGCGTGCCCAGGCCTTCATTCGCGAGCATTTGCGCGATCCGGACCTGTGCATTGATCAGATTTCAGCGTCGCTCGGCTGCACGAAGCGCTATCTGCACATGCTGTTCAGCGAAAGAGGCATCACGGTCAGCGATTACATCTGGCGAGCGCGATTGCAGCACTGCCGTCAGGAACTTGAGAACTACGGCGGCAAGACGATCACCGACGTCGCATTCTCTTGGGGATTCTCAAGTTCATCCCACTTCAGCCGCGTATTTCGGAAAAACTTTGGTGTGTCACCGTCCACCATTCATAAGGGGCAGAACGTCAGCATTGTGCCGGATGAGACCTGACGGCTTTTTGGTTCAGCTTGAGGGCGTGTTCGGGCAGTGATCAGGGCGGGGTTTACTGCCGCGCCTGTCAAACGGAACATGGCAGTTATCGATTCGCTGCTCGTCGGTCCATTTAGGCCCGAGCCGTTCCTTGCCGGTCAGTCCCTCACGCGGCGCCTGCGTTGTAATGTTGCTCACGGCGTTCGCTTTTCTATCCTCGGCCAAGGCGCATTGTGTCAGCCCGATCAACAGCAGGGTATCGAGCGAGGCTCGCAATGCCATGAATGCCTCCCTAAATTGACGTGTCATCTTTAGCGGATTTGGAATTTCCGCTGCCACCCGAATCCTGGAAACCTGTGATCCATCTCAACCCGTTGCGGGAGCCTTCTTACACCGGAGACCAACAATGATATCGCGTCGATGCATCCTGCTGATACCCGCCGTTTTCCTGGCCGGGACCTCATCGTTCGCCTTGGCTGCGTCTGCGGCCGATCCCATCAAGATGTACGATCTGGATGCCGATGGAACGCTCGATCTCGGTGAGGTAAAAAAGGCGGCCACAGAATTGTTTGCGCGGCTTGACCCGGATCACGACGGGACCCTCGACAAGCGCGAACTGGCGGGACGATTGACTTCGCGCGAATTGGCTGCTGCGGATCCCGACCATGACGGCACTTTGACACTGAACGAATACCTTGCTGTCGTCGAAAAGCGCTTCAACGCAGCCAATCGCGATAACGACGGAACTTTAGACGCAAAAGAACTGCGAGCACCGGCCGGCCGCGCATTGCTACGATTGTTGAAATAGAGTGAGGCAGCACGACACTTGCGCTGAGCCTTCGGCGGTTTTACGTTCGAGGTGGTGCTGAGTGTTTGCACCATCACTGAGGAGACCCAAATGACTTGGAAAACTCCAAAGATCGTTGAAGTGCCGGTTGGCATGGAGATCAATATGTACGCCTGCGCGGCACGCAAGTAGCCGCAAAGCGTTCTGCCCGGCTCCGGCAGTCACCTGTCTGAGCCGCGGCAGGCGCTGGGGTCGTTTCGCGCTGCCGCCGACCGCCATGCATTTGATTCGGATTGATGATCCTCCGAACAGCAACGAGCGTTCCCGGAAAAGCATGCCAAGCGGCGATGCTGTGTTTCCTGCTGCAGCCTGCTTGTGGCTTTGCCGAGGGAATCGACACCGAACACATCTATGGCTTCGTGATTGGCTCGGACGTCGGCGCTGCCGGTGAACGGGAGTTCCAGACCACGACCACGGGACGATTTTCCAAGCAGGCCGGAAGTTACCAGGCCCTCGATCAGCAGCTGGAAATGGAGTTTGTGCCTTTCAGGAATTTCCGGATCGAGGTCGGAACAACGTTCGCAGCGTACGACATCACGTCCGTTCCGAGTCTTGTGGATCGTAATCTGGCCGGCTGGCAGGGAGTTTCACTGGATTTGCGATATCGGTTTCTCGACCGGGAAACGGCTCCCTTCGGCCTCACCGTGGCCCTGGAGAGCCACCGAAATCGCTTCGATGAGATCACCGGAGCGGGCGCCCAAAATTACGGGACCGAACTGACGCTTGCGCTCGAGCGGGATTTGATCCCGGGGCTTGCGGTCGCAACTCTCAATCTTGGCTATCAGCCGGAATGGACGCATCTGACCGGTATTGCAACTGCGGATCAGGAATCGACGCTCGCCGTCGCATTCGGGCTCATGACGCAAGTGCGACCTGATCTGATGCTAGGAGGCGAGGCGCGCTATTTGCGCAAATATGAAGGGATTGGCCTGACGGAATTGGCCGGAGAAGCTCTCTTTATCGGCCCAACCGCCTATTTCAAGCTTTCAGAGCGCGCACGGTTGACCGCTACATGGAGCTTTCAAACGTGGGGGCGTTCCGCCGGCTCGAGCGCCACGCTAGATCTCGTCAATTTCGAACGTCAGCAGGCACGGTTGGTATTTGGGGTGAATTTCTAGCGGATAGCGGGGAATCCGGCGAAACTTCGTACCGGGCAGTTTCGTAGCTCGTTATGCTATCGAGAGCCAAATGGTGGAGGAGTTCGGCATGAATGCGATCGAGCTGATCATCACGGTTTGTGCCGTGCTCTCGCCGAACGCTTGTGAAGAAAGGCATCTGGCGTTTTCGTCCGAGTTTTCCTTGCAGCAATGCACCATGAATGCCCTGCCTTACATTGCGCAGTGGGTCGGCGAGCATCCGAAATGGACCGCTGTCAAATGGCGTTGCGAATATCCACATAGCCGCGAAAAGGCCGACCAAGACGGTATGCGATCGGCCGGCTGAGGCCGGTCACGGCGGTCACTTGTTGCAGTCCTTCAGGTCCTTGTCGGCGATGGAAAACACCGCACCCGCCCTGATTTCGAAATCCCGCACGACGCATTGCCTGTTGTCCCGATAACCGACCTTGGCATCGTAACGGCCCGGTTCGACGCCTGTGATGCGCAGGCGTTCGTCATGGTCGACTTCCTTGTCTTTGTCGTTCAGGGTCTGGTTCGAACCCCATTCATTCTTGCCGGCCGGTGACAACTGAAAGTTTGAAATCGTCGCCGTCGTCAGGTTCCAGAACCGGATTCCTTTACCCTGCGCCATTGCCGAACCCGGCAGGATCGTCCAGATCAGGTAGACCGCAACTGGCAGGCGCAGCATGGTAACCTCCCCAAATTTTTTCTTCGCTCGTGGCATCGTCGGCCACTTCCGCGAATGTCAGCTTTTCAGGACATCATCGATAGCATAGCTTTTGCCTTCAGGAGAAATGCCATGACGTTCGTCGGGAGCATACGATTGATTGTCGCGTTGGCGGGATTATCCGCAGCTACTGCGGCCGCGTATGCAGACGATACCAATGACTATCCGACGTCGGCGCGATCCGAATATGTCTTCGGCTGCACCAAGGCGAATGGCGAGACGCAGCAATCGATCGAACAGTGTTCCTGCTCGATCGATGTTATTGCATCGCTGTTGCCTTATGACCGCTACGTCACCGCTGAAACAGTGCTGAGCATGTCGCAGGTTCGCGGCAATCTCGGCACACAGTTTCGATCGTCCGAGCAGGCCAAAAGTGCGCTTGACGATCTCAGGCGTGCACAGGCCGAAGCCGAGGTCCGGTGCTTTTAGGGTCAGTTGCGAAAGAGGCCTGAAAGCCGAATACCCGAATACGGCTCAGGTTCCGGAATTGTCGACCTTCCATTCCTTCTGAAAAACATGGCCCGACGTATCCTTTGCTTCGGCGCGCAGGGTCTTCGACCCGTTCGAAACGTAGGTGAAACGGAGATTGGGATCTTCCGAGATCGAAATGCCACCTACCATCGACAATATCGGGCTGTTGTCCTGCCACAGATGCAATTCATCGACGAAGAAAGCGGGGATATAGAGGTGTGTAATCTGGTCCATCTGCAATCCCGAATTATTGGGATGCCCGATCATGATCTGAGCCTCACGTGGACCGCTTGTGGGACCCTGATCGGCACGGGCGAACTGCCGGTATTTCATCTGGCCGAGGTGGTTGCGGGCTTCTTCCATATTTTTGGCCGCCGGCGCTGAGCAGCCGCCGGACGCTTTGACGAAGGTCTTGACCATGTAAAGCTGGCCATCGCTGAGCTCGGCGACGGCATGGACGTTCGTATAGTTGTTGACCCGAACCCGCGTTGATATCTCCGACACCCTTGCGTCGGACCCAAGTTCGAACTTCGCCGCCATCGGGGCTGGGTTTTGGTCGATCACCAGCGTGATTGCCTTCAATCGCCGGGCATCATCGGGCGCCAACTTCGATCGTAGTGTCACGGGCACGATCGCCGCGTCTTCCGCGCGATAGGGCATCTCGATGGCGAATATGTCATTGCCATCATTCATCGGACGATTGTTGAAAATGTCCTGGACCAGGCCCGGCCATGGATCGACCGGCTCGGTAGCGCCGGAGGGTGAAACGCGCATTCCCAGCGCGACGCCACACAGCATCAGCAGACAGACCAGGCGAAGACGGAACATGTCGCGCTCCTTGCGGGGGTCAAAGCAGCTACGATCTCAACGTAGTTTACTCCGTGCGCTACTCCCACTCAATCTCGGAAAATGCTGCAGTTGCGTTACGGGCGTTATAATCGTCGAACAATTGCCACCGTGGTCGTTCGGACTCTGCCGCCGAGTTGGCTGCCGTTTTGATCGTCGCGCCTTTTACAACGAGCGCCTTGACGTCGGCGGCGAGTGTTTCGAGGTATCGGCGCTGGTCTGCCAGAGCCGCTGGCCATTCGCTCACGGGACCGTGACCTGGAACCACGCGTTCGGCCGACAAGCGGCTAAGGTCATCCGTAATGCGAAGCCAGCCGCGGATGCTGCCGTCGACCACAGGAATATGACCGAGAAAGACCAGGTCTCCGGCAAACAGGGTCTTCGAGGTCTCATCGAGAACCGTGAGATCGTTGTCGCTATGCGCGGTCGGCCAAGCCTGCAAAAGGAGCCGGCGGCCACCGAGATCAAGCTCAAGCGTTCCGTCAACCAGCAGTGTCGGCGGCACGATCCGGACCTCGTCGATCAGGCCGTCGCCCATGATCCTGCGAAAGGCTTCAAGATAGAAGGGGCCGCGCGTGCGCAGGGCTTCCGGCAGATTCTTGTGCCCAACGAACACGATTCCTTCTCCAGAAAAAGCAGCGTTACCGAACGCGTGGTCGGGATGACTGTGCGTGTTAATGACGTAACGGATCGGTCTGTCGGTCCGGGCTCGGACGGAAGCGAGAAGCCTTCTTCCTTCCAGCACGCTGCCGCCGGTATCGATGACGGCAACAGCATCGGCGCCGACGACAAAGCCGACATTGGCGATCGCACCCTCATTCTCGCGTGTCATCAGTGCGACGGCTCCGACATGGACGAAAACGCCGGGCGAGATTTCGGTCATGTCCAACGCGAACGGCTGCGCTCGCGTCGGCGACAAGACGGTGAACGCGGCCAGCAGCGCGAGGCCGAAACACATCCGCTTTTGTTTCACAATGCTGTGCATGGTTCCGTTTGCGTCGCAACAGGCGCTGCGGATTCCTCGTGCGGATTATCCTGTTGCGCGCCCGAATAGAGCAGCATAGCATTTTGATGGGAGAGTGGCGCAAGCTGAGGACAGCAATCGATGATCTATGCCCCACTCAAACCCACCCGTCTCATTCCTCTTCTGGCGTTTGCCGCAATGGTTGCCGGCACGAATTGTGCGCGAGCGCAGTCGGACAGTGAAGGCGGTCTTGACCTTTCCATTGAGCTTGTCGATCCGAAGGTGCTGAGAGTTTGTGCGGACCCGCGGAACCTGCCGTTCTCCAACGAACAAGGGGAGGGTTTTGAAAACAAGCTCGCAGAGTTCTTTGCGGAAAAACTGCAGAAGAAGATCGACTACATGTATTTTCCGCAGGCGACCGGTTTTGTGCGTATGACGCTTGGCGCCCACCGTTGCGATGTCATTATGGGTTTCCCCCAAGGCGATGATCTCGTCCAGGGAACCAATCCCTATTACAGAACCGCGTATGCGCTGATCTCAAAATCAGGGGCCGGTCTGGATGACGTCGCCTCGCTGGATGATGCGCGCCTCAAGGGCAAACACATCGGTATCGTCGCCGGTACGCCGCCTGCAACCAACATGGCGCTCAACGGCTTGATGACGAATGCGAAGCCTTATCCGCTGATGATCGATACCCGCGTCGATTCGTCGGCCCAAGCGATGATCAACGATCTGAACAAAGGCGAGATCGACGCTGCGGTGCTTTGGGGCCCGATGGCTGGTTTCTATGCCAAGAAATCAAATCCGCCGCTCCATGTGACACCGCTGGTGCACGAAAAGGGAGGCCCTCAACTGGTCTATCGGATCGGCATGGGTGTACGACGCGCGGACCAAAATTGGAAACGCCTGCTGAACCGCCTGATCCAGGAGAACCAAGGCGAGATCAACAAGGTTCTGGCGGAGTACGGCGTCCCGCTACTCGACGAGAAAAATCAGCCGATACCTGCGGAGACGGCGACGAAATCACCATGACCGACCGCGTTGCTTGCGTGATGCTTGCGCTTGTGATCCTGACATCTGCGGCGCGCCCCGAGGAATTGGTACCGGAGCCCAACGGTTATCGCACAGAGGACTACCGCGCTCCGGTTCCTGATACGCTCGCGGGTGCGCGCGTCCTCTCGACAACGGAAGCAGAAGCGATTTGGCGCGCCAGGACAGGCGTGTTTGTCGATGTGCTGCCGCGCCCGCCGAAGCCGCCCAATCTTCCGGCAGGTACCGTCTGGCGCGACAAGCCTCGCTTTAACATTCCCGGCAGCGTCTGGCTGCCGGATACGGGTTACGGCGAATTGGCGGCCGCAACGGAAGAATATCTGAGGCAGGGCTTACTCCACGCATCAGGCGGCAACTGGACCTCCTTGATCGTCGTGTATTGCCAGGCCGATTGCTGGATGTCCTGGAACGCGGCCAAGCGCGCACTGTCCCTTGGTTACAGCAACATCGCCTGGTATCCCGACGGAACCGACGGCTGGGAGCGCGCTAACTTGCCGACGGCCGAGGCACAACCGGAGCCGCGGCCGGCAGAGCCAGGATCAAAGTAAGCGGGCGCGAGAACTATTCGATTTCCTGCTGGATGGTACGGCCAAGCGCGAACAGCCGCTGATCGATCGTAGTCGGCACCTCGCAGACGAATTTCACGACACGACGGCGGTCTTCGAATATTCGCGTTTCCCACACGAGCGTGTTGCCGAGTTCCTCGATCTTGGCCTGGTCGCGCGGCGTGGCGTCCTGAAGTCCTTGCAGCGCAATCGTATCGCTACGGATCTTGTCTGCTGCCTGGCGCTGTCTGCGCGTAACGCGCTCAAGCCCGCTCATGATCGAAGCACGTTCAGCATTGAGTTGTTCGAACAGGCCGGCAAACAGCAGTTTTCCCGTCGCCATTTTTTCGGTTCCGAGTATCGCCAGAAATTCCGTGATCGCCTTCTGTGCGTCTTCCAGAGGAAGCTTTCTGGCCGCAGCTTTTTCGACCAATGCACTGACTTTGGGATCGCCCTTCCATTTTCCCTCGGCATCGTCGAGCGCTGGCCCGGCCCAAACCGCGGCGAGAGATATTTCCGGAACTTTCGCCTGTGCGCAGGGCCAGTCGGGGTAGCGCGGATCCGCGGCAGCGCATAGCCGCGTCGACGCAATGACGGCAAGCAGCACGAGCCCAATCCGCGAAATCATGTCTCACCTCCCGCGGGCCCGCGCCGGGCCAGCCCGCGCGACGGATCATAAGCGAAAATGGCGCCGATCATGAAGGCCGCAGTGCATCCACCGACCACTGCGAGCGAGATCCAGTTGATCTGACCGTACAGCGCAAAACGGATCAGCTCGACGGCGTGGGTGAACGGGTTGAACTGGCAGACATAGTAGAGCATGGGACTGCCCTCCTGCACGCGCCAGAGCGGATACAGTGCCGATGAGGCAAAGAACATCGGAAAGATCACGAAGTTCATGACACCAGCGAAATTCTCAAGCTGCTTGATTCCGGAGGAGATCAGCATTCCAAGCGAGCCCAGCATCAACCCGGAAAGGATCAAGGCGGGCAATACGGTAAGGTAACCGACCGGGGGCGGCGTGATATCCCAGAACCATGCGATCAGCAAAAACGCATAGACCTGGAGCAAAGAGACAGCCGTGCCCGCAAGTAACTTGCAAAACAGCAGATACCACCGCGGCAACGGGCTCACAAGCAGGGTTCGCATGTTACCCATTTCGCGGTCGTAGACCATCGACAGCGATGATTGCATGCCATTGAACAGTTGGATCATCGCCATCAAGCCCGGTGCGATATAGACCTCATAGAGAATGTAGGTCTCGTAAGGCGGGATGATCGAGATGCCGAGCACCTGGCGGAATCCGGCGGCGAAGATAAAGAGCCACACCAGCGGCCTGACGAGCGCCGAAACGAACCTTTCGCGCTGGTGCAGGAAGCGCAGAGCTTCGCGCCAAACGATGCCGTTGAGGCAGGTGATGTATTCCGCAAAGGAAAAGCCGCGGCGAACTGGCTCGAGGGTTGTGGAGCTCATGGGCTGAGGCTCCCTGACTGAACGCCCGTCAGGTGCATGAAAGCCGAATTGACATCCTTTGCATTCGAGTCCTCCAGTACCCGCGCGACCTCGCCGCTAGCAAGAACACGGCCCTGATGCAAAACGACCAGATTGTCGCTCGAGACGATTTCATCGAACAGATGGGTGGCCCATAGGACACCAATGCCTTGTTCGGTGACCAGCTGGCGGACATGGCTCAAGATATCGGCGCGCGCCTTGACGTCGAGGCCGACGGTTGCTTCGTCAAGCAAAAGCAGCCGCGGCCGGTGTAGTAAAGCGCGCGCGATCTCGAGCCGGCGCATCTGTCCGCCCGAGAGGTCACGGACCTTGCTGCTCGCACGATCGGCGAGGCCGATCCGCGCCAGTACTTCGTCACTCCTCAGCCGCGCATCGCGCCCGCCAATGCCATGCAAGGCGGCGTGATAAAGCAAATTCTGCATCACCGAGAGATCGAGATCGAGCGTGCGCGGTTGAAACACCACGCCCATCAGCCGCAACGCTTCGCCTGGGACCTGTCCGATATCGTGGCCGAAAACGCCAATACTTCCGGCCTGAATCCCGAACAGCCGGGTGACCAGCGAGAACAGCGTACTTTTTCCTGCGCCGTTGAGTCCGAGCAGCGCCGTAAAATTCGCTGGCGGCACGGCGAAAGTGACGTCGATCAACGCGCGCCTCGCGCCATAGGAATGGTTGAGGTTGCTGACAGACAGGGCTGGATCCGCTGCCGCTATTTGGAGCGCAGGATCGCTCAACGGCGGCGCGGCGACGCCGCCATATGTGCCGGCAGTAGTCATGGCGATATCGTTACGCCCCATGGAAGCTCGCCAACCTGAATCGTCTTGATGACCTTCTGTGCGCCGACGTCGATCACCGAGACATCGTTGGAGACGCCATTGGTGACGAGCAGATATTTCTCATCCGGCGTGAACGCCATGTGCCAGACCCGCTGACCGACCAGAAGATATTTGGTCACGGCATGCGTAGTGGCATCCACTACCGCGATCCGGTTGGCGGGACCGAGCGCCACGAAGGCCGTCTTGTCGTCTTTCGTGATGCCAATTCCGACAGCTTGAATGGCTTCGCTGCGCAAGCCCGGAATATTAAAGGTGATCTTGCCGGTTACCGCGTGCTTGACGGGATCGATGATCGAAACCGTACCGCCGATTTCAGAGGAAACCCACAATTCGGAACCGTCATGCTTGAATTCGGCGAAGCGCGGCCGCGAATCCACCAGTACATTGGCAACGATCTGGCGAGTCGAAGTGTCGATGAAATGCGCCATGTTGGTCGTCTCGGACGTATTGATCAGGATCTTGTCGTCCGGGCTGACGGTCATGCCCTCGGGCTCAACGCCGACCTGGATGTCGCCAAGCCGGGTCCGCTTTTCGAGGTCAATGATGGTAACGGTGTTGTCGTTCTCATTGGCGACGTAAAGGATCTTTCCGGCTGCATCCTGGGTGAACAGCTCTGGGTCAGGTCCGGAGGGAAGGGTGTCCACCACCTTTTGCGTTTTGACGTCGATCAGCTGGATCGTGTCGTCGTCACCAACGGCAACCATCACGAATTTTCCGTCGCGGGTGAATTCGATGCCCCTCGGCCGTTGGCCGACTTTGATCGTCGCCGTGACAGTCCACTTGTCAGTGTCAATGACCGAAACCGTGTTGCCTTTCTCGTTCGATACATAGGCGGTGTAGGCGCGGGCAGGGCCCACCGCGAGGCAGGCTACGGCTAAGGAAAGCAGGCACTGGCGCCGCATGCGCGATATCTCCGCCGTCATGGTAATTTGCACTTGGTCTCGGGCCGATCGACGCCGAGCGTATCAAGTTCCGAGAATTGATGCAGGAAGCCTTCCTGCGGCGACACCGACACCACCAAGCGGCCATCGGCGAGCAAGACCGGCTGACGAAGCTGCAAGTTCCAATCCCGCAGAGTCAGCCGCTGCCCCTTGAAAGCGGCAATGGAAAACTCCTTGCCCTTGATAAAACCGAACACGATCCTCGGATCGCCCGAATTAGTACGCGAGATCGCTTCGCCGATCATCCGGGCCGCAGTCCATGCTTGCATATCGAGTGCCGTCATGTGCCGCGAATTGAGTTTGAGGAAGCGGTTTTGGATTTGGATCGCGCCCCATTGGTCGTGCGAGGCATCCCAACTGGTCGGTACGAGTCCCGCCGAGCCCGCCACGGGACGGGGATCCCAGGTGCGATACGGCAGATAGCCTGCAAACACTTCGCTCTCGTCGGCCGCGACGAGAATGTCATAGGGCGGAGCTTCCTGCGTAAACACCGGCATTTGGCGCTGGATCAGTGTCACACCGCTATCGGTGCGGCGAGCGCCGCCCGTATCCTGAAAAGTCCGCTCCTGCACGATTTTCGCACCAAAGCGCGAGGCGGCCCGGCGCAGCGCATCCGCGTAGAGTTTGTCGTTGTCGTGCGAACCAACCACCAGCAGCCAGCGCTTCCACTGCTTCCATACGAGATATTGCGCAAGCGCGTCCGCCAGCATTGAGCGGGTCGGCGCCACATGGACGACGTTGGCGCGACAGTCCTGCTCTCGCAGGCGATCGTCGATAGAACCCGCGTCGAACAGTACCGTGCCGCGCTCGCGCAACGTATCTGCAACCTTCAGCACGTCATCCGCCGGCAAATCCAGAATCACATAGCCGTCATGATCGGCGAGTTTATTTGCGGCATCGGCAATATCGTCACCTTCCTTGAGCCGCACCTCGGTCAGCGTAAAATGCTGGTTAAGGAACTTGCCGGTGGTGTTGTTGTCCTCAATCGCAAGGAGAGCACCGGCCACGCCGTCATTCTCGGCAGGTTGTGCGGCCAGCGACAATGTCGATTTGACGCCGGCACGGCGTAGATAGCCGATGCCGATCTCGAGCGGATCGGCCGCCAGCGCCTGAGTTGCCATGACGCTAAGGCTGATTGCGGCAATCAATCCTCGGAGCATGCGTCTCCCTTGCAGCTCTCCTCGAATGGGAGAATTCTTACGCTGAACCAAGACCAGATCGTTCCAGCTTGCAAGCCTACCTTTTATAGTTACATCGACTCACATTGTGGCCGGTCACGATAATGCGAGCGATCATTTTCATACTGTTGATGTTGACGGGATCGTCGCCGCTACGTGCGGCCGAGCCGCCGCGTCTTGCCGTGTTCGATCTGGAGATGATCGATACCAGTCTTGAGGACCCGACGCGCGGGCTGCGCGCGGACGATCGTGACAGGCTGCAGCGAACCGGAGAACAGTTTCGAAAGGAGCTGGGCGAGTCCGGTAAGTTCCAGATCCTCGACATCTCCTCCGTGAATGCTGCGGCGCATCAGAGCAATTTACAGGCTTGCGGAGGCTGTGACGTCAAGTTGGCACAGCAGCTTGACGCCGATCTCGAAATGACAGGCGTGGTTCAGAAGGTCTCCAACCTGATTCTCAATATCAGAGTGTATCTGCGGGACGTTCGCACCGGGCGGCTCCTCGCCGCCGTCAACGCCGACATGCGCGGCAACACCGACAAGTCCTGGTCACGCACCACGCGCTATCTCGTCCGTGAACGATTGCTCGCACCGAACTACGGAGCCCCGCAGGCGCGGCAGTAAGTCAAGCCCCCAGCCGCTGGGCGTGCCATCGCAGGTGATCGCCCATAAAGGTCGAGATGAAGTAATAGCTGTGATCGTAACCGCTCTGCCGCCGCAGGGTCAGGGGAATGCCGGCTTTCTCGCAAGCAGCCTGAAGCAGTTCGGGACGAAGTTGTTCGGTCAGGAATTGATCAGCGTCACCATAGTCGACCAGTAATTCGCGGAATTTGGCGCCGTCCTCGATCAAGGCGACCGTATCGTGCTTGCGCCATTTGGCCTTGTCGTCGCCGAGATAGCCGCCGAGCGCTTTGATCCCCCACGGAACACGTGACGGCGCGACGATCGGCGCAAACGCACTCGCCGCACGGTAACGACCGGGATGACGCAAGGCGGCGGTCAACGCACCGTGGCCGCCCATGGAGTGTCCCATGATCGATTGCCGGCCGGTGTCGACCGGAAAATGCTCGGCAACAAGCTGCGGCAATTCCTCGGTCACGTAACTCCACATCCGGTAATTGCGGGAGAAGGGCGCTTCTGTTGCGTCGACATAAAAGCCCGCACCCAGACCGAAATCGTAGGAATTGGCGGGATCGCCCGGTACGTCCTTGCCCCGTGGGCTCGTATCGGGCGCGATGAAGATGAGCCCGTGTTCGGCGCAGGCGTTGCGAAACTCACCTTTCTCCGTCACGTTGGCGTGGGTGCAGGTTAATCCCGACAAATACCAGACCGCGGCGAGTTTCGTGCCTTCGCGGTGCGCAGGCACGTAGACCGAAAAGGTCATGTCGGTTCGGGTCTCCTGGCTGGCGTGCTTGTACACGCCCTGAGTGCCGCCATAAGACCTGTTAAGAGAAATCGTTTGCAGCGACATCTTGCGCCTCCGCAGTCAGGTAGTCCTGTCTTCAGGTCACGCCGCTCTCGATGGCAAAGCGCATCAGTTCCGCCGCGCTGCGCACACCAAGTTTTTGACGAATGATGGCCGAGGTATTTGCGACCGTTTTGTACGGGGAATGGACCAACCAGGCGATCTCAGACAGGCTCTTGCCGGCGCTGAGCAGCCTCAGGATTTCCATTTCACGTGCATTGAGTTTGGACAGCGGGTTCATGGCGACAGTGGGCCCAGCAAAGGCCATGCTGCGGGCCAGCGCGGACGGAAGATAAACGCCGCCCTTTGCGACCTCGCGTATCGCCTCGACCAGATCTTGCGGGTCACCGGTCTTGGAAACAAAACCCTTGGCGCCGACCTCGATGGCGCGGCCGATATAGACGGGATCGTCGTTCATGCTGAACATGATGATCCGCGCTTGAGGGTCCCGCGCCAGTACGCGGCGCGCCAGTTCGAAGCCCGACACCGTGGGCAGATTGATATCGATCAGGCAAATGTCGGGAAGTTCAGTTGTGAAGATGCGCTCCGCGCTTTCCGCATCGGGCGCTTCCAAAAGCGAGATATCAGGCTCGTCGGCGAGCACGGTGCGACAGCCGGACGCTACGATCGGATGATCATCCGCGATCAGAATGCGCATCGATTTCGCCCCGCCCAATCAGTCCTGTTGTTGCACCGCATCGCATTATATACCCGGCGTCGACGATTCAGTCAGCCATGCAACCTCGGCGACAATGCGGTAGGCTGCAATTAGACAGACGCGTATTCTGCGTGTCAACGGCTCCCGAAGAAGAACTGAAATCGGCGCAATGGGGATCGTCATGTGGCAAAGGTTATCGTTGCGTTCCCGCATCAATGTGCTGATGGCGCTGGTGCTGACGCTCGGTCTTGCGATCAATGTGGCCCGTTTGGTGCTGGAAGCAGGCCCCCGCGTTCAGGCCGAGGATCAAAGCGTAACACGGCTAGCCCGTGAATTTGTCCAAACCATTGTCGTCGGCTTGAACGAAGCGGCCGACCCCGAAGCCCGGCTGGATCAGATTATCGGAGACCTCAAGCGGCTGCGTCATGTCAGCATCACGCGGCAGACGGATGATATTGCCGCCGCTCCGGCTGATGCTGACGACGAAGACGATGATGCGCGCTCGGTGCCAGCGTGGTTCACCGCGCTCGTGCATCCCGCAAAGACCTCCGTCAGCGTTCCGATCTCGCTCCGCGGCAAAACGAGTGCGCTTGTCATCACCTCAATACCAAATGACGAGATCGCCGAAATCTGGGACGGCATCCTGACCCAGGTCGAGATCGGGTCGGCAGTCGCATTGGCGCTCTTTCTGATCACGATGATCGTCGTCGGCAGGGCGCTCGCGCCACTGCACGAGCTTTCGCAGGCCATGGCTACGATCGAATCCGGCGTCTACAACGTTCACATTGAACCTGCCGGAGCACCCGAGCTTGCAGCGATCTGCACCAGGCTCAATCACCTCGCGGCAACGCTGGGTGAGGCGGTAGAGGAAAAACGGCAGCTCGCGGAGCGGGCGGTATCGCTGCAAGACCTCGAACGCGAGGAGATCGCGCGCGAACTGCACGACGAATTTGGGCCGTATCTATTCGCCTTGCGCGTCCATGCCGGGGCGCTGATGAGGATCGCAAATGCATCCGCGCCGGATGCCGACGGGGTACGAAAACATGGCGGCGCCATTCTGGAGCAGGTGCACGAGCTCCAGCAATTCACGCGCAGGATTCTGGAGCGGCTGCGGCCGGTCGGCCTGGCCGAACTGGGCCTTCGCGAAGCGCTGAGCGCCCTGTCGCGATTCTGGAACGATTCCCATCCGGACGTCGCGATCGAAACAAACATTTCGCACGCGCTCGGTGAAACCGGGGAGACGGCAGACCTGACGATCTATCGTGTCGTGCAGGAATCGCTGACCAACGTGTTCCGTCATGCAAAGGCGACAGCAGTGAATGTAAGTATCGAGCCTGTGGAGCGGCGCACTGGCGCGCAGGGCAGCCGCGACTACGCCCTGGTTCGTGTATGCGACAACGGCCGCGGACTAAGGCCAGACCAGAAGTTCGGTCTGGGGCTAACGGGGATGCGTGAGCGTATCCTCGCTTTGGGAGGGACACTGAGCGTGGCCTCAGGCGAGGGCGGTGTCGTCATAGAGGCGATGGTACCCACACGCGCATTGTAGCGACAAGTCCCGGTCGGGTCCGCCGACTTTGCCGGCGATACGCATGTCAGATGCGCGCTGCAGGAGCTGGGTTCCGGTTCAGCGGACCGAAGGACCATTTTTCGAACACAATCGAGAAACGTCACGTGGCCGCCGCGCCGGGATTTTTCCCGAACGGATCGGGACATCGGCTGCATGACAAAAAACCAATAAACCTTCAAAATCGAATCGATCCTGGCGTCTTTGAACAAGAGCGCGGTGCGGCTGCTTACAACACTGGATCGTCGGAGGGGCGTTTGCGTCATCGGAATAACCATTTTTGCCAAACGCGCAAGCTTGCACTCGGTGCGGCTCCCGCGATCATAGCCGCGTTCTCGATATTTCCTTCCGACGCGTCGGCTCAAACGAGTACGTCCGCCGCAACGGAACTACCGCCGATCACGGTGATTGCGCCAACGCCTCTGTCCGGCACACGCAGCGTGAGGCCGGAGAAACCAAAGAGCACCGCAACCGCGCCGAGAGGCCGAACCGACAGATCTCCGGGTACATCTACCGCGACGGCAGCGCCGGTCGCGGGTACGGCGGCACCGGCAACCACGAGCCCCGATCCAAGCTTCATCGAACGCGACAAAGTCCCGTCGAACACGGAGGTGATAACCTCGAAGGAATTCAGCCATGACTATTCGACAAGCTTCCTCGATGCGATAAATCGCGCATTGCCCGGTGTTTCGATTGGCGATCAGACCGGCAATCCGTTCCAAAAGGACCTAAATTATCGCGGCTTCACAGCGTCACCGGTGCAAGGAACGCCGCAGGGGATCGCGGTCTATCAGAACGGTGTGCGCATCAACGAAAGCTGGGGTGATGTGGTCAATTGGGACTTCATTCCAGAAAAAGCGATCGATCGAGTTACGCTCTATCCAAACAGTCCGATATTTGGCCTTAATGCGATCGGCGGTGCAATCAGCATCCAGATGAAGAACGGCTTCACCTATCAAGGTACGGAGATCGAATCGTTCGGGGGCTCGTACGGACGGGTGCAAGGCAGCGTACAAACCGGTTGGCAAAAGGATAACCTCTCGGCCTATGCCATTTTCAAGTCCGCCTACGACAGGGGTTGGCGAGACTTCGCCTCATCGTCGCACGTCAACCGTATGTATGTGGACGTCGGAGCGCGCAACGACGACACTGAAATGCACGTGAACTTCACCGGCGCGGACAACATTCTCTCCAATGTGGCTGCCACGCCGATCGAGTTGCTTAATCAGCGACTGTCCGCCGTTTATACTTGGCCGCAAGCCACGCATCTTCAACTCGCTTTCGTCAACACGACGCTGAGCCATACTTTCTCGGATACCTGGTCTTTTCAGGGCAACGTCTATTTCCGCGGCTTCCAGCAAACGCATGTCGATGGCAACGGCACGGACGTAGGACCGTGCAATGGCGATGCCAATCTCTGCATCGATGGGGCGAGCGGCAGCGATCCGATTTCCGGTCCCGTTGGAGGCCCAGCGACGCCGAATACGCTGGGCAACGCCTTCCTGGGCGAGCTCGATCGCAACCAGGCGACCAGCAATACCTTCGGCGGAACGGCGCAGTTTACCAACACCGACAAACTGTTCGGACACGACAATCACGTCGTGTTCGGCACCAGTATCGATCATGGGTTTACCAAATTCAACGCTAGCAGCGAGCTTGGGACAATCGATCAGAACCTGTTCGTGACCGGCACCGGCGTCTTCATCAACCAGCCAGATGCCGGGCTGAGCCCGGTCGATCTGCACGCGACCAACACCTATATCGGCGCCTACGCGACCGACACCTTCGACGTTACGAACAAGCTGTCGGTCACGGCGGGCGGCCGGTTCAATTTCGCGCAGATCGTTCTGCAGGACCAGACAGGGACAAACCCGCTTCTGGATGGCAACAACACCTTCCAGCGCTTCAATCCGGTGATCGGGGCAACCTACAAGATCACACCGAACCTCACGGCCTATGCAGGCTATTCGGAAGCCAACCGGGCGCCGACGCCGCTGGAACTCGGATGTTCCGATCCCAACCACCCCTGCATGATCGACAGCTTCCTGGTGGCCGATCCTCCGCTCAAACAGGTTGTGTCGCACACCATTGAAGCTGGCCTGCGCGGCGGCTATGGCAAGGACGCCAAAACCGGCCAGTTCACCTGGGGCCTCGGCGTGTTCCACACGCTGTCCGACGACGACATTATCGAGGTAGCGAGCCCGCTCGGGGTAAACAACTTCGGCTTCTTCCAGAATGCCGGGAGCACCCTGCGGCAGGGCATCGAAGCCAAGATGAATTATCTCGCCGATCGATGGAATGTCTACGCCAACTATACATACGTCGATGCTACCTATCGCAGCGCCATTACGCTGTTCTCTCCGAACAATCCAAACGCCCTGGTCAACCAGAATACAGGCGTGCAATTCGTCAACGTCCAGCCGGGTGACCACATCCCGGGCATTCCGGCACATCAATTCAAGGCCGGTGTGGATTATAACGTGACGGACACATGGAAGATCGGTGCCGATCTGAACGTGACGGGCAGTCAGTACCTCGTTCACGACGACACCAATCAAAGCCCAAAGGTGCCGGCTTACGCGGTCGTGAACCTGCACACATCGTACAAACTCACGTCCAACATTGAGATCTTCGGGCTGATCAACAATTTATTTAACGAGCGCTATTATCTCGGCGGCACCTTCTTTGAAACCGGTGGCTTTGCCTCGGCCAATAGTAGTGTCCCGAACCTGCTGGCCTCGCTGTCCGATCCGCGAACCTTCGTGCCCGGCGCCCCCATTTCTGCATACGTTGGCATGAGGGCGAAGTTCTGAGACGGCGCGCCGAAGCAGCTACGGTAGAACCGGTTGGAGTACACGAGTGAAAGGCATTCTCGTAGTCGACGACCATCCTGTCATTGCGAAGGCCTGTCGTCTCGTGCTCGAACCGCTCGGCATCGAGAATGTCGTCTCGGCGTCGACCGTTGACGCCGGCTATGAGGCCTTCGTCGAGCATGAGCCCGACGTTTCCGTTGTAGACCTGACGCTGCACAAAGAGCATTTGGCTGGCGTCACGTTGATCAAGCGCATTCGTGCGTATGCGCCCGCTGCAAACATTCTCGTCTTCAGCATGCGCTCGGATCGAAACAGTTTCTTTTCGGCGATTGAGGCCGGCGCTTCAGGTTATGTGATCAAGGATTTACCGACCCAGGAATTTACGAAAGCCGTCGAGGAGGTCAGATCAGGCCGCCGATACATCGACACTCAACTCGCTCTAAATTTATCCTTTTCGAGGAATGCAGCGCTATCATCCCGCGAACAGCGCATCCTCCATTTGCTCCGGGATACACCCGTCGAGCGTGAAGTCGGGCTTGAGATGAATTGATGCCGAGGAATAACGGGCCCGGCAGATTTTAGATCGTACGAACTCGTGCTCTCTCAAGCCAGCGTGGCCTCGCGTAAACGGTGCGCCGTCCGGCGATCCCGGGTTGATGACCGAGTGATAAGCGTGCCTTTGATGATACGGATCTCCGGCGTCGATCGGTCGCTGCGCTCATCTGCCAACCCGAGGATTTCCATAGCCGCCTGCGCCATTTCGCGAACCGGTTGTCGGATGGTGGTGAGACCGTAGCTCGGCAGCGCGGCCAACGGCACGTCGTCATAACCGACGATCGAAACCTCGCCTGGAACGCTCAGCCCGATTTCGCGCGCCGCATCGATGCCTCCAAAGGCCATCACGTCACTTGCGAAAAACAATGCATCCGGACGCGAAGCCTGGCGCAACAACCGCTTGGCAGCGGTATAACCGGCCTCGTAGCTGAATTCGCCGCCTTCCTCTTGAACGCAGGCGTCAATCTTGAGCTGCTTGAGCCGGGACACAAATCCCGAGCGCCGGTCCCGGTTGGTTGTGGCATCGCGCTGCGCTGACACGAACGCAAATCGCTCGTGACCGGCGGCAACGAGATAATCCGCAACCTGCCGTCCGCCGGCGACGTTGTCGCTCGAAACGGCGTGGATTTTGAGACCCGGCACATAACGATTGAATGAAACGACGGGCGTGTCGCGCGCCGCGCAGATGCGCGCCATGGCCGACGAGATCGTGGCCGAGGTGAGGATGATCGCGTCGACCTGATATTGCAGCAAGTTCGGAATGATATCGTCGACTTTTTGGCCGGCGGAGGGGACGAAAAGCAGGGTCTGAAAGCCCGCTGTTTGCACCTGCTGTACCAGTTCGTCCAACATAACGGGATAAAACGGATCGACCAGGTTATCCATGACGATCGCAACCATGTTGGTCTGCCGGGTGATCAGGCTGCGCGCAATCACGTTGGGTTGGTAGCCGAGCTTGTTGGCCGCCTTGATGACGCGAAGTTTCATCTCCTGTGAAATGCTCGCCGTCATTGAGAAAGCGCGCGAAATCGTCGACTGGGATACGCCGAGCGTGCGGGCGACGTCCTGAGCCGTCACCTGTGGGCTGTTTTTTGGACTAGCTCGTTTGGACATCGGCTGGTGGGTCTCACAAGAGCGTTCTGCGGGTCAGGCAATCCCGGTACTATAAGCCGCGAAAGACCGGTGCGTTTGCTCAAAACTTCGGCAATCGCGTATTGCATACGCATGCAATTTGGCCTTGCTCCAGCAGCACGATCGTCTCACTTTACGAGCCAAGCGCGAGTCCCGTAGATAAAGCCCGCTTGCGGTGAGAGTGATGCCGGATAAGCCTGCAACGATCGACATGAAGCAATTCTGGCAGGCGATCGGCCAGCGCGCCATCGGAAGTACGGTCGTCACCGCACGCATCGAAAGCGGGCCCGCCGGCCTGCTTGGCCTTTCGGCGACACACCTTTGCGCCGATCCACCGATCATGATGGTTTCGGTCGACAAGCGCACCTCCGCCCTGCCTGTGATCCTCGAAGCGCGTCATTTCGCCATCAATTATCTCTCCACCGAACAGCGGGCGCTTGCGGACATCTTTGGTGGAAAGTCCGAATTGAAGGGCGCAGACCGCTTTACGACGGCCGCCTGGGCCGGTCTTGCGACTGGAGCGCCGACCCTGTCCGATGCAGTCGGGGTCATCGACTGCGAGCTGGTAGAGACCATCGAACGTTACGGCGTCGTTATGGTCCTTGGCCGCGTGATCGCAACATCCAGCAATCCCGGCGCAGCCCCGCGGATCCACTTCCGCGGCGGCTATCTGCCGTAATCGAGGGCGCGTATTTCAAACGATTGCGCTGATGTACCTCGACAGGCAATATCAGGGGCGTTCTTCCAGTCGGCATGAAGGAGAATGAAGCTCGATCGCTTCATTCCGCCAGATTTTCGCGCAAGGTCTTGCCTTCGTACGTCTTTCGGTAGCGGCCACGGCGTTTCAATTCCGGCACCAGCTGATCGACGATATTCAGCATGATCGCTCGTGGCGCACCGGGCGCAATCGACAGCATGAAGCCGCCGCGGCTGCCGGTCGCCTCGAACATCTCCTCCATCTGGTCCGCAAGCTTGGCGGCAGTTCCTGCAAAGGTGATGTTGTAGCCGGTGGACGCCCAAAGAGCGTATTGGAAGAACTCGTCGCGATCGATCTCCGCCGTTTCGCCATGCTGCTTGGCGAGCAGGCTCACGAATCCGACCGGCGAAGCATTCGCTGCCACGATGCGTTCGTTGAGTTCCTTTAGTGAAAATCGCGGCGGAAGCAGCGACATATCGTAGCCGGTATTATGCGAAAGCCAGGCGCCGACCGCCTCCATCGGCACGTCGGCGATCATGGTCTCGCGAAGCGAGCGGGCTTCCTCCTCCGTCTCTCCGACGATCGCCCGGCTCGACCAGAGAATGCCGACCTTTTGGGGATCTCTGGCTTCCGCGACCAGCGCCTTGTCGAGGTCGCTGCGCTGCTGCTGCATCAGCGGAATGCTCTTGGTCAGCCCGAAGACGTGATCGGCGACGTGCGCAGCGGCGCGGGTGCCGCGGGGAGAACCGCCCGCCTGGATGATCACGGGATGCACTTGCGGCGAAGGCACCACGCTCAGCGGTCCCGCGACCTTGAAGAACTTGCCGACGTGGTTGATTGCGTTCACTTTCGTCGGATCGGCAACCAGACCGGTGTTGCGATCCCAGACGAACGCGTCCGGCGCCACGCTGTCCCAGAGCCGGTGACAGACGTCGATGAACTCTTCCAGACGTTCGTAGCGCTCGTTGTGGTCGACCAGTTCATCATAGCCATAATTGGCATAGTCAGCCTTACGTTGCGATGTGATCACGTTGAAGGCAATGCGGCCGTTGGTGATGTGGTCGAGCGAATTGAGCAGCCGCGCCGTATAGAACGGATGCATGAACGTCGACGCGTAAGTCAGCCCGAATCCGAGGTGATGGGTCACGCGCGACATGGCCGTGATCCAGGGGCTCATCTCGAAACGAGGCCACGCCACGCCATAACTGACGGCGTCTTCGATCGAACCTTTCCAGGTCGAGGGGATGCCGGTGCTGTCGCCAAAAAAGATCATGTCGAGCCCGCCTCTTTCGGCAACGCGGGCGATTTCCTCGAACATACCGATATTGGGGTGCTGCCGGTCAAGCCAGGATCCCGGCATCCGCCACTGGGTCTCGACATGGGTCCAGGAAAAGTCGAAGGCGAGTTGAATTCTCTTTTTCATGCTTGAGCTCCGGCGGCACGACTTGAGAGAGGCGAGATGTGGCGTCAGGTGTTCCTTGCACGCTTGATGCCAAATCTCCGGACCGCAGACCTGGAAACGATCCGGCGCCCGAAAGTAGCTGATTTTGTTGAATACGTATGCAAAGATCGCACATACGTTTCCCGATCGACCTTCGGAACGGCGTGAATACCGCAGAAACCGTGCTTAAAATAGAGGCCAAATGTCATTGCATTCGCATGCAATTTGGTCTTGCCGCTTTTCTCAGGCGAGCGTTAGCTCGAAATGGACAGAGAGCGCGCCGATGACAGTAGATCAATTCGTTCAGACGACGCTTGGCGGGCTAGCGATCGGCTGTATCTACAGCCTGATCGCGCTCGGCATCTCGATGATCATCCGCGCCACAGACATTCTGCACTTCGCGCAAGGCGAAATGCTGATGATCGGATCGATGGTGGGCCTGAGCGCTTACTGGCTGCACGGCATGCCGTTCGTGTTGGTACTGCTCGCGGGAACCGTCGGTGGCGGCCTTGTTTCGGTCGGAATCGAGTTTTTCATTTATCGCAAGTTGCGCCTTCGTAGGGTCTCGCTCATCAACATCATGATCGCGACACTCGGCGTCTCGATCGTGCTACAAAATGCCGCGCGCCTGATCTGGGGATCGGAACCGATGCGGTATCCCGCGCTGTTTGCGTCGAATGGGCTGGTCTTGGCCGGCTTCACGGTGTCCCCGCAGCTGGTCTGGATCGTGGTCCTGAGCGGCCTGATCATGGGCGGCCTGATTATATTCTTTCGATATACCAGTCTCGGTATCGCAATGCAGGCGGCGGCCCAGGATCCCGACACCGCTCGCCTGATGGGCGTCAATGTCGACCGCACCACAACTTACACGTTCGCATTGTCCGGCATGATGGCAGGAGCCGCCGGTGTGCTCTTGGGTTCGCTGTTCTTTGCGTCCTTCAACATGGGCTTCATGACGGGTATCAAGGCGTTTGTCGCCGCGACGCTCGGAGGTCTCGGCAGCGTTGCGGGCGCGATGATCGGCGGGCTGATTTTCGGTATCATTGAAACGTTTTCAGGAATGCTGATCTCGACCGCCTACAAGGACGCAGTCGGCATGGTCGTGCTGATCGTCATTCTTCTATTCATGCCGTCTGGGCTGCTGGCCCGGGACGGCCGGGCCGTCTGACATGCGCGCATTGCCGATCGCTCGCGTGGCCCTATTACTGATGCTCGCGGGCTTGCCGTTGGTCCAATCCAACGCTTATTGGGTGCACGTGTTCAGCCTGGCGCTCATCAGCGTCATCCTGGCATTTTCTCAGCAATTGCTTGTGGGATCGGCAGGGATTGTCTCCTTGGGGCAAGGAGCCTTCTTCGGGGTCGGCGCCTACACCGCCGCCTCACTTTCGATTTCGACCGGCGTTCCTTTTCTACTGACGATCACGGCCGGTGGCCTCTTGGCCGGAGTATCCAGCCTGCTGCTGATCCCGATCGTCCGCCTCAAGGGATCGAGCCTTGCGGTCGCGACGCTCGGCTTTGCCATCATCGTCCATCTCGTGATGCTCAACGAAGATTGGCTCACGGGTGGCAGCATCGGGATGATGGATATTCCCGCGCCGACGCTGTTTGGCGTTTCGCTCGGCGGCGAGGCGCGATTTTACTATGTCTGCCTGATTGCGGCGGCGCTGGTTTTCCTGGCACTCGATCGAATTACGCACTCGCGCTTCGGACGCGCCCTGACAGCGATGTCACAGGATGAAGAAGCAGCGCGCGCCAGCGGCGTCGCCATCTCCGTCTACAAGAGCAAGTGCTTTCTGATCGCCGCCATCGTGTCGGGCATCGCCGGAGGCCTTTACGCCTATCACTCGCGCTATCTCAATCCGAACGATTTCGATTTCCAGAAGTCGATCGATATCCTGATCATGGTCGTGATTGGCGGCATCAGGAGCCTGCCGGGAGCCGCGCTCGGCGCTGCCATCGTCGTCCTCGTGCCCGAGGTGCTGCGGGCGTCAGGCGAGTATCGGCTGCTTCTGTTCGGCGTCATGGTGATTGTGCTGGCGGGCACCGGAAGCCGCGGCCTTAGCGGCATTCTTGTCGATCTTGCCAAGCGCCTATCGTCGCTTCGGTTATGGCCCAGCCTGCAAAAGCCGGGGGCGATGAGGTTGTAATGGCTGCTCTTCTGGGAATCGATGGGCTTACGCGTCGGTTCGGCGGGCTTGTTGCCGTGCGCGACGTCGCGATGGAGGTCGCGCACGGCTCCGTTCATGGATTGATTGGCCCCAATGGCGCCGGCAAGACCACGCTGCTGAATTTGGTCTCCGGCCATATTCCATCGAGCAGCGGCCGCATTACCTTCGAAGGCGGGAATATCACGCGCTGGCCGGTCGACCGCCGCGCCCGCGCCGGTATCCGGCGAACCTTCCAGAACCTGAAACTGTTTCGCGACATGACCGTACTCGAAAATGTCATGGTCGGAATGCATGGCGAGACGCATTGCGAAATCTGGCATTCGCTTCTGCGCACGCGCACGCAACGGACCGAAGAGGCCGCTATCGCCGAGCGAGCCCGCGAGGCGCTCGACTTTGTCGGCCTCTTGCATCTGGCGGATACCAAAGCCGACGAATTGCCTTACGGCTCGCAGCGTTTGGTCGAAATGGCGCGCGCTACCGTCGCTCGCCCAAAGCTGCTTCTTCTCGACGAGCCCGCGGCCGGCCTCAACGGCGCCGAAAGCCGGCGTCTCGTCGGCTTGATCAAGGCCATTCGCTCGGGCGGTACCACCATTCTTCTTGTCGAGCATCACATGGATGTAGTGATGCCGTCCTGCGACTGCATCACGGTGCTCAATTACGGCCAGCGGCTCGCGAACGGAAGCCCCGCCGAGATCAGGGCTCATCCCGAAGTGATCAAGGCCTATCTCGGAGGCGGACGGAGAGGGCGGCGGACTGGCCCGGAACAGCAACAGGCGGAGCTGGCACGTGCTGCGTCTTGAAAACATCAGCGCCGGCTACGGTGCGGTCAGCGCCTTGCGTAAGGTCGACCTGGTTGTGGAATCCGGCGAAGCAGTCGCGTTGATCGGCTCAAACGGCGCCGGCAAGTCGACGACCTTGCGCACGATTTCCGGGCTGGTTCGGCCGACCGCCGGAAAAATCGAATTCCAGGGAGAAGTGATCACGGGTCTCTCGCCGGAACAGATCGTTGAGCGCGGCATCATCCATGTACCGGAAGGGCGGCACGTGTTTCCGCGGTTGTCGGTGCATCAAAATCTCACCGTCGGCGCCTATTCATCACGGGCGCACGCCAAAAAAAACGAGACACGCGATCGCGTTTTCGAACTTTTCCCGCGGCTCCACGAACGAAAACATCAGCTCGCGGGATCGCTGAGTGGTGGCGAACAGCAAATGCTGGCGTTTGGCCGGGCCATGATGGCGCAGCCGATTCTATTGATGCTTGACGAACCGTCGCTTGGGCTGGCGCCAATCATGGTCGAGGAGGTGGCGCGCGCAATCGACTATTTCCGCTCGAACGGCGTCACCATTCTCCTGGTCGAACAGAACGCCGAGCTCGCGCTTGACCTCGCGACCCGCGGTTACGTGATCGAAACCGGCGCCATCGTTCTTTCCGATACCAGCGAACGGCTGCTCGAGAACCCCAAGGTGTGGGCGAGCTATCTCGGCGAGCAGGATTGGGAATTCGAAGCCAGCGATCAAGATCCGGATCGCGCCATAGTCGGTGAATTGTCCATCAACAAAGGAGTTTGAACCATGCGCCTCCGAAATGTCAGCGGCCTCTTTGCTGCCGCCTTCATGATCGCAGCCTCAAGCCAGCCGTCCTTGGCTGAAAACATCAAGATCGGCGTGTTCGGCCCCTTCAGCGGAGACGCCGCCGCCATGGGCGGCAGCGAAAAGGACGCGGTTAGCCTCGTGATCCAGGAAAAGAACGCTGCCGGTGGCATACGCGGCCAGCAAATCGAACCAGTCTATGCCGACGATAGCGGCAAGCCGGAAGAAGCCGTCAATACCATCAAGCGCCTGATTTCGCGCGACGAAGTCCTCATCAACATTGGCAGCATTTCTAGCCCGGCTAGTCTGGCGGCCTCACAGGTAAGCCGCCAGTCGGAGACGCCGCAGATCGTCGTCGGCGGCACGGCGCAACGCATCACGACACAAGGCAACAAATGGGTATTCCGTTCGCCGGTGCCTGATACGAAGCTGGTTTCCGACCTTGTGGACTTCATCCACGAGAAGTTTCCGAAGGTGACGAAATTCGCGTTCCTTTATGTGAACGACGATTTCGGCCGCGGCGGCTTTGAGGCCTTCAAGGCAGCCGGCGCCAAGTATGGCTTCGAGATCGTCGACGAGGAACGCTACACCCGTGGCGACATCGACTTCACCGCGCAGCTCGGCCGCATCAAGGCGAGCCCGGCCCAGGCGATGGTGGAATGGTCGCGTTACGCCGAAGGCGCGCTGGTCGCCAAGCAATTCGTCCAAACCGGCGTGAGCCTGCTGCGCTTCGGTTCTGACGGCATCGCGACGCCGAAATTCATCGAACTTGCCGGATCTGCGGCTGACGGAATTTATTTCACCGCCCACTTCAGCGTCGCGACGTCTTCCGATATTCCGGTTGCCAGGGACTTCGTTGCCAAATTCAAGAAAGCTTACGGACGAGATCCGGACTCCTACGCGGCGGAGGCGTATGACGCCATCACCATGGCGATCAAGGCGGTTGAGTTCCTCGGACAAGCTCGACCGGGCGTCGGTCCGCGATGCGCTCGCAAAGGTCAGTTTCGAGAGCAGCCGCGGCCCCTTCAAGTTCGATGACAAGGGCGATCCACTGTTGACGACCCACGTCGTCAAGATCGTGGACGGCAAGGAGACCAACGCGCGCAACATTCCGGTTCAGAACTAGGTTGCGCTTGCGCGTCGCATGCATCGGTCGGGCGATGGTCGCTCCCATTTGCTCCAGCCGGCAAGTTGCGAAGCTAAAATGGGAGGAAAAAAATGCAGGCCAAGATCATCAAGTCGGACAATCCGCAACCGTTGGCGGTCTACACCGAAGCCTTCGACGTCGGAGGGTTGATATTTGCCGCCGGCCAGCTGCCGTCGGATTTCAAGACCGGCGTTCCCGCAGAAGCCAAAAAGGATCCGAACTTTCCGTTCTATGGTTCCGACATCAAGAAGCGCACCCATTACATCCTGAAAAATCTTGCGCGCACTTTTGAAGCCGGAGGAAGTTCGCTCGAACACGTCGTCAAGGCGCAGGTGTTTCTGGAGGATCTGAATGACTTCCACGCCTTTGACGAGGTGTGGAAGGAATATTTCAAGGTGCCGCCGGCGCGGACGACCGTCGGAACGACGGGCCTCTTGGTCAAGGATGCGCAAATCGAGATCGATCTGATCGGCTATGTGCCCGGCAAGCTCAAGAGTCAGCTGATCAAGTCTGAAAATGCACGGCCCATCGCGCATTACACGGAGGCGTTCACGGTCGGTGGGCTGGTGTTCGCCGCCGGCCAGTTGCCGTCGGATTTCAAGACCGGCGTTCCAGCCGAGGCGAAGAAAGACCCGAACTTTCCGTTTTACGGCTCCGACATCAAGAAACGCACCCATTTCGTGATGAAGAATCTCGCGCGCACCTTCGAGGCCGCCGGAAGTTCGCTCGAACACGTCGCCAAGGCACAGGTCTTTCTGGAAGACATGGCGGACCATGACGGCTTCCAGGAAGTCTGGCGCGAATACTTCAAGATGCCACCGCCGACCACCGTGGTCGGGACGAGCGGAATCAATACCAAAGGGCTCCTGGTCAAGGACGCGCAGATCGAGATCGATCTGATTGGCTACATCCCCGG
Source organism: uncultured Alphaproteobacteria bacterium (assembly GCA_963824305.1). GTDB lineage: Bacteria > Pseudomonadota > Alphaproteobacteria > Rhizobiales > Xanthobacteraceae > Bradyrhizobium. The sequence continues at coordinate 210,519 of CAWGOW010000001.1, forward strand.
CAAGGTCAAAGCACGTACTGTTAAGTCAGCCAATCCAAAGGGCGCGGCCAATTACGCGGAAGCCGTCGTCGCGGGCGGACTGGTCTTTGCCGAAGGCACGTTGCCGACCGACTATACCTCGGGCATCCCGGCCGAGGCCAGGAAGGATCCGAACTTTCCGTTCTACGGTTCTGACATCAAGCTGCGGACCCGTTACGTGCTGAACAAGCTGGCACGGACCTTCGAGGCCGCGGGCAGTTCACTTGATCATGTCATCAAGGCACAGGTGTTCCTCGACGACCTCAACAATTTCAGCGCCTTTGACGAGGTGTGGAAGGAGTTCTTCAAGACGCCGCCAGCGCGAACCACGGTCGAGACCAGCGCCCTCCCGGTCAAGGACGCCTTGGTGCTGGTCGATCTGATTGGCTACGTCCCGGGCGAAATCGCGCTAGCGGATTAAGCGCAGAGACCCACGGATGCCGGCGCCACTGCCGATCTCCGGTTTGGGATCGGTGACGTGTTGTCGTTTGCTAGAATTCCCGCATCAGTCGCGTGCGGTCTTGAATCTTGTCGTCGATTCCGCCGTGACGCAAAGCGTGCCAATAGGTAGCTATATTTACGCTAATCACCGGCTTGTTCAGCCAGCGCTCGGCTTCATCGGCAATGGCGGCCATCGGAAGGTTGGCGCCAAAGGCGATCAAGGCTTCGACGTCCGGGCTATCGATCGCAGCCAGCTCCTTGATAAGTGCCTGTCGCGTCGTTTTCGTGTATCCGGTGAATTGACCGCCTTGCATGTGATTGAAACGCACGATCTCATATCCACATTCGCCGAAGAAGGACTCCATCCGAGGCTGAATGATTGGAAAATACGGCTCGACTATTGCGATACGTCGTTTGACGTTGAGCGCCTGCAGCGCTTCGATCAAGGCCTCGCTTGCCAGAGAAACCGGGACATGCCCGCCAGCACGGGTTTGTATCCGAGTGGCAAGGTCCCGTGAGGCTTGCCGGGAGCCTCCCCAGATGGCGAGCGCCGAAATACCCAGGATCAAATGGTCCGGTTGGCATGTCATCAGTTGATCGACAGCTGCATCGATGCTCTCGAACAGGGCATCGATGCCCTTTGCAAAATCTTCGTCCGATTGGATTTTCAGATCCGGCACATGCATCCGCGCAATGTGATTGGTGACGCCGTGCGGTCGCATCCCGTCCAGTTCGGGTTGAACGCAGGTGTTTACGGACGGGGTCGCGATGCCATACATCCGTCGATAGCCGTAGAGATCACGCATCTTTCAAACTCCGCTTCTTTGCAATCGATGATGCTCTGGCTCAACTCTGCTGTGCGACTACGAACGGCCGAATGATTCCTGAACGGAGACGAATAAGCTAACGCTTGAGCCGCGCAGCGATCTCTCCGACGACCCCGCCGGGCAAGAACAGCAGTGCACCACCGTAAAGCAAACCGAAGATCAGTTGGCTGTATTCCGCGTAGCTCCCGAGATTTTGCGATACCCAGATCAGCAGAACCGCGCCTACCACGGGACCCCAGAGCGTTCCGATACCCCCGACGACGAGAATCGCCATCAACTGGATCATGACGCTCAGGTCAAAAAACGTGCCGTTGACGTAGTTCAGGAAGTGCGCGTAGAGGCTGCCAGCGAGCGCCGCGTAGACGGCACTGAGGACGAATATTTGGATCCGGCAGCGAACGACGTCGACGCCCAGAGCTCCCGCAGCCGTTTCGTGCACACCGAGCGCCCGCAAGGCCCGACCGAAGCGGGAATTTACAATTCTGAACGAGAAGAGAAACAGCACGATCGCAATGCCCCAGATGAGATAATACATCTTGAGCTTGGTATCGAAGCTGAAGCCAAGGACGGCGAAATCCGGCACGCCCGGAATGCCGGTCAAACCACCGGTAACTTCAGTCCAGCGCGTGCTGACGAGTATCACGACCTGACTAAAGGCCAGCGTGATCATCGCCAGATAATGTCCGCGTACGCGCAGTATTGGCGCGCCTATGATCAATGCCACTAATCCGGTACCGACCGCGGCGGCAATCATGGCCAACAACGGCGACCAGTCATAACGGACCGTCAGAATTCCGGACGTGTACGCGCCTATCGCCATGAAGGCGTTGTGCCCGAATGAAATCTTGCCGGTATAGCCGACCAAAAGGTTGAGGCCGATCGCTACGATGGCGTAGAGGCCGCCCAATGCCATGACGGTCACCGCGGCCGCGCTGCCGAACAGCGGGAAAGCAATGGCGATGGCGATCAACGCCACGACCCCTGTGGTGTTAGTAGGACGCCAGTTCATATTTCTTCATGCTGCAGTTCGATCAGGGGGCGGAAAAACCCGGCAGGCCAGATGATCAATATGACGAACAACACGCCATAAATCACCGCATCGCCGTAGACGGATGAAATAAAGGCCGTGCTAAGCGATTGAATTATCCCGATCACCAACCCGCCCACAATTGCGCCCCGAATGTTACCCAAGCCTCCGATGATTGCCGCGGCAAAACCATTCAGCGTCATTGAAACACCGAGATCGAACTGGGTGCTTATCAAAGGCGTAAACACGACCCCGCCAATCGCGCCCAGCAGAGCCGCAAGGCCAAAAGACATCGCCACCATCCGCTCGACCGGTACTCCCATCCACGCGGCGACGCGGCGGTTGATCGCGGTGGCTTTCATGGCTTTGCCAAGGAGAGTGCGATCAAAAAATCCCTGTAACCCGACGACCACGATAACGGTCACAACGAGCACCCACAAAGCCTGGCTACTCAAAGTGACCGTACCCAATTGCACCGACGGCAACCCTCCAAAAGAAGGGAAGGTGAGGGGATCGCGGCCGATGCCAAGCATCGCAAGGTTGGGAAGCACGGTGGCAACGGCAAACAGCATGAAGACGTAAGTCCAGTCCTTCGCGCCGCGTCGCCACAGAGGCCTAATGACAGCGCGCTCGATCAGCAGTCCGATGATGACGGTTGCGATGACGCCGCAAACGATCGCGAGCGGCAAGGGAAGTCCCACCTGGCCATAGAAATATGCGGCGGTCATGCCGCCGAGCATGACGAAATCGCCTTGGGCAAAGTTGATGATGCCCGTTGTGTTGTAGACAATGCCCAAGCCGATGGCATTGATGCCGTAGATTGCACCGAACACGATACCGTTCACCAGCAGCACCGGTAGCAAATCCATCATGAGGATTTTCCCCCAGATCCAAGATAAATCTCTTCGACGAGATCGATACCAGCTTCGCGCAACTCGGTGCTCGATCCCTCCGTAATGATCTGACCGGTTCGAAACACGTAGCTTCTGCTGGTCGTTTCCAGCGTAACGTGGGCATCCTGCTCGACCATCAGACATGCCAGACCTTCGGCATGCAGCCGTCGCAACGTTCCGAGGATTTCGTTGAACACCAGTGGAGCCAATCCAAAAGACGGCTCGTCCAGCAGCAACAAACGCGGCCGGCTCATCAACGCGCGACCAATCGCCAGCATCTGCTGCTCGCCGCCCGACAAGGTCGCCGCAAGCTGCTTGGCGCGCTGACGCAGGATGGGAAACAAATCGAGCATCGTCTCCTGATCCCTGACGATCTCGGCCCGGGACGTGCCGCGGCGGTGGAATGCGCCCAATTCCAGATTCTCCATCACCGTCAGCGGTCCAAAAACCTGGCGACCTTCGGGGACAATGGCGATGCCGTTGCCGACGCGCAGATGTTGGGGCAGGTAAGTGATATCCCGGCCTTCCAAAATGACGCTGCCACCTCTTGCTCGCACCGCTCCCGAAAGCGCCATCAAAAGAGACGTCTTGCCGGCCCCATTGGCGCCGATCACGCCGACGAATTCACCACGTTCTACTCGCATCGAGACACCCTTAAGCGCCTCGATCTGCCCGTAGGATACTTTCAGGTCCCTGACCTCAAGCACTACGTTCACCGCTTCCGAGATAGGCCTTGATCACTTCGGGATCGCGACGCACTTCGTTCGGCGTGCCGCCGGCCAGCTTGCGACCGAAACTGAGGACGGTGATCTGATCGCAAATCTTCATGACCAGGCTCATGTCGTGCTCAACCAGCACCAGCGTCTTGCCCTGTTCGCGAATGGCAAGCAGCAGGTCGGCGAGCCGCGCCGTCTCAGATCCGTTCAGCCCGGAGGCCGGCTCATCGAGCAACAGCACCCGCGGCTCGGTCACCAGACCGCAGGCCAGTTGCAACATGCGCTGATGACCGACCGGCAAAGCGTCAGCGAGCGTGCCGGTCTGCGCTTCCAGCCCGACGAACGCCAACGCCGATCGTGCGGCATCGCGGATACGCCGCTCTTCTGCCGTTACCCAGGCAGGGCGCAGCATGGCGGAAAGCAATCCGGCGCGGCTGCTGGTGTGACATCCCACCATTACGGATTCGAGCACAGTCATTCCGTAGAACGGATGAATCTTCTGGAAGGTGCGCACCATTCCCAGACGGACCCGGGCATGGGGAGGAATGCCCTCCAACGGCTTGTCATCGAACCGGATCTCGCCGCCATTACCGGTCAAGACACCTGTCAGGACATTGAAGAAGGTCGACTTGCCCGCGCCGTTGGGACCGATCAGACCTGCGATCTGCCGCGGCTCGACTGAAAGACTAACCTTGTCCAACGCCGTTACGCCCCCAAACCTCTTAGTGAGATTCTGGACTTCGATTAACGAGGTGGGCATCACTTCACCAGCACGACCTTCCCATCCTTGATTTGCCCTACGAGGACGCCGCTGCTGCCTGAGTGACGATCGGGAGAGAAATTGAAGCTTACGCCAAGCACCCCCTGATAGCCTTGAATGGTTTCAATCGCAGCCTTGAGCGTTGCACCCGTGACATTGGGACCGGCACGCTTGATTCCTTCGGCGAGCAACATGCCGATGTCGTAGTTCTGCGCAATCCACCATTGAGCCAGATCCGGGTAGTTATTGTACTTGGCTTTGAAGGCTTCGCGGAACTGAGCGATGGTCTTGTAACGGGCATCTTCCGGCGGGAATGTATCCCAGACCGTGAATGGCACAGTGGCGATATAAGTTCCCTCGACCGCCGCGGGACCGGCGATCTGCGCTAACGTCGATATCCCCGCGATCGGAAACGTCGTGCTGCCAAACACATTGGCCGTATAACCAAGTTCCGCCTTCTGTTTCAAAATCAGGCCGGCGGCCGGTCCCGCGCCAGTAACCAGGACCCAGTCTGCGTTAGCTGCCTTGAACTTGGATAGTTGCGGGATAAAGCTTTTGTCGGTGGCGGAGTTATAGCTTTCGGCGGCCACCACCTTCAGTCCCTGCTTCTCGGCTTCTTCAGCCCAGGTCTTGCCGAGCGTCCTGGCCCAAACATCGAGGGCGCTCAAGATCGCGATCGACTTCGCGCCCTGCTTTTTAATGAATGCGATCGCTACCGGGGCTTCTTCTTCCGGAGTGGGTGCGGTCGCGAACGAATAGCCATGCTTGGTCGGCAGTATCGTCGTGCATACCATGTCCACGACCTGGCTCTTCTCCATCATCGGAGCCACGGCCTCGCCAATATCGCTTCGCACCGGTCCGACAACAGCCAGGACTTTTTCCCCCTCGATCAGATTGACCGCCAAGGGAACTCCTTTGGCCGCATCCGACTCATCGTTCAGCGGAACAATCTTGATCATCCGGCCATGGACGCCGCCGCGTTTGTTGATCTCATCGACCGCCAGCATGAGGCCGTCGCGGCCGCCGAGACCCATATTCGCGGCATAGCCGGACAATGAATTCAGCATGCCGATCTTGTAGGGCTCGTCGGCACCGTACGCGCTGTAGCTCACAACACTCAGCGCCAAAGTCAGTACCGCCTGTGCGGCCTTACGAATTGTCATGTGGCGTCTCCCCATCATTTTTTTCAAAGTCGTCATCGCGTCGTTGGCGATATCAGCTTGCGCCCATTATGACCGGCATTTCCAAGCGATGTACTATATGGACAAAGTCCACCCCCGTGCGAACCGGCCAATTCTTGATAGGAAGCATCACAAAAGCTGATATGATGCACCTGCACCAAAATGATAACTTCGCGTCCGTGAGCGCGATAGGCTCTAGCGGCTGTTAGCCGCGCGTTCGTCCTGGGCGAAACTTAGCTGGAAAGCCAAAGGGCAGCACCTGCATACGACGAATATCTACGCTTCAATCGTCCGAATCTGACGAGATTGGGTCAAATGCGGCGGCATGCAACCAGGCTGATGCCCGAGCCTACAACCCAACCGAGGCTTCATGTCCGCGGCGTCGTCACCAGACCGCGATACATGGACCTTGTCGCCACATCATCACGCCAACTGATAGTCAGTATCAAAATTTAGCCGGTTCTCTAATGCTTGCCGATCGGCAAGTAATGAGGATGCTGATCGGGCAGCGATCGTTGCCACCAAGCAAAGACAAAAACGAATAAAAGCAATGGGACTGGAACAGGCAATCAATTTCGACGATATCAGGCTGCTGGCGCGCAAGCGACTGCCGCGGATCGCATTCGATTTTATCGATGGCGGGGTCGACGGAGAGGTGGCGCTCGAGCGCAACCGCGCGGCGTTCGATCGTTACAAGCTATTGCCACGCTATTTGATCGACATTGAAAAGCGGAGTCAGGCCGTCAAGCTGTTCGGCTATGACTACGCCAGCCCCTTCGGAATCTCGCCGATGGGCATCGCCGGATTCTTCCGTCCCGGCGCCGATTTGATGCTCGCTCGTGCGGCCGCACATTTCGATATTCCCTACATCATGTCGAGTGCGAGCTGCGATCCGATCGAAGCCGCGATGGCGCAGGCGCCGAAGACGACATGGTTTCAAATTTACGGCACGCGCGATCCGCACATTACGCTTGATCTCGTTCGCCGCGCCAAGCAGCTGGGCGTACGCGTGCTGCTGATGACGATCGATACACCCGTCATGGGCAAGCGTGAACGCAACGTCCGAAATGGCTTTCGCCGGCCGATGAAAATGACGCCGTCGGTGATCCTGCAGGGGTTGAGCCGTCCGGGCTGGACCTACCGGTATCTTGCCAATGGCGGGATACCGATGATGGAAAACTGGCGTCCTTACGCGGCCGCAGGCGCCAACGCGAATGCCGTGGCCGATCTTTATGGCGAGCAAACGCCGGCGCCGGCACAGACGTGGTCGATCTTCGAACAGGTCCGCAAGGCCTGGGACGGTCCACTGGTCGCGAAGGGCGTGATGCATCCGGCGGACGCGCTAAAATGTCTCGAACTGCGTGCCGACGGCGTGATGGTCTCAAACCACGGCGGACGCCAGCTCGACAGCGCGCCCGGTTCGATCGACATGCTGCCTGCGATCGCCGACGCGGTCGGTGGCCGGATGGAATTACTCATCGATAGCGGCTTTCGGCGCGGCAGTGACGTCGCGAAAGCGCTGTGCCTCGGCGCTAAGGCCGCGTTCTTCGGTCGGCCGGCGATGTTTGGCGTCGCAGCAGGCGGCGAGACGGGCGCCGGCAAGGTCATGGACATCATGCGTCAGGAAGTCAGCCTTATCATGGGCCAGCTCGGCTGGACCGATGTCAGCAGGGCGGGACCCGACAGTTTGCTTGACCTTCAGGATCCCCGCGCAGGACGAAATTAGCGCCGCTGGGCGCACCGGAAGACAGAGAAGTTTAGACACGACCGACGAGGAACACCGTGACCAATCGGATGCATTTGATCGGCTTCTATATGCACAGCCCGATCAATCATACTGCGCTCAGTTGGGCCGATCCCGAAGACGATCGCGTCGACGGCATGCGGCAGTTCGAGCATTGGAAGCGCCTCGCGCGAACGCTTGAACGCGGAAAATTCGACGCGGCGTTCTTCGCCGATACGCCGGGCGGGATGGAGCGTTACAAGGAAAGCTTCGAAGACTATGTTCGTTACGGCGTCACCTGGCCGAGCCACGATCCGATGGCGCTTTTGGGCGTGATGCTGGCGGAGACAAAGCATCTCGGGCTTGCGGTCACGGCGTCGACGGCAGGAACGCATCCGTACCATACCGTGCGGCGTCTCTCGACGCTCGACTATATCAGCGGCGGGCGCGTCGGCTGGAACATCGTGTCAGGACATTTGCGCGGAGAGCACCGCGCATTGGGTCTCGATCAGATCGAGCACGACAAGCGCTACGACCAGGCCGACGAATATATGGAAATCTGCTACGCGTTGTGGGGTGGGGTACATCCCGGCGCCATTCGTTTTGACAGGCAGACCGGCACGTTCGCCGACCCGGCCAAGGTCGATGTGATCGATTTTTCTGGCACGCATTATCGCTGCCACACCGTTCCCCCAACCATGCCATCGGCTCAGGGTCGCCCTGTATTGTTTCAGGCGGGATCGTCGGGCCGCGGCCAGAAATTCGCGCTGAAGCACAGCGACGTCGTCTTCTCGATCCAGGCTCGTGGTGTCGACGGGATGAAGTCGTTCATTGAAAAGCTCAACGCCTCGTCAGACGCCGAGGGACGTGCCGAGCCGCCAAAGGTGGTGTTCGGCATCCAATGCGTGCTTGGCAGTACTGAAACCGAAGCCAAGCGCCGACAGACCGAACTCTTCGACCGCATCCCGCTCGATGCGGCACTCAGCCGGATGTCCGGCACGCTCGGTATCGACTTCAGCAAGATCAATCTCGATACGCCACTTGCAGCCAACACGACCGATGCATCGCGCGGCATGCTGATGGCGCTCGCCAACATGACCGGGGACGGCAACGCGACGGCGAGGGATGCGGCGCGAATCTTCGGCGCGACTTGCGGCATGCCGCAATTGGTCGGAACGCCGCAGCAGGTGGCTGATCAACTCGAGCATCTCTGGCGGATGAGCGGTTGCCACGGCTTCAACATCACCCCGACGACCAATATCCGAAGCATCGAGAACTTCGTCGACGAGGTGGTGCCGCTGTTGCAGGCGAAAGGCATTTTCCGCACCGACTATGAGAGCGAGACGTTCCGCGACAACCTGATGAACTGAGCGGCTTGCGAGGCTTGCCTGAGATGTCGGATCAAAAAATGCGCACCCCCAGGCTTCAAGTGCCAGCCGGCGCCTGCGATACGCATATGCACATCTACAATAGCGCGTATCCCGCATCGGCCAAGGCCTGGCTCTTTCCGCCTGATTTCAGTGTCGGCGATTACCAGAAAATACAGTCGCGTCTTGGCTTGCAGCGCACGATTGTCGTGCAGCCGGTGACCTATGGCTTCGACAACAGCTGCACGCTGGATTCAGTCGCGTTGTTCGGCGACAACGCGCGCGCGGTGGTCACGGTGCCGACCAGCATTACCGACAGCGAACTCGATCAACTCTGGCAACGCGGCGCCCGGGGCCTGCGTTACCACCAGATGCGTGGCAGCGTCACCGAGTGGTCGGATGTGCCTATCATGGCCGAACGCATTCGCGGCACAGGCTGGCATCTTCAGATACAATTCGACGGCATTGAATTCCCCGATCATGAAGGTCTTATCGCGCGCCTGCCTTGCACCGTGGTGATCGACCACATGGGGCGTTACGCCAAACCGCTTCCGCTTTCGCACCCAGCCGTGCAGTCGCTTTTGCGCGCGGCAACTCGCGAGAATGTCTACGTCAAGCTATCGGGCGCGTATCACATCGCACACGGTAGTGGCCCGGACTACAAGGAGGTGACGCCAATCGCGCGCGCGTTGGTGGAGCAGGGGACCGAGCGTCTGCTATGGGGGTCGGATTGGCCGCATCCGACCGAGACAGCGGAGACCATGCCCGACGACGCCGATCTACTTGATCTCCTGCTCGCTTGGGTCCCCGATCCGGCGGCTCGGGAGATGATCCTGACGACCAATCCTGCTCGTCTTTACCGGTTCAACCGCTAGATGGGCCGCCGGGAACCAACCATGACCGTTATTGCACTGCAAAACACGAAGCAGTGGCGCGAGCGAGCGGTCCGTGCATCAGATATGCTGATGACTGAGCCGGCGGATCGTTCCATACATCTGATGGGTGGGGCCGCGCGGCCGGAGGCAAACCGTCAGGTTAGGTGCAAGATGCTATCCAGAGTGACGCTGGATCAACTCCAGATACTGATCGCCGTTGCGGACACCGGCAATTTCTCGGCCGCGGCCCGAAAAGTCAATCGCGTTCAGTCTGCCGTCAGCCAATCGATCCAGTCGCTGGAAGACGCGCTTGAACTGAAGCTTTTCGATCGATCAAGTAAATTGCCGCGCTTGACCGACGCCGGCGAGGCGATCGTTCAGGACGCACGTCGCATTCTCAATAGCACCGATGCGCTGCGATCGCGGGCAAAGAACATGGCGTCGGTGGCCGAGCCCGAGATCAGCCTCTCCATCGAGCAGGTTTTTCCGAGCACGGTGCTGATCGAGAGCCTGCGCGCATTCCGAGAACAGTTCCCGCTGGTATCGGTGAATTTATTCGCCGAAGGGCTCGGCGCTCCCGAACAATCGCTCTTCGAAGGCAATGCAAGGCTTGCGATCTACTCGACCGCCCTCGATGGCATGCCCGGTTTTCAGATGGAATATCTCGGCGATGTGCCAATCTCGCTGGTTGCTTCGTCGGAGCATCCGCTGGCGCAAATCAAGGGGATGATCCCGCAGGCGACGCTCGAAGAGCATATACAATTGACCATGATCGATCGCACCAAGCGTTACCGCGGCGTGGTGATGGGTACGCGGACCTGGGCCTTCATCGATCAGTTCAGCCGCCTGGATTTCCTTCGGAACGGATTTGGCTGGTGCGCCATGCCGACCCACCTCGCACAAGCCTATCTCGATTCCGGCGAGTTGGTGGAATTGAAGCTCGCGGCGCACCGGGGCGAGCCGCTTCGGTTTCCGCTCTACGCGGTTCACAAGATCGAACAGCCTCCAGGGCCGGCAGCGCAATGGTTGCTCGGAGAATTGCGGCGTCAATTCACGGAGTGGCTCGCAGCAAGGTCCGACGAACAGGCGCTGCACAGGGGCATTCAGATCCGCGTGACAACGGTTTGAACGGCCAGTTCGGCACTAGGAATTGATGATGGATTTCCGGTTGAAGCGAGGCCATCGATGAGAATGCCGATCGAAAGCGGAGACCCCCGGCTCGAAAAGGACGGCTTTCGTCGCAGTCTTGCCGAATTCGCAACCGGCGTCGCGGTGATTACCACTTCCGCGGGCGAGGAGCGCTTCGGCCTCACCTCGAACTCCTTCACCTCGGTGTCACTCGAGCCACCACTCGTACTGTGGTCGATACGACGCGAAAGCAAAAGCTTCGCGGCTTTCGCTGGCTGTTCCCACTTCGCCGTAAACATTCTCGCCGACGACCAGATCGAACTATCGCAACGCTTTGCGCGGTCGGGACCCGACAAGTTCAGAGAACTCGATTGCCATGCCGGGGAGGGGGCTTCGCCCCTGTTCGCGGGCGTGGCGGCCTCCTTCGAATGCGTCTGCACGAAGACCTACGACGGCGGCGATCACCTCATTCTCATCGGCGAGGTGATCCGCTACAGCCGCTATGATCGACAACCGCTATTGTTCGTCAAGGGCCGCTACGCGGTTGCCGCCGACCATCCCGACACGCGTGTGTTCACGGCTTCAGGAAAGCCGGGATTATTCGAAGATGGCGACGAACGGGTTCTGTCGAATCTGATGATCCGGGCCTACAGCGCCATTGCAGCCCGGCTGGAACGTGGCCGGCAAACGGCGGGGCTCGGACTGACGCTGATGCAGGCACGTCTGCTCCGCGCCGCAGCCGCGTCGCCCGATCGCACCCTCGATGAATTGATGCCGGAGCTCTTGCTCGATTTCAATGCAAGCCGGAACCTGCTGGAGTCGGTCGTATCATTGGGCCTCGTTGCCGTGGATGATCGGGGGCGCGTTCGACTGACCGCCGAGGGCGAGCGGCGCCATCACGCCATCGTGGCGCATGCCCATGCGAATGAGGAGATCATGTTCCAGGGCATTGGCGACGCGGATCTCGCAACCGTCAGACGCGTCCTCAACACGATGGTGTCAAAGCAGCTCGCTCATTCGACGGCGGTCGCCGCCAGATAACACTGCCTCGACAGCAACTCTGGACGACGCGCCGAACTAACCAAGAAGAGTTTCAGTATGGGAAAGGAAACCGCCTTGCAATCAGTCGTATACAAGAAAATTCCTCGGCTTGACCCTGCTGTCATCGAACGCGCAAAACGCATTCATGTCGCTGACCTGCACGAGGCATTGGGCCCGGTCGTTGGGCGGCAATGTCTCATGCAACCGCAAATGCGCGCGCTATTCCCGGCGGCTCGCATCTGCGGCCAGGCCATCACGTCTTTCAACTTTCCCGGCGACAATCTCATGCTTCACGCCGCGTTCCGGGTGGCCGAGGCGGGCGACGTGCTCGTCCTGACGAATGGTGGCTCACCGCAAGGCGCCCTGTGGGGAGAGATTGCGACTTACTACAGCCGGATCATGAAGCTCGCAGGCGCTGTGATCGATGGCGCGACGCGCGATACGCTTCAGATCACCGAAGTAGGGTTTCCGGTATTCGCCTCACATATCTCTGTGTCATATCCCGGCAAACGCGGACCCGGCGCGGTCAACGTCCCCGTTGTCGTGGCCGGAGTGACGGTCAATCCCGGTGACCTGGTGGTCGGCGATGCGGACGGCGTTCTCGCTATTCCGCCGGCGCTGGTCGAAAGCGCAATCAACAATGCCGAAGCCCGAATGGCAAAGGAAGCGGATATCAAGCGTCGGCTCGACCAGGGGCAGACGCTATACGATATCGCCGGCATGAAAGCCTTGTTCGATGCGGCTGGCATTGTGGAAATCGATGGCGTCTGGACCGATCATAGGTCGTAGCGTCCAACAAAAGCGCTTCTTCTCTCAACGAGGGCTGCGCTATTCGCGTCAGCCGTAAGCCGCGCAATACCGGACCAGATCCGGATGCGCGGCGCAGAGGTGATCCGCTCCAGCGTCCGTCAGTTCGGCCAGAGTGCCATATCCGTAGAGAACGCCGATCGCCTTCATGCCGCTTTTCCTGGCGCCGACGACATCATGGCTCCGGTCACCGATCATGATGGCTCGCGCGGGATCGACCTTGGCGGCGGAGAGCGCGTAGGCCAGAAGATCCGTCTTGTCCGTGCGCGTGCCGTCGAGTTCTGACCCGAAGACGTGCTCGAAGAGGCCGCCCAGACCGAAATGCTCGACGATGCGGTCGGCGTAGACTTTTGGCTTGCTGGTGGCGACGAACAGGCGTCGACCGCCGGCGGCGACCTTCGCAAGTGTCTCTTCGATTCCGGCATAGGCTTCGTTCTCAAAGAGGCCGACATCGCGAAAACGCTCGCGGTAAAGTTCGACGGCGTGATGGGCGAGTTCATCGGTGCCGACGAACTTCTTCATGCTGGCATGCAGCGGCGGCCCAATGCACCAAACGAGGTCGTCCTGAGAGGGCACTGGAAATCCAAGGCGTTCCAGCGCGTACTGGATGCACCGGGTGATCCCCGGTTTGGGATCGGTCAAGGTGCCATCAAGATCGAAGAATGTGCTGTACATACCTGCTTAAGCTCGCCCGGATTCAGCGATCCCGGTCAACTGCTTAAACAGCACGTCGGGCACATCGATCCCATCGTCGGCAAGCCGGCGCTGGCGATCTCGCCGTGATCGATCGAACGGCATCCGCACTGCATCGCCTCCGGCGATCGGCCGTGCGGCTCGCACCGCCTGTGCGTAGGCCGAGACGTTTTCACGGAACTTCTCAGCAGGTCCCAGCAGGTCCGGGCGTATCGTTACGATGACGAAACCAAATCCTGCGAGGTTTGGTGGTATCGGCGGCGAGCCCGCCATGATCCCAAGCAACTGCACAACGATACCGAGGCCAGAACCCTTGTGGCCTCCCCAGGCGGCAAATGCGCCCGCAAGCGCCGCCGCCGGATCGCGCGTCGGATGGCCGTCGCGATCGAACGCAACGTCCTCCGGCAAAAGCTGACCGAGCCGCTGCGCCAGCGTCGCCTCGGCGTGGATGATTGTTGATGTCCCGACATCCCAGATCACCGGCTCGTCGGCGCTCGGAAAGCCGAAACAGATGGGATTTGTGCCGAACCGCCCTTCGGTCGCTCCGTATGGGGCGACCCACGGCGAAGCGTTCGACGCGATCATGCTGACGAGGCCGCGCGCCGCCGCGATCTCGGCATAATAGGAGAGCATCCCGGTGTACCAGGTGTCGTCTGCGCCGACGACCGCGATCCCGACCGCTGATGCCTTCTCGACCGCCATCGCGGTGGCGCGATGCGCGACGATATAGCCGAGATGGTCGCCGCCATCGATTTGCGCTGACACCGGCGTCTCATGCCGAATCCGGATCGGACGGCGGCGATCGCCGGTGCGCGTTATTCGCTCGGCTATACTGATGGCGCGCGCGAGGCCGCCATAGCTCAGACCGCGCAATTCGCAATCGATCAGATGATCGGCGATCAGACCGGAATCAACTGCATCGTGTCCGAGCGCTGACATGATGCGTAGGGCCAACTGATGGGCCTCGGATACGTTGAGCCGCATGATCAGTTCACCGGCTCTGCGATAGGCCGCGCCAGAACACGGGCTGGCGCCCCATCGGAATCCTCGATGTTCAATGCGAGAAAGAGGAATTCGACGCGTCGGTTGGCGAAAGCGTCCAGATTCGTCACGTTTTCTGCGACGAGAATACCTCTGCTCAGGAAGATATGGTGCGCCGGCCAATTATAATGGGGCGGCCGCCGCCCAATCGGAAGATCCGGCGTCGGAAGATCGCAAGCGAGCAGCTTGATACCGCGGTCGGCCAGCCACTGCGCTGCTATCGGACTAAGGTGCGGATGGTCGTGGTAAGCGTGTGAATTGGCGTGGCGGGCCCAACCGGTATGAAGCGCCACGATATCGCCCCGACGTATCTCGACGCTTGAGCGCTCCAAATCTTCGATGTCGATGGTATCGCCGGCGGCTTTGTTCATGATGCTTACCACCACGCCCGGACCGGTCAGGCGATCGAGCGGAATTTCGTGAAAGGCGGGGCCATCCATAAAGAAATGCCTCGGCGCGTCCACGTGCGTTCCGATGTGAACGACCATCTGCATCTCGGTCACGTTGATCGGATCTTGAGGCAAACTCTTGACGCGTCGGAAACTCGGTTCGGGAAATATGGTGGCCCGGGGCACCGACTTGCTGAGCGGGTAGGAGAGATCGACCCAAACACCCTGCGGGATCGTGTATGGAGCCTCCGGCATCGGTTGCCACCCGATCCACCCTCGGCCGCGCGAATTGCCGCTGTCACACATCTTCGCTTCCTCAACAACGACGCCCCGTTCTTTTATAAGCCGGCGATGCGTCTACAAGAAAGTTAGCCTCAATACCGGTTGACCGGAAGCACCATCAGCTCGGCGATCTGGACGTGTGGCGGCTGATTGAGCGCAAACAGAATGCAGCCTGCGACGTCCGCCGGCTCCAGCGCCATCTTGAACTGGTCGAACCAGGCCTTTTCCTTGGCCTTGTCGCCGCGATAGCGGGTGATGATGATGTTGGTCTTCGTCAGTCCCGGCTGGATCTCCGTAACCCGGATTCCCGTCTCGGCGAGTTCGCCGCGGATCGTCTCCGTAAACATGTGCACGCCGGCCTTGCTGGTGCTGTAGGCGGCCATGTCGGGCAGAATGCGCACGGCATTGACCGATGACACGTTGACGATATGTCCGTCGTTTCGCGCGACCATTGACGGCAGGACCGCGCGCGTCACACGCATCAGGCCGATGAGATTGGTTTGAATGATCGCGGTCCAGTCATCGGCTGGTCCCTGGTCGAAACGCGTACGCCCGCCAATGTCGTGGCCGGCGTTGTTGACGAGAATGTCGATCGGCTTGAAGCCGTTGGGTATCATGTCCAGCAAGCGATCGACCGAAGCATGATCGGTGATGTCCAGTTTGATCGCGTGCGCCTGTGAGCCAAGTTCCTCGGCCCAGGCCGCGAGCAACTCTGCGTCGCGATCGACCACCACAACCTTGCGTCCGCTGTCGACGAGCGCACGCGAGATCGCTCTGCCAAGTCCGCCTGCCGCCCCCGTCACCACCGCGGTTTGGTCGAACGTCTGCTTCATGATTTCATGCCTTTTGGAAGACCAGACTGATTACGCCGCCGCCCATCCACCGTCGATCGGCAAGACAGCGCCTGAGATGTCCGCACCCGATGGACCGCAGAGGAAAACAACCAGATCGCCCACGGCGCCTAATTCGACAAAGCGCCCGCTTGGCTGGCGCTGCGAGAGGTAGCGGCTCTCGGCCTCTTTTGGTGAAAGCCGCTCTTTTTCCGCAAGCGCGTTGATGCGCATGGCTATTGCCGGCGTCGGCAGTGTTGCCGGAGAAATGGCGTTGCAGGTTACACCGCTGCGGATCGTTTCCAGCGACACGGCGCGGGTGAGGCCGAGTATCGCGGTCTTCGTCGTGACGTAGTCCACGCGGTTCTCGGCGGTTCGCGTGCCGTAGATCGAGGACATGTTGATGATGCGGCCAAATCCGCGCTGCTTCATGCCGGGAAGAGCGCGCCGTATGATATGAAACGGCGCTGAGAGATTGACAGCGAGTGCGCGGTTCCAGTCCGTCGATGAAAACTCCTCGACCGGAGCGAAGGCGCGAACGACCGCGTTGTTGACGACGATATCGAGATGCCCGAAGCGATCGAGGATATCCCTCATCATCTTCTCGATTTCGGCCTCTTGCGAAAGGTCGGCCCGCACGAAAGTCGCCTTTACCCCGAAACGGGCAGCGAGATCGGCAGCCGCTTGCGCGCCATCATCGAGGCCGTTCAGCACGATGTTCGAGCCGGCGGCCGCCAGCTTCTCTGCAATCGCGAGCCCAAGTCCGGCCGTCGCGCCTGTCACCAGCGAGTTACGGTCGTGCAAGATCGATTGTGCGGGCAGGGTCATGGCTGCTCCTGTTAGCCCCGCATCTCAACGTCGGCCCACTCCTCGACAACCTTTGCGATGAAGGTGAAGTCGGAATCCGGGCCAAATTTCGCGTTGGTAATGGCGAGCATCTGCCGTACCGAAGCTCCGCAAACCATCGGCACTCCCATCGCCTCGGCTTCGTCGACGCAAAGGCGGACGTCCTTGTAAGAAAGACCGGTGGTAAAGCCAAAGTCGAAGGTGCCCGGCAGGACGGCGCGGGGAAACTTGTCCTGGCTGGCGCTGTTGCGGCCGCTGCTCGCATTGATGATGTCGATCAGGACTTTTGCGTCAAGTCCGGCCTTGACGCCCATGGCTACGGCTTCGGACGTGATGACAAGCGCAGCTGCCGCCATCAGGTTATTTGCGAGCTTCGCAGTCTGCGCCAGCCCCGGCTTTTCGCCCGTGAAGAAGATCTTGCCGAAAACCTTCAGGATCGGTTCGATCTCCTCGAAAACAGGTTTCTGGCAAGACACCATCACGGCCAGAGTGCCGGCGGCCGCGCCTTTCACGCCACCGCTGACGGGAGAGTCGACCCAAGCGATCTTGCGTTGGGTTAGTTCCTTGGCAATGATGTTCGATACGCCTGGACCGGTCGTGGACAGATCAATCAACGTACGCACGCGGTTGCCCCGAGCCACGCCGTTCTCGCCGAGCGCCACCTGGCGGACGATATCCGGTGTCGGCAGGCTCATCAGAACGATGTCGGCGGAGGATGCGACTTCTGCGGCCGATGATGCCTTCTTCGCTCCTTTCTTCACGAGCGCCTCGACACTCGCGGCATCGGTATCGAAGACGGTCAACGAATGACCCGCCGCGAGCAACCGCTCCGACATCGGACCGCCCATGCGTCCGACACCTACAAATCCCAGTTCCACTTTGTTTGACATGTTTCACTCCCTGAACTCGATTTTATCCCGCTGAATCCTTGGCCGAGGGTTCTCGATCGCGCGAGCAGTCTTTACGTGCTTTCCCGTTGAATAATATCGAAGCCTACGTCGACGATCTTGGGAATGGTTGGATGGTTGTCGACACGCGCCAGCAGGAGTTCCGCACTCTTGCGGCCTATCTCGGCACGCGGAATTAGCAGCGTGGTGATCATCGGGCTGACATGACGCAGCAGATCGACGTCATCAAAACTCGATATCGCAAACCTGGATGGAACTGCCCAACCGCGCCGCTGACATTCCAGGAGCGCTCCGACCGCCATGACATCGGCAGAAAAGAACACGGCTTCGATCGATGGAGCGGTCTTCGCGATCCGCTTGATCGCATCGGCGCCTCCTTGAAGGCCCGATTCCGCTTCTAGGGTAAGGCAGCCGTCTTCGGCCAGTCCAAGTTCATGGATGCCGGCAAGAAAGCCCTCGCGGCGCCTTCGGGCGCGATGGTTGTTAATGAGAGCCAGGCTGACGAAGGCGATGCGGCGATAGCCGAGCCGGCCCAGATGAATGGTCATCGCCTTGGCCGCATCGAAGTTCGAATAGCTGACACACAGATCGATAGGCTTTTCGACGAGGTTGCCGACTTCGATGGTTGGCACGCCAATATTGGCGATGAGAAGTCTTGGCCTTACGTGTATGCTGGGTATTGTGCAGGATGAGCCCGCACACGCGTTGGGCGAGGAATGACGTGATCTCTTTTTCCTCGTTGTCCAGGTTGAGCCCGCTGTCCGCGATCATCAGGTGAAATCCACGTTCGCGCAGGGTGGAGGAAACGGCTTCAATCATGCTCGAGTAAAGCGAGTTATTGATGCCGGGAACGATCATGCCGACAGCTTTTGACCGGCGCGACGACAAATTGCCTGCCATGCCGTTCGGCACGTAAAGGACTGCATCGACGGCCGCCTGAACCCGCCGGAGCGTCTCTCCGGAAACCTTGTCCGGACTGCTCAGGGCGCGCGAGACGGTCATCACCGAGACGCCGGCGCGCGCGGCAACGTCCTTCATGCGAAGGCCCGGTTTTCCAAGTTTTGCGGTCGAGTCCTGCACGTCAGATTACTTTCGTGGTCGCTCAGCCGCGCAAGGAGATGATCTGTCCGTGATAGGGCGACGGGTCGACTACCACATCGACCACAGCGGGACGGTCTTCCGCCAGCGCGGCGAGAAGCGCCGGCTTCAGTTCGTCCAGCGTTTCGACGCGGAAGCCCGCACAGCCATAGCCTTTGGCGACGGACGCGAAATCCACGTCGGACAGGTTCACGCCGGCATTGGGCAACTGACGCCTTCGCTGTTTTGCCTCGATCAGCGTGAGGCAGGAATTGTTGAAAACGATCACGATCAGCTTGCAGTTGTTCTGCGCGGCCGTGGCAAGCTCGGACGCGCACATCATGAGCCCGCCGTCTCCGGTGAAGGCAATGACGGGCCGCTGAGGTTCCGTGAACGCGGAGCCAATCGCCGCCGGCAATGCAAAACCCATGGTCGCCAATCCCCGGGAAACGAGCACGCCGTTCGGGTCGGGCGTTTGCCACAGATGCAGCACGGGCAGCATGTGCGCGCCGGCGTCTACCGTAATGCGAGCCCCATGAGGCAGCACTTCCCAAGCTGCGTCGACGACGTCCTGGGGTGAGATATTCCGACCACCCTTGGCTTCCGCTTTAGCGCGAAGGTCAGACTTCATGCGTTCGATCTGCTTTATCTCGTAGGCCGGCGCGGTTCGGAAGCCGGCAAGGCGTTCGGCGGACTGGCCGATGTCGCCGACGATGGAGACGTCTGCCTTGACCAGCGGATAATTGAACACATGTTCGGTCAATTCGATGAGCGGCTTATTGAACCGCCACTTCGTGGCCGGACCTTCAATCGGATCGAATCCATAAAGAATGATGAGATCGCTCGCCTCGATGACGGGACGTTCCGCGACCCCGTCGATGTAGCAGCCGATTGCACAAGGGTCGCTATCGGAGATGGTGCCTTTGGCTTTGTAGGTCACGAGAACCGGACATTTCCAGCGAGAGGCGAGACTACGCAAAGCTTTGGCAGCGGAGAGCGAACGGGCTTGCAAGCCAGCAATGATCACGGGACGGGTGGCTTGCGAGAGAAGTTTTCCGGCAGCTTCGATCGATTTTACGTCGGTTGAAATTGACGCACGGCTCGGTTCCGCCCGCCTGTCTTTTGTCGGGGGCGCTACCGTGCGTACGCGCTCACCGGTGATTTCGAGATAGACGGCGCCCGGCGGGTGGGCGGTCGCGACTTCAAGAAGTTCTTCGACCTCGGCGATCGGGTCCTCCGACGCGAGCCGGCTCTCGGCTTTCAGCACAGGACGCAACAGCGACGCCTGGTCGATCCGCTGATGACTGACGTGATCCATGCCGGTCTCATAATTGTCAGCGATGATGACCAGGGGTGCGCGATCGAGCGTCGCGTAGGCCGCGCCGTTGGCAACACTGGCGAGACCCGGGCCCCGCGTGGTCATGGCGACACCGGGTACACCCGTGAGTTCGGCAGAAACGCTCGCCATGATCGCGGCGGCGGTCTCGCCGCGCGTCAGAACGAACTCGATTCCCTTTCGGGCTCCGGCTTCGATCATATCGAGATTGCAGTCGCCGCCGGGGACGCCGAACATGCGTGTCACCCCGCGCTCGGCGAGGCGATCCACGATGGCTTCTGCGATCGTCTGAGCTGGCATAGGCGTTTCCCGTGAAGTTTTATGGGTAGAGCGACAAGAGCTACGGCGGGACGTCGCGAGATACGCGATGCGAGCGCCGCCTCTTGCATCTGCTCGCGATCCTAAGCTGCGCTACAATCGTCTACAACCAAAATATGTTATCGATACCATACTGCATTGCAGAAATTCGAAAGCAGCGGGGTAGCCGACCGTCGAAGGTATAGTTCCCAACAATGCTTTAAATCAAGGTCATTTCAATAATGTCGCCCGCTCCGCAGGGAATGCACTTTCTGCGCGAAGAAAGGCGGCGTGATCTCAAATATGTTATCGATATCATTTTTTTGTTGCGCCGGACGGCGGAGAGCTAATAGTCTTTTGAAAAAATCGGGCGAAGGAATTCGTCCTGCGGTGCACAAGAAAAATGAGTGCGCGACTTAAAAAGCAATCCTGGGGAGGAACGCATGGTCGGACGGAAGCGCTATATCATTTACGCGGCGCTCTTCACGCTGATTTCCATCAATTACATCGATCGCGTCGCACTGTCGGTGGCCGCTGGACCAATCTCGGCCGAGCTTGGACTGACGCCGGTCAGTCTCGGTTATCTGCTCTCGTCGTTCCTGTGGCCTTACGTTCTGCTTCTGCTGCCGATGGGCATCGCGGCAGATCGCTACGGCGCGAGGATGGTCGCAGGACTTGGAATGGGCGTCTGGTCGCTCGCAACCATCTTCACGGGGCTCGTCAACGGCGCGAATGCCATTCTTGCAACGCGCATCGCGATGGGCGCGGCAGAATCTTCCAGCTACCCCGCGGGCGTGCGTATCATCCGTGACTGGGTGCCGCGGTCCGAGCGCGGACTGGCGACGTCGATCATGAATAGCGGCAGCTATGCGGGTCCAGCGATCGGCGCGGCGCTCGTCGGCTGGCTCATCAGCATCTTTGGCTGGCGAACGAGTTTTCTGGTGGTCGGTGCGATTGGTTTCGTCTGGCTGATCGCCTGGTTCGCCTGGTACGGCAAGCCCGAAGATGCGAAATTCCTTGGCGATGCCGAACGCAACAAGATTCTCGACGAACGCGAGGCTGACAAAAGCGGAAGTTCAGCTCTCGTCGAGGGAGGCGGCACGCTCGGTCTGCTTCGCTCGCCGACCATGCTTGGACTTAGTCTCACGCAGGGTTGCGCTGTCTACACGCAGTATTTTTTCCTGACGTGGCTGCCAAGCTACCTCGAAAACGTCAAACACTTGACCGTTCTCAAGAGCGGCTTGTTCACCGCGGTTCCTTACGCCATCGCCGTCGTTTGCTGCATCCTGTTCGGCTCGATCAGCGACCGCTGGCTGAAAGCCTATGGCGTCGCGAGCGGGCGGCGGCGCTACGTCGTAGTGATCGCGATGGTGAGTGCGGCCGTCGTGCTGTTCGCGCCTTTTGTCGACAATATCTGGCTCATTCTGGGCCTCGTGACGCTATCGCTGATCGGTCTTTCGACCGCGATCTCGATGAACATCACCTTGACCGGAGATCTCCTGCGCTCACCAAAGGACGCCGCAAAGGCGATGAGCGTGCTCACGATCGGTGGCAACGTCTTCGGAACGCTGGCTCCGATCGTGACCGGCTACATCATCTCGATGTCAGGCGGCTATGACGGCGCGTTCATGCTGGCTGGCTGCTTGCTGATCCTCGGCGCGGTCATCTGCCTGACGATGACGCGCCGGCCGATCGAGGGCGACGCCGCGGCTGCGTCGGCCCGTTCGTCGACCAGCCAACCATCCGTGGTCAGTTAGGAGAGCCTGGTTATGCTTTTCGATCCCCCGAAACTGATCGAGACGCGCGTCTTCGCGACTTATCCGAAGAAGTGGCACAACGCCGATGACGGCAACGATTGGGTCAAGACCCAGCCGCCGGGAGCCCATCATACCTCGCTGCTCGAAGGGCCGGTCTTTGATCGCGAAGGCAATTTCTGGTGTGTCGATATTCCGAACGGACGGATCCTTCGGGTGTCGAAATCGGGCGAATTCTCGATTGCGACCCAATATGACGGCTGGCCGAACGGCCTGAAATTCCACAAGGACGGACGGCTGTTCATCGCCGATGCCAAGCACGGCATCATGGTGATGGATCCCGTGAACGGGCGCGTGGAGCCTTATCTCGTTCGCGCCAATCTCGAGCGCTTCAAAGCGCTCAACGATCTCTTCTTCGCGTCCAACGGCGATCTCTACTTCACGGACCAGGGCTTGACGGGGTTGCACGATCCGACGGGGCGGCTGTTTCGGGTTCGCCCGGATGGCCGCATCGACTGTATCGTCGACACCATTCCGAGCCCGAACGGCCTCGTCGCCAATCTGGACGAGACCATCATGTTCGTGGCAGTGACGCGGGCCAATGCGATTTGGCGGGTGCCTTTGCTCAAGGACGGCACCACTGCCAAGGTCGGCAACTTCATCCAGCTCTCCGGTGGAGGCGGTCCCGACGGTCTCGCCCTCAACTCCAAGGGACGCCTTGTCATTGCGCATGTCGGGTTGGGATCGGTCTGGGTGTTCGACCATTTGGGCGTACCTGTCTATCGAATTAAGTCATGCGCCGGCACCCACACGACGAACATGGCGTTCGGCGGTCCGAACGGCACGACGCTCCACATCATGGAGGCAGGGTCGGCACAGATTTTGACTGCAGACCTCGACGTCGCGGGCAAACCGACCTTCGGTCAGTCCTGAAGAGGCTACCGCCTTCACGCACAGGAGAAGCGCTTGCTCATAGAAGAAAAAAAGCTCAGGCGGTTCGTTACGGATATCTTTCTTGCGGCACGTAGTTCGGCCGAGGAAGCCAATATCGTCGCCGGCCATCTCGTCGAGGCCAATCTCACCGGCCACGACAGTCACGGTGTGAGTCTGATTCCCGACTATCTGGACAACCTTTCGGCCGGGAACCTCAATCCGAACACCGCCGGAAAACTCGTTTCGGCCAAGGGATCGATGCTCGTCTATGATGGGCAGCGTGGCTACGGTCAGGTCGTCGCCCGCAACGCCACCAATATCGCCAACGACGTGGCGCGCGAGCAGGGCGTTGCCGTTCTGGCACTTCGCAACAGCTACCATGTCGGAAGAATTGGCGCCTACGGCGAACAATGCGCTGCGAAAGGCATGGTGTCAGTCCATTTCGTCAATGCCACGGGACATCAGCCGCGCGTGGCTCCCTTCGGCGGCCGGGATGCGCGATTACCGACCAATCCGTTTTGTGTCGCGATTCCGGCTTCCGATCGTCATCCATCCGTCGTTCTTGATATGGCGACGAGCCGGATCGCGCAGGGCAAAGTCCGCGTCGCGCGCAACAGCGGTCTTCCAGTGCCGCCAGGCTGCCTGCTCGACAGCCACGGCGAGCCGACTACCGAACCTTCCGTCATGTTCAATTCCCCGCCCGGCGCGCTGCTTCCTTTTGGCGAACACAAAGGCTTTGCACTCGGTCTTGTATGTGAACTGCTTGGAGGCGCGTTAGCCGGCGGTCTGACGATCCAGCCGGGCAATGAGCGCGGACGGGGCGTTATCAATCATATGCTGATGATTGTCTTCGATCCGACACGGCTGAACGACATGAGCCACACGCGGCGCGAGATGGACGCGCTCATCGACTATGTACTCGCATCGCCACCGATCGCTACCGATGAACCGGTGGTGACGCCGGGCACGCCCGAGCGAACCAACAAGGCTGATCGCTTGCGAGATGGCGTGGACTTAGATGCCGGCACATGGGATCGGCTGGTGACGGCGGCCGAGAAGATTGGGGTAGCCGCTCCGCATTGACCGCCATCGTGATGGGACGGGCGTGACAATGCGGCCGTCCGCGCATCGCAGGTTAATGATCAGTTGATTATAAGCGCTAGCTGCCGCCGCAGTATCCCGCTTTAGCTGTCCGCTTACCGAGCGAGCACGGAGTTTTTCGCGACCTTCAAGGGCGATGCCT
The DNA here is from genome assembly GCA_963824305.1 of uncultured Alphaproteobacteria bacterium. GTDB lineage: Bacteria > Pseudomonadota > Alphaproteobacteria > Rhizobiales > Xanthobacteraceae > Bradyrhizobium. The sequence continues at coordinate 234,952 of CAWGOW010000001.1, forward strand.
TCACCGATTTGCTGGCGGGTTTTGCCGCGAATTCCATCGGCTCTTTGGTGAACGGATTGATGCCGCTACGGGCTTCTGTTGCGGGCTTGTTTACGACCGACAGCTTTGCAAAGCCGGGAATCACGAACTCGCCCAACTCATTCAATTCCTTGTAACCCACGGCCACCATGGCCTCGATGACGGCCTTTACGTCATTTTTGGCAACCTGCGTTCCCTCCGCGATAGCGTCAATCAACTGAGTTTTTGTCATCTTTGCCATCGTGGGGACCTATCTGTAGGAGACGTTGTGACGCGCATTATCGCCGGAATCAAAGCTTGTCCAGAGTTTGTTGGGCGCAAACGACACTAAGTATGGCCTGGCAGTGGCCGCGATTGCCAATGACGTGCTGAAAGCGCTTGACCTTTTCCATCCGCCTCGAGTCCGGCATGGTCCATGTCAACGACATGTTCATTTTCGACGAAAAGCGACCTGAAACGAGGCCTGTGGTAACCGCGGCGTCTTGACCTCAACTCAGCATCACCGGCGCACCTCGCTCAACCACCGTCGAGTTCCGCGAGACCATCTGCCTCGGCAACATCCTCGACCGTGTTCGCGTTGAAGAAGGGATCGAACGGAGCCATGGGCCAACTGACTGTGGCAATGGGGTAGCGCGACGTCCACCGGTCGATTTTTCGGAGTCCATCGTCGACTAGCGCGTGGCGAAGCTCCTCACGCAGGCGGACACTCCAAAGACCAATGACCGGATGTGTCTGACCACCGGATGCCGCAACCGCAAGCTCCGCGCCTTGCTGCCTACGCTCTTGATCGAGCCGTTCCACTAGATCGCGCGGCAAGAATGGACAGTCGCCCGCCGCGCTCATCATCCAATTGGTGTCTGGACGGTTTGCGGCCATCCAATCAAGCCCGGCAAGGATGCCGGCGAGCGGCCCGGGAAAGTCTGCAACGCTGTCCGCGATCACGGGCAAGCCGAACTGGGCAAAGCGGGTGGGGTCGCCATTCGCGTTGAGGATCAACCCACGGCATTGCGGGCGGAGGCGCGAGATCACGCGATCCAGGATCGTCTTGCCGGCGATGGTGCGCATCGGCTTGTCGCCGCCGCCCATCCGGCGCGCCAACCCACCAGCCAACAGCAAGCCGGGTATGTCAGTCATCGCCGCCTTCACCCTTGCGCTTGTGACGCGCGGATTCTTCCTCGACGTATTCAAGGGTTTCGTCGTAAATGATGCGTTCTTCGCCTGACAGGGCGACAAAGCGCTTGCCGCGCGCCCGGCCGATCAACGTCAGTCCCACCTGTCGCGCGAGATCGACGCCCCAGGCCGTAAATCCGGAACGAGAGACAAGGATGGGGATGCCCATCCGCACCGTCTTGATCACCATCTCCGAGGTGAGCCGGCCGGTCGTGTATAGAATCTTATCGGAGGGGTCGACACCGTGGCGGTAGATCCAGCCTGCGATCTTGTCGACCGCATTGTGGCGGCCAACGTCCTCGGTGTAGCAGACAGGCGAGCCCTCTTTGCATAACACGCAGCCGTGGATCGCCCCCGCTTCGAGATAGAGAGACGGCATGGTGTTGATCGTGCGGGTCATCTGGTACAGCCAAGACGTGCGCATCGTGGCCTGCGGTAGCGCCACGCTCCCAAATGCTTCCAGCAAATCGCCAAACGCAGTGCCCTGCGCGCATCCCGACGTTTGAGTGCGCTTCTTCAGCTTGGCTTCAAAATTGGTGTGATGCTCGGTGCGCACCACGACAACTTGCAGATCGTCGTGATATTCGACGTCAGCGACGCGGTCGTCGTATTTGAGCATGTTCTGATTGAGAAGATACCCGAGCGCCAGATATTCGGGGTAGTCGTTGATCGTCATCATGGTGACGATCTCCTGCGCGTTGAGATACAGCGTCAGTGGCCGCTCGACCGGCACCTTGGTTTCGGTCTTGGTACCGGTCTGGTCGATGCCCCAGACCCTCTCCGTCAGACGAGGATCAGCCGGATTTGGAAAGATCAGCGGAGGAGGGTTCTTCTCAAGCACAGTCAGCTCGCCAAGGGTTGTATGAGACTGTTGTACGAAGCATATATAGGGATCATCGAGGTTTACCTAGTAGCCCCGGTGGCCACGGAATTGAGAATTAATGGCTCAACTGTCGGACGACTGCTTTGCATTCGGCGGACCGATGCTTTCGGTCGACGAGGCTGTCGGCATTATCACGTCGCGTGTGAGGCCGATCAGTGAGAACCAGCCGGTTCCATTGGTAGAAGCCGATGGCCGCATTCTCGCCCGTGATCTAGCAGCGCTTTTGCCACTGCCGCCGTTCACTAATTCCGCCGTCGATGGCTATGCCGTGGCGAGTGGTGAATTGCCGAAAGGCGAAGAACGCGCGTTTCCTTTGAAAGGGCGCGTGCAGGCAGGCGCCAGCGCTGGTGCCGTCACGCCGGGTTGTGCGGTACGCATCTTTACAGGAGCCCCGATGCCGGCCGGTGCCGACACCGTTTTCATGCAGGAAGACGTGCGGATCGATGAGGCAGGCAGAGTTGTACTGCCAGCGGGCCTCAGACCCGGCGCCAATGTGCGGCCTGCCGGTGAGGATATTTCGGTTGGTCACATTGCGCTCAGGACAGGTCGGCGGCTGCGTCCCCAGGATATCGCGCTTGCAGCAGCTTTCGGGTTGACCCACCTCGATGTCGTGCGGCGCCTTCGCGTGGCTGTATTCTCGACCGGAGACGAATTGGCCTCGCCGGGCACGACACGGGCGGCCTCGCAACTCTTCGACTCAAATCGTTACATGTTGATGGCGATGCTCCGGAGGCTCAGCTGTGAGGTCAGCGACCTCGGGATTTTGCGAGACGAACCCACGTCACTGTCGAACGCTCTGAAGCAAGCCGCGGCGGAGCATGACCTCATTCTCACGACGGGTGGCGTTTCCACCGGCGAGGAAGATCATGTCAAAGCCGGTGTCGAAAAAGCGGGGTCGCTTGTTTTGTGGCGCATGGCGATAAAGCCGGGGCGACCGGTCGCCATGGGCGTTATCGGCGGAACGCCGCTGATCGGCTTGCCGGGCAACCCAGTGGCGAGTTTTGTCACGTTTGTTCATGTGGTGCGACCGACCGTGTTGGCGCTCTTGGGGGCGGTGCCCGCACCGTTGGTAGCCTTACCGGTCCGCGCTGCGTTCAGTTACAAGAAAAAGATCGGCCGCCGCGAATATGTTCGCACCACGCTTAGAAAGGCGGAGGACGGCTCGCTGGAGGCAGTCAAATTCCCGCGCGAAGGAGCGGGGCTTTTATCATCCTTGGTCGAGACTGATGGTCTTGTCGAACTCGACGAGACTACGATCAAAGTCGCGCCTGGCGACAGCGTCGCGTTCCTTGGCTACGCCGAACTGTTGTAAGTTCCAAGACATGGCCACTATCAAACTGGATCTTACCGGTCTGCGTTGTCCGATACCCGCGCTCAAGACGCGCAAGGCGCTCACGTCGGTATCGCCGGGCGACGTTCTTGAGGTGCATTGCACTGACCCGCTGTCCGTTATTGATATCCCAAACCTCATCCGGGAGACCGGAGACAAGGTCGAGATCACCGAACAGAACGAGCGAAGAATCGTTTTTCTGATTGAGAAGGCCGAGCCGACAACCGTCAAAGCCTAAGGTGGCGCTGGAAACCGCTTGCGCAAACCATTGGCAGAAAGGATGATTTCCCTTCATCTAGACGTGTTCTAAAACACCTTGCCTCTGGTATACCAGAGGCTAAGGTCTCGCAGACCAATATCGGGTGGAAACAAGTTCGCATGAGCCAAGACGACGTCCACAAAGTTCGCGCTTTTGAGCACCCCGGCGAGGGGCGAAAACGGGCCAAGTCGACTCCCAAGGGGCGTCAGGTCGATCCGACGGCCGCTCATGAAGTTGAGGCTCTTCTCGGCGACCGACCCAGACAACGCGACCTGTTGATCGAGTACATGCACCTCGTCCAGGACAAGTACCACCAGATTTCAGCGGCGCATCTGGCCGCACTGGCCGACGAAATGAAGCTCTCCTTCGCCGAGGTGTTCGAGACCGCAACTTTCTATGCGCATTTCGACATCGTGAAGGAGGGCGAGCCGAGTGTCCCGCCGTTGACCATTCGCGTCTGCAATTCGCTCACCTGCGCTATGCTTGGTGGCGAAAAATTGCTGCAGGAATTACAGAGCAAAGCTGGCCCGGGCATCCGCGTGGTGCGCGCGCCCTGCGTCGGCCGCTGCGATACCGCGCCGGCTGCCGAAGTTGGCCACAACTTCGTGGATCATGCGACCGTCATTAAGGTGCTTGCGGCGGCGAAGACTGGCGACACGCATACCCATGTTCCAGATTACATCGGATACGATGCCTATTTAGCCGATGGCGGATACAAGCTTCTCTCCCGCCTGCGCTCCGGCGCTCTTCCGAAAGAAGATCTACTGAAATTCCTCGACGATGCGAGTTTGCGTGGTCTTGGCGGCGCCGGATTTCCGACGGGACGGAAATGGCGTTCGGTGCTGGGCGAACCAGGCCCGCGGCTGATGGCGGTAAATGGCGACGAAGGCGAGCCTGGCACATTCAAAGATCGCTACTACCTCGAAACCGATCCGCACCGCTTCCTGGAGGGCATGCTGATCGGCGCGCATGTGGTCGAAGCGAGCGATGTCTATATCTATCTTCGCGACGAATATCCGGCTTCGCGCCAAATTCTCGAGACCGAGATCGCAAAGCTACCGCCTGGCGGCCCCACCATTCATATGCGCCGCGGTGCCGGCGCTTACATCTGTGGCGAAGAGTCCTCGCTTCTGGAAAGCCTGGAAGGCAAGCGCGGCTTACCCCGGCACAAGCCTCCGTTTCCTTTCCAGGTCGGGCTGTTCGGCCTGCCGACCCTGATCAACAATATCGAGACCTTATGGTGGGTACGCGACATCGTCGAGAAGGGCGCGGATTGGTGGAAGGGCCACGGCCGCAACGAACGTCACGGCCTGCGCAGCTATTCGGTATCGGGTCGCGTCAAGAATCCCGGCATGAAACTCGCGCCCGCGGGCGTTACCGTTCGTGAACTGATCGACGAATTCTGCGGCGGCATGGCGGACGGACATGATTTCTTCGCCTATTTGCCGGGCGGGGCTTCAGGCGGAATCCTGCCGGCCGCAATGGACGACATCCCTCTCGATTTCGGCACGCTGGAAAAATACGGATGCTTTATCGGCTCAGCCGCGGTCATCATCCTGTCGCACGTCGATAGCGTTCGGGATGCGGCCCTAAACCTGATGAAGTTCTTTGAGGACGAGAGCTGCGGACAGTGTACGCCCTGCCGAGCCGGAACCGAGAAGGCGGCACTGTTGATGCAGCAGCCGGTCTGGAACCAGGAGCTTCTTGGCCAATTGAGTCAGGCGATGCGTGACGCCTCGATTTGCGGACTGGGGCAGGCGGCCTCGAATCCGCTGACATCGGTCATCAAATATTTCCCCGACGAGTTTCGCCCCCAGCAAGCCGCCGAATAGGCGTAGCTTGGGGACGTCCGTTTCTGACGAGGGCTAAATGAGCAACGAGCAGAACTCTCCACCGCAAGGCTACGGTCATGACGCCAAAGGCGCGGCAGGGGGCAAAAACGTGCCAGACGGCCGGGTAACGGTATCGCATAGCGAACCGATCGGCGCGGTTGGCGGCAAGGGTGACGGACCGCAGATCATCAAGTTTGAACTCGATGGGCAGCAGGTCGAGGCTCGCGTTGGCGAAACCATTTGGCAGGTTGCCAAACGCCAGGGTCGAGAGATCCCGCACCTGTGTTACTCGCCCGCGCCGGACTACCGGCCCGACGGCAATTGCCGCGCCTGCATGGTGGAGATCGAGGGCGAGCGCGTACTGGCGGCATCGTGCAAGCGGACGCCGTCCGTTGGCATGAAGGTGAAATCTGCGAGCGACCGGGCCATCGCCGCGCAGAAGATGGTGATGGAGCTGTTGGTTGCCGATCAGCCGCCACGGGAAACATCGCACGACCCGGATTCGAAGTTCTGGCACTGGGCGGAAAAGATCGAAGTCACTGAAAGCCGCTTCCCGGCCGCTGAGCGCTGGCAAGGCGACGCCAGCCATCCGGCCATGCGAGTCAATCTCGACGCCTGCATCCAGTGTGGTCTCTGCGTTCGCGCCTGCCGCGAGGTTCAGGTCAACGACGTCATCGGCATGGCCTATCGCAATCACGGCGCCAAGATCGTGTTCGACTTCGACGAGCCGATGGGGGAGTCCACCTGCGTAGCTTGCGGCGAATGCGTCCAGGCTTGTCCGACCGGCGCGCTGATGCCAGCCGTGATGCTCGACGAGAACCAAACCCGCGTCACCTATGCCGATCGCAAGGTCGACTCGTTGTGCCCGTACTGTGGCGTCGGCTGCCAGGTCACCTACGAAGTCAAGGACGAGAAGGTGATCTATGCCGAGGGGCGCGACGGTCCGGCCAATCACAATCGACTCTGCGTCAAGGGACGATTTGGGTTCGACTACATCCACCACCCCAACCGCCTGACAAAGCCGCTGGTGCGGCTGCCGGGTGTCAAAAAGGACGCCAACGACCAGGTCGATCCAGCAAATCCCTATACCCACTTCCGCGAAGCGTCGTGGGAAGAGGCGCTCGACATCGCCGCAAAGGGTCTCGTCAAGATTCGAGACGAGAAGGGCCCAAAGGCGCTCGCAGGTTTTGGCTCGGCCAAGGGTTCGAACGAAGAAGCTTATTTGTTCCAGAAGCTCGTCCGGACAGGTTTTGGCTCCAACAATGTCGACCATTGTACACGGCTCTGCCATGCGTCATCGGTCGCGGCGCTGTTCGAAGGACTGAGCTCTGGCGCGGTGTCAGCGCCGTTCGCAGCCGCTGCCGATGCAGAAGTGATTTGGGTGATTGGCGCCAATCCCACTGTCAACCATCCGGTCGCGGCGACCTACATCAAGAATGCAGCCAAGCGTGGCGCAAAGCTGATCGTGATGGACCCAAGGCGTCAGTCGTTGTCTCGCCACGCCACTGAACATCTCCAATTCAAGCCTGGTAGCGATGTCGCGATGCTGAACGCGATGATCAACACCATTATCACTGAAGGTTTGACGGACCAGCAATACATCGCCGGTTACACCGAGGGATACGACGACCTGAAGACAAAGATCGTCGAGTTTACGCCCGAGAAGATGGCGCCGATTTGCGGCATCCCCGCCGAGACTCTGCGGGAAGTTGCGCGAATGTACGCTCGCGCGAAATCCTCCATCATCTTCTGGGGCATGGGCATTAGTCAGCATGTCCACGGCACCGACAATGCGCGCTGCCTGATCGCGTTGGCGCTGATTACCGGCCAGATCGGCCGCCCTGGCACCGGCCTGCATCCGCTTCGCGGGCAAAACAATGTGCAAGGCGCATCAGACGCCGGACTAATCCCGATGTTCCTGCCGGATTATCAGCCCGTCGGTCGCGCGGACCTGCGGGGCGCCTTTGAGAAGAAATGGGATCAGGAACTCGATCCCGAACGCGGGCTCACCGTCGTCGAGATCATGAATGCAATCCACGCCGGTCAGATCCACGGGATGTACGTCGAGGGGGAAAACCCGGCGATGTCAGACCCCGATTTGCAGCATGCGCGAGGGGCGCTCGCCATGCTGGATCACCTCGTGGTGCAGGATCTTTTCGTCACCGAGACCGCCTTCCACGCCGACGTGATCCTTCCAGCTTCTGCCTTCGCGGAAAAGTCCGGCTCGTTCACCAATACCGACCGCCGTGTTCAACTGGCTCGCCAGGTGATCAAGCCGCCCGGCGATGCTCGGCAGGACCTCTGGATCATCCAGGAGATCGGCAAACGGATGGGACTGCCGTGGAATTATGATGATCCGGGCGAGGTCTTCACCGAAATGGCTGAACTCATGCCGTCGTTGAAGAACATCACCTGGGATCGGTTGGTGCGTGAGGGTGCGGTGACGTATCCCGTGGACGATCCGCATAAGCCGGGTAACGAGATCATCTTTACCGCTGGTTTCCCAACGGACAGCGGCCGCGGCAAGATCGTGCCGGCCAAGGTCATTCCGCCGGATGAGATACCTGACGACGAATACCCGATGGTGCTTTCTACTGGCCGCGTATTGGAACATTGGCACACTGGTTCGATGACGCGCAGGGCGCATGTGCTGGACCAGATCGAACCCGAAGCGGTCGCTTTCATGTCGCCAAAGGACATGCGCCGCATGGAGTTGTGGCCCGGTGATTTCATTCGCCTGGAAACGCGACGCGGCGCGGTCGAGGTGAAGGTACGCTCCGACCGAGACGTGCCGGAGAATATGGTCTTCATGCCGTTCTGCTATGCGGAAGCGGCAGCGAACCTCCTTACCAATCCGGCGCTCGATCCATTCGGTAAGATTCCGGAATTCAAGTTCTGCGCCGCACGTGCAGAGAAGATCGAGATACGAACAGTGGCGGAATAACGTCGATCACCCGCGGCAGGCGCGTCGGCATCCCAGATGCGCGCGCGCCCAATTAAAATGTGGGGAAGCAATTTCTTCTGCAACGCCTCACTCTAGGGGCGACGTGATCCGACCGATGCTGCAGACTCCAGGCCGTGTCTTTGCAACGTAGCTTGTCCCTCTTCCGACATCACATACGCAACGAACCGCAATGCGACAGGCTTGCTGTTGAGAATGATCAGTCCGTCAGCCGGATCGACCGCAAGCGTTGATGGCAGCTTCATAGAGATGAGCGAAGGCACTTCTTTTTGTATGGCGGAAACCGCGCTGCAATAGATCAGCATGACGTCCGCCTGGTCGGAAAGAAATATACCCTCGATGGCTCCCTTTCCCGGCACCAAGGGTGGCGTTTTCTCTCCACCGCCAACGAGCTTCTTTGCCTTTGCTTCGAGCGTTGCGCGTGCCCCCGGTTTGACTGAGTCGGCGCGCGCGAACACTTCCCAACTGTAGGTCCCCAGCGGATCGGAACCCGGTGTTGATGTCGCGATCCTCACCGCAGGGTCGAGTAGGCGATCGAGGAAGTTGGCTTCGTTGAGTCCAACGCCGGGGCGGCCCAAAGCGCACAGGCTATTTCGCGCGAAGAGGATCACCAGGCGCTCAGGGTGGTCGGCGGCCAGCTTATGCGGCTGCTCCATATCCGCAGAAGCGAATACGTCGACGGGCGCCCCGCCTTCGATCTTTTGACGCATCAGGCCCGAAGAGCCGAACTCCGGTGTATCAACCTCATCGGATTGTCTTGGAAAGTGTTGCAGAAGATCGGTCATCGCCGCCCGAAGACTGCCCGCGGCCATTACCTTCAATGTGTCCGCACACGCCGGCGACGAAAAGGCTGAGTTAGCGATTATCAGGCCAAGAAAGGTAGCGAGTGCCGGAAGCTTTCGCAGACGACGTTGATACGTCATTCCGATCATATCATTTGTTTTTTCAATCGTGTCGTGGCGGCTATTGTCTGTTGGTCTGTGTTGCATGAAATTACTTCCGGCTGGATCGTTATATTCTTAGAAGTATAACGATAAAATCTCTCAGAGGTCGTTTGTTGATCCTAGAGAGAAATTAGCGGGGGCTGAAGAGATGAAATATACGGTGGTGACCGGCGTTTTGCTGGCGGGATTGGCGTGCGAGCCGTTTGAGTCTGCACAAGCCCAACAAACGCCGCCGCTGCCACCGGTCACCGTTGACCCCGCGAAACCCCAAACTGGTCAGCAGCAGGGCCAACAGGCCACGCGACAAACCGGCGCTCCGAAGAAAAAGAAGCGGTCTGCGCAGCGGTCGACGCAACCGCCGGTTCCTGCACCAGCGCAAGCCGGTGCAGGGAGTGTCCACAATGCCGCGACGAACCCGAACTACGACGTCCGCACCGTGAGCGTTGGGCCACTTGGTAATCGTAACGTGCTCGACACGCCGTTCTCGATAACGTCTGTCCCGCAGGACATGATGGAGAACCTGCAACTGAAGACGGTCAACGACACACTTCGATACCTTCCTTCTGTGGAGATCCGGAACCAGCAAGGTTTCGAAGTTTCTCGTCCGCAAGCGCGTGGTTTCCAGGGCACCGTCGTACAAAATACGCGGATGGATGGGCTCAGCATCATTGGTACTACGGCGATTCCGGCCGAAAACCTGGCCGGCATCCAGGTACTGAACGGATTGGCGGGATCGCTCTACGGTCCGGCGACACCCGCCGGCGTGTTCAACTATGTCTTGAAGCGGCCGACGGACTCTCCCTACGCAAGCTTTACGCAGGGATTCGATTCAACTTCTGTCTTTACCGAGAACATCGATGTTGGCGGGCGCACACCTGACGGAAAAGTTGGCTACCGTTTCAACGTCGTTCATGGCGAAGGGGAAAGCTGGGCGCCCGAGAGTTCGACCAATCGGACGCTGGCGAGTGGTGCGCTCGATTTTTATTTGGGAAATCGGACAGTCGTCGAAACCAACTTCAGCCATTATGAAACGAACATCACCGGATTGCCGGGCAGCATCGTGTATTTCGGCGCGCCCAAAAATCCTGTTCTGCCTACCGCGGTCGATCCGACCAGGTTGGGCTTGGGACAACCGGGCGCGGGCACGGATCTCATCACCAATACCGGTCTCATCAAACTCAAGCATGAGTTCAACAATGACTGGAATTTTGAGATCGGAGGGCTCTATCAGGATGCCGTCCGCAATCTCTTCGGCATCACCAACACCATTGTCGACAATAATGGGAATTTTACGGTCACCAAGAACTTCACCGCGGTGCCGCACTTCACCATCGCCAGCAATACGGCATCGCTGAACGGGAGATTCGATTTTTTCGGCTTCCGGAACGAAGTGACGATCGGGACCAACGGATTCTTCAACGGTCAATATTCCTATGTGAACAGCATCGCCCAGACTCTCCCCGGCACCTCGAACCTTGCCGATCCTACCCTGTTTTCGTTGCCACCCGTTCCGAACAACGGTGGCCAGTTCAAATCCGCAATTCTGCAGAACCAGACGATCATTACCGCCGACACATTCCATTTCAACGATCAGTGGGCAGTGCAGAGCGTACTCAGCACGTCCTTCCTGCATTCGCAGACCTGGAATTCCGCAGGTACTGTAACGAGCCAACAATCGGCTGATGGCGTCGTTAGTCCAACTGTGAGTTTGATCTACAAGCCTTTCGACAAGGTAACAGCCTATGCGACGTGGGCCAACAGTGTCGAACAGAGCGATCAGGCCCCGACCTCCGCGCCCGGAGCGACCGTAACCAACTCCGGCCAATTTCTTGCGCCATATAACGATCAGGAATACGAGGTCGGCGTCAAATACGCCATCACGCCCAGACTTCTCGCCACGTTCGCTTTGTTTCACATGACGCGCCCGTTTGCTTCCAGTGTCGTTTCTCCTGCCAGTTCGACCGTTTCGACTTTTGAGGTCGTGGGCACGCAGCGGAATAACGGCGCCGAATTGTTTCTGCAGGGTGAGATTTACCAAGACTTGTCGGTCTTCGGCGGCGTGAGTTACATCGACGCGAGACTGGAGAATACCGGACTCGCTACGACCAATGGTCGACTGGTCGTCGGTGTCCCCCTTTTCAAAACCGACGTTGCGCTCGACTATCATCCGGTCTCCTGGATGGGCTTCGCGTTGACCGGCGGTGTCCACGCGGAAGGCGAGCGAGCGGCCACCAATCTCAACAATTCGTTTGCGCCGTCTTACGCGACGTTCGACGCGGGTCTCCGTTATTCGACGACTGTCGACAAGCACATCATAACGACGCGTTTCCAAGTGCTGAATATCGGCAATACGTTCTATTACTCTTCGATTGCCGACGGCACTATTGTGGGAAGCCCCGGCGCCAACACCGCGTATTTTGGAACGCCGCGAACGTATATGTTGAGCCTCCAGATGACGTTGTGAGGTGATGCGGCTATCGACCACGTTCAAGCTCGGCTTACCTGACTAATTGTTCTGCGTCGACTATTGTCATCGGCGCCGGGTACGCACGTTGAGTTGAGGCTTGTCATGATCATGTCTAACATTTTTGCGCGCGGGGTCGCGTTGATCGGCGCGTGCGCGTTGCAATGGCGACGGATGCAGGGCGCTCAGCCTCCAGCCGCGTGGGGCAGCACGCCCGTGATTCCGACGGCGAAGCCGCAAGGGCCGCTTCCGACGCTCAAGATGCCGACGGCGCGGGGCTGGCGGGAAGGGGAGAAGCCGACCGCAGCGGCCGGGCTCAAGGTCAATGCCTTTGCAGCCGGGTTGGACCATCCGCGCTGGATTACCGTACTCCCCAATGGCGACGTGCTGGTCGCCGAGTTGACGCAGGTCGCAAGCCGTCCTCGGAGCGTCTTCCACTATGCGATGCAGGCGACGATGCGACGCGCCGATGCGCTCGGCGTCAGCGCCAACCGCATCACGCTCTTGCGGGACGCCGATGGCGACGGGATCGCCGAAAAGCGCTTGGCGTTCATGGAGGACCTGAGCCAGCCTTTCGGCATGGCCTTGATCGGCGACACCTTCTATGTCGGCAACACAGATGGCGTCGTCGCTTTTCCCTATATGGTAGGGGCCGACCGTATCAGCGCGACGGGCCGTAAGCTGGTGGCCTTTAAACCGGGTGGCCACTGGACTCGTAGTCTGCTGCCGAGCCCAGACGGAAAGAAGCTCTATGCCGGCGTCGGCTCCCTCAGCAACATCGCCGAACAGGGCATGGAGGTCGAGGAAGGCCGTGCCGCCATCTACGAACTGGATCTTGCAAGCGGTTCGAGCCGTATCTTCGCGAGCGGCCTGCGCAATGCCGTCGGCCTGGCATGGGAGCCGACCACCGGGACGCTGTGGACCGCCGTCAATGAACGCGATGGCCTCGGCGACGAGACCCCACCGGACTATCTGACATCCGTTCGCGACGGTGGCTTCTACGGCTGGCCCTATTGCTATTGGGGACAGACCGTCGACGATCGGGTGCCCCAGGATCCTGCCATGGTCGCCAAAGCGATCACGCCGGATTACGCGCTTGGCGGCCACACCGCTTCCCTTGGTCTGTGCTGGGTTCCAGCAGGAACGCTTCCGGGCTTTCCTGACGGCATGGCGATCGGCCAGCACGGCTCCTGGAACCGCAGCACCTTGAGTGGCTACAAGGTCGTGTTCGTGCCGTTCGAAAATGGCAAGCCGTCGGGTCCTGCTCGCGACATCCTTTCTGGTTTCCTGGCCCCTGACGAGCGCGAGTCCTACGGCCGGCCGGTCGGCGTCACACTCGGGCCCGATCGTTCGTTGCTGGTGGCCGACGATGTCGGCGACGTCATCTGGCGAGTGACGCGCGCGTGATTTTAAGGGGACCACAAAGAATCCGCGTATCGTTGAACAGGGCGTGCGGCCTTCATGGCTATCCCGCGATCGATCCCCAGTTCGACGCCAGGTTCTCCGCGGCGCGCAGCGATAAAGCGAAGATCGTGTAGGTGGGATTGGAAGCGCCGCAGGTCGGAAAGATGCCGGGACCGGCGACGTAGAGGTTGGGCACCTCGTGCGCCTGGCCGAAGCTGTTAACGACGGAGTTAGTCGCATCCGTTCCCATCATGGTGCCGCCCATGAGGTGAATCGCGGGCATTGCGGTACGAACCTGCCAGACCTCCTTGGCCTCAGTTGAGCGGCCGATCTTCATGCCTTCTTCGAGGTTGGCGTTCCACAGCGCCACTTCGTTGTCATCGTAGTTGTGGGTGATGCGCGCAAGCGGCATTCCGAACTCGTCTTTCTGGCTCACCAGTTCGACGCGATTTTCGATCTTGGGCTGCTCTTCGCAAGCGGCCGTGTACCGCGCGAAGCCTTTGGCGCCGCGCTTCATGAAGGCGGCGAGTTCGGCGCCGAACAATTCAGGCCGCGCGTTGTGCATGCCGGTCAGGCCGCTCGCTTTGGTAGCGGCGCCGCAAACCAAAAGCGTTGAGCCGAACGCACCCTTGTGCGCGGTTTTTGAATAACGCTCGTAAGACATATACTGGCCGCCAATGGTGCCTTTGGCAGGCTCGAGATCTTCGTCAAACAACGCATTCGTCACAGCCGTGAAATGCGTCATGATGAATTTTCCAACCAGCCCGCTCGCATTGGCAAGGCCATTCGGATGCTTGTCGGTAGCCGAATTGAGCAGCAGGCGCGGGTTTTGCGCCGCCCACGAGGCGCAGATGACAATGCTCGCGGGTTGGATGTGCTTTTGGCCATCCCGATCGAAATATTCGACGCCGGTTGCCTTCTTGCCGGATGCATCGGTGAGAACCCGCGTCACGGTGCTCCACGGCCGAACCTCGGCGCCCGCCGTTCGGGCTTCGCCGAGATAGGTCACCAGCGGATTGGCGAGTGCGCCGATCGGACAACCGACGTGACACCAACCGTCATAGATGCAGGCGGGGCGGCCTTTGTAGTCGACCGAATTCATAGCTGCCGCGTTCGCTACCATGCGAATATTATTGGCGGCGAAACCCTTCAGCCAAACGTCGCCGTTCCTGAAGGTCTTCATCGGTGGCATCGGGTAGGGACGGCCCGGCGGACGCCACAACTCTTCTGCCTTGGCGTCGCCCGAGATACCTATGTCGTAAGCGACCTGATCATACCATGGCGCCACATCTTCATAGGCGATCGGCCAGTCGTGGGCGCGATTATGCTCGCTCTTGATCTTGAAATCGTTCGGCAAGAGGCGCGGCACGTTCGCAAACCAATGCAGCGCGGCTCCGCCGACACCCCAGCCGCCGTGGTAGCCGATCGGCGCGACCTGCTTGCCCTCGAGAATGAAAGGGGGGCCAGCTGGTTTGATGCGGCGGCCCCACATGTCCGACGAAATGAGATCGCTGAGCTGCCAGTCCGGGCCATGGTCGATCAAAACAACCTTCTTGCCGGCCTTGGCGAGGACGGCCGCGAATGTCGAACCTGAGGCACCGGCGCCGGCGATGACGACGTCTACTTTTTCCTGTGTCGCCATCTCACCACCTCTTGTCTGGCGCAATGTGCGGCATGTACGGCACGCCGAGGCTCTCATATCCCTCCATCGTGCCGTAGACGACGTCGGTGGCGTCGCTGCGCAGCACGAAGTAAACGAGCCCCGCGGGTGGCCCCTGCCAACCTTCAATCTTGTTCTGGCGTAGCTGATCGATAAAGTCGTGCTGCTCGGTCGCGGAAAGCGCGGCGAAACGCTTGCCGCTGCGGCCTATGGCGGCCTTGTTGGCGCCGCCGATCGCCGCGCGATAGAAGTTGATGAAGGGCGGTTTGACGTTGACGATGCGGGCCTCGAGCAGCGCATCTTCGGGTGGGACCGAGACCTGCTGATCGATGAAATGAGCAACGCCGGCATCGCGCGCTCCCGGCAACAGCGTCTCGCCCAGCGCTTCCAGTGTCTCGGCTTCGTCGGCATTGAGGAGCCGGAAGGGCACCGCACGGGCGCGGGCGTCACCGGGCGTCATTAGAATTTCTACGCCGCCGACGGCAAAGGCCAACATGCCCATGCTCGCGCCTTTCATAAAGACGCGCCGCTCCATGTCGTTCATGTCGCTTTTCCTCCCAGGCGATCCGAGGCCGGACACCATTTCAAATAATTCTAAAGAGTGAACGATAAAGAGGAAGTGGAATCAAGCCGACGCCGCGGCAACTGATCGTGATCCGGACGTCCTGCTGTGCTCACCGCTGACGGCACGCGCCGCAACGCTCCCGCGACGCTTGACGTCCGAGGCATGCTCTAACATCGTCCCTCCGAACAGAGGGCACAGGGAATGCCGGGCGCTCGCCGCACCCGTAGCCTCGTATGCAGAGGTAGAAAGCATACGAGTTAGTCACCACAGGCACGCCAAAACGATCCGGCATTCCCTGCGCGATTGGTTTTAACGGTTTCCTTCGTGATCTCCCTGGTGATCGGGCTGTCTTGTCACCATCCCCGACGTGACGCGTAAACGTCATCGTCGAGTTGACGCCAGCGTCGAGGCGTCAGGACCACACGACTTCGCCGTCCGGGGGCGGCGCACTCGTCTTAAGCGCAACCTCCGTCCATCGCATCCCGCGCCCAACGTTCGTGACGATCGCGATACGCCCCTCTTGCGGGCACGAGACGCGCGGGCTTCTAAAGGTGATTTGCCCGTCGGGGCAAGCAGAGATTTTGGAGAGCGGCGACGCGGCAACAGCGGTCTCTTTCATTTGGGACTGAAGGCCATAGGCGACGACTACCGATTTTGAAACCGTTGCGATCAATGCGATCAAGTTAATCGCCGTACACGCAATGCACGCCACTTTGATGGCGGTAGCCTCGTCTGGAAGCTGTCGTTGCACACGCTCTCTCACCGCTAGGTTTAGTCGAAGAACACCTCGGCGGTAGGAGCCCCAAAACGCGGGGACCGACGTACCGATGCAGTCGCCATATGTCCGTTGCCTGGGGTAAAGCAGACATCCCGTTGTCGCCTCGCGATGTCGCCTTTTGACCCATCTCGGACAACGGTGCCGTTGACGTGTCCCAGCGAGCTTGTGATATTATTGCATTGTCCTAAGCGCACACTCTAGAAGCCCTTTTCCGGGAAGTGAGGCGTGATGCCGGTTGCTCGTAACCTCAAATATCAGGTCAGAAAAAGCGCGACGCCAAAGTCTGCCTTTACCGCACATTCCGCGTTAGATGTGTCGAGAGCGCTCAAACAGCTTCCCGTAAATCTAGCGGTTCTGAATGCTCGCGGCACTATCGTTGACGTGAACGAGGGTTGGAAGAAATTTGCTCGTGATAACGGCTTACGCACTCCAAATTTCGGGATCGGCAAGAACTATATCAATGTGTGCCGATCGGGCTCAGGGGCGCCAGCAGAACTAGCCGAAAACCTCGAGAGACTGATTGCCGCTCAACTCGATTTGATAAATTTGGTTTACTCATGTGGTTCTCCCACCGAGGCACGCTGGTTTTCCCTGATTGCTCTGCGTCTTCCGTTCAATGGGCTTGAGCGAGTCGTCGTCCTGCACATTAACATCTCAGATCTTGTTCGTAGCCCTTTCGGCGCAAGTTTCACGCAAACACTTAACGCGGATAGCCGTGACCGTCTCCTTTTGGAAACCCAGATAGCGGCGAGCGCTGTGCACTGCTCTGTTGATCGTTCGTTGAAATCGCAACTCAAAAAAACGCATTCTGATCAATCGCTGCGATCATCGATAAATACGATCGGCAGACAGGCGGCCAGCGCCGAACTGACTCGGGTAAATAACGGTCTGACTAAACGACAACAAGAGGTTTTCCTGCTCCTGGGAAAAGGCAAGACCAACGCAGAAATCGCTCAAGCGCTGTTCCGATCGCCCAACACCATAAAGCTACATGTGTCGGCGATATTGAAAACTCTGGATGTTAAGAATCGGACGCAAGCAGCGTTGCTGGCCTCTCGGCTATTCGAACACGGGTCGGGATGAATTGCTCAACTAGAATGAATCAAGAGTGAGCTGTGCGATCAGATTAGTAATTTTGGGCTATTGCAGAACTACCGTTCCCTAAAGCAATTTATTCGGCTTTAAAAATTCCGACAACGGTCTTGGTCGAAGCAAACATTAGGGCGTAACGCCAAAATGTCGCAGCGTTATCACTTGGCACAAACTGCACATTACAGCGGCGCGAAGCCCGCCTACACTTCCATTTTGGAGATACCCAATGTTACGCGTCAGCGTCCCGGCAGGGGTCGCGATGCGAGGGTGTTTCTGCGTCGATTTGCTTTGAACAAAGGACAAAAATTATAGGGAGTTGAGTATGCGTTTGAGTGTTCCCCGCAAAAGCGGCCCGCCGAATTCCGTCAGCAAAAAAACGTCGATCCTTTTTGTCTCTGCAATTGCCTTGGTGCTGACGGGATGCTCGATGATGACCACGCCGGCGTATTCGGCTCTCGCCAACCCAGGTAGCGCTCTTCAATATCAAATCAATGACGCCAGTTTGGTTATCGAAGTACGGCGCGGCGGCGGCGGACGACACATGGGTGGAGGCGGCAGACGTCCAGGTGGCGGCGGCCACTTTGCAGGCGGCAGGCGTCCTGGAGGTGGCGGGCACTTTGCAGGCGGCAGGCGTCCGGGAGGCGGCAGGCACTTTGCAGGTGGTGGGCGTCCGGGAGGCGGTCGGCCAGGTATTGGTCGTCCCGGTGTTGGTCGTCCTGGCGTTGTTCGTCCCGGTGTCGTTGCCGGCGGCCGCGGTCGCTGGGTACGACCCTATCGCTGGGCCCCGGGCGGTGCGATCGCTGCCGGCGCCGCGATTGGCTTTGTCACGGCCGCGACGGCCGCAGCATGGGCTGGCGCGCCTCCTGTAGCAGGTTACTGCTGGTACTACACCGATTTGACCCAAACGCAGGGCTTCTGGGACGTCTGCCCGTAGCTGCGCACGTTCAGGGGTTAAGCGTTATGACGCTGCTTCGGACCCATCGCGACCGGAACGATGACGCGCGGGATGACCGCCAGACTGGGAACATGGTTTGGATTCAAGGCGGCACCTTCCGCATGGGATCAGACCATCATTATCCCGAGGAGGCGCCGGCGCATCGCGTCTCGGTCGATAACTTCTGGATCGATCGCACACCGGTCACAAACCGGCAGTTCAAGGCTTTCGTCAAGGCGACCGGCTACATCACCAACGCACAGATCGTCCCCGACCCCGCAAATTATCCCGACGCGTTGCCGGAGATGATCTTTGCGGGATCTCTGGTCTTCTCGCCGCTGCCGCGCGTGAACGATCTGCGCGACTGGAGCCAGTGGTGGACTTTGATGAAGGGTGCCGACTGGCGGCATCCCTACGGGCCCAAGAGCAACATCAACGTGCTCGACAGCCATCCAGTGGTGCACGTCTCCTACGGCGACGCGCTTGCCTACGCTACATGGGCCGGCAAGGAATTGCCGACAGAAGCCGAATGGGAATTTGCCGCACGCGGCGGTCTCGACGGCGAAGAGTTCGCTTGGGGTAGCTCGCTGACACCGGACGGCCAGCACATGGCTAACACTTGGCAAGGCAATTTTCCCAACCAGAATGCACGCGAGGACGGATACGAGCGCACTTCGCCGGTCATGGCCTACCCGTCGAACGGCTACGGCGTTTTCGACATGATCGGCAATGTCTGGGAATGGACGTCGGACTGGTGGACCACGAAGCACGAAGCCGATGCGCCGAAGGCGTGCTGTATTCCTGAAAACCCGCGCGGCGGCCGCGAGGACAGCAGTTACGATCCTCACCTGCCCGACATCAAGATACCGAGAAAAGTGCTGAAGGGCGGCTCCCATTTGTGCGCGCCGAATTATTGCCGCCGCTATCGCCCCGCAGCACGCCACGCCGAACCGATCGATACGTCCACAAGCCACGTTGGATTCCGCTGCGTAAAGAGGACGAAAGCCGCGGAATAGCCGTCTGTCCTCACAGTGAAGAAGGAGTCTGAGATGCCCGACGACACTCAAGACCGAGCCAAGCCCCACGCGTCATCACAAACCTAAGCTTCAAAGTCACGCGATGCCACACCGAGCCGCCGCAATATCCTTCTCGCCGGGAGCTCACTCGCTGCCGCCGCCGTCGCCACGGTCGTTGATCGAACGCAGGTCGCCCAAGCTCAACAGCCGGCACAGCCGCCCTCGTCCACAGGGCGCAAACCCAACATTGTCCTGATCGTCGCCGATGACTTCGGCTATGGCAACTCCGGACCTTACGGTGGAGGCGAAGGTCGCGGCATGCCGACGCCTAATCTTGATCGCATCGCAAATGAGGGTATGACGTTCTTCGATTTCTACGCGCAGCCAAGCTGCACGCCCGGACGAGCCGCCATCATGACCGGACGCATTCCAAACCGCAGTGGGATGACGACCGTGGCGTTCCAAGGGCAAGGCGGAGGACTGCCGAGGGAGGAATGGACTCTCGCTTCAGTGCTCAAGACCGGTGGTTACAAAACCTTCTTTGCCGGCAAGTGGCATCTGGGCGAAGCGGACTACGCGCTGCCGAACGCGCAAGGGTTCGACGAAATGAAATATTGCGGTCTTTATCACCTAAATGCCTACACCTATGCCGATCCTACGTGGTTTCCTGACATGTCGAGTGAGCTGCGCGCCATGTTCACAAGGGTGACCAAGGGCGCAATGTCTGGTAACGCGGGGGAAACTCCGAAAGAGGAATTCAAGATCAACGGTCAATACGTCAACACGCCGGAGCAAGGCGTCGTCGGCATTCCGTTCTTCGACCGGTACGTCGAGAAAGCTTCGATGGAATTTCTCGACCGCAATGCCACGTCGACGACGCCGTTTTTTATGAGCATCAACTTCATGAAAGTCCATCAGCCAAACATGCCGGATCCCGATTACATCGGCAAATCGATGTCAAAGAGCAAGTTTGCCGACTCGGTGGTTGAGGTCGATGCTCGTATCGGTCGGATCATGGACAAGCTTCGCTCGCTCGGTCTCGATAAGAACACGCTGGTCGTATTCACCACCGACAACGGCGCCTGGCAGGACGTCTATCCCGATGCCGGCTACACGCCGTTCCGAGGCACCAAGGGCACCGTGCGTGAAGGTGGCAATCGCGTGCCTGCGCTTGCCTGGATGCCGGGCAAAATCGCGGCCGGAAAAAAGAACCACGAGATCTGCGGCGGTCTCGACTTGATGGCGACCTTCGCCTCCGTGGCCGGCGTCAAGCTTCCGGAACAGGATCGTGCTGGCCAGCCGATCATTTTCGACAGCTTCGACCTGACCCCGGTTTTATTCGGCACCGGCAAGTCACCTCGCAACTCCTGGTTCTACTTCACCGAGAACGAACTCACGCCCGGAGCTGCGCGGGTCGACAACTACAAAGCCGTGTTCAATCTGCGTGGCGATAACGGGGCTTCAACCGGCGGACTTGCCGTCGACACCAACCAAGGCTGGAAGGGGCCGGAGAAATACGTCGCCACGGTCCCGCAGGTTTTCGATCTCTGGCAGGACCCGCAAGAACGCTACGACATCTTCATGAACAACTATACCGAGCGAACCTGGGAGTTAGTGACCATCAACAATGCCATCCAGGCGCTCATGAAGACCTACGTTCAGTATCCTCCGCGCAAGATGCAGGGCGAAGGCTATAACGGCCCAATCACCCTATCGGGCTACGAACGCTTCCAATACGTGCGTGACGCCCTGGCGAAAGAAGGCGTCAAGATTCCGATGCCAAGTGGAAACTGAACCAAATTAATCGAGAGCGGCCTCGGTAGTCTCCGGAGCCGCTTTTTCAAAACATTTGGATGCAACAACCGTTAGCGCTTTAATGGAATAATACCCCATGTCGAAATTATTGATTGCTGCTATCCGAAGGATAGTTCTCGCCGTCGCCGTTCTCTTGGTCGGTGCGTTTGTCTGGAACGCCTACGCTCAGACCGATCCCTTGCCGTCGTGGAATGACAGCACGCCAAAGCGAGCTATCATTGCTTTCGTCGAAAAGGTGACTAAAGACCGGTCGGCGGATTTCGTTGACGTGCCGGAGCGTATTGCTGTGTTTGACAACGATGGCACGCTCTGGCCTGAAACGCCTGTGCCATTTCAGGCGGCGTTTGTGCTTGACGAGCTCAAACGTCGGGCCCCGATGGAACCGAAGCTCGCTGCGGACCCGATGGTAAAAGCGGCACTTGCGGGGGACATCGGCAAACTCCTGGCAGGAGCGCATCACGACGGCCTGATGAAAATCCTTGCCCTTTCCAGTACCGGAATGGCAAGTGATGACTTCGACGCCAGGGTGAAATCGTGGATGGCGTCCGCGGAACACCCGCATTTTCACAAGCGCTACGATCAGTTGACATATCAGCCAATGCAGGAAGTGCTGAGATATCTGCGCGCGAACGGTTTCAAGACATTCATTGTCTCCGGGGGTGGCGCTGACTTCATGCGTGTCTGGGCAGAACGCGTTTATGGCATACCGCCCGAACAGGTCGTCGGATCGGCAGCGCGGGCGAAATTCGAGCTGCGTGATGGCAATCCGGTGCTAGTGAAGACGTTGGACTACGTGTTCGTCGACGATGGACCTGGTAAACCAGTTGGCATTCGACAATTCATAGGCCGTCGGCCGATCGCTTGTTTCGGAAACAGCGACGGGGATCAAGCCATGCTGCAATACACCACGATCAACAACCCCCATGCCAGCTTCGGACTCATCGTGCACCATACCGACGCCGACCGCGAATCTGCATACGACGCCAACCCAAAGAGTAGCGGCAAACTGGTTTCAGCACTTAAGGAGGCGCCACAGCGCGGCTGGACCGTCGTTGACATGAAAGTCGATTGGAAACGTGTTTTCGCTGTCGACCAGTAGCCCAAACTAGCGCCCGTTTCCGGCGGCGACGTTTGCTATTTCCGCTGTTGGCACTCAGCAGACGTGACCCACTGGTCGAACCACGTCTGCTGTCTGACCAAAAGCGGACGCGCGGCGCGATCACCCCGGATTTCTGATGTTCGTGCGATCTGGCGGACTCTTACTCCGCTATTTGCGTTGAAACGATTTCGAGAATTGCGGTCACTTAGCAAAGCGATCGAGCATTAATCGCTTTGACGCCACTAAAGCCAGCCCGCGATTCACCGTCGTCAGGTCGCCTTTTGACCCAAAACTGGCATCGGAGAAACGGCTCGGCGCGAGCCGTAAGTCAAGCGCCGAGCCTAACCGACCGAGGTCAGGGTTGCTGAACAGTCAGGTCGGCTGCATCGAAGAATAATTCCCCGACCACAAATTTAAAAGTGGACTACTTGGGCGAACCGGCAGACGGGTTGAACAACTTTTGTCCGTCTACCTGATACGCGCCGATTGCTTGCTGCCCCTCGGTCGAAACCAGCCATTCCGCAAAAACCTTCGCTGTGTCGAGCTTCGCCACCCCGTGCTTTATAGGGTTCAATTCAATCACATCGTAACGATTGATCAGACGCGGATCGCCCTCGATGATGATGATCAGCGCTTTCTTGTTGTTGAAGCTGAGCCACGTCGCCCGGTCGGTTAGCGTGTAGGCGTTCATTGCACTTGCCGCATTGAGCGCTTGCCCCATACCGCCACCGATATCGTGATACCATTTTTGGGGGATTAGGGCTTCCGAGCTAAGGCCCGCCTTGCGCCACAGCCGCAACTCGGCGGCGTTCGTACCACTTCGGTCCCCCCGCGAAACGAACGAAACCTGTGCGGACGCTATTGCTTGTAAAGCCGTCGCGCTGTCTTTGCCGCCTAGAATGTGAGCCGGGTCGCTCGATGGTCCAACGATAACAAAATCGTTCCAAGCGATCTGCCGAACCGTCGCGCTGTAACCTTGGTCTACAAATTCCTGCTCTGCCTCGGGGTCGTGAACCAGCACCACGTCCGCATCACCGCGCCGCGCTGTGTCGAGTGCCTTTCCTGTTCCCTGCGCGACAACATTGACGGTGATGCCGGTCTTGGCCGTGAACTGCGGGAGAATGTTCGCCAAAAGCCCGGATGCTTCGACAGAAGTTGTCGAGGCCAGCACGATGGACTTCTCGTCGCCAGCACTCGCATGTATCGCAGCGAAAGTTGCTACCAACACCAACACGTATCGGAAGGCGATCATGTTTCTTCGCTCCCGGCCGTTCCGGCTCGTCCCGCCAATGCGAAGACCGTCGCGCTGATCGATACGCTGAGCCCAACCAAAACCGCTCCAAGAGCCAAAGCCATCGATAGGTCGCCTTGGCTTGTCTGGAGTGCAATGGTCGTGGTCATCGTTCTGGTCAATCCGCGAATGTTGCCGCCAACCAGGATCACCGCGCCGACTTCCGAAACAGTGCGACCGAAGCCCGCCAAGACGGCGGTCACAAGGTCGGCGCGAATGATCATCAGGATTTGCGGAACGGCCTGCAATCGCGTCGCGCCGTCGCCGGTCAGTTCGTCGCCGTAGCGCGCCCATGCCCTCTCGCTGGCGCGATGCACAAGGGCCGTGATGATCGGGATTGCTAGGATTGTTTGGGCAATCACCATAGCGGTGGGAGTGAAGAGCAGTTCGAGGAAACCGAGCGGTCCTGACCGTGAAAGGGCAAGATATAATACCAATCCGACGACGACCGGTGGCAAGCCGAAAAACGCGTTCATAAACACGACGATCAGCCGCCGACCGCGAAAGCGAAAAATCGCGAGCGCCGCCCCGACGGGCAAGCCGACGCCTGCCGCCACGGCGGTCGCGGCCAAGCTAACCCTGATCGAAAGTTCGACAATCTTTAGGAAGTCGTCCAAAACGCAAGCCGATCAAAAAGCGAGATCTGTTTTAGGCCACACGACATCATCGGTGCAACTAGGGCACGAGAACGGGCCTTGGGACCTCGTGGACGATCAATGGGGTCTGCGGCTGCACAGCCGTCAAGCCGCAAGCTGGCGGGAATACGGGCGACGGCGCAATCCTCACGCCATTTGGCTTGTCTCTCGTCGCACGCCACCCGAAAATCGAGCACTATCTTGAGAGTGCGGCCCCAGGAGCAGAGTTCGACCGTGACTGCGCACGAGTTCGAGCGGTCGTGTCGCCCAGGCGCCGTCCAGATGGTCTATGAGTGCGAATTCGTCGGCTGGCCGACTGAAGGTGGTGGGAGCGGGGTGTTCAGTAGCGGGTAACACGCCCATAAGCGCCCGCTGAACACCCTCCGCGTTATTCCGCCACGTTCTGCAATAAAGGCGCTCGCCGTCATCCCGCAGCGGCTGGAGAACTCGGTGTTCGCCACCAGTATCGACCCATGCAAAATCGGTCATCGCGGGCAGTGTTGCCTAACCTCCACTGGCACTTGAGGCGCGAGCGACGAGGGGTGGGCTCGAGCGGCTCGGCCTTCGTCCTGATTTCGTGCATGCACCACTGCAACAGTCGGAACTTGTTGCAGGGCGGTTATCGCTTACCAAAAAAGCGGTCAAAGCTGTGTCCTCTTTACAACTCATTCGAACAATCGAAGTCTGTGTCCCCAATTGGACGAACTTACCCGCGGCTGAGGAGTATGTTTCGAACAGGAAATACTTCTGTTTTTTGGGGACATAGAAATGCGAACCAAATTTATTTGGACTGCTCTCGCCTTGATCGGTGCAACAAGCATCGCTTCTGCCGCCGATCTTCCGGCTCGCACCTACACCAAGGCTCCGGTGATGCCGGTGCAGGTATTTAACTGGACTGGTTTTTATATCGGCGGTTTCGTTGGTGGCGCTTTCGACGACCGGAACGCTACCGCGACAGACCCGAGTAGCCCGGCCGGTGCATTGTACAACGGCGGCAATCTCGTCAATTCCTACGGGCTGAACAGCAGCTTCATCGGCGGCGGTACGGTCGGCTACAACTGGCAAACGCCGGGTAGCAATTTTGTATTTGGCCTTGAAGGTGAAGCTGGCTATCTCAACCTGCACCGGTCGCAACAAGACATCAATGCGATCAACTCCGGCTTTGCGTTTCCGGATAGCATCAATTCCAGCCGTATCGGCGATGCCTATGGCGTGATCGCAGGTCGGCTGGGTTGGGCCGCTGATCGGACCCTGTTCTACGCCAAAGGCGGCGTTGCTTTCGTCGGCAACAGCTACAACTTCAACGATTCCTGTAGCACGGGAGGGTGTGGTGCTTCGACGCTATTCCTCGGCCATTCCGATACCCAGGTTACCTATGCCGTCGGCGCGGGCATCGAATACGCCTTCACCAACAACTGGAGCCTCAAGGGCGAGTACCTCTATCTCGGCACGCGCCGGACATTCACACAGTCCGGTATAGCGGGTGGCGGTCTTGCTGGCACGGTCGAAACCAACACGGCCAGCGAGCCGGGCGTGCATACAGCCAAGATTGGCATCAACTATCGTTTCGGCGGACCGATCCTTGCGAAGTACTGACTTTTCCGGAGATTGAAACTTCAAAGCCCCGGCATCGTCCGGGGCTTTTTTCATGCGAACAGCTCTGCGCCGTCTCGCGGCAGCCGTGTGTTCCTTGCCGGGTTTCGTACTGCGATAGCTATCTGCTCAATATCTAAGCCGAAAAGCGTTTTGATCATAATTTTTGCTCGCCGCTTCGTGATTGGATATTGGGCAGCGTCTTTCTATCTCAAGGTTTGCTTCTGCGGACGCAGGCAAGGCGTGGCCTTGGCTTGGAGCGCCGCACATAGGAGAGAACAATGCGGACGACAATTCTAAAAGCAATTGGTGTGGTGCTGGTGGTTTCATCGACATTCCAGATGGCTTCTGCCACCGAGCACCATGGACGTAGGGATCGCGCGCCAGCCGCCGCGCGAGAGCAAGTCCGAAACAGCAACGCTTACTTTGCTGGGCCAAACGATTTCGCAAATCGGTCGTACGGTTGGGGGTCGGATCGGGGCGAAGCTGCAATCAGTGGCGCCATTGCTGGTCACTGATATTTACTGCACCTTGATGGAGGCGAGCCGGCCGCAGTTCGCA
The DNA here is from genome assembly GCA_963824305.1 of uncultured Alphaproteobacteria bacterium. Classification (GTDB taxonomy): domain Bacteria; phylum Pseudomonadota; class Alphaproteobacteria; order Rhizobiales; family Xanthobacteraceae; genus Bradyrhizobium. Next base: position 261,257 of record CAWGOW010000001.1, read on the forward strand.
ATCAAGCCGGTGGGCTTCGATTTATGGCGGAAGGGGTGGGATTCGAACCCACGGTACCCTTGCAGGCACGCCGGTTTTCAAGACCGGTGCCTTAAACCACTCGGCCACCCTTCCAACCGTTGAAAGCATTGGGCTTTTGGACTTATCGCAGGAGAACAAATCGAGGCCGTTACTACCGCTCTACGACCCATCGCTTTCAGCGCGCTTGTTTATGGCCGCGCGGAGCACGCCGTCAACTGTCGCGGCCGCGCCTTCCTGCATATTCGGCATCAGGTGGCTGTAAATATCCAAGGTGATCGCGATCGACGAATGCCCCGAGCGCTCCTGCATGATCTTCGGATGCACGTTCGAGGCGAGCATGTGGCTGGCGTGACTGTGCCGGAGCTTGTGGAGTGTGACGCCCCATTCCTCGAGGAAGGCCGAGACAACGTGCGTGAGACTTCTCGGCTGCAATGGCTCGCCATCTTCCCGGGTAATGACGTGCCGGCTATCCTCCCAGCGGATCCCGAGTTTTAACAACTCCTCCGCCTGCGCGGCGCGCCAGCGCCGGAGCTCGTCGACGGCAAGGGAGGGCAGGGCGACGGTTCGCGACAAAGCGGACCGGCAACGTCGAGGCTTGCGCAAAGCGCCGGGCGTTCAAGGAGGCGATGCGCCAGCGCATTAAGGAAATAGCCGCATCACGCGATCTTTCCGACGAAGAGATCAGGCCGGTGCTGAGGCTCAAGCACGAGGCGATCGGTCATTTCTGCCAAACGCACGGCGTAAATCCCGGATGGCTGCTTGAAGGCGTTGGCCCGGTCTTCAAGGCATGGCCAACGTCATGAAGCGCCGGCGCCGATCGATCAGGAAGCGCAACCGGCAACGGTTGGAAGCGCTTGCTAAGCGGCTTCGGCGGTAACGAATCGTTAACTTGCTGATCCCTATTTTTCAGGCGTCGCGTAAGCATACGCGTCTTTGGACAACTTACCCGCCGGGCTAACCCGGCGGGTTTTTCGTCTCTTGAACCAACAATTTTGTCCGAAGCTTACGTGTACCTTACAAAACCACCGGCTTCGCTCGGAATTAGCGGGCGTATTGCGTATTTATCACAGCCAGGGACGCAGCCTCTCTGATACTCAACTCGAGTCGATTTTTTTACACATTTCGGAGGCGGAAAATGCATAAGCGATTTGCGATCGGAACAGCGTTAGTTTGCTTCTTGGTAACGCCGGTGTTTGCCGGAGATTGGTCCGACATCGGCAAGGACCTAAAGGACCTGAAGGCAGACTTCAAGGACCTCAAACAGGACTATCACGATCTGAAAACCGATAAGGCTCAACTTGCCGCATCGAAGGCCATGGATAACGTGGGTGCAATCGCGGGCGAGAAGGCAGCGATCAAAGCCGATAGACAAGAAATCTTTTCCGAAAAGCGGGACATCCGGGCCGACCTAAAGGATCTTAGGAAGGACGTCGCAGCTCTACCCGTTAAGAAGCACTGAGGACGCCAATGCTTATGCGGGTGGTAGGCCTTTCCTTGCTACTACTGACTACTGCCGGATGCAGCAGTCAGCTGGCAACCTTCGATACCTCAAAAATTAAGATGAATGTCGACGGAGACAATTCGGCTTACAAAGTTGGTGTCGCTCAACCAATCTGAGGCCCTTCGACCTCTACGCTTGTCGCGGGAGGAGCACGAATAACGCGACCTTTCACGACGACCCGCCGGTCGCAACCCCGGCGGGTTTTCGCTGTGGAGACTAGCAAGTGAGTGCTGGAAGCGTTCGGATAGAATGGGGTAGGATAGGGCTGGGCGATATCAAAAGACCAATGAAACAAGGCGCTTCAGGGTGGCTTCGGATAAGTCAGGGCAACGACATTTTCAAGACCGGTGCCTTAAACCACTCGGCCACCCTTCCGTTGCAGCGGTATCAATCACTTAGCGGGCGGAAGATCAAGAACGGTCTGTGAACAAACGCCATTTTGGCCCCAACTTGGCCCCAGAGCGATTTTTGTGGGGTGTCTGGGGCCGAAATAGCGCGTGCGATCCAACTCAGCGACAATCGCTTCTGAGGGCTGGTACTCGAACCTAATGGAGAGCGCCATGTTTCGTCAGTTGATCAACTCTTACCGCGCCAAGGCAGATGAGCAGCTCGCAGATGCCGACGAGCTGGAAAGCGGTCGCTGGCGCTGGGGCAATCAAGACGGAGACCAATCGGGCGAACTCGCCGCCCTCGAAGAGAGGTCTGGCCGCCAGATTGCTCGGCCTTGCCAACGCATATGAAGAGCGGGACGACGACTAGGAGGCTAAGAAGCCCTTAGCCAAAGTGGCGAGGGCGGACGCAATGGATCGATCGGCCTGCTTGGAACGCTTCCGCTTCATGTCGATGCGCAAAAGAACCGCGCCGACGCCGAGCGATATATCTCCGCGATACTCAAGGGATGAAATAGAGTTGCCCTCATCGGCTGGGATTCAGCTTGCGCGGCGTTGATGTGCGTCGCGCCCTTCTCGCCGAAGCGCCGCTTCGGCGCCGCTAACGTCAAAGTCGCGGAGGCAAGTCAAACCGAACCCGCTATAAGTCTTGCGACCGTGGCAAGGGTAGCGTTGCGATGATCCGCTTCGGGCGAGCTTCCGGTAAGGTAGACCGAAACGAACAATGGCGAGCGGTTTGCCGACGGCCAGACCACCGCGACGTCGTTCGTCGTTCCCCTTTCTCCTGAGCCGGTCTTGTCACCGACGCGCCACTCACGCGGAAAGCCGGCCCTTAAGCGCGCATCGCCGGTCTTGTTGCCGACCAGCCAATCGACGAGGCGCTCCCTGGAGGCTGAGGTCAAAGCATTTCCTGCTATCAGCGCCCGTAAGTCGGACAGCATGGCCGAGGCAGAAGTCGTATCGCGCACATCGGCCGGTATGGCTTCGTTAAGATCCGGTTCGTTGCGATCAAGGCGCGTAACGGTGTCGCCGAGCGAACGTGCATATGCGGTCAGGCCTTCCGGTCCGTTCAGATTAGCCAGCAGAAGATTGCCGGCTGTATTATCGCTCAACGTGATGGCCGCTTCGCAAATCTCCGCAAGCGACATCCCATCGCCCCCTACATGATTTTTGCTGACGGGCGAATTCACCACGACGTCCTTTGCTTCAAAACGAATGCGGCGATCGAGTTGCTCCTTGCCGGCATCGACGCGGGCCAGGATCGCCGCCGCGGCGAGCACCTTGAACGTGCTGCACAAGGCAAAGCGTTCGTCGCCTCGGTAGGCGGCGCTCCTTCCACTGGATGTGTCGGTGACTGCGACGCCAAGGCGTCCACCGCGTTCCTTCTCGAGTGCGGCCAGGCTGCGTATGAGTTTTTCGGACCAATCGTCATCGGCCCGAGCAGGGCGGTTCGCGCCAAGCAAAATACCGCCGCCTAAGGTCGCGCCCAGGCCATATAGAAATTCACGTCGTCCCACCATTTCATTTCTCCTTGCGGTTTCGAACGCGTCATTGCCCGGAAAGCGGTTGTGTTGACAAGCGATCAAAAATTGGGGGAGACATTAGAAAATTTTGGATCGCCAATTATGATCAGATCGCATTTGCCGCTCAACGCTCTTCTTACATTTGAAGCTTCGGCCCGGCATCTCAGTTTCACTTCGGCGGGTTCGGAACTGTGCGTCACACAGGCCGCCGTCAGTCATCAGGTCAAAGCCCTCGAAGAGTTGCTGGGCGTCAAGCTGTTTCGCAGGCTCCCGCGCGGATTGGCGCTAACGGATGAAGGGTTGGTCTTGCTCCCGGTGTTGACCGAAACCTTCGACCGCATTCAAGCCACGCTTGACCGGTTTACCGGCGGAAAGTTCCAGGAAGCGGTCACGGTCGGCGCCGTCGGCACATTCGCAACGCGATGGCTGCTGCCGAGACTGCCGTCCTTTCGCAAGGCGCACCCCAGCATCGATCTGCGCATCTACACCAACAACAATCGCGTTGACCTTGCAGGCGAGGGGCTCGACTTCGCCATCCGATTTGGCGACGGCTCGTGGCACGGAACCGACGCGATAGAGCTCTTCGCGGCGCCTCATTCCCCGGCATGCGCGCCCGAGATTGCGAAGCGATTGCGGCAGCCCGAGGATCTGCTTCGGGAAGTGCTGCTTCGCTCCTACCGGATCGACGAATAGGAGCGCTGGTTTGCGTCGGCCGGAATCGCTTCACCCAAGGCCCGCGGGCCCGTATTCGATTCGTCCACCAGCCTCGCCGAAGTAGCGAGCCAAGGGGAGGGCGTCGCGTTGCTGCCGATCAGGATGTTTGAGCGCGAACTGGAACAAGGACAGCTTGTCCAGCCCTTCAAGGACGAGATCGAGCTTGGCCGCTACTGGTTGACGAGCCTGAAATCGAAACCCCGGACAGCAGGCATGGCGGCTTTTCAGCAATGGATCCTGAGGGAATGCCAGGAAAGCGCACCAAGCACGGCCCCGCCGGCCACCTGATCTTCCGCGCGCAACGGCACCAGTTTCGAATCCCCCGAGTTTCATACTAAAGTATTTACTTGAGTATCGCCGGCTGCCGTGATACTTAAGTGCGTGCTTAAGCAATCGGATGAACTGGACAGGGCGTTTCACGCACTCGCCGATGCGACCCGGCGGGGGATACTTGAACGCCTGTCGCAAGGACCGGCGTCGGTGAGCGAGCTTGCTCAGCCTTACCGGTCGACGTTCGCCGCCATTCATCAGCATGTGCAGGTGCTCGAGGCGAGCGGCCTCATCTTCACGGAGAAGACGGGACGGACACGAACATGCAGGATTTCAACGGACGCTGTCGCGCGCGCCGAGCATTGGCTCAGCGATCGCCGCCGGCTCTGGGAGGACCGGTTCGACTTGCTGGGAAAGCTTGTGGAGCAAGAAAGCCTTCAACCGCGGCTCGTTGGTAAAGGAAAAAGGAAACGATGACCGTCACCCCCTTCTGCCACGGCACATTCACCCTCAAACGCACCTGGGCGACATCTCCGGCGCACGTTTTCCGCGCGTGGTCCGATCCTGAGCTCAAAGCGCAGTGGTTCACAGGTCCGAAGGACCGATGGACAATGACCCGGCGCTCGATCGATTTTCGGGAGGGCGGCACCGAAATACTGGAGGGGCGCTTCAATGAAAGCGGTTCAACGGGCCTCTACGAAGCTCGCTTCCATCTGATCGAACCCGATCAGCGCATCATTTATGACTACGACCTTCGTCACGGCGGCCGCTTTCATTCGGTGACGCTGTCGAGCCTCGTCCTGCAACCCGAGGCCGGAAGCACCCACGTTTCCTATACCGAACAGATTGTCTTTATCGACGGGCGCGACGGAACAGCCGATCGTCAACATGGAACCGAATTGCAATTCTCCGCGATCGCTGGCGTTCTTGGAATGAAGGGAGACTAGCCATGAATCTGGCGCTCTACGGCCACCCGTTTTCGTCTTATACGCAAAAGGCGTTGATTGCCTTGTATGAAAACGAGCTTCCGTTCGATTTCAAGATCGTCGGCCCCGAGGTGCCGGAGAATTTTGACCGGCTGAAAAAGGCTTGGCCGCTTGCGAAGTTTCCGCTGCTCGAAGCGCACGGCGCAATCGTGTTCGAAGCCACCTCGATCATCGAATATCTTCACGTCAAACATCCGGGCCCCGTTCGCCTGATACCGGATGATGTCGATGCCGCGATCGAGACGCGCATGCTTGACCGCGTCTTCGACAACTACGTCATGACGCCGATGAACGCGATAGTTCGGAATGCGCTGCGGGCGCAGGAGGATCGGCATGCGTCGAGTGTCACGGAAGCGCGGTCACAGCTCGATGCGATCTACGCCTGGCTCGACGAGCGCATGGCGAGCCGGAAATGGGCCATCGGAGACACCTTCACGCTTGCGGATTGCGCCGCCGCGCCTTCGCTGTTTTACGCCGATTGGGCACACCCTATCGCACCGGTGCACGTCCATCTTCGCAGCTATCGAAAGCGCCTGCTTGCACGCCCGTCATACGAGCGGGCCAACAACGAGGCGAGGCCGTACCGCCATTATTTCCCGCTGGGTGCGCCAGACCGGGATTGATGAGCCGTTCGTACCTGTTCGACGGCCGAATCTGGCCACCCCAGCGCTGAAAACCCCGAAGAGGCGCAAGCGCTTTGATCGGAACTTCCACCTCGTGCGTTGCAAGGATTGATTTACCAACCTTAGCCGCCCCGTTGCTCACCCCATTTCCGCCGTGTTCCCACTGCGGTATATTAACCCATTGATGCGACCCCTTAAGGGCTTGCGTCGGGGACAAATGTCGCCAGGCACGCGAAAAGCGCGGTCGGCGGGGTGGTACTTGGGGCGAATGCGGATTCAACGGTCAGCACCGGATTTGGGCGCATGGCGAGTAATCGCCGTTGTTTCGACGTGCCTTATACTCGCCAATTGCTCCTCGTCTGGCCTCTCTAGCCACGTCGATCCCAAATACGGCGTTTCGTCCAGCCCCCGCGTCGTTGCCATGGGCGATCCCGTGCCGAAGGGTGGGGGAACCTACCGGGTCGGCAAGCCCTATACGGTCGCCGGCCAACTCTACGTGCCGGAAGAGAACACCAGTTATCGCCAGGAAGGCCTTGCCTCCTGGTATGGCGACGACTTCCATGGCCGGTTGACCGCCAACGGCGAGGTCTTCGATATGACCTCGCTTTCCGCGGCCCATCCAACGTTGCCGATGCCGTGTTATGCCCGCGTCACCAATCTTGCCAACGGCAAATCGCTGATCGTTCGCGTCAATGACCGCGGCCCCTATCATGGCAATCGCGTGATGGACGTCTCGAGCCGGGCGGCGGACCTTCTCGAATTCAAGAGCAACGGCGTCGCGCGCGTGCGCGTGGAATATGTCGGCCGCGCGCCGCTCGACGGCTCCAACGACGAACTGCTGATGGCGACATTGCGCACTGGCGTGCCGGCGCCCGCGCCCTCGCTGGTTCAAATCGCGTCGGCCAGGCCATTCGTCCCGCAATTGCCTTCCTCAGGCCGCGCGATCCGCGGCGAGGTACCGATCCCCGAAGGGCGTCCCTATAATCTCGGCAGCACCCAGCCGGACCAGGGCGCCTACGCGGAACCGCAGACGCGTACCGCCTCTGCGCGCTCGCGTTCGAACGATCAGTTCCACGACGAGGCGCGCGCGTCCTATGACGATCGTTATGTGACGCGGCCGGTGTCGGCCTATGCGCCGGTGGACCCGCAAATCCCGAGCGAAATCCTCGGCTGGCGCGGGCTTTACTGATCCCCATTCGAGCAGCAGCGATCGGATTTGAAAGGAGCCAATTGTGTCTCCGGCCGATAACGCCGCGGGATTGCATTTCCGTCTTGTTCACAACATCTTAGGCCTTCAGACGAAGACGAGCCTCAACCAGTTGAGGGAGTCGGAAAGCCGTGTTGTTCGAGCGGTTCCCAACTGTTAGAACGCGAGCCTTCAAGGACAGTTTTCGATGGCGCTATCAACCTCGCGGTTTCATCGGCCTTCAGTCGCGCCAGGACGCGTCTTGCGCAGCCTGATCGTTGCTGTGGTGCTGGCGGCGCTCGGATGGAGCAGCATGCTTCTGGCCGCCAACAGCAGCATGCAGGGCACCAAGAAGGAAGATGCCGGGTTCGACGGCGACGCGCCGACCGCGATCCTGATCGAAGCGACCAGCGGCGCCGTGCTGTTCGAGAAGAACGCCGATGAACTGCGCGCGCCCTCCAGCATGATGAAGCTCGTCACCGCCGAGGTGATCTTTCACGCCATCAAGCAGGGCGACATCAAGCTGACCGACGAATATCGGGTCAGCGAGAATGCCTGGCGCCGGGGCGGCGCGCCGGCCGGCGGCTCGACGATGTTCGCAGCCCTCAACAGCAAAGTTTCGGTCGACGACCTCTTGCACGGCGCGATCATCCAGAGCGGCAACGACGCCTGCATCGTGCTGGCGGAGGCGATGTCCGGTAACGAACGCGCATTTGCGGAGGTCATGACCAAACGCGCCCGCGAGCTTGGTCTCACGCGATCGACTTTCGGCAACTCCAACGGCCTGCCGGACCCAGCCAACAAGATGACGGTGCGTGAGTTGGCGATACTCGCGCGCTACATCATCCAGACCTATCCCGAATTCTATAAACTGTTCGGCGAGAAGGAATTCACCTGGAACAAGATCCGGCAGCCGAACCGCAATCCCCTGCTTAATTCGCTTGAAGGCGCCGACGGCCTGAAGACCGGGTACACCAAGGAGGGCGGCTACGGCATGGTCGGATCGGCGGTACAAAATGGTACGCGCTTGATCGTGACGATCAATGGGCTCGAAGACCCCGACGATCGTGCCACGGAAGCCAAGAAAATGCTGGAATGGGGTTTCCGCAATTTCGAGGTGCGGACCGTGTTCGCGCCAAATCAGACAATCGGTTATGCGAAGGTGTTCGGCGGCGACACGCGCTCGGTTGCGCTGGCCAGCCACGAGCCCGTCAAGGTGATGGTGCAAAAGAACGGCTCCGATAAGCTGGTTGCCCGCATCGTCTATAGCGGACCTGTGCGCGCGCCGTTCGAAGCCGGTCAAAAGGTCGGTGTGGTGAAGGTCTGGCGTGGCGCCAACGTCGCCGTGGAAACGCCGGTCTATGCGGCGGACTCGGTTGGCCGAGGCTCAACGATGCGCCGCGCCGTCGACGGCGTCGCCGAACTCGCGATCGGGCTATTCCGTGCCGGTGCCGAGAAGCTGTGATGGCGGCGGAGGCAGCGGTCAAAGCCACGGTGGGGCGCGGACGTTTCATTTCCTTTGAGGGCGGTGAAGGGTCGGGCAAATCGACCCAGATCAAGATACTCGCCGAACGGCTTGCCGGCGTGAAACTCCACACGCTCGTCACGCGCGAGCCCGGCGGATCGCCCGGCGCTGAAATCATTCGTCACCTGGTCCTTTCCGGGATGGGCAAGCTCCTCGGACCGGAGGCCGAAACGCTGCTGTTTGCCGCCGCGCGCGATGACCACGCCCGCACCGTGATCGAACCGGCGTTGAAGCAGGGCACTTGGGTGCTCAGCGACCGCTTTTCGGATTCGACCCGCGTCTATCAGGGCACCCTTGGGCACGTCTCGCCTGGACTTCTCAACGCGATGCAGCGGGTCACGATCGGCGACCTGAAGCCGGACCTCACCATCATCCTCGACGTTCCCGTGGAGATCGGTCTCGAGCGCGCCGCGGCACGGCGCGGCAAGGCCGCAGCCGACCGGTTCGAATCCGAAGACATCAGCTTCCATCAGCAACTGCGCGAGGCGTATCGGCAAATCGCGAAAGACGAACCGCAGCGCTGCGTGCTGATCGATGCCACCGGTGAGCCGGCGAGGGTGGCAGCGAGTATCTGGTCGGTGTTGCGGGATCGCTTTTTCGCGACGAGCGCAGGAATCGCGGGGGCGCCGGTATGAGCAGCAAGGCCGAGACTCAACTTTCAGTGCCTCACCCCCGTGAAACCACCGACCTGTTCGGCCATCGCGAGGCCGAGACGGCGTTACTGAGCGCCTATCGCAGCGGACGCATTCCGCACGCGTGGCTGATCGGCGGCGCGCAAGGCATCGGCAAGGCCACGCTCGCCTACAGGATGGCCCGCTTCGTCCTTGCCCATCACGATCCTCTTTCGGCCGCTGTCCAGCGTGCCGAAAGCTTGAGCGTTGATGCTTCTGATCCCAATGCCCGCCGGATCGCGGCCGAGGCACATGGCGGCCTTCTGGTGCTTCAGCGGACGGCGAACGACAAGGGCGTGATGCGCACCGTGATCACGGTCGACGAGACGCGCGAGACCATCGGCTTTTTCGGTTCGACCGCCGCCGCCGAAGGCTGGAGGGTGTGTATCGTCGACACCGTCGATGAACTCAATGCCAATGCCGCGAACGCGCTGCTCAAGACGCTTGAGGAGCCGCCGCGCCAATCGCTGTTTCTGCTCGTCAGCCACGCCCCGGGGAGGGTCCTTCCAACCATCCTTTCGCGCTGCCGCCGCCTGTCGCTGCGACCGCTTGCAAAGGCCGATGTGATCCAGGCCGTGAGCCGCGCGAGTGGGATCGCGAACAACGATCCCGCGCTAGTCGATGCGGCCGAGGCGGCGGAGGGGAGTGTCGCACGAGCGCTGACATTGCTTGGTGGCGAGGCCGTCAAGCTTCATCAAAAGACCGCATCGCTGTTGGCCGCGCTGCCGCGGGTCGATCCGCGCGAACTTCACGCTTTAGGAGAGGCGTTGGGCGGCAGCGACAAGGTCGCCCTCGCCACCTTCGTCGACAGTGTCGATCGCTGGGTAGGTGCGCGCATGCGAACCGAGGACCCCAATGCCGACCTGCCGCGCCTTGCACGGCTGGCGGAGGTGTGGGAAAAGATCAACCGCGCCGCGCGCGATACCGCTGAATACAATCTCGAGCGAAAACCGCTCGTATTCTCGGTATTTGGGATGCTTGCGGAAGCCACGCGATAGCCGCGTTCCCTAAAATCCCAATCGTTTTATTCGATCTGTAAAGGAATTCGTGTGGCGAAGGCTGCGAAAAAAACCGTCGGTAAAAGTAAGACGAAAAAGACCCGTAAAGCGGCACGCGCTGGTGCGAAGCGTGCGGTAGCCAAGAAGACCAGGAAGGCCGCCAGGAAGACGGCCAAGAAAGCTGGAAAGAAAGCGACAAAGAAAGTCGCCAGGAACGGCACGAAGAAGGCGTCCAAGAAGACTACCAAAAAGGCCGTCAAGAAATCTGCCAGCAAGCCGCCGGCCAAGAGCGCGAAGAAGACAAAGGCTCAAACCGCAAGCCCGAAGCAAGCAAAGGCAACGGCCAAGCCGACGACTTCGAAATCCAGCCTAACGGCTGCCGCTCCCGCTCCGAAAGCGCCGGCAGCGCGCGCCGGGAATTCCTTCTACATCACCACCGCCATCGCTTATCCGAACGGCGTCCCGCATATCGGCCACGCCTACGAGGCAATCGCGACCGATGCGTTGGCGCGCTTTCAACGGCTCGACGGTAAGGACGTGTTTTTCCTCACCGGCACCGACGAGCATGGCCTGAAGATGATGCAGACCGCGGAAGCCGAAAAGCTGCCGACGATGGAGGTCGCGACGCGCAACGCGCAGCGCTTCAAGGAAATGGATCAGCGGCTGAACATCTCCTACGATCGCTTCATCCGGACCACCGAAGAGCAGCATCACCGCTCCAGCCAGGAAATCTGGAAGCGGATGGCTACCAATGGCGATATCTACCTCGACAGCTATTCCGGCTGGTATTCGGTGCGCGACGAAGCCTATTACGCCGAGGATGAAACCACGCTCGGCGAGGACGACGTTCGCCGCGGACCGCAAGGCACACCGGTAGAGTGGGTGGAAGAGAAGAGCTACTTCTTCCGTCTCTCAGCCTATCAAGACAGGCTGCTCGCGCTTTACGAATCTCAACCCGATTTCATCGGCCCCGACTCGCGCAAGAACGAAGTAGTCAGTTTCGTCAAAAGCGGACTGCGGGACCTTTCAGTCTCCCGCACCACCTTTGACTGGGGGGTGAAGGTACCCGGCGATCCCGAGCATGTGATGTATGTCTGGGTCGATGCGCTCACCAACTACATCACCGGCGTCGGTTTTCCCGACGAAGGCGACGACAACTGGCATTACTGGCCCGCGGACGTGCACATCATCGGCAAGGATATCATTCGCTTCCATGCGGTGTACTGGCCGGCATTCCTGATGTCGGCCGGAATTCCCGTGCAGAAGCGCGTCTACGCTCACGGATTCCTGTTTAATCGCGGGGAAAAAATGTCGAAGTCGGTCGGCAATGTCGTCGATCCCTTTAACCTTGCCGAGCAGTATGGCGTCGATCAGACGCGTTATTTCTTCCTGCGCGAAGTCCCGTTCGGTCAAGACGGTTCCTACAACCACGAAGCCATCGTCGCGCGCATCAATGCCGATCTCGCCAACGATCTCGGCAACCTGGCGCAACGTTCGCTGTCGATGATCGCCAAGCAATATCAGGGCGTGCTGCCGGAACCGGGCGAATTCTCGGACAACGACAAGGCCATCCTGGCGCAGGCGGACGGCATGATTGGACTGGCACGAAGCGCCATGGCGACCCAGCAGATTCACCACGCGCTCAATGCGGTCTGGGCGGTGGTCGCCGAAGCCAATCGCTACTTCGCCGGAGAAGCACCTTGGGCGTTGGCCAAAACCGATCCGAAGCGTCAGGGCACGGTTTTGTATGTGACCGCCGAAGTGGTGCGCCAGATCGCAATTCTAGCTCAACCGGCAATGCCGCAAGCTTCCGGAAAGCTGCTCGATATTCTCGGCATCCCCGACGACGTCAAATGCCGCAACTTTGCCGCCCTCGATCAACGGATCAAGCCAGGTGCGGTGCTTCCGCCGCCGGCCCCGGTATTTCCGCGTTACATCGAGCCGACGGCTGCGTGAGCGGAACCGATGCTTGTCGACAGCCATTGCCATCTCGACTTTCCGGACTTTGCCGACGATCTCGACGGCATCGTCGCGCGGGCAGAGGCGGCGGGCATCGGGCGTATCGTCACGATCTCGACGCGGGTGAGGCGGATCGACGCTTTGCTTGCGATCACGGGCAAATACGACCAGGTCTACTGCTCCGTCGGGACCCATCCGCACCAGGCCGACGAGGAAGACGGCATTCCCGCCGACGAATTGATCGCACTGACCAAACACCCCAAGGTCGTCGCGCTCGGCGAAGCCGGCCTCGACTATTTCTACGAGCACGGATCACGCGAGGCGCAGGAGCGGGGGTTTCGAGCCCATATTGCGGCCGCCCGCGCCACCGGTCTTCCGCTCGTCATCCATACCCGCGAGGCGGACGATGATTGCGAGCGCATTCTAGTCGACGAAATGGCCAAAGGGTCGTTTCGCGCGGTGCTGCATTGCTACACCGGTGGCCGAAAGCTCGCGATGAAAGCGATTGAGCTCGGGCTTTCGATCTCGTTCACCGGCATCCTGACTTTCAAGAAGTCGGATGCACTGCGCACGCTCGCCGCGGAGCTGCCGGCCGACCGCATCATGGTCGAAACCGATGCGCCATATCTCGCACCCGGCAAGTTTCGCGGCAAGCGCAACGAGCCTGCTTACGTGGTCGAAGTCGCCAGGGTGCTGGCAGAAGCCCGCGGCGTTTCGCTGGAAGAGATTTCCCGGCAGACCACGGAGAATTTCTTTCGCTTGTTCTCCAAGGTGCCGGCGCCACAGGCCCCATGACGCGCACGCTCACCATTCTCGGCTGCGGATCTTCGGCCGGTGTACCCCGGCCGGCGCTCGGCTGGGGTGCCTGCGATCCGGCAAATCAGAAAAACCGGAGGCTGCGCTGCTCCCTCCTGGTGGAGCAAACCGGTGAAGGCGGCACCACGCGGATTGTGATCGACACATCGCCGGACTTGCGCGAGCAACTCATCAGCACTAAGGTCGATCATATCGATGCGGTGTTCCTCACCCATGAACACGCCGATCAAACCCATGGGATCGACGATCTACGCTCGGTGGTGTTGCATCAGCGACGGCGTATTCCCGTCTATTTGAACCGGTCGACCGGCGAGCACATCCTGCTGCGCTTCGCATATTGTTTCACCCGACCGGCAGGGAGCGACTACCCACCGATCCTCGATCATCTCAGCATCGAGGCTGGCGAAAGCCGAACGATCGACGGCAAGGGTGGGCCTGTCACGCTTTCGGCCTTCAATCTCGTGCACGGCAATATTCCGGCACTCGGTTATCGGATTGGCGCGGCCGCTTACACACCCGACGTCAGCGACATTCCGAAGGCGAGCTGGCCGTTCCTCGAAAACCTCGATCTCTGGATCATCGATGGCCTGCGCTATACCGGCCATCCCAGCCATTTCAGCGTCAGCGACGCGCTGTCCTGGATCGATCGCTTCAAGCCGAAGCGCGCCGTCATCACCAACATGCATTCCGATCTGGATTATGAGGTGTTGCGGCAGAGCCTGCCGGACGGGGTCGTCCCCGCCTTTGACGGGATGCGGCTCGACGTACCCTAAATCTTGTGCAGTTCGAGCGCCGCGGGATGAAACAGTTCCTCCGGCGCCAGCAGGCGGGACGACAATCCCTCGGCGTGATGCCGCTCCAGAAAACGCCGGAGCACTTCACGGTTCGGCTCCAGCCCATACGACCAGAAATCCTCCCCCATCAGACGGCGCGCCGCGCCCAACTGCTCCTCGACGAACGGCAACGTCACCTTGGTGGCCGAAGTATCCGACAGCTTGGTCAGCGCGATCGCCTTGGAGCGCTCGAACGCCTTGGTGATCGCAACCGGCAACCACGGGTGTTTTTCGACCAGCGCGCGGCGAATGCCGAGCGTATGCATGATGGGAAACAGATGTGTCCGCCGGTACCAATCGGTCGCGGTCGCCTGCGGGTCGGCAAAGAGATAACCGACATGCGGATGTCCGCGGTCGAAGCAGGACGGGGCGCGCGGTCCGATGACGGCGTCGAGTTCACCGCTCGCCAGCAGATCGGAAATCGTCTTGTCAGCAGGCGCGTTCTCCACAACGACGCCCGACGGCAGGTTGAGATTGATCTTTTCGATCCTTCCCGGGTGCTCGTATCCACCGCGCACCCAGGTGATGTCCGAGGGACGTATGCCGTAATCCTCTTCGAGAAACAGGCGAACCCAGATGTTGGCTGTCAGCTGATATTCCGGCACCCCGACGCGGCGTCCCCTGAGGTCGGCCGGCGATTTGATCCGTTCGGTGCGGACATAGACGGAAGTATGCCGGAACGCGCGCGACGGAAACACCGGTACGGCAATATAAGGGCTGGTGCCGGCCGCGGTCTTGACCGAATAGCTCGAGAGCGACAATTCGCAGACATCGAAATCGGCATGCCGGAATGCGCGGAAAAAGATCTCTTCCGGATCGAGCAGCATGAACTGCGCGTCGACGCTGTCGATCTGCACCAGGCCATCGACCAGGGGGCGCATCCGGTCATAGTCACCGATCGCGACGGAAAGCTGCAATTTGCTCATCAGAGGGCGCTCCCTTAAGATAGTTAGGAACCTTACTATTTCATCCAAGCCCGATAGCTCAATAGGAAATGACCGCAATGTCTCATGCCGTAACCGAAACCCTGACAACGACCATCCGCGAGCTGGTCGATGCCAACCATATCTTGTTCGACCAGGGCGTTGTGGACGGGTTCGGTCACGTCAGCGTCAGGCATCCGGAAAGGCCGGATCGGTTTATGCTGGCGCGAAGCATGGCGCCGGCGCTCGTCACCGAGCAGGACATTCTGGAGTTCGACCTCGACGGCAATCCGGTGGTGCCGAACGGACCTGCGCCTTATCTGGAGCGCTTTATTCACGGCGAGATCTACCGGAAACGGAAGGACGTGCATTCGGTCGTACATAGCCATTCGCCTTCCGTCGTGCCCTTTAGCGTGGTTCCCAGCGTCAAACTGCGGCCGGTCTGCCATATGTGCGGATTCCTGAGCGAGAAGGGGACACCAATTTTTGAAATCCGCGACTTCGCGGGCCTTGGCAGCGACATTCTGATCACGAGCGGAAAGCTCGGCGCAGCGCTTGCGGATAGCCTGGGTGACGAACCGGCCGTGTTGATGCGCGGCCACGGCTCCACGGTGGTGGCCGGCACGATCCGTCAGGCGGTGTTCCGCGCGGTCTATACCGAAATCGGCGCGCGATTGCAGATGGAAGCGATGAAGCTCGGCCCAGTCACTTATCTCACGCAGGAAGAGACGGTCGGCACGACCAAGACCATTTCCACACAGTACGACCGCTCCTGGTTTCTGTGGCTGAAGGCGGCGCGCAACAGCCCGATGTCGCAGTAACCGGCGACACAGCAAACTGGGCCTATGACTGGATCGCTCTGGCCGAGTGCACCTGGTCACGCAGGATGAATTTCTGAATCTTGCCGGTTGAAGTTTTCGGGATTGGCCCGAACACGACAGCCTTCGGCGTCTTGAAGCCGGGCATCTGGGCCCGGCAGAAGGCGATGATATCGGCTTCGGTGGCTTGTACGTTTTCCTTCAGCTCAACAAAGGCGCATGGCACTTCGCCCCATTTGACATCCGGCTTGGCAACAACGGCGGCGAACAGCACGGAGGGATGCTTGTAGAGGACATCCTCGATTTCGACGGAGGAGATATTTTCGCCACCAGAGATGATGATGTCCTTGGAGCGGTCCTTGATGATGACGTAGCCATGCTCGTCGAGCACGCCGAGGTCACCGGTGTGGAACCAGCCTCCGGCAAAGGCGTCATGCGTCGCCTTCTCGTTCTTGAGGTAGCCTTTCATGACGATGTTGCCGCGGAACATCACTTCGCCGATGGTCTCGCCGTCGCGCGGCACCTCGCGCATGGTTTCGGGGTTGATAACGGTCACGGCCTCCTGGAGCGGATAGGACACGCCCTGCCGGCGCTTGAGTTGCGCGCGCTCGTCGGCGGCGAGATCATCCCAGCCTGGCTGCTCGGCACAGACCGAGGCAGGTCCATAGACTTCGGTCAGGCCGTAGACATGCGTGAGTTTAATGCCGATGCGTTCGGCGCCCTCGAGCACTGTGACCGGAGGCGCGGCGCCCGCGATAAACCCGATCACCTGACGGGTATCTGATTTGGCCCGGGCACTGGGGGCATTGATGAGAGTGTTGTAGACGATCGGCGCCCCGCACATATGCGTCACGCTGTGTTCCCCGATCAGCTCGAAAATCTTCGCCGGATCGACCTTGCGCAGGCAGACATTGATGCCGGCCGCTGCTGCAATCGTCCATGGAAAGCACCAGCCGTTGCAATGAAACATCGGCAGCGTCCAGAGATAGACCGGATGCGGACCGAGATTGCCGGCCAAAATGTTGCTCACCGCATTCAGATACGCACCCCGATGATGCGTCACGACGCCCTTGGGATTCCCCGTAGTGCCGGACGTATAGCTCAGTGCGATCGCATCCCATTCATCCGCGGGCAGGCGCGCCACGAAGTTTTCGTCGCCTCGCGCGAGCGCGTCCTCATATTCGATTTCGCCGATGCGCTTGCCGCCTGAAAAAGCCTTGTCATCGACATCGACCACAGCAGGCTTTGCTCCCTTCATCTGGCTGAGCGCATCCGCAATGACACCGGAAAATTCCGGATCGACCAAAATGACCTTGGCGCCGCCGTGGTCGAGCTGGAATGCGATCGAAGCCGCGTCGAGCCGGATGTTGAGTGCATTGAGCACCGCACCTGCCATCGGCACGGCAAAGTGCACTTCGTTCATCGCCGGGATA
This sequence comes from uncultured Alphaproteobacteria bacterium, assembly GCA_963824305.1. Classification (GTDB taxonomy): domain Bacteria; phylum Pseudomonadota; class Alphaproteobacteria; order Rhizobiales; family Xanthobacteraceae; genus Bradyrhizobium. The sequence goes on from CAWGOW010000001.1 coordinate 278,446, forward strand.
TTCGGCAGCATCGCTGCAACCGTATCGCCCCGCCCGACATTGCGGCTCGCGAGGTACGAAGCCAAGCGGCGGCAACGTGCGTAGGTTTCGGACCAGGTGAAGCTGCGGCCCTCGTAGACCGTACTCGTATGGTTGGGATAGATCGCGGCCGTGCGCGCCAGAAAGCTCAGGGGGGTCAGAGCGACAAAATTGGCGGGTGTCTTCTCAAGACCGATTTCGTATTGGTTTTGTGGTCCTGTCATCGCTCACCCCTCACGTCCCGGTCACAAGAAGCCGATCGAGATCCAGGGAAACATAGCAACGATTATCAGGCCTGCCATCAGCGCCAGCAAATAACCCCAGATCGGGCGGATGCCCTCGGCGGGGTCGACGCGGCCGATGGCGCAGGCGGCGTAGTAGCCGACCCCGAACGGAGGCGCAAACAGTCCAATGCCCATCGCGAGAATAATGACCATCGCATAATGGACCTCATGCACGCCCACGGCGCGCGCGATCGGGAACAGCAGCGGACCAAACAGCACGATCGCCGGGATGCCCTCGAGCACGCTGCCAAGCACGACAAAAGCCAGGATCGAGACGGCGATGAAGGTCCCGGAACCGCCGGGCAGGCCGGTCATCGCCGCCGCGAGCGCCCGCGAGAACCCGGATTGCGTGAGACCCCAGGCCATGCCGGTCGCCGTTCCAATGATCATCAGGATCGCACCGGAAAGGCAGGCGGTTTCGATCAGCATCGGCATCAAGCGCCGCCAGTCGAACTGTCGGTAGATCAAAAGGCCAACCACGAAGCCGTAAACGATGCCAATGGTGGAAACTTCGGTCGCAGTCGCAACTCCCTCGACCACCGCGTAGCGGATAACAAACGGCAACGCGAGGGCGGGCAGGGCGACGATAAACGTCCTCAAGATTTCGTGCCTGGTCGCCCGCCTGACATGGCTCAGATCTTCGCCGCGATAACGCCACCACACCAGCGCCGAGAGCGTGATCGCGAGCACGACGCCGGGCAGGAGGCCGCCGGTGAACAGCGCCGAGATCGAAACGCCGGTCACCGAGCCGATCGTGATCAGCACAAGGCTCGGCGGAATGGTTTCGGTCTGCGCGCCGGTCGAAGCGAGCAGGGCGACGAGATCGCCCGGACGGGCGCCGCGCTGCTTCATCTCGGGGAATAAAACCGGCGCGACCGCGGCCATATCGGCCGCCTTGGAGCCGGAGATGCCGGAAACAAGATACATCGCGCCGACCAAGACATAATGCAGACCGCCGCGGACATGGCCGAGCAGGCTCGCCAGAAACGCCACCATCGCCCGCGCCATCCCGGCCATCTCGATCAAAAGCCCGAGGAAGACAAATAGCGGCACGGCAAGCAGGATCAGATGGCTCATGCCCTCGTCCATCCGCCCGACCAGCACCATCAGCGGCGTGCGCGTCGTCAACGCAAGATATCCGAAGATCGCGAGCCCGAATGCAAATGCGATCGGCACGCCGGCAAAGACGCAAAAACCGACCACGCCGACGAAGAAGATCACGAGGTTCAAGTTGCCGAGCGGCCGCAGCCACGGCGACGCCAGCCAGAAAAGTGCCACGATAAGCGCTACCGACGCTACCGCCTGGATGACGATCCTGACGTCGCCGACGCGAAACAATCGCAGCAGCGCAAACAACACCATCAGACAGATGCCGACCGGCAAAGCGGAGGCACGCCAGCTATTGGAAATCTGCAGCGCCGGCGTCGTGATGAAACTTTCCTCGTAGGCGTATTGATAGCTGGGCGCGACGACCAGAAGCAGGAAAGCCAGCGCCGCGCAGGTCGCAACGACATCGAGATAGGCTCTTAACGTCGGCCCGGCGCGCGCGACCACCGCCGTCATCCGCATATGCTCGGAACGGCGAAACGCGACGACTGCGCCCAGCATCGCCAGCCACAGGAACAGGATCGAGGCCAATTCATCGGACCAGATCAGCGGCTGCTGTACGACATAGCGTGCCACCACGCCGGCAAACAGTGTCACGATCTCGGCAACGACGAGCAACGCGGCGGGAAATTCGACGAGGTTGCCGAGCAAACGTTCAAGCGCCGCGAAAGGCAGACGCGGGCGAGGGGACACCTCGCCTACTACCGTCTGCGTCGCCTCGGCGTTGATCATTTCTTCCCGCCTTCAACCGAGGTCTAAGACAGCTTACCGACAGCCTTCTCCAGGATAGCCCAAGCCTCCTCGCCGTATTTCGTTTTCCACTCGGAATAGAAGCCAGCGGCGCGCAGCTTTTCGCGGAACGGCGCCAGATCAGGCTGATTGAAGGTCAATCCCTTGGCGGTGAGATCCTCGCGGACGGTCGCATTGAGCTTCTCGGTATCGACACGGGCTTTCAGCGCCGCCTCGTTGACGTTCTTCTCGACGATCGTCCGTACATCCGGCGGCAGCGCTTCCAGCGCGCGACGATTGGCCAGGAACCAATAGCCGTCCCACATGTGGTTGGTCAGCGAGCAGAATTTCTGGACTTCATAGAGCTTGGCGGTCGCTATCAGCGCCAGCGGGTTCTCCTGACCTTCGACAATCTTGGTCTGAAGCGCCGAATAAACCTCGTTGAAATTGATCGAGGCGGGCGCTGCATCGAATGCCTTGAACATCGACGTCCACAACGGCGATACCGGCACGCGGATCTTGAAGCCCTTATAGTCAGCCGGGCCCGTGATCGGCTTGCTCGACGACGTGGTCTGGCGAAAGCCGTTATCCCAGATCTTCTCGAATGCGATGATGTTGGCTTTGGCGACCTCCTTACGGACATAAGCGCCGAGATCGCCGTCCATGGCCTTCCAGACCGTCGGATAATCCGGGAATGCGAACCCCATGCCATTGATCGAGGCCGCCGGCACCAGCGTCGCCAGGATCAAGCCGGACATCGTGAAGAACTCGACGCCGCCGGAGCGAAGCTGGCTCAGGACGTCCGTATCGGCGCCAAGCTGGTTGTTCGGGAAGATTTGCAGATCGAACCGGCCGTTGGTCTCGGTCTTGATCGCAGCCGCCATTTCCCGGGCCCGGGTATTGAGCGGATGAGTATCAGGCAGGTTATTGGCAAACTTGTAGCTAAACTCGGCCTGCTGGGCTCGCGCGACAAACGGTGCGCCCAAGCCGCCAAGGACGGCCGAGGCCGCTGTGGTCTTCAATAAAGAACGTCGCGAAAAACCCATCTCGTCGTCTCCCAAATTGCTTTTCTTATTCGGCTTCCTACAGGAAGCGCACTGACTGGCTTTTTGCCTGCTTTCGCAGGAAATACCAAGCGGCTGTTGGCGTGCGTTTCAACCCGTTTTTACGATGGCTCGCTAAAGCCGCCGACCGAACGCCAGGGCCGTTCCGACGGCCTCTGGGTTCGCTCGAACCCGAGGGTTTCGATACAACTGTATGTAATCCCTAGGCAATAAAATATTCCATAATATACCTTATGCGAATCGCGGATATGGATGCCTGGATTGGGATTGGGCCAGCCAGACAGGATCAGCGCCCCCTGAAGCGCGGCTTGCGCCGTTCCAGAAACGCCGCCACGCCCTCCTTGTGATCGTCGGTCAGGCTCGCGAGCGCAAACTGATCGATGTCCATGTGGCTGGTGAGATCGTCGAGTGCATGCGTCAGGCGGTTGATGGTGAGCTTGGTCATCGCGGCCGAGATCGGCGGCTGGCTCGCAAACTTCGCAGCCAAAGCCATCGCCACATCGAGGGCCTTGCCGGGATCGGCGACCTCCTCTACCAGCCGCCACGCATGGGCTTCCTCGGCAGAGATACGCTGGTCGGCCAGGATCACGGCTTGCTTGGTTCGCGCCGGGCCCATCAGGTGCAGCAGCCGTGGAACGCTCTGCCAGCTCATGTTCATGCCGAGCCCGATTTCGGGGATGCGGATATGGGCCGCGCGGCTCATGACGCGGAAGTCGAGCGCGACCGCCAGCGCAATGCCGCCGCCGATACAGAAGCCTTCGATGGCCGCGATCGTGATCTGCTCCATGTCCTGCCAGGCGCGGGCGAGCCGGGGGCCGAGCTTCAGGTGCCGGCGCAGCGCGCCAATGTCCATGGATTTGCGGGAGCGGCCCTCGGGGTCTCTGAGATCGAAGCCGGCGCTGAACGCCTTCGGTCCGCCGCTCAACACCACCACGGACGTCTCGCCGTCATCCTCGAAACTGCGAGCCGCCTGCGTCAATTGGCGGATGGCTTCAGGTGAGAGTGCATTGATGCCGTCGCCACGATCAAACCGCACGACGGCGATACGGCCGTCGGGACCAAGACCTTTTTCGATGGTCACGAAGTTGGTCACGTGTCCTCTCCTCTGTGCGTTAAGGATTGAGCTCTAGCGCATCGCGAACGGCGCGGGCGACATCGACCGCGTTCGGCGTATCCGAATGCACGCAGATGGAATCCGCGCGCACTGCGACTTCCTTGCCGTTAACGCTTTCCGCTTTGCCTTCGGCGATCGCACGCCGGCAGCGTGCGGCGGTGCGCGCTGGGTCGACGGCGTGATGCTCGCGCGTGATGATCAGCCGGCCGTCATCGTCGTACTCCAGGTCGGCATAGAACTCCGCAATCAGCGTGTGGCCGCGCGCGCCATAGACCGTCTCGTGGCAGGTACCGATCATGCCCATGATCGGCACCTTGTAGACGTCGGCGGCATCGCAGATCGCGTGTGCGACCGCCTCATCCCGCGCCGCCATGCCGTAGAGCGAGCCATGCGGCTTGATGTGGTTGAGCGCCATACCTTCGGCTTCAAGAAAACCCCTGAGCGCGCCCACCTGGTAGATGATGCAGTTGGCGAGCTCATCGCGCGGCAGCTTCATCTCGCGGCGGCCAAACCCTTGCAGATCCGGCAGCGACGGATGCGCGCCGACCTTGACGCCGTGAGCTTTTGCGAGCCCCACGGTCTTGCGCATGTGGTTGAAGTCGGAGGCGTGGAAGCCGCAAGCGACATTGGCCGCCGAAATCAGCGGCATCAACGCCTCGTCGTCTCCCATCCGGTAGAGGCCGAACGCCTCACCCATATCGCAATTGATCGTCGCCACGCCCTGCTCACTGTTGTTTCGTCGTCACTTCCTTCGAAGCGCGTATGCCCCCGGACCAAAGGCCGCGATCATGGCGAACAGGCCGATCAGCCCAAGGTTCTTGAGGAAGTTGATGGTCTGCGCCGTCACCTGTGCCGGCGGCGAGGCCCAGAAATTGTGAAACATCAGGGTTGCCACGATCGTAAACACAATGAACGCGATTGCCGCGCATCGCGTGTAGACGCCCAGGATAAGCGCAAGCGAGCCGCCAAGTTCGATCACGATCGCCAGAGCCGCCAGAACACTGCCGAATCCGCCGGCGCCACCCGGTAGACGTCCCGCCGTTACCTCGAAGGCCAGGATTTTCCCGACACCGCTATAGATGAACAGCGGTGCCACCAATAGCCGCGCGGCCAATAGCACTTTGTCCTGTAAGGCCGTGGTATCCGAACTCGACATTCTCGATTTCCCCTTTGTAAAATTATTCCGCAGGCGCCACGCTCGCCTCGGTGACGTTGCCTTGCACCGAGAGCGAACCGATCACCAGGGCGGCTACGAACGCCGCACCTCCGATGGCCCAGAATACCGCCTCCTGTCCGCCCGTCATCTGCTGCAGAAACCCGATGACAAACGGCCCGAGGATGCCGCCAACGCGCCCTACTCCCAGCTCCATGCCGACGCCGCTGGCGCGAAAACCCGTCTCGTAGGAATTGGCAGTGAAGTTGTTGAGGACATGCTGGGCGCCGATCACGCAGAAGCCCGCGATCGCCACGACCGCGAAATTGAAAGCGTGGCTGTTGACGAATACCAGCGTGCCGACGGCGAGGCCGCCGATGATCCACCATGCGCTGAGCAGACGCGGTGTCGGCGCAAATCCGCGATCGGCGAGCATTGCCAGCGTCAGACCGCCGACGAACGACGTCCCCTGCATCAGGGCGCCGTAACTAAAGCCCGAGGCAAAACTCTCGCCGCGCTGGATCATCACGGTTGGAATCCACCCAACCAGTCCGAAAATCGCAAACAGCGTCAGGAACGCCGTCGTCCAGATCGTCAAGGAGACACGGCGATAGCGCGGCGCAAGCAGAGCTGCGATCGTGTTCTTTGGCGCGGCCCGATCGGCGCTGTGAAACGTCGCGGTCGCGTAAACCACACTGCGATCCGGCCGCAGACGCACCATCAATGCGCGCAATTCGTCGAGGCGGCCGCGGGCGGCGAGATATTTCGGGCTCTCGGGCAGCACCGCATGGACCACGAGCGTGAGCGGGATCGACATCGCGCCGACGAAATAGAGAATTTGCCAGCCATAGGCTGGCGTCAGGAAAACGCCGATCAATCCAGCGACAACTCCGCCGAGCGACCAGCCGAACGTGACACCCCACAGGGAGAAGGCGTTGCTGACCCGCGGAGGGGCGAGTTCGTTGATGAAAGTGGTGCCGAGCGGCAGAAGGACGCCCAGCCCAAGGCCGGTGAGAAAACGCAAGGTGCAAAAGCTTGCGAAGCTGGTCGCAAAGATCGCCGTGAGGAGCGTGAGCACGTTGACGATCCACAAACCCGCCAGCAGCGTATTACGGCGGCCGTATCGGTCGGCAATCATGCCGTGTCCCATCGCGCCAAACAGAAAGCCGATCAAGCCGGAACTGACCAGGAACCCGGCCTGGCTCGGCAACAGGCCCCAGGGCTCTCTGACATATTGAATGACATAGGCGGGATTGAAGGTGTCGTAGCCGTCGAACAACGTAATCAGCGTAATGAGGACGCCGAGCGTCTTGTGCAGCGGCGTGACCGACGCACCCGCCAGCTCTTCATGGATATCGACTTCGTTTCCCGAACTCATGGGCGGTCCCTCCCCTTATCTTTTTTGCTCTGCCTCCCGCTCTTTCGGCAGGTTTTCAGCAGCGGATCAATCCAGCTTAAACAGCGCCCTCGCATTGTCGCGCCCGATCTTCTGGCGGTCGTTCTCCGAGATCGGCGCCGCATCGAACCAGTCCGACGCATGATCGATGTTCTCAAACGGCCAGTCGGTCGAAAACAGGATTCGATCGGAGCCGATTTCGAGCATGGCATCGATCAGCGTCTGGGTACGAAAATTTCCCGACGTCGTGATGTAGAAATTTTCGCGGAAATATTCGCCGATCTGGCGCTTGGCGGGATAATTGTTTTGCACCCGCATCCACTTGTTGTGGTTATCGATACGCCACATCGAGTACGGCAGGCCCTCCCCCATATGGCCGATCACGATGTTGAGCCGCGGATGCGCGTCGAACAGTCCCGATCCCATCAGTCTCAGTGCATGAACCGCCGTCTCCTGTCCGAACGCCCAGGACGGTCCAAGCAGCCAGCGGTGGCCTTCGTAAATTCCGGCATCCTTCGGCAACGGATTGCGCGGATGCAGATAGAACGGCACGTCAAGCCGTTCGACCTCGGCCCAAAATGGCCAATAGGCCTTGATGTCGTAATAAATGCCGGATGGGCTGTCGGTCACCTGGCTGAAGCCGTTGACCAGCGCCCCGCAAAAGCCAAGCTCTTTTACGCAACGCGTAAGTTCGCGGTTCGCAAGCTCCGGCGTCTGCATCGGCAATGCGGCGAGCCCAGCAAAACGTTTTGGCTGGCGGACAATCTGCTCGGCCATGAAATCGTTCGACCGGCGCGCGATCTCGTTGGCTTTTTCCAAATTCGGTATTGCCTGCACAGCAGGAGCGTTGAGCGAGAGCAACATCATCTCGATGCCGTGCGCGTCCATTTCGCGCAGGCGGCGCTCCTGAATATCCAAAAGCCGCCCTTTTAATTCCGGCCAATCGGCCTCCGGGGCAAAGCCTGCGCTGTCCTGGAGGGTTTCCGGAATCGCGAAATGCTCTTCGAGCGCTACTTTTCCCAGCATCTCAGCACGCCTCCGCCCATTTTGCCGTTTCTATCGAACAATTAGACAGTACACTGTCCATCTTGGCAAGTTCAAATCTGATCGTTTTCCCATGCTTGACCGCCCGCAGCCGGAAGCCGACAATGAACGCTCCTCTCCCTCATCGCAATTAGCGCCATGACCGACCACGATCATCATCATCATCATCACCATCACGACGACGACCATTCGGAACTCTCCGAAACAGAACTGCGCGTGCGCGCGCTCGAGACCATCCTGACCGAAAAGGGATACGTCGAGCCCGCAGCGTTGGACGCCATCGTTCAGGCCTATGAGACCAAGATTGGTCCCCACATCGGCGCGAGCGTCGTTGCCAAAGCCTGGGTCGATCCTGATTTCAAAAAAGCGCTGATCGAGGATGGATCGAAGACAGTTCGCACGCTCGGTCTTGGTCATGTCAGCCGCGTCGGCGACCATCTTGTGGTCGTCGAAAATACACCGCAGCGGCACAACATGGTCGTCTGCACCCTGTGCTCCTGTTATCCTTGGGACATGCTCGGGCTGCCTCCGGTCTGGTACAAGGTCTCGCCCTATCGTTCGCGCGCGGTGAAGGACCCGCGCGGCGTACTCGCCGATTTCGGAGTGAGCTTGCCGAAGGACATCGAGATCAGGGTTTGGGACTCGACCGCCGAGACCCGCTTTCTCGTGCTGCCGATGCGACCCAAGGGAACAGATGGCTGGAGCGAAGAGCAACTGGCTGAGCTCGTGACGCGCGATTCCATGATCGGCACTGGCTTCCCCAGGAGTCCGGGAGCGTCTTCATGAATGGTGTCCACGACATGGGCGGCATGGACGGCTTCGGCAAGGTCGAACCCGAGCCGAACGAACCGGCCTTTCACGAGAAATGGGAAGGTCGCGTGCTCGCAATGGTCCGCGCCATGGGCTCCGCCGGCGCGTTCAATATCGACACCTCGCGCTTTTATCGCGAGTCCCTGCCGCCGCATATTTATCTGACGAGCTCTTACTATCGGAAGTGGCTGCTCGGGCTCGAAGACAATCTGCGTGACAAGGGTTTTGTGACGTCATCGGAACTTGCGGCCGGACATGCGGACGGGACGGCAAAGCCCGTCAAGAACGGTAAATTCGGGCTTGAGCATGTCACAAAAAGTCTGGTTCGCGGTCATTTCGAACGTCCGGCGCCGGCACTTGCGAAATTCCAGCCTGGCGATCGTGTGCGCGCCAAGAACATGCACCCAGCCACGCATACCCGCCTTCCCCGTTATACGCGTGGCCATGTTGGCGTCATCGAACGCAATCTAGGCTGCCAGGTTTTTCCGGATTCGGCGTCGCTGGAGTTGGGCGAGAATCCGCAGTGGCTCTACACCGTGGTCTTCGACAGCGCCGAACTGTGGGGACCGGACGCCGACCCCACCGTCAAAATCTCGATCGACGCGTTCGAACCCTATCTGGAGTTAGTGCCGGCATGACCAACGCCGCGATCGCTCAAGCAACCAGCGTACTGCCAGACCTGCCGCAGGATGACGATGGTCCCGTCTTTCGCGAGCCCTGGGAGGCGCAAGCCTTTGCAATGGCGCTGTCGCTTTATGATCGGGGCCTGTTCACCTGGAAGGAATGGGCGGCGGCGCTCGCCGACGAAATCAGAATTGCGCAAGCCGGCGGCGATCCCGATACCGGGACGACCTACTACCGGCATTGGCTTGCCACTCTGGAAAAGATGGTCGCGACCAAAGGCGTCACGACGACCGCGACGCTGCACCGCTACCGCGATGCCTGGGATCATGCTGCCGACCGCACGCCACACGGCAAGCCGATTGAGTTGAGACCGGAAGATTTCACAACTTTGTGACGAGCCAACTCCAGCGGTCCGCGACCCATGCATTGGACATCGAGACTATAAACACGGTGTGATTCCTGCTCACCGCGTGCTGCTTATTGATGCCATAGATCGGCGATAGACGGTCTGTCGGCCGCAATAGGAGCGGTCGTCCGAATAACTGAGGGTCCCCAGAAATGAAGCATGTCTTTGTGGCGGCCGTTGCTCTGGTCGGTCTTACCAGCTTGGCGGTGGCGCAGGCGCCGGTCGCGGTCGTCGAAGACGTGCAAGGCAAGGTCGCCGGCGTCGAATTCATGGACTATGTGGCCCCCGGAAAAGTCATCAAGCTCGGGCCGAACAGCACGGTTGTGCTCGGCTACATGAAATCATGCTGGCGCGAAACCATTACCGGGGTCGGAACCGTTATCATCGGTCAAGAGCAGAGCATGATCCATCTCGGCGACGTCAAATCCGTCAAAGTCGATTGCGATGCTCACGCGCAGTTAGTCGACCAGGCCATCGGCGAAAGTGCGGCGACGATTGTCCGAAGCATGACTGCGCCTCCCGCTGCCTCGTCGCAGTTTACGCTGCATGGTCTCTCGCCGATCGTGGAAACGGCGGGCCGTGGACGGCTGGTCATTGAACGGCTTGACGTCCAGGGCGAGCGTTATGATGTCGATCTCTCGGCGGCTTCCGTCGTGCACGGCAAGTTTTACGACTTCGCCAAGAGCGGCACGGCGCTGAAACCGGGTGGCACCTATGCGGTGAGCCTTGGATCGCAAAGAACCGTCTTCCTGGTCGATCGCCAGGCGGAACCGGGCTCTGCGCCGATCATCAGCCGTCTCATGCGTCTGGAATAATCAGGCGGGTTCGACCGGACGCCGCCATGGGCTTCGTCAGACGAGATGCTGTCGCGATCCTGTTCGCGTCGTTGGCTTGTGGACTGCTTTCCACTCTCGCTCCCGTCAGTTTTTTCCACGGCTGGTCGATCGACGTCCTCACGGCGCTGCGCTGGGAGGTCTTTGGCGCCGCGCGCGATCCCGCATCAAAGCCCGTCGCCGTGGTTGCGATCGACGAGGAAACCTACCAGACGCCGCCATTCAAGGGATCGCCGACCCTGACCTGGACGACGGAAGTCGGCCGGGTTCTGAATGCGGTGATCGACGCCGGCGCCGCCGTCGTTGGTTTCGATATCGTATTTCCGACCTCGATCGAACAATCCGAGATTCCATTCGGCGACGACCTCTTGGGGGCGCGAGTGCGCGGCTTCGACCGCGCCTTCCTGCGAGATCTTGCTACAGCATCCTCCGCCGGCAAGGTCGTGCTGGGCGAAACTCTGCGCGGCGATCGGCCATCTCCGGGACAGCGGATCGCGGTGGGACAGCAAAAGAATATCCGGGCGCTCAACGTCATTACCGATCCGGACGAAATCGTGCGCAAAGTACCTCTGATGTTCAGTGGCGAGGGCAAGAAAGTCCCCTCGATGTCGCTTGAACTTGCCTCGCGCGCCCTCAAGACCGAGCCGGTTGTAGACGCAACCGGCAATGTAACCCTCGCTGGCTATCTCGTTCCGAGCGCTGTGCCCAACACCATGACGCTGAATTTCGAGGGCGGCGCCAACGACGTTCAGACTTACTCGTTTGCCGATCTGCATAGCTGCGTCGAACATAACAATGCCGACTTTTTCCGTCGTGAGTTCGCCGGCAAGGTGGTGATCTTTGGCGCATTGCTCGACTCCCAGGATCGCAAAGTCACTTCCAAGCGCTTTGCCACAGGCCTCGACGGATCGCGAGCGCCACGATGTGCCCTATCGCCCCCGCCGCCGGCTCCCGGACAATTCAAGCGTAGCTCCATTGCCGGCGTTTATATTCATGCCACCGCCGTCCACAATCTGTTGGCACGCAATGCGATCGTCGAACTTGGCCAATCGTCGACGACGATCGTCGCCATCCTCTTTGCCGCAGCGGCGGCTTTTGCGGCCCGGAAGCTGGCGCCGAGCGGCGCAGCGATCGCCTATGGCGGAATGGTCGTGGTCTGGACCTGTTGCGCCACTGTCGTATTTGCGCAATCGGTCGCGCTCCCCCTGAGCGAGCCGTTCATCGCCGGTCTCGTTGCGATGGCTGCTATTGTCGCCTACCGCCTGGTCGTTGCCGACAAAGGCCAGCGACTACTTCGAAGAAGCTTTGCACTTTATCTCGCGCCCGAAGTGATCGAGAAAATGCTCGCATCCAATAAATTGCCGGTACTGGGCGGCGAAACGCGCGAGGTCACGGTATTCTTTTCGGACCTGGTCGGCTTTGCTTCAATTTCCGAGAAAATGACGCCGGGCGAATTGGTCGCGTTCATGAATGAATACCTTTCCGCGATGACAGACGTCATCGAAAGCAATGGCGGCTATATCGACAAATATATCGGCGATTCCATCGTGGCTGTATTTGGCGCCCCGACCGACGATCCCGACCACGCCACCAACGCCGCCCGCGCCGCCCTCGGTTGCAGTGCTCGTCTCGAAGAGCTCAATCGGAGCTCGGCGGCTTTTCGCGGCTATCAAGTGGCGCACCGCATGGGACTCAATTCCGGCCAAGCGCTGGTCGGCAATATCGGCTCGCGCCGTCGTTTCAACTATTCGGTCATGAGCGACGCGGTCAATGTCGCATCACGGCTTGAGGGTGCCAACAAATTCTATGGCACGACCATCGCTGCCTCTGAAACCACCGTCTCGCTGACGGCTTCATCCTTTGCATGGCGCGAACTTGACGCCATCCGCGTCAAGGGACGCACCACACCGGTCAAACTCTACGAGTTGATGGCAGAGGCGGATCACGAGACGGCACAACAGGCCGCATCGTCGGCGGCTTATGCCGAGGGCCTGGCATATTGGCGCAGCCGTGAATTTGGCGCGGCGGCAAAATGCTTCGCGCGGGCAGCCAATTTCGACAAGCCATCTGCGCTGTTCTTCGATCGTGCCGCAACCCTTGCCGAAACTCCGCCTGCACCGGATTGGGAACCGGTCAATACACTTGAGGCGAAATGAGGCTGGCAGCAATTCGGTGGATGGAACGCGCTCCGTTGCTCGGGTCTACTGTGACAGCACCCGGTCTTGCGGCATACAGAACTAAGGCATTACAGCTTTCGGTGCATCATGACCCCTTCCCGCGACATCTCCCGTCTGATCGAGATCATGGCTCAGCTCCGGACGCCGGTAACCGGTTGCCCGTGGGACCTTGAGCAGAATTTTCAGACGATTGCACCCTACACGATCGAAGAGGCGTACGAGGTCGCCGACGCGATCGCCCGCAACGATCTCGACGATCTCAGGGATGAGCTCGGCGATCTGCTGCTTCAGGTCGTCTACCACGCGCGCATGGCGGAAGAGGAAAATGCGTTCAGTTTCGGCGACGTCGTCGAAGCGATCTGCCGAAAAATGATCCGCAGGCACCCGCACGTCTTTGCGGACAGGGACGGCAATATCGCGCCCGCCGGCGTCAAGAGCCAATGGGAACGTATCAAAGCCGAAGAGAAAGCCGAGCGCACCGCGCGCCGTTCCGGCAACGCCGAGACATCCAGTTCTCTGTTATCCAATGTCAAGACCGGGCAACCCGCACTCACACGCGCGATGGCATTGCAGCGCAAGGCATCCACGGTGGGCTTCGACTGGAACGACCCTCGCGCGGTGTTGCAAAAAATTCGCGAAGAAGCCGATGAGATCGAGGCCGCACTCGATCACGGCGATAAGGCGGAATTGGCGTCAGAGACTGGCGATCTCCTGTTTGCGCTGGTCAACCTCGCGCGTCATGTCGATGCGGATCCCGAAACGGCGCTGTACGGCACCAACGCCAAATTCGAGCGCCGTTTCGCCTATATCGAGCGCGCGCTAGCGTCGAAGGACCGTACGCTGGAAGCCGCTTCGCTGGCGGAAATGGACGCACTCTGGAATGAGGCCAAGGCCAACGAAACCCAGCCGTCGCGCCTGCCAGGCGAGCACGGCGCGCGCTAAGGCGAGACCCATACGATAGTCGTTCGACGTTGATGAGGTTGGAGTCCACATCTAGGCCGATAACAGTCGATAACAAACGACCTATGATGATGCGTCCCCGCGTACGCGGTGGCGACTAAGGTTGAAGCGTTGCATCGAAACGGTTGATCACGAGATCCCGCTTGGTTTCGTCGACGCGCACGGTCATCTCGTAACGCCCGTCCTGAAGGTCCTTGCCGAGGACTTCCGAGTTGCGGTGAAGCCAGCTGATGCCGGCGCCATCTCCTGCATCGATCGACAGATGCAGCGTCGTCCGTGTCGCGGCCAGCCGTTCCTCGATCGCGGCCAGAAGGCCGTCGAGCCCCTCCCCGGTTTCGGCGGAAACCAGAAAGCAGGGCTGCTCCGGCGAACGGCGCGCGGCGATATTCCTGATGTTTTCACGCTCTTCGTCCGAAAGCCGGTCGATCTTGTTCCAGACTTCAAGAATGCGTTGGCCGTCCGTCTCGATACCGAGCTGACGGAGCACGGCTTCGACGTCCTGCTCCTGCGCTTCGCTGTCTTCGTGCGAGATATCCCTGACGTGGAGAATAACGTCGGCCTCGAGCACTTCTTCCAACGTAGCGCGAAATGCAGCCACCAGCTGCGTCGGCAGGTTGGAGATGAAGCCGACCGTATCCGACAGCATCGCCTTGCCGCCGTGCGGCAGGCTGAGCGCACGCAAGGTCGGGTCCAGCGTGGCGAACAGCATGTCCGCGGCCTGAACTTCGGCGCGGGTCAGCCGGTTGAACAGCGTCGATTTCCCGGCGTTGGTATAGCCGACGAGCGCTACGACGCGATAAGGCACGCGCTGCCGGCCGGCACGATGCAGCCGCCGCGTCGCCTGCACCTTCTTGAGTTCCTGCTCGAGCCGCGTGATGCGGTCGCCAATCAGGCGGCGGTCAGCCTCGATCTGCGTTTCGCCGGGGCCGCCCATGAAACCAAAGCCACCGCGCTGGCGCTCAAGATGCGTCCAAGACCGCACCAGGCGGCTGCGCTGATAGTTCAGATGGGCCAACTCGACCTGAAGCGTGCCCTCTTTGGTTTTGGCGCGGCGTCCGAAGATTTCCAGGATCAGCCCGGTCCGGTCGAGCACTTTGGTGCGCCATTCCTTCTCCAGGTTGCGTTGCTGGATCGGCGAGAGCGCGCAATCCATGATCACGAGATCCGCCTCGTGACCGGCAACGAGACCTGAGATCTCCTCGACCTTGCCTTTGCCAAGATAGGTCGCGGGCCTGATCTGGCTGACCGGCGCGATTAAGGCGTCGGCAACGGTGAGATCGATCGCACGCGCGAGGCCCGTGGCCTCCTCGAGGCGGGCGTCAGAACCACGAATGGCAGGCAAACTCTCTCGCGCATCGGGGTCACCCCGGCGCGTTCGCAAGTAAGGGCCGATGACAATCACCCGCCCGGTTTGCTTCCCCACCACCGACCGTGGACGGTCGGCTGCCCCGTCAGAATTTCGGGGTTCCAATCAGCTCACTCTCAAGCCGGTGCATCCTCGCCACCTTCGAACAACTGGATCGGGGCGCCGGGCATGATGGTCGAGATCGCATGCTTGTAAACAAGCTGCGAGTGACCGTCGCGCCGCAACAGCAGACAGAAATTGTCGAACCAGGTCACAATTCCCTGCAGCTTTACTCCGTTGACCAGAAAAATCGTCAGTGGCGTTTTGGTTTTTCTAACGTGATTGAGGAAGGTGTCTTGTAGATTTTGTGCGCGGTCTGCCGCCATTGTTTTTATCCCGCAAGTCTCGGTGCTTCTTGTTATTGAACCGTTGGCCGCTTTCTGTCGAAACAGTCCTTCGGTTATCGGCTCCCTTGAGATCCCCCTCCAGCGAGCACGATCATGTGATTAGAAGGCAGGCTTGGTTATTAGGCAAGCAGCTTCACGTGGCAGTTCTACCAAAGAGGGAGCAATTCTCCATAAAATCGCGAAAAGGGGTCGAAATTTCCAAACCCAAAGACGCTCAGCCGACGCCGAGCGCCTTCAATTTGCGGTGGAGCGCCGACCGCTCCATGCCGACGAATTCCGCTGTACGGGAGATGTTGCCGGAGAAACGACTGATCTGAGCCATCAAGTAGTCGCGTTCAAATACTTCCCGCGCCTCCCGCAGTGGTAGACCCATAATATGTTCGCCGTTGTTGCTGGTGGGCATGGCCGGCACCATCGAGCCAACGTCCTGCGGTAACATATCAGCGGTGATGATGACTTCCGGACCCCCACCCGCCAGGATCATCACCCGTTCGACATTGTTGCGAAGCTGACGGACGTTTCCCGGCCAGACATGCGACTGCAACACCGCCATCGCGTCCTGCCCGATCTGACGTTTCGGCAGACCAGTAGCGGCCGATATCTGGTCCATGAAGTAGTCGATCAGTTCCGGAATGTCCTCGCGCCGTTCCGATAGCGGCGGAACGCGGATCGGCACTACCGAGAGGCGGTGGAAAAGGTCTTCCCGGAAGTGTCCGGCGGCGATTTCCTCCTCGAGATTGCGGGCCGTCGAGGAAATGATGCGGACATCGACGCTGACCTTGGCCGTGCCGCCCTGCCTCTGGAAGGTCTGCTCGACCAGCACACGCAAGATCTTGTTCTGCGTCTCTCGGGGCATGTCACCGATTTCGTCGATAAACAGCGTGCCGCCATGGGCTTCTTCCAACGCTCCGGTCTTGCGTGCGTGCTCGCCGTTCGGCTCGACACCGAACATTTCGACCTCCATGCGCTCGGGCGTAATGGCCGCGGCGTTGATCACGACGAAGGGACCGTCGGCACGGCTGGACAAATTGTGCAGCGTGCGTGCGGCAAGCTCCTTGCCGGCGCCGGACGGACCGACGATCAGGATACGGCTGTTGGCCTTGGCCGCCCTGTCGATGGTCTGCCGCAACTGATTCATGCAGGCCGAACGTCCCGTCATGACGCTTGCGGTCGGCGCCAACTGCTTGAGTTCCTTCACCTCACGTTTCAAGCGCGAAGTTTCCAGCGCCCGCGTTGCGACCAGGATCAGCCGATCTGACTTGAAAGGCTTTTCGATGAAGTCGTAAGCGCCGCGTTTGATGGCCGCGACCGCGGTTTCGATGTTGCCATGGCCCGAGATCATCACGACCGGCAGGTCGGCATGATCGCGCTTGATCTGTTCGAGCAGTTGCAGCCCGTCAAGCTTACTGCCCTGCAACCAGATATCGAGAAATACCAGGTTGGGTCTGCGGTTGGCGATTTCCGCCAGCGCCAAATCGCTGTCACGCCCCGTTCGCGTCGTGAATCCTTCGTCGTCAAGAATCCCCGCGACAAGCTCGCGAATGTCGGCTTCGTCATCGACAATCAAAATATCACTTGCCATGGGCTACGCTCGTATTCTCAGTTGCCGGTCGCGGCTTCAATTTTGGTCTGTTCATTAGTCGTTTCTTGTTGGCCGCCGGTTTCTTCGGCCGGCGGCTTTGTTTCGGCGGTTGGCTGCACGATTTCGGACGCTGGCGCGTGGCCCGATATCGCAAATCGTAGACGCATCCAGGCCCCTCGCGCGCCCGGCCGCATTTCCGACGCATCGTGGAGTTCGATCCGGCCACCATGGTCCTGCAAGACCCGGCCGACGATCGCAAGTCCGAGGCCGGTTCCCTTCTCGCGCGTCGTCACATAGGGTTCAAGCAGGCGCGCGCGGCTTACCTTGGGCAGGCCCACGCCATTGTCGACAACGTCGATCACGATATCGTCGTTTTCGCGTCCGGCCGTGACATCAATGCGACCGCGCCCCAACTCTTCCGCAGGCACGGCCTCGATCGCCTCGGTCGCGTTCTTGATGATGTTGGTCAGCGCCTGGGAAATCAGCCGGCGGTCGAAATTAGCCTGCAGAGGCTCTTGCTTGATCTCCGCCTCGATCTCGACCTCGGGATGGCCGACCCGCATCAGGAACACTGCCTGACGCACGGTGTCGGCGACATCTTCACCCTCGATGACCGGCTTTGGCATCCGCGCAAAGCGCGAGAACTCGTCGACCATCCGCCTGATGTCGTCGACCTGCCGCACGATCGTATCGGTACACTGTTCGAACACTGCCTTGTCTTCGACGATCGATTTGCCGAATTTGCGGCGGATGCGTTCGGCCGACAGCTGAATCGGCGTCAGCGGATTCTTGATTTCATGCGCGATCCGGCGGGCAACGTCTGCCCAGGCCGACGTTCGCTGCGCCGAGACCAGTTCGGTGATGTCATCGAGCGTAATGATGTAGCTGTCGCGCGTCTGGCTGGTCTGTTCCGCGGTGACGCGAACCGAGAGATTCCGCTCGTGACCGTCACGATTGATCGTGATCTGGCCCTGCACCAGCCGCTGGGTGCTTTCCCGCGCCGACTTCATCATCTCGTCGAGTTCCGGCAGCACGTCGGAGAGCGGGTGATCCAGCGTTTCGGATTCGGCGTGGCCAATCAGCTTTTCGGCCGAGCGGTTGAGGATGCCGACACTGCCCGAAGCGTCGACGCCGATGATGCCGGCGCTCGCCGACGACAGGACCGCCTCGATAAATCGCCGCCGGCTGTCGATCAGATCGCTCGCATTGACCAACTCGTCGCGCTGGGTGCGCAGCTCCTGCGTCATCTTGTTGAAGGTTTCGCCGAGTTGCGCGAGGTCGCCTTCCGAGCGCTTCACAGGCACCTGCACGTGGAGATCGCCCGTTGAAACCAGGTGCGCGGCGCCCATCAGCCGGCGGATTGGCGTGACCAGCGAGTTGGCAAAATTCAGCCCCAGCAGGATCGAGGCCATCAGGATGGTCAGTGCGATGACGGCAAAGATCAGCGCGAAATTCACCTGGACGCCGAGCCGGCGGGCTTCGATCTCGGCGTATTCGGCAACGCTTGCTTCCGTCTGCTTCAACTGATCGACGACGTGCGGATCGAGCTGCCGCGCGACATAGAGAAACGTATCCTGAAAAGCGCGCAGCCGGATCAGCGCCGCGACATTATTCTCCTCAGGCAGTACGGCGATTTCCGGCTCGTTTTCGTTGACGTTGCTCAGGAAGTCGGTCGGTGGAGCGGCGAATGCCAGGGGTATGCCGGTCTCGGCGCTTTCGAGGATGTGGCGGTCTTTGTCGATCAGCATTGCGCCGGGCAGATTGCGCGAGGCCGCGCTCGCCGTCAGAAATTCCCGGAAGGATTGCCGGTCCTGGTCGTAGAGCGGCCGCGCACGGCCGATATCGGCCGCCATGCCAATAATGTCGCCGCGAATGAGTTGAGCGTGTTCCTGCATATAGGCACGGGCGATGATTAGCGAGTTCTGGATCACCTCCCGCGTCGGGCCGGAAAATAACCGGTCAAGGCCGCGTTCGATCGTCAGGTTGGCGACGATCGCCACCAGAACCGCCGGCAGCACCGCCATGATCGAAAACAGGCTGACGATTTGGACATGAAGCCTCGCGGCGGCGCGGCCACGGCGGCGAGCCTGCATGATCTGCCAGACTTCGCGGGCGATGATGCCGACCAGCACGAGGATGGTGGCGCCATTCATCAGCATGAAGGACACCGCGACTTCGCGCGTCGGCTCGATCCGGGTCAGGCCGGTCAGCACCACAAAGGTCAGAAACGCCGATACCAGCGCCAGCCCGATCGCAATCGGGGCAAGCAACCTCAAGACGGATCGTCCCTTGGGCTCAACCAGAGACGGATCAAACTGGGCGGCCGAGGTGTCCACGCTGGTCATTCCGGCAAACGATACGATGAAAGCTTGAGCGTCCGCACGCTGCGGACTGATGCATTCATACCACAATGTTGCCGATTTACAGCAGCATTGTGGCATCAAGGACTTAACCCACATCTAACCCGATTTCGGAGGTTTCCCGGAGACTTAGACGATCTTGAAACGCGCGCGATGGAGAGCGACCTTGCTCTGACGCCGCTCTGCCCGTTCGCCGAAGGCGATGTCGGGGATGTCTGCCGCCTGATCCGCGATGGGCTTCTGGTTGGCCAAGCGGCAATAAGACAACGCCATCTTGGGTGTCCGGTGGCCAAGTGCGGCAATGATCTGGGGCACCGTCGCACCGTTCTCGGCCAGCATAATCTCCGCGTTCTTCCTCAGCCCGTGCGTCGAGAAAGTCGTCCTGCACGTTCTCTGGCCATAGGCCGACTTGAGCGTGATCAGCTTGCGACCGTCCGACATTAAAAAGCGCGGCTGGGGACCGGCCTGTTTGGTGCTGCCCCAATCAGGACCGCCGATCTGGCGAATTAGGACAGACTTTTTTGCGCCTTTGCCACCATCCCATGATGACGGGTGGAACGGGTATGGCAGCAACCACCACGACAATAGCCCAATTCTGAGGGATCAGGTGATAGTGCACAAGAATGTCACTCATGCCAGCTCCCGTAAAAAGCCCGACTAATGCCGCCACCCGTTGCGAGATACTCCAGCGTGGCCCTTTATTGAATTCAAGGCCCAATGCTTATTCTCCAGACCGTCGCGGCGGGGAATTAGGACTTTTCTAAACGGCGGCAACACGGTTCGAAACAAGCTGAAACCGACGGCATGGTGGCGTGGGAAAACCTAATTCAGACAAGTTATTCTGAACCATGAGTAACCGCAGAAATCTCCCGCGATAGGGGCCTGCAAGCGTACCATCAAGCATTTTGGACCGAGTGGTGCGCCACACAACTTTTGGCAGCTTACTTTCGGATTGGCATCGCCAACGCCGTTATACTTTGTGCAAACCTCTTGTACAGAAAACGGATGAATTTTGCACTTAGCGCTATATTCGCCATGGCAAATGTCATTAACTTGAGCTTGGGCACCGCATAAAGGCACAATTAAGCTGGCGATTCCGAAGCTGACGAAAGAAATAGCGTAGGCAAATTTTTTCATAACCGCTCCTAAAAGTTGTGCCAACGTAAGCGATGCGTGATCCAAAAGGAGATGGAAGAAAAAGCGGCGCTTGATTGACCTCAAAACCGCAGAGCAGAGGTTTTGCGGCTGCTGTATCGCCTGTTTGCAGGCCGTGTTGTTGCTGCGGACTGATCACCTCCTGTTTTAGGACGGGTCGGCTCGCATTACGGCCGTCAGCTTCTTAGTAAGAGGGTGCGATCAAGCGGTTCAATCGATGAGGGAAAACAGTGACACCGTTGCTTGCGATGAAGTCGCGCTGATCACGCCACTCGTCGAAGCCTCCTTCCGGCACCTTAGGCAATAGAGCGTGCCAGGCGACCTCGAAGCCCACGCCAGCCGGCCGCATCAAACGTCGCCGCCGTCCCTGCACTGTCCTGCCCAGGACGTAGCCTCGGACAGAAACCGCAACGCCATTGCCATTGATCAACGTGGACCGGCGCGCCAGCGCGCTCGCCGATGGTGCCGACGTGCACGTCGCCATAGTAGACGCGCGGCGCATATCACGTCGCTACCAGCCAATCCCCTGAGAAATCGGACGGTTAGAGCGGTTTCAGATACTCAATTGCCCGTCCGATAGACCTGAATATCCAGGTCCCGGATCTTCTTCCTTAACGTATTGCGGTTGAGACCCAACAGGTCGGCCGCCCGGATTTGGTTTCCCCGAGTCGCTGCGAGCGCGGCGGTGAGCAGCGGGACTTCAATCTCCTTGAGGATGCGGTGATAGAGGCCCGGCGGCGGCACGCCATTCGGAAAACCCGAGAAGTGCGAGGACAGATAGGCCTCGACCGCGCCGCCGAGATTGTCGATGCCCTGGTGCATCGGGCCGCCTGAGGTGACGGCCGGCGGCGCCAGTTCACCGTCGATCACCGACGCCGTAATGACGTCCTGCGGATAAAGCGCGGCGAGCCGGCGTGCGAGATTTTCGAGTTCGCGGACGTTGCCCGGCCAGCGGTGCTGCTTCATCCGCTCCAGCGCCAGCGCATCGAGCTTTTTCGGCGGCAGCCCGTCCTTCTCGGCGAGCGTGAAGAAATGACGGATCAGGTCGGGCAGGTCCTCGATCCGCTCGCGCAAGGGAGGAAGCCGCAACGGCACCACATTGAGACGGAAGAACAGGTCTTCGCGGAAAAGACCCTGCTGGATCAGGATGCGCAGATCCTTGTTGCTCGCGGCCACGATGCGCACATCGGTCTTGATCGGCGTTCGACCGCCGACAGTCGTGTATTCGCCCTGCTGAAGCACGCGCAGCAGGCGGGTCTGCGCCTCCATCGGCATATCGCCGATTTCGTCGAGGAACAGCGTGCCGCCTTCCGCCTGCTCGAACCGGCCTGAAGCGCGGGTGTTGGCACCGGTGAAAGCGCCGCGCTCGTGACCGAACAGTTCCGACTCGATCAGATCGCGCGGTATCGCCGCCATGTTCACCGCAACGAATGGACCGTTGCGCCGCTTGCCGTAGTCGTGGAGCGCGCGCGCCACCAATTCCTTGCCAGTACCGGACTCGCCCGAAATCATCACCGTGAGGTCCGTCTGCATCAGACGCGCCAGCACGCGATAGATTTCCTGCATCGCCGGCGAGCGGCCGACCAGCGGGATTGAATCGAACTCGGCGTCGTCTGGCGCACTCGCCACCCGCTCCTTCGGTTCGGCAAGCGCGCGTCCGACGATCCCGATCAATTCCTTCAGATCGAATGGCTTTGGCAAATATTCATAGGCTCCGCGCTCGGACGCGCGGATGGCGGTCATGAATGTGTTCTGGGCGCTCATCACGATCACGGGAAGGTTCGGCCGCATCTTCTTGATCCGCGGCAGCAGATCGAACGCGTTCTCGTCCGGCATCACGACGTCGGTGATGACAAGATCTCCCTCGCCCTGGCTCACCCAGCGCCAAAGGGTTGCGGCGTTTCCGGTCAACCTCACCTCATATCCGGCGCGCGACAACGCCTGATTGAGAACGGTGCGGATGGCGGTATCGTCATCGGCTACGAGAATACTACCTGCGGGCATCATCATTTCTCATCTTGAGTTCTGTGAGGCGTGCGTACTTGCAACGTCATCGCGTTCACTCTGATCAAGTTTCTTGGTGGGATTGAACATCGGCAACAGCACACGAAAAGTCGTTTTTCTTGGCTGCGACTCGCACTCGATGATTCCGCCGTGATCGCCGACGATCTTGGCAACCAGCGCCAGACCAAGCCCGCTGCCGGTCGGCTTGGTCGTGACAAAGGGATCGAACAGGTTCGGCATCAGGTCTTCCGGCACGCCGGGACCATTGTCGCGAACGCAGAATTCGAGCGGCAGCGACACCCGTGATTTCTTTCCGGGAACCGACAGCCGCACACCCGGACGGAACGCGGTCGTGAGCTGAATTTCCGCTTCATTGCCGAGGTCGGCGGTCGCTTCGGCGGCATTTTTGACGAGATTGAGGAAAACCTGGATCAGCTGGTCCTGGTTGGCGAGCACCGGCGGCAATGACGGGTCGTATTCCTCGACAAAGCGCACGTTGCGCGCAAAACCGGATTGCGCCAGCCGCTTGACGTGATCGAGCACCGAATGGATGTTGACCGGGCCGCGCGCCACCGGGCGGTCGTCGCCGAACACTTCCATGCGATCGACCAGCGTGACGATGCGGTCCGCCTCGTCGCAGATCAGCCGGGTCAGCGTGCGGTCTTCGGGGGAAGCGGCTTGTTCAAGCAATTGCGCCGCGCCGCGGATTCCCGACAACGGATTCTTGATCTCGTGCGCCAGCATCGCGGCCAATGCGATCACCGAGCGCGCCGCACTACGATGCGTGAGCTGCCGGTCCATCTTGTCGGCAATGCTGCGTTCCTGAAGCATCACGACGATGTGGCCAGGACGCTCGCTGACCGGCGCGACGTGAAGGTCGACCTGGCGATCGCCGCCCATTCGCGGAGTACCGAGATCGACCTTGTATTCGTTGACGGGCGAACCGCTGGAGCGAACCTGATCGATCAGCGCCAGCAGCGGGCTTCCAAACGGCACCAGCTCCTTTAGCGAATACCGTTGCAGGAATTGCGCCGAGATTTCGAAAAACGATTCGGCTGCGATGTTTGCATCCACGATCCGGCCGTCGGGCGCGACCAGCAGCACCGGGTTCGGCAGCGCATTGAGGATAATCTCCGCGTCGGTCGGCAACGGCCGGCGATGTTCGGCTATGGAGTTCATGCCGCCGCACTCCATGAAAAATCGTCAAACGCTTCGCCGAGCGAGCGATCGACGGCGTGCGGATCCTCCGCGGTCAGAATGCGGCCACGCCAGTCCTTCAACACGGCCGCCGGCGCGCAGCTATAACCGGCCGCGACTTCAAGCGCCCAGCCGAGGTGTTTACGCGCGTGGCGAAGGCCAATGCGCAAACCGTAATGACGGCAAATCCCGTCGTAGAGCGTGCGGATGTATCGCAGCTGCTCCCGCAGTGATGGCGCCGCCTCGGCGACACCGCCCTGGAGCCGCCGGCCAATCTGACCGGGCAACCAGGGCTGGCCCTGCGCCCCTCGCCCGACCATGACCGCGTCGGCGCCCGACGCTTCAAGTGCGGTGAGCGCTCGATCGAACGAAGTGATGTCGCCATTGACGACCAGCGGAATTCGGATGGCCTCCTTGACGGCGCGCACCGCGCGCCAATCGGCTTCGCCTTTGTAGAACTGGCAGCGGGTCCGGCCATGCACGGTGATCAGTTGCACCCCGGCGGCTTCCGCGCGGCGCGCGAGCTCCGGCGCGTTCAGCGACCGCTCGTCCCAGCCGAGCCGCATCTTCAGTGTCACCGGCACCTTCACAGCACCGATGGTCGCGTCGATCAGCCGCACAGCGTGATCGAGATCGCGCATCAAGGCAGAACCGGATTGTCCGCCTGTCACGTGGCGCGCGGGGCATCCCATATTGATGTCGATAACATCGGCGCCGGCGGCTTCGGCGATCCGCGCCCCTTCCGCCATCCACCTGGCTTCGCAGCCTGCGAGTTGAACAACATGAGAACCGACACCGGCCGCCTCGCACCGCAATTGTGACATCGGCTTGCCGTTCACCAGATCGTCGCTCGCCGTCATTTCGGATACGACGAGCCCGGCCCCAAGTTCGGCAACCAGACGTCGAAAGGGCGCATCCGTCACACCCGACATAGGCGCCAGAAAAACCCGGTTCGCGATCTCAATGTCACCTATTTTCAAAGGGTTGAGATGCAAAGAGTTGAGGCTGCTCACGGATTTCTCGTTGCTTTGACGGGTGCCGTTACCCGTTGGAATCCATTCTCGCGCACAAATCTTGTGCAGTCAAGCTTCATGCCTACACTTTAACCACTCCAGCAGATCTTGCAAGTGCACTGCAACAAAGTATCGATTTTTTCCCAAGCCACAGGAATCGCTCTGTCTTCCCATTGTGAGCATGATAAGGGCTGGCTCCCATCAACTTCGACCCATCGACAGCCAAACCTATGCCGAATCCGCCGCGGACTGCTGCCATCCTTGTCGCCGCAGGTCGCGGCCTGCGCGCGGGCGCTGGCGGACCGAAGCAATATCGTTCGATCGGCGGCCAGCCCGTGATCTACCGGGCGATGCAGCCCTTCTCCACCCATCCGCAAGTATCAGCGGTACAGCCGGTCGTGAATCCGGACGATAGCGGGGTCTTTGATGAGGCGGTGCGCGGGCTGCGCTACGCTGCCGCCGTCAAAGGCGGCGCGACGCGGCAGGCCTCGGTACATGCGGGCCTTGAGGCGCTTGCGGCGACCAAGCCCGATATCGTGCTGATTCATGACGCCGCCCGGCCCTTCGTTTCGGCAGCACTGATTTCTCGCGCCATCGATGCGGCCTTGGTCACCGGCGCAGCCGTCCCGGCCATCCCCGTTGCGGACACGATCAAGCTCGTGGACGGTAACGGCCGCGTCGAGGCGACGCCCGAGCGAGCGCGTTTACGAATTGCACAGACCCCTCAGTCGTTCCGCTTCGAGGCGATCCTAGATGCGCATCGACGCGCCGCGCGCGAGGGACGCGATGACTTCACCGATGATGCCGCACTTGCCGAATGGGTGGGATTGACGGTCGCAACGTTTGAAGGTGAAGCTGCGAACATGAAACTCACCACACCGGAAGATTTCGTCCGCGAGGAAGCGCGGCTCGCCAGCCTGCTCGGCGATGTCAGGAGCGGCACCGGTTACGACGTTCACGCTTTCGGCGATGGCGATCACCTGATGATTTGCGGCGTTCGCGTGCCGCATACGCGCGGCTTCCTCGCCCATTCCGACGGCGACGTTGGTCTGCACGCGCTGGTCGATGCGATCCTGGGCGCGCTGGCCGATGGCGATATCGGCTCGCACTTTCCACCGAGCGACATGAAGTGGAAGGGTGCTGCTTCCGACAAATTCCTGAAATACGCCGTCGAGCGCGTCGCAGCGCGCGGCGGACGTATCGCCAATCTCGAGGTCACCCTGATCTGCGAGCGGCCGAAGATCGGCCCGCTGCGCGATCAGATGCGTGAGCGCATTGCCGAGATCACAGGGCTCGACATCTCGCGCGTGGCCGTGAAGGCAACTACCAGCGAACGCCTCGGCTTTACCGGCCGCGAAGAAGGAATTGCCGCGACCGCCTGCGCCACCATCCGCCTGCCTTGGGATGACAAGGGACCGGTTTAACGGTCGCCGGGGGAAGCGGGGAAATGGCCAGCGAGCGTGAAACCAGTTCCGCCAACACAGTCGCCCGCTCGTTGCTCGATCTGTGCCGTAGCCGAAAGCTGACCATCGCAACCGCTGAATCCTGCACCGGAGGCCTCGTCGCCGGTGCGCTCACCGATATTCCCGGCTCGTCCGACGTGATCGATCGCGGCTTTGTAACCTACTCCAACGATGCCAAGCGGACGATGCTAGGCGTCGAGGCTTCAACCCTGGCAACCTTCGGCGCCGTGAGCAAGGAAACCGCGATCCAGATGGCGGTCGGCGCGCTGGAGCGAGCCGGTGTCGATCTCGCGGTCGCCATCACCGGAATTGCGGGCCCCGGCGGCGCCGTCCCCGGCAAGCCGGTCGGGCTTGTGCACTTTGCGGTCGCCGCGCGCGACGGGCGGATTACGAACCGCGAATGCCGCTTTGGCGCGATCGGCCGCGGTCCGGTGCGACAGCGTTCGGTGATCGAAGCGTTGCGGATGTTAATGGAGATGGCGCGCGGACCCAAAGCGGCAAAACCCAAGCGCGCGGCCGTCACCCGGAGCAGGCCGCGCGTGACGCGGACTGCCGGCCGGCACGCGGCGAAACGGCGGCGACCGCCGCGGGGGTAGAGTTTGGGTTCTATCGCTCCAGAGTCGTCTGCTTTGTGGTGCGGACTTCAGGGGGTGGACGGAAGGCCGGACGGACGCTCGAAGCTGACGAGCCAGGTGGGACCGAAGGAGCGGCGGCGGCGGGCGGCGGCGCATTGGAAGCCGAAGGCGAAGGCGTAGCTGGGATTGGGGCGGCCGCAGCCGGAGGAGAATAAGAAGGCGGCGGCGCAGGATCAGCTTGAAGAGCCGATGAAGCCGCTGGATCAGGCAAGGGCAAGCGAGGCGGCGCAGTCGCAGGCATGAGATCGAGTGCCGGCTGAACCAGAAACGGGCCGATCACGGCAATACGACAATCCTGGTCATACAGAGCGCAGTTTTCCAGGGCGCCGTCGACCGCGCTGCGTTCGGACCTCGCGCCGACCTTGGTGCCGGCGCGCCGCGTGGCGCCCAATGCGACCGCGTTCCAGCCTTCGCTCGAAGCGGCGAGCCGGCGCGCAACCTCGGCACGCTCCTCGGTCTGCACGCCCAAAAGAGAATCCTGCCGATAGAATCCGACCACTTTCGCCAATGTCGGCACCGCAGCCGTAAAGCTGTCGTCTACCGCAACGACGAGGCACGGCGATTTATTGATATATCCGCAGCGCTCCAAAGTTCGCCGCATCGCCTCCTCGGGCGAGCTCTGACCATACTGCAAGAAAAGACGGCCGCCCGGCGAAATCGTCAGAGCTTTGGATCGCGGAAGCCGGAGGTAGCGACGCTCGGCCGAGTCCTTGTTTTCCTGCGAAACCATCGGCAGTTCGGCAGCGACAAACGGCTTCTGCGTCGGCGCATTGATCCAGGGCTGTGGCGGCATCGCGATGTTCGTGCGTTGGCTGACGACGAAGGCTCCCGATGCGAAGAGATCGCAACGATACTCGATCTCGATCAGGCTGCTGTCTGTCGTGGGACGCCGCTTCGAGGTTTCGCAAGCTTCCATCGCTGCCTTATCGGCACTCTCCTGACTGGGCTGACCGCTGACGAAGGAGATTTCGTGCATGGTCATGGCCAACGCCTTGTAGTTTGGCGCGGGCAAGTATTCATCGCGAACGCGTTGCCGATCGCTGGCTTTGACGAACGGAATGGTATCGGGAGCGAGTTCGACGCCCTTGCTGACCGGTTGGCTCGGTTGAATTGGCTGGCTCGCAGTCGACGCCAATGTCGGTGCGGGCGGAGTTCCGATACTGCCCGGCGGCAACAACGACAGGACGGTTTGCGGAAGGCCGGTAACGGCCCCTGCCCCGACGATGCCAATCAACGCCGCCGCGGCGGCCCATGCGTAAACAGGACGACGTGACTTCGTCGAAACGGGTTGTTGCTGTGGCAGTTTGTCCGAAACTGCTTGCTCGACTTTCGCGGGCGCAGCTTCTGCCGAAAGAATGACTGCACTTGAAGCTGGGGCCGATCCCTTCGACCCTGCCAGCGGCAGCTTCAGCCCCAATACATAAAACAGTGCCTGGGCGTGCGACACGGTGATCGTTTCGGCGCCGAGCGCCAGCAACTCCTTGGCGGCCGACGGCGACACATCGGCAGCGTTGTCCACCGGAACGGCCAGCAGCACAGGACGACGCGCTTTCAGCTCCTGTTTGAGGCGATCGAGCGAGTTTACGAGCTTTTCGGGCACATGGCTCACGGCCCCGACTGTCAGGTCGACCGGGCGCACGCTTCCTGTCACCCACAATATGCCGTCCGCGACATCGTTCTCTTGCGCCAGACGCCCAGCGGCGAGGAGCGCGTGCGCAACGAATACGCCAAGCTGCCAGCTCGAGCCTGCATCAATGCGGCCCGACACATCGAGCCGGTAACAGGGGTGACCGAACCGTGCTTCGATTACACCGGTCGGCCGCACAACGAACGCGTGATAGGCGGCGGCAATGTCTGCCGTCTCGGTGGTGCCCCCGATGCAGGCGACACAGCGCCCGATGACGGGATCCTCCTCGGTCAGCAGCTGTACTTCCACCGGCCCGTTGGTCGTGGCGATCAGAACCCGCAATTTGCCGGCAGCGAGGGACATGGCCAGGCGTCTAAACTACGAACGTGCCGGTGGACATGGGATCGGCGAGCAGGCGCAGAAAACCCGCATCGGCTTCATTCTTTTCGTCCAGGACCATCATCATTTCGCCGTGCTGATCGGCGCTGGGCAGAGCGCGCTTGACGAGATCGCCTTCGACGCCTTCCAGCAGTATCGCGCGCGGCGTCTCGGTCGGTGAGTTGAAGCGCACGATGACATAAAGCTGACCCGGAATTCGCGACGGATGGATGGTGATACTGCCGCCTTCGAAGCGCCGTGCATCGACGTTGCCGGAACTCGCGGCGGCGAGCGCCGGTAGCTCAAACGTGGTGGCCTGCGCCTTGAGTTCGACGGTAGTCCGCCCGCAGGCGCGGATCGGTGAACAATGCCCGCTGTTCCTCAGGTGTCAGCGAGCGGGACGGATCGCTGAGGAACTGGACGATCTCGGCAACGCCGAAACGGTGGCGCGGCGGTTTCGTACCCACAAGGGCGCTACGCGCGGCATAGAGCCGGTCGGCGCGGTGGGCGAAGTCATTTTCGGTTTCAGTGGTCATGTCGTCACAACCGCGGTCGTTGATTTGGTAAGCAGCGACCCACGGACCCTAGCATGTTTGGTTTCTCAGGCGACCGCCGGTTTGCGGACAGCTGCAACTCAACACTCTCCCACACCGGGCTTGAACGACTTTTTTCGCGGCGACCGCGCCTGTTGACAATATCCTTGCCGGCCAAGGCCAGGTTTACTTGTAAATAGCTGTTGTAGCTTCGCTTTTACCATTTCGCTTTTAAAAAGGCCGCCGTCGCCTATGCGCGCAAAAGACGCATAAGGGTTGAAGCGCATGCGCTAATATGAGGCGAGTTGCCGCACTCGTCCCATATCCGTTTACCGAAGATTGCCAATGCCGAGTCCGCCGAGCGCCCAAGATGTCGCCGATGCTCTGGCGATGACCCTGGAGCGGGAAGATATGTCGGGCGCACCCTGGTGCCCGCCCGGTGACGCCGTCGCGCTGCGCAAGTGGGTCACCGATCGCAGTGCGTCGCTCGGCACCGGCATCCGCCGCGCGGTGCGGCTCGCGCGACTGATGGCGGTCGCCGACGGTCGCACCGATTACATCCGCTTTCTCTACGAACGCGTCGGCTCCTTACGCGCGCGGCTGTTTCGTCAGGCTCTCGAGCGCGCCGCCAAGGAAGGCCGGCTTGCGAACAGCGTCGCGACACTGACGGAGAACGGCGTTCAGTTACGCGAGGCCGCGTTGACGCCGCAGGGAGCTCCGCAAGACACCTTCGAGATCGACTTCGTGCAGATGCCGCGTCTCGCGGCGTTGCTCGACATCATGCACAACGCGCTGGGCTTTGTGGAGGTCGCGGATCTGCTCGCGCCGCTGTTGCCAAAGACCGGCGCTCCCAAAAGTTCGGCCGATGAGGTCGCGCGAGCCCTGCAAGCGGCGCTCAATGCCTGGCTCAGCGAGCGGCTCGAAAGCAACAATCACATCCTGCAGGCACAGCAGATCCGCAGCTTCATCATAGGCCGCGGCCGCCTCGCGCCCGAGACCGTCGACGACGAGACGATCCTGCTGTTCTGGATCAACGCGGCCGAAGCCAGTGAGACCGAGCGGATCGAGGGCTTCCGCCTCTATCGCACGGCAGCAGCTGCGATGTTGCGTTACCGGCAGGCGTTGCGCGACGCCATGGCGGAACGCCATCTCGAAGAAGCGCTCGGGCGCGGACTCGAACCCGCCAACGATAGCGCGGTCGACGAACACGTCGACGCGAGGGGCGAGCCGTGGCGCTCGCCGCTCCAGATGCTCTACAAACCGCCGGCGAACCGGGTGAAATGGCTGACGACGAAAGAGCAGCACGTGCTGCTGAACTATCTGGGTGGACCGGCGGACGATGCGAGTGGCACCGGCGATCAGCAACCGGATTCGGCCGAAGCAGCCGGTGATGGTGCCTGGGACAGCGGTCTCGCCGGCGACGAACGTTTCAGTCTCTCCCATTGGCTGACACTGTTGCGCGCCGACCTCTTCGGCACCGCGCAGGCCTCGATCGTCGGTCGGCTGCGCAAACGCGCCGATGCCGAGACGGCCATCGGGCAGACGGTGGAAGACCTCGAAGCGGCAGCCTATGCGGCGGCCGCAAGCGTCTACGCGGATCTGCGCGCCCAGTTGCACGTCGAGAGCCTCGCCGCCCTCGCTTCGCTGATGGAGGCCGGCGCCCCGGAAGCCGTGATCCTGCTTCGCTGGCTTGGTGGCGACGCCGCAGTAGCCGGGATCGTCGGCCCGGCGCCGCGTCGACCGATGCTGGTCAGCGACGACGATGAGGATGCTGGAGAGGAAGAGAATGACATTGAGGGTGCGGCCGACAATCTTCTCGCCGCGATCGCGCCGCGGCTGACGGCGGCGATATCAGACCCGGCCAGCGTAGCAGAAGGCACAGGACGCAGGCTGCTGGTCGAAGCGGTAGCGGCACGGCGGAAAGTAAGCCGTGCCGGCTTCCGGCGTGAAGATCGCGCCGACCCTCAGATGGCGGCAGCGCTGCGGTCTGGGGCGGCTGCGGTGTTCGACGTGATCGGCGAGATCGACCGGCTCGTGAACACGCTTTCAGCCAAGGCAGCCACGGCCGACTTTGCCGGCGACAAAGCCCGCTTCGTGGCGGCCTTCCGGAAGCTGTATTTGGGCGGCGCCCAATAGCCAAAGTCCGGGCCGGGCCGCGCCTGCGGGAAAAATCCGTCAAATCCCCTGTGGTGAGAGGGCAAGGAGGGAACTGACCCTCCGAACCGATCAAACCTCTCAAATCAACCCACAGGAGATTCCCATGAAAACCCGTTCCACCATCCTCGCTCTCACTGCTCTCGCCACCATTTCCGTCTCCGCTCTCGCGCCCACCCAGGCTTCGGCTTGGGGGCACGGTGGCGGTCATGGCGGCTACCATCACGGCGGCTACGGCCACCACTTCGGCGGCGGCTACGGCCACCGCGGTTGGGGCCATCACGGCTGGGGCCATGGCGGAGGCTACCGCTTCGGCGGATACGGTGGCGGCTACAGCCGCGGCTGGGGCGGAGGAGGCTTCGGATCCGGTTACGGCCGCTCTTATGGCCGCGGCTACGAAGGTGGCAGCGAAGGTTGCGGTTGCGAAGCCGAATACACCCCGCCGCCGCCCCCTCCTCAGAACTGCGGTTGCGAAACCCCCGAGCCGGTCACGATCGTGAAGCGCGTCTACGTACCGGTCGAAGTGCCGGTCCCCGTCCGGGTGCCGGTGCGCGTCGAAGTCCCGGTTCCGGTTCGCGTCGAGGTGCCGGTGCGCGTCGAAGTGCCAGTGCGTATCCGCGAGGAAGCACCTTGCAACTGCGAAGCTCCGGCGGCCTACGTTCCGCCCCCGGTAGAAGAGCCATGCGATTGCGAAGCACCGGGCCAGCCGGGTTACGCTCCGAGGGGCCCGAGCGCTCCAGGACGCCACCCTGGGCAGGGCATGCCGCATCCCCGCCACCAGTTCGATCAGGTAGCGAACACCCAGACCGAACTCGAAAAGAACTAAGCGTTTTGCCGGGACGGTCACGTCCCACCTCTAAAGCCCGGGCGATCTTTCGCTCGGGCTTTTTCTTTTTTGCGGGTCCCTGAAGAAGGGCCCGTGGGGAAAATCCGTCAAAGCCGCTGTGGTGAGAAGGCAAGGAAGGAAAAGACGCCTTCCGAACCAATCAACCCTCGATCCTTTCAAATCAACCAACAGGAGATTCCCATGAAAACCCGTTCCACCATCCTCGCTCTCACTGCTCTCGCCACTCTTTCCGTTTCCGCTCTCGCTCCCACCCAGGCTTCGGCTTGGGGACACGGTCACGGTCATGGTGGCTACCATCACGGCGGCTATCATCACGGCGGCTACGGCCACCACGGTTGGGGCCACCATGGCTGGGGCCACCATGGTTGGGGCCATCACAGCTGGGGGCACAGCTGGGGTCATCGCGGCTGGGGCCACCGCAGCTACGGCTATCACTTCGGCGGATACGGCGGCGGCTACAGCCGTGGCTGGGGTGGCGGCAACTACAGCTACGGATCCGGCTACGGCCGCTCTTATGGTCGTGGCTACGAAGGCGGCAGCGAAGAAGGTTGCGGTTGCGAGGCCGAATATACTCCGCCGCCGCCCCCGGTAACCCAGGGCTGCGCTTGTGAAGCCCCCGAGCCGGTCACGATCGTAAAGCGCGTCTACGTGCCGGTCGAAGTGCCGGTCCCCGTCCGAGTGCCGGTCCGCGTCGAAGTCCCGGTTCCGGTTCGCGTCGAAGTCCCGGTGCGCGTCGAAGTGCCGGTGCGGGTCCGCGAGGAAGCGTGCAATTGCGAAGCTCCGGCGGCTTACGTTCCGCCCCCGGTCGAAGAGTCTTGCAACTGCGAAGGACCTGGGCAGACGGGCTACGCTCCGGGGCCCAGCTCGGGACGCCACCCTGGTCAGGGCATGACGCATCCCCGGCACGAGCGCCTCCGGGATAGCGCCCAGACCGAACTGGAAAGGGACTAAGCGTTTCTCCCAGGACGGGTCACGTCCAACCCCTGAGCCCGAGCGATCTTCGCTCGGGCTTTTTCTTTTTGCTGATGCCGGGAGAAGGCCCGTGGGGAAAATCCGTCAAAGCCGCTGTGGTGAGAAGGCAAGGAAGGGACCGCCCCTTCAAACCGATCAACCTCGATCCTTTCAGATCAACCTACAGGAGATTTCCCATGAACACCCGTTCCACCATCCTCTCGCTTGCCGCTCTCGCCACCCTCTCCGTCAGCGCGCTTGCGCCGACACAGGCTTCGGCCTGGGGTTCGCGCGATGGGTACAACTACGGTAGCCACCGCTCGATGGGCTATTTCGGTCGATCCTTTCGTGCGCGCTTCTCGGCCTCCCAATCCTGCTCGACCGAATCCGCTCCGGCATTCCGCCGAAGCTTTGCGTCGCGTGGGCGCTTCGCTGAAGGCGGATCCTTCGAGACGCAGGGCTACTCTTCAGCACCGCAGCGCGGTTTTGCATCAATGCGGCAGGCACAAGGCTACGGCGCGTCTCTGCCGCAGCATGGACGGCCGGGCTTTAGACCGCGTGGGCACGACTCTTACGAAGAAGTCGAGACGCAGGAATCGCAGCAACTGCCGCAGGCCAATCCGGACAATGGGCCCACCGAATATTCGTCGAAGGAATTGCAACGATAAATGGCGAGGCGCCGGTCATTAAACGAAAAAGCCCGAGCGGCAATGTCCGCTCGGGCTTTTTGATCTTTCCGCTAACCCTTAGAGGCGCACCGCATAGTCGACGCTGATTCCGATCGCATCCGCGAAACTGCGGCGTTCCTTGTAGGAGGTCTCGAACCCGCGCACGATCGCCGCGGCCCGCTCGTCCGGCGTGCCGTGATGACCTCGGGTGCTATGGAAGTCGCCGTGCGCATAGCGATTGGCCGCGAACACGGCGGCCGGGAATTCCGGCTTCTCCAGCTTGCGCGCGCCGGCGAAATAGCCAGCAAAAAAGTCCGCATTCAATTCGGCGCGCTTTACGGTGGTTTGTCCCTGCATCAACCGATCTTTCAGGCCGTGCTTGTATTGAACGATGTGTCCGAACTCGTGAGCGCACGTGGCAATGACATTCACCTCGGGACTCTCCGGCACCTCCATGGCATGCATGAAGTAGCGTTTGCCGAAAAGCACCGTGCCGTCCGCACGCTGTAGCCTTTTCGCCGGGGTCGCAAAGGCGTTCGCGCCGTCATAGTCGTCGAAGAAGCTGAAACCCGGCAGGACGCCGTAAATTTCGCTGATCCGTGACAAGGTTTGCGCCAAAGCGAAATCGAAGTCGCGATTACCAGTGCTGGAGATAAGCTTTTCGTTGCCCTTGTCGAACGCCTGCGGTTCCGTGGCGGTTGCGAGAAACGGCTCGGCCTGCTGCGGATCGAGCATGCAGCCTTCTCCATGCTCCCGCGCAGTCTGCGCGCAGGCGCAATGGCTCCAGAGCAGTGTCAGCGCTCCTCCCAGTATGGTTTCGCGTCGGGTCAGCATCGGCATCTCCGGTCAGCAAAGATTGGGAAAGCGCTGGCAGGCCGCTCCATTCGGTCCGCCGCCCTGGGCGGCAGATGGAGCCGGCGGCGTATTGGGTGGGGGCTGCTCCTGCCTCGCCCGCCGCCTTGGCGGAGGATCTTCTTCAGTCGATGCGCCTGGCGGTTGAGCGTACGGAACAGAGGGCTGCTCTTGCCGAGCCCGCCGCCTCGGCGGATACGCTTCTTCTTCAGTCGACGCAGGCGGCTGCCGAACGGCGGGCATATCCGGCGTGGGCTGCTCCTGCCTCGCCCGTCGCCTCGGCGGATAGGCGGATTCTTCTTCAGCCGCGGCTGGCGGACGAGCGGCGGGACCAGAGGGTTGCTGCACGATGACAGGTGGTTGCCGAACGGCCGGCGGTGGCTCGGTCGCGACGGGGGGCTGATCGGGTGGCGCCGGAGTTGGATCGGCACCCGCAGACGGCGCGTTCTCGGGCCCTCCCATATTGACCGTGAATTCCGGTTTGCCCTGGACGTCGACCTTCTTGAATTTGACGGACCGCAAACCGTCTTTCACGCACTCTTCGGGGGTGCTCTTGCCGTAGTCGGACTGGTAGATCGTGAACTTTCGCGATTCGATGCAAAACGAATTTTCGCCGGTGATTTTGATGCGTGAATTTTCGTCCCGCCCATTGGCGTAGTAATAGTAGAAGCGATTATCGAGCTTGAAGCGGAGCGCATCCTTGCACTCGCCCGGGTCGATATGGATCCATCCCTTGGCAACCCAACCTTTCTGCCGGTCGACATAGCCAACGGCGGTACTGAGTCTGATGTTGCCCTGGTTGCAAAACCGCAAGCCAGCCTGGGCCTCGTGTGCGCC
Organism: uncultured Alphaproteobacteria bacterium; assembly: GCA_963824305.1. Classification (GTDB taxonomy): domain Bacteria; phylum Pseudomonadota; class Alphaproteobacteria; order Rhizobiales; family Xanthobacteraceae; genus Bradyrhizobium. The sequence goes on from CAWGOW010000001.1 coordinate 314,173, forward strand.
ACCCGATAGCCCTGCCAGCAGCATGGTCAATCCGAAAACTGTCCGGTTTCTCACCTGTTGCCTCCGCTAAAAAATGCGCGCACCTGAAAGTGTTTCGAGATATGTACGACAGGCCGCGGCCGATGGCTATAGGAAGCGTCGGTTGTCGCGGAGGGAATGCGGATTTGCGTCTTCTTGCTGTTTCGACCGGACGGTGTCACGGGCCCGCCATCAGCCCTTGCCGTACACGACGTCCGCGCGCTTCTCGAAGGCGGCGGAAAACCGCCCAAACGCCGCATCGAACATTGAGCCCATCAGGATGGCGAGCACCCGGCTCTTGAATTCGTACGTGATAAAAAACCCGACATCGCAGGCATCGTCGCCCTTCGGCTCGAAGGTCCAGCGATTTTCGAGGTTGGAAAACGGCCCGCGCAAGTATCGCACGGTGATCTTCAGGTTCCCACGATCAAGCGTCACCTCGCTCGTGAACGTCTCCTTGACGAGCTTGAACGAGACGGTCATGTCGGCGACGATGGCTTCGGTGCCGTCGGCTTTCGGCGTTCGCTGCCGGACCTTCAGCGCCTGGCAAAGCGGCACGAATTCCGGGTAGCGCTCGACGTCGGCGACAAGGTCGAACATCTCGAATGCCTTGTGCTGCACCCGGCGTTTGTTGGAAAAGCTGGGCATCGCCCTAGTGTTCCGGTTCTAACATTCGCATCCCTGTTCAGCGGGCACTTCTGCGAATGTTAGAATCAAAAAGACCACTGACAAATATAAGTTTCTAGTGGCGTTTCGCATTTGGCATTCGCCTTCTGGACTCGCCGTTAGCTCGTGGCGAGTGTCACCGCTCCACTAGCGAGAGATGTTCGCGCGCGCCGCCTGCAACTTCGCGAAGTCTTCGCCGGCGTGATGCGACGAGCGGGTCAACGGGCTCGCCGACACCATCAGGAAGCCCTTGGTGTAGGCGACCTTCTCGTAGCCCGAAAATTCATCGGGCGTGACGTAGCGCATCACCGCATGATGCTTTCGCGTCGGCTGCAAATATTGGCCGATGGTGAGAAAATCGACGTCCGCCGAACGAAGGTCGTCCATGACTTGCAGGACTTCGTGACGCTCCTCGCCAAGTCCCACCATGATGCCTGACTTCGTGAATATCTGCGGATCGATTTCCTTCACGTGTTGCAAGAGACGGATCGAGTGAAAGTAGCGCGCACCGGGGCGCACGTTCAGATACCGCGACGGCACGGTTTCCAGATTGTGGTTGAACACGTCGGGCTTGGCTGCAACAACGAGCTCGAGCGCGCCTTGCTTGCGCAGGAAGTCAGGTGTCAGGATTTCAATGGTCGTGTCCGGGCAACGCGCACGAATAGCGCGGATGGTCTGCGCGAAATGTTCGGCGCCACCGTCCGACAAATCGTCACGGTCAACGGATGTGACGACCACATGTTTCAGTCCGAGCTTGAATGTCGCTTCGGCAACGTGCTCCGGCTCGTTGATGTCCAGCGCGTTAGGCATTCCTGTCTTGACGTTGCAGAACGCGCACGCACGGGTGCAGGTATCGCCCATGATCATGAAGGTGGCGTGCTTCTTGTCCCAGCATTCGCCGATGTTCGGGCACCCGGCCTCCTCGCACACGGTGACGAGGCCGTTTTCCTTGACGATGTTGCGGGTATCGGCGTAGCCGCGCGTGGTTGGGGCGCGGACGCGGATCCAGTCCGGCTTCGGGGGCGACAGCGCGTCCGGCCGGTTCACCTTTTCCGGGTGGCGCGGGCGCACCGGCGTGGCAGAGACGGTATCGACGATCACGACCATGGGGAATCCGTAAGCTTTCCTAATAGTCTAGCTAATCCGGTGGACCGCGAACCGCAACCGCTCGCTTTGGCTGGCGCGGGATCTTATACCCGGCCATGCGCCAAAATTCCGCTAGAACCAACCCAAAACCGGGAAAGTTGCTCCGGAAGGCGTTCTTTAACCGCAGCGTGCACAAGGTTGCGCCCGACCTGATTGGGGCAACGTTCCTGGTTGATGGCGTCGGCGGAATCATCGTGGAGGTCGAGGCCTATCACCACACCGAGCCAGCGGCGCATTCGTATAACGGACTGACGCCGCGGAATGCCGTGATGTTCGGGCCTGCCGGATTTATCTACGTCTACCGCTCCTATGGCATCCACTGGTGCGTCAATTTCGTCTGCGAGGGAGCCGGTTCGGCAAGTGCGGTCCTGATCCGCGCGCTGGAGCCGACGCACGGCATTCCGGCCATGCGCCGCCGCCGCGGCCTTCATGACGAGCGGTCACTGTGTTCGGGTCCCGGCAAACTGACGGAAGCGCTCGGCATTACCCACGCTTGTAATGGTGCGCCGCTTGATGCGCCCCCGATCGCGCTTCACGCGCGAACCGCCAAACCCGATGTCGTCACGGGGGTGCGCATCGGCCTCACCAAGGCGGTCGAGCTGCCTTGGCGCTATGGATTGAGGGGCTCGAAATTCCTCTCCAAGCCTTTCGCCTGATCAACTGCGTTGGTTCACACCAAGGCGTTTCGCTTGATGACCTCGCGATAGAATGAGGCCGAAAGTTTTGGCGTGCGGCGTTGGGTTTCAAAGTCGACACGGTACAGTCCGAAGCGCTTTTGGTATCCGTCAGACCATTCGAAATTGTCCATCAGGCTCCACAAGAAATATCCGTTGACTGGCAACCCTTCTGACGTCGCCCGGTTAAGCTGCGTGAGATAGTTGCGCAAATACATGATGCGATCGACGTCGTAGACTTGGCCGCCTGCTTCCGGCTGGTCCGCCGCCGACGTTCCATTCTCGGTGATATAGATCGACTTCACATTCCAGAGTTTCGCGATATGGCGCGGCGCCCAGTACATCGCCTCGGGGCCGATTCTGAGCCAGCTCGAGTCCATATGCGGATACGTCGCCGCAAAGGGCAGCAGAGCGAAGGGATTACCGTTCTCTCCCGCCACCACGTATTGATTGGGCATGTACACGTTGATCCCGACAAAATCGATCGGCGAAGAAATCGCCTTGAGATCATCCGGCGTGAACGAAGGCGCATTGGCGCCGGCATAGGCCAGGAAGGCGTCGGTGTATTTTCCTTCGAGAATCACCGTCAGATAGCCGGCGTTGAGTTCGCGGGCGGCGATTTCCGCCGCGCGGATATTGGCCGGCGTTTCGATCGCAGGGATGCAGATTTCGACATTCTCGGCCGGGCCCACTTTCGTGCCGCTTCGTCCGTGCGCGCGGACGGCTTGCACCGCCAGCCCATGCCCCAGCGCGACATGATGGCGAACCTGATTGATCTCCTTCTGAGGCAGGTTGAGGCCGGGCGCATCGATGCCCGTGCCGAAGCCGGCCTGAACAAGCCTCGCGCACTCATTGATCGTAAAGATGTGCTTGACGCGGTCGCTGATGCGCTCGGTGACATAGCCGGCGTAATCCGCAAATGCCTTGGCCGTGTCGCGTGATCTCCACCCGCCGTAGTGATCCTGAAGCGCTTGAGGAAGGTCCCAGTGATAGAGCGTGGCAAACGGCTCGATGCCGTTGGCCAACAATTCGTCCAGCAGTCGCTGGTAGAAATCGAGGCCCTTCGGGTTCGGCGTTCCGCGGCCTTCGGGAAACACGCGAGGCCACGCGATCGAAAAACGATAGGCCTTGGCTCCGAGCTCCCTGATGAGCCGAACGTCTTCCTTGTAACGATGGTAGTGATCGTTGGCGACGTCGGCGTTGCTCTTGTCGACAATCTTGCCAGGAAGGCGCGTGAACGGATCCCAGATCGACGGACCGCGGCCATCCTCATTGACGGCGCCTTCGATCTGATAGGCTGAAGTCGCCGTCCCCCACACGAAGTTCTTCGGGAAAGCTGCGCGGCTAGTGTCCCGCAACCGGTTCGCGGAAGTTATGCTTTCCCGGGCTGCCCCCGCTGTTGAGGTCGATATTCCGAGGGTAGACCAAGCGGCTATTTTCGCAAATCGCCGCCGGGAAAGTCCGTTGAAAAACATCACGTCACTTGTTGTTGAACGGGACGGCCTTTATTGGTGATCCCAATTTGCTATCACGATGTTGCTTTTCGGCCATAGGTTGCTCGACCATAGTCGACAGTGCAGCGAATTTGAAGTTCCTAGTTGCTGCGATTGCTAGCAAACTACAAGAATCGGAGCTCTAGCCTTCCGGAGGGTAGAACCAATCGCCGTTCGCACGCCGCTGGCGCTTCTTCTGATGTCGCTGACGATCATTGCGTTGTCCTGGTGGTGGCTGGCGCAACCGGTCATGCTTGCGCGAGCTCCGATCGATGCCGCGGCCAAGCTGGAGTGCGTGTCCTACGCGCCATTCCGTGACGACCAGACTCCGCTCAATCCAAAGCTGGAGGTCAGCACAGAGCAAATCCGCGAAGACCTGAGTGAGCTCGCGAGAATATCACACTGCATCCGCACCTATTCGGTCGACAACGGCCTGAACAAGGTACCCGAACTGGCATCGCAGGTCGGGCTCAAGGTTCTTCTGGGAATCTGGATCGGCAACAACCGGATCAAGAATGCGCAACTCGTGGACACCGCAGTTGCGCTCGCTGAAAAATATCCGGACACGGTCACGGCGATCGTGGTCGGCAACGAAGTGTTGTTGCACGGCGAGATGACGCCGTCCGATCTTCGCGACCTCATCCGTTCGGTCAAGGCGCGCGTCAGCGTTCCCGTGACCTATGCCGATGCCTGGGAATACTGGCTGCGCTATCGGGAAATCCAGGATGCCGTCGACTTCGTGACGGTCCACATTCTGCCCTACTGGGACAATATTCCCGTCCGTGCGCAGGATGCGGCTGCTGATGTCGCGACTATCCACAAGCGCGTGGCGCTCGCCTTCCCCGGCAAGGAAGTGATGATCGGCGAGACCGGCTGGCCCAGCATGGGGCGCATGCGCGAAGGTGCGCTGCCGTCGCGGATCAATCAGGCGCGCGTGATTTCGGAGATCCTCGATGTCGCCAAGCGCGACAACTTCCGCGTCAACCTGATCGAAGCATTCGATGCGTCCTGGAAGCGATATTGGGAAGGCACCGTCGGCGGCAACTGGGGTTTGTTCGCAGCCGACCACCGTACCCTGAAATACCCGCCCGGCGTTTCCGTCAGCAACTACCCCTCCTGGAAACCGCTGATGGCAAGCGGGATGGTCCTTGCGACTTTCGTATTTGCGGCCGCTTGGGCAAGCCAGCGGCGCAAGCCGTGGAAGCCACGCGCCTCGTCGTGGATTGCCGTTGGCATTTCGGCAACTGTCGCCGGCGTTCTGTTGGGTGTCGCATTCGACAAGATGACGTATGAAAGCTTCGGCCTCGGGGGCTGGTTCAGATGGGGTTCGCTGCTCGTCGCCGCCGCTGCCGCGCCAATGTTGTGCGCCAGCGCTCTGATATCCGGCCGTACGCTGCCCGCATTCGTCGAATTGATCGGTCCGCGCGAAAGCAGAACGCTGTCGTTCTCTACATTCGTCCTCGGCCTTGTTTTGATCGCGACCGTCGTGATCGCGACGGGCGCCGCGCTGGGCTCGGTGTTCGATCCACGCTGGCAGGATCTTCCCTACGCCGCGCTGACGATGGCCGCGGTGCCGCTGGTTACGTTGTCATGGTTCAACCGGCCCAAAGCGGGCGTCCGGCCGATTGCCGAGATGGCGTTTGCGGGAATTTTCTTTTTCAGCGCGTCTTACATCATCTTCATCGAGGGCACCCAGAATTGGCAAGCCGTCTGGGCCTCGGGGGCCTATGTCCTGCTTGGCCTCGCGATGATTGGCGTCCGCAGCAAGGAAGCCATCGTTCAGCCCGAGCCTTCAAGTTCGTGAGCCAGATGCGCTGGAATCCGGAACGCCGGGTCGAATCCCAACTCGCGCTTTGCCTTGGCTGACGAAATCGCGCCGTCGTCTTCGGCAATGTTATAGACGCCGTTTCCCTTCTCTACCGCGAGTAATGCCGCATAAGCGGCCGCGTCGACATGAACCGACGGAGGCTTCGGTGGCGAATCGTACCAGGTGCCAGGCCCATAGAAATAGCCGTAACGCAGCGCAACACCGGTAATACCCGGCGTCCGTAGAACCTCGCGCTCCAGCGCGACGATGCCTTCGACCGTCAAACGGCGCGGCGGTTCTGCCGCGACATCGAGAGCATCGCTTTCCACGCGCGTCCCTTCGCCTGGCGCATAAAGAAATGCGACGCTTTGAGCGACGACGCGCCGGACGCCTGCGAGTGTCGCCGCCTTCATCAGATTACGCGTACCTTCGATGCGAAGGCGCCGGTTGGCCTCCTGGCCCGCCGCATAGCCGGGGGTGCCCGGCGCGCTCGGCAAGTCCGTGAGTTGATGAATGACCACGTCGGGCCGCGCATTCGCGATCGACCGTGCCAAACTCTCGGCGTCGAGCGCATCAACGATGACGGGCTCTATTCCGAGCGCTTGCATGCGGGCGGCCTTGGCCGGGTCTCGCGTCGAACCGGTTACGTCGTGCTTCGCGTCCCGCAGCAAGAGAGCCAACCGCCGCCCAACCACGCCGGTCGCGCCGGCCAGGAAAATTCGCACATCACATCTCCCCAAGATCTAATCCAGGGATTCACCCCACCAGGTGGCAGACGGCTTCGATACGGTTGCCATCGGGATCCCTTAGAAAGGCGGCATAGTATGAAGTGTGATAGTTGCGAACACCGGGGGGACCATCATCTTTGCCCCCTGCCGCGATGCCGGCATCCCAGAACGCATCGACCTGGGTCCGCCACTTCGCCTTGAAGCACCAGTGGCGTCCTGGAGCGTCCTCAGGTTTCGGTCCCTTGCGGACCGAGATGTAGACCCGATCGGGATAGGCCGGCCGCGATCGTTCGCCATATCCCAGCCAGTCCTCGCGGCGCCCAACCTTGACGACGCCGAGCACTTTCATGATGGCGTCGTAAAACGGCTCGGCAGCGGGGATATCGGAAACGGTGATCGAGATGTGATCCAGCATCGACAACCCCCTTTGCCTTATGACGCAACGCTCTTCAGCCGCTCCAGCGCTTCCAGGATTTTCGCCTTTCGGGCGAGGGCCGCCTCGCGCTTTTCTTTTTCTTCTTCGACGACTTCCTCGGGCGCGTTGGCGACGAACTTTTCGTTCGTCAGTTTGGCGTCGACCCGCTTGATGTCGGCGTCGGCCTTGGCGATTTCCTTGTCGAGCCGCACCTTCTCGGCGGAAAGATCGATAACGCCCTTGAGCGGCAGCGAAGCGACTTCACCGCGAACCAATAGCTGAACCGATCCCTCCGGCGCCTGGTCGGCAAAGGAAATGCCGGAAAGCCGCGCCATCCGCTTAATGACGTCGTTCCAGCGCGGCGCGCGCTCCTTGGTCTCGGAAGACGCACCCGACAACACAAGGGCCGTCAGCGTCGCCGGCGGGATGTTCATTTCGGCGCGCACCGAGCGAACCGCGGTGACGAGGTCGACGACCCAGCCGATCTCGGCCTCGGCGGCCGGATCGGTGAACTCGGGCACTTCGATCGGCAACGCCAGTGCCGGCACCGGCTCGATGGGACTCGATGCCGCCGCGATCAACGCCATCTGCTCTGACGTCAATCCGCCGGCCTGGCGCGACCATGCGGCCAAAGCCAGCAAGCCCTCGCGCTTGGCCGTCACCGACCACAATTCCTCGGTGATGAACGGCATGAACGGGTGAAGCAGTTTGAGAATTTCATCCCGCGCCCATGCTACCATCGCACGGGTCTCTGCCTTGGCATCGCCCTCCTCGCCCATCAGCACTGGCTTCGCCAATTCCAGATACCAGTCGCAATAGACGTTCCAGACGAAGCGATAGATCGCGCCGGCAGCATCATTAAATCGATAGGCTTCGATCGCTTCCGTCACCTCGCGTGTCGCATGGGCCGCCTCATGCGCGATCCAGCGGTTCAACGTCCGCGTCGTCGCGGTGGGATCGAAATCGGATGGCGCCGCGCAAGCGTTCATCTCGGCAAAGCGGCACGCGTTCCAAAGCTTGGTCGCGAAATTGCGGTAACCCTCGACGCGGCTTGCGGCGAGCTTGATGTCTCGCCCCTGGGCAGCCATCGCTGCCAGCGTGAAGCGAAGCGCGTCGGCACCGTACTCATCGATCAGATGCAGGGGATCGATGACGTTGCCTTTCGACTTCGACATCTTCGCGCCCTTCTCGTCGCGGACGAGGGCGTGGATGTAGACGGTCGAGAATGGCGCTTCCTTCATGAAATGAAGGCCCATCATCATCATGCGGGCGACCCAGAAGAAGATGATGTCAAAGCCGGTGACCAGCACATTGGTCGGGTAGTAGCGCTTCACCTCGGGCGTATCGTCCGGCCAGCCCAGCGTCGAGAATGGCCACAACGCGGAGGAAAACCAGGTGTCGAGCACGTCTTCGTCGCGCGTGATGAAACCGGCGCGCTTATTGCGGTCGAGCGCCATCTCACGCCCCTGCTCCGGCGTGATCACCTCCTGCTCGACGTAGTAGCCAAGCGCATTGCCGACCGCTTCTTCTTCGGTCTCGGCGACAAACACCTTGCCATCCGGCCCATACCAGGCGGGAATCTGATGCCCCCACCAAAGCTGGCGGGAGACGCACCATGGCTGGATGTTCTCCATCCAGTCGTAGTAGGTCTTCTCCCAGTTCTTCGGCACGATGACCGTCGTTCCGTGGCGCACGGCGGCGATCGCGGGTTGCGCCAGCGTCTTCGCGTCGACATACCACTGGTCGGTCAGATAGGGCTCGATCACGACCCCGGAGCGGTCGCCATGCGGAACCATATGCGTGTTCGGTTCGATCCGCTCCAGGAAGCCGAAGTCTTCCATGCGCGCGACAATCGTCTTGCGCGCGGCAAAGCGATCGAGGCCATTCAGTTCGGCTGCGAGCTCGGCTGAACCTTCAGGCAGTCCGCGGAGGTAATCCTCGTTGTCGGTGAGGGTGAGGCTCGCTTCCTTGTCGAGCACACTGATCTGCGGCAGGTTGTGCCGCCGGCCGACCTCGAAGTCGTTGAAATCGTGCGCGGGCGTCACCTTGACCGCGCCCGAGCCTTTTTCCGGATCGGAATATTCGTCGGCGACAATCGGAATCCGGCGTCCAACCAACGGCAGGATGACGTACTTTCCAACCAGGTCGCGGTAGCGTTCGTCGTCGGGATGCACGGCTACAGCCGTGTCGCCAAGCATGGTCTCGGGCCGAGTGGTTGCAACGACGATGAAGCTCGAGGCATCGTCCGGGCTGAACGTCTTGCCTTCGATCGGATAGCGCAGATACCACAAGCTGCCCCTGACCTCGATCTGCTGTACTTCGAGGTCGGAAATCGCCGTGAGAAGCTTGGGATCCCAGTTCACGAGCCGCTTGTCTTTGTAAATCAGCCCCTGACGGTGCAGATCGACAAAAACCTTCACGACGGCACGGGAGAGACCTTCATCCATCGTGAAGCGTTCGCGCGACCAGTCGCAGGAGGCGCCGAGCCGCTTGAGCTGGTTGACGATGATGCCGCCACTTTCAGCCTTCCACTGCCAGACCCGTTCTAAGAATTTGGCGCGGCCAAGATCGCGACGCCCCGGCTCTTGCCGCTCCATCAACTGCCGCTCGACCACCATCTGAGTGGCGATACCGGCGTGGTCGGTGCCGGGTTGCCACAATACGTCGCGGCCGCGCATGCGCTCGAAACGACATAGAATATCTTGCAGCGTGTTGTTGAGCGCGTGCCCCATATGCAGCGAGCCCGTCACGTTGGGCGGCGGGATCACGATGGTGAAAGGCGTGGCGTCGCGCCGTTCCGCCCGTCCCGCTTTGAACGCGCCGGCGTCCTCCCAAAGACGGGACATGCGTTCTTCGATATCGGCAGGCTGGTAATTCTTCTCGATCATGTCGCTTGCGGTCAGGGAACAGGGACGCGGGCTTTTCGGGATGAGGTCGACCTTCGCAAAAGCCTCCGTGGAGGCAACAGACGAATGTCAGAACCGGACCACTAGAAAGCCGCCCCGGCGCGCCAAGTCAACTCGAGGGCCGGGTCGAATGCGAAGATAAAGCGCGATGTAATGGCTTAATCGCGGCCGGGATTCAGGCCATTCGCAGGCTTGGATTAGCGGCCGCGTGAAACCCGATCGATTTCCGCCTTGACGATGCGTTCCACAAGCCCCGGCAGGTTGTCATCGAGCCAGGACTTGAGCATCGGCCGCAGCATTTCCTTGACCAGGTCTTCCAGCGTCCGCGCGTTGTTGCTCAACACTGTGTGAGCAAGGCTGTTGAACGCCGATTCCACCGCCGACACGGTCGAACGCGACAGGATAGCCGGCGAATCGATCGGGCTTGGCGGAGGCAAATCGTAGGCGGGCTCGCGCACGGGCGCTCTGGCGGCGGTCTCGGTGAATTCGAGATCGTCCGGCGGCTCGACTTTCATAAAGGCAGCCTGAGGCTGCGGATCGTGCAACGCCATCTCATCCGTGAGCTCGAGCACCTCGAGTTCAGGATCGGGCGGGCGGGCCTCTTCCGCAGTCGTGACGTCGTCCAGACCGTTGAGGAGCGCGTCGATATCATCCTGATTGTTGGGTGCAGATGGCGCCGGCGGCGGTGCGGGAGTTGCAGCCTTCGCAGGCGCGCGGGGCGGAGGCTCGGCTGCGCGCGCCGGGGGCGGCGCAGGCGCGGGCTTCTCGGTCTTGGGCGGCTGCGCGGCAGCAGCCGCAGGCGGAGGGCTCGCGGGAGCTGGCGGCGCTTTCTCGGCGGCAACTGGCTTCGCCTCGTCGTCGGCGATGATGCGACGGATCGACGCCAGAATCTCCTCCATCGAGGGTTCCTGAACCTTCGCAGGCTGCGTCATTTCCGATCCCACCTCATCAACGCCCTCAACAGCGTTTTACACCAAGCAAGGCAGGTATTTGCTGGTTCCGGATAGACAGGTCCGGGATTTCATCGCGCTGACCCGACTTGTCCCCAGACAAACGTCGCCCAACACGTCGCCCGACCTTAGCCTGCCCCGCCGCACCGGCGTCCCGCCTCAAAAACTTCGAGACGGTGCGAATCGCTCTGCTGCCCAGAAGAACGCTACGTCAGGGCGACAAATGATTGCAAGCAACACCAAGGTTCCTGCAAGGCACGACGCGAGCAACACCAAAGCAGTCGTTAAGTGCTGCGTAAATCCAGCAAAACGTTGCAACAGGATGGTGAGGATCACTGACCGTCGGGTGTACGAACGCCGAACCAGCTGTCACGCACCTGGTGATAGTGCACGCTGGGATCATAGGTCGTGGTCGCCAGACCGAGCACCTGCGGCGACAACCGTCCTACCGACGACAACACGCTATAGGACGCCACGACGCGGTCGTGCTGCGCGGTCACGAGAGCGACCCGCGCGTTGACCAGCGCCTGCTGAGCATTGAGTACGTCGAGCGTGGTTCGCTGGCCGGCCTTGGCTTCTTCACGCACACCGTTGAGTGCGATTTCCGAAGCCGTCACCTGCGATTGGGCTGAGGCTACCTGGGCTTTGCCCGCGACCAGTTGCCCCCATGCCGTAACCGTGTTGGCGCGCGTGAGATCGCGTGTCTGTTCAAGAACCAGGCGCTGTTGGGCCAGCGTTTCCTTTGATTGACGGATCAGCGAATATTCCGCGCCGCCCTGATAGACCGGGACCGACACCTGCGCGATGGCCGAGGCACCGAAGGTGCGGAAAACCTGCAGGCTCTGCTCGTAGGCCTGCTGCACCGATGCCTGCAAGGTGACCGTCGGCAGCAGCGCACCCTCGTTCACTTTGACCTGGAGGAAGTTCACGTCGATGCCGTACATCGCCGCGGTGACATTCGGATTTTCAATCAGGCTGAGTTCGACGGCGGCAGGAAGCGTTGCCGGCAGGAAGCGATCGACCGGCGAGCCCGGCGCCAAACTCTGCGGTTCGTTGCCGACGATACGGCGGAAGTTGGCTTGCGTGGTTGTCAGCGTCGCTTGCGCCGCCAGAAGCTGCGTCTTGCCGGCGGCAAGTTGCGCCTCCGATTGGGCGACGTCGGTTCGCGTCACCTCGCCGACGTTGAAACGATCCTGGGTCTGTTTCAGCGTCTGATCGAGAACGCGAACGTTGCTCTTGTTCACCTCGACGATGGCCGAATCGCGCAGGTAATCCATGTAGACCGTAGCAGCGGCCAACAGGATGGTCTCTTCAAGTACGCGCAGCGCTTCACGCGCGCCGGAAACCTGGCTCTCCGCGGCGCGCGTTTTGTTGGCAGTCTGGTTGCCGTTGTAGAGGGTCTGGGTGACCGTAAGGCCCGCGGCGCGCGGCGGATCGGTGCCGTGAACTTCCGAGCGGACGATTTGCGTGGCGGTGCCGCCAAACGTCGAGGCGACGTCGGTGTATTGGTAGCCGGCGCTCGCCGTGACAGCGACCTTCGGCCGGTATCCGGACAACGCTTGCGGCACGTTTTCGTCGGTCGCTCTGACCTGCGCGCGCTGGGCGTTAAGCTGCGGATTGTTCTGATAGGCGCGCACAAGCGCAGCCTCGATCGTGTCGGCCAATGCCGGCAACGGAATCGTCAACAACGCCCCAAGAAGTACCGTAGCCGCAGCCCCGGTAACGACCTTCACCCCATCCATCCAGGTATTCCAATCATCCTTCCCCGGCTCCGTAGCCCCTGAACCGGGTCATCAAGTCATTCCAAACAGATATCTCGCCCCACAGCTTAGTCATCACACCAGAAGTAAGGAACCCCCCGAGCGGGTAGGACAGTGGAAACTCACGAGATGGGGCATCCGGGCCACACTTGACGACCCGACTCGCTTGCGGAAGTACGCGGCGCTAGAAAACGAAGGCCGCAGGCCGTTCCAGGCCCGGAAGCACCGGTATTGCGGTGTCGAAAAGCGCCCGATGTCCGTAATCGCCGTGCGAGCAGGTCACGACTGTGGCCCGCTGGGTCCCGGCCAGGGCGAAGGCTCCGACCAGCCGACCACCCTCCTTGAGCTGTCGGTAAAGGCCCTCCGGGGCGATTTCGGCCGCGCCATTGAGTAGAATCACGTCAAACGGAGCGCTCGCGAAATCGCCGTCAGCCACTGGCGCCGTCTTGACGATCACTCCGGGCGCGAGCGCTGCCAAATTCGCCGCAGCTTTTGCCGTTAGCGCCGAATCGCACTCGGTCGCCGTGACCTTGTGGGCCAGACGTGCCGCCAAAGCGGCCAGATAGCCCGACGCACAGCCGACGACCAGGACGCTGTCCGCCTCGCCGATTTCGGCTGCCTGCAGCATTTTGGCCGTCACCGCCGGCGGCAACAGGAAACGCTTTGGGGCTCCGCTGGCGCTGACGTCGATATCGAGGTCCAGATAAGCGAGCGAGCGCTGTGCTTCGGCAACAAACGCCTCACGCGGGATCGCGAGCATGGCATCGATGATTCGGCTGTCGGTAACGTCGCTCGGACGCACCTGGCCATCGACCATTTTCTGGCGCGCGGTCGAAAAGTCGGACATTGGAAACCCCGGTGGCAAGCGGTCGTAGCCGCGGGAAGTTACGAAAAATCGGCGCCATCTTTGATACAAGGCCTGTCAAAACGCAACATGACGGCCGATGTCGAGCCGTTCACGAACGGTGATGAGGCAATCTCGCGTTTTGCTTGTTCGCGCGCGGCCCCGCGCCGCTTCCCGACACGAAGGTGATGGGAAGCTGGGAGAAACGAAAAAACGAGAAGTAGCTGATTTTGCTGGCTCCCCGGGCTGGATTCGAACCAGCGACCATTCGATTAACAGTCGAATGCTCTACCGCTGAGCTACCGAGGAATAGGCGAAACAGTTGTTCGCTCGGCGCAGCGTATAACAAAGCCTCCAAGGCTTGCAAAGCACCAAATAAGACGTTTTTCGCAAGCTCTCCAATGGCCCGCCGGGAGTTTCCGGCCACTCGAACGCGCGATGAAGCCGCCCTGGTGCTTCAGTTCGATGCCTTGACCAGTGGACACTCACTTTCGGCTAGCGGAATGAAGGCTTCGTCGGGCGGAACCTGGCGCAGGATATTGTAGTAGTCCCACGGCTCCTTGACGTCGGCCTTCTTCTTCACCTCGATCAGATAGAAGGGATGTATCAGTTTTCTGTCCTCCCGAATCCTGGCGCCGCGGGCATAGAAGTCGTCGACGGCGTTATCGCGCATCCATTTGGCGACAGTGTCGGTGTCGTCGCTACCCGTCGCCGCGACGCCTTTAAGGAAATGAAGGACGCCCGAGTAGACGGCCGCCTGCGGTGCGGTCGGCATCCGCTGGTGACGTTCAAAGAAGCGATGACCAAAGGCCCGGGTTTCGTCGTTCAAGCCCCAATACCATCCGACCATGGACGTCAGACCCGCCGCGACATCGAGCCCCATGCTGTTGACGTCGGTCAGGAACAGAAGTTGGGCCACCGGGCGCTGCTTGCCGGCATCCATCCCAAACTCTTTCCATTGCTTCATCGAGTTGACGAGTTGATCGCCGACGTTTGAAAACGCCACCACTTTCGCGCCCGAACTCTGCGCCTGCAAAAGGAAGGAGCTGTAGTCGGCGTTTGCCATGGGATGATAAACCGCCCCCAGCGACTTGCCGCCCACGCGTTGAAGCAGCCGCTGGGATTCAGCGACCATGTTCTTGCCGAACTCGTAATCCGCCGCGATGAAGAACCATGTGTCCTGTCCTTGCCCGACAAGCGTCCTCAGCGGCCCCGCCACCAGCGTGTAGGCGTCGTGCAGCCAGGCAAAACCTGTTTTGACGCATTGCTTGCCGGTTAGCGCGGTCGTCGCAACGGAGGTGTAAATTGCAATCTTGTTCTTGTCGCGGATGATGGTCTGAAGCGCGAGCCCCACGGCGGAATTGCCGACATCCGCAATCGCATCGACGCCTTCGACATCAAACCACTTGCGTACGATCGCGGTGCCGATGTCCGGCTTGTTCTGGTGATCGGCGAACACCAGCTCGACCTTGATGCCGGGATTTTGCTTCTGGAAATCTTCCGCCGCCAACCTGGCAGAAATCAGCGAGCCCTGCCCGTTGGAATCCGACAGAGGGCCGCTCGCATCGGTAATGACGCCGATCTTGACGACGCCGCCCGAGATTTCACCGGCCCAGGCATCCGACCCCAGCGCCACCATGCTTGCAAACGCAACACACGCAATCGTTGCCTTGCAGCAGGTAAGGCCCACACTCATCATCCTCAATCCTCCCGGCGATGCTATCGATTGAGCTTAGCAAACCGTGTGCCACGGAAAGCATCCGCCAAACCCAAAACTGCGCGCCGCACTGCCTCACCAAAATCCGCTGGCCTCCGACGCAAGCGATTGATTAACGCCGCGTCAACCACGTCGATCGCGACTTTCCGATCGATACAATTTGAATGACCGGCTCAATCGCGAAAAAAGGAACTTTTGCGACGCTTGGCGCTCGAATGCCGGAGTGCGTCATGAGCGAAGCAGAGTTCGAACGGGTGCTGGATGCCGTGAATGCGGCCATCGCGCCGATTCCTCAGCAGGATTTAGTGGACGCCATGATCACGTCTAAGAGCCGGTTGGAGGCCGCCAACGACAACGGCTTCACCTGGCCGCTGGTACCGTTCCCGGATGGCTGGTACGCCACCTGCTGAACCACGCCGGCTGCTGAATGGCGTGTCGGCAAATCAACGGACACTAGGGACTTCCGCCCGCACCGGCTCTGAACGAGCGTTCAGTTCTTTGCCACGAAAGCCGCTATAAGCCTATGATTTTATTGATGGAGGCCACGACCAGAATTGAACTGGTGTAAACGGTTTTGCAGACCGCTGCGTAACCACTCCGCCACGTGGCCCCATGGGGGCGGATCAATACAGGTGGCCAATGGGTTAGGCAACCACTCTCATCCGCCGGATCGTCATCCGTCATACCCGTTCGGATTTTGGCTTTGCCAGCGCCAATGATCCCTGCACATGGCTTCAATATCTCTGCCAGCGCGCCACCCGCCCAGAACCTTCGCTGCAAGATCGGTCGAGGCGTAGCATGTGGCGATATCGCCGGAGCGCCGTGGCCGCCTGTCGTAAGGAACCGGCCTTCCGCTGGCTTTCTCGAAAGCCTTGACGACTTCGAGCACGCTATAGCCCCTTCCCGTCCCGAGATTGACCGTGAAACAGGCCGGACGATCAAGCGATGCGAGCGCCGCGACGTGTCCCTGCGCCAGATCCACGACGTGAATATAATCCCTCACGCCGGTGCCGTCGGGCGTGTCGTAATCGCTTCCGAAAACGTTCAGCCGCTCGCGCCGCCCGACTGCAACTTGCGCAACGAAAGGCAAAAGATTGTTCGGCATTCCCTTCGGATCTTCGCCGATCAGCCCGCTTTCATGCGCACCGATCGGATTGAAATAGCGAAGTATGCCGATGCTCCAGCTGGGGTCG
Source organism: uncultured Alphaproteobacteria bacterium (assembly GCA_963824305.1). Classification (GTDB taxonomy): domain Bacteria; phylum Pseudomonadota; class Alphaproteobacteria; order Rhizobiales; family Xanthobacteraceae; genus Bradyrhizobium. Next base: position 330,490 of record CAWGOW010000001.1, read on the forward strand.
CTGGCAAACAGGTCGCGCAGCATTCCCTCGACAAAAAACTTCGTCCGGCCATAGGGATTGACCGGGTTGAGCGGATGATCCTCGGTATAAGGCAGAAACTGCGGGTCTCCATACACGGTTGCGGATGAAGAGAAGATGATGCGCTTGACGCCGCTCACCTGCATGGCTCGTAACAGGCGATGAGTGCCAATGACGTTGTTGTCGTAATAGTCGAGCGGCGATGATACGGACTCCAATACCGATTTCAGGCCTGCAAAATGGAGTACCGCGGTGCATCCGAATTCGCGCAAAGTTTTCTCGATGACAGCCTCGTCGCGGACGTCGCCGTCGACGAGCGTCAACGGCGTCCGGCAAATCTGACGGACGCGGTCGAGGGATGTTCGGCTGCTGTTGGAGAAGTTGTCGAGAACGACGACCTCTTTCCCGGCGTTGAGAAGCTCGACGCAGGTGTGAGAACCGATATATCCGGCGCCGCCGGTCACCAAAATCATGGGCGTCCCCTAAGCACTCGGCCCGGGCGTTTGCCGGCGCTGGACCGGCATCAAGGGCCAGCCGGTGAGTAATTAGACTTCCGATTTCAATAACGACGCCTTAACATCGGTCTCGTTGATTTTCAGCATCGAATCCGGAGGATTTCAAAAGCCCAGGATTTTGACATTGCTAACGGTGCTTGCGTTCGCCGCAACCGCGGAAATGGGCTCCGTTATCGTTGCAGCAGCCCAAACCTCGGCGATGGATAAGTGCATCGCTGCCCGCAAACAGGCGAACGGCAAAAGATGCGATCGCAATTGCGAGCGATCGAGAGCCAATCGCTGACGAAATCCCTCTCACGTCTTTCGGCGGCGGCGATAATCCCGCTTTGGCCGCGGCTTCGGTGCGAGTGAAGGTTGCTCCTCCAGTGCCTGGCGGTACCTCTGCAGCATCTGCGCGAAGCTTGCGTTGAGCGTTTCGGCAATGTCGGGCCGCCGTTCAAGCTTGGAAAGGACGAGGCCGGCCGCCTCGATGGTTGACAGTCCGTCAGGGCGCGGCTCGCGACGCAGTTTTCCGTAACGCGACGGATGCGAAGGCCCAAGGATCACCCGCTGGCATTTCAGCATCCAGGCATTGCGCCACCACAAGGCCTTGGCCTGGCTCCAGCTGCCGTCCAGCAGCACCACGCCCTCGATCCCTCGCAATATGGCACGCTGGTTTTCTTCCAACTCGCCCTTGCGGTTGATGGCGACGACTTCTTCCTTCGTGTCGAGATCGGACGCTTTGACCGACCCCAGATAGAGCACCGCCCACCGGGAGGGGTCGCCGACCGGCCGGCCCAATGCCTTGGAGAGGCTTGGCCAGGACAGGCCGATCTTGAGGACCGCCCGTTCAAAGTGCATCGCGGTCAGACGGGCGGTGCCGAGCGCCCGGTCCTGCTCCTGCGGATGCTGCAAGATCAGAAGCTCGATGCGGCTTTCGATCGGCGTGACGCCGTCGCACACGCACAAGGCCAGCGGCTTTTGGCAAAGCGGGCAATCCGGCGTCGCCGCTGTCGGGGCGACACCATCTTCAGCCTCAGAGGGTCCGGACATCGGTCTGCTATACGCCGGGCTGTGACCGGCTTCAACGGGGCCTGCGGGCGGCTGTGCTATCGTGACCGGCAGCCCGTTGCCCGAAACTTTCCGTACAGCGCCTCGTATCTGAGAGATCAGAGGGCGAGGACTGGAATGCGCATTGCGGTGGTTGGGACGGGAATTGCCGGCAATGCCGCTGCATGGACCTTATCGAAACGCTATCCAGTTACTGTCTATGAGCGGGAAATCCGGCCGGGCGGGCACAGCCACACCGTCGATATCGACTACGACGGGACGCCGATTGCGGTCGACATCGGCTTTATCGTCTACAACGAACTCAATTACCCCGATCTGACTGCCCTGTTCGACCACCTCGGCGTCGAAACGACGGAAAGCTGCATGAGCTTTGCCGTCAGCACCGACGGCGGCCGCTTCGAATGGAAAGGCGGCGGCAATAACTGGTGGCAGACGGCGGCCGGGCTGTTCGCACAGCCGCGAAATCTGCTGTCGCCGAGCTACCTCTGGATGCTGCGGGATATCCTCACCTTCGGCCGCCAAAGCATTGAGGATTATGCTGCCGGCCGGCTAGCCGGACTGAGTCTGGGCGACTATTTCGATTTGCAGAAATTCGCGCCGCGGCTGCTATCCGATTATCTCGGACCGATGGGCGCCGCAATCTGGTCTGCGCCGGCGCGTGATATGCTGAACTTCCCAGCAGAAAACTTCGTGGCGTTCTTTAGAAATCACCGCCTCCTGCAATACGACCGGCCGGTCTGGCGAACCGTCAAGGGCGGCAGCCGAAGCTACGTCGAGAAACTGACCGCTACGTTTGGACATCACGTCCGTCTCGGTTGTGCGGTCACTTCCATCGAGCGCAAGGCGCGCGGTGTCGTCGTCACCGACAGCCATGGCGGCAACGAGACCTATGATCATGTCGTGATTGCAGCGCACACCGATCAGGCGCTTAAAATGCTTGCGGATGCGGATGACCGCGAGCGCTCCGTCCTCGGCGCAATCAGCTATTCTCCCAACACGATCTACCTGCACCGCGACACCAGGCTCATGCCGCGGCGACGGCGCGCATGGGCGTCGTGGAATTTCCTGCGCTGGAGACGGCATGGGACGGCCCTCAACGACGTTGCAGTCACCTACTGGATGAACGAACTTCAAGGCATCGACAAAGACAAACCGCTATTCGTCAGCCTCAACCCGCCGTTCGAACCCGAGCCCGCCCTCACTTTCGGCAAATATATATGCGAGCATCCCCAGTATGACGCCGCAGCTTTTGCCGCCCAACGACGGCTCGGGGATATTCAGGGCAAACGTCGCACATGGTTCTGCGGCGCGTGGACCGGTTACGGCTTCCACGAAGACGGACTAAGGTCGGCGCTGTCGGTCGCGGAAGCTCTGGGCGCCGCCGCGCCCTGGCGCGAAACCCCACCCGAATTGGCCGAAGCTGCGGAGTAGATGATGCGGGACGTCAACGTCAGTCCTGCCGCGATCGAGGGCGGTGCCGCCGCGCTTTATGTTGGCGAGGTCATGCATGCGCGCCTCAAACCGGTCGGCCATCGCTTCAGCTATCGCGTGATGAGCTTGTTGATCGATCTCGACCGCCTCGGGATCGCTGACCGGCAGTCATTGCTGTTTGGCGTCAACCGGCCGGCGCTCTACAGCTTTTACGAAGCCGATCACGGCGAGCGAGACGGCTCGTCCTTGCGGCTTTACGCGCAGCGGAAGGCCGGTGAGCACGGGATTGACCTGGCGGGCGGGCGTGTACTGCTGCTCTGCTATCCCCGGCTCCTGGGTTACACCTTCAATCCGCTATCGGTTTACTTTTGCTATAACGCCGATGGAGAGCTCGCCCTCCTCATCTACGAGGTGCGAAATACCTTCGGCGGCATTCATGCCTATGTGCTGCCAGTGCAGCGCGGCGAGTTCAGCGCCGCCGGCATCCGCCAGACGCAAGAAAAGCGGTTTTCCGTATCGCCCTTTATCGAGATGGCGATGCGCTATCACTTCCGCGTTACGCCGCCGAACGACTGCGTCAGGCTGCGCATTCTCGAGACCGACAGCGAAGGACCGCTCCTGTCGGCGACGTTCTTCGGTCACCGGCGAATTCTGACTGGCAAGGAATTGTTGCGCTCGTTTTTCTCGCTTCCGCTCGTCACCCTGAAAATCGTTGCCGCCATCCATTGGGAGGCGCTGCGGCTCTGGCTAAAGGGGGTACGGCTGGTCCCGGTTTCGGACGACAAGACCGCCGATGGCGGCTTGGCGGCCGAGCCCCACAGTGATTATACTTCGGCCATGACGTCTGCCCATCGCAGACGATGAACCTTATGTCGGTCGCCATGCCCGAGGTGATTCCGATCACGTCAGATACCGCGGATCGCGTGCCCGCTGGCCTGCCTCGCATGTTCCGCCTGGCGCTCGGCTACGGCGCAAAACTCCGTTACGGCTCCCTCGAAGTAACCCTGCCGGATGGCCGCGTCGTCAAACTCGGCGATAACGCTCCAGGCCCGACCGCCGCCATGAAGGTCTACCACTACAGTTTTGCCTCGCGCCTGATCCGTGGCGGCGATATCGGCATTGCCGAGGCCTATCTGCGCGGCGAATGGGACACGCCCGATCTCACCCAATTTCTATACCTCTTCTGCGTCAACCAGGACTGGATGCAGTCGATGATGATCGGCACGCCGATGGTGCGGGCCGTGCAGGTGGTCCGGCACTGGTTCAACCGTAATACAAAACGTCAGGCGCGACGAAATATCCATAGACACTACGATATCGGCAACGCCTTCTATTCAGCGTGGCTGGATCCGAGCATGACCTATTCGTCGGCGCTGTTCGAAGACGACACGATCGACCTGACCGCGGCCCAGAACAACAAATACCGGCGGCTCGCCGAAGCGATCGACCTCAAGCCGGGACAGAAGCTGCTTGAGATCGGCTGCGGATGGGGCGGGTTCGCCGAATACGCCGCGAAAGTCGGCGCCCGAGTTGTCGGGCTGACGATCAGCAAGGAGCAGCGTGATTTCGCTTTGGCTCGTATCCAGGCTGCGGGCCTGAGCGATCGTGTCGAGATCAAGTTGCAGGACTATCGCGACGAACGCGATCACTATGACCGCATCGCCTCTATTGAAATGATCGAAGCGGTGGGCGAGGAATTCTGGCCACGCTATTTTTCGCAACTGCGTGATCGACTGCTGCCGGGCGGACTTGCCGGCATCCAGGCCATCACCATCAAGGACAACCTGTTCCAGGACTATCGCCGCGACGTCGATTTCATTCAGCGCTACGTTTTTCCCGGCGGCATGCTGCCGTCGCCGCAAATACTGAAGTCGTTGGGTGAGCGCTTCGGGGTGCCCGTCATTCGCGAGCGCATTTTCGGGCAAGATTATGCCAAAACGCTCGCAACCTGGCGAAATAACTTCCGCGCCGCATGGCCGAATCTCGCGCCGCTTGGCTTCGATGACCGTTTCCGCCGGCTTTGGGAGTACTATCTCTCCTACTGCGAAGCCGGGTTCCTGTCAGGAAATATCGACGTCCGTCAGGTTGTGTTCGCCAAAGCCAGCTAGCGCTGCGGACCCCTAGACCGCGGCGCACAAAACGGCGGCAGAACCTGCTTCCACTTTTATCGATCGGGCACTAGTGTGGCGGACCGCGCCACACTGAACTCATTGAATTGGCGATCCAATTCCCACAGCCCGTTTCGAGCAAGAACCTGTACGCATGAAAATCAACAACGACGTCATCGAGGCGATCGGCAACACCCCGCTGATCAAACTAAAGCGGGCTTCCGAGCTGACCGGCTGCACGATCCTTGGCAAAGCCGAGTTCATGAATCCCGGCCAGTCCGTCAAGGACCGCGCCGGGAAGTGGATGATCCTCGAGGCCGAAAAGCGCGGCGAACTCAAGCCCGGCGGCCTGGTCGTGGAAGCCACGGCCGGCAATACCGGCATTGGCCTTGCCGTCGTGGCCAGCGCGCGCGGCTACCGAACGCTGATCGTGATTCCGGAAACCCAGAGCCAGGAAAAGAAGGATACGTTGCGGCTTTGCGGCGCCGAGCTTGTCGAAGTGCCGGCATTGCCTTTCGCCAACCCGAACAATTACCAGCACATCGGACGTCGGCTGGCCGATCAATTGCGCGCGCATGAACCGAACGGTGTCTTGTTTGCCGATCAGTGGAACAATCTCGACAATCCAAAAGCGCATTACAAGTCGACCGGGCCTGAGATTTGGCAGCAGACCGGCGGCAAGATCGATGGCTTCATTTGCTCGGTGGGGTCAGGCGGCACGATCGCCGGGACGAGCCGATTTCTAAAGGAGAAGAACAAAGCAATCGTCATTGGCTGCGCCGATCCGCATGGAGCCGCGATGTATGAATTGTTCAAGCACGGTCACGCCAAAGCCACGCCGGGCGGCTCGATCACGGAAGGCATCGGCCTTGGCCGCGTAACCCCGATCATCGAACAAGCCATGGTCGATGAAGCCTATTTGATCCCGGACGAGGAAGCGGTTCCCATCATCTACGAACTGCTCGAACATGAAGGCCTTTGCCTCGGCGGCTCGACTGGCATCAACGTGGCGGGCGCCATCCGCCTTGCCAAGCAGCTCGGTCCCGGCAAGACGATCGTGACGGTTCTTTGCGATTCCGGAAATCGCTATCAGTCCAAACTATTCAATCCGGATTTTATGCGCTCAAAGAACCTGCCCGTGCCGGCCTGGCTGGAGAAGCGTAGCAAGATCGCCATTCCGTTTGAGACGGCGCATTTGGGGTAGCCACACCAATCCGGGATGACAGCGGAGATCAGCGCAGGATCTGGCTCAGGAAGAGCTTGGTTCGCGCGTGCTGCGGATTGGCGAAGAAGTTTTCCGGTGTGTTGGTCTCGATGATCTGACCGGCGTCCATGAAGATAATGCGGTTGGCTACTTCCCTGGCAAACCCCATCTCATGGGTCACGACCAGCATGGTCATGCCTTCCCTGGCAAGATCGACCATGGTGTCGAGCACCTCCTTGACCATTTCCGGATCGAGCGCCGAAGTCGGCTCGTCGAACAGCATCACCTTTGGATTCATCGTCAGGGCCCGCGCAATCGCCACCCGCTGCTGCTGGCCGCCGGACAGCTGTCCCGGATATTTGTTGGCCTGATGCGGGATCTTCACCCGCTCCAGAAATTTCATGGCCGCAGCTTCGGCATCCTTCTTCGGCATATGACGGACCCAGATCGGCGCGAGCGTACAGTTCTCGAGCACGGTCAGGTGCGGAAACAGGTTGAAGCTCTGGAACACCATGCCCACCTCACGCCGGACCTCGTCCACGCGCCGGAGCTGCGGGCCGAGCTCAATGCCGTCGACCACGATCCGGCCTTCCTGAAATTCCTCCAGCGCATTGATGCAGCGGATCAACGTCGATTTTCCGGAACCGGAAGGACCGCAGATCACGATGCGCTCGCTCTTGGCGACGTCGACATCGATATCGCGTAGCACGTGAAAATCGCCGTACCATTTGTTGAGGCCGGCAATACCGACGATCGGATCAGTGGTCATGACTTTTTCTCGGCTACTTACGATGAGCATTCAGCCTGTTCTCGACGAACAGCGAATAGCGGGACATTCCAAAGCAGAAAGTGAAATAGATCATTCCGGCGAACGCAAACCCGGTGAACAGCGTCGTCGGCGTTGCCCAAACCGGATCGGCGAATGAGGCGTGCACCTGTCCCAGCAGGTCGAACAGCGATACGATCGAGACCAGCGACGTATCCTTGAACAGACTGATAAAGCTGTTGACAATTCCAGGGATAACGTGCCGGAGCGCCTGTGGCATCACAATAAAAGCGGTCGTCTTCCACCAGGAAAGTCCGATGGCGCTCGCCGCTTCGATCTGCCCGCGCGGGATTGCCTGCAATCCGCCGCGGATGACCTCGGCCATATAGGCACCCGAGAACAGCGCGATACCGATCAGCGCACGAACCAAGCCATCGATCTTGAAATTGCCCGGCATGAACAGCGGCAGCATATAGGTTGCGAAGAACAGCACCGTGATGAGGGGAACGCCGCGCCAGATTTCGATAAATCCGACCGAAAAGAAACGGATCAGCGGGATCGTCGAGCGACGGCCCAATGCCAGAGCAATCCCGATCGGCATGCAGCTGACGATACCGGTGACGGACACGACCAGTGTTATCAAGAAGCCGCCCCAGAGTCCGCTATCGACGATAGGCAACCCTCCATGGTCGAGACCCATCACCGCGATCACGATGCCGATGCCGGCAAACGTCGCGATGCTGACGAGCAGCAGGCGCCAGCCGGTGCGAAAACCGCCACTAAGGAAAAACAGCAACAGCGAGATGATGATCGCCGTTACGGCGAGATCGACCCATACCGGATCGGAGGAGCCTTGAATTTGGTCGTTGAGCCAGACCAGCGGCCAAATCAAAGCGGAGACCGCCCATCCAAGCCAAACAATGAGATTACCCAACAGCCGAACGATTGGCCCCATCGCATCGCTTGCCCTCAGGAGCTTTTGACCGACATCGCCAATTCCACCGGAGAAGCCTGACAGAGCTCCAGCTACCCAGCTCACGCCAAAGCCCCTTAGTCCCCCGCCGCGCAGCAGAAAGAACGCCAGAACAGGAAAAGCGATGAAGAACAGGCCGGCATTGAGCCCCTTCGCCGGCAATGGCGGGATCAGCAAAGGCAGCAGCAGGATGGCCGCAAAGAAGAAGGTTAGGTTGACCCGCCAACGCTCAGCTTCCGGATAAAAGCCGTAAATAAACTGACTGAATTTTGCCTGGACGAAGGGCCAACAGGCGCCGACGGAATGTCCGACATTTTCCGCAAGGCACGCGGTGCGGTCCTTTCCGCTCCAGACCGCATCGATCAAAAAAAATCTGACGACTGGAATAATCGTAAACCAGAGCAGCAGAATGCTCACGAGCGTCAGCAGAATGTTGGTCGGCGAATTGAACAGGCGCGTTCGCACGAAGCCGACAAAGCCCGTCACCTTGACCGGTGCCGCACGCTCAGGAACCAGGTCCTGTCGAACAAAGGCGGTCTCGCTCATGCGCCCATGCTCCGCCCGATCCGCCAGTTGTAGAAACTCATGACGGCGCTCGTGACCAGCGAGATCAGGAGGTAAACGCCCATCGTAATGCCGATGATTTCAATCGCCTGCCCGGTCTGGTTCAGTGACGTGCCGGCAAAAACCGAGACGAGATCGGGGTACCCGATCGCCACCGCCAGCGACGAATTCTTGGTGAGGTTGAGATACTGGTTGGTCAAAGGCGGCAGGATCACCCGCATCGCCTGCGGCACCACGATCAGCCGCAAGGCCGCGCCGCGCGAAAGCCCGAGCGAAGAGCCGGCCTCCATCTGCCCCTTGTGAACCGCCAGGATTCCCGAACGCACGACCTCGGCGATAAAGGCACCCGTATAGGTCGATAGCGCCAGCGTCAGCGCCACGAGTTCGGGAATGATCCGCGAACCGCCGGCAAAATTGAACCCCTTGAGCTGAGGGATTTCAAAACTGACGGGCGCGCCAAAGATGAGCGAAGCGACCAGCGGCAATCCGATCACCATGCCGACGACGTAGGGCCAGATCGTTATTATCCTGCCGCTTTGAAACAGCTGGCGGCGCGCATAGAACTGCAACACCAGCGAAATCAAAATCGCGATCAGGAGCGCGACGGCTACCGCTTCCAATCCGGGACGCGGCACGGGTGTTGGAACGACGAGCCCGCGATTGGAAAGGAAGATCGCGCCGAACAGCGAGATGCTCTGCCTCGGCGGCGGCAACGCGCTAAGCACCGCGAGATACCAGAACAGAATCTGGAACAGGAGCGGAATGTTACGCAGCAGTTCGACGTAGCCACCGGAAATCCGCGCCAGCAACCAGTTCGGCGACAACCGGCCGAGCGCAACTGCGAACCCGATCAGGGTGGCGAAAAAAATGCCAATGACGGCAACCAGCAGCGTGTTGAGCAGGCCGACAACGAAGACTCGCGCATAAGTGTCGGTTTGGGAATAGGGAATCAGGCTTTGATTGACGTCAAAGCCGGCGTTGTTGTTCAGGAAGCCGAAACCCGCGGCAATCCGCTGCGTTTCCAAGTTGCTCCGAACGTTAGCGACGACTTCGTAAGCAATCCAGGCAAGCAGGATCACAAACAGGACCTGCAGAATAAATCCGGACCAGCCTGCGCCACCGCCGAGCACCCGCCGCAATTTCGCAACAAGCTGCCGCGGCGGTGGTCGTGGCCCTATACTCATTGTTGCTGCTGTCTGATGCGATCAGCGGATCGGCGGCGCGTATTGAATTCCACCCTTGTTCCAGAGCTGATTGATGCCGCGGGCAATCCCCAACGGCGAGCCGGCTCCGACATTGCGATCGAAGGATTCGCCGTAGTTGCCGACGGCTTTGAGGATCCGGATCACCCAATCCTTGGTCAGGCCGAGCTGTTCGCCGAAATTGCCGTCGGTGCCGAGGACTTGCTTCAATTCCGGTTTGTCGGATTTCGCCATCTCGTCGACGTTTCGTTGCGTGACGCCGAGTTCTTCGGCGTCGACCATGGCAAACAACACCCACTTGACGATGTCGAACCATTGGTCGTCGCCATGGCGCACCATCGGCCCGAGCGGCTCTTTCGAAATGATCTCCGGAAGCACGACGTGATCGGCCGGATTGGTCATCTTGAGGCGATAGGCATAAAGGCCCGAGGCATCGGTCGTGAAGGCATCGCAGCGCCCGGACTTATAGGCCTTGACGGTCTCGTCTGCGCCCGCAAACGCGACGACCTCATATTTCATATTGTTGCTTTTGAAGAAGTCCGCGAGATTTTGTTCGGTCGTTGTTCCCGTCTGCACGCAAACCGAAGCGCTATTCAGTTCAAGCGCCGAATTGACCTTCAGGGCCTTCCTCACCATGAAGCCCTGTCCGTCGTAGTAAGTTACTCCGGTAAAATTCGCGCCAAGCGTGGTGTCGCGGGAAAGCGTCCATGTCGTGTTGCGCGACAACAGGTCGATTTCGCCGGATTGCAGGGCCGTGAAGCGATCCTTGGCGGACAACGCCACGAACTTCACCTTGGTCGGATCGTTAAAGATTGCAGCTGCAGCCGCGCGGCAGATATCGACGTCGATTCCGGTCCAGCTTCCCTTGTCGTCGGGCACGGAAAAGCCCGGTAGACCCTGACTTACGCCACAGGCCACCATGCCGCGGTCCTTGACCGCTTTGAGGGTCTGCGCGGTCGCAGACTGAAGCGAAAAGCCGGCGGCGAGCGCAAGTGCAAGGACAAGAGAAACACGTTTCATGGCGGGGCCTTTCGAAGGTCCGGGAACGATGACGGTGTCCTGCGCAGGCAAAGTGTGGGCCAACCTGACATCCGCCACAGCAAATACCGACCCCGATGGGCGCCAATTTGCCCATATTCCGGCTCGGAGACGAAGTGACGGTCGCAACCTCAACTCTGCAGCGAAGATGTAATTCGCATCACAGAACGACTGGCGGGCCGGGTCAAGGGGTTGACGCCGGTCTTCCCTGCCCTGCTATTAATCTCTGCACCGTCTTTCGCCGCCATCGCACTTTTCACATTGCGAGGCGGTTGGATGACCTTGATGGAGAGCACCAGGCCTATGAGCTCCGGCGACGACGAAGGCACCCTGCCGCTGAAAATCGAAACCGCGCTGGTGACCGCGGGACGCGACACCAAGGCACAGAAGGGATTCGTCAATCCGCCCGTCGTCCATGGTTCCACCGTGCTCTATCCCACGGCGGACGACCTGCACGCTCACCGCGGCGAGTTCCAGTACGGCCGCCATGGTACCCCCACGACGAGAGCGCTTCAGCAGGCACTGATGGCGCTGGAAGGAAAGCAATGTGCCGGCGTCGGCATCACGCCGTCGGGTCTGGCCGCGATCAGCACCACCCTGCTCGCCGTTCTGAAAGCCGGCGACCATCTTCTGGTTTGCGACAATGTCTATCGACCCTCGCGCAACTTCTGCAACGGCTTGCTGGCACGCTACGGCGTCGAGACCACCTATTTCGATCCGATGATAGGCGCCGGGATCGCCAAACTGCTCAAACCCAACACCAGGGCGGTTTTGATCGAGGCGCCAGGATCGCAGTCTTTTGAAATGCCGGACCTGCCTGCAATGGTATCCGCGGCGCACGCCCATGGCGCGATCGTGATCGACGACAATACCTGGGCCACTCCTCTGTTTCACCGTTCGCTGGAGCAAGGCGTCGATATCAGCCTGCAGGCCGCCACCAAATATATCGGCGGACATTCCGACATTATGTTTGGCACCATTTCAGCCAACGCCAGGACGTGGCCGGCGATTTCCGAAGCGATCCGCCTGCTCGGAGTCTGTGCTGGCCCCGATGACGTCTTTCTCGCGATCCGCGGATTAAGAACGCTCGCTGTGCGGCTCGCACAGCATCACCGTTCGGGGCTGGAAATGGCGCGGTGGCTGGCGCAGCGCCCGGAGGTTTTGCGCGTGCTGCACCCCGGCCTCGAAAGCGACCCGGGTCACGCGATCTGGAAGCGGGATTTCACGGGCGCATCGGGCCTGTTCGGCATCGTGTTGAAGCCGGTGCCGCAGGCCAGTGTCGATGCCATGCTCGATTCGCTTAAGCTGTTCGGCATGGGCTTTTCCTGGGGCGGTTTTGAAAGCCTGATCATTCCCTTTGATTGCGCCGGCTATCGCACGGCGACAAAATGGGCGCCGGGCGGTCCGACGCTGCGGCTGCACATCGGTCTTGAGAACGTCGAAGACCTCAAGGCCGACCTCGCGCGTGGATTCGAGGTTTTGAGCGCGATCTAGTGCGGCGGCTTATAAGTCCGCATTGTTCCTGCCGCGAGTTGTCCTGCGGACTTCTGAACCAAAGCCGCAAAATCAGCTAGTGTCCTGTCGATTCCGAAGTTCGAAACGCGGCTCCGCAAAATGCGACGAACTTCGGAATCGGGACACTAGCCATCCAGCGTCTCCAACTCCTTTGCGTGGTTCTTGAAGATCAGCATCAAGTTGCGGACGTAGATGATATTCGAGACCAATTGTCCGATGATGATAACGGGCTCGCGCTTGACCAGGCCGTAGATCAGCGTCAACAGCCCGCCGCAGATCGAGAAGAACCAGAACGCGAGCGGCACCACGCTTTTTCCTGCGCGCTCGCTTGCGATCCACTGGACCAGGAAGCGAGCCGCAAAGGCAAGTTGCGCAATCAGACCGAAGGCGAGCCAGAAGTCGAACTTGGCGACGAATATCTCGTAGAAATAATTATTGAGGGCTTGCCCGTACTGGATCAGCATCACTTCACCTCAGTCACGACGGGCGTCGGCTTCTTGCGGCGGATCAGCCACCACACGCCTGCGAGATCCATGATTCCAATCCATAGCCGGTCGAAAAAGCCATAGTTCGACACGCCGGAATGCCTCGGACGGTCGATCACATCGACATAAACGATCTCATAGCCTTCGCGGCGCACCAGCGCGGGCAGGAAACGGTGCAGGCCGTCAAAATAAGGCAGCGCCAAAAACACTTCACGCCGGAACGCCTTCAGACCGCAGCCGGTATCACGGGTGCCATCATGCAGGATCGCGTTGCGCACAGCGTTGGCGATGCGAGATTGAATCTTCTTAAAACCAGTATCCTTGCGCCCCACCCTCTGGCCGGCGGCGAGGCCCGTGCGCTCGCCACCTTGCTCGATGGCCGAAACCAGCGCCGGCAGGAAGGCAGGATTATTTTGGCCGTCGCCGTCAAGCGTCGCCACGATCGGCGCGCGCGCAGCACGGACCCCGCTGCGGACGGCAGCGGATTGTCCGGTCGAGGCCGCATGACGCAACTGCCGCAAGTTGGAACGCTCTTTCATGAGCGAAGAGAGCCGCTCGCCAGTTGCGTCTGTCGAACCGTCGTTGACATAGATGATCTCGTAATTCCAACGGCCATCCAGCGCCGCCGCGATCTCGGTGATCACGTGCGCAACATTGTCAGCCTCGTTGCGCACAGGAACAACGATCGAAACGGCGATGGCGGCTGTGTCGGAAGAAGGCAAATCTCACCCGTTTTGCGTGGCCGCGATCGGCCGACGGCCCGCTTCTTATGGGGCCGATGCCCCGGCGGCAACCCCCTTGAGAGGCTGATTGGCGGCTGGCCAAACCACGCCATGATCGCCAACCGCAAATCCCAGCCCGCGCACCGCAAACCAGTATCGCACCCACATCGCTCCGATCACTCCGATGGTCGCACCAGCCGCCACATCGCTTGGGTGATGCGCCAAAAGCACAAGGCGGGTAACCGCGATCAGGAGCGCATAGACAATCACCAGGCCCCGTAGCCGCGGCCAGACCGCAGCGACCGCAAAAGCCAAAGCGAAAGCCGTAATCGAGTGGGCGGACGGGAAGCTCGAGTAGGCCCCGGTTCCTGTAAAGGGAACGAAGTTCAAAGCGTCCGCGTGGCCGCCGACGAAGGGCCGGCCTCGGCCGGCGGTCCACTTCAACAACTCGCCGACAACAAGCGGCAGCGATACCGCGAGAAACAGGAATTGCAGATGCAAGCCGAGCGCGAGCAGCCGCCGTCTCCCGGGCTCGCGCATGGCGGGCGCCACCAGCGTGACCACCACCAGCAGCGCGGCCAACAACACCACCACGTAATCGTCCTTGCCAAAATCGGTCAAAACGCGAAACGGCCAAAGCCCGGGAGTGCCACGAGGCGGCATCAACGCGATTTCTTGCGCATCAAACCAGAGCATCAAAGCGACAATCGAGACTGTCGCCACGGCGACGGTCGTCAACACCTGGCGCACCAATCTCTGAGCAGCCTCGGCATGATGGGGCTCAGATGGCGGCCTTACTAATTGCAACGCCCACGCCGATACAATCGCGGACAGGCGCGCGAAGTAGCCGGCAGTTTGTTCAGAACCGGACGGAATAGACATCTATTCCGTCCCTTCAGAGCGGAAGATGGCGATCGAAATCGCGCGCCCCTGTGAAATGTTGTAGCCCTCGACGCGCGACGCTGCGTCGTAGCGCAAGCCGATCGCCTCGGCGCGTTGAGCAAAGCTGCGTTCCGCGCGTTGTTCAATCAGGGCAAACCGGCAACTGCCCTGGGCGAGAAAATCGGCGGCGCCCGATCCGTCGGTCAGGAGCGTCGAGGTGCCGGTCATGAAGACGAGGCTCGGCTCGTGAAAGCCGGCGGCCGCGGCCTTGGGCCCGACACAGACGACATTGCGAAGCGCCCGCGCCACCTCGGCGCTCGGAAACAACGGCGTCAGCGCCGGCACCACAACGCCGTAAATCGCGCAGGCGAGGAATAAAGCCGCGACCACTCCATTCAGCAACGAGCGCTCGGCGCGATTGTCGTCGTAGAGCCACCACGCAAACAGCCCGAAGATCAGCGCCGCCGCCACGAACGGCCACGCCAGGAATACCGGCTGACGCGTCACGCTAACGGCGCCGACTACAGCCGCGAGCGAAGCCAGTGCCGGAATGATAAACCACCAGGCCGTTCCGCTTCTGAGCCAGGAACGCGACAGCACACGGCGCTCGAGCGCTCCCACCGTGAGGATCGCAATCGCCGGATAGAGCGGCATCGTATAATGCGGCAACTTGGTCAGCACCGCTTCGAACACGATCCAGGATGGGACCAGCCAGGCGAGCAGGAACTGTGCGCCCGGCTCCCGCCTCGCCCGCCACACGGCCGGCGCCGCCATTGCCGCCAGCGGCGCGCCCGGCCAGAAGGTCAGCCAGAACAGCAGCAGATAGACGCCCGGGGGCGCACCGTGCGATTCCTGCGCCGATAGTTTGCTCAGCATGTCGCCGCCGATTGAATCGGTGAAGAAGGTTTCGCCGGCGCGCCAGAAGATCGCGATAAACCACGGCAACACCAGCACCAGGAGCCACATCAGGCCCCATAGAGGGCGCAGCCGCCAAAGCCACGCGAGCGAGCGAGCGAAAAACGCCAGCACCGCGATCGTCAAGGCGACGAACATCAGGATCAGCGGACCTTTGATCAGGATGCCAGCCGCTAACGCGGTCCAGAAAATCGCCGGCCATGACCAGGGCGGACGAGGATCGTCCTCGCCGCGCTGCCACGACAAATATACCCGCGCCATCGCTCCCATCGCCGCCGTGACGGTCAACAACAGCATCGCGTCGGTCTTGGCGAGACGCGCCTCCGCACCAAGCACCACGCAACTGCAAATCATCAACGCGGCCAGCGCCGCGCCGCGCCGCGTTACGAACGCCAACGCCGTCCAATACGTCAACAGCACCGCACCGATGGCGCCGATCAGCGACGGAATCCGATACAGCCAAATGCGGCGCTGCGCTCCCGGAAGGCCCAGCGCAGTCGCAGTCCCGACCGCGGCTGCCTGCATCCAGTAGATACCGACCGGCTTCTTGTAGCGCACATCGTCCTGGAAGCGGATATCGACGAAATCGCCGCTTTCAACCATTTGCTTGGTCGCCTGCGCGAACCGTGCTTCGTCCCGGTCAATCGCGGGGATATTGAAAAAGCCGGGCAAAAAGAACAGCAGCCCGCACAGCGTCAGGAACACGATCGCGCGCAGATGGCTGGCCGTGGCGAAATCGAAGGCTGTCGCCAGCAAGCGGGAATTCGCTGGCTTCACAGGCTGTTGGCCTGGCCCAAAGCGCCGGATTTGGACGGTTTCAACCATCTTGTTCGCATACGATGAAACCGCACTGCAAACAACACCGCAGTTAGCTATCCCGTATCCTGCCGACCTTGCCCCATGCGGGGGGAAGTTTTAATAGGGCTTCAGGGCAATTTCCGCCGGCAGTCAAACGAGGCTAGACGACATGGCAATTGGTGCCTCGGTCGGCCGCAAGCGTGTACGACGTATCGCCATCGGCTTGGCCGTGCTCGTTCCGGCACTCTATTTTGCGCCCTACACAACATTGTTCTTTCTGGTCTGCGGCGCGGTGGACATCAGCCGGCATTTCAGGGTCACGCCTGAAATGGCCGAGAAGTATTTTCTCGGCAATGGCATTCCGACCTGGCTGCTGTCGCCCATCAACCTGTTGGCCGACCTTATCTCGGCGCGAAACCTGGGAATCTACCGGCTGGAGGATTTGCCGGCAACGCATCGCGCGGAAATCGAAGCCTGTGTGAAGGCATTTGTCGACAGTGGCGATCTTATCAAGACTCACGTCGCCGAAGTGCTTGGCAACAAGAAGCGCGGTATGCTGACGTTCAAGTGGTATGCCGAACAACAAGACATAACGGTCCGGATACCGGCATTCGAGCAAGACTATCGTTACATCAAAACGATCGCGGTATCCGTGTTCAATACGCGCGAGGCAACGTCTTGGCACTTTGGCCCGCTGCGATTGACGTTCCGCGTGCTCTACAACCTCGATCCGATCGACAGCGACAACGTCTTCATCAATGTCGACGACAAGACCCATTTCTGGAAACAGCAACCGCTGTTCGTCTTCGACGACACGCTTTTTCATCGCTCGGTGAACGATGCCGATCAGGTGCGGTACTGCCTGTTCATGGACATCGTGCGACCCAACCATCTCGAGCCTGTTTTCGAGATGGGAGTTGCAGCGACGGCGCTGATCGCTTCCTCCTTGAAGAGTATCTTTTACAAGAACTGGTCGTTTATCCGCTGAGTCCGGCGAACTCACTGCACCCGGATCACCACGGTGTCGGCCGCCCCCTTGGCGTCGATGACCGTCAATCGGGCGAAACCCGGCCCCGGTGAATCGATCAGGCGCTGCCGCCGGCTACCGAGCTCCCCGACCGCCACGCCATTGACGAGCATCGTGATCGGAAGCACGCCGCCAGCGACTTTTACCGGCATCGCGACGGAGGACGTTCCGTCGCCGGAGGCGTCGATCCGCGACCCATCGAGCGGAAACTGGATGTGCGGCGCGCGTTCGCCGTCGGTTCGGACCAGTTCACCCAACGGCCGATAGCGCCGCAGCGGCAGCGGCAATTTCGCGTTGCTGGCCACCAAGGTTCCCTTGGGCGGCTTCGGCAAGGCAGCCGGCAATTTGCCTGTTCGCGCAAACGCGTCGAACAGGATCGGCGCGGCCGCGGTGCGGCCGACGATGCCGGGCACCGGCGCGCCATCGGGACGTCCGACCCAAACGCCGATCGTGATCCGACCGTCGAAGCCAATCGACCAGGCGTCGCGGTAGCCGTAGCTCGTCCCGGTTTTGAAGGCGATCCGGTTGTGCACGCCATTCTCCGGCGGCGGCGTTCCCAACAACACGTTTCCGACCTGCCAAGCGGCGACCTGATCCAACAGCCGCTGCGGTTCTCTCGCCTCATCGCGCCGGCTCTGGATTTCCAGCAACGGTCGCGCGTTACCAAGCTGCGCCAGCCCTGAATAAAGCTGCACAAGATCCTGTAACGTAATGCCGACGCCGCCGAGACCCATCGCCAGCCCGGGCGTCTCATCTTTTGGGAGCTCCAGATGGGCCCCCGCCTGCTTGAGCCGTGACGAGAGTCTGCTTGCGCCGACGCGGTCGAGCAATGCGACGGCAGGCACGTTCAGCGACATCTGCAAAGCCTTGCGCACGGGAACAGTGCCCTGGAACGTCATGTCGAAATTTTCCGGCGCATAAGATCCGAAACGGATGGGCCGGTCGTCGATCAGGCTTTCCGGATGAACAAAGCCATCTTCAAATGCCAAGCCGTAGATGAACGGCTTCAGCGTCGATCCCGGTGAACGCACCGCCCGTGTCATGTCGACCTGGCCGGCGCGGCGGTCGTCAAAATAATCCGGCGAGCCGACGCGGGCGAGCACGTCGCCGCTTGCGTTGTCGGCCACGAGAATGGCGACCGAAATATTCGGCCCCAAGGAAGCCGCGCGGTCACGCGCCAGCGTCTCGAGCGTCTGCTGCAAGGACGCGTCGAGCGTCAGTGCGATCACGGGCGTGTTCTTCACTGCAGCCATCGCCAGATCGGAAGAGTGCGGCGCCAGGATGGGCATCGACTTGCGTAGCCGTGGCAAAGGCGCAACCTTTGCCATCGCGGCATCGGAATCGGAAATCACGCGGTCTTCGACCATGCGATCGAGCACGCGATCGCGTGCGGCGCGGGCGGCGTTTGGGTGACGATCGAGCCTTCGGCTTTCCGGTGATTGCGGCAACGCCACCAGGAGAGCGGCCTCCGAAAGCGCCAGCCGCTTTGGTTCCTTGCCGAAATAGGCAATCGATGCGGCGCGGATGCCCTCGAGATTGCCGCCAAACGGCGCCATCGTCAGATACAGATCGAGGATCTGATCCTTGCTCATCTGCCGTTCGATTTCGACGGCACGGACGATTTGTCTGAGCTTGGCCGAAATCGACCGCTGCCGCCGGGGCTCCATCAGGCGGGCAAGCTGCATCGTGATCGTGGAACCACCGGAGACGACATGACCGCTGGTCATCAGTTGAAACGCCGCGCGTCCCAGTGCCAAAAGATCGACACCTCCGTGCGAATAGAAGCGGCGATCCTCATAGGCCAAGAGCAATTTGAGGTAGGTCGGATCGATATCGCTTGCCGCGTGGACCGGCAATCGCCAGCGGCCATCCGGCATCGCATAAGCGCGCAAGAGCTTGCCGTGACGATCGACGATGGTGGCCGAAACCTCGTTGGCCTCGCGAACTGGGAGTGGTCCGAGCAAGATCACCAACGCCGCCGCCATAGCCGCAAAAGTCAAACTGACCGCCAGCGCGGCCAGCCCCGTCCGCCTCAACCGGCGAACGGACCTTGTTACGTTTGCCCGCTCGAGCTCTGCACTCATTTCGCCGGCCGCACCTCGACCGAACCCGTACCCGTGCGGCCATAGCGCGAGGGATTGTACATGTCCTCGACATAGGCCTGCGGCAACACGTATTTACCCGGCGAGACCGCGCGCACCACATAAGCCACCGTGAAGATCGACTTGTTGTCGGCGGCACGGTCGATGGCCGCCGTGAAGCGGTCGTCACGGAACTCGGTGTTTTCAGGCTCCTCACCGTCTTCGATCCAGGCAAGCGTGCCGGTATCTCCGGACGAGACCAGATGCGGATTGTCGATCTCGAAACCGGCCGGCAGATAGTCAGACACCATGATATGTCCGAACTCCGGCTTGGCTTCGGTGATCTTGAGCACGACCGCAAAACGATCGTTCTGCTTGACTTTCGATACGTCGACAGGCTTGCCGTCGAGCGTGAAGTAACTGCGCTCGATCTTGAAGCCGTTGGCCGTGGCCGGCTCCGGTGTGACCGGTGAACCACCGACCGAAACCACGGTCTGGATCGACCCATCGCCCGTGTTCGTAATCTTGATCGGCTTGCCCGATATTTCGGCCGCCTTGTAGCTGCGATAGACGGCGGTCTTGACCGGCGCTCCGTCGACATCGAGCGCCATGGTTTCATTGGCAAGCGCCCGCGACGCCAATACCAGCCAGGCGTTTTCCTGCGTCGAACTATATGGCGAAAGCCTGCGCGCGGCCTCTACCCGCGAAACGGCCTGCATCAGCGTGGCCTTTGGCGCATTGCCCTCGCCGGCCAACGACACCAGCGCCGCCGCGTCGCGTAAAGCGCTACCGTAATCGACACGGCCGAATTCAAGTACGGGCTTTGGCGTAAGGCTGTCGGCCGCAGCGGCGTAGACCCGCTCCGCCCTTGCTTTGTCGCCAACCAGCGCAAGCGCGGCTGCAAGTTGCGCCTTGGCGATCGGGGTCGCCAGGTTATTGAGTTTGGTATCTGCGAGATAACGCAGATCGCCGATCGGCGCGGCGCCGTTGCGGGCAAGAACGTAAAGACCATAAGCCAGGTTCTTGCCGCCGTCCTTTTCCGGCTCCTCGGCGTTCACGACCGAATTGCGAATACGGTCGAGCGCGCCACGGAACAACAAGTCCGGCACCGAGAAACCTTTTTCACGCGCCCGGGTCAGAAAATCGGTCACGTAAGCGTCGAGCCAGGCGTCATCGCCGCCCGCCGACCACAGGCCGAACGAACCGTTCGAACCCTGCCGCGCCAGCAGGCGATCAATCGCGTCGCGAATGCGCTGATCGACCGCGGTATCCATCGCCAGATGGGCACCCGCGGCAAGATCGTTGACGTACAGCAGCGGCATCGCACGACTCGTGATCTGCTCCGAACAACCATAGGGATAGCGGTCGAGCGCTTTCAAAATGGTCGCCGCATCCAGCGCGGTCGAGAGGCTCGCGGAGAACGAGACTGTGCCGGTGCCATCGAACAGATCGGAGAACATGTCCGGCGTCAGCGTCAGGCTCTCGCCCTTTGCGAGCGTCCGGACCGAACGTCGCGTCAGGACTTGCGTTGCCGGCTTCACATCCAGCGCGTAGTGCCGCGCCAGCGCAAGGCCGTTCGGTCCCTTGATATCGACATCGATCGCGGCTTGGCCGGCGCCGCCGGCATCGAGCGCCATCGACATCGAGGTGCGCTGTTTGGCAGCGAGTTTCGCCGTAATCGCGGGATTGCCACTAACCTTCACTGGCCCTGAGGCTTTCAGGTTGATGGTGTAATCGCCCGGCGCGCCCTCGACGTTATCGAGGTCAAAACTCATTGTGCCGTGATCGCCGTTGAGCAGGAAGCGCGGCAGCGTCGCCGTCAGCACGACCGGATCCCGCACGATGACGTCCACCGTGGCGCGGCCGAGTTTGGTCGCCGTCCACGCCACCGCCATCACGCGCGCGGTGCCGGCGAATTCCGGAATGTCGAAGCTGATTTCGGCGGTGCCGTCAGCCGCAACGGTAACGATACCAGAATAGAGTGCGAGCGGCTTCTGCGTCGGCGGACTGCCTTGCAACTCGGCACCCGCGCCATCGCCGCCTGTCTTGAGCTGACCTCGGGTACCCTGCATGCCGTCGATCAGTTGGCCATAGAGATCGCGAACTTCCGCCGACATTCGGCGTTGGCCGAGATAATAATCGTCCGGCGCCGGCGGCTTGTAATTGGTCAGGTTGAGAATGCCGACATCGACCGCGGCCACGACGACCTTGGCGTCTTCGCCGGGATTGAGGCCAGTGAGCTTCACCGGCAACTTCAGCGTGGAGTTCGGCCGTACCAGAGCCGGAGGTGACAGGGTGACGGCAAGGGTGCGCGCTTTCTTGTCGATACCGAACCATTTGAGCCCGATGGCGCGACCGGGCATCCGTAGCGCGGCTGCATCGAGCGGACGGCGGAACGTCGCCACCACGTAAGCGCCGGTGCCCCAGTCCTTGCCGACGGGAATGCTGACCTGGGCTGTACCTTCCTTGACGTCCGACGTCTGCGTCGTCAGCAGCCGATCGCCAAGCACATTGATCGTCAGTTTGCCCGCCGTGCGCGCATTGACCGACACCACCATGGTGTCGCCGGATTGATATTCCGGCCTGTCGATCGAGGTCTCCAGAAGATCGGGCGTATCCGCGCTTCCGTCAGAATACCAGCCGACGTCGAATTGAACCGACGTCAACGGACCGTCCGCATCGGTCGATTTGACGTCGAGGCGATACCGGCCCGGTTGCGGCGTCAGCGTGATGCGGGCTGGCTTGTCGGCTGCGATCGAAAGATCGCCATCGGCAACGCGTTTCGTCGACTTGACCGGCTCAAATTGCCAGGAGGAATTCTGGCGATACCATTGATAGCGGGATTCGATCTTCAGCAGTTCGTAGCGCAATCCTTCCCGCGCCAGCGGCTTGCCATCAGGCGAGATGAACGCGACGTCGAACGCAGCCTTGTCTCCCTCGGCAACATTCTTGTCACCGAATAGCGGTTTCACGCCGATCATCGCCGCGGCCGGCGCAACCGGCAGCACGATCTTGCGCTCCACCGCGCGGCCGCCGGCTTCCGCCATACGGATGAATATCTGTGCTTCCTGCGGACGCGTCGACGTCGGCGGCTTCGCAAGGCTCACCGGGAAGGTCGCCACGCCATTGGCGTCGGACTCCGGGAGATTTTCGATCGGCGTCCGCTCGTTGCTGGCATTTTCCTCATCCGCCACGCCGAACTGATAGCCGGGGAATCCTGACCGCTCTTCGGCGGCCGACACCAACATGTCGCCTTCAAGCTGAAGGTCGGAGGCCGGCGCACCGTAGAGGAAATGACCGGCGACCTTCAGTTCTACCGGAGCATCCACTTTGATCCGGTTGTTTTTACTGGTGATTTCGAAGTCGATGCGCTCGGGGATGTAGTCCTCGACCATGAAGGTCGTCTCACCGACCGAATTTGATTTCGGATCGGTGAAAGCGCGTACCCGCCAGGTCCCGGCTGGAACGGCTGAATTGAGCGGCAGCGTCAGCGTCCGGCCTCCAGCGCCCTGGTCTGGCAACGCCGCGCGGCGGAATTCGACTCCGTCCGGACGCTCGACGACGAGCGTCAGCGGGCCGCCCGAGATCGCATTGCCCAGACCGTCACGCAAAAGCGCGGTGAGATAAACGGTTTCGTTGGAACGATAAACGCCGCGTTCGGCATAGACGAAGGCGTCCGCGCCGGCGGGGACTGCCCTGCCCGATACGCCACGGTCAGACAAATCGAACGCATTCGATTTCAAGCTGAGGAATGCATAGTCGGCTTTATCGGTGGAGACCGTCAGCATGGCCGGTGAGAGGCCCCCCTCGCCGCGCGCCAACCCCGACTCAAACACGGCGTGTCCGGCATCGTCGGTCTTTCGCGTCGCGAGGATTTCGTTGTTGCGCGCCACGAGACGGACTTCGGCCTTGGACACGCCCTCGGTCGATGCCAACGAATTCACGAACACATGAATGCCGTCATTGCCGGAAAACGCCGTCAGGCCGAGGTCGGAGACGATGAACCACTGCGTCGCCAATCCGCCGTCGTCATCGCTGCCCGGGCCCTTGGCGGCGGCGGTCATGACGTAGATGCCTGGCTGCAAGGTGCCCAGCGCCTCATCGACCGGGAAGGCCGTCGTGACGTCCTGGTTGAGCGTCATGGCGGTGGTGAGTTCGCCGGACCAGACCTTGACGCCCCGCTCGTCACCGAGGCTGGACAACTCATAGCGACTCAAGGCGCGTTGAAAGTCGCCATCGATCACGGTGTTGATCAGGTTGCGGTCGCCGATCCGGAACACATTGATCGATACCGCCGGCGTATTGACGCTTACCAAAGGGATGCCGCGCTGGCCGGTTCGCGGCAACACATAGGCGCGCCCGGTGAAGCGCACGAACGGCTTGCGGTCGCGCACATAGATGTTGAACTCCGCCGATTTCGGCAGGCCCTCTTTCACGGTCGACGGCAGGCCGGCGCGCAGATTGATGTTGTAGCGCTCGCCGTGCTTCAGGCCGTCGACGCAGAGTTGCGTGCCCTCTGAGGTCAGGGCCGGCTTGTCGCTACCGCCAAGCGCTAAAAACGGCGAAAAGTCGGTTCGTTTGGCGAGGTCCTCGGAGAACTGGAAGCAGGCGCGCGGCGAGGCGGAATCCAAATCGATCGTATAGTCGAGCAGCCGGAAGCCATGCTCATCGCGCATCTTCTCATATTGACCACGCACGTCTGCGACCTCGCGCAGATCCAGCGACAGACGCAGACTATCCAGCGCCGGCCGCCACAGCTTGCGCTCCGACAGCGCCCGGCCGAGCACGGCGAGGGAATCCGCTTCATCGCCTGGATTGGCAGCGCGCTGATAGGCGATGTAGGCCGCCGTCGAGGCGCGCTCGAGCAGGAAGGTTTGCTCGCTGGAATTGGCAGGCCTCATCTGGAAAATCGTACGCGCGAGCCGCACCCAGTTGCCGCTGTCATCGGGCACGGTGGCGGCGATTTGACCGAGGATCTGCAAGCCCGAGCGGTAGTCACCACGCCTGAAAGCGGCATCCGCATCGGTTTTCAGAGCCGCACTTGATTTGCTCACCACGCCCGCTTCAGTCTTGATCTGGGCCTCGAGCTTGATCGCGGAATCCGCGAGATCGTCCCGCTTGAACGCCTTGTCTGCCGCGTGGACCGATGGGACACCGGCTGCCACCAGGCCGAACGACAACGCGGCGCCAAAAATTGCCGCCCGAACCAAACCGATCATGATGGAGCTCCCGGCGCGGCCAACGGGCCGCCGACTGAAAAGAAATGCGTTAAAGGTGACGGACTCGTGGCAGACGCGCGGACAGGCGAGAAAGCCGCATGCGACATTTGTCGAACGCCTTCAAAATCCCTGCCCCGCCCGGCCCCGTTAAGGAGCGCAGCACGGTAAAAGCCGGCCAGGTCATACCTGCCGGTTACCTCTTAGTCGCCGACCTTGCGAAAACGGTTCGGGTATAACCGGGTTGGAATGCCAAATTTTTACATTCGATGGTATAAGCCGGGCTCAACGGTCCCATAGCTCAACTGGATAGAGTAACGGATTTCTACCGGACCGGGAGTCATCGAAACGACAACATCGCGGTCAGGTTAGGCCTTATTTGATAGGCTTTAGCGTCTTGAATCCCATTAACGCTGCGTGAACAGAAGGCGCTAAAGTACGGCAGAGTGAGTTGAAAGTCCCGCACAAAGTCCCGCACAAATTCTGCTTTGCGAAACAAGCCCGAACGGGCAAATTATGGCTGGTGATGTCACTCCAAGGCGCTCGTAGCTCAATGGATAGAGCAACAGATTTCTAATCTGTAGGTTGATGGTTCGAAGTCCATCCGAGCGCGCCAAAGCTGTTGAAATTCCGTTTGTGATGCCGTGGGTCCTCGGAGCGGGGCGCTATCCAACCCAATTCCCTTAGTCCGATAAACCTCAATCTAGCTGATCGTGAATTCGCATCTCTGACAATATCGTTGGCTTCCTCAATCAGTGTACGTGCGAAGTCCCCCATACGTTGCCTTGCAATTTGGACACTTAAGTTCCTGAATACCTTTTCCATGCACAAAAGCCGTCTCGAGTAGCAATCCATTTTTCTGAAAGCAAACATCACACATCGGGTTGCCTGCTCCTCCCTCTTTTCCATCTTTGCGTTTTCGGTATCGATAGCCGTAAAGTTCCACGGTCTCCTCCGTTAGACGCTGCTGTAACTTCTTTAATCGATTAATCTCGTCATCTTTTTCCGCAGCGTCACTCTTGGCTTCCGTCAATGTCATCTTCAAATCAGCCAGAGCAGTCGAGAGGTCCGCAACTTTCAGCTTGAGTTCAGCTTGACTCACTTCCTTATCGACCGAGCGCAAATCGTTAGCGAGCTTTATCGCCTGCGAAGCGGTTGAGAATGCTAGGGGCCAATCAATCATTTTATCGTCCAACGACCAGTCGCAGCACGGCGTCAACTACCAACACCGCTGTCATTCCTGTGATCGCCCAAGTAAGCCACTCAATTTTCCGCTGAGCTTTGTCCAAATCGGTAGCAAGCACGACCAGCAGTTCTCCAAACACTGGAAGCTGATCGGCTGCTATGTCCTGTCCCGTTCTAGGGGTGGTCGGAGGATAGACGCGTCCCGTCTTCGCTAATTCTTTTAGCTTTTCCACCAGCTCGCTTGCTCTGGCCATCATTGGCTCGTGCAACTCCCTACAAAATCTCGCTTCCGTATTTTTAGAATGGCTGGCAATAGAAGGGAAAACTAAGGCGAGCGCAACCGCAAGATGATCCCGGTCTTCAGAGAATAATCCGTCATCCCTTCAGTTAATCTTTGTCGTTGGCTGCCCGATCAATCTATTGCTGTTGTTCTTGCTCACGCCAGAGCACTTCTTGATCAGGGCCTGCCTGAGACGCAGCAACAATCTCAATAACGTTGTGTTTAGCAAATTGCGTAGCGAAAGCTTTTGCAATTTCTATTGTGCTGGGTATCTTTGTAATTGGGTAGAGTTCCCTTCCGATCCTCGTTAAGGCAGCACACCTAAAATTCGTATTAAAGGGCTTTCTTACTCGAACAATTATCGTCAAGGATCGGAACGAAAAAATCAACGGAGCGACGCTGCCGTTGAGTTCGACAACATTTGCGTCCTCGATATTGTTACTCAACGGGGCCACAACTCCCGTTAACAATCCAACGTCCTCAAGCTGAATAAGCTCACCAAACTCTAGGCCGCCAGTTGGGGGAAAGGCCAACAATCGGCCTGCAATAACGTGGGCTGACCATTTTTCGAATAGTGCTGCGCTAGACTCATCTAACTCTGACACGAAACGAAGAGTTTGGAGTGAGAAGGCTTTCGCGCTGCGTAGCTGGCCCGCAAGTATTTTGCTCCAGAGGTCTTGCATACGTTCGGAGGATGCCTCCTGCGCATGCCGCGCGAACATATTGAGCCAATCGTCATCAGGCTTTGTGGCATGCGCATCCGGAATCTCTTTCAGGTGTTCGATGGCCTTAACGGCGATAAACTCGCGGTTGTGTTGGTGTCCTATTTCCTTGGCAATGAATGCTTCGGCGGCGCGTTGGACTAGAGCCGGGTCGGCTTTGACAAGCTCGGCAGCCGCTCCTGCAAGCGTTCTCGTCATTAAACTCTTCGCCTCCGTCTTGTCCCTTATCGCTTGAGCTTTCTGTTGGAGCCATGCTGCGGGAATGTCCGCGCCGCCTGCTATCAAACGAGCGATTGCCTCGCCGGCGGGGCCGGCAACAAACTTCGGCAAATTTGCATCGCCAATTGCTTCGATGATTTTGTCCCAAACACCCGGCGTGTCGGGCGATGGCTCTGGAACGATGTCATTTGCCATGGTTGCGCCAGTCCTTGTAGACAACCATACTTGCACGTTTGGGAGGGACGCTAATAGGTCCTCGCCTCATACTATTCATGCGGCATGAATAGTTGTTGCATCATGCCCGTTTGCGAGAAAGCCAATACAAAATCAATGGCCGGTAATCGGTAAATCAAAGCCATTATGTTCGCGCCAACGGGTCAAAACCTAAGATATATCAATGATAACAATAGGATGAATGGAGTCCCGCACAAAGTCCCGCACTGCCCCCCGGACACCCCGTAAGCCGTTGGGGGCGCCCACACATTTGGATTGGGTATCGTCGCTTTCTACTCCGTGGGTTGCAGGTTCGAATCCTGCTGGGATCGCCAACAGGAAGCCTGATAAGGGGTTTCTCGAGAATTCGACTTTCGTTCTTTTGCCCTTTTCGTGTTGCGGGGCGCTTGCATTCGATACAAGCAATTTCAAGCCGTTACGAACGGCTGCGAACAGCTCGACGCAACACGGCCGCAACACCGAAAATCAGGATTGTTCTCGTTATTGCCGCAATATGAATTCCCTGGGGGCCTCCGGATCGCAAATCAGCGGGATCATGAGTCAGCGGATCATGCGGCATGCCAATCATCGCCCTCCAGAGCGCGAAAACGTTGCCGAGCACTACGCGCGCAATACCCGTTCGACTATGCTCTCCGATCTTCCAAGTATGAGTTGTCGGTGGCCCATCATGGCCGTGATTTGCGCTTCGCAAGTCTTACGGGTCATCAGCCTTCCACTTGTCGCCTGTGTTTCACTTTTCTCAGCGAGATGCCGACATCGGCATACGTTTCCGCATGGCAGGCAATTATGTCCATCAATCGATGATCGTTTTGTCGTTCTTCTTGCGAAGCTCACTCGACTAAAGGATTGCCACACGGGATCATCAAACCTGAAGATGCTGGTAATCAGAATCGTTTGGAATGGCTGCGTCAGCAAAAAGGTCGCCAAGTCGGCCCAACTTCCGGAGCCGAGGTTCCAGCCTCCACCGTCGATTAAAAGCAGAGTCGGGGCGCGGCGCGCCTGTTCGCGCGCCAGCGATCGCGGCCGGAACGTCGATGAACGCTACAATGTCAGGCGCCTGTCATCCCAGTCGTCGTCCGCTTGGCACGGACCTCATCTCTTCTACTTCTTGTTGCGTTCTCTTAATTCGCCGATCAGAAGCGCCGGCTAAGCTTAACCAGACCGGTCTGGTCATTGTAGCCAGGTCCAAACCGTCCGGTGTATTCGAGGCGGAGATCCAGACCCGGTATCCGTCCGACGCCGAAAACGTCGATCCCAGCTGCGACCTTCCACAGCGTTTGCGGAAGCGTGCTCGAGGTGGTGAATGGCGCAACGCCGGCCGGCGCCCCCTCGAACGTCGAGTTGACGCTCCAGGTATTGTTGGAGAACACGGTTGCGCCGCCCTGGATATAGGGCCGCACGGCGGGACCGTCCGCTGGCAACCAGGTTCGTCCGATTTCGATCATCGGGGTCGCCGCAAACGTCACCTTGTTTGCACCAGCGACATTGAGGTTGAGCGCGCCAGCACCACTCTCGCTGAAACCGGGCATCGCGGTATAGATCATGTCGAGATCGAGCGACGGCTTGATGTACGCGCCGGCGGCCTCGGTGACATAGACGGCGCGAAAGCGCGAATCCAACCGCCACACACTCGGCGAACTGTTCGCCGCGGTCACGCCGCCAAAATTGATGTAGCGCGTGGTGGTGAGCGCGTCGTATCCAATATCGAGGGCGGTCGCAAACAGCCAGGGTCCGATTTGATGCTTCAAAGCGGCGCCGAAGTCGTAGCGGTCCGCAAGCGTGGTGGCGAGACTGCCACTCGTGGTCCGGCCCGCCTCGTAACCAGCGGCGAATTCGCCAAACCAGTTGGGCGCTAACTCAATTTGACGCCCGGTCTGAAGACGCGCCGCCTGATCGTGAAATCCTGACGAAGCGGATGAGCCGATCTGGCTTGAGAAGCTGCCGGTTAGCTTAGCCCAATCGCAGGGAATTTCTGTCAGCGGCGCATAGGGACCGGCGGGAAGATGACAGCTCATCATGCTGTCGACAAAGCTGAGCCCGGTGAAGGTTGAAATCGCGGTCTGGGCGAGATATGGCGCGGGATGCAGGCGATCCAATGCCTGGGCGTAAGCCTGGGGGTCCGTCAGGTTTGCAAGCGCGGCGAACACCGGGCCGATACCGGGAGTGGCACCGGCATTCCAGATGTTCTGCAACTGATTCACGACCGCCATTTCATTGGGCGTGAGTGAAGTGATCAATGCAGGCGTCGCGAATTGCGCCTGCAACGCGACGAGCTGAAGCGAGTTTCCGACTAACTGAACGCCGTAGGTCACGGTCGGCGAATTGATCGCCGTCACGTCGTTCACACCGACGAAGCCGGTCGCAGTGACGATGGTCGCAGGCGTGTTAGGCAGCAGCGACAGGACATTAGGTGCAATAAAGCCGCGAACGTTAGCGAGCCCATTCACAGCCAACAGATCCGACGTTCCGCCGAAGCGGACGTCGACTGCATAAGTGCCGGTCGTTGTCTGGGCGAAGGCGCCGGTCAGGTTCGTCGTGATGATATTTTTGAAACCGCCGACGTCGAGCCGGCCGGCATTGACCAGCGCCCCCGAACCGAGGTTAAGCGTCTGTCCGGTAATGAACGTCCCGCCCGAAAGATTGTTGACCTGGCTTTGGCCACTGCCGAGATCGACATTGCCGACCAAGCCACCCAAATTGTTGATCGTGGTGTTACCGATTGCTCGCGCGACGCCGCTCTGGTCGACGCCATCGGTCGCCTGAATGGCAAACCCGGACTGTGCCGACACCATCGCGCCGAGCGAAATGTTGATGGCGTTGGTGGCACCGCCATCGATGTAGATCCCGGCCGCGTTGCCGGTGCCGCCGCTGATCATACCGGCATGCAGATTGATAGTGATGTTTCCACCGGTGGTCCCGCCGACGCTCTGTCCGCCAACGCTCTGCGCGAAGATCGCGTGCGAATCGACGCCGTTGGCGATCACGTTTCCCGTCTGATCGATGGTGATGGCGCCGCCGGTACCGTTGCCGCCATTCGAACCGGCGTAGGCGATGGTGCCGCCGCTAGCGTCGCCGCTGCCGCCGATGCCGCCACCGCCGCCGATGCTCTGCGCCAGGATGCCATAGGCCGCGATACCGTAGGTCTGGATCGGGCCGGTACTCGAGATCGTGATCCCCTCACCATTGCCTGCCGCCCCAGCCGCTCCGCCAACGCCGACACCAACCGTCAGGGCTCGGCTGCCAAGATGAGGGTTGGAGCCGGCCGCATCGCCGCCAATACCGCCGCCGCCACCGACGCTTTGCGCGAGGATGCCATGGGCGCCGTTGCCGTAGGTCGTGATGCCGCCCGAATCCGTAATCTGGACGACGCCGCCATTGCCGCCGGCGCCGCCGGTGCCACCTACCACCACAGCGCCGAGATTGATTCCATCGCCGGTACCGCCGATGCCGCCGCTACCACCGATGCTCTGGGCCAAAATGCCGAATGAGCGATCACCAATCGTCGTGACGGTACCGGTCTGGCTCAGGCTGATGTTGCCACCGTCGCTTGAACTTCCCGTCGCGCCGCCAATCGCGATCGCGACGCCCTTGGGGTTAAGGCCGACATGGCCGTCTCCGATCAGTGCGAGGCCACCGCCACCTCCTACACTCTGTGCGAAGATAGCGATTGCATCGTCGCCCCAGGTGGAAATCGTGCCGGTATTGCTGATATAGAGATCGCCTCCCTTGCCGGCCGCACCGCCGTTGCCTGCGACGCCGACACCGACGGCAATCCCGCCCGAACTCTGTCCTCCGCCACCGCCCGCCGATCCGCCGCCACCGCCAACGCTTTGGGCGAAGATGCCCTGCGAAGCATAGCCGTAAGTCACGATGTCGCCGTCGTTGGTGACGAAGATATCTCCGCCCGCTCCGCCTATGCCGCCGCTGCCACCGACGGCGACAGCGACAGCGACCTTCAGGCCTTCTTTGGAACCGTTCGCTAGCTGTTCGAGCTTCGACCTATCGGTCGAATTCGGGACATCCGGATCGGCAGGAGGCGTGCTCGGGTTTGGGTTGAAGATGTTGCCCGGTGTGAAATTATTGATGTTGCCGACCGTATCGGAAGAAGCAACGCCCGCGCCACCCATGCCGCCGCCGCCACCGACGCTTTGCGCGACGATCGCCGGCGCTTCGTCGCCCATCGTAAAGATCTTGCCGACGTTGCTAACCGTTACAGTGCCGCCCTTGCCGCCACCGCTGCCATTGCCCCCCATGCTGACGGTCAGCGACAGCGTGTTCGCGCCGCCGTCGTTGACAGCTGTCGACGTGGCCGACGCATCACCGCCGTTGCCACCGCCGCCGCCGACGCTCTGTGCAAAAATGCCGGCGGATCCGGCGCCACCGGTCAGGATGTATCCTGTGTTGTAAACATTGACAGCACCTCCATCTCCGGCAGAGCCGCCGGTGCCGCCAAACGAAAGATCCATCGACATCGTTGCCGGACCGGTCTTACCCGTGTTGGAGGGTATGAAAAGCGTTGTCGCCGTGCGGGAGGCGCTGCTTCCGCCGCTGCCACCGCCCCCGCCAATGCTGAAGGCGGTGATACCGTTTGAATTCACACCTTTGGTGACGATTGCGCCGGTTTGATCAACGGTGACGATGCCGCCGCCACCCGCCGAACCGCCGGCGCCGCCGACCGAAATGCCGACGTTGAGGACGCCGGCCCCATATCCGTAACCAGCACCGCCGCTGCCGCCACCACCGCCGACGCTCTGCGCAAAAATCGCTGGCGCCAGGTCGCCTGTGCTTTTGATCGTGCCGTAGTTATCGACCTCGACATTGCCGCCGGCCCCAGACGAGCCGCCTTTACCACCGACCGCATATTGCACGAGGCAAGCGCAACCGAGCGTGCTGTCGCCGCCATTGCCGCCGCCGCCGCCGAGGCTCTGCGCGAAGATCGCGCTTGAGCGAAAACCGGACACATCGATCGCGCCGTAGTTCTGAACCAGAACCTGCATGCCGCTGCCGGCGACGCCACCGCTACCGCCGATCCCGACACTGGCAAGCGCCGCGAACGAGCTTGCGGAGCCGCCGTCACCACCACCCCCGCCGACGCTCTGGGCAAAGATGCCGTTGCTGCCGAGGCCCGTCGTGGTGATCGACCCGTAATTGTAGACATTGACGTTGCCGCCATTTCCGCCGGTACTACCGGCGCCACCGACCGAGACGAGGCCGCTCGAGCCGCCGCCGTTGCCACCACCACCACCGAGGCTCTCGGCATAAATGCCGTATGCTCCGACGCCAGACGTCTGGATGGTACCACCGGCCTCATTGGTGACGGTGACAGTGTTGCCGTCACCGCTGGAGTTGCCCGATCCACCGAGCGCGACAAGCCCGCCGTCATGGCTACCGGCTCCGCCGCCACCACCGATGCTGGCAGCGGTGATGCCGTGTGCGACAAGCCCGCTCGTCATAATGGATCCGTAGTTGCTGACGTTAACAATGCCGCCATCGCTCGCCGCACCACCGGTCCCCCCCACCGAGACGACACCGCTGCCGTTAGCCGCCGTGCCGCCACCGCCGCCGGTGCTTTCGGCCTGAATACCAAAAGAACCCAATCCGCTCGTAGTGATCGAACCGTTCGCCTTGACGGTGACGAGCGCCGAGAGGCCTCCGGCACCGCCGCCACCGGGATCGGCGTAGGTCGCGCCCGCATTGCCACCATTGCCGCCGGCCGCGCCGAGGCTTCTCGCGAAGATGCCGCTCGCCAGCAGTCCGGACGTCGTGATGGTGCTGTTCGCGGCCGTGGTAACGGTCACCTCGCCGCCGGCGCCACCTGCTCCACCCCGACCACCGTTGGTCACGAACGCACCGGTGGCGCTGCCGCCGGTGCCGCCCACTCCGCCTTCGCTCAATGCATAAACGCCATAGGACAGATCGCCGCCGGTTGCGATCTTGCCGTTGGCATTGACGATCACCGTGATGCCTGAGCCGCCGACGCCACCGGGACCGCCGCTCCCACCGGCTCCGCCGGCGCTGTCCCCGTTGCCACCAATCCCGCCGATACTTTGAGCGCTCACTCCGACGGCCGCATTGCCCGTCGAACTCACGGTCCCATTGGCGTTGACGGTCACCGCTCCGCCATTGCCGCCCGCGCCGCCGTTGCCCCCAGCGGCAACGGCTGCACCTGCGCTGTTGCCGTTGCCACCATCGCCCCCAGCGCTCAGGGCATACAGCGCTGCCGCACCTGAACCACTGGTCGTGATTGTACCGTTCGATGTCAAAGTGATAGTGCCACCGGTCCCGGCGTCGGCGCTGTTGCCCGCATTGGAATTGAACACCGATATCGCCGCGCCGCCGTTGCCACTGTTGCCGCCTTGGCTCAAGGCCGCGATGCCGTAAGCGCCGCTGCCGCTCGTCGTCACATTGGCTGACGTCTCGATGGTGACGATGCCGCCATTTCCGCCGGCGCCGCCATTGCGCGCGTCAGCGTTACTGGTGCCAAATGCGTTGGCGCCGTTGCCGCCATTGCCGCCAATGCTCTGGCCGTAAATGCCGACAGCGTTCGTACCTGACGTTATCACGGTCCCCGATCCGGTGATCTTGACGGTGCCGCCCGTCCCACCGTTGCCGCCGTTGCCACTGGTGCCGTCGGAGTTCCCGTTGTCGCTGGCGTCGCCACCTGTCCCACCGTTGCCACCCTGGCTCAGCGCAAGGATGCCCACGGGCGGGATCGTTGCGAAAGGGCTCACGGTGCCGTTCCCGGTGGTGGTGAGCGAAAGGCCTGATGTCGTGATGGTCACGTCACCACCCGCGCCGCCGTCGCCGCCGGGGCGCCCGACTGATATGAGACCGGTTGCGTCGCCGCCGGTGCCGCCTGCACCACCGACACTATTGGCGGAAATGCCGCCGCCGTTGGTCTTGATTGTACCGGACGCCGTCACCATTACCGCACCGCCGGCGCCACCGGTTCCACCATCGCCTCCGCCTGTATTGGTAGCGCCTTCCTCACCGGCACCGCCGCCGACGCCACCAACGCCACCGAGGCTCTGCAAATAAATGCCGTAGCTGCCGACGCCCTGGGTGATAATGGTGCCGCCAGTGCTGACGCTGATCGCACTGCCGACGCCGCCAGCGCCGGCATTGCCGCCGCTCTCGTTACCGGCGCCGTTCTCGTTCTCGCCGTTGCTTCCCGCGCCACCCGTTCCAAGCGCCATGATTCCGTTCGACAGCGTGAACGGAAACGGGAAGACCGGCAGCGTGCTCGATCCTGACGTCGTGATCGCGCCGCCATTGGTGATCGTAATCGAGCCGGCATTGGCGCCGATCGAACTGCTGTTTCCGGTCGTGCCGCCGATCGAGGACGCAAAGATGGCCGAACTGCCGGCAAGCAGCGTCGTGATCGAACCGGAGTTGCCGACGTTGATATTGCCGGACATCGCACCGGGCGCGCCGTTGTCCTGACTTTGCAGATAGCCGTTGCCGCCGATCGAGGACGCAAAGATGCCGTAAGCACTGGTCCCGTTGGTCGATATGTCGCCTGAATTTGTCACCATAACCGCGCCGCCGAGACCGCCGCCACCGGTGACCGCATTTAATCCCGCGCTGCCGCCGCTGCTCTCGGCGGTGATGCCGACCGCATTCGCCCCGGAGGTCTTGATTAAGCCCGCGTTGCTGATGGTGACTACTCCGCCAGCCCCGCCGCCGCCGCCATTGCTGATGAACGGAACATAGTCAGCGCCGTTGCCACCAGTGCTGGTCACCGCGATGCCGGAGGCGTTGTTCGTCGTGATGCCCACGCTGGTATCGGTCGTGATGGATAAGGGCGATCCGGGCAGTCCACTGGGTATCGTAATCTGAAGGCCGGGGAAGCCCTGCGCCTGGAAACTGATGCCGGCAGTGCCTGCCGCCGGCGTGATCGGCAGAGTTAGCGACTGGACGAACAGGCTGTTGACCACGCCACCGAAATTGAGCGCTATCCCCGCAGACTGATCGCCGGAGCAGGTCGCGGAGTTGCTGGCCATTGCGCAGAGATCGTTTGCCCTGGCGCTTCCGGCAAGAACAGCGAAGTAGACCGCAACCAACGCAAGCGCAGTTGAGCCGTCGCGCGAGGCCCACTGCACCCCGATCGGCCGCCAACCCAATGCGCAGATGAGGGCCCGACGACCACCCGCGACACTTCCTACATCTGCGCTCAATTTCCGCCTCAGATTGCCGATCAGAAGTCACCACACGGCAAACCACAGCAGTGGGTGGCGTATACAAAAGTCAGCGCAACGCTTTTCGCCGAGGGTGAGCGCAGTTGATAGGTCCTGAGACGGTCTTAGGACCGGCAAAAAGACAAATGTGTTGCCAGGAAGATACTACTTTGCGCGTGCATTGCCGCTACCCCGAAGGGAACGCTTGTAAAACGTCGGATGATCAGAGCCGCCCTGCCGCTTCAGCCGTCAATTTAACGATCGACGCGCGCAATCTGTTGTCGGATACGGGCTTGTGCATCAGAAGGCAGTCGCTGATCACCGCATCACGTATCCGGTCGGGCGCCGTGTCGCCAGTGATCAGAATGGCCGGAATATCGCTGTTGAACTCGGAGCGGAGGCGCTCGATAGCAGCAATGCCATCTTCGCCATTTCGCAAACGGTAATCCGAAATAATCAGGCTCGGCGTTGTGGTAAAGGCGGTCGCATATTCCAACATCTCTGCGCAAGAACTCGCCGTGATGACTGAATGCCCCCATCCCGTCAGCAAGACCTTCATCCCTTCCTGGATTGCGACCTCATCGTCGATGACCAGGATGAAACGTGATGCCTGGGCAACAGCAGGCAGTCCTTGAGAAGGCTCAATGGCCGCCGGCCTTTCTGCGGCTAGCGGGACGAACAACTTGAACACCGATCCCCGGGCGACCTGTGATTGCATCTGCATCGGAATATCCAGTATTCGCGTCAATCGCTGTACGATTGCAAGACCAAGTCCCAATCCGCGTGTCCTGTCCCGTTCTGAATTTCCGATCTGATAGAACTCCTGAAAAATCAAATCCTGCTCATCAGCCGGGATGCCGCGTCCGGAATCCCACACTTGAACGCTCAGCCGGGCGCCACGTCTGCCACCGATCACCACGCGGCCTGCGTCCGTATAACGAACAGCGTTGGAGATCAGGTTACGCAGGACGCGCTCAAGCAATACCGGGTCGGTTTGGACAAAGAGACTACAAGGGACGAGCCGCAATTCGATGCCCTTGCGATCGATTTCAGGAATCTCGTCACGGCAAATTCGCTCGAGCATCGGATGAATCGCGAAAGCCTGTGGCCGGCTTTCGATGACGCCGGCATCGAGGCGAGAAATGTCGAGGATTGCACTGAACAAACTATCGAGCGCGCCTATCGAATTTTGAATCTGCCGCACCAGTCGACCGCTGACTTCATCAAGAGGCCTATCGCGCAAGGCACCAACAAACATACCCAGCGCGTGAACAGGCTGACGTAGATCGTGGCTTGCCGATGCCAGGAATCTCGATTTACTGACATTGGCAGCTTCGGCAAATTCCTTTTGAACGAGCAGGTCGTTGGCAAGGTCGAGGTTGGCAAATTGCAATTCGAGCGCTTCGATCAACAATTTGCTAAACGAATTTGCGAGAACAGCGACAACGGCCACCCAGATCACGTCAAGGATGGCGTAAGTCCAGTGCAAGGCGTCTCCTTGCAACGCGGACCAAACGCAACCCGGCGCCATGATGGTGAACAAATTGCAGTAATAGGACGGCAAGTAGGTACCAAACGCCGTGATCGCTCCAGCTGCAAGCGCGGCGCACGTCATAAGAACCATAAACTGATATTCTGGACGACCAGGATCCATTAAGAACAGCCCGCCTAATCCCCAGCATGAACCGCCAATGAGCGCAGTCACGATCGCGAAATTGGCCCAACGGCGCCAGTCTTTGGCCGGTGGCGCCGCATTCTTATAGAACCGGATCAAAGCTAAACGTCCGACAGTGCTTAAGGCCAACAGCAGCACGAAAATGGCAGCCACACCGAAAGAGATAGCCTTTTCGTAAACCAGCAGCCCTGAGAGAATCGGCGCTACGATCATGCCACCCGCCGTGCCCGGCGTAGAATTACGATAAAATCCTGCGACCTGCTCTGCGCGCAATTGATCGAGTCGCTGCGGGGACATCTTCGCCTTCTGCACTGCGGATCTCTCGCCTGCCGCGCCTTATTCGGGTGGGTTACATCAGAGCTGAAGCCATAAATCCGGATCTATGAGGGGCTCTTCGTCGGCGAGCCCAGGTCGATTTTCCAGCATTTGAGGATGGACGACTTGCGGTTCGGTGAGATTAACGGAAATAATGCTGGCATGAAGCTGCTCATTAT
The DNA here is from genome assembly GCA_963824305.1 of uncultured Alphaproteobacteria bacterium. Classification (GTDB taxonomy): domain Bacteria; phylum Pseudomonadota; class Alphaproteobacteria; order Rhizobiales; family Xanthobacteraceae; genus Bradyrhizobium. The sequence continues at coordinate 367,986 of CAWGOW010000001.1, forward strand.
CGACGATCATGCGCTGGTGAGGGAGGGACTTGTAGCCTTGCTTCAGCAATTCGAGCAAGCCGTTGACGTGTTGCAGGCATCGGAAGCGGTAGAAGGATTGCGATTAGCCGAAGCCCACCCTGACCTCGACGCGGTCTTTCTCGATCTCAATATGCCAGATCAGGGCGGCATGGAAGTGATCCCCGTTTTTGCCAAACGCTGCCCCCACTTGCCGGTGATCGTATTGTCTTCCTCTGAGGATCCGAACGATGTGTCTCTCGCCCTGAAGTCGGGAGCATTCGGATATCTGCCAAAATCAGCTAGCCCGCGAAATGTCTTGTCTGCGCTACGGCTAGTGCTGGCAGGCGAAATCTATGTGCCGCCGTTGTTGCTCAACTATACACCTACCCTGGCCGTGGAAGCCGGTCGTCCGGCACCTGCCGCCGTTGGACGCATGACCGAGCGGCAAACCGAGGTACTGCGAGAACTGTGCCGCGGACTGACCAACAAAGAGATAAGCCGAGTGCTCAGCCTCTCCGAAAAGACGACCAAATCGTACATCACCGCCATTTTCAAGGCGCTCGGTGTAGTGAATCGAACGCAAGCCGTAGCCGCGGCAAAACAGGCGCGGATCGTGACAGATTGAAACGTGATTGGGCGCCTGTGCGTACCGCTTCGTGGCAAAAAACAGAAGTGGCTCAGCCTGAACACGTGTAGCTCTGCCCCCAACAACGGACGTGCAGCGACAACGACGGCAGGTCGGTTTTGTGCCAACAGGCGGCATCGCTGCCGACCAGATTGCTGGGCACTATTGACACATTCAAATAGCCGCCTCTACCGAGCGTCTCGTAGCTATCGGCGTGACTAAAGCGCATGTTGAGGAGGGGCGACTGTTCGCTGACCGATGGGTAGAACACTTTGAATGCCCAGTGTGCGGCAAGACTGGCACGGCGAATTTGACGTCCCTTATTGCCCTTTAACCGAGCATAGACAGGGCGACCACCTAACCGCTGTCGATAATCTGGCCGACGTCTTCAAGGCCGTAGGAGACCCGCGGGACATCGATGTGATTTGCGCAACATGCAATGTCTCTGCCCGGCCATAAAAAGCTCGACCCCAAGGGAATTCCAACTCCTGTTCCGCTCCGGGTGACGACTATGGCCTGAACCAACGTCGCACAGCCTAACGTCGCACGTGAGGCGAACGAACAGACTCGTTACACGTCGGCAAGCAGCCAATCGAAACGAGCTGTTTCTGATGCAGCTAAATAAACTCGACTAGCTCAAGCTGTCTGCCAATGTTCCAAATTGCTGGAATCGGCTGGAGAACTCACTTTGGAGCAGGTCGCGCATGTCGAGTTCCGCCTTGAGTTTAAGTTTGGCGCGAACGCATGCCAGGAGGTCCGGCGGCTTTATCGGCTTAGTAAGATAGTCGGTTGCACCTGAGTCAAATGCTGCCTCAATCGTTTTCATATCGACACGCGCGGTTGTCATCACGATCGGGACCGTTCGATATCTCACATCCTTTCGAATTTCCCTACACGACTGAATTCCGTCAATATTGGGCATGGTTACGTCAAGAAAAATGAGATCGAAGTGCATTTCCGGGCCGCGCGCCAGAAGTGAGAACAGCTTCTCAGCCGATTCCGCTGTAGCCACATCTCGACGACCATCGTTTCTGATCAATAATTCCATGATGTTTCTCACATCATCATCGTCGTCTACGATCAAAATACCCATCACTAAAACTCCAGTTCTTATTTTCGGTGATGATTTAATTTTGGATTCCGGTTCCTCCGCGGAAAGAATACAGAGCTGACTTGGACGCGAGGTTAATGGAAGCCACGTAATAATACGTAGACTTGCACAATCCCAAGAGCTGAAGACGCCTCAGGTCATTAGCGGAAGTCGACAGCGGTAGCGTCAGCTTTATGCCAGTGCGCGAACTTCACCAGCGGGTCCAACTTCCGGTTTGGGTCAAAACCCTCCCCGCCTAAGGTTCGATTTTTTGATATCGAATCAATCGAGGCAGTGATGGGCCGCAAGCCAAAGACCATTGGACCGCGGGCTCGCAATCCTAGTGCATTTAAATCTATACTGGTTCGGATACATGCCGAGCGCTGGCACGCCCTGAAAATGCTGGCGATCAAGAACGATGCGACCCTACGCCTTAGCGGTTGAGGCTTTCAATGATCTGGACCGACCTATAATCGGCGTGCGGTACATCGCTGCATTGCGTTTTGAAATTTATATTGGCGATCTGCCCGGCCTCTTGCCGGACTTTTCGCTGTGACCCGGTGCCAGCCGTAAGGCTGATGTCAGCTTAAGCGTTTAACCTACTCGATTTAGGCTTGTGTAGGGACGCTTCATGCCCTTCGATATCACAGTCAACAACTGGTTAATGATCGCGGACATCATCGTCGTTGCGGCGCTTCTTATTTCAGTATGGCAGCACAGTTAGACAGCGCCGGTTGCCCTCACGAGATGGGATTCATTGAACGAGCTAGTGATCGCGCCGTTGGCTCGTCGCGTGCTGGCGTTAGGGCGCGATACGAACACCCGTCCGATCTGCGGCGCTGAGACGGTTCGACTCGACGGCGACGCCGAAGGCTTTAATTGCCCCCGGCACGGCAAGTTTAAAGTCGCGGGCAGTGTACTGCACAGCGATGCCTTTCTGGGCGCTACTCGTCAGCAGTGGGAGGCCGCGCTTGAGAAGGCCAGAGGCAGGACCATACCAGGTGCGACACCCACAACTGCTGATTTTCTCTGAATCTTTGACGGCTTCAACGATGCGGCGGGTGGGCCTTTTCTGACAGGTTGACAAGTGCTGCGATCAAGCTGAGCGCGAAGGTGACAACCATCCAGATCTGAAGCGGGACGCCCAGAAGGGTGACTTTCCTGTTAGCCATTCGTCCATTCGGACCCTCCCGCAGGCTGCGAGGGGGCTCTAGCAGGCATCGGCAGTGTGCTGGAATGTGGCCGCCCTCAGGCGGCCTTTAGGGCCCGCCAGATCGTGGCCTCGCCGCATTCGAAAAAGGCCCGGCTTGGAGGGGACTCCGGCCGGGCCTCTGGAAGTATCGAATAATGAAAGGGTCTTTGGGTAATTGAACCCGAGCACCGCTAGCGCTCTGGCTCGTCCCAGCCCGGCGTCATTGAAGCAAACAACGTGCCGGCGGGCAAGAAAAAGGCCTGCCGAGCAACGAGAGGGCGACGGCAGGCCAGTCCTTGGAATCGCCTGATGTGGTCAGGCCACAAATGACGGGGGCAAAGGGCGTGCCGGGGCGAGGAGCACGGCGGGCATCTTGGGGGGCGGTTTTTAGCGACCGGCCGTGCAGGCCGTGAGGGGACAAGCCAACGCGACCCAACAGAAGCGGCGGCGCGCGCGGCGTTCCGGCGGCCGGGCCTATAAATAAAATTGTACGCTGCCTACCCGGCCGTAACATCAGCACGCTGCGCCCCGACTGCTATAAAGCGGAGGCAGTCGCGTGATCGGTGAGGCCGCAGGGATACGCCGGCCGCCCATCATCTCCTGCGGACTTTTAGCCGTCGATGGCGCGAGATCGCAGCCCTCACGCCATATCCCACAACAAAACCAAAAATCACAGCAAGCGACAGCTCAAGCATGGGCTCACCCCATGTATCTCTTTCGCCCCGCCCCAATACATCAACACCAGAGATTGATATTCCTTCCGGGGAATGCCGGAAGTTTTGCCTCGCGGAATTAAGCGACAGTGTTTCTAGAGATAAAGGGGATTGTCGGCTGAAATCGAGTTGCAGCGTCCCAATTGACTAACACAGCGTCCGAGGATTGGATTACGCGTGCCCTGGGGGGAAAGCGAATGGACCAAATAGAAACCGCGGTGGCTATAGCTTTGGCATCGACGATTGGATTTGCGAGCGGATACGCGCTGCGTTCGGCAATGTCAGCTCGACGACGGCGGAGATTTCAGCGCTTGCGCCGAGAGGAAGCGCTCAGAGCCGTTGAGGCCGGATGGGCACCGGCGATGAAAGAGGAAGTCCCAGACCTAATACCGACCTTTCTCGTTCGCTCTTGATGTCATTAACCGTTGCCAAGCGGCACCTTCAGCGGGTTCCCGCTATGGGTAGCGGACCTATTCGCGTGACCCTTCGACAAATGCGCTACATCGACTGACCGATGCTTCAAGATGTGGGAAGCCCGCTGGTGTTGCGCCGTCCAAGTGCTCGACGCAAGTAGGTTACCGAGGCGTGTCCGAAATTTTGCAGGGTCAACAACATCGCGTCGGAGGCGTCGCGGACTTCGCCGACTGTAGTTAGGCCTTCGGCCACCAAGACATTACGTATTCGCGAGGGAAAGCGAATGTGGGCGATCGGGGTGTCGTCCGGGAACTCCGGGGTCGGGTCGTAAAGTTGATTCATTGCCCGACGTTAGGGCCCTAGGCTTACACAGACCTTACAGCCTGCACCGCCATGGTCGGAAGCGCGGCCGGCCGGATGGCAAACCGAAACGCCCGGCCATGATGCATGGGCGGGAGCCAACGGCATGTCGCCGATTAGTGCGCATGACGCTCAGCTCGAGTTCTCAGATGCGTGGGCAAGGTTCACGCCCGTGGTCTTGTCGGTCGGCTGAACGCTTGACATTTCCGAACCCGAACGGCGATCACCAAAATTGTAAAAGTAGTAAAACAAGAGCGGGAAGCTCAGCGGTCCATGGAAGTTCTAAGCGCCCATGGTATTCGGCGATTATCATTGCACACTCTTTGGCTTCGCTTCCTACATCCGACGGCATTCCTAAAATTGTAAAAGTTGTAAACAAACGAGCGAAACAGCCGACTTTACAAAAAACCGCGGCAGCGCTGGCAACATCCAGTTGGTCCCGATCACTCGTAAGCGTCCCGAGCTACCTTGTGAGCCTCCAAGAGATAGCCTTGAGCACTCCTTGCTGCTTTGGGGTTCGATTCGATTGAGGCGCCACGAAGGGCCACCGTCCCTTTGCTCGTGACGGGAAACGTGAACTTGTGTCCTTGGCGAATATGACGAACGACAATCGCTCGACCTAGTATTTCCACCTTAAATACACTCACTGGCATCCATACCGGCAACAGACAAAGACCGCCCTCACGGGCAGCCTTTCGTCTGCTCTGATCACTGGCAGATCAGGATCTAGGTTCAGCCCCGCCGATCTTGTTACGGGCCGCGATTCTAACCGAAAGTAAATTGATTCAAAGAAAGGAAACCGTATCCGCGGGCTTATATCGTAAACTGTGACTTGCCGGGCACAGACGCGCCGACGGCATATGTCGCCATTGCTTCTCTTGTGGAAAATGCCGCAGAGCGCGCCCGGTTGGTGAAGTTGTTTGTTGAGAAGGCTGACCCGTTCATTCAGCCCCGGCTTTTGGGCCCCGGCGGAAAGGTACGAGACGAGAGCCAACTGTCGCGTCATCGTCACGAGCAGTTCGGGAAATCAATATAGCGCCGTCCTTCCGGCATTGGCGTCGTCCAGCGAACTGAGGCACTTCGATCAATTGTTCCCGCTTTGAGGACAACGCATACCCGTCACCAAGTTGGCAACGACGCCGGTGATTGGGCGTTAGTTGCTCATGAGGTTGAAGCAGCAAAATTTTGATGGTCCCCCTGGCGCGGCTTTTTCTGTCACCGCCCTGAAGAAGTTGATGTCTGACGTGCTCTCGCTCCGAGAGCGGGTTGCTCAAGCTGAACTTGAGAAGGGGCTAACGCATCGCACGAAAGCCCCGGCGGTGAGCAGCGAGCAGCCGGGTAAGAGCGTTGCGCCCATCTGTTCATCAGTGCACAGACTATCGGCTTTTAGGCTCGCGGGAACATGGCCTCGCAGTTCTGCGTTATCCGACTGATTTAGATTATTTGTTGGCGAGGCAGTCATGCGTGCTATTTCGATTGCGATGGTCATAGCCTTTATGGCGATACACGTCAGCTCGGCTTTGGCACAAGACTTCGACGAGAGATGGTCAATCATTCCGAAGGCCCATGCAGAGCCGCCTTCCGCAACCAATCAAACCCAAGAATCCCAGCCCCCCGCTGCCCCGCAGGAAATAGGCAGATCGGACAATCAAGCTTCGCGGAGCTTTTCTGGGAAGGCTTCATTTTATTCGTATTCTAGCGGCAAAACTGCAAGCGGCTCGTCGTTTGACCGCAATCTACCGACCGCTGCTCACCGCAGCCTACCCTTCGGTACGCGGGTTCGAGTGACTAATCTCGCAAATGATAGATCGGTCGTGGTCATAATAAACGATCGCGGCCCTAGCGTTCGCGGGCGCGTGCTTGATCTATCACTTGCCGCTGCTCGTTCGTTGGGAATGACTGATCGTGGTGTCGCTAACGTTCGCGGTGAACCGCTTTAGTTGAGCGGCATTCGAATAAGGAGCGCGCCGGTTTAGATCATTGCCAGGGTTGAAATGTTTGGGCGTGCAGGAGTCTAGTTGTGTATCGAATTGTCGCCGTAAGAGAAAATGAGACAGTCAAATGGGAACGATCCAGCGAGCTGATAGCGTTCGCAAAAGCTCGCGTGTGGGCCAGCGAGGGTTGGGAAGTCAAAATTACAGACGACAAGGGTAAGGAGCTTGCGAACCTGCCGGCAGAAAACGGGGCTTGACCCAAGCTCTACGCGACAAGGTCAATCGGGTCGGTCTCGGTGCTCCGGCGGATAACGTGCCTCGATCGTGATCACATCGCTTGGCGCGCCACCGCCGGAGTAAAGCCAGGTGCATGTCGTCAGAAGTCGGGGCACTCGGATCAACGACTTCGTGCCTGGCGACTGCCGCCTTGTTTTGCCCAAAATCCTCTTGTTTCTTAACAGGTTAGGCAGTGAGGGCGAAGCACATGTGGACGGCCGTCCGTCTCTTGACGGTTTGCGCGCTGGGAATAAGCGGCCTGTTCGCTTTGCGATGGGGTCTGCCATCGGATTCCCGCCGACCGTCGCCACCTTCGATCCAGGTCGACGCTACCGTGCTCGCCCGTCCGGTCAGCCAAACGGACGTACTGCCCACGGTCGATGTAGACGAGAAGAAGATCGTGACCGTCGAGAAGATCCATCTTGCCGCTCTCGACGCCAACGACAAGGCGCCCCCCGAGGCTAAAACCAAAGTGCATCATCGGCTGCATTTTCATCATTACCGCTGGCATCGCAGAAAGCATCATCACTGATTGGTGGGGCGGCGCGGTCTGACGTCGCATCAAAGTCGCACGCGATCGCAGCGGCGTAAAACTATCTATAAAGCATGCACCCGGAGACGGCGCTCGCCAGGATGAGGTGCGGCCAATTTGGCAGACGACATCGCTTTGGCTGCGGCACTGCCCTGCAATAGCGCGTTCCGGTTTTAACCTTTGCGATGGCTATTCAGCTTAACGCGCGACTTTCGTTGCGCGGCTGTTCTTAAGCGCTCAAGAGTTTGGTAGTCGCGAACACAGACCCCATCCGTTTCCGCGATGAGAGGCCGTCGCATTGCCCAATGCGGCGGCTTCGCCAAACAGGCGCGTGGTCCAGCGATGAGAAAAGAAGACCTGAAAGAATTGGCCAACAGGTGCAGGCTTATGGCCGGCACAGCGGACGAATTTACAAAGCGGCGTTTGCTCGATCTAGCCTCGAAGTACGAAGCGCGGCTTGAAAGCCGGTCGCCGCCGTACAAAAAGGTGTATTCCGATCGCCAACGCGGTGAAGAAAGCCCCGCCTAAGCGATACGTCCTTCGAGGATGAGTTCGAGCGCCGCGCGTCGGAGCGGAGAACGTACAATCGAGGCGCGCTCCTCCGCATCGCAGGACTAGGTGCCTTCGAACTCATCGGCTTCAGCTGCGCCGGCTACTTCCTCATGACCTGCAGCCCAAAGCGAATGCTCCTGGCTCCCGTCTTGGTAGGGATTGCCCTCGGCAGGAATGTTTTCTCGCGCCGCGCGCTGGCCCTGTTCATACGGATCTGGATCAGTAGTCATATTTGTTTGTCCCGGCCGACCTGACTTTGCGCAATCGTAGTGGCTGGTCGCCCAACAGACAACGGGCACTGGAAAACCCCGGCGAAAAGATAGGGCCCTAGTTTCCCCAGGTTGGGGCCATTTTCCTCAGTTACTGGAACCTTGCTCCTACACCCGCCGTTTGTTTCCCAACAATCTATTTGGGAGGAAATAATGCTGAAGATAACCTCGGCTATTTTACTGCTGTCCTCAGCTGCATTTGCGCAGGACAAGCAGATTGACTCTAACGCGCTTCAAGAGTGTCCGCCGATCGGCCAGTCGGCAAAAGGCGAATTGATCTACGGAATGGATTGCAAAGCGCTGAAGCCGGAGAACCGCGTGGAAGTGCTTTCAACTATGCCGCCAACAAACTTGCCAAACACGGTCATCCCGAAATCAGGCGGAAAGCAAGACCCTGACGCAACCCCGACAAAGGTCCAGGATAGGTAACAGACTCCGCACGTGAGCAAGGCCTCCGGCCCTTCACTACTTCCCCTGGATCTTCACGCCGTTCGGGCCAAGATTTATCTGGAGGCCCTCGGGTTGCTTTCGATCCTGATATAGATTGTAACCAAGCACTCCGACCACGACGATCAGTGCTCCGATAATCAGAAACAGCGCGTTTCGATTGCCGAACATTGGTATCCTTCCCGTCATAACCATAGGGCGTTGCCTAGCGAATAGCCTGCAGGTCGCTAAACTCGATGCGGAACGGTAGCAGAAAAACTGCTGATTATACGATCTCCAGGCTACCTAAATGAGAAGGGCTAGAAGGCACGGTTCGCACTTTAAGCCCTTGCCGAACCACTCCATTACTTTTTGAACGCTCATTGCCGGGTACTGGCCTGTTTCGACCCTTAGTGGCCTATTTGAGTCGTGTATTTACAGAGATGGCGTGGAGGCTTCGGTCCATCCCTTCCCCCATCATCGGCTTGTCTTGCTTCACTGTGCGACCGCCGGAGCTGTCATTCCGATTGCAGCGAGGTACCTCCTTCGGGAACTTTCCCACCTACGGCGGCATTGTGGCTAAGGGAGGCATAGCGCCTCGCCCAGGAGGCGCGTCGTGTTCACAACGTTTATTCAGCTCGCAATCGAAGCCAATGAGGTCATCAGCCTTCGAATGACGAAGATTATTTCGGGCGGGCCCGGCGCGATCGCTGAGATACAGTTGATGATCACCGAGAAAATCGACGCCTCTGCCGAAGCTGGGACTAATCTGATCTTCGGTCAAAGTCCGGTTGCCGTAGTCGCAAGAGTTCGCGAGCATGTCGCGAACAATCACCGGCGGCTTTCAGCTCCTCAGCCGTAGCGTTTCGTGGTTCTTCTGGATGCTTAAGCAGTTTACGCTTGGCCTTCGCCTCTGAACGCTTTTTCATCTCGGCCTTGATTGTTCAATCAGGGTCATTGCTTCTGACTTCTGAATCTTAAGGGTGGGATTCACGTTCGCGCCTCGGCGGAAAAGCTGCAGGCTGAAAAATTAAGGTGACGGGTTAGGTCAGCCGTACTGCTTGTGGCGACTCGATTTGCGCTAATCCAACGATGTTGATTGGGCGCAGCCGGGTGAGCTAAACTCCACACGACGCGCTGTGGCGTGCCTATCCCCACCCCAAGTTCTAGCGGCTTCCCTCTCGGCGCTGTTTTCGGAATCATGTCCAGCAAGTCCCGCCAATCGCTGTATGGCGCCTCGATCGCCATGTCGGCCGAGCGCGCGAAGAATGCGCGCAAGGAAGCTGATCGATTGGCATGCGAGGCGTGGAACATGCGCATGCTCGGGTATAGCGCCGTTCCATATCGAGTCCCTTGACGCCCTGCCCACGCCAAAATCAGTTAAGCTATGTGCAACCTCTACAGGATCACGACCAACCAAGCCGCTATCGCCGCGCTGTTCCGCGTACTCAGCCGATATGTCGGCAATCTCGCGCCGATGCCCGGCGTGTTTCCCGACTACCTCGCCCCCGTGATCCGCAACGACATGGGTGTGCGCGAAATGGTTTTGATGCGTTGGGGCATGCCTCCGCCACCACGCACCGGCGGCCCGCCTGTCGCTAACATCAGGAATACATTGTCGCCGCACTGGCGGGGCTGGCTGACGCCGGAGAAGCATCGATCCTTAAGCATAGCCGGGTGATGCGGCTAAGCTGCCCGAAGTCCTACCGAAAACGCACCCACGACGGTCGATTCGCGGGCTCAAGCGTCAGCAGCATGAGATTATTCGAATGCGCGCTGGGGTTGCCACCAACTTTGCTAGCTACTGTGACCGAAAGGGCACAGTAACGGCTAGGAATCCATCCTATTGTTGCTGAACATTTCCTCAGTTCATTTTTTTCCGTGGGGCTTCTATGAAAAAATTACTGCTTGCCTTGACTGCCGTTGCCGGGTTGACCAGCCAAGCGTCCGCCGCAGACATGGCTATGAAGGCTCCTCCCATGGCCGCACCTGTGATGGGCTGGACTGGGTTTTACGTGGGTATCAACGGCGGCGGAGCCTGGTCGGACGGTCCGTCCATGACCTATGTGGATCTTGCGAACGTTGGCAACACGGCCAACGCCTACGCGCCGTCCACCATCGACCCGTCATCTTCGACCAGCGGGCTCGTCGGTTTTCATGCCGGCTATAATTGGCAGATTGCACCTACCTGGGTCTTAGGCGTTGAAGGCGACTGGGATTGGACAAACATAAAAGCCAGCGGGACAAACAGTTTGTTCGGGGCCACGAACAATGCAGGCGGAACGTTCGGTCTTCTCAGGGACAACGTAACCATGCAAACCAAAGTCGATTGGCTTGCTAGCATTCGCGGTCGTCTCGGCTATGCCTCGTCCAATTGGATGTTGTACGGCACGGGCGGCGTCGCTTTCGCTGACATGGACCACAACGCGCAGGTGCATTGCGTCGGTCCGGTAAATGGGGCGGGGACCCTCTGTGGTGCCCCGGGACAAGACATCAGGCCCACCGGCTTCAGTGACACCCGGGTCGGATGGGTCGCCGGTGCCGGCTTCGAATATAAGCCCGTGTCCAATTGGACCTTCGGTCTCGAATATCTGTATTACCGTTTCGACGACACCAGCGTGGGAGGCGGCAGCTGGACCTTTCCGAACGGACAACCGGCTCCGTTCTACGCATGCACTACGGCGGGACAGAATTGCGCCAGATTCTCCTACGGCGATATGAACGTGCAAACCGTACGCGCGCGTGTGTCTTACCAGTTCAACAGCCCGACCGTGTCGAGGTACTGATCACGCCCGAAACGTGAGACCTGAAAGCCCCGGCTGGTCCGGGGCTTTTTCTTTGTCGAGACGCGCAGTAGATCGCGAAACGCCAGTTGGCGGCCTGATCCTCATCCGCTCAACTTGTCCCTTTATTGGTAAAAAGTTGCCGCAGCTGGGAGATGTCGAAGGTTCGAGGCGGGTTTGCATCGCGCCCCGCCTCACCTGATCATGCGGCGTTGGCGACTTTCTCGGGTCCAGCCTGCTCCATCGCACTCGGGAATGGTGACGTCAGACATGATGCCTCGCTGATCAATGGAGGCTCGAAAATGCCTCCTTGCGGCAAATGAAAGAGCCGCCGCCGGGTTGAGACCAGCGACGGCTATCGCGCGCCAACTTCACGCAGCGGCAGATCCCGCAAATCCTCGCCATCGAGCGCCAAAATATCGAACGCGCAAAGCTGAACCTCGCCTTTGCTCGCGCCGGAGTGCAGCGCGTCGAAGTCGGAGATGCCATTGACGCCAAGGATCACAGCTTCGAGCGCAGCGACCGGCCATATCCCGGCGGGCCTTCGCGACATTGGATCAAGGTGAAGAACCGGTCGCATCACGCCTTTGATCGTGTCGCGGCGACATTTCGGTGAGGTGATAAGCCGCCAACTCCGAAAATCAAAACTAGACACCGGGGGGTTATGGCAGCACTTCAACATCACAGTCCTCACAACGGAATCGGGGACCATATCTGGCGTGAATAACCTTGAACCCAGATGCGAGGTCATTCACCCTCGGGGTTTCGTCCTGCTCGCCCTGCGTCAGACTTGCTAGTCCGGTCTTGCGGCAACGGGGGCAGCGGAGGGTTTCGGTCCACTGTTCGTCCATCCAAATTAATGGGAATGAAACCGACAAGTTCAAATTCGGCCCCCGCAGTCAGATCATGCCAGGGGTCGCTCTGGGGCACATCAGGGCCGCGTCGCAGACGCTTTTCGCTGATTGCAAAAGACGGCTCGGCGTTCCGAGCGTGCAAGCAGAGCCGCCGACGGCGGTTGACAGTGAGGAGGCACGATGCCGACGTCCCAAAAATTACGAACGAACGTGCGTTAGGTTGCTAAATCACAATCACGATTGCGATTGTTCAAAACTGCACCGTCGGTTTTTAGGAACACGCTTTGATCAAGCGAGTTGTTCTGCCTCTGGAGAGAGGTAGACCTAGCCCCGTGGCGCCCGGCGCGCGCGGGGCTTTTTTGTGCCTGCCGGCGGTGTGTCGGGCCGTTACTCAGTCAGCTTTTTCAGCAACCACCCGAAAAGATCAGGCTTCGTCTGGGCCAAGTGAGCCATTGCTTCAGCAACGGCCCCGGGTCCGGCGCGGTCATAGGCTGTCCTCAACTTCTCAATTTCGATCTTGTCGTCGGCCGAAAGAGACGAAAGATCCACGCTGTTGATAGGGTCAGTCACATCACATCCCGCATTCCATCGGGCACGGACTACGGTTTCGTCCTTACATGCGCCTTACGCGGTAGCCGTATTGCTGATTTATTTTAGGCCGCGATCGTGGGTGCGAGAATTTTGTCGAGCTCGGTATAGATGGATGGCCAGTCATGGCGCTCTCGGATCAAAATTCAAGGGCGTGAAGCCGGTCGAGTCGAGCACGGCTTCGTCGACGTCCGTGGCCGACGCCTCCACGACGTCGGCCATCTCCTTAAGGCTGGCAATCGCTGCGCGCATACCCCACCGACGGGACAGACGGCGCTCCACCATCTTGGGATCGAGGATTTGGTATTGATAGACGGTGACCTTGCCCATAGCCCACCAAGTTGACAAGCGGCCCGAACACGTGAGCGACGCACCCCGCGCAGACCGTATTCGCCATTGATGCGGCCTTACTCCGGCACGATCTCAGCGTATCCGCACTTCGTGCATTCGAAAATGCGACCGGCCAGATGCCCCAGTCCCGGCACATTGGGGGCCAAGTCCATAGGGGCTTGGCATTGGGGGCAGTAACGCCGGTCTGTCTCTCTAACCGAATGGCGCGGTCCGGGTTGGCTTTCAGTCACGTCAGTCCCTTGCATGCCGGCAGGCCCGATGATCAATGATCCCCGGAGGCTATGTCCGGTACACGACATATGTAATTAAGCCACTCACATTTTCAAAACCAGCCACTAGGGTCGAAACACGCCAGTACCGTTTCCCTTAGGAGAGTTGTGCCGTGGTGATCCAGCGTAAGAAACCAGCGGCGATCGGCGTTAAGGCCCCTTCCAGGGCTTTGTCGCAGCCGTTCAGTTTGGCGCTAAGAGCGGTACCGTACCGACAAGCCAGGTAATTTGTCCCTATATACGCTTCTTCCCGCCGGACAGCCCCTCTCGGAGCGGCTTCCATTTTCCCCCTGCGAGAATCGGCCCGACCGACCGGGCAGGATCCCGCAGTGCACAGTAAAAATCCGGGTCGTCCGTTGGACAACAAGTTGCTTGCGGCTCTGCCGCGCCGTCATTTCGATCTCCTGGCACCCAGTCTGACCACCGTTTCTTTGCAGCAAGGAGAAGTGCTGGCTGAGCCGGGCGATGAGGTCGATCACATTTACTTCCCCGAAAGCGGAATGCTCTCGCTGCTAGCCGTGTTGCGGGACGGCAAGGCCATCGAAACGGCCACGGTAGGACGCGAGGGAGTGGTCGGCGCCATGGCCGGATTGGGGCTCTACAAGTCCCTCGTTCGCATTGTCGTTCAACTCACCATGGCGGTGAGTAAAATTCCTGCTCCGCAATTCAGAAAAGCCGCAGCCCAAAGCGATGCTATCCGGAACATGTGCATCCAGTACAACGAGGTCCTGTTGTCTCAGGCGCGAGTGACGGCGGCCTGTAACGCGCTGCATGTCGTCGAGGCCAGATTTTGCCGCTGGCTGCTTCAAACGGCCGATCGGGCCGAAAGTGACACCGTGGCGCTGACCCAGGAATTTCTTGCCGAGATGCTCGGTGTCCGACGTACCTCGGTCACGGAAGTTGCAAGCAAGATCCAGGCTGCAGGGGCCATCAATTACAGCCGCGGGCAAATTACGATATTGAAGCGATCGGCTTTAGAGAAGATGTCCTGCGAATGCTATCAGACACTCGTGGATCAGTCGGCCGGTCTTATCTAGGCGCGTACTCACCAATCGAGCTTGTTGGGCGGGGAGCGTTACCGAACTCTCAGTCACCGGCAACTACTGCAACTGGGGCGGCGATGCATGCATCCTAGCATCGCTTTAATTTCCGGAAGGCGACTTAACTCAAATTAGGCCACTCGCGTTTTCGAATTAGGCCACTAGAGGCCGCGCACTGAGGCGGCCCTACAGCGCCACCGCGATGTTACACGTACCGCAATGAAAGTCGGGACCATATTGGGTGGAAATGACCTTGAAGCCGTCTGAGACGTTTTTAACGGTAGGCGCCTGATCGCCCTTGGTGTGCGACAAGCTGGCCGTACCCGTCTTCCCGCATGCGGGGCACCGCAGATCCTCGTCCCACTCATCGGTCATCGCGTAAGAATAAGAGCGTTTCGCATGTTTGTCGGTTCGGTACCCGACAAACAAATCAAATCAGGACACCGCTAACTTTGAACTAGGACATACCAGAACGACGCGCAATTGCGCACGCGATGCCGCAACGTGCGAATGGGCACGAACGCATGGTGAAGTTCTATTGCTACTTCGGTTGTTCACGCCAGAGGCAGGGGTGGTCAACCGGTGGAGTTGCGCTGCAAGCAGTTATTTTACAGTCGGCCGGATTTTTTGCCGTGCCGCACGAGCCTTTTTTTCTCACCGGATCTGGAACTACCAATTTGCAATGATCCGGATGCCATTTAGGGGGAATGCCAGACGATTTGAGCTTGCAAGTGTACGTTTTGACACACTCCTTGCCGTCGAACGTGACACTCGGAGGCTCTTCCCAATATCCTTGGAATCCAACACGGTTGCATTCAGACGGTGATTGCGCTTTGGCCGAAATAATTGGCGCCAACAATAAGACGGTCGCAAACAGTAACTTTCGGATCATGAATCCCTCGCCAAGCCATGACTTATGACGGCGGACATATGATCTACCCGGAAGAGAAACGCCTCATTCGATCGAGTGAGGCGGGACAAGTTTTGGGTATGATCCGCAAACCGCTCGACCTACCGCCTGCGGTCGCCCAGGCCTTCGTCGCGGACACGCAGGCGGGCCAGAATTGTTTGCTTAAGCGCCGCTATCCGTGCAGTAGTACTTCTACGACGACTTGCGCAGGATGAGCCATGCCACAGGTGAAGCAAGCTTCGAAGCGGAATCGCGGAACTAAAGCGGCCGTATCGGCTCTTGGAGCCGCCGGATTGACCTTCTCACTATTGGGAAGTGCGACAGCATCGGCCGTACCGGCGGCGGACGTGCCGCAGACAACGGCCTTCGCACCGAATGAGGCAATCAAGCTCGGCGAGGAAGAAATAGCCGACATCAGTCTCGCCACGTTCTACGTTTTCGACAAGGAAAACGTTGGCAGCGGCGTGCAGGTAGCCCGGCGCGGATATGGTGGCAGCCGAGGTTCCGCGGTCCGTGGCAGCGCGGACAGCACGGACAGCACCTCCGCCGGCTGCCGCAGCTGCGGCTGCGGCTGCGCATGTCACGCCGCAGAACTGTGATAACCGTCGCTGGTGATCCGCGAGATGAAAGGCTGGTCCCGCAAATTCGAGGACCCGATCCTGCTGTCGGACGATCGCAAGCTGATCACGCTCAAGCATGCCGCCGTACATTCATGAAGCTGCCGAAGGCCGAGCAAAAGCACGAGAAATGGCAGGTTGCGGTTGAGTGCCTGATCATGGCGGCTGAAGGTCGCGGCCCGCTAATGCACGCACGGATCGGAGTCATGCAGGCATTGAACCGGGACAAGCAGCGCGTGTTCAAAAGTGGAGAGAAGACGACGCATTGAGGCAAGCGAAAGCTAGCGCGGGATCTGTCTGTCCAATGTTGCGCTAAAATACCAACCCGCCCGGCTTTAAACCGACACGGGGGAGTTCGGATGGGATGGAGGCCGCTGCAAGCTTAAGTGTTGAGCAGACAGGTTCAGCCAGCGAAATGGCGCGCGACGCCGAACAGCGCGGTCATGGCAAGCACCATCGAGAGCATCGCTCCGACCAGACCTCGCGTTAGCCGACCACGGGTTATGTGCCGCATGGAACCCTCCTACACGCCCTGGGGTAAGCCGGCGCCGAATAGATAGTTCCAAACCGACGGAGCCTCCAACGCACCTGAACAAACGATAGCTGTGGGTATCAGGGAACTGAGCGGAGGGTCTCGGCATATTAAGAATCGGAAATTGCAAACCCTACGGTTAGGACCCGTAAGCACCGAGGTTGTGTCATGCAGCGTCGCCGATTTAAACAGACCACTTCCTTCAAAGATCGTCTCGCCACATTCGCCGAACGGCTGAAAGCTGAAGCCAGCAAGCTTCGGCCGGGTCCAGAAAGAGACGCACTTATCAAAAGGGCGCGACAGGCAGACACCGCATCCGACATTGACGAATGGGCCAACTCGCCGAGACTACAGCCGCCGAAGTGATCTGACGACAATGCGGATGAACTTCGATCGAATCGCGCCGTGACACGCCATGCCGACATCGAAAGAGTATCGCAAAAGCGCTGACGACTGCCTACGTCTTGCGAATGAGGCGCAGGACTCGAAAGAGCGCGAAATACTTCTAAAGATGGCGACACAATGGGTCCGCCTGGCCGATCACAAAGCCAAGATCGAAAATCCAGACTAAGGCTAGGTTCGGAAGTCTGCCTGTAACGGGCTCTATTTCGGCGGCTGTAACCCCCGCGAGTTGGTCTTCTTCGCTGCGCTGGCATTTACGGCGTTCTCAACTTCATCAGCCAAGCCGTTGAAGTGTTTGTGAAGCCGATCGAACATCTCGCGTTTGGTGGGATCGGTAGCCAGATCGCGGATCAGTGCAGCTTCGGCCGCATCCCTGCGAAGTTTTTCGATTGACGCGCGATAGTCTTTCACGATCTTGCCCACGCCTGTTCAAGTAAGGGCGGGAGCGCAACCGGGCGTTCTCATCACAGATAGAAGCCGCGAGCCGGACTGTGATGACCAAGATTGTGGACCTCCCAATCTAGGGCCGCAAGTCGCTTATGCGCCGCTTGTGGTCAGAGATCGCATTGCTACGGCAAGAGGTCGAACAAGCCGAGCGCAGCAAAAACATATCGCAACTGCAGCTGACCTCGGCTATTGCAGCCGCGAAAGCCCAGCTTCAATCTCGCACAAATCGCTATCGATAAGCGAGATAGATTCCCTGACGCCCGGCCAACTACTGTCACTAGCCTGAAGCTTAGCGCGCAGCATCTCGCGATGTACGCGGAGGTCTTCGATCGCCTGGCGATCTTTGAGGCGTACAAAGCTGTCGACGATAAACTTAACAGCTTCCGACATTATTCACTCCAACCTGCGCCCTAACGTTCTCGAAATTTTGCGTGGAACTCAAGAGGCAGTGGCCGTGATCTCCCCAACCACGATTTATAGCGGCTTTCCGATTATCGAAATTGCGGGATCATGAGGGATGTCGATCATCCCCGGACAAAACCGACGATCTCGTTCCAGAATTAACCCGCAGCGCCGGTATTCAGCTTAACCGCCAGCTTTCATTGAGCCGCCTTCTCGTCACGCCTATGGTGTGCGCGTCGAACTCTCAACAGGTTCAATGAGCACTTTGGAACGGCCGGACGACTCTAACCCTACGAGCACCCGTCGGCCGATTTGGCGCTGGTTGTGGGTCGTTCTAACAGGGATCGCCACGGTCGCATGGCTATGCGCCATAGCCTGGGCCTGTATCCGGGTCGCTCTATGGATCTTCGGTTAGTAGAAGTATTGTGCAGTTTGCAGGCCGCACAGGATCATGCCCCATAGGGCAACATTGACTTCAATCGCTACCCGCGCCTTTGGGCGGTCTTTTTGTTGCGTGGGCTACCGTGAGGTAACATGGTAGGCTCTTGCTGATAATGTTTCTAACTTTTAAAAAACTGTGTCGAAATATTGACCAAAGATACGTCGGATGTCAGGGTGCCGATAGGGAGTCGGTTTTGGTGAGGTTTTAATGCGCAAGGTCTTGGCTTTTTCGGTAGGCGCGATTTTTCTCGGGAGCATCTCAGCTGTCCCAGCTCGTGCCACGACGTTTGATTTTTCGGTCGCCAGCATTGGCGCGCCTAACGATGTCGCTTCCGGCACATTTGCTGCAAGCCAAATTTCGTCGGGCGTCTATCAAGTAACGGGCATAACCGGAACGTTCGATGGCGTCGCTATCAACGGACTGAGCAGTTACGCAAACGCTGACAACCAATTGTTCTTTTCATCGCAGCCGTACGTTGATTTTCAGGGAATATCATTTCTTACCAGTTTAGGTGCCGTAAATCTTTTTTCGAACTCTGGATATTTTGAAGTAAAATCTATTGTCGATCCTGTCGGCTATTATTTCAACGGAACGTCAATCAGCCTTAATGTTGGCGCCACGCCACTCCCGGACGGTCTCCCACTTTTCGCTACCGGTCTCGCACTAATCGGCATGATGGCGTGGTGGCGGAAGCGGAAGGCAGAAGGGCAAAACGCCTGAGATTTTTTCGGTAGGCCTTCGAAAGTGACAGTGGACCGCCTTCGGGCGGTCCTTTTCTGTGACCAACCGACAGAACTCATGACGAAGAAGGGCTGGAGCCCTAGGTGTGATGCACGCCCTGAACCGGAACGAGCCGCGCGTATTTACTGACCGCAAGGACCACAATTGGGAAAGTGGAAGTTGCAGGGGACCGGGGCCGAATCGATTTAAAAGAATCGCGCGTAAGTTTGGTGTCAGCCTGCTCGTTTAGGCTCGTTCCTCATGAAGAGCGATCCGAGCGACGACAAAAAGGACGACAGCGTTCTAGCGCCAACTTGCGAACAATGCGGGATGCGCATGTATCCCTACACGCCAAAAACCAGATCAGAACCCACCATCTTTAGGTGTGGTCGCTGCGGCTCAGCGATAAGCCAGCCAAAGGAATAAGGCCGCCGCAGGCGCCTTCATGGCACGCCAGCAACGGTCTGCAAGTAGACGTGGAGCCTCGCGTAGAAGGCGGCTTGCTGCGTCGAGTTTTGTTGCCGCCGATCCCAACACCATTAATTGCACGGGTGTGACCATCTGCGCCTGCGAAGGCGAGCACGCCCCGAAAGCAA
The DNA here is from genome assembly GCA_963824305.1 of uncultured Alphaproteobacteria bacterium. Taxonomy (GTDB): domain Bacteria; phylum Pseudomonadota; class Alphaproteobacteria; order Rhizobiales; family Xanthobacteraceae; genus Bradyrhizobium. The sequence continues at coordinate 387,322 of CAWGOW010000001.1, forward strand.
ATGAAGCCAGGGCAATCAAGAAAATAAAATATTTGCGCACAACTAGAGTCCTGTTTGAAAATGGTTGTTCGAAACGCAATACTGAGTTGTCACCAACGCAGATAACTGGGTTCCTCGCGCATTCGTCGCAAAGTCACGGTTCTAGTAGGCATGTGACCGCCGGTCTTTCCAAAGTCGCCACCTCTGCAAGGAGATTCGTAAGCCTGTTGCCTTCCGTCCCAACGACGCCAACTCTTTTTTCAGCAGTTGCAACACCACGGCAACATGCGGCGGCTAAGCTATTGAAGTTCTTTCGGTCGAAACGGATTTCTATTCCATGGGTTGCAGGTTCGAATTCTGCTGGGATCGCCACCAGAAAACCTTTCTTTTTGTTTTCGGTCCGTTGGCTTGTCGTTAGTCACCGATTTGAAATCGGTTAGTCACTGCCTGTTCTCTTTTTGGCTTGCGCGGCTGCCACCAGCGCCAAGCCGGATACCGCCTGTTCATCCTGCTCTATGTCCTGAATGTACTTCTGCAATTCGGCGACGCTGCCGTGACCGCGGCTTTCCGCATGAGCGCGGAAATTCCTGATCTTTCCGTCATCAATCATGCCACGCCTGAAAGTTTTTCGGTCAGGTTATGGGCAACGGATTGTATTTTTGATGAACACACGCTGCACGACGAAACGCCTAGCGCAGTGGCCAGCATCCAGCGCCTTGAGCAACGCCGCCGAAAACGGCTCAGCTTGAGATATCAATTTCGTGCGCGATAGCTGCTTCTATCTCTTGAGCGTTAGTCAAGTTCTGCTCGTCGGACTTGATCGCCAAGGGACCTGCGCTAGACGTTTGGTCGGCGATCAGTTTCACTTCTGCTTGGCTAACAACAAATTGCGCCGGATACGTCGGGCCAATGGTTGTCATGACACCCTCCTGGGATGCCATAAAATCTCAGGAAGTCATTCATGATTTGATAAGAAGTTTGGTAAATCGACACCCAAACCCCGTTGAATCAAATCGCGGCCTTCTGTTGTGGGCGAAAGAACGGACATCGAAATTCTTGGACAGGGGGTCTGCTAATGGCCCGGAGCCGACCATCGGGGCGGATCGCATCGATAGTCGGCTCTTGACACCATGAGGCCGCCCAAGCCGGGCTCCTTAAAAGCAATCATGCACTTTCTTCGAAGCCGTACTCGCTTGAAAATGAGGCGCTCGATAACGCTGCCCACCCATGGGTCCTTTTGCGACCCTGTTTGGACCCTGGGTCAATATGTTGCATCATTTACATTTGTAGCCGGGACCGTTCCCCTGAAGACCGACCTTGACTTCCTGTTCGTCGCTAAACGTCTGGGAGTCACCGCACCAGGTCAGGGGTTGCTTCGCAGTTTCCGCCGGCGGCGGGGTGCCTGGCAGATGGGGCTTCGCGGGCGTTTCCTTCGCCGGTTTTCCGTCTTCGTCGATTTTGGCAACAGCTTTCCAGTGAAGGTCGGTTTGAATCGTAGTTGAAGATTTAGGGGCGACCGCTTTGGCCTTCACGCTCGCTTTTACCGACTGGTTCGGGCCAATCTCAGCGCTAAACACTTCCTTTTGGGCCTGGTTCCAGTCGGCAACATGCACGGTCAAAGTGTTAGGACTGGCGTTCGTTACTTTGAACGTAAAAAACTTGTCCTCCTTCTGCGTTTGTTGAGCGCTGCCACTGCCCGACCCGCTGCCGCTTCCACTGCCGGAGCCGCTTCCACTGCCGCTGCTTTTGAGTTGGTCCGGCTTCTGATCGTATTTTGCCTCGGTTATTTCAATCGTGGTGTTCTTCGGCGGCGGACTGCCCGACAGCGAGACCGAATTCGAGCCCGGCTTGATGCCCCAGGTATTGCAGGTGCTGCCCTCCTTGAAGCAGTACTTGACCGTAATCTTTCCGCTCGAGTCCTTGTCGGTGATGGTGACTTTGCCGCCGCTCCAGGTCCCAGCGGAGACCGAGCTGCAGGCGTCACCCGAACAGGCTAACGCGATTTGGGGCGCCGCGCCGACGGCGATAGTGGTTGCCAACGCCAAGCCCAGCCTGTGTCTCATGGTCGTTTCTCCTTCAAAGCAGCGAGATTAGGTATCGCTCTTGGTGTAGGTCCAACTGCGACTGGTTCAATCGGGGCTTGGACAACGACGCTGTGCGACGCAACAGCGGCCGACGGCAGGCATCAAGAGCGAAGGCCGTTCCCGGGCAGGCTTCGAACCGCCACGCAGTTGAGTCGGTTGTGCCCACCTGAGATCGTTGATTTGAAACGTGTCTTGAAATTTGCGCGACTAGCTTCATGCCGCAGCTTTCCTCCACTTATTTCAGCGAGTTATGGAGTTGCGAACAGTCGCCGCGAGTCCGTGCGACATGAGAGCGACAAAGTAAATTCGTAACGAAGCCGCCGTCCGCGACCGCTGTGACGGCCGGAATGGTGATGGCTCCAAAGTCTGAGTGCAAATATTCAAGGCTCATTCGCCGATGCCGAGCATCGATACGGCTGCTACCGACACGATGGATTTTAAATCGTCACTGTGTCTCCAAAGCATTGCTTTTACTTTTGAAACAATCGTCCTCGTGCACGCCACTGACCTCGTACTTATTTCGAGAGCCGCTTTCGGCGGGCTCTGACCGATTGTGTCTGAGCGTTACTGACGATCACTGGAGCAAGCGGAAACTAATGCGCTACCTGTGAGCGAAATTCGCTCGGCGGCGAAAAGCGCTGAACCGGAGAACCCCTACGTGCGACTATCACTTGAAACCCCGGTGAAGCAGCCCAAACAGGAGAGACGATTATGTTTGCTCGACAGTTCGACTTTTTAGCTGATTTGCGTGCCCCGCGTTGGATATTTGCCGCGACAATTCTCTCGGCGATCGCTGCTCCTGGTGTCGCTGACGCCAGAATGGCCGGTGCGGGATCCTTTGATGGCAACTGGAATGTTACGTTCACCCCCCAAGCAGGCAATTGCCACGCCTCCAACACGGTGTCTTTTGCGGTGGCGGGCCAGCGCGTTACATCGGCCAGCGGCGGCAACGTATCCGGTGGCGTCAGCAGCAACGGCAGCGTTTCGGTCCGGATCACCATGGGTGCCTCTTCGGCAAGTGGCAGCGGCCGGCTCTCAGGCAATTCCGGAGCAGGCCGATGGAGCGGGATCATCACCGGCGACCGTTGCAGCGGCAGCTGGCGGGCCACGCGCGCCTAGGCGAGACCTCGTAATTTCAGACGCGGCGCGACGTGTGCGGCAGAGTTGCTGCCCATCATCGGGCGAGCCTATTGGCTACGCCCGAGATCATTTCAAGCAAAATGCAATTCACGTTGCCTGGCGGTGAGCCAGTTGAATTGATTGATGCTCGTTCTGCTGGGATCGCCAAAAGCGCCGCCATTATTCAGCTTGAATATTGGCATCCTTGATAATCTGCTCGTATTTCATCATCTCTTCTCGGATATATTTCGCGAAATAATCCGCAGTCGAGCCGATTGGTTCAAATCCGAGCAGAGCAAACTGCCCCTTGACGTCCGGACGCTGCGCGATCCTTGCGACTTCCGTCTGGATCTTCGTCACTAAATCCGCGGGGAGCCCCTTCGGCGCCCATATGCCATACCACGACGCGAAATCGAGAGCTTTCATGCCGGATTCGGCAACGGTCGGAATTTCGGGCGCAATCGCGATGCGCTTCAAGCTGGTAATGGCGAGCGCTTTGATATTTCCCGCCTTCGCCAGCGGCAACGATGACACCATGGGATCGGCGATCAGCTGCACGGTGCCACTCATCAGATCGGTCAATGCGGGACCGCCGCCCTTGTAGGCGACAACCAACGTATTAACTCCGGCATCGCGCTTGAGCAGCTCGATCGCCAGATGGCCTGCCGAACCGAAACTCGACGTGGCAAACGTGTACTTTCCTGGATCCTTGCGTACCAGATCGAAGAATTCTCCGAGCGTGTTGGCCGGCACATTTGGCGTCGTGCTGACAAGGAGCGGCCCAGAGGCCACGAGCGTGATCGGCGTGAAATCCGCGACGACGTCGTAAGGAATCGTCTTGCGCAGAAACGGCGTCACGACGTAAATCGAAGCCGTCAGCATCAGAGTGTACCCGTCGGGATTGGCTCTGGCGACGTAGCTCGCGCCGACGATGCCGCCGACGCCACCTGCACGATTTTCAACGATGAAAGCCTGGCCCAGGGCCTCCGTCAGTTTTTGCGCGATGATGCGCGCCACACCGTCGACAGAACCGCCGGCCGGATACGGGACGACAATCGTGACCGCCCGGTTTGGATAGATGTCGGCGACGACCGGCGCCGACCCAAATCCAAACAGGACAAGGCTTAAGCCCGCCAAAATGCACAAGCGCTTCATCAAGGAATCCTCTCAACTCCGGCATCGGAAAGTTCCGTACAGAACGCGGGCGGAGTCCAAGCCGTGATGGGCGGCAGCGGAGCGTTCCAGCGCTCGATATCCACCAGCGCGCTGAGGGCGCTTGGACCCTGTGTGAGCCGGGACGTGCCGATATCGAGCGTCAGCACATTCGGATTGCCGTGCCGCTCGGGATCTCCGGGAACGATCGCCGGATCGAACCAGGCGCCGGTCGCCATCATCACGACATGCAACGATAGTGCGGGATCCACGCGGGCGGCGGCAAGGCAGGCGCCACGCTCGTTAAACACCCGAACAACATCACCAGCTTTAATGTTGCGCGCTTCGGCATCTCTGGGGTGAATTCGGATCTGCTCGCGTCCATGCACTTTATGACCGCGCGATACGGATGCCGGGTCCATCTGGCTATGCAACCGGTCTCCCGGCTGATGTGTGACCAGATGCAGCGGCCAGCGCGCGGCCGAATTGCTGCCAAGCCATTCCGCCGGTTCAAGCCACGCGGGATGCGGTGGGCAATCTGCATAGCCAAAGCCGGCCACCGTTTCGGAGGCGATCTCGATCTTGCCGGACGGCGTCTTCAGCGGATAGAGCCGCGGGTCGCGCCTGAAGTCCTCGAACAACACGAAGTCTTCGTCAGGTAACGGCAATTCGGCAAAACCCTCGCGCCAGAACGAATCGAAATCCGGCAACACCACGTTCTTTTTGGCGGCTCCGGCATACACGCGCTGATAAATGAAACGGCACCATGCCATCTCGTCCCGGCCTTCGGTAAAGGCATTTTCATAGCCGAGCCGACGCGCCAGATCGCGAAAAATGTCGAAATCGCTGCGCGCTTCGCCGATGGGCGCAATCGCGCGATGCATCGCGAACACGAAGGGATCGCGCGACGATCCGCCGACATCGTTGCGTTCAAGCGAGGTCGTCGCGGGCAGCACGATATCGGCATGCCGTGCGGTCGGCGTCCACCAGCTATCATGGACGATGATGGTTTCCGGCTTCTGCCAGGCGCGCCGCAGGCGATTGAGGTCTTGATGGTGATGGAATGGATTCCCACCGGCCCAGTACACCAGCCGAATATCCGGATAATTCGCGGTGCGGCCATTGAATTCGTAGGAACCGCCGGGCTCCAGCAGCATGTCGGCGACGCGCGCGACCGGGATCGCCGTGTTGACCGGATTTGGCGGCGTCGAGATTTCTGGACCTGGTAGATCCATGCGCGGCACACCGACCCCATTGAGTGAGCCGTGACCGAATGCAAACCCGCCACCGGCCAAACCGATGCCACCAAGCATCGCCGAAAGCGCAATCGCCGCCCAATAAGGCTGCTCGCCGTGATGCGCACGCTGAAGCGACCAGCTACAGGTGATCAGGCTGCGCTTTTCCGAAACGCGCCGCCCGAGATCGCGGATTGTTGCGGCGTCGACGCCACAAATTTCGGCGGCCCAGTCCGCAGTCTTTGCAACTCCGTCATCGTCGCCCAAGAGATAGCGGCGCAGCACATCAAAGCCCGTACAGTAGCGGTCCAGAAATTTGGTATCGTGCCGGCCTTCAACGAGGAGCGTGTGAGCCATCCCGAGCATCAGCGCGGTATCGGTGTTGGGACGAACCGCAAGCCACTGGGCGCCGAGAAATTCGGGCGCATCGGAACGGGTCGGACTGATGACGACAAATTCGACACCGGCCGCTTTTGCCCGATCGAGCCACGCTTCCAGAACGTGTGACCCGGTCCCACCCGACGTGACCTGGCTATTTTCAATGCGCAGTCCGCCGAACGCGAGGATCAACCGAGTATGTTTGACGACTGAATTCCAGTCGGTCACTCGGCCTGTCACCGGCTGGTATGTACCGATGACATGCGGCAGCAGAAACTGGGCCGCGCCCCAGCTATAGTTTCCGGCCTGATCGACGCAACCGCCGCCCTGAAACAGGAAACGGCGAACCAGCGTCCGCGCATGATGCAGTCTACCGGCGGACGACCATCCGTAAGAGCCGCCGAAAATGGAGGTGTCGCCGAAGGTGCCACGTACCCGCGTCAATTCGCTGGCGACAAGATCGAGCGCCTCGTCCCACTCCACTTCCCGAAAGCGGTCGGTACCGCTGCGTGGCCGTCCCTCCCTCCAGCCCTCGCGGATCGCCGGGCGCGCAATCCTCAAGGGCGAATGCACCATCTCTGGGATCGCAGACAGCATGGGGGACGGCGCGGCGTCACGCGCGAAAGGCTCACACTTGATAACGCGACCGTTCTCGACGAGCGCGCTGAACGCGCCCCAATGAGCCAGAGAAGGGAATCGAGTAATCGTCATCAACTGGTATTCCGCGGAACCAACGTTGTTTTCTCCTCCGAACAATGCAAACCGATATTACGCTCCATTTGCTCGTCGAGCTTAGGGTCTTGGCCGGCGCCTGTAAAATCGATCGTCTGGCTTTCAAACCAAAGCGATGGTATCCGGCTTCCGTCGACACCTTCGTTCCAGGGCTCGCTGGTGATTTGGAATGATTTCCTTTTGCGAACTCGATCGGATCGCCGATTTGGGCTTGCCGATGGCAGTCGAAATTCTCGTTTTCACGAAGTTCGATCTTCGTAATGGTGAGGCGTCAGCGGCTCGCCTTGTTTGATCTAGAACGGGCTGTCCTTGGGAAAGGACGGCGTGCGCTTTTCCAGGTGAGAAGCAAGACCTTCCTTTATCTCAGGACCGTCAAATCCCAGAAACTCCATAGCCAGCGAGGCGTCGAACGTCGGCCCTGCCTGCCGCAGCCAATTGTTCATCGCGTACTTCGTCCACTTGATGGCGGCTTGTGCGCCGTTCGCCAATCGGCTTGCGATCTCGACCGCACGCGGATCGAGGGCAGCGTCATCGAGCGCCTCGGTGATCAATCCGATACGCTCAGCCTCGGCGCCCAACAGCGTGTCGCACGTCATCAGGTAGTATTTTGCTTTCGCCATGCCGCAGAGCAAAGGCCAGATCATCGCCGCGTGATCGCCGGCGGCGACACCAAGCCGCGTATGTCCGTCCAGTATCCTGCAATCCTTGGTCGCCAATGAGACGTCCGCCAGGATTCCACAGACCAGTCCCGCGCCGACCGCGACACCACGCATCGCGCTGATGACGGGCTTGGAGCAGTTGATGCAGTTGTAGACGAGGTCGCGCGCTTCTCTCCAGCCGTGGGCGCGAGCCTCGAAACTCTCCATCTGCGCCTGAACGAACGAGAAGTCGCCTCCGGCTGAAAAGTACTTGCCTGCGCCGGTGATGATCACCGCATACGCTTCGGGATCGGCGTCGACATCGCGCCAGACCTCGGCCAGTTCGCGATGCATCACGGCGTCGGCGGTATTCATCTTGCCGTTGTTCATGGTGATGCGAACGACGCGCGGCGCAGGGTAGTCGAACTGAAGACGCTGATAGGTAGAATATCGCGGCGCGGCTTGCTGCATTGGCGTTGGCTCCCTGCCCCGGACGTTCTGGACACGTTGTCATGGTTCAGCGCCGGGTATTCACAATACCGAATAGTATGCTACCTTCTGAATATAAATAACAACAAATTTCATACGGGAGGACGAGATGCGCAGGACGGCGATGGCCCTGCTCGGGGCGGTCTCACTAGTTTGCAGTTCCCACGGCGCGGGAGCCGATGCGGCGATCAAGATTGGTGTTCTGACAGACATGTCGTCGGTTTACGCCGACTACGGCGGACCGGGTTCCGTTCTCGCCGCCAAGATGGCGATCGCAGACAGCGGAATGACGGATCGGGTCGAGGTTCTGTCCGCCGATACCCAGAACAAGGCCGACATCGGTTTGGCGATCGCGCAACAGTGGTTCGATCAGGGCGTAAGCGCTATCTTCGACGTACCGAATTCGAGCGTCGCGCTCGCGGTGAACAGCGCAGCCGGACGGGCCCATAAGCTCGTTTTCTTCTCGACCACGATCAACGACCGGCTCAGCGAACAGGAATGCAACGGCTACGGCCTTTCATGGGTCTGGGACACCTATTCGGTCGGGCGCGCGGAAGCGGCCGCCCTGATGCGCAACGGCAAGGACACCTGGTTCATCATCACGCCGGACGGCGCCGCCGGCGCCGCGCTGGAACAGACGGCCCGCGAAGCAGCGGAAGCAAACGGCGCCAAGATCGTCGGCGCGGTGCATCACCCGACCAACAATGCCGATTTTGCCTCGTTCCTGCTGCAGGCGCGCTCCACCAAGGCCAAAGCCGTCCTGTTTGGCTCCGGCGGGGCCGATCTTGTGAATGCACTGAAGCAAGCGCGCGAATTCGGACTGCCTCAGGAAGGCATCGCCATCGGCACGATGTACGCGATCAACACCGATGTGCACTCGCTTGGCCTCGAGGCCATGCAAGGCATGACCGTCGTGACCGCCTTCGATTGGAACCGTAACGAGCAAACCAGAGCGTTTGGCGAGCGCTTCTTCGCCGCACACAAGAAAATGCCGACAATGTTCCAGGCCGGCGTCTATTCGGCCGTGTTGCAGTATCTGTCAGCCATCAAGGCCACCAACGGCACGGACGCCGACAAGGTTCGCGCTCATTTGCTGTCGGTGCCGATGAACGACGTCTTTCTGCAAAACGGCAAGCTCCTGCCGAACGGCAGAATGCTGCACGACATGTTCCTGGCGCGCATCAAGAGTCCCGCACAATCCAAAAGCGCCTGGGACTTCTTTGAAATCGTCGGCGAAGTGCCGGGAGCCGACGCGTTCCGCAAGTTATCGGAAAGCAAATGCCCGCTGACGAAATAGACCGGCTGCGCCGCCACGCGGCACAGATCTCAAATTTGCGAAGGACATGGAAGCCCGCATGGCAAAGGAACCGGCAAGCGACGTCTGGCATCCCGACCCGCACACCATGTCCGAGGCGGGCGTCTCGCAGCTGATACGACATCTCGGGCTTGGTGACTTCGATGCCCTCTATCGCTTCTCGATCGAGAAGCCGTCCGAATACTGGGCGGGCGTCAATTCGTTTTGCAATGTCGTTTGGTCAAAACCTTACGACCGTTTCATGGACCTGTCCGACGGCCCGGAATTTCCGCGGTGGTTCGTCGGCGGCGAACTGAACTGGGTCAATTCGATCCTGCATCGTGCTGACGACAAGATGCAGGCCGATCGACCGGCCGTCATTGCAGAAAATGAAGCGGGTGAGATCGCCAGCGTGACCTACGCCGAGTTGAAGCGCCAGGTGGAAGCATTCGCATCCGGTCTGATCAGTCTAGGCATCAGTCCCGGCGACCGCGTCGGTCTTCTGATGGAGTCCGGGATTGAAGCCGTCGTTTCCCTGATCGCGATTCCCTATATCGGTGGCATCGTCGTGCCGCTGTTCTCCGGCTTCGAGGTCGATGCGGTTTGCTCGCGGCTTTCGGCCGCCGGCGCCCGCGCCATCATCGGCTCGTCCGCTTTCTACCGTCGTGGACGCCCGGTAGAGACCGGACGCACATTGCGGGAAGCGGCAGCCCGTCTGCCGGCCGTTGAATTCCTGATCTTGAAACCCGCACAGGATCGTCCCGTTACCGGCCCGAACGTCGTGAACTGGCGAGAATTGTTGTCGGAGCCGGCGCCTGGAACGAGCGCACGCCGGATGTCGGCGAATGACCCCTTCATGATCATCTTTACGTCAGGCACGACCGGAAAGCCGAAGGGTATCGTTCATACGCACGGCGGCTTCCCGATCAAGGTCGTGCACGACGCGACCATCTTCTACGACCTTCGCGAAGGCGACCGCTTCCTGTGGCCGGCGGACATGGGCTGGGTCGCAGGACCGATCTTCACCGCCGCCGCCCTGATGCGCGGCGCCACGATGGTCTGCTACGACGGCGCGCCGGATGCACCGGACTGGTCGCGCGTATCGCGGCTTGTAGAGCGTCACAAGGTAACCCATCTCGGCGTATCCCCTACCCTGATCCGCGGCATGGCCGCGCATGAGGCGGACGCTTGCGCGGGTGACGTCAGTTCGATCCGCCTCATGATCACCAGTGGCGAAGCAATCGCGCCGGAGCATTTCAACTGGCTCAGACGAACCTTCGGGCATGGCTCGGCGCCCCTGATCAACTACACCGGCGGCACCGAAGCCTCGGGGGCCCTGCTGGGAAGCGTGATCGTCAAACCGATCCGGCCCGCGGGCTTCAACACCGTCAGTCCGGGCATCTCGGCCTTCGTGGCTTCCGGCGACGGAACACGTCTAGGCGGCAGCGTTGGTGAACTCGCGGTTGCCGCGCCGTTCCTCGGAATGACGCAGGCGTTCTGGGAAGACCGCGAACGCTATCTCGACACTTATTGGCGTTCGGTACCCGGACTGTGGATCCATGGAGACCTGGCCGTCGAGGAAGCGGACGGGCATTTCTTTCTTCTGGGGCGTTCCGACGACACCATCAAGGTCGCCGGCAAGCGCCTCGGGCCGGCGGAAGTCGAGGACATCTTGCTTGAAATGCCGGGCGTCAGCGAAGCCGCTGCCATCGGAATCGAGGACGCCGCGAAAGGTCAGCGCCTCGTCGTGTTCATCGTACCCACGCCACAACATCCACTCCCGCACACCTTTTCGGAAGAAGTCTCGGACTACGTCGCGCAAAGGCTGGGACGGGCATTCCGACCATCGGTCGTACATGCGATCGGCAGCTTGCCGAAGACACGCAGCTCGAAGGTGATGCGACGAGTCCTTCGTAACGTCTACACGGGATCGCCTCCCGGCGATCTGTCGTCGCTGGATAATCCGGCTTCAATCGATGAAATCGAACGGCTGAGGGCGAGCTGAACACGATGGTGCCGGCGGGTGCCGTCACCAGAATTTCTACAAAGAGGCAATGCGCTTTGAAAAGAACAAAGGAGAGTTCGGCGAAAACGGCGTCCCGGGTACCGAAGGACGTCGGCGCGGTCGTCAATGCATTACGGATACTTCGGTGTCTTTCCGGAAGCTCCAGGCCGCTCGGTGTCGCCGCCGTCACTCGGGCTACGGGGATCAGCGCGAGCACGGCTTTTGGCATCTTGCGCACGCTCGCGCGGCTTCACTACGTCTCGTTCGATGAGGCCGATAAAACCTACCGGCTGGGCCTGGCGATGGCGGAAATGGCCGCGAGCCTGCTGGGGACCAGCCACGCCGAACTCGTCCACCCCGAACTGGAGCGAATGGCCCTCAAGTATGAAACTTTGATCCTACTGTGGCGCGTTACTGAGGATGGTCGCCTCGTTCTCATCGATAGGGCGCACAGTCAAACCGCCGTCAGGGTGGAGATCAAGTTGGGCTACCGCATGCCGCTGCTCGCGGGCGCGGTAGGCCGATGCGTCGCCGCGACGCTCGAGGTGTCATCAACGGAATTGCGGCGTCGTTTCGCGGTCGCGCGATGGCAAACTCCGCTCTCATTCGCTGAATTTGAAAGACAGGTGTTGGTGGCCCGCGATCAAGGTTGGTCCCTCGACGACGGCTATCTGTTTCGGGGGCTAACGTCGGTTGCCGCCCTGGTAGTTGACGATGAACAACGGCCGCGATTCGGCGTCAGCGGTGTCTCGATCACCGGCCAGCAATCGCCACAAGTGCTAAGAGCGCTGGGGCAGGACCTCGCTATGCTCGCCACCAACATTGGCCACGTGCTGTTTCCTGGGCGGGACCCGGGATCCGCCGCGGAATCAAAGGCGGAAGTCCGGGGCGCGCCCCGTTCCGGCGTGGTCCGTGCATCCGACAAATCCGCAACCGCCGCTGCAACGCTGGCGCCGGAAGAATAAGCGCGCCGCGCCAGGATGCTGCGTCCGATCCGTACGCCGCGCCCGGACCTCGGCATGGTCGCAAAAGCGCAACCGGTCTTTGGCTTCGGCCGCCTTCGCCGCATCGGAAACAAGCCGGGAAATGGCCGCTTGCCTGCCACGAACTTGCCCCGCGAACTCAGCGACGCCGTTAGTGCTGGCCCTGGGGAGGTTCAGAGCGTGAGCGTTCCATGTACAAAGCGTCGAAACGTTACCTCGCGGCAAGCGTCAGCGCGTTGGCTCTTGCAACACTGCTGATGTTGGTCGTGATTGCGGCCTGGAGTATCGCGCCAGAGGTCGCGGCCGATACCTCTGGAATCCAACTGGAGTTAAAAAAGTCGCTGCCTCGCTAAGGGCCGCGTTGGCAAGTTTACCAACGCCGGAGTTCGCGCGAACCGTGAGCTGATTGGCAGCGCTCTAGGCCTTGGGCCGGTGCCGCCTTGGATGCCGCCGCAAAGCGTTGCCGTGCTCCCGCGCTTCGCTCGCGGGTCGGCTTCTCCCCTCTTGGTAGCCCGTGGGTCCCTCGGATCCTGCACCGCGTTGTAACGAGTCCTTGAACGCCAAATCGAGCTGCATCACGTCTTGCGCTGATGCGGCCGAGGCGAGAGCCGGCCCCAGCAACAGGACTGCCGTGGCAAACCGAAGAGCCGAAGGCAGGCGGACGACCATGGAGCGCATCTCCCGAAAATGACTTGTCCGTCGCCGGGCCCAAGCGCGCTTCACGGCCCCGAAATACGGCAAGCCCGCCCGCTGCGGGCGAGCCTGCCGGCTAACGGTCGCCCGAAACTTACTTCGACATGGTGTCCTTCTTCATCATGCCGTCGTCCTTCTTCATGCTGTCCTTGGACATGGTGTCTTTCTTCATCATGCCGTCGTCTTTCTTCATGCTGTCCTTGGACATCGTGTCCTTCTTCATGCCGTCGTCCTTCTTCATCGAGTCTTGGGCGAAGGCGACCGGGGTGAACGCCAGACTGAGCGACAGCGCCGCAGCAGAAATTCCGAGCGCGATACGGGTATTGATGGTCATTGTGGGATTCCTTTTTGGAAGACACGGTCTAGTGGCGGCTTGGGCCGCTACCCGTTAACGACGCTGCCACGACCGCCTTCGTTACGCGGTATTGAAAAAAGTTTTGCCCTGTGACACGCATTCACCCGCTGGCGGCGGCTGTATCTTCCTAAAATTTGATATAACCGGACGGCTCCAGCAATTTTGCCACAGTTTGCAGCGCACCAATGTGGACGCCTGATCGTCTCATACTTTTCTATAAGACTTGCGGGGACCGAGACGAGTTAGGATGCCCTACGCCTCAGCTCCGTCCGAAAGATTCCGAGAAATCGCCCCAGCATCGCCCAGGGAGGGTTAACATGTTCACGCGTCGCCACGTCCTTGCATCCACGCTCGCCGCACCTGCCATCCTGCGCTTTGGGCTCGGCACGGCTCAGGCCGCCACCACCTTGAAGGTTTCGCATCAGTTTCCCGGCGGCTCCATCGACAGTGGCGATTTCCGCGACAGGCTGTGCCGGATTTTCGCAGCCGAACTAGCCAAGCGCACCGGCGGTGAAATCACGGCGGACGTCTACCCGAATTCCTCGCTGGTCAAGACCAACGCGCAGTTCTCCGCGATGCGCAAAGGCGCGCTCGATATCAGTCTCTACCCCCTGCCCTACGCTGGCGGCGAACTGCCGGAGACCAATATCGCGCTGATGCCGGGCCTGGTCTCGACCTACGACCAGGGCATGAACTGGAAGAAGAACGCCGTCGGAAAGGTGCTCTCGGATTTCCTCGCCGACAAGGGCATCATCATCCTGAGCTGGGTCTGGCAGGCCGGCGGCGTCGCCAGCCGTTCGCGGCCGATCGTGGCGCCGGAGGATGCCAAGGGCCTTAAGGTTCGCGGCGGCTCTCGCGAAATGGATATGGTGCTGCAGACGGCCGGCGCCGCGGTGCTGTCCGTGCCATCGAACGAACTCTATGCCGCAATGCAGACCGGCGCATGCGACGCCGGTATCACTTCCTCAACCAGCCTGATTTCGTTCCGCCTCGAAGAGGTCGCCAAATCACTGACCTCGGGCGCGAAGGCGTCCTACTGGTTCATGCTCGAGCCGCTTTTGATGTCCAAGTCGATCTTCGACGGCCTGCCGAAAAACCATCAGGACACCATCCTGGCGCTGGGCCAGGAGATGGAAGCCTTTGGCCGCAAGGGCGCACAGGAAGACGACACGGAAGTAGCGAAAGTCTACGCCAAGGCCGGCGCCAAGGTCAGCGAACTCGACGTTGCCACGGTGAACAAGTGGCGAGACATCGCCCGTGACACCGCGTGGAAAGACTACGGCGCCAAGACGGCGACCGCCGCCAAATTGCTCAAACTCGCTTCCGACGTCTCAGCATGATGCACGGTCCGCTTCCGGATCGAACCAGTCCGACCGTCGCCGCGTCCAGCTTTGGGCTGGTCGCGGCGCTCGAATATGCGCTCGCCTGGTGCAACCGGATCATTGTGTTTCTCGCCTCGCTTGCGCTGATCGCAGCTTGTGCCATCCTCAGCTACAGCGTGCTCGGGCGGGCACTCTTTCAATCTCCAAATTACTGGCAGGATGAAGCCGCCGTATTCCTGTTGGTCGGCGCCACCTTCATGACCTCGGCCTATGTCCAGCACCAACGCGGTCATATCGGTATCGAAGCCTTCGTCGGGCTGCTTTCGCCATTTGCCAACCGTGTCCGGCTTTGGCTGGTCGATGTCGCGAGCTTTGCATTTTGCGCTTTCTTCGCCTGGAAGTCGTGGACGCTGACATACGAGGCCTGGGATGACGGTCAGGTCTCGAACTCGATGTGGTCTCCGCCACTGGACATTCCCTATGGCCTGATGGCATTGGGGATGACGCTGCTGTGCGTCCAAATCCTGCTGCAGATCATTATTCCGCTTGGCAGAGCTTCCCCGCGATGACCGTATTTGGAATTGGCGTCTCCTACGGACTCGCCACGCTGTTTGCGATGTTTTCAGGTATGCCGATTGCTTTTGCGCTCGGCGCTGTCGCGGTGGTGTTCATGGGCATTTATATGCCGTCTGCCTCGCTCGATACCGTGACACAAAACGTCTACGAGGAAATGGCCTCGATCACGCTACTGTCAATTCCACTCTTCATCCTCAAGGGCGCTGCGATCGGCAAGTCCCGCGCCGGTCAAGACCTCTATTCGGCACTCCATGCCTGGCTGCATCGTGTCCCCGGGGGCCTCGGCGTCGCCAACGTGTTCGCCTGCGCTCTGTTCGCGGCCATGGCTGGCTCCTCGCCCGCGACCTGTTCCGCAATCGGCTCCGCCGGCATTCCGGAGATGCGCAAGCGCGGCTATTCCGGCGGTTTCGCGGCGGGCATCATCGCCGCCGGCGGCACGCTCGGCATTCTGTTGCCGCCTTCGATCACCATGATCCTGTTTGCAGTGGCCGCCGAAAAATCGCTCGGACGGCTGTTTCTCGCGGGCATCGGACCCGGCCTGCTGCTGGTGAGCCTGTTCGGGGTCTATGCGGTGATGCACTTCCGCAAGGAGTATGCGGACGCCAGCGCAGCCTACAACAAGAGTGGCGTGGAATCAGCGATCCTCATCCAAGAAGAATTCACCATGGCCGAGCGCTTCAGCGCGCTGCCGCGCGTTCTGCCGTTTGTGCTGTTGTTGACGGGCGTAATGATCGCGCTTTACGGCGGCTATGCCACGCCTTCCGAAACCGCAGGCCTCGGCGGTCTCCTCGCGCTGGTTTTGATCGCACTCATCTATAGCGTCTGGCGGCCTTCCGACCTCGCGCCGATCCTGACTTCAACGATCCGCGAATCCACCATGCTGATGCTGATCATCGGCATGTCGCTGCTCTATTCCTATGTGATGAGCTATCTGCACATCTCACAATCGGCGGCCGAATCCATCGTCGCAATGCACCTGCCGCGCTGGGAGTTGCTGGCGGCGGTACTGGTCATGGTCGTCCTGCTGGGTTTCTTCCTGCCACCAGTATCGATCATCCTGATGACGGCACCTATCGTGCTGCCGCCACTACGAGCCGCCAATTTCGACATCATCTGGTTCGGCATCGTCATGACGATCGTTATGGAGATGGGGCTCATTCACCCGCCTGTCGGTTTGAATATTTTCGTCATCCGCAACGTTGCTCCGGACATTCCGCTACGCGATGTCATTTTCGGCACGCTGCCGTTCGTGCTTTTGATGATGCTGGCCGTCGTGATCCTGTGCTTCGTGCCGGAAATCTCGACCGGACTTCCTAATCTCGTGATGGGGCCGGACGGAGGCCGATAGGCTGGCTAGCCTGACCTCAACCGGACTACGAGCGCTGAGCGGCTAGCCGTTTGGCATTAAACGCCGCCGCAACCCTGCTCACGGGCGGCCGGCCGATCAGCTTGCTGATGTCGTTGGTCGCCTGAACCAGCTCTGTCATATCGACCCCTGTCGCGATGCCCATGCCTTCCAGCATGTAGACGACGTCTTCGGTCGCGACGTTTCCGGTCGCGCCCGGCGCGTACGGACATCCACCAAGGCCACCGGCGGCGGAATCGATTACCCGCGCGCCCTCTTCCATCCCGGCATAGAGATTGGCGAGCGCCTGACCGTACGTGTCGTGAAAATGCATCGCCAGATGCGCCATCGGCACATGTCCCGCCACGGCGCGGAGCAACTCGCGCGCCTTGTTCGGCGTGCCTACGCCGATCGTATCGCCGAGCGAGACCTCGTAGCAGCCTAGGTCCCAGAGGGGTTTTGCCACATCGATCACCGCCTGCGGTTTGATCTCGCCGTCAAAGGGACAACCGAGAACGCAGGAGATATAGCCGCGCACCTTGACGCCGTCGGACCTGGCGCGTGCGATGACCGGCTTGAAGCGCTCGATGGATTCGGCGACCGAACAGTTGATATTGGCGCGGGAAAAACCTTCGGAAGCGGACCCAAACACTGCAATGACCTTGGCGCCTGCGGCGCGTGCGGCCTCGTAGCCCTTCTCGTTGGGCACCAGCACGTGAAACTCGCCCGAAAGCCGGCTGACGCGTCGCAGCACCTCATCCGAGCCAACCATCTGCGGAATGGCTTTTGGCGAGACGAAGGCACCGACCTCGACCGTGTGAAGTCCAGCGCCAAGCAGCGCCTCGATGAATGCGACGCGCGCCTCGACGCTGACCTGCGTCTTCTCGTTCTGAAGGCCGTCGCGCGGGCCGACTTCGACGATGCGTACCTGATTGCTCATGGCTCACCCGCTAATGGGGTAGGTTTGACATTCACTAGGCCGGCTCGATCTCGGCCAATTCGACGCCTTCGCCAACGATATCGCCGACCTTGCACTTGATGGCCTTCAAGACGCCGGCAAACGGCGCACGCAACGTCTGCTCCATCTTCATGACTTCCAGCGTCAGGATCGGCTCGCCCTTCTCCAGCTTCGCGCCGATCTTCGCCAGGATCGCCACGACGGTTCCCGGCAAGGGCGCGACAATCCGGTCCTCACCGACATGCTCCTCGTCGTCGCCGCCGAACGGATCAACCCAATGCAGGTCAAAACGGCCGTTGCGGGTGCGCACATAGAGTTCGTGGCCTTCCACGATCGTCATCACACGCGACTTGATCCCGTCTACCGTCAGATCAATGCCTCCGGCGATGCCGGGCGCGGCGCTAAATCCGACCTCGCGAGCACCGATCGACAGCGTCGCGGGCGCTTTGCCGTAATTCAGTGTGACCGTGAGGTCGCCTTCATGACCCTGCCGGAACGTAAACGTTCGGTGACGCCGGCCAACCGGCATCCAGCCCGCCGTTCCCCAGGGCGATTTTGCGACGTCGGCAACGGCCTTGATGGCGGCCTTGGCTTCCTCATCAAGAATCGCGGCGACAGCGGCCGCGAGCTCAAGGTCGCCCGGCAGATGCGGGCTGGCGGTGAGGTGATTTAGTTCACGTTCGATGAAGCCGGTGTCGATCGCGTTCGCGCGGACCGCGGGATGGTCGATCAGCGCAGCGAGAAACGGAATGTTGGTGACGACGCCACGCACGTCGGATTCCGAGAGGGCATGGTTGAGGCGATCGATGGCCACGTCGCGCGTCGGCGCCCAGGCGATCACCTTGGCCAGCATGGCGTCATAGTGCGGCGAGACCGCATCGCCTTCGCGATATCCAGCATCGATCCGCAGACCGTTGGCTCCCTCCGGCACATGCCAGGTCTTGATCCGGCCGACCGACGGCATGAAATTCTTGGCCGGATTTTCCGCATACACCCGCGCTTCGATGGCGTGGCCGCGAAGCGTGATTTGCTCTTGCGTCATCGGCAGCTTCTCGCCTGAGGCTGCCAGCAACTGCCATTCGACCAGGTCGATGCCCGTGATCAACTCGGTCACAGGATGCTCGACTTGCAGGCGCGTGTTCATTTCGATGAAGAATACATCCTTGCCGTCGGAGACGAACTCGATCGTGCCCGCACCGACATAACCGACAGCACCGGCCGCTTTCCGCGCCGCCGCACAGACGGCGTCACGCTGGGCGGAATTCAGCGTCGGCGACGGCGCCTCCTCGATCACCTTCTGGTGGCGGCGCTGCAGCGTGCATTCGCGCTCGAACAGCGACAGAAGATTGCCGTGGCTGTCGCCGATCACCTGCACTTCGATATGACGCGGATTTTCGACAAGCTTTTCGATCAGGACGCGATCGTCACCGAAAGCCGCTTTGGCTTCGCGCTTGGCGCTTTCGACTGAAGCCGCCAGCTCGCCGGCCTTGTGGACGACGCGCATGCCGCGGCCGCCGCCGCCAGCGGAAGCCTTCACCAGCACCGGAAAGCCGATTTTTCCAGCCGCCTTGGCCAGCGTCGCCCCGTCCTGCGCCTCGCCGTGATAACCGGGCACCAGCGGCACCCCGGCCTTTTCCATCAGCTGTTTGGAGCCTGACTTCGATCCCATCGCCCGCATCATCTCGGCGGTGGGCCCAACAAAAATCAGGCCGGCATCGAGGCAAGCCTGGGCGAAATCCGCATTCTCCGACAAAAAGCCATAGCCCGGATGGATGGCTTCGGCGCCGCTTTTGCGCGCTGCCTCGATCACCCGTTCGATGTTGAGGTAGCTGTCGCGTGCCCGCGACGGCCCGAGCAGCACGGCTTCATCCGCCATCGCGACGTGCAGTGCATCCCGGTCAGCCTCCGAATAGACGGCAACCGTACCCAGACCCATCGCTTTCGCGGTCCGGATCACACGCACGGCGATCTCGCCCCGATTGGCGATCAGGAGGCTGTGGAATCGCCGGTAGAGCTTTGACCGGTCCATCGTCACATCCTGAACAGGCCGAACTTCGTCGGCTCGATCGCGGCGTTGGTCGCCGCCGAAAGGCCAAGCCCCAACACCAGCCTCGTATCGGCAGGATCGATCACGCCGTCGTCCCAGAGGCGAGCGGTGGCATAATAGGGACTGCCCTGCTTCTCATATTGCGCGCGAATCGGCGCCTGAAATTTTTCCTCTTCCTCGGCCGACCAGGTCTCGCCCTTGGCCTCGATGTTGTCGCGCCGGACCTGGCTCAGCACCATCGCAGCCTGCTCGCCGCCCATCACCGAAATGCGCGCATTCGGCCACATCCAGAGAAACCGTGGAGAATAGGCGCGGCCGCACATCCCGTAATTACCCGCGCCATACGAGCCGCCGATCACGACGGTGAATTTCGGAACGTTGGCGGTGGCGACTGCCGTTACCAGCTTGGCGCCGTCGCGCGCGATCCCGCCGGCTTCATATTTCTTGCCGACCATGAAGCCGGTGATGTTTTGCAGGAACACCAGCGGGATATTCCGCTGGCAGCACAGCTCGATGAAATGAGCGCCCTTGAGCGAACTCTCGCTGAACAGGATTCCGTTATTGGCGATGATACCGACCGGGTAGCCCCAGACATGCGCAAAGCCGCAGACCAGCGTTTGGCCGTAGAGTTTTTTGAACTCGTCGAATTCCGAGCCATCGACCAGACGCGCAATGATGTCGCGCACGTCGAATGGCTTGCGCCCATCCGCCGGAACCACGCCGTAGATCTCTTCTGTTGCAAACAGAGGCTCTCGCGGCTCGCGCATGTTCAGAGCGGTACGCGCGGGTCGCTTTAGCGTCGCGACGATCCGCCGCGCGATCCCGATCGCATGCGAATCGTTTTGAGCGTAGTGATCGGTCACACCCGACTGCCGCGAGTGAACGTCGGCGCCGCCGAGTTCCTCTGCCGTGACCACTTCACCAGTGGCAGCCTTCACCAGCGGCGGTCCGCCGAGAAAGATCGTGCCCTGATTGCGCACGATGATGCTCTCATCCGACATCGCCGGGACATAGGCGCCGCCAGCCGTGCAAGAACCCATCACGATGGCGATCTGCGGAATGCCAAGCGCCGACATCTGCGCCTGATTATAGAAGATACGGCCGAAATGCCGCTCGTCGGGAAAGATGTCGTCTTGTTGCGGCAGAAACGCACCGCCGGAATCGACCATGTAGACGCAAGGAAGATTGTTCTGGCGGGCAACATCCTGCGCCCGCAGATGCTTCTTCACGGTCATCGGATAGTAGGTGCCGCCCTTGATGGTGGCATCGTTGGCGACCACCATACACTCGCGTCCCGAAATCCGTCCCACGCCCGTGACGATGCTCGCCGAATGCACGTCGCCGCCATAAAGATCGTGGGCCGCAAGCGGCGACAGTTCGAGAAATGCCGTACCGGGATCGATCAGGAGATCGACGCGTTCACGCGCCAGCATCTTGCCGCGAGCGGTATGGCGCTTCCTGGAGGTTTCACCGCCACCACCGGCCACTTGGTTGAGTTTGTCACGGAGCTCGGCGACCAGCGTCCGCATCACCTCGGCATTGCGAGCGAAGTCGGCCGAGGCAGAATTGATGCTGGATTGGAGCGGCATGGCTTTCGGTTGGGTGTGGGTGCGCGCCGCGATCCGCGCCGCAGGAGCCTGCCATCGTGTCATCGCGCTACTGGCTTGCGCAACCGGCAAAACGGCCTGTTGGTACGATTTCCAGGAAAATATTGCTAAATCAGGGTTTTAAGACCCTATTTTGATGCTCCTCCTGATGTAGGTCATCGGGGAAAGCCGCGTCCGATCTTCGGTATCCAAATTCTCAGGTCGAATTCTTAGTGGGTCCAATTCTTAGTGAGTCCAAGGCTCGCCGCGGCGAAACGCGAAATTGTCAGCGTAAGCGACCTGCCGATGCGCGGATTCCTTCGGGTCGAAAACCTGATACGGGATGCCCTCGCGCTCACAATAGGCCACCGCTTCTTCCTTGGTCTCGAAGCGCAGCGTCACCTGCTGCTTCATGTCGCCCGAACTGGTCCAGCCCATCAAAGGTTCGACGAAACGCGCCTGTTCCGGCTCGTAATCGAGCTGCCAATCTTTCGTCTTGGCTTTGCCGGATTGCATCGCGTTTTTGACGGGCTTAAAAATGCGGGCGGTCATTGACGGTCGGACCCTTTCGCGACGTAGATAGAGCCATTGAAACAGCCGGGAATCGCCGATTCTCGGGCCCTTAGATTTAACTTCTGCCGGAATGGTATATTCATTATGTCGCCCGGTGACAATCTTGCTGCGCTATAGATCGATTGGCCGGGAGAATTCCGATTCCGAAGCCTTCGTTAGGTTGTACGGCCCCCAGTTTACGGACTTCGGAATCGAAGGATTTGAGAACTTATTGAACTAGTGCGCCCACCCCTCAACGGATGCATCGAAAACGGCCCCCATGAAAATCAACGCCACCCTGCCGGAAAAAGGACGCGACCTTCGACTCGACCTGTTCCGCGGCGTCGCCAACTGGGCAATTTTTCTGGACCACATTCCGGACAATGTCGTGAACTGGATCACGACGCGGAATTACGGCTTCAGCGACGCGGCCGACCTCTTCGTGTTCATTTCAGGTTACACGGCTTCATTCGTCTATGCGCGGATGATGCTGGAGCGCGGCTTTATCGTCGGCGCCACCCGTTTGACCAAACGGGTCTGGCAGCTCTACGTCGCCCACATCATCCTGTTTGTCATCTACATCGCCTCGATCAGCTATCTGGCGCTGCGGTTCGGCGATTCCGAGATCATCAATGAGTTCAATGTTGCAGGTCTCGTCGATCAGGCGACCGAAACGCTGCGCCAGGGTTTGCTGCTCAAGTTCAAGCCGGTGAACCTGGACGTGCTGCCGCTCTACATCGTCCTGATGGGATTCTTTCCACCAATTCTCTGGTTCATGCTCCGCCAACCCAACCTGACGATGATAGCCTCGATCGTGCTGTGGTTGGTCGCCCGCTATCTCGGCTGGAATTTTCAGGCGTATCCAGCCGGCACTTGGTACTTCAATCCGTATTGCTGGCAGGTGCTTTTCGTGTTCGGCGCCTGGTGCGCACTCGGCGGCGCCAGGAACAACCGTTGGCTGATCAATTCTCCGATCACGCTCTACGTTTGTGTCGCGTACCTGTTATTTGCGATGGTTATGACGATGGCGGGCCGGTTTCCGGATTTCGGAAACATGCTGCCGCAGTGGCTCTTTGCAACGTTCAATCCGAACGACAAAACCAACCTTGCGCCCTACCGCTTCATCCATTTTGCGATGATCGTCATTCTCGTCATCCGTTTCTTGCCCAAGGATTGGCCGGGGCTGGAATGGAAGATCTTCGACCCCTTGATCGTCTGCGGTCAACAGTCGCTCGCGGTATTCTGCGTCGGCGTTTTCCTGTCCTTTGTCGGACATTTCGAATTGATGTTGAGCTCGGGCTCGGTGTTCGCGCAGCTTTTCGTCAGCGTGACCGGCATCGCAATCATGACGGTGGTCGCCTACTACATCTCATGGTCGAAACGACAGGATAAGCCGGCCAAGGCGCCAGCGCCTAAGCCAGCCTGACGACCGGAGCCGAAGCGCGCTACTTTTTCGGTCGGGGCGTCGGTTCGAGGATCTGCCCGCGCGAGGAGAAGCCCTGCCATTCGGTGCTCCATCCGACCTTGGTGGCCTGCTTCCGCTTTCCCCGAAGGGCAAATACCGCGCCTTGCGGATCGGTGCAGTGGGCGACCCAAAGGCCGCTGGGTAACGCTTCATCGTTGCATGAAATCAGACCGCCTGCGGCCCTCACGCGTTCGGCGGCAACATCGAGATCCTCGACATTGAAGTAGAACAACCAGTACGCGCCCGGCGCTGCGGGGCCTTTCTTGAAGGCGCCAGCGATGACCTGTTCGCCTGCGGATAGGGTGAGATAGGCGTCGGTGAAATGATATTGGGCATCGGCTTTCTGCCAACCGAGGAGTTGGCAGTAAAATGCGACTTCTTTCTGCAGATCGGCTGCAAATAGCTCGTGCCAACCGATCCGGCGGAGCTTGCCATCGTCGGCCGGTTGTTGTGGCGCTGTCTGCTGGCGATCGATTAACCCGAAAGCTGCGGCATAAGGGTCGGCCACAACGGAAATCCGGCCGATGTTAGTGGCGGTGGGCGGCACATAAACCGTACCGCCAAGCCGCCTGATCTGAACCGCCGTGGCAGACACATCTCTGACACTCACATAGCCCATCCATCCCGGTCTGGCGCCCTGCTTAAGGCCCTCTTCGGGCAACTCCATCAGACCGGCGATTGGTATCTCGTCAGCGGTAAACTGCACATAGCGCTGTCCCGAGGGAGAAGCATCCTTGGTGCCCCAGCCCACGACGTTGCGATAGAAAGCCGCAGCCGCCGTCACGTCAGTGGTGAATAGTTCGTACCAGGTAAAACGTGCTGGATCCGTATCCAAACCGGCTTCTCCGTTCGCGCCTGCAAAATAGAGGGCCTCAGCCGTAACGGCCGCCTCGGTCCGATGCAAGCAAGCCTGATCAACGTCCGATAGTAGACATAACGCCGACTGGATTGGTTCTGATGTTGCTCTGCACGCGACGCTGGATTCCCGAGGAATTCCGACAGCGCAGATGATGAACGAAACCTGAATAAACGTCGATTTAAGCGTTGTTCATGACTATGAAATCTTCGCCAGAACAGGGACTTTAAGGCTCTCGTGAACCTTCCTTAGCTTGCGGGAGACAAACCCATGCAGTAAAGTTATTCTACTCGAACCGCTAGCGAGAAAATGGAGGATTCGAATAATGGCACGAAAGATTTCAAATAAGGCTGTCAAGGCCGCTCTGCCCGCTTTGGGCGCAGCTGGCTTGACGTTTTCGATGGTAGGCGGAGCGTCGGCGGCAGCAGTGCCGGCCAATGACGTTTCCCAAGCGACGAACTATTCTCCCAATCAGCAGATCACACTTGGCGAAGAAGAAATCGCCGACGTGAGCCTCGCTACGTTCTACGTCTTCGACAAGGAAGGCGCTGCTGCGGCGAAGGAAGGTAACATACAGCTCGCACGCGGCTGTGGATGCGGTCATGGCGGCGGTGGTCGTGGTTGCGGTGGTCGCGGTTGCGGCGGCCGTGGTTGCGGTGGCCGTGGTTGCCGTGGTTGCGGTGGTCGCGGTTGCGGTTGCGGCGTCGGTGCCTGGTGCCTCTCCTGGGGTGGTTGCAGGCCTTGGTGCTAAGCGAGTTCACCTGCCTCGCTTGACGAGTGCCAATACTTGTGGCCGGGTCCGACTTTGTCGACCCGGCCTATTCATGTGTAACTCTATTCATGTGTATTGCTGTTGTCGTCGCAGCGACCTTTGCTCGCCTGAAAATCACGATGACGCTGAATTCCCACCTCGCTAAAGAACGTCCTGACGCCTGCTGGATCGAGAGATTTTCGCGATCCGGGAGAAACTCCGCAGGCCGGCCTGCCAGGCAAGCTCCGTGTGCTAAATCATGAAAGCCAAACGCAAGACCGCCCCAGCTAAAGCCAAGCGAAAGGCCGCTCCAGCACGTCGCGCCGCCAAAGACGTTGCACAGTTCGCTCCGAATTTTACGGTCTACGTGCTGCCACCGGATCAGGTCTGCCTATATTCCGAAGATCGCAAATTCTTCCTGCACGGCGAGGTATACTGCGCGCTGGCTACGGCCATCGGCAAAGGTGGAAAGAGCCTGCAGGCGCTCGCTGCCGAGTTCGGAAAACAATTTCCGCCCGAGACGGTCGAAGAAGCGCTGAAGCGCCTGATGGAACGCCGCTATATTGTTGAGGCGTCTCCCACTTCAAACACGGTTCTGGCTGCCTATTGGGCGAGCCTTGGCATGCCTCCGGGCATGGCCGAACAAAACCTCGCCAATTGCCGTGTGCGAGTCGAAGCCGTCGACGTTCAAGGCGCGAAGGAGTTCACCAAGGCACTTGTCGAATTGGGAGTCCGAGTCGTCGCTGGCCGCGGCGCGGCCGACCTGACGATCACGCTCGCCAGCGATTATCTCGATCGGCGACTTGCCGAATTGAATAAACAACGTCTTTCTGACGGTACGCCCTGGCTGCTGGTTCAGCCGTCCGGAGCCTTTCCGCTTGTCGGACCGATCCTCAATCCGGGCAAAGGTCCCTGCTGGACCTGTATGTTCGACCGCATGATCCGAAACCGCGAGATCAAGGGATTCCTCGATCGCGTCGAGGCGCACGCGGTCACGTCGTCTCCACTGATGCACAACCCGCTCGGTCAAGGAGCTACTCCCTTTGCCGCGCTGGAAGTCGCCAAGGCGATCGCCAGCGGATTTCGCACCGACCTGAACAACCACATCATCAGCCACGATTTGCTGGGTTCGACGACCGTCAAACATTACGTCGCCCATCGCCCGCAATGCCCTACCTGCGGGAGCAAGAAGTTGCGGGATCCGCACCGCAAGCCTGTGCCGATCGAACTCGGCCCCGGACTCAAGCTGACGATGACGAGCGGCGGATTCCGTTCGGTGTCGCCGCGCGCTACCGTCGCGCGCTTTCGAAAACATGTCAGTCCGCTTACCGGTGTCGTCAAAAAATTGGAGCGGATCGAAGCTGACCTTCCCTTGAATACGAATTATTTCGCGAACCACAACTTCTCCGGACCAGCGATGGACGTCGATACGCTGCGGCATGGACTGGCTGGCGGAAGCTTTGGCAAAGGATCAACCGCAGAGCAGGCCGAATGCAGCGCGCTGATGGAGGCGATCGAGCGCTACTCCGGTATTTTCCAGAGTGACGAAATCCGGGTCAGCAAACGCTTCACCGATTTCGCAGCTGGAGAAGCCATCAATCCCGAAGACGTCCTGCTGTTCAGCGAAGCGCAATATCGCTCGCCCGAGGCCGAACCTGACGACACCCACCCTGTGCCAAACCAGTTTGACCCGTCGGCCAAACTTGACTGGTCACCGGTCTGGTCGCTGCGCGATCAACGCTTCCGATATTTGCCGACCAGCATGATGTACTTCTTCTATGGTGACGGTCCCAGCGGCTACGCTGCGGATTCCAACGGCTGTGCCGCCGGCAACACGCTTCAGGAAGCCATCGTGCAGGGCTTCCTCGAACTCGTGGAACGCGATGCCTACGCCATCTGGTGGTACAACCGCTCGCAGCGCGCGGGACTAGACCTCGACCAGTTCGATGATTCCTACGTCCAGGATTTGCGGACCCAGCTTAGCGATCGGGGTCGCAAGCTTTGGGTGCTCGACATCACCAGCGATCTTGGTATCCCGACCTATGTCGCGATTCTGCACTGGATGCAGAACGGGCACGAAAACATCGAATTCGGTTCCGGCGCGCATTTCGACAGCCGCATCGCATTGTTGCGCACCTTGACCGAACTCAACCAATTTCTTTCGATTGGCCTGATGGATGGTGGGACGGGCGAAAAGCCGAGCCTCGATAACATCACGCCGCTGGAACTGAAAAACTACCCGTTCCTGGTGCCGAACGGTCGTCCGGCGGCGCCGATCATTACCGGCTCGAAATTCGGACCGCTCGACAATACGCGCAAGCAAGTCGACGCCTGCGTCGAGGTCGCACGGCAGGCCGGTCTTGATTTCCTTGTCCTCGATCAGACGAGGCCGGACGTCGAGACATCTGTCGTCCGCGTGATCGTGCCCGGTCTGCGGCACTTCTACCGTCGCTTTGGGCCCGGACGCCTCTACGATGTTCCCGTCAAGCTTGGCCTGCGCGACACGCCGACTACGGAAAGCGAGCTGACGCAATACCTGCCCCATAGCTAGTGTGACGGATTTGACATTCGCCTCAGTAGTCGCCGCGGATTCTCAAGCGAATGTCAAATCCAGAACCATTCTTGAACCCTATTTGCTAGTGTCCCTTTGGATCCGACATTCGTAAACACATCCGCCGAGACATGGTGCGAATGTCACCGTGACACGAGAGCTCCAATTCCGGAGTTCGCGTTAAGCAATTCGAATTCACCGCGCTAGTGGGGGCATTCCGCGTGGCCACTCCCAAAAGAAAAACGAGCGAGCGCAAGACGGCGACGCCAGTGCTCGCAGCTCACCTGGTTGAACACATCACGCTGGAAGGACAGGCGGACGGCAACGTCGTCGCGCTTATCGAAGGGTATGCACAAAGCTTCGGGAAGTTTACGCCCGCGATTTCAAAACGCCTTGTCGAACTTCGTAGTGGACTTCCGTTAAGCTCGATCGCAGGCAGCGACGCTGCCGACAAGGAAATCAACCTCCTGGTTCGCCGCCTGGCGCGAAGCGGTCTTCTGGAATACCGACTTGGACCTGCCCGCGGCGACCAGGCCAGCGTGGTGATCGAGCCGCAGATAGCGGATTACTGGCCACAGATTTCTGACATCGCCGACACCGATACGATTGCGCTGTCGCGATTTGCCTATCTGCGACGGCGCGGCAAGGAAATGGTATTGGAATCGCCGCGCGCGGGCGCCTTGTTCAGGATAACCGACCCAAAGATCGCCGTGGCGTTCGTCGCGCTTTCACAGCCGCAGAAGATCAGCCACTACCGCAAAGAACGCGACTTTCCCGGACTGGAGTTGCTGGGACTGCTCGTGGACTCTCAAATCCTGTTCAAGCTGAAAGCGGGCGATGCCGGCGGCCTGCGCCCAGCGGAAGGTGATCCCAGTCTCGTGCTATGGGATTTTCACGATCTCCTGTTTCACACCCGCAGTACCGAGGGGCGTCAGGCTAACCCGCTAGGTAGCGGCTACACCTATTCACGTCTGATGCCGCCGCTTCCAGCCGTACGGGCGTCCTGGCCCGGACAGACGGTCGATCTGAATGGCTTGGGCTCGCCATCGCCTACGCCCTTTGCGGCGCTTCTCGGCGAGCGGCAGTCAATACGCGACTTCGACGACGAGCATCCCATCAAGTTGACCGAACTCGCCGTTCTCTTGCAGTCGACCGCGCGCGTGCGCGCGCAGTGGACGGCGGCTGCCGATATGGAGGACGGGCAAGGTCCAGACGTCGGCTATGCTTCTCGCCCTTATCCGTCAGCGGGCGCGTCCTATGAACTCGAACTCTATCTTGTGGTCCACAAATGCGAAGGGCTGGCACGCGGATTTTACCACTACGACGCGGAGCGGCATGCATTGACGGCGATCGACACCCGTCCGCAGGATTTCGAGGCGCAGCTTTACGACGCGGAATTGGCCATCGATGCCTCCGCCGCTCCGCAAGTCCTGATCGTCATTGCGGCGCGTTTTGGCCGCGTCGCCTGGAAATATAGCTCTGTGGCCTATTCGTTGATCCTCAAGGACGTCGGCGTATTGACGCAAACGCTGTACCTCGCAGCGACGGAGATGGGCCTCGGTGGATGCGCGACCGGAATCAACAATATCGATCGGTTCTCGCGAATGACCGGATTGGAATTCTTCGTTGAAGGCCCAGTGGGTCAATTCGTCCTCGGTCGCGGCTCGACGATGGGACAGGCTGGCGATCCGCCCGCCGGTTAAGTTTCTCGGCACCTTTCCCCGGCGATCTCCGGCGCCGGGAGGTCGCGTTCTGGCTGGTCGGTCGCAATGCGCTGAAGTCCGGACCGGCTAACGAGGGGTCCGGACGGCCTAGACGTCCGGAAATTTGCCTTTCAGTGCCCTTGCGGTTCCGAATTGCGATAGCGAAAATACCCCGAAATGCCGATGTGGCAGGCGTGATCGGATACGCGCGTCGGTCGCAACGAGAAGGCCGCCATAGACGGCCGACAGGGAGGCGCGCAATGATGAGGATGCGACGAGGCCTGACCTTTGGCGCGGCCTTTGCTGCTCTCATTTTTACAGGGGATGTCCGGGCAGAGCAGATTGTGGTCAGCAATTACGGCATCGCCGCCAACGGCATGCCCTATGCGATTGCAATGGAGAAGAGCTTCTTCAAGGAGGAAGGCGCAGACGTTACCGGCATTCTCTCCTCCAACGGCGGCGGCACCACGATCCGCAACCTGCTCGGCGGCAATCTCAATTATGGCGAGGTCGATCTCGCCGGCACCGTGACTGCAATCGAGCAAGGCAACGATCTTCGTATCATCAGCGATAATGTGCTGACCGTCGGCGAATTCGTCTGGGCGGTGAAGCCGGACTCGTCGATCAAAAGTCTCGCTGACTTCAAGGGCCACAAGATCGGATACACAAATCCGCGCTCGACCAGCCAGGCCCTCAACGTGTTGCTTGTACAGACCATTGGGCTCACCCAGGCCGACGTCGTTCCGACCAAGGTCGGCGGCTTTGGCGAACAAGTCGTCGCCCTCGACATCGGCGCCATCGACGTAGCGACGCTCGCTGACCCCGTATGGTCAAAAAACAGCGCCAAATTGCGTACCGTCGTTCGTGCCTCCGACGCGCTGCCGCCACTATGCAACGTGATTGGCGTCGCCACCGGCAAGGCGATCGCCACGCACGGCGACTTCCTGCGCGCGGTATTGCGTGCCCGTCGCCGTGCCGTCGAATTCATGTACGCCCATCCCGACGAGGCCGGTGACATCGTCGCCAAGGTCTATGATCTCGATCCGGTGATCGCACGCCAGGCGGTGCACAACCTCACCGCGATGGCGCCCGGCGCAACTCGTCCCTATTGGGGCGTGGGCCGGTTCGACATCAAAGGCATGGACGGTATGATTGCCGCTCAGCGCAGCGTCGGCGCCTATTCGGGCACACCGGACTGGGAAAAGATGATTGACCGCAGCTTCCTCGCTGACGATCTCAGGAAAGACTACTAGTGGTCACGGTCCACGTCGCGTTGCATGACGTCACCAAAGTCTTCCAATCCAAACTCGGTTCGGTCGACGCTCTGGGCCCCATCGACCTCGAGCTTCGCCAGGGTGAGTTCTTTGCCGTCGTGGGGCCATCCGGCTGTGGCAAGTCGACTTTGCTCGACATCATGGCCGCCCTGACCCCGCCTTCCGGCGGAACGGTGACGTTCGAGGGCCGGCCGATCGGAAACAGCGTTCCGGACGGTGTCGGCGTCGTGTTTCAGGAGAACGCCTGCTTTCCGTGGCTCAACGTCGCCGACAACATCGTCTTCGGGCTTCGCCGTCAGCCCGTCGACCAGGCGGAGGTCGAGCGCAGGCTACAATATGCGCTGCAATTGATGGGCTTGAATGATTTCGCACGCGCGTTTCCCGCGCAGCTCTCCGGCGGCATGCGCCAGCGCGTCTGTATCGCGCGCACGCTTGTGATGCAGCCACGGCTGATCCTGCTCGATGAGCCCTTCGGTGCACTGGATCAGCAAACTCGCCTTTTGATGGGAGATGAGCTGCTGCGGATCTGGCGAGCGACCGGTGCAACGGTTCTGTTGATCACCCACGCGCTCGACGAAGCAGCCATGCTGGCAGACCGCGTCGCCGTGATGTCTGCGCGGCCCGGCAGGATCATGGAAATCATCGAAACCGGCTGGGCCCGCGACCGCGACAGCCGGATCGTCTCGGCTCCGGAATTCGGCGCGATCACTGGCCGGCTGTGGACGCTGTTGCGCACGCAATCGCTGCACGCTCTGCGGCCGGATCCGGCCTGACATGCGTGTTCTCTTTTACAGAATTCTAGCGGTCTTGCTTCCCGTCGCAGTCCTCGAAATTCTGTGCCGTGACCACCTCATTCCGCCTCTGACGCTCCCGGCCCCAAGCCTGATCGCGCTGGGTTTACTGGGAATACTCGCAAACGGCAGTTTCAACGCCGCGATCATCAAGACGCTCGCCAATGTCGGGCTTGCAATCGCGCTGGCGGTGACCGTCGGAACGATAGCTGGTGCTGCGCTTCACCGCGCCCGCACGCTGCGGGCGCTGCTGGAGCCGCTATTCTCAACCTACTACGCCATCCCGATCTACGCATTCTATCCCCTGTTTATCGTCGTGTTCGGCCTCGGCGATGCGCCGCAGGTGACCATCGGCTTCATGTTGGCGGTGGTGTCGATGATCGTCAGTACGCTTGCCGGGCTCGACAGCGTTCCGCCCGTACTCGGCAAAACCGCGCGAGTCCTGCAACTGGGACCCATAGCAACCGTACGCAGCGTTACCCTGCCCTTTGCCGCGCCTTATCTGTTCACCGGCGTAAAGTTGGCGATCGCCTACGCATTTATCGGCGTCATCGGCGCGGAGTTCATTATGTCCAACACTGGATTGGGCTACGAGATCCGCTTTGCCTACGACAACCTCGACAACAATGTGATGTATCCGCTGATCCTGCTGATCCTTCTGATCGCCGTTGTCGTGAATATGAGCCTTGACCACTGGGAGCGCGCGTTGCGGACGCGCCGGGAGCGCGCCTGATGCGCCGCGCCATCGACAATTATCCGTCGCTGTTTCTGGTGATCGTGCTGCTGATCCTCTGGCAGACCACGTTCTGGTTGGTCGGCCGCAATGCCCTGCTGCCGCCAGTCGAAACCGGCGTGTACCTCGTCCGGCTGCTGCAGACCGCCCGTTTCTGGGGTCACATCGCGGAAACCGGGACGGCTTTCCTCGTCGCGCTTACGATTGCCATCGTGGCGGGGCTCACCACCGGCCTCGTGCTCGGGATGAATCGAACGGCCGCGGAAGTGTTCGAGCCATTTCTGCTTGCGGGCAATTCCATACCCAAGATCGCACTCTACCCGATCGTGCTGCTGATTTTTGGCATCGGCATGCCGGCGAAAATCGCGTTCGGCGCGATCCACGGCGTGGTGCCAGTGGCAATCTTCACGCTCACGGCTTGCGGGAACGTGCCGCCGATTCTCATTCGCACCGCGAGCGCAATGCGGCTGACGCGCTGGGATACCGTCCGCTCGGTGCTGCTGCCGGCCGCGCTGCCGGACATCTTCTCCGGCATCCGTATCGGCTTCTCGCTGACCCTGATCGGCACTATTCTCGGTGAAATGTTCGGTTCCCAGCGCGGCCTCGGCTATCTCCTGATGACAGCGATCGGGCTGCAAAACATCGAAGTCATCATGTCCGTCACGCTGCTGCTGGTTCTGGTCGCCGCAACGGTAAATACGTTGTTGCTGATCCAAGACCGCCGGTTGCGCAATCCGGCTGGCTAGCTTCCACTTGCAGTTTACACGGAACGCAAAAGCTCTACGATCGCCTCAGAAAAACGTCGGGAGGTAACCATGAGCAGCACGACAGCGTCTGCCGTCGGCACGCGGAGGTCCCGCGCCCGGCTCCTGATCGTGACGATGCTCTTCCTCGTGACGACCGTGAATTACGCCGATCGCGCCACGCTCTCGATCGCCGGTACCGCGCTCGCCAAGGAATTGAGCCTCGATCCCGTGACCATGGGCTACATCTTCTCGGCTTTCGGATGGTCCTATGTCGCAGCCCAGGTTCCCGGCGGATGGCTGCTCGACCGTTTTGGCTCGAAGTGGGTCTACGCTTTCAGCATTATGATCTGGTCCGCGTTCACGGTGATGCAGGGGTTCGTCGGTTTCCTCGCCGGCGGCGCGGCAGTCACGGTGCTGTTCCTGCTCCGGCTTTTGGTGGGACTTGCCGAAGCGCCGTCCTTCCCGGCCAACGCCCGTATCGTGGCGGCCTGGTTCCCTGACAACGAGCGTGGCACGGCGTCAGCCTTCTTCAACTCCGGACAATATTTTGCGACCGTGATATTCGCGCCGCTGATGGGCTGGATCGCGCATGATTTCGGCTGGCGCTACGTCTTCTTCGTCATGGGATTCCTCGGCATCCTGGTCGGCTTCGTCTGGATCAAGACGATCTATGGCCCGAAGGACCACCCTGGCATCAACGAGGCCGAACTCGATTACATCAGGGAGGGCGGCGCCCTTGTCGAGCTGGATGCCCCGAAAGACGAGCGCGCGGCGGACAGTGGGCCAAAATGGAGCTATATCGCCCAGCTTTTGTCGAACCGGATGATGCTGGGCGTCTATATCGGCCAGTTCTGCATCAACACGCTGACCTACTTCTTCCTGACGTGGTTTCCGATCTATCTGGTCAAGGAGCGTGGCCTGTCGATCCTTCAGGCGGGCTTTGTCGCCACCCTTCCCGCGCTTTGCGGCTTTATCGGCGGCGTGCTTGGCGGCGTCATTTCCGATGCCATCCTGCGCAAGACCAGTTCGCTGACGCTGGCGCGCAAGATTCCGATCATCGGCGGCATGTTGCTTTCGATGACGATCATCGCCTGCAACTACGTCGATGGCCAGGCGCTTGTCATCGGCTTCATGGCGCTCGCCTTCTTTGGCAAGGGCATTGGCGCACTCGGCTGGGCGGTAGTTTCCGACACCTCGCCGAAGGAAGCCGGCGGCGTCTCGGGCGGGCTGTTCAATACCTTCGGCAATCTGTCGAGCATCACGACACCAATCATTATCGGCTATATTCTCGCCGCGACCGGCTCATTTGCCGGCGCTCTGGTGTTTGTCGGCGCCAATGCGCTGGTGGCGGCCTTTGCCTATCTCGTGATCGTCGGGAAGATCGAGCGAGTGAAACTGCGGGCGGCCTGAAAACGGGATAAACGGCGTCACAAAACCGGCTATAGTTCCGGCCAGATCGGCCGGCAGGAGTTTCGACGATGGGCAAAAGAGAAGTCGTTACCGAACAGCCCCGTTACATCAAGCTCAACGAGCGCGACAATGTCGCCATCGTCGTCAACGATTTTGGCTTGCCGGCCGGCTCTCGTTTTCCTTGCGGCCTCGAGCTTCGCGCCTTCGTGCCGCAGGGGCACAAAACGGCGCTGATCGACATCGCCGATGGCGCAGCGATCCTGCGCTATGGCGAAATCATCGGTTATGCGACCTCGCCTATCCTTGCCGGCGAATGGGTGGACGAAGCGCGCATCCACATGCCCGACGCGCCCGCGCTCGACAAGCTCGAAATAGCAACCGTTGTGCCCGAGCCGCAGCCTCCGCTGGAAGGCTTTACCTTCGAGGGCTATCGCAATGCGGATGGCTCCGTCGGCACCAAGAACATTCTCGGCATCTCGACGTCAGTCCAGTGCGTCAAGGGAACGCTGGAATATGCGATCAAGCGAATTCGCGCCGAACTCTTGCCGAAATACCCCAACGTCGATGACGTCATCCCGATAACCCATGCCTATGGCTGCGGCGTGGCGATCTCAGCGCCCGATGCCGTGGTGCCGATCCGCACGCTGCAAAACATCGCGCTCAACCCGAACTTCGGCGGCGAGGTCATGGTCGTAGGACTCGGCTGCGAGAAGCTTTCGCCGGAGCGGCTGGTGCCGAAAGGGCTGAGCGATTCCATCGTGCGGATGCAGGATGAAGCCTTCGACGGGTTCGGCGCCATCATCGAGCGCATCATGACCATGGCCGACGCCAGACTGGCCGTGCTTGACCGGCGCCGGCGCGAGACCTGCCCGGCGGCGGATCTCGTTATTGGCTTGCAATGCGGCGGCAGTGACGCGTTTTCCGGCGTCACCGCCAATCCGGCGGTCGGTTTCGCTGCCGATCTTCTGGTGCGCGCCGGAGCAACCGTGATGTTCTCCGAAGTCACGGAGGTGCGTGACGCAATCCAGTTGCTGACGCGCCGGGCCGTCAACCAAGAGGTCGGCCAGGCGCTGATCCGCGAGATGGACTGGTATGACAGCTATCTCGCGCGCGGCGGCGCCGACCGCAGCGCCAATACGACGCCTGGCAACAAGAAAGGCGGGCTCGCCAATATCGTCGAAAAGTCGCTCGGCTCGATCGTCAAGTCAGGTTCCAGCCCGATTGCCGGTGTACTCGCGCCGGGCGAGAAGGCGGCCCAGAAAGGCATGCTGTTTGCGGCAACGCCGGCGTCCGATTTCATCTGCGGCACGCTACAACTCGCCTCCGGCATGACCCTGCAAGTGTTCACGACCGGTCGCGGCACGCCTTACGGGCTTGCGGCGGCGCCTGTCATCAAGGTCGCAACCCGTAGCGAGCTGGCGCGGCGCTGGAAAGACCTCATCGACTTCGACGCCGGCCGCATCGCCACCGGCGAGATGACGATCGAGGAGACCGGGTGGGAATTGTTCCGCTTGATCCTCGATGTCGCGAGCGGCCGTACCAAGGTCTGGTCTGACCATTGGGGCATCCACAATGACCTCACCCTGTTCAATCCAGCGCCGGTTACCTGACGCGGGCGGTCAGGACGGTTGTGCACCGCGCTTTTCGTTGATCAACAGCAGCGCTTCATAGGTCATGTAAGCGGCGAGATGCGCCGCCATGCCCTGGATGTCGTGCGGTGGGCTCACGGTGTTGATATCGACAGCGACAATATCGAGCCCCGACAGACCACGCAGCAGTTGCAGGCCCTCACGCGCAGTAAAGCCGCCCCAGGTTGGCGTGCAGACGCCGGGCGCGACTGACGGATCGAATGAATCCATGTCCCACGAGAGATAGACCGGGCGCCCCTTCATGGCGGCGTGCAGTTCTGCCAACACATCCGCCTCCCCCCGGCGGATATAGTCGCGCATGGTAATGACGTTATAGCCGAGGCCTTTGGTGTGGGCCGCAACACCGGAGCGATAGGTCGGGCCGCGGATTCCCACATGATAGGACGCGCCCGCGGATACCCGTTGCTCCAGCGCTACGTGGCTGAACTGGCTGGCAGCGTCATAGGGGTGATCAGGATTGACCGGGTGACAATCGGTGTGGCTATCGACGTGGAGCACGCACAGGTTCGGCCACTTTCGCGAGGCGGCGCGCACCAGCGGCACGGAAATCGATCCGTCGCCGCCGAAACCCACGACGGTTGCGCCGTCGGAGGCAATGCGCCATGCGGCCTCCTCGATCCGTTCGAAGGCTACCTCGATGCGGGCCGGAGTAACGTCCACATCGCCGCAATCGACCAATTTCAGCGCGGCACGAATGTCATAGTCCGCGCGTTCGGACTCAAAGGCCCGCACCAGACGCGATTGTTCGCGGATCGAGCGCGGACCGTCGCGCGAGCCAATCCGAAACGCATGCGTGCCGCAATCGAAGGGCACGCCAAGAATTGCAGCTTCCGCGCCCTTGGCCGAGGAAGCCCAGGGCACGCCCATGAAGCCAACGCCCGTACGATAAAGGTCCGTCGTCGAAAGGTCCGAAGCATTCATTGTTTGATCTTTCCAATTCACGCCTCGCTCAAAAATCCGAATGCCGCGAGCGTGTGAACTTTTGCAACAGCGATCAGCTCATCCACGAGAATGTACTCATCCGGCGCGCCCATGTTGAAGGGCGTGCATCCGAACACCACACTCGGCACGCCGAACATGCGGTAGAGCCTCGCGTCCGATGCACCGACGCGCATATTGGCAACCGGCGCCTCGCCGAGCACGTTGGTCGCGGCCGCGACCGTGCGCCTGACGATTTCGTGGTCCGGCGGGGTGAAGCTCGGCGGATAGGCGCGAATGATGCGCCACGTCACGCCCTCACAGGCATCGAGTTCAAGATGCAGCGCCGCCTCGACGGCTTCCAGGCTCACGCCAACGGGCAGCCTGATATCGGCAGCCGCACGCGCCTGCGCCGGCACCAGGTTGGGCGATACTCCGCCTTCGATGGTTCCGATGTTCACGGTCACCCGCTGAAGTGTCTCGGCCTCGCCGTCGCCCGATAGCGCTTCCGAGACCGACTTGGCTGCGGCGATGGCGGAAGTGACGGCGCCGGGAGCCTCCACCGGCAGGCTCTCGAGCCGCTTCAAACCATCCAACGCCCGACGCAAGCGGTCGATGGCGTTGTGTCCCTTGTGGACATGCGCACCATGGGCCGGATACCCCCTGGCCTCCAGTTCAACCCAGCACAGCCCTTTCTCGCCGAAACGCACTACCATGGGCGAGCCAACGTCGCCGCACAGCATGCCATCGCCTTTGGCCTCCGGCACGTGTTCCAGCAGCCAACGCGTGCCGAGCGATCCCATGTTCTCCTCGTCGCCGGCAAGCGTGACGACCAATTCGCCGCGCCAGCGGTCACGCAAGCGAGCAAGGATTCGAACGGCCGTGATCGTGGCCGCAAGACCCGCCTTCATGTCGGAGACGCCGCGGCCGTAAATCCGCCCGTCCTTCAAAATCCCGCCCAATGGCGGCACCGTCCATTGGCCCTCCCCAACCGGAAATGTATCGAGATGGCCGTTGAAAATAAGCCTGCGTCCGGGGCCTGCGCCGGGTATAACAGCCACCAGATTGACGATGCCGGGCGCGGTTTCGTGGCGCGCGATACTAACTCCGTCGATCGTTTGCAGAAAACTCATCGCCATTTCTGCGATCGCAGTCACATCCCCGGGCGGGTTCGGCGAAGCCACCGAGACCAACTTCTGTGTGGTCTCGATCAGGAAAGCGCGTTGGGCCTCGACTTCGGCTTCAAGCGTTGCAGACAGGGACAGGGCGTTATCAGCGACGGGCAAGGCGGCTTTCCCAGATACGGATCGCCATCGCGAGCGGCCAACAGATGAAGAAATAGACCACCGCGATGAAGGTGAAGATTTCCAGCGGTCTGAAGGTGGAGGAAGACAGTTCCATGCCACGTCGGGTGATCTCGCTGACCGAGATGACGGCGCCGAGCGACGAGAACTTGATGAGTTGAACGAAGTTCGAGGCCAGCGGCGGCAACGTCATTCGGATGGCCTGGGGCAGCACGATCCGCACGAAGCTTTGTGCCGGTGTGAGCCCGAGTACCAACGCAGCTTCACGGTGGCCCTTGGGTACGGCCTGGATGCCGGCCCGGTACACCTCCGAGATGAAGGCTGCCATGTAAAGCGAGAGACCGATCAGGATGCCGACGAGCGAAGATACGCGAATGCTAAAGACAATGGGCAGCACGTAGTACACCCACAGAAGCTGCACCAGGATTGGCGTGTTGCGGATGATTTCGCCGAGCGCGAGGCTAAACCACCGCAACACCGCAAATTTTGAAAGATCGAACAACGCCAGGATCAAGCCGCCGGCGAGCGCAAACACCAGCGACGTTGCCGAGATGAACAGCGTCATCTGAAGTCCCGACATCAGGAAGTCGAGATTGTTCCAGATGACGTCCCATCGGAATTGATAGGTGACCATTGCGGCTCACCCGTCCTTACGGCGCGACGATCGGGCCGAGCTTGTTCTTCTCGGCGTATTTCTTCAGGCGACCGTCGAGCTTGATGGTATCAATGAACAGGTTGATGAAGTTCAGCCAGACCTGATCGCCCTGCGGCACGGCGTAGGCGTAAGGTGTGACGGCGAGCTTCTCGGGCGGCTCGATGCTCTTGGCCCAGTCGAATTCGTCGGTCACCTTCACCGCAGTCGGAAAGTCCGTCATGATGACGTCGACTCGTCCGGCGACCAGTTCGCCTTCGCGCGTATTCGGCGGCGCGACCGATATCAACTCGGATTTCTTCAGATAGCCCTTCATGAAGGGCTCGATGTAGCTGCCAAGCGTCACAGCCGCCTTGATGCCGGGCTTGTCGACGTCCTCCCAGCTCTTGATCGGCCCATCCTTGCGGGTCACGGCATAGACATTGGTGATGAGATACGGTTTTGAGAACTCAACCGCCTGCGCACGCTGAAGCGAAGCGCCAAGCGCAAACATGCCGATGTCGCATTTGTTGGCCTGGAGATCCGCGATAAAGGTGCCGAAGCTACTTTCGACGATCTCGAGCTGCGCACCCAGATCCTTGGCGAGTTCCTTGGCGAGATCGGCGTCGATGCCTTCGATGACTCCCGTCTTCGGATTGCGGAAGGAAATCGAGTAATACAGCGGAAACTGGCAGACGCGCAGCTTCTTGGATTTTGTGATCTCGTTCAGCCGGGAATTCACCTCAGCGGCACCGGCAGGCGCGGTTACGAATAACGTTGCGGCGAAGGCAAAGACGGCCGCGCGAAGCAAGAATGGGCGCAGATTGGGTTTCATCTTGATGTCCTCTCGCTGGCGTTGGTCTAATTCTGGAGCTGAGAAATAAATCGCTTCGCGCGTTCGCTCGAAGGTGCGGTGAAAAACGTCTCAGGTGGCGCCTCCTCGACGATCTCCCCCGCGTCCATGAACACGACGCGCGTGCCGACCTGACGCGCAAAGCCCATTTCATGGGTGACGACGAGCATGGTCATGCCCTCGCCCGCGAGCTGTTGCATCACCACCAGGACTTCCTGACGCAATTCCGGATCGAGCGCGGACGTTGGCTCATCGAACAGCAGGACCTTGGGCGACATCGCCAGCGCCCGCGCAATTGCGACGCGCTGCTGCTGTCCGCCGGACAGCCGGTTCGGGTAGACGTCCCGCTTCTCGGAGAGGCCGACCTTGGCCAACAGCGCATCGGCCATTTGAACAGCGTCGGCGCGCGCCATGCCCTTTACGCGCAGCGGCGCCTCAATCAGGTTGCCCAACACTGTCATGTGTGGCCAGAGATTGAAATGCTGGAACACCATCCCGATGTCCGGCCGCACTTCGCGTGCGGCGCGCCGTTGTTCCGAACTATCGCGTGCGGACGCAATCGCGATGCCGTTCATCATCACCGTTCCCGCACTGGGCTGCTCGAGCAACGCAAGACAACGCAGCAACGTGGTCTTGCCCGAACCCGATGGACCGATAACGCAAACCACGTCCTTGGCCGCGACGGCCAGACTGACACGCCGGAGCACTTCGTTCGGACCGAAGCTCTTGGACACCCCGTCCGCGGCGATCAACGGCACAGCCAAGCTACCTCCGCTTTCGGCGCCACGAAAAAAATGACTGATGCTGCCTTTTGCGAAATCCCGTAATGTCGCTTAAGCTAGAGCAACTACAGACGAAATGGCAATAACCAAATTTTATGCAGATTGACCCACGCCTCCTTGAAGCGTTTCGCAGCGTTCTGGGTACCGGCTCCATTACCCAGGCCGCGGCATCTCTTGGTCTTACCCAGCCGGCAGTGAGCGCGCAGATTGCACGGCTGGAGCAGGACGTCGGCTTCGCGCTCTTTGTCCGCTCAGGTAACCGTGTGCGGCCGACAGCGGAAGCAATCGCGTTTCGTGACGAGGCCGAGCAGACGCTGATGAAAATCAGCGATCTCGGCCGTGTGGCCGAGCAAATTCGTGCCGGCGAAGTCGGCTCCTTGACCATCGCCAGCCACCCGATGGCCGGCGTGACGTTGTTGCCCCCGGTGGTCGCGGCCTTCTCCCAGCAGCGGCCAAACATCAAGGTTGAGCTGTTCGTTCGCAACTCCGACGTGGTGCGTGGGATGTTTCCATCACGCAGCTACGACCTCGGCATTGCAGAACTACCGATCGACCCTTCGGGGCTCACGATCACGCGCTACCGGATCGGCTGCGTCGCGATCATGCCCAAAAATGATCCGCTGGCTGCTTACGATGTCATCACGCCAGAACTGATGTCAGGCCGGCCGTTCGTCAGCATGTCACGGCTATGGACGGCCTATCATCTGGTCGAGAAGGTATTTTCGGACGCGCGCGCGCATTTGAATGTCGTCGCGAGCTCGGAACTGTTCGCCGCCATCTGCGCGATGGTGGCAAGCGGGCTCGGCGTCTCCATTGTCGATCGCGCCTCCGCACTCCAGTTCGCTTCGGCGGGATTGGAAATCCGGCCGTTCCAGCCGGCAGTTCTCTACGACATCGCGGTGTTCCACGCCGCCGACCCGAACCTCTCAACAATTGCGCGCAGCTTCCTCGATGCGTTCGACACCCACATGCGCACCTTCCTCGCGCCATCAGGAGAAAACTGATGCGCCCGCCGCCACACGTGCTCGGAACGATAGCCAACGACCGCTTACTTTCGGAAGAATTCGCCGCGATTTGCGATTTCGGCGGACGCCTCGCCGGTACCGAAAGCGAGCATCAGGCCATGGCGTACGTCGCTCAGCGCGGCAACTTTGCGAGCGGTGTTCCCTGCGTGAGGCTTCCAGTCAGTTATGGCGGCTGGCAGTCATTGAAAGCCGGGTTGCGCCTCTCCGACGGAACACAGGTCGCTTGCCATCCCCTGGTCCGCTCGCCGCCGACGCCTCCCGACGGTCTCACCGCCGAAGTGATTGATCTTGGCCGCGGCACGCCGGAAGAGTTTGAATCTCATCGTCAGGACATCGCCGGCCGTATCGTGCTGGTGCGCCACGAGTTGATGTTTGTGGCGGGCACGATTCATCGTCGCCGCAAATATAACATGGCGCTTGAAGCTGGCGCCGTTGGCTTTCTTATCGCGGGTCCCGTCGCCGGCGCGCTGGTCGCCGGCTCCTCCGGCCGCAACGAGGGCGACGCCGGCATTCCGGCCGCGGGTATTGCGCCGGAAAGCGCTATGCGCCTGGCCCGAACAGCAAAAGGATGGCCGCTCGCGACCCTCGTCGTGGCGACGGAAGAGTATCCGGCGCAGACCTCGACGCTTCTCTTCGACCTTCCCGGTCAAACCGACGAAGTGGTCGTTCTCAGCGCGCATGTTGACGGGCACGACGTCAACGAAAGCGCGATGGACAATGCCTCGGGCGTGGCAGCCGCGCTCGCAGTGATCCGCGCCGTCGCGCCGAACGTGCACACATGGAAGAGTGGCGTACGACTGGCCTTCTTCAGCGCGGAAGAATGGGCGCTCACGGGATCGGCGCGTTACGTCGCCGGGCTATCCGAGGAAGAACGAAAGCGCATCGCGCTCAACATCAATCTCGACACGGTTGCTGGTGGCCGGCACCTGACTGCACTGACCAGTGGTTTTGCCGGCATGGAACCCTTCCTGCTGCAAACCGCCGAGACAAACGGACACAGACTACGCTGCGTGCGTCCACTGCACACCAATTCCGACCACGCCAACTTTGCGCTTGCGGGCATTCCTGCTTTTCGGCTGGTGGCGGGCTATGACGAACCCGACGCGAATGTGCGGTTTGTCCTTACGCCCAGCGACCGAAGAGATAAGGTCGACATGGCCGAACTCGCGGGTGCTGCGCAACTCACGGCAGCTCTTCTGGCGGCCGCATGCAATGTCTCAGCGTCCGAAGCCGCGCAATGGCGACTTAAGGACGCTCGCGCCAGCCGATAGCGGCTGGATCGCAACGCAAGCTGCCTCATTCGGGCGCCACAAAAGCTACCTGGTCAGATCCGTGTCTCACTTCCCGGGCGGAAAGGCGGCAATCATATCGAGCTCGACGCGAGCGCCGGGTGTCGAGAGCTGATTAATGCAGATTGTCGTGCTCGCCGGAGTCCAAGACCCGAAATATTCCTTGAGCACGGCGACCATGCCGTCCTGGTCGCGAATATCCGTCAGATACTTCGTCACCTTGACGACGTCAGTCCAGGTCAAGCCTTGATGCTCCAGGATCGTCTTGATGGTTTCCATGGCGCGTCGGGTCTGATCCTCGATCCGGTTCGGATGATCGTGCTCGGCAATCACGTGCGGATGCTTGTGATAGAGCGGCGACGGCGTCGCGCCCGAGATAAACAACAAGCCGCAGGGGCTCTCGACCCGCATTGCCGGCGCATAAGGCATATCGACGCGCCGTTCCGGCTCGGTCTGGATCTCCTGGATGTTCGGATTGCTTGGCGAAGCCTGATAGGCGGGTCTTTTGGTCATGGAAGCTCCAACGTCAAACGGCCGATCCCGGCGGCACGGCGCCCGATTTCGCGACGCGGGGACGTGGCCGCCCGCCATCCGCAAGCGCCACGATCACCACGATCTCATCGGGCCGGGGTGCATTGGGAACCATGACGCTTAGCGTGTCAATTTGATCGAACGACCAGACGTCGTCCTTGTGGCCCAAGGGAATGTCGATCGCTGATCCGACAGCGCCGATCTTGACGTTCGAGGGAATGATCGCCTGCCCGCCCCCGATGGCCTCGCGCATCGGCTTGCCCATCCTGGGATGCAGGATCGCGGCTGCATGTTCGATATCGCCCGAGGTCCCCACAATTGCGGCTTTGCCATAGGAAATCGCCGGGGCCGGTAGTTGTGCCTTCGCTTGACTGACCAATAGCTGGCCGAGCTCGGCGCCAAAGGCGACGAGCTCCGAAAGATCGTCGCGAGGCTTATCGGCCAACGGATTGGCAATGACTGCGCAGGCTGCAACCCGCGTCACCGGCTTCGAGGCAGGCAGGCCGCCCTCTGCGAATACAACGTCTTTGCAAGTCCAAACGCGCCTGACATCCATACTAGAGCTCCGATTCCGAAGTTCGCAGGCAATTGCGGCAACCTCTGATGCGAACTTTGGAATCAAAGGAGCCATAGCTAATTATCGTTACTAGTGCGGCTTCGAATTTGAAATTCCTATGATAAACCTCGCTGCGATCCTGATAGGAACTTCAAATTCGCCGCACTAGCCTCCTATCAACCGTTGGAAATTGCTTTCGAGCACGAGCTTTGCTTGCGCCGCCGGCAATGCGTTTCTCACAAACGTCACCGGGTTCGGCTCGCCGAGCGGAAACGGCGCGTCACTTCCCAGCATGATCTGTTCGGCTGGTATCACTTCGACAACGTACCTCAACATCGCGGGCTCGAAACAGATGGAATCGACATAAAGCTGCCGCAGATAGTCGCCGACCGGCTTCGTCAACGTGCGCTTCAGTGAGGGATTGGTGTCGACCTCGCGCTGCATGCGGGCACGTAACGCCGGACTGAACGCACCGCCATGCGCGCAGACCAGCTTCAGCGTCGGCCAGCGGTCGAGAAAACCCGAACAGATCATTTTCAGAATATTGATGGTGCTATCGAACAGATAGCCCGCAACGATCGTGAGCTCATAGTCCCGCGTGCGGTCTTTGCCCAAGGGATCGGCCGGATGCACAAACAGTGGAATATCGAGATCGATCGCGGCCTGAACGATCGGCGTGAACCGGATGTCATTCAAATAATCGCCGCGAACGTTCGAGGCGATGTGGCCGCCGATGAAGCCATGATCACGCACACAGCGGCGCAATTCCTTGGCGGCTGCCTCCGGGTCTTGCATGGGCAACAACGCCCAACCCCCAAATCGCGTCCGATCCGGCGCGATCGCTGCCGCCAGGCCATCGTTGAAGACAATGGCCGCTTCGACGGCTAGCGCGGCATCCAAATGATAATCGATGAACGGCGTTGCCTGTGACAGCATGGCGCGTTCGACGCCGTCACGCTGCATTCGCTCAAGCTGCTTCTCCATCTGGAAGAAGGTCGTGTTTAGACCAAAGTGCATGCCACGGATATCGAGGTCGATGGCGTCACCCTCCTGCCGCTTGATCGTGATCGCAAATTCGGGACGCGCGCGCGCAAACTTGAAGAATTGATCCGGTACATAGTGGCAGTGGATATCGGTGATCATAACTAAAGCCCCAAATAGGCCGTCTTGAGCCTGCTGTCGTTGAGGAGTGCGGAGCCCTCGCCTTCCATGACGACGCGCCCGTTTTCGAGCACATAGGCGCGGTCCGCCGTCCGCAGCACGTGATGGACGTTCTGCTCGACGATCAGGATGGTGAGACCCTTGCGGCGCAGATCG
Organism: uncultured Alphaproteobacteria bacterium; assembly: GCA_963824305.1. GTDB lineage: Bacteria > Pseudomonadota > Alphaproteobacteria > Rhizobiales > Xanthobacteraceae > Bradyrhizobium. Next base: position 431,979 of record CAWGOW010000001.1, read on the forward strand.
GCGATCAGATCGAACAAGAGCTTCACATAGATCGGCGCGAGCCCCTCGGTCGGTTCGTCCAGTAACAGCACCTGTGGCCGCGCCATCAGCGCCCGGCCGATCGCGAGCATCTGCTGCTCGCCGCCACTCATCGAACCCGCGATTTGGGTGCGCCGCTCGGACAAGGTCGGCAACAGCTCAAAGACCTCGTCGAGCGATTGCGCGATCACGGTGCGAGCCGCTGGCGCATAGGCGCCGAGCTCCAGATTTTCGAGCACGCTCATGAACGGGAACAACCGCCGCCGCTCCGGCACCAGCACAAGCCCCCTGGCGGGCCGCTCCCAGGGCGTAAGCCCCTGGATTGGGACACCATCGAGCAGTACCTCGCCGCGACATTCGGTGCGCAAGCCTGCCAGTGAGAACATCAGCGAACTCTTCCCGGCGGCATTGGCGCCGACGAGGCCGACGATCTCACCTGTGCCCACGGCGAGATTGACGCCGTGCAGCACCTGCATGGCCCCATAGAATGCGTCGAGGTTTCTGACCTCAAGCAAGCTGCATCTCCTCGCCGAGATAGGCCTTGACCACCAAGGGATCGCGGGCGACGTCCGCTGGGGCGCCTTCTGCGATCACGCTGCCGCGGTTGATCACGACCATCCGGGTCGCCGTCTTCATGATGGCGTAGAGCACGTGCTCGACCCAGATCACGGTAATACCGCGCGCCGGCAGGGATGCCACGATCTCCGTCATCGCGCCGACCTCGGTAGGGGTCAGCCCGGCCATGATCTCGTCGAACAGCACGAGTTTGGGCTGCATGGCGAGCGCTCGCGCCACTTCCAGCCGCTTCAAGAGGCCGACCGAGAGTTCGCTGGCAGGCCGGTCGCGATACGGCGCAAGCCCGAGATCTCCCAGGATGGAATTCGGCAAGATCCCGCGCCGCGGTCACCGACCGTTCACGCAAAAATGCGCTGATCATCACGTTCTCGATGACAGATAGCTGCCGGTACGGCTTCGGAATCTGGAAGGTACGGGCGACGCCGGCGTGCGCCATCTCATAAGGCTTCCAACCCGTGACCCCGTTTCCGTCGAGGATGATCTGCCCGCCGGATGGCGGCATCACGCCAGCGATCAGGTTGAACAGGGTACTCTTGCCCGCACCGTTCGGCCCGATCAATCCGAGCAATTCGCCTGGCTGCACCGCAAACGAAACACTATCGACGGCGCGCGTGGCGCCGAAGGCCCGGCTGATGTCTCGGACCTCCAGGAGCGCCGTCATCGCAGCCGCCTTCGTGACTTGAGCTTTTCGAGCGCGCCTGCAATCCCTGAGGGGAAATACAGCATCACGACGATCAAAGCGGCGCTGTAGATCACAAGATGCAATCCGGCGGCAGCATTACCGAGATTGGCGCGCAGAAGTTCCGATAGCGGCGTGATCAGGAACGAGCCGAGGATCGGACCGACCGCCGTCCCCAGGCCGCCAACCGCAGGCAGTAACGCGAACTGGAACGACAGTTCGGGCGAAATCACATAGGTTGGATCGAGATAGAGAAAATACTGCGCGAACAGCGTACCGCCCATTCCGGTCAGCGCGGCGCTCAGCGCCATGGCGGCTGAGCGAACGATCAACGGATTGACGCCCGCGGCCGCGGCAGCTTCGTCATTGTCCCGGATCGCGAACAGATAAAATCCGAAGCGCGACGCCTCGAGCCAGCGGGTCACGGCATAGGCCGCCAGCAGATAGACCAGGGTCAGCGCTTCGTAAGCGGTCTTGGAACCAAGCACCATGTTGGCGAGATCAGGCACCGGCGGAATCGACAGGCCTTCCGCGCCTCCAGTGACAGACGACCAGTTCAGCGCGATGATCCGCGCCACTTCGGCAAACGCCAGCGACGAAAGAATGAAAAATGGTCCCTTGAGCCGCGCGCAGATCAAGGACAGAACCGTGCCTGCAATGGCCGCGGCCACGGCACCAACGACAATTCCGAACCAGGGTGTCACGTTGTAATTCAGAAACAGTATGGTCGAGGTGTAGGCGCCGATCCCGAAGAATGCGGCATGCCCAAACGAGATCAGCCCGGCGCATCCGCCTGCGATATTCCAGGCGAGCGCAAGGCCGGCAAACAGGAACGAGAGAACGACGACATCCTGAAAGGTCGGCGCAATTCCGAGCGCTACCCAGGCCACGCAAATCGCGATCAGGATCATCTCGAACCAGGAGACGCGCCCGCGTTGTGGCAGTGCGGAAATTCGCCCCAACAGGCCTGGCTTGGCTGGCACGGCCGTCATCTGGTGCTACTCATTCATACCAAGCGTCGCGGCGCCCTTCTGGCCGAACAATCCATTGGGCCGAAAAATCATGACCAGCAAGAACAGCAGGAAGAAGAACAGTTGGCCGAATGCAGGCGCGACATAGTACGCACTCAGCGATTGCACGACACCAACACAAAAGCCACCGAGCAACGCGCCCTCGATACTGCCCATGCCGCCAAGTACCACGATGACAAAAGCGATCAGAACGAAGTTCAACCCGACGGCCGGAAACACCGAGAACAGCGGCACCATCACGCAGGCCGCGAGGCCCACCAGTGCTGAGCCCGCAGCGAACGTGATCAGGAAGATTCTCGGTACGGCGATCCCCATCAGCTTGGCGGCTTCGCCGTCCTGTACCGTGGCGCGGATCGCCTTGCCGAGAAACGTGTGTTTGATCACCCATTGCAGGACAACGGTGCAGAGAAGCGTGACGATAAAGCCGAGCAGCAGTTCACCCTTGATGAAGATCCCGCCGATCGAAATCGAGCGTGCAAAAATCGGCGGCACGTCGCGAAGGTCGGCGGTCATCGCCATCAAGGCGATGTTTTGAAGGAAGATCGATAGCCCCATTGTGGCGAACACCACCACCAGATGCGGCTTTGCCAGTCCCGGACCGATGATAAGCCGATAGACGAGAGCGCCGAACAGGAACATCGCCGGCACGACCGCGACCGCAGCAAAATAAGGGTTGACCCCCAGCAACCGGCTCATCGCCCATGCGCCGTACATCGCGATCATCAGGAATTCGCCATGGGCGAAGTTGACGACCCGCAAGACGCCAAAGATCAGCGTCAGCCCGATGCTCATCAGCGCGTAGATGCTGCCGATCAGAAGCCCGGAAACGACTAGCTGAACGATGGTATTCACGTGCGCCTTCCGTAGGCCGGATGAAGCACGTCAGCCGGGTACGAAATCAACGCTTACTCCAATCCGGCAGCGGGACCATGATCGGCGGCTGGGTAGCAAGCTCCGGGGGATAGACCTCTTCATTGCCGGTTTTCGTCCATTGCCAGACACCGATCGAGGCACGCAGGTTCTGGCCGGCATCCTTGGGATCGTCCGGCCAATCGAAATTGGTGAACTTGATGCCGCTGCCATTAACCAGCGATCCCTCCGGCAGATCGAGCTTGAGCGCGATCTCGCGCAGTTCGTCCGGCTCGAACGTCTTGGCTTTCGGCAGCACTTCGGTGAACAAGGCCCAGACCGCCGAGAAACCCGCGGCCGCGTGCCCGGCCGGCGGGCGATTGAGCTTGGCCTGGTAACGCTTGTAAAACTCCTCCGCGACCTTCTTCGCCTCTGGCGTCAGCACCGCGGCATTCACCTTGGGCGGGAAATCGGCGACGCAAATGCCGACGACGGAGTCACCGATCGAATCCCGCAAGTCCGGCGACGAATAGCCGGCGCTCACGCCGATAAAGCCCGCGACGTTGAAGTCCAGCTCCTTGGCCTTGCGTTGGAACAGGATCGCATCGTTGGGGAAGGAGATCGCAATCACAATGTCGGGCGCTACGTCCTTCAGTTTCTGGACGATCGGCGTCATGTCGGTGGCGGTCTGGTCGTAGCCTTCGTCGTAAACGAGTTTGACGCCCTTACCCTGCGTATAGGCGCGGATACCGTCGCCGACGGACTTTCCGAAGGCGCGGTTTTCCCACAGCAATGCAATTTTCAGTGCGTCGACCGGCTTGTTCAGCCGTTTGGCCAGGTCGTTGAGGATAAAGTCGACGGCGGCCTGGCCGTATTTGCGCGCAGGCGCGCCGACCTGGAACGTATGTTTGAAGCCACGGCGGGTGATGACCTCAGCCGCGCCGGTCGTTTCCCAATGGAATACGCCGTGACGCTCCGCCGCCTGGCTTACCGCAATCGCGATCGGCGAAGCGAACGAACCGGTCGTGATCTTGATGCCATCCTTGGTGATCAGCCGTTCGGTCTCGCTGATCGCCGCGTTCGGCGTATTGGCGTCACCCTGGAGGTATTCAACCTTGCGGCCGTTGACCCCACCGCGCTCGTTGATCATGTCGCGGGCGATCTGCATGGCCTCCCAGTTCTCGAGACCGTTTTTGGCGAGCGGCCCCGTCAACGGCAACAGAACACCGATCCGGATGTTCTCTTGCGCATTTGCAGGAAGTGACGCTGCCAGCAGCAGAGACGCCAGGATAATACCGATACGCTCAATGCCCCTCATACGTCAGCTCCATCCGCCTCATGGCAGATCAAAAGCCTAACAACCGTGTTTGCATGCAGCAATCGAATTTTCGCGATACAATCTATTCAACGAACGTATACGTTGTCGCAGGTGAGCACGCATGGATCAGCGGAAAATCAGATATTTCTTTTCAGTGATCGAGCACGGCAATCTGTCGAGCGCGGCACAATCGCTGCGCGTATCCCAGCCGACCTTGAGCCGGCAGATCCAGGCGATCGAACAGGAGTTCCAGACGCCGCTATTTGTGCGCGGCGGCCGCGGCATGCTGTTGACCGAAGCCGGCAAGCAGCTTCACGAAGGCCTGCAGAGCATCGAACGTCAATTGCGCCTGCTTAAGACCGACGTCACCGCCGTCTCCGTCGAACCATCGGGCGAGGTTGCCTTCGGCATTCCGCCCTCCCCGCGCGGATTGATTGCCGTGCCCCTGGTTAAGCAATATCAGAACGCCTATCCGCGCATTGCCATCCGCCTCGTCGAGGAAACCAGCGGCCAGTTGCGTGACCTCGTTGCTAACGGCGTCATCGACCTTGCGATCACCAACACGACCGAACCTTCGCATGGAACAGTCTCCCGGATTCTTGGCCGAGAGCGGCTGGTGCTGGTGGGCCCGGCCGACGCAAAGCTTACGATGCGCAAGGACACGCATGTCGGGAAGCTTGGCGACTTGCCGCTCATCCTCACCATGCGCCCGAACAGTCTGCGCCTGATGGTCGAAGACCGGCTCGGCGTGCATGGCCTCACCGCGAATGTACGCTTCGAAGCAAACACCCTTCCCCTGATGACGGACCTCGTGACCGCCGGGCTCGGCTACACCGTGCTTCCATTGTGCGGCGTCCGCGAACTTCTGAAGCAAGGCCGCGTCTCTGCAAGCCCGATCGCCGATCTGTCCGTCACCTGGCTGGTGGCGCGACCCAAATCGCGGCCACTGGGCGTGGCAGCGGAACGCTTTCACGACATTCTTTGCGAGTTCAGCCGCAAGTTGATCGCCAAAGGCGTTTGGCAAGAGGCCTAAAGCCGCCGTTGTCAGAGATGCGAGAACATCGGCTTGCCCGGCACATCCAGTTGCGCTTTCAGAATCGAGCCGCTGCCGGATTCGGTGATGAACAGCGTTTTGCTGTCCGGGCCACCGAACGCCATGTTCGTGGTGTGAGGTTCGGCGCAGGTGCGGATGCGATAGACGGGCTCGCCCAGTGCATCGACCACCCACACCGCCCCCATGCCGACATGCGCAATGAACAGGCGACCCTGGGAGTTGAGTGCCAGACCATCCGGTCCGCCCCAACCCCCGGACAGCTGGATATAGATGCCAACCTTGGCAACACCGCCTTCGGGACTCAGTGGGACGCGCCAGACGCAATTACCGCGCGTGACCGCAAGATAGACCATGTTCTCGGCAAGGTTCATCACGAGGCCATTGGGGCTAGGCACGTTGTCGAGCAGACATTCGAGCGTACCGTCAGCGGTCATGCGAAACAGCCGGCCGGTCGGATCGTGCAAACCGGTGAGACCCTGATCGGTGAAATACAGATCGCCGTTAGCAGCGAAGAAAAGATCGTTGCAACCCTTGAATGGCGCAAGGCTGGCACGAAGCAGATACGGCTTCACCTTGCCGTTGACGGGATCCATTTCCATTATCCCGTTCTTGTAGTCGGCAATGAAGATGCGGCCGTCACGGTGGAACTTCAGCCCATTCGGCCAGCCGTCATACTCGGCGGCCACGTGAAACTGGCCATCCGAAGTGATTTTGTAGATCCTGCCGTTGGGAAGGTCGACACACCATAGATTGCCGTCGCGGTCGAAGGACGGCCCCTCAAGCAGCGAACGCGCGGGACTGCCCTTTGGCTGGAAGCGGGCCCATTCGTTATTGGGATCGGCTTTGCGGAATTCATCCGGCAAGCGCGCGAACACACTTGTCCCGAGGTCTTTGGGTGGATGAAAAAACAATATCGTGTTCCTTTACGCGGTACGGACCGACAGCGTCGCATCGCTTTCGATGGGACCGATCGGCGTCCGCGCCAGCAGGAAAACGGTGAGCGCGCCGATCGCAAGCAGCGCGCCGGCGACGACGAACGCCATGTTGAAACTGCCGGTCGATTGCACGACGTAGCCCGTCACAATCGGCGCCATGATGCCGAAGATGTTGCCGCCGAGAATGAGCAGACCGGTGGCACGGCCGGAATCTGCGGGTGTTCGCAGGAGGTCGCCGACCATCGCAATATTGAGCGCAACCGCGGACGCCACGCCCCCGAGCGCCAGCGTGATCAGCGCCAGGATCAGATAGACATTGTCGACCAGCGGCGTCAGCAGGATTACCGATCCTATCAGCATCGACAGCGCACCCAGCCGCCTTCGACCGCCGGTCCGCGCGCTCTCCTCGGTCAGCAGGCTGTCGCTGAACTTGCCGAGACACACAGTGAGGATCACCGCCCCGAGGAACGGCAACGACATCAGCGCGCCGCTCTTGAGCAGCGACATCCCGCGTTCGGTCTGAAGATAGTTCGGCAGCCAGGTCAGGAAGAAATATTGCGTATAGACGGCGCAGCCCTGTGTCGCCATGAGACCCAGCATCGACGACGAGCTCAACAGGCCTCGCAGGCCGATCGAATGCCCGTGGGGTGCCGCATTCCTCGTGTTGCCGTTGCGCTCGCGCAAGATGAAAGCGCGCTCTTCGTCGCTGAGCCAGCTCACCTCTTCCGGCTTACGGAACCAGATCATCCAGGCGAATAGCCAGACAAAGCCGATGGCGGCGCAGATCAGAAACGTCGTGCGCCAGCCGAGTGCGCTGACCAGACCCGCCAAAACAAGACCGCCAATCGCCGGGCCGAAATAGGCGCCGCCGTTGAAAATGGCCGCAAACAAGGCACGCTCTTTCAGCGGAATCCATTCGCGGATGACGCGGCCGGATGCCGGGTACGTCGTGGACTCGCCGACGCCCATGAGCACGCGCGTTGCGATCAACATGCCGAAGCCGGTCGCCAATCCCGTCAAAGCGGTCGCTATCGACCACAGGCCGATCCCGGCTGCGTTCACCGTACGGGTGCCGAGCTTGTCGACGATTATGCCCATCGGAACCAGGCAGACGACATAGAGCCAAAGGAAGGAAGAAAAGAGATAGCCGAGCTGGACTTTGTCGATGCCGAACTCCTGGGCGATCGGCGCACTGGAAACCGAAAGCACGACCCGGTCGACGTAATTGATCGTCGCCAGCAGGAACATAAGAACGAATATCCAGTACCGGCGATGCCCCATGCTTTCCCCACTTTTGCACCCACTGACGGGGCGCTCAATTTTTTGTTGGTCAAGCACTACGTTACAGACCGCGGGCAGGCAAGCTCCGCGGCAGTAAGGTGATACTGTTGGGAATGATCAGCCCGCTGCGCCGGACTGCGACACTTGCCCTAGTCCGACTTGGAGCTCCAGCCTTGTTGGCGCAAGTTCACGATAGGCGGATAGGTGTTGGCTGATTGCCGTCCCGATCGCTTGCGTTCCCAGGCCATCCCCAACAGCGCCGCAACGAATCCGACCACGAGGCCGAGCCCGCTCCCAATATTGCCAATGCCGAGGTGACCGGCGTTGAGCCATGATGGTGCGGCAATGTCAGAAAAGACGAAAGGTTGAATGAAGGTCCAGGCGATCCCGGCCGCCACCGTCACGGTCGCCAGCACCGCGATCCAGTTACCGACCCAACTGCGGCACCGAGCGCAACGCGGCATCTCGATGTGCAACGTATCTTGTCCGCGCCGACGCTGAACTTCATAGCCCAACGCGTCCAGGCGCCGGGCGGTTGGCGCAAACATTACAAATTTCGCGCCGCAGCCTGATACACCCGGTGAGCCACACATCCAGCATGGCTGGTTTGTATCGTCTCGATTTTCAATACTCACGAGCCGACCCCGGCATCCGCTCCAACGAGTGCCTATCCTGAACTACACCCGTTCAAAAATCGTTCCGGTGAAGGGTCAAATTTGGGTCGAAGACTTTGGTGCGAGCCCACGACCGCCGGCCGCGATCAAAAGAAACCCGGGCTCAGATCCAGGCCAAAGGTTGCGAACAGGAGAGACACAAACAGCCCAGCGCAGCAGAACAGCGTGACCATCTTCAATATATCGGTCTCGGTTTCGGTGTGCGATCCGCGGTACAAAGCCTGGACAAGTGCAGTCATGGCGACCTCCAAAATCCGCCTCGGCTGAGGCACCTTGAATATGGCAAAGCATCGTTTCAGGCGGCTTTCACGCCGCAACAAAAATGGTTTCGGGAGTGTTTCGTGGGACGTTTGGCGAAGCAATCGCCGAGGCGGCGGCTGACCGGACAATCGATGCGCTACTGACGCTGAGGTCATAAGCGCGGGCGCCGATCACACCGGATAGCGTTTTAAACCGCCTGGAAGGTGCGATTGCCAAGATAGGCTTGCGCCGCGGTAACGGAACAGAAACTTAGTTGCAGTAGGTTTCTGACATCGCGCGCGTAGTAATAGCGCGATCCTTCTAGATAAACTCACTAGGACCCGCCGGACTCAACCCCGGTGGGTTTTCGTTTGAGCAGGCTGCGGGTGCCTGCCGCGCTAGCTTTTCGAGAATGCCACAGTGATGGATAGCGCGACGATCGCCGCAACGGCGACCATCCAATTCTGGATCGTCATTCCGAAGAGTTCAAAATCGTCCTTCAGCCAATCGATGGCGAACTCCATGGACGGAGTTTATCCGAGCAGGCTGACATCAACCTTACGGGAGCGCCAAGTCCACCGCGGCCGGATTGAGAAGCGAGACAGCTAGTGCTGGGACGATTGCCTAAACAGGCGACTTCGCAGGCGCTGCGATCAAAATACGGGCGGCCTTCGTTGGCGGCGCGCCGGCTTCGGCGATTGGGGATGCGGAATTGGTGAGCTTTATTGATCGCAAAGATTGCTGCGTATCGCGTTTCAACTCACGCGGATCGCAGCGCGGCTGCGATTCTAATGCTGCGCTTTGGCGGTATGATGAAGCTGCCCCGAGTGCGGAGTGGCGTTGATCTTTTCGCTTCTAACCACGCTGGTCATAACGATTGCGAAAAGACTGACCCAGATCACGACACCAACAATCTTAAACATGGAATGCCTCGCCGTTAGATGCCTTTCCAATTGGTCGTAAGGTCGCGGACGGGGGTTCGAAGCCCCGGGGGAAAATTTAGAGGCTGCTTTCGGAGGGCGATCGCCGACCGCCTGCCCAGTTTTGACGTTGGGCTCAGGCGGCGTGAACCACCACCCCAATTGGGCAAGACCGGTCGCCGTGAAGGGCGGCTTTGCACCTTGAAAATAAGCCCGGACACTACCGGTGCCCATTAATCTGTGGGGCTGTGGGACACGGCTGATGAACCGCGAATCGCTCGCTTGGCCGGATTATCTTTCTGCGAAATAGCCGTTCATGGCATCGACGGAACCAGGGCTCGGCAGGCCGGCAGATGTGAAAATTGTAAATTTACTTACGTAGTCCGCCACGGACCGTCTCCATTTTAGCGATGTCCTGCTTTGTCAAATTTTGGATCCGGCTAGATCCCGCACGACTGGAAGATTGATCGTCGTTGCGTTGGTAACTTCGTCCATCGTGCTGTCAGCGGCGGCGGGAGCGCCTCGCAAGTTGTAGCGAGCAGCAATCAGCCGGTTCAAGTTTACTGACTGCAGCAGGCTTCCGGCATCGAAGAAGTCACCTCACGGTAGGCGCGTCGTTTCTCACCATTGGGGCCGATGGAACCCGCGCGCTTGGGCTCGGTTTGTCCTGGGGGCCGAAAAGGACAGCCGATGTCGAAATATGGAAAAGCCGGGCTGGCAGCTGCGTTGCTGCTCGGCCCGCAGCTTTCAAACGCGGCGGCTGCGGAATCATCCAAGTCAAATTATCCCTCGGTGTTCGATCAACCAAGCACGCGCGGTGAGCACGGGTTGACCGCCGATGAAAGGTCGAAGCTGAAACAGGACCTGACCAATGCAAGGGATCGCCAAGGTTTCAAGACGAAAGCCAACGATCAGGCGGGGCAACCCAAGCCAAAATCCCAGGAGAAGCAGTCAGCGCATTAGACCGACCGGTTTTCCGTCGTCGGCCCGGCTCGTGTGTCGCGGAATGACGCCAGAACCGCTGGAAGAAACCTGGAAGATTCAACCGGGAAATTGGTCGGGGCAGCTGGATTCGAACCAACGACCTGCAGTACCCAAAACTGCCGCGCTACCAGGCTGCGCTATACCCCGATCTGGCGGAAGACCCCGTCGATACACGCTAAAACGGCTGTCAGCAAGGCGGGATCCTCACGGCCGGCGGGGCACCAAGTCGCCCTGAAATGACAGTCAGAACAACAGGCTGATAGAAATTGGGCGGAGCAAATAAGACTGCCTTGCTTCGCCTGCTCTACTTGCCGCCAAACAGCGGATGCGCCACGCGATCGCCGGGCGCGATCCCGTATTTCTGCGCCGTGCCGGCGATCACCTCGAGCACCCCCTTCGCCAATCCCCGCGAGGGGATGATCTTGGTCGACATCGGCTCGGTATTTTCCGCGATGCGGAGAATCCTGCCGTCGGCCCGGATGAAAATCATGTCGAGGGAGATGTAGGTGTTTTTCATCCACATCGATACTTCCTGGTCGGGCGCGAAATCGAACAGCATGCCTTTGCCTTCGGGGAGTTCCTTTCGGTACATCAACCCGGTTGTCTTCTCTTCTTCGGTTGTCGCCATCTCGACCGAAAAAACATGCACTCCGGTCTTGGTCACGATCTCCAGCGGCTGGATCGACGCAGCGCGCCCGGCTTCGCCGGCGAACATCCAAAGTGCGCCAGCAAGGGCAAGCGCCATCCAGAATTGCGATTGCGGCCAACGGCCGGGAACCGCCTGACCAGACTTCGTCGATACCATCCGCCTCACCACGCCTCGTTGGCCGCACCGATCCGGCGCAAGCTGGTAACTGAAACGGCGCGGTTTTAACATTCGCGGCGTTCTGCGGCAGTCACTTTTACGATTTTTCCGGGCGGGTCGGTTCTTCCGGGAACGCCGGACCAATCACGTCCAGCATGCGCCATCGGCGCGACCCGCGACTTCGTCAACGAAATGCAGGTTCAGTGCGAGGAAAGTCCGGGTGAACCGGCTTCGGGCTGGATCTCGGCCGCCATCATGCCCTTGGAACCCGGCCCGAAACGAACCAGCACGTATTGGCCCGGGCGCAATTCGGTCATGCCGTAGCGCCGCAACGTTTCCATGTGGACAAAGATGTCGGGCGTGCCCTCCCCGCAGGTCAGGAAGCCGAACCCGCGAAGCCGGTTGAACCATTTCACCTGCGCCCGCTCCAAGCCGCTGGTCGGCGTAACGCTGACGTGAGTCCGTCGGCGGTAACATCTGAGCTGGATGGATCGCGGTCGACTCATCCATCGAGACGATGCGGAACGCCTGATAACCTTTGGCGCGCTGCACGCATTCGCACACCAAGCGCGCCCCCTCGTAAGCGGTCTGGTAGCCGTCGCGCCGAAGAACCGTCACGTGAAGCAGAACATCAGGCCAGCCATTGTCAGGGACGATGAAGCCGTAGCCCTTTGATGCGTCGAACCATTTGATGATGCCGGTGATCTCGACAAGATTGGCAGCGGCATCACCAAGCCCCTGCATCGCATCGAGCAGCTGGATCCCTCGGACCAGTTGGCCGAAATCCAGAACCAAGCCTTCCCGATCCAGCCGCCGCCCCTGGCGGCTGACCACCGAGCTTCTTGGACTCAAATCCGTCCGACCCCATGACCCCGGACCCCACACATGATAAACATCCCGCCGGCGAATGCGGCGGTGATCCTCTCGCGTCTGTCTCTGCAACGATTCGAGGAAGACGCCCGCGAATCTCTCAAATCAAAAGATAACACTCTCGGTCGCGGCGCATAGATAAAAAACGAATCTTCCGGAACCTATGAACAGCCTTGCACATGAGCGAATCAATTAGGCATCAGTTGCCCACGAACGGCCCGAGCGTGTCGCCGATATCATGCCGAATGACCAGATCGGCGATCTCGTCCTGCTCCGTCGGCTCGTTATTGATAATAACGAGCTGAGCGCCTGCTCGTTTCGCCATCAACGGAAAACCCGCAGCCGGCCAGACGACTAGCGACGATCCAATGGCAAGAAACAGATCGCATTGCTGAGCGAGTTCCGCGGCGCGGCGCATTGCCTCCTCCGGCATCGCCTGGCCGAAGGATACCGTCGCCGTCTTAACGGGCTCCTGGCACGTCGGACAATCCGGCGCATGACCTGAAGTCTCAAATCGCTGCTTCACCCAGCCGAGATCGTAAGTCAGACCGCATCCGATGCAGCGCGCATATGTGGTATTGCCGTGCAGTTCAATCACATGATCGTCCGCAAACCCTGACGCTTGATGCAAATTGTCAATATTCTGGGTGACGATCGCCGGGATCTTGCCTGCGCGATAGAGCGAAGCGAGCGCCCGATGACCACGTCCTGGCTTTGCGGCTGTGAAAGTCGCATCCATGGCAAAACGCCGCCGCCATGACTCGTCCCGCGCTTCGCGGCTTGCGATGAATTCATCGAAGGGGATCGGCCGGTTACGGGTCCACAATCCGCCAGGCGAGCGGAAATCCGGGATCCCACACTCGGTCGAAATACCGGCGCCGGTAAAGGGAACGATGATGGAAGCTCCGGCGATCATCTCGCCGAGCTGTTCGACACCGCTGCTGATATCCGAAACAATCACCGTCGACAGCCTGAGGGTTCCTCCATCGAATACAATATCGAGGTCCCTCTGGCTATTTCCAACTGCATCAAGCCGCTTCCGCCACAGCGTCCTTTGTTTCATCGACTTTGCGGGCAGCCTGCTCGGCTTTCTTTGGCTTGGCAGCCGGCGGCGTAACCAGTGCCTTCTTGGCGAGCTTGCCATACTGCGACAATCGTTCAAGCTCCGCTTCGAGCTCCGCCTGTCGCGCCATTACTTTTTGAGCAAGCTTCTCGGTTGCAGCATCGCGCAGCGCTGCGAGTTCTTCGATGGTCAGTGAATCCAGATCGATTTTTGCCATACGGCCTCCTGTTTCGCTCTCGCTAGCGGCAACGGTCGCACGTCACAAGAACCGGCTATCCTTATCCACAATCACAATCCTGCAACGGCTTTATCCCATTCGCGCCTCAATTGCGGACGCCAATGATAATGGGACACGAATCAAGGGATCGGCATGAGCGAACGGCACGATCGGCTCGCGCGCGAGCGCGAGGAAATCGCAACACGCGTGGCAACTTTCAAAGCCACGCAGGAAAAATTCAAACAAGAGCGTGAGGAATATTTCACGACCACATTGGATAGCGCGCGCCACGGCGAGCCATCGAGGCATCAGCGTTCACACTCCTGGCAGTAATGTAAGCGCGATTATCAGTGCAGATCGCAAAAAGCCCGGAGATCGCTCCGGGCTTTTCTTTTCATCAGGAGTGCTGTGCCTACCAGTAGTAGCGGTGCTGCCAATAACGATGCCCCCAGTACGGTCCACCGTAGGGTCCGCCATAGTAGGCATAACCGGGTCGATAGTAGGCCGGCCCGTAATAGGTTCGCCCGTAGTAGGGGCCGGCTCCGTAGCCGTAGTAGCCCGGACCACCATAGCCATAGCCGTAGCCATAGCCGGGACCGTAGTAACCATAGGCGCCGGCTGCAATCGCACCAGCGGCTAAACCAAATGCGAGACCGGGCCCAATGCCGCGGAAACCACGCGCTTCCGCCGGCGCCGTAGCCGTGACGGTAGTCGCGCCGACCGCTGCGACCATCGCCAATACTGCGAGTGTCTTTTTCATGCGTGTTTCTCCATTCTCATTGTCTTATCAACGCAGAACAATTGCGCTGGTTGCGGGAACCGGGGATGAAATTTTGAAGGAGGCGGGAACCAAACGAAAAGGGCGGCCTCGCGGCCGCCCTTTTCCTTGATTAACGAGTTGACGTCTTACTGGCAGGGATGCCGCATGCCGTCGAAACCAAGATAGGTCCCGCTGGCCGGATCGTAGGAACGGTAGCGCTGTGCACAGTAGGAGGCATCACCCGAGACGACCATAGGTCCATCGACGGGAGCCTGCTGATCGAAGGTGACGAGCGGAATGCCGGAGCTGTACGTAGCTCCGTTGTCGTAGGCGTAGCTATCGTTATAGCCGGAATCATAGGCATAGTTGTCGCCGTAGTAGGACGGGTCATAGCCGTATCCATAGCCACCGGCTGCGATCGCCGCACCCGTCGCGATGCCTGCGCCGACTGCAAATGCTGCATCCCGGCCATAGCCGCGACCGCGATCGCCGCGGAACTGGCCGCCTCCCATGGCGCCTCGGTTGCCCTGCGCGAATTGGCCATTGCCGCGGGCAGCAAAATTCGCGTTGCCACGAGCAACATTTGCCTGAGCGCCCATGTTCGGCTGCATGCGCTGGGCGCCGCCCATCCGGGCGCCACCCATATTTCCGCCTGCCGCGTGCGCGCCGCCACCAGACCGGCCGCCATGACCCTGCTGCTGCGCCAATACCGGCGTTGCGATTGCGAACGAAAGCGAAAGAGCCGTAGCTCCCAAAATACCAATTCTTGTCATGCTGTTTCTCCGGGACTGTGAAGGGAAGGAAACAGCGCGGCGACGCGATCGTTCCGACGCATGGCCAAATGGTCGCATCGGCGAACCATCAGGATTCGTGGCGAACCAGAGAGCCAAGATTTGAAGACCTCTTTGGTTCCGGAACCCACCTCGGGCTGCTATTGAGGTTCCTGAAAGCCCGAAGAACGAACGGTCCATCCTGGGAGAACAGAACATGCGTTACCTTCACACCATGCTGCGCGTCCGAAATCTCGATGTTGCACTCAAGTTTTATCACGACGCGTTGGGACTGAAGGAAGTGCGCCGCGTCGACAACGACAAGGCCAAATTCACCCTCGTATTCCTGTGCGCGCCAGAGGACGAAGGAATTTTGGCGGCGTCCAAGGGACGCGGCGCACCGTTGGTCGAACTCACCTACAACTGGGAAGAGGAAAAATACGGTGAGGATCGTTATTTCGGCCATCTCGCTTATGAGGTCGAAGATATCTATGCGACCTGCGATCGCCTGATGAAGCTCGGCGTCACCATTAACCGCCCGCCGCGCGATGGTCAGATGGCATTCGTACGCTCACCGGATCTGCATTCGATCGAACTCTTGCAAAAGGGCGACGCAAAGCCGCCGGCGGAGCCGTGGTTGTCGATGCCGAATACCGGACATTGGTAAATGCAAATATCTTGGTAAACGCAATTGCTTTGCGCCCGCGACGACGACTTCCGGCCCGCTTAACGGAACTCTGCCCTGCCCCACGCGTTGCTGATCCATCGAGGAATGAGGAGGCAATGATGGGAAAAGGACTATTGCTTTGGCTGCTGGGTGTGCCGATTCCGGTGATCATTCTGTTATGGCTGTTCTTCGGCCACTAGCGGTAGCGAATGTCAAATCCGCTCGACTAGCCAACAACGATTAACACCCTGAGCATCAGATCAGGCTTCGCCGATGCGAAGCCTGATCTTTTTATTCGCATCGCCTCGGCGTCGCGGCATCAAGACGAGACCCCTGCTTTTTTCAAGAAATTGCGCTATCACCCACAGACTAGAAGTGGGAGCGAAGCATCGTGTCGAACAACGATAAAAGTCAGATCACCATTTGGGGCCGCGTCAACTCCGTCAACGTGCAGAAAGTGCTGTGGTGCCTGCACGAGCTTGATCTCAGCTATGAACGCATCGATGCGGGCATGGCGTTCGGCAAAAATCGGGAGTCCGACTATCTGGCGATGAACCCCAACGGCCGCGTGCCGACGCTGGTCGACGGCGACTTCGTGCTGTGGGAATCCAATTCCATCATGCGCTACTTCGTTCTCGCATATAGGCCACAGTCCTTGCTTTATCCGCAAGCACCGAAACTGCGCGCCAGCGTCGACCGATGGCTCGACTGGACCCTCTCCACCCTGCAACCGGTCGACCGCCCCGTGTTCTGGGCCCTGGTACGGACTCCGGTCGAACAGCGCGACATGGCCGCGATCCAGAAGGATGCCGACGCCGAAGCCGCCCAGTGGCAGATCGCGGATGCGTATCTCAAGACGCGCCGCTTCATGACCGGCGATGAGTTCACGCTCGCCGACATCGCGCTCGGCGCCTATGCGCGGCGCTGGTTCGGCGTGGAGGGGATCACCAAGCCGACCTTTCCGCATCTCGATCGCTGGTTCGCCGAGCTCGGTGCTCGGCCGGGCTTCATGCGGCACATCGCACCGCCGATGTCCTGAGGGAGAACGACAGCGCGAACTGACGCAGGCGTTATCTGATGAATTTGACGCCGAAGGAACGGCCGCGCCGCCAGACCACCTGACATTGGCGGCTCTTGTTCGCATCGCGCGAGAACGTAAGGCGCAACAGGCCCGATAGCACGCTCGCATCCGAGACCGTCAGCTTTGCGCCGGTGGCCGACATGTCGTGCACGAGGCATTCGCGCGCCGCGAAGCCGCCGTCCAGGGTGACCCATGCTGTTTGCTGCACGGACCTGCGCACGTCGCGTTTCTTGGTTGCGGTCACGATCTGCTGTTCCGTTTGAAATGATCCCGTATCGCCTTCTATCGGAGGCGGCTTTAGAAACTGTTGCAAATTGCTCGCTTTAAAAGGCCGATCGCGCCCGCAAACGCGCCGAAGCAAAGTTCCAAGCCTGTGGGTAAACCGAGCCACACCCGACTTGCCCGGGCGCGCAAACGCCATTATAGGTTCGCGCGCCGGTGTTCGCCGCCCTCGCGGCCGGACTGGCAAGGTGAACAAACCCTGTTATGTTGCTGATTTACCAGATGAATTTATAACGTTCAAAGCGAGGCAGTGGCGTAGCCTTCAAGTCCTGGGCCACGTCGCGGCAGTCGCCTTGCTCCCTTCGTCTATCGGTTAGGACGCCACCCTTTCACGGTGGAGAGAGCGGTTCGATTCCGCTAGGGAGCGCCATATAAATCAATGACTTAGGAAACTCTGTTCGGCTTGTGTCCAACACCTGTCCAATTTACAGCGATGCACACGTGTGGACGTTGCGACGTGACGGCGGCGCCTAGTGTGCGCACGGATTTGGTTGGTGGCTCGAGTTCTCATTTTACGAAATCGCGAAGCAACCTCTAAACAAATCTCGATTAGACAGCATCGGGTCCAAAGAGGCCTGATTTTCGATTTGAGGTTTTCCGCCTATGACTGCGTTGGTTCAAGCTATTTCCAATCTCTCCCTGACCTCCGCCAATCACGAGACTGAAGCGCTGCAGATGTTGGCTGCGTTCTGCGCGGCTGGCTTGCTGGTCTCGATTCTTTTCGCCTCAACCGGCTTGGATCTCGGCACCGATTTTTTCTGAGCGCGAGCCGATTAGCCGCCGAGATTCTTGAGAGTACGGGACCAGGCTCGGTGAATTTGGTCGGTTACGAACCGGCAGAGAAGCATTCAACTGGTTTGGCCCTATCGCGCTGACCCAAAATAGCCCGCCTGCGAGAGCGCGGGACCGAAGCCTGCGTGATTTTGTTCTCTCGCTGACGTTGTGCACAGCCTATTCCACAGGCCAGCCGAACAGATCGGCGACGAACCGCGAACCTAGATGTCGGCGGCTCGGCACACACTGCCGCCGAAGGTGTGCCGAGCCTAGCCAAGCTGTGCGCTGGTCGCCCCCAGCCGGCTTGAATCAATCATGGCAACAATACGGCTTCGTGAGAATAGCGCGGCTGCAACAGTCTCGAACTATCTCGCCGCGGTCGCTACTGCCAGCCGCTTCATGAGTTTAGGAAGGCCCGCTGGTGAGTCCAGCATTGGCGGGCTCTAGGGGCCGGCCGACGTCGCCGGCTCATGGGGCGCCGGCGTTGAGTCATCGGGTGGACCTTTAAAGGCTAACGCGCGTTGAAACCTTACAACCGGGGGCGACTGCAAACCCGGAGCTTTGAGTTATGAGCAATATCCCCATGGATATCGAAAGACGGTGCGAACAGCGTTGGGCGGCCAGGTTTTCAGCAGCGTGCGCCCTCCGAAAGCAGCATCGCCTTGAAGGGCAGAAGCAACAGCAACTCACCGCGAACAGCAAAAGAGAAGCCCACCGCCTTGAGCCGGCGAGCTTGAAACCTGCATCGGCTGTGTGAGCGCGGGGCTTCGGTCCCCGCGCTCCTCCTGCTATCAGACGGGCGTCGCAAGCGGCTTAGATTTGTCGACGATGTAAGTGACCAATATTCTACATTTGGCTTCCGGAGGTTTGCCGCCTGCATGCGGAGTTTCCGGAGGGACTTGGAAAGCTTCGCCCGCATTAAATACGCGCGTTGGCTGCCCTTCCACCGGAAGTTCAAAAGACCCTTCGATGACTACGCTCGAACTTAATTCCGGGATGCGTGTGGCGCGGTACTTTAGCTCCCGGCTCCAACGTCACGTCTGCACTTATCGTTGTATAGCCCGGGATCGGACCATCTATCTGCGATAGGATCTTGCGCGTAATTCCGTTCGGTGGTGGCGCACCTTGCGCCGAAGCGTCGGTGGCAATGAAGCCGGCCAGCCCACAGATCGCACACGAAGCAACGCTCGCAAAATCTCGACGTGTAAGCATGATCTCCTCCCATCAGTGGCCGGGTCATCAGCGCCCGGACAAAGCGATCGATTGTACGGCTTGTTTTTGTCGCCGTCTGCTTTGTGACAACATGAAACGCCCAAAACTTCTCAGGCTCAGCGCGGCAAGCGCGGTGCAACAAAAACCCGCCGGGGTTGAGTCCGGCGGGTCCTTGTGAGTTCATTTCCAGAAGGTCGCGCAATTACGCACGCGATGCCGGAAATGTAGAGCAATCAAGTTGATGGATCGTTACCGTTTCAGCCTTCTGGGCTTTGCGTGGGATTTGCGTCTTGCGCGGGCGTTGTCGTCAGCGGAGCCCCTCCAAGCGAGATCGATCCCGCTGGTTTAAGCGGCCGCGCTATCCTCTTGCGCGCCATTCCGGTGTGTTGAATACGGGCTCGACCTTTTGGAATCGCGGAGGTGATCTCCGATGTTATTGCACTTTGGAGCGAGTTCGACTTTCGCTACCAGCGTCGAGAGCTGGGACGATATCTTCTTCACATCGCTTTTTTCGTCCGTCAGGCCGTGCCTCAGGACATCAAACGTAGCTGACTGCTGCTGAAGCAGCGCCGCGTTATGTTGTAACAAAGTGCTATGTTCCTGTAACGCCGCGGCGTGTTGTTGCTGGGTCGACTGAATATCCTTCAAGGCGGCTAGCAGAACCTCCGGCACGGGCGGATGACCTTTGTCATGTGGAATCAAGTTGGCCGCCCACTCGGTGACATTCGGAAAGGCAAACTCGGCAGGCGACATCGTATAGGCTGCCGCCGCAGCATTTAAACCCAAAGCAAACACCGAAAGTGCAAAGATCGATTTCCGGCGGCGAGATTTACTGTTCCATCCTGCTAACGGCTCGAATTGCTTATCCACCGCGCTGACAGGTATCTTCTCTTCCAATGTGTTGGGCACGTTTATTGACCTCAAATCAATGAACAAAAAAGAGCCGCCGGGGGATCGTCCACACGACGGCTCCTTACGCGTTGGTCGTTGAAACTGCATCAGATTATGAGCACATCAGATTAATTCCCCGTTAGCGTCTCAACCTGCTTGCATGTGCAGCCAACCGCTGCCGGTTGCGCTTCCTGATCGATCGGCGCCGGCGCTTCATTGCTGCTCCAGCAGGCGATCGACCGTCTGCTCGATGATTTTCTGAGCCTCGGGCGGCAAGCTTCGGTACTTTTCCGCGAACCGCCTGGCCTTAGATTTGGGAACCGGCTGGAGCACGCGTTCCTGCGTCATGCGTTGCAGCCCTTTGAGATCGCCAGCCAGAAGCCAATCGAAGCTTACCTTGTGCTTTTTGCAGAATGCCATGATGTCGCCCGTGCTGGGGCGCTTGTACATCAGCTGATGAAAGGGCGGTTTCTCTCATGGGCGAGTGCTCTCACGCGCCGCTGTAGTGCAGCAGTGGAGTGTGCGCCGTCGCGGTCGAGCCGATCGAAAGCCTTTCGTCTCGCAAGGTCAGCAAGCGCCTGCTTTGCCTTGTCGCTGATTTCATCGTCCATGGCTCAGCTCCTCTCCATGATCGGCATTGCTGGACGGCCGTAGTAAAATTCCCGCAATGACAGCACCATGTCGCAAAGCTTATTGATCGCGAAAGTGGCATAATCCGCGTTCTCGGAATGCGCATCCATAGCGATCTCTGCCATCCGCGCGCATTCGCAGACCGGATTCTCCAGCGAACCATACAAGCGGGCCCTTTCCGCGTCGGTTGCTCGCGTCGTTTTGGGTGCATTCGCTCGCTTAGATTTGGGCGCAGTTTTCCGTGGCGTGCTATGCACGCGTTTAGCCTTGGCCATTTGGATTCGACTCCGTTGTGGTTGAGGTTAGGCCCGGCGTGGGAGCTTGTTCCTTCCCGCCGGGCTGTTTTTATGCTATCAAGGAATCATGAAAAAGCAAACCGTGATTCCACAAAAGAAGCGTGGC
Organism: uncultured Alphaproteobacteria bacterium; assembly: GCA_963824305.1. Classification (GTDB taxonomy): domain Bacteria; phylum Pseudomonadota; class Alphaproteobacteria; order Rhizobiales; family Xanthobacteraceae; genus Bradyrhizobium. Next base: position 452,962 of record CAWGOW010000001.1, read on the forward strand.
CCACCCGCGACCGGCAAGGGTGAACCGGTGGTCGTTCGCATGCACCCGCCGATGTTGGCTGGCCTGGACGAATGGATTGCTAAGCAGAAGCAACCATTTCCATCGCGCCCCGAAGCGGTCCGTCGCCTGGTCGAGGTCGGGCTGAAGGCGAAAAAGTGAGCGACCCTCACGCCGACAATGAGTGGCATCCTCCGGAGAATGATGAAGGCGTTCCCGTTGTAGCAAAGAGACTACTGCGACCTCGTCGGGCACTCGTCGCAACCGTCACGCTCGTAATTGTATTTGGGATAGCCGTTTCGCTAGTTCTGATCGGAATTAGCAGACTCGAGCAAATCGAGCCGACACCAGCCGTGCAGAAGGACGCCTCGACATCGGTAGCCCAGCCGGACAGTTCTCCTGTAGCGCCCGTCGACCCTGCCAAGCCCCTCGACTTGTTAATGCTTGAAGCGACCCGATCTTATTTAAGTTCGAACAATGCGAATGCCCAAGCGCCGACAGATATGGAGAGGATGCGAGCCTGCCTTACTATTGAAGACGGCTACAAGGAGCGGCTCGATTGTTATGACAGTATCTTCAGCCCAGATCCGAAGCCAAAACCCCCGGTTGCGAAGCTTCCCGCCGACTGCAGATTTTTAAAAGAGCAAGACGCGCGGTTAGCTTGTTTCAATCGGTTTTTGGCGCCGCCCAAGCCTCAAAAGGCTGGTCCAAAAGCAACGCCGAAGACCAATCCGCCAAAGTGACTAGCGGTTCGCAATGAGAAGCGGAACAGCACTTCTTTGCCCGTCCCTGTGGTAGTTCGGGCACATCGCCAGCACGAGAATCGGCCTAACGTCGTGGTGCCGTCTCATGGCGGCTCCTCCCTAGACTTGGCGCCCGCCGCGAATGGCGGGCTTCTTTTTCCAAAGCCCAAGGACTGCCTTCGCGCGTGCAGTATTGCTTTCGACCTCCGGTTGCGCTTGGATGCTGGCTGGTCGGGGGATCAGCAAAATGCGTGTTCTGGGAATCGTGGCGCTTGGCGTCGCGCTGGGCGGTTGCGCGACGAGTTCGCAAGACATCATGCCGGCATATGTGTCACCGGTGCAGTATCAGAACTACACCTGCCAGCAACTAGCGCTCGAGGCTCAGTCGATCTCGACCAGGGCTGCAACTCTCTCGGGCGTGCAAGACAGCCAGCGGACAAAAGATGGTTGGGCCACAGCGGCTGCGGTCATTGTCTTCTGGCCTGCGGCCTTCTTCGTTGGCGGTGACAAGCAGGCGGCGGGAGAACTCGCACAGATGAAGGGACAGATGGTCGCCGTTGAGCAGGCCTCGATCGCCAAGAAGTGCGACATCCAATTCCAGGGGCAACGGCCGCCGGGGACCTGAGCCCCAGTAAGCGATTCTCATGAGCTTTCCAGGCGTTCCGCTTATTCGCGTGGGGTATATGGCGCCTCGACTCCCTTATCCGGTGTCGGTGCATCTGCCGCCCACAAGTACTCCGGATACAAGGAGCGATATTCGAACAAGCGGCCCGGAGCTTGACATTGCCGTACCGCTGGATCCGATGAGGCATGAAAAACTCGGGGAGTTTCTGGATGCCTGGAGTTCTCTAGAAGGCACGCTAGCCTTTTACTTTACTGAACTCATGCAAATCGATGTCGGGGAAGCCTCGCTCATCGCTCCCAAGCTAGGCACGCGAAGTGCTCTCGACTTGTTGAGTGCTTTGGCACTAAGAAAACTCGATGATGCCAGCGCAACGCAGGTCGGCAGGTTCATCGAAAGGGCACACAGACTTAACGGCAAGCGAAACATTCTGGTGCACGGGCGTTGGGTTCTAGAAGTCAATGTGGTCGTTCGTCGGGGTGAGGCATGCATCGCGCCTCAGTTCTTACGCGAGGTTATCCCTGACGACCCGGCGCATGCAAAGGCGATGGGAGATCCTCGAAACCAGAAAATTAGGGTACGCTATTCATTTACAATTAGAAGGATCGAGGGAGCGACGAGGGATACAGACACCCTTAATCGCGAAATGTGCAATCTGCTTGGCAAGCTCACGCCAAAAGAAATGCCGCACGATGAGCTAATGCAAAAATTGCTATTCAAACGTCCGTATCGAGTGACGACCACAACTGAACCACGAAAGAACGAGACGCAGTCGCTCTATAGCTCCTCGCCCCAATCCCTAGCGGCTTTCCTCCGCGCCCGATCGACGGAATCATAAGGGATGCCAGCCCTGACCCGCCGCCGCTGCGAACTAGAGCGACCTTCGTTGTCGAACTGAGATAGCCATGACCGACCGTTCGCCTCTCACAAAGCTCTCCGAACGCCCGCTTTTCTCGCGTGCACTTTTCTTTATCGGGGCCTTTTCCGGGCGCGCCTATGCGATATGGGTGACCAAACGCGGCTTCAGCCCCCGCTACATGCTGGTCTGCACGATCCTCTTCGGGGTCATGGCGGTCGGCCTGTGGTGGGCCGCCGAAAAAATTGCGGCGGTATATTTCGCAGACAAACTACTGTCACAGGGCACGCACATCGTCGGTGAGGTGGCCCAATTCGATGTGGAACGGTGGAGAGCGCACTACAACACGGTTGTGACCTATACGTTCACCGGGCCGGACGGCCGCCGCTATACGAACACCGTCAGACGGCCGCTCGCCGCGCGCCCCAATCTGGAGCGGGGCGGTCCGATTGACATCCTCTACGAACCCGGCAATCCCGACAACAACACGATGAGCAAAGGCCTCGAAGCGCACTTAGCGGAGATGCCATTCGCCGCGTGGATGTTCCTGCTCTTAGGATTTTACCCGGCGCTCTACGTCTACAGATATATCCGGTGGCGTCAGCAAGCGCGTGAGGAGATCACTCCTACGCACAATAACTAATCCGATTTCTTTACGAATGGCACGGCATCTAGTCCGCGCGCATCATGAGGCTGCCGAAGGTCGAGCAGAAACAAGAAAAGTGGCAGGTTGCGATTGAGTGCCTAATCATGGCGGCCGAGGGTCGCGGGCCTTCGGACTGTAACGGCGGTCATTCAAAGAACCGCCATTCTCAAAAGCCGCGAAGAAGTATAAGGGCACGTCAGTGGGCTGCCTCTTTCTACCAATCTTGGGAGCGGATCAGTCGACACGACACAGATCAAGACAGACGAATGCTCGATGATCCCGACGGACTGATCGCGCCTTTTTGGTTGTCCGATGTTGGAGTTCCTGGGTGGCTCGCTTTCGTTCGCTGATATCTGTAATCGCACTGAGGATCATCAGACCGTCATTGGTGCTAACGATCCCGCGCCGACTTCCGCTTGCCCCAATGATGGTCTTCCGGTCGGTGAACAGGCGTTCGGCACTCCTCTGCAATCTTTCCGAAGTGATCAGTATTGACCACGATGGCGGGTTCCGGACATGCCAAACTAGGCTGATCACCGCACCGTACCCGGCATCCATCGGTGACAGAGAGTCCGGTAATGCTCCCGCCCAATGCAGGAAAGCGCCGTGTCCTCAACCCAGCAATTCCTGACCGCTATTGAGCGCCCTCGCTGCCGCTGTTGCCAAACGCGGATGATGCTAGAGCGCGTTTCATCAGGACCAATCGGTTTCGAACATCGGCTGTTCGAATGTCCCAAATGCGATCACGTTGAGATCAACGTCATTGCATCCGACCCCTTAAAATCGACGGCAGCAGGTTGGCTTGCCGGTGAACTTAGAGCACCGAACTGAGGGTGACGCGATGCTAGACAAACAAAATCAAGGCCCGCAATGCACGGCTTGCGGTTCGCCCATGAAGCTCTCGGCGATTGAACCGAGCAGCACCGGCCAAGACTTGCGGACATTTACGTGCCCAAATTGCGGAAGGGTTCAGCGGCACATTATCGATAGCGCGGTGACTGAGGCTTGGTTGCGGCCCAGAGACGTTCGGTGACCTGATGTACCGGCGCGAAGTATGCCTGGTCCACGCTTCGATCTGTCGTGAGAAGGCCAAAGCCCATCCGGCTCGCTCAGCCCATTGGATTGATCGGGCGATCACAAGGCATCAACGCGCCGCCCAGACCCGCCGCGAAAACGCAGTCACCTACGAGATTAGGAACGGAAGATTGATACCTTAGCCCACAGACCAGTAAGGCTGCCAACTGAGGCGGCCTTACCTCGCGGTACGGGTTGTCGGAACGGCGGCGGGTAAAGGCGGCCATGATCCCGCCGATTTGCGGTCCCGATACCCGGCCTCGGCCTTTGGTCGGACCGGTGCGGGTTTTGGCAAGTGTTCGCATGGCGCAAGGGGTACTGGCCGGTTTCGGCCCCTACTGGCCCATTTTTTTAAATTAACAGTGGCCCAATTCGAGTTGTGTCGACTAGTGAACTGAACCAATTCAGGTCGCAAGCTTAAGTAACAAAGGAACTCAAACCCTGCGGTTAGGACCCGTAACTACGAGGTTGTGTCATGCAGCGTCGCCGATTTAAACAGTCTACTTCCCTCAAAGAACGCCTCGCCTCATTCGCAGAAGAACAGAAGGCCAGAGCTTCTCAGCTTGGACCTGGTCCTGAGAAAGATGCGCTTCTCAAAAAGGCCCGGCAGGCCGACAACGCGTCCCATATTGACGAATGGGCCAACTCCGCCGGATTGCATCCGCCAAAGTAGAAGGTCTCCAACTCTTGGAAAACTTTTGAAACAAAGTAGAGCGACGGTCGTATATCCCTGACAGGTGACCCGGTGGCTCCCGCCTGCAAGGAAGCAGGCCGTGCAATGTGCGAGAATTGTAAGCCAATCGACAGCGATATTGCCCGCTACGAATTTTTGCGAAGCGCGGTCACTGATCAGCAAACCATCGACGGTATCGAGCAGCTGATTCAAGAGCTGGAAATGCAAAAGAAAGAGCTACACCCGGACAAATAAGGCCCTCAGTGGGTGCCCTCTTTCGTTAGGAGTTCGAGGCCATCGTCGATGTCCCAAGTCGAGGCCTCTCCGGGCAAGCAGACGTCACACAACACGTCCTGCATCGCTCTGCCCTCAATCTCTAAGCTATTGAAGTGATTTGCGGAATTGATGCACGAAATTCGGGTCCGCCCCGATAGGGAGCGCCAATCAAATCCAGCGCTTTGCCTTTTCAAGTTCAGTTCGTGTCCAACGCTTGCCAACAGCACGGGTGAATAACAACGGGCGAGTTCCGACGAAGCGCGGAATCAGCAAACGGACCTATCCGACGTCGCGCCTTGGTCCTGGTGCAAGCGCCTTCGCTTAAAAATATTAGACGCCAGTATTCGAACCTCAACGGCTTAGCGGGCAACCACTGGATGGTCGGGATTTCATTCCCTCACACACTCCTTGGGGTCCACAATGACTGCATTGGTTCAAGCTGTATCCAGCCTATCGAACGCCAGGAACGTCGAAACGTTGAAGACGCTCGCAATGTTCTGCGGTGGTGGTCTAATTGTCTCTCTGCTCGTAGCTAGCGTCTACTGACGCAAATCGTCATGCTGGCCGAAAAATTCATCCTGCTCCTGGAAGCGCTTAGACGGTCCGGTAGCGATAAAAGCTATGCCGACGGCGCTCCGAAAGTGGTGAACAATTCGCCGCATGTGCCTATCGGCTCAGACACGAAAAAGCCGTCGCCGGGTTAAGTCAGCGACGGCTCGACCAGAGAAGCGTTGCCTCCCACGAAAACAGAGCAGATTAATACGATCTCAGCGCCCAGCAGGCCGGCAATAACCTGCCGGCCATGAACCGACGCCGCCGCGCGAGCGACTGACAATTACTGGGTCTGGGGAGTCGCCTTACAGCCGTTCGATACCGGCCTCGATCACCGACAAATCGTCATCAAGGGATCGGATAGCGGGGCTCACGTTGTAGCGCTGTTCCTCGCCATGCAAGAACAGATTCACCTTCAGGCGATGGCGGTGCATCCGCATTTCTTCCAGCACCGCTCGGTTCTTCATCCGCACATACCCGTCGACGATCGACTCCATCGCGTTTGACATCAGGCCGTCCCCCTGCTGGCCACAACCGGCACGTCATCTTCGGATGGACCGGCAGCCCACTCAAGCCTGCCGGCCTGATCGTCTCCTGTGTGTCCACAGCCTTTGGAGACTGCGCTTCCGGTATGACCGGCGCTTCGCATTCCGCGCAATCTCGCCGGGCTAAGCCAAGCCGGCGGAAAGCTGAGCGAATCAAACGCCCCATCGCCGGAAGCAGCCGGTTTGTTGTCGTTTCGTGTGTTTCGCCGGCGCGGCGCCATGAAGCCAATTTTTAGCTTTACGCAGCCGTTTCATGCGGCCGGTGACATTCTCCGGAAACGAAGCACGCGCAGCCTTGCCCGTATTGGTCAACAACGGGGTTCGATCATGATGAAAGCAACTCAAAAGGCCGCGTTGATAGCGGCATTAGTCATTTCCTTTTCAACGGTGTCGACGTCTGGTTACGCCTTCAGCCCGGAGGCGCAGCAAATGTGCACCGGTGATGCATTCCGGCTTTGCAGCTCGGAAATTCCGGACATTCCCCGGATCACAGCTTGCATGATCAAGAACCGCGCGAGCCTGAGTTCCGGCTGCCGGAATGTGATGGATCGTGAGGCCCAGCAGCAGTCACCCGCGGTCGCGTCAAAAAATGTGATCACCGTATCGAAAAAGCCGCCGCTGGGTTGAGAGTCAGCGACGGCTCCTACGCATTACTCTCGCGGGGGGTAGGTTACCGCGATTGTCGCAGACGTTGACAGGGACCGATTAAGATTTGGTGCCGGGCCCTATCGCCTTACCCCTCAGGGCATGCGCAACCAAGCACTAGCGGTTATGTCGTCGTCGACAGCGTGACTGAGGCGACGATCCTGTCGGCGAGCGGCTTCTTCCCGTTCGCGTATTTCGTCCCTGAGAAGGCTCGGGGAATATGCGGGTGGCGATTTAGCGACGAAAACCTCGCCAGGCCGAGAAGTCGCCCTGCTCCCGGCGCCAGGCCAAGTCATTTGGCTAAACTCCAAGTCATTTGGCTAAACTATTGATTTATCTCGAAAGCGATGTTCCTTTATCAAGCGAACGTCAGCATTCGAGGGATCATTAGTTTGCCGGTGGCTTCAGCTGCGGCGCGCCGTCTCGATCGTTTCAGGCGCCTGCTCACTCATATCAACGAGCGCATCCTGCCCGACCTGGGCTTCGTGTTGTGGGATGGCTCGACCGTACCCGCCGATCTCAGCTCCGATGCGCTGGCATTGGTCATCGCCGATGAAGGCGCCGTCGCCGCCATGCTCCGGCGTCCAAGCATCGATACCTTTCTCAATCTCTGGGTCACTTCGCGGTTCGACTTGCGCAACGGATCGTTCTTCGACCTCGCAGCGCGCCGTCCGAAGCTACGCACCCGAGTGCTGGTGAAATCTTTCAACAAGCTGCTCGCGGCTACGACGCTCGCCAGGTTTCTGTTCGTGCCGCGTGGCGGACCGTGGCCGCTCGAAGCCGTCCGCCGCGACAAGGCAAGCATGGACGGCTCCGAGAGCACCAACAAGAAGAACGTCCATTACCACTACGACCTCTCCAATCGATTTTACGAACTCTTTCTCGATCCGGAGATGGTTTATACCTGTGCCTACTTCAAAGACTGGAACAACGATCTGGCGACAGCGCAGGTCGACAAGCTTGACATGATCTGCCGCAAATTGCGGCTGAAGCCGGGCGAAACCCTGCTGGACATCGGCTGCGGTTGGGGCGCACTGGTTTGCTACGCCGCCAAAAACTACGGCGTTCGCGCTCATGGCGTGACGCTGGCCGAAGAGCAATTCGCCTACGCCAAAGAAAGAGTTGCGCGGCTCGGGCTCGAAGACAAGGTAACGCTCGAACTACGCGACTACGCGCTGGTCCAGGGCAGTTTCGACAAGATCGCGTCCATCGGCATGTTCGAGCAAGTCGGGATTGCGAACTACCCGACATACTTCCAAACCGTCAATCGCCTGCTCAAGCCGGGCGGTCTCTATCTTCACCATTCGATCGCGCTACGCTCAAAGAGCTTCGAGCGCTTTCGCCGCGGCCGCCGGCGGGATGCAGCCGCAGCGACTGCCATCAGCCGCTATATTTTCCCGGGCGGTGAGTTGGATCACCTGGGCATGTCGATCGCCAATCTCGAGATGTATAACTTTGAGGTGCACGACGTCGAGGCCTGGCGCGAGCATTACATGCGCACCACGCGGCTCTGGCACGATCGATTGTCGGCTAACCGCGAGGCGGCCGAGCGCGAGGTCGGCCGCGAAAAGACGAGATTATGGATTGCTTACCTCGCCGTCGTCTCGATCGCCTTCGAGCAAGGCACCATCGGCATCTTCCAGACACTGGCCTCAAGGCGCGTCCGTGGTCCCTCCGGACTGCCTCCAACCCGGGCCGATCTGTACCGTTGACACGTGGATCGAGCGAACGAAGCCGATCGATAAGAAAAGCCAACGAGGATGGCATGGAAACAAGCAACTCAAACTGGTCGCGCCGAAAAGCGCTTTGCGCAATTGTAACTGGATCTTCCGCTGGAGTTATGTGGCGGGCTTCCTGGGCGCAGGCCGACACGAAGATGTCGCGCGCGCAAGCGCAGTATCAGGACACGCCGAACGGCATTTATAGCTGCGGCAACTGCTCGCTGTTCGAGCGCCCCAGATCCTGCAAGGTGGTTGAAGGCGAAGTCAGCGAAGACGGCTGGTGCAAGGCGTTTGCTTTCGTCGATTAGTTTTCTGCCTGAACATAAAAATGCCGCCAAAACCCAGAGGTTTCGGCGGCATCTTCGCAAGGTTTCCGCTTAAGCGAATACGGTGTGATCCATCGTCCCGTTCGGCACCACATAGCCGTAACGGGTATGGGACGGCTCCGGTCCAGCCTTATCATATTCTGATTTCATCATCGCGAAGCGATCTCCCTTAAGTTCAAGCGATGCCTTCTTCGTATCGATGTTGTAAAGCCGCGCATTGTTGCCGCTGAAGATGGCGGTCTTGACCGGGCCCCGGGCATCTCCGAGTGGAGCGAAGCCGTACTTCTTCTGCATCTCTTCAGGAATTTCCAGCCGACGCAGACCTTCGATCTGCCACTGCGGCCCGCCTGTCCAAAGCGCATCGGTTCCCCAGCAAACCCGATCGACACCCATTCCCTTGATCAAGGTGCCCATCAGGGCGGCACAGACATTCGGCTCTGCGACCAGCGTGGTCGCAAACAGCTGCCCGACATCGCCGTAGACGTTGTTCACACCGTACTGAGCTGGGATGTCCGCTAGGTCGCTGGTCCAGGCGATGCGGCCCGTACGCTCGAATTCGGCCAATGCCACCTTGGGGTCGCCGCCGACGTGACGATAGGCGGAATGATAAATGACGAAGTTAAGCTGCGGCCAGTCTTTCGCCGCCTGCCCGACGTCGGAGACATCGGCATAGCCGCGCAGGTTCGGGAATCGCTTCTCCACACCGGGCGCAAACAGCCCCTTGTGGATGCAGACATTCTTGATGCCCGCTTTCACCATTTTCTCGTAACCCTTGTAGGCGACCTTTTCGTCGTCCATTCGCCACGGGTAGTGGCTGATCTCCTTGTGGGTGTTGTCGCCGATCGTATAGCCCTTGCAGGATTCCGGCTTCAGTTCGAGGCCGGCATCGAGCTTTTCGAGCCAGCCGGGTTGTCCGGGCGTGAAGATGCAGTGGGCGAACAGACGGCGCGAACCGGCCTCATCGTTGATGCGCTTTCGAGCATCCGCCATCTGCTGATTGGTCAGGAACCAATCCTGCTCGATGTCGGACGGAGCCGACGAGATCAGCGCGATCTTGGTATCGCTGTCGAGGAACATCTCTTTTTTATAATTATTGAACTTCAGATCCTCGATCGTCTGCTCGTGGTCGGCCAGTTGCTTGTTCCAACCAGCCTTGCCTACCGCTTTGCGCATCTCGACAAAACCCATGATGCGGGTGTCGTCGCGCAGGAAATGCGTGTGCATGTCCATGATGAACTGGTCCTTGAGCCCGTCCGCGCGCTCCTGAGCCGCCGCCGGCGTCGCGGCTTCGGCCCGCGTCACGTCGAACAGTGGTCCATAGACCTCGTTCATCGCGACGAACGAAGCAGCCATACCGGCTGCGGTTTGGAAAAAGCGGCGGCGATCCAGCCCCTGCTTGCCGCCGAGATCGTCAGCTATCGCCAGCAAGCGCGCCTCGACCTCGCGCTGCCGATCGTTTTGCGGATCAGGATAAAATTCGTCGCTGGAGACGATCTGGGTTGGAATAGGTGTCCGGTGCTGCAAAAGCTCTGACGGCATCAGTGCGGCAAGTTCTTCTTCCGTTAATTGGCTGCTCACGTCCGATCTCCCTTTTTTCTATGCGTCATCCGCGATGGAGCGCCCCCTTGTTTGAAGGAGGAAGCTTAGACCTGCGCTTTTCCGGAGCAAGCTTGCGCTTGGTCGCAGGCGTCAGAATGACGTGATTGAATATGATGAAAAACGCTTCGGCAAACACCGGCATCCGGCCTGCCCGGCATGCCTTCTTTTCGGAACCAGAAGACCGGTAACGGGCAATACAGGGAAACATAGCCGCGGGCCGACAGCCGAAACCGAATTTTCGCGATTGGGGTGCGTCGCACAAGGTCTGATAATGCGGTCGTCAGCTTGCTCGAGGCGGGGCGGCCCGCCGGGCGGTCGACCTCTCAAATCTATTGACGGCGCACGGTCTCGCCCTGCTAGAGAAAGCTGATCGGAGCGAAAGTGGCGGATCGGCAAACTTCAATGGCAGTTCAACGAAACCTGGCGATCTTCGCGGCGCTGGCCCTTGCCGGATGCGGCGGTATGCCGAATCTGTCCTTACCTGATGTGAACGCAAGAAATGATTTCAAGGGAAAACCGCTGAGCGCGGTGATCGTCCAGCTTGGCAATCCCGATGGCCAGCAAACCGTCAACAGGCAGAAGATCTACACTTGGCGCAGAGGTCAGGCTACGCAGGACTGCCTGATCTCGGTCGTCATGGCGCCGGCCGGCGACGTCGTCGAGGACTACGGTACATCCGGCGACGCTGCGATCTGTTCTCCGTATCTTGCTCCCGCCCAACCCGTCCCCGCTCAGTAGAAACAGGCGGATCTGAATCATGAACAGCCATCGCTCGAAAGCCGACGGTGCACGCGTTCTTGCTGACCTCAACGCGCTTCGCGTCATGGGTGCTTACAAGACCGGCGTGCATCGGCCGACATTTTCCGAGCCACACATCCATTCGCTGCAATGGCTCCTGCAGAAATTGCCCGAAGCCGGGTTGACCGGCGAGATCGACGGTATCGGCAACGTGCTCGGTACGAGCGCAAAAGCGGGGCCGAAATTGCTGGCGGGCTCACACCTGGAGAGCCAGAATTATGCCGGCTGGCTCGACGGGCCGCTTGGCGTCATCTATGCGCTCGAAGCTGCCCGCGTCATGAATCCCGACCCCGGCATCAAGGGCGCAGTCGAGGTCGCTTCCTGGTGCGACGAGGAAGGCCATTTCGGCCATTTCCTCGGCAGCCGCTCCTATGTCGGCGATGTTACCGAACAGGAGATCGACGCGGCGCGCGACCGCACGAATGCCCGACCGATGCGGGAGGCGCTGCAAGCGGCGGGCCTTACGGGCCGCTTACGACAGACTGCCGAACGTCGCCGTCACATCGGATATCTTGAAGCCCACATCGAACAGGGGCGGACGCTTGAGGTCTCCAACCTCGGCATCGGGGTCGTCACCTCCATCGTCGGCATTTGGCAGTACCGCATCACCTTCACGGGTGAGCAAAATCACGCTGGCACGACGCGGATGAAGGATCGAAAAGACGCCGGCCTTGCGGCATCGCGATTGTGCGTCGCGATCGATGGTCGTTTCCCGGCGGCGAGCGGCCCGAGAACGGTGTGGACCACCGGCCGCATCACGCTCGATCCCGGCGCGCCCAGCATCATTCCCGGCTCCGCTGAAATCCTGTTCCAGATTCGCGACGATAATTCTGCAATCGTCGAGCGGCTCGAAGCATTGCTGCGTGAACTCGCGGCCGAAGTTGCTGCGGCGAGCAGGTGCAGCGTTGAGGTCGCGCGCATCCGCACCGGCAAGCCCGCTATGATGGACGAAAACTTTCAGCTTGCGATCGAACAGGCCGCTTTGACTTTCGCAGACGGAAAATCCGCCCGTATGCCCAGCGGCGCCGGACATGATGCCCAGGTGCTTGCCACGATCATGCCGGCGGCGATGTTGTTTGTGCCCTCGATCGACGGCATCAGCCATCACTGGAGCGAGAACACCGCCGACGCCGATATAGTCAGGGGCGCGGAAGTCTTTGTCGAGACCTGCCGGCGTTTGCTCGCAAGCTGAGCTTGCCAGACGCTTGGCGCCGCCTATTTTCCTTGCCAGCGCGGGGGACGCTTTTCCGCGAAAGCCTTCGGGCCTTCGATGTAATCAGCCGACGCCAACATCTCGCGCACGGCCGGATATTCGCGCTGCGCGATCATGGCTTCCGGCAATGGCACGTTCATCCCTTCCAGCACCGCCTGTTTCGATGCACGGATCGACATCGGACTGTTTTGGCAGATCTGGTTCGCCCAACGCTCGGCTGCACCGAGCGCTTCGCCCGCCGGCGCCACCTCGTTGACGAAGCCGAGTTCAAACCCCTCCCGCGCAGACACATGCCGGCCGGTCAGGATCATGCCCATCGCCCGCTTCAGCCCGATTTGACGCGGCAGCCGTTGCAGACCGCCGGCCAAGGCCGCCAGCCCCACGCGCGGTTCAGGCAACGCGAACGTCGCATTTTCCGATGCAATGATGAGATCGCAGGCTAATGCGACTTCGAAGCCCCCGCCCATCGCTACGCCGTTGACGGCCGCAATGATCGGCTTGTCGCAATGAAAGCGAAGCGTCAGTCCGCCGAAACCACTCGAATTCCAGCCGCGCTCGCCGCCCGCCGCCTGCCATTTCAAGTCGTTGCCGGCGCAGAACGCCTTGTCGCCTGCGCCGGTGACAATCGCCACCCATTGGGCGGGATCGGCGGCAAAGGCGTTGAACACTTCATGCAACTCGAAATGAGCGGGCTTGTGCAGGGCATTCATCACGGCGGGACGGTTGAGCGTCACGATCGTGATGGGGCCCTTGTGCTTCACGTCCACAAATTCAAAACTCATTGCAAAACTCCCTGAAACGTCCCTCTTGTTTCTTATCTTATGTGGCACCCGCTCTCTTCAGATGGCGGTGCCGTCAGAGATCAGGGCTGGATCTCGTTGCAATTGGTGCGCCCTGACAGCACACAATCCTGCATCTTACTTGCGGCTCTCAATTCGTGCGCCAGCCACAGCCCGACCACCAAAAGCACGGCTGCTATCGCGAGCCCCGCGATCGCCGGCGTGTTGCTGTCCCGGGATTGCCGGGTTCGCGGCTTGGGATCTCCGGATTTTGAGGGCGCGGTCTTTGAATTTTCGGGCCTTGAACTTTCAGTCTCTGGGTCACTCATGGCCTTCTCAATTTTCACTCATCCCGAGCCCAATCCATCCGGCGGCGTCCCCAGGAAATTGCCGCCCAAACCCGCTCATGAAGATAGTACCACGCAATCTTGGTCACGATCTCAAAGGCAGCGATTGAGCCCGCGATTTCGACTCTGCCGGTAAAGAACCAACTGATCGCGAACGTGTCGAGGGTTCCAAGGGTTCGCCAGCTGATGGCCTTGAGAACCGACCTTGCATGCGTTTCTGCCCCGCGGAATAAGACCACCGGCGCGCTCCCTTTGTTTTATTGGCGTTGAGCCTATCATGGGGCAGCGGGCGTCCGCGCTCCGGTTATTCGTTCCCTGAGGCAAGCGTCCCGACCGTGGAACGTCCCCGCACCACCGAGTAATTATTTGAGTTTACTATCATAATTCTCACACACCGAACCCTTGCCTGCCCTCCCGTTCCGGTTGCGCATGGCCGGCAGGCGTTGAGCGCCCAGCACCGAAAACGATATGAGGACAGAGCCGCGAAACGGATGTGGCGAAAAGCGCACCATTTGACTTAGAGAACGTGGGAAAATGGCTTATTTGGCATTCCGACGCCCAATAGCTGCGGATGTGACGTCACTCGAAATCTAAACCTGCCGGTGCGCCTTTGAATTCCGACAACGCGCCGTTTAGCTACAATGAACCCGCCGACGCCGGCGGCGAGCAAGCGTTAGGGTAGGCGTCAGTCGATGTTGCTTCTCGAATCGCTCCCGACAGTCATCGGTACGGCCGCAGTTGCGCCAGCGCTCCTTATCCTGTGGCTCGTGGTCGCCGCCGACGAACGGCCGGGACCTCCGGCCAAGGTGTGGACGGCGTTTTTCCTCGGTGCGGCCAGCATTTCCTTGCTTGGGCTGATACGTGCTCCCTTTGCGGCGCTGCTGTCCGCGCCGGATAATCCATGGCTCGCACAAGGATTGCATTCGCTGTTCAGCGTGGCGCTGCCGGAAGAAAGCGTGAAGATCCTTGTCATTGCGATCGTGTCGGTCTGGCGAAGGCCGTTCGGCAATCCCATGGACACGGTGGTCTATGGCGCGGCCGCCGGTCTCGGCTTTGCGGCTTACGAAAATCTCGCTTACCTCGTTCAGCATGCCGATATGTGGCAATCGCTGGCCGCGTTACGCAGCGTTCTCACCGTTCCGTTTCATGGCGCGCTCGGAATTATCGCCGGCGCCTACCTGGCGATCGCGCGATCCGGCACGGCGCTCGGCGCTCACCGCCATCACCGCGATTGGGCGCGTATTGCGAGCCGCATCCTGGTCCTGGCGGGACCGGTGGGACTGCACGCCGCGTTCGACTTTCCGTTGCTGACGTTGCAGAAAAATCCGGACATCGACAGCACTACCCGCCTTATCCTGGGTTCGGCCAGTGTGTTGATCGGATTCTCCTCTATCGCGTTTGCCGCGCGCCTCGTGCGACGGGTCGGCCGCCACCACGCGCCCCGAACCGAGTTGGCTCGCGAGCGGCTCAGCCAGCTTCGGCGAATGTGGGCGTTGCTGGTGGTCGGTGGCGGCGCGGGCTTTGCCGGCGTCGTTTTCGTTCTTTCCTCGCTCCATCACTGGCTGTCCAATCCGGATCGCAACGTCACGCTCGTGCTGATTCCGCTTGGTTTTCTTTCCATACTGATCGGCTTCGCCTTATTGGTGGTCACGACGGCTATCTATTTTCTTGGCCGCGATCGCATCCGCGCCCAAGCCTAAAAACCTGCAGTCCCGCCCGGCCAAGTTGACGTTAAAACGCTGACCTCGTGGAGCGGATTTGACATTCGCTACCCGCCTGACGCGCTATAGTGACGGCGTCACAGAAGCGCGTCATTCTGAATGAAAGCTGGATCGCTTAACCGGTACGGGAGATTGCGATGACCCACGACAACGCCGAGCTGCCGACGAAAATGCGCGATGCCGTTCGCGAGCACTGGAAGGCATTGCTGATTGAAGGCATTTTGTTGGTGATTTTGGGACTGGCCGCGATGATCGTGCCGCCGGCCGCCAGTCTCGCCGTGACGATCTTTTTGGGCTGGATGTTTCTGATCAGCGGCATCGCCGGCCTGGCGCTGACTTTCTATGCGCGCCAAATGCCCGGCTTCTGGTGGTCATTGATCTCGGCTGCGCTTGCGGTTCTGGCCGGCATCGTCCTTCTCGCCCAGCCGGCACAAGGCGTTCTTACTTTGACGATCGTCGTCGGCGCCTACTTCCTCGCCGAAGGCGTCGCCACCATCATGTACGGGCTGGAACACCGCCGCGAACTCTCCGGCCGCTGGTCCTGGATGCTGATTGCCGGCTTGATGGATATCCTGATTGCGGCAATCATTATCATGGGATTGCCGGGATCGGCCCTGTGGGCGATCGGCCTTCTGGTCGGTATCAACCTGTTGTTCGGCGGCGCCACCCTGATCGGCATGGCGCTCGCGGCGCGCAACAGCGCCTAGCAACCGCGGCAGATGCTCTTGATCTTGCGGTCGAGCTCGGCGTCCTGGCGCTTCTCGGCCTCAGTCGCGTTGGGATTATTCTTTCCCTCCGGCACCTGATCGGCCCGCGGCTGGCGGTGACCGACCGGCGCGGGCAATGGTCCATTACTCTTGGTGGATTGCGCCATCGCCGCCGACCCGATCGTCAGCATCAGGAATGTCGCCGTCATCGCTAGTTTTCGCATCTGTTTCTTCCGTCTTTGACGCGCGGTTACTCGATATCCGGGTCCGCCGACCGGTCAGGGACCCGGAGGGTAGAGATGAACGTCGCCGCAATAATCCACGATACGATAGCGGGTTTCTGAGGACTGTTCACGATCTGCGGAAAAAGAATTTTCGACGGAAAGGTAGTTCGGACCGGCAGGCGCCTTGCCGTGGCCGCCGGGAATATCGACCACAAAGTCCGGCTGGCACAACCCGGATACCCGGCCCCGCAGCGCGCGCATGATCTCCTGGCCTTGCTCCAGTGTCGTTCGCAGATGCGAAGTCCCCGGCGCGAGATCGCCGTGATGCAGGTAGTAAGGCTTGATGCGGCATTCGACGAAGCCGCGCATCAGGGCCTCGAGCGTCTCCGGGTCGTCATTGACCCCGCGCAGGAGCACGGTTTGGCTGACCATTGGAATCCCGGCATCGATGATGGCGGCGCAGGCGGCGCGTGCATTGCGCGTCAATTCGCGGACGTGATTGGCGTGGAGCGAGACCCAGGTCGTCGCGCCCCGCACCTTTAAGGCGGCAATCATCTTGTCGTTGATGCGCTGGGGCTCGGCGACCGGCACACGGCTGTGAATGCGGATGATCTTGACGTGATCGATCTGCGCGAGATCTGTCATCACTTCCGAAAGGCGCCGCGGCGACAACATCAGGGGATCGCCACCGGTCAGGATGACTTCCCATATCTCCGGATGCGCGCGGATATAGGCCAGTGCGTTTCGATAGGCGCCTTCCGTAAGCGTGGTCGCCTTGCCCGGACCAACCATCTCGCGGCGAAAGCAGAAACGGCAATACACCGCACAGACATGCACCAGCTTGAACAACACCCGGTCCGGGTAGCGATGCACGATCCCGGATACCGGCGAATGCGCGTCGTCGCCGATCGGATCTGGCTTCTCGTTGGGTTGAGCCACCAACTCCGCGGAGCTCGGAATGTACTGCCGCGCGATGGGGTCGAGCGGGTCATCGGGATCTATCAACGCCGCCACCTCAGGCGTCACCGCGATCGCATAACGAGCTGCGACTTTTTCCAGTGCCGCAAGATCCTCAACCGGCACAAGGCCGCGCGCCACCAACTCCGCCGGCTCGCGCAAGGTCGTTGTCGGTCGAATGGTAATGCTGGTGCTCATGTCTCTCCAGTAGGTGGCGTCCATACCACTTGATCGACCGACGTTGCGCCGCTTGCCAGCATCACCAGCCTGTCGAAACCAAGCGCAACGCCGCTTGCCTCGGGCATGCAGGCAACCGCGGCGAGGAAGTCCTCGTCCAGCGGATAGCGCTCGCCGTATCGGCGCTGCTTTTCGTCCATCGCAAGTCTGAAGCGTCGGCGCTGCTCGGCAGCATCGGTCAGTTCACCAAATCCATTCGCCAATTCGACACCACAGGCATAGACCTCGAAACGCTCGACGACGCGTGGATCGGATGAGACGGCACGCGCCAGTGCTGCCTCCGGCAGCGGGTATTCGTAGAGTAACGTAAGGCGTCCCTGCCCCAGATTTGGTTCAACATATTCTACCAATATCTTGCTGAAGATATCGGACCAAGTATCGTCAGTAGTAATACGGACCTTGGAATCCGCCGCCGCCGCGAGCCTCATTCGGTCGCCTTCGCCGCCGTCGATGGTGGCCAACACATCGATCGCAGCGAAGCGTTCGAATGCCTGAGCCACTGTCAGCATCTCTGGCTCGGCGAAGGGATCGGCCGTTCGCCCGCGAAACGAAAATTCTCCGATTGCCGTCGCCTGCGCGGCATGAGCGATCAACACGACCGCATCGGCCATCACAGCATCGTAGGCAGCATTGGCGCGATACCATTCGAGCATGGTGAATTCCGGCAAATGCAGCCGGCCCCGCTCGCGGTCACGAAACACTCGGGCAAACTCGAATATTCTGGTTTCGCCGGCGGCGAGTAGTTTCTTGCAGGCAAATTCGGGCGAAGTCCGCAAATATCGGGGGGTGCGGCCGCCGTCAGGAGCCGTCAGGTCCGCGCGCGGCGCATGCAAATGGGTCTCATTGCCGGGCGAGACTTGCAAAACCGCGGTTTCCACCTCGGCAAAGCCCTGCTCGTCGAACCAACTGCGGGTCGTCCTGGTAATGGCAGTTCTGGCCGCCAGAAACGGCTTGATATCCGCGTGCCGGGCGGCAGACCACCATGGCGACATCCTCTTGTCCGCAGTCATCAACCAATCGCCTTGTCGGGTCTGCAAAAAGCTAGCTTCCGAGCACAAAATCAGTATGTTGCAGCCCGAAACCGCCCCATTGGCCCCCAGGGACGCCCCTGCCAGGCACGCTTTCGGGCCAGAATATCAGGAAAACCGCTTTGAAAGTCATCGCCAGCTCTATTCGCAAAGGCAACATTATTGAGCAAGACGGCAAGCTTTACGTGGTGCTCACGGCCGAAAATATTCATCCCGGCAAGGGAACTCCCGTCAGCCAGATCGAAATGCGCCGTATCAGCGACGGGGTGAAGATCTCCGAACGCTACAAGACCACCGATCAGGTCGAAAAGGCCACCGTCGAAGACACCAATTTCAGCTACCTCTACGAGGATGGCGACGGCTTCCACTTCATGAATGCCGAAAATTACGATCAGGTCCAGGTTTCCAAGGAAATCGTCGGTTCGTCGGCACCTTATTTGCAAGAGAACATGACCGTGAAGCTGTCGCTTCACGACGGTAATCCGGTGTCGATCCAGTTGCCGCAACGCGCGACGCTGGAAGTCGTGGAAACTGAACCGGTCACCAAGGGACAAACGGCGTCGTCCTCTTACAAGCCGGCCGTGCTGTCCAATGGCGTCCGTACCAACGTGCCGCCGCACGTCGCCACAGGCACGCGGATTGTGGTGATGACCGAAGACGGCTCTTACGTCGAGCGCGCAAAGGATTAAGATAAGACGACGGGTCAAGCGCCGGGGGGCGTTACTGTGGAATTGGGGGCCAGCAAGTTCGCTACACGTTTGCAGCTAGCTTTGGTTTTGCTGGTTGCCGGCTGTAACGTGTTAGCCGCGGACGAATTCAGAAGCCCGGCTGTCTCTGTCGCGCGCGCGGATTGGCGTGCAGCGTTCGATCAACTCCGTTCCGAAATCGCGAGCGAACCTTCAGTCGTCCCTGCGTTCACGTTCGCCGGCCGACGCCGGCTGGCCGCATCAGATCCCCGCTCGCTACCTGCTCTTGTTCAACTCAACGCGGTAACGTCTCAGTTATTCACCGGCATTACGCGCAGCACGGTGCCGGTCCTGCTGCCCTTCGACGTCGCGGCTTATCTCGACGCACGATTGACGGGAACGCTTGAGGGCCTCCCGTTGTCGCACTTTCAAGCCGAGTTCCGCCCTGTTGACGTGTTCGACGCAGGTCCCGCCGGATACGACGCGGTATTCTCGCTCGAGCCCGGCGTCGGTCTGCCGCAACGCATCTTCGCCAAACCGGTCGAAGTCCAGATCACCGGCTCGCTCCTGACCTACGATCTCAACGACCCTCTTGGTGGCAAAGGCGAACCTGTCAAATCGCTGACGGCGCAATATCCGGACATGCGCCGCTTCATCCGCGAAGGCTATGTGCGCTACGCCTTCACGCGCTTTGGCATTCCCTATGTGGTTTCGATCCAGTGCCTCGACAGCGCGCCCAGGCCGCGGCGGCTGGCCTGCCGCGAAGCCTATCCCGTGGCTGAGCGATTCCTGAAGGCCTTGCACGTGGTGGGTGGGCAGCCCTCGCGGCCGCGCATGGATATCGCGCCGGAAACAGTTGAGCGGCCTTTCGATCTTTCGCCGGAGTTTACCTACCGTGCGCCCGGCGACCTCATCGCCAACAGCACCTCACGCAAGCAGGGTGGCCGTGCCGATTTCACCGCCTATTCACAAATCCGTTTTCCTCTCGGCAAGGCGCCTGCGTTCGCCCATTCTCAGTCCTTCGGCAAACACAAATCGGCCGACAGGTTTGACGAATTATCGGGCGGACCGACCAGCTATCCCTGGCAGGATAATTTTTGCGAAGCGCGCAGCTTCGGCGTCGGTCAATGCCCAAGCGGGTTTGGTCATCAAGGCCAGGATATGCGGCCTGCTCCATGCCCCATCCATGACGATGGGCCGGAACATTGCGATCCGAAGCAGCAGCCGGTGGTCGCCGCCCGTGACGCCGTCCTGATCCGCTCACCGAAACAGCAGGCGGCGACGCTTCAGGTCAACACCCGCAACGAGCATATTCGTTTCCGCTATATGCACATGAATCCCGTCGCCTTGGATGCTGATGAGATCCTGAACGGACGCCATGTCGCGGAAGGCGAAAAAATCGGCGTCGTTTCCAACTATCTCGATCACCCCAACGGCACCACGCGTCATCTTCATTTCGACATGCAAGTGTTCACGCGTGACGGCTGGTTGTGGGTCAGTCCTTACATCACGCTGGTCTCCGCCTATGAGCGCCTGATCCATGGACGCGGACACGAGGTCGGGCCCCGCAGCCTGCCGGCTGCCGCCGATGTAGCTCATGCACTTCCTGAAGACATGAGCCACCACGAGCCCGAAGAAGGCAGCGAGAACTAATCTTTCCGCTTGATTCGATCGGCTCTATTCGATCAGCGTCGTGAGTTGCGCTCCTTCGTCCGCCACAAAGACGGCAATCAGTTCTGCAGGTTCGGTATTGCTCGCATTGGCCGAAACCAGATGCGTCGCACCCGGCGGTTCGAAGAACGATTGACCCACCGTGAACGTTTCCACCGCTCCGCCCGCCAGTTGGGAGCGGATCTCGCCCTTCGTGATGTAGGCGGTTACCGAACCCGCATGGCGATGCGCGCGGGTAAACCCTCCCGGACCATAGAACACCCGCACGATCGTCACGCGCTTGCCGGGCACATTCGGCAGAGCATGTGAAGCGATCACTTCGACCTTGTCGAGCGGCGAACCGGCGGCAGTCGCACTGGTCACGCAAAGCGGCGCGAGAACGTCGGATAGTTTATCCATCCCCAACGTCACTGCTTTTCCGGCGGCCAAAGCGCAGGCAAGGCCAGCCATAACCGCAAACCGAGCCGGCCGGCCTTGGGGCCGCGTCAACAAACCTGATGTTACTGCCATCGATGTCATCCCCTTTTCTCCAGATCGTTGTCGATCAACCCGATCACGACGCTGCCGCGCCGACTTTTGCTTGACGCGCCGCCGGCGTCCACCGATAGGCCACGCCAAATCTGTTCCAGATGTTGATCGAAGCAACGGCCGAGGTCAGGTACGTCAACTCCTGGTCGGAAAATTCGGCCCGTGCCTGCTCGTAAACCTCGTCGGTGACACCGGAGGCGAGCAGTGTCAGAGCCTCGGTCCAGGCCAATGCCGCTCGCTCGCGCGCGGAGAATTGCGGCGCCTCTCGCCACACCACCACAAGGTTGAGCTTGTCTATGGGGACGCCGAGCTTCTCGGCCTGAAGAATATGATGCTGCACGCAGAAGGCGCAGCCGTTGATCTGCGATGCGCGCAACTTGATCAGTTCGAGCAGCGGCTTTTCGATCCCCGCCTTTGCCGCAAAGCCGCCGAGCGCGAGAACGCCCTCGTATGCGTCCGGAGCCAGCCTTTGAAAGTCACCATATTCCTTCCTGGCATATGACATTTTCGATCTCCCATGTTATCAGTGCTCTGATTAATTATAAGAGCACTGATATGATGCGCAAGACAGCAGACCTCACGAAGCGGCGATCGGGGAAAAAAGCGGTCGAACGGCGAAAATCGCCTTCGGCGCCGGAGTTCCGCGATCGCGAAAATACCGTTGCGCAGGTTTCCGCCCCGCACGGCGTCTCGCCGCCCCCGCCCGGCTTGGGCAAGCGCGGCGAAGACGGCCACATCGCCTATCTGCTGCGGCAGGCTCAGGCGGCGACCCGGCTGACGATGGAACGGACGCTCGCCGATCTCGGCGTCACGCCGCCGCAGTTTGCCGTCCTCACGATGCTCAACGCCTATCCCGGTTTGTCTGGCGCCGACGTGGCCCGCGTGGCGCTGCTGACACCGCAGACGGTTGGCGTGATCACCGGCAATCTGGAGCGCGACGGCGCGATCAAAAAGACGCGGCATCCGATACATGGCCGGGTGCTGCAATGGACCCTGACCCGCCACGGATCCAACCTGCTCAACAAATGCCGCCGCCGCGCCAATGCCATGGAACGGCGCCTGGTGAGCGGACTTGGCGCCAAGGACGAGTTCGTCATTCGGCGCTGGTTGTCCAAAATTGCCCTGGATTTTCAGGAAAACGATTGAACGGCCTCCCGGCTTTGCCGGGCGAGGCCCGGCCCGGCTAAACTGGCTGAATGACGCAGGCTGATTCCCGACGAACGCCTTCACGCCGCACGGTGCTCCGCACGGGCTTCATAACCGGCCTTGGCGCAAGCGCGCTGCTCGCCAATCCCTTCGCTGCCCTCGCCGCCCCGCCTGGCTTCGATCAATGGCGGGATGGCTTTCGCGCTCACGCGCTGGCGAAAGGGATATCGGAATCGACCTGGATGCGGGTGATGGGCCGCATCGAGCCGGACATGTCGGTCTTCGCGGAGCTTAAAAGTCAGCCTGAATTCAAGGAAGAACTCTGGCAGTACATCAACCGTCGCGTCTCGGACTGGCGTATCATCCATGGAAAGGAGGCGCTCCGAAGAAACGAGGCCTTGTTTGGCCGGATCGAAAAGGATTTTGGCGTCGAGCGCGGCACGCTGTTGGCGCTGTGGGGCGTCGAATCCGCTTACGGCGATCCGCTGGTGCAGCAGAACCATATGCGGCCGGTATTTCCCGCGCTTGCGGCGCTCGCCTGGAACGAACCGCGTCGCCGGACCTATTGGGAATCCGAACTGATCAACGCGTTGCGCATTGTCGATCGCGGCTGGAGCACGCCGGAAGAAATGCAGGGCTCCTGGGCGGGCGCGATGGGTCACACCCAATGGATGCCGGAAGTCTGGCTCAATGTCGGCATCGACTACGACCACGACGGCCGGGTATCGCCCTTCGGCAAACCCGACGATGCGCTTGGTTCAACCGCCCGCTACCTCGTCAGCCGCGGCAAGTATCACGCCGGCGAGCACTGGGGCTATGAAGTGCGGACCAACGGCGCGTCGACTCGCGGAAACCGCACCTATGCGGCATGGGCCGGCGCCGGCGTCGCACGCGCCGATGGCGCGCCGTTCCCGCAGCCGAATGCTTCCGCACAACTTTGGACGCCGGTGGTAGGCGGGCCGAGTTTCCTGTTGGGACCGAATTTCTATTCGGTGCGAAGCTACAATCCGGCCATGAATTACGCGCTCGCGATCTGCCATCTTGGCGACCGCGTCCTTGGCGGTCCGCCCTTTATCCAGCCGTTCCCCGGCTCCGAACGTGCGTTGACGCTCGCCGAAGTGCAGGAGATGCAGGCCCGGTTGACCAAAGCGGGCTTTGATACCGGCGGCACCGATGGCCGCGTCGGCAACGACACGATGCAGGCGGTTCGCGACTATCAAACCAGAATGGGACTTCTGCCGGCCGACGGCTATGGCGGGCTGAAGGTGCTGGCGCGACTGCGACAAGGATCGTGATATCGAGAGCACCGCCAACAAGCGGCAAGACTTTTCGTACACTTCCATTTGGCTGGAGACTTCCATGGATTCCGCCCCGGC
Organism: uncultured Alphaproteobacteria bacterium; assembly: GCA_963824305.1. Lineage (GTDB taxonomy): Bacteria > Pseudomonadota > Alphaproteobacteria > Rhizobiales > Xanthobacteraceae > Bradyrhizobium. The sequence goes on from CAWGOW010000001.1 coordinate 476,655, forward strand.
GACCACCGTTCTCGACTCCGTTCTGTTTCGCGACGCTTTTGGCACGCCGCGCATGCGCGAAGTATTTTCCGACCGCGCGCTGATCGGCCGATATGTCGAGGTCGAGATTGCGCTCGCAAAGGCCGAGGCGAAATGTGGCGTCATCCCGGTTGAGGCCGCCGCCATCATCGCAAAGCAAGCCAACGGCTCGACACTGGACCTCGACGCTTTGCGCGAAGAGACCAACAATGTCGGCTATCCGATCCTGCCGCTGGTGCACCAGCTCGCAAGACAATGCGGCGAGGCCGGCCGCTACGTGCATTGGGGCGCGACCACGCAGGACATCATGGATACGGCCGTTGTCTTGCAGCTCCGGGAAGCTCTCGGCCTCATCGACCAGGACATCTCGGCGTTGCGTCAGATTCTGGCCGACCTGTCGCAGCGCCACCGCAATACGCCGATGGCTGGCCGCACCCACCTGCAACAGGCGCTCCCGGTCACCTTCGGCTACAAGACGTCGATCTGGCTTGCGATGTTCGACCGCCACGCCGAACGCCTCCAGCAGTTGAAGCCACGTGTTCTCGTCGGCCAGTTCGCGGGCGCCGCCGGCACGCTCGCCTCGCTTGGCGACAAAGGCTTTGGAGTGCAACGGGCGTTTTGTGAGGAACTCGGCCTCGGCATCCCCTCCTCGACCTGGCACGTCGCCCGCGATGGCTTCGCGGAGGCCATTAATTTTCTGGCGCTGGTGACGGGATCGCTCGGCAAAATCGCCACCGATATCATGATCATGGCCTCGACGGAGTTTGCCGAAGTGTACGAGCCGTTTGTGAAAGGGCGCGGCGCGTCTTCGACCATGCCGCAAAAGCGCAATCCGATTTCGAGCGAGTTGATGCTTGCTGCGGCCAAAGCGGTTCGCCAGCATGCAGGGCTGATGCTCGACGCCACGATCCAGGACTTCGAGCGCGCCACGGGACCTTGGCATGCCGAATGGATCGCGATTCCCGAGAGCTTCGTGCTCACTGCGGGTGCACTGCATCAAGCCAAATTCGCCCTTGCAGGCCTGATCGTGGATGAAGCGCAGATGGCCAGAAATCTCGACATCAGCCGCGGCCTGATCGTCGCGGAAGCCGTAATGATGGGTCTCGCGCCAGAGCTCGGCCGGCAGGACGCGCATGACGTCGTTTATGACGCCTGCCGTCGCGCCAACGAGCAAAAAACATCGCTTCGCGACGTGCTGTTGTCCGATCCGAAAATCACCGCCCGGATTGATCGCCCAACGATCGAGCGACTGACCTCGCCGGGTAACTATCTCGGCCTCGCACCGCAAATGGTTGATCGTGTGCTGGCTTCCGCGCCGCGCCAAGGCTAGCTCCACACTATCTGATCACCGCCGGTCCCTGATCCGGCACGGCGACATCAAGCACACGCAATTGCACCCGCTCGGTACCCTGCCAGCGATCGACCGCGAGCGATCCCGCGACGTGCAAGACCTGGCCACGGTTCGCCGCCAGCGCGTTACCCAGCTTCTGGCCGATCGAGCGAAACGCCACGCCGTTGACGATCGAGCCATCGCCCGATTTGAATCGCAAGCGCAGATGGGCCTGGCCGACCTCGTCGGCATAAACCAGTTGATGCGACGGCAGCGCGAGGACCGGCTCCGGATTGCCGCTGCCGAACGGACCCGCGCGATTGAGCGTAGCGGCAAGCTCCGTGGTGACGCCGCGCGCGCTGACCGCACCATCGATGAAGACCTCGTTGACATGGCGCGACTGCGCGACGTCGTGCGCCAGCGCATTCTCCATATAGGCGCGAAACTCGCCTAGCTTCTCCTTTCGCAAGGTCACGCCCGCGGCCATCGCATGCCCGCCGCCCTTGATCAGGAGACCGTCGTGAACGGCCTGCCGCACCGCCTTGCCGAGATCGACGCCGCCGATCGAGCGGCCCGATCCGGTACCGATGCCGCCGGGTTCGAGCGCAACCACAAAGGTCGGCCGCGAAAACTTGTCCTTTAGCCGCGAGGCGACGAGACCGACGATCCCGGGATGCCAGCCTTCCGACGCGGTGACGATGACCGCGCCCTTGTCCTCGAGGCCGAGCGCGGCCAGCGCCTCGGCCTCTGCCTGCGCTTCGGCCGCCTGTTCGATCACGCGCCGCTCGGTATTCAGCCGGTCTAACTCGGCGGCAATTCTCGCAGCTTCCGAAATATCGCCTTCGAGCAACAGCCGCACGCCGAGATCGGCACGCCCGATCCGTCCGCCCGCATTGATGCGCGGCCCGAGCATGAAGCCGAGATGCCAGGCTTCCGGCGGCCCGTTCAGTCGCGCGATATCCATCAGCGCGGTGTGGCCGACATGGTCGCGGCGTCGCATCGCGATCAATCCCTTGGCGACAAAGGCGCGATTGAGCCCGATCAGCGGCGCCACGTCGGCGACCGTTCCGAGCGCCACGTGATGCAGCATACCAAGAAGATCCGGCTCCGGCATCTCGGGCGACCAGAAGCCGCGCGCGCGCAGTTCGCGATTGACCGCGACCAGCGTCACCAGCACGAGCCCGACAGCTGCGAGATGCCCGAGCCCGGAGAGATCGTCCGGGCGGTTGGGGTTCACCAGCGCGTCGACCTCGGGCAACTCATCGCCGCATTGGTGATGATCGATCACCACCACGGACATGCCGAGCTTGCGCGCTTCGAGCAGCGGCTCAAAACTGGTGGTGCCGCAATCGACCGTCACCAGGAGCGTGGCGCCCTTCCCGGCCAGCGCACGCACCGCTTCAGTATTGGGCCCGTAACCCTCGAATATCCGGTCGGGAATGTGGATCAAAGGATCGAGCCCGCAATGGCGCAGGTGCCAGGCAAGCAGCGCCGCCGAGGTCGCACCGTCAACGTCGTAATCGCCAAAGATCGCGACCTTTTCGCCGCGCGCAGCCGCATCCGCGATGCGCTTGGCGGCCGCTTCCATCTGCGTCACCGTGAAGGGGTCAGGCATCAGCTTGCGGATGGTCGGATCGAGAAAGTCCTCGATTGCGTCGATTTCGACGTCGCGTCCGGCAAGCACGCGCGCCAGCATTTCCGGCAATTGATATCGCTGCGTGATCGCGAGCGCTTTCGCCGACCCGCGCGCATCCAGCCGGTCACGCCACAACTTTCCGGTCAGGGAATGGGCGACGCCGAGAAACGCCGGCGGGGCCTCGACAGGCAATGCGGATGCGGGGAGCGTCATATGCCTCAGGAAGATAGGCTTGAGCCGCACTTCTTCAATGATTCGCGCGCCGTCTATCCACGCCTAATTGCCCTCGCGGCATAGAAATGCCCGAGCCATAATCAGACTTTTCCGCCCTGCAAGGCTGAGGGCGCAGGGAATGCCGGGCGCCCAACGCACCCATGGCCCCGTGTACAAAGTAAAAAGTACACGAGTATTAGTCACCACAGGTTCGCCGGATCAGCCCGGCATTCCCTGCGCGATGGTTTTAACAGCTACTTCGTGCTCTCCCCAGTGATCGGCTTTCTTGCCACTGTCCTCGACGTGATGCCGGCGGGTCGAGCCCGAAGGGCCGACGTCGCCGAATCATTGCCAAGTTGATCTCAGCACCGAGAGATCAGGACCACACGACTTCACCGTCCGCGCGCAACACTGCTCGTCAGTCAGTGTGCCCGCGTCCATCGCATCCCGCACCCAACGTTCGTGACGACCGCGAAGCGCCCCTCAAACGGGCCGGGATGATTCGCTTCTATTTCTGCGTCTACCAAGCCGTCAAGAGAAATTTCGGATAATCCGAATTTAGATGCTGAGGCACTGTCCGAGAATCTACAGACGTCACTCGGTTAAACTGGCCGTGGGCCGTCACGGCGCGATGCGTGGCAGGATGAGCGAAACCGTTGTCCCGCCATGTGGTTCGCTTTCGAGGTTGATCCGGCCGCCCAGCCGTTCCGTGACGATCGTGTGGACAATATGAAGACCAAGACCGGCCGCCCCATGATTTCGGCGCGTCGTGAAAAACGGATCAAAAGCCATCCGTCTAATATCCGGTGTCATACCGCAGCCATTGTCGACGACGGATACCTCGACATGGTCGAGCCCCGATGCAGCCATCCGGATATCGACAGTTCCGCTGAGCTGTTCCGGAAACGCATGCATCACGGCATTAAGCACGAGATGTGTCAGCATCTGTCCAAAAGGCCCCGGATAGCTCTCCATCAGCAAGCCTTGCTCGCCATGAAATTCCAGCGTGATGGCCTCGTACTCCGAATCCCGCAACAGATGCGACAGAACTTGGCTGGCCAGTTCACCGGCGTCGAAACTGCGGCGCTTCAACTGGCTCTGATCGAGCGCTACCTGCTTGAACGATTGAATTCGCTCCGCCGATCGGCTCAGATTGGCCACCAGTTGAGAGGCAGCATCCCGGACGAGTTCAAGGAACGCATTCAAGCTCGAACGTCTCAGTTCTCCGCTGGAGGCTTTCGCTGAAAACTGCGCGGCCTTCTGCTGCAAAGTCGAGGCAACCGTCAGGCTGATACCGACGGGGTTGTTCACCTCGTGGGCGATACCAGCGACCATCCGGCCGAGGGCTGCGAGCTTTTCAGCTTCGATGAGAGACTCTTGTGTCTCACGCAAGTGCCGCAAGGCGGTCTCCGCCGCGTCGCGGGCGGCGCGTACTTCTCGCTCGGCACGCTTGCGCTCGGTGATTTCTTCGGCGGCGACGTTCACGGCGATAATCTCGCCGCTTGGTGCGCGCAGGGGATGCCAGTAAGTTGCCCAATAGCGCTCCTCGACCTGGTCGCCGCGCTGGCCAGCCACCTCGACACCGATCACCGGATCGCCGGTTTCCATGATCGAGCGGACGATTGCTTCGACGGAGTCTGCCAATGCCGGCACGCAGTCGCGGACAAAGCGGCCGAGATGATCCTCAATCGAAATTCCGCAAATCTCGGTGAGGCGCTGATTGATTTGCAAATATCGACAATCGGGAGACAAGCAGGCGAGTCCGATCGGCGCAGTGTCGTAGATCAATTGCAAAGCCGGCTGCTGCGCGAAGCGCAATATCTTGGAAGCGTTCGGGGAACTCGCCACTTTGGCCATCAAGCCTCAGCTTCAGCCTGCTTCTCCAACCGTAGCCTACAACCTTCGCAGGTGTCTTGTCCCGGCTCCCTCGCAGAATAATCACGCCGGCCGCCCGTCGAACGATCTATTTCTCGTTCTTCAAGAGCAAATCGATCGCCTGGATGATCTTCAATTCAGGATGTGCCTCACAGTAGGCAATCAGCTGATGCTCACCAGGTTTGGCGCGGGCGATTTGAGCTCAGCGCTGTGATGTGCAATTTGTGCCAATCTCGGGATCACGCCGGACGGCCGACGATGCACGCCGATCCGGCCGTCTCGCTTTTCGGGTTAGGGAGTGTCTGAATAAGCCACACTGCCAGTACGAGGGTCGAACGTGGGACAAAACCACACGACGGTTACCTGGAGCGGCAGCCCAGGGTCTGCGACGGATATTCGCCAAACATGATGCGATAGTCATGGGAAAAACGGCCCAGTTCGACGAAGCCTTGCCGCATCGCCACTTCGCTTATCGTCGTCTCGCCGCGAGAACTATCCCTCAGGATCGAGTGAACCGTACATAGCCGCTTCTGGCGCAGGAATGTCACCGGACCGATACCAAAAATTTCATGGAATGCGCGATGCAGGCTACGGCGCGACAGATGAAGTTTTGAACATATCTCCGATATGTGCAGCGGGCGATCGCCCGTCATTTGCAGAAAGTCCTCGACCAATCGGACAAGCTTCATAGCCGATGCAAGATGTCCGCCATCGTCAGGTGGAAGCGAGCTTCTTATCGTCGCAGTCATACATTCGATGATCGTCCGCTTCCAGAATTCAGTCGCTTCCCCGGACTGGACTCCTTTCTGGCGAGCAAGATGGCTGGCCAACAGCGACAACCCCTGCGCCGCGGTGGTCCCGATATGGGAATGAGCCCGATAACAATTCTGCTCCTGCCAATTTTCCGGGTCGCTCAGTTCGGCTTCACCGCCGAAGGCTGACGGCAGTTCGCGTGGATCCAGGCGAATGACGGCATACGACGATGCGCCGCAATGAACGGCATGATGCTCGGCCAGTGGAGGTATCACGACGATATCGCCGGGAACCATGTCGAACGACCATTGCGTCACGCGGTCTTCGGCGCCCAACAGCATTCCAATGAGAATCTTTTCATCGGCGGAAGTCCGCTGGGCACAAATACCGGCACTGAAAGCGGTGAGGCTGAGCGTGAGGTCGTCGATTCCAAGATACGCGATGCGGCCGTGCAGCTTGCCACGGCCAAGCTGCACGATATCGAAATGCGTTCCCTCAACGGCCTGCTGTAATCCCTCGAAGCCGTCGAGGTCGCGTGTTTCGACTGTGAGGTGCTGGGCCATGATATTCGACAATCCCTGCCTACCCCATACAACCATAGCGGGATATCAATTCCGTGACAGCGCAAAATCCTACCGTTGCGACAACTTGACCCGCGTCCAAAGCGTCGCAGTTTGCTGCGCTGTTGATTCAAGTTTGAGTGCAAGTTTCCCTTTTTTTTCAGCGAAATTGCCTGAGCGATAGCGAGATAAGTCGATCGAGTGGCGTCATATCTCGCTAAGCCTGACCGCGCGCCAACACAGTTTGGCACAAACTGCACATTACATCGCGTAATAATTGGTCTAGCTTCTAAACTTCAACGAGAACAGGCACGTGAGCCGCCGGCTTATCCGGCGTACGCGCAGCGATATGCTGCGCGCGCGAAGTTGCGCGCGCAAAACGGACAAGGATACTGACGCAACTTTTGGCTAGAAAAAAACATCTTGGAATTGGGAGAGAGTAACCATGCGTCCTCATTTTCTCACAACGATCAGCATGATCGTTCTCATCGCGGCCTTTGATTCAGTCGTGACGATAACGCCGGTGTCCGCGCTGAATGTTGCAACTCCTGCCGTTCTCGGCGTCAAGGCTGGTGACCAGGCGTCCAGCGATCTGGTCGAAATACGTGCCGTTGCGCGCCGCGGCGGCGCCGCGGTCGGGCGGCGTGGCGCCGTCGTTTCCCGCGGTGGCGCGGCGGTCGGCCCACGCGGAGGTGCAGCCTATCGGCGCACGGCAATGGTCGGCCCGCGCGGCAACGTTGCGGTTCGCAACACCGCGGTCGTCGCGCGACGCGGCGCATGGGTTCGTCCCGGCAACTACCGTTGGCCCAGGGGCGGCGCGATCGCAGCCGGTGCGGCCATCGGATTCGTGACTGCGGCAACCGCAGCAGCCTGGGCTGGCGCAGCTCCCGCACCCGGCATGTGTTGGTACTACACCGATCTGTCTCGCACCCAGGGCTTCTGGGACTACTGCCAGTAAAGGCGCGGCGCGGGGGAAACGCGATGTTGCGCCAGGAGATCAGGCGGGTTGAACCCGCGCTCGATAGCGCCGCCAACATGGTCGGGATCCCAGGCGGTACATTCCGCATGGGATCGGACCATCACTATCCCGAGGAGGCGCCGGCGCATCGGGTTTCGGTCGACAGCTTCTGGATCGACCGCACTCCGGTGACGAACCGGCAGTTCAAGCAGTTCGTGAAGGCGACAGCTTACAAGACCCTCGCCGAGATTCCGCCCGATCCGAAAAACTATCCCGGCGCGCTTCCGCATATGCTTTACGCGGGCTCGCTGGTGTTCACCCAGCCGCCGTCGACCTTCGACCTGCGCGACTGGAGCCAGTGGTGGACCTTCACGAGGGGCGCCGACTGGCGGCATCCCCAAGGTCCAAAGAGCAACATCAACACATCAGACGATCACCCCGTGGTTCACGTGTCCTATGCGGATGCGTTGGCCTACGCCGAATGGGCCGGCAAGGATTTGCCGACCGAAGCCGAGTGGGAATTCGCGGCACGCGGTGGCCTCGAGGGCGCCGAGTTTGCCTGGGGAGACGAACTGGCGCCCGGCGGTGTGCACATGGCCAACACCTGGCAGGGAAGGTTTCCACTGCAAAACCTCCTTCTCGATGGCTACGACCGTACCTCGCCGGTGAAGGCGTTCGCGCCCAACGGCTACGGCATTCACGACATGATCGGCAATGTCTGGGAGTGGACCTCGGATTTTTGGACCACGAAGCACGAAGCCGATGCGCCGAAAGCGTGCTGCATTCCCGAAAATCCGCGCGGCGGCCGCGAAGACGCCAGCTACGATCCCTGTCTGCCGGACATCAAGATACCGCGCAAGGTGCTGAAGGGTGGTTCGCATTTGTGCGCGCCGAATTATTGCCGCCGCTACCGTCCCGCGGCGCGCCATGCCGAGCCGATCGATACGTCGACAAGTCATGTTGGATTCAGGTGTGTGGTGAGGAAGGCGCCCGCCTGATTATTTGCGAGCTTCGAGCGAAGCAATGTCGCTCGTGCCGGAGTTGGTTTCCGGCCAGTTGGACCACACTTGAAGATCAAAGCGCTATTGCAATCTGACCAAATGGTAAAGTGGAGGATGGAATGACTGACACACCTAAGGTGACAGGCGAACGCGCTTCCCCCAAATCGCAAACCGGTTCACCAAGCCGACGAAACGTTCTGCTTGCGGGTACGGCGATGGCAGCGACGGCTCTCTCCGCATCGCCCATCGTTGAACAAGCGCAAGCTCAACAACCCACGCCCGCGCCCGCCGCGGGAACCAAACCCAACATCGTCGTCATCATGGGCGACGACATCGGCATGTGGAATATCGGGGCCTATCACCGCGGCATGATGGCCGGGCGGACACCCAACCTCGACAAGCTCGCCGCCGAAGGCATGCTGTTCACCGATTATTACGCGGAAGCGAGTTGCACGGCAGGCCGCGCCAACTTCATCACCGGCGAGCTTCCGATCCGCACCGGGATGACCACGGTCGGTCAGGCCGGCGCGCCCACCGGTATACCGGCCCAGGCAGTGACGATTGCTGCCGCGCTAAAAGGAATGGGCTACGCCACCGGCCAGTTCGGCAAGAACCACCTCGGCGACAAGAACGAATTCCTGCCGACGGTGCACGGCTTCGATGAATTCTTCGGTTACCTGTATCACCTCGACGCCATGGAAGATCCGGCACATCCGGCCTATCCCCAGGAGTTGCTGAACACCGTCGGTCCGCGCAACATGGTCCATTCGTATGCGACCAGTGTCGACGACCCTACGCTGGACCCTCGATGGGGCAAAGTCGGCAAGCAGAGGATCGAGGACGCCGGAACGCTATATCCCAAGCGGATGGAAACCGTGGATGACGAAATCCGCGACTTCGCCCTGAAGTTCATCGACAAGGCCAAGGCCGACAACAAGCCATTCTTCCTGTGGCTCAACCCGACTAGGATGCACATCGTCACGCACCTGTCGCCGAAGTACGAAGCGCTGCGCAACTCCAAGAATGGCTGGACCATCCATGAGGCGGGCATGGCGCAGCTCGACGATGACGTCGGCATCGTGATGCAAAAACTCAAGGACATGGGCATCGACGACAACACCATCGTCGTCTTCACCACTGACAACGGCACCGAGGTCTTCACCTGGCCCGACGGCGGACAGACGCCGTTCGCACAGAGCAAGGGCACAGTTTTTGAGGGCGGCTTCCGCGTACCGTGCGTGGTCCGCTGGCCGGGCAAGGTGCCGGCGGGCAAAGTCGAGAACGGCATCATCTCCGGGTTGGACTGGTTTCCGACCTTGGTTGCTGCGGCCGGCAACCCGAACATTGTTGACGAACTGAAGAAGGGCAAACAGATCGGCGACACGACCTACAAGTGTCATCTGGATGGCTATAACCAGCTGGACATGATCACCGGCAAGGGTCCGTCGAACCGCCACGAAATCTGGTACTTCGGTGAAAGCGAACTGGGTGCCGTGCGCATCGATGACTACAAATATCGCTTCATCGATCAGCCTGGAGGCTGGCTTGGCGACAAGACCAAGCCCGATGTGCCGTATCTGATCAACCTTCGCCTCGATCCTTTCGAACGCACCGGCTGGCCGAATAACGGGACAAGAGAAGGCGCGCAGCAGTACTTCGATTGGTTCAAATACGAATTCTGGCGGTTCGTGTTTGTTCAGCAGCAGGTTGAAAAGCTGGCGATGACGGCGATCGAGTTTCCGCCCATGCAAAAGGGCGCCAGCTTCAATCTGGATTCCGTGAAGGCGAAAATCGAAGCCGCCAGGTCAGCAATGGCCAAATAGGCGCGTCAGGAGCTTGACCAATATTTCACGGCGGGCGGCTCGCAAGAGCCGCTCGCCGAGCAGCCCCAAGCAACGGAGTGGATGAGCCGCAATATCGACATCGCGAAGGTGAATCGATCGGAGCGCAGGACAAAAAATCGTTGAGCAATGAGGCAAGCCTTCCTGTGAAGAACGGAGAGTAGCATGACGATCCCTGACAAAGACCAAGACCGGCACGAAGCGCCATTAACCGAGACGCAAGATCGCTCCCTTAACCGTCGTAACATCCTGCTGGGCTCGTCCGCGCTGGTGGCCGCGGCGACGATAACCTCCGGCGCGCTCGCGCAGGCGCCGAAGGCCGCGCCGGTGCAGGCCACGACACCCGCAACGTCCCCTCCCCCATCGGGCCGCAAGCCGAACATCCTCATCATCTGGGGCGACGATATCGGCGTTGCCAATATCAGCGCCTATTCGAATGGTCTGATGGGCTATGAGACCCCGAACATCGACCGCATCGGCCGCGAGGGTATCAAATTCCTGCATTACTACGGCGAGCAATCCTGCACCGCCGGCCGCGCAGCCTTCCTGACCGGCCAGCACGGCATTCGATCCGGCCTGACCAAGGTCGGCTATCCCGGTGCTCCCATGGGTATGAGCCAGCTCGATCCCTCGATCGGCGGCCTGCTCAAGAATCTCGGCTACGCCACGGGGCAATTCGGCAAGAACCATGTCGGCGATCGCAACGAGTCGCTGCCGACGGTGAACGGCTTCGACGAGTTCTTCGGCAATCTCTATCACCTCAACGCCGAGGAAGAGCCGGAACTGCCGGACTATCCGAAGGACCCTGGCTATCTGGCCAAGTTCAGCCCGCGCGGCGTCCTTAAATGCAAGGCGACTGACCGCGACGATCCAACCGTCGATCCACGCTTCGGCAAGGTCGGCAAGCAAACCATCGAGGATACCGGCGCGCTCAACAAAAAGCGCATGGAGACGATCGACGACGAGACATCGGCGGCGGCGATCGACTACATGAAGCGGCAACAGACCGCGGGCAAGCCGTTTTTCTGCTGGTTCAATGCCACCCGCATGCATCTGCGAACCCATGTTCGCGCCGATCATCGCGGCCGCTACACCCACGGTGACAGCGAGTATGTCGACGGCATGATGGAGCATGACGATACCGTGGGTACACTACTCAAGGCCCTCGACGATATGGGCATCGCCGACAACACCATCGTCGTTTATTCAAGCGACAACGGCCCACACATGAATTCCTGGCCCGACGGCGCCATGACCTGGTTCCGCTCGGAGAAGAACACCAACTGGGAAGGCGCGTTCCGGGTACCGTGCCTGGTACGTTGGCCGGGCGTGGTGAAACCCGGCGGCGTGACCAACGAGATGATGAGCCATAACGACTGGATTCCGACGCTTGTGCGCCGCCGCCGGCGAGCCGGACATCGTCAACAAGCTCAAGGCCGGCTACGTGGCGAACGGCATCACCTACAAGGTGCATCTCGACGGCTACGACCAGTCGACGTTCCTGCGCAATGTGAGCGGGACCGCCGGAATCAATAACGGCACCAAGAGCGCCCGTAACAAATTCTTCTATTCCGACGATGACGGGGCTTTGGTCGCATTCCGCCAGGGTGATTACAAATATGTCTACGCCGAACAGCGATCTCCTGGAACATTGGAGGTATGGGCGGAGCCGTTCACCAAACTGAGGTTGGCGAAGATCTACAACCTTTTGCAAGATCCGTTCGAGCGCGCCGACATCACGTCCAACACCTTCTGGGATTGGCAGCTCAACCACATCGGATCGGTCTACGGCGCGATGGACGACGTCGGCGCGTTCGTGATGAGCTTCAAGGAGTTTCCGCCGCGGTCGTTCCCGCCCAGCTTCGTTCCCACCAACATCATGGAAGAGATGTTGGACGACATCAAGGAGAACCGGGCGAAGGCCGGCCAACGCGCCCAGAGCATCGACAAGATCCGCTCTGGCGTGAACCAGTTGATCGAACAGCAGCTTCAGCAGCGCGGTATCAAATAACGCGCCGCGTCCTCATGCCGGTTCCTGAAAAAAGGGGCCGGTATGGGCGTTTCGATCTCACGTTGTGGGGTTCAAAAATGTCTGCCGCTGACATCTCTCGACGAAGTGTTCTCGTCCTCTTGCTTGCGGCCGGCATCGTGTTTCCTGTTACCGGCGTCGTCGCGCAGATCGACCCGTTGCCGGCGTGGAACGAAGGGACTGTGAAACATTCCATCATCGACTTTGTTACGCGCGTCACGAGAGAGGGTAGCCCGGATTTCGTCGCCGTGCCTGAGCGCATCGCCGTATTCGATAATGACGGCACGTTGTGGACCGAGCAGCCGTTTTATTTCCAGCTCGCTTTCGCGATCGATCGGATCAAGGCGATGGCGCCACAACATCCGGAATGGAAGACCAGGCAGCCGTTCCAGGCGCTGCTGGAAGGCGACAAGAAGGCGTTGGCGGCGGCCGGCAAGGACGGCTTGCTGCAAATCATCGCGGTAACGCACACCGGCATGACGGTCGAGGATTTTACGAAGACTGTACTCGAGTGGACCAAAACGGCGCGGCACCCGCGCTTCAATCGTCCCTATACCGAACTCGTCTACCAGCCGATGCTCGAACTATTGGCCTATCTGCGCGCCAACGGCTTCAAGACCTTCATCGTCTCCGGCGGTGGCATCGAATTCATGCGGCCATGGACGGAGAAGGTCTACGGCATTCCGCCGGAGCAAGTGGTCGGCTCGTCCGGCGTCGTCAAATTCCAGACCAGCCCGGACGGCAGGCCGGAACTGTTGAAGCTTGCCAAGATCGAATTCGTTGATGACGGCCCCGGCAAGCCGGTCGGCATCAACCGTTTTATCGGGAGGCGGCCGATCTTCGCGTTCGGAAATTCCGACGGTGATCTCGCCATGCTGCAATGGACCATGGCGGGAAAAGGCCTGCGCTTCGCCGGCCTCGTGCATCATACCGATGCGAGCCGTGAATACGCCTACGATCGGGACTCCAAAATCGGCAAGCTCGACCAGGCGCTCGACGAGGCCACGGTGAAGGGTTGGGCAGTGGTCGACATGAAGGAGGACTGGAAGGCGGTGTTTCCTCCGGGGATGAGCGAGGTACTGAAATGAAAGATCTCGGCCGCCGCCGCGTCAAAGTGGCCACAAGGTAGAACATGTCCGGCCTCGATATCTTCGCCTGGATTGTCCTGATTGTGCTGGCCGCCAGCGCGATCGGTGTGTTCTGCATCGCCGGCTCGCTGCCTGGGCATATCGCGAAATCGCGCGGGCACCCGTGGGCCGACGCCGTGAGGGCGGCGGGCTGGATCACCCTGATCTGCGGCTTCGCGTTGTGGCCGGTCGCCTTGATCTGGGCCTATGTCGACGTGCCCGCGCGGCGACAACCGGGGACGGCGCCATGATCGTCGTCCTGCTCAACGTCTATCTCGTCATTCTTTTCCTGCTGGTGAAGTTGAATATCGTTCGCTTCACGCTGTTCTGGAAGGTGTCGCCGTTCATCGTGCTCCTCCTCCTGCTGGTCGGATTGTTCATCCCGATGGGCTGGGGCGCGCCGCAAGGGTCCGCCGTGGTGGTGCGGAATTCGGTTTCGATCGTTCCCGATGTCGCTGGCGAAGTCATCGAGGTGCCAGTTATGGCCAACGCGCCATTGAAGAGCGGCGACGTGCTTTTTCGCATCGATCCGACACCCTACGCCGCACAGGTCAAGGCGATCGAGGCGCAGTTGAAGCTTTCGGCGACGCGCCTGGCGCAGATGACGCAATTGTTCGAACGGGATTCCGGCCGCGGCTTCGACGTCGAGCAGCGGCAATCCGAAGTGGATCAGCTCAAGGCGCAGCTCGAGGGCGCACAGTGGAATCTCGACAAGACCACGATACGGGCGCCGGCGGATGGCTACGTCACCAATCTAGCGCTGCGCAAGGGCGCGCGCGTCGCCAACCTGCCGCTATCGCCGGTGATGGCGTTCATCGATACCTCGAACACGCTGATCGGCGTCGAACTCAACCAGATCGACGCGCGCTATGTCGCGCCGGGTCAGGCCGTCGAGGTCACCTTCAAATATCTTCCAGGTCAAGTTTTTAACGGCAAGGTCGAGACCGTGCTTCAGGCGATCGCGACCGGTCAGGTTCAGACGTCCGGGCTTGCGGTTCAATCGAAGGGGATCGAAGCAGCACCGTTTGTCGCGCGCATCAGAACTCGACGACGCAGCTCTCGCCGATCGCCTGCCGGCCGGCAGCACCGGCACGGCCGCGATTTTCACAGACCGTGTGCGGGCGTCCCATGTCATTCGCAAGGTATTGCTGCGCCAGATCGCGATCACGAACTACGTCAACCCGTTTTGAGGCAACGACCGTGGAACTTGATGATGTGATTCCCGTACCACAGTCCTGCGTTATATCGTCGCCTACCTTAGCGTGTACGAAAATAAGGAATAGGATCACGAAAGAATCGGCGGATCGAACGCAACTGTACTGGGAGATTTTGAAGTGAGTTGACGAGACGTGAGTTCAGCCGAGGGGAGGCAATCATGGCGCATACGAAATTTCGCATCGCGGCGGGAGTATTGGGCGCGTTCGCGCTGCTTTGCCATCCGCAAAGCGCATCCGCCGACGAAGGCGGCGTCAGTTTCTGGGTACCGGGATTTTTCGGGAGCCTTGCGGCCACGCCGCAGCAGCCGGGCTGGTCCGTCGCCAACGTCTATTATCATGACTCGGTTTCCGCCGGCGGCAACGTGGCGCTCGCGAAAGAAATCCAGATCGGCCGGATACCCGCCAATCTCAACGCGAGCCTGAACGCAAACGTCAACGCCAATGTCAATCTCGGTTTCGTGGCCGCAACCTACGTTTTTGCGACCCCGGTATTGGGCGCTCAAGCCTCGGCGAGCCTGCTCGCGGCCTACGGCAACAATTCGACGACACTTGCGGGATCGCTCACCGGGACGCTGACCGGACCGGGCGGCATCGGCATTCCCTTTTCGCGCTTCGACAGTATCGACAGCTCGCTCACCGCATTTGGTGACCTCGTCCCGCAATTCGCGTTGCGCTGGAACGCCGGCGTCAACAACTACATGGCCTATGTCACTGGCGACATTCCGGTCGGGGCTTACAACTCGATGCGTCTGGCCAATCTCGGATCAGGACATGGCGCGATCGACGCGGGCGGCGGATATACCTATTTCAATCCACAGACCGGACACGAATTCTCCGGCGTACTCGGCTTCACCTATAATTTCATCAACACGGCAACCCAGTACCAGAACGGCATGGACATGCACTTCGACTGGGGCGCGTCGCAATTCCTGACCAAGCAGGTCCAGGTTGGATTGGTGGGATATGTCTACAGGCAAATCGGCTGCGACAGCGGATCGGGCGATCGCGTCGGCTGCTTCCAGTCGCAGGTCGCAGGCATCGGACCCCAGGTCGGCTTCATCATTCCGCTCGCCGACAAGATGCAGGGATATCTCAACATCAAAAGCTATTGGGAATTCGCCGCGGAAAACCGCCCCTCCGGCTGGAATTCCTGGGTGACCTTTGCGATCTCTTCTGCCCCGCCGCCGCCGGCCGCGACGCCGACCTATCACAAGTGATATGCGAAGGCAGTCGAGAGCATTTGCGCAAGCAGCCGCGCTAAATCGACTGAGGGTGTGCGTCTTTGCGGGTTGCGTGTTCGCCGCCGCGGCGTTCGGCTCGGCCGATGTTTCGGCTCAGACCGCGGTAGGACAGGACAACAGTGGCGCACTCGATTTCTTCCGGCCGCCGCCGAACCTTTTCCAGATCGAGACCGAGTACAAGACCGCACCGGGTTCGACCCGCGAAGTCACGACCGAGACATTGAACCTGCGCTACGATCGTGCGTTCACGCTGCCCTCAGGCTGGGTCTTGGCGACACGAACTGACCTGCCGATGCTCGTCAAGAATTCGATTTCCGATTCAAATCCAAACGGCGACTTTGTCGGAGGCATCGGCGACGCCGACATTCAGGCGGCGCTCATCCATGGCATCAACCAGCGCTGGGCTTTCGGTTTCGGGATGCGGCTTGTCATGCCCACCGGCGATGACGTGCTGGGCGCCGGCAAATGGCAGGTGATGCCGATCGTCGGCGCGCGCTATGCGCTGCCTGAAATCAGCAGCGGCAGTTATTTTGAGCCGCTGCTGCGGTATGATGTCAGCGTTGCCGGCGATCCCACCAAGAGGAACATCAGCAACTTGCAGTTCGCGCCGATGCTCAACATCGGCCTGCCGGACCGTTGGTTCGTCACGCTCTTTCCGAGCCCGGATATCCGCATCAACTACGGCGATCCGATCACGGGACAAACCGGCCGCTGGTTTGTCCCGTTCGACTTTCGCTTCGGCAAGAAATTCACCGACAACATCGCGCTGTCGCTGGAGTTCGGCGTGCCGATCATCAAGGATTACCCGGTCTATGACTTCAAGACGCAGTTGCGTCTCAATGTGACCTGGTAGCAGGCTCGGCACCCGTCGGGCACGGATTCCGGCGTGAAATTGCTGTCATGCCGGCCCTCAGTATGCCATGATTTGGGCATGACCGGCGTTATTCAGTTCCTCCTCAACGGCGCCATGCGTCGCGTTACCGAGGTAACGCCCGCCATGACGGTCCTGCAATATCTTCGTGAACGCGAAGCCATGGTCGGCACCAAGGAAGGGTGCGCGGAAGGCGATTGCGGCGCCTGCACGGTCGTTGTGTGCCGTGTGGAAGACGGGCGGCTTGTTTATAGCGCGGTCAACTCCTGCCTGTTGCTTCTGCCGCAGCTTGATGGGGCCGCCATATTCACCGTCGAGGGATTGGCCGATTCGGGCGGCGAACTGCATCCGGTGCAGCAGGCACTGCTGGATCACGACGGCACCCAATGTGGATTCTGCACTCCGGGAATCGTGATGTCGATGGCTGCGTTCCAGCAAAGCGGTGAGCCAGCCACCGACGATCATATCCACGAGATGTTGTCGGGCAATCTGTGTCGCTGCACGGGCTATCGATCGATCGTCGCGGCCTGCCAGTCCCTCGCCGCCGACACCTCCGATGCCGCGCGCGTGCCGCTACTGCAATCGCCCTCCCTGCTCGAGACGTTACCGTCCTGTCCGGACTATAGGGACGACAAGCTGATTTTCCTGACGCCGCGCTCGCTCACGGAACTCGCCGAGGTCGCGGCGCAGAACCCGCAGGCTCAGTTCCTCGCCGGTGGCACAGATCTCGGCCTGCACTTCAGCAAGCACCGCAAAGAGCCGACGGCTCTGATTTCCACCTCCCGCGTGGTGGAACTGAAGCGGATTACCGTTGATGCGGAAGCCCTCGAGATCGGCGGAGCGGTGACCTATTCGGAGGCGCTGCCGTATCTCGACGAGCACCTGCCGCAGTTCGCAGACCTGGTGCGCCGGATCGGGTCGCGACAGATCCGCAATCTCGGCACCATCGCCGGCAATCTGGCGAATGCCTCACCGATCGGCGATACCCCGCCCTGCCTGATCGCACTGGAGGCGGTCCTGACATTGCGATCGGTGGCCGGCACGCGGACTGTTCCGGCCGAAAGCTTCATCACGGGTTACCGCAAGACCTTGCTGCAGCCTGGCGAATTCATCGAGTCCATCCGCGTGCCACGCCTACGACCCAACCAGCAGTTTTTCGCATACAAGATCTCGAAGCGCTTCGACCAGGACATCTCGACCACGATCGGCGCGTTCCGGATCGAGGTGCAAAACTCTGCCGTTCGCGATTTGCGGGCGGTGTTCGGAGGGATGGCCGCGCAACCGGCCCGCGCAGCCTGTGCCGAGAAGGCCGTGAGCGGACGTCCCTGGACGGCCGAAACGCTTGCCGGCATCGATGCAGAGGTCGCACGTGACTTCTCGCCCATTGACGATCATCGCGGCACCGCGGCTTACCGGCTGCGCGCCGCGGCCAATCTGTTCCGCCGGCTGCAGCTGGAAACCACGGTTGCGAGCCCGGTCCGCCTGGAGCTGCTATGAACGAGCCAATCCTGCGATCGATCCGGGGCGGCGCGCATGCGCACGTGCGCCACGACAGCGCCGTCGGTCATTTGACCGGCCGGGCGCTCTACATCGACGACCTGCCGGTCGTGGCGGGCACGCTGCACGCTGCGCTGGTGCTCAG
Source organism: uncultured Alphaproteobacteria bacterium (assembly GCA_963824305.1). GTDB lineage: Bacteria > Pseudomonadota > Alphaproteobacteria > Rhizobiales > Xanthobacteraceae > Bradyrhizobium. The sequence continues at coordinate 494,967 of CAWGOW010000001.1, forward strand.
TCCGCATCCCCATGCGCGCATCCGCGGGATCGACCTCTCGCGCGCGCTCGCTTCGCCTGGCGTCGTGGCTGCAATCGTTGCCAGCGACATCCCGGGCAAGAACGATATCGGTCCGATCCGCCCCGACGAACCATTGCTGCCAAAGGAGGTTGTCGAATACGAGGGCCAACCCGTCGTGGCCGTCGCGGCCGATACGCTGGACAATGCACGAGCGGCGGCGAGCCTTGTGGCAATCGACTACGAGACCCTGCCAGCCGTTCTGTCTTTGACCGAAGCGGTCACGCGCGAGCTCTATGTTTCGCCCGTGCAGACGATGAAGCGTGGCGATGTGGATGCCGAACTGGCTCGTGCCCCACACAGGCTGTCGGGCGAATTCGCATGCGGCGGCCAGGATCACTTCTACCTCGAGGGACAGGTCGCCTTGGCAGTGCCCGGTGAAGGGTCCGACATGGCCGTCTATTCGTCGACCCAGCACCCGACCGAGGTGCAGCATGGCGTGGCGCACCTGCTCGGCCTGCCCTTCAACATGGTGACGGTGGAAGTCAGGCGCATGGGCGGCGGCTTCGGCGGCAAGGAGAGCCAGGCCACACTGATTGCCGGCATCGCCGCGGTACTCGCCCGCAAAACCGGCCGGCCGGTCAAGCTGCGGCTTCCGCGTGACGACGACATGCGCGCCACCGGCAAGCGGCATCCGTTCCTCTTCCGCTATGACATTGGCTTCGACGGCGATGGCCGCATCCTGGGACTCGATCTGATGCTCGCCGCCAACGGCGGCAACGTCGCCGATCACACCCCCGCGGTGGTCACGCGCGCGCTTTGCCACGCTGACAATTGTTACTGGCTGCCAAGCCTCAGGTTCGTCGGACTTCCGTGCAAGACCAACACCGTCTCGAACACGGCGTTTCGCGGCTATGGCGGACCGCAGGGAATGTTCGCGATCGAGACCATTCTCGACGTCGTGGCCCGCCATCTCGGACTGCCGCTTGAAGAACTGCGGCGGCGGAATTTCTACGGCATCGGCCGAAATGACGAGACGCCTTACCAGATGAAGGTCGAGGACAACATCCTCAGGCAAGTTACCGACGAACTCGAGCACAGCGTCGATCTTGCAAGCTGGCGCGAAGAAATCTTGGCCTTCAACAGCACTAGTCCTGCGATCAAGAAGGGGCTTGCGACAATGCCGATCAAGTTCGGCATCTCCTTCAACCGTCCGGCGCTCAACCAGGCGGGTGCGCTGGTCAGCGTCTATACCGACGGAAGCGTGACGCTGAACCACGGCGGCACCGAGATGGGACAGGGGCTGTTCGTCAAGGTGGCGCAGGTCGTCGCTGAAGTCTTTCAGGTCGATCTCGAAAATATCCGTGTTTCGGCGACCACGACAGGCAAGGTCCCGAATACGTCGCCGACGGCGGCCTCGTGCGGGTCCGATCTCAACGGCATGGCGGCTCTCAATGCGGCCCAGGAAATCAAGGGACGGATGACGGATATCGCGGCAAACCATTTCGGCGTGCTGCAAAGCGAGATCCTGTTCGCGGCAAACCGGATCTATGCCGGCAACCGCAGCCTGTCGTTCAGCGAGCTTGCGCTGTTGTGCTGGGATCAGCGCGTATCGTTGTCGGCGACTGGCTACTACCGGACGCCGAAGATCAATTGGGACCCGAAGACCAATACGGGACGCCCCTTCTATTACTTCGTTTATGGCGCCGCAGCCGCGGAGGTGGCGATCGATACGCTGACAGGCGAGATGCGGGTCCTGCGGGCCGAACTCCTGCAGGATTGCGGCAAGTCGCTCAATCCGGCGCTTGATCTAGGCCAGATCGAGGGCGCCTTCGTGCAGGGCATGGGCTGGCTCACCACGGAGGAGTTGTGGTGGGACCCAGCCGGACGTCTCAAGACGCACGGCCCGTCGACCTACAAGATTCCCGGCAGCCGGGACGTGCCGCCTCGCTTCAATGTTCGCTTGCTGAGCGATGCGCCGAACAAGGAGGCGACGGTCTTCCGTTCCAAGGCGGTGGGCGAACCGCCACTGATGCTGGCTATTTCCGTATGGCTTGCGGTCCGCGACGCGATCTCCAGTCTTGCCGATTACAAACTCGCGGCCACGCTCGATGCGCCGACAACTCCGGAGCGGATTCTTTCGGCGATCGATGATATCCGTCTGCGGGCCGGCCGGGCCGACCCCTAGCGGAGTGGATTTTCCGAATTGAGAAACCGCGAGATCAACGAGCGTCTGACCGTCATTCGCGGCCCTGCCCTGACCTTCACGGGTAACCCTTTCACCCATGGGCTCGAACACACCGCGGCCTATGAACCGGATGCCATCGTGGCGATGGCGAAGGGCCTGATTACCGACTTCGGTCCAGCCCAGCATGTTCTGCCGCACCTGCCGGCCAATGCCGAGATCAAAAACTACGGCAAGGACTCGCTGATTTCAGCCGGCTTCATCGATAGCCACGTCCATTTTCCGCAGACGCCAATGATAGCGGCCTATGGCGAGCAACTGCTGGACTGGCTGACGAACTATACTTATCCGACCGAGCTGAAGTACTCCGACAAGGATCTTGCGCGCTCCGTCGCTCGGGTTTTCCTGCGGGAAAACCTGCGCAATGGAATCACGAGCGCGTGCGTCTATTGCACGGTATATCCGCAGTCGGTCGATGCGCTTTTCGAGGAAGCCGAAAAGCTTGGCATGCGCATTGCCGCCGGCAAGGTGTTGATGGATCGCAACGCGCCGGCCGCGCTGCTCGATACGCCGAAGAGCGGCTACGACAACTCCAAGGCGCTGATCGCGAAGTGGCACGATCGCGGGCGTCTCTTGTATGCCGTCACGCCGAGGTTTGCGCCAACCAGTTCGCATGAGCAGTTGGAAGCCGCAGGAGCACTCTGCCGGGAACATCCCGGCTGCTATATGCAGACGCATGTCTCCGAGAACAGAAGCGAGATCGACTGGGTCAAGGAGCTGTTTCCCGAGCACAAGGGCTATCTCGACGTCTACGATCACTATTCGTTATGCCGGCCGCGTGCGATTTTCGGCCACGGTATTCACCTAACGGATAACGAGTTGCAGGTCATGCACCGGACCGGCTCTGCCATCGCCCATTGTCCGACGTCCAATTTCTTTCTCGGCAGCGGGACATTCAATATCGGGCGCGCCTTGCGCGAGGATCGCCCGGTGCGCACCGGCATCGGCACCGATATTGGCGCGGGCACATCATTTTCGATGCTGGCGACCCTGAATTCAGCCTACCAGGCCGCCCAACTCAACGGTTATGCGCTTTCCGCTCGTCATTCTCATTATCTGGCCACGCGCGGAACAGCCCATGCCATGTACCTCGAAGACAAGATCGGCAGCATTGCTCCCGGCATGGAGGCCGACATTGCCGTGCTCGACATGAAATCGACGGCGCTTATCAAGTACCGGATGCAATTCGTCGAGGATTTCGAAGAGGCGCTGTTCGTCCAGATGACGCTTGGCGATGACCGGGCCGTACAGGCAACCTATGTTGCCGGCGAGTTGGTATATAGCCGCGATCCCGCAGAGGTCCCGAGCCGATAGATGTCTGACATCGAAACTGCCCGACGTCTATCGGCTCGGCGACATTGTTATGCTTTGGCCAAAGCCTGCTCCAGATCGGCGACAATGTCGTCGATATGTTCGATGCCGATTGACAGCCGCACATAGCCCTCGGTGACGCCGGTCCGCAGCTGCTCCTCCTTCGTCAGTTGTGAGTGGGTCGTTGTCGCCGGATGGATGGCTAATGAGCGCGCGTCGCCGATATTGGCAACATGGTAGAACATCTTCAGCGCATCGATGAATTTGCGGCCTGAATCCATGCCGCCTTTTAATTCGAAGCCGAGCAAGCCGCCATAGCCGCCCTTGAGATACGCATCCGCGCGCCGCCTGGCTTCGCCCTCCATCTTCGACGGGAAGATCACCTTGGAGATCTTCGAATGCCTGGAAAGATAGTCTGCTACCGCGCTCGCATTGGCGCAGTGTTGCCGGATCCGTAACGCCAGCGTCTCCAGCCCCTGGATGAACATGAAGGCGTTGAATGGCGACATCGCCGCTCCCACATCGCGCAACAGCGTCACCCGGGCTTTCAGGATATAGGCGATCGGGCCGAGCGGCTTGACGGCCTCCGTCCACACTGCGCCGTGGTAGCTCGGATCAGGCTTGTTCAGCATCGGGAAGCGATCGGCGTGTTTCTCCCAGTCGAATTTCCCGCTGTCGACGATGATACCGCCGATCGAGGTGCCGTGGCCGCCGATATATTTGGTGGTCGAATGCATGGTGATTGCTGCGCCATGCTGGATCGGCCGGCACAGCACCGGACAGGCGGTGTTGTCCATGATGAGGGGTACGCCGAGCTGCTGGCCTATCTTGGCGACCTCGGCGATCGGGAACACGGCGAGCTTCGGGTTCGGCAACGTTTCGCCGTAGTAGCACCGCGTTTTCGCATCCGTCGCCCGCCGGAAATTCTCGGGGTCGGCCGGGTCCACAAACCGGCACTCGATCCCCATCGTGCTCAGCGTATTCTGGAACAGATTCCAGGTGCCGCCATAGACGTCGGTCGAGCAGACGAAATTATCGCCGGCATGACAGATGTTCTGGACCGCAAATAGCGAGGCAGCCTGCCCCGAGGCCAATGCCAACGCGGCGACCCCTCCTTCCAGCGCTGCGACGCGCTCTTCGAGCACCGCCTGCGTCGGATTCATGATGCGCGTGTAGATGTTGCCCAGTTCCTTGAGCGCAAACAGATTGCTCGCCTGCTCCGCCGAGTCGAACTGGTAGGACGTGGTCTGATAGATCGGCACGGCCACCGCATGCGTTGCTGGATCGGCGCGATAGCTTCCGGCGTGCAGCACGATGGTCTCTGCGTTGTGGCTTTCGGTCGGCATGATATCTCCGCGTGGTTGAATTTCGGATAAGGTACAATCAGCTGTCGACTTCAGGGGCGGCGCTATTGAGCGAAAGTTCGAGCTACGCGTCGGAGAGCAAACCGCTTGTCTCATTCCCTGACGCCAACGGCACAATGGCAAGATCGTTTGCGCGCGAAATATGGGCTGATATCAACGGATTCACGAGCCTGGCATGAGTTAATGGCAACATGTGGCCGGCTGCCGGGAAATGATGCGCTTCCGCTCCCTCTACCAGCGAGGCTAGCCGGCCAGCAATCCGCTGGGTCAGGTATGGCGACATGCCGCCCGAAAGCAACAGCGTCGGCACCCCGATCGCGGCCGCCGCCGACGTGACATTCTCTTCCGCAAGCACGGCGGCGAAATCATAGGCTACTTTTTCGATGCAATCCATCATGCGCAGCCGCACCTCACCGGAAAGCTGCTCGGGCGGCCCCGATCCATTCCAGTACGAAGTGAAGCGCTCGACTGCCTCCAGATGCATTCCGGCCCAAAGATCGACGAAGACCTTGTCCGCCAGTTGCGCGAACAGATCGTAGAGGCGCCTGTCCGCACGGCTTTCCTTGAGCAGCGTCGGAAGCACCGGCTCAATCAATGTCAGGCTACGCACGCGGCCGGCGAACCGCGATGTTGTTGCGATCTTGAAGGCGATCGCGCCGCCGTAGGAATGGCCGACCAGATGGAGCGGTCCTTCGGTGCTTCCAATAACGGGGGCGAGATGTTCAACTTCCTCCGCGAGCGTCAGCGGCGGGTTCGCCGGCGCCGGTCCACTGCCATAACCGGAGATATCGGGAGCGATGACCGGGCAGGACGATCCGAGTTCGGCGGTCAGCTTTGTCCATTGACGGCCTGAGCCGAGTGAGCAATGCAGAGCAATGACACTTCCGTTCTGATGCTGAGCATTCGCAATCGTCATCGGATGATTCCCAATTGTGATTCGGCTGCGCGTCGGCTGGTCGGTCTTTCAGACATCTGTTTTTTCCAAATCGAATTCGATCCTCGCCGGCTCCGGACCTTGAGTTGCCCGGAGCCGGCCAGCCGCATCGGTCGCAACGGGCATTACTTGCGGACGATAACGACCTCGAGATATTCGCTCGGCACAATCATCGTGGTGTCGCCCGACCTGTTCATGCGCACGATCAGAGCGTACAGGTCGTTATGAAGGTCCTGCCGAGCGGGAGCCTCGAGTGCAGCAAAGGCTTTCAGCACCGGTCCGTAATAGGTCTTGAAGATTTCCAGGAAATGTTCCGCCGTTTTGTAACGGAAGTTGAAGAATCGCAACTCGGCCTTGATCGAACCGGCCTGGCTGCCGAACATCTCATCGAGCGCTGCGCGGGTGCCCCAACGCGCCGGTGACTGCGCACCCGCCGGGGGCGGCGGCAAGTACTTGCCGAGCGTCTTGAAGACCTGCCCGATAAAGCCGTCCGGGGTCCAATTCGCCAGACCAATCCGGCCGCCTCGCTTGCAGACGCGCATCAGTTCAGACGCCGCCTGCGCCTGGTTTGGCGTGAACATGACGCCGAAAGTAGAGACCACCGCATCGAAGGATGCGTCATCGAAGGGAAGCGATTCCGCATCGGCCTCCCTGAATTCGATCGACAAACCGTTGGCTGCCGCACGCGCGCGCCCGCTTTCAAGCAAGGCCGGCACGTAATCGGTGGACGTCACGTCGCACCACCGGCGAGCCGCGGCAAGGCTGACCATACCGTTGCCGGCGGCTACATCCAGAACTTTCGAGCCGGCGCGAAGATCGATCGCCTCGCAGAGTTGTTCGCCGACAATTTGAAGCGTGGTGCCTACAACGGCGTAGTTGCCGGAGGACCACGCGACTTGTTGCCGGCTCTTCAGGGCGGTGAGCTCAGACGTGGCGGTTTGTCGCACAGCGGCCGTTGTCGTCATGTGATCTCTCCTGTGAACTATTTGCAATCGCGGTCATTCCGCGAATGAACCGATTGTGGCGCTGTACGCACCTAAAGACTCTGAGGCTGGCTTCAGGTTACCTTCAGACAAGCTTGATTTTTTCCTGATCCGGATGGTGCGGTGAGATTTCTGTTTGAAAACCAGAGCCTTGATGCGGAGCGCCGCGAACTGGTCAGCGCCGGTGAAAGCGTGCCGATCGAGCCTCAGGTGTTCGATGTGCTGTTATATCTGCTCGAGCATCGAGGTCGCGTCGTAGGAAAGGATGAGCTGTTCGATAAAGTGTGGGACGGCCGCATCGTCTCGGAATCGACGCTGACGAGCCGGATCAACGCCGTTCGCCGCGCCATCAACGATACGGGCAAGGACCAGCGGCTGCTGCGCACGGTCGCGCGCAAGGGCTTTCGTTTTGTCGGCGAGGTGACGGTCGAGCAACCGGCTGTGTCGCTGGCGCCGTCCCCTGATCACCCTGCACATCAAGATGACGCATCGCCACGCCTGGCGCTGCCTGCGCTTGACCGTATCGCCATCGCTGTCCTGCCGTTTTCCAATCTCAGCGGCGAGCCCGAACAGGAGTATTTTTCCGACGGCATCAGCGAAGACATCATCACCGCATTGTCGAAGCTACGATGGTTCTACGTTATCGCCCGCAATTCTTCGTTTGTGTACAAGGGCAAGTCGGTTCATCTCAATCAGATCGCCGACGAGCTCGGCGTCGCCTATGTCATCGAAGGCAGCGTGCGGAAGGAAGGCGAGCGTGTGCGGATCACGGCTCAGCTCAACGAAGTCGCTACCGGCAGTCACATCTGGGCCGAGCGATACGACCGTGATCTGGCCGATGTTTTTGCCGTCCAGGACGAGATCACGGAATCGATCGTCGCCGCGATCGAACCGCAGCTATATGCGGCCGAAAATTTCAAGGCGCAACGCAAACCGCCTGACAGCATGGATGCATGGGACCTCGTGATGCGTGCGCTGTCGCACTATTGGCGCGTCACGCGACAGGACAACACGGTCGCCCAGGCGCTCCTGGAGAAAGCCATCAAGATCGACCCGCAATACGGACAGGCGCTCGGCGTCTTGGCCGCCAGCCGCACCTTCGGCGCCCATATGGGATGGGAAGAAATGGCCGTGGCGGTCCCAAGCGCGGAGCGAGCCGCCCTTGCGGCCATTCATGCCAACAGCGAAGACGCCTGGGCGCACTCGGCACTTGCCGCCGTTTATATGCACCGGCGCCGGTTCGATGATTGCCTTGCCGAATTTGAACTGGCGCTGCGGTTGAATCCCAGTTTCGCCTCCGCACGCGGTTATTACGGCGTGGCGCTTGCTTATTGCGGCCGGTGGGAGGAAGGCGATCGTGCTGCGCGCCACGCGCTGCGCCTGAGCCCGCGGGATCCGTTCGCGGCGGTCTATTATGGTGTCGCCTCCTATTGCCAGTTCGTTGGCGGCAACTACGAGGAGGCAATCAGTTTGTCACGAGAATCACTGCGCCTTCGTTCCGACTTCGTCGGCGGCCATCGTGTGCTCACCGCTGCGGCGGCGATGACCAAACAGCGGGAGTTGGCGACGGCATCCCTCAAGGCCCTGCTGCGCGTGCAACCTGGTCTGTCGTTGAAGTGGCTCGCCACGGAGATGCCCTTCAAAGGCGACAAAGAGCGCGACCAGTATGTCGCTGCGTTCCGATGGGCCGGGCTGGATTGAGGTTGTTTCAACGCGAATCTTGCGCCACTGACCAGCAAGCCGGGTAACGCCCCACCCTTGCTCCCGTCTCATGCACAATCATGCGTTTCTGAAGGAAAAATCATCCGCCTCTCAAAGCCTTCGCTGTCCCAGGCCTGCATGTAGCAAAAAGCAACGCAGATTATGGAAGGCGATAGCCGATGACACTGTTAAGCCACAACTCCAGCCATTCCGGAACATCCCATGTTTGGAAGCGCGCCAGCTTCATCTGTGAATGGCTTTATAGGCAGATCAATGAACGCGTAGCCGTCTTTCTTGCCCACCGCGAATACCGGGCGACGGTAAGTATGCTGCACAGGTTGAACGATCGTGAACTGAGGGACATTGGCCTTCACCGCGGCCAGATCGGACCGGCTCTAAACGAGGCCGCGAATTATCGCGCGACGAGACAGAATCCCGCTCCCTGAAGCGGACACTTTGAATGGCCGGTGTTGCTTTCGTGAAACGAAAATCAACACCCCATCCGGCCGGCCAATTCGCCGAAATCCTTGGCAATGATGTCCCAGTCGCCCTTGGCCTCAAGATCGTATTTCTGCAACGGGCCGTATTCGGTGGGGCGTGCGACGAAGCCGGTTTTCAATCCCAACTTCTGGGCGGCCTTCAGGTCGTGATTATGCGCCGCTACCATCATCACCTGCTCCGGCGGCAGGCACAGTAGCCGCGCGGCGCCGAGATAGGTCTCCGGATCGGGCTTGTAATGTTCGAACAGTTCCGCCGACATCACGAGGTCCCAGGGAAGCCCTGCGAATTTCGCCATCTCCGTCAGCAGCGCGACGTTGCCGTTCGAGAGCGGGCTGATGATGTACTTGGTCTTCAGCCGTATCAGGCCGGCAACGCTGTCCGGCCACGCATACAGCCGGTGCCAGCCCATCGTCAGGTGATGCAAATCGGCGTCATTCAGGCCGGTGATCGCGAGCTGCTCGACCAGCGTTTCCAGGGAGCGGCGGTGCAGCGTGTCCAGGATGACATAGCCACGCTCGGGATGTTTTCTCACATCGTCCATGGACGCGGCATAGACCGCACGCCAGCCGTCGACGAGCGCCGTCCAATCCGCCTTGATGCCGCGCTTCTCCCCCCAGGCGGTGAAGTCATTGATCAGACTGGTGCGCCAATCGACAACAGTGCCGAAGACGTCGAAGATCAGGGCTTTGACTTGCGAAAGATCGGACATGCTTCGTCCCTCTCATTGTTGTCGTTCCAGGGCGCACCGCGAGGTGCGAACCCGCAATCCATCTCGCGGTGTTGATGCTGCGCCATGGATTGCGGGCCCCCTCGCTGCGCGAGTCCCGGAATGACGGAGCACTAATCAAGATGGAATTTGTCGAGCTGGCGATGTTCGGCCTTGATGTAGCGCACCGTGCCGGTGACCGAACGCATCACCACCGTCTCCGTCTGGATGACGCCGCTACGGAATTTGACGCCTGACAGCAGCGAGCCGTCGGTAACGCCCGTGGCAGCGAACAGGCAGTCGCCCTTCGCCATGTCTTCGATGCCGTAAATCATCTTCGGATCGGATACGCCCATCTTACGCGCGCGTTCGCGCTTCTCTTCGCTATCGAGGATCAGCCGGCATTGCATCTGGCCGCCGATGCAGCGCAGCGCCACGGCCGCCAGCACGCCCTCGGGCGCGCCGCCGGTGCCGATATACATGTCGACGCCGGTATTTTCGGAATCAGCGCAATGGATGACGCCCGCGACGTCGCCGTCGGTGATGAGTTGAACTGCCGCGCCCGTCGAACGTACGCCGTTGATGATGTCGGCGTGACGGGGACGATCGAGCACCAGCACCGTGATCGCCGAGGGGTCGACGCCCTTGGCCTTGGCGAGCCGGCGGACGTTGTCGGCCGGCGGCGCGTCGAGATCGACCACGCCCTTCGCGTAGCCGGGTCCAATCGCGAGCTTCTGCATGTAAACGTCGGGCGCGTGAAGCAACGTGCCGCCATCGGCCATCGCCATGGTCGCGATCGAACCTGGCATGTTCTTGGCGCACAGCGTCGTGCCTTCGAGCGGATCGACAGCGATATCGACCTTCGGGCCTGCCTTGAGCCCGACCGACTCGCCGATGAACAGCATCGGAGCCTCGTCGCGTTCGCCCTCGCCGATCACGACGGTGCCTTCGATCGGCAGCTTGTTGAGTTCGCGGCGCATGGCGTCCACCGCCGCCTGGTCGGCCGCCTTCTCGTTGCCGTGGCCACGCAAGCGAGCCGCTGAAACCGCCGCGCGTTCCGTTACCCGCACGAGTTCGAGCGTCAGGATTCGCTCGAGCAGCAGCTGGGGCGGAACGGAAATATGGGTCGACATCGGCGAATTCCTCCTAGGACTCAATTTGCAGGTTTTGCAGCCCGCCTATCATCGCTTTATCGTGGCGCGGGTTCCTGCATCTCAATTCTTTTCGATCCGGATCACCTGCGGACGCCTGATGATCACCTTGTCACGCTGCACGGCATCGAGCGCACGGTGGACGGCGTCCTCGTTGGTGGCGTAGGTGATCAGGATAACCGGCACCGGGTCAGCTTTCCCCGCAGTCTGCCCGGCGTCAACGCCGTTGGCATGACGCTGGACGATCGATTTAATGGAAATTTTTTGTTCGGCAAGCCGCGTGGCAATCGTCGCGGCGGTACCCGCCAGATCGCGCGCCATCAGGCGAATGTAATAGCCGCCCTCGTGGCGCTCCATCGGCGCCTTCTCGATCGCCCGCAAGCGTTCCACGGGGCGCCCGAACGGCAGCGCGCGGATACCGCGCGCCACGTCGGCAATATCGGCAACAACCGCCGAGGCCGTCGCCGCACCGCCCGCCCCGGGGCCGACCAGGGTAATCGGAGGAATGCCTTCGCCGTCGATGGTCACCGCATTGGTGACGTCCATGACCTGCGCGATCGAAGAAGTCTTCGGAACCATGGTCGGGTGCACACGCTGCTCGATGCCCTTGGCGGTCCTGACCGCAACCCCGAGCAGCTTGACGCGGAACCCAAGGTCGGCGGCGGCGCGCAAATCCTCGGGCGCGATCGACGAGATCCCCTCGACATAGACCGCGCTCTGCGAAACCTTGGTGCCAAAGGCAAGGCTCGCCAGAATGGCAAGTTTCTGCGCGGTGTCATGGCCGTCGACGTCGAACGATGGGTTAGCTTCGGCATAACCGAGCCGTTGCGCATCCTTCAGACATTCGGCAAACGACAGCCCCTCCTGCTCCATCCGCGTCAGAATGTAGTTGCAGGTGCCGTTGAGAATTCCGTAAACGCGATTGACCGAAGTACCTGCAAGCCCCTCGCGCAAGGTTTTGACGATCGGAATCGCGGCGCCGACCGCGGCTTCGAAATTCAGCGCGCCGCCGAATCGTTCGGCCGCCTTCGCCAGTTTGAGACCATGCCTGGCAATCAGCGCTTTGTTGGCCGTGACGACCGATTTGCCGGCCTTGAGCGCAGTTTCGATGGCCGACAGCGCGGGCTCGCCCGCGCCGCCCATCAACTCGACGAAGCAGTCGACCCTCGGATCGCTGGCAAGCGCGAGCGGACTTTTGGCCCAGTCGATCCCTTGCAGGTCGAGGCTGCGCTTCTTGGCCTTTGAACGCGCGGTCACCGCTACCACGCGCACGGGACGGCCGCAGCGCGACGACAGCGTTCGGCTCTGCTGCTCGATCAGGCGGACCACTTCGGCACCGACGGTGCCGAGCCCCGCGATACCCACTTTCAGGGCTGCGACCATGATGCGGAAAAACCTGCCGGAGGGTTGCCCGTGCGAGAAGCACGGGCAGCGATGGTTGGTGCTTGTCCTAACGCCGGTTGGCGAGAGGAACCACGTTGTGCAACGTTTCGATCCCGCTTTCAAGGAAGCGGCGTACGCCGCGGGCGGCCTGCCGGATGCGTTGCTCGTTTTCCACCATGGCTATTCGCACGTAACCATCGCCGTGCTCGCCAAAGCCGACCCCTGGCGAAACGACCACCCCTGACTTTTCAACCATCAGGGTGGCGAACTGCATGCTACCGACGTTGCGGAAGGCTTCCGGCAGCGGCGCCCACGCAAACATCGAGGCCTCCGGCGGCGGAATCTCCCAGCCCGCGCGGCCGAAAGATTTAACCAGAGCATCCCTGCGCTTGCGATAGGTATCCCGCATTTCGCGAATGCAGTCTTGCGGACCGTTGAGGGCGGCGGTGGCGGCGACCTGAATCGGCGTAAAGGCGCCGTAGTCGAGATAGGACTTCACCCGCGCCAGCGCGGCGATGATGCGCTCGTTGCCGACGGCAAATCCCATGCGCCAGCCCGCCATCGAAAATGTCTTCGACATCGAGGTGAATTCAACCGTGACATCGATCGCACCGGGGACCTGCAACACCGACGGCGGTGGGTTCGCGTCATCGAAATAGACCTCGGCGTAAGCGAGATCGGACAGAATGAAGATCTCATGCTTTTTGGCGAAGGCGACGAGATCCCGGTAAAAATCCAGGCTCGCGACATACGCCGTCGGGTTGGACGGATAACAGACGACGAGCGCCAGCGGCTTTGGGATCGAATGGGTGATCGCCCGCTCGCACGCCTCGAAAAACTGCGGCGTCGGCTCGGACGGCACCGATCGGATCACGCCGCCCGCCATCAAAAAGCCGAAGGCATGAATTGGATAGCTCGGATTGGGGCACAGCACCACGTCGCCCGGCGCCGTGATCGCCTGGGCTACGTTGGCAAACCCCTCCTTCGAGCCGAGGGTAGCAACAATCTGGGTCTCGGGATTGAGTTTGACGCCGAAGCGCCGCTCGTAATAGGCGGCCTGTGCGCGCCGAAGACCGGGAATGCCCCGCGACGCAGAGTAGCGATCGGTGCGCGGCTTTCCGAGCGTCTCCTTCAGCTTCTCGATCACATGGGACGGCGTGGGAAGGTCCGGATTTCCCATGCCGAGATCGATGATGTCGGCACCGGCATTACGTGCGGCCGCCTTGGCGCGGTTGACCTGTTCGAAGACGTAAGGCGGCAGACGGCGGATGCGGTAAAAATCTTCCATGGGACCCTTCAACTCCGGCAACCCTCGCCAAGGCAATTTCGAGGGACAGATTCGCCGAAGCACCCTCGCAGGCCCCCTCGCCTTCGCCGATAATCATCACTAAATCATATGCTTAGCAAGATTTCAGGCCAAAGGGAGTTAAGTTTTGCGCCCACGCTCGGGGTTCAGCGAAGCAATTCTAGCACGCAACACCGGGCATGCCATCAGCCAGATTATTTCTGGTTCTGCTGATCCTTGGACTGGTCCTTGGCGGCATTGGCCAAGGCCTGCCGTTCCCGCGCTGCGATCAGTTCCTTCTGAACCTTGGCGCGCTCGGCCGGATCCATCGCAGACTTTTCACGCGCCGGAGGCGTCTCGTTGACCGGCATATAGGCACCGGCTTCCTTCGGACGCGTGTCGGACGCCGCGCTGCCGATCGACATCTCGGAGATCGAGGTCGAGCAGCCGCCCAGAGCCAGCGCCGCGAGCAGCAGCGCTGCCGCGGTCAATGCTCCGCTAACCTGTCTCTCCGACATCCCTCGTCCCTGCGCCACTCGGGCCAGATAAACACTGACACAATTTGACCAAACGGTGCCCGCCCGTCTGACCATTGTTGCCCGAAACCGTTAAGTCGCAAACAAGAAATCCGGCGTCTGGGGCCTCAATAAGACCAAGCCCCGAAAAATATCGCAGTGCAACAGCAACTTTCTGGGAGCCGGCCGCCTATTTATCAATCGGACTCCAAAGGAGTGGATTTGAACTTCGCTACCCCTCGGCCCGAGTTCATAGCGACTTATTTGCTGGTGATCATTTAATTCCAGCATTCGCAAATAGTGTCCGCCGAGAAGGGGGGCGAATGCTAGAATTGGACCACCAGCGTCGATCTGGTCGATGACGAAGTTGAAACCAAGCTGTAATGTTGCGCCATGACCGACGTCCCCAAACAGGCCCCGGCCCCACCGAAATTCAACGCCGAAGCTTTCGCGATGAACATCGCCAAAGCGATGGAAAACGGCGGCCAGGCGCTCGCTGCCTATCTCAAGCCGGGTGCGAACGGCGAAGTGCACGACAAGCCGCCGGGCGAACTCGGCGAACTCGTCAAGACCTTCAGCGCCGTTGCGGAATATTGGCTGTCTGATCCCGATCGAGCCAACGAAATTCAGACAAAGATAGGCAAGGCCTATCTGGACCTCTGGGGCAACTCGGTACGCCGTCTCGCCGGAGAGGAAGCTGCACCGGTGATCTCGCCCCTGCCGCGTGACAAGCGGTTTGCCGATCCCGAATGGAAATCGAACCAATTCTTCGATTTCATCCTTCAGCTCTATTTGCTTACCGCACGGTGGGCCGACGACCTCGTTCGCGACGCCGAGGGGCTGGATCCGCATACCCGCAAGAAGGCCGCGTTCTACGTCCAGCAAGTCACCAACGCGATCTCACCCAGCAATTTCGTTTTGACCAATCCGGAGGTGTTGCGCGAGACGCTGACCTCGAATGGCGACAATCTCGTGCGCGGCATGAAGATGCTGGCTGAGGACATCGAGGCCGGACACGGAACGCTGCGCATCCGCCAGTCAGACCCGTCCAACCTGCAAGTCGGCGTCAACATGGCGACCACGCCGGGCAAGGTGATCTATCAGAACGAATTGATGCAGTTGATCCAGTATTCGCCCGCGACGGAAAGCGTGCTGCGGACTCCGCTTCTGATCGTGCCGCCCTGGATCAACAAGTTCTACATTCTCGATCTCAAGCCCGAGAAGTCCTTCGTCAAGTGGTGCGTCGATCAGGGCGTCACGGTGTTCGTGATTTCCTGGGTCAATCCGGACAAGAGTCTCGGAGACAAGACCTGGGAAGACTACATGAAGGAAGGTCCGCTGGCGGCGATGGATGCGATCGAGCGCGTCACCGGCGAAATGAAGGTCCACACCATGGGCTATTGCGTCGGCGGCACGCTGCTTGCGACGACGCTGGCCTGGCTTGCCGAGAAACGCCGCGTTCGGGTGACGTCGGCGACGTTCCTGGCCGCACAGGTCGATTTCACCCATGCCGGCGACCTGCTCGTGTTCGTCGACGAAGAGCAGATCTCGTCCATCGAACGCGACATGAAGGCGTCGGGCGTGCTCGAAGGCGCCAAGATGGCGATGGCGTTCAACATGTTGCGATCCAACGACCTGATCTGGTCCTATGTCGTCAGCAATTATCTGAAGGGAAAGACGCCGTCGTCATTCGATCTCCTGCACTGGAATTCGGACGCGACGCGGATGCCGGCCGCAAACCATTCCTATTACCTGCGCCACTGCTACCTTGAAAACCGGCTCTCGACCGGCACCATGGTGCTGGACAACACCCTGCTCGATCTTTCGAAGGTCAAGGTGCCCGTCTACAACCTCGCCACGCGCGAGGACCACATCGCGCCCGCCAACTCCGTGCTTTACGGCTCGCAGTTCTTTGGCGGCCCGGTGAAGTATGTGCTGTCAGGCTCCGGACATATCGCTGGCGTCGTCAATCCGCCGTCGTCGGGGAAGTATCAATATTGGACCAACGACAACATCAAGGACGTCACGCTCACCGACTGGATCAAAGGCGCCAAGGAGCACAAAGGCTCCTGGTGGCCCGACTGGCGGCAATGGCTCGAGACCATCGATCCGGAGCATGTGGCGCCCCGCGACGTCGGCGCCGCAGCGCTGCCGGCGATCGAGGACGCACCCGGCAGCTACGTCCGGGTCCGTGCATAAAACCGTAACGTCCGGCACTCGCATGGCGTAATGTCATCTGCTGATGTATAGACTGCGATCCCAATGGAATTCACGTTTTTAAATCTGGCAGGGGGAAACCATGACGCCTGGACTGATGACACCTGAACTGTTCTGGCTGACCTTGACGGTTATTCTGACGGGATTGTTGTGGGTTCCCTACATCCTCAATCGCATCGTGGTTCGCGGCCTCGTCGGTTCGATGTCCAATCCCTCGCGCAACGACAGGCCGCATGCGGAATGGGCGACGCGTTTGATGTTCGCGCACGACAACGCGGTCGAGAACCTCGTCGTGTTTGCGCCGCTGGTCCTGATCCTTGCTCAGCTCGATTATTCGACCAAATGGACGGTCTATGCCTGCGCCGTGTATTTCTGGGCGCGCGTCGCCCACCTGATCGTCTACACGCTGGGCCTACCCGTGTTTCGTACTCTGGCGTTTACGATTGGCTTCGTGGCGCAGGTGGTCCTGGCGCTCGCGATCTTCAAGATCGTCTGAAAACCTGAGGCGGCGTCGACAACGCGCCGCCGCCCTTGCGCATAACAAGATGCAGCAACGTGGCTGGCGCCTGGTCAAAACTTTTGATCTCGCTTGTGTCGAAGCTGATCGTTTGCCACGGCCCCGCTGCGGCGTAGGCGGCGCGAAGCCATTCCGCCGAAACATAATTGTAGTAACGGCCGAGCGAATCCCGGCCGTCGCCGTCACCCGCCTTGTAGCTCGCATAGAACACCCCGCCGGTTTTCAGCGCACGATGAATGCGCGTGAGGACGCCGGCGAGTTCTTCTTTCGGCACATGCAATAGACAGGCGCTGGCCCAGACACCATCGAAGGCTTCGTTTTCTTCCAACTCGTCGAACCGCATCGTCGCGACGGGGTGATTGAGCCGGCGCGATGCAATCTCCGCCATTTCGGGCGAGCCGTCGGTGGCGCGCAAGTCAAACCCGCGTGCCAGCATTTCGGCGGCATGATTGCCGGCGCCGCACCCCAACTCAAGAATTGAAGCACCCGCCGGCAACAATCCGAGAAAGCCGATCAGCCGCGTCGACGGCGCCTTCGCCCAAGCCGCATAGGACTCCGCGTTACGCCGATAGAATTGCAACGTCGTTTCATCCACCGCGTTCTCTCACACCTCGGGAAGGCCAAGCATCAGCCGCATGTTCTGCACGGCAGCCCCGGACGCACCCTTGCCGAGATTGTCGAGCCGCGCGACCAGAACTGCCTGGCGGTACTTGTCGCTGGCAAACACATAAAGCTCGAGCTTATTGGTGTCGTTGAGGGCTTCAGCCTCCAGCTTGCCGCTCTTGGCAGCCTCGTTGTCGAGCGGCATCACCGAGACATGGCGGCTGCCGGCATAACGCTGGCTCAAGGCCCCGTGCAGGTCGGCGCCACCGGTCTTTCCCGGCAGCGCATCGAGCTGCAAGGGCACCGAGACCAGCATGCCCTGCCGGAAGTCGCCGACCGACGGCACGAAGATCGGCCGATGCGTGAGTTTTGAATAAAGCTGCATCTCCGGCAAATGCTTGTGCTCGAAGCCGAGCCCGTAGAGTTCGAACGACGGCGCGCTGCCATCCTCGAAGCTTGCGATCATCGACTTGCCGCCGCCGGAATAGCCGCTCACCGCGTTCACGGTGACGGGATAGTTTGCCGGCAGCAGGCCGGCATCGACGAGTGGCCGCAACAACGCGATCGCGCCGGTCGGGTAGCAGCCGGGATTGGCGACCTTTTTTGCTTTTCTGATCTTGTCGGCCTGATCGGCGGCGAGTTCCGGAAAGCCGTAAGCCCAATCGGGCGCTACCCGGTGGGCCGTCGAAGCATCGAGAATCTTGGGCGCAGCCGCGCCCATGCCGTCGATCAGCGCGACAGTTTCCTTCGCCGCCTGGTCCGGCAGACAGAGAATCACGAGGTCGACCTCCTCCATCAAGGCGCGCTTGGCAGCGGCATCCTTGCGTTGTTCCTCCGCGATTGCTTTCACCACGACGTCGTTCTGCAATCGAAGCCGCTCGTTGATGCCAAGCCCGGTCGTTCCGGATGCGCCGTCGACAAACACGGAAGGCTTGGTCGACGCACCGGTGGTCTGGCTTTCTTTGGTGTCGGAAAGGCTCATGGCGTGCTCCCTTCGAGCTTATTCGTTTCGGTCGCGAAGGCCTGCGGCCGCGCCTGTTTCATCAAACCTGCAATCTGTTGCGAGCCTGTGTCGGCGCGCAGTTCCAACGCGCCGGCGACCGCCGCATAGTCGGCTTCGGACTTGTGCTGGTTCAGCTTGAAGCTGCCTTCCACTTCTTCCACCGTCATGACGAGCCCGACAATCGCTTTTTTCATCGCCTCCAGCCGCGCAGGCGTCATCTTCGTCGACGCCCACGGCTTTTTCGGCAACAGCCAACTTTCGAACTTCGCACTGAGCGTATCGATTTGAACCGCCAGTTCGTCGTCGGACAGAAGGCGCACCGTTCCGGTGAGATGAACCGATTGGTAAAGCCAGGTCGGCACCTGATCCGGCGAGACGTACCAGTCAGCCGATACATAGGCATCGGGGCCGTTGACCGCGAGAAGCCAAGAAGTACTGCTGTCCGCGAACTTTGTCAGCGGGTTATGGCGGGCGACGTGAAACAGGACCTCGGTCGTACCGTCTCCGGTATGGCTCAGATAGAACGGTATTAACGAGGCGATCGGCCGCGCGCCGTCCCACGCACAAACGGTGCCAAATCCGCGCTCTTCCGCAAACGCAAGGCTTGCGGCGTGATCCTGCTTGAAAACCGGCGGCGTATACATCTCAAACTCCTGCTTGGCTTGGTCTTAAAGCCGCTGGGATCGGATGCGCTGACTGGAGAGAATGCCGCGGATCGACCCGGCGGCAAAGGCGATGATCTAAACGCGAACGATCGCCCTAACCGCTGAAATGCAGCGGCGGCGACGGGCAAACAAAATTGTTGCGGCGTTGATCATGGCGGGGGGCTATACGACCGGATCGGCCTGCCGTCAAGATTTTTGGCGGCGTTTCACGAATTGATCCTCAAACGGCGCGCCACAGCCATTCGATTATCTCCGCGATCACGTCGCCGAACACCAACAACGCGCCGGACCAGACGAACGCGGACACGAAATTGGCCGCCTGGAACTGCCAGTACGGCATCTCGAAGATGCCAGCGGCCAGCGGCACCGAAGCGCGCAACGGACCGAAAAATCGCCCGATGAAAATGCTCGGTACGCCCCAGGATTTCACGAAGGCCTCGCCACGCGGCAGGATCTCCGGGTAGCGCGACAGCGGCCACATCTGCGCGACCCGTTCCTTGTACTTATAGCCGAACCAATAGGAGACCCAATCGCCGAGCGCAGCCCCGATGCCGCCGGCGATGCACAGCGGCCAGAAGCTGATGCCGCTGACGCCGATCATGGCGCCGATCGCGACCAGCGCACCCCAGGCCGGAATCAGCAGCGAGATGAAAGCCAGCGATTCGCCGAACGCCAGCAACAAGACGATCGGCGCGGCCCAGGCCTGATGGTCGCGCACGAAATCGGCTAGCGTGCGCGTATATTCTTCCATTCCAAAAGGCCTTTCTGGTGTGGCGGTTGGAGGTCCGCATCATTTTGGTGCCGCGGGCTTGTCATGCAGACTTCTGTATCAAAGCCACACTAGATCGGCAGGTTCGCTCATGTTCTTTCGATTCCGAAGTTCGAAACGTGCCTCCGCAAATGCTACGAACTTCGGAATCGAAAGAACACTATCCCGCAAGCCGGCCGGTTTAAGCTGGCCGGACCATCAACATCAAGTCACATCCACACCTCACGCGAGACACAGCACGGTCGCCTCCCTTAGCGCCGTCACTTTTAAAGCCCATCCATGGCATAGTCGTTCAAAGCAATTCGTCGCGCCATCCCCCGCATCACCTGAAGAACTATGCCCAAACCATTGAAATCAAACGCTAAAGCAAAGCCATCCAACGACCTGTTTGAGACCGCGCCGAAAGGCCGATCGGCAGCAAAAGCCTCTCCGCGCGCTGACAACGCCGAGGCCGGCTACACCGCGCGCGACATCGAAGTGCTCGAGGGGCTCGAGCCGGTCCGGCGACGGCCGGGCATGTATATCGGCGGAACCGACGAGAAAGCGCTTCACCATCTGTTCGCCGAAGTCATCGACAACTCGATGGATGAGGCGCTCGCGGGCCACGCCACCTTCATCGAGGTTGAACTCGATACCGACGGATTTCTGAGCGTCACCGACAACGGTCGCGGTATTCCAGTCGATCCGCATCCGAAATTTCCGAAAAAGTCCGCGCTGGAAATCATCATGTGCACGCTGCATGCGGGCGGCAAATTCGACTCGAAAGTCTACGAAACCTCGGGCGGCCTGCATGGCGTCGGCGTATCCGTCGTCAACGCGCTGTCGTCGCGGCTCGAAGTGGAAGTCGCGCGCGGGCAGAAGCTTTACCGCATGACGTTCGAGCGCGGCCACCCGAAGGGCAAGCTCGAAGACCTCGGCAAGATCAACAATCGCCGCGGAACCAAAATCCGCTTCAAGCCGGACAACGATATTTTCGGCGGCAAGGCGGTATTCAAGCCGCAGCGGCTGTTCAAGATGGCACGCTCGAAAGCCTATCTGTTCGGCGGCGTCGAAATCCGCTGGCGTTGCGATCCCTCTTTGCTCAAAGGCGTCGACGACGTTCCGGCCGAGGACAGCTTTCACTTTCCCGGCGGCCTGAAGGATTACCTCGCGGCGGCAATCCACGCCGACACGCTGGTGCATCCGGATATTTTCTCCGGCAAATCCGGGCGCACCGGCGCCCATGGCGCATGCGAATGGGCGGTGGCGTGGACCGCGGACGCCGACGGTTTTCTCTCCTCTTACTGCAACACGATTCCGACCCAGGATGGCGGCACGCACAAATCCGGCATGCGCAGTGCCTTGCTGCGCGGCTTGAAGGATCACGCCGAACGCGTGGGCCAGGGCAAGCGCGCCACCTCCATCACCTCCGAAGACGTGATGGTCGGTGCCGCGGTGATGCTGTCCGTGTTCGTTCGTGAACCGGAATTTCAGGGACAGACCAAGGATCGGCTCGCCACTGCCGAAGCGCAGCGTATCGTCGAGCAGGCCATCAAGGACCCGTTCGATCACTGGCTCTCCGGCAACCCACTGCAAGCCAACAAGCTCCTGGATTTCGTCGTCGAGCGCGCCGAGGAGCGGCTGCGCCGCCGCGCCGAGAAAGAGGTTTCTCGCAAGACGGCGGTGAAGAAGCTGCGCCTGCCGGGCAAGCTTGCCGATTGCACCGATACGGCGGCCGACGGCTCCGAGCTTTTCATCGTCGAAGGCGACTCGGCTGGCGGCAGCGCCAAGCAGGCGCGCGATCGCCGCAATCAGGCAATCCTTCCGCTTCGCGGCAAGATCCTCAACGTCGCCTCCGCCACCAAGGACAAGCTTGTGGCCAACGCCCAGCTCGCCGACCTGATTCAGGCGATCGGCTGCGGCACCCTTGCGCATTATCGCGAAGAAGATTTACGTTATTCACGCATCATCATCATGACGGACGCCGACGTTGACGGCGCCCATATCGCCTCGCTCCTGATCACCTTCTTCTACCGGCAAATGCCGCGGCTGATCGATGAGGGCCATCTCTATCTCGCCGTCCCCCCGCTGTTCCGCCTCAGCCATGGCGCCAAGACGTTCTATGCCCGCGACGAGGCGCACCGCGACGCCCTGCTCAAGAGCGAGTTCAATGCCAACGCCAAGGTCGATGTCAGCCAATTCAAAGGCCTCGGCGAGATGATGCCCGCGCAGCTCAAGGAAACCACGATGGACCCGTCCAAGCGTACCTTGCTGCGGGTCGTGCTTCTGGCCGACGACCGGGAAGGCACGGCCGACTCAGTCGAACGGCTGATGGGCACCAAAGCCGAAGCGCGCTTTGCCTTCATCTCCGACAAGGCGGAATTTGCCAGCGAAGAGCTCCTGGACGTCTAATTTGAGGGGAATCCCCGGTGTCCAATCGACCGGCGGCTGAGGAAGGTAAAATCTTGCTCTTTCCTACTGATTCTGAAGGATTTTTTAACCCTCGCAGCGCGTGGAGATCCTGTCGTTTTCGGCCAGGTGTGCCTCCCCGGTCACAGCTTTTCGTCCGGAAAAGTTTATAAACGGAGGCAGAATCGAGATTGCGTCGGGGTTGGCGCCAAATTGCTGAGGAATTTAAAATGAAGAAGTTGGTGTTGGCATTGACCGCAGTTGCGGCGTTCACCGGATCGGCTCTCGCGGCTGACCTTCCCGCGCGCACTTACACCAAGGCTCCGATGATGGCCGAGCCGGTGTACAACTGGACCGGCTTCTACATCTTCGGCGGCGCCGGCGGCGGCGTCTGGGACGCTGACAGCAGCACGGCTGCAGCTGGCGTGCCCATCACCGTTGCTCAAAGGCAGGGTGGAGACGGTTGGTTCGGCACCGTGGGTGCCGGCTACGATTGGCAGTTCAACCACTCGTGGGTTGCCGGCATCTTCGCCGATGGCCAGTTTGGCAGCCTCAAGGGGTCCATCAGCGGCATCAGCTTCGCTGCTCCGCTCACTGGCACGGAGAAGCTTCGCGATACTTGGGCTGCTGGCGCCAGAATCGGCTACCTCGTGGCTCCGAATGTCTACTCTTACGTCAACGCGGGCTACACACAGTCCTATTGGTCCGGCTCTCAGCTGGCCTCAATTTTCGGCGCTGCACCGACGCTTTCTACGCCTTCCTTCAACAAGGGTGGCTGGTTCGTCGGCGGCGGCGTCGAGAACAACTTGAACATCTTCGGCATCAGCGCACCCGGCTGGTTCATGAAGACCGAATATCGTGCAGCTTACTTTGACACGACCACCCTGACGGAATCCGTCATTGCGACTGGCGCTCTCACAACCGCTACGACAACGTTTAACAAGCCGCTTGTGCAGACGATCTCGACCTCGCTGGTCTACCGCTTCAACTGGGGTGGCCCGCTGGTTGCGAAGTACTGAGACCTAGTACTGACCTGACGGATATCTGATGTTTTAAAAGCCCCGGCATTGTCCGGGGCTTTTTTGTTGGGCGCGCCAAAGCCTCTTTGCGCGTCGCCCGTCGTCTTTAAATACCGCCGGGATAAAAACGACGTCGGTGGGCGACTGTTTTGATCAAGGCGAACGCGGCTCTAATTTTTTGACGCGTTTTCTTCATACGAACCGGTTCCCACTTCGCTTGAAACGCTGTTGAGGAAACCCCATGCGTAACTTGCTGCTTGTGCTCGGCCTGATCGCGCTCGCCATCGGCGTGCTGTGGATCGGCCAGGGCACCGGCATGATCACCTGGCCCGCTTCGAGCTTCATGATTCGGCAACTCGAATGGGCCGGCTACGGCGCTGGACTGGCCGGCCTTGGGCTGGTGCTGATCTGGCAGAGCAAGCGTTAGGCTCAACAACAATCAAAAACGCGCCAACAGGAGTATCCGCATGACAGCAGGACCGTTCGAACTCGCGGGCAAGGTGGCGATCGTCACCGGCGGCAATGGTGGCATCGGGCTCGGCATGGCACGCGGGCTGGCGACTGCCGGCGCAGCGATCGCGGTTGTTGGCCGCAACGAAGGCAAATCGGCCGAGGCCGTCACTACTCTCGCCAAAGACGGCCACAAGGCTATTGCGGTTGCGGCCGACGTCACCGACGAAGCGGCCGTTGGCGCCATGGTGACGCGCGTTCGCGGCGAACTGGGACGAATCGATATTCTCGTCAACAACGCCGGCATCAATATCCGCAAACCGCCGGAATCGCTTGATCCCAAGGAATGGGACAGCGTCATCCGTACCAACCTCACCAGCGCCTTCCTGTGCTCGCGCGCCGTTCATCCAGCGATGAAGGCCACGGGTGGCGGCAAGATCATCAATATCGGTTCGATGATGTCGATCTTCGGCGCGAGCTTTGCGCCGGCTTATGCCGCAAGCAAAGGCGGCATCGTTCAGTTTACCCGCTCCTGCGCAGTAGCCTGGGCCGCCGACAATATTCAGGTCAACGCGGTGCTGCCGGGATGGATCGACACCGATCTGACAAAGCGCGCCCGCGAACAGATCGCAGGCCTGCACGATAAAGTATTGGCGCGCACACCGGCGGCGCGCTGGGGCTTGGCGGACGACTTTGCCGGCATCGCGACTTTCCTTGCCTCGCCCGCTTCGGATTTCGTCACCGGCACCGCGATCCCGGTCGATGGCGGATTTTCGATCATGGGGTAGGGCCTTAAGAGCCCGTCGGCGAATGCACATGTTCGGGACGGAACCCGATCGCGAGCAGACGCGCGGTGAGGGCCTGAAGCCACGGGACAGCACTCACCAGGCGGAGCAAGAGCGGCACCCGCAGCGGCTGCGTGCCGGGGTTTATGGCGGCGGTGATGATGTTGTTCTGAACCGCCACCTGCATCGCCTGCGTCATCCGCACCGGAAAAGTGCGCCGCTTTTGCACGGCATCGAGCTCTTGTTCGGATGGACAACCCTGGCTGCCTTTCGACGTGACCAGTTTCGCCGCAAGCAGATTGGCTGTTGCGACCGCGTCCTGAATGGCGATGTTGACGCCAACGCCGCCCACCGGCGACATCGCATGTGCGGCGTCGCCAATGCAAAGCAGCCCGGGCCGGGTCCAGCGCTTCAGGCGGTTGATCGCAACCGTCAGCAATTTGACGTCGTCCCATGTCTTCACATCCGACATGCCCGCGCTCAAGACAGCCGCCATGCCGGTGACATCGTTGCGGAACGCGTCCAACCCCCTCGCCTTCACGGCATCGTACTGGCCTTTTGCGATCAAATAGGCGCATTGCCAGTAGTCGCCACGATCGAAAGTGACAAGCATCTTGCCGGTTTGAACGCGTGCAAACAGGTTCTCGGTCTCGTTCGGCCGCCTCCCGGCGCGAAACCACAGCACATCCATCGGTGCGCCGATTTCCTCCACGTCAAGGCGCGCACGCTCGCGCATCACCGAGTGGCGTCCGTCACATGCGATGGTGAGGCCCGCGCGGATTTCCACCGGCCCTTCCGGCGTGTCGGCGTTGACGCCGACCACCGTGTCGCCCGACCAGACGAGATCGGTGGCGTTGGTATTCATCATCACCTTGAACGACGGAAATCGCCGGCCGCTCTCACGCAGAAAATTGAGGAAATCCCATTGCGGCATCATCGCGATAAAGGGGTATTTGACGTTCAGGCGGCTGAGATCGGCAACGCGCACGGTTTCGTCGCCGAACCGGCCCTCTAGCTTCTGCAATCGCTGATGCGGCACTTTCAGAAAACCGTCGATCAGCCCCAGTTCGTCCATCACCTGCAAGGTTGAGGGATGAACGGTGTCGCCGCGAAAATCCCGGAAGAAATCCGCGTGTTTTTCCAGAACCACCGTTTCGATGCCGGCACGGCCCAAGAGATAGCCCAGCATCATCCCGGCCGGGCCGCCTCCGACAATGCAACAATGCGTTTGAATGGTTTGAGACATTCGCTACTCCTGCGATTGGCTACAGTCTCGCACGTTCCGCCGACTGTTTTAACGGCGGAAGCTCTTGATTTCCGAGATACTGCCGTCGCGATAGGTCAGTTCCACCGAAACGAATTTGGTCGATGGTGCGAGCTTCAGATATGTCTGAGCGTTCGCCGGAATTTCCATGGGCGCGCGGGGGTCGCAAGGCGGCATCTTCAGCACCGTATCGGGTACGGTGGAATCGATGCCGACCTTAACCTCGCGGATCGCGCAACGATAAGACATCAGATGCGTATAATAAACCAGAAGCCCACTGAACTGGCGAAATGACAACCAGCTTGTGGCCGTCAAATCGAGGGTTTTGCGTTGATCTCGAATCAGCGCGGCTTCCGGATCGAACTTGATCGGAAAAGGCCCCTGCACATTGCCAGATACATCGATGTAACGCACCTCGATCGTCGCGGCCTGCGTATCAGAGGGAAGTTCAACCGACGGGTTGGCCATCCGCTTGCGGGTGCGGGAATCCAGCGTGTCCATGAAGCCGGTTTCACGGAATTCGCCGGTATCTCCCATTCGCCAGGAAATTCCAAGCGTGGGATCGACAATGGAGAAGTAAACCGTCCAGCCGCCATTGTGGCGGGAGAACATTGCGATCGGCGCATTGATTGCGTCATCTTTTGGCTGCGGGCGCGGGATCGCCGCCGGAGATAGTGCTGCGATTTGCGGCGACGGATCGGCAGGCTTGTCGCCACCCTTCGGTGGCACACCGGACGGTAGCTTCTCATTGCCGTTCAAAAAGACGTCGTCGACCATCTGATCGAAATAAACCGGAATCTGCTTGTGGTTCACCGTGTCCGCCATTTCGCTGACGATCCGGCGAGTGTGCTGGGCAACTTGCACGAGGTTTTCGCCGGGCTGCAGCAGCTCCTTGGCGAAGGTGCGGGTGAATACCGAATTGGGGTTGCTGTCGTTGTTGGAGAGACGATCGAGCGCGGTCTGGCGCGGGCCTGCCGAGAACACCGAAAACACGCCCTCCGGCAGTTGCGTCATCGGCGCAAGTCCGCCGCCGCCCGCTACCGCGCGGGTTCCCGCGCGTTCGAAGGGATTGTTGCGGCAGGCGTCGAACACCAGGATGGCGGTGCGCACTTTCTTGTTTTGCAGACGCTCGATGACCCGATCTGCGAGCACCGATGCATCGCGCACCAGTTCTTCCTGGCCTTCGGTCGCGGCCGGTACGTCGGTCGGCAGCAGAAAATTCTGACCGGCGATTTCAAAGCCGTGGCCGGCATAGAAGAAAAACGCCGTATCGCCGGCCTCAACCGCCCTATCGAAAGCAAGCAGCGTTTCGCTGAAAGCCTGTCTCGTCTGGTTCTCCGCCAGCATCACGGAAAAGCCGAGCTGCTTGAGCGCATCGCCCATCGTGCGGGCATCGTTGACCGCCTTCTGAAGCTTCGGCACGTTTTTGTAATCGTTGTTGCCGATAACGAGCGCAACGCGCTTGGCCGCCTCCGCGGGAACGGCGAGCGCGACAAGTGGTATGGCCAGGCCCAGCACCGCGGCTGCTGTAAACCTCAACGAAAGCCAGCCGTTCATTCTCAAGTCCCCTGCACTCTTTGGCCCTTTGCAGGCCTTCTTGCGGTTATGGTCGCGGGCTGAAACCCTGGTGACCCGATTCCAACATTCGCATCCCTTCTCAGCAGCCACTCTTGCGAATGTTAGAATCAAAAGGACGACTAGCAAAATCGAGTTGCTAGCGGAGTTTTTGATTGACACTCGCCTGACGCGCAAGCGGCTGGATGGGTGGCGAATGTCAAATCCACTCCACTAGGTTCAACCACCCGTCCTACAAACAGCTGGGACACGTGATTAATCCGCTTTTGTGTCAAAAGATTAAGCTTTTTCAACGCTAATAGCCTTGTTTCCATTGACTTTGGCGGATGCGCGCCTATGTTCCGCCTCGGAGCGGCCCGATATCGAAACGCGATATCTTGATCAAGCCGCCTGTCCGTGTTCGGCGTGTGTCCGAAAATCCCGTGCAAATCTGCGTGCCGTTCCGGGGTTGAGCGTGACAGTCTTTTTTCAAGATTCCAGACGGCGGTATCTGCCAGAGGCTCAATGTCTTTTACTCATCTCGGCTTGTCCGAAAAGGTGCTCGCCGCCGTTGCGGCCACCGGTTACACGACCCCCACCCCCATTCAGGAACAGGCGATTCCTCACGTTCTGGCCCGCCGCGATGTTCTCGGCATTGCCCAGACCGGCACCGGCAAGACCGCTGCCTTCGTCCTTCCGATGCTCACGATCCTGGAAAAGGGCCGTGCCCGCGCCAGGATGCCCCGCACGCTGATTCTGGAACCGACGCGCGAACTCGCCGCCCAGGTGAAAGAGAACTTCGATCGTTATGGCGCCGGCCAGAAACTCAACGTCGCGCTCCTGATCGGCGGCGTTTCCTTTGGCGATCAGGATACCAAGCTCACCCGCGGCGTCGATGTGCTGATCGCAACACCAGGCCGGCTGCTTGACCACACCGAGCGCGGCGGCCTGCTGCTCACCGGCGTCGAATTGCTCGTGATCGATGAAGCCGATCGCATGCTCGACATGGGCTTCATTCCCGATATCGAACGCATCTGCAAACTGGTGCCGTTTACCCGCCAGACACTGTTTTTCACTGCGACGATGCCGCCGGAGATCCGGCGCATCACCGAGACCTTCCTGCACAATCCGCAGAAGGTGGAAGTTTCAAAGCCCGCGACAACCGTCGCCACCATCACCCAATTGCAAGTGCCCTCGGGCCGCGAAGCCCACCAAAAGCGCGAAGTCCTCCGCCACCTGCTCCGCGAAGCAAAAGATCTCAACAACGCGATTATCTTCTGCAACCGCAAACGTGAAGTAGCCGTGGTCTACAAGTCGCTGGAGAAGCATGGTTTCAGCGTCGGCGCCTTGCACGGTGACATGGATCAAAGCGCGCGTATGGCGGCGCTCGACCAATTCCGTAAAGGCGACATTCCGCTTCTGGTCGCCTCCGACGTTGCCGCCCGCGGCCTCGATATTCCGGCCGTCAGCCACGTCTTCAATTTCGATATCCCTCATCATGCCGACGACTATGTTCACCGCATCGGCCGCACCGGCCGTGCGGGCCGCAGCGGCACCGCGTTGTCCATCGTCACGTCGCTCGACCACAAATCGATCGCGGCGATTGAAAAGTTGATCGGACAGAGTATTCCTCGCGCCGAGGGCGGTCCACCCGTTGAATTGCAGGAAGAAGCAGGCGCCCACGAACATAAACGTTCGCGGGGCGGCGATAGAGAAGGTTCGCGCCGCGGCGGTCGCAAACCGCGCCGCGAGCGTGACGGCGGCAATGCAGGAGGCCGCAACTCCGCGCCTCCAGCACAGTCTCAGATCGCGGAAGCGGCGCCTGCGCCGGTCACACCTTCCTCCCCCTCTCGCAGCACCTCGAACAGATCTCGACCCGCATCGCAGGGTTCTTCTTCCGCGCCAGAACCGGCAGATCACTCGCATCTTCCGGCATTTTTGCTGCGGCCAATCCGCGCTCGCGTCTGATCACCATACCCGCCTACCACCACGCAGGTTCCACATTTACGGGTCGTTCACCGACCTCCAGTAGCTTGAACACCATTGTTTAAGAGATTTGGCGCGCACGAGCGCGCAGACCTTATACTGGGGACCTGGTTCAGTGCTGGACGAGTACGAACGGACAATGGCCTTTGCCGAATTGGCGCTGGGCCAGATCAGGTCATTGCGGCAAACCGCAATCCCCCGCAATTATGAGATCTGGTACGTCTACGCGAGCGGCTACAATCCGCAGCTCAACAAAGTCGTCAATGAAACGCTGGCCCGCAGCGGCAAGCTGACCGAGTCCGACCTCGAGCAAATCTACGAGACCTACCTTTCCCAGATCAAGACCACCGATCGGATCGACAAGGTTGGCGCCCGCGTCATCGGCGAGATCGACGACGTGATGCTCTTGATCGGCGAAGCGCTGGAGATGTCGGCAAGCTACGGCGAGAGCCTGTCGGTCGTCGGCGAAAAGCTTGCGGCGGTTGTCAACAACGAACAGGCGAGGCAGCTTATCGACGCGCTCGTCCGCACAACGCACGATATGCGCGGCTCGACCAAGGCGCTGGAAGAACGGCTCGCGCTGTCGAAAGCGGAAATCAGCAATCTTCAGCAGAGTCTCGAGGCGATCAGGGCGGAGAGCATGACCGACCCCCTGACCGGCCTCGGCAACCGCAAGTACTTTGATCGCTCGCTTGAAACGGCGGTAACAACTGCGGTGGATACAAGCGAGCCGCTCTCGCTTTTGATGTTCGATATCGACCACTTCAAGTCGTTCAACGACTCCTATGGCCATCTCACCGGCGACCAGGTGTTGCGACTGGTCGGAATGTCGCTGAAGCAGTCGATCAAGGGACAGGACATCACCGCCCGCTATGGCGGCGAAGAATTCGCCGTGGTGCTGCCCAATACCGCGTTACGCCAGGCACTCACCGTCGCCGATCATATTCGCCGCGCCGTGATGTCGAAGGAATTGAAGAAGAAATCCACCGGCGAGATACTGGGCCGCGTCACGATCTCGGTCGGTGTCTCGATGCTCAAGCCGGGCGACGATATGGACTCGCTGATCGAGCGGGCCGATGCGTGCCTCTACGCCGCCAAGCGCGCGGGACGCAACCGCGTGGTCTGCGAGGCAGATCCCGAATACGTCGCTGAGACCCGCAGCCAGGTCGCCTGATCAGGCCAACCTTCGTCTGGCAGCCTTCCTCGCCTTGACCGTTCGTTTTCTGGCCACGGCTTTCTTCGCCGGAGCTTTCGTTTTTTCAGGCGCGTGTTTCTTGCGCGTCCTCGGTCGCTTGCTCAACGCAGCACGCTGCGCCGCGGCTAACGCCGACCTCGCCCAGCCAGCTAATGCTTCCGAATCGTCAAACAGCCGCGCCGGCAATTCCCAGTACGAATTGACGGTGACGACCTTGCCCGTCGATCTCTGCTGATACTGAAACGGCTTCGATCGCTCGGCTTCGAATTGCGGAATGGTCGCTTCGTCGGCGCGGAAATAAAGGCCCGCACGCAGGGCGAGCGCGAAGTTGGTGCCGTCAACGGAAATGCCATAACCGGAGAACATCCGGCGCAGCGTCACCGGGCCAAAATCGGAAAACAACTCGATCAGGAATTCGCGATCCACCGCCCTACCCGTTCCGTGCGCCGGTTCGGACCAAATGCGAGCGAACGCAGCGTCAGTCTTCGATCTCGGCCGGTTTGAGCTGCACCAATTCGCCGCAACCGCAGGCGCCGATCTGGTTTGGATTATTGAAGATGAACTGGGCCTGCATCTTGTCGGCCTTGTAGTCCATCTCGGTGCCAAGCAGGAACAGCACGGCCTTCGGATCGACCAGGATCTTCACGCCCTTGTCCTCGACGACCTCGTCGGTCGGGCGCACCTCGTGGGCGTATTCGACCGTATAGGATTGTCCGGCGCAGCCGCCGTTCTTGACGCCGACCCGAAGACCGACGATCTCGGAATCGGAGCGCTTGGTCAGCTCGGCAACCCGCATCGCAGCGGCATCCGTCAGCTTCATCACCTGCGGACGCGGGCGCCTTGCCTTGGGGGTTGGTGAAGTCGGGGTCATCTCAGTCATGTGGTCAATCCCAAAGCCAATTCAATGAGGCCGCTTCGCGTGCCTGACAGCGCTCACCACATATTGAGGACGAGACGCGCCTCGTCCGACATGCGATCCGGCGTCCACGCCGGGTCCCACACAAGATTCACGTTGACGACGCCGACACCGGGCACGCTCGCCACCGCGTTCTCGACCATCTGCGGCAACTCGCCCGCCGCCGGACAATTCGGCGTGGTCAAGGTCATCATCAAATCGACCGAGCGGTCGTCTTTGAGCTCAACCTTGTAGATCAGGCCAAGCTCGTAGATATCGGCGGGGATTTCCGGATCGAACACGGTTTTCAGCGCAGCGACGATGTCGCCGCTCAGCCGCTCGGTTTCCTCCGGCGGCAAAGCCGACTGGGTTTCCATGTTGGAAGGTTTCGCTTCCACGTCCTTTTCAGGGCTCTTGGCTTCGACTGTGTCGGTCATGCGAACAATTCCCGCGCCTTGATCAGCGCCTGTGCCAGATGGTCGACTTCTTCGCGCGTATTATACATCCCGAACGAGGCCCGGCACGTCGCGGTGACGTTGAACCGCTCTAAAAGCGGCATCACGCAATGGGTGCCGGCGCGCACGGCAATACCCTGCCGGTCGATGATGGTTGCGACATCATGCGGATGCGCGCCCTTCATCTCGAACGAGATCACCGGGCCCTTGCCCTTGGCGGTTCCGATCATGCGCAGCGAATTGATTTCGCGTAGGCGCAACTCCGCATAGGTCAGGAGGTCGTGCTCATGCGAGGCGATGCGCTCCTTGCCGATCGAATTAACGTAGTCGATGGCCGCCCCCAACCCGATCGCTTCCACGATAGCGGGCGTACCGGCCTCGAACTTGTGCGGCGGATCGCCATAGCTGACGAAATCGCGCGCAACCTCGCGGATCATCTCGCCGCCACCATTATAGGGCCGCATCGCCACGAGATGTTCGTGTTTGGCATGAAGCACGCCGATGCCGGTAGGCCCGTAAAGCTTGTGGCCGGTAAAGACGTAGAAGTCCGCGCCAATATCCTGCACGTCGATCTCGAGATGTACCGCGCCCTGGCTGCCGTCGACCAATACCGGAATGCCTTTGGCGTGGGCGATCTTCACGACCTCTTTCACCGGCACGATGGTGCCGAGCGCATTCGACATCTGCGTGATTGCGACAAGCCTGGTCCGCGGCGACAACTGCTTTTCGAACTCCTCGATCAGGAAGTTGCCGTCATCGTCGACGTCGACCCATTTGAGGACGGCGCCCTGACGCTCACGCAGGAAATGCCAGGGCACGATGTTGGAGTGGTGCTCCATGATCGAAAGCACGATCTCGTCGCCTTCGCCGATATTCGGCGCGCCCCACGACGACGCAACCAGATTGATCGCTTCGGTCGCGTTACGGGTGAAGACGATTTCCTCGGGTCGCGATGCGTTGAGGAATGTTGCGACCTTGACGCGGGCGCCCTCGTAAGCCTCCGTGGCGGCATTGGCGAGGTAATGAAGCCCGCGATGCACGTTGGCGTATTCGCTTTTATAAGCCTCGGTCATGCGGTCGAGCACCGCATACGGCTTCTGCGCCGAAGCGGCGTTGTCGAGATAGACAAGCGGCTTGCCGTAAACCTTCGTCGCCAGCGCGGGAAAATCCTGACGCAAACGGGCGACGTCATAGGAGCCATTTGAGACCGCCGGATGCATGGTCATCCCCGTGCCTCCAGCCAGCGCTGCGCGGCTACGATCGCCTGTTCGCGCAAGGCGTCGCTGGCAATCGATTCGATCGCCTCGCCAACGAAAGCCTGGATCAGAAGCGCCTGGGCTTCCTTCTCGGAAAGGCCACGGGCCCGCAGATAGAACAGCAGACTTTCATCGAGCGCGCCGGTGGTGGCGCCATGACCGCAGGTCACGTCGTCGGCAAAGATTTCCAATTCCGGTTTGTTGTCGGCCTCGGCCTCGTCGGACAGCAGCAGCGCCCGCGTCATCATCTTGGCGTCGGTCTTCTGCGCCTTGGGCTGGACGATGATGCGGCCCTGAAACACCGAATGCGCGCGGTCGTCGACCACGGCGCGGAAGACTTCCCGGCTCGCGCAATGCGGCACGGCATGGTCCAGGAACAGGGTGGTGTCGGCATGTTGCCGGCCGTTGAGGAGGTTGACGCCGTTGGCGCTCACGTCGGCGCCCTCACCCGCAAACGTCAGGTAGCCCTGATAACGGCTGAGGCTGCCGCCGCTCGTCATGTTGAAGGTGGCGAGGCGCGCTTTGGCGCCGATGCTGAAGATTGCCGTCGTGATGTTGGTGGCATCGGCGCTGTCGGCCATCAGCCGCACATGCTGCAAGTTGGCGTCCTTATCCAGCGAGATCGTGACGGCGTCATTGGCCTGGTAAGACTTCGCATCCTTGGCCGCGACAAAGCTCTCGACAAGCGTTGCGTGCGCCGCCTGCCCGAGTTTCAGGAACGAGCGCGTATAGGTCGCAGCCGACGGGCGCGTTGCGACATGCACAATGTGGATCGGCTTTGCGAGAGCGGCGCGGTCCGCCACCGTGATCACGGCGCCATCGGTCGCCATCGCCGCGTTCAGCGCAATCATGGCGCCAGATGCCGCGCCGTTTTCGAGCAGATCGGCGCGAGTGTCATTGCTGCTGTCTTCGAGCATCTCCCGCAGTGTCTGGACGCGAAGGCCAGCTTCCAGGTCGCTCAAATCAGACAGCGCCGGCGCAACGACGCCATCCACCAGCACCAGACGATGGGCATCGAGCGCGGTGAGCGATGCGAGTGCTGCCTTGGCGCGTTCGAGCGCGCCTGAATCCGGCGTAGCGGCGAGCGGCAGTACGTCCCGCATCAGCGCCCGCAGATCGGTATATTTCCAGTCTTCCAACCGGCGATGCGGCAGGCCGGCACGCGTATAGGCCTCAAACGCCTGCTGGCGCGCTTCGGCAACGTTGCCGGTGCCGGGCAACCGATCGCGCGCCGCGGCGAAGACGTCGCTCGCCTCTCGCCGCGTGTCGGTTTTTGCCAAAGCAATGTTCATCACAACATCCGTATCCGTCGTATCAGTTAGGCTGCGTCTTCGAACTGCGCATAGCCGGACGCTTCTAGTTCCAAAGCGAGTTCCTTGCCGCCGCTTTTGACGACCTTGCCTTTCGACATCACGTGAACGAAATCCGGAACGATGTAGTTGAGAAGCCGCTGATAATGCGTGATCACGACCATCGCTCGTCCCGGCGAGCGCAACGCGTTGACGCCGTCGGCCGCAACGCGCAGCGCGTCGATGTCGAGGCCGGAGTCCATCTCGTCCAGAATGCACAGGCTCGGTTCGAACAGCGCCATCTGAAGGATTTCGTTGCGCTTCTTTTCGCCGCCGGAGAAGCCGACATTGACGCCGCGCTTGAGCATGTCTTGGGGAATGTTCAGCCGCTTGGCGACATCGCGCACCTTCTTCAAGAATTCCGGCGCCATCAGCTCGCTCTCGCCGCGCGCCTTGCGCTGGGCGTTGTAGGCGGTGCGCAGGAAGTTCATGGTGATCACGCCGGGGATTTCCACCGGATACTGGAAAGCGAGAAACACGCCCTTGGCGGCGCGCACATCCGGCGCCATTTCGAGCAGGTCTTCGCCTTTGAACAGTATTTCGCCGCCGGTGACTTGATAGCCCGGCTTGCCGGCGATGACGTGAGAAAGCGTCGATTTGCCGGAGCCGTTCGGCCCCATGATGGCGTGGACTTCGCCTTCGTTCACAGTCAGCGAAAGCCCGTGAAGGATTTCACGTTCCTCGACGCGCACTTGCAGATTTTTGACTTCGAGTAAGGGCATTACGTTGTTCCGTCTTTCCGTTCGCCTCTCGTCCTGAGGAGCGCCAAAGGCGCCGCTCAAAGGACGTGGCCGACAATCCTTGTTCTCATCCTTTGAGACGGCCGCTCGCGCGGCCTTCGCAGGACAGAGAACTACCCAACCGATCCCTCCAGTGAGATCGAGATCAGCTTCTGTGCTTCCACCGCGAATTCCATCGGCAGCTGTTGCAGCACATCCTTGACGAAACCGTTGACGACGAGGCCAACCGCCTCTTCCTGGCTCAACCCGCGCTGGACGCAATAAAACAGCACGTCCTCGGAAATCTTCGAGGTCGTCGCTTCATGCTCGAACAACGTTGAGGAATTCTTGGCTTCGACATAGGGCACGGTATGCGCGCCGCATTTGTCGCCGATCAGAAGCGAGTCGCAGGCGGTGAAGTTGCGCGCGCCGGTCGCTTTACGATGCGCCGTGACAAGACCGCGATAGGTGTTCTGCGAAACGCCGGCCGCGATGCCCTTGGAGATGATCCGGCTCGTCGTGTTCTTGCCGAGGTGAATCATCTTGGTGCCGGAGTCGACCTGCTGGTGACCATTCGAAATCGCGATCGAATAGAACTCGCCGCGCGAATTGTCGCCACGCAGGATGCAGCTCGGATATTTCCAGGTGATGGCTGAACCGGTCTCTACCTGCGTCCAGGAAATCTTGGAATTGGCGCCGCGGCAGTCGCCGCGCTTGGTGACGAAGTTGTAGATGCCGCCCTTGCCTTCGGAATTGCCGGGGTACCAGTTCTGCACCGTCGAGTACTTGATCTCGGCGTCATCCAGCGTGACGAGCTCGACGACGGCGGCGTGAAGCTGGTTTTCATCGCGCTGCGGTGCGGTGCATCCTTCGAGGTAGCTGACGTAGGAGCCCTTGTCGGCAATGATCAGCGTGCGCTCGAACTGGCCGGTATTGCGCTCGTTGATGCGGAAATAAGTCGACAGTTCCATCGGGCAACGCACGCCCGGCGGGACGTAGACAAACGAGCCGTCGGAGAACACGGCCGAATTCAGCGTGGCGAAGAAATTGTCTGACGTCGGCACCACCGTGCCGAGATACTTCTTCACGAGTTCGGGGTGCTCGCGGATCGCCTCCGAAATCGGCATGAAGATCACACCGGCCTTTTTCAGCTCTTCCTTGAAGGTGGTCGCGACCGAAACGGAGTCGAACACGGCATCGACCGCGATTCTGCGGCTGGGCGACGGCGCACCTCCCGGTGGAGGCTCGACGCCTTCAAGCATCGCAACTTCGCGCAACGGGATGCCGAGCTTCTCGTAGGTCTTGAGAATTTCCGGATCGATCTCGTCGATCGAGCTCAGCGTCTTCTTCGGCTTCGGCGCGGAGTAATAATAGAGGTCCTGATAATCGATCTTGGGATAGTTGACGCGCGCCCAGGTCGGCTCGGTCATGGTCAGCCAGCGCCGATAGGCCTCCAGGCGCCATTCCAGCATCCAGGCAGGTTCGTTCTTCTTTGCAGAAATGAAGCGGACAGTATCTTCCGACAGCCCTTTCGGAGCCTTGTCGGACTCGATAAGCGTCTCAAACCCATATCGATACTGATCGACGTCGATCTGGCGAACCCGATCGACCGTCTCTTGTACGGCAGCCATCCATTCCTCCGCTCGCGGTTTCAAGGACCGCGGTGGAACCAAATACTTAATGCGGTAGATCCAGCATTCGCTTCAACTTCGCTGCGAATACTCAGAGCGAATGCGAAATCCAAGACCGCACCAAATTTCCTAATGTCCCTTGGTTCTGACGTTCGCAAAAGAGTCCGCTGCGACGCGGTACGAATGTCGGAACCCGGCCATTAGTGGTCTCTTACGATGTTTTCCCGACGAAATCACCTGCTTAGAATGGTTCAAGCTGTGTTTCGTCGCTGACTCTTAAGTAGGCTACCGGCGAGCCTTCGCCAAGCCTCCAGGCACCGATCTATGTCCGCATCTTGCGTGGACCAGCCCATACTGAGCCGCACTGCGCCCTTGGCGATTTCGCCGTCGAAACCCATGGCTTCCAGTACGTGGGACGGCTGTACCTTGCCGGACGAACAGGCCGAGCCCGAAGACACGGCAATCCCTGCCAGATCGAAGCCGATCACGGCGGTTTCAGCCTTCAGGCCTGGAACCGTAAAAAGAGTGGTATTTGGTAACCTTTGGACCGAATCTGAGAAAATGACGGTGTTACCTGTCTGCCGTAACCCCTGTTCGAGACGCTCCCGCAGATCCTCAAGCCGGCGGCTTTCAGCCTTGAGACCGGCCATCGCTGTGGTCGCAGCGGCGCCGAAGCCGGCAATGCCGGCCACATTTTCGGTGCCGGCGCGTCGGCTCAATTCCTGCCCGCCACCCCGCAACAGCGGCTCCAACCCGCTCAATCCGTCCGACAGAATTAGCGCACCGACACCCTTCGGGCCGCCAATCTTGTGCGCGGACAACGTAAGAAGATCGGCGCCCAATTCGCTCAGAGCGAGCTTAATCTTGCCAAATGCCTGGATGGCATCGACATGCAAAAGACCGCCGGCGTCGTGCACGATCTCGGCCGCCGCAGCGACCGGTTGAATGGCGCCGGTTTCGTTATTGGCCAGCATGATCGAAACCAGCGCGGGCGGGCGGTCCAGAAGCAATTGACGCAAGTGATCGAGGTCGACGACCCCAGCGGGCGTCACGCGGATCATCTCGATTTGCTCCTGCAAGAAACGTCCGCCGGATATCACCGAGGCATGTTCGATCGCCGATACCAACAGCCGCTCGGCGGCCGGCCCGGAGCCGCGCCTAAGACCGCGCGCCAGCGCAAGTGCATTGGCCTCGGTGCCACCTGATGTGAACACGACGCTCCTCGGCACCGCGCCTGCGGCCAGAGCCACCGCGGCCCGTGCCCGCTCGATCCATTTGCGTGCTTCGCGGCCTTCGGCGTGTACTGAGGAGGCGTTACCGGAAAGATCAAGCGCATCGGCGATAGCGCGCCGCGCTTCGTCACGAAGCGGCGTGGTTGCATTCCAGTCGAGATAGACGCGATCCGTCATCTTAAGTATAATAATACCTTCATTCAAGGCGAGTTCGTTTGGCGCGCTTACGTTATGCCGATCGGCAAGCCTGATTATCCGCTTCCCCGTCTAACACTTTGAAGGCACGGGCGGATGTTCAAAACCCTTGCATTTTGCCCCTCGCCTCATGCTAGAACGCGGCCTCCATCGCCAGCCGTCGTCGCGCTGTCCGCGCTTGAGACGTCTGCTCCCGATTTTCCGTACGCAGGGCCTTGTCTGCCAAAACGCCAGATGAAGCCAGCGACAAACCGGTCGATTTCGACAGGGACACCCTATGCCTGAAGTCATTTTCACCGGCCCCGCAGGCCGCCTCGAAGGCCGCTATCATCCGGCCAAGCAGAAGAACGCACCGATCGCGATGATCCTGCATCCGCACCCGCAGTTTCATGGGACGATGAATCATCAGATCGTCTACCAGTGCTACTATGCGTTTGCCCATCGCGGCTTTTCGGTGCTGCGCTTCAACTTTCGCGGCGTCGGCCGCAGCCAGGGCTCGTTCGATCACGGCACCGGCGAATTGTCGGATGCGGCATCCGCGCTCGACTGGGCGCAAACCATCAATCCCGAAGCCCGCGCCTGCTGGGTCGCGGGCTTTTCGTTCGGCGCCTGGATCGGCATGCAGCTTCTGATGCGCCGGCCGGAAGTCGAAGGTTTTATCTCGATCGCGCCGCCCGCCAATCTCTACGACTTCTCCTTCCTCGCGCCCTGCCCGTCTTCAGGCCTGATCGTGCATGGCGAGAGGGATGCGGTGGTGCCGCCGAAAGACGTCAACACGCTCGTCGAGAAGCTCAAGACGCAAAAAGGCATCGTGATCGACCAGCAGGTCATCCCCGGCGCGAATCACTTCTTCGACGGCAAGCTCGAACCGCTGATGCAGTCGGTGACAGCCTATCTCGATATGCGCCTCGCCAACGTGCGATAGCGTTTTCACGCGAAGCGGAAGCGGTTCGCGTGAACAAAACGCGCCACAAGAAGATCTTCAACAGATGACCGCCTGGGTGGCGTTGCTGCGTGCGGTCAATGTCGGCGGTACGGGCAAGCTCTCGATGAGCGAGTTGAAAACGATGTGCGAGGAACTCGGCTTTGCCTCGCCCAAGACCTACATCGCCAGTGGCAACGTCGTCTTCGTATCCCGGAAATCCGAGACCGCGCTCAAGGCTGCGCTTGAGAAGCGGCTTGCGGACTATGCCGGCAAGCCGGTCGGCGTACTGATCCGCACCGCGGCCGAAATGGCGCAAGTCGCGGCCGACAATCCGTTTGCAAAACTGGCGCCCAACCGCACCGTCGCGCTTTTCCTTGATAAAGCACCTGCGGCCGACGCCCTTGAAAGCGTCCGCGGCCGGAAGGATGAGAAGATCCACCTCGGACGGCGTGAGATCTACATCCACTACGGTGACGGGATGGCGTCGTCCAAACTCGTCATTCCCGCCGGCAAGGCCGGCACCGCGCGCAACATGAACACGGTCGCGACGCTCGCGAAAATGGCTGGCCAACTCTAGGAGCAATCGATCAGGCGGCTGCGCGCGCCTGCAGGCCCGATAGCCAGGAGTTCCGCCGGTTGAGGAAATCACGCAGCAAAGCGGGGTATTGGGCGCTGACGGCTGTGCGCACCGATGGCCGCGCCGCAAGGAACCCGCGCCAGCGCGTGAGCTTGGGCTTGCCGGCCAGAATGCCGAAGTCGCCGATTTCATCGAACACGTCGAAATAACGAAACACCGGGCCGAAGACCGCGTCCACAAGTGAGAAATCCTCACCGTCGAACCACGGCGCCGCCGCGACGCGCGCCTCAAGCCGCGCAAAGCGTGCCTCCAACTGAGTTGCCTTGGCTTCGAACGCGACTTCATCTGGCGCCGAATAGAAACCGGCGATATCGCCGAGTACCGTTGAGCCGAATTCGATCCAGCCGCGGTGTTCAGCGCGCCGCAGCGCACTGGACGGATGCAGCGGCTTGGCTTGGGTCTCCTCGAGATATTCGAGAATGACCGCGGACTCGAAAATAGCGGTGTCGCCGACCTGAAGCACCGGCGTACGGCCGAGCGGCGAGATAGCAAGAAACCAGCCCGGCTTGTCAGCGAGATCGACGTCGACGCGCTCGAAAGCCACGCCCTTCTCGGTCAGCGCGATCACCGCGCGCTGCACATAGGGACAAAGCTTGTGGCTGATCAGTCGCAGGCGATCGGACATGGCGCAGTCTCAGGTTAAATGCAGATGCATTGAATTACATGCAAATGCATTAATCCGTCAAGCGCTGGTGTAGGTATTTACGGCCGCGCCACGATGCCGCCGGTCATCGGGATCGGCACGCCGGTCGTGGCGGGATAGCTGAGCGGCAGGCCTTTGAGGCCGCGCGCGGCGAGAAAGCCGAAGGCCTGCGCCTCGATCGCATCCGTCGACCAGCCCAGCGCGTCAGCCGACTCGACGCTCGCGGGCTGCAACCGCTCCCGCAGCATCCGCATCATGGTGTGATTGCGCGCGCCGCCCCCGGCAACGACCCAGCTTCTCGGCCGCTTCGGCAACAGCGGCACAATCTTGGCAATCGCCGCGACCGTGAAGGCTGTCAGCGTCGCCGCGCCATCGGTGGGCGATGCGTTGCGAAGGATACGTTTGGCGAAATCATTGCGATCAAGCGATTTCGGCGGCGGCAGCGCAAAAAACGGATCGTTCAAGGCTTCTGCAACCCACGCCGCATCCACGTTGCCTTGCGCGGCCATGCGGCCATCGCTGTCGAAGCGTTGACCGGTCGTACGCTGCATGAAATCGTCGAGCAGCGCATTGCCGGGTCCGGTGTCGCAGGCAATCAGGGTGTCGCCATCGATATAGGTGACGTTGGCAACGCCGCCGATATTGAGCACGACAATCGGCCCCTCGCGCTCAAGCGATTGCGCGAGTGCCCGGTGATAGACCGGAACCAGCGGCGCGCCCTGCCCGCCGGCGGCGACATCGGCGGCGCGGAAATCATGCATGACCGGGATATGGATCGCCCGTGCCAGGGCGCAGGCATCGCCGATCTGCACCGTCATCTTGTTGGCAGGACGGTGCAGCACCGTCTGACCATGGAAGCCGACGATGTCGATGTCCTCGCTCGCGATGCGGTTTTGGGCCTTGAAGCTGGCAACGGCTTCGGCATGGGCGGTGGTGACGACCCGCTCGGCCTCCAGAAGGATGCCCGGCCGCGCCTCGCGCGCCTCCAGGTGTACGGCCTCGGTCAATGCCTGGAGCAGCAGGCGTCGCTCAAAATCGGTATAAGGCCGGTAGCCGGACGGACCGAAGGCTGTGACCTTTTTGCCGTCGGTTTCGATCATGGCGACGTCGACGCCGTCCAGGGACGTGCCGCTCATCAGACCTATGGCTGTCAACATCATGGTATTGTGGCCTCAGCTTACCCGAGAGGTTCAGCTTCCGCGTTTACCTTGTGCCGAAGGGGCACATCTTATAATGGCACAGCGCACCCAACCGAAGCAGTCCACTATGGTTAAATTCCAGCAATTTGCTGCAAATACCGTAAAACAAAAATGATCAGGTTCGAAGAAAGATGACCGCTTTCAAGTCGGATTTCCTAAACGTCTTGCAAGAACGCGGCTTTATCCATCAGGCCTCGGACTTCGAAGGCCTGGACGCGCTCGCCGCCAAGGGCGAGGCGACGGCCTATGTCGGCTACGACTGCACAGCCCCTTCCCTGCACATCGGCAACTTCCTGACCATGATGATGCTGCATTGGTTGCAGCAAAGCGGCAACAAGCCGATCACGCTGATGGGCGGCGGCACCACCATGGTCGGTGACCCCTCCGGCAAGGACGAGACACGCGCCATCCGCACCGTTGCAGAGATCGAAGCTAACAAGGCTTCGATTCGTGGCGTTTTTGCGAACGTGCTGCGCTACGGATCGGGCGCAAGCGATGCAGTGATGCTCGATAACGCCGAATGGCTGACGAAACTCAACTGGATCGAGATGCTGCGCGATATCGGCAAGCATTTTTCGGTCAACCGCATGCTGACCATGGATTCGGTGCGGCTCCGGCTCGAGCGCGAGCAGGAGATGAGTTTCATCGAGTTCAACTACATGGTCTGCCAGGCCTACGACTTTGTCGAACTGGCGCGACGCACCGGCTGCCGTTTGCAGATGGGCGGTTCGGACCAGTGGGGCAACATCATCATGGGCGTCGATCTCGGCCGTCGCATGGGCACGCCGCAACTGTTCGCGCTGACGACCCCGCTGCTGACGACGTCCTCAGGCGCCAAGATGGGCAAGACCGCACAAGGCGCGGTGTGGCTCAACGCCGATCAGTTCTCGCCTTATGATTTCTGGCAATACTGGCGCAACACCGAGGATGCCGACGTCGTCCGGTTCCTGAAACTGTTCACGACCTTGCCGATGAGCGAGATCGACAAGCTCGCCCAGCTCAAAGGCGCCGAAATCAACGAGGCGAAGAAGGCGCTGGCGGATGCCGCGACCACGCTTCTTCACGGTACGGAGGCGGCGCGGCAGGCCGCAGAAACCGCGCGGCAGACTTTTGAGGAAGGCGCGATCGCGGAAAATCTTCCGACCGTGGAAGTGTCGCGCGGCGAACTCGAAGCCGGCATCGGCGTGCTCGCCTCCTTCGTCAAAGCGGGCCTCGTAGCCTCGAATGGCGAAGCGCGGCGTCACATCAAAGGCGGCGGCCTGCGCGTCAACGACGTCGCGGTCACCGACGAGAAGATGATGCTCAAGCCGTCCGAGCTTACGCCGGAGGGCGTGATCAAGCTGTCGTTCGGCAAGAAGCGCCACGTACTGCTCAAGCCTGCATAAGCGCATTCCGGAAAGCGCGCTTGTGCTTTCAATTCAAAACGGGCTCCCTCCCGTCTTGATGGATCAACAAGCCGATCGGGAGGGAACTGCCAGCGCGCCGGTAAAGCCGGTGCGTACCGCTCTTGGCGTGCTCGCCATCTGCTTTGCACTCTCGGTTTTCGGGCGCGGCCTCGGCGAGAGTTTTTCGGTCTTCCTGCTGCCGATCTCGGAAAGCTTTGGCTGGGATCGCGCCGACGTCGTCTCGGTCTATTCGCTAAGCGCGCTGGCGGGTGGGCTCGCCTCCCCCTTGATCGGCCGCCTGTTCGACTACTCCGGACCACGCAGCGTCTATTCGCTCGGGCTATTGTTATTTGGCGGCGCGTTCCTGTTCGGCGCCAATGCTCATCGGCTCTGGCAAATCCAGTTGAGCATCGGCGTCTGCGTCGGCCTCGGCATTGCGCTGATCGGCAATGTGCCGAATTCGATCCTGCTCGGCCGCTGGTTTGGCCCCAAGCTGCCGACCGCGATGGCCGTGGTCTATTCGGCGACCGGCGCCGGCGTGCTGGCGCTGTTGCCGGCTTCACAAGTCTTGATCGATCATTTCGGCTGGCGCGGCGCTTACGAGATCTTCGGCACGGCCGCACTCGTGCTGCTGCTTCCGCTTCTGGTGCTGCCATGGCGGTTGTTTTCCGAGGGCCAACCGCATCTGACAAGGGCGGCAACGACTGAGGCCGCGGACGAAGGCTGGACGCTTCTGCGCGCGATGCGCCACCACGCCTTCTGGGCGCTGTTCTGGACGTTCTTTTTCACTGCGATCGGAATGTATGCGATCACGCCGCAGATCGTCGCCTACCTGATCGAAACCGGCTTTCCGCCGTTGCAGGCGGCGAC
The DNA here is from genome assembly GCA_963824305.1 of uncultured Alphaproteobacteria bacterium. Taxonomy (GTDB): domain Bacteria; phylum Pseudomonadota; class Alphaproteobacteria; order Rhizobiales; family Xanthobacteraceae; genus Bradyrhizobium. Next base: position 538,849 of record CAWGOW010000001.1, read on the forward strand.
AGCCTGGGGCTTTTCCGGCGTCGTGCTGCTGTTCGGGATGCTAGGCGTTTCCTGGCTCGACGGCATCATCGGGCGGCGGCCGTCGGTGCTGTTGTCCTACGCGCTCTCGATCTTCGGAATCTTCCTGCTCTGGCTGCTGCAATTGTATCCGAACATCTGGGTCCTGACCGGCTTTGTGGTTTGCTTCGGCAGCATGATCGGCTCACGCGGTCCGTTGCTGACGGCAACCGCGATGAAGCTGTTCAAGGGAAAACGCGTCGGAACGATCTATGGAAGCATTTCGATCGGCAGCGGGCTCGGATCGGCCTTCGGCTCGTGGAGCGGCGGCCTGATCCACGACATCAGCCACAGCTATAATCCGCTGATCGTCTACGCCTTGATCGCCGTCATCCTCGGCATGATCCCGTTTCTGGTGGTGCCGGCGCTCCGAAGCTAGTGTAGTGGATTCGACATTCGCTACCGATCCGGCCGCGAACTCGCGATATGCGCTAGAGCTTCAGTTCGCCGGGAAATCGGCGCCGCCGTTCTGCTTGCCGGTATTAAAATCCATGATCTTGCGGGTAACCCCGGGCAGCATTGCCGAGATGGGATTGACGCGCAGCGTCGGCTTGTCCGGCGTGCCGACGACCTCATAGGTGAGGCCGAAAAGCCCCTCATTGCTGCCGCCGAACAGCAATCCGGCGACGGGAATCTGACCGAGAAGGTTGTTCAGCCCATACACCGGAACGAAGGTGCCGCTCATGCGGACCTGGTTACCGGGATAATCGATGCTGCCCTCGATCGTGCCGCCGATGCTCGGACCCTTGAGCACGCCTTCCTTGATCGTGAGCTGACCGCTTTGCCGAACAAATTCCGCGCGCAGCCGGGTGAAGCCGATGCCGCCTGGCGCGCCGCCCGGACCGCCGGCCGCCAGCCGATCGAGCGAAGCCTCGCCCTTGACCGTGAAATCCCTGACGTTGAGCAATCCCTCTTTCGCGCTCGGCTCCGACGTCGGCGGATCCAGCGCCAATTGCAGCTGACCGCCCACGACCTTGGAATAGGTATCGGTAAAGCGCAGCAGCGCGCCCGCATCGTTGGTTTCGAGATAGATCACTTCGCGGCCTTGTCCGCGGCGCAAGTCGGCCGTGACCGGCGTGTCGCGTCCGAGTTTGCTCGTGAACGAAAAGCTTCGCATCACCCCATTGCGGCGCGACATCTTTGCGTCAACGCTGCGCAACGCCTCACCGAAGAAACCAGCGACGGCGCCAAGCTTCACGTCGACGTCGAAATCGATATTCTTGGCCTTGACCTTTGACTCGGTCTCCCTGCCGGAGATCGCGGTCTTGAGAAAACCGCGGGCGTCAAAGACGTCGCCACGCATGGTGATCTTGATCACGCCGTCCGGACCGCGATCGGCCCGCAGCGAAGTCTTGTCGCCTTCGGAAGGAGCATAGGTCGGGAAGTATGCGTTCAGGAGGTCGCCATTCTGATCGACTTCCACCGATCCCTTCATGGAGGCGCCGCCGCCTTCGATCACGATATCTTCCAGACGAGTTGATTGCGCCTTTGGAACCACGTTGAACGTCGCGCGCGTCGATTTTCCCTGCGTCTTGACCCAACCGGGAAGAATGTTGTCGAGCTTTAGCTGGGTGAGATCGGCGTCGATGCCGAGGCGCGAATTATCGCCGATCTTGCCGCTCAGCTTGACCGGGATATTGCCGCTGACCGCCGGTCCGAGATCGAAGCCGAACCGCGCGCGGCTTGCCTCGTCGAGCGTCGCCTGCAGCTTGATATCCGCATCACCGTCATTTGGTTTGCGGTAATCAAGGGAAGCCGCCTGCCCGTTGATCTTCACGTCGCCTTTGACCTGAAGGCCCTGATTGTTGGCGAACACCTTAAGCGAATTGGCCTCCAGCTTCTGATTCATCACCAGCCGATCGGCGGCAAACCCGCCGAGATCGGCAGTGACGGTGTAGGTGGTGTCAGCCCGCGTGATGTCGTGCTTGATCGGCAAGCCAAGCGTGACGATCGCGGAAGCCGTGCCTTTGCTGGCATTGGGATCGATCAGGGTCGCAGACAAATCGCTCAGCTTTTCTGAGGACAGAATCTCGGCGGCCGCGGGCACCGGACCTTCGATCCGGAACTTCACCTTGGCTTGTACGGGCTTCGGGAACGTATCCGCCACTTCGAATGCGGCGTCGGAAACACTGAGCTTGCGGCCCGCCGGCGTGTCGGCCACGCCCTGGCCGATGGTGACGCTGGCGGTTCGGCCCGTGATGTGCGCCTTCAGATCGGCATCGTGAATGGCCGGCAATCCATCCACCGGCCGCAGCGTCACCGCATTGGCAATGATGTTGACGTTGAGCCCGTCGTCGGGGATCGGCGGTCCTTTTCGGGAGAGGTTCCGAACCGGAGAATTGACTCCCACCTCGACGCGCTGAACCGCGCCGCGTTCGATCCGGTCGACCACCCACTGCCTGATATCGCCAACGACCAGAGTAGGCCAAACCCGTTTGAGCGCGGCGACCGACATCGGTGTGCCTGCAAACCCCAGCATCAGACGGGGTTCGCCCGAATAGTCGACGGTACCGGTGCCCGCGACCCCGATTTCGCCGTTACTGAAATCGGCCTGCGTGAGGACCACCCGTTTCTTGCCGGTGTCGAAGCGCAGACCGATGGCGACGCGATTGAAGATGACCGGCGGGTCGTTGTCGTTGCCGGCGAGCACGATGGTTCCGCCGGAAAAACCCAACTGCCAATCGTTCACGCTGCCGTTGGGAGGCTCGAGATGGGCGAGCAGCGTAATCCGGTTTTCACCGGAGATGATCTTGAACGGCGCGATCAGTACCCGTTTGCTTGCATCCCATTCGAGATTCACTTCGGCCGAACCGATCGTCATCGGATACTCAGGCGTATCGCTGTCGACGATCTCTCCGGCACCCGCAGTGATCTTGCCGCGGAAATAGGTCGGCAGGCCATCGCGGCCGAGTTCGCCTTTCACCTCCCCGCTCAGCGGCAGGTTTGCGGTGTAGTTCATGTCTTTCAGACGCAACGCCAGCAGGATATTGGTGGTCGAGACCTTGTCGGCCTTGATATCGACCGATCGCACGCCGTTGGTCGATGGCCCCACCGTCACCCGCAGCGACCAACCGGGCGAGGTCTCCTCGGCAACACTGAGCGCCACCCCGCCACCGCTTGGCCGGCGAAGGCTGAGCGAGATGTTCTGGAAACTCCATTTGTTGCCGCGCTGCTGATCATCGACGATGAGGCTGCCGTTCTTCAAACCGATCTCGTTGAGATTTTGTCCGTCAAGACCGGTCAGGCTGAGGCTGTCGAGCCAATCCAGGCCGGCCAGCAGTCCCGCTTGCGCGCCGTTATCGACGGCCGACGCCGCCTGGTCGGGCGAAGGCGTCGCCGGTGCGACAGGTGCGGTCTGACGCGGAAAAGTCGGCGGAAGCCCCGCTTCCTTTTTCGAAGCAACGCCGGTTGCAAGCGGTCGCGTATTGTCGCCCGTGGACACCGTGACGTAACCGTCAGGGGTGACGCGCACGCTGAGCTCAACGTCAACCAGATTGAGGCTCTCGGCCCGCAGACGACCCATCAACAGGGCGGACCCTGAAAGTCTCACTTCGGCCTTTGGCGCGCTGGCGACGATGGCATGGTCGCGATCTCGCACGATGATATCGCGGATACGCACGGCGATGCGGATCCGGCCCGCTCGCTCGATCTGCGTGCCGCCGACCTCAACCGTGTTGCCGTGGCCGATATTTTCTTCGATGGCGGCGGCAAGCCACGGCGTCGCCATGTCGAGATTGATTGGGCCTGCGCCGAGCCGCCACCACAGGCCGCCGAAGCAGCCGGCAAAAATCACCAGCAGCGAAGCGAAGACAATTGCGAGCCGCCAGAACCAGCGCCCGCCAAAGAGCGAGCGCCGCAACGATCGGAGACGATCGGACCATGAATAAAAACGCGAATTGGATCGCGACAACAGCCGGCGCGCACGACGCCCGGCCGCTTCATCTTGCTCTCCCTCCGGCCAATCGTCGCCGTCCCAATGCTGGGCCTGGGCGTCAACGGACGGGCTGGGGTTCTGGGTCGACTTGTGTCCTACCATTGCCTCTCGTTGCCGACGCCGATGGATGGATCCGGATGGGCAACGAAGGCTCTTCGTGCCAGCATTTCACCCTCCTCTTCCCAGTGAGACGATCCGATGCTCGCCACCTATTCTACAACAGGCCCCAATGCGAACCTCAAATCCCCCAATCCACTAATACCTATACTTGCAAATAATCCCTCGATTCCCGCACTCGCAAAAGCGTCCGTCCTCCAATTTTGAAGCGGCCCAATTGGCTCGGCCTGTCATCCGGCTGAAGCCTCGCCCGCGGGCGGGTGGCGTGTCCAAATCCTTTTGAGCATAATCCGAAAAGGCCAAATTGACCGGCCGACAATCGAACCGGGACACTAGCCTCAATACATCAATGATTGATCCGCGGAAAGCGACGAAAGGAAGGCGTATGTCCAAGAAAACGCGCAAGAAATCCGGTGACCTTTCTGCCGCCAAGCGAAAGCCCGCCGCATCGAAGGCATCGGCCAAACGGGGGAGCAAGCAGGGAAGCAAGCGGGCGAGTTCGAAATCGGGGCGATCGCCTGCAGCGAAATCCGGCAAGGACTCAAAAAATAGGCAAACCAAAGCGCCGCCTGCCCGCTCGTCCGGAGCGTCAAAGCCGGTAAAATCGAATCGAAAGACCACCGCAATGCCGATCCTGGCGGAAGGCGCCAAAGCTCCCGCGTTCCACTTGCCGCGGGACGGGGGAGAAACGGTTTCGCTTGCGGACTATGCCGGCCAAAAACTCATCGTGTTTTTCTATCCGCGCGCCGATACGCCGGGATGCACACGGGAAGCGATCGACTTCACCAGACTGAAGGCCGCCTTCGCCGCCGCTGGGGCCGCCGTCATTGGGGTGTCAGGCGATCCTCCGAAGGCTCAGGAGGCGTTTCGGAACAAGCATGCGTTGTCGGTTCCTCTCGCGTCAGATGAGCAGCACGAGATGCTTCAGGCCTATGGCGCATGGGGCGAAAAATCGATGTATGGCAGGACGTTCGAAGGTATCCTTCGCACCACGGTTCTGATCGGCGCTGACGGCCGAATCGTCAGGGTATGGCGCAATGTCAGGGTCGACGGACATGCCGATGATGTACTCGCCGCGGCCAAAGCTGCCTAGCCAAAGCTGCCTGAAGCCAAATCTGCCTGAGGCCAAGTCTGCCTGAGCCCAAGCCTGCCTGAACCCAAGCCTGCCCCGACCGAAGGGAAACCGCCATTGGCGAAAAATTAACCATGACCGGGCCAAATTCGGCCCCGCAATTTAGCCGTAAGGAACCTCTCTCCGATCGGCGCGGGAGTGCCGATGTCGTACCGTTCCGGTCATCAGTCCGAGTTTCAAAAGTCGCGTGATCCGTCCCGGCAGCAGCTAGTCCGTCAGCCGGTAAATCCGTCGCCCGCCAATCCGCAGGAAAACGGCTACACGCTCGTTCACGCCGGCAAGCAGGTGCGTTTTGGGCCCGTGGCGTTCTGGATTGTAGTCGGGACCGTCACCACGCTTGGGATGTGGTCGGCAGCGACCGCGACCTATTTCGCGTTTCGTGACGACGTCCTCACCCGGCTGATCGCTCGCCAGGCGGAAATGCAATACGCCTACGAGGACCGAATCGCGGAACTTCGCGCCAAGGTCGACCGGACAACCAGCCGGCAACTCCTGGATCAGGAACAGTTCGACCAGAAGCTCGATCAGATCATGCGCCGGCAGACAACGCTTGAGTCGCGTGCGGCCGCGATCGGCGCCGTCCCCGATATCACGGGATCGATCCGGGCGCCGTCGCGCGGTGCGGCTACCGAGCCTGCGACCTCCGGTACGCCAAAACCTTCTCCCATCAGTGACACAGCAGTATTCGTCGCACCGCCCGATCGCGAGGCGCGCCTGGAATCGCGCACGCCGGTCCTCGCCAATGCGCCGGCAACGAAAGCTGCAAAGATTCAGGGCGTCGACAACGTGATTGTCCGTTTGCAGAATTCCCTCGACCAGGTCGAGCGGCGGCAACTCGCGTCCCTCACTTCGCTTGAAGACAGTCTTGAATCGCGCGCACGACGCGTGCGCGGCGTGTTCTCCGATCTCGGTCTCGACGTTGGCCAGTTGGAGGCGGCAACACCCCGCGCCGCCATGGGCGGACCGTTTGTGCCGGTTAAAATATCGGGCAACTCCGGCGCGTTCGAGCGTCAGCTGTATCGCATCAACATCAGCCGCGCGCAGGTCGATCGTCTCAATCGCACACTGGCGCTGGTGCCATATCGAAAGCCTGTGATTGGCGAAGTCGAATTCACTTCCGGATTTGGCGTCCGCTCCGACCCGTTCCTCGGCCGCCCGGCGATGCATACGGGGCTCGACTTCCGCGCGGCGAGCGGCGATCCCGTGCGTGCGACCGCCAACGGCAAGGTTGCATCCTCAGGATGGGCCGGCGGCTATGGGCGGATGGTGGAGATCGATCACGGCAATGGATTGTCGACCCGTTACGGACATCTCTCCGAGATCAATGTGAAGGTCGGCGACGTCATCAAGATCGGGCAAGTGATCGGCGCCGTCGGCTCGACGGGCCGTTCGACCGGACCGCATCTGCATTATGAAACCCGCATCGATGGCGAGGCTGTCGATCCGCAGAAGTTCTTGCGCGCCGGCGTTCGGCTCAGCGCGGGCTAATCCACATCCTCGATCGAATCAGGGCCAGTGCCGAAGGCGCGTTGCGCTAACGTCGCGGCCATGAACTCGTCGAGATCGCCGTCGAGCACGCCTGAAGTGTCAGATGTCTGCACGCCGGTGCGAAGGTCCTTGACCATCTGATACGGCTGCAAGACGTAAGACCTGATTTGATGGCCCCAACCGATATCGGTCTTGGCGGCCTGATCGGCGGCGGCCTGCGCCTCTCGCTTCTTCAGCTCTATCTCGTACAACCGCGCGCGCAGCATGTCCCACGCCTGTGCGCGATTCTTGTGCTGCGATCGTCCGGCCTGGCAGACCACCGCAACGCCGGTCGGAATATGCGTCAGCCGCACCGCGGATTCGGTCTTGTTGACGTGCTGCCCCCCCGCGCCGCCCGAGCGCATCGTGTCGGTGCGCACGTCGGCTTCCTTGATGTCGATCTTGATGCTGTCGTCGATCACCGGAAAGATTGCCACGCTCGAAAACGAGGTGTGGCGCCGTGCATTGGAATCGAACGGCGATATCCGCACCAGGCGATGCACGCCGGCTTCGGTCTTCAGCCAGCCATAGGCATTGTGGCCCGATATCTGAATGGTGGCCGATTTGATCCCGGCTTCTTCGCCCTGGGACTCTTCGAGAAATTCCACCTTGAAGCCATGCTTTTCGGCCCAGCGGGTGTACATCCGAAGCAGCATCTGCGCCCAATCCTGGCTCTCGGTGCCGCCAGCGCCGGCATGGACTTCGAGATAAGAATCGAAGCGGTCGGCCTCGCCGGCCAACAGCGCTTCAAGCTCTCGGCGCGCGACCTCCTTCTTGAGCTCTTTCAGCGCACCCTCGGCCTCGGCGACAACGCCGGCATCGTTCTCGGCCTCGCCAAGTTCGATCATGCCGATATTGTCTTCGAGTTCGCGCTCGACCTTGCCGATGCCGGATAGCGAATCCTCCAGCGAGGTGCGCTCCTGCATCAGCTTCTGCGCTTTTTGGGGATCGTTCCAGAGATTGGGGTCTTCGGCGAGCTTGTTCAGCTCGGCGAGCCGAGCGGTTGATGTCTCGACGTCAAAGATGCCTCCTCAGCAGCCCGACTGACTGCTTGATCTCTTCGACGAGGCGTTCGACTTCGGCGCGCATGATTTTCTCGGAATGTTTGGCGAAAACCTGATTTGACTTCCGCCCGATGTAGCGGCGGAAGTCGCAAAGCGCAATCGCGCCAGCGCAAGCGATTAATACAGACTGCCGGTACCGGGTCGGAACAAACCTTGTTCGGCAGCAGCGGGTTGCTGTTGCGGCAAAAGCTGACGCCCTTCGGAATCGACCCCGATGGCGGCGTAGTTATCCGGCGGCGCCGTGCCCGGCTTGAAGGCTTCGAGAATGGTCCGGCCACTGTCGCCGGGACCGGCGCGCATGCCGGACTTCGCATCGACGCGGACGAGCTTGAGACCGGCCGGTACCTTGAATGGGACAGCGGGTTTGTCCGCAAGCGCCAGTTTGAGGAAGTCGCGCGCGATCGGCGCGGCCAAGTGGCCGCCGGTCGCAGCATTGCCCTTACCCAGTGGGCGCGGCTTGTCGTAGCCGAGATAAATGCCGACCACGATGTCCGGCGAGAAGCCGATGAACCAGGCGTCCTTGGCCTCGTTGGTCGTACCGGTCTTGCCGGCGATCGGCTTGCCGACTTCCTTGACCGCGATCGCGGTACCGCCCTGCACCACGCCTTCCATCATCGACGTGATCTGATAGGCGGTCATGGTATCGAGCACCTGCTCGCGGCGATCGATCAACTGCGGCTCGGTCTGGTTCTTCCAGCCGGCCGGTGCGTCGCAGCCGCGGCACTCGCGCGTGTCGTGCTTGAAGATGGTGTGGCCGTAGCGATCCTGGATGCGGTCGATCAGGGTCGGCTTCACGCGTCGCCCGCCATTAGCGATCATCGCATAGGCCGTGGCCATGCGCATGACCGTGGTTTCGCCGGCGCCGAGCGCAAAGGACAGGTAGTTCGGCAACTCGTCATAGACTCCGAAGCGTCTGGCATATTCGCCGATCAAGGGCATGCCGATATCCTGCGCCAGCCGCACGGTGACGGTGTTCAGCGACAGCCTGAGCGCATTGCGCAACGTCGTCGGGCCGTTGTACTTGCCCGATGAGAAGTTCTCCGGACGCCAGACGCCGGCCCCCTGCCCCTGGTCGATTTCGATCGGCGCGTCGACCACCTGGGTCGACGGCGTATAGCCGTTGTCGAGCGCGGCGGAATAGACGATCGGCTTGAACGACGAACCCGGTTGCCGATAGGCCTGCGTGGCGCGGTTGAACTGGCTCTGGTCGAACGAGAAGCCACCGACCATCGCGATCACCCGGCCGGTCCACGGATCCATCACGACCATTGCGCCGGACACTTCGGGCAACTGGCGCAACCGGTATTGGCCTTCAACCTGATTGCCGTCCCTGAACAACGGATCGGCATAGATCACGTCGCCCGGCGACAGCACCTGTGACATAGCGGTCGGCGTCCGGCCTTTCGTCGTGCCGGATGTGGGCTTTGCCCATTTCACACCGTCAAGCGTGATGATTCCGGTCGGCCGTTCCTTGCTGACGGCGCCGCCGAGCTCGCGCTGCGGCTGGAAACCGATCCGCGCCGACTGATCGCTGACGTCCAGCACCACCGCAAGCCGCCACGGCGAAATGTCGGACAGCGCTTTCACGTCGGCGAGCTTGACGCCCCAGTCGCCGGAAATATCGAGCTTGCTGGACGCGCCGCGCCAGCCTTGCGCCTCGTCGTAAGTGACGATGCCGGCAGCCATGGTCTTGCGCGCCATCACCTGGATTTTCGGATCGAGCGTGGCGCGAACCGACAGCCCGCCTTCGTAAAGCTTCTTCTCGCCATATCGCTCGAAGATGTCGCGGCGGACTTCCTCGGCGAAATACTCGCCTGCGAACGTATGCGCGGCATTGGAACGGTTGGTGACGGTCAAGGGATCCTTGCGGGCCTTGTCGGCGTCGGCCTGCTTGATCCAGCCGTTTTCGAGCAGACGATCGACAACGTAGTTGCGGCGTTCGACCGCGCGCTCGCGGTTTCGAACCGGATGCAACGCGGCCGGCGCCTTCGGCAGCGCCGCGAGGTAAGAGGCCTCAGCGACCGTGAGTTCGTTGACCGATTTGTCGAAATAAACCAGCGAGGCCGCAGCGATACCGTAGGCGCCGAGCCCGAGGTAGATTTCATTGAGATAGAGTTCGAGGATCTTGTCCTTTGAATAGGTGCGCTCGATTCGCATCGCGAGCAGCGCTTCCTTGATCTTGCGGGTGAATGAGACCTCGTTGGTCAGCAGGAAATTCTTCGCAACCTGCTGGGTGATCGTGGAGGCGCCCTGCGGCCTGCGGTTCGATCCGATGTTTTGCGCATAGAGCACCGCGGCGCGCGCCATTCCCGAGAAGTCGATGCCGCCATGTTCGTAGAAATTCTTGTCTTCGGCAGCCAGGAACGCGTTGATGACGAGCTTCGGCACCGCCTGAATCGGCAGATACAGACGCCGCTCCTTGGAATATTCACCAAGCAACGCCCCGTCCGCGGCGTGAACACGCGTCATGACGGGCGGCTCATAATCCTGGAGCTGCGAATAGTCCGGCAAATCCTTGGAGTAGTGCCAGATCAGCCCGGCCGCGGCGGCCACGCCCACAAGAAACACGACGGTTCCCGCGGCGAACAAGAAACCCAAGAACCGCACCAGCAAGCGCATAATTATGAATTCCGTTCAGTCCCCGCGCCGAACGAACGGCGCTCCTGTTGAGGTATTTTCTTCTACCCGACCATTCGCAGGCCGGCACCCGGTTATATCACACGCCACCACCGGGCGAACTACGCCGATTCCTCAATACTCCGCGCCATTTATAGGGCCTTCGCTGTGGCCAAACTAGGGCCCCGGCGGTCCCGATTCCAAGGTTCGCCTCCCTTCTCGGTCCGCACGTTTGCGAACCTGGAATCGAAGGGAGCGCCAGCAAATATAGGTTTCTAGTGGAGTTTGGGATTTGACATTCGCTTCAGCAATTGGCGGTTACACCGCTGACGAATGTCAAATCCACTCCACTAGTGCGGCCGTTTGACGCCTTAACAGCTTGCGTTCGGAATCGGTGGCTCTAGTTCCCGCTTCCTGCCGTTGCCAGCCGCTTGGCGAAGAACGTCTCGATCGCGTGCGCCACCGATCCAACGGTCCGGGAGCGCCAATTGTCTGATTGCAGATGCTCCAGATCATCCTTGTTGGAGACATAGCCGAGTTCGACAAGAACGGACGGTACATCCGGCGCCTTGAGCACGCGGAAGCCGGCCGACTTGAGCGGATGTTTGTGCATGCGTGTGACCGTTTTCATGTCGCCCATCAACAACCGCGCGAAACGGTTGGAAAAGGTACGGGTTTCGCGCTGGGCGAGATCGATGAGGATGTCGGCGACTTCGGTGGGTTCTTCGGTCAAATTGACCCCGCCGATGGCATCGGCCCTGTTTTCGGCTTCCGCGAGCTTTTCCGCCGCCGCGTCCGAGGCACGATCGGACAGCGTGTAGATGGTCGCACCTTGCGCATCGCCTTCATGGCGCGGCAACGCATCGGCGTGAATGGATACGAACAGCGCGGCCGAATGGCTGCGTGCAAACTTCACCCGATCGTCGAGCGGGATGAACGTATCGTCCGTGCGGGTCATCACGACGCGGTACTTGCCGATTTTCTCGATGCGATCGCGCAGCGCAAGCGCAAAAGCCAGCACGATCGTCTTTTCACTGGCGCCGTCCCACTGTGTACCGTTGTCGGGGCCGCCATGGCCGGGATCAATCACGATCATTGGACGCGCATCCGGAACCGACGACTGGGCACCGGGCGTATCGAGCTTTGCAGGTACCGACGGTCCGGCAAGCGCCGTCTCCTTGGCGTCGGCGATCGCGGGCCGAAGCTCAGGCCGGCTCTCCGGCGCAAGGGACTGAACGAAGGTCGTGCGATCGACCTCCTCGAGTTCAAGCACGAGGCGGGCCGGTTGGCCGTTGACCGCCTCAAGGACCGAAGCATTGGTAATCTTGGCAGGTGCCGTGAGATCAAAGACGATCCGGGAACCGCCGGGCATCACCATGCCATAGCGAAATGCCTTGATCAGACCCCGCCCCGAAGCACCGATCGCGGGCGGGAGCTGAAAACTGAGCTGTGGGAGATCGACGACCACCCGATAGGGATCGGCCAGCGCAAAGGCATGGACCGCAATCGGCTGGTCGAGGTCAAGGATGAACCGGGTCTGCTTACCATCGCCGGCCAAGCGTGCTTCCGAGGCAACCGGGATTCGGGCCGACGGAGCCGGTTTCGACGGCTGGGCTTCGACAGCTAACACCTGGCCAAGCGGAAGCCACGGCGATGCTGCGGCGCACAACAGCGCGAAACCCATCAACACAAGGCGATTTCCGCGGCCCGCCACCTGATCCGTGCCTGCTAGTGGAGTGGATTTGACCTTCGCTACCCACCTCGCCGCGAGTTCGTCAAGCGAATGCCCGCTGAGTAAGGATGCGAATGTTAGAATTGGACCATCCGCTGCTCTCATACCGCAATAAAACTGCAGGGTTAATCGCGCCTTAAATATTATCCGCCGAAAATAGCGGAGTGTTGCCCTTTGGTTCTGGCATTCGTAAACGAGCCCGCCGCAACGGATACGAAGCTTGGAACCGTGACATCCGGCCGACGCCATCCGCACAATCCCTTGCACGAGAAGGCCGATCCACGTATGTAGGGAGTGCTGACGGCCAAACTTCCGGTTGTGTCGCGTTCAGCCTCCCGGTGCAGCGCGGGGACCTCCCAAAGCGGAGATTTCAGCGTCTTTCCGGCCCTTCTGAAGCCAGCGCGAGCCGCGCGGCTGCCAGATTCGGACGGTTACAAGCCCGGACGGCGTCCGATCCCAGGTCACAGCTTGTTCCCGGGACGGTTTGAAACTCGACCTGACCGATTATCGGAGCCTCAAAGCCCCGATATGCGATTGCGGCATGCGCTTTGGCGCAAGGCCAGACCTTCAGCGAATGACCAGGCGGCCTGCTTGCCGCCCAAAATTACTCAGACGGGCCGACGCTTGATGCGCCAGACTGTGTTGCCGGAAGTCCAGGGAAAAATATCGCCGATGCGGGGCGCAAGCCACGCACGGCGTTGTCGATCCCGGGAAACATGTTCGGTGAGGCGCTCGACGATGCGTTTCGGCCTTCCCCTCACCCCCGAATCAGGTGGACCGTTGCGTCATCCGGCCGTGCGATTTGCGCGCGCCGCCCTGCGTGGCCGCCGCCGTCAAGAGTTCCAAAATGCCCAACAAGATGCTTATCGATGCCACCCACCCGGAGGAGACCCGGGTCGTCGTGGTCCGCGGCAATCGCGTCGAAGAATTTGATTTCGAGACCGCGCAACGCAAACAACTGCGCGGCAACATTTATCTGGCGAAGGTCACCCGCGTCGAACCGTCGCTGCAGGCCGCCTTCATTGAATATGGCGGCAACCGCCACGGCTTTCTCGCCTTCAGCGAAATTCATCCCGACTATTATCAGATCCCGGTCGCCGACCGTCAGGCACTGATCGAGGCGGATGAACGCGCCCATCGCGAAGCGGAAGAAGAATTGGAAAACCGCGCCAGCCGCCGCCGCTCGCGCCACCGCTCCTCCCGCCGGCGCGGCCACAGCGAACGGGTTCAGAGCGAGGTGGTCGAAGCCTCGCAGCCCTCCGCCGAGGGATTGCCGGCCGACGGATCGCCCGCCGAGGCTCACGCCGAGCAAGGCCATCACGACGAGCACCACCACGAGACCGAGCATCATCACGGTGACGCCGACCATCACGAACACGCGGGTCATGATCACGCCCATCATGATGACGATCATGAACATGCGGCCAGCCACGGTCATCATGATGACGAACCCCATCATGACCATGCGCATGCCGAAACGACCGCTCAATCCGCCGACGCACACGAGCCGGAAACGGCAGTCGATATTTCGGAGGCCCTGCGGGAGGCTCCTGAAGAGCACGCACACGAAGACGACGCGCACGAAAGCCATGCCGGTGACGAGGCCACGGCGGATGAGGTAGCGGCCGAAAACGCCGCTCATGCCGGATATGCAAGCGAGCAGCACGCCGCACATCAAGAGCATGCCGCCGCGTCCGACGAGGTGCATGCGGCCGTCGACGGCGAGGAAGTTCACGACGACGAAGGCGACGAAGCCGAGGAAGAGGTGGTCGAGTCCGTCGGCGGCGACGACGTGCTCGAAGAGGTGCCGGAACGCCAGTTCCGTCCGCGCCGCCAGTACAAGATCCAGGAAGTCATCAAGCGGCGCCAGGTCATGCTGGTGCAGGTCGTCAAGGAGGAGCGCGGCAGCAAGGGCGCGGCGCTCACGACTTACCTCTCGCTCGCCGGCCGCTATGCGGTCTTGATGCCCAACACCGCCCGCGGTGGCGGCATCAGCCGCAAGATCACCTCCGCCCAGGATCGCTCGCGGCTGAAAGAGGTGGTTCAGGACCTCGACGTGCCCGAGGGCATGGGGATCATCCTGCGCACCGCAGGCGCATCCCGCACCAAGCCGGAAATCAAGCGCGACTTCGAATACCTGATCCGGATGTGGGAGACGGTGCGCGACATGACGCTGAAGTCGCAGGCGCCGACGCTGGTCTATGAGGAAGGCTCGCTGATCAAGCGTTCGCTGCGCGATCTCTACAACAAGGAAATCGACGACATTCTGGTTGCGGGCGAAGCCGGCTACCACGAAGCGCGCGACTTCATGAAAATGCTGATGCCCTCCAACGTGCGCGCGGTGAAGCAATATCGCGACGGCCAGCCGCTGTTCTCGCGCATGGGCGTGGAAAGCCAGCTGGATGCGATGTTCTCGCCGACGGTGCAACTGCGGTCGGGCGGCTACATCGTCATCAACCAGACGGAGGCGCTGGTTTCGATCGACGTCAACTCCGGCCGCTCCACGCGTGAACATCACATCGAGGACACCGCGCTCAAGACCAATCTCGAGGCGGCGGAAGAGGTCGCCAGACAACTGCGCTTGCGCGACCTCGCCGGCCTGATCGTGATCGACTTCATCGACATGGACGAGAAGCGCAACAACCGCTCCGTCGAGCGCAAACTGTCCGACTGCTTGCGTCAGGACCGCGCGCGGATTCAGGTTGGGCGCATCTCGCACTTCGGCCTGCTCGAAATGTCGCGCCAACGCATCCGCGCCAGCGTGCTCGAAAGCTCGACCGAGCCATGCCCGCAATGCGGCGGCAGCGGTCACGTCCGTTCGGTCTCCTCGGTGGCGCTGCAATTGCTGCGCGGACTTGAGGAAGTTCTGATGAAGGGCGCGACCCACAATCTGGTGGTGCGCACCCGAACCGATGTCGCGCTCTATGTTCTCAACCACAAGCGCGGCCATCTGCGGGACCTCGAAAACTCCTTCAAGGTGACGCTCGCCGTGATCGCCGATCCGACCGTGAGCGGACAGCAGTCGTATGTGATCGATCGCGGCGAACAGGTACACACGCTGGAGGCCGCAAAGGCGCTGCTTGTGACGCAAGCCGCTGCCACTCCCCCGGCCCTGGAAGAAACCTTCGACGACGAGGAGTTGCTCGACGTCGAGTCGGAATCGGAAGTAGAGACCGAAGAAACCGAGGGACTGTCGGACGAACCCGCCGCTGGTGGCGAAGCAGGCTCGGAGGCCGCAGGCGACGGTACACGGCGACGGCGACGTCGTCGGCGGCGCGGCCGCGGTAGCAACGGGGAAGCACGCGAAAACGACGCACCGCGCGAGGACAATGCTTTGCCGCAAGAGGCCTCCGCCCCAACGGATGCCGATCCCGCCGACGAAGAGGCC
Source organism: uncultured Alphaproteobacteria bacterium (assembly GCA_963824305.1). Taxonomy (GTDB): domain Bacteria; phylum Pseudomonadota; class Alphaproteobacteria; order Rhizobiales; family Xanthobacteraceae; genus Bradyrhizobium. Next base: position 554,416 of record CAWGOW010000001.1, read on the forward strand.
GATGACGAGGAAGGCAGCGAACAGCCGAACCAGGCGCGTTCCGATCAGGGCTCGGGCGAACGGCGGCCGAGGCGCCGTGGCCGCCGCGGCGGACGTCGCCGGCGTGGCGGACCTGAAGAGGGTCTTGCCGGATCGATCACCGACGAACTGGAGCCGGTTTCGGTTTCGGAGGCAGCCAGCGCGGTCGCCGACTTCGACGGGATCTCTTCGCAGCCATCGTCGTCGCAGCCATCGCCATCGCCTTCGCCTGCCGAATACGCTCCCGAGGCGCATTCCGTCGCGCCGCCGGTGGCCGTGCAATCACATGCACCGGCCTCCGAAGAATCCGATGCGCACGAATCCGACAGGGCCGCGCGGCGGCGCTCGACGGTGCGCGAGAAGGTCAGCTTTGGGTCTCATACTCCCTCGGAGCCGGCCGCGGCTGCTCACAGCCACGCCGAACCGACGGCTCGCGCCGAAACACCGGCCGAATCTGCTGGCGACGTGGCGTCGGATGCACCCCGTCGCGCTGGCTGGTGGTCACGGCGCTTCGGCGGTGGCGAATAGACCCCCGCAAACCCAGAAACGTTTCATTCAACGAAAAACCGCCCGGTGAAAACCGGGCGGTTTTATTTTGGAAATCAGCAGAATTCGACGCGCTAGCCCGTGGTGACCGCAGTCTCGATATCGGTCGGATCGACCTGCTTGTTGAGATTGGCTTCCAGGCGACCGCGATCGAGTTCGCCTTCCCACCAGGACACCACGACACAGGCGACGCCGTTACCGCACAGATTGGTCAGCGCGCGGCACTCGCTCATGAACTTGTCGATGCCAAGCACGATCGCCATGCCCGGCACCAGGCGGGGATCGACCACGGCAAGCGTTGCAGCAAGCGTGATAAATCCCGCTCCGGTAATTCCCGAAGCACCTTTGGAGGTGAGCATGGCAACGACCAGGATCGTGATCTGCTGGCCAATCGTGAGATCGAAACCGAGCGCCTGCGCGATGAAGAGCGTCGCGAGCGTCATGTAGATATTGGTGCCATCGAGATTGAAGGAATATCCGGTCGGCACCACGAGACCGACGACAGACTTCGAACAGCCGAGCCGCTCGAGCTTTTCCATCAACGACGGCAGCGCGCTTTCCGACGACGAGGTGCCCAGCACGATCAAGAGCTCGTCCTTGATGTAGGCCAGGAATTTGAAGATCGAGAAGCCGACAACGCGGGCGATGATCCCGAGCACCACGATCACGAACAGCCCGGCGGTGAGATAGAACGTCGCAATCAGGCCGACCAGATTGAGGATGGCGCCGGTGCCGAACTTGCCGATCGTATAAGCCATCGCACCGAAGGCGCCGATCGGCGCGGCCCGCATCACGATCGCGATCACGCCGAATACGCCTTGTGCCGCATCGTCGATAAAAGAACGCAGCGTATGGCCTCGTTCGCCGAGCGCCATCAGCGAAAAGCCGAACAGAATCGAAAACAGCAGGACCTGCAAGATCTCGCCGTTTGCGAACGCACCAACCACGGTATCCGGAATGATGTGCAGGAAAAAGTCGACGCTTTTCTGCGCTTTGGCCTGCTCGGCATAAGTGGCCACCTTGTCGGCGCTCGCCAACGCGCCGCCAAAGCCAGCACCCGGCCGGGCCAGGTTTCCGACCACAAGCCCGATGACCAGCGCGAAGGTCGAGACGACTTCGAAATAGACCAGCGCCTTGATACCGATGCGGCCGACTTTCTTGGCGTCCTGGATGTGCGAAATACCCGACACCACGGTGCAGAAGATGATCGGTGCGATCACCATCTTGATCAGCTTGATGAAGCCGTCACCTAGCGCCTTGACCCAGTCGCTGGTCGCAAAATCCTGAAACTGCCAGCCGACCAGCGCGCCAAGCACGATGGCGATCAGCACCTGAATGTAGAGGATTTTGTACCAAGGCTTGGCCGCGCGGACCGGTGCCGCGGTAACGGTTGTGGGCGCCATCGAATCCCTCCCCCTATATTCTTTGTTCTTTCAGACCAAAATTCATTGCAGGGGTGGGATACCGCGTCAATGGCGACGGCGTTCTTTCGCCCGCGTCACTTAAGCCAACGGGCGATGCGCTCCACCGCCTCACGCATTTCCTGCGCCGAACGCGCATAGGAAAACCTGATGAACTGCCGGCCGTGAACGGGGTCGAAGTCGACCCCCGGCGTCGCGGCGACGTGGGCCTTTTCCAGCATTTCGCTTGCGAATTTGAAGCTGTCGGAGGTGAAGTCCGAAACATCGGCATAAAGATAGAACGCGCCGTCGGCCGGCAGGAATTTGGTAAGACCGGCACGCGGCAGGCCCTCGATGAGGATGCGCCGGTTTTCCAGATACCCCCGCTTCACCTCTTCCATTTCAGCTGAGCCGTCGAAAGCAGCTTCGGCCGCGATCTGCGACAGCGTCGGAACGGAGATGGAGAGGTTCTGCTGCAACCGCTCGATCGGCCGCACCAGCGGTTCAGGTACCACCATCCAACCGACGCGCCAGCCAGTCATGCAGAAATATTTTGAAAAGGAATTGATCACCAGCGCGTCGGCGGAGAGTTCCGCCGCCGTCACCGCCGGGAACGCGTAATCGAGGCCGTGATAAATCTCGTCCGAAATGAACCGGATACCGGCGTCTTCGGCAGCCGAAATCAGGCTGCTCAACGCCTCCCGCGACATCATCGTGCCGGTCGGATTGGCCGGGCTTGCAACCAGGACCCCCTTGAGCGGCGCCTTGCGGTGCGCGGCGAGCAGAGCTGCTCCCGTCAGCGCATGCCGGGTCTCGCTCGCTGTCTCGATCAAAACCGGCTCGCAGCCAAGCGCGGTGAGAATATGCCGGTAAGGCGGGTAACCCGGAATGGTCACGGCGACCCGGTCGCCGGGCTCGAACATCGCCATGAAAGCCAGAATGAAGGCCGCCGACGAGCCGGTAGTGATCACGACCCGCCCGGAATCGACGGTAACGCCATAGGTTTCGCGGTAGTGTCGGGCGATCCGTTCTCGCAAGCTGGAGTTTCCCAGCGCGGCGGTATAGTCGATCCGCATCGAATCCAGTGCGGCATGGGCCGCCCGGATCGCGGTTTTGGGAGCCGACGCGGCCGGCTGCCCCACTTCCATGTGGATCACATGGCCGCCGGCCGCCTCGATACGGGCGGCAGCCGCCATCACGTCCATCACCATGAACGCCGGGACGTCGCTGCGCCCGGACGCTGCAGTCAAGACGGTTTTTGCACGTTCGCTCAGTGTCGCTTCAAGCATCAATATCTGCTACAGGTTTCAAGTTCCGGTTCTGACATCTTATCGTGTCGCGGCGAGAGCTTACGGGTGCCAGAACGACCGCCCCAGACCAGTGGTCCATTTCTAACATTCGGATCCCTTCTAGGCTTGCCCTTTTGCGAATGTCAGAAATAAAGGACCACTAGCAGATTCAATATGCTAGCGGAGTTAGGATTTGACATTCCCTTGACGAAATTCCGGCCAAGTGTGTAGCGAATATCAAATCCACTCCGCCAGCCTTAATCCGCGGATCGTTAGGGCATATCGCGGATCAAACCCGCCGCCAATCCATAAAGACTGCCTGATGTCATTGCGCTTAGCCCTCCGCCGGAAAACGACCAAAATGACCGCGGTCGCGACCGCGATCGCCCTTGTCGCCGCCCCGATGGCCGCCCTCGCCCAGGAGGAAAAGCTCGCGATCCTGCGCGACACCGAGACCGAACAGCTCTTGCGCGACTATACGAGACCAATTCTTCGCACCGCCGGCCTCGAGAAGCAGAATATCCAGGTCACGGTCATCAATCAGGCCGTGTTCAACGCGTTTGTCGCCGATGGCCGCCGCATATTCGTCAATCACGGCGCCTTGATGCAATCGGAGACGCCAAACCAGATCATCGGGGTGCTGGCGCACGAAACCGGCCACTTGGCCGGCGGCCATCTCGCCCGCTTGCGCGAGCAATTGGCTCAGGCGCAGACGCAAATGATCATCGCGATGCTGCTTGGCGCAGGCGCGCTCGCCGCGGGTGCGCGCGGCAACGGCAATGTCGGGCTGGCAGACGCCGGGGCTGCCGTGCTTGCGGGACCGCAAAACATGATCCTGCGCAACCTGCTCTCCTACCAGCGCCAGCAGGAGGAGAGCGCCGACCGCGCCGGGGTCAAGTTCCTGACGGCGACCGGTCAATCCGCCAAGGGCATGTACGAGACCTTCAAGCGCTTCAGCAACGACAGCCTGTTCTCCGCCCACGGCGCCGACCCCTATTATCAATCGCATCCGATGCCGGCAGAGCGCGTTGCCGCACTCGAAGAGCTCGCCCGCTCCAGCCCATATTGGGACAAGAAGGACGATCCCGCGCTGCAATTGCGCCACGACATGATGCGCGCCAAGATCTCCGGCTTTCTGGAACGCCAGGATACCGTCTATCGGCGCTACCCGCTGTCGAATACCACCCTGCCGGCACGGTATGCTCACGCAATCGCGACTTACCTTCATGGTGATTTGAGCAACGCGCTTGGCCAGATCGATACATTGATCCAGGCCCAGCCCAACAACCCCTATTTCTACGAGTTGCGCGGTCAGGCCCTGCTGGAAGGCGGCAGGCCTGCGGAAGCCATTCCCGCACTGCGCAAGGCGGTGACTCTGTCCAATAACGCGCCGCTCATCGAGATTTTACTTGGACAGGCGCTCGTGGCGGCCGACAACAAGGCCTATACCGAGGAGGCCATCAACATCTTGCGCAATGCGATGGCCCGTGAAACCGAGCAGCCGCTCGGCTACATGCAGCTGGCGATGGCGTTTGCGCGGAAGGGCGATCTTGCCGAAGCCGATCTCGCCTCAGCGCAGGCGGCGTACCTGCGTGGCGACAACAAGACCGCGCGTGACCTCGCCTCGCGTGCCAAAACACGTTTTGCCATCGGCACGCCCGGATGGGTCAAAGCCGACGATATCGTGTCGGTCAAACTGACCGGCGGAAAGAAAGACGGGCCCAAATTTCAGTTTGAGACAGGACCATCTCAGGATCGAACAGGTCGCTTTTTAGCCCCCGGGCGCCAACCCGATCCCGACGCAAACCCGTAACGTCCCCGATTTAGAGAAAACCCGAGGAAACATCCAATGTACCCGCTTCGCCTGCTCTCTCCGGCCCTTCTCGCGCTTGCAATCGTTGCAGCACCTCAAGCTGCCTCGGCGCAGACCTTCTCCGATGGTCAGCGCGGCGAGATCGAGACCATCGTGAAGAGCTACCTCATCTCGCATCCGGAAGTGCTCGAAGAAGCCATGGCCGAATTGAACAAGCGCCAGGCGGCCGCCGAAGAGGAAAAGCACCTCACGAGCATCACGCAGAACTCCGAGGCGATCTTCAATTCGCCCCGCAATGTCACGCTCGGCAACAAGAACGGCGACGTCACCTTTGTCGAGTTCTTCGACTACAACTGCGGCTACTGCAAACGCGCGATGACCGACATGATGGAGCTGATGAAGGCCGATCCGAAGCTCAAGGTGGTGCTGAAGGAATTTCCGGTGCTGAGCGACGGCTCGGTGGACGCGGCCAAAGTCGCGGTCGCCGTGCGGATGCAGGATCCCGGCGGCGCCAAATATCTCGACTTCCATCAGCGGCTGCTCGGCGGCCGCGGGCCGGCCGACAAGGCGCGCGCATTGGCGGCCGCAAAGGAAGCCGGTCTTGATGTCGCCCGTCTCGAAAAGGATATGGCAAGCCCCGAGGCGCGCGCCACCATCGACGAGAACTTCAAGCTCGCCGAATCAATGGGCATGAACGGCACACCGAGCTACGTCATCGGCAAACAGGTGGTGGTCGGCGCCATCGGCGTCGAGGGGCTGAAAGAGAAGATCGGTATCGCCCGTTGCGGCAAGGCGACCTGTTAATATCACCGGCGCTCGGTCGCACTTCGAGCAAACGTCTTTAACGTCTACAGCGAGAGGCCGGCGAAATCGCCGGCCTCTTTCGTTTGACGAATGTTCGTTTTTTGCAGATTTCCGCAACACCCGCGTTTATCCGCTGTTCATCAAACAAAAGCGATGGAACCGGCAAAACGACGGAACATCGCCAACCTCCTTTCGTTGTCGGGCGGGCAGTGCAAACTTCTTGAGGAGGAATTTCGATGAGTAATCGTTTGATGATCACGGTCGCGACCGCGGCGTTGATCGCAGGAGCCGGTCTCGCCAACGCGCAAGGCACGGGCGGCCGTGAAGGCGGAGCAGCCGGCGGCGGCATGCAGCAAAGCGCACCGTCATCGCCTGCCGCTGCGCCTTCCGGTGGCGCAACCAGCCATGAAGGCTCGCCGGGCGCCATGAAGTCGGGCCAGTCCGAAGAACGCGGCGGAGCGGCCAAGTCGGGCTCTATGAAGCCGGCCGAGAAGTCCGCTCAAACCGGCGAGAAGTCGCCGGCTCAGGAGAAGTCGGCCCAAGACACCAAAGGCGACACCAAGGGCGCCGATCATTCCAAGAGCATGAGCACGCAGAATGAGAAGGGTGCGCCTGGCAAGGACATGAAGGCTGAAGATCGCAACGGCAACATGAAAGCCGAAGGCCGCGACAACAAGGAAGGCGAACGTGCGCAAACGACCGGTCAGGCTGGCGCGGGCGCCAAGCTCAACACCGAACAGCGCACCAAGATCACGACCGTGATCCGCAACGAGCACGTGTCGCCGGTGACCAACGTCAACTTCTCGATTTCGGTCGGCACCCGCGTTCCGCGTGACGTTGGCTTCCGCCCGCTTCCGACAGAAATCGTAACGATCTATCCGGATTGGCGAGGCTATGAGTTCTTCCTCGTCCGCGACCAAATCGTGGTGGTGGATCCGCGAACCCTTGAGATCATCGCCGTACTCGACGCCTGATCTTCAAGTCCAACGTCGCGAATCCGGGGCGGGTCTTCAGGGATCCGCCCTGTTCGTTTGAGCGTCTGGCGCGTCTTTCCAAGTCCAACTCCATCCACAATCCATTATGGTAAATGAATGGTTTACGCCAATTCTCTCAGGGTTTTTGCGAGATAGATGAGGCATTTGGGAGCCGCGCGGACGGGGCTTAAGGCTTCCCTCCTGCCGCTTTGTTACCTATAACCGCGCCATCACCGCCACATGACCGAGAGCTGATGGCCAAAACCGCTGCCGATACGATTTACGTGCTTAACGGCCCCAACCTCAACCTGTTGGGAACCCGCGAGCCCGAGACCTACGGCCACGCCACGCTCGCCGATGTCGAGAAGCTATGTACGGAGACCTGCGCCAAATATGGTTTCAAAGCCGATTGCCGGCAGTCGAACCGGGAGGGCGAGCTGATCGACTTCATTCATGACGCCCGCGCCGGCAAGGCCGCGGGTATCGTCTTCAATCCCGGCGGCTATTCGCACACTTCGATCGCGCTCCACGACGCTATCATCGCGGTGAAGATTCCGACGGTCGAGGTCCACGTCAGCAACATCCACGCCCGCGAAAGCTTTCGCCATCACTCGTTCATCGCGAAGGCCGCGTTCGCGACCCTTGCGGGTTTCGGCATTGACGGCTACCGCCTTGCGATCAGCGGCCTCGCCGCCAAGCTTGGCGTCAAAGCCAAGACCTGAAGACCAAGACCTGAAGACCAAGACCTCAACACCAAGACCTGCGGGCTCCTTCAAAACCACGAGATAGAAAGTTCTGGATCAAGATCATGGCGCGCCAGCCTGAGGACAAAGCATCCGCAAAGTTCGCAACCAGCGACGGAGCGCTCATTCGTGAACTCGCGTTGTTGCTGGACGAAACCAGTCTGACCGAAATCGAGATCGAACGCGCAGGCCTTCGGGTGCGCGTGGCGCGCAACCTCAGTGTCGCCGCTTCGGTGCCGGCTGCTGCCGCTGTCGTTACCGCATCGACAGCTGTGCCCGTGTCCGCGGGCGCGCCCGCCGCCGCCGACTTGAGCAAGCATCCGGGCGCTGTTCCCTCGCCGATGGTCGGCACCGCCTACTGGTCGCCCGAACCCGGCGCAAAACCCTTTATCGAGGTTGGCTCCAAGGTATCGGCCGGGCAGACCATCCTGATCATTGAAGCCATGAAGACGATGAATCAAATTCCCTCCCCGCGCGCCGGCACCGTCACGCAGATTCTGATCGAAGACGGCCAGCCCGTGGAATTCGGCGAGCCGCTGGTGATCATAGAATAGCGAATGGTGAGTAGCGAATAGCGAATAGTTTGCCTCTCGTTCGCTACTCCCTGTTCGCCATTCGCCCCGAAGGGCACAATGTTCGACAAGATCCTGATAGCCAATCGTGGAGAAATCGCACTGCGCATCTTGCGCGCGTGCAAGGAGCTCGGCATCTCGACGGTTGCGGTGCATTCGACCGCGGACGCCGACGCCATGCATGTGCGGCTTGCCGACGAGAGCGTCTGCATCGGTCCGCCGCCGTCAAAGGACAGCTATCTCAACGTGCCCGCGCTGCTGGCGGCCTGCGAAATCACCGGCGCCGACGCGGTGCATCCCGGCTACGGATTTCTGTCGGAAAACGCGCGCTTTGCCGAAATTCTCGCCGATCATAACCTGCACTTCATCGGCCCGAAGGCCGAGCACATCCGCCTGATGGGCGACAAGATCGAGGCGAAGAAGACCGCCAAGCGCCTCGGCATTCCCGTGGTGCCGGGTTCGGACGGAGCGGTCACCGCCAACGATGACGCGATGGAAATCGCGAAAGCCATCGGCTTTCCGGTACTGGTGAAGGCGGCCGCGGGCGGCGGCGGCCGCGGCATGAAGGTGGCGCAGACCGCGCAAGACCTGGCGCTCGCGCTCTCGACTGCGGCGAACGAAGCCAAGTCGGCCTTCGGCGATGCGTCGGTCTATCTCGAAAAATATTTGCAGAAGCCGCGCCACATCGAAATCCAGGTGCTTGGCGACGGCCGCGGCGGCGCGATCCATCTCGGCGAGCGCGATTGCTCGCTGCAACGCCGGCATCAGAAGGTGTGGGAAGAAGGCCCCTCGCCCGCGCTCGATGCCGCTGCGCGCAGCCGGATCGGCGGGGTCGTGGCCAAGGCGATGCAGGAGATGAAATATCTCGGCGTCGGCACCGTCGAGTTTTTGTACGAAGATGGCGAGTTCTACTTCATCGAGATGAACACCCGCATCCAGGTCGAGCATCCCGTCACCGAGATGATCACGGACATAGACCTCGTGCTCGAGCAGATCCGTATCGCTGCGGGCGGCGATCTGCCCGTTACGCAGGATCAGGTGCAGATCAACGGCCACGCCATCGAATGCCGGGTCAATGCCGAAAATCCCGTGACCTTCCGTCCTTCGCCCGGCAGGATCCTGCAATACCACCCGCCCGGCGGCCTCGGTGTGCGGATCGATTCCGCCGTGTACCAGGGCTATGTAATCCCGCCCTATTATGATTCACTGGTCGGCAAGCTGATCGTGCACGGCAAGACCAGGGCCGAATGCCTGATGCGGCTGCGACGGGCGCTGGACGAGATGGTGGTAGAGGGTATCGAAACGACGCTGCCGCTGTTCCGCGCTTTGGTCCGGGAAACCGAGATTATCGACGGCGACTACCATATTCACTGGCTCGAGCAGTATCTCGCCGGCCAAACGGCGACCTGAGACGGGGGGCCGGTTCCAGGCTGTGGAACCAAGAGAAGGCCAGCGCGTTACGCTTTGCCTACTTCGAGGCCGAAGTTCGCGTGAATTCGCGGCGGCCGCGCCGCACTCCATTTTTTGCGTTAGGGGATTTTGATTTCGTCCAGCGTGACAACTGCAATGCCGCCTGCGAAAGGCGGAAGCGCCGTCGGGCAAACTCTGCTGCTTGCGGCGGGATTTCTGGTGCTGGTCGCCGTCAGCGCACTGTCGGTCATTCTGGTCAACCGCGCGCGCGAGGACAACGAATGGGTCGTGCATACCGTCGAAGTCGAAAACCAGATTTCAACCCTGCAGCTGCGCCTTCGTAGGGCCGAGAGCGCAGCGCGCGGTTACCTGCTCACCGAGGAACAACGCTTTCTCGACGAGTACTCGGCCTCGGCTTCCAACGTTCGTGCCGACATCGACGCGCTGGCCAAACTGGCCGGCGACAACCAGCTACAGGTCGATAATTCCAATCGCCTGCGGGAGCCCGTTCAGACAAGACTCGACGAATTCGAAAAAGCGATCGGTTATGCCAAGCGGCATGACACCGCCGGCGGGGTCGCGATGTTGCGCTCCTCCGATGCCGGTGAGGCGGGCCGTCGCATCGACGAAATTTCCGGCCGGCTACGCGCTGAAGAAGAACGGTTGTTAGCGCTGCGCACCGCGACGGCGGATCGCACCGAGCGGCTGGCCTCCATCGTAACGGTCACCGGCTCCGGCCTCGTCGTACTGCTCGCCGGCATTTCGGTTTTCCTGGTGCGGCGCTCGACCCGCGCGCGCGACGAAGCCGAAGCAGCACTTCTGGACAACAACCTCAACCTCGAAGCCACCGTGGACGAGCGAACAGCCGACCTACGCGAGGCCAACAACGAAATCCAACGCTTCGCCTACATCGTGAGCCACGACCTTCGCTCGCCGCTCGTCAACATTATGGGATTTACCAGCGAGCTCGAAGAATTGCGCGGCGATATTTTCAGGCGGATCGCATCGCTGCATCTTGCCGCGACATCAAGTCCGGTTACGTCTGATGCAGACGGCAATGTCGAAACTGCGCTGGACGCCGCAGACAAACAGCTGCTTGAAGGTTTTTCCGAAGCGCTCGAATTCATCAAATCGTCGATTGCGAAGATGGACCGGTTGATTTCGGCCATCCTCAATCTCACCCGCGAGGGACGCCGCGAATTCGAGCCGGTCAAGATCGACGTCAGAGAACTGATCGAGGCGATCGTGACCACGGTCGCGCACCAGGCCTCGGAAGCCGAAGCCGAGATACGTATCGAACCTTTGCCCGACATTGTCAGCGATCGCCTCGCCATCGAGCAGATTTTCTCGAACCTGATCGACAACGCACTCAAATACCTCAAGCCCGGCGTCCCCGGCCTGATTTCGATACGGGGCCGTAGCAAACTCGGCTACGCGATCTTCGACGTCACGGACAACGGCCGCGGCATCGATCCGAAAGACCATCAGCGCATTTTCGATCTCTTCCGGCGGGCGGGCCGGCAGGACAAGCCCGGCCAGGGAATTGGCCTTGCCCACGTTCGCACTCTTGTGCGGCGACTGGGCGGCACCATGTCGGTGGCATCGGAGCTTGATAAAGGGAGCACCTTCGCAGTAACCCTTCCCATCAACTGGAACGCTAGCCGACGGAACAGGGATTCATGACTAAGCCGGTCACTATCATCATGATCGAGGACGACGAAGGTCACGCTCGTCTGATCGAACGCAATATCAGGCGCTCTGGTGTCAATAACGAAATCGTGCCGTTTACAGACGGGACGACCGCTGTACGCTACCTGTTCGGAAGCGACGGCTCCGGTCTTGATCACAAGGGAGAAGCGCTCCTGATCCTGCTCGACCTGAACCTGCCCGACATGGGCGGGATCGAAATCCTGCAACGGGTCAAGGAGAACAAACATCTCAAGTCGACGCCGGTCGTGGTGCTGACCACGACCGACGACTCCCAGGAGATCAAACGCTGCTATGAACTTGGCTGCAATGTCTACATCACCAAGCCGGTCAATTACGAAAGTTTCGCCAACGCCATTCGCCAGTTGGGACTGTTCTTTTCGGTCATCCAGGTACCCCCTGCCGCCCTATGAACGCTGAGACGCCCACCCTGCTCTATATCGACGACGACAAGGCGCTGGCGCGTCTGGTCGATCGCGGCCTGACGCGGCTTGGATTGAAAGTCGTGCATGCCAACGGCGGAGCGGAGGGGTTGGAGCGACTGGCCCAGGGCGGCATCGACGTCATCGCGCTCGATCAGTACATGCCGGGTCTGGACGGTCTGGAAACGCTCGAACGGATCATGGCGATCGTGAATGCCCCACCGGTCGTGTTCGTCACGGCCTCGCAGGATTCCAAGATCGCGGTCACCGCGCTCAAGGCCGGTGCGGCCGACTATCTGGTCAAGGACGTACAAGGCGACTTCATCCCCCTGCTCCATGTCGCCATCGACGGCGCGCTACGTCAGGCACGCCTGCAAAAAGCCCGTGATGACGCCGAAGCCGAGGTGCACGCCTCACGCGACCGCTTTGCAGCGCTCGCCGCCGAACGCGAAGTGTTGCTGCGCGAGGTCAATCACCGCGTCGGCAACAGCTTGCAGATCATCGCCTCGCTATTGCATCTGCAAGCGAGTTCGGCTCTCCAGGACGACGTCAAGGCGGCTCTCACCAACGCGATGGGACGCGTCGCCGCGGTCGCGCAGGTGCATCGCCGGCTCTATACGTCCCACGACCTGAAGAGCGTGTTGTTGAACCAATATCTCGACGCCCTGCTGGAAGATCTGCGGCGATCGGCCGAAGGCAACAGGATGTCACGGCTGACGCTGAAGGCCGAGCCGATCGAAATCGATCCGGACCGCGCGGTGGCGATTGGCATCATCGTCAATGAGCTGGTGATGAACGCCGTGAAATATGCCTATCCGGACGGCGCGGGGCCCATTCACATCGACCTCGCGGGATCCGGTTCCGACATCAAGCTGTCGATTGCGGATAACGGCGTCGGACTGAACGCGAAAACCGATCCGCGTTCGACCGGCATGGGCCAGCGCATTGTCAGCGCCATGGCGACCAAGCTTTCCGCGAGCGTCGAGCGTGACCCGGACCATTCGGGCACAAGGATCGTGCTTCGCTTTCCGATGACCGTCAAACCGCCCGTCAGGGTCGGCGCCGAGGCAAGCCAAGCCTCGTGATGTTTTGCCGCACGGGCCGCGGAAGCCTGCTAGCCTTTGCACCATGACGCAGCGCGACGCCAACAGCATATATACTGGCCAGCGCCCTTTGCTTTCCGAAGTTCGGTCAAGAGGTTGCCGCGATGTCTGACGAGCTTCGGAAAGCGGGCGGAGGCTCCGAGATCACGCCCGAAGTGCTGCTGCGAGCCTATGCCTGCGGCATTTTCCCGATGGCCGAGAGCGCCGACGATCCAAGCCTGTTCTGGGTCGAGCCGGAAACGCGCGGCGTGATCCCGCTCGACGGCTTTCGCATTGCCTCTCGCCTCGCCCGCACCGTGCGCTCCGATACGTTCAAGGTCACCGTCGATCACGCCTTCAAGGCCGTCATCGCCGGCTGTGCCGCGCCGCAAGCGGGCCGCAACGACACCTGGATCAATCAACGGATACGCGATCTCTACGTCGGGCTGCATGGATTGGGACACGCGCACAGTGTCGAAGTCTGGCAAGGTGACGATCTCGTGGGCGGCCTCTACGGCGTCAACCTGGGCCGCGCCTTCTTCGGCGAAAGCATGTTTCACCGCGCCCGCGACGCCTCGAAGGTCGCACTGGTGCATCTGGTCGCGCGTCTGATCGCCGGCGGTTTCGAATTGCTCGACACGCAATATGTCACGGAGCACTTGCGCAGTTTCGGCGCGATCGAGATCCCGCGCCGTCGTTACACCGTGCTTCTCGACAAGGCGCTCAAAGGAGACGCTGATTTCTACGCCCTGCCCGCCGAAGCGCCGCTCGATGGCGCACACATGCTGGAAATCATCGCCGCGCGCGCCTGATGTATCGCGTCGTGTCCCGGATCAGCCGCGGGGCAGATCAATTCCTACTGCCGGAAAATCCCGAACAGACCGCCGGATTGCGGCGGCGGCTGCGGCTGTGGCGGCGGTTGCTGCTGATATTGTGCCTGGGGTGGCGGCAACGGCCGCGGCTGCTGTTGCACCTGCTTCGGCGCCGGTGGACGCTTTGGCGCGGGCGGCGGAGCAGGTCTTGGCGCATCCGGCTGCACGCTGACGACCGTGGTATCCGGGGCTTTGCAGTCGGTCAGCCAGATATCGTAGATCGGATGTTCGACGCCGTGCAGGCCGGGGCTCGCCGCAAACATCCAGCCCGAGAAAATCCGCTTCACCTCGCCCTGCAAGGTGATTTCGTCGACCTCGACAAAGGCGTCGGTGTTCGCCGCTTCCGTCGCCGGCCGCGTGTAGCAGGCGTCGGTCTTTACCCGCAGCGCGCCAAACTGAACCGTCTCGCCGATATCTTCGTCGAAGTTGATGATGCGGCCGGTAATCTTGTCCAGCCCCGAGAAACTCGCCTTCTTGTTGACGATCTTCTGCGCGGGCGGCTCGGTCACGACCTCGTCACCGGGCTGCAAGGTCGGAGGCGTCTGCGGCACGCCCTTTTGTCCGGGACGCGGCGCAACGTTGGCGCCCGGCGGCGCAACCGCGACATTCTGATTGGTCTGCGGCGTCCCCGCGGCTGGCGCTTGCGGGTTTTGTGGAACGACCGTCGTGCCGGGCGGCGGTGCGAGCGGCTGCGAGGTCACGGCTCCCGGAGCCGGCACACCCTGGCCGGGCGGCGGACGGTTCGGCGTCGGCAACAGACGTCCCCGCGGCAATTCCGGGACTTCTTCTTCGTCATCGGGAACCGCCTGCTGCTGGCCACCACGCGGGACACTGCCCGGCGGCCGCGGCTGATCGGAAAAGATGTTGCCGATCTGCGCGCGCGCGGGCGGCGCAAGCGAGAGGCTGGCAACGGCGACGAGCGCCGCAAAACCGGTCAAAAGGAGTGTTCGGAGCATCTCGCGGATATAACAAGCGAATCGGGCGTGCGACACTGAAAAGCTGACCCTCGTGCCCATCGGCTTCGGGTTAACACGACGAATACGGCGTGGAAAGGGCGGCGTTAGGCCGCGTCCCGCGCTGGACTTCTCAGGTTGCGCCACAGATGGAATAGTCCGGTCACGCCCGAGGTTCCCTCCATGTCCGTCATCCTCGATCCCGATGCAGCCCTCGTCTACAAAGCCTTCCAGGACGCCGGCCGGCCGGCTTACGAGACGCTGACGCCGGTGGAAGCGCGCGAATATTATCGTCAGGCCCGTCTGGTCACCAACCCCGAACCGCCGCTCCTGAAATCGGTCGAACCGCTCGCGATCACGGCTCCCGGCGGCACGGTCGCCGCGCGGATCTATCGGCCAAGGACGCTCGGACAATCGAATGGCCTGGCGCCATGCCTTGTGTTCTTTCACGGCGGCGGCTGGGTGATCGGCGACCTCGACACCCACGACGTTGTGTGCCGAAAGCTCGCCGACGAGGGCGAACTCATCGTCATCTCGGTCGATTACCGCCGCGCGCCCGAATCCAAATTTCCCGCCGCCGTGGACGATGCCACCGCGGCGACGGCATGGATTGCCGGCCACGCGGATGAACTCGGCATCGACCCCGCGCGAGTTCTGGTCGGCGGCGACAGCGCCGGCGGCAACCTTGCTGCGGTCGTTGCGATCGCGGCGCGCGATGGCAACGGGCCGCCGATTTCCGGACAAGTCCTGATCTATCCCGCAACCGATTTTGCGATGACGCATCCTTCGCATCGCGAGCCCGAAACCAGCATTCTGCTCACGCATACCGTGATCCGCTGGTTTCGCGATCATTATCTCAACAGCGAAAGCGACATCGAGAATTGGCGCGCTTCGCCTGCGCGCGCCGAAACACTCGCCGGCCTGCCGCCATCATATGTTTTGACCGCGGGCGCCGATCCCCTGCGCGACGAAGGCGAGGCGTACGCCAATCGCCTGAGGGATGCCGGCGTCGCCGTGGCCTACCGGACGTTTCCGGGACAATTCCACGGCTTCTTCACCATGGGCAAATTGCTCGACCAGGCCGACGTGGCGGCGCAAGAAATCGGCGCCTGGCTGCGCGCGCTGAACCAGGGATCGCTGGAAACCGCCAGCAACAAATCTCCTCCAAACGGGTGACGGATCATTAACCATGCTCGTCCAAGCATTGAACTGGTTTTCAATCGGGAGATTTTGATGTCGTCGATCTCAGCGCTCGGATCGAGTCAGTACAGCAGTCCTCTTCAACAGCTGGAAGCAGAACTTCAATCGGAGGTGTCGGACGGCACCATCAGTTCATCCGACCAGTCTGCGCTGTCATCCGCCCTGACGAACATCGACAGCTCTTTGACGGCCGGCCAATCCTCGCAGGCCGTTGGCTCTGCAGGCGATGCCGGTCCGGGCGACATCAAATCCAAGATCAACAGTCTCATCCAGGCTCAAGTCGCGAGCGGCGCCCTGACGAGCAATCAGGCCACTGAACTGCAAAATCTTTTCAACAACACCTTCGGCCATGGCTCCGACGGTCCGGGTGGCCCCGGCGGACCAGGACCAGGCGGACCGCAGGGTGGTCCTCCTCCCGGACCGCCGCCGTCCGGAGGCGGCTCAAGCGGATCAGCCTCAGCGATCACCCAGTTGCTCGACAGTGCTTCTTCAACTTCGAGCGATGCTTCGGGCGACAGTTCGTCGACCGATAGCTCATCGTCGAGCAACGTCTTGCAGGATTTCCTGAAGCTGCTTCAGGACGCGCAGTCTTTCGCCTACGGCGCGAATGGAACGTCAGCCTCAAACGCGGCTGCGTCGACGCTGGTCAATTATCAGGCCTGAGAAGGCTCAAGACGTCGCAAGCATTGCAAACGGCTACGTGGGTGGCGAATGTCAAATCCACGCCACTGGCGGAATTTCCCCTGTTGGTCGCGGCCGTCCGAAAATGAGGGAAATACGCCATTGCCACGCCGGACCACGGTGCCAGACTGAGCAGGTCAAACACCGAAGGTCGCTCCATGCCAAACCCGCTTCAGATTGGAATCGTCGTATTTCCGAAGGTGACCCAGCTTGATTTCACCGGTCCGTTGCAGGTGTTCTCGAGCCTGCCCGATTCACAGGTTCATCTGATCTGGAAACGCATCGAACCGGTCGCCAGCGACACGGCGCTGACAGTCCTGCCGACCAAAAGCTTTGCGGACTGCCCGCAACTCGACGTGATCTGCGTGCCCGGGGGCGCCGGCACCGACGACATGGTCAATGACGAGGAGATGCTCGACTTCCTGCGTGCGCAATCAAGGACCGCAAAGTACGTCACCTCGGTGTGTACGGGATCGCTGGTGCTTGGCGCGGCCGGTCTGCTCGATGGGTACAAGGCGACGACGCACTGGACGGCGATGGGATATCTCGAGGGTTACGGGGCATTGCCGACCAAGACCCGTGTCTGCGTCGATCGCAACCGTGTTACCGGTGGCGGTGTCACCGCCGGAATCGATTTTGCGCTGACGCTGGTCTCGATCCTGGTCGACCGCCCGACCGCGGAGATGATCCAGCTCCGGCTCGAATACAATCCGGCACCTCCCTTCACCTCGGGCTCGCCCGACACCGCGCCGCCGGAAGTCATCGCGCGCCTGCGGCAGATGAACCCGGGAGGCCAGGAACGCCGCAAGGCGGCGAATGCGACCGCTGTCAAACGGCTTGGTGCGAAGGTCTAGTTTGTCCGATGGCCTCCGTTTAAGCCGAGGACCATTTCGCTCGGTGAAACACGCCAGCAGAACGGAACCCTGGGACACCACGGACATTCTCTCCTACCGCTAACGAGCAGCCGGCAGGATGTCCTTCATGATCGAACTCGCAGCCCGCGTTTTCGCCGGCATCCGAAATGGCTGAGAGCGTCAAACCCTGGTGGCAACGCGGCGTCTTCTATCAGATTTATCCGCGCTCGTTTCAGGACTCCAACGCGGACGGCGTCGGCGATATCAAGGGAATCATCGGCCGCCTGCCCTATCTGCAAGCGCTTGGCATTGACGCCATCTGGCTGTCGCCGATCTTTCCCTCGCCAATGGCGGATTTCGGCTACGACATTTCCGACTACACCGGCGTCGACCCGCTGTTCGGCACGATGGCGGATCTGGAGGCCCTGTTAAGCACCGCGCACGCGTCCGGCCTGAAGGTAATCCTCGATCTCGTCCCCAACCATACCTCCGACCAGCATCCATGGTTTGCCGAAAGCCGGCATTCGCGGCAGAACCCAAAGCGCGATTGGTATATCTGGCGCGATCCGGCAGCAAGCGGCGGTCCGCCCAACAACTGGCTTTCAGAGTTCGGCGGCAGCGCCTGGCAGTACGACGCCGCGACGGCTCAATATTATTACCACGCCTTCCTGTCGCAACAGCCGGATCTGAATTGGCGCAATCCCGCCGTACGCAACGCCATCTACGAGGTGATGCGTTTCTGGCTTCGCAAAGGGGTCGACGGATTCCGCGTCGACGTGATCTGGCACCTGATCAAGGATGCGGAATTTCGCGACAATCCTCCCAATCCGGCGTTTCGGCAAGGACGGCCGCCGCACGAGAGAATCTTGCCGGTTCACTCGACCGATCAGGCCGAAGTCCACGACGTGATCGCGGAGATGCGCCGCGTGACCGACGAATTCGATTACCGTGTTCTGATCGGAGAGATCTACCTGCCGCCCGAGCGTCTGGTTGCCTATTACGGCAAACAGCTCGACGGCGCGCAACTGCCGTTCAATTTTGCGCTGCTATCGGCACCGTGGAACGCGCGTGAAATAGAGAAAATCATTCACGACTATGAAACGGCATTGCCGGGAGGTGCGTGGCCGAATTGGGTCCTCGGCAATCACGACCGTCCGCGCGTGGCGAGCCGGGTGGGACGCGACCAGGCACGCGTCGCAGCGATGCTGCTGTTGACGCTGCGGGGAACCCCGACGCTCTACTACGGCGACGAGATCGGTATGCGGCAAGTGGCGATTTCACCCGATCAGGTGCGCGACCCCTTCGAGAAGAATGTTCCTGATATCGGCGTGGGACGCGACGGCTGTCGTACACCGATGCAATGGGATGCAACGAGATACGCTGGCTTCTCGACATCGGCCCCGTGGCTCCCCGTTGCCGGGGACTCGTCCCACGAAAACGTCGTCAATCTCGACGCGGATGACCGTTCCATTCTCAGCTTCTACAAGGCGCTGATCGGCTTGCGAAGAAGGCTGCCGCTGCTGCAATCGGGGGATTACGTGCCGGTCGCGTCCGAAGGCGATTTGCTGCTCTACCGCAGGCAGCGTGACGGCAGCTCGGTAACAATCGCCCTCAACCTCGGGGACCAGCCGATCTCGGTCGCCTCAAGCACGGCGGGACTGAGCGGGACCATTCTGCTCTCGACTTTCCTCGACCGGGAACGCGAGATCATCGAGGGCGCGGTCGATTTGCGCGGCAATGAAGGCGTGATCATCGACACGAAGGACATTTACGTGGGATGACTGGCCTTGCCGGTTGAATCGGTATCGATGTCGCTTCGCTTCAACAGGTAATCCAGGCCACCGACGCGGTACCAGCGGTATCCGTAGGCTTCCAACATCAGATGATGCCTGCCGCCTTCATCCGCGCGGCTGTGATCTTCCGCCAGCAGATTGACCAGATGATTTCCGGATTCGCCGGGCAATCCGGTCGTGAACGAAACTTCACGCGGGTTCTCGTCGAGATTGTGCACGAACAACACCGAATTGTTGCGCCAGTCATAGCGCAGGATCAATACGGCGGGGTCACGGGTACCGACCACCTGAAAATCTCCCCAGCCGATCTCGGGGACTTCTTTCCGCATTCGAAAAATGCGCTCGGTCCAGTTCAGAAGCGAGTTGGGGTCGCGGCGCTGCACGGCCACGTTGACGTGCTCATATCCGTAAGGGCCTTTGTCGATGACCGGCAACACCGGTTTGTCGCTTTCGGTGAAGCCGCCATGGGGCTCCGTCGACCACTGCATCGGGGTACGGGCGCAATTGCGCTCGGGCAGATCGAGATTGTCGCCCATGCCGATCTCGTCGCCATAGCGGATCACCGGCGTACCAGGCAGTGTACAGAGCAGGCTGTAGGCCAGCTCGAGCCGGCGCCGGTCGCCACCGAGCATCGGCGCCAGCCTGCGCCTGATTCCTCTGTTGTAGAGCTGCATGTTCTTATCGGGACCGAACTGCTCGAACACGAGTTCGCGCTGCGCCTTTGTCAGCCGCCCGAGATCGAGCTCATCGTGGTTGCGCAGGAATATTCCCCATTGCGCCGTGGCGGGCCGGGTCTTCGTCGCTTTGAGAGCGGCCGCGAGCGGACGGGTGTCACCGGATGCCATAGCGTAGAACAGATGCTGGTTGGCGTGGAAGTTGAACATCATGTGCATGCGGTCGCCGGCCTTGCCGAAATATTCCATATCGGATTTTGGCTTCACATTGGCTTCACCGAGAATGATGGCGTTGCCCTGCCGCCACTGCAGGAATTCGCGCAGCGAACGCAGCATGTCGTATTGCTCGACGGGGGTTTTGACCTTCGCTCCCTTGGTGGCGATGACAAACGGCACCGCGTCCATGCGGAAGCCGGACACGCCGAGCTGAGTCCAGAAGCCCATGATCTTGAGAATTTCGGCCTGCACCTGCGGGTTCGAGGTGTTGAGGTCAGGTTGGAAGTCATAGAAGCGATGGAAGTACCAGGCTTTGGCCTCCTTATCGCGGGTCCATGTGGATTTCTGCACGCCGGGAAACACCATGCCCTTGTCGGCATTGGCCGGCTTCTTGTCGGACCACACATACCAGTCGCGGTAAGGCGAATCCTTCGAGCTTCTCGCGTGGCGAAACCACGGATGAGCGTCGGAGGTGTGATTGACGACGAGATCGATGATCACGCGAATGCCGCGCTGCCGGCAGCCGTGGGTGAATTCGACGAAGTCGCCAGCCGTACCGTAGCGCGGGTTGACGCCATAATAGTCGGAGATGTCGTAGCCGTCGTCCTTGCCGGGCGAAGGCTGAAACGGCATCAGCCAGATCGTGGTGATGCCGAGACCCTGCAAGTAGTCCAGCCGGCGAAGCAGTCCTTTGAAATCGCCTGTACCGTCTCCATTGGCGTCCATGTAAGTGCCGACGGACAGACAGTAGATTATGGCGTTCTTGTACCAGAGATCATCGATCATGCGCGGCTAACTCGTGTTCGGGCTCGAAACGCAACCCAATTAAGCCGCGGTCGCAGGCAGAGTTCCCCGACGTGGCCTTGCAACGACGAGCTTCAATTGAGCTCGCTGGCGAGAACGGAACATGCCAAGCTAATCCGATGTTTTGGCAGCATGTTCGCATATCCCGGTTCGGGGGCCCCGAAGTCCTGGAGCTTGTGGAAGAGACGACGATTCCCGATCCCGGCCCCGGCGAGGTTCGGATCAAGGTTCTCGCTGCCGGGACCGGTTTCACCGATAGCTTTATCCGGCGCGGCCGCTATCCGGATTTCAAGGGACCGCTGCCGTTCACACCGGGCTACGATCTGGTTGGCGTTGTCGAGAAGGCTGGTCCGGGCGTGAGCGCGCCACGCGCAGGACAGATGGTCGGGGATCTTTGCGTCGTCGGCGGCTACGCGCAATATGCCATCAGGCCCGCACGCTTTCTCGTGCCCGTTCCGGACGGCGTCGATTTGTCGGAAGCCGTTTGCATCCCGCTCGCCTACCTGACAGCCTTCCAGATGCTCACGCGCTTTCGCCGCTTTTCGCCAGGCGAGACGATCCTCGTCATCGGCGCGTCAGGGACGGTCGGCACCGCCCTGCTCGATCTGGCGCGTCATTTCGGCCTCAAGGCGATAGGCACTTGCTCGGCAGCCAACGTCGCCACTGTTGAGAAATTCGGTGCGGTTGCGATCGACTATCGCGCCGGCGACTTCGTTGCTGCCGTGCGTAAGCTCACAGCGGACCGAACGGGCGGCGCAGGCGTCGACGCTGCATTCGATGCGATGGGCGGTTCGCACTTCGCGCGGTCGTTCGCCTGTCTTGCGCCGGGCGGCATTCTCATCGGTTACGGCTCGCAGACCATGGCCATCGGGCACGAAAACATCATCGCTGCCGGACTTGGATTGGTGCGGTTGAAGCTATGGGGCGGATTGAGTGTCCTGTTCCAAGGCCGTCACGCGCGTTGGTACAGCATCACCGATCGCCGCGTGTCGCACCCTGAAGAGTTCAAGAGCGATATGGCCGCCTTGTTCGAGTTACTCCGCAGCGGCGCAATTCATCCTGTCGTCGTCGGCCGGGAGCCGCTGGCAGCGGCGAAAGACGTTCACGCGCGCATCGACGCGGGCGGCTTCGGCGGCAAGATCGTGCTGCTGCCGTGGCCCGCGTCGCCGTAGAGATCACCTTCGGTCTTCATCTGCGACGATCAGCCGGCGCGAATGCATTTCGATGACGCCGTTATGAATGCTTGGCGGAAGCGCGCAGGTAGGGGAACAATCTCACTGACGTGGAACACCAGATAATTTCCCAAAAAACTCGAAAAGAATCTCCCGTTGTTCCCGCAACAATGCCGCTCCGCGCAGGTTGGTCCTGCGAGAAAAGGAGTGAAATCATGCGAAAAATCATCCTGACACTTGCGGCCGTCGCGGCGGTTGGAACGGCTGCCATTGCCCCGGCAGAGGCCCGCGGCTTCGGCAGAGGCGCTGCGATCGGTGCCGGCATCGGCGCAGCCGCGTTAGGCGCCGCCGTAGCGGCCGGCGCCTACAATAATGGCTATGGCTACTACGGTCCGGGTTACGGGTATGCGCCAGCCGACGGATACATCGATAATCCCGGCTACTATTACGATGATGGTCCGCGCGTGTATCAGCGGCGCGTCTATCGCGGGTACGATGCCTGGTAACACATAAGACAGAAGAGCCCGGCTCACGCCGGGCTTTTTTGTTCAACGATCGAACGGCGACGAACCGCAGTCACTGAATTAGACCGACAACGAAAAAGGCCGCCCGGTTTCCCGAGCGGCCTTCCTGTCTTACGGTAGCCTCACATTTAAACGGGCGATCTCAGGACGTCGTCTCCGGGGGCCTATCTCCCGGCTCATCCTGATCGGAAGCCGCTGCTTATCGGGGCGGTCGCGATTCCGTTGCCCGATCCGTCCGCGGTGGTTTCCCATCTCCGTAAGATGACCCTAGTAAGCCATCGCCCTCCGCACGGCGCAACGGCGCTCTCTTCGATGTCCCCGTTGATCCCGTTGTTCACAGGCCCAGTGGTCCAATTCTAACATTCGCATCCCTTATCGGCGGGTTCGCAGTTGGCGGCCACGATCGAAACGGCGACGAACCGCAGTCACTGAACTAGACCGACAACGAAAAAGGCCGCCCGGTTTCCCGAGCGGCCTTCCTGTCTTACGGTAGCCTCACATTTAAACGGGCGATCTCAGGACGTCGTTTCCGGGGGCCTATCTCCCGGTTCATCCTGATCGGAAGCCGCTGCTTATCGGGGCGGTCGCGATTCCGTTGCCCGATCCGTCCGCGGTGGTTTCCCATCTCCGTAAGATGACCCTACTAAGCCAGCGCCCTCCGCACGACGCAACGGTGCTCTCGTCGATGTCCCCGTTGATCCCGTTGTCCACAGGGACGCGGGCGGCGCAATACGACGCATCAACGGCTTAGTCAGGTTACACGACGCAGCAGCGGACGAATGATCCGATCGAGCTCCGCAAATGACGCCGCGACGTGATCGGCGCCGGCTTGTCGCAGCTTCGCATCGAAGCCCGGCTGAATATGACTTGCAGCGGTCAGCCCGATCGAGGTGGCGCCGGCTGAGCGCGCGGCCATGATGCCGCCAATGCTGTCCTCGATCACGATGCAATCGGCGGGCGCAACGCCAATTCGTTCTGCGGCATAAAGGAAGATGTCGGGATGCGGCTTGCCGCGCGCGACATTCGACGCGCTGAACACGCGCTCTTCGAACAAGGCGGCCATGTCGAGGACTTCAAGGCTCAACGCCAACCGCTCGGGCGACGACGATGAAGCGATGCAGTTCGGCACCGCGCGCCAGGCCGTGACGAATTCGCGCGCACCGTCGATCGGTGTCAGTCGCGCGCGGAAGGCATCGAAGGTGCGGCGTTGATAGCTGTCCGCAAAATCATCCGGCAACTTGCGGCCGGTCACGCGCTCGATGGTGTCGATCACGTCGCTCAGCCGCTTGCCCATATAGGTGCGGTAGGCGTCGTCGAGCGTCGTCGGCACGCCGAGCTCGGTCACGATCTCGGCGATCACGGAATTGGACAGCACCTCGCTGTCAGCAAGGACGCCGTCGAAGTCGAAGATAATGGCGCGGTGTCGAGCGCTCGGCGGCTCGCTCGGCTGCGACGTCAGTTTCCCGGCGTCCAGGGCTGGTAATCGCCGGTGGCCTCGGGCCGGCGGCCGCTTGCCAGTGTCGAGCCGGGCGGACGATAGGCGGCGGGTGTGCCGGTCATGTTCGGCTCATGCGGCTTTTCCCATTCCCGGGCGACGTAGTTTTCTTCGCTCGGGGCGATGTCGACGGTGTGATGCATCCATCCGTGCCAGGACGGCGGGATGCGGGTCGCTTCGGCATAACCGTTATAGACCACCCAGCGGCGTTGAAAGTGAAGCGTGGGATCGATCTTGCCGCCCTTGGTGCGGTAGTAGCGGTTGCCCTGCTCGTCCTCGCCGACCAGCTCGCCGAACCGCCAGGTCCACAGCTGCGTGCCGAAGGTCTGGCCGTTCCACCAGGTGAACACTTTGAGGAAGAATTGCTTCATTGGGATGGCGGCCCGCGTTGTCAGACAATGCGGTTCTGATGCCATTTGCGGGCTGAAATGTCCAGATAAAGCCCACGAAATTGAGCCGGACGCGCCGCCAAATCCCCGGACATCAAGTCCTCGGAGTCATGGCCTCTTTGGTAATGGCCGCGATCGAATTGCCGGACTTCCGAAGCGCATCCGCAAACTGCGATTCCGACAGCTTGAGACGCTTGCGCAAGACCTTCACCTGAACCTTGTCTCTCAGATCCAACGAATTGCGAAAATAGGCGACCTTGCGCTTGATCATGGTGTTGGCTCGCGATGAAGAAAGATTGGACCGCGACCGGGCGGGCATTACACCGGCTTGTCGCGATGGTGACTGTCCCGCTCCTCACGTGGATTCCGTCGCCGCCAAACCAACCTGTTATGTGGGGCAAACGTTCCGAGTACCCGCAAATATCGATCCCTAAAAGAGTAGTTTGTCGCAGTGCCTACGCCTGTTCAGGATTGCGTGGCGAGCGCCACGCCCGCCAGTGTGAACAGAAGCGCTGCGATCTGACCGATGCCGAGCGGCTCGTGCAAAGCCACGGCTGACGTGACAACGCCGATCACGGGAACCGCCATGGTGCCGATCGCCGCCACCGACGCCGGCAGCCGCGCCAGCGCGGCAAACCAGGCGACATAGGCGACGCAGAACTGCACGACGGTCGAATAGCCGAACAGCAGCCAGGCATTGTCGGACAGTCCGCCGAAGTCGGAGCGTTCGAACAGAAAGCCCACGATCGCGATCGGAAAGCACCCGACCCCGATCTGCCAGGCCGCGGCAGTCACCGGCGGCAGATGCAGCGGCCACTTCTTGGCGAGCACGGTGCCGACCGCAAAGCCGAGCGCGCCACCCAGCGCCATCAGGATTCCCGGCAATTTCGACAGGCTCGCCGCAAAGCCGTCGCCGAGCATGATCGCGCTCAACCCCGAAAAGGCCATCACCAGCGACAGCACGCGCAACAGGTTCGGCCGCTCGCCGAGAACGGGCCAGGCCAGCAGCGAGGCCCAGACCGGCATGGTGTAGGCGACCAGCGTCGCTTCGCTGGCGGGAAGATAAAGCAGCGCAAAGCCCATCAGCACCATCCAGCACCCGACATTGAGGATGGCGGCGACCACGAGCCGCGGCCAGAGCGCGCGCGGAACCTTCAGGCTCTGGCGCGAGGCGAGCGCAACAAGCGCGAGCAGGCAGGCGCCGATCATCCCGGTCGTGCCGCGCAGCGTCAGCGGCGGCAGAAAACCGATCAGGTACTTGGTGACGGGCCAGTTAAATCCCCAGCCGATCGAGGTGATGGCGAGGAAGGCAAGCCCTGCGGGCGCGATGCGCGCTCTGGCGCCCGGCTGGATTTCGGATGTCATGGGAGGATGGGTCGCTCGTGCGGCAATTCTAACACCGGTGGTCGAATCTGCGCCGACATTGACCCCGTTTGGAGGTTCAAGCCATGGCCTGGAGAGTATGGCTGGCGTGAGTTTCCCGTAAGCTCACGTGAGTCTCACCAAGGCAAGCCGGAGGGCGCAAAAATACTTCGCCTGTGAACAGCGGGGTGAAGTCTGCCGGCGGCTCGAAATCGCAAATTTTTTTGCTTGGGAATCCCTGAGGACTCACTGATACTTGGGGCTACCGGGCGCGGGCTGGACCCCCTGGTTTTCCTCTCTTTCCACCATATTTAGTATTTGATTCAGGAACTCGTACTAGTTCTTGACGTGCGCGATGGAGTCGTCCTAGCCTCTCTCCGTTCGGCGCGAGTGTGTTTGGGTCCCCGCCGGTCGCTTCCCTGAAGGGTTCCAAAATGACCACTCCGTCGGCCGGTTGAGGCAGCGGATACGGGCTGTTTTGTCCCTCATCTCAGGCCCTCTCGGGAGCGCAAAACCGGCCGAACCGCCGGAAGAAGTTATCGGCCGAATGGGCCGAGAGTTGAGTGTTGGGGCGTTGAGTACATGGACTGAAAGCGGCGCTGGGGTGCTCCGTTTTCAGAGGCCATGAACCGGCCGATCCGCGGTGTTCGCACCCCGGGTAAGCCGTCAGAGAACAAGGGCCGGATCCACCGGTTCGGAAACTTGCGGACTTCAAGACCCGTTTTCCTGGGCAGGAAAGCCGGTCGGCAGGTTCGCTCTAGGGCAATAACATCCGGCAGCCGCGGCGGCGGCCGGCTCAAGAAACGGGGCACGACCATGCGAATCGAACGGCGCCACACCAAAACCGGCCAGTCACCCTACGCACAGATTGATTTCAGATTGACGACATCTGAAATCCGCAATCCCGACGGTTCGGTGGTGTTCCGGCTCGAAAACGTCGAGGTGCCCGAGTTCTGGTCGCAAGTCGCCTCCGACGTTCTGGCGCAGAAGTATTTCCGTAAAGCGGGCGTCGCCGCGCGGCTGAAGAAGGTCGAGGAAGAGACCGTGCCGTCCTGGCTGTGGCGTTCGGTGCCGGACACCGAAGCGCTCAGCCTTCTGCCGGAGAACGAGCGCTTCGTCAGCGAACTCTCCGCCAGGCAGGTGTTCGATCGCCTCGCCGGCTGCTGGACCTATTGGGGCTGGAAGGGCAAATATTTCTCGTCCGAAGAAGACGCCAGCGCGTTCTATGACGAGCTGCGCTTCATGCTCGCCAAGCAGATGGTCGCGCCGAACTCGCCGCAATGGTTCAACACCGGCCTGCACTGGGCTTACGGCGTCGATGGCCCCGGCCAGGGCCACTATTACGTCGATCCCTTCACCGGCAAACTGACCCGGTCGAAATCGTCCTACGAACATCCGCAGCCGCACGCCTGCTTCATCCAGGGCGTCAATGACGACCTCGTCAACGAGGGCGGCATCATGGACCTGTGGGTGCGCGAGGCGCGCCTGTTCAAATACGGCTCGGGCACCGGCTCGAACTTCTCGCGGCTGCGCGGCGAAGGCGAACGGCTTTCCGGCGGCGGCCGCTCGTCCGGCCTGATGAGCTTCCTCAAGATCGGCGACCGTGCCGCAGGCGCGATCAAATCGGGAGGCACCACCCGCCGCGCCGCCAAGATGGTGGTGGTCGACGCCGATCACCCCGACATCGAGACCTATATCGACTGGAAGGTGAAGGAAGAGCAGAAGGTTGCGGCGCTGGTCACCGGCTCCAAGATCAACCAGAAGCACCTCAAGGCCGTGATGAAGGCCTGTGTGAACTGCGAAGGTTCGGGCGACGACTGCTTCGATCCCGAGAAGAACCCGGCGCTCCGCCGCGAGATCAAGCTCGCGCGCCGCAGCCTCGTGCCTGACAACTACATCAAGCGCGTGATCCAGTTCGCCAAGCAGGGCTACAAGGAGATCAGCTTCGACATCTACGACACCGACTGGGATTCGGAAGCCTATCTCACGGTATCCGGCCAGAACTCCAACAACTCGGTATCGCTGAAGGACGACTTCCTGCGCGCGGTCGAGACCGACGGCGAGTGGAAGCTGATCGGCCGCACCAGCAAGAAGGTGACCAAGACCCTCAAGGCCCGCGATCTCTGGGAGAAAATCGGTTACGCCGCCTGGGCGTCGGCCGATCCGGGCCTGCACTTCAACACCACGATGAACGACTGGCACACCTGCAAGTCGTCAGGCGACATCCGCGCGTCCAATCCGTGCTCGGAATACATGTTCCTGGACGACACCGCGTGCAACCTCGCCTCCGCCAACCTGCTGACGTTCTTCAGCACCGAGACCAAGCAGTTCGACACCGCATCCTACGAGCACCTCTGCCGGCTCTGGACGGTCGTGCTCGAAATCTCCGTGATGATGGCGCAATTCCCCTCCAAGGCGATCGCCGAACTCTCCTACGAGTTCCGCACGCTGGGCCTGGGCTTCGCCAACATCGGCGGCCTCCTGATGACCATGGGTCTTCCCTACGACAGCAAGGAAGGCCGCTCGCTCTGCGGCGCGCTGACCGCTGTCATGACCGGCATCGCCTACAAGACCTCGGCGGAGATGGCGGGCGAACTCGGCACCTTCCCCGGCTACAAGAAGAACGCCGCGCACATGCTGCGGGTGATCCGCAACCACCGCCGCGCGGCGCACGGCAACACGTCAGGTTACGAGGCGCTGTCGGTCAATCCGGTGCCGCTCGACCACGCCTCCTGCCCGCAAGCCGACATCGTCGCGCATGCGACCAGGGCCTGGGACGACGCGCTGGCGCTCGGCGAGGTCAACGGCTTCCGCAACGCGCAGACCACCGTGGTCGCGCCGACCGGCACCATTGGTCTCGTCATGGATTGCGACACCACCGGCATCGAGCCTGATTTCGCGCTGGTGAAGTTCAAGAAGCTCGCCGGCGGCGGCTACTGGAAAATCATCAACCAGGCGGTGCCGGCCGCACTTCGCGTGCTCGGCTATCGCGAAAGCGAGATCGCCGAGATCGAGGCTTACGCTGTCGGCCACGGCTCGCTCTCCAACGCGCCCGGCATCAACGTCTCGACGCTGAAGGCCAAGGGCTTCACCGATGAGGCGCTGGCGAAGGTGGAAAAGGCGCTGCCGACCGCGTTCGACATCAAGTTCGCCTTCAACAAGTGGACCTTCGGCGAGGACTTCATCCGCGACCAGCTCGGCATCGGGCTGGAAGCGATTGCAGCGCCGAATTTCGACCTGCTCGCCGCGCTCGGCTTCTCCAAGCGCGAGATCGAGGCCGCGAACGTCCACATCTGCGGCGCGATGACGGTCGAGGGAGCCCCTCACCTCAAGGCCGAGCACTATCCGGTGTTCGACTGCGCCAATCCCTGCGGCAAGATCGGCAAGCGCTATCTGTCGGTCGAAAGCCACATCCGCATGATGGCGGCGTCGCAGCCGTTCATCTCGGGCGCGATCAGCAAGACCATCAACATGCCGAACGACGCCACCGTCGAGGATTGCAAGTCGGCCTATCTCCTGTCCTGGAAACTGGCGCTGAAGGCCAACGCGCTCTACCGCGACGGCTCGAAGCTGAGCCAGCCGCTCAACTCGCAGCTCATCTCGGACGATGAGGACGAGGACGACGCGGTCGAGGCGTTCTACGACAAGCCGATGGCCGCGCGCACCGCGCAGGTGTCGGAAAAGATCGTCGAGAAACTCGTCGAGCGCATCATCGTGATGCGCGAACGGGAGAAGATGCCGGATCGCCGCAAGGGCTACACCCAGAAGGCGGTCGTCGGCGGACATAAAGTCTATCTCCGAACCGGCGAATATGACGACGGCCGGATCGGCGAGATCTTCATCGACATGCACAAGGAAGGTGCGGCGCTGCGCTCCTTCATCAACAACTTCGCGATCGCGGTTTCGCTCGGCCTGCAATATGGCGTGCCGCTGGAAGAATATGTCGATGCCTTCACCTTCACCCGCTTCGAGCCGGCGGGCCCCGTGCAGGGCAACGACAGCATCAAGTATGCGACCTCGATCCTCGACTATGTCTTCCGCGAACTCGCGGTCAGCTACATGGGCCGCTTCGACCTCGCCCATGTCGATCCCAACGAATCCAACTTCGATGCGCTCGGCAAGGGCGTCGAGGAAGGCAAGGAGCCCAGCGACGCCCACCACCAGCAGGCGACCAAGTATCTGTCCAAGGGGCTGACACGTTCGCGCACCGACAACCTCGTGGTGATGCGTGGCGGTTCGGCTGCGGTCAGCCAGGGCTCGGACTCCGCGCCTTCCGGGGGCAGCAAGGTGACGGCGCTATCGCCCGGCGGCGGCCACGGCCGCGTCTCCGATACGCTTGAGGGCGCGGTTGCGCTCAAGCAGGAGGCGAACCACGACCTCTCACCGACCGAAAAGCTCGAGGCGCTGCAATGGAGCAAGGCGGGAGCGGCCGCAGCCGCCGCGCCTTCCAAGGCCGAGCGCCGCGCCGAGGCGAAAGCCAAAGGCTACGAAGGTGAGATGTGCTCGGAGTGCGGCAACTTCACCCTGGTGCGCAACGGCACCTGCATGAAGTGCGACACGTGTGGATCAACTACGGGGTGTTCTTAATTACGGCGGATCGTCATGGCCGGGCGTAGACCCGGCCATCTATCGAGTAACAAAGGGCGGCCGAGAGGCCGCCTTTTCGACCAAAGTCCCGTGCTCTCCTTAACAGGAAGACGGAAGGCCCGGCATCGAGTTCGCTTCCGAGCTGGGCGACGTGGGGCGCGCATTCGAAGCATCCACAGGCGCTCCTAGCAATCGGCCAACATGGCTGGGGTTCCACATACGTCCGTGGTGTCCGTGCGCGACGGACAGCACTTTTGTGTTGACAAAATGCCTTTGTTCCTATTATGTTCTTACATCGAGTTTGACGCGAATTGGGGGGCCTTGACGCGTCTGCTCGCTACTGCTGCACCGTATCCATCGTTCGTTTTCCTTGGGAGGGAAGGTTTTGCCGCTGCCCGTGTTTACAGCGGAAAACGGGTTAATCTTCCGCGTCACCCATAAAAACAACTTACCGTGGATTTTGAGCAATGGGTTGCATTGCCGTAATTCCAACAGCCGAGATGCGAGTTTCGTCAACATCGGCATGACCGATCTAATTGACAAGCGGAATACGTGGATAGTGCCAAGAAAGCCAGGCGGCACGTTAAGCGATTACGTACCGTTCTACTTCACGCCCCGTTCGATGATGGCGTTCAACATTCACACTGGGCGCAATGTGAGGCAACGGGACAACGCGGAGATCATCATTCTCGTAACTTCCCTTCCGCATTTGCGCCAACAGGGAGTCACGTTCTTGATTACCGACAAGCACGCCTGTGCGAATAACACGTACTATTCCGATGACCTTGCCGACGCGAGCAGGATCGATTGGAAGATACTCCAAAACAGCGACTTCAGCAGAAATAACGACGATCCTGATAAGACGAACAGGTATCAGGCTGAGGCGTTGGTGCACAAACACATGCCATTAAGCGCGCTGCTAGGTGTCGCATGTTGCGATGACAGGCAGAAAGCGGAGATTGATGCTCTGATATCAAACCACAAAGTGAACCTTCCGGTTTACGTTGAGCGAGGGTGGTATTTCGAATGATTACCTTCACTGAGGGAAACCTCCTCAAGGCTGAAACTGAAGCCTTAGTCAACACCGTGAATACCGTAGGTGTGATGGGAAAAGGCATTGCCTTGATGTTCAAGGAAGCGTTTCCCGAAAATTTTCTCGCTTACTCGGCCGCTTGCAAGGAGCACGAGATCGAGGTCGGCTATATCTTTGCAACGGAACGGAAGGATTTGGTTGGAGGGCCCAAGTGGATCATTAACTTCCCTACCAAAAAACATTGGAGGAATCCTTCGAAGATCGAATGGATAAAGGATGGCCTTCAGGATTTGGCGCGCTTTATCCGCGAGCACAAGATCAAGTCGGTTGCTCTGCCGCCTTTGGGAAGTGGCAACGGAGGACTCGACTGGAAAGAAGTGCGCCCTGTTATAGAGGCGGCACTTGGCAATCTGGAAGGCGTTGACGTCGTGGTTTTCGAGCCGACAGCTCGGTATCAAAATGTGGCGAAGCCGACAGGTGTGGAGAAGCTGACCGCTGCTAGAGCATTAGTAGCTGAGCTTGTGCGGCGCTATTCCGTGCTGGGGTTCGAGTGCACGATACTTGAAATCTACAAGCTGGCTTATCTTCTCCAGCGCAAGATCGTAGCCAGCGGGCTTGCCAGCCCACTTAAGTTGGAATTTAAAGCTGACAAATTTGGTCCGTACGCTCCAGCGCTAGCCCATCTGCTTAATAACTTGGATGGAAGCTATCTTCACTGCGAGAAACGTGTTGCTGACGCGAGCATCCTCGATACCATTTGGTTCGAGAACGCAAAGAAGGACGTGGTAGCGACCTTTCTGAAAACAACAGACGCCAAACAATTCACTAGTGCTTTAGATGAGACGACGGGCTTGATCGATGGTTTCGAGTATCCCCTGGGAATGGAGCTGTTGGCTACCGTCGATTGGTTGCTAAATCACGATAACGTCGAGCCGACAATAGCGGGCATAAAAACAGGGCTCGCCAAGTGGCTTGGCGGTGGTGAAGCGTCTCAGCGCAAGTTGAGGCTTTTCGATGACTCGATGATTGAGCTGGCCCTTTCACGCCTCAAGAACTGATCCGGTCACTGCGCTCGCTCAGTAAACCGCGTTACCCTCGATTGAAATGCCTTTGATGACTGAGGTCTACGACCCGCGCTGCATCGCGAATTTGATGCTAGATGAGAGCGAGCGAATTGGTCAGCCGCTGACTAATTTGGCGCTTCAAAAGCTGTTGTACTTCGCGCACGCGATCTTCTTGATAGAGCAAGGACGCCCATTGGTGTCCGGCTATTTCGAGGCTTGGGAGTACGGACCAGTTCATCCAGCAGTCTATCAGGCGTTTAAGAGCGCGGGCGCTGAGCCGATACGCGTTCGGGCGGCCAAGCTAAACGTGGTTGATGGCACCCGAGAGCACATTGTCTCCCCGCGCGATCCCGAAATAGTCCGCCACATAAGCCGTATCATTCAGTCGTACGGCCGGATGACACCTGGAAGATTGGTGGATATCTCACACGCCAATGGCGCACCTTGGCATTTCGTAGTGGACAAAGGGAGAACATCTCTGGCATTTGGGATGCGTATTCCCGACGAAGTGATTCGGGAGCGTTTTAAGCATCACAAAGTTTCTGTTGGCAGTCAGCCGTCCGCCGGAGAGCCACGTGAAGATACGCCCTTTGCCTGAAACAGATCTCGCCCGCGTTGCACCGTTACAGCGCGATCAAAAACGGCGAGCGCTGGAGCAGATACATTTGGGTCGACCGCCATACTCGTATGCCCCCACTCGCGGCAGTTTGTCTGACGTTCTGAACGTTCAGTCAGACCTGATCGGGTCCATGCCGCGTACACCTTGGGAGAAAATCTCGCAGGTCATACTAAGAAAATCACGCAGCGATGCTGAGGCGGAGGCAAATCTCCGTGTCGCGAGAGGACTGTTCAACTTCGTCGACGAAAAGGGTGTGGTTGGGCGTCATCACGACATTTACCCCCTCCAATTGAGCCTCGGAACGAAAGTCGTTTTTTGGCAACCAACGATCTTGCGGTTCGGTGACCAGCCGGTCATCCCGTTCTTGGACCTTAGGCGAGCGAAACGCCTCACTGCGGATGGTCGCCGTTTCGTATTCTCTGTAATGCACGAGCGCATTAGAGCGGCCGATCCTGATTTCGCCGATGTCACGCTCGCAGTTCTGCAATTTAAACTTTCAGCGGAAGGACCGCGAGAGCCGACGATCTTTACGGATCGGGGGGTTGAACTCTATTCGTTCGACGATCTGGACCGAATGGTCAGGGAGACGTACGAGCTTTGGACGGAAATCTCGCAAGAACGGACGGCGGATACTCGTCGGCGTGGCGCAGGCGGCGGAGGCTTCTTCCCATAGGGTTCACCCATTCAGGGGATGCAACCGCGCTTCTTCTTGGAAGCTGTTGTTGGATCGACATTAGCGCTTTAGGCGCGCATGCCAGCAAAATCCAACCGCCTCTTCCCTCGCCACTCCCGCTGGCGACAGCGCGCGCGCTGGATGCGGCTGAAGTTCGCGCGCGCGCCGCGCACGGGACGCTCCACCCGCCTTAGACCTGCTTCTCAAGCGCAAGTTCGTCGAGCCGCTTCGCAATCTCGCTCGCGAGATCGGCGACACCAGCCATCGGCATGATGATCACGTGGTCGGCGCTTTCGCTCATCATCAAGTTGATGGGATCGGTCCCCTCGAACAGACGGAAATCGGTACGATACACGACCTGCGGCTTGTTCTTGCCGTAGGCGTAGCCCAGCTCCCAGCACGTTCCCGAATCCGGATCAGGTCCGTCCAGGCACGCCACCACCACCTCGGCCCAGTCAAGGCCTCTGACGTCGCTCTCGAAGATCGCGCGCGGCAAGTCTTTCCGCTGCTCGTGCTCCTGCGGCAAGAAAACCTCATGTCCGCGCCGCCGAAGCTCGCTTGCGAGCGCGGCGTTGAACGCAAGCTCCGCTGTCGAAAACAGCGGTCCGGCCATATAGATTTTCATGACAATTCCTTCATTGGCGTGGGCGGATTATACGGGCTAAATCGCAAACCCACAGCCCGCACAAAACATGCCCGCAAACCGCACCCGCCTCCTCCCTCGCCTTCGCCGCTGGCGACGGGGCGCGCGCCGGGCGCGACTGAAATTCGCGAGCGCGCCGCGGGCTATTAGGATCGCGGCCGGCGTCGCCATCCTGCTGGCAGTCGTGGCACTCGCAAACCTCATCTCAGCCGTGGTCCACAAGCCGACCGAGCTGTTCGCCTTCATCGGTCATCGGCTCGACAAGGAGCCGGCCGAGACGTGGCGCAGCTATGGACCGCTGTTTCGCACCTACTCCACGAGCGCAATCGCGCCCGAATTGCTGGCCGCGCTGGCGCAGATTGAGAGTTCGGGCAATCCGGTCGACCGCACCTATTGGCGCTGGCGATGGAGTTTCAACCCGTTCGCGATCTACCAGCCTGCGTCGAGCGCCGTCGGCCTCTTTCAGATGATCGATGGCGCGTTCGCCGATGCCGCCAAGTTCTGCATCCGGGATCATGCGGTCGTCGATAGCGGATGCGGCTTTAGCAGCTTCTATATCAGAGCGATCCCGAGCCATTCGATCGAGCTGGCGTCGATCTATCTCGACCGCAATGTTGCGGCGGTTCTTGCGCGC
Source organism: uncultured Alphaproteobacteria bacterium (assembly GCA_963824305.1). GTDB lineage: Bacteria > Pseudomonadota > Alphaproteobacteria > Rhizobiales > Xanthobacteraceae > Bradyrhizobium. Next base: position 589,438 of record CAWGOW010000001.1, read on the forward strand.
GCTGACAATGTGAAGGCCAACGCGAGCCAAACACAGGATCTCGCGGCCTTCATCCATCTCTGCGGCGGCGGTCCCGCGACCGCCTTCGCGCGCCGTCACTTTCAGATGATCGCGACCGAGCGCTGCGGCGATCACCTCGTCTCGGCCTATGTCGCCAGGGTGAACGCGATGAAGCGTCAGTTCCTGCGGTTTGCGGCCGATGGCGCGGATTAGGTACGTCATGCCGCGCCGCGTCCGGGACACGAGAGACGCGCAAATCCGCTTGCGCCAAAAATCGAATTTCGCAAACCCGATCAACGCCGAGTTTACTGTCCACCCCTCGCTGCAAAAATATTTCGCTGTGCCCGTCGGGCAAATCATCTTTATGAACTCGCCCGTCTCGCGCCCACAGGAGGGGCGGATCGCGATCGTCACGGACGTTGGGCGCGGGATGCGATGGACGCGGCAGTATCGACGACGAACGATGCTGATCCGACTTCGTTCAGGCTTCGGCGGGACCGGTACCAAGCCCGCCGAGCGGCTTTTGCGAAAGACGGTCGCGGACGGCGAAGTCGTGTGGGCCTGATATCCCGACGCTGATATCCGGTGCAACGCGCGAGCGTTGTCACCCACGGAGACAACAAGCCCGGTCTCCGGGGCGAGCACGAAGGAAACCGTTAAAACCATTGCGCAGGGAAGGCCGGGTGCTCCGGTGAACCTGTGGCGACTAACTCGTGTGCTTTCTACTTTCGCACACGAGGCTGCGGGTGCAACGGGCACCCGGCTTTCCCTGCGCCCTCTGTTCTCAGGGGGTCAACGATCCCTGGACAACTCGGGTGTGATGCGCCGCGGGAATGCAAGGCCATGCGTTCGCAGGGACGACGGCGGAGTGGCTGTTTGACATGTGAACCCGAACCAATTCCGGCCCTGACCCTGCTTGCGCGAAAGCGAATTGCAACCGAAAATGACCGGGATTGTTTGGCAAGAGGCCCCTGGCAAGAGAACCCTGGCATGAACGCTCCTTCATACCGCGCAGCTCTTCTCGCTACCCTCCTCGCTTTCGCTTTAGCCTCTCCCGCGTCGGCCCAGACCGCCGCGCGGCCGCCGGTCGGCGGCGTCGCCTCGCCGCCGGATGCGATGATCTTCTATGCCGCGCATGGCGCGGACGGCGCGTGCGGTCCCGGCTGCTCGGACTGGATCGCGGCCGAAGGCGCCGTGCAGTGGGACACCTACAAGCGGCTGCTCAACATTCTCGACCGGCAGCAGGGACGAAAACCTCCGGTTGTCATTCACGCCTACGGAGAATCAAATCTCAATGTCGCGGTCAGTCTCGGGCGCATCCTGCACGAGCGCGGCATCGACACCTCGGAAGGCGCGACGGAAGTGACCGCCTGCGCCGGCAAGAGCAACGATGAGTGCTTCGCGCTCAAGCGGCGGGGCGGACCGCTCGACGCCACGCTTGCGATCAAGAATGCCTATTGCGACATCGCCTGCGTGTTGATCCTCGCCGGCGGCGTCCACCGCACGCTTCATGCGGGCACGCGCGTGATCCTCGCGAGCGGCGCGATCCGCAATCGCCTCGCACCCAACGTCTCCGACGAGCACCGCGAACACCTGACCGCGATCTTCGCCGAGCAATTCCGCGTCTACCTGCGCGACATGGGCGTCGACACCGAACTGCTCGACATGGTCGACCACAACACGGCGGAGCAGCGCGTCACGGAAGTCCAGCCTTCGGACTGGACGCGGCTGCATCTCGTCACCTCGGCGCCGCAATAGTTCCGCGCGCAAACAGGAACATTTGCCGTATCCGTCGAAAGCCCGGCGTGCTTTGCTGGGATGAACCGAAAAGCAAAATCAACGGGAAAACGGAGCGCGAAATGTCCAAAGAGCCAAAGATCGAGCATGAATATCACGCACACAAGGACAAGCTGACGATCAAGATTCACCGGTATTCGCTGAAGAGCAAAAAAACCCGGGACGACATCTTGATGAAGCTGATGGCAAATCTTGAAAGCAAGCCCGATCGCCTCGTCGCCGACGAGAAGAAAAGCGAAAAGAAGGGAGGCAGCAAGAAACAGCACGGTCTGCCGAAAAACTCCCGGCTGGTCGAGGTCGGCGACTAAATTCCATCCGGTTCCGATTAAATCAGAGGCGAAAGCGAAATGACCGCCAAACCCGCCGCGCCCAGGGCTGAAGATTATTCCGTCGTTGCCGGCTCGATGGGTCCTCGCCGTGATTTTCGCATCAGCGTGGGCTTGCGCGAGGGTTGGGATTCCGAGGGCCGCGTGTTCGACGTATCGGAAGCCGTTCGCACCGCGCGCGCCTGGATGAGACGCCGCGTCGAAGCCGGCCAGCCTGCTTTGTCCGGCATGTTCGCCCGCGCGGAAGTGACCTATGCGTGGCCTCGCCCCGACGGCAGCGTCGGGTCCGATCGCGAACCGGTCGCGCTGTTCACCGGCGAGGCCGTTCACGCCTATCTCGGACATCTGCCGGATGAGGCGATCGCTGCGATGTTGAACGAGTTGTCGATTGAGCTGGCTGTCGCGCTTGGGCAGGAACGGATCTACGTCGCGTTCGCCGAGCGAACGTGGATCCTCGATGCCGGCGACCGTCGCAACCCGGTTTCGGGTTGACGGCTGATATCGTTCGTGGAGTTGAGGGAGATGTCGTTCACGAAAATGTATTGGTTCGTACAAAAGAAGAAGGGCCGGTTTTTATACCGGCCCTCTCGTTCAATTACTTCTGCTGCTGGCTCTTGGCATGCGCCTGGTCGGAATGCGTGTGTGCAGTCTGAGAATGTTGCTTCGCACTCGCGGCGTGCTCCTGGCCCTTGGCATGGTCGCCCTTGCCATGATGTTCGGCGGCGGAACGATGTGCCTTGGCGGCATTTTCGTGATGCTCGGCGGCCTTGTTGTGCTCTTCTTTAGCCATGAAATCCTCGTTGGTTGGTAGCTCCCAGTCGGGTGAAACACGCCGTACCCCCACAACGTTCCAATCATCGAACCGGCGGAAACAGAAATAGATTCTCAACCGGTTGCGGCGTTTGGGCCTAAGGTCGAGCACATCCACCTTCACGAAAGGAAATCGAATGACCGGTCGTATGCCGCCGATCCCGCCCGCCAACAGAAGCAACAAGGGTGTTCCCCCGAAAGACGAGACGCCGCGAGACACGTCTCACAAGAAAGGCCAGCCGCAAAACACCGACGAGCAAGGCGACACGGCGAACATCAAGCAGAACACGACCAACGCCGGTTTCTTCAAGGGCCGAAGGGTCAAGTGATTCTCAAGTCAGGTGATTCGCGAAAGCTGCGAGAGCATGGAACTCGTTCTGACAGTGGTTGGGAACACGCATCGGCGCGAAATGATGCGGCTCATACGCAACACCCCGGCGATATTGTGACGGCACGACGCAACGTTCGCGTGAACGCCACCACCCTGCCGCATTCTGAACCCATTCCGCCGCTTCACCTTGGCCGCTTAACGGTCGGTCAAGGAGCCAGGCAATATCATGCCTGCACCTGCCGACGATCTTAAGGAGAAGTTCCGTGGTGAAAATGCTGATCGCAACTGCTGCAACGTTTGCTCTGGTGACTGCGGCTTCCGCAGCCGACCTTCCTCGCCGGCAGCCCGCGCCCGTTTATTCCGAAGCCCCGGTCGTCGGCAAAGGGCCGATTGGCAAGTCCCCGGTCGGCAAGGCGCCGTACGGCAAGGGCCCAATCGCCGCCCGCTACTGAGCCAGGGGCTCATACGGCTTTGATTGATGTCATGAGCATCAGACTGAAGCATATGGCGCTATGCGCGCTGGCGATCGGATTGACGGGTGTGGCTTTGCCTGCGTCCGCCAACGAGAGCCAGCCGCGTAACGCTGCCAACAAGATGATCGCCTCGATCGAAACGCCGGCTGATGCCGCATCAGCGCGGCCCGCGATGCGCAAGCCCGCGGCGGTCTCCGCCAAGGGCCCCTACTACGTCGATTTCCGCGCGCGGACCGCGGCGAGTTGGGGACACGCTTTCGTCTGGTACGGCAAGACCAGTGAGCGCGCCGTCGAAGTGGCGGGCCTGACGCCGGCCGGAGACACCGCCTCTTACATCCTCGGCTATTTCACCTGGGTGCCATCGGAGACCGGCGCAAGCTACGGCGATCTCGACCCGGACTATCTGACTGCGCACTACAAGGTGTATCTGAGCGAAGCCGACGCCCGGCGCGTCTTCGCCTACATCAAGCGCTTGAAAGATTCCTCGCCGGTGTGGAATGCGGAGACGACCAACTGCAATGCCTTCATCGGCGACATCGCAGCCTTCATGGGATTGAAGACGCCGCCGCGATGGATACGGCCCGAGAAGTACGTCAACGAACTCAAGACGCTCAACAGCGGCCGGCAGATCGTTCGATTGTCAGAGTGATCGCCGCTGCGTTCCCGGATGCTGCGGGCGCGCGAGCGGTGCGCTGCTGCTCCGTCAGCCAAAGTCTCTGTTGATGTCGGCGCGAAACAGATAATGTGGGCGGCATGCACGCCCTGTTCGCCATATCAGGCTCGATCATCAATTTCGTCGCATGCCTCAATTACGTCCGCGCCATCCTCAAGGGCGAGGCGACGCCGAACCGCGTCACCTGGTTTCTTTGGGCGCTGGTGCCGCTGATCGCGGGCGCTGCGGAGTGGCAATCCGGGGTCGGAATTTCGACGCTGGTGGTGCTGTCGGTCGGAATCGGTCCCGCCTGCGTCGTGCTGGCTTCCTTCGCACGCGGAAAAGGCTCATGGCAGCTCGGCCCATTCGACTTTATCTGCGGTGCCTGCGCGCTCGCAGCACTTGCGCTCTGGGCCGTGTCGGGCGATCCCGTCATCGCCATCGTGCTTTCGATTATCGGTGATTTCGCTGCCGCCCTCCCCACCCTGCGCAAGGCGTGGCTGGAGCCCGCGACCGAAAACCGGTCGACCTATCTGATCTCATTCGTCGGCATGATGCTGGGCATCTTCTCGGTGCAGGAAGCGACGTTCGCCGCCTACGCCTTCAACGGCTATCTGTTGCTGGCAAGCACCGCGCTGGTGCTGATCCTTTATTGGCCACGCAGGCGCGCCCGTTTACTGGGGGAGAGCCGTCAATGAGCGAACGCGAAACCGCGCAAAAGGTCCTCGACGCGCTCAAGCGCGCCGCGACGAAACCGGCGCAGGATGCCTTGACCGACTTGAACAGCCTGATCCCGCTCGTTCAAGGCGGCGGCGCGCAGGAACTTGAAGCCGAAGAAGCCCGCGCAAGCGCCTTTCTCGCGATCTGCGAACTCGGAAAGGCGCTGCACCGCGGACAGCCGGCCGACGGTCCATATGCCGCGGCGATCACGGCGGCCGAGCGGTGGGCGGCGGTGGTTATCAAACCCGGCTCGCCGCTATAGATGCCACGGCCGGCTTCCGCTAGGATGCCGTTCGCGTCAGGAGTTCTCCGGCCATGACTGACTTCAGCCAGCTTTCCGATCCCGAGATTGATAACCGCATCGCGATCCTGCGCGACAACCTTCGCCAGCTCACCGAACAGGCGGCGGCGCAGTCCGGCGCTGCGAACGAAGAACGGCTGGCGAACCGGATCGAGGACCAGAGCCAGGAGCTCGACGAGCTTTTGAAAGAGCAAGGACGCCGCACACGGAAATAGAAATTTCCGTTCCGCTTTCGATTTCCTGAAACGCCACGCTAACCTTCGCTGCGTATCATTGGCGCCCACAAAGCGCGTTAACGCGTAATTTACTTTATTGCGGGGGCAGGATGCTCAGACTTTTAGTGATGGCCGCAGCGCTGCTGCTGTCGGTTGGCGAAGCGTTCGCGCATGGCGAGGAGCCTGCGCCGCCGCCGAAAAAGGAAGCGCCGCCGTTTCCGGCGAAGGTGGGAGGGAGCCGCAAGGGTACGATCTTCGTCGATCTCAACGGCATGACGCTCTACACGTACGAGCGCGACACCTCCGGCAACAAATCGAACTGCGACGGAGAGTGCGCCGAGCGCTGGAAGCCGCTCGCGGCAGCGGTGGACGCCGCAGCCAAGGGCGATTTTACGGTGATCATCCGCAGCGACGGCAGCAAGATGTGGGCCTACCGCTATCGCCCGCTCTACACTTCGCAATCGGACAAGGCGCCCGGTGACACCAACGGATTGTTCGACACCAGCAAACTCTGGCACCTCGCTCGCCCGGCGAACTGATCCGCAACAGCAAGAGCGACCGCACGCGCGAAAGTTTCCGCGTTCGGTTCGTCTTGATCGATGTCAGGGGAAATCGCTTGAGGGAAAACGAGACCCGGCGAGCCTAAGGAGACCGGGTCTCGAGAACATCCCCCACCCCAATGGCATTGCCGACAGGGTTAGTGAGCGTCTCGTACGGAAATTCGGCCGCACACGCTAGACCGTACCACTACGGTGGGATTTGTTTCTCCGAACGCTGCGGTGCGAGTCACTATTTTTTCCCGTCGCGGCCGGGCGAGCGGATGCGATGCGTTCTTCGAACGGACATGCCCCGCTGATGACGACGGGTTGATGCGACGCTTCCGCTCACTTCAGCCGACTCAAAATTCCTGAATCAATCGAATCGGTTGCGCGTCCGCCGCAGAAGTCACACGCAAGCGACTTTGAAGAAAATTGTCTGAATTCCCCGTAGTTTCACTCACGTGATGATCCGGATTCTCCGACTCAGCAACTGCTGCTATCTCAAATCAGGCATCAGGTTTCTCCACGAGGGAACGACCATGGCTCAGCTTTTCTTTCACTGTTCTAACGACGCGGGCGTCTGGGTCGATCGGCGATCGGCCCCCGTCAGCAGCTTGAGTGAAGCCATGGCGCAAGCGGCCGGCGTCGTGCGCGAGCTGGTGATGGTGCCTTCCAACGAAGACTGGCGGGGCTGGACGCTGCACGCCAGCGACGATTTCGGCCACGAAGTTTTCGCGGTGCCTTTCGCCTCCGTCCTCGGCAAAGCTCATTGAGAAGTTCCATGCTGGTCAGCTTCACCTCCTCGCGTCCATTTCGCCACCGGTTGATCGCCCTCGTCGAGGGCTGGCAGCGCCTGTTCCAGATGGCGAGCCGTCCCTATCGGCCAGAGCTTCACTACATGCGCGGCCCAGGCCCCGCATGCCGCGCCAGACGCGAGCAAACCTTGCTCTGAGGTTCTCCCAGGCTGGAAAGCCCACCTTGGGCGCCGTCCGCAACGTCAGCGGCGGCGCCATTTTCTTTTCGTTAAGCACGCAACTTGGCCGAAAGGCCGAGACGCCTCGTCTGGCGACTCTGGCCAAAAATCGCCAAAATATTTTTTATTTTGAGTGTGGTCATCACACTCCACTTGCGGAGAGTTTCCATGCGGATCGCGCACTCGATCTTTGCCGGTATAGTTGCCGTTGTGGCTGCCCTCGCCTCGCCCGCGCTCGCAAACGGTTCGAGCCCGAATTCCCACGCCAACGCCAATGCGCAAGCGGTTGAGGAAGCGCCAGCTTCGTCCGGCTGCCACGCCTATCAGAAAGGACCGGACGGCGCCTGGGTTGAAATGGCCTGTCACGAAGGCGTCGAGACCGCGCCGGCGGCGGTACATGGCAAGTCTGCCGGTCATCATCACGCCGAGCAAAACACTGCGCGCTAAAGCGATCAGCAAGGGAGCGCGAGCGACCAAGCACTCCAGACTCGTTCCGCAACCCTAACTGGATTGCTTCGCTCACGCTCGCAACGACGGAAAGCCGCTGATGGGCCCACGGAGGCGTCTTCGCCCGCCCGACGAAAGGGCAATCGCGGTCTCGACAAGGTGAGAAAAACCGGGATTATCGGAAGGCCTATAGCGGTTCAGGAGACTTCATGCTTTCCAACAGCGCCGTTCACCTCGTCAGCCACCCCCTCGTCCAGCACAAGCTGTCGCTGATGCGCGAGGTCGACCGCTCCACCAAAGGCTTTCGCGAGCTTTTGAACGAAATCGGCATGCTGCTCTGCTACGAGGTGACGCGCGACCTGCCGCTGGAGATGGTCGATATTGAAACGCCATTAATGGCGATGAAAGCGCCGAAAATTGCCGGCAAAAAACTGACGTTTGCGCCGATCCTGCGCGCCGGCGTCGGCTTCCTCGACGGCATGCTGGCACTGGTGCCCTCCGCCCGCGTCGCCCACATCGGCCTTTACCGCGATCCGCAGACGCTGCAGGCGATCGAATACTATTTCAAGGCGCCGCACGACCTGTCGGACCGTACCGTGATCCTGATGGATCCGATGCTCGCAACCGGCAATTCGGCCTCGGCCGCCGCCTCGCTGCTGCGGACGCGCGGCGCACAGGACATGCGTTTTGTGTGTCTGCTGGCCGCGCCCGAAGGCATCAATCATTTCCAGGCCGAACATCCGGACATTCCGATCTGGACGGCGGCGATCGACGAGAAGCTGAACGATCACGGCTATATCCTGCCGGGCCTTGGCGACGCCGGCGACCGTATGTACGGCACCAAGTAGCGGACACCTCCCGATTAGTGCCGCTTGAAATACTGCACCGCGCGTTCGTGCTTTTCGGCTGCAGCGCGCGACTTGAACGTGCCGAGGTTGCGACGCCGGCCGGTCTTCGGATTGAGCTTTCGCGAATAGAGCCGGTACTCGCCGGACTTGAGTTTGCGGATCATCGGACGAACCTGATTTGGTGGATCGTGCGCTACCAATGGCGCCGGCGGCCGGTTGGTTCCTCGTTAGACTACGTCAACCGCTCGAGGCCGGACTCGATCAGCGCGGACGTGGCTTCGGACGAAGCAAGAAACTTCAGGAGCAGCGCCGACGCGGCGACTTGCTTCGAACCCGTCATCGTCCCTGCGGAAAACACCGCCGGCTTCTGCAAGTGATGCGGCAAAGGTCCGACGATCTCGACACCTTCGACCTGCTTCAACTCGCTGAGCTGCTGGATGGCAACATCCGCCTCGCCGGTGACGATCCGCTCGGCCGTAAAGCCCATCGGCGAGACGGTCGCGCGCGCGTTGATCTCTTTCTCGATGCCCATCTTGGCAATCAGTTGCGCGAAGAAAATTCCGCTGGCGCCAAGCCTGGAATAGGCGACCGAACGCGCGGCCAGGAGCGTCGCCCGCAAGCTCGCTTCGGTCGAAATATCCGGATGCTGCGCGCCCAACTTGACTGCAAGCCCCACCCATGAACGGGCGAGATCGACGCGGCTTTCGGCAACCACGCTTCCCGCTTCGATCAGACCGGCAAGGCCCTCATCGGTCAGGATCAGCACATCGGCGGTCTCGCCTTCCTTCAACCGTTCCAGAACCCTCACGGTTGGCGCGAAATCGGCATCGATGCGCGCGCCGCTTTTCACCTGATATTTTTCGGCGAGCGCTCGAACTGCACCGGCCAGAGCAAGTGTCGACAACACGCGTACCGAATTTTCCATTCCCAAAACCCCACCGTCGCGGCGGAGGTTTCTAGCACGGCTGTTACACCCGCCAAACGCAATGATCCGCCAGAGCAGGCACCCTGGCGGATCATATGGGAGGCCGGCTTGACGGCGCTGGACGCCGCAGGCGCGCCCTGCGTGACTTGTTAAGCCGCGGCTGCTTTCGCGCCGGTCGGCACGGAGGCAACCGTCTTCAGGATCTGCGAAGCGATCTGGTAGGGGTCGCCTTGCGAGTTCGGGCGACGATCTTCGAGATAGCCCTTGTAGTCATTCTTGATGAACGAGTGCGGCACGCGGACCGAAGCGCCGCGATCGGCCACCCCGTAGCTGAACTTGTTCCAGGGGGCGGTCTCGTGCTTGCCGGTCAGGCGCTTGTCGTTGTCAGGCCCGTAGACAGAGATGTGGTCCATCAGATTCTTCTCAAAGGCCGCCATCAGCGCCTCGAAATAAGCCTTGCCACCGGTCTCTCGCAGATACGTCGTTGAGAAGTTGGCGTGCATTCCCGAGCCGTTCCAATCGGTGTCGCCGAGCGGCTTGCAGTGGTACTCGATATCGATGCCGTAAGTTTCGGTCAGCCGCTGCAACAGGTAGCGGGCCATCCACATCTCGTCAGCGGCCTTTTTGGAGCCTTTGCCGAAGATCTGGAATTCCCACTGGCCCTTGGCGACTTCCGCGTTGATGCCTTCATGGTTGATGCCGGCCGCGAGGCAAAGATCGAGGTGCTTCTCGACGATCTCGCGAGCGACGGAGCCGACATTGCTGTAGCCGACGCCGGTGTAGTACGGACCCTGCGGTGCAGGATAGCCAGTCGTCGGGAAACCAAGCGGCCGACCTTCCTTGTAAAAGAAATATTCCTGCTCGAAGCCGAACCACGCGCCGGGGTCGTCGAGAATGGTGGCGCGCTTGTTCGTCGCGTGCGGGGTGACGCCATCCGGCATCATGACTTCGCACATCACGAGTGCGCCATTGGTGCGCGCACCGTCGGGATATACCGCAACAGGCTTGAGCACGCAGTCCGAGCTTCTACCCTCCGCCTGCATGGTCGAGCTTCCGTCAAAACCCCACAGCGGCAATTGCTCCAGCGTCGGGAACGACGTGAATTCCTTGATCTGCGTTTTGCCGCGCAGATTCGGCGTCGGCGTATAGCCGTCGAGCCAAATATACTCGAGCTTGTACTTGGTCATTGACCCTCTCTTGAGTTGAGAATGAAAGACGTGAGATCGAACCTGAGGGATCTACCCACAAACCTACCCGGCCGGTTGGGCCAGTCACGAATAAGCAATAAAAGTGCCAATTGTTGCAGCGCGGTGAGGCTCGGCCCGGTGGGTCGCTCGCCCCTTTCTACACAGCGAAGGTGCGGCAAAGGCGCGCGGTCGAATCAGCGCGAACTGTCCGGCTGAACCGCGTCAGCGCGACCGTGACGCCTGTTTCTGTAGCATTCGCTGCAGGGCACATCAGGAAAGGTCAACGATGCGGCAGCCCCACGCAACAATCGCCAAGAAAAGATCGGGAATTTCGTAACCCCGCGCGGGACGGCCGACGCAGCTCGCCGAAGGCTGCTCTGCACGGTGCAAAGGCAAACTTGCATAGTTTTTGGTCAATGCATGAATTCATTTTAATCAGGTTGCGACTCGCACTAGCAGGACCGATATCGGCTTTCCAGTAACCGCACACGAACGAGTTCGGGCGCAGCATGCGTTGAAGGCGTATCGACCGAATGGAGATATCGATGAATAACCGTAGTCAGGAGTCCGCGCGCATCTATCAATTTCCGGCCGGGGGCCGCGAAGCTCTCGGCGGAAAGCGTTGGGAAGAATTCAACTCTGCGCCCCCTCAGAGTTTTGAACGCGTCAATGAAGCTGCCTGCAGCGGCAGTTGGTACCACGAAGCCGCCATTCGCGAAGCCGCCGAAGGCGGACGCGACCACTAGACGGACGCTGGAATGATGCGGGTGTGTCGGAATGTTCGGCTTGCGGAGCTTCTTACGAGCGCTCGCACGCCGTCGCCGGCCGCCGCAAATGTTTGATACGGGCGCCGGTTGCGGTCACGGTGAGGCTCACACCGCCGCCTGAATAGCGCCCGCCGGAGAAAGCGAGGCTTTTGTTGAGCGTTACGGCGCGGCCGTCGATTTGCAGATAGGCGAGCTTGTCGCCGGGGTAGAATGCAAGGATGAAATTCGTGCCGTCACTGCAGCGATAGGAATTGAACGTCTGTGCCGATGCAGAGGATGCCAGGGCAGTATAGCCCGTCGCGAGCAACGCCGCCCAACCGATAGCGGGTTTGTGCCATCCCATCGTCGCCCCCGAAATCCCATTGCGTTGAAGGATTATGGCGAGCAATAGCGCCGGGAGCGGCAAGTGTACAGGTTCGGAAAGAGCGCTTACGCCGCCGCTTCCATTTCCATTTCGGCGTCGAGATCGGCGATGACGTCCTCGAACGCAGAAATCGCCTGCTGAACTGCAGCGATCTGCATCAATTCCCAGCTGCTGACCGGACCGTTGCGGTTTTGCAAGGCGACCACCAGGTCACGCCGCTGCTCCTTGAGCTGGACGAGCGGCAAACCGTGGTCAGGCAAGTGTTTCATCATGATGTTTCAACCCCCTCCACTGAGCGCACCGCACCCATAGCGCAACGATTTTGCGTTTCGCTTACAGAACTCCCGCAAATTTTAACGATCGCCAATAAGTGCTGGAATTTCAGGCGTGGACACGTGTTTTTGCGGGGAGTAATGCGGCTGCATTTCCGTCGGATTTACCTGCCGATAATGCCGCTTTCTGCGGTTATCCGCTTCGCTTTGGAGACTTCTCATGGAAGGTAAGATCGTCGTCGTCACCGGCGCCTCGGGCGCGCTCGGCAAGGTGGTCGTGGCTTCTGCGCTGGCCAAGGGCGCGAGGGTCGCGGGCATCGATCATGCCCCCACGACAATCAAAGCGACAGCCGAGCGGCTTGAACTTGGCGGCATTGACCTGACCGATGCCGCAGAAGCCAGGAAAGCCATCGATGCAGCGGCTTCGCATTTCGGCCGGCTCGATGCCCTGATCAATATCGCAGGAGGATTTGCTTTTGAAACAACCCTCGAGGGCGATCCGAAGACGTGGCAGCGAATGTACGCGCTCAATGTCCTGACGGCGCTCAACGCCTCGCGATCGGCGATCCCTCACCTTCGGCTCTCCGGCGCAGGACGAATTATCAACGTCGGCGCGATCGGTGCATTGCAAGCCGGCGCCGGCATGGGTGCATATGCGGCGTCCAAAGCCGGCGTGCACCGCCTTACCGAGGCGCTCGCCGCCGAGTGGAAAGGCAAGATCACCGTGAACGCGGTGCTGCCATCTACCATCGATACCGCGGCCAACCGCGTGAGCATGCCGGATGCAGACTTTGCAAAGTGGGTCCGGCCTGAAGAGCTGGCCGATGTCATCCTGTTTCTGGCCAGTGACGCGGCGAGTGCAATCACGGGCGCCCTACTCCCGGTCCAGGGGCGGGTCTAACGCACTCGCGTCTGCCTGAGGGATCTTTATCACCGCGCGCCGAGGGCGATCCGCGGTAAAGTGAGGCGCTTTGAGTTGCAGCGCGACACAAACCCTTTCAGGAAGCAACGTTGGAAACCGCGCTTTATCTGCCTGTCAAAAAATTTCTTGAGAAGCTCGGCTTTACGGTCAAGGGCGAGATTGGCGGCTGCGATCTCGTAGCGCTTTCGGGCGACGACCCTCCGATTGTGGTCATCGGCGAACTGAAGCTTTCCTTCAACCTCGAACTGATTTTGCAGGCGGTGGATCGCGCTGCCGCCAGCGACGAAGTCTGGCTTGCCGCCAAGTTCTCCGAGCGCGGCAAGGGACGGGAGAGCGACGCGCGTTATCGAAATCTTTGCCGCCGCCTCGGCTTCGGCATGCTCGCGGTCACCAATTCGGGAGGGGTCGAGGTGATCGTCTCGCCGGCCACGGTTCCACGCCGGGACTCAAAGCGCCGCTTGCGCTTGATCACCGAGCATCGCAAGCGCCAGGGCGACCCGGCACTTGGCGGCAGCACGCGCGCTCCGATCATGACGGCATACCGCCAGCAGGCGCTGGCCTGCGCCTCGGCACTATCGCGAGGGCCCCGCAAGGTACGGGAGCTCAAGCCGGCCATTCCGGATGCACCAAAAATTCTGCTGCACAACGTCTATGGCTGGTTCGACCGCGTCGAACGCGGCATCTACACCCTGACGGATTCGGGACATGCCGCGCTCAAGCGATGGCCGCAGCAGCCGATCGAGATGGCAGGCGTAGCCGAGTCAGTGCCGTGAACGGCGACGATGGAAAATTACGATGATCCTGGTGACGGGGAGCGTGACCGCGCGGGAAGATTCCTTTGAGGAGGTCCGACGATTGAGTTTGGAGCACGTGCATCGCTCTCGTCTCGAATCGGGCTGCCTCTCTCACGCCGTCCATATCGACTGTGAGGATCCGCTGCGGCTGGTGTTCTTCGAGCAATGGGCCGATCGCGTTGCGCTGGGAGCTCATTTCGCGCTGCCTGCCTCGCGTGATTTCGTGCGGGCTTTGAGATCTCTCGCCGCGGGCGCTTCAACGATCGAGATTTTTGACGCGTCACGTGTGGAAAACCTTTGACGCCAGCCGGACGCATAGCTGGATTGCCACACCAGTTACATATTGCAATGCAACATACTGATCTCTAGATATCGGCATCCAGAACTAAGGGGTCGGCGATGAGCCAGGATTGGAATACGAAATATGGACCGCGGCGCGTTCGGCGTGACCCGCCCACCCTGGAAGAGGCGATCTTCGCCGCAGCTGGCATCACGGAGGACCTGAACGAGCAGGCGGACATCGCAGCGTCGCTGATGGGCCTGCCGATTGAAGCTGTCACCGCCGAGGTGAAGAAAACGAGCCGCGTCCAGGCGCGTTCTGCCACCCGCGTGATCACCGGTGAACAAGGCGCGCAGCGCTCTGTCGTAGTCGAACGGCGTGTGGTGAGGCGGTTCGGTAACGACAAGCGGACCGGCACCTGAAAACCCGGCCGCGCCGCTAACTAGCCGCGTCTGCCATTCGCGGCGCTCATGCCGTCTGTTTCCAGCCGTACAACCGCCACCAAAACTTCCAGTAGGCACGGTTGAACTGAATGACTGCCCGCGCGGCGTCGATTGGCGTGACGATCGCTGATCTTGCGGGTCGAGGCCGCGGCTGTTCCCTGACGTCGATCGTTCCCGTGGATTCGCCGTGGCGAAACGTCAGGTGCGCGCCAAATTTGTTGGCGAGCGCGCGCATCGCATCGTTTTGCGCGCCGGTCGTAATCCGCAAAAAGCGATAGCCCTTGGCGCGCGCCTCTTCGATCAGTTTTTGGAACAGCAGACTTCCTACACCGTGGCGGCGCAGGCCGGCCTCCACGCTGAAAGCGATCTCCGGCAACAAATCCTGCGACGTTTCGGGCGGATGAAGCTCCGCCGCTCCCCGAACCATGCCGTCTTCAAGATAAGCGATAACAAGTGTTCCGTCGTTCGCGCACTTTTCCGCATAACGGTCAATGAAGCTATCGTCCATGAAGCCGTGGAAACGGTCATGACGGCTCTGATGATCGAGCCGCCTAAGATGATCGCGCAGCAGCGATAACTCTTGGTGCTGGCGGAGCGTCCGAACGATGCCCTTGGCAGCGGTCGAAACCGGCGTGTTCTGGTCGTTCAATTCCGATCTCCTCGGTAGCCCTCGAGGAGGCGTCGAATCCCTAGACCACTTATATTGTGCATCGCAACATAAGATACAAGGGCGTTTTCATCGCTTAAATGGCGGTAGTTAATCCGCGGGCAAATGCCGCTCAGAGTACCATCTGGGTCTGCGTGACGATCGCAACCAGTCTGCCCTCTTCGGTTTCAAGCCGGGTCTGCCAAACCTGCGTGCGTCGTCCCCGATGGATGGGCGTTGCCGTCGCAACGACGAAGGTGCCCTCCTTTGCGCCGCCAATAAAATTTGTCTTGCTTTCAATCGTCGTGGTGCCCTTGGCGTCTTCCGGCAGATTGATCACCGTTGCCGCGGCACCGACGGAATCCGCGAAAGCCATGACGGCGCCGCCGTGGATGCTGTGGCTGACCGTGCAGAGGTCGGGCCGCACCAGCATCTTCGCCACGACTCGGTCCTTGTCCGCTTCGACGAACGTCACTCCCTTCAATTCTGCGAAGGGAATTTTCATCGCGCGTATTTTTTCAAGCGGCGTCATGGTTGTTTCCTCTCGCGCGGTCGATCCCGGCCCATAAGATTTTCAACTGAGACCAGCCGTGACAAGCGATCTTTTGTTCTGCATATCACTGCCATGCGCCAGTTTCCGCCCCGCCGCATCGTTTGCCTGACCGAAGAAACGGTCGAGACCCTCTATTTGCTCGGCGAACAGGACCGGATCGTTGGCGTGTCCGGTTATGCGGTGCGGCCACCCCAGGTCAGGCGGGAGAAGCCGCGCGTCTCAGCCTTCATCTCCGCCGACATTCCGAAAATCCTGGACCTCAAACCCGACCTCGTTCTTGCTTTCTCGGACCTGCAAGCCGATATCGTCGCCGAGCTGGTTCGCGCCGGCGTGGCGATGCATGTCTTCAACCAACGCGACATTGCCGGCATTTTCGCGATGATCCGGACGCTGGGCGCGCTGGTTGGCGCCAGCGACCGGGCCGATCAGCTGGCGGCCGGCTACGAGCGGCGATTGGCCGACATCGTCTCGATCACGCGCCCCTCGCCAAAGCCGAAGGTTTATTTCGAGGAGTGGGACGATCCCCTGATCAGCGGCATCGGCTGGGTGTCCGAATTGATCGAGATCGCGGGCGGCGAGGATATCCTGCCCGATCTGCGATTTCATCAGTCGGCAAAGGATCGGATCATCTCACCGGATTTGGTTCGGGCTCGGGCTCCCGACGTTATCCTGGCGTCGTGGTGCGGCAAGAAAGTCGTCGCGGACAAAATCAAGCGGCGCGCCGGATGGGACAGCATTCCAGCGATCCGAAACGATCGAATCATCGAAATCAAGTCGCCGCTGATTTTGCAGCCCGGCCCGGCGGCACTCACCGATGGATTGGATGCAATCGTTGCCGCGTTGTGGCCTAATGCCCAGGAATCGGCACCGCCTCCATAGACCCTGCAGCTGCGTCGAAACGGAAATCTGCAATGGAACGCAACTTCTTTTCGGCAGAGACTTTCGGCAAACGGCTTGCGTTCAGGCCGCTCGCGTTGACGGCCTTCTGTTTTCTCGCCGCGTTCGGCTGGCTTGCCACTGGATTGACGCCAGGCGCGCAGGCGACGACATTTTCCCGCGAACAGGATGTTATCGATCTGAAGCTTGGGCAACGCGTTAAAGTCGACGATGGAACGTGCCCCGCAGGCCAGGTCAAGGAACTATCCGGCGCTAAAATGACGGAGAGCGGCGTGGCGCGCGCACGAAAGTGCGTTCCTCGGGTCGGGATCAAGTCGAAGTAACAGCAGTAATTTCAATCAACGCATCGGCCATTGAGCGAGCACAGGTCGCCCATTGAACGACCGCGAGCGCCGGGATGCGCGCGGCCGATTTATTCGCGAAACATCCTCATTTTCCGCAACCTTCCCCGACGTCGCGCGTTGTCCTCGAAATATAACGGGGAAACGTCATGGGCAACGGCAGCACCGCCGATGTCGGCCGCCTCGCGAATCCAAAGAAAGATGAGAGAGATCTCTGCGGCGCCATGGTTGAGCAGCGCCGACAGGACGGCTGCGACGACAATGAATCAGCTCCGCAGCAATTCGTGCATCTGGTCGGCTTTCGTGATCCAGACGCCTGCCGGGTGCAAGGCACGCGCCGACGACCGCCTTCTCCAAATTCCTGACCTGCTGCCTCGCTATTCGACAAACTCTCCGCATTTCTGGACTGTCGCGTCGCCCGGCCCCCACGGCATGATCGGCACCGACGAGGTTGAGTTCTTCGGCGAACCCTCGATCAGCCTGTCCGAGTAGACCATGTAAACCAGCACGTTTCGCTTGGCGTCGCAGCCGCGCACAATCTGCATCTTCTTGAAGAACAGCGATCGCCGCTGCCGGAACATATCCTCGCCTTGCGCCGTCTTTCCCTTGAAATGAATCGGACCGATTTGCCGGCAAGCGAGCGAAATATCCGAGACCTCTTCGGCTATTCCGAGCCACCCCTTGATTCCGCCCCGCTCAGGCACTGTGAAATGGCAGGCCACGCCCTCGACCGCCGGATCGTCGATGCCATAGGTCGCCAGCTTGTCGTTGGGGCTGAGCCACTTGAACACCGTGGAACGGCGAAAGATCAGATCCGGCTCGTCGGCAGCCGACGCCGGCGATCCAGCCGATGCCAACAGCAGGATCAGTAACGACAGAAAAATTCTAAATCCGCTGCCCAAGGACCGGTGTGCGGCGCGTGCCATGAAGGTCTCCAGATACCCGACTGTGAAATTGAAGTGAAAGCGGGCTTGTTCGTTCCTCAGTCGCGAAACCAAGGAGCGATAGCAAGCCGTTGATCTCATGCAACTTTGACTCAAAGCGCCGCTTCGACGCCAGATGATAGGTGATGCGGGATTTGACCTGGCAGACCCCGCGCATTTGCCGGATGTAGGCACCGCCAATGTCGAGTGAAAGGTGCGGCGTATCCGGCTGTTAATATTAAGTGAGGCTTTTTTGTTACTCTTGAAATCAAAAGCGCGGGCATTGGAAGCGTTACGCTGGTGAACGCGAATCTCGTCTGCAACACTTGAATCGGAAGCTGGACGATGGAAGGCATACGCGTGAGCCGACAAGGACTTGGTTTGGGAAGCGGGCGGTTTTGGCAGTTTGCCATTTTTGCGGCAGCCGGAACGCTCGGCGTCTCGTCTCCAACGGAAGCCGCCATCTACTACTGGCAAGATTCAACGCCTGCCGCCACCGAGGCGGCACCTGCGCCGAAGCCCCCGATACGACGCGCCAAAACCCAACATCCCGGCCAAAACAAATCAGCGATCGTCGAAAAGGATTCCAAGCCGCAAGGGCCGCTGATCATCTCGGTTTCCATCGCCCAGCAAAAGCTGCGCATCTACGACGCCAACGGTCTGTTCGCGGAGTCGCCCATCTCCACCGGAATGCCCGGTCATTCGACGCCGATGGGCGTTTTCAGCGTCATCCAGAAGCAGAAGTTTCACCAGTCCAATATCTATAGCGGCGCGCCGATGCCATTCATGCAGCGGATCACCTGGTCCGGCATTGCCATGCATGCCGGTGTAGTCCCCGGACATCCGGCCTCGCACGGCTGCATCCGCCTGCCGATGGCCTTCGCCGTCAAGATGTATGGCTGGACCAGGATGGGTGCGCGGGTAATCGTCACACCGGGCGCAGTAACCCCGGCGAGTTTCTCGCATCCCCTGCTCGCTTCGGTGAAAGTTCCCCAACCGGTTGCGGTAGAAGAGACGAAGGCGGACGCTGCGGCGATCCATGCGCCTGAACAGCCCGCGGCTAAATCAGCCGACACCGGAATCGAACTGCGTTCGACCGTTGGCCACTTCGACATGAAGGCTACAAGCGACACCGCAAAGGTGAAAACCGCCGACGCGAGGGGCGCGCTGCTGGCATCGCTATCGACAAGCGGAATATCGGGTGCTGTGCCAGCCGGCGAGCATGCGTCACGCCAAACGGAGGCCGTGGCTGCCGCCAAGGTGGACACCGCCGAGCAGGACGCCCCAAAGATTGTGGCTGAGACGGGCGCGCTGAAACCGGAATCCGATCCGGCTGTGCTGAAACGTGACGAGGCGGCTTCTAGCGAAGCGAAGCCGGCGAATGACAGCCCGGCCGAAATACAGCCGTCCAGGGTTGCTGACGGCGAGACCAAACCAACCGATCACGCGGGCGCTCCGTCCGCAAAAATTGAGACGACGGCAAGCGAAGCCGCCAAACCCGGCGACAAGGCCATCGATGCCGCTACGCCTTCCGACGCCGTCAAAGCCGCGACCGTGCCTTCCGCGGCGACGCCCGCAACGAACGAAGCTCCGCTCAAGAGCGATCTCAAGGGCGACCTCACAAAAGCGTATCTGGGACCTCCGCTCAAGAAGGCAGAGCAGGTTGCGGTTTTCGTGAGCCGCAAAGATTCCAAGCTTTATGTTCGCCAAAATTTCGAGCCGCTGTTCGAAGTGCCGGTGACAATTGCCGCCGACGAGCGGCCGCTCGGCACTCATATTTTTACAGCGCAAGTCGACAGGATCGATGCCAACGCCCTGCATTGGTCTGTGGTTTCGCTTCCTGCTCCGGCCAGGGCTGCTAATCGTCGGGCCGAAGAAGTGCACGTTTCACAGGGTCGCAAAATCGCGGCGGCTCCAGTCGAGGCGAAGCCGGGTCCAGCGCCCGATAGCCCGGCTGAGGCACTGGACCGCCTCAACCTGCCGGCAGAAGTCATGACGAAAATCTACGAGGCCGTCTCCACCGGCGGATCGATCATCGTCTCCGATCAGGGTATCGCAGGCGGCGAAACCGGCGAAGGCACGGACTTCATTGTTTCGCTGCGTTAGCCAGATCTGAATGAGCCGAATCTGAATTAGCCAGATCGGAGTTGGCGAAGTCGGAATTGGCGAAGTCAGACAGCCTCAAGTACCGGGCGCCCGCAGCGTAGCTTGGGCCACAACCCGTCGCTTCAGGCCGTCCTCGCGTTGCCGAGAAAACCGGTTCCCATAGTTGCCGGGCATGCATTAAAACTCCGCCGGCATGGACCCATCCCCGACCTCAGCGCTGCCGCCAGCATCCCGCGTTCGCGCTGATGCGCTCGCACCATTGACCTTCCTCGGCTGGCGATGGGGATTGGCGGCGATCGTCTTCAGCCTTGCGGCATCGTTTTTTCTCTATGGGTTCGCCGTGGCCTACTGGCGCAACGCCGATATGGACTTCATGGTGATCTACAGCGCCTTTGCTCTCAATGATGGCAAGGCGCAACAGTTCTTCGACCATACCGGTTACCTCACGATCGTGTCGGTCAAAGCCTGGTTCGGGCTGCTGCACGGGCTCGGCCTGCTCGATTCCTATTCGCTGTCGAGCATGCCTTCGGCTTCCAGCCCGGAAGCGTTCGATGCCGCCATGACCCACGCGGTTCGCGCCGGCCGCGTGCTCGCCTGGCTGATCGCGACCGGCTCCGTGCTGATCTTTGCGGGCCTTATCCGGGCCATCATCCGTGACTGGCGCGTTGCGTTGATCGCCGTCTTTGCATTTGCGTTTTCGGGCGGCCTCGCCGTGCATGCGCGGATCTTGCGCACAGAACTCGTTGCCGCATGCCCTGTCCTTTTCGCGCTGATGATCCTGATTGTCGTCGGACGCCGCGCGAGCCTCGCCCGCCCGCTCTGGATCGCGCTTGCAGCTGCGCTTTGCGTGTTGGGTCTGGAAAACAAGGTGCAGGCAATCCTGCTGATCGCGGCACTGCCGGTGCTCGTCCTGCCTTTTGGAAACGCCGAGAGCGCCAGCATCGCCTTTTGGCGCGACCGCCGATCGGCTCACCTCGTTGCCATCGCCTCGGTAGTCGTAGCTGCTGTCGCGGTCTACGTCGCGCGGCCACTGATCACCACCGGCTTTGACCGTACGCTTCTCGATGCTGCGGGGTTTCGTCCGCTGCTGCTCGACCATTACGGGATCTATCAGGCAGCGCTGCTGGTTCTGAGCGGCGGCTGCATGCTGATTTATGCCGCGGTCTGGCGCATCAGCGCGGCCGAAACGCTCACATCGATAGCTGCCGTCGCAGCGGGCGCGGCGCTGGCGTTGCTGGCGCTCAACCTCGACTACAACACGAGCGATGTGATTGCCGTGTTCAATCCCGTGGAAAAGATGCTGAAGTTTGTCGACGCGGGAACGGCAGCCGCAGCTTCCAGCAAGTCAGGGCTTTCAGATATTGTCTGGCTGTTGCTCGACGGTATCATGTCGGTGGCTGCCCGTTACTCCTTTGTCCTGCACTCCTCGCCGCGTCCTACCGTTTTCCTGACCTGGCTGATCGTGCCTGGCATTGTCGTCGCGTGGAAACGAGGTGAAAAGCAGGTCGCGATCCAGGCCTTGCTCCTGTTGGCGGTGGCGGTTGGCATCGACGCCTTGGGCGTGCGGCGCGGATTGAAGTCGGAATATTTCATTTTTACCGACCCGCTAATTATCCTCGCGGGCGCCCTCCTGCTCGATCTTTTGCGCGATCTGCGCTTCCACAAATGGGCCTTTCCGATCGCCGCGGTTGTTTTCGCATTGCAAATCGTGATCAGCCAGGCTGAGCCGATCAAATATGCGCTGCAGCAACGCGGGCCGGAATCGATATGCGAGTGGAACCGATATTACATGCCGCTGATGCCGCTGCCGTGGTGTCCGATGGCGCGGTCCTGAATCGCCGCCGCTCCGCGTAACCAAAACACCGGAGAATCCCGGACTGTGCCAAAGCCGATATAGCGTTACGCCGCAACTCGGCTATGATGGCTTCCGGTGCAGTAGACAAGGAAACCACCATGCGAATTGCGGCAGGACTGATCTTTGCAGGCACGATTTCACTCTACGCTACCGGAGCGGCTTGGTCGCAAACCCCGCCGGTCAAGCCCGGTGCCGCGCCTGCCGCCACCGCAGCACCGGCGCCCGCCGCCACGCCTGCCGCAGCCAAAATGCCGTGCAGCAATCCCGATGCACTCGGGATCGGCCGCGTTGTGGAGATCGACACGACGGGCGGACCGGGATTCGGCTTCGAGCACTTCAAGCAACTGGATTTTCTGCGCGACAAGGAAGTCGTGCTGACCTTTGACGATGGCCCGTGGCCGGAGAACACACCGTCCATCCTCAAGACGCTGGCCAACGAGTGCACGACCGGGATTTTCTTCGCGATCGGGAAGCACGCTACTTATTACCCCGAAATCCTCAAGCAGGTTGCGGCGGCCGGCCATACCATCGGCACCCACACCTGGTCGCACGCGACGCTGACCAACAAGAAGCTGAGCGAAGACCAGCGCAAGGAAGAAATTGAAAAGGGCTTTTCCGCCGTCAAGTGGGCGCTCGGCGCACCGCCCGCCCCGTTCATACGTTTCCCGGCGTTGCAACACCCGCCGGAGATGGTGACCTATCTCGGCACGCGGAACATCGGGATTTTCTCTTGCGACCTCGATTCCTTCGACTTCAAGGCGCGCAATGCGCAGCAGGTCATCGATGTCACGATGAGGAAGCTCGACAAGCTCGGCAAGGGCATCATCCTGATGCACGATTTTCACAAGCACACCGCGGAGGCGTTGCCGGAACTGCTGCGCAAGCTGAAGGCAGGCGGCTACAAAGTGGTGCAGGTCAAGGCCAAGGCGCCCGTTCAGACACTTGCGCAATATGACGAGGAAGTCTTGAAGGACGCCAAGCTGCCGACGGTCAGCTCACGACCGGTGTCGAGCGTGGTGCAGACGATTTCGGAATAGTCTTCGGTCGCAACAACGCCGTGCCGTCATTCCGCATCGAAGGCTATGTCATCGTCTCCGCCGACGGCATGTTGGCGGATGCGAGCGGCGTAATGCCGGACGCGTTGAAATTCGAAGGCGACAAGCAATTCTTTACTGCGGCACTTGATGATGCCGACCTGATCGTCCACGGCCGGCACTCGCATGAGGGCCAGCCGAACTCGCCGCAACGGAAGCGAATCGTCGTGACGCGAAAGGCCGAACGCATCGCGGACGACCCAAGCAGTCCCAAAACGACGTTATGGAATCCATCCGGCGCGCCCTTTGAGGCGGCCTGCGACTATGCCGGCATTCACGCCGGCATAGTCGCGATCATCGGCGGGCCCGCAATATTCGACCTGTTCATGGACCGCTACGACACATTCTGGCTCTCGCAGGCGCCGAAGGTCAGACTGCCCGACGGCGAGCCGGTGTTCTCCGGCGTGCCGCACCATACGCCGCAGGAAATTCTCGGGAGCCACGGCCTCAGGCCCGGCCCAAGCCGGCTCCTCGACGCCGGCAACGGCGTCACCGTCACGCCGTGGCAACGGATTCCCTAAACATCGTAAGCGGGCTCCTGCACCCTGCCGATGCGGCTCGACCCGGCGATCATCAATAGGGCGCCGATGATCGACAGATTTTTCAGCGCATGGACGAGATTGCCCCGCGCCTCGACGCCGGTCTGATTCCAGAAGTCGTGGAAGTAGAAAGTTGCAGCTGCCACAAACAGGATCAGGATGATCGCGAAGAAACGTGCGCCAAAGTTCAGCGCGATCATCAGACCGCAGACCACCTCGAGGACACCGGAACCAATAGCGAGTAACTGCGCGGTCGGCATGCCCGTGACGGTCTCAAGCTGAGCGGTATAGGGTGCCAAGAGCGCAGGAAAGACGACCTTCTCTGTCATCTGGGCAGTTGCGGTCAGGTCCAGGAGCTTGGAAGCCCCGGAGAAAATGAAAAGCACGGCGAATAAGATTCGTCCAAGGGTAACAAACACTGGCATTGTCGGCCTCTCAGGACTTCAAATTGGACACTAGGTCGCAAGCTCAGAAATCACGGAGCGATTATGCGTGTTCCGGGCGGGCTTTTCAAACAATCAGTCGAGCTCCGGCTGGTCACCGACCAACCGGCCTTCGCTGCCACGCATCAGGAAAACAACGAGGGCTGCTGGCGTCCGGTCGGCTCCTGCGCTTCGACGGCGGCAATCGCCGTCATGTTCAGGATGCCGCGCGCGGTCACCGACGGCGTCAAGATATGGGCAGGTCGTGACGTTCCTATGAGGATCGGACCGACCGGCAACGCATCGGCCAATGCCTTGATCATCTGATAGGCCACATTGGCGGTATCGAGATTGGGCATAATCAGCACATTGGCCACGCCTTCGAGGTGCGAATGCGGCAAGACCAGCTCGCGCGCTGCCTCCAGAATGGCGGTATCGGCCTGCATTTCGCCGTCCGCTTCGATTTCCGGATGTTTCTCGCGCAACAGTGCGGTAGCCCGACGCATTTTCCGTGAAGATTCCGTGTCATAGCTGCCGAAATCGGAGTGCGACACGAAGGCGATCTTGGGCTTGATGTTGAAGCGCTGGACGTGGACAGCGGCGAGCGCCGCGATTTCGGCGATTTCTTCGGCCGTGGGATTCGGCCGCACCTGGGTGTCGGCGATGAAATAAGCGCCTTTGGTCGTGATCATCAGCGCGAGTGCCGAAAAATCACTGGCGCCGGCCCGAAAGCCGATGATCTCCCGGACATGACGCAGATGGCTCATGTAGCCGCCTTCGACGCCGCAGATCATGGCATCGGCCTCGCCCCGGCTCACCGCCAAGGCCGCAATCACCGTGGCGTTGGTCCGTACCACCGTCCGCGCGGCATCCGGCGTCACGCCGTGGCGACCCGCGATGGCGATGTAGGATTGGACGTAGGAGCGATAACGGGGATCGTCCTCGGGGTTGATGAGATCGAAATCCTTGCCGGCCTTGATAGCGAGGCCAAAGCGCTTGATCCTTGCCTCGACCACCGAGGGGCGTCCAACCAGGATCGGCCGGGCCACGTTTTCTTCCAGAACCACTTGCGTCGCATGCAGCACGCGTTCGTCTTCACCCTCGGCGTAGATGACCCGAACCGGCTGCGTCTTCGCCTTGGCGAACAGCGGCTTCATGATAAGCCCGGAGCGGAACGCAAAGCGCTCGAGCTGGGTGCAATAATCTTCGAACTTCGCAATGGGGCGGGTCGCCACGCCGGAATCCATCGCAGCCTTCGCCACCGCGGGCGAGATGCGCAGGATCAGCCGCGGGTCGAACGGACCCGGAATCAACGAACCCGGTCCAAAACCCTGGGCCTGGCCGCTATCGAAACCGGGCGCTAGCGCATCGACCGGCGGATCACGCGCCAACTGCGCAATGGCGTCGACCGCTGCCTTTTTCATCTCCTCGTTGATCGCGGTCGCACCGACATCGAGCGCGCCGCGGAAGATGAAGGGAAAACACAGGACATTGTTTACCTGGTTCGGGAAGTCGGACCGGCCGGTGCAGATCATGGCGTCGGGACGCGCCTTTCGCGCCTCGTCCGGCATGATCTCCGGATTAGGATTGGCGAGCGCCATCACCAGGGGCTGGTCCGCCATCTGCTTGACCATCTCTGGTTTCAGCACGTTCGGCGCGGAAAGACCGAGGAAAATGTCGGCGCCCAAAATTACATCGGCCAAAACGCGCTTGTCGCTCTTCTGCGCGTAGACCTGTTTCCAGCGGTCCATCAATTTCTCGCGGCCTTCATAGACCACGCCCTCGATGTCGCAGACCCAGATGTTCTCGCGCCTGGCGCCCATCGACACCAGAAGGTTGAGACAGGCGAGCGCCGCCGCGCCTGCGCCCGAGCAGACGATCTTGACGTCGGATAGCTTCTTTCCGTTCAGGAACAGCGCATTGGTGATGGCCGCACCGACGATGATGGCCGTGCCATGCTGATCGTCGTGGAACACCGGGATTTTCATCCGCGCCTTGAGTTGCGACTCGATCTCGAAGCAGTCCGGACCCTTGATGTCTTCCAGGTTGATGCCGCCGAAAGTCGGCTCAAGCGCGGCCACGGTTTCGACCACGCGCTCGATGGTATCGGCGGCGATTTCGATATCGAAGACATCGATGCCGGCGAACTTCTTGAACAGAACCGCTTTGCCTTCCATCACCGGCTTCGAAGCCAGTGGCCCGATGTTGCCCAGACCGAGCACGGCGGTGCCGTTGCTGACCACGGCCACTAGATTGGCGCGCGCGGTGAGCGTGGCGGCTTCCGCCGGGTTTTTGGCGATTTCGGTGCAGGCCGAAGCAACGCCCGGCGAATAGGCCAAAGCGAGGTCGCGCTGGTTGGCGAGCGGCTTGGTCGCCTGGATCTCGAGTTTGCCGGGCCGCGGCAGCCGGTGATAGGCGAGCGCCGCGGCGTGAAGGTCATCGGAATAGGACATTCGCTTCCCCACGAGGGGCTCAATCGAGCCCCCAAGCAATCGATCCCGAGGTTGGTATCGGTTGTCAGTTCTGCGGCAGATTGAGCCGGATGTGAAGCTCGCGCAACTGTTTCGGCGTGACCTCCGACGGAGCGCCCATCATCAGGTCCTCGGCCCGCTGGTTCATCGGAAATAGGACCACTTCGCGCAGGTTTTCCTCACCGCACAACAGCATGACGATCCTGTCGATGCCGGGGGCGATGCCGCCGTGCGGCGGGGCGCCGAGCGACAACGCGCGCAGCATACCGCCGAACTTCGCCTCCAGGACGTCTTCGGGGTAACCGGCGATCGCAAACGCCTTCTTCATCACGTCGGGACGGTGATTACGGATGGCGCCCGACGACAGCTCGGTGCCGTTGCACACAATATCGTATTGAATAGCCTTGAGGCTGAGCAGCTTTTCGTGGTCGTTTGCGTCGAGCTTCAAGAACTCCTCCGGCTCGATGTTCGGCATCGAGAACGGGTTGTGCGAGAAGTCGATCTTCTTTTCTTCCTCGTTCCATTCGAACATCGGGAAGTCGACGATCCAGCAAAACTTGAACTGGCCCTTTTCGATCAGGTTCAATTCCTCGCCGAGCCTGGTACGGGCCAACCCTGCGAACTTCCAGAACTTGTCGGGATCGCCGGCTACGAAGAACGCCGCATCGCCTTCCTTCAGTCCGAGTTGCGTGCGGATCGCTTCGGTCCGCTCCGGCCCGATGTTGTTGGCGAGAGGTCCGGCCCCCTCGCCGCCTTCGCGCCACATAATGTAGCCGAGCCCCGGCTGGCCCTCGCCTTGCGCCCACGAATTCATCCGGTCGCAGAAGGCCCGCGAGCCGCCGCCCTTAGCTGGAATCGCCCACACCTGGTTTTTCGGATCTTCCAGCATCCGGGCGAATACCTTGAAACCCGAGCCGCGGAAATGCTCCGAGACGACCTGCATCTCGATCGGGTTGCGCAGATCCGGCTTGTCGGTGCCGTATTTGCTCACCGCAGTTGCATACGGGATCATCGGGAATTTGGCGGTGACGGACTTGCCTTCCGCGAACTCCTCGAACACACCGCGCATGACAGGCTCAACCGCGTTGAACACGTCTTCCTGGGTGACGAAGCTCATTTCGATGTCGAGCTGATAGAATTCGCCGGGCGAGCGATCGGCGCGCGCATCCTCGTCGCGGAAACATGGCGCGATCTGGAAATAGCGGTCGAAGCCGGCCACCATCGTCAGCTGCTTGAATTGCTGTGGAGCCTGCGGCAGCGCATAGAACTTGCCCGGATGCAGCCGCGACGGCACCAGGAAGTCGCGCGCGCCTTCCGGCGAGGAAGCGGTCAGGATCGGGGTCTGGAACTCGAAGAACCCCTGGTCTTTCATCCGCTTGCGAATCGAATCGATGATCTGCCCGCGCTTGATGATGTTCTGGTGCAGCTTGTCGCGGCGAAGGTCGAGGAAGCGGTACTTAAGCCTGATATCTTCAGGATATTCCTGATCGCCGAATACCGGCATGGGCAGTTCAGCCGCGGGCCCTAGCACCTCGATTTCGGCGGCATAGACCTCGACAAGGCCCGTTGCCAATTCCGTGTTCTCGGTGCCGGCGGGACGCTTGCGCAATTTGCCGTCGATCCGCACCACCCATTCCGAACGCAGCTTTTCCGCCACCTTGAACGCCGGCGAATCCGGGTCGGCAACGCATTGGGTCAGGCCGTAGTGATCGCGCAAATCGATGAACAGAACACCGCCATGGTCGCGAATGCGATGGCACCAGCCGGATAAACGAACGTTCTGGCCGATATCGCTCTCACGGAGCGCGCCGCAGGTATGGGACCGGTAACGATGCATCGAATTTCCATTAATCAGATGTCGGAGGAATTGAGCTACCGATAAGGGCCTGCCCGAAGAGTTGAGGGTTTACCCGAGGCCATCAGGCGCGGCAACCGATCAAGTTCCTCTCCAAAGCCATGAAAAGCGGGAAACTGTGTCCGTTCCGGCCGGACGGATTGTCTAATCCAGACATATGCCTATCTTGATGACATGACATTGCATTTCCCCTTCCAGAACACCTATGCGGCGCTTCCTGACGGCTTCTTCGCGCGCGTGGCGCCGACCCCGGTGGCGGCACCCCGGCTCATCAAATTGAACCGGCCGCTCGCGATCCGGCTGGGACTCGATCCCGACCGGCTGGAGAGCCCCGAGGGTGCCGAAATCCTCTCGGGCAAACGCCTCCCCGACGGGGCCGACCCGATCGCCATGGCCTATGCCGGACACCAGTTTGGCCATTTCGTGCCGCAGCTCGGCGACGGCCGCGCCATCCTACTTGGAGAAGTCATCGACGTTGACGGCGTCCGCCGTGACATCCAGCTCAAGGGCTCAGGCCCGACGCCATTTTCCCGCCGGGGCGATGGTCGCGCGGCGTTGGGTCCGGTGTTGCGCGAATACATCGTCAGCGAGGCGATGGCGGCGCTGGGAATCCCGACGACCCGATCGCTTGCCGCGACCATCACCGGCGAAAGCGTCATGCGCGAGACGGTACTGCCCGGCGCGGTGCTCACGCGCGTGGCCTCCAGTCACATACGTGTCGGAACGTTCCAGTATTTTGCTGCCCGCAGCGATACCGAGGGCGTCAGGCACCTTGCTGATCACGCGATCGCAAGGCACTACCCGCAGGCCGCGGAGGCCGAGCGCCCCTATCACGCTTTGCTGGAAGGCGTCGTCGCCCGCCAGGCCGAACTGGTGGCGCGCTGGCTTTTGGTCGGCTTCATCCACGGCGTCATGAATACCGACAACACCTCGATCTCGGGCGAGACCATCGACTACGGGCCCTGCGCGTTCCTCGACCATTACGATCCGGCGGCCGTATTTTCTTCGATCGACGAGCAAGGCCGGTATGCTTACGCCAACCAGCCGCGCATCATGCTCTGGAACCTGACGCGGCTCGCCGAGTGTCTGTTGCCGTTGTTTTCCGACGACAAGGAAAAGGCCATCGAGCAGGCGCAAGTCATCCTGGGCGAGTTTCCGGGGAAGTTCACGGCGGCCTATCACGCCGGCCTCCGGCAGAAGATCGGCCTCTTCACGTCGCGCGAGGGCGACGAGCCGCTCGTGCAGGATTTGTTGGACGGCATGGCCAGGAACCGGGCCGACTTCACCCTCACCTTCCGGCGTCTCTGCGACGCCGCCGAGGATGCCGCAGCGGATTCCGAAGTCCGTCCGCTCTTTGCCGAGCCGAGCGCCTACGACGACTGGGCAGCACGGTGGCGGCAACGCCTGGGCGAGGAGCCGCAAGCGGCGGCCGAGCGCGCGAAAATGATGCGGAGCGTCAATCCCGCTTTCATTCCTCGCAATCATCGGATCGAGGCCGTGATCCAGGCTGCCGTCAGCCGTGACGACTATGCGCCGTTCGAGGAGCTTCTTGCCGTGCTGGCGAAACCCTATGAAGAGCAGCCGGCATCTGCGGATTACGAAAACCCGCCCGAGCCGGATCAGCGCGTGCTGCAAACCTTCTGCGGAACATAAATCGTTAACCGTCCGTCGAACATTGGAACCAGTTCACCGCTGGAGCCGCCTCGAATTAACAAGCGCTCAATCGCTTCCCGGCAAACCTTAGGGTTTATTGGGGGGATTTTCTCGTGGACGCGTTGGTTTTCGAATTCATGGGTCTGGCGGTGGCCGGACTGTGCGTCATCGTGCTGTGCACGCCTGCCAGCCGGCGGCCGTCAGGACGGCACGCCCGCGACATCTGATCGCCCCCTGCCTCTTAAAAACAGCTGACGCGGCGCCCTGTGGCAGTCGTCATTTGTCTCGAATCCCTCCGCCAGTGGAGTGGATTTGACATTCGCTTTAGTGTTACTGCGAATGCTCGAGGCCAATGTCAGAACCCGGACGCCAGGATAGAATTCAGGCCTCGAATTCGCCGCAAGGCCCTTGACATATCAGCGCTTTCGGCCGAACGCCGTTTGGGAAAGCGTCATGGACCGTTCATGGATCTGATTACCACTACGGCGGATCTCACCGCCCTCTGCGACCGCCTCGCCAAACACCCGGTCATCACCGTCGATACCGAATTCCTCCGCGAGACCACCTACTACCCACTGCTGTGCGTGGTGCAGATGGCGAGTGCGGACGAAGCGGCCGTCATCGATGCGCTCGCCGAAGGCATCGACCTCAAATCCTTCTTTGAACTGATGGCCGACGAAAAGGTGCTGAAGGTCTTTCATGCCGCGCGCCAGGATATCGAAATAGTCTGGCACCGCGCCGGTATCGTTCCGCACCCGATCTTCGACACCCAGGTCGCCGCCATGGCGCTCGGTCATGGCGACTTCGATCGCATACGACCAATTGGTCGAGCGGGTCACCGGTCATCGGCCGGACAAGACCCATCGCTTCACCGATTGGTCGCGCCGGCCGTTGACGGAAGACCAGATGCACTATGCGCTGGCCGACGTGACTCACCTGCGCGACGTGTTCGCAGCGCTCGATGCCGATCTCAAGAAGCGAGGCCGCAGCGACTGGGTCAGCGAAGAAATGGAAGTCCTGACGAGTCCGCGGACCTACGATTTCCATCCCGAGCGGGCGTGGGAGCGCCTGAAGACCCGGGTGCGCAAGCCCAAGGAATTGGCCGTGCTGATTGAAGTGGCAGCGTGGCGTGAGCAGGAAGCGCAAAGCCGCGACGTACCACGCGGCCGCATCTTGAAAGACGACGTCGTTGGCGATATCGCGACCCATGCGCCGACAAGCCTCGAGAAACTTGCCCATCTGCGTTCGCTGCCGAAAGGCTTCGATCGATCGAAATGGGGTTCCGACATTGTGGCCGCCGTTCAGCGTGGACTTGCGCGCGATATGACGACGCTGCCGAAAATCGAGAAGCCGCGAGGCAACAGCAACGGTGCGGCGACCGTCGAACTTCTAAAGGTGTTGTTACGCATGACGTCGGAGCGGCACGCGGTCGCAAGCAAGGTGATCGCAACGGTGGACGATCTCGAACAGATCGCAGCCGACGACAATGCCGACGTCGGCGCGTTGCACGGCTGGCGCCGCGAATTATTCGGCGAGGCTGCTTTGGCGCTGAAGCACGGTCAGCTCGCGCTCGCGATCGAAAAAGGCAGAGTGGTCAAAGTGGAACGAACTGACGAAAGCGATCGTCCGAACTAACTCGTTTTACCGCCATTGGGCTTGTTGGGGGCGGCTTTCGCCGCCTTCGATACTTCCGCGAGAGCCATCGATAGAATATAAGCGCTGGTATGCATGTTTAACTGGCGTGCCTTCTCGATTGCGGCCGAGATCATATCAGCCAGTTCGTCGAGGTCGTTTCTAGGGCTCGCCATTTTTACGATCTTCCGGAGCGCGTACGGTGAATATCGACGATCCCGATCACCCCGGGGACAAATTGCTGCAACTGCTTCGCGATAATGAGATCGACCTGAATGTCGTCGAAGGATTGCGGCTGGTCGTCGCCTTCAGAAAAATCAAGGACCCCGCCGACCGGCGTATTCTGATCGAACTCGCAGAACGTCTCGCAAAGTAGACACGGATCGGCGTTAAGATCGTCATGGGGAGGTCAACGCGCACTGATTGCGCCAAGGCGCGAAAGGACCCACTGGGTTGTCTGAATTCCGCGCGCCGCAACCGCCGCCGTCCAGCAGGCGTTGCGCACCACTCCCCTCCCGCATCGAAAATCACCCCTTGCCGCGGTAACTACTCTAGCGGGCAAGCTGCCTTTTTTTCAACTTGTTTCGGAGGCCCAGTCCGACATGGATGCCGTGCGCAAGCGGCAACGCAAGTTACCATTTCACTTCGATGCCGGCCGTTGCCTGATGGGATTGCAGGGCGGAACGAAACTTGCCGTCATAGTTGAGGTAGAGCCGCACGGCGTTGCTCAGGCTCAACGACAGCGCAGCGCCCGCGTCTGCGCCGTACCTGCTTTCGCCAATCCCCTGCACCAGGATGCTCTCGGGTCCGAGACTGACAGTGACCGCACTGAAATTCTGTTCGAAGTTATCGACGAACTTGCCGTAGGCCGAGAGGTCGAGGATCTTTTGATCCACGATCCAGTAGTGGCCGACTTCCGCACCGAGCAATATTCGTGAGCGCTCGAGTGTCGCACCACTTGCCGAAACCGGATCGAAGCCACCCATCTCCTGGAATGATCCGGTCGACGCGCGGACATATTCAAGCGCAGCTTTCGGTACGAGGCGGCTTTGATCCTTTGTCCAGTAATAGCTGAGCTCGGTCAGCGCGCCGTCGATCTGCCCGTTGTAACCGGCGCTCGCGATACCGAACCCGGTATCGCGGCTGGAGTTGATATTTCCAAAACCGTGAACCAGGGCAATCGCCCAGGTCCACGGCCCCTTGTCGATCGAGGCGTTGAAGCCGAGCTGCGTCAGGTCGAGGTTCGCCGTCTGCATCGCCAGCGGAACGTCGATGCCGGTCCGGCTCTGGTCGATCGAGAACCCGACATTCACGCCCGGCGCGAGCCGGGCGCCGAACCCGGCCACGCCGCCCGCGGTGCTACGCTTGTCGCCGAAGAAAACGCCTTGCGGACCGGTCGTGCTCGAGATGCCGTAGGCCTCGCCCCAGCTGCGAAAGGTTTGGCCGTCGAGGGCCTCCGACGCGCCACCACCTCCCGGATTGCTCCGCGACGCACGACCAAACCCGCCGGTCGCCTGGTCGCCAAGCCGTTCCAGGAAATTGCTGCCGAGATCGGCCATCCCTGCGCCCGCGGAAAAGTCGGACGCGGTCGTCGATGATGTTGGAACGGGCGGCGGCGGAAAGCGCTGCGCTTGAGCTTCGTGCTCTGCTGAAAGCGCAAAGACGAGCCCGAAAACGACGAAAAAAGCCCTTGTCCGCCAAAAGCTCATCGACGCATTCCAATGATGGGCGAAGCAGCCCGAAAATACCAAATCGTTTTAATAGAGCGATTTGGTCGCAGTTCTATATCGGCGTCAATTGCTTGTAGCCGAACTTTAACGGCAATTGGCCCGCCCTGTTGTTCCTGTGCCACAGGGCCGCGGGCCGCAAGTTGGGCGCGTCTGACGATTTTCCCAAGGCTCCCCGAGCTTGCTAACCCGCAAATTTCGTGTTGGAATCCTTGTCACAACCGGAATTAGGCCGATCGGCTGTGCGTTTCGCGACTAGGAAATTCAGCAGACATCCTCAAAGCCCGCTTGTGGCGTGGCACGCAATTCGCGCGTGACCGCGTCTTTTTTACGTCTAGACCAGGAGACAGGCGATGCAAAAAGGCACCGTCAAGTGGTTCAACCCGACGAAGGGTTATGGGTTCATCAAGCCGATGGTCGGCGATAAGGACGTATTCGTCCATATCTCGGCGGTCGAGCGCGCGGGCCTCTCGACCCTCAATGAAAATCAGGTTGTCGAATATGACCTCGTGGAAAATCGCGGCAAGAGTTCCGCGGAAAACCTCAAGGTCTCCTAAACTTCGTCACGATCCGCGCAAGCAATCCTGATGCTCCCCCCGGCCTCGCCGGGGGATTTGTTTTTGATTTACGCTTTGCCCGCAAGCTGCGGCGATATCAGCGAACCGCGCGCGTCCGCTTCACCGACGAGCCGGCAAACATCCCCATCGAGACGAAGCTTGCCGCTTGCCAGGAGCCGCAACGCCTCCGGGTAAATCTGATGTTCGATCTCAAGGATCCGCGCTGACAGCCTGTCCGGCGTGTCGTCATCGCGAACCTCTACCACACCCTGCATCACGATCGGTCCCGCGTCGGTCTCCGGCGTAACGAAATGAACCGTCGCACCCGACACCTTCACGCCCGCGTGCAAGGCCTGCGCATGCGGATCTAGGCCCGGAAAAGACGGCAGCAGCGACGGATGGATATTGAGCATCCTGCCATACCATCGCTGCACGAATTCCGCCGTGAACAGCCGCATGAAACCGCCGAGGCAAATCAGTTCGATCCGGTGATCTTCGAGCGCCGACTGCAACTTCGTTTCGAACCCGGCGCGATCCTTTCCGAACGGCTTGCTTTCAATCGTGACCGTCGGGATTCCTTCAGCCTCTGCCAATGCAACGCCAGCCGCATCCGCCCGATTTGAAATCACGACGGCGATCTCGGCCGGGAAGTCATCCGCCCTCGTCGCTTTGATCAGCACCGCCATATTGGAGCCGCGTCCGGAAATCAGGATCGCTACACGGGTCCTGGAGACGCCTTCATGGGAATCGGGCTTCACCATGAGAGGTCGAGGTGGCCGTTATAGACGACGCGATGTTCGTCTTTTGCCGGGATCACTTCGCCAAGCAGGGTCACGCTCTCGCCGGCATCGGTAAGGACGCTGGTCACGGCTTCGATGGCGTCCGCCTCGACGATCGCAATCATGCCGATTCCGCAGTTGAACGTGCGCAACAGCTCAAGCTCGGCAATATTGCCCTGCGCGGCAAGCCACTTGAAGACCGGCAATACCGGCAACCGCGCAAGATCGATCCCCACGCCAAGCTGCTTGGGCAACACGCGCGGGATGTTGTCCGTAAATCCGCCGCCGGTGATATGAGCGAGCGCCTTGACCGCACCGGTCTCGCGGATCGCGCGCAGGCACGAGCGAACATAGAGTTTGGTCGGGGTCAGCAAGGCAGCGCCCAGCGTCATGACCGGCGAAAACGGCGCCGGCGCGTCAAACGCGAGGTTCGAGGCTTCGACAATCCTTCGCACCAGTGAAAAGCCGTTGGAGTGAATGCCCGACGAGGCCAGGCCGATCACAGCATCGCCGGCGCGAATATCCGGACGCGGCAAAAGCGTGCCACGTTCGGCGGCTCCGACCGCAAATCCCGCAAGGTCGTAGTCGCCATCCTTGTAGAGGCCGGGCATTTCGGCGGTCTCGCCGCCGATCAGCGCGCAGCCGGATTCGCGACAACCTTCGGCGATGCCGGCGACGATTGCGGCAGCCGCTTCCGGATCGAGTTTGCCGCAGGCAAAATAATCCAGAAAGAAAAGCGGTTCTGCGCCCTGCACCACGAGGTCATTGACCGACATCGCGACGAGGTCGATCCCGATTCCGCCATGCAGTGCCGTGTCGATGGCGATCTTGACCTTGGTGCCGACCCCGTCGGTGGCCGCCACCAGAACCGGGTCCTTGAAGCCCGCGGCCTTCAGATCGAACAGCCCGCCAAAACCGCCGATTTCAGCCGAGGTGCCGGCGCGCGCCGTGGCGCGTACCATCGGCTTGATCAGGTCGACCAGGCGGTTGCCAGCGTCGATATCGACGCCCGAATCCGCGTAAGTGAGCCCGTTTTTGCGCTCGCCCATGACCTGTTCCAACTGCCGTTACAGCGAATTTTTTGCCTGCGCCCGCGACTGGCGGGCTGGTTACGTCGGATTTCGCCTTTGTGCAATGGTGACAGGCGCTTACTATGTAGACAACGGCCGGATCACCCCGCAAAAAGGGGATAACTTTCGGAAATTGGGCCGGTAGCCGGGAAACCACCGAGTTGAGTATTCCAAATATCATTACGTTGGGGCGCATTATTCTGGTGCCCATCATTATCTGGGCGATCGCTTCCAACGAGATGGAGATCGCGTTCGCGATCTTCGTGATCGCGGGCATCAGTGACGCCGTCGACGGGTTTCTGGCGAAGCGGTTCAACATGGCGAGCGAGTTGGGCGCCCTGCTCGATCCGCTCGCCGACAAGGCGCTTCTGGTCTCGATCTATGTGGCGCTCGGCATCTGGGGCGCGATGCCGCGCTGGATCGTCATCCTCGTCGTCTCGCGCGACATCATGATTGTCTCGGCCGTGATCGTGTCGTGGCTGTTCGACAGGCCGATTGCGATGAAACCGCTGATGGTTTCCAAGCTTAATACCGCGGCACAGGTCGCGCTTGCCGCGTTGATTTTGGCCTCGCTTGGTTTCGGTTTCAGGCCGATGCCGTATGATGCGGTGCTGATGGGGTTGGTAACCGTCTTTACTTTGGTCTCCGTATCCCTCTATCTCGTCGAGTGGGTACGGCATATGAGCACGATCGAGGCAAACTAGCGGAGTGGATTTGATATTCGCGACACACTTAGCTCGGAACGCGAATGTCAAATCCCAAACTCGCTGAAAACCTGTATTTTCAAAGTTCGCTGCAGAGGAGCCGCGATCGTATGCGAACTTCGAAATCGGAGCTCTAGGTGGCAAACCTTGTCCACCCTCGTCAGCTGGCATTTACACTTCCGCACGCCGAAAGTCTGACGCGCGATAATTTTCTGGAGGGGCCAGCCAATGCTGCCGGCCTCGCGCTGATCGATAGCTGGCCGGACTGGCCGAACCGCGTGATGTTTCTGGTTGGTCCGGAAGGGTCCGGCAAAAGCCACCTCGCTGCGATCTGGGCCGAAGAGTCAGGCGCGCGTTCCACGTCGGCTCACGCGCTGACCCCAGCGGAGGTTCCCGGCGCGCTCGCGACCGGTGCGCTCGTGATCGAAGACATGAAATCTGCCGATATGGATGAACGCGCCTTGTTCCATTTGCTGAACCTGGCGCGCGAAGACGGCGCCTTTGTACTGATGACGACGCGCCAGCCACCGATGGAAGTCGAACTTCGCGACTTGCGCTCGCGGCTGCGCGCCGTACCAACGGTGCAGTTGCAACCGCCGGACGACCATCTGTTTCGCGCCCTCATCGTTAAATTCTGCGCCGACCGGCAACTCGCCGTCGATGAAAGCGTCGTCAGCTATCTGTCGACCCGCCTTGAGCGCTCCTATGCTGCCGTGCGCCAGACCGTGGAGTTATTGGACAGCGAAGCCCTGCGGCTAGGCCGGCCCGTCACGCGGGCCCTGGCCGCCGAATTGCTGCGCGGTAATGCCTGATCGAGGCGTGCCTACCATCTTGACGGAACTCACGGTGGGAACATCAATGTCGTTGAAACGTCACCGCGATATCCCATGGTCCGGGCGATCCCCCCGCGGTTTGAGATAAAATGGATTGAAGCTTCATGGAATCCGCCCAAGCTATTGCTACAAAAGAAGAAAACTCCGTTGATGGCGGACCGCCGGCGATCAGCAGCAGTCCCGAACGCTTCATCAACCGGGAACTTTCCTGGTTGCACTTCAATCGCCGGGTGCTGGAGGAATCGGTCAATCCGAGGCATCCCGCCCTGGAGCGCGTCAGGTTTCTTTCGATCTCCGCCAACAACCTCGACGAATTCTTCATGGTCCGTGTCGCCGGTCTCAAGGCACAGATGCGCGAAGGAATCACCGAGCGCAGCCCGGATGGCCTCACTCCAACCGAGCAATTGGTACGGATCAACGAGACGGTCTCGCGGCTTGCGAAAGACCAGCAGGCGATCTGGCGCGATTTGCACAAGATTCTCGCCGAGGTCGGTATCGTGCTCGTCGAGGGCCGCGATGTCCCCAAGTCCGAACGCACCTGGGTCGAAGATCATTTCCTCCACAACATCTTCCCATTGCTGACGCCGCTGGCGATCGATCCGGCTCACCCCTTCCCGTTCATTCCGAGCCTCGGCTTTACGGTAGCCCTTCAATTGTCGCGGATCGCCGACGGCAAAGCGATGAATGCGCTCATTCGCATGCCCGGCAAGATCGACCGCTTCATTCGCTTGCCCGCGGGCAAGGACAGCGCAGTGCGGGTGATCACACTCGAGCAAGCGACCGGCCTGTTCATCGGGCGGCTCTTTCCCGGCTACACCGTCAAGGGTCAGGGCGCGTTCCGCATCATCCGAGACTCCGAACTCGAAATCGAGGAAGAGGCCGAAGATCTTGTCCGTCTGTTCGAGACTGCGCTGAAAAGGCGCCGCCGCGGATCGGTGATCCATCTCGAAATGGAAGCCAAGATGCCGGAGGAGCTGCGCGCCTTCGTCCAGCGCGCGCTTTCGACCGCCGACGACGAAGTTCTCCTGGTCGACGGCGTGCTCGCCATGAACGAGCTGTCGCAACTTACACGGCTCGATCGGCCCGATCTCGAATTCACGCCCTATGTACCGCGCTACCCCGAGCGCGTGCGCGACCACGGCGGCGACATCTTTGCCGCCATCCGGCAGAAGGACCTCATCGTCCACCACCCATACGAATCCTTCGACGTTGTCGTTCAGTTCCTGCAACAGGCCGCGCGCGATCCCGATGTCGTCGCCATCAAGCAGACGCTCTATCGCACCTCGAACAACTCGCCGATCGTCCGCGCACTGGCCGAAGCAGCCGAAGCCGGAAAATCGGTCACCGCGCTGATCGAGCTCAAGGCGCGCTTCGATGAAGAGGCCAATATCCGCTGGGCGCGAGACCTCGAGCGTGCCGGCGTGCAGGTCGTCTACGGATTTATCGAACTCAAGACCCACGCCAAGCTGTCGATGGTGGTGCGGCGAGAGGGCGGCAATCTCACGACCTACGTCCACACCGGCACCGGCAACTACCATCCGGTAACCGCGCGCATCTACACCGACCTCTCCTACTTCACCTCAGACCCCATCATCGGTCGCGACGCCGCGCGCGTTTTCAACTATATCACAGGCTATGCCGAGCCGAGCGACATCGAGAAGATGGCCGTATCGCCACTGACCTTGCGCAAGCGGATGATCGAGCACGTTCGCGGCGAGACCAACCATGCAAGGCATGGCAAGCCCGCCGCGATCTGGCTGAAAATGAATTCGCTGGTCGATCCCGACATCATCGATTCGCTTTACGAGGCCTCGCAGGCCGGCGTTTCCATCGAGCTCGTGGTACGCGGCATCTGCTGTCTGCGCCCGGGCGTTCCCGGCCTGTCGGAGAATATTCGCGTCAAATCGATCATCGGCCGCTTCCTCGAACACGGCCGAATCTATTGCTTCGGGATGGGACAGGGCCTGCCGAGCGCGAAGGCGGCTGTGTATATCTCCTCTGCCGACATGATGCCGCGCAACCTCGATCGCCGGGTCGAGATTCTCTGTCCGCTGCAAAATCCCACGGTGCATCAGCAGGTTCTCGAGCAGATCATGGTCGCGAATCTGAAGGATACCGAGCAAAGCTGGCAATTGTTGCCGGACGGTTCTTCAACGCGTATGAAGGCCGCGAAGGGCGAGGAAACCTTTAATCTGCACAACTATTTCATGACGAATCCGAGTTTGTCCGGCCGTGGAAAGTCACTCAAAGAGTCATCGCCGCGCCGCCTTACCCGGCGCACCGAGCGTCAGCCATCGTCCTAAGAGGATCGGGCTGTGAAGCGAGCGCGCAAGCGCGCACCAAGCGTCGCAGTCATCGATATCGGCTCGAATTCGGTACGTCTTGTCGTCTATCAGGCGATGGCCCGAAGCCTGACCACGATCTTCAACGAGAAGGCACTGTGCGGCCTCGGCCGCGAGGTGCAGTCCACCGGGTTGCTCGCGCCCGACGCCGTCACCAAAGCCCTGTCCTCGCTGCGGCGCTTTCGGGCGCTCTGCAAGGTCATGAAGGTTGGCCGCGTTCATGCGATCGCGACCGCGGCCTGTCGCGACGCCAGCAATGGCCCCGATTTCATAACCAAAGCCGAGCGCATTTGCGGGACGAAAATCGAGATCCTGTCGGGCCCGCGGGAAGCCAAATTGTCGGCGCTCGGCGTCGTGTCGGGCGTGCACCGTCCGGATGGCATCGTCGGCGATCTCGGCGGCGGTTCGCTGGAACTGATCGACGTGCACGGCAGTCGCGTCCGCGGCGGACTGACGCTTCCCCTTGGAAGCCTGGCTTTGCAGGATTTGTCGCACAAATCGCTCAAGCGCGCCGAGCGCATCGTCAAGGCCGCGCTTTCCGATGTCTCGCAGATCAAGAGCGGCCGCGGCCGGACGTTTTACGCGGTAGGAGGCACGTGGCGTGCTTTGGCGCGCATCCATATCATTCAGAGCGAATACCCGCTCGGCGTGATGCACGGATATTCGCTTCCCGCCCAGGACGCACTCGACTTCGTCCAACGGCTGCGCCGTCTGGTCGCGGCCAACATGCTGGCTAATATCGAGGCGATCGCCGACGCCCGGCGGCCGTTGCTGGCATACGCTGCGCTCGTTCTCGAATACATCATCCGTGTAGTCCGACCGAAAACCATCGTGTTCTCGACCTTCGGTGTGCGCGAAGGGCTGCTCTACGAAATGCTTCCCGAAGGCGAGCGCGCCAAGGACGGCTTTCTGTGCGCCGCCCAAAAACTCAACGAGTTGCTGTCGCGGTCGGCCCGTCACGCCCAGGAATTGATCGAGTGGACGGACCGCTTTGTCCGCATCGTGAAGTTGCGGGAGACGGAAGAAGATCGCCGCCTGCGCCACGCCGCGTGCTTGTTGTCGGACATCGGGTGGCGCGTGCATCCCGATCACCGCGGCGAAGAAACGCTGAATCTCATCACGAACGGAAATTTCGGCTCTATCAGCCATCCAGGCCGCGCCTTTGTGGCGCTCTCGGTTTTCTACCGCTATGCCGGCCTGAGCGAGCAAAATGAACCGCCGGTCACGATGCAGGCGCTGGTGCCGCCCGCGATGCTGGAGCGCGCCCGCATGCTCGGCGCCGCATTGCGGGTCGCCCACCTGATATCGGCCGCGCGCCCGGGCGTGTTGCCGGCAACGCATTTCCGCAGCTACGGCCGCAAGCTGACGCTGGTGTTCGAGCACAGGCTCGTCGATCTCGTCGCCGACCGCGTCGGCAGCCGCTTCAAGCAACTCGCTCGGCTCGCCGGGCGTTCCGGATCGATCGTGAGGAGCTAATTATGGGCGCCGATCAGGCACCCCCGCCGATCAAGCGGCGTCGGCGGCCGGTTCTTCAAGCTGCCTAAGCCTTCGGCGCCGCCAGATCGATCCGACCACCAACACGGTGAGCGCGCCAAGAACCGACGCCAGATATTCGTCGAGCT
Organism: uncultured Alphaproteobacteria bacterium; assembly: GCA_963824305.1. GTDB lineage: Bacteria > Pseudomonadota > Alphaproteobacteria > Rhizobiales > Xanthobacteraceae > Bradyrhizobium. The sequence continues at coordinate 630,445 of CAWGOW010000001.1, forward strand.
CGCCTTCCAGATCGAAATTCGGCGCGACACCGAAAGCGAGTGATTTCGCGTCGAGGTGTATCGAGATCGTGCCGTCCAGCAGATGATGCAGCCACGGCTGCACGGCTGGATCCGTTTCCATGACATCGCCCGCGATCCAGCCCAGCAAAAGCGCTCCGAGCCAAACCAGGATCGGAAACCGATCAAGCACCATCATGATCAGGGCCGCGCCGGCGATAATCATGGGAATGCTGACCGCAAGCCCCAGAATGAGAAGCGAGAGCTGACCGTTGGCCGCGGCCGCGACCGCGATCACGTTGTCGAGGCTCATGATGATGTCGGCGATGACGACGATGCGGATCGCTTGCCAAAGCGTGGCGCCGGCAGCGACCTCGTTATTCTCGTCTTCCGGTACAATCAGCTTGGCTGCGATAACGAGCAGCGCAAGACCACCGGCAAGTTTCAGATAAGGCAGCGCCATCAGCGTGGCGACGATGCCGGTGAAGACAATCAGCAGCACCACCGCGATGCCGGCGCCGATGATCATGCCCCACAGCCGATGCCGGCCATGCAAGCCACGGCAAGCCATCGCGATCACGAGCGCATTGTCGCCGGACAATAGTACGTTGATCCAAACGATCTTGCCGACCGCAATCCAGAATGCGGTCGTATGCATGTCGATCTGAACTTGCGCGAAGAACGCGCCGATATTGGCGGGATCGACCGCTTGCAACAGCGAGCTCACAGCCTGCCCCCTCTCAAGCCGCGGACCGCTGCCGTCCGCGACCGTCCAGACAGCGCGCCAGCGCCGCCATCCATCGGCCGGCAATCAGCCGACGATCTCGTTGCCGGAAAAGAACTGGGCGATCTCGATCGCCGCGGTTTCCTGGGCATCCGAACCATGCACCGAGTTCTCGCCGATCGATTTCGCATGAACCTTGCGGATGGTGCCATCGGCGGCCTTCGACGGGTCGGTCGCCCCCATGACGTCACGGTATTTGAGAACGGCATTTTCGCCCTCGAGCACCTGAACGACCACCGGACCGGAGGTCATGAAATCCACCAACTCGCCGAAGAACGGACGCGCTTTGTGGACGGCATAGAAGGTCTCCGCCTGTTGGCGCGTCATGTGGATGCGCTTCTGGGCGATGATACGAAGGCCGGCTTTCTCGATCAGCGCATTGACGGCGCCGGTCAGATTGCGAGCCGTCGCGTCCGGCTTGATGATGGAAAAGGTGCGTTCGATCGCCATGATTTGATCCCTGGAAAGCGCAGATGGAAGGTTGCGGGCTTATATCGGTGCGGCCGGGACACGGCAAGCGACGCGATGGCCTGAGAATCGGCCGTTTTGGCCGATGACCGGAATTCAGGCTTACGACGATTTCATAAAAATGAACCCTTTCTGAAGCGGCCGTCCCGCTTTCATTCACGCGCCCAAGCGTAGGTTTCGTCATCCGGACGTCGCTCCATTCGAAAAAGGCGTTTTGGAAAAGTGCGTTTCACCCGATGGCGCTTTCCGCGCCTGAGCATGAGGAGACGACGATGTTTCGTAAACTTTCACTCGCGTTGGTAGCCGCGGTTTCACTCGGCGCGGCAGCACTCGCCCCTACCTCCGCCTCGGCCTGGGGCGGCTGGCACGGTGGATGGCATAGCGGTTGGCACCATGGCTTCGGCGGCCCACGCTTCTTCGTCGGCGGCCCGGTGTACGGCTATGACGGATATGGCGGTTGCTATGTGCGCCGAGTGGTGCCGACCCCGTTTGGGCCTCGTTGGCGCCTGATCAACCGCTGCTACTGAACCCGGCCACAAAGCCAGCATTCGGGGGTCCAGATCTCTGTGGTCGGGGCCTCCGATTGTTCCTCCGGGAAATCCCCTTCATCGAAAATTTGCCAACACGACCCGGAATCCACAGCTTCGCGGAAACAAAATCGCATCCAATGACTTGGTATGCCGTCACCTGACCCAACAACAATCGTCAGGGCACGGAACTGATCATGAAAAGTCCATATGCAGCCGACGTCGAACCGCTCGATAACGGGGCTAGCCGATCGATCCGCGATGCCGTGGGCGAGCATCTCCAGAAGATCCTTCGCCTGGAGCCGGCGGGCATGTCGCCTCATTTGCAGCATCTTGTCGATGAATTGCGCAGGCGCGACGAGGCGAAAAGCCGCTAGGACGAATGCGCGGCAAGCATTGGTCATATTTTTCGAACTGCCGGACCAACATACAGGTTGCGTTTTGAAGCGGCTTTCGGTGAAAAGCCCGCATGCTTGCCCTCACCGATATTTCGGTCCGGATTGCCGGGCGTCTTCTGATCGACCGCAGCTCGGTACAAATCGTACCTGGGGCACGGGTCGGCTTCGTTGGCCGCAACGGGGTCGGCAAGTCGACGCTGTTCCATGCCATTCGCGGTGATCTGCCGACTGAAACCGGTACCATCGCCATTCCACCGCGCTGGCGTTTAGGAAGCTTGGCGCAGGAAGCGCCGGACGGACCGGAAAAGCTGATCGAAGTCGTTTTGAAAGCTGATGGCGAGCGCGAATCGTTGATGCGCGAGGCGGAGGTTGCAAGCGATCCCCTCCGCATTGCCGAAATTCAAACCCGGCTCGTTGACATCGAGGCGCACTCCGCGCCGGCACGCGCGGCTGCCATCCTGAGTGGCCTTGGATTCTCCGCTGAAGATCAGATCAGACCGTGCTCGGAGTTTTCCGGTGGCTGGCGGATGCGGGTGGCGTTGGCGGCGACGCTATTTGCTGCGCCTGACCTTTTGTTGCTGGACGAGCCGACCAACTATCTCGATCTGGAAGGCACGTTGTGGCTGGAGGACCACCTCGCCAACTATCCGCGCACCGTTATCGTCATCAGCCATGATCGCGACCTGCTCGATACGTCGGTTGACCAGATCCTGCACCTCGATCGCGGCAGGCTTACCCTCTACAAAGGCAGCTACACCTCGTTTGAGGAACAGCGCGCTACGCGCGAAATGCTCGATGCCAAGCATGCCAGGCGGCAAGCCGACGAACGCAAGCGTTTGCAAGCCTTTGTCGATCGCTTCAAGGCCAAGGCCTCGAAAGCCCGCCAAGCCCAATCACGCGTCAAGATGCTGGAGCGAATGAAGCCGGTGACCGCTCTCGTCACCCAGGACGTGCACGAAATCAGCTTTCCGAAGCCTGAAAAAATGCTGTCCCCGCCGATCATCGCTGTCGATGACGTGTCGGTCGGCTACGACGCGAAACAACCGGTTCTTAACCGCGTGACGCTGCGGGTCGATACCGACGACCGCATCGCGTTGTTGGGCTCCAACGGCAACGGCAAATCTACGCTGGTCAAATTGCTCGCCGGCAAGCTCTCGCCGTTTTCCGGAAAGGTCACCCGGGCCGATAAGCTTTCGGTCGGATATTTTGCCCAGCATCAGGTCGATGAACTTAACGTCGACGCTTCGCCGTGTGATCATATCCGCAAGCTGATGCCGGATGCGCCCGAGAGCAAGGTACGCGGCCGCACCGGCGCGATCGGCTTCTCCGGCAAGGCCGGCGACACGCTGGTGAAAAATCTCTCAGGCGGCGAGAAAGCCCGGCTGCTGTTGGGACTTGCGACCTTCTTCGGCCCCAACATGATCATTCTCGACGAACCCACCAACCACCTGGACATCGACAGCCGCGCGGCGCTCGCCGAGGCCATCAACGATTTTCCCGGCGCCGTCATCATGGTCTCCCATGACCGCTACCTGATCGAATCCTGCGCCGATCGGCTATGGGTGGTCGCAAATCAAGCCGTGACGAACTATGACGGCGATCTCGACGATTACCGGCGCACCGTGCTCTCGGCGCGTGGCGCCAAGGTCGCTCCGCGCGAACGCGAGCCGGAAATCAGCAGCCAGAACAACACGAGCGCGCGCCGGCCGAGGGAAAAACGTACCCCGCTCAAACAACGGATTTCGGAAGCCGAAACGGAAATGGCCCGCATCAGCGGCATCATCGAAAAGATCGACGCGGCACTTGCGCTGCCTGACCTGTTCACGCGCGACCCAAAACAGGCCGCGCAACTCAGCAAGGCGCGCGCGAGCGCCGCGGACGCCCTGACGAAGGTCGAGGAGGAATGGCTGGCAGCGAGTTCGGAGGGTTAGTCACCACTTTTCGAAGATCGTGCTCGCTCGCGGCGCATCACGAAATTCGAAAAGTCATCGGCACTTGCAAATTGGGAATTCTCGTGCCGCCAGGCTAGGTGGATCAAACGCGATCAGGTCGGCGCCGGCGCCGGCTTTTTCTTTTTCGGCTTGGCGGCTTTCGGCTCAGCCACCGGCTCGGCCCCACGTTCGACTGAGCTTAATCGCCCGGCGGTGAAGGTATAGATTCCGGCGCGCGTGCCTTGCGAGAAGTTGATTACCGTGAGGCGTTCGCCACGCTCGTTATTCGAGATGTTGACGTTCGCCGGCGCGCCGATCCCGCGGACGACGTCGCATTCGGTGTGCCCCAGCGCCACCGTGCCGTTGCTTACAGGCACCGGCGCCGGCGTGCCGTCCGACAAGGCGTTGGCATTGGCCGGAACGTTGGCTGCCGCCATGCCCGGGCAGGCGCCCTCGGCACTGACGAGATCCTCGGCCGTGACCGGCTTATCCGCGGTGAGCGGCGGCGTCTCGATCGAGACGCTCTTGATGAACAGGCGGCCGCTGCGCGAAAACCATTCGGCATCCTTCGACATGAGGTCGGAAGAAAAAATATCAGAGGCCGTCGCTCCGCAGCCCGTCAGCACGGGAGCGAGCAGAAGCAATGCCAGCACTGATTTCCGATGACGGTATTGGTTTCGCACGACGAACTAGATCTCTCTCCTGCCTTAAGCGACTGTACGACCATCACTTTGCGGCACGACCATGGCCTTATACAGGCCTGCCGCGCAAAACCATAGACTATCATTAATAGCGGAACTGTTAATCGCGCTTTTGCCAACGCCCCCGTTCATCGGCTTGCCAATAGGTTACGTCGAATCCCCGCCCCTTGCAGTCGGTCCAGGCCTGACGCGCTGCGGTAAGAGCATCCACGTCATCGCCGTTGAACAGGAGAACGACGCGGTCATAGGTATCGGTGTTTGCCGGCAACGGCGCATTGTCGACCAGAAACCGCACATTGGCCTGATTCGGATTGCCGTCCTCGACCACGAGGACAATCGGGTGATCCTCGACGTCGCTGACACGCCAGGTCGCGTGCGGCAGGAACGAGTCCTCACGATAGGTCCACAGATGAGCGTCCAGCGCCTCGGTGCGCTCTTCCGACGTCGACTGTACGACGACCCGCCAGCCGCGCTCGATGGATTTTTCCAGCAGCGGTGGCAGCACGTTCTCCACCGAGATGTCTTGCAGATGATAGAATAGAACTTCCGTCATCGCTTCGCTTCGTAATGCTCCGCGACCAGCCGGTCGAGCAGGCGAACGCCGAACCCGGAACCCCAGCTCTGGTTGATCTCGGTCTTCGGCGCCCCCATCGCGGTGCCCGCAATGTCGAGATGGGCCCAGGGCGTGCCGTCAACGAAGCGTTGCAGGAATTGCGCCGCGGTGATCGAGCCGCCGTTGCGTGTGCCGGTGTTCTTCATGTCGGCAAATTGCGAATCGATCTGCTTGTCGTATTCCGGACCAAGCGGCATGCGCCAGACGCGCTCGCCCGTCACGAGTCCCACTTTGACGAGACGCTCGGACAGTTCATCATTGTTGGAGAACAGGCCCGCATATTCGGTGCCGAGCGCCACCATGATGGCGCCCGTCAACGTGGCGAGATCGACCATGAATTTCGGCTTGTACTTTTTCGCCACGTACCAAAGTACGTCCGCGAGCACCAGCCGTCCCTCGGCGTCGGTGTTGATGATTTCGATGGTCTGACCGGACATTGAAGTCACGATATCGCCCGGCCGTTGGGCATTGCCGTCCGGCATGTTTTCTACGAGGCCGATCGCGCCGACAACATTGGCTTTGGCCTTGCGCGCCGCCAATGCCTGCATCAGCCCGACGACACAGGCTGCACCGCCCATGTCGCCCTTCATGTCTTCCATGCTGCCGGCCGGTTTGATCGAAATGCCGCCGGTATCGAAACAGACCCCTTTGCCGATAAAGGCAACCGGCTGCTCGCCGCGCTTGCCGCCGTTCCAGCGCATGACCACCGTGCGGCCGGGTTGCGACGAGCCTTGCGACACGCCAAGCAGCGCACCCATCCCGAGTTTTTTCATGGCGCTGACGTCGAGCACGTCGACTGCAACACCAAGCTTGCGCAACTGACCGGCGCGGCGCGCGAATTCGATCGGAAACAATACGTTCGGCGGCTCGTTGACGAGATCGCGCGCCGTGATGACGCCGTCGACGACATACGCGCTTGGGGCAAAGGCCTTTTTCGCGGCAGCGACGTCGCCAACCGCGATCGATACATCGGCCCGCAGCTTTGCGTCCTCGCCGTCCTTTTTCCTGGTCTTGTAGCGATCGAAGATGTAGCCGCGCAACCGGATGCCGGAAGCGACCGCGGCGGCCTGATCCGCGCTCATCGGCCCCTTGGGCAATTCGGCGATCACGCCGAGAGCCTCACGTCCCGCCTTCAGCTTGCCGGCAACGATACCGCCGAGCTTGAGAAAATCGTGCTCCTTGAGCTCGGAAAACTTGCCGGTCCCCACTACGAGCAGGCGCTTCGCCTTCAGGCCCTGCGGAGATAAAATATCGAGAACCGAGCCGTTTTTTCCTTTGAACCGATTGGTTTCAGCCGCCCGCTTGATCAAACCGGCCGCCGTGCCCAGCACCTTTCGGGTGGAGGGGCCGAACTCAAGCGCATCGTCGCAAAAAACCGCCAAAATTCCGCTTGGGGCACCAGAAAACGAGACAAAGCCGACCTTGACGGCGTCGGTCATAAGTAAATCCTCCAAGAATCAGGGCTGTCGCTGGCGACAGGGCGGCCTGCCTGCCGGCGAAAATTCTCTTCCCGGCCACGTTAAGGTACCCGTCAAGAGCGTGCGTCGGCGCACTATGGCCCGCGAGACGCCACGCTGCCAAGCACCGCCCCCGCCCGTCTGAAGTTCCCGACCCCTGAGCCATGCATCGGCAGCTGACGACGCGATCTGATTCTGGTCTTGCTCCCTCCCCGGTAGCACCGCTTTTGCGGATTTAGGGGTCATGAAGCCACCTCAGATTGCCGGATTTTAATGGCGTGCGGGATTGACTTTTTCGAGCCGGAATGCCGCGCCGCCGGTAGCGGCCGAATCCACGCCATTACCGTGGCGGGGACGCCACATTGTCTAATTTATTAACCATGTCCTAAGCCCGCCACGGCCAAGCCATTTTGTTGACGGATCAAAGGGATGGTAGTGAGATAATTGAGCGTCTGAACAACGGCGGACTGGCCAAAGGGGACCCCATTCGGGGTTGGTCGGAAACCGCTTCAAGGCGCGCCAGGTGGGACCGTGCGGTAACGATGGGGTCAATCGACAGGTATATCTTTCGCACGACGCTCGCGTCGTTTGCGCTCGTCCTGGTCAGCCTCACCGGCGTGATCTGGATTACGCAGGCCTTGCGCGGCATCGACCTGATGACCAGTCAGGGCCAGACCATCCTGACCTTCCTCGGCATCACCAGCCTCGTCATCCCGGCGCTGGTTCTGATCATCTCTCCGATCGCCTTGATGATCTCGATCTCGCACACGCTGAACAAGCTCGCGACCGATTCGGAAATCATCGTCATGAACGCGGCCGGCTTTTCCCCGATCCGCCTGTTCCGTCCCTTCCTCTTTGCCACCTGCGTGGTCGCGATGTTGGTCGCCTTCATCGCGGCCTTTCTGGCGCCTGACGGCCTGCGCCGGATCAAGCAATGGGATGCCGAGATCACGGCCGACGTGCTGACCAACGTCCTGCAGCCCGGCCGCTTCGCCCAGCTCGATCAAAATTTGACGATCCGAATCCGCGAACGCCAACCGGGCGGCTTGCTCAAGGGCATCTTCATCGACGACCGCCGGGATCCGAAGGAGCGCGTCAGCATCGTCGCCGATCACGGCACCGTCGTGAAAAACGAAGGCGGCTCGTTCCTGATTCTCGAAGACGGGAATCTCGAACGCTTCGAAGCCGGCAAGCACGATCCCGCGCTGGTCGCTTTCGGCCGCTACGGCTTCGACATGTCGAAATTCAGCAAGGGCCATGACGTCACGCTCGGCATTCGCGAGCGGTACCTGTGGGAATTGCTGGCCCCGGAAGATTTCAGACCCGATCTATCAGCAGTTGCCTGGACAATTCCGCGCCGAACTGCACGACCGCTTCATGTCGCCGATCTATCCCTTTGCGTTTGCCGCACTCACCTTTGCTTTTCTCGGCGCACCACGCACCACCCGCCAGAGCCGTAACTTCTCCATCACCGGCGCGATCCTTATGGTGTTCGGGCTGCGCATGGCGGGCTTCGCGTGCTCGGTGCTGACGGTGAAATCGCCATACGCAACGGTCGTGCAGTACCTGATGCTGGCGACAGCCATCGCCGGCAGTCTCTGGATCATCATTGATGGCGTCGTCATCGAACCGCCGGCGATGCTGATCGAGGCCATCAACCGCTCGAACGAGAAAATCCTGCGGCTCCTCGGACGTCCGGCCGCCGCATGAGCATGGTCACCAACACGCTCGGACGCTATTTCGCCGGCCGCTTCGTGGTGTCGGCGCTCGGTGTGTTTGCCGCCATCTTCGTGCTGTTGGTGCTCGTCGACTACATCGAAATGGTACGGAAGACCTCGGGTCTTGCCGACGTTTCCGCGATCGCGGTCGCGGAGACCTCGCTGTTCCGCGTGCCGCAACTGCTCGAAAAGATGATGCCGTTTTGCATCCTGATCGGAGCGATGACCTGTTATCTCGCGCTTTCCAGGCGGCTGGAGCTTGTGGTGGCGCGGGCGGCAGGGGTATCTGCCTGGCAATTCATTGCGCCCGCGCTGGCCAGCGCGATGGTGCTCGGGGTGCTTGCCACCATCGCCTACAATCCGATGTCGGCCAATCTGCGCGAGCTCTCCAAACGGATGGAAGCCGAGCTATTCGGCAACGCGCCCGGCGGCGGCGTGCAGGATGCCGCAGGATTCTGGATCAATCAGATCAACAACGACGGACAAGCCATCATCAACGCCGCCCGCAGCGAGCAGCAGGGCGTGCGACTGACGGGTCTGACGGTGTTCCGCTTCGATAACAACGATCAGTTCAAGGAGCGGGTCGAAGCGCAACAGGCCACACTCGAAGAAGGGCAATGGCTGTTCAAGTCGGTCCGCCGATACACCCTCGACGGCCCTCCGGTCGAGCAGGATAACTTCACGCTTGCGACCAGCCTCACGCCGGCTCAGATCCGCAATAGTTTCTCGACCCCGGAAACTGTGTCTTTTTGGCAACTTCCGGGATACATCCGCTCTTCCGAGAGCTCCGGCTTCGCCACGGCCGGCTATCGGCTGCAGTATCACAAGTTGATTGCACAGCCCTTTTTGCTGGCGGCCATGGTCATGCTCGCTGCCAGTGTAAGCCTCCGTTTCTTCCGGATGGGCGGTGTTCAGAGAATGGTTTTGAGTGGCGTGGGCGCAGGCTTTCTGCTCTACGTTTTGTCCAAAGTAACCGAGGACTTGAGCAAGGCTGAGTTGATGCATCCGATCGCTTCGGCGTGGCTGCCCGTATGCGTTGGCGGCCTCACCGGCTTTTTGGCCTTGTTGTATCAGGAGGACGGGTAGTGGCTATGGTTGCCGCCCTCCACAAACGACCGTTTGCGTTGCGGCAGAGTGCTGTCGTGCGCCGCTATGGCGTACGCCTTGCGGCGATCGCGCTCGGTTTGCTCGTGTGGGGCCTGTTGGGGCTCGCAACCGCGCCCACCGCTTTTGCGCAAAGCTTTTCCTACAATCCGCGACCGCCCAAACCTGTCACGCAGCGTCCAGCCAACGACGGACAGATGCTCGTGCAGGCCAACGAGGTCGACTACGACTACAACAATTCGCGGGTGTCGGCGGTCGGCAACGTGCAGCTGTTCTACAATGGAACGAGCGTCGAGGCGGACAAGGTCATCTACGATCAGAAGACCAAGCGGCTGCACGCCGAAGGCAACATCCGCATGACGGATGTGGATGGCAAGATCACCTACGCCAGTGTCCTCGACCTCAGCGACGACTATCGCGACGGCTTCGTGGATTCGCTCCACGTCGATACTGCCGACGCCACGCACATGGCTGCGACCCGGGCCGACCGCTCCAGCGGCAACTACACGGTTTTCGAAAACGGGGTCTATACCGCGTGCGCGCCATGCAAGGACGATCCGAAGAAGCCGCCGCTATGGCAGGTCAAGGGGGTGCGCATCATCCATGACCAGGTCGAGAAGATGCTCTACTTCGAGAACGCGCAGCTGGAGTTCTTCGGCGTTCCGATGGCGTATCTGCCGTATTTCTCCACCCCCGATCCAACCGTGAAACGAAAGAGCGGCTTCCTGACGCCCTCTTACTCCACGAATTCGACCTACGGATTCGGCATCGAAACGCCCTACTACTGGGCCATCGCGCCGGACTATGACGCCACCTTCAACCCGCGCTTCATGACCGAGCAGGGCGTGTTGTTTCAGGGCGAATTCCGTCAGCGCCTGATGGATGGCGCCTATCAAATTCGCGCCTATGGAATCGACCAGATCGATCCCGGCGCCTTCGCCGGTCAGCCCGGTGACCGCCAATTCCGCGGCGGCATCGAGACCAAGGGCGAATTCGCACTGAACGACAAGTGGGTCTGGGGCTGGGAAGGCATTGCGCTGTCCGACTACATGGTGCTGTCGGACTATCGGCTATCCGCCTACAAGGACCCGTTCACTTCGTTTCTCGCCCTGCCGACGGAAGCGCCGTCACAGCTTTACCTGACCGGCGTCGGCAACCGCAGCTACTTCGACGCGCGAACGATTTACTATCTCAGCCTTTCGGGCAATCAGTCGCAGGTGCCGGTGATCTGGCCGGTGATCGACTACGCCAACGTGATCAATCACCAGGTGCTGGGTGGTGAGGTCAGTTACAAAACGAACTTCGTCAATCTTACCCGCGACAGTGCGGTGTTCGATGCCATCAACCCGACCGCCGCTGCCAACGGGGCGTGCCTGAACGCTACCGCCGACACGGCGCAGAGCATCAACCGGCAAAACTGCCTGCTTCGCGGCATGCCGGGGACTTACACGCGCCTTTCCGCCGAAGTCGATTGGCGGCGCTCCTTCACCGATTCCGCCGGTGAAATCTGGACGCCGTTTGCCAGCCTGCGCGCCGACGCCATCAACGCCGACATCTCGAATCAGCCCGGCGTCTCCAACTTCCTGCCCACAGGCAACACGCAGGCATTGCGCGTGATGCCGACGATCGGGCTCGAGTATCGCTATCCCTTCATCAACGTTCAGCCATGGGGTTCCACCACCATCGAGCCGATCGCGCAGGTCATCATCCGCCCCAACGAAACCTACGCGGGTAAACTGCCGAATGAAGATGCGCAGAGCATGACCTTCGACACCTCGAACCTGTTCAGTGTGGACAAGTTCTCCGGCTATGACCGCGTCGAAGGCGGCGGGCGAGCCAACGCGGGCGTTCAGGCGACCACCCAGTTCGACCGTGGCGGATCGGTCACCGCCGTGTTCGGCCAATCCTATCAGCTGTTCGGCATGAACTCCTTTGCGGTGCAAGACGTCACCAACACCGCGGTCAATTCAGGCCTTCAGACCCCGAGATCCGACTACGTCGCAAGCCTGACCTATTCGCCGAACCGCACGTACACGCTCGCAACACGTGCGCGCTTTGACGAGGCGACCGGAAACGTCGAGCGCTTCGAGGCCGAAGCGCGGGCCAACTTCGACCGCTGGTCGGTCAGCGTTCTCTACGGCGACTATGCCGCACAGCCCGATCTCGGATATCTGACGCGCCGCGAGGGCATCCTGGTTTCCGGTTCGGTTAAAATCGCGACCAACTGGGTTGCGACCGGCGCTGCACGCTGGGATTTGGTTGCCAACCAGATCAACCAGTACGTCGTCGGTGCGGGCTACGTGGACGACTGCTTCGTGCTCGCCGCCAACTATGTCACTTCGTATTCCTATGCGACGACGACGTCACCACCCATCCTGGGCCACGCTTTCATGCTGCAGCTCGGCCTGCGCACCATCGCCAATTCGGGCACGACGGGGCAATAGGTTGGTCCCAGGAGCCCTCGCGGACGATATTATGGGTGCGGTATAGTCGCCGGCGAAAAACCTCGGCCCGGTTTTCGACAAAGGTCTTCTTGACTGGAATCAGGGGTCGGCAAGTATAGGATTTCAGCGGGGGTTTCGGGCTCTCGCCCGAACAACGAAATGACGTCAAACCTGCTCCACCGGGGTCGAACTAACATAGCGAAGATGACAATGACCGTTGCCCTCCGTAACCGGCTTTCAACGCTCATTCTGGGCTGTGGCGTAGCCCTCGCTTTGAGCGTGGGATCGTCGCTACCTGCCCGCGCGCAAGTCGTCGTGATGGTCAGCGGCGAGCCCATCACCAATTTCGATATCGAGCAGCGCTCTAAGCTGCTGATGCTGAGCACCCACAAAACACCGGACCGCAAGGACGTGATCAACGAACTGATCGACGAGAAGGTGAAGCTCAGGGAAGGAAAGAAGTTTAGCATCGACCCTTCCGCAAGCGACGTCGATCAATCATACGCCGGCATGGCCGGGCGGATGCGGATCACTCCGGACGCGCTGACGAAGTCGCTGGAGAGCCAGGGTATCCGCCCCGACACGCTCAAGGCCCGCATCAAGACCGACATGGTCTGGAGCAACCTGATTCGCGGCCGATACAAGGAAAGCCTGCAGATCGGCGAAAAGGATGTCGCTGCGGCCGCGGGCGAGGATGAAAAGTCGGCGGCGCAGGGTGTCGAATACAAGATGCAGCCGATCGTGCTGGTCGTTCCGCGCGGCTCCGCGGCAGAAGTCGTCGAGGCTCGCAAGAAGGAAGGCGAGGCGCTGCGCGCACGGATTCAGTCATGCACCGAGGCGAACGCCTTCTTCAAGGCGATGCCGAACGCCGCGATCCGCGAGTCCGTGACCAAGACCTCGGCCGACATCCCCCCTACGCTGCGCGAAGTACTCGACGGCATGCAGATCGGCCACCTCACCCCGCCCGAGGTGACCAAACAGGGCATCGAGATGGTCGTGCTGTGCGCAAGAGAACCGACCAAGGTCGATACGCCCAAAAAGAAAGAAATCCGCGACAAGATGTTTGCCGAAAAATATGAGGCAAAATCCAAGGCGTATTTGCGAGAAGCGCGCGCAGCCGCAATGATCGAATACCCGAAGTCGCAATAATCGAACATTTTGAACAAATGGCAAAGCCTCTCGCGCTGACATCGGGCGAACCCGCCGGGATCGGCGCCGACATCACGCTCAAGGCTTGGCTTCGCCGCGCAGATCTGAAGCTGCCGCCCTTCTACTGGCTCGGAGATGCCGCTTCTCTCCATCGTCGCGCAAAGACCTTGGGGCTAACCGTTCGGATCGCCGAAGTCGGTCCTGAAGAAGCCAACGATGCCTTCGCGCACGCGTTGCCGGTCGTTGCCACGGGTCATGTTGCGACCGCCGCACCCGGACAACCCGACGATAGCAGCGCCGGAGCCGCACTCGCCTCGATCCGCAAGGCGGTCAAAGACGTCATGGCGGGCCGCGCGAGCGCGGTCGTGACCAACCCGATCGCAAAGAACGTACTCTACCGCGCCGGTTTCCGTCATCCGGGTCACACCGAATATCTCGCCGAACTCGCGGCGACAGATGCTTCGCCACAACCCGTCATGATGCTGTGGTCGCCTGCGCTTGCCGTCGTTCCCGTCACCATCCACGTTCCCTTGCGCGAGGCGCTGACGCAGCTTTCGAGCGAGCTGATCGTCTCGACGTCGCGTATCGTGGTGGCGGGCCTGAAATCCTATTTCGGAATCGCCCGCCCGCGTCTAGCCGTATCCGGCCTCAATCCGCATGCAGGCGAAGATGGTTCACTGGGGACCGAGGACCAGACCATCGTCGCGCCAGCCGTCACGTTGCTGCGCAGCGAGGGCCTGGATATCCGTGGGCCACTGCCGGCGGATACCATGTTTCACGATGCCGCGCGGCAAACCTACGACTGCGCGATCTGCATGTATCACGACCAGGCGCTGATCCCGATCAAAACGCTGGCGTTCGAAGAGGCGGTCAATGTCACGCTGGGGCTGCCGTTCATCCGGACGTCGCCGGATCACGGGACGGCGTTCGACATCGCCGGCACCGACAAGCCAAACCCGTCCAGCCTGATTGCGGCGCTGCGGCTAGCCGCCCGCATGGCGGCCGCCCGGCCAGTGCGGCTTTGACTCTGAGCCACAGTCGAACACGAGCTTCGGAAAGTGGGCACGCATGAGCGCGATCGACGACCTTCCGCCGCTTCGCGAGGTCATCCGCCGGCACTCGCTCGCCGCTCGCAAATCGCTCGGGCAGAACTTCCTCCTGGATCTTAATCTCACCGCCCGCATCGCACGTGCCGCGGGTCCGCTTGAAGATGCCACCGTGATCGAGATCGGTCCCGGCCCGGGGGGATTGACGCGCGCGTTGCTGGCCATGGGCGCGCGCCACGTGATTGCCGTGGAGCGTGACGAACGCGCCCTCCCCGCGCTTGAGGAAATCGCTCAGCGATATCCGGGACGGCTGGAGGTCGTCTGTGCCGATGCTCAAGTTTTCGATCCGCGTCCTTGGCTTGGGTCCACGAGAGCAAAAATCGTTGCCAACCTGCCCTACAATATCGCAACCGCGCTTCTGATCGATTGGCTTTCGATCGAGCCGTGGCCGCCCTGGTACGACACGATGGTGTTGATGTTTCAGCGTGAAGTCGCCGAGCGCATCGTGGCACGCGAGAACGATGAGGCTTACGGGCGGCTGGGCGTGCTTGCGAATTGGCGTGCCGAGACCAAGATCCTCTTCGATATCTCGCCGGCAGCTTTCGTGCCGCAGCCCAAGGTGACTTCCTCCGTCGTGCGGTTGATACCGCGCACCGCGCCAGAGCCCTGTGACCGTCGTGCACTGGAACAGGTGACCGCCGCCGCGTTCGGGCAGCGCCGCAAAATGCTTCGCCAAAGCTTGAAATCCCTGGGGATCGAGCCGGCACGGCTGGTCGCTGCGGCTGAGATCGATGAGACCCGGCGTCCCGAAACCATTCCCGTCGGCGGCTTTGTTGCCATGGCCCGGGAATTGACCCATATACGCGACCACAGTTGACCCTTCTCTCGGAGAGACTCCATGCCGCTCATGCGTCGCCAATCGTTGGTCAAGTTTGATGCGCCGCTGTGCGAAACCGTCGTCGAGGCGCCAAAACCTGCAGGACGAGAAGTGTTGGTTCGAATCGAGCGCTGTGGGCTTTGCCATTCCGACCTTCACATCCAGGACGGTTATGCCGATCTCGGCGGCGGCAAGAGGCTCGACACCACGCGCGGCATGACGCTCCCCTTCACCCTCGGTCACGAGATCGCAGGCGTCGTCGACGAGGTCGGCTCCGACGTGCCGAAGGATCTGGTCGGGGCCAAGCGCGCCGTGTTTCCATGGATCGGCTGCGGTCAGTGCCGCGAATGCCTGACGGGCGATGAAAATCTCTGCGCCAAGCAACGGTTTCTCGGCGTTGCCATCGATGGCGGGTTCGCCAGCCACGTGCTGGTGCCCGATGCAAAATATCTGCTCGAATACGATCCGTTACCGGTCAATCAGGCCGCCACGCTGATGTGCTCCGGCGTCACCGCTTATGGCGCCTTGAAGCGGCTCGTCGATCGCCCGCGACAGCGTAACCTTCTGCTGATCGGTCTCGGCGGCGTCGGCATGATGGGGCTTTCATTCGCACAAGTCTTGTTCAAGCAGCCGATCACAGTCGCGGATCTGAGCGCCGCGGCTCGCGAAACGGCGCTCAAGAACGGTGCGGCCTTCGCCTACGATCCGTCGGAGCCGGAGATCAGCCGGCGCATTCTTAAGGAAACCGAAGGCGGATTCGACGAGATCGTCGATTTTGCCGGCAGCGAAAAGTCGATGGCGTTCGCCGTTTCCGTGCTGGCTCGCGGCGGCAAGATCGTCGTGTCAGGCCTGATGGGTGGCAATTTCAGCCTGCCCATGGTGCAATGGGCTTACAAGCGGAT
Organism: uncultured Alphaproteobacteria bacterium; assembly: GCA_963824305.1. Classification (GTDB taxonomy): domain Bacteria; phylum Pseudomonadota; class Alphaproteobacteria; order Rhizobiales; family Xanthobacteraceae; genus Bradyrhizobium. Next base: position 646,561 of record CAWGOW010000001.1, read on the forward strand.
GACGATCGAAGGCTTCATGGTCGGCACGCTCGCCGAGGCGCATGAACTGATGTCGCTCGCGCGCGCCGGCAAGATCAAGCCGCCCCCGATGCGGGAAGAACCGATGGCGGACGTCCAGAAATGGATCGATGCGCTGCGCGCAGGTCAAGTCGTCGGGCGCATCATGCTGAAAAACTAGTTGGAATTGACATTCGCTACGCGTCGCCTGGAATGGGCAATGCGAGTCAAATCCAGAACTTCACCAGAAACCTATATTTGCCAGCCGTCCTTTGAATCTAACATTTGCAAAAGTGCCAACCAGACCGGGAGGCAAATGTTAGAATCGGACCTGGCTCAACTGAAAAATTAAAGCCTCAAAACCCTCACCCGCAGCGTGTTGGGAGGCCCCGGGCGCCAGCCCGAATTAAGCCCAATGCTGTCCGGATTTGCGGCGCATTGCGACCCCATTTTTTGGCGAGTTTACGCAGGTGAAGAGTATCGCGTTCACCGGAGAATCCGTATGCCGAAACGAGCCGCAAGAATTGCGTCCGCCATTTTTATCAACATTCTCGCCAGCGTTCCGCTTGTGATGATGGCGCGCGCTGAGACGGCAACGGCGGAGAATTGTCTTTCCACTCCAAAAAGCGAAACGCCGGCGGGCAGCCATTGGTATTACCGGATCGACCACGTCAACAAGCGCAATTGCTGGTATCTGCGCCGTGAGGGCGGCGAAGTCGCACAGGCCTTGCCCCAGCCGAGCCCGCCAACACCCGCGCCGAAACCGTCATTTGCCGATGCACGCGCCGAGCTGCGGCCGCAAGCCATCGTCCGCGACGAACCCGCGGTAGCCAACCCGCCCGCCAATCCCGCCGCTGGCACTACCAATCCCGCCGGCAGCGACGCCAATTCAGCAAACGTCTGGAATGCGACCGCTGCCGTGGCCACGCGCTGGCCGGAATCGCTCCCAGCAAGCTCCGCCCCCAAGACGGTGGCAGCCGCCGCCGACCCGGCCAGCAGCGCCACGCAGCTTGCGGCCGCCGCATCCACAGTGACTTCATCGGCGGCCTCGATTGCCGATTTGCCCGCATCTGTTCAGCCCGAATTGATTCCGACGTTGATCGCTGCCGCGATCGGCGCCCTGGCGTGCGCCGGCGCCGCGGCACTCATGTTGCGGCGTTTTCGCAGGCGCATACGTCGGCGCAAAGCGACGTCCGCGCGAGGACCGATATGGGAAACGACGGATGACGACCGCATCGTATTGTCGGATTATCAGGCGATGGACGATCGGGATTTTCGGCCGCGATTTGCCCGCGGGGTTGCCAGCGCGACTTCCCGCCATCAGCGCGGGCCGGAATTAGCTGCGCGCGTACCCCGGCGTGCGCGGAGATGAAAGCGGCTACTTTTCCAATTGCCGCTGCAATTCGCGCACGAATGTCGTCAGGCCGGTGCGCCGTTCGCGCTTGAGCCGCTCGGCTTTCAGTATCGATTGCACTTCCGCGAAGGCCTCTTCGATGTCGTGGTTGATGACGATATAGTCGTATTCCGCCCAGTGGCTCAGTTCGTGCGTTGCGCGGCTCATACGGGAATGGATGACCGCATCGCTGTCCTGGGCGCGGCTGTGCAGCCGTTTTTCCAGATCGGCGGCCGACGGCGGCAGAATGAATACGCTGACCACGTCCGCACGCGCTTTCTCGCGCAATTGCTGCGTACCCTGCCAGTCGATATCGAACATCACATCCCGCCCGGCCGACAGAGCCAATTCGACCGGCGCCCGCGGCGTGCCATAGCTGTTGTCGAAGACGGTGGCCCATTCCAACAGTTCGTTCCGCTGAACCATTTCCTTGAAGCGCGACTGATCGACGAACGAATAGTCGCGGCCGTCAACTTCGCCCGGCCGCATCGGTCGGGTCGTCGCCGAGACCGACATTCTCAGGCCAGGCATCCGTTCGATCAACAGACGCGACAATGTCGTCTTGCCCGCGCCCGACGGTGAAGACAACACGAACATCAATCCGCGCCGTTCAACCGACATCGCTATGCCCTCCGTTCGCCATGCGTCACTCCAGGTTCTGGACCTGCTCGCGGAATTGCTCCACCACGTTCTTCATTTCAAGACCCGTATTGGTCAGCTCGATATCGTTGGACTTGGAACAGCAGGTATTGACCTCGCGGTTGAATTCCTGCGCGAGAAAATCGAGACGTCGTCCGACTGCGCCGCCCTTTGCGATCATTTCGCGCGCCTGCGCAACATGGGATGCGATACGATCAAGTTCTTCGCGTATGTCCGCCTTGGCCGCGATCAGAAGCGCTTCCTGGTTAAGGCGGTCTGGATCGAAACGATCAGACGTCTCTATAAGCATGGCGATCTGTTCGGCGAGCCGCGCCTTGATCGCTTCCGGCTTGCGTCCTGGCGCGTTCTCGGCCTTTTTCGCCAACCGCTCGATCTCGTCCATCCGCTGCAACAGAATTTGCCCGAGCGCAGCGCCCTCACGCTGGCGCATGTCGACAAGACTGGCGAGCGCCTCATCGAAGGCCACCGCGGCGGCGTCTTTTGCAGCCTTGTCCTCCGCCTCGTCAGCTTCCGGCTCAGCCAACTCGATGACACCTTTGATGCTCAAAAGCCCGTCGATGCTGGGCGCTACCGCGTCGATTTTACTGGCCAGCGTCCCTGCAACACGCAGGATCGAGGCAAGAACGTCTTCGTTCACGCGAACCGTCGATTGAGCGTTGGTGCGCTTGACATTGAAATTGGCGTATACCGTGCCCCGGGACAGAACCTCGGCCGCGCGCTTTTTGGCGATTACTTCCAGTTCTTCCCATCCAGGCGGCAGACGCAGGCGCAGGTCGAAACCCTTGGCGTTGACGGACTTCAGTTCCCATTCGAACGCATAAGGCCCGTTGGAGCCGTGGCTACGGGCAAAGCCGGTCATGCTCGACAGGACCATCGCGTGGGGTTCTCCGGACAGAATGAAGGCTAAAGACTCGCTAACCGTCCGGTTCTAACATTTGCACCCAGATTTGGCTGGCCATTTTTGCAAATGCGGAATTTGCAGCACCTGCCGGCATCATTTCCGATCGCGGGCGCGTCACGCGTTCAGGCTACTGCTGGACCACCGGAGCCGGGGCTGATGCGCCTTGCCGGGGTGACGGCGCCGGGCGCGGCGGCTTCTTGGCTGGAGCCGGCTTCGCCGCTGCCGCGGGCGCGCCAGTATCTGCAGCAGAAGCGTTCGCCGCCGCAGCCGCCGGCACGGGATCTTCGGCAGGCTCGACCGTATCGTTCTGGGTCTGCTTCTCCATCGCTCTCAGCTTGGCGACGTTTTTCGCGTGTTGATCGTAGGAGTTGCTGAAAGCATGACCGCCGGTGCCGTCAGCAACGAAAAACAGATCGCGCGTCCTTGCCGGATTGGCGGCGGCCTCGAGCGACGCACGGCCGGGATTGGCGATTGGCCCCGGCGGCAATCCATCCACTACATAGGTGTTGTAGGGCGAAGGCTGTTGAATTTCGCTGCGCTTGATCGGCCGGCCCAGAGTTCCCTTGCCGCCGACCAGTCCGTAAATGATCGTCGGGTCCGACTGTAACTTGATCTTCTGCCGCAGCCGGTTGACGAACACGGCGGCGACACGACTACGTTCGTCCGCCCGTCCGGTTTCTTTCTCGATAATCGAGGCCAGCGTTACGAGCTGCTCCGGCGACTTGACCGGGATGTCCGGATTTCGGCGCTCCCAGATTTCGGCGAGCACGCGCTTCTGTGATTGCTGCATGCGCGCGATCACCTGATCTCTTGGGGTGCCGCGCGGAAACTTGTACGTCTCCGGCAGCAAGGTGCCCTCCCGCGGCAGCTCGCGCACGGAACCCGAGAAAATATCATTCTCGGAAAGCCGCGCCACGATCTGTTCGGACGTCAGGCCTTCGGCGACCGTGATGGAATGCTGAACCACCTTGCCTTCGACAATCGTGCCGATGACGTCCCGCAAACTCGCATTTTTCTGAAACTGGTATTCGCCCGGCTTGAGTTCGGAACGCGCCTTCAGTGCAAACACGCTGCCGATAAACGCCCAGCGATTGTTGTCGATGACCCCTTCACGTTGCAGAACGTCGGCAATGTCGGTCACCCCCGCACGGGACGGAATGTTGACAATCTTGTCCGCCTGCAAGGGACCCGCCGCTTCGATCTTCTGCTTGCCGTAGATATAGATACCGCCAACGGCAATCATCAAAAACAGAATAAGGGTGATGATGGCGTTGCCGACCACGATGAACGGATTGCGGGCACGCTCGGAACGTTTGGGCGGCGGTGGAACCTGTTCCGGCTCCAGCGCAGCGCGCGGGCTCCTTGGCGAAATGGGCGGCCTCTCACTCATCGATGCAACCTGAATCCTATCGGTTCAATCGTGGCCATGAAAAACACGGCCGGTAGTGTCGCCCACGTCTAGAAATCATCGCCGAATGCGGCGAAACGGTGAATTTCCCTGCAACCGGACGCGCGCCATTGGACTGTTTCTATCACTCGCATTGGATTGCGTGCATGTGGTGACCGGGCGGATTAACAACTGTCAATCCGCTAATCGGCGGACACGCGACGCAGAATCACAGACGCGTTTGTACCTCCGAAACCGAATGAATTCGACAGGACGACATTAACTTCACGTTCGCGCGATACTTTCGGCACCAGATCGATCGCGGTTTCGACAGACGGATTGTCGAGATTGATCGTCGGCGGCACGATATTATCGCGAATCGCAAGAATTCCGAAGATCGCTTCGATTGCGCCGGCCGCACCGAGCAGATGACCGGTGCACGACTTGGTCGACGACATCGACACCCGGGAGGCTGCGTTGCCCAGGAGACGCTCGACCGCTGCCAGTTCGATTTCGTCGCCGACCTGCGTCGATGTGCCATGGGCATTGATGTAGTCGATATCGGAGGCCGAAATCTCCGCACGCTTCAGCGCGGCGCTCATGCTGCGGAAAGCGCCGTCGCCATCCGGCGAGGGCGAGGTGATGTGATAGGCGTCGCCGGACAATCCGTAACCGATCACCTCGGCATAGATCTTCGCACCGCGTTTCCTGGCGTGTTCCAATTCCTCGAGCACCACGATGCCGGCGCCCTCCCCCATCACAAAGCCGTCGCGATCCTTGTCGTAGGGGCGCGAGGCCTTTTCCGGGGTTTCGTTGAAGGCGGTCGACAATGCGCGTGAAGCGCAGAAGCCCGCCATGCCCAACCGGCAAATCGGCGATTCGGTGCCGCCGGCGACCATCACATCCGCATCGCCCAGTGCAATCAGCCGGCTGGCGTCGCCGATCGCGTGCGCGCCGGTCGAGCATGCCGTGACCGCTGAGTGATTGGGGCCCTTGAGCCCGTGCGCGATCGATACATAACCGGATGCGAGATTGATGAGACGGCCTGGAATGAAGAACGGCGACACCTTGCGGGGCCCGCGCTCCTTCAACAGGATTGAGGTATCCGCGATGCCGGACAAACCGCCGATGCCGGAACCGATCATGGTTCCCGTGGCGCATTTGTCTTCTTCGCTTTCTGGATGCCACTCGGCATCATTGAGCGCCTGGCGCGCGGCGCACATCGCAAAAATGATGAAGTCATCGACCTTGCGCTGGTCTTTCGGCTCCATCCACTGATCGGCGTTGAAGGTAGCATTGCTGCCGTCGCCGCGGGGCACCACGCAGGCGATCTGGCTGGCTAGATCGGCGACCTCGAACGTATCGATCTTCCGGGCGCCGCTTTGGCCGTTCAGGAGGCGCTTCCAGACGGGCTCGACGCCACAGCCAAGCGGCGCGACCATGCCCAGGCCAGTGACGACAACCCGTCTCATCAGATCACTCCAGCCCACGATTCGCGCTCCCCGACAACAAACAGCGGGACCGCGAGGCCGCGATCCCTCTGCCTCTGTCAGCTTCGCGCGAGCGCGTCAGCTCTTCGCGTTCTTTTCGAGAAATTTAGTCGCGTCGCCGACGGTCAAAATGGTTTCCGCGGCATCGTCAGGAATTTCACAACCGAATTCTTCTTCAAAAGCCATTACGAGCTCGACGGTATCGAGACTGTCGGCGCCGAGGTCATCAATAAAGCTCGCGTTGTCGACCACCTTCTCGGGTTCGACACCAAGGTGTTCGACCACGATCTTCTTAACCCGCTCGCCAATCTCACTCATCGCTCAACCTCGTGCTGTTCCCGTTGGACCGACCCCAAGACGTACGAGCCATCGTGGTCTTGAATTTCCGTGGTCGTGAATTTCTCTTCGCGCATAAACTGGATGGGGCCTGTCACGGCCGACACGGACCCGGTGCACGATGACCGGCTCCGCACCGCCAATTATACAGGGTTTCAACGTCCTGCAATGGTGTTCTTTTGCCCCCGCCCGAGGTCCGGTTAACATACTTCCAAGGCCTTGACTATAAGGCCCGGTCGCCCCGCGCCGGGGGCCTGAACCAGTGGTCGATTCCAATATTTACGTCGCATCCCGGCAGGCCGTTCGGCAAATATTAGAATCAAAAGTCCCCCTGCAAATGCACTTTTCCAGTGGAGTTTTGCATTGACATTGAGCTTGCGGATAACAGCTTGGCGTCAAATCCGATCCAGCCGCCTTTAGATCATGGCCATTCCGCCGTTCACGTGAATGGTCTGCCCGGTCACATAAGCGGCTTCGTTCGAACAGAGATAGACAGCGGCCGCGGCGATATCGTCAGGCGTGCCCAGACGTGCCGCTGGAACCCTCGATAAAATCGCTTCGCGTTGCTTGTCGTTCAACGCGTCGGTCATCGGCGTGGCGATGAAGCCTGGAGCGATGCAATTGGCGGTGACATTGCGCCGGGCGTACTCCGCGCCGAGCGTCTTGATCATGCCGATCAAGCCGGCTTTTGCGGCCGTGTAGTTACCCTGGCCCGGATTGCCGGTGACACCAACGACCGAGGTGACCGCGATGATCCGGCCGAAGCGTTTGCGCATCATCAGTTTGGTTGCCGCGCGTGCGAGGCGGAATGTCGCGGTCAGGTTGACATTGATCACCTGCTCCCAATCCTCATCACGCAGCTGCACAAAAAGATTGTCGCGCGTGATGCCCGCATTGGCGATCAGAATGTCGACCTGTCCCATGGCCTTTTCGGCGGACGGCACCAGCGCTTCGACTTCGGCTGCCTCGGAGAGATTGCAAGGCAATACATGGGCGCGCTCGCCGAGTTGGGCAGCCAATTTATCCAGCGCATCGCGCCTCGTGCCCGAGATGGCCACGGTAGCGCCTTGCTTGTGCAGGGCCTGCGCGATTGCGCCGCCGATACCGCCGCTCGCGCCTGTGACCAGTGCGGTTCTGCCGGTGAGATCGAACATCATTTTTTCCTCAAGCTCCGGATGACCGCGTCGCGGCCAGTAGCGCGTCTTTCGCCGTGCCAATATCGCCGGGACCGCCGACCGAAACGCCGACAGCGCCTTCTGCAATACGCTTGACCAGGCCGCTCAGCACCTTGCCGGCTCCGATTTCGAAAAACCTGCCGACACCGTGACCGGCCATATAAGCAACCGACTCGCGCCAGCGGACCGTGCCCGTGACCTGCTCAACCAACCGGCAGCGGATCTCGTCGGGGTCTGTGATGGGCGTAGCCAGGACATTCGATACCAAGGGAGCCGCCGGCGGCTTGATGGAGACGCTGGCAAGCGCTTCAGCCATGGCATCCGCGGCCGGCTGCATCAGCCGGCAATGAAACGGTGCGGAGACCGGCAGGATCATCGCCCGCTTGGCGCCTTTGGTTTTGGCGATCTCGACCGCCCGCTCGACGGCCGCCTTGTCGCCCGAGATAACCACCTGACCGCCGCCATTGTCGTTGGCGGCCTGGCAAACCTGCCCCTGCGCGGCTTCATCCGCAACGGCGACAGCGGTCTCGTAGTCGAGGCCCAGCAAGGCAGCCATGGCACCGACGCCGACCGGCACCGCCTTCTGCATCGCAAGCCCGCGAACACGGAGCAGGCGCGCAGTATCGCTGATGGCAAAGCTTCCAGCGGCGGCCAAAGCGGAATATTCGCCCAGCGAGTGACCGGCAACGAAAGCTGCGTTCTTGGCCACGGAGAAGCCGGCCTCGGTTTCCAGCACCCGCATGGTGGCGAGCGAAACAGCCATCAGCGCCGGCTGGGCGTTTTCGGTGAGTTGCAGCGTCTCGCTTGGGCCTTCCCAGATGATCGCCGTCAACTTTTCGCCGAGCGCCGCATCGACCTCGTCGAACACCGCTCGCGCCGCCGGAAAAGCCTCCGACAGTGCCTTGCCCATACCGACCGCCTGGGAACCCTGGCCCGGAAAGGTAAATGCTGCCGTCATAAAGTGTCCCCGAACGTTCCTCCCGTGGCCTCTCCTAGGTTGGCAGCACGGAATATATCTATTTTTCAATATCTTGCGGGGTAACTCGAAACCAAATGGCGCGCTGAATCCCCCATCGCGCCCGCAAGCCCGGCCGAAAGACACTGCGGGAGCCTTCGCTGTCAAGAAGATAGGCTTGATCCGGCTTCGGTCCTATTGCCCCGCCCGTGTGGCGGCTTTCCCTTGCCAGTACGCTCAAAATGCTTATAACGCGGCACATCCGTGGATCCCGGCCGGGAGCTGAACGGACGGTCTCAGCAAACTCACCTCAGGTGTTTTGATGTGGCAGGGCCAGTCGGCCCGTCGTCCCGTGCTTCCGCCTTCTTGAGCTTATCCCGAGTCCTTTCCGAAGGTCTCGAAGGGCTTGCCGCCGGCATCCGCGCCAACACAGAAAGGACGTCCATGCCTCTTTATGAGCATGTTTTTCTCGCGCGTCAGGACGCGAGCACCCAACAGGTCGAAGAACTGACCGCGCAGATGTCCGGCATCGTCGAACAGGCAGGCGGCAAGATCACCAAGACCGAGAATTGGGGCGTGCGATCGCTCACCTATCGCATGAACAAGAATCGCAAGGCGCATTTCGTGCTGCTCAACATCGACGCGCCGTCGGCGGCTGTTGCCGAGATCGAGCGTCAGGAGCGGATCAGCGAAGAAGTCATCCGTTATCTCACGGTTCGCGTCGAAGAGCTTGAAGAAGGCCCGTCCGCAATGATGCGCAAGGCCGATCGCGACCGTGAACGCGACGACCGCGGTGGCGGTTTCCGTGATGGCGGTGGCTTCCGCGGCGATCGCGACGGCGGATTCCGCGGTGACGGTGGTGGCTTCCGTGGCGATCGCGGCCCGCGCCGCCCACGCGATGACGCCGAAACCAGCAGCGAAGGGGAGTAAGAACCATGGCAGAAGCTGGTGCACGCCGTCCGTTTTTCCGCCGCCGCAAGACCTGTCCGTTCACAGGTCCGAATGCGCCGAAGATCGACTACAAGGATTCCAAGCTGTTGATGCGTTACGTCTCCGAGCGCGGCAAGATCGTGCCGAGCCGCATCACGGCGGTGTCCGCCAAGAAGCAGCGCGAACTCGCGCGCGCCATCAAGCGCTCGCGTTTCCTCGGTCTGCTTCCCTACGTCATTCGCTAAACGACACTCGATCCGCGGCGCAAATGCCGCGGATTGATCTACTCATAAGGCTTCCGGGTCGTCCGGTTGCCGATGGTTGGGGTCGACAACGACCTCTAACCGCTCGAAAGGAGCGGGACAGCTGATGATCGCAACCTTATCGATAGCGCTAGCGGCTGGCCTTGCGTCGGCGTTGATGTTCGCCTCGATCACCTCGGGCGCGGCTGTCTCGCTGCTATTGATCAATCTGGCTCCGCTGCCGCTGATGGTGGTGGGATTGGGATGGGGCGCCGTCAGCGCGGCCATCGGCGGTGTTGCGGCGACGGTCGTCATCGCCGCCCTGTTCGGCCTTCCCTATTCCATCGCGTTCGCCCTGGTGAATGTGCTGCCGGCCTGGTGGCTGGCTCATCTCGTCCTGCTCGCGCGTCCAGGAGACAACGCCGCCGCCGTCACCAATCCGGACGCACTGGAATGGTATCCGGTCGGGCGCATCCTGCTCTGGATCGTGGTTTTCGCGACCATCCTGACCGTGGCCACGCTGCTTACGATGGGCACGGATGCTGCGACCATCCAGAAGACGATCCGGACCGGCTGGAGCGAACTTGTGGAAGCGACCGGCCTTACCCTCAACGATTCCACGCTCGACGCGCTGGTGCTGATGGCGCCGATCGGCGCCGAGATTGCAGCGGTCATGATGCTGATCCTCAACCTGTGGCTGGCAGCGAAAATTGCAGCGACGTCGGGACGATTGCATCGCCCGTGGCCGGACCTGAAGAACACCGCACTGCCGATGACGGCGATTGCCGTTCTCTTTGCCGCGATCGTCTGCTGTTTCTCCGGAGGCCTACTGGCGATCCTGGCGCAGGTGCTGACCACCGGTCTGTCGATTGCCTACGCCATGACAGGCTTCGCCGTGCTGCATACGCTCACGTTTGCGATGAAGAGCCGCGCGCTTTGGCTCGGTTGCGTCTACGCGGTCGTCGCAGGTTTCGCCTGGGCGCTGTTGGCAATCGCTTTGCTCGGCTTGGCGGATGCCGTCTTCGGGCTTCGCCAGCGCTACCTGCGCTCCAGGCCTCCACCGCTTCCCAAATCCTGAAACTGAAACTCCGATCCCGAACAACCCGAAAGGAAACGAATATGGAAGTCATTTTGTTGGAACGTGTCGCCAAGCTCGGCCAGATGGGCGAGGTCGTTCGCGTCAAGGACGGATACGCCCGCAACTTTCTGCTCAAGCGCGGCAAGGCACTGCGCGCCACCGCGGACAATCGCGCCAAGTTCGACGGCATGAAAGCCGAACTCGAGGCCAACAACGTCCAGGCCAAGGGCGAAGCCAGCAAGGTCGCCGAGAAGATCGAAGGGCGCGACATCGTCATCATCCGCCAGGCCTCCGAGTCCGGCCAGCTGTTCGGCTCGGTTTCGGTGCGTGACATCGTGGACGCACTCGCCACCGACGGCATCACCGTCTCCCGGACGCAGGTCTGGCTCGATGCACCGATCAAGGTGATCGGTCAGCAGAAGGTGGCGATCGCGGTCCACCCCGAAGTCGAAGCCACGATCTCTGTAACGGTGGCGCGCAACGCCGACGAGGCCGCGCGGATCAAGCGTGGCGAGGACATCTCCACCCGTCAGGAAGATCGGGATGCTGCGGCCGAGGCCATCGCAGCCGCCGGCGAATTCTTCGATCCCGAAGCCCTTCCTACCGAGCTGGCGCCGGAGGCTGCTCCTGCAGCGGAGGAATAAGCTCTCCACAGCATCTTTGCGGATACGACAAAGCCCGGCCGATCGGCCGGGCTTTTATTTGATCGGTGGCTGAAACCACTATTGGGAAATCGGCGGCGTCGGCGGTCCTGATTGGGCAGACGAAGACCCGGGCCTTGGAGCCGAAGCCGTCACCGCTGGCGGCTCAGCGGCCGCCTTCGGCTGAGGCGGCGCGGCCGTTTCCGGCGACCCACCAGAGGCGGCGGCAGGTGGAGGTGCAGGCACAGCAGCCACGGGCGCTGGTGCAACGGCCGGCGCGGGATCACGACGAACCGCGGGCTTGTCGCTTGCTCCGGCATCCTTTGGCGCCTCGATCTTGGCTTCGTTGGATTTCGCGTCCGCATCGGGTTTGGCCCGCTCAGCCGTGCCGGTCTCGCCCTTTGATATGTCTGCCTTCGGCTTGTCGTCGGCGCTCGGCTCCGTCTTGGCGGCGTCTGCGTTGGGCGGCTCCATCTTGGCCGGCTCGTTGGCTACCGAGGGCTCCTCGGTGCCCGGCTGGCCGGGTCTGCCCGACCGCTTGAGCCTGCGGCCATCTGGGGCGCGCTCAATTCCAGCCTGCGCCGGCACCCTCGCGTCCTCCGGCGGCTCTCCGGGACGCGCCTGACGTCTACGAGACTGCCGCGAACCTTCGACCGCTCCGTCGTCCGGTCGGGTAGCTTCCTGGGCCGGTGCATTCCGATTTTTACGGCCCTGTCGATCAACCTGATCGTTGCCGCCCTGCCCCGGCTTGTCCGCGCCCTGCTTGTCCGCGCCTTGCTTGGTCTGCCGCGTATCGGTCGCGCCATTGGAAATCAGGTAGGACGAGAGCTGCGAGGCCATGTCGCCACTCGTCGTATAGTGCTCGCGCAAGAAACCTGGCAGCGATCCGGGCGAAACCGTTTTCAAAAGACCGCGCGGAGACTTGTGGCAGGCGTTGCACGTACCTGCAAAGAGCTGCGAAGCGCTTTTGCCTGCCTCGAGATTCTGTACCTGCGCCCAGGCGGCCGAACCCGCGAGACAGCTGGCCAAAACCGTGACCGCCGCAAAGACGCGCGCTCGGCTCAACATTCCTTATTCTCCAATGCGGAAAACGCTTCCAGTGCTCTCTCAAAGGGCACCGGAGGCGTCACCTTTTAGCCGATTATCCCGTGAATGGAAGCGCGCTTGTGGCGAAACCACCCGGGCGTGACTTCTCGGAAGATCTGCTTTGAATACAACGTACTAGCGCGCCGATTTTGACCGCTCATCTCATCCTACGATAGGCGGAGGGAGCGAGTGGGTTCCCGACGCAACGCATGGTTTTCTGCGGGATCGTCGTTGTGATGGTTCAGATGAACCTTGTTGCGTTACTTCCTGTGGAAGTTCATCCGATAACCACCACCGCCAGTTCGCTCCTGAGGGGCTAACGCAGAATGACGGGTTTTGTTTGATCCCCGTCGCGGCAAAGGCGCGTCTCGCGATGCGAATGTTAGAATCGGACCACTAGTTTCTTAGGGCTGAAACGGGACCCATAGGCGGGAAGCAGCGCAGGCCGCGCCAGCCGGGCGCGCATTGCACGAAGTTCCAGCGGATTAACCGGACGCGCGCGCCACTCGGGGCGGGAAAACTTGTCCATGGCGTCAATCAGCCGCGACAGCCATACGGTTTGGCCATCTGCAGTTCGCCATTTCAGACGTTGTTGGCTCATAGCCTTCCCTGCCGGCTTCCTGAAAACGGCTTCCTGAAAACCTTTGCAAAACAATTCGCGACGCCACGCACTCGTTCCCGACGGCTACCTAAAAGAAATACGCCGGATGTGATCTGCTTCACAAATGACTTCGAAGCGCTGCCCTAAATCATCATAATGGCTCAGAAAACCGCTCGATCATTACCGGTAGCGCACCCGGATGTCCGTTCCGATTATGCCGTGATTGCCTTGGCCATGGGCGGTACGATTCTCGGACTGGTCTATTTGATCCTGATCTGACGGCCTTACCAGCCGGCCACTCCACACCAACATTCCGTATCGGCTGCGACGGCAAAGGTTCATCCAAATCCCGAAGTTTTTGGGGCGCCGGTGTGGCGACTGTGACGCTCCTTTTGCTTAGTAGCCGCCTCTTCCAAGTACCGTCAGAGTCAAAGCCGCACTGGAATCATATATTTGCCAGTGTCCTTTGGGTCCAAGAGTGCCTGTTGCGACACGTACGAACGTCCGGACCGGGACACTGAGTCGCGCCTGCGGCAACAAACCGCGTCAAGCGCTGGCGCGAAACACTTTGCCGATATCCCAACTTCGATTGTGTGAATCGTGCATAAGGCGGTTTGTCGCTTCCGCTTGCCCCGGGAGAGGCGCTTTATCGCTGCCCCTTATCCGCCAAACTTTCGCGAACACTGACCGCTCATGCCCCCGATTGATTCGAACGTTCTGAAACTCGCCCCCGAGGCGGGAACTCCTGCTTTCCGCACCGCTCCCCACAACATCGAGGCGGAGCAAAGCCTTTTGGGCGCGATTCTGGTCAATAATGACGCGTTCTATCGCGTTTCGGACTTTCTCGAGCCCAAGCACTTCTTTGAGCCGATCCACCAGACAATCTTTGAAACCGTCGGCAGCCTCATCCGCATGGGAAAGGTGGCCACCCCCGTCACCTTGAAGACGTTCCTGCCGGCTGACACCGATCTCGGCGGCATGACCGTCAGCCAATATCTGGCTCGGCTGGCGGCCGAAGCCACCACCATCATCAACGCGCAAGACTACGGACGCACTATCTATGAGTTGTCGCTGCGGCGCGATCTGATCGGAATCGGCGAGGACATGGTCAATGTCGCGTTCGATGCGCCGGTGGATTTCGCCCCGCGCGCCCAGATCGAGGACGCCGAGCGACGGCTGTACGAACTGGCGGAATCCGGCCGCTATGACGGCGGGTTCCAGCGTTTCTCGCAGGCGATGAAAGTCGCGCTTGATATGGCGGCCAATGCCTATCAGCGCGACGGAAAATTGTCGGGCATTGCGACGGGCTTACGCGATCTGGACGCAAAGATGGGTGGTCTGCAACGCTCCGACCTGGTCATCGTCGCGGGCCGCCCCGGCATGGGCAAGACCGCGCTTGCCACTAATATCGCCTACAACATCGCACGCGCCCACGAAGAGGACGTTCAGGTTGACGGCACGAAGAAGTCGATCAACGGCGGTATTGTCGGTTTTTTCTCCTGCGAAATGTCGGCCGAACAACTGGCCACCCGTATCCTCGCCGAGCAAACCAGAATTGCGTCGAGCATGATACGTCGCGGCGGGATCAAACAGGACGAGTTCGAGCGGATTCGCGACTACACCATTGAGCTCGAACACTTGCCGCTCTTTGTCGACGAGACCGGCGGCCTGTCGATTTCGCAGTTGACTGCGCGGGCACGCAGGCTCAAGCGGCAAAAGGGTCTCGACGTGATCGTGGTCGACTACATCCAGCTGCTGCAGGGATCGGGCAAGCGTGGCAACGACAACCGCGTGCAGGAAGTGACCGAGATTACCACCAGCCTCAAAGCGCTCGCCAAGGAGCTCAACGTTCCCGTGATCGCGCTGTCGCAGTTGTCGCGCCAGGTCGAAAGTCGCGACGACAAGCACCCGCAGCTGTCGGATCTGCGCGAATCCGGTTCGATCGAGCAGGACGCCGACGTCGTCCTTTTCGTTTACCGCGAGGAATATTATTTGCAGAACAAGGAGCCCAAGCCCGGCTCCGCCGAACATGAAAAATGGCAACTCGAAATGGAGCTTGCCCTCGGCAAGGCCGAAGTCATCATCGCAAAGCAGCGCCACGGACCGACGGGCACCGTCAAATTGCACTTCGAAGGCCAATACACCCGCTTCAGCGACTTCGTGGAAGAGGATAATCTGCCGTACAGGACGCCGTAGTCCGGCTTTCTGCCGGTTGAACGGCGGCTGCCACCCGCGTAAAACACGGCATGAACATCGCGTCCGACCCAAGGTCGCTTCCGGCCAATTCCATCCTTTCGCCGGAAGCCAACAAAGCGGCCGCGCTGGCTACCGCCAGTGGCGTTCTGACAGTCGATCTCGACGCGCTGGTCGCCAACTGGCGCAAGCTCGAGAAGACCGCGGTTCCCGCCGAATGCTCCGCCGTCATCAAGGCCAATGCTTATGGCTGCGGCATCGAACCCGTCGCGCGAGCGCTAGCCAAGGCCGGCTGCAAGACCTTCTTCGTAGCGACCCTGGATGAAGCAGCTATCGCACGAGCCGCGCTGCCTTCTGCTCCGCTTTACGTGCTCAACGGGTTCACCCAGAACTCCGGCGATGCCTACGCAAAGATCGATGCAAGGCCTGTGATCGGCGACCTCAACGAACTCGCCGAGTGGGACGTCTTTTGCCGGCGCACCGGCTGGGCCGGCGGCGCAGGCATTCATATCGACACCGGCATGCAGCGGCTCGGCCTCACCATCGCAGAGGCGCAAGGTCTCATTCCGAGAATCCATGCCGGCGACCACGGCATCTCCCTTGTCATGAGCCACCTTGCTTGCGCCGAAAGCCTCAATCACCCGATGAACGCCAGGCAGCTCGCCACCTTCCGCGAGGCCGCCAGCGCATTTTCCGGCGTTCCCGCCTCGCTTTCGAACTCTTCCGGCATATTCCTGGGAAACCCTTTCCATTTTGACATGGTGCGGCCGGGCGCGGCGCTCTATGGCGTCAACCCAACGCCGGAGGCTGACAATCCGATGCTGCCGGTCGTCGATTTGAAGGCCCGCATCGTCCAAATCCGAGATGTCGAACGCGGCGAAAGTGTCGGTTACGGCGGAAACTGGACGACCCGGCGGCCCACCCGGCTTGCTATCGTTTCCACCGGATATGCCGACGGCTACTTCCGTGCCGGCAGCAGCAATGACGGCACCCGCGGCGCCGAGATCATGGTGGCCGGCAAACGTTGTCCGGTTGCGGGACGTATCTCGATGGATCTGACAGCCGTCGACATCACCGATCTCGACAAGAATGCTGTGCGGCGCGGCCATCTGGTGACGCTGATCGGTGACGGCATTACCGTCGACGAATTGGCCCACCATTTCGGCACGATCGGCTACGAGGTTCTCACGAGCCTCGGCTCGCGTTACACGCGCGTCTACAAGGGCGAGGTAGTTGACAGTTAGCCGACGCGCTTGCCGCTACTGTTTCGTGCGCGCGTCAAGCGTCTTCTGACAGGCCTCGCTGAGGGTGTCGTGCTGCTTGTTGAGACATTCAATAATACGACCACCGCCTCGCGGGACATCGGAACAGTATTTTTCAACGTCAGCCTTGCACGCTTCCCGCACCGCTCCTCTCTGGTTCTGCGCGAATGCCGCGGTTGAGAGTCCAACGACACCTGCGACAACAGCGATCGAGATTTTGAACATGCTAGCTCCTTTTGTGATTCGATGATCCGTGCGGACCGGTCGATGAAAATCGCAACCTTTAACATCAACAATATCAACCGCCGACTGCCCAACCTGTTGGCGTGGCTCAAGCGAGCCAAACCTGACATCGTCGCCTTGCAGGAGTTGAAGTCGACCGACGACGACTTCCCGCAAAGCGCCATCGCCAAGGCCGGTTATGGCGCAGTGTGGCGCGGACAAAAAACCTGGAACGGCGTGGCGGTCCTGGCGCGAAACACCGACCCGGTATTGATCCGTACTGCACTGCCTCGCAACAGCAACGACGACCAAGCGCGTTACATTGAAGCCGCGGTCAACGGCGTTATTGTGACGAGCATCTATTTGCCGAACGGCAATCCGCAGCCGGGACCTAAATTTGAATACAAGCTCGATTGGTTCAGAAAACTTCGGACACACACCGCAACATTCATCAAGCAAGAGGTGCCCGTGGTGCTCGCCGGCGACTACAACGTCGCGCCAACCGCACTCGATATCTATCCGACTAAATCCTGGGACAAAGATGCGTTGATCCAGCCGAAAAGCCGCGCGGCATTCCAAGCGTTGATTGAGCAAGGCTGGACGGACGCAATCCGCACACTTCATCCTTCCAAGCCGATGTTCACGTTCTGGGACTACAAGCGCAATCGCTGGCCGCGCGATGCCGGTCTCAGGTTGGATCATCTCCTGCTCAGCCCGGCGCTCGCGCCGCGACTGAAGAAGGCGGGCGTCGATCGCCTGGTGCGCGGCGAAGATGGCGCAAGCGACCATGCCCCGGCATGGATTACCATTGGTTAAGCCGGACACCGTTGCGTCGCCGTGCAACCGCCTAATCCGTTTAATCTTTACTAATGAAGTCGGAATAGCCTCGAACGCTGAGATAATTTTTTTCACGTGATAATGAGCGCTCGTAGCCTCCGAAGTTCAGCGGGACTAAATGCTCGTTTGTTACCTCACCGATGAGCCGTCCAAGATTCCAGCGATCCGCGCTTTGTTGGGGCCGGATCATTATGTCGTTCCGGGCGTGCTCGGCGAGAAGTTGCCTTTCGGACCGGACGGCGTGCTGATGATCGATGCCGACCTGCGCGTCATGGCCCGGGTCGCTCAAATCAAGGAAACCTTGGGCGACCTTAAGACAGTTTCCGAAAAGCTGTTTGTCGTTCAGAAGCACCTCCACCACATGGTCGCCCAAGCCTATGCGCTGGGTGCAACGTCGGTCGTTCGCAGCAACCGCGAAATCGCCCCCAAGCTCGCCGAGATCGAAGCCGCGGCAAGAGCCTCGGGAGCAACGGGCGGAATCGTCCGCTCCGAAATCGTCGATTGCGCGAGGGCCTTCGCTTCGATGTTTTCCGCAATCAACCACGACCAATCGATCGACCTTTCGGAGGCCGAGCGCGCGACCGCACGTGTCGTTGTCGGTATCGAGCGCGACGGGCTAGGCTCCTGGCTTGACGACGTTCGGCGCTACCACGAGGGAACCTTCCAGCACTGTCTGCTGGTGACGGGCATCGCGGTGGGCTTTGCGCTCGAAATCGGGTTCGCCGATCTCGACATCAAGCGACTGGGAATGGCGGCGACGCTGCACGACATCGGCAAGGCCAAAATTCCATTATCCATTCTCGACAAGCCGGATCGACTTAATCCGAACGAGGATGAGATCATGAAGCGTCACCCGGAGATCGGCCACGAGTTGTTGAAAGACATGCCGGAGATCAGCGCGGATATCCTCGATGGGGTGCGGCACCATCACGAATATCTCGACGGCACGGGTTATCCGGACGGGCTCCAGGCAGGGCATATTTCCGATCTCGTGAGATTGCTCACCATCTCGGATATTTTTGCGGCACTCATTGAAGCGCGGCCGTACAGGCCACCGATGCCGCGACAGGACGCTTACAATATCCTGTGCGACATGGGCGGCAAGCTGGAGAAGCCGCTGGTGAAGGCGTTTCGCAACGTAGCCCTGGTGGCGTGAAGCGAAGTCTTTTCGAGTCGACCTAAATGCGGTCAGGGAAGCGAATGATGAAGTTGTCGCGGTTCGGCATCTTCACTTTCGGCAGCGTTTCCGCATTCATGGCTTCCTTGGCATCAATCAGCTTGTTCTCAGCCAAAATGTAGGCTGTCAGCGCATAAACCTCGTCATCTGAGAGCGAGCGCGGCGCGGTGAACGGCATGGCGCGGCGGATAAAGTCGAAGACCGTCGTGGCGTAGGGCCAGAAGTTCTTGATGGTCTTCTGCGCCGCCGAGATGCCGACGATCTTCTGTTCCTCGACGAGTGCGGCCGCAGGACCACCGCCCTTGCCGTTGTCGCCGTGACAGGCCGCGCACTTCTCGGCGAAAATCACCGCACCTTGCGCGGACGTGCCGCTGCCCTTCGGCAATCCCGTTCCATCGGGCAGGATACTGATGTCCCAGTTGGCGATCGCGGCCTCATCAAGCGGCTTGCCGAGGTGCGGCGTCTCGGCCTTCGACAGATCGGCGGTTGTTGCGAGCACGAGCGCCGCCACAAAGAGAATGGGCCTAGGCGTAGACATGTTTCACCTCGCCGCTCGTTCCCACACCCCAGCTTGTGATCGAATTGTAGTGCTGATTGGGAAAGCCCAATATCGGCGGCGGTTTGGTCAGTTCGCCGCGCACTGCGACGAATTCGGTGCGGGTCGGCTGCACGTTGCCGGCTTCGTCCCACGCCCTGCTCTGCAACGTCGCAGGGCCGCCGTCCCAGCGCCATGGCATGCGGAAGCGGGTGAACGCCTTGCTCAATACCGGCTCCTGAAGCGCGGCCTGCCCCCAGCTTTTGCCGCCATCGGCCGAAACCATCACTTTCTCGATCCGCCCGGTGCCCGAATAGGCGACCCCGGAAATTTCGTACAGACCCGGTCCCTTCAGAGCCATGCCGTGCGATGGATTGGTAATGAAGGATTTGACCTCCTGGAGAAAGTAGAAGCGGTAGGCTTTGCCGTCGGGCAGGATCTGCGAATAGGTACGCGATTCATACATGGTCATCGCAGGCTGCTCGATGAGCTTGATGCGCCGCAGGAACTTGACGTTCATATTGCCTTCATAGCCGGGCAACAGCAGACGCATCGGATAGCCGTTTCCGGGCATCAGGCGCTCACCGTTCTGATAGAGCGCGATCATCGCGTCATCCAGCGCCTTCTTGACGGGAACGCTGCGGCTCACATGCGGTGAATCCGCGCCTTCAGCGACCAGCCATTTCGCCTTGGGATCGATGCCGGTCTCTTCCAGCAGCGTCGACAACTTGACGCCGGTCCATTCGGCGCAGGAGACGAGCCCATGCAGCGCCTGCACGGTTTCCTGCATCGGTTGCGGTGAGAACATCGGCGCGCTGTTGCCGCCGCATTCCAGGAAGGTGATCCGGGAGACCTGCGGATAGCGCGACAGCGTCTCGAGCGAGAACTCCAGCGGCTGCTTCACCAGTCCGTGAATCACAAGGCGATGCTTTTCCGGATCGATGACCGGAATGCCGCCGTGATTGATCGTGAAATGAAATCCGTTCGGAGTCGTCGTTCCCTCGAGCAGATGATGCGGCGTGCGCGCGTGCGAGTTGCGCGGCTCGTGGTCGGGATTGCTCAGCGTCCGAACCGCCTTGGCTTCGAACTTCGAGCGGGTCTGATAAGGCGGCGTCGGCTCGCCGATCTCAAGACTCCACGGATCGTCCGCCAGCGGCTCGGCGCTGGCTGCAGATGAGGCAAGGCCCGTCCCCATCGCACCTGCCAATATCACGCCGCGTCCAAGCAATGCACGGCGGTCGATCAATCCATTTCCGGCAACCAACGGCAAATCCTGATTGCGTTTGCCTTTGTTGCGATCGGCGGACCTGTCCATCACGGAGTCCTCCCTGTTCATTGGGTGTTTTCAACCACCCATTGCTTGGGAAGCAAGCTAGCCGCTCGCGGCGCAGCCGTCTATATCGACCCTTTCATGGCGCGACGCAAAACGCACCGCGCTATCGACACCGCTCGCAGGAGCACAAACCGTTGAGCTTTCTTTTCATCCTCGCCGTCGGCCTCGTTGCAGGCACGATTTCGGGCATCGTCGGTACCGGCTCGTCGATCATGCTGATGCCGGTGCTGATCTATCAATACGGGCCGAAGCAGGCGGTACCGATCATGGCGGTGGCGGCTGTGATGTCCAACCTCTCGCGCATTCTCGCCTGGTATCGCGAGGTCGACTGGCGCGCCTGCGCTGCCTACTCCGTTCCGGCTATCCCGGCCGCTGCGCTGGGAGCGCGCACGTTGTTGGTGCTGCCATCGCACACCGTCGACATTTCCATCGGACTGTTCCTGATTGCGATGGTGCCGGTCCGGCATTGGCTCGCCAGCCATCAACTCAAGCTTTCGTTGTGGCATCTCGCGATCGGAGGCGCCGTGGTCGGCTATCTCACCGGCATTGTGGTCTCGACCGGTCCGCTGAGCGTACCGCTGTTTTTGTTTTATGGTCTCACGAAGGGTGCGTTTCTCGCGACCGAAGCGGCCAGCTCGCTCGGCATGTATGTCAGCAAGTCCGTGACCTTTCAGCGCTTTGGCGCGCTGACGCCGGCGATTGCGCTTCAGGGCCTGATCGCCGGCTCCTCGTTGATGTTCGGCGCCTTCATCGCCAAGCGCTTTGTGCTGCACCTTGAGCCCGAGATGTTCCGCCGCATCATGGACGGCATCATGATCGCAGCCGGGCTTTCGATGCTTTGGGCCGCATTTTCGTAAAGTCCAGCCCGCCTTGAAGGCTAGCGGCGTCATTCCGTGCTATGGGAAGCACCTCGTCTTCGAATCTGTCGCCAAACGAGGCCCATGGCCAAATCATCCCTTTCGTTCGTCTGCCAGAACTGCGGCGCGGCCTACAACCGCTGGCAGGGCAAGTGCGAGTCCTGCGGCGAGTGGAACACGCTGGTCGAGGAGGACACCACCGGCGCCACCACGATGCCGGTTTCGATCCGCTCCAAGCGTAAGGGGCGGCAGTTCGCGTTGGAAAGCCTCTCCGGCAAAAGCCAGGACGCCCCGCGCCTGTCATCAGGCATGGCTGAACTCGACCGCGTCACTGGCGGCGGCTTCGTGCGCGGATCGGTGCTTCTGGTCGGCGGTGACCCCGGGATCGGCAAATCGACGCTGCTTACACAGGCCACAAGCATGATGGCCCGCGCCGGACATCGCGCGGTCTACATTTCCGGCGAGGAGGCCGTCGCCCAGGTGCGGCTGCGCGCCGAGCGGCTGGGTCTTGCGGATGCGCCGGTACAACTGGCGGCGGAGACCTCGGTTGAAGATATCGTCTCAACCCTTTCCGAAGGCGCTACCCCACGCCTGATCGTGATCGATTCAATCCAGACCATGTGGACCGACACCGTCGAATCCGCGCCGGGCACCGTGACCCAGGTGCGCGCTTCGGCGCAGGCGCTGATCAGATTTGCCAAGAAATCGGGAGCTGCAATCATTCTGGTCGGCCATGTCACCAAGGACGGCCAGATCGCCGGACCCCGCGTGGTCGAACACATGGTGGACGCCGTGCTGTCGTTCGAGGGCGAGGGCTCGCAGCAGTTCCGTATCCTGAGAGCCGTGAAGAATCGTTTCGGCCCAACCGACGAGATCGGCGTGTTCGAGATGACCGGACTCGGATTACGCGAAGTCGCCAACCCGTCCGAACTTTTCCTGTCCGAACGCGAGCTCGGCAGCCCCGGAACGGCGGTGTTCGCCGGTATCGAAGGTACGCGTCCGGTGCTCGTCGAACTCCAGGCGCTGGTAGCGCCGACCTCGCTCGGCACGCCACGCCGCGCCGTAGTGGGCTGGGATCCCAGCCGCCTCTCAATGGTGCTGGCCGTGCTGGAGGCCCATTGCGGGGTCAAGTTGTCCGGCCACGACGTCTATCTCAATGTCGCGGGTGGGTTGCGGATCCAGGAGCCTGCAGCGGACCTCGCCGCGGCAGCCGCGCTGGTGTCATCGCTGGTCAATGCGCCACTGCCGGCGGACGCGGTCTATTTCGGCGAAATTTCGTTGTCCGGTGCGATTCGCCCCGTGGCGCAGACCTCGGCCAGGCTCAAGGAAGCGGCCAAACTCGGCTTTGGCCGTGCGATCCTGCCCGAATCGGCCCGCGGCGAGGCCGGTGGCGATTCGGGCCTTTCGCTGAATACGGTCGGAGGATTGACCAGCCTGGTGGCCGAAATCGCCGCGCGCGGGTCCCCCAGGGGCAACAAGGACAATTCGCCTGCGGAAAAAAATGCAACACCTGCGAGATTCCGCCGTCAGGAAGGCTAGGTGGGCGTGACGTCACCCGCCCTCGCCGCTATACATCCCGCGACGTGGCGAGACGGCGACTTCCGGTCTTGCCTAGCACCCAGCCAGCCGGCCGTCAGCTTGAGACGGTGATTCGCAAGTTTTGAACCTTGATGCGGACCTGACTAGCCGATGCCAATCACCATTCTAGATCTCGTGCTGCTCGCTGTGATGCTTATCTCGGGACTGCTTGCGATGGTTCGCGGCTTCATGCGCGAAATCCTCTCAATCGCCGCCTGGGGCACCGCCGCGCTGGTGACGCTCTATTCGTTCTCCAAGCTGCTGCCGACCGCCAAGACCTATATTAGCAACGACACCGTAGCGAGCCTCGCCGTGGTTGGCGGCGTCTTTGTCGGCACTCTGATCGTGGTATCGATCATTACGGTACGAATTTCCGACATGATCCTGGATTCCCGGATCGGGGCGCTCGACCGTACCCTCGGCTTCCTGTTCGGACTGGCGCGCGGCTTGCTGATCGTCGTGGTCGCCTTCCTGTTCTTTACCTGGCTGGTTCCCGACAAGCAGCGCCCGGATTGGGTGACCGCCGCCAAATCCCGGGTGGTCTTGCAGGGAACCGGGGATTGGCTGATGGCACTCTTGCCGGACGACCCCGAGAACACCATCTTGAAGAGATTCAAGAAGAATAAACCAGAAGATGAACAAACTGACGCCGAACAGGGCGCGCCGGGCGATGGGTATAGTAAGCCAGCCCGTGACAGCCTTAAAAAGCTGATCGAAAAGCCTGCGGCGAAGTGATAGCCGGTCAAGAGAGAGGCGCGATGGACAGCCAAAAAAGCCCTTCCGACGACGCCAAAGCTCAGGAGCCGACAACCGTCCCGCTCTACTTTAAAGATACCGACATGGAAGGCGATACGCTGCGCGAAGAATGCGGCGTGTTCGGCATCTTCGGCCATCCCGAAGCCGCCGCCATCACCGCCCTGGGATTACACGCGCTCCAACACCGCGGACAGGAGGCCGCCGGCATCGTTTCGTTTGACGGCACCCGGTTTCATTCCGAGCGACGGCTGGGTCTGGTCGGCGATACCTTTTCCCGGCGCGAGGTGATCGAGCGCCTCCCCGGCAACGCCGCCATCGGCCATGTCCGTTATTCCACCACCGGCGAGACCATCCTGCGCAACGTGCAACCGTTGTTTGCCGAGCTTAATGCCGGCGGGTTCGCGGTCGGTCACAACGGTAACCTCACCAACGGCCTGACGCTGCGCCGCGAGCTCGTTCGCGGCGGTGCGATGATGCAGTCCACCACCGACACCGAAGTCATCCTGCATCTGGTTGCGCGATCCAAGCGCAGCCATTTCATCGACCGCTTCATCGACGCGCTGCGGGACATCGAGGGCGCCTACTCGCTGGTCTCGCTGACCAACAAGAAACTGGTCGGAGCGCGCGACCCTCTCGGTATCCGCCCGCTGGTGCTCGGCGATTTCGAGGGCTGCCCGGTTCTAGCTTCGGAGACCTGCGCACTCGACATTATCGGCGCCAAATATGTCCGCGACGTCGAACCCGGCGAGATCGTCGTGTTCGACGATCGCGGCGCGCAAAGCCATAAGCCGTTCCCGCCGAGACCACCGCGCCCCTGCATTTTCGAATACATCTATTTCTCGCGGCCGGATTCGATCGTCGGCGGCCGATCGGTCTACGACGTGCGCAAGGCATTTGGCGCGGAACTCGCGCGCGAAAGCCACGTGCCCGTCGACGTCATCGTGCCGGTTCCGGATTCCGGCGTGCCGGCGGCCGTCGGCTACAGCCAGCACTCCGGCGTGCCGTTCGAGCTTGGCATTATCCGCAACCACTATGTCGGACGCACCTTCATCCAGCCGACCCAGAGCATTCGCGAATCCGGCGTGAAGATGAAGCACAACGCCAACCGCGCCGCGATCGAAGGCAAGCGCATCATCCTGATCGACGATTCGCTGGTGCGCGGCACCACCTCAAAGAAGATCGTCCGCATGATGCGCGATGCCGGCGCCCGCGAGGTTCACTTCCGTCTGGCTTCCCCGCCGATTCTCTATCCCGACTATTACGGCATCGACCTGCCGGACCGTGGCGGCTTGCTGGCAGCGACGCACAATCTGGAAGAAATGCGCGAGCTGATCGGCGCCGATACGCTCGCCTTCCTGTCGGTCGACGGCATGTACCGCGCGATGGGTTATCCCGGGCGCGACCCCGCCAATCCGAAATTCTCCGACCATTGCTTTACCGGAGCCTACCCGACGAACCTCACCGACCAGGACCATGTCGAGCCGCAGCCACGGCAGCTGTCTTTGCTGGCTGAGGCGAGCTGACGCGAAGCGAATGGCGGCGGGGGCGGTGCCTGAGCCCTTCTCATGATGGTCGTCCCCGCGAACGCGGGGACCCGTAACACCGGCATTCGTAGTTCAGACAATATTGGACACGAGCTTCTTCTCCCATCATAACCTTCACGGGCTTATGGGTCCCTTCCGCAGGGACGACGTCAGAGTTTTTGCGAAAATGACCAAACCCCTCGCCGACCGCATCGCTCTTGTCACCGGCGCGTCACGCGGCATCGGCTATGCCACCGCGATCGCGCTGGCCAAGGCCGGCGCGCATATCGTGGCAGTGGCGCGCACGCAAGGCGGCTTGGAAGAACTGGACGACGAAATCCGAAAGGATGGCGGCAGCGCCACGCTGGTGCCGCTCAGCCTGACCGATTTCGACGGCATCGCGCGACTAGGCGCCGCCCTTCACGAGCGCAACGGCAAGCTTGATATTCTCGTCGGCAATGCCGGGGTCGCCGGCCCTTCATCGCCGCTCGGCCATATCGACATGAAGCCGTGGAACGACGTCATCGCGATCAACCTGTCGGCCAATTTCCAGTTGATCCGCTGCATGGAGCCGCTGTTGAAAAAGTCCGACGCTGGCCGCGCGGTGTTCATCACCTCAGGCGCGGCCAACAAGGCGACCGGTTATCTCGGGCCCTACGCCGCCTCCAAAGCGGCGCTCGAGACGCTGGCGCGTGTTTGGGCCCACGAGACGGCGTCGACATCGCTTCGCGTCAATCTGTTCAATCCCGGCCCGATCCGCACCCGCATGCGCGCGACCGTCTTTCCCGGCGAAGACCCGATGACGCTTGATACGGCGGAACAGGCGGCCGAATTGATCGTGCCGATGTGCCTGCCGTCGTGGAACGAGAGCGGCAGGTTTTACGACTATCCGACCCGCACGCTCCTGAATTTCCGCGCGCCTGCCTAGACAGACGCCTGACCTTCGGCCGGCGTCGTGCCGGACAGCGTCACCGCCGCAACGGCGAGCGCGACCAGCACCAACGAGGACGCCAGAAAGAATGGCGCGCCCGGCAGGTGCAGCGGCGTTTGCGGGCTGATGAAATAGGCAAAGGTCAGCGTAAACAGGAACGGCCCCAACAGTTGCGAAATGCTCTGAACGCTTGCCGTTGCCCCTTGCAACTGGCCTTGCTGGTCGGGCTTGACCCGCTTTGTCATCAGCGACTGGATCGCCGCGCCGGCAACGCCCCACAGCGACATCACAGGAATTCCCAACCATGATAGCGGCCCGGTGGGTGCGATGGCGAAGATCAGGAAGCCCGCGGCCCCGCAAACGAGTGCCAGCAGCAGCGCCATCCGCTCGCCGAATATCTTTACGATGGGCCCGATGCCGGCGCCCTGCACCAACATCGCGCAGACACCGACCATCGCAAGCGTCATGCCGACAGTCTTCGAATCCCAGCCATATCGGTAGCTCGCATAGAGCACGAAGATCGAGGGCAGCACCGCGTGCGCGAGCTGGGCAAAGAAGTTCGATACCGACAGGCCGGCAAGAAGCCGATCGGACCGCAGCAGATGCAGCGCGCCGATTGGATTGGCACTCTTCCAGCGGAACGGCGCGCGACGGTCACGCGGCAGCGACTCCGGCAAGATCAAGAACCCGTACAGCGTGTTGGCAAAGCTCAAGCCGGCCGCAACCCAGAACGGCAGCCTGGGATCGGCATCACCCAGCAATCCGCCGACCGCTGGGCCCACGATGAATCCAGCGCCAAACGCCGCGCCCACCTTGCCGAACACCGCAGCACGCCGTTCCGGCGGCGTAATGTCGGCGATATAGGCGAAGGCTGTCGAGATGCTGGCAGAGGTGATGCCGGAAATAACGCGGCCGACGAAGAGCCAGACCAGCGATGGCGCGAGCGCCATCAGCACATAATCGAGCCCGAGCCCGAAATTCGACAGCAGCACCACCGGCCTGCGGCCAAAGCGGTCCGACAAACCGCCTAAAATCGGTGAGAAGAAAAACTGCATCAGCGCCCAGGCCGTTCCGAACACGCCAAAGATGCGGGCGGCGCTCGCCGTGTCGTTGTCGACAAAGCTTTCCACGAGTTTCGGCAGGATCGGCATGATCAGCCCAAGCGCAAGCATGTCGAGCAGGATCGTGACGAAGATGAAGGCAACCGCTGCGCCGCGTCCAGATGACATTGCGGGCGGCGGTCCCACCGCGCTTGTGTCGATCATGAAGGCCGCTTTCGCTTATGCGCGAAAGGATTGGCCTTCTCGCGCAGCGAAATGCGCACCGGCGTACCGGGTAATTCGAATTCTTCGCGCAGCGAATTGACGAGATAACGCAGATAGGATTGCGGCACGGCATCGGCACGCGAACAGAACAAGATAAAGCTCGGCGGCCGCGCCTTGGCCTGGGTGATGTAGTTCAGCTTCAGGCGGCGGCCCGAGACGGCCGGCGGCGGGTTGGCGTCCACCGCCTGCTCGAACCATCGATTGAGCGCCGCGGTCGGCACCCGCCGGTTCCAAACTGCATAAGCCTCTTCGATAGCGCGCATCAGCCGATCGATGCCCTCGCCCATCAGGCCCGATACCGTAACCAGAGGCGCTCCCCTGACTTGCGGCAGCAAATGATCGGCCTCGGTGCGCAAAGCGGAGATCGCACCGGGCTTGGTCTCCATCAGATCCCATTTATTGACCGCGATCACGAGCGCGCGGCCCTCGCGCTCAATCAGATCGGCGATGCGCAAATCCTGTTCTTCGAATTTGTTTTGCGTATCCAACATCAACACGACGACCTCGGCAAAGCGCACCGCACGCAAGGCGTCCGCCACCGAGAGCTTTTCGAGCTTTTCCTCAATCCGCGAACGCCGACGCAGACCCGCGGTATCGAACACGCGAAAATCGCGGCCATTCCAGTTGATTTCAACCGCGATGGAATTGCGCGTGGTGCCGGCCTCGGCACTGGTCAATAACCGCTCCTCGCCAAGCAGGCGGTTGATCAGCGTCGATTTCCCGGCGTTGGGACGGCCGACGACCGCCACGCGGATCGGCCGGCGCGCGAAATCCTCGTCGCTCTCATCGATCTCCTCCTCGCCATCCTCCTCTTCTTCCGCAGGTTCCGGCATCAGAGTTCGCAGAGCGTCGTAGAGCTCGCCCATGCCCTCGCCATGTTCGGCGGAAACCTGTATCGGTTCACCGAGACCGAGCGCATAGGATTCCATCGCTCCGATCTCGCCGTGCTTGCCTTCGCTCTTGTTGGCGAGCAGGACCACGGGCTTGTTGGCGCGCCGTGCATAGTCGGCAAAAGCGCTATCGCTCGGCGTAAGCCCTGCGCGCGCATCGATCACGAACATCAGCGCGTCGGCAAGCGCGATCGCAGCTTCCGTCTGCTCCTGCATCCGCGCGGTAAGCGATCCCTTCGCACCTTCGTCGAGCCCTGCCGTGTCGATCACGGTGAAACTGAGGTCGCCGAGCCGCCCTTCGCCTTCGCGCCGGTCACGCGTCACGCCCGGCGTGTCATCGACCAGCGCCAGCTTCTGTCCAACCAGACGGTTGAACAGCGTCGACTTGCCGACATTGGGCCGGCCGATTATGGCGATCGTAAAGGACATCAGGGATCCGGACGCGCGGGAAAAGTCGAACGATAGCCTTCGGCCACCAACGGAACCGGTCTTAGCCGAATGCCCGCATCAAGCGCTAGCGTGTAAATGTACCGCCTGGAATTGGCGCCGGGAAAGGCGCGGCGGATTGCTGGGTAGGTTGCGCCTGCGGCGCGCCGGATTGCGCATCGGCCGGCTGATCCGCCGGCGGCGCTGTGGTGCGCTGGCGAACGATTTTCTTCTTGGGCGCGGGTGGTGCTGCCGCTGTCGCGTCTTCTTCGGGTACTGCCGCAGGATCGGTGCTGGCGGTGGCGGCAGCGGGCTGCTTGCCCTTCCTGGCGCTCTTCTTTTTTGTGTCCGGCGGCGGAGGCGGTGGCGCAGCCTCGGCTTGGGCATTCGGATCCGGCTGGTTCTGTGCGCCCTTGTAAAGGGTTTTCGGAACGCCCTGTTCGAGACCCGGCACCCCCTCGGGGAATACCGGCTTACGATCGCCCGCCACCTTCTTCTTGGTATCGATCCAATCGAACCAATCCATCGGATCAAAACTGTTGACGCTGCTGCCGCAGCCAGCGAGAGCACCGGACAGCGCAACGAGGACAGAAGCGGCGATCAGACGTTGCAGGCGACGCATGGTCGATCTCTCGTTCAACGTTTTACCGTCGTCAGCTTTTGGCGGCCGGCGGAAGCAGCGCCTGGAGCAACTCCGCCCGCTGACGCATGGCCGACGGCGTCTCGCCATCGTTCGCAATCATATCCAGCCACTGCCGCGCCGCCGTCGTGTCGTTGGCACGCCACGCCGACAAGGCCAGCAACTCGCGCGCGGTATGGCGGAAAGTCGCCTCCGGCTTGGCGGCAGCCTCGAGTCGCTGCAGGATGTTGGGATAGGTGTCGGTGTCCAGCAACAGTCCGGCTGAGCGGATCCGCGCCAGATCCTGCTGCTCGGCGCCGATGCTGCGATCGGCCGCAAGATCGTCGTACAGTTTTGCGCCCGCCTTCGGATCACGGGCAGCAACCTCGCCGGCTGCCCGCAAGCGCGCCAGCATGCGATAACCGGAAGGAGCCGTAGTCGCCACCTTGTCGAAGGCCGCTTCCGCTTCCGTGCCCTTGTTCTGGTCGGCAAGCTCGATGGCGGCGTCAAAAGCGGCGCTGGCCTCGGCCGCCTTCTGCGCTTCCAGGTATTCGTAGCCGCGCCAGCCGCCGACGGCAGCAACCACTAGAATCGCGGCGACAACGATATAAATCGAGTACCGGTCCCAGAGCTTTTTGAGTTGCTCCCGGCGAACTTCCTCGTCAACTTCATTAAATAATTCAGACACTTAGAGATACCCCGTCCCGGCCTCGGGCACCTGGAACCACCAGGCGGCTTTGATCTGTCCCTTGATGGCGCCGCGATACCCTAGCGATATGGCGGTGGCAAGGCAAAGTGAGCCCGGTTAACCGTGCTGCCCCGAGGGTCTGTTCACCCTTCGTCACCGGCCGGGGCCGTGCTTACGCCTTTGCCTTCATGCCGTAAACATGCTCCGGCCCCGGGAACGCACGGGAGCGGACATCGGCCGCATAGCCCTGGATCGCGGCCTCGATCATTGGACCGAGGTTGCCATAGCGGCGGACGAATTTTGGAGCCCGCGGCGACAATCCCAGCATATCCTCCAGCACCAGAACCTGGCCGTCACAGGCCGCGCTCGCGCCAATCCCGATCGTCGGAATGTCAATCGTCTCTGTTATCTTGCGCGCCAAAGGTTCGGCGACCGCTTCGACCACGACCGAAAAGGCGCCGGCTTGCGCCACCGCAAGCGCATCGTTCTCAATCGGCGCCCAGCTTTGCTCCTCGCGCCCTTGGGCGCGGAATGAGCCCAGCGTATTGATCGACTGCGGTGTCAGGCCGATATGGCCCATCACGGGTATGCCCCGCTCGACCAGGAACGCGATCGTCTCCGCCATCCGCGAGCCGCCTTCGAGCTTGACCGCACCGCAATGGGTCTCTTTCAAAATCCGCACCGCCGAATGAAAGGCCTGCTCCCGGGAGGCTTCATAGGAGCCAAAGGGCATGTCGACAACGACAAGCGCATGCTGCGAACCGCGCATCACGGCGTGGCCCTGCAGGATCATCATATCGAGCGTCACCGGCACGGTGGTTTCGAATCCGTGCATGACGTTGCCGAGGGAGTCGCCGACCAGGATGACGTCGCAATAGCGATCGACGAGCGCTGCCGTATGCGCGTGGTACGACGTCAGCATCACGATCGGCTCGCCATTTTTGCGCGAGCGGATCTCGGGCGCCGTTTTGCGCTTGATCGCGGCCTGCACCGACATCTTTATACTCCCACAACCGGAACGCCGATCACGACGGGATGGAATGCGAAGGCGAGTGCGAGATAGGCGACTATACCGACCGCAACCGCGATCGCGTCATTGCCCCAGCCGCCGACCGGAATCGGTGGGCCGCCGGCATCGGAGCGCCGCTTCAACGAAATGCGGTCGAACACCGCCCAGCCTAGAAACGAACCGAATAGGATGATCGAACCGAGATCGCCGTTGGCAAGCAAATGCGCCGCCGCCCATAGTTTAACGCCGGCCAGCATCGGATGCTTGAGCGTCGTGTAAATATGCCCGCGCATATAAGACGCAACGACCAGGATCACCGCGGGCAACATCAAGGCGAGCGTGATGTGCTTGAGAATAACGAGGGTCCTCGGAGAAACCGAGCCCTGCCATACGTCGATCATCCCCGCTGCGCGGTAATGGCCAAACCCCCAGGCGATCAGCGCGATCCCCAGCACGGACACCAGCGCGTAAACAAGCTTGTAGCTGCCCTCGCCCATGGCCGAGACGATGCGACCGCGAAGTTCGCGCTGGGCCGGCAACGTATGGACGCCGAGGAACAGGGCAATGCCCACGATCATCACCGTTAGTCCCATCGTATCGCCTCCACGCAACCATTTGCGGGCTATCGGGTACACTTTCGCAAGGAGCACGGCAATGCGGGAGATGGTAAGGCGGGCCGGCTCCAGCCACCCGAGGGAGGTTATGGCGTCGCCTTCTGCTTCTCGATATCCCGGTTATCGACGTAGCGGATGGCGATGGGCCGCCCGGCCAGGGCTCCGCCAAGATTGCCAGTGAATTTGAGCGGGACGCAGGCGCCGATGGAATCGTTGATGGCCTTGAAATAGGTGTTGCGGACCTCGGAAGGCGCGCCAACGGTCGCGAATGTCAGGCGCGGCGGGCCGATCAAATCGCCCGACCTCTTGAAGCTGAAACGGACCGTCATCTGCATGCCCTCTTTCGCGGAATCCGCCTGCGGCGGCGTCCAGCAGGAGCGCAAAGCCGCAAAGAGATCGCCGATGTTGTCGAGATCGTGGTCGGGCTTCTGATATTTGGAGGCGTCCTGCTCCGGCGGTTTGCTCTCGACCGTCAGCTGGAGGTTTTCGCCGTAGGGATAATCGATTTCGGGAATGCAGGGACCCCGATTGAACACGCTGCAAAAATACGGCGTGCATGGATGGTGGGACAAAACGCTGCACGGCTCATGCGAGAACGGTATGGCATTGATGCGATGCCATCGTCTGGCCTCAGCGCTTCCCGCTGACGCCAATCCCGCAACAGCAATGACGAAACAAATCGCAATGCGAGGGAGCATGCGTTTCGCGTCCTCGGAAGTAGAGCTTGAAGAAGTATAACGCGAAAATGCAAGGAAGGGTCGGGGTTGCCGCCGGCCAGCCGTTCACATCCTCGCGTGCACCGGCACCGTGGATGTTCACGCCTTCTTTTTCACGTCCTTGATGCTGGAGAAGACGATGCCCTCGGCGCGCTCTTTGGTGTAGCCGAGATAAAACTCGTTCTTGGCGAGAAACACCGGATCGCCATCGACATCATCGGCTACGCCGGAACCATTCGCCGCAATGAAAGCATCGAGCTTCTTGCGGTCGTCGGCGGAAATCCAGCGCGCGAGCTGGAATTCGGAAACCTCGAACTCGACGGGAAGCGAGTATTCCGCATCCAGGCGTGCCTTGAGCACGTCGAGTTGCAGCGGGCCGACCACACCGACCAATGCCGGCGCGCCGTCACGCGGCCGGAACACCTGAACCACGCCCTCCTCGGACATCTGCTGCAAGGCTTCCTTGAGCTTCTTGGCCTTCATCGCGTCGGTGAGCCGCACACGGCGGACGATTTCCGGCGCAAAGCTCGGCACGCCGACGAAGGTGATGTCCTCGCCTTCCGTGAGCGTGTCGCCGATACGCAAGGAGCCGTGATTGGGAATACCGACGACGTCGCCGGCAAAGGCCTCATCCGCGACCGAACGGTCCTGAGCAAAGAAGAATTGCGGGCTCGAGAGCGGCATGGTCTTGCCGGTGCGCACGAGCTTCGCCTTCATGCCTCGGGTCAACTTGCCCGAGCACAGCCTCGCGAACGCGATGCGATCGCGGTGATTGGGATCCATGTTGGCCTGGATCTTGAAAACGAAGGCGCTCATGCGCGGCTCAGCCGCCTCGACTTTGCGCAGGTTGCCCTCTTGGGCCCGTGGCGGCGGGGCAAAGCGGCCAAGGCCATCGAGCAAATCGCCGACGCCAAAATTTCGCAACGCGCTGCCAAAATAGACCGGCGTCAAATGCCCCTCGCGAAACGCCTCGAGCTCAAATGGCTTGCAGGCTTCCGAGACCAGTTCGAGTTCTTCCTTGACCGCACCGACATCGAGATTGGCGTTGCGGCCGGCCAGTTCGGCGATATCGATCTGCTGCGCCGCGCCTGTCTTGGCGCCGCCGCCTTCCAAGAGGCGCACGCCGCCGGTCGCAAGATCGTACGTTCCCAGGAAGTCGCGGCCGCGGCCGACCGGCCAGGTCATCGGCGTGGTGTCGAGCGCGAGTGTTTTTTCGATCTCGTCGAGGAGTTCGAACGTATCGCGGCTCTCACGGTCCATCTTGTTGATGAAGGTGATGATGGGAATGTCGCGAAGACGGCAGACCTCGAACAGCTTGCGGGTGCGCGCCTCGATGCCCTTGGCAGCGTCGATCACCATGACCGCGGAATCGACCGCCGTCAGCGTGCGATAGGTGTCTTCCGAAAAGTCCTCGTGGCCCGGCGTATCGAGAAGATTGAAAACAAGACCATCGAATTCGAACGTCATCACCGAGGTAACCACGGAAATCCCGCGCTCGCGTTCGATCTTCATCCAGTCGGAACGGGTGTTGCGCCGTTCGCCCTTGGCCTTGACCTGTCCGGCGAGATTGATCGCGCCACCGAACAAAAGCAGCTTTTCGGTCAGCGTGGTCTTGCCGGCGTCCGGATGGGAGATGATGGCAAAGGTGCGCCGGCGCGCCACTTCGCTCGCAAGCGGCGATAAGGGCGTCGAATCGGTGCTGAGCGCGAGATCGGACATTGGCGACGCATTTGGCAGGGAAAACGGGCTGGATCAAGGAGGTCCCGCGCTCCATCATATAGGGAATACGCCAACCCTCTCCAACCGAGAGTGGCCGCCTACTTGAACAATATTACCAGCCAGTAGGCCACGGCCGCGACGCCGGCAGAGGCCGGAATAGTGATCACCCAGGCATAGACGATCGAACTCGCCACGTTCCAGCGCACCGCCGAGACGCGACGCGCAGCGCCGACCCCCACGATCGCCCCGGTAATGGTGTGGGTGGTTGAAACGGGAACCCCAAGGAACGTCGCAAGGAACAAGGTCGCAGCGCCGCCGGTTTCGGCGCAGAACCCTTGCATCGGCGTCAGTTTGGTAATTCTCAGACCCATGGTGCGGACGATCCGCCAGCCACCCATCAACGTGCCCAACGCCATTGCCATCTGACAGGCAAGCACAACCCAGAACGGCACGTGAAACTCACCGCCGAGCTTGCCTTGCGAATACAGGAGAACGGCGATGATCCCCATGGTCTTTTGCGCATCGTTGCCGCCATGGCCGAGCGAATAAAGCGAAGCGGAGATGAACTGCAATATCCGGAAGGCGCGGTCGACCGCAAAGGGCGTTGAACGGACCGAAGCCCACGATACGATCGCGACCAACAGGAGCGCCAACATAAATCCGATCAACGGCGACAAAACGATCGCGAGCAACGTCTTGGTCAATCCGCCCCAGACCGCGGCCGAAAGCCCGGCCTTCGCCATCCCTGCGCCGACCAGGCCGCCGATCAGCGCATGCGAGCTCGAGGATGGAATGCCCAACGCCCAGGTGATCAGATTCCACACGATGGCGCCGACAAGTGCGGCAAAGATCACGGACACGTCGATGATGCTGGGCTCGATAATGCCGGTACCGATCGTTTGCGCAACGTTCAGCCCGAATACCAGGAAGGCAACGAAATTGAAAAATGCCGCCCAGAACACCGCATATTGCGGCCGCAGCACGCGGGTCGACACGATGGTCGCAATCGAATTGGCGGCGTCGTGCAGACCGTTGAGGAAGTCAAACAGCAACGCGACGGCAATCAATCCGACCAGAACGGGAAAACCCAGCACGGCGTCCACTTCGTTTGCCCTGCCCTATACCTGTTCGATCACGATGCTGCTGATCTCGTTGGCCACGTCGTCGAAACGATCGGCCACCTTCTCAAGGTGATCGTAGATTTCGGCTCCGACGATGAAATCCATCGCGCTGGCATCGCGGTGCTTCAGGAACAGCTCTTTCAGGCCGATGTCGTGGAGATCGTCGACGCGGCCTTCCAGCTTGGTGAGTTCTTCTGTGATGGTTGTCAGCAATGCCACGTTATTTCCGATCGCTTGCAGCAACGGTAGTGCGCGGCCGACGAGTTCGGAACACTGGACAAGAATTGTTCCGATCTCGCGCATCGGCGGCTCGAACGTGCGAACCTCGAACAACATCACGGCCTTTGCCGTCTGCTGCATCTGATCGATGGCGTCATCCATTGCCGTGATCAGGTTCTTGATGTCGCCGCGATCGAACGGCGTGATGAATGTGCGCCTGACCGCCGTCAACACCTCGCGGGTGACGTTGTCGGCATCGTTTTCGAACTGATTGACCCGTTGGCAAAACACCGGCGTCTCCTCGCCGCCCTGAAGCATGCCCTGGAGCGCGAGCGCGCCCTCGCGCACGGCCTGGGAGTGTTTGGCAAAAAGATCGAAAAACCGCTCTTCCTTGGGAAGGAAGGCGCGAAACCAACGCATCAGCATGGCTATGTCCAAACCTCAGAAAAGGCCGCCTAAACCGACCCGTCATAAAGCTGTCATAGACCAATTGGGACAGGATGGCATGCGGCAACCCGTGGAATCGCCCCTCATCCACGGCTTTATGGGGCCGCAAAACCAGATCCCGACGACCGTCCCCTTTTTACAGCGAACGGTG
Source organism: uncultured Alphaproteobacteria bacterium (assembly GCA_963824305.1). Classification (GTDB taxonomy): domain Bacteria; phylum Pseudomonadota; class Alphaproteobacteria; order Rhizobiales; family Xanthobacteraceae; genus Bradyrhizobium. The sequence continues at coordinate 682,581 of CAWGOW010000001.1, forward strand.
AAATAAACGCCCTACTTCGCCCACAATACCCCGGCGGAAGGTCAACACGCAGGCCACGAAAATCGACCCCTGGATCACCGTCACCCAGGAACCAAATCCGGCCAGATATTGCTGCGTGGCGACGATGATGAATGCGCCGATCACGGGGCCAAAGACGGTGCCGAGCCCTCCGACCAGCGTCATCAGCACGATCAGACCGGACATGCCGACCTCGACATCCGAGAGCGAGGCGTTCTGAACGACGAAGACTTTCAACGAGCCGGCAAAACCTGCCAGCGTTCCCGACAGGATGAAGGCCAGCAATTTATAGTGGTCGGTCTTGTAGCCCAGCGAGATCGCGCGCTGCTCGTTCTCACGGATCGATTTCAGCACCTCGCCAAACGGCGAGTTGATGGCGCGGAAGATCACCAGGAACCCAAACAGGAAACCTGCTACGATGACGTAATAAAGCACCGTCGGCTTCGAGAGGTCCAGGAAACCGAACAACCGGCCCTGCGGAATACCTTGGATGCCGTCTTCACCATGCGTGAACGGCGCTTGCAAATAGATGAAGTAGATGAGTTGCGACAGCGCCAGCGTGATCATCGCGAAGTAAATACCCTGACGGCGGATCGCGACGACCCCGGTAATGATGGCGAGCGCTGCAGATGCTGCGCTCCCGATCAGGATGCCAAGCTCGGGCGGCACGCCCCACACTTTCGCTGCATGGGCGGTCACATAGCCCCCCGTCCCCAAAAACATCGCATGACCGAACGACAGCAAGCCGCCATAGCCGATCAGGAGATTGAAGGCGCAGGCGAGCAACGCAAAACACAGCCCCTGCATCACGAAGAAGGGGTAAAGACCGGTAAGCGGCACGAGCAAGAGCAGCACGGTCATGATCGCAAACGCGATCATTTCATCACGGATCGCGCGCGGGGTTACCGGTATGGTGTCGTCGGTCATCGCCGTCATGGCTTAGTGCCCACTTTCCGAAGTTCGTCTTCCCTCGCAGCACCCACTTTCCACGAACTTCGGAAAGTTATGGGCACTGGTAACAAGTTTCTGACAGGACACGCCGCTTGCGGCGCCGGACCTTCAAATAGACGGCACTATGCCGCCCGTCCCGTCAATCCCGTCGGCTTCACCAGCAACACCAGCACCATGAGAACGAATACGACGGTGTTGGAGGCTTCCGGATAAAAGTATTTCGTCAGGCCCTCGATCAGGCCCAGTGCAAAACCGGTAATGACCGATCCCATGATGGACCCCATGCCGCCGATCACCACCACCGCGAACACGACGATGATGATGTTCTCGCCCATCAGCGGCCGGACCTGATTGATCGGAGCCGACAACACGCCGGCCAGTGCAGCGAGTCCGACACCAAGGCCGTAGGTCAGCGTGATCATTCGCGGCACGTTGATTCCGAAAGCGCGCACCAGCGTCGGATTTTCGGTGGCCGCACGCAGATACGCGCCAAGCCGCGTCCGCTCGATCAGGTACCAGGTCGACAGACACACGACCAGCGAGAACACCACCACCCAGGCGCGATAGATCGGCAGGAACATGAAGCCGAGGTTCAGGCCGCCCTTGAGTTCATCGGGGATGGCGTAGGGCAGACCCGATGAACCGAAATAGTTTTGAAACACGCCCTGGATAATCAGCGCGAGTCCGAAGGTCAGGAGCAGACCGTAAAGGTGATCGAGACCGGAAAGCCATTGCAGCATGGTCCGTTCCAGAACCATGCCAAAGATGCCGACGGCGATCGGCGCGATGAGCAGCGCCCACCAATATCCAATGCCCAGGAGATTGAGCAGGAAATAGGCGCAGAACGCACCCATCATATAAAGCGCGCCATGCGCGAAATTGATGATGTTGAGCATGCCGAAGATCACGGCAAGCCCGAGGCTGAGAAGCGCATAGAACGAGCCGTTGATCAATCCAACGAGGAGCTGTGCATAGAGAGCTTGCATATCGGTCGATCTTTCAACTCATGCTGCCGTTGACGTCTTTGATTCTGACATTCGCAAACGTGCCGGCCGAGAAGGTATGCGAATGTAAGAATCGGACCACTAGCTGGCTGCCTACTTCTTCAGGAGCGCACACTTGCTTTCGGCAAGCGGCGTAAATGCCTGATCGCCGGGAACCGTGCCGATCAGCTTGTAGAAATCCCACGGCGCCTTCGACTCCGACGGCTTCTTGACCTCAAACAGATAGGCGGAGTGGATGACCCGGCCGTTGGGCTGAACCTCGCCCTTGCCGAACAGCGGATCGTCGGTCGGGAGCGACTTCATCTTCTCCACGACCTTGACACCGTCATGCGGATTTCCGCCAAGCGCTTCGAGCGCCTTGAAGTAATGCATAAGCCCCGCATAGACGCCGGCGTGCACCATGGTCGGCGGCGCGCCGCTCTTCATGCGCGCCGAGAACTTCTTTGAAAATTCGCGCGTCTTGTCGTTCAGGTCCCAATAAAACGTCTCAGTGAAGTTCAACCCTTGCGCGGTTTCGAGACCGATAGCCTTGACGTCGGTGATGAACAGAAGCAGCGCGGCGAGCTTTTGGCCGCCCTTGACGATGCCGAACTCGGCAGCCTGTTTGATCGTGTTGGTGGTGTCGCCGCCCGCATTGGCAAGGCCGATGATCTTGGCTTTCGAGGCCTGCGCTTGCAGCAGGAAGGACGAAAAGTCAGCGGTGTTGAGAGGATGCTTGACGCCGCCGACCACCTTGCCGCCGTTCGCCGTGATGACTGCGGTGGTGTCGCGCTCGAGCGCCGCGCCGAACGCGTAGTCGGCGGTGAGGAAGAACCAGGTATCGCCGCCTGACTTCACCAATGCCTGGCCCGTGACGTGGGCCAGCATGTAGGTGTCGTAGGTCCAGTGCACGGTGTTGGGCGTGCATTGCGCGTTAGTCAGGTCGGAACTCGCCGCGCCCGAATTGATGTAGACGCCGTTCTTTTCCTTGACGACGTTGTTGACCGCCAGCGCAACGCCGGAATTTGGCACGTCAACGACGACATCGACCTTTTCGACATCGAACCATTGCCGCGCAATCGACGTGCCGATATCCGGCTTGTTCTGATGATCGCCGGAAATGATGTCGATCTTCCAGCCCTTGGCGGTCAGGCCGGAATCCTCGATCGCCATCTGCGCGGCGAGCGTCGAGCCGGGGCCGCCGAGGTCGGAATAAAGGCCGGATTGATCGGACAGCGCGCCGACTTTGACGGTCTTGTCCTGGGCGCTGGCGAAGCCCGTGCCTGCAAGGCTCAAGGTCGTACCTAGCAACAGGCAGGCAAAAATTTTGATCTTCATAGCAGTCCCTCCGGATATCGGCGTTGTTTTCAGACGCCGAGATAGGTGTGAAGCTTGTCCATGTTGGCTTGCAGCTCCGCGTTCGCGAAGCCGTCAATGACCTTGCCGTGTTCGACGATGTAGTAACGGTCTGCGACGGTGGCGGCGAACCGGAAGTTCTGCTCGACGAGCAGGATGGTAAAACCCTCACTCTTGAGGCGTTTGATGGTTTCGCCGATCTGCTGAATGATGACGGGAGCAAGCCCCTCGGTCGGTTCATCCAGCATCAAAAAGCGCGCTCCGGTGCGCAGAATTCGCCCGATCGCCAGCATCTGCTGCTCGCCGCCGGACAGTTTCGTGCCCTGGCTGCCCAGCCTTTCCTTGAGGTTCGGGAACAACTCGAAAATCTGATCCATCGACAATCCGCCGCTGCGAACGGTCGGCGGCAACAGCAGGTTTTCTCGAACATCGAGGCTTGCGAAAATCCCGCGTTCCTCCGGGCAAAAAGCGATCCCGGAACGCGCGATCCGGTCGGATGAGGTGCGGATGATTTCCTTGCCGTCGAAGCGAATCGAACCGCTGCGCTTGTTGATGATGCCCATCACCGATTTCAGCGTGGTGGTCTTGCCAGCGCCGTTTCGGCCGAGCAGCGTGACCACCTCGCCCGGATTCACCTGGAAATTGATGCCGTGCAGGATATGGGATTCGCCGTACCAGGCTTCGAGATTTTGGACCGCCAGGATCGGGGCGGCAGACTCCGCCGGCGCGGTGGCGGCATCGACCATTTTCACGTCAACCATGGCCGGCCCCCAGATAGGCTTCCTTCACACGCGCATCTTTCGACAGCTCGGCATAGTTACCCTCCGCCAACACATGACCGCGCGTCAGCACGGTGATGATATCGGACAGGTTGGCAACGACGCTGAGATTATGTTCGACCATCAGGATGGTGTGCTTGGTGGAAATCCGCTTGATGAGCGCTGCGATCTTGTCGATGTCTTCGTGACCCATCCCGGCCATCGGCTCGTCGAGCAGCATTATCTCGGGATCGAGCGCGAGCGTGGTTGCAATCTCGAGCGCGCGCTTGCGGCCGTAGGGCATCTCGACTGCGGGTGTATTGGCGAACTCGCTTAAACCGACATCATTCAGCAACTCGAGCGCGCGAGCGTTGAAGCGGTCGAGCACGGTTTTGGAACGCCAGAAATCGAAGGAATGCCCGTGCTGGCGCTGCAGCGCGACGCGCACGTTTTCCAGCGCCGTCAGATGCGGAAACACGGCCGAAATCTGAAAGGAACGAACCAGGCCGAGCCGGGCAACGTCGGCCGGGGCCATCGCCGTGATGTCCTGCCCCTTGTAGAGGATCTGGCCCGCCGAGGGCTTCAGGAACTTGGTCAGCAGGTTGAAGCAGGTCGTCTTGCCGGCGCCGTTCGGGCCGATCAAGGCATGAATGCTGCCGCGCCGTATCTTGAGGGAAACGTCGCGCACAGCAAAGAAACCCGCGAATTCCTTGGTCAATCCGTGGGTTTCGAGAATGAACTCATCCGACAATCAAATTCCCCCGCAGACCACCGCCGCGACGTTTCGCGCCGCGCATGGCTTGTGTTTTCCTTACAGCAGGCTACCCAGGGCGCTGAAATACCGCGTTTTTCGCGTGTTAGATTTCTGTCCCGGGACCCGCCGCCTCCGGCCGGACTATGCCGTCAACGCCCCCGTTTGTGCAAGGCGGAAAGCGGCGTGGACCGCGCTTGGCAATTGGTCGAATGGGCTTTCGCCGACCCTCGGCCGCAAGCCGGCATGTACCTTCGGAAAGCAGTCGTTAACGCCGCCGTGCGAGGCTCTCCGGCAATTCTTCGCCACCTTTTGGGTGAAGGCTTGGCATTTTATCAACGCGGGACATTTCAGCCGTGGAATTTGAAAGCGCCACTCCGGCGGTCGTCAAATCGATTAAGCAGCGTGATCTCCTGAACACCTGGCTGCGACTTTTTGCCCCCGCGCAGCGCCTGCCGCGCATCGTGGAGTTTCAGCCTGCCAGGATCGAGGACGAACTACCGGACCTTGTCTTCATGACAGTGGAGAAGACTGATCCCTTGCAGATCGTCATCGACAGCGACGGCACCCGTTTGTCGGTCGCCTATGGCTACACCGGCAGGGGCCGGTACCTCGACGAATATCTCGGCGTACGACTGGCGCCGCTGGTCATGCCGCTCTACCAGCAATGTGTCAGCCGCGCCCTGCCCGTCTACAGCGTCTCTCACGTCGATGACACCAGCGGCCGCGTTGTCGCTTATGAACGCCTGCTGCTGCCGTTTTCGGAAAATGGCGGCGTGACCCATATCATCGCCTCGTTCAAGACCATCAGCGAAGACGGCAGCTTCGAGATCATAAACCTGATGCGCGCCAACGACGCTTTGCCCACGCCCAAGCTTCGCGCCCTGATCGATCGCGACCTGTTCCACCGCATGCCCGGCCGCATTGCCTCTGCCGAAGTGATTGAGTTCAACTAGCGGCACTTGCGAGCCGCATTACGTTTTGGCGCGCCGGGTTCCGCCCGCCTTCACTTCCTTTGCATAGATTTCCGGCTTGAAACCAACGATCAGCTTTCCACCGACCTCAAGCACCGGCCGCTTGATCATCGACGGCTGCGCCAGCATCAACGCCAGCGCCTTGCGCTCGTTGAGGCCTTCCTTTTCGGCTTCCGGCAACTTACGAAACGTCGTGCCGGCGCGGTTGAGCAGCGTTTCCCAGCCGAGCTCGTCGCACCAGGCCTTCAGCTTTTCCTTCGGCGCGGCCGCCGTCTTGTAGTCGTGGAACCCATAGGCGACGCCATGACCATCGAGCCAGGCACGCGCTTTCTTCATGGTGTCGCAATTCTTGATGCCGTAGATCGTCGTCGTCATTTTCCCCTCGCATACCGGTCAAAAGCGCTCAGCACCGCGAGCGTCATCGCCTCGACGCCGGTTTCTATCGTCGGCTTCGGCACCGGCGCAAACTGCGGCGAATGATTGGGCGGCAATTGCGGCCCCGTTCCGTTGAAAGCCGCCGCAACCCGCTCAGGCTCGTAGACGCCGATATTGAAGAACATCGAGGGCACGCCGGCGTCGATGAATTCAGAAAAATCCTCGCTCGCCGTGACCGGCGGCGAAGTGCCGAGCTTGTCACCGAACGCAACCTTGAGCACCTTGGCCGCCGTCTCGACTACACCCGTATCGTTCATGACCGCCTTGGCGCCGTCGCTGAAGGCGATCTCAGGCTCCGGAGCGCCCGACATCGCAGCCGCCGCTTTCGCCGTCCGCTCGATCCCCGCCAGCATCTTGGCGCGCACTTCCGGCTTGAAGGTGCGGATGGTCCCACGCAGCACGACCTGATCGGGAATGATGTTGTGGGCGGTTCCGGCGTGAATTGCGCCAATGCTGAAGACGCCGAATTCGGTCGGGTCTTTTTCGCGGCTGATCACGCCTTGCACGTCCACGATGAAGCGTGCGGCGATCAGCACGGGATCGATGGTTCGCTGCGGTGCTGCGCCATGGCCGCCCCGGCCTCGAAATGTCAGATCGAGACTGTCCGAATTCGACGATCCGACGCCGGTGCGATAGGTCAACGTGCCGTAAGCAAACGGGCCATCGTGCAGCGCAAAGCCGAAGTCCGGCTTCTTGAATCGCGTGAACAAACCGTCGGCGAGCATCGCCTTGGCGCCCGAGACGGTTTCCTCGGCTGGCTGCGCGATGAACATCAGCGTCCCATGCCAACGATCTTTCAGGTCGAGCAGCGTCTTGGCCGTGCCGACCCAGCTCGCCATGTGAATGTCATGGCCGCAGCTATGATCGACGAAGGTCTCCTGCCCGTTCCAGTCGGTCTTGTCGCGGCTCGCATAGGGCAGTCCGGTCTTCTCTTCCATCGGCAGCGCATCGAGCTCGGTCCGCACCAGAATGGTGGGGCCTTCGCCGTTTTTGTAGATCGCGACGAGTCCGGTCTTGCCGACCTTTTCCGTCACCTCGAAACCAAGCGCGCGCATCTCGGCGGCGAGTTTTGCCGCGGTTTTCACTTCCTGGAACGCCACTTCCGGATGGGCGTGGAGATCCTTGTAGAGCGCCTCGAGCTTCGGATAGTCGGCCTCAAGCGAGGTCTCGATTGAAGTTTTCAACTTGGCAACATCGAGTTCGGCATGCGCCTGCGACATCGCCGCCAGACACAACCCCGCAGACATCAGCATGGGCCTGAGCACGATCCTCGCAAGTGCGTTCATGACGACAAGGCTCCCTTGTTCTTATGCCGCGCGAGTATGCGCATTCGTTTCCGCGGCGCAAGACGCCCGGATCGGGAGCAGCATTGCCTTAAGAAGAGATCGAGAGTCGAATGGCAACGTCTCAAGGGCGCTTCGGAATCTCTAACCCGCGTTTGACCGCCGGCCGCGCCAGGCCACGCTCGAGCCAGCCCGAGACATTGGCGAAGTCATCGAACGCAACCAGATCACGCGCCCCGTAAAAGCCGATCAGATTGCGCACCCAGCCGAGCATCGAGATGTCGGCAATGGTGTGTTCGTCGTCCATGATCCATTGCCGTCCGGCAAGACGGGATTCCATGACGCCGAGCAGACGCTTTGATTCATTTACATAGCGCTCGAGCGGCCGCTTGTCGGCGATCTCCTTGCCTGCGAACTTGTTGAAGAAGCCGACCTGTCCGAACATGGGCCCGATGCCGCCCATCTGGAAGTGGAGCCACTGAATGGCCTGGTAGCGGCGCGCGGCATCTGCCGGCAAGAACTTGCCGGTTTTGTCGGCGAGATATTGCAGGATTGCGCCAGACTCGAACAAACCCAGCGGTTTGCCGCCGGGTCCATTCGGATCGATGATCGCGGGAATTTTTCCGTTCGGATTGAGAGACAGAAATTCCGGTGTCTTCTGGTCGTCCTTGTTGAAGTCGACGAGGTGCACCTCGTATGGCAACCCGGTCTCTTCCAGCATGATCGAGACCTTGACGCCGTTCGGCGTCGGCAGCGAATAGAGCTGAAGCAGGTCGGGATGTTGCGCGGGCCAGCGTTTGGTGATCGGAAAGGCGTAAAGATCTGACATCAGCTACTCTCTATTGTTCGGATCCGACGGCGCCTGGTTTTACTTGCCGTCGTCGAAACTGACGATCACGGCGGCGTTCGCAATCAGGATGGGATCGTTGCCGATATCGGAAGGGATTTCGAGGCCGCCTTTGACCGCCGTCACTTTCTTCGTCCCGTAAGGCAATTCCTTCGCCACCGCTTCGATATCGACGGCCTCTGGATTAGGCACCGCGATCGTTACATCGACGAACATATCGTTAGCGGTCTTGCCGAGCATGCGGAAGAAGCCGAGACTGGAGTGGCGGATCGCGTCCGATACGGCTCGTTTTGCGGCCTTGGTCGCGTCCCTGCCGTGAACGTCGACGCCCATGCCCATTTCAGTCACACAGCGCACACGTGCCATCGGTCCTGCCTTGGTTGGATTGACTTCACCGCTGGATATTTTGTGGGCGCGGTGAATGTCAACTGCCGGGAACCGACAAATATCCATTAGTGCGCGTCTTTGTCCGCTGCGCCTTGGCTATCCAACTCCATGGAGAGTTTCGCGTCGTCCACGATATATCGTGCGTAGCGATAGTCGCGAATAAAGCTGATGCGGCCGTCTCGCCACTCGAGCCACATGAAGTAACTGGGTATGGTGCCTGCGCCGCGCTCGAACACCGCGATGACTTCCCTGCCCTCCACCCAGGCAGGCGCCAGCCGCACACCGTCGAACGTGGCGTAGATCGTAAAGAACCGGCCAACGTCGACCGATCCGACGCGAACGGGATAGGTCGACTGATGGAGTTTGACGTCGTCGGCCAAAAGCGCCCGCAGGCCGTCCCAATTTTGCGCGTTGAACAGTGCCACATACCGCGCCACCGCCTCCGATACCGGTTTCGTTGGGGCAAACGTAGCGGCTTGTGCGTTGATCTCGCGAAGGCGCGTCCGCCCGCGCGCCAGATGCGCCTTCACGGCATCGACCGTGAGGTCGAGCAGATCGGCAATATCTTTCAGCGGCTCGTCGAGCACGTCCTTGAGAACGACGACGCTGCGCTGCATGAGGGGAAGCTCCGCAAAGCGCGAAACCGCCGTCTCGACCGCTTCCTGACGCATCAGGGTCTCCATCGGATCCGGGCTCGTTTGGTCGGCAACGTCGGAGGCGGCTTCGATCGGCTCCGCCCTGCGCACCGCACGGCTGCGCAGGAGATCGAGCGCGCGGTTATGCGCGATCCGAAATAGCCACGGCCGAAGCTGCGGCATGTTCGCGATTTCGTCGAGGACCGCGAGCGCTTTCGCCATCGTGTCCTGTACGACGTCCTCACCGTCGATCACCGATCCCATCAGCCGCGCGCAATAGCGATGAAGTTCGGGGCGCAGCTCCGCCGTCAGGGCCAGAAGCTCCGCCCTTGGGTCGCGGCCCGATGCGGACGGGCTCGGGTTCAAGCCGCCTCACCCTCCAGCATGGTTGTTCCGGTGTCGCCCTTGAGTCCGAACACCACGCCTTCAGCGTATTTCGGGTCTTCGAGCACGGAAACGACTTTCTCGCCGAAATCCCGTGGCGGCATCGGCGCCCCGAAACGAGCCAAAAACTGTTCGCGCCCGACACCTGACGCACGCGCATAGGTGGCGCCGGCGTCGCCGACCCCGGTATTGCCGATGATCTGCTGCGGCACGATGGCCTGGAACCGGATTCCGAGCTTGCCCTGCACCGAGACGCCGTTGGCGTATTTCGTCATCAACCACAGCATGCGCTTGGCGCCGGCATACCCGCCCGACAGCGGCGATCCATTCTGCGCCGCGCCGCTCGATCCAACCAGCACGCGGCTGCCCGGCTTGAGCGGCGTCTTCAGCGCGGCTTGCATCCAATATAGACCTGCTTTGACGTCGGTCTCCCAGGTTGCGCTGAAATCTTCCCAGCTCAACTGATCCAACCGGCCCATCGGCGGCTTTGCGCCGGCGTTCAGCACCAGCACCTCCGGATTGACCTCCGACAGAATGCGATAGGCTTCGCGCTCGTCGGTGATGTCGGCGGCGATCACAGCAACGCTAAGCCTGTGACGTACCGTAGCCAGTGCATCGCTGTCACGGGCGACGACCGTCACATTGGCGCCACGCGCGGCCAGCGCCTCGACCAGTCCCAAGCCCAGCCCACGGCTTCCGCCGGTCACGACGACCTTTGTGTCTTTCAGGTTCATGGTGTCTCTCCGTTGTTCTGACGTTGTTAGAACGATCGACACTCGAGAAAGGGGTCACGGTGGCATTCGTTCAGGAACGCCGCACTAAACCGGGATGCAAATGTTAGAATCGGACCACTAATGTCAGCCATGGCGCCAGATGAAAAACCGCCATCAAGAGATACATTGGCGCCATTCCATCAAGAGCAAAGCCGCCGGCGCCACCGCAGAGCGAGTTGGGCGGGCCGCCATCGAGAACGAGCATCGACAACGCTATGACTGCGAAAGTCGGCGTCGCTGCGAGATGCAGCCATTTCGCAATCACCGGCGCCGCGGCGAGGCTTTCGTCATCACCGCTTGCACAAATCCGGATCATGCTTTCGCGCCGGCATCGTGTTTGCGAAACGCGGCTTCCCCTGCATCCGACACCTGCACCCACTTCGGGTCAGGCGCGGCATTGGCTACGTAGCTGTCGTTCCAGTTCCACCACTTATAAGGGCGGTCCTTCGGGTAGCCCTCCGGCGAATCCTCCCAGATCTCCTGACGCCCGAGCGCCGTCATATCGAGGTAACTCCAGACAGTGCCCATCGCCTCGTCGCCGCGGCTGTTGATCAAATACGTCCGGAAAATACGCTCGCCGTCGCGGATGAACGCGTTGTGGCCGTGCCATTCGTCCACGCCGAAATCGGCGTCGAAGCTGTCGGTGATCGTGTACCAGGGAATATGCTCCCACCCCATGCGGCCCTTGAGGCGCGCGATATCGGCCTGCGGTGCGCGCGAGGCGTAAGCCAGCGTCGTGTCGCGCGCGTGCAGGTGAACAAGGTTTGAAACCTGGTCGGCGCCCAGCGAACAACCGATACAGGCATGATCCGGCCAGCCATGAACGCCGGGCTCGAAAAAGGCGCGGTAGACGATCAACTGGCGGCGGCCCTCGAACAGGTCCAGCAGTTTCACCTTTCCCGACGGTCCATCGAATGTGTAGGTCTTCTCGACCGCCATCCACGGCATCCGCCGGCGCTCGGCCGCCAGCGCGTCGCGGGCGCGCAATAAAGCCTTTTCCTTCACCAGCATGGCTTCGCGCGCGGTTTCCCATGCCTTGGCCGATACGATCGGCGGCATGGTGAGGGTGGGTTGGTTGTCTTTCTTTTCGAACGCTGTCGGCATGATTGATCTCCTGTGATGGAGCAAAGACGTTTGAGCAGCCGAAAAGGAGTTAGCCCGTCCCCCAAAAAAATGCAGACCAGTTATGCCGGCGCCGCAACGGGTTGCGTTTCTCCTTTCGGAAATGGCCTGAAGGTCAGGATGATGAAGAAAGCGCCGAGGCCGACGGCCCAGGAGCCGATATAAAGCCAGGCGTAGCTTCCAAACGCATCGTAAATCAGGCCGCCCGCGATCGGACCGGTCGCCATGCCGAGGCTTCCCGCCATCGACAGGCCGCCGATCACGGTACCCAGCATCTTGATCGGGAAGTTCTCGCGCACCAGCACCGAATAGAGCGGCATGGTACCGGCATAGATAAAGCCGAACAGCGCACCGGCTGCGTAGAATTCGGCGAGGTGTTGCGCGAAAACATAACCCAGCGCGCCGAACGCTTGCAGCAGCAGGCCCGTCACCAGCACACGTTTGGCGCCGAAGCGGTCGCCGAGCAGACCGAACACCAGACGTCCGCCCATACCGGCCAGTCCCTCGACGCTATAGATCGTCACCGCTGCAATCATCGGAATGCCGCAACTGACGGCATAGCTCACGGTATGGATGATCGGGCCGGAATGCGTCGCGCAGCAGAAGAAATTGGTCGCGAGCAGAATGATGAATTGCGGCGAACGGATCGCCTCGGTCAGTGAGATGTCGGCCGGCGGCGCCTCGCGGGTCCCAGACGCGACAGGCGCATCGAGTGCCGGCGCGCGGCGAACCAGAAGCGAGGCTGGAATCATGATCGCGGCAACCACCGCGGCCAGGATCTGCATCGAGGTGCGCCAGTCGTGATTGGAGACGAGCCAGGCGGCGAGCGGCGCCATCGTCATCGGCGCCATGCCCATGCCGGCCGACACCAGCGACACCGCGAGGCTGCGGTGGGTGTCGAACCAGCCGGTGACCGTCGCCATCATCGGCGCGAAGATCGCGGCGGTGGCCGCGCCCACCATCACGCCGAAAAGAAACTGAAACGCGAGCAGCGACGTCGCAAGGCTTGCGAGCGCCAGCGACGCCGCAATGACCACCGAACCCGTCAACACCACCGGTAACGGCCCGAACCGGTCGGATAAACTGCCCCAGATCATGCTGGTCAGCGCCATCGCAAGAAAGCCGATGGTCATCGCGCTGGACACGCCGGTCACGGACCAGCCGGTATCGCGCGCAATTGGCTGAAGCAGAACCGGCAGCGAAAACATACCGCCGATCGCCACACAGCCGAGCAGCCCACCGGCGGCGACAATCACCCAGCGATAACGAGAATCTTCCATTTTTAGCTCCCTTAAGCGTCGTGCTGGATGGAAGACGAACGAACTGGCGCGGAACCGATAGGCCATCCCGAATTTTTTGTGCACGTTTCCCGCATTACAATAGCCGCCGAACGCTATCGCTTCTCGTCTCGCTTCTTGGCCTTCTTTGCGGTCGTCGCTTTCTTTGCCTTCGCCACCGGCGTCTTCTTCGATCTCTTGGCCTGGTTGTATTCGATCGCGGCGCGGATGAGATCCTTCAGCGCGCGCGCATTGACCTTGTCGCCTTCGAAAAAATCGATCGCGCGGCGCTCGTTGCCCTCAAGGCCGGCGTTGAAGAGCTTGTCGGGATCGGCGAGCTTGGCGCCATACATGAAGGTGAGCTTCACCTTGCCCTTGTGCGGGTTGCCGACCGCGATGATACCGTCGCGCGACCACACCGGACTTCCCATCCACTTCCATTCCTCCGTTATTTCTTTATCGGCCTCAAGGATGGTCTTGCGAACGCTGGCGAGCGTCTTGCCGCGCCAGTCGGATGTTCGCTCGATCAGCTTGTCGATTTGCTCCGCTGCATTCATGTGACGCGTCCCTTAGGCCGGCTTTCCAAATATCATCCGGCGAACGAGATGACCTTTCCACATCCATAACCCCGACAACAGCATCACGGGAAAGAAAACGAACCGCGTCGGCGTGGCGTAATCCGGCAAGTTGGCGAACGGGCTGTAAATATAGCCGACAATCGGGATCGCGCAGACAATATGAATCCAGCGAACGATGATGCGGATGGTCGCTTCTCTCATGAAATTCCCCCTGTCGGCGATATAAAAATAACGAGTTGCCCTGCCCTCAGTCGTTCCGCCCCGCGACCTGCTCCAGGTTCTCGAGGAACTTCTGCCAGCCGAACCTCGCGCCGCCAAAGGCCTTCGGCTGATCCTTGCGGAAACCGGATTGCTCCACGCGCAGATGCGTGCCTGTGCCGGTCGCGGTCAGCGTAAGCGTCACCACGCTCTCCAGATTGTAGGCGGGATCGGCATGCGCGTGGTTCCAGGTGTAGGACAGCGTCTTGTTCGGCTCGATCTCCAGAACCTCGCAATCCAGCACGCCGCCCCAGTCGCCGCGGAGATTAAAGCGATGCCCGACATCCGGCTTGAAATCGTTCTTCATCAGCCACTCCTCGATCAGATGCGGCTGGGTGAGCGCGCGCCATAGCCGCTCCAGCGGGAACGGGAACTCGCGTTCGACGACGACGGAAAGCGTCTCGGTCGTTTGCTTGTTCATTGGTCCATCCTCTTCAGCAAATCCTCGAGCGCATCGAACCGGCTCTGCCAGAAGCCGGTCATCCGGCTGGTCCAGTCGATCAGGGGCGCGAGCGCATTGAGCTGCGCGGTGTAATGGGTCTGGCGGCCTTCATGGCGATCGCGCACCAGCTTGGCGCGCTTGAGCACGCCGAGATGTTTTGAGACCGCTGGCTGCGAGACGCCGGACCGCGCGGTCAGCGCCGCGACCGTCTGTTCCCCTTCCCGGCACAGGCGTTCGAAGATCGCCCGCCGCGTCGGATCGGACAATGTTTTGAAGAGCGCATCGTGGATGTTCGTCATGTCAATCAATAACTCATTGGTTATTGATCATATGCATAACCAACCGGCTATGGATGTGTCAAGTCCTAAAGTGCTGGAAGGTTCATCCCGAGATGCTCGCGCAATTTGTTCCGGCCGTTGCGCGTGAGTTGCACGGCGCGGGAGCTGGCCGGATAGCTGCGCCTAGAAAAACCCGTCGAGGAAAGCGGACGTCCGATCCGAAATGCCAATCACCTTGTTGGTTGCCTGACGGTACAACCTGAAATTCAGCTCCGTCTCCGGCCGGCCATCCTTCCAATCGCTGTAGCGTCTCAGTTCGCCTCGTCCGAGCCTCCGCTTGGCAGCGGCAACACATCGAATGCGTAGACTGATGCGCCGGGTCTGCCGCGCGACACCTGGTATCCTCGGCACTGCCGAGGCCGAAACAATCACGCCGCGCGCGATCAGTCCCTGGCCGCCCTCATTCTCGCTGGCGAATACGAAGATGATATCGTTCTTCGCGACGCTCTTTCCGCCGTACATGGTCTTCTGCGACGACAGCACCAGATTGACGGCAAGCGGATCGTCAATTGCCGCCTTGATTGCGAAAGCCATTCTGCCAGCCATCGCGTTTATGGCAGGCCGCGGAACGGATCGCGCCACGCATCTATCTCGCACAGCTGCCGATGCCACCGGCTGACGTTTGGAAACTCCTGCAACGGAAGGTTGGCTGCTTCCGCGAACGGAAGCGGCGTAGCAACCCTGAAATCGGCGTAGGATATCTGATCGCCCAGAATCCAGGTTCGATCCTGCAGATGATTTTCAAGGACCGTCGCGTGCTCCCGAAAGTCATGCAACGCCTGTTTGATGACGGCCGGATCGGGCTTTTCATCCGAGAATTTTGGAACCACGACCCGGTAAAAATAAAGGGGATCCGCGGCTCTCGTCAGATGATAGGCGCTCCAGCTGATCCACATCACCATCTGGGACAGCGTCCTGTCGTTTCTCCAGAACGACGAGCCCGACAGCTCCGACAGCTGGCAGGCGATCGCGTCGGTTTCCCAAAGGATCCGCTCGCCGTCAGCAAGAACCGGCACCAGGGCATTCGGATTGATGGCACGGAACGAAACGATTTGGTCCGGATGCCGAGGACTGACGCGCACATACTCGACGGGACTGCCGAGATACCGCGCTACAGCTACCGCGACGCGTGGATTGAGATTGTGAGAATAATACAGCTTCATATCGCTATGCACTCCCTGGAGTCACGAACGCATGGATAGGACCAACTTCGACTGGCTCCCTCTCATACGACGAACAAGCATCGCGTGAACCGACAAGGGGTTCAAAAAATTTGCGAGGCGGTCGTACCGGCATGGAACTACCGGCTTCAATGCACGCGCCATTGGCCCCGCGGCGCAAATAGCGCCCGGGTGATGCATGGACGGTGTCCCTCCCAATGAGAGGGCGCAGGGAAGACCGGGCGCCGGATGCACCCGCAGCCTCGCGTGCAAAAGTAAAAAGCACACGAGCAAGTCACCACAGGTTCACCGGATCGAACCGGCCTTCCCTGCGCAATGGCTTTACGGCTTACTTCGTGATCTCCCTGGTGAGCCGGGCTTTCTTGCCACCATTCCGGCGTAACGCAGAGCGCTATCGCCAGGTGACGCCAGCGTCGGGGCGTCAGGACCACACGACTTCGCCGTCCGCATCGATGCGCATCGTCTTTGCGCAACACTGCGGCCACCGCATCCCGCCCAACGTTCGTGACGATGGCCAACGCCCCTCTTGATGAGGCGGGACAGCCGGAATCAGTAATGCTGCTTCTAGCAAACCGCGAAGCGATTTATTTTTCGCAGGAAGGCTGGACACGGGGCTTTGCGCGGCGGCCGCCTGATTTGCTCGTCGGGCAACGTGTCTCAAGCTTGTGTCACCACCCCGCCCGGAGCCTGTCATCGGACGCGCATTTCGCGCGACCCGTTGGCGCCGACCTCTCCCCGCCGGAGAGGTGAAGAACGTCGCCTCCGCGAAGGGAGGATCGCAATTGTCACGAACGAAACTGTTGAAATCAACATTGACGCCCGCGATCCCCGACACGACATATCCGGTAAGGCCTCACCCGGAGCACGATATGAACGCGCCGCCAAACATCACGCCCTCGACCACGTATTCCGACAACGACGTCCTGCACTGGTTGACCAACGACGCGCGCGACGAGCGTTTCATCGACAATATCTTTGCCGAGATGTGCATCCGCTTGCAGCGCGCCGGCGTCCCGCTCAAGCGCGCGACGCTGCATGTGGTGATCCAGCATCCGCAATGGCTGGGCGCCAAGATCCTGTGGGCCGACGGCATGCGCGAGGCCCAGATGACGCGCGTGGATCACGAGGTCAGGGGGCGATCCGAATTCATCGGCAGCCCGGCCGCCGAAATCTATGACGGCGCCACCGAATTGCGCGAGAACCTCGCAGGCGACCCAGCGCTCGGCCGCCAGCACGCCGTCTATGACGAGATGCGGGCGATGGGCCTGACCGACTATGTCGCGTGGCCGCTGTACCATACGCACGGCAAGCGCCACATGGTGACCTTTGCCACCGACCGTGCGGGCGGTTTCGACGATGCGCATATCGCCAGCCTGTTAAAGCTGTTGCCGATCCTGGCGCTGGTCAGCGAAATCCGCGTCAAGAATCGCCTGGCGCGAACGCTGCTGGAGACCTATGTCGGGACCCATGCCGGCGAACTCATTCTGGCGGGCGCGACACGGCGCGGAACCGGCACGACCGTGCGCGCCGCCATCATGATCTGCGACCTGCGCGGTTTCACGCATATCTCGGACACCTGGCCGCGCGACGACGTGATCGATCTGCTCAACGGCTATTTCGACGCGATGTCGGAGCCGATCGCGCGACATGGCGGGGAAATCCTGAAATTCATCGGCGACGGTCTGCTTGCCATCTTTCCGCTCGACCAGCCCAACGCCTGCGCCAATCTGCTGCATGCCGTGACCGAGGCCCGTCAGGCCATGATCGCGTTTAACAGGAAGACCGGCGAAACCGGTCACGCGCCGCTCAATTACGGCATTGGTGTCCATGTCGGCGACGTCATGTACGGCAATATCGGGTCGAGCACCCGGCTCGACTTCACCGTCATCGGTCCCGCGGTCAACATGGCCTCGCGCCTCGAAGCGCTCACCAAGCAATTGGGTAAGCCGGTGCTGCTCTCCAAGGCGTTTGCCGATCTCGTCAAAAGCGATTTCGACCTCGAGCGCGTCGGCGAATATCCCGTGCGCGGCTTCAACGATCCCATCGAGCTGTTTGCGTATCACGGGTGAACTGTTTTTTCTGCTGATCTGGCCCTCGATAGAATCACGAAAGCAAGTACGTGGCCGACGAGCAGCAGTGGCACGTAAAGCGCGGGTATATAAATGCCTGCGCCCATCAGGCCGGGATTTCCGATTTTCGTTGCGCCCATGTAGTAGGCATTCAGAAGATCGAGCGTCCCCCAGATATTGAATATCCAGACCATCGGAACGGCGATCGACCAGCGCCAGGACAACGCTGCCATCGAAAGAAGCGCCAGAACGGCTGCGACGAGATCGCCCCATCCGACTTGATTGGCGAAATCCGAACTCAACTCCGACGAGACGAAGCCGGACACCAGAAAGTTCATGCCCAGAAACCTGAACGCATGGAAAGCCGCGAGCAGTCTGAGGGCATCATCGCGCGGCATCGCCCGAACCGCCGGCCAAACATAGGTATAGGCGACCACGGAACTTGTTAGAAACGCGCCGACGACACTTAGTACGAATGGGAGATTGAAGTCCGGCGGCATACTCGGATTCCTTTGTCTTTGTTACTCAGGTCAGGTGAAGTCGAAGGCGGTGGATTTGCTTCGACGCCGGCGGACGCTCAGACATTGGCCATGAGCAAGCGGAGAGGCATGAGCGGACCGACTGCGATGTACTCGTGGTCGATGAGATTCTGCTTTGCCAGAGGTAAGCCCTCCATGACTGCGTGCGCCTCCGCGACATCCTTGGCATCCAGCAAGAAAACGGCGCCGCGCCCGTCGGAACGCGAATACCATTCACGGACCTTCCCATTGAGATAGAGCTGCACGGTCTGCCTGACTTCGGCTGGCATGACGGCCATGACGTGGTCGCGTGTGACGCCCTCTTTCGCGGTAAGGATGACAATGACCCCTGTGGTTGGGGGCGAGATGGCTTGTGCTTGGGCGACGGATGGATCGGTCGACATCGGCGATGCTCCTGATTTGCAAGGCGGATGTACGATCGATTGTCGCGAGCGACTATTCGCGATAATGTCGATAGGCTATGAAGCAGAACTTTACAGTCAGGCAAGGCGCGCTCGATGGCGTGGAGGCGTTCCTGAGCGTTGCTCAGCACCGCAACTTTCGCAGAGCAGCCTCTGAACTCGGGGTAACCCCGTCGGCGATCAGCCAGGCGGTTCGCATCCTTGAGGCGCGCGTCGGCGCAGCGCTGTTCATACGCACAACGCGCAGTGTCGGCCTGACCGAAGCCGGCGAACGTTTCATTTCGCGCGCAAAGCCTGCTTTCGAGGAGCTGGTCGCCGCGAGCGAGATTGCGCGCGATCTAGGGCAGCGACCGACCGGGCTGTTGCGCCTCACGGTGCCGCGGGCGGTAGTGCCTATTCTGCTGGAGCCGATGATTGCATCCTTCTGCCAGGCGTATCCCGAGGTCGAGGTGGAGATCGCCGCAAACGAGGAGCTGGTCGACCTTGCCGCCGGAGGCTTTGACGCCGGCATTCGATTGGGCCAGTTCATCGCCGCCGACATGGTCGCGGTGCGGCTGACGCCCGCTTTCCCTTTCGTGGTCGTCGGTAGCCCCGAATATCTACGCCGGCATGGACGGCCCGAACGTATCAACGACCTGCGTCAGCACGCCTGCTTGCGTATTCGCCGAACGAACGGATCGATCGCTCCCTGGTCGTTTGTCGATGGCAACAAGACAGTCGAAGCGATCGTCTCGGGGCCGCTGATTGCCCACGACTTTCCCACCATGCTCGGCGCGGCCGCGGCCGGGATGGGACTTGCGCAATTGCCCGAGCCGGTCGCTGCCGGCCTGGTGAGGGCGGGAAAACTCGTACACATGCTCAAGCCGTTCGCGCCAACCGCGCCGGGCGTGTTTCTCTACTATCCCAACCGCCATCAAATGATGCCGAAACTGCGAGCCTTTATCGATCATGTGAAGAGCCCCTCCGGCCCCACCAATAATAGATCGCGTGCGGCTCACCCACCCGCCGCGTGATTTCCACGAAAGACGCGCCCGATGCCGGTTCATATCTGCAAGACTTGCGGCACATCGTTTCCGGACACGGCGGCACCTCCCGCGCATTGTGCGATCTGCGATGACGAGCGGCAATTTGTGCCCCGGCAGGGCCAGCAATGGACCACGCCGCGGGCGCTTGCGGATGTCCATGTGAACGGCTGGGCTCGGCTGGAGCCGGACTTGTTTCAGATCCAGACCCATCCGACCTTCGCCATCGGGCAACGCGCGCTGCTGGTGCGCACGCCGCAAGGCAACATTCTCTGGGACTGCATATCGCTGATTGATGAAGCGACCATCGAGCTGGTGCGGGGCCTCGGCGGGCTCAAGGCGATCGCGATCTCGCATCCGCACTATTACACAACCTGCCAGGACTGGGCCGCCGCGTTCGGTTGCCCGGTCCATCTCCACGCCGCCGACAAGGAGTGGCTGATGCGGCCCGACCCGGCCGTGCAGTTCTGGGAGGGCGAGACGCTGGCGCTGGCGGAAGGCGTCACGCTGGTTCGCCTCGGTGGACACTATCCCGGCGGCACGGTGCTGCATTGGGCTAACGGCACTGAGGGACGCGGCGCATTGCTCACCGGCGATATCCTCCAGGTCGCGATGGACACACGGCGCGTGTCGTTCCAGTGGAGCTATCCGAACATGATGCCGCTCTCCGCGCGCACCGTGCGGCGCATTGCCGACACCGCGGCCCAATGGCGCTTCGATCGCATCTACGGCGCCTTCCCCGGCCGCACCGTGATGGCCGACGGCAACGCCGCCGTCGAGCGATCGGCTAAGCGCTATATTGAGTTGCTGAGGGAGGGGTGAGGATCGCCATAGTTCAAACTTACTGTTTGAAACAATGCGTGCGATGCCAGTCCAGGAAATGCGGATGTGGCCGTTCTGAATTCCGACCGGGCGGAAATGCGTACCCAGACCGGTTGATAAACGCCCGCACAGCATCCGTATCGTTCACCTGTCGCGAGATCAGTATCTGCAAATCGTCTGACAAGCTAATGAGTCCACGATCGAACATCCAATGCGCCGTTCCCGAAAGCGCAATCCCGTTATTCACAATATCGGGGCCACTCGCTTCCACTGGACGAATATGGGCCGCGGCAACTTCTGCTCGGCCTCCACCATTGATCAGCTTTAATCCCGTAATGGAGCAACGTTGGTCATATGCGCGCAAGACGATCCGACGAAAGACGCGATCTCGCATAATTCTCGATACGGTAAAACTCAGACGCTCACGTTGTTGGTCGAATTGGAAAGGCACCTGCTCTTCGTCGAAGCCAACAAGAGGTAAAGACGGTTCACTGAGACGAGGCAGTAGTTTGGCGTTCTCTTCGAGGCCCAACTCAACGATACGTTTGAAATCATCTGGCAAAAGCGGACGGACAGCCGATTGAGCGCGGCCAGAAATTCGTCCTTCCTCGTTCAAAACACCGCGCTCGATGGGTCCTGTCGCATCGTTAAATGGTACATGATTGGGAAAGTCGAGATAGCTTCCCGGCTCGATCAAGGCAAGGTACATCCCCGCCGCCGCAGGATCAGGAATAACCCGCTGAACTTTGGCGACCGCAAAGTATCCTCGCGTGTCGGCGACTTTCCTCGGTTCGTAGTAGACGACCCAGTCACCGACGCAGGCTTCAACGCGACCCAAATATTGACGCGGAAACTGATAACGCTCAGCTGGGGTATCTTCGTAGATTGAGTTTGATCGATGAATGAAAACTCCGAATCCCATCAATCAGCCCGCCTATAGGATACCAATCACTCGATCGAGGTCGTCGCGGCCTTTTCCCCTACTCCCACTCGATCGTCCCCGGCGGCTTTGACGTCACGTCGTAGACCACGCGGTTGACGCCCTTGACCTCGTTGATGATGCGGGTCGCGGTTTCGCCCAGGAATTTCATGTCGAACTGGTAGAAGTCGGCGGTCATGCCGTCGGTCGAGGTCACCGCGCGCAGGCCGACGACGTATTCATACGTCCGCCCGTCGCCCATCACGCCGACGGTCTTCACCGGCAAGAGCACGGCGAAGGCCTGCCAGATCTTGTCGTAGAGCCCGGCTTTGCGAATTTGATCGATGTACACCGCATCCGCGTTGCGCAGGATGTCGAGCTTTTCTTTCGTGATGTCGCCGGGGCAGCGGATCGCAAGTCCGGGGCCAGGGAATGGATGCCGGCCGACGAAGATTTCGGGCAGGCCGAGCTCGCGCCCGAGCACGCGCACCTCGTCCTTGAACAGCTCGCGCAACGGCTCGACCAGCTTCATGTTCATGCGCGCGGGCAAGCCGCCGACATTGTGGTGGCTCTTGATGGTGACAGAAGGTCCGCCGGTGAACGACACGCTCTCGATCACATCGGGATAAAGCGTGCCTTGCGCCAGAAACTCCGCGCCGCCGATTTTCTTGGCTTCCGCATCGAACACATCGATGAAGAGCCTGCCGATGGTCTTGCGCTTCACTTCGGGATCGGTGACGCCTTCGAGTTCGCCCAGGAATTGCTTCGACGCGTCGACGTGAACCAGCGGGATGTTGTAGTGGTGGCGGAACAGGTCGACGACGGTCTCGGCTTCGTTCAGGCGCAACAGCCCGTGATCGACGAACACGCATGTGAGCTGATGGCCGATCGCCTCATGGATCAGCACGGCCGCGACGGCGGAATCGACGCCGCCCGACAATCCGCAGATCACCCTGCCCTTGCCCACCTGCGCGCGAATCTTCTCGATCGCTTCCTCGCGGAAGGCGCGCATGGTCCAGTCGCCGGTGAGGCCGGCGACCTTGCGAACGAAATTGCGCAGGAGTTTGGCGCCGTCGGGCGTATGCACCACCTCGGGGTGGAACATCAGGCCGTAATAGCCGCGCTTCTCGTCCTGGATCACCGCATACGGAGCGTTGGCCGAGGTGCCGGCGACGGCAAAGCCCGGCGGCATCTTCGTGATGCGGTCGCCATGGCTCATCCACACCTGATGTTTCTCGCCGGCGCCCCAGACCTCGTCGAACAGCTTGCTTGACGCCTTCACCTCGACATCGGCGCGGCCGAACTCGCGATGATGGCCGCCCTCGACCTCGCCGCCGAGTTGGGCTGCCATGGTCATCTGGCCGTAGCAGATGCCGAGCACGGGAACGCCGGAATCGAAGATCGCCTGCGGGGCGCGGGGCGAGCCTTTCTCGTGCACTGACTCCGGGCCGCCCGAAAGGATCACCGCTTTCGGCTGCATCGTGCGGAAGGCGTCTTCCGCCTTCTGGAAGGGGACGATTTCGGAATAGACGCCCTCCTCGCGAACGCGGCGGGCGATCAGTTGCGTCACCTGACTGCCGAAATCGACAATCAGAATCTTGTCATGCGCCGCTGCCGGTTCGGGCAGCTGCTCGCTGGTGTCAGGTGCGGAGGTCATCTGAAGCAATTACGCGACCGGTGACGGGGTCGCAAGCCTGCCATGGCCGCCTATCCCCACCCTCCCCGTCATTCTCTGATGTGCATTTCACATCAACGGCGCCTCGGAAAGGCGAGCCCGGGATGACGACGCGGATGCGCCTTGACAATCCCAAATAGGTCAGTATTACTGACCTAATAAACCGAAGGAGGAAACCATGCAAAGCCGGGTGTACAAGCCCTCAGACATGAGCGCGCTGGGGCGGGAATGGATTGCGTCGTGGAATGCGCGCGACCTGGAGCGGGTTCTGTCGCTCTATGCCGAGGATTTCGAGATGACCTCGGACGTCATCCAGCTGCTCGACATCGACGTCAGCGGGACGCTGCGCGGCAAGGACCATGTCCGGGCGTATTGGGCCAAGGCACTGAAGCTGGTGCCCGACCTGCATTTCGAATTGATTGATACCTATGTCAGCCCCGACAGCGTCGTGGTGTTTTATCAAAACCAGCGCGGCAAGAAGATCTGCGAGTATCTGCGGCTCGATGCGGCCGGCAAGATCAGGCAGGGCTCGGCCAATCATCTGCCGATGTAGGCCTCCATCTGTCATTCCGGGGCGATGCGAGCGACAAAAATTGCCTGCAATTTTGCGCCGAGCATCGAGCCCGGAATGACGACGGCGGATTGTCTCACTCCAAGCCCGCACGGCCGCAAAGCCGCCTACCCGCACACACAGTTTCGCCGCGACTCACCACGAGCCTCGCACGTGGGGAGAAGCCGATGCGCGCGCCGGTCTATGACGTCTATCAGATGAAGGTGCGGCATTTGCCCGACGGCGTGAAGTCGGCCTGGCTTCGTACACTGCCGGGCGAGAAGCCCGACGGCGATCGCTGGATGTTCTTTGGACGAGAGCGCCACCCCAGCAAGCTGACCGTCAAGCAGATGGATGCGCACGGCATCTCGTACAGCGAAACGTCGAAGTGGCGAACGATCGCGCGATAGCGCTACGCCTTCCGCAACACCGACACAAAGAAACCGTCCGTGCCCGTCCGCCGCGGCGTCATCAAAAGCCCCTCGGCGGATTGCAGCGTCGCGGCGGCAAAGTCCTCCCCCTTGTCCCACAGCGCGGTCACCGTCTCCGAGGGCGGCACAATCGCAAACCCCGGATGGCGCGCGAGGAATTGCCTGATCTGGTCGCCGTTCTCGGCATCCAGCACCGAGCACGTGACATAGGCGATACGGCCGCCCGGCTTGACGAGACCAGCCGCGCGATCAAGCACCTGGACTTGCGACTTGAGACGGACCTCGAGCGCGCCCGGGCGTACCCGCCATTTGGCATCGGGATTGCGCCGCCAGGTGCCGGTTCCCGTGCAGGGCGCGTCGATCATCACGAGATCGGCTGACGCCTTGATATCGGAGAGCGCGTCGCCCTCGCCTTTCGGCGTCCGCACGTCGCAATTGTGAACGCCCGCGCGCGACAGCCGCTCGTGGATCGGCGCGAGCTGGCGCTTGTCGCTGTCGGTGGCGATGAGACGGCCCTTGCCCGCCATCATCGCGGCCAGCGCCAATGTCTTGCCGCCGGCGCCCGCACAGAGATCGATCACCTGCTCGCCCGGTTTGGCCGCCGACAACAACGCCGCGAGTTGCGAGCCTTCGTCCTGAACTTCGATCTGTCCCTTGATGAAAGCTTCCTCGGCCTGAATGCCGGGATTCCTGGCATCGGCCGACATCTCGATGCGAAGCCCGTTCGGCGACCACTGCGTCGGCATGGTGTGAAGATGCGCGGTCGACGCCTGCACCTTCTCGCGCTTGGCTTTGAGCGTGTTGACGCGCAGATCGAGCGGCGCGCGGCTCGCCATCGCGGCGGCTTCCGCCACGCGATCCTCGCCGAACGCTTGCGAGAAATAGGGGTCGAGCCATTCCGGATAATCGCCGGCAATGTGCGCGGGCGCGTTGGCGAGCGAATTCTCCGACAGCGCCGTCCGCTCGGCGTCGACAAGCGGCGCCGGCGCAAAGCGGCTGCCGTCGCACAGTGTCGCGATGGCGTCCGCGTCGAGCCCGCGCTCGAGTTTCAGCATGCCAAGCAGACGCCCGCGCGCCGTATCCTCACCCATGATCCAGGCGCTCGAGGCGCGACGCCGCAGCACGTCCCAGACGAGACCGGAGATCGCCGCACGGTCGCCTGAACCCGCAAAGCGATGCGCGGTGCCCCACTCCTTCAAGGCGCCGGCAGCGGGAATACGTTGGGTGTCGATGGTCTCAATCAGTTCGATGGCCGCCGAAAGGCGCGCTGCGGGGGTCATTCAAATCTTTCGGTTGGGATTTTAGCGCTTCAGATCAGAAGCAGTATCTTCAACGCGAAGTAGACCCACATCGCCAGCAACACAAGTGCGCTGGAAAGCCAGGCCATCGAGCGCTGGCCGAGATCGTTGGAACTGACGAAAATGCCGGCATGGACGAAGCGGCAGACCACGAACACCCATGACAGCATCACGATCACGAGGTCGGCATGGCGGATCGGAAGCGCAATCGCGATCAGCACGTAAAACAGCACCGGAAGTTCGAACTGGTTCCGGTAGCAGTTGCCGACCTGGGTGGCGCGGGTGGGCCAGTTGGGCTGTCCCAGCGCAATGTCCCTGATTTGGGTCTCCCTGCTCACCAGAGCGGAACGGCGGGCGCCGACCATGGCGAACAGTAGCGCGAAAGTGAGCCCGATCATGACAAAGACCGGCAGCAGAACCGATTGAACCGTCATCGCTATCCCCCAATCACATGATGGCGCCTCCCCGCTATAGCGGTACGTCGGCTGGTGGTCCAATTCTAACATTCAAATCCACACCAGCCGCTTGAACCCGGCTTCCGGCCCAAGCGACCAAAAGACAGTCCAAAGCGTTCGTCTCCCACGTGCCGACTTAAGGGATGCTGCGATGACCCTCGAACCGCTCCATAACGCCGTCACCGGAATGACCAGCCTGTTTTCGAATACGGCGGGGTTGTTCGACTTCGGCACCGACGAGGGAACCGGCCTGTTGATGCCGGCGCTGGCGGGGATCGCCGCGGCCACGACTGTGGCGCTGGCTTTGACCATCTACTTCCAGACCGGCTATCGCAGCTACCGCGACATGATCCGTCATGGCCTGGCGGCAGCGATCGGACTGGCGCTGCTGGCCTTTGCCATCCTCGACATGCGCAACGTCGCGCTCGCCCATCTCGCCACCACGACCATCGGCCCCGACGCCCAATTCGAATTGCAGTGGCAGCAAACCACCGAACGCGCCAAGGCGCTCGCCGCCGAGATGGATGGCCGCAATGCTGCCTCAACCCTGTCTGACGCGCATCAGGGCTGACCTTCTAAAATAGCCTCCTCACCGCACTTCCAGTAAACTCCCGGCAACAATCAATCTGTTCCGGGAGTGAAACGACATGCGGCTGAAAGATCGGATCGCCATCGTGGTTGGCGCGGGCCAGAGCCCCGGCCAAGGCATGGGCAACGGCCGCGCCACCGCGATCACCTTTGCACGCGAAGGCGCAACCGTGTTGTGCGTCGATCGCAATCTCGCCTCCGCGCAGGAAACCGTCGGCCTGATCGAGGCAAAAGGCGGCAAGGCGGCAGCCTTCGAGGCCGACGTCACCAAAGAGCGCGACCTCAAGGCCATGGTGGAGGAAGCGCCAAAGCGCTGGGGGCGGCTGGACATCCTTCACAACAATGTCGGCGTCAGCTTGGCCGGCGGCGATGCCGAACTGCTTCGGATCACAGAGGAAGCGATCGACAACTGCGTCGCGATCAATCTCAAGAGCTGCATTCTGGCCGCCAAATACGCAATCCCGATCATGCGGCAACAAAACAGCGGCGTGATCATCAACATCTCCTCGATGGCCGCGATCACCGTCTATCCCTATGTGGCCTACAAGGCGACCAAAGCGGCGATGATCGCCTTCACCGAACAGCTCGCCTATCAGAATGCCGAATACGGCATCCGCGCCAACGTGATCCTGCCGGGGCTGATGGACACGCCGATGGCGGTAGATACCCGCGCCAAGGCTTTTAACAAAAGCCGCGCCGAGGTCGCCGCCGCGCGCGACGCGCAGGTGCCGCTACGCCACAAGATGGGCACCGCCTGGGACGTCGCCAATGCCGCGCTGTTTCTTGCGTCCGACGAAGCCGGCTTCATCACGGGCGTGACGCTGCCGGTCGACGGCGGCGCCAGCGTGCAGCGCGGATAATCTATTACGGCTTGGCCCCCTGGACGGTGAGCCGCAGGAAACTCATCACGCTGCCGATCGCGGCAAATCCCGCGCCCAACGCCAGCGCGACGGTGGCGCCTTCGCGCCCGAAAACCGCAAAGCAAAGTGCGGCGAGCGCCGCGCCCGTCGTCTGACCGGTCAGGCGCGCGGTAGCGACAATGCCGCTGGCGCCGCCGCTGCGGCCGGGCGGTGCGCTCGACATAATCGCGCGGAGATTCGGCGTCTGGAAAAAGCCGAAGCCGACACCGCAAATCGCCATCCGCCAGACGATGTTGAGGATCGTGGGCTGCTCCGGCAGCGTCGCGAGCAACGTCATGCCGATCCCGAGCAGCACGAGGCCGACGCCGCCGAGCAGGCCGACCGCATAACGGTCGCTCAAGCGGCCGGCGAGCGGCGCCATGATCGCCACCACCAGCGGCCACGGCGTCATGAAGAAGCCGGTTTCGACCTGCGTGCGGTGTAGAACGTCTTCGAAGTAGAACGGCAACGACACAAAGGCGATGCCCTGGATCGCAAACGAACAAACCGACGTTGCGGCCGACAGCGCGAACATCGGCCGGCGAAACAGATCGATCGGCAGCATCGGCGCCGGGTGATCGGCCTGCCGGCGGATCACGAGGAGCCCAAGCAGGATTCCGACAACGAGTTGGGCCCACACCACTCCCGTTTCAGCTTTGTGCGCCGCGCTGCTGATGCCGAGAACAACGAGCCCGACGCACATCGCCGCCAGCAGTGCGCCGACAAAATCGAAGCCATGTCCGGCGCGCGGCGTCGACGGCAGCGTCCGCAGGCCGATCGCCATCGCCAAAAGGCCAAAGGGAATGTTGACCGCAAACAGCCAGGGCCAGGGCCCAAATGCGAGAATGCCGGACGCAATCGTCGGTCCGAGCGTGAAGGCGGTGCCGACGACCATGGCGTTGTAGCCAAATCCGCGGCCGAGCAACCGGTTGGGATAGACGAAGCGGATCAGCGCCGAATTCACGCTCATGAGGCCGCTGGCGCCGAGCCCTTGCAAGGCGCGCGCGATCAACAGGCTCTCCAGCGACCATGCATAGGCACAGCCAAGCGAGGCAATCGTGAACAGCAACATCCCGCCGAGATAAATCCGCTGGTGGCCGACGATCTCGCCGAGCGCGCCAAGCGGCAACAGCGTCGCCACCAGCGCAATCTGATAGACGTTGACCACCCAGACGACATCGGCCGGGCTTACTTTGAGATCAGCGGCGATCGACGGCAGGGCAATGTTGGCGATTGCGGTATCGAGGGATGCCATCCCTACTGCGACGGAGATCGCCATGACCGCCCAGATCCGGCGTTCGTACGGCAAGCCGTCACTGATGGGCCGCGATGACGCGCTCGCTTGCGATCGATCCAACATCCAGCCCGGTTCTTAACCGCAGGCGAAAGCGCCCGCATCCCGGCTGGATGTACTATGGATGGTCAGCCCACCCCATACGCCATGTTGCATGATGCGTATGCGGGGAGTTGCGGTTCAGACTACACCCCGCGCTTTCTCTCGTCGTCCCCGCGGACGCGGGGACCCATAACCACAGGCAGTGATTATCGAGCGGGCTCAGTCCCCAGCCTAACGCCATATTCGGTGGCTTCGCAGGGACGACGGCGAGATTCTGTTTTTAGATCACGCCCCGCCGGGATAGTTGGGGGCCTCGCGGGTAATCGTCACGTCGTGAACATGGCTTTCGCGCAAGCCCGCGCCGGTGATGCGCACGAACTGCGCCTTGTCGTGGAATTCGCCGATGTTGCGTGCGCCGACATAGCCCATCGCAGCACGCAGACCACCTGCCAGCTGATGCATGACATTGGCGACCGGCCCCTTGTAAGGCACCTGCCCCTCAATGCCCTCGGGCACCAGCTTGAGCGTGTCCTTGATGTCCTGCTGGAAGTAGCGATCGGCGGAGCCGCGGGCCATCGCGCCGACCGAGCCCATGCCGCGATAGGCTTTGTACGAGCGGCCCTGCCACAGAAACACATCGCCCGGCGTCTCGTCGGTGCCGGCAAGCAGCGAGCCGACCATGGCGATGTCGGCGCCGGCCGCGAGTGCCTTGGCGAGATCGCCGGAGAACTTGATGCCGCCATCGGCAATTACGGGCACGTCCGCCCGCTTCGCAGCCTCCACCGCATCCATGATCGCGGTGAGCTGCGGTACGCCGACGCCGGCGACAATGCGCGTGGTGCAGATCGAGCCCGGGCCGATGCCGACCTTGATCGAGTCGGCGCCCGCATCGATCAGCGCCTGCGCGCCCTCTTTGGTTGCGATATTGCCGGCGATGACCTGCACTGCGTTCGACATCCGCTTGATGCGGTTGACCGCTTCCAGCACCCGCGCGGAATGACCGTGCGCGGTATCCACCACGATCAGGTCGACACCGGCATCGATCAGCCGTTCGGTGCGCTCAAAGCCGCCCTCGCCGACGGTCGTCGCCGCCGCGACGCGCAAGCGGCCCTGCGCATCCTTGCACGCGAGCGGATGCGCGACAGCCTTTTCCATGTCTTTGACGGTGATCAGGCCGACGCAGCGATATTGCTCGTCGACGACCAGCAGTTTTTCGATGCGATGCTGGTGCAGCATCCGCTTGGCTTCGTCCTGGCTGACGCCCTCGCGCACGGTCACGAGATTTTCGTGAGTCATCAGCTCGGAAATCTTCTGCTTCGGATCGGTGGCGAAGCGCACGTCACGGTTGGTGAGAATACCGACCAGTTTTCCGGGCTTGCCGTCGCCGCCGCCGGTGACGACGGGTATGCCGGAAAAGCCGTGCGCACTCATCAGCGCCAGCGCGTCCGACAACATCGCGTCGGGGCCGATGGTGAGCGGGTTGACCACCATTCCGGATTCATACTTTTTGACCTGGCGCACTTGCGCGGCCTGCGCCTCGGGATCGAAATTGCGATGGATCACGCCAACCCCGCCCGCCTGCGCCATCGCAATCGCCATGCGCGCTTCGGTGACGGTGTCCATGGCGGACGCCATGATCGGAATATTGAGCGGGATCGAGCGGGTGACGCGGGAGCGAATATCGGCGTCTGAAGGCAGGATGTCCGAAAGACCGGGCTTGAGCAGCACGTCGTCGAACGTGAAGGCTTCGCTGATGGACTGAATTCGCTGCGGCTGCGCCATTACCAACTCCATCCGGCGGCTCGGGGCCGCAAAAGAATTAGGATGAGCCAAAACGCCGGCGAAGCGGACTTCGTCGTCGAATCAGGCCCATCAAGTAGGGTTGGCGGTGGTCGATAGCACGCCACCATGACAAATCAAAGGGGCTTAGTGGTCCAATTCCAACATCTGCTTCCCCTTCTCGGCGGGCATTTTTGCGATGTTAGAATCTAAGGAGCACCAGCCTGCGGCTAGGTGGGTAGCGAATGTCAAACCCACGCGACTGGTCCCGCATTCGCGCGAGCGCCCCACAACGACGGCGGCAAAAAAGAACCGCGGGGCGCGCCTTTAGGCGCGGCCCCGCGGTTTCACATCTAGTTGTTCAGTGATTGTCCTGCGCCGTGCGAACGCGCGATCCACCATCAAGGCAACGACGGGCGGCCTCGATTTCAGCCTCGGTCGCACCCTTGCTGCGCGCGTAGGCTTCCGCCATCGACGCGCTGTACTTTGCGACATAGTAGCGAACGACGGAGCATGATGCGCGATGAAGAATGCCCTCAGCAGAGGCGCTCACCGGAGCCAGACCGAAAACGATCGCGACAACAAACAGGATACGAAGCCCCATTTCGGGTTTCCTTCTCTCGATAAATTTTGACAGGGAAATGAGCACCACGGCTCGGCTGGGGCCTAGCTCCCACAATGTTTCCCGGGAGGCAACCCCATATCTGGCATATCGCGCAGATTAGGTATGCACCGCCGGACACGTTAAGGTTTCTGCACAGAATCGCCACAAATAAGGCACGCAACGTGCTCGCAACATGTTGCGAGAAACTATTGAAAACAAAGACTATCTCATGGCGAATCTTTGAGCCTCACTGCCTTCACTACGTTAAACAATGTGGAATCGGCCCATTTAGTTCCCCTCATCACAAAAAATCACAATGAATAAACAGCGCCTGATTCCACTCATCGTGGCCACTGCTCTCTTCATGGAGAACATGGATTCGACGGTCATTGCGACGTCGTTGCCGGCGATCGCAAGCGACATCGGCACGAGCCCGCTGACGCTCAAGCTTGCGATCACCTCTTATCTTCTGTCGCTTGCCGTCTTCATTCCGGCGAGTGGCTGGACCGCCGACCGCTTTGGCGCACGGCTGGTGTTTTCGACCGCAATCGCTGTTTTCATGGCCGGCTCGATCGGTTGCGCGCTGTCCGAATCGGTGACGCATTTCGTGATCGCCCGCACGCTGCAAGGCATCGGCGGCGCGATGATGACACCGGTCGGCCGTCTCGTGCTGTTACGCTCGATCGACAAGAGCGCGTTGGTGAATGCGATGGCCTGGGTCACCGTGCCGGCGCTGGTCGGCCCCGTTATCGGCCCGCCGCTCGGCGGCTTCATCACCACCTATTTCTCCTGGCACTGGATCTTCCTGATCAATATCCCGATCGGCCTGCTCGGCATCTTCATGGCGCAGCGCTTCATCGATCCGATCAGGACTGAAAACCCGGAACGGTTCGATCTCTACGGCATGGTGTTGGCCGGCATCGGGCTCGCCGGCATTGCCTTCGGCATTTCGGTCGCGGGCCTCAATCTGTTGCCGTGGACCGTCGTCGCCGCACTGGTGGCGATCGGTGCAATCTCGATGACGCTCTATGTCATCCATGCCCGGCGCACCGCCTCGCCTGTGCTCGATTTCGGATTGCTTCGGCTGCCGACCATGCGCGCCGCCGTGTTCGGCGGTTTCCTGTTCCGGCTTGGCATCGGTTCGCTGCCGTTTCTGCTTCCGCTGTTGATGCAGGTCGGCTTCGGCCTGTCGCCGTTCCGCTCGGGGCTTGTCACCTTCGGCACCGCCGCCGGCGCCATGGGCATGAAGACGCTGGCCGCACGCGTCATCCGCACCTTCGGCTTCCGCAACCTGATGACGGTGAACGCTGTAATCAGTTCGATCTTCCTCGGCGCGTGCGCGCTATTCACCGTCACCACGCCATTGCTTCTGATCGTGATCATCCTGGTCGTCGGCGGCTTCTTCCGCTCACTGGAATTCACCGCGATCAACACCGTCGCTTATGCCGAGATCGAACCGCCGCAGATGAGCCGCGCCACGACGCTCGTCAGCGTCAACCAGCAATTGGCCGTCTCGGCCGGCGTCGCAGTCGGCGCGTTCTGCGTCGAAACCACGCTGTGGACACGTCACATGACGGAGCTCACCGCCGACGTGTTCGCGCCGGCGTTTCTGGTGGTGTCGGTGATCTCAATGGTGTCGGCCTTCTTCTTCTGGCGGATGCCCGACGATGCGGGCCACGAGATTTCGGGGCGCAAAGCAGTCGAGATATCGAGCCGCAAGGGCGCGGACAAGGAAGCCGCCAAGGCCGCCAGCCAGGGCACGCAGGACGCGCGGGATCAAAGGTTGGGGTAACGTGTCTCGTGTCCTGGAAGCGGTGCGGCGTGGAACGATTGCTCCGCAATCGCAACTCTTCGTTACAATGGCGCGGTCGCGTGCAGTTGGGAAAATAGCGCACTCAAGCCGCTCCAGCCGATTTGTATGCCGATACAAACCAGAATGAACGCCGAGAGCCGGACCAATACATTGATGCCGGCCTCCCCGAGATAGCGGGCCAATGGCACGGCAAAGCGATACGAGCCATAGATCGCCAGTGCGATCGCGAACAAGCCAAGCAGCGCGGCCCCAGCGAGCACCACGGCGTGCGAGCTGAATGGATCGCTGGGGTGATGGCTACCAATGGTCAAGGCAACCGAGATCGCACCCGGGCCGACAGTGAGCGGCAACGTCAAGGGATAAAAGCTTTCGTTTGCAGTCTGCGGATCGTCGGATTCATGCAGTGCCTCGCGGCTCGGGCCAATCCCTTCGCTTAGCAGCTTCCACCCCATCGCTGTCACCAACAGTCCGCCGGCCACCCGCACGACTGGGATCGAAATGCCGAAGAATTCCAGGATGAGCGACCCGAACAGTGTCGATCCGACCAGCAGGCAGAAGCTATTGAACGCGACAAGTAACGCCAACTTCTCACGTTGCTGCGGTGTGCGGTGTGCGGTGAGACTGAGAAAGAGAGGCGCCGCACCAAGCGGATTTACGATTGGAAACAGTGCGGCGAAAACCAAAAGGAAGGCGTTCGAGATATCATTCACGACTATGCTCGGTTAGGCGGTGGAAGTTTGCTCCCAGATGAGAACCCGTTTTTTAATTAAAAAATGGGCTCTGGCGGCTGCTCACCGCCCCGAAATCCTGTCGCGAGCACATAACGTTCCGAGGAGTCCTGCCGGCTCGCGGCTGGCTTGACGTGACGTACGCTCGCATAGTCACGTTTCAATTGAACCATCAATTCCGCATCGGCGCCGCTTTGAAAGGCTTTCGCGAGGAACGCGCCGCCCGGCTTCAACACCTCGGCGGCAAAAGCCGCAGCCGTTTCCACCAGCCCGATCATGCGCAACTGGTCGGTCTTGCGGTGGCCCGTGGTGTTGGCTGCCATGTCGGACATCACGATGTCGGCGCGGCCTTCCATCATCGCGATCAAACGCTTCGGCGCATCGGCTGCGAGAAAGTCCATCTGCGCGAACGCCACGCCAGCAATCTCGGGCATTTCCAGCAGGTCGATTGCGACCACCCTGCCCCTGCCGTTTGCGAGTCCGATGCGCTTGGCGGCGACCTGGCTCCATCCGCCGGGCGCAGCGCCGAGATCGACGATCGTCATGCCGGGCTTGAGCAGGCGATATTTGTCGTCGATCTCGGTGAGCTTGAAAGCCGCACGCGAACGAAAGCCTTCGCGTTTGGCGCGCAAGACATAGGGATCGTTGAGCTGACGCTCCAGCCAGAGTTTTGAAGAAAGCTTGCGCTTGCCCGCGCTCTTGACGGTGACGTGCAGCCGCCCGGTGGTGTCTTTAGCCATTCTCGGTCCTTCTCCTTCTCCCCTTGCGGGAGAAGGTGGCGCAAAGCGCCGAATGAGGGGTTCTTACCGACGCGGACCCCTCACCCGAAGGAGTCTGGGGTTTGCGGCAGAGCAGCCCTCTGCCGCAACGGGAGAGGGCGCAACAATCAACAAATGGCATCCCGGAATGACATTAACGTTGGCTCAATGCGCCGTCCTCGCGCATCATTTCCACCAGCATGCCCTCGCGCAAACCCCGATCGGCAACGCGCAGCCGCGGCAACGGGAAGGCGTTGCGGATCGCATCCAGAATGGCGCAACCTGCGAGCACCAGGTCGGCGCGTTCGACGCTGATACACTGGTTGGCGGCGCGTTCCTGATAACTCATGCGCAACAGGCGCGCGATGGTCGCGGTGACTTCCGCATCATTCATCCAGATGCCATCCACCCTGCGCCGGTCGTAGCGATACAGGTTGAGATGGATGCCGGCGAGCGTGGTCACCGTGCCCGAGGTACCGAGCAGATGCATGCCCGCGAGTTCCTGGCTGTGTTCGGCGGCAAACGGCTCGATATGCTTGGCGACCTCGGCGATCATCGCTGCATAGGACTGTGGGGTGACGTCGCGGCCACCGAAATGCTCGGCGAGCGTGACCACGCCAAGCGGGATCGACATCCAGGCCTTGATGCGCGGCGTTGCGTTGGTTGTCTCCGGGTCGCGTTCGATCCTAACCAGTTCGGTGGACCCGCCGCCGATATCGAACAGGATGGCGCCGCGCCCTGCGGGATCAATCAGCGGCGAACAACCGATCACCGCCAGCGCCGCTTCGGTCTCGCGGTCGATGACTTCGAGCCGTATGCCGGTCTCGGCGGCGACGCGATTGCGAAAACCTTCCGCGTTCGAGGCGGCGCGGCAGGCTTCGGTCGCGATCAGGCGCAGGCGTCGCGCCTTGCGCGATCTGATCTTGTCGCGGCATACGCTCAAGGCGGCAATCGCACGTTCGATCGCCGCTTCGCTGATGTAGCCGGTGGCCGAAACACCCTCGCCCAGGCGAACGATCCGCGAAAACGAATCGACCACACGGAAACCGTCTTCCGTGGGGCACGCGATCAACAAGCGACAGTTATTGGTGCCGAGATCCAGCGCCGCATAGACCTCGGTCCCCGGTACCAGCCTCGCCTCTGCCGCATCGGCCGCGACCGGTATTATCGAGCCCCCGCGCGACGCCGCGTCGTCGCGAGGGCGCGTATCGTCCTTCATTCAATGTCTTTCCCGGGGCTAGTGCCCACTTTCCGAAGTCCGTGCGCCACTTCGGCACCCACTTTCACGAACTTCGGAAAGTTACGGGCACTAGAAAACCCACGCTCTAGTGCCGCTTTCCGTCTGGAGTTCCTGAACGGAATTGCCGCTTGCAGTGCAGGAACTCCAAATGGGCGGCACTAGATGCCCGCCAAGGAATTTCTGTTTCGAGGGCGACTCTAGCAGTGACTAGGACAGTGGCAAGGGCGGTGCAGCAACCTACATGGGACCATGTCCAATCAGACATTGTCCGCCGAAGGGGCGTGGTCTATCTGGAATACAACGGAAAACCTTCGAAAAATCGACGATTTCGGGAAACTTCGATGCAGGATCACACGTCTCCCACCTCCTTGGAAAATGCCATTGCACTGCAAAAATTCGGCGTGGGCCAGCCCATCCGCCGGAAGGAGGACGACACGCTGGTCCGCGGCAAGGGCAAATATACCGACGATTTCCAGCTTCCCGGACAGGTCTATGCCTGGATCGTGCGATCCTCCCACGCCCACGGCGTGATCCGGGGGATCGACACCTCAGCGGCCAAAGCCATGCCCGGCGTGCTCGGGGTATGGACCGGAACCGATCTGGTTGCCGCAGGCTATGGCCCCTTCACCTGCGCGCTGCCGCTGAAGAGCCGCGACGGAACTCCGCTTCACCAGACCAATCGCACCGCCTTGATGACCGACAAGGTTCGCTATGTGGGCGACGCAATCGCCTTCGTGGTCGCCGAAACGCTGGTGCAGGCCCGCGATGCCGGCGAAGCCGTCGAGATCGATCTCGAGGTCCTGCCCTCCGTCACGGACCCCGAGGAAGCGGCTCAACCCGGCGCACCGCAGCTTTACGACCACATCCCCAACAATGTCGCGCTCGACTATCATTTTGGCGATGCCGAGAAGGTGGACGCCGCGTTCAAGCGCGCAGCGCATATCACCAGCCTCGACATTCTCAACAACCGGGTTGCGGTCGTCGCGATGGAGCCGCGCGCGGCCCTCGCTTCCTACGACAAGGCGAGCGAGCGCTTTACGATCCAGGTGCCGACCCAAGGCGTCGCGGCTAACCGCGTCAATCTCGCCAAGAACATCCTGAAGGTGCCCAACGACAAGGTGCATTTGCTGACCGCCAATGTCGGCGGTTCGTTCGGCATGAAGAACATCGCCTATCCCGAATATGTCTGCATCCTGCACGCGGCGAAGGCGCTGGGACGGCCGGTGAAGTGGACCGACGAACGCTCGACGAGTTTTCTGTCCGACAGCCATGGCCGCGCCCAGAAAATCCACTGCGAGCTTGCGCTCGATGCCGACGGCAAATTTCTGGCCGTGAAGGTTTCCGGCTACGGCAATCTCGGCGCCTACATCACCGGCGTGGCGCCGCAGCCGCTGTCACTGAACATCGGCAAGAACCTTGCCAGCGTCTACCAGACGCCGCTCATGACCGTCGATATCAAGACGGTGCTGACCAATACGTCGCACCTCGGCGCTTACCGCGGCGCCGGACGGCCCGAGGCCAACTATTTCATGGAGCGGCTGATCGATCGCGCCGCCGACGAGATGGGCATCAACCGCCTGACCTTGCGCAAGCGCAACTTCATCAAGACCTCCCAGATCCCGTTCAATGCCTCCTCCGGCATGGTCTATGACAGCGGCGACTTTCAGGGCGTGTTCAACAAGGCGCTCGAAATCTCCGATCACGCCAATTTCGCCAAGCGCAAGAAGGAAAGCCGCAAGCGCGGCAAGCTGCGCGGCATTGCGGTCGGCTCCTATCTCGAAGTCACCGCACCGCCGAACGTCGAACTCGGCAAGATCGTGTTCGAGGATGACGGTTCGGTGAAGATCGTCACCGGCACGCTCGACTACGGCCAGGGTCACGCCACGCCGTTTGCGCAGGTGCTGACCGACCAGCTTGGCGTTCCCTTCGATCGGATCACGCTCGAGCAAGGTGACAGCGACCTCGTGCATACCGGCAACGGCACCGGCGGCTCCCGCTCGATCACCGCAAGCGGCATGGCGATCGTCGAGGCTTCGAAGCTTGTCATCGAAAAAGGCAAGCGCGCCGCCGCACATCTGATGGAAGCCGCCGAAGGCGACATCGAATTTGCGGGCGGACAGTTCACCATCGCCGGCACCGACCGCTCGATCGACATCATGGAACTGTCGCGACGCCTGCGCGAGGGCAAGATGCCGGAAGACGTGCCCTCCTCGCTCGACGTCGACCATACGTCGGGACCGGTGCCTTCCACTTTCCCCAATGGCTGCCATGTCGCCGAAGTCGAGATCGATCCGGACACCGGCGTCATCGAGATCGTGCGCTATACCGGCGTCAATGATTTCGGCACCGTGGTCAATCCGATGCTGGTCGCGGGTCAGTTACATGGCGGCGTCGCGCAAGGCATCGGGCAAGCGTTCATGGAATGCGTCAGCTACGATAGCAATGGCCAGCCGATCACCGGCTCCTTCATGGACTATGCGTTGCCGCGTGCCGAGGACATTCCCTTGATGCAGATCGGCGATCATCCCTCGCCCGCCAAATCCAATCCGCTCGGCACCAAAGGCTGCGGCGAAGCCGGTTGCGCCGGTTCGCTCTCGGCGCTGATCAATGCCGTGCTCGATGCGCTGTCGGAGGTGGGCGTCACCCAAATCGACATGCCGCTGACAACAGAGCGGGTCTGGCGCGCGATCCAGGACGGCAAAACCAAGGTGGCATGAGGGGCGCCGGTCTTCCCCTCGCCCCGCGCTTGCGGGGAGAGGTGAAGGAAGAAATTACGCTACCGCTTGCTCACGCGGTTGATAGATCGCGATATGCCGGCAATGAGCGAGCGGCGTCGTGCCGTTGCCGACGACCAGCGCGTCCAGCTCGACAAAACGATGCCCCTTCTTCTCGTAATTGCCGGTGACTTTCGCGCGCGCAATTAATTCGTCGCCGCGACGCGCGGCGTGCAACAGCTGCATCCGGCTGCCGACGTGAATCCACGGACCCAGGATGGCGTTGTCGACCAGCACCTTGTTCATCACCCGCTGCGACAGTCCGGGATGACCAAGACCCTCGCGCGGAAAAATCGGGTCACGCTCGCGCACGTCACTGAGATATTCGTCTGCCGCATCTCCGGCCCAGGTGCGCGGTATCGAGCCCAGCCATTGGCCGAGCTGATAAGACAATGGGCTGACGGGCAAGCGTTCTGAGACCGGCGCGGTCGCCGGATAATCGCTGATCGCGAGAACCGGCGCGGACGAGGGCAGCGAAGCGGTACCGGTGGCACAAAGCTCGCCACGGCTTTCGACCTCGATCGCAATCGCGCCGCCGGTTTCATGGCCTCTGATATCGGTGAGTTCGCCGTCATAGACCGGTTTGACAAAGCGCGCCTCGATCAAGCCCCGCTCGAGAAAGGCGCGGCCCCATTTTGCGACCGGCACGTGCATCATGTAGGCCATGACGTCGACACCGGGAACCAGGCCGCCGCTAAAGCCGAAACGGCGCGCGACAGTGTCGTCGTGCATCTTGTTTTCCGACTGTCTGGCGGTGTTGTAGGCCTCGACGCGGTAGGTTTCGATCAGGCCTGTCATGGCCTCGTTCCCTTTTTGCCCATGATTTCTCGGCCGATGGTACGCCAAGGGATTGCTCTGGCAAGGGTCGCATTTTGGCACCCAATGAGCTACACGCGCATCGCAAACCCGATAACCGGTACCTATCTGCTCGATAGATCGATGACAGCGCCCCCAAATCCCACCCGCATCTATATCGACGCCGATGCCTGCCCGGTAAAGGACGAGATTTACCGCGTCGCGGCGCGCCACGGCCTGACCGTCAGCGTCGTCGCCGGCCAGTTCATTCGGGTGCCGCAGGATCCCTTGATCGAACGAATCGCGGCGGGCTCGGCCATGGATGCGGCGGACGACTGGATCGCAGACCGCGCCGGGCCGGGCGATATTGTCATCACATCCGACATTCCGTTGGCCAGCCGCTGCGTGAAAGCCGGCGCCGACGTCATCGCGCCCAACGGCAAGCCCTTCACCGAACAATCGATCGGGATGACGCTCGCGGTCCGCAATCTCATGACCGATTTGCGCTCCTCGGGCGAGGTCACCGGCGGTCCGAAATCATTCGCCGCCCGTGACCGCTCGACCTTTCTGTCCGCGCTCGATCAGACCATCCGCCGTATCCAGCGCCGCCGGACGGATGCGCCCACACATTCTCAAGGCTGAACAAAAACCATGGCGCCTCCACTGATCCAACTCAAAGACATCCGCCTCACCTTCGGTGGTACGCCGTTGTTGGCCGGCGTCGAACTGTCGGTGTCGGCGGAGGAACGCGTCTGCCTGATCGGCCGCAACGGCTCCGGCAAGTCGACGCTGTTGAAGATTGCAGCCGGCCTCGTCGAGCCCGACCAGGGCAGCCGCTTCGTTCAGCCGGGCGCGACCATCCGCTATTTGCCGCAGGAGCCGGACTTTGGCGGCCACGCGACCACGCTCGCCTATGTCGAAGCGGGACTGGGCCCTGGCGACGACCATTATCAAGCCCGCTACGTGCTGGAACAACTCGGGCTGCACGGCGACGAAGACCCCGCCTCTCTCTCCGGCGGCGAGGCCCGCCGCGCGGCGCTCGCGCGCGTGCTGGCGCCCTCACCCGACATCCTGCTGCTCGACGAACCGACCAACCATCTCGATCTTACCACCATCGAGTGGCTCGAAGGCGAACTCGGCGGCCGCCGCAGCGCGCTGGTCATGATCAGCCACGACCGCCGTTTTCTCTCCAATCTGTCGCGCGCAACGGCGTGGCTCGACCGCGGCAAGATCAAGCAGATCGATCGGGGCTTTGCCGCCTTCGAGGGATGGCGCGACGAGGTGCTGGCCGAGGAAGAGCGTGATCAGCACAAGCTCGACCGCAAGATCGTCAACGAGGAACACTGGCTGCGTTATGGCGTCTCGGGCCGCCGCAAGCGCAACGTCAAACGTCTCGGCAATCTCCATGCACTGCGCCAGCAGCGGCGCGACTACCGCGGCGCGGCGGGGAACGCCAACCTCACCGCTGCGGAATCCGAAAAGTCCGGCAAGCTCGTGATCGAGGCCAAGAACATCAGCCGGAGCTACGGCGACCGCAAGATTGTCGATGGCTTCTCGATCCGCGTCCAGCGCGGCGACCGCATCGGCATCGTCGGTCCCAACGGCGCCGGCAAGACGACCCTGATCGAGATGCTCACGGGGGCCAACCCGCCCGACGAGGGCAGCATCCGGTTCGGCGCCAATATCGAGATGGCGACGCTCGACCAGCACCGCGAAAGCCTCGACCCCAAATCGACGCTGGCGGAAGCCTTGACCGGCGGCCGCGGCGATCATGTCATGGTCGGCGGAAAGCCGAAGCATGTCGTCAGCTATATGAAGGATTTCCTGTTTGCCCAGGAGCAGATGCGCACGCCGCTCGAGGTGCTGTCCGGCGGCGAGCGTGGCCGGCTGATGTTGGCGCGCGCGCTGGCCAAACCCTCCAACCTTTTGGTACTGGACGAGCCGACCAACGATCTCGATCTCGAAACCCTCGACGTACTCGAGGAAATGCTCGGCGATTACGACGGGACCGTGATCCTGATCAGCCACGACCGCGATTTCCTCGATCGCGTGGTCACCTCGGTGATCGCACCCGAAGGCGACGGCACGTGGATTGAATATGCCGGCGGCTATACCGACATGCTGGCGCAGCGCGGCGCCGACTTGAAGCGCGAGGCGGTAAAGGCGGCGGCGGTCGAGCGCGAGAGGGCCACCGCGGCAGGCACGCATTCGGCCGCACCGAAGCGCCGGCTCAATTTCAATGAAAAGCACGCGCTGGAAACCCTGCCGAAAACGATCGCCAAACTGCAGGCCGAAATCGCCAAACAGCAACGGCATCTTGACGATCCCGACCTCTACAAGAAGGATCGGAAGAAATTCGACCAGGCATCCGATGCGCTGACCAAAGCGCAGAAAGAATTACAGGCTGCCGAGGACAAATGGTTCGAGCTTGAAGTGTTACGTGAAGAAATAGAACAGGCCTGAAAAAGAGAAACGCGCCATGACCACGCCCCTCGCCGCCAAAATCGCCCGCGAATACGGCACGCCGATTGCCGTCGTCGACATGGACAAAGTCGAACGCAACATCGCACGCGTGCAGAAGGCCTGCGAAGCGGCCGGCGTCGCCAATCGCCCGCATATCAAGACGCACAAGAGCCCGATGCTGGCAAACATGCAGATCGCGGCGGGCGCCAAAGGCATCACCTGCCAGAAGCTTGGCGAAGCCGAGGTGATGGCGGAGGCCGGCATCGACAACATCCTGATCACCTATAATTTGCTCGGCGAAGAGAAGATGGCGCGCCTCGGAGCTTTGCAGGCCAGGGTCCAGATGACGGTCGCGGCCGACAATCCGACCGTGGTCGCAAGCCTGACGCAGGCCGCGGCCGCTTCCGGCCGCCCGCTCTCGGTCGTCGTCGAATGCGACACAGGCCGCAAACGCGCTGGCGTCGAAACGCCGGCGGAAGGGATCGCGCTGGCA
This sequence comes from uncultured Alphaproteobacteria bacterium, assembly GCA_963824305.1. Classification (GTDB taxonomy): domain Bacteria; phylum Pseudomonadota; class Alphaproteobacteria; order Rhizobiales; family Xanthobacteraceae; genus Bradyrhizobium. The sequence goes on from CAWGOW010000001.1 coordinate 724,763, forward strand.
CGCAAGATTGCGGACTCGAAAGGTCTCGTCTTTGCGGGCTTCATGCTCTACCCCACCGAGACCGGCTGGGCGGAGGCGCAGAAATTTCATGACGAGGCGCTGGCCGGCGTGCGCGCGCACGGGCTGGAGGCGACGATAGTCTCGACCGGCGGCTCGCCTAATTTGATAAATCTCGGCAAGCTGAAGGGCGCGACCGAACATCGCCCCGGCACCTACATCTACAACGACCGGATGCAGGTCGGCGCCGGCGTCGCGACCTGGGACGATTGCGCGCTTCACATCTATTCCACCGTGGTCAGCCGTGCTGGCCCTGATCGCGGCATTCTCGATGCCGGATCGAAGACGCTGACGTCGGATACCGGCAGCGGGCTCGACGGCCACGGCTTGATCCTCGAACATCCCGAGGCGAGAATCGCGAAGTTCGCCGAGGAGCACGGCTTCCTCGACCTCACGCGGAGCAACACACGGCCGGAGGTCGGCGATGTCGTGAGGATCGTTCCCAATCACGTCTGCGTCGTCGTCAACATGATGGACGAAGTGGTGATGGTGCGCGGTGACGAGATTTTGGGGACGCTTCCCGTGGCAGCACGCGGCAAGTTGCGGTGACCTCATCCTGAGGAGCCGCGCTATCGCGCAGCGTCTCGAAGGATGCGCAGCACCGTGGCCCTATGGTTCGAGACGCGCAGCTTTGCTGCGCTCCTCACCATGAGGGTTGAGCCACCCCAACGCTCCCCTGCCCGCGGCAAAGCCGGTCGCAAAACAGGCTTGCAACAAATAGCCACCGGTTGGAGCTTCCCAATCGAGCATTTCGCCGGCGGCGAACACGCCCGGCAACCGGCGAAGCATGAAACCGGTATCGAGCTCGTCGAACGAAATGCCGCCTGCGCTCGAAATGGCGCGGGCGATCGGGGCAATACCGCTAAGTTGAAGCGGCAGCGTGTTGATCAACTCCGCAAGCCTTTCTGCCGATAATGACGCAAGCGAGATAGGAGACGCGTGGGCCACTTCCTGCAACAGACCGATGGCGACCGGCGACATCTGCGCGGCCTTGCGCAGCCAGTTCGAAAAGCTCTGTTTTCCCCGTGACGCCGACAGACGTCTGACGACATCGCCTGTGGCAATATCCGGCCGCAGCGCGACTTGCAGTGTCGCCTGTCCTGAAGTCAGGATCGCTTCGCGCAATTCCGCCGACAACGCATAGACCGCGCCGCCCTCGATTCCCGCGCGCGTGATGACAGCCTCGCCGCGAACGTAACGCCCACCAAACGACAGCGTGATCCCCTTCAGCGGTTCGCCCTCAAAACGTTCGCGGAAAATATCGGACCAGTTGACGGTAAACCCGCAATTGGAAGGTTTGAGCGGCGAAATGCTTGCGCCTCTGGCGCGGATCGTTTCCGTCCAGCCGCCGTCCGATCCCAGCCGCGGCCAGCTCGCGCCACCCAGCGCCAGCACGGTGGCATCCGCGGCGATCACGCGCTGGCCATCCGGTGTCTGGAATGACAGCCGCCCGCTGTCGTCCCAGCCGTTCCAGCGATGACGCATCGAAAATGAAACGCCCATTGCGTCCAGCCGCCGAAGCCACGCTCGAAGCAGCGGCGACGCTTTCAGGGCCTTCGGGAAGACGCGTCCGCTAGAGCCCGCAAACGTCGGCTGGTCCAATGCCTCGCACCACGCGCGCAAGCGCTCCGGCGGAAACAACTCGATCGCGGAAGCCAGGTTTGGCGTGGCCTCGCGATAACGCGTCAGGAACGTGTCCAGCGGCTCGCTGTGCGTGAGGTTGAGCCCGCCTCGCCCCGCCATCAGGAATTTGCGTCCCACCGACGGCATCGCGTCGAAAACCGTGACCCCGATGCCGCTCTGCGCCAGTGTCTCCGCCGCCATCAGCCCGGCGGGACCGGCACCGACGATGGCGACGCCCGCTTTTGAGATTGTCATTTCCTGCCAACATCCACGCCGAGAACCTCGTCCTGAGGAGGCCGCAAGGCGGCCGTCTCGAAGGATGGACCGCACCGGGCCGCATGGTTCGAGACACGCGAAGCCGCGCTCCTCACCATGAGGGGATACACCGGTACTCTACAGCTTCACGCCCGCCCGCGCTGCCGCCTGACTGACATACTTGTTGGTCTGCTGGAACGCGTTTTCCAAGGCCTTGGCCGTTGACATGTCTGAAATCTCGGCGAACTGCGCGGCAATCACCTCGGGGGTCCAGTCGGATGGCGCGAAATTGATGCCTTCGGTTTCCATCACCTTGATGACCGCAAACGAGCCGGCGCCGGCGCCCATGATGGTGCGGGTCGGTGCGTCCTCTGCCAGAAGAAAAAGCACGGCCGGCGTTATCGCTTCCGGCTTCATCAGCCCCAGCGCCTGCGGCGGCAACAGCTCTTCCGTCATTCGCGTCGCCGCTGTCGGCGAAATCGTATTGACGCGGATGTCGTTCTTGCGGCCTTCCTCGGCCAGCACATTCATCAGGCCGACAATACCGGCTTTCGCCGCGCCGTAATTGGCCTGACCGAAATTGCCGAACAGGCCCGACGACGAAGTGGTGACGACGATGCGGCCGTAATTACGCTCGCGCATCCCGTTCCACACCGCCTTGCAGCAATAGAACGTGCCATTGAGATGCACGTCGATCACCTTGGCGAAATCGGCGACTTCCATCTTGGCAAACGACTTGTCGCGAAGGATGCCGGCATTGGCACACAGGAGATCGACGCTGCCCCACTCCTTTGTGGCGCGATCGACCATCGCCTGAACCTGTTCGAAATGGGAGACGTCGGCGCCATCCGCCATCGCCACGCCGCCGGCTTTTCGGATTTCCTCGACCACGGTCTCTGCCGGCGTCAGGGAACCGCCGGTGCCGTCGCGCCCGCCGCCGAAATCGTTGACCACGACCTTGGCGCCGCGGCTTGCAAGCCCCAGCGCATGCGCGCGGCCAAGACCGTTGCCCGCGCCGGTAACGATGGCGACGCGACCGTCAAACCTGATTGTCATGAGTGCATTCCCGGATTCTATCACTTGTCATGCCCGGCTTCGTGCCGGGCATCCACGTCTTTGTTGCCGCCGCACCAAACAGACGTGGATTGCCGGGTCAAGCCCGGCCATGACGGTTGATGTTCAGGCAAAATAGATCAGGCCGATCCAGTCGGCCACCAGCGCGGGCTTTTCCTCACCCTCGATTTCCACCGTGACGTTGGTGTGCGACTGCAATTCCTTTGGCTTGCGCAGCTTCGCTTCCATTAACTTGAAACGGCCGCGCACCCGCGAGCCGGAGCGCACCGGCGAGATAAAGCGGAGCTTGTCGAAACCGTAATTGACACCCATCGTCGTGCCCGAGATCGCCGGCATCACTTCATAGGACATGATGCTGAGCAGCGACATGGTCAAAAAGCCGTGGGCGACCGTCGTACCGAAGGAGGTCTCGCGTTTGGCCCGTTCGGGATCGACATGGATGAATTGATGGTCCTCGATCACGTCCGCATAGTCATTGATCCGGCCTTGATCGACCCGATGCCAGGACGACACGCCAATTTCCTTGCCGACCATCGCCTGATACGTCTCCAGTGAAACCGGCGGCTTCTTCCAGACTTCGTTCATTCGACGCGCACCTTCTGCAACTCCGGAAAATCCTCTTCGCGGAATTCCTCGCCGCGCAGCGAATCGCTCCTGTTATTATCATGCTCGAGGCGGCGCAGGTGCACACGCCGGATCTTGCCCGAAATTGTCTTCGGCAATTCGCTGACCAGTTCGATCCGCCGGATGCGCTTGAACGGCGCCAGACGCGCGTGCAGATGCAGAAAGATCGAACGCGCGGTTTCCGTTGAACGCTCGGTGCCGGCGAGCAGCAGCACATAGGCTTTCGGGATCGCAAGCCTGATCGGGTCCGGGCTTGGCACGACCGCCGCTTCCGCGACGAGTTCGTGTTCGAGCAAAACGCTCTCCAGTTCAAACGGGCTGATGCGGTAGTCGGATGATTTGAACACGTCGTCGGAACGGCCGACAAAGGTGAAATAGCCGTCTTCGTCGGCGAACACGACGTCGCCGCTGCGGTAGAACTCACCACCCGCGCCGGAGAGCGTGCCGTCGTCGCCTTGATAGCCCTGCATCAAACCCGCGGGGCGGTCGGCGCCGAGCCGAAGCGTGATCTCACCCTCCCGGGTGGCATTGCCGTCGGCGTCAGTGATCTCGACGCGATAGCCGGGTAACGGCCGCCCCATCGAGCCGACCTTTAGTTTCTGACCCGGCGAATTGCCTGCAAGCGCCGTGGTCTCGGTCTGGCCATAGCCGTCACGGATGGTCAGGCCCCAAGCCTGACGTACCTGATCGATTATTTCGGGATTGAGCGGCTCGCCGGCACCACAGACTTCGCGCAAGCGTATTTTGAAATCGGCAAGCCGTTCCTGAATGAACAGCCGCCACACCGTCGGCGGTGCGCAGAGCGTGGTGACGCCGCAGCGGCCGATGGTAGCGAGCAGGCCCTTTGCGTCGAAGCGCGGCTGGTTGACCACGAACACGGTCGCGCCCGCGTTCCACGGCGCAAAGAAACAGCTCCAGGCATGCTTGGCCCAGCCCGGCGAGGAAATGTTCAGGTGAACATCGCCCGGCAGCAAGCCGAGCCAGTACATGGTCGAGAGCCCGCCGACGGGATAGCTGCGCTGGCTGTGCCGGACCAGCTTCGGCTTCGCGGTGGTGCCGGACGTAAAATAGAGCAGCATCGGGTCGTCGGCTTGCGTCGGCCCGTCAGGCGTAAAGTCTTCGGGAAAGTCGGCGGATTTCTCGAACGGAAGCCAGCCGTCTTGCGGCGCTGAGGCATTGACGACGACGCGCACCAGTTTTTCAGCTCCGAGACCGGCGAGCTTGCCGATCTGGTCTTGCGTCGAGACCACGACGCGCGCGCGGCCACGATCGAGCCGATCCCGTAACTCCTCCGGCGTCAGCAACGTGGTGGCCGGGATCACGACCACGCCAAGCTTCATCGCCGCCAGCATGGTTTCCCAGAGCGGCACGACATTGCCGAGCAGGAGCAGCAGATGATCGCCACGCTTCAGATCTTGCGCGCGCAGGAAATTCGCGACCTGATTTGAGCGCCGAGACAGCACCGCAAAGGACAGCTTGGCCTCACGGTGGCTGCCGGCATCGACGATCCAGAGCGCGGTGCGATCGCGGCTTTGCGGGTCGCGCGCCAGCTCCGCATCGAACCAGTCGAGCGCCCAGTTGAACGCAACGGCATCGGGCCAGCGGAACCCGGCGACGGCCTTGTCGTAGTCCGTCCGATGCTTCAGGAGAAAAGTGCGGGCTTCCTGAAAGGTCGTCATTGTCGTTCTACTTGTTGGCCAATTTTCTGACGTGCTGGATGATGCCTGAAAAATCAACCCCGCCGTTTCCGGAGGCGTCGAACGCCTTATAGATTTCCTGCGCGTGCTGGCCCAGCGGCGTCGCCGCGCCGGCCGCTTTCGCCGCATCCTGTGCCAGTGTCAGGTCTTTGACCATCAAGGCCGAGGCGAAGCCGGGCTTGTAATCGTTATTGGCGGGCGAGCCCGGCACCGGACCCGGCACCGGACAATAAGACGTCAGCGACCAGCACTGTCCCGACGACGTCGAGGAGACGTCGAACAGCGCCTGATGCGAAAGCCCAAGCTTTTCGGCAAGCGCAAAGCCTTCACTGACCGCGATCATGGAAATACCGAGGATCATGTTGTTGCAGATCTTGGCGGCTTGCCCCGCGCCGGGACCGCCGCAATGGACGATCTTCTTGCCCATCTTTTCCAGCACCGGCTTGCCGGCCGCAAACGCCTTGTCGCCACCGCCGCACATGAAGGTCAGCGTCGCGCCCTTTGCGCCGCCGGTGCCACCGGACACGGGCGCGTCGATCGAACCAATTCCATGGCTTGCGGCCAACGCATGCGCCTGCTTGGCGCTTTCGACATCGATCGTCGAGCAGTCAATGATCAGCGCGCCCTTGGCCATCGCCGGCACGACTTCCTGCCAGACCGACAGCACATGCTTGCCCGCCGGCAGCATGGTGATGACGACTTCTGCGCCCTTGACGGAAACGATCGAGCTCTCGGCAACGGCAGCGCCGTCGGCCTTGGCCTGATCGCGCGAGGCGGCGACGAGATCGAAGGCGGTCACCTTGTGGCCGGCCTTGACGAGATTGGCCGCCATCGGGCCGCCCATGTTGCCGAGACCAATGAATGCAATGCTGGTCATCTCAAATTCCTCCGCATCGTTTCTTGCGTTCGTTCTAGAAAATCAGCTCGTCGGCGCCGATCTCCGCGAAATACGGCGCCAGCATTTCCGCAGTCACGTCTTCGACGGATGGCGGCGACCATTTGGGATTGCGATCCTTGTCGATCACGGCAGCGCGCACGCCCTCGCGAAAATCGTCACTGCGGAACACTTCCAGCGCGGCGCGATATTCCCGCACCAGACACGCCTCCAGCGACGACGCATGACGCGCCAGCCGTAGCAGCTTCAGCGTGACGACCATGCCGCGCGGCGATTTCTCCTTCAGCGTCCTCAGCGTCGATTGCGCAAATTCCGATGCATCGGCTTTAAGTGCCGCAAAAATATCATCCATCCGGTCGTACGCAAACCAGCGATCGATCGACGCCTGCATGGCCGCAACCGGTCCGGCACGCTCGCCGCTCGCAAAACCCGCGATGATCTCGTCGATTTCGTTTGAAGGGGCAGCCGGCCGGACCTCCGTCAACGCCTGACGCAACGCCGGCAGCTTTGCCGATGGCACGACCGCATCGGCAAAACGCGCGAAGATCGCGTCCGGGCCATTCATGGTCTGCCCGGTCAGGCCAAAGAACGTGCCGATCTCGCCGGGCGAACGCGACAGCAGCCAGGTGCCGCCAACGTCGGGGAAAAAACCGAGGCCGACTTCGGGCATCGCAAGCTTGGTCTTCTCGGTGACGACGCGGTGGCGCGCATGGCCGGACAGTCCAACGCCGCCCCCCATCACCAGGCCGTCCATGAACGCAACATAGGGCTTTGGGTATTTCGCGATCCGCGCATTCATGACGTATTCCTGACGCCAGAATTGTTTGCCGAGGTCGCCGCCCGCCTTCGAACTCTCATAGAGCCCGCGAATATCACCGCCGGCGCACAGGCCACGTTCACCCGCGCCTTCCAGCACGACCACCGCGATCGCGGGATCGGATTCAAACCGATCCAGCGCCGCATCGACGCCGAGCGACATTTCGTATGTCATGGCGTTGATGGCCTTCGGCCGGTTCAACCGGATGATTCCAGCCGCGCCTTCGCGCCGCACGATCAGGTCGCCTTCCTCTCCCGCAAGGGGAGAGGGAAAAGCCGCAGGCGCCGTCATCGCGCGCCCTCTTCTTTTTTTCCCTCTCCCCCTGCGGGAGAGGGTGGTGTCGAGCGGGAGCGAGACGCCGGGTGAGGGGTATTAGCGAGTTCGGTAGCCAGGACCGTTAGAACCCCCTCCAGGTTAGAAAATACTTCGTTATTCCAGAACCTCATCACCCGAAAATCATTTTCCGTGAACCATCGGTCACGCCTCACATCTTGCTCGGATTCCGCATGCTGACCGCCATCCACTTCCACTATCAGCCGCGACCCAAAGCTAAGGAAGTCCGCGACGTAAGGCCCAATCGGAACCTGACGCCGGAACTTAAACGACTGAAACCGCCGGTCTCTCAACGCGAACCAGAGCTTCCTCTCGGCATCGGTCATTCGGGAACGCAACTTGCGGGCAGCCCTCGTAAGCGGCTGAGCCCCCTCACCCGCCTCGCGCCTTTGGCGCTCGCCACCCTCTCCCGCAGGGGGAGAGGGAAAAGCCGCAGGCGCCGTCATCGCGCGCCCTCGATCATCTTGCGCGCCACGATCAGCCGCATGATCTCGTTGGTGCCTTCCAAAATCTGATGCACGCGCAAGTCGCGCACGATCTTCTCGATGCCATATTCACTCAAATAACCGTATCCGCCATGGAGTTGCAGCGCCTGATTGGCGACCTCGAAGCCGACGTCGGTGCCGAAGCGCTTGGCCATGGCGCAGAGCGTCGTGGCGTCGGCATCCTTGCGGTCGAGCGCCGCAGCCGCACGCCAGACGAAGGTGCGCGCTGCCTCCAGTTCGGTCGCCATATCGGCGATGCGAAACTGCAGCGCCTGGAATTCATCCAGACGCTTTCCGAAGGCCTTGCGCTCTTTCATGTAGGCGAGCGTGCGGTCGAGCGCACATTGCGCGCCGCCGAGCGAACAAGCCGCAATGTTGATCCGGCCGCCGTCGAGCCCCGCCATCGCGATCTTGAAGCCGATGCCCTCGTCGCCGAGGCGGTTTGCGACCGGCACGCGCGCATTCTCGAAGATCACCGCGCGCGTCGGCTGCGCGTTCCAGCCCATTTTGCGCTCGTTGGCGCCGAGCGACAGGCCGGGCGTATCGCCTTCGACCACCAACGTGGAAATCCCCGCAGGACCGCCCTCGCCGGTCCGAACCATCACGACATAAAGATCACCGCTGCCCGCGCCGGAAATGAACTGCTTCTGGCCGCTGAGAACGTAATGATCGCCGTCGCGCACCGCGCGCGTGCGAAGCGCGGCCGCGTCCGATCCCGAACCCGGCTCGGTCAGGCAATAGCTTGCCAGGTAGTCCATCGTGCAGAGTTTTGGCAGCCATTGCCGGCGCTGGACGTCGTTGCCGAAGGCATCGATCATCCAAGCCGACATGTTGTGGATCGAGATGAAAGCCGCAACCGTGGGACAACCTTGCGCGAGCGCTTCGAAGATCAACGCCGCGTCAAAACGGGTCAGCGCCGAGCCGCCGACGTCATCGCGAATATAGACGCCGCCAATGCCGAGCTTGGCGGCCTCGCGCATGACATCGACCGGGAAATGCTTCTCCTCATCCCAGCGGATTGCATGCGGTGCGATCTTCTCCGCGGCAAATTCCCGCGCCATATCGCGAACCGCAACCTGGTCCTCGGTGAGTGCAAATTGCATTTCTTCCCGGCGCTCTCCTTGAAAGGTTGTTTGTGTCAGTTCATCGTCGGTATCGAGAACTCGGCACCCTCCTTGACGCCGGACGGCCAGCGCGAGGTCACCGTCTTGGTCTTGGTGTAGAAGCGGATCGAGTCCGGGCCGTGCTGGTTAAGATCGCCGAAGCCCGACTTTTTCCAGCCACCGAACGTGTAGTAGGCAATAGGCACCGGGATCGGCACGTTGATGCCGACCATGCCGACATTGACCTTGGCGGCGAAATCACGCGCGGCGTCGCCATCACGGGTGAAGATCGCGACACCGTTGCCGTAGTCATGATCGGACGGCAATGCCAGCGCCTCGGCATAATCCTTGGCGCGGACCACCGACAGCACCGGACCGAAGATTTCTTCCTTGTAGATCCGCATGTCCTTGGTGACATTGTCGAACAGACAGCCACCCATATAGAAGCCCTTCTCATAGCCCTGCATCTTGAAACCACGCCCATCGACGGCGAGCGTCGCGCCTTCCTTGATGCCGATCTCGACGTAATTCTTGACGCGCTCGACCGCTTCCCTGGTCACCAGCGGACCGAAGTCAGCCGATGGATCGACCGAGGTGCCGATCTTCAGACTTTCCACGCGAGGGATCAGCTTTTCCATCAGCCGGTCCGCGGTGGTCTTGCCGACAGGCACGGCAACCGAGACCGCCATACAGCGCTCGCCGGCCGAACCGTAGCCGGCGCCGATCAGAGCATCGACGGCCTGGTCCATGTCCGCATCCGGCATGACGATGGCGTGATTCTTGGCGCCGCCAAAACACTGGCAGCGCTTGCCGCTCGCAGCCGAGCGCTCATAGATATATTGCGCAATCGGCGAAGAGCCGACAAAACCGACCGCCTTGATGTCGGGATCATCGAGAATCGCATCGACCGCTTCCTTGTCGCCGTTGACGACATTGAGAATCCCCGCCGGCAGTCCGGCCTCGATCATCAGTTGCGCCAGCATCATCGGCACGCCGGGATCGCGCTCGGAAGGTTTCAGGATGAAAGCGTTGCCGCAGGCGATCGCGGGGGCGAATTTCCACATCGGGATCATCGCCGGGAAATTGAACGGCGTAATGCCGGCGACCACGCCCAAGGGCTGGCGGAGCGAGTAGATGTCGATGCCGGGACCGGCGCCTTCGGTGTATTCGCCCTTCATCAGGTGCGGAATGCCGCAGGCGAATTCGACGACCTCGAGGCCGCGCTGGATATCGCCCTTGGCATCGGGAACGGTCTTGCCGTGTTCGCGCGCCAGCAGATCGGCGAGCTTGTCGTAATCGCGCTGCGCGAGTTCGAGGAATTTCATCATCACGCGCGCCCGGCGCTGCGGATTGGTCGCGGCCCACTCGATCTGGGCGGCACGGGCATTTTCGACGGCGCCGCGAACTTCGGACTTCGAGGCGAGAGCGACCTTGGCCTGGACGTCGCCGGTCATCGGCTCGAAGACATCCGCAGACCTGCCCGATGTGCCCGCGACCTCACGGCCGCCGATGAAATGCCCGATCGTACGCATGCGTTCCTCCGGAAATCCTTGACGATTGGTCCGCTTTTAACACCCGATTTCGGGTTCGGCGACGAGGCGGACCCGCGTGCCGATTTCGATATCATCTTGCAGGCTTTGCCGTGTTTGGAAAGGTGTTTTCGGCGCACCAGCGTCCCGGTTTCCGACAGTGTACCGTCGCGGGCGGGCGCTTTAGCGATTGTCGGAACCGAAGGGAGCCGCTGGCTGCGGCTCAGGCCGACTTGGCCGCCCGCTTGGCCGGCTGTTTCGTCGCCGGGCCTGCCGCATCCAACACGGCCTCACGACCGGACTTCAATATCTCGTCCGAAAGCTCGCCGTTGCCGGTGACCCGGGCCATCACCATCGCCCCCATCATGGTGGCAAGCGCTGCCATCGCCTGTTTCCGCGCCGCCTTGCGCGGCAAGCCCTGATACTGGTCGGCGAGCATGTCGATCATCTGCTCCATCCGCCCCGAGAATACCCGGCGTGTCTTGGCACTCTCACGGGCAATCTCGGCCGCCAGCGTCGGTACCGCGCAGCCATGGCCGGGATTGTCGCGATGATCGGGCGCCAGATAGCTATTGACGATCTTCGAAAGCCGCTTGTCCGGAGCGGTTTCTTCGGTCAGTTGCCGCCACTTCTCGGTGGAGCGGTCCATCGCATGCGTCACGGCTTCGATGACCAGCGCGTCGCGCGAATCGAAATGCGCGTAGAAGCCGCCATGGGTGAGCCCGGCCTCTTTCATGAGGTCGGCAACCCCGATGCCATGGGCTCCCTTTTCGCGGAGTTTGACCGACGCGCGCTTTACGATCTTGGCGTGTGTCTGAAGCTTGTGCTCTTTGGAATAACGCATAGCAATCCCATGATATGTCTTGGGTCATATAATGACGCCGGACTTCTTTTATCATCGAGCGCAGCAAATTGCTGCAATTTATTCCTCCCCCGTTCGGGCCTTGACAAAAACAGTTTTTGCCCGGGAACTGGCCGAACACTCCACGTCCCTGATCCTGTTTTGGGAGGCCTCCATGCAGATGCTCAATTCCCATTGCGGCGTCGATCGCGATTCTCGCGATGTTGTGCGCCTTACGATTTGCAACGCAGGCCCGCTCAATATCATGGGGTCGGAGGCAATCCTGGCGGTACGGCAAGGACATCGATGCGCTGGCCGAGAACCGTCAAATCCGGGTTCTCATCGTTGCCGGCGAGAGCCAAAAGAGCATGATCGGCGGCGCCGACATCAAGGAGATGGCGCGCCTCGATCAGACGTCGGCGGAAAAATTCATCGGCGGATTCCGCGATCTCTGCGAGGCGGCACGAACCTTTCCCGCCCCTGTCATCGCACGTATGCCCGGCTGGTGCCTCGGTGGCGGGCTGGAGTTTGCCGCGGCCTGCGATTTCCGTGTCGCGGCAAATGATGCGAAATTCGGCATGCCGGAAGTCCGTGTCGGCATTCCCAGCGTCATTCACGCCGCCCTGTTGCCGCGCCTGATCGGCTTTGCACGCGCGCGCTGGCTGGTGATGACAGCCGAGAATGTCGATGCCGCGACCGCACTTTCCTGGGGATTGGTCGACGCCGTCGCTGCCGAAGGCGGCCTCGACGCGGCGGTGGAAAAACTGGTCGAGGCGCTGCTGAAATGCGGCCCCGAGGCGCTCCGCGCGCAAAAACTCCTGCTCCGGCAATGGGAAGAACTGCCGCTGACGGAAGCGATCAACCTGAGCGTCGGCGCCTTCGGCCGCGCATTCCTCACCGACGAACCTACACGGCTGATGCAGGCCTTTATCGACCGGAAGCGGTGACGGCTCGGTCACTGCGCCGGTCGCGATTCGAATCGCGCTTCAAGACTTTTTGTCATCGAACACGCGCGGAATTGTCATCCGTTGCAATTTCCGCAGTGCATCATATGATATCTGTAATCCCATCAGCTCTTGCCCCGTCGAGGCTTCATATGGCTGCATCCTCCGATCCCGTCGTCATCGTTTCCGCCGCCCGCACCCCGCTTGGCCGTTTCATGGGCGAGTTGTCGCCGTTTTCCGCCCACCAGCTCGGCTCCCACGTGATTGCCGCGTCGCTTGAACGTGCAAAATTGTCGCCCGAGCAAATCGACGAAGTCTTCGTGGGCTGTGTGCTGCCGGCAGGACAGGGACAGGCCCCGGCGAGACAGGCCGCACGCGGCGCGGGATTGCCGGATGCCACCGGCGCCACCACCATCAACAAGGTCTGCGGTTCGGGCATGAAAGCCACGATGCTCGCCCACGACATCATCCATGCCGGCTCCGCCAACATCGTCGTGTCCGGCGGCATGGAGAGCATGTCGAATGCTCCATATCTGCTGGCCAAGGCGCGCGGCGGATACCGCGTCGGTCACGACCGCATCATCGACCACATGCTGCTCGACGGCCTCGAGGACGCCTATGAGGCCGGCCGCTCGATGGGCGATTTCGGCGAAGCGACCGCCGAGGTCTATCAGTTTACACGCCACGACCAGGACACTTACGCGATGGAAACGCTGACCCGCGCCCGCAAGGCGGTCGAAGGCGGCGCGTTCAAGGCCGAGATCGTTCCTCTGACGGTGAAGGAAAAGGCCGGCCCGCGCACCGTCGCCAATGACGAAATTCCGCTCAAGGTCGATCCCGCGAAAATTCCGGGATTGAAGCCGGCATTCCGCGCCAACGGCACCATCACGCCGGCGGCTTCTTCGGCCAATGCGGACGGCGCCGCGGCGCTCGTGCTCGCCAGGCGCTCGCTGACCGATAGGGATGGCCTGCCCGCTCTCGCCGAGATCAAAGCCCACGCCACCCACAGCCAGGAGCCGCAATGGTTCACGACGGCGCCGATCCCCGCGATCCGCAAGGTGCTCGACAAGGCCGGCTGGAGTGTCGATGATGTCGATCTGTTCGAGATCAACGAGGCCTTTGCGGTGGTCGCCATGGCCGCGCAACGCGACCTCGGAATCCCCCGCGACAAACTGAACGTCAACGGAGGCGCATGCGCGCTGGGCCATCCGATCGGGGCGACCGGCGCGCGCCTGATCGTCACGCTGCTGCATGCGCTGGAGGCACGAAATCTCAAGCGCGGCGTCGCCGCGTTGTGTATCGGCGGCGGCGAGGCGACGGCTATCGCGGTCGAACGCCTCGTTCACTGATTTTCGAATAGGCTACTGTTATATTCGTTTCGCGATGATCCTGCCCTCACCTGGACGCGATCATGTCCCTCCCGTCTGGACTCGAACAGGAACCGCCCGTGATCTCCAATTGGCTCTCCTCTGCACTTGCCCGGCATAATATTCACTACGGCTGGGTAATGGTCGGCGTCACCTTTTTCACCGCGCTGGTCACCGCCGGCGCCGTCGGTGCACCCGGCGTCTTCATCGTGCCGTTGCAGCGGGAATTCGGCTGGAGTACGGCGGAAATTTCCTCGGCCCTCTCGATCCGTTTCATCCTGTTCGGGCTGATGGCTCCGTTCGCCGCGGCGCTGATGAACCGGTACGGCCTGCGCAATGTCGCGCTGTCGGCGCTTGTGATCGTGACGTCTGCGCTGCTGGCTTCGCTCGCCATGACGAAAGTCTGGCATCTGGTGCTGTTATGGGGCGTCGTGATCGGCATCGGCACCGGGATGACCGCATTGGTGCTGGGCGCGACGGTCGCCGCCCGCTGGTTCAATGCGAGGCGCGGCCTTGTGGTCGGAATTCTCACCGCCAGCGTCGCCACCGGCCAGTTGGTGTTCCTGCCGATGCTTGCCAGCGTCACTGAGCGGATGGGCTGGCGCGTCGCGCTGTCGATCGTTTGCGTCATGCTGGGTCTTGCCGCTTTCGCCGTGTTGATGGTGATGCGCGACCGGCCGGCTGATGTCGGCCTGCGTCCGTTCGGAGACCAAGGCACCGAGCCATTGCCGGCTCCACCGCCCAACAACGCGCCGATCATGGCGGCAGCGCTCGGCACGCTGCGGGATGCCGCCCAGACGCGTGCGTTCTGGGTTTTGTTTGCGACCTTCTTCATCTGCGGCGCCTCCACCAACGGTCTCGTCCAGGTTCACCTGATCCCGATGTGCCTCGATTTCGGCATTCCGCAGGTCCAGGCGGCGGGCCTGCTCGCGGCGATGGGCATCTTCGATTTCTTCGGGACTATCGTTTCCGGCTGGCTGTCGGATCGTTACGACAACCGCTGGCTTTTCTTCTGGTATTACGGCCTGCGCGGACTATCGCTGCTGGCGCTGCCGTTCACGGACTTCTCGTTCTACGGCCTGTCGCTGTTTGCGATGTTCTATGGCCTTGACTGGATCGCTACGGTGCCGCCAACGGTTCGCCTGACAGCACAACGCTTCGGCGCCGAGCGCGCCAATCTCGTGTTTGGCTGGATATTCGCCGGGCACCAGATCGGCGCAGCCTTCGCGGCGTTCGGCGCCGGGCTGTCGCGCACGGTGCTCGCGAGCTACCTGCCGGCTTTCTTCTTCGCCGGTGCGTTGTGCGTGGTGGCCTCGTTGATCGTGCTTTTGATCTCGCGCACACCCAAACCGATTGTGGCAAAGAGCGTTACGGCCTGATCGCCATGTTCGTTGCCGGGCCCGGCGTTCGCAGGGGCTCGGCAAGGCGTGCAAACTCGCACAGCAGCGAGCGGGTGTTGCGCGGATCGATGATCTCCTCGACCCAGAACTTCTCTGCGGTACGAAACGGCGAGCGCAGGCGGTTGAGCCGACCTTCGATCTCTTCGAGCTTGGCTTGCGGATCGTCGGCCGCGTCGATGTCGGCGCGATAGGCGGCCTCTATCCCGCCCTCCAGCGGCAGCGAACCCCAATAGGCCGACGGCCACGCATAGCGCATCGAGAAACGGCCGGCCGGCTGATGCACGACACCGGCAACCCCGAACGAGTTGCGCACGATGACCGTGCACCATGGGACGGTGCTCTGGTTGACGGCGGCCATCGCGCGTACGCCATGACGGATGGTGCCGGCCCGCTCCGCATCGAGCCCGATCATGAAGCCCGGACAATCCATCAGATAGACGACGGGCAGATGGAAGGTCTCGGCGAAGTCGACCCAGCGAACGATTTTCTGGCAGGCGTCCGCCGTCCACGATCCGCCATAGTGGAAGGGATCGCTCGCCAAGATCAGCACCGCCCTGCCTTCCAGGCGCGCCAGCCCGGTGATGACGGGGCGGCCAAAATTCGCGGCCACCTCGAAGAATGAATCCCTGTCGACAACGGCGTTGATGATGGGGCGCATTTTGTAGACCTGGCGGCGCTCGCGCGGCACCGCCGTCAGCAGGGAATCCTCCGATCGCTGGGGATCGTCGTCGCACCGAAGCGTCGGCGGCAATTCGTAAACCGACTGCGGCAAATACGACAGGAAGCGCCGCGCATAAGCAAACGCCTCTTCCTCGGTTTCCACGGCCTGATCGATGCTGCCGGCGCGGGTCTGAATATCGGCGCCGCCAAGTTCCTGCTTGCCGAGATCCTGCCCCAGCCGTTTCACCACGGGAGGGCCCGCGACAAACATCGCGGAGCTTTTGGTCATCACCGAATAATGGCTGGCGGCAAGCCGCGCTGCGCCAAGACCTGCGACCGAACCGAGCCCAAGCCCGACCACCGGCACACGGGCCAGATTTGCGGTCGTATACTCGTACCAGCGCGTGCCGCCGACGCCGCCCGGCAGATTGGCCGCACCCTTGGTCTCGATGGTCTTCACCGAGCCGCCGCCGCCCGAGCCCTCGATCAGCCGAATGATCGGCAGCCGGAAGTCATGCGCCATTTCCTCGGCCATCAAGGGCTTGGCTGCGATCGACGCGTCCGCCGAGCCGCCGCGAACGGTGAAGTCATCGCCGACCACGACCACGGTGCGGCCGTCGACTGTGCCGCGGCCAAAGACGCAATTGGCCGGGGTAACCTTCTTCAGCTCGCCCTTGTCGTCATATTCGGCGGTGCCGGACACTGCGCCGATTTCATGGAAGCTGCCTTGGTCCAGCAAACCGTCGATGCGCTCGCGAACGGTAAGCCGACCCTGCTCGCGCTGGCGTTTGACTTTGTCGGCACCGCCCATTTGACGGGCGAAGGCTTCACGCCGGGCCAGTTCGTCGAGCTCCGGCTTCCAGTTCATTGGGGTCTCCAGCTAATGCGGTACGGTTGGCGCGTGCTGGGCAAACAGCGCGCTTTCGCCATCCTCTAGCATAGCCCGAATGGAGACGCTCAATTCCAGTATTTTCGGCGCGACATCCCTGTGCAGTCGCATCTCGTCATAGAGGTTTGAAAGCAGACCAATCGTGACGACCACAAAGGTCTGGTACTGCGATGACCATAGCGGGACGGCAAGGCCGTTGATGTGGGGGCTCCACAGCCCGCACACCGTGACATAGCCCCGCTCGCGCAGGGAATGGCGATCGGCGTCGAGGCGCGGCCGCAGCAGCTTGGCGCTTTCGGGAATTTCGCGTTCCATATCCGCAAGCAAGGCGTCAGCCGCTTCCGGCGGCAGCGCCGCCGCATAGGCATGGCCCGCGGCGGTAGACGCGATCGCAATGCGACTACCCGACGTCGACGAAAGACCGATCGCATTGGCGGCGCGGCCAACCTCGAGATAGACGAGATGAAAACGGTCCGGGATGACGAAGCCCACGGTGCCCGGCAGGTGCTCGGCGACTTCCTGCAATCGCATGCGAATGAGGTGACGCAATTGGAGCCCACGCATCATCGAGGTGCTCATGGCCACCGCGCTCGGACCGATGCGGTACTTCTGGTCACGTGGCAGATAGACCAACTGGCCCATCCGCGTCAGCGTGTGCGTGAGGCGCGACACAGTCGAACGCGGCAAGCCACAACGGCTCGAGATTTCCAGATTGCCAAGCCGTGCTTCGTGACCTTCGAAGCAGCGCAAAACATCGAAGGCACGCGACACCACCTGAATGACGTCGCCCTCGCCGGCGGCTTCATGCGCAAGCGCTCCCTGCCTGCTCAGCCGCTCCGAGCGTCGCCCCATGCCGTCTCTCCCCAATTTCGCATAGCGGAACTAAATTCCGCTTGTATGGCAAGGTAGCTCAGGGAATTTGACGCCACAACTGCAGGTCCGCAACACCGGCATTTTTAAAACGCGCAGGTCGTTCGCATAGCGAAATAGGGAACTCATAAATGTTTGAATTGCGATGGCGTTTCGAAGCGCGGCGCGCGTCGCAAGCTGCCGGATACGAGCCAACATCAGCGAGACGCGATTAAACCACCTGCTCGACCGGCTGCAGATCGATGTCGAAGGTTTCGAGAAATTTCGACGTCATGATGTAGAAACCGACCGCGAGCTGTAATTCGACGAGCGCCGCCGGAGAGAGCTTCGCGGCGATCGCGCTGAACGTGGCATCCGTCGGACGGCGGAGACGGACGATCTCGTCGGTGAAAGCGAGTGCCGCCCGTTCGATCTCGTTGAAGCAGGTCGCCGCCTCCCAATTCTCGAGCGCGTCGTTCTGCTCGTCGGTGACGCCGGCATTCTTGCCAATGCGTTTATGCGCCACGATTTCATAAGGCGACTCGCACAGAATTCCGGTTCGCGTGATCGCCAGTTCGCGCACGACCGGATTGAGTTCGCCGCGATGGCGGATCGCGCCACCCAACCGGCAGTACTGTTCGAAATAACTCGGCGAATGCGCCATCATGCGGAAGATATTGGCGTTGCGGTTCTTGCCGAGAATTTCCTTCGTGCGTTCGTTCGATTTCGAGGTATCGCAATAGTCGATGCGTGCCATGGTGCGCCTCCCGGGCTTGCTTGCCGCAATGAACGGACTTTTGACTCCGCGTCGGCCCACTTGTTGGCGACCGACGAATGGTACCTGCATTGGAGCCGGCAACAAGCCGGCTTTCAAAATTCCTTGGCTTCCGCATAAACCCGCTACAGGCGGGCCAAATTGCCGCCTTAATGCTAAACGACCTTATACCTGTCGACATTCGCTGAGTGGGGACTCAATCAAAGCGAATACTCGTCGTGGGGTGTTCCGAGTAAATCCAGTCGGTCGTCGGGCCTTTCCGGGCCACGATGAAACGCGCCCGTATCCGGGTCACCCAGGCCCGAGTCTAGGGAGAATGACATGAAGGACGCCAGTAAAAAGGCGGCCTCGGAGGCACTTGCGCAGATGATGGCAGTAACGGCGATGCTCGTCATTGCCAGCGTCGTCCTCTACGTGCGGTGATTACCAACCGCAAGCGCGGGGTCAAGCGCCTGCGACGAAGCAATCCGGGGCAACTGGTTCTGCGTAGCCTTGGGGGTTGCTTTCGTTGCGTTCGCGAAGACTGATCAAGTGGTCCCTTGAGCGCACGTTACCCCTGAAAGACGTTATCCCTGGAAGACAACCGCATCCACGACCACGCAGCCTTTGCCCGCACTATCGAGCAGCACCGGGTTAAGGTCGAGGCTCACCACCTTGTTGGCGGGGTCCAGCATCAGATCGCCAATTCGCATCACGGCATCGCAAAGGGCATCGACATCCATCGGCGGTTCGCCGCGTACGCCGGCAAATAGCGGCGCGACCTTAAGCTTGTGGAGCGCCGCCCTCGCCTCGTCCTTCGAAAACGGCGGCAGCAGCAGCGCGGTGTCGCGAAAGATCTCGACATATTTGCCGCCGTCACCGACCGCCACCACGGGACCGAAAACGGGATCCCGGTGCGCGCCGATCATGATCTCGCGCCGCCCGCTTGCCATTGCCGCCACGATGACGCCGTCGAACCGCGCGCCGTGTTTGCGGATGATCGCCTCCATCTGCGCCCAAACCTCGCCGGCTTCCTCCCGGCTCGAAATCCCGAGCTTGACCAGCCCGAGTTCGGATTTATGGGCGATGTCGGCCGAGCACCCCTTGACCACGACCGGGCCGCCGATGGCCTCGAACGCCGCGATCGCCTCCGCGCGCGACCGGCAGAGCCGATGCGCCACCACGGGAATGCCGCGCTCGGCCAGCAAAGCAAGACTGTCGGCTTCGTTGAGCATCGTGGTCGCGGCCGCCGCCGCAAAGGGCGCGCGGGCGCCAACACCTTGCGTCTGACGCGCCACGGTGCGCGTCATCAACTCGCGGTGCGCCAAAAACTGATGCAGCGCCGTGACCGCCTCGGTCTCGGTCGGGAACACGGACGAGCCTTCGGCGGCGAACTGGTCGGCAACGCTCTTTTGTGTCGCTGCGATGACGAGCGGCTTGCCGGTCTGTTTGCCGAACGCGGCCGCGTCGCGCGCAAAGGCTCCGACGTCGTAGCCGGGACCGGCAACGGGAACGCCAATCAGGAACGCGTCCGCAGCGGGATCTTCAGCGATGACGGGCAAGATGTCGCCGAACAGGCGGCTGTTCGACAACAATGCCGCGGTCAAATCGATCGGGTTTGTCGTGGTGGCAAAGCTCGGCAAGATGCCCTTGAGCTTCTTGTCGGTCTCGGCAGATAGTTTCGCCATCGGCATGCCAACATTCGTCGCCGCATCGGCGGTCATGACGCAGACCGCGCCCGAATTGGAGATGGCGACCAACCGCCTGCCTTTCGGCTTCCAGCCTTTGAGATAGAGCTCGGTTGCTTCCACCAGGCCCCGCATATCCGGCGCACGCCAGATGCCGTGCTGCTCGAAAAAAGCATCGACGACGCGGTCTTCATTGGCGAGTGCGCCGGTGTGCGATTGCGCAGCCTGGCGGCCGGCTTCCGAGCGGCCCGACTTCAGCGCGACGATCGGCAGATCCCGCTTCAAGGCGACCGAGGCGAGCTCTTCCAGATATTTCGTCTCGGGGATGCTTTCGAGATAGAGCAGCAGCAGTTTGACTTCGGGGTCTTCGGCAACCGCTATGGCCAATTCACCGACGGTGATGTCGGCATCGTTGCCGGTTGCGTGCGTGTGGCGTACGCCGATGCCGCGCTGACGCAAAAATCCGACCGGCACCGACGATAGCGCGCCGCTCTGGCTCAGCATCGCGACGTGCCCCTGCCCTTCCGAAGCCTCCATCTCCATGAACATGGTGGAGAAGCTTGCAATCGTGCCGGTGCCGAAATTGGCGAGGCCTTGCGAATTCGGACCGACAATGCGCATGCCGGTCTTGTGCGCGGCTTCGACCATCCGCCGCTCTTTCGCCTTGCCGGCGACAGCGTCGACTTCACCGAAGCCTGAAGCCATCACGACAGCGCATTTGACGCCATGGGCGGCACAGTCTTCCACCGTGCCCATGGCGTTGTCGCCGGCGACGGCCACGATCACCATCTCGGGCGCCTCCGGCAGGTCGCCCAAGCTCTTGTAGCATTTGTGGCCCTGCACTTCGGGACGCGACGGATTGATCGGGAAAATCTTGCCCTTGAACCCGAACTTGTCGAGGTAATGCACCGGCCGGCCACCGACCTTGTTGGGATTTTCCGAGGCGCCAATGATGGCGACGGAGCGTGGGTCGAGGGCGGCCTGCAGACAAGTCATGATTTTCCTTTAGCTTTCTTAGCGATTTGCACGGGAACTACCGGCGCCTGAGAGATGGCCATTGATGCGCCCTCTCCCCTTGCGGGAGAGGGCTCCTCTGCCGCCAACCTGAAACTCGCTTGGGTGAGGGGTCGGTTCCGAGACGACCCCTCACCCGGCTCGCTTCGCTCGCCAACCCTCTCCCGCAAGGGGAGTGGGTAAATTCCAGTTCGCGGCATCAAGTCATCGTAGTTGGTCGACATGCTTCGTCTCTTCTACGTCTCAATACGACTTCGGCAAGCCCAACACCTTTTCGGCGATGAAACTGAGAATGAGCTGCGGGCTGATCGGGGCGATGCGCGGGATCAACGACTCGCGAAAGTAACGCTCGACGTGAAATTCCTTGGCGTAGCCGAAACCGCCATGGGTCATGACAGCCTGTTCGCAAGCGTGGTAGCCGGCTTCGGCCGCGAGATATTTCGCCGTATTGGCGGCTGGCCCGCAAGGCTGGCCCTGATCGTATTGCCAGGCGGCCTTGAGCGTCATCAGCCAAGCCGCTTCGAGCTCCATCCAGTTTTCCGCTAAGGGATGCTGGATCGCCTGGTTCTTGCCGATCGGCCGGTTGAAGACATTGCGCTCCTTGGCGTAGGCGGCGGCGCGCGACAACGCGAGCTGGCCGAGGCCAACCGCTTCGGCCGCAATCAGGATGCGTTCCGGATTCATGCCGTGCAGGATGTATTCAAAGCCCCGCCCCTCTTCGCCGAGGCGATCGGCAACCGGGATTTCAAAATCCTCGATGAAGAGCTCGTTGGAATCGACGGCCTTGCGGCCCATCTTCTCGATCTCGCGCGTTGAAATTCGCTTTCGATCGAAATCGGTATAAAAAAGGCTCAGGCCGTGGGTCGGATTTTTCACTTCTTCCAGAGGCGTGGTGCGCGCCAGCAGGAGAATCTTTTCCGCGACCTGCGCGGTCGAGATCCAGACCTTCTGGCCGTTGACGATATATTTGTCGCCTGATCTGACCGCGCGGGTCTTCAACTGCGTGGTGTTGAGCCCGGTGTTCGGTTCGGTCACCGCGAAGCAGGATCGTTGCGTGCCGGCCACGATCGGCGGCAACATCCGCTGGCATTGCTCCTTCGTGCCGAACACGACGACGGGATTGAGCCCGAACACGTTCATGTGGACGGCGGATGCGCCCGACATGCCGGCGCCTGACCTCGCGATCGTATGCATCATGATCGCGGCATCCATGATGCCCAGGCCCGAGCCGCCATATTCCTCCGGGATGCAGATGCCAAGCCAGCCGGCGTCCGCCAGCGCGCGATGGAAGTCTGCGGGAAATCCGCCTTCCTTGTCCTTTTTCAGCCAGTAGGCGTCGTCGAAGCGGGCGCAAATTTTTGCAACGGCGTCGCGGATCGATTCCTGGTTGGCTGTCAGCGCGAAATCCATGGCGTCACCCCGTGGCCGAGCCTTGCATGGCAAGCGTAGCGCCCTCGCGCACCAGCGTCTCAATTTCCGCATCCGAGAAACCGGCTTCCCGGAGGATTTCGCTGCCGTGCTCGTTCAAGCGCGGCGCCAGCCGGGACGGTTCGACCTGCGTTTCAGACCATCGCGCGGAAGCCTTCATACTGCGGATTTTGCCTTCGCTTGGATGATCGACTACCGGAAAGAAACCGGTCGCCGTGAGATGTGGATCCTGCAAAATGCTTTCGAGATCGTGCATGGGCATCACGGGTATATCTGCCTTGGTCAGCAAATCGATCCATTCGGCCGTGGTTTTCGTCTCGAAGATGCGGGCAAGTTCGGCATAGACAGTGTTGATGTTGGTGGCGCGGCCGGCAAAGGTCGAAAAGACGGGATCCGCGCGCAGATCGTCGCGGCCGGTGGCTTCAAAGAAACTCGCCCACTGCTTGTCGTTATAGACGATCACGCAGATATGGCCGTCGGCGGTCTTGTAGGGACGCCGGTCGCGTGACAGATGCCGCGCGTAACCGCCTTTGTCGAGCGGCGGCTCATAGGTCAGGCCACCCATGTGGTCGCCCATGACGAAGCCCGCCATGGTCTCGAACATCGGAATGTCCAGACGCTGGCCGCGTCCGGTGCGATCGCGATGCACGAGGCTGGCGCAAATCGCGCCGACCGCCGTGAGACCCACGATGCGATCGACCAGCGCGTTCGGAACGTAGCGCGGCACGCCGTCGCCGGTCTGCGCCATCAGCGCAGGCAGCGCGGTCGCACCCTGGATCAGGTCGTCATAGGCGGGCTTGGTCGCATAGGGGCCGTCCTGTCCAAAGCCGAACACACCGGCATAGATCAGCCGAGGGTTGACAGCAGCGACCACGTCGTAGCCGAGTTGCAGGCGCGCCATGGCCTGCGGTCGCACGTTGTAGAGCAGCACATCCGCGGTCTTGAGCAGCCGCAACACCGCGTCGCGGCCGCCCGGCTTTTTCAGGTCGAGCGCGATTGAGCGCTTGCTGCGGTTGGTATTGAGAAACACCGGCCCCATGCCGGGATGCCGCGCAGGGCCGATCAGCCGGGTCACATCGCCCTCGAGGCTTTCAACCTTGATGACATCGGCGCCATAGTCGCCAAGCATCTGGGCGGCATAAGGCCCCATCAACACGGTCGTCATGTCGATGATCTTGATGCCCTTTAGCGGCCCCATGACTAGCATTTCTCCCGGCAGGATTTGTGGAGGTCGTCAAGCAACCACGTAGCGCCAGGCTGCGTGCAAGATCAAGGCACCTCGGCGTATGGGCGCATGCGCGGAAGACTGCTCACTCTCCGTCGTCCCCGCGAGACCGATACTCCGCGAAGTTGCGGCCGCGCGCCGGGATCTGGTGGTCTCTCAACAATTCTGGGCGTGGTTATTCGTCCCGGCGTTCGCCGGGACGACCAGCTGATAATGGAAGCACTACTTCCGCATCATCTGCCGCAATTCGGTCTTCAGCACCTTGCCGTAATTGTTCTTTGGCAACGCGTCGAGATAGACATAGCGCTTCGGCCGCTTGAAGCGCGCAATCGACGCCAGACAATGCGCATCGAGCTTGGCATCATCGGCCGCCGCGCCATCTTCCAGCACCACGCAGGCGACGACGATCTCGCCCCAATCGGGATCCGACACGCCGATCGCCGAGACCTCGCGCACATCGGCATGTGTCAGCAGCGCCTCTTCCACCTCGCGCGGATAGATATTGGTGCCGCCGGAAATGATCACGTCCTTGGAGCGGTCGGACAGCGTGAGGAAACCGTCTTCGTCAAGACGTCCAACGTCGCCGGTACGCAGCCAGCCATCTTTCAGCGTCTCCGCATTGGCTGTCGGGTTATTCCAGTAGCCGAGCATCACGGCGGTGCCTTTGGCTTCGACCTCGCCCGTCTCGCCTGCCGGCAACACTTTGCCATCCTTGCCGGTGATGCGGACCGACATCACGCTCTGCGCGGTACCCACGGAGGCGAGCCGTTCCAGATAGCGCGGATGTTGCATCTTCATGTGCCATTCGCGGCCAAGCGCCGTGATCGTCATCGGCGATTCACCCTGGCCGTAGATCTGCACGAAGCGTTGACCCATGACCGCGATGGCTTCGCGGATGTCAGCGAGATACATCGGCCCACCACCATAGATGATGGTGCGAATGCCCTCACCGTTCTCGCCGCGGCGTTTGGCGGTATCGACCAGCCGCCGAACCATGGTCGGCGCGCCGAACATCACGACATTGTCGAGCTGGCGCGCGAGATTGAGCACTTCGTCCGGATCGAAGCCACCGGACCCCGGAACGACATGCCGGCCGCCCATTCGGGTATGCGGGAAATTATAAAGTCCGGCGCCGTGGGAAATTGGCGCAGCGTAGAGCGAGGCATCGTTCGGCGTCGCCGGATCGACATCGGTGAGATAGCACATCGAAGCCGCGACCAGATTGCCGTGGCTGAGCATCACGCCTTTCGGCCGCCCCGTGGTGCCAGAGGTATAGAACAGCCAGGCGAGGTCATCGACGTCACGCGCCAGCGGCGCGGCCATCCCCTCGCCTTCACGCATCGCCCGGTACGCCTCGCTATCGAGAGACACCATCTGCATCGATGGCGGGAGGCCGGCTTTGGCCTCCATCAACGCCCCGACCGTGTCGTCGGAAACGAAGGTGAGTTTCGCGCCGGCATCGCTGCAAATCCAGGCGGCCTCGCGACCATGCAGCTTGGCATTGATCGGAATCGCTGCGGCGCCCATCCACCAGATGCCATAAAGACACTCGAGATATCGCGTGCAATTCGAGGCAAAGACCGCGACGCGATCGCCGGGCACAATTTTGTGGTCACGCGCCAGCGCGGCGGCGATGGCGGCGGCGCGGCGCGCGAAGGTTTGGTAGTCGGCGTCGAGATCGAAGCCGGTCAGAAGCGCCGGGGCCTCGGGGCGAAGCTTGGCGGTTGCGGCGAGCCATTCGGCGATGTTCATCGCTAGTGGTCCGATTCTAACATTTGCATCCCTTCTCAGCAGTCACTTTGCAAATGTTAAAATCAAAGGACCACTAGCAAATATAAGTGCTAGTGATTTGACATTCGCTTTGAGAGTCCGCGGCGAGGCGGAGAGCGAATGTCAAATCCACTCCACTAGAGCCTCGACTACTTCGCTGGCTCCAGGATCGAGACATAGTTGGCGACGGCCGCGCCACCCATGTTGAAGATGCCGCCGAGCTTGGGATTGCGGAGCTGCATGCCCTCCGGCGCTTGTCCCGTCAGTTGCATCGCCGTCATCACATGCATGGAAACCCCGGTCGCGCCAATTGGATGACCCTTGGCTTTCAATCCGCCGGACGGATTGACCGGCAGCTTGCCGTCCTTCTGCGTCCAGCCCTCCTTGATGGCCCGCGCGCCCTGCCCCCGCGGCGTCAGCCCCATTGCTTCATATTCGATCAACTCGGCGACCGTGAAGCAATCGTGGGTCTCGACAAAGGACAGGTCGGAAAGTGAGAGGCCCGCTTTCTCAAGCGCTCTCTGCCAGGCGACCGAGCATCCCTCGAACTGCAAAATGTCGCGCTTGGACATCGGCAGGAAGTCCTGTGCATGCGCGACGCTGCGGAAGTTGACCGCCTTGCCCATCTTCTTGGCGGTCTCGACATCCGTCAGGACCAGCGCGGCGGCGCCGTCCGACACCAGCGAACAATCGGTGCGCTTCAGCGGACCCGCCACGTAAGGGTTCTTTTCGCTCTCGGAGCGGCAGAACTCAAAACCGAAATCCTTGCGCAGCTGTGCGTAAGGATTAGAGACACCGTTCTTGTGGTTCTTCGCCGCGATCATGGCCAGCGCATCGGACTGGTCGCCGTATTTCTGGAAATAGCCCTGCGCGATCTTGCCGAACACGCCGGCGAAGCCGCCGGGGGTATCGCCGTCCTCCGGCAGATAGGATGCGCGCAACAGGTTGCGGCCGATCTCGGGACCCGGCGTCCGCGTCATCTGCTCGACGCCGACGACCAGCACAATCTTGGCTTCGCCCGAGGCAATCGCGCGAATGCCCTGGTGCACCGCGGCCGATCCCGTCGCGCAGGCGTTCTCGACCCGCGTGGCCGGCTTGAAACGCAAATTCGGATCGGCCTGAAGCACCAGCGCCGCCGTGAAGTCCTGCGGCGAGAAACCCGCGTTGAAATGCCCGAGTACGATCTCATCGACATCGGCGGCGGCAATGCCGGCATCCGCCAATGCCTCGTTGGCGACCCGGACCACCAGGCTCTCGACCGTCTCGGCGTCGAATTTGCCAAAGGGCGTATGCGCCCAACCGACGATGCTGGCTGTCATGGCCGTTCTCCCGCAATTTCGAAAAACTCAGGCGACGAACTTACCACCCAATTCGTCGTCGATGTGAATCCGGATGATATCGTCGAACGATTTTTCAGCCGTCGTGAAGCCGAGTTCCAGCGCGCGCTTGGGATCGAAATTGCGCGGCCAGCCCGCGACAATGCCCACGATAAAGGGATCCGGCTCGCGCTTGATCCTTGCGGCCACCTTCTCGCCCGCCACCCGCTTGAGGGCTGCGATCTGTTCGCCGACGGTTGCGGAAATGCCGGGCATGCTCAGATTGCGCCGCGGACCGATCTTTGCGGTGTCCATGCTTCCGGCATGGACCAGGAAGCCGACCGCCGAACGCGGCGAGGCATGCCAGTGCCGCACATCCTCCGATACCGGCAAAATGGCTTCGTTGCCGGCCAGCGGCTCGCGCAGGATGCCGGAGAAGAAGCCGGACGCGGCCTTGTTCGGAAGTCCCGGCCGAATGTTGATGGTCGGAAGGCGAATGCCGACCCCATCCATGAAGCCACGACGGGTGTAGTCGGCGAGCAAAAGCTCCCCGATCGCCTTCTGGGTGCCGTAGCTCAACAGCGGCGTGTTGAAGAATTCGTCGCCGATGGCATCCGGGAACGGCGCACCGAACACCGCGATCGATGAGGTGAAGACCACGCGCGGCTTGTAGCCGCCGCCAACCAGGCGGATGGCGTCGAACAGCATCCGCGTGCCGTCCAGGTTAATGCGATAGCCCTTGTCGAAATCGAGTTCCGCCTCGCCCGAGACGATCGCCGCGAGATGAAAGATCGCATCGGGACGGTCTGCGACCAGCTTCTCCGCGGTGCCCGGCAGCGCGAAGTCGCTGGCCAGCACTTGGACGGGAAAGCCGGCCTTTTCGGGCTGCTTCGCCGCAACCACGTCATGCAGCGTCATCTTGGCGATCGCGTTCTTGCCAAGACGACCGTCAGCGACGAGGCGATCCACCAATTTGCGGCCGACCATGCCGGCCGCGCCCAGAACCAGAATGTGCAAAAGCTACTCCTTTTTGTTCTTACTTGTCCTCATCCTGAGGAGCATCGCGCAAGCGATGCGTCTCGAAGGACGGCCACAGAATGTGCGAGCTGCCATCCTTCGGGACGCGCGCAAAATGCGCGCTCCTCGGGATGAGGTTCGACAGGCCCGCGCCGATCACTCCTTGACGGCGCCCGTCATCGCCGACACGTAATGCTCGACGAAGAAAGCATAGAGGATCACGAGCGGCAACGACCCGACCAGCGCGCCCGCCATCAGCGAACCCCACTTATAGATGTCGCCGTCGACGAATTCGTTCACGATCGCGACCGGCACAGTCTTGTTCGGCGTCGACTGTAAAAACGTCAGCGCGTAAATGAACTCGTTCCAGCAAAGCGTGAAAGAAAAGATGAACGCCGAGATCAGACCGGGAATCGCCAAAGGCACCACGATGCGGGTCAAAATCTGCCAGCGCGAGGCGCCGTCGATCAGCGCGCATTCCTCGAGTTCGAACGGAATGGTTTTGAAATATCCCATCAACAACCAGGTCGAGAACGGGATCAGCAGCGTCGGATAGACCAAAATCAGCGACAGCGGCGAGTCGAACAGGCCATAGGCCTGGATCACCGAAGCCAGCGGAATGAACAGGATCGAGGGCGGCACCAGATAGGCAAAGAAGATCAGGACGCCGACGGTGTCCGCGCCCTTGAAGCGCAGGCGGACGATCGCATAGGCCGCCAGCACGCTCGCAATGATCGAGAGCGTGGTGGCACCGACCGCGACATACATCGTGTTCCACAGCCAGCGCGGATACTGGGTCTCGAACAGCAGCTTGCTGATGTGTTTGAAGGTCGGATGAACCACCCAGAACGGATTATAGGTGTTCATATCGATGAGCTGCTCGTCGGGTTTGATCGACGTCAGCGCCATCCAGTAGAACGGGAACAGCAGGACGATCAGGATCAGCCCGAGCGGGATGTAGAGCGTCACCACGCGGCGCGGCAGCAACTCCAGATAGTTCATGCCCTCGTTGTCGTCGGTCACGCCGACGGGCGAGCCTTTGGCCGGAAGCACGGAATCAGTCATTGCTCGATCCTTGCTGCCATTTTCGGCGCTGCATGCCGAACCAGGAAATCGCGATCGCCGCCAGCAGGAAGGGGATCATGGCGGTCGCAATCGCCGCGCCCTCACCGAGGCGGCCCGAGATGATGCCGCGTTGATAACTCAACGTCGCCATCAGGTGCGTGGCATTGACCGGTCCGCCGCGGGTCAACGCCCAGATCAGCTGGAAGTCGGTGAAGGTGAACAACACGGAGAATGTCATCACGACCGCGATGATCGGGGTCAACAACGGATAGGTGATGTAGCGGAAGCGCTGCCAGTTGGTGGCGCCGTCGAGCGTCGCCGCTTCATAGAGCGAAGGCGATACGGTTTGCAGACCGGCAAGCAGCGTGATCGCAACAAACGGCACGCCGCGCCAGATATTGGCGAAGATCACGCTGCCGCGCGCCCAGCTGGAATCGCCGAGGAAGTTGATGTTGTGGTCGATGAAGCCAAGCTTGATCAACGACCATGAGATGATCGAAAATTGCGAATCGTAAATCCACCAGAACGCGATCGCAGACAGCACCGTCGGCACGATGAAGGGAATCAGCACGATCGAACGGACCAGCGCCTTGATCGGCATGTTCCGGTTCAACAACAGCGCGAGGTAAAGGCCGATCGCAAATTTGATCGCACTCGCCACGATCGTGTAGAGCAGCGTGTTGAATACCGAGAGCCAGAAGATCGTGTCGTCCCACAGCCATTCGTAGTTTTCGAGGCCGACGAAAATGCCGGCGCGGCCGATGCGCTCGTCGGTGAAACTCATCCAGACGCCCAGGCCCAGCGGATAGGCCAGAAACAGAATCAGGAACGCAGCGGCCGGCAGCATGAACCACAACGCCATGAAGTTGCGGTTGAACTTCATCCGCGTCCACAGCGAAGGCGTTTCGACGTGGGCGACCCGGACAGGCACAGATGTCTGAAGTGTAGTCATTACGTTCCAGTTCTATTCCAAAAACGGCCGGCGCCGCCAAAGGTTCTGGTGCCGCCTATCGAAGTTCCTGCACCACGAGCGGCGAACCCGATCCAGGAACTTCAAATAGGAAGCGGCACCGGTATCAACAGGTTAGCTGGTGCCCATGACTTTCCGAAGTTCGTGGAAGTGGGTGCCGCGATAGAGCACGAACTTCAGGAAGTGGGCACCAGCCGCGCCGGTAACATATCCTAGCGGAAGATACGCTTGGCGGAGCGCTCTGCTGACGCCATCGCCGTCTTCACATCCTCGCGACCGGTGCAGTAGTTCGCAAACATGTCGACCACCACGAAGTCCGCGATCGCGGCTGCCGCGTTCTCGCCCATCTGGCCGAGGCCTGCCGGGGTCAGCGAAACCTCGGCGACATTGCGATACGGCGTGTTCTTGGGATCGGCGGTCCAGATCGGATTTTTGCTGAAGCCGGCCAGGAACGGCGACAGGTAGCCCGACGCAGCTTCAACCCAGGGATTGAACTGTTCCGGCTCCATCATGAAGGCTGTGAAGGCCTTACAGGCTTGCGGGAACTTGGTGAAGTTGAACACCAGGATCGGGAAACCAAGGTTCATTTCCCGCACCTTCCCGTCAACACCGGCCGGCAGGTCGGCGTGATTCATGTCCTCGGCGATCTGCGCATTTTCCTTTTTCGCCGTAACGTAAATCGAAATGCCGTTGACGGTGAGATAGAGCTGCCCGGCCAGGAAGGCCTTGTTGTTGGAGCTGTCGTTCCAGGACGCAGTGCCCGGAATGAAATTGTCATAGAGGCCTTTGACGTATTCGAGTGCTTTCGCCGTTTCCGGCGAGTTGATGACGACCTTGTTTTTAGCGTCGATCAGGTTGCCGCCATGCGCCCACAACGCCCAGTACAGCCAGGTGTTGGCGTCGCCCGAGGCATGTCCGACAGCCATGCCGGCCGGCGTGCCGTTCTTGTTAAGACCTTTGACGAGATCGGCAAAACCGCCGAGGTCCTTGGGAAACTCCTTGTGGCCGGCTTTTTCCATCGCGGAGATGCGGTAGTTCATCAGCGCGCCGGTGGCGGCAACGGGGATGCCGATCCACTTGCCGTCCAGTTTGCCGTAGGCTTCGCCCGACTTGGTCCAGCCGCCGCCCTTCTTGCCGAGATAGTCGGCCACGTCCGTCATGTCGGTGCATTTGTTCGGAAACAGGAACGGCAGCGAATAAAGGCCCCACACGATGTCGAGGCCCTGTCCTGTATTGGCCGCGACCGACGCTTTCGGCTGGAGATCGTCGTAGGATTCGTTGGAGACGCTGATGGTGACGCCAGTCGCCTTCTGAAAGGCGTCGACGATCTTCATGAAGGCAACGTCTTCGGCCTCGACGAAACGCTTCCAGCGCAACAGATTGATCTTGGCGCCGGTTTCCGGTTTCCACTGCGACGTCTGCGCCCACGCTTTGGCATAGCCGAGCAACTGTTCGGCCGACATGGTGGCCGCGACCGCCAGCAGGCCGCCGCCTGCTTTCAGTAGAGAGCGCCGATCTGATGTGAAATTATTCATTGTCCCTCTATCTCCCTTTTAATTGGCTCTTTCATTGGCCAAGTTACGCCGGCCTCAAAGTCGCTTGCCGGTAGCCTCGTCAAACAAATGGACCAGTGACGGATCGGGCTTCAGCCGGACCTTGTCGCCGGGTTTGAACTGGTGCCGTTCTCGGAAGACGGCAACGACCTGCTCGCCGCCGAGCTTGGCGAACACCTGCGTTTCCGATCCCGTCGGTTCGACCACCACGATTTCGGCGTCGGCGCCATCGTCGGCAATCGTGAAATGCTCCGGCCGCACGCCGTATACCACGGGCTTGCCGTCGGAATTGGCGGGCGCGCTCGCGAGCGGCAGCTTGACGCCGTTCGGCCCTTCGAAACTGGCGCTGCCGTTGGACTTGACCTTGCCTTTGAGGAAATTCATCGCCGGCGAGCCGATGAAGCTCGCGACGAACTGATTGTCCGGCCGGTCGTAGAGTTCGAGCGGCGAGCCGATCTGCTCGACGATGCCGTCATGCATCACCACGATCTTGTCGGCCATGGTCATGGCCTCAATCTGGTCGTGGGTCACGTAGACGGTCGTGGTCTTGAGCCGCTGATGCAGTTCCTTGATCTCGGTGCGCATCGCCACCCGCAATTTTGCGTCGAGGTTCGACAGCGGTTCGTCGAACAGAAACACCTGCGGATCGCGCACGATGGCGCGTCCCATCGCCACGCGCTGGCGCTGGCCGCCGGACAGTTGCCGCGGATAGCGGTCGAGCAGCGGCGTGAGCGCCAGAATCTCGGCGGCACGCGCTACCCCCTTCTTGATCTCGTCGGCATTGGCGCCGCGAAGTTTCAGCGAGAAACCCATATTGTCGGCGACCGTCATATGCGGATAGAGCGCGTAGTTCTGGAACACCATCGCGATGTCGCGCTCTTTGGGCTGGACATTGTTGACGACGCGGTCGCCGATCGAGATCGTGCCCGAGGTGATGTTTTCGAGTCCGGCGAGCATCCGCAGCAAGGTCGATTTGCCGCAGCCGGAGGGGCCGACCAACACGACAAAGGCGCCGTCCTCGATCGGGATCGTGACGCCGTGCAGAACCTCAAAGCCGCCAAACGATTTCCGCACGTCGCGGATCTGCACAGACGACATCAATTTCCTCCCAAACAGGCTCTCAGACCGTCGGAACGCAATGACGGCCCGCATTTAAGGGCGTCATATCAGACTTTTGCGGACGTGTCCTTGGATCAAAGTCGTAGACGATTGACTCGACGGCCCGCCGTTGCGAAGCGAACCTCGGCATGCGAAATTGAGAGCTTCAAAGATAACGCACAAAAATAAGGCGTGTGCGCTGCGGGAGAAACCATGAACAAGCCGCTAACCGGCGTCACCAGGCGCAAGCTCCGTTCCAGCGAATGGTTCAACAACCCTCATAACCCGGGGATGACCGCGCTCTACCTCGAGCGCTACCTCAACTACGGCCTGACGCGGGAAGAATTGCAGTCCGGCAAGCCGATTATCGGCATCGCCCAGACCGGAAACGACCTCTCGCCTTGCAACCGGCATCATATCGAGCTCGCGCATCGGGTGCGCGAGGGCATCAGGGCCGCCGGTGGCATCGCGATGGAATTTCCGATGCACCCAATCCAGGAAACCGGGAAACGCCCGACTGCGGCATTGGACCGCAACCTCGCTTACCTCGGACTGGTCGAAATTCTGTTCGGTTACCCGCTGGACGGCGTGGTGCTGACCACGGGCTGCGACAAGACCACGCCGGCCTGCCTGATGGCCGCCGCGACCGTCAACCTGCCCGCCATCGTGCTGTCCGGCGGGCCGATGCTCAACGGCTGGCATAACGGCCAGCGCACAGGCTCCGGCACCGTCGTGTGGAAGGCGCGCGAGCAACTCGCGGCCGGCGAAATCGACTACGAGGAATTCATGAGCCTCGTCGCCTCCTCCGCACCCTCGGTCGGCCATTGCAACACCATGGGTACCGCCTCGACGATGAACGCGCTGGCCGAAGCGCTCGGCATGTCCCTGCCCGGCTGCGCCGCCATTCCCGCGCCCTATCGCGAACGCGGCCAGATCGCCTATGAAACGGGGAAACGCATTGTCGGCATGGTCTGGGAGGATCTCAAACCCTCCGACATCCTGACCAGAAAGGCGTTCGAGAACTGCATCGTCGTCAATTCGGCGATCGGCGGCTCGACCAACGCGCCAATTCATATCAACGCGCTGGCCCGCCATATCGGTGTGGAGCTGTCGATCGACGATTGGCAGAAATTCGGCCATGACGTTCCGCTGCTGGTCAACATGCAGCCGGCCGGCTTCTATCTCGGCGAAGAATTCCATCGCGCCGGCGGTGTACCGGCGGTGGTGCGCGAATTGATGGGCGCAAAACGCATCCACGAAGACGCGGTCACCGTCAACGGCCATGCCATGGGCGACAATTGCCGCGAAGCTGCCAAGCCCGATGGCGACGTGATCTTTGGCTATGACAAACCGCTGGTGAAAGATGCGGGCTTCCTCGTCCTGCGCGGCAATCTCTTCGATTCCGCGATTATGAAGACCAGCGTCATTTCGAAGGAATTCCGCGACCGCTATCTGGTGAATCCGAAGGACCCGAACGCCTTCGAGGGCCGCGCCATCGTGTTCGAGGGACCGGAGGACTATCACAAGAGGATCGACGATCCCGCGCTTGATATCGACGAGCGCTGCGTCCTGTTCGTGCGCGGCACCGGCCCGATCGGTTATCCCGGCGGCGCGGAAGTCGTGAACATGCAGCCGCCGGCGGCTCTGATCAAACGTGGCATCCTGTCGCTGCCCTGTATCGGTGACGGCCGGCAGTCCGGTACTTCAGGTTCGCCGTCGATCCTCAACGCTTCGCCGGAAGCCGCGGCCAATGGTGGCCTTGCGATCCTCAAGACCGGTGACAGGGTTCGCGTCGACCTCAACAAGGGCAGCGCCAATATCCTGATCTCCGACGAGGAGTTGAAAAAGCGCCACGCGGAGTTGAAGGCCAAAGGCGGCTTCCCCTATCCGCCAAACCAGACGCCCTGGCAGGAAATCTATCGCTCCACGGTCGGTCAGCAATCGACCGGCGCCTGCATGGAGCTGGCCACGCGTTACCAAAATGTCGCCGGAACGTTCGGCGTTGCGAGAGATAATCATTAGCGATTGTCATTGCCGGACTTGATCCGGCAATCCATCGTTCCTCGAAGAGGATGGATACGCGGGTCAAGCCCGCGTATGACACCCAAGACGATTGCGAAAGAAAAGATAAGGGAGAACACCATGTCAGACCGCCTGAAAGGCAAGCGCGCTTTCGTCACGGCGGCCGCGGCGGGCATTGGCCGCGCCTCGGCGATCGCATTTGCGCGCGAAGGCGCCAGTGTCTTTGCGACCGACATCGACGAAAAGGGATTGGCTGCTCTCGCCGCCGACGGGGTCAAGGACGTTGCGCGCCTCGATGCACGCGACAGCGCAGCCGTTGCCGCGATGGCCAAACGCGTCGGGCCTGTCGACATCCTCCTGAATGCGGCGGGCTTCGTCCATCACGGCACCGTGCTCGAGTGCTCGGATGAGGATTGGGATTTTTCCTTCGACCTCAACGTCAAAACCATGCATCGAACGATCCGCAATTTCCTGCCGCTGATGCTTGAGCGCGGCGGCGGCTCGATCGTCAACATCTCCTCTGCGGCGGGCGTCTTCAAGGCCGCGCCCAACCGCTACGTCTATGGCGCCACCAAAGCGGCCGTCGCCGCGTTGACGCGCGCGGTGGCGGCCGATTTCATCACCAAAGGCATCCGCTGCAATTGCATTTGCCCGGGCACGATCGAGACGCCCTCGATGCTTGACCGGGCTGCCGCCGCCGGGCCCGGCGGGCGCGACATGTTTATCGCGCGGCAGCCGATGGGGCGGCTTGGCACCGCCGAGGAAATCGCTTTGCTTGCGGTGTATCTCGCCAGCAACGAAAGCGCCTTCACCACCGGCGTCGCTCACATCATCGATGGCGGCTGGACTTTGTAAAAAGGGACCTCATCCTGAGGAGGCGCTCAGAGCGCCATCTCGAAGGATGAGACTTTATTGGCTTCATGGTTCGAGACGTGCTTCGCACTCCTCACCATGAGGAGTTGAGATGAAAGGATTTCTGGATGAACAAGATCGATCTGAATGGCCGCTGCGCCGTCGTCACCGGCGGTGCGCAGGGTTTCGGCCGCGCGATTACCGAACGCTTCGTCGCCTCCGGCGCCAAAGTCGCGATCTGGGACCACGATCAGCCATTGGCCGAGAAAACGGCCAAGGAGGTCGGCAGCGGCGTCATCGCGGTCAAGGTCGACGTATCGGATCTTGCAGCCGTTGAAAAAGCACGCGAGGAAACGCTGAAAGCCTTCGGCAAGATCGACATTTTCGTCAACAATGCCGGCATTGCCGGCGTCAACAAAACGGTCTGGGAGACCGATTTCGAGGAGTGGCGCAAGGTATTGCGCATCAATCTCGATGGCCCCTTCGTCTGCTGCAAGGCCATCGCTCCCACGATGATCAAGCAAAACTACGGACGCATCGTCAACATCGCCTCGATCGCCGGCAAGGAAGGCAATCCGAACGCCGCGCATTACTCGGCCTCGAAAGCCGGCCTGATCGCACTGACGAAGTCGCTCGGCAAGGAGCTCGCGCAGTACAACATCATGGTCAATGCGGTGACTCCGGCTGCGGCGAAGACTGCGATCTTCGATCAGATGACCCAACAGCATATCGACTTCATGCTGTCGAAGATTCCGAAGAACCGCTTCGTGCTGGTGGAAGAACTCGCCGCCCTCGCGGCCTGGCTGGCCTCCGAGGACTGCTCGTTCTCGACCGGCGCGGTGTTCGACATCTCCGGTGGCCGGGCCACCTACTAACGATGACACGAGAAGGTGGATGCCTCTGCGGCGCGGTTCGTTTCACATGCGAGGGCGAACCGATCAACGTCCGCACCTGCCATTGCCGCAATTGCCAGAAGGCGATGGGCTCGCCCTTTTTCGCCCGCGCGCTCTACGACCAGCGCGCTATCACGGTGAAAGGCGATACCGGCCGCTATCCGTCCTCGGATCACCTTGAGCGCGTTTTCTGCAAACAGTGCGGCACGCGCGTGTTTTCCTGGCGACGCAATGGTACGGCGGCCGGCGTTGCGCTCGCCACTTTCGACGACCGCAACGCCTTTGCGCCGACGGAGCACATCTGGGTCTCGGAAAAGATCGCCTGGGTCCGGCTGGATGACGGGCTGCCGCAATACCCGGAAGGGCCGGTCTAGTTAGGAACTTGTTTACTCCGGATCGTGGTAGCGTGAAGCGGAATTGTTCCGCCCCCGGAAGTGCGCCCCGTGAACATCAGCCTCTACGACTTCTCCGTCTGGGTTCTGCCGCTCGTGATCGCGATCACCTTTCACGAGGCCGCGCACGGCTTTGTCGCCCACCGCCTTGGCGACAACACCGCCTACGATCTCGGCCGCGTCAGCTTCAACCCGATCCGGCACATCGATCCCTTTGGCACCCTGATCATGCCGGCAATTCTTCTGATGGCGCATTCGCCGTTTTTGTTCGGCTATGCCAAACCGGTGCCGGTAAATTTTCGGGCGCTTCGAAACCCGCGGATCGGCATGGTCCTTGTGGCGCTGGCCGGTCCGGCAACCAACATCGCGCTGGCGTTGATCGCCGCCGCGGCTCTCCACATCGTGGGACTGCTGCCCGCCAATGCCGCGCAATGGACCTTCGACAACCTGAAGAATGCGCTTTTGATCAACGTGGTCCTGGCGATCTTCAACATGATGCCGATCCCGCCGCTCGACGGCGGGCGGGTGGCCGTCGGATTGTTGCCGAACGTACTGGCGGCGCCGCTGTCGCGGCTGGAGCCGTTCGGGATGCTGATCCTGATCGGGTTATTGATCCTGCTTCCGCTGGTCGGATCGCAGTTCGGTCTAAATCTTGATGTTATTTCGGTGATATTGCGAACGATGACCGGCTATGTGCTCACGGCCATACTTTTCGTCACCGGCAACACTTAAGCTAGATCTTGCAACGTAGTGGAGCGGACCACTAGCGGCGTAGAGCAGAGGCAAACTTGATCAAAGCAGCCAACATGATGATCGCGCGACGCGCCGACACTAGGGCAAGAGCTGATTTCGCGACCTGGACCATGATGGCGAAGCTGAATGGAACCTCTTCCCTGCCACCGGCCGCGCAAGCATTCCTCGAGCGTTACAGGACGCTGCTTAAGGAAAACGGCGATGCCGCGGCCTCCGAGGCAACCATCCAGATCATCTATCAGAGCTACTATGAGGAGATGGGAGGTGCGGGCCAGGCCCCCGACGTCAAGCCGCGCGCCACCACCGGGCCGGCCAGCGACAACGTCACGGCTTTCAAGCGACCGCCGGCACCGCGACCGAAAGCGGCCGGCGGACCGCAACAGAAGTCAAAGCTGCCGGTTGCCTTGATCTTTGCCTGTCTGGTCGTCGTCTATACCGCGTTCAGGTATTACTTCCGCTGAAGGCCGGCTTTTTATTTCCTGCCGTTGAAATTAACGTCCAGATTGAAACTGATCGTGTCGTCGGTCAATTTCAGGTCGTCAGACGGACGCGGCACGGGATCGGAGCGGCGGATCATGTCAAGCGCGGCCTCGTCGAACAACGGATCGCCCGAAGTTTCCGACACGGCCAGCGAAACCACGTGACCGAGACGGTTTAGCACCAGGGCGACCTTGACCTTTGCCTCCCTGATCTTTTCGGTCTTCGGGTAACGCTTGTGCAGTTCGAAATAAGCGCTGATCTGCTTTGCCCACTTCGCCGTGAGCCTCAGGCTGTCTTTGCCGATCCCAAGATTTGGCGCCGCGGCTGCGCTGGCCTCGCGGGCGCCTTCAATGTGTTGCCGGGCACTGGCTTCCTGCGCCACCGATTCCTGCGAGGCCGCCGTCTGCACGGTCTCGACCTTCGGGTCATCATCTGTCGGCTTCTTTTGCTCGTTCTGGGTCACCACGCGATCGGGATCGTTGGTTTCCGTCGGCGTCTCCTTCGGCAGATCGGTCGGCTTTACCTCGGCCTTTTGCTCGGCGAGCTGCGGTGACGCCACCGACGCATCGGCATCGGGCCCCGGAGGCAATTCGGTCTCCTCGGCAGAAGGCGAAGTCAGCTCGACGCCGATCTCGGTGACATTAGTGCCAAGCCCGTCAGAACCATCATCGGGACTAAGATGGGCGAGCGCCAGCGCCGCGCCGGCAACGTGCAGGGAGAGCGCCGCCACCGCCGCCAGTCCCCAGAGCCGCCAGGGCGGCCGTTGCTCGTGCATCAGCTCGTTCATCGCATCAAGGCCTTACCGCTCCCGGCGCCGGCGCCGGCGATGCCTGGTCGGGAACACCCTCCAGCGTCACCAGCTTCATCCGGTAATTTCCCCGCCGCAACAATTCCAGCACGTCCATCAGGTCGCCATAGGCCACGCCGCGGTCGGCGCGCACGAAAACCAGACGTTCCGGATTGGACTCGGCGGCGGCATCGAGTGCTGTGACCAGGTCGGCGCGCCTGACCTGCTTTTCCCCGATGGCAAGCGTCAGGTCGGGTTTGATGCTGACGTAAGTCGGTTTGTCCGGTTTCTTCTGCGGCGTTGCGGTCGAGGACGGCAGATCGATCGGCAGGTCGACCGTCGATAACGGCGCGGCCACCATGAAGATGATCAGGAGAACAAGCATGACGTCGATGAACGGCGTGACATTGATCTCATGCGTCTCCGAGAAATCGGAGTCGTCATCGAGATCATTGTCGGCGAGTGAGACGCCCATGCGCTACTCCGCGGCGTGCGAGCTGACGCGTCCGGGCGAACTGACATGGGTGCGGTCGAGATCGCGCGACAACAACCGTCCGGCCGCGCCCGATGAGCGGCTGACCAATTCGAGATAGCCCTTCGTCAGGCGCGCGAAGTGGTTGTAGATGATGACCGCCGGAATGGCGGCGACAAGGCCTATCGCGGTCGCCAGCAGCGCTTCGGCAATGCCGGGCGCAACGACCGCAAGATTGGTCGTCTGCGACTTCGAAATGCCGATGAAACTGTTCATGATGCCCCAGACGGTGCCGAACAATCCGACAAATGGCGACGTCGCACCGATGGTGGCCAACACTCCCATGCCAAGCCTGACGCGACGCGATTCCGCCCGCAGGATCTCGGCGAAACTCGATGCCGCCCGCTCCTTCACCCCGGCGTCGCTGGAAATGCCCGCCGACAGCCGCGCCTCGCGCATCGCCGCCGCCAGGAACCGGGACAGGATGGTGCCGCTCGAGCCCAGCGCGAATTGCGCTTCGGCCAGCGACCTTGAAATCGGCGATCTTGCGAAGGGCGCCGCGCAGGCGGCTCTGTACGACGGTCAGCTCGACCATTTTTGCGATGAAGATCGTCCACGTCACCAGCGAGGCAAAAGCAAGACCGATCATGACGGCCTTCACGATGATGTCGGCCGAGAGGAACATCGACCATGGCGACAACTCGCGCAGGATCGGCTTCGATGCTTTCGCATCTGTCGTTGCATTGTCGGCAGCGACCAACGTGACCGGCCCCGCGGCCGGCTGAACGGCGGTTGCAGCTGGCGCCGCCGACACTTTCGGGTCGGGTCCGGCGAAATTCTGCTGGGCGAACGTGACCGGCCCCAGCGACACGAATGCGAGCACGACTGCGGTTTTAAGAACGGTTCTAAACATTCGCGGCGACTTCCCGGATTCAACGCTGGTCCGTTGCATCAAAAGCATTTCCCCCGCGACGTCGAGTAGCTAACGCGTGAGTTAGACGAATTCCATTTGGCCTTTTGTCGCCTTGCGCAAGGAAGGGCGGAAAACGAGCAACATCGTCACCCGCGCGACGGCCGCTGGCTATACCGTTATGAGCCGTCACTTGGCGGCGACGCCGCCCACGGGCTCGGCCAAACTTTTGATACGGTCCTTGACGTCGTGCAAGGCCTTGAGGCTGGTTTCGATGGTAGCGGCCGGCATCCCCTGCAACACGTCGGTTGCGATGGCTTCGCGCAGGCTATCGAGATCGTTGGCGAGCTGACGCCCGGACGCGGTCAGGAACAGGCGGTTGGCTCGCCGGTCGCGGGGGTCGCTGCGGCGTTCTACCAGTCCATGCTCCACCAACCGGTCGAGCAGGCGCACCAGCGAAATCGGTTGCAATTCCAGCACCTCGGCCAAGTCGACCTGGGACAGCCCCTCCTGCTCGCGCAAACGGAACAGGACAATCCATTGCGCCCGCGTCGTGCCACGGGCTTTCGCGCGATGATCGACGTAGTTACGAAGAAATCGCGAACTTTCGATCAGCTGGGTGATGAACTCTTTTTTAAGGTCGAGCGACATCTGCCTAGGGGGTGCGGAGATTGCTAATAGTTTAGGAAAATCAAGCTATAGTGTGTTTACACATTAAGTGCATGCATATTATATATGGAGCCTCTAGGAACAATTGAAAAGACTCGCTAGTTTTATTTTTTGAATCTGAAGGCCGACATGAAAAAATCGCGGGTAACGCGTTGGATTTTGGTGGCCTTGGTAGTCGCAGGGGCAGGCTATTACGGCTGGCAGCGATTCCATGGCGAAAGTCGTGAAACGGCGGCGAACGGTGCGCAAAAGAGCGCCCCCCGGAACCCGGTGCGGGTCAATATTGCGACCGTCGAGAAAGCGGATTTCCCGGTCTATCTGACCAGTCTTGGAACCGTACAAGCCTTCAATACGGTTCTCGTTCGATCCCGCGTTGACGGCCAGATCGACAAGATTGGCTTCAAGGAAGGCCAATTGGTCAAACAAGGTGACCTGCTGGCCGAAATCGATCCCCGGCCCTACCAGGCCACACTCGATCAGGCCAAGGCCAAGAAGGACCAGGACGAGGCCAACCTCGCCAACACCAATCTGGATTTGCAGCGCTTCATCAAGCTCGGCGAGTTCGCGACCCGCCAGCAGCTCGATACCCAGCGCTCGAGTGTCTCGCAATTGACAGCCCAGATCGCGGCCGATGTCGCCGCCATCGCCAATGCGCAAACTCAACTCGACTACACCACCATCAAGGCGCCGATCTCCGGCGTGGTAGGCTTACGCCAGGTCGACATCGGCAACATCGTCAATGCATCGACCCAGACCGGGATCGTCACGATCACCCAGATCGAACCGATCGCCGTTATCTTCACGGCGCCGGAAAATCAGTTGCCCGATATCAAGGACGCGCAGGGCGCCACGCCGCTCAAAACCATCGCAGTCACGACCGACGGCAAGAGGCCATTGGCGGAAGGAACGCTGGCGGTGGTCAACAATCAGGTTGATTCAACCAGCGGGACCATTCGCCTCAAGTCTGTTTTCGATAACAAGGATCACGCTTTGTGGCCCGGCCAGTCCGTCTCCACGCGGCTACTTGTCAGCACGCTGAAGAATGCAACCGTGGTCCCGGACGAAGCCGTTCAGCACGGCACTGAAGGCCTTTATTCCTATGTCGTCGGTCAGGACAACAAGGCCGAGTTGCGGAAGGTAAAGGTCAGCCAGTCGATCGATGGCCGCTCGGTGATCGAACAGGGCCTGTCGCCCGGCGAGAAAGTTATTGTCTCCGGACAGTTCAAAGTCGCGCCCGGCACGCTCGTCAGCATCGCCGTAGCAAGTTCCGATCCGGGAGAAGCAAAGGTTCGGCAAGAATGAGCGAACAGGGAATTTCCGCACCCTTCATTCGCTATCCCATCGGCACCTCGCTGATGATGGCCGGCATTCTTTTCGTCGGCCTTGTCGCCTATCCCCTGCTCCCGGTCGCTCCGCTACCGCAGGTCGACTTCCCGACCATCCAGATCACCGCGCAATTGCCCGGTGCGAGCCCGGAAACCATGGCGTCCTCGGTGGCGCAGCCGCTCGAGCGGCAATTCGCCCAGATTCCGGGCATCGCCCAGATGACGTCGACGAGTTATCTCGGCACCGCCTCGATCACCATCCAGTTTGACCTCAACCGCAACATCGATGGCGCCGCCAACGACGTGCTGGCCGGCATCAACGGCGCCGGCGGTCAGCTGCCGAAAAACCTTCCGACCCCACCGACCTATCGCAAGGTCAACCCGGCGGATTCGCCGATCCTGCTATTGTCGGCGACGTCGGATTCCTTGCCGCTGACGACTGTCAGCGACGCCGTCGATGCGCAACTCGCCCAGCAGATCAGCCAGATCTCCGGCGTTGCGCAGGTCACGATCGGCGGCCAGCAAAAGCCATCGGTGCGCGTCCAGGTCGATCCGGCGAAACTGGTGGCCAAGGGCCTGTCGCTCGAGGACGTACGCAACCAGATTTCGATCGTCACAGTCGATAGTCCCAAGGGCAACATCGACGGCGATAAACGCGCGTTTACGATCTATGCCAACGACCAGATGCAAGACGCCAAGGACTGGAACGACGTCATCGTTGCCTATCGCAACGGCGGCCCGCTGCGGGTTCGCGACATTGGTCAGGCCGTGACGGGACCGGAAGATGCCAAGCAGGCGGCCTGGGCCGACGGCAAGCGGGGCGTGTTCCTGGTGGTTTACAAGCAACCCGGCGCCAACGTCATCGATACCGTTGACAAGATCAAGGCGCTGTTGCCGCGGCTGGTGGCCGGCATTCCGGCCGCGATCAAGATCGGCATCCTCAGCGACCGAACCCAAACCATTCGCGCCGCGGTCGAAGACGTTCAATTCACCTTGCTCTTGACCATCTTCCTCGTCGTGATGGTCATTTTCGTCTTCCTGCGCAGCTTCTGGGCGACGGTCATTCCGGCGATTACGGTGCCGCTCGGCCTGCTCGGCGCCTGCGCGTTGATGTGGGTATTCGGTTACACGCTCGACAACTTGTCGCTGATGGCGCTTACGATCGCCGTCGGGTTCGTCGTCGACGACGCCATCGTGGTGTTGGAAAACATCACGCGTTATATCGAAGAAGGCGAAAAACCGCTTGCCGCCGCTTTCAAGGGCTCCGCCGAAATCGGCTTCACTATTCTGTCGATCAGTATCTCGCTGGTTGCCGTGCTGATTCCGCTGCTGCTGATGGGCGGCATCATTGGCCGCCTGTTCCGCGAATTCGCGGTGACGCTGGCGATGACGATTTTCGTGTCGATGGTGGTGTCGCTGACGCTGACACCGATGATGTGTTCCCGTTTCCTGCGTCCACACAACGGACATGAGGAGCATGGAAAATTCTACCAGTGGAGCGAGCGCGGTTTCGATGCGA
The DNA here is from genome assembly GCA_963824305.1 of uncultured Alphaproteobacteria bacterium. Classification (GTDB taxonomy): domain Bacteria; phylum Pseudomonadota; class Alphaproteobacteria; order Rhizobiales; family Xanthobacteraceae; genus Bradyrhizobium. Next base: position 768,177 of record CAWGOW010000001.1, read on the forward strand.
TGTTGCGCTCCTATGAGCGCGGGCTTGACCTCGCCATGAGCTGGCGGCGGACCACATTGCTCATCTTCTTCGCGACGCTGGCCCTTTCGGTCTACCTGTTCATGATCATTCCGAAGGGCTTTTTTCCGCAGCAGGACATCGGCCTGATCAGCGGAACGACCGAAGCTTCTCAAGATGTCTCGTTTGCCGAAATGGTGCGACAGCAGGAAGCGCTTCAGGCTATCGTCCGGGCCGATCCAGCCGTAGCGACGGTGGGCGCCGTGATTGGCGGCAACGGCCGCGCCGGCAACAACGGCAGCATGTTCATCACGCTGAAGCCGCTTGATGAACGCGATGTTAGCGCGATGCAGGTGATCGCCCGGTTGCGTCCCCAGCTCGAGAAAGTTCAGGGCTCCCGGCTTTACATGCAGGCGGCGCAGGACGTGCGCATGGGCGGCCGTCCGACCCGAACGCAATTCGAGTTCACGCTTCAGGACGCCAATCTCGACGAGTTGAGCGAGTGGGCGCCGAAGATCCTGGCCAGGATGAAAACCCTGCCTCAATTGCGGGACGTCGCCACGGACCAGCAGTCGGAAGGCACGACGCTGCAACTCAAGATCAACCGCGACACCGCCTCGCGCTACGGCATCCAGCCGCAACTGATAGATGACACGCTTTACGACGCCTTCGGGCAACGGCAGGTCACGCAATACTTCACCCAGCTCAACAGCTATCACGTGATCCTGGAGATCCTGCCGGAGTTGCAGGGCTCCTTCGACACGCTCGAAAAGCTCTATGTCAAATCGCCGACGACCGGCGATCAGGTGCCGCTGTCGGCGTTCGCAAGCTGGAGCAGCGTGCCGGTTCGCGCGCTTTCGATCAGCCACCAGGGTCAGTTCCCGGCCATCACCATCAGTTTCAACCTGGGCCCGAACGCCGCGCTCGGCCAGGCGACCGACGCCATACAAGCAGCGATGGCCGAGATCGGAGCGCCCACAACGCTCAATTCGAGTTTCCAGGGCACCGCGCAAGCGTTCCAGCAATCGCTCGGGACCGTCCCGCTGCTGATCCTGGCGGCGCTCGTGGTCGTTTATCTGATCCTCGGCATTCTCTACGAAAGCTACATTCATCCGCTCACGATTCTCTCGACGCTTCCCTCCGCCGGCGTCGGCGCCTTGGCGATCCTGATGGCCTTCGGCTACGACTTCAGCCTGATCGCGCTGATCGGCATCATCCTGCTGATCGGCATCGTCAAGAAGAACGGTATCATGATGGTCGACTTCGCGATCGCGGCCGAACGCGACCAGCATCTATCGCCCGAACAATCGATCAAGCAGGCGGCCATGCTGCGTTTCCGCCCCATCATGATGACCACGATGGCAGCCCTGCTCGGCGGCGTGCCGCTGATGCTCGGTACCGGCACGGGATCGGAAATCCGTCAGCCGCTCGGCTACGCAATGGTCGGCGGCCTTGCCGTCAGTCAGGCGCTGACGCTGTTTACGACGCCGATCATCTATCTCTATCTCGACAAGCTTTCCAACGCGTTTTCCAACTGGGGCCGTTCGGGACGAGACGATGCGCAAGACGTCTCCGAACACGACGCCGTCAAGGAAGCCGCCGAGTAGTTGCGTTCAGGTAACCCGCTGACCGGTGTGGGTTAAGCTTTTCTATGGAGAGTGATCGGTGAAGATCGCAAAGCTGGCGATGATTGTTGCTGTTGCATCCCTCGCCGCCACCGGAACCTCCCTCGCCCAGCAAGCAGCCCCCAAGGCCAAAGGATCGGCGCAGAGCCAGGCGACGCCGGCGCCCTCTCCTTCCGGCAATCCGACGACGCCACAGTCCGGCTGGGCCGCGCGTTGCGGCAGTCCGAGCCGCGACGCCCCGCTGGAATGCGCGATGGAGCAGAACGCGATCCTCACCAAGACGGGGCAACTGGTCGTGCTGGTCAACATTCGCGTGCCCGGCGACAGCCGGACACCGGTCGCGCTCGTGCAGTTGCCGCTTGGGCTGAACTTGCAGGCCGGCGCCAAGTTTCAGGTCGATGACGGCAAGAGCGTGGAGCTACCGATTCAGACCTGCGAGAACCGCGGCTGCTATGCGAGCTTTCCGGTCGGCGCGGAAACATTGAGCGCGCTCCGGTCAGGCAAGCAACTGAAGATCATTTTTCAGGATCTTGCGAAGGAAACCATCGCAATCCCGCTGACGCTCACCGATTTCTCCGCGACCTACGACAAGATCAAATAGCCTGGCTGCGCGCAGTGCTACCGCTTTATTATTCTTGTGCTTTATCCGCCGATGCTGCGGCCGTCCAGCGGCGGCACGCTGCTTGCCAAAACCGGGATGAAGCGAGTAGAAGGTCTCGCGATGCTGACCGGATCGCGCGGCTTCATCCGCAGCCGTCAGTTTATCCGATATCTAATTGATATTTCAGGGTAATTTGGGGAATGGTGTAACGGTAGCACAACAGACTCTGACTCTGTTTGTCTAGGTTCGAATCCTAGTTCCCCAGCCAGCGCAATAACTGCAATCCAAATCTGACGATGATGCACGGGCTCCGTCGCGCCGAGCCCTCCAGGGGCCCCGGCGCTAGCTGACCGCTTCTGCCTCTGCCTGTTGAGGCGTCAAGCCGGAATCAAGCTGGCTGACGGTGGTGGCTTTTGGACGGGCATCCAGCGGGGATACGGTGATCTCGACGGTAGAACTGCCTTCCTCGCGGAGATTCTTGCCGACGACCATCAGAGTGAATTTGTCGGTCCCGGCGAATTCCGGTTTGGCAAAGTAACGAAATCCCGTTCCGACCATGACCAGTTCGCCGACCTCTGGCTTTTCCAAGATACGAACTGAATAGATCTGCATCGTTGCAAAGCGCAAACCCTGGATGCAATCGGCCCCGGGCGAGATCGTCATCGCGTATTCAATGGAATCGCCCGCGAGCTTGAACGGCCCGTGTTCCCTTAGGCAATTTGGCGTGGCGGCGATCTCCTAACTGGCGGCGGGTAGTCGCAAAGCTGATAAATGGGAGCTCAAAAGCCAATGATCGCGAAGACTCCTCAGCCCGTCTAACCGAACCGCTATGACGGAACCGACTTTGGGTCGGTTAGATGTTAGGAATTAACGAATGAGGCAGTGGGCCACTTTTTCGTGCTCATCTCGGCGCTCTGCGCAAGCTTTTCTGGGCCATCCTGAACCACGCTTCCTTTTCGAGCGAGCTTACCGCCCTCTCCGCCTGCAGGCGGCTTCTCTCCCTCCTTGCGGAATCTAGCTGCGTCATTTCCAGACATGCGCCACGTCACCACAAAAGGGATCGACAACAGGACCACGAAAAGCAGAGACTTTGCTTGGTTACCAATTCGTTATTGGATGGCCCTGTTTCAGTGTGTCGGGATTAGCTCAAATCTTAGATTTTTGGCTTAACTCGACCGAATGGAGCGACGAGCAACACAGCGGCGGCGGGTTCTGAAAGGCGGATCGATTGAGTTCGACGGCAGGTCAGTCGAATGCGTTTTACGAAACATTTCCGCGACGGGCGCGGCGCTCCAAGTAGACCGCCGGCTTTGTATTCCTCACGAATTCAAGCTCAAAATCCCCCACGGTGAAATCCGTCAGAACTGTCGCGTCGTGTGGCGTAAGGAAGCGCTGATCGGCTTGGCATTCGAAGTGGCAGCCTGATCAACCTTGTTGTCCGCTTCACCCCGGCGAGCAGACATCGTCGGCGAGGTCGGCCAAGTCCGCTTTGTGCCAACAAGAGACGTTGAGGGATCTAGAGGCTCGCCGCAAAGAGATCCCATCGCCCGGGAAGGCCTTTAAGTTCGTACGATCCGCGTTCGGAGAATTTCAAGCCTGCTCCGGCCACCAGGTCCGTGACAACTCTTGATACCAGAACTTCGTTTGACTGAGATTGCGCCATTACCCGGGCGGCTGCGTGGACGGCTATGCCGCCAATGTCCTGTCCCCTCAGTTCGATCTCGCCGGTGTGAAGGCCCGCACGCAGAGGCAAGCCTATTTGCTCGGCGGCAGCGCTTAAGGATAGCGCACACCGAATCGCGCGGCCTGGCCCATCGAAGGTTGCCAGCACACCGTCCCCGGTGCTCTTCACTAGTGCGCCGCGGTGCTTATCAATGATTTGATGAGCGAGACAATCATGATTGTCCAGCAGTACGCGCCAGCGCTGGTCACCCATTTCAGCGGCCTTTCGCGTAGAATCGACGATGTCGGTAAACAAGACCGTGGCCAAGACACGTTCTAGCTCGACCACACCATTATCACGCTGCCCAGTGACAAACTCCTCGATATCACCGATGAGTGTTTCGCTATCGCCGGTCCAGAACGCGTGGTCGCCATCAGGATATTCGATATATTTATCGCCGGGAATTAGCGCCGCCAACTTGCTCCCAAGTGCGACCGGCACCCGGGCGTCCGTTCGTCGATGCACCACCAGCGTCGGGACCTGCACAGTCGGCAGGATGGAGGTGACATCGATCTGACCGTTCAGTAACCAGATGGTTCTCAACGCGCCCGGACTGCTCGAAAGACGCTCTAACTTGGCCATCGTCGCGACAGCGTCTTTATCCGCCGCTTGACTTGGGACCACGGTTTTCATGACGTCCCCGTTGCCCCAAATCTTCATCAGGCCTTTGGCGCGGGCCTCAACGTTATCCCGTGTGAGGCCAGGCGGCCGGAGATCGGCGGCAGAGGCGAACCCGCCAAATAAAACCAGATGCGAGACACGCTCCGGATAGGTAGCCGCAAACAGGATGCTCATCGGACACCCTTCTGAAAACCCAAGCAGGATGGCGCGCCGAGAGTCCATCTCGTCCAAGATGGCGCGAACATCGTCCATCCGCTGCTCAAGCGAAGGGACGCCCGATATTCTGTCCGACAATCCCTGCCCTCTCTTGTCGAACGTCACGACCCGGGCAAACTTCGAAAGACGGCGCAGGAACCCCGAATATCCGGGCAACTCATGCATAAACTCGACATGCGATACGAGGCCCGGCACCATTATGATATCGAAGGGGCCGTCGCCTATCGTCTGGTAGGCGATGTTGACCTCGCCGCTCAGTGCGTATCGCGTTTCGGGTGCAGCAAAATCAATCAATCGAGATACCCCGAAATCTGGGCCGACTTATCGTCCTTCCGGTCCCTCCAATTTACTGTACGCGCGCACCCGCGCAACTAGGTGTCAGGTCCGCTTCCGGTCAATCGCCACAATCTTTTCCCGCTCGGTCTGATACCAAACACCTAATTCAGCGCCCGATGGTCATTCTTCTCGCCCTCCGCAACCGAGCGAGGAGTATCGCCATGCTAGATCCCGTGAATGCGACCCCAGCACCCAAGCGCGTGCCGTGGAACACAGGGCAAGCCAACCGGCGGAAAGCCGCCTCTGGAAACGGGCGGATATGGCCAGTCTGCTGTCGGGCGGCTTTCGACCCATTTCGCCGGCTGCTCGACCCGAAGATCGCTTGGTCGCGCACCTTTTAATAGTTTGTCCAAATCATCAACGGCACGTCGCCTGATCTGCGCTTTCTTGGTTTCGTATCTTGTTGCGATGGCTTCCGCTACATCGTTTCATAGTGTGCCGCTCGTTCGACCGCTTCGTCGATTTCGTCCGCCAATTCATTTTCGCCGATCTGATGAAGATTTATCGCCAGTTGCGACGCTTGTTGTGCGTCCATCGACAGCGGCTCGAAATCGTCATAGGAGAATTTTATTCGCCAGTTACCGTGAAGGCTTCGGTGCGCCTCAACCAACAAGATCGGCTGATCGAACAATCCGTTATTTAGCAGCAGCGCGTGCAATGGAGTCATCAGGGCATCGAATCGAATTCTGGGGGCAATCGTCCCGCGCGAAAGAATACCGTCGGCTGATCGTCGTAGTCTCCGGTTTCGGGATCTGATGTCACCGAGAAAGCCACCACGCCAAGATTGTTCAAGGAAAGTCTCTCGGCAGTGCGGCGAGCACCTTCCGGCGACCGGCAAGCGACTGGCGCACCAGCTTTCAAGTGCCCGCCTTTGCCGCCACTGAATGCTTGGACGATGAAGCTCGTCTCGGCGGCCATAAAACCATTTCCCGGTGCAAGACACCGCAATCAGAGGGCGGGCCGCGGCGCGACCGATCTCCCGGCGCTAATCGTTGGAAAACCCGTCTAAACCATCAGACGCCGTCCGAATCGATTACGCGCCTAATACTTGCCAATAGCGAGCTAATTGCGAAAACAGTGTCGGCGGCCTGCATGTCGCGCCCTCACGTCGCGTCGGGGTGCGGTGCGGCGGGACTCCTAAGACCTACGATCAGGATCGGCTCTGAATGTCTAAAACTCAACATAACCCCCACTGCGTTAAGGAACGCGGAGCCGCCTATTACAGTTAGTTAGTGCTACAGGTCACAGCGCAGCGACGGCCCTGGCAAGGTCTCAGGGTCGCGCCGAATGGTCCCTAGAGCCGTCTTGCTCGCGTTAACTTGGAGGACCACCTAGGATGTCCGCCCCTCTCATCGTTTCGATTCCCCATCGCCTTGGCCGTGAAGAGGCTAAGCGCCGTCTCAAGGCCGGCTTGACCCGCGCGGCCGCCAGCATTCCGATCCTTCAGGTCGACGAGGAAAGATGGGAAGGTGATCGCATGATTTTTCGCGTGCGCGCTCTGGGGCAGTCAGCTTCCGGACATCTGGATGTCGAGGAGGGTCATGCCCGACTGGAAGTCGTGCTCCCATGGCTGTTGCAGCGTTTCGCCAAAGCAGCCCAGGTGGCGATCAAGAATCGCGGCAATCTGCTACTGACTAAGCGGAGTTAAATGCAATCCCCATTGCGAGGGAGCGTCCGTGGGCGAAGTCATCGCGCCGGACGTGAGAGCGTTTTATCAAATTATGCGACAGTGGCATCCTCAGGAGCCCGTCGTTTGAGAAGCGAATTTGCGGCAATGCTCGAGGTAGGCAACCTCGTGACGGCCGATTAGCTCCACGACGCCCGACCATAGCCAGCTCGGAGCGTCCAGCGTTTTCGACCGATGACGTTCCAATTCCTTATGCCAAGCTTGGCGTTGCTCCTGATCAAGTTGGCGCGCGTGCGCCTTGCCAACGACGCCGGCTAGAAAGCTTGCCGCCTTCATCGCATCTTTGATGGTCAGACGTTCAATCTCGATCTTGAGATCCTGCGGCAATAGCTCTCGAATGAAAACTGATTTATCTTCCAACGAAGCCGCCACCATCCGCTTGCCCAGGTTTGGCGATAGATGAAGGGCGCCCTGAAGGACACGTTCCGCGTTGGCTTTGGGCATTTTTTCGCCCGCATATCGCGGAGCCACGGCTTTTACGGCCTCCTTGACGTCCATCAACGCGACGTCGCGCTTCTTGCCCTTGCCAATGCCGAGTAACACGGCGAACCGAAGCAAGCCAAGCGAGCTGCAGCCTTTCATCCAGTAGGCGGCGTCTAATACTTTTACGGCTGCATCATCTTCTCTCGAGCGCAGCGACGTAGCGAGATGCCGCAGCGGTAGCGTGAAGAACAATTCGTCGATGGCATCGCGTTCGGATCTGGCCAGGGACCAAAATTTTGCCCCGAGGGGTATCGTTGGCTTCTGATCCCCCAGACGCTCCTTGGCTAATGCTTTCCAAGACCGCGTAATCGATTGTTTCATCACGAAACGGACCGTGTCTGGAGCGTCGTCGAGCGTGTCAGCATCTTGCTGTAGAGCCGCCTGGTACCCTTCGATCACTTGTTCGAGGATGCGTGCCGTCGTCACACCCGGCAGGTCGGAGCCGCGCGACGCGGTCGCCAGCGACAAAGCAAGCCGAATAAGGTCATGAACCGGGTTGCCGATGACTGTCTGATCGAGGTCTCGAATTTGGATTGCGATGCGTCCATCGGTCCCCGCGACCGGACCCAGGTTACCGACATGACAATCTCCGCAAATCCAAACGGGCGGCCCCTCAGGCAGGCTTCCGCTCTTCTTACCCTCCAGCCATTCGTAAAATTGGACGGTACTTCCGCGGACGTAGGCATGTGCGGACCGCGCCATCTTCAACGTTTGCTTGGCGGAAAGGACGGCGATGCGGTCGGACGGTCGGAGCAACTTCTTTGAAGGCATTTCAACCAATCGAATACTCAGGAAAAACTATGTCACTGGAGTTAGGAAACCACGCCACCGACTGTCGTGAGCTAATCCCGCACCGACTAAATGGTTCAGAATCAACAACGCAGGCAGGCGGGCTCGCGCCCGCCATGGGTAGTCCAGATGCGCGCGTGATGCTGACGATTAACCTTAGAGCGGCTGCGATCCTCGGATGGTCAACGGCCGTATCGCTCCATCTGACAAGCTCTGTGCGGCCCGATCGACGATCGAGGTCCGTTAACTCCATGATTCTAGATCGTCCGGATCAGTCGAGGAACCTTCGTTCCCCTTGCGTATTTTCTAGGCGGCTGATGTGCCGCTGGGAGATACAAGAATGGAACAGACAATTCGCCAACCCGCGCAAATCGCGGACATCGTTGAGCCGTCAGTGCCCGGGGTGTCCTGGGCCGCAGTGATCGCAGGCGCAGCAGCATCCTGCGCGCTCACGCTGGTTATGCTTTCCTTCGGCATGGGAATGGGCTTTTCAGTCGTTTCGCCGTGGGGCAATTCAGGCGTGTCCGCGACGACGTTCAAGATCGGCACCGGTCTCTATTTTGTCGTTATGGCGATGATCTCGTCAGCCGTGGGCGGCTATCTTGCAGGGCGTCTGCGGACGAAATGGGTCGGCATACAGACTACTGAGGTGCATTTTCGCGATACGGCACATGGCTTCCTGGCCTGGGCGGTCGCGTCCGTCCTGGGCGCCGTACTACTTGCCTCTCCCGCGAGCTCTTTGATCGGCGGGACGCTTTCCGGCGTGACGCAGGTTGCAGCTAATTCTGCGCAATCGTCTCCGATGGATGGTTACATCGATACGCTTCTGCGTTCCGATAACCCTTCAGCGCAGGGCCAACAAAACCCCTCAGATGTGCGCACCGAGATAGTCCGCCTGTTCACGACCAGTTTTCGCAACGGCGATCTTAAGCCGGCAGACAAGACCTACGTGGCCAAGGTTGTTTCCGCCCGGACCGGACTAAATGAGGCCGACGCTGAGAAGCGTGTCACCGAAGTGACAACCCAGGTGAAGGCCGACCTCGACAGCGCGCGAAAGGCCGCCATGCAGCTTGCGATGTGGCTGACGCTGTCACTGTTTATCGGTGCGTTCTCCGCGTCACTGGCCGCGACAGAAGGCGGCGGCCTCCGCGACGGAACTTGGGGCAGGAAAGCCTCCGACGATAAGGTCTACGGCAACGCCGCGATCAGCCGCTAACCCTCAAATAACGAAAGGAGAGAGAACCATGCCTATTCTGCTTTGGCTTGTCGGAATTCCGATTCCCCTCATTATTCTCATCCTGCTCCTGCGCTGATTCCGATGCAGTTATCCTGTCGTATACAACGCGACAAAGGATCGGCTTAAGGCAGTGGCGCAGTTCGAATATCAACCCCAACGGCCGCCCGGTTGTTTCCCGAGGCGGCCGTGCCGGGACCACGGCCGACGCACGCTAAGAATTCGACGTATCTTTCCCGACTACCTGCCCCGTGATTGGCGGCGAACGAAAGAGATCTATGGCCTAGATTGCCGGCCCAAATAGAAACCGCTCGTTCGAATTACTTCTAAACGATCAGCAAATCTGGAAGAGACGAATTATGAAGAAACTTCTTTTGGCGGCCGCTTTCTCAATGGTGTTCACCGCGGGCGCTCTCGCCGAGGACAACCGCGATCAGGCCTTTGGCAAACACGATATGGGACCGAGCAACGACAGCATGAACAAGCCGAATTCGGCAACCGGCACGCAGGGCATGGCGACGAGCAAGTTCAGTACGTGGGGGCGCAAAAAACCGGTAGCGGATCAAACGACGGGTGGCTCACGATGAGCAAAGAAAGGCCGACCGACGGACGCAATTATTAAGATGACGTCCTGCGCGATCTGCGGATCGGTGGTGCTGCTCCCGACCCTGAGCAATTTGGGAAATGCTGCCGAGCTTCGTCAACTGCGTCGAGCGGGGTCAGATGCGACGCTGCAGGCTCGAAGGATCAAACTGGCAGACACAATGCGTTCGGAACCAGCAGATTGTCATAGACGCAACGGCGTTCGACGAGCTTGAGCCCCGTCGCGGTACGGCGGAAACGATCGTAGTAGGTGCCGACCTGATGCAGCGTCGCATCGGGCCGGTCGAAGAGAACCTGCAACACGACGTAGTTGGCGCGCGCGGCAATGGTGCCGTCGCAGGCCTCGGCCTCCACGGCCAGGTTGGCGATCAGGTGCCGCATGTAGCGCGGCGCGAACATTGCAGTTTCCTTGAGCGCGAAGGCGCGGTCACGGATCATGCCCTTGTTCTCGCAATAGATCAGTCCGACAGGCAGATTGCGTTCGAAGTTCTCGCGCGACAGCACGACGTAATACGCGTTGTCGTCGAACAGTTCGACCCAATCCATCAGGCGCTGCTCGTCAAGCGCAGCCGCGTAGAGCGTGTTGAATGTCTCGATCTCATGCCGCAGCAGCACCGCCTCAAGCCTCGGATCGGCGACGGCCGCTGCCGGAAGTGGACGTGTCATGACATTCTCGCCCATGGCTAAAGCCCCATTTCCTGGCGCCAGTGCTGATACATGGCGCGGATTGCGGCTTCCGAAATCAGCGTGTCGGCCGTTCCGGCCTCAACGTCCGGATCGAGCTCGACCAGATGTTTGCCGTTCGGCACGTGCTGCATGCCGTCTTGCACGAACTTGATCGCCTCATTGTCCTCAAGCCCGAGGAAGCCGGCCGGTCCCATCAGATTGCCCTGACGCAGCCGGTGGCGCGTCATCTCGTCGTCGTCACCCTCGAAACCGAACATCGTCCATTTCATGATGAATTCGTGCGGCCCGGTCGGCACGATCTGTCGGACGCCGAGCGTGTTCATTTCACGCTGAATGATGAGGTTGGGCCAGATCGTCGCCATGGTCACCGACCACGGGCTATCGAATTCGTCGAGGAAGTCCATGAACCGCGGCTCGGACAGTTCCATACCCTCCCGATAAGCTCGCATCTCCTTTTTCGTATCGCTGCTGACGGATTTGCCGTCTGATTTCGCCGACGCCATCACGCCGTGGCGGCCGGTCGGATCCGCCAGCATCAGCGACTTGTTGCCGGCGACCAACAGGCCAAAGGTGACGAGGAAGGTGTGCAGCAACGTCGCGTGGTACGGGTCCTTCAGGTTCTCATGGTAGAGCTTCCAGTTGCCGGGCAAGGTGTGACGGTAATAACCCAGCAAGCGCGGCTTGCGGCCATCGAAAGTCGCCTCGAACTCGCTGAGGATTTCAGGACCCAGATAGTCCTGCAAGCTCTCCATATCGGATCGATAGGATGCGAAGACGACGCCCCGATGCGCCGTGACGTTGAGCTGCCGCAGGCCATGGTCGGCGTTCCGGAAATCCTTCGGCATGCCTCCCTTGCCATCGACGCCGCGGCGGAACGGAACCCCCGCCAGATTGCCCTTCAGATCGTAGGACCATTGATGATAGGGGCAGACGAACTCCTTGGCATTGCCGCTCAGGTCGCGGCAAAACTCAGCGGCACGATGCGCGCAACGGTTTTCGAACACGTGGATGCTGCCGTCTTCCGCCCGTGATACGACGACCGGCGTCGGCCCGACATTGGAGCGGATGAAATCTCCGGGATTGGGGACTTCGCATTCCAGCGCGACATAATTCCAGGTACGACCGTGAAAGATGCGTTCGATCTCGCGCTCGTAAATAGTCTGGTCGGTATAGACCCAGTCGGGGATACGACGCAGACCTTCCTTCGGCCAGACATAGCGCGTGGTGATCGAGAGTGGTGCGTTGGCATTCATCTCGCTGACCTCCAGGTTAGGATCTTCCCGTTCGTCTTCGGACGATAATAGCCGCGCCCCGGCAGCCGCAAGATCGAACGGATCATTCCGCTCGAGCGCGGCGCGGGCATCGCGGATGGCCTTGGCGTCGGAGAACGCGACGACGCCTGTCAGACGCCCGCTATCCCGGTCCAGGGTATAATACACCGCTCCTGCGGCAGAACCGGTCGCGCCGGAATGGGCAACCAGATCCGTCGGCCCAACGAGGCCGAGCATCTGAACATTGCGGCCGAACTGATCGGTCCAGAACCACGGTTGCTTCCGCGCGCGCGAGGCGCCGCGTGCCATCGAGAGGCCGGCGGCGGCGCCCTGCTCTTCGGCGTTGTGCCAGCTTTCCAGGCGAAGCAGGCGATCGACTCCGGGCAGAGCATACAACGCGCAATCGCCGGCCGCCCAGACGTGCGGCACGCTGGTGCGGCCATCTCCATCCACGACGATGCCATTGGCGACGGTGCAACCTGCCGCTCGCGCCAGCTCCAGTTCCACCTCAAGCCCGATGCCAACCAGAACGACGTCGACTTCGACGATCTCGCCGCCGTTCTCGATCGCGAGGCGGCCGCCGCGCGGCACGATGGCGCGCACATCGGCATCGAGCCTGACATCGACGTGATGCTGCTGCGCCAAATTCCTGAAGGTCTGTCCAAGGGCTTTCGGCAAAAGCCGCGACATGATCTCCGGTTCGCGCTCGAACAGGGTGACGGCGAGCCCGCGCGCCGCTGCAGCCGATGCAAGCTCGAGGCCGATGAAACCACCGCCGATGATTCCGACATGCGAGCCGCGAGCGAAGGCCTGTTCGATCGCCACGGCATCCTCGATCGTTCGCAGATGCAGCACATTGGGAAGATCGCTCCCGGGGATCGAAAGACGCCGGGCACGACCGCCAGTCGCAAGCAAAAGCGAGTCATACGACAGCGAGGTTCCATCATCGAGACCGACGCTGCGTGATGCGGCATCGACGGCCGTTACGCGCCGCCCGAGATGGAGCCGAACCCCGTAGCGGTTGGCATCTGCCTCGCTCAATCTGTAGGTGGGAGGGACATCCTTTCCCGAGAGCATGTCCTTGGACAAAGGCGGGCGCTCATAAGGCAGATGCGCCTCGTCGCCGACCAGGTCGATCGCGCCATTGAATCCAGCCTCGCGCATCGCGATGATAGCGGCAGCCGCCGCCTGACCCGCGCCGACGATGACAGCGCCGCCGGATTGAATCGCCTTGGCAGACAACGTCTCGGATCGATATGTTTCCGCGAGCGCTCCGCCCGGCAAATCGGGATCGACAAAAACGTCATCGCCCTCGACCCTGACCGCGAATGTCCTGATATCCCTTGTCAGCGGCGCGCAGAGCGCCTTGCCGGTGCGGATGTCGAACACACCCTGGTGCAGCGGGCACTCGACCTTACCGTCCTCGACAAATCCTTCGCTAAGAAGCGCCAGCGCATGCGTGCATACGCCATGCGTTGCGTAAACATTGCCTTCAAGACGATAGAGTGCAAGCGGGAGTCCGTCGAGCTTCACGCCGATCACGCCGCCCTGCGGAATCGAAGTGAGCGATGCTGCGCGCTGCCATGCCATGGGCGTCAACCCTCGACCGTGTCTCGACCTTATGCTCGTGAGCGCAAAATGCGATCCGCCTTGCCTAAGGGAGATCGTCAGTATAACCTCATATTTGGTTCACGCACAATATCGCTTTTGGACCGGTTCGAGTTAGCCCCAACAGGAAAGGACGTGACATGGCTCAGGAGCCCATCGCCACCAAGGGAAACTTCCTCCACATCTACGACTTTCGCGTGAAGGCGGGTCACGAAGCCGAATTCGTCAAGTCGTTCGAGGCGTTCGATTATTCCGATGACAATCCGATGCACAAATCCTCGGCGCAGGTCAAAGACGGGGTGTTGTGCCGCGACACCGAGGATCCCCAGCGCTTCTTCCTGATCGCGGAGTGGGCCGACATCGAGGAACACGCCAAGATCCGTAAGATCCTCGCCAACGAGATCAAACCGGAATTCATCAAGTATATCGAGGGCGGCAAGTTCGTGCCGAAGTACGTCGAAGTCGTCTCTTCGACGCCGGATGAAATCCTTCAGAAAGCGGCAGGCTGATCCGGTACAGCGGCAGCTCCTCTATACGTTCTTCCGCTCGAGCGATGCAGGCAACTGCCGGCTTTGCGCGACGCAGCCGAACACAAGCGGACGCTTTCTAGGCAGCGCTCGGGCTATAGATGGTGCGGCCAAGGTGATTGTTGCCTTCGATCAGCCGCAGCAGGGTATCAACGAAGGCCTTGCGCTCGTCCGGAAGCAGCGGCGCCAGCAGGCGATTCTGCGCTTTCAACATGGCGGCGTACATTTCGTCGGTGACCCTCTGACCGGCCGGCGTCAGCCGCGCGAGCACCATGCGCTTGTCCTGCTTGCTGCGGTGGCGCTCCAGCAAGCCGCGCCGCGCGAGCCGAGCCAGCACGTCCGCGACGTTGGTGCGATCAATACCGAGTTCGCGGCCGATCGAGTTCTGGTCGAGATCCGGATTGAGTGACAGTGTCGAGAGAAGTCCGTACTGCACCGGCGTGATGTCGAAGTCGGAGCATTCTTCGAAAAAAAGCGCATAGTGAATTTGGTGCAACCGGCGCAGCAGATAACCCGGGCGCACCCAAAGCGGCATGTCCGGCGATCGCCCCTTGCGGATTTGGCCCTGGGTGGAAAACTCGCGTTTTTTCTTCGATGGGCGCTCAGTGCCCTTCGACTTCGTTGCTGCGTTGCGGCTTGTCATTTTCTTTTTGGAATCCAGTCTCGTATCGCGTCGGCGGGCTCGTCCTCTAGATGTCCGGCAATTCAATTCGAAAGTACAGAAGATTTGTTCCAATCCCACGGTTGCATGACACCCGCTTTGCATTCCCGGCTTTGGTCGGGAGGAATTAGTCAGTACATCCTCCTATCTTGCGCCCGCCCGCAAACCTGCTAGCCTCCTGTCCGCCGGTCAAGCTCATTCGAGGCTTCCATGCTGCATCTCCCACGTTGGTTCTGCGCACTCCTCCCGGTTCTTGCGCTTCAGCTATTCGCCGCCCAAGCCATCGCCGCCGATGCGATCAGGGTGCGGCTGGACTGGACCCCTTGGGGCGACCAGGCGCCCTTCCACCTTGCGCAGCAAAGCGGACTATTCAAGAAATACGACCTCGATGTCAGCATCGACGACGGCAACGGCTCCGTCGCAACGGTGCAGATCGTCGGCAATGGCGAATACGACGTCGGCCACGCCTCGCTCGCACCGATGGCAATCGCACGCTCCAAGGGGTTGCCGGTCAAGGCGATCGCCGGGTTCATCCAGCAAAACGACATTGGGCTGCTGGTCCCGAAGGACGCCGGTATCAAGAGCGCGGCGGATCTGAAGGGCAAGAAGATCGCCTTCACGGCGGGTTCGCTAGAGGCGCCGTTCATCGACCGCTTCCTCGCCTCCGGCAAGCTCAAACGGGACGATGTCGAGTTGATCAACGTCGACGCCGCGGGCAAGGCGGGCCTGTACATGACCGAGCGCACCGATGCGGCGTTTTCCTCAGTGCCGTTCTTTCTCGCCGTGGTGAATTCCAGGCGGCCGTCGATCGCGGTGCGTTTTTCAGACGCCGGCTTGCAGTTTCCGAGCTTCGGGCTGTTCGCCACCGAGAAAACCATTGCCGCCAAACGCGATGCGCTCAAGCGCTTCGTCAGCGTTGTGGCCGGTTGCTGGGCCCATATTTTCCAGGGACATGAGGATGAAGGCGTCAAGGCGATCATCGCCGCCCGGCCGCAGGCAAAGCTCGATCCCAAGGTGCTGCGCGAGCAGATCGACACGCTGAAGGACTATGCGCTGACGGACGCCGTTCGCTCGCTCCCGTTCGGAACCATGGCACAGTCCGATTGGCAGCAGGCCCTGACGATCCTCTCGGAAGGAGGATTGCTGGGCGCTCCCGTCGAAGCCAAGGACGTGTTCACCAACGATCTCGTCGATCCGAAAATCGTTGCCGAAGTCGGCGCGGCGCTGAAATGATCGCGGCAAAGGACGTCGGAAAGCGCTTCGGCGATTCCGACGACGGCGTTACCGCGATCGACAACATCTCGATCGACATCGCGGAGGGAGAGTTCGTCAGCCTGCTCGGACCGAGCGGCTGCGGCAAGAGCACGTTCCTGCGTTGCCTCGCCGGCCTCGAACAGACCACCAGCGGCGTGCTGTCGATCAACGACAAGCGGGTCGATGGACCGCCGGAACGGCTCGGCATGGCCTTCCAGCGCGACGCGCTGCTGGACTGGATGAATGTGCTCGATAACGTCCTGCTGCCGGCGGATTTCAACGGCTCGCGCAAGTCCGACTTCGAACCACGCGCCCGTGAACTGCTCAAGATGGCGGGGCTTTCCGCTTTCATGCAGGCGTATCCGAGCACCCTGTCCGGTGGCATGCGTCAACGGGTCGCGATGTGCCGCTCGCTGCTGCTGGAGCCGAGGCTACTGCTGATGGACGAGCCATTCGGCGCTCTCGATGCGCTGACGCGCGACCAGCTCAACGTCGATCTCTACCGGCTCTGGCAACGGCAGCGCATGACGGTTGTCTTTGTCACGCACAGCATTTCGGAGGCGATCTTCCTGTCCAGCCGCATCGTGGTGTTCAGCCCCAGGCCCGGCAAGGTGATCGAGGACATCCGGATCGAGCTGCCGGACGAACGCAAACTATCCGTTCGTGAAACCGAACCCTTTGGGCGCTATGCGCGCCACGTCCGCGGCCTGTTCGAAAACATGGGACTGCTGCATGACTAAGAACACACGCGCCGCCATGCTCCGGCGGAAAGCGCTGCCATTCCTTGGTGCGATCGGATTCTTACTGCTCTGGGAGCTGTTCTGCCGCCTTGATCACGTTCGCCCTGTGCTACTGCCACCGCCGTCCCTCGTGATCGCGGAACTTGCGGAATCGCCATTGTGGTTCGCGGAGCAGACCGCCTATACGTTGGGGATCACGCTTGCCGGCTTTGCCATCGCCGCCATACTCGGCGTCGCATTCGCCGTCGTCATCACCGAGTGGAAATGGCTTGATCGGCTGCTGTTTCCGCTCTTTGTGGCGCTCAATAGCGTCCCCAAAGTCGCGATCGCACCACTCTGCATCATCTGGTTCGGCACCGGAGCCGAGCCCAAGATCGCAATCGCCTTTCTGATCGCCGTCTTTGCGGTGGTCATCGACACCATTCTGGGTCTTCGATCGGTGCCGGCCGACACACTTGATCTTGCGCGCACCTTGCGCGGTTCGCGTTGGAAAGTCCTGACGCGCATCAAGTTGTTCTGCGCTCTTCCCCATCTGTTTGCCGGCCTCAAGGTCGCCATGTCGCTGGCGCTGGTTGGCGCAATCGTCGGCGAGTTCGTGTCCTCGCAACGCGGCCTGGGCTACGTTATCCTGAGCGCGCAAGGCATGTTCGACACGCCGCGAGTCTTCGCCGCGATTGCGATACTCGCAGTGCTCGGCGTCATTCTGATCGAGACGGTCAGCTTCGTCGAGCGGCTGGCGCTCCCGTGGCACCACAGCGCGGGTCAGTCCGCACACTAGGATCTTGCGAAGCGCAGGCCGACGCATGTCGCCGGTGCGTGCAGTGCCGTAATGGCGAGCACCGCCGCAAAATCTTTCCTCACCTGCACGGGGAGATCGAATGCTGTTCTTATTTGACAGCATTCAGAATATTCATCAGTATACCTCATATTTTTAATAATCGCCTGGACGCGCAGCTGGGGAGAAGTGCAGTGATTACTCTCCGAAGTGAGAATGCCGCGGCAATTGGAGCGGGATCGTTCCGCCCGGCCCGTTGCTCATCCCTCTCGTCTCCGACCGGCGCCGATCCCCGCTACCGAGTTCTGCAACGTCTTCTGTCGCCTGCGCGGCGGCGAAACCATGGAGCATTGCGATGAAAAGGCGCACTTTCCTGTCCCAGGCAGCCGGCGTCGCCGCTGCTGCAGTTGCCAGCCCTGCCCTTGCGCAAACCGGACAGGTCCGCTGGCGGATGACGACAAGTTGGCCAAAGACCCTTGATACGATCCATGGCTCGGCGGATTTGATGAGCAAGCGCATCGCTCAACTCACCGACGACAAATTCCAGATCAGCGTGTTTCCCGGCGGCGAACTGGTGCCGGGCACGCAAGCCTTCGATGCGGTGTCGAACAGCACGGTAGAGTGCGGCCACACGCTGACGGCATTCTATGTCGGCAAGAACCCGGCCTATGCTTTCAATTCCGGCGTCGCATTCGGCGCCAACTCGCGTCAACAGGCCGCGTGGCTTTACTATGGCGGGGGGCTCGAGGTGTTGCGCGAGGTCTTCAAACCCGCCGGCGTGCTCAACTTTCCCTGCGGCAATACCGGCGTGCAAATGGGCGGCTGGTTCCGAAAGGAGATTAACACCGTCGAGGATTTGAAGGGTCTTCGGATGCGGATCGGCGGGATGGGCGGCAACGTGCTGTCGCGCCTCGGCGTCACGCCAACGCAAATTCCGACCGGCGAGATCTACCCCTCGCTGGAGCGCGGCACTATCGATGCAGCGGAGTGGATCGGCCCCTATGACGACGAGAAGCTCGGTTTCGCCAAGGTCGCAAAATACTATTATACGCCCGGCTGGTGGGAGGGCTCGGCGATGATCACGACCCTCGTCAACGCCAAGGCCTGGGAAGCACTTCCGGCATCGTTCAAGGCAGCTTTCGAAGCCGCCGCCAATGAGCAGAATCTGCTGATGCAGGCAAAATACGATGCGGTAAATCCGGAGGCACTGCGTCGGTTGGTCGGCGGCGGCACTCAGCTCCGCGCATTCCCGCAGCCTGTCCTCGAAGCTTGCTACAAGGCGTCGGTCGAGACATTCGACGACTTCGCCACCAAGAGCAGCGACTTCAAGAAAGTTTACGAGCACTGGAAGGCGTTCATGAACCAGTCGAACACCTGGTTCCGCGTGGCCGAATTCCGGCTTGACGCCTTCCGTTACGGCGCCGCTGCGTGGTGACTCCCGGTTGAGCCTTCACTGAGGAAGAAACCAGCTCGCCTGGTATGGAAGGACGGTGAATGACAAAGGAGCAGGGTATCGGCGCCCGGGTGTCCCGTAAGGAGGACGCACGCCTCCTGCACGGCCGCGGACGTTATGTTTCCGATATCATTCTTCCCGGCCAGAGTGAGGTGGCCTTCCTGCGAAGCCCCGCCGCGCATGCGACGCTTCGCGGAATTACCAAGCCGCAAGGACTGAGCTCCGCCGTATTTACGAGCGTGGATCTGACGGGCGTTCGACCCATCGCCGCGCCCTGCACGGTGCCGAGCTACAAGGTATCCCTGCAGTACCCGCTGGCCCGCGGCAAAGTGCGCTTCGCCGGCGAATTAGTGGCCATGACGGTCGCACCCACACGCGCCGAGGCCGAAGACATTGCCGAGCAGATCGAACTTGATCTCGACGAACTACCCCCGCTCGTCGACGCGCATGCGACACGCGCGACGACCGAGATACGGGTGCACGAGGAGTGGCAGGACAATCTATTCCTCACGCTCGACTACAACAGCGGATTCGATGAGCAGATGCGGAATGCCACGGTCGTTGTCGAGCGCGAGATATCGATGGCGCGGCAGGCGATGGTCCCGCTCGAAGGCAAGGCGATTGTCGCCGACTGGGATTTTCAGGCCGACCAGCTCGTGGTTTACACCTCGACACAAGTGCCTCACGTTATCCGTATCGGGCTGGCCGAGTGCCTCGGCATCGAGGAAGGAGGCATCCGCGTCATCGCGCCCGATGTCGGCGGCGGCTTCGGCTACAAATGCGTGTTGCAGCCTGAGGAAATTTGCGTCGCCTGGCTCGCACTGACCTTCAAGCGTCCATTCCGCTACGTCGAAGACCGCCGCGAGCACCTCATCGCGGGGGCCAACAGCCGGCAGCATCATTATCGGCTAAAGGCCTATGCGGACGACCGTGGACGTCTGCTCGCGCTCGACGCCGAGATCACGATCGATGGCGGCGCGTATTCGAACTGGCCGTTCACGGTGGCGCTCGAACCGGGACAGGCGACCGGCAACCTGCCCGGCCCCTATGATATCAAAGGCTATCGCTGCAAGACCTACTGCGTCGCCACCAACAAGCCGGGCTTCCTGCCCTATCGCGGGGTTGCACGCACCAGCGTGTGCTTCGCGATCGAACTTCTGATCGACGCCATTGCCCGAAAGGTCGGGCGCGAGCCATGGGAAGTGCGCCGCGAAAATCTGGTGACGCCGGAGGCGATGCCCTACACCAACATCGCACGCAAGCGTTATGACACCGGCGATTATCCGCAGAGCCTCGACACGGTGCGGCGCGAGATCGATCTCGACAAGTGGCGTGCGCGGCAACGCCGTGGCGAGCCGGACGGGCGCCGCATCGGCATCGGTTTCGCCAGCTATTGCGAACAGTCGGCGCACGGAACAAGCGTGTTCGCGGCGTGGGGTCTGCCGCTGATTCCCGGCTACGACCAGGCGACGGCGCGCCTTTTGGTCGATGGCAGTCTCGAGATACGCGCAGGCGTTCACTCGCATGGCCAGGGCATGGAGACGACGTTGGCGCAAATCGCCCACGAGGTGATCGGCATCGACATCGCCAAGATCCGCGTCATTCTCGGCGACACCGGAACTACTCCCTTCTCGACCGGCACCTATGCCTCGCGCAGCATCGTCATGACCGGGGGCGCGGTAGCCAAAAGCTGCGAGGCCTTGTTGCCGCGGCTGCTTGCGATCGGGGCGCACCTGATGCAATGCGCGACGAATACCGTCCACTACATGCCCGGCCGCGTCGTCGGACCGCAATCGTCGGTGTCGACGAAGGAAATCGCCGAGGCGTGGTACCGGCGTCCGCAATTGCTACCGCCGGACGTCGACCTCAACGGCCTCGAGGCGACAATCGGATACAAGCCGGACGTCGACACCGGCGTGTTCAGCTACGCCTCGCATGCGGTTGCGGTAGCGGTAGACGTCGAGGTCGGAAGCATTGAAATCCTCGACTATGTGATTGCGGAAGATTGCGGAAGGATGGTCAATCCGATGGTGGTCGATGGCCAGACCATGGGCGGAGCGGCCCAGGGGATCGGCACGGCGCTGTTCGAGGAAAGCCCCTATGACGCCAACGGCCAGCCGCTCGCCTCGACCTTCATGGATTACCTGCTGCCCGGCCCCACCGAGGTTCCGAAATTCCGCATCTACCACACCGAAACGCTTTCCCCACACACCAAGTTCGGCATCAAGGGCATGGGTGAAGGCGGCGCCATCGCGCCGCCGGCGGCGTTGTTCAACGCGGTCAACGACGCACTACGCGGACTCGATGTCGAGCTATCCGAGACGCCGCTGACGCCGCGCCGCCTGCTGACGGCGATCGAGCGAGCCGCGATTCAAAAGCGTCCGGTCGCCGCCGGGGCCAACACATGAAGGCCGCGGCCTTTGAATACATGCGCCCAACGGATGTCGCTGGCGCCCTCGACGCCCTTCGGAAGAACCCGGGCGCGAAGCTGATCGCGGGCGGCCAATCGCTGGTGCCGATGCTCAATCTCCGGCTCGCTCGGCCGCAGCTGCTGGTCGACATTGCGGCCATCGATGCCTTGCGCAACGTGGAAGATCGCCAGACGCATCTGCGGGTCGGCGCCGCTGTGACCCACGCCGAGCTGGAAAATCGCTCGATTTCAGACTGTGTCTGGTTGCAAAAGGTCGCCGGCGGAATTGCCTATCGCGCCATCCGCAACCGCGGCACGGTCGGAGGCAGCATGGCGCATGCCGATCCAGCCGCCGACTGGCCGTTGGCGATGGCTGCCATCGGCGCCACCGTCATTATCCAGGGACAAGGCGGCGCGCGCCAGCTCGCCGCCGACAATTTCATGCTCGGCGCCTTCCAGACCCGACTGACCGACGACGAGATCCTTGTTGCGGTCGACGTGCCCAAGCTCTCGTCAAAGGCTCGGTTCGGCTATTACAAATTCTGTCGGAAGCCCGGCGAATTTCCCGAAGCAAGCGCCGCCGCCGTGTTCGATCCGGTTTCCCGGACGGCGCGGCTTTATCTCGGCGCGCTTGCCGGAACCCCGCAACCGCTGCACAGCCTCGCCGCCACTATCGCGCGCGAAGGCGCCTGCGCCATCACCGATGCCGCGATCGCAACGGCCGTGGACGAAATCGATCAGGGCGACGCCGCCGAACGCAGGATGCGCCGCGCCGCCCTGGCACGCGCGCTGAAGGAGGTTTTTACGCCGTGACCACCGTCGGCTTCACTCTCAATGGAACGCCGGTTTCATCGGACGTGCAGCCGCGCACGCATCTCGGTGACTTTCTGCGCGATCGCCAGCGTCTTTCCGGAACGCACCTCGGCTGCGAACACGGCGTCTGCGGCGCGTGCACAGTCCAGATCAACGGCGCTCCGGCGCGATCCTGCCTCACGCTTGCAGTGGCCTGCGGCGGCGCAGAAGTCACCACCATCGAGGGTTTCGACCAGGACCCGGTGATGGCCGACCTGCGCGACGCGTTCACGACACATCACGGGCTCCAGTGCGGCTTTTGCACGCCGGGCATGCTGATATCGGCGCGCGATATCGTGCTTCGGTTGCCGAACGCCGATGAGCGAACGATTCGTCGGGAGCTCTCCGGCAACTTGTGCCGCTGCACCGGCTATGTGGGCATCGTGAACGCGATTTCGTCCGTGATCGAAAAACGCAGAGGAAAAAGCGAAGCCCCCATGGACATCGCGCGCGAACCGATCGCGGCGTTCACGACCTTCGAGCCTGCGGCAGCTGCCCCCGTTGCCAGCGATCGCCTGTCCGCCCCGGTACCTCATGAAACAATGAACGACACTGCCGTTCGACCGGGCTGGACACGATTCAACGAGAGCTTCGTCATTCAGAAGCCTCGCGCGGTGGTTTGGGAATTGTTCAACGACGTCCGGCGGGTGGCCTCCTGCCTGCCCGGCGTCGAAGTCACCGCATGTGACGACACCTCCGTGAAAGGACGCATGACGACGAAGCTCGGCCCGATCTCGGCAAGCTTCGCTGGTACGGCTATGATCACGCGCGACGGCGCAAATTGGCGCGGCACCATCGTCGGCGCCGGCAGCGACGGCGGATCCGGTTCGCGCACGCGTGGCGAAGTCACCTACAAGCTTGAACCTGTTAGTCAACAGGAAGCAACGCGCGTCGATTTATCCGTCGACTACAATCTACAAGGATCACTTGCCCAGTTCTCGCGCTCGAACCTGGCTCAAGAGTTCGCCCGGCAACTGGTGGCCCGCTTCGCCGCGAATTGCAGCGCGCTGCTTAGTGGCAACCCGCCAACTAATGCCTCGAACGATTCTCTCCGAGTAGGCAACTTCCTCTGGCTCGCGGTGACGGCGGCACTCAAGCGGATGTTTGGTCGTTCGCGATGATCCGGAAGGGTTTGCATAAGCGCTGTCAGCTTCCTCCTGAAAACAATCAGCGGAACCTGTCTCCGTTCATGTTGCCGCGCTGGCTAAAGAGCAAACTTCCCCAGTTGCAGTTGTGAGCCAATACACGTATTCTCGGCACGCTCTTTGCTTAAATGTTCGCTGGGCACAGTATTGCCGGCCCGGCGGCGTGTTTGTGGGAGTTAATAATGGGTGCTGAAGAGGCAGTTTCAGAAAAGGCTCTGCAACGCTTGTGGGCGGAGATCGCATTATTGCGACAAGAGGTCGAACAAGCCCATCGTAATCGAGCAGCATCGCAACAACGGCTGACAACGGTTATTGCAGCTACGCAATCTCGGCTTCAGCCTCGCTCAAATCGCTGTCGATAGGCCTCACCCTTTCAACGTCAATGATGGGCCGAAGTTCGCTTGGGCGTGAGAACGCCAAAGATTGCTCTCGACACGCGATGTCGGAAATGTGGCGATCGCTGCCACAGGATGAACGCGAAAATTACCAGGTTCATTCCGAACCAAATCGCAACAATCGCGATCAAAATCTGCATCGATTTCGTCCCCCGTGAGCGATGAAAATCCCCCGATTCACGTCGCAGGGAAATCTAAGTGTCACATTGTGCGTTAAGTATGGTTCGCACGTGCGAGACTGGCCTCTCTGTTGCGATTCTGACATGCAACAACGGTCAGCCGGTGTTGCAGCCCACCACGACGAGCAGAAGTTCATCAGTCCACATACCCATTACGGCTTCAATCAAGTGCAAATCAGCGAAATCATGGGCGAGCATGTCCCCTCTTATCGTTCATGCCGCTGTCCGGCGGTGACCGAAAGGCCCAGGCCAAGGGCATTCTGGCAGATCGCTATCCGTTGCCTGAACATGGCGGCCGAGTCCCGGATGCATGCCCACATCGACGGAATGCAGGCGCCGCACCGGCGCGGAATTAGACAGTGGGTACTCGAACGATCTGCAATCGCCGGTAGAATTGGTTTTCAGATTAGCGTTATTGGGGCTCGCCGCTTTCCGAGGGCCGGTCTCAAACCGCATCGACCCTACCGCGGCGGCCCGTCGCCGCGCGTGATTAGCGAAAAAGATTTATCGGCCCTTCTGCTAGCCGAAAAAGGCAGGAAGTCTACTCGTCTCCCGTTGATCCCCGTAAAGCCGCGAAAATACAGCCTCGGTCACGGGGAGTGGCATCGAACGACCGGTAATGTCCTTCGTCCGCACGCCTATCCTGAGGAGGAGATCGAGCGGCTTAAGCGCACATAATTTTCGCCACCATTCGAACTCTTCTATCAACAGGGATTGTGCTCACGGGCGACCCAAAAGATAAACGCGGAGCATTTTCAAAGCTTCGGGCAGTTTCAATTTCTGCCGCAACCGGTCGTGCTGAGCATCGATCCGGGCCACAGTGGAGCGCCAAAGGGCAGCCGTAGCGTCGTCCAGGTTTGGAAGCACCACAATCGAAATTACTACCTGGTCGATCAATTCTGCGATTATTGCGACCTCAACAAACTTCGTCGCGCCTTCTGGTCTTTATTCCGCCGGTACAATCCGAGTGTCGCATTGATTGAGGACGTTGCAAACGGAGCGGCCCTTCATTCCGTTTTTCAAAAAAAGAAGAGATTTACTTTGAGACTCATCACGCCCCGTCGCGTTTCAAAGGCAGAGCGCCTGCACGACCACCCGCCGAAAATCCGTGCCAGACGGATCTATTTACCAGAAGCCGCGGTCTGGCGTGACGCGTTTGTCGATGAAGTCGTCAATTTTCCATCGGAGTTTGACGATCAAGTCGACGCGATGACGCAATATCTCGACTTCATGGATGGTAATCCGACCATATTGCCGCCTCCACAACGAGCGACTGGTGTCATCGTCCGAGCCCCGCCTTTTTACAAGCGTCGCTTCTAGAGCAACTAATCCTTCCAATTTCTTTCGAAACCCACAATCTTTAAGCAGACGGTCGTCCGGCCGGATTATTGCAACGACCAGTTCAAAAATAATGCTGACAGCAGGAGGGACCGATGACCGCCGCTCGCTATGATCGAAGTCCTGGCCAGTACCATGCGTTTGTCCGAATCCCCAACTCTGAGCATTACTGACCGAAATGCCGACCATTACCGCCAGAGCAATCACGTGTGAGTGGTTTGCGCGATGAACTCAACCGGCGTTATTGAACACCGTACGAGTGGTGCAACCTCGGACTGCCGGTAGCGTCAGTCTGTGGGGAGCGCTTTCCATGCCGCTGATCAGCCACGAAATTGTTGGGCACGATGAGAAACGGCTGGCCTTTAAATTCTCAATGCTGAACGATGGGCAAGTCGTGCAGTGTCAAATCAGCGATCTTGCATTGGACACGCTTGCGGGGGATGGAAGGCACCGAAGGCAGTGCTCGCTTGGCTCAATTTCTCTCCCTGAGGCGAACGATCGAAACGGTGGCGTCTCACCTTTTCGACGACAACCCGCTCTTCCGCGGATCTGTCGTCAAAATCTTTGCCAAGCACGTTGCCGGTGGACCTTGCGAAGCCGCGCCAAATCGCTGAACCAGCAATGCCGTCTGCAACGAATGGCCCGCCTAGCTCGTCAGCGGGCTTGAGCCAATCACTCAACCGGCAACCCTGTTTTCCCCGACTTCCTCTCTTCGTTGCTCGCCTTGGTACCTTCATGAGGGTGCTCAGGCCGACTCGTTCGACAGCCGAGATGTCACGAATACATCTTTGCCGCGTTATCGGCCTGAATCAATCAAATCCCTTGGCCGCGTTGACCACTTGGCGTGCCGGTAGCCATATCTTCTCATCCTTCTAAAATGCTCAGATGCGCGCCGAAGAATGCAGCGCGTTTTTTGTCAGCGAGATCGCAATCAGACCGGTCAATGCCAGGAAAGCGCCCGCCGCAATTAGAAAAAACGCAAATGCCATTAGCCTCTCCCAAGCGAAAGAGTCTCGACGCCACACCGAAAGAGTGCGGCTTCCGACAGCTGACTAAGGTGCAGCCGGTACGCGACAACGCATCTGCCGCTGGAATGTCCGTTTCAGATCACGACCTTCATTCCGCCAACTGATTATGAACGTATCCGATAAAATTCTAAGGACAATTGAAAGGAAGGATTAACGTTAACAATGTCGTGCCGTCGGCGCCGGTTTCTTTGAAACAGGCTGCCTTCCCGTTCGCCGTCGCCGTCGCTCTTATTCAGGTTTGGGCTGCAAAGGACTCGGCGCTCTCGTCTGTGATCTCTTAGGCGGCGGCGGAGCTGGCAAAGTCTGGCGCGTCGAATTAGCAGTTAATAGCGGTGGGGAAACGGGAGTTCGCGGCCGTGGCTTACGCTCGGAAGCCACGAGACGGGCGACCTGTTCTTGGCTTTCTTTAAGCCGCTCAGCCATTCCAGCCATGAGGTCTTGAGTTGCCTTGAGCTGGCCCGCAAGATCGTGGCTATCGCGAGCCATTTGAGCCTGCGTCGCCCGAAGATCTTCGATCAGATCAGCATCGTGACGAGCGATTTCTTGCGTTGCTTTGAGTTGTTCGGTTAGCTCTAAATTCTGGTGGGTCGTCCGCGATTGTTCAGCTTTGAGCTGATCGATTTCAGACTGCAGGCTTGTGACTTCCAGCCGTGTCACCAATTGGACCTGTTGAGCCAGTTCCGGGGCGGCTGTTGGAGCTATTGGTACGGCTTGAAGCGGGACCTGAGCTTGAGGCTCTGGGAATGCTACCCTGCTCGTGTTGGCAGCATTCGGGTTTAGGGCGGAGCGCGTGGGCGCTTCTTCCATTTTCCTTATCGGCACCGATGAGGTTGGAATGGATTCCGATGCGACTTGTCCGTTGCTGGACTGCCACGCAAGCGCGCCGCCACAGATGCACATCAGGACTATCAGGCCCACGAATTTGCGTGAAAAGAACCAGCTGTGGGGCGCTTTTTTGACCGACTGGTCAACCGGCTCGCCAGCCGGGATAGAGGGACCAAGCGTATTATTTTTTCCTCTTTTCAGCTCATCATGTCTGGCCGGTCTTTGATCTGCTTGCCCGATCAGCCTTTGTGCTTCGGCAATCGCGGCGAGCGCCGCGTCGCGTTTCAACGAGACGTCCACAGCACGCACTTAATTTTCCCTGTCAAGCTATCGAGCATCCAACGATGGGCGCCCGTCGATCTGTACTAAGTTCCGAAAAGACTAATTCTAAATCTGACCAAAAAAAAGGCGACAAGTAACGTCTGGCGAATACCGCGGAGGCCTAGCCGCGGGTTTGTCGAACTGGACAGGGAATAAGGCGCCGGTCGAGAAGATGAACTAAATGGACGTCCCGATCACAAGAAGCAGACGAAGCCGGCTGACGAACTGGCCGCGCTGATTCATGGAGGCGTTAGGTAAACTTGTGGCTGTCCTAAGACCGGCGTGAACGGCACGGTTTACGGTCTCCCCTCAAAGCGATGCTGATGTTTGGCTCCGCAGTTGAGCCAGCCCGCAACCCGAAATAGTGCTTTGAGATAATTACAGAAACGCCGGCAGCGGTTGAACGATGTCGCTCTTTGATGAGTAGCCGGCCACCTCACTCCGCGCTCCTGGCGAGACCGTTCCAGTTCGGCGACCTAGCAGTTGTTTCCCGGCCGGCTCGCGGTGTGGCGCGCCAACCACAGTCGTTTGCGAAAGCACGGTGTGGTCCAAAACTAGGCTGAACCAAATGGCCTGCGCAACGACAAAACAGTGTTGCCCTTGCATCAGTATTTGAGGATTGACCTATGTTTGAGCTTGGAATTGCAGCTATTGCAGCCATAAGTCTCAGCATTTTTCTCGTGCATGCGCTTGAGGCTTACCTAACGCATTAGCGGATCACTCGGCGAAGTCCAGATTGATGCATGGGCGATCCGGCCCCCCCCGTTACCCGACGCTTCAGTCCAAGGCCCCTCGACCCCTAGGCTCGAAAAGCCCTGACGTACGCTGACCGCCTACCCCTCGTTCGTCACTGTCACGGAGCCGTGTCACAGAGGCATTGAACCAGTTGGCTGTGTTGGACGTCGCATAGTTCGGTCGGAGGAACGTTCCATGAACAGCCTCACCGAAGCGATGCCATTGGCCTCGACCTCCAGCAAAGGGACTACATTGGAGCGAATTTTTCGGATCTGCTATTTGACTGCAATAACCGTTTCAACCATTGGCTGGATATCAGCGTTCGGCTGGATCACCTTTAGATTTGTAAAGTAGGTGATGGCTTAGATCAGATACTCGGCTATCCCGCAGCCGATCATCAACCAGAGAGCACAGTTCACTTCGATCGCGATCGCCATCGCTGATCTCCGCATTTTTGATTTTCGGTGATTCGACTACGCCCTACTCAGAGCAACAGTCCTGAGGTAAATAAGGGCCGATTTAAGGTTGTGCAGCGCACTACTTATCGTTAGTGCCCGATCACCAGCAACAGCGGTACTGATCGCGCCATAGATGTCCACCAGCGAAGCGGACCCTAATCGCAAGTCCGAATCCAATTAAATAGCCACACAGCCTCGAACGAGGTGGGTCATTTCCAAAGCACTTCACCTGCCCGCAGCAATCGCTAGAAGACTTCGATTGAATTGACGCGCGGTTGCTTTGGCGCTTCCAGGATTTATGGGTTTGTGAGCGAGGCCGCAGCCCGGTGCCCTATTGGATGTCAACGTAGCTCAGGTGCAGTGTCAGCGGTTGTTTGCGTCCCTCGAACAACACTCGGATGGAGGACGGTCCGTTTCTGCTCACAATGATACCAGTATCGCTTTTAAATTTCGGACAGCGCTCTTTTCCAAGAACGGAAAGACTAACCCGCTGACCCGGCTTCATCTCTACGTCATCGTTGCTCATTCAAGACGCTCTGCCCCGCGATGATGAGACCATCTCTCGTCTTACAAATCAGCGCCAACCGAAAACCCCGTCGGGCACCAATTCAGTCGATACGACGCTCTCAGCAGCGCGGCCCAGTGCAACTTTTAAAAAAGGTATTCGTAGCGCATCCACAGCCGCAAAGGAAAAAATTCGCATGGTCGGCCAGAGGCTTGCTGCGCACGAAGTCACAGGGAGCTTCCAAAAGAGTAGCGATCGTGAACCAGGTCATATTTGGCAAGATCGCCGCCTGCTAACTTCCCGGCAGGCCTTGAAACCGCGCACGGTCGACCTGCGTAACTCGGAGGATCGTTCCCAATGAACAGCCTCGCACCAGTAGTACCGGTGGCATCGAGGTTCAGCAAAGGTACAATATTGAAGCGGGTTCTCGTTATCGCGTATCTGACCGCAATCGCGATCTCTACCATGGGCTGGGTCTCAGCGTTCGGCTGGCTCACCGTCAGGCTGGCGAAATGGTTGTTGGCCTAGTTCAACAAAATTGAACGGCTTCCGCTATTCCACAACCAATCATCAGCCAGAGAGCAATATTGATTTCAAACGCGACAAGCATTGTCGCGCCCCCATTTTATTTCCAGTTCCTCCAACAATGCTCTGAAGAAAACAAAAGTTCCAGCTCTAATTTAGGCAAATCAGTTTGTGCGCTGCGTCAATCACTGATGACGCTCGAATGAAAAAAGCCGCCGCTAAGATTGAGGTCAGCAATGGCTCGTACGCATGAACTCTTGCGGGGGTCGGTTGCCGCGATTGGCGCAAACGTTGACACGACCGATTAAGATTTGGTGCCCCATCCTGCCCTACCGCTTCAGCCTCGCGCATGTGTCGACAGTCGCTGGCGCCGGCGCTTCCGGAATCGACCGGCCGCCAACGTTTCATGGCTCGATCTCGCCTGTCGACAAGCGGAGGACCCTCAGGCCGCATCATCCATTTTCTGCCGTCCGCGGGAGAGAGCGTCAGATATCAGACTGGCCTAGCTTAGGTTTCACCGGGCAACTGTCTCGAGACCGACTCGGCGTCGTTTCCGACCGCGCTACTTCACCGGTCAACTGCACCACATGTTACTGTTTGTCGGGCCGATTGATCACGGTGAGAACTCCCCGCGCTTCAGTGGACTTTATTGAAAGCCCGCCCGTGCAGTCTCGGCCTGCCCAGTGTCCGGCTGCGCCGAGTTGCCTATCCGGATCGTCAGCCGTTTGTGAGTCACCTCGAGGCAGTCTAAAGTCTGAGATCAGCTCTCTGGCGCAAGCCGCAATGCATTTTTGTTAAATCGCATGATACTCGACGCATTGACGATTTTTTTCATCGTCGCAGGCCTTGTTCTGCTCTGGCTGAATTTGCGCCGCGGGCGTCGGCGCACCGTTCCAACAACTCTGCCTGGGCCAGACGGGTACCACCTTGAGGGAATTTCCGATGCTGATATTGCGACGTCTCGCGCTCGGGCACAGGAGTGCCTCGAACAGGCCGCACAGTCGACGAGCGAGACCGACAAGGAGGCTTGGCTGCGAATCGCGGCTGAGTGGATCAAGCTGGTTGAAGACGCAAATCGACGCAGAAGTGGTCCGTAGGGCCGCCTCGAAACTTACGAGCTCCGCGCCGCAGCTATCGCGACGCAACTTGATCGTCTATGCTCTTGTATGGTGAGCAAACTGCTAACTTTCGCCGCGTGGACCTGCCTCGTGTTCATTGCCTACGCGACCCTTTCGCCGATCAGCGACCGTCCGACTTTGCCAACATCTGTCGGTTTCGAGCGTCTCGCAGCGTTCGCGGTTCTCGGCGTGCTCTTCTGCCTTGCTTACCCTAGGCAATTCGTTCTTGTATGCTTTGTTGTTCTAGCAAGCGCTTTACTGCTGGAGTTTGCGCAGCAGCTTACCCCTGATCGCCATGGCCGCATTCAGGATGCAGTCGTGAAACTGGCGGGTGGTGTTTTGGGCATCGGAATTGGTCAGGCGATCCTTTATTTCGATCGATTTAGCGGCTGGTTTCGTAACTAAACGCGAAGGATGCGCTAACCTCTCCGGCAATTGATCTACCTGGACGATCGCCGCTGCTTGTCAACGAGGTCAAATTCTGCCTTCCATCCAGCATGACCGTCACCAAATTGATCCTTTTCCTTTGCACTGGGAATTACTACCGCAGCCGGTATGCGGAAGAGTTGTTCAATTTCCACGCTCGAACCGAACGATTGAATTGGCGGGCCTTTTCCCGTGGACTAGGTGAAAACACACCACCCGAAAACGTCGGTCCGATGTCTCGGCATACCCTCAAAGCCCTTGAGAAGAGAGGCATCGTGCCGGAGGGAGCCGAACGCTACCCCCTGTTGTGCTCACCGGCCGATTTCGATCTGGCTCAGTTTGTCATTGCGTTGAAAGAGGTTGAGCACCGACCTCTCTTAGCGAAGAAGTTTCCAGGTTGGGAAAACCGGGCGTCGTATTGGCACGTCCACGACATTGATGTTGCCACCCCTGTCAAAGCCGTTGCAGGGATGGACAGGTTGGTTCGAGATTTGGTCCAGAATATCAAGGCAAGGTCCTAACCCACGCCCCGCGGATTCTGAGATTACCCAAGAAGTCTGAGCCGCGATCGCATCACGCTTTCAGTTCACGCCGGAAAAACCTTTCGAGCGCAAATCTGGCTGCAGGCGTTAGTCTACCTGTAAGATCATCCAGTTCACTCACCGGGACAATCCTGAGTGTTCCTTCCGTGATATTTAATTCAGCGACCGGTACTTCTCGCGTAACGAAAAACTCGGCGCGAAGCAAACCGCCAGTAATCTCGCTGTCAGGACCTTGAAAGGCTGCGACACGTTCGAAACGTTCGGGTGGCACGCGATAGCTAAGTTCTTCGCCTAGTTCCCGAACCACGCAATCCAAAAAGGTCTCGCCCGCTTCGCGGTGTCCACCGAACAATCCAATTTTTCCGGGTTGGACAATGCCGGGAATATCATCGCGTAACTGCAGAAGCAGATGTCCGAACGTATCGAAAACAATCGAAGCTGCTATTTCTCGGAGTCGCGGCAAGCCGTCATGCATTTTCGTTTGCTTTGCTGTCATGCCTTTCAGGCAGCCACAGATGTAGTGCAAAGGAAATCAATCCTCCGACAAGCGCACCAAGAATTGGCCAGTGCCAAGAGTTAATTGGGTACGTGATCCAATAGTAAAAGCCCGCACTCATTCCGACATAGCCAGAAGTGACATATCCTGCTACGAGCCCCACAGTGGCGCCTAGCACGATCGTGACGACTATCGCTGCCGATCGGCTTAAGGTCATCCTTATAGTCCCGCTCTACCGTTCGCTTCGAAGCCGATCTCGCGCCCCGCGCAGCAAATTGGCACGAGCAGCCATTGACACCAAATTTATATTAGTCCTGAATATCCCTTTATTTATGTATTCTTGGAGTTATAAATGAGTAGCCGACATGTATTTTCGGCTTTGGCCGGTATTTTCCTCGCCGTGGCCATTGTCGCCGTCGCAACGACGGTCCGACACCTTTCGCACCATCAGACTGTAGCACTGAGCCGTCGCTGATATTGGATGCGAAAGGGCGACCCAAGCGTCAGGGGGGCGGATGGAAAACCTAGAACTTGCAAGTGTCCTGGAAGTTGCTGTCTTAGGACTGGCGATCGCGCAAATGCTTTTGATCCTCCTCACCGTCCGCCGTGAGAGAGATGTCAAAGACTTGCGTGATCTTGTTGAAGAGCAGCGGCTACATCTTGCCGAGGTTCGAGCGTGGCTTGCAGGCCGGAGTGCTTCGCAATTCAGACGAATAGCATCGGTTAACAACCCAGAGGCCGAGCCGATTGCTGGCGTGAAAAAGGCGGAATCCGAGATGCTACTGCGGGAGGCAAACCAACCGCGCACCCCTGAGGATGAGCTCGCGCGAGCGGCAAAGGATCTGGAATGGAAACAGGACGTCGCTGCCCGTCTGCAGCTTGGCATAAAAGAGCAGCAAACGACAAGGCAGCCTGAAAGTGCATTCAAATGGTTCAAGGACGACCCAAACGAACCTCCGGAAATGGCTGAAGCTCGGCGAATGTAAACGGAAAAACGTATCTGCCTCGAGATCAGGGTTCGGCGGAAACTCCAGCGACGCAACCAAGCACGTCGAATGTTGAAGTCGAAAGGACTCTCAGGGCTATAAGATTTTTAAGGGAAGAGGCGAATAGAGGGCTCGCCAGTTTGAAGCCCTCGCCGGCGGCGAATCTAAAACGATGAACCGCTAATGCTCAGCCGCACCAGCGCGGCCAGAAAGCCCATTGATTCCGCTGATTTGCCCTCGGCGGAAGGCGCTGTGAGATCTAGTCAGCTTTGGGGGAGCTATGGAAGATGCGTCAAACGTGACTATTTGCCGGAGGCGAGGTGGTGTCATTCGAAGGGCATGAAAGATGCGAACAATTGTCGCGGCGGTATTATTAGCGTGGATGACGGTTCCAGCGCTCCCGCAGACCCAGCCAACGCATTCGTCTGCCTATCCAACCTTCCCGACGTTGAGCTCAGCGTGGGCTACCGCTCCTCTTAGCCCTTGCAACGGGCGCGGCGACAGGGATCGTCCTTCGTCATTTAATCCTACGAGCCCTTGTTATACGGGCACCCCATACCCGAATTACTCTGCAATAGAACCGTTCGAATTTCCTAACCAAAAAACTCATCCCGCTTTACCGGGCTCCGCGAGCCTGGACGAAGATCAGGCAAAGTTACGAATTGAAGCCAAAGGGTATTTGAAAATTTCGAAATTGGAAAAGGACAAGCGTGGAATCTGGCGGGGCAACGCTACAATGAAAGATGGCAGGTCCGTAGAGGTCACGCTCGATCTAGAAGGCAATATCTATTCCGAGCCGAGTACGCTCTACATCAGGATCGAGCCTGCACCCCGCGTGAAGGAAAGCCGCTAGGGATCGGGATTGGAGCTGAAAGGCCGTAAAGCGGTATGGTCTGCATACCAAAAACAATTATATGCCTACTCAACCGCGATCTTAAGCGGCACGAATTCGGCAGTAGGCTCTACGCAGCGATCAAGGGCTGACCACGTTGCGATTCAGAAACGCTTTATGCGGTCCATCGGCTTTGAATCACCTGATCCGACCGCCGCTGGAGAGTCTCGTAAGGTTCTGCAGAGCGTTGAAACCGTCGAGCTTTTTGCCCGAGCTAAGTTGTGCAGTCAGCCGCTCCAAAGGAAATTAAGTTGCTATGCGGCGCATTCTCTAAAGAGTGCAAACCTCATTTGAACGTTAGGTAGCGCCACGGAAGCGATATTGAGGTGGCATTATTGTCTGGCGCCCAATTTTGGGGCAGAAACTGGCAGGCGGGCGTGCCAGCGCCAGTACGTGATCAATCTGCCGGTCGCGTCACCCTTCACCGTCATGGGTTGCGGCACTTCGATCGCCGGCACGGGCGAGACCCGATTAGCCAGACGTGTTGCCTGAACAACTGAAGAGTGATTTTCAAAACGAACGATCGGTTTGCCGATGTTTTCTGCAGCAACTACCAGATCGTCAAAACGGGGAACTGCAATCCCATCGGGCGCTGGCGTCGCCTCTGTTTCGACCTTGTGTACGGCTTCCTCTAGCGCCAGTTGCTCGCACGTAATTTCAGTCTTCGATAAGGGCGGGCAAATGGCCAGCAGCTGAGTAAGTTGCGCCGCGCGAGCGCGCTGATACAGCGCCCGCCGGCTTTCGCGCGAGGAAGACGAAGCAACTGCTTTTTTAATCAACGCATAATAGTCAGCCATTTCAACAAGCCGCCATCGCGCGCTGGGCGCTCATAATTAGTCCGCAATAACCCATGCTTTAACGCAAATAATGGCAGCATCACGCCCCGCTTAAGAACCTGGGGGTCTTCTGGCCGCACGCTCGGCAGTACCATCAATGCGTTCGACCTCCTTTAGACCAGGTGGAAGTCGCCGACATGCAGCAGGACCTTGTGAGCATCGCTCCACGCGTTGCTGTCGTGATCGTGAACGGCCATGCCCGTATTGCCGTCGTCGTGCGTAGCGTTCAATACAGCCTGGAGTCCCCCAAACGCAGGGTGACTGAACTGCGAGACCTCGGAAAACGGATGAAAGTCTGTCAACGTGGCGTGGTCGGAATGGCCCGCGAAATTGAACGCGAAGTTTTCGCCGATAGACGAGTTGCTGCTTGGCGCTGGCGAAATAGCGCTGACAGCTGAATTAACGGCCGCCGTTCCGAAAGATGCTGGCGGATCGACGATCAGCGTATGGCCCTTACCATCGTCCTGAATGACAAAATTCGCCAACTGATAGTTTCCATCGAATGTAATGCTGTCGAGCGCGTGACCGTTGTTGTCGTACAAGGTCAGCGTCCCAGCGTCGTTACCCAGTGGCGTATAAGTGGTCTTGCTCATCGCTACGCTGGCAATGCTGATATCGGCGAGGTCAATCAGATCCGAATTTGAAATTGAACCATTGCCGGAAAATCCCGATACATGCCCGGCAAAGGACGTGGAATCGTCGAGCACGAGTTCGCCTCCCCCACCCGACTCAAAGATCACGGTCTGGCTGGAGGTTACTGAGCCGCCAATTTCGACCTTGCCGTTAGCGAAGATGTCGATTGTCCCCGTGCCGGTGACATTGCCCGCGACGTTCACGACCCCGACCGCGCTTCCACCAAGGTCACCTGCTTCAATGACGCCATTGTTTAGCAGATCGTCATCGATCTGCAGGACATGACCAGCTGAGGCTTTCAGAATACCCGTGCCGTCATTGGTGACCTCTAGGCTGCCTACGGGCCAGTAGCCACCTTCGGGAACGCCAGCGTTTACGCCCGTATCGATGATCAGCGCGTTGACACCGGTAGCCTCGATCGTACCGTCGTTCACCAGCGTGAGAAATTCATCTCCGATCGTGCCAGCGCCGCTTATGGTGTTCGCGTTGGTTAGTGTCGCCGCGGATCCATCGCTAACAATAAAGTTCTCGGCATTGTCCGTCAGCACAATCTGACCGCTGCCATTGAGCAGCACGTTGCCGAAGATTTCCAGACCGGTCATATGGCCCGAGGAGTTCAGAGCGATAACTCCATTATTGTCAATCGCATCAGCGAGGCCCAGAATTGTACTGTCGCTCACGCCGACAGTCGTATTACTGGCGATCGTCAGGCCGTCGAAAGCGTTGACGCCGCCCGCTGTCGTAATCTCGCCATCGCCGCTCAGCGTCCCACCGACGATAACACCCCCGTCGAGATTTAGCGTCGCGGAGCTGTCGACTGTCGTGGTGGCACCGAAGTTAACAATGGTGGTGCCGAGATCGAGGTCCACGACGCTGCCTGCGAGAACCTCGATGACATTGCCGTTGAATACAGTGACGTCATTCAAAGTCGCTCCGCCTGAGCCGACCTCAAGCGTCCCAGCTAATCCGACAGTGAGCGCGCCATTGCTAACCGTGGCGCCCCCGTCAAGAAGCAGCGTCGGATTACCGGCGGCCGTCGTTCCTACTTCGATATTTCCGTCGTTGGTGACGGCCACGCCGTCCAGCGTCGCGGCCGGCGAGCCCGCGCCCTGCTCAATGTCGAGTACGCCCAACATACCGATGGCCAGGGCGCCGCCATTGATCACAGCTTGATCAGTTAGCGTGAGCGCAACGCCGCCATCAACTTTAAGAACGTCGTTGTTTTCGACGGAGACACCGTCAAGCGTGGCGCCCCCCGCGCCAATTTCGAGCGTCCCGGTCGATCCGACGGTCAGCGACCCGTTGCTCACCACGGTACCGTTATCAAGGAGCAGGATCGTGTCATCAGTGCCGGTCGTCTTGCCGATTTCGATGTTACCGCCGTTGGCAACAGTGACCCCATCAAGCGTCGCGTCAGGCGCGCCTTCGAAAAGCACGTCCGCGGCGTGTGTGACATCAAACGTGCCCAACGTGCCAATCGTCAAATTGCCGTTATTAATGACGGTGTTGTTCTCGAGCGTGAGCGTCGCGCCACCATCGATCGTCAGAACGTTGTTGTCCGAAACCTTAAGATCGTTGAACGTGGCACCGCCCGTTCCGATCTCAACGGCCCCCTCAATTCCGCCTACCGGAAAGTCAACGTGAATAAGCAGTGTGCCGCCGGTCACCGTCGATCCACCGTCGATCATTAGCGAGATGACGGTCGTCCCCGGCCCTGCCGAATCCACCTGGATAGTTCCTGCATTCAGCACGTCGACGTCGTTCAAGGTGGCGCCGATCCCTGTTACAGGGTTCTCGATGTCAAGTGTCGCTCCTTTGACGATCGACACCGCGCCGCCGTCCACCGTCACCCCGCTTTGAAACGTGACCGCACCGCGTATGTCGATGGTGCCTTCGTCACCAAAAAAGGCGGTGCTGGTCACAATATCGTTGCTCAGGGTCAACGTGACGTCGCTCGCAGTGCTCACTTCGCCATTGCTCAAGAAGGCATTGCTGATCGTGCTTTCGCCGGCAACTGCGATGCTACCGCTGCCGCCAGGCGAGCCGTCATTGATCAAGCCACCGTTGATTGTAGCGCCCGTCAGCGTCAGAATTGCGCCGTCGTCGATCTGGATCACCGAACCACTGGCGCCGGTAACGGTGACGCCGTTTAAGGTGTCATCGTCCAGCGTCAGGATCGCGCCGCTCGCCAAATTCACCGCACCACCGTTCAGGCTGGCGTCGCTGATTGTGGTCAAACCAATGGTATCGATCGAACCGACGGTCGGATCATCCGCATCGCTTGAAACGAGCTGATTGATAACGCCGCCATTGATCGTAACGTCGGCCAGCGTCAGAACACTTCCTGCGTCGACCTGGATCGTGGCCCCGCTTGCAGTATCGTTGATGGTGGTCGCGTTCACCACGTCATCATCCAGGGTCAACGTGACACCGCTTGAAATCGTCAACCCGCCATCGTTCAGGCTGGCATTGACGATCGTGCTCGACCCGGTGACGTCGATGCTTCCGAACACCGCCGAGTTGTCGCCGACGACTGTGCCGTCATTGATCACTCCGCCGTTTATGGTCGAGCCAGACAGCGTCAATGTGGCGCCGTTGTCGACATTGATCACACCGCCGGTATTGGTGACGCCGACCTCGAGATCGAGCGTTCCGCCCTTGATCTCGATGGTTCCGTCATTCGTGATGCTGCTCTGGTCGCCAAATACGCCACCCTTGGCGAGCGTCAGGAGGCCGTAATTGTCGAGAACACTGTATGCGAGGAGCGTGGCAACGCCGCCGACATTGATGGTTCCGAAATTCTTGATCGTCGATTTAGGATTCGCGGCGATATCCGGCGCGATCGCAGGATCCGTGACGATCGGGTTCAGGGTCAGCGTATCGGTAATCGTCAGAGTGACCCCGGAATTGACGTCCAACTCCGGCGCGGTCTTGAAGTCGCTGAAGTCGGTCATGGTCAGCGATCTGGCGGATGCGTCGGAAGCGACCGTTACCGGAAACGTCGGCGAACCAGGCAGCACTTGATCCGTGCCGATCAACACGTCATCGTTATGGGCAGCGCTTGGCACCAGGCCGCTTGACCAGTTCGTCGCGGTGCTCCACAGCGCCACGCCGTTCGTCAGCGGTGTGGTGTCGACCCAGACGGTTGCCGCCGGCTCGTTGCCGGTGACCGTGAAAACGAGATCCTGGGTAGAGGTCGCTCCTTGCGAGTCCGTCACCGTGACGGCATAGGTCAGGACCAGCGACTCGCCGGTGGGAACGAAGTCCGCGAGATAGACCTGAAGGCTCGCAAGCGTCCATTGAATCGTTCCGGCGCCGGTGCCCGTACTGTCGGTTGCGGTTGAGACCGTCGCTGTCAGAGCCGCCTTCAATTCATTGAAAACAGTTTCTCCAACCGTCGTCCCCTCGATGTCCTTTCCGTTCAGCAGCGCGCTCACCAGGCTTGCTGAGGCCGAGTGGGTATCGGTCAGATCGGGGTCGGTGAAGTTCAGCGTTCCCGTGGTCGAGGCGGATGGGGCCGGCAACGAGCCGCCCTGGGTTCCCGTGCCGGCGATGGCGAGCGCGATGTTCTGCTGCGGGGTGGTAATCACCGGAGCGTCATTGGTGCCGGTGATGGTGACAGTAAACGTTCCCTGCCCGGTTTGGTCGAGCGGCTGATAGTTATTGTCGACGACCGCATTGAAGGTCAGCGTCAGTTTCTCGCCGGCGGCCAGGAAATCGAAGGCGCCGTCGGGAATCTTGTAAGTCCAGGAGGCCGTGCCATTGCCATTGCTATCGAGGCCACCTTGGGTGACGGTAATGCCGTTTTCGACCGCCTTGACGTCCGCAAGCTCTAGCGGGTTCAGCTTGGCCTTGATGTCATTTCCCTGCGCGTCCGTGTAGGCGAAGGAATCAAACGTCGCCGACACCGTCGTCAGGTCGTGTACGTTGACGTCGAAGAACTGGAACGTGCCTGTCACCTTGTCGGGCGTTGTGCTGCCAGTCGTGTTTGCCAGCTCGCTGAAGCTGCCGCTGCTAATCCCTCCCGGCATGAAGAACGGCGCTTCGCCAATGTGACCTTTGGTTGAGGCGGGGCCGCTGGACGCCGGGCCACTTGGCGCAGCCAGAAAGTTGGTCAACGGGCCGGTCGGCGGCAAGGTGCTCAAGAGAGCGAATTTGGTCGGCCCCAGCGAATTCGGAATGATCGTATCGGTGAAATGCTCGATCGATTTGGTGTTCGAGTTGTCGGTGAACTTCAACGAGAACACGTCTTGGATCAGTTTTTGAATCTCCGGCGAAAGCGGAGTGGTCGTTTGGCTGAGAAGGCCGTTCGTGATGTTGATCTGCTGTCCGGCCCTGTCGACGACCGCCAGCGGCGTGAGCGTCGTCTTTTCGAACAGAATATAGGAACCCGTCGTGCCGTCTGGCTCTTGCAAGACCTGGAACTCGCCCTCAGGCACCGCATCCGACGGAGGATTGAGGTCGTCCGCCACGAAAGAACCGTTCGGCAACTTGAAGTGGACCGCAAACAGAACCGCGGTGCCGCGGATACCCATGGTCGCAACCGGCGTATCGACCTTCATGTCGCCGTGCTTGGCGGTTTCGCCGGCGACGAAGGTGATGGTGCCGGCGACCAGGCTGAGCAGCGACGAATTGTTCGACCCGTTGGGGTCGTAGACCATTTCGTTCAGCACCATCCGTGCGTTCGACGACAGACCGAACACGGTGCCGTCGATAAAGGTGATGCCAAGCGTCGAGTCCGATCCGGACTGGACCACGTCGCCTTTTTCGACGTTGTCGCCGTTGTTGAGAATGATCGACACGCCGTTGCGGATCGCAGTCGCGTTGCCGACCAGCTTCGTTACATGGCCGATGATTTGGCCGCCGCCCGCAACACCGGCGGCCTGGGCATATTGAACCTGGCCGGAGAGCGCGGTGACGACGTCGGCCGTGAGGTGAGCGCCATCGGGCGAAGCCAGCGGCGCGTGCTTTTCGCCCTTGAAGTAGTCGTGCACGACGTGTTCGCGGCCGTTACCGGAAAGAACGAGGTCGACACCGGCACGCTTGAACTCTGCGCCGAACAGCAGCTGCGCATCCGGCACGACAATGGCGTCCGACGGAACGTGGTCTGCATGAACGGTTTTTGTTTGGGAGGAACCACCAAAATGGGCGCCGAGTCCGTCAATCTGGGACTTGGCCTCGATTTCGCCAGAATAAGTCACGAACTACCCAATACTTAATAGAAACTATAATTTTAACAGTCCATGTTTCCTTTATCACTAGATCGTGGATAGCGAAACTCTTGCGTCCGACCAAAGTGGACGGAACGAGGCATTTGCGATTTTGGAACTCTATATTTTTATGAAAATGCCGGGAATTTAGCGGAAAAAGTCCATTTCGGCCGCCAAATAACCGATTTTTGCGATTAGCCATGTCCATCGAAAATACATTCGATTGGCCGGATCGGGCGCATCTTTCGCACGGCGAGCGGGAACTACGGTCCAGCCGAAATACCAGGGCGATTACGGCGAAACAAACTAACCAGCGAGAACTGGTAGATCATCAGGTTCCATAATTGAAAATGGCGCTGCCGCGCCTCATTCCTTCTCCCAACGAGGCTGTCGCGATGCACTTTCAATATTTGCGCATTCGCCCGAGGACCAAATGAATCTATCGCTCCATTTCTTGAGCGCGAGTTCCAGGCTAGGGTTTCATGAAAGATATTCAAACTCA
The DNA here is from genome assembly GCA_963824305.1 of uncultured Alphaproteobacteria bacterium. Lineage (GTDB taxonomy): Bacteria > Pseudomonadota > Alphaproteobacteria > Rhizobiales > Xanthobacteraceae > Bradyrhizobium. Next base: position 809,425 of record CAWGOW010000001.1, read on the forward strand.
TCTAAATAAAATTCGCTCGGACGCGGCCGAGTGTCTGGTGTTGGGCACGCTCGCTCCCGACGGGAAGCAGGCGATGTTTACGCGGATCGCCGAACATCTTAACGCGCTTGCTATGGATCTTGAAAAAACCATGGCAACGGCACCAATAACTCTTGGCGGCACTTCGGAAAAAGAAAATGTCGTAGTCAACGCCCCGCCTCACCCTGGAAAAGCAGTTCGGCCGCGCCACACTCTTCGATGGGCAGTTATCGTTGTTCTAGGAGTGGTTGTCTCCGGCACATTATTGGGATGGCTGACTGAACGCACGAGTTTGGATCGATATTGGTCCCTTGTGGTTCCGACACATCGACTTGGTGATCCGGCAACGCGGGACAATCCCAACCAAATGCAGACGGCGATTGTTTCGACCGAGCAAGTTGAACGAAAAGCGCTCTCGGAACGAATGACGGCGCTCGCCGGACGTCTCGATAATCTCGACGGCAAAATAGATAGTCTTGAAAAAGCGAGTGCTGAAACGGCGAAACTGCTCCTAACCACCGGGTCGACCGGTGCCGAAGCAAAGCCTCCCGTGGCGGAAATCACTCCCGCGCCGGTAGTCGAAAAATTAGTCTCGACAGCTGAGAATCATGCGGCCGTTGACGAGACCGCGACGCCGGCAAAACAATCGGACGCTGCCGGTCCACGTGGATGCACGCAATTTCGTTCGTTCGATATCAAATCTGGGACCTACGTGACTTTAGACGGCCGTCGCCGACAATGCCGTTAGGTACGCCAAGCGTCAACTTTGGAACTCTTGGCGGCGCCGCTAAACTCGACGATCAACGAGAATAGAATAAAACGCTAATACGCGTCGCTTATCTGTTTGCGCGATATCTGAAGCGGACACTTTTCGTCTTGGGGGACCACTTGCCGGTGGACCGAGCCTAACCACGGCCATCACTGACCGTCGGGTGTACGAACACCGAACCAGCTGTCACGCACCTGGTGATAGTGCACGCTGGGGTCATAGGTCGCGGTCGCCAGACCGAGCACTTGCGGCGACAACCGTCCTACCGACGACAACACGCTATAGGACGCCACGACGCGGTCATGCTGCGCGGTCACGAGAGCGACCCGCGCGTTGACCAGCGCCTGCTGAGCATTGAGTACGTCGAGCGTGGTTCGCTGGCCGGCCTTGGCTTCTTCACGCACACCGTTGAGTGCGATTTCCGAAGCCGTCACCTGCGATTGGGCTGAGGCCACCTGGGCTTTGCCCGCGACCAGTTGTCCCCATGCCGTAACCGTGTTGGCGCGAGTGAGATCGCGTGTCTGTTCAAGAACCAGCCGCTGTTGGGCCAGCGTTTCCTTCGATTGACGGATCAGCGAATATTCCGCGCCGCCCTGATAGACCGGGACCGACACCTGCGCGATGGCCGAGGCACCGAACGTGCGGAAAACCTGCAGGCTCTGCTCGTAGGCCTGCTGCACCGATGCCTGCAAGGTGACCGTCGGCAGCAGCGCACCCTCGTTCACTTTGACCTGGAGGAAGTTCACGTCGATGCCGTACATCGCCGCGGTGACATTCGGATTTTCAATCAGGCTGAGTTCGACGGCGGCAGGAAGCGTTGCCGGCAGGAAGCGATCGACCGGCGAGCCCGGCGCCAAACTCTGCGGTTCGTTGCCGACGATACGGCGGAAGTTGGCTTGCGTGGTTGTCAGCGTCGCTTGCGCCGCCAGAAGCTGCGTCTTGCCGGCGGCAAGTTGCGCCTCTGATTGGGCGACGTCGGTTCGCGTCACCTCGCCGACGTTGAAACGATCCTGGGTCTGCTTCAGCGTCTGATCGAGAACGCGAACGTTGCTCTTGTTCACCTCGACGATGGCCGAATCGCGCAGGTAATCCATGTAGACCGTAGCAGCGGCCAACAGGATGGTCTCTTCAAGTACGCGCAGCGCTTCACGCGCGCCGGAAACCTGGCTCTCCGCGGCGCGCGTTTTGTTGGCAGTCTGGTTGCCGTTGTAGAGGGTCTGGGTGACCGTAAGGCCCGCGGCGCGCGGCGGATCGGTGCCGTGAACTTCCGAGCGGACGATTTGCGTGGCGGTGCCGCCAAACGTCGAGGCGACGTCGGTGTATTGGTAGCCGGCGCTCGCCGTGACAGCGACCTTCGGCCGGTATCCGGACAACGCTTGCGGCACGTTTTCGTCGGTCGCTCTGACCTGCGCGCGCTGGGCGTTAAGCTGCGGATTGTTCTGATAGGCGCGCACAAGCGCAGCCTCGATCGTGTCGGCCAATGCCGGCGCGGATCCCCCAGATGTTAAAACGAGCGCGGCAACTACCTTCTCGCGCACATAAAATCGCCTGATCAATATATTGCCTGGCCTAGGTTCAATGCTCGCGATCAACGACAGCGTTACTTCCGAACTTCGAGCGAAAATTGGCCACCTTCGCGGCCATATGCGGCAATTGCGGGAATCCCTCGCAACGACGTTCGCGCGATAGGACGCAAGCCGGCAAAGGACCAAGCGATGTGAACTCTGACATCGGAAACACCGTCTTATTAAGCCTTTAAAATCCTGCACACGCTAGAAGTTGGCGAATCCGTCTTTTCCTATGCTCCCGAGAGGCTTACCGTGACTTGCTCAGAAAAACCATGATGAGCTATTTTATCTGGCCTATTTTGGTCACCCATCGGCCTAATTTGGAACCGAAAGTCGGGAGTATCGTTGTCCTAGGAAATCCAGGAGCGACGCTCATGCGAGATTACCGAGCTTATATTCTTGGTGTCGACGGTCATCGCTTTGTTAGGGTGAACGACTTCTCAAACGATCAAGTAGACGATGCTTCTGCGCTAAGCGCCGCCAAACAGCTCGTTGACGGACACGAGGTCGAACTTTGGGATTGCGGCAGATTGGTCGCTCTACTGTCGAGTAACGGAGAAGTGGTATCACCGGAGCTCGCGCCGGTTATATCCTCTTCCTCACAATTTGAGCGCGAGTCTAATCTCCGTAAAAGGGTGGTCTCGCCGGTTTCCGCAGATCGGACTTCGGAAACAGCTCAAGCAAAAAACCCCCTTTTGCTTGGTTGGTAACGGCCTGGCTTGACCGGCGGGTAGGTTCGAGGGGCGCGAGAGGCGTCGAAATGGCGACAAGCTGCGAGCCCCGATGGCAACGCAGGCTGTATGATCCAAAGAGCAAGTTAGTTTCTACGGCGGTCGGCATGCCGCCTTTGAGTTTTAGTGGAAGAGAGTTTTTGTTCGAGGGCTTTCTTGACCGACAGCGCCCGACCGAGCTGCGGGAAATACCATCTACGCAGTGACTCCCAAAGGGTCAGTATTCTCGGGGAGATCGAGATCCAATACCGATCAAACAACGACGACAGCGACACGCCATCGCGCCACATCTCCACCAGTCCGACTGCTCCGGGGATATGACCTTCAGGATATTTTGTCCATGCAGGCAAGTTGTCAAATCCGGAAAATGTGAGGAGCATATCTCTAAACATGAGAGCGTTACGGCCCAAATCGCCGTCCGCTATCATCGGGTTGGTTTCCACCGAAACGGAGTCGGCATCCGAATATCCCGTTAAAATCAGGCCGAAGACATCTGCCTGAGATACTGCCACTATCGAGACCTTGGCTGGATCGTGAAACGAAACCGAGAAGATCAGGTCGGCCGGCTCTGAAGCCCATTGGAAAGAGGGCTATATTGCACGTCTGCATCAACCTGAGCAAAACCCGCGCGAATAGCAGAAGAGGTCAGTTCCAACAGCGAAAATCGCCTCGCAGCCAGGACAAAATATTTCATCTGTTTGGCTGCATTTGATACACGCTCCATCAAAGCAGAAAGCGCTTCGACTTCTTCGGGACGTGATCTGTCCTCAGTCGGGATTGCACCACTTCCACGCTGAAGCCGGACAACCTTTGTTCTGTTACTATCGATCGAGACGATCGGCGGCGTTCTGCTCGTCTGGTGCATAACAAACTCCGCACATGAAATGCGAACTTAACCATTAACGCCTTCGGCGATCTCGATCAATCAGCTGCGACGGGTCGATATACCACTATGGCTACCCTGCCCGCGGCCCGCTCGCCCCATACGCTCGATTTTTCGACAGGAACCGGCGCGACTTTACATACCGGTCGCACGGACGCAATTTCTCCAGGCCGTTCCTAGAGACACCCTGAGATTGCGGCGAATAAGGCAGAAGAACGTGGCAAGTATACCAAAAGCTATGCTGTCATGATCGGGGCTTTCAGTGCGGCGCTGTGATTGTCCGAGCCACATTAGTCGGCGAGTGGAGATGCCGGGCGGCCCGCGCGAATTTGCGGGTCGAATGGCCCCCGCCACATCACTGCGCGTGCAGACGGGTCGGTTTCCAACCTCCGAAGAACTTCAGCAACGTCTCGGAGATAGGCCCGCCCACGCTAAAGTAGGAGAATGGCTCGCGAGCACAGGTTTGTGGTAATGGTATTCTGGCTCGGAGCCAAACCAGTCCGAGTTTATGGGAACATACCGATGAGCATGTCCAGAACGAACTTCTTCGATATAGGTTTGTGTGAAGTGTTCGTGGAGGTGAACAGCCCGGTCAAGCTTTGGATGATCGAGAAATCGGTTGATGGCCTCGAAGTCCACATTGGACGCTTGAATCTTCAGATCAGCTTGACAAAGCAAAGCGTGATGATGATCAAGACGATTGTCTTGCTGGTTGCTGTGCATGTTCTTTTTAATCTGGAGTTTCGTGCGTTTGGTATTCACAACTTGCTGACGATCGATTTGGCTGAGCTAGGCGCGTGGGCCTTGCTAACGCACTACCTCGTCGGAGTGAGCGCTAAAAGCCTCGCGATCTGGCTTATTCTGTTCTTTGTGGTCGACGGGCTGTTCACTGTTTACGGGTATGGTCCCTGGTTGTCCGCTGAGCCACCGGAGCTGCTGGCATGGGTGCTTATAGGGAAGAGATTCACCGCCTGATGGCGGTAATCGAGATTGCACGCGCCGAGGACCCGGTGATGCCCATTCAGATGCTGCAGACCCTTCTAGCGGTCGCCAGGCAGCCAGGTATCACCATGCAAGAGCTAGGCGAGATCCTCGGCACGTCACAAGCTTCCTGTTCCAGGAACGTGGCAGCGCTCGGCAAGTGGCACAAATTTGGCGAGCCGGGCCTCGACCTGGTCGATGCGATCGAAGATCCGGTCGAACGTCGCCGCAAGATCATCTTCTTGACGCCGAAGGGGCGAGTACGCGTTCAGGAAGTTCTGAGCGCGATGACCGGCCAGCCAGTCACAGACTTCGAAACGATGGATTCACGCAGTTTCGAAGTCGCCGCCAAGGCTAGATTGGAAGTGCCTCTTTCGGGCTGGCGCTTGAAGAAAATTTAAGCAACCGTTGGTCTGACGCTGCCCGCGCGCCAAAGACGGCGTGAACCGTGGGTGTTTGAATCGATCGACCTTGGCGGTACGGTTTGGGAAACAGCGCCCAGCGGCCTTACTAACGTTCTCGCTTTGCTTCTTGTCGCCCTGAATGAAAAAGGCCTCTTGACCTGGCCAGAATGCCAAATACATATATACGACCTCGTAATCGTGTGTTGACAACCTAAGTTGGGTCATCTTTGTTTTTAAAGATCGAACGGAAATGGGGCAGCCTTTATAATCCAACTACATTTTTTCGAGAACGATTTTTGATGGAAGCGCGGTCGTAAGCCGCTGAAGATGTTGAGGCCAGCCGGCGGGCTGACGAGACACATACCGACAGAAGAATGCCGAAAAGTCACACCGTCTAAAGTCAGCTCAGAATTTGATTCCGGCCTGCTCAGGAAAGCAAAGTCAGGTGCGACAAGGCCTCCGAGCAGCTAACTCACGAACTGTTTGAGATTCAGTGGCAACCCAGCGTGAACGCCGAGAACCCCGACAAGCTTCTAGAAAGAATGCCTAAAACGACCCTGACGGCGCTTTTCGAAGCTCGGGCAGTACAGACACCGGCGTCGGAATCGGTGGTGGCGGGTAAGGAGCGGCTGACCTACAAAGAGCTCAATACAAGGGCCAATCGCCTTGCACACGCGCTCCTTCAAAGGGGTGTTCAACGCAATGACATCGTCGGTCTTGCGGTCGAGCGCGGCGCCGACGTAGCGATCGGCATTCTCGCTATTCTCAAGGCCGGTGCGGCCTATCTTCCTCTAGATCTAGACTATCCCCTCGATCGCCTTGCCTTCGTCGTTGGGGACGCAAAGGCGCGTCTCGTGCTTGCGGGCAGCAAAGTCGGGGCATCTTTGCAGCTGAAAGGCGCCGAATGCCTCGATATTGCCACCGCAGGAAACGGCTTCCCAGACACCAATCCCGATGTGGTGTCAGTGCCCGAAGATCTTGCTTACGTCATCTATACCTCGGGGTCGACAGGAAAGCCAAAAGGCGTCCTCATCACGCATGCTAACGTCACGCGCCTGTTTAGGGCGACCGAGCCGTGGTTTGCCTTTGGCGCCCATGATGTCTGGACGCTCTTTCATTCCTATGCCTTCGACTTCTCCGTCTGGGAACTATGGGGCGCGCTCCTCTATGGAGGACGTCTCGTCGTTGTCCCATTCAGCGTCAGCCGGGATCCCGCCGCATTCCGCAAGCTTCTGGTCGAGGAGCGTGTCACGATCCTCAACCAAACTCCTTCCGCTTTCCGCCAACTTGTCCAAGCCGATCTTGACGAGCCGCCTGCTACCTACGCGCTACGCGAGATCATCTTTGGCGGCGAAGCGCTTGAGCTGCAGTCCCTCAAGCCCTGGATCGAGCGCTACGGCGATGCCAGGCCCCGCCTGGTCAACATGTACGGCATCACCGAGACGACGGTGCATGTCACCTACCGCCCCATCACACGTGCCGACCTCGAGGCTAGCCGTGGAAGCGTGATTGGCAGGCCCATCCCGGACCTTTACATTCGCCTCCTCGACGAGCGCGGAGAACCCGTGCCCGTGGGGGCCCCGGGCGAGATCTGGGTCGGAGGCGCTGGTGTCGCAAACGGATATCTCAATCGGCCCGATCTTACCGCCCAGCGTTTCGTCACAGACCCCTTCGATCCGTCCGGCTCTGGACGCCTTTATCGGGCCGGCGACCTCGCCCGTAGATTGCCAGATGGTGACCTTGAATATCTCGGACGGGTCGACGCACAGGTCAAGATCCGCGGGTTCCGCATCGAACTTGGCGAGATCGAGGCGCGGCTGGCGGAGTGCGAGGGCGTCAGTGAGGTCAACGTCATCGCACGTGAGGATACTCCGGGAGACAAGCGTCTGGCTGCGTACTATGTTGCCGGCGCGAATGTCAGGCCCGAGGCATTGCGAGCGCATCTCCTGGCGACTTTGCCAGAATACATGGTACCGGCTGCTTATGTTCGCCTCGATCGCATGCCACTTACGCTCAATGGCAAATTGGATCGCAAGGCGCTGCCACCGCCAGATAGCCGCGCTTATGTCCTCGACGCTTACGAAGCGCCAGCCGGCCCGGTGGAGGAGAAACTAGCCCGTATCTGGGCAGCCGTCTTAGGTCTGGACCGGGTAAGCCGAAACGCGAACTTCTTCGCCTCCGGCGGACACTCTCTGCTGGCTGTCAAAATGCTGACGTTAATAGAGGCGGAATTCGGCCATTCGCTCAATCTGACCTCACTGTTCAGAGCGCCCTCAATTGCCACGCTCGCCGAGCTGCTTCAACAGCGACGAACCTCTAGCGGCAGCTCGTCATTCGTGGTGTCCGTCCAGCCGGAGGGAACCAAGCCGCCTCTCTTCGCCATCACTGCACCCACACTGTATCGCGAGATTGCAGGTCATTTGGGAAAAACGCAGCCCGTGATCGGATTGGAACCCTTTAATCCTTTGAAACGGCTCGAGTTGAAATATTCGAGCCTGGAGGATGTGGCCGGCGAATTTGTGAAACTTATCCGCGAAATTCAGCCTCAGGGGCCTTATGCGGTCATTGGCTGGTGCATCGGTGGCGCGCTGGCCTTCGAAACGGCCCAGCAACTAGTTCGGATGGGCCACGATGTTTCATTCATCGGTATAATCGACGGCTGGGCCCCATATTACACCCGGCGATGGGGGGGATTATGGTTGAAGGCAGCGGATTTTGCCACTCGATGCAAGCGCCTTTACGCAGAAAAACGCGCCGCACGATGGAGCGTAAAGAGCTCGATAATGAAGCCCTTCACATGGTTTGGTCTCGCTCCGCGCTCGGACGCCAATACGGCTTCATCGGATCCAGAACTGGAAATGATTGAGCAGCGCGCCCAAGAATTTTCAAGGTATCTGTGGAGTTTGCAAGACGCGTACGAACCGAAGCCCTTTCACGGGCGGTTGCACGTTTTTGTTAGCCAATACCGACCCACCGGTTGGCTGGCCGACTCCAGCCTTGGCTGGGGGCGGCTGGCAACGGGAGGTGCCGAAGCGGTCAACTTCGAGGGAGATCACGAGTCAATTTTCCACGGGCATGGTGCTGGACTTGCCGCGGCAATCATTGCCGCGGCCTTAAAGGCTCCGTCCACTCGCAAACCCTCGAAGGCGCCTTCCAGTTCGGCAACCATGCACCCGAACGGGCAATTACCGCCAGCTGATCCGCTCGTAAGCATTGTGATTCCTGCCTACAACGCTGTAAAAGATATCGCCCGGGCAATCCGCTGCGCCATTTCCCAAACTTATCTGGAGATCGAGGTCATTATCGTTGACGACGGCTCGCAGGATGGAACGGCACAAGCCGCCCGCGAAATAATGAAAAGCAGCTTCAAGGGCCGTTGGTCGGTTCTGGAGCTTGGCGTCAATAGGGGCGCCAGCGCGTCGCGCAACGCAGCTTTGAAGCAGGCGAGAGGCGAGTGGATTCAGTTCCTCGATAGTGACGACGCCATGACCACGGATAAGATCGAAGCACAGATGAAGTACGCGCGGACGGCAGGTCCGGACGTATCCGCAATCTACTCCTCTTGGCGCCACGTTTATCTGGAAAACGGGAATTTCGTTCCGGCGGGGCCGGTCAATACCCCGCGGTACGAGGGCAAACATCCATTGATGTTCTGTATGTACTACGCTGGGTTGCATCACGGCGCATGCCTCATACGCCGTCGCGCGCTGGAACGCATTCATGGCTTTGATGAAACCATGCGGAGCTTCGAGGACGCCGATCTCTTGGTCCGCCTCGCGCAGGAGACCGGACGGTTCCAATTCGTGGAATCGAAAAACCCCTCGTATCTCTGGCGCTTATACAAGGAAGAGCCCCGGGAGGGTGGCGAGAACGCCCGCTACAAATTGGAAGACACAGCCATGAACTGGTTAAGAGTCGTCAGGGACGCGGCTGGAAACCAGCAGATCGGCGATATCCTTTCGACCCCTGACGATGTTATCGTATGGCGGCAGCACTGCACAAGCTACGCGCGGCGGCTGTTTGAGAGCAACGCCGGAGCGCTCAAGCCGTTCGTGGACGGATTGCGGTCGGTCGACCCGGACTTCATTTATCCGCCGGCCGACGGCGATGCTTTGGAAAGCGGCTCGAATGGTGCTTCCAACCCAACCCGAAGGCCTTAACGAGGGATGGCGTAAGGTGGATCGCCGCCCCAAACCCATTCTGATGATTTGGGGAGGCCGGCAAAAGGACGTGACGGACCATCGGTGGTTCGATCAGAGGGGAGTGCCAGATGCCGTTATGGCAGATCTAGGCCGTCAACCTGTCCGCGAATGTGCGGCAGACAAATGTTATCCTCGTTCACGCGCCTCCTTTTAGAGCCGGTGCATTTCCGGCTTCGCGATGATGCAGTGAGACCGCGCGCGTTTAGCTTAAGCGAACACCGCGACCGGTGATCGGTTGGGCAGCCTCGGTGAGCGAACTCGCGTGGCCGGCGACGGGCCGATCGGTTGCCGGGTGCTGAACACCGCGGGCCTCATTAGCAAACGCAACGCGCGGACTTACGTAGGCCGCAAAGCGCCGATTGACGCTCTGACCGTTCACAGGTGCAGTATTTTTGCAAACTGTTTTCCTATGCCCTGCAAGCTAGCAAAAAGATTGTACGCATCGGCCAAAAAAATAAACAGAGATGCATGGACCAAATACATTCGGCCCTCGAATATCGCGAGCACCCGCTCAAATCCTGTGCGCAAATACGGCAATTTGCTGAAGACAACGACGCAGCCGGGGCCTAAAATTGCTGCACCAAGAATGTCGCCAGGATAATGCCACCCGAATATGACACGGGGGACAGCGACAACTACGGCGGCCCAGAGCAAGCAAAAAACACCTAGCAATCGATTTTCTAAAAAGACGACGGTCGAAAGGCCAAAGAAAAGAGTGGCCGTATCGCTAGGGAATGAATTCGCATGACCCCAAAAAGCTAAAGTTGTCCAATCTGGATTAGCGACCATTAGACGAAGTGAAGGGTCAAGAAGTGGGCGTACGTTAATTTTGAAATGCAATTGTAACCAAACCGATAGAACCGTCGCTAAGCACACGGCAAAGAGGCCAGCCGACATTCGGCCACGCCGGTCTTTGCACTCGCCAAGGAACCACAAGGAGACGATCGCAAAAAAGATAGGAAACCCTCTTAACAGCGCATTGGTTGCGACGTTCCAGATGTCAATGTTGGCTCCAGCATACGAATTGAGCAGCTGAAGAAGCTCTTGATTAAAGTTGCCATCAAACATCGTTTGAATTCCAACGAGCCGCCACAGGCCTCCGGCCGCTCCAGTTGCCTACACCGGTACAGCGGCGATGTCCGCTATAGTGAACGCGGATCACCTCGCTGACAAGCTGCGGACGGTCTCGGCAAAGAGTAGCAATACTCAAAATCGCGGGGCGGCTAATGACGAAACCAGTCGCGCGATCGGTTGAGATAAAGGATCGCCTGCCCAACTAGGATACCTAGGGATCCACCAGCTATTTTCTCGACTGCATCTAGAGCGCGCCCATGGCGATCCGGCGTAAGCTGCTGCGCAAACTCGAGCAACACGGCGCTACCGACAACGATAAGGCTTACAAGAATGAATTGCCTTGGGAAAGCCAGACAGAACAAAAAGCCGAGTAGTGCGAACGCTGCGAGGCGTTCAAAACCGACAGATACTGGCAATGTCGGCCTGTCGTATATCGGCGAGAGCGTTGCATAAACGATGAAAGCCAGGCACGCCCATGCAGCGATGGCGATGTGTCTGCTAAACATACAACACCATCCGAGTGCGGTCCTTCCCACGCCGGTAGCTGTGCTTCCCGATGGTGAACCGACGTCGGATGAACTTCACCCCGCAAGTGATATTCGTCAACTGCTGCCTGATTACAAGAAGGATCCTAGATATCTCGCTTACCAGGACCAACCGAGAATCAAAAGGCCTTAGTCGAGAGGCAGCCAGTAGAACACTTTCACTATATTGCTGGCTTCGACCCGCAAGCGGGCTCTCAGCCCGCTTTGAGGACCGCGGTCGTTGCAATATAGGCGCCCAAGCTGATCAGGACAGGTAGGGCCAGCGCCAAAGCCACTCCAATTGTAAAGCCAACGTCCGACCCACAATCGCCATCTCGTTGTGTGATATTCGACTCAAATTCCGTCAGCCCTTCGGTATTGTCAGCAAGCTGCAACGGCTCGTCCAACAGGGAGAACGGAGGTTCGCTGATGGCGAGGTCTGCCTCTCCGATCTCTGATTCGATCAGCGTTGGCGAACATTGATCTTCAAAGGTTACGCCGAAAAAATTTCCCCTGCGCCAGACCAGGCGGCAGCGCCGGCGCAAATTGTCGAGAGACAGCTCGAAAGTCAGTGGCAAAATCGCCAATCCTGACCTGTAGATGCCCGCTCCGCCGTTTCCGATATCCTTGACTTCGACTTCGCAGGAGTGGCCGCCCGCTTGCCTGCTAAATACGATTGAGGCGGCTTTCGAGGTTCTCGCTCTATCGACTGACCTTCGGTCGTCCATCTTGGGTAATGCTCGCTCTATGGGTAGCGACGACAAGGGTGCGTATTCTTCACCGCTAAATTACATTTGAGGTATGAGAACTTGGTAAACTCAGCCTTGCGCTAATTAAAGATCCCGGAACGGGTCGGTAACCGCGACAGCCGCGTCGCTCGGTCGGTCATCATCTCTTCCCAATGCAGCGCAGATATCAGGAACCGTCAGCGTCGTCAGCATGCGGCATAAAAACAGGCTGTTCTAAAGTGCCTTCTCGATTTCGCCAGAGGAACTCCATTTCGTGAACTCTCTCAAGGTTAATTTAACAGGGGTATCTCGAGCGGAGGTTGAGTCCATTGGGGGTGCAAAGTAAAAGACCGCCCGAAGGCGGTCTGTTAAAAGTCAGGGGATTGGGTGGGATTATGTAGCGTTGAGCGCCGTCTGACTTTTGCGTCCATAAGCCAAAAGCCCGAGACCGAGGAGCGCTAGGCTCATCATGGACCAAGAAGGAGGAAGTGGTGTCGCGCTAACCTGTTCCCTTAAGGTGCCCGAGTATGTCGACGTACCCGTTCCGAAGATGCCGCCGGAGAAAACGCCGCTGACGGCCAATATATAACTGCCGTTGCTCAATCCGGAAAAACTGAAGCTACTGGGGCTCGTGTCGATCGCCAGAGCTGTCGGGCTACCTATCTTGTAGAGGTCGATTTCATTCAGGGTGAGATTTACTGTGCCGAAGCTGAAACTAGTTGTGACGCCTCCGACGGAGCCCGAGCATTGAGCTTGAACGTGTGTTGGCGGCAGCTGGACCGGCAATTGCCACTACGGCCGTGGCAGCAAACAAAAGTCGCTTCATGGCTAACCCTCAAATACAGAGTAAATAAATACCTCAGTTCAATCAAGACAAAACTTAATCGGCAATCCGAAGCCGGTCAATGACGCATGCGGAACGGGGTCGTGCGCATAATGGCAACCGCATCCAAATCTCTCATGCGCAGCCGCTTACGCCTGATCGCCACGGGCGCGCTCTAGATGCCGCCGAGAAAATAGCTGATGAAGTCGTAGGTATCCTAGTTGGTCAGGCGGTCCTTTATCTCAACGGATCTAGCGGCGGGCCGCTACTCTCCGGCAACTGATTCACCAAGAGGAACCCCGCAGCTTGTCAACGAAGTGAAATTCTGCGCTCCATCGAGTGATGCCTGCAACCAAACTGGTCCTCTTCCTTTGCACCGGCAACTACTACCGCAGCCGGTATGCGGAGGAACTTTTTAATTTCCACGCTCGAATTGAAACATTGGAATGGCGGGCTTTTTCTCGCGGACTAGCTGCGCAACCACCGCACGAAAGCATCGGTCCTATATCTCGGCATACGCTCAAAGCACTTCGGAAAAGAAGCATCGCGCCGGAGGGGGCCGAACGCTACCCTCTATTGTGCTCGCTAGCCGACTTTGATCTGGCTCAGCTCGTCATTGCTCTGAAGGAAGCTGAGCATCGGCCTCTATTAGCGAAGAAGTTTCCAGGTTGGGAAAACCGAGCATCCTATTGGCACGTCCACGACATTGATGTCGCCACCCCTGTAAAAGCAGTTCCAATGATGGACAGGTTGGTTCGGGATTTGATCCGGAACATCCAGGTAAGCTGTTAACGCACGCCCTTGTCGCCCCCTTGGTTTAGGGCCGCTCCGAGGGAGAAAGACCGATCATTGCTGTCTCATCCTCTCTCGTCGCAAAGAACCTCGCAGCCTCGATTTCTCTGCGAGCGTTTTCCCGTCGCAGCCGGTAAACTCTCCGTCGTCTTAGAGCAGATATTTGTGAGCGAAGCGCATAACCGCCAGCAAAGCCAATAACCAATGCTAGCGCTATTTCGATCTCGTACATTCGCTCCCGCCAAAGGAAACGGAAAAACCAAGAACCGCGCGAGGATAATTGAAACGGCGAGCCGATCAAGTCGCTAGAACTATGCATCGGTGCGCGGCGGCCATGACAATTCAAGGCTTCGGCGGAAAGTGCTGGCCTTATCATGGCAGTGTGAGCCGCTCCCGTTACTTAGGGATTCGATGCTGGTTTAGGTCCCGAGGGTATTTGGGGATCTACCGGATGTCCCTTGGTAATTAGACGCCATCGTTCTTCATGTCCCGTAGCAAGAGCCTGCGCGCGGGTGCCCGTAACCACGCCGGTTTTGATAGGGACGGAGCTTCCTCTTGAGATGGCCCACTTCCATTTACCGTTCCCATCTGGCTGGGCAGACACTTCCAAATCTATCGGATCGTACAATTTTCTCATCCGGGGTATATGCCCCCCGAACCGCCGAATTCACAAGCCTTTCTTCTATTACAGTTAAACGGTACTGCCCTTTCCACCAAGCGTTTAGGTGGATGGTCCCCTTTTACGCACGGGGCATTAACCCCCTTTTAAATCGGGGTTATCGCATCGTTCGAAGTGGCAGTTTGAGCTGACTTGCGATCTTTCGTACCGAGAGTGTCGTCCTACCAAGATCACACGCTACTGCCTGAGGGGACTTTCCTTGCAGGACAAGAATTCTGAGCCGTTCTTTTTCCTCTTCACTCCAAGGCAAAGGTTGAGTCTTTTGCGGTTTCATTAGCTCTAATCCAGACATGGGCCGCCCACCTAGGCGGCCTCTTTCATCCTAGTCGTTTTCAGTCCGGCTGACGACCTACATGCGTCGACTTCACGCCCGTCTTGAACACGAGCTCGACACTCCGGTGCAGCGCTCGATGAAGCCGATAGCTCACGCCACGCAGCCTCGAACTCGCGGTGAGCCATAAACAAGTCCGGCGCGGTGCCGTCACTAAACATCCACCGCGATCGAATGGCAGTCGCCAGCATTGCATCAAAGTTTAGACACTCCAGAACCGGCGTCCACGTGAAATTCTAGCTGCTTTGCAACGGAGCGTGCGATGAGTGCCGTCTTGGTTGTCGTGACGCGCTCAGGCCCCTACCCGTTCGCCCCCCAGAAAAAACACGTTCGCATATTGTGGGCGCGTTTATTGAGGGGTAAGGCTAGGTAAGACAATTATGGGGAAAGCGCGATGTACGGAAAACTGAGCGTTTGGATTTTGGCGTGCACGCTGGCGATGCTTGCTCTGGGCCGGTCAGCCGAGGCGGTCGTTAGAAAGACAAACCATTTGTCGAACGTTCGCACGCAAATCATTCCCAATTTCAATAACTCCGGAACTGACGTGTGCTTTGTGTACAACGCAAACAATGTATCGGTCTCTACGATTGTTTCGGTATTTCCCACGGGAACCTTAGTGCTTGCAGGCGATACCTGGACTTTCCCCGTGGTGCTTGGACCGCTTTCAGGAATGAGAGTATCTAGTTGGACTCCACTCCTTCCCGCATCCGAGTATTGCAAAGTGATGGTCGTTCGGTGAAGTAGCAGTTCAGTTGCCCTCCTTGACGCAGCCGCTCATGGGCACCCCCTGTCGGGGGTGCGGTAAAACAGAGTCAGATGCTGGATTTTCCGTGACGCGTGGGCATGTACTGGGATCGCTGGTCTCCAAACAAAAGTCCGCCTGGCTGCCGCTTGCGAGTGTTATTAAAAAATGACCTCCTCGGAAATGGCGGCCTCGTGGCGTTTGGCCGCCGCTGGTCGCGTTAGCTGACTGACCGTCGGGCAAGTTTCGGAAAAACTAAGGTTGGTTGCGCATTTATGCGCGTGTAAGCGAATTGCCCAGCCATGGCATGCAAGCCGCAACGTAACCATACATCGAACTTCTCTGGTCAAGCAATTAAGTAAACCGCTAAAAAGCAGGCATTAGAAGACTACGTGTTGGGAAAATATGTTGGGAAAATATGCGCATAGTAATGATTGGTACGGGTTACGTTGGATTGGTTTCCGGCGCCTGCTTTGCGGATTTCGGTCACCAGGTCTTTTGCGTAGATAAAGACGCTGGAAAGATAGCGGCACTCAACGACGGCCAGATCCCGATTTACGAACCCGGCCTCGAGCAACTCGTGGCAAACAACGTCGCCGCCGGGAGGCTCGATTTCAGTCTCGATCTCAAGGACGCCGTAGCGCAGGCCGACGCAGTTTTCATTGCGGTCGGAACGCCGTCGCGGCGCGGCGATGGCCATGCAGACCTGAGTTACGTCCATGCCGCGGCGCGGGAAATCGCGGAAAATCTGCACGGCTTTACCGTCGTCATCACCAAGTCGACGGTGCCTGTTGGGACGGGTGACGACGTCGAGCGCATCATCTCGGAAACTAACCCGCAGGCCGACATCGCCGTTGCTTCCAATCCCGAATTCCTGCGTGAAGGCGCCGCGATCCGAGATTTCAAGCATCCCGACCGCATCGTGGTCGGCACGGAAGATGAGCGCGCTCGCAAAGTGATTGCCGAGATCTACAGACCGCTTTATCTCAACCAGGCCCCGATCATGTACACTGGCCGGCGTACAGCGGAACTGATCAAATACGCCGCCAACGCTTTCTTGGCCACCAAGATAACCTTCATCAACGAGATGGCCGATCTCGCCGAGCGAGCGGGCGCGGACGTGCAGGAGGTCGCACGTGGAATCGGCATGGACAACCGAATCGGCAGCAAGTTTCTGCATGCGGGCCCCGGCTTCGGCGGCTCCTGCTTCCCCAAGGATACCCGCGCCCTGGTCAAAACGGCAGAGGATCACGGCGTGCCTTTGCGAATTGTGGAAGCAGTTCTTGCAGTCAATGATGCCCGCAAGCGCGCAATGGCGCGAAAGGTGGCTGCGATGTTCGGGGGCAATCTACGCAATCGAACCGTCGGCATACTCGGTCTGGCTTTCAAACCGAACACGGACGACATGCGCGAAGCACCTTCGATTCCCCTGATCCAAGCGTTAAGGGATCTGGGGGCAAAGGTGCAGGCCTATGACCCCGTCAGCATGGTCCAGGCTAGGTGTGAATTGCCGGATATTACCTATTGCGACAGCCCCTACGCATGTGCAGCCAATGCCGATGTGCTCGTCATCGTAACGGAATGGGAGCAGTTCCGCGCCCTGGATATGAACCGCCTAAAAAAAGAAATGGCGCAACCGGTTATCGTCGACCTGCGTAACGTCTACCACCCGGACGAGATGAATAAGCACGGCTTCACCTACGCAAGCATTGGACGTTGAACCAGTGCGAATGGCGATGTTGCAACATCTAGCAATACCGGGCGCCTTAAGAGATACGGCTCGAGCAAACCCACCGTTATCGGACGATCGGCGAAATTATTATTGCCACCCGCAATCAACCGCGATATAGTCTTGGTTAAAGCATAGTTAATTTTGATATTTTTTACTGAATGAATTAACTGCACTAAAACGCCAGACCCTGATTTGAAACTCGTAGCGTTGGTAGCGGTAATGTCGATTGGCTCGGAACTAAGTGATAAGAGGCAGCTTGAGGATTTATCGAGGGCGCGCCCATCCCATCTTTCCAGCGACGCGATTCCTTACCTGTTGTCCGCGCTCGACGGGGTAATCATTCTGCTGTCGAGTCTCCTGGGCGGCATCGGTTATCAAGTGCTGGCCGGCGACCCGATTTCCAGCATTCCGCCTTACCTGTCCGTCGGCTTGCTTGCGAGCATTCTCTATATAGTACGAATGAACGGAAAGGGCTTTTACGCTTTTCCGAATTGCGCAAAGCCTCGGGTCGAACTCAGCGATATTCTTGTCTGTTGGTGCACAACGGCGCTGATGCTCGCTCTTTTTGCGTTCTTGTTGAAGGTCGGCGTCGATTATTCTCGCGGTTCGTTTGTAATCTTTTCCTTTCTTGCTCCTGTCGGCCTCGTGGGCGCGCGCAAAGTGACGAAGGTGGCTTTGGCAGAAGCCGTTTCACGCGGATCAGTTGGGCGACGTAACGCTGTGCTGTTGGGCGCCATCGATCAAATATCCGCTTTTGAACCACAAGATTTGCTCGCATTGTTTGGATCGGCGGAGATCAATCGATTTATTTTAAGTACCGAATCGGACGGATCAGAGCGTTTGATTGCGGACCGCAGGATTATTGAGTCTGCACTCAATTTTGTTCGGCGTAATGACTGCCGCGAGATTTTGCTTGCCCTGCCTTGGGACGATACGGATCGAATTGAGTTTGTGCGTGATGAGATCAAAGCTATTCCGGTAGCTGCTCGCCTGCTGCCGGACGCAAAAGTTAGAAGTTTGACCAATTACGCCTCATCGGCACGCCAACAAGTGTTGACTATCGAAATGCAACGGGCGCCTTTGAGTGCTGTGCAGCGTTTGGTAAAACGTATTTTGGATATCGCGCTGGCTTCATTGGCCTTGATGTTTTTCCTGCCAATTATGACCCTCACTGCGATTGCGATTAGGCTTGACAGTCCTGGCCCCATAATCTTCCGGCAGAACCGAAATGGCTTTAATGGCCGGCAATTCGTCATCTTCAAATTCCGTACGATGACTGTGCAGGAGAATGGATCTGCGGTCTTGCAGGCGACACGAGACGACCCCCGCGTGACGTCTATCGGGCGCCTCCTTCGATCGGCGAGTATCGACGAATTACCCCAGCTGTTTAATGTGCTCAAGGGGGAGATGTCGCTGATCGGGCCGCGGCCTCACGCCCTCGCTCACGACAGCTATTTTGAAAACGTCCTTAGTGACTACGCCTACCGGCACCACGTCAAACCTGGTATTACGGGTTGGGCGCAGTGCAACGGAGCCCGCGGGGCAACTCCGTCGATCGAACATATATCAAGGCGTATCGAGCTAGATCTTTGGTACATCAACAACTGGAGCCTTTGGCTCGACATTCAAATCTTGATCAAAACGCTCTTTGAAGTTTTGCGAAAGCGCAACGCGTACTGAACGCGCTTGGTCGACGACTGCGGTCGTCCCCGATTTATGCTCCTAACTGGCTAACTTCAGCTTTAAATCCGACTGCCTTCCGGAATTTAATCGACGGATTAGCAATTTAATTGCAATTTATATGCGAGTTATGTGACATTGATGCCTGTGGGACACAAATCGCGGACTTCGCAATGAAGACTGGCAACAAGTTGAACCTGGACGTGATGTCAACGGACGAAATGTGGCAGCTACATGTAGAGATTGGCCGGCGCCTCTCTATCCGACTCACATCGGAAAAACGGGAACTGGAAAAAAGGCTGGCAAAGTTGCGCCGTGAAAACAATGAATTGCAGCAGCCGGAGGTAGCGTTTATTCGGCAAAGCGCACCGCGGGAGCGACGCAAGTATCCGCGCGTACTTCCCAAGTATCAAAACCCTAACGAACCATCCGAGACCTGGTCAGGGCGGGGTAAGCAGCCGCGATGGCTCACGGCCGCTCTGAAGACGGGTCAGAGTATCGAGGACTTCGTCATCGATAACATTGAGCCAAACAAAGGCAAAACCCGGCAACAACACCACAAGGAAACTTAGTCGCCGCGGCGGTTGCAATTTATTCGTTAATCAAGTTGTCCGGTCCCTCAAGCGCAGCCTTACCGCTAGTCGGCGAACCACTGGAACAATTTGACAGCAACCCAGCCGATCCCGATGACCCAAACAAGCGTTGCGAAGCCGCTCAAAGCGATCCATGCCCATGGCAGCGCTCTAGGCGATCGCCTGTCAGACGCCACATTGTCATTCAACGGGGCTCCGCTCCTCCGCTCCTTTTCTTGATCTGCTTGTAGCGGTTGATTGTTCATGGGCTTCGGGCCTGCCTGCGGACTCAGAATTTGCAGAGTTCCGAATTGCTTACTGAGCGACCGCAATCGCAGAAAATCTAAGAGCTAAAAGTAGATAAAGAGTCCTGGCCCCTTAGGCAATTCCCTCGGCAAGTTAAGCTAACCGGTCAACCTTACCTGCCATTTGCATGCGCCGCGGAAGATCCAAAATCAGACATGGATAGTCGAGGTTCGGTTTGTCAATTCGCGCCTTCATGCGGCTTTGCGAAGCGATAATACTTTTTGATTTACATGCACGTTCCGCGGATGCATACGCCCACGGCAGTTCTCGCTGGCGTTCCTAGGATCCACTAGGACGAACCTAACGCTAGATAAGTTTGGAGGGCGCACATTTCTCGACCAATTGTCGGAGTACTGAACGGCACATGTCACCTTTCCTTCGGCCAACGAGTTCGATGCGGATGCACAAACTATAATCGGAGATTCGCTTCAAGGTAAGTTTCTGCGTAGGTGGACATTCCTATATCGCTTCTTGGCGGCAAAGGCACATTCTGACTTGGAATTTGCGCAGCAAGAAAACTTTCGTGCAGTCGATCTGCCCGGAGAATAACTCGATGCAGCTGAGGCCGGGCAACTTCATCGCCGGATGACGTACATCGAGACCCGCTTTAAAGCTGAAGTGAATCAGCTCCGGAAATCCTAATACTCCCAAGATACTTATCTCGAGGCGCGTTTGGCGTCGGTAAGTCAGAGATAAACTCCCGGCCAGAAATCTTTTTCGATTGGTGTCGGTGGGAGTGAGGCGCACAACTCAGGGGCAGCGCGAAGAATTGTCTGCACGAAGCTGTTATTGGACCCGGTCCTCGTAGCCGCCGATCCGGTCGATGATGCCCGCCGCCGTCGCCACTTCGGCGTCAGTAATGATTACCGTATGCCTGCCGAACCAGAAACCGTCCGCCGCGTATCAGTTGAGAATTGGGGGTATTCCCACGCCAAGCTCCATCGGGCATGCCATTGGAAACCCCGGCTCGCAAACCAATGGCCTCATAACCGCTCGAAGACGCCGCATTCGCGCGCGCGAAAAAAACCAATTGTGAGGGAGGAATTGGCCTCTTCTGCCCGACATCGGCGCTGACATTATGCGCGCCGCAGTGATAGCCGGATCTGGCAACAAGCCGCTACTCGACATATCGGCCTGCTCGACATCGTATGAATGATCAGAGGGTGTGATGTACCCAGCGAGAAGGAATGCTGCCACCCGCGAGATATCGGCAGGCCGAAAACGGCAACGACAAATATAGCTAAGCGTGGAGCATTCATTGGCATCGTGGCTTGGTGCAATCTTCAACCACGATGTGCGACGACTGGAAGCTTCCGTCGGGCAATGGTGCTCAGTGGGCGAACCCGTCGTCATCACGACACTCACGCCGATTCAGCAACCAAGCGGCAGGCGACTAGATCAAAAAGCATTAAATGTTTGTGTCCTTTTCACGGAAAATTAAGGGGTGAGACGCGATTTTAGTTGGCAGGGGAGGAGACGTGATTTTAGCATCGATGATCGGTTTCCTGTTCGGGGCTGCCCTAGCTCAGCGATTGAGCGTCATCGCCTTACTTCCGGCCATGGCGATGATCGTGGTTCTTTCAGCTGGAACTGGAATAGCTTACCCTCCAACTGCTTGGGTAATCGTCAAAATGGGCACGCTCGCAGCCATATGCCTGCAATGCGGCTACTTTGCCGGAATAATCGTGCAGCATCTTCAATTAGCCGCGCTGCCAAAAGAGCCAGCACGCGCTGCAGCAGCCGAAGCCTCGACGCATCATACGGCACACTAGCGATCCGTTAGCTTTAAATCGGAATGGAAATCGCGCGCATTCGTTTACTTCGCCGGTTCGCGATTCCAGGCAAGCGGCCTAGCGTACCCCGTGGAGATCTCCCGCCTGCACGCGATGCAGCGTGGCGTAGCGGCCACCTTTTGTGAGCAACTCATCGTGCGTTCCATCTTCCACCAACCGCCCGCGATCGATGGTGATGATGCGATCGCTTCGCCGTACCGTTGATAGCCGATGGGCGATGACAAACACCGTACGCCCCTGAGCGATACGTTGCATGTTGTCCTGAATGATCCGCTCACTCTCATAGTCGAGGGCGCTGGTCGCCTCATCGAAGATCAAGATGCGGGGATTCGTTACCAATGCACGCGCGATGGCAATGCGTTGGCGTTGGCCACCCGAAAGACTGGCGCCACGCTCGCCCACGATCGTGTCATAGCCTTCAGGCAGCTCCAATATGAAATCGTGCGCCCCTGCAAGCTTCGCTGCCTCTACGACCCGCTCAATCGGCATCGACGGATCCGGCAAGGCAATATTGTCGCGGATCGATTGATTAAAGAGCACGTTCTCCTGCAATACCGCGCCAATCTGACGGCGCAGCCATGACGTATCGACCATGGCAAGGTCGACGCCATCGACGAGTACGCGGCCTCGTTCGGGAATGTAAAGCCGCTGAATGAGCTTGGCCACCGTACTCTTGCCCGAACCGGAAGGTCCGACGATGCCAATGACCTGTCCGGCAGAAACGCTGAAGCTGACATCGTGCAAAATTTCCGGCCCGTCGATACGATAACGGAACATCACATGGTCGAACGTGACGTCGCCGCGAATGGCGGGCAGCGCGGCGCGCGCCGGATTGAACTTCGGCTCCGCCGCCGTATTGAGGATATCGCCAAGCCGCTGCACGGACAGCCTCGCCTGATGGAAGTCCTGCCAGATCTGAGCAAGCCGCAAAACCGGCTGGCTCACACGCCCCGCCAGCATGTTGAAGGCCACGAGCTCACCAACGGTAAGGTCGCCGGAAATGACCAGGCGGGCTCCGAAATAAAGGATGCCCGCCATCACCGCCTTGTTGACGAATTGAACGCTGTTGCTGGCCGTATTGCCGAGGCGCAGGACGCGAAAGCTCGCCGCTACGTAGCCGGCGAGCTGTTCTTCCCAGCGTCGCTGCATTTGCGGCTCGACCGCCATCGCCTTGAGCGTCTCCACTCCCGTGACGCTCTCCACCAGAAACGCCTGACTTTCCGCGCCACGCTTGAACTTCTCGTCAAGAAGCTGACGAAAGCGCGGCGTCGCTCCGGCAGAAATCCCCACGTAAAATGGAAATCCTGCCAGCACAACCAAAGTCAACAGCGGTGAGTAAAGGAACATTATCCCGAGAAAGACGAAGGTGAAAAACAGATCGATGACAAGCGTCAACGCCGAGCTTGTCAGAAATGTCCTGATGTTTTCCAGCTCGCGCACGCGCGCAACTGAATCACCGACTCGCCGGGTCTGGAAATATGCGGTCGGCAGAGCTAATAGATGCTGGAAAAGTCGCGCGCCGAGTTCGACGTCGATGCGATTGGTGGCGTGCGAAAAAAGGTACGTTCTGAGTATTCCTAGAATCGTCTCGAAAAGCCCGATTCCAAGCAGTCCAATCACCAGCACGTCGAGTGTACCGATGCTCCGGTGGACCAGAACCTTGTCAATGACAACCTGAAAGAATAGCGGCGAAGCGAGAGCAAACAACTGGAGGAAAAAAGACGCGACGAGTACTTCGGCTAGTTGATGTCGGTACTTGTGGATCGCACCCAAAAACCAGGTGACGTCAAAATGCCGCGACAACTCGGCCAAATTGGCACGGCGGGTCATCAGCACAAGGCGACCATCCCAGATCGCCTCGAGGTCGTCCTTGGTCATCAATTCCGGCCGAGGCGTCTTCGTCGACTGCACGACGACCTTGTCTTCGCCAACCTTGCCGAGCAGGAGAAACCCGCCGTCTTTCAACACCGCAATGGCCGGCAACGGAGTTTTCGCCAGCCGTGCCCAGTTTGTTTTCACTTCCCGCGCTTTAAGGCCAAAGTCCTTGGCGCACCGGATCATGTCCGCGGTGCCGAGCGTTGCAGTCCCGGTTTGATGCCGTATTTGTGCGGGATCCGCGCCGACCCCGTGAAAGCGCAAAAGCATCACGAGGGCAGTGAGACCTGGGTCATTCGGCCCGGGCACTTCCGAATGTACGGTCATTCCACCCCCGTGGGTTGCGCCCTACCGCGCGGAATTAAATTGCTGCCAATATTTTGTATACTTCTAAACCCCTTAGCCATAGTTTAAGCGATACCTTTGCGCTACCGGTTTTGTGTCCCTTTTCAGGGGTTTTTCTAACCCGCCGGGATGCTTTTGTGCGACAGACCGCCTACGTGCAAACTCAATGTTTCGGCCAATTAAAGCCCTGATCTCATGGTGGTTGATCTGATCGCCCGGAAAAGGGGCGACAGCTTGACGTTTTAAGTAGGATTTCATGAAGGCTGAGAAAAAGATTTTGCCTTTCCCGGTTGACCCTGGGGCGAGAGGTCGGGAGGAGCTTGAGTTTCTCCCTGCCGCACTGGAAATCGTCGAGACGCCGCCCTCCCCAATCGGCAGGGCGATCGGCGCCACCCTTATTGGCCTGTTTTTATTGGCGCTTATTTGGACAACTCTCGGCCACGTCGATATCGTAGCTACCGCAGCTGGTAAAATAATCCCGACTGGCTACAGCAAGGTCATCCAGCCGTTCGAGACCGGCGTTGTGCGCGCGATCCTGGTGACAAACGGCCAGAGTGTGAATGCAGGGGACGCGCTGATCGAGCTCGATTCGACTATCAACGAAGGAGAAATAACTCACCTCCGGAGCGACCTGCAATCCGCGCAGCTTGATATCGCTCGTCTTCGTGCAGCACTCACCGATACAGACGATCCCCTAGCCGCCTTCCATCCGCCAGAAGGGGCCAATTCCGCCTTGGTGGCGATGCAGCGGCAGTTTCTCCTGGCCCAGGTCTCCGAACACCGGGCAAAGATCGCGGCACTTGATGGGCAAAGGACTCAAAAGGAAGCCGAGCTTGGGACCATTTCGGCCACCGTCGACAAGCTTGAAGCCGTCATCCCGACCATTGAAGAGCGCGTCAATATCCGCAAGGCGTTGAGCGAATACTCCAATCGGCTGCAATACTACGAAGTGCTGCAGCAATTGACCGAAAGTCAACAGGAGCGGCTGGTTCAAAAAAGCCACTTGAAGGAAGCCAAAGCCGCCGTCGCCGCGATCATAGATACCCGGGGCCAGACCAAGGCCGAGTATCGCCGGACGCTTTTCGGCGAATTGACCGAGGCTGAGCGCAAGGCAGGTGGACTAGCGGCGGATCTTTCGAAAGCCGAACAGCGCACCAAACTGCAACAGCTGACAGCTCCGGTTTCCGGCATCGTCCAGCAATTATCCGTTCATACAGTCGGCGGAGTGGTTACGCCGGCCCAATCGCTTGCGGTCATTGTGCCAAATGACAGCCAGCTCGAGATCGAAGCCATGGTGAGCAACCGCGATGTCGGTTTCGTTCACGCCGGTGATGAAGTCGAAGTGAAGGTCGATACCTTTGACTTCACCAGATACGGGCTGTTGCACGGTCACGTCCTGAGCGTCTCATCCGATGCTATTGTTCGCGACAATGCCAACGACAAATCGAACGAAAAGCAGACCGGGTCTACCACAGCTACCAGCGAGCCCAAGGGGCAGGAGTTGACCTACGCGGCTAGGATTTCGGTCGACCGAATACAGATGCAGGTTGAGGACAAGAAAGTGAACCTTTCGCCGGGCATGGCAGTGACTGCCGAAATCAAGACGGGATCGCGACGGATCATCAGCTACCTGTTGTCTCCGCTGGTCAGATACAAACAAGAGACTCTGCGCGAGCGATGAAGCCAATCAGTCCGGACTGCCCTTATCATGACTACCGCAACGCTCGCTAAAGAAGGTCCGACAGTCGCTTCAAGCGCTGCGTAATTATCACTCGCAAGATGGTTTACGGGATTGGCCTACGATGATTGATCGTCGCGGGCGTCGGTTTAGACCCACTGCGTTCAAGCTGACATCGCTTGCGTTCGCTGATCTCTTGAATCGGCCTCCGACTCTTAGGAAGCTTGCCCAGGGTGTCTCGCAGATCGAGCGCAACCGAACTGCCATCGAGTGAATCCACGCGCGACATAGCCTTACTGAGGGTCAGTTGACGTCGCTCCGGGCGGCTCCGGGGCCCTGCGCACGGCGAGGTTTGACGGGGACGGTTGGGTCTGGACCGGCTTCTTGCGAGGCTTTGAGTGGTCCGTCGCCCCAGCGGGCTCTAGCGGGTCCAAGGGCGGCCTGGAAGGCTTAGCGCTGGCCGAGGCCACCACCGCCGCCGATCTCACGACAGGCCGCTGGGAAGCTCCGGTAGTGCCAGCCTGGGCGTTAGAGGGAGCCGTGTTTGCCGCCGCTCGAGGCGCCCGACGGGCACCTGAAGCTGACGCGACGGCCTGCGCCGACGGTATCCCTTGGCTCCAAACCTGGAACGTCAGGCCAGCTGACGCGGACGCAAACATAGATGGTGCCGAAGTCCCCATATCGCTGGCGACGCTCAACGGGCCAGATAAAACGCGGTCGGTTCCGGTCGTCAGAATGTCGGTCCACCAAGCCGGCGCCATGGCTGCGGCCTGCGGAACGATTGCCGATCGCGGCACATCCTCGTCAATTTGCGGCGACCGCATAGGCCCAGGCGCTACGGACATCGATGAAGCCGGGCGCATCGTGATTTCGTTTGTCGGATCCTGCCTCGCGGTCTGGAGAGTTGGCTTCTTGGTTTGCTGCACCTCGTCATCAACCGGAGACGGACGCGTATCCTTTGCAAGCTCGTTCTTCCTGTTGGTTGTCGAAATCGACGATACCGTGGACTCGGCCTGTTTTGCTGGTCCACCCGGTACATCAATTGCCGGTCTCATCGCCCATGCTTCGCGTTCCGCGGCTGGCGACGTTTTTGAGTCTGACGGCACACGAATAAACGCTGGCAACGGCAAGCTGAGTGCAGGAAGAGCGTGCGCCGCAGAGGTTGCCGGCGGTTTCATGTTCAGCAGCTCTTGCGGTGGCGGCTCCAAGAAAACGGCCGAAGCCGATGGTGGGGCTTCGAACCCGAATGCCGGCTCATCCAGAACAAGGGTCGGCCGCTCGATATATTCCAGTTCGTCCGGCAACGGCGGCGGTATGTCGTAGTCCATTCTTGAGAATTTCGGAGGTGGCGTCGTCGCGGCGCCTATTTTTGCAAGACGGCGGCTTGCGTCGGCGACGTGTGGACCAAGTGGATATCGTTCCATATAGGACCAATAGGCGACGGGCTGATCTGCTTCGCACGTCCGTTGCCAGGTGATCGAACTCGCGGCGTACCGCGAGCAGTGCGCGAACACGCTTGGTCATCGGATCTTGCCAATAGTCCGCGAGAAAATCAGCATAGGCGTCAAATGTGTCGCGCATCAATGCGGTCGTGTAAGCGGCTTGAGCGCCGAGAGCGCGCATCGGCTGCAAGCGTAATTGAGCGCTTTGTGCTGGCGCATCTGTTCGCGCCGGAGCCCCTGCGACACGGTCGAAGAATTTAAACTGCGTCTGGATCCTGGACGATTCCCAGGGAACTTGGCTTCCCTTTGTCAAATCGTGAACGCGCAAACGAACGCGGTAAAAAATCTCGGTCGGCGTAAGATCGCCCTCGCGGATCATCTCGGCGAGCGCTTTGGCATAGGGCCCGTACGGGCCCGCCGCATCACGGGCGATCGTGCCCGGCGCTGCGCTAAGCGCAATCAGCATGTTGGATTCTGGCTGAACCCAAGCTAGTCCGCCGGCCTGATCAGGCTGAACGAAAGGTCCGGGCCTTACAGCATCGAGTACGACAAAAGCTACTCCGGGGCGGAGCGCCGAGAGACCAACCATCAGCTCAGACAGCGACAAAGCCCGTGCCGGTAAGTCGGCAGCCTCGGAAATCTCGGTAGCGATCGGAACCAGATAGTTCTGGCCAGCAAGCTGACGCCCGTAACCCGAAAAATATACAAAGACTACCGCGCCCGGTCCTGCACTGGCGACTTTGTCCGTGAAATCGCGAAAGGCTGCGCGGAGCTGGCCCTGATCGAGATCGCGCGCGCCGACAACGTCGAATCCAGCCAATTGCAGGGTTTGGGCGATCAACGCCGCATCGTTTACGGCGTTCGTCAGCGGCTGCGCCTTGTAAGAGGCATTGCCTATCACTAGCGCCAGTCGTCTTTGCGGTGCCGCGGCGCCTGCGTTGCACGAAAGCACGCAAGCAAGGACCACACATGCAAAAAAAGATATTTTCGAGTGTTGCTTCATACTGCCAGCATCTCAAACCATTCGGCAGGATCCGACCCCACATTGCCTTTAGGGCAGCAAGCCACCGTATGACGAAGCGACCACCAAGCCGCGACCTTCAGTATCATGGCTGAACAGAAATTGCGCCGACCTTGTACCGCGGCCGCTCGCCCTGCCCCTCGATTGAGCACAGCAGACATATCCGCTCGAGAGCGGGATCAGCCCGCGCCCCTAAACGTGTTGCTGCGTGACTGACGGTGCGGCAATTTGCGCTAGCTGAGCGCCGCCAACGTTGGACAGGCCAGCCACAGAGCTTCCTGTTTCATTAAACGCCGACGAGGGAAACGCCGTCGCGATCTGCTGCGAGAACAAGGCGACTTGCTGGTCCAATGCG
This sequence comes from uncultured Alphaproteobacteria bacterium, assembly GCA_963824305.1. Classification (GTDB taxonomy): domain Bacteria; phylum Pseudomonadota; class Alphaproteobacteria; order Rhizobiales; family Xanthobacteraceae; genus Bradyrhizobium. Next base: position 837,473 of record CAWGOW010000001.1, read on the forward strand.
GTTAAAGCCGGCCCCTGCGCAATTTGAGCCTGCGAAGCACTGCCCTGCCCCAGCGTCACCGGCGGATCGTACACAATCGTTCCACCACTGCCATCGTTGGCGAATTTAAAATTCGCCAACGTGTAGGAACCACTGAAGTCCAGCGCTGCCGTATGGCTGCCGTCAGTGACCGTCAAAATGCCGTTGGAATAACTATCGTGGACGGTATTGAAATTGATCCCCTTGAGGTCAATTTGATCCGATCCAGAAAGAGTTCCGTTTCCGGTAAAACCAGAAATCAATCCGTTGAACGTAGACGGTTGATCAAGTTCCAACATTCCCGTCGAACTGGTGAAGGTGACGGACGACGAATCGGCGGTGCCAAGTTCGAACTTGGCGCCGGCTCCGATTGTTGCAGCTCCCACGGCGCTCGGAAGCGGACTCGTGATCTGGACGGTTGTCCCGGGCGAGGCATAGATACCGATCACGCCATCGCCATTGAGATCCTGGTGGAAACTGGTCTCAAGCGATTCCAGTGTCGTGCTGTTGCCTGCCACGATACCGATGGTATCGGAAACGTCATTGCCGTTGCTGTCGGTATTCCAGACGGTGTAATAGTTGGTACCGGTAAACTGCCAGGCGACTTCATAGCCGGTTGACGTCAGTGCGGCACCGATCGGGGTAACGCCGCCAAATTCTCCCGTCGTAACTGGCGCGCCCATATATTTGAGTTCAGGGCCAACTCCACTGCCGTTGTAAAGGTAGTAGTTGTTTCCAACCTGCGTCAGGCTGGTCGTTCCGATCGAATTAGCATCCGTATGAACTAGAATTCCGATGACACCATCGCCGTTGAGATCTTGATTGAAGCTGACCTCGAGCGATTCCAAGGTTGTGCTGTTGCCCGCCACAATGCCGATCGTATCGGAAACGTCGTTGCCGTTGCTGTCGGTGTTCCAAACTGTGTAAAGGTTGGTGCCGGTGAACCGCCAGGCGACTTCATAGCCGGTCGACGTCAGCGCGGCGCCGATCGGAGTAACGGCGCCAAACTCGCCGGCCGTGACGGGCGCGCCCGTATATTTGAGCTCGGGACCGACTCCGCTGCCGTTGTAAAGGTAGTAGTTGTTTCCGATCTGCGTCAGGCTGGTCGTGCCGAGCGAGTTGGTGTCGGTCTGGATGGCCGGAATTCCAATGACGCCGTCGCCATTGAGGTCTTGATTGAAACTGGTCTCAAGCGATTCCAGCGTCGTGCTGTTGCCTGCCACGATGCCGATGGTGTCTGAAACGTAGTTGCCGTTGCTGTCGGTGTTCCAGACTGTGTAGCTGTTGGTGCCCGTGAACTGCCAGGCGACCTCATACCCGCTTGCCGTCAGCGCAGCCCAGACAGGGGTAACAGCACCAAACTCTCCCGCCGTAGCCGGCGCGCCGGTATATTTGAGCTCGGGACCGACTCCGCTGGCGTTGTAGAGGTAGTAGCTGTTTCCGACCTGCGTCAGGCTGGTCGTACCGAGCAAGTTGGTGTCGGTTTGGATAGCCGGAATTCCAATGATGCCGTCGCCATTGAGATCCTGGTGGAAACTAATCTCGAAACTTTCAAGCGTCGAACTTGTTGCGGAGATACCGCTCGCCAGGCTGCTGATGTAGTTACCGCTGCTGCTGACACTCCAAATATTATAAAGTCTAGTGGATGCATTGTAGAAAGCGACATCGTAACCGCTTGCCATCTGCACCGCAGCGACCGGCGCGAAGCCCGTCCACATTCCAACCGTGACCGGTGCGCCGCTGTATATCAGCTCCGGGCCTGAGCCGTTGATGGCGTCGAGGAAAAAGTTACTCCCAACTTGCGCTATGTGCGTTGTAACGCCATCGATCTGTAGCGTCCCGGACAGGTTGGCTACCACGCCTGAAAGATTTGCGGCATTGCCAGCGCCATCCTTCACGGTGGAGTTGCCGAGATTGACGGCTGAAATCGCGAGGTCGGCGTTGCTCTCGCCGCCCCCTACCGTATAGCTGAAGGTCAGCGCGTTAGTCCCGGATCCTCCCGTATATGTCGCGGTGCCGCCGTCATTGAGCGTCAGCGTCGGCGTGCCGCCCGCGACCGTCACTGCCTCGCTCAAATCGACGGTTAACGTCACCACGCTGCCCGCCGCGAGGTCACCCGTCCCAGCCGTGATACCCGCTCCGGAAGTCGCTACCGACGTCACTGTAGGCGTCGTGGTATCGATCTGAGGCCCGTTCTGAGTCACGCCGCTGAATGAAATAACAGCAGCCTCACCCACACCGTTCTGAATGGTCGCACCGTTAAGCGTGAGACCGGTTGCAGCCAGCGTAGACGTGTTGTCTCCCGCGCCGACAGTGTAGCGGAAGGTCAACGAATTCGTACCGGTCCCGCTGAGATACGTGGCAACGCCACCATCGTTGAGCGTCAGCGTCGGGGGACCACCTGTCACCGTCACGACATCGTTCAGGGTCAGCGTCAGTGTTACCGTCTTTCCGACGCCAAGATCGCCCGATGAAGGCGTCTCTGAGACCGAAACCACAACCGGCGGTGGATCGATCGACAGGCCCGGGAAGGTCGTGACGGCGCCCGAAAGATTGGCGGCGTTACCGGCCGCGTCCTTTACGGTCGCCCCAGATGGCAAATTCACCTGGGTGATCGCGAGCGTCGGAACCGTGCTGTCGCCTGCTCCAACGGTATAACTGAAGGTCAGGGCGTTGGTGCCGGAGCCGCCTGTGTAGGTGGCCGTGGCACCGTCGTTTAAGGTCAGCGTCGGCGTGCCGGTAACAGTCACCGCCTCGCCTAAGTTAACGGTCAGAGTAATTACGTCGCCCGGATTTTTCGTCCCAGTCCCTGGGGAAGCCACCACCGACGACACCGTTGGCGCCGTGGTATCGATCTGGAGCGTGCCGGACGGTGTCGTGACGGCGCCAGTCAGGTTGGCCGCATTGCCGGCCGCATCCTTGACCGTCGCCGAGTTCATGTTGACCGCGGTCACCGCTAGGTCGGAGGTGTTCTGCCCTGCAGCCACCGTGTAGCTGAAGGTCAGCGCGCTGGTGCCGGAGCCGCCGGTATAAGTCGCCGTGCCGCCGTCGTTCAATGTCAAGCTCGGCGTGCCGCCTGCAACCGTCACCGCCTCACTCAGATTAACCGTCAGCGTCACAACCTTGCCGACCCCGAGGTCGCCAGAGCCGGACGTGATGCCCGTGCCGGAGGCCACAAGCGACGATACCGATGGGGCCGTGGTGTCGACCTGCAGCGTGCCGGACGGCGTCGTTACGGCGCCAGTCAGGTTGGCGGCATTGCCGGCCCCATCCTTGACCGTTGCCGAGTTCATGTTGACTGCTGTCACCGCCAAGTCGGAGGTGTTCTGGCCGGCCCCAACCGTGTAGCTGAAGGTCAGTGCGCCGGTGCCGGAGCCGCCGGTGTAGGTGGCTGTACCGCCATCGTTCAACGTCAGCGTCGGCGTGCCGCCTGCAACCGTCACCGCCTCGCTCAGATTGACCGTCAGCGTCACCGCCTTGCCGACCCCGAGGTCGCCAGAGCCGGAGGTGATGCCCGTGCCGGAGGCCACCAGCGACGATACCGATGGGGCCGTGGTGTCGATCTGCGGGCCACTCTGGGTCAGGCCGGTCAGAGAAACGTTGGCGCTATTTCCGCCACCGTCCTTCATTGTCGCGCCGTTGAGGTTGACCGCAGTTGCAGCTAGCGACGCGACGTTCTGTCCGGCGCCGACCGTGTAGGTGAAAGTCAGCGCGCTGGTGCCAGAGCCGCCGGTATAAGTTGCCGTGCCGCCGTCGTTGAGCGTCAGCGTCGGAGTGCCGCCTGCAACCGTCACCGCCGAGTTCAGGTTGAGTGTCAGCGTGACCGTGTTTCCGGCGTTCAAATCGCCGGTCGAGAGAGACTCAACGACCGACGTCAACGTCGGGCCAAGAGCTATCGGGTCAACCGCGAGATTAAAAAAAGTTGTCAGTGCATTGGAAAGATCGGCAACGTTACCACCACTATCCTTGATAGTCGCGCCATTCGGCAGATTGACCTGAGTAATCGCGAGAGCAGAGACGCTCTGGTTACTTGCCCCAACGGTGTAAGTGAAAGTCAGCGCGCTCGTGTTTGAACCACCGGTGTATGTCGCGGTGCCACCATCGTTGAGCGTTAGCGTTGGCGCGCCGGTAACCGTCACAGTCCCACTGAAATCGACCGTAAATGTAATGGTGTTGCTTACAACCTCGGTACCGCCTGAAGGTGAAGTTACGACTTGTCTAACCGAAGTCTCGCTCTGCGCATAATATGCGCCAGTGGCCATGTTGACGTTATTGGCAGTAGTAACTATTCCGTTGTAAGGGCCCGGATTGCCATAACTCCCAAAATGAGCCCATTGCCCTCCAACACCCCCCGTATCCAGGTAATTATTTTCGACTGTTGCGGATCCGTTAAGCCAGGTGCTTTCTAAGATGATCGGATAATTGACGTTTGAGCCGCCTGGGACAACGATTGTGTTGTTGTTCACGCTTTCCGACAACGCACTCGCATAATTTCCTGCCGCCGATAAGATACTGAGCCCTTGGGTCGCTTCTTGGGTTGAAGGCAAATTCTCGATCAACGTGTTGTAATCAATTGCGATGCTACCGAAAGTCTGACCAGCTGTTCCAGCCCAATATACCCAATCGCCATGAACGCCCTGTGGCGAACCCATGCCTGAGTTCATCATAACGTTGTTTTGCAAAACAAATGAGGTCGAGGGTCCATCACTGGATGGTCCCGCTTCGATGAACTGACCGTAGGAATTCTCAAACAGATTGTATTCTATTAAGGTGTTACCCTGAGCATTGAGAAGGAGGTTACCGGTCCCGGGATTTGTAACCCCGGTCGCTCCACCGCCATTGATCACGTTATCTCTTATCGTCACGTTATTAGCAGCGTTGTCTACAAATATGGGCGGACGTTGGTTTGCACCGACTGCAAAGTAATTGTCGCTAATAGTTGCGTTGTTGCTAAAAATTTGAACAGTCCATCCGCCTTCCAGTGAAAAATCCCAACCAGAAATGTTGATATTGTTGACCCCGGAAAAGGAGATAACGTGGTTTGAAGAGTTGGCTGATCCTCCAAGCGCGGCAAGCGCTGGAGCCAAAACACCACCGGCGAACGGGTCCTTGAGCACTGTTCCCTGAGGGATACCGACGGCGTAATCCACGCCAGCTACATTCCAGGAAGGTCGAACCGCCTCACCGCTCAACAAATTTGGCAACTGCGGTGTACCAGCCGGCGCATTCGCCGAACCGTCGCCCAAATTAAGCGGCGGATCGACCGTAATGACATCTCCTGCCGGATTCGTCGCCTGCAGCAGATAGGTGATCGTTCCGTCCGTCAGATTGGAAAGATTTGCCGAGAAAGCCCCGTTTGAGCCGACTGCCACTACGTCCTGGTGACCGGAGGCGTCGGTGAAAGTGACCGTGCCGGAGTAATCGCTTGGCAGACCTACTACGGTGAAGGTCACGTGAGAAGGATTCGTCGCATCAACAGCGAGGGTCGGTTGCGAAGTATTGTCTGTGCTGGAGCCGGTCGTCGCCGACGCGGACGTGTTTGCTCCGTCACCTGGATTCGAAAAATTTGTCGAAACCGTCCCATTGCTGCCGAGAGCAACGGCAGCAGGATGATTGGACGCAGCGGCGGCGAAAGAAGGATCGCTCCAGCCGCTCGTTGACTTGTCCGGAACCAACAAGTTCGCGGAGTCTTCTAGGCTTGACGCCTGATTTTGCGCGTCTAAGTCGTCGCCATTCAGCGACTGACGTTGATGCAGATTCGTGGACGGCGTCTTCAACGAGATGACCTCACCGAATGGATTCGAGTTTTTTCACTCGCTAGACCCGCAGCGGAAAACGCCTGCGCTCGGAGGCCAAACCTAGTCTTGACTCTTGAAAAAGTTGTTTTGTGAGGACGTAAAACTTTACGCTTCCCGTTAGAGATAAAATCGCAAGCGACGCATCGCGGCGAGTTCGCTTTCAGCTTCTCCAAACTGGTATGATGACCAAAATATGAACAAGTCACGGATGACTTCATCGAACCCCATGTTTGCCAATGGCGAGATCTCGCAAACGCGCGCGCGCCTAAGCATCGATGCTGACATCGATGCTTAAACAACGGTCGCAACCGCTATGATGCGGTAACGCTTACCGACGCTCCGGTCGCTTTCATGAGATCCCCCCGGAGGCCCCCAAGCCTCCAGCAGCCGCTCCGAACTCAGAAGCTGCCGCAGTCCGTACTATCTAATATAGTTAACGGTCGCCTAAGGCTTTTTTTTGGCCCAACGTGTACAAATTGGGGTTGGTTTCGAGGTCTAGCGGCGATTTCGGTAACATGATACGTATTCACAGGCCGCCGGTCAGGCTCAGGGCCGCTGAGTGAAACGATAAGTAGCTTGAGGATTCGAAGCGACGTTTTAGACGGCAACTGGCAGCGTGACGATCTCCGACTCGACTTGCAGCCTAGGCGTGGGAGCTTCTGCGGGACGCCTTTGAGACCGGCAAGATAGCTGAACAGCCGCTCAGCTTTGCGGACGATGCCGAGCGGATCGAGGACGCCCGCTTGTCGTCGGCAGCCCAGGACCAACGACGGCGTCCCGTGCGCGCCGTCACCTCCGATTAAGCGTGTGGTCGAGCATAGACACAAGCCGATCCCGCGCGACCAATCGTTATGCCGATGACAATGCTCCATATTTGCATCTAATCCGGAGCCGACGGCATAGTTGAGATGCAATCGCTGTTTTGCCCTATGATTTTAGAAGACGAACTCCCAATAATAGACTTGTCAACTTGCTATGTCGGCGCAGACCCGAAGCAAGTTGGGCTACAATCGCTAAGAGCCCAACGCCTAGCACGGTGGCACGGGCTTCCAACGTAAATTCGGGCCTTAAGCCGAATGTTAAAGCAATCGCCACAAGCACGCACAGAGCACTCGACAAATCCTTAAGAACCGTGCGTCGCCTTGGTCCGAGCCAATCGGTGGATGTGAAATAAAACAAAGCAAAAGAGAAGAGATCGCCGGCAGCAAGCCCGATCAACACGACCTCGAATTGAGGCCACCAATGAATTAGGACGAATGCGAGACCCAACCCTAATCCTCCCGACAGAGTCAGAAGAGACAGCGTGGTCGTCTTTTCAGTCGCAAGGAAATAGCCGATCGCCGCACCTCTCGCTACCTGGCAGAAGGCCATGACCATTATCGCCATCTGCGCCCAGGAGCTGACGCTGAAGTGAGAGCCGAAAATCAATGGGGTAAGCAGGTCGAGAGTCATCGCCACAAAAAGCGTGTACGCCGTAGCTATCGTTCCCCACAGAAATACGAGAGCGAGGAAATCATCGACGAGAACAGCATTATTTCTCATTCGAGAAGAAATGTATGTCAGCCCCATAGTCCCGACTGTGCGATGTATCAACGTAATAGGAACAACCGCCATGTTAAGGATCACAGCGTAAGTCGCTAGCGTAGAGACTCCAAACCAGTGCCCGATGATCAAGCGATCAAGTTGAGAATATAGTGCTAGGCCAATCCCGTTTAGCAGAAGCGGGATGCCGAAAAATGCGCAAGCGTAGAACTCCGCGCGGTCGGGCCGAATGCTGTACGGCACACGCGCAAGCACGTGAGTGGCCAAGCAATAGGAGATCGCCTCTGCAAAAAGGCTTACGATTATAGCTCGATGATCGCGCAGAATATAAGCGGCCGGCAAGGCGACCCCCAACGCCGTCAGATGCGAAACCAGATGCGCAATAGTCTTTGGCGCATAATCGTGATTTCGTTGGACTTGAGTAATTCTAAAGTGCTCAAACGAGCGAATAAAAACGATGAGGGCGACGAGCGCAAAACTGGCTGACGCCTCGGGCACCCCAAAAAACACTGCGGCATAGGGCGCACTAACAAACAGCACAAAGGCAAGAAGTCCACCGCGAACGACCGAAAGCAAATGCGCTGCTGCGAGCGCACGAGCCTCAGCAGACCTCACCATGACAAATTTATCGATTGCGATGTCTGTTACCAGGGCGGCTGTACCCATGACGACCGTGATCGCCACGGCTGTGCCGAACTCGCTTGGAATTCAGCAGCCTTGACAGGATCGCCGTTCGAATGAAGCGCGAAGAAAATTCAACCGCGGATGCAAGGGAGATCAGGGAGCCGCGCGCGATCCAAGTCTTAAGACCCGACAATCTGGTTCCCCTGAATCACTTCACGCTCACGTTTGCCCGAAATCACCGTCGCTAAAAAATTCGCGGCTAGGATGACTATCAAGAAGTCTACCTCTGCTCGATATCTCAGCCGCTCCAAAAACAGCGCATGGGACGCTGCAGTAAGCAGATACAACGCGACGATTATAGTATTGCTATATCTTATCTCGCCAGCCGCGAAATACATCACGCCAAAAACGCCAAGAAAAAGCAATGGATAATATGCGACCGCTACAACGTTTTGAAAAATCTTCACACCTGCCACCTGCGTTTTAAGCATCTCCTTATATCCAAAAAATCGCAAAATCTTTTGAATGTAAAACTTGATCGCCAAAGTCGGATTGTCTCTTATCCAGGCAATCGCTAAATTTCGAAGCGCGCGATCCTTCTCAACCTCGCCCATGTCGCGAACTGCATCAGTATACTTTTCGACGTCCGCGCTCGTACCTAAGTCAGGAGACGCATTGTCGGAATATGAATAGATCAGATTGATGCCAACGCTCGTAGAAATTGAAGGCGTCCCCATGACGATCCAGTTTCGACCAATCCAAGGAGCAACCACACAGCAAGCTGTGATCATTGCAATCATGATTTGTCGGAAGTTAAGGCGAGAAAAAAATGGCAGACAACATAGACTTCCAAAAAATACTAGCAGCAGAATTGGAGAAACCAAGATTGATATTCCCATAATGATTCCGGCGGATAGTGACGTCCTTGTGCAGATTTGCTTCTCCTTAGTCAGCATCCAAACGAACAGCAGCACCAGGAAAGCCGTCAAAGTTTGAGGATAGACTGTCAGCGCTGTAATAGCGCAGAGCGGATAGAGGCTCGCGAAAATGACTGCCAATGCCGCCGCCTCTGGACCTCTCATTCGATAACTGATGAGCCCAACGAGGTATAAGGAGGCTCCCCAGACCAATATCTGTAAAATTACAACCCCGGACTTGCCCAGCCCTAAGGCAGCTGCCGGTGTTATGAAAATTACATATCCGGGCGCTCGATATGCAGAAGGAACATTAGTGTCATATCCAAGGACCCAGTCAGCGACGAGGTTATTTGCAATTCTAAGATATTCCTGCTCATCGGAGAATACTGGTCGCTTTTCGCCGAACAAAATGTACACGACAAAGAGAAAGCAGCAGGCTGCGAAAATAATCGCAACCCGGCGCTTCCAGATCATTATGAGAAGATTGGAAATCCGAATAGGGACGCTGCCAAATGACGACACAATTGATCCTTGAAGTCCGTCTTATTGATCGAAGTTATTGATCAAAGTGTGCGGGCGCCAGCATAGGCTTCAGATAAGAGAACCGCGCCCGACGATTATCATCGTGGATCACCCGTGTACTTTTGAGCCTCTCAGCGAATGAAGCGCGGATTCCTATGCACAAACTGAAGAAGACCCACTCCGAATCCCAGAGGTGGACAGTTAATCCAATTATGCTCGTGATAATAGTCACAAAGCTAAAGCCGGTCCGCATGCGGTTGAGGTAGTCATCTGTCATTGAGACGCCGCGGCTAGGGAAAAGGGGCAAGAAAATAGCCAGAAGCAAAAATATTATCGTAGGATAGCCATACCGAAGACCTTCAACCAACCAGACACAATCGACCCCCTGCTGTGCAACAAAAGCCATGACTTGCCAAGAGAATCCTGACCAACCCGAGAAGCCGCGCCCGATCCACGGAGAAGTAGAGATTACAGCGAGACTATGATCCCATTCTGCTATGCGCCAAAAACCAGTTTGAGGGTCCATCGTAAAATGCTGGATGATATAAGCGATCGGATTATTTGAAATCGTAAAAATAACAAATGTCGACATAACAATCATAAGAACTAAGGCTCGCCAGCGCCACGAATATTTTTTAAGAAGGCGATCATAACAAAAAAATCCAAATACAAGAATCAGGCCGAGCAGTGGACCGGATGATATAGACAACGCTACTCCTAATGCGGCCAGACAAAAGTATAAAGTTCGCTTGATGAGAGTTTGCTCGGAGAACAGGAACACGGCTGCAGCCGCAACGCAGAAAGATCCAAAAAGTTCGGCGCCTTCAAAAGTTGAGTAAGCCCGCACTATGCCAAATCGATACTGCACATTCGCCGTTGGAAGCCTGATCCCAAAAAACTCTTGCGTGACATTTCGTCCAGAGAGCGGGTCGAGCACTGCAAGAACAACCACGATGATCGTTGCGAGCTTGAATGCGCGAACGAACGTTTGCAGCGCCGGCCGACCAAAGAAAAACGCCCGACCGACCAGGTAAGCACTCAGGAACTCCAGCGCTTCGCCAACGACAAATGGCCTGAATCCCCCGTTAAGAAGAGATGCCAATAATATCCAGCCTGACACACCAAAGGCAAAATAATCGGACGAAACTATATTTCTATTTTTTCGAGTTAGTATAATAACTGCGGGAATGAGCAGAGAAAACAGGGCGATCCGCGCCGGCGATAAATTAAAGTCGCCTAGAGGAATCGGTACGTTGGGAAGAAGGATTCCGGTAAGCACCACCCAGGTCGCAACAGGGTGCGCGCGTTCAAATCGCGACGTCAGTTTCTCGGGTCTCGAGCGTACATTGATTTTGGCTAAATCGCCTATCATCATACGTCAGCCTCGCACCCTATAAGGCCCACAATAGGCCACCGTAGCCGAAGCCCCATCGAAAGAAAGGCAAACTTCATTGCATATGCTTACGCGGAACAATTCCAGCCTCGAACAATCGCTCGAATCCTCGCATTCGACGTACCTTTTCACATATCACGGTTAGTTCCTGCTCCATATTTCGTGGGCTGGTTAAGATATTTAATTTAGCGCTCGAAGCGCAATAAAATTAACCTAAAATCTTCGATGGCGAACCGTTAACGACGAAACGCTACTGAATGTCTGATAATATATGTAATTTACATTCATCGTATAGCACCTGACTGACTTGAGGCTCTAGCAAACTAATGAATGAAATTTTTGCTACCGCGATCACAACCAGTTCCCCTAGCCAAGGTCCTCCGCTAGTCGTCGACCTAGATGGAACGCTTGTTCGCTCAGATCTTCTAATCGAGATGGTCTTCTCGGAGCTCGCACGCGATCCCTTTACGATTTTTAGCATGGTGCGCGCTTTGCTGAAAGGTAAGGCGGCGCTCAAGCATCGCTTAGCCGAGACTGCGACGATAGACGCTGCAAGACTACCATATGACGAAGAAGTGCTCAGCTTTATTCGTAAGGCAAAGAGCGAAGGCCGACCCGTCTATCTCGCCTCAGCTAGTAATCAGCGTTTCGTAGAGGCTGTGGCCGATCACCTTGGCGTATTTGCCGGTTGGTTTGCATCAGATCATGCAATAAATCTCTCCGGCGCAGCGAAAGCCCAGCGACTTTCAGAAGAATTCGGGAATCGTGGTTTCGACTATATCGGAAATGGCCGAGCAGACCTTCCGGTTTGGGCTCAGTCGGCTAAGGCAGTTGTCATCCGCATCCCCCCGCGCACTCTACGCCGGTTGACTAAGATCAACTTCGAAATAGAGACTTTTCCGGCCGATCGGCCTAGCCTTCGGCAGTGGATAAAACTTATGCGCATTCATCAGTACGCCAAGAACGCGCTTATTTTTGTACCGTTATTTTTCGCTCACCACTTTTCCTTCAACGCCATTCAAAAAGCAACGTTTGCTGTTGTCGCATTTTCGCTGTGTGCATCGAGCGTCTACGTCCTGAATGATCTGGTCGATCTACGATTGGATCGAAGTCATCCCACGAAGCGTAACCGCCCCCTTGCGAGCGGCGCTATTCCTTTGATTGACGGCGTATTTGCCGTACCAATTCTTTTCTTTAGCGCGGTACTTTTTGCCATGCTCGTGTCGTTTCCCTTCCTGGGTGTAATACTCGGATATTTCGCGCTCACAACGGCCTACTCCTTTGTTCTAAAGCAAAAAATGCTTATCGACGTGGTGGCGTTAGCGATGCTTTATGTGGTCCGGGTTATAGCAGGCGGGGTCGCGGTCAGTGTCACCGTTTCCGAATGGCTTTTGGCATTCTCGATGTTTATCTTTTTGTCTTTGGCGCTGATCAAGCGTTACGTAGAACTGGCCGTGCGAATCAATTCAGGGTTGCCAGATCCTGCCAACCGCAACTACAAGCTCGTCGATCTCGAAATCGTAGCTGCGCTTGCGGCAGCAGCTGGATTTAATGCCGTCACGGTTTTTGCGCTTTATCTTTCTTCGGATACAGTCCATCTGCTGTACCAGCGACCTGGTTTGATGTGGCTGATCTGCCCTATATTGATCTATTGGATTAGCAGAGCATTGATGATGGCGCACAGAAGGCTGATGAACGACGATCCTATTGTTTTTGCACTTAGGGATAAGAACAGTCTAATCGCAGGGGCTTTGATAGCCCTGCTGGTGATCGCCGCGATCTAGGAGCTTGAGCGTGACGGAAATCAATCCGCATTTTGGTGCAAATAGGCTAGCAGCGATTGACGTCGCCAAATTCACAGAGGAAATTTATGTCAACACTCGCGGTGGTATTAAGTTCAGGCAGAGACTGCGTCCATACATATGTCCATTTCACATTCTTGTTGATTACATACCGCCTAATGCCAACATTCTAGACGTGGGATGCGGGGCGGGGCTCTTCATCTTACTCCTGGAGCGTCTTGGGCGCATCAGTTCAGCCATCGGTTTTGACTCGGACCCTGCCGCGATCGGCGCTGCGCAGGCTATTGCGAGAACGCTACCGGCCTCCGCCCGTGTGCGGTTTGAGCACCGGGATGCCAGTAGAGCTTGGCCCGAGGGCAGGTTCGACGTCGTTAGCCTTATCGACGTATTGCACCATGTTAGACCAGAAAAGCAGGCCGAATTAATTGCGACCGCCGCGGGGCATGTCAAAGAGGGAGGAATCCTTCTTTACAAGGACATGGCCCGCCGCCCGGTCTGGCGTGCCTGGGCTAACCGACTTCACGATCTACTCACTGTGAGAGAATGGATTTACTACGCAAAAATGGAAGACGTTGTTGCTTGGGCCCGAGCAGAAGACTTAAATCTCGAAGGCAACTGCTCAACGAACATGCTTTGGTATGGGCACGAGTGGTGTGCTTTTCGCCGTTTGGGTCGCACAAGATGACTATCGCAATCGCCGACTTCGAACCAATCGCCCCTAAGGCGTCTCATTCAAATCCTCGTTCCTGGCGATCGTTTCGGCACGCTCTCGGCCTCTAGATCAACATAGCACTGAGAAGCTAACCCGTTCGGTCGCCGCCATGCACGACGACATCTACGAATCTCTTCCGAACCAGTGAAGCACGCTCAATGCTCGCTAGGGAGTGCTTTTTTCATCCTCTGGGCTAATTCAAATTGGCGTAGCCAGTCCATAGATTGATATCGGCGCCATTGAGCAAATTGAAATTGCCATGCCCCCGCGCCTTCCCGCCGATAACTGCGCCACCAGAATTGTAGAGTGCAATCCAATTGTAGTTGTAGCCTGTTGGATCGCAGTAATTATTCTCGCATCGATAGCTGGCGACTTTCGACAGATCGACTAGGAACGGATAATTGATATTGCGTGCGCCGCCCGTTCTAGCAATAGAGACAGCTAATGGACAAACACAGACGTTGTAGCTTTCGTTCACAGCGTTCGCGAAGATAGTGTTTCCGGCGGACGATAGTGTCGACAGCCCCTGCGTTGACCAAGTCTTCGCAGGGTCATTTTGTAGAAAGAGATTGAAAGTACAGTCGATATCGCCAAGCGTGTGCGCACCACCAGAGCCGACATACTGTATCCAGTCACCGTGTCCCGACTGATTCCAAGCACCGCCGGCGAACATCTCGCGCGACGCAATATGCTGACGTTTGCTAACCTGATAAGTGCCAGAACCGCCGGGATCACCAGTCAACTGCCGAACGATATACGTGCAAGGAAGAATCTCGCTGGCTGCGTCGAAAATCGTCATCATTTCGTTGATGGTCGGCCCGTCGGTCGAAGCGTTGGTTACGTAAGGCGTGCCAGCCCTTAGTTCTGTACCGTTGATCGATCCCTGGAAACGAGAAGCACCAGAACCATAGCCGATATTCGTCATCAAATTGTAGCGATACCTCGATAACAGCGTTACATTACCCGTCTCGCAGGCGCCCCAATCGATGCCCTGGAAATAGGCATCTCGTATCCAGCAATATTCGACAGTAGTTGTACCAGCATTGTTGAAGCTGATAATACCTCCGGGTTGAGTGCCCGTGCAGTGCCAGTTGACCTTCGCCCCGTCTATGACACACTGTCGAAGTTTGAAGTTAGTGGGGGTGTGGAACACGCGAATCGGCATTCGAAGGTTCACCCCTGCAGTGAACTTGCAATTCGACACTGTAACGTTCGAGCCATTCACCTCGATTCCGATCCCGCCATGCAATCCAAAATCGTAGCCATCGATAGTAACGCTTGAAACGTTGATTGATACCGTGTTTCTGCCGGGGGCGGCATTGTATGTGCCTGCACCGACGCTCGCGGCGAGCGACGCCGAAACATCAGTCCTGCCGGGATTTAGCGGATCTTTCAAATTTGAGTCGGTCGGATAGAGGGAGCGATCAATGCCGACATAATAATCCACACCTGGAACTTGCCAAGGCGGGCGCGTGGCATACCTGTCGAAAAGCCTTGGAAATTGCAACGGGCCAATAGGCGCGTCGACGTGTCCATCGGGGTAAGCTTGGTCGATTGCGTGTGGCGTAGCTGGTAGGACAACAGTAGGAATTGACGCTGATCGCGGTGCCGAAGCCTGGGGCTTGGCGCGGGTGCTCTCCGACCACGGCAGCGTTAACGAGCCGCACACCACGGAAATGAACTCGCGCCGCCTCATGGACCTATTCCAACGCTCAACGCAAGACATTGTAGCGGTCAAAGATGCTCCTTTGTCAACCGAGTTCTGGGCGGCCGACGCATTAGCTGATTTAATTTGAAACCGTCCTAAAGCTTTCGTTGGAGGTAACAGATCGAGCATGCCAGAAGAGCCGTAGTTCAACCTTGTCGCACGGTGGCTTTTTTATTCGGCCACCGGGCTCCGAAGCATCATCTAAGTCTTAGCTATTTGATACCGGACCCTTGAACCTGCACGCTAACCAAGGGCTCGCACGGAAGAACATCAACTACGAAGGCCGCCGATATGGCGTCTCCGGCTGCATTGACTTAACGCCGAGCATTTGGTTGCCTGTAATTCCCTGATTGGCCATGAGAACGCGATGTTAAGATCGAATGCCGCGAGAGGGCTGCCTCCGAACGTGGCTCTGTCGCGCGTCCGCGAGTTTATCGAAAAAGAGTGCACCGCGAGGAACGTCCGAATCTACGAAGCGGGAGGCGGATCTTTGTCAATCCTGCCGGTCGCGTCATTGGATCATCCAGCGATAACGGTCGTTGATATCGATGAAACCCAACTGCTCAACAACCGTTATGCCGAAGTCAAGATTCTCGGAGACATACAGGCCTATTCGTTTCCGCCTAATAGCTTTGACTTGATCGTGTGCAACACAGTCATTGAGCATTTGGATCACCCGGACCAAGCTATCAAGTTGTTCTACGACGCACTGGCTCCGGGAGGTATTCTATTCGTCGGCGCTCCGCATCCAGGATCGCTATCCGGTCTTGTAACGAAATATTCGCCTCACTGGTTTCACGTCTGGTTCTACAAGTTTGCCTTGGGTCGAAAGAACGCCGGACAACCCGGCCAACCGCCCTTTCCCACGGTTTATCACCCCCTCGTTCATCCAGACGCATTAATCGGTTTCTGCAACAATTTGGGTTTCACCCTTGTCCATTTCGATGAGCTTACGGGCTGGGTCTATCACAACGTCCGGGAAAAGAGGCCATTTCTCGGTCAGGTCTTGTTCACAGCGATCGGCTTGCTGAACGTCCTTAATCTTGGCCGGCACGATCTGAGGAATGGCGATTACTATGCAGTCTTCGAAAAGCCTCGCAAAAATTCAAACAACCTGGACAAGGCGGAGTGACCTTCCCCGCTTCAATCTTTACCGCCGGGCATCGATCGGGAGCATCGGACCAACCAGCATTCGTTCAAGGCCAAGTTCCTCGCTCTTCAAACACGGATCCATCAGACGTTGTGTTGAATAGAGTGGCGTTCTGAAGGTCGCACCGTAGCGGATCCGAAGGCGTCGAATTGCAAGCGCGAGCGGCCTTGCCGTCAGAGGCCCACATGTAGTCGGTACCGGCAACCGAGTCCGCCACTTCCGGACCATGTAGCGGTAGGCCCGAACGTAATCGGGTCCGAGTCGTAACTGCGCCTTCGCATTGTGTATAAGCGGCATATCCAGCCCGTAAGCGCGCATTCCCATGCGCTCAGCCTCGAGAATGATGTCGGTTCCATACAGGTGGAATTCTGGTAGCGAAGGATCAAACGATACGCCGGAATCCCTTCGCACTACCAAAACTAGCTCATCTGCACTTACAATCGGAAGTGGCAACGTGAGTGCCTTTCCGAAGAGACCGGCCGTTTTTGGAAATACGGGTTCCAAGGAAGTGTCAAAAACTCTTCCCACAAGCTCGCCAGTTGACGTTAGTGACGAAATTCCCGCTACGGCCCAGTCCTGATCGAGGCTAGAAAGCCGATTTACCTCCCACGCCAATCTGTCAAACCAACCTTGCGGAAAATAGACGTCGCAATGGGCGAACACGAGGATTCCTGCGGTCGCCGTTTTAGCCGCATGCGAATATGCCCCAGCGGCACTCTCCTTGTCCCACAGGACCGTCAAGCCAATCTTCCCATTTTTGATCTCGGGAGAAGACGCAAGGTCCGTTGCCAAACGCGGCCTATCGATTTGCCGGGCACAAGTGTAAACGTGAACCCAGTCAGCCATGGCTGAAATTCTTCAAATTATCGGAGCCAAAACAACGCGTGACATACGAAGTTGTTAAGTTGTTACTGTGATCCGGAAGGAAGGTCAATTCTCGCGGAAGGTTCGTTTGTTGACCGATTTTCTGTTCTCAAGCGCATCAGAGAGAAGATTAACACCGCGCGCTTATCCTACCCGAATGCTACGGCTCCGCACGAACAAGGCGGCGCCTAAATCAGCTAAATCTCGTATGCCAAGATCAAAATATGACCAAAAGAAACGCGCCTACAATTCGGCGATTAGCCCAACCCTCGTATAGACCACTATTGGCGGACCTGCTATTCAACATCGTTGTATAATTATTATTCCGTGAAGCCCATGATTTCGATAGTAATTCCCGCTCACAACGAGGGATCGGTCATCGCTCGCACGCTCCGAACCTTGACAAGCTGCGCATCTTCCGAAGAACTCGATGTGGTCGTTGTCTGCAACGGATGTCTCGATGACACCGCGATGATAGCGCGAAGTTTTGGCAAGCCCGTGCGGGTTATCGAGACAAATGTCGCGAACAAAGCTCATGCGCTAAATCTCGGTGATCAAGCGTGCCACTCCTTTCCCCGCGTTTATCTCGATGCCGATGTGGTTATCACACTCGAGGGCATTCGAGCCTTGGCAGAACGTCTGGAAAGAGGGGACGTAGCTGCGGTTGCACCGACGCCCTACTTCGAGTTGGAGGGCTGCTCGTGGTCCGTGCGTGCTTTCTATGAGATCAGGCGCAGACTTCCTTCTTTCAACGAAGGGATTGGCGGTTCTGGCGTCTACGCGCTTTCGGAGATTGGTCGCCGTCGCTTTGGTCAATTTCCACGCCTTGTCGCGGATGATATGTTCGTTCGCCTTCAATTCGAGCCCGAAGAGCGCACCACCGTTGCTTACGTGAGTTCGACCGTATACGCGCCCCGTACGATAAAGAGCCTGACCGCTATCGAAGCTAGAGCGGACTTTGGTACGCGAGAACTCGAACTCCTTCACCCTCACCTTTGGAAAAACAAAAGTCACAACAACCAAAAGGCTCTCTTGATACTATTAAAAAATCCATTGCTGTGGGCAAAACTGGCCGTTTATTGTTTGGTGAGAGCAACGGCCCGCCGCCAAGCGCACTCTCTTCCAAAGACAAGCAACTTCGTTTGGGAGCGCGACGAGACTTCGCGTGACATAGGTGATCAACCGAAATCGCATTTGCCACTATGATGCATCAAGGTAGCACAATTCGTCACGGCGCATTGGTGGCGAGTGAAGCATCGGCATGACTGGTTGCTTCCTCGAGTGGTCGCCGATAGTCGGTGATATCTTGGCTACCTTGGCGTTTAGGTTATTGCGCGAAGCGTTAAACGTGAACCTCTCTTTCCTTGTGCATTCGAGCGTATGACATGTGCGGAATCTTTGCCTGGGTCCTGACCGGAGAGCGACGTCTCGATCGAGACAGCCTGGTTAGGCTCACCGATTTGATGTCTCATCGCGGGCCAGACGGCGCCGGCTATTGGGTCGGTGACAGCGCTGACGGATTGCACCAAATCGCCCTCGGCCATCGGCGCCTTTCAATCATTGACATTCAAGGCGGTGTGCAACCGATGTGGAGTTCAGACGGCTCCATCGGACTGACATTCAATGGTGAGATTTACAACTACATCGAGCTGCGCGAAGAACTCGTCAGTCTAGGGCACGTTTTTCGAACATCGTCGGATACGGAAGTTCTCATCGAGGCTTACCGGGCTTGGGGGCCTGCCGCCATCGCGAGATTTCGCGGCATGTTCGCATTTGCGCTTTGGGACAAGATTAATCAGCGGATGCTTATTGCCCGGGACCCTTTTGGCAAGAAGCCACTCTTTTTGGCCGAATTGAAAGGGGCATTGCTCCTGGGCTCGGAGATCGAGCCGATTTTGCAATTTCCCGGCTTTGACCGGGGATTGGACCAAGTTGCCCTCCAGGAATATCTGCTAAACCGCTACGTTCCCGGTCCATCGACTTTATTTCATGCCGTAAAGAAACTGCCTCCTGGTTGCTATGCCGTCTGGCAACAGCGCAACCTGTCGATTACGCGTTACTTCGTCCCGCCGTTTGCAACAACGGCTCCGGACATCGACGACTTCCAGGAAGCGGTTCAAATCTTTAGCAAGACGTTCGAGGATTCCGTTCGAATTCGTATGCGCAGCGATGCGCCGTTTGGGGCCTATCTTTCTGGCGGGTTGGATTCCTCTGCGGTTGTCGCGGCCATGGTGCGGAACAGCTCCGAAAAGGTGAGGACTTTTTCCGTCGGCTTCCGTGAGAGCGAGTATTCCGAGCTCGGCTTCGCTCGCACGGTGGCAGAACGGTTTGGGACCGATCATCACGAAGTCATTGTTGATCCTGCGTCCTTTATGGAACATTGGCCGACGGCCGTCTTGCGGAGAGGCGCGCCGGTATCCGAGCCAGCCGATATCCCCATACTCATCCTGTCGAAAATGGCATCACGCACGGTCAAAATGGTTCTGACGGGCGAAGGGTCGGATGAACTGATGGGAGGTTACCCGAAGCACCGCGCTGAACGATGGGTTGAAGCATATCATCGGATCATGCCTCAAATCGTGCACGATCACGTCGTTCGCCCTGGCGTTCAGGCGCTGCCTTACGCCATGCGAAGAGCTAAAATTCTCGCGATGGCTGCCGGCGAGCGCAAACTCGCCAACCGGATGAGAGTTCTGGTTTGGTGGAATCTCCGTTGAGGAACGTGACGCTCTGCTCGGATGCTCACCGCCAATTGCTCCACTCGAACCTTATCCGTTTTCGGCAAACATAGGATCGAGTGTGCGGCGCACGCTTTTCTTCGATCAAACCTCCTGGCTCCCCGACAATTTGCTCGAACGTGGGGATCGCATGATGATGGCCGGATCCATTGAGGGGCGCATGCCTTTCATGGATACCGAGCTGGCCGCTGTCGTCGCTCGCTTTCCCGACAAGTTCCTGGTCGGCAAACCACGTGGCAAGGTAGTTCTGCGAGCGGCTATGGAAAATACCTTACCGCCTGACGTCCTGTACCGAAAAAAGGTCGGGTTTCGCATACCTGTCGACCAATGGTTTCGAGGACCTTACAGTGGATTTGTTCGGGAAGCGCTTTTGGGCCAAGACTCTCAAGTCGGTCGCATTTGCGACGCCGCAGTTATGAGAAAGATCGTCAGCGGACACATCGAGGGACGCGCCAACAACGAGAAAATCCTGTGGTCCCTCGTCAACCTAGAACTATTCCTGCAGGCTTTCAAACCGACGAACATTCGGTCCGCCGTAGCCCACAATGATCTCCGAGCAAGCTAGCTTGTTTTAAGGCTATCGGTCGGGACAACCGCTTCCAGCAATCAAATTCGATCTAACCACAGGTTTTCTTACGGGAGATATCAGTTCCAAATCCGTTCATCCTGCCCCGATTGCGGATCGCACGTCTGGCAGCAATCGCCGCGGTCATCGCCAGCGACTTGGCTCGATCCAATGCAGGGCTCGTCCCAGGTGTTGAGGGATTGAGACCGATTTTTCTGAGCATGTAATTTGCTCGGTACAGATTTGCACGCATGGAATTTAGAAATTGAAAATTCACACTCAAAGAAATCGAAACGTTATCGCCGTTTCGAAGCCAGTGAGGACAATTTACCGGAATATGGACGCCTGAACCGGGCGTCATATCGTAAGTTATCGCTCGAGATTGGAGCTGCTGCTTATAAATCGCAGCGTTGTTGTCGGCGGACCAAAATCGCTCAATTTCCTCTTCAGGAAGAACTTCCCGGTCCTCCCGGTCAAACAAGAACAGTTCTTTCTCGCCGGCAATCTGGAGTAGAAAATTGCACTCGCGGTCAATATGGTATGAGGTCACCCGCTTCGGCGACGTCACGAATATAATGATGTCCTCCTGACGAACTTTAGATCCGACTTGAGGACCAGCGAGCGCCTTGATTTCCTTCAGTCCGCGCTCAAAGATTTCCTGATACGCCGGGTCTCGTTGCGCGCTCCTGAAGATAAACCACGCATTCGATTCTTCGAGCTGTCGAAGCGCTTCCACTGCCGAAAAGGAACGTCCGGGGACGGTATCCCATCGCTGTCCGGGTTGAATATCGCCCATGTCGTAGTAGAGATCGTCAGGCCTGTCTTTCAACGTCCGTTCCGCGAGGTCCAGCAAGCTCGGCAACTGAAATAACGGGTGCTTCGCCAAGCCGTGAGAGACTTCGAAACTCTGCTGATTGAACTTCTCTCGAAATTTAGAGTCGTTGGCTACGATCCAATGATCCGCTGCGTCCGACTGTTGATATATTCTCTGGTCCATCGCAATAAATGCCCGATACATTAATTAAATTCAATGGGATTAAATCACCAAAACAGACATCTGACAATCAGCATAAATCTGAGCGCTGCCGGTAAATCGGCCAATACCGTAATGAAGGCCCCTTAATCATCTTTTGCGCCCTATGATATTACCAACGAGCGGTTTTGGCACCATCCCTCTCCTGCTCCGGTGGTTAAGTTAGCATAATCAACCGACGGCAAGCGCAAAAATGATTTTGAACACACATGCTGTCGTTGGCGGCGCAATCGCTAGCCTCATCCCGTCCCATCCCCTCCTCGCGACAGCGGCTGCCTTCGCAAGCCATTTCGCCTTGGATGCTATTCCTCACTGGGATTATTCGTTGCACTCGATTGCAGTCGGGAAAGGGGCAGACAACCGTCGTTTACGATTCAACCGCGGCATACTGATCGATTTAATAAAGATTGGTTTTGATGCCTCTGCGGGACTGGCGCTGGCGCTGTGGCTATTTTCTACGCCTAGTTCGATACCGATTGTCGCCGTTTGCGCCTGTGCGGCGATGCTTCCCGATCCACTTCAGTTCTTGCACAGCGTTCTTCCACGGGAACCGTTGAGTACGCTTCAACACATACACAGTTGGATGCACTCCAAACGCAAGTTGACATGGAGGCTGGGTGTGAGTTCTCAATTCGCCTTCACGACCGCAGTCGTGGCTGCAACCAGCAGCCTACGCTAGCCGGAAAACTCAAGCCTTTTGGCTGCCTGCTAAGCAGCAACTCTGCTCGAATTCATCGAGTTCGATGATCGTCGCCGGTAGACCATTAACCAGCCCGCGACCAGACATGACCCGAAAAGCACAAATGAATTCGGCACAGGAGTATTCGACACGGAAGTAGTTGCATATTTGAAGCTGAACCCTTCCCCACCGCTCATCATCTCGTCGAGTGAGACTTGAATGTCGTTGAGGCCGGTCCCCAATTGAAAACTGAGCAGATCGTTGGAGAAAAATACCTGTGCCGCGATGAGATCACTGAATGACTTATCCAATAGTAGGTTGCCGTTATCGTAAACCCGGAATAACGCGCTATCGAAGCCAGTTCCGAGAAAGTTGCTGCCAGTCAGCGCGAGCAGAAATGGAGCACTTCCTGCGTTGAATATGAAGCCGGCCGTTTGCTGGTAGGCTAGAGAAGCCCCCATGCCACTAGCTCCCATCGAACCCAAAGCGAACGTCAACGGGCCGCCCGCCGCAGCGCCAATGGTTGAGAAGCTCTGCCCTGGATTGAAAGCGTTGGTAGGAATACTCGTCCCACCAAATGTCGTTTAAGTCATAGCGCTTGCTGGCCCCCCACCAACCGCCGAGGTGGCCGATGCAACAATTCTTTGACCTCTTGGTCCGTTCGACGTGCTTGTGGCGCTCGCAGACCCACCGATAGCTCCTGCCGACACCTGAGCATTTGCAGAAGCGACGCCCGATCCGACGGCGGACGAGCTGGAATTTGCATTGGCCGTACCGGCGCTCCCGCCGTCAGCACCTGACCCCGCAGCTGCCATGGCCGACGATGTAACATTGGTTCCGGCCTCATTTGAGACAAGCTGAGTGTTGGCAGTCGCATTGCCGCCGTTGCCGCCGGTCGGCCCCCCAAAAAAATCCCCATTTCCCCTGCCGCCGTTGCCCCCTTGACTAATGACCGAGCCAGACAGGCTTTTGGCTGCCTTGTCAGTCAGAGTCAGTGTTGAGATGGCGCTACCGCCGGCCCCGCCTATCGAGATGTCGGTGCTTGAGCCGCCGCTGCCACCCACGGCGGTCTGGCTTAGGTCTAAGGATCCGGTGGTCGAACCGCTCACAGCATTAACGAGCGAAATATTCGCGCCGACGCCGCTTCGACCAAAATTGCCAGCGGCGCCTCCAGTTCCACCAATTGCGGTCGCATTTACGTAGACCGAACCACTTCCAGAGCTTCCACTGGCCGAAGCCTGCGCCGTGCCTCCCGAACCACCAATGCCATTACAGCCTCCAAGGACGTTACATCCCCCGGCGCCGCCAGTAGCCACGGCAACAGCGTTGGCAATGTTGCTCCCAACTGTCGCAACTGCGGTACTTGCCCTCGCATCGCCGCCGCTACCTCCAGTGTTGGTCCAAAAATCTCCACCGCCAGTTCCGCTATTGGCCTGGCTATAGCCGGATATAGAGCCGACCCCCGTTATGTTTGTGTTGGCAATTGCATTGCCGCCTTGTCCGCCAGATTGATTTACCGCCCCAGTGCCACCGCCGGCGGCGCCCCCCGTGGCATAGGTCGAAACCGTCAGGCTGGCTGCGGACTTGTCGCTGAACACCAGTGTAGAGCCCGCGTTGCCACCCGCACCTGTGGCCGTTAAGCCGCCGGCATCGCCCCCAATACCTCCAATCGCTGTTTGGGTGAGGTTGAGTGCACCGGAGGTGGAACCACCTACGGCATTGACGAGGGTTACGGATCCCCCGGCTCCCCCTTGCGATGTATTGCTCGTTCCGCCGTTGCCGCCAGCTGCCGACGCGACAACGTCGACGGTCCCGCCAATTGAGCTACCGAACGCGGATACCGTCGCAGTGCCACCATTACCTGTGGCCGCCCCAACTAGGCCGCTTCCACCTGCCCCACCTGTTGCATTGGCGGTTACAGAAGCGGTACCGCCGCTACCCGTCGCAGCAAAACCTATCGCGGACGCGCCGCCACCATGTCCACCCGTTCCCGCCGATCCTCCGCTCCCTCCGGCGCCACCGCTGGCTGTTGCTGATGCGTTAGCGGCACCGGACGGGATCGACGTTTGGCCGACGGATAGTGCGGAACCACCGGCGCCACCACTGCCGGCGCCGTCACCGTTACCCCCGGCTCCGCCAGTTGTAATCGCGTTGTTGGTGGGATCGTTATTTGGTCCGGCTGTGACAGTAGCGGCGCCGCCTGGACCGCCACTATTACCCGAGCCACTTCCTGCGTCGAAGCCAGGGAGGCCTGTCACGTTCAGCGTAATTGCATGAGCCGAAGAGGCGTTGAGCAGAGGAGCGAGTGAAATTGCACTGAAGACAAGGAGCCTACGCATGACCAACTTCCTAGAAAACCAACTGCCTACAAAAATTCTGAAATATTTCACACCTCCCGCTCTTGTTGAGTCAACGAAAGCATTTTTCCGCTCGCCCTAAGATCGCCTCCTTTGATGAGGCGGACAAAAGACTGCGCGCGCATTAAACTTAACTTTCGAAAGAAGAAGTCAGTTATGGAACCGGTTCCGACGTGGAACTTCGGAGAAGAGTTCCTGTCGTCGTTTCGATTGTCGGCAAAACATGACTTCTGGCGCACGCTTCTCAGATCGAAAGCACCAATCTGCATTCGTTGGCGCATTCCGCTTGCTCGGCGAATCGCAAGGCGATCGCGCCTTGCTGTTCGCGTCGACATCCAGTTTATTGGTTGACATGAACGCTCTCCGTCAACGCGTTACGTTCACTGTCGCTGCGCTCTACGTTCTGCTCGCGTGGACGACCGGCCACCCGGTTCAAGCCGAAGAACGGGTCGTGAAGATTGTCGTGCTGGGAGAACTCATTAACTGCCGGTAACGGGCTTGTGGCTTTCGACGCCTTTCCGGCTAAACTCGAACATGCATTGAGAAACAAAGGCCAAACGGCAGTGGTCGCCAATGCCGGGGTAAGTGGCGATACGGCTGCAATGGGCCTTGCGAGATTTGACCAGTCGATTCCCGCTGATACTGATGCAGTGATCCTGGAGCTCGGCGCAAATGACATGCTCAGGGGCTTCGAGCCGAATGTCACTCGCGCGGCGCTCGCGGCAATTCTACGTAAACTGGAGGCTCGGAAAGTCGTGGTGTTGTTCTGCGGCGTGCGGACCCAGCCCAGTCTTGGCGACGAATACAAGCGCGCGTTTGCGGCGATGTTCTCTAGTCTTGCTACCGAATATAATGCGCTATTTTATCCGGCGTTTGACGATGCGTTCGTGGACCAGCCTCAACTTAAACTATCAGATGGGCTGCACCCAACGGCGCCCGCCATTGAGGCCGTGGTCGCAGACATTTTGCCAAGAGTCGAAGCTTTGATCGACCGCGCTCGTCATAAACAACGTGAACTAAAAGGCTGACGGTTTAGATGAAATTGAGCCGCCGCGAAGCAGTCGGCTCGATCGACATCATGTTCCATTCGCATGACTGAAAGAAGCCTCTCGACTTGGAAGATCCAGGTGGGTCGTGATTACATCCAAGTAAGCTTGCGGCTCTCTTCTGTATGAGAAATGATCAGCATCGATGAGTACGGATTGAATAGGGTGCGCGCTCCACGCCTGCCAATTGTTTTCATTACCGAAATCTATGACGCGGTCACGCTTTCCAAATATCACGCTTAACGGCATCTGGAGCTGGCGTGGAGCTACGTCATCGGTTTCGTAGGCTTCCAGATCGGCACGCAGTGGCCGTTCGAATAAACTCCATACTTCTGGGTCATCGGTTATCTCAGGTGGAAGCGTGCCGAAACGCTCCTCCACCGCACGAATGAACTGATCACGATTAAGCTGGTGCAGAAAGACCGAAGGCTGGACTGCCATTGACGCACCGGAAACGAACACTCGTGCCGGGTGCAAGCCGATATCCTCAAGATATGAGGCGACATGGATCGCCAGCCTACCACCCGCGCTGTGGCCAAAGATTGCAAATGGCTTGTCATCCAGCGAAATAAACTCTCCGATCGCGCGGGCCATCGCGGGAAGATGCCGAATGGGCTCCTCGTCTATACGAGCTTCTCTGCCAGGAAGCTGTATTACCGCAATTTCAATGTCCTTCGGGCAAACGGATATCCAGCTTGCAAACGCACTTGCACCGGCTCCCGCATGTGGGAGGCAGTAGAGACGAAAATTAGCATCCGGTTTGACCTGTGGTAACCAGATCCAACGCCTCATAGATCCAGTTCCGGCTTGTTCAGATCCAAGGACAGCCTTTGCGCGCGCACCGGCACATAACCGTTGATCCACTCTGCTCGGCGCTGCCAAATCGATTTCCACTCGGCCGCGGCCGACTTTAAGTCGTCTCGCCCGCGAAGACGTGAAGCCAGCTCATAAGACCCCCACCGTATCAACGGAAACAACAGGAAGAGTACTTTTCCAAGCTGACGGGATATCGGTGTCCAATGACGATGCATCAAAGTTGACTTCCCCTTCAAAAGCAAAATCTGTTGCTTTAAAGTCGACGTCGTCGATGCCCCGCCATAGTGGACGATTGTAGCTGATGGACTGACGATCGGACGCGCACCTAGCCTCCGCGCACGGAGGCACAAGTCCGCTTCTTCTCCGTACATGAAAAATGCGGAATCGAAACCGCCTAGGCGATCCCAAAGCCCGCGGTCGATCAGAAAAAAACAGCCGCTGACGATATCCACGTTCCGTACGGAGCTGCGATCCCAGCCCCCAAGGGCCTCCGCATTAAAGATTGCGCTATTGGGCATGAAGTGGCTCAAGCCGAAGGCATTACATGCCAGACTCCAAACCGTCATCCGACGCCAGCACGAGGAGGGATTTAACGAGCGATCCTCATTCAGGGTACGGCCGCCCCAAATCTGGCAAGACGGCATCTCGTCTGCAAACGCTACCAAGCGATCTATCGCGCGATCGAGTACCACCGTGTCAGGGTTCAAGAGCAGCACCCTTTGGCCGCGAGATTTATTGATAGCCAAAATATTTGCAGGGGCGAAACCGATATTCTCGGTCAACGCTATCAACCTAACTTGTGGAAATTCCGCCTCGATCGCGGCGGCGGAGCCGTCCTTTGAATTGTTGTCGACTACTATGATTTCAAAAGACACGTCTCTGGTTTCGGCGCGTGCTGAACGCAAGCATTCCAGCGTCATTACGCGCGTATTATAGCTGACGATAATGATGCTCAGATCGATCATATCCGTCGCTCCCTCCTTGGGGTTACCAGTCTTATTTGCGTCTGACAGCTTATCGATCGGTCGCGGCGCTTCGTCGGCCGGAGGGACAAGCACAGCTCGAAGTCGATCAAGCGCGCGCTCGAGCGCGTGCGACCGCAAGGCCAGACGATGACATGCCTCCACGAACTCGGGCTGATCCGTGGGAACATCGTGGTAAACATCTGCTAAGTACGGACTATGCGGCGATCGTGCCAACTCCTGCGGGAACAGAGCTACAACCTCATGTTTTGCAGCCGAAATAACGACATCTGTTGGTCTTCCGGTCAGATTTCTCCAGAGTTCAGCACTCAGGTCGCTCTCCCCTACGCAAAGATGGCTGGCTGGGGTAACACGGGGATTCATTTCGATAAGCCAAGCCCGACCCGCTGCATCAAGAATGAAGTCAAAACCGACAAAGCCGGACAAGTTCAAACGATTTGCGAGGGCCTCAGCTGCCGCCGACATTTCGGGATTGTCGATTACCCTCACCACTGTCGCAGGCCCGAACGACGAGAGAGTCTCGATGGCTTCGACGCTAATTCCTGCGAGCACCCTTCCCTGCATGCACACAATCGCGCAATTGGATGGACGCCCGGCCACGCGTTGCTGCAGGCTTACCGCTCGTCCTGAAAGCGGTATCCATCGTGTCGGAAGTGCAGCGATCAGTCGGGCATAGATGCGCTTGAGCACGCTCGAATGGCTCGGTGGAAACTGAAGCTCCCAAAAAGCCGATCTTGCGCTGTGTTTGTCATAGGCAACCCGTACTCCACGTCCACCGAAGGAGCGGTCAACCTTCAAGAAGGCCGGAAACGGTCCGGCATCCAACTCCCGCTCCGGAAAACGGTCCATGGGCAACACGGTCGTTATTGGACAGCGTATGCCAATCGATTGAGCGACGGAAAGAAATTTGCTTTTATCGCGCGCAATTTCGAAGCTGCTGGGATCGCCGAGCGAGGTCTCGATCAATTTCGCGAGGTCGCTGTCAAGCTTGTCACTCGAATCGCGATAGTGGGGGTAAATCTTGTGCAGTTCCTCAACGGCTTGGTCGTCAGCGCATATCAGAAGAGCCGGTGACCAATCCTTTATCGCGTCGAGGATTGATCGGGAGGCAAACCACGAATGAAAGTCGTAGTGAACCTGACCGCCCCTTATTTTGCGCATCACACTGGAGGCGGGAGAAACCACCGCGACGCTGAAACCAACTTTCGAAAGTGACAGCGAGATCCGCGCCGCCACCGGCCACTGATTCGTGGAAATCACCAATACGCGCGGGTTCAAAATGGACCCCTATAGTCTCTGCGTCCCGCAATCCGCTGTCCCGGCCGTCGCTCCGACACGCAACCGGGATTGGGAAGCCCCCGCTCTCGCTTCGCCAACCAGGCGTCTTGAAATCTGGCGGGCGGTGAACCGGGCACCTGCCGCAAACCTCATTATCGGACCGAAGGTGTTGGCAGTCATCGCACCCGCAAAATATAGACCGGGCACCGACGATTCGAAGGCGCCTGACAAGACGGGCGTCCTATTGATTGCTTTTAGTCGCGAGCGGAGTTCGGCGCTCAAGAGCGGCAATCGATCGAGGTCCGGTC
This sequence comes from uncultured Alphaproteobacteria bacterium, assembly GCA_963824305.1. GTDB lineage: Bacteria > Pseudomonadota > Alphaproteobacteria > Rhizobiales > Xanthobacteraceae > Bradyrhizobium. The sequence goes on from CAWGOW010000001.1 coordinate 866,326, forward strand.
GATAGCCTGTTGCCGCAATAATGTGGTCGGCTTGCAGTTCCCGCTCGCCGCCATCTTCAGTAGCCAGTCGTAGACAAGCGCGACCGTTCGACGACAGGTCCGCGCGCATTATCCGGCAGCCCACCAGGTGAGGAACTTTCGCAAATCGGTCCTTCATGAACCATCCACTGGCGGGGCCAAGATGGCTTGCTACTATGCGCAAGCGTGTGGCTTCGGGCAGCCAACGGAACAAGGACGGCGCCTCAGCATAAAGTAACGATCGCCACCCTGGGCCTATGCTCGACATCGGATAACGCACCCGACTTGAGATTGGGCGGGGCAGATTCATCTTATCATGAAATTTGACGCTGGCACCGCGAGCAACGAGGCTTACCTGAGCACCAGCCTCGTCGAGCAGGACAGCGAGATCACTGGCTGACGACCCGCCGCCGATCACAACTACCTCTCGTCCTTTAAACCGCTCCAGGCCACTATGCTGGGAGCTGTGAGACAGTACGTCAGACGGTAGGTGCGCTAGTTCTTGCGGAATATGTCGGAAAGGCCCGATTCCCGTAGCGACGATCACATTGCGCGCAGCAACGACTTGATCGTCGTCGAGTTGCAGGAGAAACCCTCCCTGAGGAAATCGTGACAGAGATGCGATCGTCTTCTGCTGCAGCTTGGGCGCAAACCGCTTCTGGAACGCAACTCCGTAGGCATTAAAAGACTCGATGCGTACGGGAATCCCGATGTCTGCGTATTCAACGCTATTCTCTCTGCAGAAGTCACGCAACCTGAACGAACTCTGCGGATCATAAATATTCGAAGCGACCCCGTCGGATTTCAGCAGCATGCCTTTGGGCATATGCTCCGCCCAAAAGCTCATCGGGACGCCAAAGATTTGATGTTCGATATCCGCCGCACCCAAGTGTGCTGCGATCGAAAGCCCGTAAGGCCCTGCACCGATTATGGCTACATCTGTTTCGCTGGTTGGTTTCATAACGACTGCCTGTTTACCACGTTAAAATCGATAACGGACGACAAAATCGCGGGTCAAGCCGCCCTTCAAACTGGACCGTGATTAAACCATCGCGGATTTGAATAATTCCTCTTCGGGCCGTCAATGCGGCCCGTCGCTTCGGCCCGGAAGGCGAGGCAATTCCGATGATTTCGAGAAGGCCGCTCCTAACCGTCTTCCCATAAATCCGCGACGGGAACTCCTTCGCTTTGCTTTAGCCTTCTCATCCAGAAGCCCCGCCATTGCTGCGATATATCGCTTAGCCTCAGCTTCCCACTGGAATTCATTGTCAGCGAGGGTTTTCGCCTTACGTCCCAGATCATGCCGCAATTCCGGATCGTTGATTAGGCGCGCCACCTGATCCGCGAGTCCCTCCGCATCCCCCCTTGTTGCGATCAGGGCCGCATCCTTAAGAAGCCGTTTCGTCTCCGAAAGATTGAACGCGACGATTGGCAGACCCATCGCGGAATACTCGAAGACCTTATTCATGCTGATTTTATCATTGTAGGGATTGATCGGGTCAGGGATCACGCCGATATCGAATTCCGACAGCGCTTCTACAAGCTGCTTACCCGAGAGATATCCCGTGAATGTAAGATATTCGCAGACACCAAGCTCAACGGCGAGCGCCTTGACCGAGGAAAGCGCGGGACCGTCGCCGACGACGACACACTTGAAATCCGCAATCGAATGCTTCTTGAGGAGATCCTGTGCCATACGCACAATATTGTCTACACCATCCTGGTCGCCAACAATGCCGACATAGCCAATCACGGTGCTTTTGCCACCGCGAATGGCTGTACCGATTTCCGTTATAGCCCCAGAGGTGATGCCGCTAAAAAAACGCTTATCCGGAATCGAGTACACCGTAACAACGTCGTCGGGTGATTTTCCGCCCCGACCGATAGCAATCTGCCGGAAGGACTCGTTCGCCGAGATGACGAGATCGGCAGCCTTGAAAGTCCATTTCTCTGCGAGCAACAGTATGGGCTGGAGCAGACGCCTCGTCCCAAATTTGGCTTCCATCAGTTCAGGACAAATGTCGTGATGGTCGAAGACAAATTTCTTGCCCAACAGTTTCCACGGCCACGCGACCAAGAATAATAGGTCCGGAGGATTGCAAGCCTGAATGATATCAAAATTGACTAATTTTCGGATAGAGATCAGTAGGCGCGTTTGATGAAATAGCGCCATACCGTATTCGAGGAAGAACCCCCAAATGCCCCTGGCCTCAAGGGGGAGCGGGTGCCGAAAGATTCTGATGCCGTCGATAACTTCACGTCGGGCAGGAAATCGTTCAGTCGCCGGGCAAATTACGGAGACAGTCCATCCGGATTCTTGCAATGCTTTTGCTTCTTGCCACACGCGACGGTCGAGCGGCACAGGAAGATTCTCGACGACAATAACGCATGACGGCATAGGAAATCCGCTAAATGAACTGATTTTTATGATAAATGATTGATTGACCGAACTGAACTCTTTGCCGATCGTGATGTCAAGCTGATATTATATTACGAATTAATAACTATATTGTTTTTAACTGCTCAAATTATTTAATGACACTCTTGATCCGTTTGAACTTATTGCGACTCCACTTGAAAGCGCCTCGATGGCCATTTGCATTCGTCAAGCTAACGTAAGGGACTCGGAGGCTATCCGGCGATTTATTTTCGAAGCTTATGGTAAATTTGCGCGATTTAAGGACGCTCGTCGCTGGAACTGGCAATTTATCGCCAATCCCTCGACAACTCCTTCGCTTTCCGACGAGGTCTCCGTTTGGATCGCCGAAGAGGACGGACGAGTGGTGGGGCAGATTGCCGTCCAGTCGGCCCTTATCCAGACCGACGGCGCCGAACATCCGGGAGGCTGGATCGTGGATGTAATGATCTTGCCGGCCTATCGTGGGCGCACGCTCGGCCATCAGTTATACGCTGCCGCTGCCAGCGAATTTCGAATGTTGATAACGCTGACCATGGCGCCTGCGACCCGGCGTATGGCCCTGAAGGCCGGCTGCATTACGCTCGGTGGCGTGCAACAATTCACCAAGATCATTCATTTGAGCGACGCCACCGCACGCCGGTATCTCCTGGGCCGCACCGCCCACCGACCGCTAATTCACCACCTTGCTCGCATCGCGTGCACGGTATTCAGATTGGACGTGCTTGGCAGCAAGACGCTGAATAAGTTGTTCAGCATTAAAGCCACCTCGAACAGGCTGAGTTCAGCAAGATCCGATGCACCTGAAATTGTAGAAGTTGAGTTTTTTGGCCGCGAACTAGATCACTTTTGGGAGCAAGCGCGACACGAATACCCCGCACTGGCATCACGAAATGCTCGTTTCCTGAACTGGCGTTACGTCGAGGCACCTGATCTGCGCTATCGGCGCTTCCTTCTCCTAAGAGGCGGTAGTTGTGTCGGCTACATCGTAATCCGAAGCAGCACAGGCGTCGAATTACCTGCAGGAATAATAGTCGATTTCCTGACCTTCAGGAACGACTTGGAGGTAATCACATGCATGTTAGAACATGCCGCAGGCGCTCTTGAAAATGAAAATGAGTTCCTGGTTTGCGCGACTTCTGTGCCGGAAATCGGTACAGTTCTCAAACAGCTGGGATTCTTCCAAACTAATACCGAGCATCCCACGGTCGTTTGCCGCGATCCGCTTGTTCATCGTCAAATCGAAGCATTGAAAGGACAGTGGTTTTTGACAAAAGGCGATCAGGACTGGGACCAGATATTCGTCTATTGAGACCGTATTGCTCCTGGACCACACCAGAAAATGGATTATCTCTGATGTTGCGTATGCGCCAAATTCGGTTGTCCGCGAAAGCTCTCGGACTTCTGGGCACATCAAAATTCGGCGCAACTATCATTCAAAAGTCGCGAAGCCATCCGTTGTTGCGCTCTGGCCTAAACAAGGTCCTGGGCTACCGACGAACGTTCGCAAGCTTTTCAGATGCGCAATCTTGCGCGTCCTCCTACATTCCTTACGGCCACGAACATCCAGACGAAATTGAATCTCATACTCGGCTAGCCGACGTTATCCGCGAAAGCGACTATCCGGCTCTGTTTTTTCTCGCTCCGGTGGCGGGAGAACTTGAAACCGTCTTCGATCTCGGCGGGAACGTTGGGAATTTGTTCTACGCATACAGTCGGCATCTCACCTTCTCGAAGACACTTGTCTGGAAAGTTTACGATCTAATCGAAAAAAAGAGCTTCGCAGAGAAATTGGCCGATGCACGGACCGAGCACCGCGTTAGAATTCGTAGAAAAATTGGCTGACGCATCCGGCGCAGATCTCTTTATTGCATCAGGATCGCTGCATTATTTCGATTTGTCACTCCACAGAATGCTGGCAGCGCTTCCAAAGCTCCCTGCTCGAGTCCTCGTCAATCGTTCCCCCCTCTCGAGGGGACAAGACCTCATAACCGTGCAGGACAACGGGACTTATCTGGTTCCTTGTAAGCTTCACAGCGAACAAGAACTCGCAAGCGGAATGCACGAACTGGGCTATGAATTGCGGGCCAGTTGGGCCGTGCACGAACGCAGTCTATGGGTACCCCTCTTTCCCGAGTTGTCTTCTCGACACTATTCTGGACATTTCTTTGAACGAAAGCGCTAGTGTCGCCGGCCACAGCGCCGCCTCAGCCGCTGACCGAGGCTGCAGGCAGCAAGCTCCGCGAGGAAAGTCAACCTCCAGGCGCAAACTCCCTTAGCGCTGATCCAGGCACTTCCGCAGGAGGGTAAGACAAAGTATCATGCGTAGCCCTGCCAAACTGGCGATCAAAAAAAGAAATGACATACTTGCTGATTATTCGAGCTGCCGTTTCGGCGCCAACACAACTTGAAAGACATGCAGAATTTAGGGGCGAATAGAATGGTCCATCCGCAAAGGAGGCATGATCTTGGCCCGGAAAAATCATCAAATATCCCCCCGACCTTGAAAGGGATCTGCTGACTTGGTCCATTTGCCGCATCTCGAATTCTGCCTTACGCCTGGAGGCGCCCTCCTGCGCCCGCGCCACGTCGTTCGACGAGGGGGGAAAGCCACCAAAAATAAAAAGGAAAGGAGCCGTAGTTCCCTGTCTTTCGGACTCGGCCGCCAGCATTCCATCGAGGTCCACCCCCGCCTTGAAACGATGATCCATCCAACATGCTTGCGCGGCGGCTCCGCCCCCAATTGAATAACCGAGTATACCGATGTGCGTCAGATCGATGCGCGAAGTTAGCCGTCGAAAAGGGTCGTTGCTATTGATGCGCTCAAGCTCGTCGAGAAGCGACCGAGCATCTTCACCGCGAACCCGGACTTGTTCGTCTGCGGTCGCAACGAACGCGTGAAAGCCGGCATCCGAAGAATAATCTTCGCCCGTAACCAATTTTGTCCGAACGACACGTCCGCCCGGAAATAGCGTGAGCCGCGTACTATAAGGGTGATCCATTCCAACGACGATGTATCCATGGCTGGCAAGTTCTTCCGCCTGGAAAGTTGCTTCGTTTCGTCCTCCCCACCAAGAAGGAGCGAATACCACCAAGGGATAACTTTTCTGCCGAACCGATATTGCGGCGTCGACGATCGCATGCGTTCTTGCCAGAGAGTAACGTGCGTTCCAGTAAGTTGTCTCGTTTCGTCCTCGGTATGTAGAGAACGCCCCGTTGGCGTCCCGGTCGGCAGGATACCAGATCTAAATCATAAGCTCGCGAGGTTCGGTCTCTCCCGATTTGAAAGGGTCGTGCCTTCTCAAATCCACCATATGCCGAATTTCGGTGCCGATCTTGTAGCTACCAGTTGGCGACGGAAGCCGGAACACAGGAAGTGCTGTACTGAGAAAGATGCCGATGCCGATGACAATTACCGCTGTCAAGGCGACCGGATACTCAAGTCCTGAGAGCACAAGCGACCTATCGCCTTTGGCAAGCTCGACCACCGCGCAAGCAACAAGCAAGGCCGCGACAAGATAGATGGGCACCATTTGCCAACGGGCGCCCTCTATGAGGCAGTGGCACGCCATCAGCAAAAGAACGAACACGGTAACAACGACGAACCAAGGCCTCTCGAAGCGCCCTGACAGGAACATTAAATTGGATGCGACAACACTCAGTGTTGTGAAGATTTCCAAAGGTCGCACTTTAGCCTTCGCAATCAGAAATGAGATCCGTGGGGCCGATTAAAAAGGACATGACATTCCACACTTGTAGACCTAAGCCATGCCTGGACCCGCAGACGCGAAGCATTTTTTCTAGCCACGCGCTCCGCGCAATGCTGCGGCTCCATCAGGGGCCTTACGTTCAAAGAGCCGAGTCTCAAAATTCGTCTTCAGTTCATCGAGGTTTCGAGAATGCAAAAACCATTCGATCGTTTTGCTGATACCTTCATGAAAAGTGACGTTAGGACGCCAACCAAGCAACTCCTCTTGGAGCTTCACACTCGCTGCCCGCGCATGCACCCCCTCAGGTTTCGTTCGATCGCAAAAAACCTCGGATGGCCGATGGCCGACGATCTCGCAAACCGTTCGCGCGGCATCACCGATTTTGATAATTTCGTCAGTACCCAGGTTGATCGCGCGACAATCCGTAATCTTTTCAGCAGCAAGCAGCATTCCCGTTACAACGTCATCGACATAAGTAAAATTCCGATCCTGCTGACCGGATCCCCAGACTTCAAATGGGTCCATGCGCAGCAAGGCTTTCGCAATAAAGGCAATGATCGCATGAGTTTCATTCTCTCTCGGGCCATACACAGTAAAGAGGCGACACGAAACCCCCTTCAGCTCATATTGCTTATGATACGCTCGCAGAGCCATTTCGCCCATCAATTTTGCCCAGCCGTACTCGCCGTCGGCCAAAGCACAACCCTCGCTGAAAGGATCTGCCATTTCCTCCGAAAGATAACGGACTTGACGGCTCAGGTCAGCGGTTTGCAGGTTCGTTGGATAGGCGCACGCAGAACTCGCGAAACAGACCCGCTTGACGCCGGCATCCTTGCACGCTTTGAACACGTTGCCGTCGATTGCCAAATTCTGTGAGATATCGGCAGGATGCGTTTCAATGAACCCGCGGCCCCCGTGAATATTGGCCAGGTGAAATACAACATCTTGGCCACGACAGGTTTTCTCCGCGACGCGACTATCCCGCAAATCGTCGTGGACGAAGGTTATCTCACCAAGCAGGTGTGAAATATTCTCGATCTCGCCGCTGGAAAGGTCATCAACAATCGTAATCTTTGCTCGTTTCGAGAGGAGCGCTTCGGCTAGATGACTGCCAATAAAAGAGGCTCCGCCGGTAACCAAAACGGACCTATTCTCATACATGCTTGTCTCCGCAAAAAATGATTATAAACGACTTTTAAGCATTTAAATTATCAGTTATCTTATAATTAAAAAATTCTATTTTCAAGAATGGGCTGACAGCCTTTTCAAATCTATGGACAGCAAAACGATGAGCGAAGTACCGAGTTTGTCGATAATTCTGCCGGTTCACAACGAAGTCGGTTCGCTGGAGGAAGTGATATCTGAGTGGGACGCCGCCCTCCGGAAAATTCTCGACCGGGGTCACACTTTCCTGATCTGCGAGGATGGCAGTACGGACGGCACGCAGGACCTCATTCGGACGCTGGAAAGCCGTTATCCGATCATCAACAACTCGGTGCAGGGTCGACGAGGGTACGGGCAAGCTGTCCGGGATGGTATCGCGCTTGCCACGTCCGACTACATTCTTTGCATCGACAGTGACGGGCAAATCGGGCCGGATCAGTTCAATGAGTTTTGGCAACGTCGCTCCGAAGACGGTTTTTTGATGGGCTGGCGCCGCCCTCGTGTCGATCCACCGATAAGGCTTGTGTATTCCAGCTGCTTCAAATTTTACCACAGTATGCTGTTCGGCAATCACCTTCACGATCCAAGCTGTCCGTTCGTACTTGGACACTCTAAACTTTTCAAGAAGCTGGCGCCTTTGCTGACCTACATGAAGGAGGGGTTTTGGTGGGGCTTCACCGGCGCCTGCTGGAAGCTTGGGCTGGGGATAAACGAAATTCAAATTCATCACCATGCGCGCATAGCCGGTGACACGCAGGTCTATAAGATGCGCAAAATGCCAAGCATCATAATTCGCAATGGAATAGGCTTGTTAAAATTGCGCTTTGCGCATCCAAAGCTTTCGGAGTCATGATGTGAATCACAGAGCTCTCGCGATGCAACTTTCGATCTTGTATGAATAAAATCGTATTCCAACACTATTTCTTAGGTACAAAGATCACGATCGAACCAAAAACGGTTGGATCCCAATCTGCGTATTCAAGCCATTTGGACTGAGCGCGTACGCAATCGAGACAAACTACGAGGCAAGGCGTGTATGCATTTTGCGTACTGAAGGCGGCAGTTGAGTTCTTCACATCAATGTAGCGAAACAACTTGGACGGAGCGCCGGCCATAGCCATAATCGGATAAACGTAAAACGAGAGTGGATCATGAATGAAGCTGGCATCGGATCCATCAACAAAGGCGTCGATTGCGATTTTACCGCAAGTTGAATTTCTGATCATGCTCGCTGCGCCAGCATAGGCTTCCAGATCTTGCTGGTGCTGATCCAACATGTACATTTGGCCTCGCGTCAGGCGAAAAATGGAATCACCCTGACCCGGTATCGGCACTAGAGACCGAAGGCGATTTGCAAACGCGAACGGTGTCGAGCAAACGACCAATAAAATGGCGAGCCCCGCTATTTTACGTTGCGAAACCAGATTTCCGAAAGCGATTGCAACCACTGGAGCCATAAGCACGAAGAGCGCCAAGTGATGTCGTGCCGCCCAAGGCTGCCATTTCAGCAGGCCGCTGAAGAGGAGAAATGCCCCGGCCACTCCCAAGGCATAGATTGGAATTCCAATTGGTAGCTGTTCCCTGCGCGCAACGATGATGCCAACAGCAACAAAGACAAGGGCCAGATGCCATGGGTTGCCGGCAAGGATCTCGTGGCGCGACAGGTGATTCAGGTCGAAATGGGTTCCCTGCCAGATCACGCGAGGATCATTTGGATCTTCCCCGATCAAGCGGATGATACCTATGAGTGCGGTCAGCGTCGCCTGATTGATCGCTTCAAAGGGCGTCCCAAAATGGAGCGCCAGATTTCGAATAGTATTTGCCAGGGTCCCGGTGACAGAGAAATATTCTCCTGTCCAGTGGAGGCGTGGTCCCGCCTCCGGGAAAGGGAAGCCGAGTGGAGACCCTGTGAGACGATAACTTCTTAGAAAATGCGGCAAGTTGATTGCGATGGCGAGAACTGCGGCGACCGGCATTCGCGCAAGCAGCAGCCAGCGAACTTTCGAGGAGCCAATCCACCAGCATCCGAGTAGAACGAAGGGCAGAAAGACATACGCAGTGCCCTTGGTCAGGCTGGCGAGCCCGGTGGCGGCACTGAAAGCAAGGAGATTGATCCAGTTCGGCTGCCGGTTCCAACTCAGGACGAAATAAGCGGCGACCGTCACCCAGAACGCGCCGACGTAGGTGTTCATGGCACCGGATGCCTCGAGGACGCCTTCCGGAATCGTGGCCGAAATTATCGCCGCGACGATTTGGATCGGTCGAGTAGCACCAAATGTGCTCGCTATCGCCGAGACAGTGATGGTCGTGCCGACAAAGCTTGCAAACTCTACCAAATTGACAAGGCGATCGCCGCCCCAGAGCAGATAGGCGTGCAACATCGCAAATTCCGCCCAAGTCTGGAACAAGACGTGAGAATAGTCAGGCGTAGGAAACAATTCGACGCTGTGGTTGCTCGCCCAAAGCACTACTCGCGGCAGGTGATAGGACATCGCGTCCCAAGTATTCGGAGCTGCAACGAGCGCGGTCACCGCGACAATGCCAAACAGGAGCGCCAGACTGCAAATAAGGAGCTTCTCAAAAGCGTCCAGCGGCGGTGACGGCGATTTGCAATCAGCTTTCGGTGGAGACATGGATGACGCAAGCCAAAAGCAAGCCAATCCGAACAGAGCCCAACCGACTGCAAGGCCAGTAGCCGTCAGGTCACAGAAGTAGCTGAGCACCTCCGTCGAGACCGTTAGAAAGACGCTCCAGACCACAGCTGCCAGCAAGAACGTGTAGCGGATACCGCCACCAGCGCTTCGGGCCAAAACAAAAGATGCGACGAACGCGAAAAGAGGCAATACGATGAGCAATTTCGGCTCCTCAGAAAAGCAACCTTGCGAAGAATCGATTTTCCCCTCAGCCGTCAGGCGCTTTTTGATGAAGTCATGAAATATTTTTCAAGTTCTTTCGCAAGTACATCCACATTTGGTTTGTTCATCATGGATGTATGGTCGCCTGGAGTACGAATAACCTGAACATTGCCCGATGCAAGCTCAGCCCATCCCAGGGTTTCATCGATGCCGTATTCCGCAGTTCGCCCCTGAGCGACGAATAGTAAAAACTTTCGATCAAATGACCGCGGTGCGTATGATCGAGCTGCACTCGCGAAGAGATCAACGTTGCTGCGAAGCGGTTTCGGCATGGTACTTCCCGCCAGCTGACTTATGCTCCGACCCAACTTCCACGTTATGCGGCGTACTCTGCTACGAAAGAAGAGATCGATGTCGGCGGCGACATCGCTGATAGCGCCACGCTTCATATTTCGAAAGTACTTGGTTATTCGATCCACCAAATAAATAGATCTAAACCTTATCAATTGCGGCAACGACAGATTTCGGTAAAAGGCAGGATTCCCCGTATCGAGCAATGCAAGCATCGCAACGTTCTCGCCGAGTTCGACCAGCTTGACGGCAATCTCATATGCAACCAACCCCCCAAACGACATGCCGGCCAGTTGATATGGCCCGTGTGGTTGGACACGCCTGATTTCAGGGATGTATTTGAGCGCCAGCTCTTCAACTGTCAGAGACTTATTCGCCCCGTCTAATTCCGGAGCTCGGACACCAAAGACAGGCTGTTCCTTGTCGAGGCAGGAAACTAAGTCGCGATATCCGATGACATGACCGCCCCCACTGTGGATGCAGAACAGCGGAACCTTCGTACCTGTCTCCCGCAGTGGGACAATCAGATTTTCCGCCACTTGTGATCTGCGGGTTATCCTTTCGGCTAACTTCTCGATCGTAGGTGCGACAATAATTTCTGAAAGGTCGAGCGAGACGTTGAACTCCTTTTCGATCTCGTGAAGAAGGCGTGCTGCAACGAGCGACTGACCTCCAAGTTCGAAGAAATCATCGCGGGTGCCGATTTTGGGTAGTTCGAAAAGCCTCTCAAAGATTTGCACCAAACGCAATTCGCGGTCGGTTCTCGGAGCCGTGTAATCCGGGACCGGTTCGAGCTCGGCCCGCATTGCCTGAGTTTGCGGCAGCCTCGAGAAGCTGATCTCTCCAACCCGCTGCTCGGGCGCCGACATTAAGGTCTGCAGCGTCTCACAATACCTTCCAAGGAACTGTCGGATCGTCCCACTATCAAATAGATCCGGATTGTAGTCCATCTGAAGGTGGATCTCATTTTCACGTTCTATAATTGCGAGTTGTATTTCAAACGGTGTCCCGACGGTCAGACTTGGAAGCGGATTTACTTTCAGACTCGCGACTTCAACAGCACGTACAAAGGCTGTCTGATACGTGAAGTAGAATTGGAACAGTGGATTTCGGCCGCGTCTGGCACGTGATTGCAACCGTTCAAGGAGTACCATGAAAGGCAGATCAGAATTCGCCAGCGCGTCCAACGTCGTCTCCCGCGCCTGTCGTATCACCTCCCGCAGGCTGAGGCTGTCATTGACACGCAACCGAAGCGCAATCGGATTGGAAAATGGTCCAACCAACCCCTCGGTTTCCGCCACTCGTCCGGCCATCGGCGACCCGATGATGAGGTCCTCGCTCCCTGACTGACGGAAAAGGGCAATCGAGAAACATGCCAACGTCATCATGAACATCGTGACGTTTTCGGCCCGGCTAAACTCCTTGAGACTACCGCTGATCTGCTCGGGCAGAACAACAACCTCCATCGCTCCCCGAGCGGAAGGTAATCTGGTCGGCGGACGGTCGGTCGGAAAATTGACGACCGGCAGCGTACCGGCCAGTTTTTGCGTCCAGAACTTCAGCTGCTCCTCCGCGGCTTCAGAATTCAGCCACTCGTTTTGCCACAGCGAGAAATCGCCGTACTGAATCATTAGAGGCGGCAAACTCGGTATTTTCCCCTCCGCAAGCGCTCGGTACACCAACCACAGTTCTCGCTGCAACAATCCCTGAGACCAACCATCGCAGGCGATGTGGTGAATAGTTATGATCAGCACATGTTCGGCTGGCTTCAAACGGAACAATCGAATCCGAAATGGCACTTGGTGGCCCAGGTCAAACGGCTTTTCCGCTTCTTTGCGTACCATTTGGAGCATCGCGCCTTCTCGCTCCGTGCTCGCAATTGTCTGGAGGTCCGATATCCGAAGCGCGACGGCCCCGGAATCGGCAACGATCTGAAAGAGGTCATCACCTTGCTCGCACAGGGTCGTTCGAAGGATTTCGTGCCGGTCGACCAAAATTTGGAAGCACTTCTCGATCAGTTCCAGCGATAGATCACCGAGGATTCGAACGCAGGCAGGCACGTTCAGCATCGAACTGCCGGAAGCCACCTTGGAAAGGAGCCAAAAGCGCTTTTGCGCCACGCTGGCGGGGAATTTATGAGCGCTTTCGGAAGCGGTCTGAATTTCAATTCCCGGAGCGGCTTCGTCCGAATCTATTGGGGCAGTCGATTGTGCGGATGATATTCGACGTGGTCTAGCCCTGTTCAGGACTTCCGATATCATGAGGTCGGAGTTTGTCGCGACAGTGTCGATCACGCGTCGAAAGGTCTCGAGCATCTCGCCCGCACTCGCATCGGTGTAGAGATCGGTGTTGTATTCAAGGGACAACCTCCACCCTACTGCGCGCTCCACGACGAAAAAGTTGAGATCGTAAAGCGCTCCTTGCGACTTCGACGGCAAGGAGGACATCCGTATTCCCGAGAACTCAAATTCGAAGGTCGATGCGTGAGCGTACTCCCGCTGACAGCTGAAGCTGACAAGATAGAAGGGATCGGGCCGTTCGGCGGGCGGAATCGCACCAACAACCTCCTCGAAAGGAACCTCCTGGTTGGCAAAGGCCTCGAGGACAGTGTCACCTACGACAGTCACGAGTTCGGCGAAGGTCTGATCGACCGCAAGTCGAACTCTGAACAAGAGGTGATTCAAGAATAACCCGACGATGTTCTCGGTATCGATTCGGGTGCGTCCGGCCACCGGTGAACCAACGCAAATATCTTTGGCGCCGGTATAGCTGTGCAGCACCACCGCGCACGCAGCAAGCGTCGTGATGAACATGGTGCCGCGGTTCTCATCGCTGAACCGCTTAAGAGCATCAGTGAGATCTCGCGGCAATACTTGTGAAACAATGGCACTGTTCAACGATATTTCCGCTGGACGCGCGAAGTCCCCCGGCACCTCAAGACGCTTATAGGAAGAAAGTATCCCCTTCCAATAGGCGATCTCCTTTTCGAATTGCTGGCCCGCCAGCCGTTCCTCACTCCAAACGGCATAGTCTCCGAATTGAATTGGCAGTTCAGGAAGGGAGTTGGATTTTCCATCGCTGACCGCGGAATAGATTTTCGCAAGCTCCTCCAAAAGAATACCGACCGACCATCCGTCGCAAACGATATGATGAATCGTCAGCGTCAAAACGTGCCGCCTCTCGGCCATTCGGAGCAAGCCGATGCGGATCAATGGACCATTTCTCAGATCGAAGGGTCGCTTGGCCTCCTCCGAGCACAAACGGTCCATTTCGGAGTCCCGTTGCTCCGGCGGGATAGCCAGTAAGTCGACAAAGCCAAGACGAAGGTCGAGCTCGGAGCGAATAAGCAGCATCGGCTTGCCATCAACCACCCGGCAAACGGCACGAAGAACCTCATGACGCTTCACCAGCTCGTTGAACGTCTTCTCGAGTATTGACGTCTCCACCAAACCTTCCAGGTTCAGTCGGAAAGCTCCGTTATACGCTCTGTTGCCAGGCGTCACACGATCCGCAGACCAAATACGTTCCTGAATTGGAGTCAGTGGAAAGGCATAGAAATCGTCAACATCATTCGCCGCGGGAACTTCTGATCCCGAGTGCAGTAACGGTGCCGATCTATTGTCAAGTAAAGCTGACATCTTGCCTGTATTCGTCGATCACTTCGCGTCGACTTTGACCCGGTATTTCTCCCTCGCCACGCGTGTTATCGCGGGGGCTATCGTGGTGGCATCATCGGACTTGCTTAAGGTTGCGAGGACATCCTGGATCGTACGGAGCTGCAGCACCATCCTTGGGGTAATTGGGAGACCCGCCTTCGCTGCGCGTGAGGTGATTTGGAACACGTGCAGAGAATCGGCTCCCAGTTGGAATAGGTTGTCAGTGACGCCAACGCGCTCGACACCGAGGACTTCCTTAACGATGTTGGCCAGCAAACTCTCTTGAGGCGTATTCGGAACGATATATTTCCCTGGATCCGAAGCCGACGTACTGACTGGCGCCGGAAGCTTCGCTTTATCCACCTTGCCATTCGCCGTGAGCGGGAAACCTTCCAACGCCACGATCGCACTCGGTACCATGTAGTCCGGCATATGCGATTGCAGGTGTTGACGAATGTCGGAGTCGCTCACCGTTGTGGCTTCTGCCGCCACATAGTAAGCGATAAGTCGCGAAACCGCCGTGCCGACCCTCTCCGCGATCACGCAAGCCTGCCGGATTCGCGGGTGTTTACGCAGCACGGCCTCGATCTCGTCCAGCTCGATCCGATAGCCGCGGAGCTTAACCTGATTATCGTTACGCCCGAGAAATTGAATCGTGCCATCCGCCAGAAGACGTGCGAGGTCGCCAGTTCGATAAAGCCGTTCGATGCTGGCCTGCGGAGTCAGGCAGGTGACGAACTTCGTGGCATTCAGCTCCGGGCTATTGAGATACCCACGCGCAAGACCATCCCCCCCGATAAACAACTCGCCTGCCCGACCAACCGGAACCGGTTGCATATTGTTATCGAAAATAAATACGCGCGTATTCGATATCGGCACACCGATCGGGACCGGGTCGGTCAGTTCCTTGTTTTGCTCGAACGTGCAGCAGCAGGTAAACGTTGTGCCTTCAGTAGGCCCGTACCCATTTATCAAACGCAGGTTCGGCAATTTTTTCAGCACCTGGCGAATGTGCCAGGGCGAGAGCACGTCGCCACCTGCCAGTAGCTGCCGTAGGGGCCGCAGATCCTCCAAATGCTGCTCGACCATCAAATGGAACAACCCGGCAGTCAGCCAAAGGGTAGTCACGTTACGCGTGCGAATGATCCGTCCCAGATCTTCCAGAGATGGGGGCTGCGGGGGAAGAACGACGAGCGAGCCTCCATTCAGAAGGGCACCCCAAATCTCGAATGTCGATGCATCGAAAGCAATCGGAGCGAACTGAAGGAAGACCTCCTGAGGGCCAAAGTCGCAATAATTGGTGTTCTTGACGAGCCGCACGACCGAGCGATGCTCGACCAGAACCCCCTTTGGTTGCCCTGTCGATCCCGACGTGTACATGGTGTAAGCGAGGTTGTTGGCCCCTAGCGCAAGTCCCGGGTTGGCATCGCCAGCCGAGCTCACCGGCGATTTCGGATCATCGAGCGCAACCAGTTCAGGGCTCAAGGCCGAGAGCCCCAGATCAATTAGCGCTTTTTGGGTCACCAGAAAACGGGCGCCGGTGTCCTTGAGAATGTAATCGAGCCGGCTCTTTGGAAATTTCGGATCGAGCGGTACGTAGGCGCAACCCGATTTGAGGATGCCGACAATCGCGACGATCAGATCGACTGATCGCTCAAAGCAAACCGCCACCATTTCTTCCGGCTTGACGCCTCGATCGCGAAGATAATTAGCGAGTTGATTGGCTTGGACGTTGAGCTGCTGATAGGTAAGCGTCAGTTCGTCAGACACCACCGCCGTTGATCCAGGTGCTTTCTCGACCTGCTCCTCAAATAGATCGACGATTGATCTTTCCCGCGGATAGTCGGTGACGGCTTCGTTCAACCGGCTAAGTAGCTCCAGGTCGGCTGGTGAGACCGACATTGCTTCCTTGCTGGTTGGCCGTGGATGAATTCCAAGTGCATCCAAACTCGAGCCCGGCTCAACGGACAACAAAAGGCTCTCGAGAGACCCGAGCCAAGAAGCGATCGTGGCTTCGTCGAAGAGATCTGTGTTGAAGTCGCAGTCGAGCTTCAACCCCTGGTCCAACTCGACGACATTCAAAAAGATGTCGAAATTGACTGCGCCCTTTGGATTCGGATCAACCTCGGCCTTCAGTCCGGCGAGCGTCCTGCCGGCATCCAAGCGCTCCAGATTGAACTGAACTTCCATCAGCGGCAATCGGCTTGGATCGCGCGGAACGGCGAGCTTTCGAACCAAAGTTCCGTACGTGTACGACTGATGCTCGTAGGCATCCAGAACCGTCTTTTTCACCTGCGTAAGCAGACTTGAAAACGACATGCCATTTTGAAATTTCGTGAAAATCGGCAGGAAGTTGACGCAATGGCCGACCAGATTGCCGCCTTCGACGAGAGCTTGGCCAGCCGTGGGAATACCAACCAGTATTTCGTTCTGGCGGGAAAGGCGGTGCAGCAGGGTCTGAAATCCCGCCAGAAGCGTAACAAACAGGGTGCACCCATTCTTCGCGCCGAGCTGCTTTATCTTTCGCGCAGCCTCCGGCCCGATGTGGGTGCGGTAGGTGGAACCCGCATATCCCTTGACCGAGGCTCGCGGTCGGTCCAGCGGAAGCTCCAGAGCAGGCGGAATGGTCTTAAAAACGTTCAACCAATACGATTCGCATTCGAGATGCTCCTTTGATCCCTGAGCTTCGAGTTGTGAATGCGCATACTTGCTAAATGGAATGACTGGCGGCAGGTCGGCCGCACGGCGATCCAGTTCCGCTGAGTACAATTTTGATATTTCATCAATGATCACATTGGTTGACCATCCATCGCAGACGACGTGGTGCGACGTAAAACGAAGGGCATGGAACTCAGGCTCTAAAGCTAGTAAGTCTGCCCTGACAAGCGGCCCATTGATTAGGTCGAACGCTGTATGCGCATCCTTGGCCAAAATGTGTTTGAGCTCCTGCTCCCTCGTGGAAGGGTCGAGATCAGTCAAATCGTGCAATGGGATTTCAAGTTTAAGTTCTGGCGAGAAATTCAGGTTGGTCCCGTCCGGATCAACCGTCGCGCGGAGTGCGTCGTGCCGAGCGATAATGGCATTCACCGCTCGCCTCAAGGAATCGACGTTCATGGGACCACGCAGGTACCAGTTGAAGGACTCATTGAAAGCGCAGGATGCATCCTCACCAAGCATCGCGGCCAAAAAGATCTCGCGCTGAGCCTCGGTCATCGGAGCTGTCCGCGGATTCGGAGCAAACTCAACAGCGGGCAGAGCCTGGTCTACACCGGGATTTCCCGATAGGAATTTCGCTTCCTGCATCTCAACAATGGATCGCTCAAACTTTTGAATAATCTCCTCAATGTCTTGGTCCGAATGAGAGGTCGTCAAAAAGCAAGGGAAGCCTTCAATGATGTGGATTCCCTTCTCCCTCATATAGAACCAGAAAAGACTTGCCAGCCGATCTTCGGACGGAAGCGACACGTAGAAGATGCTTCCGAAGGTCTCGATTTGCGCTGGCACGTTCTGTCGCTTCAGGAATTCGTTGAGCCTGGTGACCATCCGGGCAGTCCGATTAGTCAGTTCTGACTGCAATTCCGGACCCTGCTCCTTGAAGTGCAACAGGACTGCCTTGGTAGCGGCCAGTGTCAGCGGATGGCGCACAAAGGTGCCTGCGAAAAAGGTGACGCCGACCTGCGGAAAGGAGTTGTCGCCGAACTGCCACGAGCCGCCATCAAGCGCGTCCATAAACTGCGATTTTCCGGCAAGAATTCCGATCGGCATTCCGCCTGCGACAACCTTGCCATAAGTTGCAAGGTCCGCCCGGATTCCAAACA
Source organism: uncultured Alphaproteobacteria bacterium (assembly GCA_963824305.1). Taxonomy (GTDB): domain Bacteria; phylum Pseudomonadota; class Alphaproteobacteria; order Rhizobiales; family Xanthobacteraceae; genus Bradyrhizobium. The sequence goes on from CAWGOW010000001.1 coordinate 884,314, forward strand.
GCGCTTGGCAACCACCCTGGTGCACTCGAAAGCCCGTAACGACCTCGTCAAAAATCAGGGCACTTCCAGACTGTTCGGTGATCTTCCGGACTTCTTTGAGGAACTCCAAGGGTTGCAAGGCCGGGTGGCGGCTCTGAACCGGTTCGACTAGGACGGCAGCGAGATCGTCGGCGTTTTGCCGAATCCACTCCAGCGATTCCGCCGTTCCGTAATCAAGCACGGTGATATTGCCGACGTTGTCCCGCGGAATGCCCGGCGCGATCGGCACCGACTGCGGGATGCCGGCCTTGTTCCTGATACCCTTGACCAGCACCTCATCGAACATGCCGTGATAGTCGCCCGTGAAGAAGACCACCTTGTTTCGGCCGGTCACCGTGCGCGCGACGCGTATGGCGGCAATCACGGCTTCCGACCCGGTGTTGCAAAACGACATGCGTTCATTGCCAGTCATCTGGCAGAATAGCTCAGCGACCTCCCCGGCGAGCGGAGACTGCGGCCCGGTCTCAAATCCGTCGTTCAGTTGACGCTCGATCGCGGCCGCAACGAAATCTGGCCGATGACCCAGCATGATCGGGCCAAATCCATTGACGATGTCGATGTATTCGTTCCCGTCGATGTCCCAGAGCCGCGATCCTCTGGAGCGTTCCGTCACAAGCGGATAAACCATTTCCTTCCACATGGCGCGAAAACCGGACACCGCGCGCGGGTCAGCGAGCGAACGCCGATTTTTCTGCACTAACTGCTTGGACTTGGGAGTCCGCTGGGTGTAGCGCTCGATTAACGCCGCCAAGTGGCTGCTCTGGCCTGCCGTCAGCGCGTCATTTCCTGCGCCTTTTTGAGGGGGTTTGTACGGGCCAAATGCCTTTGGCGCGCCGGCTGGCGACGCCGTCTCCGCCTTTTTTGCATTTGCCAGTCCAACATCCGGCTTAGCTTCGGTTGAAGGTCGCCCAGCGATCGACGGCGGAGTTGCAGTGCCGAGGCTAGCCGGCGTGCTGCTGAGCGCATCCAACTGCCGTGCGAATAACTGATTCATAGCCTGCAGTTGCTCGTGCATCAGCCGTTCGATCGAACCCTGAGGTGCTCCTCGTTCGCTGCCGGAAATAGATTCGACCCGTGAATTGAATGGCGCAGCAGATTGCATCGCCTGCTCGTCCGCAGTTGCGGTCGATGCCGGCGCAAGCGGTGCAGCACACACCTCCGCAGGGAGATTGTGATCCAGATATTCGGCCAGCGCCTCGAACGTAGACTGCTCACCAAGCAGCTGGCGAAACGCAACCTTTATTCCGAACTGGGTTTGCAGCGCCTGAGTAACCTGAGTCAGAAACAAGGAATCAAAACCGAGCTCAAGAAAATTGGACGCGCTCTCGACCTGCGAGAGGTCCATTCCGGAAAGATCTTCGAAAATTTCCACGAGTTGCTCGCGAAGACGTGGCCTGCGGCTAGCTGTTTCGAGCGACGCAACTATATTCATGGCTACTCTCTCTCGATTTTCCAGAAGCGCTGTATCCAGCGATGACGATTTTCTAGCGGAACACTTGTCAGCCGTTTGTCGGCTTCTGCTTTTTCCAACCAGTAGCGCTTCCGCTCGAATGGATAGGTCGGAAGCGATATTCGTCGTCTTGCATGTCCCGCGTTCACGCTTGACCAATCCGGCTTGATGCCGGCAAGCCAAAGCGAACCCAGAGACTTCAACAGGCTAGCGGAGTTCCCTGCTCCAGAACGGGCGTCGGCTAGCGAAGACACAACGATCTGCTCAGACGAACGCCAGCCTTGTTGACGTGCCAAAATGCTCAGCACGTTCCCTGGCCCTACTTCGAGCAGAATTGTCTTCGAGCCGCTTTGGAGTTCGGCTACGGCTTGGGAGAACTGAACCGGCTGACGCAAATGCTGTGCCCAATAATTCGGATCAGTCGCCTGGCGCTCGGTAATCCATTTTCCGGTGACTCCCGAGACAAAAGGAATTCTCGGCGGATTTATTTTGATTTTCGCAACGACCGCAGAGAACGGTTCGATCACAGGATCCATCATTGCGGAGTGGAAGGCGTGCGAGGTGACCAGTCGACTACATGCGATATTTTCGCTTGCAAGCTGCTTTTCGAACTGCTCGATTTCGATCAAGGAGCCGGCGACCACACATAGCGACTCAGAATTGATGGCGGCAATCGACAGGCCTCCGCCAAGTCTTCGAATGACCTCCGCCTCGGGCAATCTCACGGAAAGCATTCCGCCTGCCGGTTGTTCCTGCATCAAGCGTCCACGCGCAGCGACAAGAACGAGTGCATCCTCGAGAGAGAAAACGCCGGATAGGCACGCCGCGACATATTCGCCGACACTGTGCCCGAGCATTGCCCGCGGATGAATACCCCAACTCCCCCAAAGCTGCGCCAGCGCGTACTCGACGACAAAGATCGCCGGCTGGGCGAAGCAGGTTTCTGTAATCCGTGCTTTGCCTCGGTCCAGACCGCCATCGGCAGGATAAAGCAGCTCACGCAAATCAAGACGCAGATGCGGCGTCAGGATCGCGGAGCAGCGATCGACTGCTTCGCGAAAGCCGGGTTCATTTTCGTATATCTCCCGCGCCATATTGGGGTACTGGGAACCCTGGCCTGGGAATAGAAAACTCACGTCGGCACTCTCAGTCGGCCGCGATGGCGCGCGTGGCTTCTCACGATCGCGGAGGCTTAGCGCAGCAATGGCATCGTCGACGTTATCCGCAACCACGATCCGCCGGCAGTCGAAAGCCCGGCGTCCGACCTGCAACGTCCAGGCCGCATCCGCCAAGTCGATTTCGCGATTTGCCCGGAAGAATTCGGCAAGATTCTCGCTGGCTCGATCCAGCGCGGCTTCGGAGCGCGCGGAGACAACAAGGAGACTTGGCGACCTTTTACGTCGGGAAGTAGGCAGATCGGGCGCCTGTTCAATCACGACGTGCGCGTTGGTACCCCCTACTCCGAAGGCACTTACGGCAGCGATGCGAGGTTTTCCGTTTGTCTTCCATTCCGACTTTGACGTGTTGACCCGGAAGGGGCTTTTTTCCAAATCGAAATTGAGGTTCGGCTTTTTGAAATGCAGCGTTGGCGGAAATATTCCATTCCGCACTATAAGCGAGGCGTGAATCAACCCCGTTACGCCCGCCGCAATATCAAGATGGCCTACATTTGTTTTTGCCGTCCCGATCGCACAGAAATTCCTGTTCGCTGTGCGATTCCGGAAAGCTTTCGTGAGCGCGGTAAGCTCGATAGGGTCTCCGAGCGGCGTCCCGGTTCCATGTGCCTCGATATATCCTATGTTGGCCGGATCGATACCGCCGATTTCATAAGCCTGCGAAATGCATCGAGACTGCCCGTCAATGCTAGGTGCGGCGTAACCGATCTTAGCCGAACCATCGTTGTTGGCAGCAAAGCCGGAGATGGCCGCGTAAATCTGGTCTCCATCACGTACCGCGTCTTCCAATCGCTTCAACAGCACAACGGCTACACCGCTACCAAAGACCGTGCCGCTCGCATCGGCGTCGAACGTCCGGCAGTGCCCGTCCGGCGAAATCATACCGCCTTCCTGATAGAGACCGCCCCGCTTTTGTGGGAAAGTGATTGAAGCACCGCCCGCAAGCGCCATGTCGGCCTGATACGTAAGCAAGGCCTGACAAGCTTGCGTGACGGCAAGCAGGGAGGTGGAGCAGCCCGACTGCATTGTAAAACTGGGGCCGCGCAGGTTGAGCTTGTAGGAGACCCGTGTGGACAGAAAATCCACGCTATTGCCCATCATCTCCAAATAGTTGGAGACTTGGTAACCGCTGAGAAATTTTGCGACGAAATCCGGCCGTGAACAAACCTGGGACAGAAAATAAGTGGGCATGCTCGTTCCGGCATAGACGCCCACAGATTCTCTATAGTTCAAGGGGTCGTATCCAGCATCCTCGAAGCATTGCCAGCAGCACTCGAGAAATATTCTTTGCTGCGGGTCCATAAGTTCGGCCTCGCGTGGAAGAATGCCGAAAAATTCCGCGTCAAAAAGGTCTGCGTCCTCCAGAACCGACCGCGCTTTTACATAGTTCGGATCGACAGCAAGTTCTGCCGCGTGCGGAACCTGCAGGTCCTCAACGCGGAAGCGAGAAATGGATTCAACGCCGGCAAGCTGGTTTCGCCAAAACTCCCCGACACTTTGCGCGCCGGGGAAGCGACCCGCCATGCCGACGATAGCAACACGATCAAGCTGCACTTTACTCTCTGTCAGAACTCATTTGAATTGCCAATTCGACGTTCGCGCAGCGAAGCAAAAGCCGCCCGCTGTTTTTCTACCCTTACTTGGCCTTCCGGAACGGTCGGATCGATTTTACCGATATCGGCCAAGTGAGCAGCCAAACGTCGCACGGTCGTAAATTCGAATAGATCGAGCACGGCAATATCCGTTTCCAGCGTCCTCTGAAGGCCGGAATGAACTGCCAGAAGCTTGAGCAAGTCGCCTCCCAGATCAAAAAAATTGTCGTCAGGGCCGATTTGCGCCACATGCAGAACCCGACGCCAGGCTTGGACGATTGTTTGTTCGAGCCCACTTGGCGCGCTCGGGTCATCAAATTTCTGAGACATCATAGCCTCCAGCTGCCAGCCGGTATTTTAAAGAGTTATGGCAGCAAAATAGTTTTCTCACCATAAAGACGCTCGCAAGTAATGCCGCGAGAACGACAGGTTTCTATCAGCTTGTTCGACTCAACAATCGGTCGCGACTGATCCGTGTATTTGAGTCCCATAACGTGATTGAGCCAGGGCTCCTGTCCCATGGCATATACGTAAACTTCCTGACCGCCGAACTGTTCTACGATTGCAAGCGCGCGCTCGTAATTCGAGCCAGCGAGCCGGCGAGAATGATCCTTTTTCCGATCCAACTTTTGAGTCAGAAGCGGACCATAAATCCAGGACAGTGGTGCGCCGTCGCATTCCATTCCGATAAAAATGACATCGACGTTGCCCAGTGCTTTTTGGACGTGTCGATACAACTCAGGTTCAATATTACAAGAATCCGCGAGAAAAAGTATCGAGTGATGATCTACGCGCAAAAGGTATGCCGACTTGGTTAAAACATTGAGGTCGCCGTGCTCTCCGAGGAAAGGTACGGAAGTAATTCTACCGCGCCCAAGATCTATTTCTTCCATTTCCGAAAGCTCGATCACGTTCGGAAAGCCACACTCCTTAAGGATCAAGCGCAGGGAAGGATCTTGTAGGGCACCGCCGCCGGATTTCGGCACCACAATGTTGCGCACACGATGGCGTAGTTGAAGAAGCGTTTCGAACAGGATGTGATCCTGATGATTGTGCGTAATGAGGACGAAATCGATCGTTTCGGGAAGATCCTCGTAGGTGTAGCGCGAAATGGCGTTCTCATAGGTATAACTGAGAACCGGATCGAGCAGCACACTGGTTTCCGCTGTCTCCAGAAGTATGCAGGCATGACCAAAGTAACGCCAACGGGCTCCCGCTCCTTCATGTTTGGAATAGCGCCGCGGCCTCTCAGTCGTGAGGAATGAAGAAAACCGCTTGGTGTCCGCTTCACCTAGCTCGAAGGCATCTCGTATCGTCGCGAGCGAACTGGGCTCGTACTTCATTCGGAACAGCCGATCGTATCGTTGGTCGGCGAACGGAACGCGCAACTCGATTGCATTGCCTCGGTCAAGACGAGGCGTGCTCAGGACGAACGGTCGATCATCCGCCGAGATCTCCGACAAAGAAACGCTCTGCAAACTTCGTGCATAAAAAGGACTTCGGTATAACAGCAACTCGATCAGCCGGAACGACGGCTGATTGTTCAAATCGTAAACCAGTTCGACGTAGCCGCGCAGGCAGCTAGGAACATCCATATACAGAGACTCGAGGCTATCCCCGTTGGCTTTCTGCCGTAGCAGCTTATCGAGTTCGTCTATCGCCTCTGATAATTCGATTTGTCGCACCTGCTCTGAAAAGGTTCGACGTCGGAGCTCTTTAACCTCCTCTACCCGATCGCAATCGAAATCCATGAATGGACCGCCGACAAGAGCTGGGTTTGCTACTGCGGCCTGATGGCTTTCAGGGAACTCAATGTAAGAGTCCATCATCTTCAAATGCCGTTGGGTCAGATTTCTTGCGTAGGTTGCAGGTTGAATAAGGTGTGCCCAAGCGTACCAAGCGTCTACTCTTGGTTCGGCCAAGATATTTTGACGCAAATAATACCTGTCGGGCGAACTCATAATCTTCTTTCATTATAAAAGACAGAGAACTTCAAAACTTAATATTATCGCCGCTAGCAATATAGTACCTCGATATAAGCTAACTCAAGAGGTTCGAACCACCCTTGCTGGCCTTTCTATCAGTGACGCGGCGGCCGCGGAATGTGTTTTTCTGCCGTCGGAAAGTCGAGAGGTTTCCGGTAGCGAGGTTAATTCGCTTGTGATAGTCGTCCGGTTATACCATATCCGATGGCTTGGTATTCAATGCTGTAGCGCAGTCTGCAGCTGCTGCAATGACAACGGCGTCGGGAGATCGACTTGTTGAGGGCTCAATGAAGGGGATCATTCTAGCCGGAGGAACGGGCAGTCGGCTTTATCCGGTGACCACGGTGGTCTCGAAGCAACTGCTGCCTGTTTTCGACAAGCCGATGATTTATTATCCGCTTACCGTGCTGATGCTCGCGGGAATCCGCGACATTTTGATCATTACAACACCTCAAGATTTGGCGCTGTTTCAGCGCCTGCTCGGAGACGGATCGGATTGGGGATTAAAGCTTGAGTATACGGCCCAAGCTGCCCCGCGAGGGCTGGCTGACGCCTTCATTGTGGGCGCCGAGTTTATCGGAACTGATCGCGTGGCGCTTATTCTAGGCGACAACATTTTCTATGGTCACGGTCTTCCAGAACTGCTGGCGCGAGCAACCGCGCGAAATTCAGCCTCTACAATTTTTGGCTACAACGTGGTTTCACCGGAGCAGTATGGTGTCGTCGAATTGGATCCTACAGGACGGGCAATTTCGATCGAGGAAAAACCCGCCCAGCCAAGATCGAATATCGCTGTAACCGGACTGTACTTCTACGATAACGACGTCGTCCGGATTGCAGCCAAACTTAAGCCGTCGGCTAGGGGAGAGTTGGAAATAACCGACGTCAACCGCACATACATGGAGCGCGGAAATCTTTTCGTCGAAGTTTTAGGACGCGGGTTCGCGTGGCTCGACACCGGTACGCATGCATCTCTCGTCGAAGCAAGTCACTTTGTGCAGATTTTGGAACAGCGGCAAGGATTGCGCATCGCTTGTCCTGAGGAGATAGCCCTTCGCCGGGGTTACATTTCGCGTGAGCATTTTTTCAAGGTCGCGCAGAAAACCGCAAAAAGCAGCTATGGCGAGTATTTATTATCGATCTACCGATCGCTTGCCCCATGAAATGCGAAACACGCGGATTGTTTTTTATTGATACCTGGATTATCAGCTCGGATCATTAATGCTTTTCTGCATTAATGATTGTATTTTTTCAGTCAATTTATTACTAAGTTTGCAAGATAGATTATTGGAGCCGGTCGTTCACATGGGCATAATCGTTGAGTCGCTACGCATCGGCGACGTTAAAATTCTCCGCCCCACCAAGCATGGCGATCACCGTGGATTTTTTTCGGAAACTTATAACAAGAAGGACCTAGCAGAGGCCGGCATCGAACTGAATTTTGTGCAGGACAATCAATCGCTTTCCCAAAATGCAGGCACTGTCCGAGGATTGCACTATCAAGGGGCTCCCTGGGCACAGGACAAGCTCGTGCGGGTCGTGCGTGGGCGGATTCTTGACGTTGCCGTTGATATGCGCCGTTCCTCTCCAACATACGGTCAGTGGGTCAGTGCGGAAATATCAGCTAGCGAATGGAACCAAATTCTGGTGCCGGTAGGGTTCGCGCACGGAATTTGCACGCTGGAGCCAGACACAGAGCTGATTTACAAGGTAACGAATTATTATGCGCCAAGCTGTGATTTCGGCATTCGCTGGGACGATCCTAAACTCGATATTCCATGGCCATTTAGCCAGGACAAACTGACGCTATCCCCTCGGGATAAGGCCCTTCCGCTATTCGACGAAGCTCCAAAGTTTGAATGAAAGATGCAGATGAAGAACGGTAGTGAAACAGGTCGCGGTCTAGTCCTTGTTACCGGGGCTGGAGGCTACATTGGAACAACCTTGGTTCCTATGTTACTCAAGGCCGGCTATCAGGTCCGCGCCATTGATCGCTTCTTCTTCGGCAAGGATTTGCTGGAATGTAGCAGCCATCTAGAGGTAATTCAGGAAGACGCTCGCCATATTACGGCTGAGCATCTAGGCGGGGTTGACCATGTCATCGACCTGGTAGCTATATCGAATGACCCATCTGGCGAGCTTTTTCAGAACGAGACTTTTGCGATCAATCAGGAAGCGAGAGTGCGGACGGCGCAACTCGCCAAGGCTGCCGGCGCAAAGCGTTACATCCTACCTTCCTCGTGCAGCATTTATGGATTTCAAGAGCCGGGTGTAATTGCCAATGAAGAAACCAAAACCAATCCGCTGACCACCTACGCGCGCGCCAATGAAGCGGCCGAGCACGGTGTTCTAGCAATTGCCTCGGATGATTTTACCGTGGTCGTCTTGCGTCAGGCGACTGTTTACGGGTTCAGCCCGCGGATGCGATTTGATCTTGCTATCAACGGCATGACTTACGGCGCATGGAAGACGGGCGTGCTGCCGTTGATGCGTGATGGCACGCAGTGGCGCCCTATGGTTCACGTAAAGGACACGGCGCGAGCCCAGATGTTCATGCTGACCGCTGACTTAAGAAGAGTGAACGGGCAAATATTCAACGTTGGATCGGAAAAGAACAACTACCAACTCGGTCCGTTGGCGGAGTTGGTCGCCAGCACGGTGCCGCGACCAGTAAAGATCGAATGGTACGGCGATGCGGACCATCGCTCTTACCGGGTAGGCTTCGAGAAGATTGAGGCGCTCGGATACAGGGCCGAACTCAGTGCTGAGGATGGCGTCCGCGACACCTGCCATGCCTTGGAAACGGGATTAATCGATCGAACAGCGAAAACCATTACGCTCGATTGGTACAAGGAATTGGTCGCCTGGCATGAACGTCTGCGGCAAGTTGAAATGTACGGTGGCATTTTGAAAATTTGAAATCATGAAAGCGCTTCTTCTTGGTCCGAACGGACAATTAGGCACTGATATCCGGCTTGCCAACGACCGGCGCGGCGAGCCGCTCGAGATCCTGGGGATTGGACGAGCTCAGATTGATCTCTCTGACGTCGAGGCGGCCATATCGTCGCTCCGAGACCTTGATTTCGATGTTCTGATCAATTGCTCGAGCTACCACAAGACCGATGAAGTTGAGAGAAATGCGCAGCTAGCCTTCACGATCAACTCTCATCTGGTCAAAAGGCTTTCAGAACTTACAGCGGAGAAAGGCGTAGGTTTTTTTCACGTCTCGACCGACTATGTCTTCGGAGGCCAGCCTCAGCGATCTCCCCTGCCAGAGCATGCACCGAAGTCTCCGATTAATGTTTACGGGGCATCGAAGGCAATGGGGGAAGATTTAGCCCTGGCTGCAAACGATCAAACGCGCATTGTTCGGGTCGCATCCTTATTCGGCGTAGCCGGAGCCAGCGGCAAGGGCGGAAATTTCGTCGAAACGATGCTGCGCCTTGGGAAAGAAAAAGGTGAGTTGCGAGTCGTCGCTGACCAGACGATGTCTCCAACGTCGACGCAAGATGTCGCGGAGACCATGCTGGACATGGTCCTCGGAGAGACACCCCCGGGCATTTGGCACGTTGTTAATTCGGAAGCGGCGACATGGTTTGAATTTGCCGAGCAAATCATTTCGGACGCCGATGTTGACGCTCGGGTGTTCCCGATCAAGACGGACCAGTTTCCGACCCCTGCCGCTCGGCCGCTCTACAGCGCACTCGACAACGAGAAGATTTCGAAAGCCGTTCGGCCTATGCGGCCTTGGCGGGATGCTCTCACAGATTATCTTGCCGCCAAAGGCCATCGGCAGAGGAAGGTAATTTCGGGTTCCGCCCGGTAGCGCAAAAGATCCCTTCCTCAATGAGATCACGGCTGGACGATATAATCGCCTCTCGCTCAATTTTCCATTTCGGCCAGTTTGAGGCAGAAATTCTTACAGCGATGAGGCGTTCGGCAACTCTGAGCATTGTTCAAACCGGTTCAAAGTCAAAGGGCAGCACGCCGAACTGCGCCTTGTTTTGAACGACCCTTTCGACAAGTTCCCTCGTGATGTTGTCTGAGCCTGCAGCGAAGCCGTAAACCAACGCGGTGTCGCAAATGACATTGATTGTGCGAGGAATCCCGCGGCTCGTTTCGGCAATAAGAGCACAGGCATCTTCAGCGAATAAATCATAACGAGACCCGACGGCGCGCAAGCGAAAGTCAATGTATTCGGTGACTTCGCTAGGACTTAAAGACCTTAAATGGAAATCGGAGGATACCCGTTGGGCGAACTGGAGCATCTGGGGGGTACGAAGCATATCCCTCAGCTGGGGCTGACCAACGAGAATGATTTGCAAGAATTGCGACTTGCCGGAGTTGATGTTCGATTGCATGCGAAGCTCTTCGAGAGCCTCGATGCCAAGGTTTTGTGCCTCGTCGACGATCAGGATTGTCCTGCGTCCCCTTGAATGCTGATCATGAAGGAAGCGCTGAAATTGCTTGAACAGGGCGGGATGTGACCCTTCAAACGGCAGGTTTAACGACATCATGATCCACGGCAGCAAACCATCACCAGCGCGTGGCGTATTCGAGATCATGCATGCAGTTACGTGATCGTCGAGCCTTCCCAAGAGATATCGAACCAGCGTCGTTTTACCGCAGCCGATTTCTCCAGTGATCACCGTAAAGCCCGCGCTGTTCATGACACCAAACTCGAGCATGGCGAAGGCCAGCCGATGATTTTGGCACCAGTAGATCAGCTCGGGGTCAGGCAAAATCGAAAAAGGCTTTTCACGAAGCCCGTAGAACGCCTCATACATAAGTCGACCCTAAAGACTGCGCTACAATGACGCGGACAATCCTATGATCAAGATGCCACAATTAATTGATCCTCGTAAATCTTCGACCTCACAACTGCATTTCCCATAAGGTGGTTAGCCCGCGTCTAATACGAAAGCAGCCCATTAATATATAACACAGCGTATCCAATAGAGCTTCAGGAGCAGGTATCTATCGTTAATCATTGGCAGATTTTTCTTGTACTGGTTTGCGGAACCATATAAAAAGGCAGGTAGTCTGTTTTGATTGCTTTCCGATTAAATTGGCCGCCGTTTACGGGAAGCGGTTGAATATTGACCGAGGTTGAACCGGTGCTTCAAACACTTGCCCCACATGAATCTTATTCTAGCGAGCTTAGCACCGATGAAGGTCACGATCAGAGGTTCAATTTCCTAACCTATCTGGAGGTTCTGAAAAGGCGGATTTTTTATTTTCTTATCCCCTTTGGCCTGATCTCCATCCTGGGACTGTGCTTCGCTGCCACTCAAAAACCAATGTATCTCTCTGAGGGGAAAATATTGGTGGAGGCTCAGGCCATCGCACCCGATCTCGTCAGGCCCATCGTGACCGCGTCAACGAGCGAGCAAATCCAACGCATTCAGCAGCGGGTCATGACTAGAGACAATTTGCTTTCAATCGCCAGCAAATTTGGCCTGTTTCCGGGCTCCACGCGTCTGGAAAAGATGCGTAAGAGTACGCTGTTAAAGCCTGCGGAACTCGAAGGAACTAGCTCTCAGGGCTTGCCTTCAATCGGGTTCGTAGTCGGCTTCGAACACGAAAGCGCCGAGCTTGCCATGAGAGTGGCTAACGAATTCGTCACTTCGATCGTTGATGAGGATGCACGCTCGCGAACGGGAAGAGCGACGGAAGCCGTCAAGATATTAGCAGACGAAGCCAAGGATATCGAAGGTAAGATCGAAGTCCGTGCAAGTTCAGATAAGCGAGATTGCGCGTCGACCTCGCGATGAGGTGCCGGAAGCACCCGATCAGGAGAAATCCCAATTGGCGGCGCTTGCAGCGCTCAAAGCCGATCTTATACAGAAATCTTCGGTGTACTCGGAGGCGCATCCTGCCGTGACCGCGCTAAAAAAACGAATAGCCGCCATGGAGAGGTCGCTGACGCAATCGACCCCGACTCAGAAGGCTCACTCAACTCAATTAGACGACCTTGAGGCCGCAAAACGGCAACGAGAGGTCCTGGAGAAGCGGCTCGCCGATGCCAACAACAAACTCGCAACTGCTCGCCTAAGCGAGAAATTGGATCGAGATCATCAAGCAGAGCGCTTTCAGGTCATCGAAGCTCCTTCTATCCCATTAAAACCGGAGAAGTCGGGAAGGTTGAAGATGATCGGACTGGCGTTTGCTTTGGCAACGGCGCTTGGTGCAGGGGCCGTCATAACGAGAGAGCTATTCGACGACTCCATAAGGAGCCGGCACCAGCTATCTGGCATAATAGATAGCCACCTGGTGGTTGCTATCCCCTTTATCTCGACGCGTGCCGACATCATTCGATCAAAGCTTCGACTAATCTCGATAAGTTTAACTATCGTTGTAATTTTTGTTGCTTGGGGCGCATTGACCTCGGCAATTTTGTTCGATTGGCCGATGGCTGCCGCGTGGTCTGACAAGACAATGTTCGTCCGTTCGTCGGACAACAGGTAGCTGCTCATCGTTCTGCATCATGGCCTACGCCTCGGCGCGGAGTATCAAAGTGGAAAACATCCGACAAGCGCTAGAGCGCGCTAAAGGATCTCAGCAGCATAGCCGGATCGGCGTGGAATCGCCGCGCAGCCAGGCTCGGCAGGTCTTTGGCGACGCCCATGACGACAGGGAGATGCTTGAAGAAGTAGAACTTGACATCGCACGCCTGCAATCCCGGCGAATTGTTTCCTACAACGGCATGGACACCCGTACGCGGGCCTTTGACATGCTGAGGACCGAGATCTTGCAGACTATGAGTCAGAGAGAATGGAAGACCCTCGCCGTCACCTCCCCGACGCCCAGTTGCGGCAAAACTCATGTTGCCGTTAATCTGGCACTCAGCATGGCCCGCCAGCCAGAGGCCCGGATCTTTTTGGCTGACCTCGACCTCCGAAAACCTCAGGTTGCAAGCTGCCTGGGTCTAAAGGATGAAGAAGGCGTAGTAAGCTTAGTTGAAGGAAGGTCCGAGCTCTATCGCGCGACCGTAAGAGCGAGGGTCGGCAGCAGCCGATTGGATGTGTTGCCTACCGCGCCAGCAGCAAATTCTTCAGACATCGTTGGCTCTGAGGCGATGACGACGTTACTAAACGAGATCACCAAACACTCGAAGTCTCAAATCGTCGTCCTTGATCTGCCACCCTTGCTTACAGGCCACGATGTCATCTCCATTTTACCACACGTGGATTGCGTCTTGTTAGTGGCTGCAGCAGGCATGACCACGGCTGCGGAGCTAAAACAGTGCAGCAAGTACCTTGAGGACATCAATATCGTTCGCTTAGTCTTGAACAAGGTCCCAGAACAGACAACTCAATATTCCTATTATTGAGGATTCTGGAAGCTTATCCAGCCACCGCGTGTCGCCGGACGAAGAAGATTGTCTGACATCGCTTTTTTTCTTCCCGAAGGGAAGGCTTAGGATAGCAACGTGCACGTTGCCCTGCAGGCGCTTGGCGCGTTTGCTGATTTTCGGCAAAGACAAGGCTCTAAAACCGATAGGTCGCACCCGCTACCGCGTAATTGCTGATCGCACTTTGAAATGGCACGTTGGACAGGATCGCCGTGTAGCGATATTCCCATGTGAGCGACATGTTGCGCCAAATGTCGTATCTAAGTGTCGTATCGAAGACCCAGGCATTATCAAGCCGCGTAGCGTCCAGGTACCCGATGTGTGTATATGTCAATTGGCAATTTGCGAACCAATCCCGCGAAATCTGATAGGTCGATTTCAGTCCGTAAGACGTAATGACCGTCGAGTCTCCCAGAGCAATCTGTACGGGAAGCTGTCCTGGAAGACTCAAGGCAAGATTATTGATCGCTGATGTTTGTGAAGCGATGTTGATTGTCCGGTCGAATGTTCCGGCGAACGTCAAATCAGGAGTTGGACGGTAAGACAGCACTCCCCCGTAAACGTTGCCTCCCGCCGCAGAGCCGCCCCCGTCGGATGCTTGATGACCAAAATATGCTGAACCGGAAAATAGCTCCGTCGATCGGGTGCCTAGTCCTGCGATTACTCGATATGAATTTGTCGAGAATGACGGTGTGGACGCGGTCGAGCCGGCTGCGTCGCTCACAACAGTACTGAACGACCCATTCGAGTACGCGTAAATCAGCGGACCAAGCCAGAACGCTGCGCGCTCCGTTAGCGTTCTGCTGTTGGAGTCGGGTTGAATGCTCTGATTGGCAAAGTCGATGTGGTTGAACGAGGCGCTTAAACTCAGGATGCCGCGATTGAAGATCTTGTCGACCGAAAATGTTCCGCTAAACGTATCGGACGGGTTTACTAGCAGAGGTACAGACGACCCAGCCGGGGTAGTCGATTGGCCGACAATTTGTCCAGTGGCCGGGTTAACGGTTGTACCATTCGGCAGAGTGATGTTGCCATTGGGCAGTACCACCGTTCCGGGAGCCGCGCTTGCCGTCTGAATTGAATTCTGCAGACCAGCATTCAGAGTCTGGTGGTTGTAGTCCCCGTTGAAGCTGAAAATCAGGTCGCGCATCGCTTCATATCTTTGGGTGAAGCCGGCGCGTGCGCCGAGAGAGTTTATCTGATTATCCGTCGGATAAACCTGTTGATCGAGGTTCCCGTAAAGCGTCGTGGTATGAATGCCGTTGTTCCAAACAGCCGTGAGGGCTGGCGCCAGTCCCAATCCACCGACAGAAAGCGCATCAAAAGGACTTAGGAAGAAGTTATCGTTATACTGGCTGTAGGCGCGGATCGTCGGATAAAGGAGCCATCCATTAAACGCGATAGCGTTGGGATCAGTCGCGGGAAGCCTGCCGACAGCCGTGACATTGAGCGGCGGCTCTTGCGCCAAAGCCAACGGCATCCACGCAAGCAAAAAAAGCGCGCTCAGAAATAGGCGCCCGCAGTTCTTCGACAGCAACGAACTGAAGAACATTGAAAGATGGCAACCCACTCATCGCGCCTCGAAGTTTGGATCTGGCCGGCACAATCTAGAAATATCTCTCAGGCACCCGTATGATGTCTCCGGGGGCAATCGGCACGGGCTCAGCCAGTGAGTATTCCTTCCACACCTCCTCGCTGGAATGCCGCACTAGAACGTAAGTCCTGCTGGCTCGATAGGTAAACCCACCCGCCATTGCCACCGCCGTATGCACGTTGAGTCCGCTCCTGAAGGGGTACTCGCCCGGAGTGGTCGCCTCGCCCAATACGTAAAACGGACGGAACTGGACGATAGCGACCGTTACATGGGGATCCTGCAAGAACCCTCCCCTGCTAAACTTTGCTGTCAGATCTTTCGCAAGTTCTGTTTGCGAGCGCCCAGCCGCCCTGACTGTGCCTATCAGAGGCATCGTCACGTAACCGGCCGGGTTGATGTCATAGTCACCGGTGAGCGAATTCTTCGCCGTAGACGGTAATCTTGATCTTTTCACCTGGCAGAAGGAGCGATGCTACGCCAGCGCTGGTGCTAGAACTTGGCGCCGCTCCCACCTCAACCGGACCAAAGTCGGTATAGCAACCCGCCAACTGAAGGCCTGCAATCAGAACGACCGCCAACTTCAGAAATTGAGCAATCATAGCAATGCGCCCTTAGCCCGATGATTTCGGAATCGAAACAATGCCCCATTTGAATTACTCTACTGCCAGTGGAGGAAGATAGCTGTGTCAGTTGTGCCACAATCGAGAAATCAGTCGCGTCGGATCAACTGCAGCTACTATTAGGCGTGACGAGTTATTTGCATTTAATTTCAATTACTTAAATTGGGCAGCAACCGCCAGGGCCGGTTCCAGTATTTCAGTTTCCAAGACGCTCCGCGTGCTGCCAAAGCGGCCGCATAACCTGCCGGTACGCTCAGTGGCCGGAGCGTCCATTCTCCTGCCTCATCAGGATCAGAGTGTGTAACCGTCAAGGTGGGCGCCGTCTCATTCGCGCAAAGGACGTCAAATTGATTGAGCGCCGCCGATAACCCGGTCCCTTTTGCCTTCAGGTATGCTTCCTTGAGCGTCCAGAGCTTAAAGAAGGCTTCCGTTTTGGCGTGGCCATCCAGCGACCTCAGGGTTTCGTGTTCGCGGTCTGAAAAGAAACGCTCTGCAACTTCCTCGACGTCGAAGTCCGTTCGAATTCGTTCAACATCGACGCCGACATCGCGGCCGACGGTGATCGCAATCAGGATCAGTTCGCCCGAGTGGGATACGCTAAATTGCAAAGCGCGCGGCTCAACCGAAGCCAATTCGGGCTTGCCAAAATCGTTGTACGCAAACTGTAACTGGTCAGCTGGCAATCTGACAATTTCCGCAATCAGCAATCGCAAATACCCGCGCCCAATCACCACGCGCCGCCGATCTGCTTCGAAGTGGAACCGGTCCGCTCTTGCTCTTTCGTCTTGGGACAGTACATGCAACATCTTCGCGAACTCGGCTGCGGGAGTCTCCAGGCCGATGCGCCAGACATGGACCTCATCCTGCGACAACGTGTCATCGCCGACGAACCCCTCCCAATCAAGGCAACCAATCATATTAAATTCCGGAACCTCGGACGCCAAACATTTAATCCTAGCGTCAAAAACCCGATGCCCATAATGTGCCGTCAACGAGCCTAGCGCTGCAGATAAGATTAACGCTTAACCCTTCCAAAATCCTCTCCGTCTGCATGGCTTGCAATGCCAACCGTGACGGGGCGAATGGATCATCTTGCGGCGCGGAAGCTAGCTTTTTACCGCTGCGACCGAGGCATAGGAATGTCTTTGCAATCCCTCGCACTCACAAAGCCTACCCGATTGGCTGCCTGGGCAGTGGCAGGCATTGCTGCGCTGCTCGCGGCAGTTGCATTTCGCGGAACCTTGTATGAATTAATCATGCGCTGGGCAAGCGAGGAGGAATATAGCCACGGCTTTCTAGTACCGCTCGTTTCAATGTGGCTCCTGTGGAAGCGTCGTTACGCTCTCCTCGCAAATATTGCTGAGCCGGCATGGACTGGTCCAATTCTTATTTTGGTGGCGTTGCTTATATACGTCGTCGGCCAATTGAGCTCAATTTTCATTCTCTCGCCGCTGGCTTTCGTGGTCACTTTGTTTGGAATTTGCTTGGCGTGTGGTGGGCTACCTCTGTTGCGGGTCGCATTCGTACCCATTGCCTTTCTCGTTTTCGCAATTCCCCTCCCGCATTTCATCGATGCCAATCTTACGCTCGAACTGCAGCTGGTTTCGTCGAAGTTGGGCGCAACCTTCATCCGGATGTTTCAAATACCTGTATATCTCGAAGGTAATGTAATCGATCTCGGCAACTATAAACTTCAGGTTGTCGAGGCGTGCAGCGGGCTACGTTACCTGTTCCCGTTGTTTAGTTTGAGTTTCCTGGCAGCCTACCTCTTTCAAGCCCCGATCTGGCAGCGCGCCCTGCTGCTCTTCTCCAGCATTCCCATCACGATCGCGATGAATGGGTTCAGGATTGGCTTGGTCGGAGTGACCGTCGATCGCTGGGGTCCGCAAATGGCGGATGGGGTGCTTCATTTCTTCGAAGGCTGGATTATTTTTGTCGCGGCCGGACTCCTGATCGTTCTGGAAGCCAAATTGCTGCAACGGATTTCGGGTGGACGTTTTGAGGACCTCTCCGGATCGAAGTCAGAAGCGGTTCAAAAATCGGGTCGCGTCAAATCGCGAGCGATCGATATGAGGCAACTCTGGGCCTGCCTACTGCTGATTTGCGCAACCATGCTGGTTAGCCCGCTGACGTCCGGTCGATCCGAGGTCGTCCCTGAGCGCAACCGGTTTGTGACGTTCCCGACCAGAATCGGAAACTGGCAAGGAAATGCTTTCCTGCCTCGAGCCAAAGGTCGAGCGTGCTCTCGCCTTGGACGACTACCTTCTATCGGATTTCAGTAACGCCGAAGGCAAAACCGTCAACCTCTACTCCGCTTATTATGCCTCGCAGCGAACGGGTAAAATACCTCATTCGCCCTTGGATTGCATTCCGGGCGATGGCTGGTCGATAACAGAGTTCGAGCGAACTAACGTTGATGGAGACCGTCCCATCAACAGGGCGATCATCGAACGAAATGGAATCAGACAGGTTGTCTACTACTGGTACGAAGAGCGCGGTAAAAAAATCACAACCGAGTATCTTTCAAAGTGGTTCTTGCTTTACGACGCGATCACCAAGGACCGATCCGACGGAGCTCTGGTCCGTCTCACTACGGCGCTTCGGACCGGCGAAACGGAGCGGGACGCGGACGCTCGCCTGCAGCAGTTTATTCACGATCTGGCATCGACGTTAGACGAGTTTTTGCCCACCGCCGAGCTGCAATCGACCTCCGCCGTGAAAAGCCCGCAGCAAACGAGCATCAACCCATAGGGAGCGATAGAGTGTTCAGTCGGCCTTTAAACGCCATTCGACTAGTGCCGATTGTATTGTCGGCCATTTTGCTTGCCGGTTGCAGTTCGCAGGAGGAACGCGCGCACAGTTACTACGAACGGGGCATGAAGCTACTCTCGGAAAACGAAAGCGCCAAGGCTGCGATCGAGTTCAGAAATGCCGTCAAACTAAAACGCGATTTGATCGAAGGCTGGAGGGCCCTGGCCAACGTCGATGAAACAAATGGCGACTGGCAGCGCCTCATAGCCGACATGCAAGCAATCGTCGAGTTAGCGCCAAATGACGTTCCCTCCAAACTGAAGCTGGGAAAGCTGCTTCTGCGCGCAGGAGCCCCGCAAGACGCCCTTGGCCTCGCCGCCGCGGGCCTTGATCTGGACTTCCGCAATGCAGATCTCCTAGCTTTGAAGGCCGCGGCAGCTCTTAAGCTCAATAACTCGGCCGAGGCGGTTCGCGTAGCACAGAACGCTCTGACGATCGATCCGGTCAATGCTGACGCCCTCATGGTCATGGCAGTCGATCGGCTGCAAAAAGGAGATGCCAACGGGGCATTATCGCTTTTTCAAGATCCGATCGTCATGAAAGCGAAGACCCTCGAAACTAATCCGGGTCTTCAATTACTCAAGATCAAGCTCTTCGAGCAGACGGGCAACTTGGAAAGCGCCGAGCTAGGTCTCAAAAGGCTTATTGAATCGAGCCCGCAGGAAGCTACCTATCGTCGGCTACTTGCCAATTTCTATATAGAACAACGCCGGGTTGACGCAGCCGAAAGCGAGTTGCGAAGCCTGGTGGCGATCAATTCAACGGATTCAAATACCGCATTGGCCCTGGTCCATTTCCTCCTCTCGATCAAGAAGGACCCCCTAGCTGCACGGCAGGAACTCAACTCGCGCATCTCCGCAGGCGGAACAGTATTTCCGTATCAGATGGCACTTGCGGAAATGGATTTCACCGAGGGCAAGATTGAAGCCGGCAAGCAGTTGCTTATGAGCCTAATCAATGCCGGCGGCCCGCCCGAACAAGCTCGGGCAGCAACCCAGGCTTTGGGTCAAATGTATTTGCATGGCAAGGACTTCGACGCTGCTGAAAAGTCTGCAAACGAAGTTCTTCAGCAGGATTCTCGCAACGTACTTGCGCTAAGGCTCCGCGCCTCTGTTCGTCTGCAACATGGACAACCAGATGCCGCGGTTGCCGACCTTCTCGATGCCTTGAACTACGCCCCCCGCTCGACAGAGTTAATCTTACTTCTGGCAACAGCTTACGAACGAAGTGGCCTTATTGAGCTTGCGGATAAGCAATTCGCCGACGCAATGAGGCTAGCGGATACGGATCCCAAAATCGGACTTGAATACGCTGCCTTCCTTCAACGTCGCGGGAGCGTCGCACGCGCCGAGGAAATCCTCGTCAGCCTCAGCAAACGGTGGGCAAATAACGCCCCTATCCTGTCAGCGCTGGCAATGGTCAAGCTGGCGCGCCAAGATTGGAGCGGAGCGAAGGAGGTCGCCGACTCGCTTCGTCAAATAAATGGCGACGCAGTTGGCGCGGCCGATCAGATTCTTGGCGCAGCTTTGCTGGGGCGTAATCAATATGATGCGGCGATAGCGGCCTTCAAAAGCGCATATAGCGCTGTTCCTGCCGCCCCGATAGATTCGTTGGTCGGGGCGCTTTTGAAAGCGAACAGGAGAAACGAAGCGATTACCTTCCTGAAAGCCGTCTTAGCGAAAACCCCCGAAAACGCAAATGCTCTTGTTCTCTTGGGATCCGTACAACTTTCGAGCGGGGCTACCGAAGAGGCCCGCCAGAATTTTATTGCTGCCGTTACGATGCAGCCTAAAGACCCGCGCGGATATCTGGCATTGGCCAATTTTTACATCGTTCAAAAAAATTATGATGAGGCCATCAAAATCGTCCGATCTGGAGAGCAACAGCGGCCAGACGCGACGTCATTGCAACTGATGATGGCAAGTGCATCAGAGCAGAAGGCTGACTACGAGTCGGCGATCTCTGCGTATCAATATGTGCTGGACAGAGAGCCAAGTAATCTGATTGCAACCAACAACCTGGCTAGTCTGCTGCTGGACCACCGTACCGACGACGTCAGTCTCAAGAAGGCTAAATCACTGGCAGCGTTTTTGCGGAAATCAGACGTACCGCAATTCAAGGATACGCTTGGTTGGGCCAGTTATCAGCAAGGAGACTACAGAATTGCCGTCTCCTTGGCCGAAGAAGCTTCTGCCGCCCTGCCGGACCAAGCCGCAGTTCGCTACCATTTGGGCATGAGTTATATTGCGACCGGCCAGACAGGCAAAGCTACCGAACAACTGAAAAAGGCGCTCGAACTGGCGTCAAACACCACGCTCGCGGAGCAAATACGTGCAGCACTCAAAAAAGCCGGCTCATGAGGCACATTGAATCGGAACACGAAAAAATCCGTCAAGCTAAATCCATGACCGCCTCCAATCACCTAAAAATCACAAGCGTGATCGATTTACCAAACTCTCCAACATGCTACCGGCCACCGAAACCGTTGATACCGATTCGAGCCGGAACTGAGCGGCAAAACCTGGCGACGGAAATAAGCCGGTGCAGTTACACGCTCATGAAATAGCTAGAAATTCGATTTTAGCACTGATAAACATCCTGACTTGGTTGGGAGGTAAATGAACATGAAGATGGTTAAAGCTGTCGGTCTGCTGTTTTGCCTATGCCTTGCGACCGGCCCCGCCGGAGCTTCTACTGTGGATTATGCGGTCCATTTCAGCGGGCCCGGTTTGAGCGGCAACGGCGATATTACCGTGAATTCTACAACTCAGGTGGTCCAGGCGGTGACGGTAAATGGTGTGAGCGTTCAGGTGATCGCACCGAGCGTTTCGGGCCTGTATACGCAGCCGGGAACAGGCCTTCAGTGGACATATGACGACCTGTTTTATGCGAGCGGAACCCCCTTCGACAATGCTGGCTTGCTTTTAAGTTTCAATAACACCATCGCGAACGTATACTCCATCGGGACCCAGCTCTATCTCTCGCTGAGTAACCCGATTGGCGACTATAACCCTGGCCAGCAAATCAGCATGAACGTCTCGCAGACACCCCTTCCGCCTGGACTAGCACTGTTTTTGACTGCGCTCGTGGGTCTTTGGTTTTTGATCGGCCGGAAACCGAAGTTCTCAGATCGGAGAGCAGGTCTGGAGCACCTTGGAACAGCCTGAACCGACTAAGTTGACCTCTTCAGATCGCAAGAATTGATCTTGGTACATCGCTCGCGCTCCGGAAACGGAGCGCGTTGTGCTTTGAGATCGAGTTTTAACTCGATAAGATTGTTCAATCTGGAAGGGACACATCTATCGTGAAAGCTCCGGCAATATTAATAGCGGCTCTGGCGGTCTGTTTGGCTCCTCGGTGGGCAACTGCTCAAACGACCAGGACAAGCCCTTCAGCTTCTTCGACCATTAGATCCATCCCGTATTCTTCCTCAACCAGTCCCAACAGTCCTTGCGACCCGAATAACCCGACCAGTTCCTGCTATTCAGCGAACGCGCCTCGCGATCCATGCTATTCGGCCGTGTCACCTAACGAACCTTGCTCAACTACCACCACACCGCCCTCCCTATCGGAACCCTCAACGGCTCCGGCAATCAAATTGCCGCCTTCGCGCTCATCTAGCAACAGCGCGTTGACGACCGATCAGGCGAAATCGCGAATCGAGGGGGCGGGATATTCGAACGTTTCCGACCTTCAAAAAGATATCAAAGGAGTTTGGCGAGGCACCGCGATGAAGGATGGGCTGACAGTAAAGGTTACGCTTGAGGTAGACGGCAAAGTCAGCACGAAATGAATGCCTCCAGTTCGCGTAGGCTAGAGTTGAGGCATCGGCGCGGTGCCAAGCCCCGTTCAGCTTGATTGTCGCCAACGAATTGCTGGAGTTTCGGCTAGGCTGACCGCGATATGAGGCCCGTGCTGTAAAGTTAGCTGGGATTCCGGGAAGGCCCGCAAACGCGCCAGCTGCTACAATCTTCCTGAGGTCTTTTTCATAAACCCGATTCGTAAACCAGATAGCGTGGCGTTTTCAGCTTTAGACGCAGCGACCGTGGCGATGAGAATGCTTCTTCTCGTTCGGTTACGCCGCGGAGGTTTCCGTAGATCATGATGGTCGGGTTACGGCTCGTTTCGGCATGCCGGTCTAATCTGAGAAAAAACGATCTCGTGGTCGCTAAATCAAATGGATTATACAGAAAATAAACTGCCGGCCTGTCGGGAAGGTCCCACGTGAGCGCGTCGGCATGGATGCTCCTGATATTAGTTCGAATACCTGTTTTTCCCTTTAGCTGGTTTATGTTCTGCAAAGCGACCGTATGGAGGCCCGGTGCATATTCGATGCCAATTATGTCCGCAAAGGGGAATTGGGATGCCAGCAGGAGCATTTTTCCCTTACCCGATCCGACATCGATAAAAAGATAGTCGCTGAACTCGATGCCAAGCGACGTCATCGCCTTCGAGAACTCCTGACGCCAAAATGGACGATATACATTGTTTCCTTGGCGCGCTTGGTCATCACCGACACCTTGAGTATGTAGAAAGCACTCTTGGTGCGTGTCCATTCCATAACGCCAATCAAAAAACTTGTTATTTAGTTCTTCCCAGCGCCACCTTAAACCAAACAAACGCCTGTTTATGTAAGAAGACAGCATCATGTGCGGCTGCGGCATTGAGGAATATGCGAACGACTAGTTTCAGTTTCAAAGGACACAAACATCACCATCATCTATTACCTTGGTCTATAACCCCACACGAATCGTATTATTCTAAAAGCGATACGTTGTCGCACCATCAGATTGAGTGCGCCCTGCCCGAAGCGTTGAACTCCTGACAACGACCTGCCGCGGACCAGACGACCGATCAGCCGAGCTATCCAAGCCGGTCTGAGTTTTCACTTAGCGCAACGATAGATTATATTGGCACCTGCCAAGCAAATTATTGTCGACGTCCCCGCCTTTTGCGGGCACGGAGGTGCATTTTGACTTTGCCAATAGTTGCTGAGGAAGGGATGCATTCGCATCTCGTACCCATTAGAAAATCGGGCACGCGCCCTATGCTCTTCTGTCTGCCGGGCGTAGGTGATGACAACTCAGCCGGTTTTCTAGAAATGGCTAACGCTTTGCCAGAAGCTCAACCGGTTTGTGGCTTCAAATGGCCCACGATGAATGGGACGACGGATTTGTTTTCCGTTGAACAACTTGCCAAACTTTATTTGAGTGAAATACGAAAAACGCAACAAGAAGGTCCGTACTATTTGTGCGGCCAATCTTTGGGAGGATTAATAGCCTATGAAATAGCCACTCTATTGGTCAGCGAAGGAGAGGAGATTGGCGTCCTTGCTCTGTTCGACGCCGACAATCCCGCCTTCGTCGCAAACCTTTCACTTCGCGATTCCCTGAAATTCCGTCGAAAATATCTCTTGGATAGAACCAGAAAGTACTTTCAACATATTCGTCGCGGTAGAATCTTAGACTTGTTGGCGGATGCTTGGCTTTTTCTTGGTGGGCGCGTTACAACCGCCGTTAGTATTGGCATCAGAACAATGCTCCGACGCTTCGACCAGCCGGTGCCATCAAAGATGCGATCCAGAGTCCTTAGCTTTACTGCCGCATGGCATGCCTATTGTCCGAGACAATATACGAAAAAGTTGGTGCTGTTTAGGGCCGGTGACCGACGCGCAGAATACGATGACGATGAGACGTTAGGCTGGAAGATGTGCGTAAGAGGTGGGGTTGAGGTTCATGTAATCCCAGGTGACCATGTCACCATGATGCAATCGCCTCACGTAGAACTCTTGGTTGCCGAGCTGACCAAATATCTTGGCTAAGCCTCAAGCACTGGCGTTGCAAGCCGCACAAAAATCGGCAAACCGTCCTGCTAGGATCGGTCGATATGCGTTTTGATTACTATCACGCCAATGGCTGAATGACTGCAGGGGCTGGCCCCGACGAGCCGAATTAAACGGCCTACTCAGCGGCGGGTCCCGTTTTAAAAGGATAATGATTCGGTTTAATTAGATAAAAATATTGGAACTCTTCGGAGCACCAAATCTGGAAGATCATCTGAGGATCGCCAAGCTACTCTCTACGCCCACCGTCGGACTCCGTCGCGCAGGTTACCAGCGCCTGTTGACGAAATTCATGCTGACTTCTACCAGAGCCCAAAAACAAAAAGGCCCAGGAGGAGACAGAGCACCGCCGCAAGAAAAAGTGGACTTTTGCTGGGCTGAATCACCTTGCGCGGCGCTAGAATACTTTCCGCCTCGATATGTTCTCTACTGAGAGAAGTCGGTGCCTCATTATCGTTTGCGGCGACAAGTTTTTCGTTAAGGGAAGCGTCAGGTATTTCAATAATCAGACTGAGTGGGTTCGAGATCATAAAACGTCACCAGCATCGATCCGTTTATGTGATACGACTTCTGCGCGCCATTTTAAAGGCTCTCAAACAATTATATTGCGCCGACATGAGGCAAGAATCGGACTTGAAATTGCCTCCTGCAACCAGTTGTTCCGAAAGAAAGACCTGCCCCCGTCACACCCTCGGCCAGAGCGGCTCACGGTAGTTCCGCTGAAGCACCTTCAAATTCGGAAACCTCGTGCCACGCCGGTCGATCGACGCTGAAGAGCCATCCCTCAAACAGAGATTCGGCACATTCGATTGACTTCTCAATTCGTCCGGATGCCAATCAGCCGGTAAAGGGCGGGATAATGCTTGATGGGCGTCCAAAATGTTACTCGGTAACCTATTTTAGCTGTTAAGTTATCCTTCCAGCGCCACAATTCGGCTAGACACCTGCCGAGATTTGCAATAGGTTTATTTTAATAGATTGAATAAAATTGGCATTAAAGAGGGCTTTTAAATGAAGATTAGATCCGCTTTGTTGGCGTCGGCCGCAATGGCCTTGGTTTCGATGGCAAACACAGGTGCCTTCGCATCAACGTATGATTTGACGCTCACCAATTTGTTGGGTCAGTCCGTCGGCAGCGGGATGTTCACAGTCAGCGGCGCCGTGTCTAATAACGGGCAAAGCGTTTTTTCAGCTGGGGGTGGTGGTCTAACGTCGCTCAGCTTCTCGATTGATGGATACAATTTTTCGCTCGCAAACGATAAGTTTATAAATCCATACGTTACATTTAATAATGGTGCGCTGACGAGCATCGCCTACCTAGGCAGCTTGAATGGGTTTCAATTAGATCTCGGCACATTTAATTTGAACTATGAGTTCTTAAATTTGGCGACGTTCCAAGGCTCGGCGGGAACGATTGCAGACCATGTTTCCGCAACCCCGCTTCCGTCCGGGCTTCCGCTCTTTATCACAGGTCTCGCAGCGTTGGCCCTGATCGGGTGGAGAAAAAAACGAGATATGCAGGCGGCGTGAGGGACGCTAGTCGCCCCTCTCTGCAAAGCCACTAAATCTATCTCGCACGGCATAGCGGCACTACACCCCCCGTACCTAGAGGGATCCTGGTGATGCTCAGGAACCCTAAGTTGACACCTGCCACATCGAGCGGTGCGGCCCTAGAGGCTGCCACAGGGTCAACGTGTGCCGGTGATCCGATCATTTGACGTGATATGGCCTGTACGATGCTTACGGTCCCTAGGGCCGCCGCAGCTTCCTGAGCACCTATACCGGCTACTGACGGGTGCGGCTGTCGCTGAGGCAACGAAGGGACTGCTCGGCCAGGCAGACAAACGGTGATATCAAGCCGCCGGTGTACCACCGGAATCGCCCTCGATGCACGACTCACCCGATCGCATTTTGCCGTCGAGATTCCGTCTCTCGGGGAATATCCGTTGCTACGCCGTGGGTGATATCCACGGCCGCCTCGATCTCCTTGACCTGGTCAACCGCAGGGTCGACGACGACCTTGCAAAGAGGCCCTGCTCTCGGCACCTCCGTATCTTTCTTGGCGACTATATCGATCGGGGCCCGGATTCTCGCGGTGTAATAGATCGTTTGATCGAACTCGAACAAATGGCCGAAACCGTCTTCATCAAGGGCAACCACGAAACATTCATCGGTGAGTTCATCGCAAATCCCTCGTTTCTGCCGACGTGGCGATCACTCGGCGGTCTCGAGACACTCGCTTCCTATGGGTTAAAGACACAGCTTAATCCGGATTCGAAGCAACAGCGAAGGCTCGCGGAAGAACTCAGGGCCGAAATACCCCCGGAACACGTTCGATTCATCAGCCGCCTACGGCATTGCTATGCGCTGGACGATCTGTTCTTCGTACACGCTGGCGTACGGCCAGGCGTTCCGCTCGCAACCCAAAAGGAAAACGACCTGTTATGGATCCGGAATAAGTTTCTGCTGCACAATGGCCTGTTCGAAAAACTGATTGTGCATGGCCACACGCCGACACGGACGCCGGAGATCAAGCCCAATCGCATCAACATCGATACCGGTGCTTACGTCACCGGCCAGTTGACCTGCTTATGGATCGAAGGCGATCGCATGGGTTTCCTGTAACCTTCGCCCGCGCTCCACCGGCTTTGGATTCAGGGCTTGCGGCACTCGGAAACAAAGGTCCCGCCGCGGAAAATCCGCTACGCAGCCGGCAGCTTGTAGTCCGGAAATCTGCTCAAGACCGCAGCCCTCAAAAACTTGAAATGCGAAATCGCATCGGCGAGCGCCTGCAGCCGTTTCTGGCCATTGGAAATTTCTTCGCTGAAAAGGTTTTGGTGGTGGCCGTCAAGCGGCTCCCGATCCAGATATTCATCGCTCGCGTTTCCAACCGTCACGGCCGCGCGCGCCAGCACTTCCTCGACCCGCTGATTCAAACCTTTTTGTTCGCTCTCCGCGGCATGCAACGCCTCTTCGATTGCGTTCATGACGATATCGACGCGCTGGCGGTCTGTATCGCCGTCGCGTCGCGACGAGCGAACCTTGAACCCGTCGTCTTCGCGAGGGTCTTGCGTAAGGAGACTGCGCAGGCGCGCTCGGAGGAATAGCTGGAACATGGCTTATGTGAACTCCCGCGACGGTTCTAAATGAAGCGGGCGAAAATCACTCAAGGATAAAAGCTGTTTGTAGGCACTGGCCCGATATTCGCTTCAACCGTCAAGATATCACGAATCGCACCTCGATCAAGCATGCGGCAATTGCACGACCGATTCGCAGCCGTGCGCAGCACGCCGCACATGGCGAGCGACGCCGCTATCAGGCATTGATTCGCGGAAGGCGAATCCTGAACCTGGCTCCGCCACCGGGCGCGCCATCGATTTCAATGGCGCCCTGGTGCTGTCGTTCAATAATGCTGAGCGCGATAGCAAGCCCCAGCCCGGTGCCCCCGGTCGAGCGGTTGCGCGAGGATTCGGCGCGGTGAAAAGCCCGGAAGACGGCCTCGCGCTGCGACGGCGGAATGCCGGGGCCCTCATCATCGACGATGATTTCGGCCATATCGCTATCGCTACGCAGCGCTACATGAGCGACGCCGCCATAGCGCAACGCATTACCAATGATGTTCGAGAGTGCGCGGGACAATGCGCAGCGATCGCCAGCGATGAAACACGGTCCGGTGAATTCCCGATCGAGCATAATCTCGCCGCCCGTCATCCGCGCAACCTCGACCTCATCCGCGACAAGGGCGAACAGTTCGACAGCCTCTCTTGCTTTCAAGGGATTGGCGTGAACCGCGATCAGCAACGCATCCTCGACGAGTTTGTCCATCGCTTCGAGATCATGCATCGCCTTCTGGATCTGGGTCGGATCATCCAGCACATCCAACCTCAGTTTCAGCCGCTGCACATAGGTCTTGATGTCGTGTGCAATGGCGCCGAGCATGACATTGCGCTCGTTCAACAGTGCCGCCACCTCCTCTTCCATGCGCAGCGTTCGCCTGGCGAGCCCGGCGATCTCCGGTGAGCCGCGGATCGGAAATGGTTCAGGAGCGCCGGTCGACGCAAACGTCTCGACCGAATGTGCAATTCGTTCGATCGCGCGCCCCTCCCGCAAAATCACGAGCAAGACGCCGCCTGTGAGCAGCAGGCCGGTAATGCCGAGCCAAAAACCCGTCGGCAGCCCGAAAAATCGCGGCAGGAGATCGCCGCGGACCTCGGCAACCAGCCACTTCCCTGCGCCGAGGCGCACAAAGACCCGAACAGGTTGGGTCGACAGGGCCCAGTTGACCGCGCGGTTGTCGCGACCGAAACGGCGTGCCTGGATCAAGGCAACGACGTCATCTGGCTGCCCGGCGGCGAGCCGCTTTCGGACCGCATCTTCCACTTCGCGGACATGGGCATCCCCGGGGGAATCGACCGGGGCTTCCGAGGTCACGCGATAGCCGAGCCCTGCTCCCGAGATTGCGCTCAGCACGTCCCCCCTCTGGCTTTCGTCGAGACCTCGCCAGAGACGAACGACCGCAGCGATTTGGTCAGGCACCAGTCCGCTGGCGCCGCTCACGTGCTGTCGACGAATTTCGATGAAGGTCGAAGTCAACCCAAGTATCTCGAGGACAAGCGCAATCGCCGCGACCCAGAAGAAGATCCGCCACAGCCTGATGCGGCGACCTCTCACGATGCGTTCTCCACGGCGACTGTGAGAACATAACCAACGTTGCGTACGGTCTTGAAACCGTCTTCGGGGAAGCCGCTCTCGACAAGCTTCTTTCTGAGCCGGCTCATCTGGACATCGATGTTGCGATCGAAGGCATCGGCGCTGCGTCCACGCGTCCATTCGATCAATTGATCGCGCGACAGAACCCGGCCAGGCCTGTCGAGGAAGCAACGCAGCAACTCGAACTCGCCCGCGGTAAGCGGCAGCGGCGAACCCAGCCCATCAAGTACGGCGCGTTGGCCGAGGTCGACGGTCACCCCGCCGACCCGGAGCCGGCTTGTCCGCGTCGCGGTCGCTCCGCGCCGCAGGATGGCCCTGACCCGCGCCACAAGCTCGCGCCGCTCGAACGGCTTTGGCAAATAGTCGTCGGCGCCAAGTTCGAGCCCGATCGAGCGGTCGATGCTAAGGCCCCTCGCCGAGACCATGAGGATCGGGATGTCCAGCGTCTCACGCAGGCGCTGGCAAAACGAAAGCCCGTCCTCTCCCGGCATCATG
Organism: uncultured Alphaproteobacteria bacterium; assembly: GCA_963824305.1. Lineage (GTDB taxonomy): Bacteria > Pseudomonadota > Alphaproteobacteria > Rhizobiales > Xanthobacteraceae > Bradyrhizobium. The sequence goes on from CAWGOW010000001.1 coordinate 913,981, forward strand.
ATGTCGAGGATGATCAGGTCCACGCCGCCGTGCGCGCCCAGCATCCGGCGCGCGGTCGGCGCGTCCTTGGCTTGCTGCACGCGAAATCCTTCGCGTGTAAGTACGACCTGCAAAAGCGACCGGATCTCATCATCATCGTCGACAACGAGGATCTGGGGTTCATTTCCCGACATGCCGGCGATTTTCGTTCACGGCGAGCGCGGGGTGCAAGCAGCAAATCGCTGCTTGCAATAAATTGCAATATTGGCAACCGCCCCGGCAAAACCTGGGCAAAAGGCCAATGCCATTTTCATGGCCGTGGTGCTCGCCAAACGGCGGCGCCCTTTAATGGAGAACAGCGATGAAAGCAATGATCGTTGCCGCGTCGGCGGCATTGATGCTTAGCACGGCTGCCGCAAGCGCCGCCGAACCCGGCAGTTGGTCAACGCACTGGAGCGGCCCGCACGGCGGCGTCTACGACGGCAGCGGGAAGTGCGCGGGCGGCGTCTGCCAGAGCAGCGGAACCTTCACTGGACCGTATGGCGGGGTCTGGCGCCATTCCGGTAACGCCCATCAGGTCGCTCCCGGCCAATGGACCGGCGAAGGACAGATTACTGGCCCGGCAGGCGGAACATTGCAGCACTCGTGGACCTGGCACCGAGCCGGAATTTGATCGAGACCCCGGCAGAAAAACGCCCTCGCGCCTGATCGCACGGGGGCGGTTTCTGGTCGAGATCGAGCCAATGCTCAGAGCGGCTTGATCTCGACTTTGCGGAATTTCACGACGCCCTTGTCGTTCGGTACGCCCGCCGCGTCCTTCACACCGAGGCCGTGCTGGATGGCAACCTTCCCGTTCGCAAGCTTGGCGTCCTGCGCGCCGTCGACCGTCTTCTGGCCGTTGAGCACGACAGTAAACGTAGACCCCTTCGCCGTGATCTCGAAGGTATTCCACTTGCCAGCCGCGTGCGGCATCGGATTGACCTTGGCGACGTTGACGATCGCGCCGGTGCCGTAGCTCGGATCGGGCCGCGCGTCCCAGATATTGACTTCGTAGCAGGTCTCAGCGCCGATCTTCTCGGCATCGGTGCAGCGAATGAAAATGCCGCTGTTGGAATCCGCTTCGACCCAGAACTCGGCCTTGATCTCGTAATCCTTGTAATCGGTCTTGGTGACGAGGAAGCCGTTGCCTTTGTCGGCCACGATCATGCCGTCTTCGATGCGCCAGTTGGCGTCACCGACCTTGCTGAAGCCGTCGAGGCTCTTGCCGTCGAACAACGAAACCCACCCTCCTTCGCTCGAAGCCTGCGGCGAATAGGCCAAGGCGGCGAAACCGAGAACAAGCGATGCGATGGCGGCGTGGCGTTTCATGAAGATACTCCCTGTTGATGTTGTTTTTGGTACTTGGTTCGTTTGCGACGATAGACGATAGCAGGAGACAAATCTTCGGGAAAGCCAGCTGGAGGTGACGTGCGCCGCGTTTGAAACCCCTTGAGGTCAACAGGGTGTGAACGATCAATGCCCCTCTACCGGCGGCGTGCCATGGGTGTGGAAGGAACTCGATGGTTTTCAGCCCCCAGGCCTGTCCCTTCTTGCGCTCCTCCTCCGTCCATACGATCGGCTTCCAGTCCGGCGCCAGAATCAGCCGTGCGCCGGCATTGGCAACCTCGACCCGGTTGCCGCCGGGCTCATAGACGTAGAGGAAGAAGGTCTGCTGGATCGCGTGCTTGTGCGGGCCAGTCTCGATGTAGACTCCGTTCTCGAGGAAAATATCCGCAGCCCGCAAAATATCCTCGCGGCTGTCGAGCGCGTAAGTGAGATGGTGGAATCGACCGGGCGTTCCGGAATGGTCGCGCGAATACGCGAAGTCGTAGCTCTTGTTCGTGACCGTCATCCACATCGCCGCTTCCGTGCCGTCGTTGAGCACGATCTGCTCGGTGAGCCGGCAACCCAGATATTTTTCGAAGAATATCCGGTTCGCCTTGATATCGACAGCCAGACAATTGAGGTGATCGAGGCGGCGCACGTTGATGCCGCGCGCCGGAAAGCGCTGCGCCTGGTTTTTCAAGGCCGGCTTCAGTTCAGCCGGCGGCTGGTACCATTCGGTCTCGTAATAGAGCTCGACGATATGGCCATCGGGGTCGCGGCAACGAAATGCCGGACCATGGCCGAGATCGCCATCGGTCCAGCCGATATCGAAGCCAGACCCCTTGAGCGCGGCGACCCGCCGCTCGAGCGCCTGCGGGCTGCGCGCCCGCAGCGCCATGTGCTCCATCCCTGAGGTTTTGGAGGCGGTGAGCTTGAGCGAATAGCGCTCGTAATCGTCCCAGCCACGCAGATACACAGACTCGCCCTGACGGCCGCTGACCGTCATGCCCATGACGTCGACGAAGAACTTCAGGCTTTCGTCCGGCTTCGGCGTCAGCAGTTCGAGGTGACCGAGATGGGCAAGGTCAAAGATCGGCTCGGGCTGCATTCAATGATCCTCAATCAAGACGCGCGTCGTGTCGTCGAACAGCTCGTCCACGGCGTACGGTCGAGCGATGAGACCCTGTTGGGTCGAATATAACGCGATGCATTCCAGCGAACGCCGCATCTCGGCGGCTGCGAAATACGATTTACCGACAGCGGCAGCCTCCCGCAGCATCCGATGAACCTCGCGCACAATCTCGGGATGGCGATCGGACAACTCCTGCTTCACGACCACCATGTGGTTGATCGGTTTGACGCCGTGTTTGGCGAACCAGCGAGCTTCTTCGCCCTTCACGTCTGCAAACAGCGGCTTGAGGTCGGGGTGCTCGACCTGCTCTCCGAGGATCGCATCCAGTTCGCCGTCGAGCAGCATCTGGACGATCTGCTTTCCCGCCGGCGCGCGTCGCGTGTGATCTTCGAATTCGGCAACGTGAGCATCCTCGAAGGTAACCCATTCGATCGCGTTGAGATCGACGCCGTAATCGTTGGCAAGAATCCCGCGCAGCCAGGCGCCGGTCGTGGTGGTGAAGGAGCGGATGCCCACGCGCTTGCCCTTGAGATCGTCAGGGCTCAGCGTGCCATGCTTGGCGTTGTAAAAGGCATGACCATGCTGAAACCGCGCCAGCACCACATCCGGCAGCAGCACCATCGGCTTGTTGAAATTCTTCGCCATCAGATAGGTGACAATCGCCATCTCGGAGACGTCAAAGGCCCCTTCCCTGACCATCGGCTTGAAGCCTTTGTTGGTCGGCTTGTAGTCGACGAAATCGAATTCGACGAGATCGGATTTGATCGACCCATCCTTCAGCGCCGCCGTGCAGGCGTGGTCGCCGAGCAAGGTACGCAGGTGCATAACCACTTCACTCGGCCTCCGGCTCATCGACATAAACGAGGCCGGCCTTCGCCAGAGGCTCGCGCATCTTGTACATATCGAGCCCAAGCACACCGGAGGCGAGCTGCCGGCGCTTGCCCTCCTCTTCGGCCTGGCGCTTCTCGCCTTTAGTCGCGACTTCAGCGGCGTCTTTTTTCGCCACCGCCACCACTCCGTCGTCGTCGGCAACGATCGCATCACCGGGGCGAACATTGATCCCTGCACAAACTACGGGAACATTGACCGCGCCCAGCGTCGCCTTCACCGTTCCTTTGGCCGAGATCGCCTTCGACCACACCGGAAAGCCCATCTCCTTGAGCGATTTCACATCACGGCAACCGGCATCGATGATGAGGCCGACGACGCCGCGCGCTTTCAGCGAGGTCGCCAGAAGATCGCCGAACATGCCGTCGGTATTGTCGGTGGTACAGCCGATGACCAGCATGTCACCGGGACGGCACTGTTCGACCGCGACATGGATCATCCAGTTGTCGCCGGGTTGCGCCAGCACCGTGACCGCGGTACCGGCGGCTTCGCCGCCAGCCCACACCGGGCGCATATACGGCTTCATCAGGCCGAACCGGCCATAGGCCTCGTGCACGGTAGCAACGCCGAGCGCGCCCAGCCGCTTCAGCACATCAGCATCGGTACGCTTGATGTTACGAACGACAATGTTTTTCATACTAGTGCCTCTTTTCCGAAGTTCGTGAACCCTCGCGGCACCCCTTTGCACGAACTTCGGAAAAATAAGGGGGCACTAGCAAATGTGCACATTCTAGTCTCGCTTATCGATTTGAAGTTCCTTTTCGAAATCGCGGCACACACTTTCGGAACTTCAAATCGGCGGCACTAGCTCCTCCAATGCCATCGGGAACAGCCGCTGATAGGCCTCACCATAGGTCATGGCCTTGCCGGAATTACGTCCGCCCTGCATGCCTCGCTGCAATGCCACGCGCTCGTAATACGCCCACAGATGCTTTTGCGCGGCGAGAATTTCGAAGGTCTTGCGCTTGACGTCCCAGACTTCGTCGATGTTGAGGATCACCTGCGGCTTGAAGTTGCACATCTCCGGCTGGTGTGGCTCGAACAGGAAGACGGGCGGCGCGGCATAGTTGTAGTCGGCGTGCGGCTTATGGCCCATGGCTTGCGCGACAATCCGCGCCTCCTGCGCATAGGCGGCCGCTGCGGGATGATCCACGTTATAGGGATCTTCCAGCGAATGGGTCAGCACGAAGCTCGGATTGAGCTCGCGATAGATATCGATCAGCCGCTCCATATGCGCGTCTGTCAGCCGCAGCGGATAGTCGCCCGCATCGAAAAACTCGATCTCCGCGCCGAGCGCAGCCGCGGCACGCTCGGCCTCGTCCTTGCGGCCTGCTTTCACTTTCTCGAGCGTCATGCCCGGCTGTTTCCAGGCGAACTGGGATTCCCCGCGTTCGCCGAACGCCAGGCAAACGATTTTGACGCGGTAGCCTTTTTTGGCATGAAGCGCGATCGCTCCGCCCGCACGCCAGACGAAATCACCGGGATGCGCCGAAACCACCAAACCTGTCTTTGCCATCTTCTTAATCCTCTGGATGTGCCGGCGCCCGTTGGCGCAGCTCGTTATATGGCAGGCGTCGCACTGCCCTTCCTGATTCCCGGCCTATATTGCCGACTTTCGCCGGACCGATGCGGGCCGATCAAGCGCGGGTGCCTGCAGCGCGGCAACCGTTGCGCCGACCAGTTGTTCGATGGCGGCGGCGGCATCGCCGCCATCGGCCTCGCCCCGCGACAGGCGCGAGACGCGCTCGGGCGTCACAAGCGTGTAGTAAAGGGCGCCCAGCAGAAAATGGCTGCGCCAGACGATCTCGGTGCGTGGAATATGCGGCAAGCTTTCGCAGATCGCGTCGATGAAAGCATGGCTTGTGTCATCGAAGGTCTGCGCGATGATCTTGCCAGCGACCGCGTTACCTTCCGCCGACATCACCGCGCGCAATCGGGTGAAGCGCGCGCCGCCCCCGGCAAGATCGCTGCCCGACGAGAAAGCAGGCACGACGTAGGCGCGCACGATCGCCTCAAGCCGATCGTCCAAATCGCGCACGCGCCGTGCGGCAGCCAACTGTTCCGACCGCCTCAAGTTCATCGGCCCGCAGTGACGGCGATAGATCTCGAGAAGCAGCCCGTCCTTGGTTTTAAAATGATAGGTGACGCTGCCGGGATTGGCGCCAGCGGCCTGTGCGATATCACGTACGGAGACCGCATTGAAACCGTTGGTCGAAAACAGGTCCTCGGCAGCGCACAGAATGGCCTCGCGCATATTCGGTTTGCGCGGAGCGACGTCATCGCTGTCGGATAAGCGGGCCATTTTTGATTTGTACAAATGTACAAATCATTCGGTCAAGTCAACGAATATCTGCCGCCAAGCCGTTCGCCCATCGGATAGCTCGTTTGCATCGGCGATACCGGCCGCCCCACCCGGTTTGCTCCTCCGGCCGTCTCGGCACCTCGGAGAATAGTTAATCAAATATCAATGCGATGCCACGTCGCCGCCGATGGCGAGTGCGTCAACTCCTCCCTTTCCCGGCAGAATATGCATCGAAGGCGCTTCGAAGGTATTTGTACCCCCCGAAACGCCAATTTTTTGGTCGTGGGGATTTAACCGTTTGTGCAGCGACACCCTCCATAGTGACGCTTGAAAACTTAATACAGGCCGGGTTCAGCTATCGTGACATCTTTTGGACGTGTGATCTTGGTGCGCGGCTCGCTGGCGCGGGTCGGTCTGCTGCCAACCGGCAAAACGGGCATGTCCGAGATGCGGGCGACCGTCGGCCGCTTTATCAGCATTCGCTGCGCCAACTCCGTCCTCGTTGCCATGATCACCGAGGTATCGTGCGAGGACCTGCCGAGCTCCGATAGCTATATCGCGACCGCTTCGGTCGACCTGCTCGGCGAAATTCACGGCTCTGCGGATCAGCAAAAATTCCGCCGCGGCGTCACCAACTATCCGACCATTGGCGACGCGGTCGAACTGATCAACAGCCAGGAGTTGCGCACGATCTATGCGCCGAGCGGCTCGGACCAGATCAACATCGGTACCCTCCAGCAGGACCCCTCGGTCATCGCCTACGTCGATATCGAGGAAATGCTGTCGAAGCATTTCGCGGTGCTGGGATCCACCGGCGTCGGTAAATCCACCGGCGTGTCGCTGCTGCTGAACGAAATTCTCAAATCGCGGCCGACGCTGCGGATTTTCCTGCTTGACGTTCACAACGAATATGGCCGCTGCTTTGGCGACCGTGCGCTCGTTCTCAACCCGCGCAACCTGAAGCTTCCGTTCTGGCTGTTCAATTTCGAGGAAATCGTCGACGTGCTGTTCGCGGGCCGGCCCGGCGTGCCCGACGAGCTGGACATTCTCGCCGAGATCATTCCGATCGCGAAATCGATCTACACGCAATATCAAAACACCGACCGGACGGGGCTGAAGCGCGGGGACCCGAAGGCCGGCGGCTACACGCTCGATACGCCCGTACCTTACCGGCTGGTCGATCTGATCTCGCTGATCGACGAGCGCATGGGCAAGCTCGAAAACCGTTCTTCGCGCATCATCTATCACAAGCTGATCTCGCGCATCGAGACCGTGCGCAACGACCCGCGCTACGCCTTCATGTTCGACAACGCCAATGTCGGCGGCGACACCATGGCTGACGTGATCAGCCACCTGTTCCGCCTGCCTTCCCAGGGCCGGCCGATGACCGTGATGCAACTCGCCGGCTTCCCGGCCGAAGTCATCAACTCCGTGGTGTCAGTGTTATGCCGCATGGCGTTCGATTTCGGACTGTGGAGCGACGGCGTGTCGCCGATGCTGTTCGTCTGCGAAGAGGCGCACCGTTACGCCTCGGCCGATCGCAACGTCGGCTTTGGCCCGACCCGCAAAGCGGTATCGCGCATCGCCAAGGAAGGCCGCAAATACGGCGTGTATCTCGGGCTCATCACGCAGCGTCCCGCCGAGCTCGACGCCACCATCATCTCTCAGTGCAATACGCTGTTCACGATGCGTCTGGCCAACGAACGCGACCAGGCGTTGCTCCGTTCGGCGGTCTCGGACGCCGCAGCGAACCTGTTGTCCTTTGTTCCCTCGCTCGGAACGCGCGAAGTTCTCGCGTTCGGCGAAGGCGTGGCGCTACCGACTCGCTTGCGGTTCAAGGAGGTCCCGGTTCACCAGCTGCCGCGTGGCGAAGCCACCATATCGACGGTGCCGTCGGCTACCGCGGGTCACGATCTGCACTTCGTCAGCGCGGTACTGGAACGCTGGCGCGGCGCAACGTCGAACCGCGATGCTCCAAGCGATGCCGGCTTCAACGATCGCACGGCCACGCGGCCGGTCGGCCCAGTGGAAGCGCCGATGCTGCAACCCTCAATGGGGCTCGACCCCGACCGCTTCTCGCTGTTGAAGAAGCCGTTGCGCTGAAATCGACCCGTCACGCGAGAGCCGGAGCCATCCGGCCGGCTTTGCGCGATCGCGGCCGAATGACTACTGTCTTGCGAAGCCTAGTGCGGCGAATTTGAAGTTCCTATCGGTTTCGCAGCGAGTTCGTTATAGGAATTTCATATTCAAAGCCGCACTAGAAACCTATATTTGCTAGAGTTCCTTTGGTTCCGAAGTTCGCATACGAGGCCGCTGCGATCGCTTGCGAACTTTGGAATCGAAACTCTATCGGAAGCCTCGCCATGACGGAGCCGAAAGCCTCGCGATTCCCGGTTCCTCCCATCGACAGCCTGCCGGAAGATATCCGCAGCCGCCTGCTCGCCGTGCAGGAGAAATCAGGTTTCATCCCGAATGTCTTTTTGACGCTCGCCTTCCGGCCCGATGAATTTCGCGCCTTCTTTGCCTATCACGACGCGCTGATGGAAAAAGACGGCGGCCTCACCAAGGCCGAGCGCGAGATGATCGTGGTTGCGACGTCCAGCGCCAACCAATGCCAGTATTGCGTGATCGCTCACGGCGCTATCTTGCGCATCCGGGCGAAGAATCCGCTTCTCGCTGATCAAGTCGCGGTAAATTACCGCAAAGCGGATATCACGCCGCGCCAGCACGCCATGCTCGATTTTGCGATGAAAGTGAGCCAGGAGGCGCAGCTGGTTTCAGAGGCGGACTTTGCCGCACTTTCGGAACACGGATTCAGCCAGGACGACATCTGGGACATCGCTGCGATCTCGGCATTCTTCGCGCTGTCGAACCGGATCGCCAACGTCACCGCGATGCGGCCCAACGATGAATTCTATCTGCTGGGGCGATTGCCCAAGGCATAAGACGCACGACAATTTGCCGGACTTAAGCGTCCGGCGCCGGTCCGCACCAGCCGGGGAGATAGACCGCGTCCTGGCTTCTGGCCAACTGCAAACTTTTTTCTATCGCCTTCGCAAAATTTTCCACGACGACCTTGGTCGAGATTTTCCGGCGCAGGAAATCGGCCCAGAGAAACTCGCTGAACGGCGTCGTATCCTTGGCAAAGCCGCCCGCGCGCCGCAGTTCGCCGGCAAGGCTGCGGAAGGGATCGTCCTTGAGTTCCGTGATCGACTTCGGCAGATCCTTGAAATGCCGGCGCTCACCCTTGGCGTCGTAGGGGTAGACCCAGCGCTTGTTGTCCATGACGCCCCAGAACGCGTCTTTCTCCACCATGCTTAGATCGCCGATCACCGTGACCAGGATATCCTTCACGCCTTCATCGTGAAGCGCGCGCGCCAGATGATGGTGATCGACCACGTAATACCGTTTGTCCGGTCCTTTAACCACGGGGATCATGTGCTTGCCGAGCGTTTCCGACTGCTTTTTCGTTTCCCGTCCGCGCCAGCGTTTGCGCTTTTCCTTCACCTCCCGCATCCCGACGGTCATCTGGGTCGGACGAAGCGACAGGATCGGAATCGGGTGGATCATCGGTTCGCGGACGTTCGACATGACTGGAGATCTCCCTGCCGGATTGTGAAATAAGCCGTCTTTATTGCCTCGATTATGTCATGATGACACAGGCGATCAATCGCCTTTGGCGACACGCAGAACGAGTACAGCCGGCCCGGCAGACGACAAGAAGGCCGCTAACCGCAGATCAGCCGCGACAATCGTCGAGAGTATGCCCGCGCTTGGCCGCGCCCCAACGTCAAGAGACCCTGAAGAGATGATGAGCAGTCTGAAGGATCGAAAATCGAAGCCGGCGGTGGTCCGGCTCGGCGGTCGCGAGATCGTCGCCGAGGGGCTTCAGCTTAATTTCTGGGCCGATATCAGTCACCGCTGCATGACGGCGTCCTGGCCGGCCTTCATCGCCGGCGCAGCGCTCGTCTTCGTCCTCTTCAATACGATCTTCGGCTTTTTCTATTGGCTTGGAGACAATCCGGTCTCGAACGTCACACACAGCGACTACATCGACTATCTCTATTTCAGCATCGAGACGCTTTCGACCGCCGGTTACGGCGACATGCATCCGCAAACCCATTACGGGCACTTCATCGCCACGGTCGAGCTGTTTACGGGCATCTTCTCGATGTCGGTCATGACCGGACTTGTCTTCAACCGGTTTTCGCGGCCACGCGCGCGTCTGCTGTTTGCCAACAACCCGGTGATATCGACGCGAGAAGGAAAGCCGACGCTGATGGTGCGTATCGCCAATGAGCGCCACAACATCATCGGCAATGCCACCGCGCGGGTCTGGTTGCTCGCGAACGTCGTCAACGGCGACGGCCACGCTCTGCGACGCTTCACGGAGCTTTCGCTGGAGAAGAATGAACATCCGGCGCTCGCGCTGACCTGGACGCTTTTTCACGTCCTCGACGAAAAAAGCCCCCTCAACAATCTCGATGCTGACGCCATGAAGACGGCCAGCGTATCGCTTGTGGTCGTGGTGTCGGGCTATGATGTTGTTGCGGCGCAAACCGTTCATGCCCGCAAATCTTACGATCATACCGATATTCGGTTTAACCAGCGCTATGCCGATATTCTCGAAGAGCTTGAGGGTGGTCGGGTTCGAAATCGACTACGGCAGGTTCCATGAGACAGAAGCCGGATAGTTTCCGCTTGCCTGCTAATCTTATTTTTACTTCGGGTTGCAACGTCGCCGTGCTAAAGGAAATCGAGTTGCCCCGGAGCTGGCATCCGTGAGACCCCAGCGACCCATCTTATCGGCCCCGCAGGAAGATGAGCACCGCGTGCTCCAGTTTCGGCCGCGCCCCGGTTCACCCCTTGTCCAGCGTGGCAATCAGCCCCCGCTTGTTCGCCGCCTCGAGGTCGCCAACGATCTGTCGCGCTATGAGCGCGTCCCCCAGGAGGCCGATGATTATCGGCAGCGGATGCTGGCGAATGTGGCCGCGTTCGCCTTCACCGTTGCCCTGCTGGCGATCGGCGTTTGGCTGACGATGAGCATATCCCATCTCCGCAGAACCCAGGATTGTGTCCTGATGGGACGCCACGACTGCGTTCAGATTGTCGTGCCACATAACTAGCGTGCTGGGACCGGGCCTCGGCCGGTCAGCAATATCCGGCAAAACGGCGCGTTTGGTTCCGGAATTGCCCCCACGGCATCGCCCCCCTCCATTGAACTCGCCGCGGCGCTCCGATATACGGGCTCTCAACTCCGGGTGGTGGATGAGACCCGTTGGGCCGAGCGGCCGCCGCTCCCACCCTCCGTAGGATTTATCTTCAATATATCAAAGGTTTAGTGATGACATCTACATTCGATCAGGTGGCAACGATTATCGCTGAAACCTGCGACATACCGCGCGACACGATCACGCCGGAAAGCCACGCGATCGACGATCTCGGGATCGATAGCCTCGATTTCCTCGACATCGCCTTTGCGATCGACAAGGCGTTCGGAATCAAGCTGCCGCTGGAAAAATGGACCCAGGAAGTCAACGACGGCAAAGCAACCACCGAACAGTACTTCGTTCTGAAAAACCTGAGCGCCCGGATCGACGAATTGGTCGCGGCCAAGGGCGCCGGCACCTAATCCAGTGGCGCGGTTCAAAGGTCCGCATCATCGATGCCGCGCGCTCGTCATGCGGACGTTTAAACCAAAGCCACATCAAATCCATGAGTTTGCTAGTGTCCTGTCGATTCCGAAGTTCGTAAGCGTGGGGCCGAGCAATGATACGAACTCGGAATCGGGACACTAGCCGACGATGCAGCTCGAATATTTCCACCTGATCGACCGCATCCTCGACCTCGATGTCGGTGGGAAGAAAATTGTCGTCGAGGCACAGGTTCCCAAGCAAAGCACGATCTTCGAGGGACACTTCCCGGGCTATCCGTTGATGCCGGGCGTGCTGCTGATCGAGTCGATGGCGCAGGCTTCCGGCTGGCTCCTGCTCGGCGTGCTCAAGTTCGAACGCATGCCGATCCTCGCCGCCGTGAAAGAAGCCAAGGTGCGCGGCTCGGTTTTCCCGGGCGATCTCATCACGATTGAGGCCGGCCTCACCCACGAAGGCTCTGGCTATGCCGTAACCGAGGCGAAGATCCGCGTCGGCGGCAAACTCCGCGCGAATTCCGCCCTCACCTTCACGCTGATCCCCTTCCCCAATTCGGATATGCGCGGATACATGAACTCGGTGGCCGAGCGCGTCGGATTTCCGCGAGAGGCCATCGCTCCATGACCGAAACGAAACGTTCCACCGAGGTCTGGATCACCGGCATTGGGCTAGCGACTTCGCTCGGCGAGGGCCTGGACGCGCATTGGGATGCGCTCAATCAACGCCGCATCAATGTTGACGAGAAGGGTTTTGCACCCTGCGTCGTGCATCCGCTGGCGCCCCTCAACCTCGACGCCCAGATTCCGAAGAAGGGCGACCAGCGCCAGATGGAAGCCTGGCAGCGGATTGGCACTTACGCCGCGGGGTTGGCGTTGGAGTCGGCGGGTGTCAAAGGCAAATCCGAAATCCTCGCCCGGATGGACATGGTGGTCGCCGCTGGCGGCGGCGAGCGCGACCTTGCGGTCGATTCGAACATCCTGAACCTCGAAGCCAAAGGCAATTCGGCTCCCGGCTTTCTCAACGAACGGCTGATGAGCGACCTGCGGCCGACACTGTTCCTGGCGCAGCTCTCCAATCTCCTGGCCGGAAACATCGCGATCGTGCATGGCGTTACCGGCTCGTCGCGCACGTTCATGGGTGAAGAGGCCTCCGGCGTTGACGCCGTGAGGATCGCTCTCGCCCGGATCGCGGCCGGCCAAAGCGATATCGCGTTGATCGGCGGTTCGCAAAACGGCGAGCGCAAGGATCTCCTGGTCCTCTACGAATTCGGCGACTTCAACCTGAAGGACAAGTTTGCGCCGGTCTGGGAACGCGGCGAGCGCGGTGGCTTCGCGCTCGGTTCCGGCGGTGCGTTTCTCGTTATCGAATCAAAGGCCCATGCCGAAGCGCGTGGCGCCAAGCCGTTCGCGCGGCTCGTCAACGTCGTCGCCGACATGGCCCGCCGCAAGCAGGCTGGCGACGTGACGTCGACGCTGGAGAAGCTGTGGGCGAAGCTTGGCAAGATCGGCGACAAGGCCGCGGTCATCACCGGCGCGACCGGCGTCGAACCGGCGACATCGGAAGAACGGGCTTTCCTGAAAGCGCATGGGGAACTTCCGGTGCGCGCCACCGGCACCATGTTCGGCCACACCATGGAGGCGCAATTTCCGTTGGGACTGGCGATCGCCGCTTTGTCATTGTCGCGTGGCGCATTGTTTCCGTCCGCCGGCGCCCCTTCAGTTGAGGTTGAAATGTCGGACCGCCCTTCCCAGATTGTCGTCATCGGGACGGGGCACTGGCGCGGGGAAGGCATGGCGCTGGTCGAAGCGATCTAGCTCAAGGGGGAAGCATGACAGCCACGCACGATAAGTTCGGCAGGCCCATTGTCGTCGTCACCGGCATGGGGGTTGTCACCTCGCTCGGCGCGGGCAAGGTCGACAACTGGAAGAAACTCACGGCGGGCGAGTCCGGCATTCGCACCATCACCCGCTTTCCGACTGATGGGCTGAAGACAACCATGGCCGGATCGATCGATTTCATCCCGGTCGAACCGTTTTCGTCGACCGATCTTTCCGAGCGGCTCGGTGAACTGGTCGCCGAAGAAGCCATCGCCCAGTCCGGCATCGGAACCAAAGGCGACTTTCCCGGCCCGCTGTTCCTCGCGGTGGCTCCTGTCGAGGTCGAATGGCCGCAACGCAAGGAGCTTGGACGCGCAATCGGTACGGAAACCGAGATCAATTACGACGCCATGCTGCGGGTCTCCGGCGGCGGCCGTTACACGGCCTACCACCGCCGGTTCTTGTTCGGCTCGGTTGCCGATCATCTTGCCGAGGCATTCGGCACCAAGGGCTCGCCGATCTCGCTGTCCACGGCTTGCGCTTCCGGCGCCACCGCCATCCAGCTTGGCGTCGAAGCGATCCGGCGCGGCGAGGCTGACGCCGCTCTTTGCGTCGCCACCGATGGTTCGGTCAATCCGGAAGCACTGGTGCGCTTTTCGCTGCTGTCGGCGCTGTCGACTCACAACGATCCGCCGCAGGCCGCGGCACGGCCGTTTTCGAAGAACCGCGACGGCTTCGTGATGGCCGAAGGCGCCGGTGCGCTTGTGCTGGAAAGCCTCGAGGCGGCAACCGCGCGCGGCGCCAAGGTCCTCGGCGTCGTGACCGGCTGCGGCGAGCTGGCCAATTCTTTCCACCGCACCCGCTCCAGCCCCGACGGCAAGCCGATCATCGGCTGCGTCCGCAATGCGCTGGCCGACGCAGGCATTGCTTCCGAGCAGATCGACTACATCAACGCCCACGGCACCGGAACGCCCGAAAACGACAAGATGGAATATCTGGGTATCTCGAGCGTGTTCGGCGAGCGCGCCAAGGAAATCCCGGTATCGTCCAACAAGTCGATGGTCGGACATACATTGTCGGCTGCAGGTGCGGTCGAAGCCGTGTTCTCGTTCCTGACGTTGGAGCATCAGAGGATTCCGCCGACCATCAACTACGACGTTCCGGACCCCGCCATTCCCTTCGATGTCGTTCCCAACAAAGCCCGCGATGCGCGCGTCACGGCCGTGATGTCGAATTCCTTCGGCTTCGGAGGTCAGAATGCATCGCTGGTTTTGACCCGTGAACCGGTGTAGCCGGTTGCATTATCGCCCGGTACCGGACACCGGGACTGCCGACGCGCGTCCCGCCTGATCGTCGTTGATCCCATGCACCCTCTGCTGCTTCGCGCCAAAGCCCGAATTCGCGACGCGACGAAGACGATCGGCGACGGCATGGTGGGCGCGGCAACCATCGTGCTTTTGCGCACCGCGCGCTATTTCGACCCCATCAAGACCGCCAACTTTCTCGGCCAAGTCACCCGCCTGCTCGGCCCGCTCACCCGCGAACATCGGATCGGTCGCGCCAATCTGGTGGCAGCCTTCCCCGAAAAATCGCCCGACGAGATCGAGACGATCCTGACCGGTGTCTGGGACAATCTCGGGCGTTTGGGCGCCGAATTCGCCCATCTCGATCACGTCTGGGAGCACGATCCGGCTTTCCCGGAAAAGAGCCGGATCGAAATCGGGCCGCGGACGCACGAGCTGTTTGCCAAATTGCGCCTCAGCGAGAAGCCGGCGCTGATCTTTGCCGCCCATCTCGGCAATTGGGAACTACCGGCCGTCGCCGCCGTCGCGCATGGGCTCGACGCCGCGATCCTGTTTCGCCGTCCGAACAGCGCCTCCGCGAACCGGATCATCGAGGAGTTGCGCGCGGTGAAGATGGGAACGCTGATTCCCGCAGGCCGCGACGCGCCGCTGAAAATGGCCGAAGCGCTGCGCAAGGGACAGCACGTCGCGATGCTGGTGGATCAATACTTCACCAACGGCATCGACGTGACGTTCTTCGGCCGAAAGACCAAAGCCAACCCGACATTGGCCCGACTGTTGCGGCAGATCGAGTGCCCCATCCATGGCGTGCGTGTGGTTCGGCTGCCCAATGATCGCTTCCGCGCCGAAATCTCCGAAGAGATCGAGCCGGTGCGGGATGCTTCGGGGCGAATCGACGTCCAGCAAACGATGCAGGCCGTCACCACGGTGGTCGAAGGATGGATCCGCGAATATCCGGATCAGTGGCTGTGGCTGCACCGCCGCTGGCGGTAGCAGACTGCGCGACCCTTACTTGTCGGTCTTCGCTGGCAATGACGGCGTCAACGCCCCGTCTTCACCTTGGTCCAGAGCCGGTTGATGACGCGTTGTGTCGCCGGATCGCGCGCGGTAATCACGAACAGCTTGGCGAGCATCGCGTCGTCCGGATAGATATTCTTGTCATTGAGAATTTTCGGGTCGAGCAGCTTCTGGCTCGCCAGATTTCCATTCGCATAGGACAGGAAGTTGGAATTCCGTGCGGCAATGTCGGGCCGGTAGAGGAAATTGATCAGCTCGTAGGCTTCCTTTACGTTCTTCGCGTCGGCCGGAACCGAGAGATTGTCGAAGAACATCTGCGCGCCTTCCTTCGGGATCACATAGCCGATCGCGATCCCGTTCTTGACTTCTGCCGCGCGGCTTCGCGCCTGCATGATGTCGCCCGACCAGCCGACCACAAGGCAAATCTCGCCTGTCGCAAGCGCGTTCAGATATTCGGAAGAGTGAAACTTGCGAACAAGGGGCCGGATTTTACCGACCAGATCGGCGGCCTTCTCCAGATCGGCCTGCTTGGTCGAATTCGGATCAAGCCCAAGGTAACTCAGAGCAGCCGGGAAAATATCGTCGGGCGAATCCAGCATGTGGATGCCGCAATCTTTGAACCTGGCCAGGCTCTCCGGCTTGAAGACGATGTCCCAACTATCGATCACCGTACCGGGGCCGAGAATGCCCTGCACGGTCTTGACGTTGTATCCAATGCCGGTCGTGCCCCACATGTAGTTCGCGGCATACTGATTGTCTGGATCGTAAGTCGCGAGCCTTGCCGTTACGACAGACCATGCATTGGCGAGGTTCGGCAATTTCGACTTGTCGAGCTTCTGAAACACGCTGGCCTTGATCTGGCGTTGCAGGAAATAGGCTGTCGGCACCACGAGGTCGTAGCCCGACTTGCCGGCCAGAAGCCGCGTCTCCAACGTCTCGTTGGCGTCGAACGTATCGTAGACGACCTTTATACCGGTCTCGCGCGTGAAGTCCTCCAGGACTCCGGGCGCCATATAGCTCGACCAGTTATAGAAATTGACCGTGCGCTCCTCGGCTTTGGCCGAGGGCGGTATCAGCAGCGCGGCGATGACGGCCAAGCGGATCGAGGAGGACGGCATCGCTAATCTCCGCTATCGCCGGTGCACGGCGTCCGACAGACGCTCGAGCGCGGTATCGAGCGTTGCATCCCGCTTGGCAAAACAGAAACGCACGACCGTCGTGACGGCGTCCTGTTCGTAGAAAGCCGATACCGGAATGGCCGCCACCTTGTACTCGGTGACGATACGTTTGCAGAAGGCTTCGTCAGTTTCGTTCAGGCCAAGCGGCGACAGATCGACGGTGAGGAAGTATGTGCCTTGCGAGGGCAGTACCGGAAAGCCGAGGCTTTCCAATCCGCTCGTCAGCCGATCGCGGCTCCGCGCAAGCTCGTTGCGCATCTGGTAGAAATACTCATCCGGCTTGCCGAGCCCGTAAGCCACCGCGGCTTGAAGGTTCGGCGCCGTGGTGAAGGTGAGGAACTGATGCACCTTCGCGCAGACCCGCAACAACGGCGGCGGAGCGCAGACGAAACCGATTTTCCAGCCGGTCAACGAAAATATCTTGCCCGCGGAGCCCACCTTGATCGTGCGATCGCGCATGCCGGGGATGGTGATGAGCGGAATGTGCGCCCGCCCGTCGAAGATGACATGTTCCCAGACTTCGTCGCAGATCGCGATCGCGTCGAATTCCTGACAGTATCGCGCCAACAGATCGAGATCTTCGCGCGGATACACGACCGCAGCCGGGTTCAGCGGATTATTGAACAGTACCGCTTTGGTCTTGCGGTTGAAGACGCTGCGCACCGCCTCCT
Source organism: uncultured Alphaproteobacteria bacterium (assembly GCA_963824305.1). Lineage (GTDB taxonomy): Bacteria > Pseudomonadota > Alphaproteobacteria > Rhizobiales > Xanthobacteraceae > Bradyrhizobium. Next base: position 931,285 of record CAWGOW010000001.1, read on the forward strand.
CCGTCAGCCGCCAATGTGGCGGCTCAAGCCGGACCAGACGCGGAATGCCACCGGCCTGCCGGATGATAGGCAGATAGAAATCGTAGACTGGCTGGAAGACGATCACCTCGTCGCCGGGCTCAACCACCGCCAGGATCGCCGAGGTCAGCGCTTCGGTGCCGCCGGAGGTCACCATCACCTCGGTCATGGGATCGAGGTCAAGGCCATGCCAGCGCCGATAGTGCGAAGCGATCGCTTGCCGCAATTCCGGAATGCCCATCATCGACGGGTATTGATTGTTGCCGTTCATCGCGGCGTCAGCGGCGGCCTTGCGAATGTCTTCCGGTCCCGGATCGTCCGGAAAGCCCTGGCCGAGGTTGATGGCGTTGTTGTCGCGGGCAAGCTGCGACATCGCTTCAAAGACTGTGACCGGCAGATCACCAAAAACCTTGTTCAGGGAAGTCATGGGAATTGTCAGCCGCCCGTATTCGTCGGCAAACCTGCGCCCTTCCAGGCCAGCATCCCGCCCGCGAGGTGTTTATCGTAGGCAAGCCCGGCAGCCTGCGCCGCGAGCGAGGCCGTCACCGATCGCTTGCCGGACCGGCAGGCGAATACAACCTGCTTGCCCTTTGGATCGGGAATGGCGTGCGGATCGAAGCTCGAGAGCGGAACCACGACCGCGCCGGGATAGGCATCGACCGCCACTTCATTGAGCTCGCGGACATCGACCAGAAGATAGCGCCCCTCGCCCATGCCACGCGAGACTTCGTCGGCCGCCAAATCGTGTACCCGATGCCCTTGATCCGTCACCTACATCCTCCACTTGAACTCTTCTCGATCGGCCGCCAACCTCGCCCCTCACGGGACGAAAATCAAGCGCCCGATAAGTCCAATTGCCTGATGCCTCGGCTCAAACGGTCACCTGTGTTCCGACCTCGACCACGCGGCCGCTCGGAATCTGGAAATAGTCGGTCGCATCGTTGGCGGTTCGGCTCAAGGCGATGAAGAGATGATCCTGCCAGCGCGGCATTCCCGAATGCGCGGCCGGTTTAAGCGCGCGGCGGGACAGGAAGAAGGACGTCGACATGATGTCGAATTGCCAACCGAGCTTGCGCGCAATGGCGAGCGCCTTCGGTACGTTGGGGGACTCCATGAAGCCGAACCGCAGCGTGATCTTGGTAAAGGTATTGCTGATCTGCTCCAGCCGCACGCGTTCGGAGGGATCGACGCGTGGGGTCGCTGCCGTCTCGATGGTGAGAATGACATTCTTCTCATGCAGCACTTTGTAGTGTTTCAAACTATGCATCAATGCGGTCGGTGCACTGACGGGATCGCTGGTAAGGAAAACGGCGGTGCCGGGAACGCGCTGCGGCGGCCGTTTCTCCAGCATCGCCACGAGATCGGCGAGCGGAAACTCAAGCTTGCGCGATTTCTCAAACAGCAGCCGGCTGCCGCGACGCCAGGTATACATCAAGAGCATCACGATCGAGCCCAGCGCGAGCGGCACCCAGCCGCCTTCCAGCACCTTGAGAAGGTTGGCGGCAAGGAAGGTTAAATCCAGAAACAGGAACGGCGCAATCAGCGCGGCGGCGGCGATCGGCGACCACTTCCACACCCGCCAGACCACGACAAAGCCCATCATCCCCGTCACCACCATGGTGCCGGTCACCGAGATGCCATAGGCCGAAGCGAGCGCACTCGACGAGCGGAACATGACGACCAGCAGCACCACCGCGATAAAGAGCAGCATGTTGATGCGCGGAATGTAGATCTGTCCGAACTGCGATTCAGACGTGTGTCTGATCTCAAATCGCGGCAACAGCCCGAGCTGTATAGCCTGTTGCGTCAACGAATAGGCGCCGGTGATCACCGCCTGGCTCGCGATGACGGTGGCGATGGTCGCGAGTGCGACCATGGGAATCAGCGCCCAATCCGGGAACATCAGGAAAAACGGATTTTCGATCGCTTTCGGATCGGCGATGACGAGCGCCCCCTGCCCCAGATAGTTCAGCGCCAGCGACGGCAGCACGATGAAAAGCCACGCCGTCTGAATTGGCCGTTTGCCGAAATGACCGAGGTCTGCATACAACGCCTCCGCGCCGGTTACGGCCAGAAACACCGCGCCCAGCGTAACAAAGCCGATCATGCCGTGATGGAGCATGAAGGAGACGGCTAACGCCGGATTAAGCGCCCGAAGCACTTCAGGATGCTGCATCACCGGACCGATCGCCCCGATCGCAATGACCGCAAACCAGATGCACATCACGGGGCCGAAAAAGGCGGCCACGCGGGCGGTGCCGCGCGACTGGGCAGCAAACAGCACCAGCAGAATGATCACGGTCAACGGCACCACGTAGGGATCGAACGCCGCCGTGACGAGCTTGATGCCCTCGATCGCCGAGAGCACCGACAATGCCGGGGTGATTACCGCGTCTCCGTAAAACAGCGCGCCGCTGACAATGCCGAGCAGGACGATTGTAGATGCGCCACGGCTGACCGCGCGCTGCGCAAGCGCCATCAAGGCCAGCGTACCGCCTTCGCCATGGTTGTCTGCGCGAAGCAGGATGACGACATACTTCATCGTCACGACGATGATCAGGGCCCACAGGATCAGGGACACAACTCCGAGCACCGCAGTGGCATCGACGACGCCGGAAGGGCCGCTGGCGGCGGCCACCGCTTCACGCAATGCGTAGAGGGGGCTCGTACCGATATCGCCGTAAACGACGCCGATGCTGCCGATCAGAAGGGCCTTGAGGCTGGCCGTCGAATGGACCTCACCATGGCCATTTGCCGCCGTCGTTTCCGAAGCGGGAGCTACAATATCACTTGTCATGGGGGTGGGAGCCTCAATCACTGCGCAATCGCGCAAAGCGAGGCGGCTTATAGCCCTGCGCTTGAAGCATAGCCTAGCCCTATTTTGGGCCAATGGCATGCAAAAAATGCATGCAGGGCTAGATTGTCACCTGAGTGCCGACCTCTACGACCCGGCCGGTCGGGATCTGGAAGTAATCGGTAGCGTCGTTTGCCGATCGGCTCATCGCGATAAACAAATGATCCTGCCACCGCGGCATCCCCGACTGCGCGGACGGCTTCAACGCTCGGCGAGAGACAAAGAACGACGTCGACATGATGTCGAATTGCCAGCCGAGTTTGCGCGCGAACCCGAGCGCCTTGGGAACGTTTGGACTCTCCATGAAGCCGAAGCGCAGCTGGACGGCCGCAAACCTTTCGCTGATGGTCTCCATCCGGAAACGCTCGGAAGGGGCGACCCGAGGGGTCTGCGCGGTCAGGATCGTCAGGATCACGTTCTGCTCGTGAAGCACTTTGTTGTGCTTGAGATTGTGCAGGAGCGCGGTCGGCACGAAGCTCGGGTCGCTGGTCAGAAACACCGCGGTACCCTTGACGATATGCGGTGGGCGCTTTTCGAGGCTCTTGAGCAGATCGTTCAACGGCACTTCGATACGCCGGGTTTTTTGGGTCAGGATTGCGGTCCCGCGGCGCCAGGTCCAGATCGTGATCGCCATCGCGAGACCAAACAACAGCGGCACCCACGCCCCTTCAAACAGTTTCAGCAAGTTGGCGCTGAAGAATGTGGTGTCGACGATGACAAAGGGCGCGATCACGGCGGCTGCGGTCGCCGCGCGCCAATTCCACAATTTCCAGATCACGACGAAACCCATGATGCCGTCGGCGACCATGGTGGTCGAAACGGCAATGCCGTAGGCGGAGGCCAGCCCGCTCGAGGTGCGGAATAGCAGCACCAGCAGCAACACGCCGATCAGCAGGAGCCGGTTCACACGCGGCAGATAGATCTGTCCGGCATGCGTTTCCGAAGTGTAGCGAACTTCGAAGCGCGGCAGCAGGCCGAGTTGAACAGCCTGCCGCGTCAGCGAATAGGCGCCGGTGATTACCGCTTGGCTGGCGATCACGGTCGCCGCCGTCGCCAGAGCGACCAGCGGCAACAGCATGACCTCCGGCACCATCCGGTAGAACGAATTCTCGATCGACTCGGGATGTGAAAGCACCAACGCGCCCTGGCCGAAATAGTTGAGAAGCAGCGCGGGCAACACGAAATAAAGCCAGCCGGCCTGGATCGGCTTGCGTCCAAAGTGGCCGAGATCCGCGTAAAGCGCCTCACCGCCGGTCACGGCCAGAAATACCGCGCCCAGCGTCACCATGCCGACCGTTCCGTGCGAGAGCAGGAATTGAATGGCGTACCAGGGATTGATCGCCGCCAGCACCGATGGATCGTCGCTGATATGAACGAGACCCATCACCGCAAGAACGCTGAACCAGATCACCATGACCGGTCCGAAGGCCGATGCAACGCGCGCCGTGCCGCTGCTCTGCACCGCGAACAACCCGACCAGGATGAAGACCGTCAGCGGCACCACATAGTGTTCGAGCGCCGGCGTCGCGAGCTTGAGTCCTTCTACCGCCGAGAGCACCGAGATCGCCGGCGTGATCATGGAATCGCCGATAAACATCGAGGCGCCGATCACGCCGAGCGCCAACAAAGGCCAACTTCTGCGGCCCAGCGCCCGTTGACCGAGCGCCATCAACGACAACGTACCACCCTCGCCGTTATTGTCGGCGCGCAACAGCAACAACACGTATTTCGCGGTGACGACGATAAAGAGTGCCCAGAGGATCAGCGACAGCACCCCGAGCACGATGACCCGGGTGACGGGCTGCCCCTGCGCCGCGCCGGCGACAGCTTCACGAAACGCGTAAAGCGGCGAGGTTCCGATATCGCCGAAGACAACGCCGATGCTTCCCAGCGTCAGCGCCCAAAAGCCAGTCGTGACCGGCCCATCATGGGCCTCTGCTGATGTAACGCCGGCGGCCATGTTGATAGAACGGCTCTATCGTTGATTTTGATCCAGGACGGCCTATCGGCGCCTACGCCAAAGCCTCCCAATCCGGCGACCATAACAGCAGCGCGGTGCAGGACATGTCGCCACAAGGCCGCACCCGGGAAGCAATCGCTACCGGTAATATAGTAGCCTGACTACGGCCGCAGGCTCGGCGGCAACGGCGGATTTTCGCGCATCAGGGTGATGGTCACCCGGCGGTTCGCCGACAGCGAGGGATCGTCAGGAAACAACGGCAGGGTATCGGCCTTGCCGGCGACGGCAAAGATATGGGCCGCCGGTAGCCCCTCCCGCTCGAGTATCTGGCGCACGGCGTTGGCCCGATCGGCCGAGAGGTCGAAGGCGTCATAGTCGCCTCGGGTGGGAACATAACCGGCCGAGGTGTGACCGGAGATCGCGACCCGGAGCGGCGTTGCTTTCAGTGGGGCCGCTAGTTTCTGGATCAGGCGCCGCGTTCGTTCGTAGGGCACCTTCGATCCTTCGGCGAACATCGAACGGCCGTCCTGATCGACGATCTCTAGGTTGAGACCCTCTTTGGTCTCCTCGAACATGATGTGCTTGGAGATTTCCGTCATCTCCGGCATGTCCTGCAACGCCTGCCGTAGTGATGCCGAGGCGAGAGCGAATTCGCGATCGATCTTCAGCTTGGCGCCGGCGACCTGGTTTCGATCCTGCTGATCCGGGGTTGGCGTATTCGAGGCCTCATCCGGCGAAATATGGTCGACATTCTTCAGCTTCGGCCGTGTCGGCAGACCGTCGGATTCGATAATGCCGGAATAGCGGACATCGGTCTGCACGCCGAAAGCGTCGCGCATCGAGCCCGCGACAATCTTGAGCTTGTTGTTGTCCATGGTGGAAAACGCCACGAGCATCACGAAGAAGCTCATCATCAGACCCATAAGGTCCGCGAAGGTCACGAACCAGCCGTGTCCTCCGCCATGTGCGTCGCCGCGTTTTTTCTTGGCCATGTTCGATTTTCCGAAAGCCTAGTGGTCCGATTCTAACATCCGCATCCATTCTCGGCGGCCCCCCTTGCGAATGTTGGAATCACGGGACCACTAGCAAATACAAGTTTCTAGTGGAGTTTGGGATTTGACATTCGCCGTACGAACCTGCGGCGAGGCGATTGGCGAATGCCAGATCCACTCCACTAGTCCGTCGAATTAAGCGTGAACCTCTTCGCCCTCGGTATGACGGTGTTTTTCCGGCAGGTAGGCCAGAAGCATTTCACGGACCAGTGTCGGGCTCTTGGAATCCCGGATCATCAAGATGCCGTCGATAATCAGCGTGCGGTTGGTCTCCTCGTCGAGCAGCTTGCCGTGAAGCTTGTCGGCGATCGGCAGACAGAACAGGTTCGCAACCAGCGCGCCGTAGAGCGTGGCGAGCAGCGCGGTCGCCATGAAGGGGCCGAGCTTCGAGGGGTCGGTCATATTCGCGAACATCTGCACCATGCCGATCAACGTACCGATCATGCCGAACGCGGGAGCGCAGTCGCCGATGGCTCGGTAGATCTTGCTGCCCTCGTCGAGGTGCATCAGGAAATTGTCGCGGTCGCGCTCGAGGTTATCGCGGATGAATTCCATGTCGTAGCCATCGGCGATGTAACGGATGCCTTTGGCGAGGAAAGGCTCGTCGGTCTCGACCTTTTCAAGGCCGACCGGTCCCTGCTTGCGGGCGATTTCGGCGATGCGGGCGAGTTCGTCGACAAGATCGTGCGCCGATAACCGGCTCATCGTGAATGCGAATTTTGCGCCGAGCGGAAGACCATGGAGCATGACGCCGAGGGGAAAGCGGATCATGGTGGCGGAGATCGAGCCGCCAAAGATGATGATCATCGCATGTTCGCTGACGAACATGTGCAGATCGCCGCCCAACAGCACCATGACCGTGATAACGATTATGCCGGCGATCAGCCCGATGCCAGTCATAATATCCATGGGAGACTCCAAGCGTACGCGAACGGCCGGCCCATCCTGGGCGGTCGCGCGGCCCCGTCCGAGCCACGCAACAAGAACCCTACGGGGCGGCCATTAAAGAGGCGTAAAGGTTAAGCGGTTTTGAGGACGTAGCCTCGGCACACCGGGGAGTTACGGCTTGCCTGAAAAGTCGGGCGTCCTGACACGGTGGCAAGATTCTGCTAACCAATTGGGCCGTTCACCTTCGCACCCAGCACGCCATGGCTTTTCGTCTCGTCGCCCTGCCCGCGATTGTTTGCGCGTCGTTGCTTGCGGCCTGTAGCGGCAGCGATCGTACCATCTTCGGCGGCAACTCGGACAACCCGCCTCCCGCCAGCGCGCCGGCTCCCGCGGGGCCTGCGGCTAAACCCCCGCCGGTGAATCTGGCTGGCCGATGGACGCTTTCGGCTATCGGCTCGGGTTCATGCGCGATGACGTTCGGCGCCAGTTCTCCCGATGCAACCGAGGGCACCATCGCTCCCGCCGGCGGCTGCCCGTTCAATTTCTTCACCAGCCGAAAATGGAATTATACCGAGGCAGGTCTCACGTTGCGTGATCACACCGCGCAAGTGCTGGCGCTACTCTCCCCCGTCGGTCCCAATCGCTTCGAGGGCAGGACCGGCGCGGGTCAGGAGGTTGCATTGTCGCGTTGAGGTGAGGCTGCGCCGTCATTCGCTACTCACCTGCCCGCGTGCGAACGCCGGAATCGGACCACTAGTGAATTTCGGCCGATCGCTTGAGCGCCTCTTTCAGCTTCTCGAGGCTGAAGTCCTTCGATCGCGCGATCTCGAGGATCGGCGTTTCACGGCGGCCACAGAGTTCGGCAGCGTCAGGAATCTTCGGAGCAATATCGGCGGGGATCACGATCGCGCCATGCTGGTCGGCATGGATCAGGTCGTCGGAACGCACCGTCATGCCGGCGACGCGAACTTCGCCGCCAAAATGTTCCGCGTGAACCCACGCATGCGAGGGACCGATCGATCCGGCGAGCGCCTGGAAACCCGGCGCCCATTGCGGAATGTCGCGGATCGAGCCGTCGGTGATGACGCCGAGGCATCCGAGCGCCTTGTGCACGCTGCTCTGCACTTCGCCCCAGAACGCTCCGTAGCCTACATCGGGACCGTCGACGTCCTGGATCACCGTGATGCGCGGTCCGAAGCCGGTGCCCATATATTCGTAATAGGCGATGCGGCGCTTCGACTGCTCGTCGGCGGCAAGCTGGGACTTGAGCACCGAGCGGATCGTTACGGTGCGCGCGTACCCGACCATGGGCGGCAAATCCGGAAACGGACAGACCAGCGGCTTGGTGGTGTAGCCGATCAGGCGTCGCTCCGGCGCGATGACTTCCATCGCATTACAGATCGTCGGCGTGTCGTAGCGACCGAGGGCTTGAAGCAGGTCGGCGGGCAATGGTGCAGGCGCGGAATTCGTCACGGCTTTCTCCAGCATTCAGGTACTTCGTCCCGAACGCGTATAGCGGACCGCCGCACGATCGGCAAAAGCGTCTTGCACGGACGGCTCCGCTTTTTCACCTGTAGAAACGAATTGGTCAGTTCAGCCGCGCCGGCCGGTCGTTGTCGTCTTCACTGGCCGGAGACAAAAACGGCGATGCCGGCTCAGCGGGAGTGCCCAAAGCAACGGCTGCCGTTGCCGCCAGCGCTTCGGCCTTGCGCTTGTGGTCCTGGTAGGATTTCCAGCCGAGAGGCAGGCTCAAAAGATACAGCAATGTACCCGCCGAAAGGATGTGCCAGGGATAGCCGATCAACAGCGCGATAAAGAGTACGACCGATACGAAGACGGGCAGCACCATCTCCGGCGGCACCCGCATGCGCACCATCTTGCCCGAAAACACCGGTAGCCTGGAGACCATCAGGAAACCGATCACAAGCGTGTAGGCGGCCGTCAACATGGCCGGCGGCTGCGGCAGCCCCAGGAACGCCAGATAGATCGGCAGCAACACTGCGATCGCGCCCGCCGGCGCCGGAACGCCGGTGAAGTAGTTTGCCGCATAGGCCGGCTTGTTGGGGTCGTCCATGGTCGCGTTGAATCGCGCCAGCCGCAAGCCGCCACTGATGGCGAAAATCATCGCCGCGATCCAGCCGCCGTCTTTCAATTCGTGCAGTTGCCAAAAATAGAGGATCAGGCCAGGCGCAACGCCGAAATTGACGAAGTCGGCAAGACTGTCGAGCTCGGCTCCAAATTTCGACTGACCCTTGATCATGCGCGCGACGCGGCCATCGATGCCATCGAGCACCGCTGCAAAAACGATTGCCGCGACTGCAAGCTCCATTCGCCCCTCGGTCGACAGGCGGATAGCCGTCAAGCCGGCGCAGATCGCAAGCAGCGTGATGAAATTGGGAACAAGCATTCGCACCGGAATCGGGCGAAACCGGCGACGGCGCGGTTCGAAATATTTGGGGTCGATTGCCATAGGCCAGTGCCCACTTTCCGACGTTCGTACACCGCCCCAACTGCAGGAACTTCAAACAGGCGGGCCTCGCCCATCATATAACAAGTGGAGGCCGGCTTCGCCATTGCGGTGACGTCCGAACGGGCCGTCCAGACGCGTGGTTAACTGCCGCGGTAGGTCCGTCCCTGATCGTCCAGGCGAAAATCCGCCAGAATGGTTTCACCGCCGACCGCCGTCTGGCCCTCACCTACCAGCGCCGCCGTTCCCTCCGGCAGATAAACGTCAAGGCGCGAGCCGAAACGGATCAGCCCGAAGCGTTCGCCTGCACCGATCGTCTGGCCTTCCTTTACAAACGTCACGATGCGCCGCGCCACGAGGCCTGCGATCTGGGTCACGCCGATGCGGCCGTTTGGCGTGGAGATCACAAGCGAATTGCGTTCGTTGTCTTCGCTCGCCTTGTCGAGCTCGGCGTTGATGAATTTGCCCGGCCGGTAAGCGATGCGATCGATCCGGCCGGCCACGGGGCTGCGATTCACGTGGCAGTTGAAGACGCTCATAAAGATCGAAATACGCGGCAGCGGCCTGTCGCCGAGCCCGAGTTCGGCCGGCGGCAACACCTGCGCGATCATCGAGATACGCCCGTCGGCCGGCGCCACCACGATGCCATCCCGCACCGGCGTCGTGCGCACGGGATCGCGGAAAAACAGCGCGCACCAGACCGTCAGCGCGGTGCCGATCCATCCCAGCGGAGACCAGACCCAGAACAGGATCAGGCTGGCGAACGCAAAGGCGCCGATGAAGGGATAGCCCTCCGGATGGATGGGCGGAATCTGCGCGCGAACGGAATTGGAAATCGACATGCGGGTTCCCTACGGTGGCGCGTGCTCCCTTGCAAGAGAGAAAGCCGCAAAAATCACTCCGCCGCGGCTGGAGTTACCAGCACATCATCGACCGGCGGCGGTTCGCGGTTCGGCGCCTCGTTCTCGTCGGCCATACGGGCAAGCTTCTCGCGCGCCTCCTGAGCCTCACGCTGCCGGTTCCACATACTCGCATAAAGTCCGCCACTTGCCAAAAGCTGAGCGTGGGTGCCGCGTTCGGCGATGCGGCCCTGATCGAGCACGATGATTTCGTCGGCGGTGACGATCGTGGAAAGCCTGTGCGCAATCACCAGCGAGGTACGGTTGCGGGACACCCGCTCCAGCGCGTCCTGGATTTCCCGCTCGGTGTGGCTGTCGAGCGCCGATGTCGCTTCATCCAGCACGAGGATCGGGGGGCCTTTTAGAATCGTTCGCGCAATCGCAACGCGCTGTTTTTCGCCGCCCGACAATTTCAGACCGCGCTCGCCGACCTGTGTCTCGTAACCTTTCGGAGACATCCGGATAAAGCCGTCGATCTGCGCGAGCCCTGCCGCTTCTTCCACCTCCGCATCGGTTGCATCCCAGCGGCCGTAGCGGATGTTGTAGCGAATGGTATCGTTGAACAGGACGGTGTCCTGCGGCACCATGCCGATCGCGGCCCGCAGCGAATTCTGCGTGACGTTGCGGATATCCTGGCCATCGATCAGGATCCGGCCGCTCGATACGTCGTAGAGGCGAAACAAAAGCCGGGAGATCGTCGACTTGCCGGCGCCGGAGGGCCCGACGATGGCGACCGTCTTGCCGGCCGGCACTTCGAAACTCAAACCTTTCAGGATCGGCCGATCGGGCTCATAGGCGAAGTGCACGTTGTCGAAGCGCACGTTTCCGGAGGTGACGATCAGCGGCACCGCGCCTGGGATATCCTTGATCTCGGCTTTGCGCGACAGCACGTTGAACATCATCTCGATGTCGATGATCGCCTGCTTGATCTCGCGGTACACCATGCCCATGAAATTGAGCGGCTGGTACAGCTGGATCATCATGGCGTTGACCATCACGAAATCGCCGACCGTGTTGCGGCCGCTGCGCACGCCGACCGCGCACATGGCCATGGTCGCAGTCAGGCCGGCGGTGAAGATGACGGCCTGGCCGGCGTTGAGCACGGCAAGCGAGGTATAGGCTTTTACGCTGGCCCGCTCATAACGCTCCATCGAACGGTCATATCGGGCAGCCTCGCGTTCCTCGGCGCCGAAATATTTCACCGTCTCGTAATTCAAGAGCGAGTCGATCGCCTTGGTGTTCGCCTCGGTATCGGAATCGTTCATCTTGCGGCGAATCCCGATCCGCCACTCGGTCGCAATATATGTGTAGTACATATAGATCACGACCGTGATGAGGGTTGCGGCCACGTAGCGCCAGTCGAACTTCCACAGCAGGACTGCCATCAGGAGCGCGACCTCGACGATGGTCGGAACAAGCTGCAGGATCACCATCCGCACGATGGTTTCGATGCCGTTGCGCCCGCGCTCCAGGACGCGCGTCAAGCCGCCAGTCTTGCGCTCCAGATGAAAACGCAACGACAGTTCGTGCATATGAACGAAGGTGAGATAAGCCAGCTTGCGCACCGCGTGCATGGCCACGCGCGCGAAAATTCCGTCGCGCCACTGGGTCAGTACACCCATCACCACGCGTAAGGCGCCATATCCCACGGTCAAGACGATCGGCGCGGCGATGACCCACAGCATCCAGTTGGAGGCCTGCACCGGCGCGGTGTCCGCACCCGTCAAGGCATCGGTCGCCCATTTGAAGGTGAAGGGCACGGCGAGCGTGGCAATCTTGGCCGCCAACAGCAACACGACCGACCAGACCACACGCATCTTCAGGTCGGCGCGGTCCCCCGGCCAGATATAGGGCCACAGATGGGCCAGCGTCCCGGTCAGGCTGGCCTGTCCGAGGGCGTTGTCTGGAGCGGAAACTGGGCTGGCGGGCGCGGTCAAATCATCCTGCGACATGGAGCCAGGCCCGGCGCGATATGGCGCGCCGATTCGGCACGCGCTTGTTCATATTTTGTCGCATTCGGCAGTCATATAGAGCCTTTAGCCATCACTTACAGCCTCACGGGAGCTAAATTCTTCCGTAATGTTCAGGCCTTGCAGGAATTTTGTTCGGCGCCCGAATCCTTTATGGTTTGACTGATTTACGCTGCAATGCCACATGAAATGACATGAGCAAGATCAAAACCGTCTGTGTCTATTGCGGCTCCGGCCCAGGCACCAATCCCCATTTCATGGAATCCGCCAGAGCATTCGGCAAGGTGCTTGCCGATAGCGGCATCCGCCTCGTCTATGGCGGCGGGTCCCTCGGCATCATGGGCGCGGTGGCGAGTTCCGTGCTCGATCATGGCGGCATGGTTACGGGCATCATCCCGGACTTTCTGAAGCTCAGGGAAAATGCGCTCAAGGGTGTGCAGGAAATGATCGTCACGCCGGACATGCACGAGCGCAAACGGCAGATGTTCGAACGCTCGGATGCCTTCGTCGCCCTGCCCGGCGGCATCGGCACGCTCGAGGAACTCGTCGAACAGCTCACCTGGCAGCAGCTCGGACGTCACTCCAAGCCGGTGCTGCTCGCCAATATCGACGGTTTCTGGGAACCGCTATTCGCGCTGCTGACGCACATGCGCGAAACGCAGTTCATACGCCAGGGTCTCGCGGTGGAGATTCTCAAGGCCGACCGGGTCGAGGATATCCTGCCGCGGTTGCAGGCGGCGGCAGCGGTGGCGCCCGAGGGCACGTCAGAAATGCCGCCGGAGGTCGCGCGGCGGCTCTAAGGGCGCGGCGGAGCTTGAACGATCAACGCTTCAAACGTTGGAGAAAAGAAAGAAAGCCCCGGCCATGCCGGGGCTTTCAAGTCTTGTGCAAGCCGCGGGTGTCAGTAGCCGAACTTGTAGTTCAGGCCGATGCGGGCCAGCTGGACTGAGTTGGAATAGTTGATGCGGCAGCTAACGTTTCCGCAAGAGCTGCCACCTCCCGGAACATCATTGATTTGTACGAGGGAGTTGCCGAACTGCATCAGCATGTATTCGCCCTTCAAACTCCAGTTGTGCGTCAGCGCGTATTCGACACCGGCGCCAACCGCAAGGCCGGTCTTCCACTTGCTTTCGTCTGCCTGTGCAACGGGAAGGCCATCATCAGAGAACGTCGTCGTATTATGGAAATGGCCGAAAGCAACGCCGGCGGTGGCGTAGATCAGGGCCTGGTCAAGAGCGATACCGGCGCGAGCACGCACCGTCGCGAACTGATCCATCTGGAATCGCGTCGTGACTCCCTCGAAATTGGCACTCTGGCTTACATCAACGTTCGCGAAGTTATAGTCACCTTCGATGCCGAGCACGGCGTGTCCGAGCTGCCAATTGTAGCCGGCCGTAAAACCTCCGGTACCAAAGGGTTCTTGAAACTTGTTAACACCGCCAGTGGTATTGAAGCCGTCAACATCGACATGATCGGCATTCGCAAATCCGCCGCCCGCGTTGGCGCCGAGATAGAAACCAGTCCAGTTGTAGACCGACTGGGCCATCGGGGCGGCCTTGTAGTTGAGGTCAGCAGCGTTCGCCGAGACGGAGGTGGCGGCCACGATCGCGGCAGCAGCGAGAAACTTTTTCATTCCAGTATTCCTTCGTTTATCCGGCAGTCGTTGCCGCGAAGGAGCACATAGCGCGGAGTTGCAGAACCGCCCGTCAGCCGATCGGTGGAGGATTTACCGAAACCCACCACCTGTTGCAGAATGATCCCATCATGCAAACGCACGAAACGATCCGGCGACGATCGCGCTGAATCGCGCGAATTTCAGGCAAAAATCATGCGGGAAAATGCGCAAGTAAGCCGGTGGATTGGTGGCGGTGCGGGCTTTAATGGTGGGATGAAATATCGGTCGACCAAAAGACCAGATCGAAATCAGATGCCTGTGTTGTAGTCTGACCACATCGAAATCAGCGCTGCCCGTCGGGCTTATCAACAACGAACGCTTATTCGGCCGGAAATGTCACCGCTTCGATTCGGTTGCCGTCGAAATCGCGGACGAAAGCCGCGTAATAACGCACGCGCTCGTGAGGCCGCAGGCCCGGCGCTCCGTTGGACGTACCGCCCGCCCTCAACGCCGCTTCGTGGAACGCGTCAACTTCGGCAGTCGATCTGGTGCGCAGGCAAATGTGGCAGCCGCTATCCACGGCGACAGGCGCCATGCGAGGGCGCAAGTGGATCCAAAATTCGGGGTAGGCCTTGCCGAAACCAATGGAAGCGGGCCGCGTCACCAGCTTCGCAAGGCCGAGCGGCGCCAACGCCGCTTCATAGAGTCGCGCCGAACGATCCAGATCGCTGACGCCAACGGAAACGTGATCGATCATCTCAGGTGCCTCCCCGCTTCCTACGCCGGCGCACCTGACTTCACGAGCTTGTAGATGACCGAATCCATCAGCGCCTGAAACGATGCGTCGATGATGTTTGGCGACACTCCGATGGTGCTCCACTTCTCGCCCGTCTCGTCGGCGCTTTCGATCAACACCCGTGTCACGGCCTCGGTGCCGCCATTGAGAATACGCACGCGGTAGTCGATCAGCCTGAGGCCGTCGATGAATTTTTGATACTTGCCGAGATCCTTGCGCAGCGCGACGTCGAGCGCGTTGACGGGGCCGTTGCCCTCGGCTGCCGAGATCAGCTTTTCGCCGTCGACGTCGACCTTGACTACGGCCATCGCCACCGTGATGCGCTGGCCGTTGACGTTGTAGCGCTGCTCGACATTGACGTCGAATTGCTCGACATGGAAATAGTCGGGCACGCGGCCGAGCGTTCGCCGCGCCAGAAGTTCGAATGACGCATTTGCGGACTCGTAGGCGTAGCCCGCTGCCTCGCGCTCCTTTAATTCCTCGACCAGGCGCGCCAGCTTAGGATCGTTCTTGTCGTAAAGGATTCCGGCGCGATCGAGTTGGGCGATCACATTCGATCGGCCGGCCTGATCGGAAACCAGCACCTGACGATGGTTGCCGACCGCCTCGGGCCGGACGTGCTCGTAGGTCTGCGGATCCTTCAGCACGGCGGAGGCATGAATGCCGGTCTTGGTGACAAAGGCGCTTTCGCCGACATAGGGCGCATGGCGATTGGGTGCGCGGTTGAGCATGTCATCCAGCGTTCGCGACGCCGTCATCAACGTCGCCAGCTTCTCGTTGGTCACGCCGATTTCGAAGCGATCAGCGAACTCACTCTTCAGGCGCAGTGTCGGAATCAGCGAGCACAAATTGGCGTTGCCGCAGCGCTCGCCGAGGCCGTTGAGCGTACCCTGAATTTGCCGCGCACCGGCGCGCACCGCCGCCAGCGAATTGGCAACCGCCTGCTCGGTGTCGTTGTGGGCGTGGATGCCGACGTGGTCGCCCGGAATATGCTTGACGACCTCGCCGACGATCGTCTCGACCTCATGCGGCATGGTGCCGCCATTGGTGTCGCACAGCACCACCCAGCGCGCACCGGAATCATACGCTGCCTTGGCGCAGGCCAGCGCAAAGGCTGGATCCTCCTTGTAGCCGTCGAAGAAATGCTCGCAGTCGAGCATCACCTCGCGGCCGGCTTTGCCCGCAGCCGTCACGCTGTCTCGAATGGAAGCGAGATTCTCCTCGTTGGTGGTCTCGAGCGCCACGCGTACCTGATAGGCGGAGGATTTTGCGACAAAGCAGATCGCGTCGGCCTTGGCTGCCAGCAGCGCCGCCAAACCGGGATCATTGGACGCCGAACGGCCGGGGCGGCGCGTCATGCCGAACGCGGTAAAGCGTGCATGGGTAAGCTTGGGCTTCACGGCAAAGAATTCGGTATCGGTCGGATTGGCGCCGGGATAGCCGCCTTCGACATAGTCGATGCCCAACTCGTCGAGCATCTTTGCGATCAGTTGCTTGTCGTGCAGCGTGAAATCGACGCCGTTGGTCTGCGCGCCGTCGCGTAACGTGGTGTCGAACAGATAAAGCCGCTCCCGGGTCATCTCAGTTCTCCCGGCGCTTCTCCGAGCGACTTCTGCATCGTGGTGTTGGCCAGCCACTCGCCGTTCAACGAAACCGTGTTGCGTTGCTTGGCCTCATAGCCACGCTTCAGAAAAAACTCGGCGGCGTTGTCGCTGGCGTCAACACTGAGGCTTTTCGCGCCCCTCGCCGCCGCCAGTTTTTCGAGCGCGTCGCACAGCGCGGCGGCTACTCCCTGCCCGGCTGCGCCGGGATGCACGTAGAGCAGATCGACATGGTCCTTGCCTTTCAAGGACGCAAAGCCGACCGGGGAACCGTCGATTGTCGCGACCAGCGTCAGGCCGGCGGCCAGTCGCTTGCCGAATTCCGCTTCGTCGTCGGCGGCCGTCGCCCAGGCTTGCTGCTGCGCCTCGCTGTAATCGTCACCCGTCAGGCCTTCGACGCTGGCAACGAAGATCGCAGCCAGGATCGGCGTGTCGGCAGCTAGGAACGGACGCAGCGCGGGCGCACTCATCGTGCGATCTCCCAGGTGGTGCCGTCCTTGGAATCCTTGATTACGACGCCCATCGCGGCGAGTTCATCGCGGATGCGGTCCAATTCCTTGAAGTCCTTGCGCGCGCGAGCGGCGGTACGGTCAGCGATCAACGCATCGACAACTTCCCTGTTCACCTCGACCGCCTTCGGATTGCTGAGGAGATATTCGTTCTTGGTCTTTCCAAGCAGTCCAAGCAACATCGCCGACGCCTTGAGTTTTCGCTTGACGTCGATCTGAGCCTGCCCAGTTGTGCCAACCCGGCTTGAGGCGATGGCGTGGAGCCGTGTGATCGCACCCGAAGTATTGAGGTCGTCGCCTAGCTGCGCAGTGACGCCTTCATCGAGCTCGCCGAGCGCTTGAGTGTCGTCACCGACAACGTCGTACCAGGAGTCGAGAACCTTTTTGCTTTCTTCAACGCTCTTGAGAGTCCAATCGATCGGCGAGCGATAATGCGTCTTCAGCATATTGAGGCGCAGCACCTCGCCGGGCCAATCGTTCAGCAACTCCCGGATCGTGATGAAATTGCCGAGGCTCTTCGACATCTTCTCGCCTTCGACCTGAAGGAAGCCGTTGTGCATCCAGGTATGCGCCATGCGGCCTCTGTGAAAAGCGCAACAGGATTGCGCGAGTTCGTTCTCGTGATGCGGAAACACCAGATCGATGCCGCCGCCGTGGATGTCGAACTCCTCGCCGAGATGCTTCCATGACATCGCCGAGCACTCGATGTGCCAGCCCGGGCGGCCCTCGACCGCGATCCCCGCCGGCGACGGCCATGAAGGCTCGCCCGGCTTTGAAGGCTTCCACAGCACGAAATCGGTCGTGTCGCGCTTGTAGGGCGCGACATCGACGCGCGCGCCGGCGATCATCTCGTCGAGCGAGCGATTGGCGAGCGCGCCGTAACGCGGCAAGATTTTATTTGCCGCGTTCATCGCTTGCGGCGAAAACAGCACGTGGTCTTCGGCGACATAAGCGAAGCCGTCCTTTACCAGCCGCTCGATGATCTCGCGCATCTCGACGATGTGCTCGGTGGCGCGCGGCTCGACCGTCGGACGCAAACAGCCGAGCGCATCGACGTCGTCGTGGAATTGTTTCTCAGTCTGTTCGGTGACTTTCCGGATCGCCTCGTTCAACGGCAGGCCGGGAAAATCCCGCGCGGCGCGGTCGTTGATCTTGTCGTCGACGTCGGTGATGTTGCGAACGTAGGTGACGTGGTTCTCGCCATAGAGATGGCGCAGCAACCGAAACAGCACGTCGAACACGATCACCGGGCGCGCATTGCCGATATGGGCGAAGTCGTAGACCGTCGGCCCGCAGACATACATGCGTACGTTGCCGCGATCGAGCGGCACGAACTCACGCTTTTCCTTGGTCAAGGTATCGTAGAGACGTAATTCCATGGAGACCCCTGTGGCCGGGCGTCCAATGATCTCGTTTGAGAAAAGACGGCCTCAGCCAGCGATTCGCTAGCTCATAATCTCGCGGCAAATGCCACAAATGGCGAGAAGACCGTTCATAAAAATACCATGGGGCAGCCCGTGTAAGGGGTCAAGGGGAAGCCACGTCGCCTCGAAAAAGCCGGTTTGAGCCATCACAGCCGCCAACCCATCCAAGGTTAATCATTATTTACCCTTGATGACTATCGTGGGCTGCGACGCCCCTCTTTCAGCGGTACGGCAATGCGATCCATTTCAGCCTTCTTGGCCGGCGTGTCTCTGTTGATCGGGACGGCAGCATGGGCCGACAGCCGGGTTTTCATCATCGCCAACCAGCCCGACAGCTATGGCGTCGACGAGTGCCTGGCTCGGGGCGAAAAGTGCGGCGCCCATGCCGCGCAGTCCTATTGCCAGTCGCGGAACTTCGCGCAGGCCTCTTCCTATCGCCGGGTTGATCCCGACGAAATCACCGGCACGGTGCCGAAGGAACATGAACATTGCGGCCGTTCGGGCTGTGGCGAATACATCGCGATCACCTGCCAGCGCTAGATTTCTCCACGCTCCGTTTCGTCTTCCACTACATCCGTGTTCCCTTCCGACATTGGTATTGGGTGCAGCCGCTTCTCGCAAGACGAGAGGCGAAGGAACGCGGGCAAGGCGAGGATTTCAGTGCGGTTTTGGATTTGCGCCCGAAACCTGTGACTCGCGGCGAGATTACGGCAAGCGCGCTGATCGACCGCACTATTGCCGCCGAAACGACGTGACGCCGCCCCGAGAAGCAGGTAAATGACGGCCGAATTCTTCACATCGCGGCACTGGGCCGCAAGCCCGGCGGCCCAAGGGCGGTCCGGAGTTGCCCTAACGGCGGGACATGCCTGAAAAATTGATCGTTACCCATTCTAGATCGGCCGCGACCTGCGCGGCGCTTCTGGTCGCTGTGCTGTTTGGCGCGAACGCCCATGCGCAGACGAGCCCGCCACCTCCAGGCGGCGGCGCGGCCAATCCGATGTGCCCGCGGCTCGAGACCCAGTTGGCGTCGATCGACCGCGGCGGCGCGGACCCGGCCAAGGACGAGCAGATCCGCCGCTACCAGGACTCCGCCACCAGACAACAGGCGGAACTCGATCGCGTCACTTCCCAGGCCCGGCGGATGGGCTGCGAAAGCTCCGGATTCTTCTCGTTGTTCAACGGCCAAAATGCGCAGTGCGGGCCGGTCAACAATCAAATTCAACAAATGCGCGCAAACCTCGATCAGATCACCACTAACCTCGAGCGCCTGCGCAGCGGCGGCCTTGGTGGCAGCGAGCGCGAAAGTCAGCGCCGGTCGGTTCTTCTGGCGCTCGCGCAGAACAACTGCGGACCTCAATACGCCGCTGCCGTCCAGCAGCAACAGCAGCAGAGTGGGCCGGGCAATTTCCTGAACAACCTGTTCGGCGGCAACAACAACTACAGCCCCGTCCCACCCGATGCCGGCGCGCCGAGCGGCACCTATCGCACGGTGTGTGTCCGCTCCTGCGACGGCGGCTATTTCCCGATCTCGTTTGCGACCGTGCCGGGCCGCTTTGCCGACGACGAGAAAGCTTGCAAGGCGCTCTGCCCGGCCACCGAAGCCAGCCTCTACACCTACCGCAATCCCGGCGAGGACATGAACCAGGCGGTGTCGATCGGCGGCCAGACCTATACGTCGTCGCCGAACGCGTTCAAATTCCGTTCGGAATTCAATCCGTCCTGCGCTTGCAAAGCCGCCGGGCAAACCTGGTCCGATGCGCTGAAATCGATCGACGACAAGGCCGCCGCCGAGCAACAGGGCGATATCATCGTCACCGAGGAGGGCTCCAAGAAGATGGCGCGGCCGCAGGCGAAATCGGCGCCCGCGCCTGCCAAGAAAGGTTCCGTCGCCACCACGACCCCGGATTCGGCACCGCCATCGACATCCGCGCCGTCGAATGCACCGCCCGCCACCTCGGATGCGCCTTCCGACAACAAGCAAATCCGCACCGTCGGACCGACCTTCATTCCGCCGCGCTAACAGCCGCTGAATTGCCGGTACGCCACTAGCCATCGAAAACATCGCCCGATCCGCGCGCGGCCCGCGAAACGATGGTGTCGTCCGGCGCCGGCAACGGGTGGCCATCGTCGCGAAAACGGTTGACGATGGGGTAACGGCGGTCACGCCCGAAATTGCGTCGGGTCACCTTCACCCCGGGCGCCGCCTGCCGCCGCTTGTATTCGGCGATGTTGAGCAACCGATCGATCCGCGCCACCACCTCGCGATCGAAACCCGCGGCAATGATGGTCGCCAAAGGCTCCTCGCGTTCGACCAGTCGCTCGAGGATCGCATCCAGCACCTCGTAAGGCGGCAGCGAATCCTGGTCGGTCTGATTTTCGCGCAGCTCCGCGGTCGGCGGCCGCGTGATGATGTTGGGCGGGATGACTTCGCCGGCCGGACCGAGCGCGCCATTTGGTTTCCAGCTATTGCGCAAACTGGAAAGCCGAAACACCTCGGTCTTGTAGATATCCTTGATCGGATTGAAGCCGCCGTTCATGTCGCCGTACAGCGTGGCGTAGCCGACCGACATTTCCGACTTGTTGCCGGTGGTGACGACCATCGCGCCGGTCTTGTTGGAAATCGCCATCAACAGCGTGCCGCGGGTGCGCGCTTGCAGATTTTCCTCGGTGATGTCGCGCGCAAGCCCCTTGAAAACGTCGGACAGAATCTCCTCAAAACCATGGACCGCCTTGGCGATCGGCAACACCTCGTAGCGAAAGCCGAGATGGTTGGCGAGCTTGGCCGCATCGTCGAGCGATACCTGCGCGGTGAAACGGAACGGCAGCATAACGCCGCGGACGCGCTCCGCACCCAGCGCATCGACCGCGATAGCCGCGCACAGCGCCGAGTCGATACCCCCGGAAATGCCGAGCAGCACGCCGGGAAAACCGTTCTTGCCGACATAGTCGCGCAGGCCGAGAACGCAGGCCGCATAGTCCGCTCTGTCGGCCTCCAGCGAAGGTGTCACCGGGCCGTTGCAGCGCCAGCCGCCGGCATCTTTTTTCCAGCGCAGCGTCGTGATGCTTTCCTCGAAGGCCGGCAATTGCGCCGCCACCGACAGGTCGCCATTGAGCGCAAACGAGCCGCCGTCGAAAACCAGTTCATCCTGCCCGCCGACCTGGTTGAGATACACCAGCGGCAATCCGCTCTCGGTGACCCGCGCCACCGAAACCGACAGGCGCATGTCGGCCTTCTCCCGCGTGTACGGCGAGCCGTTCGGCACCACGAGAATTTCCGCGCCGGTCTCGGCCAGGCACTCGACGACATTCTCGTATTCCGAGGACTCCTCGAGCCAGGTGTCCTCGCAGATCGGCACCCCCACCCGCACGCCGCGGATCGTCAGCGGGCCCGAGACGGGGCCGCGCGCGAACACGCGCTTTTCATCGAACACGCCGTAGTTCGGCAAATTGACCTTGAACCTGATCGCCGCGATGCGGCCCTCGTCGAGCAGCGCACAGGCATTGTAGAGCTTGCCGTCGTCGACCCAGGGCGTGCCGACCAGCACGGCCGGGCCGCCGTCATTGGTTTCACGCGCGAGCTCTTCGACGGCGGCGCGGCAGGCCGATTGAAACGCCGGCTTCAAGACCAGATCTTCCGGCGGATAGCCGGCAATGAACAATTCCGACAGCATCACGAGGTCGGCGCCGTCGGCACGCGCGCGCTCGCGCGCCGCACGCACCTTCGCGGCGTTGCCCTTGACGTCGCCCATGGTCGGATTGAGCTGGGCCAAAGTAATCGAAAACTGGTCGGCGCGTTCGGTCATGAACGGATCGTGCCTCGCATGCGCTCAAACTGCAATTGTTCGCTCAGACGACACCCATGCGTTAGATAACGCCCATGCGCTCGGCGATCGCAAACAGCCAGAACAGCGCGGCGGTAACCAGCGCCACGCCGACCGCGGCTGATCCCATGTCCTTGACCCGCCCGATCTGCAGATCGTGCTCGGTGGTCAGGCGATCGGCGAGCTTCTCGATCGCCGTATTGAGCAGTTCGACGATCAGCACCATGGCGACCGCGGCGACCAGTTCGAGCCGCCGCATCGCGGTGGCTCCGATTACCCAGGCCAGTGGCAAAGAAAGAAAAAGCGCGCCGATCTCCTCGCGCACGGCCGCCTCGGAGCGGATCGCAAAAGCGAGGCCGTTACGCGTGTTGATCGTGGCCCGCCACAGCCGCAGCAAAGCTCAAAGCCCCGCTACGGCCGCAATCGGACTGGCCTTGCCCACGCGTTCCTGCTTGAGCAGTTCGGCGATCAGGAAAGCCATATCGATCGATTGCTCGGCATTGAGGCGCGGATCGCACGCGGTGTGGTAGCGGTCGTTGAGATCTTCGTCCGTGATCGCGCGCGCGCCGCCGATGCACTCGGTGACGTCCTGGCCGGTCATTTCCAGATGCACGCCGCCGGCATGGGTGCCTTCCGCCGCATGGATCGAGAAGAACGACTTCACCTCGGACAGGATGCGGTCGAACGGCCGCGTCTTGTAGCCGGAGTTCGAGGTGATGGTGTTGCCGTGCATCGGATCGCACGACCAGACCACCACGCGCCCTTCCCGCTTCACCGCGCGAATGAGGCCGGGCAGTGACTCGCCGACCTTGTCGGCGCCGGAACGGTTGATCAGCGTCAGCCGTCCGGGCTCGTTGTCCGGATTCAACACGTCGATCAGCTTCAACAATTCGTCCGGCTTGAGCGAGGGACCGCATTTCAGGCCGATCGGATTCTTGATGCCGCGGAAATACTCGATATGGGCGTGATCGAGCTGGCGGGTGCGGTCGCCGATCCAGATCATGTGGCCCGAGGTCGCATACCAGTCGCCGGTCGTGGAATCGACGCGCGTGAACGCCTGCTCGTAGCCGAGCAACAGCGCCTCGTGGCTGGTGTAGAAGTCGGTCGCTCGCAGTTCGGGATGGCTTTCGAGATCGAGCCCACAGGCGCGCATGAAGTTCAGCGCGTCCGAAATGCGGTCGGCCAATTCCTTGTAGCGCCGCGACTGCGGCGAATCCTTCAGGAAACCCAGCATCCACTGATGCACGGATCCGAGATTGGCGAAGCCGCCGGTCGCGAACGCGCGCAGCAGGTTGAGCGTCGCCGCCGACTGGCGGTAAGCCATCAGCTGGCGCTGCGGATCGGGCTTGCGCGCCTGCGCGGTGAAGGCGATGTCGTTGACGATATCGCCGCGATAGCTCGGCAGCTCGACGCCGCCAAGTTTTTCGGTCGCCGACGAGCGCGGCTTGGCAAATTGTCCGGCGATGCGGCCGACCTTCACCACCGGCACCGCGCCGGCGTAAGTCAAAACCACCGCCATCTGCAACAGCACGCGGAAGAAATCGCGGATGTTGTTGGCGCCGTGTTCGGCGAAACTCTCGGCGCAATCGCCGCCTTGCAAAAGGAAAGCCTCGCCGGCAGCGACGCGGCCTAACGCCTTTTTCAGGTTGCGCGCCTCACCTGCAAAAACCAGCGGAGGAAACGTCGCCAGCTGCGCCTCGACATCCGCCAATGCCTTCGCATCGGGATATTGCGGCATTTGCATTACCGGGCGGCTGCGCCAGCTGTCGGGTGTCCATGTTTTGGACATGACGTTAACTCCTTGAGAAGAAACCGCTACTTTTCGCAATCGTGCGGAGGGCCGCTATATACACAGCCCCGCCGCCAACCGCCAGTATGCCCCAGTATGTCAAAGTCCGGCCATAACTGTCGCCCATTGGCTACGGTGTTAAAGCTTCGACGCTCGCTCTCCCGACAAGCCCTTGCCCCGAAAGCTGAATTCACATTTGCCAGCATGGCTGTTCCGAAGCCCGCATCGGTTGCGCCGCGCGTTCGCCATGCGGACTTCTGAACCAGAGGGGAAATCGCGGTGACCGAAGCTGACACCGATGACGTCTTCATCGACGATATCACCTTTCCCGCCGAGGACGGTTACGCGCTGGGCGCGACGCTATTCCTGCCGCGCCGGGCCAAGCAGCATGCCGTGCTGATCAATTCGGCCACCGCGGTGCCGCGCAGGATCTACCGCAAGTTCGCAAGCTATCTCGCCCGGCGCGGCAGCGCGGTTCTGACCTACGATTACCGCGGCGTCGGCGATTCCCGGCAACACGCGATGATCGGCTACAACAAGCCGAAGTCGCTGGTCGGCTTCAAGGCCACAATGGTCGACTGGGCCGCGCTCGATATCACCGCCGCCGTGAAGTGGATGCGCGAGCGCTATCCCAACCTGCCGCTCGCTTATGTCGGCCACTCCTTCGGCGGCCAGGCGCTCGGACTGCTCGCCGACAATACCGAGGTCAAGCGCGCGCTGCTGGTGGCCGCGCAAGCCGGCTACTGGAAGCTGATGGCCTCGCCCGAGCGCTATCGCGTCTATGCGCTGCTCAACTTCGTCGGCATGCCGCTCACGCGAGCGCTTGGCTATATGCCGGGCTGGGCCGGCGTCGGCGAAGACCTGCCAAAAGGCGTGTTCGAGCAATGGACGCGCTGGCTGATGAGCCCGCGCTATCTGTTCGACGAGCCCAATCTCAAGGCGCTGTCGAATTTCACCAGATATACCGGCGCGCTGCGCTCGATCGGCCTCTCCGACGATCCCTGGGCGACGCGGCCCGCGATCGAACTGCTGGCTTCCGGCTTCAAGTCGACGACGCCCGATATCATCACCATCACGCCTGCCGACGTCGACGCCAAGGCAATCGGCCATCTCGGCTTCTTCCGCCCCGAGCACCGCGACACGCTGTGGCGGGGTGCTGCCGAGTGGCTGGAAGCGGAGCGATAGAAGCGCGCTTCGTTGCCTTATCGCAACTCTCTGCACCGTCATGGCTTGGCCTCATGGTTCGAGACGCCGCGTTCATCTGCACCGTTCGCGGCGGTCTCGCCAAAGCTCGACCTGCTCGGGTGCGCGCGGCTCCTCACCATGAGGGTCCATGGCCGCTTGCTCCGACCTCATCCTGAGGAGCATCGCCTCAGCGATGCGTCTCGAAGGATAGGCGCGGCTTGTCGTATTCGAATGTCAAACAGCCGCTCACTGTCGTCCCTGCGAACGCAGGACGACGCCGTTGGGCAAACGCACGCCTCTCACCTCCCCGCGATGCATCCGCACCGGGGTTGAGAAAACCTTCCGCCCAAAGAGGGCGTGGGGAATGCCGGGCGCTTAGGCGCACCCGCAGCCTTGCGTGCAAAAGTAAAAAAGCACGCAAGCAAGTCACCACGAGTTCGCCGGGTCACCCGGCATTCCCGCACGCGAATGGTTTTAACGGCCTATGGCGCGCTCTCCCTGGTGATCGGGCTTTGTTGTCACCATTTTCGGCTTCGACGCTGAAGCGTCAATGCCGAGGTGATGCCAGCGTCGAGGCATCAGGACCACACGCTTTCGCCGTCCGCGAGCTACGCCTTCGTCTGTTGACGTGGCTCGCGTCCACCGCATCCTCAGCCCAACGTTTCGTGACGACCGCGAAGCGCCCCTCTTGTTCGGGCCGGGACGGCGCGAAGCTTTAGAGATGATTTGCCCGACGGGCAGAGTGAAATATTTTTGCTCGGAGGGGTGGACGCGCGAACCGAAGCACGCGCAGTGACAGCGGACGCGATGTGCTGGCAAAATGGCAACGACCCCGCGATCGGTCGCAACGCCCCAATCTCCCGCGGGAGTCGAGACCCCTATAGTTTCTGTTGCTGTCGCAAGCGGAGAAATTCTTCAAATAGACGCTTCTGCCGTTCCAGTGGCGTCTCCTGCTTCTCGGGCGGCTTGATGTGCAGGCGGAGGTCGGCTGCGTCAGCGCTTTGCGGGATCACCATCGCGCCCGCGAGCGCCACTAAAACAACAGCGGCGCAGCGAAGCGAGAAGACGCTCTTGAACGGCGTCAGGCTGTGTTTGGACCGTCGAACCATGGCCTCGACAGTCCGGCAGTATGGTTAATTTTAGATTAAGACGGCTGGATGTGCGGCCGGACCGGCGCCGGTCCGGCAAGATCGGAGCTGACGTCGCGCAGACGAGAGCCGCGGATCGGGTCGATATCCCGGCGCAAATGGCTGTGCTCGCGATAGTGTGCAGCGCGGCGGCGCATGGGATTGTCGAACCGGTTCATCGCGTCCAACCAGGCCGCAAGCAGCGGTTGGCGCCGGCAAAGCGCCCGCCTTGCCTTTTCAGCGTCTTCAGGCGGCGTCCTCATGGTCGAAGACTAGACGGTTATGGTTTAAAATCCGTTTCGATGGGGTGCGGGGCGACCCGATCCGGGCAGCAAGGAGACGGGCAAGGCGAGCGAGCGACAGCAAATCCGGGACGCGCCGAGAGCGCCGCACTCACGGCTGGGAAAGCCGATAGGCTGGCTCGCATGGGATGAAAGAGAGCAAAATATTTTGGCGGGAGGAATGGGATAGCGGCGGCTGGGCGCGAATGTTTGCCTATTGGGCAGCTTGTAAAGAAGCCTTAATCAGTGCAGAGCAACGTGACTTCTAGCAAGAATCATTTGCAAATGACGACACTCTATACGATTGGCTACGAAGGCACCGACATCGATCGGTTCGTCGCTACCCTCAAAGCTGTGGGCGTGGGCCTGCTAGCAGACGTCAGGGCGCTCCCGCTGTCGCGGAAGAAGGGCTTCTCCAAAAACGGATTGAGAGAACGGATCGAGCGCGAAGGTATGGCATACATCCATCTTGCCGCCCTCGGTGATCCAAAGGACGGGCGCGATGCTGCTCGTGCCGGACAATTTGATCGCTTTCGAGCAATTTATAACAAGCATCTCGCAAAGCCGGCGCCGCAAGAACAGCTTCGAGAATTGGGCGCATTAGTTGACAAGCGGCCAACCTGCTTAATGTGCTTTGAGCGAGACCCGGCCGAGTGTCATCGGTTGATTGTTGCGTCGTATCTACCTAAGAGTGTTAGGACGTTTCACCTCTATGGTGACGAGCCGAACCGCTATGTCCGCAATGCAGCAAACCTCTCGGGTCGTCGTACTGGTCAAGGCGCTACCGCAGCCTAGTAAGACGTATGGAGAGACCGTTTGTTGCGCTGGTGTAACAGCCGAGGGTGAATGGAAACGTCTATTCCCCGTCCGATTCCGACACCTTAGCGGTGATAGTAGCTTTTCCAGATGGGATTGGGTGAGGTTCAGCTTTCGTCCGCCTACGCGCGATAAGCGCACCGAAAGCTGCCACGTCTACGAAGACAGTCTTGTGGTCGAACGCACCATCCCTAGCGGGGAGCGAAGCCGCTTGCTCGCTCCACTGATAACAGGGTCTGCGATCGATGCGATGAACTTGGGCAAATCACTAACTTTAATCCGGCCGAAAAACACTAGATTTATCGCAAAACGAAAATCGGCGTCTGATCTTGTGGAAGAAAAAGAAGCCTACCAAGCAGCGGCACAACAGATGTCAATCTTCGATAAGGAGTTGGCGGAATTGGAGCCGTCACCATTCGATTTTCGATTCGAATTCGAAGATGCTTCGGGCCACCACGATTATCAGAACGGAGATTGGGAAACCCACGTGATGTTTTGGCGATGGCGGGCGAAATATGGAGAAAGAAGCGCGTTAGAGCGAATGTCGGGGGTTTTCAACGATGAGTACCCTAAGAAAGGAATGGTATTCGCTCTCGGCAATCAGGCAAAGCGACCTCAGACTTGGCAGCTTCTTGGCGTCATTCGCTTAGGCGAATTAGTGCAAGGCGAACTCTTTTGAATGTAGGGATGAAGCGCGTGAATGGTTCAGCAAACCGGAAACACATCAAAGCATCTCTATAATTTTGCTTGGCGAGTATCCGCTCGCATCCAACGCTTGTCTTTCACCCCGCCCTACCCTTTAAATATCCGCTGATAACAACGAGCCCGCAGGTAAATCCCGCGGGCCATTTTCTAGACTGTCATGGGAGGATCGACGAATGCCGGCCAACAGGCACGCAAGCAAAACTTTCTCTTCACTGTTATCGCTCACGGCGGCGCTACTGCTCTGCACAGCGGCGCACGCGGCCGAGCCGCAGCTCGTCGTCACCACCGATCCCGGCTCGGACCCGGAGAGCGTCACGCTGGCGCCGGACGGTTCGCTGATCCTCGGCAGCGCCGCCAAGCCCGTGATCTACCGCGCCGCCAAGGGCGCGACCGAAGCCAAGGTCTTCATCGACGTCAGCGCCACCGAGGGCAATGTCAGTTTCCTCGGCGTGCTCGCCGACGGGCCGACCAATACGCTGTGGGCCTGCCAGATCATCGGCACCGGCAAGAACCGCCATTCGATGCTGCGCAGCTTTGATCTGACCAGCGGCGCGCCGAAACTGCGCTGGCCGCTCCCCGGCGAGATCAACCTGTGCAACGATTTCGTGGTCGGGCCGGACAAGGCGCTCTATATCGCCGACACCTTCGGCAGCAGGATCTTCCGCCTCAAGGCGGGCGCCTCAGAACCCGAATTGCTGATCGAGGACCGCACGCTCGACGGCGTCGACGGCATCACCTTTCTCGGCAGCGAGCTCTACGTCAACAACGTGATCTCGAACAATCTCTATCGCATTCCGCTGGATGCGGCCGGCAAGGCCGGCGCGCCGGTGCAGATCTGGCCCGACAAGCCGATCAAGGGGCCGGACGGCATGCGCGCCGCCAACGGCAAGCTGTATCTCACCGAGAACCGCAACGGCCGCGCCAGCATGGTCACCGTCAACGGCGATCAGGCCACCGTCGTCGCCGATTCTCGAGGGCCTGACCCGGCCGACCGCGATCGAACCGGCCGGCGATACGCTGTGGGTCGGCGACCGCGCCAAGGACAAGGCGATCGCCATCCCGATGCCAAAATAAGCGACCATCGATATGCCCCGACGCTGGCCTCGAGGGGCCAGCGAAGGGTCGTGCGCTTCTTGGTGGTGTCACATGAAAGAGATCACGCGGGCAACCTGCCGCTGCGGTAACGTCGAGCTCCGGATTATCGGCGAGCCCATCCTGCACGGCATCTGCTATTGCACGAGTTGCCAGCAGGCCGGCCGCCAGCACCAGACCACCCCGGACGCGGATTCGATTCTGGCCGCGGATGGCGGCACCGACTTCGTGCTCTACCGCAAGGACCGGGTCAGCTGCGTCAAGGGCGGCGATCAGCTTTGGGAAAGACGGCTCAAGCCGGATTCGCCGACGCGGCGAATGTTCGCGCGCTGTTGCAACACCGCGATGTTCCTCGACTTCACCAAGGGGCATTGGCTCACGATCTATCGCGGCCGCCTGCCCGACGATATTCCGCCGGCAACCGTGCGGATGATGACGGCAGAACGGCCCGGAGGCGCCGCTTTGCCGGATGACGGACTGATCAACACGCCGGGCCATTCCGGCAAGTTCTTGCTGAAATTGCTGCGCGCGTGGATGGCGATGGGATTCCGGCGGCCTGCGGTCCAGGGCGTGCCGCCAGCCTGACCGATGGTTCAGTCTTGGCGAGATGTCACGCTCGCACGACCGCTCGAAAACTGTCATGGCCTGGAGCTTGCATACCATTGCTCGACATCCGTAATAACCGATCCGCATGAAGCGACTGCTGTCCCATCACCACACCCGCTCGTTACGGGTCATTTCGATACGCTGGCGACGGCGCGCCATGTTCCTGATGGGCGGCGTGGCCGTCGGTGCGGCCGCGGTCGTGTTGGCGATACTCGCCGACTGGGCCCAGATGGCGCTGGCCATGCTGCTCGGCGAGCAGCGCTATATTTCGCTCGTGGTCACGCCGGTTGGCTTTGCGCTGTCGGTGTTCCTGACCAATCGCTTCTTTCCCAATTCGCAAGGAAGCGGCATCCCGCAGGCGATCGCGGCGCGCGAACTGACCGACCAGGCGGCCCGCGGCAAACTGGTCTCGATCCGGATTGCCGTCGGCAAGGTGCTGTTGACGTTGCTCGGCCTGCTCTGCGGTGCATCGGTCGGCCGCGAAGGACCCACCGTTCAGGTCGGCGCGTCCATCATGTTCGCGATTGGCCGCATGTCGCCGCGTCGCCAACCCGGTCTGATCCTGGCGGGAGCTGCGGCCGGTGTTGCGGCTGCCTTCAACACGCCGCTCGCGGGCATCGTCTTCGGCATCGAAGAGATGAGCCGCGCCTACGAGACGCGCACCAGCGGGTTGATCATCGCCGCCGTGATCGCGGCCGGACTGACGTCGCTCGCCCTCGTCGGCAATTACGACTATTTCGGCAGCAGCTCCACCATGCTTCGTCACGGGACCGACTGGCTCGCCGTTCCCGTCTGCGGCGTCGTCGGCGGCCTTGCGGGCGGACTGTTCAGCCGTTTGCTGATCGAAATGGCGCGCGGATTCACAAGCGGACCAGGGCGATATATCAGGACGTACCCGACGGCATTCGCTTTTGCCTGCGGGCTGGCCGTCGCCTGTTGCGGACTTGCCTCGGGCGACACGGTCTACGGCACCGGCTACGCGCAGGTGAAGGCGGCCCTGGAAAACGGCACGCCGTTGCCCTGGGATTTTGCTCCGCTGAAGTTTGCCGCCACCGCGCTCTCTTCGATCAGCGGCATTCCCGGTGGCATCTTTGCGCCATCGCTCGCGGTCGGCGCGGGTATCGGCGCCAGCGTCGCGCATTTCTTCTCGGACGCGCCGCTCGGCGCGATCATGCTGCTCGGCATGGTGGCCTACTTCGCCGGCGTGGTGCAGGCCCCGATCACGGCCTTTGCGATCGTCACCGAAATGACCAACAACCACGCCATGGTCGTTCCGCTGATGGCCGCCGCTTTGATCGCTCACGTAACGTCGGGGCTCGTCTGCCCCGAAGGCGTCTACCACGCGCTGGCAAAAGGCTTCCTGAAGCAGAGCGAGGTCACGCCTTCTCCAGCAAAGCCTCCCGCTCGATCTCCGAATTGAATTCGGCGCCGACCAGAACGATGATGGCCGAGAGCCACATCCAGGTCATCAGACCGATCGCTGCGCCGAGCGAACCGTAGGTCGCGGAGTAGTTGGCGAAGTCGGAGAGATACCAGGACAACAGCGCCGAGCCGATCAGCCACAGCACGATGGCGAGAACGGCGCCGGTGACGAGCCAACGCGGCTTCGGCGCGGCGCGGCTCGGCCCGAAGCGATAAAGCGCCATCAACGCGCCCAGCAGCACCAATCCCAACACCGGCCAGCGGCCGATCTGCACCAGGGCTTGCGCGCCCTCGCCGAGGCCGAGCCGTTGCAGCGCGAGCGGCACGCCGATGACGGCGCCCATCATGACCAGAATGGCGGCGAGACCGGCCACGGTGAAAGCCAGCGAAACCAGATTGAGGTGGATAAGCCCCCGCTCCTCCTCGACCTCATAGGCGACGTTCAGCGCATCGACTACCGCCTTCACGCCCGCATTGGCGCTCCAGACGGCGAACAGCAAGCCGAAGCCGAAGGTCAAACTGAGCGATGAGTTTGCCTTCGCGAGCACGCGGCCAATTTCATCCTGGACAATCGAGAAGGAGTCTCCCGGCAGCATCAGAGCCAGGCTCTGAAGATTGTCAGAGATTGTCGAGGGATCGGCGAACAGTCCATAGCTCGACACCAGCGCGGTGATCGCAGGGAAGATCGCAAGCAGTCCGTAGAACACCACGCCGGCGGCGTTGGCGAGAATGCGGTCGCGGCCGATCCGGTCATAGGTGCCGCGCAGGACTGCTTTCCAGTGCGATGAAAGGACCGCGAGAGGATTACTGGCGGGCTTTGCCGTCGGCGCGTCCGGAGCGATCGATGGGCTGTCAGCCGTGCGTCCGAGATGCCGTTGAATGGCAAGCGTGGCGAGAACCGAGCTGGCGACGAGCGCGAAATCGCTGGCAAAGGGATTCCGTCTGCTCACCGCCGCACCTGAGCCCTCGGCGCCTTGGGTCCAAGGTGGCTGGCGACCAGCCAGGCGATGGCTGCGACCGCAGCCGTGCCGAGCAGCACGTGCGTGGTCGCATCGGGCTTTGCGGCTTCGGTGTCGCGCACGGCCATGACGGCCCGCGAAATCGTCGAGCCCATCAGCATTTGCTTGGCGGCGCGGAACTGTCGCTCCGGCCGTGGCAGCGGCGCCGCGCGCCGTTGCAGCATCAGCCAGCCCGCCAACAGCAGGATAACGGCCAGCACGAGCAAGCCGCCGCCGAGCGCGGCGAAGGCGATGTTGGTCCCGTAACGAAGCTCGAGAAAATGAAACAGCGCGATCGCGCCCACGACAATGGCGCCGAATACCGCCAGGACCCCGCCGAGCATCAGCGCTGCGGCGATGCCGTATCCGGCGGCGCGCCTCACAACCCATCCGCGCAAATCACGCCCGTAGGATTGCCCAAGCGCGGAAAACCCGCGTGGCTTGGCGTTGGCAAATTTTTCGCTGGCCGTGACACGCATGGCACCGTC
This sequence comes from uncultured Alphaproteobacteria bacterium, assembly GCA_963824305.1. Classification (GTDB taxonomy): domain Bacteria; phylum Pseudomonadota; class Alphaproteobacteria; order Rhizobiales; family Xanthobacteraceae; genus Bradyrhizobium. Next base: position 963,668 of record CAWGOW010000001.1, read on the forward strand.
CGATCGTTGCTCTCAACAAGCCGGACAGGTGTTCATTCGTTCCCGTCTTCCATCGTCAAGACGAAGCCGGTCAGCGCCGCGCCGATCCCGAACATCAGGATCACGGTGCCGACGAACGTCGCCATCGTCGCTGCGGGATCCTCGCTGAGGTTGATGAGCGCGAGGACGCCGAACAACGGCGTCCGGATCAGGATCAGCGCGAAGACAAGTCCGAGCGCGATGCCCATGGCGGCGTGGTTTGCCAATGCGAGGACGAGACCGGGCTCCGGGATGATCGACGGTTTTTTCCTGGCGCGCATGGCCCGCTCCCTCTCAGCTGCCAGAACGCGCCAAATCGTCACGTGGTTCCTAAAGGCAAAAGACTTGAGGAACGAACTCGGGTCACGCCCGTTATCTCGGCAATCGAACCCCCGTTGAAGCAGCTGTTGAGGTCACACCATGAACGAAGATCGCATTGCAGGCACCGCCAAGGATTTTGCTGGAAAGACCGAGAACGCGTTTGGCAAGGTGGCCGGCGATGCCGAGTCGCAGGCCAGCGGCCGCGCCCGCGAGATGGCCGGCAAGGCGCAGAACCTCTACGGCCAGGCCAAGGACGCGGTGCAGGATGCCGCGGATACCGCGACCGATTACGCCAAGGACATCTACAACAACCGCGGCGATGCCATTCGCGAGGGCTCCGAGGCGCTGACCAAGACAGTTCGCGACAATCCGATCGGATCGCTGGTCACCGCAGGCGCGATCGGTTTCGCGCTGGCGCTGCTGCTGGCCCGCCCGGCTCGCCGTCGTCAGCCGCGAGGCCGTTTCTATTCGTGACGAGGTGCGGCATTGGAGATCAAAATCGTGAACGATGACATTCCGCTGTCGCCGCCGATCTACCAAGACCTCGATGCTTCCGTCGATTCCAAATCGAAAACGACGGAAGCGATCGACGCGCTGAAATCGGCGGCTGCCCGTGCCAAGGCGACAATCGACGCCGGACGGCAACCGGGCATGCCGCTCAGTGTCCTGAGCAACGTCGCGAGGGAAGCACCGCTGGGTTCGCTGGCCCTCGCGTTTTTGATCGGGATCGCCGTCGGGCGCCGGTCGCGGTGATCAACTCAGAACTTTAGTTGCCGGGCGGATTGAACGTCGGATCTTCGCTGCCCGGCCGCGACGGGTCGAAGCGATCGGGCACGCGCGGCGTGACCTGAACCGGACCGTTCACCTGATTGTAGGAACCGCGAAAATCCGACAGGTCACGGCCGAAGTAAGCCTTGCTCCGGTGGTGCTGGGACGCCGCTGCCGTTTGAACTGCCAATCCCGAGATCAGCAGCGCGCCGAAGATGGTAAGAGCTGTCTTCCGCATGATGGTCTCCATTTGTTGGACGTTTGAGGCAAATGCCTCTGGCCCTGCGTTGCGTCTTGATGCGGCGACGCCGTCATCAATTGCGCCCAACGTGGCCCACACGCTCGCAAGCGCGTGTTGTTCGCCTCACATTTCACGAAGACTTGACGATTGAGCGCGCCGCGCGAGGGCTGCTACTCGGCCGCAGCCCGGACGTGCCGCGCGCTCGGCGTGCGCATGGTCACGAGTTCTTCCGCCGCCGTCGGATGCAGCGCCATGGTCGCGTCGAAATCGGCCTTCGTCGCCTTCATCTTCACGGCAATGCCGAGCACCTGCGCCATTTCGGCGGCGCCATCGCCGACGATGTGGCAGCCGACGACGCGATCGCTCGTGCCGTCGACGACGAGCTTCATCAGCATGCGCGTGTCGCGGCCCGACATCGTCGCCTTCATCGGGCGGAATGTCGCTTTGTAGATATCGACCTTGGCGAACTGCTCGCAGGCCTGGTCTTCCGTCAGTCCAACCGTGCCGACTTCTGGCTGGCAAAACACCGCGGTCGGGATATCGGCGTGATCGACCCTCACCTCGCGGCCGCCGAACACCGTGTCGGCAAAGGCGTGGCCCTCGCGGATCGCGACCGGCGTCAGATTCATGCGGTGGGTGACGTCGCCGATCGCGTAGATGTTGTCGACCGAGGTCTTCGAGAAACCGTCGACCGCGATGCCGCCGTTCTTCGGGTTGAGAGCGACGCCGGCCTTCTCGAGCCCAAGGCCCTTGACGTTCGGGTGCCGCCCGATCGCAAACATCACCTGATCCGCCGCGATGCTCGAGCCGTTCGACAGATGCGTCGTGAAGTCGTGGCCGTGCTTGTCGACCCTGGTCACGGTGCAGCCGGTCAGAAGCGTGATGCCGGCCTTTTCCATTTCGCTGCGAACATGCGCGCGCACGTCCTCGTCGAAGCCGCGCAGGATATTGTCGCCGCGATAGATCACGGTCACGTCGGAGCCGAGGCCGGCAAAGATGCCGGCGAATTCGAGCGCGATATAGCCGCCGCCCTGGATCACGATCCGCCGCGGCAGCTTTGGCAGATGAAACGCCTCGTTTGACGAAATCACGTGCTCGATGCCGGGAATCTGCTCACCGTGGTTCGGCGCGCCGCCGGTGGCGATCAGCACATATTTGGCGCGCACCGCCTCGCCGGTCGCAAGCCGCAACGTATGCGCATCCTCGAGCACGGCGCGGGTCTTGAGCACGCGCGCGCCGGATTTTTCCACGTTGGTGGTGTAGGCAACTTCCAGCCGCGCGATTTCCTTGTCCTTGTTGGCGATCAGGGTCGCCCAATCGAAGGTAGGCTGCGGCACCGTCCAGCCGAAGCCCGCGGCGTCCTCGAACTCCTGGTGGAAATGCGAGGCGTAGACGAGGAGCTTTTTCGGCACGCAGCCGCGGATCACGCAGGTGCCGCCCATCCGATATTCTTCCGCGATCATCACCCGCGCGCCGTAGCCAGCCGCGATGCGGGCCGCGCGCACGCCGCCCGACCCTCCGCCGATGACAAACAGATCGGTATCGAATTCGGCCATGGGGCTCCTGTTCAATCGAGGCTACGGTGTCAAAATATGAGGCTGAACCGTCACCGCGACAAGGACGCTCTTCCTTATCCCTCCCCCGCGGAACGCGTGGGAAGGGATAAGAGTAAGGCTGCGCGAGGACACTAGCCCAGCGGCTTGTTGCGCTTCTTCATTTCCGAGCGGAATTCGCCGACGACGGCTTCCGAGAAGCTCTGCGCCCACTGGTTCATGTAGATCATGCTGGCCTGAATCGCATTCGGCTCCGTGCTGAGGAGCTTCTGGCCGAGCGTCGATTTGTAGAACGTGGTGAGGTCCTTCATTTCCTGCTCGGTGAAAGAGTTGGCGTAGATCTTCGCCATCTGCTCGCCGATTTCCTTTTCCTTGCCGGTCATGGTCTTGGCCACCGAGACCGCGACCTCGTTGAGGTCCTTCTGGTAGCTCAGATTGTTGGCGAGGAACTGGTCCTTGGTCCGCTGGATGATGTTGGGGACCGCGGCCGAGTAGACCTGGGTCACGTTCTTTACCGCCAGCAGATCGCGCGCCGCCTGCATGGCTGAAGCCGACACCGGCTTGAGCTCGGGCTGCGGGGCAGGCGCGGCCTGCTGCGCGCTCGCGGGTAGCCCTGAGAGCGCGAGTGACAGCGCCACGCCGGCGGCGAACAGGATTTGCGATGGGCTCTTCATGATGATCTCTCCTTGGATCGCGGCGTTATCGCCGCTCAACAACGCGAATTCCTTCCGAGCCCGCCAGCATCGCGGTGCTGGCAAGGCCAATGAATAATCCATGCTCGACAACGCCTGGAATGGCGGCGAGCGACTGCGCAAGACGCGGCGCATCCGGGATACGCCCGAGATGGGCATCCACGATCCAGTGGCCGCCATCGGTGACAAAAACGTGACCGTCGCGGCCTTTTCTCACGACCAATTGGCCGGAAACGGCATTGGCCGCAAAAGCCTTTTCGACCGCTCGCTGCGTGGCGGCGAGCCCGAACGGAATCACCTCGATCGGGAGCGGAAAACGGCCGAGCGTCTCGACCCATTTTGAATCGTCGGCAATCACGATCATGCGGTCGGATGCCGCCGCCACGATCTTTTCCCGCAACAACGCGCCGCCGCCGCCCTTGATGAGGTTGAGCGCGGGGTCGATCTCGTCGGCGCCGTCGACGGTGAGGTCGAGCCGATCAACTTCGTCCAGCGTGGTCAGGCGAACGCCGCAGCGGATGGCGTCGTCGCGCGTGGCTTCCGATGTCGGCACCCCGATGACGTCGAGGCCGTCGCGCACCCGCGCACCCAACAGCTCGACGAAATGTTTCGCGGTCGAGCCGGTGCCCAGGCCGAGCTTCATGCCGTCTCGCACGAATTCGAGCGCGCGCGCCGCCGCCTGGCGTTTCAGTTCATCCAAATTCACGTGCAGACAACCTTCTCGGCCGCGCCATGGTGGTATTCGCGGCGGACTATTAGCCTCGTTTGAGCGGGAGGAACAGCACCTGAACGCCGAAATTGCACGGTCAGGGCGCGGAAATTTGGGTATTTCCGGCCGGAAACGCTTGCTCGTCGGACCATGTGCCATTAGCGGTCTCGCATGGCCCTCCCCTTAACCGTCGTCTTCGATCTCGATGGCACCCTGGTCGATACCGCGCCCGACCTGATCGATGCACTCAATTTCGTGCTTCAGCGCGAGGGGCTTGCGCCCGTCCCGCTGCAATCGGCGCGCGGCATGATCGGCGCCGGCGCGCGAAAGCTGATCGAACGCGGACTCGAGGTCGAGGGCCGCGAGGTGAGTTCCTCCGAGCTCGCGCGGCTCACCGACGACTTCATCGCCTATTATGCCGAGCATATCGCGGATAGTTCCCGCCCCTTCGACGGGCTCGTGGCCGCGCTCGACGATCTCGAAGGCCGCGGCTACCGCCTCGCGGTTTGCACCAACAAACTGGAATGGCTTTCGAAGCGGCTGCTGGACCAATTGAATCTGAGCGCGCGCTTTGCCGCGATCTGTGGCGCCGACACGTTCGGGGTTTCCAAGCCGGACCCCGCGATTCTGCGGCAGACGGTAGCGCGCGCCGGCGGCGGGATGTCGTCTGTGATCATGGTGGGAGATGCCGGTCCCGATGTCGGCGTGGCCCGCCGTGCCGGAGTTCCCGTTATCGGCGTCTCCTTTGGCTATACCGAAGTTCCCATGGCAGAGCTCAAGCCGGACCGCGTGATCGACCATTTCAACGAGCTGCAAGGGGCCATCGAAAGCCTCGTATGATGGCTCCGTTTCACCGTTCAACTCTCTGTTTCCGAATATATTTCGTTGCCGGCCATAGTTGTTAACCACCAATTAACCAAGCCGGTTGCGCTGATATGCCGAGGCTCCTATGTTCGCCCCGGGGAATGTGGCAGTTGGCCGCACCGGTGGATAATTCTCGTCCAGATGGCCGGTTTCTTCGCGAAATCCGCGGGGAGCGCACGCGCGACCGACATGCTCACGCAATCGAGATTGGATCACGGCCCGACCATTGCCCAGCGGGGACCGTGACCTGGAGTGACGGATCAATTATGCGTCGTGCTTTCGCGATGGCCGTAGCCACACTCAGCCTGGCCGGTTGCTCATCCGTTTCGTCGGGCGACTATTTCAGCTCACTCAGATCGCCGCTGCCGCCGGTTCAGGTTCAGCTTGAATCGACGCCGCCCGGCGCGGAGGCGCGCACCTCGCTGGGACCCGGCTGCAAGACCCCCTGCTCTGTCAGCGTGTCTCCGCCTGATGGCGTCACCAGCTTCCTTGTGAATTATTCAATGGCTGGCAGACAGCCGGCGGGCGTGCCGGTCAATGTCGTCAAGGTCGACGGCGGCATGTTCTCGTCGAATACCCTGAAGGTCGAGCCAAACCCGGTGGTCGCCGAGTTGCAACCGATCGGTCCGCCGCCGAAGCCCGCGAAGCCGATGCGTCCGAAGCGGAAGAAGCCGGCCGCAGCCCCTGCCGACGCCGATCCCGCCGCAGCGCCCCAGCGCTGATTGCCTGCACTGCACAAGAGCCGGTCAGATCAGGCTTTTTGCCGGATTGTGCTGATAGTCCAACGTGCATAGATTGGGGCTGCGCTCGTGGCCGTAAGCCGTAAGAGCATCCCTCGAGGCTGTCCGCCCAAAGGCATTTGATGACTGTAGCTTTGTCGCCCTCGCCTGCATTGCTGTCGCGCCCGATGATCGACCCGTTCGGCCGGACGATCGACTATTTGCGCGTCTCAGTCACGGACCGCTGCGATCTGCGCTGCTTCTATTGCATGGCGGAGGACATGACCTTCCTGCCGAAGGCCGATCTCCTGACCCTGGAAGAACTCGACCGGCTATGCACGGCCTTCATCGCCAAGGGCGTGAAGAAGCTCCGATTGACCGGCGGTGAGCCGCTGGTCCGCCGCAACGTGATGTCGCTGATGCGATCGCTGTCGCGCCATCTCGCCACCGGTGCGCTCTCCGAACTGACCCTCACTACCAACGGCTCGCAGCTGGCGCGTTTTGCCGATGAACTGGCCGATTGCGGCGTGCGCCGCATCAATGTCTCGCTCGACACGCTCGATGCGGAAAAATTCCGCGCCATCACCCGCTGGGGCGAACTCGACAAGGTGCTTGCCGGCATCGAGGCCGCGCGTGCGGCCGGACTTGCGGTGAAAATCAACGCGGTCGCGCTCAAGGGCATGAACGAGGACGAAATTCCCTCGCTGATGGAATGGGCACACGCCAAGGGAATGGGGTTGACGCTGATCGAGGTGATGCCGATGGGCGACATCGGCGCTGGGCGGATCGATCAGTATGTGCCGCTGTCGCTGTTGCGTGCGCGCCTTGCCAAGCAATTCACGATGACGGATCTCGATGAGAACACCGGCGGCCCGGCGCGCTATGTCCGCGTCAGTGAGACCGGGGGAAAGCTCGGCTTCATCACGCCGATGACGCATAATTTCTGCGAAGCCTGCAACCGCGTGCGGATCACCTGCACCGGAACGCTGCATACCTGCCTCGGGCACGAGGACGCTTCCGATTTGCGCAAGCCGCTGCGCGCGTCCCCCGACAACGAATTGCTCGCGGCTACAATCGACCGCGCCATCGGCCTGAAGCCGAAGGGCCACGATTTCATCATCGACCGCAGGCACAACCGGCCGAGCGTCAGCCGCCATATGAGCGTTACCGGGGGTTGAGCGCCAGTGGAGTGGATTTGGCATTCGCTACCCCACTAGGCCGCCAAGCGCTTGATCTTTCGTCAATTTGCCCATTTTCCAATTGACTGGGCGAAAGCGCGCTGAAATGGTGCGGCCGGTTTTTATTGCTTTTCGCGCCTGAACAAAAGCCGCGAAGACGGGACGGGCGCCGGGGGAGGACTGTCGTTGCAATCGATGCTGCAATTCCGTGTGCGCGGAATCCGTTTGGGCTTCGCGATAGCGCCAGGCGAGATTTGATGTCCGCAGGAGCAAGCACGATGCGTCCGTTGCTGGCGTTGAGCACGGCGATCGACCGCGTCAACGAGAAAATCGGTTACATCTGCAATTTCCTGGTGCTGGCCGCCTGCATCGTCAGCGCGGCCAATGCCATGATCCGCTACGCCTTCGGCTACTCCTCGAATGGCTGGCTCGAATTGCAGTGGTACATGTTCGCGATTCTGGTGATGTTCGGCGCGTCCTACACCTTCAAGCGCAACGAGCATGTCCGGGTCGAAATCTTCTATCTGTTTCTCTCCGAGCGCGGTCAGCTCTGGCTCGATCTGATCGGCACGCTGTTCTTCCTGATCCCGGCCTGCTTGCTGCTCGCCTATCTGTCCTGGCCGTTTTTCATACAGGCCTACAACGTCGGTGAAGTGTCCGGCAATGCCGGCGGCCTGGTCCGCTGGCCGATCAAGTTCGTGATCCCATCCGGCTTCGTCATGCTGGCGCTGCAAGGCGTCTCGGAGGTCATCAAGCGCATCGCCGCGCTGCGCGGCGAAGTGACGATCGACGCGAAGTACGAGAGGCCGACGCAATGATCACGCTGGAAGCCATGCCGCCGCTGATGTTCGGCGGCCTGGTCGTGGCCATGCTGATCGGCTTCCCGGTCGCCTTCACGCTGGCGGCGGTCGGGTTGTCGTTCGGCTTTCTCGCCATCCATCTCGGCTTCTTCGACCTGAACTTCCTTCAGGCCATTCCCGGCCGCGTGTTCGGCAACGTGCTCTCCAACGAGCTTCTGCTCGCGATCCCCTTCTTTACCTTCATGGGCGCGATCCTCGAGCGATGCGGCCTCGCCGAAGACATGCTGGACTCGATGGGACAATTGTTCGGCCCCATTCGCGGCGGCCTCGGCTACTCCGTCATTATCGTGGGCTTCATTTTGGGGGCCATCACCGGCACGGTGGCGGCCCAGGTCATCGCGATGGCGCTGATCTCGATGCCGGTGATGATCCGCTACGGATACAACATACGCTACATCACCGGCGTGCTGGCGGCGTCAGGCACCATCACCCAGTTGGTGCCGCCGTCGCTGGTCTTGATCGTGCTTGCCGACCAGTTGGGCAAGTCGGTCGGCGACATGTATCTCGGCGCGTGGGGGCCGTCGGTTTTCCAGATCCTGCTGTTTGCCGGCTACACATTCGTGCTTGGCATCTTCAAGCCGAGCTATCTTCCGCCGGTGCCGAAGGATGCGCGAACGCTGACCGGTTGGGCGCTGTGGAAGAAGTGCCTCAAGGGTATCATTCCGTCCGCGGTGCTGATCTTCGTCGTGCTCGGCACCATGATGATGGGGCTTGCCACGCCGACGGAAGCCGGCGCCATGGGCGCGGTCGGCGCCATCGTGCTGGCGGCGATCCACAGCAAGGATTTCTCCACCGCGGGGCGCCAGATTCTCATCGTCGGCGTGATCGCCGGCGGCATCGGCACGATCGTCGGAATCTTCTTCACCGAGGGACTGATCTTCAAGCTCGCTTTCGCCGTGACGTATCTCGCCGTCACCTGGATTTGCCTCGAGGCCGTCCGCATCCCCGATCTGCGCGACCTGATCAAGCAGGGTTACGAGACCACCATGCGCATCACCTGCATGGTGACGTTTATTTTGATTGGCTCGACCTGCTTCTCGGTGGTCTTCCTCGGCGTCTCCGGCGGCGTATGGCTCGAGCACCTGCTGACCTCCCTGCCCGGCGGCGTCTGGGGCTTCCTGATCTTCATCAACCTGTTCATCTTCTTCCTGGCGTTCTTCCTCGATTTCTTTGAAATCGCCTTCATCATCCTGCCGATGATTGCACCGATCGCCCAGAAGATCCTGGGGCCGGTGGTTGGGGATGGCCCGGCCTTGATCTGGTTCGGCGTCATGCTCTGCGTGAACATGCAGACCTCGTTCATGCATCCCCCGTTCGGCTTCGCGCTGTTTTACTTGCGCGGCGTGGCGCCCAAGGAGGTCAAGAGCTCCGATATCTATTGGGGCGCCCTGCCCTGGGTCGGCTTGCAGGCGATTATGGTCGTGCTTGTGATCGCGTTCCCGATCACGGTGACTGCGCTGCTCGACAAGCCATCCAATGTCGATCTGAATCAGATCAAGATCGAGGTGCCGCAGATGGATCTGCCGCCGCTCGATTTCGGGCCTCCGGCGAAGTAGTCGCATCTTTGGTCATGCCCCGCGCAGGCGGGGCATCGAGTCACCCTCAGCTTCCCGGCTCATTGGCATGCAGCGGTACCGACGCTGTAACACTTTCATTGTCCAATCGGGAGACGCGTTAATCCGTCCTAGGTCGCGACGTTTTTGCCGTCCTGTTGTTCGACATAACCAATCAAGTAGCCACTTCCGGTGTATCGTTCATGATTTCGGATGGCTGCGGGTTGCATCTCGATAGATGGCTGTATGTTTTTGTATTTTTTTAAATAAGCTGGGGAAGACGAAATCATTGAGAGCTACTGCAAATGACCGCGGAGCAGCGTCTGACAGCATCGCTCATTCCACTCGATGAGGCGCTTATTGCGTTGTTGGACGGATTGGAACCTGTTGCCATCACTGAATTGCCAATCGCAGATGCGTTAGGCGCTGTCTCTTCGGAGGTGACGCTGCCTTGTCCGTTCCCCAAAAGGGACTTCGCCATTATCGATGGCTGGGCTTTTTGCGCCCAAGACCTCGTTGGTGCATCGTCCTACTCGCCGCTCGGCTTAGCGGGACCGCCGGTGTGGGTTGAAGCCGGCGATCTCATGCCGAGCGGGACGGACTGTGTGGTCGATTCCGACTTGGTTGAACGCTTGGGCTCGATGTTTCAAGTGTCGGGTGAAGCGTTACCCGGTCAGGGTGTCCGTCGCGCTGGCTCTGAGATCGGTGAAGGCGGCCTGACCATCGCTGCGGGCCGGCGGCTTGGCGCGCTCGACTTGATGCTGGCACGTGCGACCGGGCTAAAGAAGATCGCGATTCGCGCGCCGCGCCTGCATCTGATCGATATTCCGGCGATGGCCGGGCCGATGGTAACGGCCCAACTTATCGCCGAAAGCGCTCGCGCGGCCGGCGCCGATGTCGTCTACTCACTGGCCGACGGGCGCGACGCGTTGTCCGTCGCGAAGGCGGTCAATGGCGAACGCTGCGATTTGATTGTCACCGTCGGCGGCACGGGCGTCGGGCGCACCGATGCGACGGTTGAGGCGCTGACGACAAGCGGCAGGCTGATCGCTCATGGGATCGCGCTCCAGCCTGGCCGCACGACGGCCCTCGGCAAGGTCGATAATACTCCGCTCGTCGCTTTGGCCGGCGCTCCGGATCAGGCGCTGGCGGCGTGGTGGACGCTGGGGCTGCCGGTACTGGATCGACTATCGGGACGCCTGCAGGATACGGAGGCGCTACCACTGGCGCGCAAGATATCGTCAAGTGTCGGAATTGCGGATATCGCTTTACTCAAAAAACTTGAAGGCGCCTGGATGCCGTTGGCAATCGGCGATCTTCTGCTCGATCACATTGTGCGCGCAGATGCATGGCTGGCCGTGCCCGGTAGCAGTGAAGGGTTCGCGGCGGGAACCCCGGTGGATGCCCATATGCTAAGGGTCTGATCAGGAATAATTCCGATGATGGATGCCCCAATCCAGAAGAGAGCCGAGAGCTTTGAGCAGAGTCAGTTCCTGACGATCCTGTCGCGCGAGGACGCGCTGGCACGCTTCGAAGCCGCGGTGTTTCCACGCGCCATCGCAATCGAACGGCGGCTGCTGGCCGACGCGCTTGGTCAAGCCTTGGCCGCCGATGTCGTCTCGCCCATTGATGTACCGCCATTCGATCGCTCAAATGTCGATGGCTTTGCGCTGCGTTCCGCCGATCTCGCGTTGGCGGGGGAGACGAACCCGATCCGGTTTGTTCTCAACAGAGAAATCATCGCATGCGGCACCGCGCCGGTGCAGACCGTCTCATCGGGAAATGCGACCTCGATTGCGACGGGGGGACCGGTGCCGCGTGGGGCCGATGCTATCGCGATGGTCGAACATACCCAGCCCGTCGGTGAGCACGCGATCGAAATTCGCCGAGCGGCATCGCCCGGACAGTTCGTGTCCTATGCCGGCTCAGACATTGCGCGCGGCGAGACGCTGTTGCGCGCGGGAAGCGTGATCGGCTCGCGAGAAATTGGCATGCTTGCGGCTTGCGGCATTGCCGAAGTCTCTGTCGCGCGTCGTCCGCGCGTCGCGGTGATCTCTACCGGAGACGAGCTGGTGCAGCCGGGGTTGTCCTTGCGTCCAGCAGCGATCTACGACACCAACGGCGCGATCGTCACTGCGGCTATTCGTGAGAATGGCGGCGAGCCGATCTTTCTCGGCGCCATTCCCGACGTTGAACCCGAACTCGAAGCCGCAATGCGCAAGGCGCTGGATGGCTGCGACATGCTGGTACTATCGGGCGGTACCTCCAAAGGAACGGGTGATGTGTCGCACCGCATCATCGCGCGGCTTGGCAAGCCCGGTATTATCGCGCATGGCGTTGCTTTGAAGCCAGGCAAGCCGCTTTGTCTCGCGGTCTGCGACGGAAAACCGGTTGTGATTCTGCCGGGTTTTCCGACCTCTGCAATGTTCACTTTCCATGACATGATCGTGCCGGTACTGCGGCGCATGGCGAGCCTACCACCACGCGCCGATGCAAAGGTCTCGGCAAAGGTGCCGGTGCGCATTGCATCAGAAACGGGCCGCACAGAATTCGTCATGGTGTCACTGGTCGAAGGCGCGGACGGCCTAATCGCATACCCTACCGGCAAGGGCTCTGGCGCAATCACATCGTTTGCCCAGGCCGACGGATTTCTGCGCATTGACGCACTGGCTAACCAGATTTCCGCCGGGACTGAAACCGAAGTGACGTTGTTCACGCCGCATGTGCGGGTTCCGGACCTCGTCATCGTCGGCAGCCATTGTACGGGCCTGGATCTGGTGACCGCCCCCCTGTCGCGTGCCGGTCTAGTGGTGCGCTCGATTTCGATCGGCAGTCTCGGAGGGCTTGCGGCGGCACGGCGCGGCGAATGCGACCTTGCCCCGATCCATCTGCTCGACGAGGCGACCGGAAGTTACAACACACCGTTTCTCGTTGACGGCCTTGAACTGATACCGGGCTGGCGGCGCATGCAGGGTATCGTGTTTCGTTCCGGCGATACGCGCTTCGAAAACCTCGATGCCCAGCAGGCAGTACGAGCGGCACTTGCCGATCCAACCTGTATCATGGTCAACCGTAATCAGGGAGCGGGCACGCGCATTCTGATCGATCGGCTGCTCGGCACCGCGCGGCCGGATGGTTACTGGAACCAGCCTCGTTCGCACAACGCTGTCGCCGCAGCAGTGGCGCAGAACCGTGCTGACTGGGGTATGACGATAGCACCGGTCGCGCAGGCGGCCCGGCTGGGCTTCATTCCGCTGGCAGAAGAACACTACGATTTCGCGCTGGTGACCGCTCGCAAGCAGCGTCCGGCGACGCAGGCATTTCTCGCATCGCTCGCATCGGATGAAAGCCGCACGGCACTCGAGCAGGCCGGATTTAGACCAGCGTAGCGGTCGAACGCAAAGTGGGGTTCACGCCCTAGAGCCCACTCGGTTTTAATTGAGAAAACCGAATAGGCTCTAGATTTTGGTTTGGCGCGTTTTCTTCACGCGAAACAGGTTCCCACTTCGCTCGAAAACGCCCTAGCTCTGGGCATGCCTTGCCATGAAATTGTCGAAGCCGACTTCGGCGACCTGGAACCACTGATAGCCGGTGCTGGTATAGGCCGTGACCGAGTCGTAGATCTTCTTGAAGTTCGCATTGGTGGCAGCGACCTCGGCGTTGAGCTCCTTGGTCGCCTTGTAACTTGCTTCCATGATCGCGGGCGAGAAACCGTGCAGCTTGGTGCCGCCGGCCAACAGCTTCTTCAAAGCGAGCGGGTTGACGGTATCGTACTTGGCCATCATCCAGTTGTTGGCGTAGTGGCCGGCCTGTTCGAGGATGTTCTGATAGTACTTCGGCAGCGCGTTCCATTTGTCGAGATTGATCATCGCAAGCAGCATCGGGCCGCCTTCCCACCAGCCGGGATAATAGTAGTGCGGCGCAACCTTGTAGAGGCCGAGCCTCTCGTCGTCATAGGGACCGACCCACTCGGCGGCGTCGATGGTGCCTTTTTCGAGCGCGGGGTAGATGTCGCCGCCGGCCAGCTGCTGCGGCACACAACCGAGCTTGGCCATGATGCGGCCGGCATAGCCGCCGATGCGAAATTTCAGGCCCTGCAGATCGTCGACGGTGTTGATCTCCTTGCGGAACCAGCCACCCATCTGACAGGTGGTGTTGCCGGCGAGCAGCGAGGTGACGTTATAGTTCTTGTAGAACTCGTTGAGCAATTCCTTGCCGCCGCCGAACATGTACCAGGCCTGGCTGAGCCGCGCGTTGGGACCGAACGGAATGCAGGAGCCGAAGGTGAAGGTCGGATCCTTGCCGAAATAATAATACGACGCGGTGTGTCCCATTTCGACGGTTCCGTTCTGGACGGCGTCGAGCACCTGCAGGCCCGGAACGATTTCACCGGCGGCGAATGTTTGTATCTGGAATTTATTGTCGGTGGCTTCGCCGACCATCTTCGCCATCTGCTCGGCAGCGCCGTGGAGGGTATCGAGCGACTTAGGCCAGCTCGTCGTCATGCGCCATTTGAACTCCGGCATCGATTGCGCGATCGCCGGCGCCGCCATGGTCGCGGCACCCGCGACGCCGATGCCCGTTACCTTGATAAAATCCCTGCGTTTCACTGCGTTTTCCCCTTGATGATGTGTGGCCTTCGTTTCGAGGCTTGAACGGAGCATGGAACATCCGGGGCTGGATTTCCATGCTCATCTCTCATGTCGCAACGCAAAAAGCCCGGCATCTTGTGATGCCGGGCCTCTGGACACGCTTAAATGGACAATTAGCCGCGGGTGCGCGAGCGGATCATGAAGCTGTCGAAAGTGTATTCCGCCACCTGCCACCAAAGATATTCGTCGGAACGATAGGCCTGCATCGCGTCGATCGACTTCTTGAAGTCGGCATTCTTGGCAGAGATCTCAGCCCACAATTCGTTGGTCGCTTTCAGGCAGGCTTCAAGCACTTCATTGGTGAAGGGCCGAAGCTGCGTGCCGCCGGCCACCAGCCGCTTCAACGCCGCCGGATTCTGCATGTCGTAACGCGCGGCCATCCAGGTGTTGGCATTGGCTGCCGCGTTGGTGACAATCGCCTGATAGTTCTTCGGCAGCGAATTCCACTTCTCGAGATTGCAGTAGGCGTGGACGGTCGGGCCGCCTTCCCAGAAGCCGGGATAGTAGTAGTACTTCGCGACCTTCTGGAAGCCGAGCTTCTCGTCGTCATACGGACCGACCCACTCGGCGGCATCGATCGTGCCTTTTTCCAGCGCCGGATAGATGTCGCCACCGGCGAGTTGCTGCGGCACGACGCCGACCTTTTGCAGAACCTGACCCGCGATGCCGCCAATACGGAATTTCAAACCGGACAGATCGGCAACCGTCTTGATCTCCTTGCGGAACCAGCCGCCCATCTGCGTGCCGGTGTTGCCGCAGGGGAATCCGATCACGTTAAACTTCTTGAAGAACTCGTTGCCGAGTGCCTCACCTCCGCCCTGGTACCACCAGGAATTCTGCATACGCGCGTTCAGACCGAACGGCACCGACGCATAGATCGCAAAAGTCGGATCCTTGCCGACATAATAATAAGAGACGGTGTGGCAGAGCTCGATGGTGCCGTTCGAGGTGGCGTCGAGCGCTTGCAGGCCAGGGACGATTTCGCCGGCCGAGAAAACCTGAATCTGAAACTTGTTGTCGGTCATCTCGGCAACGTATTTCGCGAACTCAGTGGCGCCGTTGTAGATCGTATCGAGCGATTTCGGGAAACTGGACGTCATACGCCATTTGATTTCGGGCGAGGACTGCGCAATCGCCGGCGCAGCCACAGCGCTCGCCGCAGCTCCCACTGCTGAGACTTTCAAAAAATCACGACGCTTCATCTAAGACATCTCCTTGGTAGCCATTTCCCGAAATTGAACGGAGCTCTTCTTTCGGCTCTAAGCCCGGCTTAACACGGAAGCCGATGAGCCAAAACCACAATCACATCAAAGGACTGATAAACCAAAGTCTCATAACCAGCTTGATCAGGCCGCCGCGTGGGCGCCCTTAAGCTGATCGCGGACCTTGGCAGCGATCTCCCGGTAGATCGCCGCATGTACCCCATCCGGCTCGCTGTCGACCAAGGGGTTGCCGCTATCGGACGTGGTGCGGATCGAGATGTGCAGCGGGATTTCGCCGAGGAACGGCACCCCGAGACGCTCGGCCTCGTCGCGCGCGCCGCCATGGCCGAAAATATCCGATTTCGTTCCGCAATGCGGACACTGGAAGTAGCTCATGTTCTCGACGATGCCGAGCACGGGCACGTTGACCTTCGTGAACATCGCCAATCCGCGCCGCGCATCGATCAGCGACAGATCCTGCGGCGTCGAAACAATGATCGCGCCCTTGAGCGGCACATTCTGCGCGAGCGTGAGCTGTGCATCGCCGGTGCCGGGCGGCATGTCGACGACCAAAACGTCCAACGTCCCCCACGCGACATCGCGCAGCATCTGAGTGACCGCCGACATCACCATCGGCCCGCGCCAGATCATCGCGGTTTCCTCTTCCACCAGAAAACCGATCGACATGATCGACAGGCCGAAGCGCTGCAGCGGAATCATCTTGCGCTCATCGTTCAACTGCGGCTTGTCGCGAAGGCCGGTCAGACGCGGCACCGACGGTCCATAGATGTCGGCATCGAGCAGACCGACCTTCAGGCCGAGGTCGCGCAAGCCCAGCGCCAGGTTGAGCGCAGTGGTGGATTTTCCGACGCCGCCCTTTCCGGAGGCGACGGCGATGATCGCGGCCACGCCGGGAATGTCGGACTGCTTTCCCATCGGCGAAGCCCCGCCCGCCGGCGGCCGGTGGCTGGCGACGTTTTGCACGCCATGCGCATGGCGGTGCGGCTGAGGCGGCGGTGCCGCAGCGCCTGCTTTTCGTTCGGCAGTCAGCGCGACCATGACGACCTCGACGCCGGGGATGCCACGCACGGCGGCTTCGGCCGCGGCGCGAACGCTTTCCCAGGCGCGCGCTTCCGTTGCTTCGACGTTGATCGAAAAAAACACCTTGCCGTCACCGGCCGTGATCGGCGACAGCACGCCTGCATTGGACAACGCCACGCCGCGCGGCGTGGCCACCTTTGCAAGCGCGTCCTGGACTTGTTGCTGCGTCACGCTCAACGGAGCATCTCCCGAGAATTCCTGGATGCCTCTGTTAGAGCGATCCGGCCCTAAAAGCTACCGCCTCCCGACGTCATCCGTCCGCTCGGTGGGCACCGAGCCGGCTTGCTCCTTGGCGGCCTCGTAATTCAGTTCGATCATCACGCCATTTGGGTCGTTGACGAAGATCTGCCAGAGGTCGCCGCCCGGAACCTGCCGTGCATCGAACGGCATTTTCTTGGACTGCAACCGCGTCTTCATGGCGTCAAAGCCGCGGCTCACGAAGGCCACGTGATGGACCACGCCGGAATCGGCCTTCTGCGGCTCCTCGGTCGGCGAAATATCGACCAGGTGCACCACCGCCTTGCCCTCGCTGTACATCCAGGCGCCCGGAAAGGCGAAATTCGGACGATCGCCTTTTTCGAGGCCCAGGACGTCCTCATAGAACCGCACGGTATCGGCGAGCTTGCGGGTCCGGATATTGAAATGATCAAGCACGCCTACGCTCATGCCCATCGGATCTCACTCCCTGTTCGTTTTGAAACTCGACACTTCCGCGATGCTAGCATAAAACCACGGCCGCCCGCCAAATGGAGCCGTCGCCGATCTTACCGGCACGCTGTCAGGCCGCGGGCTTGCGGCGGAGCCTGTTTCGAGCGCGAAAACGGGTTTAACGTCCCCCTTCCAGATCATGCCCGGCACGATCAATGCGCCGGCAGAACCCCAGGATTGCACAAATGGCTAAAGTCGCTTTTCTCGGTCTCGGCGTCATGGGCTACCCCATGGCAGGACATCTCGTCGCCAAGGGCGGTCACGAGGTGACGGTCTACAACCGGACCGCGGCCAAGGCCAAACAATGGGCCGAGAAGTTCAAGGGCAAGACCGCGCCCACGCCGAAAGCGGCCGCCGAAGGTCAGGATTTCGTGATGTGCTGCGTCGGCAATGATCACGACCTCCGCGCAGTCACGATCGGCGCGGATGGGGCGTTTGCCGGCATGAAAAAAGGCGCC
This sequence comes from uncultured Alphaproteobacteria bacterium, assembly GCA_963824305.1. Classification (GTDB taxonomy): domain Bacteria; phylum Pseudomonadota; class Alphaproteobacteria; order Rhizobiales; family Xanthobacteraceae; genus Bradyrhizobium. The sequence goes on from CAWGOW010000001.1 coordinate 981,265, forward strand.
ACCTTCGTTGACCACACCACCGCCTCCGCCGAAGTGGCCCGCGAGCTCGATGCCGCCGCCACCAAAGCCGGCTTCAAATTCGTCGACGGGCCGGTGTCGGGCGGACAGGCCGGCGCCGAAAACGGCGTGCTCACGGTGATGTGCGGGGGCAGCGAAGACGCCTACGCCGGCGCCGAGCCGATCATTGCCGCCTACGCACGCATGTGCAAAAGGCTCGGTCCTGCGGGAAGCGGCCAGCTCACCAAGATGGTCAACCAGATCTGCATCGCCGGCCTCGTGCAGGGCCTTTCGGAAGGCATCCATTTTGCGAAGAAGTCCGGCTTGGACGTTGCTTCCGTGATCGAAACCATCTCCAAGGGCGCGGCGCAGTCGTGGCAGATGGAAAACCGCTACAAGACCATGAACGACGGCAAATACGATTTCGGCTTTGCCGTCGAATGGATGCGCAAGGACCTGTCGATCTGCCTCGCGGAGGCCCGCCGCAGCGGGGCTAACCTGCCGGTGACCGCGCTGGTCGATCAATTCTATTCCGAGGTCGAGAAGATGGGCGGCAAGCGCTGGGATACGTCGAGCCTCCTGGCGCGACTGGAGCGCTAAAACTCCAACCGACAAACGAAGCGAAACCCTCATCCTACAAGACGCCGCTGACGCGGCTCCTCTGGATGAGGGGAAACGCAACCCTTCAAGCAAAAACGCGGACTATGAACGCTCGCGCGAGAAGTTAATTTAACTTTTCGTTAAACAGAATTTTTAGCTTCTTAAGGCACCTCTTAAGAATTTGGCGGCACAGATAGACGATGCAAAAGCTCGCACTGGTGGAGCGGATTTGACATTCGCACCCAACTTGGCCGCAAGCTCCTGAAGCGAATGTCAAATCCTTAGCTCCACTAGAAGCCAATATGGGTAGTGGTCCTTTGATTTTAACATTCGCAAAGGTGTCGGCTGCGATGGGAAGCGAATGTTAAAATCGGACCACTGTTGGTGAGCAGGATTTGTGTTGTCTGATGAGTAATTCCGCTGAAAAGCCCGAAGTTGTGCAGCTTCCGGCTGAATCGCCTGGCACGGCGCCCGTCGCCAACCGGCGCGCCGCGGCACAGCGGGTGCGTGAGGCGCGCGATCGGTTAACGTCATCAAGCGGAACCCGTCCGGCTTTCGATAGCGAGCTCATCCGGCAATACGCGCAAACGCGCCTGTCGGCTTCCTACGTCGTCATGCTCTTGATTGTGGCAAGCGGCGCGCTGTTCGGCTTCTGGATGCCGCTGGTATCGGTCGCGGCATGGACCTGCGGCCTGCTCTGCATCCACACCGCCATCATCCGCAGTTGCAGTCAGTTCATCGCCGCTCAGCCGACGCCCGCCGCGACGCGCCAATGGCGAACGCGATTCATCGTGCTCGATCTCTTGTACGGCCTGGGCTGGACCGCGCTGCTGATCCATCCCCGCGGCTTCGATGCGGTCTCCGATACGTTGATCATGTTCCTGATGCTGCTCGTCGTTGCGGTATCGAGCATGCTGGCGGCAAGCCTGCCGATCGCGGCACTCGCGGCCACCGCACCGGTGACGGCGGCGATCGCGGTCAACTTCATGCTCAGCGGCACCTTCGACAACTACGTGCTGGCGCTGCTGGCGCTCGCAGCCGAAGGCTATTTCGCGCTGCTGGCGCACCGCCTGCATTCGGCGACGCTGGCAACGCTGGAAGCGCGTGCCGAAAAAGACGCCCTGATCGGCGAGCTCGAGCAAGCCAAGGCGATCTCGGACGAAGCACGTCACCGCGCGGAAGCCGCCAACGTCGCCAAGTCGCGCTTCCTCGCGCAGATGAGTCACGAACTGCGCACGCCGCTGAACGCAATCCTCGGATTTTCCGAAGTCATGAAGAGCGAGATTTTCGGCGTGCATACCGTGCCGGTCTATCGCGAATATTCCTCCGACATCCACAATTCCGGCGTTCACCTGCTCACGCTCATCAACGAGATCCTCGACCTGTCGCGGATCGAGGCCGGGCGTTACGAGCTGAACGAAGAAGCGGTGTCGCTGGTGCATGTGGTTGGCGACTGCCATCATTTGCTCAAGCTGCGCGCCACCAACCGCGGCATCACCATTCACGAAGTCTTCGAGCAGGCTATGCCGCGCATCTGGGGCGACGAGCGCGCGGTGCGGCAGATCGTTCTCAACCTGTTATCGAATTCGATCAAGTTCACCCCGCGAGGCGGCGAGATCTGGCTGAAGGTCGGCTGGACCGCCTCCGGCGGCCAGTATCTCAGCGTCAAGGACACCGGGTCCGGCATTGCCGAAGACGAAATCCCGATCGTGCTGGCCTCGTTCGGGCAAGGCTCAAATTCGATCAAGTCGGCCGAACAGGGTGCGGGTCTTGGGCTTCCGATCGCCAAGAGCCTGATCGATATGCACGGCGGCACGTTCACGTTGAAATCGAAGATTCGCATCGGCACCGAAGTGATCGTCACCTTCCCGCCGGAGCGGGTGATGTCCGCGCTCGGCCCGATGTCGGAGGACGCACCGCCCCTGCAACCGGAAGCCACCAATGCCAAGACGACAGACACTGCTCCCGCCCGCAACAAGCCAATCCTGAGCGCCGGGACCGGGTTGTTGGGGTAGATAAACAGCCGAATTCGCTTCACACTCAAACGATGAGCACAGAAACACCGTGTATCGCAGTCTGCATCATGGATCCCAAAACCAGCCTCTGTTTGGGCTGCGGGCGCACGCTCGCCGAGATCGCGCGCTGGCATCGCATGGACAATGCCGAGCGGCTGAGCGTCATGGCGGAATTGCCGGCGCGCATGACGGAAGCCGGCCTGCAACGGATCGAGCCGGCCAACCGTTCGAAACAACCTCTCAGCTAGCTGCCTCGCGAGGTGCACTGTGAGCCGCATCCTGCTTATGCTGGCCGTATTGCTGGCGACCGCCGGCGCCGTTATCGCTTATGGCGATCCCGTCCAGATCGCACGCGCCAAGAGCACAGTCTCGAGCACCGTATCCGGCCTGCTGCGCCCGCGCGCTGCGACACGCGCGGTGCAGATCGCTCGCGCGCAAGGCGGCGAATTCGCGCTGCAAGCCAAAATCAACGGCGTGAACGCGCCTATGGTGATCGACACCGGCGCCACCTCCGTCGTGCTGAGCTATGAGACAGCGAAGGCGATCGGGCTTCCGCTCGAATTGCTGGAATATGACGTCGACGTCGAGACCGCGGGCGGCCACACCAAGGCGGCGCGGCTGACGCTGGACCGGCTCGCCATCGGCAAGCTTGTCGAACGTTCGGTGCCGGCGCTGGTGGTGCCGCACGGGCAGATGAAAACCAACCTGTTGGGGATGAGCTTTCTGGACCGGCTGGAAAGCTGGGAAGTGCGCCCCGACAGCCTGAGGCTGCGCGGCTATCCCTGAATCTCGCTACGCGGCGATCGCCGCGGAACTGCGCTTTTCCACGAGCCCGATGGCCGCCTTCAGGACATCCACGTCAGCGCCGGCCCTCACCCCGTGTTCGGCGAGATGGCGGCGGAACGCGCGTGCGCCGGGGACGCCGTGGAACGCGCCGACAAAGTGCCGCGTGATCGAGTGCAGCCGCGTACCGCGGCCAAGCTCGCGTTCGATATAAGGCATCATCGCCTCGAATGCGCCCTTCATCGTGGCGAACGGCGCCGCCTCGCCGAACAGTTCGCAATCGACGTTGAGCAGCCGCCATGGCTCCTGATAGGCCGCGCGTCCCAGCATGACACCGTCGACATGAGCGAGGTGCTGCTTGGCCTCAGCAAGGCTGCCGATGCCGCCATTGATGATGATGGGTACCTCGGGCATCGCCGCCTTGAGCCGGTAGACCCTGTCGTAGTCGAGCGGCGGGATGTCTCGGTTTTCCTTCGGCGATAATCCGTTGAGCCAGGCCTTGCGGGCATGAACGATCAGCGCATCGGCGCCGGCCGCGACCACGGCGCGCGCAAGCGCGTCGAGCGCTGCCTCCGGGTCCTGGTCGTCGATGCCGATCCGGCATTTGACGGTGACGGGGATAGCCACGGCCTGCTTCATCGCGGCCACGCAGGAAGCGACCAGCGCTGGCTCCGCCATCAGGCAGGCGCCGAAACGGCCGTCTTTCACGCGGTCCGACGGACAGCCGACATTCAAGTTGATTTCGTCGTAGCCGAAATCCTCGCCGATCTTCGCCGACGTTGCGAGGTCGTGCGGGTCAGAACCGCCGAGCTGAAGCGCCACGGGATGTTCGCATGCGTCGAACGCGAGCAGCCGCTGCCGGTCGCCATGAATGATGGCGCCTGACGTCAGCATCTCCGTGTAAAGCCGGCCACGCCGCGTCATCAGGCGATGGAACACGCGGCAATGCCTGTCGGTCCAGTCCATCATTGGCGCGACGGAAAACGTCCACGCCGGATTGTGGCTTAGGCTATTCATCCCCGGACGGTTAGCAGTTCCGACTGAAAATTCAACCGGCCGGGCCGGGGTTTCCCGAAAGGTTAAGTCAATCAGAACGAGACTTTCACGCCGCCCTCGGCGCAGCCGACGCGGCTTTGCCACCCGCCAGGCTGGTGATGCTGGACGTGGCGCCGAAGGCCGGCCCAAGCCCGCGATCCGCTCCACGCACGCCGAGGCATCGAACTACCGGCGTCCCGCATCTCCACTCACAACTTTTGATGGATGCACTGGTGGGGCGGCGTGTCCTTGAAACATTTATTTGTCTCGCCGCTTCGCGTATTGCATTGGTATGAACCGTCGGTGTTTTCGATCCACGAGCCGTTAGATGATTTGCATCCTTCTTTGAACTTGTCTTTATGATCCTTTTGCGGGTTGAGAGACGCCTGTACGCCCGTTAGAGAGAACGTGCCTTTGGCCGTGAAGGTGTAATAATAGCCGACGTGGCCCACCTGCGACGTTGATAGCTTGCAGTCGTCGCTACCGGCCAGTTTGTCCCAGACAACCGTTCCTTTGAAGCCTGCACTCGCCGCCTTGTCTATCGCATTTTTCTTCGCTTCTTTGCAGGCTTCACCGGGGTTTGGTGGATTAAGGGACCCGGCACCGATCGTCTTGGTTGCCTCGACCTTTATTGTTGGTGGTGTCTGAGCTGGCAGCGCCGTTGGCGAAACGATTGTGAGAACTGCTATTATCGTAAAGGACGATCTTTTCACTTCAATCTCTTTCTTCAAAACACCTTGCGCTGCCGCTACTGAACGGCTCGGGCGGCCGCACATGGCAAAAACAGCTGCGCTTGGACCAATTCGTTTTGATGAACGGCCGCAAGGTTCACGCCATTCGGCGGCGCTATACGTTTAATTGACCGGTCAACACATGGCCTCATCCAATCGGATGATGCGAAGCTTCGATCCGAGATTTGAAAGATGAGGGCCCCTGCGAAACGTATGTTTTTGTTTATCTAGCCGTGGGGCCAAGGGCGCGGTGCAGATCGTGACGAGTTCGGCACCATGGAACATGTATGCACCGATTTCGGCTTCGAGAATGTTTTCGTCGGTCGGCCAACTCGTGAAGACGTACTTACCGCCTGCGTCGCGCAGGACGCCACACCGGTAAAGAATGTCATGATACGTCACGATTCCTCCTGAACTTTCTCTTCCGAACTCCGGAGCGCGCCGGACCCAGTACCGACCGTCCTTGGCGACGTAGGTGAGCCTCCCAGGCATCATCTCCGGCCGGTATCCTGCCTCCGCCGGAATGCGTTCCGGCGCGAACGCCGATGCCTTGAAAGTCAATGCCTCGAACGCCAACGCATCGCTTTCGACATCTCGGGCAGCCGGCAACGTGCGTTCGAGCCGTCAAGCTGCAATGGCGCAATCGGATGGATCGACCGCAGCAGCAGCGATCACGCCGCGCTACCGAGAGCCGACCCGCCGATGTTTCGTTATTCGATCCTGTAGTTGAGGCCGACGCGGCCGCCGTAGCTGGTCAGCCCGGTCTGGCCGGTCTGCGCCGTGAACGAGGCGAGCCCGGCGAAGGACCTGGAAAGCGTCACCGTGCTCCCGACCGTGGCCGTAGCCCAGTCGCGGCCGAGTTTCACCGCCGCCATCTCATAGCTCGGCGCGCTGATCGTGGTGAGTGAGGCGGTCACGGTGCGATCGAGGCTGGCGAGTTCGTGATTCCACAACGCCTGCACGAAGGGCTGGAACTTGCCGAAATCCGCGGTGACCTTATAGCCGAGGCCGGAGACGATGGAATCGCGGACCTGATCGCCGAACGAGAGCGCCGTGAAGCTGCCGCTTTCGGTAAAGCCACCGATGCGAACCTGCTGCCAGGTCAGTCCCGCAACCGGACCGTGGGTCCACATGCCGTGGATGAAATCATAACCGGCCTGACCGGCGACGGAGATGTTGGAGCCGTCGGTCGCGCCGGTCGTGCTTTGCAGCGTGATGCCGATTGGCACAATGCGGTTCACGTCATAGCTGAGCCCGCCATAGGTGGCGATCACGCTGGCCCAAACCGGCCCCTTGATCACGGCGCCATAGATGCTGCCGGCGACTTCCTTTTGAGTGAAGCTGCCACCGAGGTCGAAAGCGGCTGCCTGGCTTCCGACCGTGACGGCAGCACCGAGCAGGTAGTCATTGGCCCATTTGTAATCGAAACCGACCGTGCCGGAGAACGGCGTGGCGCGATCGCCGGGCAAGCCGGGTGCGGGATCGCTGACCTTCAGGCCAGAGACGTCGCCATTGATCCAGACGTTGAAGCCGGGGCTCACCCGCCGCCGCGCAATTCCGATCTGGTCCTGAATGCCGGCAACTGTGACCTCGCGCGATTGCACGGCGCTTTCCGCGAGCAGCGAGATTTCGCTCGGCGCCACGATCAGGCTGTAGAAATAATCGGCCTCGATCTTCTGGCCGGCCGTGGTGAGGTGCTGGTCGTCGGCAAAAAGATGTGTGAACTCCGCATTGGGCGCCACCAGTTGCGATGGCGCGTTCGGATTCGACGAGCACAACAGCGCGTAGGCCGTGGTGATCTTTGTGCCGTTGACCGTGGGCTCCAAACAGGCGGTGCTTGCCGCATCGCTCGTGATGAACTGGAATCCGAAACGTGCCGGATCGGCCGCAATCGCCAGCCGCACGGCGTTGAAATCCGCCGGTATGAAGTTCACGCCCTGCGCAGACAAACCGGACCACAGCGCCTGGGTGTAGGCGAGTTCGCCCGCCTGCTGCGCCGCATTGTTGAGCGGAAAAGAGTAGCTCAAGCCCGGCACGATGATGGTCTGCGCGCCCGCCTGGTGCAGGACGGCAACCTCGTTCGCCAGGCCAGTCGCGGCTCCCTGCAAATACGTGATCTTGTCGGCCTGCGTTGCCGGCGCCGCCGGCATGCCGCTGAACGCAAACGACACATCATTGGCGCCGGAGGAGATCAGATAGAGCCCGCTTGAGTTGGCGCGGCCGCCATTGGCAGCGAGATAGTTGCCGATCTGCGTCACGGTCGGAATCGCTTGCGTGAATCCGCCGTTGGTTGCGTCGTTGGTCGCGACGTTCTTGGCGCCGCTGGTGGCGAAATTGGTGCCACCGGGCTGATTGGATGGGTTTGCAGTCAATCCGAAGTCGTTGGCGAGAACCTGCGAGTTCATCAACCCGGGCGACGTCGTCGGCACACCGGCGCCCGCCGCGACCGCGGCCGGCCACGCGGTGTTGAACGGCGTGCCGCCTCCGGGGTTGGGCAAAGCCCTGTAGAAACCGGAATCGACCGAGCTGTCACCGAACACCAGCATCTGGCTAAACGATTGCGCCTGCGCCCGGGTCGCCCACAAACCAGGCGCCAAACCAGCCAAGGCAGCCGCAACCACGGCGCGAATGCCAACCGATGTCATATGACCACTCACTCCACGGCCCTTCCGCCAAAGCCCCCCGCGCGCGCGAGTCGGGAAGCAACGCAACCACCGCGATACCGCAATGCGCTGCGGCTCGCCTCCTTCGATTGGGTGAGCAGGCGCAAGCTTCCATCAAGCCGCCAGCCAGGCGGCTATCGCCGATGGCCGGCGTCGATGGTTTCTCGCCGGTCAGCCCCGGTTTTCCGGACCGGATTCGATCATCCAAGAAGCAATAGTCATAGCGGCGCGACGGCGTCTTTGACTGGCAACGAAGCGGATTTGGATGTGTCCGAAATCGATCGGCATTTGCGTCGCTATGTTGCATCCGCGCCGAAAAGGCCGTTTATTATATATTATAATATCTGGTAATAGATTATAATATTCAGCCAAACGGCGGCGCAACCTCGGGCCGGAGTAAATCGGCCGGCCAAACGCGAGAGAAAGCATGAACAGCCACGCAACTCCTATGAGAGATATTCACGCGCTTGCCCGGCGTATCTCCGCCTACCCCCGGGCGAGGCTTGGCCATTTCCCGACACCGCTCGAACCATTGATGCGACTGAGCGAACGGCTGTCAGGACCGGCGATCTCCGTGAAACGGGACGACGCAAGCGGAATGGGACAGGGCGGCAACAAGGTTCGCGCGCTCGAATTCGTGCTGCCCGAGGCGCTGGCGGCAGGCGCCGATATCCTGTTGACGTCAGGCGTCGTGCAATCGAATTCAGTCCGGCAGGTCGCAGCGGCCGCGGCCAAAGCCGGGCTCGATTGTCACTTTGCGATGATCACCGACCGCGTGACGGCGACGGACGCCGATTATGCGGAGACCGGCAACGCGTTGCTCGATCATCTCTACGGTGCAACGCACGAGAACATCAGCATCAAGGACGACAGAGCGGCCGTCATGGAACGGATTGCCTCGCAGATGCGCGAGCGCGGCCGCAAGCCTTACATCGTGCCGTACGGCTGCGCCAACCGCATTGGGGCGATCGGCTACCTCAACGCTGCGATCGAACTCGCCGAACAAGCAACCGAACTTGGCACGCCCATTACCCATGTCGTCCACGCCAGCGGGACCGGCGGCACCCAGGCCGGATTGATCGCCGGCTTTGCAGCACTTCGGCTGCCGGTCGAGGTGATCGGCATCGATATCGATGCCGACCTGCTCGGCGTCAGGCAACGGGTCGAACGCATCCTTGGCGAACTCTCCGACGAGATCGGAATTAATCGAAACTTCCTTGCCAGACGGATTGTCGTCGAAGGCGCATTTTCGGCCGGAGCCTATGGTGAGGCCGACCACCGAACGGTCGAGGCCATACGCTTGGCGGCGCGGCTGGAAGCCTTGATCCTCGACCCCGTCTATTCCGGCAAAGCGCTGGCCGGCCTCATCGGCCTTTGCGAGGCAGGCCGTTTCAAGCCGTCGGACCATGTCGTGTTTTTGCATACCGGCGGCACACCCGCGATCTACGCTTACCGATCGATATTCGGCAGCAAGGCCTCGAATGCCTGCAACCATGCCTGACGCTTCGTGCATGACGATCCTCTTTCGACCGGATAGTCGCGGCTACAAGGCCGTGCGCGATGCGACCCTCGCGCTCGGCATCGCGACCGGTATCGCAGCCTGTGCCGGCTATCGGCCCGCGATACTGTGGATTGGCGCTGCCCTTCTCTTGCTCGTGGCCGGCTTCGCCCTAATGTCGGCGAAGCTCATCGTCGGGCCCGATCGTGTTTCGTTTCAGACATTCGGGATATCCGTGGTCTTTCCAGCAGCCGAAATCGAGCGGGATCGATTCGACGAACTGGCTTTCCTGAATTTCTTTCAGGTCTCGATGCCCGACGGCCGTTTCGTGCTGATACCTCATGGCGCGTTCTCCGATACCGCGCCTTTCGAAGCGATCGTCGCTCTGGCCGAGGGGCAGCAAACGAGACAGGACGGGAACTGCGGAGCGGACAAGACGCAGATGTCGCCGCGAGAACGATGATGGGGCGCACATGAAGACCAGACAAGCCAAGCCCGCGCCGAGAAAACCACGTGTAAGCCGAGCAGTCCCGGCTCCTATCGGGTTTGCCGCGCTCAAAGACCGATCCGGCGACGCGTCCCACATGACGGCAAGCGCGTTCGCAATCGCGCGGCTCCGCGAGGCGATCCTGAACGGCGAGATCAAACCCGGCGAGCGTTTGCAACAGCATCTGCTCGCCTCACAGCTTGGCCTCAGCCACGTGCCGTTAAGGGAAGCGTTTCAACGCCTGGAATTCGAAGGGTTCATCGCCATCAATCCGCGTCGTGGGGCGTTCGTCATCCCCCTCACCGCCTCCGACGCGGAAGAGATTTTCGAACTCCGGGTCAATCTCGAGACGAGTGCTTTGCGCGCCTCCGTGCAGCGTCTGTCGGCGGAAGAGCTCGTCGCCGCGACGGAAATCTGTCGCGAAGCGGATCGGGTGAGGGACAAGCTCGTCTATGGCGAATTGAACTGGCAGTTTCATCGCGCGATCTATGCAGGTTGCCGGCGTCCGCGCACGCTGAACCTGATCGAGGCGTTGTGGCGCAACGCCAGCCGCTACTCCATGCTGCTGCGGCATCGCGATCCCTATCTGCGACAGTCACAGCAGGAGCATTGGGACATCCTCGGCGCTGCGGATCGGAGAGACGCGGAGTTGGCATGCCGCCTGCTTCGAACGCATATCGAGGGCGCGGCAAGCCGTATCCTCAAACTATTCGAAAAGGCGTCGGCCTGAGGCGCGCAGCCCGCGCAGGATGGACCAGCAGACGTTTTCCCGAAATGCGGCGGCGAACGGCGTCTCAGTTGGCGAACGGCGTTGAAAAACCCGCAACGATCTTCACGAGATCCGCCTGACGCGTGACGCCCGTCTTCTCGAACAGATGGCCGAGATGCGTCTTGACCGTGCTTTCGGCGACGCCGAGCGCTACCGCGACTTCCGGAACGCGGCCGACCTCTACGATCGCAAGCAACACCCGCAGCTCGGTAGGCGTCAGATGGTAGGCGCGGGCGATGACTTCCGGCGTCGATGGAACCTCGATCGTCGACTTGCGAATGAACAACGCCGCCACGGCCGAATACGCGATCCCCGCACGACGCCGCACGCCTGACGTCAGCGGCAGCACGTGCGCGACATAGCGCGTTCCGTCCTGCGCCCTCAAGGGCAGATCGATGCCTTCGGTTCCTATGGCGAGGTCGCTGTCACGGGAAGCCGATAGCAGATCCTGCAACATCCTCTCGACGTCGCGGTCGCGAGCCGTAATACACCCACCCGACTCCGACAGAAAATCATTCATGCCGAGAATTGTTCGGCCGGCAAGGTTGGTGTGAACGACGCGCCCGTCGGCGTCGATCAGGCACATCCCCGCGCTCAAGCCATCGAGCGTGTCGGCAAAGGTCGCGGCTTCCGTGGTCTTGCGATCGATCGCCCTGGACACCAGCACTGCACGACGGATATGCGGGATGATCAGGCTGATGCGCTGGCGCGCCTCTTCATCGACAAGCCCATCGCTCTCGTGTCGAAACACGCCGAACATCGCCACGCTCGTCACGGACTTGTCAAGGACGGCAGCGAGGAAATCGACGACGCCCTGCGGCTGCACCCATTCGCGATAAAAGCGGCTTTCCAGAAATTCGTCGTAGGGCATCAGGTCGGTAACCGAAATCGGCTGCTCCACCTCGGCGAAGAAATGACCTGTCGTCGCCGGATCGAGCTTTATGTATTTGTCGAAATACAGCTGCCGATAATGGGGGTCGGTGCCGAACTCGTGGTAGATATTTCCTGCCCCGCTGGCCGCGTCCTTGGAAAACAGCGCCGCCGACGAGCCGCCGATGAACTTGGCGGCCTTGGCGAGTACCGAGCGCCATCGCGAGGCATCGATCGCAGCATCGTAGATCTCGCCGATGAAGACTGAGAGCTCTTCCTGATCTGTCGTATTTCCGGAAAAAATTGGGTTCATGGCTATTTGCGGACAGGCGGCCGGCGACTGCGTTTTACTCTGCTCGAGCGGCACCAAACGCGCTTCGCCGAGCGATCCGCAATCACAGCCTTCACCGCGACCTTTCTACTTTGGACTTCTTGGGTTTCAACGCCCTACGCTTCATCGTTGCCGTGACAACGGTCTTGACCTTTGTCTTTGCCTTTGTCTCGACGCCTGCTGCGCCCTCTTCATTCGAAACCTTTTGTCCTGCCTGCTCGCGCGAACCAACGTAGAAATCAGATTTACTCGCCACGAACCGACCTTTTCGTTTTGCCTTGCACTCGGGCGACCACCCCGCCAGGAGCCGAACTCGATCAGCGATGTATACGCGGGGGCCGTTGCCTCACTAGGACGGAGCCGACAATGAATGGGGGTCAAACGAACAGGCCCATCAAATTAGCGTTGCGGGAACTCCGATAATTGCCCCTGCGGTCAACACGTTCAGGCAAATCCTCGACGCTCAATCGCATTCGTCCCGACTTGTAGGCGTCATCTGATTGGATGAGGCACCATCCGCGCGGCTCACCTATGTTGACGTCATATCGCGGATCGTCACGAGAGATTCTTCATCGCAGCTCGACGCCTCGCTTCGCGCGACGTTCGACTCGTCTCGCGTTTTGGTCGGCAGTTACGCAGACCACGCCAAGCACATTTCACCAACGCAAGTCGAATTGGAAAATTGTCAGATGTTAGTTCGTCAATACTCCCGCCCGGAAAAGCAAACAATGATCTCGCTGAAAACGGCCTTGATCATGGCAGTCCTCGTGGTCTTCGGAATTCTTCACGTCGTTGGCGCGGTGCTTCTTCACGACGCGGCCACGCCACGACCGATCGACACCTCCGAGATGTTGACGGGCCGCGACTAGTGCCGCGATCCCGACGTTCGTATCCGCTTGCGGCCTCACTCTTACGAACATCGGAATCTACACTCCAACAGCAAGCCTATTGACCCAATCCAGCCTTGATGTCGCACGGCATCGATGATGCGCGCTTTTACCCGCCGCACTAGACGCCGCGCATCGGCGTCAATCGCCCCGGAAAAACTCTGCGATCGGAGGATACGATTTTGACAGATCTAACATCGTACATGCTGCTCGGCACCGCCGTTTTTGCCGGTGCGTTCGTCTCCGGCATGGCGGGTTTTGCGTTTTCCGCGGTCGCTGGCGCGATTCTGTTCCATGTATTTCAGCCTTCCGAGGCCGTGCCGCTGATGATGGCATGCAGCGTCGGCGTCCAGGCTTCGACGCTCCTGACGCTTCGCCAGCATATGCGATGGCGGGAAAGCTTGTTTCTGATCGCCGGCGGCCTGCTCGCTATGCCGATCGCCGTTTTCCTTTTGCAAAGCGCAGATACGCGGTCTCTGCAAATGGCGTTCGGCGGGCTCATTACCGCCTATGCGGCCTATTCGCTGTTCCGCCCGGCGCTGAGTCAGCTCCCGACGATGGACCACCAGGGCCGCAACATCCTCATTGGATTTGGCGGCGGGTTGATCGGCGGCCTCACGGCGATGCCAGGCGCGCTGCCGACCATCTGGTGCGACATGCACGGCATGCCGAAGGATCAGCAACGTGGGCTGGTGCAGCCGTTCATCGCCGCCATGCAGGTCTCCGCACTCGTGTTGCTGCTCACCCGCCACGAACTGCCGTCGAACATCCTGATCGATCTCGCCGTCAGCCTGCCGCCTTTGGCGGCCGGAACGATGCTGGGCGTTTTGATGTTTCGTCGAATCAATGAAGCGCTGTTCCGCCGCATCGTCCTGATCATGCTGCTGGTGTCGGGCCTCTCGCTCGTTCTGTAGCGCCGTCGTCCCGGCCGAGCGGCCAAATTGCGCCGGCGGCCGGCGGAATGCGCGCATCAGTTGGCGAGCGGATCGGAAAATGCGGCCGCCAACTTGACGAGATCGGCCTGGCGGTTGGCGCCGGTCTTGGAGAAGACCCGGTACAAATGTGTCTTCACGGTCGTTTCGGCAACGCCGAGCCTTTCCGACGTCTCCGGCACACCGCCGACCTCGACGATGGCAAGCAGCACGCGTAATTCCGCGGGCGTCAGCCCGAAGGCACGCGCGACCAGCCCGCCATAGGACGCGCCGTTGAGTTCGGCCTTGCGAACGAACACGGCTGCCACGGCCTTCGGCGAAGCTCGATCGCCGTCCCGTACCACGGACTTGAGCGGCAGGACGTGCGCGACATATTGCCCGCCGTCATGCGCGGTCAGGGAAAACGCGGCGCTGTCCGCCTCTATTCCCAGCCGAACGTTGGCGATGCCTTCGCGCAAGCCGTGATTTGCCTGCCGGTCGCGCGCAACGAGCTGTCCGCCAACCGAACGCAGGACGTCGTCTTCGCTGAGTATTTCCTCACCGGCGGAATTGACGTGCACAATGCGGCATTGCGTGTCGACCAGAAATACTCCGGCGCCGAGACCATCCAGCGTGTCGGCAAATGTCGCGGTCTGGGATTTCTTGTATTCGATCGCCTTGTTGATCATCACGGCGCGCTGCGCGTGAGGGGCCACTTGCGCGATGCGACGTCGCATGTCGCCGCTCATCACGCTGTCTCCCACCAGAAACGTAAGGAGGACCGGGCAATTGGATTTCTCGAGCAGGACGTTCGCCACGTCGGCACAGCCCTGCGGCCGCAGCCATTCCTGATAGAACGGTCCACGGGAGTAGTCATCATATGAAACGAGGTCCGGAATGCTGACGACTTGGCCGAGCGGCGGCAGGCGCGCGAGCGGATCAAATTTGGAATAGCCATCCGAATAGAGCTTGATGTAGTGCGGATCGACACCGCAATAGTAATGCGTCTCGCCGATCTTGCTGACAGAATCCTTCGAGATGATCCCGCAAGCCCGGCCACCGACAAAGTCGTTGATGCCGACCACGACATCGTTCCATCGTTCGGGCTCAAGCGCCGCGTCGTAGATGTCCTCGATGAGATGCGAAATCGTCGGAGCTGCAGTCATGAAAATTAGTCCGTCAGTTAAAAGGCGGCCGATTAATCATTCCGATGGCGGAAACTCTTCCCCGATCGGCACTTCATGTTTGTTGACTTGACTTAGTCTCTGATCCCGCGTGAAGGTTCACGGCTAGATCACAGGAATCGCTTATTTTTAGCGGACGATGCGCCGTCAGTTCGCCAGCGGGTTGGAAAACCCGGCGGCAAGCTTGACGAGATCGGCCTGGCGAGTGGCTCCGGTCTTGGAGAACACCCGGTACAAGTGCGTCTTTACCGTCGTTTCGGCGACGCCCAGCTTTTCCGAAGTTTCCGGCACACCGCCGACTTCGACGATGGCAAGCAGCACACGCAGTTCGGCCGGCGTCAGTCCAAAAGCGTCCGCCACGACACCGCCGTAGGACTGGCCGTCGAGTTCGACTTTGCGAACGAATACCGCCGCACCTGCCTTCGAAGGAGCATCGGCGCCGCGCGCGACCGACTTCAGTGGCAGCAGATGCGCGACGTATCGCTCGCCGTCATGGGCGGTCAGGGGAATCGCGGCGTTGTGGGCGCCCGTTTCGACATCGCCTGTCGCAACGATTTCATGCAGGTCCTGGTTGGACCGCCGATCGCGCATAACGAGTTGTCCCGCAACTGCTCGAACGAGATCGTCTTGGTCGAGCATCTCCTGCCCTGCCGCATTGACGTGCACGATATGGCATTGCGCGTCGACCAGAAATATCCCGGCGCCAAGCCCATCCAGCGTGTCGGCAAACGATGCGGCTTCCGATTTCTTGAGCTCGATCGCCTTGTTGATCGTCAAAGAGCGGTGCAGATGCGGGACAAACAGCGCAATTCGCCGCCGCATTTCGTCATCCACCATGCGCTTTCCGGCAAGAACGGTGAGCAAAACCGGACAATTCGTTCGCGATTTCTCCAACAGCACGTTGGCCGCGTCGACGCAGCCCTGGGGGCGCAACCACTCCTGATAGAAGCGGCCGCGGCGATATTCGTCAAACGGAACGAGATCGGGAATACTGACGACGCGCCCGAACGGCGGCAGCGAACCAAGCGGGTCGAACTTCGAGTGAGTTTCGGAGTAGAGCTGAATGTAATGGGGATCGGCGCCGCAATAGTAGTGCGTCACGCCGAACTTACTGATCGAGTCCTTCGAGAAGATTCCGCAAGCCCGGCCGCCGACGAATGCACTGATGCCGACGACGACATCGCTCCAACGCGCGGGCTCAAGCGCCGCATCGTAGATGTCTTCGATGAGATCCGAGATCTTCCGGGCTGCGTTCATAAAAACGAATTTGTCAAAATGGCCGATTTTCAATTGGCCGGCGTCAATATCACTCAAACGTTGGAGGCTCATCCCCCGATCGGAGGATATCGGTAATGCACGAGCCGTCAACGGGCCAAGCATTTTCGATAAGTAACTGAAATAACGCGATATTACGTCAACATGGATAACTTCAGCATACCGATCGAAGAAATATGCCGCGGCGGCGAGGCAAAACCCGTTGCCAACCACGCCAGACTGGCCAATTCGGCGCCACGAAACGTCGGCCGGCTACGGCCATAACAGGCGGCCACCCGGTACGGCGGCGGAGCGGATACCCGACGGCGTACGGGCTAACCGGTCATCCCTTGTCGCCGCGCACGTCGCGGGGAGTAAACCCGTAAAGCCGGCGGAATCGCCGGTTGAAATAGGACAAATCGCCGAAGCCGACGTCGTAGGCGATCGTGCTGATCGCCGCACGGCTATAGCCCGGATCTCGAAGCAGACGGTATGCGCGCGCAAGCCGTTGCCCGATCAGGAACTCTGAAAATGTCGTGCCGGCCGCCTCGAACAGGCGCTGCACATATCGCGGAGTCACGTTGAGACTTGCTGCAACCGACGCGATCGAGATGTCGCGGCGGTCGCTATGAGCGACGATATAGGATTTCGCGAGCTTCAACCGGGCTGCTCTCAGTCCGCGCGTCCGCGCCGTCTCGGCAAAATCGGCGTTGGGGCCGATTGCAAGCATCAGGAGATCCTGCACGTGACGAACGGAAAGATTGAGCAGCTGCGAATCAATCGATGCGCCGGCGCTGAAAATCCAGCCGGTGTAAGAGCCGAGGAGCTTCAGAGCGTCGCGATCTCCCGAAATCGGCTGCATCAGCCGATCGTCCAGGCCAGGGACAGCCGACTCCAATATCGCGCGCGGCATTCGCAGCGTGAACGAACGGCCTAAAGTGGTCCGATGAAACGACGCTGCTTCCGCTCCGCTCAACAAGACGGCTTCGTGTGGCCGAAGGCTCTGTTGCTGGCCACGCGACGAGACCATCGCAGAGCCCGTGCGGTTGATGGCGAGAATGATGTCGTCGTTGCCGTCCGCGAGATACTCGCCGTGGCGTGTGAGCGACACCGGCGACGCGGATGAATCCATCAGCTGCAGACCCGGCAGCGTCATCGACGACATCTGGGCTTCGAACTCGATGTCGCGCGCCGGTTCGAGGTCGACTCGAAGCATCACCTTCCCATAGTGTTCCCGCCAGTACGCTACCCGGTCCCGCTCCGGGACATGGTCCGTCGAAAAATTAATGATACGAGTGCCTGTGCCTGCCATGGATAGCGCCAACCTTCAGCCCTCCAGCTCCCCGCGTGTTGCGTCTCAGCCTCGCAAGCTGTGAACCATCGGGACCTGATTTGGCATCATCCGAACGGAGGATGGAGGCGAAACTCAATCTGTGATTGTGGCAGGCGGCTGTGCTTCCGGCTGCTGCCGGACTACGCAAGTGTCGCAACTTTTGCGTGCAATATTAGGTCGATATTTGCGGTTAGGGAGTTGGTCCATTACGGCAAACAAGGCATGGAGAACGCCGACACTGTGCGCGCCGAGAATGCACGTCGTGCTTAACGGTACAGTGAACCCGGCAGTCAGCCGGCTGATCGCGCGCCCCAGGGGACACCGACCACGGCAAGACGCGCCACGTCTTCATCGCGGTCGATGACGACGTATCGCCCATGCCAATAAGCCAGCGCCGACTCGTACTTTGACTGCAGAATGTGGCGCACACGCCCGATCACGATGGCGTGAGAGTGCCGGTCGATCGCATGCTCGACCTCGCAGTCGATCGCCGCGGCGGCGCCGAGAAGCAGTGGCGCGCCGCCGCCACGTGTCGTCCATTGGCTGCCCGCAAAGCGCTCGGCTCCCTTCAAGCCATTCTTGCCGGAGAATCGCTCCGCAACGTCAAGTTGGTCTCCGGTGAGAATATTCACGCCGAAAACGCCGTAACGCTCGAGCACCGGCCAGGTTGACGACGCGCGGTTGATGCTGACGATCAGGCTGGGCGGATCCAGCGACAGCGAGGAAACCGAAGTCACGGTCATGCCCGCGATTTCACCCCCGCGTCCCGATGTGATCACACTGACGCCGCCGACCAGATGACGCATCGCCCCGCGAAACTCGTCGGCCGTTGCGTCTGGCTGGAGTTCAATCACGCAAGCATCTGCCATGGGATCCTCAACGCTCACTGCATAAAGAGTATTCGGCTCTTCGCAGGCGCGTCTGAAAGAAACGCCGCATCATTCGGCCGCCCTTCCCTTGGCGGCCTGCCGGTCAGCGATCAGCTTGCGCGTCAGTGGAATGAGCTCGCGGCCATATTCGACGGCATCGACCAGAGGATCGAAGCCACGAATCAGAAAGTGGCTGACGCCGAGGTCGTAATAATCCCCGAAGACTTCCGCGACCTGTTCGGGCGTGCCGACCAGCGCCGTGGTGTTGCTGTTGGCGCCCGTCAACTTGGCGATCTCGGTCCATAGCCGCTTGTCGATGCGGGTGCCCTGCTCTGCCAGCGTCAACAGCCGCTTCGCGCCGGCGGTGGCGTGCCCGTCGGCGGGCTTGCGATAGCCTGTCTTGTCCTGCAACGCCGTGGCGCGTTCGAGAATTGCATCCGCCTTCTTCCACGCGTTCTCCTCGGTATCGGCGAGGATCGGACGCACCGACAGGCTGAAGCGGGGCGTCGGCCTGCCATGCCGGGCTGCGGCCGCACGCACGCGCGCGGTGACGTCGCGTACCTGGGCGTAGGATTCACCCCACAGCGCGAAGGTGTCGGCATGCTTGCCGGCGACCTCGATGGCGGCATCGGAGCCACCACCGACGAAGGTGTAGATGCCGCCCTTCTGCACCGGCTTTATTTGCGAAAATCCTTTCTCGACCTTGTAATATTTGCCGGTGTAGTCGAACGGTTTTTCGCTGGTCCATTCCAGGCGCACCACGTCGAGAAACTCGCCGGTGCGGGCATAACGTTCGTCCTTGTCGTCGAGCGTATTGCCGTCCTGACGCAGCTCAGTCGCATTGCCGCCGGTGATGACGTGAAGCGAAACCCGGCCATTATAAAACTGGTCAAGCGTTGCGAGCTGACGCGCCAGCAGCGTCGGCGCCGTAAAGCCTGGCCGCTGCGCGATCATCACCTTGAGCGATTTCGTGATTTGCAGGACATGCTGGGCGACCTGCAACGCGTCGGGCGTCGTGGAGTGAAACGCCAGCAGCGCGCGATCGAAGCCGGCATTCTCATGGGCCTTCGCCACCGTCTCGATATAGGTCGGGTCGAGCACGGGCCCGGAGCGAACGATCGTCTCGGAAGAGTTGTTGTTGGTGATGAAGCCAATGAACTCGATCGACATGGCAATACTCCGTTTGGATCGGCGGTTGTTCAAATACCCAATGCAAGGCGTCCGGCGGAAAGTCGGGTGACATCGTCCTGGGGCGTGTGGATGCGGCCGCACAGTACGTCGCGATAATGCCGCTCCAGCGGATTGGTTCGCGCCAGTCCATGGTTGCCGGTCAGCGACAGCGCATCTTCGACCGCGGCAATGGCGTTATTGGTCACGGTCAGTTTGACGATATTGGCCTCGACGGCATCGCCCTTTACGCCGTCATCGAAATCCCGCGCCAAGCCGTCGATTAGGCGCGCGTTGACGGTAAGCCGCGCTTCGATGCCGCCCAACACTTCCTGCGCGCGCGCCAGCGTCGCGAGCGGAGCGCCGAGATTGGCCGGCACACGCTCATGCAGGAACTTGACCAGCCAGTCGCGCGCGGCGCGCGCCACGCCATCATAGATCGACGAGATGAAGATCGTGTTCAGGGTCAAGTGCGTCACGTCCGGCACGCGCCACTCGTCCGGCTTGCGAACATCGATCTCGTGATCGAGGGGAAACGCGACATCTTCGAAGATGACGTCATGGCTGCCCGATGCGCGCAGCCCGAGGTGGTCCCAGGTCTCTTCGATCCGTATGCCCGGAACACCGGCCGGCACCAGAAACAATCCGACGCGAGTTTCGGGTTCATCGGTTCTGGCCCAGACCGCATACCATTTCAGGATCGGCGCGCCCGTCGAATAGATTTTCCGTCCGGTCAGCCTCCAGCCGGTTTCGGTGCGCCGCGCGGTCGTGGCGGGCAGACCGCCGCGCGCCGGCGAACCCAGGTCCGGCTCGACCCGCAAGGCGTTGATGAGCGCCATTCCCTCGACGGTATCCTTGGCCAGCTTGCGCGCAAGGTAGGCCGGCCAGCGCGAGCCTTTCGCCATCACGAGATGATTGATGTAATGCATCGCCAGCACGAGCGCCGTGGATGGATCGGCCTTGCCGAAAATGCCGAGGATGCGCGCAGCATCGCGGGCGCCTGCCCCTCCGCCGCCAAGCGCGGCAGGCACGGTGAGAGCGAGCAATCCCGCTTCGGACAATTCTGCAAAATTCTCGAACGGAAAGCTGGCCTCGCGATCGTGGAGCGCGGCCCGTGCGGCAAAACGCGAGGCGAGCTGTGTGGCGCGATCGAGAACGTCCGGCCCTCGCGGTTCGACGCGCTCGAAGCTGGCCCTATTTCCAACCGGTCTCACCATGTCGTTTCCAATCCGAGAAGACCCAGGATTTGACGCCGTAATTCCGCCAGATAAGGATCGCCGCGATGGCGCGGATGCGGCCGCTCGACCCTGATATCGGCCTTGATTTTCGCCGGCCGGTCGCTCAGCACAATGACACGGTTGGCGAGCACCAATGCTTCTTCCGCATCGTGAGTCACGAGCAGCGTGGTGAAGCCCTTGCGTTGCCACAGCGATACCAGCTCGGTCTGCATCGCGATGCGCGTCAACGAGTCCAGTTTGCCGAGCGGCTCGTCCAAAATGAGAACCTTGGGATCGTTCACCAGCGCCCGCGCAAGCGCGGCGCGCTGGGCCATGCCGCCCGACAATTGATGCGGATAGACATTGCGGAAAGCTGAAAGTCCGACCAGGTCAATCGTGTCATCGACGCGTTGGCGTTGATGCTTCAGTGCACCTTGCGCCTCGAGGCCAAGCGCGACATTGTCCCAGACGTTTCGCCACGGAAACAGCGTCGGGTCCTGAAACACGACCACCCGGGATGGATGAGGGTTGCGAATGAGAGCGCCGTCCTCGCGCAAAGACCCCGTGCGCGGCGGTTCAAGACCCGCAACCAGCCGCAACAGGGTCGATTTCCCGCATCCGGACGGGCCAAGCAGCGCGACGAATTCTCCCGGCTCTATCCGAAGACTGACGTCCTCGAGCACGGGCAGGAGCGCGCCTTCGATATCGAAGGCATGGCTGACATTTTCGACGTCGACCGACGCTCCGACGGCGGGATACGTGATCGGCTCTGCGACCGCCTGCGCTACCATTTGACGACGCCTTTCTGCCAGACCAGCAGATGGTCGCGGACACGGAAAAGTAGCGTGATCGCGCCCGAGCACAACAACGACATCACGATCAGCGCCGCGTACATATTGGCATAGGCCGCCCAGCCTTGCGCCCATTGCAAGTACCAGCCAAGACCGGCCTTGACGCCGATCATCTCGGCGACGACGAGGACCGCAAAGGACGCGCCGAGGCCCATGAACAGGCCGACGAATACATGCGGCAACGCCGCCGGGATCGCGACCTTCGTGACCAGAAAGGACGGCTTCGCCCCAAGGGTGCGCGCGACGTCATAGTATGCGTTACTGACGCTCGCGACGCCCGACCACGTCAAGACGGTGACAGGAAAGCCGGTCGCGAGCGCGATCAGGAAGGTCGACGCGCTCCAGCTGGTGGGAAAGGTGAAGAACGCAATCGGCAGCCACGCCGTCGCCGGCAGTGGTCCGATGAAACGCAGGACCGGATGCACCCAATAGCCGATGCTGCGAGACCAGCCGATCGAAACGCCCGTGAGGAAGCCGACGGCTGCCCCAATCAGATAACCCCCGAGTTGCAACTTCACCGAAGCGACGACGCTGTCAAAAAGCTTGGGCAGATCGTCGGTATAGACCTCGACGATGGATTGCGGCGGCGGAAAGAACGGCAGCGGCAGCCAGGCGAATTTCGCCGTCGCGACTTCCCACAATGCCAGGAAAAGTCCGAGCGCCGAGAGCCATGGCGCGCGCTGACGCACGCCGCGACCAAAACTGCCGAGGTGTTCCGAACCGATCGTGCCGGCGAGGATGACAATGGCGATTGCGAATGCGCCCTCAGCGACGGCGTGGGTGCGCGACCAGTCGCCGACATCTTCCCAAATCAGGCAAGACAAGCCAAACGCGATCCAGGCCGCTGCGGCAAGCGCCCCCGAGCCGAACGCCTTGATCCGATCGGGGAAGCGCGCAACCTGCGCGGGGACGGTAGCGACGCCGCCGGCGTCAGACAGAGAAAACGTCGACACAAATGCGCTCCGCAAATTTGGCAGTATCCGTCGATGGCTTGAACACCGAGACGCTCTTCAGATCGTCCGCGTAACCCTTCAGCTCACGCTTGAGCACCGCACCAAAAGGATGGTGATGATGCGTGTGGTAACGCACCATGCGCTCGAGATCGGCAAGCGTCGCTGCCTTCGGCGCGTAGGGCTGGAACGATTTTGCCGCCAGTTCCGGATTCTGCGAGACGAACATCGCGGAGTCGAGAATGGCTTGCGTCAGCGCGCGCGCCACCTGCGGGTCGTTGCGTACGAGAGAACCGCGCAGACCGAGGATGCAGCAGGTCATGTCACGGTATTCGCCGTCGAGGTTGGACGCGACCTCTTTGTATCGACTGTCCTTGAGCCAGAGATCCGCCAGCGGATCGGAGGCGAGGAAGGCCTGGACCTCGCCCTTGTCCGCGGCCACATTGACGACGTTGCCGGGATAGACCCGCCAGTCCACGTCTTTGGTCGGATCGATGCCGAGCTTGGCGAGCTGGATGGCGAAAAAGTTCTTGTCGGGGCCGCCGAGGTCGCCGACGGCAACGGACTTGCCCTTCAGATCGGCGAGCTTGTCGATACCTGAGCTCGTGCGCGTCAATACGCGCATGCAGCCGCCATGAAGCCCGGCAGCGATCTTGACGTCAAAGCCCTGCTCCAGCGGCTTCAGCCATCGTAGCGCCATACCAAGGCCCGCTTCCGTTTTGCCGGTCGCAATCGCTTCCAGCAGCTGATCGGTTGATCCTGCGAAGTTGTCGAGTTCGATCTCGAGGTTTTGCTTCTGGAAGAAACCGTGATCGATCCCGGCGGGAATGGCCGCTAGGCATACCGCACCAGCGTTCCACGACAGCTTCAGCTTGCGCGGCGCACCGGTCAGCGGTGTCCCCTCCGACGCGGTCTTGCAGATCGGAAACTGGGAAAAGTCGATCGCGGGCGTGATGGCCCGCGGCGAGAACGCCTGTGCGCCGATTACGCCGGCTGGGCCCGCCACTGCGAGCGCGATCCCGCCGCCCAGCAACGCGCGCCGATCAAGGATTGCGCCACGTTGAAATTCTTTTTCAGACATCAAAGCACCTCGCCTTTGGCAAAGCTCCGCCGTCGCGAGACGGGCTGCATCCCGCGCCTGAAACCCGGAGCTGAGCTTTAAGAGTAAAACGATCCTGTCAGCGGCTTTTCGCCATCCAATTCGACCTGTAAATGATGCGGTGCGGTCGCCCGCTCGTCAATGAAATGGAATTTCGAATGTCGGGCGCCAACGAATGATTGTCTCCACGCCCATGCGTCGTCACGAAACGCTTTCAGTTCCGTCAGGCCGCGATCGCTTTGTGCTCGTTCGATAGGCAAATACGCCCGACCGATCCTTGGCTTCGCCAGAGAGAGATTCGCCCAGTGGCTAGACGAAGCGCGCCGGACGTAACAGACTGCGCATCGTCTGAGGTAACGTGAGAGGGATCACCGCCATGA
Source organism: uncultured Alphaproteobacteria bacterium (assembly GCA_963824305.1). Lineage (GTDB taxonomy): Bacteria > Pseudomonadota > Alphaproteobacteria > Rhizobiales > Xanthobacteraceae > Bradyrhizobium. The sequence continues at coordinate 1,005,146 of CAWGOW010000001.1, forward strand.
CAGCGCTCGAAAAAGGCATCACCCGGAATCGGGAGGGGTTTGCAGGCAAGTCCTGGAACATCCTTGGCCAGCACTATTTTCCGAAAGCCATTTCTAAATCGACCTTCGCCTTCGAGGCAAATACCGAGCCGGGACTATTTGTCCCCGTCCATATTCATCCGACCCAGGATGAGTTCATTCTTGTCCAGGAAGGCACTCTCGAACTGAAACTGGACGGGGTATGGACCCAGGCCAACGCCGGCGACCTCGTGCGCATGCCGCGCGGCATTCCCCACGGCTATTTCAACAAATCGGACAAACCGGTACGCGCATTATTCTGGGTCTCACCATCGCGCAAGCTCGAAGCGCTGTTCGATCATCTGCATAACCTGACCGACGTGGCAGAGGTCATCCGTCTCTCGGCAGAACACGAGGTAAACTTTCTTCCCGAAGACGCCAACGCCTGACACGGCGCGCTTCTACTTGCCTCCGTTGGCTCGCAGCCATCCGCTGCGCCGAGTTCGAACCGGGAGCGTGGTCGATAGTTACTTGTACGCACCGGCCACCGCTCCGCGCTCCGACGCCGAGCGCACCGCTTGCCCGCCCCTTACGCGAGGTATTACTTCTTCCGCGAAACGCCGCATCTCGACCTCGAACGGCTGGAATTGCAGCATGAACAGCTCGATGCCGGCAGCGTGAAAAGCACTGAGGCGCGCGGCAACCTCGTCGTAACTGCCGACCAGTCCTGCCGCGGTGCCTCCATTGGTCCCCACCCGCGCCGTTTTCTGCATGGTCTGCATCATCACGACCTTCGGATCGGTGTTGCGCTTCTGGATTTCCTTCAGTTCCGCATCTCTCGCCGACAGACTTAGCAGACGCTCGTGCTCGGCATGCGCCTCCGCGCTGGTCTCGCGGGTAACGACAAAGGCCGACAGGCCGAAACGCAGCGGTGCGCCCGTGCGCGGCCGAGCCGATACATCGGCAATCAGACGCGCGACATCTTCGATCGGCTGACCATTGATGAACCAGACGTCGCCGTGATCGGCCACCAAGGCGCGGGCCGGCTCGGACTCTCCGCCGACATAGATGGTTGGCCGGGCACGGTAGAGATCGACGGGCCGCAGCAGATAGTCGCTTATGTCGAAATGCGCGCCCTTGAAGGTCACGCGTTCACCAGACAACAGGCGTGAGGCGATCGATATCCATTCGCGGCCATAAGCGTAGCGGTCGTCATGTTCGGCAAAGCCGAGCCCGGCCTTGTCGATCTCTGGCCTGTTCCAGCCGTTGACAAGATTGATCGCGAATCGTCCGCGGCTGATGTTCTCAATTCCGAGCGCCAGCTTGGCCAGCACGACGGGATGATAGAGATACGGCTTGATCGCCGCGATGATCTCGATCCGGTTTGTGAGCGCCGCCAACGCCGCCGCCGCACTCCAAGCTTCCAACTGGTCGAAATCCGCGATGTGCGGATTGATCGTGTGCTGGGCGATCAGGACCGAGTCGAAACCAAGCTCTTCGGCCGCCAGCACGAGCGCGCGGTTTCGTTCCCATGAGGCGTCATAAGGCTCATCGGGATCCTGGTAAGCGCCGCGAGAACCATGCACCAGCGCCCAAATTCCAAAACGCGGGGTCGATGTCGTCATTCCGCACCTATCTCTCAACCTTGGACAGTTCCGCCCGTACCGCTCGCCAGGCCATATGTTGTCGTCAAGCATGCCTAAAGTTCAAGCGTAGATCGCATCAAAAGATATTCCTTGCCGTTTGGCGACACGCAACGAAATCAGAAAACTCCGAAGCGAACGACAATTGAAAAATCGCTCTATTTCTGTTCCAGCGGTTTCGTGGGAGATTCAGCGGTTCGTGAAGTCGCGTGACGATCGATGCAGCGAAGTGGTTTCGTCGACCGGTTCGACAACACCGTCGATCGTCACTACCCGCGAAAAGCGGAGGGATCAGCTGACCTTGAGCAACTTTGAGCAAACGGTATCCGGCTTCGATCGCGCCGCGGTGACGGACACACCGTCTTCATCGGACGGCAAACAGGCTCCCGCCATCGGCAGGCGCGGATTGCTGCTGCTTTCATGGCTTGCACCGGTTGCCCTTGTCATTGTCTGGGAATTTGCGGCAACGGCCGGCTGGATTTCGCCACAGATACTGCCGGCGCCAAGCAAGGTCGCACATACCGCGATCAAGCTCGTAACGACGGGCACGCTGTTGGACGATCTCCGGGTCAGCCTGTTGCGCGCTATCGCCGGCTTTGCGATCGGCGGCAGCATCGGCTTTGCGCTCGGCGTTCTCGTGGGCTTCTCGCGGATTGCGGAAGCAGCGATCGATCGCAGCGTCCAGATGATCCGTGCGATCCCTTTCCTCGCGCTGCTTCCACTCGTGATCGTATGGCTCGGCGTTGGCGAAGCGGAAAAGATCTTTCTGGTCGCGCTCGGCGTGACCTTTCCGATCTACATCAATACGACCTTGGGCATCAGGCAGGTCGACCCGAAGTTGATCGAGCTCGGACGAATCCAGGGGCTCGGTTCCCTCGAATTGATCCGGCGCATCGTGCTGCCGGGCGCCCTGCCCTCGATCCTCACGGGCGTGCGCTATGCGTTGGCGACCGCGTGGCTGGCGCTGGTCGTTGCGGAAACCATCGGCGCGCAGTCCGGCATTGGCTTTCTTGCAATGGATGCCCGCGAGTTCCTCCGCACCGACGTGATCGTTCTCACCATCGCGATCTACGCGCTCATCGGCGTCGCCGCAGACTCGATCGCGCGTCTGCTCGAACGGCGTCTATTGGCCTGGCACCCGAATTATGGAGCGCGGCGATGATCCCTCGCGTTTCGGTTTCTTCTTCGGCGCTTCAGCCGCCTGCCGTAGTGGTGAGCAATCTCCGCCGCGCCTACGGCGATCGCGTCATCATCAGGAATCTCAACCTGCAGATCGAGCGCGGAGAATTCGTCGCACTGCTCGGCGAAAGCGGCTGCGGCAAGACCACGTTGTTGCGCGCGTTGGCCGGTCTCGACCCGGTTCAGGCCGGGCGCATCGTGGCGCCGAAGCGGCCGGCCGTGGTGTTTCAGGAACATCGGTTGCTCCCTTGGGACAACCTCTGGCGCAACGTTTCACTGGGGCTCGCTGTGCCGGACGCACGCGCCCGCGCGGCTGCGGCTCTTACCGAAGTCGGACTCGGCGACCGTCTCGACGACTGGCCGCGCAATCTCTCGGGCGGACAGGCTCAACGCGTCGCGCTGGCACGGGCCCTGGTGCAGCAGCCGGAGCTTCTGCTGCTCGATGAACCGTTTGCCGCGCTCGATGCGCTGACGCGCATCCGCATGCACGCCCTCGTGCGCGAACTCGTGACCAGACATCGGCCGGGTGTCCTGCTTGTGACCCATGACGTCGACGAAGCCATCACGCTCGCCGACCGCATTCTCGTGATGCGTCATGGCGCCATTGCGTTCGAACACCGCAACAAAACCGCCGGCTCGGCCTCGATCTCGCGAGACGATCTGCTGACCGAGCTTGGCGTGACTGCTGATCTCGCTGCCTAGATTTTTCGGAAAGGTTTCAAGTGATGTCTGAGTTCTTATCGTCCCGGCGCCGCTTCCTCGGCGCCACGGCATTTGGCATCGGTGCGATTGCCGGACTTGGTTTCGATCACGGCGCCCGCGCCGCGACCGGCCGCGCCACCGATCTTGTGCGGCTGACCTGGGGCCTCTCCGGCCTCAACCTCATCGCAAAGGAACGTGGTGAATTCGACAAGCTGCTCGCCAAGGACGGCATCAAGGTCGAATGGCTCGGACCCTTCCCGAACCATGCGCCGACCATGCAGGCGGTCGTCGGCGGCAGCGCCGATTTCAGTTTCGGCGGCAGCACGACGCCGGCGCTGGCGGCGATCATCGCGGGATCGCCTCTGGTTTTTACTCAATTCGTTGTCTATGAACCGCGCACCACGGCGATCATCGCCAAAGATGATTCCGGCATCAACAAGATCGCCGATCTCGTCGGCAAATCGGTGGCGGTCAACCGCTCCGGGCTTGGCGAATTCCTGCTGGTGGCGGCGCTGGAGAAAAACGGGATCGACCGCTCGGCGGTGAAATTCGTCTACCTCAATCCGCCCGATGCGGCGCCCGCGCTCGCTTCCGGAAAGGTCGATGCCTGGTCGATGTGGAGTCCCGGTGTCGACATTGCGCGGCTGGAATACAAGGCGCACGACATTTTTCTCGAGGAGCGCGATCTCGAATTCCAGATCGACTACTCTTCCTATCTGACCACGCGCAAATTCGCGACCGACAACCCTGCACTGGTTCGCGCGGTCAACGATGCCTTCCGCGCGGAAGGCAAGTGGATTTCAGAAAACGCCAAGGAAGCCGAAACCATCGCGCAGAAAGCCGGAAAATACCGCGACGAGGTTCGCGACCACTTCATCGCACTGAAGCGCCAGTATCGCTACTTCCCGGTCAACGACGAAAAATTCCTGTCGGAGCTGCAACGGGCCGCCGATTGGCTCGTAGCGCGCAAGGTCTTGCCGGAGCCGCTCAAGGTCACCGATCACCTCGCTCAGCTCTAGTGGAGTAAACGCGCGCGAGGTTATGCGGCTTACGAACTCAATCCTCGCGCTTCGCCTCAGGCCAGGCGCGCATCGCGAGCCGGCCTATTTGAGAGAGCTTCTCACGCGACGCCCCGTCGCGTGCTTGCACCGCAAGCCCGCGCGCCACCGCACTGTAGTAGGCGGCAAGCATTTCACAGTCGGTATCCTCGCCCATGTCGCCGTTGATGACGCCCTTTCGAATCCGCGCCGCCATTGAACTTTCCGAAAAAGCGCGATGCTCGGCCATCATGTCGCGAATGTTTTTCATTCCGGGTGAGCAATGCGTCCCGGCGAGCGAAATCATGCAGCCCGGCGGATGGTCACCGCGCGTGAATTCTTCCGCGGTCGCCTCAAACAATCGCGCAAAGGCCGCCTTCGTATCGATCGACGGATCATTGAGAATGGCAAAGAACCATTGGCCGGCCCATTCGAGATAGGAGCGCGTGGCCTCGCAATAGAGCGCCTCCTTGCTTCCGAACGAGTTGTAGAAACTCGAGGCGCTAATTCCCATCGCGGCTATGAGGTCGTCGAACGACGTCCCCTCGTAGCCGCGTTCCCAGAACAGTTTCATCGCCGCAGACAGCGCGACGACGCGGTCAAACACCGCCGGCCGGCCTCTGCCGCGTTTTTCCTCCTGCACTTTCATCCCTCTATTTATTTTTGGTGTCATCGCTCCAAAAATCCTTGAACGGCGCCTCCCCGAGTTTATATCCCCGCCACCATATTGGAGTGACCCCTCCAAATATCAACCCCGGATGTGGCCAAATTCAGCGGTGGGCAGCCTCATGGATCAGATCAGCGATCACTCGAACATTGAAAGAGAACCCCTTGATGAGCCAGCGCCGCTCGGTCCGCGGCGGCGGACATGGCGGACCTGGACGATCGGTGCGGTGACGGTGCTTGTGGCTGTGGTCGCTTATCTCGGGCTTGTACCCGACAAAGGAAACCGGGCGGCGGCGTTACCGACACCTGTCCCGCAGGTGACAGTCAGCCAGCCCATGCAGCGTGAGGTCGATACCCGGGCCGGTTTCCTCGGCCAGTTTTCTGCAATCGACCGGGTCGAACTGCGAGCCCAGGTCGGCGGCACCCTCACCGAAATTCACTTCAAGGATGGTCAGATCGTTCACAAAGGCGACCTGTTGTTCGTGATCGACCCGCGTCCCTACGAGATCAAATTGGAGCAAGCCAAGGCTGCGCTGCAGACCGCGGCAGCCCGCGTCGAGCTTGCCAACGTCCAGCTCACGCGCGCGCAATCGCTTCGCCGCAACGAATTCGCGACCCAGGAGACGGTCGACCAGCGCACTTCGGATCAGGATTCGTCGAAGGCCGCCGTCGAGGACGCCAAGGCGCGTATCCGCGACGCCGAACTCGACCTCGAATATTGCCGCGTGCGCGCGCCATTCTCGGGGCGCATCGGCGCGCGCCAGATTTCGATCGGAAGCCTGGTTGCGGGCAGCCGCGCCGCGACCAGCCCGACCACGCTACTGGCAACGCTGGTTTCGCTCGATCCGCTCTATCTCGACTTCGACATGAGCGAATCCGACTTCCTGACCTTCTCGCGCGAGCGTGCCCGCATCGGCGGCCCACTCGCCAACAAGGTCATGATCGGCCTCAGCGACGAGAACAGTTTCGGCCGCGAGGGAACGCTCGACTTCATTGACAATGCGCTCGATCGGTCGAGCGGCACCATTCACGCGCGGGCCACGGTGCCTAACCCCGACCTGTTCCTGGCGCCGGGTCAATTCGCGCGGCTTCGCGTCGCGATCGCGCCGCCCGCAGCGGTGTATCTGCTACCGGATTCCGCGGTCATGCTCGACCAGTCGCAGCGACTGGTGATGACGGTTGGCCCCGATTCGACCGTGAAGCCGAAGATTGTCACGACCGGCGATCTGCGTGGCGGCTTGCGGGTGATCCAGTCGGGCCTCGCGGCGACCGACCGCGTCGTCATTGACGGTCTGGTGCGGGCCGTTCCCGGCGGCAAGGTCGCGCCGCTGGACGGCACCATCCACTACGACGCCACTGCCGACGAACAAGGCTGAAGCACCGACTTAAGAAAAAATCCGGATCGAGGCAGGAGAGCACTCCATGACCCACAGCTTCATCGACAGGCCAATCTTCGCCACCGTGCTCAGCGTGTTCGTGACGCTGATCGGATTGGGGGCGCTCGCGATCCTGCCCATCGCTCAATATCCGGAAATCGTGCCGCCGACGGTCCAGATCACGACGTCCTATCCGGGGGCGTCGGCGGACGTGGTTTCGCGGACCGTCGCCACGCCGCTTGAGCAGGAGATCAACGGCGTCGAGAACATGATCTACATGAACAGCCAGTCGACCGGCGACGGCAAGCTCACCATCACCGTGACGTTTCGCATCGGGACCGACCTCAACGTGGCGCAGATGCTGACGCAAAACCGCGTGCAGGATGCCCTGCCCCGCCTGCCGGAGGACGTGCAGCGGCTCGGCGTGCAGGTGAGAAAGGCGACGCCCAATATTCTGCTCGCCGTTCATCTTTATTCGCCGGACTCGTCCCGCGACCTGCTCTACATCTCGAATTACGCCACGTTGCATGTGAAGGACGCGCTGACCCGGCTGCCGGGCGTCGGCGACGTCACCATGCAGGGTGGGCGCGAATACGCCATGCGCATCTGGCTCGATCCGGACAAGGTCGCCGCACATAATCTGAACGCGAATGAGGTCCTGAACGCGCTGCGCGCCCAGAATATCCAGGTATCGGCGGGCATTCTGAACCAACCGCCGGTCGCGACGAAGCAGGCCTATCAGCTCAACGTTCAGGCGCTCGGCCGCCTTTCGACGCCGGAGCAATTTGCTTCCATCGTGCTGAAAGCCGACGGCGAAGGACGCGTGACGCGGCTGCGCGACGTCGGCCGTGTCGAGATCGGTGCCTCCGATTACGGCTCGACTGCCTTCATGGACCGGGAGCCGGGCTTGCCGCTCCTGATCTTCGCCCAGCCGGGCGCCAATTCGCTCGCCGTCGACCATGAAGTGCTCGACGCTATGCAAAAACTCGGCAAGGACTTCCCGCCGGGCCTCGAATACAAGATCATCTACGATCCGACCATCTTCGTCGGCAAATCGGTCGACGAGGTGATCAAGACGATCTTCATCGCGATCCTGCTCGTGGTCGGCGTGGTGTTCTTGTTCCTCCAGAGCTGGCGCGCCGCCATCATTCCGGTCATCGCGATCCCGGTGTCGCTGGTCGGCACCTTCACCTTCCTGTATGCGCTCGGCATTTCCTTGAACAACCTGTCGCTGTTCGGCCTCGTGCTGGCAGTCGGCATCGTGGTCGACGACGCCATCGTCGTGGTGGAGAATGTCGAACGCAACCTCGAGCGTGGCATGCAGCCGAAAGAGGCCGCCCATGTCACCATGAACGAGGTCGGCGGCGCGCTGATCTCGATCGCGCTGACCTTGTGCGCGGTGTTCGTTCCCTCGGCTTTTCTGTCCGGCATTACCGGGCAATTCTTCCGGCAATTCGCCGTCACGATCGCAGCCTCCACCCTGATCTCCTGCTTCGTTTCACTGACCCTGAGCCCCGCCCTTTGCGCGGTGCTGTTCAAGGCCCATGAGCCGGGCCACGCCGCACGCCGTTCGTGGATCGCGCGTCTGGTACAAGCAGGCTTCGCCCGCTTCAACTCCGGCTTCAACTGGCTATCGACGGCCTATGGCCGGCTGACGCAGCGGCTCGTACAGATCGCCGGCGTCGTGCTCGCGATCTACGTCGCCCTGATCGGCATCACCGGCTTCCAGTTCGCGCGCGCACCCACCGGCTTCATTCCCGAACAGGACCAGGGCTATCTTATCTCGGTGGTCCAGCTACCGCCGGGCGCGACGCTCGAGCGGACCGAAGCGGTGGTCAAGAACGCGATCGAGATCATCATGTCGACACCGGGTGTCGAACACGTGGCGCCGTTTGCGGGGCTCGACGCGACCACCTTCACCATCGCTTCCAACGCCGGGACAATTTTCTCCGGCCTGCCATCGCTCTACAATCACGAGGTCAAGGGCGTGACCGCGGCCAGCGTGCTGGCCGACTTGCGTAAACGCCTCTCGGTGATCCAGGAAGCACACGTGCTGACGATCCCTCCGCCGCCGGTGCAGGGCATAGGCAATGCCGGCGGCTTCAAGATGATGCTGCAGGATCGCGCAGGCCTTGGGTCGGAAGCGCTCTCGAAGGCGGCGCAGGCGCTGGTCGCCGCGGCTAACAAGGATCCGAGTTTCGCCGGTGTCTTCACGTTGTTCGGCACACGCTCGCCCTCGGTCTATGCCGACATCGATCGCGAGAAGGCCGAGAAGGTCGGACTGACGCCAACCGACGTGTTCTCGACATTGCAGCTTTACCTGGGCTCGCAATATGTCAACGACTTCAACTATCTCGGCCGCACTTATCAAGTGATCGCGCAGGCCGACGGTAATTTCCGCCAGGGCCCGCAGGACATCGCGCGGCTGAAGGTGCGCAATACATCCAGCGAAATGGTGCCGATCGGAACCGTCGCGCGGCTGAAATCCGAGAGCATGCCCTACCGCGTGCCTCGCTACGATCTGTTCCCTGCTGCCGAAGTAATGGGCGTCGCGGCGCCGGGCGTTGCGACCGGCAGCGCGCTGCACCGGATGGAAGAACTCGCGCACGAGGTGCTGCCGCCCGGCATCGGTTTCGAATGGACCGAACTCGCATTCCAGCAGCAACTGCCGGGAATCTCGTCCCTGCTGGTGTTCGGCGCCGCCGCGTTGTTCGTGTTCCTGGTGCTCGCGGCCCAGTACGAGAGCTGGAATTTGCCGCTTGCCGTGGTGATGATCGTGCCGATGTGCCTGCTGGCTTCCGTTACCGGGCTGTTGATGCGCGGCATGGCGATCGACGTGCTGGCGCAGATCGGCTTCGTGGTGCTGGTTGGTCTGGCTGCCAAGAACGCGATCCTGATCGTAGAATTCGCCCGCCAGACCGAGGAAAGCGGCGCCAGCCCGGCTGAAGCCGCCATCACCGCAGCGCGCACGCGGCTTCGTCCGATCCTGATGACGTCACTCGCCTTCATCTTCGGCGTCGCGCCGCTGGTGGTTGCGACCGGTGCCGGTTCGGAGATGCGTCAATCGTTGGGAACGGCGGTGTTCTCCGGCATGCTGGGCGTGACCGCGTTCGGCCTGTTATTCACGCCGGCGTTCTACACCATCGTCCGCAAGATCGGCCGTAAAGGTGCGAAGATTGAAACGCAAGAGGCTGCGCCAACAGAGCAGGCCCGAGCAGCTTGAGGCGGTAAGGACGCGTGGCTTAGTGCGGCGAATTTGAAGTTCCTATCAGCTTCGCCGCGAGTTCATCATGGGAACTTCAAATTCAAAGGCCGCTTAAGCCGCGCGGATATTGGACAGGAACCGATCGACGTCCGAGCGCAAGGTTGCCGCCTGCTTGCTCAACTGCTCGGCGGATGAAAGCACGCCGTTTGAGGCCGATCCGGTCTTCTCGGCCGCGTCGTTGACGGCGGCGATGTTCCGCGAGACCTGGCCGGTTCCGAGCGCCGCTTCCTGAACGTTCCGGGCGATCTCCTGAGTTGCCGATCCCTGCTGCTCGACCGCGACAGAGATGGCGGACGTGATCTCGTTGATGGCGCCGATGGTACGGCCGATGCTCTCGATCGCGTGCACGGCTTCGGTGGTCGCGTTCTGCATGGCGCTGACCTGTGACGAAATTTCGTCGGTCGCTTTCGCGGTCTGGCTCGCCAGCGATTTGACCTCGTTGGCAACGACCGCAAAGCCCCGGCCCGCCTCGCCGGCCCGTGCGGCTTCGATTGTGGCGTTGAGCGCCAGAAGATTGGTCTGACTGGCAATATCGCTGATCAGCTTGACGACGTCGCCGATCTTCTGCGCGGCTGCCGACAACCCCTGCACCGTGACATTGGTACGGTTGGCTTCGGCGACGGCTTGACCGGCAATTTCGGTCGACTGCGTCACTTGCCGGCCGATTTCGTATACTGAAGATGACAATTCCTCGGTCGCTGCGGCAACCGTCTGCACGTTGGCGGACGCCTGCTCGGCGACGGCAGCCACGGAAGTTGCCTGCTGGCTGGCTTCGCTTGCGGTCGAAGACATGCCCTTCGACGTCGCTTGCATGTCCGCCGCCGCGCCGGCCAGACTATCCAGCGAAGAACGCACGCCGCGTTCGAATTCGTCGGCCATCCGGACCATAAGAAGTTTTCGCTCGGAGTTTGCCTGAGCCTTCAACGCTTCCTGTTCGCCACGAAGCCGCTCGGCTTCGATCATGTTGTCCTTGAATACCTTGACCGATTGCGCCATGGCGCCGACCTCGTCGCCGCGTCCCAGCGCCGCAATCGGCGTCGAGGTGTCGCCTTGCGCGATGCTGCGCATCGCTATCGTCATCGCATTGATCGGGTTCACGATGGTGCGGCCGAGCAGATAGAATAAACCGCCGACCACGAGCAATGCGAGGGCGACCAGGATCGCCCTGTTGCGCGCCTGCTCCCAGAAGATGGCATTGACGTCGTCCAGATAAATGCCGGCGCCGACCACCCAGCCGAACGGTTTGTATTCAGCAGAGTACGTCAGTTTCGGCAGCGGATCGCCACCTCCCGCGCGCGGAAAACGGAAAGACGTGAAGCCGCCGCCCTTGGGGGCGAGCTCAATCTGCTGGCGCACAAAAAAAACACCGTCGGCATCGGCCACGTTCATCAGGTTCTTGCCCTCGACGTTCGGATTGGGGTTCGACACAGCGACCCCCTGGGTGCTGATGGCGTAGACGTAATCGTCTTTGCCGAAGCGCATGCTGTGTAGCAACGCCTTGCCCCGCTCCACGGCGTCGGCCTCCGAAAGTCCGGCCTTGAGGGAAGCCTGATGGTCGTATTCCAGCGCTTCGCGAGCCACCGTAACGATGTCCTGAAGCTTGACCCGGCGATCCTCCATCATACTGCCCCACAACGCCGACAGGCCAACGGCAGCCATCGCGGCGATGCCCAACACGGAAAGACCAATCATGATCAGGAGCTTGTAAGAAATTCGGAGATTGCCGAGCATTGCGCACCTGGTTGCTGAGAAAGTCTGGCGGGGCTTGACCGGACCAGTGACGGCCCGACGCAACTCATGGTTAGTCCAAATTAATGAAACAGCTCCTAATGAGGATTTAAATGTGCAAACTTCTGGTTGATTGCGCGACGCCGGGTCGTTTCAACTTTCGCGTGTAACCGTCGCGGCGAGTTTCTGCACAAACTTCTAGAGGCTCGCCGCTTCAGCGATCGCCGCGTAAATCTCATCCAGATCAGCCTGCGTGACGCAATAAGGCGGCATCACGTAGATGGTGTTGCCGAGCGGGCGCAGCAGCAAATTCCGGTTTGCGAAAAATGCCAGAAGTTTTGGACCGACATCGGCGAGATAGCCGCCATCGCGAACATCGAGGTCCAACCCCGTAATACTACCGGTTCGACGGACATTCTTGAATCGCCGGTCCGATCGAAACGGTGCAAGCGCCCGCTCCTGCATCGCAGCCACGTCGGCGACATCGGCGAGAACAGCCGGGTCCTGCCACAAATCGAGGTTGGCCTTGGCGGCGGCACAAGCGATCGGATTGGCGGTGTAAGAACTCGAATGAAAGAACGTGCGGCTGCGGTCGTGCGAGAAGTGCGCGTCGAAGATCTCACACCTGCACAGCGTCACGGCGAGCGGCAACGCCCCACCAGTCAGTCCCTTGGAATAGCAGGCGATATCCGGCACGACAGCGGCCTGCTCGCAGGCAAACAATGTCCCGGTGCGGCCCCAGCCGGTCATTACCTCATCGGCGATGAACCAGACACCGGCCGCCTCGCAAATCCGTTTCATCTCCTTCAGTACCCACGCCGGATACATCAGCATCCCACCGGCCCCTAAAATCAGCGGCTCGACGATGAATGCGGCGGGCCTGTCGCGGCAGGCCGCTTCGAGGGCATCGAGCGTCGCCTGCTCTTGTCCTTCAGAGGGAAACGGCACGGTGTTGACGTCGAATAACAGAGGACCGTAGGCGGCGTTGAACACGCCGCGTGCACCGACCGACATCGCCCCGATCGTGTCGCCGTGGTAGGAGTGCTGCATCACGACGATACGCGAGCGCGGCTCGCCGATATTGTGCCAGTAGCCGAGCGCCATCTTCAGCGCCACTTCCACGCTGGTCGAACCGGAGTCGGAGAAGAAGACGTAGTCGAGGCCGCGCGGGGCCAGCTTCAGCAGCGCGGATGCAACCTGCTCCGCAGGCTCATGCGTATAGCCGGCAAAAATGATCTGGGTGAGCCGTTCCGCCTGCTCCTGAATGGCGCGCACGATGGCGGGATGACAATGGCCGTGCGTGACCACCCACCAGGAGGAGATCGCATCGATGATGCGGCGGCCGTCGTCGGCATATAAATAGGCGCCCTCGCCGCGCTCGATCCTGACCATCTCGGGCTGGAGCGCGTGTTGTGTGAATGGATGCCATATCGGTGAACTCTTCTTGCGCATCACGCACCAAAGTCAGCCGGCTCGAACGATGCGCCAAACGCTTCGCGCAAGGTATCTCGCGTCAGTGACGACAGCCGCGGCAGCCGCCCGAGCCGTTTGACGCGACCGATCTCGCAGATCGCGCGCTCGCTTTCAGGGTTGCTTTCGCCGATGAAGGCGATGCCGAGAAGCTCGATGTCGCGGCGGCGCAAGGCCTCGACCGAAAGTAGCGAATGATTGATGGTGCCAAGCGAGGTCCTGGCGCAGAGCACGACCGGGATACGCCATCGCGCAAACACGTCGATATATAAAGTGGTCCGATCGAGCGGCACCATCAGGCCGCCGGCACCCTCGATCACCAGCGGCCGGCCGCCGGTATCGGGCACGTCGAGCGCGGCGACTTCGATGGTGACGCTATCGATCGCGGCCGACTGGTGCGGTGACACCGGCGTTGTCAGGCGGTAACGTTCCGGGATGATGCGATCCTGCGAAAGGCCGCCCAATCGCGCGACGACCTGCGTATCGGTCTCACCTTCTAGGCCGGACTGAATCGGCTTCCAGTAACAGGCGCCGAGCATGCCGGCGAGGCCTGCGGCAAACACGGTCTTGCCGATCTCGGTGTCGGTGCCGGTCACCACGACCCGCTGGATCATCGCCCCTCGCCCGTTTCTTCGGCGAGCGCGTCGAGCATGGCGCGCACGTCGCGCTCATCGACATTGTTGGTCAAGGAAATGCGCAAGCGGGCTGTGCCGGCCGGTACGGTTGGCGGCCGGATGCCCCTGATATCGAAACCGCGCGCCTGCAAGGCCGCCGCCAGCGTCATCGCCCGCCCATTATCGCCGACGATGAAGGGCAGGATTTGCGATCCCGAAAGCCGCCAGCCCTGACGCGCGCCGATTTCACCGCTTGCGAAACCGATCAAGCTGGCGAGTCGTTGCTGATGCTCCGGTTCTTCGCGCAGGATCGACAATGCGGCCTCGACGGCGACCGCTATCAGCGGCGAAGGCGCGGTTGAGAAGATGAACGGGCGGCAGCGGTTGACGATGAAGTCGCGCAATATCCGGGTTGTCGTGACAAGCGCTCCAGCGGCGCCCAACGCCTTGCCGCAGGTATGAACGGCCACGAGATTCCCGCGTCCCTCATAGGCGGCGGTGAGCCCACGCCCATTCGGGCCGAAGACACCGGTCGCGTGCGCTTCATCGACCATCAAGAATGCATCGTGCCTGTCGGCGATCGCAACCAATGCCTCGAGCGGCGCGAAGTCGCCGTCCATGCTGTAGATGCTCTCGGCGACAATCCAGATCCGTCCCGTGCCGCCTTCCGAGCGCCATGCGCGAATGACTTCCTCGACCGAATTGGCATCGTTATGCGCGCTGAAGCGAAACTCGGCGCGGCCGGCGCGCGCGCCTTCGTGAATGCTGGCATGGACGAGCGCATCCAGCACAAGCAGATCCCCGCGCTGCGGCAACGTCGTGAGTACGGAAAAATTGGCGGTATAGCCGCTTGCAAAGAAGATCGCGGCTTCCGCGCCGAAAAATTGCGCGGCCTCGGCTTCGAGGCTTTCGTGCTCGGTGCAATTGCCACGCAACAGCCGCGAGCCGCCGGCGCCGATCGGGCTCCCGGCCTCGACCGCTGCCGAAACGGCTTTTCGCATCCGCGGACAACTTGCGAGCGCCAGATAGTCGTTGGAGGAAAAATCGATGCCGGCGCGCGGCTTGAGGCTGCGCAGCCGATCGTCCTTTTCCAGCGCGCTTAGATCCGCGACATAACGAGCCGCGAAGCTCACGCCTGCGTCCGGTTGAGACGGGACGAGATACCGAGCCGGTCGAGCAACTCGGCATCGCGCACCGTTTGCGGATTCTTCGTCGTCAGCAACACGTCCCCGATGAAGATCGAGTTGGCGCCTGCCAGGAAGCAAAGCGCCTGCAATTCGTCGGTCATGTATTGCCGCCCGGCCGAAAGCCGCACCACGCTCTTCGGCATGATGATCCTGGCAACGGCAACCAGCCGCGCCAAAGCGATGGCGTCGGGACGTTCGGCGCTGTCGTTGACCGGAACGCCCTTCACTTGATTCCAAAGGTTAATCGGCACGCTCTCGGGATGGCTTGGAAGGTTGGCGAGCAGCACCAGCATTCCAAGCCGATCGTCAACTTCTTCGCCCATGCCGATGATGCCGCCGCAGCAGACCTTGATGCCGGCTTCGCGCACATGAGCGAGGGTGTCGATACGGTCCTGTAGCGTTCGCGTGGTGATGATCTGGTCGTAAAATTCCGGCGAGGTGTCGATATTGTGGTTGTAGAAGTCGAGCCCGGCTTCATGCAGACGCGCGGCTTGCGGAGGGGTCAGCATCCCGAGCGTGGCACAGGTTTCCATGCCGAGTTGTTTCACCGCGCTCACCATGCCGCAGACCTCGTCGAGGTCGCGGTCTTTCGGATTGCGCCAGGCCGCCGCCATGCAGAAACGGGTCGCGCCGGCATCGCGCGCCCGCCGCGCGGTTGCGACCACGTCCGCCTGGGCCATCAGCTTGGTCGCCTTCAGCCCGGTGTCGTAATGCGCGCTTTGCGAGCAGTAACCGCAGTCTTCGGGACAGCCGCCCGTCTTGATGCTCAGCAGGCTCGCGGTCTCGACGTGGTTGGGATCAAAGTGGCTGCGATGGGTCGTTTGCGCCCGGAACATCAGGTCGGCGAAGGGAAGATTATAAAGAGTGTCTGCCTCCGCCCGCGTCCAGTCGTGCCGGATCGCCGCGACGCCCCGGCTTTCTTGACCTCGAGCGGCATTGCGCGTTTCAACCAATCCGTCAGCCATAAGCGGTAGCCCTTTCTTTTTATAGATAAAAATATTATTTATCTATAATATGGGAGTTTGGTTTAGGTTAGCCGAGCCCTGTGGCAACCGCATCCAGTTTTGCAATAGATAATCATGAAAGAAGCCGACGGGAATTCCACGATCGCTGCCCGGATCACCGAGGCCATAGCGGAGCAGATCATCGCGGGGGCGCTCAAGCCGGACGCCCCGCTGCGACAAGATCACGTTGCGCGCGAATTCAGCTCAAGCCACGTTCCGGTTCGCGAAGCGTTTCGCCAGCTCGAAGCGCAACATCTCGTCGTCGCCCTTCCCCGGCGAGGCGTGCGCGTCGCGCCGCTCGATGCGACTGCGATCCGGGAAATCTCCGAAATGCGCGCGGCGCTCGAAGTGGTCGCGCTGCGGCACGCCGTGCCAAAGATGTCGCAAGCCCATCTCGCCAAAATCGAGATGGCGCTGATCGAAGGCGACAACGCCGAGACGTTGCAGGAGTTCGAGGCTGCCAATCGCGCCTTTCATCAAGCACTCGTTGCGCCGTGCGGCATGCCGCGGCTGCTCGCCAGCCTCGACGGATTACAGCGCGCCAATTCGCGCCTGGTGTTTGCGATGGCACGCAGCGCGGGATGGCGACCGCGGTCCAATCAGGACCATCGGCTCATTCTCCAGGCGTTGCGCGCGCGCGATATCGAACAGGCCTCGAGCCTGCTCGCGCGTCACATCCAGACCATCGAGCGCTTGAGCGCTCCAGTGGCCTGACGAAAATCTTCGATCAAGGGAATGCGGGCGAGTTCAGGCGCCCGCGACCGGCAAGCTCGCCGCCGCAATGGCAACGATTTGCGAAAGTCGGTGCCCGATCCGGGACCGGGTGAAGAGCAACAGTGCGTTCAGGCGGGCCATAACCTAAATTCCCGGCGCCTCGATCCAAGCCCGTTGGCCCGGCAATCAAAAGCGCTCGAAACTAGGTATGGGTTCCCGTCTTGGCGGAGTCGAGATGGCCGCACAAATAGCAACGGGACCAACGCCGGAGCGCGACACGGCAGCAGATTCATTGCTCCACGACGCCAATCGAGAAGTAAAATCTTCTAGGGGCCTTGCGGGATTTAGCCGGTCTGCCGACGCCTCTATCCCGGTGTGAAACCGAACGTGCGTTCGAAGCGCTTGGCGTAGGCCGGCCAGACCTCGGGGTTAACAAGACGCGGCGGACGTTTGCCGTCGAGCGCATCGAGCATCTGCTCGGCGGCGATCCTGGCCATGTTCTCCCGCGCCTCCTTGGTGACGCCTGCGGTATGCGGGCTCGCGATCACATTGTCGAACTGCAATAGCGGATGATCGGGCGGCGGCGGCTCCTTGGCCCAGACATCGAGACCTGCGCCGGCGATACGCTTGTCGCGCAGCGCCTGCTCCAGAGCCACCTCGTCGTGGATGAAGCCACGCGCGGTAGTGATGAAATAGGCATGCGGCTGCATCAACGCGAATTCGCGCGCGCCAATCATGCGGCGGTTATCCTTGGTCAGCGGACACGAGATCGAAACGAAGTCCGATCGGCGCAGCAACTCCTCGAGCGTCACCTTCTCAGCCCCGCGTTCGGCCATTTCGGTCGCGGAGAGATAGGGATCGTAGGCCAGCACGTTCATGCTGAGCAGCCCCTTGCACAGCGCCGCGATCCGGCGGCCAACATTGCCGAGACCGACGATGCCGATCGTCTTGCCCTGGACTTCGTTGCCCATCAGCGTATTGCGGTCGATGTTGGCTTCGCGGCGTAGCACGCGATCGGCCTGAATGATCCGTTTCGACAGCGTGATCAGCATGGCGAGCGCATGTTCGGCGACCGAATGCGCATTGCCGCCGGACTGGTTGACGACGATCACGCCGGCCGCAGTGCAGGCATCGACATCGACCGGGTCATAGCCTGCCCCATTGCTGGAGACGATCAGGAGGTTCGGAGCCCGGCGCAATAAATCCGCATCGGCGTGAAAATGCTTTGCAAGTTCATCGCGTGCGGCGCCGATCTGATAGGCGTGCGCCGCGGAAAGAATCGGCGCCGACACATCGTCGGGACTTTCATTCTCGAGCCGGTCGAGCCGGACGTCGGGCCGCGCCTTGAGGATATCGGCATAGATCTGGTTGGCGAGGTACTTGACGTAAAAAACGCGCTTGTTGTTGACGGACATCTCACTTCTTTCAATTCAGAAATCACAGAGTATCGAAGCATCACTCGGCGGTGATGCCGGACGATTTGATGATCGCGCCCCATTTCTCGTAGTCCGCATGAATCTTCGCGTCGAGCGCCTGGGGAGAACTCCCGATCGGCGACGCCCCGAATTTCGCGAGCCGTTCCTTGACTGGCTCGGTATTCAGCGCTGCAACGAAATCGCGGGAGATTTTAGCAACGAGATCGGCCGGCATGCCGGCTGGTCCCAACAAAGCCCACCAAACCTCGGTGTCGTAACCGGGCACGCTCTCCGACATCGCGGGCACATTGGGCAGAAACGGCGAACGTTTGCTCGTTGTCACCGCGAGTGCGCGCAGCGTGCCGGCCTCCAATTGCCCGAGTGCCTCCGGCGCGTTGTTGAACGACATCGGAATCTGTCCACCCAGGAGATCATTGATTGCGGGCGCTCCGCCTTTGTAGGTGATCGCATTCATGTCGAAACCGGCGAGCTTTTTGAGCAACTCGCCGGCGAGATGCGTCGAGGTACCATTGCCCGACTGGCCGTAGGAGAGACTTCCCGGCTTGGCCTTCGCTTGCGCAATCACATCGGCCAGCGTCTTGAATGGGGAATCGGCGCGCACCAGCAGAATATTGGGCGAAGAGGCCAATATCGAAATCGGGGTGAAATCCCTGAACGTGTCGTAGGGAATTTTCGGATACAGAAAAGGATTGATGGCGTGACCGCTCGCCACCACCATCAGCGTGTAGCCATCGGGCGAGGACGTCACCAGCGTCTGCGAGGCGACGATGCCTCCGGCGCCCGGCCGGTTCTCCACCACGACAGATTGTCCCCATTGGCGGGACACCGCCTCGCCCAGCGTGCGCGCGAGAATGTCGACGCCGCCGCCAGCCGCATAGGGCACGAAAAGATGAACGGGCCTGGAAGGAAACGCCGTCTGGGCCAGCACCGGGCCGGACGCCAGCAGCGCCGCGGCGCAAATCGTTCGGCGCGCCCAACGGCTCAGGAATAAAGCGCTCCAAAACGAAGCGTGCAAAACTCTCCTCCCAATTTCTCGCGAGTCTTATGGCATGCCCGCGCCGAGGCGGCTTCCTCGCCTTGCGCAGGCCGCATCGCGATTAGGATATGTTGACAATCCCACCGTTCGCGTCAAGTTTCGGCGCCTCAAGCTGAGCGCGCATGAGCGTGAAAGCCACGCTTGGGAGGGAGAAAATTCGATGGCGGCTTCGGACGGACAAATTTCGCCGGCGGGCCTTGGCGAGAAAGCCTGGTACGACATCGTCCTGCAAACCCTCAAGCGCAACGATATCCGCCTGGTGCCCTACGTGCCGGACCGCGTGTTGACGCGGCTGATCAAGGAACTTCACGCCGATCCGTTTTTCACGACGTTTCCGACCGCGCGCGAGGAAGAAGCCGTCGGCATCGTCTCCGGCGCCTGGATGGGCGGCCTGCGCGGCGCGGTGCTGATGCAGACCTCCGGCTTTGCGACACTGGCGAATGTGCTGGCCTCGCTTGCGATGCCCTATCAGATTCCGCTCATCATGTTCGTGTCCGAGCGCGGGACGCTCGGCGAGTTCAATTATGGACAGTCGTTGGTTTGCCGCACCATGCGGCCGGTGCTGGACTCGCTTGCGATGGAGCATCACACGGCAACCCGGATCGACGAATTCGAATTCATCGTCGATCGATCGATCAAGCAGGCAATCACGACGCAGGCGCCGGTAGCGCTGATCTTGTCGCCGCTGTTGACCGGCGGCAAGGTATTGGACAAGTGAGCGATCCCATGAGTAAGCCCGCCAATCCTCCCGCGCGTAACACCAAGGTGATGAACCGCGCCGATCTTACCGCGCGTCTCGTCGCCAGGCTGAAGAATGAAGAAGCCGTCGTCGGCGGCATTGGCAATACCAACTTCGATCTCTGGGCTGCCGGTCATCGGCCGCAGAACTTCTACATGCTGGGCAGCATGGGCCTCGCGTTTCCGATCGCGCTCGGGGTTGCGCTGGCGCAACCCGACCGGCGCGTCTTTGCGCTCGAAGGCGACGGCTCGCTTCTGATGCAATTGGGTTGCCTGTCGACGATCGCGACGCTCAAGCCTAAGAATCTCAGCATGATCGTGATGGATAACGGCATCTATCAGATCACGGGCGCGCAACCGACACCGGCTGCGGCCACGGCCGATTTGATGGCGGTTGCGATCGGTTGCGGCCTGTCCAACAGCACCTGGGCGGCGGATGAAGAGGATTTCGAACGCTTGGTCGATCGCTCGCTGACATCTTCCGAGCCGATGCTGATCGGTGTGCGGATCGACGACAAGCCCGGTACCGGCGCCACCCGCCGCGATCCCGTGCAGATCCGGGAGCGCTTCATGCTCGGTCTCGGCGTCCGCGAGGCCTTGTAGTTCTATCTCCCCGCTCCAGCTCGTCATGACCGGGCTTGACCCGGCCATGACGAGAGTTTGGTCGTTATTATTCGACGACCCTGATCACCCGGCGCGTGTGCGGATCGACGATCAGTCGCCGGTTGTTCACCACCGCATAGCGATAATCGGTGTAACCGGGCACCGGCCGCACTTCGACGGAAGCCGGCAGCGGCTCACCTATCGCGATTGGCTCCTCCATCGTCACACCAGACGGCTCACGCACACCCTGGACCGACGTGATCACCGCATTTGGCACTTCGATAACGGCGCCAACCGCCGCGCCGACCGTGCCGCCAACGATCTCGCCAACGGGGCCTGCGACGGCACCGCCGGTTCGCGCACCGTTCACAGCGCCAGCCGCCGTAGTCGATTGCGCAAGCGCACTACTCGACGCCAACAACGATACCGCCAATAACGAAACAGCCAATCTGCTTTTCATCGTATCCTCCTCGCTTGATGGCTGCCTAACCGTTGCGCGAAGGAGTTGTTCCGGATCGAGCCGGGTTCCACTGTGAACCGTCGGAAACAAAGTGCTGGTTCCGTGGAACGATGTCTGTCGATCTGAAGCGCACGGGATCTAGGATCGAAACGACGCTTGCGCCTTTCTTATTCAAACAGCGGCGCGAGCTCCATCTGCGGCACCAGCACGAGCCCCTTGTCGGTGATGCGGATTTCCGGGATCACCGACAGCGGGATCAGGTTGAAACCCATATAGGCAATGGTACAGCCGGCTTTCGTCCATTCGATCTTGAGCTGCCTGACTTCGTCGGCGACTTCCGTGATCCGCTTGTCGGAGAGCAGGCCCGCGATCGGCAACGGCACGAGCGCCCTCACCTTGCCGTCCGCGACGACGCAGACTCCGCCTTGCTTCTCCTTGATCGCTGACAACGCGACCTGCATATCGGCTTCGTTGGTACCCGCGATGATGATGTTGTGGCTGTCATGCCCGACGCTGGAAGCAACCGCGCCTCGCTTGAGACCGAAGTCCTTCAGGAGTCCGTACGCGACGTTGCCGCTCGACTTCCCGTGACGCTCGACCACGGTCACGAAGCAAAGCCCGTAACGTTCGAACAGGCTTGGCCAATCCTTGGCCGGCTCGATCGCAAGCTTTTCATGGATCAGCGTGATGCCCGGCAGCGCGGTCTTGATCGCGTTGACCGTGCAGGACCTGGCCGGCAGCTCGGGCGTCAGCTTGACGTGCGCCGGAAGTTTCACCGTCGCAAAGGCAGCCTTCGGGTACTGATAGCGCTGCGACAACGCCTGATCGAGACGTGGCGTGATCTTGCGTTGTTCGACAACAAGTTCTCCGCCGTACCAGGTACATTGCGGTTGCAGCTTGTCGTCCATCAGCACGAGGTCGGCGCGGCGGCCGCCCCCGAGCCCGCCGATCTCTCCATCCATGCCAAAGCGCGTCGCGCCGTGCAGCGAGCCCATCGACCACGCCTGTTCCGGCGACATCCCCGCTTTCACCGCTTCGCGCACCACCCAGTCGAGACCGAACAGAAAAAGATCGTCGGCGTCGCGATCGTCGGTGCAAACCGCAGTTCTCTTATGAGAGGCGCCGAGTTCGGTGACGGTACGGATCGCCTGCGGCAGACTGTGCCAGGGCGTGGTCGGCGGGCCGCCGCGCAGGAAGATCCAGACGCCGGCATCGAGCAGATCGTCGGCGATGTCGCGATCGATCGCCTCATGGGTATCGGTGACGCCGCTTGCGGCGTAAGCGGCGACGAATTCACGGCCGTAGATATGGCCGGACACCGGTCGTCCGCGTTTCAGCGACGCGGCGAGAATGGCGTGACTACGCTCATCGCCCATGGTGACCGGCACGAAATCCATCTTTTCGCCGAGCGCGACCGCCTCGGGCCAGCGGTCGAACAGACCCGCGATCTTGTCGGGTGTGAGATCACCGCCCGCGGTCTCCAGCGCTGCCGATGTTGCGGGAACCGTCGAAGGCACGGTCAGAAAGATCGAGAGCGGCGCCTCGCGCGCATCTTCCAGCATCGCCTCGACGCCGGCGACGTCCATGACGTTGCCAATCTCGTGGCTGTCGCAAAAGATCGTGGTGGTGCCGTTGAGCAACGCGGCTTCCGCGTAGGCGCAAGCGGTGACCATCGAAGATTCGATATGAAT
Organism: uncultured Alphaproteobacteria bacterium; assembly: GCA_963824305.1. Lineage (GTDB taxonomy): Bacteria > Pseudomonadota > Alphaproteobacteria > Rhizobiales > Xanthobacteraceae > Bradyrhizobium. Next base: position 1,027,692 of record CAWGOW010000001.1, read on the forward strand.
ATGCGGATCGACCAGACCCGGCGCGATGATGCCGCCGGCAGCATCATAGACCGCGACGTCACGCCCGATTTTCTTGTAAGCGCCCGCCGGCTTCACCGCCGCGACGCGGCCACCCGTGATCCAGATCTCGCGGTCGTTGTGGATGCGCTCGGAATAGGTCGACAGCACGCGCGCGCCGGTAATGACGAGATCAGGCGCGACACGGCCGGAGGCGACATCGGCTAGTCGGCGCGTCATCGTGTGCAGGGGCGCAACCGCAAAGCGGGTCAGTTTGGTCATGGATTTCTCGCGAGGTAGACGATGGATCTACCATGATGGTTGCTCCGCAATTGGGCAGGAGCAAGCTCAAATAAGACGGAAGGTCTGCTTACCCTTTGGGCAGCAACGGCCTCGTTCCGGGTCCTGCCAACCGACCTACCCTGCCAACACAAGTCCGCAAAAAATCGCGACCACATACATTGGAAAAAAATGCCGCCCCCGTTGCGGAAGCGGCATTTCAACTTGGTCCGAACAGGCCGATTTGCTTAGAGCAGGCCCGCGCCGCGTGCCCACTTGTACTTGGCGCCCAATACCTCGACCGGAAGTTCGGTCGAGTAGGCGTAGGCCGGGATGCCGTTCTGATAGAGATATTCGGCGGCTTCCTCGACTTCGATATCACCGGCGAGGGAAGCGACGATCGGCTTGACGAAACCCTTCGCTTCCATCTCCTTCTTCACCTCGACCATGTTGCGCGCAAACACCATCGGCGGCGTCACGATCGTGTGCCAGTAGCCGAGGATCAGCGAATGAATGCGCTCATCCGACAGGCCGAGCTTAACGGTGTTGACGTAGGTGATCGGCGGCTCGCCACCGGTGATGTCGACCGGATTACCGGCCGCACCGAACGGCGGGATGAACTTGCGGAACGCCGCATCGAGGTCGGGCGGCATCGCCATCAGCGATAGCCCGTTATCCACGCAGGAATCCGACAGCAGCACGCCCGAACCACCAGCACCGGTGATGATCAACACGTTCTCGCCCTTCGGGGTCGGCAGCACCGGGATGCCGCGGGCAAATTCGAGCAACTGCCGCAAACTGCGGGCGCGGATTACGCCGGACTGCTTGAGCACGTCCTCGTAGATCTTGTCGTTGCCGGCGAGCGCGCCGGTGTGCGACGACGCCGCCTTGGCGCCGGCCGAGGTGCGGCCCGCCTTGAGCACGACCACCGGCTTCTTCTTGGCGACGCGCTTGGCGGCTTCGGCGAAAGCGCGCCCGTCTTTCAGGTCCTCGCAGTGCTGCGCGATGATCTTCGTGTTGGGATCCTGCTCGAAGAAGGCGAGCAGATCGTCCTCGTCGATATCGGACTTGTTGCCGAGACCGACGATCGCGGAGACGCCCATTTTCGCCGAGCGCGAGAATCCGATGATCGCCATGCCGATGCCTCCGGACTGCGACGACAGCGCCGCCGAACCCTTGACGTCATAGGCGGTGCAGAACGTGGCGCAGAGATTGGCGGGCGTATAATAGAAGCCGTAGATGTTCGGCCCCATCAGGCGGACATTGTACTTTTTGCCGATTTCGACGATCTCGGCCTGCAATTCCGGCGCGCCCGCTTCGGCAAAGCCCGAAGGAATGAGAACGGCGCCGGGGATCTTCTTCTCGCCGCACTCGACGAGAGCACCCGCGACGAACTTCGCCGGGATCGCGAACACCGCGACGTCGATCACGCCGGCAACGTCCTTGACGCTCTTGTAGGCCTTGCGGCCCATGATCTCATCTGCTTTGGGATGGATCGGATAGATGTCGCCCTTGTAGCCGCCGTTGATGAGGTTTTTCATCACGGAGTTGCCGATCTTGCCGTCCTCAGCGGAGGCGCCGATCACGGCAACCGCCTTCGGCTGCATGATGCGATTCATGGCAGCGACGATTTCCTCGGTCGGACGCGGCTTCTCGCGCGGCTTGTAGTCGAAGTCGACGACGATGCGCACGTCGGCTGCAATCGCGTCCTTCTTGGTTGCAAATACCGGATTGAGGTCGAGCTCGACGATTTCGGGGAAATCGCTGACAAGCTGCGAGACCTTGACGATGACATCGGCGAGCGCCTCGCGGTTGACGGGATCGCCGCCGCGCACGCCTCTCAGCATTTCGTGGGCCTGGATGCCGTCCAGCATCGAAAGCGCGTCGTCCTTGGTCGCGGGCGCGAGGCGGAAGGTGACGTCCTTCAAGACTTCGACGAGCACGCCGCCGAGGCCGAAGGCGACCAGCTTGCCGAACGAGCCGTCGGTGATCGAGCCGACGATGACCTCGGTGCCGCCGGCCAGCATCTGCTGAATCTGGATGCCTTCGATCTTGGCGTCGGCTTTATACTTCTTGGCGTTCGCCAGGATAACGTCATAGGTCTTCTGAGCGTCTTCGGCCGTCTTGACACCCACGACGACGCCGCCGGCCTCGGTCTTGTGGAGAATGTCCGGCGAGACGATCTTCATCACCACCGGAAAGCCCATGGTGGAGGCCATCTTCGCTGCCTCGGCCGCCGACTTGGCGACGCCTTCTTTGGGAACCGGAATGCCGTAAGCGTCGCAAACAAGCTTGCCCTCGGGTGCCGTGAGGCTCGTGCGTTTATCCGCTTTTACGGCATCGAGGACTTTGCGGACCGCATCTTTGGAATTCGACATTAGCTTCCTCCTTGACTTCAATTCTTTGGGCGCAGGCAGGACATGCAGGGGCCTGCATCGTTCCGACCCGGCGTGATTCAGTCCGCCGCCGAGTGGAAACCACTAGCGTGCGTCCGATGCAGCCTGATCAAGCCGCGGAAATTGGTACGTATGGCATTTGGTATGCCAGCAACGAACTTGTCAAGTCACGCAAAGGCTTAAAACAAGCGCAACTTGACATTCTGGCATGTGGCATGCCAAAAATTACAGAGTTGTGGTTCTTATTTTATAAGATGCGCCAACGCCAAAACCATCAAGGCATGATTGAGCATGGCCGACGCAGATATTGCCGTAGTCCGGATCGTGCCGGAGACAAGCTTCAAGAACAAGGCGTATGAAGCGTTGAAGGAAGCCATCCTCAAGATGGACATCTACGCGACGCCTGAACCTGTGATGCTCGACGAGCGTGCGCTTTCCGAACGCCTCGGCGTCAGCCGCACGCCCATCCGCGAAGCGATCGCGATGCTGGAGCAGGACGGCTTCGTCAAGACCGTGCCACGCCGCGGCATCATGGTAGTGCGCCGGACCAAGAGCGAAATCGTCGACATGATCCGCGCCTGGGCTGCGCTCGAGAGCATGGCGGCGCGCTTGATCACGACCACCGCGCGCAAGAAAGACATCTCCGCATTGCGCGACTTCTTCAAGGACTTCGGCAAAGACCGCTTGCCCGAGCATCACATCGAGGATTATTCGAAAGCCAACATCGCTTTCCACCAAGCGCTGATCGCCTTGAGCGAGTCGCCGGTGCTGGTCGACATGACCAACGATATCCTTTTGCACGTGCGCGGTTTTCGCCAATTGACGATCGGACGCGTCGAGCGGATTGCCGCCTCCCTCCCAGAGCACATGGCGATCATTGATGCCCTCGAACAGCGCGATACCGAGTTGGCCGAACGGCTGGCGCGGGATCACACGCTCGGCCTTGCGGCTTTTGTCGAAGCCCACGGCAAGGAACTGTTTTAGGCGTCTCGATCAATCCTGAGAATTTTTCACGACCACTTCGGGACGACCGGTCCCCATCAAGAAACGACCAAGGAGAAGCGGAATGTCCGCAGCACTACAGAGCATCGATGTCAAAGCCGCCGAGACCGAACAGGAGTTGACGGACGGTTTTCATCTCATCATCGACGCGCTCAAGCTCAACGACATCAAGACGATTTATGGCGTGCCGGGCATTCCGATCACCGATTTCGGACGGATGGCGCAGGAAGAAGGCATTCGCGTGCTGTCGTTCCGTCACGAACAGAATGCGGGATATGCGGCAGCGATCGCCGGTTACCTGACCAAGAAGCCGGGCATCTGCCTCACTGTGTCGGCGCCGGGCTTCCTCAACGGCCTCACCGCCCTCGCGCACGCCACCACCAACTGCTTCCCGATGATCCTCATTTCAGGTTCGTCCGAGCGTGAGATCGTCGACCTGCAACAGGGCGACTATGAAGAGATGGATCAACTCGCGATCGCAAAGCCGCTCTGCAAGGCGGCCTTCCGCGTGCTGCACGCCGCCGATATCGGCATTGGGCTGGCGCGCGCCATCCGCGCGGCCGTGTCGGGACGCCCCGGCGGTGTCTATCTCGATCTGCCCGCCAAACTGTTTGGCCAGGTTATGAATGCCGAGGCCGGCCGCAAGTCGCTGGTCAAGGTGATCGATGCGGCGCCGGCGCAGATCCCCGCTCCTTCCGCCGTCAAGCGCGCGCTAGACGTGCTGAAAAGCGCCAAGCGCCCGCTCATCATACTCGGCAAGGGCGCTGCCTATGCGCAGGCCGATGACGACATCCGAACCTTCGTCGAGAAGAGCGGCATTCCGTTCCTCCCCATGAGCATGGCCAAGGGCCTGTTGCCCGATCTTCATCCGCTTTGTGCGGGTGCTGCACGTTCGACCGTGCTGAAGGATGCAGACGTAGTGATGCTGATCGGCGCCCGCCTCAACTGGCTGTTGTCGCACGGCAAGGGCAAAGCCTGGGGCGAAGCGCCCAAGAAGTTCATCCAGATCGACATCGAGCCCAAGGAAATGGACTCCAACGTCGAGATCGTCGCTCCCGTGGTCGGCGATATCGGCTCCTGCGTCTCCGCGCTGCTTGGCGCGATGGGCAACAACTGGACGGCGGCTCCCGCCGATTGGGCTTCGAAGGTCAGCACCAAGCGCGAAGAGAACGTCGCCAAGATGGCGCCGCGGCTGATGAACAACAACTCGCCGATGGATTATCACGGTGCGCTCGGCGTGCTGCGCACTATCGTCAAGGAGCGGCCGGACGCAATTCTGGTCAACGAAGGCGCCAACACGCTCGACCTCGCGCGCGGCGTGATCGACCTCTACAAGCCGCGCAAGCGTCTCGACGTCGGCACCTGGGGCGTCATGGGCATCGGCATGGGTCAGGCAATCGCAGCTGCAGTCGAGACCGGCCACCCCGTGCTCGCGATCGAGGGCGACAGCGCCTTCGGCTTCAGCGGCATGGAGGTCGAGACGATTTGCCGCTACAACCTGCCGATCTGCATCGTTATCTTCAACAACAACGGCATCTATCGCGGCACCGACGTCAACAAGAGCGGCAACTCCGATCCGGCGACGACGGTTTTCGTTGCAGGCTCGCGCTACGACAAGATGATGGAAGCGTTCGGCGGCGTCGGCGTCAATGCGACGAGCCCGGACGAACTCAAGCGAGCGGTGAACGAAGCGATGAACTCCGGCAAGCCGACGCTGATCAATGCGGTGATCGACCCGGCCGCGGGTTCCGAGAGCGGACGCATCGGCAACCTCAATCCGCAGAGCGCGCTCAAGAAGAAAGCCTGAAGATTCACGTAAATCCCCTGCGCGGGATACAGATACGACACGGAGCAAGACCATGACAAAGGCGCTCAAGGGCGTTCGAATTCTCGATTTCACCCACGTCCAGTCGGGACCGACCTGCACCCAGTTGCTGGCATGGTTCGGCGCCGACGTGATCAAGGTGGAGCGTCCCGGCGTCGGCGACATCACCCGCGGACAATTGCAGGATGTTCCGAACGCGGACAGCCTGTATTTCACCATGCTCAACCACAACAAGCGCTCGATCACGCTCGACACCAAGAACGCGAAGGGCAAGGAAGTCCTGACCGCGCTGATCAAGTCTTGCGACGTGCTGGTGGAGAATTTCGGCCCCGGCGTGCTCGACCGCATGGGCTTCCCCTGGGAGAAGATTCACAGCATCAACCCGAAGATGATCGTGGCGTCGATCAAGGGTTTCGGTCCCGGTCCCTATGAAGACTGCAAGGTCTACGAAAACGTCGCGCAGTGCACCGGCGGCGCCGCCTCCACCACCGGCTTCCGCGACGGCCTTCCGCTCGTGACCGGCGCGCAGATCGGCGACAGCGGCACCGGATTGCATCTGGCGCTCGGCATCGTCACCGCGCTTTACCAGCGCACCCATAGCGGCCAAGGCCAAAAGGTCACTGCCGCCATGCAGGACGGCGTGCTGAATCTGGCGCGCGTCAAGCTGCGCGACCAGCAGCGTCTGGCTCATGGCCCGCTCAAGGAATACAGCCAGTTCGGCGAAGGCATTCCGTTCGGTGACGCCGTACCGCGCGCGGGCAACGATTCCGGCGGCGGTCAGCCGGGCCGCATTCTCAAGTGCAAGGGCTGGGAGACCGATCCGAACGCTTACATCTATTTCATCACCCAGGCGCCGGTTTGGGAGAAGATCTGCGACGTGATCGGCGAACCCGGTTGGAAAACCCATGCCGACTACGCCAAGCCCCCTGCCCGGTTGTCACGCCTGAACGAGATCTTCGCCCGCATCGAGCAATGGACGATGACCAAGACCAAGTTCGAGGCCATGGACATCCTCAACAAGGACGACATTCCTTGCGGCCCGATCCTGTCGATGAAGGAATTGGCCGAGGATCAGTCACTGCGCGCCACCGGCACCGTCGTCGAGGTGGACCATCCGACCCGCGGCAAATACCTCTCGGTCGGCAACCCGATCAAGCTGTCGGACTCACCCAGCGAGGTGAAACGCTCGCCGCTGCTTGGCGAACACACCGACGAAATCCTGCGCGAGGTCCTCGGCTTCTCCGACCACCAAGTGAAGGAAATCCACGATTCCGGCGCGCTCGATCCGCCGCGCAGGGAGGCGGCGGAATAGGAGACGCCAGCCTGAAAGGATTGAAGGCCGCCGGTTCCGGTGGCCTTTTTCTTTGTATTCAGGGGCTTAGGCGCTTGAGATCACCCTCCCAGCGACCCATCATGCTGCATTGCAAAGCCAATTATGCTGCTATGCAAACAAAGAAATTGCAGCTGGTATCTGGTATACCTATGTTGTTGACAGCGTTAGCTTCCACTTCAAGGAAATGACATGTCCAAGACCGCTTCCCTCACTCTTTCGTCCCCCACGACCTGGCTCGGCCGCGTGCTCGCGGTAATCGACCACATCCTGATGACCAACGCCCATATCGCTAACCGCAACGGCGACCTGCCTTATTTCGGGCTCTGAGACACCCGCACTACCGATTTCGGAACTTCAAATAAAAAAGACCCCGGCTTCTTTCCGGGGTCTTTTTTGTTATGCGAACGTCACCTGCGACCACGCGTCACTAACAATGCCCTTGCGCTGTGGCATATCACATACCAAAATGAGTGACGCGGCGTTTCTGGCCTACAAAAATGACGCTCACGACAAAAACAAAAGCGTTCCAGGGAGGACAAATGGAGCCCAGTTCAGAAGGCGCACCAAAGGGCGCATACTTCCGCTGGCTACAGCTCGCGATGGGCATCGTCTGCATGGCGATGGTCGCAAACCTGCAATATGGCTGGACACTCTTCGTCGACCCGATTGATCAAAAGTATCATTGGGGCCGCGCTGCCATCCAATTGGCTTTCACCCTCTTTGTCGTGACCGAGACCTGGCTCGTTCCGGTCGAAGCGTGGTTCGTCGACAGATACGGCCCGCGTGTCGTGATCGCGTTTGGTGGCATCACCGTGGCGATCGCCTGGGTGATCAACTCTTATGCCAGTACACTGCCAATGCTTTATTTCGCAGCCGTCGTCGCGGGCATTGGCGCCGGCGCCGTCTACGGCACCTGCGTTGGCAACGCGCTGAAATGGTTTCCCGATCATCGCGGCCTCGCCGCAGGAGCGACCGCAGCAGGATTTGGGGCCGGCGCCGCGCTCACCATCGCTCCGATCGCGAAAATGATCGCCTCGACCGGCTATGAAAGCGCTTTCTTCAGCTTCGGCATTGGCCAGGGCGTCGTTGTCTTTATTCTCGCCTTCTTCCTCCGGCCCCCCTCGCAGGCGCTGCCGGTCAGGAAGAAGAAACTCAACCTGCCGCAGACCAAGGTCGACTTCACGCCATCCCAGGTGCTGCGCGCGCCGATCTTCTGGTTGATGTATCTCACCTTCGTGATGGTCGCCTCGGGCGGGCTGATGACCGCTGCCCAGATCGCGCCGATCGCGGTTGATTTCAAGATCGCGAATGAACCCGTGAGCCTGTTCGGGTTCCAGATGGCGGCCCTGACCTTTGCGATCTCGCTCGACCGCATCTTCGACGGTTTCGGGCGGCCGTTCTTCGGCTTCGTCTCCGACAACATCGGACGCGAGAACACCATGTTCATCGCCTTCGGCACGGCCGCGGCCATGCTGCTGGCGTTGTCGGTCTACGGTCACGTTCCGATCGTCTTCGTGTTGGCGACGGCGGTCTATTTCGGCGTATTCGGCGAAATCTACAGCCTGTTCCCGGCGACGAGCGGCGACACGTTCGGCGTGAAATACGCGACCACCAACAACGGCATGCTCTACACGGCGAAGGGAACGGCAGCGCTGCTCGTGCCACTGGCAAGCATCGTGTCGGCCAAATTCGGCTGGCAGGCGGTGTTCGTGATCGCCGTTGCGCTCAACGCCACCGCGGCCTTGTTGGCTGTGTTCGTGATCAAGCCGCTGCGACGCGCCTTTATCCTTGGCAACGAGACAAAGGCCGAGGCAGCGGCGGCTAGCAGCAACGCCCGCGTCGCCTGACTTTTCGATCGATTACGCGGGGGCGCACATCAGCCGTGCCTCTACCGATGGCGAATCTTTTGGCATACAAAATACAGAAGATATTTCCGCCCTCCGCCGGTGTGAAAATGTTGTGTCAGAAACGTCAGCCAGACTGCCATGTATTCCGTGGAATCGTCCACATAAACGAATTGACAATTGGCATAACGTATACCAACATGAAGGCTGTTACCGATCAGGTGACCTGAAGGAGCTTGCGATGAAAGTCGGAGACATCCTGCGCAAAAAGGCTGCGCGCATCTCAACCATTCGAATGAACGAGACTGTCGGCATCGCGGCGCAAGTGATGCGTGCCAGCAATGTCAGCGCCCTCGTCGTCAAGGACGTGGTGCGCACCGAAGGCAATACCGCCGTCGGCATGTTCACCGAGCGCGACGTGGTGCGCGCCATCGCTCAGCACGGCGCGGCCGGCGTCAACATGAAGGTCTCGCAGCTGATCTCGGTTCAGCAACTGATATGGTGCAGCTCCGACGACACGCTGGAAGACGTCAGGCATCTGATGAATCAGCATCACATTCGCCATTTGCCTGTGATCGACAATCATAGCCTGTGCGGCGTGGTCAGCATTCGCGATATTTCGACGGCTTTCGACGAAGAGGCCATGGCCACGGTGTTTGCCGCTTCGGCCTGAGGCGCCCTCCTCTCTTTGCTCCTTCTTAATCGCGGAAATCCCGTTTCCGCGCATGGCGATGACGTAGACATTTCGCGGGCGCATCGCCATCCTGCTTCCAAATGAAAAGGCACGCTGACCCGGCAGGCTTTTTCGGAGGAAACGGGACACCCAACGATGATCAAAACGCGATTTACCGAACTCGTCGGCGTCGAGCACCCGATCGTCCAGGGCGGCATGCAGTGGGTCGGCGTGGCGGAACTGGTCGCGGCGGTTGCGAATGCCGGCGCACTCGGCTTCATCACGGCGCTGACCCAGCCGACGCCTGAGGATCTGACCAAAGAGATCGCGCGCTGCCGCGACATGACCGACAAGCCGTTCGGCGTCAACCTGACGATCCTCCCCTCGATCAAGCCGCCGCCTTACGCGGAATATCGCCAGGCCATCATCGAGAGCGGCATCAGAATCGTCGAGACCGCGGGCAACAAGCCGCAGGAGCATGTCACCGAATTTCGCAAGCACGGCATCGTGGTCGTGCACAAATGCACCAGCGTTCGTCACGCGTTGTCGGCCGAGCGCATGGGGGTCGACGCGATTTCGATCGATGGTTTTGAATGCGCCGGCCATCCCGGCGAAGACGACACGCCGGGCCTGATCCTGATTCCGGCAGCAGCCAACAAGGTGAAAATCCCGATGATCGCTTCCGGAGGATTCGGCGACGGCCGAGGCCTCGTCGCAGCGCTAGCGCTCGGCGCCGAAGGCATCAACATGGGCACACGCTTCATGTGCACCAGGGAAAGCCCGATCCATCAGCGGATCAAGGAGCAGATCGTCGCCAACGACGAGCGCGAAACCGAGTTGATCTTTCGCACCATGCGCAACACCTCGCGCGTCGCCAAAAATGCGGTCTCCACCAAGGTGGTCGCGATGGAAAAGCAAGGCGCCGGCTTCGATCAGGTCCGCGAACTCGTCGCGGGCGCCCGCGGCAAGATGGTCTACGCGTCAGGCGACGCCGACCAGGGGATATGGTCAGCGGGCCAGGTCCAGGGGCTGATCCACGACATCCCGACATGCGCGGAGCTCGTCTCGCGTATCGTCTCCGAGGCGGAAGCTATTATTCAAAGCCGGCTGGAAGGTATGTTATCCAGTCGCCATCAGGCGGCGGAATAGCCGGACCAGGGCAGCGCTCTTGTCCCTCCCCCATGAAGCAAGGTCGTCTCATTTGGCTAGGCTGGCGCTTTTCTCTTCTCCCCTCCGCGGGGAGAAGCGCTCTAGCGCTTCAAGCAAGCCGGGATGGGGGTTTCAAAACCCGCGCGCTCTCATTATCGGACATATTCGATGATATCGGGACCCCACCAGGGGGATAAGAAGACACACTCAATCAGGGAATGCCCACATGAAGGCCTATGTCTACGGCGCCAACGGCGCAGAAATCACCGACGTCGCCAAGCCCTCGCCGAAGGGCACGCAGGTGCTGGTCCGCGTCCACACCTGCGGCCTCAACCGCGCCGATCTCGGCATGACCAAAGGGCACGCGCATGGCAGCGCTGGTGGCGCGGGCACGGTGCTGGGCATGGAATGGGCCGGCGAAGTCGCCGAACTCGGCTCTGAGGCCAAAGGCGTCAAGGTCGGCGACAAGGTAATGGGCTCGGGCGCGGCCGCTTTTGCCGAGTATACGCTGGCCGATCATGGCCGCGTGTTCCGCACGCCCTCCAACATGAATTTCGACGAGGCCTGTACGCTGCCCATCGCAATCACCACCATGCACAACGCGGTCGTCACCGTCGGCGGCTTGCAGGCTGGACAGAGCGTGCTGGTTCAGGGCGCGAGCTCCGGCGTCGGCCTGATGGCGATGCAGATTGCCAAGTTCAAGGGCGCCAAGCTCGTCGTCGGTTCGTCCACGGACGCTGGCCGCCGCGCGCGCCTGAAGGAATTCGGCGCCGACCTTGCCGTTGATTCCAGCGACGCGGGCTGGGTCGACCAGGTGTTGCAGGCAACATCGGGCGAAGGCGTCGATCTGATCGTCGACCAGGTATCGGGCAAGGTCGCGAGCCAGAACCTGAAGGCGACCAAGGTCAAGGGCCGCATCGTCAACGTCGGCCGGCTCGGCGGCACGCATGCGGATTTCAATTTCGATCTGCACGCGGCGCGGCGCATCAACTATATCGGCGTCACCTTCCGCACGCGCTCGATCGAGGAAATCCGCGAGATTTTCGACGGAGTCCGAAACGACATCTGGCCGGCGGTGGAGTCGCGAAAGCTGCAATTGCCGATCGACAAGGTGTTTGCCTTCGACGATATCGGCAAGGCATTCGCACACATGGAAGCCAACAAGCACCTCGGCAAGATTGTGGTGAGGTTCTAGGCTTATTTCGGGGAATATCCGATGAACTTCTGCATGACCATGGTCACGGCCGCGCTTGCGCTCACGGTCTCCGCCGCCGGTGCGTTCGCAGACGACCCGCGGGCGAACCTGGCGCCGACCGGAAAATTGCGTGTCGGCGTCTATTACGGCAGCCCGACGTCACTGGTTCGTGACAGCAAGACCGGCGAGAACCACGGCCTGAGCTTCGATTTGGGCCATGAACTGGCGAAGCGTCTCGACGTTCCCTACGAGCAGGTCAACTACCAGCGCATTTCCGATGTCCTTGAAGGCATGATCAAGGGAGACGTCGACTTCACCGTCAGCAACTCGACACCCGCGCGGGCCGCGTCGGTCACGTTCAGCCAGACATTGCTCACCATCGAACTCGGCTATCTCGTGACGGCCACCTCCCCGATCGCGAGCGTTGCCGACATTCAGAAGCCGGGCCTTCGCATCGGGGTCACGCAGAATTCGACGTCACAAGGCACGATTCCGAAACTGCTGCCGAATGCGGTCGTCGTGCCCGCGCAGAACTACAAGCGCGGCATCGAAATGCTCGAGCGCGGCGAGATCGACACCTACGCCACCAACAAGCCGACCTTGTTCGAGATGTCCGACCAGATGCCGGGCTCGCGGATCCTGGAGGGGCGATGGGGCGAGGAACATCTCGCCGTCGCAATTCCGAAGGGCCATGAGGCTGGACTGGAATATATCAAGCACTTCGTCGAGGAGATGCAGGCAAGCGGCCTGGTTGCAAAATCAGCCGAGCAGGCCGGATTGAGAGGCGCCGTGAAGGCGCAATAAGCCTGATGCTCCCGCGCGGCCGGTCGTTAAGGAAATCTTGCGCGCCTGCCGAGATTCCCTCCGCGTCGCCTAGGTCAACAAAGTGCGCGTCTTTGCAATGGCGTCATAGATTTCTATCTGAAGCATCGGATAAACCGACTTCAGTTTTCGACCCGACGCCTCTGCCGCGTCGACCGTGTCGAATTCCGACTTGAAATGACCATCGACAACCGTCACGAACCCTTCAACAGGGGGCCTGTCGGCTCGCAGCGTTTTCTTCGGCTCCGGCTCCTCAATCGAGAGAACAGGTTTTTTCATCATCCAAATCCTTTGCAATCATCGTAATGCTATCTGGAATTTCTAAAATCCAGACTACGCAAAATAATGCCCGGCGGCGAGCCCTCGAACTCCTTCGCGACGAACTTTTCGGCGGCACGCTGTTCAATCCGATCGCGCAATCGCATGAACTGCACTTCACGCTGGTCAGCCTGGATCCGCCCCGCCTTTTCCAGGTCATCCATGGCGGATGTGCTGACGGCGCAGGGGATTGCCCTGTCGCCGTCAACCATCGAAAACAGCACGACCATCCGGTCAAATTCATAGCGCTCGAAGCTACCGCGTGTCAGTGCCATTTGACGCCTCCGGGATCGTTATGCAGCGGGTACGGGCCTTGCGCCTTTTGGCGGTGGGGGATTGATCTCTGCAATTCTGCTCAGGCAATCGGCCTCGGAATCGTGCGGCCCGGAAACGAACGTTCCACTCACTTTGGTGCTGTACCAGCCTGATACGACACCGAGCCGAAGCAACTCTTCCATCTTGACGTGACGCGGCGAGAGATTTTGCATGGACTATATGGCTTTCAGGTTGACGTTCGATCTTCTATCGAGCGTTTGGAAGTCTCCGACCATTCGGAAGACGCCGATCAGTTCAGCTCTTGTCGGTGAGCCGGACAAAATCGGCAAAGACGGCCGCGACCAGATCGCGGTGATGGGTATCTCCCCGAGGAAGTTCCGCGGCATACAAATTCAGGACGTACCTCGCCTTGGCGGCGGCCTCCGGCCACGACTCAGCCTGAACCGTCAGCAGATGGCCTTCCAGCACCTCCTGCCGCTCGCGCAATTGCCTTGCGTTGGTTTCGACATCGGCCAAAGCACGCCTGATGTCGGTGGCTTTTTGCGCGGCCATGCCCCGATGCTTGTCGAGATCGAGCGGCTTGTCATCCACGAGACACGCTCGCATCCACGTGCTGGGCGTCGGCTAAGTCGACCGAGCCGATGGAGAGCATCTCCATCGCCGAATTCTGTGCCGCCGCAGGCACCATGATCATGGTGGCCACGCGGCGAAACGCCGGGAAAGACAATCCTTCGATCATCTCCTCATCCGTGATGACTTCATAAGCACCCGGCGGCAACAGGCGGTCGATACCTCTGATCCGGAACGGATGCTGAAAAGTGACGGTTTCGCGCCGCGATCGCATGGTCATTCCGCGATACGCCTTATTAGCGGCTTTCGCCCAACTCTATGCATCGCTTGACCGTGCGCTCTTTTGATTTGAATAGCCATTGCTTTCTCACCAGACGGCGCCGTCAGCCAAATCGCCTCGCTTTGCCTTGCAATCCGCAGTTCTAGTAACCATCTCAACAACATGCCGGAACATGTTCCGGTGAATCCGCAAGCGAATTGCTCAAAGCGACCCGATTGAGGTCTGCGGCGGCGCTTTCACACGTTCTGCAACGGCCGTTCTCGAAGTTCCACACCACGCCTTGAGGATGGAAGCCGCGTGCAATTGCTGTTGTGCAATCAATTTAAATTGGATGCTTTGCATGAAGATTCGTGTCGGCTTCGAGATGATCTACGACTTTCCGCAGCCGACGCCTCTGATCGCGGTGGTGGGAACGCATTTTTCAAGAGCCTCCGACATCCTCGAGCCCGATTACCTGACCATCACGCCTTCCGCGCCGATCACGCCTTACCGCGACGGCTTCGGCAATTGGTGCAGCCGTATCGTCGCCCCTGCAGGCCGGGTACGTCTTGCCGCCGATGGTCTCGTTCGAGACAGCGGATTGCCTGATGTGATCGTGCCTGGCGCCACCCAGCACGCCGTGGAGGATCTTCCGGCGGAGGCTATCGTCTATCTGTTGGGTAGCCGCTACTGCGAAACCGACCGGCTTTCCGATATTGCCTGGAAACTCTTTGAAAAGACGACGCCGGGTTGGGCGCGGGTCCAGGCGATTTGTGATTTCGTTCACAACCACATCGCATTCGGTTACGAACATGCGCGCCCGACCAAGACGGCGTGGGATGCGTTCGACGAGGGCAAGGGCGTTTGTCGCGATTATGCGCATTTGGCCATCACTTTCTGCCGCTGCATGAACATTCCCGCGCGGTATTGCACGGGATATCTCGGCGATATCGGCATGCCGCCTCCTTACGCCGCCGGCGATTTTGCCGGTTGGTTCGAGGCCTATATCGGCGGTCGCTGGTACACGTTCGATGCCCGCAACAACATTCCGCGGATCGGCCGTGTTCTGATCGCCCAAGGCCGCGACGCCGCCGACGTTCCGATCACGCAGACTTTCGGACCCAACACCTTGGTCAGCTTCATCGTCCGGACCGACGAAGTCGTCTAGTGCTTACTATCCGAGGTTCGTGTCACGCCGCAGGGCGACACTAGAGGGCGCCGGTTCGATCGGCCCCTCTCGCTTTGGACTCGCCCGTCCCCGCAGCGAAACGCGATTAGTCTCGCTATTAAGCCAACAAACTGTTACAGCTTTCGACATCACCGCGCGCCACGGGCTGTTATCGGTGACTGAGAGCGTTCGCGCTCCCGCCTCAACCATGAACGGCGGTCAGTGTTCCCGCCACCGCTCCTGATCGCCGCCACAGTCGTTCTTCGCTAGCAGCCTGACGTCGACTGCGGTCTTCATCGCACGGTGGCATGAGAGCAGACGGAGTCTCGATGAAAGAACGGCTGGAATTGCTGAAGAAAGCCCACGATCGTATGGTCGAGGATCGGGATGCGCATGTGAAAGTGCTCGCCGCTCCTTTCGACCGCGACAAGGCGGAGCGAGCACGTAACAAATTCATCGAGACTCAGACAGTGATCGAAGCCCTCGAGCGTGCCATCACCGCGGAGGAACGTGCCTCGCAAGCATCATGAGCCAATCGAACGGTCAATGCGACAATTGGCGTCCAGTCAATGTCGAACAACAAGGAGAGCGAAATGGCCAAAGGCGAACAAAAGGGTAATCGAGAATCCAAGAAGCCCAAGAAAGAGAAGATCAAGACAATTGCCGCGGCGCCAAGCCAAAAGACCGCCGGGTGGCAGCCGAGCTTCGCTTCCGGCAAGAAGAAATAGCAACGCCGGATAACGTCGGCATCGGACGTTACATCTGTTCCAAACGCATTCGGACCCGTCTCGTCCGGGAAGCGTTGCGCCGTGGGTGCGGGATATCCTCCCGCAAAACCCAGTGGGCCTATGCCCGCAAAGGAAATCGAAATGAAAACGATTGTTGCCGTGCTGGCGCTGTGCGCGTGCACGTCAAGCGCCTTTGCCGCGGGACCAGACTGTCGCGCAATTCAGGGCTCGGGCGAGCGGCTGGCTTGCTACGATGCGGCATCCGCTCCGAAAAAGGACAAACCAGCGCCGGTTGAAACGGACGCTTCGCGGGCCGCCTTCAAAGATCCACTCGTCGCCGAAGACGCTCGAATAGCCACCAAGCTTAAGGGCATCTGTCGCGGTTGCTGAGCGGGTTCTCAAAAGCGAGATCCACTTGCGCCCTCCCCGCCTGCTCAATCCTTGGCTGGAAGCCCGAACGCCCCGCACCCGCCTGGCTCAAACTCCAAAAAACCGACGTTCACCAAGCGGACGACGGCGCCCGCCGGCAGGCCCGCATGCCAAAGGTCGAAATCACTGCGACATCGGCAGCTTCCGCTGGCTCTGGACAAGCCATCCACATCCGGTTCAAAATTCGGCCGACCAGTCTGAAATTTGGCGATAGACCTAAATGACTGCGTCGGCCCGCGGCAACGACGGGAGCCGGAAAAAGGTATTTGGGGAGAAGCAAATGGCTGTTTCACGTCGCCAGTTATTGCTGGGAAGCGTGGGTGCGCTCGGCGCCACCGCATTTTCGCTTCGGTCTGCAGTCGCTGCAGAACCGATCAAGATCGGCTTCCTTGCGGCGATGACCGGGCCCAGCTCAGCGCCGACGATCGGCTTCAACCGTGGTGTCGTTTTCGCGGTCGACACCATCAACGCTGCCGGCGGCGTCAACGGACGCAAACTCGAAGTCATCACCCGCGACACCCAGGGCGATCCGACCAAAGCCGTCAACGCGACCCAGGAACTGATCAGCCAGGCCAAAGTCCACGCGATCTGGGGACCGTTCAATTCCGGCGAGGCGCTCGCCACCACACCGATCATGGCGCGCGCAAAGATGCCGAACCTCCACCCTTGCGTGGTGGAAACGTTGATCGATTCCGCCAAATTCCCGAACGCGTTCCGGCTGGCGCCCTCGAACAGTCAATGGGACGACGCCGTCCGCAACTACTGCCTCAATATCCTCAAGGTCAAAAAGATTGCGGTGATCGGCGACACGACCGGCTATGGCGTTACCGCGGTCGGCGCCTCGGTCGCAGCGTTCAAGAAGGACAACGCGGAGGTCGTGTATCAAGCGAATATCGATGCGACCCAGCCCGATATGACGCCGGACATGCTGCGCGCCCGAAATGCCGGCGCCGAAGTCATCGTGGTCTGGAGCGTCTCCACCGGCATGGAGGCGCGAATGTTCAACACACGTGCCGCGATGGGCTGGGACATCTCCTTTGTCGGCCACCCTTCGATGGCGTCGGGCGAACTTGCCGGCCTCGTCGAGAAGCCGGAGAACTGGAAGAAGGTCTACGCGATCGGTTACAAGAGCTGCAGCTACGATGCCGCGGGCAAACTTCCCGCCAAAAGCCAGGATCTGGTCGATCGCCTGCTCAAGGCCAATGTCTCGATCAAGGACACGCTATTGTGGTGGATCGCCGACGGCGTCGATGCGATCGATCTGATCGCCAAGGCCGTCGAACAGAGTGGCTCGACCGATGGCGAGGGCATCATCAAATATTGGAATTCGCTGTCGAAATATCCCGGCTATTTCGGCAATTTCGCGTTCTCGCCAACTCAGCACAACGGCTATCTCACCGAAGAGATCGTGATGTCGGAGGCCTCTACCGCCAAGAACGGCACCTTTGCGCTAGCGCCTGGATACACATAAGGCGGCTGGGAGCGGAGCAAGATGCTCGCCTCGATCATCGCATCCGGTCTGGCGGCAGGCGCGATCTATGCGCTTGTCGGCGTCACCTACAACACGATGTTCTCCACCTCGCGCGTGATGAGCTTCACCGCCGGACAGCTTGCCATGCTCGGTGGGGTGTTCGGCTCGATGTTCACGCTGAAATTGGGAATGCCGCTGCTCGCCGGCTTTGTCCTGACGCTGATCGCGTGCGCGATCATCGGGATCATCACCGAATTCGTCGCCGTGCGGCCGGTGCTCAAGAGTTCTCGATCAGCATCTGTACGTTCTCTCGACGCTGGCGCTCGCGCTGATGATCCAGCAGGTCACCGCCATCAAATGGGGCACCGAGCCGCAGCCGTTTCCGCGTCTGATCGGCTGGGGCAGCGGCGTGTGGGACGAGAAGTTCTGGCTGCCGGTTGCAGCCTGCGCGATCACGATTGCCGGCCTCGAATATCTCTATCGCCGCACGCTGGTCGGCCGCGCCTTTCTTGCGATCGCGGAGGACAACTTCGCAGCTCGGGCGCTTGGCCTGCCCGAACGTAATCTGCGCGTCGCAAGCTATGCGCTGGCCGGCGTCATCGGCGGCGTTGCCGGTTTTTCCGGCGGCGAATTGCTGCTGGCGTTCTTCGCCAACGGCGCGCTCCTGAATTTCTACGGCTTCGTTCCGGTTGCGCTTGGCGGCCTCGGCAACAACCGTGGCGCCGTCATTGGCGGGCTCGTGCTCGGCCTGTTCCAACAGGCGGCGAATTTCCTGGTCGGCGGCATTTTCTCGTCGGTTGCGGTATTCGCGCTGTTTATCGTGGTCCTGCTGGCCAGGCCGCAAGGGCTGTTTGGTTTCTCGGCAGCACGGAGGGTGTGATGACCGCGGTCACCGCAACGCCCGCTCGCAGCGAGAACCGCGCCTGGCGCGGAATCGGGCTGCAGATCGCGCCGTTCCTCGCGATCCTGGTTGCGGCCATGATCCTGCCGTTTGTCAGCAACGACTATTGGGCGCTGATCGGCACGCGTGCCGCGATCTACTGGGTACTGGTCTCCGGCCTTAACCTGATCGTCGGCTTTGCCGGTCATCTCGCCATCGGCTATGTCGCTCTGCTGACGCTCGGCGCCTACACTACGAGTGTGCTGGTGGCTGGCAATGTGATGCCGCCACTCGACGTCTTCGCGGCTCTCGCGATCGCGGGCGTCGTCGGCGCCGTGTTCGGTGTCGTCGTCGGGCTTCCCGCCTTGAGACTGCGCACCTTCTACTTCGCGATGTCGACGCTCGGTTTCGCCACTATCGTCGCCCAGATCGCGCTCGCCTGGCAGAGCGTCACCGGCGGCGGCATCGGCATCGTGGGACCGGAATTCCCCGCGCCCTTCAATACCGCGTGGGGCTATTACTATCTCTGCATCGGTTTTGCGGCGGTGTGCACTTGGTTAACTGCGAACGTCGCCCACAGCCGGTTCGGCCGCGCGTTGATCGCCATTCGCGATGCCGAGGTCGCGGCCGAAGCCACCGGCATTTCCAAGCCGCGCATGCTGATCGCGATCTTCCTGTTCGCCGGTGCACTCGCGGCCATCGCCGGCGGCCTGTTCGCAAGCCTGCAAACCTACATCACCCCGGATGCGTTCACCTTCGATCTCTCGGTGCTGTTCTTCATCGCGATCCTGATCGGCGGCCGCGGTTCGATCTTGGGTCCGATGCTCGGCACCATCATCCTGACCATCCTGCCCGAGGTCGCTGCTCCGCTCGCGGCATGGTCGACGTTCTTGTATGCGGTTCTGCTGCTGGTGATCGTGCTGGTGATGCCCGGCGGCATTGCCGCCCTTCTCGACTTGCGCAACCGGCGTCCGCTTGCCTCCAACCGCGCGATCGTGCCGCGTCCCGCCGCACTGGCGGAATGCTTCCGCAAGACCGCCGGCGACAAGACCTTGAAACTGCGCGGCGTCACTTTGAGTTTCGGCAACGTGCGCGCAATCGACAATCTCGATCTCGATGTAAAGCCAGGCGAGATCCACGGCCTGATCGGTCCCAACGGCAGCGGCAAGACCACGACCTTGAACGTGATCTCCGGCTATTACGTCGCCAAAGGTGGGACGATCGGCCTCGGAGACCGCATGCTTGAACCTGGCGCGCCGACACAGCGCGCAGGTCATGGCATCGCCCGCACCTTCCAGACGCCGCGGGTCATCGGCGAAGCCTCGGTGCTGGAGAATGTCATGATCGGCGGCAACCTCGACGGGCGGGCCTCTTTCGTCGAGGCGCTGCTGGCGCTTCCGCGCAGCCGGCGCGACGAGCAGATGCTGACCGAGCGGGCGCGCGCGCTGCTCGGCGTCGTGGGCCTCGAAGCGCTCGCCGATGTCCGCGCCGATCGCCTCCAGCACAGCGAACTGCGCTTCATCGAGATCGCCCGCGCGCTGATGCTGGAGCCGGACTTCCTGCTGCTCGATGAGCCGGCCGCCGGCCTCTCCGGCGACGAGATCGAGCGCCTGGCTGCGCTGATCAGGGCGATCAGCCGCCGCGGCACGGGCTTGTTGCTGGTCGAGCATCACGCCGACCTGATTTTCGATATCTGCGATCAGGTCACGGTGCTCAATCTCGGCCGCATTCTGGCCGCCGGGACACCGGCAGAAATCCGCGTGCACAAGGAGGTGGTCAGTGCCTACCTCGGTGGTTGAGCCGCTCCTTTCCGTCGCGCGGCTTGAATCCGGCCACGGCAAGATCCGCGTGCTGCACGGGATCGACCTTCATGTGTCGGCCGGTGAAGTTGTCGCGCTGCTCGGCCCCAACGGCGCCGGCAAAACCACGCTGCTCCGCGCGCTGTCCGGATTGCTGCCGGTCAATTCCGGCGACGTGCACTTTGGCGGCCGCGACATCGCCAACGCCACGCCACGCCAAACGGCGCGCGAGGGCCTCGTGCACGTGATCGAAGGGCATCGGGTGTTCACGCAACTCTCCGTCACCGACAATTTGCTGCTTGCCGCCTACGACCTGCCGCGGGGCGAGCGCGCTGCGCGGCTTGAGCAGGCGCTTTCATTCTTTCCGGAGATCGCCGAGAAGCGCCACGAGCGCGGCGGCGCGCTCTCGGGCGGGCAGCAGCAGATGTTGACGGTGGCCCAAGGCCTGATCCGCCGCCCTCGCCTCTTGATGCTGGACGAGCCGTCGGCTGGTCTTTCGCCGGTGCTGGTGGACCGCGTGCTCGACGTCATCGCCCGGCTGCGTGGCAACGGAACGGCCGTGCTATTGGTCGAGCAACTGCTCGAAAAAGCCTTGGCCGTCGCCGACCGCGTCTATGCGCTGGTGCAGGGACACATCGTGCTGGAAGCAAGGACCGGCGAGCCCGATCTGCCGCAGCGTTTAGAGCGCGCCTACCTTGGCGGCTAGCGGTCCAGATAACCGTTCACTCCGATCTCATCTCAAGACGCTTCCGATAGGAACTTTCCCCGGTTCCGCATGTTCGATCCAGCGGAAGTACCCACCAATTCCGGCTGACCTAATTCTTCAAAACATCGAACGTGCGCCGGCTTGCGGGAGCCGGCTATGTTACCCAGTCACCTTTCTCCTCCGAATTCTTATTTACGAGCAATGGGTTGCGGACGCTTCCGGGCACTCGTCATTTGCTATCGGGGTAAGCGCCGGATAAGGCTTAGGGAACAAATTTCAGTAGGAGTAACAAAAAATGGCTGGGAACGTGGGGACGGTGGCCGAACTCGTCGGCAGCAACGAGCAAACCATCCTCCCCGATTGGATCGAGCTTCAAAAAAAAGCAGGCATCCTGCAAACCGGCCGGATTACGGAGAGCGAGCTTGTTTCGCAGTCGCGGGACTTTCTGCACCTGCTTCGGGACGGCCTGGCCAAGGGCGGCACCGATGCCTCCAACCCGGCCTATGGCCCAGCCAAACAAATGCTCACGGACGTTTCGCGCGCACGCGCGACACAGGGATTCTCGCCCAGCGAAACCGCAACCTTCGTTTTTTCATTGAAGCAGCCGCTTTTCAATACGCTCACCCGCAACAATTCCTTTTCGCCGGCCCAGGTCGCCGAGCTGACCTGGTCGATCACCACTCTGCTCGAGGAACTCGGTCTGTTTACGCTCGAAGTATTCCAGAAGAGCCGCGAAGAAGTCATCGTGCGCCAGCAGCGCGAGATTGCGGAATTGTCGACGCCCGTCGTCAAGCTGTGGGAAGGCATCCTCGCATTGCCTATGATCGGCACGCTGGACAGCCAGCGCACGCAGGTGGTGATGGAAACCCTGCTCCAGACCATCGTCGACACCGAAGCGTCGATTGCGATTATCGATATCACCGGCGTTCCGACTGTCGATACGCTGACGGCGCAACATCTGCTCAAGACAGTCGCCGCCGCCCGCCTCATGGGTGCCGATTGCATCATCAGCGGCATCCGTCCGCAGATCGCTCAGACCATGGTGCATTTGGGCGTGGAGTTGAACGTCATCTCGAAGGCCACCTTGGCCGACGCGCTCGCGATCGCGCTCGATCGCACCGGGCGCATGGTGACCAGAAAGAAAGCGGCTGCGACTTCCGACCAGAAAAAGGCCCCTGCCGGGACGGGCCAGTAACGTGGATCGCATCCCAATCCTGAAATTCGGGAATGCGCTGCTGGTGACCATTCAGGTCGACATGCACGATCGCCTGGCGACCGCTCTGGAAGAGGATTTGACCAGCAAGATCGTCGCCGCCAATGCGAAAGGCGTTCTCATCGACATCTCGGCGCTGGAAATCGTCGACAGCTTCATCGGCCGGATGCTCGACAACATCGCCGCGGTCTCTCGCATTCTGGACGCCGACACGGTGGTCGTCGGCATGCGGCCCGCGGTGGCCATCACGCTTGTCGAGCTTGGACTGTCTTTGACCGGCGTCAAAACCGCCCTGAACGTCGAACGCGGCATGGCTCTGATCCACGCGCGGATCTCGACGTCGGATTCAGATGATGACGACACAGAAGAGTGAGCGGCTCGACATCCGCTCCTCGGACGACGTGGTACGGGTTCGTCAGGCGGCGCGGACGCTGGCCATTGGGGCGGGCTTGAGTCTTGTCGATCAGACAAAGATCATCACCGCCGCGAGCGAGTTGGCCCGTAACACGCTCGATTATGGCGGCGGCGGATCTGTGCTGGCCGAACTGGTCGAGGTCGCAGGCCGGCGCGGCCTGAGGCTGACGTTCGAAGATCAAGGCCCGGGCATCGCCGATATCGAGACTGCGCTGAAGGATGGCTTCACTTCAGGCAAGGGCATGGGCCTCGGACTCGGAGGAGCGAAGCGCCTTTCCAACGAATTCTCCATTCACTCCAAACCCGGCGAAGGCACCAAAGTCGTCATCGCGCGTTGGAAATAGATAATGATCGCTCTCACCGTGCACGACCAGAGCCAGGTATCGGAGACACGGCGAAGGGCAACTGAGTTGGCGGAGCGCCAGGGATTCGCCGATACTGACAGCGGCAGGGTCGCTCTCGTGGCAACTGAACTCGCGACCAACATTCTCAAGCATGGAAACGGCGGCGAAATCCTGGTCGGTACGTTCGGCGAAGGGGCGGACAGCGGCATCGAGCTGATTGCGCTCGACAAGGGCGGCGGGATTTCGAACGTGGCCGCCAGCATGGCCGATGGATATTCCACGGCCGGAACCCCAGGCAAGGGATTGGGCGCGGTGGTGCGTCAATCCCATTTCGTGGATATCGCCTCGTGGCCTGGAAGCGGCACGGCCGTGTTGGCTCGCCTGAAGCGCGGACAACCATCGGAAGGCGCAACCGACACCGGCCGAATTGGCGCGGTCTCCGTTCCCATGCCCGGGCAGGACGTCTGCGGGGATTCCTGGAGCGTTGCGATCGGGGCTGAAGAAACCACCTTGCTGGTTGCGGACGGTCTCGGCCACGGACCCGAAGCTGCCGAAGCCTCCGTTGAGGCGGTACGGCTGTTTCACCGATTCATCGGGCATCGCGCTCCGATTCTGCTCGACTATATCCACGGCGGCCTGCGGGCTACGCGCGGAGCGGCCGTTTCAGTCGCGCGGTTTCAACCGGCTTCGGGCAAGATCATTTATGCAGGAGTGGGCAATATTGCCGGTGTCGTGTTCGCCGGCGGAGAACTGCGGCGGATGGTCTCGATGCCTGGAACCGCCGGACATAACGCACGCAAGATTCAAGCCTTTGAATATCCGTTTACGGCCGGGCTCGTTATCCTCCACTCTGATGGCATCGCTTCCAGTTGGACGTTGGAGCGGTATCCCAATCTCGCGGCGCGGCATCCGACCTTGATCGCTGCCGTGCTCTACCGAGACCTGACACGACACCGCGACGATGCTACCGTCCTCGTAGCGAAATGGTGACGGTCATGACGGCGAATACAAAAGTCTGGCCCATCGTAACCGTCCCGATCGAAAACGAAGCTGACGTGGTGACAGTGCGCCAGCGCGCGCATCGCCTGGCCGAGTTGCTGGGATTTGAACGTCAGGACCAGACGCGGATCGCAACCGCCGTTTCTGAACTGGCGAGGAACGCCTACAGCTATGCAAAGGGAGGACGCGCCGAGTTCATTCTCGATCCGGCGCCCTCGCCGCAAGTCTTCCACGTCAGGATAACAGACAAAGGTCCGGGCATTGCCGACATCCAGTCCATTCTGGATGGACAGTATCGCTCCAAGAGCGGCATGGGCCTCGGCATTCTCGGCGCCCGCCGCCTGATGGATCACTTCACGATCGAGTTCGAAGGCTGGCAACGGCACGATCGTCGAAGTCGGCCACGACTTGCCTGAGCGTGCCGCCCCGGTCACGAGAACGAAGCTCGCCGAGATATCCACGACGCTGCAAAAAGACAGCTCCGCCGACCCGCTTGCGGCGCTGCGCCAGCAAAATCGAGAGCTGATGCAGAGCCTGGAAGAGATCCGGCGCAAGGACGAAGAAAGCAAGCAGCTCGATCAGGAGTTGAACGATACCAATCGCGGCGTGGTCGCGCTCTACTCCGAACTCGACGAGCGCGCCGAACAGCTTCGGCATGCCAGCGAACTCAAGACGAAATTCCTCTCGAACATGAGTCACGAGTTTCGTACACCGCTCAACTCGGTGCTCGCATTGTCGCGGCTTTTGCTCGACCGCATCGATGGCGAGCTGACGCCCGAACAGGAGCGGCAGGTCGGTTATATCAGGCGTTCGGCCGAAAGCCTGCTCGAACTCGTCAACGATCTGCTCGATCTCGCCAAGGTCGAGGCGGGCAAAGTGGACATCCGGCCCACCGCCTTTACCGTCGGCGAACTTTTCGGTGGCCTTCGCGGCGCGCTTCGGCCGTTGTTGACCAGCGAAGCGGTCGACCTGATTTTCGAAATTCCCGACCGAGTGCCTAACCTTTTCACGGACGAGGGAAAGGTCACACAGATTCTGCGCAACCTGATTTCAAACGCGCTGAAATTCACGGAACGGGGTGAGGTGCGGGTCAGCGCTTTCTTCGACGCCGAAAACGAACGCGTCAAACTGTCGGTTCGCGATACCGGCATCGGCATTGCGCCGCAGGATCAGGCCAGGATTTTTGAGGAGTTTTCGCAAGTAGAAACGAAAATCCAGAAACGGGTCAAGGGCACCGGTTTGGGATTGCCGTTATCCAGATCGCTGGCAGAACTGCTCGGCGGCGAACTGACGATTGAAAGCGTACCCGGTCAGGGTTCGGTTTTCACGCTGTCCATTCCACCCGAGCGCGGCGATCCTTCGCGCGCCCAGCGTTCCGCCGACGGCGCACGCAAGAAGGTCTTGCTCATCGACGACGATGAAACCTTCCGCTACGTTATGCGGCAGATCATCAGCAACGAGCCGCGCTACGAATTCATCGAGGCAGTCGACGGTGACGTCGGCCTGATAGCTGCGCGCGAGCAAAAGCCCGATGTCATTATCCTTGACCTGCAAATGCCGACGATGGACGGATTTTCGGTATTGCAGGAACTGACCGCCGATAGTCGGACCAGCGTCACGCCGGTCATTGTCTCGACGTCCATGAACATCAACGCCGAGCTTAAAGCGCGCCTTCCCGCCGGCACGCGCGTCATTTCCAAGAACATCATCTCTCGCGAAAACGTTTCACTGTTCCTTCGCGATGCGACCGCGGGGGCACCGTGACCGAGCGCCCTAACATTGTCATTGTGAACGTCGATGACCAGGACGCTCCGCGTTACGTCAAATCGCGCGACCTTCAGGAAGCCGGTTTCACCGTCGTCGAGGCCAGGAGCGGCGCAGAAGCGCTGCGGCTTGTCGAAAGCGAAAAACCGCCGATTGTGCTGCTCGACGTCGAGCTTCCGGACATCACCGGTTATGAGGTTTGCGCCTTTATCAAGCAAAAATGGCCTGACGTCATGGTCTTGATGACATCCTCGACATTCACGACCTCGCTTCATCGCACCCGTGGGCTCGATTCCGGTGCGGATTCCTATCTGGTTCAACCGGCCGAACCGCTGGAGCTTGCTGCCGCTGTGAGGGCCATGCTGCGGATCAGAAAGGCCGAAGACAGCATGCGGGCGTTGAACGCAACACTGGAGCAGCGGGTCAAAGACCGCGTTGCCGAACTCGAATCCGCAAATCTCAAATTGAAGCACGAAATGGAGCAGCGGGAACGCGCCGAAGCCGCGCTCGTGCAGTCTCAAAAGATGGAAGCCGTCGGTCAACTGACAGGGGGACTGGCGCACGACTTCAACAATCTGCTGACGGCCGTCGTCGGCAATCTCGATCTTATTCGTTTGCGCGCGACCGATCCACGCATCGCCCGTCAGGCCGAAAATGCATTCAAGGCGGCCGAGCGGGGTTCGAAACTGACCGCGCAACTCCTTGCTTTTTCGCGTACGCAGAAGCTTGAGACGGCGCCGGTTG
Organism: uncultured Alphaproteobacteria bacterium; assembly: GCA_963824305.1. Classification (GTDB taxonomy): domain Bacteria; phylum Pseudomonadota; class Alphaproteobacteria; order Rhizobiales; family Xanthobacteraceae; genus Bradyrhizobium. The sequence goes on from CAWGOW010000001.1 coordinate 1,054,289, forward strand.
ATTTGAGCCAATTGCTCACGGGCATGGGCCAGCTGGTGAATCAAACGTTGGGCGCCGAGGTTGCAGTCGAAATGAAGATTTCGGATGCATTGCCGCACGTGCTTGCGGATGCCAACCAGCTCGAACTCGCAATCTTGAACCTTTCGATCAACGCCCGCGACGCCATGCCGAACGGCGGCACGCTGACGATTTCTGCGCAATTGGACCCGGCCGACACGGAGCGTGTCATCGTGTGCGTGGCCGATAACGGGACAGGAATGCCGCCGGAGATCGCTGCGCGGGCCTTCGACCCGTTCTTCACAACGAAGCCCGCCGGTAAGGGCACTGGACTCGGCCTTTCCCAGGTCTACGGCATTGTCCGGCAACTCGGCGGTGACGTTACGATCGATAGTACGCCTGGCGAGGGAACAAAGATCAATATCGTGCTGCGTAACGCCCACTCCACATCCGGACACGAAAGCGCTGCGACGCCCCGTGTGTCGCGAGGCTCGGAGACCATTCTGATCGTGGATGACGACGCCGATGTTCGCGAAATCATGTCCGTCGTCCTTTCCGACCTTGGGTACAAGGTCGTGGAGGCCGGCGACGGCGAAGCCGCGCTTAATATTCTAAGGACAGACCGGCCGGATTTGATGGTGCTTGATTTTGGAATGCCGGGCTCAAACGGCGCTGAGGTGGCGACCTCGGCCCGGCAGGTGGTCGAAGACCTGCGGATCCTTTTTGTCAGCGGCTATTCCGACACTTCCGCAATCGAGAGGGCGGTTGGACAAACATTACTGTTGCACAAGCCATTCCTCCCGGCCGAGTTCGCCGCCGCGGTGCGAACTTCGCTCGATGCCCAGGCGAAAAGTTGACTGGCCCTTAGTTACCTGACAGACGCTAACGCCACTATTTGTCGTCGCCGGACTTTGTCGTTTCCCTGGCCACGCGCTCAGCCTTCAATCGCTGGTAATTTTTTCGGAACGCTTCCTGCGCCTTTTCGTATTCCGTTGCGGTCGGTTTGCCGAAGCGCTGAAAAGTCCGCCCCGCGCCGCGTTGCGCAAAGTCCTTGTTTATTTTGTCTCGCATAGATCGCCTCCGAGACCAATGAGACGACGATAGCGCGGCAACTGTGCGCCGCAAGGGAACACACTTATTAAGCTTGCTGATTAGCTTTAATGGCGATCCGATGCGGAGATATCGGCGTCATGCGGGCATTAAAGGTCAGGCGGCCTTTTCGCCGCGGCCTTTCTTGACCCGTTGCAGGCTTATCTCAGCCTGCGTATTGCGGACGGCCTCGGCCAACATCTCGTAAAGTTCGGCCTTGGTCTTCTTCGGTTCGCGCTTGGGTGGTTGCCATGTGGTCATGGACCATATATGGGGTCTCCAAAGCGGAATTAAACCCCGCCGGGCCTGTGTGCATACCCGCCCTGCCCGCATAACGGACCTAAGTCGGACATCGCCTGCGACAGACATGATCCGAGCCAGGCCGCGATAACAAAGAGCGCGACGAGGGATCGATGCAATTTCACCACTTCCTCCGATACCGGCCCTGCCGGGCGATGAGGTGAATGCGCTGCGGCGCGATCGGCACTCCCGCACGACCCGCTCCATCTGCTCGGATCGTTACAAGCGAAACGTCCGCTTTTCGGGTCGTCAACGGACCTTGGCCGTTGTCAAATCCAGACATCATTTTGGGCTGTCCGGTCGCCGCCCTCATGCCCCGTATTGAGAACCCCGCGCGGCTCGATAAGCAAGAGCTTTACCTCATGTTCCGCATAAGGCTTGTGCTCGACACCCTTTGGGACGACGAACATTTCGCCCGCCGCTACGCGAACCGCGCCGTCGCGAAAATCGATCCTTAGAATACCCTCGAGTACGATGAATGTCTCATCCGTATTCTGGTGATCGTGCCAAACGAAATCCCCCTCCAACTTCACAATCTTGAACTGATAATCGTTCATTTCAGCCACAACCTTCGGCTGCCATTGCTCGTTGAATAATGTGAACTTCTTGTCGAAGTTGATCGCCTCGTAGCTCATGTGGCCTCTCGCGTCGAAGGTTGTGCACGTTCCGAAAGCGGGCGGTCCATCACCGCTGATACGTCTGCCGTTTCAACGGCATTCAATCCGAGCCCCAATGTACCGTTAGTCTAACGCAACCACTGAAATTCCGGCAAGATAAGTCCGCGGTAGGTCAAATGCGGAAATGGCCTAGCCTGAACGACAAACATGCCAGGACCGCCTCGCTGATTGGAGCGAGCGATTTGCCCGTCGGGCAAATCACTGAACTGGATGTCCAGTCCGGTTAGCAAAAATATTTCGCTTAACCCGACGGGCAAATCACCCCTACAGCTTTGCGCATCTCGTCCGAAAGAGGGGCGTTGGCCATCGTCACGAACGTTGGACGGGATGCGGTGGACGCTTTGGTGCCTTAAGGACGAACGGCGCGGAAGTGGACGGCGAAGCCGTGTGGTCCTGACATCTCGACGCTGGTGTCAACTCGACGATGACGCTTACACGTCACGTCGGGGATGGTGACAAAAAGCCCGATCACCAGGGAGAGCGCGGAGTAAGCCGTTAGAACCATTGCGCAGGGAGTGCCGGCGTTGGCCGGTGAGCCTGTGGTGACTAACTCGTGTGCTTTCTACTTCGCGCACGAGGCTGCGGGCGTATCCGGCGCCCGGCATTCCCTGCGCCCTCTCATTTCAGGGCGAAAATTCTGAGCAAAACTCGGACGTCTTGCGTCGCGAGAAGGAAAAAATATGTCAATTGACCGTCAAGATTTACAGCATTGCACGCTAATGCAACTAACTAGCAACAGCAGTATTTTGACGTACTTTAATCGTTAAAGACTGCCTGCTAAACCGCGGCCCATGGACCAAGGTATTCACCCAACCAAGTCGCGTGTTGCGGCGATTTCGATTTTCGCCAGCGCCGCTATGGCTCTGGCCAAGTTCTTGGTCGGCATCGCCATCGGCAGCCTGGCGCTGATCTCCGAAGCCCTGCACTCGTCCGTGGACGTGGTTGCGACCGTCGTCACCTGGTTGGTGGTGCGCTTCTCCGATCAGCCGGCAGACGAAGAACATCATTACGGCCACGGCAAGCTCGAGAGCGTGTCGGCACTCGGCATCATCGCGATGCTCTATGTGCTGGCCGGCGGTATCCTCGTCGAATCCTTTAGCCGCCTGCGCGAAGGCGCCCCGCCCCCGACGCTCTCGGCCATTCCCTTCGTCGTGCTCATCATCGATATCGCCGTCAATCTGTGGCGCGCGCGGGCGCTGCATCGCGCAGCCCATGCGACCAAGAGCCAGGCGCTGGCCGCCGACGCGTTGCACTTTGCCTCCGACGTGCTCGGCTCGATTGCGGTTATTGCCGGACTTGCGCTTTCGGGCTTCGGCTATGCCTGGGGCGACTCGGTTGCCGCGGCAACGGTGGCGATCGTGATTGCATTGCTCGGCATGCGGCTTGCTCGCTCGACCGTCGAAACCCTGGTCGATCGCGCCCCCGAAGGCGCGGCCGAAAAAGCTGCCGCCGCGATCCGTTCCGTTCCAGGCGTGGTTGGCGTCGATCGGTTGCGGGTGCGCATGGTCGGATCGACCCATTTCATCGACGCCAGCGTGCAGGTGCCGCGCACCTTCCCCATCGATCGCGTCGACGAGATGAAGCAGAAGGCCCTAAAAGCCGTTTCCGCCGCGTTCGACGATGCCGACCTGACGTTTACCGCGATTCCGGTCGCGCGCGACAATGAGAGCGTCCGCGAGCGCATCATGGTGATTGCGCGCAATTCCGGCCTCGCGGTCCATCATGTCACAGTTCACGATCTCGGCGACAAGCTCACCGTCAGCATTGACCTCGAAGTCGACGGCGAGATGACGCTGATCGCAGCCCACGACATCGCCCACCAGCTGGAGCGCAACATTCGCGACGAATTCGGCGAGGATGTCGAAGTCGACACTCATATCGAACCGCTGGAACCGGAATTGCCGCTCGGGACCGATGCTGCGCCGGATCGGGTGGATGCCATTCGCGCGGCCCTGGTGAGGTTCGCGGCGCTTGGAACGATCCATGACATTCACAATGTGCGGGTGCGCGACACTGACGCCGGCGAGATCGTCAACTTCCACTGCCGCGCAGTGCCCTCGATGAGCGTGATCAAGGTTCACGAAAGCGTCGACGAAATCGAGCGGGCCTTGCGGCGAGCCTTCCCGACGGTGAAACGCGTCATCAGCCACGCCGAGCCGCCCAACGCGTGACAAAGTTTATGTTGCGATTGCGCGTTCCTGTTTCGGACTCTCTTTCGCCCGGCTTTTTGCGGGCATTTTGGTGACTGCGATTCGCCGTGGACAAGAATTATTTGTCTTAACGAATTGTTGACTCTCGACAGCCCGGAAAAAGTGGATTCAAATGAATCTGATTCGGGGAGCGGCGATTCTTCCTCGAACGGGGTTGATCTGACGAGCTTTCCGAGGGGGCAAAGGGGATGGTGCGCGCACACGCGGCGGGCGCGTGCGTCCAATCCGATTCGATCAAGGGATTGGCGCAATCGATCGCGAAGCCAGCCTATCACAGGCTGTTGTTAGCGGAGCCTGCGCTCCGTCGTGCAGTACCCACACTGATCATTGCGTTTCTGATCACCATTTTCCTCGGCGCTTTCGTGCAGGTCGTCGACCAGACCCGCCAGAAGCGCTCGTCCACCAAGCGCGACCTCGCAGCGGTAGCCGACCTGCTTGCCGAACGTCTCGATCGCATCGCTTCGGCCCGTGAGGACCGCGCCACATCGTTCGAACGTCTCCAGCTGCTGTTGCCGGGGCTGATTCCATCCTGGGCCGTCGCCGCCGGACGGCACGTCATCGTCACCGGCTTCGACCAGCGGATTCTCGCCCGCGTTCCCGTCGAGTCCGCGATCGGCGATTCCGCCAGCCTCCTCGACATCATCAGCGCGGTCGTACCGTCATCGCCGCCGGCTCAACCGGCCGCCGTATCCGACATCACGCTGCCGAACGGCGACGGAGCGCTTGCGGTCCGCCGTGTGGTCAAATCGTTGCCCGGCCAGGTGATCGTGATCCAGGAAAAGATCAATTCGATCTGGCGATCCGATGCAGCGCTGTCGGTAACGCTGTCCGCGACCACCGGCTTCGTCGTACTGATCCTCGGCTTTGCCTTCCACTGGCAGTCGACCCGCGCCCGCGAAGGCGATCTCATCAACGACGCCGTGCGCGGGCGTATCGACACGGCGCTCAATCGCGGCCGCTGTGGATTGTGGGACTGGGATCTTTCGCGCGGCAAGATTTTCTGGTCTCAGTCGATGTTCACCATGCTGGGGCTGGAGAACCGCAGCGACCTGCAGACGTTCGGCGAGGTCAATGCGCTGGTGAACTCGGACGATATCGATCTGTTCGAGATCGCCGACCAGCTGATCTCCGCAAAGATCAACTACATCGACCATACTTTCCGCATGCGGCACACCGACGGTCACTGGATCTGGCTGCGGGTGCGTTGCGAACTCAGCCAGGACGCCTCGGATGCCGGACTGCATCTGATCGGCATTGCGGTCGACATTACCGAGCAGAAGAGCCTGGCGGAAAAGACCGTCGAGGCCGACTTGCGACTACGCGACGCCATCGAAACCATCCCCGAAGCCTTCGTGCTGTGGGATGCGAGCGACCGGCTCGTGCTCTGTAACTCGCATTTCCAGCGGCTGCACAAACTGCCGGATTCCGCCGTCAGCCCGGGCACCTCCTACGAGACCGTGATCGAGGTCGGCCGGATGCCGGAGGTGCGGACCCGCCTGCACGAGATCGCCAACCAGGCGCCGGGCGCGCGCACTTTCGAAGCGCAACTCGACGACGGCAGCTGGCTGCACATCAGCGAGCGGCGAACCAAGGACGGCGGTTACGTCTCGGTTGGAACCGACATCACGCGCATCAAGGAACATGAACATAAGCTGGTCGACAACGACCTGCGCCTGCGCGCCACCGTAATCGACCTGAAGCGCTCACAGAGCGAGCTCGAACGTCAGGCCCTCGAGCTTGCGGACCTCGCCGAAAAGTATTCGAGGGAAAAGAATCGCGCCGAGGAAGCCAACCAGACCAAGTCCAAATTCCTCGCCAATATGAGCCACGAACTGCGCACCCCTCTCAACGCTATCATCGGTTTCTCCGAAATCATGGGAAGCGGCATGTTCGGCACGCTCGGCTCGGAAAAGTATCAGGAGTATTGCCACGACATTCTCACCAGCGGTCATTACCTGCTGGAAGTAATCAACGACATCCTCGATATGTCCAAGATCGAAGCTGGCCGCATGAAGCTCGACATGGAAGAGCTCGATCTGTCGAAAACGCTGGCCGAATCCATGCGCGTCGTGTCGGGCCGCGCTAACGACAAGAACCTCGACCTCGACGCCGACATCGACGGTTCGATCTCGGTGGTGGCGGATCGCCGCGCCACCAAACAGATCATCGTCAACCTGCTCTCCAACGCCGTCAAATTCACCCCGGACGGCGGAAGGGTCACCGTCCGCAGCCGGCAGGTCGGAGATCAGGTTGTACTGTTGATCGCCGACACCGGTATTGGCATCGCGCCGCAGTCGCTCAAGCGCCTCGGCCGGCCCTTCGAACAGGTCGAAAGCCAGTTGACCAAGACTTATCACGGTTCGGGGCTTGGGCTTGCGATCGCGCGATCGCTGACCAACCTGCATGGCGGCTCGATGCGGCTACGCTCCAAGCTCGGCCGCGGCACGGTCGTTCGGGTCTGCCTGCCACGCGATGCTCACCGGGCCATGATGGGCAAGATTGCCGCCGCGGCTTAGGACTCGATCAGGCCAGCGACGGAGCAACCTCGCGCGCGATCTGAACCAGCGCCGCAATCAGCGGCGTCATGGGGTCGCGCTTCGGCACCACCATCCCGATGCTGTAATCCACGACGGGATCGACGATCGGGATGCTGCGGACCCGATCGGCAAGCCCGAGCGTTTCGGCAAGCTTGGCCGGCATCACGCTCGCCCAGCGGCCGGTCTTCACATGGGTATAGAGCACGAGCAGCGAATTCGACGTCAGCGTCGGCGTCACCTCGACGCCAGCCGATTTGAGCGCGCGGTCGATGATGCGACGGTTCTGCATGTCGGGTGTCAACAGGCACAGCGGAACCTTCCCGACCTCCGACCAAGTCACCTGCTCGCGATCGCCGAACTCGCCATCCGGCGCGGTCAGCAGGCGATAGCTTTCATTGTAGAGCGGGATGGTGCGGACATGGCCGATCGGCTCGTTCTCGATATAGGTAAGCCCGGCGTCGACCTCGAGGTTCTCGAGCAGGCCGAGCACTTCCGCCGAGGTGCAGGACACGACTCGAAATCGCACATCCGGATGGCGCGCGCGAAATGGCGTCGTGAGCGAGGCGACCATGCCGAGCACGGTCGGGATCGCAGCAATCCGGATTTCGCCCGACAGTTTCTCCTTCAGCGAGTTGATTTCCTGGCGCATAGCGCGGGTATCGCCGACAATCCGCCGTGCCCAATCGAGCGTCCGCTCGCCCTCCGGCGTAAACCCCTGGAAGCGCGATCCGCGCTGTACCAGCATCACGCCAAGAATTTCTTCCAACTGCTTGAGGCTGGTCGACATCGTCGGCTGCGTAACGCCGCAGGCCTCCGCCGCCCGTCCAAAATGGCGTTCCTTGGCCAGTGCCAGCAGCAGTTCAAGCTTGTCGATCAAGGCGTCCCCCAACAGTTTCCATGGTAACGAATATCATGGCTTGGCGCCGGCCAGATGAGGCCAAAAGTCCAATGCCGAAACAGCTCGAATTGGGCGCGTATTGGCTTCGAAAACGGGCCCGCCGACCCGGCTCGCTATCAGGATTACGTATCAACCAATATGACCTTCCTATCGATTGTCTTTCGCTATCGCAGCATGAGACAGCTTTATTGATTCTTAGAACCATTCCGTCTTTCAGTGTTGGCGATAAAGCACTGATTGAAAAGGTGGATCATGTCCGTCTACGAGCCGTGGGACGACAAGCGCGGCGCCGAAATCATCGCCGAGCATAGCCATCTTGAAGGTTCGACGCTGGTGATCCTCCACGCGCTCCAGCAGGCGTTCGGTTATGTGCCGGAGCCCGCGATTCCAATGGTCGCAGAGGCGCTGAATTTGTCGCGCGCCGAGGTGCACGGCGTCTTCACCTTCTATCATGATTTTCGTCACAAGCCGGCGGGCAAGCATGTGCTGAAACTCTGCCGCGCCGAAGCCTGCCAGGCTGCCGGCGGCGATGCCGTCGCGGCGCGAGCTGAAGCCAAGCTCGGCATTACGATCGGCAATACAACGCCGGATGAGCGCGTGACGCTGGAGCCGATCTACTGTCTCGGCCTTTGCGCCACGGCTCCGTCGGCGATGCTCGACGGCCGCGTGGTTGGAATGCTGGATGAAGCGCGCATCGACGCATTGATCGCGGAGGCACAGCGATGAGCGTGCGTATTTTCATTCCACGCGACGCCGGCGCTGTTGCCGTTGGCGCAGAGGAGACCGTGGCGGCGCTGGAACAGGCCGCCGCAAAGCGCAATGCGGCGATCGAGATCGTCCGCACCGGTTCGCGCGGTCTGTATTGGCTGGAGCCGATGGTCGAGGTCGCCACGCCGCAGGGACGCGTCGCTTTTGGCCCGGTAAAGGATTCCGACGCAGCGTCCGTCCTGGACGCAATCCTGGCCGACGGCCCACATGCACTGCGCCAGGGCCTCACCGAGGAAATTCCGTGGCTGAAGCGCCAGACCCGCCTGACCTTCGTTCGCTGTGGCATCATCGACCCGCGCTCGGTCGAGGATTATCGCGCCCATGACGGTTACAAAGGCCTCGAGCGCGCGTTGACGCTGACGTCAGACGCCATCCTCGCCGACGTCACGGCTTCCGGACTGCGCGGCCGCGGGGGCGCGGGCTTTCCCACCGGCATCAAATGGAAGACGGTGGCGCAGACGAGCGCCGACCAGAAATACATCGTCTGCAACGCCGACGAAGGCGACAGCGGCACCTTCGCCGACCGCATGATCATGGAAGGCGATCCCTTCGTGGTGATCGAGGGCATGACCATTGCCGGCGTCACCGTCGGCGCCACCAAGGGCTACATCTACATCCGTTCGGAATATCCGCACGCGGTCGAAGCGATGAATGCCGCGATCGTGGCCGGCAGGCGCGCCGGTTATCTCGGCGTGAACATCTGCGGATCGAAGCACGCGTTCGATCTTGAGGTCCGGGTCGGCGCCGGCGCCTACGTTTGCGGCGAAGAGACCTCGCTGCTCGAAAGCCTCGAGGGCCGCCGCGGCATCGTCCGCGCCAAGCCACCGCTACCCGCCCACAAGGGCCTGTTCGGCAAGCCCACCGTGATCAACAACGTGCTGTCGTTTGCGGCGATCCCCTTCATCCTCGCCGGTGGCGCGAAGGCCTACGCCGACTATGGCATGGGCCGCTCCCGCGGAACGATGCCGATCCAGCTTGCGGGTAACGTCAAGTTTGGCGGCCTGTTCGAAACCGCCTTCGGCATCACGCTTGGCGAACTCGTCGACGATATCGCGGGCGGCACATTTACCGGCCGCCCTGTGCGGGCCGTGCAGGTCGGTGGCCCCTTGGGCGCCTATTTCCCCCGCGCGTTGTTCGATACACCGTTCGACTATGAGGCTTTTGCGGCGCGCGACGGCCTGATCGGGCACGCCGGCATCGTGATTTTCGACGATACGGTCGATATGTCCAAGCAGGCGCGCTTTGCGATGGAATTCTGCGCGATCGAATCCTGCGGCAAGTGCACGCCTTGCCGGATCGGATCGACCCGCGGCGTCGAGACCATCGACAAGATCCGCGCCGGCGAACGCGTTGAGCAGAATCTCGCGGTCGTCGAAGACCTCTGCAACACCATGAAATTCGGCTCGCTCTGCGCGCTCGGCGGCTTCACGCCCTACCCCGTCATGAGCGCATTGAAACACTTCCGGGAAGATTTCGGGCCTGCTCCGACCAGTCTTCAGGCTGCGGAATAGAATAGGAGATCGCCATGTCGCTGATCCAAGAAACCGACTTCGGAACCCCGCGCTCCAAATCCGAGACTATGGTCACGCTCACCATCGACGGTCAGAGCGTTACCGTGCCTGAGGGCACCTCGATCATGCGCGCGGCCATGGAGGCCGGCACGCAAATTCCAAAACTATGCGCGACCGACATGGTCGACGCCTTCGGCTCGTGCCGGTTGTGCCTCATTGAAATCGAGGGGCGCGCGGGAACGCCCGCCTCGTGCACCACGCCGGCCATGCCGGGCCTCGTGGTCCACACCCAGACCGAGCGGCTGAAGAAGCTGCGCAAGGGCGTGATGGAGCTCTATATCTCCGACCATCCGCTCGACTGCCTGACTTGCGCTGCCAATGGCGATTGCGAGTTGCAGGACATGGCAGGCGCGGTCGGCCTGCGCGATGTGCGCTATGGCTACGAGGGCGAGAATCATGTTTTCGCCAAATCCGGCGGCCACGCCAATGCGGCCTGGATGCCGAAGGACGAATCCAATCCGTATTTCACCTACGACCCCTCGAAGTGCATCGTCTGCTCGCGCTGCGTACGCGCCTGCGAGGAAGTCCAGGGCACCTTTGCACTGACGATTTCGGGGCGCGGCTTCGATAGCCGCGTTTCGCCGGGCATGAGCGAAAGCTTTCTGGGTTCCGAATGCGTGTCCTGCGGCGCCTGCGTACAGGCCTGCCCGACCGCGACGCTGACCGAAAAGTCCGTGATCGAAATCGGCCAGCCCGAGCATTCTGCCGTGACGACCTGCGCCTATTGCGGCGTCGGCTGCACCTTCAAGGCGGAAATGCGCGGCGAGGAAGTCGTCCGCATGGTGCCGTACAAGGACGGCAAAGCCAACCGCGGCCATTCCTGCGTCAAAGGACGTTTCGCGTGGGGCTATACCAACCACAAGGAACGCATCCTCAAGCCGATGATCCGCGAAAGCATCGACGATCCCTGGCGCGAAGTGTCTTGGGACGAAGCGTTCGGCTTCGCGGCCGCGAAGTTCAAGCACATCCAGCAGAAATACGGCCGTGACGCCGTCGGCGGCATCACGTCATCACGTTGCACCAACGAGGAAACCTATCTGGTGCAGAAGCTGATCCGCGCCGGCTTCGGCAATAACAACGTCGATACCTGTGCCCGCGTCTGCCACTCGCCGACCGGCTATGGTCTCTCCACCACCTTCGGCACCTCGGCCGGCACCCAGGATTTTGACTCCGTCGAAGACTCTGACGTGATGGTGGTGATCGGCGCCAATCCGGCGGCCGCTCATCCTGTGTTCGCCTCGCGCATGAAGAAGCGGCTGCGCCAGGGCGCCAAGCTGATCGTGATCGATCCGCGGCGCACCGAAATGGTGGAATCGCCGCACATGAACGCGCTGCACCTGCCGCTAATGCCCGGCACCAACGTAGCGGTGCTGACAGCCATTGCCCACGTCATCGTCACCGAGGGGCTGGCCGATGAAGCCTTCGTACGCGAGCGTTGCGACTGGGACGAATTCCAGGACTGGGCAGCGTTCGTCTCGTTGCCGAAGAACAGCCCGGAAGCGACGGCGATCATGACCGGCGTCAACCCGAAGGATCTGCGCGAAGCCGCGCGCGTCTATGCGACCGGCCGCAACGGCGCCATCTATTACGGGCTCGGCGTCACCGAGCACAGCCAGGGTTCGACAACGGTAATCGCGATCGCCAACCTCGCGATGGCGACCGGCAATATCGGTCGTCCCGGCGTCGGCGTAAACCCGCTGCGCGGCCAGAACAACGTGCAGGGCTCCTGCGACATGGGCTCGTTCCCGCACGAACTGCCCGGCTACCGCCATATCTCGGGTGAAGCCGTGCGCGAGTTGTTCGAGGGCGCCTGGAACGTCAAGCTCAACCCGGAACCGGGCCTGCGCATTCCCAACATGTTCGACGCCGCGATCGAAGGCACCTTCATGGGTTTGTACGTGCAGGGCGAAGACATCCTGCAATCCGACCCCAACACCAAGCACGTGGTTGCGGCGCTGTCGTCGATGGAATGCGTCATCGTTCACGACCTCTTCCTGAACGAGACCGCGAACTACGCCCACGTATTCCTGCCTGGATCGACCTTCCTGGAGAAGGACGGCACCTTCACCAATGCCGAGCGGCGCATCCAGCGCGTCCGCAAGGTGATGACGCCGCGCAACGGGCTGGCCGACTGGGAGGTCACGATCCAGCTCAGCAAGGCTATGGGCTTCGAGATGAAATACAATCATCCGTCTGAGATCATGGACGAGATTGCGGCCCTGACCCCGACGTTTGCCGGTGTTTCCTACGCCAAGCTCGACGAGTGGGGCTCGGTGCAATGGCCCTGCAACGAAAAGGCGCCGGAGGGCACGCCGACCATGCATATCGGCGGTTTCGTTCGCGGCAAGGGCAAGTTCGTGCTTACCGAATATATCCCGACCGATGAGCGCACCGGGCCTCGCTTCCCGCTGCTGCTGACCACCGGGCGCATCCTCAGCCAGTACAATGTGGGTGCGCAGACCCGCCGCACCGAAAACGTGGTCTGGCACAGAGAAGACCGGCTCGAAATCCATCCGCATGACGCCGAGCAGCGCGGTGTGCGCGACGGCGACTGGGTAAGGCTGAAGAGCCGCGCCGGCGAAACCACCTTGCGGGCGCTGATCACCGATCGCGTGGCGCCGGGTGTCGTCTACACTACGTTCCACCACCCGGACACGCAGGCCAACGTCATCACTACCGACTTCTCCGACTGGGCCACGAACTGCCCCGAATACAAGGTCACGGCGGTGGAGATCTCGCCCTCCAACGGACCGTCGGAATGGCAGAAGTCTTACGACGAGCAGGCCCGTCACTCGCGGCGCATTGCACCTGTCGTCGACGCTGCGGAGTAGCCGTTGCGCCATCCGGTTCGCACCGTCAATCGTCTGGCATGGCGCGACACCCGCCTTAGCGAGGGCACGCGTGCGATCCCGGAAGAAGCCGCGCTGGCGTTGACCTATAACGGCGGCACATACGCGGTGATGATGGGTACACCGCAAAATCTCGAGGATTTTGCGGTCGGATTCAGTCTCAGCGAGGGGATCGTCCGATCCCCGGAAGAGATCGCCTCACTCGAGATCGTCGATCTCGACGACGGCATCGAGTTGCGCATGTGGCTGGCAGAGGAGAAAGCCGCGCGGTTTAGCGATCGCCGACGGCACATTGCGGGCCCCACCGGCTGTGGTCTTTGCGGCATCGATTCAATCGCCGAAGCGGTGCGTCCGGCTGCCGTCGTTGCCAGAGGACGCTCGTTCGCTCCCCGCGAGATCATGACGGCAATGGCCAGCCTGCCGCCATTGCAGCCGATCAATATCGAGACCCGCGCAGTTCATGCTGCGGCGCTCTGGACGCCCGCCGCCGGCATCGTGGCGCTGCGTGAAGATGTCGGCCGCCACAACGCGCTCGACAAGCTGGCCGGCGCGCTCGCTCAGCTCAAAGCTCCCGCAAGCGAGGGCATGGTTCTGTTGACCAGCCGCGTCTCGGTCGAGATGGTTCAAAAGACGGCGGCGATCGGCGCGCCCGTCATGGTCGCCGTTTCCGCACCGACCGCACTGGCCGTCAGAATGGCGGAAGCCGCCGGCATTACCCTTGTCGCCGTCGCCCGGTCTGACGGCTTTGAAATTTTCACCCATCCCGATCGCATCGCGTCAGCGGCGGTCGCACAAGGAACTGCGCATGTCGCATGATAACCGGCTGGTCTATATGGCCAATCAAATCGGCAAATTCTTCGAAAGCCAGGGGCACGACAAGCAGGTCGCTGGCGTCGCCGACCACATCCACAAATTCTGGGATCCGCGGATGCGCAAGCAGATATTCGCTCACCTCGATGCGGGCGGTGCCGGACTCGATCCGAACGTTCGAGATGCCATTGCGTCGTTGAAAGCGGCGGGTGTGAAGGCGTATTGACGCTTTCACACCCTGCTGCGAATCACTGCTGGATTTGTATGATCGGGCACGGCTTGGCGGCATTGCCTCGCGCAATCACAAGATAGCGTCGGATATTTTCCCGGTCGTCCTGCATGATCTGCCGGATCGGCCCGGCCGCGTTGACGATCGCCGCGCCCGCGGGATTCGTCATGAAATCCGCCAACGGATCCAGCGTGCCGCTACCGTCCGGCTTTTCAGCCAACGCGAGAAGATAAGGCTGCTTCGGTTCCAGGCCGGCAACAGCCGCCTGCAACACCTGGCTCAGTCCCTGATCGAACAGTGACACGCTGGTCGAAGTGTCGGAACCCGCTCTCGCATCGCCATTTAGAACCACCAGGCGAAGTTGTGCGACTTGACCTGCGACCCCAAGCGGCTGCAGATTTTGCATCCCATCACCGTCCGGCACAGCGCCGGTAACATAGGCGATCGCCTGTGGTGCCTGACCGACGGGACTGGTGGCGATGACCTTGTTCGTCAACGTGTCGATCGCCGTCACGGCATCGGCATTTTCAAGACCGACATAGACGCGACTCCCGTCGCCCGACGGCCAAATTCCATGCGGTAACCGGCCGACCGGTACCGTCGCTACTTGCGAAAAATCATCGGTTCGAAAAACCTTGACCTCGTTTAGTCCGCCGACCGTGACGTAGGCGAAGCTACCTTTGGCGTTGCGTACGAAATTGACGTGATTGGTAATTGGCCCAGTATCAATCGACTTCAACACCGCAAAAGGCGGCATGGCATCGAACACCACTGTGCGGCCGGTATCCTTCAGCGTGAACCAGACCTGCTTGCCGTCCGGCGTCGCCGCGATATTTGGGCAGAACGGACTGTCCTGCTTTACGTGTCCCACGACGCGATGATCGGCGACCGAGACCACAACCGTTTCCGGAGTGAAGGAGGAGCATATGTAGCCGTATCGGCCGTCCGGCGAGAAAATCTGCATACCGGGACCGGCTGGCACCTTGATGCGTGTCTTCTCCTGGAAGGTGTTGCCATCGAGCACAGCTACATAATCCTCGCCGCGCACCGTGACCCATACCTCTTTGCCGTCCTGGGTGAAAAACGCCTCATGCGGCGAACGTCCGACATAGGTAGTGTGTTTGATCGCGTTGGTGGCGGTGTCGATAAAGGTCACGGAATTGGAACCGATGGACACGACCGCGATGGTCCGGTGATCCGGTGAAAAACCCATTCCATGGACCAACAGCTGTCCCTTGTAGAGCGGGCTGAAATTCGCCGGCTGCATGTCGCCAAGCTTGATCACGCCCAGAAGCTTGTTGTCGACGGGATCGGTAACGGAAACCGTATTTGAAAACTGCTCGGCGGTATAAACTCGATCGTGATGGCTGATAGGAATGTCCGGCGTTTTCGCAGCCCCCGGAGCCTGTCCTGCGAATGCCAAATCTAAGCCGGCGAGCGAAGCACCTGCAACAAGAGCGACGGCGAGGATGGACTTCATGGCGTACTCATTTCATGTGCATTGAATTGTTATCGGGCACGGCTTTTAGATCGGCACTCGGCAAAGGCTGCGACTGGACTGGTAATTCGCCGATCGTCAGCCGCATGATCGCTATTTCCTGCTGCTGGGTGACGATGATCTCTTGGGCCAGACGCCGCAGCTGCTCGTTATGGCCATAGCGCAGCAAAGCCTGCGCCATGGCAATCGCGCCTTGATGATGCGGGATCATCATCGCCACAAAGTCACGGTCTGCATCACCGCTCGGTTTCACATTCATATCCGCCATCATTTTTCCCATAGCGGCATTGTTCTCGGTCACGAAAGGAGCCTCGGCCGCAACTGCCGGAGCCGGCGTCTGCGCCCGAGCGGGCAAGTCGAACGCCGCCGCGATAGCTAATCCTGTCGCAAGCATCAAATGCCGGACGAAATGCACGGCCATATATTTCTCCTGGGTTTCGATGGAGACAGGCGAAGGCTGGCTAACCATCAAATTCAGCTTGTTTCGATCGAAAATGACGATCGATCAAGGCGGTCGCACGGCATGGCTGCGCCGAGCTAACCGTTGCGCTGCTCGACCGCTACGCGAAAGAGCCGGCACATTTCCGCCAGGGTTTCCTTCACGTGCGCCGAGTTGCAGATACTGGGCGGTGAAATCGATATCGACACCGGTGACCTGCTTCAAGTCCCAGACTTCGTTCTCGCCCTTTTTTTCAGCGCGACTGCCGGCGCATGTCAGCGACGTCGACAGCAACGCTGGCGGCGTCCCTCGGCCGCGTCAATACCTCGCGCGGGTTGCCCGGGCGGCGCCGTGCTCGGTCTCGATCAAGCTGTTCGTCGATGCCGACGAATCATCTAGTGGTAGCGTGCTGCTCAAATTTTGAAGGCACGCATGAATCGCCGCGAACGCCGGGCCGCCCGAAAATCGCAGACCGCCGCCAACCATAGCCCTGCGAGCACGCCGGCGGCGCTCTGTGAGGCTGGCTTGCGGTTTCTGCAATCCGGACAGCCACTGGATGCCCAGCTCTGCTGCCGCGAGGTGCTTGCCACCAATCCCAACCATTCGGAAGCGCTGCATCTCATGGGCCTTATTGCCCTTGATGCCCAGCAGCACGATCATGCGGTGGAATGGTTCGTCAATGCGATCCGACAGGACCCCAAGCCCGACTATCTCGCCAGTTTAGGCGGGGCGCTGCAACAGCAGCGGCGCTACAAGGAAGCGCTCGACGTCTTCGACAAGGCCGTGCAGTTGAAACCGGAAGACGCCGGTCTATGGCGAAACATGGGCGACGTTCTCGTTCAGATGGAACGTTTTGATCAGGCGCTGCTGAGCTTTCAGCACGTCTTGAAGCTCGATCCGCGCCATCAGGACGCGCTTTACAAGAGCGGAGCGCTTCTCAATCAATTTGGACGCCACGCCGAGGCCATCCTGCTTCTTGATCGAAGCAATGAAGTGGCGCCGGACCATGCTCCGACGCTGCGGTCACGCGCGCAAGCACTCTACAATCTGAAAAAGTTCGAAGAGTCTCTGGCCGACGGCAAGCGGGCTTACGAACTCGCTCCCGATGCCGATATCTGCAACAATGTCGGCGCCGCGTTGCGGTTGCTCGGTCGGGATTCCGAAGCGCTGGAATGGTACGAGAAGGCGCTGGAGATTCGGCCGAACTCGGAGGCAGCCCTCGACAACAAGATCATATCGTTGTTTCACCTTCACCGGTTCGAGGAGCTATTTGCGTTTTACGATCGCATCGTGTCTCTCGGACGGCAGACGACAGTGGCCGAATGGAACGCGGCGCTTGCCAATCTTTTGACAGGCAATTTCAAGGCTGGTTGGCGCGGCCATGAAGCACGGCTAAGACTGCCTTCGTCATTGTATCCGAAATTTCGCGAGCCCAGATGGTTCGGAGCCGACGAAATCAAAGGCAAGACCGTCCTCGTCTGCGCGGATGAGGGACTTGGCGATACCATTCACTTCGTTCGTTACCTGCCGAAGCTAACGGAGCTCGGGGCACGCGTCATTCTGGCTGTCCAGCCACCGCTACAATCTCTTCTGTCAGGCCTGAGCGGCGGCTCGCAATGTATTTCGATGTCGGCTATCACCTCGCAGGCATTCGACCTGCACTGCCCGATATCCAGCCTCCCGCTGGCCTTCGAAACCTGTCTCGATACGATTCCATCAACGACTCCATATTTGCCCCTCCCCGCCCCGAAGCATATTCGGGCGTGGACAGACCGGCTGGGGCCGTCTACGAATTTACGGGTTGGCCTCGTTTGGTCGGGCAGTTCAACCCATACCAACGATGTGAATCGATCCATCCCTCTTCGCCTGCTGGCGAGCCTGCTCGATGTCGATGCAACCTTCGTCAGTTTGCAGAAAGACGTAAGGCCCGACGACAAGGCGATCATGAATCAAACCGAGATCGTCGATCTGACCGCTGATCTTGCCGACTTCGCCGACACCGCGGCCTTGGCGAGTTGCCTTGACCTTATCATCACGGTGGATACCAGCGTCGCACATCTTGCCGGTGCGCTTGGGCGCCGAACCTGGATTTTGCTGCCATGGACACCCGACTATCGCTGGCTGCTCGATCGCACCGATAGCCCCTGGTATCCGACGGTACGACTGTTCCGGCAGCCTGAGGCGCACGACTACGCGAGCGTGATCGATTCCGTGCGAGGCGAGTTGCTGAAGCTCATCGCTGCAAAACAGGCAGTGCCGGACTGATTTCGGCCGATTGCCCCTCGGCTAAGGGACCTCGACGACGGCACGGAACACCCGGCGTACTTCCGACTGGGTTTCCTTCACGCGCGCCTGTAGCGAGGAGAAATCCGGCGCATCGCCCGCCCGGGCCATGATCTGCAACAAGTCTTCGCCGGCGGTTTCCGGATCGAACTTTTCGCTGACGCAAAGCCGTATCACCTGCGTCAAGTCGTGATAAAGCAATGCCGCTGATCGCAGGATTTCCAAAGACGCCGCCGGCAACACGCCAAGGTGCGCGGCATGGTCGAGCACCTGCAAGGTATTGACGTCGAGAATTTCGGGCTTCTCGGCCGCGTAAGCGAGTTGCAGATACTGTGCAATGAAATCGATGTCGACCAGGCCACCGGCGACATGCTTCAAGTCCCAGACTTCGTTCTCACCTTTTTCCAGCGCGATGGCGCGGCGCATGTCCGCGACGTCGACAGCAACGCTGGCGGCCCCCCTTGGGCGCGTCAATACCTCGCGAATGATCCGCTCGATCCTGTCGCGGAATTGCGGAGATGACGAAATCACCCGCGCCCGGGTCAACGCCATATGCTCCCAGGTCCAGGCTTCCTTCTCCTGGTATTCGGCGAACGCGTCGACATGCGAGGCCACCGGACCGGCACGGCCCGACGGCCGCAGCCGCATGTCGATGTCGTAAAGCACGCCATAATTCGTTCGCGTCGTGAACGCGCTGATCAGCCGTTGCGTGAAGCGCGCAAAATACTGCGCGCCGTGCAGGGGCTTGACGCCATCGGAATCCGGATGCTCGGCGTCGAAATCATAGAGCAGGATCAAATCCAGATCGGACGCAGCGGTCATCTCGCGGCTGCCAAGCCTTCCCATCGCAAGGATCGCGGTCTCCTGCCCGATGATCCGGCCGTATTGCGCAGCGAACTGCTCGATCACGAGACCATGCACGGTGTTGACGATGCCCTCGGCGACGTCGGCGAATGCGATGCCGGCCTGCTGGGCCGAGACCGTGCCGGACAGGATCCGCGTGCCGATCAGGAACAGGCTTTCCCGGCCAAACAGCCGGAGCCGATCGAGGAACTCCTCATAGGAACCGGCATCCTCCAGCGTCACGGCCAAGCGCGCCGATAGCTCTGTCTTGTCCGGCATCGCGCCGAAGAAGCGCGGATCGATCAAGCCATCCATGATCTGCGGCTGCCGCGCCAGCATATCGCCAAGGCGCGGCGCGGCGCCGAGGATCAATGCCACGAGTGCCACCAGATCCCGGTTCTGGCTAAGCAAGACGAACAGTCTGTCACCGCGTTGCAGCGCCTGGAGAAAGCGATCGAAGACGACGATGGCGTTGTCCGGATCTTCGGAGTCGGCAAGGCCGTTGATGAGGGAAGGAAGAAACTCGACAAACGAATCGCGGGTGGCTTCCGCGCGAAACACCCGATAATCGTCCTCAAGCCATTGCTGCACCGTCGCGGCCACCGCTACCGGTTTCTTGAAACCGAGCGAAGCCAGATATTCGGTCAGGCGCGGATCGTCCGGCCCTCCTCCGTAATTCAGGTCGGGTAATTTCGCTGAACCTGCGGGATCGCCTTCAAACAGCTTGGCGTAATGCCGCTGCACGATCGTGAGATGCGCGAGCAGGTCCCTGGCAAAGTCGGCACGGCTCTCATAACCGAAAAACCGCGCAAATTGCTCGACCGCTTCGGCGGTATCCGGCAGCGTGTGGGTTTGCTCGTCGGCGACCATTTGCAGGCGGTGTTCGACCCGCCGCAGGAATTCGTATGCCGCCACGAGCTGGTCACGCGCCTCGAATGTGATCCAGTCACTCGAAGCAAGCCGGTCGAGCGCCTCGAGCGTCGGCCGTACCCTAAGCTCCGGATGCCGGCCGCCGGTAATCAATTGCTGGGTTTGAGCGAAGAATTCGATTTCGCGAATGCCGCCGCGCCCGATCTTGACGTTGTGGCCTTCGACGGCGATTTCGCTCTGCCCGCGATAGGTCTGCATCTTGCGCTTCATGTCGTGCACGTCGGAGAGCGCGGCAAAGTCCAGATGCTTGCGCCAGACGAACGGCGAGAGTTCCGCCATCAGCGCTTCGCCAGCCCGCAAGTCGCCTGCACAGGGTCGTGCCTTGATCATGGCGGCGCGTTCCCAGGTGCGGCCCTCGCGTTCGTAATAACTCAGCGCCGACGACGTCGAGATCGCCAGCGGCGTCGAGGCCGGATCGGGGCGCAACCGCAGATCGACGCGGAATACGTAACCCTCGCCGCTGCGCTGTTGCAGCATCCGCGACAGCCCCTGCGCTACACGAATGTAGAACTGTTGCGGCTCGATGTCGGGCGCAAGCGAATTGGCCTCAGGGTCAAAAAAGATGATGAGATCGATATCGCTGGAGAAATTCAGTTCGCCCGCGCCCATCTTTCCCATCGCCAGCACGATGAGCCCGCTGCCCTCCTCCGGATGATCCGGATTCGGCGGCAACATCCTTCCGCGCGTGGCCTCCTGCTGCAGCAGGAAGTGCAGTGACGATTGTACGGAGGCGACGGCCAGATCGGTCAACGCTTGTGTGACCTGCATGACCGGCCACACGCCGCCGATATCGCATAACGCAATCAGCAACGCGGCTTCGGCTTTCAGACCACGCAGAATCTGCATCGCCTGCGCTTCATTGGACGCGGTCCATACGGCGTGGCGCGCCTCTTCGAGCAATTGCACCAGATGCCGATCAGGGTCACGCTGCAATATCCTGAGTGCGCGCGCGGCGTCGGCGCGAACGAGGTCGAAGAGATAAGGGGAGGCTTCCGCGAGGCCGGCAAAAATCTTTCGGGCCAGCGGAAATCGCGCCAACAGATCTTCGAATTCGGCGGCCTGTCTCGGAGCAATATCCGGCAGCCAATCGCTGAGACGCTGCTCGGCCCTTTCTGCGACGGACAGATACGGCGCGCCGACAAAACGCGCGGCAAGCGACGTGGAATCGACATCCGCATCACGGATTTTGCGAAGAGTCATGACGAATGTCGATCCAGAAGGAAAAAGAACAACCGGCGTCAAATCGGCGCGCGCGCCTCAGCCGGTGCTACCCGATTCATGCAGCTTTCTGTGGCACATCCGGTGTTTGAGCCGCAAGCCTGACACTCGAGCCGGACAGCGCCGGAAGTGCCAGCGTGGCAATCAGGCCCGGATGGGCGTCGTCGAGCCTGAGATCGCCGCCGTGCAGCGTCGCGACCGCCGATGCGAGGCTCAAGCCGAGCCCGGACCCCGGCAAGGTCCGGCTTGCCTCTAACCGGACAAACCTCTCTACGGCGTGTTTGCGGTCGGCTACCGGAATCCCCGGGCCATGATCGGTGACGCTAAGCAGCACCCGATCGCCGACACGTTTGGCCTCGATCAGGATCTCCTTGCGGCCAGCGTCGATGGCCGCCCCGGCACCGAGCGGCTGAACCACCGTGTCCGGCTTGCCATACTTGATGGCGTTCTCGACCAGGTTGGCGAGGGCCTGGCTGATCAACTCGCGATTGCCGTGAAGCAGCGCCGGTTCGGCCTTCACGCACAGCGTCATGCCATCATCCTCGGCGAGCGGTTCGTAGAGTTCGTGGATGCCTCTCGCGACGTCAGCCGTGTCAAAGTCGTCCATATTGCCGCGGGCCTGTCCGGATTCGGCGCGCGCAATCATCAACAGCGCATTAAAGGTGCGGATCAGGCCATCCAACTCTTCAATAGTTCGCTCCAGCGCGGAACGGTACTCGACTTCGGTTCTGGATTTCGCAAGCGCGTCCTCGGCGCGGTTACGCAGGCGCGTCAGCGGCGTTTTCAGATCGTGCGCGATGTTGTCGGAAACTTCCTTCAGCCCGATCATCAACGCCTCGATACGCTCCAGCATCGCGTTGAGGTTTTTTGCGAGGCGATCGAGTTCATCGCCGCTGCGCCCGACCGGAAGACGTCCGCTCAGGTCGCCCGCCATGATCCGCTCTGTGGTGCCGGTCATGGCGTCGATGCGCGTGAGCACCCGTCGCGCGACAAAAATGCCGCCGCCAAGGCCGAGCACCATCACGACCAAAATCGACCATTGCGCGGCTTTCGCAACGATGCCGAAGAGCCGACGCCGCTCCTCAAGGTCGCGTCCGATCAACAGCCTGAAGCCGCTGGAGAGCTCGGTGACCTTCACAAGCGCGAAATGATTGGCAGAATCCTGATCGTCGAGCCGGCGATAGGCGGTCTCGGACCAGCCGGTCGTCGCCATGACGCCCGGCGCAAGCGATCCGACATTGCCCGCGATCGCCTGCCCCGCCGGCGTGGTGATGAGATAGAGATTGGCGCCAGGGCGAAGCGCGCGATTTTCAATGGTGAGAACGAGACCACGCAAGCCGCGCCGGCCGAAGATATCGCTGACCTCACCGGTTTCCGCATCCACCGTGGCGGTGATTTGTTCGGTGATCAGATGCCGCGTATTCCAGGCAAAAAACGCCAGCAAGGACGCGGCGAACAACGCGAACAGCAACAGATAGACCAGCGTCAACCGGAACGCCGTGGTTCGGATCAGTTTACCGAATGCCGTCACGGATCATGTATCCCGCGCCGCGAATGGTATGAAGCAGCGGCCGCTCGAAACCCTTATCGATCTTGGAGCGCAGCCGTGAAATGTGCACGTCGATGACGTTGGTCTGCGGATCGAAGTGATAATCCCAGACATTTTCGAGAAGCATGGTTCGCGTCACCACCTGGCCGGCATGCTTCATCAAATATTCCAGCAGGCGGAACTCGCGCGGCTGCAGCGTCAATTCCTCCTTGCCGCGCATCACCCGGTGCGAAAGGCGGTCGAGTTCGAGATCGCCGACATGGTAGGTGGTTTCTTCCGCAGGTCCGCCGCGGCGGCGCGACAGCACCTCGATTCGCGCCAGCAATTCCGCAAACGAATAGGGTTTTGGCAGATAGTCGTCGCCGCCGGCGCGCAAGCCCTTGATGCGGTCGTCGACCTGCCCGAGCGCCGAGAGAATCAGGACGGGGGTGCGATTGCCCTTCTCCCGCAGCGCACCGATCAGGGACAGGCCGTCGCGCTTCGGCAACATGCGATCGACCACGAGCACGTCGTAGTCGCCGCCTTCGGCCAGCGCCAGCCCTTCCTCGCCATCACCTGCCAGATCGGCGACATATCCGACTTCACGGAAAGCCTTGACCAGATAGTCGGCTGATTCACGGTCGTCTTCGATAATTAAAAGTCGCATCTGGGTGTCGGTTGCGATTGCGGTCACGTTGGAACTTCCATCAGCATGGCGCGCCCGGGGTCTTCATGCAAGGCGATCGGACGCGCCCTTTAAGCCAACTAAAGCCAAAAAAAGCGGGCGGTGAAGCTGGGGGAACCTCACCGCCCTTTTGACCTCCCGACGGAGGGGGGCGTTTTCCACCGGAAGGTAGTCAAGAGCGCAGGCACACGAGCCTGCACCCAAGGAAGGCAACGTCGGCGGGGGCGATTATGCCGACGCTACCCTCCATTTCATGGCGCCCTGCGCTTAGCCCTTGGCCAGCGGGATCGCGACAAACCGCGAAGATCCGCCGCTCTTGACCCGCATCAGGACGCTGTTCTTGTTGTCGCTGCGCGCGGCCGTAATCGCTTCGCGCACATCTCCGACATTGGCAACGCTCTTTCCGGCGACTTCCAAAATCACGTCGCCTTCCTTGAACCCGCGTTCGGCAGCCGCGCTCTTGGGATCGACGTCGGTAACCACGACGCCTTCCTTGCCGGCGCCCGCAACGGTATTGGCCGGCGCAAGAGTTCAAACCGAGCTTCGGTACATCCGTTCCACGGGTCGCACCGCCCTTATCGCCATTATCCGTGTCGGCCTTGGCCTCCACCGTATTCGGCAACTGGCCGAGGCTGAGGTTGACCGTCTTGTCCTGGCCTTTGTGCAGCACGTTGAGCTTCACGGCGCTGCCGGGGGACAGGCTACCGATGGTACGCGCGAGCTCGCGGGCATCCTTGACGGATTCGCCGTTCACCGCGGTGATCACGTCGCCGGATTCGATGCCGGCCTTTGCCGCCGGACCGTTGGACTGCGGTTCCGCAACCAGCGCACCTTCGGCCTTCTTCATGCCGAGGCTGTCGGCGATCTCAGGCGTGACCGGTTGAATCTGCACGCCGATCCAGCCGCGGCTCACCGAGCCCTTGTCCTTGAGCTGGGCAATCACGGTCTTCACCGTGGATGCGGGAATCGAGAACGCAATGCCGACGCTGCCGCCGGACGGCGAGTAGATCGCAGTATTGACACCCATCACCTCGCCTTCGGTGTTGAAGGCCGGGCCACCCGAGTTGCCCTTGTTCACGGGCGCGTCGATCTGGATGAAATCGTCATAGGGGCCGTTGCCGATGTCGCGGCCGCTGGCCGAAACAATGCCGGCCGTCACGGTGCCGCCGAGACCGAAGGGATTACCGACCGCGAGCACCCAGTCGCCGATCCGCGGCTTGCCGTCGGATAGTTTGGCGAACGAGAAATTCGAGCCGCTTTCAACCTTGATCAGCGCAAGATCGGTCCGGGCATCGGTCCCGATCACCTTGGCGCTGAAGGTCTTGCCGTCATCTGTCGTCACTTCGACCTTGTCGGCGCCATCGACCACGTGATTGTTGGTCACCGCAAAACCGTCGGCCGAGATGAAGAAGCCCGAACCCTGGCCGGTCACAACACCACGACCGCGCGGGCCACCACGCATACCGGGCGGCATACCATCAGGGCCACCGAAACGACGGAAGAAACGCTCCATCGGAGAACCGGGCTGGAACGGCGAAGAAGAATCGTCATCGCCGCCGTTGTTGTTGTTGTCGTTCTTGGCGACCTTCTCGTTGATATTGACCTTCACCGAAATCACGGACGGTTTGACGCGCTCGACGATATCGGCAAAGCCGACCGGCTGAGCGACCTTGCGGACCTCGTTGTTGACCTGCGCATGCGCACTGGTCGAGAAGATGTCGACCGGGCCAGCCGAGCCAAAGCCGTAAACGGCGACACCAAGGCCGGCGACGACCGACGCCATGAGCGCGAATTTGCGTGCTGAGAGCAACGAGCGGCGCGGCGCGCGATAGGACGGAAGCGAGGTAAGATCGGTAGGACGGTCAGTCATAGAAGCTTCTCCAGAGCCTGAATTAGAAACGGTGCGGGGGCATGCACCTGCAGGCCCAAACATGGTGATTTACGCCTTACGGCGCGCTGGCGAAGGAGTTAAACTTTTGTAATGAACCGCCGTTCGAATGCGGCGGATTATCGCAGCCCCAAAAAGCGTTGCGGATCTACTTTTCGGAAGCCGGTTCCGCGGCAATCAGCTGATTGATTCGCGCCTCTTCCTCCGGCGTCAAACGCAGGGCCGCATCTTGTTCTGCACCCGCTCTTGCGCGACGCCGGCCGAACATCCACAGCGCAATACCGCCCCCCGCAAGCGCCAGCGGCGTCAGAGACCAGAGAAACCAAGTGTGCGAATTGAGCCGCGGCTTGAGCAGGACGAATTCACCATAGCGCGCGACCAGAAAATCCATCACCTGTGCGTCGCTATCGCCGGCGGCAATCCGCTCGCGAACGAGGAGCCGCAGGTCGCGCGCCAGCGGCGCGTCGGAATCATCGATCGACTGGTTCTGACACACCATGCAGCGCAATTCGCGCGACAAATCCCGGGCCCGCGCCTCTTTGCCGGCATCCGACATGATCTCGTCCGGCTGCACGGCATGGACGGCCGGTGCCGTTGTCATCGCTAGCATCACGGCCGATACAAAGAGAGCGCGCTTGAAAGCCATCACTCTGCCGCCTGCAATCCGCGCGCGGATTTCGCCGGTTTCGGCGCGCCCACGCGCAAGCGCCGGTCAGACAGCGACAACATGCCGCCAAACGCCATCAGCACCGGACCAAACCAGATCAGGAGCACGAGCGGCTTGTGATAGATACGCACGGCAATCGCGCCGTCGGCGCCGATGTCGCCCAGCGAGATGTAGAGCTGGCTTGCCCCGCGTGACAGCAGCGCTGCTTCGGTCGTGGTGGCGGCGCGCGTGGTGAAATTGCGTTTCGACGGCGTCATCGTGTCGATCAGCCGACCGTCAGCCAGGACGCTGAATTTAGCGACCATTTCGTTGTAGTTCGACCCCTGGCGCATCCTCAAACTTTCGAGCACGAGCTCGTAGCCGGCGACGTCGGCGGAATCGCCCGCTTTCATCGTCCTGATACTTTCACTGTTCCACGTGGTCTCGCAGACGATGCCAATCAGCGCGATCCCGACGCCGGCATGGGCGAACATCGTCCCCCAGGCCGAGCGCGGCAGTCCACGCGCCCGTTGAAACGCAATGCCCGGCGGCAGCCGAAACAACCCGATGCGCTCGACGGTATCGATGACCGCGCCCACGATGACGAAAACTGCAAGACCAATCGCCAGCGGCGCGAAGGTGCTGCCGCCGCGCGACCAGGCCCATACCATCGCGAGCACAAAGAGCGCCGCAAAGCCTGCCGTCATCAGCCGTTGGGCGGCCCCTAACAGATCGCCACGCTTCCAGGCCAGCAAAGGTCCAAATGGCAAAGCGATCAGCAGTGGAACGAACAACGGCCCGAAAGTAAGATTGAAGAACGGCGCGCCGACCGAAATCTTTTCTCCCGTCATCACTTCCAGCGCCAGCGGGTAGAGTGTTCCGACAAAGACGGTCGCACACGCCGTCGTCAAAAGCAGATTATTGAGAACGAGCGCCCCTTCCCGCGAGATCGGCGCGAATAGACCGCCCTGCTTGAGCGACGACGCGCGCAAAATATACAGCGAAAGACTGCCGCCGATGAAGATGCACAGGATCAGCAGGATGAATACGCCGCGCTTGGGATCGTTGGCAAAAGCATGAACGGAGGTGAGCACGCCGGAACGAACCAGGAAGGTGCCGAGCAAGGACAACGAGAACGTCAGGATCGACAGCAGGATGGTCCAGACCTTGAGCGCATTGCGCTTCTCCATCACGACCAGAGAATGCAACAGCGCGGTGCCGGCAAGCCAAGGCATCAGCGAGGCATTCTCGACCGGATCCCAGAACCACCAGCCGCCCCAGCCGAGCTCGTAATAGGCCCAGTAAGAGCCCATTGCGATGCCAAGCGAGAGGAAGATCCAAGCCATCAGCGTCCAGGGCCGCACCCAGCGCGCCCAGGCCGCATCGATGCGGCCTTCGATCAGGGCAGCAACCGCAAAGGAAAACGAAATCGAAAAACCGACATAGCCGAGATAGAGCATCGGCGGATGCACGGCGAGGCCGATATCCTGCAGGACGGGATTGAGGTCCTGTCCTTCGATCGGCGGATTGGCCAGCCGCAGGAACGGATTCGAGGTCATCAGGATGAAAAGATAGAACGCGCTCGCGATCCAGCCCTGTACCGCCAGCACGTGCGCGCGCAGCGATATCGGCAGATTGTTGCCGAAGATCGCAACCATTGCGCCGAACAGCGCCAGGATCGACACCCAGAGCAGCATCGAGCCTTCATGGTTACCCCACACCCCCGTGATTTTGTAGATCAGCGGCTTCATCGAGTGCGAATTCTCGAACACGTTGGCGACGGAGAAATCCGAGGAAACGTGGAGCGTGACCAGCGCCGCAAACGACGCCGCGACGAACATCAGTTGCGCGACCGCGGTCGAGCGGGCGACATTCATCAAGGAGTATTCACGCCAGCGCGCGCCCAAAATCGGCACCGTCGATTGAATGAGTGCGAGACCAAGGGCCAGCACCAGCGCGTAATGTCCGCTTTCTGCGATCAACGCACTGCTCCCTGCCCGTTTGCAGTGGTGGGCGTCGCATTTCCGTCAGCCCGCGCGCCGCCTTTTGCTTTTGCCTTCGGTTCGTATTCCTCTTTCCAAAGCCCCTGTTTCTTCAGGGCGTCGGCGATATCCTTGGGCATGTAGTTCTCGTCGTGTTTGGCGAGCACGGTATCGGCCTTGAATACACCGGAGGCATCGAGCGCGCCTTCGGCGACAACGCCCTGCCCTTCGCGGAAAAGGTCGGGCAAGATTCCCTGATAGGAAACCGGCAGAGCCGCGCTGCCATCGCCAACCTCGAAAGTGACTTTCAGATTGTCGCCGCGTACCAGCGACCCCGGCTGCACCAGGCCGCCGAGCCGGAATCGTTTGCCCGGCTGAACATGCTTTTCCGCCACCATCTTCGGCGTCGAAAAAAACACGATCGAATCGCGCATCGCGTTCAACACCAGCGCCGCGGCGACCGCGAGCACGCCGAGCGAACCGCCGATGATAGTCAGACGCCGCTGTTTGCGCGTCATGGGTTGCCTCGTATGCGCCACCGCGCCATGTCGCTCATCATGCTCATCCGTCGAGTCCTCAATTCTTCAGCCCGTCGTTTAGCTCTCGCAGCCGCTGCGGATCTTTCGCAACCGCCTGCCGGGCATCGGACGACGCCGCCTTGGCTTTGTCGGCATCCCCCAGAACCATATAGGCCCTGACCAGCCGCAACCATCCCTCGACGTCTTCACCATTCTGGTGCAAGCGGGTAGCGAGACGCTCGACCATGCTGCGGATCATGGCGGTGCGGTCGGTTTCGCTCATATCCTTGGCCGCGGCCATCGCGTCATTCGACAAAGCAGGAACCGGCGCACCGCCGACCCGAGCCAGCGCGGCCTGCACCAGGGAACGCCACGGGGCATTCGGCGGCGCTTTTTCCAGCATGACGCGCCAGACCGCGGCAGCGTCTTCAGCACGGCCGTCCTGTTCGGCAGCCAGTCCTAAGAAATAGCGTGCTTTCACCTCGTCGGCATCAAGCGCGACCGCGCGCTCGAATTCTGCCTTGGCCTCGGCGGTAACGACACCACTGGCCGCCGCCACCAAAACCTCGCCGAGATCAGCCCGTCGTGCAGCGTTTTCGCCGTTATAGGTGATCGAATTCCGGAATGCGCGGACCGCATCGTCCATCCGCCCCAACTTTGCAAGCACGGGGGCAAGAATGCTCCAGCCGCGGCCATCGGTGGGGTTTGCTTCCAGGTGCTGCTCGACCTGCGCCACGAGATTGTCGAGCGATTGCGTGCCGTCAGGCGCGCGGCTGCGCTGCGCCAATGGAAAATCGGGCAGCTCAGGCGAGCCCAAGGGGTAATAAATTCCGGCTGCGACGAGCGGCAATCCCAGGAGTGCGACGACGGCCGCGAGACGGCGCAATCGGACGTTCGAATTTGGGGGCGCCTCGCGCTCGCTGTCGGCCGCCGCTATCAGCCTGCGGCCGATCTCGACGCGCGCGGCGGCAGCCTCCGGCGGATTGATGAGGCCCGTGGCCGCATCGCGGTCGATCTCGGTGAGCTGGTCGCGGTAGACGATCGTCTCGCTGCCGTCCTGCTGCGGATGGCCGGCACGGCCAAGCGGCCAGAGCACGGCAAAAACCGCCGCGGCCGTCATCAGCGCGAACACAAGCCACAGCGTCATCGAGCGGGTTCCGGTAGAGCGGCGCGAACCAACGTGGGTGCCTTACGGCCGCTTTACACCATAGGCACCGTGAGGGGGCAATCGACAAATATCAATTTGATGTGGTGGACGTAAATTATTGGTATATTGATAGAAAATAGGATTTCCTAAAGCGGGATGTGAGGTTTGTAACATCCCACCCAGCCCGGGCGGAATCAGGCCGTACGCGACGACTTGCGCTCGCCCGTCAGTGCATTTTCGGCCGCCCGGCTCATCAGCGACGCATAGTCGGCGCCGAACAACACGTCGCAGAAGCGGATGGCGGCCGTCGCCTGTGCCTGCCGGTAGACCCGGCCTTTGCCTTCGCTGCCGCGGAGCGATTGCACTAACGCTTCCGTCGACTGCTCGACATAGTGCTGGAGGTCGGAATAGGTCCGCAAGGTCACTTCGTTGATCGCGAGTTCGCCTGCATACGTGCGGCACACCGCGACGAATTCGATCAGAGCGGCGGTCTCGTCAACGTCGGCCGTGTTGATCGTAGCAGCGGCAGCGATGTCCTTGTCGGTACGCTGGCGCAGCAGACGCCTGACGCGGCCGGGAACGCTGTCGATTTCCGATTGCAGCGCGCTCGATATGTCTGCGCGGATCGACGCGAGCTGCCGCCCCCAGGATGAATCGTTGCGCAGGTCGAGCTCGGTTCTTAAGCCGCGCACGCCGTCATGAAGGGTCTTCAGATGTTCGGAGACTTCGGCGAACCGGCCGCGCTTGATATCGGCCCGCAGCGTTGCGGCAAGGCAGGACAGGTCATGCAAGGCGAGGGAAACGGCCATGCCGTAGGGCGTCGAAGCGACGCGCAGTTCGTCGTCGGAGGCCGCCATGCGGATCGCCAGGCGAATGATCTGCCATGGCGCGGCCAGCCGCTGGATCACCATCGACAGCGCAAAGGGAAGCAGTTGCGGTGTCTGCAAAGCGGGAACGTTAAGCGCGTCGATCGCCGCCTCGAGCTGTAAATCGTTGAAAGCCCGCATGTATCCGGAAAGCCGGCTACTGAGCGTGTCAACCGCGTCGCGCGCCTGCAACACAGTGGCAATCGAGGGCAGATCCTCTGCCACCTCACCCACACCGATCCGCGAGATCGCGCGGCGATCGTCGCTACCGGCCACAATGGCGGCTTGCAACGCATCCGCCGCCGCACGCTGCAGGTTCCGCGTGGCCGCCTCGATCTCCGGCGAAGTGCCATTCTCCGGACCGCGGGAGAGCGCGGCTTCGCATTGGCGGGCGAGATCGGGTGCTCCCTCACGAACCAGCCACTGCCAAACCGGCAACAGCGAAGCGCGGCGGATCTGGCCGGGTCGTACCGGCACGTTGCTCTCGATCAGAAATGGTTCCAGCGGGCGGAACAGCAAGCGCGCCGGATTATCCGTGCGCGGTCGGGCTTCGTCGTCGGCGCTGCGCACGATCTTGCGCAGTTGCTCCAGCACAAAATTGGCAACCGCGGTTTCTTCGCCACGTTCGACGGCGCGCTCAAACTCCCGCATCAGCAACGCCTGCGACCGCGGCGAAAGCTGGGCGAGATACTCCCTTAGCCGATCGGTCGATGTCTGGCTCATGCGCGCGGAATGCAAGCTAGTGTGGCGCGGCAAAACAGGTCCGCGAGGCATAGTAGAAGCCCCGGCGTTAAGAAGTCGTTTAGGATGTCAAACGCACGGGACGGTTTCGAGGTTCAAATCGATCGAGGGTTGCTTCCGCCTAAGCGGCAGGCAGCAGGAGTTCCGCCCGCAGCCCTCCGATCGGGGCATGGCCGAGGCTCAAGCTGCCGCCATAGAGGCCGGCGAGATCGGTAACGATCGACAGGCCGAGGCCCGAGCCGGGCTTGGATTCGTCGAGCCTTTGACCCCTGCGGGACACCTGCGCCCGCTCCTCTTCCGAAAGGCCCCGCCCGTCGTCATCGACCAGAATGCGCAGCATGGGGGCCGCACCAGGTTCCGTAGCCGGGTCAAGCAGGACCTCGATGAAGACGCGTGAGGCCGCCCATTTACAGGCATTGTCGACGAGGTTGCCGACC
Source organism: uncultured Alphaproteobacteria bacterium (assembly GCA_963824305.1). Classification (GTDB taxonomy): domain Bacteria; phylum Pseudomonadota; class Alphaproteobacteria; order Rhizobiales; family Xanthobacteraceae; genus Bradyrhizobium. The sequence continues at coordinate 1,085,873 of CAWGOW010000001.1, forward strand.
ATCTCCTCCAGGTCCTGGCGTTCGCCGCGAAAACTCGCCTTCGAGCCGGCGGAAACTTCAATGGCAACGTCGCGATCGCGATGAATTTTTTCCATGGTCCGGCGCAGGGCATCCACGACGGGTTCGACCTCGGTCACGGTGCTGACGATGGTGACGCGCGCCGCGATCCGCGCCCGCTCGAGATGATGGGCGACTTGATCGCGCATGACGTCCGCCTGTTCGAGAACCTTGGCGGCAAACGGATCGGCGGAATGGGATGTTGCCTCGTTGACGATCACCGATAGCGGCGTCTTGATCGCATGGGCAAGATTGCCGACATGGGTACGGGCGCGTTCGACGATTTCCCGGTTGGCATCGATCAGCGCATTGGTCTCGCGCGCCAGCGGCGCGATCTCGACGGGAAATTCACCCTCGAGCCTTTCGGCGCGGCCGGATCTGATATCGGCAATCGCATCGGAAATGCGTTTTAACGGCGCCAACCCGAAGCGGACCTGGAATATCGTGGTTAGAACCAGCACGATCGAAAGGGCAACAAACGTCCCACCGAGATAATAATCGAAATTGCGGGTCTCGTCGAAAATCTCCGACGCATCGCCGGCGACATCGACCAGGAATTTGCCGTCGGCGCCAAGGTCGACCGGCCGCTCTACCATCCGCAGCGTCTGCCCTTCCGGCCCTTCGACATAGCCGAGGCGAACGCCCGCCGTACTCAGCTCGGCACCATGATCCTCCAGCTTCGGGAGTTTCTTGTCCCACAGCGAACGGGACGCGCGAGCGTCATCCTTTTCAGTATCGGTACGCGTGATCTGCCAGTACCAGCCCGACAGCGGCAGTTCGAACAACGGTTCGCCCAGCGACTGGAACTGATGGTCGGGCGGCTCGTCGGGGGTCGCTACTTCGGCGACCAGTGTTCGCAGATAGAGATTGAGGCGGCGATCAAAGGCACGTTCGGTCGCGTCCCGGTAAACGGACGACAGGATGACACCGGTGATCAATAGAATGACCACGACCCAGGCGGTCGCAGACAGGAACAACCGGGTCGCAAGCGAACTGCGGCGCATCAGGGCATCATCCCGAACGATCTCCCGCCGTGCTATGCCCGCTTGCCGGCATGGACACTAGTGTCCCGGTTCTGACATTCGTACGATATCGCGGATCGACATTCACCAACCCCTATCCGCAAACTCGTGATGCGAATGTCAAATCCTAAACTCGACTAGAATCCGATAATTTCCAGTGGCTCTTTGATCTCAACATTCGCAAAACTGCCAGCCGGACGCGCGTGCGAATGTTGAAATCACCACCCCTCGTTCGATCAACGGCCTGCCGCCGGCGGCGTCAACAGATAGCCAAGTCCCCTCACGGTCTGGATGATATCGACATCCAGCTTTTTGCGGATACGGCCGACGAACACCTCGATCGTGTTCGAGTCGCGGTCGAAATCCTGATCGTAGAGATGCTCGACCAGTTCGGTTCGCGATACCACACGCCCGGTGTGGTGCATGAGATAGGCCAACAGCCGATATTCGTGCGAGGTCATCTTGATCGGGTTGCCGGACACGCTGACGCGGCCGGTACGGGTATCGAGGGAAACCGGACCGCAGGTCAGTTCGGACTGCGCATGACCGGTTGAACGGCGAAGCAACGCACGAATCCGCGCCAGGATTTCCTCAAGGTGAAAAGGCTTGGCGACATAGTCGTCTGCGCCGGCATCGAAACCTTGAACCTTGTCGCTCCAGCGGTCCCGCGCGGTCAAAATAAGCACCGGCATCGCGCGGCCGTTGCGACGCCAGGCTTCCAGCACCGAGATGCCGTCCATTTTTGGCAGACCGATGTCGAGCACGACCGCATCGTACGGCTCGCTGTCGCCGAGGAAGTGGCCCTCTTCACCGTCGAAAGCGCGATCGACCACGTACCCGGCGTCCGTCAGTGCTGTCGTAAGCTGACGATTGAGATCCGGATCATCCTCGACGACAAGTAAGCGCACGCGGGTCTCCAAATGTAGTTATCATCCAGGTCGCAAGATGAGCGCGGCCGTCGTGAATGGCCTATGAACGGCAACGGCAGCCAAGATTACTTTTTCTTCACAACGGCTTTCAACGAGATTCGCCCCGTAAATCCCCGGAGCCTTAACGCGTGGCCGGAGCGCCTTGGACAACGATGAAGTCGATAGGGCCGCCGGGCGCGTCGTCGTCGAAAACGCCGATGGTCAATCGCCCCGTTCGCCAGGCGAACGTGTCGAGATTGGTCCGGCCCTGGTAGAGCAGCGGGCCGTCAGGATCGTTGTCATGGCCGTGGACGACATGGAGATCGCCGAAGCCCTCGGAATAGCCCTTCGGATAGCGCTTCCACAACAGCGTTTCCTGGCGCTGAAGATCGAGAGGCGTTTCGGGATCGACGCCCGCATGCACATACAGACGGTAACGATCGGCATGGAGCAGCCGCAGGCCATGGAGCCAGTCGATGTCTGACTGCGACACCTGAGCGGGATCGCCGCCATAGGAAGCAAGTGCTGCGTCGCCGCCTTTCCTCAACCAGTCCGCCATTTTCGAATGGTCCCGCAACGCATCGGCCATCATGGCGTCGTGGTTACCCTTCAGCGTCACCAGATCGAATTCACCGACACCCGACCGCAACCGCTCGATCACCCCTTTGCTCGACGGCCCTTTGTCAACGTAATCGCCGATGGTCACGATGGTGTTGCGACCGTTGGATCGCGCGCCAATTTCAACGAGACCTTCTTTCAGCAAATCCAGCCGGCCGTGGATGTCCGGGATGACGAAGGTATGGCTCATGGCTAACGCCGCGTCCGTTGGCTCGATATCATCGTGAGCATGCGCGAGACGCGTCGGTCCATTCAAGCAGCAGAATCCAGGGAACCGCCGGAAAACAACGGATTTCACGCACTTCGCGTATTTACCAAACTCTCCGCCACAGCCGAAGCTCCAAACGTTAACGCCGATGACTTCCGTGATCAGCGGAAAGCTTCAAACAGGTTGAGATCAAACCCGTTGTGGCTTACCAAACCAAAATGATTCACAGACTGTCCGCTATCGTCGGCTACCTGGCGCTCGGTTTCGTTGTCTTTGCGACCCTATCGCCAATCGAAGCCCGTCCCTCGCTTACGACCCCGCATCTGGAACATTTTGCCGCTTTTGCGCTGATCGGCGTCGCCTTCGCGCTGGCTTATCCCGACCGTTTATTGCTGGTTTTCGCGATTGTGGTCGGAGCAGCGTTTGGCCTGGAGGCGCTTCAGCTATTGACGCCAGATCGTCACGGCCGCGCGGCGGACGCCCTGATAAAGGCACTCGGCGGCATCAGCGGAATCTGCGTCGGACAGATGGCGTCGTTCCTGCTGCGCCTCAAGCCGGTTCCCTCGGATCACTCGATCTGAATTGGCAGCGCACGCTGGGCCATTGGCTTAGTGTTCTGAACCGCGAGCAGACCCGGCGGAGATGCCCGGACATCGTCGGCCGGCGCAAAAGGATCTCGACGGACCGCGTTCGTTGTCAGGTGCGAAAGAACACGAACCAGACCACACCCAGGATCAAAACGGCAAGGCCGGTGGAGACTACCAATAGCGCGAGCACCGACGGCCCAGGTTCGGCCTGCCGCGCCTCGGTCGGGGTTTCGACGATTTGACGTTCGTGTTGCATTGCCATGGCAGCCTCAATCCACTTTCAGGCGGCGCCGTCTTCGGGCGCAGCACGGAAGGGCAACGCCTCATTTCCGATCATGTTCCGGCCTTTGCTGATCGCGATGCGGCCATCGCGGAAGTCGGACCGCTGCAACCGTGCCCGCTTTGCGCAGCCCGCTACCACTAGATCCCGGCTCATATCGGTTCGCGGTTGCAACTCGGAGCGGGTTAACGCCGTTATCAGATTCCCGTCCTGGCTCGTTCAAAAACGAGCCACACAGTGTATTGTCAGCGTTTTGGTCTGTTGCGTCTGAGGAGTATTTCATGGCCCCCCGCGCCAATTGGAAAGGTTTCCTGCGTCTTTCGCTTGTGACTTGCCCCGTCGCGCTTTATCCCGCGACATCCGACACCGAAAAAGTCAGCTTCAATCAGATCAACCGGAAGACCGGACACCGCATCAAGTATGCCAAGGTGGACGCCGACACGGGCGAGGAAGTCCCCTCCGAGGACATCGTCAAGGGCTACAAGGTCGATACCGATACCTACATCGAGGTTTCCAAGGATGAGCTCGAGGACATCGCGCTCGAATCCACCCACACGATCGAGATCGACGAGTTCGTTCCCAAAACCGACATCGACAGCCGCTACTTGATCCGTCCCTATTATCTGGTCCCCGACGGCAAGGTCGGCCACGACGCGTTTGCCGTGATCCGCGAAACCATCCGCAGCATGAACAAGGTCGCGATCGGCCGCGTGGTGCTGACCAATCGCGAGCACATCGTCGCGCTTGAACCGCTCGAGCAGGGTTTGATGGGAACGCTATTGCGTTACCCCTATGAGGTCCGGAGCGAAAAAGACTATTTTGACGACATCCAGAGCGTCAAAGTCACGAAAGACATGCTGGATCTCGCCAAGCATATCGTCGAAAAGAAATCCGCCTCGTTCGAACCCGACAGGTTCGAGGATCACTACGAAGCCGCGCTGATCGACCTGATCAACAAGAAGCGCGCCGGCATCCGCCCCGCGGCCAAGACCACGCCCAAGACCGGCGGCAATGTCATCAACCTGATGGATGCGCTCAAGCGGAGCCTCGCCAGTGAGCGGCAGGCGCCCGCGCCCGCTCCAAAAGCCAAAGGCCAAAAACAGAAGAAGCGCGTCGAAGGCCAGCGCGAGATGTTGCTGCCGATCAGCGGCAAGCGCACGGCGAAAGAAGAAGCCAAGACCGAAACCAAGGCTCCGGCCGCGAAAAAGCCCGTGCGTGGTTCCGCACGGGCGAGAAAAGCTGGATAAAGCGCGCGCTCGTTACTTCAACGACGTATTGATGGACGTGAAGTTGGTCTTCAGCGTGCTGCCAATGCCGTTGACGGCCGTGAGAATTACGATGCTGAGGCCGGCCGCAATGAGGCAATATTCAATTGCCGTCGCGCCGTGTTTGTCCCGAAGGAATTGTGAAATCAGCTTCAACATCCAAAACTCCTGCTCGCTCGGCCCGAACGCCTGCATCGCCTCTCAACTGACCCCGAAACCTAAATTACATTGGTTACGGGTAGCTTGAAGAAGAGGTTGAATGGCCGATTAATCATAACGGCCTCGATTACGCGATTTTCGGATAACCCCTTGTCCGGTCTCGAAAATCAGAACCACAGATTTTTACAGACATCTCGATCGGCCGAAGCCGGTCAAAAAAAGGCGTCATTGAATGAAGTTCGCTCGTTAAATCCGCCTGCCGACCGCGTTCACTTGCGTCAGCGCAACTGTGGCTATTCCATCAGCTCCGCGGCTTGCGCGGGGCCGGCCAGCGGCCGCTCTTCCATCAACGCCATGCTAATCGAGGCGACGATCATCAGGGCGGCAGCAGCGCCGAACACATAACGGAACGCGCCGATCATGTCGTCCGCAGAGACGGAACTCACCGCGCCGCCATGCTCGCCGGAGAGCGAAATGTCAGGGCCGAGCGCCGTCAGGAGAATGGCCGAGAATATTGCGACCGTGAACGAGGCCATCAACGCGCGAAAGAAGTTTGTCGCACCCGTGATGGTGCCAACCTGCGATCGCGCAACTGAATTCTGCGCCGAGACCGTTGAAACCGGAAACGCGGTGCCCAATCCCAGCGCGAAAATCGACAGCAACACCAGCAGCGTCCACAGCGGCATCGGCGCGAACATCATCGCCCCTGCCGTGACGACGGCCACGATGGTCCCGGTGATTGCAACCCACTTGTAGTGCTTCGCGCGCGCCATGGTGCGGCCGGCAATCGCCGCACCGAGGGTCGAAATCGCGGCTAGCGGGATCAAGGCCAAGCCGGCTTCGCTGGCGCTTAAGTGATAGACGCCCTCGTAATAGAGCGGCAGGTAGACGGTCAGTCCCAGCATCGCGCCCATGGCGCAGCCGCCGCAAATCATCGCATAAGGTACGACCGTTCCACCCATCAGCGACAGCGGCAGGAACGGCTCGTCGGCCCGCGCGGCGTGCCACACAAAGGCCAACGTGAGCGCAACCGAGGCGCCAATCATCGCGATGATGGTCGGCGACAGCCAGAGATAGCGGTTGCCGCCCCAGGTCAGCACCAGCATCACCACGACGGCAGCCGCCATCAGCAACACGCCGCCGAGCCAGTCGAGTTCGCGGCGCCGGTGAAAAACCGGGATCCGCCCCATCTTCGGCAGCAGCATAGCCAACGAAGTAAGCCCCAGCGGTACGTTGATCCAGAAAATCACCGACCAATGCAGATGTTCGGCAAAAACGCCGCCGAGGACCGGGCCGCCGATTCCGGCCGCCATCCAGACGCCGCTGAAATAGGCCTGGTACTGACCGCGTTCGCGCGGGGTCACGACGTCGGCAATCACGGTCTGAACGATCGGCAGAATGCCGCCGCCGCCGAGGCCCTGAAGACCGCGTGCGATGATCAGAATCGGCATATTGGGAGCGATCCCGCACAGGATCGAGCCCGCGATAAACAGGCTCATCGAGGCGATGATCGTAGCCCGGCGCCCATAGATGTCGCTGAGCGTGCCGAACACCGGCGCGACCGCCGTCGACGCCAGGAGATAGGCGGTAATGACCCATGACAGGCTGGAAACGTCGCCGAATTGCCGCCCGATCGTCGGCAGCGCCGTCGCGACGATGGTCTGGTCGAGCGCGGCCAGAAACATCGTCAGCATCAGGCTCATCAAAATGGTGCGAACTTCGCTCTGCGTCAGCGCAGCCTTCGGCGCGATCGAGGGCGCGTCGCTGATGGCGGGGATGTCCGCAGGCGCCACCGTCGGCTCGACGGCGAGACTCTCGGACAAAGTTGGCTGACCGGCCGATGGACGGCCCTGCCGTTCGAACTTGTTCATGTGGAAATTGAGCTGGAAGCAACCGGGAATTTACAGCCGTATTTAGAGCGCAAATCGCGGCACCGGCAGCGGTTTGGGCGCATGGGTGCGTCCCGGTGGACGCGCGAACACATCACCGCGAGGATAATGGGCGCTTTTTCAGCCGGGCGCGCTTGGGCAGAAGCGCCGGCCAGCTCACGATATGATCCTCGAGATCTTCATCCGCGATCTCGTTCTCGGTTCCCTGTACCCGTCCGCGCACGGAAACTCCGGCTTCATGAACCGTATTCGGGTCACCCGAGATCAGCGGGTGCCACCAATAGAGGTCACGGCCTTCGGCCACCAGACGATAGCCGCAACTTGGCGGCAGCCAGTTCAGCGTCCGCACGTTGGCGGGCGTCAGCCTGACGCAGTCGGGAACCTGCTGGGAGCGGTGCTCATAATCCTTGCAGGCGCAAAGACCTGCATCGAGAAGTTGGCAGGAAACGTGAGTGAAGTAGATCTTGCCGGTGTCTTCGTCTTCCAGCTTTTCAAGACAGCAGCGGGCGCAGCCATCGCAGAGGCTCTCCCACTCGGTATCCGACATCTCTTCCAACGTCTTGGTTTTCCAAAAGAATCCCTCCTGCCCGGAAGGCGGCTTGGACTTAACGGTCATGGTTTGCGCGCTTTCGGACGGATTCGGCCTTGCCCGTTCTAGGGGTTGGCCGCACTCCCGCGCAAGAGGTGGGATGACCGCCCGTCGCAAAGCCGGATGGCGTTATCTGTCCCCGTTGAAATATGAGCCCGGCCATTGGTTTATCGCGCTTGCTCGGCTAGATAGAGAAACGGGACTCGCGGCACCGACACGCCTTGGGTTTGCCGCAACATTCCGTAAGATTTGAAGCTCCTGCACCGCTCGCGGTGAAACGACTTCAAATCGAAAAACGACATCGGAATTCCCGTTTCAGGTAACGCCTGCCCGTGCGCAAGATCGACCTCACCGAATGGAGAAAGAAGATCCGGCACTGGATGCTGGATCTGGATGCGCGCATCAATTCGACGCTGTTCTCAACCGGCAAAGGCACTCGCGAACTTTACGAGCGGTACTCCGCTTTCATGGACCACTTCTATGTCGGCCGCTGGAAGCGCTGGGTTTTTATCGAGCCTATGTCGGAAGCCGCTACGCTCGGTCTCGGCGGCCTGATCCTGATGCTGGCGCTGGCAGTACCGGCCTTTCGCGAGACCGCCGACGAAGACTGGCTGAAGAAATCCGATCTCGCGGTAAGCTTCCTCGACCGATACGGCAACCCGATCGGAAGCCGCGGCATCAAGCATAACGACTCGATTCCGCTCGAAGACTTCCCCGACGTCCTTATCAAGGCGACGCTCGCGACCGAGGACCGCCGTTTCTACGATCACTTCGGCATCGACGTCGCCGGCACGCTGCGCGCGGTCGTGACCAACGCCCAGGCGGGCGGCGTACGCCAGGGCGGCTCGTCGATCACCCAGCAGCTTGCCAAGAACCTGTTTCTGAGCAACGAGCGCACCATCGAGCGCAAGGTGAACGAGGCATTCCTCGCGATCTGGCTGGAAACGCGGCTTACCAAAAACGAAATACTGAAGCTGTATCTCGACCGCGCCTACATGGGCGGCGGCACCTTCGGCGTCGACGGCGCGGCGCATTTCTATTTCAACAAATCGGCGCGCGACGTGAACCTGTCTGAAGCCGCGATGCTCGCCGGCTTGTTCAAGGCGCCAACCAAATATGCCCCCCATATTAACCTGCCCGCGGCGCGCGCCCGCGCCAACGTCGTGCTCGACAATCTCGTCGATGCCGGCTTCATGACGGAAGGTCAGGTTTTCGGCGCACGGCGTAATCCGGCGACCGCGGTCGACCGGCGCGACGAAAACTCGCCGAACTACTATCTCGACTGGGCTTTCGACGAGATGCGCAAACTCGTCGACACCTTCCCGAAATCCTACAATGAGCGCGTCTTCGTCGTGCGCACCGCAATCGACATGAACGTGCAGCGCGCGGCCGAAGAAGCCATCGAAAACCAGTTGCGCCAGTTCGGCCGCGACTATCACGCCACGCAAGCGGCCACCGTCGTCGCCGATCTTGACGGCGGCGTGCGCGCGATGGTCGGCGGCCGCGACTATGGTGCAAGCCAGTTCAATCGCGCGTCCGATGCTTACCGGCAGCCCGGCTCCTCGTTCAAGCCCTATGTCTATACGACCGCGCTTCTCAACGGCTTCAAGCCGACCTCGATCGTGGTCGACGGGCCGGTCTGCATCGGCAACTGGTGCCCGCAGAATTACGGCCACTCCTATTCCGGTGCGGTGACGCTGACGCAGGCGATTACCCGCTCGATCAACGTCGTTCCGGTGAAGCTGTCGATCGCGCTCGGCGGCAAGTCGCCGAATCCGGCCAAGGTCGGCCGCGCCAAGATCGTTGAAGTTGCGCGCCGCTTTGGCATCAAGGCGCCGCTGCCGGATACGCCGTCACTGCCGATCGGCTCCGACGAAGTCACGGTCGTCGAGCATGCGGTCGCCTACGCCACCTTCCCGAACAAGGGCAAGTCAGTGACGCCGCATTCGGTCCTGGAAGTGCGCACGGGCGCCGGCGATCTGGTCTGGCGGTTCGATCGCGACGGCAAGAAGCCGCTACAGGCGATTCCGGCATCGACTGCTGCCGACATGGCCCAGATGATGAGCCATGTGGTGAGCGAAGGTACCGCGCGGCGCGCTGCGCTCGACGGAATTCCGACTGCCGGCAAGACCGGCACCACAAACGCTTACCGCGACGCCTGGTTCGTCGGATATACCGGCAATTTCACCTGCGCGGTCTGGTACGGCAATGACGATTACTCGCCCACCAACCGCATGACCGGCGGTTCGCTGCCGGCACAGACCTGGCACGACATCATGGTGGCCGCCCATCAGGGCGTCGAGGTCAAGGAACTTGCGGGAGTGGGCATGGGCACGAAACTGCCACCCTCGCCTTCTTCCGCTGTGATGGCTGCCAATGGCGGTCCGAAGCCGCAGGAAATCAAGCCGCCGCCGGTCCTCACCAAGCGCGGCGCCGATATTCTCGTGCGTGTCGAAAAGCTGCTGGATGACGCGGCCAAGACCACTGAAGGACCTGCCAAGCCGTCGAAGCCGATCTCCTCGACCTCGGCAGGGTTTACGGACAGCTTCGCTTCTGCGCTGCCCGGCGCCCCCGCAGCGTCTGCTGCGCCGCGCAAGAACTAGAGGCGGCTATTGCGGCGAATTTGAAGTTCCTATCAATTTTGCTGCTGGTTCGTTATAGGAACTTCAAATTCAAAATCGTTTGCAAACTTCGGAATCGGAACTCTAGTGCGGCGAATTTGAGGTTCCTATCAATTTCGCCGTTGGTGCGTTATAGGAACTTCAAATTCAAAAGCCGCACTAGAAACAATAATTTGCTAGAGCTCCTCTGATTTCGAAGTTCGCATCAGAGGTCGCCGCAATCGTTTGCGAACTTCGGAATCGGAGCTCTAGCCCGTGCGGCTGATATTCGTCACTTTGCTAGCGCTTGTCCTCGCGGCCTCCGTCGGCCTAGGCGCCACGTGGATGACGGCAACGCGCGGCACGAACCTCGGCGCGCTCACCATCGGCGCCTGGACCGCGCGGCCCAAAACCGGCACCTCCGACGTCGATCCTTATTCGCGCGCATCGATCGCGCGCAGCGGCGAACTGCCGGTTGGCACCGGAGACGGCGTTGCGTTTTCGGCGACGCGAGACGATCGCAGGCGGCTGCTCGATGGCCGCTGCGATGTCGTGGTGAGTGGAATTACGCCGGCGGCGCGGTTCTGGACACTCACGCTCTACGACAACAGGGGACGGCTGGTCGCCAATTCGCTGCAACGCTACGGCTTCACGAGCCAGGAAATCATCCGTGGCGCGGATGGTTCGTTCGATGTGCACGTCGCGTCGCGATCGCGCGCCGGCAACTGGCTGCCGACCGGCGGCATTGAACGCTACACGCTGGTGCTGCGGCTCTACGATACGCCCGTCGGCGTTGCGACGCGTACCCAGCGTGACGCGCCGATGCCGTCTATCTCCACCGAGCGCTGCTCATGATCCGGCTGCTGTTCACCATCATTGCCGGCGTGGTCCTGGGCGGCATCGTCCATCTGGTCAGCGTACTCGCGCTGCCGCGCATCGCGACCCAGGACGCCTATTCGCGCCTCGCGCCGATTACAAAACTGAACACCGTGACGCCCCTGCCGCCGCCGGATCCCGCTACGGCCCCATTGCCATTCATGGATCCTGCCTTTGCAGTCGCCGTCTGCCGCTACGATTTGTCGGGAGGGCCGATCAAACTCGCGGTACCCGTGAGCCAGGCCTATACGTCGGTGTCGTTCTACACCCGCAACGAGCTCGCTTATTACGCCATCAACGACCGTTCGGCCGGACGCAAGGTAATTGAACTCGATCTGATGACGGAAGCTCAACACGCCGCGCTGCCCGAGGATGAGGATGTGACGGCGGCCGACCGGCTGATCATCGATTCTCCGAGCACGGCCGGATTGATCGTGATGAAGGCCTTGGCGCCGGAGCCCGGCCTGATGCCGCAAGCGCAGGCTTCGCTCGGCGCATCAAGCTGCAAGGTGCAGACAGAGCCGACGCCGGCCAAGCGCTGACGGCCGGCATCTCCCGGAATTTAGATATTCAGCCGCGCGAGGAAAGCGTGACGCCGATGACGGGCTCGATTGCAATCGGAGGGTTTGCGCTGAGCTTGGCCAATTCATTGATCAACCGATCGGCTTCGGCTGCGACGTTGTCGGGCGCCTGCACGACCAGCCGTTCCAACGCCCAGCGGTACGACGAGACGCGCCGCTCCAGGCATTGCTGCACCCATTGCACGATCAAGGTGTTCTCTTCCATGCGGGCGACGGCGTCCGCGCGCTCGCGCGGCGACAGTTGCGAAACGTGCGCGAGACTGGCGCTACGCTTTCGATCGAGTTCGAGCACCCGCCCCGCGGTCGCATAAAACGGCTCGAAGCGCGTGACGTCGTCGCGCACATCGTCGATCAATTCAGAATAGCGCGATGCGTCCGAGCGGTGCGGCTCGTCGATCAATTGCCGGCCGTAGGCTGTTCGGTCAAAGGCAACCTTCTGGACGCGCCACGGCGAGGTCAGGACCTGATAGTCGCCAAACACTGCCTTCCAGGCGGGACGCGAATGCGGCGGCTCGATGAACGGATAGGCTTGATCGCGAAGCTGCCGCTCGCCGTCCGTGAGCTGAAATTGCGAGGCTTTGAGGCCAACGCTGCCGGTCGCCTCCATGCCGAGCCAGCGATGCATGTCGTCGTTGCGGAAATCCTCGCGGGTACGCCCAAAATCGCCGCCACTACAGCCGGCCAGCATGAGGCCCGCCATCAGAATCAGTGCCGATACGAGAGCCGACGACTGCCGTCGAATTCCGATCAAGGCGAATGTGTCCGGCATATCAGCGGCGCCGGCGGCGACGGCCCGGCGCAGCGCCCTGCTCCGGCCCACGGTCTCCGCTGGTTTCTTCGGCCTGCCGCTCGATGCGGATCACGGGAAGGATGACCACCGTGCCTCGCACTTGCGGGTTCGTACCATCCATGGTCGACCCCAGCCGCCGCGAAGCCGCATCCGCTGGAAATTCAATAACGGTCCCCATGCCCTGACTTTCTCCGGTGGTCGCTCTCACGCAATTTGCGGCGACGGCCGTCATTAAGAACAAACGTGGTTAACGGCTTCTTAATGCGCCGGCCGATCGAATTGACACCGGCTGTTCTGCGAGCAAGAGCAGCCAAAATGGCACAATAAGTACCCGGCCCTTTCACGGATTGTTTTCCTTAACGCTGCATTAAAGCAACTCGCCTAGTCTCTCGCGATATTTCAAATCAGTCGCGTACCCAAAATGACCACGCTTCCGCTGTTCTCAGGCTTTGACGGTTTGATGAACCTCTCCCGCCGGGAGGGCGTCGATATCCGTCCCACTTTGCTGCGCGTTCTCGCCGATCTCTATGTTCAAACGAACACACATAGCGAGCAGGAAGCCCGGCAATTCGTCGAACTCACTTCGCGGCTGATCGATCAGGTGGACGATGCCACGCGCGCGGCCGTGCGAGCCCGGCTCGCGCTCTATCCGGCGACCCCGGCGCCGGTCTTGAAACACCTCGGCCTCAAACCGCCAGTGCCAAACCAGCCGATGCCGCTCGCCCCCAAAATTCTGACACCACAGACCGCCATTGCTTCGGAGCCAGCCAAAAGCTCCCATGAAGCGCAATTGCGCATGGTTTCAAAACTGTCGATGCAGCCCAAAGACGCAGCCGAAATCAGCGGTCTCTTTTTCGGCGCAAGCTCGTCCGAACGGGCCTTGTTGCTGCATAATCTCTCCGAGATGCCGTTGAGAGCCTCGCCACGTATTCCAGCGCAACGCGCCGCGCGCTCGATCGAAGCCCTCGAGATGGCTTCCTGGGTTGCCGACGTCGAAAGCTTCACGCTCGAGCTCGGCGAAACTCTGATATTGCCGTGGACGATCGCTACCCAGGTGGTCAACGATCCGACCGGCGAGCCGCTCGCTTGCGCAGCCAAGGCGCTCGGCATGCAAAGCCCGGTCTTTCAGCGGGTTCTGTTATTCCTCAAGCCCGAGATCGGCACTTCCGTTCACACCGTCTATCGGCTTTCGCGTCTCTACGACGTCCTGAAGGAACAATCGGCGCTGATCATGCTGGCCGCATGGCGCGGCTCTGCGATGGCGGTGACGCGTGCCAGGTATCGTTCGGGTCTCTACGATGACGAACGCAGCCGTGCGCGCAGCGCGACAACGCAGAACAGAACCGCTTCGCAGCCGGCGCCAGGCGTCGCGGCGATACGGACCGGTTCGTCGCAGAATTCCGGCCGCTAACAGCGCTTCAGTCCCGCGACAAATCTAGGAAGTGCCTCCCCGCGCGGTCCTCGGTCTCCACGATCCAGGCGTCCGGATCGAACCGGACTTCCTTCTGAAGGCGTTCCTCCACCGAAGGCTCCGGCAACGGCGCCTTCGAGGTCGGCATGAACAACCGCTCGATCGGCCTTGAGTCGTCGTAGACCGTTTGCGGCGCAGGCGCATAAAGCATGGCATTGCCATCGAGCAGCGCCACCTTCACGAACACGGCGCCCGCCTCTTCTGCGCCGCGCCGGCGCACCGCGCCGAATACGCCCGCGGTCTGGCAGCGGCGCAAATAGGCCGCGACCCATATGCTTGATTTCAATCGCATGGAACGACGATAAGCCAGCCAATACGGCTAGACCAGAGCTATGACCCTACTCGATCGGATGGCCGATCGTGGCGGCGAGTTCACGCACCAGTCGGTCGGACACTTGACCCGTGACGGGGAGTTTGCGCGCCTTCTCGAACTTCTGGATCGCAGTCTGGGTATCGGCTCCGGCTACGCCCGTCGGCTTCAACTGGCCGTAGCCATACTCGGTCAACGCACGCTGCACCGCCGCCACGCGATGCGGTCCGGCGACAGCGACAGGCACGCTCTCGACCCGGGACGACACCGGCACCGTCACCGGCGGTCGGGGAATATTGGCAGACGCCGGTTGAATGGTGCTGCTGGTCTTCACCAGGCCGGTCAGGGCGTCGGCAGCCTTCGGATCGGCCGGCTTTGCTTCGGGCATGGAAACATCGGCTTCGACAGGCCGCGGCCGCGGCATCGGATTGGCGGGCATTGCGACGAGCGCAGGCAAAGTGACAACCGTGCCGAATATTGGCGCCGGATGGCGGCCGGCCTGCATGAACAGTGCGTTGACGATGATGGCGCAGACCGCAGCCAACGCAACGGCGCCCCCGATCATATCCTTCGGGCTATGCAGAAAAACACGCATTACAAGACCGTACTCGGGCTCCTGTTCGGTTTCCCTGGCGCGGCGGCGTCGACGCGGCGTTTCATCGTCGATGGTCGATTTCCTAGGCACTTTTCTTCACCTGAAGAGCTAATTCCGGCATCGCGGGACGCATCGGTGGAGCGAGCGTTGCGACATTGCTTTGGGGTTGGACGGCCTGCGGTGTCAACGGCAACGCGACCGTCACGGTGGTGCCTTCGTCGATCTTGCTCACCACGGTCATCTCGCCGCCATGCAAGGCAACCAGGCTCTTGACGATCGACAGTCCGAGACCTGTGCCTTCGTGCCGCCGTTGATAAGTCGTGCCGGCCTGAAAGAATGGATCGCCGACCCGCTTGAGATCGTCGGCCGCAATGCCAACGCCCGTATCGGCGATGCGAACCACGAGGCGCGCGCTCTCAAGCCCGGCCGACACCGTCACGGTGCCGCCGCGCTCGGTGAATTTCACGGCGTTGGAAACAAGATTGAGCAAGATCTGCTTGAATGCACGGGGGTCACCGATCATGGCAGGCAGATCGTCCGCCGCACGGGTGACGAGATCGATGCCGCTCTCGCGGGCCTTGAGCGCCAAAAGGCTGCAGCAATTGATCAGCGCCTCCCTTGGAGCGAAGGGCTCCGGCGTGATCTCGAAATTTCCAGATTCCATTTTCGACATATCAAGAATGCCGTTGACCACCGACAGCAGATGCTGGCCAGAATCGTTGATCAGCTGGGCGTACTCCCTGCGGCGCGCTGCATCCAGCATCAGCGCGTCTTCGTGCACGATCATTTCGGAGAAACCGATAATGGCGTTGAGCGGCGTTCGCAACTCGTGACTCATGGTGGCGAGGAAGCGGGTCTTCGATGCGTCCGCCTGCTCGGCCGCGGTTCGCGCCAGATCCAGCGCTTGCTCCTGATTTTTCCGATCGGTAACGTCACGCATCACCGCAACGACTTCGGCCTCTGACGGTTTGGATGTCGGCGACACCGGCTCAAGCGGCCGGCATCGCATCTCTACCCAGATGAAATTCACCTGACCGGCCTGCCCCTCGTCACCTCCGCGCACCATATCCTGCTTCAGGCGGAACTCGACGCTTTGCGCCTCGCCGCCGCGCGCGGCTTCCGACAACGCGGTGAGATAGGCCGGGCGATCGGCAACGTGCACGCGATCGAACAGGCCGTAGCCGGAGAGACGGGCGACCGGGACTCCCAAGAGCATTTCCGCAGCCGGCGAGATAAAGCGTACCGCGCCGTTGCGGTGATGGAGCGAGATCACGTCGCTCATATTGTGAGCCAGCAGCCGATAGCGCTCTTCCTCGGTGTAAAGCAGCGAAGCGCTGGTCCGTGCGAGCAGTTCGGCTCCGAATGCGAGACCAGCCGCATAGAGCGTCGCAGATGCGACGCCGAATGCTGTCAGGACCGCACGCAGGTCCGCACTTACGTCATGGTCCGGCAGCAACTGGAAATGACCAAGGACGATGAGAAGAGAAACGCAAATCAGCGCCAGCGCGCAGGCGAATGCCACGACGCGACGCGATGCTGAGATCGCGGCTTCCATCGGCACGACCACGAGCCAGATCGCGGCGAATGACCCGACGCCACCGGTAACCGAGGCCAGTGTCATGATCAGGCCGGTGAAAGCCATTGACGACAAGAGACAGGCTCCTTCGTAACGGCCGGTGCGCGACAGGAACCACGACAACAGAATCGGCACGATCAGCCACGCAAAGGCCGCAACCCCAAGCGCGGTCGGCGCGCCGTGCATGGCGAGATAGACGGGAAATGCGGCAAAGGCGGTGAGACTGCCCAAAAGCCGCGGCGCGATGAAGGCGCGATGGCGGGCGCGCGCGAGCACATCGTACCGCGCCGACGGGTGCAGCAGCGCATCTAGGCAATCGCGAATGTTACTCAAAACTGTCACTGTTTCGCTTCGGCCTGTGCGTCGAACAGACGCCCCGGAACGTCCCTGATCGTGATCGCAACCTGTCAGAGCGACATTAAACGAAAGCTAAGGCGGACCGTGGTGCGGCTAAAGACCGTATCTCCGCGGCGCTTTCGGCGTCTGCTGCTCCGGCCTATCAACGCAGATGGTGAACGACAGGTTTCCACAGCACCGCTCGGTATGGTTTCGAAATGGTGGACGGGATCGGAACTATGCACCGCGGCGGCGTCAATCGAAAATTTACGTCGAATCAAACGGAGCGATTTTTTCGCGAATCTTTCCCGATTTAACTTCAATCAAACACTTGCGATCTATCGAAGAATGTAAGGGATCGATTTTCTGAATTGAACGCAAAGGCGGAAGAGGGGCGGCCGGGGTAGCAAGATGTTTTTTCTGCTTCGCTTGACGTTTTGGATCGGGCTCGTGCTCGTTCTGTTGCCGCGGGACAAGACCCCGGAAGCAGACAAGCCGCCGCAAATCAACGCGTCCGAGGCGGTCTCGGCTGCCACCGCAGCCATTTCCGACATGGGCCAATTCTGCAAACGTCAGCCGGCAGCCTGCGATGTCGGCGGTCAGGCCGCCACCGCGATCGGCCAGCGCGCCCAGGGGGGCGCACGAAAGCTCTACCAGATCATCACCGACAAACCCGAGAAGCCTGAGAAGGCTGAGAAGGCTGACAAGCCTGACAAATCCGACAAACGCGCGCCCGATCACACCGGATCGATCGGCGGCATGGAGAGCGCCGAGGCCGCAGGCGCTGACGTCGCGCATGACACGCTGACGCCGGACGACATGCAGATCGAATGGCAGGGGCCTTTGCCGCCGTCGCCATAGGAACTTCGCCGCACAAGCCCTATATAGGGCTTGAGGGTTTGAGCGCGACCATGACGGCGATTGACGAGATCAAGGAAAATTTCGAGCTACTCGAGGATTGGGACGACCGCTACCGGTACGTCATCGAACTCGGCCGAACGCTCGAGCCGATGCCGGAGGCCGAACATTCGGCCGCCAACAAGGTGCAGGGCTGCGCCAGCCAGGTTTGGCTGTCGAAGAGTGTCGGGCGCAACGGCAACGGCGAAGCGTTGCTGAAATACCTTGGCGATAGCGACGCCCATATCGTGCGGGGATTGATCGCGATCCTGCTGACGCTTTATTCGAACCACACGCCGCAGCAGATTCTCGACACCGACGCGATCGCGGTGTTCAACGAGTTCGGATTCCGCGAGCATCTGACGCAGCAGCGTTCGAACGGCCTACGTTCGATGGTCGAACGGATCCGCAGCGATGCGCGCGAAGCGCTAGCGCCCTGACGCCTGGGTCCGCCGCTGCGAGTTCGTCAACGAATGTCGGATCACATGAGCACCCGCCAAAACAGAATCCAGGCTGCGTCGTAAAAGCAAAAGATTATTTCCGCCGCCGGCGCTGCTGGCCAAGCCCCATCTTCTTGGCGAGCTGCGAACGGGCGACCGCATAGTTGGGCGCGACCATCGGATAGTCCGGCGGCAACCCCCATTTTTCCCGGTACTGTTCCGGCGTCATATTATATTGCGAGCGCAGATGCCGTTTCAGCGACTTGAAACGCTTGCCGTCCTCCAGACAAACCAGATAATCCGGCGTCATCGATTTCTTGACGGAGACTGCCGGCTTTGCAGGTTCCGCAGGCGTTTCAGGCCGGCCGGTCGAAACGCGCACCAATGCTGCGTGAATCTGATTGATCAGGCTCGGAATTTCCGACGCCGGCGTCGGGTTGTTGCTGAGATAGGCCGAGACGATATTCGCCGTCAGATCGATGAAATTCTTGCCCGTGGTGTCGGTCATGGCCAAACCTTCTCAAGATTTTCATCGCTCACGTGAACTCCACGACGCTTTGCAAATCCGCTTATAACCGCCATTGGAATATGAACGGATTAAGCGGGTAGAGACAAGAACGGGCTGCGATTTTTCCAGCGCGCCGCGAAAAGCGTCGTCACGGCCGCTGATCGAGGTGAGCGCGCAGTTCGTCGATCGACGCAAAACGCATCATGCCTTCCGGCATCTGAGCCTCGATCGATCCATCCGAGTACAATGAATAGGCCATGCCATCGACCACGCCCGATTTCAGCACCGTCACCGGGGGCTGGTCGGCAGTGGGCGCCTGGCGAGCGGTTGCGGTTTCGCTGAATACCGGCGGCGCACGCACGGGTCGCCGCGGCGGTGACGCGTCGGCGGGTCTTGCACGTTCCGATTTCGGCCAGGCGTCATCGAAGGTCACGGGCGGAGGCTCATTGATCTCCACGGTCGGCGCGGGTGCCGCAGCCGAACGAGCTTCTGCGGCGTCTTGATCTCCCCCGCGCGCTTCGGCACGTTCGCGTTCGCGGCGCGACGTCGAGGAAAACATCAGGTTGCGCCGCTGTTTCTGTGGTTCCGGCGCGGGCGCAGGCGACGCTTCCTGCCGCGAACGATCACGCTGCGATCCCTCTTCGAGCCAGGGTTCGGCCGGCACCGGCGGAGGGCCGCCCACGGCTTCTCCGGCCTTCGGTTCGCCAACAGTGGCATCTCCGATGGCCGGACGCGGCAATGCCGCCGCTGTCCGTGGCTGGATGGCCGGATTGGCACCGAGGCGGACCGCTACGTTTCTCAGCTCTCTGACAACGACCCAAAGGCTCAGGATGACCAAACCCGTGCAGGCGGTGACCGCGCCAGCCAGAATGAGCGTATTGCCGAGGCCAAACTCGTTGATCGGAATCCCGAAACCGATCGCAAGGAGACCTGCGAGCAGGCAGGCAATCCCGGCGACCAACATACCAATCGACATCGAACTACCCCTAAGCCGCGCTTTCCCTCCACGCGGCACAGCCCCCAACGCCACGATAACGTCATATTGAGACCCCCGCCAACCGGCAATTAACGAGCTAATTCCGAGACCTGCGCATCATTGGAACCATGGTTAAGGCCCAAAGGTCCATTCTGCTGCGTTGCACTAGGAGAATTACGCCACAATTGCCAATTACTTGGCAATGGAACTGCGCTATATGGATGCCGGGGGATGAGGCCCAAAATGCGCTGACGGGCCAAGGGACACCGGGTATCCAAGAGCCATGACATCCATCGCGACCTCGGCCGTCGAAACGCCCTTGCGGCGCTCGATCGAGCAGACTTGCGACGACGCCGCGATATTCGTCTTGGTCGCAGTCGGATTGGTCGCAAGCGTCACTTTCCGCGACTACGGCCTCGGCTGGGATGACTACACCCACGCCGAATATGCCGATTTGTTGCTACGGATGTATGGCTCCGGCTTCAAAGACACGGCAGCCTTGTCGTTTGCCAATCTCTACATGTATGGCGGCGGCTTCGATATGGCCGCGGCTCTGCTGCACAAGATCATCCCGCTGGAATTGTTTGAAACGCGGCGGCTCGTCGGCGCCGTTGTCGGCATTATCGGCCTGGCCGTCACGTGGCGGCTGGCTCGCCGCGTCGGCGGCCCGCTGGCGGGACTGGCTGCGCTCTTGCTCCTGGCGCTGTGCCCGACCTTCTACGGCCACATGTTCATGAATCCGAAGGATGCGCCATTCGCGGTCGCGATGGTGATCCTGATGCTTGGTCTCGTTCGCCTGGCCGAAGAATATCCGTATCCATCGCCACGCACGGTACTGATCGTCGGCCTCGGCGCGGGTCTTTCGATCGGCTCGCGCATCCTTGGCGGGCTCGCATTGTTCTACGCTCTGGTCGGCTTCATTCCGATGCTGATCGAAGAGGTCCGTTCGCATGGCGCGCGCAAATCTTTCAGACGATTTGTCCGGATGGCGTATGCGCTGCTGCCGGGCCTGATCCTGGGTTATGTCGTGATGGGATTGATCTGGCCATGGTCGATCATCGAACCCGGTCATCCCTTCCAGGCTGCCACCTACTTCTCGACCTTCTTCGAAAAGCCGTGGAAGGAGATGTTTGACGGCGTCATCGTGGCGGTCCCCGACATGCCGTGGTCGTATCTCCCGACGCTGTTCGCTTTGCAGCTACCGGAAATATTGCTTGCGCTCACGATCGCGGCCGTCGTCACAACCATCATGGCGTTGCCTCGCAACGACGTGCCGGCGCGGCGCAAAACGATCCTTCTGATGTTGACCCTGGCGGCGGTCCTGCCGATCGCGATCGCCATCGTGAAACGTCCAGCGCTTTACAACGGCATCCGTCACTTCATCTTCGTCATCCCGCCAATGACCGTGCTGGCGGGCGTGGCCTTCGCGCGCGGAATGGGCTGGCTCAAAGAACATCGCCGCAATTGGCAGCCTGTGGCGTTCGCCGTGTTCGCATTCGGTCTGTTGCTGCCGCTTGGCGAAATGATCCGCCTGCATCCTTATCAGTATACCCATTTCAATCATATCGCCGGCACCGTACGCGGCGCCGACGATCGCTACATGCTCGATTACTGGGGGCTGGCGTTCAAACAAGCCTCCGACAGCCTGCGCGAGCATCTTGAGGAGCGGAATGAAGCTCCGCCGCCTGGACACAAGTGGAATGTCGCCGTGTGCGGGCCGCACCGGGGGGCGCAGGTCGCACTTGGGCCCGATTTCACCATCGGCTGGGACAGCCACGTGGCAGACTTCGCGATGACGCTCGGCGAATTCTACTGTAAGGGCCTCATCAGCGCGCCAATCCTGGTTGAAATCAAACGCGACGACGTGGTGTTTGCCCGCGTCTACGATATCCGTGGACGCAGCATTTCCAGCCTGTTGTCATATCCGCCGCCGTAAGGTGACAAGGCTCACGGCGCAAAGCATAACTGCCGGATTTGCAGCGTGTCTTGTCGCCGCTTGGAGCCGGGCATAGGCTTGCCGCCAAGTCAGCCAGCAGCAGGAGGAGTCGTCATGTCGCCAGCGGAAGCTCGCTTGAAGGAAGTGCCGTCGGGAATGACGGAGGCCGAGTGGGGCCAGCGCGTCGATCTCGCCGCCTGCTACCGCTTGATCGCCTTTTATGGCTGGGACGATCTCGTCGATACCCATATCTCCGCACGGATACCGGGGCCGGAGCATCACTTCCTGATCAATCCTTATGGGCTGATGTTCGACGAGATCACGGCCTCCAGTCTGGTCAAGGTCGACCTCGACGGCAACCTGCTCAGCAAAACGCCGTACCATATCAATCCGGCCGGCTTCACCATTCACTCGGCGATCCATGAAGTCCGCGAGGACGCCGGTTGCGTGATCCATCTGCACACGCCCGATGGCACGGCGGTAGCGAGTTGTGCGGAGGGTTTACTGCCGCTCAATCAGACGGCGCAGCTCGTGACCTACGATCTCGCCTATCATGACTATGAAGGCATCGCGCTCGATCACGACGAGCGCCCTCGCCTGCAACGCGATCTTGGTGACAAAAACCACATGCTGTTGCGTAACCACGGCACGCTGACGGTCGGCCGCTCGGTCGCCTCGGCGTTTGAGCGCATGTTCCATCTGGAGCGCGCCTGCACCATGCAGGTGCGCACCCGGATGCTGGGACCGTCAGCCTATCCGGTCGATCCCGATGTCGTCGACAAGAACACGAAACTGCTCGACAACCCCGAGCGGCAGGAACTGCGTTCAACCACGCTGGTATGGCCACCGCTATTGCGCAAACTCGACCGGCTGGATCCGAGCTACAGGAATTGAAAAGTTGACGTGCCCGGTGTAAAGTCCGCTCACATACCTCTACACGTCGAAACAAACGCCGCTCAATTCCGAGCGGCGTTTTTGCGTTGAGCGGTGTTAACGCCGATATTGCATTGCACTGCGTATTGCGGCGCTGAATTGCTTGCGGTTAGATGTCGCAGGGCTTCTGAGGGACATCATGAAAAAGACGATCTGTGTTGTTGCCGTCGCGATCGCGTTGACGGCCGTTTTACCCGCGGCAAGCGCGCAACAAGCCGACCCTCCGAAACAGTCGCTGACTGCCAGGCTCAAGCAGAAATATCTGGAGCGGCGAGCCCGGTTCATGCACCGCGTGAAAGACGTTTATTTTGCCGTCGGATGCAAAGTGCTGGCCGGGGGAGCCGGCATTCAGCCGCTCACCAGCAACGACAGCTACCTCGCTTATGTCGGCGAACAAACCATCGTCGATTTGAAAGACGATGAAGCCCTTCGTCAGGCTGCGATGAAGGAGGGGCTGGATCGTGCGGCAAGGCCGGGAGAGTGCGACTATTATCGCCGGCATCCAGAGGCGGCCGCTGCCCTACGGCGCTCCGCAGCCGACGCGTCAAAGAAATAGCCGGACGACATTCGCCTTCGCGGCGAGTGTCAAATCTACGCAAGCGCGGCGAGAATTCTCGCCCAGGAGCGAATGCCCTTGTGAAAGCTTCTGAGGTCGTACTTCTCGTTCGGCGAATGAATGTTGTCATCATCGAGCGCAAAGCCCACCAGAAGCGAGTCCAGTCCGAGCGTGCGCTTGAAGTCGGCCACAATCGGGATCGAGGCGCCTGACCCCATCAGAACTGCGTCCTTGCCCCATTCCTCCGCGAGCGCGCGCCGGGCTGCCGCGAGCGGCTTCATGTT
Source organism: uncultured Alphaproteobacteria bacterium (assembly GCA_963824305.1). Classification (GTDB taxonomy): domain Bacteria; phylum Pseudomonadota; class Alphaproteobacteria; order Rhizobiales; family Xanthobacteraceae; genus Bradyrhizobium. The sequence continues at coordinate 1,109,120 of CAWGOW010000001.1, forward strand.
CCAGTCAAGCGCCACGGCCGGTGCGTTGGAGTGATCGGCGAATTCCGCCCGGCAGTCTCCCGGCAACCGCGCCGTGACGTAGTCGCGAAACGCCTTTCGAATTCTGCCGGGGTCCTGCCCCTCCACCAGACGGAACGACACCTTGGCGGAAGCTTCCGCCGGGATCACGGTCTTTGAGCCCTCGCCGATGTAGCCGCCGACAATGCCGTTGACGTCGCAGGTCGGCCGCGACGAAATTTGCTCGATCAGGAGGCGGCCCTTTTCGCCGGCCGGTATCGACAGACCGATCGGCTTGAGGAATTTTTCAGGCGTCAGGTCGAGCTTTCGCCACTGCTCCAGAATATCCGCAGGCAAATCCTTGACGCCGTCGTAGAAGCCCGGAATCGTGATGCGGCCATCATCATCGAAAATGCCACCGAGAATGCGAGTCAGAACCCGGATCGGATTTTGCGCGCCGCCGCCGAAAATGCCGGAGTGCAGATCGCGGTTGGCGGCTTTGATCCTCACCTCTTCATAGACGAGCCCGCGCAAAGAGGTCGTGATCGCCGGCGTGTTCTGGTCCCACATGCCCGTGTCGCAGACGAGTGCATAGTCCGCCTTGAGGTCCGCCTTGTTCTTTTCGAGGAAAGGCACGAAATTTTTCGAACCGACCTCCTCTTCGCCCTCGATCACGATCGTCAGGTCGAGCGGCAACGATCCCGTCACCGACCTCCAGGCGCGGCAGGCCTCCACAAAGGTCATCAACTGCCCCTTGTCGTCTTCCGCGCCCCGCCCGACGATGATCTTGCGTCCGTCCGCATGGTCGGTCACGGCGGGCTCGAACGGCGGGCGATGCCAGAGGTTCAAGGGATCGACGGGCTGTACATCATAGTGACCATAGAACAAGGCGTGCGGCCCGCCGCCTGATTTCCCGTTCGACTTGGCGACGACGGCTGGATGTCCGTCGGTCGGCCTCACCTCGCTGATCATTCCGAGCGTGGCGAGATCCTTTGCCAGATGGTCGGCCGCTACCTTGCACTCCCCGGCAAAGGCGGGGTCGGCTGAAATCGACTTGATCCGTAATAGCGCGAACAGCCGTTCGAGACTGTTGTCGAAATCCGCATCGATGCGCTCAAGAACTTTTTGAAGTTGTGCGGCGTCGGGCATACCCGGTCTTTCTTAAGTGGCGGCGATTTGGCTCTACTCTGGTTTCCCGGTTCCGACATTCGTACCCTATCGCGGCAGGCACTTTTGCGAATCTCGGAACCGAAGGGACAGTAGCCACACTAGGGCACATGGCTTGAGGCGGACAAGGACTTGGCCGGCGAAATAGCCTTCTTTTCCAGCGGATGCAGCAGGTGCCATGCCAGGCCGATGGCAATCACGACCGTAGCGAGAAAGTTGTTTCCGTACGCCTGCCAATCATGCGGGAATGGCGGAAGCGACAGGCAAACTAGAAAGCCTGAGATCGCGAGCGCGGTCCACGTTCCCTTGCGCACGGCGGTACGGGGATCGTAGGCCGCGCGATGGATCAATACCGCCAGCGGAAAGAATAACCAGATGAAGTAATATTGGCGCGCCAGCGGCGAAGCGACTGTCATAAGGCAGAATAGGATACCAAGTTCTTCCGCATCCGATCGGGACGTTCGACGCGACGCTGGCGGCATCACCGCGATGAAGCCAAGGCCGAAGATGGCCGCGACGCCCAAGACAACCCAGTTGGCGGCCTTGAAGTCGAGATTGAGTAAATTCATGTAGGCGGGCTTGTTGTTCGGATTGTCCTGGTTGTAGTCGACCGGACGCGTCAGCCGATGCGTCAAGGAAATCATGGACTGGTTCATCCAGGACCAGTTCTGATCGTCGCGCTGCCCGAACCCTGATTCCGAACTCGACCCAACCATTCCCTGATACCAGGTCTTCAGCTCCGAGAGATTATGCGCATAGCCGCGTATGGGGGTTGGAATAACGATCAGAAGAGCCACTAGAAAAATCACGGTGCTCGCCACCGACGCCCATTGCCGCCGCCAGACCAGATAAGGAAGTACGGCGAGCGGGAAGACCTTGATCGCGGTTGCGAGTGCAAACAGGATCCCCGAGCTCCAGGGACGATGATGTTGCAGGAGCCAGAAACCCCACAGCATCATCGCCAGCAACACGAGATTGGGCTGACCGAGATCAAACATATCGAAAGTGAACGAGATCATGACGATCGACGGCAGCGCCGCCAGCCACGGGCTTGAGTCATTGTCATCGCCGGTCATCGCGTTCGACAGCTGCGCGGTCATCCACCATGCGACGGCGTTGAGCAGCGACAGGCAAAGATAGAGCGGAATTTTTCCGAAGAAGGCCGGGATCGCGAGCAGGATCGCGGCTGGCGGCGGATACAGAAACGCGAAGATGGCGCGGGGGTCGTGCGGGTAGAGGTCTCCCCCTTGCAAGACCTGCTGGCCGGCCCAGAACCACAGCGGATAATCCTTGGTCTTTCCGTGGCCGAAAATCTCAGGCCCAACAACGTCCGCGGTCAGAACCAGACAACAGATGAGGAAAAGGATATCAAGCGGTGCTCGTAACGACGGAAGTCTCAAACGGCTTCACTTTCCAAACGTTGAAGGAATATCTCGCCACCAAGCGAAGCGGATTTGACATTCGCAAACAAGACCGCCGCGACAGGATACGAATGTCAGAACCGGCACACCAGAGCTCCGATTCCGACGTTCGTACATATTGCGGCCCCACGTTTACGAACTTCGGAAGGAGCTCTAGCAACATATAGATGCTGGTGCCGCTTGGAATTTGAAGTTCCCATAACCAACTCGCGGCGAAATTGATAGGAACTTCAAATTCGCCGCACCCGGGCTATCGGCGCAGCAACCCACCGAGCGCACCGCGCACGATGGCGCGGCCAACCGAACCGCCGACCGAGCCGCCAACCGATTTTCCGAGATCGGCGACCACGCCGCCGACCACCTTATTGGTCACGGAGCGGGTGACGTTGCGCGCGATCAACTGTCCCGTCGACAATCTGCGGCCCGATGTACCGGTCCCGAAAATCGCTCCCACGATGGCGCCGACCTGTCCCAGGATCCCGCCGCCTCCGCCGCTCGCGCCCGCTACCCGCTTCTGCAAGATCTCGTAGGCCGATTCCGAATCGACCGTGGTGTCGTATTTCCCTTTCACCGGGCTATTGTCGATAATGGATTTGCGCTCCTCCGGCGTAATCGGCCCGATGCGCGCGGTTGGCGGCCGGACCATGACACGTTCGACAATGGCCGGAATGCCGTTGCCTTCCAGAAACGATACCAGCGCCTCGCCCTTGCCGAGCTCGGTGATCACCTGTGCGGTATCGAGTTTCGGATTGGGCCGGAAGGTTTCGGCCGCCGCCGCAACTGCCTTCTGGTCGCGCGGCGTGAAAGCGCGAAGCGCGTGCTGCACTCGGTTGCCCAATTGAGCAAGCACCTTGTCGGGCACGTCGATCGGATTTTGAGTGACAAAATAGATGCCGACCCCTTTGGACCGGATCAACCGCACCACCTGCTCGATCTTGTCCATCAGCGCTTTCGGCGCATCGTTGAACAACAGATGCGCTTCATCGAAGAAAAACACGAGCTTCGGCTTGGGAGGATCGCCGACTTCCGGCAATTGCTCGAACAGTTCGGACAACATCCACAACAGGAAGGTCGCGTATAACCGCGGGCTCTGCATCAGCTTGTCGGCGACCAGGATGTTGACGATGCCCCGGCCGTCGCGGTCGGTGCGCATGAAGTCTTTCAAGTCCAGCGCCGGCTCTCCGAAGAACTTGTCGCCGCCCTGGTTTTCCAGCACCAGAAGCTGGCGCTGGATGGTCCCCACGGTCTGTTTCGAAACGTTTCCATATTGGGTGGTCAATTCACCGGCATGCTCGGCGATGAAAGACAGGATCGCCCGCAGGTCTTTCATATCAAGAAGCAATAACCCCTGCTCGTCCGCGACCCGGAAAGCAATATTCAACACACCTTCCTGGACATCGTTGAGATCCATCATGCGCGACAACAACAGCGGGCCCATTTCGGAGACAGTAGCCCGCACCGGATGGCCCTGCTCGCCGAACACGTCCCAAAACACCGTCGAAAACTGGTCCACCTGGAAGGCGAGGCCCATATCGCTGGCTCGCTTGAGGATGAAATCCTTCGCCTCACCCACTTCGGAGATGCCGGACAGGTCGCCCTTGATGTCGGCTGCGAACACCGGGACGCCGGCGCGCGCAAATCCTTCAGCCATCACCTGCAATGAGACGGTCTTTCCTGTTCCGGTCGCACCCGTCACCAGCCCGTGCCGATTGGCAAGCGTGAGCGTCAGCCAGGCCGGCTGCTCCCCCTTGCCAATGAAAATCTTTTCAACGGTATCGGCGGTCTGGATGTCGGGTGTCGCCATTGCATCGCCTTTGTTGTGCGCCTCGGCGCACGGTCGACCCATTTATATGGCATCTTGCAGGCCGATTGAACCTTCAACGAACGAATGAGAGAGGCAAACACTCTTCACTCGGCGCGCGTTCGACCCCGTTTTCTCGTCACGCATCATCGGATTCGGAGCAAAACTCATCCGTCAAGGTGCGAAATCGTCACTTGCTCTTGCATTGCTGCAACACTTGCGATCCGAATCACCTGAGCCATGGCGGTGATCGCTTGTAATTCGTCTCGCAGACGATCAAGATAAATCGTGAGCACGGATCCGGTGGATAAGCCGGCCGAGGATGGGGCGCGATGGACGAGCTGACAGGGTGGCTGGCTGCAAAGGCCGGCATTGAAAACGCTGTAGCCGAAAAGACCGTCGGCATCATTCTAGGCTTCCTTCGCCGCGAAGGGCCTTCCGACAAGGTTCAATCCTTGATTGACAGGATTCCGGGAGCGGAAGCTGCAATCTGTGCATCGGAGAATAATGCCGGCCTATCGAAACTGATGGGCGGCGGTCTGATGGCCGTGGGTACCCGGCTGATGGGCCTGGGCCTCGGCGTCAACGACATCCAGAACATCGCGCGCGAACTGTTTCGGTTTGGCCGGGACAAAATTGGGGAGGATCAGATGGGTGCCATCATTGCGGGTACCCCTGGCCTCAATCAGTTCGCTTGAAACACATTTCACATTCGAAAAATCATGACATATCCCATTTCCGAAATTGATGGCCTTCCCTCTTTCGCCGCGTCCAAACTGAAAACGCTGGGCATTCGCACCACGGATCGCCTACTGGAGGCGGCAAAAACCGTAAAGGGCCGCAAAGCGCTCGCGGCCAGGACGGGTATCAGCGAGCAGCAACTGCTCGAATGGGCGAATTTTTCAGACTACATGCGGATTCCTGGCATGGGCAGAGCGAAAGTCGGATTGGTCCGCGCCGCCGGCGTCCCGACCGTTCGCGAATTGGCCCTGCGAAATCCGGCCCGGTTGGCGCAGAACCTGAAAGAAGTGAACATCAGGCGCAAGCTTGTCCGGGTTCTGCCTTCCGAGAAGTCGGTCGAGCAGCTGATCGCCAAGGCGCGCAAGCTTCAGCCCAAAATTACGTACTGAGATCACGTACCAGGATCGCATACTTAAGATTACCTGCTAAAATCTCTTGCAATAATATCTCTTTGACGCGACCGGCGTCTTCGCTCGACCGCAGCTTCGAAGGCTGCTCTCTTGACACCCCGACGCCGACCGCGCAAATCGAGCGCATGATCGCGACTTCGCCAGGAATTGCCCCCGCGGCCGCCTCGGCGGACTTCCGGACGTGGCCCGAACGGCTGTCCGGGCCCTATCCGCTGGTTATGGGGGTTTTGAACGTCACGCCGGATTCGTTCTCGGACGGCGGCCGTTTCCTCGCGCCGGAGAGCGCTGTGGCTCAGGCCCGGCGCATGGTCGCTGAGGGCGCCGATATCATCGACATCGGCGCCGAATCCACTCGGCCCTACGGGTCGCAGCCGATCTCCGCCGACGAAGAAATACAGCGCCTGCGGCCAATCCTGGCCGACGTCATCGCTCTCGGAATTCCCGTTTCGATCGACAGCATGAAGCCGGCGGTCGTCGCCTGGGCGCTGGATAATGGGGTGGCCATCGCCAACGATGTCTGGGGGCTGCAACGCGACACCGATATGGCCACGCTGATTGCGGAGCGGCGTTGTCCCGTGGTTGTCATGCACAACCGCGATCGCGCCGATCCCAACGTCGATATCATGTCTGATATCGCTGAATTCTTTTCGCGCTCGCTCGAAATCGCCGCAAAAGCCGGCATTGCGCGGCAGCATATCGCGCTCGATCCAGGCATCGGCTTCGGCAAGACGCAAGAGCAAAGCATGATGGTGCTGGCACGGCTGGCGCAGTTCAACGTCTTCGGGCTGCCGCTGCTGGTCGGCGCATCGCGCAAACGCTTCATTGCGACGGTGTCGCCGTCCGAACCGGATCAGCGGCTCGGCGGCTCGATCGCGGCACATCTGATCGCGGCAAAAGCCGGCGCGCGGATCATTCGCACCCACGACGTGTCCGAGACCGTGCAAGCCTTGCGGGTCGCGTCAGCCATTTGGGACAAGCAATGAGCGATACGATCTTCATTACCGGCCTCGTTATCCATGCCCGGCACGGCGTCATGGACCATGAAACCGAGGTCGGGCAACGCTTCGTCATCGATCTCGAACTCTCGGCGGATCTTTCGGAATCTTCGCGCACCGATCGTCTGGCCGACACCGTCTCCTATTCCAACGTGGTCGCGACCGCGACCGCGGCTTTCAGGGACGTCAATTACAAATTGCTGGAACGAGCCGCGGGCGCGGTTGCCGATGCGGTGCTTGGAGCCTTTCCGAAAATCAGCGCCGTCAAGGTCACAGTCCACAAGCCGCATGCGCCGATCGCGGCGATCTTTGATGATGTCGGCATTATCCTCACCCGCACGCGGAAGCTTTAAGCTCGGCATGATCTTTTCGAAAAACCGGCTCTCGCGTTTTCGGACCATGCTCTGATGGCGCATGCCTTGATCGCGCTTGGCGGCAATGTCGGCGATGTCCGCGCGACCTTCCAAAAGGCAATCTCCAATATCTGCGGCATGACGCAGGCCGCCCTTCTGGGGCGGTCTTCCGATTATGTCACCCCACCCTGGGGCGACGTCGAGCAAGCCCCTTTCATCAATGCCTGCGTCGAGATCGACACGCCCCTCGATCCGCACGCACTGCTATTCGTCTTGCAAAAGATCGAAGCCAAATTCGGCCGCGACCGTGCCGAGGAGCTGCGCTGGGGACCGAGGACGCTCGACCTCGACCTGATCGCTTATGACGACGTCTCGATCGAGAGACCGGAACTGACACTGCCCCACCCTCGCCTGTTCGAGCGCGCTTTCGTGCTGGTGCCGCTCGCCGAGATAGCCCCCGATCGCGTGATCGGCGGCCGCAGCGTCGCGTCCGCGTTGGCCGGGCTGTCGATGGACGGAATCGAGCGCCTGCCGGATCCCGTTTGAGCCAAAAACACCGTTTGGCTTGGCGGGTCGGCCGTGGCAATTTCGGCGTTCAATGACGATGTTCCGGAAATGACAGCGCCCGACGAATTATCCCTGGCCGCGGATTTTGCGCCTGCCACCTTTGAGGATTGGCGCAAGCTGGTCGACGGCGTCCTCAAGGGCGCCCCGTTCGAGAAGCTCGTCAGCAAAACCTATGACGGGCTCGCGATCGAACCGATCTACCGGCGCACCCCGAACATGGCCCCGATCGCGAGCCGGCCGGCGGCCGCGCCTTGGCGGATCATGCAGCGGATCGATCATCCGGATCCTGCGGCGGCCAACGCGTTGGCAGTCCACGATCTCGAGAACGGCGCCAATGGATTAGAGATCGAATTTGCCGGCGGACCGGGCGCCCGCGGCTTTGGCGTCACTGACGCAACGCCGGAGACGATGAAGCGGCTGTTTGACGGCATCTTTGTCGACGCCGGCATTTCGATTTCGCTTCATCCGGTGATCGGACGCGGCAACGCCGGCGAAGCATTTGCTGCACTGATCGAGGATCAGCGCATCGATCCGGCCAAGGTCGACCTGCGCTTCAATTATCAGGCACTGAGCACGATGGCGGTGCGCGGCCGTGCGCCTGCCGCGTGGCACGAGATGGCAAAGCCGTTTGGCGGCGTCGTCAGTGGGCTTATAAAACGCGGCTTTCGTGGCCCGTTCGTGCTGGCCGACGGACGCGCGGTCCATGATGCCGGCGGATCGGAGGTCCAGGAACTGGCCTTCGCGTTGTCACTGGCTGTCGCTTATCTGCGGATGCTGGAAGACGGCGGCATCGCGCTTGACGCGGCCCGTTCGGCGATTTCCTTCCGCCTGGCCGCCGATGCAGACCAGTTCCTGACGATGGCGAAATTCCGCGCGCTCCGCCTGTTGTGGGCGCGCGTTGAAGCTGCTTGCGGCCTTGCGCCCAAGCCAACCTTCGTCGCCGCCGAAACCGCGTGGCGGATGCTGACCCGGCGCGACCCTTATGTGAACATGCTGCGCGCCACGATGGCGACGTTTGCGGCGGGGCTTGCCGGAGCAGACGCGATCACGGTACTGCCGCATACGCTGGCGCTCGGATTGCCTGATGCGTTTGCGCGGCGTGCCGCCCGCAACACCCAACTTGTCTTGTTGGAAGAATCCAATCTCGCGAAAGTATCCGATCCTGCAGCCGGCTCCGGCGGCATCGAAAACCTGACGCAGGCGCTTTGCGAAAAGGCATGGACGCTGTTCCAGGAAATCGAAAAGGCCGGCGGCGTTTTCGCTGCGCTTGAACAAAATCTGATCCAGCACAAGGTTGCCGCCACCCGTACGAAGCGCGAGGCCGCCATCGCCCAGCGTAAGGAGGTGTTGACCGGCAGCACCGCTTTCCCAAACCTGAACGAGGCGCAGGTCGCAACGCTCGATGTGAAGGCTGCCGAACCTGCTCCAGACGACGCCAAAGTTACGTTCGACCCACTAACGCCGATGCGGCTCGCCGCACCCTTTGAGAGGTTACGTGATCGCTCCGACCAAGTCCTGAAAACAAAGGGCGTGCGGCCCAGGGTGTTCCTCGCCAACCTCGGCACCGCAGCCGATTTCACCGCGCGCGCGACCTTTGCCAGGAGTTTCTTCGAGACCGGCGGTATCGAGTCCGTGGCATCGGAAGACCTGACAGATCCGGCCGCGATTTCGTCCGCCTTCAAGGCTTCCGGTGCGGCGCTCGCCTGTATCTGCTCGTCCGACACGGTCTACGCCGAACGCGCAGAGTACGCCGCCAAGGCTCTTCATGCGGCCGGCGCCAGACATATCTATCTGGCAGGACGCGCCGGTGGGCAGGAGGCAACCTTGCGTGCAGCCGGCATCAAGGAATTTATCTTTGCCGGTGGTGACGCGGTCGCCGCCCTCCAACAGGCGCACGATCTTGCGGAGACAGCATGAGCGATGCAGCAAAACCAATTCTGACCGGTGGGTGCCAGTGCGGCGCGATCCGCTTTGCGCTATCGGCATCGCCGACCAAGGTCAGCATTTGCCACTGCCGGATGTGCCAGAAAGCTTCGGCCGCGCCGTTCGCTTCCTTTGCGGAAATCGAAAAAACCGATTTCACCTGGACCCGCGGCCAGCCGGCCGCCTTCCGCTCCTCCTCGCTCGCCGAGCGCGACTTCTGCCGCGATTGCGGCACCCCGTTAAGCTTCCGCCGCATCGACGGCCCGCGCATCGAGATCATGACCGGCGCCTTCGACCGCCCGGATCGGCTGGTTCCGATCCGGCAGTACGGTACCGAGTTCCGGCTCGGCTGGGTGGTCGCGATTGCCAACCTGTCGAGCCAGACTACGTTGCAGAACTATGGCCAGGACAAGCTGAGCGGCATCGTCAGCCTGCAGCATCCGGATCATGATTAGTGGCAGCGTCCTTTACGGTCAGTTTGTGATAGAATAGCAGCTATGAGCCGCATACCGAACTTCGCCGCCATCGGGTTTGAAACGGTCGCCAGCGCGCAGCCTAATGGCAATGCCGAACCGTGGCTCACGCCCGAGGGTATTCTGGTCAAGCCCGCTTATGGCGAGGCTGATCTCGCCGGCATCGACTTCCTCGAGACCTGGCCCGGCATAGCGCCCTACCTGCGCGGCCCCTACCCGACCATGTACGTCAACCAGCCATGGACGGTCCGGCAATATGCCGGCTTCTCGACGGCGGAGGATTCCAACGCCTTCTACCGCCGCAACTTGGCGGCCGGACAAAAGGGCCTGTCTGTTGCCTTCGACCTCGCGACCCATCGCGGCTACGATTCCGATCATCCGCGCGTCTCCGGCGACGTCGGCATGGCCGGCGTGGCCATCGACTCGATCTACGACATGCGCACGCTGTTTGCCGGTATTCCGCTCGACCAGATGAGCGTGTCGATGACCATGAACGGCGCGGTGCTGCCGATCCTCGCGCTGTTCGTGGCGGCGGCCGGAGAACAGGGCGTTCCGCCGGAAAAGCTCTCGGGCACCATTCAGAACGACATTCTCAAAGAGTTCATGGTGCGCAACACCTATATCTATCCGCCGACGCCTTCGATGCGCATCATCTCGGACATCTTTGCTTTCACTTCGCAACGGATGCCGAAGTATAATTCGATCAGCATTTCCGGTTATCACATGCAGGAAGCCGGGGCGACACAGGATCTTGAGCTCGCGTATACGCTCGCCGACGGCGTCGAGTATTTGCGCGCTGGCCTCAAGGCCGGACTCGATGTCGACCGCTTTGCGCCGCGACTGTCGTTCTTCTGGGCGATCGGCATGAACTTCTTCATGGAAGTCGCGAAGATGCGGGCGGCGCGGCTGTTGTGGGCAAAGCTCCTCAAGCCGTTCAACCCGAAAGATCCGCGTTCGCTGTCGCTGCGGACGCATTGCCAGACCTCGGGCTGGTCGCTGACCGCGCAGGATGTCTTCAACAATGTGATGCGCACCACGATCGAGGCGATGGCGGCGACGCAAGGTCACACGCAATCGCTGCATACAAATGCGCTCGACGAGGCCCTGGCGCTGCCGACGGACTTTTCGGCGCGAATTGCCCGCAACACCCAGCTTTTCCTGCAACAGGAAACGGGCACCAGTCGCATCATCGACCCCTGGGGCGGCTCGTATTATGTCGAGCGTCTCACCCGCGATCTCGCGGCAAAAGCATGGGGCCATATCCAGGAAGTCGAAGAGCTCGGCGGCATGGCGAAGGCCATCGAAGCCGGCGTTCCGAAGCTGCGGATCGAGGAAGCCTCCGCCAAAACGCAGGCGCGGATCGATGCCGGCAAGCAGGCGGTGATCGGCGTCAACAAGTACAAGCCATCGGACGAAACTCCGATCGATATCTTGAAGGTCGACAATTCCAACGTCCGGCGGCTACAGATTGACAAGCTGAAGCGGCTGCGAGGCGAGCGCGACCAGAAGGCGGTGAACGAAGCGCTCGCGGCGCTGACCCGTTCGGCAGGCGAAGGCAGCGGCAACCTGCTCTCGCTCGCCATCGACGCCGCGCGCGCCAAGGCGACCGTCGGCGAGATTTCGGAGGCCATCGAAAAAGTGTTCGGCCGGCATCGCGCCGAAATCAAATCCATCACCGGAGTTTACAAACGGGAGGCATCCGCAATGTCGAACCGCGTCGAGAAGGTGCAGGCGCTGATCGACGCCTTCGAGGAAGCGGAAGGACGCCGTCCACGCATCCTCGTCGCCAAGATCGGACAGGACGGTCACGACCGCGGCCAGAAGGTGATCGCATCGGCTTTTGCGGACGTCGGCTTCGACGTCGATATCGGACCGCTGTTTGCGACCGCCGATGAAGCGGCGCGTCAGGCGGTCGAGAACGACGTCCATATTCTCGGCGTGTCGTCGTTGGCAGCGGCGCATCTCACCGCCGTGCCGGAACTCAAGGCAGCGCTGAAGAAGCAGGGCCGTGAGGACATTATGGTCATTGTCGGTGGCGTGGTGCCGCCGCAGGATTACGATGCGCTCTACAAAGCAGGCGCCGAAGCGATTTTTCCGCCCGGCACGGTGATTGCCGACGCAGCCGAAGAACTCATTCACAAGCTGAATGCGCGCCTGGGGCACAGCGAGGCCGCGGAGTAAACGCCTTCGCATGCACAAGTGGCAAAGGCGTTTCCACGCCGGATTTCTGGTCGGAGAATACGTGGATGCCGTTGCGCCCCCACTCGTATCTCCCGAGCCGCCGTTGTAAACTAGGCCATGAATTCGCGTAAACGCGCTTCCCCCGATATCGAGGTTCTCGCCAACGACCTCCGCGCCGGCCATCGCGCGGCGCTGGCGCGCGCGATCACACTGATCGAAAGCCGGCGTAGCGACCATCAGGCGGCGTCTCGGGAGTTGGTCCAGGCGTTATTGCCCGAGACCGGCAAGGCGATCCGGGTCGGCATCACCGGCTCGCCCGGCGTCGGCAAATCCACCACCATCGATGCGCTCGGCATGTTCCTGATCGAGCGCGGCCACAAGGTTGCCGTGCTCGCGGTCGATCCCTCCTCGGCCCGCACCGGCGGCTCCATTCTCGGCGACAAGACCCGGATGGCCCGGCTGTCCGCATCCGACGACGCCTATATCCGCCCGTCACCCGCCTCCGGCACACTCGGCGGCGTCGCGGCGAAGACGCGCGAGGCGATGTTGCTGTGCGAGGCCGCCGGATTCGACGTGGTGCTGGTGGAAACCGTCGGCATCGGGCAATCCGAAACGGCCGTGTGCGACATGACCGATTTTTTCCTGGCGCTGATGCTGCCCGGTGCGGGCGACGAGCTTCAGGGCATCAAGAAGGGCCTCGTCGAGCTTGCCGACATGATCGCAATCACCAAAGCTGACGGCGACAACATCAAACGCGCCAATCTGGCAGCGGGCGAGTATCGGAGCGCGCTGCACATTCTCTCGCCGCGTTCGCAGCATTGGCATCCGCCGGTCCTGACCTACTCGGCCCTGACCGGCGTCGGCATCGACACGCTATGGCAAAACGTTCTCGACCATCGCACCGCCATGAACGCCTCGGGTGAATTTGCCGCCCGCCGCCAGCAACAGCAGGTGAAATGGATGTGGTCGATGCTCGAGCAGCTCACGATGGCGCGGCTGCGCTCTGACGCGTCAGTACGCGCCAAAGTGAAGCGAATCGAGGCCGAAGTAGCCGGCAGCCGAATCTCGCCCGCTCTTGCCGCAGAACAGATCGCCGAGTTGCTCTGAATGGGCGAAGCGTTGCGAATCCTCATCACCGGCTTTGGCCCGTTTCCGGGTGCGCCTTTCAATCCGACCACGCCGCTCGTCAAACGGCTGATGCAATTGCGCCGCCCGGCGCTCGACGGCGTTGCGCTGAGCAGTCACATATTTCACGTCACCTACCAAACGGTCGACCGCGAACTGCCTGACTTGATCGCACAACACCGACCGCAGGCCCTCCTCATGTTCGGGCTTGCCAGCCGCACGGCTCACCTGCGTGTCGAGACACGTGCGCGCAACGCGGTCACCACGCATCTTCAGGACGCGGATGGCAACCGCGCGCGGAAAACGTCCGTAGTGCGCGGCGCCGACGCACTTGTCTTCGGCCCTCATACCGCACATCTGCTACGAGCCGCGCGCTCGACCGGCATCGACGCGCAGCTTTCGCGCGATGCGGGCGCTTACCTCTGCAATTATTTGAGCTGGCGCGCGATCGAGGCGACCCAGCAGCCGGATGGGCCAACATTGGCCTCGTTCGTTCACGTTCCCTTGGTTGCGCGCGACGGCACGGCACGCGAGCCGATGTCCGGCATCACCATGGAACAACTCGTCGACGCCGGCGAGGCCATGGTGATGGAAACGATAAAGCTGACGCGGCGCGCGCTCTTGCAGCGCGCCAGTGGATTGGATTTGGCATTCGCTACCCGATAAACGCGCATTCGCGATGCGCATGTCAAATCCCACTCCACCAGAAATCTATATTTGCTAGTGGTCCTTTGATTCCAACATTTGCAGAGCGCCGTCCCCACCGGGATGCATCAGAATCGGCCCCTTAGCCGCGCATAGCATTAACCCTATCCCGAACAATCCGCTCGGCGGGCAGGCGCTCTCGTCCGGTGCAGCCGCTTTTCTTGCTGCAAATGTTAGAATCGGACCATTGGAAGCCAGGGCTCAAGAAGCGATCATGGACGTCAACCGCCGCCATCTCATCGGAGCCGCCGTTGGTGCTAGCGCGTTCGCATTACCGGCCGCAGCGGCACAGCCGATTTCCACGCACGGCCGCGATGCCACGCAATATGGTCTTCGCCCCGGCAGCCCCGACGATCAAACCAGGACTCTGCAGCGGGCGATCGATGAGGCCGCGCGCGCGCAAGCGCCGCTGGCCTTGCCGCCTGGTGTCTATCGCACCGGCCAACTTCGGCTGCCGAATGGCGCGCAGCTCGTTGGCGTGCGTGGTGCAACCCGGCTTGTTTTCACGGGTGGCGCTTCAATGTTCACGAGCGAAGGCGCCGGCAACCTGGGTCTCAATACCCTCGTCCTCGATGGCGGCAGCATTCCCCTGCCCACCCGTCGCGGTCTCGTGCATTGTGTGAGCGGCCGCGACATCCGCATCACCGATTGCGAGATTGTGGGAAGCGGCGGCAACGGCATCTGGTTCGAGAATGTTGCCGGCGACGTCAGCGGCAATATCATCAGCAAGGTCGCCGGCACGGCGATCACCTCATTCGACGCGAACGGCCTTTCCGTTACGCGCAACACGATTACCGACACCAACGACAACGGGATCGAAATCCTGCGCACCTCGATCGGCGACGACGGCACACTGGTAGCGGACAATCGCATCGAGGACATCAAGGCGGGTCCGGGCGGCTCCGGCCAGTACGGCAATGCGATCAACGCGTTTCGCGCCGGCAACGTGATCGTGCGCGGCAACCGGATCAAAAATTGCGATTATTCGGCGGTACGCGGCAATTCAGCGTCCAACATCCAGATCACCGGTAACAGCATCACGGACGTGCGTGAAGTCGCGCTCTATTCGGAGTTTGCCTTCGAAGGCGCCGTGATCGCCAACAATACCGTGGATGGCGCGGCGCTCGGGGTTTCCGTCTGCAATTTCAATGAAGGCGGACGGCTTGCGGTCGTGCAAGGCAATATCATCCGCAATCTGCTGGCCAAGCGGCCGATCGGAACTGCGCCCGATGACGACGGCGGCATCGGCATTTATGTCGAGGCCGATACGAGCGTCTCCGGCAATGTGATCGAAAACGCACCGTCCTTTGGGATTGTCGCCGGCTGGGGCAAATATCTGCGCGACGTCGCGATCACGGGCAATGTGATCCGCAACGCCTTCGTCGGCATAGGGGTCTCGGTGACGCCGGGCGCCGGCACCGCGCTCGTCGACAACAACATGATCTCGGAAACTCCGCGCGGGTCGGTGGTTGGCCTCGATCACGCACGGCCAATCACGCCGGATCTATCCACTGAGGGCGCACCGCGCTTTGCGCAGGTGGTGGTCGGAATGAATGCGGTGAGGAAACTGCCTTGAGACCAAGACAGGTTCCTCAGAACGTATTGCGCAGAATCGGATAGCGCGCCGCAATCGACGCAAGATCCAGTACCGCGGCAAAAGCCTCGTCCTGCAGCGCTTCAACCGAAAACACGTCCCTTTTGACGTCTTCTTCGGCAAGAACTGAAATCTGCTGCGGTGGCGCGAGCGGAACGTCCGCGACCTGCCGCAAAGGAGCAGCTGCGCGCTGAAACTCATTCTGCGGCATCGCCGTTCGTGCGCGTCCAAGCCACGAAAGGTCGATGGGCCTGTTGTCGCGCGTCGCCTCCCGTGACAACAGTTCGCTCCAAGCGTCCACCGCGCTCTTGGCTTCACGAATGTTCTCGAGAAACTCCTCCTCGGTATGGAAACGGCGCCAACGTCCGGTGTCGAACAATTCGGTGAGATATTCGAGGCGCTTTTCAGCGAGATTGCACCAGCGCGCGACAATTTCGCGGCCTTTGGCGACGTCCGGTTGAGATGCCATAAATCTGCCCGCAAGGAGGAAAAGACGCGGACGCAACCGGTACGAATCAGCGAAACGTGACAGACATATTTTGTGGAAAACTCGAAGAATGTCTAGTCCGGCGACTCTGACGCTCGTTACAGCGGCGCGCCCCCAGGACCCGGACGCTAGCCTCTTGCGTCCGAGACGCCATCGCACGTCGTTGCGACTTGGTCTTATCGACATCGAAAACGAAAAGACCCGTCCGGGGGGACAACCGGACGGGTCAAGCCATATGGCGCTTGGGGTGGATGGGCGCTCGCGCCAGATATAGCTGTTAGGGAGGGATGACCGCTCCCAACGCAAATGGGTCGTGCGAAGTCCGCCGGACGTTCAAAGCTCGTTAAGAAATTTTGGCCGGTCCACTTCACGTCCGCGAGAGCGGATTTCGTGGCTTTCACGGCTTGGTTTGGCTCATATCCGGCTGGGCTTGGCTGTCCCCGGGCTTGCCGGCCGCCATGGTGGGCGCGGAAAGGTCTCTGCCTGGCAACGGCTGACCGTCTTTTGATGCGTCGGATAATTCGCCTGCTGTCGGCTTCTCGACCGCGGCCATCGGCATCGATGCGGCGGGAACCGCCGATACCGCCGCAAAGGCATCCGCCTCGCCTGCACCGAACTGATCATCGGGTCCGAGCGGACCGAGATCGCGCGCCGTCTTCATCAGGATTTCACGCACCTCGTCCGGCTTCAGCGCCGGATTGCGCCCCAACACCAGCGCCGCAAGACCACTGACATAGGCCGAGGAAAACGAGGTGCCCGAAGTGATCTGGTATTTGTCGTCGGGCGCGGGCAGGAAAAGATCGACGCCCGGCGCCGAGACCGCGATGTAACTACCCCGGTTCGAGGCCGCAAATAACTTGTCCTGGGCGTCGGTGGCGCTGACCGCGATCACGCTCGCTTCTGCCCCCGGATAGAGCGGCGGCGATTTGGGGCCGGCATTACCTACCGCGGCGACCGCAATGATGTTCCGAGCCGCCAGCGCCGCAAGCCCGCGCGCGATGATCTCGTCCTTCGGGCCGGCAAAACTCATATTGACGATCTGGGCGCCATGGCTTGCCGCAAGATCCAACGCCCTGAGGATCACGTAAGAGGTGCTTTCCTCGCCGTTACCTGCCGTAGCAAAAGCACGGATCGCCAAGATATGCGCAGCCGGCGCACTCCCCATCAGCCGGACGTGCGAAACGATGGCGCCGGTAACGGCGGTGCCATGCGAGTGTGGTCCTTCCTTGCTGTCGAGTACATCGAACGGCGTGATGGTAACGCCTGCAAATTCAGGATGCTTGAGATCGACGCCGGAGTCGATCACGGCAACGGTGACGTTGGCGCCTTCGGCGATCGTATGCGCCTCCTGCAATCGCAGTTTCGAACGAGCATATTGCGTGGGATCACCGTCGCTTACGCCAGTTTTTTGATCCTGCAGGACATAGCGAAAGTTCGGCTGAACCGATCGAACGCTGGCGTCCTGGGCGAATTCGCGGCTTGCGGCTTCGACCGTCTTGCCACCCGCAATACGGAACAGCCCAATGGTGGATCCGATCAGTTCGAAGCTTTGGGATCCGATCAACCTCAAACCATGACGACGCGCCAGCGCGTCGATTTGTGCGTTGGACAGCGTTCCGTCGATTTCAGCGACGATCTCCTTGGGGATCGTGCGCGAACTGACGGAAGCCTGGAGCGTATTGCTTCGAGCTGTCCCAACCTTACTTTTGTGGGCCTTGCTGCCAGTGCCCGCCTGCTCCAGGCAATTGCCGCTGCTATCACGCTCGGCCGCGGTGCAAGGTGACCGAACGCGGATGGTACCGCGGTCCAATCCGGTGACGGCGCGTCCGGCAATGTACGGGTCGAGGTGCGGCATGCGCGAGGAGATATTGAGACTGGGCGAGCGCATGATGCTCTCGGCGAGAGCCGGCGAAGCAGCCCACGCGACCGATAGCAGCGCAGCGAGGAACGACGCCACGGCTGGCAAGATCTTCAACCGCCAGATCGTTCCGACCCGCATCATGGGACTTCCGGCCTTGTGAGGCCGCCGGTTCGCTTATGGCGTCGCCACCGCGAGACTGACGGCCTTCTCATTCTGCAATCGGCTCAGGAGATTTGCAAACTCGTCTTTCGAGATCGACGCTTTGGCAAACTGCAGGCGGAACATGCCGTCTTTGGCGCCGTCGACGATCGAAGCCTGATATTTATCGAGCAATGCCGTGATGTCGCCCACGCGCGCATCTGTCGCAAATCGTACCAAGGCACGCTGCCGCGCCGCGCCCGAAATATCCCGCGTGATCGGCTCGTTCGTGCTCAGCGACGCGGTCTGGAACGTGGACGGCCGGTTCTCCGTCAGCACGCCTGCGATGATACCGGCCTGCAACACCAGCACGAACGCGCCGAGGCTCGCAGACCACGCCAATGTCCGCGGCGAAAGGCTTGAGAACAGACTGGAAAATCTTGCGGCGATGTTCAATGAAGCAGACGGCTTTCGCGCCGGTTCCGCATCGATGGCAGTAAACAGCTTCTGCATGGCGCGCGCCGAAGGCGCACCCAGGCTTTCGTTCAGGTTGATGGTTCCCGCATATTCTTCGCGGATGACCGCGTACTGCCTAGCGAGTTCCGGATCGCGCGCCAGCGCCTCCTCGACCTTGCGGGCATCACGCGCGTTCAGCGTGCCGGCCGCATGCCAAGGCAGCAGCAATTCGATGTCGCTCGGTTCCTGCTCGACCATTTTTTTGCTCGCAGCCATCATGGCCAGCCTCGTTCTATACCGGCAGCCTTAAGCAGCTCGGCTAATTTCTTGCGTGCGTAGAACAAACGGGTCTTCACGGTATTCTCCGGTATGCCAATGATCCCTGCTACTTCTTCCACGGACTTCTCGTGGTAGTAGACGAGATCAACAATCTCCCGATGCTCGGCCGAAAGTTGGCCAAGGCACTTACGCAACGCCTCACCAGTATCCTTCTTCTGAACGGCCACCTCTGGATCGTCGGACGAATCCTCGATCGCATTGGCGGACTCGTCATCGAGTTCCGCATCTTTCCTGCGGCGAAGCGCCGAAAGCGCCTTGAACCGCGTGATCGCCAAGAGCCAGGTCGAAACTGCGGACCGGCCTTCGAATTTCCCTGCCTGACGCCACACATCCAGGAAAACCTCGCTGATGAGGTCTTCTGCAACCTGCTCGTCCCGAACGAGCCGTAACCCGAACCGGAATACCCTGACGTGATGGCGCCCATAGAGTACTTGCATGGCAAGCCGATCGCCTTGGGCGATCCGAGCGATCAGGGTATCGTCGGAAGCCGCCTGTGTCGCACTCAATGGCCGTCTCGCAAGGTTGGTCGGATCAGACTGGGGGGCGGTTCGATGGGAAAGGCAAGATTCCACAAATTATAGCAATAAGCCGCCCGAGACTGTGATCTTCAACACAGAAAAGCTTTTTAGCCGCACTTTTCAGCTATCGTAATAGGTATTTCAGCACCACTCGACAGGGGTTGATCAGCCATTCGGTGCTTTGGATACCTATTCCGAAACCATACGGACGGCTTCTCGGCCCGCGCAACGCAGACGGCCGATTTTCCTCGTTCAAACAAGGGGAAAACAGCCCTCCAGGAGCCAAGATTTTCGCCCGATAGATACCAAACCTAAAGGCTTTATCTCTTAAATTTTCGCCGATTGCTATCACCATTGGCGAACTTATGGGCATCGCGGCGTCGCCTTTTTTGAATCCGACGGCGGACAAGCTGAACGGCTTCGGTTCGAAACTGACGACTGAAGCGCTCGCGCGGCGGGCACGGCAGCGACGGCAGATTCAAGCACCGATCGGCGTCAGCTATGTGGTCGATGCGGCTATCCTGCTGGTCTATGCCCATGCCGGCACCGCGCCCGCAATCATCGGTCCTGCGTTTGCCGCCTGCGGTCTCGTCTCAGTGACGGGATATATTCTGCTGTCGGAATCCGGCTTTACCGAACGCTTCAAGGACCACTATTTCGTCGTTCCACAGTCGATCATCAGCATGCTCATCTTGCTGGTTTTCACCTACATCGCCCCCGAAGTCGGCGCGATGTTCCTGTGCACGCTATTCGTCGTATTCGCTTTCAGTTCGCTGCGTACGACGCCCTGGCAAGCTGCGGTGGTGTGGACGGCGATGGCGTTGGGCCTCGCTGCGCTGTTCCTGCTGACGGACAAGCCGATCTCGCTGCCCCACGAAACCTATCTGGAACGCTTTGCCACGATGACGGTGTTCATCCTGACCATCGGGCGTTGCATGTTCATCGGCATTTTCTCCAGCGCCATGCGTGAATCCCTCTACAAAAGCGGGCTGGCGCTGAAGGAGGCCAACCGGCGAATCGAAGAACTCGCCGAACTGGACGATCTCACCGGCTCGCTCAACCGCCGCTTCATCATGAGTTTCCTGGACGACGAGATTGCACGCGCCGGTCGGAACAACATCCGATGCTCCATCGCGCTGATCGATCTCGACTGGTTCAAGCGCATCAATGACACCTACGGTCATCCGACCGGCGACGAAGTGCTCAGGACATTTGCAATCACTGTTTTCGCCAATATTCGCGGCGTCGACCGGTTTGGCCGCTATGGCGGCGAGGAATTCCTGCTTGTGTTGCCTGACACGCCTCACGAAGTTGCGGTGCGTATGCTCGAGCGGCTTCGCTCGATCACTTCCGATCTCGATTGGAGCGCGTTCTCGCCGGGCATGCGGGTGACCTTTTCCGCAGGCATCGCCACGCTGACGGCAAGCGACACGGCGGACACTTTTCTCGCTCGCGCCGACAGCGCGCTTTACAAAGCCAAAGCACAGGGGCGCAACCGCACCGCCAGCGCCTGATCCATCATCGTACCGCGGACAAGAAGGCCGCGGGTTCATAACAGCTACTCCAGGACAGAGTCATGAGTTTGAAACAGCTATCCACCCCCGAAAGCCTGCTCGACGAATTGCAGTCGACGCTGGCGCATGGAACGGTTGCCCGCCGTGTCGAAACGCTTCGTAGAGTTACCGACCTTTTCATCAGTGGCGTCGTCGAGTTCTCCGATGACCAAATCGCGCTGTTTGACGATGTTTTCCAATGTCTGATGCATCACATCGAGACGTCCGCCAAGGCGCTGTTGTCCAATCGCCTGGCCCCGGTCGATCGCGCACCGCCGTTAACGATCCGCGCGCTGGCCTTCGACGATCTGATCGAGGTCGCGGCCCCGGTTCTGTCGCAGTCGGAACGCCTTGACGACCAAACGCTGATCGAGACCGCGCGCAGCAAGAGCCAGGCCCATTTGATGGCGATCTCGACCCGCAGGGCACTGAGCGGCGCCGTCACCGATGTATTGGTGCAGCGGGGCAATGACGAAGTGGTTCAAAGCGTTGTCGGCAACCCCGGAGCCGAATTTTCCGAACGCGGATTTACGCGTTTGGTCAATCGCGCCGAAGGCAATGACAACATGGCAACCTGCATCGGCCTTCGCCCCAACATTCCACGGCACGTCTACCTGAAGCTGCTCGCCAAGGCGTCCGCCGTGGTGCAGGCGAAGCTGGAGGCTGCCAACGAGCCGATGGCGCAGGAAGTTTCCAGCGCCGTGCGGGAAGCGACGCGGCTCGCGCGTCTGGCACCGTCGGCCATGAGCCCGGAAACCACGATCGCGCATGCGCTCATCAAATCGCTGTCAGAAGAAGGACGGTTGGACGAATATCAGGTGGCGGCCTTTGCCGAAGCCGGAAAATTTGACGAGGCCAACGCCGCGATCGCCGCCCTCGCCAACGTGTCCGTGACGATCGCCGAGAACATGATGGTGGAAACCCGCGCCGAAGGCGTCATGATCCTCGCGAAGATTTCCGGCATGTCCTGGTCGACCGTCAAATCTATCATCAGGATGCGCGACAATCTGGCGGGCAAGGAGTTGTCTGACCTCGAGACCTGCAAGGCTACCTACGAGCGGCTTCGCCCCTCGACCGCACAGCAGGTGCTTCGCTTCCACCGCATGCAGCAGGCGGCCGCACCACCCGCGGCCTGACGGCCGTCTTGTCTGCAAACGTTTTACGCATCAGCGGATGCGCTCGTGTGGCGACGTCAGAGTCAAAGCCACACTAGAACCTCAGCACCTTCGCGCCGATGAGTGCGCCGACCGCTGTCACGGCAGCAATCGCGATCGTATACCAGGTCGCCACAAATAGCGGCGAGTTGTCGGTGCAATGCGAGGCGTACACGGTCGCCGCCAATCC
Organism: uncultured Alphaproteobacteria bacterium; assembly: GCA_963824305.1. GTDB lineage: Bacteria > Pseudomonadota > Alphaproteobacteria > Rhizobiales > Xanthobacteraceae > Bradyrhizobium. The sequence goes on from CAWGOW010000001.1 coordinate 1,131,269, forward strand.
TGCCGAGATCAGCCCTGCCATCGCACCGGCCAATGCGGGGCGTGCCGGCGCACCGTGACGCAACCCAACCAGCGCGCCCGCCAGAAGCGGCAATGACAAGAGCGGGATCGAGGTCATGCAAACCCGCGAATTGCTGCCGACCAAACGCGTCATCATCGGCAGCCGCTGCGGCATCATCATTTCACCGGCAATCCCGGCGGCGACGATTCCGGCCGGAATCAAGAGCAGCCACCCCCAACCCTTGAGCGAGGCTTCAGGCCGCGAAAGATGCAGGCTCACCACAATGGCCGAAATCGCCAGTGCCAGTGTGATCACGAATTTCAGATCAAAGAACGGGTTATGCATCGCCGTCATAACGTCCGGCCGAACGCCGAGCGCCATCATGAACATAACGAGCGAAACCGGCACCGCGGCCAGCAAAGCCAGCGCCAGTGCAAATCCAACCGGGCGCTCCCGGTAAGGATTGTCGGCGGTAAGCGTTCGAATGAGCTGTTCGGTTTCCATCTTCATTGCTCCCGCAACTTGGCGGTGAGGCCCGAGAGCGCGCGATGCAACGCGACTCGCACGGCCCCTTCGCTCATCGAGAACTTCGCAGCCGTATCCTTGATCGAGGCGCTTTCCACCGCGATCGACTGCAGGACGTCGCGCTGACGCTGTGGCAGCGCCTGCAGCAGGTTTGCGACTTCGCCCGCGGACGCCGTCTCGGCCGCCGGCGCATCAGGAATGGTTTCGGCAAAATCGTCGATGTTTACGAAGACCCGCCGGCCACGGCGCCGCAACGCGTCGATCAGCTTGTTGCGGGCGATAGCAAATAGCCATGGTGCGAACGGCGCGTTCGCGTCCCAGGTATGTCGTTTCAGATGCACCGCCAGCAAAATGTCCTGCACGACATCCTCGGATTGATCGACCGGTTGACCCGCGCGTGCGAGCCCCCGGCGCGCCCCTGCCCTCAACACGGGAGTGATCGCCTTGAGCAGACGATGATACGCGGCATTGTCGCCTGAAATGGCCAGCCGCATCAGGCCAGTCCAGTCGTCTTCACTTTCGCGCACGCGCGCTCCCACACGTCAATTCGGCCGGTTTTTCAATTTGTTACATCGGAAGCTTGCAATCACGAATTCGTGATATGCTTGGTGGCACGACCGGCAACGCCACCGCCGGTTTGGTGCCGGCAGGCTCATACCACCGATCGGTCTTTCTGGCACGCGCGGGATGATTAGGCCAATCTGGGCAACGGCACTGATTTGCGAGCGCGATGCCCCGGTTTCGCCCGGACTCGTCCGAAGATTCCCTTTTTCTGCCCCGCTGAGGACATGGGGTGCGGTCTTTTTCCCCCTCGGGACTGGCAAAAGGGGAGATTGCCGAATGATCATCAAAGCCAGCAGGCGCTCGGCCTTGATCGTCGCTGCCGGACTCTTGGTCCTGCTTGGAAGTCCGGTAACGGCCGCCACCGACGGCGACGATTCCGCGTCGGGTTCGAAATCCGACCGCGTCGTCACCCACCGAACTTACAGACACACTTCGCATCATCGGCGTAGCTATGCGCATCGCAGACCGCAAGCTGTTGCGAGCAAGGCCGACGACAAGGAGGCGGATAAAACGGTGACGCCCGCAGCCGCGGCGCCCGACGAAAACAAGACTTTATCGAACATCTCGCCATCGATCGCAAACGCCAACGCGCAGATGCTGCTTGCCGGCGTGCAGCTCAGTGCCGCTGCGGTCATTCCGTCAGGCACGGACACTCCTGTGACGGCATCCAACAATACGGCCAGCGCGAAAGCCGAGGGCCAAACCTTGATGGCTGCCGCAGATCAGCTCAATGATGTCGATCGCTCCCTGCAAGAGGGCAGTTCGACGCCGGCAACTGTACCTACCAGCCCATCACCCGCTCCGATAACCGCATCCACGATGACGGGCGAGAGTTCGATTTGGGACCAGACCTCCCTGATCGGAAAAATATTCATCGGCTTTGGCGCGCTGCTGACGATGGCCTCGGCCGCGCGCATGTTCATCACCTGATCGATCTCGTTCCCCGGACGCTGCGCAGCGCAGAAGCGTTGCGCAGCAGAGCCGGGGACACAGCATCGCGTCCGGTACGCGATGATGGCCGCACCCACTTGAAGCACGGCTTTCGAGCAGGCACACTGTCCCGCTGACTGGAACGCGGGATGAAATCATGAGTACGTTCGAGCACATCATCGTCGAAACCAAAGGCAAGGTTGGCACCATCACGCTCAACCGACCGAAGATGCTCAACGCGTTGTCGTTTGGCGTGTTTGGCGAAATTGCCACCGCCGTCGATGACCTCGAGGCGAATGAAGCCATCGGCTGCATCGTCCTGACCGGCAATGAAAAGGCTTTCGCGGCCGGCGCCGACATCAAGGAAATGCAGCCGAAAGGCTTCGTAGAAATGTTTTCGAGCGACTTCATCGCAATCCGCGGCGACCGTGTCGCCACCTGCCGGAAGCCCACGATTGCGGCGGTCAGCGGCTATGCGCTCGGAGGAGGTTGTGAGCTTGCGATGATGTGCGACATCATCATAGCATCCGACACCGCGAAATTCGGCCAGCCGGAAATCACGCTCGGCACCATTCCGGGCATCGGCGGCACGCAACGGCTGACGCGCGCGATCGGCAAATCCAAGGCAATGGATCTTTGTCTCACCGGGCGGATGATGGATGCTGCGGAAGCGGAACGCTCGGGGCTCGTCAGCCGCGTCGTTCCATCTGACAAATTGATGAGCGAAGTGATGGCGATCGCAGAAAAAATCGCAGAGATGTCTCATCCAGTGGCGGAAATGGCCAAACGCGCCGTCAGCCGCGCGTTCGAAACCCCGCTTTCCGAAGGGCTGCAAGTCGAGCGCGACCTGTTCCGCTCGACCTTCGCCCTGGCGGATCGTGCCGAAGGCATGGCGGCCTTCATCGAAAAGCGAAAGCCGGTCAACAAGAACAGGTAGCGTTGCCTGGCTCCTGCCAAGCGGCCGATCATTCGCCATGGGTCCGCGCCAGCGCCGCAATCACCAGGGCCCGATAAAGCCGCTCTTGCCAGGTCGACGGCTTGTCCAATCCCAATCTCGCCAAACACGTGATGTCGGCGGGTTGAAGGCGCTGCCTCCATCCTTGCCATATCAACGCGGGCAAACGCTGCGGCGAGCGCTGAACCTCTTGCAAGAACTGCAAGGCCGGGATCAGGCGCTGTTCGACGTCCGTGAAATCGCTACCGAACGGAAAGGACGGAAGCAACCCGGCCTGGCGCGCCGGCCGCAACGCCTCGGCAATCCGTTCCGGATAGTTGTCACGAAAAGCTTTCGCGATTTCGAAGTTCGCGGGCAGTTTGCCGGCGTCCTTTGCCTGCCGAGCAAGCTCGTCCTGAAAGCGCGAATCCGCCACCTGTAACATCGCAGCGATCACCTCGGCGTCGGACTTTCCCCTGAGATCGGCCACGCCATACTCGGTGACGATGATATCGCGCAGATGCCGCGGAATGGTTTCGTGACCATAGCTCCAGCGAATATTGGATTGCGGCTTTGTGCTCCCCTGCCGCGCCGCCTCGACGGTCAGGATCGATCGCGCGCCCGATAACGCAAAAGCTTGGGCGACAAAATTATATTGTCCGCCGACGCCGCTCACGACCTGACCATTTTCGAGACCGTCGGAAACCACCGCTCCCATCAAGGTCGCCATCATCGCATTGTTGATGAAGCGCGCATCGATGCGAGCGCGGCGTTTCGTATCTTCGTCGCCATAGAGTTCGTTGGTGAAGGACACCGGCATCATCTGGATGCGCGCGATCTGTTCCGGCGCCATCTCGCGCAGAGCGCGGTAAAACGATTTCGGCCCCAGGAAGAACGCGCCGTGCAGCAGAACGCCGTCGACTTCACGCTTGATGATACCGGCCTCGACCAGTCCAATAAACGCTTCGAACAGCATTTCACTGACACCATAGAGGCCTTTTTCGAAGGGCGCGGTTTCGAACGGCGCAGCGGCAGGTGCGAGCCGTTTCACCGTTGCCTCGAATTGCGCGCCATCGCGATGGCGCAGGATCAGGCTCTGTGCGAGCGCGTCACTGACCTGGCCGATGCCAATCTGCAACGTGCCGCCGTCGCGCACGAGGCCCGCCGTGTGAAGGCCGATGGCGTATTTGGTGTCGGTGACCGGCTCCGACGGCGGCGCGAACAGCGGAAACTCCGTCGCCGGACTTTCCAGCACCGCGCTGAACGCTTCGTCCGGCAGATCGCCTGCACCCGGCATGAACGGCAATTCGGAATTGACTTGCCCGACCAGTTTGAAGGACGCGCGGCCCTCGGCGCGCGCGCGCAGCACATCGAGCGTTGTATCGGTATTGCAACTCAGGCTGTAGCGCGTAACGCCATCGACCACGCGCTTGGCCACCAGTTGAGTGACGACATTGAGGCCGCGCGCCAGCAGATAAGACGCAGCGTGGGTATAATTCGCCGAAATATAGTGCTGCTGCGCGAACGGGACGTGCAGCCACCTCCCCGCCAGGAAAAAAAATTCGATCACCTCGACGTTCGGCGGCAATTGGTTGGCCCGCAGCGCGTCGGCATAGGCAAGCTCCGGATATCCGCCAAACAGCCGATCGATGACGGGCGAAATGAAGCGGCGCTCGAGCAGGTTGGACGGACGTGGCTTCTCGAGCGTCAAGGCCGAGAAAAAAGTGAGCTTTATGGAGCGGTCGGCAACGGCGCGCGCATAGAGTGCGTTGACGATGTGGTTGGCCTTGCCGAGGCCAAGCGGCAAGCCGACCACGAGATTGGTCCCGACGTCGCGGACGATATCCTCGGCGATCGCCTCAGGGCTGGAAAATAACTTCGGCATTCATTTTCCCTCGAAGCGGCCCAAACTCGGCATGCGACCGACGGCTTCTTGCCTGCGCGCAAAGGTGAAATGCGACATCCGGCTTTCCCTATCCGTGTTGCTGCGATAACAGTCTTATCAATAGAATGCGTTCGCCCTTGGGAAGAAAGCGACGAGCGCCGATATTTTTCCAAACTCATGGGGAGGTCACGATGATGAAGCTCTACTACGCGACGGGCACCTGTGCACTGGCCTCCCATATCGCGCTTGAGGAAGCCGGCGCCGAATATTCGACCGTCAAGATCAGCTTCGCAACCCACCAGCAACAATCGCCGGAATATCTGGCCATCAATCCCAAAGGGCGCGTTCCCTCGCTGGTGACCGATAGAGGCATCCTGACCGAGACGCCGGCGATGCTTGCCTTCATTGCACAAAGCTTCCCAAAGGCGAAACTCGCTCCGATCGACGATCCATTCGGCTTTGCGGAGGTGCAGGCTTTCAACAGCTATCTGTGTTCGACGGTGCACGTCGCCCATGCCCACCGGCCGCGCGGCACCCGCTGGGCCGATGATCCCGTGGCGCTCGAGGCGATGAAGCGCAAGGTACCGGAGACCATGGCCGCCTGCTTCGAACTGATCGAAACCAAAATGATGAAGGGGCCCTGGGTGATGGGCGACACCTATACGGTCTGCGACCCCTATCTGTTTACGCTCGCAGGATGGCTCGAAAGCGACAGCGTCGATCCCGCGCGTTTTCCGAAGGTGAAAGCGCACCGCGACCGCATGGCGGAGCGGCCGGCGATCGCCAAGGTGCTGGCGGCCGAAAAAGGCTGATATCCTGCCGGCTTGAGCCCCTTCCCGGCCGAGACTTATCTCGATAGTGTGGCCCGCAAAGCCGGCGGGCTTAACGCCGGATAGCGGGAGAAAAGTACCATGCGACAGTTGCGGCGTGCGATCATCCTGATCGCGGCGACTATTATCTCCGCCAGCCCCTCTGCCGCCAAAGTCGTCAAATTCGAGATTTTGAAGGTCGAATCTCCGGCGTTCGAAGGACGAGCCTTCGGCGCGGTCGGCACTTACGATCGGATTATGGCGCGCGCGACCATCGCGGTGGCGCCCGATGACATTCATAACAAGATCGTCGTCGATATCGATCGCGCACCACGCAACGCGCAAGGCCTGGTCCAAGCCGTTACCGATGTGGAAATCCTGCGGCCGACGGTCGCGGTCAATGGTAACCGGACGCTGTTCTACGAGGTGCTCAACCGCGGCAGCAAGCTCGGCTTTGCCCTGTTCAACGATCTGCCAGCGGTAACCAACGATCTCGTCAAGGCAACGGATGCCGGCAATGGCTTTCTGATGAACCGCGGCTACACGATCGTGTGGAGCGGCTGGCAGGGTGACATCATTCCGGGCGGCGGCCGCATGACGTTTTCGCCGCCGATCGTGCCAGGCATCACCGGCCTCGCTCGCGAAGACTTCATCTTCGACCACGGCGACAATCCAGCAACCGGTACGCTGAGCTACCCGGCAGCCGACCTCGACCCCTCCCACACCAGGATCAGCGTGCGTGAGCGCGAGGCAGATCAGCGTGCGACGCCTGCGGGCCTTGCGGTCACATTCGAGGGGCCAACCAAAATCTCGGTCAAACGGCCGGAAGGTTTCGATGCCGGTGCGATCTTCGAGTTCATCTATACCGCCAACGACCCGAAAGTGATGGGCCTTGGCTTCGCGGCCACGCGTGACGTCGTCTCGTTCCTTCGCAACGAAACCGCCGACGCGTCCGGCACTGCCAATCCTGTCGCCGGACGGATCGACCGTGCGATCGGATTTGGCTTGTCGCAAAGCGGCCGCTACCTTCACGACTACCTCTATCTCGGCTTCAATGCCGACGAGGCCGGCCGCACTGTCTTTGAAGGATTGATGCCGCATATTTCGGGCGGCAAAAAAACCTTTACCAATTATCGTTTCAGCCAGCCCGGCCGCTCGCCTTACGAGCATGCCGACATGCTTTATCCCGGTGCGGATTTTCCATTCACCTATCCCGTGATTACCGACAGCGTGACTGGAAAGAGCGATGGCCTCCTCGCCCGCTGTCTTGCCGCCGGCAATTGCCCAAAGATCATCAAGTCGGACAGCGAGCTTGAATTCTACCAGCAGCGCGCTTCGCTGGTGGTGACGGACACCAAAGGCGATCCCATCGCCATGCCTGACAATATCAGGCTGTTCCTGCTGTCGAACCTGCAACATTATTCGCTGGCGCAGGACAAGTCGCAAATGGCGAAAGTCTGCGCCAACCCGACCAATCCGCTCAACGCCGGACCGCCGGTGCGTGCTTTGCTGGTCGCCATGGGTGAATGGATAGCCAAAGGCACATTGCCGCCGGACAGCCGTTACCCGAGCCGCTCTGATGCGACGCTGGTGCCGCCCTCCGCTGACGCGGTCGGCTTTCCGCAGGTTCCAGGCTTCACCTATCCGCGCCGGATTGCCCAGCCAACTCTGATCAAGTCCGAAGACATGCCGCCGTCCAAGGGCGCGGCCTATCCGGTCTTCGTTCCCAGGACCGACGCCGACGGCCGCGACATCGCCGGCATCCACTTGCCGACGCTGGAAGCACCGGCTGCAACCCACACCGGCTGGAACTTGCGCAAAGCGGGCTTCGGCGAAGGCGAGTTGTGCGACAACAACGGCACCATGATCCCGTTCGCAGCGACCCGCGAGGAAAGGCTCAAGAACAACGATCCGCGTTTGTCGATGGCCGAGCGCTACCCGAACGAAGGCGATCGGCAAGCGGCGATCGCGAAGGCCACGCAACAGCTGGTGCGCGACAGGCTCGTTCTGGAAGAAGATGCCGGACTGTTTATCGCCAAATCCGACTAGCTCCTTCACAAGCGCGAGGCCGACGGGGTAGGAACGTCGGCGTCTCAAGGAAACTGAGTACGAAGCAGGAGGAATTTCATGGCGGCTGCGGAAGCGACGCAGACAATCGAACAGCGGACGATCGCAAAGGTTTCCTGGCGGCTTTTGCCTCTGGTCGCCGTCGCCTACTGCGTCGCCTATATCGATCGCAGCAATATCTCCGTTGCCGCGCTGACCATGAACAAGGATCTCGGTTTCAGCGCTTACCTCTACGGCTGGGGCGCCGGCATCTTTTTCTTCGGCTATTTCCTGTTCGAGATCCCAAGCAATCTGATCCTGGAAAAGGTCGGCGCGCGCATCTGGATCGCGCGGATCATGATCACCTGGGGGATCATCTCCGGCCTCACTGCGTTCATCACGGGGACGACCAGTTTCCTGATCATCCGCTTTCTGCTGGGTGCCGCGGAAGCCGGATTCTTTCCAGGGATGATCCTCTATCTCACCTACTGGTTTCCCGCGCAGTACCGCGGCCGCGTCATCTCGACTTCTTTATCGCCCAGCCCGTTGCCAACGCGATCGCTTCGAGCGGATCCGCCGCCATCCTCGGAATGGACGGCGTACTCGGCTTCAGAGGCTGGCAGTGGATTTTCATCATCGAGGCCATCCCGGCGGTCCTGCTCGGTCTTTTTATCCTGCGCGTGATGACCGACCGGCCGGCGCGCGCCGAGTGGCTTGCTGACGACGAGAGAGCATGGCTGCAAACCAGGCTCGACAACGAAAACCGCGAGATAGAACGCGGCGGCCACATGACGTGGACGAAGGCCTTGAGCGATCCGCGCGTGGTCGCGCTGTCGATGATCTATCTCGGCAGCGTCACCGCCAATTACGGCATCGTTTTCTTCATGCCGCAAATCGTCAAGGGATTGGGCCTCTCCGACATGATGACAGGCTTCGTTTCTTCCGGACCCTACATCGTCGGAACGCTCGGCCTGCTCGCCTGGGGCTGGTCGTCCGACCGCCACAAGGAGCGTCGCTGGCATTTGATCACGGCCTCGACGCTCGGCGCGGCTGGCCTCGCTTTTGCTGCGTGGTCCGGCGCGTCCTACTGGGCGCTGCTCGGCATGTCGGCGGCTACCGCCGGAATTTATGGCTCGCGTGCGGCTTTCTGGCCGATGCCTTCGCTGTTCCTGACGGGAACGGCGGCGGCGGGAGCGATCGCCATGATCAATGCCATCGGCAATCTCGGCGGCTATATCGGCCCCTTTGTTGTCGGCTGGATCAAGGATTCCACGAAAAGCTTCGAAGCCGGATTGTATTTCCTTGCCGCCTGTTCGCTGATGGCGGCCGTCATTACCTTCTTTGCAGCGCGCGCAGCGGGAGATCCGGCTGCGATAGCTCGAGCAAATGCCCCCGCCGCAGCCGAATAGTTCTACAAAAAGCCTAACAATAAGGGAGACGAACCTATGCTCAATCGACGAGACCTTTTGCTTGCATCCGTTGCCGCTGGCGTTGCGGTACAAAACCGCGCGGCATTCGCCAAGGCGGCGCAGCCATCGACAAAGGTGAATTTCGAAATTCCACCTCATGCCTGCGACTGTCACACCCACATCCACCTGCCTGAGAAGTACCCGTTCTTCGACGGGCGCGTGTACACGCCGGAGCCCGCTTCGCCGGAAGAAATGGCGGCATTGCACAAGTCGCTCGGCATCGAGCGCGTCGTGATCGTGACGCCAAGCGTCTACGGCACCGATAACAGGGCGACGCTTGAGGGCATCAAATTCCGTGGCGATACCGCGCGCGGCGTCGCCGTCATCGACGACAAGACATCGGAAGCCGATCTCGACGCGATGGGCAAGGCCGGCATCAAGGGCATCCGCGTCAACCTTGCGACCAGCGGCGTCAACGATCCCTCGATCGGCCGCAAGCGCCTTGAGGCTGCGATCGAGCGCGTGAAAGGCCGCGGCTGGCATGTCCAGTGCTACACCAACCTGGCACTGCTGACGAACATCAAGGATGTGCTGGCGTCCTCGCCGGTACCGGTCGTGTTCGACCATTTCGGTGGCGCGGATGCCGCCCTCGGCCTCGAGCAGCCCGGCTGGGCGGAGTTGGTCGAAGCTGTGAAGAGCGGCAAGGTCTATGTGAAGATCTCCGGCGCTTACCGGCTGTCGAACAAGGCCCCGGATTATCCGGACTCCGTACCTTTTGCGAAGGCGCTGATCGCCGCCAACCCGGATCGCCTGGTATGGGGATCGGATTGGCCGCATCCGGATTCCGTGACGCCGGCGGGCAAGAAGCCCACCGACCTGACGCCGCTCTATCAGATCGACGACGGCCGCGTTCTCAACCTGCTCGCGGTCTGGGCGCCGGATGCCGCCGTGCGCAAGAAGATCCTGGTTGATAACCCGGTCCGCCTTTACGGCTTCTCCTGAACTGACCACGATGGCTGGCGCGCTTCAACGCGCCGGCCACTGCGGCGGGTGACTGCCGAGCGGCACCGCCGGCCGCGACCAGAACGCCGGCGTCCGCGACAGTTGCGCGGCATGAGTGATCGCATGAAGCGATCCGAAACCGGACGGCATCTGCTGCGAAAATGGTTCGATCGCCTCGCCTTTCAAATCCGCGGTCTTGAGGCCGTCCGTGAGACGACCGAGATTCCAGATCCAGTTTCCGGTCTGCGCCAGCGATACCCGGACGTGCCAACTGCCGCCTTCACGCGACTGGCGCGCTTTCGCCATCATGGCGCCGAACGCCATCAGGTAGCCGGTGGCGTGATCGAGAATTTGCGCCGGCAGCTCTTTCGGCCCGTCGACACCTGCTGCTTCTCGTTCCGAGTGATTGAAGCCGGTGGAGGTCTGCACCAGCGAGTCGAAACCGCGGCGGTTCGCCCATGGCCCGATATGGCCATAAGCCGAGAGCGATACAAAGACGATGCCGGGATTGATCCGCGCCGCCTCCTCCGGCGAGAAGCCGAGATCAGCGAGCGCCTGCGGCCGATAGCCTTGCGAAAAGATGTCGGCTTCAGTGAGCAGCTCTTTGAGTTTGTTTCGGCCTTCATCGCGCTTGAGATCGATGAACGTCGAGAGCTTGCCGCGGCCCGTGTCGATCGTGAGCCACGGAATCGCCGGAAGATCCGGACCCGAAACCAGCAGCACGTCGGCGCCATGCGCGGCGAGCGTGCGGCCAGCGACGGGACCCGCGATCACGCGCGACAGGTCGAGCACGCGTAAGCCCGCAAGCGGCCGGTCCCCTGCGGGCCAAGGCTTTGGGGCGGCATCGCCGATTTTCTCGAGTGTGATGACCGGCAGCTCTGCCAGCGCCCTTGCCTGCGGCAGCGCCGACCATTCGTCGTGCGAGCGCATCATCGAAACCACGCCGCCGGCTTCATAGGCCGCGGTCTCGAACGCTTCCGCATCCCATTGCATCAAAGCAGCCTGAACTTCGTCGCGTTCGGCCTTGCAATTCAGGACGCGGCACACGGCGTCACGGTGATGCGGAAAATTGGTATGCAAGCGGACAAAGCGGTGGCCGCCGGTTTTGTAGACGCCGGCGATCGCATCCCACGCGGGCGGCGGCGGAGTGTCGTCGAGACGCAGGTAGCGCTCGCTGCGGCATTCGACGACGGCATGGCGCATGCCGACCGCGACCTCTTGCCCCTGTCGGCTCCGCAGTTTCCAGATTTGTGCAGCCGCAAGCCCCGCTGCAGCGATGCTCGTTTGCGCGGCGACAGCAACCCGAAATGACGACGGCAGTTGCGGCTCGTCGCCCGTCAGGGTGACGGCGTCGAGCGCGGCAGATTCTCCGCCGGCCAAAGTCCAAAGATCGGTCAGTATTTGTTTCGGGCTTTGCATATCGGCTGCTCTTCCTTAAACCTGATTGCTCTGCCTTACCATGGAAGGAACCGCAATGGCTGCGATCGATCCGTTGACTGCCGGGGGCGTCTTGCTTGCGACTGCCCTAACCGACGCCGTCTATGTCCTGTTCACGTCGGCCGTGGTGGCGCGAAAGCGCGTGCCCGCGGCGACCTGGAGCAGCATCTGGTATCTGCTCTCATCCTATGCGGTGATCTCTTATACAGAGAATTGGGTTTATGTCGCGTTTGCGGCAATCGGCTCATGGCTCGGCGCATTTGCATCGATCACGTTCCTGCATCGGCCGCCTGGCGGCCCGCCGATCGGCGCAGCGCCGGAGATTTAGATACGCGCTCGCAATCTCGCGGCGCGGATAGCGTCCGAGGTTTGTAACGGCAATTCCCTCCCGGAAATGGAGGGCGCAGGGAATGCCGGATGCTTGAGCGCACCCGCAGCCTCGTATGCAAAGGTAGAAAGCATACGAGTTAGTCACCACAGGTTCGCCGAAACATTCCGGCATTCCCCGCGCGAATGGTTTTAACGGCTTGCTTCGTGCTCTCTCTGGTGATCGGGCTTTCTTGCCACCATCCCCGACGTGACGCGCCAAGCGTCATCGTCGAGTTGATGCCAGCGTCGAGGCATCAAGACCACACGACTTGGCCGTCCGCGCGGGCATCGCTCGTCCAGCAACACCAACGCGTCCACCGCATCCCGCCCAACGTTCGTGACGATGGCCAACGCCCCTCTCCCGGGCGAGACGCGCGAAGCTGTACGCGTGATTTGCCCGTCGGCTTAAGCAAAATATTTTTGCAAACGGTACTGGACACGATGGTTGCGGGATTGCCCGTCGGGCAAATCAACACACGCACGTCAGCGGTGACTTGCGCGCTTTTGATTTGATCGTGCCGATGATGGCCGCTGCACGCGCTCGAATAGTTACAAGCCAGAAAGACTATTGGTTGACGGATTAAGGTGACGCCGGTCGCGGTCTGGGGTCCGGCCACGGAGATGGGCCCGCGGTCTCGGTCTCCGCCGTTTGTATCCGGATCACGCGTTGCACCGGTTTGAGGCCGGCCAAAGTGCTCTTGGCGAGCTCCGCTGCGCTGGTCTTGATATCAGACTCAAGGAAGTCCTCGAGTTTCTGAAGGTTGTTGGCCGAATCTTTCCACCCGAGCTCTTTCGCAACTGTGTAGTGCGCATAGGCCTTGGTGTAGTCTCGCGCTGTCCCGGCGCCGTCGTGATAGGCACGAGCAAGCCAGTAGTGGCAATAGGCATTTCTGTAAGGCGCGCAAAGCTGGAGTAATTCGAACGAGCGCTTGGTGTCGAACCACGGCGCCGACCGCGCGTATCTGTGGACATAAGCAAGCTCCGCGACAGCGAAGACCGAGTGCCCCTGGTGATAGGACCGCTCGAACCACTTGATCGATTCCGACAAATCCTCGCTCTCTCGATCGCCATATCGGTCCCTGAACCATCGCGCGAGCGTGAGCTGTGCCCCTTCAAACCCTGCGTCCGCCGCGCGTCGCAAATAATCGGTCGTCTTCGCGGCGTCACGGGTAAGCCCGCCGCGCCCGGTATCGATGCAGTATGCAAGTTGAGCCATGGCGATGAGTTCGCCGCTATCCGCCGCCCGGCGCAAGAGATCGACCGCCTTGACGGTATCGTAGGTGCCGCCAAGTTCGCCGCTGACGTATCCGGCGGCGGCCACCCGCATCGCGTACGGCTCGCCGACCGCCACCGCGTTATCGATCAACTTCCGCCCCGCCGTCTCATCCTTTGGCAAGCCGGCCGTGCCCGCGAAGAGGATGCGCCCGAGCACGCTGTTGGCTTGACGATTTCCCCCGCTAGCCGCCTCACGCAGCAACGCTTCCGCATTGCGCGCCTGGTCGGTCGAATTTGGTACCAGCAGGGCCAGCGCCGTGAGGAACTGGACGTTCGGGTCGCTTGCGGTCGCCGATTTCAGGATATCGATCGCCTTCGCCCAATCATAACGATAGTAGGAGCCAAGCGCCGCGCTAAGTTTCGGCTGGTCATCAGCGGCAGATTTTCGAAAGGCTGACCGGTCGACGATGACCGTGGTCTGATTGACGATCGTGGGTCTGCCGACCTCATCGTCCCAGAAATACACGGCGCGCCGGGTCGCTGCGCAGCCCTGGGTCGACGCATTGGTGCAATCGACAGGCTTCGCCCAATTGCCCATGCCCACTGGAACTGCGGCTGGAAGACCCACAAGAAGCCAACCCGCGAGGAGAATTGCTATCGCCTGCGGCCAGACAAACCACGCGCGACGGTACAAGGGATCGTACTGCCAGAAGGCGATATGCAAGGCCGCCATTCGGCCCATCGCTCGCATCTGGTTTGTTCGTTCTAATTCCATCCCAAGACCAATTGCTTCATTTACGGCGATGCCACGTCCGGCTCGATCATCTCAACGGCGAGGAACTTGAGCGCATCGGCGATGGGAATGAAGTAATTGAGGCTTATGCTCGCCCCTCCGATTAGGAATCCGGAAACGGCTGCAGCGACGACATTGCCGAACCGGTCCACCATCGGGCCCCCGCTGTTGCCGGACTGAATGGAGACATCGCTTTGCAGGAGCGAAAGATCGTTTTCCGTGCGATAGGCGCTGACGATGCCTTTGGTGATGGTCGTCGAATATTGCTCAAATTTCGGCGTCCCTACCGCATAAACCTCGGAGGCGACCTCGGGAAGATCAAGCCGCAGCGGCAGCGCCGTCATTCCCTTTTCATTCACCTTGACCAGGGCGATGTCTCTCGCCTTGTGGATTCGCACCACTTCGCCGGGCAGCTCACGGCCGGTTGTCAGCTTGATCGTCACGAACTTGTTCTCGGCTACCACGTGCTGGTTGGTCAAAAGATATCCATCCCTCGAGATGAAAAAGCCGCTCCCGTGAGCACCTTCAATCTTGATCGTGACAACGGCGGCCTGCAGAGCGGATGACCCCTCCGAAATTGAGGTGACCGAGCGAGGAAGCGAGGGAATCTTGACGATAGTATCGCTGATCTTCTCCGGCACGGTCTCGCGATATCCGGAAATCTGGATGGCCGCGTCGATATCCGCCTTGGCGAGCTGACGCACGTCCGCTGAGGGGTCGTGCGCAATGCGCGTGGCCTGGGCCTCGCGCGCGCGCTCGAGCAGCGTTCGCATCTCGCGCGCCTGACCCCAGGACTTGTTCTTCATGCCCACCTTGATCCACGGGCCGAGGCTGGACTCGATATCATCCGGCAATACGAAGTTTTGTTGTTTTGCCATCACCCGCAGGATGGCGGCGAGCTCTTTTTCGGCATAGGGCGGAAACTCGATCGTCTTGGTGAAGCGGCTCGAGAGGCCGGGATTGCTGTTGATGAAGCGCTGCATCTCATTCGGGTAACCCGCGACGATGACGACGATGCGGTCGCGGTTGTCCTCCATGAATTTGAGCAACGTATCGATTGCCTCCTGACCGAAATCGTTACCCGGCCGGGCAAGCGAATAGGCTTCATCGATGAATAGGATGCCGTCGAGCGCTTCCCTGCATTTGTCGAGCGTCTTGGGAGCGGTTTGCCCGATAAAGCCTGCGACGAGACCCGAGCGGTCAGTCTCTACCAGATGACCTTTTCGCAGCACGTGGAGCGAGCGATAGATCTCGCCAAGTGCGCGCGCGACCTCGGTCTTCCCCGCTCCGGACGGGCCGGTAAATACCATGTGCCGGCTGATGGGCGCGATGACGAGCCCCTGCTCGCGGCGCAAGCGCTCGACTTCAAGCGCCGACATCAGCTTGTTCACTTCCTCCTTGACCGAAGTCAGCCCCACCATCTCTTCGAGGCGGTCCAGCGCCTGATCGAGCGTGCGTTCAGGGGGGATAATGGCCTCGACCTTCAGCCTGCGCCCCGAGCGTGGCGCCGGGTGATCCGGCCAAGGAGAAGGCGCCAACGCCGGCTGAACGACGATCGGAGCTGGAGGTGGTATCGTCGGCACGGGCGGAGGCACCGGCGGCGGGACGTGGGTTCGCACCAAAGGCACGCCTATGCTTTCGAAGTCGACCAGCTCGATCCTCGATATGTCGGCGTTCGTATCGACGGCCACACGCATGGACTGGGCTTCGCTCGCCTTATCCAAGAGGTTGCGCATCTCGCGAGCGTTGCCCCAGCCTTCGCTTCTCCACTGGGTTTCGATCCAGGGGACCAGGCTTTGCTCGAGCGCGTCGGGCAACTCCGCACGCTGTCGCTTGGCCATCAATCGCAAGATCGCAGCCAGCTCTTTCGGCTCATATGCCGGGAATTCGATAGTCCTGTTGAAGCGGCTCGCCAGGCCCGGATTCGCGGCGATGAAACGCCGCATTTCATTGGGGTATCCGGCGGCGATCACCATGACGCGGTCGCGGTTGTCTTCCATGAACTTGATCAACGTCGCGATTGCCTCGTAGCCGAAATCCTTGCCTTCGCCAGCGAGCGAGTAGGCTTCGTCAACGAAGAGGATGCCGTCGAGTGCCTCCTTGCACTTGTCCAGCGTCTTCATGGCCGTCTGCCCGATGTAACCTGCGACCAGATCGGCGCGCTGCACCTCCACCACATGTCCTTTGCGCAGCACCTTGAGCGAGCGATAAATCTCCCCCAGGGCGCGCGCGATCTCGGTTTTGCCGACACCGGGCGGCCCGGTGAACACCATATGCCGGGCGACCTTCGCCACAGGCAAGCCCTGTTCACGGCGCTTGCGCTCGACTTCGATGCCGGCGAGCAGCTTGTTGACCTCCTCCTTGACGGAGCCAAGCCCTATCATCTGGTCGAGTTCGTCGAGCACCTCGTCGGCGCTGCGGACAGTCACGGAAGGAGAATCCACGTTCAGCCGACGTCCGACCGTATAGCCCTCCCCGACGGGGACCAATCCGAATCCGGCAGGGTCGCTGGCGAGCCGCATCGCCACATAGGTCAGTGCGATCCCGGCCATCATAATCAGAAGCACGGCGCCGATCGTGAGCGAGTTCGCCCATGTCAATGCGCTGAATGGACCGGATTTCGGATTAAGGATCCATTGGGTGAGGATCGTGGCCACCAGCATGGCGACGCACAGGCCGACCATCGGATGGTTGCGGAAGAAGTTTTTCATTAGCGGCAATTCCCGATCACGGCGTCGCGTTCACCCATTTGCGCATCATGGACACGGGTTGCGAACCTGCCACCTCACGTTGACGGAATACGCGCCGTTCACGTCGTGAACGCCCCCGGGCGTCAGGTAGAACCCCACCTGGTCCGCTTCGCCTACCAAGGTAAGAACTCCACGGCCCGTGGGATAAGGCGCCGGATAGGGAACAGCGACGCGCTGGGGTGCAGGGGTGAGCTTGATCGGCGGCGATGTATATGATCCCGAACGAATGCGCACCATGCCTCCATGTCCACCCGGTCGTTGCGTCAACGTCACCCATGCCAGCGGCACCTTGCAGTTCTTCGCGTCATCCACCGCCGCCTTCGAAGTGCCGGGATCGAGGGTGGGAAGGGCTGCATTGATGTCGCCTGGTACAAGCACTTCCAGCGTGGATTCCTCACCAACGCCAGCCGGTGGCTTGTCGCCGACACGAGGCCATAAGACGCCAGCGGCTATTCCAGCGATCACGACCCCGCCGATAATTCCGATCACGATGCCCCGAGAGCCACGCTTCTTGCCATGAGGCGGCTCTTGACCTGGAGGCCGGTCTTGCCCGCCAGGCGGGCTTGGGGAAACCTCGTGTTGCGCTTCTGGCTCACTCATGTTTCGGGCATTCGATGCTGGGACCGCGAAATTATGGTCGACGGCCGATGTGACGACAACCCTTATTCAGGGAGTTGGGATCGAAACGCGCACTGAACGATGTCGGCGCGCTTCCTCCTACCATCGTGTTTAGTGCTAGTTTTCGTTCCTGAGGTTCACGGATGACGGCTGCGAGCGCCGTGGGTGGATGCGCCAATTGGACCGCCCCGGCCGCGAGCAACCACGTCCCGGCAGCAGCCGCGCACCGCACGGTGCCCGCGCCAAATTGAGCCGCAATGTCATCCAAGTTTCAGACTAGCTTTTGGCGCATTGATTCGCGCTGATTCGACGCTCGGTCGCCAAGGATATTGAAGATGGCATTTTTCAAGCGAGACCTCCCGCCGGTCGAGCGGTTTGAGAATACGCTCAGAAGCAAGCATGAGGCGCGACATAAGCTGGCCGAGCGGCTGAACGACGCCGAAGCGGTCGTTGGAGAAAAACGCGCGGCCGCCGAGAAGCTGGCGGTGGCTGGTGCTTCCGATGCCAAGCTTGGAAAAGCAGAGGCCAAGTTTCGCGCCGTCGAGGAACGCGCCAAGACTCTGCGGGCCGAACTGGCGGAATTTGACGAGCAGATCGCCTCGACCGAGCGAACGTTGGCAGACGCCAAGGCGCAACGCGACCGCGACCTGGTGGCGGATCAGATTGAGAAGATGGCTCTCGCAATCGAGCAGGCCGCGCCGGGATTTGATGCGAGTGCCGCGGCACTCTCGGGCGCCGTGACAAAGAGCGCGACGTCGGTGCTGGAGGCGACCAAATTCTCGACCAGTGTGGATGCCTTGCGTCGGGAAGTGCTGGCGGCTGCGGATTTGCTTTGCTGGCAGCTCCGATCCGCCGCGGTGCGTACGCGCGCGGGTAACGCGAATATCGCCATCGGTGCGACAGCCGAGTTACAGCAACCGCAAAATCAGGAAATCGACCGGCAACCGATCTACTCCCTCAATGCGCTGCTTTGGCGAGAGGACGGTGAGGTGCGCAGAGCTCCGGCGTTCGCACTGGTTGAGCTCCCGAAAATGTTGGTGCCGGTCGCGCTGCGGCATCAGCATGTGGACTATCTGAATGCCCGGCGCGTGCAGACGCTGATTCACATTCATGGCAGCGAAGGGGTTCAGGGCGAACCGAGCCCCGACGATCCGCAACTCGTCGATCTTGATGCGCTCGCGGCGGAGGAAGAAGCCGTCCAAACCAGAGTTGCGTGAACGTGTCGCAACAAGCGAGTTATATCCAGTCCATCACTTCCGGTACTTGGAGCTTCAGCTGCAAACCAACAGACGCGCAGGCCAATAGCAGCGCCAGCAGCAAACCAGCCGCACAAACAATGGCAATGGTTTTGAGAATACCGATAGCCGGAGATTTCGCACAGCTGGTTTTGACAAAGTCCGGATAAGATCGGGCTAAGCCATCCTCGTAGCGGGGCATGCGGTTAGCCTCCAAAAGATAGAAACCAATGAATGATTTCCATTCTCCGGATCGCCTGCGATTCGGTTCGATCCATGGATTGCGGCACCGCAGCCGGCGCCCCTTGCGGTGCCCTTGATAGCGTCCGTGGCTCGGCCTCGTTCTTGTTGCGCAAAAACATCGATCGGGAGCAGCTCACCGCCTGCCATGCCGCTCCAAAGAGCGATTGAACGAACGCTGTGCGCGAATGCTGGGCATCCGTCCATATGTCGCTGAAATGCAGACCGGTCCGGGTCGGACAAGCCGAAACATCGGATCGTACTTTCACGGCGCTCTCCGTTGAGACCGATGCGTAATTCATCGTTGAAATTCCCGTTTCGGAAATTCGCAGCGTCAGCTAAATTCTCGGCTTCTTGCAGACCGGTTGACCTATCCGAAAGGCCACGTCACGCGTTGAAAACAGTGAAGGGTGTGCGAGAACGCTCACCGTGCCATTGCTGCGTTTCTCAAATACAACGTTGTTGCCGCGACGGCCTAAAGCGCTATAAAGTCGGTAATTAAGCGTCGAAAATCATTTTCAGCGGGTTTATTTCGTAGCTATTATTGAGGGCGGATCCCTCAAACTTTCAAATCAGCTCGATCCCAAGTTCGTCGGATTGAAGACATCTGTCGTCACCCTTTCGAGTGATGTCGTGACAATTTCTGTGGCGCGATCACCCTTCTCCAACCCTACGCTCGCCGAGTTTGGAACGCCCGCCAGCCATGAAGGCCCTCCAATGGTAGAGTCCGAATTGCTATCGCAGGCTATTGGTTTGATTTACGACGCCGCCCTCGATCCTCGGCTCTGGCCTATGGCGCTTGAGAGCGTGAGAGATTTCATTGGCGGCTCTGCCGCCAATTTTTTTTGGCAGGATGTGTCCAAACAAAACGCCGGCACTTTTTACAGTGTCGGCATCGAAAAGTCCTACCTGGAATCCTATTTCGCGGAATTTGCCAAAATCAATCCGCTCTATCCGTCCGCGGCATTCCTCGAAGCTGGTCAGATTTTCGAAGGGGACGATATCGTGCCATGGCAAGAAATGGTGCAGACACGATTTTACAAGGAGTGGATGCAGCCCCAGGGGATCACCGGCTCCCTTGCGGTGAATCTCGAAAAAAGTGCGAATGCGGTCGCCGCGTTTGCAGTCATTCGTCGTGAGGAGCATGGCCCGGTTGACCAGGTCGCCCGGCGAAGAATGAGTTTGATCGTACCCCACATGATCCGCGGAGCTTCAATCGGACAATTGATCGGTCAGCAGACGCTCGAGCGATCGCTATTAACGGATGCGCTCAATTCCCTGACGTCGGCGGTGTTCTTGGTTGAAGCAAGCGGTCATATCGTCTTCTCCAATCAACCGGCGCTGAAGCTGTTGTCGGATGGCCGGCTCGTCGGGGAAATCGCCGGAAACCTGGTGTTCGCAGACGCGCAGGCTCATGTCATTTTTGAGCGAGCTGTTCACGCAGCCGAGCCGGAACCGACGCGCGCGGATACAAACGGCACGGCCATCGTCCTGACGACTCAAGAGACCCGGCGTTGGCTTGCCCATGTGCTACCGCTGACCTCGGGGGCTCGTCGCAATTCCGGCTTGAAGCACTCGGCTGTAGCCGCCGTGTTCCTGCGAGAGGCCGCCCTGAACATTCCCTCTCCACTCGAAAATCTGTCGACGTCTTTTAATCTCACGGCGTCCGAAACCAAGGTCTTGCTGGCGGCTGTGGAGGTCGGAGGCGTTGCCGAGATGGCGAAATCGCTTGGTGTGTCGGAACAGACGGTCAAAACGCACTTG
Organism: uncultured Alphaproteobacteria bacterium; assembly: GCA_963824305.1. Lineage (GTDB taxonomy): Bacteria > Pseudomonadota > Alphaproteobacteria > Rhizobiales > Xanthobacteraceae > Bradyrhizobium. Next base: position 1,151,794 of record CAWGOW010000001.1, read on the forward strand.
AAGCGGGTATTCGGGAAAACGGGAACGAAGCGCCAGGCTGACCTGGCAAAGCTTATCGCTTCTTTTGCTCTCCCGCTTTAGTGCAGGCGCGATCAGGTTCTGCTGCACGCCGGTTCCGACAGGCAGCGCAAATTTATTTTTCCGGACGTTCAATTGTGACGATGGGATGCGGGCTCCACTCGCGCGCCAACCTTTCAGCTTCGGCGATTTGCGCGCCCGTCATCAGCGCCACAAGCCTGTCGCGCTGTTCGATCGCCGTGTATGTCGGCGTATTGACCAGCTTGACGCCAAAGGGATCCGGTGGCTTCGTGTCGCCAAAGGCGACCGCCAACGTGAACCACATCAGCGCCCGGATATTATCCTGAACCGTACCGCGGCCCGACGCATACATCGCGCCGATATTGTACTGCGGACTGTGTATCCACGTGTTACCGGGTCGATCGTAAATCTTGTTCGCCGCGCGCCGATACCACCGAAATGCCTCGACGTGGTCCTGGGCAACAAAAAGGCCCTGTTCGTAAGCAACACCGATCACATTTTCCGCATAGGAGGAGCTCTGATCGGCGGCGATGCGGTACCACTTGAAGGCTTCGCGAAGGTCCTGCGGCACCCCGCGTCCTTGCGCAAACATATCCGCGAGATTGTTTTGGGCTATCACCGAGCCCTGATCCGCAGCAAGACGAAACCATTTCGCCGCTTCCGCTTCGTTACGCGCGACGCCCCAGCCCTGTTGAAACAAAATCCCAACTTCGTTCTGTGCGTCCGCTAATCCCCTGTCGGCTGCAATTCGCATCCACCGCATTCCCATGGCGTAATCCTGCGGGACGCCGAGGCCTTTGATGTACATGATCCCGAGCATGCGCTCGGCATAGGGGTTGTTTTGATCGACCAGGGTCTCGAGCAATCGCAGGGCCGTGACGTAATCGGCAGCAGCGATCGCCGCCCGCGCGTCCTCCAGCGTATCCGCGCTAGCAGGAGAGACAGACGCTAACGTCCATAATGCGACGACGAGCGATATGAATGGACTTCTGAACACGTCCGAAGGCTATGTTGGCTTAAAATGGTGCGTCAATAGCCGAATTCCACTCTGGCGCGAAATTGGCATCACCCGATAACACCGTCATCCGTCAATGCAGCGATACGCCGCTAGCCCATCAAGATCCGCGGCAACCACATCGCGATCCCTGGAAAAACGCAAATAAGAACGACGGCCAGGATCATGATGGCCACGAAGGGCAGCGTTCCCCACACGAGCTCACGGTAGGATATGTCCGGGGCGATGTTCTTGATGACAAAAAGGTTGAGCCCGACCGGCGGATGAATCAGGCCCATCTCCATCACGACCGTCATCACGACGCCGAACCAGACGAGGTCAAAGCCGGCGCTGCGCAACGGCGGCAGAATGATCGGCGCCGTCATCAAAATAATACTGGCCGGCGGCAGGAAAAAACCGAGCACCGTCACCATCAGCAAAATCGCCAGAAGCAGCAGCCACGGCGAGAGATGCTGCGCCACGATCCACTCGGCGGCGCTTTGCGAGATGTGCAGATAGCTCATCACCATTGAATACAGCAGAGACATGCCGACGATCATGATGACCATCGTCGACTCCCTCACGGAGGCAAACAGCAGCGGGCCAAAGTCCGAGGCGCGCCAGATGCCATAGATGGCCGCAACCAGCACCAGAGCGAGGATCGCGCCCAGGCCCGCGGTTTCACCCGGGCTTGCAAAGCCGCCATAGAGCGCTCCCATGACGCCGATCATCAGAATTAGAAACGGCAGAATACGCGGCAGCGCGTTGACGCGGTCGCGCATCGTGAACTTGTCGAGGCGAAGGATCGCGTGATCCTCCCCTATTTTCTGCGCATCGCGGACCTCCGCGAGGTAGCGCACGACCGCATAGGCGGCGAACATCGTGCTCAGCAGAAGACCGGGCAGCAACCCAGCCAGGAAAAGCCGGCCCAGCGACTGCTCTGCCGCGACGGCATAGAGGATCATGGTGATCGACGGCGGCAGCAATATCCCGAGCGTGCCGCCCGCGGCAATCAGGCCTGCCGCGAAGCCGGGCGAATACCCCCGCCGGCGCAACTCGGGAATGCCGGCGCTTCCGATCGCAGAGCAAGTCGCAGCACTGGACCCCGCCATCGCGGCGAACAGCGTGCAGGCAATGACGTTCGCAACGCCAAGCCCGCCGGGGATCCGGTTCATCCAGACATAAAGCGCGTTGTAGAGGTCCGCGCCCGCCCGCGACCGTCCGATCGCGGCGCCCTTGAGGATGAACAGCGGAATGGTCAGGAGCGTGATGTTGGCAATTTCCTGATAGACGTTCTGGGCGACGATGCCGAGCGAGGAGAGCGGCATGAACACGAGCATAAACGCTACGGCCACCGCACCCAGCGCAAACGCGATGGGTACACCCGCAAACAGCACGAGCAGCGTGACGCCGCCATAGAGCGCGCCGACGGAAAGTGCGCTCATGCAGGCGTTTCTCTTCTGGACACGAGCGCATCAACGATCTGGAGCGCAAACCGCAGGCACAGAAGCGTCATGCCGGCCGTCATCAGCGAATAGGGAATCCACAGCGGCGGAGCCCAGGAGGAGTCCGTGACGCGGCCGTCCTCGATGGCCTCCAGCAGCAGGAGCCAGCACTGCCAGTCGAAAAACCCGCAGAAAGCCAGGCACACAATGTCCGAGACCAGCGCGCGGAAGCGCTTGATCCCACGCGGCAGCAACTCCTCGAGTGCTTCGATTGCGATGTGACCGCGCACCGATTGCACATAAGGCGCAGACAGGAAGGTCGCGCCGACCAGCAGGAACACCGCCATTTCGTCTTGCCAGTCGGTAGAGATGTGCAGAAAGTATCGCACCAGTATCGAATAGGTCAGCACCAGACCGGCCCCGATCGTCGCCAGCGCACAAGCCCAGATCAGCACCCGATCGAGCCTGTCGCACGAGGTGATGATCCGGTCCAGGACGGCAGGACGACGCAGACCGGACGGCTGCGCCGGAACCACGCTCACACTTCCTCCGCCATCTTGAGAACCTTGGCCGTGTTCGCAGAGCGAGCGGCAAAGTCTTTCCATGCAGTGTCGCGCGCGACGGCCTTCCATTCGTCGAGAGCGGCTGTATCCATCTCAACGACCTGGGCGCCGGCTTTGGCATAAACCTCAGCCAGACGCTGATCGTCGGCCTTGGAGCCCTCCAGCCCAAACGGCTCGATCTCCTGCCCGACCTCCATGATGGCCTTCTGCTGTTCCGGCGGGAGCGTGTCGAAGATGGTTTTCGACATCAGAATAGGCTCCAGGACGAAGAAGAAGCTGCGGCCTCCGGCCGAAGTCAGACCCTTGCTGAGTTCTTCGAGCTTGAACGATATCAGGCTCGATGAGCTCGTAACCGCGACATCGATCGCGCCTGTCTGCATCGAGATATAGATTTCGTTCGACGGCATGTTGCTTGTCGTTGCGCCGGCGCCCTTGAACATCATGTCCATCTCGCGGCTGCCGCCCCTGATCTTCAAACCCTTGACGTCAGCGGGCTTGACCACCGGCTTGCCACGCGCCGCGATGCCGCCCGACTGCCACATCCAGGTGATAAGCTTGACGCCCTTGTTCTCCAGGATCGTCGTCAATTCCTTGCCGATCGGCGCCGTCTTCCAACGGTAGGCCTGCTCGTAACTGGTGACCACGGCCGGCATGAACGTGACGTTCAACTCGGGAATTTCGCCACCTGAATAGGTTGTCGGATAGAGGCTGAGATCGAGCGCGCCTTTCTTCAGTGCATCGAATTGCGCAAACGTCTTCATCAGCGACGAATTCGGGTAAATCTCGAACTTCAGCGCGCCGTCCGTGCGCTTCTCGACGCCTTCGGCAAACTTCCTGCACAGCCGGTCGCGAAAATCTCCGCCATCCGGGCCGGAGCCCGGAAACTGGTGCGAGATCTTGAGGGTTCGGGTGTCGGCTCGCGCCGTTCCCTGTAGGCCGAGCAACGCGGGCGCCGCCATGGCTCTCAAAGCCGCACGGCGGGTCATTCCCTTTGCCATCGAATCCTCCCGTTTATTGGTTTTCTTTTATCGGTATACTTCGTTGAACTCGGTAATGGCTAGACGGCGCGGCGGGCCGGAGACAGTTTCGGCAAACCGAGGTTTTCGCGCAAGGTGTTTCCTTGATAGTCCTGCCGAAACAGCCCGCGGCGCTGCAGCTCCGGGACCACGAGGCGGACGAAGTCGTCGTAGGTGCCGGGCACCTGCGTCGCAGCCACCACGAAACCGTCGCAGGCCCCTCCCGAAAACCATTCCTCGAGGCCGTCAGCGACTTGCTTGGCGGAGCCCACGAAATTCGGGAATTCGCGCAATGTCGCCCGCCCGCTGAACTGTACGAAGTCACGCACGGTCGGGTTGGTCTTGCCGCTGAGCTGCACGACACGGTCACGGACCGCCTGCAAGCCGCTGATCGCAGCAAGCTCTTCCGGGGAAAACGGTTCGTCCATCGGCTTGGCCGCAAAATCGAAGTTCAGCACCTCCGATAGCAGCGCGAGCGTGTCGATCGGTTTTGCCAACCGATCGATCTCCGCAAAGCGGTCTTCGGCCTCGGTTTGCGTCTCGGCCACGATAGGATAGATCGCAGGCGCAATGCTGATCTCCTTGCCTTGCTCGGCGAGCGACTGCTTGATCTCGGCATATTGGCGCTTCGCCACCGTCAGGTTGGGATAGATCACGAACAGCAGCTCTCCCCATCGGGTCGCGAAAGTTTTGCCGCGGCCGCTCTGGCCGGCCTGAATGATGATCGGGCGGCCTTGCGGCGAACGGGGAACGGTAAACGGCCCGCGCGACGTAAAGAATTTTCCTTTGTGATCGAGCCGATGAACTTTTGCGGGATCGGCAAAAACGCCATTCTCGCGATCGAAGACAATCGCATCCTCCTCCCAACTGTCCCAGTGGCCGAGAACGACTTCCATGAATTCGTCGGCCCGGTCGTAACGCAGATCGTGGCCGAGATGTTTCGTGGCTCCGAAGTTCGCGGCTTCCGAGTCGTTGAGCGACGTCACCACGTTCCAGGCCATGCGCCCGTTCAGGAGAAGATCAAGTGTCGCAAAAACGCGCGCGACATGAAACGGCTCGTAGTAGGTGGTGGAGTATGTCACCCCGATCCCGAGCTTCTCGGTGGCCAACCCCATCACCAGAGCGACCGACACCGGATCGAGCTTTGCAGCACGGATGCCGTGGCGAACCGTCTCCTGAAAGTCGTCGGCGTATTTGTCGGGAATGGCGAGGCGATCGTCAAAGAACGCTAGATGAAACTTGCCGGCTTCCAGCGTCCGGCCGATGCCTTCGTAATATTCCCGCGAGCCGAAATTCTGTTGCGAAAGCCGGTGCCGCCACGAAGCCGGATAGTTCGAACAATTCTGAGCTTGCATGAAACCGATCAGTTTCATCTGACGCATGGTCGTATCTCTTTCAGAGTTGGCGCAATCGCGCTCGGATTCGCGTAGGGCACCGCGCCGTATCGTCCGGCGGCGGTGATGCTACGGCCGGCCCACTATGCTTTCCAACAAGATTATCTTAAGAATTGATCTGTTTTTCAGCATTATGGTCCGGCAAAAACCAAGGGCCGCGGAATTGAGGTGTCCACTTGGCGCAGGTCAATCTCAAGCTTCTTCATATGTTCGTTGCGGTAGCCGAAAATCGCAGCTTCCGGATGGCTGCGGAACAGCTCAACCGCTCGCAGTCGGCCGTGAGCATGCAGATCAAGCAACTCGAGGAACAGGTCGGCGTCGCCATCTTTCATCGCACGACGCGGCGCGTCGAGCTGACGTCCGAAGGCGAACGGCTGCTTGCTCATGCCCGTCGGGCGCTAGGCGAATGGGAAGACGGGCTGCGCCAGATCCGCGATGTGGTCGACATTCAACGTGGCACATTGTCCATCGGCTGCGTGCCGACGGTTGCGGCAACCATACTTCCGAAGGCGCTGTCCGCCTTTCGCGTGGCTTACCCCGGCATCAACGTCAATCTCAAAGAACTGGCTACGCACGATTTGCTCGAAAGCATCCGGCGGCGGGAGATCGATTTCGGCATCGGTCCCGCGGTCGAGGGTCAGGCAGAATTTCAGTTCGAACTCCTTGTTCAATGAGCCGATTTTTGCGTTGGCTTCAAAAGCCTATCAGCTCCCAAAACGCCGAACCGTCGACCTCGCCGAACTCTGCGCGTTTCCGATCCTGCTCAATTCGAAATCTGCCGAACTGCGCAAGGTGCTCGATCGCGCCCTGCTCGCGCGCGGTCTGGACATGGATATCAAGTTCGAAGTTCTGCACACCCATACCTTGATTGCGTTCGTGGTCGCGGGCATGGGGGTTGGAATTCTTCCCAAGATCGCGTTGCCGAAATTCCGCGGTTCAAGCATGCAGGCGCTTCCGATCGCCAATCCGGCGCTGGTGCGTTCGGTCAGCACCATATCGCTGCGGGGTCAGTCGTTTTCCCCGGCCGCCAAAGAACTGATCAAAGCCGTCTACAAGAATCTGCGGACACAGGTGTGACTAGAGCTCAAAGGCCTGCCGGGGCGATGGCGCCTGTACCGGGTCGAGCATTAAGGTGAAAACCGCCACGCGCGCTGCATGAGCGCCGCCCCTTTCGGGTCAAGATCATGCCTAATGAAAATCCCGCGACGGCGGCAAAATACGAACATTGCGTGGATGGCGGATTTTTTGCGCCGGATTGTCCGGATGTTCGCGGCGATCGTCATTGAGCGGTTCGACCAGGGTAACGCCGGCCGGCATTGCGTGTTTCCGGCGGCCTTCGTCATTGGCGAGATCGAGAAGATCGCCCGAGCGGTCGAACAGTCTTTCCGCGACCAGATGCACGACCTTTTCCGGGCTGCTTTGAATGGTGCCCTCGACCAGGATCAGCCGCGATCCCATCACCTCTTTACGGAAACGCTCCATCACCTTGGGCCACACCACGACATTGGCGATGCCAGTCTCATCTTCCAGCGTCATGAAGACGACGCCCTTGGCGCTGCCCGGCCGCTGCCGTACCAGCACCACGCCGGCGCAGCGGACATATTGCCTGTCTCTGGCATCGGACACCGATGAACAGGCGATCACGCCTTCCCGCTCAAATCTTGCGCGCAAGAACTCCATCGGATGCCCCTTCAACGATAGCCTGATGGTCTGATAGTCCGCGACCACATGCTCCGGCAGCGGCATCGACGGCAACGGTTTTGCCTGCTCGTCCGGCTGCTCGCGGGCGGCGGCCGTTTCGAACAATGGCAGCGCCACATCATCCGGCAGACGCCGCACCGCCCATAACGCCGCGCGGCGATCCAGCCCGATGGAACGAAACGCATCGGCATCCGCCAGCAGGACCAGCGCGCGCTTGGGCAGCGCGGTGTCGCGGGCAAAGTCTTCCAGCGACGTAAACGGGCGGCGACTGCGCGCGGCAACGATGCGATCAGCCCAGTCGCTTTTTTCCGCGCCGTCATTCCGGGGCGCGCCAAGAGGCACGCCTCGGAATGACGGGGTCGCCCCATTTACACGGAATGACGACTGGATATGTTTCAGCCGCTCTTCATCCGCATCCTTCCAGGAAAACCCATCGATCTGGCGGAAGCCAAGACGCACCGCGCAATAGTCGCCGTCTTTTTCCTCGAGCGTATTCTGGGCAAAGCTATGCGACACGTCGATCTCGCGCACCTTGACCTTGTTCTTGATTGCGTCAGCGACAATCTGCGCCGGCGCATAAAAGCCCATCGGCTGCGAGTTGAGCAGCCCGCAGCAGAACACGTCGGGGTGAAAATGCTTCAGCCATGACGAGATATAGACAAGCTGCGCGAAGCTGGCGGCATGGCTTTCGGGAAAGCCGTAAGAACCGAAACCCTTGATCTGCTCAAAGCAGTTCTTGGCGAATTGCGGATCGTAACCCCGCCGGATCATGTTCCCGACCATCTTCTCTTCGAAATTGCCGATCGTCCCGACGTTACGAAATGTCGCCATCGCGCGGCGCAAGCCATTGGCTTCTTCGGGCGTGAAGCCCGCAGCCTCGATCGCGATCCGCATCGCCTGCTCCTGAAACAGCGGCACGCCAAGCGTCTTGTGCAGCACCTTGTACAGTTCGTCCGGAGGACCGTGCTCTGGCGAGGGCGACGGGTAATTTTCTCTCTCGATTTTATTTCGTCTGCGCAAATAAGGATGCACCATGTCGCCCTGGATGGGACCCGGCCGCACAATCGCAACTTCGATGACGAGATCGTAGAAGGTGCGCGGCTTCAGGCGCGGCAGCATGTTCATCTGCGCGCGGCTCTCGACCTGGAATACGCCGAGCGATTCTCCCCTTTGCAGCATTTGATAAACTTCGTCGTCGTCCTTCGACTTGATGTCGGCCAGTTCGTAGCGCTTGCCTTTATGTTCGGCGATCAGATCAAAACATTTTCGGATGCAGGTCAGCATGCCCAGTGCCAACACGTCGACTTTCATCATGTTCAGCGCATCGACATCGTCCTTGTCCCATTCGATGAAGGTGCGGTCGTCCATGGCGGCATTGCCGATCGGCACATAGGTATCGAGGCGGTCTTGCGTCAGCACATAGCCGCCGACGTGTTGCGACAGATGCCGCGGAAACTCGATCAGTTCGGTCGCAAGTTCGACCGCGAGTTCCACCATCGGATTTTCCGGATCGAAGCCGGCCTGCTTGACCTGCATTTCATTGAGGCCGGAGCCCCAGCTTCCCCAGACCGTATCGGCGAGTGCCGCAGTGACATCTTCGGTCAATCCGAGCGCCTTGCCGACATCGCGGATCGCGCTGCGCGGCCGATAATGAATGACGGTCGCGATGATCGCGGCGCGGTGCCGGCCGTAACGCCGGTAGACATATTGCATCACCTCTTCGCGCCGCGAATGTTCGAAATCGACATCGATGTCGGGTGGCTCGAGGCGTTCCTTGGAAATGAAGCGCTCGAACAAGAGATCGACCTTGGTCGGATCGACGGAGGTGATGCCGAGCACGTAGCACACGGCGGAATTCGCCGCCGATCCCCTCCCCTGACAAAGGATTTTCTGGTTGCGCGCATAAAGCACGATGTCGTGCACGGTCAGAAAGTAATGGGCGTATTTCAGCTCGGCGATGAGAGCGAGCTCCTTATGCAAGGTCGCGCGCAAAGCGCCGTCGATCTTGCCGCCGAAATAGGTTTGCACGCCCGCCCAGGTCAGGTCTTCCAGATGCTGCTGTGCTGTCTTGCCCCGCGGCACCGGCTCGTCAGGATACTGGTATTTGAGTTGATCGAGCGAAAAGCTGATGCGGTCGGCAAACTGCATGGTCTCGGCAATCGCCTGCGGCATGTCGCGAAACAGCCGCACTATTTCTGCAGCCGGCTTGAGATGGCGCTCGGCATTGGCCTCGACGCGCCTGCCGATCGCCTCGACGGTTGTCTTCTCACGGATACAGGTGAGGACGTCCTGCAAGCGGCGGCGCGATGGTTCGTGGTAAAGCACCTCATTGGTCGCCAGCAGTGGCACGCCGGCGCTCTCTGCAAGACGCCGAAGCCGAGCCAGACGCCGCCGGTCGTCGCCGCGATATAACAGGCTTGCCGCGAGCCAGACGCCATCGGCACCGCTCGACCGCAACCGCTTCAGAACGTCGTGCGCTTTCGCTTCGTCGAAACGATGCGGCAGCGCCAGCACGAGAAGCTGACCGTCGGCAAATTCCAGAAGATCGTCGAATGTCAGGTGGCATTCGCCCTTGAGCGTATTCTCGCCAAGCTTGCCATGGCTGAGCAGTTGACATAGCCGGCCGTAAGCCGCTCGATCGCGCGGATAGACCAGAATGTCCGGCGTGCCATCGCTAAAGACGATCCGCGATCCGATCAGAAGCTTCGGCTTGCGCTTGATTTCAGGATTGCTCAGCTCTTTGTAAGCCCGCACGACGCCGGCCAACGTATTGTGGTCGGCGATGCCGATCACGGGAAGACCAAGCTCTGCCGCCTGATGCACATAGGCCTGCGGATGCGATCCGCCGTACAGGAATGAAAAATTCGTCGTGATGCCGATTTCCGCGTAGCCAATTTCCGTATAGCTAACCGTCATGCGAACAGCCCATGCATGAACCAGTTCGGCAGTACGGCCTTGTCCTCTTGCTGTTCGATCTCTTCAAATAATCCGTCGCGATAGAGCCAGAACCGCAAACCCTCTTCGTCCTCGACGCGAAAGTAATCGCGCGTCAGCACCGCATTTCCCGCCCGCCACCACTCCATGGCGACGCGTTCGGGTCCCTCGACGCGCACTACGGCGTGGGTGGCGCGGCGCCAGACGAACCGCGCCGGCGGACCATCCGGCACCTCGGCGATCACCTTGATCTGCTCCGGCCGCTCGAACAGCCGCAGTGGCCGCAGCGGCGGCTCGCCCGCAACGCGCGCCGGCCAGGTGGCTTGCGTAGCTTCCATCAGATGATGCTGCGCCGGCGCGGCCCACACCGCGCGCTCGGGGATGTGGGTGTCCTGCGGCAGGTGAACGACCACGCGCTTGCCGCCGATGCGCGCGGCGATACGGTCGATCAGGGCCGAAACTTCGTCCTGGTCGTGCACATGGGCATCGAGATCACGCTGCTCTTGCACGACGATTTCGGTGCGGCTCGCGGCCAGGCGAATGAGGTCGAAGCCGAAACCGGGATCGAGCGGATCGCTTAAAGCCTCCAGCCGCTCGCGAAACAGCCGGTCGATCATCTCGCCTCTGGTCACGGGCTGGCCGGTATCGACCATAATGGTGCGGACCACACCATCGGTGCGGAAGAACCGTGCCTCCAGTTGCCGCGCGCCCTTGCCCTGCTTTGCCATCGCCGCGACCAGCGTCCCGGCCAACCCCGACAAGGTCGCCGAGATGACCGCTTCGGTCGTGACCGGCTCGGCAAAGCGTCTTTCCACGATGTAATCGGGCAGCGGCTTGCGCGGACTGATCGGCGCATCGCTCTGACCCAGCGCCTGTTCCAACAGCGCCGTGAAGCGAGCACCAAACCTCGCCGTGATTTCGTGGCGCCCGCGGTCGGCCACCTCGCCGATGGTTTTCAGGCCGGCGCGGCGCAAACCCGTTACCACGGCGATATCCGCACCCAACGCCGATATCGGCAGCGATCGAACTGCGTCCGCCTCCTCGCCATCGCGGACGATCCGGCCATGGTCGTGACGGGTCAGTGTCCGGGCGCAGACAGCCGTACCAGCGATGGCGGCGCTGACCGTAAAGCCCTGTACGGCCAGGACACCGCACACCAGGCTCATCATCTTTGCTTCGCCGCCGAACAGATGCGCGCAGCCGCTGATGTCGAGAAAAAGACCGCAAGGCAGATCGAGCGCCACCAGTGGCGTGAAACGATCACACCATTCGGCGATGGCGTTCAGCGCATCCGCGTCCGCAACCTCGTCGGCATCGTAGACCTGCACCTGCGGGCAGATGGCGCGGGCATTGGCGAGCGGCAGGTCAACCGCAAGGCCAACCTGCGCCGCCGCATCATTGAGTGCGGAAATCCGCAGCATGTTGTTTTGCCTGGCAACGACAATGCTGGGTTCATTAACCGGATTTGATGCGCCGTCTTCACGCGACCCGATAACCGCTTCGCGCAAAAGCGTCTTTGCGAGTTTGCGCCTGATGCGATCGGTGGGCAGGCGCGGCAGCCACAGGCTGAGAATACGCCGCCGGTTTTCCGAAAAGGCACTCATCACTTTTCCATTCCATGATCCAGCGGCCAGTGGGGCCATGACGGTTGCGGACAAGCTGCGTTTCAAACAGAGGCGAGCCCCATGCACTCCAGGGCTGCGATCGCGGCGGCGAATGCGCCGCGCGCACGATCCATCGGGTTTCGGCGGTCGAGGCCCTCGGTTCTGCCGCCATCCGCAGCATCAGGCCGGTTGCACCCGAGGCCTGTGCCGCCAATGTCAGTTTGCGGCTGGCGACGAGATCGAGTTGCCTCGCCTCGCCCCAGACCTCCAGCACGACGGCGCCTACCGCATCGCAGGCCAACGCGTCGGCGGTCGCCCGCAGCGCGTGGTCGACGTCGGCAGCGTGGACGCTGACCAAAAGGCGCGGATCAAGACCGAGATCGCAAAGCCCGTTCATCGAAACGGCGCCCGCTTCAACTTCCGTGAAATCTTGCCGGATCCAGATCACAGGCCGCCGGCTGGCCACACGTCCTGCAAGCCCTGCGATAAAGCCGGTTGCCGCAGCGCTCTGCCGGCCTGCATCCGCAAACACCTCGTGCATCGCGCCGAGAGCAAGCCCGCCTTGCAGGTGTGCATCGGCCTCGACGTGTCCGAGCGGCACCTTGCGCGACGAATGCGCCGCGCCATGCGCCTCGATGCGCTCGATGCTGCCGCGTAAGGCCGCAAACGTGCTCGTGGAGCGGATTTGACGTTCGCTATCCTGCTGACCGCGATCTCGTAAAGCGAATGTCAAATCCAAAGCTCCACTAGAATCCTAAAGTTGCTAGTGGTCCTTTGATTCCAACATTCGCAAACGTGGCCGCCCCACAGGCGTGCGAATGTTGAAATAGGACCACTACTGCGTGCGCTTCTCATACGCACCGCTCCTCAAAATCTGGACGTTTCCCAATTCAAAAGAGAACCAGAAGCTGGCTCATTTGTTCATGATATGTTCTAATATAAAGCTAACAGGAACGAAAGAGTCAATCGAATTGGCGGTTCGGTGATTCATGAATGGAATCAAAGGGATTTTGATATGGACGTGCAACGCAAACTGGAAATCCTGGCAGACGCCGCCAAATACGACGCCTCCTGCGCGTCCAGTGGCACCGAGATGCGGGATTCCAGTGACGGCAAGGGCCTCGGCTCGACTGCGCCGGGCATGGGTATCTGCCACTCCTACGCGCCGGACGGGCGCTGCATCTCCTTGCTGAAGGTGCTGCTCACGAATGCCTGCAACTACGATTGCCTCTATTGCGTCAACCGCACCTCCAGCAATGTGCCACGCGCCCGCTTCACCATCGACGAGATCGTGAAACTCACGCTCGACTTCTACCGCCGCAACTACATCGAAGGACTGTTTCTCTCCTCCGGCATCATCCGCAGCGCCGACTACACCATGGAGCAAGTGGTCAATGTCGCGCGCAGCTTACGCGAAGAGCATCATTTCCGCGGTTACATTCATTTAAAGACCATTCCCGAAGCCGATGACGCCCTGATCGCTGAAGCCGGCAAATATGCCGACCGGCTGAGCATCAATATCGAGGTGCCCGAAGAAAGCAGCCTTGCAACGCTTGCGCCTGAAAAAGACATGCGCGCGATCCGCCGCACCATGGGCCGGCTTCGTCTCAGGCTCGACGAAGCAAAGGCGGATGAAAAATCCAAGACAAAGTCGCCGCGCTTTGCCCCCGCAGGCCAGAGCACGCAGATGATCGTCGGCGCCGACAGTTCAAACGACCGGACCATTCTCGCAACCAGCGCCAATCTCTACGGCGCCTACCGTCTCAAGCGCGTCTATTACTCCGCGTTCAGTCCGATCCCGGATTCCAGCCGCGCGCTGCCGCTTCAAGCCCCTCCCTTGATGCGCGAGCATCGGCTCTACCAGGCCGACTGGCTGATGCGCTTTTACGGTTTCGATGTCGGCGAGATCGTCGAAGGCGCCGGCATGCTACCGCTCGACATCGACCCGAAACTCGCCTGGGCGCTGCGACATCGCGACCGCTTCCCGCTGGATGTCGCGAGCGCCAGCCGCGAGGAGCTTCTACGTGTGCCCGGCTTCGGCCGCAAAGCCGTCGATCGCATCATCGAGACACGCCGCCTGACGTCGATCCGCACCGCCGACCTCGGCCGGCTTCATATCTCTAAGCAAAAGGCGTTGCCCTTCATCGTTCTCAGCGATCACCGCCCCTCGCCGCATTTACTTGATGCCGCAAATCTTGCCCAGCGTTTCAAACCGAAAGCGGCTCAGTTGGGATTTGGGTTTTAGATGAACATCATCACCCTCAACCACGAAACCGATTTCGACGGCTGGCGGCAGGCCGCGCGCGCGCTGGTGCTCGATAGCATCGCACCGGAGGATGTGATGTGGAGCATCAAGGGTGAAGAAGAATTGTTCGCACCCCGCGAAAAGCCGCCGCACCCGCACTCGTCGACTGAAACATTCAGCGTTTCCGCCAGGTTTGTAGAGCTTGCGAAAATCGCGATCCTGCACCGCGACCGCGAACGCTTCGCGATGCTTTACCGCCTGTTGTGGCGATTGCGTGGGCATCACGACCTTCTGGAGGTCGCCATCGATCGCGACGTCAGCCGTGTCACAGCAATGGCAAAAGCGGTACGGCGCGATGAGCACAAAATGCATGCCTTCGTCCGCTTCCGCGAAATCGGACGCGAACGCGACGCGCACTTCGTCGCCTGGTTCGAACCGGAGCATCATATCGTCGAATTGGCAGCGCCGTTCTTCGCGCGCCGGTTCGCCGACATGCCGTGGTCGATCCTGACGCCCGAACTCTGCGCGCATTGGGATGGCTTCGTGATCTCGTTCACATCAGGCGTCAACGAGGCGATGGCGCCCACCTCGGATCGGCTGGAAGAGACGTGGCGGCGCTACTACGCCACGATCTTCAATCCCGCCCGGCTCAAGGTGAAAGCCATGCGTACGGAAATGCCGAAGAAGTACTGGAGGAACCTGCCGGAGGCTTCGATGATTAAACCTCTGATCGCCGATGCGGCACGCGCCACCGGCGCAATGATCGCCAAAGCCGCAACCGAGCCGCACAAGGCGCAAATGCGCCTGGAAGAGCCGATGAAACGCAAAACCGTCGCCGGAACCAGCGAGCTTGAGACATTGCGCGAGGAAGCCGCCGGTTGCCGCGCCTGCCCGTTATGGAAAGATGCGACACAAACGGTGTTTGGCGAGGGCCCACCGCGCGCGCGCATCATGCTGGTCGGCGAGCAGCCTGGCGACAAGGAAGATCTGGCCGGCAAGCCCTTCGTCGGACCGGCAGGGCAAATGCTTGACCGCGCGCTGGTCGAGGCCGGCATCGATCGCAGCGAAGTCTACGTCACCAACGCGGTCAAGCATTTCAAATTCGTACCGCGCGGGAAAATCCGCCTGCACCAGAAACCTTCGACGCCGGAAATCCGGGCGTGCCGGCCATGGTATGAGCGCGAACGCGCCGCCATCAACCCGATGCTCGTGGTCGCGATGGGCGCGACCGCCGCACAAAGCGTGCTCGGCAAAACGACGCCTATCAACAAGAACCGCGGCCACCTCATTGACCTCGACGAAGAAACCAAGGCTCTGGTGACGGTGCATCCGTCCTATCTGCTGCGGCTGCCGGACGAGGACGCCAGAGCGCGGGAATACCAACGCTTCGTCGATGACCTGAAACTAGTGTCCCGATTCCTAAATTCGTCTGGCCGCGCGGCCCCTCGTTTACGAACTTCCCCCGCTTGACCAACCCGCGGCGACCAAGATGCGGACTTCTGAACCGCAAACCCGCCGCGGGGCCTGCATCCGGAAAAAGAATTACGGAGATCGGCGGTAGTATTTTCGGGGCCGTCTTAAAAGATTTTTCTCATGTAATTCCAAAACGATACTCGATCTTCCTGACCGCGATTGGGGATAACCCAGTCACTGTCACATAACCTTTAAATACGTCGTCCAATGATGAACGCTCATCGTATCAGGGGCGTCGACAATGACCGATTTTGCATTCGACCAAAAAATTAGCGGGACCGACGGCGAAACGATTGAACCCGCTTCGCGACCCAATCTCGACAAGGGCTTTAACCCCCTGACGATGATTATCTTTTTCGGAATTCTCGCGGCTGGCCTGGCGTTCGTCGCCTACAGCATCTACGCCGACGTCGATGCCACGGGCACCAAGATCACGAGCTACATGCCCTATGTACTTTTGATCGTGGCGTTGCTGATCGCACTGGGCTTTGAATTCGTCAACGGCTTCCATGACACCGCCAATGCGGTGGCGACCGTGATCTACACCCACTCGCTTCCGGCCGAATTCGCGGTGATGTGGTCGGGCTTCTTCAACTTCCTCGGCGTGCTCGTATCGACCGGTGCGGTGGCGTTCGGAATCGTCTCGCTGCTGCCGGTCGAGCTCATCCTTCAAGTTGGAAGCAGCGCAGGCTTTGCGATGGTCTTCGCCCTCTTGATCGCCGCGATCATCTGGAACCTCGGAACCTGGTATTTCGGCCTGCCGGCTTCCAGCTCCCACACGCTGATCGGCTCGATCATCGGCGTCGGCGTCGTCAATGCGCTGATGCGTGGCCGCGACGGCACTTCGGGTGTCGACTGGAGCAAGGCTACCGAAATCGGCTATGCGCTGTTGCTGTCGCCGCTGGTCGGCTTCGCCTGCGCCGCGGCTCTTCTGCTGCTTCTGAAAATGCTGGTACGCAGCCCGGCGCTATATTCCGCGCCGGAAGCCAACAAGGCCCCACCGCTCTGGATTCGCAGCCTTCTGATCCTGACCTGCACGGGCGTCAGCTTTGCGCACGGCTCGAATGACGGCCAGAAGGGCATGGGCCTGATCATGCTGATCCTGATCGGCACGGTACCCACCGCCTACGCCCTCAACCGCTCGATGCCGGATTCGCAGATCGCGGTGTTCCAGCAGGCCTCCGAGGCCGCCTCCAAGGTGATTGCGACCAAAGGCGCCGGCCACAGCATCATCGGCGATCCTCGCCCCGCCGTGACCCAGTATGTATCGCAGCACAGCATCAGCGAAGGCACTTATCCTTCGCTCGCTGCTCTGGTGAAAGACGTGGGCGATCAGGTTCAAAAATACGGTTCGCTGAACAAGGTTCCGTCCAACGTCGTCGGCAACACCCGTAACGACATGTACCTGACCTCGGAAGCGATCCGCTTCCTGATGAAGGACAAGCAGAGCGACCTCAGCAAGGACGACGTTGCCGTACTGAACACCTACAAGGGCACGCTGGACGCCGCCACCAAGTTCATCCCGAACTGGGTGAAGGTTGCGGTCGCACTGGCGCTTGGCCTCGGCACCATGATCGGCTGGAAGCGCATCGTGGTGACGGTCGGCGAGAAGATCGGCAAGACGCATCTCACCTACGCGCAAGGCGCCTCGGCAGAGCTCGTTGCCGCCGCGACGATCTTTGCTGCCGACAGCTTCGGCCTTCCGGTCTCCACCACCCACGTATTGTCATCCGGCGTCGCCGGGGCGATGGCCGCCAACGGCTCGGGCCTTCAGCTCGCGACCATCCGCAACATGGCGATGGCCTGGGTGCTGACGCTGCCGGTAGCGATCGCGCTTTCGGGCAGCCTGTACTTTATCTTCGCCCATCTATTCTGAGTCCAGGCGGATCGAACTAAAGAAAGAGGCCCGCGGGTTCACGCGGGCCTCTTTTGTTTCGAACATTGACTAGTCAGACCATCGGGCTGCGCTTCTGCGGCAGAACGCGAAATCGTTCTGCAAATCCTCACGCCGCCAGCGTGTTCTCGACGAGCTTGATCCAGTAGGACGTGCCATAGACGATCGCATCGTCATCGAAATTGTAAGCCGGATGATGCAAGCCGGCGCTGTCACCGTTGCCGCAGAAAATGAAGGCCCCCGGCCGCTTCTGCAGCATATAGGCGAAATCCTCGCCTCCCATCAGCGGCGGCATCTCGGAAACATTGCCAGCACCGGCAACTTCTTCCGCCACCTTGATCGCAAACTCGGTCTCAACCGCATGGTTGACCACGACCGGATAGCCGCGGACATATTCGAGGTCGATCTTCGCCCCCGTCATGCGCGCCACGCCCTCGACCACCTCCCGCACCCGCTTTTCAACCAGGGTTCGAACTTCCGCCGTCAGTGTCCTGACCGTTCCCCTGATTTCCGCGGTTTGCGGGATCACATTGCGCGCGTTGCCGGCGTGAAACTCGCACATCGAGATGACGGCGGCTTCGAGCGGATCGACGCTGCGCGAAACGATCGACTGCAGCGCGGTTACCAGCTGCGCGCCGACCATGACGGAATCGATCGACAGATGCGGACGCGCAGCGTGGCCCCCGCGCCCTTCGATGTGAATATTGACGGCATCGGTCGAGGCCATGATCGGGCCCGGCCGGATCGCAAAACCACCGATCGGAATCCCCGGACCGTTGTGCATGCCGTAGACCCGATCGATGGCGAAGCGGTCGAACAGCCCGTCCTTGATCATCGCGGCCGCACCGAATCCACCCTCTTCCGCCGGCTGGAAGATCACGACCGCCTCGCCGGCGAAATTCCTGGTCTCGGCCAGATAGCGCGCGGCGCCGAGCAACATCGCGGTGTGCCCGTCGTGACCGCAGGCGTGCATCTTGCCCGAGGTCTTGGAAGCATAGGACAGTCCGGTGGCTTCCTCGATCGGCAGCGCGTCCATGTCGGCGCGAAGTCCGATCGTCTTGACGTCGCTGTTTCCGGCCGGCTTGCGTCCCTTGATGACGCCGACAACGCCGGTCCCGCCAAGCCCCGTCACGACCTCGTCACAGCCGAACTCCCGCAGCCGCTCCGCCACGAAAGCCGATGTGCGCTTTTCTTCGTATCCGAGTTCGGGATGTTGATGGATATCGCGGCGCCAGGCCTGAATTTCGGGTTGCAAGTCGGCCGCGCGGTTGACGATGGGCATGGGAAACTCGGTTTTGAATGCTTGATCAACGCTTTATCTAGCACACCGACGGCGGCCGACCCAATACCTCTGGATCATTGACAAGCGCGCGATGGCCGGACTTTGGTCCGGCTATTAACGTCTGGCTAACGGGATGCTCGGACGAGGGCGGAAACGGGAAAATGACGACACGGATCGAGGGAGACTTCGACTACATCATCGTCGGCGCCGGTACCGCCGGATGTATTGTCGCCAACCGCCTGTCGGCCGATCCGACAAACCGGGTGCTGATCCTGGAAGCCGGCGGCAGCGACAACTGGATCTGGTTTCACATTCCGGTCGGCTATCTCTTTGCCATAGGCAATCCACGGTCGGACTGGATGTTTCGGACCGAGGCCGAAGCTGGCCTCAACGGCCGCTCGCTGGCCTACCCCCGCGGCAAAGTGATCGGCGGCTCATCGGCAATCAACGCCATGATCTCGATGCGCGGACAGGCCGCCGACTATGACCATTGGCGCCAGCTCGGCCTGACCGGCTGGGGCTATGACGATGTCCTGCCGGCCTTCCGCCGGTTGGAGGATCACTTTCTCGGCGACAGCGAACATCATGGCGTGGGCGGCGGTTGGCGTATCGAGGCGCCGCGGCTGTCATGGGCCGTTCTCGATGCCGTCGGCGAGGCCGCCCAGCAAATGGGGATTCGCAAAATTCCGGATTTCAACACCGGCGACAACGAAGGCGTCGGCTATTTCCATGTCAATCAAAAGCGCGGACGCCGCTGGTCCTCGGCGCGCGGCTTTCTTAAACCTGCCCTGAACCGCACCAATCTGCGCCTCGAGAAAAACGTGCTGGTCGATCGCCTGATCATCGAGGACGGCCGCGCTATGGGCGTTCTATTCACGAAGGGCGGACAGGTCTTCGAGGCGCGCTGCAACGGCGAAGTGATCCTGTGCGCCGGCTCGATCGGTTCGACGCAGGTCTTGCATCGCTCCGGCATCGGACCGGCGCAATGGCTTAATCCGCTCGGCATCGCGAGCGTGATCGACCGGCCGGGCGTCGGACGCAACTTGCAAGACCATTTGCAACAGCGCGCGATCTACCAGGTTTCCGGCGTACGCACGCTCAACGAAACCTATTACTCCCTCATGCGGCGCGGACTGATGGGCCTCGATTACGCCTTTCGCCGGCGCGGTCCGCTGACGATGGCGCCCTCGCAGCTCGGTATTTTTACCCGCTCCGATTCCCATCGTGAGCGAGCCAACATCCAGTTTCACGTACAGCCGCTGTCGCTCGACAAATTCGGCGATCCGCTGCACCGGTTTCCAGCCATCACGGTCAGCGCCTGCAATTTGCAGCCGACGTCGCGCGGCACCGTGCGGATCAAGTCGCAAGCCGCCGATCAAGCGCCCTCGATTGCGCCAAACTATCTGTCGACCGATGAAGACCGTCAGGTCGCCGCCGACGCCATCCGCACCACCCGGCGGCTGATGGAACAGCCCGCGCTCGCGCCGTACCATCCGGAAGAATTCCTGCCCGGCCCGTCGGTCGGCAATGACGACGCCTCGCTGGCGAAGGCCGCGGGCGACATCGGGACCACCATCTTCCACCCCGTCGGCACGGCCAAGATGGGAACGGAAAACGATCCGCTCGCCGTCGTCGATGAGCGCCTGCGCTTTCGCGGGCTGGCGGGTTTGCGGGTTGCGGATGCGTCCGTGATGCCGACCATTACCTCCGGCAACACCAATACGCCGACGGCGATGATCGCCGAGAAAGGCGCGACAATGATCCTGGAGGATTCGCGCTGATCTCACGCGCAAACCGCCTCAGGTCAAAGCAAGCGCATCAGGCGGATTTGCGAACCGCGTTGTCGACCAAGGTCTTGCCAAGCGACCAGATCGCGCCGGGAACCTTGTGGCTTGCCGCAATCGTGGAATCGAACGCTCGTACGATCCAGTTGCAATCTTCTTCGGTGATGGTCAGCGGCGGCAACAGCTTGATGGTGTGGCTGCCATGACCCGACACCTGGGTCAGGATCTTGTGGTCCTTGAACAAGGGAACCGTGATGAGCTGACAGAACAGCCCCTTGTTGGCGGTCTCCAGCACATTCCACGACGCTTTCAGCCGCAGCGACTTCGGCGAGCCGAACTCAAGACCGATCATCAATCCCTTGCCGCGGACTTCCTTGAGAAGTTCATAGCCGGGGACCATCCGGTTGAGCGCGAGCCGAAGCTCGGCGCCGCGTTTGGCGGCAGCCTCGACCAGCTTCTCCGCCTTCATGACCTCAAGCGTGGCAATGCCGGCCGCCATCGCCAGGTCGTTCTTCGCAAATGTCGAGCCGTGGACGACCGCGCGCTCCATTTGATTGAAAATCTTGTCAAAGACGCTCTTGCGGGTGAGCACTGCGCCAACCGGCACATGACCGCCAGAGAGCGCCTTCGACAACAGAACCATGTCGGGTTCGACGTTCCAATGCTCGACGGCAAGGAAACGTCCGGTGCGGCCCATGCCGGTCTGGATCTCGTCCGCAATCATCAGCGTTCCGTATTTCCGGCACAGCGCGGCAGCGCCGGGCAGGAATTCGTCAGTGGGCATATTCACGCCCTTGCCCTGGATCGGCTCGAAGATGAAAGCGGCGACTTCACGCGACGACAGCGCCTGCTCAAGCGCCGCGAGATCGTTGAACTGGATCGTGGTGCAGCCGGGAAGCAGCGGCTGGAATCCGCCGCGGAAGTTCGGATCGTCCGTCAGCGACAGCGCACCGTAAGTCAGGCCGTGATAGGCATGCGCGCAATAGACAATGCCGGGCCGGCCGGTTGCGCCACGGGCAAACTTGATGGCAGCCTCGACGCATTCTGCGCCCGAATTGGCGAAAAATACTTTGTCCAAATATGGCACATATTTGAGCAGCCGCTCAGCCAGAATGCCGGCAAGCGTTGAAACATCGAGTTGCACGAGATTCGGAAGATCGGCATCAAGAACGCTCTTTAATGCCTGACGCAGGGCAGGATGGTTCCGGCCAATCGCAAAAACGCCAAAACCGCTCAGTAGGTCAAGGTAACGGACGCCGTCACGATCAAAGAGGTATTGACCTTGGCCTTTCTGGAAACCGACATCATAACCGATGGTCTTGAGCACCCGAACGAGTTGCTCGTTCAAGTGGCGCGCGTGCATGGAACTGCGTTGCCCCTGCCGCTCCACAAACATCTCAGAAACATCTAGATTGAGCTCTGTCATTAGCTACATAGTTCTCTTAGCGCTTGGCCCGTCAACTGAAAACGCTTAATGCGGCGTTTTGCCATCCTTCGGAGCATCCATTTGAACACAGGTTACACCATGTTGCACCGCCCGCGAGACGTCATGCGCACCTTTATGCTTTTTGGTTTATTCGCCACGATGAGTGCGGCCCCCGCGCTGGCGGCGGACCCAACCGGCGACTGGAAGGTGGCAGATGGCGTCGCCCACATCCGCGTTGCGGAATGCAGCGGCAACATGTGGGGCGTGGTTGCCTGGGAGCAGGAGGCTGGCGGCTTCGACGAACACAATCCGGACGTTTCAAAAAGAAGCAGACCCACACTCGGCATGCCGATCCTCATTAACATGAAGAAGAAAGCCGGCGCTGATCAGTGGGAAGGCGAGGTCTACAACGCCAAGGATGGCAAGACGTACAGCTCGACGATCAAACCGATCGGCTCCGACAAACTGGAAATTCAGGGCTGCGTGCTCGGTTTCCTGTGCGGTGGAGAAACATGGACCCGAGTGGCTGGCCCCATTCCGCCCAGTCCCGCCGCGACTGTAGCAAAGGGCGCGAAGGCTCCGGTAGCCCCGAAAACTACGGGCACGATGACCGCCACGACCAACGCGGCGCCGAAGGCCGCAGGTCAAAAGCAGGTTGCAGGGACAACCCCCGACGTTGGCGACATCTGCCTAATTCCCGACGTCGCGCGGTTTGCCCATTAGCGCGGGCTGAAACAGCAGCACCGCGGCCAGCGTCGTCAAGAGCGACAGCGCCAACAGCTTGCCCATGCTGGCCGTGCCGGGATGGCTCGACAGCCACAGACTGCCGAATGCCGTGGCTGTCGTCAGCGCGCTGAAAAATATCGCTCGCGTCAGGCTTGATTGCAGCAGATTCGTTCTCCCGGCGCGCCACGCCGTGATGTAGTAAATCTTGAAGGCCACGCCGACGCCAAGCAGCAACGGCAGCGCGACGATATTTGCGAAGTTGAGCGGCAGGTCGATCAGAACGCAGATCTCGAGCGTCACCACCCCCGCGACCAGCAGCGGCACCAGCGTCAGCAATACGTCGGTGATGCGCCGCAGCGTCAGCCAGAGCAACAGGCTGATCACCAGCAGCGCCCAGAAGCCGGCGTGAATAAAGGCCTTCACGATCGTATCGCCGGATTTGAGAATCGATACCGGACCGCCGATCGCGGTCGGTTCGGCAACAAGCACGGCGGCAGCAAACTTGCGCAGCGTTTCGTTGTCGTTGGGATCGCCGCGCGGCTCGGCTTCGACGCGCATCAGGCCATCCTTGGTCTTCCAACCGCTCACCAGGTCGGCCGGCAGGTTATTCAGGTTGACTGGTTTGGCCTGCATGGCGTTCTTGAGCTGCCCGAACACAATCTTCAGCGGCGTCACAAAAACAGCCTGCGCTTTTTCACGCGTCGACTGATTGGAATCGGCGAGCTTCTGCAGATCGTCCGCCAGCCGCCGCGCGGCCACGGCGCCCGGCCCTTTGCCGTCGCCGGCTGCCCTGCGCAGGCTGGTCACCGATCCCTTCAAGGCGTCGACGTTTTCCGCATCCGACGGTGCTTCGTCGATCGATTCGGGATTGAGCGCCGGATTGAGCGACTTGGCGCCTTGCGCGATCAACTTCAGCTTTTCCGGCTGATCCTCCGGCACGAAGCTGTCCAGCGAAATCACGTTGAGTACTTCCGGCAGCTTGGAAAGCTTGGCTTCGATCTTTTTCGCGTCAGCTTCGGAGTTCGTCATCACGTTGATGGCGTTGGCGCCAGTGTTCGGATCTTTTCTCAAGTCGAGAAAGGTGGCGATCGATTTAACGTTGGAATTGCGCAAGTGCATCGGGTTGAAGTCGAAGTGCAGGAAGTAGAGCAGCGGCAGACCGGCGACGGCCACCAGCAATGTCCCGCCGACGATGATCACGCGATGTTTTTCCAGGAAGTGGTCGAGCGGGGCCAGGAAGGCGTAACCGACCGGATCGTCTTCGCCGGGCGGGTTCAAAAGCCTGAGCAATGCCGGCAACACGGTGATGCTTGAGATAAACGCCACCAGCATGCCGACGCCGGCGATCTTGCCCAGCTCCGATACGCCTTTGTAGTCGGTCGGCAGAAACGACAGGAATCCGGCCGCCGTGGCCATCGCTGCCAGCGACAGCGGGACTGCGGAGTATTCTGCGGCCTTTGCCAGCGCCGTCATCAGATCGTTGCTTTTGAAACGCTCCGAACGATAGCGGACGCTGTACTGGATGCCGAAATCGACGCCGAGACCGACGAACAGAACCGCAAATGCGATCGAGAGCAGGTTGAGCGAGCCGACCATCATCAGACCGATCGCAGTGGTGATGGAAAGGCCGATGAACAAATTGGCGAACACCGCCGAGATGATCTTGCTCGAGTGCAGCGCGAGCCAAAGGATGACCAGCACGACCAGGATGGTCCCTACCCCGTTGACGACGGCGCCGTCGGCAACCGTCGCAAACTCTTCATTCGCGATCGGCACCGGACCGGTCAGCCGGACCCGCGCCCCATACTGACCTTGAAGATTGAGATCGGTGGCCGCCTGCCGGATCGCATCGGTTGCCTCCTTGCCGGGTTCAAGCGCGTTGAAATCGAGGATCGGCTTGAACTCGATGAAACTGCGCCGGTCGCTGTCGGTCAGAGGCTTGTCGCTGACGAGTTCACGCCAGGAGAAGGTGGCGTTGCCGTTCTTGAGCACGTCCTCAACCGTCTGCGAAATCTGGTTGAACGGCCGCTCGGCGCTGTCGAGCTTCACCTGGCCCCGCTTGATGCCGGCGAGAATCGTCTCCAGTGCCCCCGTCAGGCCGCGGATCGAGGGATCGCCTGCCATGATCTCGATCAGCGGCGCCGCAGATTCGAACTGTCCGGTGGCGCGGGCGACCTCCTCCTTCGGCAGGAACAGGAAGGCGTTCTTTTCAAAGAACTCGCCAGATCCCAATGCCTGCACCAACTCGAAATGCTGCTTGTCATCGGCGAGCTTCTGATAGAGCGCCGCAGCGGCCGAGGTCGTCAGTTCGGGAGTTGCGCCCTCCACGACAGCCAGAATGGTTCGGTCCCGATCGAACGCTTCGTCGAATTGGATGTCGCGTTTGCGCCAGTCAAGATCGGGCGAAATCAGCGTGTTGATGTCTGTATTGATTTCGAAATGCCGGGCCGTATAGAAGCCCGCCGCAACCGCAAAGCCGAGGGCGATGAGAACGGTAGTGGCGGCAAACCGGGTGCAGGTCTGGACAATCGAAACAACTATCTTTGTCAGCACGTCTACTCTTTCTAATGTCGGCGGCCTGCCGGAAACGCTCGCTGTCTAGCGGAGTTCCCCCGGCCGATCTAATGTTGTTTTGCGCTTTTCGCGGGGTGCGGCCCGCCTTAAAAGACCCAGAAAGCGTCAAATTCGGGCTATCTCGGGCTTTGCCTCACATAATCCGGCTTTATGACGCAGCTTTGAGCAGATCGAGCCTCTCCAGCGCAAAATGGTATCAAAATACCTACATCGATGCTGGTAACGACGTATACCTACCCTATGTTTCTGATACCCCCGCCGCCTTTCCTCTCCGGACTTTTTTTGAGACAAAGCCCTGCGCATGGCGGGACGTTGGTGCGGATGTTGCACAGATGCGTTGATACCTGGTGGTCCAACTCTGGCATTCACGTCCTCAGCGGCGCTTTAGCCGATGTCAGAATAGAAGGACTACCAGCAAGTACAGGTTTCCAGTGGAGTTTTGGATTTCGGTCGTGAATGTCGGATCCACTCCACTAGCGCCGGATCGAGCGCCAAAACGGGGATAGTTTAACTTGCGTAACGGCCATCCAATGGAAGTCTATTTGGCACAACCCCGCGGGTTTTGCGCCGGCGTGGTGCGTGCGATCGAAATTGTCGAGCGCGCGCTCGAGAAGTACGGTCCCCCCGTCTACGTTCGGCACGAAATCGTCCACAACAAGTACGTGGTCGAAAGCCTTAAAAACAAAGGGGCTATCTTCGTCGAGGACCTTTCCGAGGTCCCCCCGCATGCCGTTACGGTGTTCAGCGCGCATGGCGTGGCGCGAAGCGTGGAGGAAGAGGCAGCCTCCCGCGGCCTGCCCGTGCTCAATGCCACCTGCCCGCTGGTCACAAAGGTCCATAACCAGGGCAAGCGGTACATGTCCAAGGGCCGCTCCCTCATCCTGATCGGCCACGCCGGCCATCCCGAGGTGGAGGGCACCATGGGTCAGGTTCCCGGACCCGTGCTCCTGGTCCAGAATGTGGAGGAGGTGGCGGCGCTGACACTCCCGACCGACGTTCCCGTGGCCTATATCACCCAGACCACGCTCAGCGTGGACGACACCAAGGACATTATCGCGGCCCTTCGCCAGCGATTTACAGACATTCAAGGCCCCGACACCCGGGATATCTGCTATGCGACACAGAATCGCCAATCTGCGGTAAGGGATCTGAGTAAACTCGTCGACGTTATCCTGGTGGTAGGGGCTAATAACAGTTCCAATTCGAACAGGCTGCGCGAGATCGGCACTGAGGCCGGTGTCGCGAGTTACCTGATTGCCGATGGCAGCGAATTGAATCCGGAATGGCTGAAAGACGCCAAGACTGTCGGGATCACCGCGGGCGCTTCGGCGCCAGAGGTGCTGGTCGACGACGTGATCGAGGCTCTGAGGCGGATCGGACCGGTTGAGGTTTCGGTGCTTCCGGGCCGCGAAGAAAATATCGAATTTCGGCTTCCCGCCGAATTGGCTGTGGGCTGACAAACTCCTGCTGACAAAATCCTCTTGGGTTTAGAAAGACACGTAATGGCAATACCGTTCTTCAAGGAAATTCGCATCGGTGGCTATCTGATGAAGCAGAAGCTGATGGGCCGGAAACGGTATCCGCTGGTGCTGATGCTGGAGCCGTTGTTCCGCTGCAATCTCGCCTGCGTCGGCTGCGGCAAGATCGATTATCCCGACGCGATCCTCAATCGCCGGATGACGGCGCAGGAATGCTGGGATGCCGCCGATGAATGTGGCGCGCCGATGGTTGCGATTCCCGGCGGCGAGCCGCTGATTCACAAGGACATCGGCGAGATCGTTCGCGGTTTGGTGGAACGCAAGAAGTTCGTCTCTCTCTGCACCAATGCCTTGCTGCTCGAGAAGAAGCTTCATTTGTTCCAGCCCTCGCCCTACCTGTTTTTCTCGGTTCATCTGGACGGCCTGAAGGAGCACCACGACAAGGCCGTGTCCCAGGAAGGCGTGTTCGATCGCGCCGTCTCGGCGATCAAGGCCGCCAAGGCCAAGGGTTTTGCGGTCAACGTCAACGCCACGATCTTCGACGGACATTCAGCGGAAGAGATCGCCAAATTCCTCGATTTCACGACTGAACTCGGGGTCGGCGTTTCGATGTCACCGGGCTATGCCTATGAGCGCGCGCCGGATCAGGCGCACTTCCTCAACCGCACCAAGACCAAGAACCTGTTCCGCGACGTGTTTGCGCGCGGCAAGGGCAAGAAGTGGAATTTCATGCATTCCAGCCTGTTCCTGGACTTCCTGGCCGGCAACCAGAGCTATGAATGCACCCCCTGGGGCATGCCCGCCCGCAACATTTTCGGCTGGCAGAAGCCCTGCTATCTGCTCGGTGAAGGCTATGCCAAGACCTTCAGGGAGCTGATGGACACGACGGATTGGGAAACCTACGGCACCGGCAAATACGAGAAGTGCGCCGACTGCATGGCCCATTGCGGCTACGAGCCGACGGCGGCGACCGCGGCGTTCAGCAATCCGTTGAAGGCAATGGCGGTCGCCATCCGCGGTGTCCGGACGGACGGCCCGATGGCGCCGGAAATCGATCTCACCAATCAGCGGCCGGCGCAGTACATCTTCTCTGCGGAAGTGCAGAAGCGGCTGTCAGAGATCCGCCGTGACGAAGCCGTCGCTGCCCAGCAGAAAGCCTCGACAGCCGCGTAGGCTCTTTAGCGCGCGATTGAAATCGATCCCGGTCGTGACGAGATCGCGCAGCGTTCGCGGATTGCGCGCGACGCTGCGCAGAACCTGACGCAGGTCGATATCGCCGTTCGGCTTGATGGCGGCCATCGCCAGTGGCGGCAAGGCCCGGTGGGCGGGGTCGCTGACAACGCGTAGCGCTGCAAACGGCAGCCCGGCCCTGCTGGCATATTCGGCCGCAATGTGGCTTTCCATGTCGACCGCGGCAGCGCCGGTTTGCTGATGCAGCGCCTGCTTGAGGTGACGGGCGGCAACCACCTGTTCGGCGCCTGCCAGGCGTCCCCTGACGATGCGCCGGCGCCCCAACCCTACGCTTGCGATCAGATCATCGTTCAAGGACAGGCCAGCCAGCCAGCGTGCGTCGCCGGCCAGCACTTCGGTCGCCACCACGACGTCGCCCGACTTCAGGGATGGGTCGAGCCCGCCAGCCACGCCGAAGCTGATGACGCCCTTGATCGTGGTGGGATCGAATACGGTGAGTAGCGCGCGCAGTTGCTTCGGATCGCTACTGCTGCAGATAACGGTCATCCCGGGCCCGGATGCGATCCGCGCCTCCTGAATCAGACCAGTCACAATGAGCACCGGCCGCGGGTCTACCTTGCCCGCGGGCGATCTAACCCCTGCCCCCACCTTCACATCCCGACCCCTACCACCCTGCTGTTGGTGTTTCGCAAATTCCGGTACCGCGCCAACGCCCAGAGCGGGAAGAATTTCGAATAGCCATGATAGCGCAGATAAAACACCCGAGGAAAGCCCGTAGCGGTATGGCGTTGCTCATCCCACACGCCCTTTTGGGTCTGTGTGGTCATCAGGTACTCGATCCCGCGGGCGACGGCTGGATTTTCGACCTCGCCCGCCGCCATGAGACCAAGCAAGGCCCATGCCGTTTGCGAGGCCGTCGATGGGCCACCGTCAAATCCGCCGTCAAATTGCTTGTAGTCGAGTCGGTAGCTGGTGGCATCCTCTCCCCAGCCCCCGTCGGCATTCTGGATCGATGCCAGCCAGCCAGCCGCCTTGCGTAGCATCGGGTCGTCGTGCCTGATGCCGGCAGCATTGAGCGCGCAGAGCACCGACCACGTACCGTAAATGTAGTTCAGGCCCCAGCGTCCGTACCAGGACCCCTCCGCGAGCTGGGTTCTACGCAGGTAATCGATCGCGGCCGCGACCGCGGGATTCCCGACCGTCTCCCCCAATTGGGTGAGCATGGAGAGGCAGCGGGCCGTGACGTCCTCGGTCGGAGGATCCAGCAGCGCCCCATGGTCCGAGAACGGGATGTTGTTCAGGTAATATTCGAGGTTGTTGACGTCGAAGGCGGCCCATCCCCCGTCTTTGCTCTGCATGCCCTCGATCCATTCGCGCCCGCGGGCAATCGCGGCATCATAGGCCGGGTTAGGTACGCTGCGCCGGGCGCGGTCCATGGCCATGACCACGACCGCGGTGTCGTCGAGATCTGGATAGTGGGCGTTGTTATACTGGAACGCCCAGCCCCCCGGACGGGTGTCGGGAGCCTTGACCGCCCAGTCCCCTTTCACGTCCAGAACCTGACGGGGCAGCAGCCAATCCAATCCCTGCTTGGCCGGTTTCACCGCGTCGTCGCTCCCGGCCTCGAGCAGGGCATGACAGGCCAGCGCGGTGTCCCACACCGGCGAGACACACGGCTGGCAGTAGGCCTCCTCGTCATTGATCACCAGGAGCCTGTCGATCCCTCGGCGCTGGGTGGCGCGCGGCGGATAATCCGCCCCCTTGCCAAGCGCCTCGTACATCATGACGGCGTTGGCCATTGGCGGGAAAATGGCTCCCATCCCGTCCTCGCCGTTCAACCGCTCTTCGGTGAAGGCGACCGCGGCTTTGATCGCGCGGGCGCGCAGCCATTTCGGAAACAGCGGCTCGATCGCGCGTAGCACGCGGTCCAGCGAGCTAAACAGCAGATACCAGCCGCGGCTCTGATGCGGCGCCCTTGACGTCATGCCGACGGAGCGCGGGTCCTCCAGGAACAATTCGTCGATGCCGATGCCCTTGGGATTTTTCGCGCGCGGCTTCAGCGCGGCCAGCACCAGAAGCGGCACCAGTGTCGTGCGGGCCCAGTAGGATATCTTGTTCAGATGGAACGGCGACCACATCGGCAACAACATGATCTCGACCGGCAGCACCGGCGTGGCGCGCCAGGTGGTCACGCCGTACAACGCCAACATGAAGCGCGTGAAGACGTTGCTTTTGCTGGCGCCGCCGCGCGCATGGATCGCCTCGCGCGCCCGCACCATATGCGGCGCGTCGATGGGATCGCCGATCATCTTCAAGGCGAAGTAGGCTTTGACGCTCGCGCTCATGTCGAAATCGCCATCATGGACCAGCGCCCAGCCACCATGTGCGCCCTGAATCCGCTTCAGGTACTTCGCGATCTTGGCTTCCAGCGCAGCATCGACCGGCTCGCCGAGGTAGTGTCTGAGCAGCACATATTCTGATGGAATGGTGCAGTCGGCCTCGAGCTCAAAAACCCAATGGCCGTCGGCCTGCCGGAAACCAAGCAGCGCCCGCGTCGCCGAGTGAATGCTCGTCTCGAGCGCACCCGTTTCGATTTCAGCCATCGTCGCGGAAGGCATATTGCCCAACTTCTCCTGTGCTTGTTGTCTTGTACTTATCGGTCCCGTTGCTGGCGCGTCCCGCGCCTTTTCCGATCAGGCCCGGCCCATGGCAAGGACGAGATCGGCCGCACGGTCACCCGACCGCACCGAGCCTTCGATGGTCGCCGGCAACCCCGTATCAGTCCAGTCGCCAGCAAGAAACAGGTTTTTGAAGGCCGTTTTGGCGCCTGGCCGCAGGGCGTTCTGTTCCGGCGTCGCCTCAAATGTGGCACGCCGCTCACGCACGATCTGCCAGGGCGGCAATTCGGCCGAAATCCCGGTAGCCTGGCAGACATCGCGCCAGAGCGCCTTGGCGAGTTCCTCGCGCGGCATATCCACCAGCCGGTCAGCGCCGCTGATCGTGATCGAGAGGCGCTGAGGGAACGCGAAGACCCATTCCACGAGCCCTCCGACGACGCCCATCATGGCAGGCACGTTCTTTGGCGGATCGAAGCGAAAATGGCCGTTCACAATGGCCCGGAAATTCGACGGCGTTTTCAGTCCCGGCAG
Organism: uncultured Alphaproteobacteria bacterium; assembly: GCA_963824305.1. GTDB lineage: Bacteria > Pseudomonadota > Alphaproteobacteria > Rhizobiales > Xanthobacteraceae > Bradyrhizobium. Next base: position 1,182,706 of record CAWGOW010000001.1, read on the forward strand.
CAGCGAAGCCGCCGACCGGGGCGGCACTGCCAGCACGACAACATCCGACGGCGCAAGCGTGACCGCCTCTTCGCCGAATTTGAGTTCGTTGATGCGATCCGCCGCGCTGCTAAATCCGCGCAATTCCGAGCTGAAGCGGATATCGGCGCCCTTGTCCTGCAATAGCTTGACCGCCGGCTCGACCAGAACCGCGCTCAATCCGTCGCGCGCAATCAAGGGACGGCAGGCCTGCCCGCCGGCAAGCAGCGTTTCCCGGACGATGGCTCCGGCAAGGCCGGCCGACCCAATTGGCGGATCGACATTGAGCGCAGCCAGCAACAGCGGTTGCACCAGCCGCTGGTACAGGATTCCCTTGCAGGGGATGGCATCGCCGACAAGCGTCGAGGCCGACGACCAGATCAGGGGCGTCAAGGCGAGATAGTCGCGCAACGTCGTGTCGGGCACCCGGCGCTCGCGATCAAACAGCCATAACGGCAGGCGACCGTCGCCGAGATCAAGCTGCCAGCGTTTCCCAGTCGCGAGATCTACAAACGGAAATTGGGCCCGCTTCGGACCGACCAGCCCTGCCTCGGTGCCGATCGACTTCGCATAAGCCAGCGCGTGGCGGTTGCCGGAAAGCAGAAGGTGGTTGCCGTTGTCGATCGTCAGATTGGTTGCGGCATCGAAATAGGAACGGCAGCGCCCGCCCGCCTGCTGAGTGGCCTCGTAGACGCGGACCTTGAAATTCTCGTTCGCAAGCCTGACGGCGGCCGACAGACCGGAAATTCCCGCGCCAACGATATGGGCAACCTTTTGCATGAGGCAAATCGTATGAGAAAGATGGTGGATGTCAGAAGAAGCCGTTGCGGAGCAGAATGGCGATGCGGGCCATCTTGTTCAGACGAACCGGCGTCCGGGGGTTAGCGAACCCGCGCGCAACAAGCAATCCTAGAATGGAACCGTAGTATTTCGACATGATCCGCGGCGCGCGCACCGCGCGGCGCGAATTGCGGGCCATGATCTCGTCGGACTTCACAAAATGCTCCCTCGCCTGGTCCACCAGCGGCGCGCAGACCTTCGGCAGCGCCGGATCGGCGGCCACCGTCAGCGGATCGGTCGAAGTGATGCCTGCCTCTGCCAGGCCCTCCTTCGGCAAATACAGTCTTCCGATTTCGGCATCTTCGTCGATGTCGCGCAAAATGTTGGTCAGCTGCAAGGCGCGTCCGAGATGATGCGCAAGCAGAATGCCGTCTTGCTTTGGCATGCCGAACACCCGCACCGAGAGCCGGCCGACGGCGCTGGCGACGCGGTCACAATATAGATCGAGGGTGGCGAGGTCCGGCGCCCGGATGTCCTGCGGGACGTCCATTTCCATGCCGTCGACGATGGCGAGAAAATCCTCGCGCTCCAATCCAAACTGCCGGACCGAGGCAACGTAATCCTGCAAGTGCGCCGGTGGATCGCCTTGATAGAGCGCGTCGATATCGTCGCGCCACTGTTGGAGCGCGGCCAGCCGCTGGTCGCGCGGCCCGGGCGAGTCGGCGATGTCATCGACCTGGCGGCAAAAACTGTAGATCTGAAACATCGCTTCGCGCTGCTCTCGCGGAAGCATGCGCATCGCGGCATAGAACGAGCTGCCCGATGCCTTGGTCTGATAGCTCGGACTGTTTTGCGGATCTTCCGGCTTCATGCACCAGTCGCCGTTTTCGAGACGGGACGACGCCCGGACAGACGGCCCATCGTCTCCCCGGCCATGCCGCCAAAGCTGAATGCGAGCAGTTCGACGGGGTTGAGATGCACGCGTTCGCTCAGGGGATCGCGCACCTTGAGAAGGCGGACGATCCGGTCCGCAAACGATTGGATGACGGCTATTTCCAGTCCGAGCCGAAAATCTCTGACGTCAGCGGCGAGCGCTCGGCCTTCGCTGAGCAAGGCTTCGTTGCGTGCCGCCAAAGATTGCAGACAGTGCAGCAACGCAGGCGCGGCGCGCGCCTCGCCCAACTGCTCGACGGAAGCGCCGGCGGCGGCCAGCGCATCACGCGGCAGGTAGACGCGATTGAGGTCTCTAAAATCCTTGCCGCAATCCTGCAGGTGATTGTTGATCTGCAGGCCGGCGCAAATGGCGTCCGAGGCAGCCCAGGTGGTGGCGCTTTCACCGTGAACGTCGAGCACGAACCGTCCCACCGGCATCGCCGAATAACGGCAATAGTGAATCACCTCGTCCCAGGTTTCGTAACGAAGCTTGGTCACATCCATCCGGAATGCGACCAGAAGGTCGAGTGCATGACGCGGCGGCAAGCCACGCTCCGCCAGCACCCGGCGCAGATTGACGGCCTCTGGCTGGCTCTCGCCCTTGCCAAGCAATTCGGCCTCCAGCAGATCGAGGAGCGAAAGCTTCTCGTCACCGCTCAAGGTCGCATGATCGGCGATATCATCCGCCGTTCGGACGAAATTATAGAATGCGAGGATCAACGGCCGGTGGCGCGGATGAATGATCCACGACGCAACCGGAAAATTCTCGTCGCGGTGGCCCTTGCCGGATCGCCATTCGCTCGCGTTGGTCATCTCGTGAGATTAGCTGTGTCTGGGTTGCGCATGCGTCTGGTATCCCGGCATGCTTGCGGAATTTCGTACGCCCCATATAGGCGAAACCACTACCAAAACCAATGGCATCCGTGCGCAGAGACAAGCGCCCGCCACGCCCGGGAACGGGCTGTGGCAGGCTTTCGATGGGGGAGATTGAGGAGTTTTACTGCCCGTGGTCTTTGAGAACCTTATCGCAGGTTTTGGTCAGTTTCTCTCGGTTCTGCTGCAGGCAGTTCAGAACGACGAGGTCGGGGTCATTCATCACCGAGCGACAGTATTTCTGAACGTCATGGGCACAGGCCTTTTGCTCCTCGGGCGTTCCGCCATGTTGTTGTTGCTGGGCCATGGCGCCGGCGGCGACCGACAGCGACAACAGAGCAGCTACGAAGAAAGTTTTACGCATTGTGTTCCTTTATTATTATTCCGGCAGAGACTGCAAACCCGATTAGCATGCCATCCGTGGGCGGACGATCGACTCAAGATCACGATGGCCGCGCGCAGAAACGCTGGTAAATGCGGCCAAATTTGCGGCGACGATCTCCCTAAATTGCGGCCCTTGGAGGCGAATTTCGAGGGACACGTAACCGATTGGCGTCACACGACATTTCCGTGGGTCAAGGCGCAGGACGATTGCCGCGCGGCGAGACCTCAAGAGTAGTCGAACTCGCAACCCCTCCGCGAGCAAAAAGCAGCGGCTGCCTCAATTTGTCTCGGGGTGAAGAGAATTTGTCGCACAACGAAAAAAAATCCTGAACGACCCATAAGCACGGCATTACCTTTTGAACCAAACCTGTTGCCGAAACACCAAATCACGTGCGCGGAAAAGCATGCCGCGCGCGGGACCGTCACATTCAAAGGGCCAATTCAAGATGAAATACTCGATTTCAGGCGCGATCGGGCAAACGTTGAAGGCGAGCGCAGTCGTCGCAGCGCTGGTGCTGTCAGCATCCGCTGGCCACGCACAGTCTAGTCCGTTTGCGGGATTTAACGGCTCATGGTCGGGCAACGGAACAGTTTCGCTGTCGGACGGATCGAGCGAGCGGCTGCGCTGTCGAGCGGCCTACCAGGTCGATGAAAGCGGGCTAGTGCTGAAGCAGACGCTTCGCTGCGCCAGCGACAGCTACAAGTTCGATCTCTCCAGCGACGTCACCAGCCACGGCGACCATATCACCGGCAACTGGTCGGAAACCAACCGCAATATCTCCGGGAGCCTGCTAGGAACTGCTGGCAACGGCAAGATCGACGTGAAGGTCGAATCCGCCGGCTTTACTGCAACCTTGACGTTGCGGACCGCCGGCAACAAGCAGACGGTTCAGCTCACCTCCCAGGGCGACATCCGGGGCGTCTCGATCACGATGGTGAAGGGCTAGGCCCTTCAATTCGCAAGCGAGGTTAAGCGGCGGGTCCCACAGGACTCGCCTTTCCGCGCAGCTTCATCGACAGGTTGATCAGGAACATCGCCGTCGGGCGCAGGATGAAGAGGTCGGCGACCAGCGCCGCCACCATCGAGAATGCGCTGAGCCAGCCAAACAGACGCAGTGACGGCAGATCGGAAAACACGGTCACGACGAGGCCGCAGGCCAGCACCACCGTGGTCAGGATCAGCGCGGGTCCGACCAGGACGGTGGCCCGCTCGACCGCTAGCTCCGGCGTCACGTCGGGTTTGGATTCAAGCCTCAGGCGGTTGAGGAAGTGGATGGTGGCGCTGAGCCCCAGCCCGAACGACACCGTCAGCGCCACGACGCTGGCGAATTGCAGCCCCTCCCCGAGCAGCCAAAGCACCGTGCCGGACATCACGACCGGGAAAATTCCGGGCAGGATGCAGGAGAACATCACCACGATCGAACGGAATGCGAGCCCGATAAAGATCGCGACCAAGGCGAATTCGATGGTCAGGCCGCGGTTGAGCTTTTCAATCATGTTGGCGGAATTGCGCGCCGCGATCGCCGACAAGCCCGTGACCGCGATCTCGTAGCCCGGATGCGCCTGGCGCACGGCGTCGAGCCCATGATCGAGCTTTTCGACGACGGGGAGGATCTGGCTTGAATCGAGGTCCGGTACCCTGCCCGACACCACGACGGCGTCCTGGCTGGCCGAGATGAAACGGCGGACCAGATACTCGGGAATGACGCTGACATATTCCTTGAGCGTCGCAACATCCGAGCTGCCCGCCTTCTCCGCGAGCCAGCGCCGCAGCGTCTCGAGCGACCAGACGTTGCCGACGCCGGCCTGCTTTTCGACCTGCGAATGTACATCGGCGATGGTCTGCAACGTTTGCGGGTCGTAGAGCGAGGCGCCCTTCGGGAATTCAATCAGCACGTCGATTGCGTTGGCGCCGGTGAGCTTGGCGTCGAGGCGGCTACTGGCGGCAACCGCCTGCTGCTTGTCCGGCACCTGATCCGCAAGCCGGTAACGCGGCTCGAGGTTGGCGTAGATCACGCCAAGACCACCAACGAACAGCACCGCGATCAGGCTGAACAGGCCGGGACGGCTGACCATCCGGACCGCGATCCAGTAGCAGAAATTCCGCAGCATCTGCACGCCGGCATCGGCGCCCTGGAATTTGACGGCGAAAATCTTTTCGTTGCGCACCAACAAGACGCCGAATACCGGCACGAGCGACAGCACCGCGACGAGCGCAATCACGGTCGCCGCAAGCCCGGCCTCGCCGAATTTGCGGATCAGGTCGGAATCCGAAAATTGTAGTGCAATAAACGAAATGCCGGCGGTGCCGTGCGTCAACACGCATGCGGGACCTACGACCAATACCGCATTGCGGAACGCGGTGTACTTGTCCTGTCCCGCAATCAGCCGGTCGCGCGCCGCGAAGGTGAGCTGCATCGAGTCCGAAAAGCTGATTACCATGATGAGCGGCGTCATCACGTTGAGGAACATGTTGAGATTGAAATTCGCCCAGCCGAGGACGCCGAGCGCGAGCAGAATCGCGATGATCGGCGGGAACGCCGCCACCACCATGAACGAAATCTTGCGGAAGAAGATGATGGCGATGATGCAGCCGGCCAGAATGCCGAGAATGTTGTAGGTCAACCCGTCACGTTCGACCGCGTTGCGGATCTCGAGCTGCATCACGGGAACGCCGGACAATTCGGCGTTGAGGCCGGTGTCGCCGAGGTCTTCTTTCATCAGCTTTCGAATCTCGCCGATGGTTTTGCTGAGCTTGTTGCTGGCAACGACGTCGGGCTCGATCGAGAGCACGATCAGCGCCAGCGTGCCGTCTTCCGACAGCAATTTGCCGCGAATGAGCTCGTTGGATTTCACCGTTTCGATAAACTTGGTGTAGTCGGCCCCTTGCGGCAATTCGGAAGGAAACAGCGCTGCCGGAAATTTGCCCGGCGCCGGCGCCTGACGTGCCGAGAACAGCGAGATCAGGCCGCGAGTGCCGTCCACGAGCTGAAGATCGGTGATGAAGTCGCGCAACTTCTCAAGATTGTTGCGCGCAAGCAGGGTTTTGCCCTCAACCACGACCAGAACGTCGAATTCCGTCGCCGGGAATCGCTTGATTTCCGATTCGTATTGCCGGTATTCGCGCGAATTGGAGCGAAACAACTGGCTCAGGGAGTCGTCGATCTTGATGCGCTCGATTCCGAAAATCGCGCCGATAGCGAGCGCCACGAGAATGATGCAGGACCAGATCGGCGCCTTAACCGCGATCAGTCCGATCCTTTCGAGCCCAAAGGCGATGCTCGCCGTCGGCCGCTGCTCGAGTTTCTCGACATGGACTTCGCTTTCGCTGTTCTTTTCGAGCATGCCCTATCCAATTTCCCACATCGGCCCAATAGCCGCAGAAAGTGACAAAAACAAATCTTGTCCGGAATGACCCCGCCGGTCGGCGGAATACAGCGATAGCTGTTGAAAACATACGATAATTTTGCAGATGGGTGTAGCAGGTCTGCCCGGCCTCTCGCAAGCTTGCGCACACAAATGACGCACCGCTTTGAGTGGCAAATCGGGCAGATTTTACGTCAGGTCGAATTGGCGGCGAGCGTCTGCCCTGTCCCGACGCCGCTTTCGTCCTTGAGCGTGAGCCCCGTCGATTCCCTGGCGAGGCCTTCGCGGATCAGCCAGCCGATCTTGGCCGCCGCCTCGTCATAGCTGAGCCCGGCGCCGTGAATGTTGGAAACGCAGTTGCGCTTTTCATCCGTTGTCCCGACAGCAGGATCAAACGTCAGATACACCCCAAGACTGTCTGCGGCGGAGAGGCCCGGCCGTTCGCCGATCAACATGACGGTCATTCGCACGCCGAGCACATCGCCGATTTCGTCGCCCAACGCCACCCGCGCCCCTGTCGCGACAACAGCGAGACCGACGCCGATCGCATCTGCTGCGAGGCGCGGGAGCAGCTTGCGCAACAGTTCCAGCGCGTGCGTGTTGACGGCGGTCGGAGAAAGACCGTCACCGACGATGATGGCAACCGCTTGCGCACCATCGCGGCAGCCCGCAAGCCTTTGTCGCGAATCCGCGTCAAGTTTGCGCCCGAGATCTGGACGCGCGAGATAATCCTTGCGGCCGGGCGCGAGGCTCGACACGCGCTCCGCTTTCAAACCGAGAGCGGCGAGGCCTTGCAGCAAACCTTCCACATCGAAAGCCGCGTGTACGGCGTCGCGTGCGCGCGCATGGTCGAGGGTGAATTCGAGCAACGCTTTGGTAGGCAAGCTCGCGCCGGTACGCCCCAGCGCCACGCGCGCCGGCGTAAACTCGCGCAATCGTTCAAGCGGCGCCAACGGTTCCGTCTTGGTGGGATCACTCGGCAGGAACGGAGGCCTCGCGCAACCGCACGGAATAGTTCGACGCATTTTGCCGGCCGTAAGAGGCCCCGCGCGCGAACATGATCAGGTGATGTGCAACCATCATCGATGCGATGAGGTGTTCGATTTCGCCGCGGACCATACGCCGCAGCGCGAATTTCCAGAATTCAAGCTTGTAGTCGCCGAGAACGCCAATCTTCCAGAAGATATTACGCAGCATTACCAGACCAAGCTTGATGTTCGGCCACGTCATTTGTTGACGCGACGACGGCCGCTTGATCTGACGGGGATAGGTTTCGCGGATCTGATATTCGTAACGCTGCAACAACTTGGCCGGTTCGTAGGCCGCGCCCATGCACTTGCGCCAGGTGTCCACGACTTCCTCATAGGGCATACGGAAATCGACGTTGGACTCCCTGCCCTCATCCTCGATCAGGCGGTTCTCTTTCACCAGCCGATCCCAGAGCGGGGTCTTGGGCAGTGCCTGAAGCAGATTGATGGTCAGAAGCGGGATCTGCGACGCCTCGATGAACTCGAGCAGGTGGGCGCCAGTTTCCGGCTTGTCGGTATCCAGTCCCAGAATGATCCCGGAAACGACCTCCATTCCGAAGCTGTTGATGGTCTGGATGCCTTCCATGATGGGGACCATCATGTTGTGGTCCTTGTGGATCGCTTTGAGCGCTTCGGGATCCGGCGTTTCGATCCCGCAGAAAATCGTCGAGAAGAACGCCTCGCGCATACCGGCCAGAATTTCCGGCCGCTTGGCGATGTTCAGCGTTGCCTCGCAGGAGAAGCGCAGGACAAAGCCCGTCTTCTTCTGCCACTCGACCAGATGCGGCAACAGGTCGAGCGCGGCCTTGCGGTTGCCTATGAAGTTGTCGTCGACGAAATAAACCGAGCCGCGAATGCCGCATTCAAGCAGCTTGTCGAGTTCGGCCGTGATCTGTTGCGGTGTTTTCAGGCGCGGATTGCGGCCATAGAGCCCGGGAATATCGCAAAACTCGCACTGATAGGGACACCCGCTGGAATACTGGATGCTGCCCAGGAAGTAGCGCGGTAGCTCCGCGAGCTCATAGGCCGGAAGCGGAAAGCTTGTCATGTCGAGACGGTCGACCGTCTTGAGCACCACCTGTTCTTCCGGGCGCGAGGGATCGCGGGCCAGCCGCCCGATCAATTCGTCGGTCGCATCGCCCAATTCGCCGACATGCAGATAGTCAAACGATGGATAGTAGTCGGGACAGGCGCTGACGGAAGGTCCCCCGATCGCAACCGGCAGATCGAAGGCGTGCGCCCGGCGGCAAATGTCGTTCATCTGCTGACGCTGAATATGCATGCCGCTGACGAACACCGCTTCCGCCCACTCGAAATCTTCATCGGTCGCGGCGCGAATGTTTTCGTCGACGAACCGAACCGGCCAGCTTTCGGGCATGTAAGCCGCGATCAGTAGCAGCCCTTGCGGCGGCATGAAGGCCTGAACGCCGTCGGTCAAAGGATAGGAGTATTCGAAGGTGCCAAAGGAGGACGTATAGCGCGGAAAAACGCACAGGATGCGGCGTACCGTATCAGCGCTTGCGGCTCTCATAGCTTTCCCCGCGCCCTCAACTCAGACAACTCAATCATGCACCCGCCTAGCGTGGCGACACTCTCGTTCCATTCAGTTTCGCGGCTATTCCTTCGAAGGAACGTCAGAGTCCAAGCCAAACCAGAATTCCTATTTTCTTCTGACGTCCCCTTGGTTCCGACATCGGTAAACGTGCCTGCCAAGAAATGATACGAATGTCAGAACCGCGACGCCAGCCTGGGCTACAAATTTTTCAGGATTGTGGCGGCGGTCCAACTCGGAAAATGACCAGCCCCTTGCTAAGTGGCGCGCCGATAGCGCGCTCGCAAGGCCGCCGTCAGGCGATCAGCCGCCGGGCGAAATCAGGCAGCAGTTCGCCGTTACCGGCGAGACGGAAATTGGCGTCGGCAAGGCCTGCGCCGGCCAGCCACCGATCGAATTCGGGGGCCCGCTTCAATCCGAAAACATCTCGAACGTAGAGCGCATCATGAAATGACGTCGACTGATAATTCAACATCACGTCATCTGCGCCCGGAACCCCCATGATGAAGTTGACGCCGGCCGCTGCGAGCAGCGTCAGCAGGTTGTCCATGTCGTCCTGGTCGGCTTCGGCATGATTGGTGTAGCAGACGTCCACCCCGAGCGGCAGGCCGAGCAGCTTGCCGCAAAAATGATCCTCGAGCCCGGCACGAATGATCTGCTTGCCGTCATAGAGGTATTCGGGACCGATAAAGCCGACGACGCTATTGACGAGCAACGGGTCGAACGCCCGCGCGACCGCATAGGCCCGCGCCTCGCAGGTCTGCTGGTCGACGCCATGATGGGCATTGGCCGAGAGGGCCGACCCCTGCCCGGTTTCAAAGTACATCACGTTGTTGCCGACGGTGCCGCGTTGAAGCGACCGGCCGGCGTCGTGCGCTTCACGCAACAGTTTGAGATCCACGCCGAAGCTTCGGTTAGCGGCTTCCGTTCCTGCGATCGACTGAAAAACCAGATCGACCGGTGCGCGCTCGGCGATCAAGCGAAGCGTCGTCGTCACATGGGACAAGACGCAAGACTGGGTCGGAATCTGCAGCCGGCCGATGATCTCATCGAGCAAATGCAGGAGCCTGCCGATGACCGCGGGATCGTCGCTGGCCGGATTAATGCCGATACAGGCGTCCCCGGCACCGAGCAAAATGCCGTCCAGGATCGAAGCGGTAATACCCTTTGCATCATCGAAGGGATGATTGGGCTGCAGCCGCACACTCATTCGCCCGCGCAAGCCGATGGTATCGCGAAAAGCGGTGACGACCTCGCATTTCCTCGCCACCAGAATCAGGTCCTGGTTGCGCATCAGCTTTGAAACCGCCGCGGCCATTTCCGGCGTAATCCCGCGCGCGACCGTCTTGAGAGCGTCCGGGCCTGCTTTTGCCGACAGCAGCCAGTCGCGGAATGATCCAACCGTCAGGGAGGAGATGGTGGCGAAGGCCGCGGGATCATGTCCATCGACGATCAGACGCGTTACCTCGTCGGCCTCATAGGGAACAACCGCCTCGGTGAGGAACTGCTTGAGCGGTACATCCGCGAGTGCGATCCGCGCGGCCACCATCTGCTCTGCGCTCTCGGCGGCGATCCCGGCAAGGCGATCGCCGGAACGTGGAGGACTTGCCCTGCCCAGGAGATCGCGAAGGTCGCTGAAGACGTAGGCGGTGTTACCGATGGCGTGCCGATAGGCCATGCTTGCTCCGGACCGATCAGCGCTGACGGTCTAAACCCGCCTTCAGCATAGCATTTTGGGCGCCACTTTCGACAAGCCGCCTCTCGACGGAGGTTGTCGGCCGAACCAGCCTTACCAAATTGGTATAGCACCAAGCTATTGAATTAATTGATAATTTTTACACCGAAAGTCTTAAACCATCCGGTACCCTCGCCGTCGCTCGCATTCGAGCGCTGCGGCAATAATGGTTAAGATTTTCTACAGACAAATTTCACATAATCAGCGACGGCCTTTTCATCGTGATCGGCCTCCCCCGTGAGGCCAAGGATGCCGGACGACATCGTGAAATCTGCTGTGCCATCGGGGCCCAAGAGTTTCTCGCTTGCCTTGAAACTCTATTCGATATTCGCCCTGTTTGCGCTTCTGACGGCGGCCATTACCGCGCTATCCGACTACAACACCCGCAGCAGCGCCGAGCTCACCCAATCCATCGAAATCGCAAGCCAGGCAGCGCTCAATGTCGAGCGCGTCAATTCGCTGGTCTACGCCGTCGTGATGGAATCCCGCGGAATCTACATGTCGACCGAGCTGCCGGTCGTCAAGAAGTACGGCGACGGGCTGCACAAATTCAGCGACGGGCTGCTGGACGTGGTCAAGAAGTGGGAATCCATTGTCCAGGCCGACGATGCCCCGCAATTCGCCACCTTCAAGAAGCGGATCGATGAATTCGTCAAGTTCCGCAAGGAACTGGTTCGCCGCGCAATCGAAGTGAGCCACGAAGCCGGACGCGAATGGGGCGACAACGAAGCCAACCGCAGCGTACGCATCAGCCTTAACGAGGATCTTGCAGCGCTCGCGAAGGTGTATGCCGAACGCAGCAAAAGGATTGCCGAGGATACGGCGCTCAATCGCCAGCTCGCTTTTCTTCTGACCTTCCTTGGCGGATTGGCGCTGGTCGTGGTCGGCATCGGCGTCTTCATCATTGCCCGAATGGTGGCGCGCCCGCTGTCGGTCATTACCAGCACCATCAAACGGGTTGCCGAAGGCGCGGAAGGCATCGAGGTCCCGCACACGGATCGGCAGGATGAAATCGGCGCATTGGCTCGCGCCATTCGGATCTTCCAGGAAGCGATGGATCGCAACCGCAATCTCAATTCGCAGGTGCTGCTCAATTCCAGGGCCCGCGACGAGCGGACCCGGCAAATCGAAGTCTCGGTGGAGTCGTTCCGTGACACGATCGGAAGTGTGCTGGGCGCGGTGAACGACAGCGCTTCGGTCATGCGAAAGACCGCGCAATCGATTTCCGGCGTTGCGAGCGACGCCAGCGGGCGTGCCAGTGCCGCCGCGCAGGCCACCGAACAAGCCTCCAGCAATGTCTCTGCCGTTGCAAGCGCCGCAGAAGAACTGTCCGCCTCGATCGAGGAGATCGGGCGGCAGGTGCGTCAATCGGCCGAGGTGGTCGAGCAGGCCGGCCAGCGCACCGAAAAATCGGTCACTGAAATCGAAAGTCTTGCCGCAGCGACCCAGCGCATCGACGGCGTGCTGACTCTCATTCAGACGATCGCCGAGCAGACCAATCTTCTGGCGCTGAACGCCACGATCGAGGCCGCTCGCGCCGGCGAAGCCGGCCGCGGCTTTGCCGTGGTCGCCCATGAAGTGAAGGCGCTCGCCGGGCAAACTGCCAAGGCGACTGCCGAAATCGGCCAGAACATCAGCCTGATTCAGATATCGACACGAAATGCGGTTGAAGCGGTGCGCGAAATCGGTACCGCCGTGCGCGATATCAACGAGGTCACCGCGAACATCGCCGGCGCCGTCGGACAGCAGGATGCGGCGACGCGCGAGATTTCAGCCAACGCGCAACTCGCAGCCGAGGGCAATTCCACCCTCGTCATCAATATCGGGTCGCTCAGCGAAGCGATCGAAAACACCAACAAGGATGCTTCCTCGGTGCTTTCGGCATCGAGCGACCTGGCCTCGACGGCAGAACGGTTATCGCGTGAGGTCGAGACGTTTTTCCGCGACTTGCGCGCCGAGGGCGAGGCCGCGGCACGCAAAGTCAGCTAGTTCGCGATTTCCGAAGTTCGTAGCATCTTTGCGGAGCCACATTTCGAACTTCTGCCGCGCGCCATCTCTGCCGCGCGAGCCATCGGCTATTCCACCAATATGACATCAACGGCGACGTTGAGCTTTTGCTTCGGCGAGCCGACGATGATGCCGTCGACAGGCGATACGTCCGAGAAGTCGCGTCCGACGGCAAGAACGATGTGATCGTTCTCGACGAGGATATCGTTGGTCGGATCGAAACCGATCCAGCCAAGCCCTTCGCCGCACCACACGGAAACCCAGGCGTGGGTTGCGTCGGCGCCTTGCAGACGCGCCTTGCCGGGTGGCGGAATCGTCCGAAGGTAGCCGCTGACATAGGCCGCCGGCAGGCCGAGGCCGCGCAGTCCGGCAATCATCACATGAGCAAAGTCCTGGCAAACGCCGTGACGTTTTTCGAACACTTCCTTGAGCGGCGTCGAGATGACGGTTGCCTTGGGGTCGTATTTGAAATCGGTCCTGATCCGATGCATCAAATCGACCGCTCCGGCGAGAATGCCGCCTCTGGCCGAAAAGCTCACTGAGGCATAAGCGGTCACCGGCCGTTGCACCGGCACCAGCGGACTTGCGAAGACGTATCCAATCGGAGAAGCCGGACCGAGGCTTTTGGCTTCGATCGCGAGATCGCGAACGCTTTCCCAGGTCCGGCTTTGCGCGCGGCGATCCGGTGCGCTGCGCGACACCGATATGCGGGATCGGGAATCGATGCGAAGGCTGCGATGTGCCGTTTCGATCAGGATGCTTTCGGTGTGCGTGCCAAAAAAATCGCGCCGTACCGTGCGATCAGCCGGACGCGGTCTGATGTCGACCGTATGCGAGATCAACTCCTGCCCGTCGCCGCTTCTCGGTTGCAGGCGCAGAGAGCAGCGCGCGAAACTGACCTGACTTTCATAGCTGTAGGTGGTGACGTGACGGATGTCGTAGATCACGCAAGACCCGTCAGCTTTTCTGGCCTGCTCGCGTTCGGCCCATGCGGGAAATAGTGCTGGCCGATCGCATCCGCGAGATTGAGCAGATCCTGTTCAAGCCCAAATAGCGTCTGGGTATGGAGGCCCGCGGCTTCTGCCGTCGTCATCATCGCCTGCGCCGCTACCGCAAGGCGTTGCGGTCGCTCGATCAGACCGTTTTCCTTCAGCGCCGGCAGGCTGGCGATGTGGTCGTTCAGCGCGGAGACCTGGAACGCCACCGATCGCGGATTGTAAGGGTCGAGGACGACGAGGTCGCGAACCGGCGCCAGGAGCGGACCCACCAGATAGCGCGAACGGTAGGTGATCTGGCAATCCACCAGCGTCAGGAGCACGTCAAGGTCCTCGACGGTGGCTTCTTCATAGGCAAACTGGCGGGCAAAACGCACGGTGTTGATCGAGCGCTCGACGCGGCGCCCGATTTCGAGAAAGCGCCAGCCGGCGGCGCGGTTCATGTTTTCCTGCGCAAGCCCGGCGATGCTCGCAAGCTCCTGCAGCGTCAGCTCGGCGGCCCTGACGGCGCCGTCATCGTCTTCGGCCTCCTGCGCGAGACGCTCGGCCATTTCGATGATGACCTGCCAGGCATCCGGCGAAAGGCGTTCGCGCAGCGATGTCGCCGTGCGCTGGGCCGAACGCACCAGCGACAGCGCCGAGCCGAAGCGTTCCTCGCCTTGCAGGGCTTCGGCGACCACCCTCGCAGGCTGCGTTCGCGTGGTCTGCGACGTCGCGCCCCAGGCCAAGAGAAGCCGCTGAATTCGTTCGACCGTATGGGGCACGGTCGATGATCCCTTGACGGGATCGCGCGGCGAGGCCGCCAGCACCCGGACCAGCCGCAAGGTGGCTTCGGCGCGTTCGAGGTAGCGGCCAAGCCAGAACAGATTGTCAGCCGCGCGGCTCGGCACCCAGCCGGCGATGCGCCTGATCCGTACGTTGTCGCCGGCCGGCAACAGCGTCGTCGCCGGCACGGCCTTGTCCGAGATCACCCAGACGTCGGCTGCGCGGGCGCCATCCCCCATCGATACGGCACGGGCATCGGGCTGGTCGGCGATCCGGCAGAATCCGCCCGGCATGATCGTCCAGCCTTGCGGGGTTGCCGCTGCAAAAATCCGCAAGACGAACGGCCGCGGCGTGATCCGGCCCTGATCCCACACCGGCATGGTCGACAGGCGCACCAGCTCCTGGCCGGCGAAATCGATGCCGCGCTCGTTGATCGCCGTTTTCAATCGTTCGCGATCGGCCGGCGGTAACTCGCTTGCGAGCACCGAACTATGACCGGGAAATCCGGGAACGTCGCGGCGATAGGCGCCTTCGATCGCGACTTCGTCCAGCCGCGACAGCACTTCCTCGCGGGCGGACGCCTGTCCGCACCACCAGGTCGCGATATGCGGCATTTTCAGATCCTCACCGAACAGACGCCGGCAGAGACTTGGCAGGAAGCCGAGCAGAGCACGCGCTTCCATGACGCCGGAGCCTGGCATGTTGGCAACGACGACGCCGTTCTTTCGGAGCACATCGATCAACCCGGGCACGCCGAGATGCGAAGAGGCGTCGAGTTCGAGCGGATCGAGAAAATTGGAATCGACCCGGCGCAACAACACGTCGAGCCGCTTCAATCCCGCGACAGTGCGGATATGAATGCGGTCGCCGCTGACCATGAGATCGTCGCCCTCGACCAGAAGGAAGCCGAGATAGCGCGCGAGCGTCGCATGCTCGAAATAGGTTTCATTGAACTGGCCCGGTGTCAACAACCCGATGCGCGGCTCGTCGCGATCGGCGGTGCCACGAAGCGCATCGCGGAATGCTTCGAAGAACGGCGCCACGCGCTCCACGTTCATCGACTTGTAGAGGTTGGCGAAGGCGCGCGACAGCACCAGCCGATTTTCGAGCGCATAGCCGGCACCCGAGGGCGCCTGCGTCCGGTCGCCCAACACCCACCAGCGCCCGTCCGGTCCACGACCGACGTCGGCCGCATACAGGCTGAGATAGCGACCGCCCGGAGGCTTGATCCCGCATACAGGGCGCAGAAACTCAGGGCTGCCGGCGATCGCCGCCGCCGGGATCGCGCCCTCCGCGACCAGACGGCCTTCGCCATAGAGATCGGCAAGCACCATCTCCAGCAATTGGGCCCGCTGCACGATGCCTTCGGTTAACTGCCGCCACTCGGCTTCATCGATCAGGAGCGGCAAATGACTCAGCGGCCACAACCGGTCGGAGGTCTCGCCAGGCGCGCGGTAACTGACGCCGGCCTCCCGCAGGTGCCGGTCGGCCGTGCCGAAACGCCGTTCAATCTCGGCAGGCGTTAGCGGCGCAAAAGCTTCGAAAAAGCGGGTCCAGACCGCGCGCGGCGTCCCGTCCTGGGCGATATACTCGTCGGGAATGCCGGGCAGCGGGACATAGTCTCGCATCCACTGCGCCACGCGGCGGCTGGCCGGACGGGTCTTGCTTCCTTGTCCGCTTCCCTGATCGGCCTGTCCCGCCATCTCGATTCCCTCACACGCAGTGTTCAATGCGGGGGCGGCGTCCGCAAGTCGAGAGTCAGCGGGAATTCAATTGTGCGTTCCTCCGGCGGCGGCTCGATCTTGCCGGGCGTATGGCCGTGATCCTGAAACCGGGCGAGCCGGCGCGCCTCGGCCTCGTAGGAATTGACCGGCTTGGTGTCGTAGGTCCGTCCGCCGGGATGGGCGACGTGATAGACGCAGCCGCCGAGCGACCGGCCGTTCCAGCTATCGATCAAGTCAAACGTCAGTGGTGCATGGACGGGAATGGTCGGATGCAGTCCCGAAGCCGGCTGCCACGCCTTGAACCGGACGGCCGCGACCGCCTCGCCCGAGCGGCCGGTCGGCGTCATCGGCATCCGCCGGCCGTTGCAAGTCACGACATGGCGGCCTTCGACGAAACCCTCGGCCTTGACCTGCAATCGCTCGACGGACGAATCCACGTAGCGCACGGTGCCGCCGGCAACACCCTCCTCGCCGAGCACATGCCAGGGCTCGAGCGCCTGACGGATTTCGAGCGAGACGCCGCCGTGATGCACCCGGCCGAACAGCGGAAAACGAAATTCGAGCTGGGCTGCGTACCATTCCGGCGAAAACTCGTAGCCGGATTGCTTGAGCTCGTCGAGCACGCCCAAAAAATCTTCCCAGAGAAAATGCGGCAGCATGAAGCGGTCGTGAAGCGTTGTGCCCCAGCGGACGAATTTTCCTTCCTGGGGTTCGCGCCACAGCTTCGCGATCAAGGCGCGGATCAGCAATTGCTGCGCCAGCGACATCCGCGGATCGGGCGGCATTTCGAGCGCGCGAAACTCGACAAGACCGAGCCGCCCCGTCGGACTGTCCGGCGAGTAAAGCTTGTCGATACAGATCTCAGCCCGGTGGGTGTTGCCGGTTATGTCGACCAGAATGTGCCGGAACAAGCGGTCGACCAGCCACAGCGGAATTTCGCCGCCGGGCGGCGGAACGTGGGCGAGCGCGATCTCCAGTTCATAAAGGCCGTCGTGCCGGGCCTCGTCGATGCGCGGCGCCTGGCTGGTCGGACCGATGAACATGCCGGAGAACAGATAGGAAAGCGATGGATGGCGCTGCCAATAGAGAACAAGGCTTTTCAAAAGGTCGGGCCGGCGCAGGAACGGTGAATCCTTTGGTGTGCCGCCACCGATCACCACATGGTTGCCGCCACCGGTTCCGGTGTGCCGGCCATCGAGCAGAAATTTATTGGCACCCAATTTGATTTTGGCGGCGTCTTCGTAGAGACCGAAGGTGATATCGACCGCCGAACGCCAGTTCGTGGACGGCTGGATGTTGACCTCGATCACGCCAGGATCTGGCGTCACCTTGATCACCTCGACGCGGGGATCGAACGGCGGCGCATATCCCTCGACATGCACCTTGACCTGCATTTCCTCCGCGGTCGCTTCCACCGCAGCGACCAGTTCGAGGTAATCTTCCAGCTTCTCGACCGGCGGCATGAAGGCGCACAGCACGCCGTCGCGGATTTCGATCGACATCGCGGTGCGCACGCCGCCGCCTTTGAGCTGCTGCTCCTGCACCTGCTGATGCGGCCCGCTTTCCGCCGGTGCCGCCCCGTAGATCGGCAATTCTTCCCGCGGCTCCAGCGGATCCTGCTCGACGATGTAGGGGTAGTCTTCGGCTGGAATATGCGGCAGCGAGGCGATCGGCAACCGAAGCCCCAACGGTGAGTCGCCCGGGGTCAGGAACAGGTTTTCCCGCCGCAATTGCCAGCGCTCGCTCTTCCATTTGCCGGCATCGGCATTCCAGCGCTGGATCGGCAACACAAACCCACGTGGTTCGGTCAAACCCTTGTCGAACACCCGCGCCATCCGCGCCCGCTCCTCGGGATCCGAGAGCTTGGAATCGCTGGGGTCGACATTCGCCGGTAGCGCCGCCTCCTTTTGTAACCAATGACCGGGGTCTTCGAACGCGGGCATGACAAATTCGGATTCAACGCCGAGGCGAGCGGCGGTCTTCTCCGCAAAATCCTGGGCTTCTTCGACCTTTGCTTGATGCGGCCCCTCGATATCCGCGATCAGATTGGAGTTTTTCCAGATCGGCACGCCGTCCTTGCGCCAGTAAAGGCCGAACGCCCAGCGCGGCAGGCTTTCGCCGGGATACCACTTGCCTTGCCCGTAATGGAGCAGGCCTCCGGGCGCAAAACGCGTCCGTAATTTGCGAATGAGCTCGTCGGCGAAGCGGCGCTTGGTGGGACCGACGGCGGCGGTGTTCCACTCCGACGCCTCCATATCGTCGACCGAGATGAAGGTCGGCTCACCACCCATCGTCAGGCGGACATCGCCGGCAACAAGGTCTGCATCGACCTGCTCTCCGAGCTTGTCGAGCCGCGTCCAGGATTCGTCCGAGAACGGCCGGGTGATCCGTGGCGCCTCTCGAATGCGCTTGACGCTCATGTCGAAGCCGAACTCGACATTGGCAAAGCCGACGGCTCCGCTGATGGGCGCCGCGGTCCGATAATGCGGCGTGGCGGCAACCGGAATGTGCCCCTCGCCGGTCAGCATGCCCGAGGTGACGTCGAACCCGATCCAGCCTGCGCCGGGCAAATAGACCTCCGCCCAGGCATGCAGGTCGGTAAAGTCGTTCTCGACCTCGCGTGGACCTTCGACCGGATCGATGTCGGGACGCAACTGGATGAGATAACCCGAGACGAAACGCGCCGCGAGGCCTAGGTGCCGGAAGATCTGAATCAACAGCCACGCTGAGTCGCGGCAGGAGCCGGCGCAGGCAGACAACGTTTCTTCCGGTGCCTGAACGCCCGGCTCCATCCTGATGATGTAGCGAATCTTTTTCGCAAGCTCGGCGTTGAGATCGACGAGAAAGTTGACTGTGCTGGTCGCCTCACGCTTGATGCCCGCGAGGTAAGCGGCCACGAGCGGCCCCGGCTCGGTAGCTGCGAGGTAGGGCGCCAACTCCGTTTTGAGATCGGCCGGATATTCAAACGGAAAACTGTCGGCATAAGGCTCGACGAAGAAATCGAACGGGTTGATCACGGTCATCTGCGCCGTGAAATCGACTTCGATCTTCAGCTCATTGGCTTTCTCGGGAAAAACAAAACGGGCAAGCCAGTTGCCTTGCGGATCCTGCTGCCAGTTCACGAAATGATTGGAGGGCGTGACCTTGAGCGAGTAGCTCAGGATCGGGGTGCGCGTATGCGGAGCCGGGCGCAGCCGGATCGTCTGAGGACCGAGATCGATCGGGCGGTCGTACGTGTAGTGTGTGACGTGATTCAGTGCGACGAAGATCGACACAGAGGGGGTGCTCCAGCAGCTTTTTTAAGCAGAACACCTGAGCAGACCGACATCAAGCACTAACAACGGGCAAATGTTGCCCATGGGGGTGGCGGTTTGGGACGCGCATGTGTTCCCCGGCGTCGTCCCCGCACACGCGGGGACCCATAACCAGAGGCGTTCATGCTTGAGCCGGATGTGGCTCCAGCCTCATCCACGGTAAGCATCGGTGGTTATGGATCCCGGCTCGCGCGGAGCCTCATCGGGCGCGCATTCGCGCGACCCGTTGGCTCGGCCGGGACGACGCAACCTACATCGTGGCGCCGAGCACCCAGGGGGCGAATTCGGCGCCGCCGAAATCAAAACTCTCGCTCTTGGTCGGCTGGCCGGAGGCGGTCTTGAGCATCAGGTCGAAAATCCGTTTCCCGCATTGCTGCACCGTCTCCTCGCCATCGAGAATTGTGCCGCAATTGACATCCATGTCGTCTTCCATGCGCTTGTACATCGGCGTGTTGGTCGCAAGCTTGATCGACGGCGCCGGCTTGCAGCCGAACACGCTGCCGCGTCCGGTCGTGAAGCAGACGAGGTTCGCGCCGCCAGCCACCTGCCCGGTCGCCGCAACCGGGTCGTAGCCGGGCGTGTCCATGAAGACAAAACCCTTCTTGGTGACGGCTTCCGCATAGTTCACGACATCGACGAGATTGGTGCTGCCTGCCTTTGCCATGGCGCCGAGCGATTTTTCGAGGATCGTGGTGAGGCCGCCGGCTTTATTGCCCGGGCTCGGATTGGCATCCATCTCAGCGCCTTCGCGCGCGGTGTATTCTTCCCACCAGCGCATCAGAGCCACGAGCTTCTCGCCGACCTCGCGGCTGACCGCTCGCCGGGTCAACAGATGCTCCGCACCATAGGTCTCCGGCGTCTCCGACAGAATGACCGTGCCGCCGTGGCGCACGAGAAGATCACTCGCCGCGCCGAGCGCAGGGTTCGCCGAGATGCCTGAATAGCCGTCCGAGCCGCCACATTGCAGCGCTACCGTCAATTCACTCGCAGAGACCTGCTCGCGTTTGGCCTTGTTGGCGTCGGTCAACGCTTCGCGCACGAAGGCCACGCCCGCTTCGACCGTCTTGCGCGTGCCGCCGATCTGTTGAATTTCCAGTTCGCGCAGCCGGCCGGCGAGTTTTTGTTCCTGCATCAATCCGCCGATCTGATTGACCTCACAACCCAGGCCCAACACCACGACAGCGGAAAAATTGGCATGCCGTGCATAGCCACCGAGCGTCCGGCGAAGCAGCGCAAGCGGCTCGTCCTGCGTCATGCCGCAGCCGGTCTTGTGGGTGAGAGCAACCACGCCATCGACATTGGGAAAATCGGCGAGTGGATTGTCGCTCGTGAACGGATTTTTCCGGAAGACATCCGCGACGAGACCCGCGACATGCGCGCTGCAATTCACCGATGTGAGGATACCGATATAGTTGCGGGTGGCGATCCGTCCGTCGGGGCGGCGAATCCCCTCGAAGGTCGCCGGCAAATCGAAGTTCGGCACAGGCCGCACGTCGACCCCGAACGCGTAGTCCTTGGCGAAATCGCCCATTCCGCAATTCTGGGTGTGCACGTGCTGGCCCGGTGAGATCGGCGCAGTCGCAAAGCCAATGATCTGGCCGTAGCGCCGGATGGGCTCGCCCACGGCGATGGGGCGGATCGCCACCTTGTGACCGGCCGGAATGCGCTCGACCGTGGCCACGCCGTCGGCGACCACGAGACCCGGTGGCAGGCTCGAACGTGCGATCAACACGCCATCGTCGGGATGCAAGCGAATGACGGGTGCCGGCGCCATGGTGGTCTCTCCTTGATAGATGCCGCAACACCCGCTGACCTCATCCTGAGGAGCAGGTGCAAGCCTGCGTCTCGAAGGATGGCCGCGGATACCGCGGTGGCCTCGTGCTTCGAGACGGCCCTTGGTTTGCACCGCCCGCGACGGCCTCGCTGAAGCTCGGCCTGTTCGGGTGCGTGGGCCTCCTCAGCATGAGGAGATACAGTATCGCTCGCGTTCTTATGCCTTGCCGCCCAACTCCTTGCGGGTCTGCGCAATCTGCATCTTCGCGTAGTTGGCCATCAGCCCAACCTCGTTGAACAGGGTCACGAGCTTGAATCCCATGTTGATCGCACGCAGCGCACCGTCGGCGCCCGAGCAATGGATGCCCGGATGCAGGCCGCGCTTGCCGCATTCCTTCACGATCTTCTCGTAAATCTTGAGAATCTCCGGCTCGTCGCGATCGAGCTTTGGGACCAGACCATAGGAGAAGCCGAGGTCGGACGGCCCGATATAGACGCCGTCGATGCCTTCGACATCGAGGATCGCCTCCATGTTCTCGATCGCGGTCTTGGTCTCCATCATCGGGAGCAGCACCGTGTCCTGATTGGCGGTCTTCTGATAGCTGCCGGCCGTGCCGTACAGGCCTGCGCGGATCGGGCCATTCGAACGCACGCCCATCGGCGGGTACTTGCTGTAGGAGACCAGGTTTTTCGCCTCGTGCGGCGTGTTGATCATCGGGCAGATCACGCCATAAGCGCCGCCGTCGAGCACCTTGCCGATGATGCCCGGCTCATTCCACGGCACGCGCACCATCGGCGTTACTGGATGGCCGTGCATGGCCTGGAAACACTGGACCATCGACTGATAGTCCTGCACGCCATGCTGCATATCGACAGTGACGCTGTCGAAGCCGCATTGCGCGATCACCTCGGCCGAGAAGCCGGAAGGGATCGCAAGCCAGGCGTTCACGACCACCTTGCCCGCCGCCCATATTTCCTTGACCTTGTTTGCCATCGTTCTTTCCTTAAAGTTGCAATCCGTTCCGGCCTCGCGAACGCAGGCCCCCTAAACGCAGCCGGCCCACGCGACCCGCGCACCAATCCGAGACCCGCTTTTAACGCCGAACAATCGCCTTGGCTCGCCAATATGGCGCATTACTGGGTTGCCCGCTGGATGCTTGCCTCGCCGACACCGACCTCGCGCGCGGTGTTGACGATGGCAGCCCAGGTGTCGTCCGGCAAGGGAATGCCGTTTTTGGTCCGCTCGGCGCGCGTCTTGCGCTCGACGTCGCCCGGAATCATCACGGGCTCGCCGCCCGCAATCGGCTTGGTTCCGCGGATGAAATCCACATAGCGGGAGACCTCGCCGTCGAAGAAGTGCGCGGGGTCAACGACTTTCGGGTCGATATAGAAAGCCAGCATGCCATTGGCAAAGCGCCGGTTGGGCGCGGTGGCTCCCGTCCCCGTCAACGCGCCGCCAAGCAGTTCGCACATGAACGCCAGGCCTGAGCCCTTGTGCTCGCCGAAGGCACGGATTGCACCGCTTCCCTTGGTGTGATCGCGCGAGCCATCGGATGTGTACGGCCCATAGAGTACATGCGGGTCCTCGCTCAACGAGCCGTCAGCATCGATCAGCGCGCCCTTGGGCAGTTTCTTGCCACCGCGGCTTGAGACCAGCACCTTGCCTTCGGCGACGATCGAGGTCGCAAAATCGAGCACGATCGGCGCCTCACCTTCGCGCGGCACGCCGACGCAATAAGGCGCGGTCGACAGCCGCTTCTCGACGCCACCGTAGGGCGCAACCAGCAGCGAGCCGGCCGCATTGACGAAATGCACCGAAATCAGACCTTCGGCAGCGGCCGCCTCGGCCCAGTCGCCGACCCGGCCGATGTGCCCGGCATTACGCAACGCGACGGCGGCCAGTCCCACCTTTTTGCATTTCTCGATGCCGATCTTTACTGCGACCGGCGCCACGGTCTGGCCGTAGCCGAACTTGCCATCGACCACAGCCAGCGAAGGCGTATCGACGACGACCTCCGCGGTCTGGTTCGGAATGATCGAACCCATCTTCTTCCATCGGATGTATACCGGAACGCGGATCACGCCGTGGCTGTCATGTCCGGTCAGATTGGCGGTCGTGAGGTAAGTCGCGACGCGCCTCGCCTCTTCCGCCGAAGATTCCGCGTGGTTGAACACATCGGCAACAAAGTCGATGAGATTTGAAAGCTGGATCGTGACCATTTCCGTCGTCGCTCTTGTTGGTTTGGCGCTTATGTTGTCGTGCTTACGCGCTCACCTTGGCATGACCGCCGAGGTAAGCGGCGCGGATGGCTTCATTGCCCCAGAGTTCGTCGGGCTTGCCGCCGAGCACAATCCTCCCCGTCTCCAGGACATAACCGTGGTCGGCGACCGACAATCCCATGCGCGCGTTCTGTTCGACAAGCAGAACCGTGGTCGTGCGCCGGATTTCCGAGATGATCCGAAACACGGCCTGCACGATGACCGGCGCTAGTCCGAGCGACGGCTCGTCGAGCAGCAACAGGCGCGGCTTGGCCATCAGCCCGCGCGCGACCGCCACCATCTGCAATTGGCCGCCCGACAGCGTCCAGCCGAGCGCATTGGTGAACGCGCGAATATCCGGAAACAGATCGAACATCGCGTCCGCCTCGCGCGACAGCTCCGCCTTGCCGACGCGGCGGTTCGAGCCGCCGAGCATGATGTTTTCCTTGACGGAAAGGCCGGGGAACACCCGCCGTCCTTCCGGCACATGCGAGATACCGAGCCGTACGATCGCCTCCGGCCCGAGCCCTGCGATCGGTTTGCCGTCGAACAGGATCTCGCCGGAGGCCGGTTTTATCAGTCCGGAGATGGCCCGCAGCGTGGTCGACTTGCCGGCGCCGTTGGCGCCGAGCAAGGTCACGACCTGGCCTTCGTCGACGGCGAGCGAGACACCGCGCAAGGCTTCGATTTCGCCATAGCGCACGACCAGATCGTTGATTTGAAGCAGCGCCATTACTCGGTTCCAAGATAAGCGGAGACGACGTCGGGATGGCGCAGCACCGCAAGCAACTCGCCATCGGCAATGCGTTTTCCAAAATTGAGCACCGTGATGTGCTGCGCGGCCTCACTGACCAGCGTCATGTCGTGGTCGATGATCAGGATCGTGAGGCCCTGCGCGGCAATACGCTTGAGCAGCGCGTGCAGTTCAAGCTTCTCGCTCGAATTCAGTCCCGCCGCCGGCTCGTCGAGAAGCAAAAGCGTCGGATTGGCGGCAAGTGCACGCGCGATCTCGATCAGACGCTGATGCCCGTAGGAGAAGCTCGAGATCAACTCATTGGCGCGCGCGGCCAACCCCACGAACGTCAAAGCCGACATCGCCCGCGCCGTCAGCGCTTCTTCGTCGCCCTTTCCGGTCAAGGTATTTCCCGGCCGCTCCGCACCGACGATGACATTTTCGAGCGCCGTCATCGAACGAAACAGGCGTATGTTCTGGAAGGTGCGCCCGAGGCCGGCCGCCGCGCGCTGATGTGGCGGCTTATCCGTGATGTCGGTGCCGTCGAGCATCACCTTGCCGCTGGTCGCCTTATAGAGCCCGGAGAGCACGTTCAACGTCGTCGTCTTGCCGGAGCCGTTCGGTCCGATCAGCGCATGAACGCCACCGCGCCTGACGTCAATGTCGACGTTGTCGACAGCTTTGAGACCACCGAAATGCTTGGAAAGACCCTTGACGGAAAGCACGATGTCGCCGCCGACAGTCGCCGGCGCCAATTGCAATGCGGGTCCCGTCGCGCGCGACGCCACCTTCGAGCGCCAGCGCTCCGTCGCAAGGTTGAAAAATCCCCAGATGCCATCGGGCATATAACGGATGATGAGGATCACAGACAGGCCGTAGATCGCAAGATACAGCCCAGGCACGCTTTTGAGGAACCGCAGCCATTCCGGGATCAGGATCAACAGGCCGGTGCCGATTGCCGATCCGATTGGCGAGGCGACTCCGCCGAGCAGCGACATCGTCAGGAACACGACGGACTCGGCAAAGGAGAATTGATCCGGGCTGACATAGGCAAAACCGCCGGCGAACAGCCCGCCTGCCAGCCCACCCAGCACGGCGCTCAAAGCAAAAGCCGACACCTTGGTGCGGAACACGTCGACGCCGGCCACACCGGCCGCAAGTTCATTGTCGCGCACCGCACGCATCGCGCGGCCAAGCCGGGTGTCGGCGAGATGCCAGACCGCGTAACCGACGATCCCAAGCATCGCGACGCAGAACGCAAGATAAGATTGCGAAGACTGAAACAGATCGGGCCGGCCGATGCGCGACACGCCATCAGGTCCATGCGTGAGCCAGATCGAGTTGATCATGACGAGCGTGACGATCTGCTGGAACGAGATTGTCACCATCGCAAGGTAATGTCCGCCGAGCCGCAGCGTCGACATGCCGAGAAAGGCGCCGGCCAGCAGCGCGATCACGCAGCCGCCCGCAAGGCATAGCCAGTAGCTGAGATGATAGTCCGAGGTGCCGAGACCGACCGCATAGGCGCCGAAGCCAAAAAATGCGGCTTGCGCCAGATTGATCTGGCCGCACAAGCCAAGCACGACCGAAAGGCCAAAGACGGCGATCGCGAATGTCGTCGCCTGCATCAGGATGTTGTGAACGTAACCGTCGAACTGAACGGTCGCGGTAAGCCACACAAGGATGGCGCAGCCGGCGAAATACGGCAGGTGCCGCAGCCAAAGCGGTTTTGCGCGCGGCGCTGTGGCGACCATGGCCAGGTTTTCGCTCGGCGCGTTCATGCTTTCTCCGCGACGCGCTCGCCGAAGATGCCTTGCGGCCGGAACACCAGGAAGGCGATCAGCACCAGAAAAGCAAAGCCGTCTTTATACGGCACCGATATATAGGCTGCGCCGAATGTCTCGATGACGCCAAGCGCGACACCGCCGATGATCGCGCCGGCGACATCGCCGAATCCGCCGATGATCGTGGCCGCAAAAGCCTTGAGCGCGATCGTCGATCCCATCTGGATCGACACGAACAGGACCGGTGCCACCAGAATGCCGGCCAGCCCGCCGAGCACCGCCGAATAGATGAAGGTGATCATGATCATGGTGGAGACGGAGATGCCGAGCAGCGAGGCCATCTCCTTGTCCTGCGAGGTCGCCTGCAATTTCTTGCCCAGCATCGTGTGCTCGAAGAACCAGTAATTGAAAGCGACGAGCACGATTGTCACCGCAATGATGAGAAGATACTGGCTGTCGAGATACACCGGGCCGAGCTGAATGCCGGGCGTATCGAACCAGCCCTCCAGCACTTGCGGCTGCGGCCCATAGATCGCGAGCACCGAATTGGCGAGCAGGATCGAGGCGCCGATGGTCGCGATGATGACAGGCAGAAAGGTGCGATGGCGCAGCGGATAATAAACCCCGAGATTGAAGATCGCACCCAACAGCGCCATGCCCGCGAGCGAGAGCAGGAACGACAGCCAGTACGGCCAGCCGAGATCGACCGCGAACACCACCATCAGATAGGCCGCGACCATCGAGAACTCGCCTTGCGCGAAGTTCACCACGTTGGTGGCGCGGAAAATCAGCACGAAACCGAGCGCCACCAGCGCATAGACGGCGCCGATGCCAATTCCTGTGAAGAGCAATTGCAGGATGAGGTCCATGAATGTGCCGGGCTGGTTCTGGAAGCGAAACGCAAAGCGGCTTCCCCTTCGAGAGGAAGCCGCTTCAGATCATCAATCGTTGAACTCGATATGCTTGTCGAAGATGATCGCGCCCTTCTCATTCCGCACGACGTTATAGCCGTGCAGGCCGTCGCCGTTCTGGTCGAAGTTATATTCGCCTTCGGCACCGGGGAATTTTTTCAGCGCAAGAATGGCCTCCCGGATCTTGCCGGGATCGGTCGAGCCCGCCTTGTTGATTGCAGCCGACAAGACGGTGACAGCGTCATAAGGCCACGCGCTCTGGAGATCCGGCGCGGTCTTGTAGGCTTCGCGATAGGCCTTGCCGAAAGCTTTCGACGCCTCGTTCAATTCCTCGGCGTAGTCGGCGACGCCATAGGTGCCGTACAGCGCAGGTCCCGCGAGCTTGATCGCGGATACGTTCACCGTCGTTGGCGACCCCACCCAGGGGATGGTGACGCCGAGCTGACGCAGTTGCCGGGCGAAAATGCCAAGATCGTTCTCAAACGTGAAATAAGACCCGAGCACGTCCGCGCCCGATTGCTTCACGGCGAGCACGACCGGCGTGAAATCTTGGCTCTGGTTGGCGTAGCCCTGATCGAGAACCGGCGGCGCCCCCAATTTTTCCAGCGCCGCCGTCAGCGCTTTGCCGCCCGCCGTTCCGAACGCGTCGGTGGAATGCACGACCGCCCACTTCTTCTTGCCGAGCGTGTTGACGCCGAAATCGGCAATCACGCGACCTGAATAGCTGTCGTTGGGACGGAAGCGAAACAGCCACTGATTGTTCATATGGGTAAGGTTCGGATCGGTTCCGCCGATCATCACGGGCTTGCCGAGCTTGAGCACATCCGGCGCCATCGCGTGGACCTGGGTCGAACGGACCGAGCCGAGAAAGCCGACGATGTCCGACTGCGCTGCCAGTTTGGAGAACGCCAGCACGATGCCAGGGTTGGTGGTCTGATCGTCCTCGATCACGAGTTCGACTTGCTTGCCGAGAACGCCGCCAGCCTTGTTGACGGCCGCAAGCGCGAGCTTGGCTCCGTTTTGCGCCCACAGCCCCTGCTCCGCCGCAGGCCCCGTAACCGGAACGCACATGCCGATCTTGATGGTCGATGCCTGCGCGTTGGCGCTGGTGATGACATAGGGCGCCGCAACAGCGGCGGTGATGCCAGCCGCGAATTCGCGTCTCGTCAATCTCATTCCAACCCTCCCTGGAACCGTGCTTGTTGCCGGCTTTTGGTCTATCGCGCCGCACGCCAAGTGGCGTCGCACGCTGCATGCTACTTACGAAGTCTTTCAGCGCGAGTAAATTGATATTGCAGCGATTTGAACCGGCAGCTCAAGCTTCCGGGGCGACACAATGGCGCGTCCTTAGCCTGCAATGCGGCCATCATCGCTGCCTATTTGCGTGGCAGATAAGGAATGTCGCCTGTCACGCTTTTTTCTATAGGTGCTGTCTCCGTCGTTTCGAGCGACGCCAGACTGCTTTCCAGCGCCGCCAGCATATTCTGAAGCTCGGCCAGCTTTTGAGCCCCGTAGCGCCGCGTGATGGCGGCGTAGATGAACTCCGACGTCGGCGCGACGAGTTCGATCACCTTCAATCCCTTTGGGGAAATCGAGACGACCCCACGCCGCAGATCGGCCTTGGCGGTCCGCCGTTCGATCAACTGGCGCGCCTCGAGGTCGCGCAAGATACGCGAGAGGCTCGGACCGAGCAGGAAGGCAGTGCGGGCCAACTCCGTCACTTCGAGGGCCTCGACCCCCGCGAGTGCCCGCAGGATCCGCCATTGTTGCTCGGTCAATCTGTGACGTCGTAACGAGGGACGAAACTGCCGCATCACGGCTTCCCGCGCGCGCAACAACGACATCGGCAGCGATCTGGTAAAATCGCGCATCGGAATTCGACGCCCGGCCGGGCTAACTGCAGCGCTTGCGGATTTCTTTGGCATCACCATCGGCGTGACAATTTGTTTGCGTTGCACAAATTTCAATCGATTGCTGGACAGAACTTAACATGTTAATCATATTCCGGCACGCGGGTTTTTGTCGCGCCTTTGCGACGCGCAACGTCGTCCGTGCTGACGATACCGCGTGGCCGCTGTTCACCTGAAAGCGCCAAAGAGCAATTCCGCCATGCCGCACTTCACGATCGAATATTCCGCCAACCTCGATGCACACGTTGACATGGCAAAGGTGGTCGAGGTGGTCCGCAAGGCGGCCGTCGAGACCGGCATCTTTCCGCTCGGCGGCATTCGCGTGCGCGCGGTGCGATGCGAGCATTACGCAATCGGCGACGGCAATCCCGACTTTGCCTTCCTCGACATGCTGCTGCGGCTCGGCGCGGGCCGTGATCTCAAAACCCGCAAACAAGCCGGCGAACACGTCTTCCGCGCGCTGTCGGCCTGTCTCGATCCGGTTTTCGCCAAGCGCAAATTCGCTTTGTCATTTGACATGCAGATCAACGACAAGGAAACCAGTTGGAAGCGTAACAATATTCATGAAGCTTTGAAGGTCGAAGCCACCCATGAATAGGGATTCGGATTTCAGCCCAAGAGATTCTTGATGCCTGCTCCGCAACACATTTTTGACCCGCCCTTCAATATCGTCCGAAGCAGCCATGTCGTCCTGGACGTAGTCGATCTGAAGGCGAGTTCTGAATTCTACGAAAACGCCGTCGGCTTGCATGTCGAGGAGCGCGGCAATACGGCGATCTATTTGCGCGGCAGCGAGGAGCAGCAACATCACTCGCTGGTGCTGCGCAAGGCGCCCCAAGCCGCCTGCCGCCGCCTCGGCTTCAAGGTCGGCAATGAAGAGGATCTGGACAAAGCGGCGGCGTATTTTTCACAGCACGGCATCGCCTGCGCATTCGCCGAACAACCGTTTCAAGGCCGCACGTTGCAATACGCCGACCCCTTCGGTTTTCAGATCGAGCTCTATGCGGCGATGGACAAGCGCCCGCATCTGTTACGCCGCTACGATCTTTACAAGGGCTGCCATCCGCAGCGGCTCGACCATTTCAACGTCTTCGCCGCCGAAGTTCAGGACACGGTGGACTTCTACGCCCGGCTCGGCTTCCGCCTGACCGAATACGCCGAGGAGGACGGTGAGAACGGCCGGATCGCAGCGGCTTGGTTGCACCGCAAGGGGAACGTTCACGATTTCGCTATCACCAACGGCAAAGGTCCTCGCCTGCACCATTTTGCCTATTGGGTGCCCACCGCCATGAATATTTTGCACTTATGCGACGTGATGGCTTCGAGCGGTTATCTGAAGAATATCGAGCGCGGCCCCGGGCGGCATGGTATTTCGAACGCGTTCTTCCTCTACGTCCGCGATCCCGATGGCCACCGCCTTGAACTTTACACCAGCGATTATTTCACCGGCGACCATGACCACGCACCAATGCGCTGGTCGCTGAATGATCCGCGCCGGCAGACGCTGTGGGGTTCGCCCGCCCCGCGCTCCTGGTTCGAGGAGGGATCGCCCTTTCCGGGACAGGCTGTGCGTGAGCCGCAGTTTGTCGCCGACGTCACAGTTGCCGACTAGTGCGGGAGATTTTGACATTCACTCCGGCCTGACCGCGAATTCTCATGACGAATGTCAGAACCGAACCCGCACCAGAGATTTCATGTTTGCTAGTGTCCCTTTGGTTCTGACATTCGTAAACGAACCCGCTACGGAGACCTTATGAAGATGTCCTTGATTGTCGCAGCCGCCTCGATGCTGGGTCTTACGCCCGGTGTGTCAACGATGGGCAGCGCGCATGCCGCCGAACTGAAAGTGCTGGCGGGGGGATCGCTGAGAAGCGTGCTGACCGAACTCGCTCCGCAATTCGAGCATGCCTCCGGCCACAAGCTCGCCATCCACTTCGACACGACGCCGAACCTGATCAAGGCGGCGACGACAGGCGAGCCATTCGATCTCGGCATCGTTCCGATCGACGTCTTCTACGATGACGCCGCCAAGACCCACTTCGCCCCACCCGTCGAGTTTGCGCGCGTCGGTTATGGTGTCGCGGTCAAGACCGGCGCCCCAAGACCCGACATCAGCACGCCAGAAGCCTTCAAGAAGACCTTGCTGGAAGCCAAATCCATCACCTTCCTGCCGGCAAGCGCGGCTGGCTCCTACATCCTCAGACTGTTTCAGCGACTTGGCATCGATGAGGCGATGAAGGCCAAGACCGTCGCACAGGATCAACCGACGGGCATCATTCCGGCCGTCGTCAGCGGCAAGGCCGAGATTGCGGTGTTCGTCAACAACGTGCTGACCGCACCCGGCGTCGATATCGTCGGCCCCTTCCCTGCCAAGTACCAACAGGAACTGGTATTTCCGGCAGCCCTTTCGGTCGACACCCAACAAAAAGAAGCCGCGCAGGCCCTCATCGATTTTTTGAAGTCGCCGGACGCTGCAGCCGTTATCAAATCCAAAGGTATGACCCCCGGCAAAAGCTGACTGCTTCAATCCTGTAGCATCCATGGCCCCTCCTCGCATCGCAACGTTCAGCGCCGGCGGCTCCGCCAAATACGGCGCCGTGACCGATCGTGGGATCGTCGATCTCTCGGCACGCTCGGGCAGGGAATTTCCAACCCTGCGTGAGGTGATCGAAGCAGGCGCTTTACGGAAACTTGCGGAAGACGCCGGACGCCACCCGGTGGATTATGCCCTCGACGCCGTTACGTGGCTGCCGCCAATACCTGCACCGGAAAAGATCATTTGCATCGGCGTCAACTATCCCGACCGCAACGCCGAATACAAAGACGGCTCGGACGCGCCGAAGTATCCGAGCATGTTCTTCCGCACGCCGCGCTCTTTCGTCGGCCACGGAGCGCCGCTGGTCCGGCCGAAAGCATCAGCCCAGCTCGACTATGAAGGCGAATTGGTTCTGGTGATCGGCAAGGCCGGCCGGCATATCCCGGAAAAAGCGGCCCTCGACTACATCGCGGCCATCACGCTGTGCAACGAGGGCACCATCCGCGACTGGGTGCGTCACGCCAAATTCAATGTCACTCAGGGCAAGAATTTCGATTCCACCGGGAGCCTCGGCCCGTGGCTCGTTCCTTACACAGACGAGTCCGAGATCGCCGACGTCAGGCTGACCACACGGGTCAATGGCGAGACGCGACAGGATGACCGCACCTCGCGGCTGATCTTCGGCTTTCGCTATCTGATCAGGTATATCTCGACGTTCACGACGCTTGTGCCGGGCGATGTCATCGTCACCGGCACGCCGACCGGCGCCGGCGCGCGCTTCGAACCGCCGCGCTATCTGAAACCCGGCGACGTCATCGAGGTTGAGTTGGAAAACGTCGGTGTGCTGCGCAATGGCGTAATCGACGAGGTGTGATGCGCGCGGATTGGACCCTTCCATGCCCCTGAATTCCGGCGGCGAAGCCATCGTCAACGGTCTGGTTGCACACCGCGTCGATACCGTGTTCGGGCTTCCCGGCGCGCAGATCTACGGCCTGTTCGATGCCTTCCATCAGGCGCGGCTCAGGGTGATCGGCGCGCGGCACGAGCAGGCCTGCGGCTATATGGCCTTCGGCTACGCGCGCTCGAGCGGCAAACCCGGCGTCTTCAGCGTGGTCCCCGGGCCGGGCGTACTCAACGCCGGCGCGGCGCTGTTAACGGCCTACGGCGGAAACGAACCCGTGCTCTGCCTGACCGGACAGGTGCCATCGGCCTTTCTCGGCAAAGGCCGCGGCCATCTGCACGAAATGCCGGACCAACTCGCCACGTTACGCACCTTCGTGAAATGGGCCGAGCGTATCGAGTATCCGGCCAACGCCCCTGCTCTGGTCGCGCGCGCGTTCCAGGAGATGCTGTCCGGGCGGCGCGGCCCGGCGTCGCTGGAAATGCCGTGGGACGTGTTCACCCAAAAGGTCGAAGTCGGAGCGGCCGAGGTTTTCGATCGCTTCCCCGCACCGCAGCCCGATCCCGATCTGGTCAAATCGGCGGCAAGTCTCATCGCGGCAAGCAAAGCACCGATGATCTTTGTCGGCTCTGGCGCGCTCGCTGCCGGCGACGAAATCCTCGAGCTCGCCGAACTGATCGATGCGCCGGTGGTCGCCTTCCGCAGCGGGCGCGGCATCGTCTCCAATGCCCATGAACTCGGACTGACCATGGCCGCCGCCTACCGGCTATGGCCGCAAACCGATCTCATGATCGGAATCGGCACACGGCTGGAATTGCCGGCGATGACGCGATGGCCGTTTCGTCCCGACGGACTGAAGTGCATACGTATCGATATCGACCCGGTCGAAATGCGGCGATACGCGCCGGACGCCGCCGTCGTGGCCGACGCCAATACCGGCACATCCGAATTGGCGGCTGCGGTGAGGAAAGTCGGCTACTCCAAAACCAGCACCCGCCGCGCAGCCATACGCGAGGCTTCCGCCGCGGCACTGAAAGAAATCCAGAAAATCCAGCCGCAGATGGCTTACCTGAATATCCTGCGCGAGGTGCTGCCGTCGAACGCGATCGTCACCGATGAACTGTCGCAAGTTGGTTTTGCGTCCTGGTATGGTTTTCCTATCTACGAACCACGGACATTCATCAGCTCTGGCTATCAAGGCACGCTCGGCTCCGGATTCCCGACTGCGCTCGGCGCCAAAGTCGCGCATCCCGACCGTCCGGTGGTCGCGATCACCGGCGACGGCGGTTTCATGTTCGGCGTGCAGGAATTATCGACCGCCGTGCAGTTCAAGATCGGCGTCGTCGTGCTCGTGTTCAACAACAATTCTTATGGCAACGTGCGGCGCGACCAGCGCGAACGTTTTGAGGGCCGGATCGTGGCGTCGGACCTGGTCAACCCGGATTTCGTCAAGCTCGCGGAGTCCTTTGGCGTCGGCGCGGCGCGCGTCACCTCACCGGATAACTTCCGTCCCGCGCTGGAAAAGGCGCTCGCGGACGGCGGTCCTTACTTGATCGACATCGAGGTGCCGCGAGACTCCGAAGCGAGCCCCTGGGCGTTCATTCACCCGGCGAAGCCTTAAAACTTGAGTCAGCGAATTTTGCGGAACGTCAGATTGAGACGTTGCGCTCCCATCACCGGGTGGCTGCCTTCGGCGAGCGGCGCGACCCCGTGATAGAACAGCCGTGACGGACCGCCCCACACCGCGATATCGCCGTGCGCAAGCCTAAATCGACGAGGTTTGTCACTGCGGTTCAATCCGCCGAACATGAAGATCGCGGGCAGGCCCAGCGAAATCGAGACAATCGGCGCGCCGAAATCGAGTTCGTCCTTGTCCTGATGCAACGACATCTTCGCGCCAGGCACGTAGCGGTTGATCAGGCAAACGTCCGGCGCGAATCCGGCAAAGCCCGCAGCTTCCGCGGCGCGGTCCGCCAGTTCGCGAAACAGTGGCGGCATTGCGGGCCATGGCTTGCCGGTTTCAGGATCGTCGAGACTATAGCGATAGCCGGTCGAATCGGTGACCCAGCCGGCGCTGCCGCAATTGGTCATCGCCACCGACATTTGATGGCCGCCCGGCGTGAACATCCGGCGGAACGGCGCCGCAGCCACGATGTCGCGCAACGCCGCGATCAAGTTCGCTTCGTCTTTACCGATGAACCCGCGCAGAAGTACGGCTCCTTCGGCCATCTCCTCTCGCGAAGCCCGCACGCCGGGCAGACAAGCAAACAGATCCGCCGTCAACGCAAACCCTCACTTGGCATCATGGAAAATCACGCCGACGGTGTGACGGCGGCCTGAACGAAGCCGGCTCACGCCGTGGCGCATATTGACACGATAGACACCACGCGTCCCCTGCACCGGGCGGACATGCACAGCAAACACGACTCCGTCGCCCTGGCTGAGCGGCACTACTTCGGCGCGCGACTGCATCCGCGGCCGCTGTTCGGTCAGCACGAACTCGCCGCCCTCGAAGTCACGGCGCGGTTCCGACAGCAGGATCGCGACCTGCAACGGAAAGACGTGTTCGCCATAAAGGTCCTGATGCAGGCAGTTGTAGTCTCCCTCTTCGTACTGAAGGAGCAACGGCGTCGGCCGAAGCTGGCCCGCATCGTGGCAGCGCGCCAAAAACGCATCATGGCTTTCGGGATAGCGAATATCGATCCCCATCGCCTCGTTCCAGCGGTTGGCGATGGACTGAAGATGCGCATAGAGCAGCGGACGCAATCCCGCGATCGGTTGTGGCAGCGGATAGGCGAAATATTTATATTCGCCGCGGCCGAAGCCGTGTCGGCCCATCACGATCCGGTTGCGAAAGATCTCATCGTCGGGATAAAGCGCGGCGAGCGCGCGACACTCTTCCACCGTGAGCAATCGCTTCAGCACGGCGCAACCCTGTGCGTCGAGATCGCTTGCGGCCTGCGTCCAATCGATCGCCGCCACGCGGGCGGCCACGCCGGACTCGAACGGGTTCACGGTCTTTTGTGCTGACGTTTTCATGCCAGACACCGTCGCAAATCAGCGGGCGTGGGACCACCCGATTTCCGGCTGCATCCACGTCGTGAATTCCGCCGTCGTCCCTGCGAACGCAGGTACCCATAACCACAGCCGAAAGTAGTTAGAGAATGGGACGGCCACAGTGCCTCGTAGTTTAGCCCCGTGGCTATGGGTCCCGGGTCGCGCGCCGCTTGTCCGGGACGACGGGTGAAAGACCTACCCCCGCATCGGCAGTTCGACCACATCATAGGCGTGGCGGATGATCCGTTTCAGGATGGGATCTTCAAGTTCGCACTCAAACCTGCTGGATGGCCTGATGCCACCTTTGGCCGCGAAGGTGCCGCCGAACATGGCGCAACCGTCAGGCAGCTTGCCGCCGGCAAAGCCCAACGCAAGCAGTTCCGAGACCGGCAACATCGCATCCAGCGTGCCCTCCTGATAGAGTTCCCGCTTACCCGCGATCCAGGCATACGCACGCAGGATCAGGCTGTCCCAATGGTCGATGACGTCCTCGAGCTCCCACAGCGTCGAGGCCATCGGCTTGTCGCACATCTGCTTCGATACCGTGACGCTATAGCCCTCGACCTTGCGGTCGGTGTGGTCGGAGCCGAGGCCGACGAAGGTGCGTCCCTGCCAGCCGATCAGCACGAACTCGACCTCGCCGCTGGAGTTTTCGCCACAGACTTCGATGCTGTCTTCCTGGGTCAGCCGCCGCGCCGAGCAGCGGTAGTAGATCGGCGTCGTCGCCGGCCGCGCAACGCCGATCGCTTCAAGCTCCGCGATATGCTTGTCGCGCGCTACCGGATCGCGCCCGGTCCAGCCGGCGATCACCGCCTGGTCGATCGCGAGCGTCAGCGGTGTGGTCGTTCCCTGCGCGTCAATGGTGAAGGTCAGATCAAACATGGAGCGCGGCCTCCACACCGGCGGCGAGTTCAAGGATACGACGATCCGAACCACCGGTCCCGGCGAGCATAAAGCCGACCGGGGCTTCGCCGTTGCGGTGGCAGGGGACTGAAATGGCGCAACCATCCATCATGTTGATCAGCGTGCAATTACGCAACGACAGCAGATTGGCCTTCGTGAACGCATGATCGTCGGCGAGGTCAGCGATCGGCGGTGGCACGATCGCGCAGGTCGGCATCGCCACCACGTCATACGGAGCAAGCCGCAAATTCGCGCGCGCGATCATCGATTTCCGGGCCTGAAGAATGTCGATGTAATCGGCAGCCGTGATGGCCTGGCCGCGCAGGATGCGCGAGGAAACGCGGGGATCGTAGACGTCGCCGTGGCTCTCGATCAGATAACGGTGCCAGGCATAGCTTTCCGCCGCGGCAAACCCGCCCTTGCCATTCATGATGGCGACATCGAGAAACTCCGGCACCTCGATCCGTTCGATCGATGCGCCCTGGCGCGACAGCTTGTCGAGCGTGCGGTCGAAAGCTCGCGCGACGTGATCGTCGAGATCGTCGAGCGCCACCGTCTTGGGCACCGCGAACCGCATTCCCTTGACGGCGCGCGGTTGCAACGGCTGGACCGGCTCGTCGGCCAGTATGGCATCGAGCACCGCACAACACTCAACGGTGCGCGCCAGCGGCCCGAAACTGTCCAGCGAAAAAGACAAGGGCACGCCACCATCGCGCGGGATGCGTTGCTGCGTCGGCTTGAAACCGACGATGCCGTTATAGGCGGCCGGAATCCGGCACGATCCGCCGGTATCGGAACCGAGTGCCCCATGCGCCATGCCGTCGGCGACCGACACCGCCGCGCCCGACGACGAGCCGCCGGGTACATGCCCGACCCCACGCTGCCAGACGCTCTTTGGCGTGCCGTAATGCGGATTGATTCCGATGCCCGAATAGGCGAACTCGGTCATGTTGGTGCGTCCGATCAGGATGAAGCCCGCGCGCCGCAAACGCGACACCACCGGCGCGTCGGCCTCGGCGGGCGGTGAATCATCGAGCGCCCGCGAACCGGCCCGCGTGATCTGGCCCTTGATGTCGAACAGATCCTTGATCGAGATCGGAATGCCGGCAAAGGGCGACGGCGCCGCCCTGACTTCGCGAAGCCGGTCCATGGCCCTGGACGCTTCGATCGCGGCCTCGACATCGACGTGTACAAAGGCACGTCCGCCCTCGCCCGATTTGTCCGCAATTTTGTCCAGGCACTCGTCGACGAGTTTGCGCGCATTGGTACGGCCGCTCTCGAGATCGGCCGCAAGGGAAGTCAGTGTCGGGATCTTGTGCATGGTCTAGTGCCCACTTTCCGAAGTTCGTGCTACCTCTCACCACCCGCCTTTCACGAACTTCGGAAAGGCATGGGCACTAGCAAAACTTTCGATTCCAGTGCCGCTTTTCTATTTGACGTTCCTGTATCGAATTCGCCACTTGCTCTGCAGGAACTTCAAATAGGCGGCGCAGGTATTCTCGTCGATGGTTCTCGTCGATCGTTATAACCTATCCGGAACGGCCTCGATCTCCAGATCGAGCAAGGCAGAGCTCAGCGATTTGCCATGCGCATCGAGCGCCAGCGACCGCGTCACCCCGCCTCCGAGCGCCCGGTCCATCACGAAATTGAGCGCAAAAATCCTGGGCAGCTCATAGCGGACAACCTCACCTTCGACAACGCCGGCGAAGTGCGCTTTCACGCGCTCGGGCGTGACCTGCGCGAGCAGCAGCGGGTAATGCCTTGGGTCGTAGGCGATGACGGAAATATTGGAGATATTGCCCTTGTCGCCGGTGCGGGAATGAGCGATCTCGCGCAGCTTCATCGCAATCTCTCTTCGACGAACTGCACCTGTGGCAGCGCCAACTCGCGCGGCAACAATACAGAAGCGACCGCGACGACGTCGCGGGCCGATTTGGTGGCTCCGCCCCCACCGGCCGGACCATTGGTGTAGAGCGTCTCGACCTCGTTGCCGATGCGGATCGCCTCGCGGAGATTTTCGGTACGCCCACTGACGCGAACGCGCACTTCGTAGGGCTCGTTGGCCCGCACGGAGACCTGCGCACCGTGCAGGGAATCGACGCCGATCAGATCAAACCGCAACTCGTTCGCTGCCACGCCGGTGAGCTTCAGCCGCTCACGAACGATGTCCAGCGCAAGCCGCCCGCGCGCGAGCGCACCCGGGCCCGCGTAGGACATCTGCCCCTCCCCGATGAAGCTATCGACATAGCCGACCGAAACCTTGAGCGTCGCCGGCCGTTCACGACCGCCACCGCCGCTGATGCGCACGCGATCCCTGCCGATTTCTTCGATTTCGACCTGCGAAAAGTCTGCGATCACGTCCGGTTGCAGGTATCTGGTGGGATCGTGGACCTCGTAGAGCAGCTGCTCCTTGCAGGTCTGCGCGGTGACGGCGCCGCCGGAGCCGTCGACCTTGGTGATCACGAGGCTGCCATCCTCGCCGACTTCGCCAATCGGAAATCCGAGCCGTGCAAGCCCCTCGACGTCCTTAAAGTGCGGATCGGCGAAGTATCCGCCGGTGACCTGGCCGGCACATTCCAGCATGTGACCGCAAACGATGCCCTTTCCGAGCAGGTTCCAGTCATCCATGGGCCAGCCGAAGGCATGGATGAGCGGCGCCAGGAAGAGCGCGGGATCGGAGCCGCGCCCGGTGATCACGACGTCGGCGCCACGGCTCAACGCGTCAGCCATCGGGGCTGCGCCGAGATAGGCGTTGGCGGAGATCAGGCGGTTGCCGAGTTGACCGATCGTGCCGTCGAATTCCATGATCGCAAGGTCGCCTTGCTTGCAGGCGTCGAGGACGTCGTCACCGACGACTGCCGCCACCTTCAGGGAAAGCCCCATCGATTTCGCAAGGCTTGCGGTCTTGCGGGCCGCAGCCAGCGGATTGGCCGCTCCCATATTGGTGACGATCTTGATGCCCTTGGCGGCGCAAATCGGCAACACCGCACGCATGCGCTCC
This sequence comes from uncultured Alphaproteobacteria bacterium, assembly GCA_963824305.1. Classification (GTDB taxonomy): domain Bacteria; phylum Pseudomonadota; class Alphaproteobacteria; order Rhizobiales; family Xanthobacteraceae; genus Bradyrhizobium. The sequence goes on from CAWGOW010000001.1 coordinate 1,221,948, forward strand.
TCAAGCAGCGGATCGAAGCCGCTTTCGGGATCCTTCAGGCGCGCCTGTTGGGCCAGCGCCACTGTGCGCTCGCCCAGGCATTCGAACACCAGGTATTGAATATCGCCCTTTTCGGCGAGTTCGACCGCCGGCTCGATGCGATCGCCCGAGTAACCCGCGCCTGACCCAATCCGGATGGTTCGCATTATTTCAGTCCGAAATACGCTCGCCGCAACGCCTCGTTGTCGGTCATCTCGGCAACGGTTCCGGAAAACCGGATACGGCCGCCTTCGAGCACGAACACGCGGGTCGCGACCTCAAGGAAGCCGATATTCTGCTCGGCGATCAGCAAAGCCAATCCCCTTCCGCGCAGATCGCTCAGGATGCGGATGACTTCCTTGACGAACAACGGCGACAATCCGGCCGACGGTTCGTCCATCACCAATAGGCGAGGTTCGGCCGCCAACGCCTTGGCGATCCCAAGCATTTTTCGCTGGCCGCCGGAAAGGCTGGAGGCAGGATTGCGGCGCTTGTCACGCAGCGCCGGGAAGGTTTCGTAGAGTTCGTCGATCCGCGGATTGGGATGCCCGAGCGCCTGCGCACCGATGCGAATATTTTCCTCGATCGACAGGTCGGGGAATACTGCAAGTTCGGACATATAGGTCATGCCGAGCCGCATCCGCTCGCTGGAACGCATCCGTGTCACATCCGCCCCGTCCAATCGGATGTTGCCTTGGCGCGCCTCGATCAAGCCGACCAGCGATTTCAGAAAAGTGGTCTTGCCGGCGCCGTTGGTCCCGAGCAGCAGCACGGTCTCACCGGCGCGGACGTCAAGGTCGACGCCCCACAGCACCTGCATGGTGCCGTAACCGGCATCGACGCCTTCGGCGGTCAGCAAGGATGCAGTCTCAGGCGGCATGCTCGCCTCCGAGGAACACTTCGATCACCTGCGGAACCTTGACCGCGACCGCAAGCTTGCCCTCAAAGATCTCCTTGCCGGCGTTCAAGACGATCACGCGATCGGTGATGTGCTCGATGAAGCCCATGAGGTGCTCGACCACGATGATCGCGGTCCCGCTCTTGGCCAAGGCCTTGATCCGCTCGGCGATCCAGTCGAGCTCCGCCGGATTGAGGCCGGCTGCGAGTTCGTCGAGCAGCAGCAGCCGCGGACGGGTCGCGAGCGCACGCACGAGGTCCAGCATCTTCTGCTGCGAGCTGTTGAGGTCTGCCGCATGACGGTCGGCGACTTCAGCGAGCCGGTATTCGTCGAGCAGATCGGCCAGCACAGGCGCATCCGTCGCACCGCCATAGGCCAGCGCTACCTCGACATTCTGCCGCACCGTCAGCGAAAGAAACGGCTTCGGAATCTGAAAGGTGCGATTGATGCCGCGATGGACGAGCTTGTGGGAGGCGACCCCACCGATCGAGGAGCCTTCGAACACGATCTCTCCGCCATCGGGAGCATAAAGGCCCGAGATCACGTTGATTGCGGTGGTCTTGCCCGAACCGTTGGGACCGACAAGCCCCAGGATCTCGCCGGACGAGACGTGGAAGCTCAAGCCGTCGAGTGCGTAAAAGCCGCCGAAGCGCTTTACGAGTTTTGAAACGTCGAGAAGATGTGCGTTGTCAGGGGACATTCCACCCCCTGCGCGTCGCAAGCGATACCAGTCCCGCCGGGAGGAACAGCACGAGCCCCATGATCAAGAGGCCATAGATCAGCTGAAAATACTGCGGCGTGGTGAACCCGATCAGGTTGTAGATGCCATAGAGGATGATGACGCCGACGATCGGGCCGGAAATCGAAGCAACGCCGCCGAACAGCGCGAACACGATGGCGAAAATGCTGAACTCGCCGCTGAAGACATTGTCGGGATAGAACACCGAAACGTACCAGGCGTATACGCCGCCGGCGAGCCCTGCGACCAACGCCGACGTCAGCCATGCGATGATGCGCATGCGCACGACATTGACGCCCGCCATCGCAGCGCTGACGGAATCCTCCCTCACCGCCTGTAGCGCCAGACCAAAGCGTGAGTTCTTCAGGAAAACGACGGCGCCCAGTGTGAGTGCGAGCACACCGAGCGCTGCCGCATAGGCATAGGTCGGATTGAAAGTGCCCGTGAGCGAGACGCCGTAAGGTCCACGGGTAATCGGCTCGAGCGCCGGGTTGGCGATGAAATGCAGAACCGCGAGCGAGGCCGCCAGATTGGCAATCGCAAAATAGGCTCCCGAGAGGCGCAATAGCGGTGTCAGCAACAGTCCGAGCGCGACGCCAACCAGCCCGCCAAAAAGCACCGCCGGCACGGCCGGAGTCTGGAAATGCATCACCAGAACCGCAAAGCCATAGGCGCCGGCGCCAAAGAAACCGACATAGCCGAACGGCAGATAACCGGTGAAGCCGTAGATGATGTTCACACCCTGGGCGAGGATCAAAAAGATCACGAAGTTGAACAACAGCAGATGGTTTTGATACACGCCAGGCAGTACCGCGAAGATGACGAGCAGCGGCAACGCGACGAACAAGGTATGCTTGAGAGCGTTAGGCAACGCGCACCCGCCTTCCGAGCAGGCCGCTCGGACGCAGCAGCAAGATGAAAATCAGCAGTACATAAGGCAGCAGATCGGCCCACGAACTCAAATACGTCTGCACCACCATGTAGCAGATGCCGTAGACGACGCCGCCAAGCGCGGTGCCGAGGGGATTGCCGAGCGAGCCGAGCACGACGATGGTGAAGGACGTAACGGTGGCATCGGCGCCGAAGGCCGGCGTCACAGAACCGAACATGAAGGGCGCGAAAATGCCCGCGACCGCGGCGAGCCCGAGGCCAATTCCAAAGGCCGCGGCCGAAACGCGATCGACATCGATCCCGGTTGCAAAAGCCTCATCACGCCGCGACATCACCGCACGCGTCAGCGTGCCTAAACGAGTCCGATAGAGGTAGACATATACAAGACCGATCGCGACCAGGCTGGTGGCGGCGGCGATTACCCAGGGGGTCGGAAACGCCTGCCCCAAAATCTGCACCGGGCCGCCTAAGTCCGGTGAGCCCCCGAACCACTTGACCTTGATCGTTGAAAACATGGTGCCGAGCGCGCGGCTGGGAATCGAACGCTCGCTCGTGCCCATGAAGATCGTGGTGATGGCTTCGACGACCTGCGACAGACCGAAGAACAGGATGATAGACAGCATTTCCGGGTTGGATGAGCCTTGCAGCCGCGGCATCAGCACCCAGTACAGCAGAAGGCCCGCGATCAGAAAAATTACGAATGCCAGCGGCACCGCAAACAGCGGGTCAATTCCAAACAGCGCCACCACACCGACCGCTACGAACGCACCAAGCATAAGGCAGTCGCCATGCGCCAGATTGACGATGCGCATGACGCCGAACACGAGGTTGAGACCGATGCCGACCAGGCTGAAATACAATCCGAAGAGAACGCCTGCGACCAGCGCATAGACTAGCATCGAGGCGTTACTCCCCCAAGTACCGCCGATCGGAAGTCCCTGCACCGCAAGCGGCGAGTTCGATCAGGGACTTCAGATCGATAAAGCGGTACTAAATTCAATAAGTTTACTAGTGCCCATGACTTTCCGAAGTTCGTGACGATGAGTGCTGCAATGGAGCACGAACTTCGGGAAGCGGGTACTAGCCGTTCAGAAGACGATGGCCTCATGGACGAGGATAAACCGGCTTGCCGGTGGCAACCTCGTGCGGATAGATCGAAACGAATTTGACGTGCCCATGGTCGTCAAGCTCGAGCTGACCGAGCGGTGTCAGTTCGCCGATCTGTCCGCCCGTCTCGTCCAGCACAAACGGACCGCACAGGGTTTTCAACTCTCCGGAGAGGCTGAAAACGGCGCGGTGCAGTTCGAGCTGGTCGAGGCTGGTTGCAACCGACAGGGCCTTCTCGATGACGAGGCCGGTCGTGTAGCCGGCGATCGCATTGAGGCCGAATTCGACCTTGCCGTCAGTGTACTTCTTGTCCCATGCCGCTTTGTAGGCAGGAAGGTTCATGCCGAAGTTGACGGGATATTCCAGATCCGACGGCGGCACATAGGTGAACACGTGCTCGAGCCCCTTGGCGCCGACGTTCTTCTCGAGCAGTTCCTTCTCGAGACCTGCGTAGATCGCAAACATCATTTTGAACTTGACGCCGACGTCCGCGACATTGCGCAGAAAGGCAATGTCGTTCGGCGCGTAGCCGAAATGAATAACCGCGTCCGGCTGGGTGTTGGCGATATTATTGATGATGACCGTATAGTTGGTCGTCTCGGTCGGGACACCCTGGTCGTAGACGATTTCGATCGGTGCACCGGACTCCTTGACGAATTTGCGGAAGGCATTGGCCTGCGTGCCCGTGAATTCGTTGGTCGAATAAAGAATGGCGACCTTCTTGATGCCGAGCGCCGGCCCGTCATGGGTGATGAAATCCGCCACCGGCTTCGGCCAGATGGTCGAGACCGGGTCGGCCATCAGCGCGATGTAGGGGTTGTCCTTTGAAAAGAAGCTGGCGCCTGTGCCGGTCTGGTCGAACAGGAACATCTTGCGGTCGCGCGCGATTGCGACCGCCGGTGCGGTCAGGACCGAGCCGGAGTCGGCGACGAGCAGGTCGACCTTGTCCTGCGTAATGAGCTGGTTATAGAGCGTGGAGGCTGTTGCGGTATTGCTCTGGTTGTCATAGGCGACGAGCTTGACCGGCAGCTTCTTGTCGAAGGCCTTCACATAGACCCCGCCATCGGCGTTTTTCAGGTCGACCCACAGTTTGAGAGAGCTGAAGACCGGCATCGAAATCGAGGCGAAACGCCCGGACGAGGCGTACAGCGTGCCGATCTTGATTTCCGCCGGCGCATCCGCGGCATAGGCCTGGGCGACAAAAATCAACCCGGCAACTGCCGCACCTATCACCCTCAACATAGCGTCCTCCCGGCTTTTTCTTGAAGTCCGCCGGACCATAGCCCGGCGGGTCGCCGGGATACAAGCACTCCCGTCTAGGCAATAAATACGAGGGACTAGGTACTTAGCGAACCAACCAGCACAACCTTCGACGCCGCGCTGAAGAACGTTCGGCGGAAAGCCGGGCCAAGCCTGAAACGCGAGCACCGGACGTTTCGCCACGTCGTCGAGCGCCACACGAACGGCAGAGCTGCCATTCATCGACCTCTGGTTGTGCTGCCTGCTTTATGCCGGATTTCCGGCAGACGGTTCGACTTCAACGAAAAACTCGGGAGGAAAAACATGACAAACAAGCTACCGTCTCAAGACACCCTGGCTCAGAAAAGTGTCGATCGCCGCCATTTGCTGCGCGGCGCCGCCGCGATCGCCGCGATGTCAGTGGTCGCCACCGATGCTTCCGCGCGCGACTTTGGCCGTGGCGCCGAACCTCAACGCTATCCCGATCCCGACATTGTCGCGATCGACCCCAAGCGCTTCAAGGCCAAGGTCGGCAATACCTCCATCAAGCGCCTGTACACCGGTTGCCTTTGGGCCGAAGGGCCGGCGTGGAACGCGCAAGGCCAATATCTCGTGTGGAGCGACATTCCGAATAACCGCCAGCTTCGCTATCTCGACGATGACGGCCATATCTCCGAACAATTCCACAAGCCGTCCAACGAAGCCAACGGCAACACTTTCGATTTCGAGGGCCGGCAAATCACCGCCGAGCGAACCCGGCTGGTGCGCTACGAAAATAACGGCTCGCTCACCGTGCTCGCCGAACAGGCCAACGGCAAACAGCTCAACGGTCCGAACGATATGGTCGTGCATCCCAATGACGGGTCGATCTGGTTCACCGATCCCGGCTACGGAGCCATCAGCATCTACGAAGGCCAGAAGACCAATACCGGCTCGGTGCAGCCCTACCAGAAAGAAGCGGTCTATCGCGTCGATGCGAAGACCGGGCAAGTCACCAAGGTCGCCGATGAACCTTTCAAGCCGAATGGTATTGCGTTCAGCCACGACTACAAGAAGGTCTATGTCTGCGACACCGGCATCACGCACTATCCGGAGGCCAAAAACATCGTCTGGCAATACGACCTGAACGGCGACAAGCTTTCGAACCCGCGCACGCTGATCGACATGACGCTCGACGGCAAATCCGGCTTCCCGGACGGCCTGCGTGTCGACACCGAAGGCAATATCTGGGTGGGTGCCGGATGGGTCGGCGACGGCTATGACGGTGTCCAGATCTTTGCGCCGGACGGCCAGAGGATCGGTCAGATCCGCCTGCCGGAGACCTGCGCCAATCTCTGCTTCGGCGGCAAGAAGCGCAACCGCCTGTTCATGGCCGCGAGCCAGTCGCTGTATGCGGTCTATGTCGAAACGCAAGGCGCGCATAATTGCTGACGTGCGCCTTTTCGCGCTAGCCTGCTAGGGTGGCGCTTCAATTCGCGTCATGTCGCCGCGCGCTCGTCAAGCAAACTTCAGAACCGAAGCCACACCGGATTAATAATTTGCCAGTGTCCCTTCAATTCCGAAGTTCGTAAACTAGGGACCGCAAGGTGATACGAACTTCGGAATCGGGTCACTCGCCGGACGCCTCACCGCGTCCCGAACGGGCATGCCCGAAGAAAAGTGCGGAGGACAGATGACTGACGAGCGACGGCCCCTTCATCGCGACTTTGGGCCCAACGCCGCGCCCCAGCGCTATCCTGATCCGGATATCGTCGTGATCGATCCCAAACGCTTCAAGGCAAAGGTTGGCAACACCGCCATCAAACAACTCTATACCGGCTGCCTGTGGGCCGAGGGGCCGGCCTGGAATGCGCAGGGACAATACCTGGTCTGGAGCGATATTCCGAACAACCGTCAGCTCCGCTATCTCGAGGATAGCGGAGGACACGTCTCCGACGATTTCCGCAAACCCACCAACGAAGCCAACGGCAACACCTTCGACTTCCAGGGACGGCAGATTACCTGCGAGCGAACGCGGATGGTTCGCTTCGAGCATGACGGGTCAGCCACCGTGCTGGCCGAGAGAGCCAACGGCAAACCGCTGAATGGACCGAACGACGTCGTCGTCCATCCCAACGACGGCTCGATCTGGTTCACCGACCCCGGCTATGGCGCCATCGTGCTCTACGAAGGACAGCGGACCGCCGACGGCTCGATCCAGCCGTATCAAAAGGAGGCGGTCTATCGGATCGACGCGCAAACCGGCGAAGTAAGAAAAGTCGCGGACGATGCTTTCAAGCCAAACGGCATTGCCTTCAGCTCCGACTACAAGAAGGTCTATATCTGCGACAGCGGCATCACGCACTACCCGCAGGCCAAGAACGTCGTCTGGCAATACGACCTCAGCGGCGACAAGCTCTCAAATCCGCGGCTCCTGATCGACATGGCGCTCGACGGCAGAACGGGCTTCCCGGACGGCCTGCGCGTCGATACCGAGGGAAATATCTGGGTCGGCGCCGGTTGGGTCGGCGAAGGATATGATGGCGTGCAGGTGTTTGCGCACGATGACGGCCACCGGATCGGTCAAATTCGCCTGCCGGAATGCTGTGCCAATCTTTGCTTCGGCGGCAAGAAGCGAAACCGTCTGTTCATGACCGCAAGCCAATCGCTCTATGCGGTCTATGTCGAAACGCAGGGCGCGCACAACTGCTAGTCCGGACCATACCGCAACGGCAGTACACTCCCTCTCCCTTTGGGAGAGGGTTGGGGTGAGGGGTTACGGTCTCTCGATAGACTGATCCCCCTCACCCGGCGCCTTGCGCCGACCTCTCCCCTTGGGAGAGGTGAAAAGCTTTGTGGCTCGGTTGATTCGATCTCATCGGCGCTAGCCGCTGTTCCGCAGGCCGGCAGAAATGCCGTTGATGGTGATCTGGATGCCGCGCAACACCTGTTCGTCGGTGTTTTGCGCCCGGTGTTCCTTCAAGAGCTCGACCTGCACGTGGTTCAACGGATCGATGTAGGGAAAGCGATTGCGGATCGAGCGCTCGAGCAACAGATTGCCTTCCAATAACCGCGACTGCCCCGTGATCTGCAACAACGTGTCGATCGAGTTCTGCCACTCCCGACGAATACGTTCGAAGATCTTTTCGCGAAGCGCGACGTCGGGCACGAGTTCGGCATAACGCGAAGCGATTGCGATCGAGCTTTTGGCCAGCACCATGTCCATGTTCGAGAGCAACGTGCGGAAAAACGGCCACTCCCGATAAAGCTCTTTCAGGAAAGCCATGCCGCTATCGGGATTTTCCTTGAGCCAGGCTTCAACGGCACTACCGAAGCCATACCATCCCGGCAGCATCAGCCGGCATTGGGCCCAGCTGAAGACCCAGGGAATGGCGCGCAGATCTTCGATCTCCCGCGTCTTCTTGCGCGAGGCCGGCCGGCTGCCGATGTTGAGCGTGGCGATCTCGGTGATGACGGTGGAGCCCCAGAAGTAATCGGCAAATCCTTCCGTTTCATAGACCAGCCCGCGATAGGCCTTGAAGGCGTGCGCCGACAACTGTTCCATCGCCTTCAGATATTCCGCGCGGGGAGCGCTTTGCCGCGGCTGCAACAGGCTCGCCTCCAGCGTCGCTGCCGCCAGAACTTCCAGATTGTCGAGGCCGACATCCGCATTGGCGTATTTGCTGGAGATGATCTCGCCCTGCTCGGTAATCCGGATCTGGCCGTTCACCGCACCGCCCGGTTGCGCGATGATCGCGTCATAGCTCGGTCCCCCGCCCCGCCCCACCGAACCGCCACGGCCGTGGAAAAGACGGAGCCGCACATGGTGCCGCTCGAACACTTCAACGAGGTCAATCTCGGCCTTGTAGAGTTCCCAGCCCGAGGTGACGAAGCCGCCGTCCTTGTTGCTGTCGGAATAGCCGAGCATCACCTCCTGCACCGACCCGCGGCTGTCCACGAGCTTGCGATAGTCATGCATCGACAGGATACGATCCATGATGCGACTGGACGCCTGTAAATCCTCGATCGTCTCGAACAGCGGCACAATGTTGATCGCGCAGCGGCCGGAGGGATCGACCAGACCGACCTCCTTCAGCAATACCGCGACCTCCAGCATGTCGGAGATGCCCTTGCACATCGAGATGATGCATTGGGGGATGGCCTCCGCACCGTATTTGGCGTGGGCGTTGGCGGCAGCACGGAACACGGCGAGTTCACCGATCGTTTCCTCGCTATATTTGACAAACGCCGAGGCCAACGGGCGGGTATTGCGGAGCTCTTCGAACAGAAGCGCGATGCGCGCCTCCTCGCTCATCGCGAGATAGGATTTTCCGGGCATCGCGGCATCGATCAACTCGGCAATGGTGCGCTCATGCACGGCCGAGTTCTGCCGGATGTCGAGGCGCGCGAGATGAAAGCCGAAACAGTCCGCGGCGCGCCTGAGGTGACGCAAACGCCCACGTGCGATCACACGTGAATTGTTCCCCAGTAACGAGCGATAGAGAACGTCGAGATCGGCTTTGAACTCGGCGACGCCGGCATAAGGCGCTGCTTCGCCAACCGCAGCGCGCGTGGTCTCGACCTCAAGCCGCAGGGCTGTCGCCGTCAGCCTTGCAAAGATACCGGATACCGCGAGGCGATAAGGCTCGCCACTTCGATGCGGCGACTTGTCGGGTGAGCTCTCGGCGAGCGCTCGCAGGTCTTTCGATACGTCGGCAAGGTGCGCGGCCAACGAAAGCTCGGAACCGAGCAAATGCAATTCGTCGAGATAAAAGCGGATGACCCGGCTCGACTGCATCTTCAGTGTGCCGCGCATCACTTCAGCCGTCACAAAGGGATTGCCGTCACGGTCGCCACCGATCCAGCTTCCCATCTTCAGGAAGGATGCAAGTTCGCCCTGGGATGCGCCCTCACCCTCGTTCAGCCGATCTTCAAGCCGGCAATGCAGTCGGGGAACTTCGCGCAGGAAGGTGTAATCGTAAAAGGACAGGCCGTTGGCGACCTCGTCGAGAACGGTTAGCCGGGTGCGGCGCAAGAGGTTGGTCTGCCATAACGTCAAAACCGCACGCCGCAACTGCTCGTCACTGCCGGCAAGTTCCTCCGGCGTCAACTGCGCCCGCTCGCGCTGGTCGAGGACGGCCGCAATCTCCATTTCGCGATCGATCGTGCTCTTGCGGCGGACTTCAGTCGGATGGGCGGTCAGTACCGGACTGACCAGGGCCGAGGCGAAGAACTTGCGCAAATTCGTTGCGCTGATGCCGGCGGTGCGCGCATGCAACAGTGTCCGCGCCAGCGTTTCCGGCCGCGGCGGTTCGCCGGCCTTCGAGCTCTGGCGCATCCGGCGAATATTGTTCTGGTCTTCGGCGATGTTGGCGAGGTGCGAGAAATAGCTGAAGGCGCGCACAATGCGCAGCGTCTGGCTGATCGACATGCTGTCGAGGATGAGCTCGAGCTCGCTCCTCGCCCCCGCGTCGTCGCCGCGATGGAACCGGATCGACGTCTGGCGGATGCGCTCGACCAGTTCGAAGACATCGGCGCCTTCCTGGTCGCGTACCGTATCGCCCAGAATGCGCCCGAGCAGGCGAATGTCGTTCCGCAGCCTGACATCTTCCTCCAGGGCGGCATTTTCCTCGCTGCGGCCGGATTCCAGCCCGTTATCAGAAAGCACGATCTGAGAAGACATTGCGGAAATGCTCCAGAAGCTGCCGGCTTCCTTGAGTCGCAATTTTTGCGGCGCAGCGCAAGACCAAGAAACAGGCGAACCGCCTGCTCGCGTTACGTTTCCTCGCCCGTTCGATAACCGCTTTACACGGAAGTCTCACCCGGTTTTAGTCGCCGGCGACGGAACGATCAGAACGGGTACCCGCCATGTTCAGCGAAAAACTTCTCGCAGGCCGCCGAATCCTGGTCACGGGCGGCGGCACCGGGCTCGGCAAAGCGATGGCCGCCCGCTTTCTTGAACTCGGCGCCGAGGTCCACATCTGCGGACGGCGCAAGAGCGTTTGCGACGAGACCGCGACCGAATTGATGGACCTGCATGGCGGCCGCGTCACCAGCCACGGCGTCGATATCCGCAACGCGCTCGCAGTCGACGAAATGATCGGAGCGATCTTCAAGGACGCTCCGCTGACCGACCTGATCAACAATGCAGCCGGTAACTTCATCGCGCGCACCGAAGACCTTTCGCCGCGCGGCTTCGATGCGATTGCCAATATCGTCATGCACGGCACGTTCTATGTTACCCATGCCGTGGGACGACGCTGGATCGCCAACAAACTGCGCGGCAATGTGGTGTCGATCACCGTTACCTGGGTCCGCAACGGCAGCCCCTATGTCGTGCCCTCGGCGATGAGCAAGTCGGCGGTCCATGCGATGACGATGTCGCTGGCCGCCGAATGGGGCCGCTATGGCATCCGATTGAACACGATCGCGCCGGGCGAGATTCCGACCGAAGGCATGAGCAAGCGGATCAAGCCGGGCGATGAAGCCGGCGCGCGCACTCGCGCGGCAAATCCCATGGGCCGCGTCGGCACCATGGAGGAATTGCAAAATCTCGCCGTGTTCCTGATTTCCGGCGGCTGCGACTGGATCAACGGCGAGACGATCGCGATGGATGGCGGCCAGGCGCTCGCGATGGGCGGCAACTTCTATCAGCTCCGCGAATGGTCCGACGCCGACTGGGATAACGCAAAAGAACAAATCAAGGCGCAGAACGAAAAAGACCGCTCCGCGCGAGGGTGAGCCGTTAAACGATATCGGCGCAAAGCCGGAGGATCAGGAATGCAAGGTCAAGACCCGTTCCGGCTGGGGCGTCGGCTCTGTCTGCTTGGGCTGCTTTCGATGGCCCTTCCCTTGCACGCGAGCTTCGCCGGCGACTACCCGGAACGGACGATCAAGATCGTGGTGCCCTTTCCCGCCGGCGGTCCCACCGACGTGGCGGCACGGCTGATCGCGCAATCGCTGGCAACCAGGTTCGGCAAAGGCGTCGTGGTCGAAAACCATCCCGGCGCCGGAGGCCGGATCGGCGCCAAGGTGGTCGCGACCGCAACGCCGGATGGGTACACCTTGTTGCTGGGCGGCACCAACGTGAATGCGATCGGAGCCATCTTCAACGATTTGGGCTTTGATCCCGTCAAATCCTTTGCGCCGATCGCCGTGGTCTGCGTCGATTCCCTGGCCATCGCCATTTCGCCGCGGGTGCCCGCGGGCAATTTCAAGGAATTCATCGCCTACGCAAAGGACCATCCGGGTACGCTCAAATACGGCGCTTCGCCTGGCATCTACACGCAATTCGCGGGCGAATATTTCAAGCTGAAGACCGGCACCGACATTCTGTTCGTGCCTTACAAGGGCGGCGCGCCTGCCGTGACCGATGCGCTTGGCGGCCATATCGAGATGGTCGTCAATAACAAGTCGAACCTGCTGCCGCAATTCAAGGACGGCAAGTTGAAAGCGCTTGCGGTGACCAGCAAGGAACGGTGGCGGGAATTGCCGCAAACTCCCACCATGAGCGAAGTGGGTATCCTCGGTTTCCCGCAGGAAGTTCTGTTCGGACTGCTCGCCCCTGCCGGAACGCCTCGGACGATCGTCATGCAACTCAACAACGCTGTGAACGAAGCGCTGCGGTCACCGGAAGTCCGCGCCAGCCTCGATGGTGTCGGCGTCGATACCAGGGCCGGGACGCCGGAAGAGTTTACTGACGCCCTCAATGAGCAGGCCCGCGAATGGAAGCGCGTGATCGAGGAGACCGGTATCCAGGTGGAGTAGCATCTACGAGGTCGCAGCGATCCCCGCTGTCTCCCCTGCCCGCATCGCAAAACCCCGATATCCCTTGGCCGCAATCTCGTCGCAGATGCGGCGATAAGCGCCGACGCCGCCGATATAAGGCATGAAGATGCGCGGCTTGCCCGGGATATTGGCGCCCATGTACCAGGAATTGGCCTGCGGATAGAGGGTCATCTGCGCCACCTCGTTGACATGAACGACCCATTTCTCTTCGGCCTCAGCCGTGGCTTCGATCGTCGTGCTGCCTCCTTGGCGCATGAAGGCGAGGCAATCGGCGATCCAGTCGACATGCTGCTCGATCGAAACGATCATATTGGATAGCACAGAGGGGCTGCCAGGACCGGTAATGATGAAGAGATTGGGAAAGCCTTCGCTCATCAGGCCGAGATAGGTTTTTGGTCCTTCGGCCCATTTTTGGTTCAGCGCCATACCGCCGCGGCCGCGAATGTCGATCTTCGCCACCGAGCCGGTCATGGCATCGAAGCCGGTCGCCAACACCAGCGCATCGATCTCATAATCTCGCCCGCTCGTACGCACGGCGTTGGGCAAGACTTCCTCGATACCGCCGGCGCTGATGTCGACCAGCGTCACATTCGACCGGTTGAAGGTGGCGTAATAATCGGTGTCGACGCAAAGGCGTTTGGAACCGAACGGATAGTTTTCCGGCTGCAACAACCTCGCCGTCTCGCGATCCCTGACGATCTTCGCGATCTTGCCGCGAACGAATTCCGCGGCGGTGTCGTTGGCAGCCTTGTCGATGACGAGATTATTGTAGGCGATCAGGAACGGTAGTCCGCCCTTGGCCCAGCGATCTTCATACCGGGCGTGCCTCGCATTTTCGCCATCATCGAACGCGCCGCGATCGGGAAGTTCGGTACAGATGCCATTACGGGTATCTTCCCGGGCAAAGCGCCGGATCTCGGGATAATTCTCGCGGAATGCATCGCGCGCTTCGTCAGTCAGCGGCGCATTGCGGGCTGGGATCGAAAAATTCGGCGTGCGCTGGAAAACAAACAGCTGCTTTGCTTGTTGAGCGATCAACGGCACCGACTGGAGCGCCGAAGAACCGGTGCCGATGACGCCGACACGCTTGCCCGTAAAATCGATGTCTTCATGCGGCCACTGGCCGGTGTGATAAACCGGTCCCTTGAAGTCGGACAGACCCTTGATGTCCGGAATTCTGGCGTTGGACAGGCACCCGGTCGCCAGCACGATAAAGCTTGCACGCACCGGAGGGCGGTTGGGAATCGTGACGCTCCATGTACCGGTCGCCTCATCGAACTCGGCGCGTTCGACGCGCGTGCTGAACGAGATGTCGGTGCGCAGGTTGAACCGATCGGCGACGTGGTTGGCGTATTCAAGGATTTCCGGCTGCGACGCGTAACGTTCGCCCCAGTTCCACTCCTGCTGCAATTCTTCCGAGAAGGAATAGGAATACTGCATGCTTTCGATGTCGCAGCGCGCGCCGGGATACCGGTTCCAGTACCAGGTGCCGCCGACGCCCGCGCCCTGCTCATAGACGCGCACCGAGAACCCGAGGCCGCGCAGCCGGTAGAGCATATAGAGCCCGGCAAAACCCGCGCCGACCACGACGACATCGAAAGCCTGTTCCCGGCCTTGGTCCGGACCAGACGGCGCGGTGGACATCATGGCGCTCCCTGAAGTTTTCATTTGTTGCGCGCGAGCATTCTCCCGGTGAGGCAAAATCGCAAGTGAGAAAACGACGGGCCGATATTCTGTGCCACGGACGTGTATCCTTCTTCGCCAAGCGATGGCGTGATACACGCTGCTCGGGAGGAAGCATAAAATGAAACCATCCCCTCCGCCCCCTGATCGCATCCCGGTCATCGTCGGTATCGGCGAAATCACCGATCGGCCCGGAGAAATCCCGGATGGTCTGGAGCCGCTGGCGTTGCTGGTCGAGGCGTTGAAGCGTGCGGAAATCGACAGCGGCGCGAAATTGCTCGGAGAAATCTGTTCGCTCGATATCGTCAATTTCCTGAGCTGGCGCTACCGCGAGCCGGAGAAGCTGCTTTCATCGCAGCTCGGCATTCGGCCGAAGCACGCGTATTACGGGCCGGTCGGCGGCGAAAGTCCGATCCGCTACCTGCATGAAGCGGCCAAGCGCATCGCGCGCGGAGAATGCAGCGTGGCGGCGGTCTGCGGCGCCGAAGCGCAGAGCACGGCGACCAGGGCCGAGCGTGCCGGCGTCACCCTGCCATGGACGCCGTTCGCTCACGATGTCGAGGAGCCGAAGCGCGGCGCGGCGTTCCAGAAGCCGCTGGCGGTCAAGCTCGGCGTGTTCCGCCCCGTCAGCGTGTATCCGTTCTACGAGGCGGCGACCGCGGCACATTGGGGCCAGACGCCGCGCGAGGCGATGGCCGAGTCCGGCGCTCTGTGGTCGGCCTATTCGCAAGCGGCCAGCAAAAATCCCAACGCATGGCTCAAGCGGCGCTTCGCGCCGGAAGAAATTACGACGCCCTCGTCCGACAACAGGCTGATCGCGTGGCCCTATACCAAGCTCATGGTTGCCAATCCGATCGTGAATATGGGTGGCGCACTGTTGCTGACGAGTTTCGCCAAAGCGCGCGCGGCCGGCATCGCCGAACACAGGCTGGTCTACTTCATCGGGGGCGCATCGGCGGAAGAGCCGCGCGACTACCTCGAGCGTGACCAGTTCGTTGAAAGCCAAGCCCAGAACGCCGTGTTGAAGGCGGCTTTGGATTTGGCCGGCGGCCGCAGCGAGGCGTTTGACGCGATCGAACTTTATAGTTGCTTTCCCTGCGTGCCGAAGATGGCGCGGCGAACGCTCGGACTGGGCGTGGACATCATGCCGACCGTCACCGGCGGGCTGACGTTCTTCGGTGCACCGCTCAACACCTATATGACGCACGCAGCCTGCGCGATGGTGCGAAAGCTTCGTGGTGGTGCATCGCTCGGCCTGCTGTACGGCCAAGGCGGCTTTGTCACCAAGCACCACGCGCTGATCTTGTCGCAACAAGCGCCGTCAGAGCCGCTGGCACAAGATACGTGCGTCCAGAGCGAGGCCGACCGCCGCCGCGGCCCGGTGCCGCCGTTTGTGACCGAGGCCACGGGGACCGGAACAGTCGAAAGCTTCACCGCGATCTACGGCCGCGCCAACGAAATCGAGCACGGCGTGGTGATGTTTCGGACACCAAACAACGCACGTTCGCTGGCACGGGTCCCGGCTCGGGATCAGCGGACTCTCGCGCATCTCTTGAACATCGACTGCAGCCCGATCGGCTCATCCGGCGTGATATCTCGCGCCGACGACGGGATGCTGGAATGGCGGATAGCTTGAGGTAGAGGCGCTCCCCTCTATCCCTTCTCGCCCTGCTTGGCCGACACCGTCGCCGGACGGCCTTTGGTGCTGACGACGCGAACTGGGTCGCCATCGACAATGCCATCGGGCGGCGTGCTGATGACCCGGTCCTCGACCGTTATACCGCCGGCAAGCTCGATATCGCGGCCGAGATCGCGTGCGATCGCCACCGGCTTGAACAGGATCTTGTTGTCAGGGGTCACCGTCGCTACACGCAAACCCTTCTGGTCGAAGATCAACGCGCTGGCGGGAATATGCAACGGCACGCCGTCGCGCTGAAGAACCAGCTTCACATTGGCAAACCCGCCCGGCATCAATTCGCCCGCTGAGTTGTCGAGGCCGAGCTGCATCTGGGTCGTGCCGGACGTGACATCGACCGACTGGGCCGAGGCTTCGACGGTCGCCTCAAACGTCCGGGTCGGATATTCCGGCACCGCAATCTTGGCCTTGGCGCCGATCTTGATTGAAGGCACGTAGTTCTGCGGCACGTTGACGTAGACGCGCAGTTTCTTGATGTCCGAGATGATGAACATCGGCGGGCCGCTGCCGCCGCCGGCGTTGATCAGCGCGCCGACGTCGGTGTTGCGCGCGGTCACGATGCCGTCGAATGGCACGGTGATTTTCTTGTAGCCGGCGAGCGCCTCGAGCCGTTCCACATTGGCCTGGCTCGAATTGACGGCGGCGCTCTTGTTGGAGAGGTCAGCGGTGCGCTCGTCGATTTCCTGCATCGAGACGAAATTCGATGCGATCAGGGTCTTGCGGCGGGCCAGCGTGACCTCCGACAGCTTCGCGCTCGCCTGCTGATTGGTCAGATCGGCGCGCGCCTGCAGCAACTGTTGATCGAGGTCGGGTGCCTCGATTTCGGCAATCACATCGCCGGCCTTCACCCGTGCGCCAATGTCGGCGCTCCAGCTTTTCACATAACCGTTGACGCGCGCGAAGATCGGGGCGCGGTAATAGGCTTCCAGACGGCCAGGCAGGTCGAGTGCGGCCGTCAAAGCTCCGGTATCGGGGTAGATTACGGCAACAGCCGGTGCGGACTGGTCGTCGGTCCATTCCTTCAGTTTGACGTTGGTGTCTTCGCGCGCGCGAATGCCGGTAACGACCAGCGTCAGAGCGCCAGCAACGGCGACGACAGCGATTATACCCAGTTTTCGGCGCGAAACTGGTTTGTGAGTTTCAGCTTCAGTGGGCATTCACGGTCTCCGATTGGACGGCGGCTTTGGCGTCCTGTTTCTTGTGTAACATACTGAATACCACGGGAACAAACATCAGCGTCGCGACAGTCGAGAACATAAGGCCGCCGATCACGGCACGGCCAAGCGGAGCGTTGGCCTCGCCACCCTCGCCCAGACCAAGCGACATCGGCAGCATGCCGATAATCATCGCAAGCGCGGTCATCAGCACCGGGCGGATACGCACGAACCCAGCCTCGATGGCTGCGGCGACCGGATCGCCCAATTCATCATAGCGCTCACGGGCAAAGCTGATCACGAGCACGCTGTTGGCAGTCGCAACCCCCATGCACATGATCGCGCCGGTCAAAGCCGGGACTGACATCGTCGTATGGGTCGTGAACAGCATCCAGACTATGCCCGCCAAGGCCGCCGGAAGTGCCGTGATGATCACGAACGGGTCGGACCAGGACTGGAAGTTCACAACGATCAGGAAATAGACCAGCACGATCGCGCCCAGCAACCCGAACAGCAAACCGGAGAACGAGCTGTTCATGGTCTGCACCTGGCCGGAAAGCACAACCGTCGAGCCCTTCGGCACGTCCTTGGCGGTGTCCGCGATGACCTTGTTGATGTCGGCCGCGATACCGCCGAGGTCGCGCCCCTGGGGGGTCGCAAAGATCTGCACCATCGGCTGGATGTCATATTGAGAAACAACTGCGTTCGACGTCGTGCGCGAAATACTGGCGACGCCGCCGAGAATTGGAGCCTGCGTCGGTACGCTGGAGGTAATCGGCAACGTTTGCAGCGCGCTCAGCGAATCGAGCTGATACTGCGGCGTCTGCATCACGACGGCGTAGTTCACGCCATTATCAGGATTGAGGAAGTAGGTCGGTGCTACCTGCCCGCTACCCGACAGATTGACGGTAAGGCTGTTGACGACGTCGCGTTCGGTGAGGCCGACATATTGCGCGCGCGTCCGGTCCACATCGATATTGAAGGTGGGGTTTCTCGTTGACTGCTGGATACGCGCGTCGGCGACCCCCGGAATCCGGCGAATCTGGTTCAACAGATTGGTGGCGTACGCGAAATTTGCGTTCAAGTTGTTGCCCCGGACCTGCAAGTCGATCGGCGCCGGCGCGCCGAAGTTCAGGATCTGATTGACAATGTCGGCCGGAAGAAATGCAAACGACGTTCCAGGGAAGAGCTGCGGAAGCTGTTCCCTCATCGCCTTCACGTAGTTTTCAGTCGGTGGATGATCCTCCTTCAGCTTGATCTGGATGTCGCCGTCCTGCGAACCCATCACGCCGGTATTGTTGTAAGTCATGTTGATGCCCGAAATCGGCATGCCGATGTTGTCGGTCATCGTCTCGATCCCATCCGGCGGGATGATCTTTTTGATCGCCTTCTGGATGTCGGCGAACTGGTTGGCACTTTCCTCAAGCCGCGTGCCGACTTGAAGGCGCACATGCATCAGGATCTGGCCGGCATCGACGGTGGGGAAGAAGTTCTGCCCGAGATAAGGGACCATCGCGAACGAAGCCACGACGAAAGCCAGGAAACAGGCCACGAAGGTCGGACGATGGTGCAGCGCGAGCGTCAGAAGATCGCGATAGCCCGCACGGAAGCGCTCGAAACCCGACTCGAAGCCGCGTTGGAACCAGACCAGCGGATTGCGGGTCGGCGGCAACGCCGCGCCGTGCTCGTGCTGATGCGGCTTCAGCAGATACATCGCCATCGTCGGCACCAGCGTTCGCGATAGAATAAACGACCAGATCATCGCGAAGATCACCGCTTCCGCCATCGGCACGAACAGGAAGCGGGGAATGCCCTGCAGAAAGAACATCGGAATGAACACGATGCAGATACAGAGCAGCGACACGAAGGCCGGCACCACGATCTGTTGAGCGCCGTCCATGATCGCGGGGCGAACTTCCTTGCCCTGCTCCAGATGCCAGTTGATGTTCTCGATGGTCACGGTGGCTTCGTCGACGAGAATACCGACCGCCAGCGCCAGACCGCCCAGCGTCATGATGTTGAGGGTTTCGCCGATCGCCGCCAGCATGATGATCGAGCCGAATACGGCGAGCGGGATCGAAGTCGCGATGATGATGGTCGAGCGCCAGCTTCCCAGGAACAAGAGTATCATGACGCTGGTGAGCACGGCCGCGATGATGCCCTCGCGTACCACCCCCTCGATGGAAGCAGCCACGAACACACCCTGGTCGCCGACAAAACCGATTTTCAGCGCGTCGGGCAGTGAATCCTTGTAGGCAGCGGCCTTCTTCTTGATACCGGCGATGATGTCGAGCGTCGAGGTGTAGCCGTTCTTCAGCACCATCATCAGCACGGAACGGTTGCCGTCGACATGCACGACGTTGGTTTGCGGCGGATAGCCGTCGCGCACGGTCGCGACGTCGCGGATATAGACCGTTGCACCGTTGACGACCTTGATTGGCAGATCGCCCATTTCGCCGGATTTCAGCGGCGAGTTGTTGACTTGGATGACATATTCGAAGTTGCCGATCTTCGATGTACCGGCCGGCTGAATCAGGTTCTGCGCGGCGAGCGCATTGGCAACATCCTGCCCGGACAATCCCAGGGACTGCAGCTTCTGTGGATCGACGTCGATCTGGATCTGGCGCTGCTTGCCACCATAGGGGTACGGGATCGCCGCGCCAGGCACAGTCACCAGCGGCGTGCGTAACTGATTGATGGCGATGTCGCCGAGGATCTGCTCGGTGAGCCCCTCGCCCGACAGCGCGAGCTGGATGATCGGAACCGTCGAGGCGCTGTAATTAAGGATCAGCGGAGGCGTCGCGCCCGGCGGCATCTGCTTGAGGATCGTTTGCGAGACCGAAGTAACCTGCGCGTTGGCGGTGCGGATATCGGCGTTCGGCTGGAAGAAGATCTTGACGATGCCGATGCCGTTATAGGAGTTCGCCGTAATGTGCTCGATATCGTTGACGGTCGTCGTCAGAATTCGCTGGTATTGGGTGATGATGCGGCCGGACATCTGATCCGGCGGCAAACCCGTGTACTGCCAGATCACGCCGATGACCGGGATCCGGATATCGGGGAAAATATCGACCGGCGTACGCATCGCGGCCAACGGGCCGATGATCAGGAGCAACAGCGCCAGCACGACGAACGTATACGGCCGGTTCAGGGCGATACGGACCAGTTCTGTCATGGCACAGGCATTCCCGGATTTAACTTATCGAATGATAATGATGCAGTGCGGCATTTAGCCGAAATACCGTCGAATGGCTAACGACGGAACCGTGAAATCCCTTCAACTTCGCGAGACTTCAGACACTTTCAGCAAAACTTGCACCCGCCAAAGTGTGCCATTCTTCGGTTAACGCATGAGGCCAAGCGCGTCAGAAAAGAATCCGGGACCGCCGAAATTGCCCGATTTCAAGGCAAGAACCATCTCGCCGTCCTTGGCGCCGACAGCACGTAATACCGGCACACCTGGCGCGATTTCCGGACCGACGAGGAAACCGGGGATGCCTAAACGATCGACGACAGCGCCTGAAGTTTCACCACCTGCAACCACCAACCGACGTACGCCGCGTTGCACAAGACCTTCGGCGATATCGGCCATGGCCTGCTCGATGGCATGCCCGGCTGCATCGCGGCCATGACGGGATTGCAGGGCTGCGACCTGATCCGGCGTCGAACTGGAGGCGATCAGGATCGGGCCTTCCGTGACCCTTTGCGCGGCCCAGGCGAGCGCTCGGGCGACCTCGTCCCGCCCCGAAACAACACGGTCGGGATCAAGATGAAGGACGGCCATGACGTCTTCTGCGCTGGCGATCTGCTGCAATGTCGCCTGCGAGCAACTGCCCGCAAGGCATGCCGCTGTCCCGCCGACCGGCGCTTCCGCGATCTTGCCCGCGTGCCTCTCGCCCCTGCCGGCTGCCACCAGGGCACGCGCAAGGCCGAGCCCGATGCCGGAGGCGCCAACCGACAACCGGTGGTCGAGCGCAACGGCGCCGATCGTCTCCAGATCGAGATCGAACACGGCATCGATGATCGCTCCGCCAATGCCTCGGGCGGAGAGATCGGCCAAATGCGTCCGCACCGCTTCCGGTCCCCGCACGACCGTTGCGAGATCGACCAGACCGATTTTGGTTTTGCTCTGGCGCGCCAGCACCCGCACGAGGTTTGAATCGTGCATCGGGTTGAGCGGATGATCTTTCAGCGGGCTCTCGTTCAAGGGAACCGAGCCGACGAACAGATTGCCCTGGTAGACGGTGCGCTTGGTCTCGGGAAAGGCGGGCGTGACCAGAACGATCTTGTCGCCGGAATCGGCGCGCAGCGCATCCATCACCGGACCGATATTGCCGGCATCGGTGGAATCAAAGGTCGAGCAAATCTTGAACAAGACATGATCCGCGCCGCGGCCACGCAACCATTGGTCGGCCGCGCGTGAACGGCTCACCGCAAGGCCCGCCTCAATGGAGCGGCTCTTCAGCGACACCACGACAGCATCGACATCGGGCAGCTTCAGTTCGTCCGAGGGAACGCCAATCGTCTGCACGGTGCGCAGGCCGGCACGCGTCAGCGTGTTGGCGAGATCGGAAGCGCCGGTGTAGTCGTCGGCAATGCAGCCCAGCGCGAGCTTCACGACCTCGCTCCCGCGTAAGCCTTGAACCAGGCAAGCCCTTCGGTGGTCTTGCCGCGCGGATTGTATTCGCAGCCGACGAACCCGTTGTAGCCAAGACGATCGAGCTCAGTGAACAGGAATGGAAAGTTCAGCTCTTCGTCGTCAGGCTCGTGACGCGAAGGAACACTCGCGATCTGGATGTGGCCTGTGATCGGCATCATCTCGCGCAGCCGCATGGTCACGTCGCCATGCAATATCTGGCAATGATAGATGTCGAACTGTAATTTCAGGTTCGGAATTTTCAATTCCTGGATCACGTCGCGCGCAAAGCCGAAATCATTGAGAAAATAATTCGGCGTGTTGCGCGCATTAAGCGGTTCGAGCACGACGTCGATGCCGTGGGGCGCAAAAAATTCCGCCGCATGTGTCACGGATTTCTTGAAGGCAGCGACCGCCTTTGGGTCCTTTCGGTCGGCCAATCCCGCCATCAGATGCAAACGCTTGACGCCGGTCGCCTGCGCATAGGGCAACGCGGTGACCAGGCTTTGCTTGAGATCGTCAAAGCGTTCAGGCAGCGCGGCAAAGCCTTTCTCGCCCGCGTCCCAATTGCCGGGCGGCAGATTGAACAACGCCTGCGTCAGGCCGTTGCCGTGCAGGCGCTTGCCGATCGCTTCGACCGGGTGGGCATACGGGAACAGAAATTCTACCGCGGTGAAGCCGGCTTTCGCCGCCGCCTCGAAACGGTCGAGGAACGGCACCTCGTTGAACATCAGCGTGAGATTGGCGGCAAAACGGGGCATCGGATGTCCTCTTGCTGTTCGGCGTGTTACTTCGGCTCGCCGGGCAGATGCGTGCCCGTCACCCGCGCATACATCCGCGCCACCGAGGCATCGTCGTCGCGGCCCATGCCCGACGCCGCCGTCATCAGAAACATTTGCAACGCCGCGGCCGAGACCGGCACCGGGAATTTCGCCGATCGAGCCATGTCCTGGATGATGCCGAGATCCTTGACGAAAATTTCGACCGCACTGCGCGGCGTGTAGTCGCCATCGAGGACATGCGGGATGCGATTCTCGAACATCCAGGAATTGCCGGCAGATGCCGTGATAACCTCGTAGACTTTTCGGATATCGAGACCCTGCTTGGCGGCAAACGCAATCGCCTCCGAGGCCGCCGCGATATGAACGCCGGCGAGCAGTTGGTTGATCATCTTGAAGGCCGCGCCCTGCCCCGCCGCGTCGCCGAGCTCATAAAGTTTGCCTGCCATCGCATCTAGCGCCGGCCGCGCCCTTGCGAAAGCAGCTGCACTGCCGGAAGCGAGAACGGTCAGCTCTCCCTCCGCCGCACGCTGTGCGCCGCCGGAAATCGGTGCATCGAGATAGTGTCGGCCGCTTGCTTCCAGTTGCTTGGCAAGCCGTCTTGCGACCTCCGGATCCATGGTCGCGGAGGAGACGAACACCGCATCCTTTGCGAGCGTCTCCGCAACGCCGTCCTTGCCGAACAGAATGGTCTCAGTCTGGGCGGCGTTGACGACCACGCTGACGACGATATCGGCGTCCCTTGCGGCTTCCGCCGGGACCTTCGCGCCCTTTCCGCCTTCGGACACGAACCGTTTGACCGCATCTGCCGAGACGTCGCAGCCGGTAACTTCAAATCCGGCGCGTTTGAGCGCGCTGGCCATGCCGTAACCCATCGAGCCCAGCCCGATCACGGCGATACGCGGTTTGGCGGAAGATGACATGCGCGTCTCCCTAGAGCTTCTTACAAATTTGTCCCTGCCTATCACAGCTTGGCCGCGCTGCCAAAGCGTGAGACAAGATACCGCCATGAGCGAAACAAAACTCCGCGAGGAAATCTGCCGCCTGGGCCGTTCATTGTTCGAGCGCGGCCTGACGCCGGGTTCCTCGGGCAACATTTCCGTCAAGCTCGACGATGGCGGCTGGCTGGTGACGCCGACCAACGCCTCGCTTGGTTTCCTCGATCCGGCGCGGTTGTCGCGACTGGATGCGTCCGCCCGCCTTCTCTCAGGCGACGCCCCGACCAAGGAAGTACCGCTGCACAGCGCGCTGTATGAGACGCGTGCGGCAGCGCACGCGGTCGTGCATCTGCATTCAACCCATTCGGTGGCGCTGTCGATGCTGCCCGAAATCGATCCGCGTACTGCACTGCCGCCGATGACGGCCTATTACCTGATGAAATGCGGCTCGACGGCGCTCGTGCCTTATTACCGGCCCGGCGACCCCGCCGTGGCCGATGCCATCAAGGGCCTCGCGGGAAAATACTCCTCAGTGCTGCTCGCCAATCACGGCCCGGTCGTTTCCGGCGACACGCTGGAAGCCGCGGTGTTTGCGGTCGAGGAGCTGGAGGAGACCGCAAAACTCTATCTGCTGCTGCGCGGCTTGAACCCGCGTTACCTCACGCCGGCGCAGGTTGCGGATTTGACAAAGGTGTTCGGGCTGAGTTTGCCGGACGATACGCCTCACACTCCGACCTCGTCCTGAGGACTAAAGCCCCAGATACGCCTTGCGCACGTCCGGATTGGATTTGATCTCGTCGGACGTACCCTGCATTTGCAACCGGCCGGTTTGCAGGATGTAGGCACGATCGGCGATGTCGAGACATTCGGCGATGCGCTGCTCGA
This sequence comes from uncultured Alphaproteobacteria bacterium, assembly GCA_963824305.1. Classification (GTDB taxonomy): domain Bacteria; phylum Pseudomonadota; class Alphaproteobacteria; order Rhizobiales; family Xanthobacteraceae; genus Bradyrhizobium. The sequence goes on from CAWGOW010000001.1 coordinate 1,246,378, forward strand.
CGATCAACACCGTCACGCCGGTATCGCGGATGCGCCGCACGGCCTGAAAGATTTCATCGACGAGTTTCGGCATGATGCCCTGCGAGGGCTCGTCCAGCATCAGGAGCCGCGGCCGCGTCATGAGCGCGCGGCCAATCGCGAGCATCTGCTGCTCACCACCCGAGAGCGTTTCGGCACGTTGATCGAGCCGCTCCGAAAGCCGCGGAAACAGCTTGAATACCAGTTCAAGCGGCTGCTCGCGATCGGCCTGGCTACGATAGAGATAGCTGCCGAGCCGCAAGTTATCGCGCACCGAGAGCCGCGGAAACAGCCTTCGATTTTCCGGCACATAGGCGATGCCACGCGCCGTAATCAGGTGCTGCGCCATGCCGTCGATGCGATCGCCGTCGAAAGTGACAGTGCCGGAGCGCGGCCGTTCGGCGCCGGCGATCGTTTTCAGCAACGTGGATTTGCCGGCGCCGTTGGCGCCCGCGACGCATACGACCTCGCCTTTCGCGACCTCGATCGACACTTGCGAGATCGCAACCAGCCCCTGATAGGCGGTGGTGACTTCACGCACCGACAGCATGACGATCCCCAAGGTAGGCCGTAATCACTTTCGGATCGCGAACGACATCGGTGGGCTTGCCCTCCACCAGAACCTTGCCGAGATCGAGCACAATCGCCCGATCGACCAGCGGCATCACGATTTCCATCACATGTTCGACCATCAGCACGGTGACGCCGGTGGCGCGCACCTTTCGAACCAGTTCGACGCCGGTTTGCGCCTCGATCGGCGTCAGTCCGGTAAGGACTTCGTCGAGCAGCAGCAACTTCGGTTCGGTTGCGAGTGCGCGCGCAACTTCGAGACGCCGTTTTTCCGATGGGATGAGCTGGCTGGCGAGTGTGTTTGCTCGCGCCGCCAGCCCGCAGAATTCCAGCACCTCGTGCGCCTTGCGGCGCGCCTCGCGCATCACGGTGGTACGGATCAGCGCGCCGACGATGACGTTGTCGATAACCGTCATGGTCTCGAAGCTCTTGACGACCTGGAAGGTGCGCCCGATGCCGCGCTCGCAGCGCTCCGCTGCCGAGAGCCGCGTGACGTCCTCGCCGTCGAAGACGATCGAGCCCTGCGTCGGCGTATAAACGCCGGCGATCAAATTGAACAAGGTCGATTTCCCGGCACCGTTGGGACCGATCAGCCCGACGATTTCACCACGTCCGACCGAGATCGAGACGTCACTGTTGGCGACAAGACCGCCGAAGCGCTGCCAGATGCCTTTGGTCTCCAACAGCGCCGTCATCGGGCGACTTCCTTGCGCCGCCGCGAAAACAATCCGACCAGCCCTTCGGGGCGCGCCAGCGAGATCAGAACGATCAGCGTGCCGTAGACGATCAGATCAACGCCGCGCCCGGAGCCGCCGATGAAGGAGCGCGTCAATTCCGTGAGCGGGATGAGGATGACGGCGCCTAACACCGGTCCCCATAAGGTGCCGATGCCGCCGAGCACGGCCGGCAGCGCCATCAGAAGCGAGAACTGAAAGCCCATGACGCTTTCAGGGTCGATGTAAGAGACGAATTGCGCATAAAAGCTGCCGCCGATCGCCGTGAGGAAGGCAGAGACCGCAGCCGCGCCCATCTTGGAGTTGAACACCACCACGCCAAGGCTTTCCGCGGCGTCCGGATTGTCCTTTACCGCGCGCCACCAATAACCCCATTTGGAATCTTCCAGCCACCAGGTCACGAGCCAGGCGACGCAGGCGAGCGCGAGCGCAAAATAGAAATATGGCAGCTTGCTGCGGGTGAACTGGAATTTGAGCCAGCTATCACCGCGCACGGGAATGTCGATGCCGAGCGCCGCTCCGGCCCAATCCCAGTTCTGAAACAACAGAAGCGCGGTCTCGGCGATGACGATGGTGGCGATGACGAAATAATGCCCGCGCAGACGGAAGCAGGGATAACCCAGCGCCATCGCAATCGCCGCCGAAATCAATCCGCCGCCGAGCATGCCGAACCACGGCAGCACGCCGAACTTGGTGAAGAGCAACGCGGTCGTGTACGCGCCGAGCCCGAAGTAAAGCGCATGGCCGAGTGAAATCTGTCCGCAATAGCCGGAGAGAATGTTCCAGCTTTGCGACAGCGCCGCGTACATCAGGGTCAGGACCATGATGTTCTGGACGTAGACGTCCTTCACGAACAGGGGAACCAGCGCCGAGAGCGAAGCACAAACTGCGGCGACGATGAGATCGCGGCGGCGGCGTTGGGCGAAGGCCGTATCCATCAGATCGACCCGAACAGGCCGCGCGGCCGGACAAAGACCACGAGCAGATAGACCGCGTAAATTCCGATCGATTTCAGCGACGGCGGCAGGATCAAGGCCGTGCTCGCTTCGACGAGGCCGACGACCAGGCCGCCGGCAAAGGCGCCGAACACGCTACCGAAGCCGCCGAGCGCCACCGTGACATAGGCGATCAGCGCAAAGGACGCGCCGACATCCGGATAGATGTAGAAGAAGATCGCCATGACGGCGCCGGCCAGTCCGACCAGCGCCGCGCCAAGTCCCCATCCGAGCGCAAACACGCGATTCTTGTCGATGCCGACCAGCGCGACCGCGCCGGCGTCCTCACGTGTCGCCTCAAGCGCCCGGCCGAAATCCGTGCGATTGATAAAGAAATAGAGCCCGACGAACGCAGCGATCGCCACTCCCGCCCCGCACAGTTGTGGCACCGGCAGGAAGATCCCGCCGATCGAAATCGTTTTGCCGCCGAGCCAGGAATGCGTGATGCTGCGGTAGTCCGGCGTGAAGAAATATTGCGCGAGCCCGCGCATCACGATCGCAAGCCCAAAGGTCGAAAAGATCTGCACCATGCCGGCATTGGCTTTGGCACGGACTGCAAATCGCACGATCAGAAGATAAACGACGGCCCCGAAAACGAATAGCGCCGCCGCCACCAGCGGCGCCGCCAGCAAGGGATCGATCGCGAAGAACGCGAACAGGAAGAACGTCGCGTACATCGCGATCATCAGGAATTCGCCATGGGCGAAGTTCACTACGTCCATCAGGCCGAAGATCAACGCCAGCCCCACGGCGATCAGGCCGTAGAGCAGGCCCATCAGAAGCCCGCTTGCGAGACTCTGGATGATGGTCTCAACGGTCACGCCCCCTGCCCCCGCGTTAGTGGACCACTATCTGCTTATTTCATCGGCCAGGAGGCTTCGGCGACCGCCGCCTGCGCCGGGAAAATGGTGACGAATTTGCCGCCGACATATTGCAGCAGGACCGGGTCGGCATCGTTGTTCTGGCCGGTTTCGTCGTACTTCACGCGCTTCCAGGGCATGATGGTCTGTTCGCCCGGGATATCGGTTGCCGCCAGCGCGTCCCGGATCTTCTCGCCGTCGGTCGATTTGGCGCGGTTGATCGCGTCCGCCATCAAAACCAGCGCCATGAACTGCCGCGACGAATAGTCGTTGAAATCCTTGCCCGACTTTTCCTTGTACATGTCGTTGATCTTGCCGACCATCGGCCGTTTCTGCGCAAGGTCGAGCGAGAAAGTGCCGCGCGAGATCACGCCTTCGAGCTTGTCGCCGACCGCGTCATAGAGCGCCTTTTCCGAGAAGCCGGCGTCCTGCGCCACGATCGCCGGCGGCTTGTAGCCGAGTTCGCCCATGGTCTTGACCAGGAGGATGCCGTCGGTGGTGTAGCTTGAGGGCATCAGCACGTCGGCATTGGCCGCCTTGATCTGCTGCACCTCGGCCGAGAGCGACGGCGAGTTGGCGCGATACTTGATGTCGGCGACGATCTTGTAGCCGCGCTCAGCTGCGAGCTTGGACTGCGCGTTGCCGGAGTCGGTACCGAAGATCGTGTCTTCGTGGAACAGCGACAAGGTGTCGATCTTGGTGCCCTTCTTCTTCATCGCGTCGAAGAAGTCGAACATCGCCTTCGAATACATTTCGTCGTGCGGCGAGGCGCGGAAATAGAATTTCAGGCCGCGACGGTGCAGGCTCGGCGATGAGTTGTCGGCGGACATGAACGGAATCTGGTAGCGCTCGCAGATCTGGCTCACGGTCACCGCGACCGCGCTCTGATAAGTGCCGATTACCGCGCAGACTTTTTCCTGCGTGATCAGGCGCTCGGCTTCCGCGCGTCCCTTCTGCGGATCGGCCTGGTGGTCGGCGAAGACCAGACGCACCTTGGCGCCGCCCATGCCCGGCAGTCCCTCGCCGCGCGCGAGCGGCAGATCAAAATCGAAGTTCTTGTTGACGATCTCGGCGGCGGTCTCGAAGGCCTTTTGCGCATCGACACCGATCTGGGCGCTCGCTCCCGACAGCGGGTAGATCACCCCGATCACCACCTCGGAGGTTTGTGCACGCGCCGCCATCGGCAGCAGCGCGGCGCTCGCGGTGGCACCTAACAACACGTTTCGGCGGGAGATGGTCATCTGAAAATCCTCTACTGGCGGCTATCGATGGAACGGCTTTGGATTAGCGTAAAGCCTGAAAGATCAGCAACAACTGCTCAATCAAAGCACGGCAAGGTCCCTGTTCTGCAAATCGGTGACCAGCATCAGGCCCGGCGCATGCGTGATAGCAAACGGAACCTTTGCAGCTGCTATCACCGCCTGCGGTGTGACGCCGCATGCCCAGAACACCGGGATCTCGTCGGCTTCGACCGGCACGGCATCGCCGTAGTCGGGCTTCGAAAGGTCTTTGATGCCGATCAAATGCGGATGCCCGATATGAACCGGCGCACCGTGCACGGCGGGAAAACGCGTCGTGATCTGCACGGCACGGATCGCCTGGGCCGGCTTGAACGGACGCATCGAGACCACCATCGGGCCCGAAAACGGCCCGGCCGGACTGCAGGCGATGTTGGTCCGGTACATCGGCACACGGACGTCGCGCTCGATGTGGCGGATCGGCAAGCCTTCCGCCAACAGCGCTTCTTCAAACGAGAACGAGCAGCCGAGCACGAAGGCGACGAGGTCGTCACGCCAGTGCGCCATGACGTCGGTTGGCTCGTCGATCACCTCGCCGTCGCGCCAGACGCGATAGCGCGGGATGTCGGTGCGGATGTCGAGATCCAGGCCGAGCGCGGGAATCCGGGGATCGCCCACGTCGGACATGCCGATGATCGGACACGGCTTCGGATTGAGCTGGCAAAAACGGTGAAACGACGCGGCGTACGTTTCCGGCAGGATCGCGAGATTGCCCTGGACGAAACCCTTGGCGACACCTGCGGTGGAGCCTGCCTGGCCGGCGCGATAGCCAAGCCGCGCTTCCCGGCTTGGAAGCGAGCCCTTGACCCCATGGGATGACTGCACTGCTGCGGAAATGGTCATGATGTCGTCCTGCCTACGATCTCGACATCAGTGAAACCCACACGTACTATAAAGTCTAATCTTACTTTCTAATCAGTTTGAATAAGCTCACCTTATCACTCTGGGACCCTCGAAATGGTGGACTTCAAGTTGATCGAGACGTTTCTTTGGGTGGTCACGCTCGGCAGTTTTCGCGGGGCCGGCCAGCGTCTCAACACCACTCAGCCCGCGATATCGCAGCGGATCGCTCAGCTCGAACGCGAGATGGGCGTGAAGTTGTTGAACCGCGACCATCGTGTGGTCTCACCGACACCGAGCGGGCGGCAATTGATGCTTTATGCCGAGAAGCTGATCGGCCTGCGCGCCGAGATGATGGCAGAGGTCGGCGACCGCTCGGCGATGCGCGGCGTGCTGCGGCTCGGCGTCGCCGAAACCATCGTGCACACCTGGCTGTCGCGGCTGATCAAGAGCGTCAACACTGCCTATCCTAATCTGTCGCTGGAGATCGAGGTCGACATCACGCCGAACCTGACTGCCCGCCTGATGGGGCAGGAAATCGAACTCGCTCTGCTGCTCGGGCCGATCCCGACCTCCGGCGTGCGAAATCTTGTCTTGTGCGACTATCCGGTCGGGTTCCTGGCTAGCCCGTCGCTCGGCCTGCCCCCCGGCCCACTGAAGGCAAAAGACCTTGCAAAATTTCCGATCATCACCTTTCCGCGCAAGACCCAGCCTTACGAAACCGTCCGTTCACTGTTCAACCGGCCAGACTTGCCGCCGATCCGGCTGCACGCCAGCGCCTCGCTCGCGACCGTGATCCACATGGCGCTCGAAGGGCTCGGCATTGCCGTCATCCCAACCTCGATCGTCGAAAACGAACTGGCGGACGGGCGGCTGCGACTGCTTTCGACCGACCTCAAGATCACGCCTTTGACATTTTCGGCAAGCTGGCTGGAGTTCTCCCGATATGCTCGCGGTCGAGCGCGTCGCCGACCTTGCTGCCAGAATCGCGCAAGGCAGCGCTGCAATCGTCGATACGTCTGACGTTGACGCGCCGCGACGAGTGGTCCAATCCTGACGTTCGATCAATCACCCATTGACCGGAAATCCTCATGAAGCCTGCCGCATCCAACCTGCAAATCGACTCCGCCCGGCTCTGGGGCACGATTCACGAGACCGCGAAATTCGGCGCCACACCGAAGGGCGGCGTGCGGCGGCTGACGCTGGGTCCTGAGGACAAGCAGGTGCGCGACTGGTTTCGCAAGGCCTGCGAAGCCGCCGGCCTTGCAGTGCATGTCGATGCGCTGGGCTCGATGTTCGGCTTTCGCAAGGGCCGCGACATGTCGAAGGCGCCGATCGGGCTCGGCTCGCATCTCGATACGCAGCCGACCGGCGGAAAGTTCGACGGCGTGCTTGGTACGTTGGCCGCGCTCGAAGTGGTCCGCACGCTCAACGATGCCGGAATCGAAACCGAACTTCCGATCTGCATTGCCAACTGGACCAATGAGGAAGGCTCGCGCTTTGCACCGGCGATGATGGCTTCAGCGGCTTACGTCGGCGATTTCACCACCGACGACATCCTCTCGCGCAAGGATGCCGAGGGCACGACCGTTGGCGAAGCGCTCGACAGCATCGGCTACCGTGGCGACAAGCCGGTGGGCTTCCAAAAGTTCTCCGGCTTTGTCGAACTGCATATCGAACAGGGACCGATCCTGGAAGCTGAAGGCAAGACCATCGGCGTGGTCGATTCCGGCCAGGGCGTGCTGTGGTACGACGGCAAGATTGTCGGCTTCGAAAGCCATGCCGGCTCGACACCGATGCAGCTTCGCCGCGATGCGCTAGCGACTCTGTCGGAAATCGTGCTCGCGATGGAGACAATTGCCAAAAAGCACGGACCCAAGGCGGTCGGAACGATCGGCGAAGCGGTGATCGCCAATCCATCGCGCAACGTCATCCCCGGCGAGATCGCCTTCACCGTGGACTGCCGCAGCGCCGATGCCAACATCATGGATGCGCTGGATACGGATTTGCGCGCCGCCATCAAGGAGATCGCGGCGCGGCGCAAGGTCGAGGTGGCGCTCGACAAGATCTGGCACAAACCGCCGACCCATTTCGATCCGAAGCTCGTCGATGCCGTGGAAAGCGCCGCCGAGAAGCTTGGCTTCTCGCATCGCCGTATCACATCAGGCGCGGGTCACGACGCCTGCAATCTCAACACGAAGATACCGGCCGCGATGGTATTCGTGCCCTGCAAGGACGGCATCAGCCACAACGAACTCGAAGACGCCACGCAGGCGGACTGTACCGCCGGCGCCAACGTCTTGATGCACACCGTGCTGGCGCTCGCCGGCGTCGCGTCGTGAACGCGGCCGAGTTCTAAAAACCAAGGGAGATTTCCGTGCGCGGCGTTTTTGTCGATGCCAACGGATCGCTCGCGGATATTTTCGAGCGGCAGAACAGATCCGGCGATCCCACGGTGCGGGTCAACTGCAACGCCGACATCAAATCCGAAGACATGCCGGCGTTGCTCGACGGCGCCGAGATCGTGGTGATCGATCACACCGAGTTGCCGACCGACATCGCCAAGCGCTGCAAGGGTCTCAAGCACGTGGTGTTTCTGGGCACGGGTGCACGCAGCTATATGAACCCGGAAGAACTCGCCGAACTCGGCATCACCGTTCACCTGATCAAGGGCTACGGCGATACGGCGGTCGCGGAATGCGCGATCGCGCTGATGTGGGCGGCCGCTCGCGGCATCGCGGAGATGGATCGCGAGATGCGTGTCGGCAATTGGCTGCGCGACGACGGCATGCAGCTCACCGGCAAGACGCTCGGCCTGATCGGCTTCGGCGGCATCGCGGCCGAAGTCGCGCGCATCGCGCTTGGCAGCGGCATGAAGGTGATCGCCTGGAACCGTTCGCCAAGGAAATTTGCCGGGGTCGAATTCGTATCGCTTGAGACGTTGCTGGCACAAAGCCAGGTCGTCTCGCTGCATCTTCTGCTCACCGACGAGACCCGCGGCTTTCTTTCGCGCGAGCGTATCAAGGCAATGAAGCCGGGCGCGATCTTGATCAATACCGCGCGCGGCGCCGTGGTCGATGAGGACGCGATGATCGAGGCGCTGAAGTCAGGTCATATCCGCCACGCCGGGCTCGACGTGTTCAACTTCGAGCCGCTGCCGGTGGATCATCCGCTGACAAAAATCCCGAACGTGACCCTGTCGGCGCACTCCGCCTTCCGCACGCCGGAAGCGAGCGAAAACCTGATCCACGCGGCGTGGGAGCATTGCCGAAGGATTGCGGGGGGCGGATAAGCCGCGCTCGTCGCGCCCCTCAGCCAGAGGAGCCGCGAAGCGGCGTCTCGAAGGATGAGGCTTCGACAGCCCGGCCTCATGGTTCGAGACGGCGCCAGCGCGCCTCCTCACGATGAGGAATAGGAATAGATCACTCCACCATCTCTGCCACCGCCTTGCCGCAAGCCGTAGTATCGGCATTGCCGCCAAGATCGCGCGTGCGCAGCGTGCGCTCGCCGAGCGTTCGTTCGATTGCGGTGACGATAGCTTCCGCCGCATCCTTCTCGCCGAGATGCTCCAGCATCATCGCGCCCGACCAGATCATACCGATCGGATTGGCGATGCCCTGCCCGGCAATGTCGGGCGCCGAGCCATGCACCGGCTCGAACACGGAAGGGTAATTGCCTTCCGGGTTGATGTTGCCCGATGGCGCAATGCCGATGGTGCCGGTGCAGGCCGGACCGAGGTCAGAGAGAATATCGCCGAACAGGTTCGAGCCGACCACGACGTCGAACCAGTCCGGATGCAGCACGAAATTCGCGGTCAGGATATCGATGTGGTATTTGTCCCACTTCACTTTGGGATAGTTCCTGGCCATCGCCTCCACGCGCTCGTCCCAATAGGGCATGGTGATCGAGATACCGTTGGACTTTGTCGCCGAGGTCAGGTGCTTCTTCGGCCGCGAAGCGGCGAGTTCGAACGCAAACTTCAGAATGCGATCGACACCGGTGCGTGTCATCACGGTCTGTTGGGTTACGAACTCGCGGTCGGTATCCGGAAACATTCGCCCACCGACGGATGAATATTCGCCTTCGGTGTTTTCCCGAACCACCCAGAAATCGATGTCACCGGGCTTGCGGCCCACCAACGGCGACGGCACGCCGGGCATCAACCGCACCGGGCGCAGGTTGGCATATTGATCGAACTCTCGCCGGAATTTGATCAGCGAGCCCCACAACGAAATGTGATCGGGAATTTTCGCGGGCCAGCCGACTGCGCCAAAGTAGATCGCATCGTGCTTGCCGATCTTCTCCTTCCAATCGTCCGGCATCATCTGGCCGTGTTTTTCGTAATAGTCGTAGGAGGCGAAATCGAAATGATCGAAATGCAAGGTCACGCCGTGCTTTTTCGCCGCCGCCTCGATGACGCGAAGCCCCTCCGGCACCACCTCTTTGCCGATCCCGTCGCCGGGAATGACCGCGATCCGGTACTGCTTCTTTGGGCCGCTCATCGGGAAATCCTTACCGTTCGTGGCCGGAACCAGCACCGGCTCTTGACCGGAATTGCAATGGACCAAACTTTGCCGGCGCGCAACGGTGCAGTGCAATGTTGACCGTCTCGCCGGAGGCGGCCTAAGTGAAAATATCCTTATCCCTCCTGAACCCCATCTCGCGAGCAATCCCATGGATCTTCATTTGCGCGGCAAACGCGTTCTCATCACCGGCGCCTCAAAGGGCATTGGCGCAGCCGCGGCCGAAAGCTTTGCCGAAGAAGGCGCGCATCTGCTGCTCGCCGCCCGCAACGGCGATCAACTCAAGGCGCTAGCCGAACGCCTGCGCTCGGCACACCAGATCGACGCAGCGACCATTGTGACGGACCTGCGCAAGCCGGAGGATATTTCGCGGCTGATCAAGGAAGCCGCCGACGTCGACATTCTCGTCAACAATGCCGGCGACATCCCCGGCGGCTCGATCGACAAGATCGATGAAGCGACCTGGCGCCATGCCTGGGAATTGAAAGTGTTCGGCTATATCAATATCACGCGCGCGATCTACGCCCAGATGAAGGCGCGCGGACACGGCGTCATCGTCAACGATATCGGCGTGGCCGGCGAGAAGTTCGATGCCAACTATATCTGCGGCAGCGCCGGCAACGCCGCGATCATGTCGTTCACCCGTGCGCTCGGCGGCAAGAGCCTCGCCGACAATATCCGCGTGGTCGGGATCAATCCGGGACCGGTCGGCACCGACCGCCATGTCACGCTGCTGAAGACCCGCGCCAAGAACCAGTTCGGCGACGAGAACCGCTACAAGGAATTTCAGAAAGGACTGCCGCTTGGCCGGCCGGCGCATCCCCGCGAGATCGGTGACCTCATGGCGTTCCTCGCCTCGGATCGCTCCGGCTATACCTCGGGCGTGATCTACACCGTCGACGGCGGCATCGCCGCGGGATGGGGGTAAGGCGCTTCGCTATCCGGGCCTCGTCCTTCGAGACGCGCTCCAAATGGAGCGCCCTCAGGACGAGGTGGTAAACCTCCCCATGGTGAGGAGCGCGGCCCCCCCGAGCAACGCCATCGGCCACAACTACGCCGCGCGTCTCCGGACGATGCTTTGCATCGCCGGGAGAACCATGAGGCCGGCGTGCCTCAAGGCCTATGTCCGCTCGATCACCTGGCGGATCAGCGTGGTGATCCGCCCCGTCGGGGATGCCATCTGGTCCATGATGGTGAAGTGGTTGGCGCCGGGGATTTCTTCGTAAATCACCGGCACGCCGTGATTGGCGCGATAGCCGGCGAATTCGGCGGTCTGCTTCCGTAACAGCGGCAGTTCCGCATCGCCGACCACGAGCGCCATTGGCTTGACCGCGTGCGTCAGCAGCATCGGCGAGTTGCGCTTGGACATCGGCTCGTCGAGGCCAAGCTTGACGTTGAGGTAGGATTGGCGGATCGGCTCGAGGTCATAGATGCCGCTGATCGCGAGGCCGCCCTTGATGTGCTGGTTGTGCATCGCCATCGCCGTCAGATGTCCGCCGGCGGACCAGCCGGAGGCTACCAGGCGTTTGGCGTCGGCGCCGAGTTCCGGCAGGCGACCAGCGAGATAGTCGATCCCGGCATGGATTTCCGCGACGATCTGTTCCAGCGTCGCCTCGGGCGCGAGTGTATAACCGATCAGCGCGAAGTTGATGCCGTGGGCCATCGGGCCCGACGCAAACATCGTGAAAAATTCCTTCGCACGCATCTGCCAGTAGCCGCCGTGGATGAACAGCAGTGTCGGGGCATCCGGCGCGGCCTTGAGGAAGTCGATTCGATTCCGCTCGCGAGGCCCATACTGGAGATTGAGGTGCGCGCTATGCCGCGCTCGCATTTCCGCCGAAAGCTTACCCCAGCCTTCGACCATATCGCCGCTGCCGGCGACCGCTGTGGAGTTGTTCAGGCCGCGATCGAGTGCTTCCTGGTTTAACTTGCGCCAATCAAGCGCGTCGAACGGCGTGGTCATATCCTGCCTCCGGCAATCGGTAGTCTGCCTACGTTTCCGTCTTGTCGTAAGGCGTTTTACAGGGTTAGACAATCGCCTATTAAAAATGCGGACCCAAGGAAAACCCGATGCCATCTGATCAGGCACTCATACGGTCAACGGCATGCGCCATCGTTGACCAACTCAATTCCGGCGAGGTCACGCCACTGGAGCTGCTCGACGTGCTGGAGAAGCGGATCGCCGAGGTTGACGACAAGACCAACGCGCTGCCGATCGTTTGTTTTGACCGGGCCCGCGCCAACGCGAAGGCATTGATGCAGAAAAAGGCAGGCGAGCGCGGCCTGCTCGCCGGCTTGCCGGTTCCGATCAAGGACCTCAACAATGTCGCGGGCGTGCGGACCACGCAGGGGTCGCCAATTTACAAGGATCACGTTCCCGCCAATTCCGACATTGTCGTCGAGCAGATCGAGGCCAATGGCGGCGTCGTGTACGCCAAGTCCAACACGCCGGAATTTGGCGCCGGCGCCCACACATTCAACGAAGTGTTTGGCGCGACGCGCAATCCCTGGAACACGTCGCGCTCCGCGTCCGGCTCCTCCGGCGGCTCGGCGGTGGCGCTCGCGACCGGCATGGCCTGGCTTGCGCACGGCACTGACATGGGCGGCTCGCTGCGCAACCCCGCAAGCTTCTGTGGCGTCGTTGGCCTCCGCCCGAGCATCGGCCGCGTGCCCCACAGTCCGGCTTTCAAGATCGACCGCAATCTGACGGTCCACGGACCGATGGCGCGCAATGTCGAGGACATCGCGCTGTTTCTGGACGCCATGAGCGGCGAGCATCCTGCCGACCCGCTGTCCCTGCCCCGCCTGCCGACATCGTTTCTGTCCGCTACGCGTTCCGGCAAACGCCCCAAACGCGTCGCCTACTCGCCTGACCTCGGCATCACGCCGGTCGATCCCGAAGTCGCGGCGATCACCCGCAAGGCGGCTTTTCGCTTTGCCGAGGCCGGCATCATTGTCGAGGAAGCCCATCCCGATTTGCGCGAAGCCCATGAATGCTTCCATGTGCTGCGTGCGTTTGACTTCGCGATCACCAAGGCCGCGCTGTTGCGCAGCAAGCGCGAGTTCCTCAAGCCGGAAGTGATCTGGAACATCGAGGAAGGTCTGAAACTCACCGTCGAACAGCTTGAACGGGCCGAAGCCCAGCGCATCGCGATGGCCACGCGCACGCTCGAGTTTTTCAAGACCTACGACTTGCTGCTCACGCCCGCCACGATCGTAGCACCCTTCCCGATCGAGAACCGCTACGTTGCCGAATGCGCCGGCAAGAAGTTCGACAATTACGTCGAGTGGCTCGGCATTGTGTACGCCATCACGCTCGCCTGCTGTCCGGCACTTTCCCTGCCGTGCGGGTTTACCGCCTCGGGACTGCCGGTCGGATTGCAAATGGTGGCTGCGCCACGCGGCGAGGCGCCGTTACTCGCCGGCGCCAAGGCACTGGAGGATATTCTGGGCCTGCGCGATTCCACGCCGATCGACCCCAGACCGGCACCGCAATAATCCACGCTTCGGCGACAAATCGAAGTAAGCAGCGCGGCGATTTGGGCCAGTGTCCCGATTCCGAAGTTCGTAGTATTTTGCGGAGCCATGTTTCGAACTTCGGAATCGAAAGGACACTAGTGGTCTGATTCTAACATTCGCATCCTTTCCGAGCGGGCACTTTTGGGAATGTTAAAATCAAAGGACCACTAGCAAACCTATTGATCCAGTGTGGCTTTGGTTCAGAAGTCCGCATGACCAACACGAGGCAGCAATGATGCGGACTTCTGGACCGCCACACTAGCGAACGGCACGCCTGTCGCTATAATCCACATCAAGAAACAATGAGCTAGCCGATTGCGAGACGCAACGGCCTTCCAAGACCTTCCGGGGGAGCAAACGTGACCGAGCAAGCTGCAAGTATAGGCGCCGACGACCGTCTCGATATTCGTGACGTCGAACGCCGGGTGAAAGCCATCTTCATCGGTTCCGTCGGCAATCTCGTCGAGTGGTACGATTTCTATGCCTATACGGCGTTCGCGCTGTATTTCGCGCCGGCCTTCTTCCCCAACAGTGACCCCGTGGTGCAGCAGCTCAACGCCGCCGTGCTGTTTGCCGCGACGTTCCTGGTACGCCCGCTCGGCGGCTGGTTGTTCGGCTATATCGCCGACTCTCATGGCCGCCGGCTGTCGCTGACGCTCTCAGTCCTCTGCATGTGCTTCGGCTCGCTCATCATCGCGGTGACGCCGACCTATGCATCGATCGGTTTGGCGGCGCCTGCGATCCTGGCGCTGGCCCGCGTGATCGAAGGATTGAGCCTCGGCGGCGAGTACGGCGCCAGCGCGACCTATCTCAGCGAGGTCGCCGACGCCAAACATCGAGGATTTTACTCGAGCTTCCAGTATGTCACGCTGATCGGCGGACAACTCACCGCCATCATCGTGCTTCTGCTCTTGCAGAAAGTGTTCCTCACCGCCGACGAATTGAAGGCCTGGGGCTGGCGGATTCCCTTCGTGATCGGCGCGATGCTCGCGATCATCGCCGCAGTCATGCGCCGCAACTTGCACGAGACCGAGGCATTCGAGGAAGCCAAGAAGATCGTGAAGCCGACGGGCTCGATTGTCGGTTTGCTGCAATATCCCCGCGAGCTGCTGCTGGTGGTTGGACTGACCGCCGGCGGCACCGCCGCCTTCTATACGTTCACGACCTACATGCAGACCTTCGTGAAATTATCGGTCGGCCTGACCGAAGACCAGACCACGATGGTAATCTTTGGATCGCTGGTGTTTGCGACCATCCTGCAGCCAATCTACGGCGCCATCTCCGACCGGATCGGCCGCAAACCCGTTTTGATCTTCTTCGGCATCGTCGGCACGCTTGCCACCGTGCCGATCCTGACCGAACTGAAGGCCAGCAAGTCGCCGTGGATGGCATTCATCCTGATCTGTGCGGCGTGGATATTCGTGGCCGGCTATACCTCAATCAACGCGGTGGTGAAGGCGGAGCTGTTCCCGACCAAGATTCGCGCCATGGGCGTGGGCCTGCCGTATTCGATTACGGTCTCGATCTTCGGCGGCACGGCGCCGGCTGTCGCGCTCTATTTCAAGAGTCTCGGGCACGAGGAGTGGTTCTACTATTATCTCTCCGGAATCATTTTCCTGTCGCTGCTCATTTACGCAACCATGCGGGACACCAAGCTTAAATCGGCGATGCATCGCCACGAATAGGTTCGAAGGCGTCGCCTCTTGATGGAGAGGTGACGCTCCACAGAAAACGGAGACGCCCATGCCCACCGAACGCTTTCAATTTCCCGGTTCGGAGGGCCAGCAACTGGCCGCCGCGCTGGACACGCCGGATGGGCCTGTTCGCGCCTACGCGCTGTTTGCGCATTGCTTCACCTGCGGCAAAGACGTGCTGGCAGCCAAGCGGATTGCGGTCGCGCTGGCCGCCAAGGGCATCGCGGTTTTGCGGTTCGACTTCACGGGTCTTGGATCGAGCGAAGGCGACTTCGCCAATTCGACCTTCTCTTCCAACGTTGCCGATCTCGTTGGCGCCGCCGACCATTTGCGCAAAACCTACCAAGCCCCGGCACTTCTGATCGGCCACAGCCTCGGCGGGGCCGCCGTGCTGGCGGCGGCCGGACAAATTCCAGAGGCGACAGCGGTCGTGACCATCGGCGCTCCGTCCGACCCCATCCACGTCACCGGTCATTTTGCCAATTCAATCGAGAAGATCCGCAAAGACGGCCAAGCGGAAGTATCCCTCGCCGGCCGTCCCTTCACCATCAAGCGCGAGTTCCTTGACGACATCGCCGAACACAGCCTGATGGGGCACATCGCCAAACTGCACAAGGCGTTGCTGGTCATGCACGCGCCGACCGACGATACCGTCAGCATCGACAATGCGACCCGCATTTTCGTCGCCGCCAAACATCCAAAAAGCTTCGTATCGCTTTCAGGCGCGGACCATCTGTTGAGCAACCGGCGGGACTCTGCCTATGTCGCCGATGTCATTACCGCCTGGGCCTCGCGCTACCTTGATAGCCAAAAACCGGACGAAGCTGCCGATGACGGCGAAGCGCCGCGCGAGGTTGTGGTTCGCGAAACCCGCAAGAGCAAATTCCAGCAAGAGGTTTCGGTCGGGCCGCATCGCCTGCTCGCCGACGAGCCTGTTGCTGCAGGTGGTGACGATAGCGGGCCCGGCCCCTATGACTTCCTGCTGACTGCCCTTGGCGCCTGCACTTCCATGACCATGCGGCTTTATGCCGATCGCAAGACGCTGCCGCTGGAACGAACCACCGTGACGCTAAGACACAGCAAGATTCACGCAGAAGACTGCGCCGAATGCGAAACCAAGGCCGGCATGCTCGATCAGATCGAGCGGGTGATTACGATGGAAGGCGCGCTGGACGCCGAGCAGCGCACGAAGCTTTTGGAAATCGCGGACAAGTGCCCGGTGCACCGCACGTTGACCTCGGAAGTCCGGATCCTCACCAGCGCCACGGATTGACGAACCCTCGCGCGGGCGTATGATTCCTTGCATGGCGTTCTCGAGCGCAGTGGATACCGGTTCGTGTAACGAAAAAGCGTCGAACTGAAAGCGGAGTCGCTAATGCCGGTCGTGGCGCGCGTCGACCCCAAATCGGTCTTCTCGCCGGAGGAATGGAACCACCTGACCTCGCGCAGTTCGTTGCGCGGCATGTGGCTGGTGGCTCATGCATGGGGCACTATCCTTGGCGCGATTGCGCTGGTCGCGCTGTGGCCGAACCCGCTGACGTGGCTGATTGCGGTAATGATCGTCGGCACGCGCCAGCTCGGATTGGCGATCCTGATGCACGAAGCTGCCCATGGGGGCTTGCACACCAACCGCGCGATCAATGAATGGGTCGGACAATGGCTGTGCGCCGTGCCAGTGGGCGCCGACCTCGCCGGCTATCGCTCCTACCACTTGCAGCATCACAAATTCACGCAGCAGCCCGAGGATCCGGACCTCTCGCTTTCGGCGCCATTCCCGATCACGAAGGAGAGCTACACCCGCAAGGCGATACGCGACCTCACCGGGCAGACCTTCGTGAAACAGCGCCTGCCATTGTTGCTGTCGCTATTCCACCGCAGCAATGCGGATGAGGAAATGTCGCATGAAGGTTTCGTCTCAAGCGGCGCCGATAAAATGCTCCGCTTTCTGGCGGTCAACACCGTCATGTTTGTTCTGTTCTGGCTGGCCGGGGCTGGAATCTGGTATTGGGGCGTCTGGGTACTGGGGATGGCGACCTGGCTATCGCTGGTGACGCGAATCCGCAACATCGCCGAGCACGCCTGCACTTCCACCGGCGAAGATCCATTTAGCCACGCCCGCACGACGCTGGCCAATCCGATCGAGCGGCTCCTGATCGCGCCCTATTGGGTTAACTACCATGCCGAGCATCATCTGTTCATGTATTTGCCGTGCTATCGCCTGCCCGAAGCACATCGGCTCCTGGTCGAGAAGGGCCTGATCGAGCGGATGGAAGTCCGCCCAGGCTATCTCGAAGTGATGCGGCTAGCGACGTCGCGTCAGCTCTAGGCGGCGCTCAGAGGCAGGACGCGAAGCACGCCGCGCAGGCCGGCCGCCGTTCCAAGCAGGATGCCGGCGGCTGCAACCAATGACGAGAGCGCAAGCGTCGAAATCCCGGTCAGCCCTTGCCCGATCGAACAACCCAGCGCCATTGCACCGCCCGATCCCATCAGCGCGGCGCCGCCGATGGAGCGAAGCATGTGCTGCGGCGAAGTATAGCCTTCGAGATGAAAGCGCCGCGTAACAAGCGCCGTCAGGAGACTGCCGGCGAATACGCCGGACACCATCGCGATGCCGAAGTTGAGCGTCAGCCCGGTCGACAGCATCACATACTGCACCGTATCGACGACGGGATTGATGAAGGTGAGCGAGGTAACAGCCGCCGGGTTGAAGTCATCCGCACCGAGATAGCCGGTGGCGAACCAGCCTGCGGTCACCAACAGGCCAACCGCTATTCCCGCCGCGATCTGTCCACCCGCGCGCCGGAATGGCGCGTGTGCAAAGGCGAAGATGATCAAAGCCGCCGAGATCGCTGTCGCCGCGATCACCCGAGCTGACAATCCACCGGCGCTCGTCGACAACAATTCCGCCAGCGTCAGATGAGCCGGCTTGATCGTCGATGCCTGCAACAGCGCGATACGCGCAGGCGCGATCAATCCTCGCAGCGTCATTTGCGCCGTCATGCCGAGTACGATCACGACGACAAACGAACGCAGGTTGCCGCGGCCGAGCAACACCAGCGCGCGCGATCCGCAGCCGTTCGCGAGCACCATGCCGTAGCCGAACAACAGTCCCCCGCCGAAAATCAAGGGAATCGAGAACGACGGCTGGAGATACACCGATTTGGAGAGGTCGATGACGCCGGACCCGGCAAGCGACTGCGTCGCTATCACCGCGACCGCAAGCGCCAACGCAAAGGTCCGGACCAGGCGGCTGTCACCTTCCGCCCACCAGCCCCGCAAACTGCTCAACAGGCAAAAGCCGCTCAAGAGCCCGACCGCACCGTACGCAAGACCGATCAACAGGCCTGCGCCGACGACGATGTTGAAATCCGCAGGCATCAGGGCCGCAGGATGATGCGGTCGCGCGAAGAGCCTGCGACGGCAAGAAATGCGGACCGCGCGTCTTCGAGTGGATAGATCGCGTTCGGCCGGATCTCAAACGGCTTGAGATGCCCGCTGAGAAAACCCGGAACCAGTTCGCGAAGCACGGCTCCCGTCGCGATCGACGGCAAGCCAAGTGAATCGATGCCGAAGTAGGAGTGCTGGCCGCGATAGAACTCGAGAATGTTGAACTGGACGATGCGGTCGATAGCGGCGATCAGGATCTGACGTCCACGCAGCGCGAGCGATTTGTGCGCGGCCTGGAAATAAGGGTCGCCGACCGTGTTGAACACGATGTTGGCGCCCTTCCCGTTCGTCAATTCGCGAACGCGCGCCGCGACGTCGGTGGTCGAAGAATCGATCATCTCGACGGGCCCGTTGGTATGCCCCGCATAAGCCTCGTCCTTGCGCGCCACGCCGATCACGCGCGCACCGCGCCACGTCGCAATCTGTACCGCAGCCTGTCCGACCTTTCCGGTCACGCCGAAGATGACCACGGTCTCCTGCCTTTCCGGCAATCCCGCGCGACGAAAGCCCTCGGTCGCCGTGACAAAGGGCACGCCGATACCCGCCGTTTCCGCCCACGCAAGATTATTCGGCTTCTCCACAACTGCATCGGCCTCGACGGCGAGATGCGTGGCATGGGTGCCGTCACGGCGGATGCCGAGGTCGCCCGACGAGCCGAACACTTCGCGGCCGATCATGTCAGTCGGCCCCTCGATCACGACACCGGCGTAGTCACGGCCCGAGGTACGTGGAAACACCGCGTAAGGCATCAAGCCGGTCGCCGCCTTGATGTCGGAGGGGTTGACGGCTGCCGCCTTGATCTCGATCAGCACCTGGCCATCGACGCACGACAGCGGCTGCCGCTCGACGACCGGCGCGACCTCGTCCGCCGTCGTGGCCTTGGCATTGAGACGAACGCAGCGCGCCTCGACGGCTACCGATTTCGGGTTTGTCTTGTTCTCTGACAGCATTGCAACTTTCCGATCGCAGACGAATATCCACGCTTAGCGCAGTTTTCGCGCGCGCGACAATGCCCGCGCTTCCGAAAGCAGGAGCACGGTCAGCGGAATGCGTGCGGGTTTAACGGTTCGGATCTGGAAAGATGAGGCTGCGCCAGCCGGAACGGTCGAACGGCTTCCACTGCCCTTCAACCAGGGCAAGCCGATCGGCCACCGCATAGACGACGGCCGGATGATGGCCCATGCCGCAATGGCTGCTTTCGACCTCGATGCTTTCGGCAATCGCCGACGATTTTTCCTTGCAGCCCTGCCAGGCGCAGATGCCGTCGGTGCGGCTGAAGATCGCCGTCGTCGGCACCGGAGGCGGTTCCGAAAGCGATCCTCCAAAACGATGGTCTTCCTCGGCGCGGCGGCCGCTCGCCATCTCATAAACGCGCCAGGCATTGGTGGCCTTGGGGTGACCGGCAAACGGGCTGCCGAGCGTGATCACCGAGCGCACCCGGTCCGGCATCATCTTGGCGAGCTGACGCGCATAAAGTCCACCGAGGCTCCAGCCGATCAGGCTGATCTTGCGCCCGTGCCTGTCGCTCAGTTCGCGCACGAGATCGACCATTGCCTCCTGCACCCCATGGCGCAGACCGAGGTTGCGGCCCTGCCGCCAGCCGCTGACGGCGTAACCCTTGTTTTGCAGGAAGTTGCGCAACGGACGAGTCGAAGTATCGGAAGCGACGAGGCCGGGAAGCACGAGCACCGGATGCCCGTCGCCGCGCGGCGCCAGGCTCAACAGCGGCAAGGCGCCGAGAAACGCGCCGAACTCATGGATCGCCCGCCCCTCAAGAAACATCAGGGTTTTCGACGGCGGGCGCAGCGTTTGGGCGGTCGCTGACATCGGATCTCCTCTTCGAGGCTTAAGATTAGTTATGGCGCCGATTCGGTCATTCAAGCCGCAGCAGGTCGGCAGGACAAGTGCAGCAGCTCACAAACCGCGCCAAAAGCTTGAACGACCGCTTTTAGCGTGCGCCGCAAAAAATAAGGCCCGCTAAAATGCGGGCCTTGAAAGGGGACGCTACAGAAGGCTGCAATCAGGCAGTCTTGGTGTAGACCTTCGAGAAGTTGTCCTGTGCGGACTTCGCACCTTCGGTTACGAGCTTGCCGAGATACTCGGTCGACGCCTTGGCGCGCGAGACCAGGGTCTCACCATGCGCACGCAGCAAGTCCGATTGGATCTGGACGGCTTCGTTGATCGACTTCGCGGAAGCGAGCTTGTCGACGCCGGCGAAGAAAGCCTCGGCATCCTGGTAGAACGCGTGTTGGATGTTGCGGCCGATCTTGGCGACTTCACTGACCGAACCGGTGACGGCGGTCTCGATCACTTCGCTGGCCTTCTCCGAACCGGCGTAGAAGTCGGCGGCGCGCACCTTGGCGGTCTCGGCCTGCTTCTTCACGAAATCGCGGGCAGCCTCGGGGACTTCCATGTTCTGGAGGTTCTTGAAGGCTTCGGTCACGGGGGCGAAGGCGTCTTTGAAGGTGTTGTACACAGAATTGGTTTCGGTGGTCATTGTTGGTTCTCTCCATCCTCAGGGTTTGAGCTATGGGCTCACCCCGTCCGTTTGGCCCGGGGTGACTCCTATATGACAGGGTTAATGGTGCAATGCAATATCAATGTTGCATTGCGGTATCACAAACCCGTGATGAGGGGAATATCCGGGCAATTTGCCCATGGAAATGGCCGATACGGGCCTATCAGGAAGGCGTTACAGCCCCCGGAAGCCCATAAGCCTCCATTTGTGCTTGGACCTGCGCCACATTGTGCCCGAGGACGACGATGTCGTGCTTCCGGCCGTCCACATCGCGCACATGGTCGCGCAGCAGCGCTTCAGCCTTGAATCCCAGGCTCTCGAACAGCGCGATCGCGGCCCGCTGATCGACCGTCATCTGTACGGACAGCTTTTCGAGACCCGAACCGAGCGCCAGCGCAAAGGTCTCCTGCGACAGCGCCCTGCCCACTCCCTTCCCGCGCATGTCGAGCGAAACCACCATCCGGATTTCGCCGACATGCGGCGACCAGGAACGGGAGTCCTTTACCAAAGTGCCGCAGCCGACCACCGCGCCATCCCTGAGCGCCAGCACGCTTGTGATATCGCCGGCCTCGATCTCGCTGATCCAGGCTGACAGCACTTTTGGCTGGCTGATGTTGCGCGGCAGGAACAGCAGGTCGTGGGTCGGCAGCGCCTTCGCAAAGGCCAGCACCGCGGCTTCGTCGGCGCGCGTCATCAATCGGAATTCGATTTCGCCGGCTTCCGTATCCACCCGGCGGGGATAGGAACGTGTCTCGCTCATGTCGATCTCTCCCCTAGCCAGGAATCGAGTTTGGGCCACAACCGCCGCACCGCATTGGCGCCGGCGACCAGGCTGACATGGCCGCCCTTGAGCATCACTTCCTCCTTGTCGGCCGAGCCGATCTTCGCGATCAGGTGCTTGGCCGCGCCGTAGGGAACGATGTGGTCATGTTCGGCGACCGCGTGCAGGACAGGCACCTTGATATCGGCGATGTCAGCCTTGCGGCCGCCAACGCTCATGGTGTCGTTGTAGAGCTTGTTGTCCCACATCAGGTCCTTGGTGATGGCGCGGAAATATTCGCCCGCCAGCGGCAGCGTATCGGTCGCCCAGCGGTCGAACATCCGGTACGACTTTACGAACTCGTCGTTCCAGATGTTTTCCCACAGTTGCACCTGGCTTGCCGCGCGCGAGGCTGGCCGCAACATCTCGAAGGAAGACAGGATCATTTCCGGCGGCACATTGCCGATACTGTCGACGAGGTGATCGACATCGAAATAACGGCGATCGGAAAAATTCTGGAACAGCTTCATCTCGCGGAAATCGATCGGCGTGGTGAAACAGATCAGATTCTTCATCGGCCCGTCGTTGAAGATCGAGCCGTAGAGCAACGACAGCACGCCGCCGAAGCAGTAGCCGATCACGGTGACATCGTTCTCGCCGGAATCGCGCTGCACCTGCTCGACACAATGCGGAATGAAGTCGAGGACGTAATCCTCCATCCGCAGGCTCTTCTCCTCAGGCTTCGGCGCGGTCCAGTCCAGCATGTAGACGTCGTAGCCGCGCTTTAGGAGAAACTCGATGAAGCTCTGGCCCGGCACCATGTCGAGAATGTAGCCGCGATTGGTGGTCGCCATCACGATCAGGATCGGCACACGGTAGATTTCGTCTGCGGCCGGCCGATAGTGGTAGAGATTCATCGTGCCGCGGGCGCTGATAATGTCCTTGGGTGTCGAGCCGACCGCAGGTCCCGAGGTCGAAATATATTCGACGCCCTTGATGCTGCGCTGGATCGCGCGCTCAACCTCGGTCTGAATCCGGGCCGGGATCGAAGCAAGATCGAGACCTGCCAGATCCGGGCCGGCGGCTGTCATTTTTGTTCTCCGCCCGCCGACGGCGGCCGTTTGGTGCGCGGCGGCCTTGGCGTTTGCGAAGATCCGGCTGGAGCATTGCCCTGCATCTGATGCAGCATCACCTTGATCTCGCTGAGCTGACCCTCGATCGATTGCAACCGTTCGGCCATGCCAACCATCTGGGCCCGGCTCGGCAGATTCATGGAAAGAAGATATTTCTCCATGAGCTCGCCGAACTGCTTCTGTGCGCCGGCCGTCGCCCCTCCCACCTGGTTGACGACCTTGCTGAACTGCGGCGAGGCCATCGCCTGACCGGCGAGAGCGTTAAATCCCTTCTCCATCTCGCCGATCATGTTCTGCCACAGCGCGACCGGATCGTTGCTCTTGTCTGCCATCGGCGTCCTCCAGCATGATCGCGACGTCGTTGCGTCGAGAAGAGACGGTCTTATTCCGTGAAACGGGAAAGCCGTCGCCGCCATACCACACCCTTGCGTGAGACCGGTCAACCGAGCCCCCGCAATTTAATGCAAACAGAACGCTAGACTTCTGCAGCGCGGCAAAGCATGCCATAAAATGCCGAAACAAAAGCCTTCCCAAAAGCGCAAAGGAAACGTTCCAGGTGAACCCGTCGCTCCACCAGCCGCCTCAGATCGCGCGCGCCAACGGTATCGACCTTTGTTACGAAATCTTCGGCGACCCTGCCGCGGAACCGCTGATCCTGATCATGGGGCTCGCCGCCCAGATGATCCAATGGGACGACGATTTCTGCAGCCAGTTGGCCGCGCGAGGCTTTCGCGTGATCCGCTTCGATAATCGCGATATTGGCAAGTCCACCAGATTGTCCGGCGGCAAGCCGCTGACGGCGCTGGAGCTGATCAAGCTGCGCCTGCTCAAGATCCCGGTAAAGGCGCCCTACCGTTTGAGCGACATGGCGGAAGACACCGTCGGCCTGATGGATGCGCTCGGCATCACGTCGGCTCATCTGGTCGGCGCCTCCATGGGCGGGATGATCGCCCAGGAGATCGCAATCTCGTTTCCACAACGTGTGCGATCCCTCACTTCCATCATGTCGACCACGGGCAATCCAAAACTCCCCGGCCCGACGCGAGAGGCGATGGCCGTGCTGATGGCGCCACCACCGAAGTCAAAGGAGGAATACATCGTTCGCTTCGGCAACACCTGGAAAGTCCTGCGCGCCGGCTCCTTCCCGGACGACGAAGCGCTTGATCCGGCACGGGCGGAGCGCAACTTCGCGCGCGGTCTCAATCCGCCCGGCGTCAGCCGCCAGATGCGGGCCATTCTCGCTTCCGGCAGCCGCAAGCCGCGACTTGGCAACGTGAAGACGCCGACGCTGGTCATTCACGGCACCGTCGATCCCCTGGTGCCTCCCGCAGGCGGCAAGGACACGGCGGCATCGATCCCGGGCGCCAAGCTGCTCATGATCGAACGCATGGGCCACGCACTGCCGATCCAGATGTGGCCGCAGATCATCGACGCGATCGACAAGCACGCGCACGCGGCATCCACGACCACACACTGAGAGCCAGGAGAGCCCGATGAAACTGGAAGGCGGATGCTATTGCGGAAAGCTGCGCTACGTCGCCGAAGGCGATCCGATGTTCAAGGCACAATGCCATTGCCGCGAGTGCCAATACATTTCTGGCGGCGGTCCTAATTTCTTCATGCTGATGCCGCCGAAGGGATTCAGCTACACCAAGGGCGCTCCCAAAAAATTCACCCGCAGCGATCTCGAGAACGCCGTTACGCGTGAATTCTGTGCCGAGTGTGGCACCCATCTGACGACCCAACGTCCGGGATTGCCGGCCGTTATCCTGAAAGCCGGCACACTCGACGATCCCGCGATGTATGGCAGCCCGCAATCGGCGATCTTCACCTGCGACATGCAGGCGTTCCACGCGATCCCCGAGGGCATGCCGAGCTTCGAGAAACTCCCGCCGCAGCGCTAGCGAACTATCCGCCCGCCCAGACGTCGAGCACGTACCGGTTGTTGGCACCGAGATCGTCGATCCAGCGCTGGCCGGCTTGCGAATCCGCGCCGCTCTTTTCGCGATAGATCGAAACCAGCGTTGCCTTGACGTCTGGCTCCATCTTGCTGCCGTCCCCGCAGACATAGACGATCGCGCCTCGCTCGATCAGCGCCCACACACGGTCTTTCTCCGCCGCGATCAGATTTTGCACGTAGGTTTTCGGACCATCACCACGCGAGAACGCCGCATGCAATTCCGTGATGCCGTCGGTCGCGAAGCCTTTCAACTCGTTTGCATAGAGATAGTCCTGCTCGGGATGACGACAGCCGAAGAAAAGCATGGTTGGCCCCAATGCCGCGCCCTTGGCCTTTGATGCGGCGCGCTCCTGAAGGAAACCACGGAATGGGGCAAGCCCGGTGCCGGGACCAATCATGATGAGAGGCACCTCAGGGGATGCGGGTAAACGAAAGCCCGCTTTGGTCTCACGCAGCGTTGCGTAGATCGTTTCGCTCGCGCGGCGCCCTGCCAGATAGTTCGAACAGATGCCCTTGTAGGTACCGCGGCCCGAAGCAGCCGCTCCCTCGACCACGGCGACGGTGACGCTGCAGCGCGACGCATCGACGGACGGCGATGACGAGATCGAGTAGTATCGCGGCGCCAGCAGCGACAACATTTCAAGATAGACGTGCAACGGCAGCTCGCAGGCCGGGTGTTCCTCGAGCAGATCGAACACCGATTTGCGCTTGCCGAGAACTTCAGCTCGGTAGCGCTCGGTCGACGCCGCATCCTCGCCAATGAGCGCCAAGAGCTTCGGCTTGGTTACCGGGCAGCGCGTGTGTTCCGACATGATCTGGATTTGCATGCGGGTCGCGACCTGCTGCAATTCGACAAACTCAGAGAGCAAACGCCCGACCGAGACAGCCTCACCGACCGGCAGCTGCGCACGCCGCCCTTCGCCCACTTGCAACCGAATCTGGTCGGAGGGAAGGAAGCCGAAACGCCGGGCAACCAAATCCACCAGCGCCGGATCGTTGCGCGGCACGACGCTCAAGTGATCGCCGACGCGATAGCTGGCGCTGGGCGGCAATTGTATCTCGATATGCCTCGTCGAGCGCTGCGAAGCGTTGGGACCAGTCTTGTTTTGCAATTCAGTGTTGGCAAGAATCTGCATCGGCGCGGCGCCGCCGAGCGCGACCACGACATTGGAAACCGATGGCGCCACCGGCTCGACGCTATAGAGCGGCTCGTCCTGCGCGCTGCGGCTGAAGCTGGAATCGACACCGAACTCCTTGACGGCCTGGGGCGCGGCCTTCGCGAACCATTGCTCGAACTGTCCGTCGAGATCGCTGCGGGCATCGCCCTCGCCGCGTTCATAGACGCTGCGGCCGCCATGCGCGGTCAATTGCTGGTCGATGAAGCGTGGAATCGATTGATAAGTCGCCGCCCAGTCGCTGTTGCCGCAGCCGAACACGGCGAAACGCAAATTCGCAAAGGCATCCTTCGCCAGGTCACCGCCGAGCCACTTGACGAATTGCGTGGCGTTGTCGGGAGCAACCCCGTTATAAGACGCGCAAAAGATCAAGACGCCGCCTTTGGTCGGCAATGTGCCGACATGATCGTCGAGGGGCGCCAGCGTCGTCGCAAAACCATTGACTTCGGCCAGATCGGCCACACGCGTCGCAAGTTCCTCGGCAGTACCGAGATTGGAGCCATACAAGACGAGCAGCGGCGTGTTGTGTCCTGGACGGGTTTGTGCGCGCGGCGCCGCGGCAGTTGCTACCGGTGCCGCGGAAGTGACGCCGGCAAAGTTGCCGCGCTCCTGATCGATTCGCGGGCGCACCTTGATCTTGAAGCCGTCCGGCTTGATCGTCAGCGTTTCCTTCAAATGCATCTGATAGCGATGCACATCGATCAGCTTGAAGCGTTGCAGGATCATGCCGATCGCAAGGGCCGCCTCATGCATCGCAAAGCCGCGACCGATACAGGCGCGCTGCCCGTTGCCGAATGGCTTCCATGCGTTGACGGGGCGCGCCGCCTCGGCATCGCGTGAAAAATTCTCGGGATTGAAGGCGTCCGGATTGGGTCCCCACACCGAGGGGTCGCGGTGCAGTGCCAGCACGAGCACGGTGATGAACGTGTTTTTCTTGAGCTTGTATTTACCGCCGATGACCTCGTCATTCAGCGGCGTGATACCGTAGGCCGGCGCCGGCGGCCACATCCGCAAGGCTTCTTTGAGGACTTGCGTGATGTAGGTGAGTTGCGTGACCTGTTGATAGGTCGGCCTGACGTTGATATCGGGCCCGAGCACGCGGTCGACTTCCTCATAGGCCGTTTTCAGCACCTCGGGATGCTTCAAGAGCGCATAGATCGTACATGACAATAGTCCGCTCGTCGTTTCGTGCCCCGCGATCAGGAAGGTGTTGATCTGGTATCGGATGTTGACGTCGTCGAGCTGTGTGCCGGTGGCGCGATCGACACCGGTCATCATGGCCGCAAGCATGTCCTTCTTGTCGTCGGCAGCGGCCGCATTTTTGCGCCGCTCGGCGACGATCTCGTCCACCATCCCGTTCATGAACGCGACGTCTTCAGCCATTTCGCGCCGCCGCTTCTGCATCCAGAGATTTTCCAGCGGCAGGCCACGGATCATCATGATGGTTTCGAGCGAGCGCACCAACGACGCCACAAAGGGGTGATAATCCCTGCGGTAAAACGAATTGAAGCGGTAGTCGAACCCGCACAGGCCAATGGTGTCGAGCGTCAGCGCGGTCATGTCATGGACGACGTCGATCTCCTCGTCAGCGTTTAGCCGCTCCCATTTCTTCACAAGCTGCTCGGCGATATCGACCATGCTGGGGTGATAGGACTGCATGGCGCGGTTGCCGAACGGCTGGAGCAGGATGTTATGTGCCTTGCTCCAGTTCGGTTCGTCGGTATCGGCGGTGAACAGACCGTCGCCTCCGATGGCGCGTACCCGCCGCAACGGCCCGCGCACCGTCTTGTCGAAGCGCTTCTCGTCACTGAGTTCGTCGACCAAGTCATGGCCGGAAACGATGACCAGCGGCGCGCCCATCATATCGAGCCAGAAAATCGGTCCCAACTCCCTGGCAAGCTGCGCCAGGTTCTGCACCGGCGCGGTCGAATCCAGTGACAGCATGTTGCCGACCACCGGTTTGGTCGGCGGCTGCGGGATCGGGCTTAGCCTGTTCTTCGACGTCATCGTCAAAATATCCCTTAACTCATCCCGTCATCGCGAGAAGCCACCGGATCGCGCGCATGTGCGCGCCCGCCGGCAGGCTCGCGGTGAAGCGATCCAGTCTTGCTTCCAGACTCCGGATTGCCTCGCTTCGCTCGCAATGACGGCCTCATCCAAATCGCTTCCGCCGCCATTCGATCAGCTTGGCGCTGACTTCTTCCGGCTTTTCCTGCTGCGTCCAGTGTCCGCTACCGCGCACGAGATATTTCTCCAGATCGGGGACCACTTTCTCCATGCCGTCGGCGGCCGACGGCGGCAACACCGCATCGTTCTCCGCCATGATCATCAGCGACGGCACGCGGACGGTGTGGTCGAGCCCGGCCGAATGCTCCCAGTTTCGCGTCCAGTTGCGATACCAGTTGATGCCGCCGGTGAAGCCGGTCTTCGTGAAGGTATCGACAAACACCTTCTTTTCTTCTGGTGACAGGATCGGCCTGCGCGGATCGTATTTGGCATCGTATGCCGCAATCATCTGCGGAAACGCCAGATTAAGTTTGGACGACATGCCCACGCCACCGGTCACAGGCTCCGCCGGCAAATCTTCCGTGCGCGGTAGCGGCTGACGCATGAAGGCATCGAAAGTCTGCTCAACCCGGTTATTGAAGATCTTGTCGACCTCGCGCGCCGGATTTTGGAATTGCACGATATACATCTGATCGCCGTAACGCTTGCGCATCAGTTCGATCGGGTCCGCGGGCGCGCGGCTATGATGGGGCGTATTAACGCCAACGACACCCGCGACGCGATCGCGATACCGAAGCGCCATCTGCCAGACGACGAACCCGCCCCAGTCATGACCGACGAAGATCGCCTTGTCGATTTTCAGGTGATCGAGCAGACCGACGAGATCGTCCGTGAGATGTTCATGATCATAGGCTTCGACCGGTTCCGGCCGGTCGGTTGCGCCATAACCGCGCTGATCGGGTGCGATGACGCGAACGCCGGCTTCCGCCAACGCCTTGATCTGATAGCGCCAGGAGAATGCGAGCTCGGGCCAGCCATGGCAGAGAACGACCGGGGGACGATCGGCCTTCGGGCCCGCTTCATAGAAGCCCATCCGAATCCCGTTGGTCTGGGCAAATTGCAGCGGCGGCATTTCAATCACGGCGCGTGCCCACTTTCCGAAGTTCGTGCTCCATCGCAGCACCCACCTTCACGAACTTCAGAAAGTCATGGGCACTTGCAAACATATCGATTCTAGTACCGCTTGATCGATTTGAAGTCCCTGATTGAACCCGCCGCACGTGCTGCAGGGACTTCAGATCGGCGGTACTAGCCCTACTCCGCCGCGCCTTTCACATCGGCCGGCGGCGGCGCAAAGGCTGCTTCCAGTGCCGCAAACTCCGCAGGTACCAGATCGCACAGCACCTGGACATGCGGAATGATGTTGGCGCCGGCGATGAAACCGAAATCGAGCTGATCGCGATAGCTTTGCACGGTGATGTTCAGCGCCAGCCCATGCGTCGAAATCGACACCGGAAAGATGTGCAAAAGCTCGGCACCGGCGGCATACAACGTCTGACGAGGGCCCGGGACGTTCGACACCGTGATATTGGCCGCCGGCGGCAGGACATCCGATAGATTGGTGCGGCTGTAGAGCAGCGCCAGTATCTGCACCAGGATCGGCGCGCCCAGCATCGAGACGTTCTGCACCTGCGGCATCAGGGCGCGCAGGGGATGCGATATCTCCTTGGACTTGGTGGATTGCGCGATGATCGTCTCGAGCCGCGTCCGAGGGTCTTCGACATTGGTCGCGATCGAGCAGATCATTCCGAACACCTGGTTGTTGGCGTCCTTGTTGCCTTCTTCGCGCAGCGAAATCGGCACTGCCGCGGTCAACGATTTGGTGGGCAGCGCGCCACGCTCGATGAGATAACGGCGAACCACGCCGCTTGAGATCGCCAATACGACATCGTTGAGTTTGCCGCCGGCCGCTTTCGCCACCGCCTTGGCGTGGGACAGCGGGATCGAAACGCCGGCAAAGCTGCGTTCGGAAGAAATCTGCTTGTTGAGAACGGTTGGCGGCGACATCATGCCGGCAATGCTCTCGCGCGATTTGGGATCGGTGATCTTTCCGACCACGTCGGAGACGCTCTTGAGCATCGTCGGCACGTTGCCGGCAAATTTGATCGCATTCTCGATCTGGAACATCGCGTTGTCGAACAGGATCGAGCCGAGGTCGCTCTTGCCCGATCGCGGCAATTCGATGCCCTTGGCGGCCGCGGAAGTGTTGAACGGCTCCCGCCACAGCTGCTGATAGGAATCCAGCAGATTGGCCGCGATGTCGCGCGGCTCCTGCCCGACCTTGGCGCGTTCCGCTGGAGGCTCGACCTCACGGGGCACCGGCGTCAAATCGTAGATCATGTTGGTCAGCGCCGCACCTGCGCCGCCGTCGATGCATGCATGATGCATCTTCGAATAAAGCCCGATCTCGTTGTCCTTCATGCCTTCGAAGACATAGAACTCCCACAGCGGACGCGCGCGGTTGAGCAGCTTGGCATGCATCCAGCCGACGATGCGCTCGAGCGTGGCCCGATCACGCGGCGCCGGCAGGCTGGCGCGAAAGATATGACGGTCGATATCGAACTGGTCGTCCTCGACCCAGGAGGGATGATCGATGTCGAGCGGCGCCTTTTCGAGCCGGGCTTTGAGGATCGGCGCGACGTGCAGGCGCGAGGCGATCATCGCCTTGAATTCTTCGAAGAAGTCGCCCTTGTATCCCTCCGGCAGACGGAAGATCGCCATGCTTCCGACATGCATCGGCATTTCCGGCGTCTCCAGATACAGAAACGACGCGTCCACGGAGGACAGTTTCCTGGCGTCGCTCATAGGCTCCCTCCCGCGAACAATGACGCTACACCTTGGAGGTGTTTTTGGTTTTGGTTCGGGCGTTGAGACGATCCCGTCAACCGGTCAAGATTGTGCCCGTTCTGACGGCGCATATGCAATGGCAAAGGGCCCCGATCGGCCAAATTGGCTGAATTGACCTTCCTGTTGGGCCAGTCGATCGGCGACCGCCCACAATACCGCGGGGTTAACGCCGAGCCCCACATGGCTCGCGAGGTACACCTCGATGTTCTCGGCTTTGGCCGAGGGACGCAGCAGACACGTCCGCCAGTTCACGACCCCATCGGCACGCGAATAGATCGAGGTCGCCGGCATCGGCAGCTCGCCCGCGATCGCCTCAAGAAACCCGGGATCGTCGCCGACAGTTTCACCCGACAGCATCTCGTAAAGCTTGGTCGCATTGGTCGCGCGAACGTCATTGGCGAAAGGGCTTCCGAGCGTCATCACATAGCGCACCATCTCCGGTGCGTGCAGCGCGAGGTCCCGTGCATAGACGCCACCGAGGCTCCAGCCGACCACGCTGACCTTGCGGCCGGTCGACGCGTGAATGGCGGCAAGCCGTTCGCGCAGCGCCGCCCGCACGCGCGAAAGTCCGCCGAGGTTTCGACCCATCTGCCAGGCATGGGCGTCGTATCCCAGTTCCGTCAAATAGCGCCGCAGCGGCGCCATTGAGAGGTCGCTGGCGAGAAAGCCCGGCAGAGCCAGGACCGGGTGGCCGTCGCCTCTCGGCGCCCGCATCAACAGCGGGGACATCATCAGGCTGGCGTTGAGTTCGAAGATACCCCGCATCTCGGCCAGCAGCAGGCCGAGGCTCGGCGGCCGAAGCGTGCGTCCCGTCGGCTGTCCGTCGGGTGACGATGTCATTTCTTATCGGGCGGTCGTGTGCCGCCGAGGCCGGTCATGGCCGCGAACATGTCAGTAAAGCGTTCGGCAAATTTCGGGTCGAACGACAGCCAGCTTTGCATGATCGCTTCGGGCGAGACTTTCTGGATGTTGTCCAGCATCTGGTGCTGGAGTTTTTCCATCACTGCCGTCTGCATCGGCTGCACGTCCGGAAGTCCGAAAAACTGCCGCGCCTCTTGCGGCGTACACTCGATCTCCACGTTAACCTTCATGGGCACTCCCTGGCTGCCTTGACCATCTTGGCTAGTGTGGTCGATTTGAGATTCGCTTCAACATTGCGGCTTATCCGGCAATGTCGGAGCCGGGACACCAGTATCGCCACGACCTCGCCCGGGACGCAAGCCGTCCGAAAGGCCAAAGCCGACGTGGTCAAGAGAAGCGCTCGACGGCATACGGGCTCGGGTCGGTAAACGGCGTCGTCCCGGTTATCATTTCGGCCAGCAGCCGGCCGGTGACGGGCCCCAATGTCAGGCCATGATGCTGATGGCCGAAATCGAACCACAGCCCGGGATGGCGAGGCGCCTTCCCGATCACCGGCAGCATGTCCGGCAGGCAGGGCCGCGCGCCCATCCACGGCTGCGCATCGACGGGCTCGCCAAGCGGAAACAGGCTGCGCGCCCGCGGCAGCGCCCGTTCGAGCTGGATCGGCCGTGGCGGGGCGTCGCGGTGGGCGAACTCCACACCGGTCGTCAGGCGGACGCCGCGGTTCATCGGCGCGATCAAATAGCCGAGATCGGAATCCAGCACGGGATGATTGAGCACGGCGTTGCCGCTCGCCTGCAGATGCAAGTGGTAGCCACGCTTGACTCCAAGCGGAATGGAATAGCCAAGCGGCCGGAACACGAGATCGGACCACGGCCCGAGCGCGACCACGACCTCACGCGCGGATGCCCCGTTGACACGCCATCCGCCGGATTCCTGCGTCAGCGTTCGCGCATCGGCGACGACGAAGCGCCCGCCCTTGCGCACGAACAGCGCCGCATAGGCCTTCGCCAGCGCACCGGGATCGGCGATAAAGCCGGGGGTCGGCCAGAAGACCGCGCCGGCGAAATCACCGGTCAGACCGGGTTCGCGCGCGGTGATCGCCTTTTCGTCGAGAATTTCGCTGGGAACGCCGTATTGCTTGACCCGCTCCGCATCGCGCACGGCACCGGCAAGACTGGCTTGCGAACGGAAAAGCTTGAGCCAGCCGGTGCGGCGTAACAGCTCCGGCACACCTGCTTCTGTGATCAGCGCCTCGTGCTCGACGAGGCTGCGCTGAATCAGCGGCCATTCGGCCATCGCGCTCCGCATGGCCCCCGCGGGCGACGACGCAAGATAGTAACGCAGCAGCCAGGGTAGAAATTCCGGCAACTCGGAAATGCGGTAGTACGAATTCGGCGAGCGGTTGAGCGCGTACTGGAAGATCAGCCTGAGGTCTCTCGGAAACATCAGGGGAAAGACCGAAGCACATTCGATGATGCCGGCATTTCCGTAGCTGGTCTCGTCCCCGGCGTGCTCGTTCCTGTCGACGAGAATGACGTCGCGCCTAAGCTTTTGCAGATGCAAGGCCGCGCTGACGCCGACCATACCCGCACCCAACACAAGAACATCGGCTTTAGGCACGAGCTGTTCCGCCATCCGTCACTTCCATATCTTGGCGAAATCCTAAAAAGCCGCCAGCGTTGAACTTAAGGCGGGCATCGTGCCCGTAAACCATTGTGGCGAGAGGAAATCGCCTTTGCGTGGCGGCCAAACTCTGGCAACATGGTTTGGCTATTTTGTACACCATCGCGGAGAGTTTCCACCAATGCCGTTACGTCAGATCTTGCTTGCAACGGCCACTGCTTCGATCGTCGCCTTTGCCGCGATGCCGGCTTCAAGCCAGACTATACGCTACGCCAACCAGGGCGAGCTCAAGTCGCTTGATCCATATACGCTCAAGGAAACAACGACCATCGCCCATCATGCTCATGTTTATGAGGGCCTGGTCATCCGCGACAAGGATCTGAAGATTGCTCCCGGACTGGCCGAAAGCTGGGAGACGCCGGAGCCCACGCGTTGGCGTTTCCATCTGCGCAAGGGCGTCAAATTCCACAACGGCGACCCTTTCACGGCGGATGACGTGATCTTCTCCGCCGATCGCGTCCGCGCCAAAGGCTCGAACTTCCTCACCAACGTCCCCGCCGATGCCAAGTTCATCAAGATCGACGACTACACGGTCGACGTCAAACTCGATGCGCCCAATCCCATTCTGACCTCGCAATGGGACGGCTGGTTCATCATGGACAAGAAATGGTGCGAGGAAAACAATTCCATCGCACCGACACCTGCTTCTGCGACCACGCCCAGCTTTGCTTCGCTGCACGAAAACGGCACAGGTCCCTTCATCATCGAAAGCCATCAGCCCGGCGTGAAGACCGTGTTCAAGGTCAATACGAACTGGTGGGGCAAGCCTGAGCACAACATCAAGGAAATCGTCTTTACGCCGATCGGATC
This sequence comes from uncultured Alphaproteobacteria bacterium, assembly GCA_963824305.1. GTDB lineage: Bacteria > Pseudomonadota > Alphaproteobacteria > Rhizobiales > Xanthobacteraceae > Bradyrhizobium. The sequence goes on from CAWGOW010000001.1 coordinate 1,280,693, forward strand.
GGCCGCCACGCGCGTTGCAGCGCTGTTGTCCGGCGAAGTCGACGTGATCGAGCCGGTGCCTACCCAGGATATTCAGCGGGTGAATGCCGGCGGCAATGCGACCGTGCTGACCGGCATGGAAGTCCGCACCATCTTTCTGGGCATGGATCAGGAGCGCAGCGAGCTCCTCTACTCCAACATCAAGGGCAAGAATCCGTTCAAGGACATTCGCGTGCGCGAAGCCTTCTACAAGGCGATCGACGTCGACCTGATCAAGAACCGCGTGATGCGCGGCCTCTCGACGCCGTCCGCACTGATGGTCGCTCCGCAACTGTTCGCGCTTTCCAAGGATTTCGTCCGGCCCAAGGCCGATCCTGACGCCGCCAAGAAGCTGATGGTGGAAGCGGGCTACGCCGACGGCTTCGAAGTTACGATGGATTGCCCGAACGACCGTTACATCAATGATGCCGACATTTGTCAGGCCGTGGTCGGCATGCTCGCGCGCATCGGCGTCAAGGTGAATTTGCTCGCGCAGCCCAAGGCACAGTATTTCGGCAAGGTGCTCAAGCCCGGCGGCTATCAGACCTCGTTCTATCTGTTGGGTTGGACACCGGCCTCGATGGATTCCCATAACGTGCTGTACGACATCATGGGCTGTCACGATCCCAAGGAACCAACGCGCGGCGAGGCCAATCTCGGCGGCTATTGCAACAAGGAATTTGATGCGCTTACCGACAAGGTCCTGATCGAGCCCGACGCCGCCAAGCGCGATCAGATGATCAAGCAGGCCTTCGAAATCGGCATCAAGGATTACGGCTATATCCCCTTACATCAGCAATCGCTGGCCTGGGGCGTTTCGAAAAAGGTGAAAATCAACCAGCGGGCCGATAACCAGGTTCTGTTCTACTGGGCCACCAAGCAGGAATAGCGTGACACGCTGCTCAAAATCCCGGAAAGGGTAGTCGGTGGATTTGACATTCGCTTGTGTAATGCCGCAAATCCGAATGGCGAATGCCAAATCCTGAACCACGTTGGAAGGGATAGGCTTTGCTGGTGTTCAGACATTTGTAACATGGTTGGCCGCAACACCGTACGGATGTCGGAACCGGAACACTCGTTTCCGGGGATGTGTCGTTTCACTTCGTGTTGAGTCACACGTTGCGTCACGCTCCAGAGAAGAAGTGAAAGGAAGAAATGCTCGCTTTCACGCTTCGCCGGGCCATTCAGGCGATCGGGGTCATGATCGCGGTCGGGATCATCTCTTTCTCGATGTTCCGCTTCGTCGGCGATCCCGTGAGCCAGATCGTCTCGATCGACACCTCGGCAGCCGAGCGCGCGGAAATCAGAAAATCGCTCGGGCTCGATGATCCCGTTGCCGTACAGTTCTTACGCTATTTCGCCAATGCTGCGCAGTTCAAGTTCGGCGTGTCGTATCAATTCCGCCTGCCGGTCGCCGACCTCCTGAAAGAACGGATGCCGGCGACTCTGGAACTCGCGACCTGCGCCACGATCCTGGCGCTGCTGTTCGGCATCCTGATGGGGGTCTATTCCGCACTCCGGCGCGATGGTTTCCTCGCGAAGCTGTTCCAGGCGATTTCGCTGATCGGCATTTCGCTGCCGACCTTTCTGATCGGCATCCTTCTGATCTATCTGTTCTCGGTGACTCTTGGCTGGCTGCCCTCCTTCGGGCGCGGTGACGTCGTTCGCCTGGGCTGGTGGACCACTGGCCTTCTGACGATCTCGGGGCTGAAGGCCCTGATCCTGCCCTCGATCACCCTCGGTCTGTTCCAGATGACGCTGATCATGCGGCTGGTACGCGCCGAAATGCTCGAGGTCCTTCGCACCGACTATATCCGCTTCGCCCGCGCGCGCGGACTAACCACCCGCGCCGTCCATTTCGGCCATGCGCTGAAGAACACGCTCGTGCCCGTCATTACAGTGGCAGGCCTGCAATTTGGCTCGGTTATTGCATTTGCGATCATTACCGAAACCGTTTTTCAGTGGCCCGGCATGGGGCTCCTGTTCGTTCAGGCCGTGCAGAATGTCGATATCCCGATCATGGCAGCGTATCTGCTGATGGTGTCGTTGATCTTCGTCACCATCAATCTGATTGTAGACGTGCTCTATACCGTAGTCGATCCGCGCCTGCGCGCGACCGTCAGCCGCCCGGCGTAAGAGAGCTGACATGACCGATGCCACCCTCCCCGACAAAGCCACCGCAAACCGCGCCGCATCGGCAGGCTTGGTCCGGCGCGCGCTCGATAGCGACATCTTCTATTCGTTCCGTCGTTCGCGGCTGACCGTGGTCGCTGCAATCGTGACATTGCTGTTCTTCCTGCTGGCGATCGCCGCGCCTCTCATCGCGGTTCAAAATCCATTTGATCCCAGCGAACTCCAGCTCATCAATTCGCGGATCGCGCCGCTCTGGACCGCGGACGGCCAGAGCCCGTTCCTGCTCGGTACGGACGAACAGGGCCGCGACATGCTTTCCGCCATCCTCTACGGTCTGCGCATCTCGCTCGTCGTCGGCATTCTCGGCGTGATCTTTTCCGGCGCGCTTGGCATCGCGCTCGGCCTGATCGCAGGTTACTTCGGCGGCGCGATCGACGCGCTGATCATGCGCATCGCCGACGTTCAACTCACCTTCCCCGCCATATTGATCGCCCTGTTGGTCAACGGGATCGCCAAATCGCTGTTCGGCAACCGCCTCGAAGCCATGAGCATGTTAGGGGTGCTGGTTCTCGCGATCGGCCTCAGCTTCTGGGTGCAGTACGCGCGCACCGTGCGCGGCTCGGTGATGGTGGAAAAGAACAAGGACTATGTGGCGGCGGCGCAGTTGATCGGCCTGCCCGCGCCAGTGATCATGCTGCGGCATGTCCTGCCCAATGCGATGGGCCCGATCCTGGTGATTGCGACCATCAATCTCGCGCTCGCGATCATCACCGAAGCGACCTTGTCTTTTCTCGGCGCGGGCATGCCGGAAACCATGCCGTCGCTCGGCACGTTGATACGCATTGGCAACAACTACCTGTTCGCCGGTGAATGGTGGATCGTGGCCTTCCCCGGTATCGCACTCGCTGTGCTGATCCTGTCGATCAACCTGCTCGGCGACTGGCTGCGCGACGCTCTCAACCCGAAACTGCGATGATCGAACCCGTCCTTTCCGTGCGTAATCTTCGGGTCGAATTCGCCACCCGTCATAACGTGCTGTGCGCGATCGACGGCATTTCTTTCGATATCGCCAAGGGCGAGGTGCTGGGTGTGGTCGGAGAATCCGGCGCCGGCAAATCCGTGACCGGGCTTGCGGTGATCGGCCTGATCGACCGGCCCGGCCGTATCGCGGGCGGGGAAATTCGTCTGTCAGGTTTGCGCATCGACAATCTGCCGCCGGAGGAAATGCGCCGCATCCGGGGCAAGCGGATCGGAATGATTTTCCAGGATCCCCTCACAAGCCTCAACCCGCTCTACCGGATCGGCGATCAGCTCATCGAGACCATCCGAACGCACACTCGCCTGTCGGAATCCGCAGCGCGCAAACGCGCCATCGATCTACTTGCCGAGGTCGGAATTCCCGCGCCTGAAAAACGCATCGATTCCTACCCGCACGAATTTTCCGGCGGCATGCGTCAGCGCGTGGTCATTGCGCTCGCGATCTGCGCCGAGCCGGAACTGATCATCGCCGACGAGCCGACCACGGCTCTCGATGTTTCGGTACAGGCCCAGATCATTGCCTTGATCAAACGGCTCGGACGCGATCACGGTACGGCCGTCATGCTCGTGACCCACGACATGGGCGTAATCGCGGAGACTTCCGACCGTGTCGCCGTGATGTATTCAGGCCGCATTGCCGAAATCGGACCGGTGCGCGACGTCGTGCAACATCCGCTGCACCCTTACGCCAAGGGCCTGATGGGCGCGATTCCGACCCTGGCCAGCGACGCCACGCGGCTCGTCCAGATTCCGGGCAGCATGCCGAGATTGTCTGCGATCCCGCCCGGCTGCCCGTTCAACCCGCGCTGCGCCTTCGCATTCGACCGTTGTTTTACCGAGCGGCCAGAGCCGATCGCCCATGGCACGCAGGCGGTCGCCTGCCATCTCTACGATGCCGCACCTGCGGAGACCGCGGCATGACGGACCAGCCCTTTGTTGCCGTGAACAACCTGCGTCGTGTTTTCGACGTTTCAAAACCGTGGCTCAACCGCGCGCTCGAAGGCGGCCACCTGGAATTTCTCAAAGCGGTCGACGACATCTCTTTCGACATCGTCAAGGGCGAGACCTTTGCGCTGGTCGGCGAATCCGGCTCGGGAAAAACCACAGTGGCGCGGATGGTGGTCGGGCTGTTGCCGCCGACGTCGGGAAACGTCGTTATCGACGGCGTCTCGATGACCGATCCCCGCCGGTCGCAGGCGCGGCGGGCGTTGCGCCGCCGCATTCAGATGATTTTTCAGGATCCCTATGCAAGCCTCAATCCGCGGCTGCGGGTCGATGCCGTCATCGCCGAACCGATCCGCGCCTTCGATCTCCTGAAAAGCGAGGCGGACATTCGCGGCCGCGTCGGCGAATTGCTCGGGCTGGTCGGCTTGCACGCCGATGACGGCTGGAAATTTCCGCATGAATTTTCCGGCGGCCAACGCCAGCGCATCGCCATTGCACGCGCGCTTGCTTCCGAGGCCGAATTCATCGTGTGCGACGAGCCGACCTCGGCGCTCGACGTTTCGGTTCAGGCCCAAATTCTCAACCTGATGCGCGATCTGCAAGACAAGTTCGGCCTCACCTATCTTTTCATCAGCCACAACCTTGCGGTGGTCCGGCATATGGCCACGCGCATTGGCGTGATGTATCTCGGCCGGGTGGTCGAGATCGCGGAATCCCGCCAGTTGTTCGACACGCCGAAAATGCCCTACACCAGGATGCTGCTCGGCGCGGTTCCGGACCTTGCGATGTCAGGCCGCCAGCGCATCCCCGTAAAGGGGGAGATTCCGAACCCGATCAACCCGCCTTCCGGCTGTTCCTTCAATCCGCGCTGCCCGCTTGCTTTCGACCTTTGCCGACGTGAGGCGCCCAAACTGATCAATGGCGTGGCCTGCCATGCCGTTAACAGTCCCGCGGAAGCCGCCATCGGCGCATGATCACCACATCGAGCCTTGTGGACCGCTAGTGGAGTGGATTTGACATTCGCTACCCATCCGGCCACGGGTTCGCCACGCGAATGTCAAATCCGAAACGCCACTAGAAACCCATATTTGCTGGTGGTCCTTTGAGTCCAACATTCGCAAAAAGTGCCCGCTGAGAAGGGCTGCGAATGTTAGACTCGGACCACCAGTTGGCAGAGCGCTCCGGCTGTGGTCAATTGCGCCGCCGCCAGTCATAAAAGCCAAAAATCACGGATTCCCATGGGCCATATCAACCCCGAACCCTTCACCACCCGCCCCGAAATCGAGGGCATGTTCGGCGTGGTGACCTCCACCCACTGGATTGCGACGGCGGTCGGCATGGGCATCCTGGAAAAAGGCGGCAACGCCTTCGACGCCGGCGTCGCTACCGCTTTCACCTTGCAGGTGGTCGAACCGCATTTGAATGGCCCCGGCGGCGACGTGCCGATCATCGTGCACGACGTCAAGCGCGGCCGCATCGAGGTGATCTGTGGCCAGGGCCCTGCGCCCGCCCGCGCCACCATCGCGCATTACAAAAGCGAAGGGCTCGAAATGGTGCCCGGCACCGGGCTGCTCGCGGCCTGCATTCCCGGCACTTTCGAATCCTGGATGCTGCTGCTGCGCGACTACGGCACCATGCGGCTGCGCGACGTGCTGGAACCGGCGATTGCATATGCCCGTGACGGCTATCCGTTCCTTGAGCGCGCCGCCGCTACCATCCAAACCGTCGAGCAATTGTTCCGCAAATACTGGACCACGTCGGCTGCGGTCTATCTTCCCAATAACCAGGTTCCGAAGCCCGGCTCGATCTTCACCAATCCGAGACTCGCCGAGACCTATACCCGCATTCTCAAGGAAGCCGAAAGCTCGGGCGGCGATCGCGAGGCGCAAATCGAAGCTGCGCGAAAAGCCTGGTCGAAGGGGTTCGTCGCCGAAGCGATCGACAAGTTCTGCCGCACGCAGGAAGTAATGGATGTCTCGGGATCGCCGCATCGCGGCGTGCTTTCGGCCGACGACATGGCGCGCTGGCAGCCGACCATCGAAGCGCCGCTGACCTATGATTATGGCCGCTACACCGTGTGCAAGGCCGGCGTTTGGAGCCAGGGGCCGGTGATGCTGCAACAGCTTGCGCTGCTGAAAGGTTTTCAGCTCGACGGGCTCGATCCGGCCGGACCTGAATTCATCCACACCCAGATCGAATGCGCCAAGCTTGCTTATGCCGATCGCGAAAAATTCTACGGCGATCCGAAGTTCACGGAAATTCCGATCGCGACGCTGTTGTCGGACGCCTATAACGACGAGCGGCGGAAGCTGATTTCGGATAAGGCCTCGCTCGACTTCATTCCCGGCTCGGTCGAAGGATTTGGCGGCGTCGTGAAGCTGAGGCGTCAGGAAGGCCAACGCGAAGCCGTCGGCGCCATGGGCGCGGGCGAGCCCACCGTCGGGCGCTTCGGCGAAGTCAGAGGCGATACCGTTCATTTCGATATTATCGACAAGGCCGGTAACATGATCTCGGCCACGCCCTCCGGCGGCTGGCTGCAATCTTCGCCCGTGATCCCCGAACTCGGCTTTTGCCTCGGCAGCCGCGCCCAGATGTTCTGGCTGGAGGAAAACCATCCCGCCTCGCTCGCGCCGGGCAAACGTCCGCGCACCACGCTTTCGCCGACGATGGCATTGCGCGATGGCGAGCCGTATTTGTCGTGGGGTTCGCCCGGCGGCGATCAGCAGGATCAATGGATCACGCAATTCTTCCTGCGGCACGTCCACGCCAAGATGAATTTGCAGGAGGCGATCGACGCGCCGGCCTGGCACTCCGAGCACTTCCCGATCTCGTTCTGGCCGCGCACGGCACGTCCCGGCGTGATGGTGATCGAGAATCGCGTGCGGGAGGCGACCGTCGATAACTTGCGCGAACGCGGGCATATCGTCGAGGTCGGCCCGGATTGGTCTGAAGGCCGCCTGACCGCCGCCTCGAAAATCGGCCCGCGCCGCCGTGCCGCCGCCAATGCCCGCGGCATGCAAGGCTACGCCGCCGGACGCTAATCCCCATGACCTGGTCGATCATTGCCAAGGACAACGCCACCGGCCAGATCGGAATAGCAGTCGCCACCAAGTTCTTCGCGGTCGGCTCCCGCGTGCCGCACATCGCCGCACGTATTGGCGGGATCGCGACACAGGCGCTGATCAACCCCTATTACGGCATCGACGGGGTGAAGTTACTTCGCGAGGGCCGTGAGCCCGGCGACATTATCCAAACCCTCATTGGCCGCGACATGGGCCACGCCAGCCGGCAGCTCCATATCATGGACGCCAACGGACGGATCGCCGCCTATACCGGAAAAGATTGTGTCGACTGGTGCGGCCATCTCGCAGGCGACGGCTTTTCGATTGCCGGCAATATGCTGGCGGGATCGCGGGTTCTGGACGACACGGCGAAGGCCTATGTCGCCAACGTCGGCATGCCTTTTGCACAGCGCCTGATTGCCGGCATGCACGCGGGCGAGCTGGCTGGCGGCGACAAGCGCGGCAAGCAATCTGCCGCGCTTTTGATTTATGGCGAAGAGGAATGGTCCGATCTTGACCTTCGTGTTGACGACCACGTCGATCCCCTGGGCGAACTGGCGCGGCTGGAAGCTGTGAGCCGCGAGCGCTGGGTGCATTTCCGCAAATATCTGCCTAGCCGGAAGAATCCGGCCGGGATCACCGATCGCGCGGTGATCGACGCCGGCGTTGCTGCTGCCATCGAAAGCCAGCAATGATCGATGCGCCGCTGATCGAAATCAGGGATTTGCGCGTCACTTTTCGCGGCGATGACGGCCGCACCACGCACGCGGTCGACACAGTCAATCTCACGGTTGCACGAGGCGCAACGCTTGGCCTGGTCGGAGAATCCGGCTGCGGCAAGAGCGTCACCTCTCTCGCCGTGATGGGGCTGTTGCCGAAACATTCGGCGGAAGTGACGGGATCGATCCGCTTTGACGGTTTCGATCTCCTTGATATCCCCGATCAGATCAGGCGCGACCTGCGCGGCAATCGGCTGGCGATGATCTTCCAGGAACCGATGACCTCGCTCAATCCGAGCTTCACGATCGGCGATCAGATCATCGAATCCATTCTCCGCCACCGTGGCGGCAGCCGTAGCGCAGCGCGCAAACGCACGATCGATCTATTGCGGCGGGTGCATATTCCCTCCCCCGAACGGCGTGTCGACGAATATCCGCACAAATTATCCGGCGGCATGCGCCAGCGCGTCATGATCGCGATGGCGCTCGCCTGCGATCCGCGTCTCCTGATCGCCGACGAGCCGACCACTGCGCTCGATGTCACCTTGCAAGCCCAGATCCTCTATTTGATGCGCGAGCTGAAAGCCGAGAGCGGCGCCGCGATCATTCTGATCACGCATGATCTCGGCGTCGTCGCCGAAGTCTGCGACGAGGTCGCGGTGATGTATGCCGGCGAAATCGTCGAACGGGCAAACGTCGATGCGTTGTTCGCCGGCCCCCAACATCCCTACACCGTCGGCCTGCTTGGTTCGATCCCGCGGCTAGATCGCCGCGCGTCGCACCTTGCGACCATCGAGGGCATGGTGCCAAACATGTCAGATCCGCCGAAAGGCTGCCGCTTCGCGGCGCGGTGCCCTTTCACGGAGGTGGCCTGCCGCACCGAGCCGCCAACGCTGTCGCAAGTCAGCCCCGGCCATTGGTCACGCTGCATCCGCGCTCCCCTGGAGAGGCTGGTGTCGTGACCGCACTTCTCGATGCCAAAAATCTGGTGAAGCATTTCGTCGGAACGCGTTCGGTGTTTGGGCGACCGACATCTTTCGTCAAGGCCGTCGATGGCGTCTCGTTCAGCGTCAACGCAGGCGAGACGCTGGCGCTGGTCGGTGAATCCGGCTGCGGCAAATCAACGGTCAGCCGGCTGGTTTTACGACTGATCGAACCCGATCAAGGCGAAATCCGGTTTGAGGGACGCGATCTCCTGGGGATGGGTGCGAGCGAATTGCGCGCGTTCCGTCGCCACGCCCAGATCATTTTCCAGGACCCCTATGCCTCGCTCAACCCGCGAATGACCGTGGGCCAGATCCTGGCCGAGCCGCTGACGCTGCATGAACTCGTGCCAGCCGAACAGCGCCGCAAGCGGGTCGAAGATTTGTTGCGGCTGGTCGGTCTCGAACCGCGCGCGGCACGCCGTTACGCGCACGAATTCTCCGGCGGCCAGCGTCAACGCATCGCGATCGCCCGCGCGCTCGCCGTCGAGCCAAAGCTGATCATCTGCGATGAACCGGTATCCGCGCTCGACGTCTCGATCCGTTCGCAGATCCTCAACCTGTTGCGCGACCTGCAACAGCGGCTGGGCTTGGCCTACGTCTTCGTCTCGCACGACCTTGCCGTGGTCAAGCACATCGCCGACCGGGTGGCCGTGATGAACCTCGGCCAAATCGTCGAGACGGCGGACGCCCAAACCCTGTTCGCCTCGCCGCGCCACCCCTATAGCCGCGCGCTGCTATCGGCCATTCCCGTGCCCAAACCGCACGCCAAACGCAGTCGGCTGATGCTCGAAGGTGAGATGCCGAGCGCGCTAAATCCTCCGTCCGGCTGCCGCTTTCACACCCGCTGTCCTTATGTGATCGAGCGCTGCCGGACCGAACTCCCTCAGCTAATGCCCGATAAGGCCGGACACCTGACTGCCTGCCACCGCAGCGATGAACTGCCGCCGGCCGACGCTATCATCCCTTCCGACGGCGAACTCTCGCCGACGCTTGCCAAGTTGATTGCGGCTTTCAACCGCATCGAAGAGGCTGGCGCTCCCGGTGTTGGTGCGGATGACGCTACAGCGACGGCCAGTATTTGAGCTAACCGACTTGAGCTAACGACATTCGAGTATGGAGAACACGACCATGAGGACTTTTCGCCTGGCTGTAACCGCCGCGGCCCTTGCGATGTCGGTGGTTGCGAGCGCGCAAGCCCAGACGACCTTGCGCATCGGCATCGCCGAAGACCCCGACATGCTCGATCCCTCGCTCGGCCGGACCTATGTCGGCCGCATCGTATTCTCGGCCTTTTGCGACAAGCTGTTCGACATCGACGAAAAGCTCAACATCGTGCCGCAGCTGGCGCTGGCTTACGAAAATTCCGCCGACGGCAAGGCGATGACGATCAAGCTTCGGCCCGGCGTCAAATTTCACGACGGCGAGACATTCGACGCTGAAGCTGCGAAATTCTCGATCGAGCGGCACATCAATATGCCGGGCTCGTTCCGCAAGCCCGAACTCGCCAGCGTCGACCATGTCGAGGTGGTCGATCCCCTCACCATCAAACTCGTATTGAAAACTCCTTACGCGCCGCTGGTTGCACAACTCACCGACCGCGCCGGCATGATGGTGTCGCCCAAGGCGGTGAAAGAACAAGGCGACAAGTTCGGCCTGCATCCGGTGTGTGCCGGTCCCTTCAAGTTTGTCGAGCGCGTGCAGCAGGATCGCATGGTGTTCGAACGGTTCGCCGACTACTGGAACAAGGACAATGTCTTTATCGACCGCGTCGTGTTCCTGCCGATCATCGACGCTACCGTACGGCTCGCTAATCTCAAATCCGGCGGACTCGACCTGATCGAACGCGTGCTCGCCACCGATATCAAGGACGTGCAGTCCGATTCCCGCCTCGTGCTGTCGACCGCGCCCGAACTCGGCTATCTCGGTCTCACCATCAATACCAACAACGACAAGAGCAAGGGCGGCCTCACCAACGTCAAAGTTCGTCAGGCGCTCGATCTTTCGATCGATCGCGAAGCGCTTAACCAGGTCGCCTTCAACGGCGAGTTTACGCCCGGCAACCAATGGGTCAGCCCCTCGCATCCCTATTACCAGCAGTCCTCTCCGGTCCGTCCACGCGATATCGAAAAAGCCAAGGCGCTGCTGAAGGAAGCCGGCGTCTCCCTTCCCGTTTCCATCGACTACATGGCGCCGAAAGGATCGGAATATGAGGCGGTCGCGCAGGTCGTGCAGTCGATGGCGGCGGAAGCCGGCTTCGATATCAAGATCCGGCTGGTCGAGTTCGCGACGTCGTTCAAACAGGTCCAGGCCGGCGAATTCCAGGTGTTTCAGATCAACTGGAGCGGCCGGATCGATCCCGACGGAAACTCCTACGTCTTCCTGCATAGCGGGGCGCCGCAGAACGATGGCGGCTATTCAAATCCTGAAGCCGACAAGTTGATGGAAGACGCGAGGCTGACCGGCGATTCCGCTGCGCGCAAAGCGATCTACGAAAAACTGACCAAGATCGTTCTCAATGACGAACCGATCATCTACCTCTATCACAAAAAACTCCTGTTCGCGCATACCAAGAAGCTCGAAGGCTACCGGCAGATGCAGGATGGACTGGTCCGCGTCGTCGGATTGAAGCTGAAGTGAGCGTCACTCAGGCAATCGCCTCCCAGATGCAGCGCGGCGCGCCGTTCTTCCACGCTTCCCCTTGCGGAGGAGGCAGAAGACCATGCTGAACTTTCTCGGCAGCCGCATTCTGCAAATGGTGCCGACGCTGTTTTTCGTCTCGATCCTGATCTTTTCACTGCAGCATCTGTTGCCGGGCGATCCCGCACTGGTGATGGCCGGCGAGGAACGCGATCCCGCCGTCATCGAGCAGATCCGGAAGCAGTACCACCTCGATCGGCCGATCCCGGTGCAGTACCTCTATTGGGTCAAGGGTGTGCTGGAAGGCGATCTCGGTGAATTGCTTCGGGTGAAGGTTCCGGTGCGCGAATTGATCGCGCAGAAACTGCCGGTGACGTTACAGCTTGCGTCGATGGCAATCGTCATCGCGTTACTGATCGGCATTCCCGCCGGCATCGTGTCCGCGGTGAAACGCGGCACCGCCTGGGATTATGGCGCCAACCTGTTTGCCCTGTGGGGGATCTCGACGCCGAATTTCTGGCTCGGAATTATGCTGATCTTTCTGTTCTCGATCAAGCTCGGCTGGCTGCCCGCTTCCGGCTACGTGCCGCTTTCCGAGAACTGGCATGCGAGCCTGGCTTCGACCATCATGCCGGCCTTCGTGCTCGGCAACGCCATTGCGGCGATATTGATGCGGCATACGCGCAGCGCGATGTTGCAGGTGCTCGAGAGTGACTACGTTCGCACCGCTCGCGCCAAGGGACTATCCGAGCGCAGCGTGATCCTCAAACATGCGATGCGCAACGCGCTGACGCCAGTGATCACGCTCGGCGCACTTGAACTCGGGACGTTGTTGTCAGGCGCCGTGCTGACCGAGCAGATCTTCTCGATCCCGGGCTTCGGCAAGCTGATCGTGGACGCCGTCTTCAACCGCGATTACGCCGTGGTGCAAGGCGTCGTGCTTGTCACCGCGACCGTCTACCTGACGCTGAACCTGCTCGCCGATATCGCCTATGTCCTCGTCAATCCGCGGCTGAGGGGCTGAGTTGGCATGACCGACGCCGCCCTCCCTGTGCTGGCTGCCATCGGCTCGGACACCTTGGAAAGTCCGACACGCCGGGCGTTTCGCCGCTTGTTCAAACGCAAGGGCGCGGTGGCAGGCCTCGGCGTGATCGCAGCTTTCATCCTGCTCGCGATCTTTGCGCCGCTGATCGTGCCTTACGACCCGATCGCAACCAATTGGGCGCTGGTCCGCAAACCGGCCACGCTCGCTCACTGGTTCGGCACCGACGATCTCGGCCGCGATATATTGGCGCGCGTGATCTACGGTTCGCGCGCCTCGCTCGCGGCCGGCGCGATCTCCGTCGGCATTGCGCTGGCGATCGGCGTACCGCTCGGCCTGCTCGCCGGCTATCGCGGCGGCTTTGTCGACGCGCTGATCAGCCGGCTCACCGACGCCATGCTCGCCTGCCCGTTCCTGATCCTCGCCATTGCGCTGGCCGCGTTCCTCGGACCGAGCCTCGGCAACGCCATGATCGCAATCGGCATCTCGGCCACGCCGATCTTCATCCGCCTGACGCGTGCCCAGACCATCAGCGTCAAGGTCGAGGATTATGTCGAGGCGGCGCGTGCCATCGGCAATCCCCCGTGGCGTATCGCGCTGTTTCATATCCTGCCGAACATCCTGCCGGCACTTCTGGTGCAGGCCACGCTCTCGATCGCAGCCGCGATTATCGCGGAGGCCGCGCTTTCGTTCCTCGGCCTCGGCCAACAACCGCCGGCGCCATCCTGGGGGAGCATGCTCAATTCGGCGCAACGCTTCCTGACCAACGCGCCCTGGATGGCGCTGTGGCCGGGGCTTGCGATCTTTCTGGTGGTGCTGTCGTTCAACCTGGTCGGCGACGGCCTGCGCGACGCGCTCGATCCAAGGCAGCGGTGACGAACTTCCTCATGGTGAGGAGCGCGGCTGCGCCCGAGCAGGCAGAGCGATAGCGAGGCCGTTACCGAACGGCGCAATCCAATGCCGCGCGTCGCCGGACGTATCGCCGGGAGAACCATGAAGGCTCATTCTTCGAGACGGCGCTGTCGCGCCTCCTCAGGATGAGGATGACTAAACCACCGTCTCCCGGCTCACCCGCCGGCAATCCATCTCGAATTCGAGATCAACCACCGGCGGTCGCGCGAAGTGCCAGGTCAGGCCCGATCGCGCAGCACCGCGGCGCACGAGCTCATCGACCATCGCGGGATGGAAATCATGGACGGTGTAGGCCTGCGCCGCGGTCGTCTCCTTCCAGCCGAATCCAAAAGCCGTGAGACGGTTTTCCATTTCGCGCACGGTGAAACCGACTTTCTCCTTCAACCCCTCCGGGCTCAGGTCGCGGTAGCGCACGATCCGCTCGGGATAGCTGCCGGTGCCTCCACGCGCTTCCGCGCCGCCTGCGATGACGAAATCGGCGATCGCGGCGCGGCGTTGCCCCTGGATCGGACGAACGAACGAGAAGGCGTGGAACGACGGCTCCGCCGGCGGATCGATTTCCGGACAGACATTGCTGCGCGCCACGGGATTGGTGGTGCCGTCGTAGATGCCCCACTCCGCGAGCGTCTTGACATAGTGCTGATTGAACGCGAGGAAGCCGGCCTCAGTGAACGCCGCAGGCGAGCGCAGCTCGCAAGCGCAGAATGACGTGAGCTCTTGCCCGGCGGCCTGGATATAAGCCGCTGCCCGCGCAAAACCTTCGGCGAGGGGCAGCAACCTGTCGAATCGCACCCGCTCGATTTCGAAGCCTTCGAAGGCGCAGGCGCCGCTCGAATACTGAAATACGGCCGGGATGAACCGGTAATTTCCGGCGGAAAAATCACGCGTCATTCAGGCGTTTCCCTGGATCATGTCAGGTTCGATGGAACTTTAACATGATCCTCTATCCTGAAATGGCTGCGCGGGACATAATCTCCTCGCCGACGTTTCCCTTTAGGCCACCGGCCTACCAGGAAGGCCACTGGCCGACCAGGCTCAGGTCGGCTTCAGCACCTTCGAATTGAGATCGAACTCGGCAATTTCCCTTGCCCGTTCGGATTCAGCGCCCGCGCGGTGATCGGTCGCGATCCAGACATAGACCGCCGGCAGCACGAACAGCGTGAACAGTGTGCCGATGGTCATGCCGGCGACAACGACGAGGCCGATCGAGAAACGGCTTGCCGCGCCCGCACCGCTCGCGGTGAGCAGCGGCAACAGGCCGGTGACCATCGCTGCGGTCGTCATCAGGATCGGGCGAAGCCGGACGCGGGCCGCCATCTCGATCGCCGAGCGGCGATCCAGGCTCTCCTTGAGCTGAAGCTCGTTGGCGAATTCCACCATCAGAATGCCGTGCTTGCTGATGAGGCCGACCAGCGTCAAGAGACCGACCTGAGTGTAGATGTTCATCGTCGCCAAACCGAAGAACAGCGGAATCAGCGCGCCGACGATCGCCATGGGCACGCTGATCATGATCACGAGCGGATCGCGAAGGCTTTCGAATTGCGCGGCCAGCACCAGGAAGATGATGATCAGCGCGAAACCAAATGTAACGGCGAGCTGGTTGCCTTCCTGCACGTATTGCCTGCTGTCAGCCAGATAGTCGTGCGTGAATCCCGCCGGCATTTTTTTCGCCTCGCCCTCGAGGAAGTCGACCGCCTGCCCCACCGTCACGCCCGGCATCGGCACAGCCTGGAAGGTCGCCGAATTGAGCTGGTTATAGTGCGTCAGCGCGTTCGGATCGGTTCCGGTATCGATCGATACCACCGTCGACAGCGGAATCTGCTGTCCGGTCGGGGTCGATATGTAGTAGGTGCCGAGCGACTCCGGCGACAACCGGCTCTCCCGCGGCACCTGCGGAATCACCTGATACGACCGCCCTTCGAGGTTGAAGCGGTTGACATAGTTTCCGCCGAGCATCGTGGCGAGCGTGTTGCCGATGCTCAGCATGGTCAGGCCCAGGTCTGACGCCTTGGAGCGATCGACCTTGACCCGCACTACCGGCTGGTTGAAGTCGAGATCGCTGTCGGAGACGATAAACAATCCGCTCTTGCGAGCGGCATCCTTCAGCTTGTTCATCTGCTCAAAGATCGACTGGAATCCGTTGGTCGAACTGATCACCATCTGAACCGGCAAACCGCCGGGACCGCCCGGTAGCGGCGGCAAGTTGAACGCGAAGGCATTGACGCCCTCGATTTTGCTCAGGGCTCCCTGAACCAGCGGCTTCAACTGGATCGAGGAACGCTTCCGCTCATCCCAGGGCGTCAGCAGCATCCCGGCGATGCCGCCTTGCGGACCGTTGATGCCGTTTAGAACAAAGCGCAGATCGGTCTCGGGAAATGACGCGAAGATCTTGTCGAGCTTGTCGCCGTAGAAATCGATGTAATCGATGTTGGCGTATTTCGGCGCCTTCGTCACGGCAAAGACGATGCCCTGATCCTCTTCAGGCGCGAGTTCCTTGGCCGTATGCATGTAGAGAAAGCCGGCCAGTCCCAGGATCGTCAGCGCGAACAGCCCGGTGATCGGGCGGTAGTCGAGCGAGCGATCGAGCATCCGGCCATAGCCGCGCGTCACGGAGCCGAACACCCGGTTGACCAATTTGGCAAACCGCCCCTCCTCCGCACTTTTGAGGAAGATCGAGCACATCATCGGAGACAGCGTCAGCGCGATCACGCCCGACACGATCACCGAGCCCGCCAGCGTAAAGGCGAACTCGCGGAACAGCGAACCCGTCAAGCCGCCGAGAAAGCCGATCGGCGCGTACACCGCGGCAAGCGTAATGGTCATCGAAATGACAGGACCGACGATTTCGCGCGCGCCGATCATGGCCGCCTGCACCGGAGGTTTGCCCTCTTCCAGGTGGCGGTGAATGTTTTCGACCACCACGATGGCGTCGTCGACGACGAGGCCGATCGCAAGCACCATGGCGAGCAGGGTCAACAGGTTGAAACTGAAACCCGCCGCCAGCATCAGGCTGCACACGCCGATTAGCGACAGCGGAATGGTCACGACTGGGATCAGCACGGAGCGGAACGAGGCCAGGAACAGGAAGATCACCACGACGACGATGATCACGGCTTCGCCAAGCGTCTTTTCCACTTCGTCGATCGAGGATTGAATGAACTTGGTGGAGTCATAGGCCACCTTCATCTTCATCGACGGCGGCAGATTGCGCTCAAGCTCCGGGAATAGCGCACGCACGCCCTTCACCAGGGTCAGCGGGTTGCCTTGCGGCGTTACCTGAACGCCGATGAAGATCGCGTGCTCGCCGTTGAAGGCGACACTGGCGTCGGTGCTTTGCGCAGCAAGCTCAACGGTTGCGATATCCTCGATCCGGACGAAGCCGCCATCCTTGGATTTGACGATCATCCGCTTGAATTGATCGAGGTTTTGCAGGTCGGTATTGGCCGACACGTTCGAAACGATGAAAAAGCCCTTGGACTGGCCGGCGGCCGCCTGGAAATTGTTGGCGGCGATCGCCGCGGCGACGTCGTTCGGCGAGACGCTGCGGCCGGCCATGCGCACGGGATCGAGCCACAGCCGCATCGCGAAGGTCTGTCCGCCGAGAATATCGGCGGAGGCGACGCCATCGACGGTGGAGAGCACCGGCTGCACCACGCGCGTCAGGTAGTCCGAGATCGCCGAACCCGACAGCACTTCACTGGAGAAGCCGAGATACATCACTGCGGTGGTCTGGCCGGTCGTCTTGGTGACGATGGGGTCGTTTGATTCCTTCGGGATGAGGTATTTGACCGAGTTCACCTTGGCGAGAACTTCGGTCAAAGCCTGGTTCGGATCGAAGTTCAGCTTGACGTAGACCTGAATCGTGCTGGTGCCGAGCACCGACGACGAGGTCATGTAATCGACGCCTTCGGCGGATGCGACGGCCTGCTCGATCGGCGTGGTGATGAAGCCCTGGATCAAATCGGCCGACGCGCCGGGATAGGAGGTGGTGACATTCACCACCGTATTCGACAGTTTCGGATATTGCCGGATCGGCAGCACCGTTGCCGCGCGCAGGCCGATCAGCAGGATCAGCAGGCTGACGACGACGGACAGCACCGGTCGTTTGATGAAAATGTCAGTCCAGATCATCGGACAGCTCCGAATCTTGAATTAGTAAAGCGCGCTATCAATAGCGCGGCGGGTTCGCCGGGATCGTCGGCGCCGGATCCGTCGAGATCACGACCGCTGCGCCCGATTGCAGTTTGAGCTGACCGACAGCGACCACGCGATCGCCGGTCTTTAGCCCTTCCAGGATTTCGACGCGGCCGCCAACCCGATCGCCGGTTCGTACGAAAGTACGCACCACGGTCAGACCGGTCTTGCCGTCATCGCCCTTCTTCTCGGTGATCAGGAAGACCGAATCTCCGTACAGCGTGTAGTCGACGGCGGTTTCCGGCACGGTGATCACCGCCGGCTTTTCCGGCAACACGACCGTCGTGGTCGTGAACATGCCGGGCTTGAGGATGCGGTCGGGGTTCGCGATCGTGGCCTGAACGCGGATGTTGCGCGTATCGGCTGCGATCTGCGGTTCGATCGTAGTGATCTTGCCCTCGAAGGTGCGGCCCGGATAGGCATCGACCGAGACGCGGACGGTCTGACCAGCCTTGAGCGCCGCGCTCGCCTTCTCCGGTACGGTGAAGTTGGCATAGAGCATCGACAGATCGGTCAAGGTGACGATCTGGGTGCCCGCGCTGAGATACTGGCCAACCTCGATACGGCGGACGCCCAGTTCGCCATCGAACGGCGCCCGCACGAGCTTCTGCGAAATGAGCGCTTCGGTCTTGGCGATGCCGGCAACGGCCGTGTCATAAGTCGCCTGCGCGGCATCGACTGTCGACTGGGGACCGAACTGGCGTGCCGCCAGTTGCTTGGCGCGATCGAGCGCCAGCGAGGCGCCGGTCGACTGGGCCTTGAAACTCGCCAGATCGCCCTGCTCCGGGCCGTCGAACAGCTGCACCAGCGGACTTCCAGCCTTCACCGAAGCGCCGGCGGTGAACATGATGTCGGTAATGCGGCCAGACACATCGGAGGTGACATTGACCTGATGCACGGCAGCAAGATCACCGACCGCCGTCAGCAGATTCGGAATCACTTCGGATTTCGCTTCAGCGACCGTCACCGAGGCTGGCGGCGGCTTATTGTTGGCGAAGAACTGCGCGATCATGTGACTGCGGAAGGCATTGAAGCCGACCAGCCCGCCCACCAGAAGCGCGAGCAGCAATCCCACGATGATGAACCAGCGCACCAAACGAACCGGGCGCGTAGCGGGCTTCTCGCCGATCGGGCGGCCCGAGATATGGCTTTCGGTCACGATGTTCATGTCACGCGCTCTCTGCAATCGCCGATTGCCCGGATTCCCGGGCAAGGTTACGGCTGAAGTAATGGTTGATCGCGGCTTCATTCACGCCGATGCCGCGGAGGATAAATTCGCAAAGCTGCCGCTCGAGGTCGACGTCCTCGCCGTAGGGCAGACACGGGACGGTTGGCAGGCGCGTCACGCTTACCATCAGCACCGTGTGATGCGCAAACCAGAACAGGTTCATCGGCTCGCGCCCGACCGCATTCGCATCGCCCGCTTCAATGGCGCGTTTCAGCGAGGCGTCGAAAATCGGACCGATCAGGCTTCCGACCTTTTCGTAGATCAAGCGGGCAAATTCGCCGTCGTCGAGGTGGCTCGCCAGCATCAGGCGAAGCCGCTGGGCCTCCTGCTGATCGGGCATGCTCTGCACTTCCTCGAAGTGACGGATCATTTCGCGGATCAGAATCACCAAAGTTTCTGTCGACGGCTCAAGTTCGAGCAGGCTTTGCAACGCAGGATCGGCGGCGCATTCCTCGGCGAGGATTTCAGCATAAAGCACTGATTTGGTTGGGAAATGCTTGAACAACAACCCTTCAGAAATCGACGCCGCTGCGGCCACACTCTTGGTCGTGGTGCCGGCAAAGCCGTGGCGGGCGAAGCAGCGCTTGGCCGCGCCCAGAATCAACTGGCGCCGCAAATCACTCGTCATGCGGAGGGTGCTCATCTTGTAAGTAAGCACTCACCTTTATGGCGAAGTCAAGGAAACTTGTTGCGGCGCAAAATTTCCGTTGTGGACTCGAGCGTTGCGAAGCCTGGGAATCGTTAAATCGGGTTGAACCCCAACGCGCCGCGAATCCGGTTCACGATGAAGGTTCCCTCCCGATTGGCGAGCACACGCTCCAGGTTGGCGCTATCGATCTTGATACTGGCAAAGCGCGGTCCGTGGGACGTGTCCTGCATCGATTTCGCAAACGCTTCGACCTCGCCCATGGTCGCCATCGCGCGCGCATCGGCGATGCCGCACGATTTAGCCACGCCGACGAGGTCGGTATTGGCACCGGTGTGGCTGGCCTGCCCGCCGGTCTCGCCATAGACCTCGTTATCGAGCACGACGATCGTGAGATTTTTCGGCTGTTGCAGGCCGACCGTCGCAAGGCTCCCCATGCCCATCAGCATCTCGCCATCGCCGGTAATCACGACGACCGGCAGCTTCGGCTGGGCCAGTGCGACACCGAGCCCGATCATCACGGCGCCGCCCATCGCGCCCCAGAGATAGAAATTGCGGTCGTGATCGCCGGCCGCGGCAATGTCGTAGGTCGAGGCGCCGAGTCCGCCGACGGCGATCGCATCCTTGCGGCCCGCCAGCAGGGCCGATACCACACTGCGGCGTTCGAGAAGATTTGCCTTGCTCATTTTACGAACACCTTTGCGCCGATCAGACGTTGCGACAACAATACGGCCGACGGCGTGCAGGCATTGTAAGCCTGCCCCGCCGCCGCCTCGACCACTTCACGCACCTCACCCGGATGTGAGGCGCGCAACACCTTGACGCCGGCGAGTTCGAGCACGGCCGGCGTGGTCGAACCCATCGGCACCTGCCACGGGTTGAACTCGCCCCATTCGCCGCGCATCGTGACCAGCGTCAGGAACGGAAAGCGGAAGATTTGCGTCAACGACAACATGTTGATGCAATTGCCGACGCCGCTTGATTGCATCAACAGCACACCGCGCTGACCACCAACCCAGGCGCCCGCCAAGAGCGCAATCCCCTCTTCCTCCGTCGTCAGCGGCACTGCCCGCATCGAAGGCGTGGCTAGCACACGCTCAATGAGTTGAGAGTGCCCGGCATCCGGCACGTACGGCACCTGACGCACGTCGAATCCCTGCAAGATCTCGAAAATATCGTCCGGCCAGGAAGGTAAAATTTCGGCCGGCGCTTTGTGACGGGCGTCCATGTCTGATGTTCCGTTCGGTATCCGCGATCTGATTTTCGCCGCCGGACTTTAGTGGGCGGCGCGTCTTTCGAAAGACCGAAAATGGCATATCGGTCTCACGCTGGCGAATAGCCCACTGCTGGAATGTGCCGTGCAACATTGATGCAGAAGACTGCCTCAATTGACAGGTGGCTCAAACCCGGCGAGGATTTTCGCCAAATAGCCAGAACAAACCAAACAACCAGAAAAAAGAGTCCGGGGATGAGAAACGCATTGAAAATCGCAATCGCTGGCCTGTCGTTGGGCCTCCTTGTCGCCCCGGCGCGGGCCGATGACGCAAGCCCTATCAAGTCAGGCGCCCTGCTCGATCAGTTGCAGAAACAGACCGGCGTCTACGACCGGTCGACGTCGGGCAAGACACCGGAATTCATGGTGGATCCGAGCTGGCCGCAACCACTGCCGCATAGCTGGATATTGGGCCAAATCGGCGGCCTCTATGTCGATCACCATGACCATATCTGGGTCTACAACCGGCCGCGCACCCTCAACGACGACGAGGTCGGACTGGATGGAGCGATCGCGGGCGCGACCGACGCCAAGGGCCAGCCGGTCAACGGCCTCGGCTTCGTGCGGCAGAATGGCTTCGGTGCGGATTGCTGTCGCGCCGCGCCCTCGGTGATGGAATTCGACGGCGGCGGCAAATTGCTTCGCGCCTGGGGTGGGCCGGCCGATCCGAACTTCATCGGCGGCAAATGCAAGGCCGACGATGGCTGCATCTGGCCGAATGTCGAACACGGCATCTATGTCGACCAGAGGGACAACGTCTGGATCGCCGGCAACTCCCCGGCGCCCAAAGCGGGCGATAAGGAAATTCCGTGGGCCACCAACAAGGGCGGCGGCGATGGCTTCATCCTGAAGTTCGACCGCGACGGCAATTTCAAGATGCGGATCGGCGGTACGCCGAGCGCGCCCGACAGCAACAGCAAGGATGGCGGCCTGAACGGCACGCCGCTGCTCTATCGCCCCGCCGACATGGTGTTCGACCCCAAGACCAATCGCCTCTATGTCGCCGATGGCTACGCCAACCGCCGCATCCTGATCGTCGATGGCGATACCGGCAAATATATCGGCCATTTCGGCGCATACGGAAACAACCCGGTCGACGATGCAGCCGCAGCGGCCGCCGGCACCTGGCCGCAGAGTTCGGTGAAGGGCGAGACCAAGCCTGCCTTCTTCCGCAATCCAGTTCATTGCGTGAAGATCGCCGACGACGGCAAGATCTACGTCTGCGATCGCGGCAATGATCGCATTCAGGTGTTCGACAGCAAGGATGTTTCGCTCGGCAAGGAATGCAGCAATCCGAGCGGCGAAGCCGGCAAATGCGGCTTCGTGACCGAGCGCTTCATCAGCGCCAAGACCTATACGCAACCGGTGATGCCTGGCACCGCGGTGTCGATGAACTTCTCGCCCGACAAGGCGCAAAGCTGTCTTTATATTGGCGATAACACCAACCAGACGATCTACATTTTGAGCCGCGACAAACTGGAGCAGCTCGGCCGTCTCGGACATGGCGGCCGAATGGCTGGCGACTTCCATTGGCTGCATCAGGTCAGCCTCGACAGCCAGGGCAACATCTATACCGGCGAAGTCGACACCGGAAAGCGCGTCCAGAGATTCGTGCGTTATGGCGCCGATGGCTGCACCGGCTCAGGCACGGCCATCATCGGCGGCGAAGCGGTGGAACGCAAATAGGCGTCAGCCGCGCCAGCCGGAGATGCATTACAAAGGCCGCGCCGCAAGGCGCGGCCTTTTGCACTTACACCACGGTCCGATGCCGTTCGATGCAGGTGCGCAGCACCTCATCCATCGGCTTTGTCCACCAGGACTCGGAGAAAATCTCGATTTCAGAGTAACCGGAAAATCCCTCCGCCTCGACCGCGCCGCGGAGCGACGTGATGTCGATCACGCCGTCGCCCATCATGCCGCGGTCGTTGAGGATATCCTTGGTCGGTACCAGCCAGTCGCAGACGTGAAATGCCAGCAGGCGATCCTTGCCGGCGCGGGCGATTTGCACCATCACCTCCGGGTCCCACCAGATGTGATAGACGTCGAGCGCGACGCCGAGCGCGCCGGTGCGGCGGGGATCGAGACGGTCGCAAATGTCGAGCGCGTGCCCCGTCGTATTCACACAAGCACGGTCGGCGGCGTAAGCCGGATGCAGTGGTTCGATCGCCAGCGGCATGTGAGCCAATTTCGCATAGTCCATCATCTCGGCGATGGCGTCTTCGACCTGCGCGCGTGCATTCACAATGTCTTTGGAGGCGGCGCTGCCCGGCCGCGAATATTGCGGCAAGCCGCCGGCCACCAGCACGATGCACGGCGCGCCCAGCGTCTTGGCTTCGTCGACACAACGTCTGTTGTCGTCACGCACCTCCATGCGGCGCGACGCATCCGACGTGAACATGCCGCCGCGGCAATAGCCGGAAAGCTCAAGTCCGGCGTCACGCACCGCCCTCGCCGCCCGATCGAGACCTATGGCGGCGACCTGATCGCGCCAGGGATCGATGGCGCGGATGCCATGCCGCGCACAGGCGTTGATGATCTCCAGGAGATCGCCCTGCTTGCGAACGGTTGCGGTGTTAAGCGACAGCCAACGGTGATCGGCCGAGAAATCCCGCATCACGCCTCAATACCTCGAACGGCCAGTACTGACTTCATTCGCCGCGTCGCCAGTTCGGGGTTGGCCAGCAGCCCGGCCTGATCGGCCAAACGAAACAGTTCGGCCAGATGCAGCGTCGAGCGCGTGCTTTCCTGTCCGCCGACCATGGTGAAGTGGTCTTGATGACCATTCAGATAGGCCATGAAAACGATGCCGGTCTTATAGAAACGCGTCGGCGCCTTGAAGATATGACGCGAGAGCGGGACGGTCGGTCCAAGCACGTCATGAAAGCCTTGCGTATCGGACGCCGCCAGCCGCGACAGCGCGTAGGACGCAGCCGGCGCAATCGCGTCGAAAATGCCGAGCAGTGCATGCGAATACCCTTGCGCGTCGCCCGCGATCAACTCGGCATAATTGAAATCGTCGCCGGTATACATCTTCACGCCCTTGGCGAGGCGGCGGCGCATATCGATCTCGCGCTGCTTGTCGAGCAGGGAAATCTTGACGCCATCGACTTTCACCGCGTGGGCATTGATGATGGCAACCGCGGTATCCATCGCCTTGCCGAGATCCGAGGCACCCCAGTAACCCGATAGCGCCGGGTCGAACATGTCACCGAGCCAGTGGATGATCACGGGCTCGGCCACCTGGGACAGCACACGGCCATAGACTTTGGCGTAGTCGTCCGGGCTGCGCGCGATTTTGGCGAGCGCGCGTGAGGCCATCAAGATGATGCGCCCGCCCGCCTTTTCGATCGCGGCGATCTGCTCCTCATAGGCACGAATCACATCGTCGATATTTTTCGCGTCTTCCGTCGCAAGATGATCGGTTCCCGCGCCCGAGAATACCAGAGCCCCGCCTCTCGCCTTTGCCGCACGCACCGAGCGCTGGATCAGTTCGAGCGAGGTCGGCCAGTCGAGCCCCATGCCGCGCTGGGCGGTATCCATCGCTTCCGCCACGCCGAGGCCGAGGTCCCAGACGTGCTCGCGAAAGGCAATCGTCTTGTCCCAATCGACCGCGGCCGTCAGCCACGGATCCGTATCGGCGAGCGGATCGCACACGACATGGGCGGCCGAAAACGCCACGCGATTGAGCGTGCCTTCGAGCTTTGCGGGAAAGCTGCGCGAAGCAGCAAGCCGGTAGGTTTGCAAAGATCCATCGGCGTTCGGAAGATTCAACGAAAGCGACGAGACGGGCATCACCGGTTTGTTCATGGTCCCCTCCTCACACCTTGATCGGCGCCACGTCGATCCAGCGCTTCTCGCGCCAGCTCTGCAAAGCGCATTCGGCAAGCTGCACGCCCTTTGCGCCTTCCAGCAACGTGTATCTATACGGCGCGTCCTCGCAGACATGCCTGATGAACATTTCCCACTGCTCCTTGAAGCCGTTGTCGTAGGTCGCGTTCTCCGGCAGCTTCTGCCAATCGGTATAGAAATCGTGCAGGCGCTTTTCGTCCGGGTTCCATACGGGGCGAGGCGTCATCTGCCGCGCCTGAATCATGCAATCGGTCAGGCCCGCGACCGCCGAGCCGTGGGTACCGTCGACCTGGAAGGTGACGAGATCGTCGCGATAGACCCGCGTCACCCAGCTCATATTGATATGCGCGATCACGCCACCCTTGAGACGGAAGGTCGCGTAAGCGGAATCGTCGGCGGTCGCCTTGTACTTCTTGTTCTGCTCATCCCAGCGGTCGGGAATGTCGGTCGAACCGATGCAAACCACGCTTTCGACCTCGCCGAAGAGGTTGTCGAGCACGTAACGCCAGTGGCAGACCATGTCGAGGATGATGCCGCCGCCGTCTTCGGTGCGATAATTCCACGACGGCCGCTGCGCTTCCTGCCAGTCGCCTTCGAAAACCCAGTAGCCGAACTCGCCGCGGACCGAGAGCATGCGGCCGAAGAATCCGGAATCGCGCAGGAACGCCAGTTTCTTCAGGCCTGGCAGAAACAGCTTGTCCTGCACCACGCCATGCTTGAGGCCCTTGCTGTTGCCGAGCTTCACGATCTCGACCGCCTCTTCCAGGTTGGTGGCGGTCGGCTTTTCGCAATAGACATGCTTGCCGGCATTGAATGCCCGCGTCAGCAAACCGGGCCGCGCCTGCGTGGTCGCGGCATCGAAGAACACCGTGTCCTTCTTGTCGGACAATGCGCCGTCAAGATCGGTGGTCCAGCGTTCGACGCCGAAGCGCTTGGCGAGCGCCTCGATCTTTTGCGGGTTGCGGCCAACCAGGATCGGATCGGGCATCACGCGATCGCCATTGGAGAGCTTGACGCCGCCCTGATCGCGGATCGCGATGATCGAACGGATCAAATGCTGGTTGAGCCCCATGCGGCCGGTGACACCGTTCATGATCACGCCGAGGCGTTGCGTCGTCATATCGATTGCTCCTGCAATGTTCTTGCTCTTGGTTGTCGAAAGGCCTGCATCGTCGGCCACAGCGGATGAACGCCGGCCGCAAAGCCGGGTGTGGTCAGCGATCCCGTCAGGAGATCGCCATCATGGATCGCGAGCCGGACCTGACGGCCGGCGCGGGCATAGAGATCGGGATGCGCGGCGAGGAACGCATCGGCTTCATCCGACGGCGTATCGCCAAAGCCGTCGACATAATGATGGCCATTGCGCTCGGCGTGGGTGATCCCGATCAGCGTGCCGAGCGCGAGATCCTGCTGCACGGAGAGCCCGGCCTGGCAGGTCAGGTCTTCGCCCGTGACGAAGAATTTCTCGCTACCCGTGCTCCACTTGGCAGCGCGGGTCGCGTTGATCACCGACTTGTAGATACCCTTGCACGATTTCGATGAAATGCCGCGATAGCCGAGCGAGCGCGCCGCGAGAAACGCGTTATAGGAATCATCAGCTTCATCGATGATAAAATCGTAGACGGCAAGGTCAGTGAGCGGCGTGGCCCGCGTGGTATCGCGCGGCATCGGCTGCTCGATATAGAGAAGCCGGCCCGTAATCGGGGCAAGCGCTAGCGTCACGGCTCAGGCGATCGACCAGGTTCCGCAAATCGCCGGGATCGGCATATTGCTCGTTGGCATCGAGCGTAACGCCGTATTCATAAGGCAACGTTGCGAGCTCGCGGCCGATACGAACAAGCCGTGCGGCATCGGCGTCCGGATTGCCGGCAAGCTTGAGCTTGAAATAGCGCGCCGCGGAATTCTCCCTCGCGTCGGCAACGCCGCCCGCTCCTTCGACAACGTCGTCAAGACCAACGGTGTGGCGGATCGCGACGCGCTCACGGCGGCGGCTTTGCGCGAGAAATCGCGCGATATCGTCGTTGGCAAGATCAGGCGATAGCCGCGCATCGATTCCGGCTATGTTGGCGGCCATCCCGTCAAAGAAATTGACGCCTGCGCCGCGCAGCAGCGCATCGAGAATGGCCTTGTCGATTTCGGACGGGCCGAAGATTGCCGCGAGCGGGGGAATGTCTTCCTTTGCGCACTTCTCTATTTGTGCGGCAACACGCGAGGCATGATGACCGAAAGCGGTGTCGAAGTCCGGAACCCGATAGATAGAGCTTGCTCGCGATCGCGAGCGACCGCCGCAATTCGTCAACGGTTTGCTCGGTCGAAAGGTGGGCACGCTTGTCGAACCATTTCGGCACCATCATCTCGGCGCTGGCGCCGACCGCCCTACCCTTGCCTTCGATCTCGATCTCGACGCGCACGAACACCTGCGAGGCCGCCTCGACGACAACGGCGCCAAAGCGGAACGGCCGGGCAAAACGCACGGCTCGTTCGAAAAGCGCGATATCCCGCACGGCGAGACGCAGCGGCATCGTGTTACACCTTCAATCCAGTGTTCCCTGCGTGAAGAAATGCTTGCGGATGCGTTGAACAAGTTCCGAGAACACCGGATCGGTCATCACATCGAGCGAGCGCGGACGCGGTAGAGGCACGTCATAGATCGCGGCAATCGCACCGGGCCGCTCGGTCATGACAAGCACCCGATCGGCGAGAAAAACCGCCTCTGGAATCGAATGGGTGATCAGGAGCACGGTCTTGCCGGTCTCGCGCTGAATGCGCATCAACTCGACGTTCATGCGTTCGCGCGTCATGGCATCGAGCGCGCCGAACGGTTCGTCCATCAGCATGATCTTGGGATCGTGCACCAGCGCCCGGCAGATCGAGGCACGCTGCTGCATGCCGCCGGAGAGTTGCCACGGCAGCTTCTTCTCAAAACCCTCGAGCCCGACGAGCTTGAGCAGCGCTTTCGCTCGCGGCAGGAATTCCTCACGCGACAGCCGCTTCATGTCGATGGGCAGCATCACGTTGTTGAGGATGTTGCGCCAGGGCAGAAGCAGCGCATTCTGAAACACGATGCCGACGTTACCATGTGGCTTGTCGACCTTCTCGCCCTCGACAAAAATTTCGCCGGTCGACGGCGGCAACAACCCCGAAATCATTTTCAGAAGCGTCGACTTGCCGCAGCCGGAGGGTCCGACCACGACAAAGAATTCGCCCTCGTTGATATGAAAATCGAGCGGTCGCAATGACGGGATATCGCCGTCGCGCGAGCGATAGGTTTTCGACACGCCCGACAAGCGAATACCGGGCGTCCGAGGCGCGCCCCGATCCGCCACCACGCGCAGATGCGCGACGGATGGTGTCGGGCCTGAGGTTTTGTTCGCCGCGTTCATACGGGGTCCATTTGGAGTCTCGCAGTCATCCTTCGAGACGGCGGCTGCACCGCCTCCTCGAGATGAGGCCGTCGAGAGCTGGTAGATGGCACACCCTCATGGAGAGGAGACCCGCGAAGCGGGTCGTCTCGAACATAAGGCCGCGTTAATCTCACTTCGGCAGATAGTCATTGGTGTAAAACGCCTTCGGATTTTCCTTCGCCTTGGCTTCGAGCCCACCGTATTCGACCATCAGGTTGACGGAATCCGTCATGTTCTGATCGGTGACCTGAAACGGCCGTTTCGATTTGGTTTCCGCGGTACGGTACAGCGGGATCGTCAACTCAAAACCCTGCGTGAGCGTATCAATCTTGCCGCCCTTCGGGTTGGCATCGAGGATCGATTGCGCCGCACCCTTGGGGTCCTTTTCGGCGGCTTCCACCGCCTTGGTCGTTGCATCCATGAAGCGCTTCACGACATCCGCATTGGCCTTGACGTAGTCGGTGTTCGCCACCAGACCCGACGACACCATGTTGATGCCGTAGTCGGCGAACTTGATCGGATAGACGTCCTTGCCGGTTGCGTCCTTGATCTTCATCGACTGGTCCATGACGTAACCGAGCAGCAGATCAGCCTGGCCGTTGATGACGGCGTTGAGCTTGGTCTGGCCGTCGCCGGCGACGGTCGTGAAATCGCTTTCCTTCAAGCCGGTCTTCTTCAGGAACAGCGGCCAGATTTGCGTCATGGAGTTGGCAGGCGTGATCGCGACCGTCTTGCCCTTGATGTCATCGGGCTTCCGGATGTTCTTGTCGACCAGACCCATCACCGACATCGGGCTGGTCTGCAGCAGCACGCCGGTTGCGACAATCGGCGCGCCCTTTACTGCGGCGCGCATCATGGTCGGCACGTCGACGTAACCGAAGTTCGCGGTTTTCGCAGCCACCGCTTGCGTGGTCGCGGCCGAGCCACGGCCTTCCTGGATTTCGAGATCGATGCCCTCGGCGGCGTAGATGCCTTTGGCTTTACCGTAGTAGAATGGCGCATGCTCGCCATAGACGTACCAGTTGAGCATCAGCA
This sequence comes from uncultured Alphaproteobacteria bacterium, assembly GCA_963824305.1. Lineage (GTDB taxonomy): Bacteria > Pseudomonadota > Alphaproteobacteria > Rhizobiales > Xanthobacteraceae > Bradyrhizobium. Next base: position 1,309,814 of record CAWGOW010000001.1, read on the forward strand.
CGACTTTGTCGGCGGCCTTGGCCGGCAGCGCAACCATCGTCCCTAACAGCAGCGTCGCAACAGCTGCAACCAAACGCTTCATGTTTTCCTCCCAAACCTTTTTCCTGAAGCCGCCGTTGGCCGGCGGCTTCGCTTAAGCCGTCAAAATGATCTCTTCGCGCTGGCTGACATGCCAGGGCACCACCAGCCGTTCGATACGATCGACGATCCAGAACAGGATCACGCCGAGCAGCGCCAGGATCACCAACGCCGCGAACATCGTCGGCAAATCGAACGTGCCGATCGAACGCTGCATCACGTAGCCGATGCCGGAGTTTGAACCGACGAATTCGCCGACCACAGCGCCGACGACCGCGAGCGTGACCGAAACTTTCAAGCCGGAAAAGATCGCAGGCATCGCATGCGGCAAATTGACCGCGCGGAAGACGTGAAAGCGGCTGCCCTGCATGGCGCGCGCCAGGTCCACCATGTCGGGATCGACGGACTTGAAGCCCTGCACCGCGGATACCACCACCGGGAAAAATCCGAGCAGGAAGGCCGAAATGATTTTTGGGAAAATGCCGAAGCCGAACCAGACCACGAACAACGGCGCGATCGCGATCTTCGGCACCGACTGCGAGAACACGAGCAGCGGATAGACGTAACTCTCGACCGTCTTTGACCCCGCAATCAGCATCGCGACGGGAATGCCGAATAGCGCCGACAGCAGGAAGCCGCAGATCGTCGCATAGGTGGTCGGCCACGCCTGCCGCGCCAGCTCCGGCCAATCCTGCCACAACACGGCGACGACGTCGGCTGGCGCCGGAATTTGATACGCCGGAATCTTGAACAGGCGAATCGACAGATCCCAGACGACGACGACGAAGATCAGAAACAGAAACGGCCGCACCCACGCCGCGTTCAGCGCCCTCGACAGGATTGATGGCGCTTTCAGTTCAGCCAAGTCTCGCTCCCTTGCGGCATTGCGTTGCGATCTAGATTTTCGTCAAAATTAACCTGTTGGATAAATACTGTCCAGCCGCTTCCGGCGGTATTTTCTGACGGCTTTTCAACGTTCACGCCCGCAACAGCAACCCGTACCCGGATCAGGCGGGCTGCTCGGCGGGCGCCGGTATTTTGGCCGGCTTGTTTCGGGCAAAGGCTGCAAGGGATTTTCCGGTCAGCGCCGCCAGCACCAATGCGACCATGTGGTCGAGCCGCTCGTCCCTCGCCTCCTCATGGAGAAGATCGCGGCCGAAGATCACGCTCAAGGTCGCGCTGTTCGAAAGATAGAAGAAACATAGCGCCGCAATGGAAATGTAGAGCTGCACCGGATCGACCGAAACGACGAAATCGCCGCTCGTAACGCCGCGCCGCACCACGGTGCAGATCATTTCGACGAACGGCGAGTGCATCGACTTCACCTTGGTGGAGCGCTTCAGATGCCTCGCTTTGGCAAGGTTCTCGGTATTGAGCAACGCCAGGAATTCGGGATTGCGCAGGAAATAATTCCAGGTGAAGTGAATCAGCCGTTCGATCGCTTCCGGCGGATCGAGATGTTCGAGATCGAGTCCGCGCTCTTCCGCCCGGATCTTCTCATAGGCGCCTTCGAGCACCGCGAGATAAAGCACTTCCTTTTTGCCGACGTGATAGTACAGCATGCGCTTGTTGGCGCCTGCCTTGGCAGCAATCCGGTCGACCCGCGCACCGGCAAGCCCGTGAGAAGCAAATTCCTCCTTTGCCGCCTCGAGAATGCGAAGCCGCATCCCTTCCGGGTCGCGCTGCCACTTCTGGTTTCGCCGCGTCTTGGTCAATTCAAAATCCCGCCCGGTAGCGGCGCTTCGATGTGTTCGCCTCTTCCGCCTGTAGCACGCAAACGAGCGAAAATGAACCGTCGGGCGCTGTTCTCGACAAGGGCAGCGCTGGCGAAGAACCAGCCAAGGCGCTTATGATCGCATCATGAGCCTCTACTCGACCCTTGTTCGTCCACTCGCGTTTCGGCTGGATCCGGAAGCAGTGCATCATCTTGCAATTGCAACTGGCGCTCGGCTCGGATGGGCGTCGGGCGCAATGCGCACCGCCACGTCGATCGACGACGAGAGGCTTTCGCTTGACGTTGCCGGCTTGCATTTCCCTACCCCGATCGGGCTCGCCGCGGGCTTCGACAAGAGCGGCGCGGCGATCTCGGCGCTGGCGGGCTTGGGCTTCGGCTCTGTCGAGATCGGCTCCATCTCGATCGATCCTTCGATCGGAAATCCCAAGCCAAGGCTTTGGCGCCTTCCCGATGACCGCAGCATCATCGTGCATTACGGCCTGCCGAACGACGGCGCGGAGGTGATTGCCAGGCGCCTGTCGAACACGCGGCTGCCGGTCCCGCTCGGCGTCAATCTGGTCGTGACCAACCGCGGCGCGGGAGCCGCCCCCTTGCAGGCCGATCAGATCATCGGCGAATACGCAGCCGCCGCCAAAATCATGGCGCCGCACGCCGATTACCTGATGCTGAATTTGTCATGCCCCAATACGGTAGATGGCCGCGATTTCTTCGCAGACAGCGGGCATCTCGACGCGTGTCTGGCCGCGCTTGACCAGATGAAGTTGAAACTGCCCGTGTTTCTCAAGGTCTCGCCACTTGGCGGCATCGAAGCCATCGAGCGCGTACTCGCGGCCGCCGACATCAGAGGATTTGTCTCCGGCTTCATGTTCAACCTGCCGCCTGTAAAGCCCGAAGGAATGCGGACGCCGGAAAAGATCTGGCGCGGGATGCCGGGTGCGGTGTCCGGGCCGCCGGCGTCAGCGCTTGCCGACCTTTCCATCCGCGAGACCTTTCGCCGCATGGACCGCAAGCGTCATGTTCTGATCGGCGCCGGCGGCGTATCGAGTGCCGAAGACGCCTATGCCAAGATTCGCCTTGGGGCCTCGCTGGTGCAGGTTTTGACCGCGCTGATCTATGAAGGACCCGGCGTGGTGCGAAGCATCACCCAAGGCCTTGCCGAATTGCTGGCGCGTGATGGTGTCAAGCACGTGACCGAGGCCGTCGGAGTAGACGCGGTTTAGGGCCAGGTGCCCCTTGTTTTCGTGCGAGAACCCAACACATCGAAATCCGTTAGGCCCGGCGCGCGATGCGGTTAGGGCTGGCTGCTGCCCGATTTCGTGGCCCGAACAAGGTACTTTTGCGAATAAATTCAGCGGAAAATCTTGTGGAACCGGTGTTAGTCTCCGTCCTGATCTGGCCGGGATCCCCCTTCAACCCATGACGGGAAATGCATGCAGGCTCTCTTCATCGGACAAACCTATATCGACGTGACCTTCATCACGGACCACATGCCAACCGGCGACGAGAAGCATGTCGCCTCGGCCTATGCGGTGTCGTTCGGAGGCAATGCGGTCACCGCGGCGTTTTGCTGCGCCAGGCTGGGGATCGTGCCGGACCTGATCGCCACCGTCGCCAATGACTGGCTCGGGCGGATGTTCCAGGACATGACCGCGAAGTACGGCATCTCAATCCATCCGCGCAAGGTCAATAGTTCCTCGCTCTCCTTCATCATGCCGAAGGACGGCAAGCGCGCCATCGTGCGATGCCGCGATGACGAACATATTCATCCCTTCCCGCATTTGAACCTTAACGGATGCCGCGCGCTCCACATCGACGGTCACCAGCCGGATGCGGCGATCCATTACGCCAGGCAATGCCGCGAGGCCGGCATCATGACTTCGCTCGACGGCGGCGGCCTGCGGTCAAATACCCATGAACTGCTCGAATTCATCGACGTCGCGATCGTCGCCGAACGGCTCTGCGAGCAGATGAAACTCGAGCCGAGAGAGATGCTGGATTATCTCAAGAGCCGCGGCTGTCGCATCGGCGGTGTCACCATGGGTGAGCGCGGGCTATTCTGGTACGACGAGAGCGGCGCCGTACGCATCATGCCGGCATTGCCGATTCCGCGCCAACGCGTGATCGACACCAACGGCGCCGGCGACGTATTCCACGGCGCTTACGTCTATTCCTACCTCGCCCACCCCGACAAGAAATGGAACGATCATTTCGAGTTTGCGCGCGCGGCCTCGACCCACAAGATCCAGCGCCTCGGCAATGAAGCGGGGCTGCCCAGCGTGGCCGACATCGAAGCCGTCAACAAGGAATTCGCGATCATCGCGTGAGGGCGCGATCTGCTTGTGGTTACGCCAGCGCCGACTTCAGATCGAAGCTTGCATCCGCCGCCTTTTCAGGTTCGATCGAGCGGTTCATCGCCAGAATCTTGCGGCCGAACACGTGGTCGCCGGCACGATTGACCAACTCGACGCCGACGAGCTCGCGACCCCTGTAGCAGAACGCCGAGAACGAGCGTGCCTCCCGATCGCCACGCACGACGACCTGGTCGTATCCGGTGGTGAGGCCTGCGATCTGGAGCTTGTCGTCGCCCTGATCGCTCCAGAACCATGGCAGACCGTCATAGGCCTTGGCATTTCCGGTCAGGCGCGCTGCGACGCAACGCGCCTGGTCGCTGGCGTTCTGCACGGATTCGAGCCGGAGCGAGCCGCCGAAGCGCGGGCTGGCAAACAGTGCGCAATCGCCAATCGCCGAGATATTGGGATCAGCCGTCAGAAGCTGCTCGTCGACGACGATGCCCGAGGCGACTGGAAGTCCCGCTTCCGCCGCGATCTCGACATTCGGCAGGACGCCGACGCCAACGACGACGAGATCGGCTGGAATGTGATGGCCGTCGCTGAGGCTAACTCCGGCAACCTTTCCGCCGGCATTCTCGATGCTGGTCGCTTGCACCCCGAGACGAATGCGAATACCGGCCGCCGTATGCCGTGCTTGAAAGTAATCGGAGATTTCTGCCGTTACCGCGCGCGCCATCACCCGCGGCCCGAGCTCGATCACATCGACTTCCAGCCCCTTGGCGCGGGCCGTCGCGGCAAATTCCAGACCGATGAAGCCGGCGCCGATCACCGCAACATGCCGCGCGATACCGATCCGCTGCCTGAGCGCTTCGCTCTCGTCAAGGATACGCAAATACTTCACGTCCGGAAGATTGGCGTTGGGCAGGTCGAGCAACCGATTGCGCGCGCCGGTCGCGAGCACAAGGTGGCCGTAGTCCAGGAAGGCACCGGAAGCGAGCACCACCCGTTGCGCGGCGCGGTCGATAAAGGCGGCGCGATCGGCAATCAATTCGATGTTCTGATCGAGATAGAATTTGTCGGGCCGGAACATCAGGCTGTCCGGTTTCCCCTCGCCTTTGAGATAGGCCTTGGACAGAGGCGGCCGCTGATAGGGCAAATGCGCCTCGTCGTTGATCAGGCAGATGCGCTCCGCAAAACCATGCTGGCGCAACGAGGCCGCGACCTGATAGCCGGCATGGCCGGCGCCGACGATCAAGACGGTATTTTGGGTCATGGAGCTAAAGACGTGTGGGATGGAAACCGGTTTTCGGCATCTTGCAGGCTTCGCGCGGGATTGTCACCACCCGCCCCTTGGATTTAGATGCGATGGCTCCCGCAAAATAATGAGGCCTCGCCGATGGCTACGACAGAAGATAAAGCCGGCGTCCCGCCATCCGAGCCGGCACTGCTTGCGATCGATGGCCCGATCGCAACGATCACGCTTAACCGCCCCGCGAGTTTCAACGCGATCGATCTTTCCATTGCCAAGAAATTGAAGGAACTGGCCGCCGAGGTCGAGGCGTCCGATGACGTCAAGGTGCTTGTGATCGAAGGCGCCGGCCGCGCGTTTTGCGCCGGCGGCGATCTCCCCACCCTGGGTGCTGCTGCCGCATCCGACACCATCGCGCCTGTCGTCGGCGAGTTGCTGCATCACTATCACGCCTTCGTCGCAGCCCTGGTACACATGCCGAAGCTCGTGCTCGCCAGCGTGCACGGCTCGGCGGCCGGCGCCGGCTTCTCTCTCGCTTGCATCGCGGACCTCTGCATCGCGGCGGAAGACGCACGCTTCACGCCCGCCTACGCCAAGCTCGGCGCGTCGCCTGACGGCGGCGGCACGGCTGGGCTCACGGCCGCCGTCGGCCAGCGGCGGGCTTTGCAGATCTTTCTCGCCGAGGACAGCTTTTCTGCCGCACAAGCCTTGCAATGGGGCCTCGTCGTCAAGCTGGCCCCGGCTTTGGAGTTGAAGGCCGCCACAGATGAACTGGCGCATCGCCTCGCTCAAAATTCGGCTTCAACGATCGCAGCCACCAAGCGGCTAATTCACGGCGCGCCCAGGAATTCGATCGAGCACCAGCTCGATGCCGAGCGCGATGCGATCATCGATTGCATGCATACGGAAGAATTCCGCACCGCGATCGGAAAATTCCTGCGCAAGGGGAGATAACCTTACGCCAACCCTCACCCTCATCCTGAGGAGCGCGAAGCGCGTCTCGAAGGATGCAGCCTAAGTCCGGCGAAAATCAATTCGGGCAGATATACCCCGTCCCTGCCGGCGACTTGAAGCAGCCGACCAACTCCGGAATGACGTGCTTGGGCAGCCACAGCACCACCTTCGGGAAATATATCGTGAAGGTGATGGTAACGAGGAACACGACATAGATCGGTAGCGCCGCGCGCAACGCCTTGGAAAACGGCACACCCACGAATTTCGATGCCATCAACAGCACAAGCCCATAAGGCGGCGTGATCAGGCCGAACGCCAGCGTTGCGATCAGCACCACGCCCATGTGCACGCCGTTGATATCGCCGGCCTGCGTCAGCGTGTTCACCAGCGGCATGAAGATGATGATGGTCGGCACCGGCTCGATGAAATCCCCGATCACGGTGAACAGCAGCACAAGCAATAGCATCATGATTTGCGGGTCGCTGCCGGCGATCGAGGTGATCCAGTCGGCGATGACGATGGCCCCGCGCAGGTAGGCCAGCATCCACCCAAACGCGTTTGCAGCCCCGATGGTGATCAAGGGCAGCGAGAAAATCAGCCCGGCGAGGCAGAAATCATATGGGATTTTCCTGAAATGCCCGCGGTTGAGCGCGGGGATAACGACGGTAATGATATAGATCACTGCAACGACGCCGGCTTCCGTCGGCGTGAACCACCCCGTGAGAATTCCGCCGAGCAGGATAACCGGGATCATCAGCGGCAGTGCCGCATCGCCAGTGGCGAACATTACCTGGCGCAGCGAGGCGCGCGGTTTTCGCGCGCCGACGGGACCGAAGAAGTAACAGTAGATCATCAGGCCAAAGCCGATCATCAAGCCCGGCACGACGCCCGCCATGAACAGGCCCGCGATCGAAACGTTGCCGACCGCACCATAGACCACCGCGGTGATGCTCGGCGGCACAAGCGCGGCAATGGTCGAGGCGGAGGCGATGATCGCCGCGATAAAGGCGGGGCTGTAGCCCTCCCGCTTCATCGGCCCGCCAAGCGCGCGGCTCATCACGGCGACGTCGGCGGTCGTCGAGCCGGACATTTCCGAGAAAAACATGCTGAAGACGACGACGACCTGCGACAGCCCGCCCCTGATATGACCGACCAGCGATAGCGACAGGTTAGCGATCCGCACCACCACATTGGCCGAACTCATGAGCTCGCCGACCAGCAGGAAAAACGGAATCGCCAGTAGCGCCTCCGAATCGACGCCATCAAAAATCTTCTGGATGATCGCCGCCAGCGACACGTCGGTGAGTAGCGCACCAACGAACACACCCGCCATCAGCGAGAACGGCACGGGCACGCCGAGATAGCCGAAGAACAGGAAGCAGAACGACATCAAGGCGAGAACGAGCGGTGCACTCACGGTCACACTCCCCGGCCGAGCGTGGTCTCAACCGGCGGGATGATCAGTTCCTCCTGCGATTCCGGATGGTCGAATCCGTTGCGGATGCCGTTGACCAGTTGTTCGATCGTGAACAGCGCGATCAGGATCGCCGCGATCGGAATCACGGCGTAGAGCGAGGCGATCGGCGTGCCCGAGGGCAAACGGAAACTGCCGAAGCCGCGGAGAAAGTTGATATAGCCGAACCAGATCAGGCAGGACGCGACGCTGAGCACGACGATGCGAATGACGATCTCGACGACCATCCGCGGCGCGCCATGCAGCGATTCAGAGATCGCGGTGAGATACAGGTGATCGTTGCGGCGGGTTGCGACCGCAGCGCCGATGAAGATGGCGTAGATGAACAGGGTCGAGGTGACCTCCTGCAGCCACAGCCAGGGATGGCCGATGGTGCGGGTGACGATGTCGAACATCACCGACAGCGAAAAGCCGAAGCAGAGCAAACCGCAGATCATCATCAGCACGAGCTCGAGCCAGTCGAGCGCGCGCCATTTCAGATGATGCTGCCGCTGAAGCACCAGTTTATCGGCCAAGGCCATGGCTCAAGTCCCCGTCGGTCCCATCAATCTCTCGTGCGTCCCGGCGAACGCCGGGGTCCATAACCACCGCCGTTGGTCGCAAGGACACTGGCAACCCAATCGCTCAACAACAAGAGCCGCGGCGTATGGGTCCCGGCGTTCGCCGGGACGACTTCACTCGTCCCTAATTGATCGTCTTGATCAGGTCCTTGATCTTCTCGGCATGGGGACCGAGCTCCTTGGCAAGCTTGTCGAGATAGGGATCCGCGATTTTCTGAAAGCCAGTCTTGTCGACATCATTCACGATCTTGACGCCCATTTTCTCCAGCTTGGCGGCGGCCGCCTTCTCCAGTTCGAACGCTCGCTTCGGTTCCTGAGTGCTGACATCGCGCGCCGCCGCCTGCACCCATGCCCGCTGTTCGGCATTAAGGCTCTGCCACAGCTTGTCACTGATCCAGAGGATGGCGTTGTTGGCCTCGTGCTCGGTCATCGAAAGTACGGGCGCGACCTCATAATGCCGGTTGATCAGGTAGACGTTGACGGCGTTTTCGCCGAAATCCATCACGCCGGTTTGCAAAGACGTATAGACGCTGCCGAACGGCATATGCACGGTCTGCGCGCCATAAGCCGCGAACATGGTGTCTTCGGTGGCGGTGGCCTGCACGCGAACCTTGTAGCCCTTGAGATCCTCGACCTTGCGCACTTCCCGCTTGCCGTACATGTGCCGGAAACCTTGCGTGCCGAGCCCGATGGCGTGAATGCCCTGCACGGTTTCATCAATCATGCCACGGATGGCCTCGAACACCTTCTGGTCACCGAGCGCCTTGATGTTGTGATCTTCATTGCGGAACAGGTAATGCAGCGACATCACGCCGGCCTGCGGCGAGATAGTGGAGGTATTAGCCGACGACACGATCGCAAAATCGATATCGCCTGAGCGCACCAGTTGCAGGATCTGCGGCTCCTGCCCGAGCTGGGCGCCGGGATACTGGTCGATCAGCATCGTGCCCTTGCTCAATTCCTTCAGCTTGGCGGAGAAAATATCATAGGCGATGCTATAGCCGGAGTTCATCTGTTGATCGTGAGCGAAGCGATAATGTTTCACTTCCTGCGCGGCGGCCGCGCTCGCAAAGACAGTTGCGGCCAAAATGGCCAGCAGGCTTGTTATTCTTCCTTGATGACGCAACGTCTATTCCTTCCGTTGATTTTCTTGGCTCGTGTTAATTGATCGCCCGAACCAGGTTTTTGATCTTCTCGGCGTGCGGTCCTAGGTCCTTGGCGAGCTTGTCGAGATAGGGATCGGCGATCTTCGTGAAGCCCGACTTGTCGACATCGGTCACCACCTTCACGCCGATCGATTTCAGCTTCTCGGTTGACTGGTGCTCGAGCTCCAGCGCCTTGGCAGGCTGGCTCCGGTTGACCTCGTCGGCGGCAGCCTGCACCCAGCCCTGCTGCTCCGGCGTCAGGCTGTTCCACAATTTGTCGCTGATCCAGACCAGGCTGTTGTTGGCCTCGTGCTCGGTCAACGACAAAACAGCCGCGACCTCATAATGCTTGTTGGCGAGATAGACGTTGATGCCGTTTTCCGCGACATCCATCACGCCGGTTTGCAGCGAGGTGTAGACGCTGCCGAACGGCATATGGACGATCTGCGCGCCGTAAGCCGGGAACATGGTGTCTTCGGTAGGCGTCGCCTGAACCCGTACCTTCAGCCCCTTGATGTCCTCGACCTTCCGAATCTCGCGTTTGGCGTACATGTGACGAAGACCGAGCGTGGCGAGCCCGATGACGCGGGCGCCCTGCACGGTTTCGGCGATCATCGCCTTGACGGCTTTGGATACTTCCGGGTCCGCGATCGCCTTGATCAGATGGGCCTCGTTGCGAAACAGGAAGTGCAGCGACATCACGCCGGCTTGCGGCGACAGGGTCGCGGCATTGGCGGATGAGGAAATGCAGAATTCGACGTCGCCGGATTTGACGAGCTGGAGCACCTGGGGCTCCTGCCCGAGCTGAGCGCCCGGATACTGGTCGATCAGCATCGTACCCTTGCTCAGCGTCTTGAGCTTGTCGGCGAAGATATCGCCGAGAATGCCATAGCCGGTCGTTTTCGGCTGGTCGTAGGCAAAGCGGTAATGCTTCACCTCCTGGGCTGCGCTACCCGCCGCCGTCAAAAGAAAGGCAGCAACGAACGCAGCGATTAGCTTGCCAAAATTGGCCATCGTCTCCCCCTGCCTGATTGTTTTCTTGGATCATCCCATCGGCCTTGTCGGGATGTCAATCGAACTGAGGGCGAAGACTTCGGTTTGACCCTTGGCCCGCTTAGACCCTGCTGCTCCTCATTTGCCTTCGGCGCGCATGAAATCGAAATCGCAGCCTTCGTCTGCCTGCAAAATGGTCTCATGGAACAGGTGCGCATAGCCGCGCTTGGCCCAGTCCGCCTTCGGCAGTTTGAGCGCGGCACGGCGCTTTTCCAGCTCGGCCGCGTCGACCAGGAGATCGATGCTGCGCTTGGCGACGTCGAGCCGGATCATGTCGCCGGTCCTCACCAGCGCCAACGGCCCGCCAACGGCGGATTCCGGCGTGATATGAAGCACGATGGTGCCGAACGCCGTGCCGCTCATTCGCGCGTCTGAAATCCGCACCATGTCCTTGACGCCCGCGCGCAGGAGCTTTGAAGGAATCGGCAGGTACCCCGCCTCCGGCATGCCCGGCGCACCCTTCGGTCCCGCATTGCGCAACACCAGTACGTCGTCGGCGGAAACTTCCAGCGCAGGATCGTCCACCCGCAGCGTCATGTCTTCGACGGAATCGAACACGACCGCGCGGCCGGTGTGCTGCAACAATTTTGGCGTTGCCGCCGATTGCTTGATGACGGCGCCGCGCGGCGCGAGATTGCCGTGCAGAATGGCCATCGAACCTACGGCCTTGATAGGATTATCGCGCGGGCGAATGACCTCCTGGCCCGGCACGTCTTCGGCTTGCGCGACAACCTCGCGCAAGGTCGCTCCCGCAATGGTCTTCGCGTCAAGATCGATCAGGTCGCCCAGTTGCGCCATCAGTTTCGGCACGCCGCCGGCATGATGGAAATGCTCCATATAATGCGCGCCGGACGGTTTCAGGTCGATCAGCACAGGTACTTCACGGCCAAGCTTGTCGAAGGCTTCGAGATCGATCCGGTGCGGGCTGCGGTTGGCGATCGCGGTCAGATGAATCAGGCCATTGGTCGATCCGCCGATCGCCTGCATCACGACCTGCGCGTTCCTGAACGCGGATTTCGTCAATAACTCGCTCGGCTTCGGCCCCTTGTTCCTGGCCATTTCGGCCGCAACCTTGCCGCTCGCCTCCGCTAGGCGAAAACGTTCGGCATGCGGTGCGGGGATCGTCGCGCTCATCGGCAATGACAGGCCGAGTGCTTCGGTGACGCAAGCCATGGTGCTCGCGGTGCCCATCACCATGCAGGTGCCGACCGACGGCGCAAGACGCGAACTAACGGCCTCGATCTCGGCGTTGTCGATTTCGCCGGCGCGATGCTTGCCCCAAAGCCTGCGACAATCGGTGCAGGCCCCGAGCACTTCGCCGCGATGATGGCCGACCACCATCGGACCAACGGGAATGACGACGGTCGGCAGATCGGCCGAGACCGCAGCCATGATCTGTGCCGGCAAGGTCTTGTCGCAGCCGCCGATCACCACGACCGCGTCCATCGGCTGGGCGCGGATCATTTCCTCGGTATCCATCGCCATCAGGTTGCGCAGGTACATCGAGGTCGGATGCGAAAAGCTCTCCGCGATCGAAATCGTCGGAAATACCATCGGCATCGCACCGGACAGCATCACGCCGCGCTTCACCGCCTCGACGATCTGCGGCGCGTTGCCGTGGCAGGGGTTGTAGTCGCTATAGGTGTTGGTGATGCCGACAATCGGGCGGTTCAGCGCATCGTCCGAATAGCCCATCGCCTTGATGAAGACCTTGCGCAGAAACAGCGAAAATCCGGGATCGCCATAACTCGCCAGTCCCTTGCGCAAACCGTCGGCCATTTTCTTATTTCCTTTTTAATAAGTCGTCATTCTGGAGCAAGCGAAGCGTGAGCCCGGAATCTCGAGATTCCCGATCGCCGCTCCGCGTCGTCCGGAATGACGCGTTCGCGTCACTTCAGATCGATGATCCGGTTCCTGTCGCCGTCGAACTCCATACCGCAGAACGCGCCGCCCTGGTAGAAATCGCCAACCGGATCGGGCTTGATCTTGGCCTGCTCGGCAAAGGCGTGTTCGCGGAAATCTTCAGCGCGGCCGGTCGGACGATAGCCGAGATCATAGGCGCGATGATTATCCCACCAGGCGCGCTCGTTGTTCGAAGCGCCATAGAGAATTTCGAAATGAATATCGGGATGTTCCAGCCCGATCCGGCAGAGCTGGACGAGGTCTTCGGGCTTCAGCCAGATCGAGAGCCTGCGGTGGTCGAGCGGCTTGTCGCCGAAATTACCGATCCGGATGCAGGTGACTTTCATGCCGTGCTTGTCGGCATAAAGCGCGCCGGTGGCTTCGCCGAACGCCTTGCTGACGCCGTAGCGGCTGTCCGGCCGCGGAGTCACATTGGTGCCGATACGTTGATAGCGCGGATAGAATCCGACCGCATGGTTCGACGATGCAAACACGATACGCTTGACGCCCTTCTTGTGCGCCGCCTCGAACAGATTGTAGCAGCCGATGATGTTGGCTTGGAGGATTTCGTTCCACGACCCTTCGACGGAATAACCGCCGAAGTGAACGATGCCGTCGACGCCTTCGCAGATTGCCTCGACCGCGGCCATGTCAGCGAGATCAGCCGCCTTGAATTTTTCATTCTTGCCGAGATCGGCGGGCGCCTTGAGGTCGCTCAACAGCAAATCCGGATAGATCGGCGGCAACAGCTTGCGCAGGCTCGTGCCGATTCCCCCCGAGGCGCCGGTCATCAATATGCGTGGCATTTCATCCCTCATTTTCGGATTGCTTTCGTGATTATGGCGCGGCGCGCGATGCGCGGCAAGCTTCGTGCTGCGCAGCGTCCGGGGCGCGCAAACTTGCTGCCAAACCTTCCAAATGCTAGCTACGTCCACGGCGAGGAAACCAAACAGCAACGAGAACACTAAATGTCCGAAAAGCCCGCACGCCCCGGCTTTCAGCCGGCCACGCAATATCCAGACCCCTGCATCCACGCGCTCGATCCGCGTTTCGAGAAATACTGGTTGAAATTATCGGCGGTGGAACGGATCGCTACCGGACTGCGGTGGGCCGAGGGGCCGGTGTGGTTCGGCGATGGTCGCTATTTATTGTGCAGCGACCTTCCCAACCATCGCATCATCAAATGGGAAGAAGAGACCGGCGCGGTTAGCATCTATCGCAAGCCCTCGAACTTCGGCAACGGCAACACCCGCGACCGCCAGGGACGTCTTGTCACCTGCGAGCACGGTGGCCGGCGCGTGACCCGCACCGAATATGACGGTTCGATTACCGTCTTGATGGACTCCTTCAACGGCAAGAAACTAAACTCGCCCAACGACGTCGTGGTGAAGTCCGACGGCTCGATCTGGTTCACCGATCCCGTTTTTGGCTTGCTTGGCAATTACGAAGGGTATGTCGCGGAATCCGAGATCGACGCCAACGTCTACCGGATCGACGGCGAAACCGGCATAGCCACCATCGTCGCCGAAGGCGTGCTCGGACCAAACGGGCTTTGCTTCTCGCCCGACGAGAAGATTCTTTACCTCGTGGAATCCCGCGGCGTGCCGAACCGCAAGATCCTCAGCTTTGATGTGTCGGCCTCCGGCGACAAGATCACCAACAAGCGTGTGCTGATCGATGCCGGTCCCGGCACGCCCGACGGCATGCGTTGCGATATCGACGGCAATCTCTGGTGCGGCTGGGGCATGGGCAGCGCCGAACTCGACGGCGTCCTGATCTTCGCGCCCGACGGCAAGCCGATCGGCCGCATCGCGCTGCCGGAGCGCTGCGCCAATGTCTGCTTCGGCGGACTGAAGCGCAACCGCCTGTTCATGGCCGCAAGCCAGTCGATCTACGCGCTGTACGTCAACACACAAGGCGCGTTTGGGGGCTAGACTTCCGTCGGCCCTGCTTTCGCAGGCATGACATCGAGTTCGCTTCTCTGCACACAAAACAAAACGCCGGAGCGAGCAATTCGCCCCGGCGTTTTTTAGAAGACTCTTAGCGGTTACGCCGCGTTGAACCCGGCGACCGCCTTGGCCTCGAGATATTCTTCGAGACCGAACTTGCCCCACTCGCGGCCGTTGCCCGATTGCTTGTAGCCGCCGAACGGCGCGGTGCGATCGTTCGGCACCCCCTGCAGATTGACGTTGCCGGCGCGGATGCGGCGTCCGACGCGACGCGCGCTTTCCACCGTGTCGCCGGAGACGTAACCAGCCAGACCATACGGCGTGTCATTGGCGATCCGCACGGCGTCTTCCTCGTCCTTGGCGCCGATGATGGTGAGCACGGGGCCGAAGATCTCTTCGCGCGCAATCGTCATCTGGTTGGTGACGTCGGCGAAGATGGTCGGACGGACGTAGTAGCCTTTGTTGACACCTTCGGGCAGACCGGGTCCGCCGGCAACCAGCGTCGCGCCTTCTTCGATGCCCTTGTTGATCAAAGCCTGGATCTTGTCCCACTGAATGCGCGACACGACCGGGCCGATGGTGGTGCCTTCGGCGCGGGGATCGCCCGCCTTGGTCTTCTCGGCGACGCCCTTGGCGATTGCGGCAACCTCTTTCATCTTCGACAGCGGCACGATCATCCGGCTCGGCGCGTTGCACGACTGGCCGGAGTTATTGAACATGTGCATCACGCCGCCGGTGACCGCTTTGGTGAGATCGGCGCCTTCGAGGATGACGTTCGGCGACTTGCCGCCGAGTTCCTGGCTGACGCGCTTGACGGTTGGCGCGGCGCGTTTGGCCACATCGACACCGGCACGGGTCGACCCCGTGAACGAGATCATGTCGATATCAGGATGCTCGCTCATGGCGGCGCCGACTTCGGGGCCAAGGCCGTTGATCAGGTTGAACACGCCCTTCGGCACGCCCGCTTCGTGCAGGATTTCGGCGAAAATCAATGCCGAGGTCGGCGTGAATTCCGACGGCTTCAGGATCATGGTGCAGCCGGCGGCAAGCGCGGGCGCCACCTTGCAGGCGATCTGGTTCAGCGGCCAGTTCCACGGCGTGATCATGCCGACGACGCCGACCGGTTCGCGCACCACCACAGCGGTGCCGACCGGCTCTTCGAAATGATAGTTCTTCAGAACTTCGAGCGTGGATGCCAGGTGTCCGAGACCGGCGCCGGCCTGCAGCTTCTCGGCCATCGGCAATGGCGCGCCCATTTCGTCGGAGACGGCCGCGCCAATTTCCTTCATGCGGCCCTTGTAGATCTCGATGATCTTGGTGAGCAGCGCGACGCGCTCTTCGCGGCTCGTCTGCGAATAGGTCTCGAACGCACGCTTGGCGGCGGCGACCGCCTTGTCGACGTCGGCTTTGGAACCGAGCGCAATTTCATACATCGCCTCTTCGGTCGCCGGGTTGACGACGGGCGTGGACTTCTTGACGGCGGGATCGACCCAGGCGCCGTCGATGTAGAATTGCATGCGGTTGACCATCGGAGACCTCTTGATTTCGGGGGGCTTGATTTCGGGGGCTATGGGGAACGGGCGCTCAGCCTTCATTCCTATGCCGGCATTCTTGCACGAACACCGGGAAAATTGAACCCGCCATATGCGGAACGCCGCGCCTGCGGCTGTATGCGGGATATAAGGTGCCGATCACCGCGATGGCAAGCCACCGTTGCCGTCATTCCGGGGCGATGTGAACCATCGAACCCGGAATCCATCCGCCCGTTCGACCGGTGGCGGAATGACAACGGGGGTAATTCCGCTACACGGCCAGTTTCCGGTGGCGGACCGGCGCACCGGAGGTAAGGCTTTCCGCCGCATCGATGATCGCGTTCGCATCGATGCCGTAGTGACGGTAGAGATCGTCGATTGTACCGGTCTGGCCGAAATGCTCGACGCCGAGCGCCTCGACCCGATGGCCCCTCACCCCGCCGAGCCAGGCGAGCGTCGACGGATGTCCGTCGATCACGGTCACGAGGCCACAATCGCGCGGCAGCGGCGCCAGCAGCTTTTCGATATGAGACAGATGCGCCACACCGCGGCGATCGCGGCGAAGCTGGCGCGCCCCGGACCATCCCGCATGCAGCCGGTCGGCGGAGGTGATCGCGAGCAGTCCGATATCGCGCCTGCTCTCACCCAGGAGTCCGACCGCTTCGATCGCCTCGGGAGCCACGGCGCCGGTATAGGCAATCACGACTTCGGCATTCGGTCCGGGCCTGCGCAGCCAGTAAGCGCCTTCGGTGATGCCCGCCTCGAGTTCGCCCGACATGATGCGCTGCGGCTGGTCGATCGTGCGGGTGGTCAGCCTCAAATAGACCGACCCGCCCTCGCCCTCCTCACGCTGCATGTGCCGAAAACCCCAGCCCATGATCACGGCGAGTTCATCAACGAACGCCGGCTCAAAGGACGACAATCCATCCTGCGCCATACCGATCAACGGCGTCGCGATCGACTGGTGCGCGCCGCCTTCCGGCGAAAGCGTGATGCCGGAGGGCGTCGCCGCCACCATAAAGCGCGCGTCCTGATAGCAGGCATAGTTCAGCGCATCGAGGCCGCGCTCGATGAAGGGATCGTAGAGGGTTGCGACCGGCAACAGCCGCTCGCCGTGGATTGCATGCGACAGGCCGAGCGCCGACATCAGGATGAACAGGTTCATCTCGGCAATGCCAAGCTCGATGTGCTGGCCCTTTGGCGAAGCATCCCAGTTGAAAGTCGACGGTATCTTTTCGCTGCGAAACAGGTCGGCCTTCTCGGCGCGTGCAAACAGCCCGCGGCGATTGACCCAGGCCCCGAGATTGGTCGACACCGTGACATCGGGCGAAGCCGTGACGATGCGCTCGGCGAGCGCGCTGTCGCCGCGCGCAAGCTCATTAAGCAATAGGCCGAAGCCCTGTTGCGTCGACATCTGTGCCGACGGCGAGAAAGTGAGCCGCTCGGGCACCGCGAGTTGCGGTGCGCTCAGGCGCCGCCGGCCCTCGCGGTTGAAGGTAACGTTCGACAGGAACGCCTCGAGTTCGGCCGGCGTCTGCGGCAGGCCCTCGAACTTGTCCCACTCGTGACCGGGGCGAATGTTCTGACTCCCGCGCCACTTCTCCATCTGCGCGACTGTCATCAGGCCCGCGTGATTATCCTTGTGGCCCTGGAACGGCAGGCCAACGCCCTTGATGGTGTAGGCGATGAAGCAAACGGGACGGTCATGATCGATTGACTCGAAGGCTTCCAGCATGCTCGGCATGTCGTGGCCGCCGAGATTGGACATCAGCGCCAGCAGGTCGTCGTCGCTGCGCTTGTCGATCAGTTGTGTCACCGGCCCCTGATCGCCGATCTCGTCGCGCAGATGCTTGCGGAACGCAGCCCCACCCTGAAAGCACAGCGCCGCATAAAGCTGGTTCGGACAGGCGTCGATCCACTTGCGCAACGCCTCGCCGCCGGGCTCGGCGAAAGCCTGGCGCATCAGGCTGCCGTATTTCACGATCACCACGTCCCAGCCGAAATTGCGGAACATGCTTTCGAATTTTTCCCACAGGCCTTCGCGCACCACGGCATCGAGGCTCTGACGGTTGTAGTCGACCACCCACCAGGTGTTGCGCAGGCCGTGCTTCCAGCCCTCCAGCAACGCCTCGAAGATATTGCCTTCGTCCATCTCGGCGTCGCCGACCAGCGCGATCATCCGCCCTTCCGGCCGATCCTTTGCCCAGCCATGCGACTTGACGTAATCCTGCACGATCGAAGCGAACAGCGTCTGCGCGACGCCGAGCCCAACTGATCCAGTGGAGAAATCGACGTCGTCGATGTCCTTGGTGCGCGACGGATAGGATTGTGCACCCTTGAAGCCGCGAAAATTCTCCAGCTTCTCGCGGGTTTGATGCCCGAACAAATACTGGATCGCGTGAAATACCGGGCTCGCATGCGGCTTGACCGCAACGCGGTCCTGCGGCCGCAATACCGAGAAGTAGAGCGCAGACATGATGGTGGCGAGCGAGGCGGACGATGCCTGATGGCCGCCGACCTTCAACCCATCGACATTGGACCTGACATGATTGGCGTGGTGGATGGTCCATGAGGACAACCACAGCACTTTGCGCGTCAGCGCATTCAGGATGTCCAGGCGTGCGGGTTCGGTCGGCATGGTACGGCTTCCCTGCCTTGAGGGGCTTTTGGCGGATTTGACACTGCGATGTTACTCCTCCCGTTTACACCGAAAATCTCAAATTTTGGCGACATATCCCGATATTTTGGGATAATTTCCCAATCCGCCCCATCCAATCAACGGTTTATCCCAATGCCAACACTCGATGCCATCGACCGTAAAATCCTCAGCCATCTGCAATCGGACGGCCGCATCACCATGGCCGAGCTCGCCGAGAAGGTCGGGCTCTCTGTCTCGCCCTGTCATCGCCGGGTGAAACTTCTGGAAGAGCGCGGCGTCATCACCCGCTATATCGCAAGCGTTGACCAGAAATCCGTTGGCCTGCACGTCAGCGTCTTCATCTCGATCAAGCTCGCGCGCCAAAAGGAAGAGGACCTCAATCGCTTCGCGCGTGCGATCTCGAAATGGGATGAGGTGCTGGAATGCTATTTGATGACCGGAAACCGCGACTATCTCCTGCGCGTGGTCGCCGCCGATCTTTCATCCTATGAAGCGTTCCTGAAGAACAAGCTGACGCGGCTCGACGGCATCGCCTCGATCGAATCGAGCTTTGCGCTCAGCCAGGTGAAATATTCGATCGCGCTGCCGGTGTGACGGCCGCACTCCGCGATTTATGGATTCGGCGACGGCTCGGCGGCCAAGCCGGCGAGTTGCGAATGCCTCACCCGTTCGCGATGCGCGGTGTAGAGCCCGCTCGCGACGATGACGGCCGCACCGGCGACCGTCCAGGCATCGGGCACTTCGCCAAAAATCAGGAAACCCAGCAGCGTGACCCAAAGAAGCTGAAGGTAGGAGAATGGCGCCAGCACAGACGCACCGGCATAACGCAGCGCGAGCACCACGATCCACTGCCCCGCCGTCGAAGTCACGCCGATGATGGTCCCGAACAGGATGTCGTGCCAGGTCGGCGTCACCCAGACCATCGGCACCAACGCGCACAAAATCGCAAAGCCGACGATCGCCGAATAGGTCATGGTGACCATGGCCCGCTCCTGCCCACTCATTTGGCGCGTCATGATCAGGCAGCACGCCCAACCAAGCGCCGATACGACGGGGAAGAACGCCGCGGGATGAAAGGCGCTGGTGCCCGGGCGCAGGATTATGAGCACGCCGATCAACCCCGCCGCGGTAGCAAGCCAGCGTCGCAAGCCAACTTTCTCGGCAAGAAAGAAGATCGACAGCGCAGTGACAAGCAACGGCGACACGAAGGCCGTCGCAGAAGCCTCCGCAATGGGAAGGAACCTCAAACCGGAGATAAAGAACAGCGATGAGCCGAGCAGCGCTACGCCACGCATGACTTGCATCGCCGGGCGCTGGGTCCGCAGCGCAAACAACGGCGAGCCAGGCACCATCGCGGGAACCATGATGATCAGGAAAATCAAAAACCGGATCCAGGCGATCTCGATCGATGGCAACGTCGCGGAGAGATATTTCGAGGTCGCATCCGACGTGCCGAGAAAAATTCCCGACAACAGAAGCAACGCGATTCCGCGGAACGGACGGTCGACGCGCGTCGGCGCGACTTTTTTCGCAGGCTTCTCTTCAGGCAGCGCCAATTCAGCGCTGTCCAGCCTCAAGGCGGCTGCGGGGCGTGTCACGGTTTGAACTCTGGGCCGAAGAAATCGAATCGGGCGAGACGCCAAAGAAGCGCCATCGCGCGTGAGCCACAAGGTCCGAAAACAGGAGGCCGATATGCGCGCGCAAAAGCAGTTCCGCGTGACTGCTAAAGCATTGGCAGGCTTCGTGGTTTCGGCCCGCGCGGGAACGCCTGATCGAGTGCGGCGATATCCTCTGCGCCAAGTGTAAGATCGCCCGCGGCGGCATTCTCGGCGGCATGGTCCGCGTTCGACGATTTCGGGATCGGAAACACGTGCGGGTCACGCGCGAGAAAGGCCAATGCGACCTGGCGCGTTGAAACGCCATGGCGTTTGGCGACGGTCTGCAATACCACGCCGCCTTTGCTGCGCGAATCCGGAAAATCGTTGTGGCCGAACGGCGAGTAAGCGACTACCGCGACGTTATGCTTCGCGCACCACGGCATCACCGCATGCTCGATCGCGCGTTCCTGCAAATGATAGAGCACCTGGTTGCAGGCGATCTTGCCTTTGCCTGCGACATCGAGAAGTTCGTCGAGATCGCCAGCATCGAAATTGGAAACACCCCACGAGCGGATCTTTCCGGCGCCGACCAATTGGTCGAACGCCTCGACGGTCTCGGCGAGCGGATAGCTGCCGCGCCAATGCAGGAGATAGCAGTCGAGACGATCGGTCTTCAGCCGGGACAGCGAACGCTCGCACGCCGTGATCGTACCGCGCCGTGACGCGTTGCTCGGCAGCACTTTGGACACCAGATAGGTTTCGTCGCGACGTCCGGCGATCGCCTCGGCAATGACAAGCTCCGCGTCGCCATACATCTCGGCCGTGTCGATATGAGTCATGCCGAGGTCAAGGCCGCGGCGCAACGCCGCAACCGCGGACTTGCGATCGCCGCGATCGATGTACCAGGTACCCTGTCCGATGACGGACACGTCGTGACCGGTGGTGCCGAATTTTTTAAGTTTCATGTGGAGGTACCCTGGGGCGCGAAAGCGAGCGCACCATAATCGAGGACGTTGGAAGCGTCGATGCTCTCGATAGACAAACAAGCATCGGCGGCAAGGGTTGCGTTCTTGCCCCGGTCGCACCGCGTGCTATGAATCCGGGAGGCCCGGCAGCGCCCGTACGCTGTGGCCCATATAATATTGAGCGCCGTTCAAGGCGGATTTCAGGAGAGGAAGCATATGGCCCATTTCGGCCCGAGCCGGCGTTTTCTGTTGCAGGGAACGATCGCGGCGAGCGCGTTCAGTCTGACCGGATTTTCCGCACGCGCCGACGTGCAATGGAAGAAATACGCCGGCACCACCATCGAAGCCAATCTGATCAAGGGGCCGCGCGGCGAGCTATTACAAAAATATGCCTCCGAGTTTACCGAGCTCACCGGCATCAAGGTCGAGTCGGAAGTTATCCCGGAGCAGCAGCAGCGGCAGAAGGCGGTCATCGAACTGACCTCAGGCAAGCCGAGCTTCGACGTCGTCCACGTCAGCTACCACGTGCAGAAGCGGCAATTCGACAAGGCCGGCTGGCTCGCTGACCTCACGCCGTTCATGAAAGACCCGAACCTCACCACGCCGGATCTCACGGTTGACGACTTTTCCGCCGGCGGGCTACGATTTGCCCAGAATGAAAAAGGCGAGATGCATTCGCTGCCATGGTCGGTCGACTATTTCATCCTGTACTGGAACAAGGAGCTGTTCGCCAAGAAAGGCGTAGAACTCCCCAAAACCATCGACGAACTGGTAGCCGCCGCCGAAAAGCTGAACGACCCCGCCAACGGCATCTATGGCTTTACCGGCCGCGGTCTGCGCAACGCCAACATGGTGCTGTGGACTAACCTGTTCCTCGACTATGGCGGCGAGTTTCTCGATGCCAAGGGCAACATCCTGACCGACGGACCGGAAGCGATCGAGGCTACCAAGGTTTACCAGCATCTCCTGACCAAGACCGCGCCTCCCGGGGTTGCCGGCTTCAACTGGATGGAATCGATGGCATCGCTGACGCAGGGCCGCGCCGCGATGTGGATCGACGCCGACGGCTGGGCTCCGCCGATCGAGGATCCCAATGCCTCGCGCGTCGTCGGCAAGATCGGCTATTCCGTGGTGCCCGCTGGACCTAAGGGTCAGTTTTCGGCGACCTATGGCGACGGCATCGGCATTGCTCAGGCGAGTACGAAGAAGGAAGCCGCTTATCTTTACTGCCAGTGGGCCGTTTCGAAGACCATGGGCGCGCGGCTTTTGCAGGCCGGCGGCGGTGTGCCGTTCCGCAACTCCGTGCTCAACGACGAGACGGTGCGCAAGGGCGTGAAGACGCAGGAATGGCTGGACGCGGTGATTGCGTCGGCGAAGATCAGCAAACTCGGCCTTCCCATCATCGTCCCGGTTGCCGAGTTTCGCGACATCGTCGGCGCCGCCCTGACGGCGACGTTGTCAGGCGCCGATCCGGCAACGGAATTGAAGAAAGCCCACGAGCAATTCCGGCCGATTCTCGAGCGAAGCGAAAAGACGTGAGCACGAGTGGTCCGATTCTCACATTCGCATCCCTTCTCGGCGACGACGATTGCGAATGTTAGAATCAAAGGACCACTGGCAAATATATGTTTCCAGTGGAGTTTAGGATTTGACATTCGCTTTTCGAATTTGGGGCTGGGTGAGTAGCGAATGCCAGATCCACTCCACCAGCTCGGCTGAGATCGGCATCGCGCAGGCGGACCCCGTTGCGCATGAATCCGGAGGATGGCGACCGCCGTCCTATTGGCCGTTCGTTCTTCCCGCACTGATCGTCGTGCTCGCGGTCATCATCTTTCCGTGGGCCTATACGATCTGGATGAGCCTGCACGAATGGAAGGTCGGTGCGCCACCGACCTTCATCGGCTTGTCGAACTACATCCGGCTGCCGAGCGATACCCGCTTCATCGAGTCTATCTGGCATACGCTGGTCTACAGCACGTTGTCGGTCGCGTTGCCGCTGGTGTTCGGCACCTTCGCAGCCGTGGTATTTCACACGAAATTTCCGATGCGCGGCTTTCTGCGCGGTCTTTTCATTTTGCCGATGATGGCAACGCCGGTCGCCATCGCGCTGGTGTGGACGATGATGTTCCACCCGCAACTCGGCATCCTCAACTACCTGCTGTCGCTCGTCGGTCTGCCGCCGCAGCTTTGGGTGTTTCACCCCGCGACCGTCATTCCTTCGCTGGTCCTGGTTGAAACCTGGCAGTGGACGCCGCTGATCATGCTGATTGTGCTCGGAGGCTTGGCCGCCATTCCGGCCGAGCCTTATGAGAGTGCGTTGATCGATGGCGCCACCCGCTGGCAGACCTTCCGCTACATCTCGCTGCCGCTGATCACGCCGTTCCTTTTCATCGCATCCATGATCCGGATGATCGACGCGGTAAAAAGCTTCGATATCATATTTGCGATTACGCAAGGCGGCCCGGGCAGCGCTTCGGAGACGATCAACCTCTATCTCTACAGCGTCGCTTTTGTTTATTACGATGTCGGCTACGCCTCCGCGATCGTCGTGGTCTTCTTCGCACTCATCGTCGCGCTCGCCGGCGCGCTGCTCCGGTTGCGGCAGAGCACGCACTGGAATGACGGCGGGGATTCAAAATGAGCTCACTGCGGCAATTGGCCGGCAACATCGGGCTCGCCTTTGCGATTCTCGCCATCGTATCGCCGGCCGTGCTGTTCTTCCTCTGGATGCTGTCCTTGTCGGTCAAATTCGAAGTCGACAACGCATCCTATCCGCCAATCTTCATCCCCGAACATTTCAACTGGGGCAACTATTCCGCCGTCATCAACTCCAAGCGGTTCTCGACCTATTTCGCCAACAGCCTGATCGTCACGGGAGCGGCAACCGCATTTGCCTTGCTGGTCGGCGTGCCGGCCGGTTATGGCCTTGCCCGCATGCGGGCGCACAAAACGGCCGCGGTGATCCTGATTGCGAGGATCACGCCAGGCCTCTCCTATCTCATTCCGCTGTTCCTGCTGTTTCAGTGGCTGGGGCTGCTCGGCACGCTCTGGCCGCAGATCATCATTCACCTGGTGGTGACAGTGCCGATCGTGATCTGGATCATGATCGGCTATTTCGAAACCACGCCGATCGAACTGGAAGAATCCGCCATGATCGATGGCGCTACGGGCTGGCAGGTGTTTCGTTACGTGGCTCTGCCGATCGCCCGGCCGGGAATTGCGGTCGCATTCATCCTGGCGGTGATCTTCTCGTGGAACAATTTCGTGTTCGGCATCGTGCTGGCCGGGCGCGAGACGCGCACGCTGCCCGTTGCGGTCTACAACATGATTTCATACGACCAGCTGAGTTGGGGACCGCTTGCCGCGGCCGCATTGATCGTCACCTTGCCGGTGCTTTTGCTGACGGTGTTGGCACAACGCCAGATCGTGGCAGGCCTGACCGCAGGTGCGGTCAAGGGCGGCTGACAGGATCAAACAGCGCTCGCCAATTTACGCGGCTTGGGATCGGCGGCTTCCGACTGCGTAATCAGCCGCTTGAGTTCCGGAATGCACGAGCCGCAATTGGTGCCGGCCTTGAGCTTGAGGCCGATTTCGGTCGCCGAGCGCGCGCCCGCGGCAATCGCGTCGCAGATCGTGGCGCGCCCGACACCGAAGCAGGCGCAGACTACCGGCCCTGTGCTTGCAAGTCCCTGCGCCGGTTTGCCGGACAACAGCATTCGCCGCTGATCGTCGCTCAACGCACCTGCGGCGAACAGCTCCTTCACGACATCCCAATCGCCGGCGTCACGCGCCGGTCCGAGAAACAGGCAAGTCTCGATCGCATCATCCTTGAATGACGCCGCGCGATAGACACCGCCGCCAAAGTCGCTGTATTCGGCAAGCTCTTCGCCTGCAACCGTGCGCAGCCAGGACGACCAACCCTTGAGGTCCGCATTGTCGGCGATGAGATAGCCGAGGCCACCGTTGATGGTGGCGCGCGCCCACCAGGCGTGTTCCGGAATCTTGACGGGTTTCCGCGACAGCACGAAGCCGCAGAAAACAAATTCATAAGGCGCGATCGAGGCTGGCGTCGCCTTGGCTTCCGGCTGGCCTGAGAATGGATCGGTGAACGGCGCGGCCAGCGAACCGACGCGCGCGCTCGATGCGTTGGCTTCGCTCCAGTGGATCGGCGCGAACAGCATGCCGCGCTGTTGCCGCGGGCTTACCACGACTTTGAGCGTGCATTGGCCGTGATCGGTGGTAACGCGGGCGAACGATCCGTCGGCGAGACCATATCGCGCCGCGTCGTCCGGATGCACCTCGACGAACGGCTCCGGCAGGTGCGCACCCAAGCGCGGGCTCATGCCGGTCCGGGTCATGGTGTGCCACTGATCGCGGATGCGGCCGGTATTGAGCCGTAGTGGCCGCCCCTCATGGGTCTCGGTGCGCAACACCGGCCGTTCCGGCGCAACGAAGCGTCCCTTGCGATCGTGTCCGAAGAATTCGCCTTTGGAAAAAAATCGTTCCAGTGGCTCGATATCGCCGAAGCGAAATGGCCACAGGATTGGCGCCATCCCATCGAATCCTTCGTCGGACACCCCGCTCAGGGCACCGATATCGAAATCGCGGCTGCCATTGTTTTCGAACGCCGACAAAGCGGCATGTTCACGGAAGATCGCCGCCGCCGACTTGTAATCGAACGCAAACTCAAAGCCGAGGCGCTTTGCGACCTCGCTGACGATCCACCAATCCGGCCGCGCTTCGCCGGGCGCCGGCAGAAACGAGCGTTGGCGCGAGATGCGCCGCTCGGAATTGGTGACGGTGCCGGACTTCTCGCCCCACGCCAGCGCCGGCAGCAACACATGCGCGCCAGCATCCACGGTGTCATTGGAGACAACGTTTTCGGAAATCACCAACAGTTCAAGCTTCTTCAAGGCTGCGCGCGCCGTGTCGGCGTCCGGCAGCGAAACCGCCGGGTTGGTGCCCATCACCCACAGCGCCTTGATCTCGCCGCGGCCGATCGCCTCGAACAGCTGGACCGCTTTCAACCCTTCATGCGTCGCGATGCGCGGCGCTTTCCAGAACCGTCGAACGCGGTCGATGTCAGGCGGCGTGAAGTTCATGTGCGCGGCAAGCTGATTGGCGAGCCCGCCGACCTCGCGGCCGCCCATCGCGTTGGGCTGACCAGTCAGCGAAAACGGCGATGCGCCGATCTTGCCGATCCGCCCCGTCGCCAGATGGCAATTCAGGATGGCATTGACCTTGTCGGTGCCCTGCGCCGACTGGTTGACGCCTTGCGAATAGAGCGTGACCACACGCGACGTCGCCGCGAACAACTGGAAGAACGCCGCGACGTCCTGTTCGGACAGGCCCGTGGCCAAGGCGGTGGCCGCGACGCCGCCGGCGATCGTGCGGGCGCGCGCGAGAGCTTCGTCAAAGCCTGAGGTGTAACGCGCGATGTAATCGAGATCGATCGCGCCGTTGTCGGCCAGATAGACCAGCAGCCCGGAAAACAGCGCGGTGTCGCTGCCGGGCTTCACTCCGAGATGCAGATCGGCATCTTCCGAAGTATCGGTCTTGCGCGGATCGATCACCACCATGCGTGCGCCGCGCTGCTGTTTGTTGGCGACCATGCGCTGGAACAGCACCGGGTGGCACCAGGCGGCATTGGAGCCGACCAGAACAAGAAGGTCGGCCTCGTCGAGATCCTGGTAGATACCGGGCACGGTGTCGGCGCCAAAGGCGCGGCGATGGCCTGCAACCGATGAAGCCATGCAGAGCCGCGAATTGGTATCGACGTTGCCGCTGCCGATGAACCCCTTCATCAGCTTGTTGGCAACGTAATAATCCTCGGTCAGCAACTGTCCGGAAAGATAGAACGCCACTGCGCCCGGACCGTCGCGCGCAACGATGTGAGCAAAGCGATGCGCGACATGGTCGAGCGCATCGGTCCAGGCGATCCGCTCCATCGCACCGTTAGAGCAACGGATCATCGGATAAAGCAGACGGTTCTCCAGACCAAGCGTTTCGCCGAGCGCCGAGCCCTTCGAACAGAGCCGGCCGAAGTTTGCCGGGTGCGCGGGATCGCCGGAGATCGCCGCGCCGCCGTTGCCATCCGGCGTCGCCAGCACGCCGCAGCCAACCCCGCAGTAAGGACAGGTTGTGGATGTCGTTCGCAAGGCAGGATCGACCGCGGTCATCGCCAGCGTCCGGTCATGCGGCAGCCGCCAGCGTTGCAGCCGGACGGCCGAACATCATGTCCCTGCGGAAACCCGCAATATTTTCGCGACTGCGGATCATCTGGAGATACCAGAGCGCATCGGCGGTATCGCCAACCAGCACCGCGCCGGTGAGTCGTCCGTCCTCAATCACGAGTTTCTTGTAAACGCCGCGCCTGAAGTCGCCGAGCACGACCGCTTCGCTGCGATCGCTGCCCATGAATTCGCCGGCGGAAAACACGCTGACGCCCGATACCTTGAGATTGGTGGCAACCACGCTGCCCGGGTAGAGCGCGTTGCGGCCGGCCAGATGCTGCGCCAGCACCTTTGCCTGCTCGTAGGCCGGCTCGACCAGGCCGTAGCAGATGCCGCGATGCTCCGCGCATTCGCCAAGTGCAAAGATGCCGTCCGATCCGGTCTGCAGCCGGTCATCGACGACAACGCCGCGACCGACGGAAATGCCTGCGTCCTTTGCCAGTGCGATATTCGGCCGGATTCCGGCAGCCAGGATCACCGCGTCGGCGTCGATCCGTTGCCCATCGCTGAGTTCGAGGCCTTCGACGCGCTGCTCGCCCATGATCCGGCTGGTGCTGGCGTTGAGCAGAACCTTGATACCTTTTTTCTCGACCAGCGATTTCAACAGCGCTCCGGCCGGCGCATCGAGCTGGCGCTCCATCAGCCGGTCCATCAGGTGGACCAGCGTCACCGGCGCGCCCGCTTTGGCGAGCCCATAAGCCGCTTCAAGGCCGAGCAATCCGCCGCCGACGACGACCACGCGCTTCTTCGCCGCGGCCAAGGTCAGCAACAGGTCGACATCCCGGCTGTCGCGGAAGGTATGCACGCCTGAAAGTTCGACACCGGGCACGTTGAGACGCAGCGGCGAGGAGCCGATTGCAAGCACCAGCTTCGAAAAACTGATGCTCTCCTCGTTGGCGATCTTCAACTCGCGGCGACCAACATCGATTTCATCGACGGCGCAGCCATATTTCAGCGTGACACCACGGTCGCGCCACCAGTTGGCAGGCTTGAGCTCGATTTCGTGCGAAGCTGTTTCACCCGCGAGCACCGACGACAGCAACACGCGGTTATAGGCAAGTCTGGGCTCTGCACCGATGACCGCTATCGCATAACGCCCGAGCGCGACCTTGGCGAGTTCGTCGACCAGGCGCACGGCCGCCATGCCATTGCCGACGATCACGAGCGATTCACTCATGAGAACGCTTCCTACTCCGCGGCCTGCGCGCTGCCGTAAGCTTGCGAAATCATGTACCCGGACAGCGTGCCGTAGGCCGTGGTCCATGCGGCGGCGACGTCAGGCGTCCACGCCTCGCCCAAGCCCTTTTCCAGAGTCCACAGCAAGGCGGAGCCGACGACGGGGTAATGCTCGGCCTTGGCGCCGTAGGCCACGTGACGTTTGGCGAGCGCGCTCGCGGCCGGCAGGATCGACGGCAGGTCGCCCAAACCGCCCACGACCGCCGCGAGCATCATCATCAGCTTCTTTCGCTGCTCGGTCATGTCGTCGGGAAACATCGATCTGACCTGTGGCGCCACCTCGAACAGGCGATCATAGAAAAGGATCGAGGCCTGATCGGAGATCGGCGCGACCTTGGAGAAGCTCTGCTGCACAAGTTTGACCTCGTCCGGTGTCATCTCTTGCTCCTGCCTGTTGCTTTCCGCTTCGACCGTCACCTCGTCCCGCGCGCGGAACGAGGCCGATTTTCAATCCGCGAACTTTCGCGGGATTTGCGTTGCACTCAGATACGCGCCTCGGCGAGACTCGGCGCACCTGCTTCCGCCGGACTGCGGCGCAGGTAGAACCACCAGGTGAAGGCAAGGCAGACCGCGTAGAAGCCGAGATAGATCACGAGCGCGAGCTGCGGACCGCCGGTGACGGCAATCGACTTGCCGAAGCCGCTCGGGATGAAGTAGCCGCCGCAGGCGCCGACCGCGCCGATGAAGCCAACCGCCGCGCCGCTTTCGATGCTCGCGGCCTTGATCGCCATAGCCCGTCCGGCCTCGCCCTTGCCGCGGGCCTTGCGGAGGTTTTCTTCGCGGAAGATCGATGGGATCATCCGGTAGGTCGATCCGTTGCCGATGCCTGTCGTGACGAACAGGATCAGGAACATCACCAGGAAGCCTGTGAAGTCCTTGTTGCCCACGAAATAGATGACGCCGATGGTGGCCGCCGCCATCGCGATGAAATTCCAGAACGTGATGATCGCGCCACCAATCTTGTCGGCAAGCAGACCGCCGAACGGACGCGACAGCGAGCCGACCAGGGGACCGAGGAACGCGATGCCGATCGTGACCGCGGGAAACTGCGTCTTGATCAGGAGCGGAAACGCCGCCGAGTAGCCGATGAAGGATCCGAAAGTGCCAATATAGATAAAGGCCATGATCCAGGTGTGCTTGCGCTTGACGACCGCGAGTTGATCCTTGAACGACGACTTCGCCGAGGTCAGGTTGTTCATGAAGTAGAAGGCGCCGAACACCGCAACGAGCAACGGCAGGACCCACATCAGACCGGCATTCTGCAGATAGACGCCGGAAACGGGCTGCGCCTGGTAGAGATTGATGAGGCCGACACCCATCAGGATGGGCGTAATCAGCTGAACGCTGCTGACGCCGATATTGCCGCCGGCGGCGTTGAGCCCAAGCGCCCAGCCCTTCATGCGGTCGGGATAGAAGAAGGAGATATTGGCCATGCTCGAGGCAAAGTTGCCGCCGCCGAGGCCTGCGGTCGACGCCACCATCAGCAGCAGCCAGAACGGCGTTTCCGGCTGGCCGACGAAGTAAGCGAGCCCAAAGGTCGGGATGAAGAGAACCGTGGCCGAGAAGATCGTCCAGTTGCGGCCACCGAATGTCGTCACCGCGAAGGTATAGGGAAAACGCATCAGCGAGCCGATCAGGCCCGGGATGGCGACGAGCTGGAACAACTGATCGGTGGTGTAGTGGAAGCCGGCGGCCGGAAGCTTGGTCGCGACGATGCTCCAGATCAGCCAGACCGAAAACCCGATGTGCTCGGCGACGATCGACCAGATCAGGTTGCGGCGCGCCGTCACCTTACCCTTGGTTTCCCAGAAGGTCGGGTCTTCGGGGTTCCAGTCTGAAATCCAGGTCGGGTCTTTCGAGCTCATTGAAATTTCCTCTGTCTGAAGGGCCTCTCGGGTCGCCGTCCGCAGGCATGGCAGCACGCTCCGGGCAAAGCCCGGCGAAAGCGGTCGCAATTCGGATGAATGGCTATTCGGCGGACGGCATCGGTGGCGTCAGAAGAAGATATTCAAGCTTCGTGCCAAGCCGATTCGTTGCAAAGAATGTAGGTAAAACAGTCGGTTGCGGCGCGAACGCGATTAAGCGCACCACTGCAATCCGCATTCAAAATTTGCAGAAGCTTATTTGTTGTGCGGCGCACAAAGATTGAGCAAGCACGCTCAAAAAAGCACCGCGATTTGCTAGCCGGCCGCAGCGACCTCAGGCGTCTTCCGTCACGGCCATCGGCTTCGGCGCAACGCCCTGACCGGGCTTGAGACGAAACTCGTAGGTCATGAGATGCCAGGGCGCCGCCGCGGGCTTGCCATCCGGCATCGTTGTGTCGGTGCGCCTTTCGACCTTGGCGATCAATTCCTGCTTCACGCCGAACACGACATCGGTGTCGATATATTTGTCGCCTTCGACGAAGACGTGCGTGACCAGCGGTTCGTGGCCGGGCGCATTCACCAGGAAATGCACGTGCGCCGGGCGCATCGGATGGCGGTGCAAGGCCAGGATCATCTGCCCGACCGGGCCGTCGGTCGGGATCGGATAGCTGCACGGCAGAATGGTGCGGAAGTTGAAGCGGCCTTCGGCATCGCTGACAAAGCGGCCGCGCGACGACGGGCCTGCCGTCTCGTAATCCGGCTTCTGTGAGTCGTACCAGCCGTCATCGTCCGCGTGCCAGATATCGACCGGCACATTCGCAAGCGGCTTGCCGTCGAGATCGGTGATAAGTCCCTGCACGAACATTTTCTCGCCTTCGAGATCGGGAGAGACGTCGGTACCGTGCGGCATCACCTTGTGCTCGCCGACATAGAACGGCCCGAGCACGGTGGTTTCGGTCGCGCCTTCGCGTTCCCGGTGGTTGACGGCATCAACCAGCATCGAGACGCCGAGCACGTCGGACAGCAGGATGAACTCCTGCCGGCTTGGCGTACATTTCTGCCCAACGCGGGTCAGGAAATCGATCGCATATTCCCACTCGGCGAAGGTCAGATCGGTCTTTCGAACGAAGCCGTGCAACGATTTCACCAGCTCTTCCATCAGGAACTTGATCCGCGGCTCCCGCACTTCTTCGAAGCTCTTGATGACGGCGGAGGTGAGTTCGGTTTCGTTGAACTGGGGCATTTTCGTCACCGTCCTTGGGGTTGTGTCTCTTTGCACACAACCTACACCAGCACCGCGGGCAAGGTAAGCCGGACGCGATTGGAACGGGGCGCTGATTTCGGCTATCAGGACATCCCTGGCGGACATTTTCAGGAGATGAAATCCGATGCCGGCTCTCACCCTCGCCTCACCCGAAGCCGCCGGCATGTCGAGCGCCGCGCTGAAACGGATCGATCGCCACCTGCGCGAGCGCTACATCGAGGCGGGCCGGTTTCCGGGAACCCAGTTGACGGTCTACCGGCGCGGCAAGCTCGTTCACAATTCGTCGCTGGGCCTGGCCGATATCGAGCGCAAGACCGCCGTCGACAACGACACCATCTTTCGCATCTACTCCATGACCAAGCCGATCACGAGCATCGCCTTCATGATGCTGGTCGAGGAAGGCCGCGTCGCGCTCGACGAGCCCGTCCATAAATATATCCCGGAATGGAAAAACCTCGGCGTGTTCCAGGCCGGCGTCTGGCCGGCCTTTCTGACCCGCCCACCATCGCAGCCGATGCGGATCATCGACCTGATGCGGCACACGTCGGGTCTCACTTACGGCTTCCAGCAGCGCGGCAACGTCGATGCGGCCTATCGCGAACTGAAGATCGGCGAAGTCGAAAAGGCGGGCACGCTGCAATCCATGATCGCCGATCTTGCGAAAATTCCGCTGGAGTTCTCGCCGGGCGAAGCCTGGAACTATTCTGTCTCCACGGATGTGATCGGCTACCTCATCGGCCTCATCAGCGGCAAGCCGTTCGAAGCGTTTTTGCAGGAGCGCATCTTCGATCCGCTTCAAATGAAGGACACCGGCTTCTTCGTACCCCCGGACAAGGCCCGTCGGCTGGCGGCTTGCTATTCGGCGAGCCCGCACGGCGCGATGACGTTTCACGCGGCCGACCGCAAAGGCGGCCTGACGTTGCAGGACGACCCGGCGACCTCTCCCTTCCTGTCGCCGCCCTCGCTCATCTCCGGTGGCGGCGGCCTGTGTTCGACCTCGGCCGACTATCTCACCTTCTGCCGCGCGCTGCTCAATGGCGGCGAGTTCGATGGCGTGCGTTTGGTCGGGCCGAAGACGCTTCAGCTGATGACAGCAAATCATCTGCCGGGCGGCAGGACTCTGCCGGAGCTTTCGCGATCGCTGTTCTCCGAAGCGAGCTATCACGGCATCGGCTTCGGGCTCGGCTTTTCAGTGACGCTCGACCCGGCGCAAACACTCATTCCCGGCAGCGCCGGCGAATATGCATGGGGAGGCGCTGCAACCACGTCGTTCTGGATCGATCCGGCGGAAGAGATGGTCACTATTTTCATGACGCAAGTGCTGCCCTCGACCGCCACGGCGATCCGGCGCGAGTTGCGCACGATGATTTATTCGGCAATCACCGACAGCAATCTTTAGGTCGGATCGCTAGCCAATGCTTTGCAGGCTCGGAAACGTCTCGAGCAGCCAGATGCTGACCGCCGACACGCTGCCGGTCAGAAAGGCGATGCCGGTGACGACGAGCAGTACGCCCATGGCCTGTTCGACCCGCGCGAGGTGCCGCTTCATCCGCGCAAACAGCGAGGAGAACTGTTCAACCATAAACGCGGCAATCAGGAACGGAATGCCAAGCCCCGCCGAGTAGACGGCGAGCAGGCCGGCGCCCTTGGTAACCGTCGCCTCGGAGGCCGCAATCGACAGGATCGCCGCCAGGATCGGACCGATGCACGGCGTCCAGCCGAACGCAAAGGCAAGCCCCATCAGATAGGCGCCCCAAAGCCCTACAGGTTTTGGGATCGGAAGGCGCCCTTCCCGCATCAACAGATCGATCCGCGTCAGCCCGAGAAAGTGCAGCCCCATGATGATGATGACGCAGCCCGCGACAAGCGACAGTTCCGCCGACCAGGCATGGATGAAACTTCCGATCAGGGAGGCGCTCGCGCCCAACGCCACGAACACCGTCGAAAAACCGAGCACGAACATCACGGCCGAAATCATCACCGCGCGGCGGGACGAGGCGACCGCGCCATCATTGGCGACATGCTCGATGGTCGCGCCGGTGAGGTAAACGAGATAAGGCGGCACCAGCGGCAGCACGCAGGGCGACAGGAAGCTGACAAGGCCGGCAATCAGCGCGGCGGGGAGCGAGACGTCATGGATCATGATGGGCGCTGATGTAGCGGATATGCGGAAATCCGCAAAATCACGACCATAGCGGCGTTATTTCACGAGTTTCAGCGATACCTGAGGCCGCTGCCGCGGGCCTTCCTGCGGCTTGAGCTGCGCAGGTTTCGAGGCCGGATCGACCTCCCGCAACATTGCATCGCACAACGCCTTCAATTCCAAATCTTCAATCCGGTTCAACTTGATCCGAAGCTCCAAAATCGCGACCGAAACCAGCTGTGCGGTGTCGCGATCGCCGTTCCGAACCAACGCCGTCTGGCACTGCTCGAGGGTCGCCAACACGTCTTTCAGCTTGTCTTCGACATAAACCACAGCGTGTTTCCGTTACCGAGCCCGCAAGATGGTCGGGGCGACGGGTTGAACAACACCTTGCCACCCCAAAAAGTCCCGCCGTATTAGGACTGAGAAGATAGATTTCGTCCTTACACAGATTTGTGACATCACATCCTATCCCTTACTCGTCCGCCAGTATCAGACGATTTCTGCTGCGCCGCGCCGGTCCCCACGTTTTTCACGACCCTAAGGCAACGTTCGCCACCGGTGCGCTCGATTGGCCAGCGGCAAAACGTCCCGCCCGACTGGTACCAAAGTTGTTGTATGACCTATGACTTGCAAAAGAGGGCCAAACGACCCTTAGATAGAAAGCCTGGGGAAAACGCCACTGGTGGCGTATTTGGTAGGTCAATCACGATGACAACGATTACCTCGGCCTTCGAAATGCGATACCCTACGGCCGAATTACGAACGTCATTCATTATTTGACGGGATTTAAGGTAGCCCGTAGAACTCACTGATCTCCGCAGATTTCCGGATGTAGGCGGGTTTCATTTTATTAGTTGAGCCTGGAACCAGTGGATAAGAAGTGACTTGGGATTCCGCTTATTCAGGCGCTTCATGAGCGAAGGACTTAGAAGCAGTATGAACAAATCCGTAGCAAAAAAGATGAAGCAGCGCAGTGCCGGGAAGCCGGACATTGAGCTTGGCAAACGAATCCGATTGCGGCGCGTGGAGCAGAAGATTTCGCAGGCCGAGCTTGGCGAACAACTCGGCGTCAGCTTCCAGCAGGTTCAAAAATACGAAAAGGGCGTCAATCGCGTAGGCGCCGCCCGCCTCCAGCAGATCGCGACGGCGCTCGACGTGCCCGTCACCTTCTTCTACGACGGCGACAACAAGGCGCGCGAAGTGGAAAGCCTGCTGTTTCTCGACAGCGCCTTCAGCCTCAGGCTGCTGCGCGCCTATAGCAAGATCAAGGATCAGACGGTGCAGCGTCAGCTCGTCTCCTTGATGGAATCGATTGCGGCGAACGAAGACTGATCCATCTTTAGCGCGCGGGCTGCCTCGCAGCCCCGCGGACGCGATCGATCAAGGCGAGCGGATCGGCTGGCGCGCAATGGCCGCGCCAAGCGACGTGCTGGTCAGGCCGCGATAACACCAGCGCGCCTTCGCGTACCACTTCAGCCGGCGCTGCGAGGTCGAGTGTGTCGAGCGGCACCCCCCTTGTCTCGGCGGCGCGCTCGATGGGCCCGACGTCCAGCGCGGGATCGAAGCGCAGCAGCGTGAATTCGCCCCCCATCCTGTCGTAGAGCGAGATACCGTCCGCACACCACAGATGCTGTGTCCGGCATCCTGGAATCGTCGAAGGCGTGAAGCTACCCATCGTATAGGCGGGAGGTACGGCGCCGTCATAGGCGATGATCGGCGACCGGTCGTAATAGGTGCCGAAGTTAAGGCCGGCGCAGGCATATTGCGCAACGTTGATATCGTAGGTGAGCCGCCCGATTTCCTCACGCACGCGCGCACCTTCCGCGGTCTGGTCTTCGATGGTCTCGGGCACCGCGCCGCGGCGGCGAATCTCGGCCTCGGCATGCGACATCGCAAACCGCGACACCTGGCTCGTGATCGGGAGCCGTTCGGCCTCATAGGCATCGAGAATGGCGGCCGGCGCCCAGCCATTGAGGCGCGCCGCCAGCATCCAGGACAGGTTGGTCGCATCGGCGATCCCGGCGTTCATGCCGTAACCGGCATAGGGCACCCAGATATGCGCGGCGTCGCCGGCGATGAACGCGCAGCGGTCGCGAAACCTGCTCGCGATCAGCCGCCGCCCGACCCAATCTTCCTTGGAGATCATCTCATATTCGAAAGCCGAATCCACGCCCAGGATGGTGCGGATGCAAGCGTCGCGATCCACTGAATCGAAGTCGCCCTCGTGCGGCCTCATGTAGTTGTGCACCAGCCAGCGCTCGCGGCCGTCGATCGCGTAGACCATGCCGGAGCGGCGCGGGTTGATGGCACCAGTGCCCCAGGCGGGCGCAGCATGCTGCCGGGCAATCAGCCCGGGTGCGCGGATGTAGGTCGACTGCACGCGCTGGACGACCGCGTCGCCTTCGAACGCAGCGCCGATCGCCTTGCGGACAATCGAACGCGCGCCGTCGCAGCCGATCAGATAACGGCAGCGCATCGGCGTTGCGACGCCCGTTTCGAGGTCGCGCAATGTCACTTCCGCGAAGTCGCCGCGGATCCCGACCTCTTCGACCGAGGTACGGTTGATGATGCGGATACGGTTGTCGGCCGCGGCGTACTCGAACAGGATCGGTTCGAGATAAATCTGGTTGATGCGATGCGGCGGCTCCGGCGTCGGCCAGTTGCAATCCGGACCATCCATACGGCTGAAGCGGTCGCGGCGGCAGGGAATTGGAATTCGCGTCAATTCCTGCCCGGTGAACGTGGTGCGGTAGCTGATGTCGTGAGGATAGTCCGCCGGTAGTCCCGAGTTGCGGATCCGCTCCGCCATCCCCAGCCGCCGGAAGATTTCCATGGTGCGGGCGGCGACGTGGTTGCATTTCGGCTCGGGCAGCTCGGCCGGAGCGCGCGTCTCGACCACCGTGACGTCGATCCCGCGCCAGGCGAGATCGATCGCGAGGGTCAGCCCGACCGGTCCCGCGCCGACGATCAGGACATTCGCGTCGACATCAGCCATCAAACCTCCCCGAAGCGCCTTGTTCATGGGCATTAGCAAATTTATGATTCTAGCGCCGCTTTACCATTTGACGTTCAGGGGAAGGATTTGCGGCTTGTACTGTAGGAACTTCGAACGGGCGGCACTAGCATCTGCGCCGATGCGAACCGAAAACCCGGGGCTTAATGAGACGGCAACGCTCATGGCGCATAGTTTGCGGCCATTTAGTTCGCGAAAGCCTGCCAGCCATAGAGCCTTGCGCGCAGCTATTGCCCGCCACATGATGATCAACACGCCGTTCGGCCTTGTTTAAGGATTTTGCGATGCGAACCACTTATCTCCTTGGCTTGTCCGCGATTTTGCTGGCCGGCGTACCCACATTCGCCCAGAACAATGGCCCGGCAGGAGGCCTCCCCGTTGCAACGCCGATAGCCCATGTTTCCAAGCCGGTGGCTGCCGCTTCGACCCCAGAATCGCGATCGGCCGCGGCGCTCGCGCTGTCGCATGAGCCGACCTACGACGAGGGTACCGCGCAACGGATCAAGGAGGCCGCACTCAGCTATTCGGACATCTCGGTCCGCGGCGGCTGGCCAGAAATTCCCGCGGACGCCAAGTTCGCGCCCGGCATTGCCGGTCCCAATGACGACCTGTTGCGCCGCCGCCTGATCATCACCGAGGACCTCGCCGCCGACAAATCGTCGGGGCCATTCGATGAAGCGGTGGCCGAGGCAATCAAGCATTTTCAGGTGCGTCACGGGCTCGCCGCGACCGGCACTGTTACGCCACGCACGCTCGCAGCGCTCAACGTTTCGGTCCACAAACGGATCAGGCAGCTTGAAGCTTCGCTCGAACGGCTGGAAAACATGACCTTCCCGTTCGGCCAGCGCTATGTCATCGTCAACCTTCCGGCGACCTTTGCGGAAGCGGTCGAGAACGACACGGTGGTGCGGCGCTATCGCGTGATCGTCGGCAAGACCGAGAAGCCGTCGCCGACGCTGACGGCCGAAATCACCAGCGTCAATCTGAACCCGACCTGGACCGTCCCCTCCTCGATCGCCAAGACCGAAATCTCCGCGCATATGCGCAAAGACCCCTCCTACCTGTCGCGCATGCACATGGACGTGCTCGACAGCCACGACCACCCGATCGATCCTTCTTCGGTGGACTGGTCCGGCGCGCACACGCCGAATTTCACGGTGCGGCAGCAGAACGGCAACTGGAATGCGTTGGGAGCCGTGAAGATCGATATGCCGAATCCCTATTCGGTCTACATGCACGACACCAATCAGCGCAATCTCTTCAGCGACGACTATCGCTTCAACTCCCACGGCTGCTCGCGCGTCGACAACGTCCGCGATCTCGCCACCTGGTTGTTGCAGGAAGAGATGCCGAAATGGAATCGCGCCGCCGTCGATGCCGCAATCGCGACCGGCCAGCGCGAGGATATTGTTTTGCCGAAGAAGGTGCCGGTCGCCTGGATTTACCTGACGGCCTGGATGACCCGCGACCAGACCATCCAGTTCCGCAACGACATCTACGACCAGGACGAGCAGCTGCTCGAGGCGACCGCGGAAGAAGCCGCCTTCTTCACCCAGGCCGCAAATCATCCGCTGACGGCGCACCTGGCGCGCTGAACAAGCCGCCCGCCGCTCGCTTAGCTCGGCAGCCTTCGTTGTGCGGCCCGACGGAGCACGGTCAAGCCGTTGCCGAACGCCGGTGCGATCGGCGTCTGCTCATGTTGAGCTGACTTGATGCCCGTGCCGAACAGGACGAAGTTCAAATCGTCCACGCCAAACTGGGGAATCGACCACGCCATCGCGCCCCGAACCAGAAGTCTGGCGCAGAGCAGGACCAGCGGCCTGTTGCTGACGGCGTTACTCAGGAACGACATCGCCCGAGCCTCCCATTTCCGCTGGAAAATCCTTCAATTTCGGCAGCCCGTCTTTCATCGGCAATACCGTCTCGGCGTAGTTGACGTGCAAAGCGGGTGTGAACTTGAGCGTTGGGATCGTTGCCGCATAGACGTCGACCAGACCGAGTTGCGGGTGATCGGTCATCAGATGCCCACCGCATCGTTTGCAAAATTGGCGATGGCTGGCCTCCGTCTTCATGAACTTGCCGAGCAACTCCGCTCCCTTGGTGACCCGGACGTTCTGCGGCTTCCACAGCGTGAAGGCATTGATGGGCGCGGCCGACCAGGAGCGGCAAGACGAGCAATGGCAATAGCCCATGCCTTCCGGCGTGCCTTCCACCTGGAGTTCCACGGCGCCGCAAAAGCAATTGCCCT
The DNA here is from genome assembly GCA_963824305.1 of uncultured Alphaproteobacteria bacterium. GTDB lineage: Bacteria > Pseudomonadota > Alphaproteobacteria > Rhizobiales > Xanthobacteraceae > Bradyrhizobium. Next base: position 1,348,963 of record CAWGOW010000001.1, read on the forward strand.
TATGAGTAATCATTTTCTTCGATCTCCTTTTCTCACGTCGACGACGTGTTCATGCGCCTCCTCTTGCCTGCCTTTCGCACTGAGCAGAATGATCGCGCGTTCGTATCTCTTGATCGAGCTTCCGGGTTTTGGCTCACGGCTTTCAAGTTGCCGATCGAACGGCAGGCCGATCGGGGCTGCGTATTTGATCCGGCGTCCGGTTTGCTTGATCAGGCGTCCCGATTGAACTGTGTGCCTTCGCACCTGGTCGAACCGATCGCCACGTCTTGCGACGAAATGGCAACTACGCGAATTCGGTCGATAGCCGGTAAAATCAAGTCATGGCTGAAGATGCCCTGTCCGACGTGCTGAAGACCGTGCGGCTTACCGGCGCCACCTACTTTGATGTCGTCGCGCAGGAGCCTTGGTCAGTCCATTCGCCGGCGCGGGACTTGATCCTGCCGCGGGTGCTGCCGGGAGCCGACCATCTGATTGCGTATCACGTGGTCACGGCCGGCCGCTGCTATGCCAGCCTCATCGGTGGCGAGGCAATTCCGCTCGAAGCCGGCGAAGTCGTGGTCTTCACCAACGCCGACCCGCACATCATGTCGAGCACCGCCGGCATGCGGGCAGAGCCGCCGACCGCCGACTTCTTCGATATGGCCGACGCTGGCCGCCTTCCGTTGCATGTCAACCTTTCGAGCGGCGGCAATGCGACCGCCAGGCTGGTATGCGGCTATCTCGCGTGCAATTCCCGTCCCTTCAATCCGCTCATAGAGGCGTTGCCGCCGATGCTGAAGGCTGGCGACCCGCGCCGCAACGACACCGGCTGGCTTGGCCAGTTCATCCACTTTGCGGTGGCCGAAGTCGCCGACAAACGCGCCGGTAGCGAAAGCGTGCTGACGAAGCTCAGCGAATTGATGTTCATCGACGTGGTTCGGCGCTACATCGAAGCGTTGCCGCCGCAGAAGACCGGCTGGCTGGCCGGCTTGCGCGATCCAATGGTGAGCAAGGCGCTGGCGCTGATTCATGCGCGACCGTCCTTCACCTGGACAATCGAAGGCCTTGCACGGCAATGCGGCGGATCACGAAGCGTTTTCGCGGAGCGGTTCGTGCAGCTTCTCGGCGTTCCGCCGATGCAGTACCTCGCCCAATGGCGAATGCAGGTCGCTTCGGAAATGCTGGATCGCGGCAATATGAACATGGCGGCAATTTCCTCCGAAGTCGGCTACGAGTCGGAAGCCGCGTTCAGCCGCTCATTCAAGAGAATGATGGGAGTGACTCCGTCTGCCTGGCGGCAAGGCGTACGACCGGCCGAACCGCCGCCAGCCGCGAATTGACGCGAAGGCAAACGCTGAAGCAGGGCCACCGGACGATCCGCAAGGCCGGAGGCGCAATCAGGATGTTCGGGCAAATGGTCCGGCGTCGCAGTCATTCGGTATCACGTGCAACCGACATAACCGTCGCATCAAGCCGCAAGCGATGAGCGCCTCGATACACGGTCCCACCGCGAGGCGTGGCGTTGCAAAAGTTTCGAAAGGACGATCATGATAGCCACTATCGAACGCTTGCGCCCCGTGACCGAAGCGCCAACGCCGGACTTGAGGCTCCTGAAAGCCCGCCAGCACATGGCCTGGTCGTCCGGCGACTACGCCGTCATCGGCACGACCTTGCAGATTGTCGGGGAACGCCTGGCGGAGAGCATGGATCTACGCGCCGGCCAGACAGTGCTCGACGTCGCCGCAGGCAATGGCAACATGACCCTGGCTGCCGCGCGACGTTGTTGTGAGGTGACTTGCACCGATTACGTCGAAGCGCTGCTGGCCAGCGCACGCAGGCGCGCCGAAGCGGACGGCCTTCACGTCCAATTCGAGATGGCCGATGCCGAGAACCTGCCATTTGCGGATGCGTCTTTCGATGTGGTGGTTTCAACATTCGGCGCGATTTTCTGCCTCGACCAGAATCGCGCCGCGGCGGAACTGATGCGTGTAACCAGGCGCGGCGGCCGGATCGGACTTGCGAATTGGACGCCCGAAGGTTTCATCGGCCAACTCTTCAAGACCATCGGCAAGTACCAGCCGCCGCCGGTCGGCGTCAGGTCCCCTGCCGTTTGGGGCATACGGAGTTGGCTCAGTTCGGCGTTCGACCGTCAGGCATCTGCGATCGTGGTGGAGTCACGTCATTTCTCCTTCCGCTATCGCTCGCCGCGGCACTTCCTTGGCCTGTACCGGGAATATTACGGACCGGTGCTCAAGGCGTTCGAAGCGCTCGATGCGGCCGACCGGGACGCGCTGGCGCAAGACATCATCGATCTGGTCGGGCGCTTCAACCAATCCGGCGACAATTCGATGGTCGTGCCCAGCGAATACCTCGAAGTCGTCGTGACGCGGCGGTAAAAGGCGTGCGGACAGATCAGAACGGAACCGATCCGCGTGCTCGCAACGACCACGCCGTGAAATTTCCGGCAAGGCCGGCGACCTCCGCACCTGCCGTGAGACGCGCACCGTCGCCGGCGATGAACGCTTAAGGAGGGTTTCGAGCGCCGCTTTCGGTCAAAAAGCTGAAGTTCCAACCTTCGTTGATGGCCTTTGCATGGTCACGTCCGTCGTTCGCGGCCGACATAACAGGTTGAATTTGCAGGTCCGGAGTCTTAAGCGTAGCGCCATGAACACTCTCGCCGTCGCCGAAAACCCTCTGATGTCCCGGTCTCGCCAGCCGGCGCATGCCGGGAAGGCCGCGCCTTTCCTGCCGATGAGCCGCGCCGAAATGACCGCGCTCGGCTGGGATGCCTGCGATATCGTGCTGGTGACGGGCGATGCGTATGTCGACCATCCGAGCTTCGGCATGGCAATTATCGGCAGGCTGTTGGAGGCCCAAGGTTTCAGGGTCGGCATCATCGCGCAACCGGACTGGCAGTCGGCCGAGCCGTTCAAGGCGCTCGGCAAGCCAAAGGTGTTCTTCGGCGTCACCGGCGGCAACATGGACTCCATGGTCAATCGCTACACGGCGGACCGAAGGCTGCGCCACGACGATGCCTACACGCCCAGCGGCGAAGGCGGCCGGCGGCCGGACCGCTGCACCATCGTCTACGCGCAACGCTGTCGCGAAGCTTTCAAGGATGTGCCGATCGTACTCGGCGGCATCGAGGCATCGTTGCGCCGCATCGCGCATTTCGACTATTGGTCCGAGAAGGTGCGCCGCTCGATGCTTGCCGATGCCAAGGCGGATCTTTTGCTCTACGGCAACGCCGAGCGCGCGGTCGTCGAAGTCGCTCACCGGCTCGCTGCCGGCGAGGCGCCACGCGATCTCGACTCCATCCGCGGCGTCGCGCTGTTCCGCCGCGTTCCCGATCAATACAGGGAATTGCGCGCCGACGATCTCGACTCCGCCGACGAAGGTGCTGCCCGCGAGCCCGGCGATGTCGTGATCCGGCTGCCGGCCTACGAGCAGGCGGAGCAAGACCGCGAGGCATATGCGAGAGCTTCTCGCGTGCTGCACCGGGAGAGCAATCCCGGCAATGCGCGCCCGCTGGTGCAGCGCCATGGCGACCGGGACCTTTGGCTGAATCCGCCGCCGATCCCGCTGACGTCGGACGAAATGGACGCCGTCTACGACCTGCCCTACGCTCGCGCGCCGCATCCGTCATATGGCGACGCGAAGATCCCGGCCTGGGAGATGATCAAGTTCTCGGTGACGATCATGCGTGGCTGTTTTGGCGGCTGCACGTTCTGCTCGATCACCGAGCATGAGGGCCGTATCATCCAGAACCGCTCCGAGGGCTCGATCCTGCGCGAGATCGAGCGCATCCGCGACCGGACTCCCGGTTTCACCGGCGTGATCTCGGATATCGGCGGGCCGACCGCCAACATGTACCGGATGGCGTGCAAGGATCCCAAGGTCGAAGCGCTGTGCCGGCGGCCGTCCTGTGTCTTTCCCGAAATCTGCCCGAATCTGAACACGTCGCACGACGACCTGATCCGGCTCTATCGCAAGGTGCGCGAGGTGAAGGGCGTCAAAAGAGTGATGGTGGCATCCGGCGTGCGCTACGACCTCGCGGTCACAAGCCCCGAATACGTCAAGGAACTCGTCACCCATCACGTCGGCGGGTATCTGAAGATCGCGCCCGAGCATACCGAGCGCGGCCCACTCGACAAGATGATGAAGCCGGGGATCGGCGCCTACGACCGCTTCAAGGAAATGTTCGATGCGGCTGCGAAAGAGGCCGGCAAGAAGTATTACCTGATCCCGTACTTCATCGCGGCGCATCCCGGCACGACCGACGAGGACATGATGAACCTCGCGCTGTGGCTCAAGAAGAATCGTTACCGCGCCGACCAGGTGCAGACGTTCCTGCCGTCACCGATGGCGACCGCGACCGCCATGTATCATACCGGCGTCAATCCACTGCGCGGCGTGCGGCGCGGCGGCAGCGACAAGGTCGAGGCGATCAAGGGGCTGCGGCAGCGCCGGCTGCACAAGGCGTTCCTGCGCTATCACGACCCCGACAACTGGCCGGTCTTGCGCGAAGCATTGAAGCAGATGGGTCGAGCCGACCTGATCGGCTCGCGGCCCGATCAACTGGTGCCCGCGCATCAGCCGCCCGGCACCGGCAAAGCCGCCGGAACGCGACGGCCGATGCGCGGCGGCGGAGCGCAGCGCTTCACCACCAAGGGCGTGCCGCTGCGCAAATAGCAGACGCAGAACCAGGCGGCGTCAAACGACAACTCCCGACCGTATCTTCCGGTCTCGCAACGACTTATGCAGTAACCGCCATTGCAGCGGCCGCCGACCAATGCTTCATTGCCGGGCACCGGACAAACTCACCTGAAGGCCCGCTATGCTCGACGTTTCCGCCAAAAATCAAAAATCCTTTGCCGACGGCAAAATCCTCAAAAGCGTCACCGACGGAGTCGGAATCGTCACCTTCAACAATCCCGAAAAGCGCAACGCCATGTCGATGGAGATGTGGGACGGACTTGGGACGGCGCTGATTGAACTGCGCGAAGACGAAAGCGTCCGCGTGGTAGTTTTGACCGGTGCCGGAGACAAGGCTTTCATGTCGGGCGCCGATATCAGCCAGTTCGAGAAAAACCGCCAAAACGCGCAAGCCTCGGAAGAGTACAACCGCAAGAGCGATGCGCAGCGCGCGCTGCTGGCGGATTATCCGAAGCCGACGATCTCCTGCATCCGCGGCTTTTGCCTCGGCGGCGGCATGCAGATGGCAATGCTCACCGATATGCGCTTTGCCGCGGAAGACAGCCAGTTCGGCATACCGGCCGTCAAGCTAGGCATCGCCTACGGCTTCGACGGCTTGCGGCATCTGGTGTCGCTGGTCGGGCCGTCCTGGGCGCGGCTCATCCTCTACACGGGCATGCGGATCGGTTCAGCCGAGGCCTTGCGGATCGGGCTCGTCGACCGCGTGATACCAAACGACAAATTGTGGGACGAGACGCTCGAGATCGCCCGCACCATTTCCGGTAACGCACCGCTCGCCATCAAGGCTGCCAAGATCACCATCGCACAGGTGCTCAAGGACAAGGACGAGCGCGACATGGCAGCGATCAAGGCGATCAGTACGGCTTGCATGGATTCGGAAGATTTCCGCGAGGGCCGGCAGGCATTCATGGAAAAGCGCAAGCCGAACTTCAAGGGGCGCTAGGATCTTCGTACGAATTCTCCGGAACGCTGCCGCACTAATCCGCTACGAAAATGCGCGAGCTGCCACTATTGTCAGCTTCCCTTGTTCCAGGGAATTCTCTAGCTTGACGGATTGACCATCTGCTGACGGACAACATGATCAGCAAGCGGGTTTTTCTGTCGTCCATTGCAGCGCTGTGCTGCGGCCTGAAGCCGGTCAGGTCGACGACCTCTGGGGCGTATCCGTCACACCCGATCACGATCGTATTGCCGTTCTCGGCCGGTGGACCGACCGACGCGCTGACGCGGATCATCGCCGCCAAAATGCGGGAAATACTCGGGCAATCCGTCATCATCGAGAACGTAACCGGCGCGGCAGGCACTATCGGCGTCGGTCGCGCCGTCCGTGCGGCGGCGGACGGATATACGATCAGTGTCGGGCCAATGAACTCGCACGTGCTGACAGGCGCCATCTATCATCTGCCGTTCGATTTGCTCAGGGATTTGGAGCCGGTGGCGCTTCTCGCCAGCAATCCTTCCGTCATCGTCTCGAAAAAAGAGGTGCCAGCAAAAGACCTCAGGGAGCTGGTCGCATGGGTAAAAGCCAACCAGGATAAAGTTCTTGCGGGCACCTCTGGGGTCGGAGCAGCAACCCATCTGGGCGGCGTCCTGTTCGAGACCCTGACCGGGACCCACATCGAGTTCGTCCCCTATCGCGGCACTGCGCCAGCGATGCAGGCGCTGGTTGCCGGGCAGATCGATCTGATATTCGATCAATTGTCGAGTTCGTTGCCCCAGCTTCAGGAGGGCACTATCAAATCCTATGCCGTGATGTCGAAAACACGCGCGATCGCGGCGCCCGACATTCCAACGGTAGACGAGGCCGGATTGCCGGGCCTTGATCTGCCGGTCTGGAATGGAATGTGGGTACCAAAGGGCACGCCGAAGCCCGTCATCGACAAACTCAACAGCGCCGTTGTTGAAAGCCTCGCCGATGCCACCGTGCGCGCGCGGCTCGCCGCCATCGGCCAGGAAATTTATCCGCGTGACCAACAAACGCCGGAAGCGCTGCGCGCCTATCAAGCGGCCGAGATCGAGAAATGGTGGCCGATCGTCAAGGCCGCGGGTATCAAAGCGGAATGAGCCGAACTCATCCCATCGCCGAAAGAGTTCTGATTGTCGGCGCCGGCCCGGTCGGGCTTGCGGCCGCAGCCAATCTCGTTCGGCACGGCATTCCAGTGACCGTATTCGAGGGCGGCCCCGGTCTGAGTACCGAATCCCGGGCATCGACTTTTCATCCCTCAACCCTCGACATGCTGGCCGACCTCGGCCTCGTCGAGCCACTGATCGCACAAGGTCTGATTGCGCCAAAATTCCAGTACCGCAACCGTCGCGACGGCCTGATCGCAGAATTTGATTTCGGCGATATCGCCGATCAAACGCGGCATCCGTTTCGGCTGCAATGCGAACAATCGAAGCTGACCCGGATTATCTACGACCGGTTTCACGGCGATCCAAATCTTGAAATCGCTTTTTCAAGTCCGGTTCGCGCTGTCATGCAGAACAGCGACAGCGTTACGGTGACGGTAGAACGAGCCGGCAAGAGTGAGACTTACAGCTATCGCTGGCTGATCGGCGCCGACGGCGCGCGCAGCGACGTCCGCCGTTCTCTCGGTATCGGGTTCGAAGGTTTTACCTGGCCCGATCGCTATCTGGTGGTCAGCACGCCGTTCGACTTCCGCACCGTCATTCCGGGGCTGGCGACGGTGAGCTATACCGCCGATCCCGTGCGCTGGCATTTTCTGCTGCAGATTCCCGGGCTCTGGCGCGTCATGTTCCGGGTTGCAGCGGAAGAGAGCGACGAACTGGCTCAGTCGGCAGAATTCGTCCAAGAGCTTATGGCGCAGGTCATCCCAGGCATCGATCGCTACGAGATCGCTCATACCACGCTCTACCGCGTGCATCAGCGCGTTGCCGAAACATTCCGCCGCCGCCGCACCTTCCTGATCGGCGATGCCGCGCATGTCAACAATCCGCTCGGCGGAATGGGAATGAATGGCGGTATTCACGATGCGATGAACCTGACCGAGCGTCTGGTCGAAGTCTGGCGCGGCGAGAAACCCGAGACGGAACTCGATCGCTTCGACCGGCAGCGCCGGCTGGTCACCAAGGAATATGTCGAACGCCAGTCGATCCAGAACAAACGCAATCTCGAGGCGGCAAACAATGAATTCCGCGATTGGCTCCGGCGAACTGCCGCCGACCCCGTTTTGACCCGCGACTATCTGCTGGCGGTGTCCATGATCGGCAGCCTGCGGCGGGCGGAATTACTGGGATAGAATCCCCTTGACGCAAGATATCCCATCGCCGAACTGATTTGCCCGTCGTGCCAATGTGTCGCGGGGGCTTCGGTTGTGACGTCGGGCAAATCAGTGGCACCTCTCCGCGCGTCTCGCGCCACCAAGAGGGGCGCTTCGCGGTCGTCACGAACGTAGGTGCGGGATGCGATGGACGCCGACGTGCCCATGACGAAGGGCACCGAGGCGGACGGCGAAGTCGTGTGGTCCTGATATCCCGACGCTGATATCAAGTCGACGATGACACTTACGCGTCACGTCGGCGATGGTGACAAAAAGCCCGGCTCACCAGGGAGAGCACGAAGGAAACCGTTAAAACCATTGCGCGGGGAATGCCGGGCGTTTTCCGGTGTGACCGTGGTGACTACTTGTGTGCTTTCTACTTTGCACACAAGGCTGCGGGCGCATCGGGCGCCCGGCATTCCCTGCGCCCTCCTTCGAGGGTGAATGATTCAAAAACTCGCATCGATGGGTGGCGAGAACGTGAAGCTATGGCTATTCGAAAATTAAGCGCGCCATCGTCGTCCCTGCGAACGCAGGGACCCATAACCACCGGGCCTGGATTTGCGGAAGGCTAGTGTGCCCTGAAGTGAGGCCGCGGCGTATGGGTCCCCGCGTTCGCGGGGACGACGGAAACGAAGTGAGGCGAAATCCCATCCCTTACAGCGCCGCAAGCACCGCATTGCCGATATCGGCGGTGCCATTCTTGCCGCCGAACTCCATCGGCTTGATGCCTTGCGCATACACCTTGTCGACGGCGCGCTCGATACGTTCGCCGGCTTCAGCTGCGGATTCCAGTCCATGCTTGTCGGCAAGCCAGTCGAGCATCATCGCCGCCGACAGGATCATCCCGGTCGGGTTGGCCTTGCCCTGCCCCATAATGTCGGGCGCGGTGCCGTGACAGGGCTGGAACACGGCATAGCGGTCACCGATATCGGCCGACGGCGCCATGCCCATGCCGCCGATCAGACCGGCCGTCATATCGGAGAGAATGTCGCCGAACATGTTTTCCATCACCATGACGTCGAAGTCCCACGGCCGCTTCACCAGCATGGCCGAGCAGGCATCGACATAAAGCCGATCGGTCTTCACGTCAGGATGACGTTTGGCGGCCTCGTCGAACATCTCACGAAAGAACGCGAAAGCCTTGAACACGTTTGCCTTGTCGACGCAGGTGAGCCCGCCGGGACGGCCCCGTTTCTTGCGGCGTTCAGCCAAACGGAAGGAAAACTCGAACAAGCGTTCGGAGGTCTTTCGGGTGATGACGAGCGTCTCGCGCGCGTCTTCATGGGTGACGACGCCCTTGCCCATGGATGCGAACAGCCCTTCCGTGGATTCGCGGATGACGACGAGGTCAATTCCGCGCTGATCGGCGCCGACGATCGGGCTCGGCACGCCCGGAATGAGACGCGCCGGGCGTACGCCGGCGTAGAGATCGAAATGAAAGCGCAGTTCGACCTGCGGCATGATTTCGGTGTTGTCGGGATAACGAACCGACGGCAGGCCGCAGGCGCCGAGCAGGATCGCATCGGCCTCTTCGCACAGCTTGATGGTCGAGTCCGGCATCGACTTGCCGGTCTCGCGATAGTTGTTGGCGCCGGCAGCCGCTTCCGTGAAGCGAAACTTCAGGTCCGTGGTTTGCTCGATCTTACGCAGGACTTCGAGCGCCGGCTCTATGACCTCGGGACCGATGCCGTCACCGGGAAGGACGGCGATGTGGAGCGCGTTATTGGCAGACATGGGTTATCCTTAGAATTGAGAACTGTTATCGGGGTCTCTTGGTTCGAGACGTGCGGCAGTGCCGCGCTCCTCACCATGAAAGTCTCTGACCTCCTCCTGAGGAGCGCACATTTATGCGCGTCTCGAAGGATGAGGCCGGCACGTTTGAAAGCCTCACGGCGTCAAGATGGCGCGTCCGACCAGCCGGCCTTCCTTAAGGCTGACGAGCGCGTCATTGGCCTTGGCAAGCGGCATCGGCGTCACCGGGATCGAAGCGATCTTCTTGGTACGGACGAGATCGAGCAACTCGCGGGTCTCGCGCAGGTTGCCGACATAGCTGCCCTGGATGGTGATGGCCTTGATCGGGATCAGCGGCAAGGCAAAGGTCGCACCGCCGCCGAACAGCCCGACGATCACGAGTTTGCCGCCCTTGGTCAGGCAGTCGAACCCAAGCTGCGTGGTCTTGGCATTGCCGACGAGATCGATCACGGCCCGGATCGGCTCACCCGCCTTTTTGACGACTTGCTCCAAAGCATCCGGCGCACCGCCGTCGACGGATGCCACCGCACCGGCCTTCTCGGCCGCGTCGCGCTTCCTGGCGTCGATGTCGACGACGATTGCGCCCTTGCCGCCCATTGCCTTGAGCAGCGACAACGCCATCAGGCCAAGACCGCCAGCGCCGATGATCACGATCGGCGTGTCCAGCACCGACTCCACTTTTTTCAAGGCGCTGTAGGTGGTGACGCCGGAGCAGGCGTAAGGCGCGGCAGTGACGGGATCGAGCCCCTTCAGGTCGATCAGGTATTTCGGGTGCGGCACGGTCATATGGTCGGCATAGCCGCCGTCGCAATAGACGCCGAGCGCGCTCGGCTTGACGATACACATGTTCTCGTCGCCCTCGACGCAGGTCTTGCACTTGCCGCAGCCGAGCCACGGATAGGCCAGCACGACATCGCCGAGCTTGAGACCGCCTTTGTCGCTTTCTTTAACTTCGGGGCCGAAGGCGATGATTTCGCCGACGGTTTCGTGTCCCATCGTCAACGGCAGCGATACGCCACGGTCTTTCAGCGACAACGGCTTGCGGCCATGGCCGAGGTCGTAGCCGCCTTCCCAGATGTGCAGGTCGCTGTGACAGACGCCGGCGGCCTTCACCTTGATCAGCACGCGCGTGCCGGCCGGTTGCGGGGTCGGCTCCTCCATCTCCTTCAAGGGGGCATTGAACTCGGCGACCTTAAAACTCTTCATGGTTTCACTCCCGGATCTCTATTGGGGCGTGTGATAGGCCGGAAACCGCGGCCCCCGCAAGACCGCCAGTTCACGCCGGGCCGGCGGCTATTTTCTGACCGAAGCGGTCGCCTCTGCGTGCGAAAACCCGGCCTCGCCGAGAACAGCCTCCGTGTGTTCGCCGAGCGCCGCCGCGCGCTTTCCCGCCGTGACCCTGGCGCCGGACATCCGAAACGGCATGTTCATGACCTTGAAGGTGCCGCCGTCGTCTTCCACCTCGGCAACTGCGCCGCGATGGGCGAGTTGAGGATCGTCCATCGCCTCGGCCACGGTTCGGTAGGCCGAACACGGCACGCCGTGCCCGCACAGCTCGGCAAGGCACTTTTCAGTCGTCACTGTCCGCGACCAGTTCTCGACGCCTTCCATCATCTCGATCCAATGGCGCCGCCGGTCGGCGTATTTCGCAAAGCGGGAATCATCGACCCATTCGGGATGCCCCGCGGCGCGCATCAGACCCTGAAAGGTCTTTTCGCTCGCGATCGCAACCATCACATAGCCATCCGCCGTCTCGACCGGACCGAACAGCGGGCGGCTCGGCGGAGGCACATCGAACTGGGAGTTCTGCACTTCGTTAGGCGTCAACGTCAGCATCGATTCCAGCATCGACACATCGATGTGCTGACCTTTGCCGGTCGAGTGGCGTTGATAGAGGGCAGCCGAAATGGCGCCGAAGGCATAGACGCCAGTCAAAATGTCGGCGTGATAGATGCCGCAATAGTCCGGCCGGTTTCGGCCCGGCTGATAGGCGAGATGGGCCCTGTCATAGCCGGACGCCGCGTGAATGACCGGCGCATAGGCCGGCAACTCGGCCGACGGTCCGCTCTGGCCATAGCCGGAGATCGAGCAATAGATGAGTTTCGGATTGAGCGGTCGCAGGGAGGCGTAATCGAGCTTCAGCCTGCGCATGACCCCGGGCCGAAAATTCTCCACGAGGACGTCGGCGTCCTTGATCAGATGCTGAATAACGCCGATCGCCTCCGGCGATTTCAGGTTGAGCACCACGCTTTTCTTGCCGACGTTGAGCTGGCCGAAAAGGCTCGAGCACCCGTTGCGCACCGGCGGACGGATTCGCATCGTCTCGCCTTCCGCCGCCTCGATCTTGATGACTTCGGCTCCGACGTCGGCAAGCATCCGCGTACAATGCGGGCCGGCAATGGTGGTCGAGAAATCGAGCACACGCAGGCCATGAAGGCTGCCTGTCGTATTCCGCTGATCGACTTCTGGTATGGTCATCGAAGAACTCCCCTTGCCGCCCGTCTAACCGCAGGCTGGCCGAAACATAGAGGCAGCAGGCCTGGGAGAAAAGCATCAGGACGGCGGTTTGGAAATCCGCATCGCTCGTGCCGCGAGGCTGTCACTCGGATTTCCAGCCAAGCTACAAAGGACCGGAAGGAACGGCGCGACCCAGTATGGCTAACCACGCGACCGCTGCCTATCTAAACAGCGCTGGGCAATTGGAACTGATCTTGCATAGTTAGAGTTTAACCACGGCAGCGTGCGAGGGCGGTTTCTTGAGAGTCCTGTTCGTTACCACGGAAATGGATGACTTTATTCGGGTCGGCGGACTCGCCGCCGTCTCGGCGGCGCTTCCCCGGGCGCTCCGGCGCTGGACCGACGTCAGGGTCCTGCTTCCCGGCTATAGCGAAGTCGTCGAACAATTCACCCGTCTCGATGTTATCGGCCATTCTCCGGCTTTCGCCGAGATGCCGGAATGCTCGCTCGGATTGGGGGCGACCAAGGACGGCCTGCCCGTTTACGTCGTGCTGTGTCCACAATTGTACGATCGGCCGGGCAACCCATACGGCGATGAATCGGGCCGGGACTGGCCGGACAACGATGTTCGCTTCGCAAGATTGGCCTCGGTCGCTGCCGAATTGGCCGAAGGCACGCTGGACAAGAATTGGGCAGCCGACCTGGTTCACGCCAACGACTGGCAGGCGGCGCTGGTGCCAGCCTACCTCGCGTGGAGCGGCAGCAAGATCCCAAGCATCCTCACAATCCATAATCTGGCGTACCAGGGCCTGTTCTCCAAGGAGTCGTTGCGGCGGATCGGCGCGCCCGCAGATTCCTTTCACATCGACGGCCTCGAATTTTACGACAAGTTGTCTTTCCTCAAAGGCGGTCTCGTTTACGCTTCCCATCTGACCACCGTCAGCGAGACCTATGCGAAAGAGATCACCACGGCTGAGCTCGGTTGCGGCATGGAGGGTCTGCTCCAGCGCCGCTCCGACGTTTCGCAACTGACGGGCATCCTGAACGGGATCGACGAGAGCTGGGATCCGCGCGTCGACGCGCGACTGGCTCAGCAGTTCGCTCCTGGCGACTGGGCCGGCAAACAGGCTAACGCAGACTATGTACGCAATCAATTCGGGCTGGCGCTGTCGCGCGGTCCGTTGTTCGGTCTCGTCGCGCGTCTTGTTCACCAGAAGGGCATCGACCTCGTGCTCTCGGCGACTGACGAGATCATCAACGCCGGCGGCCAGATAGTCGTCACCGGCCGCGGCGAGCCTGAGATCGAGCAGGCGCTGGTCGCGGCGCACCGTCGCCGGCCGGACTCGATCGGCGTGGTGATCGGCTTCAACGATGCCCAGGCGCGGCGCATTTTTGCCGGCAGCGATTTCACGCTGATGCCGTCGCGCTTCGAGCCGTGCGGATTGAGCCAGATGTACGCGCAGCGATTTGGATCGCTTCCGATCGGCCACCAGACCGGCGGCCTTGCCGAGACGATTGCCGATGGCGAGACCGGATTCCTGTTCTCGAAACCATCGACAGAATCCTTCCTTGGCGGTGTCCGCCGCGCCTTCTCGGCCTTCACCGCGAAAGATCGTCTCGACTCGATGCGCCGAAACGCGATGGCCCGTTCTTTCAGCTGGGACATTTCCGCAGCGTTATACGGCGCGCTTTACCGCAAAACGCTGGCGCTTTAGATGACGCCAGTCATCCTTAAGATTTCACAGATTGGAGCGCTCTTCGCCGGCGGGCGGGTTTCCGGCATCGCGAACCAGATGACGGCAAGACCTAACGCCGCAACTGAGGCAAGCCCAGCAAAGGCGAAGCTGGCGCCGAAGACGTCGCTGACATAGCCGGCGGCCAACGTGCTGAGTGATGCGCCGATTCCGGTAGCCGTACCGACAACGCCTTGGGCGAGATTGAAATGGCCGCTGCCGAACGCGACGTCAGCGACGATGAGAGGAATCATGACGCTGAAGACGGCTGCCGTGATGCCGTCGAGCACCTGGACCACGACGAGGAGATAGGGGTCGTGGACGGTCGCAAACAAAACGCCGCGCACTGCGAGCGCGCCAAATCCCAGCAAAAGCAAAGGCCGCCTGCCCCACTGCTGGGCTTTTCGTCCAACCGACGGCGATGTCAGAGCGACGATCGCTTGTGGAACGATGATGCAGGCTGCGATCAGAACGGTCGCCCACTTGCTCGATCGCGTGGTTACGATGCCGGCCATCAGCGGCAACATCGCGGCATTGGCCATTTGCAGCAACAGGATGCTGCCGGCAAATATCAGCAGCGGACGCTGACGCAACAGGACCAGTACGTTGGTGGATTTGGCTTCCGGCGCGCTCGGCAAAACGAAACCGTGGGCGCGGGCGGCGTCGACTTCCCGCTCGCGGATCCGCACCAGCGCCAGCAAGGTGGGGATCGCCAGTATGAAAGCGACGATAAAGACCGACCGGCTCGACAACAGGTAGCCACATGCCCCCATCAAGGCGGCGGCGAAACCGTTCCCCAGCGATGCAAAGCGCGCGTTGCGCCCCAATCGCTCGCCGATCATCGTAGTTCCAACGAGGCCGAGGCTGATCGCAGCGATCGCCGGGCCCAACACACAACTCGCAACCGCATGCAGCATGGCCGCGGCCGCGACCACCGGATAGATCGGCCATGCCGCGTAGGCCAACGCGGCGCATCCGATCGTCGCGATCGCGAATCCCGCGACCAGCCGTTCGGACTTCGCCGCATCGATGATCGCCCCGCCCGGTATCTGGCCAAGCAGCGCCACGATGCTTCCGATGGAGAGCACAGAGCCGATCTCGACCTGGGTCCACTTCTGGGTCGTCAGATAAACCGCGACGAAGGGGCCGAATCCGGTTTGGACGTCCGCCAGGAAAAAGATGAACCAGTCGAGACCGCGAAGGCTACCGCGCGACGGAAGAGGCGCGACCGTTGATTCAGCGCGCTCCACTCGATCATCACGATCGGTCTGTCCGCGCTTGTCAGAGTGCGGCCTGTGATGTTCAGGCGGGGATGGTCGAGCAAACATCTCTCCGCCAATCTCGTTAATGATCAAACTGCCAAGGCTGAAGGCTGCCGGCGGCGCCGAGCACCACGATCGGCGTATCCTCCTTGTATTCAGGCGCTGCCACCACCTGTTCTTTGGTCAATTCAAGCGTGATGCTTTCACCCTTGTTGGCTACTCTGCCGAAATGCAATGCGTTCCAGTCGACCACGATCTTTCGACTGCCTACTCCGAGAAAGCCGCCGAAATCGATGACCGCGGCACGCACCGTGCCCTGTCGATCGACGATCACATCGACGATGCGGCCCATGTCTTCATCCGTGGGGCTCCGAACATCCCGTCCAAGCACGCCACGAGCATCGGTTGAATTGATGATGGTGACCGATGGCGGCGGGGCAGGCTCCTTCGCAGGCGCAGGCGCGGCGCTATCCTGTCGCTGCGGCGATGGTGCATTCGCGTCACCCTCCGCCCACGAGAGAGCGCCGGACAGGCTGACCACAATTGCGATCGCGAACGCAAGCAAAGTTTTGACGCGCATCTTGCTTCCTCGCTTAAAGCGGACAGTGCTTCCCCGCGATCAGCGGGACAGCACGATGGAGACCTGGATTTGTCCCCGCGTCTTCATCACTTCCAGTGAAACTTCATCACCATGCCGCCTGACCCGAAGATCGGCACTCGAAGTTCCCAGCCGCAGATCGCGAAGCACGACCTCGTTGAGAAAAGCCGGCAGGCGTGGATTGTGCAGCCGAATTTCGCTCCGGTCCGCATCGAATTCCAGACCAAGCGCCGCCTCGAGCAGAGTGAACGGCGTCGCGCTCGCCCATGCCTGCGGCGCGCAGGCGACCGGATAGAGCGTCGGCCCACGCCCCTTCTCACGCCGGAAACCGCAAAACAGTTCAGGCAACCTGCGCAAATCCATGTAGGTCGCAGCTTCAAATAGTCCTTTGAACACCTGCTCGACGGAATGCTTAAACCCGTAACGCGCGAGCCCGAGCGCAATCAGCGCATTGTCATGCGGCCAGATCGATCCATCGTGATAGGACATTGGATTGTAGCGCGCCTCGCCGTGAGCCACGGTACGGATGCCCCAGCCTGTGAAAAAATTGGGCTGCATAAGCCCGGCCGCGACCACCCGTGCGCGGTCCTCACGCACGATACCGGTGAAAAGCAATTGCCCGGCATTCGACGTGCGCACCCGGCAGGGTTGCTTGGCGCCATCGAGCGCAAGCGCGTATGTCCCGAGGTCATCACACCAGAAGGCGCTTTCGAAACGCTCCGCAAGTTCAACCGCTTCCGCATCAAGCTGCCGGGCCCTTTCGAACAACCCCATTCGTTTGGCGCAGCGCGCGGCTAGCCGCTTACCCGCAAAGACATACCCCTGCACTTCGGCAAGCGCGATGTAACCCTCGGCTAAACGCCCGTCAGCACGGAAGATGGCGTCGTAGGAGTCTTTCCAACCCTGGTTGGCGAGGCCTTGTTCGGAAGCACGCTGATATTCGACAAAACCGTCTTTATCCGGATCACCGGGACCATCGATCCAACGGAGCGCCGCTTCGATCGACGGCCAAAGTTCGACGAGAGTCTCGTCGTCACCGGTACGTTCGGCATAAAGACCTGCCAACAGGACGAACAGCGGCGTCGCATCGACGCTGCCGTAGTATTGCGCAAACGGCACCTCGCGAAGCGCCGCCATTTCACCGCCACGCATTTCGTGCAAAATCTTTCCCGGCTCGGCATCGGCAAGCGGATCGGTTTGCTTGGCCTGATGCAGGGCAAGCCGCCGCAACACGCCACGTGCAACCCGCGGGTCGATCCACAACATTTGCAGTGCTGTGATAATTCCGTCGCGACCGAAGGTCGTCGAGTACCAGGGAATGCCGGCATAGGGATAACGACCCTCCGGCGTATCCGTCATCAGGATGTTGAGATCGGCCATCGAGCGGCACAGCACCTCGTTGAAAATATTGTTTGAGGTTTCGATGTTCGCGGCGCCTTTGGTCTGCTCACGCATCTCGCGGCGGTGAGCCAGCAGACCACGGAAGAACGGAACAGGTTTCGATGCCGGCAGGTTATTGCAGGAGACGACGACGAACAGCGAGTGAACTTGTTGTGGTGCCAGGTCGAGATGATACGTCACCGCGTCCACGGTCAACCGCGTCGGCCGCGGATCGAACTGAAGTGCCGTGGTTCTGGATGTGCCGTCGAGGCCGGCATATTCGAACAGCACATCCGAGGGGCTTAGCAGGGTAGTCGAGCCGACGCCGCGGCGGGCGCGTCGTTCTCCCCGCACTTCGAACAGATCGGCGAAATCATTGCCGAACAGCAACGTAAGATCAAAACTCGCCGTGTGTTCGCCGTGATTTTGGACGCCGATGCGCTGGTAAGCGGCGCCTCGCCAGAGAAAGATCGTGCGCACGATGTGCAGCATGTCTTTCTGAAGTACGTTGCGCCCTTGCCTATAAATATCCGGGTTGGTCAAGTCCACCGTGAGTGCGGAATTATCGTCTCGAAGATTCGAGCCTAAAAGCAGCGGCTGCACGTCGTCCAGCACTAATTCAAGACGCGCCAGATAGCGCGTGTCCGAATTGAACAAGCCATCCGGTCCGCCTGCGGAGGCACCGATGTCACCATGGCTATCGAGCACGACAAATGTGTCATCGTGCTTGAGCGAACGCCGCGGCCGCGCCGCGGGCCCGGTCATCGGGATGTAGAACGGCGCCTCCGCGGCCGTTTCCTGCATCCGCAATGTCGTGATGTTGGTTACAGCTTCGACGGACATGTGGCCTCGCTCGAATTCACAGCGATAGACAGACGCAACTATATAGGCGCAGGTCAAGCGGCGTGTTTGGCGAGTCGTCTCATCTCCTGCGTTACCAGTTCGCGGTAGGGTCCCTGCCCCTGCATCAGACGGTCAGGCGGGCCGTCTTCGATGACCTTGCCGGCCTTCAGCATAACGACGCGGTCGAAGTGGCGTAACGTAGCTAGTCGGTGGGCAATTGCAATAACCGTCCGCCCGCGCATCAGCCGCGACAACGCTTCGCGTATGGCCTCCTCGGACTCGCTGTCGAGTGCTGCCGTGGCTTCATCGAGCAACAAGATCGGCGCATCTTTAAGGAATGCGCGCGCAATGGCGATACGTTGCCGCTGGCCACCGGATAACTTGACACCGCGGTCCCCGACCATGGTTTCCAGTCCCTCGGGCAACGTCTCGACAAAATCGCAGCGTGCCGCGATCGCGGCTCGTAGCACCTCGTCGTCGGTGGCGGTGGGTCGTCCGTAACGGATATTTTCCATGATCGAGCGATGGAACAGCGAAATGTCCTGCGGGACGACCGAAATCGCCTCGCGCAAGCTTTGTTGTGTGACACGGGAGATATCCTGACCGTCGATGGTGACGCTTCCGTGTTGAACGTCGTAAAATCGCTGCAGCAAAACGAAAAGGCTGGACTTACCACCCCCGGATTGGCCGACGAGCCCGACACGTTGTCCAGGCTGGATGCGAAGGCTGAACTTATCGAAGACCGTCAACCCGCCCGGATAACGGAACGAGATGTGATTGAAGGCGATCGCCGCTCCACTCTTGATCAAGGGTTCAGCTTCCGGATGGTCGCAGAGTTCGTGCGGTCGCAGCAAGGTGGCTATCGCTTCGGTCAGTCGCGCGACATGTTGGGTAACATCGACAAGAGCCACGGCGAGGTCTCGCGTCGCATTGAGGATCGAAAGGCCAAGCGTACAAACCAAAACGACGTCGCCGGTTGTCGCGCTGCCACTTTGCCAGAGCGTGATTGCCCACGCCAGGATTCCAATAGTCAACGCAACCGTCACCGCTGCATGGGTCAGACGAAGTTTTTCGAGATATCGAAGGCTGCGTCCCCGCGCCGAGAGTTCTCTTTTAACGGTAGCGTCAAAGCGCTCGTGCTCGAAGCTAAGCCCGCAAAAGGCCCTTACCAGGGGCATGTTGTTGATGACATCGACCATCTCGCCATCCACGGCCGCAGCCTTGTCGGCAAAATCGTCATGCAGGGGCTTTCCTGCGGCGGCGAGTCGAAACATTGCCATCACCATTCCACCGGCGATGACGATCAGGGCAGCCGACATCGACAAACTCACCGTTCCGATTAGGCAAATGGCGGCTACAGTTGCGATGCAGGGAGGCAGAACGTTCCAGATAAACATGTTTTCGACGGCGAAAACCGCGTTGGATGTCGCCGTGATGCGACTGGTCAGCATCCCCGGCAAGCGATCCGAAAAATAACTGGGCGCATGTCCCGTCAGATGGCGAAACATGTCACGCCTCAGATCACCGGTGACGCGGACAAATGCAAGGCTCGCGATCCAGCCGGCAATTCGCCACAAGAAATTGTCTGCCGCGATCAGCGACACGAGCAACGCGAAAGCAAGCCACACCATGTCAACGTGCGTCGGGCCACGGGATAGGCCATCGACCAGGAACTTCACGCCATATTGCGTGCCTACCGAACAGGCAACTGCCGCGACTACGGACGATGAAATGACGAAATGAGAGGCGGGCCTCTGCTTGATATAGCGCAGCACGAACGCAAACGGCCGATTAGCGTAGCCTGACAGATTGTCCATGTGCCGCAAAACCTTTTTGTTAAGGCCTGATTTCCAGACCCGCTTGTTCAGTTAATCGAATGCCGCACACCGTCTGGCGGTTCCCGCGCCGCTGTCTCGTCGCGCAAACTCCGGTCCGGTCCTGATCAAGAAGTTGCACGCACTTCTGGAACTTCGCAGATGCGAAAACGTTCCATTACCGGCGCCGGTGCGCCGGGCTTTCTGGGGCTGGGTAACCATGACATCGAAAAGGAGATGGGTAGATGCGCATCGCGCAAGTCGCTCCGCTGACGGAGGCTGTTCCACCCAAGCTTTATGGCGGAACCGAGAGGGTGGTACATTGGCTGACAGAGGAACTTGTCGCACTCGGAAACGACGTGACGCTATTTGCAAGCGGCAACTCCCGTACTTCTGCCAAACTCGACGCGACATGGCCGCGGGCGCTACGCCTTGATGGATCGGTCCGCGACCCCAATGCCCTGCACATGGTCATGCTGGAGCGCGTTCGACAAAAATGTGACGACGAGGAGTTCGACTTCCTCCACTTTCACCTCGACTACTATCCATTCTCGTTATTTTTTCGGCAGCCGACGCCTTTTTTGACCACATTGCACGGCCGACTGGATTTGCCGGAGCATCAACCGGTCTTCAACACTTTCTCATCCGTTCCAGTGATTTCGATTTCGAACGCCCAGCGGCGTCCGGTGCCGCAGGCGAATTGGGCCGCGACTATCTATCACGGCCTCCCCGAAAACCTTTTGACACCACGGCCTATCACGCCGTCTTACCTGGCCGTGCTCGGCCGAATTGCGCCTGAAAAGGGCGTCGATCGTGCCATCAGGATCGCTGTCCGATGCGGCATTCCGTTGAAGATCGCGGCAAAGGTCGATCGGGCCGACCAGGATTACTATGACGAAGTCATCCGGCCGCTGATGGATCATCCTCTCGTCGAATATATCGGCGAAATCGGTGACCACGAGAAATCGGAATTCCTCAGCGGGGCGCTCGGACTGCTGCTTCCAATCGACTGGCCGGAGCCGTTCGGTCTGGTCATGATCGAAGCGATGGCCTGTGGTACGCCTGTTATCGCCTATAATCGGGGATCGGTCCCCGAAATCGTCGATGAAAATCTGACCGGCTTTATTGTCGAAGATGAGATCAGCGCATGCGCTGCCGTGAACCGCCTGCGCCAGCTCAACCGCGGAATGATCCGAAAGCAGTTCGAAACTCGCTTTACCGCAAGGCGCATGGCCCTCGACTATCTCGGCACCTATCGCAGTCTCATGGAAGCCAGTGCGCCCCGGATCAAGCTGGTCAGCAGCGCCGAATAACGGGTTGGCCTGCGGCCGATAGCCTTCCGATAAAATTGGATGTCGTATTGTAAGGAATATTGAATACGGCTACCGTCCCCAAAACACGCGGGCTTCCCACAAGGGAGCCCGCGAAAACGTGAGCTGTGATATCGCAGCCGCATAAAATGGGGAGAAAAACATGGCGAGGGCGCGCAAGGATTCCGCCGGCAGCGTTTCTGATCGGGCTTTATCCCGGCGACAGAGCCGTCGTCAGTTTATTGCCAGGACAGGCGGCGTGATCGCAGCCGGTGCTTTCGGTGCGGTGCCGCTACGCGGCTGGGCGGCAGACCCCATCAATATCGGCGCGCTCTACCCAACTACTGGCAGCATGGCGCAGATCGGCGTTGGCTGCGTCGCCGCCGCCAAGCTCGCGGCCGATATGGTCAACGAGGGCGGTGGCATCAAGTCGCTCGGCGGCGCCAAACTCAACCTGATCATTTCCGACGTGCAGAGCGATACCACCGTCACACGCACGGAAACCGACCGCCTCATTACCGGCAACAAGATCTCGGCGATCCATGGATGCTATGCGAGCGCGCTGACCTTGATCGCGAGCGAAGTTGCCGAGCGCGCCAAAGTCCCGCTGATTACGGGATCCAGCTCGGATCAGCTCAACAAGGGACGTACCTATACTTTCACGCCCTTTGCACGCGCATCGCAATTCGCGCGCGCGCAGCTTCAGATGTCGAAGCTCGTCAGCGAATCCCCGAAAGTCGCGGTGATTTTTGAAAACACGGCGTTCGGCACCTCGACCTCGAATGGACTAAAGGAATTGGCGCCCGGCGAAGGCGTCGAGATCGTGATGTTCGAGCCTTACTCGGCCGGCTTCACCGATGCGAGCCCGCTGATCAACAAGGTGAAGTCGTCGGGCGCCAACATGCTGTTCTCGGTGTCCTACCTCAACGATCTCATTCTGATCGTGCGGACGGTAAAACAGTTCGGCCTCAACATGCCCATCAATGGCGGCTCCGGTGGATTCGTCATTCCGGATTTCTACAAGAATGTCGGCAAGCTGGCCGATGGCTTGCTGGGCGTGGCGCACTGGAACCATGACGTCAGCGAGGATGCCCAAAAGGTCAATGTCGAGTTCAAGAAACGCACCGGAGATTTCGCGTTCGAATATGCAGGCGGGCTGATCGCGCAAACCTTCATGCTGGCCGACGCACTGGAGCGCGCAGGCTCGGCCGATCCGCAGAAAGTGCGCGAGGCGCTTTCGACACTCGATGTGTCGTCCGGCTACGCCGCCATGGCGCCCGGCGGAAAGGTCAAGTTCGGACCCGACGGCAAGAACATCTACGGCCATCCCGTCGGCGTGCAGTGGCAGAATGGCGATCTCGCCAGCGTCTTCCCGAAAGAAGATGCCCGCGCGCCGCTGCTGAAATCCTGACGCACCGGCCAGCAAGATGTGGGAGACAGTGGCCCAGGCCGTGATCAACGGCCTGCTTATCGGTGGAATTTACGCGCTCGTCAGCATCGGCGTCACGCTGATCTTCGGCGTCGTCAAGATCGTCAACTTCGCCCAGGGCGAATTCGTGATGATCGGGATGTACATCACTTTCTTTCTGGCCAATCAGTTCGGCATCGACCCGCTGCTCTCTTTGTTTGTATCGATGCCGGTGTTGTTCGTGATCGGCGTGCTGATCCAGCATTTCCTGATCCGCAGGGTGCTGGGGCCGAACGACATGCCGCAGATCTTCCTGACCTTTGCGCTGTCGCTGTTGCTTTTGAACCTCGCACTGATGCTGTTCACGGCGAACTATCGCACCGTGCACACCCCCTATTCCGACGAAGCCTTGCATATCGCCGGCCTCTATATCCCGGTTGCCAAGCTCATCGCTTTCGTCGTCGCCATGCTGCTGAGCGGCCTGCTCTGGCTATTCCTGCACACCACCGATCTCGGCAAGGCCATGCGCGCCGCGTCGCAGAACCGCGATGTGGCGATGCTGATGGGCATCAATCCCAACCGGGTGTTCTGTGTTGCGCTCGGTATCGCTTTGGCGCTGGCGGGCGCCGCCGGCTCGCTCTTGATGCCGTTTTATTCCGCCTATCCGTTCGTGGGCCAGGTATTCGTGCTGATGGCCTTTGTCGCCGTAGTACTGGGCACGCTCGGCAACGTCATCGGCGCCTTGGTTGCGAGCTTGATGATGGGCATCGCGGAATCTCTCGGCGTTCAGTATGTCGGCGCCGATTCCGGATTGATCGTCGTGTTCGCGATGCTCTTGCTCACGCTGGCTTTCAAGCCGACCGGGCTCGGCGGAGGCCGCGCGCGATGATGCAAGATATCAATCCGCGCCACGCTGTCCTGATCGCAATCCTGATCGCGATTCTCATTGCGCTGCCGATGGTGGTGAAAAGTTCGTTTGCGATGGACATCTTCATCCGGATTTTGCTGTTTTCTTTCATCGGCACGGCCTGGAACCTGATGGGCGGTTACGCCAAGCAGTTGTCGCTTGGGCATGCCGCTTATTTCGGGCTGGGCGCCTATACCTCGACAATTCTTCAGATCAACTACGATGTTTCCCCCTGGATCGGCATGGTCGCCGGCGGCGTGGTGGCGATGCTGGCCAGCCTTCCGATCGGCTGGCTGTGCTTTCGCCTGCGCGGTCCCTACTTCACCATCGCGACCATCGCCACGGCCCAGGCATTGATGCTGATCTTCCTGAAGTTTCGCGATTTCGCCTGGGGTGCAGAAGGCACGACCATTCCCAATCTGGGCACCGCGCCGCTGATGATGCAATTCGAAAACAAGAGCTCCTATTATTATGTCGTCCTCGGCCTGTTGTTGCTCAGCCTTCTCGTCACCTGGCTGATCGAGCGTTCCTGGATCGGATATTACCTGGTGGCGATCGGCGAAGACGAAGACGCGGCCGAAGCGATCGGCGTCAATGCGCCGAAAATGAAGCGCGACATCTACATGATCAGCGCGTTCCTGACGGCGCTGGCCGGCACGTTCTACACCCAATACATCTACTTCATCGATCCCGCGACCGCCTTCTCCTTCAACATCTCGATCGAAGCAGCCCTGGTTTCGATCGTCGGCGGCATCGGCACGCTGTGGGGCCCCCTGATCGGGACGGTGTTGCTGGAGACCACTTCTGCCCTCTTGCAAAGCTGGCTCGGCAGCTCCATCGGCGGCGTTCAATTGACGGTCTACAGTCTGATCCTGATGGCCGTGATCCTGTGGCGCCCGACCGGATTGATGGGCATGATCAATGAAGCGCGGCAACGCTTTGCCAGCCGCAAACCTGCACGAGCGTAGGAGCATATCATGGCAGATGCGCTCGTGATCAGCGGCCTCAGCAAACGGTTCGGCGGTTTGCGCGCCGTGCAAGACGTCAGCTTCACGGTGAAGGAGAACGAGACGCTTGCCTTGATCGGACCGAACGGCGCCGGCAAGACCACGAGCTTCCATCTCATCACCGGTTTTCATCGGCCGGACACCGGTTCGGTGAAAGCCTACGGCCGCGAAATCGTCGGCCTGAAGCCGCACGATATTTGCGCACTCGGCCTCGCCCGCACCTTTCAGGTCGCAAAACCGTTCGGCGCCATGACAGTGCTCTCGAACGTCATGACCGGCGCGTTCCTGCGCAGCAAGAATAACGCGGTGGCACGCGAGAAGGCGCGCGAGGCGATCGAATTCGTCGGCCTTTCGGCCAAGGAACAGACGGCCGCCAAGGATCTGACCACCATCGATCAGCGCCGGCTTGAAATGGCGCGCGCGCTTGCGACCGAGCCAAGGCTTCTGCTGCTGGACGAAGTCATGGCCGGGCTCAATCCGTCGGAGATCGATCAGGCGGTCGCGTTGATCGGCAAGCTCTCGGGCAAAGGATTGACCATCGTCATCGTCGAACACGTGATGCGCGCAATCATGGCGGTGGCGCGTCACATCGTGGTGCTCGATCACGGCCAGAAGATCGCCGAAGGCACCCCGAAGGAGATCGTGGAAAATCCGGAAGTCATCCGCGCCTATCTCGGCTCTTACGTGCACCCACCGGCGGCGGGAGGCGCTTGAATGCTCAAGCTCGAAAACGTCAGCGCCAGCTACGGCTCCGTGCCCGCAATCTCGAACGTGTCGATCGAGATCGGCGAAGGCGAAGCGGTCGGTTTGTTGGGCGCGAACGGCGCCGGCAAGAGCACGACGCTTCGCGCGATCTCCGGCCTTGTCAAACTGACGTCGGGCACCATCACGCTCGACGGCGTCAATCTCGCATCGTATCCGCCGTACCGGATTCCGGAGTTGGGCATTGCGCATGTGCCGGAAGGCCGCCAGGTCTTCCCCGAAATGACCGTGAACGAGAATCTCGAGATCGGCTCCTACGTGCCAAAGGCGAAGGCCGACCGGCAGCAGACGCTCGATCTCGTCTACAGCATCTTCCCGCGGCTTGCCGAACGGCGAAAACAACTCGCCGGCACCATGAGCGGCGGCGAACAGCAGATGCTCGCGGTCGGGCGCGGGTTGATGCTCAAACCGCGCTTGTTGATGCTGGATGAGCCCTCGCTCGGCCTCGCCCCCGTCATGACCGACGTGACGTTCGAGAAGATCGGCGAGATTCACAAGATGGGCACCGCGATCCTGCTGGTCGAGCAGAACGTCAGCCGCGCGCTGTCGCTGGTGCAGCGCGCCTATGTGCTGGAAAGCGGCCGCGTCATCATGGGTGGCACCAGCACTGAGCTCGCGAACAACAAGCAGGTGCAGGCGGCGTATCTGGGGATTTGATGTTGCGTATCGTAACAGCTCTCGCAGCATCAATAACTTCTCACCGTCGTCCCCGACTTCCTTTCGCTAATTCAATTGTCAAACAGCCAACTTCGGACACGCGCTCGCATTCCCGCGACGTGATCCGCCCGAGTCTTGCGTAAATCTTCGCCCAATTGAGGGCGCAGGGAATGCCGGGCGCTTGGTGCGCCCGCAGCCGCGCGTGGTGGTAGAAAACACGCGCGTTAGTCACCACGGTCACACCGGAAACACCCGGCATTCCCCGCGCAATGGTTTTACAGCTTATATCGCGCTCTCCCCGGTGACCGGGCTTTCTTGCCACCGTCCCCGGCGTGAAGCGCCAGCTTCATCGCCAGGTTGATGCCAGCGTCGGGGCATCAGGACCACACGACTTCGCCGTCCGCAAAGCCAGCGCTCTCGTCAGCAGCGCAGCCTGCGTCCACCGCATCCCGTCTCGACGTCCGTGACGATCGCGAGCCGCCCCTCTTGTGAGACGGGATGGCGCGGGCTTGTAGAGATGATTTGCCCGACGGGCAAAACGGAATATTTTTTCGAGGAGGACTGGACAGCGCAAATCAGATTGAAAGGCTGCGAGAAATCAAGTTTTACGCGCAGAAGCCGGGTATCGGCTTTGGCGCTCAGCGCGTTCGAAAAAGGTGCCGCGAGCAGAAACCGCCTTTGCTAGTCGATCGGTATCATGAGGGAATGGCGGAACTTTCCCAGCCCTTGGGAGAGGTGCCCTTTCCCATGTAGATCCTCAACCAGATAGATCTCACCTACCCCGATAATTCTTGTTTCACCGTCGCTCGCGGTGACCTGATGCGGGGCATCCAGATTGACGACATATTGCCGTCGCGTCGTGTTGTGCCAATCGAACACCCAATCGCCGGGCGTCGTACGAAATATTATGCCAGTCGCTGCGAAACGCTTCGATGTTGTTCCGTCAGCACTTGTTTCGTTCAATTCGATTTCGATGTCGCGGAAGTGCGTTTCACCGTTTTCGTCGGCGTAGAGATTGTGAATGCGCATCGGCATTATCCTGTCAAGATGTCGTGGGTGTCCATGCATTGCTGCTCGGTGGCATTCCGGCGAAGTCACCGCCGGGCAAGACTCTGGTCGAAGATTCACTCCGCGCTGATGTTCCCGGCTTTGATAACCGGCCACCACCTCTCTATCTCCTCGCGTTGATAGGCGGCGAGAGCCTGCGCAGTCTGCCGCTCCGAGGAAGGCACTTGCTGACCGATATTCGCAAGGCGCTCCAAGGTCGCTCGATTGGCCAATACTTTCCCGATGGCCTGGTTGAGCCGCGTCACCACATCCGCCGGCGTGCCGCGCGGCGCCCAGATGGCGTGCCAGTTGACGAAGTAGAATCCGCGTAAACCGGCCTCATCGACCGTCGGAATCTCGGGGGCAGAAGCCAGGCGGCCAGCCGATGTCACGGCGAGCGCCTTGATCGTTCCGGCGCTGATCTGCGGCACGGCATTGGCGGCTAAATCGAAAATGATGTCGACGTGGCCCGCCACCAGATCCTGCATCGCCGGCGCGAGGCCCCGATAGGGCACGAAGCGGAACTGCGTACCGGTGACCGCCTGGAATTTCACAGCATTCACATGCGAAGTGCTGCCGACACCCGCGGTCGCGGCGATCGCCTTGTTGGGATTGGCTTTCAGCCAGCCAATCAACTGTGCAAGGTCCGCGACAGGCAAGGTTTTCCTGACCGCGATGATCTGTGGATCAAATGCAACCAGCGAAACCGGCTCAAAGTCAGTTAGGACATCGTATTTCAGAGGATAGGCGGCGCCATTGAATACGTGCGTCGCGACGGTCCCGAGAACCAGCGTGAGGCCGTCAGCTTGAGACCGCGCGACCTTGCCGGTGCCGATGCTGCCTGTTGCACCGGGAACATTTTCGACAATCACTGTCTGTCCCAGTGTCGACTGCAAACCGTCCGCCACGATGCGGCCAATCGTGTCAGTTGGTCCTCCAACCGGAAACGGAACAACCAGCACCATGGTGTGTGGCTGCGCAGTTTGCGCCTTGGCGTTGTCGAGCGCCGTGATCGCAAAAACTGCAATGGTTGCCGCGATTGCCAAACGAAACATGATCGCCTCCGTTCGAACAGGGATGGGCAAGAACCGTGTCCAGTTGCAAGTACGCCGGCGGCATCATAAGAAGAAGTGGCTATTTCGTTTTCAACGCATAAGGAATGGCATATGCCTAGCAGAATCGATTGGGAAAGCCAGATCGGCCGGCGCTTACGTTTGCGCGATCTTTATGTCTTCTCGACCGTTGTTCGAGCAGGAAGCATGGGTAAAGCAGCCCTGGAACTTGGCGTATCGCAGCCTGCGGTATCCGAGGTGATCGCTAATCTTGAGCATGCATTGGAGGTCCGGCTACTCGATCGCACGCCTCAGGGAGCAGAAATAACAGTGCACGGCGCGGCTCTCGACAGGCGTGTCCTCGCGGCATTCGACGAACTGAAACAAGGCGTGAAGGAGATCGAACTCCTTTCTGATCCGACCGCTGGCGAAGTGCGGATTGGTTGTCCGGAATCAATTTCGGCAGCGATTCTCCAACCGATTTGCGAAACGTTGATACGAAAGCACCCTCGGATCACGCTTGACGTGGATACCGTGAACACCCTTTCGTTCGCGCAAAAGCTCAGGAATCGAAGCCTCGACATCGTCATGGCCCGCGGCGGGTGGCCCCTTGAAGACGCGCATCTCGTCACCGACTTCAACGTCGAGACGCTTTACGACGACGAACTGGTAATTGTCGCGGGGGATCGGAGCGAGTGGGCGGGCCGGCGCAAGATCAATATTTCCGAGTTGCGCGACGAACGTTGGATTCTGACCAGCAGCGACCGGTGGAACTATCAAGTCATTGCGGCCGCCTTCAAACTCCGCGGCATCGAAATGCCTCAGATCAACCTGAAGACAATCTCGGTTCATCTGCGTGCCCATATGGTCGCGACCGGTAATTTCGTCACGACATTTCCCCGATCCGTTGTCGATCTCTATGCCGGCCGCCTTGGACTGAAGGTACTGCCGGTCGATTTGCCGAACTCAAGCTGGCCGGTCAAGATCGCGACGCTTAGAAATCGCACGCTGAGTTCCGTTGTGGAGCGCTTTATCGCTTGCGCACGAGACGCGGCGCGACCGGCCGCCGGAAATTCTCGAGCTTATAAGCCTGCCAAAGCGAGATAAGCAGGAAGGGAACGGGGAACTCTGCCTCGCAGCCAACGTCAACCGCATCCCGCTCCGCGTTCGTGACGATCGCCGCCTCTCCTGTGAGACGGAACGGCGGGGATCAGCGAGTTGCGCCTCCGGTCAAGGCGTAGGTGCATGGCGAGTAAAGACGTAGTCGCGATCTTTTGCGGGCTCGTGGCAGGAGAAGCAGGTCTTGTGGAGGGCTTCATTGCCAGGTTGACTATTCGTGAAATCAGCGAATCCCCAGCCGCCAGTCGCGGCGTACTTTTTCAAATCCTTGATCATGAACTGGACATTGACGGCGGCCCCAGGAACGAAAGATTGAAAGCCCGCACCAGGAAAGCCTTTAGCCAACACGCCGTTGTTTTCGTCCGACGCGGCTTCATTCCAATGCAGTGCGGCAATGATTGCACCGTCCGGGAACGGGAGCTTTCCTACCCGATAGGCCTCGAACGCAATATCGTTCCCTAGTTGGGCCCGCAGCTGTTTGACTTTGCTCCCTGCCAGTTGGCTGAGGGATATCAAGCGCCAGTCACGATATCCGGCTGGAATTGTGATGCCGTAGATTGGGGAGGCAGTACGTTCAGCCTCCGGCTCGCCCTTCTTGACACTCTCTGCCGCTGACTTTGTAACAAGCACCGCGCAGACGGCGACGATGGCGCAAGCAGCTAAAGCGCCAAGAACTTTCCCGGTTGTCCGAAGCATTGTAATTTCCTCCTTGCCGGTCCGCAACGGACGCGATGCGTAACGTTGGTGCATCGCGTCCGTGACGTCTGGATACAGCGTCGGTAAATTATTCCGTGTAGTCCTGGCTTGCGTCGCGGAGCGAGCTGAAGCCCGCGCGAAGTTCTTCTACAAGCAGTCGGGGCTGTTCCCAGGCGGCGAAGTGCCCGCCCTTGTCGAGCCTATTGTAGTGAATCAGGTTAGGATAGGCCCGCTCCGCCCAGCTCCGTGGTGCAGGATAGAGTTCGTCGGGGAAGACGCTTACGGCGACCGGGATGGAGACGCCTTTGGCGTTGAAATATCCTCCTTTGCCCCAATACTCCCAATAGAGACGGGCGCCGGAGAGTGCCGTGTTCGTCAACCAGGTGATCGTGATGTTGTCGAGGATATCGTCGCGCGTCAGGCCTTCGGCTTGTCCTTGAAAAGCGCGAGAGATCAGCTCGTAGCTGCGCGCGTCGTGGTCAAGGAAATAGGCAGCCAGGCCAATCGGCGAGTCCGCAATTCCATACAACGTCTGCGGTCGAAGACCCATCTGGTAACCGTAGCCGATACCCTTTTGGTACACGAACTGCAGACGCTCGTAAGCGACCTTCTCATCTGCCGAGAGATCCGATGGTGCCGGCGCTCCGGAAGCAGCCGCCTGGTCGATGTCGGCTGGAAAGATACCGGGCATATTGGTGTGAATGCCCAGCAATTCCGGAGCCGCGTGCACGCCCATCAGATCGGTGATGACAGCACCCCAGTCACCGCCTTGCGCAACGAACCTGGTGTAGCCAAGGCGCTTCATCAGCACGACCCAGGCGCGCGCGATATGGTCAGGGTCCCAGCCAGTCGAGGTCGGCTTGCCCGAAAAGCCGTAGCCCGGCATCGACGGAATCACGACATGGAAGGCATCCGACGCGCTGCCGCCATGAGCGACTGGATCGACGAGCGGGTCGATGATCTTCATCTGTTCGGTAATCGAGCCAGGCCATCCGTGCGTAACGATCAGCGGCAACGCATTTTCGTGTTTTGAGCGGACATGAATGAAGTGGATGTCCAGCCCATCGATCTCGGTGATGAACTGCGGGAGAGCGTTTAGTTTCTCCTCGATTTTGCGCCAGTCGTACTCCGTGCCCCAATAGCGAGCGAGGCTCTGGATCGTCGAGAGTTGCACACCTTGCGACGCATCTATGACCGTCTCTCGTTCCGGCCACCTTGTCGCATTGATGCGTCTTCGCAGATTGTCAATCGCCTCTTTCGAAGCCGTGAAGTGGAACGGCCGGATCGAGTCGGAACCGCTGTTGGCCGCAACCGGAGCGGCGGCTGCGAGAAGAGCTTCTGACTTTGTCATCGCATTCATTGGAGTTCTCCTTGGTCGGGGCCGAGGCCCGGTTAATTTCCATACGATTATATCGCGCGATAACTAATCTCATATGATTTTAGCGATGTCAAGCCTTGCGATTAAATCGTATAACAACTAATTCTTGGCTGTGGTGGGCCGCTGATGCCCGATTTCGAGGAGTTAGGCCTTGGCCAAACAAAAACCGCCCGCCGATCCCAGCGACGCAACGAAGCTTGACGATTTTCTGTGCTTCGCGATTTACTCGGCGAATCTGGCAGTTAACCGGCTCAACAAGCCCGTGCTCGACGAACTTGGGCTGACCTACCTGCAATACATCGTACTTGTTTCATTGTACGAGCACGACGATCAGACCGTCGGCAGTCTCGGAGACAAGCTGTTCCTCAACTCCAGCACTCTCACGCCCCTGTTAAAGCGCCTGGAAGCGATGGGACATTTGACCCGGCAACGCGATCCGGAAGACGAACGGGTGGTCCGGGTACGTATGACGCCTAAGGGCCGTAGCGTCCGCGAGCGCGCGCTCGCGTATCGCAGCCAGCTTGCAAAGGCGATGGGGCTCGGCGCGGCGGACTTTCAGCGGCTCCGAGAGGAGTTGGTAAAATTGCGTACCAATCTCTCGGACGGGGGCTAACGTTAAGCGGTGCTACCGCTTGGCTGCTTGGCCGCGTCAGACCAAGACGTTCTGAAACCAGCCATGTCAGGTCGGCCGCCTTTCCAGCTACCGACCGCCCACCGCCAAAAGCTCCACCACCGCCTGCCCCGTGGCAATCGTCCCGAGCTTGCCGCCGACATCCTTGGTCGCGCGGCCGGTCTTGATCGCCTCCGCCACGGCGCCTTCGATCGCCGTGGCCGCCTCGCCAAAACGCGGCGCGCCGGTCCGCTCGCCATGCCAGGCCAAGAGCAGCGCCATCGAGAGAACCAGCGAGAACGGATTGGCCACAT
Source organism: uncultured Alphaproteobacteria bacterium (assembly GCA_963824305.1). Taxonomy (GTDB): domain Bacteria; phylum Pseudomonadota; class Alphaproteobacteria; order Rhizobiales; family Xanthobacteraceae; genus Bradyrhizobium. The sequence continues at coordinate 1,381,048 of CAWGOW010000001.1, forward strand.
CCTGGCCTGCAATATCGGGCGCCGAGCCGTGCGCGGCCTGCGCCATGGCATGATCCGCGCCGACATTGAGCGAGCCGCCGAGGCCGAGGCTGCCGGACAGTTCGGCCGTCAGATCGGAGAGGATATCGCCGAACATGTTGGTGGAGACGATCACGTCGAACCGGTTCGGGTTGCGAACCACATGCGCCATCATGGCATCGACCAGGATCTCGTCGATCGCAAGCCCGGGAAAGCCGCGCGCCGTTTCGCGACAGATATCGAGGAACATACCGTCGCCGATTTTGAGAACGTTCGCCTTGTGGACGACGGTGAGGTGCTTCTTGCGACGCATCGCAAGCTCGCAAGCCGACTTCGCAATCCGCTCGCAGCACAGCCGCGTGATGCGCCGGAGCGAGATCACGACATCGGGCGTGACCAGAACTTCGCCGTTGCCCTGCTCCATGTTGCGGTCGGCATAAAAGCCTTCGGTATTTTCTCGCACCACGACAAGGTCGAAATCGCCCAGCGGATTGCGCAAGCCGGGATAGGTTCGCGCGGGGCGCACATTGGCGAACAGATCGAGAGCTTTACGAAAATATTTCGAAGGATTGATCTCGCCGCTTTGTTCGTTCTTGAAATCGAAGGTCGCGGTCGGACCGAGGATGAGGCCGTCGGCCGAGCGCACGGTTTCCAGCAGGCCCGGCTGAATCGTGGTGCCGAACTTCTTCAGGCTCTCGTGGCCGACCGAATGCTCTTCGATCGCAACACCGAGCTGAAAATGTTCGGAGGCCGCGCGCAATACCCTGGCGGTCGCACTCGTGATCTCGGGTCCGATTCCGTCGCCGGGCAAAACAACCATGCGCATGTGTGATTTTCCTTGAGATCTTCGTGCGGTCGGTGATCGAACGCAGCCCGATCGCGGTAAGCTGGTGCCGCGATGATAAGCCGGTTGAGCCGGGCAATAGCTCAAAACAACAGGCCTCCCAAGCCCCTTTATTCCATGGCTCCTACGCAGAATATTGATTTGAACTGTTCTAGATTCCGGGCCAAGTTCGCCTCGAAGCTCTCTCGATGGACTGAGCTAAACAGGGGATTCGCGATGGCAAACCTCACAATTAACGGAAAATCACTTAACGTCGACGTTGAACCGGAAACGCCGCTACTTTGGGCGATTCGGGAGAATGTCGGCCTCACCGGCACCAAATATGGTTGCGGCATTGCACAATGCGGGGCCTGCACCGTCCATGTCGACGGGGTCGCGATGCGGTCCTGCGGCGTCACCGTCGGCGAAGCCGCCGGCAAACAAATCACCACGATCGAGGGCCTTGCGGTCAACGGCATCCTGCACAAGGTGCAGCAGGCCTGGATCAACGCCGACGTTCCTCAATGCGGTTATTGCCAGAGCGGGATGATCATGGCGGTCGCAGCGTTGTTGAAGGACACCCCAAAGCCGACCGACCAGGACATCGACGACGCCATCACCAATATCTGTCGCTGCGGTACCTTCCAGCAGGTGCGCGAAGCGATTCACGCCGCCGCGAACGTTTGAGGAGGTCATCATGAATCACATGTCAAAACTTGATGCGCCTCGGCTTAATCGTCGCGCTTTCGTGATCGGCAGCGCCGCGCTCGGCTCAGGCCTTGCGCTCGGCCTCGATATTCCCTTCGGCGGTCCCGCCGTGGCGCGCGCCGCCGACGGCTCGCCTGAAATCAATGCCTGGGTCGTGATCAAGCCCGACGATACCGTCGTGGTCCGCATCGCCCGCTCGGAAATGGGCCAGGGCACCCTCACCGGTCTCGCTCAGCTCGTGGCCGAGGAACTGGAATGCGACTGGTCGAAGGTCACGACCGAGTATCCAACGCCAGGTCAGAGCGTCGCCCGCAAGCGCGCCTGGGGCGATTTCTCCACCGGCGGCAGCCGCGGTATCCGTGCCTCGCACGAATACGTCCGGAAAGGTGGTGCCACCGCGCGCGCCATGCTGATCGAGGCCGCCGCAAACGATTGGAAGGTGCCGGCCACGGAATGCACGGCGGCCGACAGCGTCATCACGCATACGCCCTCGGGACGCAAGACGACATTCGGCAAGGTGGCGGAAGCCGCAGCCAAGCTGACGCCGCCGGCCGAGGTCAAGCTGAAGGCCCCGAAGGACTGGAAGCTGATCGGCAAGCCGGTCAAGCGGCTCGATACCGCCGACAAGACTACCGGCAAGATGATATACGGCATCGACGTCAAGCTGCCGGGCATGCTCAACGCCGCGATCAAGCAGTGCCCCGTGTTCGGCGGCAAGGTGAAGAGCTACGACGAAGCCAAGATCGCCGGCATGAAAGGCGTGAAGAAGGTCGTCAAGGTCGACGACAGTGCGGTAGCGGTCATTGCCGATACCTGGTGGCACGCCAAGATTGCGCTCGACGCCATGCCGATCGTCTGGGACGAAGGCAAGAATGCCAGCGTTTCAAGCGCGTCGATCGCCAAATGGCTCGAAGAAGGTCTCGATCCGTCGCAGCAGGCTTTTGTCGGTAACGAAAGCGGCGACGTCAAAGCAGCGCTTGCCGGCGCCGCCAAGAAGGTCGAAGCCGTCTACAGCTATCCCTATCAGAACCACGCCCCGATGGAGCCCATGAATGCAACGGCGCTCTATACGGCGGATAAGTGCGAGGTCTGGTGCGGCACGCAGAACGGCGAAGCCGCTTTCGCCGCTACGGTGGAAGTCTCCGGGCTTCCGGCCGAGAAATGCGATGTCTACAAGCAGATGCTCGGCGGCGGCTTCGGACGCCGCGGCAATACCGATTATGTGCGGCAGGCGGTTGCCATCGCCAAGCAGATGCCGGGCACGCCGATCAAGCTGTTGTGGTCACGCGAAGAAGACATGCAGCACGGTGCGTATCACCCGATCACTCAGTGCAAGATGACGGCCGGCTTCGACGCCGACAACAATCTCACCGCGCTGCATATGCGGATCTCCGGTCAGTCGATCCTGTTCAGCCTGCGGCCCGAGGCGATGGTCAACGGCAAGGACCCCGTCACCTTCCAGGGCCTCAACCCCAACGGCGAGGCGGCATTCGGATACTCGGTCCCCAATCTGCTGATCGATCATTCGATGCGCAATCCGCACGTCCCGCCCGGCTTCTGGCGCGGCGTCAACGTCAACCACAACGCGATCTATATTGAATGCTTCATGGACGAACTCGCGCTGTCGGTTGGCCAGGACCCGCTCGAGTTCCGCCGCAAGCTGATGCCCAAGAACTCAAAGCATCTGGCGGTGCTCAATGCGGTTGCGGAAAAAATCGGCTGGGGAACGCCGGCGCCGAAGGGCGTCTATCGCGGCCTTGCCCAGCACATGGGCTTCGGCAGCTACGTTGCGGGTGCTGCGGAGATCTCGGTCACCGACGGCAACAAGATCAAGGTGCACCGGATTGTCGGAGCCACCGACCCTGGCTATGTGGTAAATCCCGCGCAAATCGACCGTCAGGTCGCCGGCTCGTTCGTCTACGGCCTCTCCGGACTGTTCTATGGCGGATGCACCGTCAAGGACGGACGTATCGAACAGGCAAATTTCGACACCTACAATTCAATGCGTATCGCCGAGATGCCGAAGGTCGAGTCCATCATCATGCCGAGCGCGAGCGGAGCAGACCCTTGGGGCGGCGTTGGCGAGCCGACCATTTGCGTGGCGGCGCCTGCGGTTCTGAACGCGTATTTCGCAGCAACCGGAAAACGGATTCGTTCGGTGCCGCTGCGGGATCAGAACATCACCTTTGCCTAGAAAGCTCGGAAAGCGGCGGCTGTCATCAGCCGCCGCTCCTTTCCCCGGAAAGTTTTGATGGACGCGTTGGGCAGCAAGACGACGCGGAGAAATGTCGTTCGCGGCCTCGCGGCGGCATCGGCTTGGTTTGCGATCCCCTGCCCGTCCTTTGCGCAATCCAGTGCCCGCGTGGTCGTGATCGGCGGCGGTTTTGGCGGCGCCAGTTGCGCGCGCGCCCTGCGCAAGATCGATCCCAAATTGAAAGTGACGCTCGTCGAGCCGAACCGGACCTTCACCGCTTGTCCGTTCAGCAACGAAGTGATCGCGGGACTTCGCGATATCGAAGCGCAGCAATTCGGCTATGAAAAGATCGCCGCCGATGGCGTCACCGTGGTCGCGCAGGCTGCCACCAAGATCGATCCGCAAGGCCGCAGCGTTGGTCTCGCCGACGGAACATCGCTTGCCTACGACAGGCTGGTGCTCGCGCCGGGCATCGACTTCAGGTTCGACGCCTTGCCCGGATACGACGAGGCCGCAAGCGAGAGGATGCCTCACGCCTGGAAGGCCGGCTCGCAGACGCTGTTGCTGCGCCGGCAGTTGGAGGCGATGGAGGACGGCGGCACGGTGATACTGTCGGTTCCGGCAACACCCTATCGTTGTCCGCCCGCGCCTTACGAACGCGCCAGCCTGATCGCGCACTATCTCAAGGCAAAGAAGCCGCGCTCCAAGATTCTCATCCTTGACGCCAAAGACATTTTTTCGCAGCAGCGGCTGTTCGAGAAAGCCTGGAAAGCATTCTATCCCGGCATGATCGAACGGATTCCGCTGTCACAAGGCGGCCGCGTGGTTTCGGTCGAGCCAGCGACCAACACCCTGGTCACTGATTTCGGCAATCACGACGCGCAGGTCGCCAATGTGATCCCGCCGCAGAAAGCGGGCCACATCGCGACCGTTGCGGGCGCCGCCGACAAGACCGGCTGGTGCCCGATCGATGCGGCGACTTTTGCCTCGAAGCTCGTCGCCAACATTCATGTCATTGGCGACGCGGTGATCGGCGGTAACGCTCCGAAATCCGCATCCGCTGCGAATGCGGAAGGCAAAGCCTGCGCCCAAGTCGTCGCGAGCCTGATTGCCGGAACCGTTCCCGCAAGGCCGACGATCGAAGGCACCTGCTACAACACCGTTGCGCCCGATTATGCCTTTTCGCAGTCCGGCAACTACCAGCCGCGCGACGACATCTTTGCCGAGGTTGTGGGCTCCGGTTTCACGAGCCCGATCCATGCGTCAAACGACGTTCGCAAAAGCGAATTTGATTCTGCGCAGGCCTGGTTCAAGACGATTACGGTGGAAACCTTTGGGTAGGTTGGCAAGTTCTATTGTCGGAGGCGGTCTCGCCGTCGCGCTGCTGGCATTGCCTTACGCGGCCGGCGGCGAGGAGCTAAGACCTTATACCGTCAATGGCGATGCCATCGCGGAATCGTTGACCGGAGCACCCGGCGATGCCACGCGCGGCCGTACACTCATTCTGGAGCGCACCAATACATGCATACTGTGCCACAGCGGTCCGTTCCCGGAAGAAAAGTTCCAGGGCGATCTCGCGCCCAACCTTGCCGGTTCGGGCAGCCGCTGGTCGGCGCCACAGCTCCGCCTTCGGCTCGTCGACGCCGCCCGTCTCAATCCCGCGACGATCATGCCGTCTTACTACCGGCTCGACGGGCTCGATCGCGTGGCGCCCAACTGGCGCGGCAAACCGATCCTGTCAGCCGAGCAGATTGAAGATATTGTGGCGTATCTCGCAACGCTACGCGAATAGGAAGGCACTTGAAGGATGCCAAGACAACTCAAATCCACACGCCGCCGCTTTCTCAAGGTGGCCGGCAGCGCCGCTGCCATGGGCGCGCTTCCGTTCGCCGTCAGCGTACGTCCCGTTGAAGCGACGCCCGAGACCATGGCGAGCGCGATCCGTAACGTGACCGGCGGCGCAACCGTGCAGACCGGCAAAGTGAAACTCGACATTCCCCCTCTGGTCGAAAACGGCAACAGCGTGCCGATGACGGTGAGCGTCACCAGTCCCATGACCGCAACCGACTACGTCAAGAGCATCCACGTCTTCAACGAAAAGAACCCGCAGCCCAATCTCGGAAACTTCTACCTCACGCCGCGCGCCGGCCGCGCCCAGGTTGCCACCCGCGTGCGGCTCGCCGACAGCCAAAAAATCATCGCCATTGCCAGGCTTTCCGATGGCTCGCTTTGGTCGACCACCGCCGAGGTCGTGGTGACATTGGCTGCCTGCACCGAGGAGGTGATCTGATGGTCGCCGCCCTGATCAACGTGCCGAAGAAAGCCAGGAATGGCGACGTCATCGAAATCAAGACGCTGATGTCGCACATCATGGAGACGGGTTATCGCCACACGACGTCGGGCCAGGTGGTGCCGCGCGACATCATCACGAGTTTCACCTGCCGTTTCGAAGGCGAGGAGATTTTCCGCGCCGACCTGTTCCCCGCAACCGCAGCCAACCCGTTCTTTTCGTTTTTCACGGTGGTAACGAAAAGCGGAAAGTTCGATTTTGAATGGATCGGCGACAACGGTTTTGCCGAGACCGCCTCCGCCAACATCACCGTCGAATGAAATTTGCCGCGACGATAGTGCTAGTGTCCCGGTTCTGACATTCGTATTGTGTCGCGGCGGGTTCATTTACGAATGTCAGAACCAAAGGGACACTAGGGAATGACCAATTCTAGTGAAGCTTGGACTTTGACGTTCCTTCGTCGAGCTCGCTGCAAGGCTGAAAGGAACGTCAGAGTTGCTTCACTGGCGTCGCTGCTCTTCGCAGCCGGCATCGTCGCCGGACCTTTGGTCGCCACGGAAATTCCGCCGGCTGAGCGCCGGTCCGGCTACACCTTCATGGCCCCGGAAACCAAAGCCATGCAGGACGATGCAACGACCAACCCCGGCATGCTGTGGGTGCTCGACGGCGAAAACCTGTGGAAGCGCAAACAAGGCTCGGCCGACAAGGCCTGCGCCGATTGTCACGGCGATGCCTCGCGCAGCATGAAGGGCGTCGCGGCGCGTTATCCAGCCTACGACAAAGCGCTCGGGCGCCCCGTCAATCTCGAACAGCGCGTCAATCTCTGTCGGGTACGTCACCAGCAAGCCGATCCCCTGCCTTACGAGAAACACGACCTGCTCGCGCTGACAGCTTTCCTCGCCGAACAATCGCACGGCATGCCGATTGCGCCAGATCCGGCGCCTGAGCTTGAGCCGTTCGTCACCAAGGGACGCGACTTCTTCATGCACCGGCAGGGACAACTCAACCTCGGCTGCACCAATTGCCATGACGATAACTGGGACAAGCATCTGGCGGGCTCGGCCGTCACGCAGGCCATGGCCAACGGCTACCCGATGTACCGGCTCGAATGGCAGACGTTGGGATCGCTGCAACGTCGCCTGCGCAACTGCATCAACGGCATGCGGACACAAAACTTCGATTTCGGTGCGCCGGAGTTGGTCGAGCTCGAGCTTTATCTGATGTCTCGCGCGCGTGGCCTGCCGATCGAAACTCCGGCCGTGCGGCCTTAGTCTTCCTACCAGGCCGTCGTTGCCTGCGACAAACGCATAGCGTTTGCGCAAGGGAGTTCGCGACAAAATTGCCAGTCAATTTTGCGCTTCCTCGGTCCGGCTATCCCGGCACGGTCAGCGCCGTCAGCGTCGAGACGTCGGAGCTTGCCTCGACGCTCCAGATCGCATCGATCAAGGGCGTTGCGTCATAACGCGGATTCCACAGCGAAGCCGCGGCACGCAGCTTGTCTTCGAGGTCGCGGTCGGAGAGCGGATTGGCATCGCTGCCACGGGCGGCCGTTTGCTCCAGCTTGAAGATTTTCCCGTCGGCGGTGGTGATTTCGACGGCCGCCGCCACGGTTGAAAAGCCCTCGTCGCGCAAGACTTCGACCTTGCTGCGCAACGCCAATACTTGCGGGTCCTGCACGCAGGCATCGGTAAACTGATCGAGACCCGCCTGCCCTTTCAGCAGAGCGGCAGCGACCGCATGTTGCACGCTGACCTGCGCTTCGCGGCCGGTCGAAACGTTCGGCCGGTCGGCGCGGACGCTCAACAAGGGATTTCCGCGCACCACGACACGCGCGACGTCGGCCGCGGGATGATCGCGACGCCAGTCCAGCGCGCAGTCCAGCACAGGGTGAATCACAAAGCCGCACGGATAAGGCTTGTAGGACGTCGCCATGATTTCCCAGCGCTCGCCCCAGCCGTCGGTTATGCGGGACAGATCGGGATTCTCGGCAAGAGCATTGTAAAAGCCCTGTATCCCGGCGAGTGGCTCGGCGGGACCGTCGTAACCCTTCGCGGCCAACAAAGCCGACCAAAGGCCGTTACGAGCGGCGTTGCCGACGCTGACGCTTTTTGCGGGCGTGCCCAGGCACTCGCACAGGCCGGCGGATTGCGTAGCCGCAATGCCGAGCGCCCAAACCATCTGGCGTTCATCGAGCGGCGTGAGCTTGCCGATCGCGGTAGCTGCGCCGAACACGCCGCAGGTCGAGGTAATATGCCATCCCCTGTTGTAGTGGCTCGGCGAGATCGCAAGCCCGATCCGGTCCTGCACCTCGTTACCCAGAACGAAAGCCAACAACAAATCGACACCGCTGAGCGGCCGCAATCCCGCGTAGGAAAACAAGGCACCCGCAACCGGAGCGGTCGGGTGAATGACGGTTGCGGTATGGGTGTCGCAGAAATCATCGACATTGGCGCCGGCTGCATTGAGAAAGGCGGCGCTCAACGCGTCGATCTTCTCGCCGCGCCCGATCAACGCGACGGGCTTGCCGCCGGAGAATTCGGCCAGCGACCGTAGCGTTATCTCGATCGGCCGGGAGTGGCAGCCCGCAAGTGTGACCGCGAAGAAGTTGACGAGGGACCGCTTGGCCTGATGTCGCACCGGCTGGGGCACATCCTCCCATCGCGTTGCAACAACGTGATGGGCGAGGCCCTCGGTAATACCGGCTTGATGGAGCATTGTCGTTCCCTGTGCTTGAGGCCGCGGACAATCGCAGGGCGACAAAAAAGCGCAACCGCGCCGCCGGCAGATCGGGTAAGAAATTTTGCCGTATGATGGTGAACCATGCCAATTTCGTTGAAACACCGCGCTGCCGTCTTCCTTCTCCTCCTGTCGCTGATATCAGTCCTCGCCGCACCGGAATTCGCGCGAGCCGATGAATTCCCCTCGCATCCCATTCATCTGATCGTGCCCTATGCCGCCGGTGGCTCCGCCGATGCGACCGCGCGCATACTCGCCAGGGAAGTCGGCAAGCGCACAGGCCAGACCATCGTGGTGGAAAACCGTGGCGGCAGCGCCGCCATCCTCGGTACCGAAGTCGTCAACAAGGCCGATCCCGACGGCTACACGCTTTTGCTCGGACAGTCCGGGCCGATCTCGATCAACCCCGCGATCTACAAAGACCTGCCTTACGATCCGGTGAAGGACTTTGCGCCGATTTCGCTGACCACCAGCTATCCCTTCATCGTGGTGGTGAACCGTTCGCTTGGCGTCAAAACCTTGCAAGAGTTCGTGACTCTCGCCAAGAGCAAGCACGGCGCGCTGAACTACGGCACGACCGGCGTCGGCGCCTCCAATCATCTGATCACCGAGCTGTTCGACCGCAAGGCCGGCATCAAGATGACGCACATTCCCTATCGCGGCACGTCGCTGGCGGTCGCCGATCTGGTCGCGGGCCAGGTGCAGGTGGTGTTTTCCGATCCGATTTCGGCGTTGCAACTCGTGAAGTCGGGCGTGCTGGTCGCACTCGCGGTGACGAGCAAGGATCGTTCGCCGGTCGCGCCCGACCTGCCGACGATTTCAGAGAGCGGTTATCCCGGCTTCGATGCCGTCGGCTGGCATGGAATTCTGGCGCCGGCCAAGACGCCGCCGGCGATCGTCGCAAAGCTGAATAGCGAAATCGTGCAAGCGTTGAAGGATCCGGAAACAAAGTCCCTGCTTGAGAGCCAGGCGATCCAGATCATTGGCAGTTCGCCGCAGGAGTTCGCCAGTTACATCAAGCAGGATATCGCACTCTGGAAGGAAGTGGCGGAACAGGCGAAGATCGAGGTGAAGTAGCCCCGTCCTCGCCCATTCGTTAAGCCCGCCAGATCAGCGGCATGCATCGGCCTATCCGTTACTCCGCCGGCGCGGCGAGCGGAATATCATGCTGCGGCATATACGAGGTGCTGGTGCCGTATTTTCCGACGGCGAAGAAGCCCGCGGCGATTACCGCATAAGCCAAGGCGACGCCCGGCGTTACGCCATACCCGCCACCGACGCCGACCGCTTCGCCATGCATGAAGCCGAAGTAGGTCAGCACCGCACCCGCGAACGCGAAGGCCGAGGCCTTTACGAAATCGCGCTCGATGATGAACACGGCGATCGCGCCCAGGATGAGGCCTGCAATGATCGAGCCGCCGCCCATCACCTCGAGGCCGTGGTAGAGCACGCCCTGTTGCGGCAACGACGCAAGCGCCGCCGCCTTCACCTCGCCGACCTTGTCGCCGGCCAGGCCGCCGACCGTCTGTGCCGCCGCGACGGTCGCACCCAGCATGGTATCGACCTGTAACTTGGCCCATGCGGCCAGATGCGGCGTCAGCGCCACCACGACCGCCGGAGCATGCTTCATCGGCGTGGTCTGGAACGCCTGAGCCCCGATCAGCATGCCGATGTAGAGCAGGATCGGCGAAATCGCGACCACGGGAACGAGCGCCAACAGCACCGAGATGATGCCGAACCATGAGAGGACAACCACCATAAGACCGGTCGCCGCCGAATAACCGATACGGCCGCCCATCGCCTTCCAGCCGGGATGACCGATATAGACGGCGTTGATAAAGGGATTGCCCATCAAACATCCGATCAGGCTCACGATGCCGTCGGCTGTCAGAACGCGCGTGGTCGGATACTCATCGCCCGCAGCTTCGGCGCTTTCGACATTGTCCATGGCCTCCACGAGATCGTAGATGCCGAATGGAATCGCCGTTACCAGGATGATGCCGAGGAATTCAAACCCCGAGAACACCTGACCGACGGCCGGCAGCGGCACCGAGAAGCCGAAATTGGCGAAGGCATCGCTGAGGCCTTTGACGCTCAGGCCGCCAATTCCCAAACCAAACAGGTTCGATCCCCAGGCGATGAGCATACCGGCGGCAATCGCAACCAATCCGGCCGGAATGCCCTTGGTGTATTTCACGCCGCCAAACCAGCTCACCAGAATGATGGCAAAACAGATCAGGCCGATCTGCGGCGTCATGTACATCTCAAGCGCCGGCCGCATCGAAATGAACGTTACGGAAACACCGGCCAGCGTACCCAGCAACGCTGCGCGCGGCGTGATTTTCCGGATGTAGGGCGCAATGAAGCCGCCGATCATCAGGATGAAACTCTGGAAGAACACCCACACCAACCCGGCCGACCAGCCCTTCAACGGATCGCCGGTCTTGAGCGTGATCGGCAGCATGATCACGAAGGTGACGATGAACATGTGCGGCACGCTGACTCCGGAAGGCAGCGCGCAGACGTCGGTGCGGCCGGTCTTCTGCGCCAGGCGGTAGGCGAGGAAAGCGTAGTAGAAGGTCGACAGGCACATCATCAGGCCAAGCGCCGGCAATATCCGGCCGAATACCAGCGAGTCCGGCATCTTCAGCACGAAGCGCAACAGCCCCGTAAGCACGAGCATGTTGACCAGAATGTTGGTGCCAAAGCCGAAAAAGGCATTCCAGTCGCCGGGAGTCCACAAAGCCGGCTTGAAGTCGCTCTTTCCTGCGGAAATGCTCGTGCTCATTTTGCTGCCCCTGCTAATACGTGTGAAGTCTCCAATTTCATTGCTCGAAGAACCGCGGCGGAGTCGCTGACCCAGCCGAAGATGCCACCCTGGGCCTTGATCATCTTGAGGCCCATCTCGTGGAATTCAGGAAAATAGGAAGCGCAGCCATCGGCGAGCACGACGCATCGATAACCACGGTCATTCGCCTCTCGCACCGTGGTGTTGACGCAGACTTCGGTGGTGACGCCGCAGACGAGCAGATTTTCAATGCCGTGCTTCTTGAGGATGTCGCCGAGCTCGGTGGCGTAGAACGCACCCTTGCCGGGCTTGTCGATCACGACCTCGCCCTTGATCGGATAAAGGCCTGGAATGATGTCGTGACCGGCCTCGCCGCGGATCAGGATCCGGCCCATCGGGCCGGGATCGCCGATGCGAAGGCTCGGCGCGCCGCGCTCGATTTTCGCGGGCGGCGCATCGGACAGATCCGGCAAATGGCCTTCTCGGGTGTGGATGACCAGCATGCCGGTGTCGCGCGCGGCCTTCAACACCGACGCAATCGGTTTGACGGCGGTAGCGAGCCGTGACACGTCATTGCCGAGCGTCTCGCCGAAGCCGCCCGGCTCCATGAAGTCGCGCTGCATGTCGATGATAACGAGCGCAGTCACCGACCAGTCGAGTTCGACCGGCTCCGGCTCCGCGGCTACGATTCCCTTTTGCTTTGAAGCCGCCATGAGTTACGCCCCCCGAGGCAATCGAACTCTGAAAAGGTGGAAGCAAGGCCCACGAAGGGATTAAGCAAAGCCCGTGCCATTGTGTACAACGCGCTTCTCTCCGGCCCGCCGATGAAATCTTTCTTGTTTTCAGCCAGTTGGGTATTCGGATAATCGTTGTTGCGGATGCGGGCGCGCAATTTTCGTCGCCGGTTTGCTCATTCATTGAGCGGCATCCGGCCTGGATCGCGACATACTCGCCGGCGAAGCTCGGCCAGCCTCCGGCCGACTGAAGCGTAACTACGGAAGCGCAACTTGTGTTCTCGACTTGGTTCTTGCGCGCTGCCGTGTTGACCGGTGTCCCCCGTCCTGAAACATTAGCTTTTTCGTCCATTCCGGCAGGGGCTGGACCGATTTCAAACTTTCTGGCGCGGAATTTGCTGCATCACCCAAGTCTGTTTGAGGCATCGATTAGGGGGACGTTCGATGGCTACAATTACAACAACGACCGCACCGGCCGCGCGAAAGCCGTTTTATACATCGCTCTTCGTTCAAGTCCTGGCAGCGCTTCTCCTGGGGATCGTGCTCGGCATGGCGGTTCCCGATTTCGCCGTCAGCCTGAAGATATTCAGCGACGCCTTCCTCAAACTGATTTCCATGATCGTCGCGCCGATCGTGTTCTGCGTCGTCGTGCACGGCATCGCGGGCGCCGGCGATCTCAAGAAGGTCGGACGCGTCGGCGTCAAGGCGCTGGTCTATTTCGAAGCAATGACCACGGTAGCGCTCATCGTCGGCCTTTTGCTCGCCTACCTCTTCGGCCCCGGCCACGGCATGAATATCGATCCGTCGACGCTCGATAAGAATGCATTGAGCGCCTACGCCGACAATGCCCACAAGCTCAAAGGCGGCGGCATCGGCAGCTTCCTCATGAACATCATCCCGACGACATCGTTTGATGCGCTGTCGCGCAACGACGTGCTCCAGGTGTTGTTCTTCGCGATCATCTTCGGCACCAGCCTCGCTTTGGTCGGCGGCGAAAAGAGCGAGAAAATCTCCTCGCTGATCGATGCAGTATCGACGGTGCTGTTCCGGGCGATGGGACTGATCGTGCGCGTGGCGCCGCTCGGCGTGCTGGGCGCCGTCGCCTACACGGTCGGGCAGTATGGCGTGGGGTCGCTCAAGCAACTGCTTTCGCTGGTCGCACTTTACTATGTTTCGCTCGCGATCTTCGTGCTGGGCATCCTCGGAGGCGTGATGGCGTTCGCCGGGTTGAACATCCTCAAGTTCCTTGGCTATCTGCGCGAGGAATTGACGATCGTGCTGGCGACCGCCTCGTCGGATGCGGTGCTGCCGCAGATCATGCGGAAGCTCGAATGGCTGGGCGTGAAGAAATCGGTCGTCGGCCTCGTGATCCCGACCGGTTACTCCTTCAATCTCGACGCGTTCTCGATCTACCTGACGCTCGCGGTCGTCTTCATCGCGCAGGCGACCAACACGCCGCTCTCCTTTGGCGATCTTCTTCTCGTGCTCGGCGTATCGCTGATTACCTCGAAGGGGGCGCACGGCGTGCCGGGCTCGGCGATCGTCATTCTCGCGGCCACGCTGAACGCGGTGCCGAGCATTCCGGCGATCGGGCTGGTGCTGGTGCTGTCCGTCGACTGGTTCATCGGCATGGCGCGCGCGCTGGGCAACTTGATCGGCAACTGCGTCGCCACTGTCGTGATTGCAGCCTGGGAAGGCGATCTCGACTACGCCAAGGCGCATCAGGTGCTCGATGGCGGAGAAGTGGTCGACGTCACCGCGGGTTGATGATGCGTTATGCGCCCGGCTAACGCGTGCGGAAGTTTTCGACCACCCGCAGCAATACCCGCGCGCCGGCATCGGCGTCCGCGACCTCGACGTGTTCGTCGGGGTGATGGCTGATGCCGCCGCGGCAGCGCACGAACACCATCGCGACATCAGCAATGTCGACCATCGCCATACCGTCGTGGCCGGCCCCGCTCGCCAGCTCGAACACAGGATAGCCTTCGGCCGCGACCGCTTCGGCAATCTGCGTCTTCAGCCACGGCGCACAGGGAACAGTGCGGTTCTCGTGCGTTACGTCCAGCCGCAGTTCCAGATTTCGGCGCTTGGCGATCGCTTCGATCTGCCGGACGACATCGGCCACCGCTCGATTTCGGTGCACGTCGGTTGGTGCGCGCAAATCGATCGTAAAATGGACCTGCCCGGGAATGACATTGGTCGCGCCAGGCGTGGCGTGGATATACCCGACCGTACCAACCAATCCGCGCCCGTCGGTCAGGCATAGCTCTTCAATCTTGGAGATGAGTTCGGCGGCGCCCGCCAGCGCATCACGCCTGAGCTCCATCGGCACGGTGCCGGCATGACCGGCCATACCGGTCACGCGTGCCGCCAGACGCGTCGCGCCCGCAATTGCGCTTACCACCCCGACCGGCAATCCCCTGGCTTCCAGAACCGGCCCCTGTTCGATATGCAGTTCAACATAGGCGAGCAGTTCGCTGCGAATCCTGGCGGCCGCACCGATATGATCGGGGTCGAGACCGAACTGGACCAGCGCCTCGCGCATCGACGTCCCGGTCTCATCCTTTGAGCTCATTACACGCTCATTGAAGGTGCCGGCGACGGCGCGGCTACCGAGCAGCGTCGAGGCAAACCGCACGCCCTCCTCGTCGGCAAAGGCGATGACCTCGATCGCAAAGGGCAAACGGCGGCCGCGCTTATGCAAATCGGCGACGCAGGAGATCGCTGTGATGACGCCAAGCGGGCCGTCCCATTTGCCGGCGTCGCGAACCGTGTCGTAGTGCGAGCCCAGCATCAGGCATGGCAAGCCCGGCCGTTCGCCTTCGTAGCGGCCGCAGACATTGCCGATGGCGTCGAGTTTGGCGCTCATGCCGGCCTCGACCATCCAGCTCATGATCAGTTCGGCGGCGGCACGATGCTCGGGCGTGAGGAAAATGCGCGTCAGCTTGTCGGGCGTTTCGGAGATTGACGCCAGCCGATTAATCCGGCCGACGATCTCCTCGCCAAGCGCCGAGACTTTTCCGGCCGTGCCTGCGTTAGTCCCGCTCATGCGTGCTAGCCCACTTGCGGCGCATCAGCCGCCAGATGAGACAGATTGTCGTGCCAGTGCCGTGCGATTTGCAGTCCGGTCGCAACCCAGACCCGATCGTGGCCTTTGACGTAATCGAGAAAGCGCATCAGAGCCGCCGCGCGGCCGGGACGGCCGACGAGCCGGCAATGCAGGCCGACCGACATCATCTTCGGCGACGTCTCGCCTTCGGCATAGAGCAGATCGAAACTGTCTTTGAGATAGCCATAGAATTGCTCGCCGTTGCCGAACCCCTGCGCATTGACGAAGCGCATGTCGTTGAGATCGAGGCTGTAAGGAATGATCAGATGCGGGCTCTTCGCACCCTTGATCCAGTACGGCAGATCGTCGGCGTAAGAGTCGCAGGAATAAAGAAAACCACCGGCCTCCATCACCAGGCGAACGGTGTTGATCGAGGTGCGGCCGGTGTACCAGCCGAGCGGACGCTCGCCGGTCACCTCGGTATGCATGCGGATGGCGTCGGCGATCTCCACCCGCTCCTCGGCTTCCGACATGTCCTTGTGCTCGACCCACTTCAGGCTGTGGCTGGCGATGTCCCAGCCCGCCTCTTTCATGGCGGCAACCACTTCCGGGTTTCGTTTCAAGGCGGTGGCGACGCCAAACACCGTGGCCGGCAGTTTTCGCTCGGTGAAAATTCGCCACAGCCGCCAGAAGCCCGCGCGCGAACCGTATTCAAACATCGATTCGATATTGGGATGGCGTTGCCCGGGCCATGGCTGCGCGCCGAGCACGTCCGACAAAAACGCTTCCGAAGCGCGGTCGCCGTGCAGGATGTTGTTCTCGCCGCCCTCTTCGAAATTCACTACGAACTGCACGGCAATGCGCGCATCACCGGGCCAGTGCGGATGAGGCGGATTGCGGCCGTAGCCACGGAGATCCCTGGGATAGCCGCCTCCGGCCATTCTAAACTTCCTCGATGCGGACCCTTTGCGCGCCTTTGTAGAGCACCGTCCTGCCGAGCGTGTACAGGTTTTCAAGACCCGAGGTCAGGGTGATGAAGTGATTGCCGGCCAACTGGCCCATCTTGCTCGCAAATTGCACCCCGCCATAGGCCAGGAGAATTTCGGTCTCGCTGATGCCGCCGGGATAAAGGATCATCTGGCCCGGCGCCGGGTAGCTGGTGTGGTTCTCATAGCCGACGCCGAAGTCGAGTTCGCCAAGCGGCATCCAGACCCCCTCGCCGCTCCAGCGAACATGGACAAATTCGCTGTTGAACGGCATGGCCTTGCGGAAGGCCGCACAGGTTTTGGGCGCCAACTGCTCTTCGAAGCGAGCCTGGAATGTGAAGTCGCCGGCATGGACAATGAGTTGGCCCATTCAAGACACCCGTAATCGCGCGTGGAGAGATTCTCTTTCCATTCGATAGCCGAATTCCAAGGCCTTTTGCTACCCCTAGCGGCCGAATTCTAACATTCCGACGCCGAAGCCGACCATGCCGCGCCGCGATGGCCGGTCAAGGCTGCGCCATTTTGTCGATTTTATCGCTCGATAAACTGGGCTAGTGTTTTCGCCCAATACCGGCCCCTGCCGGTTCAAAAGTGAAATAGCGCGATATCGACAGGCCTGACCTCTCCGGGTAGGGTCGCGGCCGCAAAAAGGTGTGGGAGAGACGCTTTTGTCGGGGAAGTTTGCCTGGAAACGGGACTATTATGCGGGCGGCCTGATGCTGTTGCTCGGAATCGGGGCGGCCGTAACCGGGTCCGGCTACAAATTCGGCAGCCTCGCCCGAATGGGCCCCGGTTTCATGCCGGTCGTGCTCGGTATCGTCCTTGCCTTTATTGGTCTTTTGATTGCCGGCACCGCGCTCCTCTCCTCCGAACCTGATGACAGCAACTTTCTGCCGGACAATCCGCAGTGGTTCGGGTGGTTCTGCATTCTTATGGGACCCGTCCTGTTTATCGTGCTCGGATATTATGGTGGGATGATCCCGGCGGTGTTCGCCTGCGTGTTCGTCTGCGCGCTCGGGGACAAGACGGCAACCTACAAGTCATCGCTCGTGTTGGCGTCGTGCGTCACCGTGTTTGGCGTCCTGCTGTTCCACTATCTGCTGAACATTCCCTTCCCGTTGCTGCGCGGGGTGAACCTGTGATTTCGACCGCGCTCACCGATCTCTGGTACGGCTTTGGCGTCGCGCTCGAGCCGCACAACCTGATGTATTGCTTCTTCGGCGTGCTCGTCGGCAACCTCGTCGGCGTGCTGCCGGGCATGGGCCCCGTCGCCACCATCTCGATCCTGCTGCCGCTCACCTTCGGCATTCAACCGGTGCCTGCGATCCTGATGCTTTCCGGCGTGTATTACGGCGCCCAATATGGCGGGGCGATTTGCTCGATCCTGCTCAATCTACCCTGTCATCCGCCGCACGCCGTCACCTGTCTCGACGGCTTCCCGCTGACCAAGCAAGGCAAGGGCGGCACCGCGCTCGGTATCACCGTCATCGCCTCCTTTGTCGGAGCTTCCTTCGGCATCACGGAAATGATTTTCCTGGCGCCGTTCCTCGTCAAGATGGCGCTGGAATTCGGCCCGGCCGAGGTGTGTTCGCTGATGCTGGTCGGCCTGATTGCGGGCTCGACGCTCGCCAAGGGCTCCCCGCTCAAGGGCATCGCCATGACAGTGTTTGGCCTGCTGGTCGGCATCGTCGGATCCGACATCGAGACTGGTCAGCCGCGCTTCACCTTCGGCATCACCGAATTGTTCGACGGCGTTGAAATCGTTGCGTTGGCGCTCGGTATGTTCGGCATCGCCGAGTTCATGAACAGCATCAACAACACCGAAACGGTGGATATGCGCTACGCCAAGGTCGGCCTCTCCGACATGTTCCCGTCGAAGGCCGATCTCAAGCTGTCGTTCTGGCCGATGATCCGCGGCACCCTGATCGGCAGCCTTTGCGCGCTGATCCCGGGCACAGGACCCACGATTGCATCGTTCGTGTCCTACGCCACCGAAAAGAAAATATCGAAGACACCGGAGCGCTTCGGACGCGGCGCGATCGAGGGCGTGGCCTGCCCCGAAGCTTCGACGCATTCTTCGGTACAGGGCGACTTCATTCCGACCATGAGCCTCGGCATCCCCGGCGACACCGTGATGGCGCTGCTCCTTGGCGCCCTGATCATTCACGGCATCGTGCCGGGGCCACAGCTCATCACCCAGCATGCGGATATCTTCTGGGGCCTGATCGCAAGCTTCTGGATCGGCAACATCCTGCTCGTTATTCTCAACGTGCCGATGATCGGCCTGTGGGTGAAGCTGCTCAGCATTCCCTACCGCTACCTCTATCCGAGCGCGATGTTCTTTGTCTGCATCGGCGTCTATGCCGCAAGCAACGACATGTTCCAGGTCGGCGAGACGCTGGTGATCGGTATCGTCGGATATATCCTGCTGCGCCTGGATTTCCACCCCGCCCCGATCCTGCTCGGTTTCGTGCTGGGACCGCGCTTCGAGGAGAACTTCCGCCGCAGCCTTTTGATCTCCCGCGGCGACCTGATGACGTTCATCGAGCGCCCGATCAGCGCATTCTTCCTTCTGATCTGCGTGGTGCTGCTCTCCGCCCAGGTCTACGTCTGGCTGCGCAAGCCGAAGGTCGTACAAGAGGAAAAAGCGATCGAGGCCCAGGTTCCGGCGACGCCGTATTCCAGCTTGGCGGAGTGAGACGAAAAGCGCGCCGCAATTCGCAGGCCGCGCGCTTTCCTACAACAACTACCTGGCCTGATAGCGCGGTGGACGCCGCGCGGTCCACGCATCAAGCGCCTCGTCGGCATTGTGGCTGTCCCAACAGCTGCGCGGGCTGCGCATTCAAAAGCGGCCGTAGCCGCTCGCGGCAGGGATTTGAACTGGCCGGCGCGTTGGCCGCGCCCCGCAGAACTGCCAAAAATCCCCATGATCGGAAAAGGGCTCGACGATGTCAGAGCTCGTGATGGTCCCACGATGCGGAGATGCTGTCACATGCGTGTCGTGCGAACATCGCAAGGAGGATCAGGGATAACCGCGACGAGGGCGAATCATGGCGGCTCTGCCTCAGGGTACCGGCGTCAATCCAGCGATCGCGACGTCGCCTCCCGGCGCGCGATACGGCGTTGCCGCTTTGTCGAGGTCGCTGTGACCGGGTGGCTTGCGGTACTGGCAGCCGGTCTGTTCGAGATCGCCTGGGCGTTTGGGTTGAAATATTCCGATGGCCTCACCCGGTTCTGGCCGACGGTTGCGACGGCGCTGGCGATCTTGGCGAGCTTTGCGCTGATGTCGTTTGCCCTTCGCTCGCTTCCCTTTGGCACGGCCTACGCGATCTGGACCGGGATCGGCGCCGCCGGCAGCATCATTGTCGGAATGGTGATCTTCAGCGAACCGACCGATCCGGTGCGGATCATTTGTCTCACGCTGATTGTCGCCGGAATGGTCGGACTAAAGCTCACCTCGCCGGCGTAAGCCTGCGCCTGGTGGTCCGACTCTCACAGTCGCATGCCATCGCAGCGGGTTTAGGATTTGACATTCGCTCGACGAACCCGCGGCTGGGCGGGTAACGAATGTCAAATCCACTCCGCTAGCTCTTTTGCTTGGTTGTTGCTTTGCGCCGCAGATTTCGCCAACCTTCGACGGCGCCGAACACGCCAAGCGCAAATATAAAGGGTAGGAAGTGGTACATCAGTCGGAACATCAGGAGCGCCGCCACCAGCGGCTCCTTGTCGTCGTTGCCGAGTCCGATCAGAAACGTCGCATCGAAAACGCCGATGCCTGCCGGGGTATGGCTCGCAAATCCGAGTAGCGTCGCGGCGATGAAAACGGCCATGATCGGGAAAATCCCGATGTTCGGCCCTGCGGGAATCAGCACGTACATTGCGAGCGCCGCAGCGCCGAGATCAAACATGCCGATCACGATTTGCAGCAACACCAACGGCCCCGAAGGAAGCCGGACCGGCCAGCGTTTGGTGCCGATGTTGCGCGGAAACCAGCACCAGCTGAGGAAGCCCACAACTCCCAGAAGCAGCGCAACGGCAAGCCCCTGATTGATCTTCGGCGGCAGGAAATCGACCAGGCTGATCGCATCAGGTGCAAAGAACAATCCGATTCCGAGCGCGGTCAGGTTGCCGAGCCAGAACGTCAGCCCGGTCAGAAAGCATATATTGGCGACCTCGAACGCGCCGAGACCGTAATACGAATAAACCCGATAGCGGATTACCGGCGAAATCAACGAAACGGCGCCGATGCCGTGCGCGATCGGATAGCTGGTAAAGCTGGCGAGCGCTGCGATCCGATACGGAACGTCGGTGCGGCCGATGGTTCGCAGTGCAAGCAGATCGTAGAAGGTCAGGCTGGCGTAGGAGGTGATCACCAGCACAGCCGCCAGCGCAATCAGAGAAGTGTTCGTCCGTCTGATGACCTCGAATACTTCTTTAAAGTCGATGCTTTTCAGCGTGTGGGTCAGCGCGAAAATTGCAATCGCGGCGATGGCAATGCTGACGGCAATGCCGAGGCCCTTCAACTTGAAGCCCTTGCCGGGCGATTTTGTCGGCGCAACTACCTTCAGTGTGTTCATCCGGGCAGGCGAGCAATATCCAACGTCATACCACCCGATTCGCGATGGCCGACATCGTCCATTGGCACGCGGATGTGACAACCGCGTTACCAAATGTTGCCGGGTCTCGAGCGACTCAAGAAAAGTTGCGCGCGCAAACCAATTGCCGACGCATTGTGGTCGCACCGGTTTCATGCGGCTCTCGTAAAGAGTTGCTAAACTCACATCGAGGCAGCATGAGCGACGAGAACGACTTTCATCTCAGGCCCGATCAATGGGAAGCGCTGAAAGCATTGCGCTCGCCGGTTGTGAGACTGCCGATCCCGACCCGGCATGCGCTCGCCGATCTTGTTGCGCTTGGCCTTGTCATCATGGTCGACGGCGTACCGGCCATCACCGATAAGGGACGAAAGGCTCTGGTGAGGGGCTCGTTCAGCCTGCTGGATGCCGCCGCCTGAACGGGTTCCGCTCTGCCGATGCCGGATGGCGCCGATTGCCGCGCCTGCCCACCCGATTCGCCGTCGGGCAAGCCTTGTCGCGGACCGCGGATCAGTTAACAATGTCCGTTTAGGCGTAACCAACCGCCGTGGTCTTTGAACCAAGCAAACGGCTCAAACGACGATTTGATTGTTGCCTCGCGGTCGCGGTCTGAACCAAAAGTGCAATTCTTTCCGATTGTTAATGCGACAACTATAAGCGAGAACGTTCAAATGGGCCGCCAGCGGACCCTGGAGGCGGTTCCTGCGACTAATCGCGGACGAACCCGCACACCACTTCTCATCTGATGGCAGGTCCATGAACCAACCGATCAAGAACTTCCAGGAAGCATCTTCGCCTGGTTCAGCGCAGGCCGCCAAGCCGCGGTCGACGCGTCGCTTTGTCCTGACAGCCATCGTCATTCTGCTGGTGGTCGCCGGTATCGTCTGGTGGACCAAACAGGCGCCGCCACCGGAGCCAGGTGGTCGTGGCCGCAATTCCGGGCCGATGTCGATCGTTCCCGAAGCCGTCGGCAAAGGCGATATCGGCATCAACATCAATGCGCTGGGCACCGTTACTTCGCTTGCGACTGTGACGATCCGCACGCAGATCAGCGGCTACCTGCAGAAAATCGACTTCACGGAAGGAATGGAAGTCAAGAAAGGCGACTTGATCGCGGAAATCGATCCGCGGCCTTACGAAGCCACGCTGGCGCAGGCCAAAGGTCAACTGGCGCGCGACGAAGCCGCCCTCAAGGGCGCGCAGGTGGACCTCGCGCGCTACCAGGGGCTGGCGGCGCAGAATGCCGTGCCGCGCCAGACGCTCGATACGCAAGTTGCGCTCGTTGCCCAGAACCAGGGCACGATAGAAGCCGACAAGGCGGCGGTGAAATCCGCCGAGGTAAACCTGGCTTATTGCCGCATCGTCTCGCCGCTCGACGGCCGTGTCGGCCTGCGTCAGGTCGACCAGGGCAACTACGTCACGCCTGGCGATGCTAACGGCATTGTCGTCATCACGCAGTTGCAGCCGATCAGCGTGCTTTTCACCGTGCCGGAAGACAATCTGCAAGCGATTGCCAAGCGCCTTCAGGCCGGCGCGGTATTGCCAGCCACCGCACTCGATCGCACCGGCTCCAGCAAGATCGCGGACGGATCGCTGCAAACCTTCGACAGCCAGATCGATCCGACCACCGGAACAATAAAGCTGCGCGCGCAATTTCCCAACGACGATCGGCTGCTTTACCCAAACCAGTTCGTCAACATCCGCCTCTTGCTCGATACCCATAAGGACGTGACGACGATGTCGACAGCGGGCATCCAGCGCGGCGCGCCCGGCACCTTCGTCTATCTCGTCAATGCCGACAGCACGGTATCGGTTCGGCCGGTCAAGCTCGGCGTCACCGACGGCGACCGCGTCGAGCTGCTGTCAGGGCTTACGCAGGGCGACCGCATCGTCATTGACGGCGCCGACAAGCTTCGCGATGGCGCCAAGATCATTATCCGGTCGGAGAACAATCCGACTCAGACCAATCCGGCACAACCACCGTCCGACCCCAATAAATCGGGTGGCGGCAAACGACGGCGTTCCGAGGGTGGACAGCAGCAATGAGCCCCTCGCAACCGTTCATCCTACGACCGGTCGCGACCACCCTATTGATGATCGCCATCATGCTTTCGGGCCTGCTGGCGTTCCGCTTCCTGCCGGTCGCAGCGCTTCCTGAGGTCGACTATCCGACCATTCAGGTCCAGACATTCTATCCGGGCGCCAGCCCGGACGTGATGACGTCGTCGGTCACCGCTCCGCTGGAAGTGCAGTTCGGGCAAATGCCGAACCTCAACCAGATGAGTTCGATCAGTTCGGGCGGCGCTTCCGTCATCACCTTGCAGTTCGGCCTGACGATCTCTCTCGACGTCGCCGAACAGGAAGTTCAGGCTGCGATCAACGCCGCCGGCAACCTGCTGCCGGCCGACCTCCCCGCGCCGCCGATCTACGCCAAGGTCAATCCGGCCGATGCGCCGATCCTCACGCTGGGCCTCACCTCGAAGACGATGAAGCTGACTGACGTCGAGGATTTCGTCGATACGCGTCTGGCGCAGAAGATCTCGCAGCTTCCAGGCGTCGGCCTCGTCAGCCTCTCCGGCGGCCAGCGGCCCGCCGTGCGCATTCAGGCCGACATCCGCAAACTTGCTGCCTACGGTCTCAACATCGACGATCTGCGTACCACGCTTGGCAACGCCAACGTCAACACGCCGAAAGGCAACTTCGATGGCGCGATGCGCGCCTACACCATCAACGCCAACGATCAGATCAGGAATGCGAGCGACTACAGATCGCTGATCGTCGCCTACAAGAACGGCTCGCCGGTACGCCTCAGCGACGTCGGCGACGTCGTCGACGGCGCGCAGAACGACAAGCTCGGCGCCTGGATGAATGAAACGCCTGCGATCATCATGAATATCCAGCGCCAGCCCGGCGCCAACGTGATCGCGGTGGTCGAAGGCATCAAGGCGCTATTGCCGCAATTGCAGGCCTCGCTGCCGGCGGCTATCGACGTCAACGTCCTGACCGACCGGACGGTCACTATCCGCGCGTCCGTGGAAGACGTGGAGTTCGAGCTGACGCTCGCCGTCATCCTCGTGGTGCTGGTGATCTTCGTATTCCTGCGCAACGCCCGCGCAACGCTGATTCCGAGCCTGTCGGTGCCGCTGTCGCTGGTCGGCACGCTCGGGGCCATGTACCTCTTTGGTTTCAGCCTTAACAATCTGTCCTTGATGGCTTTGACGATTGCCACCGGTTTCGTGGTCGACGACGCCATCGTCGTGATCGAGAACATCTCTCGCTATCTCGAGGAAGGCGACACCCCGTTGCAGGCGGCGTTGAAAGGCTCCGAACAGATCGGCTTCACCATCATTTCGTTGACGGTCTCGCTGATCGCGGTGCTGATCCCGCTATTGTTCATGGCCGACGTGGTCGGCCGTCTGTTCCGCGAATTCGCAATCACGCTCTCGGTCACGATCCTGATCTCGGCGGTGGTATCGCTGACGCTGGTGCCGATGGCATGCGCCAAGCTGCTCAAGCCGGAGGCTCACAATCAGGAGAACGCGTTCCAGCGCCGCAGCCGCGAGGGGTTCGACTGGATTGTGGAGATGTACGGCCATGCACTCACCTGGGTGCTGGACCATCAGCCCTTCACCCTGGCGGTCGCGCTCGCGACCTTTGTATTGACGGCAGTGCTCTATGTCATGATCCCGAAGGGCTTCTTCCCGCTTCAGGACACCGGCGTCATCCAGGCGATTTCCGAAGCGCCTCAGTCGGTGTCCTATGCCGCGATGGCGGAGCGCCAACAGCAGCTCGCCTCGATCATCTTGAAAGACCCCGACGTCGTCAGCCTCTCCTCATTTATCGGCGTGGATGGAACCAATACCACGCTCAACACCGGGCGAATTCTGGTCAATCTCAAACCTTATAGCGAACGCAAGTCCGACATCTCGACCGTGATGCGGCGGATTTCGAACGCGACCGAGCCTCTTGCAGGCATCACATTGTACATGCAGCCGGTACAGGACCTGACGATCGAAGGCACGGTCAGCAAGACGCAATATCAGTTCATCTTGCAGGATGCCGATCCGGTGCAGCTTTCCGAATGGACAACAAAGCTGGTCGACAAGCTGCGGCAACTTCCACAACTGGGCGAGGTGGCGAGCGACATCTCCGATCAGGGGCTTTCCGTCTTTGTCGAAATCGATCGCGACCAGGCCGCCCGCTTCGGTATTACACCGGCGACCGTCGACAACGCGCTTTACGATTCCTACGGTCAGCGGATCGTCTCTACCATCTTCACCAATTCCAACCAGTACCGCGTCATCTTGGAAGCCGATCCGCGCCTGCAGACTTCGCTGCAATCGCTCTCCGACATCTATCTTCCCTCCTCGGTTGGCAGTACGCCCGTGCCGCTTGCGACGCTCGCCAAATTCCGTCAGGAAACCGCGCCGCTGCAGGTATCGCATCTCGGGCAGTTCCCGTCGGCCACGGTGTCGTTCAACCTTGCGCCGGGCGCCGCTCTCGGCGACGCCGTCACTGCGATCAAGCAGGCACAGATCGACATCGGCCAGCCCGCCAGCGTGATCACCAGTTTCCAGGGCGCGGCACTGGCATTTCAGTCTTCGCTGTCCAACCAGCTCTTCCTGATTTTGGCGGCGATTATCACCGTCTACATCGTGCTGGGCGTGCTCTATGAAAGTTTCATTCACCCCCTCACGATTCTCTCGACGCTGCCATCCGCCGGCATCGGCGCGCTGCTGGCGCTGATGATGGCCGGCGACGATCTCACCATCGTCGCCATCATCGGCATCATCCTGCTGATCGGCATCGTGAAGAAGAACGCGATCATGATGATCGACTTCGCGCTCGATGCCGAGCGCCACGAAGGCAAGTCGCCTCGCGACGCCATCTATCAGGCGTGCCTCTTGCGCTTCCGCCCCATCCTGATGACGACGATGGCCGCGGTTCTCGGCGCCTTGCCGCTGATGCTCGGCACCGGCGCAGGCTCCGAGCTTCGCCATCCGCTTGGCATTTCCATCGTCGGCGGTCTGTTGCTCAGCCAGTTGCTGACGCTGTTTACGACACCGGTGATCTATCTCTGGTTCGATCGGCTGGCGATCCGGTTCTCCGGGCGCTCGGGCGAATCCGCCCAACCAGCGGAATGAGCGCAGCCGATGGGTCCCTCAACACCATTCATTCGCCGGCCCATCGGAACGACGCTGCTCACCTTTGGTCTTGCGGCCGCGGGCGCGGTGGCTTTCTTCAAGCTGCCGGTATCGCCGCTGCCGCAGGTCGACTTTCCGACCATTTCCGTTCGGGCGACCTTGCCCGGCGGCAGCCCGCAGGACGTGGCGACGACCGTTGCCAGCCCGCTCGAACGTCACCTCGGGACAGATCGCCGACGTCACCGAGATGACATCGTCGAGCACGGTGGGCGGCGTTCGCATCACCCTGCAATTCGGCCTCAACCGCGATATCAATGGCGCGGCGCGCGACGTGCAGGCCGCGATCAACGCGGCGCGAGCTGACCTGCCGACCAGCCTGCGGAGTAATCCGACCTATCGCAAGGTCAATCCGGCCGACGCGCCGATCATGATCCTGGCGCTGACCTCCGACACCATGACCCGCGGCGATCTCTATGACGCGGCATCGACAGTGCTGGCGCAGAAGCTGTCGCAGGTCGACGGCATCGGCGAAGTGGTCGTCGGCGGCAGTTCGCTGCCGGCCGTGCGTGCGGAACTGATCCCGCAGGCGCTTTATAAATACGGCGTTGGCCTCGAGGACGTGAGGGCGGCGCTCTCCAGCGCCAATGCGCACAGCCCGAAAGGCGGCATCGACGTCGGCGACCAGCGCTATCAGATCTACGCCAACGACCAGGCCAACAAGTCCGACGATTACAAATCCCTGATCGTCGCCTACCGCAACGGCGCACCGGTCCGCCTGTCGGATGTCGGCGAGGTGACGGATTCGGTCGAAGATCTGCGCAATGCGGGGCTCGCCAATGGCAAGCCGGCGGTCCTGATCATTCTCTACCGGCAGCCAGGCGCCAACATCATTTCCACCGTCGACCTCGTGAAAGGGCTGCTGCCCCAGCTCAGGGCCTCGGTTTCACCGGCCATCGACATCAATATGGCGGTCGATCGTTCGATCACGATCCGCGCCTCGCTCAGCGATGTCGAGCGCACCCTCATTATTGCAGTGCTGCTCGTGATCCTCGTGGTGTTCGCTTTCCTGCGTAACCTGCGCGCCACGCTGGTGCCGGTCGTAGCCGTCTCGGTCTCGCTGATCTCGACCTTCGCGGCCATGTATCTGTTCGGCTACAGCCTCGACAATCTATCGCTGATGGCGCTGACGGTTGCGACCGGCTTCGTCGTCGACGACGCCATCGTCGTGCTCGAAAACATCACCCGCTATGTCGAGGACGGCATGTCGCCGCTGGAGGCCTCGCTGAAGGGCGCCAGCGAGGTCGGTTTTACCGTGCTGTCGATGAGCATCTCGCTGATCGCCGTCTTCATTCCGATCCTTCTGATGGGCGGCATCATCGGCCGCCTGTTCCGCGAATTTGCCATGGTGATCTCGATATCGATTCTGATCTCGCTCGTGGTTTCGCTGACGACGACACCGATGATGTGCGCGATCCTGCTGCGTCACGAAACCGGCGAACACGGGCGGCTCTATCGCGTCAGCGAGCGCTTCTTCGACGCCATGCTCAACGTCTACCGGCGATCGCTGGCGGTGGCTCTTCGCCATCCCGCCTTGATGATGATGCTTCTGGCCGTCGTGCTTGGCCTCAACTTCTACCTTTACGACGTGATCCCGAAGGGCTTTTTCCCGCAACAGGACACCGGCCGGTTAACCGGCTCGATCCAGGCCGACCAGAGCATCTCTTTCCAGTTGATGCAGAAGAAGCTCACGCAATTCATCAACATCATCAAGAGTGACGCTGCCGTCGAAACCGTCGTCGGATTTACCGGCGGCAGCCAGACCAATTCCGGCTTCGTTTTCGTCTCGTTGAAGCCGCTGAGCGAACGCAAGATATCCGCGGACGGCGTGATCGCGCGGCTGAGGCGCGAGATGGCGGTGATACCGGGCGCGACCCTGTTCCTGCAGGCCGTGCAGGACATTCGCGTCGGCGGCCGCTCCAGCAATGCGCAATATCAGTTTACCTTGCAGGGTCCTACTTTCGAGGAGCTCAACGAGTGGACGCCGAAAATTGCCGCCGCACTCCAGGGCGACCCCAACCTGGCGGACGTCAACAGCGACCAGCAGAACAAGGGACTTGAATCCGATCTGGTGATCGACCGCGACAAGGTCGCGCAGTACGGCGTCACCGTCAGCCAGGTCGACAACACGCTTTACGACGCCTTCGGCCAGCGGCAGGTGTCGACCATTTACGTGGCGCGCAACCAGTATCACGTGATCATGGAGGTCGCGCCGCAATACTGGCAAAATCCGGAGACGCTCAAGGACGTCTGGATCTCGACGTCGGGGGCTTCGGTCGGCGGTTCGCAAGCCACCAATGCGGTGGCCGGGACCATTGCCGTCGGCAAGGCAACTTCGGCAACCTCGGCGAATGCGCAGGCCGCCCGCAATCTTGCCAACAATTCGATCGGCTCTACCGGCAAAGGGGTGTCCTCCACCGGCTCGGCGGTCTCTACCGGCGCCGAGACCATGATTCCATTGTCGGCGGTGGCGCGTTTCACGCAAGGTGCGACGCCGCTCGCCGTCAACCACCAGGGTCTTTTGGTCGCCAATACGATTTCCTTCAACCTGCCGCCGGGTGCTTCGCTCAGTTCAGCCGTCACCTCGATCGAGACGGCGATGAACCGGATCGGCGTCCCCGCCACCATCCGCGGCACATTCCAGGGAACCGCCAAGGCATTCCAGGATTCGCTGAAGAATCAGCCGTTCCTGGTTCTTGCAGCGTTGGTCACGATCTACATCGTGCTCGGCGTGCTCTATGAGAGCTACGTTCATCCGCTGACCATTCTATCGACGCTGCCCTCAGCCGGCGTGGGCGCGCTACTCGCCTTGATGGCGTTCAACACCGAATTCAGCATCATGGCCCTGATCGGTGTCATCCTGCTGATCGGAATTGTGAAGAAGAATGCGATCATGATGATCGATTTTGCACTGGAGGCCGAGCGCAGCCGGGGCTTGAGCTCGGTGGACGCGATCTATGAAGCCTGCCTGCTGCGCTTCAGGCCGATCATGATGACCACGATGGCGGCCCTGCTTGGCGCCGTACCGCTCGCCATCGGCCTTGGCGAGGGCAGCGAGCTCCGCAGGCCGCTTGGCATCGCAATTGTCGGGGGACTGATCCTCAGCCAGGTGCTGACGCTCTATTCAACGCCGGTCATCTACCTTTATATGGATCGATTCCGGCTTTGGAGCCAACGGTTGAGGGGTGGCGAAACACCGCTTGCTCCCGATACCAGGCTGCAACCGGGCGAGTAGATTTGGCATTGCAATGAGCGGTAAAGCATCACGACGGATGACACGAGTGCCCACTTTCCGAAGTTCGTGCACCGCTTCAGCGCGCACTTGTTTTGACAAAGCTCGCTTTGCCATTTCCGCTTTGCTGCTCGGCCCCGCTTTGTCGGGCTGCATCCTCGGAACCGAGCGGCCTGACCTCAATCTGGAAGTGCCGGCAACGTATCGCGAAGGCGGTCGCACCGCCGCCGATGCCCACGTTCCCGCGGTCGATTGGTGGCGCGGCTTCAAGTCCGGCGAATTGACCTCGCTGATGGACTCCGCGCAACTCTACAATCTCGACATCGCAGTCGCCATTGCCCAGATCGTTCAGGCCGATGCGCAGGTCGGGGTTCAAGGCGCTCCATTGTTGCCGTCGGTGACGGGAACCGGCAATGCCGAGCAGAGCCGCAACTCCGTCGGTTCGTTTGCCACTGGAGGTGGACTCGGCGGAACGACGTTCTCGCAATACAGCCTCGGCCTGACGGCGAGCTACATGATCGACTTCTGGGGCAAGAACCGCGCGACGCTCCACGCCGCCGAGGAAACCGCCACCGCCTCGCGTTACAACCGCGAAGTCGTCACGCTCACGGCGGTCGTCACGGTCGCCAATACCTATTTCCAGATTCTCGCCGCGCAGGACCAGTTGCGCGTCGCGCGGCGCAACCTCGCCGCGGCTGAACGCATTCTGACGCTGATCAAGCAGCAATTCGCGGGCGGTACCTCCTCGCAACTCGACGTGTCGCAACAGGAAACGCAAGTCGCGACCGAACGCGCCGCGATCCCGCCGCTCGAGATCACGCTGCGGCAGAACACCGCCGCCCTTGCCGTGCTGGTCGGCCGTGCGCCGGCAAACTTTGTGGTGAAGGGCGGAACGATGACGCAAATCGCCATTCCGCGCATAACGCCGGGCATGCCATCGGAACTGCTCAACCAGAGGCCGGACATCCGCGAAGCCGAAGCGCAACTGGCGTCGTCCAACTTCAGCGTCGAGTCGGCGCGCGCGGCTTTCTTCCCGCAGATTACGCTGACCGCGCAGACCGGCGTGCAGAGCGCGGCGCTCGCCGCGCTGTTCGGACCGGGGGCCTGGTTTTACACGCTGTCGGCAGGGCTGACGCAGCCGCTGTTCGACGGCTTCCTGCTCGAAAGCCAATTGAAGCAGGCCAAGGGCGTGCAGTTGCAGAACCTGCAAGCCTACCGAAAAGCCGTGCTCTCGGCTTTCTCCGACGTGGAGAAGGCGCTGGTCGCGCTGTCGCAGACGACCTTGCAGGAGCGCCTCGAAATTGAAGCGGTGGCCGCTGCCCGCAAGGCGTTCGAGGTATCGGAAACCCAGCTACGCGCCGGCACGGTCAACCTGATCACCGTGTTGCAAACCCAGCAAACGCTGCTTACCAACGAAAACGCGCTGGCGCAGGTTCGGTTGAACAAACTGCTCGCGGCCTCGAGCCTGTTCCAGGCGCTCGGCGGCGGCTGGACGCCAACGGGGCAGTTATCGTCGCTGCAGCCAGCGGACGGCGTGAGCCCCGCGGCGCAGTGAGTTTCGCGCGCGCTTGCACTGCGTCATAGCTCGTCGGCGGAACCGAGCCAAAATTTCCGAGGAAATACCGGCACTTAATCGCCTTGTATTCGGCGAAGGGTTCGCTATATTTCATGCTTCGGTTACGATCGTACTGTAATTTTCGTGGTTGGTGATGAGGCCCGTCTATCCAGGCGGGCCGTCGCCATTTGAGGCCCCCGTTCAAGGCGACAGCGCCCTCGGCCTACGGCCTAAATCTGAAGGATACCGCGATGACTCGTTCCAACCGGGTTGATCATATCCGGATTACCTCGCATCCCACGCCGGGAGGCAAGCTCAAGTTCCCGATCCAGTGGGGCGCAGCCAGCGCGCGCGAGCGCGGTCCGATTATCGGCACGGTGTCCCGCCCGCAGGACCGCAACGTCATCGGCTCGCATGGCGGCTCCTATTCGGTCTATCGCGCGCTCGCGGTTTCCTCCGGCGCGCTCGATCCGATCCGGCGCCCCGATCTCACCAACACGCATCCGGCGGCAACGATCGGTCCCTTCCCGCAGTGGACCGACCCGGAGCGCATCGTATCGCTCGACCCCTGGGGTCACCTGGTGGCGGCAAACTTCGCCGCTGAAATCGCCGAGGGAATCGACATCCGCCCGAGCATCGCGATCACCCGCGCACGCCTCGATCTGCCGGAACTCAAATCGGCCATCGACGCCGGACGGCTGAAGCACGACGGCGACGTCGTTCACAAGAACGGCAGTGTCTCCGTGGTCAAGATCGCCCTCGATCCGGTGTGGTACCTTCCGGGTATCGCCAAGCGCTTTGCCACCACCGAAAACAATCTGCGCCGGCAACTGTTCGAGCAGACCGCAGGCATGTTCCCTGAACTGGTGACGCGGCCGGACTTGCAGGTCTTCCTGCCGCCGATCGGCGGCATGACGGCCTATATGTTCGGCGATGTCACCAAGCTGCCCGACCACCGCACCAAGATCACCTGCCGCGTTCACGACGAATGCAACGGCTCCGACGTGTTCGGCTCCGACATCTGTACCTGCCGCCCTTATCTGATTCACGGAATCGAGGAGTGCGCGCGCGCCGGGCAAGAAGGCGGTCTCGGCATCATCGTCTACAACCGCAAGGAAGGCCGCGCGCTCGGCGAAGTCACGAAATTCCTGGTGTACAACGCGCGCAAGCGCCAGGAAGGCGGCGACGCGGCCGCGCAATATTTCGAGCGCACCGAATGCGTGGCTGGCGTGCAGGACGCGCGCTTCCAGCAATTGATGCCGGACGTCATCCACTGGCTCGGCCTCAAACGCATCGACCGTTTCGTCTCCATGAGCGACATGAAGCACGATGCGCTGACCAGCCAGGGCATCGAGATCGTCGAGCGCGTTCCGATTCCCGACGAGCTCGTCCCACCCGATGCGCATGTGGAAATGGCGGCGAAGAAGGCTGCCGGCTATTACACCGCAGAGCCGGTGCCGTCAGACGACCTCGCCAACTCGGTCGGCCGCCCGCTTGAGAAATACTGAAACGAGCGCGGCCGTGTCCGCGGCAAACTCCGACACATCGGCCGCGTTGACGCTGCTTAGCGCCTCCGCGGTCCGTGAGCGCGCGCATCGCATGCTGGCGTTGGCGCTGGACGACAAGCTTGCGAATTTCCGCATCCATCCCGACAAGATGGACGGCGTCGTCGATCTCGTGCTGCAAACGACCCGCGACGCCTACCCCTCACTCGACGTCCCCTTTCACTCGCGCTGGCGGCATTTTGTCGTAAATGGCGACAACCGTTGGGCTGCCATCGCAAGTCAGGCCCGATGGCGCGATCCCGCGTCGCGGGCGCGGGCAGAATTCGACCTCGCGATGGTCAGCGTCTTCCTCGATGCCGGCGCCGGCCCCACGTGGCGATACCACGATCCGAAAAGCGGTGTTGCGATCGGCCGTTCCGAGGGATTGGCGCTGGCCAGCCTCTCGATGTTCGAAAGCGGCACCTTCTCCGCCGACACCAGCCAGCCGCTTCGCGCCGACGGCAGCGCGCTTGCCACCCTCTCGTTGAGCGATGTCGCGCGTGGCTTGCAGGTTTCCGACGCCAATCCTCTGGTCGGACTTGACGGCCGCGTCGACCTCTTGCGCAACCTTGGCAAGCTGGTCGTCTCGAAGCCCGACATCTTCGGCCGGCACGATCATCCGCGGCCCGGCGGCCTGTTCGATCAAATTGCATCGCGCACTGAGGATGGCCGCCTGCCCGCCCCCGTCATCCTGTCGGACCTGCTGCAACAGCTCGGCCCGATCTGGCCGTCACGGTTGACGCTCGGCGGGATTGCGCTCGGCGACTGCTGGAAACATCCGGCGCTGGTGACTTCCGACGCCACGAGCGGCCTGGTGCCGCTGCACAAGCTGTCGCAGTGGCTCGCTTACTCGCTGATCGAGCCGCTGCAAACAGCCGGCATCGAGGTCATCGATATCGACGGCCTCACCGGGCTTGCGGAATACCGCAATGGCGGGCTGTTCATCGATTCCGGTGTGCTCACCTTTCGCGACGAGCAGGATGCGCAACGCGAGCATGAGGTCTCCTCGCCGCTGGTCGTCGGATGGCGCGCATTGACGGTGGCGCTGCTCGATCGCCTCGCCGAGGGCGTGCGAAAGCGGCTCGGGCTTGATGCCCGGTCGTTGCCGCTTGCGAAGGTTCTCGAAGGCGGGTCGTGGGCCGCGGGCCGGCGGCTCGCGCGCGAGCGCCGCACGGACGCCTCGCCGCCTTTGAAAGTCATCAGCGACGGCACGGTTTTTTAGGGGGACCAGCGGCATGGAAGGCGTGACCATCGTTAGCCATCCGCTGGTGCAGCACAAACTAACCCTGCTGCGGCAAAAGGATGCCTCGACCAAGTCGTTTCGCGAGTTGCTGAAGGAAATCGGGATGCTCCTCTGCTACGAGGTAACCCACGATCTGCCGCTTACCGATGTCGATATCAAAACGCCGCTGGCGCCGATGAAGTCGCCGCAGATCGCCGGCAAGAAGCTGGTGTTTGCGCCGGTGCTGCGCGCCGGAATGACGTTCGCGGAAGGCATGATCGAACTGGTGCCGAGCGCACGCGTCGCCCATATCGGGCTTTACCGCGAGCCCGAAACGTTTGTCGCGGTGGAGTATTACTTCAAGGCGCCGACTAACCTGCAGGAGCGGCATGTGATCGTGATTTCGCCGGTGCTCGCCACCGCGAATACCTCGGTCGCCGCAGTCGATCGCTTGAAGGAACAGGGCGCGACCGACATTCGGCTGGTGTGCCTGATTGCAGCACCGGAAGGCATCGAGCGAATGCGCGGCATTCACCCCGACGTGCCGATCTGGCTTGCGGCCATCGACGAGGGGCTCGACGAAAATGGCTTCATCCTGCCCGGACTTGGCGATGCCGGTGACCGCGCCTACGGCACGAAGTAGGCTGTCGTCCGCTTGTCTGACCGAAACCTGTTGAGCTTGCTTCGGCAAGGACGAGGCACAGGAACCGATCTTGCCTCAATGGTCGTCACCTAACTTCTGCAAATCTTCACCCTGCAGAGTCGTCCGCAAAATCTGATGCCAAACGTCTTTGGCTTCGGATCTGGAGATTTCGTTATCATCGGCTCTCAGCGTAAAGATGAGGGTATATGGAGTGATTATGTTTCTGCTTGTTGATGTCCAGTCAATGATCGTAAACGTGCTCAAATCGCCGTCGACAGCGGTTTGAGTTGCACTGACTTCTATGTTCGACGATTTCTTCGTTCCCGCGCGAATAGCCACAAGCGCCGAATCCAACCGATCTGAGTCACCCTGCAGCGTGAAATGAACGGTTCCGTCCGCTCCGTTCGTTGCGGATCCGGCAAGATTGTACTCTATCGCTTGCTTCATAATCATGGCCCGGAAACCGACGTGCTGATCGTTGCCCGTGACGGTGGCCAAAATAGCGTTTTTCTGCTGCATCGCGCGCTCCGCTTCGTTCACTCCCCAGCGTCAGGTTCCGACGCGCAGGGCGGCGCGTTGTTTGCGAAGCAGCGCAATCACCGACAACGCGGTGATGCGCCCTGTCTTCGGATTTTCAGACGGGATATTCTCGATCGACATCGAAAACCGCGCGGAATCGGAATCGACTTCGACCCGGTGCACGTTGCGCGTCAGCGCGGGATCCGCCCAGATTTCAAGCCGGGTCCGGTCCGGACCGATGCCGGCAAGCGACAGCGCGACCGCGACGTTCAGGTTAGCCGGAAAGCCCTTGGCGGCCTCGCGCGCGGTGCCGTCGAAAATCTTCATCGGTTCCTTGATGTCGTCGATCGCGATGTTGTTCTCGATCAGGAATGGCGCACCGGCAAGACCCTGCACCGGTTTACGCGTCACCATTCGCACCGAATGAATTTCGCCGGCGGCCGCCGCCGTCACCGCATCCAGGCCAATCAGCGCGCCCGTCGGCACCACGATCTGTCCGCCATTTTTCCTGGCCACCTCGATCAGGTCTTCGTTGTCGAGCAACGCGCCGGCGCTTAGCACGACAGCCGTTTTCCCCTTTTCCACGAAGGGCGCCACGATCGATCGCAGCAATTTTGCCGGCGCGCATTCGATCACGATATCTGCGATGTCGGACAGCTTCTCGATCGGCAGCACCGCGGGTTTGTTGTTCAAACCGCCGAGCCAGTTGTGGTGCTTTTCGGGATTTTGCGCGGAGATGGCCGCCAGCGTCAGGCCGTCGATCCCCTGATCGAGCGCCTCGGCGACCTTTTTCCCGATCGCTCCCAATCCCGCGATGGCGACCCGGAGAGTTACATCTGCCATTTTTCCGGTTTCTCTTTTCAATGGGCGCGCCGCCACGGGCGCTTTCCTGGGTTTCCCATCATAGCCGTAGCCGGTTGGTTCGTTATCCTCAAGTCAGCCGCCGGTCGCCTGAAATATAATCTTTTGCTGTCCGCAAAAATGGGGTTTTCTTGGTCTTAACAGGCATGGAATTCTCTTCAAGGAGCGGCACATGAACGGACTTGGCGGACTGAACAAATCGCCCAACGGCGTCGTGATCGGGTTGGTGCAGTTGCAACTGCCCGTGGTCGTGACCAAGGCGGACCTCGCCAAACAGACCGAGCGGATCGTCTACATGGTCGGCAAAGCTCGCCGCAACCTCGGCACGATGGACCTCGTGGTGTTTCCGGAATACTCGCTGCATGGCCTCTCGATGGACACGAACCCGGCGATCATGTGCCGACTCGACGGCCCGGAGGTCGCGGCCTTCAAGAATGCCTGCATCGACAACCAGATCTGGGGCTGCTTCTCGATCATGGAGTACAACCCCGACGGCAATCCCTACAATTCCGGCCTGATCATCGACGATCACGGCGAGATCAAGCTCTACTACCGCAAATTCCATCCCTGGATTCCAGTCGAGCCTTGGGAGCCCGGCAATGTCGGCATTCCCGTCATCGACGGGCCGAAGGGCGCCAAGATCGCGCTGATCATCTGCCACGACGGCATGTTCCCGGAAATGGCGCGGGAGTGCGCCTACAAGGGCGCCGAGATCATGATCCGTACGGCGGGCTACACCGCCCCGATCCGCGATAGCTGGCGCTTCACCAATCAGGCCAACTCGTTCCAGAACCTGATGGTGACGGCGAACGTCTGCATGTGCGGCTCCGATGGTTCGTTCGATTCGATGGGCGAAGGCATGATCGTCAACTTCGACGGCAGCATTCTTGCCCACGGCACCACCGGCCGCGTCGACGAGATCATCACCGCCGAAGTGCGTCCCGATCTGGTGCGCGAGGCCCGCATCAACTGGGGCGTCGAGAACAACATCTACCAGCTCTGGCACCGCGGCTATGTCGCCGTAAAAGGCGGCGCGATGGATTGTCCCTACACCTTCATGCAGGACATGGTCGCCGGCACGTACCGGCTGCCGTGGGAAGATCAGGTCAAGGTCACCGACGGCACGTCCTGCGGTTTCGCACCGCCGACGCGCATGTTCGGCGCCAAGTCCAACAAGGCGGCGGAATAGGTTTCGCCAAAACTTCAGTGCACGTGGCGGTGAAGCTCGACGCGTGGCCGCGTGAATGATTTGCGGCCGCGTTTGAAGCCCCACAAGGGCTGCGCCAGCGTCGCAACGGCGTCCGCTGGATTCGTTGCATCGATGCAGACGAGATCGGCCGGCGCGCCGACCTCGATGCCGTAATCGCCAAGCCGCAGCAGCCGCGCCGCGGAGCCCGTGATCATATCGAGGCAACCGGCGAGATCCGCGGGGCGCGATACATGGCAGACATTGGCATAGAGATTTGCCATCCGGATCAGCGAGCCGTCGCCGTAGGGCGTGAACGGATTGAGCACATTGTTGGTCGAGATCGAACAGGTCACACCTGCTTTGCGCAATGGCTCGGCCTGTACCACGCCGCGCGGTACCGCATGGTCGTGACTGCGGCCCATCAGATGCAGGTCGGTTGACGGCAGGATCGTCACCGCGACGCCGGCATTGGCAAGGCGCGTCGCGATTTCGCTAAAACGTTCCGGCGGCAGCAGCGACATCTGCGTGACGTGACCGACAGCCACCCGGCCGCCGCGGCCGAATTCCTCGGTCTTGTGGCAGACATATTCGACCTGCATGTTCTGCGTGGTTTCCGCGAGATCGAGATGCATGTCGATCTCGGCGTCGAACTCCCGCGCGATTTCGAAGATGCGATCGATCTGCCGGCGCGGATCGGTGTCAAAGTATGGCACTGCGCCGATGGTGCGTGCGCCGCGGCGCAAGCCCTCGATCAACAGTTCTTCGGTGCCGGGATAGTTGGTCATGCCTTCCTGCGGAAAAACGCATATTTCCACGTCGATCGCCCAGGCATAGTCGCGCGCAAGCTGCTCGACCGCCTCAAGGCCGATCAGTCCGATGCCGGGATCGAGTTCGACATGGGTCCGCATCTGCATCGTGCCGTGCGAGATACAACGCTCGAGCGTCTTCTGACCACGCGCGTAGGTGTCTTCGACGGTGAAACCGCGCTTGGCTGCGGCAGTTTCGCGAACCGCTTCGGCGACGGTGCCCTCCTCGATCCGGCAACGATCGAGGATGCAGGTCTTGTCGAGATGAATATGCGTCTCGATCAGACCGGGAACGACGAGGCAGCCTTCTGCCTTCAATTCACGCCCATCGGCGGCGAGCGCCGGCGCGATAGCCGCGATCGTCTTGCCCTCGACGGCAATGTCGACATTGACGAGTTCGCCATCGCGCAGGATGCGCGCGTCCCGGACAATCAGATCCATCAATCACCCCAGGAAGCAGAACCAAGGTAGGCGTCGTCGAGCATGGCGCCGCGCAATTCCGACGGGCTTCCTTGAGCGACGATACGACCTCCGCCGAGCAAGTAGCCGCGGTCTGCGATCGCGAGCGCATAGTCCGCCATCTGATCGACGATCAGCAAGGTCATGCCTTCATCCCGCAACCGCGTGAATTGCTCGAACAACTCGGCGACGACCGCTGGCGCCAAGCCCAACGACGGCTCGTCGAGCAGCAAAACTTCGGGTTTCGCCAAAAGTCCGCGCGCCACCGCAAGCATCTGCTGCTCGCCGCCCGAAAGAAGACCCGCCGCCGTATGCAGCCGCGGCCGCAGTCGCGGGAAACGCTCAAGCATGCCTTCGATTTCGCTCGGCTGGAAATCGTTGCGCCGCGTCGCGCCAAGGCGAAGGTTTTCCGCAACCGTCAACTGCGGAAACACTTGCCGCCCTTCCGGCACCAGGATCAGGCCGGACCGCGCGACCAGCGGGGCTGCAAGCGATGCCAGGTCCTTGCCGTCCAGTTTGATATTGCCGCTCACGGGACGGATCAGGCCGCTCAACGCCTTCATCAGCGTCGATTTCCCGGCACCGTTCGGGCCGAAGAGCGCAATCACCTCGCCGCGCCCGACCTTGAGGCTGATATTGTCAAGTACGGCCAGGGCGCCGTAACCGGCGCTCAAGCCCTCGACCTCGAGCAAAGGTGCCCCGGCGGTGCGCGCCGCAGTTGATCCTGCCGACATCGATGTGCCGAGATAGGCTGCCTTGACGGCGGGATCGTTGCGTACGACGGCGGGCGTCCCGGTTGCGATCCGGCGTCCGGCATCGAGCACGAAGATCTCGTCGGAAATCGACATCACCAGCGACATGTCGTGCTCGACAAGCACAACCGCCAATCCGGCGCGTGCGAGGCGCTGCAACAAACCGCCGAGCTTGGCCGTATCGGCATCGCTCAGCCCGGCCGCGGGTTCGTCGAGCAGCAAGACCGCAGGCGACGTCGCAAGCGCGCGCGCGATCTCGACCAGCCGACGGTCGACATGCGGCAGCGTCGCGGCGAGCCTTGTCTCCGATCCGGCATAGCCGACAAGCGCCAGCAACGCGCGCGCCAGCTCGGCCGGCGCATCACCGCGCCAGTTGCCGCGCAACAGGCCGAGACGGACATTGTCGAGCACGCTCAAGCTCGCAAACGGCTGCGCGGTCTGGAAGGTCCGGGCCAGCCCGGCGCGCGCAACGTCAGGGGCGGCAAAACCCGTGATCTCCTGCTTTCCGATCCGCACGCTGCCCGCCTGGGCCCGCTGAAATCCACTCATGAGGTTGAGCAACGTGGTCTTGCCGGCACCGTTCGGGCCGATCACGCTGGTGATGCGGCCGGGCGAAGCGGTCATGTCGACGCCGGCCACCGCGACCACGCCGCCGAACGCCACCCGCACGCCTTCGGCACTCAGACTTCCGCGAGCGCCGGTGATATGCGCGAGCGCGCGATCGGTATCGGGCTTCGCCTGGCCGAGAGACCTTCGGGGCCGCATGAGATATGCAAGCGCACCGGCGATGCCACCTGGCGCCACCAACAAAACGATCAGGAGCCCGGTGCCGAATACCAGAAGGCGATATTCGGCAAGACTTGCGAGCGCCTCCGGCAGGAACACCACGACCGCAGACCCGATCAGCGGCCCTAGGGTCCGTCCGGCGCCGCCGACGACCACCACCAGCAAAAACAGGATCGACTGCGAAAACGGAAACGAGCTCGGCGCGATGAAGCCGGTCAGCGCGGCCTGCAATCCGCCTGCCAGGCCGGCCGCGGCCGCGGCCAGTACAAAAGCTGCGGTACGGACCGGCACCGGTCTGATCCCGACGCCGCGCGCGGCCGCCGGCGCTGAAGCAAAGGCCTGCATCGCAAGCCCGATAGGACTGCGCACGAGGTAGGAGAACATGATCATTGCGGCCACGCAGAAGCCGCACGCCAACAGTGCGGTGCCGCCGGTGCCGAACGGCGCCGGAATGCCGACAAGCCCGCTGGAGCCGCCCGTCAAATCGCGCCACTCGATCGAGACGGACTCGACAATGAAGCCGAACGCGATCGTCACCATTGCAAGATAGGGCCCGGTGACGCGCAGCGCGGGAATCGAGAGAACAGCCGATATCACAGCCACCACAAGCACCGCGAGCGGCAACGCTTCCCAAAAATTCAATCCGGCCTTGGTGGTGAGAATGCCGACGCCATAAGCGCCGAGCGCCAGAAACCCGCCCTGCCCGAGCGATACTTCGCCAGCGAGGCCGAGCAGCACATTCAGCCCGATGCCTGCGAGCGCGGTCGTCGCGAGTGTCCCCAGCAGATAGGCGTAGTAGCCGGGCGCCAGCAGACAAACCGCGGTAACGGCGAGGCAGGCCAGCACCGCCGCAATGAGAGCGGCGAGCGTTCTCATACCCGCACCTTGGCCCTTCTGCCGAACAGGCCCGACGGCGCCAGCACAAGTGCTGCAATCACTGCCGAAAAGGTTACGATCTGGGTGCTGCCGGAGCCGAGCCAGGTGGTGGCGAAGGCTTCGACCAATCCATAGCCGAGGCCGGCGATCACGACACCCCATGGGTTGGTCAGCCCGCCGAGAATAGCGACCGCAAAGGCCTTGATGCCGAACAACGTCCCCATGTCGTAGGCAACGTTATAAAGGGGCGCGATCAGGATGCCGCCGATCCCGGCCAATAGCGCCGCCGCCGCGTAAGTCAGTGCGATGAGCATGGTCACGTCGATGCTCATCAGTCGCGCCGCGTCAGGATTTTCGACCGCCGCACGCAGCTTCAGGCCAAGCCCCGTCCGGTGCATGCCGAGATGAACCGCAAGGGCCAACCCAAGGCCCACCAGCGGCACCAGCACCTGAAGCGGGAAGATGCCGACGGTGCCGATGACCCAGGGATCGTCGGCCAGGGATGACGGCAGCGCGCGTGGCTCCTTGCCGAACAACACCATCACGACATTGTCGAGCGCAATCCCAAGCGCCACGGTCGCCATCAGCCACGCATTGCTGCCGCGTGCGACAAAGGGCCGGACCGCGATACGCTCGACGACCAAGCCCCAGATCGCACACGCCACCAGCGCAAGCGGGACGGCGGCCAGCATCGGCCAGCGCAATCCGATCGCCAGCGCGTGACACATCACGGCTCCCAACATCACGGATGAACCTTGCGCGAAATTCACCGTGCCGGAGACGGCAAAGGTCAGCGTGAAGCCGAGCGCAATGAGACCGTAAATGCTCCCGAGACTCAGGCCCGAGACAAGCGCAGTCGCGAGCATGTCTAGCCGGTGACCGGCTCGATCTGATCCCCGTTGTAACGGACCATGACGTAGTCGTTTTCGTTCAATGCGTCGTGGTTTTCGTCGGTGAACGGTTTCGTGTAGTTCTTGATCAGGCCCTGATAACTATCGATGTTCAAAAGTCCTTCGCGCAATTTGGGACCTTCGGTCGAACCAGCTTTGGTGATGGCGAGCGCGGTGAGTTGCATCGCGTCATAGGCATTGGCCACGCCAACCGGCGGCGTGACATCGCCCGGTCCCTTGACGTCGGGATATTTCGCCATCATCGCGGCCAGCACGCGCTTGCCGACGTCGTTCTGCGGTCCGAAGAAACTGTAGGTCTGGATGAAATGCACCTTGTTAGCCCACGAGCCCGCGAGCTCGGGGAAGCGGCCGCCCGAGATACCCCAGTGCGAGACGATCGGCACCGTCCACGCGGATTTCTGCAAGGCCTTCACGACCTGGGC
This sequence comes from uncultured Alphaproteobacteria bacterium, assembly GCA_963824305.1. Classification (GTDB taxonomy): domain Bacteria; phylum Pseudomonadota; class Alphaproteobacteria; order Rhizobiales; family Xanthobacteraceae; genus Bradyrhizobium. The sequence continues at coordinate 1,422,947 of CAWGOW010000001.1, forward strand.
GCCGGGTGCCGCATTGCCGACCAGGATGATCGTGTCGGCTCCCGCCTCACGCAGCCGCTGCATCTGCGGCGTCATGTCGGCATCCTTATCGTCGAATTTTTCAGTTCCGGCGAGCTTGATCCCCGCCGTTTCCGCGGCTGCGGTCAGACCTGCGAAATTGGACTCACCCCAGCCATTATTGACCAGCATCAAGCCAGGCTTCTTGGAGCCGAATTTCGTCATGGCGTATTTGATCAAAGCGCGGTCGACCAGGACGTCGACGGCCGACACTCTGAAGCAATAGTTTGGATTGGCGCCGTTGCGGGTGACGTTCGTCGCAGCCGCCCACACGCCCATGAATGGAACATGCGCCCCGTTCACGATCGGCACGATCGCCAATGATACCGGGCTATCGATGCCACCAAAAATGATCGACACCCCTTCCTTGTCGATCAATTCTCGCGCCGCGGTCTGGCCTTTGGCAGGGTTCGACTCGTCGTCACGGCGAACCAGCTCGAGCATCCGCCCGCCTAGCAGCCCGCCCTTGGCGTTGATTTCGTCGATGGCGATGGTCAGACCGCGCGTGATCCCCTCACCCGACTTGGCTGACTGTCCTGAGAGTGCCGCCACCAGGCCGATCTTAACTGGCTCTGCCGCCAGCGCAGAGCGGCCCATGAGACTTCCCACGGCAATGCCGGCAGGCAGAGCAATAGCTTGGCGGCGCGTCAGTTTTGTAGGCATGTGAGCAACTCCCCTTGAAATTTCGTTTCGTCGTTTCGCCGCTGGCCCGGCGGCGCGGTCGCGCCCCGGTATCGTCAGCTGCGGGGCCGCGAACCCGACCCGAAATCAAGCAAACGGTATGCCACGACCACAATAACCACAACCTGCCAGAACGGCAATTGCCGCCCTCCACAACCGTAGTGGAGTAGATTTGACACTCGCTACTCACCCAGCCGCTTGCTCAACAAGCGAATGTCAAATCCCAAACTCCACTACCAACTTGAATTTGCTAGTGGTCCTTCGATTCTAACATTCGAAAAATGCCCCCTGAGAAGGGACGCGAATGTTGGAATCGGACCACTAGCGTTGCCGCCGCCCATCCCACAAAATGCGAAGACTACTGCGCATTTTTCTGACGCCTGTGAATATCGAGCCGCTACGTCGCAGTTCGCCGTGTGACATCGAGACACACGTTGACCCCTCTGGTACGATTCTTGCTCGATCTGGGCGTTCATCAGGGGAGCGTGTCATGACGAATTCCGAACTTCGATCCGACATTCACAGCATCGAACCAATTCCGGACTCCGATCGCGATTCAACCGGTCCGCAGCAAATGTGGATATGGGCTGGCGCCAACATCGCCCCGGTCAACTGGGCGCTCGGCGCGCTCGGCATCGTTCTCAAACTCGGTTTGTGGGAGACGATTGCTGTCATCGTATTCGGCAACATCATCGGTTGCGCCATCTTCGCTGCATTCACGGTGATGGGACACAAGACCGGCGTCAATCAGATGGTGTTGAGCCGCTCCGCCTTTGGCCGCCGCGGCGCTTATCTGCCGAGCCTTTTGATGTTCCTGATGACGCTCGGCTGGATCGGCGTGAATACCTACTTTCCGGTCAAGATTTCCATGGCCATTCTCGGCCAGTTCGGAATTCCGGATACGTCGGTAACGACCTTCATCGTCATGACCGTTGTCATGGTGATTCAGGTATGGATCGGCCTCTACGGCTTCTACGCGATCCGCACCTTCGAAAAATATACGGTGCCAGTCACCGTGGTGATCATGGTGGTGATGAGCTTTCTGGCCTGGAGCCAGCCCGGCGTGGTCAACTGGAATCTGACGAGCACACTCCCGCCTGGCCCGCATTTCGCGATGCTGTCGCTGTTGACGACGGCGATCGGTATCGGCTGGGGCATTTCCTGGGTGACGTGGGCATCGGACTATTCGCGCTTCGTGCCACGCAGCGCCTCCTCGGCTTCCGTCTTCTGGTACAGCTACGTCGGAATGTTGGTGCCGTCGGTGTGGCTGGCCGTTCTCGGCGCAACCATCGCCAGCGTTACCCTCGACACCGATCCGGCCAAGATGGTGAGCGCTGTATTCGGCGGAGTGGCGAGCATACTGGTGTTGCTCATGGTGCTGCATGGCCCGATTGCGACGAATATCCTCAACGTCTATTCGGCGGCGCTGGCGGCACTCAGCATGGGCCTGCGCACATCCCGAACCACGCTGGCCATTATCGCCGGCGTTGTCGGCTACATCGTCACCATCTACTTTGTATTCGCGCCTTCCTTCGCCAAGGCATTCGACAACTGGATGATCAGCCTCTTGCTCTGGATGAGTCCATGGGCCGGAGTGATCCTGGCGGATTTCTTCATCAAGCGAAAAAGCCAAATCGACGTCCCCGAACTTTACAAATCGCCGGAAACCAGCATCTACGGCGACATCAACTGGGGCGGCATCATCTCGTTTCTGGCGGGCCTCGTGGCCGGCTGGTCGTTCCAGGACGGACTTGTGCCCGCGCTGCGAGGGCCGATTTCCGGCTATTTCAATGGAGCCGACCTGAGTTGGCTGTTCGGAATTGTCGTTGCCGGTGGGTTGTATCTCGTCATCGGTGGCAGCACTGCTACGGCCTCTGCCCTTGCGCGGGCTCCCGCAAAATAACGGCTGGAGCAGATCTCTTGCTCCAACGTGGAATTTTCGGGTCCTAAGAGGGGTTCTTCAATGATGGCAGGCTTGTCGAACGACGGGCCTGCCATCGCTATAATCGCACGCGGCTATCCGGGTAAATAGGCTATTCAACAGGAAACCTAATGACTTCAGTATTTGCGAAAAGCTCCGTCGCCGGCGCCGCGGCGATCTGTCTGGCCGTCACCTCGACCGGCCCATCGAAAGCGGAGCCCGCCGGTTGTCCTTCGCCGATCCCGCTCGGCCTGACGACGGCCCTAACCGGCAATACGGCTTTGCTCGGCACTCAGGCGCGAAGCGGCGTCGAATTCGCGGTCGATGAAATCAACGCCGCCGGCGGCATCAACGGCAAGAAGCTGGCGCTCGCGACAGAGGACACCGGGGCGTCGAGCACGGACTCGCTGAACGCGATGAACCGTATTCTCGAAGGCAAGCCGCTCGTGATCTTCGGCTCGATGATCAGCCCGCACGTGTTTGCCCAGACCGAAGTCGTCAACAAATCGGAGACGCCGTTTCTGGTCGGTGCGACCAATGCGAAAGTGACGTCGCAAGGCAGCAAGTGGCTGTTTCGAACGCACGCGCATGACGGCCAGCTCGCCGACCTCATTCCGGAGTATCTGGTCAAGACGCTTAACAAGACCAAGCCGGGCGTGATTGCGGTTGCGGACGATTACGGTCTCGGCGCATCCCGTGGCATCCAGGCATCGCTCGCCAAACTGAATGCGACCCCGGTCGCCGTGACGTCCTATGCTCCGTCCGACAAGGACATGAGCGCGCAGCTGTTGGAGATCAAGGACAAGGGCGCCGACAGCGTGATCGTGTTCGGCCGGCCCGCGGACGTGACCCTCGTCGTCAAGCAGATGAACGACCTCGGGATCAAGCTTACCACTATCGGCAACTCGAGCCTTGTCGCACAAACGGCGCTGAACAACCTCACGGCGGCGGAAGCCGATGGCGCCTATGCGATCGGCGGAATGATTCCGCAGACCTCAACCGATCCCAAGATTCTGGATTGGGCGAAGCGCGTGCAAGAGAAATACAAGGTCCCGGCCGACAACTTTACCGTCTCTTATTACGACACGGTCTACCTCTTGAAATCGATCATCGAAAAAGTCGGCTGCGACAAGGCGGCGATCCGCGATGCTTTTGCCGCCACCAAGGACTGGAAGGGCATGCTGATTTCCTACCAGGCCGACAAACTCGGCGATCTCGCACACACGCTTGGTGTCTATCGCAACAAGGGGAAGACACCGGAGTTGGCTGGCCCGATCAAGGAACGCGGATTCTGATCGTCTCATGGGCCAGCTTGTCGTCAACGGCCTCGCGCTCGGCAGCATCTATGCTCTCGTCGCGCTCGGCCTGCTTCTGATCTTCAACACCGTACAGATCGTCAATTTCGCGCAAGGCCAGCTTCTGATGCTTGGCGCGTTCATCGGCATCAGTTGCGCGGTGACTCACGAATTGCCGACCGCGGTCGCATGGGCCGTCACCATGGTGGCGATGGCGCTGGTCGGCGTCGTCTTCATGACGCTGGTCTATTTTCCGCTGCGCGGCCGTCCCGCCTTCCTCGTCATTCTGACGACGATTGCGATGGGCATCGTTCTGGAAAATCTCGCGTTGATCATTTGGGGACCCTTGCCGGTTTCGCTGCCCTCTCCGGTCAGCGGACCGCCGTTGCGCTTTGCCGGTGTCGTCATCTCCATGCATCAGCTCTTTATCTTTGCGACGCTCACGGTGATCCTGCTTCTGCAATTCCTTTTTCTTACCAGGACCCGCTTCGGAATCCTGATGCAGGCGACCGCCCAGGACCTGCACACGGCCCGGCTCGTCGGAATTCCCGTCAACCGCACCATCGCGGTCGCGTTCGCCCTCGGCGCCATGCTCTCCGGCATCGCAGGACTTCTGGTCGCGCCGATTTTTTTGGCGGAGCCGACCATGGGCGGAAGTCTCGGTCTGAAAGGCTTTGTCGTCAGTGTCATCGGTGGCTTCGGCAATCTGCCGGGCGCCGTGATCGGCGGGTTGTTTCTCGGGCTCATTGAGACCTTCGGCGCCCGCTATATTTCGTCGAACTTCCGCGATGCCTATGCCTTTATCGTCATGATCGCCGTTCTCGTCACTTGGCCTCGCGGCCTATTCGGCGAGAAAAGCAGCGAGAAGGTCTGATGGAAAGCCTTCAGAGCAAACATTGGCTGGTTGCGGCCGCGGTCATCGTGGCTGCGTTGGCGGTCCCGCTCGTCACACACGACGGTTACATCATCCAGCTCCTCAACATCGCCATTCTCAATACGATCGTTGTGCTGGGGCTCAACTTCGTGACCGGCTGGGCCGGCCAGATCAATTTCGGACAGGCCGCCTTCTACGGACTGGGCGCCTATACCACCGCGATCGCGACCAAATCGGGCCTGCCGTGGATCACGACACCATTCCTGTCGGCCGTCGTCGTGATCGCCGCGAGCCTTGCGCTCGGCCTGCCGACGATGCGTCTGCGCACCTATTATCTCGCGATGACCACCATCGGCTTCGGCGAAATCGTCCGTCTGATCATCGTGCACTGGGAACCGGTCACAGGTGGCACGTCCGGTTTGCGGGCCATTCCCGGCATCAGCATTTTCGGCATCGGCCCGGAAGGACAGGCCCAGCATTACTATATTCTCGTCATCGCGCTGGCGCTCGCAATGCTGGTTGCTGCGCGCGTTCGTCATTCGGCGCTGGGCCGGGCGATGATCGCTACGAAAGACAGCGAAATCGCAGCCGAACAGAGCGGCGTCGATACCACACGGACCAAACTGGCGGCTTTCATGATCGGCGCGGTCTATGCGGAACTCGCCGGCTGTCTCTACGCCTCCTCGATCCGCTTCATCAGCCCCGACAGCTTCTCCGGAACGCAGGCTATCCTTTTGATGACCATGCTCATCGTCGGCGGCATGGGATCGATTGCGGGTTGCGTCTTCGGCGCGGTTGCACTGACGATCCTGCCGGAAGCGTTGCGGTTTCTTGGCCAGTGGTACCTCGTGCTTTACGGCTTGGGCGTCATCGCAGTGATCGTGCTCGCGCCGGGAGGCCTGGCCTCCGTTGCCTCGCAACTCCAACTGCGCCGGGCAGGTGTACGTTGACGACCGGGCAGATCATTGCTGCGCGCGGGGTTACGCGCCGCTTCGGCGGCCTCGTTGCGCTGGACAATATCGACCTCGACGTCCCCACGGGCATCGTTCAGGCGATCATCGGTCCGAACGGATCCGGCAAGACGACCTTGCTCAATGCGCTGAGCGGGGCATCGCATGCGGATGCCGGATCTATTCGCATCGGCGGACATGAAATTTTTCGCCTCAAGCCACATCGCATTGCGCGGCTCGGACTGGCACGGACCTTTCAGAACATCCGGATTTTCGAAAACCTCAGCGTTCTGGAGAACGTCAAGGTGGCTGCGGCCTGTAAAAGGCCGGCCTCATTTGCCGGTATCCTGATCTCGAACGAACGGCACCGGCGCACCGAATCCGACATCGACATGAGCGCGCGCGAGGCACTCGAGACAGTCGGTCTCAGTCAGCGCGCCGACGACCGCGCGACGCAATTGCCTTATGCCCAGCGGCGTCTCCTGGAGATTGCACGGGCATTGGCGTCGAACCCGACAGTGCTCCTGCTCGATGAACCCGCAGCCGGCATGAACATGACCGAGAGCATGGCGCTTCTGGAAACCATCGCCAAGCTCAGGAGTCGCGGCATCACCATTTTGCTGGTCGAGCACAATGTACGGTTGGTGATGGGGATCAGCGATCGCGTCACGGTGCTGGACTTTGGCAAGAAGATCGCCGAGGGCGCGCCTTCGGACATCCAGCGCAACCCGCAAGTGATCGAGGCCTACCTCGGCAGGCGGCATCGCCATGCTTAAGATCGACAATCTGCATGTGTCCTACGGCCATATCGAGGTGCTCAAGGGCATCTCGTTCAGCGTCGAGATGGGCGAGATCGTCGCCTTGATCGGCGGTAATGGAGCAGGCAAGACGACGACGCTCAGCACCATCTCCGGGCTGGTTCGCCCGACGGAAGGCATGATCTCCTGGAAGGGCGAGCAGATCCAAAACGCCGCAGTCGAAGATATCGTCGGCTCGGGGCTGGCGCATTGCCCCGAGGGACGGCGTATTTTTCCGGGGCTTACCGTGCTGGAGAACCTGATCACCGGCACGGCATCACGGGCTCGGAACAAGCGCGAAGCCGAAGAAGACCTCGCGCTGGTCTTCGATCTGTTCCCTCGGCTGAAGGAACGGCTCAAGCAAGGCGGCTGGTCGCTATCCGGCGGTGAGCAGCAAATGCTGGCGATCGGCCGTGCGCTGATGGGCCGCCCTCACCTGCTGATGCTGGATGAACCCTCGCTTGGGCTGGCCCCGATCGTGATCGAACAAGTGTTCGATAAGATCCTCGAGCTCAACAAGCGCACCAGGCTCGGCGTGCTACTGGTCGAGCAAAATTCGGCGATGGCGCTGGAGATCGCAAGCCGCGCTTTCGTGCTCGAGACCGGCGCCATCACGCTGTCCGGTCCATCGGCTGAGTTGGCCAACGACCCGCGCATTCGCGAAGCCTATCTCGGTGGTTAAGAGCGTGGCATGCGCTTGCCGTTCAGCACGACCTCGGAAGGCAGCAATCGCTGGCGACCGGTGCGCGTACCCTTGTAGTTGTCGAGGAATTCGAAATTGCCTTCCCGCAACTCCATGATCGCAACATCGGCGGGCGCGCCGATATTGAGCGTGCCGCGATCGTCGAAAGCCGGGAAACAACGTGCCGCATTCACCGTTGCGGCGGCGATGATCTGGCTGAGCGGCATGCCGAACATGATGAACTTCGACATCACGTTCGGCAGATCGACGACACCGCTGGTCTTTGAACTCGTATTCCAGTCGGTGGAGAACGTGTCGGGCCACAAACCCTGTTTCGTCGCCTTCTCAACGGTGTCCCAGTCGAAATGATCGGAAACACCGTTGCCGAAATCGAAGATCACGCCGCGGCGATGCGCGGCCGCTACTTCCGGCAACAAGATCCCCTTTTCGTCAAGGATGCCGTTTTTGCCGGGCGCGTAAACATGCGTGATGATGTCGCCGCGTTTGAGCAGCGCCAGAAGCGAACGCAACGGCGAATAGTTCTGGCCGATATGGATCATGACCGGAATATTGAACGCCGTCGCGACCTCCTGTGCTCGGCGCAACGCTTCGAGATCGTTGGCGCCGGCGACATTGTCCGACAGGCGCGCCTTGACGCCAACGACGATGTCACGGTTACGTTCGACCGCGGCTTTGGCCATCGCCACGTTAGCTGCGTTGAGATCGTGCAATTCGCCCGTCGGCGTCACGACGCCGGTGCGCGCGATGTTGACGAGGCAGCGGCCGATCTGCGGCGCGCCGCGCGCAATCGCGGCCACCGCGTCGATATTATCGGCGCCCCCGGAGCCGGCATCGACCCAGCCGGTCACGCCGTCCTGAAGGCACATCGCCGGACCTTCCTTGCTGCGGCCGGCATGGGTGTGAATGTCGATCAGACCTGCGGTCACGAGCTTGCCGCGCGCATCCAGGGTTTCCGCGGCGTCTGCTGCAATGTTGGCTTCGATGGCGGCGATCCGGCCGCCGGCAATCGCGACGTCACGCGTCGCGTCGAGGCCCATCGAGGGATCGATCACACGCCCGCCCTTGATGACGAGATCGTAGGTGGCCGCAAAAGCGTTGGGCATGCCGGCCAAAAGCGCCGCTGCCGCCGCGCTGCCTACAAACTGACGCCGGTTCATCATGATCGCACTCCCTGCCGATTTGGACGTAGCTTATGGCTGCTACTACATTCTGACGCAGCGTAGGAGCTTCTGATGCGAGGTTCAATCGTCGACAGTTCATGGCGAGGTGCCGCAGAAAAGCAGTCATGCTGGCCGGGAACTTGCATACTCGGCTGAAACGGAATTACTACTTCAATCGTCGGATGATCGGGAGGACGGGCCGTACATGAGCGACAAATGGGGACGACGGGACTTTCTCGGCACGGTGGCGGCCGCAGGTGTCGTTGCGGCGGCGGGGCGCACGGGTTTAATCGATCAAGCGCAGGCGGCAACCGCCACGGATAATGACATTACGATGAAATCGGCGACCGAACTGGCCAGCGCTGTGCGCGGCAAACAACTCAGTTCGAAGTCAGTCGTCGAAGCGCATCTGGAGCAGATCGCCAGGGTCAATCCCAAACTCAACGCCGTCGTTCAGTTGACGGCGGAGACGGCGCGAAAGGAAGCGGACGAGGCCGACGCGGCGCTGGCGCGCGGCGACATCAAGGGACCGCTACATGGCGTACCGGTGACGATCAAGGATACGCTGGAGACATCAGGCGTCATCTGCACCGGCGGCACCAAAGGCCGCGCGAGCTACGTGCCGAAAGCGGATGCCACAGCCGTGGCTCGGCTGCGGGCCGCAGGCGCCATCATTCTCGGCAAGACCAACGTGCCGGAGCTTGCAGGCGCGATCGAGACCGACAATCTCGTTTATGGACGAACCAACAACCCCTACGATCTCACGCGTACGCCCGGCGGCTCCAGCGGCGGCGAATCCGCGATCGTCGCGGCGTGTGGCTCGCCGCTTGGACTTGGGACCGATGCCGGCGGCAGCATTCGAATCCCCGCGCACTTTTGCGGGCTCGCCGCCATCAAGCCGACCTCAGGCCGCGTGCCGCGCACCGGGCAGTTTCCGCTGCCGATGGGCGCGCGAAATGCGGTGTTTCATGTCAGTCTGATTGCGCGGAGGATCGACGACCTCGCGCTTGCTCTGCCGATCATTGCCGGTCCGGACTTCCGCGATCATTCGATCGTCGGAATGCCCCTGCTCGATCCGAAAGCCGTTACGCTCAACGGATTGAAGCTCGCTTATTTCGACGACGACGGCGCTGCTTCGCCGACGAAGGAAATCGCCGCGGCCGTTCGCGACTGCGCCAAGGCGTTTACGGATGCCGGCGTCAAGGTCGAGGAGAACCGGCCGCCGGATGCGGCCAAGGCCGCAACCGTCTATTACGACATGAGCCGCGGTGACGGCGGCGCCGGCACGCGCGCTTTCCTCAAGAGCATCGGCAGTGACCCGATCTCCCCGTTGTTCGAGCAGGCGCTGGCTCATGCTGTCGCGCCCGCCTTTGCCACCACCACCGAAGCGCTCGCCGCCTTCGTGCGATGGGATGCCTTCCGCAATTCGATGCTGCGTTTCATCGAAAATTACGACGCCATCCTTTCGCCGGTCGCGCCGTATCCCGCCGTGCTGCACGGAACGAGCTTTGAGGATCAGAACCGCCGCGGCTTCGGCTACACGCAGATGTACAACCTGACGGGATGGCCCAGCGCCACCGTGCGGGTCGGCACCTCGCCGGAGGGACTTCCCCTCAACGTCCAGGTCGCCGCACGTCCCTGGCGCGAAGACGTCGCGCTCGCGATGGCTCGTCACCTGGAGCAGACGTTCGGCGGCTGGAAGAAGCCAACAGCGGTGTAGTTGCACTTCACCATCGCCGACCATCGTTCCTCGTCCTTTATTCCGCGACGCACGCTCACGTGAGAACACGAAACGGTTCTCACGTGAGATCGACAATTCGTGAGCCACGGCCGGCGAAGGAATAACGCGTCTCAAGCGAGGGTCTGTTTTACCGGAAACGCTCATCCTGGGCGACATGCCGGAGAACACCGATGACCAGAGCAACGCTCTATGCGACCACGCTTGTCCTCTCCCTGATGTTTGCGGCGCAGACAGCCGCGCAAGCAGATGTTCACGACAAGCCCGCCTGTCGATTGCCGGTTGAAGCGCTCGACGATACTGGCCGTCCGGCGCCGGCCGCCGATGCGTTGCCGCCGGGATGCGAAACGTCCACCCTTCCCTGGTCGGCTCCGGTCGGCCATCGACAGCCGCAATTGGGCGATGTGATCTCGTCGAGAACGTCTTCGATCGATCAGGAGATAAAAGAAGAGAATGTGAAAATCGACCGGCTGATCAGGGGCGTTTGCCGAGGATGCTGATCGACGATGATTCCTGGCTCGCGACGCTCACTTCCGCGGCCGGCCCCGTTTGGCAAAGACGGGACCACGCAAGTCGGCGCTGCACCTCAACAGGCTGGCGAGCTTCAACGCCTCATTGCGCTCCGGACCGGGCGGCAGCAAACGTGCGCGCTCCAGCGCATCGTTGGCAAGGATTTCCTGATCGCGCCGGTCCGGCGCCCGCTGGGTTTCTTTCATCACTCGCTTCTCTAAGGAACGTCAGAATCGCCGCACTCGCGCGCCGCGAAATCAAGCAAAAAGCCGGCAGATGCCGACCTCAATTGACTCGCGGATATGCAGCGTTATTCCCTCAATTGGCCGATGCTTTTATGACATACGGCCCGAGAGGACAGAGCGTTCACGCACGGCGGAGCTTCAAACGCCTCTCACGCGGAGTTTACCGCGCCCGCCATGACGCGGACGGTTGTCACACCACCGTTACATTTCCCCGCCACACGAACGCTTCTCGTAACAACGCATCGGCCAGTGGGCCGTTTCTAACATTCGCATCCCGTTTAGGCCGGCAGTTTTGCGAATGTCAAAATCAAAGAGCCACTAGCAAATAGGTTTCTAGTGGAGTTTCGGATTTGACACTCGCTTGACGAACTCGCGGCCGGATTGGCAGCGAATGTCAAATCCACTCGACTAGTTCGTCAGCGTCCCCCATTGCGAAGCCATGCGTTCGGCGCCGCGTTGCGAAAGCGCGAAGATCGTAAAGGTCGGATTCGATGCGCCCTCGGTCGGGAAGATGCCGGGCCCCGCGATCCAGAGGTTCGGGATTTCGTGGCTCTGGCCGTAGCTGTTGACGACCGAGTTGGAGGCTTCCGTTCCCATGATGGTGCCGCCGAGCAGATGGCTGGTCGGAATCGCCCCGCGCGCGGGCCACACTTCTTTCGCGCCGGCCGCCTTCGCGATTTTCACGCCATCTTCCAGGTTGGCATTCCACAGTGCAACGGCATCCGGCTGGAACGTATGGGTGAGCTTGCCGAGCGGCATGCCGAACTCGTCTTTCTCGCTCGCCAGTTCGACGCGATTTTCCATCGCGGGCAGTTCCTCGCCAAAGCCCTTGATGCCGGTGAGGTTGCGCGCCGCGCGCTTCATGTAATCGTCGAGTTCCGTGCCGAAGAGATCGGGACGCGAATTGGCGAGATCGGTCGTTTTCAACGCAAACCCGGCCGTCCAGAACGTGCTTCCGAAGGCATCCTTCTGACTGGTTTTCGGATAACGCTGATAGGACATGTACTGCACGCCGATCGTGCCCATGTGGTTCTGCACATCCTCGTCGAACAGCGCCCAGGTCGACGCTACCGTGTGCGACATCATGAAGTGGCCGGCCAGTCCGCTGGCGTTGGAAAGACCTTTCGGGTGCTTGCCGGTCGCCGAATTCAACAACAGACGCGGATTTTGCGCCGACCAGGAAGCGAGGATAACGACACTTGCTTCCTGCACCTGCTTTTGATGCTGATAGTCATAATATTCAACGCCGGTCACCCGCGTGCCCGCTTCGTTGGTGAGTACCCGCGTCACCGTCGAGAACGAGCGCAATTCGGCGCCCGCCTTGCGTGCATCGCCGAGATAGGTCACCTGCGGATTGGCCAACGCGCCGATCGGGCAGCCCACGTGACACCAGCCGTCATAAAGACAGGCGGGACGCCCTTTGAATTCTACCGAGTTCATGCCGACCGGCGCCGGCACCATCGGAATGCCGCCCGCCTCCAGCGGCTTGATCCACATATCGCCGTTGCGGAAGGTCTTCATCGGCGGCATCGGATAGGCTTCGCCCGCCGGCCGCCAGCGTTCTTCCGCCTTGGCGTCGCCGGAGACGCCGATCTCGCGCGCCACCTTGTCCCAGAACGGCGCGACGTCTTCGTAAGCGATCGGCCAATCGTGTCCGCGGCCATGATCGCTCTTCATCCGGAAATCGGTCGGCAACAGCCGCGGAAAATTAGCGAAGTAGTGCAGCGCGGCGCCGCCAGAGCCCCAACCGGCCTGCGATGCATAGCCCATCGGGTTCTTGCCCTCGAGCAGGATCGGCGCTCCCGCCGGTTTGATACGGCGGCCCCAGATTTCCGAACTGATCAGATCAGACAGTTCCCAGTCCGGGCCTGCTTCCAGCAACACGACTTTCTTGCCGGCCTTGGCGAGCACCGAAGCATAGACCGAGCCCGACGCACCGGCTCCGACAATGACGACATCGACTTTTTCGTTAGTCATCTCACCACCTCTTTTCCGGTGCGATGTGGGGCATGTAGGGAATGCCGAGCGCCTCATAGCCTTCCATCGTGCCGTAGACGACGTCGACGGCGTCGGCCCTCAGCACGGCGTAGGCGAGCGCCGCCGGCCGGCCTTTCCAGTCCTCGATCTTGTTCTGCCGCATGCGGTCGACAAAGTCGCGCTGATCCTTCGCGGAAGCTTGCGCGAATTCCTTGCCGAACAATTTGCGGCAGTTATCGTCCACCGTCGCAATCGTGCCGCGATAGAAATCGGCAAACGGCGGCCGGAAATTGAAGATGCGGGCCTGAAGCAGCAACTCCTGAGGGGCTACCGATATCTGCTGATCGATATAGTGTGCGATCCCCGCCTCGCGCGCCTTCGGCACCAGCGTCTCGCCGAGGGCTTCCAGCGTTTCGCCCTGATGGCTATCGAGAAGGCGGAACGGTACGTTGCGCGCCCTCGCCTCGCTCGGCGTCAGCAAGATTTCGATGCCGCCGACCGAGAAGGCCAACGCTCCGAGCGTCGCGCCCTTTACAAAACCACGCCGACCAATGCTTTCCATGGTCTTCTCCTCCCGGAGCTATGTTTGTATATTTTTATAACGAAGCGATGGATGCGCAGTATTACTCGTTAGCTCGGTACCCAAGTCAAGGGGATGACCGGCTGAAACAGCGCTGGCTGCCATGCGCGCGATGAAACAGCGACCGATGAAAAGGAAAACACGATGGCCCATGACGCACCGCAAGCAACCGGCCCGACCAAGCTCGTGATCCGCAATATCGGTCTCGTGCTCTCAGGCGCGCTGGAAAAGCCGATCCTCGACGCCGATACAATCGTGGCCGAGAACGGCAAGATTACCGGCATCGGCCGCCTCAAGGATATCGATGTCGCCGGCGCCACCACGATCGTCGATGCCAACGGCACCACGGTCGCTCCCGGCCTGATCGACAGCCACGTTCATCCCGTCGCGGGCGACTGGACGCCACGGCAAAACCAGATCGGCTGGATCGACAGTTTTCTGCACGGCGGCGTCACTACCATGATCTCTGCCGGTGAAGTGCACATGCCCGGCCGGCCGCGCGATGTCGTCGGGCTGAAGGCAATGGCGATCTTCGCGCAGCGCGCGTTCTGGACGCTGCGTCCTGGCGGCGTAAAGGTTCACGCCGGCGCGCCTGTCATCGAATGTGAAATGGTCGAGGACGACTTCAAGGAGTTGGCAGCCGCCGGTGTCAAGCTGCTTGGCGAAGTCGGCCTTGGCGGCGTCAAGGACGGACCGACCGCGCGCAAGATGGTCGGATGGGCACGCAAATACGGTATCCAGAGCACGATCCATACAGGCGGCCCCTCTATTCCAGGCTCGGGCCTGATCGACAAGGACGTGGTGTTGGAGGCCAACACCGATGTCGTCGGCCACATCAATGGCGGCCATACTGCCCTTCCTGATGACCAGATCCGATGCATCTGCGAGGGCTGCAAGCGCGGGCTCGAACTCGTGCACAACGGCAACGAGCGCTCGGCGCTGTTCACGCTGCGCACGGCGCGCGAGATGAACGAGCTCAACCGCGTCATTCTCGGCACCGATTCGCCGGCAGGCTCCGGCGTGCAGCCGCTCGGCATCTTGCGCATGGTCTCGATGCTGTCCTCGCTCGGCGAGGTGCCGGCTGAAATCGCTTTCTGCTTTGCAACCGGTAATACCGCGCGGATGCGCGCGCTCGACTGCGGCCTGATCGAGGTCGGCCGTGCCGCGGATTTCGTTCTGATGGACAAGGCGCAGCATTCCCCCGGCAAGACGCTGCTCGATAGCGTCCGGCTCGGCGATCTGCCCGGCATCGGCATGACCATCATCGACGGCATAGTGCGCACCCAGCGCAGTCGCAATACGCCGCCCGCAACCAAGGTGCCGGAGATCGTCGGGCGTTGATGCCGCATCATTCAAGACGTCACGATCCTCGTTATGCTCACGCCTTCAGCGCGAGGGCGGTGGGTCTCGGGAATAACACCGACGCGGCAAGGGCTGCGGCAGCGGCGGCAAACCACACGCCCTGCCAGGCAAAAATGCTCAGAATGAATGGTATCGCCAGCGGCGTCAGGAAATATGTCGAAAAGGCAAATGTGTTTCCGAGGCCGAGCGCCGTGCCGACATGTTTCATGCCCGCGACCGTCGCCAATTCCGTGTAGGCGATACCATGCCAGGTGGAAGCCGTGGTGCCGCCGATGACCATGAGAACCACGGCGGCAGCGACTGCGGGTCCTGAATAAGCCGGCGCAAACGAAGCAAGCCCGACCAGAAGACCAAGTGATCCGAAGATTGCTGCCGTCAGAAGCGCACATCCCCTGAGAAAAGCCCGCCTGTTCCGGCGCCGATCGGTGAAGCGCCCACTCCACACCCGCGTGAAGGCGGCGCCGATCTGGAAGGCGACGATGCTGGCGCTGATGGCCGCCGTGCCGAGATGGCCGACGTCGTTGAGAAAGACCGCCGCGAAGGTGACCGCGACAACTTGCGGAACACAGAGTGCACCGAGGCCGCAAACCGTTCGCCAGATCTGCGTGTTGCCGAAGACCCCGGGCGCGGCTTGCGGGACAGCAGCCGCCTGCATCGACGGAGTTGTCGTTCCGGTCGGTGGCTCGTGGAGCCACGCCCAGGTGAAAGCCGCGACGATGAAGCAAAGGGCGGCAAGCAGGCTGTACACCGCTCCAAACCCGAGATGCTCCGCCGTGACTGGAAGAACAAGCGCTCCGAGCGCACCACCGGCCGGCACCGACATCTGGCGCACGCTCATCGCAAGGCCTCGCTCGCCGTCCTGAAACCAGACCATCACGGCGCGGCCGCTGGAGCCGTTTACGCTTCCTCCGATCGCGCCCACGAACAAAAGACCAAGACCGAGAAGCAGCGCCGAAGGCACATAGCCCGTTGTCGGTGCGGCGAAAGACGCCGTCAGCGCCAACACGATGCCGGTCAGGCTGAGGCCGGTCAGCAACACCTTCCGATCGCCGAGCCAGTCCGTAACGAGGCCCCACGGCAATTCACTGACCGCCAGTCCCAGACCCATCGCGCCAATCACCGAACCGAACGTGGCGTTGTCCAGATGATACCCGGCACGAAGAAACACCGCCGTCGCTGGTATACCGGCGAAGGCCGCAGCAACCGCGGCATTCGCCGCAACGCCGATCCCGAGCACGCGCCAGCGATGCGACGGCGCCATTCGCAATTCATTTCTCATTGTTAGCCAGATTTCCGAAGGGTCAGCACACGTCGCCTCGCCCGTTGGCGCGGCGTTAAGTCACTCGTCGTCAAGCGATCGCAAGCGTACTCACGCCAGCAAGGTCGACAGAACCATGAGCGTGGCGCCAAGGCCGATGAAATAAGCCAAGGTACGGACTACCGGCACGCCGGCGGCGTAGACGACGTAATGCAAAAGCCTTGCAAAGAAATAGACCTGCGTAGCCGTCGCCAGCATCGGCGCGCTCGGCGAGTGAATGTGAGCGGCGACAAGGGCGGGCGCGAATGCGACGAGGTTTTCGACCGCATTGTCGTGCGCCTTCATGGCGCGCTGGGCCCAGCGCGGCATCTCGGCGGTGTCGCCGACGCCCGGATTGCCGAGTGTGCGCCACAACCCGATGCTGACGATCCGCTGTAGAACATACGGAAAGGCACCCAGCACGGTAAGCAGGATGATGGCTGCGAGCCATTGCAGGTCAGTCATACGTTTAGTTTCCCTTTGTGATCGGACGTTTTGACGCGGTTTGAACCATCAACGGGCGTTGGCCCGGAAAGGTGCCGATGTCTTGACCCACGCGGTGCACCCGGCGCCGCCGGCCGCTCCAACGAACGGCATGTCGACGGGCAAACGAAGCCAGCTCCACGGATCGAGGTATTCGCCGCCGCTAGAGAGATGTCCCTCGAGCACCAACAACTCCAATGCACCGTGCCCCGCAAAATCGATTGCGGCGTGTGGCTTGAAGTCCATGATGACGACGTGCTCGTCCGCGCTTGCGAACAGTGCCCTCGGCGCGAACACCGAGCGTCTGCCGCTCAACGGAGACGGCAAGATCACCACGTCGCGCCTGTCGTCATCGCGAAACTGCCGCAACCGCACGAAAATGATGCAGCCTTCGCTCGAGCGCGGCGCATGCGCTGACCCGGGCGGATTGCGAACGTAACTACCGGCGGGATATCGCCCGCGCTCGTCCTCGAATACGCCGTCGAGAACCAGAAACTCCTCGCCTTTGGGATGATCGTGCGCCGGGAAGGATGAACGCGCGCCGTAGCGAACGATCGAGGTCGCAATCGCCTGCTCTTCGCCCACCCGGTACAGCATGCGTCGCTCGACGCCCGCGGACGGGCTCTGCACCCAAGGCAGGCTGGCGGCATGAACGACGGCGGAACGCGAGAGATCGGCGTTGAGCTCCACGATCACAACTCCGAAAACCCGCCGTCGACGACGATCTCCGCGCCGACGACATAGCGCGCCAGGTCGCTCGCGAGGTAAAGCGCCGCGTTGGCGATGTCTTCGGCCTCGCCGAGACACTTGAGCGGGATGCGCGCCGCGAGCCTGTCGTTCGAGGCGCGCACGGCCTCTTCGCTATCGCCGCCGCGCCTGCGGATCGGCGTGTCGATCGCACCCGGGCTCACGGCATTCACCCGGATGCCTCGAGGTAGAAGCTCTGCCGACAACGTGCGCGCAAAGGAGCGTGTGGCGGCCTTCGAAGCCGAGAGCAGCGACAGGCCCGGCGTGCCGACCTGGTTTAGCCAGGACGTGTTGAGAATGATGGTCCCGCCACGTTGCATCAGCGGCAGCATCGCCTGCACCGTGAAGAAGACGCCTTTGACGTTGACGTCCATCAGGGTGGCGTAGCGTGCCTCGTCGGTGGTCTCGATCGGCGTGCCGAAGGCGACGCCGGCATTGGCAAAGAGGATATCGAGTTGCCCGAACGTGCGGCCAAGCCTGTTGTGCAACTCGGCCAGGTCGGGGCGCGAGCGCACATCGGCACGCATCGCGAGCGTTCCGCTCCCGATTTGCTCCCGCGCCAACTCAAGTTTTTCTTCGTCGAGCCCGGTGATTGCGACATGCGCGCCGTGCGATGCGAACAGTTTCGCGGTGGCAAGCCCTATTCCGCTCGACCCGCCCGTAATCAGCGCCTTTCGATCCTTCAGATACATCTTTCGAGCCCCTCTCAGGGGCCACAATCGGCCTTCCTTCTGGACGACGCGAGGCGTAAGAAAGAGAGCGACGACGAAGATAAACTTCGTTGGTACTGCGCTGATGAGGGTTCATGAGATCGCTATCGCGCCTGCGTTCGCTCCAGGCCGTCGAGGCCGCCGCCCGCCACGGATCGTTCACCGGCGCCGCCGCCGAGCTTGGAGTCACGGCAACGGCCGTCGGACAGCTCGTGCGATCGCTCGAAGATTGGATCGACCGGCCCGTCTTCCGCCGCTCGCGCTCAGGCAAGGAACGACTTTCAATCACCGACGAGGCGCAGGCCGCGCTTGGCGAGATCACCCGCGGCCTCGATGCGCTGGAGGAAGGAGTCAGGCGGTTGAGAGGCCCCAAGGCGCGGGCGACCGTTCTGATCACCGCTTCTCAGGCGCTCATTGCCAATTGGCTGATCTTCCGCCTCGAACGCTTCAATCACCATCATCTCGGCATCGACGTGCGCCTGGACGTGTCGGACCGGGTGCTGGATCTTACCAACGGCGAAGCCGACATTGGCGTGCGTTGCGGGCTTGGCGGATGGAAAGGCGTGCGCGCGACCAAGTTGATGGACGAGGATGTGACCGCGGTCGCCAATCCGCAAATCGCGCCGCTTGACCAGGCGGGGATGGCGGAGTGGCTAGCGGGTCAGTCGCTGATCGACGATGCAACGCCTCACCGCGGGGCCAACTTTCCAAGCTGGGAGGAGTTTCTGTCCCATGTCGGCGCACGCCGGCGTGGAGGCAGACCATCGCTGCGGATCAATGCGACGGCGGCCGTCGTGCAAGCAGCGGTCGCCGGCCAGGGCGTCGCACTGGTGCGGCGGGCGCTCGTTGCCAACGAACTCGCCACCCATCGGCTTTGCGAGTTGTTTCCGCAGCGCCGATGGCCGATCCGATGGGCTTATTATGTCGCAGCAGCACCCCAGGCGTTGCGTCGGCGCGAAGTCGCGGCATTCTACGAGTGGCTGGTCGATGATGTGTCGAAATCCGCTTCAGATTGAGCCCACATCCAGTCAGTCGGCCACCAGGCTGGAGTTTTTGCTTTTGCGAGTACGAACGCGGGACATTCACATGATTAAATGGCGCAAATTTCTTGTCAGCGTCTTCGTAGCGGCGCTGACCTGCGTGATCGCCACCACGGCAAATGCCGCCGATAATTCCGGCACCTCCGCCGAACTGCCCGGTGTGAAATTGTGGTTCACGGACACTGGCGGCACGGGCATACCCATCGTGCTGCTCCACGCCAATACCGGCACCAGCGCGATATGGACGGATCAGGTCACGAGCTTTTCCCGGGCCGGATACCGCGTCATCGCGTTCGATCGCCGCGGCTGGGGCAAGAGCATGGCTAATTCCGCAACGGGATCGCAGCCCGGCAGCGTTGCGGGCGATCTCGACGCGCTTGCGGATTATCTCAAGCTCGACAAATTCCATTTGCTGGGTGTCGCCGGCGGTGGATTTGCCGCACTCGACTATGCCGCATGGCATCCGGAAAGACTTCGAAGCCTTGTGATCGGGGCCAGCACCGGAAGCGTGAGCGACAAGGAGATCGCTGATTTCAGCGCGCGCATTGAAATCCCCGGCTTGAGGCAATTGCCGGCGGTCTTCCGCGAAGTCGGCCCCTCCTATCGCGGCGCCAATCCGGACGGCACCAAGCGCTGGATCGAGATCGAGGAAAATGCGCGCCAGCAAGGCGCTCCGAGCCAGCCGCTGCGCACGCCCAACACGTTTTCGAAGATCGAGACCATTCCAACCCCCGCTCTCATCATTGCCGCGGACGGTGACCTGCTCGCCGCGCCCGCGCTGATGCGGATCTGGGCCAGCCACATCAAAGACCATGAATGGGCGATCGTGCAGGATTCCGGTCACTCGATTGCGTGGGAACACCCGGAGGTCTTCAACGAGAAGGTTCTCGAGTTCGTCAAGCGGCATTGAGCGGAGGCAAGCCTGCCTCGTACGACATGGCGGCCACGCGCGGATTTCGCTAGGGTGGCCACCGGTCCTAAAAACAAGAACTGCGATCTTCGGAGGAAACGATGAAAACTCAGGGTGTGATTGCTGCGATCGCCGGACTGGCGCTGCCGTTGCTGGCGGCTCAGGTACAAGCCGCCGAGATCAAGGTTTTGGCTTCGACGGCCGTGAAAACGACGGTGGAAGAGCTCGCTCCGCAATTCGAGAAAGCAACCGGAAACAAGGTCGATGTGAGCTTCGCGCCGGCTTCCGTCCTGAAAGAGAAGATCGATCAGGGCACCGCCTTCGACGTGACCATCCTGACGACACCGATCATCGATGGACTAGCGAGTGGCGGAAAAATCGACATGACGCGCACCGCGATCGCCCATTCCGGGATCGGCGTCGCGATCAAGAAAGGCGCAACGAAGCCGGACATCGGCACCAGCGAGGCATTCAAGCAAGCGCTGCTCAAGGCCAATTCCGTCGGTTATACGGCGGGAGGCGCGACAGGCGCCTATCTCAAGACCTTGTTCGACAAACTCGGCATCGCCGAAGCGCTCAAGCCAAAGCTCAAGCTGTTGCAGGGCGGCGTCGGCGAAGCAGTCACGAATGGCGAAATCGAGATTGGGATGACCCAGATCAGCGAAATCCTGCCCCATCCCGGCGCCGAACTGGCCGGGCCGCTGCCGCCGGACATTCAGTCCTACACGTCTTTCTCTGCCGCTGTGTCAGCGGCCAGCAAGGAAGCGGATGCCGCGAAGGCGTTTGTCAAATTTCTCGCCGGACCGCCGGCGCTGGCCGTCATCAAGGCAAAGGGCATGGAGCCCGGCTGATACCCGCCTCAATTCTGCCGGCGACAATTCGATTACCGTTGCCAATTGCGCGGCATTTTGGCCTGAAGCTATCGTTGGCTACTTGTGCTGGCCAAACCGATAACGCTACCTTTGTAGCCGCATAAGCGCGGGCGCACGCCAAAGACCCGCGCATTTTGGGGAGAACGCGCCATGTCTTTCTTGGTCAATCGCCGTCGACTTCTTCGCTCGTCATTTGCGCTTGCGGCAAGTGGCCTTGCCGCGCCGGCGCTGATCGGGCGCGCCGAGGCGGCGGTGCTGAAACTCAAGCTGTCCTCCTCACAGGCCAACGATCCGAAGTTTGCCAACGGCCGGGTCTACTACGACAACCTCGTCAAGCAGATCGCGGCCTCAAGCCTCGCGGGGCAGATCGAGGTTGCGTTCTTCCCGGACAATCAGCTCGGCCAAGAGATCGATGTCATCAACTCGGTCAAGCTCGGCGTCATCGACATGATGGTGTCGGGTTCGTCCATTGCCGCCAATCTCGTGCCGGTCGTCGGCACTTACGACCTCGGCTACCTGTTCTCTTCCTTCCCGCAGCAGACCAAGGCGTTTGACGCCGGAGCGGCGGCGCCGATCGAACAGGCATTGCTCAAGGGCGCCAATATCCGCATCATCGCCTGGGCCTATAATTTCGGGTCGCGCTCGGTGCTGGCGCGCAAAGCGGTCAATAACCCGGATGACCTCGCGGGACTGAAAATCCGCACGCTGCCCAATCCCGTCATTACCGAGTGCCTGCGGTTGATGGGGGCGGCGGCCACGCCGATGGCGTTCGGCGAGATCTATACCGCGCTACAGGCCGGCGTGCTCGACGGTCTGGAGCACGATCCGCCAACCATCGTCGCCTCGAAATTCTTCGAAACTGCGAAATTCTATTCGCTCACCCAGCACAACTTTTCGCCGCTCGCGATCTACTGCTCCGAGTCGACGCTGAACCGAATGCCCGCGGCGACGCGCGAGGCCTTCACCGACATTACAAGAAAGGCCGCCGTCGATACCCGCGCGCATGGCCTTGCGGTTGAAAAAGAAGCGTTGACGCAGTTAAAGGACAAAGGCGTTACCGTGGTCGACTGCGACCGCGAAGCGTTCCGCAAGCGCGTGCTTCCGCAGAGCGATGCCTTCGTCAAGGCGCGTCCGGAAGCTAAGCCCGTGGTCGACCTGATCCGCGCGACCTCCGTGTGACGATGGAAGCCTCTGAAAGCCTGCCCGGCGCGCGGCGGGGGACCGGCGCATTGTTGCGCGTCACGGATACGGTTGCGGCGGGTCTTCTCGCCGCCGACCTCGCGGTCGTGATCTACTCGGTACTGGCCCGCTCATGGTTCACCGCCCCGGTCGAATGGGCCGACGACGTCGCGCGCGGCCTGATGGTGGCTTCGGCTTTTTTCGGCGCAGCCTCGGCGCTTGCGCGCGGGGAAAATCCCGGCGTGGTGTTTTTCCGCTCGCTGCTGCCACAAGCCTGGCAGGACGCCGTCGACGATGTCGGCGCCGCGCTGGTGCTGGTCGTCGCGGCCTATGTTGCATTCCATGCCATCGAACTCGGCTGGATCACGTCAGGACAGACCACCGGCGCCGGCCTGCCCTTGCAGCTGACCTTCTATCCGATGGGACTCGGCGCGGCCTGCATGACGGCATTCGCCGCCGAAATTTTCCTCGAGCGCAGCCGGCGGCGTATCTTGCGCGCGGCCGCGATCCTCGTCGCCGTGGCCGGCATTTTTCTGTCGGGCGACGCGTTGATCCCAGACGCCATGCCTTCCTCCGGCGCGCTGATGCTCGTCGGCTTCGTGCTCACCATGGCCGGTGGCCTGCCAATCGGTTTTGCACTGGCGCTGGCGGCACTGATCTTCATCTGGGCCGAGGGCAGCCTGCCCGGCGTGATCTTCGCCCAGCAAATGGCGCGCGGCATCGACAACTTCGTGCTGTTGGCGATCCCCTTCTTCATTCTGGTCGGCTACCTGATGGAAGCCAACGGCATGTCGGTACGGCTGATCGAACTGCTGCAACACCTCGTCGGCCGCATGCGCGGCGGGCTGAATGTGGTCATGGTCAGCGCGATGGTGCTGTTCTCCGGCATCTCCGGCTCCAAGATGGCGGATGTGGCGGCGGTCGGCGCCGTGTTAATTCCGGCATCACGTAGATCCGGGCAAAATCCGGGCTCATCGGTGGCGCTGCTCGCAGCCTCCGCCGTGATGGCCGAGACCATCCCGCCCTGTATCAATCTCATCATCCTCGGCTTTGTCGCCAATCTCTCGATTGGCGGCCTGTTTGCCGCAGGACTCCTTCCGGCGGCTCTGATGGCCGCGGCGCTGATCGCAGTATCGATCTACTTCGGCAAGCCTTCGACGGCCGCGCCACCAACACTGGCAGGGGGCGCGGAGATCAAGCGGATGTGGCTCGGCGCGGGCGTTTCGTTCGGTCTGATCGCGATGATTTTCATCGGCTTCAAATCGGGTTTTGCAACCGCAACCGAGATCTCCGCCTTTGCCTCGCTCTATGCCATCGTGGTGGGGTCGGTGATGTTTCGCGAACTGACGCTCGGCTCCGCCTGGCGCAGTTTCGTTCATGCCGCCGCGCGTTCAGGTCTCGTGCTGTTCATCGTCGCGGCGGCGCAATCGCTCGCTTTCGTTTTGACGTTGCAGCAGGTGCCGCACGCCATGGGAGAATTCATGGTGGGACTGTCTCAGCAAAGCGGCACCTGGATGTTCATGCTGCTGTCCATCGCCATCCTGATCGTGATGGGCTCGGTGCTGGAAGGCGCCGCCGCCTTGATTATCTTCGGACCGCTGCTCGTGCCCGTGGCAACGCGCCTTGGCATCGCGCCACTGCATTACGGCGTGGTGCTGGTGATAGCGATGGGCATCGGCCTGTTTGCGCCCCCGCTCGGCCTCGGGCTCTACGGGGCCTGTCTGATCGGCAAGGTGCCGGTCGAACAGACGGTACGGCCGATGCTGGGCTATCTTGGGCTGCTGCTCGGCTGCCTCTTGATCATCGCCTTTGTGCCTGTCATCAGCACGTTCCTGCCAAAACTCATGGGTTATTAGGCCGATGAAGATTCTCCTGACCCACACGCCGCACATGCGTGACAACTATTACGGACCCCGCGCGCTCGCCGGCCTCTCCGTGCTCGGCGAAGTCGTGCTGCACCAAGGCAGCGACACGCTGGAAGGGGCGGCGCTGATTGCGGCGGCCGGCGGCTGCGACCTCATCGTCGCCGATCGCGCCACCGCGCTGCCCAAGCCGACCTTCGACGCGCTACCCATGCTGAAAGCGGCACTTAGGTGTGCAGTCGATATCCGCAATATCGACGTGGCCGCCGCCTCCTCGCATGGCGTTCTCGTCACCCGCGCCAAACCGGGCTTCGTCGAATCCGTCACCGAACTGGTATTCGGCTTCCTGGTCGATCTCAATCGCGGCGTATCGCGCGCGGCCGCTGCCTTTCAGGCCGGACGGGTGCCGGCCGCAGAGATGGGGCGGCAGTTGGCGGGCACCACGATCGGCATCATCGGCTATGGAGCGATCGGCCGCGCGGTCGCGCCACTCGCCGCTCACATGGGCATGCGGGTGCTGATCTCCGACCCCTACGCGAAAGTTGGGGAGCCGGGATTCGAGCAGGTTGACCTCGCGACGCTGCTCGCCAGCGCCGACCATGTCGTCTGCCTTGCGGTGGCAAACGAAGCGACCGAGAATCTGATCAATGCCGAGGCTTTCGCACGGATGCGCAAGGACGCGGTGTTCATCAACGTGTCGCGCGGCAACCTCGTTGACGAAGCGGCGTTGGCCAGCGCGATCACGCAAGGAAAAATCGCAGGCGCTGCCATCGATGTCGGCCGTGCGCCGGACCAGATGCCGACGCCCGCTATTGCAGCCCTGCCCAACGTGATCGCCACTCCGCATATCGGCGGGCTTACTCCGCCCGCCATCGAAGCGCAGGCGCTGAACACCGTCGAACAGGTGCGCGCACTCGTCGCCGGTGCAGTGCCCGAAGGCGCCGTGAATACCGAAACCTGGACGCGTCGGATCTGAGTGCGCTGCTAGATCGGCTCGAGCGAGCGCCTGTTGCACTGCCTCGGCACGCTCCGGGCCGCTCCAACTACAGCTTGTAAGCCGCCTGCACCTTGACCGTGCGGCCCTGGCCAGGCGAGATATTGTTGTTGCCGTCGGCCGACGCCCAGTAGCCCTTGTTGAAGATGTTTTCGATCGTGAGCTGCGCGCGCCAGTTCTTGTCGATGTTGGCATAAATACCGGCATCGAACCGCACGAACTGAGGCAACCTGACCGTATCGTCGGAGGACGCAAAGGAGTCGCCAAAGTAGATGACGCCGAGCGCCGCCGACCACATTGGGTTGAACTGATACTTGTTCCACCACGCAACCTGATTGTACGGCACGAGTTGGACACGGTTGCCCGGCACCACCGTCGCCGACGTCGCACTCGTGATCTTCGCGTCGGTGTAGGCGTACGCCAGCGAGGACTGCCAGGCCTGCGCGACATAGCCGACCAGGCTTGCCTCAAACCCCCGCGTCAGCGTGCTGCCCGAAGGGAAGAAGAAGCCGGGGTTGTTGCCGTCGGCGATCGGCTGGTTTGTGCGATTGAGATTATAGACCGCCGTCGTGAACAGGAGCTTGGGATTGACGTTCCATTTCAACCCGACTTCGGTGCTCTCGAATTTCTGCGGCTCCAGGATCAACGTACCGTCGGTCAACGAACTGAACTGATCGCCGGAAGCCGGCAGATAAGAGATGCTGTAGGCCGTATAGACCGACAGGTTATCGATCGGCTTCACGATCACTGCTGCCTGCGGCGATACCAGATTGTCCACCCGGCCACGGTTGATGCTGGTGTTCATGTCGAGCGCCGACATGTCGAAGCGGTCAAAGCGCGCGCCGGCGATAATCTGCAGGTAGCGCGTGATTTCCACCGTGTCGCGCGCATAGCCGGATTGAATATCGAGATTATATTTGCTGTTGGAGTCCGGCGTCTTGACACCGTCTGGATTCGTGGCCGTGAAATGATGAATGAAGGTCACGGGGCCGAAATAGGTCGGCGCAAACGGATTTTCGGTAATCGTGTTGGTGCCGTTCGGAAACACGCCGGTGTTGCGGATGTCGACGCCATATTGATTGCCGAATTCGGTGCCAAATCCCAGCGTGTGAGAGACAGGCCCGGTCGCGACCTTGTACGTAAAGTCGGTCTGGTCGAACAGGTTGTT
Source organism: uncultured Alphaproteobacteria bacterium (assembly GCA_963824305.1). Taxonomy (GTDB): domain Bacteria; phylum Pseudomonadota; class Alphaproteobacteria; order Rhizobiales; family Xanthobacteraceae; genus Bradyrhizobium. The sequence continues at coordinate 1,449,059 of CAWGOW010000001.1, forward strand.
TCGATCCGTGTGATGCTGATAGGCGCCAAGATTGAAAGTGGTGTCCGCGGGATCGACAGCGCCCGCGAGCGGCCCGTTGGCAGGATAGACATTCTGGTAGAATTTCTTGTAGTCGGCGGCGAGCGTGCCGTTCTTCACGGTCAGGCCATTGCCGAAATCGTGCTCGATGAACGCCATGCCGGTATTGACGGTCGCCTGCGCCGTGTTGAGGCTTGGGCTTCCGAAGAAGGTCGAGAAGTCGCCGTTGGGCGCAAAGGGCGTGGCGGGATTGAATCGCGTAGCCCCGGTCGCGGGAGAACCCGGCGGCGTCTGCGAGGGATTTCCGCGATCCGCGGTTCGGCCGTCGTGGTAATACTCGTAGCTCAGTTTCACTTTCGTGTTGTCGTCGACCTTGAAAGTTGCCGTCGGATTGAAGCCATATCGTTCGAGGTGATTGAAGTCGCGGAAGCCGTCGGCGCCTTCGTAGAACGCATTGAGCCGGACCGCGACGTTCTCGTTGACGGCCTGGCCCGCGTCCAGCGTGACGCGGCGATCGCCCCACGAACCCGTTTGCCCGGTCGCCTCATAGCGGTAAACGCCGTCGGCGTCCTTCAAGGTGCGGTTCAGGAGACCTCCTCCCGAGCCGCGGCCGAAGGTGATGGCGCTTGGACCTTTCAGTACCTCGATGCTCTGCGTGTTGTACATGTCACGAAAGATCTGGACGTCGTCGCGGAATCCGTTGACGAAGAAGTTCGCGCTTAAGTCGACGCCACGAATGACCAGTTCGTCACGATTTCCTTCGCCCTGGTGCACGGCGACGCCCGGCACAAAGCGTGTGACATCGGTCAGGCCCTGGTAGTTCTGATCGTCGATCATCTGCCGGCTGATGACGTTCAGAGACTGCGGAATATTGATGATCGGCGTGTTGTTCTTTGTCGCGACCGACGTGCTGTTGACGAAATAGCCGACCGTTCCGGTCCGCGCATCCTGCGTCTCGGCGAAGGGTTTCTGCTGCGCGGGATTTTCGTTCCGTCGCGCGGTTCGAGTGGCGCGGGTGTGGCGGCCGCTCGTGGCACTCACAGCGGCAGGTGTGGGACGGCGTTTTGCGTCCGGCGCGCCGACCGTCACGGGAGGCATCTGCGCCGGCTGCGATGCGGTTTGTGCCGATGCGATGGTTACCGACGAACTGGTCGCCAGCAAACTCAACAAAATCGACGCCTGAAGCACGTGGTGCGGCCCAGTGTTCTTCCATCCGGCAATTCGGCCAGCGCAGCTGGACCCATCAGCCGGTGACAGCGCACCCCGGTTTACATTTTCAGTCATCTCGCCCCTCTTCAATCCCGAACTCTCTTCAACTGCTTTTGACGACCCCGAGCGCGTCAAAGCTCGCGGCGTCTAGCACGTGAAAAAGAGGCTGATTACAGGGGCACTTCTGGAATCAATCGAAAGACACTTTCGTGGAATGATTCCAGCCTTGGGGCGTGGAATAATTTCGACCCGGAGATAGAAGCGCTTTTCGCCCAACACGCAGCTCCGAATCCTCAACGTCGACGAGATCAGGCGCACCAACGCCGCGCGATGCGTGTGAGACAAATCGGCACATCTGGGACAATTTGCCACCGCGTCGCCGACGGCCTGGAAGACTTCCAACAGCGCGGAATAAGTCGACCGTCGCAAAAGTCCATTCATCGGCGGTTGCGCGCCGCGCTTCAGCCTGTTCACCGAATATGTCGGCGATTATCCGTAAGGAGGCAGCCCAAGCCAGCTCTGGAATTCCTGCGGGGTGTATCGCTTAAGCAAAACGCAGCAGGTCGATTTTCGCGTTGCAATCAGCCTGAACCGCAACACGCCGGGCTATATCGTTGGCGTTGGATATTCCTTTCGCATTGACGGATTGTTCCGCCAATAATCTCGATCACCGCAATTTTTCGAGCATCGCCATCAGCAACTCGCGTTCGCGCGAATCAAGCGGCGCGAGCGTCTCCTTTGTGATCGCGAGCGCATTGGACGCAACTTTTTCCGCCAGTTGCTGGCCTGCGCGTGTCAGACTGACCCGAAGACGGCGGCCGTCCTCCGGATCGGCACTGGTCTCGGTCAGGCCCCGCGCCGTGAGGCGGTCGATCACCCCCTTGATGGTGGCGACATCCATCGCGGTCAAACGCCCCAACTGGTTCTGCGAACACGCTCCGGTCTCGGCAAGCTTCGAGAGCGCGGCCCATTGCGTCGGCGTCAGATCGGCGCCGATGTCGCGCGCAAAGATCACGGCATGGCGTTGCGACACCTGACGCAGGATAAAGCCGATCTGTTCGTCGAGCACGTAAGTCGGCCGCGATGGTTTCACGATCCGTTTTGGCGAAACAGCCCTGTTCATCTTTCGCTCTCGCCTCTCACAGCGCCAGATGCGCGTCACGGATGTCCGGACGCGCATCGAGCTCCGCAATGGTGCCGGAAAAACAAATGCGTCCGCGCTCCATTATGTAGGCGCGGTCCGAAATCAACCGAGCGAAATGCAGATTTTGCTCGGAAACCAAAAGGCTGACGCCTGCTTTTTTCATCGAAAGAATGGCATCGACCATTTGCTCCACGATCTTGGGCGAAAGGCCTTCGGACGGTTCATCGAGCAGCACCAGCGAGGGATTGCCCATCAATGTCCGCGCGATGGTGAGCATCTGCTGCTCGCCTCCGCTCATCCGCCCACCCGATCTGCCGCGCATTTCCGCGAGATTGGGAAACAGATCGAACAGCCGCTCGCGCGTCCATTGCGGTGCGTTCGGCCGCGCCGGCTGGCGGCCGACTTCGAGATTTTCATCAACCGTAAGGTCCGTGAAGATGCGCCGCTCTTCCGGCACATAGCCGAGCCCGGCGCGAACGATCGCATGCGTGGGCGAATTCTGGATATCATGCCCCTCGAACTGGATGCGCCCGCTACGTTGAGCGACCAGGCCGACGATCGAGCGAAAGGTCGTGGACTTGCCGGCGCCGTTGCGGCCCAGGAGCGCGACCGCCTCGCCCTCGCCGACCTCAAGGGCGACATCGAACAGGATGTGCGCCGGACCATAATGGCTGTTGAGATTTTCGACCGAAAGCTTCATGGCGCAGCCCCTTCCCGGTGGCGCGCGTCGTAGACCAGGCCTTCGCCGAGATAGATGGCGCGAACTTCTGCATTCCGCCGCACCTCATCCGGCGAGCCTTCCGCGATCAGATGACCGCGATTGAGCACCAGAATGCGATCGGCGTGCTCGAACACGACGTCCATATCGTGCTCGGTGAAGAGAACTCCGATCGATTTCTCCTTGGCGATTTGTGCGGTCAACCGCATCAGTTCGATGCGCTCGCGCGGCGCCATGCCGGCGGTCGGCTCGTCCATCAGAAGCAGCTTCGGCTGGTTGGCGAGCGCGATCGCAAGCTCCAGCCGCTTGAGGTCGCCGTACGCCAGTTCGCCGCAGGGACGCATCGCAAAGCCACCCATGCCGACGAGATCGAGCAGGCGATCAGCTTCCTCTCGCGCGTAGCGCGGCATCGAGGTCGTTAGATTGAACAGCTTGTGATCGTGCGAGGACAACGCAACCTGAACATTCTCGCGCACGGTCATGGTCGGAAATGTCGCGGTGATCTGGAAGGTGCGCCCGACGCCGAGGCGCCAGACCTGCCGGGGCTTTAGCCCGGTGGTGTCCTCGTCCAGCACACGCACCCTGCCCGCATCGGGCGCGGTCTGACCGTTGAGCATATTGAAGCAGGTCGATTTGCCCGCCCCGTTCGGGCCAATCAATGCCAGGATTTCGCGCGCGGCCAGCGAAAAGGATACGTCGCGAACGGCATGCACGCCGCCGTAAGATTTGCTCAGCCCCTCGACCGACAACAATGGTTGATCGGCGCTCATTCGGCGGTCTCGATTTGCGAGGTGATGGCGGCAGGTTTGGCCGGGGATAGCCGCCGCGGCCAGATCGCCTCGAACGTTCCGACGATACCCTTGGGAAAAGCGACGACGATCACGACTATGAAGGCGCCGAGCACGAGCTTGGACCAGTCGGTCTGGCTGACCAGCCAGATCGACAGCGCCTTGTAGACGATGGCGCCGACGATGGCGCCGGAAACGGTCTCGACACCGCCGAGCAGCACCATCACGAGCGCATCGACCGACAGCGGGATGCCGAGAACGTCCGGGAATACACTGCCCTTCAGGTAGGCGAACAGCGCGCCGCCGATCCCCGCTACCGTGCCTGCAACAACGAAAGCGCTCCACTGAACGCGCTTGCCGTCGATGCCGATGGCTTCGCTACGTAATGGAGAATCGCGGTTGGCGCGCAGGGCAAAGCCAAAGGGCGAGAAGGTCGCTATCCGCAAGCCGCCGACAACGAGTGCTGCGATCGCGAGCGACAGCCAGTAGAAGTGCGAGGGGCTTGCTGCCCAAGGCTCCGGCCATACGCCCAAGATGCCGTTGTCGCCGCCGGTCAAGGCCACCCACTGGAATGCGATCGACCAGACGATTTGCGCGAACGCAAGCGTCAACATCGCGAAGTAGACGCCGGACAGTTGAACGGCGAAGAAGCCGAACACCGCCGCACCGAGAAGACCGAACAAGGGACCGGCCAGAAGCGCTACCGCCATCGGCAGGCCCGCGAGCTTGGCGGCGAATGCCACGCCGTAGGCGCCGAGTCCGAAATAGGCCGCGTGGCCGAACGACGCCAGCCCGCCGGCCGACATCAGGAAATGCAGGCTTGCCGCGAAAATCACGAAGATCGCAATCTCCGCGCCGACGGTCAGCGCATAGTTGCCGGCAAAGAACGGCAGCGAGGCGGCGAGCAGGAACGCGATCCCGGCTGCGATGCGCTCGTTCGAGGTGAGCGCGCGCCAGGGATTGAACGACAGACCCGGCGTGCGGCGCGCAGGCGCTTCCGGCTTGCCGAGCAGCCCCCACGGCCGCACGATCAAAACCACCGCCATTACCAGGAACACCAGGATGATCGAAATTTTCGGGAAAACGAGGATGCCGAACGCATTCAATTCGGAAACCAGCACCGACGCCACGAACGCACCGGCGATGCTGCCGAGGCCGCCGATTACCACGACGACGAAGACATCGACGATGACGCGCAGATCCATCGCGTGATGCACCGCATCGCGCGGAATTTGCACCGCGCCAGCGAGCGCAGCCAGGAAGACGCCGAGCGCAAATACGGAGGTGAAAAGCCATTTCTGATTGACGCCAAGCGCGGCCACCATGTCGCGATCCTGCGTTGCCGCGCGCACCAGAACGCCCCAGCGGGTGCGCTGGAACATCAGCCACAGAAGGCCAAGCACGGCGGGGCCCAGCACAATCAGGAAAAGGTCATAGCTCGGGATGCGCTGGCCGAAGAAATCGATCGCGCCTTTCAGGCCCGGCGCACGCGGGCCGACCAGATCGTCCGGCCCCCAGCCCAACACCACGAGGTCTTCGACCATCAGCGTGAGCCCGAAGGTCGCCAACAACTGGAACAGCTCCGGCGCGTGATAGATCCGTCGCAGCAACAGCATTTCGACGACCACGCCAATGACGGCCACGATCAGCGCCGCCGCGACGATGCCGCCCCAAAATCCGATTGCGCCGGAAAATCGCTCGGTCAACGTGAACGCCACATAGGCGCCGAGCATGTAGAACGCGCCATGGGCGAAATTGACGATCCGCGTCACGCCAAAGATGATCGACAGGCCTGACGCGACCAGAAACAGCGATGCGGCGCTGGCAAGCCCGGTCAGGAACTGAACGACGTAAAAGGCCATGGGCGGTTCAGATCAGCTCTCAGTGCGTGGCCTCATCCTTCGAGACGGCACTTCGTGCCTCCTCAGGATGAGCGGTGAAACCTCAGGGTGAGGAGCGCCGCACACCCGAGCAGGCCGAGCGACAGCGAGGCCGGCAGCGAACGGTGCAAACACGGCCCGCGCGTCTCGAACCATGAGGTCACGGCGTCGGCAGCCTCACTCCTTCGGCCGCATCTTTGCGACTTCGGCATCGCTTGGCAGATAATCCGAGCCTTTGCGATAGACGGAATCCACCATCACGCCCTTGCCGTCCTTCAGCGCGGTTTTGCCGACGAAGGCGCCGAGCGTCGACTGGTGATCGATCTTGCGGAAGGTGATCTCGCCGAACGGCGACGACAGCGAGATGCCTTCGGCGGCCGCGATCAGTTTCTCCGGATCGGTCGAGTTGGCCTTGGTGAGGATTGCGGCTGCCGCCTTGATCGTCTCATAGCCGACGATCGAGCCGAGCCGCGGATAGTCGTTGTATTTGGCCTGATAGGCCTTGAGGAACGCGTCGTGCTCCGGCGTCTTGATCGAATACCAGGGATAGCCGGTAACGATCCACCCCTCCGGCGTTTCATCCTTGAGCGGATCGAGATATTCGGGCTCGCCGGTGAGGAAGCTCACCACTGCGCGATCCTTGAACAGCCCGCGCGTGTTGCCTTCGCGCACGAGCTTGACGAGATCCGCGCCGAACTCGACGTTCAGGATCGCTTCGGGATTGGCCGCGGCCACCGCCTGTACCACCGGCCCCGCATCGATCTTGCCCTGCGGCGGCCATTGCTCCTCGACCCATTGAATGTCGGGCCGCTTCTCCGACATCAGCTTCTTGAACACCGAGACCGCCGACTGGCCATATTCATAGTTCGGCGCAATCGTCGCCCAGCGCTTGGCCGGCAGTTTTGCCGCCGCCTCCACCAGCATCGCCGCCTGCATGTAGTTCGACGGGCGCAAACGGAAAGTATACCGGTTGCCTTTCGACCAGGTGATGGCGTCAGTCAGGGGTTCGGCGGCGAGGAAAAACACTTTCTTCTGGTTGGCGAAGTCGCTGACGGCAAGCCCGATATTGGACAGGAACGTACCCGTCAACATCGCAACGTTCTCGCTCGACACCAGTTCGTTGGCCGCGGTCTGCGCATCGGCCGGCTTGCCGCCGTCGTCCTTGGAGATGACGACCAGCTTCTTGCCATTGACGCCACCGGCGGCGTTGATTTCCTCGACCGCGAGCTGCCAGCCCTTGCGATAGGGTTCGGTGAAAGCGGGCAACAACGAATAGCTGTTGATCTCGCCGATCTTGATCTCACCGCTCTGGGCAAAGGCGCCTGGGGCAAGCCCCGTGAAGGTCAAGGCAAATAGCGCGCCCAATAAAATCCTGTTTCGTTGCATGCCTGTCACCTCCAGCGTTGATCCAATACGTTACCGCAATCCGTCTTCGCCCTTGATCTCGCCGACCGTCAAACCGCCGACCCGCGGCAGCGGACGTCCGCCGTCGGTGACGGCGAGCGCCACCATGATCTCGTTAGCGCGCGGGGCGTCATTGATCTGCACTTCCATGCCATCGAAATGGCTCCTGACAAAAGCCGCGTCCTTGTGGCCAAGCGGGATATCGAGCGTCGTGCCGGGGCCGCTGCGCTTTTTCGAGGACGGAATGAGCGCCGCACCCTTGCCCAGCGCTTTGCGCACCGGCGTTCCCATCTTGGGATGCAAGATCGCTGCCGCGTGCTCCAGCTCGCCATTTTCGCCGACCGCGGCGGCCTTGCCGTAGCTATGGACCTTCGTGCCGTCGATCCCCAAGGCCGCGACCGCCCGTTTGGCGAGCAACTCGCCGAGTTCCTCGCCGATCGCAATCAGCGGCGAAAGGTCTTCCACATACCGCCCGGCAAATGGATTTTCGATCACCGCAATCGCAGCCGCGCGACGGACCGGCGGGCTGACGCCCTTCCCCATTTCCATCAGCGTCTCTTCGACGACGGTCACGATTTTCCGTATCACCGCGCTCATGGACGGGAACCCTCTCGAACCGACGCCAACGACGAGCTTCGCTCAGGCTGGTATCGCATGTCGACCTGCCAAAAACGGAGACTGATGAAGAACATTTGCGGCGTTGCTTGACAAGCCGACGACGCAGATTTCGCCTTTCAAATGCAGCGCTGCCGCCTCGATCAGACCCAAATCCAGCAATTGGCGTGCTTGGGCGCGGCCCATCTCCAGCGCTGCTTCGATTTCGAACCCGGTGAGAAAACCCACCTCTCTGGTCACCAGACGCGACCCGAGATCGCTGTCGGGCTGCAATTCGTTGGCCGCAGAGCGGAAGATGGCCGGATGTCCGGGCAGGTCGACCGCATTGGCGATGACCGTGGCCGCGGCGTCGGCTTGGGCAGCGGTAGGCGCCAGCACGGTTACTGCATCGGCAATGCCGAGTGAAAAGCTGCGCCCGTGACAGCCTGACGTTGCGATGCCGCGCGTGACGTCGTTGGCGTGGACGAGCGTCGGTCGCATCACGCCTGACGCATCGGGACGATCGATCAGGCCGACGGTGAGTTGCTCGCCATCCGTCAGATGAAACGCGATATCGCCGCCATTATTGACATAGGCGCGGCGGAGCGGCGCAGCCTGCACCATCACGCCCAGGATTTCCTCCGCCACGCTGCCGGCGACGGCCGCCATTGGCGTGATGAAATGATCACGCGCGAACGGAGCGACGGCTGCGTGCATGCGGCGCGCGACGATACCCTTCAGGCCGCATCGCGCCGAATTGGCGGGCGACCGCAGCAACGGCAATTCTTCGCAGAGTTCGTCGAGCAAGCCCGTAAAACGTCCGATCGCGGCAGCATAGGCCGCGCGCAGATCTTCGCGGCTGCCGCTCGCTTCCACGATCAGGTCGATCGGACCATCCTGCAAATGCAGCCGCTTGCCGTCCTTGAGCCATCCGACCTGCGGCTGCCGCGCCATCACTGCGCCTCCGCTTGCGGCCGTGACGCGGTGACCATCCTCGTCTCGTCGCCATCGAGAGATTCCAGAGGCCGGACATGATCCATATGGCCGCCGAGCGCGGCATAATCCGATAGCCGCATCGTGAACTCGATCGGCGCGACCAGTGCCGGCGTGGGCACATAGCCGAACGCACCGGCGGGCAGTCGCGTCACATCGACCATGAAGGTGATGCCGCCGCCCGGCCAGACATAGACCGGCGCGCCGCCACTGGTCACGCGCGTCAGCGAATTTTTTACCGAGCGCGTCAGCCGGACCGGGTTGTCCGTGACGCCGGCACGCAGCGAGCCACCGGCCCCGCCCATGAACAGCACGGTGCACAAAGCAGGCTCGCAATTCTCTTGAATGCGCTCGACCGAGAATTGAAGTTCGGCCGGCATGTCCTTCTGAATTGGATTTAGAGCGCCGTCGAGTTCGTAGTAAGCCGCGTGTTCGCCCGTGGTCGAAACCATCAGCATGGTGGCGCCGGGCTTTGCGACCTTCGGATCGAACGGGCCTAAGATGGACAGCGGGTCCGAAATCTGCGTGCCGCCCCAGCCGGTGCCGGGTTCGGCGACCTGGAAATAGCGGCCGGGCGTCGAACGCCGTCCCTTCATCTTGATGCCGGTGTCGGCAATATCCAGCACCTTGCCGGCCTGATGTTCCGAGAGCACGCCGGTGATGTGATCGTCGACGACGACGACTTCATCGACCTTGCCCTGCCACTGCTTGGCGAACATGCCGATCGTCGCCGAGCCGCAACCGACCCGCATCCGCTCTTCGGTCACGCCGTTAATGATCGGCGCATGGCCGGCCTGCACCACCACTGTGGCGCCACCGTCGATGGTCATCTCGACCGGCTTGCAGTTGCTCAGATCCATCAGCGCGTCGCAGGTAACGCGGCCTTCCTTCTTCGACCCGCCGGTCAGGTGATGAACGCCGCCGAGCGACAGCATCTGCGAGCCGTATTCGCCTGTCGTCACATGCCCCACCGCTTCGCCCTGCACCCGCACAGTTGCGGTCTCGGGCCCCAGGAAACGATCGGTGTCGACCTTCACCTTGACGCCGCAATAGCTGAAGATACCCTCGGTGACGACCGTGACCATGTCGACGCCGTCGATCTCGGAAGAAACGATGAAAGGCGCGGGCTTGTAATCGGGATAGGTGGTGCCGGCGCCGATCGCGGTGACGAATACGCCGGGCTCGTGAACGATCTTGCCGTCCCAGTCGCCACCGGCCTGAAACGGCACCAGCCGTCCGCCATGCGACACCGTCCGCTCCAGGAGAACATGCGGATCGACGCGCACCAGTTGTCCGTCGTGATTGGCGTAACGGTCGCACGCGCCCGCCGCGCCCGGCTTGATGTAGCACATCACGGGGCACGCATCGCAGCGGATCTTGTCGGCGGCGGTGGCGTCAGGTGTCATGCACGAAGCCGTTTTCGTTCGTATACGAATGATTTTGCGCGCATGGCAAAAGACTGTCAAGCGCGTTTGGGCGTCAGCGTGGCGACCCGGGACACCAGCCTTGCACGTTTGTATGCAAACGTTATTCTAAAAAAGCCCTGTAAACCAAGCGCGAAAGCCCGAATGCCCCATCGGATGCCGCACGCTCCGATCCGCCTGAATGTCAACGGCCGGATCCATGAAGTGGGCGCGTCTCCCGATACCGCCCTGCTCTATGTATTGCGCAACGATCTCGAATTGAACGGTCCGAAGTATGGCTGTGGCCTCGGCGAGTGCGGCACTTGCACGGTGCTGATCGATGGCTTCGCGGCGCGCGCATGCGTGATCCCGATTGAAGGCTGTGTCGGCCGCACGATCACGACGCTCGAAGGGCTCGGCACGCGCAACCAACCGGACCCGGTGCAGGAAGCCTTCATCGCCGAGCAGGCCGCGCAATGCGGCTACTGCCTCAACGGCATGATCATGACGACGAAGGCGCTGCTCGCGCGCAATCCCCATCCGACCGAACGGGAGGCCATGGAAGCGTTGCGTTACAATCTCTGTCGCTGCGGCGCGCATATCGAGATCATCCGCGCGGTGATGCGTGCCGCGGGCGCTGCGCTCGAGGCTAACGATAGATGAGCGCATCCGACCCCTCAGACGGCCGCGAACATCGCTCCGGGATGCTGACAATCGTGCGACCGGCGGTAGCCGGTGCGAGCGATCCGTTCGAGACCTTCGTCAAGATCACCGCGGATGGTGCCGTCACGGCTTTCAATGGCCATGTCGATCTCGGCACCGGCATTCGCACCGCGCTCGGGCAGATCGTCGCCGAAGAGCTCGACGTTTCCTTTGCGCGCGTCGTCGTGGTGCTCGGCGATACCTCGCGCGTACCCAATCAAGGCGCGACGATCGCGAGCGAAACCATCCAGATCACGTCAGTGCCGTTGCGCAAGGCCGCGGCGCAGGCGCGAGCGTTTTTGATCGCACGCGCCGCCGAACGGCTCGAACTACCTCTTGAGGAATTGGCGGTCGAGGACGGATTGGTCCGCGGGCACAACCGTTCCGTCAGCTATGGCGAGTTGATTGGCGACGACATCATCCGCCTCGAACTCGCCGACGACGTCAAACTCAAATCGACGGGCGACTATCGTATCGTCGGCCAGTCGGTGCCGCGCGTCGATCTTCCGGCCAAGGCGACCGGCGAACTGGTCTACGTCCATGACATCCGCGTGCCCGGCATGCTGCACGGCCGTGTGGTGCGCCCGCCCTATGCCGGCGTCGACGGTGGCGATTTCGTCGGCACTAGTTTGCTCGATGTCGATGAGTCCTCGGTACGCGAGATTCCCGGTCTCGTGGCCGTCGTGCGCATCGCCGATTTTGTCGGCGTCGTCGCCGAACGCGAGGAGAACGCGGTTCAGGCGGCTGCGCAGCTCAAGCTCACCTGGAAGAAAACTCCGACGCTGCCGGACCTCAAGGATATCGAGAAAGCGCTGCGCGCCAATCCATCGACGCCGCGCACCCTGATCGACAAGGGCGATGTCGACGCCGCGCTCGGACAAGCCGCGAAGCCGATGGATCGCACATATCTCTGGCCCTACCAGATGCACGCCTCGATCGGACCGTCCTGTGCGGTGGCGGAATTTCGCGACGACCATATTCGCGTGTGGTCCGGCACGCAAAATCCTTACCTGTTGCGTGGCGATCTCGCGCTGTTGTTGCAGCGGCCGGAATCCGAGATCGAGATCATCCGCATGGAAGCCGCCGGCTGCTACGGCCGCAATTGCGCCGACGACGTCTGCGCCGATGCGATATTGCTGTCGCGCGCGGTCGGATGTCCGGTTCGCGTGCAATTGACGCGCGAGCAGGAACACGTCTGGGAGCCGAAAGGCACCGCGCAACTGATCGACATCAAAGGCGGACTGAACGCCGACGGCGGCGTCGCTGCTTACGATTTCGCCACGCGTTACCCTTCAAACGGCGCGCCGACACTGGCGCTGCTGCTGACGGGTACGATTTCATCGACGCCCTTGGTCTCCGAAATGGGCGACCGCACGGCGATCCCGCCTTACGACTACGATCACTTGCGCGTCGTGGCTCATGACATGCCACCAATCGTGCGGGCCGCCTGGCTTCGCGGTGTGTCGGCGCTTCCGAGCACGTTTGCGCATGAATCCTACATCGACGAATTGGCGACTGAGGCTAAAGTCGATACCATCGAATATCGCCTGCGCTATTTGAAAGACCCACGCGCGGTCGATCTCGTCAAGGCAGTGGCGGAGCGCGCGGACTGGAAGCCGCGCCCCGTGCGGCAAGAGCAGGCGGGCGAAAACGACGTCGTGCAAGGCCGCGGCTTTGCCTATGCGCTCTACGTACACAGCAAGTTTCCGGGCTTTGGCGCGGCGTGGTCGGCCTGGATCGCCGACGTTGCCGTGAACAAGACGACCGGCGACGTCAGCGTGACGCGGGTGATCGCCGGGCAAGACTCCGGGCTGATGATCAATCCCGACGGCGTGCGTCACCAAATCGAAGGCAACGTCATCCAGTCGACCAGCCGTGCGCTGATGGAACAGGTCTCGTTCAGCGGGCCATCGGTCGCCAGCCGCGAATGGGGCGCCTACCCCATCATCAAATTTCCGGAATTGCCCGACATCGACGTGTTGATGTTGCCGCGCGACGACCAGCCGCCGCTCGGCGTCGGTGAATCCGCATCGGTCCCGAGTGCCGCCGCGATTGCCAATGCGATCTTCGACGCCACCGGCGTTCGCTTCCGCGAGCCGCCGTTCACGCCCGAGCGAATTCTGGCGGGTCTGCGCGGTGAACAGACTGCCCAGGCGAGTGCCCTCGCCGCTCCGCTGAGCCCGGCCAGTGTAAATTTGAACCGCTGGTCCAATCCTTTCGCCAAACGCCGCGGCGTCTTCGCAACCGCCGCTGCACTCCTCGCCGGCGGCATCGGCATTGCCACCGCGATCCTGCCATGGCGGGCGATCGCGCCGATCGAACGGCCGGATGTTTCGGTGTTTTCCGCAGGCACCATCGAACGCGGCCGGCAACTGGCGGCGCTTGGCGACTGCGCGACCTGCCATACCTCTCTCGATGGCATCCTCAATGCCGGTGGGCGCGCCATCGAGACGCCGTTCGGCATCATCTACGGCACTAATATCACGTCGGATGTAAAGACCGGCATCGGCAGTTGGTCATATCCGGCGTTTGAACGTTCCATGCGGGAAGGCATTCATCGCGACGGCCGGCATCTCTACCCTGCGTTTCCCTACACGCATTTCGCCAAAGCCAGCGATGCCGATCTGCAAGCGCTCTATGCCTACCTGATGGCGCAGGCGCCGGTGAGCCGGGACAATCGCCCACATGCGCTTGCCTTTCCTTTCAACTGGCGGCCGTTACTCGCCGGCTGGAATGCGCTGTTCCATCATCCCAGCACCTTCGCGCCAGACCCGCAGCAATCGGCTGTGTGGAATCGCGGCGCTTACCTGGTCGAAGGCCTCGGCCATTGCGGCGCGTGCCATTCGCCGCGTAACGCGTTTGGCGCGGAAAGGGACGGCGCCTATCTCGCCGGAGGCTTTGCCGAGGGCTGGGAGGCGCCAGCTCTGACTTCGCTCTCGCAGGCTCCCGTCCCCTGGAATGAAGACGAGCTGTTCGCCTACTTGCGGACAGGTTTCTCCCGCTTCCACGGTGTGGCCGCCGGTCCCATGACGCCGGTCGTGCAGGAGTTGAAGGCCCTTCCGGATCAAGACATCCGCGCCATGGCGGTCTACCTCGCCTCCTTCAGCGAAACGGTGACGGACAAGCCCGACCCGGAGGCGCTTGCCGCTGCGCTCGAACGCACCACCGGCGCGCGCATCGTCGCGGCATCACCGTTCGGCCAGCGCTTTTACGAGGGCGCTTGCGCCGTCTGTCACGCCGTCGGCGGCCCGCCTCTGTTCGGCAGCCGGCCGTCGCTCGCACTCAACAGCAACGTGCACGCCTCTATCCCCGACAACCTGATTCAGGTGATCCTGCACGGCATCGCCAACCCGGTCTCAAGCGACCTCGGCTATATGCCGGCTTTCGGCGATCACCTGTCAGACGACCAGTTCGCCGAGCTGGTCGGCTATCTGCGGCAGCAATTCGCACCGGGAAAGCCGGCCTGGACCGGCGTGAAGGACGCCATCATGCGCATCCGGCAAGCCAACGCCGGCTGAAAACCCACTAGTGTCCTGGTTCTGACATTCGTACCCCGTCGCGGCAGATGGTTTACGAATGTCCGAAGCAAAGGGACACTAGCAAACTCATGATTCTAGTGCGGTTTTGGATTTGACATTCGCTATGAGAATTTGCGGTGCCACCGAAGCGAATGTCAAATCCACCGCACTAGCTGCAGGGCCTTTAGCCCGCTAGACTTCCCTTTATGACCGTCAACGATATCGCGACCCGCACCTATAACCACGGCTTTCGGCTCGATCCGATCGTGCGCAGCCTGCTCGACACCGATTTCTACAAGCTGCTGATGCTACAGATGATCCGGGATATGTACCCGGACCAAAAGGTCACCTTTTCGGTCATCAACCGCTCCAAGCACGTCCGGCTTGCCGAAATCATCGATGAAGGTGAATTGCGCGCCCAGCTCGATCATGCCCGCTCGCTCCGCTTTTCCAAGAAAGAATTGATCTGGCTTTCCGGTAACACCTTCTACGGCAAGACCCAGATGTTTTCGCCCGACTTCATCAACTATCTCGCGGCCTTCCGCCTCCCCGAATACGAACTCAAGAAAGTCGACGGCCAGTACGAATTGAATTTCTACGGGCCGTGGACGCATACGACGATGTGGGAGATTCCAGCGCTTGCCATTCTCAACGAACTGCGTTCGCGCCAGTTGATGAAGGGACAGGGCCGCTTTGCGCTGGACGTGCTCTATGCGCGCGCCAAAGCCAAACTCTGGAGCAAGGTCGAACGCTTGCGAAAGCTCGACGGCCTGCGGCTGTCGGACTTCGGCACGCGCCGCCGCCACGGATTTCTGTGGCAGCGCTGGTGCGTCGAAGCGGTGAAGGAAGGGCTGGGATCATCGTTTACCGGTACCTCCAACGTGCTGCTGGCGATGGACAGCGATCTCGAAGCCATCGGCACCAACGCCCATGAACTGCCGATGGTCGCCGCCGCACTCGCCAACGATGACACCGAATTGCGCTGGGCGCCCTACCGCGTGCTCGATCAATGGCGCCACACCTACGGCGGAAACCTTCTGATTGCGCTGCCCGACGCCTTCGGCACCAAAGCCTTCTTGCGCGACGCGCCGGAATGGGTTGCTGACTGGACCGGCTTTCGCCCCGACAGCGCGCCGCCGATCCAGTCGGGCGAAGAGATCATCGCTTGGTGGAAGCAGAAGGGAAAAAATCCGAAAGAAAAACTTCTGGTGTTTTCCGACGCCATGGATGTCGACTCGATCGAGGAAATCCATCGCCACTTTGCCGGCCGCGTGCGCATTAGCTTCGGCTGGGGCACCAACCTGACGAACGATTTCGTCGGATGCGCGCCGAACAATTCAGTCAACCTCAATCCAATCTCGATCGTCTGCAAGGTCACCTCGGTCGACGGCCGACCGGCGGTGAAGCTGTCGGATAATCCGGAAAAGGCAACCGGCGCCCAGAGCGAAGTCGAAAGATACCTGCGCGTGTTCGGCGATGCCGGCCGGGTTCGCACCGCCGTGCACGTCTGAAATCCCTTCCCCGGATTGCACTGGACGATGCTCCGCATCGCCAGCGGCAATCCGACCTCTCCCCGCGAGCGGAGAGAGGTAAACGAAAAATCATTCCGCGAGTTGCCATATGCCCACCCCCAAGCCGCCCGCTTTCGAAACGCTGAGCCTGCACGCCGGTCAGCGCGTGGACTCTGTTACCGGCGCGCGCGCCGTGCCGATCTATCAGACCACGTCTTATGTCTTCCAGGATTCCGACCATGCGGCTGCGCTGTTCAACCTGGAGCGCGCCGGCCACATCTATACGCGGATATCCAATCCGACCACGGCGGTGCTGGAAGAACGCATCGCGGCGCTTGAAGCCGGCGTCGGCGCCATCGCCACCGCAAGCGGCATGGCGGCGCTGCATCTCGCGATCGCGACGCTGCTCAATGCCGGCGATCACATCGTCGCCTCGGCTTCGCTCTACGGCGGCACCATCAATCTTTTGGCGCATACGCTGCCGCGTTTCGGCATCACCACGACTTTCGTGAAGCCGCGTGCGCACGGCGAATTCCGCGCCGCAATCAAACCAAACACACGGCTCATCATCGGCGAGACCATCGGCAATCCCGGCCTTGAAGTATTGGATATCCCGGCGGTGGCGCAGATCGCGCATGAGGCGAAAATTCCGCTTTTGATCGACAACACCTTTGCCACGCCGTTCTTGAGCCGCCCGATCGAGCTCGGCGCCGACATCGTGATGAACTCTGCGACCAAATGGCTCGGCGGCCACGGCATCGCCATCGGCGGCGCCATCGTCGACGGCGGCCGGTTCGACTGGCACGCTTCCAGCAAATTTCCTGTGCTGACCGAGCCCTATGCCGGCTATCACGGCATCGTCTTCGACGAGCAGTTCGGCCAGGCGGCCTTCATCATGCGCGCACGAACGGAAGGACTGCGCGATTTCGGCGCGTGCCTGTCACCGATGAACGCGTTCCAGCTCTTGCAAGGCATTGAGACGCTCGGCGTCCGCATGGAGCGGCATATGACCAATACGCTCGCGGTGCTGGAATTCCTGACCGCCAACAAGGCGGTCGACTGGGTTTTACATCCCGCATTGGAAAACCATCCCGACCACGCGCTGGCGAAAAAGCTGCTGCCGCGCGGCGCCGGTTCGATCGTAAGCTTCGGCATCAAGGGCGGCCGCAGCGCGGGCAAGAAGTTCATCGAACAGCTCAAGCTGATCAGCCACCTCGCCAATGTCGGCGATGCGAAGACGCTGGTGATCCATCCCGCCAGTACTACCCATCAGCAGATGGATGCCGATCAATTGAAGGCCGCCGGCATCGGCGAAGAGCTGGTGCGGCTGTCCGTCGGCATCGAGGCCGCCACGGACATCATCGACGATCTCGGCCAGGCGCTACGCGCCTCACAAAAGGTTTAAACCATGCAGTTGTCGGTGAATGGCGTTGAGACCTTCGTGGCGACCGGCGGTCGGCCGTTCGACAAATCGCTGCCCGCCGTAGTGCTGCTGCACGGCGCGGGATTCGACCATTCGACCTGGGCGCTGCATAGCCGATGGTTCGCCCATCACGGCTATTCGGTGCTGGCGCCGGATCTGCCCGGCCATGGCCGCTCGTCCGGTCGACCGCTGCAAACCATTGCCGACATGGCCGACTGGACGTCCGCCCTGCTCGACGCTGCGGGCGCTGCGAAGGCCAGACTGGTCGGCCATTCCATGGGCTCGCTGATTGCGATCGAGACCGCGGCGCGTCACCCTGACAAGGTATCGGCGCTAAGCCTGATCGGCACCGCCGCAACCATGACGGTCGGGCCGGATTTGCTGAAGGCCGCCGAGGCCAATGATACGGCGGCAATCGACATGGTTTCGATCTGGGGGCTCGGCTTCAAAGCCGAACTCGGCGGCAGCCTCGCGCCGGGACTTTGGATGCATCAGGGCGCCCAGCGCGTGCTGGAGCGAACCGCACCCGGCGTGCTCTACAGCGACCTTAATGCCTGCAACGCCTACCAGAATGCGCTCGCCGCCGCAGCGCAGGTTAGGGTACCGGCGACTGTCATCCTCGGTGAACGCGACATGATGACCCCGGCCAAGGCGGGCAAAACGCTCGCCGCCGCGATCCCGAACGCCCGTACCGTCGTGCTGCCGGGCGCCGGGCACATGATGATGGTCGAGCAGCCGGACGAATTGCTGGCGGCGCTGCGGGTCTAGGGCTTCCCTCCCCGAGGAGCGGCGCATTCGCCGCGTGTCGAAGCATGAGGCCCGGGCTCTGGTCTCATGGTTCTCCCGGCGATGCAACGCATCGCCCGGAGACGGCGCAAGAACGCCTCCTCGTCATGAGGATCACCCTACCGTCCCGCCACCTTGCGCTCGACGGGGTGAATGTCGATCTCGCGTAAACGACCCAACCGCAACACGTCCATCTTCAACGTTCGGTCGATACGGTCGCGGTCGAGCACCCGGATCAGGTCGTCGACGCCATGGATGGCGACGCCGTCGAGCCTGATCACGACATCGCCCGGCAAAATCCCGGCGCGTGAGGCCGGTCCGTCCGGCTCGCTCTGCGCCAGCAACGCGCCCATTTTGTTTTCGACACCGGCTGCCACCGCATGGCGTCGCGGCACCGGCACGGTCTGGCCGGACACGCCGATATAAGCGCGGCGGACATAGCCGTGGCGGATGATCTCCGAGAGCACGAACTGAGCGGTGTTGCTCGCGACCGCAAAGCAAATGCCCTGCGCGCCGCTGATGATCGCGGTGTTGATGCCGATCACCTCGCCGGTCGAAGACACCAGCGGGCCGCCGGAATTGCCGGGATTGAGCGCCGCATCCGTCTGGATCACGTCTTCGATGGTCCGTCCGCTTACCGAGCGGATCGAGCGGCCGAGCGCCGATACCACGCCCGCGGTCACCGTCGATTCGAATCCGAGCGGGTTGCCGATCGCGACCACCAGTTGGCCACGGCGCAAATTGCGGGAATTGCCGAGCGAGGCGTAGCGCAAATCCCGTGCACCGTCCGCGCGCAACAGCGCAAGATCGGTGTCGGCATCAACGCCGAGCACGCGGGCATCGGTGACGACGCCTTCGATATCCTGCAAGCGGATGTGCCGGGACGAGCCGACGACATGGCTGTTGGTCAGCACGAGCCCATCCGGCGAAATCACGATGCCGGAGCCGAGGCCGCCGCGCGACCGGGCACCGGGCGTCTTGTCGCCGGTTTCGACCCGGACCACCGCAGGCCCGACGCGTTCCGTCACGCCGATGACCGCGTTCGAATAGGCATCGAGCAGGGGTTGATCGCCATCCGGTGTTGCGACCGGCGTAGCGCTCGAACCAGGGCCGCCCGAGCCGTATTGGGTGAAATCCAGCATGGTCAAATCCTTTGGTCCGTTGAAATGGGGGTTCATCCCCGCCCTCGCAAGAGCGGGGTTTTGAGCTAAGCTCCCGGGTGGGGACGCGCGAATCGGACTGCCAGTCAGCGCGCTGGGGACATTTTTAGATGATTGCGGTTTCGGAAGAGCGCGCTGTCGATTTTGAAAGCACGGCGGACATTGCCACCGAAGCGTTTGGGTCGAAGGACGTTGCGTTTTCCGCGTCCCGGATGAAGTGGCTCTACGAGCGCGGCTTCGGAAAGGGCAGCGCGGTCGTGGCTGCCTTCGACGGCGACAAGAAAGTCGGTCAGATTGTTCTACTCCACCAGAACGTCTATCTGGACGGCGAGCCCGTGATCGCGACCCAACTCATTGACCTCTTTATCTTGAAAAGCCATCGTTCGCCGGGGCTGGTTCGCCGGATCTACGGCGAGTGCGAGCGGTTATGCGAGGCCAACCACATTCGCATTATCCTTGGTATGCCAAACCCGATCTCGGCGCCCCTCAACGCCAGCTTCATGAAGCTACGTCCCTTTCTGTTGCTGCCGGTGCGTATCGGCGTCAGTCTCGGGTGGCCGCGCCGCCGGCGCGTGCAGGTGTCGGCGTCGATCAAGACGATGTCGAGAGATGAAGCGATCGAACGGCTGGCGCCTTTTACAACTCCGGCTGGCGAAAACGGCCTGCACTGGGATGCTACAACCCTGTTCGAGCGCGTCAGCGATCCTACCTGCGATTATGCGGTGCATGCGACGCCTGATCTGCTGTTGGTCTCATCCTCGCGTAGGACACGGGGGATAAGCCACGCGCTGCTGTGCGGCTTCTTTGCGCGGCCGGGCGCCGTCATCAATTCAAGCGACATCAACGCGTTGATCCGCGCCGCCTGTCGTCACTGGAAGCATCGCGTCTTCGTTTATGCCGGGCTCAACAAGAGCCTGCCGCGGCTACCAGGATTTGCCGTGCCCGCGCGGTATCGTCAGCCGATACTGGTTCAATTGAGAGACGTCCATTCCAACATCGTCGAATTGAGCTTCGATCGCTTTCAACTGACGGATTCCGATTTCGTGTAGCGCTTCACGAGAGCGCTTAACCCACGCCAAGACGCGCGAACAACACGTCCGTCTGCTGCGCCAGCGCCGCCGCATCGGCTTGATGCACCACCTGCCCGGTCTCCAGAACGTAGACACGGTCGGCGACGGCGAGCGCGCTGTAAAGATTCTGTTCGACCAGTAGGATCGACAGCCCCTCGCGCCTGAGGTCGCGTACGATCTCTTCGAGATGCTGCACCATGACGGGCGCGAGCCCTTCGGAGGGTTCATCCATCAGGATCAGCTCCGGATCGATCATCAGCGCACGGCCGACGGCGAGCATGCCGCGTTCGCCGCCCGACAATTGCCCGCCACGGTGATGACGCCGTTCGGCCAATCTCGGAAACAGCGCGAACACGCGATCGAGCGTCCAGCCAGACTTGGCGCGTGCGCCCTTCAGCATCGTCAGATGTTCGGTGACCGTCAACGATGGGAACAGTCGCCGCCCCTGCGGCACGATCGCGATTCTGCGCCCGGCGATATCGTGCGGCCGCAGGCCGACGAGGTTTTCGCCGCGCCAGCTGATCGAACCGGAACGAACCTGCGGCGGCGCAAGTCCCATGATGGAGCGGATCAGCGTCGTCTTGCCCATGCCGTTGCGGCCGAGTACGGCGACGATCTCGCCAGGCGCGACATCGAGGGAGACGCCGCGGACCACCAGCGCCTCACCATAACCGCTATGCAGGTCGCGAACCTCAAGCATGACGCGGCCGCCCCAGATAGACTTCCTGCACCTGTTTGTTGCGCCTGATATCGTCGGGCGCCTCTTCGACCAGCACGCGGCCCTCGAACATGCAGGTGACGTGGTCGACCAGGCCGAGCGCCAGATCCATATCGTGCTCGATCAGGACGACCGTGATATCGCGCCCCAGCGAGCGAATGATTTCGGCCACCATCGAGCGCTCCGAGGGCGACAGCCCGGCGGCCGGCTCATCCAGCAGCAGCAACCGTGGCGAGGTGACAAGCGACAGCGCGATCTCGAGCTGACGCTGCTCGCCATAGGACAAGTCATGCACCATCACGTCGGCACGTCCTGCGATCCGCACCGCCTCGAGCGCGGCTGAGATCCGGGGCGCTTCGACCGCGTCGATATCGGGTGTGCCAAACAGCGAAAACTTGCGCGGCGAGCGTCCGCGCAACGCCAACACCATGTTGTCGCGCACGGAAAGCCGCGGAAACAGATTGGTGATCTGGAAGGTACGCGACACGCCGAGCCGGGCACGCCGATGCGGCGGCAGGCGAGTGATGTCGTGACCGTCAAACGCGATTTTTCCCTTGGTCGGCGGCAGCGCGCCGGCGATGGCGTTGAACAGCGTCGTCTTGCCGGCGCCATTGGGCCCGATGATGGCGCGGCGCTGGCCCTGCGGCACGGTGAGGCTGACGCCATCGACCGCGCGCAAGGCGTCGAACGCCACGACGACATCGGACAAAGTGAGGATCGGTTCGGACACTGTCACTTCCGTTTACGCCGGACAGGCCGCGAACCTGCAGCTTGGCCGGGCTCGCTTGATCGCCCTTAAGCTTTCTTGATCCCCTGGAAGGTCCGCGAATAAGGCGGCTGCTTCATGTAGGTTTCGGGATCGTATTTCCAGAATTGCGAGACCCCGGGATAGCTCGCAATCGGCACGTTCCAGTATTTGCCGTCGGCGCGCTTTACCACTTTGCGAATCTGTACGTCGTATATCGGATTGCCGTAGGCATCGAGCTTGACGGTCGTGCCGAGCGGCGATCCCGTCAGATCGGTCTTGAGCACAGCGTCGATGAAGGCGTCGCGGTCCTCGGCTTTTCCGCCGATTTTCTCCAGCGCTTCCGCCACCCACATGATGCCGGAATACATCGAGAAGCCGTAGAGCGAAGGAATCTTGCCGTACTTGGCTTCATAATCCTTGGTGAACTTCGCCGTCACCGGATTGCCGGAGCCTTCGGCAAAATGGGCGGCCGAGACGATGCCGTCGCATTCTTCACCAAGCGTGCGGATCACCGATTGGTCGGTGGCGTTCATGGCGCCCAGCAACGGGAATTTTCCCTTGAGGCCGAAGCTTGCATATTGCTGGATCAGACGCGTCGCATCCGCGCCGGTTTCCATCGCAAAGATCGCATCGACCTTCAGGTCCGCGAGCTGACCGAGATACGGGCTGAAGTCGGCGGTGTTGAGCGGGTGCCAGAACTGCTGAACGATCTCACCGCCGCCTTCGGTAAACACTTGCGCCAGACCGCCGCACTGTTCGTGACCGAAGGTGTAGTCCTGGCTGATGGTCGCAATTTTCTTGTAACCCTGCTTCAGGCACCAATCGCCGAATGGGTGGGTAAAGGCGCTGCCGGTGTATCCGGCGACGCGGATCACATTTTTAATGCGCTGGCGCTGCGTCAGATCGTCGGCGGCGATGATCGGAATGAAATACGGCGTGCCGGTTCCCTTGACGTAGTTGGCAACGGCCAGACCGGTATTGGCGAGCAGGTCGCCGATCAGCATGTGGCAATTGCCCTGCTCCACCAGTCGCCGCGCTTTCTGCAACGCGGTGTCGGGATTGGAGGCATCGTCTTCGATCGCAAGCTCAACCTTGCGGCCGGCGATCTGATAGTTCACGGACTCCAGATAGAACTGCACGCCCTCGACCATCTCCTTGCCGCCGGAGGCGACCACCCCGGTGAGCGGCGCGAGCAAGCCGATCTTGATCGGCGCGGTCTGAGCCCGCGCGCGCCAGGGCACTGCGCCGGTCCCGGCAGCGGCGGCAACGGCGGTGGAATTTTTAAGGAATTGCCTGCGGTCCATCTGAATGTTCCCTTTCGAAACGATCACTAGATCGGCGGTATTAGTCTTTATAGCGTTCCTTGGCCTGCCGCCCGCGCGTCAGAATGGCGCGCAGGGTGCCGATGATGCCTTCCGGCGCAAAGATCATGATGACGATGAACGTCAAGCCCAACACGGTCTGCCAGCGCTCGGTATAGGCGCTGACGGCGTTCTCCAGCGTGATAATGGCGGCAGCACCGACGAAGCCGCCGAACAGCGTGCCAACGCCGCCCGCGATCATCATCAACACGCCCTCGACCGATTGCGCCAGCGCAACCGTGGATGGACTGACGAAATTGTTGAACATCGCATAGAGCGCGCCGGCAATCCCGGCAAAGAAGCCGGACACCGCAAAGCCGACGAACAGGTGCAGCGGCACATTATAGCCGAGGCTTTTCATGCGGCTTTCACTGTCGCGAATGCCGAGCAACGTCAGCCCGAACGGCGAACGGACGAAGCGCCACATCGCGTAGCTCACAAATGTCGTCGCCACGAGTACCGCCCAATAGAAGGCGCGATGGGCCATCAAAAAGGCCGGCCTCACGTCGCCGCGCATGCCGTTCTCGCCACCCGTTACCTGAGTCCAGCGCAGACAGATGCCCCAGACGATCATGCCGAGCGCAAGCGTCAACAGCAGGAAATAGACGCCCGAGGTGCGCACTGCGAGCAGCGCAAAAACGATAGCGACGAGCGTGGCGGCGAGCATGCCGAGCACAAAGGCGACCGCAGGCGGTAAACCCGCCTGCGCGGATGCATAGACTACGACATAGCCGGAGACGCCGAAGATCGCCCCATGACCGAGCGAGGTGCGGCCGGCAAAGCCGGCAAGAATATCGATCGACATCGCAAGCATGCCGAAGATCAGCATTTCGGTCGCAAGCCCAACCTGATAATTCGACAGAATAAGCGGCAGCGCGGCGGCAACCGCCAGCACAACGATAACGACGCCGATCGCGCGGCCCGTCATGCCGGCGATTTTCGTCTGCGTTGATGCGGCGTCCGTCATGTCGTGGCCGCCCGGCCGAACAGACCGAGGGGACGAAACGCCAGCAACAGCGCCATCGGGCCGAAAATCACGAAGTAAGCCAGTTCGGGGAACATCACCTGCCCGAGCGTATTGAGAAGCCCGACCAGAAGGCTGCCGACGCCGACGCCAACCAGACTGCCGCGCCCGCCGATAATGACGATGGCGAGGCTGAACACCAGAATTTCGGCATCCGCCGACGGATAAAGCGAGAGAAACGCGCCACCCATCAAGCCGCCGAGGCCCGCGAGCGCCGAGCCGAGCAGAAAGGTAACAAGAAAGACGCGGCGGATGTTGACCCCGGAGGCTTCGACCATTTCGGCATCGTCAACACCGGCGCGGATCAGCGCCCCGAGCCGGGTGTGATTCAACAGGAGCCACAAGCCGGCAAACACGACAATCCCTGTCGCGAGCACGAACAGCCTGTACGTCGGGTAGAACGTACCGAATACCCGCATGCCGCCTTTGAGCATCTGCGGGATCGGCACCGTAAAGCTGTCGCCTCCCCAGATCACCAGCGACATATCGTTGACAACGAAAGCAAAGCCGAGCGTCAGCAACACCTGGCGCAGTTCGTTGCCGCGAACAAACCGCAGCAACCCCTGATCGAGCACGAAGCCGATCGCCGCGATCGCGGCCATCGCGCCGAGACCACCGAGCACGAAACTGCCGGTTTTGGTTGCGACCGCGAAGCCGATATAGCCGCCCAGCAGATAAAGCGCGCCGTGCGCGAGGTTGACGATGCGCAACAGCCCGAAGATCAACGTAAAGCCGCTCGCGACGACAAACAGCAGCGCCGCGAAGGTCAGTCCGTTGAGAAGCTGGAACGTGCTCATCCTTTTGTTACGGCGCTTTCGGTCCCGTCTTGAGATACCAGTCGAGAATCGCCTCACCGGTCATGAAGGCGACGTCCGGCTTTTGCTTGATAACCTCGAAGATGCGGCGGAAATATTTGGCGCGATGCGGCGCGCCCATGATGTAGGGATGGATCACCAGCGCCATGATGCGCGCGGAATCGACTGCGTCCTCATATATCTGCTCGAACTGATCGAGCGCGCGATCCTGATACTCAGAGGCTTTATGATGCTGGATCAGCATCATGGCGACGTCGTTGCATTCCTGCGTATAGGGAATGTTGACGATCGGCGTCGTTTTGGTCTTCAGCCAGACCGGCTGATCGTCGAGCACCCAATCGGCGACGTAATCGTAACCTTCCTGCTTCAACAGGTCCGGCGTCTCCCAGGTCTCGGTGAGACCCGGGCCAAGCCATCCGCGTGGCCGTTTCCCCGTTGCCTTCTCTATGACGTCGGCTGTCTTGCGAATGTCCTCGCGCTCGTTTTCGACCTTCTGCATGTTGCGCTGGGTGAAGCCGTGGCCCATGAACTCCCAGTTGCGTTCTTTCGCGGCCTTGACGATCGCCGGATACGCGGCAAGCGCCGAACCGTTGATGGCAAGCACGCCCGGAATCTTGAAATCGTCGAAGGTCTTGAGCAGGCGCCAGAACCCGACGCGGTTGCCATATTCGTGCCAGGCCCAATTTGGAATGTCAGGCGATGGCGAGCCGCCGGCCGGCGGCGTCAGCACCGTGCGCGGCATCGGCGAATTGATGTCCCACTCCTCGACATTGACGATCACCCACACCGCCATGCGTTTGCCATCCGGCAATTTCAGCGGCGGACGTTCCGATATCGGCGAATAGGAAATGCGTTCGGTGGGCTGCATGATTCAAATCTCGGGGGGTGTGATGGTGACGGTGAGCGACGGCAGTCCGTCGACGTGAGCGGTGATGAGGTCGCCCGGCACGACGGGACCGACTCCCGACGGCGTACCGGTATAGATGAGATCACCGGCTTCGAGGCGGACCTGTTTCGACAGTTGCGCGATCACTTCCGGCACATTCCAGATCATCTGGCCAATATTGCCGCGCTGGCGCTCGACGCCGTTGACCGAAAGCGTGATCGCACAATCCTTGAAGCGATCGGGATCGCGCACCTGCGCGATCGGCCCGCATGGCGCTGACGCATCAAAACTCTTGCCGACTTCCCAGGGAAGGCGCATGTCGCGGGCGTCAAACTGGCGGTCGCGGCGGGTGAAATCGATGCCGACGGCATAGCCCCAGATCAGGCTGTTCGCCGTCTCGACCGCAATGTCGCGTCCGCCTTTGCCGAGCGCGACAACAAGCTCGACCTCGAATTGAAAATCGGAGGTGAACGGCGGATAAGGAATGCGCGCGCCGTCAAGCACGATTGCGTCGCGTGGTTTCTGGAAGAAGAACGGCGGATCGCGCTCGTCCGCTTCCTTCATTTCCCGGATGTGGTCGAGATAATTGCGGCCGACGCAATAAATACGACGAACCGGAAATCTGCCGCCACCTGCGACCGCAGCCTCGGTCGCGGCCACCGCCGGCAGCGGATGCTGAGCTTGATCACTCATTTCTTCTGGCCCTGATACCAGTTGAGGATCTGCTCGCCGTTCCAGTGAACGACGCCCTCATGCTTGTTCACATAGTCGTAGATCTGTTCGAGATATTTGATCCGGAACGGCTGGCCGGAAATATAGGGATGGATCGCAATCGACATGATCTTCGGCCGATCCTTGCTCTCGGCATAGAGACGGTCAAAGCTGTCGATGGAACGGCGAAGCAGATGATCGCTGTCGTGATGCTGCACCAGCATCATCGGAATGTCGTTGAGTTCGACCGTATAGGGCAGCGTCACCAGCGGCCCTTTCTCGGTGCGGATCACCGTCGGCTCGTCATCATAGACCCAGTCACCAATATATTTGACGCCGACTTCCGCGAGATTTTCCGGCGTCTCCAGCGTCTGCGTCAGGCCGGGCCCAAGCCAGCCGACCGGTCGCTTGCCGGTGAATTTTTCGATCACACTCATGGAGCGCGCGATCATCGCCTTCTGGTCAGCTTCTTTGTGGATAGGCCCCTGCTCATAGGCGTGGCCCATGAATTCCCAGCCGGCATCCTTGGCCTGTTGCGCCACGCGCGGATAATCTTCGCAAACGCGTGCGTTGATCGAGAGCGTCGGCGCGATGCCGAGTTTCTTGTAGAGATCGAAGAACCGCCATACGCCGACACGCATGCCATATTCGTGCCAGCTCCAGTTTGGCACGTCCGGCAGCAAGGGAACGCCGGTCGGCGCCGGCAGCACCTGCCGGGCCATCGGCTTGGAGATGTCCCAGACCTCGAGATTGACGATGGTCCAGACGATCATGCGCGCACCGCCCGGCAATTTCAGCGGCGGGCGGTCGACGATGGCGGAATATTCGATGCGTTCGCGCGGAAGCATGGGGCCGGTCATGGCGAGGATACTCTTTCGATTAGAAATTCATTCATATCATGCGGCGTACTGGTGGTCTGATCCTAACATTCGCATGTCTCCGCAGCAGGCACTTTTGCGAATGTTAGGATCATAGGACCACCAGCAAAATTAAAATAGGAGTGGAGTTTAGGATTTGGCATTCGCGTTACGCGCTCGCGGCTGGGTTCGTAGCGAATGCCAAATCCACTCCACTCCCCCGATGCCGGGCAAGCCCTTCGAGCGCCATGACTTCGTCCGTATTCATCACGAAGCCGAAGGCGGTGCTGATGCACGCCAAGCCCGCGGCATGAAGTTCCGGGCCGTCCATGCTGTCGACGCAGTCTTCGACGACGATCACGGCATAGTCGCGCACATTCGCGGCCGTCGTGGTCGCCAGCACGCAGGAATTGGTGTTCACGCCGGTCATCAGAATCGTGTTGATGCCATGGGAACGCAGCAGAAAATCGAGATCGGTTCCGAGGAAGCAATCGTACCGCTTCTTGGTATTGACGATGAAATCGCGCGAATCCAACAGTTGCGGCATCACCGTGCAGCCGGGGCCACCGATGATGTTGTGGCGCATCGCATTCTTCCGGGTGTTGTTCGGTTGCTCGGCGCGGGTGCGCCAGAACGGATTGACGCGAATTTCCTCGACATCGCGATAGGACGTCACCTGGTGGATGACGGGAATGCCGACGCTGCGGCACCAGTCGAACAGCCGCTTGTTGGCGGCGATGATGCGCGCCGCGACATCCGGTGTCGTCGGCATCGTCGCCACCGTCATGTCGAGATGGCCGCGATGCAAGTCGATGGCGACCACGGCCGCCTTGGGATGATCGACACCTAAATTCATGGCAGCCCTCATATCAGGGGGTTGAAGGAAGTCTTCAGCAGCGCCCGCTGGTCGATACCGAAACGATCGGCTAGCCAGTCGGCCAATACTTCCTGGCCGATGGTCGGATTGTCGTGCTGGCAATGTTCGGCGCCGGTTTCTTCAGTGTCGAGGATGCGCAAGCTGGCATCGACGCCATTCGCCTTGGCGTAATCGTAGGTGCTGCGCGCGGCCGTCACGGTCAGTACGTCGTGCCCGCCATGCAGCACCAGATACGGGCATTTCATGTGCTCAAGATGCCCTTTGAGCGTGAACGGCTTCATCCGCTCATGGGCATCATGCATCGACTTGGCGCCGAAAACCCATCGGATGTGCATCGCGAGGCCGAAGTCGTCACCCTTGGTGCCCCACATGTCGTGCACCGACCAGATCGCGCCATGGGAAATGGCCGCCGCCAGCCGATGCTCATAGCACGCGGCGCGCGCGGCGTAGTAGCCGCCCATGCTCGAGCCGCAGACCGCGATCCGCTTGGCGTCGACATCGTCACGCTTTTCCAGCCAGTCAATGCACTTGCCGATCGGCACTTCGCTGTCGTGCCGCGTATAGATCTTGTGCCGCCGCAGTGTACCGCCCTGCCCCGGCCCGTCGATCATCAACACGGAAATGCCGCGTTGCAGGCAGCCATGGGCCTGCATGAACCACATCTCGTCCTTGATGGAATCCAGCCCGCCCATGCAGATCAGCACCGGCAGCCTGTCTCCGGGAAATGGTGCGCGAATGAAATAGCCGCACATCGGCTTGCCCGGTTCGTAGGGTATATCGACCACTTCGCCGGGCGGGTTGAGGGTGGAGATGAATTTGTGCGAGCAGGCTTCCATTTTCTCAAACGTCGGCAACCGCCGCGCATCGTCAGGATCGAGATGGAATTCGGCTTGGCGATAATAGTCCGCCGCACGCAGAAAGCAGTTCATCGCCGTGCGGGTGTGGCCCGCTTTTTCTTCCGTCAGGCCGCGCTTCCAGTTGCGGTCGGCAATCCGCATCCATTCGACGTGCCAGCTCTCGAGATCGCCCGGGATCATGCGCGATCCCGCCTGCATGATCTCGCTGACGCTGCCGCCGCCTTCCTGGCTTTCGCCCAGCCCACGGCGGAATTGATAGGCGAGCCAGGGATGTTCGGGCCAGTGATGCCAGCCAAACGGCTCGTAATGCGCATTACGGTTCGCGGTGATCAACTCGATGGCGTTTTCGCCGATTTCTAACGTGCTTTGCGCCATGGACCTCGTCACCCCATACTTTGTGGAGGCCATGGTTCGACAAAGCGAAAAGTGAGTCAATACAAATTACATACACTTCTGGAAGTGCATTTGGCTTCGAAGCGCCAGGACTCGAATAAATACTAGATTTTCAGCGTATCCACCTGCTATAATTTCCTCAACTGTATACAGATTGATAGAATGAGTTTTTCTTCGCGATGACGGAATGGGTGGACCAGGCGGCTGAAGGGGCGGCAGGCGGACCGCGCGCCGGCAACCGTGCCCTATCCGTCATGGACCGGGTTCGCGAGGCCATTCTCGGCGGCGCGGTCGTCGCCGGCGAGCGGCTCAACGAGGTTCAGCTCTCAAAGACGCTCTCGGTGTCGCGCACCCCCGTGCGCGCGGCGTTGCAGGCGCTCGCCGGCGAAGGGCTGTTGGACTACGCGCCGAACCGCGGTTTCACCGTGCGCGAATTTCCCCTCCCGGCGATCGTGGATGCCTACGACATCCGCGCGGCGTTGGAAGGCGTCGCCGTTCGCTTCGCGGCCGAGCGCGGACTTCCGCCAAAGGAGCGGGAAATCATCGAGCGCGCGTTGGCGGCGGGCGACAAATTGCTGGAGCGCGGCGCGTTCGAGGCGGGCGACCTCACGATCTACCGCGATATCAACGGCGATTTCCACGACGCCCTGTTGGCATCTGCGGGCAACCGCATGCTCAGCGAAATGATCCGCATCTGCCATCATGTGCCGGTTTCGTCCACCCGCAACATCGTGGTGTTCGAATATCACGACGTCCGCCGGCGGCACGACGATCATCACCGCATCTTCGAGGCGGTGATCGCGCAAGAACCCTGGCGCGCGGAGATGCTGATGCGCGAGCACGTCGCCAGCATCAAGACCTCGCTGGTCGGCTACTTGAGCGAGCGCAAGACCTACCCCACAATAGGATCGCAACCGGCGGACGAGAGCCCATAAGCGCTTGATCTTAGACTCGCGGCGCGTTATATCGGGGTTCTCCGTGAACTTTCCCGCGAGCCTCAGATGACAACTGCCGACCCCACCGTTGAGACCAAGGCGTTCCAGGCCGAGGTTTCCGAGCTGTTGAACCTGATGGTTCATTCGGTTTATTCGGAAACCGATATTTTCCTGCGCGAGCTGATTTCCAACGCATCCGATGCCTGCGACAAGCTGCGTTATGAGGCCATCAGCCGCCCAGAGCTGATCGGCGACGGCAACGCGCCAAAGATCCGCATCATCCCGGACAAGAGCGCCGACACGCTCACGATTGCCGATACGGGCATCGGCATGGACCGTCAGGAACTGATCGACAACCTCGGTACCATCGCCCGGTCCGGCACCAAGTCGTTCGTGTCGCGACTGAAGGACGCCAAGGACGGCTTCGGCCTGATCGGCCAGTTCGGCGTCGGCTTCTACTCGGCCTTCATGGTGGCCGAACGCATCGTAGTGACCAGCCGCCGCGCCGGCAGCGACGAGGCATGGGCGTGGTCTTCCGCCGGCGGGGCCGGCTTCGAAATCGCACCCGCTGGGCTGACCGATCCGCAGACGCCCCAGCGCGGCACCCATATCGTTCTTCATCTGAAAAAGGACGCGGCCAAATATCTCGAAGCCTACGAAATCGAGCGTATCGTCCGCGCCTATTCCGACAACATCCAGTTCCCGATCGAGCTGGTCGACGACAAGGGTGAAGCGAAGCAGATCAATTCGGCGAGCGCGTTGTGGCAGCGGCCGAAATCCGAACTGACGCAGGACGATTATAAAGAAGCCTACAAATCGATTGCCGGCGCCTTCGACGAACCGGCGATGACGCTGCATTACCGCGCGGAGGGGCGATATTCCTACGTTGTTCTGCTGTTTGCTCCTTCCACCAAGCCATTCGACCTGTTCGATTCCGATCGCAAGACGCGCGTCAAGCTTTACGTGCGGCGGGTGTTCATCACCGACGAGGCCGATCTTCTGCCGGCTTACCTGCGCTTCGTTCGCGGCGTCATCGACAGCGAAGACTTGCCGCTCAACCTGTCGCGAGAGATGTTGCAGAACAATCCGCAGCTCGCGCAAATCCGCAAAGCGGTGACCGGCCGCATCATCGGCGAACTCGAGGCGCTCGCTGACAAGCAGCCGGAGAATTTCGCGAAAATCTGGGATGCGTTCGGCTCCGTCATCAAGGAAGGCATCTACGAGGATTTCGAGCGGCGCGAAAAGCTGCTGGCGCTGTCACGCTTCACAACGACGGCGGGCGAGAACCGTACGCTCAAGCAATACATCGCCGACCTCAAGCCGAACCAGACCGAGATTTATTTCCTTGCCGGCGATGCCATCGAACGCCTCAAGAGCAACCCCAAGCTGGAATCGGCGACCGCCCGCGGCATCGAAGTGCTGCTCTTGACCGATCCGGTCGATGCGTTCTGGACGTCGGCGCCACTTGATTTTGACGGCAAGCCGCTGAAGTCGCTAAGCCAGGGCGATATCGACTTTTCCCTGATCGCGCTGCTCGACGACAGCAAGAAAGACGAGAGCAAATCCGACGCCGATGAAGCCGATATCATCGCGGCCATCAAACTAAACCTCGGCGACCGCGTCACCGACGTGCGCGCCTCGCAGCGCCTCACCACAAGTGCCTCATGCCTCGTCGCCGGCACTCACGGCCCGGACCGCGAACTGGAACGCTTGTTGGCGCAGCAAAGCCGCGGCGCCGGCACAAAGCCCATTCTTGAGATCAACCTTCGCCATCCGCTGGTGACGGCTATCCCAAAGGCCGGCGCTGACGCGGCTGACATCGCGTTCCTGCTTCTGGAACAGGCGCAGATTCTGGACGGCGAACTGCCGGAAGATCCGGCGGCGTTCGCTGGCCGTCTGAACCGGCTGGTGGTCCGATCCTTACATTCGCATCCCGAATAGGCCGGCACTTTGCGAATGTCGGGATCAAAGGACTGTCAGGTTTCCAGGGTCAGCGGTTTTTCGAAGGGGTGAAAATTGTAACGAGATAGAAGTGTTGGCGCTGGGCGCAGCGGCGCTTATGGTGTCGGAAAGCTCGTAAGGAAACGCCGCCATGCAACACAAATTCGACCGCGCCGCCGAAGACCTCGGCAATTCGATCCATCTCGAACACGTCAACGTTCAGGTACCGGATCAGCATCTGGCAACGCTGTTCTATGTCTCCGGCCTCGGCCTGACGCGCGATCCCTATCTGATGACGTCCGACGACAACATGTGGATCAATGTCGGCCGCAGCCAGTTTCACCTGCCAAGTGGCGAAGCCCAGGTGCTGCGCGGCTATACCGCGCTCGTCATTTCCGGACGAAAGGCGTTGCTGGACCGGCTGGCGTCCGTCGCCTCCAGGCTGAAAGAGACAAAGTTCTCGTTCAAGGAATACAACGACTACGTCGAGGCGATTTGTCCCTGGGGCAATCGCGTGCGCTGCTTTGAGCCCGACGCGGAGCGTTTTGGGCGCATCACGCTCGGCATTCCCTTTGTCGAGTTCGATGTTCCCACAGGCAGCGCCAAGGGCATATGCGACTTCTATCCCCGGATCATGGGGATGCCGACGCAGCTGAAGAATGGCGATGGCGCCACGGCCTGCGTGCAAGTCGGCAAGAACCAGCATCTGCTGTTTCGTGAGACCGACAAGCCGCAAGGCGACTACGACGGCCATCACGTCCAGATCTACATCACGAATTTTTCGGGCCCGCACCGCGCACTCGCCGAGCGCGACCTGATCTATAGCGAGGACAATCCCTATCAATACCGCTTCCGCGATATCATCGACCTCGCAAGCGGCAAGAAACTCTTCACACTCGAACATGAGGTGCGCAGCGCCACGCACCCGATGTTCCTGCGCCCGCTCGTCAACCGCAACCCGGCTCAAACCAACCGCACCTTTGCCGCCGGCCACGATCAATGGCTGTGGGCGATGGGGCCGGACCAGTACGACGGCTAGTTGTTCAGGGCTTCAGAGTTTGTCCGGCCCCTGCTCCATTCGCGCTGAACGCTTTTCTTTTGGCGGGTTGGGTCCTGAAGTTTAGCTTTCGGTAAGTATGTCATGGCACTTTGAAGCGGTTAGTTGTGTTTGGTTGCGTTGGAGTAACCGGTGACTGAGTTCGAAGAACTGCGTCAGCTCGCAGCCGAGACGCGCCATTTCGTCGGTGCATCCCATGACAAGGTCTGGGCGCTGAAAGCCGTCGTTCAGGCGCACGATGTCGTTCTCGGCATTTTCCCCGCCACCGAAGGACTTGGGTTGCACGTCATCAAGGGCGACGCGATCCTGCAACGGATCGCCGATAGCGGGGCCCATGTCGACTATAGCCATACCGCGATCGCGCTTCACACCCGTGAACAGGCTGTGACGTTGCAAAGGCTGCTGAACTAGCCATCCGGCGGCGCCTTTTCCCTTCTGTGCAGCTGTCTGCTAGAGCTAACCGATCGCCCGTGATCGGAAAGCCGATGGCCATCTTGTTGTCGTTTGCATTGCTCTGTGCCCTTTGCGCCGTTCTCGCCTGGATCGACATCCGTCACGGCATCATTCCCGACTGGCTCAATCTTTCGATCGCAGCACTCGGCCTCCTTACTGTCATCTTGAGCGAAGACCGTGCCGCCGCAATCCAGGCTCTCGGCGAAGGCGCCGCCATTGGCGTCACCTTCTGGCTGCTGCGGCGGCTCTATTTTGCTTTCAGAGGCATTCAGGGGCTGGGACTTGGCGACGTCAAATTCCTGGGCGCTGCCGGAATTTGGGTCGGTGTCGCCGGCATCCCGATGCTGTTGTTGGTCGCAACCATCACGGCGCTGGCTTGCGTCGGCGGCATGCAGCTGTCGGGACGGACGTTGACGGCGCAGACCTCGATGTCGTTCGGGCCGTTTCTCGCCGCTGGACTTCTCGTGACCTCGGGCTTTCAGCAATACGGTTTCTGACCGGCCGACCTCGACGAAGCCTAGCGATCGTGCCGGAACTGCGTATTGGCCGGCGTCAGCTTTCCCGCTTCGGCATTGGGCGACCACGCTTCCTCGCGGATGGCGATGGAAGCTTGCGAAAGCCCCGGCTTCGGCAACGCCACGACAAATGTCTGCTGGTTTTTCTGAAACGACGCCTCGCGGCTCTGAACCGATCGGAGTTGCCAGCCCTGAAAATCCTCGCCCTCTTTCAGCCGAAGCACCGCCTTGGTCGCCTGGTCGACAAAAATGCCGAACCTGGCGTCGTCGCCGGAGATGGTGCCGACCAGGGAAAGCTGCGGCTGCTCCGGCTCCTTCGGCTTCGGCGGGGCAACTACCTTCGCCACCGTCACCGCTGAAGGCGCCGCGGCGGGCGGGCGGCGTGACGGCAAAAAGATCGGACGTTCACGCGTGACGCTGAATTGCTTGACCGGCATCGCCCATAGCGGATTGGCGCTGAGCGGTCGTTCGGCGGCAGGAGCGCCGGGCGTCGACGGAGGAATCGTGACCTCAACCACGGTCGTGGTGGGCTCGCTCCAGGTCGATGGAACGGAAGCGCTCGGCTTCGCGCCCTCCGCCTGATCGTCGATCGAAGAAGTGGACGTGACCGTTGCTGCGGATGCGCCCGCACATAAAGGCAGGGCGAGTACCAGAATCCCGATGGCACGCTTACCGATCATCATTTTGCTCCCTGCCACTGTCCGGAGACGCCGAGCAGAAAACGCAACTTGCTCTCGCCGGCCGTTGGCACCTGAATGTCGAGTTGGTCGACGAACAGGAACGGCATTCCGGCCTCGAGATCATAGAGCAGTGATTGCAGCGCCGATTGATCGAGTTCGCAGTTTGCGACCATGCTGACGAACCCGGCCTTGGCGTTCGGGCCGCCCTGCACGTCAAGCTGGGACGACAGCACATTGCCGCCGGCCTTGGTCACGGCAGCGGCGACGCGCTGCAGGAGAGCCGCGCCCGCAACCGTCACCGTGGCACCTTCGAGAAAGACCGAGCCGGAAGGCGCACCGGATTCGCCCGGCCGTTGGTCCCCCGAGAGCGGCTTGCGGCCCTCCAGTTGCTCCAGCATTGCGGCGGCCGCCACGACCGACGCCCGCTGGTTGAACAGATCGATGAGCGAGCTCGCGGCTATCGCCAGCAGCACGGCCACGAGCCCGGCATAGGCAGCCCCGGCCACGATCGGCGAACTTACAAGCGATTTTCGCAGGGTGACGGCGAGGTTCATGAGTTCGATCCAAAGGACGGCGTGATGCGGGCTTCGATATGGAATTGCTCGCCCGGCGCATTCTGGGCACGCGTGGTCGGCGCAAAGAACGTGGCGCGTGCGAACTGCGGCGATTTTTCAAGCAGACGGATCAGCGACGGCGCGTCCTGCGTCATACCGACCACCTGAACTTTGTCGCCATCGATCCGCAGCTCCGTGACATAAGTACCGTCCGGCAAAGCCTTCGAGAGCGCCTCGAACACGACGACGGTCGAGGGGCTCGTCTGTTTGCGTTTGGCAAGCAGGCCGAATGCCGAACCGCCGTCGGGACCGAGGCGGAGCGCGGCCCGGCGCTGCGAAACCCGCTGCATCAGTTGCTGCTGTTCGGTATCGAAGCCGTCGCCGAAATACGCACCCGCCAGCAGCGAAATCGCGGCGGCGGCCGTGGCCGACAGCAGCACGACACGCAAGGTGCGCGGCGTATCCAGCCCGTGAGAGGTCGCGTTTCGCAGCGATCGGTCAAGCACCCGGATTTTTTCCTGCGTGCTGCCGCCCGCCGGAGGCGCCGCGAAGGCCGTGAGCGATTGCGCGCCGAGACCGGTTGCGAGCCGAATGAGCGGCTCGATTTCCTGTTTCGACGTCGCCGCCAGCGTCAGCTCAATTCGTTCAGGCCCGGACGGCGACGGCGAGCTCCAGCCAAAGGCGGCCTCCTCTGCCGACCACGGCGTCAGTCGGTCGATCTGCGTACGGATCATGCCGTCGAGAAAATCCGCAGCCTGTTTTGGAAAGTCGAGCGGCCGAAAAAGCACGTGGGCGGGCGCCAGGTCGGTTTCGACCCGGCTGCCCCGAAACGCCGCCTGCCAATCCGCCGGCAGGGGCGGATTTGGCCGTCCGTCGGAAATCCGGAATGAAAAATCCAATAGCCGAGATTCTTTGCGCATCGATTGCAGGCTGGCGGTCACGACGCCGGTGCTCTCCCCGCTGAGCACGATGCGTGGCCGCGGCGCGTAGCGGCCGATGAGGGATTCGACCGCGCCTGCCACTGCCGCGATCCATTCCTCGAACACGGCTTTTGCTTCCGACACGATCGCCATCACCCACCTGCCTGTCTGAAGGGCCGCGCCGCAGTCTCCGCCTGGTCCTGCCACGACAATATGCGGTAGGGCTCCTTGTCCTCCTTGTCGTCGTTCTCTTTGGCACTGCCTAACGCGATGACCGCCTCGGACGAGGTGCGGCGGCCGTTGCCAAACCGCAGCGTCGTCAGGACGCGGAAGGCTTTCGCATCCGGCAGGATCGCAGCGTCCTTGGCCGGGCCGAGCGCGGCCGCGATCGCTTTTTGATCGCGCGGCAACGATGGCCGCTGCCTCAGAAAATCGTTGAGCACGTCTGGCGTCATGCCCGGCGCCGCTGCGATTACTTCCGGCGGCGCCAGCAAAACATCGACATCGGCCGATTTGCTGAAGACGGTTACAAAGGGCAAGACCCGCTCGACGATGGCGGACGTAACGCCCAACACCAGGCTCAATTCGTTGACATGCGAAAATGGCGCTCCCCTCGGACCGTAATTGAGTCCCGCGGCAAGATAGAGCGCCCCTTCATCATTGGCCGTGTCCGGCGCCGCACCGGGTTTGGGCTGGGTCCGCCATCCGATGATGCGTTCGGCCAATCCGTCTGCCGCCTTGGGTTCAACGCCAAGAACTTCGAACAGCGCGCCGAGCATCTCCTTGGAGGCGCGGTTGAGATCGACGCGCGCCGCTTCCGACGTGTACGTGACCTGCGCTTCGGCATTGCCCAACCGGAAGCGGAACGAGCCTCGCGCCGGGCGCGATTTTTCATCCGTCAGCAGCAACTGATAGGCGGTCAGTTCCAGACTGGCCGACATCAGCGCATCGCTCTCGACGCCGATATCGGTCACGCCAAGTGCGCGGGCGGAATTGGAGAGATAGACTGAAAAGATCGTCGCAAGCGCCGACAACGCCACAAGAATCCAGAGCACCGCAATGATGACGAAGCCGCGCTGAGAGGAAGGCGATATTTGCTTGAAATGCCCGGTCATCGCGAACCACCTTGCCCGCCGCCGCCGCCGGCCGGTTGCGAAGCGGCCGGCGAATTGGCCTGCGCTCCGCCTTGGGCGGCACCCTGACCGCCGGCATTGTCGTCGCACTTTCCGTCCGCCTGCTTGCAATCGCCCTGCGCTAACGACTGCACATGAATGGTGGTGACCGTCGAGATGGCGCGCGCAGTGGATGAATCGCGTACCGTCAGCCTGATCTTGGCCGGCAGCTTTTCGGACTCCTGCCAAGTGCTTTGCCAGGCCCGGTCTTCCCCCGCATAGGCAAAAGACAACTGGTATGGCGCGCGCAACAGCAGCACGGGCTCGATAAAATGAAGCTGGTCGGAGGCCGCTTCCGGCGGCATCGGCCGAAACGACGTCCGCGATCGGACCGTGGCCAAGCCACCCTGATCGGAGGTCTCGGACAGGCGCACCACGTCGAGTCCCGGACCGGCATTCGGACCGAGCGCGGTGCGCACGAAGGTGACCGAGCGCTCGGATCCCACAAAAAGCAGCCGTTTCGCTTCGCCACCGGCAGGCACATATTGCGCCGCCGCCAGGTCCTCGGCGATGCGCTGCAGCGTGATCCCGATCATTTCGCTGCGCTGAATACGATCAAGGCCGCGATTCCAGCTCGGAAGCCACTGCGCGGTGAGATTGGCAAGCGCCGACAGCACAAGACCCATCAGCGCCAGCGCCACCAGAGTCTCGATCAGCGTAAAGCCGCCCTCACTCTTCCATCTCGTGGCCGACATCGTCATTGCTGCGGTCCATGCACCAGACGAACCGTGTCGAGACTGGTCACCGCGCCGGAGGGCGAGCGAACCTGAAGCCTCACCAGCGCCGGAATCCAGGCGATATCCGAACCGCTTGCCGACCATTCCTCTCCCATCGGACTAACGTCGATCCGCCACTGATGGTCGCTGGTCCTGCCCGACCAGGTCCCGAATCCGATTTTTTCGCGCGACGGCACTTCGGTCGCCGCAATCGTGCGCACCGCCTGCATCAGCGTCACGTGCTGCTCCAGCGAGCGCACGCCGCGCACATTCGTCGACATCACCGATCCGATCGCCACGATCGAGACGGCGACGACCGCCAGTGCGACCAGCACTTCGATGATCGTGAAGCCAGCGTTGCGGCCGTCAATTGGCGATGTCGCGCGAAGCAATTTCGACCTTTCCCGTCAGCCAGTTGACGCGAACTTCATAACTGACATCTGCGCGGGCCAAAGCGATGGCTCCGCCGCACGACATTCCGCTGGGAAAAAAGCTGATGGTCGACAGCGCCTCACGCTGATTGCACATACGTGGCAGGAGAGCCTCGAAGCTCACATCGTCCGGAATGCGGATCATGTCCGCGTTTGCGCCGGAGCGGATCACGCGGCTTCCGGGATCGACGAGCGTGGCAACCCCCGTCCCGCGCCGGATCGCCGCGGATCGATCTTCCTTGAGCAGGGCCGCCGTTTGCAGCACGTAGGCCTGTAAACGGGATCGCGTGGTGTGACGCGGGAAGAGCGGCAGGAGAACGGCCGCCATCATCGCGATCAGGGCCAGCACGCACACCATTTCCAGGAGCGTAAAGCCGCGTTCGGAGGGCCTATTCATTTTTGGCACTGGTCAGGTTGCCGGTCGAAATATCAGCCGCTGTTCCAGTTCCACCTTCCTGGCCATCTGAACCATAGGAGATGATGTCATAAGGCGCATGCTCTCCCGGCGAGCGGTACAAGTAAGGGTGATTCCAGGGGTCGTTCGGGAGATTGCCGCCCTTCACATAAGGACCATTCCAGGCCGATACACCGGGCATACGCTGCACCAACGCCGCGAGACCTTCCGAGCTTGACGGAAAACGGCCGGCGTCGAGATAGAACAGGTCGAGCGCACTACCGAAACTCTGCAACTGGATCCGCGCCGCCTTGACCTTGGACTCGCTGAGATAGTTGAGGACGCGCGGACCGACCAGGCCCATGATCAGGCCGATGATGCTGATCACGACCAGCATTTCGACCAGCGTAAACCCGTCCTCGCCGCACCTATGCCGGCGTTCGCGGTTCTTGTTTGCGGTGAGGAGAATGCCAACGCTTTTCAGCATTTGATCTGATCCTTGTGTTTATCCAACCAACTGGGTGACCGACAGCAGCGCGGTCATGACCGATACGATCAGTCCTCCGACCACGGTGCTGATGGCGATGATCGCCAGCGGCCCGACGATGCCGACGATGCGGTCAAGGCTGCGCTGCAATTTCGCCTCGTAGAATTCGGCCACCCTGCCCGCGAGTACCGGCAATTGTCCGGTCTCTTCACCGAGCCGCAGCATACGGACGGCCATCGGCGGCATATTGCTCGATGCCAGAAGAGCGTCCGAAAGCTTGCCGCCGTGACGCACGCGATCGGCCGCCACCGCCCAGACCGCAACGTTTCCGGTCACCGCCATGATGTCCACCAGAATGCGCAACGTCGCGGTGAGGTTGACGCCGCTGCCAAGCAACACGGCGAGATTCCGGCAAAAGAGACTGGTGCGATAGAAGTGAAAGATGTTGGCGATGCCAGGCGTTTTCGCGGCTACCGATACCACGGCACTGCGCGTCGCCGGCCGGCGAAACAGCCACCACAAACCGGCAATCGTAGCCGCGGCGGTAAGCAGGGTCGCCGTCGCATTTGCCCGGAGGAAGTTCGACAGGCGGATGAGGACACTGAGCGCGGTGTCGGACTTTCCACCGAAGTCCTGCAGCACCGAAGAAAACTGCGGCAAGACGAACAGAATGAAGAACAGCATGACGAGAACCGCGGCGATCAGGACGAACACCGGGTATTGCATCGCGTCCGTCAGCTTGCGGCGCATCGCCTCGGAGCGCGCGCGCTCCGCGCCCAGCATCTCAAGCACCTGATCGAGCGTGCCGGACACCTCGCCGACCCTGACCAGCGCGACATACATCGGAGGGAATAGCGAAGGATGTTCGGCGACCGCACCGGCAAAGCTTTCGCCCGACAGCACCGAGGCACGCAAACGCGCGACGACCGGCCGAAGCCTGCCGACATCGGCGTCGTTCGCCAGCAGTTCGAGCGCATCGTCCAGCCGCGCGCTTGCCTTCAGCAGCAGCGCGAGGTCGCGCGTGAACGTCGTTACCTCTGCCGGACTCGGCCGGCTGAAAATACCGAAATTGTCGTGGTTGCCTGCCGCGGCCTTCTTGTCCTCGACGGTCTCGATCGGCAACAGGCGCAGATATTCGATACGTCGGGCGACCTCGGCGGCCGTCGGCGCCGAAAGCGTGCCGTTCACGATCTCTCCGTTCTGCGTCAAGGCCCGGTAGCGAAAATTTGGCATGATCCTGACCTCACCGTGCAGTCGTGACGCGAAGCAGTTCCGCCGGCGATGTCAGGCCGGCGCGGCATTTCGCGATGGCGTCGGCAGTCATCGTCGTCATCCCGGCGCGGATCGCCGCTTCGTCGATTCTGTGACCGTCGGTCCGTTCGCCGATCAGCGAGCGGATTTCATCGGTCATTTCGAGCACCTCGAACACGCCCAGCCGGCCGCGATAGCCGGTACCGCTGCAACGCTCGCAGCCGCATGGCGACTGAAGAACCTCTCCGGCGCGGAAGCCGAGTTCGGCGAGCCTGGGGTCCCCGGCGATATCGGCATCGGCAAGCGGCTTCGGGGTCTTGCAACGCTCGCATAATTGCCGGACCAGCCGCTGCGCGACGACGGCGCGCAGCGTCGAGCGCAACAGATATCCCTCGACACCGAGATCGAGCAGACGCGGTACGGCTGCGGGCGCCGATTCCGTATGCAGCGTGGTCAAAACGAGATGGCCGGTCAGCGACGCATGAATCGCAACATGCGCAGTCTCGTTGTCGCGAATTTCGCCGACCATGATCACGTCCGGGTCCTGGCGCACGAACGAGCGCAAGGCCGCTGCAAAGGTCAACCCGATCGCCGGCTTTACCTGCGCCTGATTGACGCCCGGGATGTCGTACTCAACCGGATCCTCGACGGTGAGGATCTTGCGGCTGGGCTCGTTGAGGATCGACAGCACCGTCGCGAGCGTTGTGGTCTTGCCGCTGCCGGTCGGTCCGGTGACGACGATCATGCCATGGGGCAATTTCAACAGCCGGCGGAGCTTCACTTCGTCGACGGCTGAAAAGCCGAGCTTGTCGACCACCAGGAGGTTACGATCCTTTGGCAGGATACGAATGACCGCGGATTTACCGTGTTGCATCGGCATGATCGCGACGCGAATATCGATGTCGACGCGGCCGACTCGCAGCCGCGCAGCGCCGTCCTGCGGTAACCGTCGCTCGGCAATATTCAGATTGGCAACGATCTTGATGCGCGAGAGCAACGCCTGCGGTAGCACGCCGGCGGGTGCCGCGACCGGCCGCAGCAAGCCGTCGACGCGCATGCGAACCACAAGTCCGGTCTGGAACGGCTCGAGGTGAATGTCGCTGGCGCGCAGCTCCACGGCTTTTTCCAGCAGATCGTTGACGGCGCGAACCACCGGCGCGCCGCTCGCAAGGTCGCGCAGGCTCTCGATATCGTCTTCACGCAAAACGATCTCGCCGGCAGCATCGGCCTGTTCGGCATTGTCTTCGCCAAGGCGGCGATCCAGCACGACCGAGAGGTCTTCGACAGAAGCAACCTTGATCGTGATGTTTCGCCGGAGCACGATCTCCGCAGCACGTTGCGCCGCCCGGTCGGTCGGATCGGCAACCGCCAGTACGGCGCCGCCATCGGCGGCCTGAAACGGAAACACCGTCATCTCGCGCAGGAAGCGCTGCGAAAATACCTCGTTGAGCGCGGGCGCAGATAACAGCTCTTGGAGCGTCACGCGCCCGAAGCCGGCAAAACGGGCGGCTTCGTCGGCGAAGTCTGCCGCCGACAGGTTCGTCAGCTCCCAAAGCCTGGATTGCGAATGCAACGCCGCGCCTTGCTCGACCGGCTGACCGCCG
This sequence comes from uncultured Alphaproteobacteria bacterium, assembly GCA_963824305.1. Lineage (GTDB taxonomy): Bacteria > Pseudomonadota > Alphaproteobacteria > Rhizobiales > Xanthobacteraceae > Bradyrhizobium. Next base: position 1,491,737 of record CAWGOW010000001.1, read on the forward strand.
GACGTTGTCGATTTCGCCAAATGGTCGTTACGGCGAAGGTGCTCCAGAAATTGCAGGGACTCGTCGCTGGTCATAGCTGTTTCCAGTCGCTGCACTGTTTTCCAGGAGGGCGTACGAATACGGCCGACCGCGGTCATTGCGCCACGGCTCGCCTGTTGCTCCGCGACCGAGCAGGTTATTGAACGGAAACATGACAGTCGTACGAAACGGATCGAGAGAGCTGTTCATAAATCTCAGTCTTCGCGATTCCTCTGCGATAACACGCAGCCCAATTATTTCTGTCATGTTCGGACGGTAAGAACGCGGTCGGCCTGATCCCGCCAAGGGGTCCGAGGGGCGTTAGTAAAACAGGTTGGAACATGGCGAGTGTCGGCAAGAGCGGCCCTTCCCTTTTGGTCGGGCGCGGTATCGGCGCTGCTTTGATGGTAACGTCCGCTCTTCTGTTGGCGTCCTGCAATTCGGCGACGGTGAATTCCACCGGCCCCAGCGCCGGCAGCACCCAAGATGTCGATGTCATGGACAAGGTGCGGTCGCTCGACATTCTGCCGCGCTATCCGACACAGGCTGGAACATCAACAACGTCAAGCGGTCCACGGGCCCAGCCGGTCGTATTCCAAGGGACGGAAATAACCGACGTTGGCGCTCCGCGCACACAACCGGCTTCCGGCGGAAGCGGCAACGGCTTCGATCTCAATTTCGACAGCGCGCCTGTCGCCACCGTCGCCAAGGTGGTGCTCGGGGATATCCTCCAAACGGGCTACACCATCGACCCGCGCGTGCAAGGCACGGTCAGCCTGGTCTCGGTCAGGCCGGTGCCCAAATCAGACATTATATTTGTCCTCGAAAATGCGCTTCGGATCAGCGGCGTCGTGCTGGTTCGTGATACGTCGGGTTATCGCCTGACGCCGGTCGGCGATGCGGTCGGCGCCGGCCACGTCGATTCCACCGCCTCCAACCCCGAGCCGGGATACGGCGTCTCGGTGGTGCCGTTGCAATATGTGTCGGCGCAGACGCTGCTCAAATTGATGGACAGTTTTGCCACCAAGCCCGGCGTGGTGCGCGCCGATGCGACGCGGAATTTGCTGCTGATCCAAGGCACTGGCCCGGAACGCCGAACCGCCGTCGAAACTGCGCTGAGCTTCGACGTCGACTGGATGCGCGGTCAATCGATCGGCATCTATCCTATCGCCAACAGCGGCCCCGAACCCGTCATCGCCGAACTCGAGAAGATCGTGGATGCCGGCGAAAACGGCCTGAACCAGAACATGGTCAAGCTGCAACCGGTAGGCCGTCTGAATGCGATCATGGTGGTGACCAAGAAGCCGGCTTTGCTGCACACCGTCGAGACCTGGATCAGGCGCCTCGATCGTTCCGACAGCACGAGAACCAGCGTTCACGTTTACAAGGTCAAGTATGGCGAAGCGAAGCAGATCGCCCGCGTGCTGACGGACATGTTTGGGGGCGGTTCATCCAATAGCAGCCTGCTCGACAGCGCCGACAATCAGATCGCACCGGGATCCGGAACGTCGGCGAGCGGCAGCGACCGCAGTTCCTTTGGCAACAACACCAACAGCAGCAACGGCGCTGGCGGCAGCAATTCATCCTCGCAACCCGGCAGCGGCTTCGGCACGCGCCTGGGTACGGCCTTTGGCGGACCGCAGGGCGGCGCAAGCGGCGGAAATCTCGGTCAGCTGGACAAGGGGAACGGTGCGGGCTCGGGCGGGACGCCTATCCTGCAAAACGTCCGGATCACGCCTGACGTCGTCAACAACACGCTGCTGATTTACGCCGACCAGGGCAACTACAAGATCATCGAATCTGCGTTGCAGCAGGTGGATCAGCCACAGCTGCAAGTCGCGATCGACGCCACGATCGCCGAAGTCGATCTCACCGACGAACTGCAATTCGGCGTTCAGTTCTTCCTGAGCAGCCACGCGCTGGGACTGCGGCCGGACCAGGGTTCGATCCTCAACAGCACAGCCACGACAGCGCCGGTGACGGCGGCACAACAAGCCGCAAATGCGGCGGCAGCGGGGACTTCGACCGCAGCGACAGCAGGAACCGCCGTCAACACTTTCATCAACCGCGCGTTTCCGGGATTCAATTTCCTGGTCGGCCAGGAAGCCCAGCCCGCCATGGTGCTGTCCGCTTTGCACACCGTCACGGGCGTCAAGGTGTTGTCGAACCCGTCGCTGGTCGTCATCAACAACCAGGCGGCAACGCTTCAGGTCGGTAACCAGGTTCCGATTTCGACAGGTTCGGCAAGCGTTCTTAATGCGGCAACCGCCAGCAGCAATACGATCGTCAATACCGTCGACTATCGCAACACCGGCATCATTCTGCACGTCTCTCCCCGTGTCAGCGCCAACGGCAATGTGAGACTCGATATCGAGCAGGAGATCAGCAACGTCCTGCCTGGCAGCGCCGCCACCGCCTTGAACCCAACTATCCAGGAACGAAAGGTCAAGAGTTCGATCTCGGTTGCCAACGGCCAGACGGTGTTGCTGGCCGGCCTGATCCAGGACCAGAAGAACGAGAACAAGAGCGGCATTCCCCTGCTGGAGGATCTTCAGGCGGTGGGCAACGCGTTCTCGAACCAGGATAATCAGAAGATGCGTACCGAATTGATCATCTTCATCCGTCCGCAAATCATCCGTGACAGCACGGACGCGCATATGGCTGCCGAAGAACTTCGCTCCAAACTGCGTGGCACCGTTAGTGCGAGCAGTCCCCATGCGCAAACCCTTCAATAAAACGCTGACCGCGCTCGCGCTGGTCCTCACTTGCGTCACCGGCCGCAGCGGCTTCGCCGCCGGGACTCTGTATTATCGCGGCGACGGAGAGCCGATTATTGTCATGCGCGGCAGCGCGCGGGCACTGGGACGGCTGGGCTTCCGGTATGAAAACGGCCTTGGCGTGCCGCAAAATTACATCGCCGCGGCCGACCTCTATCTCCGCGCAGCGGAGCGTGGCGACACTTTCGCCCAAAGCAGATTGGGGCTCAGTTACGACAAGGGCCACGGTGTGCGGAAAGACCTCATCCTCTCCTACAAATGGCTGGACCTCGCGGCCGCGAGGGCGTCACGGCGTGACCATGATTTTTATCTGAGGCTTCGCGATGCGGTCGCTTCGAAGATGTCGCTGGAGCAAGTGACCGAGGGTCAGAGGCTCGCTCTGATCTGGGCCGGGCACTGGGCCGAGGGCCTTCGGTACTAAAACGTCAGGTAGTATGCCGCAAACGACGGACAGCTTATTCCTGTTCATTGCTCAATTTATTCTTCGATTTTCAGAATCAAAATACCGTTGTGATCTGAAGGAACTGCGGCGTTTCGTAATGAAACCGCCTTGCAGGGGTCATCCACGCGTCAAGCGCGCGAAACAATCGAAAAGTTAATTGCCACGTCAGCACGATTCAATCTCACAACCTGTGCTGGCTTGGAGAAAATAATGACACGGCTGAAGAACCTAGTTCGCGCCTCGCTTCCCGCGGCGCTCGGCGTTCTCTTCATGGGAACCGCCTCGCAATCCGCTCTCGCGGCTTGCCAACTGAATTCCCCCACCGGCGCGGTCAAACATGTCGTCTATATCCAGTTCGACAACGTGCACCTTCGTCGCGATAATCCGAACGTCCCTTCCGACCTGGAATTGATGCCCAACCTCCTGAACTTCATCCAGGATAACGGCGTCATCAGCGGCGAAAACCACACGCCCCTGATTTCGCACACTGCCCATGACATCGTCACCGAATTAACGGGCGTCTACGGCGAGCGCAACGGCATCCCGGTCGCCAACAGCTTCGGTGTCTTCGAGCCCAGCGGTGCTATCGGGTTCAACAGCTCGTTCACCTACTGGACGACGCCTGCTCTCGACGGCAAGCCCGCCATGCTCAACGAGCTCGGCAAGAATGCCCCAGCGCCTTGGGTTCCCTACACGCGCGCCGGCTGCGATGTCGGTGGATTCTCGATCGCCAATATCGAGTTCGAAAGCATTCCCGCCGACGTCAACACCGTGTTTGGCGCATCCTCGCCGGAAGGCATGGAAGCCAATTCCAAAGACCAGAACGTGTTCACCAAGGCCAAGGCGGACTTCCTTGGTATCGCCATTCACTGTGCGCAAAATAGCCCGCTCTGTACTGGCAAGAATGCGGCGCACGCGCGACCCGATCTGCTGCCGGATGAACCCGGCGGTTACACTGGATTCAGTGCGCTCTACGGCAACTTCCACGTCCAGCCGGTGATCTCTTCCACGAATGTCACCGACCTCGACGGCAATCCCATCATGGATGCCAAGGGCAACCCTGGCTTCCCCAACACATTCGACCCGACCGCTTCGCAGTCGCTGGGCTATGCCGCTCAGATGCTCGAGGCCGGCGTTCAGGTGGTCTTCGCCTATATCGAGGATCTCCATGACAACGAGAAGGGCGGCACGTTCGGCCCCGGCGAAGCCGGTTACGTCGCGCAAGCCCAGGCTTACGACAAGGCCTTCGGTCAGTTCTTCGCACGCCTGCAAAAGGACGGCATCACGAAGGACAACACCTTGTTCGTCGTCATTCCGGACGAGAACGATCACTTCGTCGGTGGCGCGCCAAGCCCGGCGAATTGCGATGGCGTCAAGGTGCCGTGCACCTATGCCGCCGGCCAGAAGGGCGAGATCGACGTGTCGGTCAACCGCCTCCTGATCACCCAGCGCAACAACAACACCCCGTTCTCGGTCCACAGCGACGACGCACCGACCTTCTATATCAACGGCAATCCTGCGCCGACCGACGCGGTAACGCGGACGATGGTGCATGACGTGGACGCGCTCACCGCGACGAACCCGATCACGGGCAATGCCGACCGGCTTTCAGCTCTGATCGCCGACCCGGCTGAAATGAAACTGCTGCACATGATTACGTCGAGCCCGGCCCGGACCCCGACGTTCACCCTGTTCGGCAACGACAACTACTTCTTTGCGACCGCCAATGGCGGCGCCTGCGCCAAGGAATCCGATTGCGTCTCGGTCGGTTCTGGCTTTGCGTGGAACCACGGCGACTTCCAGCGTCAGATCACCCGCGCCTGGGTCGGCATGGTCGGCCCTGGCATCAAGAAGCTCGGCCGCAACGACGACACCTTCACCGATCACACCGACGTGCGGCCGACGATGTTGGCCTTGCTCGGTCTGAAGGATGACTATGTCGGCGACGGTCGCGTGGTCGCGGAATGGATCGACGACAAGTCGATGCCGAAGGGTATCAAGAAGAACCAGATTGGCTTCGTTCAGCTGGCGAAAGTCTACAAGCAACTCAACGCGCCGGTTGGCGAATTGGGCCGCTCAAGCATGATTTTCGCCAACCGTAGCGTCACCAGCGACGACAAGGTTTACGCACGTTATCTGCAAACGATCGGTGCGATCACCGCCGAGCGAGAGCAACTCGGAAGCCAGATCCGGGCCGCGCTCAACGGAGCGGCTTTCGACAACCAGGCGGTGAACGAGTTCTCCGAACTCGGCCTGGACATCAAAGCCCAGTTGCTGATCGACAGCGTCAACCTTCTCGCCGGACCCGAACGTCACAGTCAGGATTAGGCCTGCCAGAATGAAACCGGAAACCTGCCGGCAAAACCGGCGGGTTTCTAATTTTGAAAATACCGTCTCGTTGAGATACGCAAGCGGGCCGCCGTCGTTAGCCGGCCGAACCGGCATCAAATCCGGTATCGCTAAATCCGGCCTTCAGTTCGGCATCGGCCGTCGGCACGTCGATGCCGCCGACCCAACGTCCGACGACCAGCGTCGCGATGATGTTGGACGTGAGGTTGGTCGCCGCGCGTATCTGCGCCATGAAGCGATCGGCGCCGAGCAACAATGCGATGCCGGCGACCGGCACCGCATCGACCACGGGAAGCGTTGCCGCGAGCGCAATGAAACCGCCCCCGGTGACGCCGGCTGCGCCTTTGGACGTGAACAGCATCACGAACAGAACGCTCAATTGATGCCAGATCGACAATTGAACATTGAAGGCGTGCGCGAGAAACAGCACCGACATCGTCATGTAGATCGCGGTGCCGTCCATGTTCAATGAGAACCCGCCGGGCATCACGAGCCCGACGACTTCCTTGGATACGCCGAGTTTCTCGAGTTTCTGCATCGAGCGCGGCATCATGGTTTCCGCCGAAGTTGCCGCGAACACGAACAGGATTTCATCCTTGAAATAGTTCAAAACGCGGCCAATCCCGAAACCCGAAAGCCTGAGAAAGCCGCCAAGCACGATCAGGACGAACAGGATGCTGACGATGTAGACCGACGCGACAAGCTGGCCGAGGTCGATCAGGGTGCGCAGGCCGTATTTGCCGACGGTGAAGGCCATGGCGCAGAAGGCCGCGACCGGCGCGAAATACATGATGATCCGCACCATGCCGAACAGCGCGGCCGCCGCGGACTCCATGAAGACCACGATCGGCTTGCCGCGCTCCTGCACCAGGCTTAAGCCCAGCCCAAGCAGCAGCGCGACGAAAAGAACCGGCATGATGTCGCCCTTGACGAAGGGCTCGACAAAGGAATTCGGGATGATCGAAAGGAAGAACTCGGTCAGCCCCGTGTCCTTGGCGACCTTGGTATAAGCCTCCACCGCCTTGGGATCGAATGCGGCCGGATCGGCATTAAGTCCCGTTCCCACTTGCCAGACATTGCCGACGAGCATCCCGATGATCAGCGCCAGCGTCGAAGCGATCTCGAAATAGATCAGCGCCTTGACCCCGACATTGGCGACGTCGCGAATGTCGCGCATTTTGGCAATGCCAAGCGCGATCGTGGTGAAGATGATCGGCCCAACCACGACCTTGATCGCCTTCACGAAGGCATCGCCGAACGGCTTCAGATTGACGGAGAAGTTCGGCGCGACGTAACCCAGCACCGCGCCGAGCGCAACCGCGATCAGCACCTGGACGTAAAGCTTGCGATAAAACGGCAGGCGCGCCGACGCGGCTTCAGCACTCGCGCGAGGCGCTGCCATCTCTGAAGATGGACGGTCGATCTCGAACGCGGTCATCGATTATCCTCCGCATGCCCTGCGCGAGACGGCTTCGGCCGCAAGGCCGCTTCCATCTTCACGAGTGGTGCAATCCTCTCGCCTGAATCCGCCCGTGCTATTCGGCAGCAACGCGGTTAAGCGCGGCGTGACCGTGGGTCTTGACCACGACCTTGATCGCATCCTCGATGCGCTCGCGGGCATATTTCAGCGCGGTCGGCAGATCTTCGAGCGCGAAGGTGTGCGTATGCACCTTGGTCGCATCGAAACGCTTCTGCGCCATGAAGGCCTCGGCACGATGGGTTGCAGTCTTGCCTTCGCCGCGGATGCCGTAGACGTAGATGTTGTTACGCACGATATGGGCAATGTCGACTTCGGCGGGCTTGCCGGGGAAGGCCGCAAGACAGATGCGGCCGCCGCGATTGACCATGCGCGCAGCTTCATTGACGGCTTCCGGCGCGCCGGAACATTCGACGACATAGTCGACGCCCTTGCCGCCGTTCAGCTTGCGCACGGCCGCGACCGGATCTTCCTTCTTGGCATTGATGACGTAATCGGCGCCCAATTCCTTGCCGATTTGAAGACGGTTGTCGCGCGTCCCGGTCAGAATCACCGGATTGGCGCCGAGCGCCTTCGCAACCGCGACGCCGAGCAGTCCGATCGGACCGGGGCCGGTCACCACAACGCTCTCGCCTGCAACAAGCCCGCCCAACTCGGTCAGGCCGTACATCGCGGTGCCTGCGGTGACGACCAACGTCGCTTCCTCGTCCGACATCTCGTCGGAGATCGGCACCAGCGTGTTGATATGGTTGACAGCGTATTCGGTAAATCCGCCGTCGGTCGTGAAGCCGTTGGCGCGATGTCCCTTGTCGACGTCGCCGTAGTTCAATCCATAGTTATGGCACGCCGTGTACATGCCCTCGCGGCAGCGCTTGCACTGACCGCATCCGGCGTGAATCTCGACAGTGACGCGCTGCCCGATCTTGTATTCGTCGACGCCGGGTCCGAGCGCGACCACCGTGCCCATATATTCGTGGCCCGGCGTGAAGTTCTTGTTGAACGGCTGGCCGCCCTGGATCAGGGCCGGCGGGCCGTGATGGATGATTTCGAGATCGGTCGCGCAAATCGCCACCGCATCGATGCGGACGAGAACTTCCGCCCGCTTCGGAACCGGCACCGGCTTTTTGGTCAGCGTCAACTGGTCGGGATCGCCCAGCACCCAGGCCCGCATCGTATCCGGAATCGGAAAATCAGGTGAAGTCTTGACGTGCTCGGGCTTGTACATGGTTTCGCTCCTCGATGTTCTCGTTATTCTGCCGCCAGGCTCTTGGCCGATCCCCGCAGGATGGCGCCGGGCGCGCCAAGTTCGGACGACAATTCGTCGGCCGCGACGATCAGGTGAACCTTCAGTTGATCGACATAGTCGTCGGTCGCACGAAATGCCGGCGTCGACACGCTGATGGAGCCGACCACCGCGCCGGCATGATCGCGAATGGCGGCGCCAAGGCAGATGACACCGGGCCGAAATTCTTCGCGATCGATCGAATAGCCGCGACGGCGCGTCAGCCGCATTTCTTCTTTCAGTGCTTCAATGTCGGTAATGGTGTGCGGCGTGAACGATGTGAGGCCCTTATCCGCCACGATCCGGTCGAGTTCGTTCGGCGGCAGCCACGCCAGGATGGCCTTGCCGGTTGCAGTCGCATGCGCTGCGCCCGCGTTTCCGCCGAGGCCGGCGTCGACGCGGACGGCGTGCCGGGACTCGCGGCGCAGGATGTGGACCAGATTGGTGTCCTGCATAATCGCAAGCTGAACCAATTCCTTGGTCTGATCGTTCAGGCGATCAAGGAAAGCTTGCGCGCGCCGCGGCAAATCCACCTGCCGCAGACAGGCTGCGCTGAGGTGAAGAATACGCGAGCCCAGAACGTAGCTGCGACTATTGATGCCACGCGAAACGTAGCCCCAGTTGTGCAAGGTCGAGATGAGATGATGGCACGTCGAGACGTTCAGTCCGGCGGTCGCGGCGATTTCGGTCAGCTTGGCTTCGCCGCCCGCATCCGCGATGACGTCGAGGATGAGAAAGGCGCGATCAAGCGCCTGGATGCCACCGTGGTCCCTCCCGATCGGAGGGCGCGCAGGCATCACACCCCGCCTCTCATTCGCTGTTTCGGACGGCATCGACGTCGGCCCTCCCCGGCAATTGTTTCGCCGATAGGGCCTGATCTGACAAACCAACGCAACTTAAATTTTCACCATGCGATTATCAATTTCATTAGACGAAAGTATTCCGCTAATCTCTATACTAGCCATCGAGCGGGAATTTAGGGTTTTCCTGGCGGACACGTCAAAGTACGCCATCCCAGCGAAACGGCGGACTTTTGGGTTCTGGTCGCCCCATGGCCTCAGGACGGGCGCGGCGATTGGATCAAGCAGCCGCCCGATCAAGCCGGCCGCTTGCAAACGAGGTCGATCTCGATCAGCGCGTCATAGGCGAGACCCGTGACGCCAACACAGGTGCGGGCCGGCAAGCGGTCTGACGGAAAATAGCTGCGATAGGTTTCGTTCATCGCCGCATAGTCTTGCTTGAAACGCGTGATGTAGATGCGCGACATCACGACATGTTCGAGGCCGAGCCCAAGTCCGGCGAGCACGACCTTCAGGTTCGCCATCACGGCATGTGTCTGGGCGACGATGCCGTCGGGCAATACGCCCGGCGCCTCCGGACGATCGGGCATCTGCCCCGTCACAAAAACAAAGCCGTCGGTTTCGACGGCATGACTGAACGGCGCTACCGGCTTCGGGCCGCCCGGAATCATATGGAATTTCACGCTTATGTCCTCACGTTGCGGGGATGGTCAGGCGATCGTCTAAGCTCTTACGCAAGACCGCCTGCCCACCCAAGCCATTATTTGACCGCGAACCAACAGGCGGGGGATCAGCCCATGCTGCAAAGCAGGCAGCGGCTGCAAGTAATTTAGTCACTCCCAGTGGCGGCAGTAGGATACTTGATCTATGGCCTGTTCCTGAAAGAGAGCGCGAATGAGCAATTGGCTGAGGATGGCCGCCGCGGCCCTGATGCTGAGTTCGGTTCTAGCGCCCGCACGCGCCGAAACGCCGGCTACCAAAATCCGCTTCACACTCGACTGGAAGATCCAGGGCATTCATGCCTGGTTTTACTGGGCCAAGGCCAAAGGCTATTTCAAAGCCGAAAACCTCGACGTCGTCATCGATCAAGGCGAAGGCTCGGCCACAACCGTGACCCGCATCATGTCCGGCGCTTACGATGCCGGCTTCGGCGACATCAACGCGATCATTCAGAACGCGGCGACGCGGCCTGCCGAAACCCCTCGCATGGTCTACATGATCTACAGCAAGGCGCCGTTCGCGCTGCTGAGCAAGGCCAGCGGGCCTCTGAAATCACTCAAGGATCTGCCGGGTACGAAAATCGGTGCGCCGGCCGGCGCAGCCGCACTCAAGCTGCTGCCGGTGCTGGCCCGGAATAACCAGATCGACTACACCAGTTTCAACATCATGCAGGTCGCGCCAAATCTTCAGGAACAGATGCTGCTACAGGGCCAGGTGGATTCGATCGCCGTGTTCAGCGCGACCAGTTATATGAACCTGGTGTCGCTGAAGCTCGACCCCGACAAGGATTTCCGCTGGTTCTTCTATTCGGACAACGGCATCGATCTCTACTCCAACGGCATCGTGGTCTCGCAAAAACTTGCTCACGAAAAGCCGGATGCGGTCACAGGTCTTTTGCGAGCAATCAATCGCGCCATCCGCGAAGTCATCCTTGATCCGCAAGCGGCCATCGATCTGCTCGCGACCGAAGAACCGCTGCTGAAAAAGGACATCGAACTGCGTCGCCTCAATTATGTGTGGGCATCGCTGATCGACACGCCCGAGGCGCGGCAATTGGGGCTCGGCGACGTCAGCGACGACCGATTGAAATCCTCGATCGCGATCGTCTCATCGGCCTTTGAATTGCCCAAGCAGCCAAACGAAGCGCAGATTTTCGATCGCAGTTTTTTGCCGCCCAGGACCGACCGGCTGCCTCCGGCCCACTGAAAAAGCGAAATCCAAGATGCGCCAGATCGATTGCACCTATTTGCTTAACGGCAAAGACGTTGAGAACAATCAGACGATCGAAATCGAAGGCGAGCGCATCCGTTCGCTAAGCTCCAGTACCGCGACGTCCAAGTCCCGCGTTCTCGTCATGCCGGCGCTCGTCAACGCCCATGATCACGGCCGCGCGGTTCGCACCAGTTCGATCGGAGGAAGCGGCAAGCCGCTGGAAGCCTGGCTACACTATCTGGCTCTGTTTCCAGCGGTCGATCCCTATCTCGCCGCGGCCGTCTCGCTCGGCAACAGCGCGCTCGGCGGCGCCGGCATCGTCATGATGCACTACACCCGTGCGCAGGGCTTTACGGACCTGCCGACGGAAGTGGCGGAAGTGGCGCGCGCGGCGCGTGACGTCGGCGTCCGCGTGGGATTTGCGGTCTCCATGAAGGACCGCAGTCCGATTGGCTACGGACCACCTGAGCCGTTGCTCGCTGCGCTTCCGCAAGCTGCGCGCGAGGAAATTGTCAGCCGCTTCATTCGACCGCCGATGGCGCCAAAGGACCTCATCAAGCTCGTGGACGATGTCGCCGCAGCCGCTGACGGCCCTCATTTCAACGTGCAGTATGGTCCGAACGGCGTGCAGTGGTGCAGCGACGCGCTGCTTCGGGCGATTTCTGAGGCTTCCGCACTTTCGGGGCGGCGCGTGCACATGCACCTGTTGGAAACACGCTATCAGCGCAGCTATCTCGATCAGCTCTACGGCGGCAATGTCGTCAAATTCCTCAATTCGATCGGCCTGCTCTCGGAGCGCCTGACCTTGGCGCATTGTGTGTGGGCGCGACCGGATGAACTGGAGTTGCTCGCCGCGCGCGGCGTCACGATTTCCACCAACTCAAGTTCGAACCTGAAATTGCGCTCGGGCGTCGCCCCGGCCGCCAAGATGCTCAGTTGCGGGTGCCGTGTCGCGATGGGCATCGATGGCGGCGCTCTCGACGATGACGACGACATGCTGCGCGAGCTTCGCCTCACCCATCTCCTGCATCTCGGTTCAGGGTTTACGCCGAAGGTGAGCGAAAGCGACATGCTTTCAGTCGCTGCGCAGACAGGACGCTTTTCAGTGACCAATTCCGCTGCAGGCGGCATCATCGAACCGGGCGCGCCGGCTGATCTTCTGCTGCTCGACTACGACGCGCTCGATGACGATCACCTTCGCGACGATATCGATCCGGTCGATCTAGTTTTTGCGAGGGCCACCGCACGGCATATGTCCGAATTGATCGTCGCCGGACGCACGATCGTGCGCGACCGGCGCGTGCTTGGAATCGATCTGGAAGCCGCTCGCCTCGAAGTAATGCTGCGCATGCGCGAAGGCCAGCCCGCGATGGCGCCGTTTGCAGCAGCGCTATCGCAACTCGATCGCGCCATCGCCGAGCAGATGGAGCGGCAATTCAGCTGCGCTTGAGGTAAGTGTATTTCAGAAGACAATCCGTAACAAACGCCAGGACCGGACACACTGCCCATGCTTCTTTCGTTCGACGTTTTCGGCACGCTCATCAACGTTCGGGAGAGCTCCTACGATGCCTTTCGCTCCATCCTCGGCGAGTATGGCCGGTCGGACGTCGATGTCCGTGCATTCTGGGAATATTGGGAGGAAAGAAACATTTCCCATTATTGGGAGGCCTATCGGCCCTACAAGGAAATCTGCGCATTATCGCTCAGCGAGGCGTTCGCGCACTTCAACATTCCCGGCGACCCCGGCGCGATTTCCCATTACTTCGACGCGTTCAGCCATTTCCAGCTCTACCCGGATGTCCTTTCAACGCTCGAAACCTTGAGCCGGCGTCATCGGCTGGCGATCGTCTCCAATATCGACAATGATCTTCTTGCGGCCACGCCGCTGCGGCGCGAATTCGATCTCGTTTGCACGGCCGAAAAGGCGCGCGGCTACAAACCCGACGGCACCCTGTTTCGCTATCTGCTGGAGCACGCCGAAGTCCCTCTGAAGCAGATTTTGCATTCCGGACAATCGCAATTCACGGACATGGTCGGCGGCAAGCCGCTCGGCCTGACGATCGCCTGGATTAACCGGCGCAACATCCAATTGGCACCGTCCGTGCCAAAGCCCGATTTCGTTTTTCCGGATATTGCATCGCTCGTTCCACTGATCGAGCGCATGGCCTAGTCCCGGTTCTGACATTCGTAACCTGTCGCGGCGGGCACTTCTGCGAATGTCAGAACCAAAGGGACACTAGCAACCATATGATTCTAGTGTGGCTTTGACTCTGACGTTGCTTCGAAGAATTCGCCGCGGCACTGAAGGAACGTCAGTGTCGCCACACTAGAGGTCGAAAACCGGCTTCGAAACATCCGCCGTATTTGAGCGGCCGGCCAACACGTCCCTCGCAAAATCATGAAGCGCCTAGGCCGGCCGTGGCTCGCCTTGTAGAAATGTCACTAATATGTCAGACATATGCAAAATGATATTCAGGGGAGGGTTTCATGAGCACTTTGACGACGGGCGGTTCGATCGAATTGCCGAGATCAGCGGCCGACAGCGCCGCCAGCGCGGCGCAGACGGCTGCGATTGCCGCGCGGCTGGAGCGGCTGCCGATGACATCCTATCAGCGCGGCCTGTTTGCGATCATTGCCACCGCCTGGTTCTTCGACAGCATGGATCTCGGCGCACTCACTTTCGTCCTCGGTCCGATCCGCCAGAGTTTTGGGCTCTCGACCGCCGAGGCTGGCATCCTTTCCAGCATGAGTTTCCTCGGAATGTTTCTGGGCGCTGCTTCCGCAGGCCTGCTTGCCGATCGCTTCGGCCGCACGCGGGTGTTCCAGGTCAGCATGATCTTCTGGGGACTGGGCAGCATTCTCTGCGGCCTGTCGCCGACGGTGCAGATGCTGGCCGCCGCGCGCGTGTTGCTCGGCTTCGGCATGGGCATGGAATTTCCGGTCGCGCAGTCAATGGTCTCCGAAATGATCCCGGCCGGACAGCGCGGCAGATACATTGCGCTGCTCGAAGGTTTCTGGCCGCTCGGCTTCATTGCCTCGGGCTTGCTCTCCTTTGCCGTGCTGTCGGTCGCCGACTGGCATTGGGTGTTCATCCTGCAAGGCATCCCGGCGATCTTCGTCCTGATCGTGCGCCGCTATGTGCCGGAATCGCCGCGCTGGCTCGCTAGCCACGGTGATGCCGCCCGCGCCGAGCGCGTGATGTCGGAAATCGAGTCGAAGGTTTCCGAACGGCTCGGTGGCGCAGCGCTGCCGGCCCCTGCTCCCGAAAAGATCGAGGCGCCGCGCACGACGCATGGGCTGGCGACGCTGTTTGCGCCCGGCTACAGCCGCCGAACCATCATGCTGTGGTGCCTGTGGTTCTTTGCGCTGCTCGGCTTCTATGGCCTGACCACCTGGCTCGGCGCGTTGCTTCAGGCCAAGGGCTTCCCGGTTACGAAATCGGTCTACTACACGATCCTGATTTCGCTCGCGGGCATTCCCGGCTTCCTGACCGCGGCCTGGATGATCGAAGCGCTCGGGCGCAAGCCCACCTTGATCGCGACCCTGCTGGGGGCGGCAATATCCTGCTACTTCTACGGCGGTGCTGCCGATCAAACCCAACTGGTCATCGCCGGTCTTTGCATGCAGTTCTGCGCCTTCGGCATGTGGTCGGCGCTCTACGCCTATACGCCCGAACTCTATCCCACGCATGTGCGGGCGACCGGCACCGGCTTTGCGTCGGCGATCGGACGGATCGGCTCGCTGATCGGCCCGTCGCTGATCGGCTTCATCCTGCCGGCGGCCGGGCAATCGGGCGTCTTCGCGCTCGGCGCCGGCGCATTCACGCTTGCCGCTCTGGTCGTGCTGGTGCTCGGCGAAGAAACCAAGGGACGCACGCTCGAGAGCATCTCGCATTGAGATACAAGATCGTAATCGTCCGCGGCGGACACATGGATTGACCTTGTGTCCGCCTGTGAAATATCCCTCCTAAATCACGAGGGAGAATCGGAATCAAATGGCCGTGCAGAGACCAGCCGGGCGGACACGCACGACGAAACCCGCCGTGCCGGAAGGCATGTCCAGGGCTTCGAAGGCCGGGCGGGGAGCCGAGGATTCCGTCGGCGTCAATCATGAGGCCGAGGACCAGGAAACCCTGACCGACCGCGCCTATCGGCTGGTCGAGGAATTGATCGTCACGCTGGCGCTGCCGCCGGAGACTATTCTTTCGGAACAATCGCTGGCCGCGAGGCTTGGAATCGGGCGAACGCCCATTCGCGAAGCCTTGCAGCGGCTCGCGCGCGACGGCCTTGTCGTGATCCTGCCGCGGCGAGGCATCCTTGTTTCGCAGATCAATCTCAAGACGCAGATGCGGCTGCTTGAAGTGCGGCGCGAACTCGAACGGTTGATGGCGCGCAGCGCAGCGGAGCGTGCAAATCCGGAAGAAACGGCCCTGTTTGCCGCGATCGCCCGCGACATGCGCCGCGCCTCCGATGAGAGCGACGATATCACCTTCATGCGGCTCGACCGGCAGTTAAATGAATTGGTCAGCGAGGCCGCGCGAAACGAGTTCGCTTCGCGCGCGATGGGCCTGATGCACGGCCTTTCCCGCCGTTTCTGGTATCAGCACTATCGGGAATCCGGCGACTTGCCTTTGTCGGCGCGGCTACATGCCGAAGTCGCGGAGGCAATCTCCAAACGCAATCCCGATGCTGCCGGCAAAGCTTCCGATCGCCTGATCGATTATATCGAGAGTTTTACCCGCAAGACGATCGAGATTTGAATCTCTGACGCGTTTTCTACCGCAGATAAGTCTACGCAATCTGCGTAGTCTTGATTGCTACGCGAACCGGCCTCCCACCCCCGGATCAGGTCCGAGGGCATGCTTCGCTCGAAAACGCTATAGATCAGAACATCACCACGCTACGTATCGCTTCGCCGCGCTTGAGGGCCGCAAAGCCCTCGTTGACCTGTTCGAGCGATATACGCGCGGTGATGAGGTCGGCGAGGTTCAACCGCCCATCGAGCGCGGCACGCGCCAGCATCGGAAAATCCCGCAACGGACGCGCGCCGCCGTAACTGGAACGGCGGATCCGCTTTTCCTGCATCAGCGAGCCCCAGCGAAACGCGACGTCCTCAGTGACATCGGTCTTGCCGAGCCAGATCACCTCGCCGCCCGGCCGCACCGCTTCGCTCGTCAGGCGGAAGGCGCGCGGGCTGCCGGCCGCTTCCAGCACCACATCGGCGCCGCGGCCGCCTGTCAGCCGCCTTACGCCTTCGACCACGTCCTCGCTCGTCGCGTCGATCGCGTGCGTGGCGCCGAGCTTTCGGGCAAGACGCAGTTTGTCTTCCGCAAGATCGACGGCAATCACGGTCTCTGCGCCCGCCATCCGCGCGCCCTGCACGGCGGCAAGCCCCACCGCGCCGCATCCGATCACCATGACGGCATCGCCATAATGGATCGAAGCGATGTTCAGCGCGGCGCCGACCCCGGTCATCACGCCGCAACCGATCAGGCACGCCTGCTCGAACGGCAACTGCTTCGGCACCACGACGGCCTGTTGCGCCGGCACGATGCAGTATTCGGCCAGCGTGCCGAGATACATCAGATGCTTCAACTCGCGCCCGTCGCGCAAGCGCGCGCGACTGCGGCCGTCGAACTGCACCGCCAGCGGCGCCTGATCGAGGTAGCTCTCGCACAGGATCGGCAGATCGCGGTCGCAATAGAAACAATGCCCGCAATGCGGATTCCACGACAGCACGACATGGTCGCCAACCGCGACGCCCCGCGCTTCCGGTCCGATCCGCTCGACGACGCCCGCCGCCTCGTGGCCGAGAATGATCGGCATCGGATTGCGTAACGAACCGTCGATCACTTCGAGATCGGTGTGACAGAGGCCAGCCGCTTTAACCCGGACGAGCACGTCGCCGGGGGCGAGATCGGCGGCTTCCACCGTTTCGATCGTGAGCGGTGTCTTGGGCGCGTATAGGACGGCGGCCTTGTAGGTTAGTGGCACTGGAACAGTTCCCGCTGCGGCTTGGTCAGGACGCGGCGCGAAGCGAGGCGCTGCGAAGCGCATCGAGCGCGGCATCGATGTCAGCCGACGTCATTTCCCACTCATTGCCGAAATTGGCCACGACGCCCTTCATGAAGGGCTCGACCAACTCCAGCGCTTTGGCAGAATCGTTCAAATGCTCGGCCAGCATGGCAAGCGCCAACTGCCGCGGCTCCGGCCCCTCATAGCTCCATTCAAACCCGTTTGCCGTGTAGCGATGAAGGTCGAGCCTTTGATCGAGCGGCCGGCCATCGACCGTGACCTTGATGCCGTCGATGGTGCGGTCGCCGCTGAAACTCTTCATCTACAGTCCCTCTCAGGGTCGCGGTGCTGCTTGCGGCTTTGATAGATGAGTGATATATCAGATGACAAATCCGCTGTCATCGTCGATTTTAGACAGGATAAGACCGCCATGGAACTCGCATCGACCCCCATGTCCGACCGCCAACGCCGCTACCGCGCGACCTACCGCGAACGCGTCGCCGGCTGGTACAACGGATGGCTGCATGTCTTCATCATCTACGTGATCGGGTTCACCGCTCTCTACATCTATCTGGCGAATCTGCGCGACTTGCGCGCCTGGGAGCTTCTGATCGTGCCCGTGACTTTCCTAGGCGCGAACTTCTTCGAGTGGTGGATCCATCGCTACGTGATGCACCGCCCCTCGCAGGTCAAGGCATTCCGCGCGATCTATAACCGGCACACCCTGATGCATCATCAGTTCTTTACCGACTCGGAAATGCGCTTTGCCGACCACCACGACTGGCGCGTCACCTTTTTCCCGCCCTACGCGCTGGCGACTTTCACGCTGATGTCGATACCGCTGGCGATGATCGCGGGCTTCATAATTTCGCCGAACGTAGGCTGGCTGCTGATTTCGACCACCACATCGATGTATCTGATCTACGAGTTCATGCACTTCTGCTGCCATGTCGACGAGAACTGGTTTGTTCGCAATATGCCGATGGTGAACACCATCCGCCGTCATCATGCCGCCCATCACGATCAATCGATCATGATGGAGCGCAACATGAACCTGACTTTCCCGGTCATGGACTGGCTATTCGGCACTTCCGACCTCAACCGCGGTCTGCTCGGCCATGTCTTCAACGGCTACGATACGCGCTTCGTCAAGCGCGACATGCGCAAGACATCGCGCACGCCGAGGATCGACGCTTCGATCCATTCGGTTCCGGCCGAGTAATAGATGCTGAACGCAATCGAGCCCAACGGCGTGGCGCTGGCGCTATTTGCGGCCACGTTTGCCGCGGGCTGCCTGAGCTTCTTTACGCTCGCCGGCATGTTTCCGGCGAGCGCACGGCCGATTCCCGTTGCGGGCCACCTCGGTAACCTGCTGGTGCTCTCGAATCTCGCTCTGCTTCTGGTGCTTCTCGGCGGCGTGGCGCTGTTCGCACACGAAACCCTGCGTTGGACATCCGCGGTCGTGGCCGGCGGCCTGATTTTCCTGTTCGTGCCTTCGGTCTTCGAGATCGTCCCGAGCACCTGGCGCGACAGCCGCAGCGGTCTTGTTTTTCTCGGCGTACTGCAGCTCGCTGCACTGGCGCTGGTAGTGGAGTGGATTTGACATTCGTTCCCCCGTAGCCGGGAATGCGCAAAGCGAATGTCAAATCCTGAACTCCACTAGAAAATTATCTGCTAGTGGTTCTTTGATTCTAACATTTGCAAAAGTGCAAGCCACACCGGGGTACAAATGTTAGAATCGAACCACTAGCCTCGCCGCTTCAAAAATTATCCGCTTTGTAAGGAGCGCAATACATGCCCTTCCCGATCAAGACCGGACTCTCGGTCGTCGTGCTGCTCGTCGCGCTCGCGGCCTATTTCTACCAGGACTCGATCGGCATGCACGGACCGAAGCTCGCGATCCTGTTCCTGGCGCCGTTCATGGTGGTTGCGATGTGGATTTTCCCGGAAGTCACACGCAAATAGCCGGCCAGGGCAGCACGGACAAGAAAGTGGCGGCCTGAACCGCCACTTTTGTCTTGACCGGGTTCGACGGTTTCAGGCCGTCTTGACCCAGACCGCCTTCACGTTGAGGTACTCTTCGACATGCTGCTTGCCGGACTCCCGGCCGTAGCCGCTCATCTTGTATCCGCCGAAAGGCACAGCGGGATCCATCGCCTGATAGCAGTTCACCCAGACCGAGCCGGCGCGCAGCGCCTTCGCGACCTGATGCGCCTTGCTGACATTGGTGGTCCAGACGCCTGAGCCGAGACCGAAGGTCGTGGCGTTGGCGCGCTTGATCAGATCATCGGTATCCTTGAACGAGATCGCGGAGATGACCGGGCCGAAGATTTCTTCCTGCGCGATCCGCATATTGTCCTGAACGTTGGCGAATACCGTCGGCGATACGAAGTAGCCCTTCGACAGCGCGCCTTCGGTCAATCGTGCGCCGCCGGCCAGTGCCTTGGCGCCCTCTTTCTGGCCGATGTCGAGATAGCCCGAGACGCGATCGAGTTGCTGTTGCGACACCAGGGGTCCGATCTGCGTATTCGGATCGAGCCCGTTACCGACATTGAGCTTCTTGCCGAACTCGGCGACGCGGCCGACGAATTCGTCATAGACCTTGCTCTCGACGAACAGGCGCGTTCCGGCGCTGCAAATCTGGCCGGAATTGGCGAACACCGCCATCGCCGCTCCCGGCACCGCCGCATCGAGGTCGGCATCCGCAAACACGATGTCTGGCGACTTGCCGCCGAGTTCAAGCGACACGCGCTTGAGATTTCCGGCTGAGGCGCGGACGATCGACTGTCCAGTGACGTGCGAGCCGGTGAAGGCGACCTTGTCGACGCCGGGATGCGACGCCAGTGCCGCGCCCGCCGTCTCGCCGAAGCCCGGCACCACGTTGACAACGCCCGGGGGAATCCCGGCTTCCATGCAAAGTTCGGCGAGCCGCAGCGAAGTCAGCGGCGCCTCTTCCGCCGGCTTGAGCACGACCGTGCAACCGGTCGCAATCGCGGGGCCAATCTTCCAGACGCTGGCGCCAAGCGGACCGTTCCAGGGAATGATCGCGCCGACGACACCGATCGGCTCTTTCAGCGTGTAGGAGAAGACTTCGCCGGGTAGCGAGTTCTCAATGGTCTCGCCGTGAATGGAGGTCGCCTGTCCCGCATAATAACGAAGCATGCCGAGCACACGCAGCTTGTTGCCGCGGGTGCGGCTGATTGGCGCGCCCATGTCGAGCGTATCGAGCTGCGATAGTTCCTCGAAATGCTTCTCGACGAGATCGGCAAGTTTCAACAGCAGGTTTTGCCGCTCGAACGGCTTGACCTTGCTCCACGGCCCTTCGAAGGCGCGGCGGGCTGCCGCCACGGCACGGTTGATATCCTCGGCATCGCCCTCGGCCACGGTCGCCAGCACTTCGCCGGTCGCGGGATTGAGCGTCTCGAATTTCTTGCCTGAAGCGGCATCGACCCATTGGCCGTCGATCAGCATCTTCTTGTAGGAACCATCGGCGTAAGGATGGCGCGTGATCGGAATTGCCTGTGAAACAGCCATCGTATGTCCTCGTCCTTCCCTGATCGGCTCCGCATCGTGCGGCGCCGTTATCTTCGTTATGTTTGGGATTTTATAGTGACAGCCTGTGACCGTAAAGCGACCGGACCGATACGCGACACGATGGCCTGTCATGCAGAAGGACCGGGGTGCGGCCTGCACACGCCCCCTCTCGGGAGGATGTAGTCGCGTGACAAGGGATTGACAGATTGTTAGACAATTCCTCCCTGATAGGGCCCGGCCACGTCCGGGACACAATACCAATACCGTACCAATAAAAGACGGAGGATGCCCACCATGGCGATTGAGATCAGTGCCCAGGGAAAGGGCGTTTCCGTTATCACCCTGGCGGGCCAGGATTCCGCCAATTTCCTCTATACCCGGGATTTGCTCGACCTAGCCCAGGTGCTGACGAAGTGCGCATCGGACAAGGATTTGAGGGCGCTCGTCATCACCGGCCGGAACAACACATTCTGCGGTGGCCGGATCGGGGCCAAGGGGCTGACCCGCGCCTCTGAAGTGGCCGAGGATCTCAATGCCATTCTGAAAGTGAACACCGCGCTCAACGCCTTGAGTGTTCCCGTCATCGCCGCGGTCGAAGGCCAGGCCTTCGGGTTTGGCTTCGGCATAACGGCGCAGGTCGATTATGCGGTCGCGGCCGAGAACGCCGTGTTCTCTCTGCCGGAGATGTCGCACGGCCTGCCGCCGCTCATCGTCTTCACCTATCTGTTCCGCTTCGTCCCGTACAAGCGTGCGTTCGAGCTTGCCGTCACTAGCCGGCAAATCTCGGCGAAGGAAGCCTCCGAGGCCGGCATACTCACCGACATCGTACCGGCAGGCTCGACCTTGAAGCGCGCACTCGAAGTCGCCAGCCAGATGGCCGCCTTCGACCCGAAAGCGATGGGCCTGCTGCGCAAGTTCGGACGCGAGTCCGCCGAGGTGCACTCCAAGCATATGAGCGAGCATGCGGTCGCTCTGATGAGCGTGATGCTGGCCGAACGAAACGCCGCGCACTGAACCCTCGAAAGAACGGGCAGAGCCGATGAACGTATTGGTGACGGGGGGCGCGGGATTTCTCGGCGGCTACATCATGGCCGGCCTGCTACAGCAAGGACACGGAGCCTTCGCCTATGATATCGCGCCGCCATCCGCCGATACGCTGGCAGTCTCCCGCGATATCGCAGGCCGCTTTCGCTCCGGCCAGATCAACGACATTGCGCGGCTGTTCGCGGTCTGCCGGGCTGAGAAGATCGACGCGATCATTCACTCGGCGGGAATGGTCGGGCTCGAGCCGTCGCTGGAGCAACCGATTGCGACCTATCAGACCAACATCATGGGTCTCGTCAATGTCTGCGAGGTCGCGCGGCAACTGTCGATGCGGCGGGTGGTCTTCGTCTCAAGCAACGCCGCCTATCACAAGGGTTCAGGCGCCACACTGGTCGAGACCGATCCGGCCTTCTCGATTAGCGACGCCAATCCCGCCGGACATTACGGCACCTCCAAGATGGCCGGCGAAGCCATTGGCCTTGCCTACGCAAACTTCCAGAACGTCGATTTCCTTGCCATACGCATTACGGCCATCTACGGCTTCGGCATGCGAAGCCCGATGTACATCAAGCCGATGGTCGAGAATGCCGTGCTCGGCAAGCCGACGCGCTTTGCGACCGGCGGCCGGATGAAGCGCGATTACACGCATGTCGCCGATTGCAGCGACGGAATAGTTACCGCCCTTGTCGCGCCGCCGTGGAAGGCCGGCGAGCAGCGCGTCATCAATGTCGCCAGCGGCAACGCGCGAACGGCGAGCGAAGTCGCCAAAATCGTCCGCGATACGATTCCAGGCGCTGACATCGAGATCGGCGATGAGCTGACGCCGCTCGAAGAGCAGAACGTCAAGATGCGGACCTCGCTCGATATCGCCGCCGCCAAACGTCTCCTGAACTGGTCGCCAAAATGGCCGCTGGAAAAGGGCATCGCCGAATATGCCGAAACTTTCCGGCGTCACCTTCCCCGCTCCTGAACGAGTCAAACATGTCCGCCCTTCCCATTTATGAAATCTACGCCATACGCTACGCCACACGCGCCTCGAAACGATCGGACAACTTTATCGGTGGCGATCCCCACGACGGGCCGATGCCGCTCGATTATTATGTGTGGGCAGCGATCGGCCCGGAACGAAGCTATGTGATCGATACCGGCTTTACCGCCGAGATCGCCGCCAAGCGCAAGCGCGACTATCTGCGTTGCCCGATCGAATCGTTGAAACTCATCGGTCTCGATCCCGCAAAGGTGGCCGACGTCATCCTCACCCACCTGCACTACGATCACGTCGGCAGCTTCGACAAACTTCCGGCCGCGACCTTTCACTTGCAGGAAACCGAGCTGCATTACGCGGTCGGCCGCTACATGAAGTACAAGAAGTTGCGGCACTCTTACGAGATTGAAGACGTCGTCGGCATCGTCCGCGCCAACTATGCCGGACGCGTCAATTTCTATGATGGATCGGCGGAGCTGTCGCCGGGCATCACGATCCATCCCGCGCCGGGCCATTCGGCGGGGCTGCAATTCGTGCGAGTTCACACCAAGCGGGGCTGGGTGGTTCTCGCTTCCGACGTCACCCACTTCTACGAGAACATGGAAGCCGAAAAACCTTACGTGACGGCTTTCCACATCGGCCAGATGCTCGAAGGTTTCGACAAGCTGCGCGCGGCAGCGCCCTCGCCGCAGCACATTATTCCCGGCCACGACCCGCTGGTGATGAAGCGCTACAGTGCGCCGCGCCCCGAGCTTGAGGGCATTGTGGTGCGGCTCGACGATCCGCCGAAGGAGTAAACGATGAAGATCGGGTTTGCCGGACTTGGCGCGATGGGCGGCCCGATGGCCGGCCATCTTATCGACGCCGGCCACACACTCTATGTCCTGACGCGACGCCGCGAGTCCGCGAACGCGGCGATCGCCAGGGGCGCGATCTGGGCCGAGACGCCGAAAAATTTGGCGGCGAGTTCAGAAGTTGTTTTCACCGTCCTCCCCGGCCCGCCCGAGATCGAGGCGATCATGGCTGGCGAAGATGGATTGCGCGCCGGCTTCAAGTCGGGAACGGCTTACATCGACTGCTCGACCAACTCGCCTGCTTTGGTGCGCGAGCTATCGGCCGATCTCGCCACCATCGGCGTCTCGATGCTCGATGCCCCCGTCAGCGGCGGACCGAAGGGCGCGGCGTCGCGAAAGCTTGCGATCTGGGTCGGCGGCGAGCAAGCCACTTACGATGCCTGCAAACCGATCCTCGATCAGATTGGCGATCAGGTGCGATACCTGGGCGCGAGCGGCAACGCCTCCGTCGCCAAGCTCGTGCACAACTGCGCCAATTACGGCATTCAAATGGTTCTGGCTGAAGCATTTACGATGGGCGTCAAGGCCGGTGTCGATCCCGTGGCGTTGTTCAGCGCGATCCGCCAAGGCTCGCTCGGGAGACAACGTGCGGTCGATCGCATGACCGATCAATTCCTGCCGCACGAATTCGACAATCCGGCGTTTGCGCTCGAACTTGCGCACAAGGACGTGTCGCTTGCCACCGCGTTGGGCCGCGAGATCGGCGTGCCGATGCGCTTTGCCAACATGACGCTCGCCGAAATGACCGAAGCCCTGAACAAGGGATGGGGCAAACGCAACTCGCGCTCCGCCATGCTGATTCAGGAAGAACGTGCCGGCCTCGACATCCGCGTTCCGCGCAATGTGCTGCAGGATATTTTGAAGAACGAACCGCTTTAATTTGAAAAACAATGGAAGCCGCCGCAAGGCGACGGAGGAAACATGAAGTATATTTTGGCGATTTCGACCGTTGGCCTGGCGCTGCTGAGCGCAAATAATCTGGCGGCAGCGGACAATCCTGCGCTGGAGAAGAAGGATATCACCATCGCCGTCGGCGGTTCGATCAGCCAGATGAACAAGGTCGCCTATTTCGTCGCGCTCAACCGCAAATACTTCGAACAGGAAGGCCTCACGGTCGAATCCAATGCCTTCGCATCGGGGACGGCTGCGCTGCAAAGTATCGTCGGCGGCAGCGCCGACGTCGCCGAAGGCGCCTACGAGCACACGCTGCGCATGCAGACCAAGGGTGTCAACATGACTTGCCTGGTGCCTTATGGCCGTTATCCCGGCAACGTGCTGGTGGTGCGAAAATCGGCCTCCGACAAGATCAAGACGGTTGCCGACCTCAAGGGCAAGAAGATCGGCATCTCAGCGCCGGGATCTTCGACGCAGAACTTCGTCGCCGGGCTGATGGAACGTGCCGGCGTATCCTGGAAGGACGCCAGCTACATTTCGATCGGCACCGGTCCGAGCGCGGTCGCCGCGATGAAGACCGGCGGCGAACTCGACGCTCTGGTCAATCTCGATCCGGCCATCAATGCGCTCGTCGAAGGCGGCGATGCGGTGATCCTCACCGACAGCCGGACCGAGCAAGGCACGCTGGAAGCCTTTGGCGGCGGCTACCTCGCCGACTGCCTGATGGTGAAGAACGATTTTCTGAAAGCCAATCCCAACACGGTGCAGGCGATCACCAATGCGGTCGTCCACGCCATGCAGTGGCTGAAGACCGCCTCGATCGACGACATCATCAAGTCGCTGCCTCCCGCTTACTATAAGAGCGA
The DNA here is from genome assembly GCA_963824305.1 of uncultured Alphaproteobacteria bacterium. Taxonomy (GTDB): domain Bacteria; phylum Pseudomonadota; class Alphaproteobacteria; order Rhizobiales; family Xanthobacteraceae; genus Bradyrhizobium. The sequence goes on from CAWGOW010000001.1 coordinate 1,517,005, forward strand.
CGAGACGCTCTATCGCGTATCGCTGGAGAAAAACCTGTCCGCGTTCCAATGGGACGGGTTGGTAACGCCGGAAGCCGCCAAGAACGTGCTGGATTCGATTGCGGTACTCGATCCCGCCCTCAAACAGGCCAAGATCGATTTCAGCCTGACCTACGACAACAAATTGATCGAAACCGCACTTAAAAAGTATCACGCGCCGCTCGCGCAATAGTTCGAGCGGAAATAGCCCGCCCGTTCAAGCCGCGCCGGCAAGGCGCTCGGCATATTCGATCGCTTCGATCATGCTGCTTTCGTTGGCAATGCCCTTGCCGGCAATATCGAAGGCCGTGCCGTGATCGACCGAGGTGCGGATGATCGGCAGACCGAGCGTGATGTTGACGCCGGAAAGCTCCTGCCACTTGCCCGTCTTCGGATCGATCTCGAAACCGAGCAGCTTGACCGGGATGTGACCCTGGTCGTGATACATCGCCACCACTGCGTCGTATTGGCCGGCGCGCAGCTTCACGAACACGGTGTCGCCGGGGACCGGGCCTGCCACATCAAGACCATCGGCGACCGCCTTCTCGATCGTAGGTTTCGACACATCGATATCCTGACGGCCGAACAACCCACCCTCGCCAGCGTGCGGATTGAGCGCGGCCACGGCGATTTTCGGCTGCGCGATGCCGAGACCAAGCAGCGCCTTGTGTGTGAGGTCGATGACGAGCCGCAGGCGCTCCGGCGTCAACCGCGCCGGGACATCCGCAAGCGCGACATGAGTCGAGACGTGGCTGACGCGCATGTTGCCGTGAGCGAGCAGCATCACCGAGCCGCGAACGCCGGTGAGTTCGGCCAACATCTCGGTATGGCCGGGATAGTGATACCCCGCTTTGTTCAGCGCTTCCTTGTTGAGCGGCGCGGTGACCATGCCGCCGACCCGTCCCGACAGCGAAAGCCGGACCCCCTGCTCGACGGCTTTGTAGGCAAAACGTCCGCCGTCGGCGGACAAAACGCCGGGCGCGATCTCGTTGCTCTCGGCATCGGCTTGCAGGAAACCGAGGTTCGGCCATGCGGTATCGTCCGCCGCCACCGTCGGCACGTCGAGACCGGCAGCAAGCTGACGGCTGGCGTGATCGAAGGCGCGCCGGCTTCCGATGATCAACAGCTTGAGGTCGCCGCTGGAAAGGCGATCGCGCAAGCGCGCGCAAGACTTGACGATGATCTCGGGCCCGATGCCGGCCGGATCGCCCATCGTGATCGCCAGATGTCGGTTGGTCATTATTTTTCTTTCGCGGCCGCCGGGTGGATAGCGAATGTCAAATCCGCCGTCTTATAGCAAGCCATTTTGTTTCAGGAGCTTCCGTAGCACATCGGCTGCACCGAAGGCCCCGGATTTCGAGATCACCTCGACGCCCGCCCAGGTTCCGCCTTCGACGACCGATTTGGGAATGCCCGGCTCCAGCCGACCGAGAAGCCGCAAGGCCCTTGCCCCGACGGCAACCGTCAGCGCCCTGAGGGTTTCGCCACCGGCAACGACGAGGCTGCCCGGCGGATCGATCGATCGGCTCAACGCAACGATTTCGCGCGAGAAGCACTCGGCGACTTCGGCGCGCGACGCGCCAGACGGCGCCTCAAGGTTCACGAGGGCAACGCCCTTGCCCAAGGCCTGTCTGATCCGGGCGATATCGCCTGCGACGCCGGCGCTTCGGATCGTGACGGGCTCGCACGCCGCCAGTTGAAGCGACGTCGTACGATGGTCCGAGCCGAATATGCCGAGCACCGGGCTCTTCAACCGGTCGTCCACCCAGACTCCGGTTCCGCGCGCAAGCGCGCTGGCAAGACCGCCGCTCCCGCACCACAGCACCTTGCCGGAATAGTTTTTTCCCGCCTCAACGGCGCGGCAGAGATCGTCGTCGGTCTCGGCATCGAACACGTTGATCCCGGCCTGAAGGCCAGCGAACGGGTTCGACTTCTTTGATTCCAGCCCTCGCTCCTGAAGCTGCTCTGCGATTTTCTTGCCGACCGCACTCCAGCCGCCGTCCGCAGCTCGCGCATATTGTTGGCCGTTGATCGTGCGCCGCCCTTGGTGAACGAAGGCGGGCGCGACGATGCAGGCATCCCAGGCCGCGGTGCGCAGACACGCATCGAGTTCGGCAACCCAGGAACCGCGGAGCAAGCTGTCGATCTTCTTGTAGGCAATGGTGGCGTCAGCCAGTTGGGGCGCCAGTTCGCGCACAACGGCAAAGGCCTGCTCGGATGAAAGTTCGCGGGTGCCGCTATCGATCGCAAAACTTGACCGGGCCGGCGCCACCGACGAAGGCCAGCACACTTCCAGCGGGCCGAACAGACCAACGAGTTCGGCGGACGTATCGAGCGCCCCGGTCAAATCGTCAGCCAGAAGTCGCAGTGAGGACATGGGAACAGTATCGGGCGCAAATTCGAAAGAACTATGAAAGAGCTTGGGCAACTCGAATAAACGTCTAAAGGAAAACCCCAGCTATTACGGCCCTATTGAACGCCATTATTTCCAAAGATGGAACCCACCAGCCTGTCCAGCCTGTCCAGCCTGTCCTGTCCGGATAATGTAGCCTCCGAGGGCTTTCGCTCATATCGCCGCCCGGCGTCAGGTCGACGTCCCGTCGAGCGTCTTCTCAAAAGCCACGATGAAGTGATCGGAAACCAATACTTGCAGCGCCTCTCGTAACGCTTCCGACTTAATGCGGCCGAAACCAGCTTCGAAACCGGCCTGGGCTTTTGTCCATAGCGCGTCCGTCTCAGCGAGCTTGGCGCGGCCTTTCCGCGTCAGGGTGATCAAGCGGTTGCGCCGGTCGTTCGGATCGACGGTGACCGCAACCAGACGATCCCGCTCCAACGGCTTGAGCGTATGGGCGAGAGCGCCCGCATCCATCACCAGCGCGGCGGCGAGTTCGCCGACATTAGCCGGTTGCGAACGGCCGAGCTGCGCCAGGATCGCACGCTGCGTTGTCTTGAGGCCGCTTGGCGCAAGCGCCGTGTCGTAAAGCTGAGAGACGCGACGCGTCGCCTTGCGCAAAGCCGTGCAATTGCAGCGGCTTGTATTGCCGGCGTCCACCGTCCCTTTCCTGTCCGCCATTGCTCTCTCCAATCTGCTCTTGACTTCCATTACAAGCATATGCAGATATTATCGCTGAATGCAAGCATATGCTGACATAAAGGAGATCCCCCATGCCTCTCGCCCGCATCGACCTTCGCAAAGGCAAGGACGCCGCTTACCGGCGGGAAATCGGCCGCGTCGTCTATGAGGCGATGATCGGCGTCGGCGTACCGCTGAAGGATCGCTTTCAGCTCATTCACGAGCACGATACCGACGATTTCCTGTTCGACGCCGACTATCTCGGCATCCACCGCAGCGACGATCTGGTGATCATCCAGATCACCTGGAACGAGGGCCGGACGGTCGAGCAGAAGAAGGCGCTCTATAAGACGATCGCCGAAGGCCTCCACGCCGCGATCGGTCTCCGGCTTGAGGATGTCTTCATCAATCTGGTCGAGGTGAAAAAGGAAAACTGGTCCTTTGGCAACGGCGTCGCGCAATACGCCGCCTGACGAGGGTGTTTGCCATGCACGGTACTGTCGCTCCCCCCGAGACCACAGCTTCGGCAAAGCGTCAGGCGCTTCTGGTGCTGATCTGCACTTCGGCGCCGTCGTTCATGCTTCAGCTCGACGCCAACATCGTCTCCGTCTCCTTGCCGGCGATCGCGCATTCGTTGAATGCGAGCTTCGCCGGTATCGAGTGGGTGATCACGGCCTACATGCTGAGCTTTGCCTCGCTCTTGATGCCGGCGGGCGCGCTGGCCGACCGCTTTGGGCGCAAGCCTTTGCTGATCATCGGACTGTCGACATTTACCTTCGCATCACTGCTGTGCGGCGCGGCGCCGAACCTCCCCGTTTTGATCGCAGCGCGCGCGCTCCAGGGCGCGGGCGCCGCCATGCAGCTCAGTTCGGCGCTGGCAACACTCTCCCACGCTTTCCAGGGTGAAGCGCGCGCTCGCGCCTTTGCTTTCTGGGGCTCGGTCGTTGGCATCGGCATCGCGAGCGGTCCGGTCGTCGGCGGGCTCATCACGCAAGCCTTCGGTTGGGAATGGGCCTTCTACGTCAACCTTCCGATCGGCATCGCGTTGATCGCGCTTATCGTGAAGGTGATCAACTCCTCCAAAGATCCGGGCGCGGTCCGGCTCGACCTGCCGGGGGTCGCCTGTTTCGCCGGCGCATTGTTCCTGACGACGCTGGCCTTGATCGAGGGCAACCATCGCGGCTGGAGCGATTTCTGGATCATTGGGGAACTGGTCGGCGCGTTCGTGCTGTTTGGCCTGTTCATCGTCGTCGAGCGCCAGCAGACGCGGCCGATGCTGGACCTTTCTTATTTTCGCAAACCCACCTATCTCGGCGCCAATCTGGCCCAGCTTTCCTTCTCGGCGGGCATGCTGACCATGCTCACCTTCATCCCCATTTTCCTGCAGAACGGACTCGGTAATTCCTCGGCCGTCGCGGGGCTGATGATGCTGCCGATGGTGGTGCCGCTGTTCATTGTCCCGCGCATCGTGGCAAGCCACCTCGCCTATCGTTTGTCCGGGCGCGCGCTGTTGACGATCGGCCTTGGTCTCGTCTGTCTCGGACTGTTCTGGTTCGCGGCCGTGGTGCGTGAACTGGCATACATTCCGATGATCGGCGGCATGCTGCTCACGGGGACCGGCGCCGGCCTTCTAAACGGCGAGACCACCAAGGTCGGAATGACCGTCATTCCAAAGGAACGCGCCGGCATGGCGTCGGGCGTTTCGGGAACTGTTCGCTTTTCCGGGCTGGTGATCGGCATCGCCGCGCTTGGCGCCGTGCTGTACGGCGGGGTCGCTGATGCGATCAAACGCGCCCTCCCCGACGCCGATGCTTCTTATTCGTTGCGGCTGGTGCACGATATCACCGCGGGCCAGCTGACGGGCCCGGCCCTGCCCGGTCATGATGCGGCTGCGATTCAATCCCTCGCCGCGGCGAGCTACGCAAGCGGTTATCAGTGGCTGTTTCTTGCCGGCGCTCTGTTCATGCTGATTTCAACGTTGCTGACCCGGCAACTGGTCAGCGCGGCCGAAACGCCGCCCGTTCAGGCAAACCGGACATAACGGAGGGAAGCATGCCCACATATACCGTTACCACTGCGAATGTTTCGCTGACGACGGCCCAACAAAGCGAGATCGCCACGGTCATCACCGAGGCGCATCACCACAATACAGGCGCGCCTGGATTTTTCGCGCAGGTGTTGTTCGTCGCGTTGACCGAACAAAGGCATTACATCGGCGGCAAGCCCAATGTGACGCCGCACATCTATGTTCACGGCTTGATACGGGCCGGCCGGAGCGCCGCGGCGAAGAGCGGCCTGATCAAGCAGATCAGCGAGCGGGCGTGCGAGATTGCCGGTGTCGGCACCGAAGATATCTGGGTCTACGTTCAGGACATTCCGCCGGAGCAGATGATCGAGTTCGGACGGGTATTGCCCGAGCCCGGAGCGGAAGAACAATGGCGGAAAGGCTTGAGCCAGCTCAAGCGTCAGCAACTGGCCGCTGCCGGCGTGATGATCTGATTATTTCGCCTATGCGGCGCAGCCGCGCAGGAACAATTCGGCGACGGTTTCCGCGCGCCGTTCCAGTTCTGCACGATCCGGCGGAGGCGCATGGCCGAACAGCACCGCGCGCTGCGGCTGGAACACCAGCATGCCAAGCAACATGCCGGCGGCGGTTTCCGCGTCGTCAACCTTGATCAGGCCGCGCTCGCTCTGCGCCTTCAACCAGTTGGCAAGCGTGTGTTCGGTCCGCCGGATCGCCTTGTGATAGAAGGTCTCCGCGATCTCGGGAAATCTTTCGCCGTCGGCCAGGATCAGGCGCTGCAGCGCGATCACCTCCCCATCCAGGATAAGTTCACCCCATATCACAAGCGCTTCGCGCAGCGCGCCCTTGATGTCGCTGCCGTCGCACGCCCGCACCCTGACTACCGACGCAAAAGTGTCGATCCGGCTGGTGATCATGCCTTCGAACAGCGCGGCCTTGTTGGGGTTCAACCGATATAACGTCTTGGTGGAAACGCCCGCGCGTCGCGCCACACTATCCATGCTGGTTGCGGCATAACCGCTGGCCGCAAATTCGTGACGCGCCGCTTCAAAGATGACGCCACGCGTCTCCTCGTCGCATCGCGCTTGCGGCCGCCCACGTCCCCGCCGCACCTCCGCGCAGGGGTCTTCCTGTTCTGTTTCGATCTTCGTCATAACGAGCCATGCTTTTACATGATGACTGTCATTCTATTGACAGTCCCAATATGCACTGTATTTTGGAAAACGTCAAGTTTCCTAATTCACCTTACCGGGGTGAAAGCGAATTCTGCTTTTACGGCAAGGGGTTAAAGCCAAAAGAGGACCGCCATGACCCGTCATTCCACCGACTTCGAAGCCGAACAGACCGTTCCCGCCGGCACCATTCAGAACCTGGCTTCCTCGCCGTCCCCGGCGCCGGAAGCCGCTCAACCCGCTGCCAAGTCAGGCGGATTCCGGAAGCTTTTACTGGCCGGTGCCGCGGTGGCGGTGCTGGCCGGCGCGTCCTGGTACGGTTTCGACTACTGGACCGTCGGCCGGTTCCTGGTCTCGACCGACGACGCCTACGTAAAGGCCGACAACACCACCGTCGCGCCGAAGGTCTCCGGTTATCTTCACGAAGTGCTGGTTGGAGACAATGAGCGCGTGAAGGCCGGCCAGGTGCTGGCGCGGATTGACGACCGCGACTTCAAGGTCGCGCTCGATCAGGCCAAGGCCGACGTCGCTGCCGCCGAAGCCGCCATCGCCAGCAAACGTGCGCAGCTCGACGTGCAGCAGGCAATCATCGACGCCGCCAAGGCGACGCTGGACGTCGACACGGCGTCGGCGACCTTCACCATGCAGGAAAACAAGCGCTATACCGACCTCGCCGCCACCGGCTATGGCAGCGTGCAGAATGCGCAAGGCGCGCAATCGCGAAATGCCAGTGCGCTCGCTTCGATCGAGCGTGACAAGGCCAACCTCGCCTCGGCACTGAAGCAGGTCGAATTGCTCAAGGCGGAGATCGCGCAAGCAATTGCCGCGACATCGCGCGCCGATGCCTTGCAACAACAGGCCGAACTCAATCTCTCCTACACGACGATCATCGCGCCGATCGACGGCGTGGCCGGTAACCGCACCCTGCGCGCCGGCCAATATGTCCAGGCTGGAACGCAATTGATGTCGCTGGTGCCCGCCAGCGGTGCCTACGTGATTGCGAACTTCAAGGAGACGCAGCTAACCAATGTGCGGGCGGGCCAGGCGGTCGACATCGACGTCGACATGTTCCCCGGCAAGCCGGTGCATGGTCACGTCGACAGTCTTGCGCCCGCCTCCGGTCAGGAATTCGCGCTGCTGCCGCCCGATAACGCGACCGGCAACTTCACCAAGGTGGTGCAGCGCATCCCGGTCAAGATCGCGCTCGATGCATCGAGTGTCGAACTTCGCCCGGGCATGTCCGTGACCCCGACGATCCAGACCGCAAAACATCAGTCGATATCCGTGAGTACGCCACCGAGCAGCCCGCACTCCAGCATCGCCCTGCTCGCATCGCAAAAGTGACGTCAAATAAATGAGCCTGAGAAGAGAACCAAGGTGATGTCATGTCGGACCTCGCACTCTCGACCTCCTCCACACCCCCTCGCCGCGTCACGGCCGCTGCCGTGACGCCGGCCGCGCCTGAGCGCGCCAGTGCTACGGTGTGGATTTCCGTGACGGCCGCCATGATCGGTGCGTTCATGGCGATTCTGAACATCCAGATCACCAATGCTTCGCTCTTGAATATCGAAGGCGGCATCGGCACCGGCGTCGACAACGGTTCCTGGATTTCGACGTCCTATCTGATCGGCGAGATCGTGGTGATCCCGCTGACCGACTATCTCAGCCGGGTGTTCTCCTATCGCAACATCATCCTGTCCTTTGCGACGCTGTTTGCGGCGTTCTCCGTCGCCTGCGCTTTCACCCACGATCTGCCCTCGATGATCGCGATGCGCGGCTTTCAGGGCTTCTTCGGTGGCGTGTTGATCCCGATGGCCTTCACCCTCGTTTTCACCAAGCTGCCGAAGCCGCAGCAGCCGATCGGACTTGCGATGTTCGCGCTCGCGGTGACCTTTGCGCCCGCGATCGGCCCGACCATCGGCGGCTATCTCACCGAGAATTACGGCTGGCAGACCATCTTCTTCGTCAACGTGATCCCGACCGTCGTGATGGTGACGACGCTCTATTTCACGATCGAACGTCAACCGATGCAACTCGGTCTTCTGGCGGAAGGCGATTGGCTCGGTATTGCGACCATGGCGGTTGGCCTCGCTTCGCTCCAGGCCGTGCTGGAGGAAGGCAACAAGGACGACTGGTTCGGTTCGCCCTTTATCGTGAAGCTTACCGTCGTCGCCGTCGTCAGCCTTGCGCTGTTCATCGCCAATGAACTCGTCGTGGAAAAGCCGCTGGTGCGCTTGCGCCTGCTGGCCCAGCGCAGCTTCGGGTTTGGCACCATTTCCGCGGTGTTCCTCGGTTTCGCCCTGTTCGGCACGGTCTATCTGCTGCCCGCCTATCTCGGCCAGGTGCAGGGTTACAACGCCGAGCAGATCGGCACGGTGCTGGCCTGGACCGGCTTGCCGCAACTTCTGCTGATTCCGCTGGTGCCGAAGCTGATGCAGCGCTTCGACATTCGTTATATCGCGTTTGCCGGCCTGGCCCTGTTTGCGTTGAGCGCGTTCATGAACATCGAGATGTCGCTGGATTATTCCGGCGACCAGCTGTTCGTGCCCAACATTATCCGGGCGGTCGGTCAAGCGCTGACGCTCGCGCCCCTCAGCGCGATCTCGCTCGGCAGCGTGGCGCCACAGGATGCGGCGGCGGCTTCGGGCATCTCCAACATGATGCGTAACCTCGGCGGCGCGGTCGGGACGGCGTTGCTCGCGACCATCGTGACCAAGCGCGAGCAGTTCCACTCCAACATCATCGGCCAGTCCGTCCATCTCGGCCGCGAGGAAGTCCGCGCGCGTATCGAGCAGATGACCAACTTCTTCCTGGCGCATGGCGTGAGCGATCCGGCGACCGCGCATCAGCAGGCAATCATTGCGCTCGGCAACGCCGTCAAGCGGCAGGCGCTGGTGATGGGTTTCAGCGACGCCTTCGCCGTGGTTGGCGTGGTGCTGGTGATTTCCGGCATTGCCATCCTGCTCACCGGCAAGCCGAAGGGCGGAGCGGCCGCGGGTGGCGGGCACTAGGCGGTCGGGCGCCAGCCAGGCGCGCCTTGACGCTCAGGTAACTACGGGAATCCAAATAGTAACGCCGCCATTGCCGGTGCGTGGGTCAAAAGATGGGTTGTGTCGCTCAAGCCCCGGCGCATCGGCGGGCACTTTTCCGCTCTTGGGAAACCACTCGTTCCAGATCGCGTCGTAGGTTTCGCGCATCTCGGTGACATGCCCTTCATGCGCGAAGACGGCGTAAGTAGCGGGTGAAACGGTGAGCTTTAGGCATTTCTTCGGTACATCGCCGAATTTTGTCACACCGGCCGCGCACATGTAGTCTATCCCGTCGCCATCAGCGCCAGTCGTGACGCCGACTGGCGGCTCACTGAGCTTGTTCCCGATTTCTGCGTAAGACGATGACATGAACAGCTGCCACTGACCGGCAATTTTTTGTGTCTCTTCGAAGCCGATGCGTTGCGAGAGGCCTACAAAGAGTAACTCGCCAACTTTTTCGATCTTTGGTTCTGCAAGCTTCATGACGTTCCCTTCTGTTAGCGATATCGGTTCGATCAGCGCCAGGCCCTCGACGGAGCCGGTCCGGCGCAGCTCGTCCGGTGTTGTGTTAAACCGGATCTTAAAGGCGCGCGAAAACGCTTCGTGGCTTCCGTACTGGTGGTCGAGCGCCACCGTCAGGATATCCTCGGCACCGCCCGCCAAGAGGCGGGCGGCTTCGGTAAGACGCCGGCCGCGCACATAGTCCATCAGCGAGTAGCCGGTCGCCTCGCCAAAGGCCCGAACCAAGTGAAAGCGCGACACGCCGCAATGCCCGGCAATCCCGCCCAGCGAAAGATCGCGGCCGAGGTTGCGTTCGATGATAAACAGGGCTTTGTTCCGTAAGTGACATCGAACTGGAATATAATCAGTTCGAAGTCGCTACGCTTGATTGAAATTGCGGGTTGCCGCCAAACGGCAGACATCGGTGTGTCGCTGGATGTTGGCTTGGTCCTGATATGCGCTTTTGGACCATTGCAGACATCATGAGGACACGCCAAGATCGGGCTTCCATCGTGCGGCCGGAGCCGAAAATGCATTCAGATGATGCCGAGGTCACGGGTGGCCGACTGCGCTCGACCGCCTTTGGGTTTCGTTCCTGACAACAAATAGGCAAGAGGTACACATGACCCTAACGCTCGCTTCAAACCCGATCGTGAATCCGCCCGAGCTCGCTTCGCACATCGTCGTGGTCAACGATATGCCTTGGTCTCCGACCGATTTCCCCGGCATTGAGATGAAAGTTCTGTACACCGACAAGGCTTCCGGTGTGTCAACGATTATGTTCAAGATGGACCCTGGGGCCGTCGTACCGCTGCACGAACATACGGCTTTGGAACAGACATATATGCTGTCCGGCAGTTTGAAGGACGACGAAGGCGAAGTCGGACCCGGCGAATACGTTTGGCGTCCGGGTGGCAACAGGCACATTGCTCATGCACCGAATGGCGCCGTCTTCATCTCGATCTTCCTCAAGCCGAACAAGTTCGACCAAGGCTCGAAGTTTTTCACCGAGTGATCGCCCGCAGTGTCGACTGGAGATTTTCTCCAGTTGTGACGTGCGGGAATAACCCGACTTCGCCCAACGAATGGTGAGCCGGCAAGAGCAACGGTAAACGGAGGAAAAATGAAAAGAAGAGCGAGCTCTATCGCCCTGGCCGCAGTCCTTGGCGCCGTTGGCGTCACAATCGCGGGTGTGACAAGCGCGGTGTCGCAGTCCTCCGACCAAACACCCGTGCGGATTGGTGTCTTGGAGGACATGACGGGACCGCTGTCCAGTATCGGAGGGCCCGGAAACGTCGTTGCGGCTCAGATGGCAGTCGAGGATTTTGGCGGCAAGGTGCTCGGCCGCAAGATCGAGATCGTTTCAGGTGACGATCAGAACAAACCTGACGTCGGGCTCGGTGTCGTGCGCCGTTGGTTCGACGTCGAAAACGTCGTCATGGTGACAGGCCTCGGCAATTCGGGCGTAGCGCTCGCTATCCAAAATCTGGCTCGGGAACGCAAGCGCGTAGACATCGTCATCGGTGCTGCCGCTCAAGAACTTTCGACAAAACAATGCTCGCCGACAGGTTTCCAGTGGAACTGGGACGCGCATGCCGTCGCATCAACGGTCGTGAACGGTCTTATGGACGCGACGCAAGCGAAATCCTGGTATTTCCTCACAGTCGATTACGCGTTCGGCCATTCCGTCGAACGCGAGGCTACCGCCATCATCAGGGATCGAGATGGCAAAGTAGCCGGCTCCGCCCGGCACCCGCTAGGAACCGCGGACTTCGCTTCGTTCATGCTGCAAGCGCAAGCCTCGAAGGCGGACGTCGTCGCGTTCGCCAACGTCAGCGCTGATCTGGTGAACTCGGTGAAGGCGTCCAGGGAGTTCGGCATTGTCGCGGGTGGCCAGAAGCTCGCAGCATTCATCCTGCAGCAGGCCGAGGTTTCCGGACTCGGTCTCGATGTGGCCAAGGGATTGGTCACGACCTCAGCGTTTTTCTATGGAATGAACGACGATACGCGTGCATTCGGCGATCGCTACGCATCCCGCTTCAACGGGCGACTGCCGGGCACGAACCAAGCCGGAGTTTATTCTGCCGTGCTACATTACCTCAAAGCCATGCAAGCGGCGGGAACCGATTCGGGCGAGACTGTTGCGGTCGCGATGCGGCGTATGCCCGTGACCGATTTCGTAAATAAAGAGGCGCGTATTCGCGCCGATGGCCGCTTGCTGCGCGACCTATTCCTCGTCGAGGTAAAGTCCCCCGAAGAGTCTAAATTCCAAGGCGATTTTTACAAAGTGCTGGCGAAAGTCGGCCCCGAAAAGGCATTCGCGAAGATTAGCGATGAGTGTGTTATCCCGAAGTCAGCGGAATGAGGCGTCACCGGGATGCTCGCTTCAGTTCACCTTCAGCCCGAGCCCTTTCGCCACATCGCCGAGCCGCGCAAATTCCCCTCGCAGCAGCTTCGCCATTTCGGCCTGCGTGCTGCTCGCGGCCTCAGTGCCTTGCTCTTCGAATAGCTTCTTTGCCTCTGGCAGCGTCGTCACTTTCGCGATGGTGGCGTTGAGCTTGTCAATGATCGGTTGCGGCGTGCCGTTTGGCACGAAGATCGCGCCCCAGCCAGTCGCTTCGTAACCGGGATAGCCGGACTCCGCCACGGTCGGTACGTCGGGCAGGAGCTTCAGCCGTGACGGACCACCAATTGCGAGTGCCTTCAGCCTGCCGCTCTGCACATACGACATCCGCCCTGCAATCGGGGCCACCGTCCATTGCGAGTCGCCGTTGACGACCGCCTCAATAGCTGGCCCGCCGCCTTTGTAATGTGTGACCGCCGGCTTGATCCCGGCCAAGGCGATAAGCATCTCACCAGCAAAATGACCGGCCGTGCCTTCCCCTGCTGTAGCCATTTTGATGTTGCCCGGGTTTGCTCTGATCAAGGTTACGAGATCCTGCAATGTCTTCACCGGGAGCTGGGTATTGCTCGCGATCAGCGTTGGCTGAATCACGAAGCGGGCGACCGGGGTGAGATCGCGCGTCGGGTCCCACGTCACCTTTTTGACATGGGGCAACAGCGCCACATTGCCGGACGACCCGTACATCAGCGTGTAGCCGTCGGGCGCGGCGTGAATCGCCTTCTCGACACCGGCTTCGAGAAACAGGTTTTCGTAGTTCACGGTCTGGCCGAGCGATTCGCCGAGGCTCTTGCCAATGATCCGCGACAGCAGATCGGCCGCCGAGCCTGGCACCTCCGGCACGATTATCGTGATCGTTTTGGCCGGATACTCTTCTTGCGCCTCTGCTGTCGGCAATGATCCGATAAGGACCGCAATGACAATGCCTAACACGGTCGTGATGCGGTGCTTCATCCGTCCGCCTCGGCGTGAGGTTGAATTGGAACTGCTATCGCCGTCTCGTACCCGAGTCTAACCCGCGGCAAGCGGCTCAATACCTATAGGTTTTGTCCTTGAACGTGCGATAGAGAACGAAGACAAAGAAGACGGCTACCAGGACAATGGAAACGTACGTGATGTTGTACCAGATTGGCAGTAGCGGCTGGGTTATCGATGGGACTCGAAGATCAACCATCACGGTCCCGGGAGCCGCTTGCTGAGCGAAAGACGGGTTGCTCCAGGCAAGCAGCGATAACAGTGACAGAAAAGCACGCATCTCAATTTCCTTTTCCCTTGATGATCAGGCGCGTCGACGGGTGGCGTCCGTCGAAAGCAAGATGCGGCACGCGAACCGCATAACCTCCGTCCCCGATGATCATGAGCACCCACATCACCAGAAACCACATGGTCGGGAGCTCGCTGCCTCCCATGGAGAAGTTAAATGCACGCGGCCAGAATACCCCCCAGATTCCCAGCATGAGGGGAATAAGCATGATCATGCAAAATCGCGAATAGACACCCAGCACCAGGAAAGGAATCACGCACGCTTCGACGAACATGTCGACAAACGCAAAGAGCGTCGGGAGCGGAAAGGCCCTCATCTCAAACGAAGTCACATTGGCGGCAAAACCGGCCTGCAATTTGAAAAAGAAGTGGTATCCAAAAAAACCGGCGATGATCAATCTGAGCGCAAGTGCTGCCAAACTGGATTGGCGGTCGAAGGCCGTCATTTAAGTCCCCCCGTTTTTTTCCTTTGTCGGTTATTTTTGACGCCGCATCGAAAAATGCTGAAATTCAGCGGAGGGCAAGACTATCGGTTTAAGCGGCAGGGTCAACATGGATCGGGTAGTCTGATGGGACGCGCTACAAAGCGGATTTTACTGACCACGCCGCAGGCCACCGCCGCCGCGCATACGAGATGATTTGCCCGACGGGCAAATCAGCACGCGTGATGCACGACCAGTGTCCAGCCCCGTTCAAAAAAACATTTCGTTTGGCAATTTGCTAGACGCAGCATTACTGATTCCAGCCGTCCCGCCCTAAATAGAGGGGCGTATCGCGATCGTCACGAACGTTGGGTGCGGGATGCGGTGGACGCGTTGGTGGCGCAAGACGAGCGCGGCCGAGGCGGACGGCGAAGTCGTGTGGTTCTGACGCCCCGACGCTGGCGTTAACTGGTGACGATTGTTTCGCAATCGCACCGGGGATGGTGACAAAAAGCCCGGCTCACCAGGAAGAGCACGAAGGAAACCGTTAAAACCATTGCGCAGGGAAGGCCGGGCGTTTCCGGCGAACCTGTGGTGACTAACTCGTATGCTTTCTACTTTTGCATACGAGGCCGCGGGTGCGTTGAGGGCATCCGGCTTTCCCTGCGCCCTCTATCTGGAGGGTATTCATTCAAACCTCGGGCGCCATCGCGTCGCGAGATCGCGCTTTGCCGTGCTTGGCTGTTTGACACGTGAACAGGATGGAAGACCTATCATTGGGCACGGAATTGTTCCTGGACCGGCCGTCGATGCAGGAACAGATAGCCGTGAGGAAAGCGGGTGCTCGCAAAAAACAATAAACTCAGTCCAACCACGCGAGATCGACGTTGAGATCGTTGCCGGTCACGGCTGCGTAACCCGGTCCTTGCCAGATCGCTTCAAAGGCGATGTTTCCGGCATCAGGATCATCGCGCCGAGCCCAGCGGCAGTTGCTACCAGCAGATACCACGAAGGCGCCAGCGCATTTCCGGTAACCTCGGTCAGCCACGCGACAACAAGTTGCGCCGTGCCTCCGAAGATCGCGATCGCGACCGCATAGATGATAGCGAAACTTCCGCCGCGGATCCTCTTGGGCAGACCTTCGATCAGGCCGACGTAGAATGCGCTGTAAGGGATCGAACCGATCAGCGCCAGCAAACCGAGCCCGCCCAAAAGCGCCGTCGTGCTGCGGCTTTCCACGACCCACAGAAAAATCGGATAGGTCAGGAGAAGAGCCGCGATCTGCGGCCAAACCATGATCGGCCAACGGCCAACGCGGTCGGCGAGCCAACCGCCAAGAAACGCGGCGGCGATCCCGACGGCATTGCTGACGACGGTGGTGGCAAAGGCCAGCGGCGCATCGACGTGCAACGTATGCCGCGCATAAGTCGTCATGTATTGCGTCACATAGGTGATGATGGTGCCGCTGGCGAGGATGACGAGCCCAAGCGCCATCAGGCGGGTGCTGGCGCGCAGCGGCTTTGCGGCCTCCGCGTTCTTAGCCGGTATTGCCGGTGTCTCCGGCCGGTGCAGCGTTTCGGGCAACGCGCGTCGCAGCCATAATCCGAATGGCAGCGTGGCTCCGCCAAGCAGAAACGCGATGCGCCAACCATACGTATCCAGCATGTCGCTCGACATGGTGAGCGAGAGGATCTCGCCGACCAGCGCGCCCGCGGTCGCGGCAATCTGCTGGCTTGCGGGCTGAAAAGAAACCGCTAGCCCCCGATGCTCAACGGAAGCTGCTTCCATCAGATAGGCGGTCGTCGGGCCGACCTCGCCTCCCAATGAGAACCCCTGCGTCAGCCGCGCCAGGATGATCACGACCGGAGCCGCGACGCCGATGGCGTCGTAGGAAGGCGTAACGGCCAGCACCAGGATGGCAACGCCCATCATCGTAAAACTCAGGGTCATCGCAGGCCGGCGACCGGCCCGGTCCGAATAGGAGCCGATCACGATGGCCCCGATCGGTCTTGTGATGAAGCCGGCGCCGAAGGTCGCCAGAGAAAGCATAAGGCTGGCAAATTCGCTTTTTGCCGGGAAAAACGTGTGGCCGATCTGGGTCGCAAAGAAGCTGTAGGTGACGAAATCGTAGAACTCGAGCATGTTGCCGATGGTCGCTCCGAGAACAGCGCCAAAGGTCAGGCCTTCATCCTTGGCCTCGCCCGAGGGGGCTTGCGAATTCGATTGATCGGCTGGTGTTGCCATGACCCGTTCTCTCGGCGACGATTGGCTTTTACGGTATTATCCTAAATCCGGCCACCAGGCCGTGACGTTTGGAAAGCGCGAGACATGACTCTTGTTCCGTCAATCCTGCTGCTCGCATTTACGGGGGCGATTCTTGTCGCAGCTATTCGCTCTGCGGGCCGGACGTTTCATCGTATCTACATCGACCAAAGCAAGGAGCCACCGCCTCCGACGCGACTGCTTTGGATCCTGGCCTGGAACTATTTCACGGCCGTTCTCACCTTTGCGCAGGTGTACCGGATGCTTTACATTCTGGATCCCGGCACCTTCAACGTCGCGCTACAGCCGTTCGACGGGATTTATCTAAGCATCGTGACGATATCGGGAACTGGATTCGGCGACATTCTTCCGAAAAGCGTTGAAGCCAAGATCGCGGCCTGTACCGAGATCGTCTTCGGCTATTTCTTGACCGTCATCCTTTTCTCAAGCTTTGCGGGATTGGCGTTCAGACGGCGGACGAACGCGGTAACTGAGAATACGACCGATCGCTTAGCTTGAATTGCGCAATCAGGTTTTGGCGCTACCGAGATTCCTTTTGGCTATGCGTGCGTCCCAAAGCCTGAAACCGCCCTTGAAGGCATTGGCATTGTCGCCCAATCGCGCCTTTTTCGGCAGCCGTCCAATTTTCTCGGCGTTTCCTCCGCCGAGCACGACATAGTCCGGCTCCAGCGCGGCGACAAAATGCTTCACGACATCGGCGACCTCGCGATTCCACTTCTTTTTGCCAAGACGTTTGAGGCCTGCGGCTCCCAGATAGTCCTCGAAAGTCCGGCCCCTGCGATAAGGCAAATGGCCAAGCTCCATTGGCTCGAAAATGCCGTCGACGATCATGGCAGCGCCCAGTCCCGTGCCCAACCCGAGGAACAGCATCCGGCCGCCTTTGTAGCTGCCGACAGCTTGCATCAGGGCATCGTTGACGACCTTTGTGGGACGGCCAAACGCCTTTTCAAAATTGAACCCGACCCAACCTCGGCCGAGGTTATGCGGTTCGGCGAGAGGCCTGTCGTGGGCGACCGGTCCTGGGTAACCGATCGAAACCACGTCGTAAGGCCAGTCCGCCGTCAGGCTCTTGACCTGTTGCACCATCTCTTTGGCTACGAGATGCGGCCCCGACACGAACTCACGTTTGGTGAGGTTCTTATTGTCCATGACCTTGACGTGGGAGCCGCCAACATCCACGGCCAGAATCGTGCGTCGAGGCATCGGCTTTGCCGATACGCGCTTTGCTGCGGCCTGCTTTGCTGACGTCCGTTTTGCTATTGGCTTTTTCATCAAAACCTACCGTATGCCTCGTCGATGGTTTTGATAAAACGCTTCAGGCGTCTTCTGGCTCCGCCAGCGAAAGGGAAAATCCGGCCGCCAGCTTGACGAGGTCGGCCTGCCGGTTCACGCCCGTCTTGGCGAACACCTGCTTTAAATGGGTCTTGATGGTCGTTTCGGCGATACCCAGCTTTTCCGATGATTCAGGCACGCCGCCGACGTCGATAATAGCAAGAAAGACGCGCAACTCGGCCGGCGTCAGTCCGAAGGCGCGTGCAATAAGCCCGCCGGAGGATTTGCCATCCATTTCGGCCTTGCGAACAAACACGGCGGCGGCCGCTTCGAACGGCGCTTTCGTGCCGTTCCGTAACAGCGATCTCAGCGGCAGCAGGTGCATGACAAAGAGCGCGCCATCATGTGCGGTCAGCGACAATGCCTCGCGGCGCGCGGCGACCGCGCCACTACCGTTTGCTACGGTTCGGCGCAGATTCTGGTTTGCCTCCCCGTCGCGCAGTACGAGCCGGCCACCCAGCGAACGCAGACAGTCATCCTCATTCAGAATGCGTCTACCTGCCGTATTTGCATGAACGATGCGGCATTCGGCATCGACGAGGAGAATGCCGGCGCCGAGACGGTCCAGCGCTTCGGCGAATGCTGCGGTTTCCGACGCCTTGCGTTCGATTGCCCGGTTGATCATCAGGGCACGGTTGGCGTGCGGAACGAGCATCGCGATCCGCCGACGGATTTCATCGTCGACCATCCGCTTGCGGACGTGAACGGCCAACAGGATCTTGGCATCGGATTTCGAATCTTCGAGCACCACGTCCGCCATGTCGAGGCAACCCTGAGGCCGCATCCATTCCTGATAAAAGGCGCCACGGCAAAATTCGTCGTACGGTACAAGATCCGGCATGTTCACGATCTTCCCGAGCGGCGGGTAGAACGTAAGCGGCCCGAGCTTGGAATAAGTCTCGGCATAAAGCTTGATGTAATGGGGATCGGCGCCGCAAAAATAATACGTCGTGCCGGCCTTGCTGATGAGGTCCTTGGAATAGATTCCGCAGGCGTCCCCGCCGACGAATTCGTTGATATCGACAACGACATTATTCCATCGCGCAGGGTCCATGGCGGCGTCATAAACGTCTTCGATCAGGTCCGAAAACTTTTTGTGTCCAGGCATGGGGGAAATTCTATCTTATTGAAAAAAGGCAGGTTTCTTGCCGATCAGGATATGATTACCATCATAAGGGCGAAGGCAGCCTCCTCCGATCGGATGATTTCTATCCCCCAATCGGACGATTGTCGCGGGTCTTTGCGACGGTCTCCTCGGGCGAGCGAAGCGTTAACGGCGGATCGGTGGACGTTCCGCGATCCCGGGATCGCTGTTACGGCGCATCCAGGCCAAGCCCGCGCATCATGAATTCGACCAGGCCATCGGTGTATTGATCGTGGGTAAGGTCTTTCGGCAGCGACCAGGCGCGCAACGCAATGAGCGTCGGAAGAAAGGTCACGATGTTCGTCAAGAGGCCACGCCTCGTCTTCGAAAGCCGCTCGCGGCCGAGGCCTTCGGCAACGAGCTCCTCGAACTGGTTGATCCAGCCCTGCACGCGCGCCAGAAGGCTCCGCAGTGAACGGCGATCGAGATTATGGCTCTCGTGATAGACGAGCAGGATGGCGCTGCTCTGTTCGATCATCACCCGCGTCACACCGCGCAATGCTTCGCGCAGGCGCGCGGCCGGGTCGCCCGTCGCCGCCACGGCCTGCTCCATGCTCGAAATATATTCGGCGATAACGCGGTCGCAGACCAGAAACAGAATGTCTTCCTTTGAGCGGACGTAATTGTAGATCGTACCCTGGGTAAGACCCGACGCGCGGCCGATGTCGCGCACTGTGGTGGCGTGAAAGCCCTTCTCTTGAAACACTTCGAGCGCAGCCCGGATCAATTGCTCGCGCCGGTCGCGAATGAGCTCGGGGTCTTTCGTGTTGGTGCCGACCGAGCGGGCCGCCGTGGCGCGCATGGTTGCTGCTTTCATGTCGCTATCGCAGTTCTCGTTTGGCTGTTTCCGCAGGTCTTGACGGCGGCTGCTGGCGTAGACCGGAAACATTCCATGTTGGTTGACATTCAAAGCCGTTTGGACTTGACTGAGCGCTCAGTCAGAAGAAAATATATACGGGAGGTTGGGATGTTTGGGAAGAGGCTTCGCGGCCTGCTGTGTGCGGCTGCCGCACTTTATGCATTTTCCTGCCAGGTTCGCGCCGAAGAGCCGGGCATCACATCAGACGTCATCACCATCGGCGCGTTCGGCCCGATCACCGGCCCCGCCGCCTATATCGGCCTCGCCGGTCGCGACGGCGCCAATCTCGCGATCAAGGAAATCAATGCCGCCGGCGGCATCAACGGCCGCAAACTTTCGATGGTGTTCGAAGACGACGGCCACTCCCCGACCAAGGCGCTCGCCGCGGCGAAGAAGCTGATCGATCAGGATCATGTGTTCATGATCTTCTGCGTCGCCGGCAGCAACGGCACGCTCGGGACGATCGACTTCGTGCGCGAAAACGGCCGCGTGATGTTCGTGTCCTTTGCTTCCGCCCCCGGCGTTACCTGGCCGTTTGCGCGCAACCTGTTCCGCGGCGGCACGACCGAAGTGCCGCGTTACGGCGAACTTTATGCCGAATATCTCCACGACTATCTCAAGGATACGAAGGTCGCGATCCTCAGCGGCCGCGAGGAATATCCGAAGAACGAAGGCGACGCGCTGACCGCGCAGTTGAAGAACTGGTACCAGACCGCGCCGCTAAAGCGCGCCGAGTTCAACATCGGCGACAAGGATTTCACGCCGCAGCTTCTGGACATCCAGGGCGCCAACCCGCAAGTGATCGCGATCTTCGGCAACCCCGCGGAGGCCGCCATCGCCATGCGTCAGGCCAAAGAGCTTGGGATGAACCAGTCGTTCTTCGTCGGTTCCAACATGGTCGACCAGGGGCTGCTTTCGGCCGCCAAGCAATCGGCGGAAGGCACCAGTGGATTCGCGCTGATCCCGCTATTGCCGACGTCGTCGAATCCGGAGATGCAGGCCTGGCTTGCCAAATGGAAGCAGGAATATCCGAACCTGCCCGCCGGCAGGCCCAACACCTTCGACCTGCTCTCCTATGCCGACATTTATGTATTGGCGGATGCGATCAAGCGCGCCGGCAAAGATCTGACCACCGACAAGTTGATCGGCGCGCTCGAAACGACCAACGAATACCGCGTCGGCGCGATCGCGACGCCGCGCACTTTCACCACAAAGCACCATATCGGCAACCTGCGCTTGCAGGCGATGCAGGTGAAAAACGGCGAATGGCAGCCCGTCGCCTTTGAAGGCAAACACGAGAGCGATATTCTCAAACGCTACCAGTGAGGCGCCGACAATGAGGGCGTAGCCATGACGTCGCGGATCATCCTCCAGCTTGCACTGTCGGGCCTGAGCATCGGCAGCATCTACGCACTGGTCGGGCTTGCCTTGGTGCTACCGTTCAAGGCAAGCGGCATCGTTAACTTCGCGCAAGGCGAGATCGTCACCTTTGGCGCCTATCTCGCGCTGATCCTGGCCGGCCTCGGCCTGCCCTACCTTGCGGTGGTGCCACTCGTGCTGATCGGCGCGGCCGCGCTCGGCGTAGTTCTCGAGCGGCTCGTGATTCGTCCGATCGTGCACCAGCCGGAATTCACGTTGGTGATCGTTACCTTCGCGATTGGCTTCATCATAAAGGCCGCGATTCGCCTGCACTGGCAGGACAACACCTTCTCGATCGATGCGCCCTTTGTCGGCCCGCCGCTGGTGCTCGGCGAACTGCGGCTCAACCCTGCCTATCTCGTCTTCATCCTCTCCACGGTTGCCGTCGTTTGCGCGCTTTTCCTTTTCTTCGGCTACAGCAAATTCGGCAAAGCGATGCGCGCCACCGCACTTGATCCCATCGCGGCCAAGCTGATGGGTATCCGCATCGGTTCGGTGTTTTCGGCAGCATGGGCGCTCTCCACCATGCTCGGCGCGTTCGTGGGACTGCTGCTCGCGCCAGTCATCGGGATCAATCCCGAGATCGGTCACCTCATTCTCAAAGGTTTGATCGCCGCGGTGATCGGTGGCTTCTCCAGCCTCGGCGGCGCGGTGGCCGGCGGACTTCTGCTTGGCCTACTGGAAACCTATGCCGGCGCATTCTTCGGCGCGACGTTCAAGAATCTGGTGCCGTTCGGCGTGCTCATTCTGATCCTGTTGCTGCGCCCACAAGGTTTGGCGGGCGCTTCCAGCGTGCGGCGAGTGTAGCGATGCGCACACTACTCATTCTTCTTGGTGTTACGTTGCTTGCAGCGTTGCCGTCGGTCGCCACCAGCTACTACCTTTATCTGACAGAACTCGCGATGATCAACGTCATCGTCGCCGTCGGCCTCAACTTGCTCAGCGGAAATTGCGGACAGATTTCGCTTTGCAACGCCTCGTTCATGGGAATCGGCGCCTACTGTACCGCGCTGTGCACGACCCGCCTCGGGTTGCCAACGCTGATCGCGTTGCCGGCAAGCGTGATCATGTCGGCACTGCTTGGAGCCGCGCTCGGTTATCCGGCCCGGCGGCTATCGGGGCTTTACCTTGCGTTGACGACGCTCGGGTTTCTCGAGCTGGTCGGCATCGTCATCGAAGAGTTCCCCGACTACACCGGCGGCATTCGCGGCCTCAAGGTGCCGCGGCCTGATATTTTCGGTCTTACGCTCCAATCCAACGTCGCCGTCTATTTCTTCGTGTTCGCGCTGACCGCCGCCGCTGTCGTGATCGGATACAACATTCAGCGCTCGCGCTACGGCCGCGCTTTCGACGCCGTGCGGCAGAGTCCATTTGCGGCCCAGGCGCTCGGAATTCCGGTTGCCCGCGTCAAGGTGATCGCCTTTGCCGTGAACGCTGCGTTTGCGGGCTTCGCCGGCGGCATACTGGCCAGCGTCGTCGGCTTCATCGATCCGCCCGAATTCGGGATCCTCGCCTCGATCCAGCACATCACCTTCATCGTCGTCGGCGGGCTCGGCTCGATCGCGGGATCGATCGTCGGCGCCCTGGTGCTCACCGCGTTGCCCGAGGCGCTGCGCGGCGTACAGGAGTATGGCGAACTGATCTACGGCGTGATCCTGCTTGGTACACTTCTGTTGCTGCCGCGCGGATTGGTTGGCCTTGTCGCCAAGTTCGAAAATCTGTCTTCGACGAAACCGCCCACCAAGGAGCCGGCCTATGGCGCTCCTTGAGATCATAAACCTCTCCGTCCGTTTCGGCGGCGTGGCGGCCGTCACCGACGTTTCGCTTGCAGTGGAAGCCGGCGAAATCCACGGCATCATCGGTCCGAATGGGGCGGGCAAGACCTCGCTGATCAATGCCGTTACCGGCATGGTCGTCCCGCAATCGGGCTCGATCCGTCTCAACGGCAAAGAAATCGCGCGTACCGCGCCGCATGTCATTTCCTCCTTCGGACTCGGACGAACCTTCCAGCATGTCGAGCTGTTCGGCGACCGCACCGTGTTCGACAACGTCCTGACCGGCTTCTACCGGCATCAGTCGTATGGTCTCCTCGCCGCTTCGATCCGATTCCGGAAAGCGGCGGCATCGGAACACAAGACGCACGACCAGGCGCGCGCTCTGCTCGACGCCTTCGGTCTTTCCGCCTTCGCCGATACGCGCGCCGGGCTACTGCCGTTCGGCATCCAGAAGCGTGTCGACATCGCACGCGCGCTCGCCGCCGAGCCGAAGTTGCTTCTTCTCGACGAACCCGTCTCCGGCATGAGCGAGGCAGAGGCGGAGGCAGCCGTCACCACGATGCGCAGGCTCGCGCGCGATCACGGCATTACCCTCGTTGTCGTCGAGCACAACATGCGCGTGCTGATGGGCCTCGCCGAGCGCGTCACCGTGCTTAACCAGGGACGCCTGCTCGCAAGCGGCACGCCCGCCGAAATGCAGGCCAATCCAGCCGTGATCGAAGCCTATCTTGGAGACGCGGCATGACGTTGCGTCTGACCGGCTTCTGTGCAGGCTATGGCCGCGTTCCCGTGGTGCGCGACATCGGCCTCGAAATCGCTGACGGGCAAATCGTTGGCCTGCTTGGCGCCAATGGCGCCGGCAAGACCACCCTGATGCGCGCGATTTCCGGCCTCGCCACGATGCAGGGCGGCCGCATTGAGTTCATCGGCCATGACGTCACCGGGCTCTCGTCGGCCGCCCTCGTCGCGCGCGGCCTCGTACAGGTGCCGCAGGGCCGACATCTCTTCGGCGAAATGAGCGTGCGCGAGAACCTGGAAATGGGCGCCTACCTCGTCGCGGCTCACGTTGCTCAGACTAGAATGCAAGAAGTATTTTCGCTGTTTCCGATTCTGCGCGAACGGCAGCGCCAACCGGCGGCGCTGTTGTCCGGCGGCGAACAGCAGATGCTCGCGGTCGGACGTGCGCTGATGTCGGAACCGCGCTGTCTTTTGATGGACGAGCCTTCGCTCGGCCTGGCGCCGAAGGCCTTCGACCTGATCCTCGATGTCGTCAAACGGATCAATGGCGGTGGGACCACCGTCTTCATCGCCGAGCAGAATGCGCGCAAAGTGCTGCGCATCGCCCACTATTGCTACGTGCTGGAAAACGGCCGTATCTCCACCGAAGGCGAGAGCGCTGCGCTCCTGGCTGACGACCGCATTCAACGTTCCTATCTCGGAGTCGCTCACGCATGAAGATCATCGATGTGCATTCGCACTGGGGCACCAAGCGCGGCTACCCGCTGCAAACCCCGGCTGAGCAGGAACAGCAAAAGGTTACCTGGAACTCGCAGGTCAATTATCATTCCGAAGCCGAGATGGCGCAGTATTTCCGCGATAGCGGCGTGCAGACCATCCTCGATTTCGGCTTCTCGAAATTTCTGCCGATTGAGGAAATGCAGGCGTTGCACGATTATGCCTTCGAGACCGAAGCCGCGCATCGCGATGTCATTCTCGGCCACTGGATACACATCGATCCGCACCGTTCGGGCGCGGCCGGCGTGAAGGAATTGCGCCGCTGCATTGACAAGCGCATCGGCTTTCTCGGCCTTGGCGTCTCCGCATCCTTAAGCCCACCGGCCAGCGATCCGGTCTACGATCCCCTCTACAAGCTTTGCATCGAGGCCAACATCCCGGTGCTGATCTTCGTCGGCACGACCGGGCTTGGCGCGGGCCTGCCCGGAGGCGCTGGCGTCATCCTCGACGACTGCCATCCGCGTCATCTTGACCGCGTGGCGGCGACCTATCCAGAGTTGAAGATCGTCGCGGCGCGTCCGGGCTGGCCGTGGCAGGCCGAGGTGATCGCTGTGCTGATGCACAAGCGGAACATCTGGTACGAGTTGCACGGCTGGTCGCCGAAATATCATACTCCCGACTTGCGCCACGAAATCCCGCGCCGCCTCAAGGACCGTATCATGTTCGGCGCAGACTATCCGTTGCTCAGCTATGAGCGCCTGCTCGGCGATTGGAAGGCCCAGGGCTACCCTGACGACGTGCTCGAGCGAATTTTTCACCGCAACGCGACCGCGTTTTTTGAGAGCCTGAAGACATGAACCTCGATCTTGCCGGAAAGTGCGCCATTGTCGGCGGCGCCAGTCAAGGCATCGGCTATGGCATCGCGCATCTGTTGGCTTCCGAAGGCGCCCGCGTCGCCATCACCGCCCGCCGCGAAAAGGATTTACGCGCTGCCGCCGAAAAGATGGCTGCGGAAACCGGCGCGGAGATTCTCCCCGTGCAGGCCGACTGCCGGCAGGCGGCGGATTGCGAGCGCGTCATCAAGACCGTGAACGAGGCGTTTGGCCACATCGATATTCTCGTCAACAACGACGGCGCACCACCCTTGGGGGACCTCATCAGTTTCGACGACCTCGCCTGGCAAAAAGCCATCGAACAGAACTTCATGTATGTCGCGCGGATGTGCCGCGGCGTGTTGCCTATCATGCAGAAGACCGGCGGCAGCATCCTGAACATCACCGCGATTTCGGCGATTCAGCCAATTCCGCGTTTTGGTCTTTCGGTCGCAAGCTGGGGTGCGGTGATCGGCTATGCCAAGACGCTGGCGCTCGAAGCTGCACGCTTCGGCATCAACGTCAACACCATCTGCCCCGGCTATATCGACACCCAGCGCCTGGAGAAGGTGTTTTCAGCCGGCGACAAACCGGCGCAGCAGATGCGCAACGACCTCGAACTTGAAGTGCCCATGGGGCGCATCGGCACGGCGAACGACATTGCGAGCCTTGTTGCGCTCCTCGTATCCCCGCGTGGCAGTTACATCACCGGGACCGTCATTCCGGTCGATGGCGGACTGTTCCGCGCCGTTCGTTGAGGGAGGAAGTCATGACTTACGTCAACATGATGCCTGCCGAGCTCGCCGAAAAGTACGCGCGAGAAAAGCTCTGGCTGCAAAAGACGGTTTTCGACATCCTGACCGAGCAGGCCGCCGCGCATCCCGGCCGCGTCGCAATCAAGGACCAACAAGGCTCGATCAGTTACGGCGCGTTGAGGGACAGGATCGAACGCGCCGCTCAGTTCTATCATTCTATCGGCATCAAGCGCGGCGACGTCGTTACCATCCAACTGCCCAACAAAATCGATTTTGCCGTCGCCTTCATCGCGCTTGAACTGCTTGGCGCCGTCGCCAACAAGGTCAATCCGGACTTTCGCGCGCGCGAACTCGACTACATGCTGAAATTTTCCGGCAGCTCGGCTTACGTATTTCCGAAAGCATGGAAGGATTTCGATTACGCCGGCATGGCGCGGGGTCTGAAGCAAGCCAACCCCGAATTAAAACGGTTGATTGTCGTCGGCGGCGCGGTCGAGGGCATGCACGATTTCGATGCAGGTGTCGCCGCCAGCGCGCCGATCACAACCGCCGACAAGGTGCATATGGACGCGAATGAAGTCTGCCGGATGTGTTTTACATCAGGCACGACCGGCAACCCCAAATGCGCGCTGCACAGCTTCAACACCACCCTTTATGCGGTCGAGCTGCTCAATCACGACATGCAGGTGACCGAGCGCGAGGTGTTCTTGGCATTTTTGCCACTCGGCCTGAACTGGGGCTACATCACGCTTTTGCAGAGCATCATGGCCGGCGCCACGCTTGTGCTGATGGAGCGCTTCAATCCGCGCGCCGCGCTCGAACTGATCCAGAACGAGCGCGTAACCTACATTCCCACCGCTCCGGCTGGCCTCGTCGGCCTGCTCAACGCGCCCGGCGCCGAAACTTTCGATGTCTCGTCCTTGCGCGTCGTCATTACCGGTGGCGCCTCGGCGGCCGTTGAGACGATCCGCGACTATCAAAAACGCATGAAAGGCCATCTGATCGAGCTGTACGGCATGCTGGAGGCCGGCTTTCAGACCTACACGCGCTTCACCGACGATCCCGAGAAAGTCAACGGCACCATTGGCCGACCGGTGCAAGCCATGGAGCTTCGCATCGTCGACGCCGAAGGCAATGACGTTCCATCAGGTGAGATCGGCGAGTTAATGTCACGCGGACCGTCGATCCATCTCGGCTATCACAACAATCCGGACGCCAACGCCCAGGCGTTCAACAGCGACGGCTGGTTCCGAACCGGCGATCTCGGCCGCGTGGTCGACGCCGACGGCAATGTGCAGATCACCGGACGCAGCAAGGAAATCATCAACCGCGGTGGCAAGAAATTCTTCCCGCGCGAAGTGGAGGAAATTCTGTACACCCATCCTGAGGTGCTGCATGTCGCGATGATCGGCATGCCCGATGCGCGCCTCGGCGAACGCAATTGCTTGTGCGTCGTTCCCAAAGGCCAGGCTGTCCCGACGCTTGATGAATTTGTTGCGTTCCTGCGCGATCAGGTCGCCGACTATAAATTGCCGGAGTCGATCGAACGGTTCAACGAATTGCCGATGACGGGCAGCGGCAAGATTCAACGTCACGTGCTGCGCGATCTCGTGGTGAAGCGGCACGGCAACGCGGATGCGGGCCGCCCGTAAGGCGGCTCACGCTTCGGCGTGCAATACCCGCCCGCGCGTTTCCGGCAAAGCAAACGCGGCAACGAAAAACACGGCATAGGCCGCGACCGCGAAGATCGCAATGGCGTTTGCGAGCGAGGTATAGTTCGACAACGCTCCAACCAGGAAAGGAAACAACGCGCCGATGCCCCGGCCGAAATTATAGCAAAAACCCTGACCGGAGCCGCGCAACCGCGTCGGATAGAGCTCGGTCAAAAATGCACCCATGCCGGAGAAATAACCCGAGGCGAAAAAACCAAGCGGGAAACCAAGCAACCATAGCGCGTTATCGGGTAGCGGCAGTTGTGTATAAAGCAACACGATCGCAATCGCGCCGACTGAAAACGTCAGGAAGAGATTGCGCCGTCCGATACGGTCGGCGAGCCAGGCGCCGACCAGATAGCCGACGAAAGAGCCGATGATAAGCGCCGAAAGATACCCCGTGGACGATACGATGGAGAGCTTGCGCTCCGTCGTGAGAAAACGCGGCACCCAGAACGTGATCGCGTAATAGCCGCCCTGACACCCAGTCGCCGCGAGCGACGCCAGCACCGTCGTTTTCAGGACCGGCCCGGAGAAAATCTCCCAGATTGGCGGCTGCTGTCCGGCCTGTGATTGGCTTGCGCGCGCAGTAGCCGCGATCTCCGGCTCCGTCACATATTGGCGCAGATAAAAGACGAGCAGCGCCGGCAGCGCACCGATCACAAACATCCAGCGCCAGGCGCTTTCTGCCGGAAGAGCGGAATACAAAATTGCCTGCGCGAGCACGGCAAGGCCCCAGCCGACCGCCC
The DNA here is from genome assembly GCA_963824305.1 of uncultured Alphaproteobacteria bacterium. GTDB lineage: Bacteria > Pseudomonadota > Alphaproteobacteria > Rhizobiales > Xanthobacteraceae > Bradyrhizobium. Next base: position 1,545,262 of record CAWGOW010000001.1, read on the forward strand.
AGCCAGATTGCACGGAGCCGACCGCGCGTCCCCGGTATTGCGGACGGATCGCTTCGCCCATCAGCACAGCGCCGGCCGCCCATTCGCCGCCAAAGCCCAGTCCGAGCACCGCGCGTGCCACCAGCAGCTGTTCAAAGTTCTGTACGAAGGCGCAGACCAGCGAGAAGAACGAGAACCACAGGATGGTGAATTGAAGCGTCCTTACCCGGCCGATACGATCCGCGATGTAGCCGCCAAGCCAGCCGCCCACCGCCGACGAGAGCAACGTTACCGTGCCGGCAAGGCCTGCATACCCGGCATCGACCTTCCACATTGCGATGATGGTGCCGATCACCAGCGGGTAGATCATGAAGTCCATGCCGTCGAGCGCCCACCCCGCGGCGCAAGCCCAGAAGGTACGGCGCTCGGCCGTATTCATGTCGCGATAAAATGCAGAGAGGCTTGTGTCTTCGATCGGAGCCGTATCGAAGACGTTTGGCTGATCCGCCGTGCTCATATTGTGCCTCGCATACCGCGCTAGCGTCTGATGCATTTACAGGGAAAGCATTCGTGAGAACAGTATTTCCGGCCGAGTTAAAAGGAAAATCATTTCTGGGGTTGCCGCTTTCCGCCGCGTGAAAGGCCGCGCTCAGGCCCATCTCGATCGGCTAACGGGTGGACCGAAGACCACTGGTTTCTCGCTTACGCGGTATGCAATCCACTCACAGCGATGCACTGTCAGCGCGTTGCTTGCCGTCAGATTGTCTGTCAATATTAACGGTGGACACGCGGCGTTCTCTCCAGTGCGAGGCGCTAGCGCCGAAACAACAAAGAAAATCGAGGAAGGAGCGCAGCTCATGGAATTGGGGTTTATCGGTCTCGGCCAGATGGGCAGCCGCATGGCAATACGGCTGCTGGATGCGGGTCACAGTCTCACTGTGTTTGACCGCGATGAGGCCGCGATGGCGAAAGTCGTCGCGCGCGGCGCGCGGCGTGCCTCCAGCGCCGCTGAGGTGGCCGCCGCTTCCGAAACCGTGCTGATGAGCCTGCCGACCCCCGATGTCGTCCGCAATGTCGTATTCGGCCCGGATGGCGTCACCGATTCCAACCGCACCACCAAGCTCGTGGATCTGTCGACCACCGGCCCGCGCATGGCGGCCCAAATCGCGGCCGAACTCGACAAGGCCGGGCGCATCAGTTTGATCGACGCGCCGGTCAGCGGCGGCACCAATGGCGCGGAGAAAGGCACCCTCGCCGTCATGGTCTCGGGCGACCAAAGCGCCGTCGAGACGCTACGTCCGGTGCTGAGCGTCCTCGGAAAAGTATTCGTGTGTGGCGACAAACCGGGCATGGGACAGACGCTCAAACTCGCCAACAACATCATCGCCGTCGCGGCATTGGCGATCTCGTCGGAAGCGATGGCGATGGGCGCCAAGGCCGGCCTCGACCCGCAAATCATGATCGATACCATCATGGCTTCCAGCGGCGGCAATGTCGCGCTGCGCGACAAATTCCCGAAGGCCGTGCTCACCGGAACCTTCGACTTCGGCTTCGCCACCGGCCTTTCCTACAAGGACGTGCGCCTTTGCGTCGACGAGGCGGAAGCCATGGGCGTGCCGATGGTCGTTGGCGCGGCAGTCCGGCAACTCATGGCCGTGACCAACGCCACGTTTGGAGCCGACAGCGACTTTACTTCCGTGGCACGGGTGCTCGAGGGATGGGCCGGTGTGAAGATCCGCTCGCGACCCTCATAAGGGCTGCATCGCAATAAAAAGACAAAAACCTGGATGGGGGGAAGTGGTGGCTGACAACGCAGTCGATATTGGCTGGCGGCTCGACCGCCTGAACATTTCCCGGTTCCACTGGCGTGTGCTGGCGCTGATTGCGGCGGGCATGTTCTTCGATTCGTTCGATCTGTATCTGGCGAGCGGCGTCCTTGGCGCCTTGGTGCAGTCGGGTGAATCGACGCTTGCAATGAATGCGACCTTTGGCTTCCTCGTCAGCTGTGTAATCTACATTTTGTCGTCACTCAGCATCGCCTGCTATGTGCCGGAACTGTTTCCAACCGAGGTTCGGTTGCGAGGCAGCGGGATCGCCAATACCGCGGGACGCGCCGTCAATATCGCGGTGCCTTACGCGATTGCAGCGACGTTCGACGAATTTGGCCTTTACGGCGTACTTGCGCTCATCAGTGCCGCGCTGTTGCTTCAGATTGTCATGCTGGCAACGATGGGGATCGAGACCAAGCAGCGTTCGCTCGAGGAACTCGCCGGCCAAGCCGCGTAGAGCGTCGAAATTTCGGTTCTCTAAGATGATACCGGCCGCAGTCGCCTGCGGCCGGTATCGTTTTCGTTACAGCTAACGGTTATTCGGTCGCCAGCACGTTACTTCCCTTGCGCTTCCTTGATGGCTTCGTTCGCATTGCGGAAGGAATCCATGCCGGCAGGCACGCCGCAATAGACCGCTACCTGAAGCAGGATTTCCTTGATCTCCTCGACGGTGACGCCATTTTTCAGGGCGCCCCTGACATGCAGCTTCAATTCGTGCGTCTTGCCGAGCGCGCTCAACATCGCCAGATTGAGCATACTGCGCGTCTTCCGGTCGAGGCCCGGCCGCGTCCAACACGCGCCCCAGCAAAATTCGGTCGACCATTCCGCCATGGTGCGGGTGAACTCGTCGGCGCCTGCAATCGATTTGTTGACGTAGTCCTCGCCAAGTACTTCCTTGCGGACTTTGAGACCTTTTTCGAACAGTTCAGTCTTGCTCATGAGCAACCTTTCATTTTTTTGATAATTTCGGCGCACCCGGAATTCGGCCTGTGAGCCGAGTGCCACTACCCGTAGCGATTTCCTCGAATTGCCGGGCGCCACACTAGTCCGGGGTGCGACCTACTGTCGACTGCAAATTCTCCGGCTTGACAGATTGACAGACAATCTCAACAGTTGAAGGCCCGGTGCGATAACCCGCCCGGGGATCATAAAGGCGCTCGATCCAACGAAGCGCCACGGGAGTGAAAATGGCCGGAAATCGGTCGGATTCGAGCCGATGCGCGGGATGCATCGCGATCGGATGCAACGATGGACCAGCTACAACCCAAGAGGCAAACGGCAGCCGATGAGCCAGTTCATCGAAAGCTTTCTGCAAGCCATGACTGCCGGGCTTTTGATTGGCGCGGTTTATGGCCTGATGTGCGTTGGGCTGGGGCTGATCTTCGGCGTCATGCGGGTCATCAATTTCGCCCATGGCGATTTCATGATGGTCGGGATGTATACCGCGTTCTACCTTTTTACCCAGCTCGGTATCCAGACCCTGTTCGGCAACACGGTCGGGCCGTTCGTCTCTATCCTGCTCGCAGGGCCTGTCCTTGCGGTCTTCGGCTACGCTATCCACGCCCTCCTGATCTCTCGGGTCTCGGGCACGCGCACCGCTTCGCTTGAAGGCGACGGACATTATGCGCAGCTTATTCTGACGCTCGGCATCGCCCTGATCCTGCAAAACGGCGGCCTGATCGTCTTCGGCTCGGTGTTGGCGTCGATCCGTACGCCGCTTTCGAGTTCCGCATGGGAGCTCGGCCCGTTTTTCGATATCAGCGTCTTTGTGAACAAGGCGCGTGGGATTGACGCCGTCGTCTCGCTGACCACGATGCTGCTGTTGACCTTGATGATCACGCGCTCGCGCGTCGGCAAGTCGCTGCGTGCAGCTGCCGACAATCCGACCGCCGCGACCTATATGGGAATCGACGTCGACCGTGCCCATCGCGTCGCATTTGCGCTTGGGACCGGCATCACCGCGATTGCAGGCGGCCTGTTGGCGACCAACTATCCGTTCCAGCCCTTTGTCGGCCTCGAATATGTGATCGTGATGTATGCCGGCGTCGTGCTTGGCGGCATGGGCAGCATCATCGGCGCTTTCTGGGGCGGCATGACCATTGGTCTCGTGCAGCAGATGTCGACCATCGTGCTGCCGACACAGTTGCAGAACGCCGCGATCTTCGCTGTATTCCTCCTGATCATCTTCTTCCGCCCGCAAGGTTTCTTCGGACGAATGGTCGAGAGGACATAGGCAGCCATGTCGGCCCAGCGCTCGATCATCTCCATCGCGGTCTTCGCAATAGTCTACGCCGCAATTTCGGTGTTCATCACCAATTCATACTACCAGCTGATCATGACGCTGGTCCTGGTCTGGGCTGTGTTCGGTCTCTCCTGGAATTTGCTCAGTGGCTACACCGGGCTGATCTCGTTTGGCCACGCCGCCTTCTTTGGCATCGGCGCCTACACCACCGCACTCGGCCAGATCTATTTCGACCTGTCGCCTTGGCTTCTGATTCCGGTCGCGGCGATGCTCGGCGGTCTCGCAGGCATCCTGATCGGATATCCAACATTCCGATTACAGGGCCACTACTTCGCGCTGGCGATGCTCGCCTACCCGCTCGCCATCCTCTATGTCTTCGAATGGCTCGGCTTTCAGGAAGTCACGTTGCCGATCAAGCGCGATAATCCCATCGCCTATATGCAGTTCAGCGATCCCAGGCTCTATACGATGCTGGCGCTGGTCATGCTGATCGGCACGATCGTGCTTACGCGCGCCGTCGAACGCAGCCGGTTTGGTATGGCGCTGCTGGCAATCAAGCAGAACGAGGCGGCGGCGGAAGCAGCCGGCATCGACACCCTGCGATGGAAGTTGCGAGCGATCGCCTTGAGCGGCGCGGTCGCGGGTGCGATCGGCGCGTTCTACGCCGTCGTGCTGCTGGTCGTCACGCCACAATCGGTGTTCGGCATGCTGGTGTCCGCGCAGGCGCTGACAGTCGCCATGTTCGGCGGCGTCGGCACCGTCTGGGGGCCGGTGATCGGAAGCGTGATCCTCATTCCCCTCGCGGAAACGCTCAACGCGGAAGCAGGATCGTATTTGCCCGGCATTCAGGGCGTCATCTTCGGGCTCGCGATCATCTGCGTGATCCTGCTCGCGCCGGAAGGGCTGTTCTGGAAAGTCCGCGACCTCTGGCGGCAACGCGACCTGGAGCGAACGTCATCTGCGGAAAAGGATGTGCCGGCGAGAGCAACCGTCACGCAGCTTCCTGTGCCTTCACGACAGGATCGGTCATCGGAACACGACGATGTCATTCTCGAGGTGCGCCATCTCTCGCGCTCCTTCGGCGGCCTCAAGGCGGTTCAGGACGTCAGCTTCAAGCTGAGACGCAACGAAATCCTTGGCATTATCGGCCCGAACGGCGCCGGCAAGACCACCGTTTTCAACCTGCTCAACGGCTTCTTGCGGCCCGATGGCGGCGAGGTTCTCCTTGAGGGCCGCGACATGGTCGCTCGCAAGCCGCATGAACTATGCCAGGCCGGCGTAGCGCGTACGTTTCAGATCATGCGCCCTTTTCAGCGAATGTCGATATCGGACAATGTTGTCGTCGGCGCCTATGTGAAAGCGAAGACCGACGCAGAAGCCGCACGGCTCGCCGCCGACGCCATCGCGCGCGTAGGCCTAACGTCAATCGCCAACCGCATCGCGGGCGAACTCTCGACCAAAGAATTGCGGCTGATGGAGCTCGCCCGCGCACTCGCAGGTCAACCCAGAATTCTTCTGCTCGACGAAACGCTGGCGGGTCTCGGCCACGACGAGGCCGACGAGGTCGTCGGCGTAATCCGGCGCCTGGCACACGACAACATGACGATTGCAATCATCGAACACACGATGCAGGCGATGGTCCGTCTGGTCGATAACTTCCTCGTGCTCGATCACGGCGCGGTTTTGCTGGAGGGCAAGCCCGAACAAGTGACGCGCGACACCAGGGTCATCGAGGCCTATCTCGGCAAAAAATGGGTGGCCCATGCTGCGCGTTGAGGGGCTCGCGAGCGGCTATTCTGCGCGGCCGGTGCTCAACGGTGTATCGATCAATGTCGAGGCTGGCCAGTTCGTCGCCATCGTCGGTCCGAACGGCGCCGGCAAAACGACTCTATTCAAGACGATCTCCGGAATCCTCCGCCCCAGCGCGGGCACCATTACGTTCGAAGGCCACGACCTTCTCTCGATCGCGCCGGCTCGTCGCCCGCATCTCGGCATCGCCCACGTACCGGAGGGACGGCAGGTGTTTCCGTCGCTGACAGTTATGGAAAACCTCGAAATGGGAGCGATGACCGAAGCCGGGCAACGCGACTGGAAGAACAACATCGAGCGTATTTTCGAATGGCTTCCAGTACTGGCTGAACGCCGCGACCAGTTTGCCGGCACACTGTCGGGCGGACAGCAGCAGATGCTCGCGATCGGCCGTGGCCTCGCCTCCTCGCCGAAACTTCTGATGCTGGACGAGCCTTCGATGGGCCTCGCGCCCACGACCGCCGACTTGATCTTCGACCGTCTGATCGAAATCCGCCGTCAGACCAACTTGACCATCCTGTTGGTCGAACAGCGGGTCGCGGAAGCACTCGAAACGGCCGATCATGGATACGTGCTTGAAGCCGGCCGCATCGCGCTTGAAGGCGACAAGCAGACCTTGCGTGCCGACGACCGGGTTCGACGAGCTTATCTCGGCATGTAGCAATCGCATCAACATCAAGAATCGGGAGGACAACAGATGAGCCAGGACAAGAGATCGTCAGCGTCCCTGACACGACGGACGGTACTTTCCGGCGCGGCCGCCGTGGGACTGTCGAGCGGACTGTCGACTGGTGCGCGCGCCCAGATGCCTGCGGAAGTTAAGGTCGGCCTGATCGTGCCGCTCTCCGGCATCTATACCCGGCCGGGCCAGGTGATGAAGATGGGCGCCGAGATGGGCATCGAGCACATCAATGCCAAGGGCGGCATCAAGTCGTTAGGAGGCGCCAAGCTCAAACTGGTCGTTATCGATTGCGGCGACACGACCGAGAAAGCCAAGAATGCCGCGCAGCGCATGGTGGCGCAGGAAACCGAGCTTGTCGCGGCGACCGGCTCGTATCTCAGTTCGTTTACCCTGGCGACGACCGAAGTCACCGAGCGCGCGCAGCTGCCGATGCTGACCTTGTCGTATTCGGACCTCATCACGGATCGCGGCTTCAGGTTCATCTTCCAGACGGCGGCAACCGCGAGTCGGCAGTCGGAGCTCGGCCTCCCCGAATTGATGAAGCTCGCCGAATCCGCCTCCGGCAAGCGGCCCAAAACGGTCGCGATGATCATGGACAATACGGCGACATCGGTCGCGACGTCGAAGGCACTCAAGGAAAAGCTGTTCGCGCAGGAAGCCCTTCAACTCGTGGTCGAAGAAGTCTGGACGCCGCCGCTGTCTGACGCGACACCGCTGATTCAGAAAGTGCGCTCGACCCGCCCGGACCTGTTGCTGTTCATGCCGAACGCCGTATCCGACGCCAAACTCGGTCTTGAAAAGATCAACGAGTTCGGTCTCGGCCAAGGCAAGATTCCGACTGTCTCTTTCAGCATCACGATCGCCGAACCGGACATGCTGCAAAGTGTGACGCCTGAGGCCGTGCAGGGCATCATGACCATCGTGGCCAATTGGGGCTCGAAGGGCCACGAAGACCTCATCGCCGAGCTGAAGCAGAAATATAAAGAACCTTGGATGACGCAGAACGTCATCTCTACCTATGGCGACATGTGGCTGATGAAGGAGGCGCTCGAGAAGGCTGGCAAGGCTGACCGCCTCGCGGTCGCAGACGCCTTCCGCACCATGGACGGCGGACCCTCCAAATATTATCCGGGCGGCGAATTGAAGTTCGATGAAAAGGGGCGCCGCGTTGGCGCCGGCGTCGTGATCGTGCAGTGGCAGAACGGCGTTCCGGTGACGGTTTATCCGTCGAACCTCGCGCTGGCGCAGCCGTTCTGGCCGAAGAAAACTTAAAGCCCTAATTCGGGGAGTATTGAAGATGAGAGAAATTAAGAAGGGCGCTCTGACGCGGCGTAGCCTGCTCGCCGCTGCATCCGCTGGTCTTGTTACGTCCCGTGCGTGGGCTCAATCGCCGTCCGAAATCAAAGTCGGACTATTGGTCCCGATCTCCGGCATGTATGCACGTCCGGGCACCGTGATGCGCGAGGGTGCCGAAATGGCCGTCGACCACATCAATGCGCAAGGCGGCGTGAAGGCGCTCGGCGGCGCCAAGCTCAAGCTGGTGGTGCTGGATTCCGGTGACACCACCGAAAAGGCCAAGAGCGCTGCGCAGCGCATGGTGGCGCAGGAGACGGACCTGGTGGCCGCGAGCGCGGCTTATCTGTCGTCGTTCACACTGGCGGTTACCGAGGTGACGGAGCGGGCAAGCCTGCCCGTGCTCACCCTCTCCTATTCGGATTTGATCACCGAGCGCGGTTTCAAATACGTATTCCAGACCTCCGCAACGGCGGCCTCACAGGCCAAGCAGGCGCTGCCGCAAATCATTTCACTTGCGGAAACTGTCTCCGGCAAAAGGCCAAAGACGGTCGCGATCATTACCGATAATACCGGTGCCTCGATTGCTTCCGCCAAATCGATGCGCGAAGGACTCCTGACGGCCAACGGCCTGCAATTGGTTCTTGACGAGACATTCACCCCACCGCTGGCAGATGCGACCTCGCTGGTTCAGAAGGTCCGCTCCACCCGGCCCGACCTTTTGTTCTTCCTGCCGACAGTCATTTCCGACGCGAAACTCGTGCTGGAAAAGATGAATGAATTCGGCATGGGCCAAGGCAAGGTGCCGACAATTTCTTTCGGAATTGCGATTGCAGAGCCGGATATGTTGCAAACAGTCAGTCCTGAACTGCTTCAGGGCGTCCTGACCTGTGTCGCAAGCTGGGGCGCCAAGGGCCACGAGGCGCTGATTGCTGAATTGAAGAAGCGATACAACGAACCATGGATGACCCAGAACGCGATTTCTACTTACGGCGATATGTGGCTGATCAAGGATGCACTGGAGAAAGCAGGCAAGGCCGATCGGATCGCCGTCGCCGACGCACTTCGGACGATGGACGGTGGCCTCTCGAAATACTACCCGCTCGGCGAGCTCAAGTTCGATGACAAGGGCCGCCGGATCGGCGCCGGCATGACCATCGTGCAGTGGCAGTCGGGCATCCCCGTCACCGTGTTTCCGCCCGAACTGGCCTTGGCACAACCAATATGGCCGAAGACCTAGAAGCCGGAATGGAGTCAAAGGAAGATGCGATAACGACTTCCACGATTAAATGAGCTTTTGTGGCCGGAATTGCTAATTCTGCCGGTAAATCGTAAGTGAGACCGGAACAGACCGAAGGCGGCTTGCCAATGGACCGACGCACTGAACTGAAGTCCACGCTTCGCATTGAAGACGTCCCGACCGTGCGGGCGATCGTCGCACAGAAACTGCGCGAAGCCATCATGTCCGGTACGTTCAAGCCAGGCCAGCGGTTGGTCGAGCGGGAACTGTGCGAGATGACCGGCGTCAGCCGTCCCTCGATCCGCGAAGCTCTGCGGCTCCTGGAAGCCGACGGAATGGTCAACACGGTACCGCACCGTGGGCCCGTGGTCTCTACCATCAGCCTTGAAGAAGCCCGACAGCTCTATGATGCCCGCGCGGTGCTCGAAGGATTTGCCGGGCGCGAATGTGCGCGGCTGCGCGATCCCGCCGTCGTGCGCCGGATGGGCGCTGCCCTGACCCGGCTGAAGGCAGCCTTCGCCAAACCCGACATGATAGCGGTTCTCGAAGCAAAGACTGACTTCTACTCGGCGCTGATCGGCGGGTGCCAGAACGCGTTTATCGAACGCATGTTGAAACCGCTGCATGACCGCATCACGTTGCTGCGGATTACTTCGATGTCTCAGCCCAAGCGCGTCAACAAGAGCTTGCGCGAGGTGACGGCAATCTGGCGTGCGATCCAGAGCGGCGACGAAGATCTCGCCGAACGCCGCTGCGTCGATCACATCAAGGCGGCGGCGATCGCGGCTCTCGACATGATCGAGCGATCGACGGCCAAGGAGAAGGCGTAGGTCTTCGCCGCGGCCTTCGATCGCAGGCACCGTGAGGACACGTCGTCCAGCAGACCGTTAACCTCCCTTGTGACGCCATGAACCTGGCAACAATGCGCGGCTCTGACCTGGTCGCCACAAAACTTCTCGCCGATCGTTGAAATCAGCCACTCTTGGCGTTGATGACGACGAGTCACAAAACCATCAACATAACGTGCGCGACGCAAGACGCCGGATATGGCGGGTCCTTGTTCGACGTTGTCGAACTCAGCAAAGAACCCTCTTCGCTTCGCGCATACTCCTCTTGTTAGGTTCGATACGCGATCCGTCTCTTCGAAACGAACAAATCAACCAAGCGATCGTTTGCGATTGCTCCGTTATGTCGAGCAACATTTACCGCATGCGGCCGAAGAAACGCACGCGGCGGAATTTCGGGAGCATTGGCCGAGTCTAACTGTAGCGAACCTACATTTGCTCGCGCGCATCAGCGCTCTTAACGACAGAACGGAAAACCAAATGACCAAAATGAAAATGTTGGGTGTCTTGATAATTCTTTCCGCAACCGTTGCCACGCCGGTATTGGCTCAGCAAGCCGGCAAGCGGGGGACAGGAAGCCTTTACGATTTGGAGTCACAGTCCAGCCAGCGCCGGGCGTATAATCAGGCGAACGGGCCGTCCAATAGCGTCACCCGAACGCGAGACCACTGGAGCCCGGAGAACCCGGGAAATAATGAAAAGGACCCGTCGATAACGGGCGGTGAGGATACGACGCGTCACCCATCCAGCAGCTGATTTGAACCGCGGGGGACAACGGGACACATGCAAGAATGTGTCCCGCGTTGTCCTCCTAGACGGTTTAGGGATTTTTGCCGGTGTTCCTCGCAACCTGCTTCTGCACGAAATACATCGCCGTCAACGCAACCAGCGAAGTCGCAACCACAATGTATCCCAACCGGTCGAAATGCCGGAGCAACTCGTCAGCATTTTGCGCAATCACCATCGCAGCGAAAACCGAGCCGAGGCCGCCAGACAACTGCTGCAGCGATGCGCCGATGGCGCTGAACGAGCCGCGCTGATGTGGCGCAGGAATCGCCGAAATCATAGCCTGCGACGGAATCATCCGGGAAAAGATACCAACGAACAGCAAGACGTTGACGACGATTACGAGCGTCAGCCCCACCTGGCCGAGATGGGTGTAGATCAGGACCATGACGATGGACATCGCGGTGCCGAACACGAATGTCGGAAATTTTCCGAACGTATCGCTTGCCCAACCCACGAGAGGGCCGATGAGGACACTGAACAATCCCGACACAAGATAGATCGTCGGCAGGTGCTCAATGTCGATCCCGAGGTTGTGCACGGTGTAGGCGCTGCCGAACGGCATCAGCATGTAACCGCCGGTGGCCAGCAGCGTCGTAACGCCAAATGCCAGCGTGTAATCCGGATTGGTGACGGTCGCGAACAGGTGCGTGAACGCACTTGTCTCCTGCTTGAGGCGCAGATGGCCGTCCACCGGACGCATCAGAATCAGCGCAGCCACGAATACGACGATCGCGAGGCCCACAATCGCGCCGAAGCCGACGTGCCAGTTCCAGCGATTGGCGAGGAACAGCCCGACTGGAATGCCCAGCACTTGGCTGGCGGCAAAAGCCGTCTGCACATAGCCCATTACGCGACCGCGAAGCTGCAGCGGAAACAGGTCGGTAATGATCGCGAGCACGATGGATCCGACCACCCCGCCGAAGAGACCGGTCACGATCCGGCCGAGCAGCAGCACATGATAGTTCGGCGCAAGGGCACATAGCGCGGTTCCGACAGCGAAGCCGGCGTAGAAAAACAGCAATAGTCGTTTGCGATCGAAACGATCGGCAAAACCGGCTGCCAGCAAACCTGAAATGCCGGCGCTGAAGGCATAAGCAGAGACCGCCACACCGAACTGCGCGGCAGAGATGTTCAGCGCCGGCATCATGATTGCCCCGAGCGGGGACATGATGATGAAATCGAGGATGATCGTGAACTGGACGAATGCCAAAAGCGCCACCAGGCCCGATTGGTAGCGTGAGAAACTCTGCGCTGGCGCCTGATCCTTCCCGATCGGCGCGGCCACGACTTTTTCAGTCATGTCAGTTCTTTCGAAGGCGACTTTGCAAGGACGACATAGCGAAATGGACCGGCCATAGACAAACAATTTTTGGCTATTTCGGGACGCTCATCTGTTGCCAATTACCGCCGAAACAATGGGCCGTGAGCCGACGAACCGTGCAGGCTCCCAGATCGGGCGGCAGAGCCGATTGGCCCTTCCCTCACCCGCGATAGCGACTGTTTCGAAGGGTTCGAGCCCCTCTTACGGGGAGCGATCGACCGATATTTGCGCGCGAACGCGAACTGACTCAAAAATGAATACCAACGATCGAACCCGTTGCGGTCGATTTGCCAGGCGTCGACGTGGAACTGAGGATTTTCACCTTCACCTTTCGGTTCTTGTCGAGGTGACGCGCCATGAATTTCGAGGCCGCTTTCATTTTTCCCGCTTCGACCAGATCGAGAATCGCAAGATGTTCACGAGCTTCATTTTTGAAAGGACGCGTATCGACCATAGCGCGATATTCCAGAAGCCGGCGCAGTCGGTTTACCCGTTGAAGGGCATCAAAAAACAGCGGATTGCCGGAGCACTTCGCAAGGAGTTCATGGAAGCGCGACCCAAAGCTGAACAATTCTATCGCGTCGCTACCTTGCAGCCGACCATCGAGCAACGCTTCTTGCTCTGCACGGCAACGAGCAAAGGCCTCCATGTCAGGCGAGAATGTCGGCTCAAGAAGCGCCGCCGGTTCGATGGCCAGTCTGAACCGATAACTGAGTTCGAACGACGTTACCGTGGTCAAAATCGGCACGAAGGCCCAGCCATATCCGGGTCGCCTTTCGATCCATCCTTCCAGCGCCATGCGTTCAACGATGCGCCCGACCTCGGCGCGGGAGAGATCGAATTGCCGCCCGAGGTCGGCCTCGGTGAATGCCTCAGCGAGTTCGCCGGCTAGCCGCTGAGCGGCGATCTTGCGATAGATGCCTTCGGCGTCGCCGCGCGAAAGGCGCCTGCGCGCCTGCTCAAGCACCGTGACGGAGATGGCCGCCACGAAGGAACCGCGATTGCGGTGATGTTTCACGATTCCGCCTCGCGCCAATTCCTTGAGCGCCTCACGCACCGGCGATCGTGAAACCTGAAGTTTTTCAGCGATCGCATGCTCACGCAAATGGCTGCCGGCGGGCATCTCGCCGCTTTGCACCATGGCCAATATACGAAGACCAATTTGCGCGGTGAGCGTGGAAGCCATCATCAGTTCAACCTATTGCGCTGCAGCCGGACAACATAGCGGGCCCGCGTCGGGCCAATCGATGCTGCACCGCGCCACAGACGACATCTCCGGAGCCGCGCAAATGCATTGACGGATAGATAGCATTTTGGCACCCTAAAATACAATCTGCGGTACCGAGAAAATTGTCTCATGACATTCGCAGTTACGCTTCGGCAAGTGCGCAAGTTTTTTGGCGCGACCGAAGTTATCAGAAGCGTCGATCTCGACATCGTTCCGGGTGAGTTTCTTGTGCTGGTGGGTCCGTCCGGTTGCGGCAAATCGACTTTATTGCGGATGATCGCCGGACTCGAAGAAGTCTCGTCAGGCGAAATCGCGATAGACGGCTCGGTTGTCAACGATGTCGATCCTGCAGATCGAGACATCGCGATGGTGTTCCAAAGCTATGCGCTTTATCCGCATATGACGGTCAGGGAAAATCTCGCGTTCGGCTTGAACGCTCGCGGCCTCGATACCGCCGCTAAAGCGAAGCGGATTGAAGCTGGGGCTGCGATCCTCGAGCTGGGTGCATTGCTCGATCGTTATCCGCGCAATTTGTCCGGCGGCCAGCAGCAGCGGGTAGCGATGGGCCGCGCCATGGTGCGAGATCCGATCGTATTCTTGTTCGACGAGCCGCTGTCGAATCTCGACGCCAAACTGCGGGCGCAGATGCGTCTCGAGGTCAAGGCGCTCCACAAACGGCTAAAGACGACGGCGATCTACGTCACCCATGATCAGGTGGAAGCCATGACCATGGCCGACCGCATCGTAATGATGCGCAACGGCAGAATAGAGCAGATCGGTACGCCTCTGGACCTCTATGACCGGCCTGCGACGGCTTTCGTAGCGCAGTTCATTGGCTCGCCTACCATGAACATGTTGCGCGGAACCGCAAAGCGAAACGGAGCAACCTTCGCGCTTGAGAGCCCGGATGGACTAAACTTCCTCCTTCCTCCGCGTGTAGAAGTCGCTGACGGCCAGCCGATCATTCTCGGGCTGCGGCCGGAGCATTTATCGATCTGCGAGGGTGGCCTGCCCTGCAAGATTGAACACACGGAAATGCTGGGTCGCGAAATCCTTCTTTACGGAACATGCGGTCGCGCACCGATCTGCATTGCTCCCGGCAACCGACCGGCCGTGCAACCTGGCGACACGATTGGTTTTCGCTACGAGTTGGACCACGCCGCTGTTTTTGACGGTGTTTCCGAACGGAACCTTGTCCATGGCAACTAATCTGACGCATGGTTCGCAAGAGCTTCAGATGCTGGACCGGCCGCGATGGCGCCGCGCCACCTCGTTCCCCTATTTGATGTTCGCGCCGGCCTTCCTTTTGATCGCCGGGGTCTCTTTTGTCCCGATTGCCTACGCGATCGTTCAAAGCTTTTTCCGGTCGAATACGTTGGAGTTGGGCCGTTATGTCGGCCTGCGCAACTATAGCGATTTCTTCTTCACCCGCGACGGGATCGGGGCGTTACAAAACTCGCTCATCTTCGTTGCAGGAACTGTCGTGATCGCGGTTCCGCTCGGCTTGACGCTTGCGCTCGTCTTAAGCCGGCCGATACCGTTACGGGGCCCGCTTAGAGTGGTCCTGATCGTGCCGTGGCTCGTTTCCAACCTGGTTGGCGCTCTCTTGTGGGCCTGGATCGGAAACCCTCAATACGGCCTGGCACCATACGTGTTGGAAAAACTCGGTGTGATCATGCCAAACATGATCACCGATCCGGCCGCGGCGATGGCCTCGGTTATTATCGCGAGCGTGTGGGCGTCGACTCCACTGGTCATGGTTTTTGTACTTGCGGCGCTGCAATCAATCCCCGCCGATCTCGTCGAGGCTGCCCGGATCGACGGTGCGTCATCGTGGCGCCGCTTCTGGAAGATTATTTTCCCGATGATCCGCAACACCACGATGATGGCGGTTGTGCTGACGTCCCTTCACGCTTTCAAAAGCGTAGAGATCATCCTGGTCATGACAGGCGGCGGCCCGAATGGAGCGACGGAAACGATGGCGACCAGGATATTCCACGAAGCCTTTACCTTGTTTCGGATCGGCGTTGGGTCCGCCGGTGCTATTGTCATCTTCGTCATGAACCTGATGTTCACAGCCGCATTCGTACGCGTGCTGCAGACGGAGCACGGTGCATGAGAAAGGTGCCCGGCAAAAGCGGGAAGGCAATCAGGCGGTTCGGCCAAGCGGTCCGCGGCGCAGCCACCGTGCTGTTGTTGGCCGCAGCTACCCTGTTCTCTATCGTCCCGATTGTCTGGGCCGTCCTGACGTCGCTCAAGACGCCACGTGAGGTGGCGCTGTATCCTCCAACCTTCTTTCCAAAAAATCTTACATTTGAGAACTACTTGAGTGCGGTGGTCAATAACACAACGTTCCTGCACTATCTGTTCAACACCGTGTGTGTCGTCGGAGCCGCGACTATAATTTGCTTGTTCTGCGCATCGCACGCCGCCCATGCCGTGGCCCGTTATCGATTCCGCGGCAGCAGCGTGCTGATGCTTGCCATGTTCTCCACGATCATGATTCCTGGCGTCGCCGTTGTGATCCCGCTCTATCTGCTTTCGATCAAGGCTGGAATCTACGACACGATACTGGTCCTGATACTCGTCTACAGCGCGTGGCTGACGCCGACGCTGGTGTGGCTGTTGCGCGGCTTCATCATCGCCATTCCGGTACAACTCGAAGAGGCAGGCAGAATCGACGGATACTCGCGCCTGGGTGTTTTCTATCGCGTCACGATGCCGCTAATGCGCCCCGGACTGCTCGCTGGTTCGGTGCTGATTTTTGCAAACATCTGGAATGAATTCCTGCTTGGCTACAGCCTTGTCCAGTCGGAGACAGCCCGCGTCGTTCAGGTCGGCATCTATGCGAATCTGACCGATGTGGGCGTGCAATGGGGCAGATTAACCGCTGCCGCAGTCACAGCCATGGTTCCGGTATTGATCGTATTCGGCTTTCTACAAAAGGCATTCGTCCAAGGACTATCGGCCGGCGCTGTCAAAGGATGACGCTGGAGGGGTGAACCACAAAGAAAACAGGGAGGCTACAATGAAGAAGAGCGTAGTGGCTGCAGTATTTGGCGCTCTGCTGTGTGGGCACGCATATGCCGATAAGTCGCTCGAGCTCTGGACGTTCATCGATCCGGCGGGCGACAATCCCCGATCGAAGGCGGTCGCTCAAATAATCCAGACGTTTGAAGCTCAAAATCCCGGCGTAAAGATTAAACCCACGATTTTCGCCTGGAACCAGATCGGCCTCGCTTTTATGAAGGCCGGTCTCGCCGGCAAAGTTCCTGATGTCACGATGTTGAATTCCGGTCGCGTCCAGCGCGTTGTCGCCGCCAATTTCCTGCAGCCGCTCGATTCCCGCCTCGAAAGATCTGGCCAGCGTTCGGATTACATATTGATGCCGAACGCCATCGGCGCGGACAAGAAGGTCTACGGCGTTCCCTACGAAGTGCGGGCGCTGGGCTTTCTGTATCGTTCCGACTTGCTGCAAAAGGCCGGTCTCGCGCAGCCGAAGAATCTGGGCGAGTTGACGCAATCAGCCAAGAAGATGCAAGAGCTGGAGGGGCCGAATTTTATCGGTGTCGGAATCGGTTTTGACCCGAAGCAGGACTCTGCCGAAAAATTCTACATTCCGGCAGTCGCGGCACTCGGCGGGACGTTGCTGAACGATGACGGCTCCGCCAACTTCGTCACGCCGCAAGCCGTCAAGGTGATGAACTACCTGCATGACCTCGTGCACAAAGACAAAGTAATGCCGCTCGACGTTGCTTTGACCGGGCCCGACCAGATTCGAACTTTGGCCGAGGCGGGTCGTGTTGGCTATTATTTCCAGGGATCGCACTGGCTTCTAACCTTGCGGACCAAGTTACCGAAAGGAGCCACGCTCGACTTCATGCCAGTTCCCTTGCTCGAAGGCGACGGCGTGCAGCCTGCCTTTGTCGAAGGTTGGAATCTCGGCATACCGACAAAGGCGCAAGAACCGGACTTGGCATGGAAGCTTATCGAACTGTGGACTTCGCCTGATATCCAGATCATGCAGGCGAAGGTCGCGGGCTATCTGCCGATGCGCAAAAGCGTCGCTGCCAAAGTGGACGCAGCGGCACCCGACACTGCGCACATCAAGCCTCTGCTCGACGTCATCGCGACGAACGCAATGGACTTCCATTGGCCGCAAAACACGGACGCATTGCAGGAGGCGCTCGGCGTTGCCGTGTCGAACGTTCTTTCCGACAAGCAGAAGCCCGAAGACGCGCTACGTGACGCGGAAAAGAGCTACAACAGCCTGCGGGACTGATATGACCGATGCAAGCTTCACGCAAACTCAGGCGTCGGCGGCCTCTCCCGTCGATGTGGCATCGACGCACGCCTGCGCCCCTGGAGAAGCACCCGTTGACGCCGGCAAATTGCTGTCACTGATCGTCGACATCTTCGAGCGCGCGGGCATGCCGGACGATGAAGCGGCCCTTGTAGCGGACGCCCTCGTCCTGGCCGATCTGCGCGGCATGCATTCGCACGGTGTTCTGCGCACCACGATCTACGTCGATAAAATTCGCGGAGGCGGGTTTCGTCCGGGTCGCAAGGGGCGCGTCGTCCGCGAGACCGGCGGCACTGTTCTGCTCGATGGCGAGGACGGCATAGGTCAGGTGCTCACCATAGCCGCGATGGATAGAGCGATCGAAAAGGCCCGGAAGAACGGCATCGGCGCTGCAGGCGTTTTTAATAGCAACCATCACGGCGAGGCCGCCTATTACATATTGCACGCGCTCAAATCTGACATGATCGGGATCGTCGCGACCAACGGTTCGCCGAATATGCCGGCGTGGGGAGGCACCACGAAGATGACGGGGCCGCTGCCGTTCACCGCTGGTGCGCCGGCCCAGGATGAACTGCCATTTTTGATCGATGCGGCATTGGGCGTCACCAATCGCGGCAAACTGATTTACATCGCTGACAAGGGCGAGAAAATACCGTTTGGCTGGGGCGTCGACCGTAACGCAAAGCCAACCGACGAGCCGTCCAGAATTCTCGATGGCGGCTGGATTTTGCCGATCGGCGGACACAAGGGATTTGGGATTACGATGTTTATCGAGATCCTCTCCGGTGTCTTAACGGGAGCGTTGATCGGAAGCGCCATTCGAGACCTCTACAATGACCCCCACGAGCAGCCGCAGGGCCTCGGTCATTTCTGCATCGCGATTGATCCCGAAGCCTTTATGCCAATAGCGCAGTTCAAGCGGCGCATGGATGAAATGATCCGCATGATCAAGGCATCTGCACTCGCACCCGGCAATGAGCGCATGATCATTCCCGGACAACTGGAATTCGAGAAGGAAAAGGCGCGACGGCTGCAGGGTATTCCGCTGGCCGTCAAGCTGATCAGTCAATTACGCAAATTAGGCAGCGAGCTCGGCTCGCCCTGCCAAATCTAGGGAAGCATCCAAATGCACGCACCCGGCGTAGATAATTCATTACTGGCGTTGTGTGAGCGGCTTACGAAACTGTCCACCGCCGTCGTAAGCGACGTGCTGTTTGCAATGGGTCTCGCGGAACAAGTCCTGACATCGGACATTCGCGCCATTGCGCCGTCGCGGCCATTCGCCGGACCGGCCGTTTGTCTTTTGGGCAAGGACGGACCGGAGCCGGACGCCATGGCGACGGGCTCAAAGCCTGTTTTCGAAGCCGACCGGCACATGACGCAAGGATGCGTCGCCGTTATTTCAACCGGCGGACACAAGGTCGGAGCCGTGATCGGCGGCAACGTCGCCCTCAGTTGGAACGTCCGCGGATGTGTCGGTGTCGTGACCGATGGCGGCATTCGCGACGCGGATGAATGTAATCAGATGGGCCTTCCCGTTTTTGCCACCTTCGTCGGCCCGATGAGCAACAAAGGACTGTGGGCCTTGGTCGACATCGGAATTCCAATCATGCTGCCGGGGCAGCGCGGAACCCCAGTCGTAATTCATCCCGGCGACATCGTGCAGGCCGATACGGACGGCGTCGTTGTCATTCCTGCCAGGTTGGCAACCCAGGTCATTCTGGATGCGGAAGTGCTCGAGCAGATAGAAGAAAAAATCCGCAAAGATCTGAGAAAGGGCGAAGACCGCGAGGCCGTATACAAACGACATGACCGGTTCGGACATGTCAAGAAGGCGGCCGTTGAGTGAGGATCGCTTCTGCTGGATTTGCCAGGAGAATCCCGGCACGAATCTGACCGTTATCCCACGCAGCCGAAAAATCTATCACCAGGAAATCGTTCGCACGCCATCTCCGAGCGGAACGTCGGCCGATGCACCGTTTTGTTGCGAAGTTGAGCGCCGAAGCACTCACTTCACTTCGATCAGGATATTGCGGTACTGCCAGTCGCTCACATTGAGCAATTCATGTGGCGCCCCGGCTTCGCGCCAGAGCACGCCGCCGATCGCTTCGTTCGTCTCCTTCTCGCGACCGTCCTCGAAATACATGATGTTCTTTCCCTCGGTCATCGGCACGATGACATAAGGCAGGTCATGTTTGTGCCAGGCTTGGCGCTGGCCGGGATCGAGATTCACGCTCCAGATGCGAACGCGGTCGTTCTCGAACAATATCTTGTCGCCAATCGGACCCAGTTCGGGTCCGCGGGGTGAAGGGCCTCTCATGTCATTTCTCCTCGGTGAGTCCAGCGGGATTGTCGCAGAAAATGCGCCGCCGACGCGCCGGGTCGAGTGACGCCAGTTGCGCATGGGGCTTGACGCAGCCCATCGGGAACGGCCAGTCCGATCCGAACAGGATGTTCTCTGCGCCGAAAGTCTGCTCGGCCAGCGTCAGCGACCCGATATCGTGCGTGATGCAATCGACGCAGACATTTCTGAGGACCTGCTTTGGCGATTGCAGTTTGGTATCGATACCGGGTCGCGCCGTTTCGAAGCCACGTTCGAAACGTCCCACCAGCATCGGCAACGCGCCGCCGCCGTGCGCGAAGCAAAAGCGAATTCGCTCGAAGCGCTCGAAAATGCCGCCGAACGCAAGATGGCCGATCGCAACAGCCGTCTCGTAAGGATTGCCCAACAGGTTGGACAGATAAAAGGCGCTCAGCCGGCCATCGGCGCATTCGCCCGGATGAAAGAAGACGAACGTGCCGGCATCATTGAGCGCGCGCCAGATCGGCTCGTATGCCTTGTCCGAAAGCGCCAAGTCGCCGTTACCGCCGGATGGCGCGCTAAATCGGAAGTGGCCTCGCTCGACCCATTCGCGGACGACTTCCAGAGCTATGTCCGGCGCTTGCAAAGGCAGATGCGGCAGCGGCGCGAGGCGATCGGCGTATCGATCCGCGATACGCAGTAAGCCATTGTTGGCATAGGCTACCCATGCCCGGGCTTCGTCGCCTTGCAGATGCGCGCGATAGAGCGGCGGCGGGATCGAAATCCACGCACTGGCCACGGCATTGTCGTCCATCCATCGAATCAGCGCCGGTGGATCGAATAGTTGCTTCATGCCGACGGCGTGCCCGTCGACAACCAATACCTGTTTGCCGGCCTCCCATGCGACGCCGTCGATCGATGCCAGTTCGCCCGGCGCGATCGGCGCAAGATGGGCATGGACGTCAAGGGCGATGCGTTCGGGCGTTCCGCTCATTGCTTCACCTCAAACGCCTGTTATCCGCGCATGGACTTCTTCAACCGCGCCGTCACGCATCGGCAGAATCGCGGCGATGTGATCGTCCGGCCTGATCAGCATCACGGTGTCAACGGCGCAGCCCGCCCGCGCGCTGAACTTGCCGCCGACATCGAACAGTGATCTCTCCCGCAAGCCCGAGTCGATCGGCGCATCGCGGCGTGAGACGACGATATGCTTGAGCCCGGGGCGATCCGCTGGAATTTCCGGTCGGCGGCGCGCGTCGGTAAAATAGAGCGCGAGAAACAAATCGTCGGTCAGATCGTGCAACCGCACCGGTTTGCCGTTGCCGCCATGCAACAAAACGTCCGGCACACGTTCGCCAACCCTCAGGGGTCCTATCTCCGTGCGAACCATCGACCAGTCGCCGGACTGGTCGACGTCAAGCCGCACGCCAAGCATCGTCCGCGTCAGGGCATTCGCCCACTGCCCGCCGGACATGGCCCTGACAGCGTCATGCTGGCCCAACATGTATTTTCGCGCGGCTTCAGCCATTTCGCCGGAGCCATTGGCCGCGACCGGCCGCTGCTCACGCGCATAACCATCGAGCAGCGATGGATCGGCCCAGCCCCGCGCAACCCATGCCAGGCGCCATGGCAGACTGACCGCATCCAGCACGCCGGTATTCAGGCCGAGCGCCCACATCGGCGTGATCAGATGCGCGGCATCGCCCATCAGGAACACGCGGCCATCACGCCACTCTGTCGCGATGCGATGATGGATGCGGTAGACAATCGTGTTGATGATCTCGAGGTCGCTGACCGGACCGATGAAACGGAGGATCTTCTCGCGAAACTCTTCGCGGGTTGGCTCAGGCCGATCGGCCGGCAGCGGAAACAGGAACCGCCAACAGTGTGGCTGGCGGACCAGGATCATCCATTCGGACGGATCGGCAAAGTATGCAAGATAGGGATAGTCGCGGGGATTTTGGACATCGAGGTCGACCTTCACGTCCACCAGTATGGTCAGCGCATCGAGAGATTCACCTTCGACCGCAATTCCGAGTTGGCTACGGATGGTGCTGCGTCCGCCATCGCAAGCCAAGAGGTATGAGCCTTCCACTTCCGTCTCGCCGTCTGGCCCATCAAACGTGACGACAACGCCGTCCGAAGTCTGACGAAAGCTCTTCATTTTTTTGCCGAGATGGACAGACCCCGGATATCTCTCGTCGAGTTTCCGATGCAAGATCGGCTCGAGATGATGCTGCGGCAAATTGATGACGAATGGATATCGCGTTTCATCCGCCAGAAGGTCGATATTCACCGACGGCCGCGCCGTGTTCGTGGCGCGTTCGACATCACCGATCTCGTCGATCCGCAGCGCCTTGGCGAGCACCTGATCTGCGACGCCGTAGCGGCGAAACGTCTCGATGGTACGCGTGAGGATCGTGCCGGCCTTGGTGTCGCTGGACAGAGCGGCGTCTTCCTCAAAGAGCTGAAACGGCAGGCCATAAAAGCCGAGACCAAGCGCCGTGGTGAGGCCGACTGGGCCGCCCCCGACGACAATGATGGGCTTCGCCAGCGCGTCCTTCTCAACCATGATCCGGCTCTTCCGCAGCATAGGCCAGGTCACGTGAAATCAACGATGCCGTCATAGTGCCGGCATCGGAAAGCAGAAACAGTAGCGGGCCGACCACATCCTCGGGCGTTCCGACACCGGTCGAGGCCAGCCAGCGCTGATGATCGGTGCCTTCGTTCGCGGCTCGATACTGCACCGTATCGATGACCCCCGGCGAAATCAGATTGAACTTGACGCGATGGCGAGCCACTTCCTTGGCTGCGCTCTTGGCGAAGCCGACCAACGCCGCCTTGGTCGCTGCATAGGCGGAAGCTTGCGGCCAGCCCTGATGTGCCAGCCCCGACGTGAACGCAACAATGCTGCCGCGCCGGCGTGCGATCATACCGTTGATGACCGCTTGATAGCACCAGACAACGCCATCGAGATTAACCGCCATGACGCGACGCCATTCGTCAGGCGGCGTTTCATGAACCAGGTGGCGGGGCTGGATCGCCGCCGCGCAAATCAGCCCGTCGACCCGGCCGTAGTCACGCTCGATCCGGGCGAATACGGCCATCACCGCCTCGCGGTCGCCGACGTCAAGTGTCTCGGTGCCAATGGCGGGGTGCTCAGTCTGAACCGCCGCCAAAGCGGCCGCGTCGACATCGCAGACGACAACCTTTGCGCCGGCGCTGGCGGCCGCAACAGCAACGGCCCGGCCGATGCCATTGCCGCCGCCGGTCACGACGATCACGTCTCCATCGGCCTCGAAACGAACCTTCATGGCGCGATCAACCCTTCGGAAGCACGGCGATAGCGTTCATCTCGATCAAGTATTCAGGCGAAGTGAACTTGCAGACTTCGACCATGGTGGAAGCCGGCGCGATGCCGGTGAAATACTCGCGGCGAACCTTATGGATAATGTCGAAGTGCTCCATATTGCGAACGTAGACATCGACGCGGCAGATGTCATCGAGGGTGCCACCCGCCTCCTCCACCGCCGCTTTCACATTCTCGCACACCTGGCGCGTCTGGACCTCGATATTGCCGAGACCGGCAATCGAGCCGTCTGGCACCCGCGCCGTCATGCCCGAAATGAAGACCAGCTTGCCCTGCGCGGCTATCGCGGTCGCCTGGGAAAAATGGCCGTTCGGCTTGCGGAGTTTGCTGGAGGTAATCTGCTGTTTCATGGTGCCCTCGTTTTTCAATTCTCAAAGGAGCGCTTCAACGTCGATACCAACGCCTTTGGCGGTCGTGGTCAGGCTATCAAAGGTCTGGCGGCTCAGCGTAACCGAGCCCGCATTGCGTTGATGGGTCGCAAACGCCAACTCACCAGGTGCATAGACCCGCTCGATGCCGGGCGCCCGCCTGGACTGGCTAGCGCGCTGCGCCTGCTTGTCGACGCGATCGGCGAACGCCTTTGGATCCGTGAACCCTTTTACATCGAGCGCTATGAACATCTGGCTGCAACGATACGGCTGCGCGAGATCGCCATAAAGCGGACGCACTTCCGCACCGATCGCACCGTCCGACAGGCCTCCGCACAGAAGGTCGATGACGAAGGCAAGACCAAACCCTTTCGGGCCGGCAGCCGGCGCGAGCATTCCTTTGATCGCCTCATTCGGGTCGGTGGTCGGCGTGCCGTCGGCGGCCATAGCCCAGTCTGCCGGGATTGGCTTGCCCGCGGCAGCGGCCAGACGAATCTTGCCCATCGCCGTCGCGCTGAGCGCCATATCGACTTCGACAGGATGGGCCCCGCTGGTCGGCAGCGCGAAAGCGATCGGATTGTTGCCGGTAATGGCTTCGGCCCCGCCGGGCGCCGGCAACAACGGCCGCGTGTTCGACATGACAATGCCGACGCAGCCGTTCTCGGCAATCAGGCGTGCGTAACGGCCCGCGGTGCCGAAATGGAACGCATTGCGCACAGCAACTGTCGCCATCCCGCATTCTCGTGCCCGCGCGGCCACAAGATCGACAGCCTGGTGCGCGGTCAACTGGCCCAACGCGTTACGCGCATCGATCACAAGGCAGCTGCCGTCGTCCACGACCACGATGCCTGTGGTCTCTTTTGACACCGAGCTTTTCAGCAAACGCTCGACATACATCGGCAAGAGCATCACGCCGTGCGAGCCGACGCCTTCCTGATCGGCCAACACGAGATCGTCGGCTACGATGCGTGCCGCCGGCTCGGCAATTCCAAGCTCAACGAAAATTTCAGCAACGGCTTTGGCGAGCTTGATTGCGTCGACGCGAACAGATTCTGCCTCGGTGACTGACGGCGACATCACCGCGCATCCTCTTCGCTTGTGTACCAGTCCGGCTTGATCGGATAATGCGGCCCGTCATAGACCTCGACGACCACCGTATCTTCGTGGGCGATCGCGGGACCATGCACATTCCCCTTCGGATTCCAATAGAAACAGCCCGCCGTCAGTACAACGCCAGTCTTGGTGTATTCGTACTTCCCTTCCAGGCAGAACATCAACTGATTGGACGCATGACTGTGCGGGGCCGGGATTCCGGCGCCCTTTGCAAATCGAATGAGAGCGACTGACGCGCCGGTCTCCTCGTTGCGCCATAACATCTTCTCCGAGATGCCCTTGAGCGACTTCTCGCGCCACGGCAGATCTTTGCTCTGCAACAATATCTCGTCGAGGTTGGCTAAGCCGCCGACCGGAATTCCAGAATAAGCACCGCTCATGTTCGCTTTCCCTTTTGATTACCGCGCCCGTGGAATCGGACGGCCGCTGTTGATGTGTTGAGCTCGCATCAGGCGCGCGCGAAGGCTTTCGATATGCGCTCGCACCGCGGATGCCGCATCCTCGCCGTCACCGCGCGCGATCGCATCTGCGATCGCGGCGTGTTCGTTACCGCTCGCGCGGCCATCGAACGTCTGCCACAGATGAAGGTACCAATAACGTATCGACCGATCATGCAGGGTACGGGCGATCTCGCCCATCACGGGATTGCCGGCCAGGTCGGCGAAACGAGTGTGGAAGGCTCGGTCTGCGTCAACGAAATCGTCGAGCTGCGAGCGTCCACTGCCGTTGACCTTCACGCGCGCCAGCTTCTGGAGTTCCTCGGCCTCCTCGGCGGTCACCCGGCTAGCCGCGTTGCGCGCCAGGTCAGCTTCGATCGTCACACGCGAATCGAGAATTTTCAGAATCTCGGAGATGCTGCCCGGCTGAACGATAATACCTTTTCGGGGCATGACTTCGACCAGCCCCTCATGCTGGAGCCTTTGCAGCGCCTGATGTACGGGCGTGCGGCCAACACCAAGGAGATCGCAGAGAGCGCCTTCATTGAGATACTGGCCCGGCAAAAAGAACAGCTTGAGGATCTTCTCCTTTATCGCCGTATACGCCGTATCGGCGAGCGAACCTTCCTTCACCGGCCGCGCGGGTTTCGGTTGGCTCGGTTTCCGAACTTTTTTTGCGGTACCCGTTGCTTTCTTCGCCATGGCTTTGACCTAATGCGGTGGCGCGGGTGGCAGCCAAGGCGCAGCAAGCCGTTCTGCGCCTTCGACCAGCAGATAAGCGAATACGCCGAGCAACGACAGCGCTATCAGCGCCGCAAATGCGAGCGGCGTATCGAGTTGAGACGTTGCCGTCAGCAGAAGAAAGCCAAGGCCTTCGCTGGAACCAACGAATTCGCCAATCACCGCGCCGATGACGGCGAGCGTAATCGCGACTTTGGCTCCCGTGAGGATGAACGGCAACGCCGCCGGCAATTGTGCCTTGACGAAAATTTGCAGCGGTGACGCCCGCAAGCTACGAGCCAGCTCGATCAGTTCGCGTGGCGTCGAGCGCAGGCCAGCCACCGTATCGACGATGATCGGAAAAAACGAAACGAGCCAGACGATGGCGAGTTTCGATTCAATGCCGGTGCCGAGCCAAACCAGGATAATGGGCGCGAGAGCGACCTTCGGCACCGACTGCAAACCGATCAAAAGCGGCGAGACGATCAGGTTGATCGGCCTCGAATTCGCCACCAGCACCGCCATCGGAATGCCGACGATGATCGCGAGGATGAACCCGAGGATCGTCTCTTTCAGCGTGACCCAACCTTCTTCGAGAATGAGATCATGGCGAGCGACCAACGCATGGACGACCTTGTCCGGCGTCGGCAGTACGACAGTGGGAACACGGAAGTAAAGGCAAAGCAGCCACCATAGCGCAATCAAGAATACGATGCCTAAAAGCGGATAAACAATCTGGGCCCCGACGCGACCAATCATGACGCCATTTCCTCCGTCTCGGCCGGAGGGACGATTCCCAACGCGACGCTCGCCTGCCGCTCGGCTCTGGTGAAAGCCGAGGTGAAGCGAATTCTGCTGCGTTCGCGGGTATGGTAGCGAAATTGGAATCTTCGTTGCGACCCGGGCTGGCCGGCGGCTGAAAACGATAATCTGATCCGAAAGGTAAACGGCTTCGGAGATCGAATGAGTTACAAAAAGAACGGTTGCGCCGAATTCCCGCCGGATGCGCAACAGAAGATCGTTCATTTCAAGACGCGTAAGCTCATCAAGCGCTCCGAACGGCTCGTCCATCAAAAGCAGCTTCGGCTTGTGGATGAGCGCGCGGCACAATGCGACGCGCTGCTGCATTCCGCCCGATAGTTGGTGCGGGCGGGCTTTCAGGAAGTCGCCGAGCCCGACCATGGCCAACAGTTGTACGGCGCGCTCACGCGCGTCTCGGTCGTTACGGCGAAGCACTTCCATCGTAAAAAGAACGTTGTCCAATACCGTGCGCCAGGGCATCAGGCTCGGGCTCTGAAATACAAAGCCGTAATCGCCAAGCGGCTCCTTCATTTCACGGCCACCAATCACGACCGAGCCGGACGTTTTCTGAATGAGGCCGGCTATGATCCGCAAAAGCGTCGTCTTGCCGCAACCGCTCGGGCCCAGCAGCGCAACGAGCTGACCTTCGTCAAACTCGAAGTCGGCGTCGTCGAGCGCCACCACGGGTTCGGCCGATCGCCGCTGCAACTCGTCTGCAGAGAAGACTTTCCTTACGTTTCTGATCGTTCCGAAGGCCATACCTGCCGATCTTTTGATCTTTTGCCATCAGCGCGATGGGTCGAAACTGGCGGCACGATGTCTGCATCCTTGATTGTATTTCACGTGAAATATCTTATGATATATCTATTGTCAATTTCGCCGCTTGGCATTCTGGCCGGCATCACGGGGAGAAAGTCTATGATTGGTCGGTTGATAGCGGCTCTGGTCGCTCTCGCATGCTTGATACCTGCCGCGCGCTCGCAGGAGCGAGACGTCAAGTTCGTGCTCGACTTCATTTCGCTCGGCCGGCACGCGCCGTGGTACGTCGCGCTCGGCAAGGGATATTTCAAGGAAGAAGGGCTGAACGTCACCATCATGCCGTCAAAAGGAACGGCCGATGCGATCCGCACCGTCGTCATAGGCGGCGCCGAATTCGGGTTCATCGACATACCGAGTCTCGTCGCCGCCGGCGGCTCCGGCTCGGTCATCAAGATCGTTGCCGCAAACTATCAGAAGCCCCCCTACTGCATTTTCAGCATCGACAATGGCGCCAATATCGATAGCGCAAAGAAGCTGGCTGGATTCGAGCTGGGGTCGAGCTCGGCGTCGTTCATGCCGAAGATCTGGCAGGCCATCATGGAAATGAACGGCGTCGATTCAAAGACGATGAAGATCGTCAACATCGATGCTCCCGCCCGTGTGCCGATGCTGGCTTCACGCAAGGTGCAAAGCATTGATTTGTTCATGATGAGCGAACCGTCGATCAAACGCGCAATCACGGACGGCAAACCGGTTTGCTTGTTCGCGGGCGATCTTGGTCTCGAAATCTACGCCAACTCAATCGGCGTTCACGAAGACTTCCTAAAAAAAGATCCAGAGGTCGTGAAGAAATTCGTCCGCGCGGCCTTGCGTGGCTGGAAGTACACCTTCGAGCATCCGGACGAAGCGGCCCAGATCGAACTCCAATATGTGAAAGCGCTGGATCCGCAAATCATCGTCGAGGAGATTGCACTCCTTCGCCGGGTCGCTATCACGCCGGAAGTCGAGAAGAACGGTTATGGCAGCATGACGCGCGAGCGCATGAAGAACACTGTCGACTTCATCAACAAGAACATTGAGGTTCCCGGAGAGAAGCTGACGGTCGAACAGATCTATGCGCCGGGGTATCTGCCGGAGAAGCCGATCACGCCCTAGCAAGCGGACCGATAGATCAAAATGCCTGGGAGCGCGCTGGAAACGAGACGTCCAGCGCCTCTCACTATGTTGGATTAATTCGAGTGCTCATTCGCCGCGCCGTTTTTAGCCTGCTTCTCGCCGTTACATCCTCTTCGGTTCATGCGGGGGACTTTCCTTCGCGGCTGGTGACGATCGTTTCGCCCTACCAGACCGGCGGCACCAGCGACATTATTGCGCGTGTGCTGGCCGAGAGGCTGCAGGCGCGCTGGGGCAAGACCGTGATCGTCGAGAACAAGCCGGGCGCCAACGGCGGATTGGGAGTCAATGCCGTAGCCGGCGCCGCACCGGACGGGCACACGCTGCTCGCAGTCGCCTCAAGCGCGCTGACGCTCAATCCGCTATTCTATGAGAAACTCAGCTACGACCCGTTGCGGGATCTCGCGCCAATCACGCGCACCGGCATGGTCGCCAATGTGCTTGTCGTCAACCCGACGCTGCCGGCCACCGACGTCAAATCGCTGATAGCACTGGCCCGGCAGAAGCCCGGCATGCTGACCTACGCATCACAGGGTATCGGCTCGAACGGCCATATCGCTGGCGAATTCTTCAAGCAGCGAACACAAACCGACATCCTGCACGTACCTTACAAGGGCAGCGCACCCGGAGTGCAGGACCTGCTGGCCGGACAAGTGGACATGATGTTCGATAATTTGCCGACCGTCCTCCAGTTCGTCCGCTCCGGAAAGCTGCGCGCCCTGGCCGTGACGACGGCGCAGCGGACGCCCGAATTGCCCGACGTGCCGACGATCGAGGAAGCGGCGTTGCCCAACTTCGACATCAGCGCATGGTTTGCGCTCCTTGCGCCGCAAGCAACCCCCATCGCCATTCGTCAGGAGATCGAACAAGCCGCCATCGCTGCGCTCACCGATCCGGACACGCGTGAACGTTTGCGCGCCGCGGGCGTAGAGGTTGTCGCCCAGGGTTCGGGCGAACTCGAAAGGCGCATCATTTCGGAAACGGCGATGTGGCGCGACGTCGCTACCAAGGCTCGAATTCGTGCGGAGTGAGATTTCTTGCGTCGACATCGGGACTGAAAAACACGTCGGAAACGTCAAAAGCGGTGTTGGGAGAAACGCAAACCGGTAATTCCCGAAGTTCTCGTCACCTGCTGAGGTCTCGCTTCGGGTCTCTGGGAAGGGCCGGGAAATTGTTGCGCCAGTGATGCGCGATATCGGCGCCAGTGCAGAACCAAACATCGTCGAAGCTGCACATATATTCGAGAAGCTTCATCAAGCCCGTGGAGCGCCCCGGCCTGCCGATCAGCCGGTCATGCAGACCTATGGAGAGAAGCTTCGGAGAGCCGTTTCGGCCCTCACGATGCAGGACGTCAAAAGCGTCGCGCATGTACACGAAGAACTGTTCTCCGGTCGAGAAGCCGCTGTTCTCATTAAAGCGGTTATCGTTCGTCTCGTAGGAATAGGGAATTACGAGGTGGGGCTGATTCTGGACTTCCAGCCAATAGGGAAGCTCATCTGCGAGCGAATCTCGATCGTAAAGGAAGCCGCCGGCTTCGACGAGAAGGCGGCGCGTATTCGGACCGGGACGACCGGTCATCCATCCAACGGGGCGCGAGCCGGTCAATCCGGTCAGGATCTCAACGGCACGCTCGATGTGCTCACGCTCCTGCTCTTCAGGCACCGAGCAATAATCGATCCAACGATACCCGTGACTGACGACCTCGTGGCCGCGTTCAACGAATGCTTTGGCCAATTTTGGATTTTGCTCCAGCGCCCGCGCGACGCCAAGAATGCTGACATTGACTTTGAATTCGCGAAAGAGATCCAGAACGCGCCAAACGCCGCGCCGGCTGCCGTATTCGAAGACAGACTCGACGAGCGGTACGCGCACACCAACCTGCGTACTAACGCCGATATCGTTGAGCATTCCTTCCGAGACGTCATCGCCGTTCGCTAGCGTGGCTTCGCCGCCGCCTTCGACATTCAAATTGAAATTGACCGCGACGGCTGCGCCGCCGGGCCAGGCCGGATCGGGCGGAAACTCGCCGTAGCCGACCAGGTCGCGAGCGATCATCGGTTCCAGCCTTGGCTCAAACATCGGTAAACTCCTGACGCCACGATCTGCGTGTCACTGCGGCGGCGTCAGCGGCGCCGTGCACGGATCGTAGCAATAAAACCAGTCAGTCTCGGTCGGACCGCGCATCCAGCTGTTCTCGATCGAGATACGCTGGACATCGGCCACACGGGAGATGCGGGTCGCCTCATAACAGCGGAAGGCCTCGCGCGGCTCGTCGAAGCTGCTCAGGCAACGGCTGAGGATGGCGGCGTCTTCGACAGCCATAGCTCCGCCGGCCGCCATATAAGGCCGCATCGGATGGCAGGCGTCGCCGAGCAGCACGATGCTGCCGCCACTCCAGCGGTCATTGCGCTCCCTGTCGTAGATCGGCCAAACGCTCACGTCCTCCGCCGCTTCGAGTACGCGGTGCAGATCCGGGTGAAAACCTGTGAACGCTTCCAGAAATTCCTCGCGCGACGAAGGCAGCGACGCCGCGTCGCTCTCCCATGTCTCTGCGGGGACAACGCCGATGACATAGATCTCGTCGCGCTTGCTGGTCATGAAATAAGGAAGAATATGCCGGTCGTGGCCCCACCACTTGGTGCAATCGGGGATATTGAAACCGCCCAACCGCTCGGTGGCGAAGATCGCCCGGTGCGCCACCGCGCCGACGAAACGCGGCGCTTCGCCCCCGAGCAAGAATTCGCGCACCCTGGAGCGGATACCGTCAGCGCCAATCAGGATATCGGCCTCGGCCTCGACGCCGTTCTCGAAGACGAGCCGCATGCAGTGGCTCGTCTCCTTGATATCCATCAGGCGATGGTTGAAGGAGACGGTCCCCACTTCGACCACCTGTTCCAGAACGGCATGCATGTCGCCACGGTGAATGTTGAGATAAGGTCCGCCGAAACGTTCCTCGCTCGCTGCGTCGAAGATGATTTCATACATCTTCTCGCCGGTATCCCAGGCACGGCTGACGTAGCAATGTGGCTTGATGCCAGTCTCCACCAATGCGCGCTCGACACCGAGCCGGCGAAGCGCTTTCATGACATTGGCGCTGAGGATAATTCCCGCGCCGATACGGGAGAACGACGGCGCCTGTTCATAGACGGTAACGTGAAAGCCCGCGCGTTGCAGGAAGCCGGCGACGCTCAGGCCGCCAAGCCCGGCGCCGACGACCGCGATGCGCTTGCGGTTCTTCATTGCATCAACTTAGATTCAGTCGGCCGCTGCCGCGCAAAAATCGGTCCGTCGTCCTCCCCCGGAAGATCTGGACAAAGGCGCATGACGTGGAAGGCGGCTTCAGCATTGATCCGGCAGTCAAACAGACTTGACGCGAAACAGAACATCGAACGATCCGAGGCTATGGATGGGGTTCCGGACTGTCAAGCCGCCGACCGTTCATCGGATGCCGACCCGCCATTGTCGTCGCGGCATTGACCACATCCAGCTTATTCTCTAGCGTCAACTCATTCGGGATACGACGAATTTAAAATCGTTCCGTCGCAGCTGCGTCCCCTCATGCAAGGCTGCTGCGCTCGCGCCTCAGCTCAGGAGACCGGCTATGAGAGTACTGGCCCGATTTTCGGCTTTGGCGGTCTTGACGGCCGCTCTCGCCAGCGTCGCGGCCCAGGCCACGGAAGTGAACTTCATCACCGACTTCGGCTACAACGGCCGGCATTCATATTTCTACGTCGCCCTCGATAAGGGTTACTACAAGTCCGAGGGGCTGGACGTCACCATCTTGCGTGGCCAAGGTTCGATCGATGCCATCAAGAAGGTTGCCTCGGGCGCCGCGTCGATCGGCTTTGCGGATGCCGGCGCCCTTGTCCTCGCCCGCAGCAACGACTCCATTCCAGTCAAGCTTTTGGCGATCGTCTATGCGCGGCCGCCACATGCCATCTTTGCCCTTGCGGATGGCGGCATCAAGACGCCGAAGGATCTGGAAGGTAAAACGGTCGCGGATTCCGCATTCAGCGCCATTCCCTTGATATTCAACGTCTACGCGCAAGCGACCGGCATTGACCCGAAAAAAGTGAAATGGGTCTCGGCCGAAAGCGCTTCGTTGCCGTCTTTGCTGGCAACCGGGCGCGTCGATGCTATCGGCCAATTCACTGTAGGCGAACCCCTGATCGAGGCATCGGTCAAGCCGCACAAGCTGGTTCGGCTCGCCTACAAGGACGCGGAGTTGGATTACTACGGCAACGGTATCATCGCCACCGAGCAAACGATCAAAGACAATCCGGATCTACTAAAGGCATTCGTGCGTGCGACGCTCAAGGGTATGCGGGATGCGTTCGCCAATCCGGCTGAGGCGGGTGCGGTGATGAGCAAGTATCACAAACAGATTTCGCCGGAGGTCGCAGCCGGCGAAACCGAGTTGGTGAAGGAGCTCGCAGATGTACCCGGTCGACCGCTGGGCGCCATCGACGAAGATCGTATCAAGCGAACCATCGACGTCATGGCGAAATCATATCCGATGAATTTACCGGTCAATCCGAAAGACATGTACGTGCCGGGGTTCCTCGAATGATGGCCGGGCAACCGGCCGCAATTATCTTGTCTGCAGCCGGTACAAACACAGGCAGATCGCATAGCGATGGCACACCCGCCATCGAACTCTTCGGCGTAACGAAAAATTTCGAACATGGCGGCAAGATCGTAAAGGCGCTGGGGCCCATCGATTTGGCGATCGAGAGCGGCAGTTTCGTTTCGGTTGTTGGGCCGTCCGGGTGCGGAAAGTCGACGCTCTTACGATTGGTCGCCGGCCTCGATGAGCCGACAGAAGGACGTCTGCGGCGATACGGAACCGAACTCGACGGTCCCTCCCGCGAAGTGGGCATCGTCTTTCAGGACCATGTCCTGTTTCCCTGGGCAAGCGTGCTCGAAAACGTAATGCTTCCAGCCGACGTTCTCTCATTGCCCAAAGCAGCGGCGTTGAAACGCGCGCGCTGGCTGCTCGAATTGACGGGCTTGAAAGACTTCGCCGGGCACAAGCCCCACATGTTGTCCGGCGGGATGAAACAAAGGGCCGCTTTTTGCCGTGCCGTTCTGGCCGATCCGCAGCTGCTGTTGCTGGACGAGCCGTTCGGCGCGCTCGATGCACTGACCCGCGAGGAGCTTTCGCTCGAACTGTCGCGACTTTGGCAGGACTTGGGGCGTACGGCGCTGCTCATCACTCACGACATAGCGGAAGCAATCCTGCTCGGCGACCGGATCATCATCATGTCGGATCGGCCTGGCCGCATCCGGCTAGACATGAAGGTCGACCTGCCGCGCCCTCGCGACGTTAGTACGGTCAAAAATCCGCGCTTCATCGAGATACATCAGATCGCACGCGAGCTGCTGTTCGCGCGCGAGCGGAATTGACGAGCCTTGGGTACTTTTCCCTGGAAAGCGGTTTCGACGCGGGCGACGACACCGGTGATCTATGTCGTTCTGACGATCCTTTGGGAAGCGGGCGTGCGGCTTTTTCACGTTCCGGGCTGGATCCTCCCAGCGCCGACCGCGATTGTCGCAATGGCAAAGGAGTGGGCGCCAGAGCTGCTCTACAACACCTATATAACAGTACGTGAAACCATCATCGGATTCGTGTTGGCTCTCGTTCTCTCGTTACCCCTCGCGGTCATCATCGCGTTTACAAGTACGGCACGGCGGCTGCTTTATCCCATCTTGCTCGGATTGCAGTCGGTTCCGAAGGTCGCGCTCGCACCACTCGTCATCCTATGGCTTGGAATCGGTAACTGGCCGAAAATCATCATCGTCATTCTGGTGTGCTTCTTCCCCATATTGGTGAATGTTGTGGCGGGGTTTGAGGCGGTGCCGAAGCCAATGCTGGATCTCATGTACTCGCTTCGAGCCTCGAAGCTTGCGATCTTTCGTCGCCTGCGCGCACCGATCGCGATGCCGCACCTGTTCACCGGTTGCAAGGTTGCGATCACTTTTGCGGTGATCGGCGCGGTCATCGGTGAGTTTGTGGCTGCGCAGGAGGGCTTGGGCTACATGATCCTGATGTCGACGGCCCAATCGCAAACGCCTTTGGCGTTTGCCGCGATCCTCCTCCTCACCCTTATCAGTATCGCGCTCTACTATGCCATTGAGTTCCTGGAACGGAGATTCGTGACCTGGCACCCGTAAGTCCGGCGAGCCAATTCACGAGCAGCGCGAAGGAAACTTCCGCAAGACCTCAACAGATCTGAGTTCGCTGCCGAAAGCGAGCGTCAAAGCGATGGCGGCGTGTTGACCCAGATAATCTCGGTGGTTGACGTCCCGGGATTGACGAAGCTGTGGGGCGACGAAGAGGCAAAGAAAAAAGAGTCACCTTCGTTGAGGTGATAAGAAATGCCCGCCACCGTCAAAAGCAGTTGTCCGCTTTTCACGTAACCTACTTCCTCGCCTTCGTGCTGTAGATTCCCGCCGCTGCCGCGGCCCGGCTCAAGTCGAACAACAAAGGCTTGCAGCATCGAGCTCGAACCGAACGGAATCATGACCTCGGTCTCGGCACTCCCGCCGTCGCCACCCGCCTCTGAGATAATCTGGCGGTCGCCTTTACGCTGTACGACCTGTCCGATCGTGGAGCGGTCCTGTAGAAGCACCGCGACCGACGTATCAAGCGCCCTCGCGATCCGGTGCAACGTGTTGAGTGACGGCGTACTCTTGCTGTTCTCGATCTTCGAGATCATGCTTTCGGAGCAATTCGCAAGATCGGCCAGATCCTTCAGCCGCAATCCCTTCACCAGCCGCGCATGCCGCAACTGGACGCCCAGGCCGGAATTGCCGGTGGGCATGTCGTTGCCCTCGATTTCGGCGGTTCTCATGATCGCGGGTGTAAAGGACATGACGAAAACGGTCTCTCGGAACGGGATTGCCGAATATCCTGTTCGATTGAAAATATCCACCTTTTCGTGAAAATGCTTAAATCCTGAGCAAGATGCTGCAGCGCGGCGCATCTTTTGGCAGCGAGAACAGCACCTTAGTAAATTCAAGTTCTTGACATAGAGGAAATTACGCCGAAAGCTTCATTTCCGTTCTGCGATGGAGTTGGTTCATGACGGTTCGAAGCGGAAACGATTATCTGGCGGCCCTTGGCGATACGCGCAGTGTTTATTTCGAGGGTCAACCGGTCAAAGACGTGCGGACGCATCCCGCCTTTGCCAACGCCACGGCCTCCTTCGCCAAGATGTACGATTTCCAGTCGAAGCCCGAGAACCTCGAGTTGATGACATTCGACATCGGCGGAGGCCGGCGCGCCAACCGCGCCTGGCAGATGCCGCGCAGCCACGAAGAACTGGTCAAGCGGCGGCACGCGCTGGCAGCCTGGTCGAACGTGAATTTCGGAATGCTCGGGCGTTCACCCGACCACGTCGCTTCCACCATCACCGGTATGGCGATGGGCGTGGACGTGTTCGAGCGTTTCGGCGCCCGAAGCGCCAAGGCGGTGCGGGACTATTATCAATACGCGCGCGAACGCGACCTCTTCATCAGTTACGTTCTGCAAAGCCCCACCGTTGATCGTACCAAGCGGGCCGATCAGCAGAATTCGCTCGATATCGCTGCCACCATCGTCGATGAAGATTCGACCGGCATCACAGTTCGCGGAGCCAAAACGCTCGGAACCTCGGCAGTGATGTCAGACGAGATTTTCGTCGGTGCGATCGCGCCGCTGTCCAAGGAAGAAGAAAATTTCGCACTCAGCTTCGTGATCCCGCTTGCCGCCAAGGGCGTGCAGCTTCTGTCGCGAAAGTCGTACGAGGCCGAAGCGAGATGCGAGTTCGATTATCCCCTGTCTACCCGTTACGACGAAAATGACGCCGTCGTGTATTTCCACGACGTCAAGATCCCATGGGAACGCGTGTTTGTCTGCCGCGACGTCGCAGCTGCGCGTGCCCAGTGGCATGAGACGCCGGCGCACGTCTTTCAGAATTATCAGTCGCAGGTGCGGCTGATGGTCAAGCTCCGATTCCTGACCGGAATCGCCCGGCGAATCACCGAGACGAACGGCACGTTCGATATGCCGCCGGTGAAATCGAAGCTTGGCTATATCTCAGCGCACACCACCATGGTCGAGGCGCTGGTGAACGGCATGGAAGCTGCCGGGCGCTATCACGGTGAATATTTCATTCCCAACCGCGAGCAGCTTTATGCGGCGCAGGTTTTGACTCAGGAAATGTATCCGAAAGTCATCAGCGCCATTCGCGAACTTGCCGGCGGCGCCGTGATCATGCTGCCATCTTCCGTCGAGGACTTCGCCACGCCCGAACTGAAAAAGATCATCGAGGCGACGCAAGGCTCGACGACACGTAGCGCCGAGGAGCGCGTGAAGATCTTCCGCCTCGCATGGGATGCGACGGGATCCGAATTCGCATCGCGTCATCTGCAATACGAAATGTTTTATGGCGGCGGCGCCCATGTCACCACTGGTCATGCGTTCCGTACCTTCGACTGGAATAAAGCGGTGGAAATGGTCGATCGTCTTGAAGGCTCATATGACGTCAAAGGATCGAGCAAGGCATCAGCGGCGAAAGCAAATCTGCCGCTGGCAAGCTGAAGCCGTCTCAGCGCCGCCAGATGAGTGGTTAGCTGACAACGTGGCCTAATTCTTGCGAGGACGAGCTTAGGTCGAAACGATTGACGATGGGAATAACGGCATGCGCGTTCTGATCGTCGGGGCGGGAATTGGCGGATTGACCATGGCGCTCATGCTTCATCGCCGCGGCATGGACGTGATGCTGGTGGAAGCCGCCGCCGAAATCTCCGAACTCGGGACCGGCATCAACCTGTTGCCGCATGGCGCAGGAATTCTTCATGAACTCGGATTGGGTCCGCAGCTTGCGGCTGTCAGTCTGCAAACCCGCGCCATCGAATATCGAACCCAGTATGGCCAGTTGATCTTGCGAGATCCGCGAGGCCGACATGCGGGTTCGCCGTGGCCGCAATATTCGATCCATCGCGGCAAGCTCCAGGCCGTCCTGCTCGAGAAAGTCCGCGCGACCTTGCCCCCTTCTGCCATTCTCGTCGCGCACCGCTTCGAGCAATTCGAAAATGCCGCCGACGGTGTGATCGCCGTCCTGCACCGGCGTGCCGACAATCTGCCTGTCACGATCAAAGCGGATCTGTTGATTGGCGCGGATGGCATCCATTCGACCGTGTGCCGGCAGATTCATCCCGACGCGGCGCCGCTGGTCTTCTCGGGCACCATGATGTGGCGCGGCGTCGTCGAAGCCGAACCGTTTCTCGACGGCGAAACCATGGTCATCGCCGGGCACCACGACACCAAAACCGTCGTCTATCCGATCGAGGCGCCAAAGGGTGGCTATCCCGTCCTGACAAACTGGGTGGCCGAAATCAATATCGGCAAGGACGCCTCCTATCAGAAGGAAGATTGGACCCGGCTCGCAAGCCTCGATGAATTTGCCGCGACGTTCGAGGGATTCCGGTTTTCGTTTTTAGACATTCCGCGGCTGGTTCACGCCACCAAGCGCATATTCGCCTATCCGATGGTCGACCGCGATGCCCTGCCTTTCTGGAATTGCGGACGGGTGACGTTGCTCGGCGATGCCGCGCACCCGATGTATCCGATCGGTGCCAATGGTGCTTCCCAGGCAATTCTCGACGCGTCAGCGCTCGGACAGGCATTCGACGAAACTGCTGACGTCGAGGCCGCCCTTGCGCTCTACGAGCAACGGCGGCTACCCGCCACCGCCCAAGTCGTCACCAGCAATCGCGGCAAGGGACCGGAAGCCGTGCTCGAACTTGCACGTCAGCGCGTGCGTGGTCCCGAAGACGATATCGCCGCGCTGATTTCGCAAGCCGAAATCGACGCGATTACCAAGAACTACCAGAAAGTTGCCGGGTTTGACGCGACGACACTGACAAATCGGGCTCAGTCGACCCGATGAACGTCGCGTCGAAATGGTGGTGGGCCTGCGTATGAGCCGAGCGCGGGTCGAGGACAGTGGCTCCCAACGCGTGATCTCCTGGGGCAGGAGATGTATCAACAGGCGGCTGACATGACCCAGAACACGGCTGTAATTGAGGTCGACACGACGATCGACGAGGGAAGATGGACATCGTTTCAGACCGTCACGGTGCTGATCTGCGGAGTCGTAACCCTGATCGATGGGTTTGATGCCCAATCGATTGGCTTCGTTGCGCCGGTTCTTGCAAAGCAATGGGGTGTCGCTCCCGCCGCCTTTGGTCCTGTTTTCAGTGCGAGCCTGGTCGGGATGATGATCGGCGCCTTAAGTCTTGGGCCGATCGCCGATCGCTTCGGACGAAAGGTCGCGGCGATCCTGGCGATCGCGTTCATGGGCATCTTTACGCTGGCGAGTGCAAAGTGCACGTCGGTGGAGAGCCTCATGGTCGTGCGCTTGCTGACGGGCATCGGTCTCGGCGGCGCGCTCCCCAATTGCGTGGCGCTGAGCGGTGAATATGCGCCGGCGCGCTGGCGGGCGACGGCGATCGGCGCCATGTTCTGCGGGTTTCCGCTCGGCGCCATGCTGGGCGGCCTGCTCGCCGCGCGAATTATTCCCGCCTTTGGATGGGAATCGGTCTTCTACATCGGCGGAAGCGTTCCGCTGATCCTGATTCCGATCCTCGCGGCCATCATGCCGGAGTTGATCCGTTATCTGGTCGTTCGCCGCAAGGAACCCAAACGTATCCTGAACCTGCTGCACAAGATCGCGCCGGAAATACCAGCGGCGGAATCGAGCACGTTTGTAGTCCGGGAGAATACATCAGGCGGCGTTGCGATCGGCGAATTATTCTCCCACGGCCGGCTGCTCCGAACGCTGATGTTGTGGGTCTCGGTCTTCGCAAACCTTCTACTGTATTATTTCCTCATCAACTGGCTGCCGCTGCTGCTGCAACAAGCCGGTCTTTCACTGAGCAATGCGATCCTGCTTACCGCCCTGCTGAATTTCGGCGGCATCGTCGGCACGATCGTGTTTGCGCGAAGCCTTGATCGTGCCGGCAACAGCCGTATCCTCATTTGGGCCTTTCTCGGCTGTACGGTGTTCACCGTGTTGCTCGGTTACGCCGGCGCCAATGTGCCCGTGCTGGTGTTCGCTGTGTTCCTTGCCGGTTTCTGCGCCAACGGCGCCTTGAACAACCTGAGCGCGGTCGCCGCCAATCTTTATCCTACGAATGTTCGCGCGACAGGCATCGGCTGGGCGCTCGGGTTCGGCCGCGTGGGGTCGATCACCGGACCTATGATCGGAACCTGGCTGTTGGTAGCTAAGGTGGAACTGGCCCATCTGTTCACGATCATCGCCCTTCCGTCGCTGTTCGCGGCAGTCGCCATGTACGTGCTGAACATGCGGCGGTCAGAGAGCGGGACGGACCGATTGACCGACGCGGCCCGGACGGCCGACGTCTAAACTGGCACGCGGGGCGATCCGCTATGGCCGATTGCCCGGCAGCTTCAACCAGCACCCTCAACAACAGGGATCAAACTGATGGGCATCAGCGTCGGCGTCGTCGGGCTCGGGATCATGGACTCTGCGCGTAGCGCCACTCGCAAACGCATCGATCAAGATGCTCTGTTGAAGCATTTCCAGCCTCATTCGGAACGCCAGCCAGACCGTTCAAAAAGCGACTGATTTCGTTGCCTTGGACCGGCAAGCGCCGCACGTTTGATCGGTGCCCGGGCGGCAATTAAAATAGAGCCGCGCCAGCCCGAAGGCTGACGCGGCAATGGCCGTTCTGTTGCTAGGTGTACCTACCCCGAACGGTTACGCCGCGAGGCGCACTTCGTTCAATGCAACGTTATCGTTTGCATTTAGGTTTTTGACCCGATAACGGCGGTATCATGCCGAGCACAGTTCATAGCTTCTTCGCGACCATCGATCCTATTTCGCCCCCGCCTTAACAGCTTTGGAATTTCGCCTTTCGACAAAATCAATCTCACCGAAATGAGACCTTTAAGCTCAAGCTGCTAGGGTGGAGGCGCCGGGTACTGCCCCCGGGTCTGCCCGCGGTCCGCACTGAAGTTCAGCGCCATCGTCTTGCGACCCTATAGCTATACGCGCCATTGCTTTCGAAAGCTAGGCCAAACGCAACGGGACGGCCGCGCGGCTGGCTATATCTCCGGCAGCTTGATCGGGCCGCCTGACAATTCGCGCCACCGCGGGCGTGCTGAACACAGCCCTCTCCAACCATGAAAAGCGGTTGAGCGAGTCGATGGGTGACGGCTCATGACGCCTTCGAACCCAAAAGCGGCGGGCCGGAAACCTTTGACTGCTTCGGTGAGTCCGACCGGGCGATATTGGCGACCGCTTCGATCACGAGCTTGAACGATTCAAACACCACCGAAGCATCATCCACCCGATCCGCTTGTCCAACGCCATCATCGCCCAGGAGAGCGAGGATAACGGTCGAACTGCCGCCTTTTTTACTGATCCTGCGCACCGCGTAATGCATCATCGCATCAGAAGGACTCTCCACGTAACAGATGCATATGAGCTTCGCCTTCGATAGATCGAGTGAGAAAAGTTTCGACATTGAGAGCGCGTCGGCCTTCTCTGCCACACCGCCAAAGCCTCTACGTTGAAACATTTGTGCGAGAACGATCGCCGCAGCCTCATCCAGCTTATTTGAACCTGGAATGCAGATAATCGCCTTGGGCGATTTCCACTCTTCCGGCAATGACCTGACGTCTTCTTCAGCATTCTCGCTCGAGACGAGAGCTCCAAAGCCGGTATCTTTTTCCTCTTCGCTTCCGTCAGTCCGAACAATATCGTCGTGAAATTCCAGATCACCAGTCAGATCGGTGACCGTGCCCAGGATGCGGTCCAGCCTATCCTCGTCGAGGTGCCCCAAGCGACGGTCCGCTGCAGCCAGCCTCAAGCCCTTCAGCATGATCTCGTCATAGTAATCTTCCAGCGAAGCATCCTTTAAAAAGGCCCGTGCTTGCTCCGCAGCCTCGATTGGATCCCCGGCCAGCATTCGCTGGTATGCAAGTTGAGGTGGAGTAAGGGGCGGCTGATCGCCCAACATGATGTCGAGAAACTGAAGTCGATCCACATGCCGGCCAATGACGACCAGACAAACCGTAAGTGGCGTCGCGAGGACCAGTCCTACCGGCCCCCACAACCACGTCCAGAAGGAAGCGGATACGATTATCGCAACGGGTGAAAGGCCGGTGCTGTGCCCGTAAACCAAGGGCTCGATGACCTGACCTGCCAGTAATTCGAGGCCTGCAAATAGAGCCGCAGTCAACGCCAACATTTCCCAACCCGTGCCGACGGCAGCAGCCAAAATCAACGGAAACACTGCTGAAATAAGCGCGCCTATGTAAGGTACGAAGCGCATGATCATTGCAATCAGGCCCCATAGTGGGGCGGACGGCACACCGATCACTTCGAGGCCAACACCGATCACCAAGCCGAAGATTGCGTTAAATGCGATTTGTGTCAGGAAAAGCTTGCTCAGGCGTTTTCCGGCCTCGTCAAGCGCGGCGGTCGTACGCTGAATGTCTTGAGACCCCGCCAGGCGAACAAAGCGATTCCGGAGGTCCTGACGTTGCAGAAGTATGAACACAACAAAAATCACGACAATTCCGGTCGTGGTGAGGGGCGATAGAAGCGGAGCAATGATGGCAACGAGCGTCGTCAGCGCGCCGGGGTCGGGTTGCTTCACCTCAACGGGTATTGGCTTTTCACCCGGCTGGCGAAGCAGATTTCCTGCCGCTGGTGAACCGCCCGCTTCGGAATTCTGTAATTCGGTTTTCAATTCTTTTAGAACGTTTGACGCTCGCTCGAGAGTGCCCGAGCTACCCGTTAGCCCGCGAATACTTTCAATCTTGTCTT
Organism: uncultured Alphaproteobacteria bacterium; assembly: GCA_963824305.1. Lineage (GTDB taxonomy): Bacteria > Pseudomonadota > Alphaproteobacteria > Rhizobiales > Xanthobacteraceae > Bradyrhizobium. The sequence goes on from CAWGOW010000001.1 coordinate 1,587,709, forward strand.
TTAATGTTTGCTGATAGCTCGGCAGATCGTCAGCAAGCCTCGTGGCCTGAGAAACCATCAAACCGCCCAGGCTGAAAATGACGGAAAAACCCAAGAAGACGACCACAAAGACACTAAGCGTTCTAGGGAGCTTCCATTGCTGCAATCTCGTTGCGAACGGTGCAAGCACAAAGCTCAGGAGCACAGCCAGCGCGACCGGAACGAAGATTTCACGACCAACATAGAGCGCTCCAATAACCAATGTGGCTACTGCCAGATTGATCAATGTCGCGCCGCGTTCTTGTGTTAGTTTTATTTGAGCCGGCATTGCAGCGTCTTTCACGCGTAAAAAATGCCCATCTCAAAGCACTCCCCTTGTGCAGCAAGGGAATTAATGACCCGGGTCAACACAACGCGCACGAAACAACTGATCCATCGGCGTTCGCGGGCCAAGAGATGCCCGCGACGGCGGGTTCGCCAGCGGCAACTTGCGGCTGAATGACAACTGCGTCGATCATGGCGCCGCCCTCCCCGCGATTTCGGCAAATGTCGCTTCAAGTGCCACGTTAATAGGCAGCGAAGCCGAACGTTCCTTTGCGGGAACTATTTAATTGCCGAATGATAGGCTTGGTCTCCTCCCAAACGACCGATGCTGCATTTCGCATGGATCGCGCAGCTTAATTAGGAACGCAGTCTTTGGGACCTTTTATTCATTATGCACGTTTCAACCCTCAACAATCCAGCGCTCCATCAAATAGAAGCAGGCAAGATGAGCACGGAAAGCCAATTAGCCGCCGCCGCGCTTGATACCTTGCACGCTGCCCGCAGCCTTCCTTCAGAACAGGCAAGCGTTATTCTGCGCGACTTCTTGAATTCAATCCGCTCGTCCAGTTCGAATACCGTTCGCATGACCGAGGCGGCAGACGCTTTGGAAAAGCTGATCGAGGAGCTGGAAGTAAAGGGCTCCGCGTCAGATGACGATTGGCAATCATCCATTGAGGCAATGCTCAGCCTCACGAATGAGGCAAGCTGACAGCAGCCATCAAATCGTGAGAGCGCGTCGGAGGCTTCGCTACCCGACGCGTCGCCGGCCTTTTCATGAAGATCACGTCGTTAGACATGGACGACTCCTCAAGCATCATTCGGTAAAGCTTTTCTCAAACAATTTAGTTGGGCTATTTTTCTCGATTCTCGCGTCTAGCCGCGTTTTCAAAGATTGCGAGCACGCCAGCTATCGCAAACAGCGTGAGCCAGAGTGCTGTGGCGGCACGCCGCTCGTGCTCATTCCACGCACTGCACTGAAACACCCGCATCCACCACCATTTAGTCCAGGCATTTCGTTCAGCAGAGCGCAAAGTTCATCTCGATCGCGATCCCCATCGCGCATCTCCGCATTTGATTTCGGTGGTTCGCGTACGCCATACTCCGAGCAGTAGTTTCCGGCTGACGATTAGGGCCAATTCAACGTTGTGCAGTGCACTTCGTGCGGACTTGCGCAAAATGCAATCCAGCTTCCCGGAACTCACAGCCCTGCCAATCGTTTCATAGGCATGACGATAGTACTGAAAATAGTGGGCATCTGGTTCGCGCTGAATTTGGCGATACCTGCCTTCATCATCTATCAGCGCTCTCCTCACCTGAGGCACCGCGTGTTCCGGCTAACTCTCGGAGCGTTCGCTTTGCCGCATCAACGTCAACTAGTGCATCAGTTGGTCGAGGCCTCCCATCGCCGACATTGACGACGAGTGCCGATGGTCGCGTAATGAAAAGCCGCCGCTGTGTCGAGACCAGCGACGGCTATCGCGCACCAGTTTCACGCTGGAACGTCCGCGAGAGATTTTATGGCGGCTAGCTAGCACTTACTGCCTGAAGGATGATCTGCATCCGCAGTGACACTGACCGGAGTGGTTTCCGTGTCCGTTCTCTGAGCGGTAAAGCAGACACCACCGAAAGTGCCCCGCCACACGAGATCAAGTTTCCCCTTACTGTCGGCTTGAAAAAAGCCGAAGGTTTCTCCTCCTTGTTTCAGCGTGGTTTTGATGACTTGTTTTCCCCCTTGGAGCTTGTCGGTGACGGTCAACGCCATTTCGCGGCCACCGTAATTGTGAAAGGTCTTTTTGACAAACGTAGTCGAAGATAAGGCTGGAGCAGTCGTGGCTCCTATCGTCGCCGCCGCGGTAACGACAACGGCACATAGCAATTTCGATGTTCTCATTTTAATGTCCTCGTTTTGAAATGAACCTCACGGTATCGTCCTTTTAGTGAAGTACGACGTGAATTTGGTTCGAGGACGTAGGCGGCTTTGAGAGAATATCGAAGCGCGGCCTTTAGTCGCAAAAACCCGCCGGGTTGAGACCGGCAGGTAGGTAGCTAATTCCACGCATTGACGCTCGTTGCAACGACCTCTCAGGGGTCAATCGGAACAGCCATCCGGTGCAGGGCTACGCCACAAGCGGCGGTAGGCGCATCTTCGAACGATTTCAGGACCCCTGATGCCACCTCGTTGTAGGAGTGTCACTACCGCTGCCACGGTAAGAGGGGCGAGCCCTCCGTGACCGCAAGTTATCTGCATTACGATCGCGTTTTGCTTAATGGCGGTTTTCATCCGAATTTTTTTACGGTAGGACCTAACGGAAGTGCATCCGAACGGTCAGGACAATATACTGGCGCTCGACAACGCTATAACTGCAATGATGAAATGAAACATAACATCGCTCTCGATATAAAGGCACGTTGGACGTTCGGTTAGCGGGTTTCTGTTTCAGGATTGTTTCGCCCCCGCGCAAAATGCCTTCGTGGCCTGAACCAATTTATTTTATAGGCGACTGCGACGGCAGTGACACGTTCGATCCTCCCTACAGGTCGAGAGCTTACTTCTGGACGCGTTCTTTCGATCGCCAGGAACACGCGCACCACAGAATTAGCGGTGGATGTGACCGCACTATTAACGGGCGCGAGAACAGCCGATTGTCTCTACAGAGGGTCTTTCTGTCGTGGGTTCCAGGGTGCGGAAAGTACCAACATGAAAAATGCTCTGTAAGCACTATATTTGGCGGCTGACCGAGTGCTTGCGGCCCCCCTCACGATGACCTCACCTTCGGCCATGAAAACGGACCACAGCCTACGACGTTTTCGTACACTCAGTTCAACATCTGAAACCGATCACACGTCACGGCCCGTTCCACGAGCGGCATTCGATGTCATTTTGACGGCTTCTTTCTAGCACATCGTGGCCGATGGCAAAATTTTAGCGACTTGCATTGACGGTCTGGCAATTATTTAGCTCCTAAAACACTGCGCCCGCCGTTTGAGCCCTCGAACATTAGGCGGAGCGCGGCACTGCCAACTTTCGTAGCAGTTTTTCAGGAGTCGTGAATGTCGTCCTCGGTCGACAAACTCGCATTGTTCATCGATGGAGCCAGTCTACATGCAGCGTCGAAGACATTGGATTTCGAGATCGACTTCAAGCGCCTGTTGAAAGAATACGAGAGCCGCAGCAACTTGGTTCGCGCGTACTACTATACCGTGATGATTGAAGATCGGGAGTACTCTTCGATCAAACCCTTGATCGACTGGCTTGATTATAACGGCTATGAAGTCGTTTCAAAGCCGGCAAAAGAGTTTGAAGATGGGGAGGGTCGGCGAAAGATAAAGCGTAGTATGAATGTCGAGATCGCCGTCGATGCGTTGGAATTGTCGAACCATGTCGATCACATTGTGTTATTTTCCGGCGACGGTGACTTCCGGCCCCTTGTGGAAGCGGTGCAGCGACGGGGTGTCCACGTTACTGTAGTCTCACCACTGTCGATGATTTCTGATGAGTTGCGGCGCCAAGCCGACGTTTTCGTCGACCTAAAAGAACTGAAATCCTCAATTGAACGCGATCTGTCGCCGCGTCTTCCACCGCGCATTTCGCGCTAAAGTTATCAGCATTAACGTCGGTTTTCTCGCGCGAATCCGCGAAAAGCGGGGTCCGATTTAACCGGTTCTGAGGCTCAAATGAGTCGTCGGGACTGACGGTTATTGTGATCCAATTCGCATGTGTGCCACGCGGCATCTGCTTAGCTGCACGACATTGAAGATTGCAAGCCTCGGTAGCACGCCCGGCCGGGACACGACCTTTCGAGTCCGACGACATCGGGGGCGGCGTTTATGAGTGAAAGAGTTAATCGCTTTCGTTTCCACCAACGCAACATTGATCATTATCAAGGCCTCCTCAAGTCCGGCTTGAGCGACATTGAGTTGCGGTTCGTTGAACAATGCTTGTCTGAAGAGCGACTTGCCCTGGTACTCCTGCAATTTATGAGTCCAAGCAATTCGCCGAAAGAAGACGATCATCCCAGCACGCGGGAATAGCGCGGTGCAAAGCTGCCCTACTCTGGCGCGTCTTGGACATCACGCCTTTTAAGGCGTTACCGAATCGCGATCGGGCGATGAATGGGCGTGGACGAAACGAAATGGGTCCGAAAAAGCGCAAGGATCGAATTGGTGAGCGTCGCCAGGTAGCCGTGGACCACGCATCGGACGATTCGGTCAAAAAACGCAAACCGCCGGCCGGCAACGACGACAACATTGCTTGACCGTTTTTCCGTTTCCGGACCGTTGGCACGCTTCTGAGCTAAATTGAAACCGCTCAATATGAGACTTCTTTGAGCTGCTCATCCCAACGTCGAGCGGCCATTGAATGTTTCGGTCATGAGCAGACATGCGAAGTGACCACGAGATCTCAGCGACCTATTTGTCCCTTTGGCTTTAGCGCGCTCTGCCCTCGGTAAGGTTATCGAGGACCGCCGGCATCAAGCTTAACGGTGAGTTTTATTGCGGCGTCATCCAGATCCTATATAAAAATCCTGATTTTTCATTCAGATGCCGGGCTGGCTTCGGCAACTATACTCGAACCCTCGCGGTTCGCCTTGCTCAACAGATGAACGATCAAAAGCACAGTATATCCGCCGAATGCCGATACTACGAGCAACTCGACTTAATCGGCCTGCCGTATTATTACTTTTTAAAATTTCAGAATATTTCCGTCATGGCGGAGTAATAAGCGGTTGAGACAATTCTCGCTTAAAAAAGCAAATCATTTTCAGACGTGGGCGCGCCCCGCGAACATTACTTTTATCTCGGGAGTTTCTTTATGAAAACCAGTGTCGATTTTCAGATGGTCTGCAACAATTGCGGTTGTCTTGGAATAAAGATCGAAGATCCAGAACAAGCCTCGCGAGAAGCCATCGTTCATTGCGGCGATTGCGGCGTTTCGCGAGGAACCGTCGGTGCGTTAAGAGATCTAGCCGTTCGACCAGAGGCACTTGCTGTACAGCCTATTGTAAATCAGGCAACGAAGACAAAAGCTCGCACCCAGCTCGTTGCGCTACATTTCGAGTTGCAGAGCCTTCGTAGGCAACTTCAGACGGCAGAGTCACGTCGGAAACCTTAGCCAGGTTCATAAACAGGCATTGTACCGTAGCCAACCTCAAAACGAACAGCCGTCCGCCCGGCGTGTCGGAGGTTTCATGTACGCCCGCCGCAGGCGGTGCCAAACGCGCCAGCTTCGCCGACGTTAAAGCCCTCGCGCTGGAAAGACGTAAGAGCCTCGCCATCTAGGACGCTCTGCAATTGCAGCCGTACTATTCGACCGGAACTCGGTAACGTCAGATATTTCAAGTTTGCGTAATGCGCGCTCAGTAGTTCGCAGGATACAAACAATCTAGAGAAAGCCCGGAAGGAAAAGAAGTTAGTGGCGTCGATCACCGTACAATCCGACTTGATTCTCGAGCGCATCCTAAGCATGGAAATCGTCCGAGTTACGGAAAGAGCTGCCGTATCGGCCGCGCTTCTACGAGGGCGCGGGGAGAAAAATGCTGCGGACCAAGCTGCCGTAGATGCGATGCGTCGAGAGCTGAACCGACTGCCCATAGATGGAACGGTAGTAATTGGCGAAGGCGAGCTTGATGAGGCTCCCATGCTATTCATTGGAGAAAAGATCGGGAACGGGAACGGGCCGATGGTTGACATCGCGGTCGACCCCTTGGAGGGCACCAATCTTTGTGCCAACGACATGCCAGGATCGATCGCAACCTTGGCGATGGCGGAAGCCGGGACGCTTCTACACGCACCCGATTGTTATATGGAAAAAATTGCGATCGGCCCCGGTTACCCGCAAGGTACAATCGATCTCGACGCATCGACCGAAGAAAATATCCGGAGCCTTGCAAAGGCAAAAGGCGTCAGGCCTTCGGACATCACGGCGATATTGCTCGATCGGCCACGGCACTCCGAGATAATCGCTGCGGTGAGGAAGACTGGAGCATCTGTTTCACTGCTCTCGGATGGCGATGTGGCTGGCGTCATTCAATGTGCTGAACCGCAAGCGGGTATTGATATTTACCTCGGCAGTGGTGGTGCCCCGGAGGGAGTGTTGGCTGCAGCGGCGCTGCGTTGTATCGGCGGTCAAATGCAGACGCGGCTCGTCATCGATAGTGAAGCCCTACGTGAACGTACATTCAACATGGGTATCAAAGACCCAAACAAAAAGCTAGAAATTGCGGACATGGTACGAGGCGACTGCTTGTTTGCTGCGACGGGTGTTACTACAGGTGCGATGCTAAGAGGTGTGAAGTTCGGTAGCTTAATTGAAACAGATACAGTCGTGATGCGCTCGGTGACAGGGACGGTGCGCCGGGTCCACGGCGAGCATCGCGATTTCTCAAAATTTCATCTTGGATAACGAACGTTGGTGGGTGAGCAGGAGCGGGACAGAAGCATTAAACTTTTGCTTATTAGCGGTTAACCGTCCGGCTCGCGCTTCCAGCCTATTCGGCATCAGCGCTTTGCACGGGGTCCCTTTTTACGCGCCCGCGCTCACCGGACCAGATATCTGGATATAGAGGGCCTCAAGCCATCTGATCTTTCTGACACGTAGCTATTTTCTAGCTGTCCTTAGCACTGAAGATCGAATGCCCTTTTGGACCACGTTTGGGTCCTGCTGAGGTTGCAGCCTCTCGCGAACGACGCTGCAGTAGCGGGGGTGGGAGCTTCCGATGTTCGGGTGGATGAAACCGAAAGAGTTGTCGGCGCCGGCGGCGTTAACGCTGAGCGATCTGGTCGAGCCGACCGCTATGCTTTCGGCCCTGGAACTTTCAGTTCGCGAATATCTGAAGCAAACCGATGAAGGCCTTCTCGTATATCCCGCCGCGAAGCGGCGTTTGAACGACGCTGATGGTAACATTCGCGCCGTTTGGGAGCACACGCGGCTTGAGGCCTGTCGCTACTTGATAATGTTACCAAGGCCCGACATCGAGCTTTTGATCGGTCCAGCGCGCCAGGCCGAGATGATCGATGCATTTCTTCGGCAGAAGCCACACGAGGAAACTGTCGTCGATTTCAACGGAGTTCCAGCAGAGGACTATTCCTTGGCGATCGGCGCGGGTCTCAATTGGCTCGGCCATTGCGCCATCCTCACGCGCGTCCCACCCGAAAAATTTAAGCGCACCAGACGCGACTTCAGGCACTTGGTCGTACTCGCACAGCAGTGGTGGCGACTCGATGGGGCGGAAGCCCGATACCATCAGATGCTCGCGAACCATGATTTTCCGCCACTCGTGTTCTACCTGGTCTGGAAGACCTTTACCCGCTTAGCCAAGGAAATCGCAATTGCTTCGATTAACGGTTCTTCACTCGACCGGGCCTCGAAGGATGACGAACGCGTTTTTCAAACGACGCGGCAATCTCGGCCGCAAGAACCGGCTGCCACTCTAAACGCCGAAAGTGTGGCTCGGCTGCTGGCGGCCTTCGATCCGACCGATCTGCCCTGATGTACGCGGCCGGGCGGGCGAACAGGAAGTTTGATAGCCCCCAATTAGACAATCTCCCCTTATGGCTAAGCGCGCGACATCGGAGCTAAGCCTTGTTCCATGCTCACATACTGAATGCCGCGCGGACATCAACAAAACCGGTTCGTACGGGTAGCGTCTCATTCGGCCGGCTCATCCGTTGGCGCATTGCGGACAAGGGCTTTTTCTTGTTTCGTGTAAACTAAGATCGAACCGACGGACCCGAAATCCGTTAGCTGGTTGCCTATGTCGTTGGACCATGATTCCCAAATCACCGGGCTCGATCTCCGGTGTGACACGCACAAACTGCGATATTTATGGCGTTGCAATCGAATCCTTCTGTTATGACGCTTGTAGCGTCCGCAATGATCCTGTCAGCGATGGTGCCAGCGCCTGCGCTGGACAGGGCGCTTCCACCGATCGATATTGCAAATCCAGGAGCCAAGGTACTCGCCTTGACGGCAGATGAAACCAAGCATGGCGCGCCAAGGCCCGAAGCAGCCCAGGTTGAAGTGACCCAAGAGACGTTGTGCCTGATCATTAAATCGGCGGCGAAAACCAATGATCTTCCGCTTGAATTTTTCATTCGTGTGATCTGGCAGGAGAGCCGTTTCCAGCCCAAGGCCGTCGGTCCCATCACGCGCAATGGCCAGCGAGCTGAGGGTATCGCGCAGTTCATGCCCGGGACGGCGAGCGAACGTCGGTTGCTCGATCCCTTTGACCCAGTGCAAGCGCTGCCCAAATCGGCAGAATTTTTGAGTGAACTGCGCAATCAGTTCGGCAATCTCGGGCTGGCCGCAGCCGCCTATAATGCTGGACCGCGGCGGGTGCAGGAATGGCTGGCAGGCTCCGGCGGGATGCCGCAGGAGACCCGTAACTACGTCGCCACTATTACCGGCGCCAGCGTCGATGATTGGGCCCTCGCCAAGAAAAATGAGAGGATGCTTGACTCCGCATCGAACAATAGTTGCGCCGACTTGCTGGCAACGCTTAAGCGCTCGCCCAATCCTTTCGTCATTCAGCTTGAAGATCGCGTGAGACGCGCTGCCGTCAAGCTCTGGGGCGTACAGATTGCCGCCGGCTTCAACCGCGACAACGCTCTCGCCGTGTATGCAAAAACAATGAAGGGCCTGAGCGCTTTGATTGGAACACAGGATGATCCATTGCTGATCCACGGCCGTGGCAGCAGTACCTTTTATCAGGTCCAGATCGGCACCAATACGCGTCGTGAGGCCGATGACCTTTGTCATAATATACGTCGTGCGGGCGGCGCCTGTCTCGTTAAGAAAAACAAGGTCGAGAGCTTCCGGTTATCACAAGCAAAGGGACACGTTGCCCGACGCGTGCATTCCCGCGTTCACCTTCGATGACCTCATCGAGTACGGCTCGCCATGCGATCGCGCCGGCCATCCCTGAACTGATGCGCTCGTGCCTCATTCGCGCCACGGCAACGGACGCACCTAGAAAGATGTTATGAAGACATTGGCCCAATGGCCGAGAATTCGAAACATATTGGTTCTCGTCCCCCGTTGCCTCAAACGCGAGATAGAACCGCACCCATTGTGTCGTCTCCCGACATCGGTCTGCGTCGCAGGATAGCGTCAGAACGCCGGGTCGAAAACGCTCTGAAATTGCCTCAATTTGACTAATCTTTGAGATGATCGGAATCGGCTGTTTTCACGAGTTACGGTTAGGGTCGTGACGGGCCACGTCTTTCACCTCAAATGCGACAGGTTCCGGAAAGCCGACTGCAATGACGCCGTTCAATTCTCTGATAGATGAAGCTCAGGAGCTTCAGCCATCCAAGTCAACCAGAAGAGCAATAACGGCACTTTCGCGCGTTACCGATTTGTTCGTCGCCGGCGACGGTCGCTATTCGACTCGACAGATCGAAATGTTTGACGAGATCTTTAAGACCTTTGTTTCCGTTATTGAGCTGAAAGTGCGGGCTAGGCTGGCTTTCCGACTCGCAACCAACTCAGATGCGCCCGCGGCGTTGCTGCAGGCGTTCGCGTTCGATGATGATATCGCCGTGGCAGGACCGGTTCTGAAACAATCCACCTCGCTTAGCGAAGCTAGCCTCCTGATCGCTTCTGCTACAAAGAGCCAGAGCCACCTTTGCGCAATCGCGCAGCGCCAATCGATTAGCGAATTGGTTACCGACATCCTTATCGAGCGTGGCGAACGTGACGTGGTGCATGCCGTTGCAAAGAATTCGGGGGCCCGCATCTCAGATTGCGGCTTCAATGGCCTCGTGTTACGAGCCGCCGATGATGCCGAGCTCGCAGTGCACGTCGGATCAAGACGTGACGTTCCTCGGCATCATTTAGTGATACTTCTTGAAACTGCCTCGGCTGAAGTATGCGAAAAGATCGTTGCCGTGAATTCGCAACTCGTTGAGGCTGTCAAAGGTGCGGTGACAGAAGTGGTCGACGAAATTGGTTTGGAGATACGTAACGAATTCCCCGATCATGCCAAAGCAAAGAAAAAGGTGCGGCGACTGAAATACTGGAGAGAACTCGGGGAGGGCAAGATTCATGCAGCCGCGCGAGCGCAAGACTTCGAGCAGGTTGTGCTGGCGTTATCGATTTTAGCCCGCTGCCCCATCGAGGTGGCGGAACGGGCGGTCCTCGATGAAAATCCCGGCGCGGTGCAAGTCGTTGCAAAGGCGGCCGGCTGCTCCTGGGCAACGGTAAAATCTCTTCTGCTGATGAGGGCAGCGGGTCGGCGTCTGTCTAAGAAGGACCTTGACCAAGCGCGGGAGAACTTTGAGCGGATCGAGACTCAAACAGCTCAGCGTGTGCTTGAAATCCAAAATTCGCGCCGCCAACAACGGGCGGTTACAAGCGCTACGGTCATTCCGGAAATCATTTCAAACCCAATGCAATCGCAGCCAATCTGCCGTAACCGCGCTCTCAGCGCCGCCAATAGCCAGAAACACTAGCATAATCCCTTCAATAAGCCTTGTGCCGGAGGCACCGCTGTGTCGGTTTTATGCTATAAGTTGGGGGCTAGATCGATTTAGATCACCCGCTATGGACGCATGGTCAAAAATCGAAGTCACCAACCATCCCCATCCGCCTACTGAAAATTGGCAAGCGGGTATCGATCCGCCCGCTGGTCGATTTGGCTCGATTATAACGGGTTCACCGTTGTGACCAAGCCGGCCAAGGAATTCATCGATGCCGACGGACGACGCAAGGTCAAAGGCAACATGGACATGGAACTAGCAGTCGATGCAATGGAGCTTGCCGAGCATGTAGACCACATCGTTTTGTTCTCTGGCGACGGAGACTTCCGTTCGCTGATAGAAGCAGTGCAGCGGCGCGGTGTACGGGCCACCGTCATCTCGACCATTTCGAGCCAACCGCCGATGATTGCAGACGAATGCGTCGCCAGGCCGACGTTTTCACTGACCTCGTTGAACTGCGGTCGAAGATCGGACGCGAGCCCTCGGAACGTCCCATAGCCACTAAGCCGCGTCATCACACGCCGCAGTTCCGGCAGCGCAGACCTAGCACGGTGTCATCTAGCGACGACGGGCGCTTAGCGTGACAGCTGGATGTCCATTTCGACCCCAGGAAAACCCATCACTGCTCGAGCGCCGAATTCTCGACGAATCATAAGCTGAAGGCTAAATCGATTTACTGCATCTCATCACGTGAAGTTCTACTCCGGCAGCAATTCTTGCTGCTGGAGAGATATCAACTGTGCTCAGCAAGAGATCCTCAAAGTCGAATGTGAAAAGCCTCACTATTCCGCCGGGCAGCTCCTCGCGCCACCCCACGACCTGATGCTCGCTTGTAAAGTCGCGCTTGATCTCCCAGACACTCTTGCCATGCTCCTCGCGAAAGGCAGGCCGATTAGGGTCTCTGATTATTTTCAGAGTTCGCTTATCAGCGACTTGGAGCCGGTAGCGAATCAACGGTATGTCGGGATTGCCGCCGTCGATTGCGACGTCCTTGGACGTAAGTTCAGGTAACGCAGCCTTTGCGGCAAACGATTGGTAACAATCCACCGTCACGATGGGCAGCGTTTCGGGTGAGCGTTGCGCTTGAGCGCTCGATAAGGTGTTGATCGCCAGCAATAGTCCAATCCCAAGTGCTTTCATCTTGCCCACCTCCATCTGACCACCGCTCTACCTTAACCTCCGCGCAACCGAGCCGGAACCCATTTCATAAGCGATTTGTCCCAAGTTCAGCCCGCTACTCGCCGCCCAGGACCCTATTGACAAAAGCGAGCGGTCCCTGACGGTCGATCAGAGGCTGTTGACAAGCGTCGCAACACATCACGCTCTGCTGCCGTACGCCGCGATCCGCAAATACGAATTCCAACAGCCAGGTCGAGAAGCTCCGGCGTAGAGGTCGCTTAGGGCCAGCGAAATACCCGACGATAAATGCCCTATCGATGTTATCCGCAGCCGCATTCGCAACACGACTAATATTTGAAATTGCATCCTGCGCGTCCGATTGCCCAGCCGCTTTTCTGGCAGTTTGTTGCATCCCGGTATGAAACTTTTCAAATTCGGCAACAGCCATACTTAGTTGCGATCGAAGATCTGCAGATGTGGCGAGCAGTTCTTTTCGTACCTCAACCTGGTCGATGTCACCGCGCATCTGACAAACAGTACACGTCCTGCAACGCCTATATTGTGGTGAAGAGTGCGATACCGAAGCTTCCCAGAAGTTGTTCAATTCGCGCTCCTGTCCGAAGCTGAAGCAGAGCGGCGGATAAACTCCGAGAGTATAGATGAAACCCAAGCAATGCGACAACAGCGCCGCCGGCAACGTGAACCGCTACAGCGCGCTGTCGGAACAAGAAATCCAACCCGCTAACAGCGGCAAGAAAAGGCCGCGGAGTTTCGGTCACGCGCCTCGTTATCGCCCCCATGATTCTTGGAGGGCCGCTTGTGAGTCCGGGATTCGTGGGGTTCGGAGCTGCTTGATTTGAATTTTGCCCAACTCATATCGAAAGCTCGCCCTCGATCGAAGCTCAGGGGTCCCGCGCCTCGCGCGAGAACGAAGAGGGCGCCGCCGGCGAGCCCGATGTCTTTCCAGAAATGGATGAACTGGCCCAGCGTGTCGTGGCGTCGCCGGTGATCGACCAATAGGGATGACCAATCACCGCGGCACCTAGATTGAAGAGTATAAGGAGCAGAGCGAACTCGCGGGTCCGGAAGCCGAGGACCAGCGGGGCTGCGCTCAAGACCTTGATGGTCGCTGCCAACATTCCCCAAGCTTGCGCCGAACCGGGCAGGCCCGTCTTAAAATGTGTGACCAGTTTCAGGTCCAACCAGTGATTGGTACCCGACATCAGAAAAAGCGACCTCATGCAGAGCCGGCCAAGCAACAGGATCAGCGGCTCGCAACGCAGAACCAGAGAATCGACAACCCGAAACCCCATAACGATCATCCCCGAATTTTACTCCTGGTGGCACTTTTTGGTGCACCGAGAGAGCATGGGCAACGAGGAGCAGGCGTTCCAAAGAAAAAGCCGCCACCGGGTAACTCTTCGGCAAGCATGACTCTCGGGCAGCGGTCAGACGCTTGCGAAGAGCATCGTTACGAGCAAAATCGCGCCGCAGATCATTGCGGCATCCTTAGCCGTTTCGATATTCGCTGTGTTCGAGAAACGAGAACGATTTTGAACCAATGCAGTCATAGCGAGCCTCAAGCCAAAGCGACCCAGCGTCGCCTTTACGTGTGGTATCCACATCGGCTTTGAGCGGTTTTTCGTCTGGAAATGACCTGCCGATAAAAGAAGACCGCCCTTTTAAGCGGGCCCCTTATTTTGTTCGGTTCCAACGAAACAGTCGTGAAACCGTTTTCCCGAGTTGAAGACGTTCGCCGGAAGCGAATCGCAGCGATAAATCGTTTCCGGGTTGATGGAGAACGCAAATGACCGCATTAGTTCAAGCACTGTCGGGAGCGTCCGCCGGCACAAGCGAGGCAAGCGAAACTCTAAAGCTGACGGCGCTGATCTCCTCGTTTCCGTCCTTTTCGCTATTTACGGGGCGACCTTGGATTTAAGCTCGCGGTTTTTCTGAGCCGATTTTGAACTGCGTCACATAAGGGAGGACGGGATGCGTACTCTGATATTCGGCGCCATCTTACTTGCAATCGCCGCTGCAGGATTTCACACCCAGATATCGGCTTCATTTGCGGCATCACGGGACGCCAGGGCGGCGACATTTTCCGAACGATTTGCTCCTGTGCTCGAGCAAATGAAAAAACCCGCCGGGGTTGAGACCGGCGGGTGATTGTAAGTTGATTCCAAAAGGTGGCGCAATTACGCACGCGATGACGGAAACGTAGAGCCTCAAGTTGACGGTCCGTTACCGACGATAAACGCGAGCATTCAGGCGTCAATTGGCGCTTCGCGAACGTGTTGAACCCTGGCATCCCGCTACTGCAATTCTAAGCCGGCGCGATAATAGGCTGCCCGCGGACTGTTTCGTGCAGCCGGCCGGACGAAACCGTGACGAAGCCATTTTCAGTTTTGACGACAACACCGGGAGACAACTCAATACGATGATTTAAAGGTGTCTAGACCTAGAAGCGCCCAGATGAACAATGAACAGCAGACCTTTGATTTTGATACCATCGCCGTTTGGCAGGCTGCCCATAAACAGAGGTCCGAGGATCTTAGAGCTTGGCTCGGCGAAACTTCTCCCGAAAAGCCGAAAGAACAAGCTCTACCCTTCTGGCGCGGAGCCCTTCACGCGATCTTGAGGCCACGAGCAGTTTAGTTTGGCGGGCCAGCGTCTGTCGGTTCACGCGCTTGGCATCAAGTTTGCTGTTCCAACAAAGATACGAACACGCGTCCCAAAACAAACCAGCGCGAGGCCCATCGATGACGAAATTGGACCGATCCGAGACACTTCGACGTATCGCGACGAACCAGTTGCGGATTGCAACTCTCGTTAACGATTTGAAGCGGTCGGCGAGCATTCTGACGGCTGATATCGAACACGAGGAAGCCCAGACGGGCGTCCGTGATCTGCGAAACTCCGAATACCCTGTATTGGCGCGAAACCTACGAGCGCGAAGGGATCACTTGCTGGCGACAGTCGCTTCGGTAGAGGCGGTGGCGGTCGTTGGCACCCGGAACGGCAAGCAAGGTTCGCCCGCAGGAGATCGCATTTTGCAGAGCACGGTTTCATAATCCACCAATGCGCCTAGCGCGGGCTGATCGCGATCGGCCAGAGGAGGACGATCGGCGAGGCGCTTAGCCGGCAATTCTACCCTTGCCGTCGCATTCCTCGCAGTTGGGCGGTTAGATTCGCACACCGGGCGTCTTTGACGCGGGCGGTCGCACGACCAGTGCCGTCGCAGGCGGGGCAACGGTGTTCGACGCAACGTTCAGTTTATTCATGTTGTTACGCCTAAATTGAAAGCGGCCCAACGCGATAGCGCCGGGCCGAAGTCATTATGGAGGATCGCGATGTGGAGCCGCGATCGATGTCTACGCTACGATGCTAAGCTTACGTAGACCTTACGTGTGAACCTGTCGGGACGGTACGATCCGGGATCGGCGCAAATCAAAAGGTCCCGCACGAAGCGGGGCCAATGGTCGACATCTGCATCGCGCCCTAAACTGGGCTATTTGACCCCCGACGCGAGATTTATCGACGCCGCTGCCGTCGCATTCCTTGGACTGCGATGCTTATGTTCGCTGCCGAAGCCGGCCCGGTCCGCAACAAAGATGATCTGAAGTAATTCTCAGGGTTCTTGTTGAGCGCTTACAGCGGTTCTACGATATCAGGTCCGATGATGCGTAAGGGCTCGACCTGTCGCCCGCTCCTTTGTCAGGGACATGAAGGCATATTTGGCTGAAGAAGACCGGCACAAGCGGAATCCTGTTCATCGGCCTGGAAAGGGTTTGGGCGTCAGCGACGAGGCTTTAAAGGGTTTATCGGACTTCGGGCACGCCGCTCGTGCCTCCTCACAGAAGCCATGGCTCGAAACGACACCAATTCAGCCAATTGCTCCTGACTTCGCTTTAGCTGCTCAGCGACACCGTCACTCTTGAGAATTACTTGCGCGAGCGCCGCATTGAGCTGCTCGATAGCCTTTGCATTGTCACGGACCATTTGTTCCTGACTCGTTTGAAGCTGCTCGACGACTGCCGCTTCGCTACGGATTGTTTGCTCCTGGTTAAGCCTGAGCTGGTCGATCTGTCGCTCCATGTTTGCGAGATCGTCCGCCATTCTCTGAACACGCTGCGCAACTTCGGGTGAGATGAAAGCCGCTGCGGAGACGCCGTCCGAGAGGGTTCGAGCCTGAGGCACGCCGTGTAGGACCCAAGGATTTGCCCAGCGGGCGAAGACTTTGACTGCGTCGCTGTAGGACGGCTCCCAAGCAAAAGCCGTGACGAAGGCGATTGCTATGAACGGCAGAAGGATCAGAACAACAACCGGCGGACTAGCTCGGGATGGCCGCCGCTCAACAGTTGCAGGAGATGGTTGCCTGTCTGATGGTTCAAGCTTAGCGTCATGACTGGATTCTGCAGCCTTCTCATTTGGACGCGGCAGTTGCGCGTAAGCTCTTGCGTTGGCTTGTTCCAAGCGCGCGATCATGCGCTCGTCGAGTAAATTGTCTTGGTGCGGGTGCGGCATCGAGCGTTGGCCGGTTTCTAATCCTAAGACGAAAGCCGGTCGTAAAGTCGCACTTCTAAGAACTGAGGGGTAGATAAGACGCCACCTTTCGACGGGCGTCTCGAAACATAGTTAATTCAATAAGCGCGGGCCCCGATCCCCAGTACTCTCACCATATTGAAATCAAGGGGGGCTAGATATCTGCGCTAACGCGCGCGCGTGTCTTACAGCCCGACCGTGTCGAGGTACTGATCACGCCCGAAACGAGACCTGAAAGCTCTGGCGTCGGCTGGGGCTTTTTTTGTCGCAACGCGCAGTAGATCGCGAACTCTTGGAGATAACGCCGACGACATTCTCATCGCCGAGGAGTTGGCCGCGCCGTTCGTCTGTGGCGAAACGAGGTGCCCGAGATGCCGAATGGCCGAAGAATCATCGACGAGCAATTTCCGGACAACGCGAAAGAACAGTAACGTAATGGCAAAGTTCGTCGAAGCCGGGCCGCTATCAGATCCGGAAGCGGCAACCAAACTGGTGGAAATCGCCAGCGCTAGTCTCCAGCTTGCATTCGCCGCGTCGTAAGCTCTATCCGCCCGTCCGGTAGCTGTCGCCATCGGTCGACAACGGTCAACTGACCGCTCATCGGAGCCTGACTGATAATTTCACGCGCCTTAGCGCGAGCCGCTTCGACCGGCAGTTTGAAAATCTCGTACAAGTCTACATCAGCCAGCGCATTCCGGTTGGACATGCGTTCGGCAAGATCAGAAGGTTTTGGGGCCATATCGCAACTCCAAATCGACAGCCAACGCCTCGATCGGGACCGGTCAAATGAAAATTTGAGGGAACGGTGAAGATTTCCCAGATATCCACCGCTGGGAACCACTTAAGCGGGGTAGCGACGGCGCATAATTGGCGGTTCTTGGACGTTAGAGCGGTGAAAGGTCGCCGCGGCTGGGAGATGTCGAAGGTTCGAGGCGGGTTGCGGGTGCAACCCGCCTCACCTGATCATGCAGCCTTGGCGACTTTCTCGGGTCCAGCCTGCTCCATCGCACGCATGTAAAGATCCAGCATACTTTCGCGTTCGTCGCGTTCTTCCTCGTTCTGTTTCCGGAGCTTGATTATCTCTTTTAGGATTTTAACGTCGAACCCTTCACCTTTGGCTTCCGCAAACACTTCTTTCTTTTGCTCGTTCAACTCCTGGAGCTCGGCGTCCAGGGTTTCGATTCGTTCGACGAACGCGCGAATTTTTCCGCCGGGAATGGTGACGTCAGACATGATGCCTCGCTGATTAATGGAGGCTCGAAAATGCCTGCAAAAAAATAACTAATGTATTAACTCGCGAAGCCAAGCCCAAAGGGACAGTGGCGGCCGATAGCGCCGGTCTCGAGGTGACGTCGTCGGGGCGACAATGCCTGCACACCGGCGTGGTTCGCGTCAAGAAAGCCTGGCGCCAAGGCTTCGCGCGGTCTCGCAGCTGCTCTTGTTTCGAATGAAACGGGTTGAAGAGAAGCGGATGTGTCATGTTGCGAATCCCCGACAACTATCCGGTAAAGAATATTTTGCCGCAAGATCTTTGTATCCGGAGCCAAGAAGCGAGCCGCCTTAAGGAAGATGTGCGCTCCATCATCGCGCTCTTCCGGTGTCTGGAGCGGACTGTGCGTCCTTCGGCCAGCTACTGCGTGACAAGATTTCGATCGTTTAAGCCAAGACCGGATTTCTACGGAACCGGCGACGCGCCACTTGATCTCGAAGTGCAGTGAGAATGAACCCCCGCCGGGTCTAAACCGACGGGGGCGTTCAGGTGGATGGCGCGAGGCGACGGATGAGCGGGAACAGATCCGCCGGTGTCGCTCCAAGGCTCTTCATTAGACGATCATCATCCGAATCCCGCCAGTACAAGAGTTAGGAACGTCAGCCCGCCGTAGTATTAGGACCGGCACGCAAGTAAAAATATTTTGAAAATTCATTCGGGCCCCTTGTTCCACCAATCGATCTGAATTGTCGGCACGATTCGTGCTGACGTGATCGCAGAGCAATGGGGGTGCAGCCATGGATCGACAGACAGAAGCCGCCGCGCCGCGCTACTACAGGCATCGCCTCAGCGACCTGCCGAGATGTATTTCCTGCTCCGAGGAACTGATTGCACCGGAAGCGTCTGCGCTCAGGCCCAACGGAGAAATAGCGTATTTGTGGAGTTGTGATTATTGCCCTCAAAGCGTGGTCACGCGCGCTACGAAGGGCCGCTTGACGTCTGGCCGGGGCATCAGTCGACGATAATCCGTCCTTTATGCGGCCCTTAGGGCGCGCCAGATCGTGGCCTCGCTGCATTCGTATTCCCGGGCAATACCGGCCGGCAGCCGGCGGGCATGAAAAAGGCCCGGCTTGGAGGGGACTCCGGCCGGACCTCTGGTAGTATCGAATAATGAACGGGTCTTTGGGTAATTGAACCCGAGCACCGCTAGCGCTCGGGCTCGCCCAGCCCACCGTCATTGAAGCAAACAACTTGCCGGCGGACGAGAAAAGGCCTGCCGAGCAACCGGGAGCGCGACGGCACGCCAGTCCTAGGAATCGCCTGATATGGTCAGGCTGCAAATGACGAGCAAATCGCACGCCATGCGGGCGAGGGACACGACCGGTCCGAGGGGTAAGTGTTCGTCCGACCGTGCCAAGCCACGGCGGGTACAGGCCGTCGTAACCCGGACGACAAGGCGGTGATGGGCGGGGCGTTCCACGGCATCGGCGACGGCGGATTCCTAGGGCATGCTTTGGAACAAAGTTGGTCAGAGGGAATTGATTCGATGACCCGGCATCACCCCCATGCCGGCGTCGCGTCCCCTCACACACAGCGCGGGACGGGCCCCGGCGCCCCCCAGCGCCGGGGCCGCCTCCTACAGACCGCGCCCGGTCGAGCGGCGTTCCGGCGATAGCGAAATGGGCCCAATCGGACGCAACTGCCCTGGCCGTAACGGATTCTAGAATTGTCAGTGCGCCGTTTTTGCCTCAAGGCTAGCGGCTTCCCTCCGCGGAGGATCGGCGGGATGGATTTTAGCTATCGCTGCTCTCTCCGCGTTTGATCAAGGTGGCCGTCGAGTTCTCTATGTTTTCCTTAAAAGCCCTCCGTGCTGCCGTTCGTCTTCCAGGCAGCAAGAAAACCAGTCCGCTGCAAACAAACGCTGTGCCACAGACTATGAGTGCTCGGCCCAACGTATCGACTTCGAATCCCATTGATTGAATGACATCGACAACATCGTTCATAACGCCACCGCTACTGAAAAGACATTTTGGCTTGATACGACACTAGTACGATCGGTAATACGGCGCGCCCAAACGTCGTCGCTTTGAAAATTCGCCAATGTCAGCGACGGCTCATCGCTACCGTCTGCTTATGTGAAAGGTGCCTAACGGTCGTTGCAACAGCGACAAATGCCACGGCCAGGAAAATGCCGGCCAACGCCGAAAGCATGTATCGGCTGTTCATTTAAAACTCCAATAATACATAAACAAAGGAATATTCAGGACTAATATAAATTCGGAGTCAATGGCCGTCCCTACCAGTTGACTTAACCCTCGCGCGAGGGGTGAAATGGCGCGTCATTTTGTTGCGTCCAGGGGTGGATGTGATGGACAGTGATTTTTTAAAGCAGCGTGCGGCGCATTGCAGATTCCTAGCCGAACGGGTTGGCCCGTTCGTCAAACGACGATTCCTAGACCTCGCTGCTAAATACGAGGCTAGATTTCCCGAAGAAATCTCGATCAATCTCACGTCGCCAGTCGTGCCGCTGGCAACACCTCATACTCAATAGATTTGACGCGGGAGCCCACACCCATGGCAGAGCAACCCACCGATAAGCGAGAGCGATATGTCGGTTATTCCACTTATTGTTTGAAACTGGCCAAGGTCGCATTCGTCTCGTACGATGCTCAGAGAGATGGCTTCGGAGTGGCTGAAGCTGGCGGAAGAATCAATTGAGCCAGGCTAAGTCGCTCGATCTTCCACCCGCCGTCGCTCGCGCGTTCGTCAAGGACAACCGATCCGCACGAGAAGCCCGCCACGGCTCAACGGCGGAGACAATTGGAAAAAATTAAATCTAAGTTTCCAGCGCTCTGTGCAGTACGTCACATACGTGTTCACGGACTTTGCTATAAATAGGCCCGCCGGGCGCTCGTGCATTTCAGACCCGGTGGCATTTTGTGGAGTTTTGATCATGAGAACCGCAAAAGCTGTTTCAGTGGAGGCCTTGCATCGATTGTGGTCGGAGCTAGCTTTGCTGCGGCAAGAGGTCAAGCAAGCCGAACGTGCTCAGTCGACCAAGCTTGTCCTATCAACTGGCGATGGAGCGAGTGGTGCAATCGCTGTTAATCCTTGTGTCGCCGATCATGGCTTAAAGCGGTAGCGTAACGTCGCACACACCCCGATCCTGCGCATCGGTTACGACCTGAAATCCCAATTCTCGGCACATCTTCAGCATGACAGCATTTTCTTGCAAAATCTGACCAGACATCTGTTTCAGGCCTTCGGATCTTGCGTACTCGATGATCAATTGCATCAAAGCCCAACCCAGGCCTCTGCCCTTGAGATCAGATCTCAGCAGGATCGCGTACTCACTAGTCTCATGGATTGGATCTCCGTACAGCCAGACGACGCCGAGAGTCTGGTCGCTGGCTTCGTCGAAGGCGACGAAAGCCATCGCACGCAAGTAATCGAGATCCGTTAATTTGGCGATGAACTGATCGGAGAACTCTTTGATTGAATCAAAGAAACGGAGCCGCAGGTCTTCCTTGCTCACATGCCCCAGAAGGTCACGAATCAGCGGTTCGTCGCCCGGGCTAGTCGGCCGTACAAATATTCGCCAGCCGGCATGGAGAACGAGGTGCCGCCGCCATTTCGGATTGTTACGATCCGTGAACATTATGACGTCGAACTCACCTTCTACGGCCGCATTCTGTCCGTCGCCGTGAGATACTTTCTCGCATAAGCAACAAGCTGTGCATCGCTTGGATGATCGACCGTTTCCACGCCAGCGATGGCTTTCGCCAACTTAGGATCATGAAGGTGGATGTATTCGACCAGCTCAGTCTTTGCATTCGCCGGGCCGGTGATGAGGACCGCGCCAGCATCTACAACCGATTGAGCTACTTCGCGAAGATAGTCGGGGCTCGTCGTTGCGTGCCCGCTACCAATAGAGTTCGCCTTATGATGGATGTGTCTGGTCGGTTCATCCGGACGCAGAGCGAGTGTTTCGAAGTCGGCGGGGCCGAAATGAAACACGCGAGCTTCTCGGTGATCAATCCAGATCGCCGCGTGATAATGATGTTCGATCATGAAGACGTCCATCCTTTTCTACCCATTAAACAAACATGACGAGCGACGAGGCTGGAAAGTGAACGAGGAGCTTCTGAGATTAACTCAGTTAACCCTCAACAACGCCTCGTCTTCTTGAGAGTTCAGGTACATCCCTGACATGGGTTCGACCCAGCAGAGATGATCGTGAACTTTCTTGACGCCCGAAACATTTTCCGCCGCGACGATCGCCGCTTGTCGGTATTTTTCATTGGTTATCACACCGCTGAGATGAACGTTGCCGTTGCGTACAAGAACACTGAGTCCGAAGGGTGTCCAATCCGCGTCCTCGATAGATGTGATGATATGGTTGCGAATGTCATCGTCATCGGCAGTCGGGCCCGGCAGGTCGCGCGCGAGTTCCGCAACGGCCTGAAGCAGATTGGAACGCGTTACGATTCCGACAAGCTGATCTCCGCGCATGACCGGCAGCCGCTTGATATTATTGTGTTCCATAAGCTGAACGATGTTTTCAAGCGTCGCATCCTCGGTCACAGTACAGGGGTCTAGGGTCATGATTTCTCCGACCTTGCGACCGCGCTCATGCACGAAGTCTGACGCAGCCGTTCCGGGACCTAGAAGGAATTTCAGCCAGCGGCCACGCTTTCGCTGGGTGCCGATCTCGGCACGACGAATAAAATCACCTTGCGAGACGATGCCGACCAGCTTCCCCGCTTCATCGACCACCGGAAGTCCGCTGATGTGTTTCGCCAGCATGATGTTTGCCGCTTCGGCTATCGGGGTCGCGATTCCAACCGTAATCACTTTTCTCGTCATAATTTGATTTGTTCGCATCAAAATATCCTGGTTCACAAGCATCGGATAACGGCTGCTAGCGTGCTTGCTTGCACCGATAGATTCGTGGCGCTTGTGTTTAGTCGCTGGAGCGCAGGTGATTGCGCTTTGATCGGGACAGCGCTTAGACCTGTTCCCCGCCAAGCCGTACCAATCTGGGAGCTAGCGACGTTGCCTCCCATCGTGTCTCCATCGGCTATGAATATGTAAGTCGTCCGTTTGGCAGAGTCTGAGCAAAAATGCTCACTTTGGAGATCTGACTTCGCGGGAGAGCGGCATATGTCTCTGAGGGAGTCGGGAATTGCCAAACGATGACCGGGACTCAATCGAGACCACTGGATTGTCGTCGCTCGCGTTTGCTGTCGTGACGCAACGACTGAAGACGACCTGGTCCTTGCGATATTCAAGTATTGTTGTTCCCTCACCTACCTTGGCGAGAAACACCTTCGGATCGAATGACGCCGCGTTTTTCTCGCTTGCCAAATTCGATTTGGTCCGCGTGGAACGCTCACATTAGCCCAACCAAAGAACGTCCAAAATAAAAGCCCGTAAGAAGGTTATTTTGGAGGGCCACCGCAAAGGAGGATCGCCGCTAGGGAAGAGCGGAGCTCGCTCCTAAACCGGGCTAGCCACAACGGAAAGAGCTCTCCCGGAAATTCCAACAACGCACGCCACATTTCACTTAATCGCTGTCTGAGGAATTTTGAGCGGTGTGCAATATTGACCACCTTTATTCTCGGCACTCGCATAGGGTGCTTTGGTGCGCTCGTTCGGCAGCAACGGTCTGCGAGAGCAAAAGTCCGCATTCAAGTTCGTCCATGGCGACCAAAGCGTCAGAGCAATGGGCGCATTCGATAGACCCGCCATGGGAGGCCTATGTGAGAACCCGCCGCCCCCAGCTTTTCTTTTTTGCCGTATCGATCTTCGCGCATGGAAGCATCGCTCAAGCGCAGGATGGCGAACACGCACCTGACACCATGGCGGCTCGCGTATTGGCATGCGCTTCCTGCCACGGAGACAAGGGACAGGGTACCAACGACGACTACTTCCCAAGACTTGCAGGCAAGCCGGCAGGGTACCTCTACAATCAGTTGATCGCGTTTCGGGACGGACGGCGCAAATATCCCCTGATGAACTACCTGCTAGAATTCCTGCCTGATCCGTACCTCAGGTCGATGGCGGAATATTTTGCATCCGAGCAGCCGCCCTTCCCTCCGCCGGCAACGCCGATCGTCAGTGGCACGATGCTGGCGCGCGGAGAAATGCTGGCGACGAAGGGTGATTCCGACCGTGAAATTCCAGCTTGCGCAAACTGCCATGGGCCTTCGTTCACCGGCATGGAGCCGGCCATCCCTGGTCTGCTCGGGCTTCGTACCAACTACATCAGCGCACAGCTTGGCGCATGGCGCTACGGCACACGCACCGCTGCCGCTCCAGACTGTATGCAGATCGTCGCGGGACATCTGACCGAGGAGGACGTCAAGGCCTTGGCTGCGTGGCTCTCGTCCCGCCAGGCGCCAACCAATCCCACGCCGGAGCCGCATGGATCGCTTCCGATGCCGCTGTCGTGCGGCAGCGAACGAAACTGAGGGGCAAACGATGCTCAGCCCAGACGTCCTGAAAGACTCGCGTTGGATCGCACTAGGATTGCTGGGCGCGGCCACGTTTTGGATATCCCCCGCGTCAGCGCAGGTGCAGGCCATTGATAAGGCGTCTATCGTCGCGCGTGGAGAATACCTGGCCCAGGCCGGCGATTGTGTAGCGTGCCACACCGCGCCGGGCGGCAAATTGTTCGCGGGCGGCCGCGCCATGCCAACGCCGTTTGGCACCCTGTATACTTCGAACGTCACGCCGGATGCTGACACCGGCATCGGCAAATGGACGGCCGACCAATTCTATTCAATGATACACACGGGACGCTTCCCGGACGGCGGCTTGGTGTATCCGGCAATGCCGTTCGGCTCCTACACTAAGATTTCCCGAACCGACAGCGATGCGATCTTCGCATTCATGCAATCCGTCCCGCCGGTGAGGCTCCAGAATAGACAGCATGATCTGAAGTTTCCCTACAACAACCGCTCGCTGATCATTGGCTGGCGAACACTCTTTTTCACCGAAGGCGAATACAAGCCAGACGCGAGCAAGTCGGACGACTGGAATCGCGGCGCCTATTTGGTGCAGGGCCTCGGCCACTGCGCCATGTGTCACTCCGCGATTAATGCGCTTGGCGGCAGTTCAGAATCGGCCGCCTTCGAAGGCGGTCTCATTCCGATGCAGAATTGGTATGCGCCGTCCCTGACGTCGAGCAAGGAAGGCGGTCTCGGCGACTGGAGCATCGAAGACATCTCTGACCTGCTGCGGACCGGCATTTCAAAGCGCGGCGCCGTCTACGGACCGATGGCCGACGTTACCTACAACAGCCTCCAATACATGACGGAAGCAGATACCCGCGCTATGGCCATCTACCTCAAGAGCCTCGCCGAGCATTCAGTGCCTGAGGCCCCGCGACCCACGACGTCAGCGCAGGAGAGCAGCCTGCTGCTGCGGCTTGGTCAGACGATTTACGCCGATAAATGCGCTAGTTGTCACGGCGACAAAGGACAGGGAAAGATTCCGCACTATCCGCCGCTTGCCGGCAATCAATCCATTGAAATGTCTTCGGCCGTCAATCCGATCCGCATGGTCCTTAACGGCGGTTATCCGCCGGGAACGGCCGGCAATCCGATGCCCCACGGAATGCCGCCTTTTGCCCAATCACTTTCGGACGACGAGGTCGCGGCCGTCGTGAGCTACATTCGGGTTTCCTGGGGTAACCATGGAGCCGCGGTTTCAGCATCCGAAGCCAATGCGCTTCGCTCCGCGCCACTGCAGTGAGGACGGCATGATCGTTTCCCAGGATTCACCTTCGTCGTCTGAAGCCGAAGACGGCAATATTGACCAGATCGTGCGGTCCGGTCCGAAGGGCGCCGTCGTCGTCGCGGGCATCGCCACAGCGATCGTGATCACTTTGTGGTTTGCCTTTTATTTCATGGTGTTTCTCCCGCGCGGACCGGTGCAATGACGTCGATGTTGGAACACGATGAGGGAGCGGCGGTCGCCGCTCGCATCGAACGACGATGGACCATCATGTCGGCCGGGATCGTGGGCGTGCTGATCGGGATGGCAATCTTCGCCGGAATCCACAAGGCGACAATGCCGCAAACCTGGGTGGAGACCGCAAACCCCCACACATTGCACGTCTCGGGAGAGTTCGTCGAAAGCAATCTCGGAAGCGCCGTCGAGGCCGACGGCTCAATAACTGTCCGCGCAGTCGGCCAGCAATTCTCGTTCACACCGCAATGCATCCTGGTACCGACCGGCACGCCCATCAGCTTCAGAGCCACTAGCGCCGACGTCGTTCACGGCTTCCTGATCGACCACACCAATATCAATTCGATGCTGGTGCCCGGCTATATATCTGTGCTGCCAGCAAAGTTCGATGCGCCGGGCGAACATCCGATGCCTTGCCAGGAGTTCTGCGGCATGGGTCATGAGGGCATGTGGGCCAAAGTAAAGGTGATCGACAAGACCAGCTTTTTCAAGATGGCCGCCGGCAACCCGAGGCTAACCTGTGTTGAATAGCAAGCGGCTCGTGCTGGCCCACTTCTGGTTGGCCTTCGTGGTGTTCGGCCTGGCACTGTTGCTCGGCGAATGGCAGATGTTTGTTCGCAGCCCGCTGAACCCTTGGATCAGCAACTCCGAACTCTATTACCGCTCCGTCACGGCCCATGGATCGGCGATGGGGTATGTGTTTCCTACCCTGATTGCGATGGGGTTCGGTTACGCCATAACCGAGTTTGCGCTGAAGAAGCCTTTGATCGGCCGGCGATGGGCCTGGGCCGGCCTCGCGCTGGTCGCGGTTGGCGCCATAACCGCCATGATACCGGTGTCGCTCGGCCTCGCCTCGATCCTCTACACGTTCTATCCGCCGATGATCGCCAATCCATTCTACTACATCGGCGTCGTGCTCGTCGTTGTCGGCTCCTGGATCTGGGTCGCGCTTATGTCCATCAATATGGCGGCGTGGAAGCGCGAGAATCCGGGAAAGCCAGTTCCGCTCGCGATGTTCGCCAACGTCGCCGGCGCTTATCTCTGGGGCTGGACCGCGGTCGGCGCGGCGATCGAGGTGATTGTCCTGATTTTGCCGGTCGCACTTGGCCTCAAGACCACAATCGATGCCGGCCTGTCACGCGTATTCTTCTCATGGACACTCCATGCCATCGTCTACTTCTGGCTGATGCCGACCTACATCGCCTATTACACGATCTTTCCGCGGGCAATTGGCGGTCGCCTGTACAGCGACGCCATGGCCCGCATCGCCTTCATTCTGTTTGTTGTCGTCGCCATGCCGATCGGCGTGCATCATCTGTTCGCCGATCCGCAAGTAGGCGCCGGCTTCAAGTTTATTCAATCTGTCTTCACCGCGGTTGTGGCGCTGCCGACGCTGGTGACGGTCTTCACAATCTGCGCGTCCGCCGAACTCGCCGGTCGGCTCCGCGGCGGCAAAGGGCCCTTCGGATGGATCGCCGCCCTGCCCTGGGACAACCCAATGATGCTCGTGGTTACGTTCTCGTTTGTGATGTTGGGTTTCGGCGGCGCTGGCGGCCTCATCAATATGAGCTATCAACTCGACGCCAGCATCCACAATACGCAATGGATTACCGGCCACTTCCACCTGATCTTCGCCGGCGCGATCGTCATCATGTATTTCGCGATCGCCTATGATCTCTGGCCGCATTTGACCGGGCGCGCAATGAACAGTGCCCGCCTGATCAAGGCGCAGTTGTGGCTTTGGTTCGTGGGCATGATCGTCACGACATTTCCGTGGCACTACGTCGGTATCCTGGGCATGCCGCGCCGCATGGCGTCCTACGACTACGCGAATCCCGACATCGCCCCCCAAGCGCTGTCAGTTTCGATCTCGGTGTTCGGTGGCTTGCTGCTGGTGGTTTCGGCCGTCCTGTTTTTTGCGGTGCTGATCCGCGGCCATCGGGCGCCCCAAACGGATCCCGGCGAGTACCGGTTTAGTGTCGCGGTCCATGAGCCGGTACGCGTGCCCGTTGCACTCAACGGCTTCGCGCTTTGGCTGACGTTGATGATCTCACTGACTGCCATTAATTACGGCTATCCGATCGTCCAGCTTCTGACACTCAAAGGAAACGCCGTTCCTGCGGTTTATGTGGGAGCAGCCCGATGAGCGCCGACCGCCTTTTCACTTTCAAGAACCCATGGTTCGCAGCCGGCGTCGGCATCGCTGGTGCAATAGTGATGCTTTCTTTCGTCGTCGGATTTGTCATCCTGCCATATGCCACAACAAATACGTCGTTCGCGAGCTTGTGGGATGCCATCTGCAGCGCCGCTGGTGTTCCCCGTGCAACAGCCACTTCGGAAACGCCAAAGTCGTCCATCATCACATCGAACGTTGTCTTGAATCCTCAGATGTTCGGACCGATGGACACACGCTCAGTTGGCAGGGGAGCAACGCTCGCAATGCAATGCGCGATCTGCCATGGATCGAACCGCCAAGGCCAGGTCGATACGCCAAATCTGGAAGGCCAGCCGGCTGCGGCGATTTATAAGCAACTGCGTGATTTCAAGGTGGCGGCCAGGGCCAACGCCATCATGAGTCCTTTCGCGGTCAAACTCAGCGAACAGGATATGCTCGATCTGGCCGCCTATTATTCATATCTTCCGCGCCAGCCGAGGACACGTCCCGAACCCGCGGCAGATATCCCACACATCGTCGCCCGCGGCGCGCCGATGCGCAACGTGCCGACCTGCTCTTCCTGCCATGAATTAAATGACATCAAGCTCGGGGCACCGTGGCTCGATGGCCAGTCGGCCGTCTATATCAAGGCGCAGCTACAGGCATTTGCTTCTGGCGCGCGCCGGAATGACATCAGTGAGCAGATGAGAAACATCGCTCGGCAGATGACTTCAGATGAGATGAACGAAGCCGCTCGTTACTACGCGGCGCAACCGTAGTCTCATATCGGTGATTAGAAACTATTCTCGTTGTGCGGCGAATGTGGCGAGACGATCTTTGAGGGAAGTGGTCTGTTTGAATCGGCGACGCTGCATGACACAACCTCGTGCTTACGGGTCCTAACCGTAGGGTTTGAAGTCTCCGTTTTAATATGCCGCCGCCCCGCGTTCTGTTCCCAAGTGCACAGAACTGGGCACCTGGATTCGGTTCCAGATGCAAAACACCGGGATTCCCCGGAATCCACAAATCTGTGGGAAATTCTAGTCTGTCCTTGCCGGAGGAGGGATTTCAGCACGGACAAATTATTTTAATCCGGCGGGGGGCGCGCCAATGCCCCCCTTTTGATTTTCGAGGGTTACATTCCGCATGACCACTTGTGCGCTGTTTTAGATGCCGCTGGGTTTGCCAGGCCCATCCCCATAGGGCGTGGGAAGGCGATTATGCCTGTGGCTGCGGCGCGCCCGGCATGCCTTGCCCGCTCTGCAACGCCAGCGACGGCGTTGGTTCACCGAAGATGCCGCCCGAGTTTATCGAAGACGAGAGCAGATGATCCGACAAACAAAAACCCCGGCCAACGGGCCGGGGTTTGGAGGTTCTCGGGAGCTAACTCAGTAACGAGCAACGACCGGGCCACCGAACTTGTAGTTCAGACGGGCGGTGAAAAGATCGACGTCCTGTTTGATGTGATCGTTGACGAAGCCAGGACCCTGGACGATATCGTTGTTGCCCATGAACAGGTGGTCGTACTCGAAGCCGAGCGACCAGCCGGGAGCGAAGGCGTATTCGATGCCGGCGCCGAGAGCAGCACCCCAACGGCTCTCGCTCACGCTGTTGAGCAAACCGCCATTGGGACTTGCAAAGATCTGGTACCTGTTATCGGTGACCGCCGCACCGCCCTTCACGTAGAACAATGCACGATCCCAGGCGTAGCCGATCTGACCGGTGAACAAGCCGAAGGCGTCAATCTTGGTCTGGTTCACGTTGGGTGCGAAGATCGCGCTGACATTGTTGCCCTTGAAGTCGGCCCAGTTGCCTTGCGCTTCGAGGCCGAACACCCAGGACGACATCTGCCAGCGATAGCCGACCTGGCCACCGACCGTGCCGCCAGAGGCGTTATGGCTGCCCTCGCCGCCAAGGCCATCCGCATTCCAGTTGACGTCGCTGGTTCCCCAGCCGCCGTTGATACCGATGTAGAAGCCGCTCCAGTCGTAAGCGGCCATCATCACAGGCGCCTTCGTGTACGACGCGGGAGCCCGCGCCAGGTCTGCGGCAAAAGCCGCGCTCGCCAGACCAATTGAAGCGATAGCAGTAGTCAGAAGAAGCTTTGAGCAGTTCATTTTGATTCCCCAGCATGAAGTCGATGAGCGTACAACGAGCCATTCTGGGAAAGGTCTCACCGACAGCTCCCCAACGCATCCGTTTTTGGCCAACCGTGACAATAAAGATACACGCATCCGCCCTAGCATCCCTCCGAGCGGCACCGACAACGAGGATAGCGACGCCGAAAAAACCGCGATGATCACCGCGAGATCGAGGCTTTAGGAAGCCCGCTGGTGTCGCGCCGTCCAAGTGTTTGACGCAGGTAGGCCACCGAGGCGTGTCCGAGGCGGCCTTTTGTTGAAAGAACCCTGCGCATTTCTCGCAAAGCAGCTGGTCGGTCAGCGAAGAATTGGAGTCCAAGCTGGCAAAAAGCAACATCAAATGAGCCATCAGGAAACGGCAGGTTGTCGGCACTGGCTGCCTGCCACTTTACCGAAGCTGCGTCATCAGATGTTTTGAGAGACCTCGCAACGTTCAACATGCCGGAATTAAGATCGACGCCGCTGACCGCGCCGCTTGGTCCCACTCTCGCGGCCTGCCAGGCGCGCCACGATTCCACTGCCGCAAGCGACATCGATCACGCGGTAGCCGGGCTTGAGACCAGCAAGCTCTATTAGTACCGGAGCCCATGGCCCAAAGACAGCCGGTACCAATTCACGTTCGTACACGTCGGGCGCGCTACCGGCGACCTGCCACTGTCCTTTGACTCATCGGATGATTACCACAGGAGGTTCGGATCCTGCGCCAATATAGCCCAATAGAACAATACCGCCCACGAGTTATAAGCCGATATGAGCCTTCGCCTCGACATCTCGGCTTTGCCCGCGGATGTGGACATTCCATAAAGCATCCATTACGCGACCAGCCTGTCAAAAAAACGGACGTAGGTGACCGACGTTTGACGTTCGGTTGCTATCCACAACATGACCATGTTTCGGCTGTCGCTGACGACGATGCATGCCGCGATTTCGCGCTGGAATACTACTTCTGGTCCACTAAAAGTGATCTGGACTCGAAACCTCAATTTGCCCCGTACAGAGTACTAGCTCTATACTGTCGACGCGAGGCGGCTACCAATCCGCTTCACTGAGCCGTGGAATACTCTAAGCTGGCGATGTTTCGGAGCGGACCGATATGCGGTTGCGTCGAGTCATTCTTGCTGTGTTAGCTGCGGGGGTTCTTGTTGCTGTTGGCGGCCTTGCGTGGGCTTGGCGTCCTGCCATCGCACCGACTTCAGCGAAGCAGACGATCTCCGATCGGAAAACGATTGATCGAGGCGCTGAGCTCGCGGCCATCGGCAACTGCAGCGATTGCCATACAAAAGATGTTGGCGCGCCCTACGCGGGTGGCCGGGCATTGCCGACGCCATTCGGAACGATCTTTGCCAGCAATCTAACGCCTGACCTTGAAACAGGGATTGGGAGTTGGCCTGAAGAGGCGTTCCGTCGCGCAATGCACGAGGGCGTCGATCGCGAAGGAAGGCAACTCTACCCAGCATTTCCTTATGATCATTTCACGAAGGCGACGGATGGAGATATTCACGCCCTCTATTCGTTCTTGATGAGTATACCCGCGCTCCGCAACGTTATCCCTGCAAATCAGCTTTCGTTTCCATTCAGCTTCCGCCCGATCATCGCGGGATGGAAAGTTCTGTTTCTTAGCCAGGCCAGCTTGGAAAACGACAACAGCAAGAGCGCAGAATGGAATCGCGGTCGCTATCTGGTCGAGGGATTAGGACATTGCGGATCATGTCACACGCCGCGCAATGCTCTAGGTGGTGAAAAGAAGAGTAGTGCCTACGCCGGCGGTGCCGCCGAAGGCTGGAACGCGCCCCCGCTCAACGCGTCGCTTATCACTGCACATCACTGGACCATTGATCAGCTTGCCGAATATCTATCGACCGGCTGGCACAAGCTTCATGGTGCCGCGGCTGGCCCGATGGCCGACGTCGCCAAGAATCTCGGTCAAGCTTCAAAAGACGAGGTGCACGCCGTCGCTACCTACGTTGCAAGTCTATCGCCGCAGCAAGATAACACGACGGCCATCATAACCGACAACGGTGGAAAAAGTCAGCCTGCCGATATCGTCGCGATTTATACCGGCGCCTGCGCGAAATGTCATAACGACCGACACGAGATCGGTCCATCGAAAGCGCTTTCGCTATCGCTGAGCACGGCCGTGCAGCAAGAAAATCCCGCAAACACCGTCCGTGTCATCCTTCATGGCATTCAATCCTACCGAACCGAGGGCGGGCCTTATATGCCGGCGTTTGACGCTATTCTGACCGACAAGCAAATTGCTGATATCACCCAGTATATACGCGCGCGCTACACCAACCGGCCGCAATGGGCGGACGTCAAAACCGAAGTTATAAAAGCAAGACAGGAGGCTCAGCCATGACGATCTCGTTGAAGGTCAATGGCAAGTCGCGAGTCGTCGATGTCGACCCTTCGACCCCGCTGCTTTATGTTTTGCGTAACGATGTCGGATTGCATGGTCCGAGATTTGGCTGCGGCTTGGGGCAATGCGGCGCCTGCACCGTTCATATCGACGGGCGCCCAACCTTCTCGTGCATCCTACCGATCGCGGCCGTGGGCGACCGCGAGGTCACGACGCTCGAAGGGCTGCTTGAGGACGGCAAGCCGAACAAACTCCAGCAGGCGTTTATCGACGAGGAAGCGGCACAATGCGGCTATTGCATTTCCGGAATGGTGATGCGCGCGCAGGCACTGCTGCGCACAAAGCCAAATCCGACAGACAATGAGATCCGCAGTTACATGCGGCCAAATCTTTGCCGTTGCGGCACGCATACCGCCATCATGCGCGCGATCAAACGCGCCGCCATCGCCTAGGGAGGTTCGCCATGAATGCTCCGCTCCAACTCTCACGTCGCGAGCTTTTGAAAGGCTCGAGCGTTTTGGTTGTCTCGTTTTCACTCGCGCCGCACATGGAAGCGCTCGCGCAGGGCGCCGACGCGACAAAGCCCGTAAGTCTCGATCAGGTCGATACGTTCCTTGCCATCGACGACAAGGGCATGGTCACGCTTTATGCCGGGAAGGTTGACCTCGGAACAGGCGTCAATATTGGGCTCGCTCAGATTGTCGCAGAAGAGCTCGATGTGCTGCTTGCGAATGTCACCCTCGTGACCGGAGATACGGCGGTCACGCCAGACCAAGGGCCGACCTATGGAAGCCAGTCCATCCAGAGTGGAGGCATGCAAATTCGCCAAGCCGCCGCCACAGCGCGAAACGCCCTCCTGGATCAAGCCGCTCAACGTCTGAACGTGGCAAAGGAGGATCTTGGGATTAACGAAGGTGTTATCGCTCCGAAAACGGGCGGCACCGGGGTCGCCTACCAGGAGCTGATCGGCGGCAAGAATTTTATACTGAAAGTCGATCCGGCAGCGCCGATGAAAAGCCCTGCCGACTACAAACTCGTGGGCAAACCGATCGCGCGTCGTGACGTTCCGGAAAAATTGACCGGAAAATTCACCTATGTGCACGACTTCCGTGTGCCGGGCATGCTGCATGGAAGCGTAATCCGCCCGCCGGCGCTCGGCGCAGCGCTCCAGAATGTCGACGAGTTGTCCATCAAGGACGTTCCGGGCGTCGTTCAACTGGTTCGCGACGGCAATTTCCTTGGTGTCGTGACAGAGACCGAGTGGGCCGCGGTACGCGTTGCCCGGGAGCTGAAGACAACCTGGTCAGATTCCAAAACTCTCCCCGAGCAGCAAAAGCTCTGGGAGCATGTCCGCACGACCAAGATCGTGAAGGACGATGTCACCAGCAATATTGGCGACGTTTCAGCCGCGCTGGCTGCGAGCGGCACGAAGCTGAGCGCGACTTATGATTTTACCATCCATACGCATGGTTCGATCGGACCGTCCTGCGCAGTTGCGGAATTCAAGGACGGTAAGTTGACGGTGTGGACGGCGTCGCAGGCGACCCATTCGCTGCGCAAGCAACTCGCCAAGATGTTTTCGATGGCGCTTGGCGATGTCCGCTGCATTTATGTGGATGGCGCGGGCTGCTATGGCCGAAATGGTCATGAGGACGCGGCGGCCGATGCGGCACTGCTGGCAAAAGCAGTCGACAAGCCCGTGCGCGTGCAATGGTCGCGCGCGGATGAACATGGGTGGGATCCGAAAGGACCGCCGACATTGATCGACCTGCGTGCGAACGTCGATGCATCGGGAAACGTTACAGCGTGGGACTCCGAATTCTTTATCCCGCAAGGGGCGGCTGGCACCGTCGATCTCGTGGCCGCAACGCTGACTAACAGACCCGTCGATGGTCAGATGTCACCGGGTGGCATCATTGGCGATTCCGCGATCGGCTATAAGTTCCCGAATATCAGAACGGTTTGCCATCGCCTCGAGACCACGCCGTTACGCCCTGCCTGGATCAGAACGCCGGGGCGGATGCAGAACACTTTCGCCAATGAATGCTTCCTCGACGAGATTGCAGCAGCAGTTGGCGCCGATCCATTCGAACTTCGCGTCAAGTATACCGATCCTGCCGATAAGCGCGGACTTGATCTATTAGATCATCTCGCAAAACTATCGAACTGGCAGAAGCGGCCATCGCCCCAGAAAAACATCTCCGGCAACGTCGTCAAGGGACGCGGGGTTAGTTACGTCAAATACGAGCTTGTGCGCACCTATGTAGGCGCCGTCGTCGAAGTTGAAGTGGATCGGACGGTCGGCAATGTCCGGGTGACAAAAGTCTATGTCGTTCACGATTGCGGCCAGATCATCAATCCAAAAGGAGTTCAGGCTCAGATCGAAGGAAATGTTATCCAAACTGTCAGTCGTACTTTGAAAGAAGAGGTCCTATTTGATCGAAGCATGGTGACCAGCCTTGACTGGGCGAGCTACCCGATCCTGACGTTTCCTGAACTTCCGGAAATCGTCATCGAGTTGATCGATCGTCCAACTGAGAAGCCGTGGGGCGCGGGCGAACCGACGGCCGCCGTGGTGCCTTCCGCAATCTCGAATGCAATCTTTGATGCCACCGGCGCGAGGATTCGCTCGGTGCCGTTCAAAGCATCAAAACTACAGCCGATCTTAAGATCGATAACGTAGCAGCGAGCGGGCTTCTGGAATTGGGGGACGGAGATAGTGATGACATCGACGAAGGCAGCTTCGTACAACTAGCCTCCCCCAAGCGCCCGTCCTTACATCCCACGGCCGTTTGGCGTCCAGTATCCATAAGCGCCCATTAGGCAGATTCTAACAGAAATGCTGGGATTTTTGTCCCAATTTCGCGTTTCTCGGCGAGCCTGGCCGAAGGCTGGAATGTCTGGCTGGCGACGCAGTGGAGAGCGCACCGGTCTCTATGCAATTTCCCTGCAAACAGGGAATTTTACAGGGAAAATTGAGGTTTCAGGCCTCTGGACAGGAATTTTGAAGCCGGAAACCGCTGTGCCGCAGGGACTTTGCGGATAATTCCCTAAGTGAACTATCAGGGAAACTTTTCCAAACAACAGGGAATTCTCCACGAATAACAGGGATTTCCTACGCACCTTTTAGGGTCACTTAGGATTTTTGGAATGGCTGTTTGTGGAACTGTCGCGCGCGATCTTCGTCGTAAACAGTAGACGAACGCAAATTGCGTCAAACCGTTCGGCACCCTAGGGAGTTCCTATGCATATTGAGATCAATGGTGAGCGATTTGACGCGACGGTCGATACCCGAATGTCGCTATTGGATCTCGTCCGCGATTACTTTGGACTGACAGGAACGAAGAAAGGCTGCAACCAGGGAGCATGCGGCGCATGCACGCTGCTGGTAGACGGCGAGCGGATCAACAGTTGCTTGGCGCTCGCCGTACAATATGAGGGGCGATCGATCACAACGATCGAGGGCTTGGCCCCGGCGGGGTCGCTGCATCCTCTACAGCAAGCTTTTATCGCCCACGACGGGTTTCAGTGCGGTTACTGCACTCCTGGCCAAATTTGTTCGGCCCTTGGTATGGCCAACGAGGTCCAGCGCGGCGTGCCAAGCTATGTCACTGCGGACCTCCAAATTGAGACAATCGAACTCACCCACGACGAACTCAAGGAGCGCATGAGCGGTAATTTATGCCGTTGCGGCGCTTACAATGGTATCGCAGCCGCCATTCGCGAGACTTTCCCTCCGCGCGATGCGGATACTAAGGAACGGGAGACCGCGCTATGACGCCTTTTCTTTACGAGCGGGCCACGGAACCTAAGGCAGCGGTATCTCTGGGTGCGCGCGCAGGCGCCAGCTTCCTTGGAGGCGGCACCAACCTGGTTGACCTCATGCGCGAGACGATCGCGCGCCCGACATTGCTGGTGGACGTAACCGGCCTCTCCTGCGACATTGAAGACGTCGGTGAAGCCGGCTTGAAGATCGGGGCGGGTGTAAAGAATACGGCTATCGCCGCCGATCGGCGGGTGCGCGAATGCTACCCTCTGCTGGCTCAGGCGATCCTCGCCGGCGCTTCCGCACAGATCCGCAACATGGCCACGCTGGGCGGCAACATCCTGCAGCGAACGCGCTGTGCCTACTTCTACGATGACGCTGCCCATTGCAACAAACGCACCTCTGGATCCGGCTGCGACGCCGTCGAAGGATTCAACCGTAACCATGCGATCCTGGGCGCCTCGTCCAACTGCGTGGCGACCCATCCTTCCGACATGTGCGTGGCGCTGGCCGCCCTGGACGCAATCGTGACGCTGGAGGGTCGAAATGGCCCGCGTGACATCCCATTTGTTGATCTGCACCGTCTGCCGGGCCAGACCCCGCAGGTCGAAACGGAGCTGCAGCCTGGCGAGTTGATCACATCCGTGACGCTGCGTCCCAACGGCGTCGCCGCACGATCGGGCTACCGTAAGGTTCGCGACCGATCGAGCTACGCATTCGCTCTAATCTCTGTGGCTAGCGGATTGGCATTGGAGGACGGCCTGATCAAGGATGTGCGCCTGGCGCTCGGCGGTGTCGCTCACAAACCATGGCGAGCTCATACCGCGGAGGCACTCCTGAAAGGACGCCCGGCAACCGAGGCTGTATTCCGGGAAGCCGCCGAAGCAGAGCTCGCGCCGGCAAAAGGTCTACGCGACAACGCGTTCAAGATTGAATTAGCGAAGCGGGTCATCGTCGATGCCTTCGTTAAACTTACTTTAAGTGCAGAGGCGACCCGATGAGCATCATCCAAACCGTCATGAAGAAAGCCATCGCGCTCGCTCCGGATAGTTGGCTGCCAGGCGGCACGCCCGACCCGCTGATCCGCGAAAAGCATGGTTTTATCGGCAAGCCTGTGTCGCGCGTAGACGGCCCGCTGAAAGTCTCCGGTAAGGCGCGGTTCGCCGCCGAGCATCCAATCGAAGGCCTCGCTTACGCCGCACTCCATTACTCGACCATCGCCAAGGGCCGCATCGTTGAGATCTCCACCGCCGATGCCACGGCGGCAGACGGCGTCCTGCTGGTCATGACGCATCTGAATGCTCCGCGTCTTAGGCCTGCCCCGGCTTTCGGGACGAACGCGAAAGCCGCTGGTGGCGATGACCTCGCGGTCATGCAGGACGACCGTATCCATTGGAACGGCCAACCGATCGCGCTCGTCTTGGCCGAGACGCAGGAACAGGCAGACCACGCACAGTCGTTGATACAGGTTCGATATGAGGTCGAGTTAGGCGTAACCTCGCTCGAACAGGCAAAGACCAACGGC
The DNA here is from genome assembly GCA_963824305.1 of uncultured Alphaproteobacteria bacterium. GTDB lineage: Bacteria > Pseudomonadota > Alphaproteobacteria > Rhizobiales > Xanthobacteraceae > Bradyrhizobium. The sequence goes on from CAWGOW010000001.1 coordinate 1,625,285, forward strand.
ACCGAGCCCGGACAATTCCTGGGTGAGCCGCTTAAACTCGAAATCAACGACGCGGAGGCTCTTTTTGCATCGGCTCCTGTCAAAGTGGACGCCATCTACCGTACACCGGGCCATAATCACAATCCGATCGAGCTTCATGCCGCGACCGTGGCCTGGGAGAGAGACGAACTCAGGGTTCATGATGCCACGCAGGCGGTCGCTCACGCGGCCTGGACGCTTGCGCAGGTATTCGACATCAAGGAAGAGAAGGTCCATGTAACGTCGCCCTTCGTCGGCGGTGGCTTCGGCAGCAAGACGCTCTGGAGACATCAGATACTGGCGGCTGCGGCAGCCAAGCTCGCGAAACGACCGGTGCGGATCGTGCTGTCGCGGGAGGGCGTTTTCCGAATTGTCGGCGGCCGCGCGCTCACAGAACAGCGGGTGGCCATCGGCGCGCAGCGCGACGGTGGATTTGACGCCGTGATTCATACCGGTCTCACGGCGATGACGCCCCATAACGCGATGACCGAGCCCTTCATCGTGGCGACCCGCAGTCTGTATGCCGCCAAGAGCTTCAAACTCGAGGTGGACACGGTAAAGCTCAACATGATCGCCAACACCTTCATGCGCGCCCCGGGAGAGGCCGTGGGCACCTTCGCTCTCGAGAGCGCCATCGATGAACTGGCCGCCGAACTCGGGATGGACCCTATCGAACTCCGCATACGCAACGAGCCCGAAAAGGACCCGACCATGGGTCTGCCCTTCTCGCAGCGCGGGATCGTCAAGGCGTGGTGCTCGGGAGCCGAGCGTTTCGGTTGGGCGAGGCGAAGTGGAAGGCCGGCCACCACCCGCGAAGGCGATTGGTTGATCGGGGTCGGCTGCGCGACAGCTACCTATCCATACTACCGCATGCCTGGGGGCGCCGCGCGCATCACCCTCACTCGCGAAGGCAACGCCGCGGTCGGCGTGGCCGCCCATGAGATGGGCATGGGAACAGCAACGATCCACACCCAGGTAGCTGCCGATCGCCTCGGCCTGCCGATGGATCGCGTGGAGTTTCATTATGGCGACACCGACTTGCCAGGCGTCGTGTTGGCCGGCGGCTCGCAGCAGACGGCTTCCATCGGCGCCGGCGTAGCCGCCGCGCATCGAGCTCTCGTCACCGAGTTGCTAAAGTTGGCCGGCAACAACTCGCCTTTGGCAGGACTAAGCGCTGGAGAAGTCGGTGGATTGGACGGCGGACTCTCCGCGCTCGACGAGCCGGAGCGCCGAGAGAGCTACGTGTCCATCCTAACCCGCGCCAAACGGGCAGAAGTCAGCGTCGAAGCGGAAGCTCCCGCGCCGCTGGAGCTCCAACACTGGTCGATGCACAGCCACGGCGCGATGTTCTGCGAAGTACGCGTGAATGCGGTGACTGGCGAGGTACGAGTGAGCCGTTTTCTTGGTTCGTTCGATTGCGGGCGCATCCTGAATCCCAAAACTGCTGCGAGCCAGTTCCGCGGTGGCATCATCATGGGGCTTGGTCTCGCCCTTATGGAGGAAACACAGTTCGATCCGCGAACGGGCCGGATCATGAATCCCTCGCTCGCCGAATACCACATCCCGGTGCATCGAGACGTTCCCGAGATCGAAGTGATCTGGACGGACGAGCCTGACCCACGTACACCCATGGGATCACGGGGCATCGGAGAGATAGGCATCACCGGTGTTGGCGCTGCGGTCGCCAATGCCGTTTATAATGCAACCGGCAAGCGCGTCCGGGATCTCCCGATCACCCTCGATAAGGTGCTTTGAGACGAGTGGGATAGCAGCTAGTGGTCACTGTATTAATAGAGCCGTCGCTGACCTCAACCCGGCGGCGGCTTTCTCGTTACATTGGGTTGCCCGGCCTGATATCCATCGCGGTCTAACAGAGCCGCAGGCCAGTCAGGAAGCTATCGTCGTTCGGGATTAGGCAAAGACCCACAAAGGACGGCGTCTGCGCAAACGGCGGTGCTACTGTTGAACCAAGGGGCGATCGATGGCTCTCGACATCCTAATCAAGAACGTCGCGGTGTGGGGCTCAGATGGCTTGCGCGATCTCGCCGTCGCCGGCGGCCGCTTCGTCGCATCGCCACAAGACGCAGAGAAAGTTTCGGCTCTCGTGCTAGACGCAGATGGGCGAATCGCGGTGCCCGGCTTCGTCGAGCCGCACATCCATCTCGATAAAGCTCTGATTTCCGAGCGCGCGCCGTTCAACGAGTCCGGAACATTGACGGAGGCAATTGAGATCCTTTGGAAGATCAAGCGCAATTACACCGTCGATGAGATCGCAGAACGGGCATCGCGCGTGCTGGTGCAGGCGATCGAGAACGGCATTTTGCGGCTCCGCACGCATGTTGACGTGGATCCAATCGGGGGTACCCGGCCGGCAGAAGGTCTGATCCGCGCGAGGGATCGGTTTCGCGATCTGATCGATGTCCAAATCGTCGCATTTCCACAGGAAGGGATTGTCAAGTCGCCCGGTACCGAAGCGCTGATGCGGGAGGTCATGAAGCTTGGCGTCGATGTGGTGGGCGGTATGCCATTCAACGAAGCTTCGCTGGTAGACAGTCGCCAACACGTCGAAATCGTGTTTGATATCGCCAAAGACTTCAACGCAGATATCGACATGCATGTCGACGAGACAGATGACCCCTCCGCGCGCACGCTGGAGGTGCTAGCCGAGCTAACCATCGCCAACGGCTGGCACGGTCGGGTCACGGCGGGGCATACCTGTGCGCTTGCGAGCTATCCCCGCGAATATGCTGATCACGTGATCGCGCGGCTGAAAGAAGCCGACATCAACATGATCGCCAACCCCGCAACTAACTTGATGTTGCAAGGCCGGCTTGACGATTATCCCAAGCGACGCGGAGTTACGCAGGTGAAGGAATTACTGGCCGCTGGCATTAACGTCGCTTGCGGCCAGGATTGTGTGCACGATACCTTTTATCCTTTCGGACAGAATGATCCGCTCGAGATAGCCTTTCTGCTGTGCCACGCATCTCACATGAGTCAACCCGGCGAAATCCGCACGGTCATGGACATGATCACCGGCAACGGTGCCAAGACCCTGCGCGCGGCCGGTTTCGAGGTGAAAGTTGGGGCGGTAGCGGACTTGGTTGTGCTCGACGCGCGCGACGCGCGGGTCGCGTTTGCTACGCGCCTGCCGCGGCGCTGGGTCATTCGCAAGGGGCGATTAATTGCCGAACACACCGTTACTCGCCAGCGCTACTTTGCCGCTCATTAACACCGGCCTGATTTGCCAAGGTGAAGCTTGCCGACAGGCCGCCCCCGCTCCGCAGCATGGGGCCTGCCTGTTATGCCCGAGGTCTAAGCTCTGCCTGCACCCAGCAGCGTCGTTTGCGACAATGCGAAATGGCCCGCGGAAGTTGGTATTTGCGTCTTCTACTCGCGCGATGGTGGTGACAATTGATTACTTTATTGCAATCCAAAAACGGGCGCCTGCCCCTCGTATGGCATGGAACGTGCTTGCAAATAGCGCGTATAACTGCTGCCCTGTAGTCTCCAGAACGCATCAAACATTGGGCCCCCGCCATGACACTTAAGAGTATCCCGATTATCGATCTCACGCCTTACCTCAACGGTTCATCTGATGGCAAGAAAGCTGTCGCCACGGCGGTAGCAGAAGCCTGCCGTGACATTGGGTTTCTGGTGATCACAGGGCACGGTGTCTCTTCAGCGCTGGTGGACAGGGTGGACGCGAGCGCACGGGCCTTTTTCGATTTACCGGCAGCGGAGAAGATGGCGCTCAAGCGACCAAAGGACGACCAAGTTCGCGGCTACAGCGCGGTCGGTGACGAGGGCCTTTCCTACAGCCTGGGCGAAAAATCTCCGGGAGATCTCAAGGAATCATTTTCGATCGGTCCGGTTGTGGTGCCGAACGATCCTTATTTTAACGGGCCGGCCGCTGGACCGCATTTCGCGCCGAATCTCTGGGCGGAAAGAATTCCGGATTTCAAGGCATCGTGGACCGAGTATTTCGAGGCGATGTCCAACCTCTCCAAAACGTTGATGCGCATTTTTGCGCTCGGCCTTGAATTGCCGGAAACATATTTCGACGACAAGATCGATCGTCACATTAGCATGTTCCGCGCACTCAAATATCCCAATCAGCACGAGGCGCCCCTGCCCGGTCAACTGCGCGCTGGCGCGCACTCCGACTACGGCAGCCTTACCATCGTACGCACAGAAGACCGCCCGGGAGGTCTCCAGGTTTTTAATAAGGACGGGGAATGGGTCGACGTGCCTTCGGTGGGCGGAGGGTTTGTCGTTAACATCGGCGACCTCATGATGCAGTGGACCAATGATTTGTGGTCTTCGACGCTGCACCGGGTTGCCAATCCACCGCGTGAAAAGGCTAGCGATAGCGCGCGGCTTTCTCTGGTCTTCTTCCATCAGCCGAATTACGACGCGATGGTCGAATGCCTCGAAAGCTGCAAGAGCCCGGGCAATCCCGCCAAATACGAGCCGGTCTCGTCGGGGGACCATCTGACCAGCAAGTTCGTCAAGCAGACGACCTTTGGCGAAGGGACCAGGAAGTCGGCATGACGGGTTCGACCAGCGGCTCGGATAAAGCGACGCTGTCTTACGTCAACGTCTTTGCGAAAGACATCGTCGCTCTGAGCAAGTTCTATATGGATGTGTTCGGCTTTGCCGAGATTGAGAAAATTCGCTCGCCCATTTTTCGCGGGCTGGACACCGGTCGCAGTAGCCTTGGCTTCAACGCCCAGGACGCTTATGGCCTGTTGAAACTGGATGAATTCTCGCAAGTCAGCGGCATCAAGTTTCTACTTAACATTGATGTCGCCAGCGCGGCCGAAGTCGATGAGCTTACACCGAAGGCTGTCTCGCTAGGCGCAAAATTGGTAAAGCCGCCTTACAAGACGTATTACAACTGGTACCAGGCCGTTTTGCTTGATCCGGAAGGGAATGTTTTCCGTATCAATCATATGTTGGAATGACGGCGACGCCGACGACGCAGTCAAGCAATTCTAGAAGTTCTGTCAGGCGGCGCCCCCATGGCTATTCTTTCGCTTTGCCATTCTGCGATTAAGTCGGCAGAGTCCACCACCAGGCCGAGATGCAACGAGACCATCGCCAGTGCCGCTGCTTCAAGATGGCCATCCGTTCCACGTACGAGATCCCGCGCAACGATCACTCGATAATTATGATTGTTAGCATCAAAGGCGGTGTTCAGAACGCAGCAGTCCGTGAAGCCGCCGTTTAGAACGATGGTTTCAATGCGCATGTTGCGAAGCAGGAAATCAAGATCAGTCGGATAGAATGCCGACAAGCGGCGTTTGGTTTCGACAATCAAATCGCTGGGTTCGACCCGGGTCACGAATTCAGTCCAGCGCGATCCTTCAATCGCGTGCGCTTCGCTATTGGGAATAACCCCAACGTGAAGCGGGAAAGTACGCCGCCATGCTGCGCTGATGCCGTTGAGATCGTCGGCGCCGCCACGCCGCAGCACTGACCGGACGTGGATGATGGGAATACCAAGCGCACGAACGCGATCATGAAACGCGTCGATTGGCGCCACGACATCGCGTGCGCGCGGTGCAGGACAAGGGCAGTCGGGGGACGGATCAAGATGCCCGCGATGCATATCTATCGATACCACTGCGGTCTTCGCGGGATCGAGATAATCGTCGAACCCGGCCGTAATTTCATGCGACTTGCCATAAACGTGAATATGCATAGCGATGACGCTCCTGACTATTTAACAAGTGCGCAGTACAGCGCGAAAATAATCGTGCCGACCGAGTTCATTATCGCCTTTCTTCCCGCACGTGCGGCTGACCCAGCGCCCCCGGTTCCCCCAAATAGCCGCGATTGCGCGCCCCCACCCACATCATAACGGCGATGGTCGCAAGATAGGGCGTCATCAGCATCAAATATTGTGGCACACGGATGCCGGCCGCTGCGATACGAGGGACTACCCCTTCGATGCAGCCGAATAGTAATGCTCCAGCGAGAGCTGGCCATGGCGCCCAGCGCGCGAACACAACAAGAGCAACCGCGATCCAGCCGCGTCCTCCCACCATGCCCGTGACCCACAGTTTGACACTGACGACGGAGATATAGCCGCCGGCCAATCCGACCAGTGCCGAACCCGCAACGATCGCTCCGATCCGGTACAGCGAAACGTTGATGCCGGCCGCATCCGCGGCCGCGGGATTTTCCCCGACCGCGCGCAGTCTCAGCCCCAGCATCGACTTTTGCAAAAAAAATGAAACGCCGAAGAAGACAGGAATGGCGAGGTAAACGATCGGGTCCTGAACGAACAGGATGCGGCCGATGAAAGGAATTTCCGAGAGCGGCCAGATTGCGATCTTGCTGAGACCGGCGACGGGGTGGTTTTGCCAATTTGCAAGCGTACCGATCAAGCCGGTCAAGCCCTGACAGAAGAACACGATGGACAGGCCCGCAATCACCTGATTGACCCGGAGGATCACGACCAGGCCCGCGAATAGCAAGGACACGAGGCTTGCCGCCAACATGGCGATCAGAAGCGCGACGAGTGGATGGCCGCCCAATACCAGGCTGGCGCCGAGGCCGGCGACGGCACCCACGAGCATCAGTCCCTCGGCGGTTAGATTCAGAACTCCGGAACGCTCGGAGATGATCAGGCCGAGTGCCGCGAATGCGTAAGGCGCTGCGGTGCCTGGCGCGTTGGCAAACCAGTTGACGAGAAACTCGGTCATGTTGAGAAGCTTACTGTCACCGGCACTCTCTTCAAAGTTCGCTTTCGGGTCCTACATCCAGCTCGCGTTCATCTTCAGCGAGTCCAGCGAATGCGGTGGCGGATAAGAAATTCGGATGATGCCACAGCGATCACGATAATGGCCTCGATGAGTTGCACCATGGTGAAAGGGATCTGGTAAAATACCTGCAGGGTTTGGCCTGTCACAAACAGTACCGCGAGCAAAAATCCTACGACCACCACGATGATCGGATCGTTGCGGGATAGAAACGCAATCAAAACACCGGAAAAGACGTATCCATCAAAGAACGACTGCGTCAGCCGCCCCTCCTGGCTGGCGACATTGACGAACCCCGCAAGTCCGGCCGCAACACCCGAGATCGCGATAACAGCCATGCTGATAGCCCGCACGGGAACGCCGACGACCCGTGCCATGCCGGAGTTGGCGCTGATGAAGCGCATGTAAAATCCGGCACGGCTGAGATGTACTCCCCATGCCGCCACCGCGGCCGCCGCCAAGGCGACCAACAGCGCACCATTGATCCCGTATCCGATGTCCGTAAGACGCTCGAACGGCTGGTATGGTGTCGATTGAGGAAACGCCGTCTTGGAATCCTGCCAAGCCCCATAAAGCAGGTGCAACAAGAAATACGAGGCGATGTAATTCATAAGAAGCGTCGAGATGATCTCGTTCACGCGAAAACGAATCTTCATCCAATACGCCAGCATCACCCACAACATGCCGCCAACGCACGCAGCAACGCCCATGAGTATAAGCCGTGTTGATTCCGGCCCAACGGAATAGACGGATATCCCGGTCGCCGCGATACCTCCGAAGATCATTTGGCCCTCCAAACCAAGGTTCCAAAATCCGATGCGGAACGCCAGACCGGCGCTAAGTCCCACCAGGATCAACGGCGCAGCCCGGACCAATACCGAGCGCAGGCTATCGGCGTTGAACACGCCGGCGAGCTCCCGGGCGAGATCAAGCGGCGCGATACCAGCAAGGTCCAGGATTGCCACCGAAATGATCAGCCCGATCGCGAGCGACCCGGCAAGGATACCAGCCTGTTTTCCCGGCGAAATGGTCTGGCGAATATCCAGCGTAAACCGGCCGATGCCACGACGTGCGGATGGCTTCAGAGGCGGCAGCGGCGAAGACGGATTCTCGCGGGCGATCATCGCGACATCATGCATGACCGACCATCGCACGCCCAATCTCCTGACGGTCAGCGGGCCGATCGAATTCTGCAACGATCCGTCCCCGTGTCATGACCCCGATCCGATCGGAGAGAGCCAGGATTTCGTCGAGGTCTTCGCTGATTAGCACAACTGCAGCTCCACGATCGCGGGCGGCCAGCAACCGCTCATGCACGGCAGCACAAGCCCGCGCATCAAGCCCGCGGCTCGGGCTATGCGCTATCACCGCGGTCGGCTGCCGACTGAATTCGCGGGCAATCACCAGCTTTTGCGCATTGCCTCCGGATAGCAACGCTGCCTTCTGCCCCACGCCGCGAACGCCCTGGACATCGTAAGCGGTGACGGCATCGGCGGCGGCGTGGCGCATGGCACCGCGGTCGATTAACCAGGGTGGCCCATAACGGCCGGATTTGATGGTCGCTACGGTAAAATTGTCGGCAACCGATAACGACCCGGCGAGCGCGAACGCATAGCGATCAGCAGGTATCGCGGCGAGCCCGGCTTCGCGACGAATAGCGGGAGGCAACGTGGCAACATCTCCCGGTCCTTCCAGCCAGATCTCGCCGGAGAGCGGCTGACGCGCGCCAATCAGCGCTTCGGCGAGTTCGGCTTGACCATTGCCGCTGACCCCAGCAAGACCATAGATCTCACCAGCCCGCACGAAAAAACTTGTGTCGGCTACCATCACTTGGCCGTCACCGCGTGCGCAACGCAACGCGCCAACATTGAGGCGGGTCTCTCCCTGTGGCCGCTCAGCCCGGCCAGGTAACGGCGCGGTCTGTCCCACCGTTAACTCGGTCAGTTCCGCGATCGAGGCCGCGCGCGGATCGGTAGTTGCCACCGTTCGCCCACCGCGCATGATGGTGACGGCATCGGCGTGACGCTTGACCTCGTGGAGCTTGTGAGTGACCAAGACTACGGCGACGCCAGTGCTGGCGAGACGGCGAACGATATCAAGCAACCGTTCCGCCTCGGTATCGGTCAAGACCGCTGTCGGCTCATCGAGAATAAGAATTCTCGTCCCCCGGATCAGTACCTTGATGATCTCCACCTGCTGCTGCTCGGCGACGGAGAGATCTCCAACCCGCCGTTCGGGATCGATATCGAAACCGAGTTGAGCCGCCTGTTTTCGAACGTTATCACTGATATACCGAATTCCAGAACTGTAAGCCGGCTGCGGATTAGCCAGCAGGATATTTTCTGCAACCGTGAACGGTTTGACCAACTTATAATGTTGGTGGACCATGCCGATTCCGCGATTGCGAGCGTCAGCCGGGCCGGATAGCGCAACGGTTTCACCATCGACGGCGACGGTTCCGGCGTCCGGCACGTAAAAGCCCGCAGCGATGTTCATCAGCGATGACTTGCCTGCGCCGTTTTCGCCGAGCAGCGCATGAACCTCACCGGGTTTCGCGGAAAAAACGGCGCCGTCGAGCGCGACGACGCCGTCAAACGTCTTCCTGATTCCGGTGAGTTCGAGGGCGAGAGCCATCGATCCGTCCAATGGCACCCTATTTCTGCGCGATGACGCCCGGCAGGTACCAAGTCATCTTCCAGAGACCACCGTCGTCGATCGGCTTGCCAGCCGCGAGCACTTCCTTGCCGGCGGTGTCACTCATGGGCCCGGTAAAGATCTGCTTTCCGGCAATGATCGCGGCGCGCTCGGCCATCACCTTGTCGGCGAGCTCTTTTGGCACTGCCGGGCCGCAGCAAGCGATATCGGTGCCGCCATCTTTGATGCCCGGGAATGCGCCGTAGGGACTGGGCTGCCAATCACCCGCCGCAACCTTCTTGAGTTCCGGAGACAGGAACTTGTCCCACGTCCAGACCGAGGAGCACAACGTCGCTTTCGGCGCGAACTCACGCAAATCGCGATGATGCCCGGTGCCGTAGATGCCACGCTCCTGCGCGACGATCTGCGGTGTCGGAGTGTCGACGTGCTGGCCGATCACATCGATACCCTGATCCGCCAACGCCGAAGCTGCAGCACGCTCCTTGACAGGATCGTTCCAGGCACCGGTGAAGATCACGGTGACCGTCGCCTTCGGATTCAACTTCTGAGCACCGAGTTCGTAGGCGTTGATGGTCCAATTGACCGGACCGATCGGATGAGCCGCGACGAAGCCGAGCTTGCCGGTTTTGGACATTCCGCCCGCGATCATTCCGCACAGATACTGGCTCTCGTAGGTTCGGCCATAGAACAACTCAAGATTGGGACCGTTCGTGGTGCCTGATGCATTGAGAAACGCGACTTTCGGATACTTCTCGGACAATTCCTTGAAAGTGTCCGAATATCCGAACGCCGTGCCGATGATAACGTTGTAACCACGCTGGATGAACTGCTCCGCGGCCGGTTTGATCTGACCGGCGACTTCAGGCACTTTTTCAACAAACGGGATTTTCATACCAACGGCTTCCTCGATTTTTGGACGAGCCTCGTCAAAAGCCTGGGTCCAGCCGCCGTCGTTCTTTTGGTCAAAATAAAGAAATGCGATTTTTGCTGGTGCCGGTAGGGTGAAGCCGGCGGCGTAAGCCGCCATCGCGCCGCAAGAGACCGCCGCGCCGGCCGCGACGAGCATGGTCCAGTACCTTCTCTTCAATAACTGTTGCATGTGCTCAACTCTCCTTTTGACCCCAAATGCGGGCCGACGACATCTTTTCACGAACGAATAGTTTCAAAGCACGCAAAAAATAGCGCGCCCAATATTTGCGCAGATGGAGACGCTATAGTGGGCAAAAAACAATTGGCATCGCGGATTTTCCGACGGCATAGCCAAGTGAGCTGTTCATTGACTTACAACGCCCGTCGGGGACGACATCTGGATCTGAACAATTCCTGTTACGGGCCGATAGCATCGGGCTGCTGATGAGAGCTGCCAGAGGGTCCTGCAGTTTACGAAACGCCAGTCTGCAACTTTGCCTATACTTGAATTTTTTTAACTTTATCAAATTTTTGGTCGAGGACAATAGTGTTCTGACCGGAAGGTGGACAGTTGCCGGCCGCCGGTCCAATAGACGGCAGTTGCAGATGGACAATCTGAGTTGGCCTCGCTCGAGAGGCACACTAACCGACGTCGGCACGATGCGAAGCGGCGATCAAGTATCGGTCCAACATCTCATTGTGACTTAGACGCGACGTCGAAATTATCGGACGTACCCCTGCCCGTATCCTTGATCGGCGATATCTCGCAAACAGAGGAACGAAGACCGATCGAACCACTGATTGGATCGGCATGCTCATCCGATATCAGGCGATTGTAGTTGGCGCCGGAGTCAGCGAGAGAATCGAATGCCTGTAAACCAAGCTCTTCATTGCCTTGCCACCAACCATATTGCCCGCTGACCACCCGAGGATCCAGGCTAGCGTCAAATTTCGCGCGCATACGGGCTCTGCCGGTTTTGGTTTGGATCTCGACCCAGTCGCCTTCACTAATTCCTCTTTCACCCGCTGCCTGCGGATGCATGCTAACCTCAGGCTCCGGCGAGCGGCGACGCAGCGATGGAATCTGGCGATGTTGGCCGTGGCAATAGTGAACCACCTTGGCGGAGGTGAGCACGAGCGGGAAATCGTTCTCCTCGTTTCGGTAGGGCGATAGAGCCGGCTCGATGAACCGCGGCAACGGGTTCTCACCCCCGTCGCGAAAAACCTCCGAAAAGATTTCGATCTTCCCGGTCTGCGTCTTAAAACCCCCGTGGCGATACTGAAAATATTCTGGTTTGCCATCCAGGCTAATTCCGCCCGGTTGCGCACGCAGATCGTCCAAGGAAAGTTTGAGCGGCGCCAAGATCGCATTGAGACCGGCATTGATATCACCGTTCCAGAATAAATTGCCAAAGCCAAGCCGGGTGGCGAGTTCAAACACCAGATGAGCGTCCGATCTCAACTCGCCGGCGCTGGAAACGGCTGCCTGCCGCAATTGAATCAGATTTTCCGCGGCTTGGCTGCCTTCAAATCCCACCCGTAGCGCTTCCCGTTCCCACGGCGTGTTGACGGGAAGAAAGATATCCGCGAACGCGGCCGTCGGCGTCATGACCACGTCCGAATGAACGTGAAATTCGAGCTTTGCAAGCGCGCGCGCGGCCTTATCTCCGTCAGCATGATTGACGACGAAATTCCGTCCAAATCCGAACAGCCCTCGAATGCGATAAGGCTCACCATCCGTGATGGCCGCGTACAAGGCGTCCGTCCCCGTCCAACCGTTTCGGCCTGGCCCGAGTGTCGAGCGCTTCAGATCGATGCATTTCGCGCGTTGCTCTGCCGTAAGAAACTCGCCGCCGGTCACATCGAAAATGGGCGGTCGGGCGAACTGGACATTCCCGCCAGGCGCATCGACGCTTCCTGTCAAGGCCATCAGCGTCGATATGGCGCGATCGGTCTGCGTCGCGTTCGTGTGCTGACCCACACCCGACCACATATAGTAGCTGACAGGGCGAGCCTCGAACAGCAGTCTTGCCGTTTCCGTTACCTGCCGTGCAGGTACCCACGCCAGCGCTTCAACCCGATCTGGCGGATACTCGTCACACAGATCCCGATAGAGACCGAATGCCGAGCGGCAACTTATGGGCTCGCCAGCGGGGGATAAAAATTCGACGGAGACATCCAGCACCGGATTGGTTTGCTGCGCGTAAGCGCGGCGAGACACGGAGTAGCTGACGGCCTCTTTCTTGTCGGCATCCCATGCAACCAGATCGTCGGCAACGGCACCTGCAGGCGGCGCATCGATGTCGGCGGCACGCAGGAACCGATTGGTATCTTTTCTGACCAGCAATGGACCATTGGTCCAGTCACGAACGAATTGGACGTCGAACCAGCCGTTCCGGATCATCTCGCCGGCGATACCGAGCGCCAACGCGCCGTCCGCCCCGGGCCGCACGCGCAACCACTGATCCGCACGACCAGCGAAGCCCACACGACGAGGGTCGACCACGATCAGGCGCGCGCCCCTTACGCGCGCTGACCTAGTAGCCGTCGCATGATCTAGCCAAGTTGCGCTTGGATTGTGCCCCCAAAGCACGATGCATTCCGACCGTTCAAAATCCGGAGACGCGATCGAGCGTCCGAACGTGTAAGCGTGGGCATAATCTTTATGCCAATTGCAAATCTCGGTACCATACGCGACGTTGGGACTGCCGAATGCATTGATAAAGCGTTCAATCCACCTGATGTCGTCTGATATCGGCGTCCCGCTTGGAGTCGTCAGACCAAAGGCAACCGCCTCGGACCCAAACTCCGAACGAATCCGATCGAGTTCAGAAGCCGTCCTGTCAAGCGCTTCATCCCACGTGATCTGCTTCCAGCCCGGATCCTTGTCGCCTTTGGGATGCGTTCGCTTCAGCGGATAGAGTTGACGCTGCTTGTTATAGACGATCTCTGGTGCGGCAAGGCCTTTCACGCACAGTGCCTTACCGGTGGGGTGCTCCGGAAACGGCTCCTGGCCAACAAAACGCCCCTCGCGCGTCACCATGATCGAGCCGCAGCGTGATTTGCACAACGCGCAAAATCCCGGCGTCCTTGTTTCTGATCCGGTTTCGTTGGCTTTCAATGGGTTCCTCGTCAACATTTTGGCCGTCGCCGGGAAGCACTGCTGAGCGCCCGGACTAGTCTGCAGGCTCTTTACGGCCGCTATCGTGCTCCCTGAGCGTACCGAGCACAAGCTTTCTCAAGTTCCGCGCTATGGTTCCGCGAATGAGTGAAACAATACGCTCACGCTTTAGTTGGCGAGCGTAGAAGGGAGAGCCGGCGCTATGAGCGCCGGCTCTCACCGCTCATGGAGCTGGCTCTCCAGTGAGGTGGAGCTGGCTTTCGCTCTTGTCCACTTCAGCACTATGCAACAGATCCAAAATCAACGTTTGCCTTATTATAGGGCAATGCGCCGCCCCGACAAGCATCGAAGTTATAACGGCGGAATTGCTAGACGAGCAACTCGATTGAACAGGCGTAGTTGTGTCACGAAGCAACTGATCGATCGGAAAGGCGTACGCAGTTCACAACAAACGCGCAGATTTGGCTTCCGACGGTAAAACGAGATTCAACAAAACGGCGGCCAAGGTTCCGACGACCATACCATCGGTGGCGATGATCCTGATGGAAGGCGAAATTGCCTCGAACACCAAAGCCGGCGCGAAATTAGCTATCATGCTGAGGCCGACCGATATTGCGATCAGCAGAACATCTCGTTGCCGAAGCACCGTGGTCGAGAGAATCTTGATACCAACCACGCATATCATGCCGAACATAAACAATAACGTGCCCCCCAGAACAAAGGGAGGAACCACACCAACCACCGCTCCAAGTTTTGGAAAGAACGCAAGGACGATCAGAATTGCTCCCGCGGAGGCGACAACAAAACGACTGGCAACACCCGTCAGCGAAATGGCCCCCACATTCTGATCATATGAGATCAACGAAACACCGCCGAACAGTGCAGCGATGATGGAGCCAAGACCGTCACCTGCGACCGCCCCTCTGACTCTACGATCCGTTTGCTCGATACGAACCATTGCGCACAGGGCGAGCGTAATGCTCATGGTGTAAGTGGCTGCCACGAGATGGTCGATCAGTATCGTCGTCAGACCAGCAGTATTTGGCCAGGCGAAGCCGTAGGGAAGAAAGGTTGGAAGGCGGATCCATGGCGCAGCATCTATTGCTGCCAAGTTCCCGAAGCCCATTGCTATACCCACGAGATAAACGATGACTACCGAGAGCAACACCGAAAGCGATCTAATCTGCCTGTTTGCCAGACTGGCAACGATGCCAATCAGAATTACACTTCCTAGAAGGAAAGCGAGTGTTATCGGTTTGCCGTAATACGGTGTATTGGCACCTATTGCGACATTCGTCGCGATTTTCATCAGCGCTATCCCGGTCACTACAAGAAGGATTCCGATCACGACCGGCGGAAACAACGAGCGAATCTTTCCAATGATCGGACTGATGGCAAGCAGCATCAGGCCGCCCACCAGCATGGCGACGGTGACGGCGCCCAGACCTTCTGCTTTCCCAATTGCGATCGCAGGACCGAGATAGATAGTATAGGTGCCGAGCAAGAGAGGAAGCCTAGCGCCAATCCATGATACGCCGAGCGATGAAATAGCGGTCCCGACGCCACAACCGAGCATGACGCCGGAGAACAGGGCATAACGGGAATCTGCGGGCAGATCCAACGCCTGGCCGAGGACCAGCGGCGTCACCATTACATTGGAGAACATGATCAGGACGTGTTGCAGCCCGTATAACATCAACTGCGGTAGAGGAAGCCGGTCGTCAATTCCGTAGCGAAGCTCCAGAAGTTCTCTAGAGCCGAACTCGCCTTCGCTTGCCAAATTTTCTCCAACCCGAGTATGAACCAATTTCTCCATTTGCACCCCGTATCGCACCACAGGAGCCACTAAATTCTGATCTCGGCGTGCAGTTGTTTTGCCGCCGGCTAATGCACGAGCGCTGTAACTCTCAAGTTAGTTCAACGGTCGCGAACGCGATCCATCAGCGCTTTATCCTGCCCACCATCGATTTCAATCATTGTTCCGTTGACATAATGCATCAAAGGCGATGCCAGCATGGCAACAAGGTTGGCAACTTCCAGCGGCTCTGCAATTCGCCCCATAGGAATGGCGGATGGAGCAAGCTTGTCGGCTTCTTCGTATGAAATGCTCATGTCTCTCGCCATCGCCTTCACAAGACCGTCCCAGCGTTCTGTCCTAACGGGCCCTGGGTTCACCGCCACAAAGGAAATCCCGTGCTTGCCATACTGCCCAGCTAGCGACTTTGTCAGGTTTTGACCTGCGGCGTTGGCGGCACCAGGAGCTATTTCCCAGTAAGAAGGCTTCACGCCGTCGTTTCCGATAAGATTGACCACTCGGCCGCCGCCTTGCTTGACCATGATCGGAAGCGCGTAGCGAAGACAGCGAACATAACCCATGAATTTGAGTTGAAGGGCTTGGCTCCAGTCTTCTTCCGAAAGCGTTTCAATGACGCCTCCGGGCGCCGAGCCCGCATTGTTGATCATGATATCGATACGGCCTAGCTTTTCTGCACTTGTCCGAACGAAGTTGGCTGCATCTGCATCCTTAGTAAGGTCGGCGGGAATCGCAACCACTTTGCGTCCGGTCTCTTTGCTTAACTCAAGGGCAACTGCATCAAGCGGCTCCTTGCGTCTGGCGCAAATCGAAACGTCCACGCCCTCCCTAGTCAGCACCTCCGCAATCGCACGACCAATACCTTCGCTGCCGCCAGTAACCAGCGCTGTCTTGCCTTTGAGCTGAAGATCCATTCCAATTTCCTCCTTTGGCCTGAATAACCGTAAGTCAAAAACGGTTCTGGATTTCTAGCACTCCTAAGGCCCACTTCATCTTCGTGCGGACGCTTGCGAAAACGATACTAGTCAAAAAATGGTAGCTCTTTCGAGCATTCGACAGGCCCCGCCGCGGTACCTATTGTTTCACCCGATCATCCCGTCAACGCCGGTCCGGGCCCCCTGACATCAAGCCGGACGGAATTTGCCGCGGCCCGAATATCGCCTTTGCTACGTCACCCACGGCCTCAACGTTTTCTTCGATGCCCTGGAAGCAGACAATCCGGCAAGGACAGGCCTCGAGCCCTTCATAACGCCACGGAAAGGCGCCGATCACCGCACGCTGGTTCAGCATTAGTTCGATATCTCCGCCGACGTTTTCTGCGTGAATCAAACCTTCCTGGAAGGCCTGCGAATGAAAAGGGAAATAATCTTCGACGACCTTCCGGCCAGACCGCTTATGCGTGTATTCATTTTTGCCGAAAAAATCGTCGCAACTCATTCCGATCTTCTCCTCGAACTGCTTTGCAAGATCGGGGCGCATGCGCCGGATAGTCGTGTTCATCGCATGATCGCCTGAACCGCAGTCAATTCCGAACCACTTGATCTTCTTCTTCAACATCCAGTCGAGCAGCTCCTGCTTGCCGCCGGGATGCATGCAGAAGTACTTGACCAGGTCCTGCTGCGGCTTGCCCTCCCAATATCGATGCCAGCCAGTATGAATGATGAGGATATCGCCGTCCTTTATTTCAACCGGCGCGCTCTCCATCATCTCGGGCGTGATGACAGCCCAATCGTCCATGTGCTTGGACACGTCTACAACGGCTCCGGGGCCCACGAGAAAATCCAGCGGATAAGAGGCCATATCGCCCATGCCGTCGGTGCCATGCATCGCGCCATCGATATGAGTCCCGACGTGAAGCGCTGAATCGATACGCTGCGCAACGATATGAATCGTTTGCAAATTCTGCGCATAATACATCTTGTTGCCGGCGTATCCGACCCAGCCCGGCGTGTGCACATTCATCAGATGCGACAAGTCGACGATCTTCATCGCTGGTACTCCTTATTATGTTGATTGGACTAAGCGGCCTTTTTCAAGAGTGATTTCAACCAGCTCTTCAAGGCCGCCCAAAATAGCGAGCTCGGATTGAGCGGCTTGACCGAGCCGGAGCCAGGCAGCGGTTGCGGTGCCGGCTGTGCCATCGCACCTGTCGGAGAACTATCCGCCCCCGTGGCGCCGTCGACCCTGTTGCCGAGCTCGGTCTCGGCGTTCTTCACAAATTCAGCAACAAGCTGGTTGGCTATTTCCGTGAGAAGCCCGGTCCTGCCAAACTGAGCGATGCTTCCGGAAAGCTGGACGTCGGCCGTCACGTCAACGCGCGTGGTGTTTCCCTCGGGAAAAAGCGTACACAACATCGACATTTTCCCGCGGCTAGCGCCCTTTCGGTCAACGCCCTTACCCTCAAATTCCACCTTTTTGGTATCTTCGTCATATTTGACCTTCGCCTCACCCTCGAAGCTTGCCTGGAACGGTCCCACCCTGGCCGAAACTTTTCCGCTGAGCGACCCATCGTCCTTCGTGCCGAGATACTCTGCACCGGGAAGGCACGTGGCGACCCTCGACACATCGTGGAAAAAATTCCAAACCTTTGGAAGCGGCTGAGACACGACGAAGTTCTGCTTGATTTCCACGGCTTGTCTCCGAAAGTCTCAGAGCATATGGCCCGGCGATCTCAGTTCGCAAACATCTGTCTGCTGATCGTCGCGGTGGCTCGTTCGCGAACTGTCCGAGGTGCTCCTACCTGCCCCTGCCCCCAACTGAAAGGCTCCGCAATTCTTCGAACGCGTGAAAGCCATAGTGGCCAATGGAGCAAGATCAATCTTCACCGAACAGGAGCCTCCGCGTCAGGAGGCAGTGCGCCGACCTTTTTTAACAGTGGAACGTCCGCTGGCGCGGGCCCGCCCACACTGACGATTTCGACGCCACGATCCGCAGCAATCGCATGCTTGATGCCGGCCGGCACGTGTACGGCACAACCCGCACGGAACGGGAGATGGACATCGTTGGTGTAATCGTGGACCGTACCTTCGCCCTTAAGAATGAAAATCGTATCTTCGGATATCGTATGGATGTGCGGGACGTTGGCCTCACCGGGCTCCAGCACGACGTAGTTGAGGTTCGCGGTCCAGGCTCCGGTGCCAGGCCAAATCACAAAACGTGCGTCCTTGGAAATCAAAGGTAGACGCAAGGTTGGGTTGTCTCTGTGAAAAACTCTAATCGCCATTCGCGCCTCCTCAGGCCTTCAGGCTTGCGTAAAGGCTGACGTCGGCTGGACAGGGACCGCCGAGCAAGTTCATTCCCGACGAACTCGCGACGAACTGATAGCGATCCTTGGCATCAATATGGACCATTCCACCTTCGCCCAAGTCGTGTAACTGTCCGGTCCCGATATCAACGACGCTGCCCTGTCCCTTGAGGACGTAATATGCAGCATCGCTCTCCGGATGACAAAGCTGCACCGTCTTGGAGTTCTCACCCAGATTAATCACTTGAAAAGTGCGACAGCGAGCTCCCATCCCTGGCCAAATCACGACTTTGGCGTTGCCGATACCGTCCACGATAGGTATCTCTTGGGAGTGAACGCTGTCGACGACCTGAATCAACTCACTCATATTGCCGACCTTTGATCTCTTCAACTACGTTCAAACTTATATAGCAGAATTGAAAAACGCAATCCCAGTCCGTAATAGCGTCTCGCGTTTTTGCGCTGAAAGCATGGAAAAGGTTGGTTCAAGTGGCTCGCACTAAAGGCGTCGCAGCCGAGACAATTG
The DNA here is from genome assembly GCA_963824305.1 of uncultured Alphaproteobacteria bacterium. GTDB lineage: Bacteria > Pseudomonadota > Alphaproteobacteria > Rhizobiales > Xanthobacteraceae > Bradyrhizobium. The sequence goes on from CAWGOW010000001.1 coordinate 1,644,341, forward strand.
AAGAAACGTCAAACGCAGTCGTTGCCGCGATCGGTAACCGCTTGCGTGGCCTCAGGCAGGAGCGTGAAATGACGCTCCAGGAGCTGGCCGACGCCACTGATTTAAGCCCCTCGATGTTGAGCCTGGTTGAACGCGGGCGGGCCGCGCCGTCGATCCAATCGCTGATCGTCATCGCTAATGCCCTTAACGTTACGATGTCTGATCTGATTGTATCGGAGCCACCGGACGAAGAACGAATCGTCATCCGTGCTAGCGATCAGCCGTTCGTGAAAACTGCGCAAAATGTTATACGCCGCTTGTTGCGAGAAGATCGATCACGAGGAATTTCGCTTGCCATCAATGAGTATGAGCCGGAAACCGGAAGCTCCCTGAAACGCGGAGCGCATAGCGGTTTCGAGTACGGCTTCATTCTCGAAGGTACGCTGACAATCGACCTTGAGAACGTTACCTATCAGCTTAAGGCCGGGGATCTAATCGCGTTTGACTCAAGGCGGCCTCACAGATTCTGGAATAACGGGTCGAAGCGCGTCAAGACGCTCTGGATCAACCTTAAGGGCGACTAGCCATTACCAAGTGGCGCTGGGAATATTGGCGGATCATCGCATGCAATTTGCTGGGTCCGATCGGCAGGCAATCGACCAATCCGGGTGACTGCAGCGCGTCATCGACAGCCGCGCCGATTGCGGCTCCGACAGCGGTCATGCCGCCCTCACCCGCGCCCCGCACGCCGAGTGGATTCAGAGGGCTGGGGCAGTCCTCGCGAAGAAACATTTCGATGGTCGGAGTTTCATTACTTGTCGGCATAAGATAGTCGGCAAAGCTTGCCGCCAGCGGCTGCCCCGCCTCGTCATAGACGAACTCTTCCAGAAGCGCTCCTCCGATGCCCTGGACCGCAGCTCCGGCGATCTGACCATGCACAAGCATCGGGTTGATCGCCCGCCCGATTTCATATCCGACTACGTATTGCTCGACCTTGACACCGCATGTCTCGGGATCGACGCACACCTTGGTGACATGAACCCCGTAGGGATAAGTCATGTGATCGGCGTTGAACCAGCCATCGGCTTCGATAATTTCCGGCGTCTTCTCTGCGATCTCGATCAGTTGAAGCGTCGTGTTGGACTCTCTGTGTCGCACGATACCATCAATGAGTGTCAGCTCATTAGACTTTTTTTGCATCAAGCTCGCCGCCACGTCGAGAATCTTGTCACATAACGCCTCGGAAGCGATTTTCGCGGCTGATCCCGTCATAACCGTAACACGGGATGCAAAAGCTCCCAGCCCGACCTCGATGCGCGACGTTTGCCCATGTACGACGCTGATTTGTTCGATTTCGACCGAAAGCGCGTCAGCACATATCTGAGCAATTACGGTCTCGACGCCCTGGCCGATCGAGGCGACGCCGGTAATGATTTCGATTGAGCCGTTCTTTAGCAGCCTTGCCCTAACCAAATCTCGCGGACCCAATCCGCTCTTCTCGATGAAGAAAGCAAGCCCCACACCAACGCGCTCACCCCTGGAACGGCGGTCGGCCGCTTCGGAACGCAACGCGTCATATCCGACGTGATCCAGAGTTTTCGTCAGAAGATCGTGGTATTTACCCGCGTCATAAACGACCTGAGTGCCCAGCACGTCGATCTTCCTGTCGTAAGGCATTCGATCTTCAGGAATAAGATTGATGCGCCTTATCTCAATCACATCCAAACCTAAACGATGAGCGATCGCGTCCACCAACCGTTCTCGCGCGAACGTTGTCTCGTACCGCCCCGGCGCACGATAAGTCCCGGCAGGTGTTTTATTGGTCAAGCGGATGTGTCCGTTTGCGCGATAAGCTGGAATGAGATAGGGGCCGGGCAACAACGCCGCTGATAGATCTGACACGGTCCCACCGTGCGTGCGCACATAGGCGCCCTGGTCCATGAAAAATTCGTCTTCCAAACCCAGAATGAAGCCACTGTCGTCAACCGCGGCGCGCATCCTGTGGACCTGATCCCTCGCGTGGTTCGCAGCAAGAAGATGCTCTCGCCGATCTTCGATCCACTTGATCGGCCTGCCTAGGCGCAGCGCACCTGCGCAAACCAACACATCCTCCGGATAGAGTTCGCCGCGAATACCAAATCCTCCCCCGACATGCCCTTCGCTCAGTTCGATAGCCCCCTTCTTGAGCTGCAGCATTTGAGCAATCGCGTCCCGATTGTAGTGAGGCACCTTGGCTGCGCCATACATTGTCAACACACCGGTGTCGGGATCATGCACCGCCAGCGCGCCGCGCGTTTCCATGGGCACACCGGTATGACGTCCGACGGCAACCTCTAATTCGACAATGTGTGTTGCTTTCGCAAAGGCTATATCGAGTTCGCCATATGCTTTCGAGATAACGGCCGGCTCGCTGAGGACGCCTGGCAACGAGTGGGGCATGAACGGCGCTGGAGGCGCGGTTGCGTCAAGATGAGCGACCTCTTCCTCGATGTCGCAGAACACTTGATCCGCCGCATCCTCTGCTTGGTAGACATCTTCTGCGAAGACGACAGCGACCGGCTCTCCGACATAGCGCACATAATCACGCGCCAGAACCGGCTGCCGATACGGCTCTAGCCCCTTGATGCGCGTCATCCGAAAGTCGATCGGCGGAATATCCGATATATCGACCGCAGTCCAAACCGCCACAACTCCGGGCATCGCTCGGGCTTCTTCGGCATCGACAGATAGAATACGACCAAAAGCTACCGGCGAGCGGACGACCCTCATGATGAGCTGACCGTCGAAGCGGTAATCGGCTGCAAATTTTCCCTGGCCCAGAAGCAACGGCCTATCTTCGATCCGCTTTAAGGATCGGCCAATAGGACTCATTTAAGCATCTCTGCCGCAGCCAGTTTCACCGCTTTGATGATGTTCTGATATCCAGTGCATCGACACAGATTTGAGGAAAGAACCTCGCGCATGTCATCTTCTGTCATATTTGGATCCGCTTCCAGAGCGCCGACCGCAAGCATCAAAAAGCCCGGGGTACAAAAACCGCATTGCAATCCGTGGTTCTCCCAGAATTGTTTCTGAAGCGGATGAAGTACGTCACCATTGGCGAGTCCTTCGACGGTGCGGACTTCGACATCGGTCGCCTGGACCGCAAACATCAGGCACGCGCGCACCGGCTTGCCGTCCACCAGTACGGTGCACGCTCCGCAAACCCCGTGCTCACATCCCAAATGCGTTCCTGTCAAACCGCAATCCTCGCGCAAGGCGTCGGCCAGACTGCGCCGTGGCTCAACAGAGATTGGATAGGACGATCCATTGACCCGAAGGGTCATGCTGACCTTATCAGTCATGTTGTACGCATCCTCCTGATATGGTCCAAAATTCGTTGCGGCGACGCTGGTATCTCGAAGATTTCGACGCCAAACGGCGACAAAGCGTCGACTGCGGCGTTGATGATGCTCGCTGGCGCACCAATGAGGCCCCCCTCCCCCACACCTTTTGCCTTGGTTATCGTCGCATCCGATAATGTACAACTGTGAAGGATTTCGATCGTCGGAATTTCACGTATCGTCGGAGGCAGGAAATCTGCAAGCGAGGTGGTGAGGCAATTTCCTATTTCGTCGTAGACGATTTCCTCGTAAAGCGCGTTCGCGATACCTTGGGCGACGCCGCCATGGATCTGGCCGTCCACGATCATCGGATTGATAAGAATTCCCGCATCTTCAGCAACTACGAACCGCTCAATCTTTACCTGGCCGGTTTCGATGTCCACTTCGACGATCGAGGCATGGCAGGCGTTCGAAAATGTACCCGCTGGATCGTAAACGGCGTTGTCGTGCAATCCAGGGCTCAAACCAGCAAACCTATGGCTTTGATGGTACGCGGCCCGCGCCAGTTCCGCGATCGGCATGCTCTTGTTGCTGTTGCGAACTCTGGCAAGACCGTCGTTCAGATCGACATTGTCAGCTTCGGATTCCAGAAGGACAGCCGCGATCGCTTTCAGCTTTGCTGCGATCTTCCCAGCTGCGAGCTTGCTGGCGCCCCCCCCGATGACCAGTGATCGGCTTGCGAAGGTGCCCCAACCATAAGGCGTTGCATCGGTATCGCCGGCGATGACCTTGACGCTCTGCGGCACTACGCCTAGTTCGTCGGCAACCAGTTGCGCCAGACTCGTCTTCAGGCCCTGGCCGTGCGGCGACGAGCCAATCCGGACCTGCACGTTGCCTGATGGGTCCATGGAACAGTCGACGATCTCGTAGCCCGGGACGATATCCATGCCACGGGCCGCATAGGCAGGCGTTCCATAACCTGTACGCTCATTGAAGACGGAAAGCCCGAAACCGAGATAGCGGCCTTTTTCCCATTCGACCTTTTGCCGCTGCCGGAATGAAGGCAAATTCATCGCGGCGACAGCTAGCTCCATCGTCGCTCGGTATGAACCTTCGTCGTAGATGAGGCCAGTCGGCGAGCGATAGGGAAACGTATCGACGAGGTTACGCCGGCGGATTTCAACCGGATCAAGTCCGAGACGCCTCGCCGCCACGTCCATCATCCGCTCCATCGTGAATGTGAGTGTTGGCCGGGAAACCCCGCGATAGGGCGCCATCATACAGGTGTTGGTGGTGACTCCGCGTGATCGCGCTCCATACTCCTTGAAGGCGTAAGGCCCGGGTAGCTCCGCGAGCGCCATCAAAGGCTCGACGCCACAGGTCACCGGGTAGCAGGAGAATGCTCCGACATTGCTGCGCATGTCGGCGTCCACGCCAAGTAGCTTGCCGTCTGAGGCAAAGGCACCCGTTACCGTGAAGGCCTGATCCCGGCTGTGGGTCGCTGCCATAAGATTTTCACGGCGATCTTCGATCCATGCGAGATCGCGTTTAAGTCGCCTAGCCAGCCAAACCAGGACTACATATTCGGGAAACAACGACATCTTCTGGCCAAAGCCGCCGCCGACATCGGGCGCAACGACGCGCAGATCGGATTCGGAAATACCCAACACGTCGGCAATTCCGGTCCTCAGCATGTGCGGCATCTGGACCGAGGCGAAAAGCGTAATCCTGCCGGTCGCCCGCTCGTACTGCGCAACGCCCCCGCGCGTCTCAAGCGGCATTGCTGCCTGACGCCGCGATCTAATCTCCAGCGTGACGGTTGCGGCGGCCTGCTGCAGTGCTGCGTCGAGGCCAGGGGTTCGCACCTTTCCCTCGACCAGAACGTTGCCAGGCGCCTCCTTGTGAACCACCGGTGCGCCCTCGATCAAAGCAAGATCAACGTCGAGCGCAGGGTCGACAGGTTCGATGTCGACAAACACTTGCTCCGCAATATCTTCGGCCGCGGCATGATGGTCCGCAACGACGACGGCGACGGCTTGGCCCGCGAAGACTACTTTGTCCCTTGCCAAAATGGGCTGCTCGACAGGGACGTAATCGGGCCGATGCAAGATTGGCTTGATCCCTTTGACGCCATCGAGGTCCTTGGCCGTGAAGACGATACCCTTCTCAGGTTTCTCGATGTTGAGGATGATTCCGCTCGCGACCGGGCTTCGTACAAACCGCACTGACGCAGCGCCGCGGGCCACATCGGCAACGAAATTACCGGCCCCTCTGACAAGCGTTGGGTCTTCCAACCTCGGAAGAGAGCGACCGATCCAACTCATGAGGCGGCCTCTACGAGCGCCCGCGATAATACAGCCTTGATGAGATCCTTCCGATATTCGACTGTGCCGTGGATATCGCTAGTGGGTGTGATCAAGCTGGAGGCTTCCGCAGCTATGGCCTTGAATGTCGGCTCGTCAGCGTGTTGCCCGACCAGTTTCGTTTCAAGCGCACTAAGCCTCAACGGCCGATCAGCAACCCCACCAAGGCCGAGGCGGGCCACCTTGATACGCGAACCGTCGCATTCAAGCGTCACCAGAGCCATCGCAAGTGCAAAGTCCCCTGCTCTCCGGGAGAATTCATAGAATCCCCCCTTGAGAGAAGTTCCAAGCGGCAACCTGATGTGGGTGAGAAGCTCGTTCGGCTTCAAAGCCGTTGTGAAGGTGCCCTTAAAAAACTCCCTGGCCGGCACACGCCGTTTACCCGCCCGGCTCTCGATCAACATCTCTGCATCAAGCACCGCCGCCACAAGGCACCACTCCGAAGCCGGATCGGCGTGACAAAGACTGCCACCGAACGTACCCCGCTGCCGAATTGGGTAGTGAGCGATAAACCGGACCACACGCGAGAGCAGATAACCGACTGGATGATCCGCGACCGGCTTATGGAAGGTCGCGTGCCGCGTCAGTGCACCGATCACCAGGTGATTGCCATCGATCGTAACGGTCGAGAGATCCGGAAGATGGTTGGCGTCAATCAACATCGAGGGCCGCGCGAGACGGAAATTCATCGCTGCGACGAGGCTCTGTCCGCCCGCGAGGATCTTCGCATTGTCACCATGCTCGTCAAGCAACGCCAGCATCTCGCTAACGCTCGTGGGCCGGTGATAAACGAATGGCGCGGGTTTCATCGATCCATGATTTCCGTATTGGAACTTACGCTATAGACCCACCCACAGTGGCGATCCACTCTTACACCCTCCTGGCTGTCCGAACCCATCTGGCGAAAGCGGCTCGCACACCCGTCGGGATCACCGCAACCATTTTCCACCCTGAAAGGTCTCGGAGCAGGCGCAGAGCAAGCAACCAGCCCTGTCTCTGTCAGCCCTGCGCCGTCTCGAGACGAGCAGCGGACGCCGCCGCATGAGCAGGACGCGAGAGGCCGAGGTGGCCGCGAAGCGTCGTCGAATTCATAGTCAGATCGGAAAATGCCGCGCTTCTGAAGGATCGGAATGACCTGGTCGACAAATGCGTTCAGGGCGCCAGGAAAATAAGCGGGCATAATGACGAAACCGTCTGCCGCTCCGGCTTCGAACCACCCTTGCAATTCATCAGCGATGCGCTCCGGCGTGCCCCAGATGAGGCGATGGCCCTGTGCTGCCATCGCGTAATCGCGGAGTTGCCGTAGCGTCATCTTGTATTCTTTGGCCATTCTCGCCAGGTTAACCGAATGTCCCTGCATCTTGGTCGAAGGCGGGAAGGTCGGAGCTGGCTCGTCCAGAGAATAGCCTGACAGATCGTGACCAATGCGCTCCGAAAGGACGCGCAGCGCCGTAACCGGATCGGCGAACTGGCCCAGCTTTTCAATGATCGCCTTCGCCTCTTCCTCGGTGTCCGCAACGATCGGAGATACGCCCGGCAAGATCTTTACCGAGTTTGGATCGCGCCCGAAGCCTTCGGCACGATTCCGCATATCTTTGCGAAATGCCTTGGCCGTCTCGAGGTCCTGCTGCACGGCAAAGACCACCTCCGCAACTTTCGCCGCAAAGTCACGACCCGTGTCCGAGGCACCGGCTTGGATGATGACTGGATGACCCTGAGGCGGCCGGGTCGTGTTTAAAGGACCTTTGACCCGATAGTGGGAACCGTCGTGATCAAGCACGTGAAGCTTCGACGTATCAAGATACTGGCCGGTCTGCTTGTTTGCGACGAGAGCCCCGTCTTCCCAACTGTCCCACAACCCTTTCACGACGCTTAGAAACTCATCCGCCATCGCATACCGTGTTGAATGGTCTGGATGTGGATTCTTGCCGAAATTATCGGCGGCCTCTGGAAACGCTCCGGTAACGACGTTCCAGGCCGCGCGGCCACCGCTCATATGATCGAGCGAGGCGAAGTATCGTGCCAGATTGTAAGGTTCGGTGTAGGTCGAAATCGCGGTTGCGGCCAAGCCGATGCGGCTAGTGACGGTTGTTAACGCGGCGAGTAGCGTAATCGGCTCGAGCCGAACGATGTAGGAAGGATGCTGACTGGTCGCCGCACTCAACGCATCGGCAAGGAAGAACATGTCGAATTTGCCGCGCTCCGCGGTTTCCGCGATCTGGCGGAAGAACTGAAAATCGAGAGCCCCCGCTTTCGCCTCCGGCATCCTCCAGCCGGATACGTGATGCCCTGTACCAATGGCGAAAAGAGCAAGATGCATCTGGGATTTGTCATTGGCCATGCGCGCTCTCCGTGAAGTCTCTTAACGCGAGGCGACATTGCCGCGCCTCGGCAAGCCGTAGCAAGTCACATCGATCTTCCTAACTTGATCAGTCCATTGAGACAAGAAGCATTTTAATGTGAGCAAAATTCTGCCGCAGCGAACCAGCGGGTTGATAACGTCTCTTGTCGCACCAAAATGGTCACGCTCGCTCATTCGTCAGAAGCATTTCTAGGTATTTTCTCTGCACTTATCCGAGTTTTTTGCTTTTATCGCATGGGCTTTGGGCGCGTTGTCAGAGAACCATTTTCCGTCTGGGATACGGCTTGAGACATTGAATTAGGTTCAATTCTCTTCCAGACTATGGCTCGCCGGTATGACGGGGAGGAGCGCCATGGATCCGTGCGGAAAGTCATTACTTTCGCGCCGACAAGTGTTGGGTGGAACCGCTGCGCTGACGGCGGCGGGCTTTACGAAGCCGTCCTTTGCGGACAGCAACGGATTCGTCTCGACCATTTTCGGTGGCGTATATGAGCGCGAATACCGCAAGGCCTTCGTTACGCCCTTTACCAGCGCGAACAGCGCCGATGTTCAGTTAAAGCTTGGGAGCTCCAGCGAATGGCTTACCAACGCGAAGGTCAACCGAAGGAATCCTGAGATCGATATGCTACTGCTGCCATTTCCCGACAGCATCCGGATGACTATGGAAGGCTTGAGCATACCGCTGACAGCCGACGACATCCCAAACATCAGGGACGTCAATCCGCTATTTTACGACACCTATAAACGAAGCGGTGTCGCCGTTAGTGCCGTTGGCTACGGTATTGCTTATCGTCACGACCTCGTCCCGAGTCCGATTACCGATTGGGAAGACCTCTGGGATCCTCGCCTGGCCGGAAAAGTGGCTATTCCGGAGATCGGCGTATTTGGCTCCTGGGAGTTTCTTGTCCAGACGGCGAAGCTCGCGGGAGGCAGCGAACAAAATCTTGAACCGGCCTTCAAGAAACTCAAGGAGCTGAAACCCAATCTCAAGCAATTCGTCAAAAGCGGCGCGGACGTCGTGAATCTGCTCGGTTCGGGCGAGGCCTGGGTTTGCCCGATGCAAACCAACATTTCTCCTTACGCCGTCATCGACGCGGGCAAACCCGTCACCTTCTTTTATCCCAAGAGCGGAGCCATGGCCGGAGCCGCGTCGCTGCATGTTGTCAAGAACAGCAAGTCGATTGAGCTTTGCAAGAAGTTCATCAATTTTGCACTGACCAAGGAGGCCCAGGAGAACTTCAGCCGCGGCGTGGTGGCGCTCCCCACCAACACTAAGGCCGAAATAGATGCCCGCATCGCGGCCCGTATCCCAAAACCCGAGCTGTTACATCTGGTGGACTGGGAAAAGATCGTTCCCCAGATGACCGGTCTCACGGAAAAATGGAATCAATCGATCGGTTTCTGAAGACGTGCCACCGAGCGTAAAGGCGGGACGCCACCGCCAGCCGTGCGGAACCTACGTAGCTAACCTAGTTCGCTCTAACTGGATGAACCAGAACAACGTCGGTTGCCTATTGTGCAAACACCTTTAGATCCTCTGGCGCCCAATGCGCCCATACCTTCGAACCAACCGACCGATCTCCCGATCGTCGGTCGTTCGTCTCCAGCGCGACCATCGTCTCACCATTTTTCAGCGAAAGCATGATGCGTGAGGCGTCACCGTGGTAGGTTATCTGACGAATGGTTCCCTCGATCGCCCCTTTAGTTGGCACCTCGGTAGCTGATAGCAGAACCTTCTCCGGCCTGACGGCAAACGTTACAGCAGACCCACTTGGGACATTCGAATAGTCCGGCGTTCTCACGGTCGCCTCACCAATCGAAATATCCAGACCATCGCCGCTGCGGCCCGTTACGCGTCCCTGCAGAAAGTTCGTCATGCCCATGAAATCGGCGACAAAACGTGTGGCAGGCGCGCCGTAAATCTCCTGAGGCGTACCATATTGCTCGATACGCCCCTTGTTCATGACGGCGATTGAGTCGCTGAGCATGAGCGCCTCCTCCTGATCATGCGTTACGAAAAGCGCTGTGATCTTCATCTCACGTGTCAGCTGATGCAATTCGACTTGCATCGCCTCCCTCAGTTTGCGATCGAGTGCGCCAAACGGTTCATCCAAAATCAGAATGCTTGGCTCCACCGCGATCGCTCTTGCCAACGCGACGCGTTGCTGCTGGCCGCCCGACATCTGTGAGGGATATCGATCCGAAAACTGATCCAGGCGCACTATCTCGAGCATCCTTTTCACCCGCCTTTCAATTTCGCCTGCCGCCAATCCTCTCATTTTCAGTCCAAACGCGACATTCTCGGCGACCGTCATGTGAGGAAATAACGCCAGGCTTTGAAACACCATGCCGATATTACGATCGGCGGCGTTCGCGGACGTCACGTCGCGGCCCGCGAAAAACACGGAGCCGGAGATCGGCTTCATCAGGCCGGCGATGATGCGCAATGTCGTGCTCTTTCCGCAGCCGCTCGGTCCAAGTAGCGTGACGAATTCGCCAGAGCTGATGGTTAGCGAAACGTTGTCGACCGCCAGAAACTGCTCGTAGCGAGCGACGATGTTCCTCAGAACGACCTCAGCCATTTTATCCTTCCGCGAACAGACGCTTGAGACCGAAAAGTCGCTCAAGCAGAAGCGTGCTCACGAGTGTGATTGCAATCAGAATCGCGGAAATCGCGGCGACAGACGGATCGAAGCTAAATTGCAGATACGACATGATCGATATCGGAAGCGTGATAGTCCGGGCATCGACCAGGAAAAGCGAGATATTGACGTCGTCGAACGAAAGGATGAAGCCGAAAACCATGCCGGCGACAATGCCGGGCCGGATGATCGGCAGTGCAATCTTCCAAAGAATTTGCGGCGGCGACGCGCCGAGCGTTTCGGCCGCTTCCCACAGACTCGGATCGAACTGGGCCAAACTAGCCAGCGTCGTGCGGATGACATAGGGCAGCACGATCAGGACGTGGCCGCAGATTAGTTTGACGTTTCCCGCGGATTGGTCGGCCGCCGTGAGCACAATTAGCAGCGAGATACCGGTTACCAGACCCGGCACCACGATTGGCAGTGCAAATAAAGCGTCGAGCGCTGCCTTGTAGCGAGATCTGCTTTTCCAAAGCCCGAAGGCGCCCAGGACGCCGATCGGCGTAGCGATGATCGTGGCGACCGTGGCAACCACAAGGCTCGTCAGCGCTCCCCGCACAAAGTTCGGGTTCCGGAGCGCTTCTCCGTACCATCGCAGCGACCATTCCAACGGCGGGACGCTCTGAACCGATTCCCGATTGAACGAAGCCAGGATGACACAAACTAAAGGCGTGACAATGAAGATATAGAGAAGCGCGCTCCAGACCCAGAAAACCTGTTTTTGAACCGCTGCAATCACCGGCGGACCATCCACTTTCGTGTCCGCCGGCCAGTTTCGAAGATGAGAAACGCGACGATACCAAGCGAAGTCGCCAACAGTATCGACACAAGGGCGGCGCCGAACTGCCAATTAAACGTAACGACGAATTGCTGATAGATGAGAGTCGTCATCATACCTGAATCGGCCCCACCCATCAGCGCCGGCAGGATGTAGGAGGACATCGAAAGGCTAAACACCATGGTGATTCCGCTGACCAGCCCCGAGCTCACCATAGGTAGCAGAATCTTCATGCCGATGGTCAGAGCACTGGCTCCGAGCGAACTTGCAGCTTCCGGGATATCGCGATCAATCCGATCGAGCGATGTCAGGATCGGCAGTGTCATCAACGGAAGAAAGACATGCACTAAGCCTATGACTATAGCAAAATTGGTGAACATCATTCGGAGCGGGGTAACGATGATGCCGAGGTGAATGAGAAGGTTATTGATCAGGCCATAATCTCCGAGAACGACCATCCAGCCGAAAGCCCGCGTGACGATGCTCACCAGCAACGGTGAGATCACCGCCAGCACGCAAAGCCCGCGCCATCGCGGAGGTGTAAGCCATATGGATACTGCAAGCGTAACCCCCAGAAAGGCACACACAGCCGTCGTCACTGACGCCACCCAGATGGTTTTTAGCAAGACGTTCCAGTAGAAAGGCGACGTGAAAAACTTCACGTAGTTGACGGCCGTGAAATCGGCAGTGAGCGCGGCCTCCCCTGGGTCCGGCGTCTGGAGGCTCAGGATCAGCATATAGCCCAGTGGAAGTACGACTCCCGCCGCGATCACGATACATGCCGGCATGGTTAGAATTGCTGAAACGCCGAATGCGCTCGAGATACGGGCGGCGACGCGACGAGGCTCTGGCACTGTCGCTTGCAACGGGTGCATGCTCATCGTTTTGATCTTTGCCCTCCGTCCAAAGAGGACCGAGCCCACCCCGCGATAATATCCGATGCCGGCCGAACCAACCCGAAATAGGTTCCAAGTGCCTCGAGCGTGGCCTGATGAAGGTCCGCCAGATGATCCTTCACGCCGACACAATCTTCGACCACAATCAGGTTAAATTCTCGCATAACTGCTTCGCGTGCGGTTGTTTCCACGCAGCAATTGGTCGTAACACCCGCGACGACGAGGCTCGATAATCTCTGCGCTCGAAGAAGTTGATCAAGCCCCGTGCTGGCGAATGCCCCAAAGCGATGCTTCGTGATGACCGCCTCACCAGGCTCGGGACGAAGTCCCTCGACGAATTCCGCTCCCCAAGTGCCCGTCCGGCAAACTTCCGTTTCTTCTTCTTGGAACAAGCGGTTGGTTGACATGTCGCTGGCCGACGCGGTCCACACCGCGGCTTCGCGCCGGCCCTCGACGGGGAAGCGATACGGCGAGCTCGCAGAGCGCCAGGGCTTTCCATATTCGGCACGTACATGAACAACGAAGATACCATTTTCCCTCGCCGATCTCAGCAGGTCCCGAGTACGATGAACCGCGGCGTCGATCATTCGCATCGATGCGCCGGTGCGCCCCGTCGCACCCTCGGCGGCGCAAAAGTCGTTTTGGAAATCGATGAGCAGCAATGCCACGTTTTCAGGCGAGAGACGGGAGACGAAATCGTGCATCCGCGGTTCAAAAGGCTCGACGGTCAACCCGCTTCTGTCGTCGGGCGGATCAACTTGGAACCCATAGCCATGCGCAATTGCAAAGCTCCGCATACCATCTACAAAAGAATTTGGTGCCTCACCAACAAGGAAAATGCTACCAATACCATTCGCGCTTAACAGTTGATCCAGCGTCGCCGAAAGATAGATGCACCGCGCATCACACCGGGCAAAGAAGCCGCCGGTCTCCGCCCTCGCAAAAATTCCACAGCCAATCGGCGAACCAGGCATAGCGGCGCCCATCCACGGCCCGTCCTCCGCGTCGATGAGTTCCACGTCCAAGGTAAGCCAATCCCGAAGTCGTGCCGTCTGCATGAAAGCAGCCGCGTGCGTATTCTTCGTTGCGTCGCCAACAATCAGCAGACAAATTCCAGCAGCCGCCCGAACGTCGGTGCGCGCTGATCGATCCTCATTGCTGGAGTGTTTTGAACCCATGAAGGCATTTTTGCTATATTTAAGAAGCGTTCAAGGCTTATTCGCTTGCGGCGGCGTTCAACAGGCTGACATTTTTATCCTCAGTTTTTTCGGGGGTATAGCTACGTTTGGCAAGGAGGACGCAGAAGTATGAATACGACAGATGTACTCCGGCAAACGGGTCTTATTGGACAACTTCAGCTCAGCAATCGGTTGGTTCGGAGCGGCACATCCGAATCCATGGGTTCGCCGGCCGGCGTCGTCGACGATCGATTTAGATTACTGCATGCCAACCTAGCGCGAGGTGGTGTAGGCCTTCAATTCACCGGCCATCTGTTCGTCGAGGGAAGGGGAAGATATGACCCCGTCCAGGGGGGCATTCATATCGACGAAACTATAGAGCCTTTGAAAACTGCCACTGATGCAGTTCATGGCTTTGACGGCCGCATTTTTGCGCAATTGGGACATGCTGGAAGCCAATCCCTCATTCCGAATGAGCAGCCGTTATCGCCTTCCGACGTAGCCAACGTAATGCATGGCCGCTCGGTCAAGGCCGCAACAACAAGTGAAATTAAGAAGACCTTGGACTGCTATCACGACGCCGCAGGGCGCGTAGTGAAGGCGGGCTTCGACGGTATCCATATTCATGGAGCGAACGGCTACCTAATCAGTCAGTTTCGCTCTCCCCTTACCAACATGCGCGATGACGAATGGGGCGGCGACGCCGACAGGCGTGAGCGATTCCCGATTGAGGTCATAAAGGCTGTTCGATCCGCTATCCCGTCAAGCATGCCCGTTACTATGAAGGTTGGTGTACGCGACATTACAAGCCATTCGCGGGCTCTCACGCGCGAGCAGTCGATCATGGGCATCAGCAAGCTGATCGGTGCAGGCCTTGATGGTGTTGAAGTCTCGTCAAATTTAATGAGCGACTACGTTTCCGGGTCGATACGTTCTTATGTGGCCGTCGACAGAAAGCGGGCTTTTCGGGATTTGCTTTTCCACCGACTATTTTATTCCCGCGGCGAAGAGGAAGCCTATTTTCTTGATGACGCGAAGGCGTTGCGAGGCCGCACTCGTTTGCCCATCATCTTAGTCGGAGGTCTGCGTCGCGCCGATACGATGGCGCGAATCATCGAAAGTGGAACCGCGGACTTCATTTCGATGGCGCGACCTTTTATTCGGCAACCCGATCTCGCCCGGCGCCTTCTCTCAGGTCAGCGAGAAGTGGCTGACTGCGTCTCCTGCAACATTTGCCTAAAATACGATGGGAAGGACTGGTTGCGTTGTTGGCGCACTCCCCGGTCACGTCTCTTTCAACATGCTTTTCGACGCGTCGCTTCGACTTTTCAACACTGACGAGCTCAAGCGCAGATATGCTCGCCGCGCCAGCCGCCCCATTTTTTAGGGATTTGGGAACCTTTTAAGGGTTCCACCTAAAATTCGGACCGTTGCAAAGCTCGACTTTTGCAACACGTAATTCATTAGCGGAAATTGATACAACTGACCCGCAGGTACGCAATCTCCGAATGAAGCGCGCCGCTGAACAGCACTTTTGATGCCAGTAATCCTGGTTATCGCAAGGTCGTCCCCGCCGATCTCGTTCGGTGTATCGTTCAGAGCTTGAAGAGATGCTCTCAGCTGCTTGACCGTAAGCTTGCAGCGCAGGGATGACTTCCCAAAAACAAATATAAACCAAGGAGCCCCTCTTTTGCCCACCAATGGCGCGGGTCGCCTGCTGTAAAGGGACAAGCCCGGCGGCCTCTACTAAAGGAGTGATCCCTACTAAAGGAGTGATCGGAGCGCGAAACTCTTCAGTTCTAAACTAGTTGTTCCTATGCCTTCCAAGGGAGGCAAAAGATGACAGACAAAACAGAAAAGCCGCAGTCTAAAGGTCGCGACGATGACAGACGCGGCGTGTTGGCGGTTGTGATGGCCTTGTTAGTAGTAGCGGTTACTTCAGCCGTAATCATGGCCGATAGCTCAAAATGGGATTCCTCGCCGACCGCGATCGGTACAACAGTGCAATGGTAGCAAATTCCTTCTCTGGATGATGCGGTTCGTCGCGGTGGTGACGTAAACGCAGAATTTAAAATCGCGTCGAGGACACTTCACGGTTGGAAAGATGTTTATCATGTCAAGATGGCGACGCGAGGCTATTTTGGATCTTTATAGTTTGACGGTTGGGCTTTTTCTGTTCGCTTCGCGGTGGCTGTTTGCTTTCGCCAGTAAAAATGCTCGTATCGATATTTGGGCGACCAGTGCCCTTATTGCGGCGACTTCGATTATTGCGGTCGTGATGTTTTCTAACTGGGAAGAGTGGCTCAACCTGCTGCTAGGCTTTTGGCTATTGGTTTCTCCGTGGGTGTTGGGCTTTACGCATACTAAGGCGATGCACATCAGCATCGGCGCCGGAATCGTCGTCACTTTTATGGCGGCGCTAGAGCTGTGGCTAATGAATTACGATCAGCACCAGAGTTCCACTCCAGGGTAAAGAATGTGGCCTGGCCGTCGGGCCGCTGCGAGTGACACGCGACAAGTATCAGCGAAGACTGCTTTGAATAATTATAAACCTGAGCGTTGAAGCGCTGATTTACCCTAAAGCTTTCTTTAGCATCAGCGTGGCTCGCCGTCGCCGGGGGAACTGCTACAAACGGCTTGCGGCAAATGGAGCTACGTTCCATTAGCCGTTTGTTGCCGAACATTAACACCCCGGCCAGCGCCACGTAAGGCGAGTGCGCCCATGTTTGGATCATGAGGCGTCAAGTGGCGCCATCGATTCCGTCTATGGAGCACTAGCTATGGCCGATCATCCATCCAATGCCTCGTTAAGTCCGTCCCGTCGCACGCCCTACCGTTCTCTCTTTTCGGCTCGCAAGTTCGCCCTCAGGGCATCGGTCGCCGCCGGTCTCGGTGTTGCCGTCTACGGTTTCAGTCCGTCGTCGGGGAATCTCGATCTTTTCAGCAGCCCGGCCCAAGCCCAGGTCAACAATGCCGTAAGTAAGGTTGAGCAGCCGATCGGCTTTGCCGATATCGTGGAGCGCGTGAAACCTTCAGTGATCTCGGTCAAGGTCACGATGAAGGACAAAGCCACCGACACAAGTGCTAGCGGCGACGAGGACTCGTCGAACCAGCCGGGATCCCCGATGGAACGGTTTTTCCAACACGGACCGGATGGAATGCCTCCGGGCACGCGCGGTCGCCATGGCAGCCACGGCGTCATGATGGGTCAGGGGTCAGGCTTCTTCATCACATCGGACGGCTACGCCGTTACCAACAATCACGTCGTCGACGGTGCGGACAAGGTTGAAGTGACCACCGAAGCCGGCAAGACCTATACGGCGAAAGTGATAGGCACGGATCCTCGTACCGATGTTGCCCTGATCAAGGTTGAGGGCGGCTCGGACTTTCCGTTCGCCAAGCTTTCGGACGGCAAGTCTCGGATCGGCGACTGGGTGCTCGCGGTCGGCAACCCCTTTGGACTCGGAGGAACCGTCACGGCCGGCATCGTCTCGGCCAGCGGCCGAGACATCGGCAATGGACCCTATGATGATTTCCTCCAGATCGATGCGCCCGTCAACAAGGGTAATTCGGGGGGACCAACCTTCAATATGCAGGGAGAAGTCGTCGGAGTGAATACGGCGATCTATTCGCCATCGGGCGGAAGCGTTGGGATTGCGTTCGCGATTCCGGCTTCTACGGTGCAGATGGTGATCTCTCAGTTGAAGGACCAGGGAACCGTCAGCCGCGGCTGGATCGGCGTCCAGATTCAACCTGTCACGCAAGATATCGCCGATAGCCTTGGCTTGAAGAAAGCCGAGGGCGCGTTGGTATCAGAGCCTCAAGCCAATGGTCCGGCGGCAAAGGCCGGCATCGAATCCGGCGATGTCATCACTGCAGTAAACGGTCAATCGATCAAAGACGCCCGCGAGCTCGCCCGCACCATCGGGGCTCTCGCACCAGGCAACGCTGTCAAGCTCGAAGTGCTGCATAAGGGGAAGGATGCCGTCATCAATCTGACTCTCGGCAAGCTGCCCAATGCCCAGGAGGCGAAGGCCGGCACCGACAGGGGAAATTCGACCCAAGGTACAGACGTTCCCCGGCTTGGCATGACAGTGGCTCCAGCGAGTTCAGTCGCAGGCGCAGGCAAAACCGGTGTCGTCGTGACTGGAGTCGACCCAAAGGGAGCAGCTTTGGATCACGGCTTCAAGGAAGGCGACGTGATTCTTGAAGTTGCAGGAAAGAGCGTAGCGAACTCGGACGACGTCCGCGACGCTCTCAAGACGGCTCAGACGGAAAGCAAGAAAAACGTGCTAATGCGCATCCGCTCCGGCGACGCGTCTCATTACGTCGCCATGCCGCTGGGTAATGGTTAAGCAAGAGGCAAAATCGGTCGGCAGCAGCATCAAGACTGCTGTCGACCTCCGCTCGAATATCGATTTATCATTTCAAGGGATTAAGTTTGGTTCACCTCGCGTTTGTCAGGAACGAGCTTTCGTCCAATCGATTGTCTTCATAAGGGCTCACGCAAACTCGATGGAGATTAAGCGATGAAAAAAACAACTATACTGGCTGCGGCTTTCTTGACGACGGTTTCGTCAGTAGCTTTGGCCCAAACACCAGGTCCGTCTTCAACTTCCGCACCGACTGCGACGACCAAGACACAGACGGGGGGAACCAGTGTTCAGCAGCAAATGACGACCAATCTGCAGAACTCCGGGTTCACGAACGTAAAGGTCATGCCGGATTCGTTTCTAGTTCGGGCGACCGATAAATCGGGCAACGATGTCACGATGTTCATTGGACCGAATTCAATGACCGAAGTTACCACCGTCGGCGCGAACGGGCAGGCTTCTGGGACCAACACCGGCGCGCCGGCGAAGGACACCGGCGGTATGTTTACTAACGTTCCGGCAAGCGACGAGCTTAGCTCGAAGGTCGTCGGGCTTGATGTCTACAACAACGATCATCAAAACATTGGGACGATCAAGGACGTTGCCTACAACGGCACGAGCGTGAGCGGCTACATCCTGGGCGTAGGCGGATTCCTCGGCATGGGCGACCATTACGTTGCGGTTCGCCCGTCCGCCGTAAAGCTCGGTTACGATACCAAGGATAGCAAGTGGCACGCGACCATGGATGCCAACGCCGGTCAGCTGAAGTCGGCGCCTGAATACAAATATCCTAGCAAGACTTGAGTAAAACAAGCTTCTCTGGAGCGTGTTGCATTGATGCGCTCCAGATAAATTCTCCTCACGCGCGCGATCCAGGTAATTGATGCGCGCGCAAAGCGGACGAACAATCAAAGTTGATATGAAGACAGTTTCGAGTTCGGAGCCGAATGCCGCACAAGGTTTTGATTTTACTGTCAGAGCGGCCGAGCCATAAACGCCCCATTTTACAACTTCAAATCTTTCGGCTCGGATACGCGAGATCGTCTAATTTTGCGCCTTCCCGGTCATATTACTACCTGCGGACCGTTGATGAACGGGACCACCGGCGCCTATTAGGTTGCGCGCGGTATTGATCAGCGCCAGATGTGAGAATGCCTGTGGGAAATTACCTAACTGGCTCTTCGAAATCGGATCATATTCCTCGGCAAGTAACCCGACATCATTCCGCAACGACAAGAGTTTGGCGAAGAGCACACGCGCTTCATCAATTCTTCCTTGCAGCACATAGTTGTCCGCGAGCCAGAAGCTGCAAGCCAGAAAGGCACCCTCGCCGGGCGGCAGTCCGTCGGTCCCTGTAGTGGTGTGATACCTCAGAACAAAGCCATCTTGAACAAGGTTCTTCTCGATCGCAGATAGCGTCCCGCGGATGCGCGCGTCTGATGCGGGCAAGAACCCAACGATCGGGATCAATAGCAGACTGGCATCCAGTGCCGTAACTCCGAACGATTGGACGAAAGAATTTTGTTTGGCGTCAAATCCGTTATCGCAGACCCTCCTGTGAATTCTGTCACGAATTGCTCGCCAGTGCTCCAACGGAGCTTCTAACCCGAACTCTTCGGACGATCGAACTGCTCGGTCAAAGGCAACCCAGGCCATAACTTTGGAATGCGTAAAATGCTGACGCCCGCCTCGGACTTCCCAAATTCCGTCATCCGGCTGGTCCCAGATAGTTTCCAGATGTTCGACCAGCGCGCATTCTAGTCCCCAACTCGCGTCATTCGCAGCCAGGCCCGACCGTCTGGCCACATACAGGGCATCTAGGACTTCTCCGTACACGTCGAGTTGAACCTGACCAGCCGCTGCGTTACCAATCCGAACCGGGGCTGATTTTTGATAACCAGCAAGCCAAGGTAATTCGTACTCTACCAGCCGTCGCTCTCCAGCTACGCCGTACATGATATGCAAATCATCTGGACTACCGGCGACCGCCCGCAATAACCATAGCCGCCAAGCCTTAGCTTCGCCGACAAACCCGGCTTCCAACAGAGCATACAATGTGAATGTCGCATCGCGGAGCCAACAAAAGCGGTAATCCCAGTTGCGCGATCCGCCAATTTTTTCCGGCAAGGAAGTAGTGCCCGCCGCTACAATTCCACCGGTCTCGCGGTGCGAGAGTGCCTTTAGCGTTAGCAATGACCGTAGAACCGGCTCGGACCACTCTCCTGCCCGTTTGATTGGCGAAGCCCAGTTCGACCAGAAGAGTTCGGCTTCAGCCAAAGCATCCGTCGCCCGAAAAGGAGGAGGCATCGGCCGATAGGAATGGGTCCAACTCAATGTAAACGCAACATCGTCCCCGGCTACGACATCGAACTCACCGATAGTTTTGAAATTTGCGCCACGAACGGGGACGCGCGTTTCCAGTAACAGTCGATCTGGACCAGCCGTCAGTTCGAGCCTTCGGTCTTCCTGGCGCGAAACCCAGGGTACGACCGAACCGTATTCGAAACGGACAATTAGTTCGGTGCGCATAGCGACCGTGCCGGTGATTCCTCGTACAATCCGGACAAGGTCCGATACGCCGTCCCGGCGAGACATAAAGTCGATGACACACGCGGAGCCGGTCTCCGTTTCGAAGGTGGTTTCAAGTATCAGGGTGTCGCCGCGATAACGCCTGGAGATTTGAGTACAATCAACACTTGGCGCGATGAGCCAACGGCCCTGGTCGGGTTCTCCGAGTAAGGCGGAGAAGCAGGCAGCGCTGTCGAATCTGGGGAAGCCCAGCCAATCGATGGACCCATCGCGACCGACGAGAGCTATTGTTTCGCAATTGCCGATCGCAGCGTAATCCTCAATTCGGTTTGGCATCACGCTGTCAATCGCTGCTTGATCTTATCGGCCACACGCAGAGCGTTTGCGATGATTGTCAGAGTAGGATTAACCGCTCCAATCGACGGAAAGAAACTGGCGTCGGCGACATAGAGATTATCTAGCTCATGCGCCTTACAATCGAGATCAAGGACAGATGTCCGCGGATCGGTTCCAAACCGCGCAGTTCCAGCTTGATGTGCGGTGCCCCCGATCGGAACGTTTTGTCCGAGATACAAGCTTCGCTCGAGCAACACGGGATGCGCTCCAACCTTGCTTAGCATTATTTCAAGCTTTTTCTTGAGACGATGGTGGGCTTCCATGTTGCCCTCTGTGAGGTCTAGCACAACGCGGGCGCCATCATAATAAATACGGTTCTCCGGTCGCGGTAAATCCTCGCTGGACAGCCAAAAATCCATCGAGTGTCGCGCCATTTCCTCAAACGGCATTTTTGGCACCCATTCGAGCCAACTGGGAAGTGCCTCACCTCTAATTTGAGCGCCGTGGGAAGTCGCGCACATCTGGATCAGACCGAGCGGAAAATCCCAATCGTCAGAACCAAAATAGTAGTCGCTTACAGCTAGGGTTTTCTGGAAAATCGTATCGTTAGGCTGCTTCATCAG
This sequence comes from uncultured Alphaproteobacteria bacterium, assembly GCA_963824305.1. GTDB lineage: Bacteria > Pseudomonadota > Alphaproteobacteria > Rhizobiales > Xanthobacteraceae > Bradyrhizobium. Next base: position 1,665,723 of record CAWGOW010000001.1, read on the forward strand.
GGCCATCAGGATCGACTGATTATGACGCATATAGTTGCGTCCCACCTGATCGGAGCCGTTCGCAAGACCTTTTGGATGCTTGCCGTTCCCCGACCGCAGCAAAAGCAGCGCCGACGACAGAGCTCCGCAAGCAACAACCACGATATCGGCCGAGTATGATTCCTCCTGGCCGGCCCGGGTTACGCGGACACCCGTCACCGACCTACCGGATTCGGAGGTCTCCAGCTTGGCGACATAGGCGCCCGTCAACAATGTCAGATTGGGATACGTTTTCAGCGCCGGATCGACGCACATCACCTGCGCATCCGCCTTTCCGTTAAGTAGACATGGAAAGCCGTCAAAAGCATCACAGCGGATACAAATGCTGGTTGGCGTCGGCTTACCGCCCTTTTCGTCTAACAATATTCCTAACGGAAGATGGAAGGGGTGCAGGCCGTGCTCGGTCAGGCTGTCGCTCAACGCCTGGATCTGAGGTTCGTGCGAAACCGCCGGATAAGGAAACGGTTCACTAGAGGGCGGCTCATTGGGATCTTCACCGCGTTGTCCGTGCACATGGAAGAGCCGTTCTGCTTCCGAATAGTAAGGTTCGAATGCCTCATATTTCAACGGCCATGCGGGCGATATTCCATCTTTGTGAATGACTTCGTCGAAGTCCCGTTCACGCATTCGAAACAGGGCCGCGCCATACACCTTGGAATTGCCGCCGACAAAATAGTGTAGACCGGGTTGGAAACTTCGCCCGTCTGCGCCGTACCAGGTCTCGTTCGCCTGATAAGCTGCATCGACGAAGACGGTCTGAGAATCCCAATTGGCAGGTGAACGCGGCAGATAATCGCCGCGCTCCAGCAACAGAATGCGTTTGCCTGTCCGGGCGAGCTTGTGCGCAACGGACGCCCCGCCGGGGCCGCTACCGATAATAATAACGTCATAGCGGTCCGACATAGCCCGTTCCTCAGCCCCCTGTTGCAAACCCGGGATAGAGCGTCATACCGCCATCGACGAACAGCGTCGTGCCGACCACGTAGTCGGATTGGTCTGAAGCAAGCCACACAGCTGCGCGCGCGATGTCCTCGGGCTCCCCTATCCGTCCGTAAGGCACCAGCGTCATCAAGGCGTCATAGGCCTCTTTGGTGTCCCATGCGGTAGTATTGATCGGCGTTCTGATCGCGCCGGGCGCGATCGCGTTCACGCGGATGCGTTTCGGCGCCAATTCTTGTGCCATGCTTTCCATCATCAATTTGATCCCACCTTTGGATGTGGCGTAGTTCGCATGACCTCCCCATGGAATCTCCTGATGCACCGAACTCATGCAGATGATTTTTCCCGCCGCGCTAGATACCGATGGCACGACGCCACGACGGAGAAACTCGCGTACCGCCTCGCGCGCGCATAGGAATTGACCGGTCAGGTTGACGCTGAGAACTTTATTCCACTTCTCAAGAGTCATCTCGTGAAACGCGGAGTCACGCTGCAAGCCGGCATTGCTAACGAGAATGTCGATTGTGCCGAACTCCTTCACCATTCGGGCGACCATCGCCGCGACCTGATCTTCCGAAGAAACGTCTGCCTGATGAGCATAAGCGATCGCACCGGATTTCTTCACTTCTTCGACCACTGCGTTGGCGGCATCGTCACCATCGACGTAATTGACCACAACGTCGGCACCCGCTTGTCCCAAAGCGATCGCCACCCCCTTGCCGATCCCGGAATTGGCACCCGTGACCAGCGCCTTCTGTCCATACAGGAGCTTAGGAACCGCGATAGACGGTGCGGTTGATACGGCCGTGGCCGGTTCTGTCGACGAGGTCATGGAGCTTACTCCGGGTTGAATAGTCCGGGCGACGAGCCGGCATTTGCGATCGTTGATGGTCGAGAGGATAGATCCATGGGAGATGATATCACCAGACGATGGCCGTCCGGATCGATCAAACCTTGCGGAGCGCTTTCTGTTGAGGACCCATCGACATCGAATACCAACCGGGTCGCGGCAACGTCATTACCGCGGACAACGGAACTTTCGCCGCGACTAACGGATCGGTAGCAGAGCAATTCGACATGTGGAGTGGTCTGCCGAGGCTCCAACGCCGTGACTCCCACCTGCGCATGTCTTACGGCGTCGAGCCGTTCCTGCTCAGGTCCGCTATTGAACGAATGCGCCGCTACGCGGAAGCCAAGACCTCGATAAAACTCGATACTAGCGGCGTCGACAGCAACACTGATCGCTGAATGGTCAATGCCGAGAAAAAGACTGCCCTGGGGACGGCTCTGCCAACGTGGCGGGATCCGATCGAACGGAAATGCCAAAAATTCTAGCGGATGACCATCAGGATCCCGGAATTTGAATGCCGTGACACCTCCTGAAGAGGCCGGCAATTGTTGCGGCCCGTCGATTGATATCGCCGTCCACCCGGGCGCGGAAACGAGCCTTTGATAGGCTGCGTTGATATCCGTAACGACGATCGCAAAATGCTGAAAGCATAGATCCGATGAAGCCGCATCCTTAGGATAAGGTCGGCCCGGTCGGTCGAATTGTAGGAATTCAACAACTTCGTCGCCAAGACCCAGTGTGACTACTGAAGCCCCACCCTCCACGCCCATCAACCGCTCGAAATCATTCCCCGAGCTCCGCTTGGTGCTCAGCAAACGAAAGTCCAGCGCTTTCTGATAAAAATGGGACAGCCGATGTGCATTCGGCGTCGTCAGGCCGAAGCTGGTTAGTCTTCGAACTTGGACATCCGGGTTTGTGGTTTCCACGGCGCTCACCGGAATTCGCAGGATGATCGGAGCGCGGGAACCCCCTCGAGCTGAACTACCATGAGTACGGCCGGAACGTCTCCGATCGTTCCGGACCGATGCCCACGGTTGCCATCGACCGCTCGGCAGTTTTGATCACCGCCAAACGAAATTTCGCCAGGCCCCATTTCGATCCGCGTGCCGTCCATGGCTTCGACGAACCATCGTCCCGACAGCGGTATGATCCATTGGGGCTTAGGATTCTCGTGCCAGGTGCCGATCCATCCAACCGGCTGCACGGTCACCATCGTCGTCATTTGTCCGGTGATGCTTCTGCCCTGCCATTGTGGATCGGCGGGTGCGTTGATGGACTTCAGTTCGAACTCAGTCATCGCGCATTGCGCCAGCCGGCTAATGCCGCTGGCGTCGGTCCACAAATGCCAATACGGTATGACCGGCGGCACATTCATCTTTCCACCGTGTAATCGATCGAGCTATAGGGATGCGACGATGCCAATGGATGCGATACGAGCCGTTCAAAGCCGTCGGCGCTTGCGCCGAACGCCAGCGCCAGAAAACCACCGCCGAGTGCAAGGTTTTTGAGGAAATCCCAAAACACCTCCCGTCCGCGACTGGCGCCACGGAGACGAAAATCCGGCGTTTTCCAAAACTGTTTCCACAGCAATGCTGTGACAACGCAATAAAGTGCCAGCACAAGCGCCGCCAAGCGATCCGCGATGCCAGTCAAAATTGCGAGCGACATAAACACCTCAACGCCCAATCCGGCAAAAATCAAGACAGCCGCGAGCGAACGGTTCAAGGCGGCTTCCGCGGCCTGGTCGACCGCCTGTCTGAAGTTGAGGACCTTATCCAGCGCGCTAAATGGCAAAAACAGCATGACCAACAGCAAACGGGCCGCCAAGGCTGCAACGATACTTAGAATGGCCATTGTTCGCAGCCTGAACCTCGAAAAGGAAGATCGTCCGGGAACGAAGTCTAATCCGGATGACAACGCGCGGGTAAAGCTATCGTGCCCGGCATTGACCGTTATTCGCCAATTACGACCATAAAGTCATTACCTTCCCACTTACCCCGCTCGGTCCACAGTATCGTGAAACGTACCTCTGCGCCCTTGGCAAGCTCTTGAGTGGGAAGATCGCAAATGAACATGCCAAAGCCCGTAGCGTTGCTGCCGTTATCTGTTGTGGTCGTCCAATTATCAAACGACCAATGGAGCGATGCGGGCTCCAGAAATTCAAGGCGCAGCATTCGGCCGACCGCTATTCGAGCGACCTTTGCATCCATGCGCCAGACAATGGGCGCGGGTTTGGGCGTACTTTTCACGTAGCGGGCGTAGGTTTGCGGCGGCATATCGAACACCGCGCCATCCCGCAATGACCGCAGCAATTTGATATGTTCGGCGTGTGCCCAGACCAGAGGCATCGCACTACCTGAGGGCCTCCCAAGAAACAGCTCCCGTTCCGGAATATCTTCACTGTCCCAAATTTGCTCCGGCAATAGGCCTCCGACGCTAGCGGACGCCTCGAACGTTTCCAACATACGTTTTGCTTCCTCAGTCCTTCCGGCAGCGAGCTCGTAGTGAGCGCGCTCGCCCGTCAAAAGGGGCCAAAGCCGGCCAATGCCGGAACCGTCGAACGGCGTGCCGTCCGCATGCTCGCCATAGCCGTCGTCGTTGTAGCGATACCAATAGGGGCCGGCGGGCAGTTCACGTTTGAGCAGAGAATCGATGACGGCAACTGTATTGAGGATGCGCGGATCATCGGCGGCTCGCAGGCCAAATCGAACATACGCGAGCGCGTCCGGACTCACTAGAAGGCCGGCTTCCAGCACTTCGTTGCCACCGGCTCGATTCCGGATGGGTATCAGGCCGCGCGATCCGAACGCACCGTCGCCGCCGGCAAATCCGATCCGCATGTAATAACCGTCGATCCCGAGTGTGCGGGATAGCTCGGTGTCAGTCGCATAAGTCCAACTATCAATCTTCTCGTTCCAGCCATCGGCCACATCACGCAGATACTGCGCCTTGGCGCATTTGCCGGCGCCTTCTATCGCATCGGCCGCCGCCAACAAGGCCGCGATTTCAACCGCCAGCGTGAACGGTGAATAGCCGCTGTCCTCCTCCCAGCGATCCTGCTGCGTGGTCGGGCCGGCGCGGACGATGTAACCGGCAGCCGCTTCAATTAACAGTCCATAATGTTCGGCCTCGGACGCTTCGATCGCGTCGGCACGCAACAACATATCGTAGAGCAGGATCGGAAAAGCCGTTTCGTCCATCTGGACGCCCTGCCAGTAAGGCCGGCCGTCAAGCCAGGAATTCTGCACCCAATGCCCATCCGCTTCCTGAATTGCCATTAGATAGTCGAGCACCGATTTTGCGGCGGTCGTTGCACCCGCCGCGAGAAATCCGCCCGCGGTTTCGACCAGATCCCGTGGCCAGACCAGATGATAACCGCCCAGATCGTCATCGCCCTTACGGAATCCCCACGGGATCGAAAGGCTGGCAATAATCGCCCCTGATGCATCGTCCCGATGCGAGGCCAGCACCGCGGTGCTAATTCGATAGCGGTTCAGTTTCTGTGGGTCGTGGGGTTCATCGAGCGGCAGAAACGCGCTCTGCAGATCGCGCCACCCCGCCGAGTATTTCTTAAGCGCCGATACTGCACCCTGTTGCAGGCTGAGAACGGCCCGAAAGGCGGCTTCTTCGGGCTGCACCCCGAAGCCCATCGCAAGTAGAGCACGACCGTTGCTGTTAACTAAGTCAAGCGTGCCAGACAAGGCGACGTTGCCGTTCTGCGCGGATTGATACTCAGGACTTAAACCCTCGCCGCGTTTTAATGTCTGCCAGGCGTCCGAGGTCCCGACGTAACCGACCGACCGCGCTGTCCACGGGACCGACGACGCAATCGCGAGCGACCGGCCTCTCGCTTCCGCAAAGAGCATCGGTCTCCCTTTGAAGTCACCAACCCAGGCATTGTTACCAGCGCCAGCATTGACAAGATGAGGTGAGATCAGCGCGTGAACCGCATAATCGGATGGCTTACCTACCAGCGCTTCAAAATGAAACTCCTGAAGTACCACTTCACGATCGGGATCTGATAGAACCGTTTTAGTGATACGATAGCGACTGTCTCTGGATGTGTTGACGAGGCGGAAAGCCGGAACGCCGTCCTCGATCAAAACGACCGTATGATCGGCGTCGCGCTTCTCTTCTGAAAAATAGTCTGCCGCGGTAACGATGAAGCCAAAATCCCGAATGCAGGCGGTATCGAGTCGTGGTGCATACACTTCGTTCAGAATACCGTGGCTGATCGTAAACCATACGTTACTCTGCGCGCCCGCGGACGTCCCAACAGCGCTTTTCGCGCTAGAGGTCCAACGAGGCAATATACCCGGAGCACCGGGCGGGACCGTCGAGTCTATCATTCGGTTTCCTCAAGCGCCGATCGAAGGCTGCACGGCCCAAGCTTACGGGAACTATTCACTGAAGTTCCAAATCGGACGGCTCCGTAAGCAATCATCTCAATTGCAGCTAGGATTGACATGCTCATCAGTTGCCGATCCCTCAAAACCTAGAGATGAGGAAAACGCCGGCCATCATCAGACAGCATCCAGCCAAGCGTGCAACGCCGGCGGGATGTTGTTCAAATCCAAACCAGCCAAAGTTGTCCAACAGAACCGAGAATATGAGCTGGCCGGCGACGACGAGAGCCACAAGAGCGCCTGCTCCAAGTTTGGGAGCGAGCAGGATATTTCCGGTGAGATATGCCACCCCTAAGACGCCGCCGGCAGGCCAAAGGTACCAAGACACTTCGCGCATCATCTCGCGCGAAGGCCACTGGGTTGTAAGGGCCCAAGTCAAAATCACGGTAACGATCAAGCCAAACGCCATGTTGAAGGTAGCCGGGATATAAGGATTTCCCAGTGCTTTACCGAGCTGCGCGTTAGTCGCGACCTGTGTCGTCAGAACGGCGCCAAGGAGAATAGCAAGAGGTGCGAGAAGCCAGTTCATAACCACTCCATTTCGCGACCACCGAGATCTCCTTTATCCTGCCTTTATCCCTTTGGAGAGTCGAAGGCTTTCTCGGCAAACGAAGCGGCTCAGCTCTATCGCTGGTAGATCCGATTGACGTCCGCCTTTGCCAGCCAAGAGCAGCCATCGACCCATCCGCCCGTGATGTCCGTACCGCTAGCGCTTGCAAGAGGCAAACATTGCCTTTTCGAGCCAATAATCGATTGAAAGCCGTCCTGGCCCCCAAGCCATGATTCCGAGCGCCATCGCCGCCCAGGTGATGTGAACAGGCCAACCATCCGGGACCGTCAATTCAACGATGAAGGTCATCAACACCAGCCCGCACGCCGCGAACCGCGTCGCGAGACCAAGTATCAACAAAACCGGAAACGTGATTTCCCCGCAACCGGACAGGAACGCCATCACCGCCGGCGTCGGATAATGATAAGGCCCGCCCGGCAGATGCAGCATGAACTCGTCGGTGAAGAGCGTCACCGCTGTGTCGCTGAGCTTCAAGAAGCCGTTCCACTTTAGGATGCCCGATCGCCAGAACGGCACCGCCAAAGCCACGCGCATCACAAGCTGGACCAGCGACGGTACCGCTACTGCCTGAACGAGCCGGTTGGCCTTGTCTGCAAGCAGAGCGACTGCCCTAAGCGGCTCCCCGGTCGCATATTGTTCAGTGGCCATCGTGCTTCTCCAAAGTGGGGGCGGTGAATGCGCCCGCATCAATCATCCCGGCAATATTTGAAGCGAGATCGAACGTGGGCGAGGCATCCATCGCCAGAGCAGCGGCCTCGCCGAGCGGTCGCCCCGCGATCAGGCTTGCGAGAAAAACGGCACCGCCAGGTGGCAGATGCCGCACGACGACATCGAGATCGGGCCGCGTGATCAGGGCATCTTCCGGCACCGAGGCGTCGATGCGGCGGACGGGTGCGTCGTCGCGGTTGGCTGCGAAGATCGTCACGACGGAAAAGCGGGAACGTACGATCCGGCTCGCCGGATGGGCGACAAAGACCAGGTCGGCGAGGTGTCCGGGAGGCACCGATCCCAGCGTTGCCGCCGACAACGGCTCGGCGTCGGCCGCATGATAGGCGTCGAGCCAGGCGCGTTCGATCCGCGCGGTGTCGGCCAACCACGGCATCGAGCAGGCATAATCGTACGTCTCGATGAAGGCCGGAAAGTCGCGCCCATATTCGAACAGCAGCGGCGACGTCGGCGGCGTGGCGCGGAGGTGGGATCGCGCCATGGCGCGGAAAAATTCGACGCCGGTGATGCGCTGCACCGCTGGATAAGTCGCCGCCAGCACCTCGATCAGGCTCGCCGTGACGTTGTTGCGATAGACGTTATAACGCGTGACAGCGGCCTTGCCGGGCGGACCGGTCACGACGGCGGGCGTCTCGTTGCCGGGATCGAGCAGCGCGGATGCGAATGCCGCCGTATAAGAGGACGGGACATGCGGTTCAGGCAGCAGCATGACAACTCTCCATGCGCATCTGGCAGCGATCGAGGATGGCCTGCGCGGCGGCAGCCTCGGCTTTGAGGATCGGCCAGTCTGGGATGTTGCTGTCCCACTCGACCAGCGTCGGAATCGGCCCGCATCGCGAGACCGCGATCTCGAACAGTTTCCAGACGGCATCCGCGACCGGACCGTCATGGCTGTCGATCAACAGCAGTTCGCCCTCGTCGTCGGAATGTTCCGCGTGACCGGCAAGATGAATCTCGCCGACGTCGCCCAGGGGAAAGTCGGACAAATAGTCGAGAGCCGGGAAGCCGTGATTGGCGGCGGACACGAAGACGTTGTTGACGTCGAGCAGTAGGCCGCAGCCGGTGCGCCGCGCAACGCTACGAATGAAATCAGTTTCGCTCATCGTGGACTCGGTGAACGCGACATAGGTCGACGGATTTTCGAGCAAAATCGGCCGGCGGATTGCCTCCTGAACCTGGTCGATGTGGTCGCAAACCCGGCGCAGAGTCGCCTCGGTGTAGGGTAGCGGCAACAAATCGTTGAAATAGGTGGTCTCGTGTGTGGACCATGCGAGGTGTTCGGAGACCAGCGCCGGCTCATAGCGCTGGACCAGATGTTGGAATCGCGCCAGATGTACTCTATCGAGCGGCCGTTCGCCGCCGATCGACATGCACACGCCGTGCAGTGAGATCGGGAAGTCTCGTCGCAGCGCTTCGAGAGCGCGATGCGGGGGGCCACCAGCACCCATGTAATTTTCGGCGTGAACTTCGAAGAAGGCTCGCCGGCACCCCTGGCTGCGGATTTCGGCGAGGTGCTGGTGCTTGAAGCTGGTGCCTGCGAGACCGCCGATCGGCATCGAATGAAAGCGGAGAGGCATAGCCGCACACGCCGCAGGCCCGGTCGCTGCATTCATGTCATCGCTCCGCTTTCTGTTTCTCTGTCCGTCGCGTCGTCCGATCGTGTTAGATCGGCTTCAGTGAGCCGTGCTTGCCGTTAGGCAATTCGATGTTGGCGCAGGTGCCGCCCTGGACGAATTTCCATGCACTGCCCTGGAAGTCGGTGGTCGAAGTCCCCTGGCAGGTCGTGCCGGGACCGGCCGCGCAATCATTCTGTCCTTTCAGTGCGACGCCGAAACATTTCTCCTTGTGGGCGGCGACAGCCGCGTCGCCCTCGGCCTTCGTAAGCGGGGCGGCCGCAGCCAGCGTCGCGAACGCGGTCGTAAGCGCGCCAGCCAGGACGAACGAACTGACAATATTTTTTGTAGACATTGGATTTTCTCCTTTGAGGGTTGCATCGGGTGCAGAGCGAATACGCATCGTGTCATTCGGCCTGTACGCGACGCGCGTTACCTTAGACGTCTCACGAGTCCGTGAGACCGGCCGCGCGCCGCGCACAATCGTCGCACGACCGCGCGCATTCGTCACAGGTGCCGAAAACTGAAGGACAGCTCCGATGCCCGATGGGTTGTTAGCCTCAGGCCTGGAAACCGCGGAAATTTGCCGAGCATGTTCCGCGCTGCGTTGCAGAAGAGGTAACAGGCAGCGGAATTCGGTGTATGTTCAGGCGAGTGAGCCGGCAGCGTGCGCCGCCCGAAAGCAGAAGAGGATGATCGCCGTTCCAAGCCGAGAACACGATGGCCGTCCGCCGCCTCGGTCTGCCGGCAGGCCTTGGACAGTCAGCATTCGTCTTGCGGTATCGGCGCTGGTGCTGACGGCGATCCTCTTGACGGCGTCGGCATCGAGCCTGTTGTGGTGGCGCACGGCGGAGAACAGCAGCCGGCAACTCGCCAGCACCATCAACGAACAGATCGTGGCTGCCGTCCGAAAGGAGGTGTCGGCGATCGTCGGAGAGGCGGTCGCGGCTCATACCGCTATTCGCACCCTGTTCTTGCAGAACGTGCTCAACACCCGCGAAGCCGACAAACGTGAATTCGTATTCCTGTCGCAACTGCAATCGCATGCGACGATCTCCTGGGTAGCCTTCGGCTGGCCCGACGGCTCATTTTTCGCCGCGCACAAGCTCGGCGACGAACGTCTAGAAATGATGGAGATATCGCTGGTCGACCATGCCGGCCAGCGCCGGATCGACGAATATGCGGTCATTCCGGGAGACATCGAATTCGAAAAGCGCGAATTCGTTCCCACCGATTTCCGCGTCGTCGACCAGGCCTGGTTCAAGACAGGCGTCGAGGCCAACGCACCGCAATGGTTCAAGGTGCTCGACCAACCGATCGGGCAACGTCCATCGATTGCATTTGCAGGTCCGATCGATGTCTATCAGGAGCGGCAAGGTGTCCTCGCCATCATCATCGAATACACCAGGTTTGCGAATTTTCTTGCCCAGCTCGAGGTCGGACGCACCGGGACCGCCTTCATCTTCGACGGCAATGGCGAGTTGATCGCGGCACCAGACAAGGAGGCCGACGAACTGCATCCCGCGCGCAGCCAGGAAACGCTGCTGCCGCTGGCCCGCATGGTGCTGTCGCAGGCGCCGGCTGGCGACAAAGACGGACATCAAGCGTGGCGCCAGCGACTGACATCCGGAGGCGAAGCTTACGAGGTTGCGTTCACGCCGTTGCCGTTTCCGGGCTGGTCGCTGGCGACCGTCATTCCCGAAGCCGAGTTCCTTGGACCGGTCGAAACCACGCTGCGCAGACTAATCGTGGGCCTTGCCGCCGGCGCGCTGTTGGCAGCCCTGTTGTCGGCCATGCTGGCGCGATCGGTGATCGCCACCCCGCTCGCCCGTGTCGTCGGAGAAATCCGGCATGTCGAAAGTTTTGAGCTGGACAAGGTACGCCGCCATCCGTCGCGGCTGGCCGAGATATCGAGTCTCTCGGGCGCGATCGCCGAAATGGCGGCAGGCCTGTCATCTTTTGGCAAATTCATTCCCGCCGATCTCGTCAGAGCGCTTCTCAGCCAGGGCGTGGAAGCAAAGCCCGGCGGGTCCATCAAGGAATTGACGGTCATGTTTATCGACGTCGCTGGCTTTACCGGACTGTCCGAACGCATGGGCGATCGTGTTGTGCCATTGCTGTCCCGATATCTCGACGCCGTTTCCGAAGTCATTGTCGCCAACGGGGGCACGATCGACAAATTCATTGGCGATGCCGTGATGGCTTTCTGGGGCGCGCCGACGGCGCAGCAGGATCATGCCGTGCGCTGTTGCCGCGCGGCGCTCGCTTGCAGCAAGGCGATCGAGGCCGCAGGCGCGAACGACGACGAGGGTCATCCACTGCAGATCCGGATCGGCATCAATTCCGGAGGCATGCTGGTCGGCAATATCGGTTCCGAACTGCGGCTGAACTACACCGTCATCGGTGACACCGTTAATGTAGCAAGCCGGCTCGAAGGCGCCAGCAAACACTATGGAACGCAGATCCTGATCGGCGCGGAGACCGCACGCCTGATTCGGGACGCGTTCGTCATCCGGGAGATCGACAACATCGCCGTCTATGGGCGGACCGAGGGACTTGCGGTCTACGAGCTGATCGGCCTTGCAGAGGTCAACGGCGAAAACAGAGACTGGATTGCGAGCTACGAAGAAGGGCTATCGAGATATCGTCAACGGGACTTCTCGGGCGCGATCGTCCATTTCGAGTCGGTGCTTGGCATGCGCCCTCACGACGGGCCGGCTCACCTGCTGATCGAGCGGTGCAAGCAGCTTCTGCAATCGGGCGTGGACGAAGAATGGTCGCCGGTCTTGGCACTGAAGGCGAAATGACCATCACTCTCTGTCGGCTACGTCTGCTCCGCCCGGCAACGGCCATTCCATAACTCATCCATTCCACAAATCCAGTGCACGTGCTGGATGATGGGCCAAAAACGGCTAAAACCTTTGATCAGCAAGTGACCGTGTGACCCGTGGCCGCAGCGTTATCGCTAACGGTCACGGGTCTACATAGCATAACCCGGTTTAAGGCAAGCGAGCTCCAGACCGCGCGTGACAATCTTTGTCATCCGGACACTCGAATGCAATGCCGGAGACGCTCGTTGTGCCGACCGTTCCGTGGCGCGTAACAATGTTGTAGTGGCACTGGCCCTTATTTTGGGCATTTGCGACAAGATCACACCCCTTGATAACAGCCTCAACAAAAGTACCCGAAGATGACACGTTGACGTTGAGGTATTTGCCGCCCTTACCAGAGACCGCATAGCACATGCGCTTGTCATCGACCGGGCATTCAAAACACACAGGAGATTTTCCTGCTTCCTGTGCGCATCCGGCCATTACCTTGAATTGCGCTTGCTTCATCGTGCAGCTGCCCGCTTTCTGCTTGTTCATGTTGTCACAGGCCTGTTTGACCTGCGAAATCGGGACTGCTGCAGCAGAACTCGAAAATGCTGAGATGAAGCCACTCGCCAGAACGAGTGTGGAAAAACTTAGAACAATAATCTTATGCATCTAAGAACCTCCGTTGTGAGCAGCGACAATTATCGCTGCGGCCAGTTGTGTGCCCTAGTCACCGCTTGGTTCGAATGCTGGGAAGAAATAATTCAATTGGCTGATAAGCAAACCTCACGATAGGTGAATACTCGTTATGCGAGTAATGGAAGTGGTCCGCGCACGCAACGGCGAAGCATCAACTCGAGTACACTCAGGTCGCTTGAACCCTCGCCCGCGATCCAACGACGAATTACCTGGATCACCCTTTTAGCAATGCCACTGAGCAGCGCGGTTAGGAGCCAAAAGATCAACACCACTTCGCGCTTTGTGGGACAGCTTTCACCACTCGGTAAAACGCAGCATTAGACGCCCGCGCGGAACCTGTTGATTTGATTGACGGGCCGATGCATTCTGGAGCGCCGGTGTAACATTGGCGGAGCTTGAGAGAGAACTCAGAGCGAGCCGGACAGCCCCCGCGAACAAGCGGATATTCCATGAAGCATTTTTCATAACCCACGGGTCAACCCTTTACCCGAAGCAAATCGGGTTTATCACATATGCTTCGAAAACGATCCAACTGGTGACCATTCGCTAGAACTTCTCGTCCCGGTAAAGACCAAGTTTCTCAAGCGTCGGCTGATCGGAAACTTGATAAAGGATCGCGTCTTCCGAGGCTGAAAGGTTCTCGTGCTCATGCCACGCCCAGCCCGGAACTACGAACATATCATTGGGTCCCCATTCCAGAACCTTATCACCTACGATGGATTTTCCTCCTCCATGCAAACAGCAGTAGGCGGAGCTTGCCGTCTTGCGTTGCTTTCGGGTTTTTTCACTCGGCCGAAGCATCTGAACCGCAAAAGACATCGTGGTCGTCACCGCATCGCCGTTCACCGGATTCACATACTCCAACTTGATGCCATCATGCGGGCTTCCTTTGTATGAACGCAACTCGTTCAACCTTCGCTCCGTGTCACTCCACCGATAGATAAACATCGGAGTCGACTTGCTCAAACCTCGTTGATTATCAATGAATGTCGGCCGTAAGCCGCCTCCACCATAGACAGCGGTCGAGTAATTGGCGGGCAGACTAACGGTTTGAACATCACGGCGAACCGATTGACCTGAATTAGACAATTCGGTGCTCGGCTCATGATAATCAAATTCAAATTGAGTTGCGCTCAAGGCTTCGACCAGAGGCAAGTCGAGTACGTCGACCCACATCACGGGTTCAGTGCCCTCATTCCCGTGATCGTGCCAGGTTCCGTTGGGCGTAATGATAAGATCGCCGCGCGACATTGTGCACTTTTCGCCCTCGATCGTCGTATAGCCTCCGCTACCCTCTAGAACAAAACGGCTCGCATGCGGGGTATGCCGATGTACGGGCGCCGTTTCGCCGGGGTTGTAGATCGAACAGCTGACGTAGAGCGTGTTTGTTGAATAGTGCTTTGGAAAAACGGAGGGATTCGAAAGGATCAGCACGCGCCGATCTGCTTCGGAAAGCGGAACGTTGGCACCCGCTTCCAGCAACAATGGACGAAGGTCTTGCCATCGCCAAAGGTGGGGCTGGTAAGCCTTACTTGGTTCCGCAAGTTCGACGTTATGGATAACATCCCACAGACCAACCAAACTCAATTTGTTGCTTTGCTCTTTTAGATGAGTGCGGGCATCGGACATTTTGATCTCCTTACAGTTTGTAAAACGCTAGGCCACAATTCCCTGATGGGAACGTAATCCCGGGAGCGTTCGAACGATCAATTCTAGGCCGTTCCGAAAAACCGCGGCGTCGCTTGAGACGGTGTAAAACGAGAAACCCCATTCCAAATATCGCTCCACGTCAGCGGGGGAGCCGGCAACTATCCCGGCGGGCTTTCCAAGCTCTTTCGCCTCTTTGCCGATTTGACGAATAGCATCTTGTACCTGAGCTGCCATAGGGCGACCTAGATGACCCAGACTTGCCGCAAGATCGCCGGGGCCAACAAAAATCGCGTCGATACCTGGTGTGAGTGCGATAGCCTTCAAATTCTGCATGGCGCTCGCCGTCTCAATTTGAGCGACAACGGCGATCGCATCATCGATGAAGTCGAAGTAATCCGTTACTCGACCATATTTGTTATTCCGTTGATACGCTGCGACCCCTCGGATGCCGGTTGGAGGATAACGTGTGGCAGCAACCGCGCGAGCGGCTTCGTCAGCGTTTTGCACAAACGGAATCAGCAAGCTCCTGAAATCCGATATCGAGCAGGCGCTTGATCCATACCGGTTCGTTATGTGCCGGACGCGCCACTGCCTCCGTGCCACTTCCGCGCAAGGCCTGCATCTGGGATATAAGAAGCATGAGGTCATTGGGGGCGTGCTCCGTGTCGAAAAGGATCCAATCAAACCCTGCATCTCCCATCACCTCGGCCAAAAGGTGATGGGTCAATGCACTCCAAATACCGAACTGACGACGTCCCGACTGAAGCGCGAATTTGAAGGGATTTTCGATTTCCAGTGACATCGATCAGTTCTCTTCGGCCGACCTATTCGATGCCCAACGTTTGCTTGACCCAAACGACTAGCTCGTCCGCAATTTCCTGATCGATCGTTGCCGGAAAACACCCGCTGATTCCGATTGCGCCCACGCACCGGTCGCGTCCATCCTTTTTGATTTTGATCGCCGCCCCGCCTTCGGCCAAAAACCACTCATTTTTCGCGTTAAGTCCGGCGAGGGTAGCGCCATACAACGGACGCTCTGCCTGAAGGCGCGCAAACATCGGGCCAGTATTGTTGCGGAACGCGCTCGCGAGACGCGCTTTGCCTATGGCAAATTCTGGCGTTACCCAGAGGGCATCGCTGTGACGGATTACCCCTCGGGTGCGCCCTTCCGAGTTGACAACTGCGACAGCAACCTCAAATTTTCGCTGCAATCCAGCAGCTATACCGCGCTCAATGATTTTGTTGACCAGTTCATGCGTAAGTTCCATGTCGTCATCTCCCTTTTTGCTGCAGCGCAGCTACTTCGATTTTCCTTCGTCAAACGCTGATAGAAGGACGGTCCTAAGATGCATAGTCAGATCGGTGAATTCCTTGGACCGATAGGTTTCCATCGATCGCGGTCTCAAAATATCGACCGGAATATGTTCGATGATCCGCCCTGGGTTTGCAGCCATTGCGAAGATACTGTCGCAGAGGAAGGCGGCCTCGCTAAGCGAGTGGGTAACGAAGACCATCGTGATCTTCAAGCGTTCCCAGATCTTCATGAGCGTAAGGTTGAGCCGCTCGCGAATGATTTCGTCGAGGGCACTGAACGGCTCATCCATCAACAAGAGAGACGGCCCGGTCATAAGCGCCCGAGCGATCGAAACGCGCTGCTGCATGCCGCCCGACAATTCCCTAGGGTATTTGTGCTCGTGTTCCGCGAGGTCAACGAGTTCGAGCAACTCACGAGCCCGGTTCACCAGTTCGTTTCTCCTTACAGCGCTGCCATAGACCCGATGGGCAAGCTCACTGGTGAACAGGACATTTTGAAGCGCGGTTTTCCAAGGCAATAGAACAGGCTGCTGAAACACGAGGCCTATCTGGCTCGATGCAACGACATCAGCTGCCGACTTCCCGTCGATGGTGACGCTTCCGTGGTCCGGCTCGACCAACCCGCCAATCGCCTTGAGGAGTGTGCTTTTCCCGCTCCCAGAAGGACCGATAAGACCAATGATCCGTCCGCGATCCGTCCCGAGCGATACCCGATCCAAAGCGAGTCGGCGGTGCCTTGCTCGTCCGAGCCAAAGGGAGACGTCGCGAACCTCGAGGTATGGAGACGCGGGGGACATCACACTAGCTTCTAGAACACCGGTCGCGGTGACCATCATCCCTGGCCATTCATTGGCATGCGGGACCAATGTACTTATTGGTAAAGCTGTCAGGCAGCTTCGGAGCATCCGCGATCACCTTCTCGCTTAGGAGAACATCGAGCGTGGAGGCCCAGCGCGCAGGATCCATGTACCCTATTCCGCATTTCTCAGTGCTTGCATTTGTGAAGGTCTTGTCGATATCGGCTTGTAGCTGCGCACGGAGCGTTGGCACGCTCAACTTCTCGTCGACCGCCTTCAAAACCGCGACTGCATCATCAGGGTTCTTGATCGTGTATTGGAAAGCCTTGAGATACGCGCGCATGAAACGCTGAACCAGATCAGGCCTTTCGGAAAGCACCTTCTCACTTGTGATGATTCCTGTTCCGAAAGCCTTGTAGCCAAAGTCCTCACCGAGCAAAATGTCGAGCTTGGACATCCCACCGGCATGAGAAGCGAGCTCCGGTATTTCTGCGTCGATGTAGCCAGGAAGAGCAGTAACTCGACCCGAAAGCAAAAGCGGCTCATATGGAGGCGCCGCCGACACCTCCTTCACCTTGGCTAGATCAACACCATTTTTCGACGCGAAAGCATGGAAAAAATAGTAAGTCGAAAGCGCCGGTGTGACGGCAACAGATTGTCCTTCGAGGTCCTTCGGCTTTTTGAGAGGGCTTTTTTCGTTAAGCGAGATCATCGCTAGTGGGCTTATGGCGTTCACGGCGGCCAACGCGACGATCGGAGCGCCTTTCGCACGAACAACAAGCATAGTCGGCAGATCGGCGAACCCGAATTCAGACGTACCCTGCCCGATTCTCTGAGCAGTGTCGGCTGATCCTCGGCCCATACGAATTTCTGTCACATCGATATTTTCTTCGCGAAACATCCCCTTGTCGCGAGCGACGTAAAAAGGCGCGTAGTCGCCCCGGATATAGGTGAAATCCAGTTGGATCGAGATTTGATCAGCCGCCTCAGCGTCACTGGATAAGTATGGCAAGCTGGTGACGCCAATAAAGACAGTTGCGGCTGCGCAAAAAATATTCAGGCCCGCAAAGTAAGATTTCGATCGCACGAAATGTTTCATACTTTTACTCCGAGCTTCATGAGACAATCGATTTCAGTTTCGTTGCCAAGGGATCAGCAGGTACTCCAATAAAACGATGCTGTAGTAGAGAACGAGCCCGAGAATTGAGATCGCGAATAGAGAGGCGAACAAAAGAGGCGTCTCAACGCGGCTTGAAGAAAACAGGATCATGTATCCGAGTCCCTCTGACCCGCCTGTAAATTCGCCTACCACCGCGCCAATGACGCTGAATGTCATTGCAATCTTCAAACCCGCAAAGATTTGGGGCAGCGCACTTGGTAATTGAACGCGCCAAAGATACTGCCCGGTAGTGCCGCCTGCGGACTTTACGAGAAAGCCAAGATCCGGATTTGTCGCAGCAAGCCCCGAGATCATGTTCAGGGTAACGGGAAAAAACGCAATGATCGCAACTAGCAGTATCTTTGGTCCGTACCCAAAGCCGAACCAGAGAAGGAAAATCGGCGCGAGCGCAATCTTCGGAATAATTTGGAAAAAGATCACCAATGGATTTAGTGCCGCCGCCAACATCGGACTACGAAAAAGGACAATGCCAAGGAAGCCTCCGCCCAGCGCGCCAGCAACGAAACCGGCAAGAATCTCAAACGCCGTAACGAACGCATAAGAGAAAAGGATCTGCCTTTTTTCGATCAGCTCGATAAATGCCGCGCTTGGCGAGGGAACAACATATTCCGGCACGTGAAGCAATCGAACGGCTACTTCCCAGAACAGCAGGACGGCAAGTACGGTCGCAGAGCCGAGCAACGGACGCCAAAGGTTTTGCAGGTCGCTATCTTGACGCAAAGCTGCGGCTTCCGGCTTCAATTGGGACTTTTCGTTACTCGCCTCGGAAATCAAACTCATTTTCTTGCACCCGCATTCGCTTTCGACGGTGAGCTTTCGCCGAGACGCGCGAGCAAACGTGTAGCGGTATGACGCACGTGGTCGCCGGTCAACTTGGTAAAGCTTTTCGAGTTGCCATCCGCGAACGCGTCGAGCAGCTGATCGTGCTCGGCCTCTGCCTCCTCAAGACCACCGGTGAGGAACGTCTCCACACGGATGTATGGCTCGACTATTGTGCGCAAGTTGGCGATTAGCCGCGCATAATGCTTCAAGCCCGACGGCCGAAACAGCGTCTGGTGAAATCTCGAATGCAGATCGAACCATAGGGTCAGCTTGCTGACATCCTTGATGTCAATGCTCGCCATTTCTCTACGGATAGATCGAGCCTTGGCGACGTCTTCTGCGGTGCGACGTCTAGCGGCGACCGCAGCTGCGCCCTGCTCCAGCAGCATTCTGAGGTCGAAGATTTCGCCGATTTCATCGGGATCGAGGGACACAACCGCATAACCCCGGCGCGGGTACAGCACGATCAGCCCTTCCGCCTCGAGGCGAGGCAGCGCCTCCCTCAGCGGCGCACGACTAACTCCTAGTTGTTGGGCGATTTCTTCTTGTCGAAGCATCTCTCCCGGCCGAAACACGCCGTTCAAGATTTGCTCGCGGAGTTGGTAATGCACACGCTCCGGCAACGACATGTGATCCGAGATGACCGTCTTCAGCATTGGCCCTCTTTTTGATATTGCCTATTTTATACAATCGACAGTATAAGGCAAGGCCTTAAAATGAGCACTTGCAGATGAAGGAAGCAGCGTTGTGAACCAGGTGAAATATCTCAACCCAGAGGGAGCAGCTCCGGCCCAAGGTCTCTACTCTCATGCAGCGTTTGTGCCGAATGCGCCGCTGCTATTCGTGGCAGGCCAACTTTCCGTGGGTTTGGACGGCAGCGTCGTCGGGCGCGGCGACTTCGCGGCACAGTTCGCCCAGGTCTTCGCCAATCTGGCTGACGTATTGAAAGGGCTCGGCCGGAAACATGACGACATAATCAAGTTTACGACCTACCTAGTTCATTCGCAGGACATCGAAAAGTTTATGGAGCTGCGCGCCGAACTCTTCCCGAAGATCTTCAAGGGCCCGTCGTATCCGCCCAATACACTTCTCGTTGTAGACAGGCTTGTTAAGGAGGATTTTCTCTTTGAATTAGAGTCCGTCGTTTGCGGCAGCTAATAGCAGCTACATCGCTCAACAAAGGGGACAGAGGCACTTGGCGCGCGACAGAATGCGGCCTCAATAATTGTCCACTGCGCTGCCCTTGGGGACAAGTCATTCCATAAAACTTCCATTACGCGGCTTCAGTGCGTAACAAGCAAGTAATTGTTCAAATCGAGCAGGCATCGCAGCAGATTATATCTCTGGAGGAACGCTCGACGTAGAGGGACTCCTGGAGCCGCGACAACCATCAAGAGTTAAAGTCTATGAGCCCACGCCGCGTTCTATGTCAGAGCTAGGGGCAAAGGCAGCGCATTTCGCCAAAATGGAAAAGGTCGCTGAATGCATCATAAGGCCCGTACCTCAATGGTTGCCCAAAGTCCTTTCCAAATGGTCTTTCGATGTACGATCTCAGCACAGCATTGATCACGTATGGCCCACTAGAAAACAGATGTCGGACTTTTTGATTCGCGGCCGTCTCCTAGCTATCGAATTACAGGATGTCTTGAGAAGCTCGGGTGTGGCTGGTTTCTTGGCAACAAACTCAAAGCTTGAATCGGAAGAGCAACTTCTGAACGTAATTACCGGGCATATCAAATGGTCTGGCTATCATACCGACCCGAAGACAGGGAACTTGCGCGTAGTAACAGGGATATTGCGTGATCAGACATCACCCTTCTCGGTTCGGCGCCGGCTTACCCAACAGTCTGGCCAAGGCGGTTAGGTCTTCACCAGCGTATCCAGCGTTCACAAGAAGCTGGTTGTATTCGCGCACAGTGGACGTAAGAGGCAGGATGGCGCCGACACGTCGCGCCTTGGCCTGAACGAGATCGATGTCTTTCAAGATGCTTGTGACGGTGCTGAGCGAAGTGTAATCGCGGTCGGCAAGTCGCATCCAGTACGCCTTCATGGCTGCGGAGTCCGCCCGTCCGCCTGCCAACGCAGCCGGGATCGCCGTTACATCGAGCCCTGCCCTTTCCGCCAGTCCACAAGCTTCCGCGAGCATCGCCACCGAACAACAAACGATGATCTGATTGATCAATTTGGTCGTCTGCCCAGAGCCGAGCGGTCCCATTAAGGTAATGTTGCGGCCAATATGCTGAAGAACCGGTCGGACGAACGCGAAATCTTCGGCCCGGGCACCAACAAAAATCGAAAGCGTGCCGTCGGTAGCGCCGACTGTCCCTCCCGAGATCGGGGCGTCGATCCATTGCATGCCCGCCCGCTCCTGAAGCCTCGCGGCCATGGCGATCGTCGCATCAGGTGAAATGGTGGACATGTCAATGATGAACGAACCTGCTTTTGCGCCGGCCGCCAACCCGTTCGGTTCAAAGACGACACTCTCGACCGCGGCCGTGTCGGTGAGACAGGTGAATACAATGGTGGAGCGCTCCGCCACTTCTTTCGGCGAACGGCATTCCACCGCGCCGGCGGCCAGGACTGGCTTAAGCCGCTCCCGGTTTCGGCCGTAAACATTGAGCTTGAAGCCGGCGTTGCGAAGACGGACCGCCATCGGTCCACCCATGTTGCCGAGCCCGATATAACCGAGTTCAGGCTGTGCCATCGTCATGACTGTCCTCTTTGCAGACGTATCCAGAAACTGGCCAGCGTAACCACCGTGCGCGGTTTTACTCAGCGCATCATCTCGACGCCTTTACAAACGCTGATTGCCTGGCCGGTAATAGCCGCACCAAATGGAGAAGACAGGAACAGCGCCATATTGGCGATATCGGATGGCTCGACGGTTTCACCCATCGCGACGGCGTCCAACATCTGCGCTTCAACTTCCTTTGGCGTCACGCCGATCAGGGCTGCCTTTCGCGCGGCCACCCCCCTAAAGCGCGACGTGTTGACGTGCCCCGGGAGGATCGCATTCACCTGAATTTTTTCCCGTCCGAGCTCGAGCGCGAGGCTTTTGGTAAAGCCGACCACGCCCCATTTCGCGGCCGAATAGGGAGTCCGCATGGCGAAGGACAGGCGTCCAGCAACAGAACCAAGATTGATAATGCTGCCCTGGCCGCACTTTCTCATGTAAGGCACCGAACGCTTGGCACAATGAAACATGCCTTCGACATCGACGGCCAGTGTCTTGCGCAATTCGTCCGGCGCGATCTCGGTAATTCCGGCCGTCGGCCCGGCTATGCCGGCGTTGTTCACGAGCACATCGACACCACCCAATACTTGGTCGATGTGGTCGAACATGCGATCGAGCGCAGCAACGTCTGAAACATCCGCCACCATCCCAAGGAGCTTCGGATGATCGACCAGCACGCGCGCGATCGCCTCATCGTCGATGTCGCAGACATAGACGGACGCTCCGCATGCCAAAAATCCCTCCGCGATGGCGCGACCGATGCCGGCAGCACCTGCGGTTACAACGACACGCTTGCCGGCCATATCGACGGGAAGAAATACTGAAGGAGTCATCGGCTATTGGCCTGCGAGGTTTATGATATTCGGAGACGCCCAATCTTATTCCGGCGGAATCGAAATGCGCCGAGCGTCAAACTGCGGCTCAAATCCCAATCTCTCGCGTGTGAGTGAAATATCGTACAAAGGTGCAAACGGGTTCTGCTCGTAGACTTCCGGATTGCGCACTTCCGGCAGCTCACCAAGAACTTCGCGAAGTCGCGTCAACGTCGGCGTCGGCGAAAGGGTCATATTTGATGACACGAAGAACCGTTCGAAACTGACATTCTTTAGCTCCAGTGCCTTCCGAAAGGCCGCGGCGACATCGCGTGGATCAACATGATGCCAGCAGGGCCCGCCGCCGGCCGATGACGGTCCGCCGGCGGGCGTTCCACTATACGTCAGAGGCGACGCGGAGCGGGCTTTGATCTCGCCATACATTTCCGGGTAGGCAATAAAGACCGGTCGCAGAACGATCACTTCGAGCTTGCCTCTGAGCGCAAAGCTCCGTCCGATCTCCTCGCCAAGGAGCTTGCTGAGACCATACGGGTCGGTCGGGCTGAGAGGATGGTCGACATCAATCGGCAGATATTCCGGCGGCCGCAATTTGCCTTCACGGACCGTGAAGCCGACCGTGGAATCACTTGAACACAAAACGACGCGTTTTACGCCTGCTGCTTCGGCTTCAGCCAGCAGCAGATAAACGCCGGTGACGTTGACCTGCATGATCCTCTCGCCGCTACCGGACCAGATGTTCGGAATGGCGGCGACGTGGACAATGGCATCCTTGTCCTTGACGGCGGCTGCGATCGCGGCAGCGTCGGTCAGATCGCCGAGGTGCCAGGTGATAGGCGCCTGGCCGGCTTTCAGGTCAAACCCGCTGACTACGCAATGGTCTCGCAACTCATCGACAATGTGACGGCCAAGAAGGCCGCCGGCGCCCGTAACCAATACCCGCTGGAAGCCCATCATCTACCCCTGTTGTACTGCGCGCGGAATATGCTGTCAGGCGGCTGAGCCGGGCGCCGGATGATCGGACCACGCCGCGCCAGCGGCCTTTGGCACAGCTCCCATCTCACCGCCGGACACCATTAGCCGCACGATCTCATCAATATCGGTTGTCCCGACGTTGAGATCGCGGACGAGGCTGCCCGATTTCATAACGATCACCCGATCGCAAACTGTCATGATGTCCTGAAGTCGATGGCTGATCAGGATCACCGCGAGGCCCGACTCCTTGAGCGTCCTTATCAAGCCCAGCATTCGTTCGATCTTCTCGACCGACAGCGCCGCGGTCGGCTCATCGAGGATCATGACCTTCGGCCCGAATGCCATGGCTCGCGCCACCGCAACAGATTGCTTCTGACCGCCCGAAAGACTGTCGACGCTCACGCGTGTACGACTTTCCAGCACCGGATCAAGTACAGAGATCAATTCACGCGCGGCAGTCTCCATCTTGCGGTTGTCGAGCATCTTGATGCCAAGAATGCGCCGCGTTTCTTCGCGCCCGAGGAAAACGTTCTGCGTAACCGTGAGGTGTCCAATGACAGCGAGATCCTGGTACACGATCTCGATTCCGCTCAAGCGGGCTTCATGCGGCGAGTTGAACTTGACTGGCCTTCCCTCCAGATGAATCTCACCCGCGGAGGGCTGAACCGCGCCACACAAAATCTTCACTAATGTTGATTTGCCAGCGCCGTTGTCGCCAACAATGCCGACCGCCTCGCCCTTGAAGAGATCTAGGCTCATCCCACGCAGAACAGTAACCTGTCCATAGCGCTTCTCGATATTCCGCATCTGAACGACGGGGGCGGTTGAACGGTGTTCCTTTGCCTGACTCTGGTTCATTTGATAACGCCGATCTTAGAGCGCTCCAGGGCGACAAGAATCGCTAGGATGAGTACGACACCCTTGATGATCATCTGCACATCGCTGGTCAGCCCGACGATGATGAGACCATTCGATAGTGCGCTGATCGCGATCGCTCCGATGACTGTGTTCGTGACGTTGCCGACGCAACCCGTTAGCGGCGTGCCGCCGAGAACGACGGCGGTTATGACATCGAGTTCGAGCGAAGTCCCCAAATTTGGCGTCGCGGCGCCCTGGCGGGACGCGAGGATCAGACCTCCTATTCCGGCCGTCACGCCTGATAGGAAAAAGATGCTGAGCTTGATACGGTTGAGCGGAAGCCCAACGAGGCGCGCAATCTGCTCGCTACCGCCAATCGACCGGATATAAAGGCCCATCGCCGTTTTGTTCAGCAGCAGCCACAAGGCACAGAACAGGCCTACGGCCACGAACACGACCCTGGGATAGGAACCAATGTAGCCAAGGATTGGCGTGCCGTAGACGACAAAAGATTCTCCGTCTGAAATGAGGTAGGCAATCCCGCGCGCCGTCGTCAGCATCGCCAGCGTCACAAGAAAGGAAGGCACTCGCAGATATACGAAAACAAGGCCGTTGATTAAACCGGCGACACCGCCGATGGCTATTCCGATCAGCACCGCCGGTACCGGACCTAACACTAGGGCGAGCTTGGCTGCGATAATTCCGGAAACTGCCGCGACCGATCCAACCGAGAGATCGATCGAGCCCGATATAATGACGAGGGTCAACCCAAAGCCGACGACGGCGAGAACAGCTGCCTGGGTCAAAATGACCTCGACATTCGTTACGGTGAGGAATTGCGTTGGCGCAAGAGCGCCGAACATCACAAAGATGAGTAGCAATGACATCAGCGGGATGAGGATTCCACCGCGGAATGAGAACTTTATTCTCTCGGTCAAAACCTGATCAGCTTTTGCTGTCTGCGTCACCGTCACGCGAACCTCTTGTGGATTGGCAGCGCCGGCCGGCATCGCGGCCACCGCGGGACATACGCTGTCCGTCAGCGCAGATCCCTCGGAGGGTTTTTCATCCGAAGCAAGAGGCACGCCCTTCCTTCGGACCGTGAGATGCCGGCTGTCACCCTTCAGGCTTGAGTTCAACCACGAATCCGGCTGGCGCGTCGGGGACGAAGACCCGTGAACGCTGCTTCCAGTCGATCTCCATCGGGTGTTTGATAAACTGCTCTTCGAACTTCGCCGCATTATCCTTCGTGACGACGATGTCGGTAACGAGCGTGATCGGCTGCGCCGGCTTGATGCCGTGCAGGTAGTCGTACATCTGCACGACACTCAGCGCGCCTTCATACCAATGGCCACCGGCTGAAACGGCGAAAGTGCCTTGCTTCAGCTTCTCGACGACTTCCGGGATGAGATCGAGGCCAGCGATCTTGACCTTTGGCGCCGCGCCGCGATCCGACAATACCTTCCAGGCACCCATTGCCCAGTCGTCATTGCCGCCGTAAAGACAGTCGAACTCAGGACCGGGTAGCGCGGTCAGCCACGCTTCCATCATCTTCGTCCCCTCGACGCGAACGCTGCTGGCCCATTCCTCGCGCAGCACTTTAACATCAGGGTGTTCGGATGTTGCCTTAGTCCGGCCGCGAGTTCTGGCCTGGTATCCAGAGTGGCCGCGCAATCCATTGTTCACCACGAGCTTGGTACAGCCCTGACGAAGCAGCTCCGAGGCAATGTCGTAGCCAGCCTTCTCGTCGTTGGACCCAACAAAGCCGATATATTTACCGGACTCAGGACCGACACCGGGCCAACGATCCGCCACCGTGACGGGAATATTATTGCGGCCCGCCATGTCGAGAATCGCAGGGCCCATTTGCGTGTTGTGGGGAACGACGATCAGGCCGTTGATGCCCGTAGCGATCAAGCCCTGCAACGTATCGATTTGTTTTTCTTCGCGGTTTTCGTAATCGACAATACGAAGGTCGACGTTCAGGTTCTTGGCTGCCTGCTCCGCCGACCTCGCAAAGGCGACCCAAAACGGATTCGTGCGATGCGGGATCAGCATTCCCAAATGCAAATCCTTCCTCGGCGATGGCAAATCAGTCTTCGTGGACCCGGGCGCCGCAACCGGGGAAGACGTCGTCGGCGCCTCCTTTGTCATGGGCGGCTGCTGAGCAAGTCCGGGTGCGATAGAGGCCGTAAGCGCGACAATCGCGGCGTACCGGATCGCGCGCGTCGAGGACGATGTAGCCATAGACCTAACCTCCACTGGCTGCGTTTCCCAAAATTGGAGGCTCTAGCGGCCCCTATTTTATAATGCCGCATCTGATGCAGCTATATAAGATGATGACGAGCGACGCTCAGCCTGTCAACAGGCGAGCAGGTCCAAATCCGTGGACGATCGCCACGGGCGGATTAGGTTGAAAACTAGCTATTACAGAGGAAGCCTGCTGAGTTTGGTAGGATCGAGGTAAGGATCGGCCCGGTCGTCGTCAAAGTTGCTCGCTATTAGGAGTTGCTACAATGGCAGTTGACTTGCAGCATTATAGTATGCACGTTTGCCAAGCTTCGGTTGGAAACCAGCCGCATCAAAATAAATAGCAGCTTGCGCTGTAAAAACGACCGCGGGGAGCGAAGTGTCCGAGAAGAAACGTGTTGTTGTGACGGGCGGCAGCGGCCGGCTCGGAACGTATGTCGTGGATCGCCTCAAGCGAAACCACGCCGTGACTGTCCTCGATATCAATCCTCCGAAAACGAATGATGTCGACCACTTAAATCTCAACATCACCGACCTTGCGGCACTAACTAAGGCCTTCAAGAGTGTGGACGCCATCGTGCATTTGGCCGCAGTTCCAAATCCCCGCACGTCGTCTCCCCAAGCCTGTTTTACCGTAAATACGCAAGGCACCTGGACTGTATTGCAAGCCGCCGAAGACGCAGGCGTCAAGCGCGTGGTCGTTGCATCGAGCGACGCCGCGACCGGCCTTCACTACAATCCAAAGGATTGGGCGCCGCAATATTTGCCGGTGGATGAGGCGCATCCGCTGCGGCCGAGCGAGGTCTACTCGTTGACCAAGGAGATTACCGAATCTGTCTGCCGATGCTTTTCCGTGCGCGGCAAGATCGAGGTCATCGCCATCCGTCCTGGCCATATCGTGTTCGAGCCGGAATATCCGGAGCTTTCGACACGCGGCTCCGACGTGCAAAACTATCATCTCTGGGGCTTTGTCGCCCCGGAGGACGTCGCGCAAGGTTTCGAGCTCGCGTTGGGCATCGCCGACGGCTCATATGATTGCATCTTCATTGGTGCGGCTGATGGCCTCAACGAGCGCCCTACTCTCGAACTTTTCAAGGAGCGTTTCGGCTTCGACCCGGTGGTCCGCAAACCAGAGATTTACGCGATGATGCCCAACGCCGGCATCTTCGACATTTCGCATGCGCGACAAAAGCTCGGCTACGAACCGCGCTTTACTCGCCACGACTTCGGCAAGCCGAAGTGATCTTCGTCACTGTCTGAACGGAACGTCCAATGAGCAATATTCTCAACTCCTTCGGCGTCAACACGTATTCGTATACGCTCGACCGGACCGCTCTTGATTGCGTCAGAAGCCTCGCTGAACAAGGCTATCGCGGTATCGAGTTGATGATGTATCCCGGTCATCTCTGGCCGACGGAAATCGATGCGTCCGGACGCTCCGCCTTTCGGGCAGCGAGCGAACGCGCCGGCATCAAAATCACCTCTATCAATATGCCCAATATCGATATTAACGTCGCCGGTGGCTCCAGGGAGATGCGGGATTATTCCCTCAAGCTACTGGCGAGCTTCACGCAGCTCGCAGGCGATCTGGGAGCGCCGTACATAATCATCGGCACCGGCAAGGCCAATCCACTTTTTCCGCCGGCGAGAGAAGACCTACTCAAGCACACGATTTCAGCGCTTGACCAGCTTGCTCCGATTGCGAAGTCTGCGGGTACCAAGCTTCTCATCGAAAACATGCCCTTTGGATATTTGCCCAGCGCGGCCGACTTGCTCCGACTGATCAACGAGTACGGCAACCCCGACATCGGCGTCATCTATGATGTCGCCAATGGACACTTCATCGGAAAGGATCCACGCGAGGAACTTCGTCTTCTGAAAGGTCGCGTTGAGCTCATCCATTTTTCCGACACCAACCGATCCGTTTACAAGCACGATCCGATCGGAATGGGTGACGTTCCTTTCAAGGCGATCGCTCCGGTGCTCGCGGAGATCGGCTACACGGAATTGCCCTTCCTCGAGGTAATCTCGCGAAATCCCGACGCCGAAATCCGCGACAGCGTCGAACGTCTTGCTGCTGCGGGTTATGGCCGTCCGGCGTAGTCGAGCGCTTAGGGACGTTTTGCGCATTAAACGGCGAAGCAATGACGTATTGACCGCTCGTCTAGCAGGAGGTTGAGCCCGATGACCGATTTGTCCCTGCCCAAGCAAAACACATCTGGCGAGGCAGCGGTGCTGCCAATGCTGATCGATGGAAAATGGGTCGAACCGCGCGAACGCGACGCCGTCCGCTCTCCGTTTGATGGCCGCGTCGTCAGCTACCAGCCGAGGTCGACCAGATCAGACCTCAATGCCGCGCTCGATGCCGCGGCGCGCGCCAAATCCGTGATCGCTGGCATGGCCGGCTTCGAACGCGCCGCATTGTTGCGCCGCGTCTCGGCGCTGCTGGTTGAGCGCGCGGAAATGATCGCGGAAGTTATGGCATGGGAAACCGGCAAGGCAATCAAGGACGCTCGCGGCGAGGTCGTTCGCTCTCAAGACACCATCAACCTGTCGGCCGAGGAGGCTATCCGGATCGAAGGCGAGCATATTCCGCTCGATGGCAGCGCGATGGGCGCGGGCAAGATTGCCATGATGCTACGCTTTCCGGTCGGCGTAGTCGGTGCGATCACACCATATAACGCGCCGTTCAACCTGGCGTGCCACAAGGCTGGCCCCGCGATCGCGGCAGGCAATTCAATCGTATTGAAGGCGCCGCCTCAAGCTCCCGGCACTGTGCATCAAATGGCTCGTTTGTTCGTCGACGCCGGAACGCCCCCCGGCGTACTCAATGTCCTCTACGGCGCCGCGGTCGGTCCACTTCTAGTGCGCGACCCTCGCGTGGATTTCATTACATTCACTGGTTCATCGAAGGTCGGAGCAGATATCAAGGCAGCTTCCGGCCTGCGCCGCGTGACTCTGGAGCTCGGCGGGGTCGGCCCGACGATCGTTCACCGCGATGCGGACATTGGTAAATCCGCGCCTTTGTGCGCGCGGAATGGAATGCGTTTGGCGGGACAAAGTTGCATCTCTGTTCAAACCATCTATGCGCATCGTGATGTCTATCAGAGCTTCGTCGACAAACTGGTCGAAACGGCCAAGAGCATGAAGACCGGGGACCCGCTCGATCCTGCCACAGACGTCGGGACGCTCATCGACGAAGCAGCAGCGAAACGTGTCGAATCCTGGGTCAACGAGGCGGTGAGCGGCGGGGCGCGGATCTTGGTCGGTGGCACGCGAAACGGAGCGGCCTATGCGCCGACGGTGTTGGTCGACGTAAAGCCAGAGATGAAAGTCGTGTGCAACGAGGTCTTCGGGCCGGTGATCAGCGTCATGCCCTACGACGATTTCGACGCGGTCTGCGAGACCATCAGCGAGAGTCCGTTCGGCCTGCACTGCGGCGTCTTCACCAAATCGGTCGAACTGGCCATTCGCGCCTTCCGGACGCTTCGCACCGGCGGGGTGATCATCAATGGCAGTTCGACCTGGCGCACCGACCAGTTAGCGTATGGTGGCGTGAAGGATAGCGGAATCGGACGCGAAGGTCCTCGTTACGCCATCCGTGACATGACCGAAGAACGCTTGATGCTGTTCAATCTGTAACGAAGGCAAGAGCTTCGTCCGGTCGAATCGAGCCAGCACAACGTCGGCTGAAGGCGTAGGCGTCTTCAAAGACGTGGTTAAACCGATAGCTTGTATCCGAGTTCTTTCGACAGATCCAAAGCAGCGCTTTTGACCTGCTCGGCGAGCTGATGCAGGCGCTGCAAGGATATTCTCCAGACCGGGCCGGATACTCCGATGGCCGCTATCATCTGGCCGCGAAAATCATGGACCGGCGCGGCAAGACAACGTACTTCCCCGTCGTACTCGGCATCGTCGAAACCAATACCGGATTCGCGGACACGCATGACCTCTTCCAACAGCAGGTCCTTGCTGGTGATCGCCTTTGGAGTCTGGAGCGGCCATCGGCATCGTCGCCATGAACTCCCGCAATTCGTCGTCGCCCAAGCCGGAAAGCAGCACTTTGCCGAGCGCCGTACAGTTGAATGGGCGGACGCCCCCCTTTCTTTCGACCAACTGGAACGCACCCATTCCTGCTACCTTCGCGGCGATGACAACGTCAGAACCGGAACGCAACGCCATGTGACTCGTTTCGCCGGTGAGTTCCGCCAGGTTTTCCAGAAACGGCGTCGCAGCACCGACCAATTCGACTTCACCCATCGAATTCGCGGCCAGCGAGAAAATCACACGACCGAGATGATAGCGCTTCGAGTCTTTATCCTGCCGCACAATGCCGAGTTCAACCATGGTGCGCACCAGATGGAAGGCCGTGCTGTTGTGCAGGCCAACCTTTTTCGACAACTCGGCAAGACCGATGCCGCGGTGTTGCGAAATCTGATTCAAAATCGAAAAGGCGCGCTCGATCGATTGGACGCCGCTTCGTTCGCGCCCAGGCTCCGTTTCGACCTTCTCGGCTGCACCAACCGAAGAGATATGGCGCATATGTCGCCTCCTATAAAGCCCGCGTGGCCCAACGAAGAGTACGGCCTTTGTCATGATCTTGGTCTTAGCAAACCTGCTTCGCCAACACCGTTCAATCGGCTTGGGATCCTGTTATCCCATTATTTTCGTTCATCGACAAACACTTATCAGCTCCTAGGGATGGCTAGCTGGCTGCGAAAAATCCTAGCTTTGCACACGAACTTCTAAGGATCCTGCGTCAAGCATTTCCTGCTATCGCCATCAAGACGCGAGCATCCTGGCACATGTCCAGATCCCAGATGGCATCGGCTAGCCTATCGATATCGATTGCCGAACCGGCGAGTTTTGCCAGATCGCGAGCCTTTTCTCTGATGTCTTCGTCCGTGAGCGGGTTCTCCAGGCTGCCCTTCGGGGCCATGATACGAGTGCTCAGCTTCTTGCCGGCCAGTTCAACCTCGACCACGGCTTCGCTCACACTCAGAGCGGCATCAGCCACAGCAACGACCTTGGAGCGGAAAGCGGCCATGTCGGCGTCGTTGACGGAGGCTTCTCCGAACTCCGTGACCCCTGCCTGTCCGCGTACGAACGCGGCGGCGGCGGCATGCTGCAGGCTGAGTTTGGCTATTCGTTCATCGGATACCTGCGGGCGGTCGGCCCGCGCCAGTAGCAACGGGGCGCCGCGAACGACAACCCGATCGATTGAAGACGCTGTCAGCTCGTGATCGCGGCCAAGCTGCAGGCAGGCGTCAATCACCGGGGCAAGAACGATGCCGCAAGGGTAAGCTTTGTACGCATTCTTCATCAATTCCCACGATCCACCCAGATTTCCAACGAGCGCACCGAGGTCCGGAACATCGCCCATGGCTCTCGCCCAACCGCGTTCGCCTTCGATCGCCATTGGCGACGCGGTGTAGCCCTGTTCGGCAATTAGGGCTGCGAACAGGCCATTGCGCGCGCTATTGCCTATCTGCACGCTCTTGGCACCACTCGGCAGGTTCTCAACCAGGCCCGAAGCTTGCGATGCCGCAATACCAAGCGCGTGGGAAAATTGCTGGTCGGTGAGATTCAGTGTCATGGCTGCCGCCCCCGCCGCACCGAGCACGCCGCAGGTGGTTGTGATGTGCCAACCGCGGGCGTAGTGCCCCGGCGAGACCGCATTGCCTGCCCGGCACGCAATCTCCACGCCAAAGACAAAAGCGGTTAGAAGCTGACGTCCCGAAATCTGCCGCTGTTCCGCCAACGCGAAGAGTGGCGGCGCAACCGGTGCCGCCGGATGAATGACGGTCGGCATATGCGTATCATCAAATTCGAGCGCATTGGCCAATACGGCGTTGAGAAATGAGGCATTCAGCATATCAAGTCTGAGCAGCGAGCCGATGACCGACGCTTGGCGCTTCCCTGAAATGCCGCCAAGCATTGTCGATAATACTGCGCAGGATGGATCGGACCATCCACCGATTGCGACGCCAAAATAGTTGAGAAGCGCCCGTTTCGCCTCATGTATAACGGAAGCCGGCAGATCTTCGAAACGAAGCGCTCGCGCGAATTCAGCAAACTGCAGCGCGACAGGGCGCTCGGACAGGTGACGATCGCCAGACTTGCTCAACACGGGATTCCCTTTTTTTCGTTGATCGGGCGTCGGGCGGTGCCTAGCCGGTCAACGTTAATTCTTCACCCGGTATTTTTCCAGCGACCGCTCGGTGAAAGCATTGTCGTAGGTCTTCGAAAGATCGATCTTTGCTGTTTTCAGGGCAGGCTCCAGCACGGAAATAGATTCTAAAACATTGTGGGCCGCGGCATCGGTTACAATTCCGTCCCAGGTGAACGAAGAGAGATTTGCCTGCACCGCCTTGCGGTAGACCTGCTCGTCCGCCTTATAATATTCAGGCGGCAGTGATTTCAGGATATCGTCAACAGAGGCAGTCTTCAGCCACTGCATGGCATGGACGATCGCATTACTCATCGCCTGTGCCGTTTTCGGATATTGCTGGATGAATTCCGACTTCACGTAGAGACAACCAGCCAGATAGTCGCCACCGAAAGCGAGCTTGGTACCTTCCGCATTACGGCTATCGTTCATGACGACGACATCGCCGGAACTCTCGAGCGCTGTTACGGCCGGATCCAGGTTGACGAGAGCGTCAAGTTGATCGCCGGAGCGAACTGCGGCGACAGCACTCGGGCCGATCCCAATCCCGATAAAGCTTGCTTTTTTGTAGTCAACTCCCGCCCGCTCCATGAGCTGGGCCACAAAATTATGGGACGCACTGCCAGGTGAGGAGACACCTATCTTCTTACCCGCGAGATCCGCTACTGACTTTATTTCCAAGGCCTTTTTTTTGGGGACCATCAGGACATTGCCAGGGTATCGCGAAAATACACCGAGACAGGTGATGCCAATACCCTTTAGCTGCATCCGGATCGTATGTTCGTAAGCTCCTTGCGTCGCATCGGCTCCGCCACCCACCAGAGCCTCAAGTCCTTTCGCGCCTGACCCGAAGACGATCGACTCGACCTGAAGACCTTCTTGCTCGAAGAAATGCTTGTTGAGCGCAATCGCGTAAGCAAGCTTGTCGATCTGGGCGGCCACTCCCCCAACCGCAATCTTGATTTGTTTCTTTTCGGGGCCTGTTTCCTGCGCGATCGCCGGTTCGGCGCAGACATATCCAAGCGCAATGATCGCCGCGGCGGCGATTTTCCAGCGAGCCATTCCGACCTCCCTTTATTTTTATTGGAAAGAGTGAATTTGCTGATATGAAATGTCAACTGACAATACCGAAGATGGAAACTTGGTGATGCCCCTTTACCGGGCCAGCAACAAAGTGCTTTGGCCTCGCGCCACGAGTTTGGCCCGTTAGTGTGAGGATTCAGGCCACGAACTGTTCGTTTTGACCTACTTTTTTGCCTCATCTCTTTTGGCTTCCTCTACCCCTCCTGGTCGCTGCGCCAATCGTAAATTGAGTTGACGTACGACATTGAGAAATACTAAGCGTTTGAGGGCAAACAACGATATTTCGGAGGAAATATGCTGAAAGGCAGGTGCGCCCTGGTCACGGGATCGATGGGCGGAATTGGTGGCGCAACTGCCAGGAAGCTGGCCTCCCTCGGATGCAATGTCATGATCCATGGCCTGGCGTCGCCCGAGGACGGCAACGCCAGGCGGGACGCGATCGCGGCCGAGTTCGGCGTAAAAGCCGCGTTCAGCGGAGCCGATCTTTCCAAATTGCCAGAGCTTGACGAGTTGGTCGCAACGACCGTCCGTGAACTGGGACCAATCGATATCTTGGTCAATAATGCCGTCACGCGAGGCGCAGGTCCCGTCGACGAGATTTCAGATGAGGTGTGGGACCTGGCGGTGGCGGTCAATCTTTCCGCTCCATTTCACCTCGTGCGCCGAACCCTGCCGGGCATGAAAAACCGAGGTTGGGGCCGCATCATCAATCTCGCGTCGAACTGGGGTCTGACGGGTACGCGCAATCGCGGAGATTATGTCGCGACCAAGCATGGTCTGGTTGGACTCACTCGGGCTATCGCGCTTGAGACGCTTGAATACGGAGTAACGTGCAACGCGATCGCTCCCGGCGCCACTCTGACGCCCAACGCCGAAAAACAATTGAACAAGCTAATGGCCGACAGCGGCAAGGACCGCAAAACCGTCGAGCAGGAATTCTTCCGCGCCCGCCAGCCGTCGGGGCGCTTTGTCCGTCCTGAAGATGTGGCCGAATTGATTGCATTCCTGTGCGGCGACGCAGCGCGCGAAATGACAGGCACACCGATCTCGATCGATGGTGGCTGGCTCGCAATGTAACCAACGGTTGCGCGCTATCGCCAGCCGCGGAATTTGGCATGTTATCATTTGAAGCGAGCCAAGCGCGCCGAACTCGGATTGCTCATAGAACCAGTTGATCGCTGAACCATAAGAATGAAAAGGGTACGGTATGCCTCGAATGAAAGGTGGCGAACTCATCGCCGAATTCCTGATCAAGCAAAAGGTGCCCTACATCTTTGGAATTTGCGGACACGGCAACGTCGGCATTCTTGATGCACTTCATGCGGTTCGTCATCAAATCAAGCTCATTTCTCCGCGTCATGAACAGTGCGCCGGTCATATGGCCGATGCTTATTTCCGCGTTCGTCATGAGCCGGTTGCAACGCTCACGTCGACAGGGCCCGGCACGGCCAATCTGGTGATGCCGCTGGTCACTGCACTTTCGGACTCCTCGGCATTCATGGCGCTGACCGCAAATGTGCCGACTTCACAGGCCAACCGCGGACCTTTCCAGGAATTGTACGCCCACAACCAGGCGGACTTCGCTCAAGTGCTTCGGCCGGTTGTCAAACGGAGCTTCCAGCCTTCGCGGGTAGACATGTTACCTTTGGCGCTGCGTCAGGGCTTTGACACGATGCTCACCGGCCGTCCGGGACCGGTCAATGTGGATATTCCTTACAATCTGTTTCAGGAAGAAGCGGACGTAGCAGCCGCCGAGCCAACGACCGTGCACGGCCGCCATCGCCCCGCGGCAAGCAATACTGACGTCGACCGCGCGCTCGATCTGCTCTCACAGGCAGACAAGCCAGTGTTCTTTATTGGCCAAGGTACGGCTTTGTCCGAGGCTGGCCCGGAGATCACCGAACTTCAGAAGCGGCTCGGCATCCCCGTCATCACTTCGCCGAACGGCATGGGATGCGTGCCGGCTGACGACCCACTGACGCTTGGCTTCATCGGCCGTAACGGCGCGTTTCCGGCAAACCAGGCTGGCCGGCATGCCGATCTGGTGATCTGCATCGGTACACGCTTCGATGATCGGTCATCGTCGAGTTGGCACGAAGGATATTCCTGGAACTTCCCCTCCACGAGGCTCATTCAAGTCGATATCGATCCGGCGGAGCTTGGACGGAACTATCCACCGACGCTTGGCATCATCGCCGATGCTAAAGTCTTCGCAAGTCAATTGCTCGGCGGGCTGAACGCGCGGTCGGGCCCGAGCAAAGGGAAATTCGCCGGCTGGCGTGATCAGGTGGCTAAATGGCGAGCCGAATGGGAAGCCTTTGTGCGTCCCAACTTCAGCGCCCTCACCTCTCCGCTTCGCCCCGAATACATTGTTGGGCAATTGCAAAAAGTTCTGCCTGACGACGTCATCATCGCACTCGATTCCGGGGTGCACCATAATTGGTTCATGCAATTCTGGAAGCCGCAGCGGCCGCAGAGCATGCTGAATAGCTGGGGCTATTCTTCCATGGGCTTTGGCGTATGCGGAATCCTCGGTGCGCAGATGGCCGCTCCTGACCGGCCGTGCGTTGCGATCGTCGGCGACGGCGGCTTCATGATGGCGCCGCACGTTGTCGCAACCGCCGTGGAATATAATTTGCCGTGCATCTGGATCGTGTGGAACAACTTCGCATGGGGAGCAATCCGCGACATCCAGTACGGTCTCTTCGAGGGACGCGAACTCGGGACCGCCTTCTATAAGGGCAACCAAGGTCCCGGCGGCGAACGTTACAATCCCGATTTCGCCGCTTGGGCGCGCGCTTGCGACGCCGATGGTGTCACCGTCACACGCAGCGAAGATCTCGCGGGCGCGGTCGAGACAGCCATTCGAAACAAGCGGCCATGCGTCATCGACGTCCATGTCAACTCGGAGGTTAGGCCTCCTTCAACCGGCACATGGCAGTTGCCGCCTATCCCCTACAAGGAACCAATTTTTGGCGGTCCCTTCCGTCCGGCCTAAAAGGACTGCTTCGTCTGTCTAACGCTCAGCTACGCGCCAAAAACCGCCACCGTGACCGTCAAACACACTGCGCACTTACGTGTGAAAAGCGAAGCGATCGAGCCGTTCCGCGAGCGGCTGTCGCGGCATGCTATGACCAGTCTCGTCAACGAGAACGGTTGCCGCCAATTCGATGTCTATCAAGACCGGTCTGACGTCACATTGTTCTTGCTGATCGAGACTTACGAGAGTGAAGCGGCTTTCGAACTTCACCGCACCTCGGAACATTACAAGGCGTTTCGTACCGACGTGGCGGAATGGGTTACCGAACGGAACTGGTGGTATTGGGAGGTCGTCGCACAGCCAACCAAGTCATAACCTTCGTTATCTCACCGACACTTGCAGACGCAGGTTACCCCGTTTTCGTCAGCGTCACGCCCGCCAACTCTTCCATCCGGCGCATGACGGCCGTCATGTCGTCGTCCTGCGCGCCGTGAGCAAACGAGTCCACGTAAGTTTCGCGGACCTTCGCGCCAATCGGCGTCGGGATCGATTGCAACTGGGCTTCTTCAATGTAGGCCTTCAAATCCTTGATGGTGATGTGCATCGCTCCGCCGTAGTCGAAGGTTCGTGGCAGAACGTGCTTCGGGATCTTGGACAATGTCGCGCTGTTCTGGCCAGTTCCGGCGTTCAGAACTTCAAGCATCTTTTCCGGATCGAGACCTTCCTTGGCTCCGAGCAACATCGCTTCGCAGGCAATTGCCAGGTTCGCCGCCGAGAGCATATTGTTGATTAGCTTCATGGCCTGGGCCGCGCCGGGCTTTTCACCGAGGTAAACGACTTTGTTGCTGTAGCATTTGAGCACGGCTTCGGCCTGATCCAGCGCTGACTGCGGGCCCGATACCATCGTGACAAGCGAGCCTTCAGCCGCGCGCGTGATGCCGCCTGACATCGGCGCATCCAAAGTCAAGACGCCTTTTTCTTCGAGGAGCGCCTGCACCTGCCGCACGTTGGCTGGACCCGTCGTACCGATATGCACGTAAATGCGTGCACGGTTACTATTCTGGATGCCGTCAGGTCCCGACGCGATGCTCAGATAGGCGTCCAGCGATGGCAAACAGCCGATGACGATATCCGATTGCGCCGCCACTTCAGCCGCCGAGCGCGCGACTATGGCACGATTTTCGAAGGCCGCCCGCGCCTCCTCCCGAATATCCGTAACGACAACCTTGAAGCCACCGGCGATCAACCGCTCCGCGATCGGCTTGCCAATGGACCCGAGACCGATAAACCCTACGGTCATGGACTTATCCAAACTCATCGGCATCGCAGTTCGCCCTTCGGCATCGCATCCTCCTGGAAAATTCCGACGATTTCCTGCCGTTAGTCGACATCATCAATCTGTATCTCGGTGTGTCAACCTGCATTGCCTGCATGCAGCCAAATCCGAATCGAAGGCCTTTAGGCAAAGTGAAGGAAGCTAAGCGACACTGACGAACAGCGCCTTACGTGCGCTCCCTAGCAGCGACATTCCGTCCCGCCAACCAACCGAAGGTTATGGCCGGGCCGAGGGTGATACCGGGACCTGGATACGCGCCCTCCATCACGGACGCCATGTCATTTCCGCAGGCATAAAGGCCGTCGATCGCAGATCCATCGGGCCTAAGAAGGCGCGCCTGCGGATCCGTGACGATACCGGACGACATGCCCAGGTCGGCGGGTACTACGGCAACAGCGTAGAATGGAGAGTCAGTGATCGGCGCTACGCAGGGGTTGGGCTTATTTTCGGCGTCACCGAGATGACGCTGATAGATATTCCCCCCTTTGCCGAAGGCCGGGTCTTCGCCCCGCTCGGCATAGTCGTTGTAACGTTCCATCGTCTCCCGAAGCAATTCAACCGGAACAGCTATTGCCTTGGCCAGCGCTTTGATCGAATTTGCGCATTTGAGGTATCCGCTCGAGATGTCCGCGCGGGTCGAGAGGCTGAATGGTTTTATTTTTCCCAAGCCATATTTCCATAGAAACTTCCGGTCGCAGATGAGCCACGCTGGAATCGCGCGATCGGCATTGGCAAGCTGCACCCTCACGAATTCGTGGTACGATACCGCTTCGTTGACGAAGCGCTTCCCGTCGCCGTCGACTGCAATCAGTCCCGGCTTGGCACGATCGGTCACCGTGTGCGGAAAGACGCCGGTGCTGCCATCCCTGCGTTTGAAGATGGACGCAGGAACCCAAAATGCTCCTTCGTTGGTCGGAGGCGACAATGCCGCTCCGATATCCGTCGCCAGCCTTGCACCGCGTGGGGCGTTTCCGGGACTGACAGTAGCAGTCAGATAACCTGCCGCGGCCGGCACGAAGTTCTGACGTGCTTCACCACCATACGAAAGTCCCCCGGTTGCCAGGATGACACCCTGTCGCGCGTGCTCGCCTGACCGAGCCTTGCTCTTGTCGTACACCTCGACGCCGATCACGCGCCTGTCGGCGCTTGTCATCAGGCGTTCTACCGCCTGGCCTGTCCGGACCGTAACGCCGAGATCGAGCGCCGACTTCAGTAGCTGTCCCGCGAGCGCATTACCAAGATAAAGCGTCGTCCCGCGTGGTGCGCTCAGCCGTTGCAGACCGTAACGGACCAATAGCTTCGTCACGTGCAGGGCGGACCGAAACGAACGAAAGAATTTTCGGAGGTGGGGAATGTCCTGACGGCTAATCATCATGCCGCCGAACAACATGAATTCAGCAAGCGGATCGCGCAGCATTCGAAAATTTGTCCCGAGCGCCGATGCATCAAAGGGGATAGGCTCGAGAACGCGGCCACCCGGTGTCGCCCCCGGCAGATCCGGATAGTAATCAGGATAAGTCGCCACGGGTTGCAGGCGCAAGGCAGTACGTTCCTCGAGATCACGCACCGCTTCATCGCCCCACGAAAGGAAAGCATTTAACCGTTGGCGATCACCCGGCGGGAGTACAGCTTCAAGATAAGTTCTCGCATTGTCGAGGGTATCGGGTTGAGCAATTGCAGCCATTTTCGCATTGGCCGGTATCCAGACCATCCCACCCGAGATCGCGGTTGTCCCGCCGACGACATCTGCCTGCTCAAGGAGCAAAACGGACCTACCGTCCACCGCCGCCTTACAAGCCGCAGTAAGTCCGGCTGCGCCAGCGCCGACGATAATCACATCCCAAGATCCCTGAGCCTGATCGTGCTGCCCTTGTTTGCTCAAACCTATCTCCTTCGCGGTGTGCTCAGTGTGACCGCGGTTCGGAATCGGTTGGCGGGCTGGTTATGACGAGGAATACGAGCGGATCAACGCCCGTATTGCTGAATTCGTGCACGACGCCGGGCGGGATGTAAGTCACATCGTTGGCGCGAACGAGTTGACGCTCGCCATCCAAAACGAGAATGCCCTCTCCTGACAGCACATGGTAAATTTGTTCCTGCACGTGATGAGAGTGGCTTTCGACAAACGCGCCGGCTTCATACGTCGAAATGCGGTAATCGAAGAATCGACTTCCAACGGTGTCCGGCGTGACGATCGCTTTCGAGAGCGCCTGGTTGAAGTGGCCGGGGTATTGCACCCAGGGCAGCTCTGCGAGTTCGCGAGTCACGGCGTAACGTTCGCGTGTCGCATCGGCGTGGGTGTTTGGCTCCTTGACAACCTTTGGCATTCGTTTCTCCTCGCGGTCGTTCAACTAGCCGATCCCGCATCGCACAAATAGATCACTCTCCGTTGCTGGTCAGCAATTCCACGATGCGGATCAACCCAACTGCGTGATCTGCTGCCGCGCTTTTGGTAGGTCAAAAGACAAGGTCATGTCGATACGATATCCTGCGGATAGAGGATACTTCAGAGTATTGCCTCCACTGCAGCTACCAGGAGCGCGAGGATGGAGCTTAATTTTTCTGGCAAGGTTGTGCTGATTTGCGGCGGATCAAAGGGAATCGGACTAGCCACAGCGAAACTGTTTGCCGCCGAAGGCGCGCACGTTGCGATTAGCTCGCGGTCTGAAAGCAACCTGAAGTCCGCAGCGGCTGTCGTCAGGGGCACCCACGTTTTCGCAGGCGACCTCGGCAAAGAGGATCAGGCGTTAGACGTATTGACGAAGGTTGAATCTCAACTGGGCCCGATTGACATCGCGGTAAATTGTGCCGGAGCAGCAAAGCGATTGCCGCCCGCTGAACTCACACCTCAGGCTTGGCGCAATGCGATGGATGCTAAATTCTTCTCATACCTCAACGTCATCGACCCACTCATCAAACGGATGGCGGCTCGACGCTCAGGTACCATTATCAACATCATCGGCAACGGCGGAAAGGTCGCTGCTGCTACTCACATCGCCGGTGGCGCCGCGAACGCGGCGCTGATGCTCGCGACTGTCGGACTTGCTGCAGCTTACGCTTCTTATGGGATTCGCGTTGTCGGAATCAATCCAGGCCTCACCGAAACAGACCGCGTTGCCGCTGGGCTCCGCGCGGATGCAGCCCACGAAGGAAAATCAGAGGATCTGGTGCATGCCGAACGAATAAAGAGTATCCCGCTTGGCCGGATGGCGTCGCCCGAAGAAATTGCTAACGCCATACTGTTCGTTGCGTCTGATAAGGCAAGCTATATTACGGGGGTCAATATCACCATGGACGGCATGCAAAGCACGGTCATTATTTGAACTGGCGAAATTCACTTTTTTCTTGAAGCTGGCGCGGATTGCGTGGAGCATCCAGCGCAACGAGAAAACCTTCGACCTCAACCGTCACGAGGTGATGGCCATCTGAAGCCAAAAACCTCATCTAGTTCGCGACAAAAAATGTGTTCTATTAGACCGCTAGCCCTATGTTGCCGGGAATAAAACAAGAGGACGTTCATGGGTTGGAAGCATTTGAGCCGAACAAGGTTCTCTGGTCTTGTTTTTGTGCTCACGCTGTGCACTGCAGCGATTCCCTCCTACGCTGCTCCGTTAGAAAAACCAGAAGTAAACATTGCCATCGGAGGGACCCAGGCGCAGCTCTATTTTCTTCCCGTGCTTCTCGCCGACCGACTTGGTTATTTTTCTCACGAAGGTCTGAATGTACATATGATCGACACGGGCGCCGGTGCCAAAGGCCTGCAAGCCTTGGTCGGAGGGAGCGCGGATGTCACGGCCGGCTCTTTTGAGCATCCGCTACAGCTCCAAGCGCGCGGACAGGACATCGTTGCGTTCGTTAAATATGGTCGCTTCCACGGAAACGTGCTTGGGATACTGCCAAGACACGTAAACAATTATAAGTCTCCCGCAGATATGAAAGGTTGGTCGATAGGCATATCCGCCCCTGGTTCTTCGAGCTACATCTTCGCTACACTTCTCATGGCCAAGAATGGTCTGAAGCCCGACGATGTCTCATTTATTGCAGTCGGTCAGGGTACCCGCGGCGTTGCTGCTGTCCGGAACGGCAAGCAAATCGACGCAGTAAGCCTGACTGATCCGACTATCTCGGAGCTCGAAAGCACAAATGATATCGCGATCGTAGCCGATAGCCGGACGTTAAAGGGCACCATCGAGGCATATGGCGGGGAAACAATATCCGGTGTGCTATATTCTAAGCGGGAATTTCAGAAAAATAATCCCAACACTGTGCAAGCCATGACCAATGCGATTGTCCGCACCCTTTACTGGGTGAAATCCGCAAGCATCGAAGATATCGTGGCAAAGGTGCCCGAGGCTTACACTGGCGGAAAACCCGACCTCTATAGGATGATGCTCCAGAAAAACATTGAGAATTATCAGAGCGACGGGACCTTCGCCGAGGGGCCTGCGAAGACCACGGTTAACTTTCTTAAGGAAAGTGCTGAAGATTTGAGAAATGCCAACCTCGACGCCACCAAGGCATACGACAATTCTTTTCCTAAGAGGGCCAACGAGATTATCGCCGCCGAAAAGTAGTCTCGCGAAAGGCATAAAAATTGTTCTGACAAAAAAAACTTCCTGAGTGCAAATGGGGCCGGTCTGCGGCTGTCCGTTCGGCTAGAGATTAGCCCATTAGCCGGGTCCGCGCCGACAACGTCCGCTCTGTCCTTGCGTCCATTCCATAACTCATCCATTACGCGAATCGGAGCTGGACAACTTTCACTTGTTCAAGACATCATCCAAAGAATCTGAAATTGGACGCCTTAAGCTATGCCGCCGAATACAAATCAAGTCGCTATCACCGCGGAGGAGGTGGAGAGATGGTTTGGTCGGTCCAGGACTCGCCTGAAGCGGGAGCGATATGAAGTTATCGCCGACTTTCTAAACCGTATCCGATGGCCATCGAACCACCCAACCGAGCAAGAACAACCGGTTTCGGATGGCGACGAAACAAGAGATGACAAATTTTGGGACTTCAACGCGGCCGATTCTGCCGTCGCGACGTTACGCGAGTGCCTTCCAGCGATGCTCAGTTTCTGGGAAGGTTTGCAGTGGGCTCCGGAAACGCGGGAAGGATATGCCGCAATTGAGCGGCTCGGCAAGGCGTTGGAGGAAGCCGCACCACTAATCAAACATCCATTTGGCCGACCGGAAGCCGGACAACGCGTGAATTTTCCAGATTTCAGAGACTGGCACGCGCCGGCAGTCGCCATCACAAAATGCGTTCGCACCGAACTTCATCGAGCTGGAGACACCGACCCAAGCATAGAAAACACCTCTATCACGGTAGATATCGTGCACAAATCGATGAATCGAATGGGATTTGCGATGGTCGTCGGTCCCAGCGCAATCTCGCAATACCTTAAAAAGATCAGAAATGTGCTCGACCTCATTAACGAAACGAAATTACCCAAAGAAGGCTGACCTGGATTAGTGGGCGGACTTCGCGTCCGTTATCGGTTAACTGCAAGGAGCGGCGTCTTCGGCGAAAGCCCGGCGCGCGATCCCCCTGAGCACCTTGCAGGCGATCCCAAATGCCAAACTCGAATAAGCTAGCCAAGATACTCCCTGCGGCTTCGTCCTTTGACGCTACGGTCGAGTGGCTGCCGATAACGTCGCTTCGACCAAATCCGCGTAATGCGCGCACCCATTCGAAAGCCCAACTCAAGCTCATTCAAAAGAGCATCAGCGCCTTCGGACAAATCAAACCTGTTATCGCGGACGATCAAAATATAATTCTTGCCGGACATGGTTTGGTCGAGGCTGCAAAGGGGCTTGGACTTAACGCTGTCGCGGTTTTACGTTTTGGCAACCTCACTGAAGCTCAAAAGCGCGCTTACCTGATTGCGGACAACAAAATCGCGGCGGAGGCCGGTTGGAATCGAGAGCTATTGGCTATCG
Organism: uncultured Alphaproteobacteria bacterium; assembly: GCA_963824305.1. Lineage (GTDB taxonomy): Bacteria > Pseudomonadota > Alphaproteobacteria > Rhizobiales > Xanthobacteraceae > Bradyrhizobium. The sequence continues at coordinate 1,709,299 of CAWGOW010000001.1, forward strand.
AACTGCCTGAGTTGGCGGAAATTCTGCCAGCGGAGGGGCTGGACGTATCCCTGACAGGCTTCCAGGCCGCCGAAATCGATCTTCTGCTTGGGGACATGTCCACGTCAGACCCGGAAGACGAAGGCAAGCTACCGCAGGTTCCGAAAGACTCCGTCTCAACGCGAGGGGATATTTGGCAGCTCGGTAAACACCGCTTGCTATGTGGTGACTTCAAGAGACCCCTACAACTTCAAAATTCTGATGCGCGAAGATCGCGCCGCAGCTTGCTTCTGCGATCCCCCATTCAATGTACGCATCAGCTCGATCGGTGGCCGCGGCAAATATCGGCACTCCGAATTCGCCTTCGCCTCGGGCGAAATGAAGCAATTGCAATTCCGTCGATTTCTTGCTTCAACATTGTCGAATGGAGTTGATGTATCTTTACCTGGCGCCATGCATTTTGTTTGCATGGACTGGCGCCATATCGACGACCTGATAGAGGCGGGCCGGCAGATTTACGACGAGATGCTCAATCTTGTCGTTTGGACCAAGACTAACGCCGGCCAAGGATCGCTTTACAGATCGCAACACGAATTGATCGGGGTTTTCAAGGTTGGTGGCGGGAAGCACCGCAATAATGTTGAGCTGGGCCGTTTTGGGCGAAATCGATCGAATGTCTGGCATTACGCGGGGGCGAATGCATTCGGAGTCGACCGGACGGACAAACTCGCCGCGCATCCCACAGTAAAGCCCACTGGCTTGGTCGCAGATGCCTTACTCGACTGCACCGCGCGCGGAGACATCGTGCTGGATCAATTCTGCGGATCGGGAACGACAATTCTCGCGGCGGAAAAAGTCGGAAGGGTGGCTCGCGGCATTGAATACGAGCCCCGTTACGTCGACGTCGCTATTATACGGTGGGAGCAGCAAACCAAGCAAGAAGCCGTTCTAAACGGCGACGGACGCACGTTTGTAGAAATTCGGCAAGAACGCAACCGTCTAGCAAGCCCACCAGTTTCAACAAGTCCCAAATCGCCTTCCGACCACAAGCGTAACCAACGCAACAAGAGCCAGGATCCCCGTGGCCGCTAAGAAGACAAAGCCGACCTATGCAGTCGGCTATGGCCGGCCACCGAAGACAACTCGGTTCAGAAAGGGTGAGAGTGGCAACCCCAAGGGACGCCCCAAGGGAAGTCGGCCCGTCGGAGCGGTCCTGCAAGAAATCTTGCAGCAGCGGATCGCCGTCACCGAGAATGGTCGAACCCGCCGCATTCCCGCGCTGGAAGTCATGCTCCGGCGGCTTGCAAACGATGCCATGCGCAATGACGTCGCGGCCTTGAAGACAATCTTGATGCTGGTCGACCGCTACGGCGAGGCGTCGGAAAGCAAAATAAAGCTTGATGATTTGCTGGAGGAAGATCGCGCCATTCTCGCAAACTTCCTGCCTCAACTCCAAACCGCTCCGAAGAAACCCAATGGAAAAGGTACCGCAAAATGACCAACGATGCCCGGGTTCTGCAAGCTGTCTTAAGGCAAGACTTCAGAGCGTTTGTTGAGAAGGTCTTTTTGACGCTAACACCTGGCCAACAATTCATCAGAAGCTGGCACCTCGAGGCCATCGCCTATCAATTGGAGCGCGTTCGCAGAGGTGAAATCAAGCGGCTCATCATCAATATGCCGCCACGGTCTCTCAAGTCGATTATGGCCTCGGTTGCCTATCCGGCTTATTTGCTGGGCCTTGATCCGACGCGCCGCATTATCTGCACGAGTTACTCCGGTGAGCTCGCAAAGAAGCATTCGAACGACTTTCGCGCGGTCCTGGACGCTAAATGGTATCGCGGCACATTTCCAGAAACACGGGTTGGTCCCTTCAAGAACAATGAAACCGAGATCGAACTGACGGAAAGGGGTTTCCGTCTGGCGACTTCGGTCGGCGGCACGCTAACCGGCCGCGGCGGTGATACTATCATCATCGACGATTACATTAAGCCCGACGACGCACTCTCAGAAAGCAGACGCTCCACCGCAAACCAATGGTTCACAAATACGTTGCTTTCGCGTCTCGACGACAAGCGCACCGGCGCCATCATCGTCGTGATGCAGCGCGTCCATATGGACGATTTGACAGGATTTCTGACTGAACAGTCTGACGAGTGGGAGATGCTCAATCTGCCTGCCGTTGCAGAGCACGATCAAAGTATTCCGTGTTGGGAGGGCGCGCTTTATTATCGCAGTGCGGGCGAGGCCTTAACTCCACGAGAGCCGATCGACGTTCTCGAAGACATGAAATTGCAAATCGGCAGCGACGCGTTTTACGCCCAATATCAGCAAATGCCTGTGCCGCCAGGCGGCGCCACGATCAAGCGAGCCTGGATTGCACGCTACAAAGAACTACCACCAACGTCCGAGCATCTGCTTGTGATGCAAAGTTGGGACACTGCCAATAAAGGCGGCCCGCAAAACGATTGGTCCGTATGCACAACCTGGATCTTGGCCCGTAATATACGCTGGTATCTGGTCGATGTCTGGCGGGGTCGGCACGACTACCCTGCTCTCAAAGCGAAAGTAGAATCCTTGGCCAAGCAGTTCGGTGCACGTCGCGTTCTCGTAGAAGATGTCGGCTCCGGTACGATGCTCGTTCAGGAGTTGCGCGGACGGGTTCCAGGCATCGTTCCAATCAGGCCGGAACGAGACAAACTCAGCCGCATGGCGGTCGCGTCATCCAAATTCGAAGCGGGCCAAGTATTTCTGCCAGAGCGCGCGTCCTGGTTGGCCGATCTCGAATCGGAACTATTTGCATTCCCGGGCGGCCGGCACGACGATCAGTGTGATTCAATAAGCCAAGCACTGCTCGACAGGCAACCGATGTTCATCAACCCCCAACTTCTCGCTGCGGAGAAAAATCGCAGGCCTCCACACCGACGCTGGTGATTTGCACTTGGCAGGATTTTCAAAACAGAATTTGGCCGATAGCCATTGGAGAAAAAGCAGATCTATTCTCGCTCTTCGATTCGATTACTTTGCTCGCTGCGGCATCGTTAATTTGCAATCACATAATTCGTGCGGAGTTGTTCGGGCGTTAGCCCGCTTACCTCGAGCCCAAAGCCTGGTTGGTAGTATCTCGATTTCGACGCCGCTTCGGCTGCTGCCGTAATCCGCGCACAGGCCTCTGGGGGAAATCCAACGCAATAATTAACTGGTGTGTCTTTCGGTATTGACCAAGCCAAGTCTTCGGTTCGCGTTTCCTTGACGCCCGCCGATCCTCTGCGGCTCTTCAAAGAGTTTTTGACCGAAAAGACCGCCAAACTCCCACGTAAGAGGGCTCGCTAACGCCCTGCGCTGGCGAGTGGCAACCGGGCGGTTTCCCTGGAGCATCTCGCAGTCAATCCGCCTTCAAAGAGCCATAAGATTGCTCGCAAATCCGCTCGACTGCGGCCCTGTTTGGAGCGCTACTGCGAGCCGTCAATAAGGGGCGGTGCTCATGAACACGGCGGTAATGAACGAAGCCATCAAGGTCTGCCTCAACGAGATCTGCAGCAAGCTGGCCGAGGCGACCCGGCTGGCCCGTGCGGCGGAGGCCTGCGTCCTGGCCGGCAGCGTGGCGGAAGGCGTCGAGTTTTCCATGGACATTGAGCAACTGATCTATGAGGCCCGGGCGCCTCCATGACGCAGTCTCACTGATACATCGGCTCACACGAGTCTAAGCGTTCCGACCCCCTTGCCTCCTGCCCTGCTCCTTGTCGGGGCTCGTGTCGGTGGCAGCACATGATGCTGTCGTCTGACACCAGGAGGACCTGATGGCCACTATTAAGACGGCAAAACCCGCAAAGCGCTCCGCAACAACCTCACGCAAGAAGAAGCCGGCGACTGTCGCCCCTTCCTCGGCAAAGGCTATTCCGTCCAAACGATCGCGCGAGGACGCAAAGTCAGCGCCAATCACCAAGCGCTCGTCTACAAAACAGGACACGGTCATTGGCATGCTTCGTCAGCCCAAGGGCACGACGGTCGCCGCGATTGCCAAGGCAACGGGTTGGCAACAGCATTCCGTTCGGGGCTTCCTCGCCGGCGTCGTCAAGAAGAAACTCAAGCTGAAACTCGACTCTGGGAATGGTCGGTGAACAGCGCGTCTACAGCATCGTCAAGGTTGGCACCGGCTCATGACATCCCGTCTAGGGTCAAAAACGGACAAGGTCGATCTGCTGTCGAGGCCGAGCTGGATCGGCTGCCGACGATGCGGATCGTAGACCTCCGCACTCGCTATCGTGAACTATTCAGGTCCGAGCCGCCAAAGGCGTTCGGCCCAGACCTTCTCAGGCGCAGTATCGCGCACAGGATTCAGGAGCGGGCGTATGGCGGGCTCTCGCGAGAGCACCAGCACCTGCTCGACCAGCTTGTAAAAGCTGCCAGAGCCAAGCCGAATGGCCGGCTCGAACTACCCAGGCGCATCAAACCCGGCTCCGAACTGGTTCGTACTTGGAACCGACGGACCTATCGCGTCGTGGTTGTTGAGGGTGGCTTTGCTTACGAAGGGCGAACCTACAAGAGCCTCTCAGAGATCGCATCAGAGATTACCGGCACCAAATGGAATGGACCGCGGTTCTTCGGACTGAGGCGCTCTTCGGAAACTGCGGCCGGGGTTGCAATCCGTGCCAGTTAATTCAAAGAAGGTCATTCGCTGCGCGATCTACACCCGCAAATCGACCGAGCATGGCCTGGATCAGGAGTTCAACTCACTCGACGCCCAGCGCGAGGCCTGCGAGGCATATATAAAGAGTCAGGCTTCGCAGGGCTGGAAGGCTCTCTCCCAAGAATACAATGATCCCGCCTATTCTGGAGGCAACCTCGAGCGCCCCGCCCTGAAGCGACTACTCCGCGACATCGAATCCGGCAGGATCGACGTGATCGTGGTCTACAAGATCGACCGCCTCACCCGTTCGCTCGCCGACTTCGCCAAATTAGTTGAGGCATTTGACGCCAAATCGATCTCGTTCGTCGCGGTCACCCAGCAGTTCAACACCACGACATCCATGGGCCGCCTCACCCTGAATGTGCTGCTGTCCTTTGCACAGTTCGAACGGGAGTTGGCCTCCGAGCGTGTCCGGGACAAGGTCGCCGCGTCCCGAAAGAAGGGCAAGTGGACCGGAGGCACGGTCCCCCTCGGCTACGACGCAAAGGACAAGAAGCTCGTCATCAACACGACCGAAGCCGAAACCGTCCGTACCATCTTCCGCCTCTATCTCGAACTGAAATCCTTTGGCAAACTGGTTGCCGAACTCGATCGCCGGAAAATCGTAACCAAGCGGCGCGACACAAAGGTTGCGAAATACCAGGGTGGCATTGCCTTTACCTACGGTCCCCTCGCCTACTTCCTGAAGAATCGCATTTACGTCGGCGAAATGCATCACGGCGGAAAATGGTTCAAGGGAGAGCAAGAGGCGATCCTCGATCGTCCAACCTTCGAGCGGGTGCAGGATCTCCTTAAGTCAAACCGGATCACGCGGCGGATCAAACATTCCGAAAGCGGCGCCGTGCTCCGTGGAAAGTTGTTCGATGACAAGGGTAACGCGATGAGCCCGAGCTTTACGAGCAAGAACGGCGTCCGTTATCGGTGCTATGTCAGCACGGCTTTGAATGGACGAAAACATAAGGCTGGATCGGTCACGCGCATCTCAGCTCCTGAGATCGAACGCCTCGTTGAGGAAGTAGTCGTTCGCAGGCTAGAAGAACAAAATACCTCGGCGGAGCAAGTCTGGGATTGTGTCGAACGCGCAGTTGTCGGGACGAAAAGTATTCGCGTTTCATGGACGAACGCAGACGTCGTGGAAGTGATCGATATTCCTAGGGCCTTGGAAAAGCCGGAACTCCACAACAACTCAAGTTTGATACCCGCTCGCGCACCGGACCAAAAACTGCTGCAAGCCCTTGCTCGCGCACACGCTTGGCTGTCCGATCTTGCAAATGATCGCTCACGCTCGATCGAGGAACTCGCCAGCAACGCCGACATTCATCCCAAAGTAATGCGCGAAGCACTCAAGTTGGCGTTCCTAGCTCCCGCCATCGTCACACCCATATTTACCGGCCACGCTGTGTTCGATTTGTCGAACTTACGAAAGGTCTCGGCCCTAAGATGGCAAAGCCAGCGAGAAGAACTACATCAAGCCCTCACCGACGCAGCACGGCCGGCATTAAGGCCGGTCCAGACTCGTCCGTCTCGGAATGCTTTGCCGCAAAATCCTGTTGTGGCGCCGATCGACTGAGGCTTTAGCAAAACAACAGGAACGCTTGAATGCCGCGGCAACATAACCATGCGGACCGAACCGCGAGGGCACCCGGCCGAACGCCACAAGAGTCGTATACGACGTCTAACACGTCTCTAAAGGAGCGATTCGGCGCGCTAAAGAACCTTCGACCCTTCGCTATGATGGTTTGGAGCACGAGCTCACAGTTGATGGCCGCCTCACTAGCGTTACGGCTGGTGCGGGCGCTGCTTCCCGTTGCCGCTCTCTTTATTGGCAAGCTGATCATCGATGACGTGGTGGCGCTGGTACAGACATCACCCAAGCCCGAGACGCTTCAGCGATGGCTAAATAGCGGCCTCCTCAACTGGCTCGGCCTGCTTCTGATTGCCGAATTCATGCTGGCCGTCCTTGCGGATATTCTCGGACGTATTGTGTCCCTGGTGGACAGCCTGCTTTCGGAGCGCGTGAGCAATTCATCAAGTGTCCGATTGATGGAGCATGCCGCAACCCTTGACCTAGAGGACTTCGAGGATTCCGAATTCCAGGACCAGCTAGAACGCGCGCGTCGACAGACAAGCGGGCGAATGACACTGATGGGGCAACTCCTCGGTCAAGCGCAAGACATTGTCACCGTGGCCAGCTTTGTTGCAGGATTCATTTTCTTTGCCCCCTGGCTTATTGCCCTGCTGCTACTGGCGTTGGTTCCGGCATTTCTGGGGGAAGCACATTTCAATGCACAGAGTTATTCGCTCGATTTCGGCCGCACGCCAGAGCGGCGTGAACTGGACTATGTCAGGCAGACCGCCGCCAGCGTCGAAACCGCCAAAGAAGTCAAGATTTTCGGCCTGAACGGCTTCCTGATTGATCGCTACATGCGGCTTGCTAATGATTTCTATGCAGCAAACCGCAAGCTTGCGGTTCGACGCGCCAGGTGGGGCGGTTTGTTCACTGCGATCGGGACCATCGGCTACTATTTAGCTTACGCGTACATTGCGTGGCGCACGTTGACAGGCGAGTTCTCGGTCGGCGACCTGACGTTTCTCGCGGGTTCTTTCAGACGTCTGCGCGCGCTCCTGGAAGGGCTTTTGACGAGCTTCTCGACTACGGCCGGTCAAGCGCTCTATCTCAATGATCTATTCTCGTTCTTTGAAGTCGAGCCGGAAATTCTATCCCCGGACAATCCGCGTCCGTTCCCGCAGCCAATTATCGAAGGCTTCGTCTTTGACAATGTCGGATTTAGGTATCCGGGCGCCGAACGGTGGGCGGTGCGTCATCTCTGCTTTACGCTTCACGCTGGCGAAGTACTCGCGCTGGTCGGAGAGAACGGCGCCGGAAAGACCACGCTCGTTAAACTTCTCATTCGCCTTTACGATCCGGACGAAGGTCGCATCTTGCTGGATGGTCACGACCTGCGCGAATACGATCTCGACGCGTTGCGCGGTAACATGGGAGTCATCTTCCAGGATTTCGTCCGTTACAGTCTCACCGCAGGAGACAATATCGCTGTAGGAAAAATCGCCGCCCGAGACGACCAAGACCGCATCGAACGCGCGGCGATACGAAGCCAAGCTGACGAGGGAATCAGAAGATTGCCGGCCGGTTATAAGCAGATGATCGGCAAGCGATTTAAGAGCGGTGTGGAGCTTTCCGGTGGAGAATGGCAAAAAATTGCGATCGCCAGGGCCTACATGCGAGAAGCAGCCGTACTGGTTCTCGATGAGCCGACGGCGGCACTCGATGCTCGCTCTGAGTTTGAAGTGTTCAAGCAATTCAAGGAGCTGAGTAGTGGCAAGACCGCCGTCCTGATCTCACATCGCTTTTCAAGCGTTCGCATGGCAGATCGCATTCTTGTGCTCGCTGACGGAATAGTCGAAGCCGCCGGCACACATGATCAACTGATGGCGCAATCCGGCCGTTACTCAGAACTCTTCGAATTACAAGCTGCCGGCTACCGGTAATCCCGATGTGTTTGTTATGTTTCGCCTCGGCGTCTCTAGACGTAATTTAGTTCTACACGCCTGCGAAAATTCAGCCCGGCGGACTTATTCGTTCGGAAAGCTGCCAGCTCATCGGACGATTCTGATAAAATCATACTTACCGCGACGCAGCGTCAATTCGGCCGTCGAAACTCCTAGGCACGTTGGCCGATCCGCACAGCGAGGAGGTTGAGATGGATGATCACGCGCAAGCAATGACATTATCCGAACGCGCCGATGAGCTCGAAGAGCACATGATGCACGAGCTCGAATACGTCGTCATCAAGTCCGCGCTGTTCAACCTAGCCGACGGTAAGTTGGCCGACGAAACAGCTTCAACGTTGGCACGCAATCCCGGCAAATACCTGCTCATGAGGGAAGACGCCCGCCTTCCCAAAATGCCTGCCAAGCCCACCTTGATTGACTATTTCAAATGCCGGTTCGCGTCGACCTCGCATCTTCTACAGAGCGCCGCGCACGCCAAAAAGGCTAGCCAAAGTGAGAAGGTGATCATGGCCTGCCTCCTGCACGACATCGCGGTCGCGAGCTTCATCAGGTGCGACCACGGCTATTGGGGCGCCCAAATGATCGAACCGTACGTCGACGAAGAGGTGAGTTGGGCTGTGCGTGCGCATCAGGCGTTGCGCTTCTTTCCAGACGAGTCTGTCGGATACCAATATCCGGAAGCTTACGTGAAATGGTTTGGCCCCGATTTTCAGCCAGAGCCCTATATCGTCGACGAGTACAAACGTGCACTCAATCACAAACACTACATGACCGCACGATTTATTACCTTGCACGACCTCTATTCATTCGATCCCAATGCCAAGATCGATGTTGAAGAATTTACGGACATCATAGGCCGTCACTTCAAGCAGCCAAAAGAAGGACTCGGCCTCGACAGCAGTCCGTCGGCACATATGTGGCGCACAATGCTGTGGCCGACACGGTTCCTGTAGATTTGATAGGGTCCCTAATTCCGGCCGAGAACGCCGGAGGCAACGCGGATCAGTCAGGTCGCCGCCTCAAGCCCAGACCGGACGGGTCTGACGCGCGCAGTTTTCTTCACGTATTGGCTAACTAAGAAATCTGCGAACGCTGACCGCCCCTGTCCTGGCCGCATCGTCATTGTTGAAGACAGCGTTTCAAATCCAAACAGTGAGGCAGGCCATGGTCAAACCGTTTCCGTCGAAGACCCACATCGGCAACCACATGCTGCATCCCGAAACGCTCATGCTGAACTACGGCTACGATCCACAATTATCGGAAGGAGCTGTCAAACCACCGGTCTTTCTGACTTCGACCTTTGTTTTCAGGACCGCGGAAGACGGACAGGACTTCTTTGATTACGTCTCTGGTCGGCGCGAGCCTCCCGAGGGGATGGGCGCTGGCCTGGTTTATTCGCGGTTCAATCATCCCAACAGTGAAATCGTCGAGGACAAACTCTCCGTCTATGAGAGAACCGAGAAATGCGCGCTGTTTTCGTCCGGCATGGCGGCGATTGCGACCACGATCCTCGCCTTCGTCCGTCCTGGCGACGTAATTCTGCACTCTCAACCGCTCTATGGCGGAACGGAAACTCTGTTTGCAAGGACGCTTGCGGGCCTGTCCATCGGCGCGGTCGGCTTCGCCGACGGCAACGACGAAGCCGCCGTCAGGTTGGCGGCGGAGCATGCCATCTGCAAAGGCCGAGTGGCGATGATCTTCATCGAAACTCCGGCAAATCCCACCAATGGCTTGGTCGACATCGCGATGGTTCACCGCATCGCCGAGATGATCGGCCACGCTCAGGGATACCGGCCAATCATCGCGTGCGACAACACGCTGCTCGGTCCAGTGTTTCAGCGGCCAATCGAACACGGCGCGGATCTCTCTTTGTACTCCCTGACCAAATATGTCGGCGGACATTCCGATCTGATAGCGGGCGCCGCGCTCGGCTCAAAAGCTCTGATGAAGGACGTCAAGGCGTTGCGAGGCGCCATCGGCACGCAACTGGACCCACATACGTGCTGGATGATCAGCCGGTCACTCGAAACACTCAGCATCCGCATGGAAAAGGCCGACAGAAATGCGCGGCTCGTCGCGCACTACTTGCGCGATCACCCCAAAGTAGCGAAAGTCCATTACCTTGCTCACCTTGAGGAAAGCTCCCTCGCTGGCCAGGTTTTCGCGAGGCAATGCAGCGGCGCAGGTTCCACGTTCTCGTTCGATATTGTCGGCGGCCAAGCCTCCGCTTTTAAATTCTTGAATGCACTGCAAATCTTCAAGCTCGCGGTGAGCCTGGGCGGTACCGAGTCACTCGCTAGCTTGCCCGCGAGTATGACGCACTCTGGCGTTCCAGCCGACATCCGCCAAAAAATCGGCGTTCTTGACTCCACGATCCGGCTGTCTATTGGCATCGAACACCCGTCCGACCTGATCGCGGACGTCGCCCAAGCTTTGAACGAGGCGTAACACTGATCGAACGTCATTGGACGCAATACCCGCTTTAGCCGACTTCGCCGATGAGACGTTATGGCATAAATGGGCCAGTGGCCGATGGCAGCTAATGCCGTGAAGCCTAACCTGAACACGCTGCTATTCGATAGCTGAAGTGGCCTCGGTTTGATGTCGCGGTATGCGGCTTGGGAAGCTGCCGTTCTACCGTTGAACTACGCCCGCAATCCCCTGTTTCGGCTTCTTAGGCACCGGCTAGGCACCGGTTCGACGTCCCGATAGTATCCGGGCCGTTTCGCATCGTATAGGGCAAATTGACGGGAGAGCAAAGCATGCGGAGTTCGGCGTGCGACGGCCCTGCGCGGTGATGGATAAGGGAAAGATCTTCCGCATCGATCGCCTGGAGATCCCGTCTTTCGGCGAATGCATCTACTGCGGCGCGCGGGCCGGCGACGTCGAGCTGACCGACGAGCACATCATCCCGTTCTCGCTCGGCGGCAAAGCCGTGATCCTCGACGGTAGCTGCAAGCGGTGCGCGGCGGAGACAGCCAAGATCGAGAACGAGGTCGGGCGCAAAGTGTTGTTCGATTTCCGCACGCACATCAATGCGCCGACGCGTCGGAAGAAAGACCGCCCAAAAGAATTACCGTTCACATACTCGATCGCCGGCGGCGAGATGCAGACAAAGACGGTGCCGATCGCGGATCATCCGTTCTTCACGCCGATGCCGGTATGGGGCCAGCCCGGTGTGCTGCTAGGCAGGCAACCATCGAAAGAGTTCGATCACTACAAGGCGCATGTATTCTATTCGCTACCGCCGAACATCAAGCAAACGTTGGAGCTCGAAGACGGCGTGCCGGCCGAGATCCCGTTTCCTGAATTTCGGATCAATCACGAGCTCTATGCGCGCGCTCTGGCGAAGATCGCGTTCTGCGATGCGGTCGGGCGTTTCGGACTGCACGAGTTCCGGCACCTCGTGATGCCGAATCTGATCCTCGGCCGCTATCCGTGCATTCCGTATTTCGTCGGCTGCAAGGTCGAAGATCCGCCCCCACCGACCGCGCGCGATGTGCAGCACGAGATCACAGTCGGGCCGGTGGTGGTGAACGGCATCAAGTTGTTGGTGTCGCGGATCAGGTTGTTCAGCAACAGCGGGATCGATGCGCACGGGCCGCCGGTGTACGAGGTCGTCATCGGTGCACCCGGCATCGGCGCGATCTGAGAAGAAGAGAAGTGAGCCGGGTTCCATGGAACCCCACCTGCTGTAAACCATTTGTTTACCGGAAGGGATAAGGGTCCAACATGGCGAACGTTTCGCAGATTCGCGCGAATATCGTAGATTTCCCGTCGCATCGCGTATCGCACGCGGTGCGCGAGGGCGCCACGACGCTCGACATCGCGCGATCGCGCGTCAGGGCAGGCATTGGCCGGGTCTTAAACAAGTTCGGCGTGCCGGCGGCCATTCAGCCGATGGAAGTCACCGACGAGATCACCAAGCAGCACGTCGCCGTAGCCATTGATGACCTCTTTGTGCGTGTGTCGGTGGACGGCCGAGACTATTACTTCGACCGCCTCACGGGACGCTTTGACGGTACCGGTTCTTCGCCGGATTAGCCGACCTTCTGGTTGGCGACCGGCTTCAGCTCCTGGATGAGCTGACTCTCCAGGGCAACATCGTTCTGCGTGACCGATGCCACAAAGTGGGTCGGGCGCTGCGCCGTGATCGCCGGATTGTTCCCCGCGACATGCGAGAGGAGACGGGCGCGGATGTCGCCGCGACCGACATAAATCCAGCACCCTTCACGGAAGATGCCGTACACGCCGTTCTGGTTGGGGTTGAGGACTTCGATGGCTGCCTTGGTGAACAGCCGGGGAGTTTGGGGAGGAAAGGCCATTGTAAGTACGTCTCCGAAAACGCCAGAGGGAAACTCTGGCTACGCGTGAGACGGGCTTGACCGACCGGCAGGAGTTGATTCTAATGAATCCGCTAAAGCTACCGACGACCTGCCTGACCCGTCCCGGGGATGTGGCAGGCTGAAACTTTGAAGCCGCTTTTGGGTCGCCACCCGAGGCGGCTTCGCTGTTTCAGTTCCCGCCAAGGTACGGCGCCGCCGTCTCGCCCGTCAAGGACTAGTGCGAGTTCCTGAATCAAATACTAAATATGGTGGAAAGCGGGGGAAAACAGCGGGTTAGCAGCGGTCCCTATTTGTTCCAAGCATCGGTGATTCCTCATGAATCTCCAAGCAAAAAATTCGCTCTTGTCTGGTGAAAACGCGTCGCCCGCTGGTCACAGCGAAAATATTTTCGAGCCCGCGCGCGTGATGTCGGGAGCGCCAGATCGCCTACATCAGGCCGTTCTGATTCGGCTTGGCAGCGCAAGAACATCAAATGTCGATTTACAGCACGATTTGATGAGTATATCTCCGCAAGCGCAACTTAACCAGCGAAGGAGATGAACATGCGTATCACGGTGAGGGGCTGGGGTCGAGATCTCGGCGAAACCGTCCTGCTGTCCGAAGGACTCAACGAGGCTGAAGAGCCCGGCGAGACCTACCAGCGCGGTAAGCTCTACAAGAAGGTGCTGGAGCCGGAGAACAAGCGCCGGACCAAGGTGCGCATATCCACCGGGATCGATGCCCGGCTCGGCGGCCGGTATCTGATGCACGTCGAGCTCTCGCGCCAGGAAATCTCGCGGCTGTTCTTCGAGACGCACAACGGCGCAATGGTGCGGATGATTAAATCGTTCATCGAGGAAGAGGCCCGCGAAGATAGCGCAGACGAATTGGCTGCCCTGCGCGAAAGGATCGAACGGCGCAAGCGCGTAGCCGAAGAGATCGCCGCTGCTGAGGCGGGGGCCGGCGAACCGTCTTGATCGTCAAATGCAAACAGCCCGGCTTATATGCCGGGCTGTGGCTCAATAGCACGCGACGTAGCTCGTCAACTGCACCACGATCAGCACGACGTTGAGCATGACCGAAATTGCACCAGCCTACGAGTTGGTCTCCTCTGTCCTGCGAGACGTTTTTGGCAGAGGCGCTGAAGTTCTGGAACAACGGAGGTAAGTGACACATGACCAGCGCGGAAATCGAACAGCGCAACATTGACGTTATGGGCGAGACCTTGGGGAAGCAGTATTCCGTGCTCTTCCGCGAGGTAGCCGCGCTGCATCTGTACTGGAACGAATTTCTTGCTCTGTTCGCGACCAGCGACGAACGGATTAAACGCCTCAATCAAGCCGCTCCGGCGTTCTTCCAAATGGTCCAAGACCAGCAGTTCGAGACGAACATGTCTCACCTTGCCCGGCTCACGGACAACGCCGCAACTGGCAAGAAGCAAAACCTCACAATCAGGAACCTACCCGACCTGGTAAGCGACCAGCAATTGAAAGAAACACTGCTCGTCCATGTCGACGATGTGGTCAGCAAAACCGAGTTCTGCCGAGATTGGCGGAATAGGCGGTTCGCACACAACGATCTGCTATTGGCGACACAAGACGGAAGAGCAACACCGCTTCCGTCCGCGACAAAAGAGAAAATCGCCGATGCCCTCCGCGCCTTGTCCGACTTGATGAACGTCATGGAGCGTTTCTACCACAAGGGCGCTTGTAGCTTTGAAGACGTTATCTCGCACAATGGCGCGGGAGCATTACTGTCTATCTTGGGTTTCGGCGTGAAGGCGCGCGACGAAATGATGGAGAAGGTCAAGGCCGGCGATTTCACGATGAGCGAATCGCCCGAGCACGTTTAGTCGCCTCCGCCTCTGCTGTTGCAAGTCTCCTTCGAGTGCTCGATACCCCTCAAGAATGCAAGCTTGCCACACGGCGCGGCTACTGCGTTCAACGTCGCTTCGCGACGTGCTCCGCTTCGCTGCGCCCCTTCGGGTGACCGCGCCGCTTTGTGTGGCAGCGCTGGAAGCGTCGGGACGAAGGGCGTCAGTAAACACGCGCCGTTGGCGCGTGTCGACACCCCTGCGGGGCGTCGAACAAAGGGCAATCCAAAACTTAATCCCTGTCAAGCTCGCCTGAATTTATTTTTCCTCACCCTTGTCCGGCTCCTCGTACCGGCGCTTGCGCATTTCGAGCTCTTCTTCGCTGCGGCGCTGTTCGGCAGCGATCTGACGGTCGAGACTAGAGATGTATTCGTCGGCAAACGATTTGACCTTTTCATCTCCATCCGAGAGCCATAAGACAAGCGCAGCCCGCTTGCCTTTATACGCATCCACCAATCCAAACTCACCAGTAACGACGCCCGTTGCCTGCAACACCAGCTCCACGTTATTCCGCAACTGATCGTCTGCGGGGAGTCGGCGAACGATCTCCTTGCACAAGGGTTCGACAAACGGCTCGCCGTCATAGCCCGAGAGAACCCGGACCACGAATTCGAGATCATCGTGCATGCCGCCCTCTACAAGCGACATCAGCTTGCGATTGAGTGCGTCCGAGATTGCGGGAAAGGCCGCGGTTATGAGACGGCCTCCGGTGTATTGGAACATAACGTCACCGCTAGCGAAAAGGAGGCGCGCGGCGTCGACCGCATGATCCGCTATTCCCTGGAAGCTGTTCTTCAGTTCATAAAATTCATACGGTATCGGCTCATATGCACCTTCCGCGTCCGAAGACGTTGAATACTTCAATCGCTCCACGAAGAGATCGAACACGCGTGTCGGACGGGTCTTGGCGATGTGAACGAGGAGGAACTCTGCGTGCGTGTCGATGCGCGGCGCGTGCAAGAAGCTCTGCAGTATGACTTCCACACCTTGATCCGTGAGATCCCGGACGAAGGAGTCCTCTTTTGGCACGAACCAAGCAAGATTGACCCAGCGCGCATCCTGCTTTTTTGTAAAATACGTGACCCCAGGCAGGATCACTTCATCAATCAAGGCCGTCGTACCATCCTTGTAGCGGCGAAACGCCGTATCGAGAACGTGCACAATCACGTTTTCATCGTCGAGTCTGATCCCGGTTTCAAGTAACCGCTTCAGCATTGCCCCATCCAAGCGAGTGGCAAATTTGAAGTAATGGGCGATTTGAACGAGGTACCGATCCTCCGCAAGCCACTCCGCTATCCGCTTTTCGAGCGCGGCCGATTGGCTGCTCTGCGCCACCCCCGACAGCATGATGCCGAGAAATCCCGTCAGCGGCTGCTCCAATTTATCAATATACCCAAGCACAATTGAAGGCTTCTCGCGACCAAGCCGCTGCAGAAATTCGCCAAAGCTTGGGAAGGTTGCCATATCGCTCGACTTTGTCTGCGCGCAGCGATTGATGATTGCGAACCAATCAGCGGCATTCGTCTCCGTAACATCAGCCACCAGCTCATCGATCCGCTTGCTGCGATACGCCTGATCTTCATCATAGTTGAAGCCGTCGCTCACCCACATCGGCGGGAAGACTGACTCAAAACCAACTAATGTCTTGTAGGTCACAAATCCTTTGTTCGCATCTGCACGCGTGCGGAACACCTGTATGCTCTCATGCAGCCGGCCGGCGCCGGCCAGAACCGCGGCATCAATGTCCTTGGCGACCCGAATTCCCTTGTTTCGGCGGTGCATCCACAAAAGTCGATGCTCGATACTTTGGATTATTTCGTAGCTATCGCCCGCAGCAAGAGTGCTGAAGAAATCAACCACCCGCGCGCTGTCGATGAGCACATCAGCAAGCAACTGATTGGAGTAGCCGGTCGACGTTGGCATTCCTGTGGCGGAGAAAAGCACTCTTTTGATCTGCTCTCTTTCATTTGCAGACGTGGCAGAACGATAGAGCTTGCAAAGAATGTCTATCGCCTCCGCACGCATCGTGCGCAACGCATCGCTTGCGACGACTGAACCGCGATGCAAGGTCATCGTATTGTAGGTACTAGTAGTTCCCTGCACTTCGGTACTTAAGGCCTCTTCGAGCACTTTCAGAAGAACCGGCAGGACCGGCGGCACGCGATCCCCGTCAAAGTCCCGAACCTTCCGAACGAGGGTTACCTGGACAATCGGTCCGGCCCGCTTCCATACTTCCATTTCATGGACCGCGAGCTTATGGATAAGATCGAGGAAATGCTTGCGCTCTGCATCGTCGAGAGCACCGGGAAAGACATCGCATATCGCCTCGAAGGTTCCTTCGATCGACACATACCGCACTTGCTCTAAAATCTCGCACGCGACTTTGACGACGCGCTCAACGCTCACCCCGGGAAAATTACCGCCGGGCGTTTCAATTTCCCGCGGCTTCGTCAGTCGCGCCGCCTTGATCGCCGCGATCACGCTATCTTTGATCTCGGGATAGACGCTTACGGGATCGTCGTAATTAGGCAGGACATAGTCACGGAAGCGCTCAAGCAGCTCCAGCCGTGCGTTGTTGTCCTCACAGTCTGAAAGTGCCCTCAACGCGCCGCTGTCAAACAACTCTTTCCCACTCATCAAGCGATCGTAGTCGCTGATCGCTTTCTGGAACTCATAGCCGGCGGGAAGCAGGTACGTCTTCATTATCGTCTCGAAGCGCCGCTCGATCGCTTCAAAGAGTTTGCCGCCGAAGCCGGTTAGTTTGGGCTGCTTGTAGAGAATGTCGTGCTCCATTTCGGACCACGTGTGATTAAGTGTCGTCTGCACCTGCACCTCGCAGGCAAGACCGGCAAAGCGCGCATACTCCGGCAGCTTTGTCCGATCCTCCTTCAGAGAAACGACGAAATTGTCGGAAATGAAAAGATTCTTGGGATCACCCTCACCAGGTACCGGGTGATGAATCTTCGTGCGGTCCCAATCGACATCGAAATTGTCGGTCATGATGCCGCTTTGCTGAAAGCGGGTGACGTCTGAATTCGAATAGAAGATGAGACGACAACCAGCCAGGTCCTTTATATCTTCCGCCAGCGTCGTCGTTTCCAGCAGCCCACGATCCTCCAGCTTCTTCTTGAGAGACTCCGGGTCCTTCGCGCGAGCCTGCACGAGTTGCAGCCTAAACGGATGCGCGGTGATCGCGGCTCGAAGAATGGACGCGACAACATCGGCTAGAGCCGCATAGTCGGCCCGCTTCGATCGGGAATAGGTTTCAAAATCCATGATAAATGCTCGCCGGCAGTATTGAGAACTGACTCAGTCGGCTGCGCCGATTGTACCAGCGGAGAGCCAATTCGCCGCCCAAATAGCGACGCGGCAAGGCCCCCTCCCAACATGGCAGGCGAACGGCGTGACACGCCCCCATTTACGGCCCTCGCCCTTCCCCTTTATGACCTGCGCCTGTTTTTTTCCCTCGACCAATGACAGCGTTTATCGACGCACGCCCTGGTACGTCCGGAATGTACTTGGAGCAGCGGCAAAACTACGCAAGGCCGGCAATGACAGAACGACAGATTGGTACCGCGGGCGACCATCCTTTTATGCAAGCGACAAATGAAGGCGTCGGTTTAGATCAATGGGTCTTAGAACTTTTGGCGGACCCAATGACCAAACTTCCCGCCACTCCGCACGAAATAGGTATTTTGGAAGGCGGGATCGACGCACGCCGCTTCCTAAGAAATACCATCGGCTTCGTGCAATGGGACGACGGGCAGTCCGCCTATGAAGGTTGGGAGCGCTCAACAATCGAAGATTACAAGAAGGAGCGGGATATTGACGCGCCGGTTTATGATCATCTTAAAATGTCGGGCCGGGTAGGCGAGGGAAACAGAGCGCTGTTTGATTATTTGTTACTGCCTGCGGCAAGCGTTGAGACACGAACAGTCAGGTTCTCGGAGAAGAGCCGACGAAAATATGGAATAGACCGCTTTGAACACTTCCCTCTCTCGTTCGATCGCTCATTCGGCGAATAAATAATCGCAGACCCGCCGCTCGAAAAATCATTTCTGCTTCCGCGAATTGAAAGCGCCGGAAGCAATCACGATCTAACTGAATCTTTGCTGCCGAAAGAACGGTAGTTTTGGTTGATAATGGAGTACCCTGACACTTTTGTCGGGTTGGGTTGTCAGCGAATACGTATTTTCGAGGTGAAAATCGTCTGCTTTTGCTCCGCTTAAGGGAACGAGAAGCCGTGTGCAGAGACCAATTATCGACTGCCACGTCTACGTCGCAGACGATATCGAAAAAGTCTCCACTCGAAGTCTCCAAAAATGGGAATAGTGCCGTGGGTGGCTGGAGACTTTCGACATATTCTATCAGAAGTAGCGCATTTTTGGAGACCGAAGCTGCAAGCCTTAATGTGCAAAATCCCTTATTTTAAGAGGTTTTACTCACTAGGTTGTAAACTATCTATAGTTGAGTGAGTGGTTGGCTGACCTCGCAGGATTCGAACTCGCATATTCCCAATTAGAAAAAGACCTTTGAAATCTCGAAGGAATTTCGCCTGGTTTCTCCCTATTGCAGGCTCGGAGACTTTCGGAACCATATGCCCAAATGTAAGGACATGGGAGACGCGGGATAATGTTTTGCTCGCGCCAAGAATGGATGACCCAGGCGGCAGTGCAAATGTCCGCACCGGTCGGATCTGGCTACGGGCTCTAACCATTCGATCAGTGCCGTCGACCGAACACTGAAGCCAATTCTGCGGGCATTCCGCCAATCCGGCCTTCCCGCAGTGAGACGATCACCACGCAAGTCAGGCAGACCAGGTAAGGTAAGCATCCGATCAGGTACGGCGAGACCGCCAAACCCGTGGTCTGCAGGCGCAGGGTTGCGGCTTCGCTTAAACCGAAAAGTAGCACGACCGGCAGAACAAGATTGGGATTCCACCGAGCGACGATGACTAGACCGACAGCAACAAATCCCCGTCCTTTCGTCATTTCATTCGCCCAGGTCTGCGTATAATCCACAGACAGGATCGCACCGGCGAAACCGGACAACAATCCGCCCACTAAGATGGCCTGGAACTGAACGAGCAGCGGACGTATCCCAAGCGCTCGACTTGCTTCGAACGATTCTCCGACCACCCTCCAGTTTAGCCCGGTGCGCGTCCGATAGAGCCAAAAGCCGCCGAAAAGAACCAGGGCAATAGCAAACGGCGCAACGGGCGTCAGTTGCGTAAGGATCGGGCCTGCGAAAGGAACGCTGGCAAAGCCTGGTCCAGCCATCGACGCGAGCCCACTCACCTTCCCCCCGATCACCGCGCGGCCAAAGTAGGATGTGAGCCCGAGCCCCAGCGTCCATACGGCGATGCCGCTTCCAATCTGATTGGCCGAGCAACCGAGACAAAGGACTGCGTGTGTCAGCGACAACAGAACGCCGGCGAATGCGCCAGCGATCAACCCGAACTCAGGGCTCCCAGTCTGGGCAGCCGCGGCGAACCCAACGCAAGCGCCGCAAAGCATCTGGCCTTCAATGCCGAGATTAACGATCCCAACTCGCTGCGTAAGTGTTTCTCCGAGCGTCACCATCATCAGAGGTGTGGACGAACGCAACATCGCTGCAACCCAGGTACCAGCAGTGATATAGTCTTGGCTATCCATGGCGGCTAATCCACCGGCTTGCCAGGCCGCTGGCGCCAAGTGCGGCTACGAACAGAAGTCCCTGCAGGATGGTCGCGCTGTCGCTCGGGATCTTTGAATAAAGCTGCAACGCATCGCCCGCGGCAATCAATCCACCGACCAGGATCGCGATCGGCACCGCTCGCAAAAAATGTTGGCCCGACAACCAGGCCACAAGAAATCCGGTCAAACCGTATCCAACGGAAAGGCCTGCCTGCAGTCGTCCTTGTATGGCCGAGGTCTCGCAGATACCTGCAAAGCCAGCGAGCATGCCGCCGATCGCCATGACGAGCATGGTTTGGGAAACGAAACTGAAGCCGGCCATCGCACCGACCTTGCGGTTTCCTGCGAGCACACTCAGAGCAATGCCCCAGCGCGTGCGAATTACTCCCACATGAAGGATCATAGCGGCTGCAATGCCGACAATTAGCCCTATGTGCACACGGCTGCCCCACAAAGTGGGTACCAGTGCACCCGCCGGAAATGGAATGGTCGCGGGCCAACCCAGACTCGCCGGATCCTTCCAGGGCCCGTAGATAAAATAGTTTACTAGCAGGACCGCGACGTAATTCATCAGCAATGTCGAGATTGTTTCGTTGACGTTACATCTCGCCCGAAGCAGCCCCGCAACCCCGCTCCAGACCGCGCCGCCTATCGCGCCGGCCGCGAGCATGGCCGGCATCAACAGGATGGCTGGGCCATTTGCGAAAGATATGACGACAGCCGTGCCCGTCAGCGCACCGAAATACAGCTGACCCTCGCCTCCGACCGTTATGAGCCCTAGCCGGGCGGGCAGGATAACCGCGAGCGCGCAGAGCAGGATCGGCGTCGCCTTGACTAAGCTTTCCGACAACGAATAGCTGTCTCCGAAAGCGTAAAGTCCCATTTGAGCGAGCGTCGCCAGCGGCGGCCGACCGATTGCGAATAGAAACGCGACGGCGGCGAGCAAAAAGACGGCGGCTCCGCCGCAAACTGCGATGAAACTTACAGGAGCGGCTTTGCTCATGCGGCTTCTGCCGTATGACCCGCCATCCATTCGCCGAGAACCCGGCGGTTGGCCTGTTCGTGACGCACGATTCCAGCTATTTCACCATCGAAAATAACCGCGATCCGATGCGCATAGCTCATGAGGTCGTCGAGTTCTTCGGAAATCCACACCACGCAGGCCCCTTCCGCAGCGTGCCGGAATAGTTCACGATAGACCGATTGAGCCGCGAGAACGTCGAGACCCATCGTAGGATAGCAGGCGACCACAACCCGCGGATTGCTAGATAGTTCGCGGGCTATGACCAGTTTCTGGAGGTTTCCGCCCGATAGCGCCGAAGCGACCGCCGTCGGTCTTGGCGGTCGCACATCATAGCTTGCAATCAACTCGAGCGCCTGTCTTTCGATCTTTCCACGCCTCGGAAAGAATGGCAGGTCGCGTGCGCCTCTTAGCAGAAGATTGGTCGAAAGATCGAGGCTTGCCACTACCGCATTGTCAATCGGACGTTCGGGAATGTAGGCGACATCGCGAGCCACGCTGCCATCCAATCTTCGGCTCGCAACGCTAATGCCCGACACCAGGATATCACCACTGGAAATTGGAATAAGGCCAGCCAACGCCTCGGCTAGAGCGAACTGTCCGTTACCAGAGACGCCGGCAATCCCGAGTATTTCGCCGGCCGCGAGTTCGAAAGATATATTTTTGATCGTCCGGCTTTCCACTTGGGCGCCAAGCGCGCACACCTGTAGCACTGGCAACGTACTCTCTGGAGGTCGAGGCGGCTCCAATGAGCCGACCGATCCTGATCCAACCATCGCTTCTACTAGCGCTTGCGGCGAGCGGTCTCGGGCTGCAGCCCGGTCAACAACTTTACCACCGCGCATCACCACAATTCGATCAGCGCAGGCCGCGACATCCGCGAGCTTGTGGGTAATCAGCACCACGGCTTTGCCTTCAGAGGCAAGCGTCCGAATGAACCCATAAAGTCTATCGGTCTCCGAAGGAGTCAACACCGAGGTGGGCTCATCCAGCACCACGATCCTGGCGTCCAAGTTCAGGACCTTGGCGAGTTCGACAAGCTGACGCTCGCCGACGCTGAGTGTGCGAACTGGGCGTCGAGGGTCAATGTCCGGCGCGAGCCGTTTCAGCCAGCGAGTGGCCGCTGCTACGCGGGCGCTGTTCCGAAACTGGAACCACGGCGCACCGGGCAATGCCGCTAGCAGATTTTCAAGCACCGTCAGCGCTGGCACCAATGAGAACCGCTGAAAGACCATCCCAATGCCGCTTGCCATCGCATCGCGTGGCGAGTGGAATGTTACGACCGAACCATCTATAGCAATCGTGCCAGCGTCAGGGCGATAGAAGCCGTACAAAATCTTCATCAATGTGCTTTTGCCGGCGCCATTTTCGCCGAGCAACGCCAGTACCTCACCCGCACGGATTTTAAGGCTCACATCATCATTGGCGATGACAGGACCAAACTGCTTGCGGATACCAGAAAGTGTCACAAGAGTGGACATCTCTCACTCCAGAGCGAACACGGCATCGACCTCAACCGCTGCCCCATACGGAAGGTTCGCCACACCGACAGCCGTGCGTACGTGATGGCCCTGTCCGCCGAACAATTCATGCATGAGGTCGGAGGCGCCGTTGACGACTTGCGGGATGTTCGGAAACGCCGGTGTGCAATTTACGAAACCGCCCAGCCGCAAGCAGCAAGCTACGCGATTAAGCGAACCGCCGCAGGCCAGTCTCAACGCGGCTAATAGATTGAGCCCACAGATACGAGCCGCCTGTTGCGCCTCGGCGAGCCCGTAATGTTCACCCACTTTACCGACGAAGCGCACTTCGCCGTTCCATTCGCAAACCTGACCAGCGAGATAAACAAGCCCTTCGTGGCGCCGAAACGGTACGAAATTCGCGATCGGGGTCGGCACGTCGGGCAATTCGATGCCAAGCGTCACCAGCCGCTTTTCGGCGGAGTTAATGAATGAAGATTCGGTCATCGCTAATCTCTAGCGGTGGTAAGCAGGCCCTTCAGAATTGCAGCCGACTGCGTGACGAAACCGAAAAGCAATTTAACATTGTAGAGTACGGCCTGAACGCAGTATTCGGGCGAGGTCGTAGCCGTCCCATCCTCGATAAGGATCGTATCGTAGCCAAGGAAGCTTGCGTCTTCGAGCGTAGTCATTACGCATTGATCCATGTTTACGCCGCCGACGAACAAAGTTTTAATACCCATGTTACGCAACACCGCATCTGTTTCGGTATCCCAAAACGCACTGAAACGGTGCTTGATGATCTGTATGTCGCCCTGCCCTGGATTGATCTCATCCACGACCTGAGCACCCCAGCTTCCTATCGCGATAACTTCCGACCGAGTGCCCGGCACAGGCTGAGCTATCCCGGGTTCGTTGCCGCGTGGATTGTGAGCGTGACGCAATGACGGACTGATGTTGAGCAGATCTTTGCGGACGCCCCAGTTTACCCAAACGATCGGAATCTGATTTGCCCGGAATGCTTTGATCAGAGACGCGAGCGGCTGGATCGGTTTGCGGTTCGGACTGATGTCGATGCCGCGCAAATCGAGCCAACCACCTCTGGTACAGAAGTCATTCTGCATATCGACGATCAGCAAGGCTGATTTGGCTAAATCGACGGTGATATTCTGTGGTTCCGCGGCAATCGCGAGTGGCCGAACGGGCGGAGCCGGACGCGTCATGTCGACCGCGTCAGGCGTGACCTTCCAGGACTGACTTGGGCTGGTCCCCATTTCGACGGGGACGACGGGCTTGGCTGTCACATTCATGGTTGGCCTCCTGACGCGATGACCGTTGTTTCTATTTGGTTGCGCCCGTGATTCCCTTAACGAGATAGTTCATCGTCTCAACCTGCTCCATCGAAAGCTTTTGGCCGGCGGGCACGACCAACGTACCATCCTGCTTTGCGATCGGTCCTTCCCAAATCGATTTCTTGCCAGCGTTGATCTCTCCCTTGAGTTTCAGAATATCAGCCTGGGCGGAAGCGGGGACGGCAGGACCGAAGGGATCAAGGACGACATTCCCGGTAGACAGATCGCCTCTAAGGTTGGACGGCTTCCAGGTGCCGGCTTTGATTTGCTTGACCTCTTCAACCATCATTGGACCCCAGTCCCAGGATATGCCGGTCAGCCATGCCTTCGGGGCACGGTCGTGAATATCGACGTCCTTGCCGATCATGTAGATGCCGCGCTTCTCGGCCGCCTGCGCGATCGTGATTGGGCTGTCGACTTGTTCGGCAATCACATCGATGCCGGCGTCCGCAAAAGCGTTGGTCGCTTCCGTTTCTTTCTGAGGCTCCCACCAACCGCCATTCCAAACGACCGTCGTGGTTATGCTTGGATTCACCGACTGCGCGCCTAGCGTAAACGCGTTCACCGAACGCATCAATTGCGGGATCTGAAAGCCGCCCTGAAAGCCGAGCTTCCCGCTCTTGCTTACATGGGCCGCGGCAACGCCCGCGAGATACATGCCTGCATCGCTGTCGGCCCAATAGGTGCCGACATTCTTCGACGTTTTAAGGCCGCCGGCGTGAAGGATGGTCACGTCGGGGTGCTTCTCTCCGACTTTGATGGCGTAATCGAGGTAGCCATAAGACGTTGCGAATATGATCTTGTGGCCGCTGGCAATCAACCGCTCCATGACGCGTTCAACCTCGGCAGTCTCCGGAATCAGCTCAAACGATGTCGTGGTGACACCCGGCATGTGCTCCTCGACGTACTTGCGGCCGTTGTCCATCGAAGTGTTGTAGCCGGCGTCGGCAGCTGGCCCGACATAGATGAAGCCAATCTTGTCTTCGGCCAAAACAGGAACTGAGAAGCAAAAACCGCCGATAATCGTTAGAGTGAAAAGCAAGAAGATCTTTTTCATGAGGCACTCCTATGGTAAGTAAACGTTTATTTACCTGAAGCAAACGCCATGCCACGAAACCGAATCCACGGATCCGTTTGAAAATGCAGAAATAAACGTAATAACCCATCGAGTAGAGCCGCCGAGGCTTGCCGAACGTCTAGGCAATCGTTGACCAAATTTACGACGGCTCGTGCTTCAGGAAGCGCTCCAGCATTTCCTTGGCATAACGCTTGTGCTCCGCCTGCCAGTCGCCCTTGAGTATCTCCGACTTGAAGATGACCGATAGCGTGGGCGCGTTAGAACGGTGAAAATAGGCGAAGCCGACCATCGCAACGTAGAGCTGAAGCGGGTCGATGCCCTTCCGAAGTTCATCAGATTTTTCGCCCTTCTTCAGCAACTGATCAATCAACGAAATCAGCGGCGAGGCCACTACCGGAGTTTTCGAAGATCGTTTGAGGAATTTGGCTCGCAGTAGATTTTCGCTGCTCAGAATGTGAATTAGCTCAGGGTGTTGACCGAAATGCTCGTAGGTAAAATCGAAGAGCTGCATAATGCCGTCCAGCGGACTGACATGCTCGACGTCGAGCTTTAGCTCCTCCTGGCGCAGTTCGCCAAGGACATGCTCGAGCACCGCAACGTAAAGACCGTCCTTGCCGCCGAAGTAGTGGTAAATCATTCGCGGATTTGCACGCGATTTGCGGCAGATAGTCGACACGCGCGCGCCGCTATAACCCTTCTCGGAAAATTCGGAGATTGCCATGCGCAGAATACGCTCGCGCGTTCCTGTCGAAATTTTCTCCAGCTTCTTCAACATTTTCGTTTTATTACGTGCTTTGGAAGTTGCGAGCAATAATATTCGAAACGGCTACGTGATCTCGAAGGCCGCGCATTTGCGGTCGACGCTAGAATCATTCGTGGCCTAGCGCGAACCAGTTTTTACGAAACGAGCGCAAAACACGCAGCACCTATCACAGGGAAGTATCCAATAGCGGACTAGACAAATGGCACTAAGAGACACGGCATCGACTGCGGCCTCTACCTCGTAGTCGATATCGAAAAAGTCTCTTCCTGAAGTCTCCGAAAAACGGGAATATTGGCGTCGCAGGCTGGAGACTTTCGTGTTTTTCTCGCGGAAGTAGTGCTCTTGCAGAGACTAAGTAACCCAGCCATAATGCAGAAAATCCCTTATTTTTAAGGATTTCTGTGACGAAGTTGAAAACTATCTTAGGTTGACTGACTGGTTGGCTGGGGCGGGAGGATTCGAACCTCCGCATGGTGGAATCAAAATCCACTGCCTTACCACTTGGCGACGCCCCAACGGCCGGAAGGCGGGATGGCAGGCGCCCTCCCCGAACCTCTGTTCGGCAACGCCGGTCTATAGAGGCAGTCGGCTCATTTCAACAGGGCTGACGTTCAAAATCGGGGTGAAACCTGCGCCCGGCCCGTGCCTGGACGGAACGCGCCTGACCGCAGGCGAGCACCGCACCCGTTGGCGCCTGCAAGACCGTTTGCCGCACTGCCGCGTATCGCAGAGTTGAGGGACGCCTCTTTTCGTGGGAAGACGGTTATCGTCTTTCTGCATGCGAGGCTTCGACCCATGACCTACCGCGCGCCGATCAGCGACATGCTGCTAGCCCTCAACCACGGCGCCGGACTTGAGGCTGCCGTGAAAGCCGGCCATTACGGCGATTTCGACGGCGATATCGCCTCGGCTGTGCTGGAAGAGGCCGGCCGGTTCGCCTCCGACGTGCTCGCGCCGCTCAATCGTACCGGCGACGAGCACGGCATCAAGCTCGAAGGCTCCAGCGTCATCACCGCGCCCGGCTGGCCCGAT
Source organism: uncultured Alphaproteobacteria bacterium (assembly GCA_963824305.1). Lineage (GTDB taxonomy): Bacteria > Pseudomonadota > Alphaproteobacteria > Rhizobiales > Xanthobacteraceae > Bradyrhizobium. The sequence goes on from CAWGOW010000001.1 coordinate 1,736,078, forward strand.
GCGTATAAGCGCTGGACTGCGGCCGGGTGGAATGCCGTGTCAGGATCGGAGGAATTCGGCGGCCAGGGCCTGCCGCTTGCCATCAATGCGGTCTGCACCGAAATCTGGAGCGCCTCCAACATTTCGTTCGGCCTCTGCCCGCTTCTCACCTTGAGCGCGATCGAAGCTCTGGAGGCTCATGGCAGTGAGGAGCTGAAGAAGATCTATCTCGAAAAACTCATCTCCGGCGAATGGCCCGGCACGATGCAACTCACCGAACCGCAAGCGGGCTCGGACGTCGGCGCGCTACGCTCGCGCGCCGATCGTTCAGCCGATGGCAGCTATCGCATCAAGGGCACGAAGATCTTCATTACCTATGGCGATCACGACATGAGCGACAACATCGTTCATTTCGTACTTGCCCGCCTGCCCGATGCGCCGGCAGGCACCAAAGGCATTTCGCTGTTCCTGATTCCAAAATTTCTGGTCAATGCCGACGGCTCGTTCGGCGAACGTAATGACATCTATGTCAGCGGCATCGAGCACAAGCTCGGCATGCACGCCGCTCCCACCTGCACCATGACGATGGGCGATCATGGCGGGGCCATCGGCTATCTGATCGGCGAGGAAAATCGCGGCATGCAATGCATGTTCACGATGATGAACCAGGCGCGTCTCGCCGTTGGATTGCAAGGTGTCGGGATCGCCGACCGCGCCTATCAGCAGGCATTGGCTTTCGCACAAGAACGCCGGCAGGGCCGTGCCGTCGGCAAGCCGGGGACCGAGTTCGGATCCGATTATCGTGCATCCCGACGTCAAGCGAATGCTGATGCAGATGCGCGCCATGACCGCCGCCTCCCGCACCATTTGCTACGCTACGGCCGTCGCGCTCGATGTCTCGACGCGCGCCAAAGATGCGAAAGTGCGTGCAACGGCAGGTGCGCGGGCTGCGCTATTGACCCCGATCGCAAAGGCTTTCTCCACCGATATCGGCAATGAAGCCACCTCGATCGGTGTGCAAATCCACGGCGGCATGGGCTTCATCGAGGAAACCGGGGCGGCCCAGCACTATCGCGATGCGCGCATCACGCAGATCTACGAAGGCACCAACGGTATTCAGTCGATCGATCTCGTCACACGCAAGCTTGCGGCGAATGGCGGCGAGTCGGTCTGGGCCCTGCTCGATGAGCTCAAGGATATCGTCAAGCAGGTCGAGGCTTCGAACGATCCGTCATTCGGCACCACCGGCGTCAAACTACGCGATGCGCTGGCTTGCCTGGAGCGCACCAGCCACTGGCTGCTGGAGCGCGTGACGTCCGCACCTAACGAGGCGCTCGCCGGCGCCACGCCTTACTTGCGTCTGTTCGGAGCAACGCTTGGCGGGTGCATGCTGGCGAAAGAAGCGTTGGCAGCACGCGGCATCGGCGAAGCCGATCCGCAGCGTTACGTCACGCTGGCACGGTTTTTCGCCGAAAACATCTCGGTGCAGGCACCGGCGCTTGAGAAAACCGTGACCGACAGTGCAAACTCCGTCAATGGCGCCGACGCGGTGTTGTTAGGATAACGATCTTCAGGCCGGAACGCGCTACTTCTTGCGAGAAGGTCAGCGTCGATCGAGTTTGGTGATTGTTTTGGTGCCGTCGTTTTCGTTGACGGAGTAACTGACGATATCGCCGGCATGCAGTGTCTCGAGCGAGATGCCGTTTCCGACCTTGAATTCCTCGGCTGCGCCGCCGGTGTTTGCTCCGACCGTGCCGTCTTGCGTCTGCCGGATCCCGACCGTGTTGTTGAGCCGGTTGAGCTGAGTGACGGTTCCCGTATGCGTCTGCTGGGCGAGAGCCGCCGAACTCACGACGACAAGCGTGGCTGCGCCGACCAAAACGATTTTCGCGATCTTCATGGCATTCTCCCTGTCTGGGAAGACATGCGCGTTAAGCCACTTGCGGCAGAATGGTTCCGGCACAGGCCAATTCCCGAAGGCGCCGCCCTGGCTGGTCCATCACCTAAACTCCCGTAACTAAACACTATTGCGAGAGCGGCATTGGCGGCCGCGGCGCAGATCCCACCACGCCCGGGTCACCCTGCGGCTGAATTTGCACCGGCGGCGGCACATAGGACTGAGCGGCCGGCGGCGGAGCCGAAGCCACCGGGGCTTGCGCCGAATAAGACGGCGGCGGCCGGTAAGCGGGCGACGGCGCAGCCGTTGAGGCCGGCGAATAACCTGTCGACGAATAAACCGGCGCAGGCCGGTGCGCGGCCGCGTGCGGTGGCGCAGCGGCGATCTTGGCCTTGGCGTTTTGCTCGGCCAGCTTGTCAGATACCTTGGCGAAATCGCGCGCCATCTGTTGCTGGCTTGCCTTTAACTCGACAATCGAGGCCTTCAGCGTCTCGACTTGCTGGTTGGCAGTAGCAAGTTCGCGCGCCATCGATTGCAATTGCGTCGTGGCATCTGGTGGCACCGCGGCGGTCGCAGCGGCGTTTCCAGACGTGTCACCGTCGGAAGCGTTCTGGGCCGGGGCTGCGGCCTCCGCCGGTGTCGCTTCGGCCGGATCGTCCGATGGCGTTGAATTCTTGCCCAGCCCGAGCATGTCGAGCGGCAGCGAGGCGGCAATCGCCCACTTCGGCGCCCATGAGAGCAGCGCCTTCTTCCCTGCGTAACTAAAAGTCTGCCAGCTCAATGCCGCAGCGCCGATGCCCAGCGTCAGCAAAAGCGCGGCAATGGCGCGCAGCGCACGCCGGCCGAACGAACTGCGCGCAGGCACATCCGCGTTAACGTCGGTAGCACGAAACTTCGTATCGACGGTCGGCACGGAGGACGGAGCGGAGCAATCGGAAGCACTTCGGGTGCTGGCTTCGGAATGCTGGCGCGCGGCTGCGCGCAGGAGATCGGTGATTTCCGCATCTGATGGCGCGACTTTTACCTGATCGGACGGTACCACGACAAAATCATGCGGGTCGTCGGTTGCTTTCGGCTTCACCCCGGTCGGCATTAGCCCTCCAACGTCACCGGTACCAAAACGGCCGGCAAATCGCGTGCGGAATCCCATTTGACTTAGGATCAACCCACACTTCACCCTGGTTTGACCAAACCAAGGCAATCCCGTGGAGAGGTTGAGGCCAGTTGTGGACCGCCCTCGCCCGAATGTAGGATATCCGGCGCTCCCGCCATCACCGACCGCCTGAAGGCCGCCCATGACCGGACATGTGACCGTTAACGATGAAGACGCCGTTCGCGTGATCAAGCTCAGCCGACCGGAGAAGAAAAACGCGATTACACAGGACATGTACCGCGACATGAGCGCGGCGATCGACAGCGCGCAAGAAAATGCGGCGATCCGATGCCTCATCATTTCGGGCGAGCCGGGTGTCTTCACCGCCGGCAACGATCTGGAGGATTTTCTGAAAGACGGCACGTCCAATACCGGCACGCCGCGCGCCTCCAACGCGATCAAGTTTTTGCATTCGCTGGCGCACAACACAAAGCCGATCGTCGCCGCAGTCGACGGAATCGCAATCGGGATCGGCACGACGATGCTGTTTCATTGCGATCAGGTGATCGCAAGCACGCGAGCCAGCTTCGCAACGCCGTTCATCCATCTCGGCCTGGTTCCGGAAGGCGCTTCCAGCCTGCTCGCGCCCTGGCTGATGGGGCATCAACGCGCCTTTTCCATGCTGGTGATGGGACAAGCGCTCAATGCCGAGGATGCGCGCGGCGCCGGCTTCGTCAACAGGGTGGTTACGCCGGAGGCCCTTGAGGCCGAAGCCAGAAAAACCGCGCGCGAAATCGCCGCTCTCCCCGCCGAGGCGGTTGCGGCATCGCGAAAGCTTCTCAAGCATGCGCCCGAAGATTTGGTGCGCCGCATCGACCATGAAGGCCATCTGTTCGGCGAACGGATGCGTTCGGCGGAAGCGGTCGCAGCCTTCAAGGCGTTTTTTGCGCGAAAAAAATCATGAGCGCGGAAGCTTCGTGAAATCGTCGCGCCCCTTCATTATTGTTTCGCCATGAAATGTTCGCTTGCCCCGGCTTTAGCCGCCTTGACGCTGATCGCGTCAGCTCCCGCAATGGCGCAATCGGCAACGGTTGATTTGCGCATCCTCGCGATCAACGACCTTCACGGTTATCTTCATGCTTCGTCAGGCGGCATCAGGATCGCCGATCCCGACGACAGGACCAGGAAGATTACGGTGCCGGCGGGCGGCGTCGAACACATGGCCACTCTTGTCAAAGAACTCCGCGACGGCCACGAGAACACGATCTTTGTCGCCGCAGGCGACCTGATCGGCGCAAGCCCGTTTCTGTCGGCGATGTTCCACGACGAACCGACCATCGAGTCGCTTTCGATGATGGGGCTCGCGCTCGCTTCGGTCGGCAATCACGAATTCGACGAAGGTGGCGCTGAGTTGAAGCGGATGCAGAACGGCGGCTGCCATCCGCTCGACCGATGCCAGGGACCCCATCCCTTCTCGGGCGCAAAATTCCATTATCTCGCAGCCTCCACAATCGAGACTGCGACCGGCAAGACGATCTTTCCGCCTTACGAAGTCAGGGAGTTCGACGGCATTCCCGTCGCTTTCATCGGCCTGACGCTGAAAGGAACCTCCGGTATTATTTCGCCGGCGAGTAGCGCGGGCCTCGAATTTCACGACGAAGCGGAGACCGTGAATGCGCTGGTCCCGGAACTGAAAGCGCGCGGCATCGAAGCCATCGTCGTCCTGATTCACGAGGGTGGTTATCCAACCGGCAATTATAATGAGTGTCCTGCGATCTCCGGCGCCATCGTCGACATCGTGAAGAAATTCGACCGTGCGGTCGATCTCGTGATCAGTGGACACACGCATCAGCCCTATGTTTGCAACATTGACGGACGGCTCGTGACCTCGGCCGACAAATACGGCACGCTGGTCACCGCCATCGACGTCGCGCTCGATACGGCGTCGCACGACATCGTCAGCGCCAGGGCCGACAATGTCATTGTCCGCAGCAATACGCTCGCCAAGGACCCCGGGCAGACCGCGCTGATAGCCGCCTATGACAAACTCGCCGCCCCGATCGGCAATCGCCGTGCCGGATCCATCACAGCCACGCTGTCGCGCGTGCCGAATTCAGCCGGCGAAAGCCCGCTTGGCGATATCGTCGCCGATGCGCAACTGGCGGCGACGATGAGCGTGGCCACCGGCGGCAGTGTGGTCGCGTTCACGAATCCCGGCGGCTTGCGCGCCGATATAGCCGCCAAGGACGATGGCCTCGTGACTTACGCCGACGTGTTTGCGAGCCAGCCGTTTCGCAATCAGCTCGTCACGCTCACCCTGACGGGCAACCAGATCAAGACAATGCTGGAACAACAATGGCTGGATCCCAAACGCCCGCGCATTCTTCAGGTATCGCGTGGTTTTAGTTATGCCTGGGATGACAGCAAACCGTTCGGCGAGCGCGTGATCGCGAGCTCAATGTCGCTGAACGGCGAAACCGTCGATCCCGTCAAGAGCTACCGCGTCACGGTGAACAACTATCTCTCCACCGGCGGCGACGGCTTTGCGGCGCTGACGGAAGGAGCCGCGCAGCAATTTGGTCTTTATGATGCCGATGCGCTCTACGCCTATTTCCGGGCCAATAGTCCGATCAGCCCCGCTCCTGCCGACCGTATCAAGCGGACGAACTAGTGCGGCGAATTTGAGGTTGCTATCAGTGCCGCTGCGATCTCGTCATAGGAAGCTCAAATTCGAAAGCCGCACTAGCGACCAACATTTTCTAGAGCTCCTTTAATTCCGAGTTCGCATACGACGCCACCCGCGATAGCTTGCGAACTCCGGAATTGGAGCTCTAGGGCGAAATGATCGGCCTTTCCCCGGCCGCGATCAGCCCTTAGATTGCGATTTCCTGAAGGGCGCTCCCAGCACGCGCACACGCGAAGGCCATACATGACGACGCTTCTCGTATCCCATCCGTCGACCTTGAATCATCTGACCCCGCCCGGACATCCCGAACGGCCAGACCGAATTCGCGCGGTCGATGAGACCTTGAGCGAAAGTCGATTTGATCCGCTGGTGCGCGAGCTCGCGCCGGAAGGTTCGCTCGATCTCGCCATGCTGTGCCACGACGAGCATTACGTGAACGAATTGCGCCGCGTCGCGCCGGCAAGTGGACTGGTGTATCTCGATGGCGATACATCGATGTCGCCTGGCACTTGGGAAGCGGTGATGCGCGGCGTCGGCGGCGCAGTCGCCGCGACCGATTCCATCATGTCGGGCGCTCACAGCAACGCCTTCGTGGCGATGCGTCCTCCCGGACATCACGCCGAGACCAATCGTCCGATGGGTTTTTGCTTCTTCGATCATGCCGCGATCGCGGCGCGCCACGCCCAGAAAAAATACGGCATCGAGCGCGCCGCCGTTGTTGATTTCGACGTTCACCACGGCAACGGCACGCAGGATATTTTCTGGGCCGACAAGACCGTGATGTATTGCTCAACGCACCAGATGCCGCTGTTCCCGGGCACCGGCGCCACCGGCGAACGCGGCGAGCACGACAACATCGTCAACGCGCCGCTTGCACCGGAGGACGGCAGTACCAGGTTCCGCGCGGCCTTTGAAAACACCATCCTGCCCAACCTGAGCAAGTTCAGCCCCGAGCTCATCATCATCTCGGCGGGATTCGATGCGCATCATCGCGATCCATTGGCTTCGATCAATCTCAAGGCCGAAGACTTCGGATGGGTGACGCGAAAGCTGATGGACGTAGCCGATCGCTCCGCGGGAGGCCGAATTGTCTCGGTACTCGAGGGCGGCTATGATCTTCAGGGCCTGAAGGAATCAGTCGCGGCACATGTCAGCGCCCTGATGGGCTCTTGAAGATGCGCTGCTAATTCAATCGCTGACTTGAACAGCGCGTCCAGGAAACCAGATCCAGGAAACCACGATGGCTGAGAACGCCCAGGCGGATGTCAAGAAACTGAGCTTTGAGCGCGCGATGGAGGAACTTGAATCCATCGTCAAGCGCCTCGAAGACGGCAAGGTCCCGTTGGAAGAATTGGTTGCCATTTACGAGCGCGGCGAAGCCTTAAAACGCCGCTGCGAGGAGTTGCTTCGCCAGGCCGAAGCCCGGGTGGACAAGATCACGACCGATGCCAGCGGCGCGCCCACCGGCACGGAGCCGCTTGACGTTCAATAATCTGGAACGAGGCGGCCCAAGCATCCGAGCCGCTAGTGGTCGGATTCCACCATTCGCATCCCGTCTCGGCGGCCATATGCGTCAAATCCACTCCACTGGCGCATGGGGCGTTGCTGAAATGGTTGAGCAGGCTGGCCGGCATTGCGAAATTATTCACGAAATCGACCCATTTGGGCCCTGAAAGCCGCTTATCAAGCGAAATGGCCGGGTTCCGCTATTGTGCTGCGCCTGGCAGGTTCCCAAGCCGGTTGGCTTTGGCTGACATTTTAGTGTAATGCTTCCGAGACTATGGGCTGGCGAAGGCACCCGTTCGACGTGTTCCTGCTGCGTCAAGTACCTCAATTAGCTCAATAAATTGATCGACGGGGTGGACGGTCATAGGGTGATGCAAATCACATTGAACGATCCGGGGCACGCTTAAGACACTCGATCGGGCCGGTGAGCCAGTGGCATCTGGCGATTTGGCGCTTGCGCTTGTTTTTTGTGCAACCCATCTCCTGTCGGACCGTTGATCTCGACCTTGAAAAAATTGGAATGACGCTGTGACCACATATAGTAAGACGCCGCTCCTCGATACGATCCGAACTCCGGACGATCTGCGGAAGCTCAAGGTGGAGCAAGTCCGGCAAGTCGCCGACGAGCTGCGTCAGGAAACCATCGATGCGGTTTCGGTGACGGGCGGCCATTTTGGCGCCGGCCTCGGCGTGGTCGAACTGACCACCGCGATCCATTATATCTTTGACACGCCGCGCGACCGCCTGATCTGGGACGTCGGCCACCAGGCCTATCCGCACAAGATCCTCACCGGCCGCCGTGACCGCATCCGCACGTTGCGCACTGGTGGTGGATTGTCCGGCTTCACCAAGCGCACCGAGAGCGATTACGATCCGTTCGGCGCGGCGCACTCCTCGACCTCGATTTCCGCCGGCCTCGGCATGGCGGTGGCGCGCGACTTATCCGGCGGCAAGAACAATGTCATCGCCGTGATCGGCGACGGCGCTATGTCGGCCGGCATGGCCTATGAGGCCATGAACAATGCGGGTGCGATGAACTCCCGCCTGATCGTCATCCTCAACGACAACGATATGTCGATTGCCCCGCCGGTCGGCGCGATGAGCGCTTATCTTTCGAGACTCTATTCCGGCAAGACCTATCGCTCGCTGCGCGAGGCCGCCAAACAGCTCGGCAAGCATCTGCCGAAGATCATTTCCAACCGCGCCAACCGCGTTGAGGAATATTCCCGCGGCTTCATGATGGACGGCGGCACGCTGTTCGAGGAACTCGGCTTCTATTATGTCGGCCCGATCGACGGCCATAACCTCGATCATTTGCTACCGGTTCTGCGCAACGTCCGCGACATGGAGACTGGCCCGATCCTGGTTCATGTCGTCACGCAAAAAGGCAAAGGTTACGGGCCTGCGGAAGCTTCCGCCGACAAGTATCACGCCGTGGTCAAATTCGACGTCGCTACCGGCGCCCAGGCCAAAGCCAAGCCGAACGCGCCGTCCTATCAGAACGTGTTCGGCCAGAGCCTCGTCAAGGAAGCGCAAAAGGACGACAAGGTCGTCGGCATCACGGCCGCGATGCCGTCCGGCACCGGCATCGATATCTTCAACAAGGCATTTCCGGACCGCGCCTTCGACGTCGGCATTGCCGAGCAGCACGCGGTGACGTTTGCTGCCGGTCTTGCGACCGAGGGCTACAAGCCGTTCTGCGCGATCTACTCGACCTTCCTGCAACGCGGCTACGACCAGATCGTCCATGACGTCGCGATCCAGAGCCTGCCGGTGCGCTTTGCCATCGACCGCGCCGGACTCGTCGGCGCCGACGGTGCTACGCATGCCGGTTCGTTCGACAACGCCTATCTCGGCTGCCTGCCGAATTTCGTGATCATGGCGGCTTCCGACGAGGCCGAGCTCGTGCACATGGTGGCAACGCAGGTCGCGATCGACGACCGCCCGAGCGCGCTGCGTTATCCGCGTGGCGAAGGCCGCGGCGTGGAGATGCCCGAAGTCGGCATTCCGCTCGAGATCGGCAAGGGCCGCATCGTTCGTCAGGGCAGCAAGATCGCTCTGCTGTCATTCGGCACGCGATTGGCCGAATGCGAAAAGGCGGCCGACGAACTCGCCGCTCACGGGCTTTCGACCACCATCGCCGATGCACGCTTCATGAAGCCGCTCGACGAGGAGATGGTCCTGAAGCTTGCGCGCGACCACGAGATCCTGATCACCATCGAGGAAGGTTCGGTCGGCGGCTTCGGCTCGCACGTGATGCAGTTCCTGTCCGACAGCGGCGCGCTCGACAGCGGCGTACGGATGCGCACCATGGTACTGCCCGACGTGTTCCTCGACCACGACACGCCGAACGCGATGTACGCCCGCGCCGGTCTCGACGCCAAAGGCATCGTCGCCAAGGTGTTTGAGGCGCTTGGCAAGGACGCCAAGACCGAGACGGTGAAACTCGCCTGACGGGCCAGGGACAGCCGTATTGGCCGCACCTTGTCGCGTGCTGATATGAAAATATACCTGGCTGGCCCCGACGTATTTTTACCCAACGCCATCGAAATCGGGCGGCGCAAAGTCGAGCTTTGCGCCCGCTACGATCTTGTCGGGCTCTATCCGCTCGATAATGAGGTCGACCTCTCCGCTCCCGATGCTTCGCTTGCCATCTTCAAGGGCAACGAGGCGATGATGAACGCAGCCAATGCCATCATCGCCAATCTCACTCCCTTTCGCGGCCCCGGCGCCGATAGCGGAACGGTCTACGAACTCGGCTATATGGCGGGTCGCGGCAAGCCTTGCTTCGGTTACTCCAACGATCCCTCGAACTATGCGGAACGCGTGCGACTGTTCGGCCAGGTGACCAAGCGCGATGGCCAACTGGCCGACGCGAACGGATTGACCGTTGAGGACTTCGGTCTCGCGGACAACCTGATGATGATCCACGCCCTCGATCGCTATGGCGGCGCGCTGGTCACACCGCGGGTGCGCCCCGCCGATATCTGGCAGGACCTCGCTGCGTTCGAGAGCTGCGTTCAGCTCGCAGCCGGGCAACTCGGCCTCAAACCGCGCTAAGTCCAACGAGTTGGAAAATGCCTTCTCCTCGCAAACGCATCGATCTGTTGCTGGTGGAGCGCGGATTGTTCGAGAGCCGGGCTCGCGCGCGGGCAGCGATCGAAGCGGGACTCGTCGTGGCCAATAACAAGCAGGTTCTGAAAGCCTCCGAGACGATCGCCGCTGACGCTGTCTTGCAGGCACAGCCGGCCCATCCCTTTGTCTCGCGCGGCGGCGTCAAGCTCGCAGGCGCACTCGAACAATACCCGATCGATATCGAGGACCACGTCTGTCTCGACGTCGGCGCCTCGACCGGCGGCTTCACGGAAGTCTTGCTTGCCAACGGCGCCAGCATGGTATTTGCGATCGACGTCGGACGCGGACAATTGCACCCTTCCCTGCACAGTCATCCCAAGATCGTCTCCATGGAAGAAACGGATATCCGGTCTCTGGAAGGAAAGCGGCTGCCAGCCCGGCCTGACGTCGTGGTCATCGACGTCAGTTTCATCTCGCTCAAGGCGGTGCTGCCGACAGCACTTGCGTTGGCGGCAGCACCGATGCATCTGCTGGCGTTGATCAAGCCCCAATTCGAAGCCACCCGTAAACATTCAAAACACGGGATCGTCCGCGATGCGGCAGTGCATCGAGGCGTCTGCGACGAGATCACCGCTTTCGCCGCTTCGCTCGGATGTGCCGACATCCGCGTATTCCCCTCCGCGATCACAGGCGGCGACGGCAATATCGAATTTTTTCTCGGCGCTCGCCGTGGTTGAGCGCCTCGTCATCGATCATGTCGGTCATTTCGGCGACGGCGTCGCGCTCGTCGGGGGGCGAAGCATCTTTGTTCCCTACACGCTTAGTGGCGAGACGGTCGAAGTTAGGGCTGTCCCAGGTCATCATCCCGAGCGGCGGCAATTGATACGGGTCGAACAGCCAAGCCCGGAACGGGTCGAACCCTTCTGCCAGCATTTCGGCAGCTGCGGCGGCTGCGCCATCCAGCATTGGGAAACGGAGCGCTATCGCGCCTGGAAACACAATCTCGTCACGACGACACTCGCACAGGCAAAGATCGACTGCGAGGTCTTTTCCTTGATCGATGCCCATGGCCAGGGACGCCGGCGCATGACGCTGCATGCGCGCAAAGGCACGCACGACGTGCTCAAGGTCGGCTTCGCCGCGGCCCATTCCCACGACATCGTTTCGATCGATCGCTGCCCGATCCTCGATCCCGGACTGGTCGGTGCGCTGAACGCGGCCTGGGCGCTCGCCGAACCCCTGACTGGCATAGGCAAGCCGCTCGACATCCAGATCACTGCAACCGATGGCGGTCTCGACGTCGATATCCGCGGCTCCGGCCCACTGTCGGCGGCGACCGTCGCGGCGTTGTCCGCTGTCGCCGCCAAGCATCGCCTGGCCCGGCTGACACGGCACGGCGAACTGGTGCTGATGCGCGAGACGCCTGGTCTCACCATGGGCAAGGCGCGGGTGGTCTTGCCGCCAGGCTCTTTTCTTCAAGCAACGGTCTGTGGCGAAGAAACGCTGGCCGCGCTGGTAGCGGAACGCTGCGGTCGCGCCAAACACATTGTCGATCTGTTTTGCGGCGTCGGCCCTTTTGCGCTGAGGCTCGCCGAGAGATCGCGCGTTGCGGCCTATGACAGCGATGCCGGCGCAGTCGCCAGCCTGCAAAAGGCGGCCGCCGCGACGTCTGGGCTGAAACCGCTCAAGGCGGAGAGCCGCGACCTGTTTCGCCGCCCGCTGGTCGCGGAAGAATTGCGGGATTTCGACGCGGTCGTGTTCGACCCGCCGCGGCAGGGCGCACAAGCGCAAAGCGAGAGGCTCGCCGCCAGCAAGGTGCCGGTCGTGATCGCCGTATCCTGCAATGTCGCGACCTTTGCGCGCGACGCCCGTATTCTAATCGACGGCGGTTACAAAATCGAAGGCGTCACGCCGGTCGATCAATTTCGGCATACGCCGCATGTCGAACTGGTGGCGCGCTTCACGCGATGAACACGGGCCATACCTGCCGCGTTCAGCGTCCCCAGCGGTCCTGCCAGATCCTCTCTCCGATCATGCACGACACACGCGGCTCCTTGTCGGCCACAGGAATCACAGGACGCTCCGGCGTCCGGCTGGCGATCTCGAGCAGCAGCTTGGTGCGGATGGCTTCCTTGAACTTTTCGCGATCCTTGATCGCCACCACGAATGAACCCGGGCCGCCGATCACGCAGTCCTCGTAGTACCAGTCGAGGTTTTCGATATCCATGGTCGAGTAGGAAGGCTCCTTCACCATGATCGGCAGGCCGTTAATGATGATGCCCTTGGAAACCGCCTCGTCGCGCACCGGCGTCACTGGGACGCCGTTATTGTTCGGACCGTCGCCGGAGATATCGATAACGCGGCGCAGCCCCGGATACGGATTGTTCTCGAACAACGGCATCGCGAAATTGATCGCGCCGGAAATCGACGTACGCGAGGCTCGGCGGATCGGCGCTTTCAGAATTTCGTCGGCAACCGCGTCCGCGGTTTCGGGGCCGTCGATAACACGCCAGGGAATGATGACCTTCTGATCGTTCGACGCCGCCCATTCAAAATAGGTAACCGCAACCTTGCCGTTCGGCAGCGCCTTCAACGCCTGCAAAAACTCCTTCGAGACGATGGCCTGCGCGTAGCCCTCGCGCTGCACCGCAAGCTCATCCATGTCCATCGAGTAAGAGACATCGACTGCGAGCACGAGTTCGACATCGACTTTCGGCTCCGCCTTGTCGGCCGCGCGCTGCGCTTGACGAAGACGCACATCCGGCGCGGCCACTCCCGCGACATCGCTCGCGGTGAGCGCACCTGCGACCAACACCGCCCCGATCGAGACATACCAGCGCATCAGCGGCCCTCCCGTCGTGTCATCCGATGTTCGCACGCATGGCCGCCGACGGAAAGCTGGAACATTTTGCAGCGTTCACATTCAGGTTAGCTGCAGGGGCCGCCATAACTTGCCCAACCCCGCCCCACCCTGCTTTTGCAGCGCCGCCGCGGCCGTGCCATAGAGCAGCTTTGATCGATATGGGGTAAACCGATGTTGCGCTCGATGCCGCGCTTGGCGCTGGCGTGTCTATTGCTATTCGGATTGAGCAATTTGGCGGCGGCGGACCCGGCCATTGAGCGGGGCGACTATCTCGTCAACACCATTCTGGCATGCGGCAATTGCCACTCGCCGCGCGAAGCCAACGGCGAGATCATCAAGGACAAGGCGCTGTCAGGCGGGCGGGTATTCGCAACTCCCGCCTTTGTGGTCACCACTTCGAATATCACGCCCGATATCGAAACCGGGATCGGAAGCTGGAGCGACGCGGAGATCAAACGGGCTCTGGTCGAGGGCATTCGTCCCGAGCACCACCGCCTGCCCGGCGTGCCGCTCGCCGCCATCATGCCCGCCAATTTCTACAAGGCGCTGTTGCCCGAAGACCTCGACGCTATCGTCGCCTACTTGCGTTCGGTAAAGCCGGTCCACAATGAAATCAGCGACCCCGTTTACAAGGCCCCCGTCCATCGCGATCCCTATCCCGACGCGGAAAGCGGATTTGACAAGGCCACGTTCGCCGATCCTGTCAGGCGCGGTGCCTATCTCGTCACCATCGGTCACTGCATGGAATGTCATTCCGAACGGACACGGGGCATATCCGACTACAAAAGCGGGCTTGGCCGCGGCGGCAGGATTTTTCCGGAGGGAAGCACGGCCGCCAACCTCACCTCCGACCGCACCGCCGGCATCGGAGGATGGACGGATCACGAAATCGCGCGTGCCATCGCCCATGGCGTCTCCCGCGACGGTCACCTGCTCAAGCCGCCGATGGCGTTTGGTTATTATGCAGGGTTAAAGGAGAGCGATCTCGCCGACATCATTGCCTATTTGCGGACGGTTCCGCCGCTGCAATGATGCCATCCTTCATTGGCCGGTACCAAGACAGGCCGGCAAGCGTTATTCTCGCGATATGAGCAACACCGTCACCAGGCCGAAAGCCAAGGTCAAGACCAAGGTCGAGCGCCCGCGGCTGCACAAGGTCATTCTGATCAATGATGATTACACGCCGCGCGAATTCGTCGTCGCGATTCTCAAGGCGGAGTTTCGCATGACCGAAGACCAAGCGCACAAGGTCATGATTACCGCGCACCGGCGCGGCGCCTGTGTGGTCGCTGTTTTTACCAAAGACGTCGCCGAGACCAAGGCGACCCGCGCCACCGATGCGGGCCGCGCCAAGGGCTATCCGCTGCTGTTCACCACAGAGCCGGAAGAATGAACGGCGAGCGGGAGCGTATGGGCTCCTGCCGTCTCATCCGAAAGGCCGTAGACGCGCTCGGCCTTTGAAAATCCCGCGATCGGAAACTCGCCGAGATCGTCCCATTTACCGGGACAGCCTTGGGCAAAGGCGGCGGACGCCACCACCGTACGATGCAGGCGGCTCGCCATCTTTTCCAGCCTTGCGGCGAGATTGACCGCTGGACCGATGCAGGTGAAATCGAGCCGGTTGCCGCCGCCGATATTGCCGTAAAGTATCCGGCCGACATGGAGCGCTACGCCGAAACGAAATCGCTCGATGGTCTCGCCGATCGGAAATTGCATCGCCTCGACATTGGCGCGGGCCTCGCAGGCCGCTTCCAACACTTTCGCGCACTCCTTGCCGATATCGCCGACATACTCATCGAACGGGAATACCGCGAGCAACCCATCGCCCATGAATTTCAGAACCTCGCCACCATGAGTCGCGATCGCCGACACCTGGCAATCGAAATACTGGTTGAGAATTTCGATCACGGTTTCGGCGGGAAGCCGGTCCGACAGCGCGGTGAAACCGCGCAGATCCGATAGCCAGATCGCCGCCTGCATGGTCTCGGTGTGCCCGCGCCGGATCTGGCCCCCGAGAATGCGGCCGCCGGCGCGGTTTCCGACATAGGTATCGAGTAAAACCGAGGACCTGAAACGTAAATGCGTTACTTCGATCAAACGGGAAAGCGCCGGGATCAATTCGCGGATGGCTTTGACCTGCGTGTCGGTAAAGCCGCCTGGTTGCCGGGTGGTCCAGCTCGATGCATGCACCGACCCGTCGACTTGCAACAAAGGCAGCGCGATATAATCGGTGACATCTTCCTCGCGCAGGTCGTCGAACAGCGGAAACCGCTTGGCATCCGGCCCGTCCATGCGCGCCCTGATTTCGCGCGCCTCACCGAAGACGATGGCAAGCGGGCTCGAACGGAATTCATCAGAATCCAGCATGTCGTAATTGGCGCTGCCGACGACGACCTCGGCGCCAGGCCGCCAGACGAAGTTGCGGCCGACGATGTCAGGATGCAGCGTGCGGACGAAGACACCAACCCGCCACAACGGCACGCCTGCCGCGACCAGCCGCTCGCAGGTCTCCGTCATCAACTGCGGCGGGTTTGGCGCCGAACGTGCGCCGTCGACGAGCCATTCAGTCAATTTCTGCAGGGCAACCGTGTCCATAGAACGCCATTAGCAGCGCGGGCGCAGGCAACGTCAAGGCATATAGCCTCGATGGGGTCGTCAGCTCGAATTTAAGCCGCCAAGCCAGACGACGAAGTCTCGACAAAGTTGGTGACGGCTGCAAGACTGCCTTCATACATAATATAAAAATGGAGGAGGCAATGAATATCAACCGTCGTCAGTTGGCTTTGCCGGTGCTTGCCATCGGACTGCTGGGAACGTTCCCCGCTTATGCAGGCGCCGATGAGGATGCTCTGGCGAAAAACGTGGAAGCGTTCCGCGCCGCCCAGGCGGCCCAAGATGCCAAGACATTGGACAGGCTCTGCGCGGCAGAACTAAGCTACAGCCACTCCGACGGAAGGGTTGAGGACAAGGCGACCTTTGTCTCCAACGCTACCAACGGAAAATCGAAAGTCTTGTCGCTGGCCTATCAGGACGTGAAGATCCAGGTGGTCGGCCCTGCGGCAATCGTGCGGTTTCACTGGGTCGGCGAAGCCGAGTCGGTGCCCGACGGAAAGAAGAGCTCCACCAACCTGCACATCTTGATGAACTGGCAGAAACAGGGCGCAGACTGGAAGCTTCTCTCCCGCGCATCGACGAAGCTTTGATCTAGTCCGATCCGATTGACCGGTCGCGGGCGGAGGGAGACCGCCCACTGCCGACCTTAATAGCCGACTTCAGCCGCCGATCTGGGCGCGGTGGCGCAGGAAATGATCGGCCAGCACGCAGGCCATCATGGCTTCCCCAACAGGCACGGCGCGAATGCCGACACAGGGGTCGTGACGGCCCTTGGTCATGATTTCTGTCTCGCCGCCGTTTCGATCCACGGTGCGTCGCGGCGACAGGATCGACGACGTCGGCTTCACCGCAAATCGCACTACCACCGGCTGACCCGTCGAGATACCGCCCAAAACGCCGCCGGCATGATTGGACAGAAAGCTGACACCCTGATTGCCCATCCGCATTTCGTCGGCGTTTTCCTCGCCGGATAGTTCGGCCGCGGCAAAGCCTGCGCCGATTTCGACACCCTTTACCGCGTTGATGCTCATCATCGCGGCGGCAAGATCGGCGTCGAGCTTGGCATAGATCGGCGCTCCCCACCCCGCCGGGACACCCTCGGCAACGACCTCGATGACGGCACCGATCGACGAGCCGCTCTTGCGGATGCCATCAAGGTAGTTCTCAAAAAATGCCGCTTTGTCCTTGTCGGGACAGAAGAACGGATTTTTAGCAACATCCTGCCAATCCCACTTGTCGCGATCGATCATGTGCGGACCCATCTGCACCAGCGCACCGCGTATCGTAACGCCGGACAAGATCTTGCGCGCGATCGCGCCCGCCGCGACCCGCATCGCCGTCTCGCGCGCCGATGAACGCCCGCCACCGCGATAATCGCGCAGGCCGTATTTGGCCTCATAGGTGTAGTCGGCATGGCCGGGACGAAACTTGTCCTTGATGTCGGAATAGTCCTTTGAGCGCTGATCGGTGTTTTCGATCAAGAGCCCGATCGGGGTGCCGGTCGTGACCTGGACACCGGTCTCGGGATTCGCCATCACGCCCGAGAGGATCTTCACCGCATCCGGCTCCTGCCGTTGCGTGGTGAAGCGCGACTGCCCGGGGCGGCGGCGATCGAGGTCGCGCTGTATGTCTTCGACCAGCAGCGGCACCTGCGGCGGACAGCCGTCGACCACGCAGCCGATCGCAACGCCATGGCTTTCGCCGAAGGTTGTGACGCGGAACAGGTGGCCGAAGGTATTGTGGGACATGGTCTGTCGTAACGCGCAGGACCCCGTCGGGTCAATTCGCCGGTCAGTTAACTATACTTCGCCAACCCGTTATCGTCGAACACGTAAACCGCGCCCTGCTCGATCCCCAGGTCAGCGGCTTCCTCTCGGGTCTTGAAGCCGAGCGCAACCATCAGGGCACGTGCGGTGCCGCCATGGGCGACCGCAACCGTGTCGGCCTTCAGCTCGCGATACCATTCGTCCACCCTCGCCTGCACGGCGACATAGGTCTCGCCGCCGGGCGGGGCGACCGTCCATTTCTCCGCCTGGCGCCGGGCGAACAGATCGGGTTCCTCCGCCTGCATCTCGGCCAGCGTCGATCCCTCCCATTGGCCGTAGCCGATTTCGCGCAGGCGATCGTCGAGGGTGTAACCGGACAGCGAAAGCCCCACGGTGCCGCGTACCAGTTCCATGGTCTGGCGGGCACGGCCAAGCGGGCTTGCGACAAAGTCTATCGATGACGCATCGTGATCATCGCGCTTCAACAAATCGGCGAGGACATGGCCGGCGCTAACCGATTGCGAGCGCCCGAGTTCGTTGAGCGGAATGTCCTGCACGCCCTGAAGCCGGCCCAGCGCGTTCCACTCCGTCTCGCCGTGGCGGATGTAATAGATGGTCGGCACGTGATGCTTCGCCCGCTAGTCTTTCGTTCGTGCAGTGGATTTCACATTGGCTTCAGTATGACCGCGAGTCCAATAGCGAATGTCAAATCCGAAACGCGCGCTGGAAACGCCTTCTTCAACTCTTCGATACTGCGTCGATCGTTGCGGGATCGATGACGTCGCAATATCAAAGAACGCGACCGCCCGGTTTGGCGGCCAAAGGCACCACGCGCTCTTCAAGGCATCGCCCCGTCAGGCCAGCGCGATTTCCGACCCCGCGGCATGGTGCCCTTTCGTGATGCCCCACGCGATTGAGCGGTTGGCGGCGACGCCGAGGATCACCCCGCGTTTACCCTTCACGAACCCAAGCTTTTCACCATGTGACAACTCAGGTGCGTTGCCGTTGGTTTGGAGGTACACCGGCTCCGACGGCCGGTACAGGCCCGCTATGATGACCAACCTGAACACCCGTGGGATTACGGGCGGAATAGCCATTTTGGTGTGGGGTTTTACCGTTTGGATGAGCTGGCGCTTCTGGTGCTCGAGGTAATCGTCGACGCGCCACCGGGAACGACTTGGAATCAGGCCTTATGACCGCGTTTCGCGAGAGTGTTGAAGCCATGATACCGGCGCTACGCCGGTATGCGCGCGCACTCACCCGTGATGCCGACATTGCGGACGATCTGGTGCAAGATACGCTTGTTCGAGCGTTGCGCTCGGAGCGACTTTTTCTCGGTGGTGACGTGCGGAGCTGGCTCTACACGATCTTGACCAACCTTAACAAGAACAGGCGGCGATCGCTGGCCCGGCGGCCACAGTTCATGCCTCTCCTTGACAACAATCCGGATGCCAGCGGCACGGAGGCCGAGGGCCGCGACATTGCCAAAGCGCTGGCGACGTTGGTGGACGATCAGCGCGCGGTGCTCCTGCTCGTGATGCTGGAGGGATTGAGTTATCGCGAGGTCGCCGACATTCAAGGCGTGCCAATCGGCACGGTGATGTCGCGCCTGGCGCGTGCTCGTGCGCATGTGAAGGCCGTTATTGAGGGCGAGCGCCCGGCGCTGCGAAGGGTGAAATGATGGCTCGCTTTATGAATGAAGGCGTTTTAGCTGAGTTTTTTAGGGAAACCACATTGCAGACGAAATCGTATTTCCGTTGGGGAGAGCGGAAGACGACTGGAATGATTTCGAACGGGAAGAGACCATAACCATGACCGACCCAAAAATTCCTGTCACCGAGGACGAGCTGCACGCCTACGTCGACAACGAACTGCCGGCGGAGCGGCGCGGCGATGTCGAAACCTGGCTTGAGGCCCATCCCGACGCGGCCGAGCGGGTACGGGCGTGGCGCGAAATGGCAGAAGCCCTGCACGCCCGCTACGATCACGTCGTCGATGAAGCGGTGCCGAAGCGGCTCGAGATCGAACGGCTGGTACGGCGTCCACGCAAATGGATTTACGGCGCGGTTGCCGCGACGCTTGCGGCTTTCATCTGCGGCGGCGGCGTCGGCTGGGTGGCGCGAGGCGCAACCGCGACACCGTCGACGGTCGAGAGCCTTACGTCCGACGCATTGGATGCGCACCGGCTTTATGTCGTCGAAGTACGCCATCCCGTGGAGGTGCCGGGCAGCGAACGAGATCACTTGCAGACCTGGCTGACCAAACGCTGCGGCTGGGAAGTCCGCGCCCCGAAACTGGACGCGAGCGGGCTGAAGCTCGTAGGCGGACGGCTGTTGCCGGGTCCGACCGGTCCAGCCTCGTTCTTCATGTATGAGAACGCTTCCGGCGAGCGTTACACGCTCTACTCCTCGCGTTCGAAGACGGGATCGGCCCAGATGCGGTATACCGCGGCCGAAAACTCCGGCGCGATGTACTGGTCGGAGGATGAGGTCAGCTATGTGCTGAGCGGCCCGGTAGACAAGGAAAAGCTCAACCACGTGGCGCGGCTTGTCTACGACCAGACAGACAAAGGCGGCTGACAGGCAATAAGCTTAACGGCGTCCAAATTCCGACATTAAGAATCTTGAATTGGAACATGGACGCGTCTCAATATCGCTCCATGGAATCACGAAAAGTTGTGGCGCGTTCGATCCGCCGATCGACGCAAGCGGCCTCGACTGGGGTTGGTACCGCGCTGGTCCCCCGGATCGAGGCCGCACCCCTTTTTCCAGAGTTTCTATGAAAGGTCGCTTCGCGGATTGTAGGGGTGTGCGTCACGCCACTTCTGCATCAACGACTCCAACTCGGCGTCGTTCCCATCCGGCAGCATGATCCGGGTGGTGACCAGCAGGTCGCCGCTGCCGCCCGCTTTCGGCAATCCCTTGCCCTTCAGACGAAATGTCCGGCCGCTCGATGTATTCTTCGGGATTGAAAGCTCGACCGCGCTACCAAGCGTCGGCACCCGCACCTTGCCGCCAAGCACCGCCTCATACAGGGCGATGGGCAGATCGAGGCGCAGGTCGCTGCCCTCCACCTTGAAGAACGGGTGCGTCGCAATGCTTACCGTGATCAGGAGATCGCCGGGCGGGTGGCCCTGCGCGGTCTCGCCCTGCCCTTTCAGCCTGATCTGCTGACCGGCGACGACGCCAGCCGGAATCTTGACGTTGAGCTCCTTGCCGGTCGGCAGCCGGACGCGTTTGTCGGCTCCCTTCACCGCCTCTTCCAGCGAGACTGTCATGGAAACGGACAGGTCGAGGTCGACAGCCATCGTGCCGGGATCGAACTCAAAGCGCGCGCCTCCGCCGCCCGGCCGGGCCCCGCCGCGCGCGTTAGCCGCACCGAACATGCTGTTGAGGATGTCCTCAAAGCCGCCCGCGCCTGCTGCTCCGCCCGTGCGAAAATTGTGTGTCTCGAAACCACCGCCGCCTGGCCGCGCACCACCGCCGCCCGGAAAGCCCTGGAAGCGCGGCTTGCCCTCGGCATCGATCTCGCCGCTATCGAACTGCTTGCGCTTTTCCGCATCACCGATGATCTCGTTGGCCGAGTTCAACTCGGCGAAGCGAGTAGCCGCCTTGGGATCGTTCTTGTTGGCATCGGGGTGGTGCTTCTTGGCAAGCTTGCGAAAGGCGCTCTTGATCGCCGCAGCGTTGGCGCTCCGCGGCACCCCCAAGACCTCATAGGGGTCGCGCATCCGTCAGTTCTCCTTCAAGGGAATTCTTCGAGCTTAGTACATGCGAGAGAAGCCCGCTTCTGATTTTCATTTGGGGGCTTCGTGGCATTTTTGCAACGGGCCGCAAGCGCAACAATCGGAGATACCCATGGAACGGGATCATTCGCGGCTTCAACGCCTTGCGGGAATATCCGCACGTTAAAGCAGATTCGTAGCACTCCGGTCGATTGGACTTTAGCTCTGTCGCCACGGCTTCAACGTATGGATTTCCCACAGCCCGCGGCCGGTCTGGCAGGCCGCTCCCTGTAGCCAGCTTTCCGAATCCCCTTTGACGTAACTGGCGAGGAAATCGCGGCAGGTGCGCCCCTCGGACGAATAGGCCTGGGCGAGCGGCGTCACCGACCCGCGCGCCCCCGTCTCAGGGTTCTCCCAAGGCTGGCTCGCATCCTTGTCCCCTTTGGTCAGTACGTCGGAAGCGGCATTGCGGGCGAAAGCAAGATCGGTATCGGTCGGCGCCGCCGGGGTCGCCTTTACCGGCACGACCGAGCCGGTAACTTCGTCGCCGCCAAACTTGGGCCATCCGAGGTCGCCTCGGGAAAAGCTGCAACCACCGGCCCCGATCCCGATCAGGACGACGATCATTATCGTTCCAATCGGCCGGGGCGACGATAGGCCAAAACGTCCCCATGCCCTATATAAGGCTGACCTCATAAAGGGCTCTAACGCGGATATTGCCACCGGCGGGGGCAATCTTGGACTCCCAATGACAGACACGACGTCCATCAAACACCCGGCACCCTTAACATCCGGTGATTTCACCGCAGCGGAGGAACCGTTAGCGCTGTTTGGCGAGTGGTTTGCGGAAGCGACCAAGGCCGAACCGAACGATCCCAACGCCATGGCGCTTTCGACCGTCGATGCCGAGGGCCTGCCGGATGTGCGGATGGTGCTGATGAAGGGCTACGACACGAACGGCTTCGTGTTCTACAGCCACACCGCCAGCCAAAAGGGCCGTGAATTGGCCGCAAATCCTAAGGCTGCTTTACTATTTCACTGGAAGTCGCTGCGCCGCCAGGTACGCATCCGCGGACCCGTGTCGCCCGTCACGGATGCCGAGGCCGATGCCTATTTCGCGACCCGCCCCAAACAGGCCCAAATCGGCGCCTGGGCCTCAAAGCAGTCGCAGCCACTGGAAAGCCGTTTCGCCTTCGAACAAGCGATCGCCAAGGTTGCCGCGCAATACCTGATCGGCGAGGTGCCGCGCCCGCCCGGCTGGAACGGCTGGCGCATCACTCCGCTCCGGTTCGAGTTCTGGCATGACCGTCCATTCCGCCTGCACGACCGCATCGAATTTAGCCGCGACAGACCCAATCAGGCTTGGTCGAAGGCGCGCCTTTACCCCTGACCGATAGCCCGAAGGACTCCATGGCCACTTCAGCCCACAACAACGGACCTCGGCGAACACTGCTGCTCACCGGAGCCAGCCGTGGCATCGGGCACGCGACCGTTATCCGCTTCTCCTCGGCCGGCTGGCGGGTCATCACCTGCTCGCGGCATCCGTTCCCTGAAGACTGCCCGTGGGACGCCGGGCCCGAGGATCACATCCAGGTCGATCTCGCCGACCACGACGACACGGCGCGCGCCATTTCCGAAATTCGCGAGCGCCTGGAGGGCGGCCTGCTGCACGCCCTCGTCAACAATGCCGCGATTTCGCCGAAGGCCGAAGGCGGCAAAAGGCTCGGCTCGATCGACACCGATATCGAGACCTGGAGCCACGTCTTCCGGGTTAATTTCTTTGCGCCGATCATGATGGCCCGCGGCCTGATCGAGGAATTGAAGGCGGCCAAGGGTTCGGTCGTCAATGTCACCTCGATCGCCGGCTCGCGGGTGCACCCGTTCGCGGGCGCGGCCTATGCGACCTCCAAGGCGGCGCTGGCTTCGCTGACGCGTGAAATGGCCTCCGATTTCGGCAGGCTCGGCGTACGGGTGAATTCGATTGCGCCGGGCGAGATCGATACCGCGATCCTGTCGCCAGGCACCGATAAGATCGTCGAACAGCAAATTCCGATGCACCGGCTGGGCACGCCGGATGAAGTCGCCAAGATCATCTACGTTCTGTGTACGGAAACCAGTTCGTATGTGAACGGCGCCGAAATCCACATCAACGGCGGCCAGCACGTCTAGTGGTCCAATTCCAACACTCGTATCCCTTCCCGGCCTGCACTTTTGCGAATGTTGGAATTAAAGGACCACTAGCAAATATAAGTTTCTAGTGGAGTTTAGGATTTGACATTCGCTTGACGAATTCGAGGCTAAGTGGGTAGCGAATGTCAAATCCACTCCACTAGTGGTCCAATTCCAACATTCGCATCCTTCTCGGCCAGCACTTTTGCGAATGTCGGAATTAAAGGACCACTAGCAAATATAAGTTTCTAGTGGAGTTTAGGATTTGACATTCGCGTGACGAATTCGAGGCTAAGTGGGTAGCGAATGTCAAATCCACTCCACTAGTGGTCCAATTCCAACATTCGTATCCCTTCCCGGCCTGCACTTTTGCGAATGTTGGAATTAAAGGACCACTAGCAAATATAAGTTTCTAGTGGAGTTTAGGATTTGACATTCGCTTGACGAATTCGAGGCTAAGTGGGTAGCGAATGTCAATTCCACTCCACTAGTGGTCCAATTCCAACATTCGCATCCTTCTCGGCCAGCACTTTTGCGAATGTCGGATCACTCCACCGGCGAGGGTGCGTATAGACCGCGCGGCGGCCCGAATAGCCCAGCGCCGGAAACCTCGCTTCAGATCAGTCCGCGCAGGATCTGCGCGGCCTGCCAGCGCAACGTTTCCTCGGCGTTGGCAACGCTGGAACACTCGTCTTCGCGTTCTCCGTCAGCAAGCGACGCGCCGCAATGCCGGCAGACGCGCGCCGACATCGCCTCGGCTCTGACCACGATGCTGCGGCCTTGCTGGTAGCTGGCGAAGTCGATGACGTTCTGCATTGACCTTATTACTTTCTCAACCATGGTCGTTCTCGCGAGTCGTTCCACCAACGTTATGGCAGAAAGCCGTCGCGCAAACGTTCAATCCTCCGCTCAAATTTTAGCGGAGCGATTGAGCCGAGGAGTCCGGGAATTCCGCTTACTTTTTTAACCTCAATCGCCAAGCGAAAGAGGGAAAACTACAGCCACTTTTTCCAGCGAAAATACATGTATGGCGCAACAGCCGCGAGCACCATCATCACGACCGCCATGGGATAGCCGTGCTGCCATTCCAGTTCCGGCATCATCTTGAAATTCATGCCGTAGATCGAGGCGATCAGGGTCGGCGGCATCAACACCACCGCCATCACCGAAAACAGCTTGATGATGTTGTTCTGTTCCAGGTTAACGACACCGAGCATCGCATCGAGGATGAATGTGATCTTGTTGGAAAGATAAGAGGCGTGATCGGTCAGCGACGCCACGTCGCGCTGCATGGTCTTCAGCTGTTCGCGCATGTCCTTTGACCATTTGACGCCATCGACAGATGCCGTAACGAAGGTAACGACGCGGCCGATCGAGACGAGGCTCTCCCGCACCTTGGAAGTCAGGTCGCCCTTGCGGCCGATCGCAATCAGGATATCGGAGTAACGTTTGGCGTGCCCGGTTGCCGCTCCATCGGGTTCGAAGATCTGGTGGCTGATCGCATCCATCTCGCCGCCGGCGCGCTCAAGGATGTCGGCGTTGCGGTCGATCACCGCATCAAGAAGCTCCATCAACACCATTTCGCCGGTGATTCCTGGGGCACACGCGCGCGCCAGCTTGTTTTCCACCAGCACGAATGGCCTCGGCTCGTCGTAGCGAACGGTGACCAGGCGATGGCTGGCCAGGATAAAAGTGACCGCTGTGGTGCGGGGATTTTCCGTGTCCGCAGCGCACATCAATGTCGCCGTCATGTAGCGCGCGCTGTTTTCGATATAGAGGCGGCTGGAAATTTCGATTTCCTGCATGTCCTCCCGGGTCGGCACTGCGATGCCGGCGAGCCGCTCGACTGCCTTGTCCTCGGCTGAGGTCGGTTTCACCAGATCGATCCAAACCGCCGCCTCCGGCAGGTTGTCCAGACCAGAAACGGTGGCCTTCTTCAGAGAGGATTCGCTGGGGATAAACACCGAGAACATGTGCGGCTCCGGACTTGAAAAACGAATTTAACCAAGAGTGCCATTCTGACGTTAGCGAGACACACATCGGAACGGGATGCGAATACCGGAATCGGCGGAACAATTCGAGTTTGACAGGCCTCTCATAACGGCGCCGTGAACTGCGGTTCTTTGCGGCGCTCCTATGGCGGCACGATGGCGGTGATCTGGCGGCCAGATAAGCTATTGCCGGAGAATGGGCGGATGCTCAAGGACTTGCGGCAAAAAAGACACAGATGAGCTGCCGCAGTGCAGGATCGGCATCCCAGCACTGGAAATATTGTCAAATTCGGCGATAATGTGGGAGTTGAAGGTGGAGTCGTGGCGGGGCAATAAAGTCTCGCGCCTCGAACACCGGACTTTCGATTGGAAATCTAAAATGCCGATGAAATTGACGTCGCTGAAATTGGCAATGGCTCTAACGGCCGCCGGTCTGCTGCTCTCGGGCTGCATGGAAACGGCAAACTATGAAGCGACCAACACCGCCGCGTTCAAGCAGCGCGACAAGGAATTGCTGTCGAAGGTTCGCTACGAGCAAGTGCAGCCGTCGGAAACCTATCGTCGCGCCATCGTCGAATTTCACCGCAAGGAATCCCCCGGCTCGATCGTCGTGGATTCCGACAACCACTATCTCTACTACGTAATGAACGACGGCAAAGCCATTCGCTATGGCATCACCGTCGGCGAAGAAGCCATGGCGTGGTCGGGCATCGCCAAGATCGGTGCCATGACCGAATGGCCGGCCTGGCATCCGACCAAGGGCGAAATCGAGCGTCTCGGCGTTCCCACTTTCGTGCCGCCGGGCCCGGACAATCCGATGGGTTCGCGCGCGATGTATCTGTATTCCGGCGGCAAGGACACGCTGTTCCGGATTCACGGAACCAATCAGCCGGAATATATCGGCCAGTCCATCTCGTCGGGCTGCATCCGCATGACGAACGAGGACGTGATCGACCTCTATAACCGCGCCAAGATGGGCACCATCGTCGTCGTGCTCGCGCCTCACCATAGCGATTCACCCTTTGGTTCGTCGCAGGTGGCCTCGACCGGCATCGGCTCGGTGCAGTAACCAGCCCAGGTTCGGTCTTTCGGGAAATTTAAAAAGCGCCGGTTTGCCGGCGCTTTTTCTTTGGCGGGTTGTCGGCCGGAGGTTTCGGCGCCGCCTGCTCCGGCGCAGGGTCGGCCTCACTGCCATTTAGTTTCGTGGTTTCGGGCTTATCGGCGACCTCATGGGGCGGCGCTTCGGCCGGGCGCGGGGCAGGCAGAATCGGCGCCACAGCAGGCAGCGCATCCCAAACGTTCCACTGGCAAATCCGGTAGTCGTTGCGCCGCTCCATCAGATCGAGATGGATGTGGTCTTCGTGGTAGCCGTCGGAGCCTGGACCCAGCACCGTCGAAAAACGCGCGCATACCGAATGCAGCACGGTCTCGCGGAGATCGCGCGCGACGTTACGATCGGTCAGCGAGACCGTGCGGCCATCGGCGAACTTGAAAGAGCGCACATCGAGCGCGTTGGCACGGCCGTGTTCGGACAACTGGGCGCCAACGATACGATTGCGCCCGCGGCATTCGAAGGAATTGAAGTTGTCGAGCGTGGCAATGCTGCTGCCGAGGTTTTTGGCAAGCGGCGCGATATCGCTGCGGACCCAATCGGCAACGGCCGAAGCCATCTTGCAGCGCAGGACCGCCGCGGGCTTGACGGCGACCTGATGGCTATCCGGCAAGACCACGGCTTCCAGCCGCACCAGATCCTCCCCGCCGCAACCGCCGGGACCATGGATGTCGGGAATGCTGGGCGCAATCGCGATCGCTTCCGTCAAGGCAAGCCGGCAAGCGGAAGGCGGAGGTGGGGCCGCGGTCTTTGGCTCGGCATTCTTTTCGTCTGCGGCCGCTGATGGCTCGGATGGCTCGGCCTTGGCGGAGGGTGCTTCCGCCGGGCGCGGCCTCGGTAACGGCACCTTGGCGGCAGCGATGGCCCTGGCGTCCGCGAAGGGTGTCGGGCCGCAACAGACAAACACGAGCGCTGCTGCGGTAACCATGGCCACCCCGCGGAAGCATCTCCCGACAGAAGCCCACTTGCGGCGTGCCCTTCCCGCGCTAGACTTCGTTTCAAATCGCGCAAAACAAGCGGAAAAAGCGTTCGCACATTCAGGAGGGACATCCCCATGCTGGGATTGATGCAAGACTGGCCTTTGCTGTGTCATCGAATTCTCGAACACGCAGCACGCATTCACGGCTCGCAGGAAGTCGTCACGCGGTCGGTCGAAGGCCCTATTCATCGCACCAATTATGCTGAAATCCACAAGCGCGCGCTGAAGATTTCGCAGCGCCTGGACCGCGACGGCATCAAGCTCGGCGACCGTGTTGCCACCATTGCCTGGAACACCTGGCGCCATTTGGAGGCCTGGTACGGCATCATGGGGATCGGCGCGATCTGCCATACCGTCAATCCGCGACTCTTTCCCGAGCAGATCGCCTGGATCATCAATCACGCCCAAGACCGCGTGGTGATGACCGATATCACGTTTGTACCGATCCTGGAAAAGATCGCCGACAAGCTCACGAGCGTCGAACGCTACATCGTATTCACCGACAAGGCTCATATGCCGCAAACGACGCTGAAGAACGCCGTCGCCTATGAGGACTGGATCGGTGAGGCCGACGGCGATTTCAAATGGAAGACTTTCGACGAAAATACCGCGGCCGCGATGTGCTACACGTCCGGGACCACCGGCGACCCCAAGGGCGTGTTGTATTCGCACCGCTCCAACGTCATGCATGCGCTGATGGCCAATACCGGCGATTCACTCGGCGCTGGCGCCGGCGACACCATGCTGCCCGTGGTTCCGTTGTTCCATGCCAATAGCTGGGGCATCGCGTTCTCGGCGCCTTCTATGGGAACCAAGCTGGTCCTGCCCGGCGCGAAACTCGACGGAGCGTCCGTCTTCGAACTATTGGAAACCGAAAAGGTGACCCATACCGCCGGCGTTCCCACGGTGTGGCTGATGCTGCTCAATCATATCGCCGCCAACCACCTCAAACTGCCGCATTTGCGCATGGTGGTGTGCGGCGGCTCGGCGATGCCGCGGTCGATGATTAAAGCCTTCATCGATATGGGCGTGACGGCGCGACACGCTTGGGGCATGACCGAGATGAGCCCGATCGGCACGCTGGCCACGCTCAAGCCCCCCTTCAACGACCTCGCCGGCGAGGAGGCGCTCGATATTCTCCAGACGCAGGGCTATCCGCCTTTCGGCGTGCAGATGAAAATCACGGACGATGCCGGCAAGGAACTGCCTTGGGACGGCAAGACCTTCGGCCGCCTCAAGGTCTCAGGTCCGTCGGTCGCCAAGGCCTATTTCCGCGTCGATGCCGATATTCTCGACGAGAGCGGATTTTTCGACACCGGCGATGTCGCCACGATCGACCCCTACGGCTACATGCGGATTACCGATCGTTCCAAGGACGTGATCAAGTCCGGCGGCGAGTGGATTTCCTCCATCGATCTGGAAAACCTCGCAGTCGCCCATCCCGCGGTGGCGGAAGCCGCCGTGATCGGCGTGCATCATCCGAAATGGGACGAGCGTCCGCTGCTGATCGTCCAGCTCAAGCAGGGGCAGAATGCGACAAAAGAAGACATTCTGAAATTCATGGATGGGAAGATCGCGAAGTGGTGGATGCCTGACGACGTCGCATTCGTCGACGGTATTCCGCACACCGCGACCGGCAAGATCCTGAAGACCGCGTTACGCGACCAATTCAAGACCTACAGCTTTCCGGGGACCTAAGTTCTTTTGCTACAGCTCGCTCTCCCTCATCCCGAGGAGCCATCGCCAAATGGCTGGGTCAATCCGTCCTCCCGCCCTTGCCGCCTGATACCTTGAAATTGACCCGGCTTCGTGGTCTCAAGCGGGCTAACGGGGTGGCTTTGACATTCGCAACAGGCTTTGCCGCGAGCTCGTCGTGCGAGTGTCAAATCCAAAACGCCATTAGGAATATATCCGCTAGTGGTCCCTGGACGCTAAAATTCGCAAAAAGTACCTGCTGATACGGGATGCGAATGTTAGAATCGGACCACTAGTTTCGGCGCTTTGGCCGGTTCCGGCCGGCAGTCCTCATCCGGCAGAAATCAAGGCTATGGCTCGCAGGTTTTCCGCGCCCTATTTATCGGAGCCCGTCTCAAGCCTGGCGTCATGGTCGCGCAACCTGGCGGTGTTTGCCGTTGTGGCCGTCGTGGTTTCGATCCTCATCGTCCGCTTTGGCTTTCTCGAAATCAAACCGGCGCTGGCCACCTTTTTCGGCGCGCTCGCTTGCGCCGGCCTGTCGATGGCGATCGGCATCATCGGCGCGGCGGCGATCTGGCAGAGCGGCGCCCGCGGCACGACCCGGATCCTGCTCGCGTTCCTGATCGACACGATATTGCTCGCCTATCCAGCCTATCTCGGCCTGCAATACCGCAAGCTGCCGGCGATCCACGACATCACGACCGATCCGATCGACCCGCCACGGTTTGAGGCCCTGGCGCGGCTGCGCAGCGGCGAAGGAACCAATCCGGCCGTCTACGCCGGCCTTTATTCGGCCGAGCTGCAACGCAGCGCCTATCCCGACATCGAGACGGTCGAACTCGAACTTCCGGTGCAGCGCGCCTATGAGATCACCCTGCAACTCGTGAACCGGCGCAAATGGCTGGTCATCGACGAGCGGGCCCCGCAGCCGCCGCGCCGGATC
The DNA here is from genome assembly GCA_963824305.1 of uncultured Alphaproteobacteria bacterium. Classification (GTDB taxonomy): domain Bacteria; phylum Pseudomonadota; class Alphaproteobacteria; order Rhizobiales; family Xanthobacteraceae; genus Bradyrhizobium. Next base: position 1,766,168 of record CAWGOW010000001.1, read on the forward strand.
GGCCGCATCGAAGCGGTGGCGCGCACACCGATCATGGGATTTCGTGAGGACATATCGATCCGCGTCTCCCCTGACGACGAGGATTCGCGCGTCGATATCCGCTCCGCCTCGCGTTACTTCGAGAGCGATCTCGGCAGCAACGCGGCGCGGGTCCGCAAGCTGATCGAAGACCTCAACAACGCCGCCGAATCCGACGCGGCGAAGCCTGCGAAGAAGCCGGCCGTACCCGCAAAGGCTCCGCCGAAGGTGGTGAAGAAGTAAGGCTCAAGCCGCCAGCCGGTAGGTGCCGCCGATCACGGGGTCACCATCGGTCGCGACGAGGCCGCGTCCGACCAGGTCCTCCAGATGCGCCAGCACCGAATAGCCGGCCGCATTCGTCAGGCGCGGATCGATGCCAATGTAGATCGCGCGCACGATGGTCGGGATGTCAGCCTCGCCCTTTGACAGGCGATGCAGGATCGACGCCTCGCGCGCCTGGCGGTGGCGGATCAGAAAACGCACATAACGCGGTGCATCAAGAATTTCCGGGCCGTGGCCGGAGAAATAAAGCTCTTCATCGCGCGCGGCGAGTTTCTCCAATGAAGCCATATAGTCGACCATCGAACCGTCCGGCGGCGCCACGATCGAAGTCGACCACCCCATCACGTGATCACCGACGAACAGAAATTTGCGATCGGGCCACGCGAAAGCCAGATGATTGGTGGTGTGTCCGGGCGTTGCGACCGTCTCGAGCCTCCACCCCTCGCCCTCGATCACTTCGCCGTCTTTGACCTGGATGTCGGGCCGAAACTCACGGTCGGCGCCCGACTCCGGATTGTGCTTCTCGCTTTCAAACCGTGGCCGTGAGGCCCGGTGTGGGCCCTCGGCATAGACCGGCGCGCCGGTCGCCAGCTTGATCCGTGGGGTATTCACCGAATGGTCGCGATGAGTATGGGTGACGAGAATATGCGTCACGGTCTCGCCGCGTACGGCATCGATGAGCGCCTTCGCATGGGCTTCATCGTCCGGGCCGGGATCGATGATGGCGACCTTTCCGCGGCCGATGATGTAACTCACCGTGCCTGTGAAAGTGAACGGGCTCGGATTGTTGCAGAGGATGCGCCGGACGCCCGGCCGGACTTCCTCGACCACGCCGGGCTTCAAGGGAAAGTTTCGGTTGAACGGGACGTCTTCGGTGTCGGCCATTTGGATTCCTGGTGCGAGCGGCTCCAACCGCTCCTCATGCTGAGGAGGCCCGCGAGGCCCGTCTCGACGCATGAACAAACTCGATTTCTGCGATCATCCTTCGAGACGCCGCGAACGCGGGTTACTCAGGATGAGGTCCGGCCTTTACGAAAACGCCTGAATGCCGGTGATGGCGCGGCCGAGAATCAGGGCATGAACGTCGTGGGTGCCCTCGTAGGTATTCACGGTCTCCAGGTTCGCGGCATGCCGCATCACATGGTATTCGATCTGGATGCCGTTGCCGCCGTGCATGTCACGCGCCATGCGGGCGATGTCGAGGGCCTTGCCGCAATTGTTGCGCTTGACGATGGAAATCATCTCCGGCGCCATCTTGCCTTCGTCCATCAGCCGCCCGACCCGCAATGAGGCCTGCAAGGCGAGTGCGATCTCCGATTGCATGTCGGCGAGCTTCTTCTGCACGAGTTGGGTCGCAGCCAGGGGCCTATTGAACTGCTTCCGGTCGAGCGTGTATTGCCGCGCGCGGTGCATGCAATCTTCGGCAGCGCCCATCGCGCCCCAGGAAATGCCGTAGCGCGCACGGTTGAGGCAACCGAACGGACCTTTGAGGCCGGAAACGTTCGGCAACAGCGCGCTCTCGGGCACGTCGACGCCATCCATCACGACTTCGCCGGTGACGGAGGCACGAAGCGACAGCTTGCCGCCGATCATCGGCGCCGAAAGTCCCTTCATGCCCTTTTCAAGGATGAAGCCGCGGATCTGGTTGTTGTGTTCGGCGGACTTCGCCCAGATCACGAACACGTCGGCGATCGGCGCGTTGGAAATCCACATCTTGGACCCGGTCAATCGGTAGCCGTCGGAGGTTTTCTCGGCGCGCGTCTTCATGCCGCCGGGATCGGAGCCGGCATCGGGCTCGGTCAGGCCGAAACAGCCGACCCATTCTCCGGTCGCAAGCTTCGGCAGATACTTCTTGCGCTGGTTCTCGTCGCCGTAAGCATAGATCGGATGCATCACGAGCGAAGACTGCACCGAGTTCATCGAGCGGTAGCCGGAATCGACGCGTTCGATCTCACGCGCCACCAGGCCATAAGCGACATAACTCGCGTTGGCGCAGCCGTATTCTTCCGGCAACGTGATGCCGATCAGGCCGAGTTCGCCCATTTCGTTGAAGATGTCACGATCGACTTTCTCTTCCAGATAGGCCTTGGTCACGCGCGGCAGGAGTTTGTCCTGCGCATAGGCGCGCGCGGTATCGCGGATCATCCGCTCGTCTTCGGTCAACTGGTCGTCGAGCAGGAACGGATCGTCCCATTGAAAATTGACGGGAGACGGTTTGTCCTTGGCCTGGGGGCGCACGCTCATGAAAAATCCTTTCGCAACATCCTTTTCATTTTAAAGCGATCATCACGGAAGCGCAATTGCGCCAGCGCCACCGATTTGGACCCCTTGCTCCAGATGGGGAACGAACGGCGCTGAGGCTTTCGCCGTGGACACGGGACTTGCAATGACTGGGCTGCGTCAGCCTTCGAGGGTCTCGTTCGAGACAATCTCGATACCAAATCCGGACAGCCCCTTATAGTCGTGCATCGACGATGTCAGGTTCCGGATTGAGGTAACGCCGAGATCGCGCAGGATCTGCGCGCCGACGCCGACCTCGCGCCATTGCTTGTTACGGTCGGCCTCCGCGGTTTTCTCCTCCGGCAATGGCGCGACGGGAACGCCGGCGGCACCGTCGCGCAAGCATACCAGCACGCCGCTGCCGTTCTTTTTGAAATGCGCCAGCACCGACGGCATATGCTTCGGACCGATGAGAATGTCCCTGACGATGTTGGGCTTGTAAAAGCGCGTCAGCACGTTCTTGCCGTCACCGACGCTGTTGTAGACAAAAGCCACGTGGGCAATTGAATCGAACGGTGACCGGTAGGCGAAGCCGTGCAAAGGGCCGATCGGACTGTCAGCGACGAAGGTCGAAACGCGCTCGATCAGTTTTTCCCGCGCTTGGCGGTAGGCGATCATATCAGCGATCGTGACATGCTTGAGATTGTGCGCCTTGGCGAACTGCGCCACCTGACCGCCCTTCATCACCGAGCCGTCGTCATTCATCAACTCGCTGATGACGCCGACGGGCGGCAAACCGCTCAGCCTGCACAAATCGACCGCCGCCTCGGTGTGGCCCGAACGCAGCAGCACACCTCCGTCCCGAGCAATCAGCGGAAACACGTGACCGGGTCGGGCAAAATCATTGGCGCCGGCATTTGGATTGGCGAGCGCCCGGCAGCAGGAAGCGCGTTCTTCGGCCGAAATGCCGGTGCCGCCGTCCGGTTTGTAGTCGATCGAGACGGTGAACGCGGTGGTATGGCTGGAATCGTTGTGTGCCACCATTGGATCGAGCCGCAAGCGGCGAGCGTCTTCCTGGGTGATCGGCGCGCAGACTATTCCCGACGTATGACGGATGATGAACGCCATCTTTTCAGGCGTGCAGAGCGAGGCCGCGACGATCAGGTCGCCCTCGCCCTCGCGGTCGTCGTCGTCGGTAACCACGACAAGCTCGCCTTGGGCAAAGGCATGCAAAACTTCCTGGATCGGATCGGCCATTAGGTCTCTCGTTTCGTAGCGCGAGCATTAGCCCGGCGGAGGTAGTCACACCAGCTTCCATATGCAGGGCAGAAAAGCTTCCCCGGCGTAGCGGTGATGGCGACAAAGCCTGTTTACTTGAATAAGGTCGAAAACAATCAAGAACAAGGGAGCCAATGCGTCCATGACCGCCGTATCGTTCGACTTCACACCGCTGCTGCCGGCAGGCCTGCCCGCGGCGGCGTCAAGATGGACGGGACTTGCCAAATACAGCTTCGTCGGCGGCAACATTGACCCCGAGCAAGTCCCACTCGATGGCCTGATCAATGCGGTTAATACCGTGCTGAAGCGCGAAGGCCAGACACTCGCGACGTACGGGCTGACAAGCGGCCCGCAAGGCTATCTCGCATTGCGTCAGTTTCTCTCTGCGAAACTCAAGCGCGATGGCGACATCGCCTGCACCGCCGACGACATCCTGATTGTCTCGGGTTCGCTCCAGGCGCTCGACCTCGTCAACGCCACTTTGCTTGCCCGCGGCGATACCGTTCTCGTAGAGCGCGAAACCTATCAGGGCGCGCTGACCCGGCTGACGCGGCTCGGGGTCAAAACGGTCGGTATTCCGCTCGACGGCGGCGGGATGCGGATGGACGCACTCGCTGATACGCTCAGCGACCTCAAACGCCGCGGCGTCACGCCGAAATATATCTACACCATCCCGACGGTACAGAATCCGACCGGCACCATCATGCCCGAGAAGCGGCGTCTCGAACTCCTGAAGCTCGCCGAACAGTATGGCGTTCCGATCTTCGAGGACGACTGCTACGCCGATCTGATCTGGGACGGCAAACGCCCGCCGGCGATCTATGCGCTAAGCAAGACCGCAAACGTCATTTACATCGGTTCATTTTCCAAATCGATCGCGCCCGCCTTGCGCGTCGGCTTCATCGTCGCGCCGTGGGCTGCGATGTCGCGCATGCTGGCGTTGAAAACCGACGCCGGCAGCGGCGCGCTCGAACAGATGGTATTGGCCGAATATTGTACGCCGTATTTCGCGACGCACGTACCGGTTCTGCGGCGCGGACTGCGCGCCAAACTCGATACCCTGATGGAAGCGTTGAACGAGCAGTTCGGCACCACAGCAGAGTTCGAGGCGCCGGAAGGCGGCATTTTCCTTTGGGTCAAACTTCCCGATCACGTCGATACCTTGAAGCTCCATCAGGCCGCGCTCGCCGCGGGCGTCTCGATCAACCCGGGACCGGAATGGTCGACCGACAAAGCCTATGCCGGCTCGCGTTTGCGGCTGTGCTTCGCAAGTCCGACACATCAGCAAATCCGCGAGGGCATTGCGACGCTGGCAGAGGTTTGCCGGAGGGAATTCGGCGTGCCGACGCGCATTGGAAATGTCGAGATGAAATCCCCCAGATAAGCGGAGTCGCCACGGGAGTAGCTGAAGCCGGTGTTGACCATGAAAAGCGATCGCTCGGTAGCTCTCGCCTTCGGTGGCCTGGCCGCCATGGCAGCAGCCATTGGTATCGGTCGTTTTGTCTACACGCCCATCCTGCCTGTAATGCTGACGGCGCTCGGCTGGAGCAAATCCGACGCGGGCGTGATCGCATCCGCCAATTTCGTCGGCTACCTCATTGGCGCCCTGCTGGCGAGCCTGGCGTTTGCCGCTGCACGCCCCAGATGGTGGCTGCTCGCGGCGTTGCTCCTGAGCTCGGTGACGACCGCCGCGATGGCGTTATCGTCGAACATCATCTTCTTTGTCGCACTCCGTTTCGTCGGCGGAGCGGCAAGCGCTTTTGTGATCGTGTGCGCTTCTACACTCGTTCTGGAGCAGCTTGCGATCTCTGGCCGTCATTCCCTGTCCGGAATTCACTTCGCCGGCGTCGGTGTCGGCATCATGGTTTCGGCACTCGCAGTCTCGACGATGCTGCTGTGGGACGCAAGCTGGAAGGATCTGTGGATCGGCTCCGGCATGCTGGCCGCGCTCGCAAGCATCGTGGCCGCATTGCTGATCCCGCAGCGCCGCGAAACCGCGGCCAAACCGCAGGCGACGGACCCGCAAACGCCACTGCCCGGCATTGGCGCGATGATCCTGGCTTACGGCCTGTTCGGTTTCGGCTATGTCATCACCGCGACCTTCCTGATTGCGATCGTGCGGCTTACTGAGAACATCCACGTGCTCGAGCCATGGGTCTGGATCATCTTCGGGCTGGCGGCGATCCCCTCCGTCTCGGTCTGGGGCTGGCTGGGTCGGCGGATCGGGATTTTCAACGCCTTTGCGGTCGCCTGCGCGCTCGAAGCGCTCGGGGTCGCGGCCAGCGTCGAATGGGTCACGATTCCCGGCATCGCGGTTGGGACGCTGCTGTTGGGTGGCACCTTCATGGGCATCACCGCGCTTGGCTTCGTTGCGGGGCGAATGCTTGCGGCGGGCAACTCCCAACAAGCGCTGGGACGAATGACGGCTAGCTTCAGCGTCGGACAGATGGCCGGACCGGTTGTCGCCGGATTCCTCTCCGAGCGGCTCGGGAACTTTCGCGTGGCATCCCTGATCGCCGCAGCGGCGTTGGTCGCCGCTGCCGCGCTGTCTGCCCGCACATCGTGGGCTGTGGCCGCTCATGCCAACAGGCAGAAAGCAGCCGCAGCCGCCAACCCTACCTCACCGCAAACGGCGCCTGATACGGCCGTCCGAACGGAACGCCATTGATCACGGTCTGGAACGGCTTCAGCTGTACCTTGCCGTCGCGCTTGTTGTTGCGGGTATCGACGAAGGTGACAGGCCCTTCGACCAATTCCATGATCGTGACGTCGCCGGGCGCGCCGATCTGAAGCGTGCCGATTTTCGGCGCGCGGTTGATGATCTTGGCCGGGGCCGAAGTCGCCATCGCGACCACCTGCTCCAGCGAAAAGCCCATCGCCATGAACTTGCCCATGACGTTGGGCAGATAGGGCGTGCCCGGCGTGTTGCCCGAAAAGACGTGAATGTCGGAGGAGATCGTATCTGGCGTGCCTCCGCCGGGGATCGCGACTTCCGCCACCGTGAAATCGAAACTGCCGCCGCCGTGGCCGACGTCGAACATAACGCCGCGCTGCTTGGCAGCGAGCGCCGCCGGCAACAGCTTGCCGTCCTGTACGATGTTGGTGAAAGCGCCGGCCATGTTCGGGAAACCGGAATAGGCATGGGTCAGGATGTCGCCCGGCCGCAGCAGATTGAGAATGTCAGACATCAGCTGCGGCGTCTCGACGCCGCCGATATGCACCATCATCTTTGCCGGCCAACCGCACATTTCGCAGGCCTGGATGCCGCGCTTGAGCGGTTCAATTCCATGCTTGAAGATAACGTTCTCCGACATACGAACCTTGACACCGAGCAGGAAGTCGGGGTTTTCGGCAAGCCCCATCGCGCAAGCCTCTACCTGCGCATTGTCGATGTTATAGAGCTCGGCCACGGGGAATGCCGACAGCCCGTTGTTGGCGATGTGGAGGAAGGCGTACATCCGCGCCCGCGTTTGGGCGACGATAAAGCGCCGCAGCGCGGCAAGGTTGTTGACGCCCGCGTCTCCTGCCGAAACCACCGTCGTGGTGCCCTGGAATTGCACGAGTTCGTCGGCCGGAATGCCGATTGCGGAACCATAGGGATAGACATGGCAATGCAGATCGACGAGGCCGGGGGTGACGAGCTTGCCCGACGCATCGATGGTCTTGGCCGCGCGCGCTACCGGAATCTCCGGCTCGATCGCTTCGATCGCGCCCCAGCGAATACCGATGTCACGTTTTCCTCGGAGCGACTGGCTCGGATCGAGCACATCGCCGCCCTTGATCACCAGGTCGAATTTGTCGTTCGGCCCCATCGCGGCCAGAGCCGGTGACGTCGACAGCGCAGCGGCTGCCGTGCCGGCCAGAAAATGACGGCGTGATAGTTCGGACATGCTGACGTTCTCCCCCAATTTGACGTTTCTTGTCCTCGATGATGCGATGCTCGACGCGTTTGCGCAAGCCGCCGCCCGCACTTGCGTGAACGACAACTGGTCGCGGCGAACTCGTTAGCGTAATCTCCCAAGGGCCACCTAATGTGGCACTCTGACGGTCCTGTCAGGTTTTGCAGCGACCTCTTCAAAGGGACGTCAGAGCCAAAGCCACACTAGAGCCAGTATTTGCTAGTGTCCCTTTGGTTCTGACATTCGTAAAGGTACCCGCCGCGATACGATACGAATGTCAGAACCGGGACACCAGAGCCCGATCGGGAGACGTCCATGTTCATGATCCGCCTTCGTTTGCTCGCCGCGACAATCTGCCTTTTTGCCTCTGGCGCCGCCTTTGCAGCAGACCCGCTGCCGCGCGCCAAGCCGGAGGAAGTCGGCATGTCGAGCGAACGGCTGGCGCGCATCGGTGAAGTACTGAAGGCCGATATCGACGCCGGCCGCATTCCCGGCGCGGTGATCGCGATTGCGCGGCATGGCAGGCTGGTGGCGCTTGAGGCCTATGGCTGGCGCGACAAGGCTGCCGGCATCGCCATGACCACTGACACGATCTTCAATATCGCATCCATGACCAAGCCGATGACGACGGTCGGCGCGCTGATGCTCTATGAGCGTGGCCAGCTCCTGATCGGCGATCCCCTGTCGAAATATTTTCCGAAATTCGCCGATATGCGGGTCGCCGCCCGCGACGCCAATGGCGAACCGACCGTCGAGACGGTGGCCGCCGATCGGCAGGTTACGATCCAGGACCTGATGCGCCACACGTCGGGGATGATCTATGGCGGCCGAGGCAACACGCTCGTGCACAAGATGTACCCGGCCGGCAGCGGCGATGCCTCGCGCGAATATGACGGTACCGCCTTCCTCGATAAGCTGGCTTCGGCGCCCCTGCTCTATCAACCCGCAACCGTCTGGGATTACGGCTTCGGCCTCGACCTGCTGGGTCTGACCATCGAAAAGATCTCAGGTCAGACGCTCGCGCAATACCTGAAGGCCAATCTGTTCACGCCGCTCGGAATGAACGATACCGGCTTTTCGATCTCGCCCGACCAGGCGGCGCGCTATGCCAAGCCGCTGCCCACCGATCCCGACACCGGCAAGCCGCAGGCCCGCAGCCCCGAACTGACGCAGCCGCTGAAATTCGAATGCGGTGGTGGCTGCGCGGCTTCGACCGCTCCGGACTACCTGCGTTTTGCAATGATGCTGATGAACGAGGGCCGCAACGGCGAAGCCCGCCTGCTCGGCCCGAGGACGGTCGCCTATATGCTGTCGGACCAGCTCGGCCCGCACATCAAGAACCTGATCGGCAACGCCGACCCGACCCGCGCCGACTACGGCTTCGGGCTCGGCCTTGCGGTGCGCACGACGCCCGGCGTCGTCAAGATGATGGGTTCGGTCGGCCAGTTTTCCTGGCCCGGCGCCAGCGGCACCGACTGGTGGGCCGATCCAAGGCAAGAGCTGGCGGTGGTCTACATGTCGGCAGCGCCCGGCCCTGTTCGCTGGCACTATCGACAAAAGATAAACGCGCTGGTCTATCAGGCCATCGTCGACTGATTTTTTGCATTAACCATGGAACATTTTCCAAGCTGAATAAGCGTTCAGAATTCTCTTGGAATTCGAGCGGAACGTTCCCTCCTGCTGTGAAGTTTAGTTGTCACTTATGGAGGAGAGCACGATGAAGAAGTTTGCTTGCGTTATTACCGCCGTCTGCGCGATCGCCGTCGCGGCGCCGTCTGTTGCCAATGCCGAAAAGATTGTGATCGAGCGCGGTGGTCACCATCACGACCGGTATCGCGATCACGGCTGGCACCATCACGGTCACGACAGGGTCGTGGTGAAGCATCGCGACTAAGACCAAAGCCGACACAGGAATGGCCCCGCAAGGGGCCATTTTCTTTTGCGTGAACCGCTTGCGTGAACCGGAAGAGACTAGTCCCAGGCCGGGGCAAAACCCGGAGACACGCAGCGGCGGTCCTTGGGCAGGTTCGCGATCGCCTGCCGGTCTTCGTCATCAAGCCCGATATTTAACGCTCCGAGATTGCCGCGCTGGCTTTCCGCGCGAGAAGCTTTCGGGATCGCCGCCACGCCGTCCTGGTCGAGCAGCCATTTCAGCGCGACTTGCGCCGCTGTCGCGCCGTGCTTTTTACCGATCGCGATCAGCGTTTCGTCGGACGGCGCCCTACCTTGCGCGAGTGGACAGTACGCGACCAGCGGAAGCGATTTGGCCGCCATGTATTTTCGCAAGGCCGTCTGATCGAGCATCACATGATATTCGACCTGGTTGCAGGCGATCGGCGCCTTGATTTCCTCGATTACTTTCTTCAAGAGGGCGACGTTGAAATTGGCAACGCCAATCGCGCGGGTGCGCCCTTCCTGTTTCAGTTTCATCAGGGTCTCGAACATCGCCGGCAAATTCATTTTCGGCGCCGGCCAGTGCACGAGATAGAGATCGATCCGGTCAAGCCTGAGCTTCTTCAGGCTGGTGTCGAAAGCGCGGCGCATCGCGTCGGGCGCCAGATTCTCGTTCCAGACCTTGGTGGTAACATGAAGGTCCTTGCGCGGCACTCCGGCGCCGGCAATCGCAGCCCCGACAGCTTCCTCGTTGCCATACATCTCCGCAGTGTCGATGTGGCGATAGCCGAGCGCGAGCGCACTTTCCACCGCCGCGCGGCAGGCATCGCCCTGCATGCGATAGGTGCCGAGGCCAAGGCGCGGCAGGTCGATACCCTGCGTTGGCAGCTGTTCCATTACGATCAACTCCGAAGACTGGCAGCCCTTGTCCATGCATGGGTGCAGGGCAATGATTTGAGGTGAGGACTCTGAACGAAATCGTCTGCCGCTGATAATGTGCCGCGACCAGAACCTTCAAATCAAGATAGCGTCATAACCGCCATCGGCTATCGCTTCCAGCTGCAGATCCCGCCGGACTTGCAAGGCCATACCTGAACGCTGGTATCGCGGGCCTGCGCTTCGGTGGGATTTCGTCCGTGAAGCGCGACCAGCGTTCGCGGCTTATGCTGTGACGGTCGTTCGGCGGATGCACGGGCGCCGCGTGTGCTGGCCGGGGCGGCAGGTTTAAGCGCCGCCTTGGTTGTGGGTGCGCTCTCGGCATGAACGGTCGGAGCCGACACGATCTTGGGATCGATCACCGCTTCTGCATTGGCCTGGGGTGCGATCTTGCCGCGATCAATCGTCACATCCAGGGGGCCTGGGGTAAAGCTGGCGGCCGGACCAAGCGGCTTCGGCGACAGCACAGCGTTGGAGAGGTCGAGCTTGAGATACTCGCCCGCACGATATTGTTGCGCAGCCGAGACGCCGCTCCAGCCCAACGCCATCAAGCCGATGGCGGCCAACGACACGCGATCCAAGACCATCAAGGCCTCCCTCGGCGGGTTATCCGCCCGCATCAATTATCTAAGGAAGAAGGCCGTCAATTCCAGTGGATTTGGCGGGAAAGGTTACCGCGCCGGAGGATCTATTCCCGGGAATATGCCTCATATGGTGGATAGTTCCCTCGCGGAGATGCTTCCTGTATAGGTGCGGTCGCCGGGTATAAATCAGGATTTTTCGTGTTGGCTGAAAGGACTACCATGCCCGCTGTGTCGTCTTTGACCCGCCTGCTGCCCGTATTATTTGCAACATTCTCGCTCGTGATGTCAGCGCCAAAAGCGAGCGCTGAGGACAAGGTACTGCGAGTGGGCACGCTGAAACTCATTCACGGCATCACGCCCTATTTCTACGAAAAGTTCGCACCGCCCGGCTACAAGATCGAAGTCGTTCCGTTCGAGAGCCCGACCGACGGCAAAAATGCGGTGCTGACCGGCACGGTCGATACCTGCATTCACGGCATTGCCGCGTTCCTGCTCGGCGCTGCTGCAGGCGAGCCGGTCGTGATCGTCGCAGCCGCCACCAACCGTGGCATGGGCGTCATTGCAGACGCCAAATCCGACATCAAGACGATCCAGGATCTCAGGGGTAAACGTGTCGCGATCTTCCCGGGCTCGACTCAGGAAGTCGTCATCCTCGAACGGCTGAAGGCCGAAGGCATGTCGGTCAAAGACATCCAGGCGATCCGGCTGTCCTTTAGCGACATGCCCGCCGCGCTCGCCCGCGGCGACATCGATGCCTATGTCGGCGCCGAACCGGGCCCTGGAATCAGCCTTGCCAACGGCACCGGCCGTCTCGTCGAATATCCCTATTCGACGCCGATCGGCTCGCTCAACATGATCCTCTCGGCCAGCGAAAAGCTGATCAAGGAGAATCCCGAGCGAGTGAAGATGATCGTCGATATGCACAAGAAGGCGACCGACTACGCGATGGCGCATCCCGAGGAGATGGTCGAGGTCGCGATGCAGAAGCTCGGCCAGCAGCGCGCGTCGATCGAGAAGGCGGTGCCGAATGTCGAACTGACCTGGAAGATCGACAACGAATTCGTCGAACGCGCGAAGGCCTATAGCGGGCTGATGGTCGAGAAGAAACAGGTCCGGCAGGCGCCCGACATGGCGCACGCCATTACCCGACAGTTCATGTAAGCCTGACTTAAGTGAGCGACGACGCGACCACCCTGCCCGACGGCACCGACACGAACCTGACGGCAACAGCCGCCTCTGCGCGCAGAAAGCGAGAGCGGCTGGAGACGCTCCGGGCCATCGTGCTTGGCGCGGGCTTTCCGCTGCTTCTGATCCTGATCTGGGACCGTGCGGTCGTGATGTCGGGCACGCGGTTGATCCCGAGCCCGTATCAGGTCGCGGTCATGATGTACGACTTCACCTTTGGCGGCATCTATGACGACGCCTTCAGCGGCACGATCCTCACCCATGTCTGGAAGTCGATGCAGCGCGTCTATGGCGGCTTCTTCCTCGCCGCCGTCATCGGGATTCCCTTGGGCATGATGATCGGGCGCATCAAGGTGCTGCGGCAGTTGCTCGACCCCACGATCTCGGTTTTGCGTCCCATCCCCGTGACGGCCTGGCTGCCGCTGTCGATGATCTTTTTCGGACTCGGGCCAAATGCGGCGATCTTCCTGGTCTTCCTCGGTGCATTCTATCCGATCCTTCTGAACACCGTGTTCGGCGTGCGCTCGATCGATCCGCGGCTGTTTGAAGCGGCGTCCATGCTCGGATGCTCCGGCACCGGCCTGTTCCGGCAGATCGTGCTGCCGGCATCGCTACCGTCGATCGTCAACGGACTGCGGGTCGCGCATGGCTTTGCCTGGATCCTGATCGTGGTCGGCGAGATGACCGGTGTGCCCACGGGCCTCGGTTCTGTCGTGATGGACGGCCGCACGCTGTCGCGAACCGATCTCGTGATCACCGGCATGATCGTGATTGGCGCCTGCGGCTTTGTTACCGACCGCATTATCGTTGCAATCAGCAATCGCCTTCTGAGCTGGAGCCCGCAGCATCGTGAGTAATGGGCATCAGGATCTTCTGACCGTCCGCAGTGTGACCAAGCGCTTCGCCGTCGGCGACGACGAAGTCGAGGCGCTGGCACCGGTTGATCTCGCCATCCCGAAGAGTGAATTCGTCTGCATGATCGGCGCTTCCGGTTGCGGCAAATCTACCTTGCTTCGCATCATTGCCGGATTTGAAGAGCCAACCACCGGCCACGTATCGATTGACGGCAAACCCGTCACCGGCCCTGGCAGCGATCGCGGCATGGTGTTTCAGGATTACGCGCTGTTTCCCTGGATGACGGTACGCCAGAACATCAGTTTCGGACCGCGGCAACGCCACCTGCCGCGCGAAAAGATCGACAGGACGACTGACGAGTTTGTCAAAATGGTCGGGCTCGAGCGCTTTGCCGACCGCTATCCGAACCAGCTATCGGGCGGCATGAAACAGCGCGTCGCGATCGCGCGCGTGCTCGCCAACAACGCCAACATACTCTTGATGGATGAGCCGTTCGGTGCGCTCGATGCGCTGACCCGCGAGCAACTTCAGAACGAACTCCTGCAGATCTGGAAACGCACCGGCGTAACCACGATCTTCGTCACCCACTCGGTCGAAGAAGCCGTGCTGCTCGCCGATCGCGTGCTGGTGATGAGTGCGGGCCCCGGACGGATCGACAGCGATTTCCGCATCGATTTGCCACGACCGCGCGACGTGTCTTCGCCGGAGTTCAATGCGTTACGGCGCGACATCGCGCGGCGGCTGACCAGCCATCTCGTGTCCCGGTCCTGACACTCGCATCATGTCGCGGCGGATCGGTTTACGAATGCCGGAGACAAGGGACACCAGAAACTTATAAGCTCGAGTATGTTAGCGAAGGCGTGACCTCATGAACGATACGACGTCAGGCTCCGATTTCAGCGCCGGCGTGCTCGCGCTTTTGCGCCGTTTCAAACAGGATGGCCGGCTTGCCGATGGCTACGCTGCCGCCTGTCTCGAGCGGGCGAAAGCCGCCGAGCCGGTCCTGAAGGCGTTTGAATATCTGCCGCGCGATGTCAGCCGCCGGCCGGGTCTCCTCTCCGGCATCCCGGTCGGCATCAAGGACATCATCGCGACGTCGGATATGCCGACCACCAACGGATCGCCGATCTATCGCGATCATGTGCCCACGCAAGACGCCTGGGTGGTCGAACGCCTGCGGCAGCTTGGTGCCACGATCTTCGGCAAAACCGTGTCGACCGAATTTGCCTGGCGTCATCCCGGTCTCACGACCAACCCGTGGAACGCTCGGCATACGCCGGGCGGCTCGTCATCCGGCTCCGCAGCGGCCGTTGCGGCCGGCATGGTGCCGCTGGCGTTGGGAAGCCAGACGCTGGGCTCGGTGATCCGGCCCGCCGCGTTCAATGGTGTCGTCGGCCTCAAGCCCAGTTTCGGCGCGATCCCGCGCACCGGCGTGCATCCCTTGAGTTCCTTCGCTCGATCATGTCGGGTTCTTTGCCCGGCGCGTTGACGATGTGGCCCTTGCGCTGTCGCTGCTGACCGCCACCAGCGACCTTGATGTTCACGGTCGCTTACTTCCGGGCTTCGATATCGATCCCGGCCGGGGCGTATCGCCGCTCGAAAAGCCACGTCTTCGGATCATGCGGTTTCAGAAATGGGACGACGTCGAGGTCGAACAGCAGAAGGTGTTCGAGGCCGCGATTTCGAAGCTGCGCGAGGCCGGCGCCGTCGTGGAAGAACGGGAATGGGAAGAACTCGACGCGGTTAATTGGAATACCATCAACAGCATTCTTGCGAGCGAAGCGTCGCTGATCTTCGGCGAGCTCGTAGAACGCTATCCCGATCGCACCAGCAACCATCTGAAGACGCTCGTCGCGGCAGGAAAAGCAACGGCGGCCTTTGACTATCTCGCCGCCAGATCGCAGCAGGAGAGACTGCGGACAGAGTTGGCCGGGCAGATGTCAGGCTTTGACGCCATCCTGACCATGCCGGCCTTCGGCGAGGCGCCGGCAGGCCTCGACTTCACCGGCAAGGCTGAATATTGCGCACCGTGGACCCTGATTGGAGCGCCCGCAATCTCGCTGCCAGCGGGATTTGGCAGGAACCACCTTCCGCTCGGCATTCAGCTGGTCGGAGATTATCGGCAGGACCTGCGGCTACTTTCGGTCGCCAAATGGGTCGAAGGTGTCTTGCGGTTCGATCCAGGCCTGCCGAAACTCTGATCGCTCCGTCACGTGGCACTTGCCGGCGTTTCCGGTAACGCATCGAGGTGGCACGCCGCCCACTGGCCGTCGACCATTTGTCGAAGCTCCGGCTCTTCCGTGCGGCAACGATCGAACACGTACGGGCAGCGCGTGTGAAATCGGCATCCGCTCGGCGGATTGATCGGGCTCGGCACATCGCCTTTCAGGATCATCGGCGTGCGGCGGGCGGTCGGATCCGGCACCGGCACCGCCGAGAGCAGCGCTTTGGTGTAGGGATGTCTCGGAGACGCAAAAATCAGGTTCCGCGGCGCCATCTCGACGATCTTGCCGAGATACATCACCGCGACGCGATGGGTCATGTGTTCGACAATCGCCAGATCGTGGCTGATGAAAAGCAGCGCGAGGCCGAATTCCCGCTGCAGGTCCTGTAGCAGGTTGACAATCTGCGCTTTTACCGAGACGTCGAGCGCCGAGACTGCCTCGTCGCAGACGATCAAGTCGGGCTCGGCGGCGAGCGCTCTTGCAATGCAGATGCGCTGACGCTGCCCGCCCGAAAATTCGTGCGGCCGGCGACTAAGCGCATCGCGCGGCAGCCGCACGGTATCTACCAGGCTTGCGAGTTTAAATTCGAGGTCGGCCGCCGATTTGGCGAGGCGAAAGTTTCGGATCGGCTCGGCCAGAATATCGCGCACCCGTAAACGCGGGTTAAGGCTGGAGAACGGATCCTGAAATACGACTTGTACACGACGGCGAATGCGACGCAGGCGCTCGGTCGAGAGGGCGTCGATGCGCTGGCCATCGAGCACCACCTGGCCCGCGGTGATATCGAACAGCCGCAGGATCGCGCGACCGACCGTCGATTTGCCGCAACCGGATTCACCCACCAACGATAGCGTTTCCCCGCGCGCGATCTCAAAAGACACGCCGTCCACGGCATAGACGCGGCTCTTGCTGCGACCAAAAAGAGTGCCGCGGATCGGGAAATGTTTCTTGAGGTCGTTGACCTGCAACAAGGGTATGTTCATGCCGCGACCGCCTCCTTCTTCGCAAAATGACAGGCGGCAAAATGGCGCGATGACTTTTCTTCCAGCCCCGGCGCGACCTCGCGGCAGAGCTCGGTGACGAGCGGACAGCGGCCGGCAAACGCGCAGCCCGTGATGCGCTGCTTGAGGCTCGGCACCTGCCCTGGAATTTCGGCAAGGCGCCGCGCCGCGCCGGTCAGGGACGAACCGAGCTTGGGTACGGCGCCAAGCAAGCCTTGCGTGTACGGATGACGAGGCGCGCGGAACAACTCGGCGACCGGCGCTTCCTCGACCTTGCGGCCGGCGTACATTACCATGACGCGCTCGGCGACTTCGGCGACCACGCCGAGATCGTGGGTAATCAGAATGACGGCCGCGCCGACGCGTTGTTTCAAATCCAGCATCAATTGCAGGATCTGGGCCTGGATCGTGACGTCGAGCGCCGTGGTCGGTTCATCGGCGATCAGCAGTTTCGGATTGCAAGCGAGCGAAATCGCGATCATCACGCGCTGGCGCATCCCGCCCGACAACTGATGCGGATATGCTCGCACCCGCCGCGCCGGCTCTGGAATACCGACGAGGGTCAATAACTCGACGGCGCGCTTCTCGGCGGCCTTCTTGTCGAGCCCCTGATGCAACTGCAGCGTCTCGCCGATCTGACGGCCGACGGTCAACACCGGGTTGAGGCTCGTCATCGGCTCTTGAAAGATCATCGAAATGTCGTTGCCGCGGATATCGCGCATTTCGCGATCCGAGAGTTTCAAGAGATCCTTGCCGCGGAAACGGATCGAACCCGCGATCTTGCCTGGCGGCTCGGGGATCAACCGCATCAGCGACATCGAAGTCACCGATTTGCCACAACCGGACTCGCCCACGATTGCCAGTGTCTCGCCTTCGTCGACATGAAACGAAACACCGTCGACGGCGCGATTGATGCCATCGGGAGTACGGAAATGGGTCTGAAGATTCTCGACTTCGAGCAATGCCATCGGCCGGACCTACAAATTCTTGGCCATGCGCGGGTCGAGCGCATCGCGCAAACCGTCGCCGACGAGATTGACCGCGAGCACCGTGACGGAAAGGAACGCGGCCGGGAAAAATACGATGTAGGGCTTCACCTGCCATAGCGCCCTGCCCTCGGCCATGATGTTGCCCCAGGACGGAATCGTCGGCGGCGTGCCGGCACCGATAAAGGACAGAATGGATTCAACAATCATTGCACTGGCGCAGACATATGTCGCTT
This sequence comes from uncultured Alphaproteobacteria bacterium, assembly GCA_963824305.1. Lineage (GTDB taxonomy): Bacteria > Pseudomonadota > Alphaproteobacteria > Rhizobiales > Xanthobacteraceae > Bradyrhizobium. Next base: position 1,783,766 of record CAWGOW010000001.1, read on the forward strand.
GCACCAGCATCGGCGCCAGCGTGTTGGGCAGGATGTGGCGCAGAATGATCATCGGCGTTCGCGTGCCGCAGGCAGTGGCGGCGTCCACATAAGGCTGCTCGCGCAACGACAGCACGACGCTGCGTACCAGCCGCGACACGCGAGGGATCTCAGCCACCGTGATCGCCATGATGACATTGCCAACGCTGCCACGCGTCAAGGCCATCAGCGCGATGGCGAGCAGGATCGGCGGGATCGACATCAAGCCGTCCATGACGCGCATGACGATGCCGTCGGCCCAGCGCACGAAGCCGGAGATGAGACCGATCGCGAGGCCGGCGAGCGTGGCCAGCACCGCAACCGACAGGCCGACCGTAAGCGAGACGCGCGTTCCGTAAAGCACGCGCGAATAGACATCGCGGCCGAGCGCGTCCGATCCGAACCAGTAGAGCGCCGACGGCGGCCGCGTGCGCCTTGCAGGCGCCAGTGCCGTCGGATCGACGGTCCAGAGATAGGGCGCGAAGATGCCGATCAAGACCAGCAAAAGCAGCAACGCTCCGCCGATCGCGACCGTCGGGTTGTTGCGCAAAAAGCCAAGCACCCCACGCCTTACCTTCACCGGCGCCATCAAGTCCGGGAGCTGTTGCGCGATGGCAAGGCCGGGGGGCACCGTCACGGCGCTGGCGGTCGAGAGGGTCAATAGCGGATCCTCGGATCGAGCAGTGTGTAAGTCAGGTCCACCATCAAATTGACCAGCGTATAGACGAAGCTGAACATCAAGACGACGCCCTGTATGACCGGATAGTCGCGGCGCAAAATCGCATCGACTGTCAAACGCCCAAGGCCGGAAATGGCGAAGACGCTTTCGGTCACCACCGCACCGCCGATCAGAAGCGCGACGCCGATGCCGATCACGGTAACGATCGGGACGGCAGCGTTCTTTAGCGCGTGCACGAACAGGATGTTGCGCTGTCCCAACCCCTTGGCGCGGGCGGTGCGGACATAATCCTGCTGTAACACTTCAAGCATGGAAGCACGCGTGATGCGCGCGATCAGCGCGATGTAGACGCAGCCGAGCGCAATCGAGGGCAGGATCAGGTTTTGCAGCCATGGCCAGACGCCCGCGGAAAATGGCGTGTAGCCTTGCACCGGCAGCCATTCAAGTTCGAGCGCGAAAATATAGGCGAGCAAATAGCCGACCACAAAGACGGGAAGCGAAAAGGCCGATACCGCAAAAGCCATGATGGCGCGGTCAATCCAGCTTCCGGCCTTCCAGGCCGCGACCACACCGAGTGGCACGGCAACAACGAGCGTCAAAGCGAGCGTCAGCACCATCAGCGACAGCGTCGGCTCGATACGCTGCGCGATCATCGAAGTCACCGGCAGGTTGGTGAAGATCGAAGTGCCGAGATCAAAGTGCAGAATGCGCCAGAGCCAGCTTCCGAACTGAACCAGAAACGGACGGTCGAGACCGAGGCTCTGCCTGATACGCTCAACGTCGGCAGGGCTCGCCTGATCGCCGGCAATCACCGCGGCCGGATCGCCGGGCGCGATATAGAGCAGGCTGAAGACAAACAGCGCCACGATCGCCATCACGGGGATGGTGACCAGAATCCGCCGAAGGATGTACGAGCCCATGTGGTTTACCGCAGCGTCACGCGGTCTTCGATACGCCCCAGAAGAACGGCAACGGCCCCTTCACGATCCCCGTCACATTCTTGCGCCAGGCGGTGTAGCTCAGGAAAAAGCCGGTCGGCGCATAAATGACGTCTTCCATCGCAGCTTTATTCAGGCGACCGACCGCGGCCTTCTCCTCGTCGAGGCTCTTGGCGCCGAACCACGACGAGACTTCCTTCTCGACCTTCTCGCTGGACGGCCAGCCCCACCAGGCCTTGTCGCCCGTCCCGCGAATGGCGGCATAGCCGACCGGGCTGAGGCAATCCGCCCCGGCGTGCCAGGTATGGAACATCTCCCAGCCACCCTGATTGTGCGGCGTCTTCTGCGCCCGGCGCGCCCCGACGGTGCCCCAGTCGGTCGCGACGAAATCGACATTCATGCCCATGCGCTTCAACAGATCCGCTGTCACGTCGCCTTGCGCCTTGGTGATCGGCTGATCCTGCGCCACGATGCAGGAGACCGGCTCGTTGGCGTAGCCGGCTTCGGCCAGAAGCTTCTTTGCGGCATCGATGTTGGCTTGCTTGAGGATGTCGCCGCCTTCTTCCGAATAGAGCGGCGTACCGGGAGTGAAGAAGCTCGGCAGCGGCTTCCACAGCGCGTTGTCGTCACCGACCAGTGCGCGCATATAATCTTCCTGATTGAGCGCGGTCAGCACGGCGCGCCGTATCTTCACGTTATCGAACGGCGGATGCGTGTGATTCATCCGGAACACGCCGATATTGCCGAGCGGATCGGCGATATCGACGGCGACGTTGCCGTTCTTCTTCAACACCGGCACGAGATCGGAAATCGGGTTTTCCCACCAGTCGATCTCGCCGTTCTGAAGCGCCGCCGCAGCGGTCGCCGGATCGGGAATCGTGATCCACTCGGCACGTTCGATCAGCATCTGCTTGCCGCCGGCGAGCCACGATGACGGCTCCTGGCGCGGCACATAGTCGGTGAATTTCTCGAATACGGATCTCGCCCCCGGCACCCACTCGTTCTTGACGAACTTCATCGGGCCCGAGCCGATATATTCGTTGATCTGCTTGAACGGGTCGGTCGCGGCGATCCGCGCCGGCATCACGAAAGAGCAAGGCGCGTTATTCTTGGCGAGCGCGACCAACATCTTCGGATAAGGCTCCTTCAAAACCCATTTGAAGGTCCGATCGTCGACCGCCGTGAGTTCGTTCTGGATCGCCTTGATCATCTGGCCCATAGGGTCGCGGGCGGACCAGCGCGCCATGCTGGCCACCACGTCCTTGGCCAGAACAGGTTCGCCATCATGGAATTTAAGGCCGGACCGCAGGCGGAAGGTCCAGGTCAGTCCGTCGTCGGAAACCTGTTCGGACTCGACCATCTGGCGCTGCGGCCGCAATTTGTCGTCAAAGCCATAGAGCGTGTCCCACACCAGCGCCGCGGCGTTGCGCACGACATACTGTGTGCCCCAGATCGGATCGAAGTTCGCAAGATCCGCCTGCGGGACGAAACGAATGGTCTTTGCGGCTGCGCCTTGAGAAATCGCCGGCATGGGGAAGCCGCCCGCCACGGCCAGGCTGCCTGCTCCCGCCAATCCCTTCAACACCGTCCTGCGATCCATCGAGACCTCCCCAACTTCCAAAATAGCCACGCGATTAGGCTCCAAAGCAACCCATCAAGCAATGGCGCGAATAGCCTCATTTGCCTGCAAATGATATGCCAGCGAGCCGCCGATCAGTCCTGTCTTAACAGGGGATTTCAGCCGTCGCATCGACGGATCACACCATTTTCAGCGGCCTTTAGCCAGTGCGGCGAATTTGCCGCTCCGACCGGCATCACGGCAGGCTCCCGGCGGAACATCAAATTTAAAGCCGCACTGGAATCCGTAACCTGCCTGAGTTTCTTTGATTTCGAAGTTCGCATCAGAGACCGCCGCGACTGCCTGCAAACTTCGGAATCGGAGCTCAAGCGAGTCGCTTGAATTTTGGCGATTCCATCGGATGCCACCAGCGTCCGCCGACGACAACGCCTTCGGAGATGATCCTTCGGTCGCCGATCAGATGTTCGCCGACGACATCCTCGTAGTCGAACTTGCCTTCCTTGATCGACAACAGAGTGGCGTCGCCGACGCTGCCCGGCTTGAGGCTGCCGAGTTCGTGACGCCGCAGCGCCATCGCTGCCTTGACGGTCGAGGCCGCGACCACATCCGGGAACGGCATGCCCATGCACAGGAACTTGGACATTGTCGTCACCTGGTCGAACGCAGGCCCGTTGATGCAGAGGATGTGGACGTCGGAAGAAATCGTGTCGGGGTAGAATCCATTGGCGAGCATCGCGCGCGCGGTCTTGAAAGCGAACGAGCCCCGGCCATGACCGATGTCGAATAACACGCCGCGCTCGCGCGCCTGCAGCACGACCTGCTTGACCGTGCCCTGTGCCGTGCATGGCGCGTTCGGAAATGGCCGGAAGGCATGCGTCAGGACGTCGCCGGGGCGCAGCAGGCTGACCACTTCTTCATAGGTCGGCGGCGGATGGTCGATATGGCACATCAGCGGCATGCCGACCTCGTTGGCTACTTCCAGCGCGATCTGAAGCGGCACGATGCCGGAAGCCCCCGACGACGTGCGGCCGACCCGCACCTTGATGCCGACGATGAGATCGCGGTTCGCGTCCGCAACCTGAACGGCGTCGATCGGATTCATCAGCCGGATTTCTTCACTCTCTCCGACCATGACCCGATGCGAGAAGCCGTAGATGCCCGCGTGCGAGACGTGCAGGTAAGCGAGGATGCGCACCTGACAAGGCTCGATCACGTGCTTGCGGAAGCCGGCGAAGTTACCCGGACCGGCGCTGCCGGTATCGATCGCGGTGGTCACGCCGGACGTGCGGCAGAACTCCTCGGCGTCGACGCCAAGCGAGGTGCCGCCCCAATACACATGCGTATGCAGATCGATCAGGCCGGGCGTGACGATATAGCCCGACACGTCACGCACATCCGTGCCCGGATCCGTCTTGAGCGCGTTTCCGACCGCGGCGACCTTGCCGCCGGAAAAGGCGACATCGGTAATGGCATCGAGTTTTTGGGAGGGGTCAACCACGCGGCCGCCGCGCAGGACCAGATCGAAGGGCATCGGATTCTCCGGATGTCAGTGACAGAAGCAGCGGGAGGGGCTTGGGCTGCGCCTCGACAATTGAGCAAATACTCGGCCGAGTGTCATCCCCCAGCGGCTCGGTTCTGACATTCGTATTTGGTTGCGGCGGCTTCAATGGCGAACGCCGTTTAACATCGGCGGGATGAACAAGCGGCGACGGTCGGGCCGCTCGTCAGGCTTGATCGAAGCTGTGAACCCACGCTTCGGGAAAAAGCGCGTAAGCTTCTCGGTGCCGCGCCAAACGCGCAAAGCCCGGAAAATGCAAATGCATGCCGGCAACAAGGGTGCCGTCGGCACTCACCCGGTCGAACATCCGCTTTCGTGAAGCGGCGGCTTGAGCCAGATCGGTATCGAAGGCCATACCGGCTTCGGGAAACGCGGTCTGCACCTCCGGTACGTGGACCGTGTCGCCCCAGATCATCAGTTGATGATTGCCCGATGCGACCAGATAGGCCGTGTGTCCCGGCGTATGGCCGGGGCTCGGCACCGCGGTCACGCCAGGAAACACCTCGCCCTGCTTGAACAGCCGGGTGCGGTTCTTGTAGGGCGCGACCTGTTCGCGGCCTGCCTGGAAAAACAGCTTCTGCGATCGCTCGTCGGCTTTCGCCATCGCACCGTCGTCGAACCAGTGCGGCAGCTCGTTCTCGTGCATGACCAGTTCCGCATTCGGAAACAGTAATTGTCCGTTCGACATGTCGGTCAACCCGGCGGAATGATCCGGGTGCATATGGGTCAGGAGCACCGTATCGATCGACGTTGGATCGATCCCGGCTCCCGCCAGATTGCGCTGAACCATGCCTGCGGTCGGCAAAAGATAATTGCCCGATCCGGTGTCGATGATCGCCAAACGGCTTTGGGAATGGATCAGATACGTATTGACGCTGGTTCGACGCGCGGGACGGAATGCCTCGCGCAAAATCGTATGCGCCTTGTCGAGATCGACATTGCGCATCACGTCAAGATTGCCGTCGAGATATCCATCGCTAATGGCGGTGACGACGATGTCCCCGATCTTGCGGGAGTACACGCCGGGGATCTGCTGCGATGGCTGGGACGTCATATGCGGGACCTCGATAGGGTGGGAACCGTCAAACGTTGACGGAATTTAAGAACTCATCGATGCAATTGGCGATCAGATCGGGCGTCTGCACCGCCATGTAATGTCCGGTGTCGACTTCGATATAACGTGCGCCTGCGATCGCTTGGGCCGTTTCCTGAGCGACCGCCGGCGGCCGGACGCGATCGAGGCTCCCGCCGATCACGAGCGCCGGACAGCGTATCTTGCGAAGCGTCTCCTGCATGTCGGCGTTCGCCAGCATTCCCCAGATCGTCGCATAGCTTGAGGGATCGTTGCCGAGCCATCGTGCGCGGAATTTTTCAAAGCGCTTCGCATCGCCACGCAACTCCGGTGCATAGCCGTTTTGCATCGCATCCTCGACGGCAACGGCCATCCCTCCGGCTTCGATCCTGGCGAGACGTTCAAGCGCCACGGGGCGTCGCGCCGCCGCGATACCGGTCGCCGGACTGCCGACGATCACGGCGCTTGCGCGTTCGGGATATTGGGCGGCGAATTGAAGGGCGATCGCGCCGCCAACAGCAACACCCGCAAGCGCCACCTTGCCCGTGATGCCGAGCGCATCGAGCAGTGCCGCAATGTCGCCGGCCATCGTAAGGAAGCTGAGTTCGCCGCGAACCTTCTGCGAGAGCCCTGCCCCACGGGTATCGTATCGCAGAACCCGGCGCGATGGCGCAAAGTGCGGGACGACCTCGTCCCAGCTTTCCAGCGAGCCTCCCATTTCATGGACGAGCACCAGCGTGCGGTCGCCCGTTCCACTCAGTTCGTAACGGAGTGCAACACCGTTCAGTTCGATAAACTGCATTTGGCGCTTCCAGTGGGCCGCCGTTCCGGCCTCAAGTGAATTGAGCAGATAGTCGGCTGCCTGTCATCGCCTGACACGCGACGTGACCTTTGCATATTTGCCGCGCCGGACGTCGAAATACGCAAACGCGAAAGTCTATCCCAACATCTGGGTATCGCCGCAAATCGAGATCGCCTGACCGGAAATCGTCTTGCCGCGTGGACTGCACATGAAGACGATCTGGTCGGCGAGTTGATCCGGAGTCACATAATCCTTGATCGAGGTGTAGGAAAAGGCGGTGCGTTCCATCTCGGCGTAGGAAATGCCGCGCTGCTGCGCCTTCGCCTCCAGCACGCGCCGTTGCCGGTCACCGGCAACAAGTCCGGGCAGGATCGCGTTGACGCGAATATTGTCCGGCCCGAGTTCGATCGACAGCGATTTGGTGAAACCGATCACGCCCCATTTCGCCGCGGCGTAAGGCGTTCGCATCGCAAATCCAAGCCGGCCCGCCGCCGACGATATATTCACGATCGAGGCGTTCTGGCTTTGACGCAGCAAGGGCACGGCAAGCCTCGCGCAGTTGAATTGCCCGGTCAGGCAGATTTCCAGGCAGCGATCCCAGTCTTCCGGATTCATCTCCTCGACCTTGGAGGTCGGGCCGGCGACGCCGGCATTGTTCACCAGCACATCGAGACCACGCAGATTTTCAACCGCCTCGTCGAACAAATGCTTCACGGCCTTGCGGTCGGACACGTCGCACTTGGTCCGTGTGATCGACGGATCGGATCCGGCAAGCGCCGACAGCGCGGTATCGTCGACGTCGCAGGTATGCACTTTCGCGCCTTCGCGCACAAAGGCGCGCGCGATCGCAAGCCCGATGCCATTGGCGCCAGCCGTCACAAGTACGCGCAAGCCGTTGATGTCGAGATTCATGACTACTCCTGAAGCATCTTCATAATGTCAGTTGGCGAGCCCGCCGCGTGAAAGAATGACCGTCGCCGCGCCGCTGATGTCGGCGGCGACGCCGGTGCGCGCCGCAGCCTGCTCCTTGGCGGCAATCGCGCGGCGCACATCGGCATGAAAACGGATCGCGTCCCCTTTGGCGAGCCGTTCGGGATTGGCGCGGAGATCGAGATTGATCACGGGGCCGGCCTTGAGCCACAGCGCGCGGATGATTTCGACCAGAACAGGAGAATGCGAGGCTTCGTAGACTGCGAAGTGAAAGGTCTTGTTGAGTTCGACGGCTCGCGGCAAATCGGGTTTGGCTTTTTTGCTCTCGGCCCGCATCGCCTCTTCGGCGCCCGCAATCGCAGCCAGATCGTCATCGTTCCGGTGCTGGGCTGCCTCGGCCGCCGCATGCCCCTCGATCGCGATCCGCACTTTGGTCAGATCGCGGAATTGCGCCGCCGTCATCAGCGGCACGCGCACCGCACGGTTGGGCGTGACTTCCAACGCCCTATCGGCGACGAGCCGCGACACCGCCTCTCGCACCGGCATGATGGAGACGCCAAGTACATCGGCGGCCGCCCGCAGCGACAGTTTTTCGCCCGGCGCAAGCCGGCCCGAAATCAGCAGATCCGCCAACTGCGCGTAAGCCCGCTCGCCGAGGGTTTGGCGATCTAGCGGCTCGACCAGATTAAGTGCGGCCGGCAAATTCACGCGTCATCTCCACCAGCCCCGCCTCCCGCGGACAGCCTCTCGAGAGGGACTCGACAAGCGCCACGTCTTTTGCAACTCTAACTGTGATCACAGATCACGGCAAGCCGGGCAACAGCGTCATCTAACGAACGCTGCGGCGGTCGACCAAAAAAAGCGGCCGCACGGCTGCAGGAGGAAAACGCTGATGACAGAGTTCAATCGATTTTCACGCCGTGGCCTGTTGAAGACGGCGGGTGGCCTCGCACTCGGGTCCAGCCTTGGAGCGCCGTCCATCCTGCGCGCCCAGACCTCCGACGTTATCCGCATCGGTCACCTGACCCCGCGCACCGGATTTCTTGGGCCGCTTGGCGAATATGCCGTGATGTCGATCGATCTAGCGATCGAGGAGATCAATGCCGCCGGCGGCATGATGGGCCGCAAGGTCGAACTTTTGAAGGAAGACTCGGTCAATCCGCAGACCGCTTCCACCAAAGCCGAGCGCATGATTGAACGGGACAAAGTCGCCTGTATCATCGGCGAGATTTCGTCCGCCTCGTGTCTCACGATTGCGCAGGTCGCCTCGCGCAACAAGACGCTGTTCATCAATACCGGCGCCAATTCGGATGCGCTGCGCGGCAAGGATTGCCAGCGCTACATGTTCCACGTCGAGTCGCAGAATTCGATGTATGTCAAAACCGTCGGCCGCTCATTCCTGCGCGACGGTCTGGTCAAGGGCAAGAAATGGTATTCGCTCACGGCCGACTACGCCTTCGGCCACGACCTCCTGAACGTCTCCAAGCGTTTCATGCAGGCCAATGGCGGCAACTTCGCCGGCGACGATCTGGTGCCGACCGACGCCACGGATTTCTCGGCCTATCTCTTGAAGATCCGCGACGCCAAGCCAGACCTCGTGGTGATCAATCTCTCCGGCAACCAGATCACCAACTTCCTGAAGCAATACGCAGAGTTCGGCCTCACCTTCCCCGTCGGCGGCTTCGGCTTCGACACCGCGCTTGCCTGGGCCGCGGGCAAGGGCAATTTCGTCGGCACCTGGCCGGTGGTGTGGCATCACCTGCTGGACACGCCCGGCACCAAGGCCTTCGTTGCGGCCTTCACCAAGAAATACAGCAAGCCGCCGGAAAACCAGGCCTGGGGTGAATATGTCGCCACCAGGATCGTGGCGCAGACCGTCAACGAAATCAAAAGCGTGAATTCGCCTGACATCATCCAGCATCTGGAAAAGGGCGCAAAGTTCGACCTGCTCAAGACGCGCCAGGGATATTTCCGCGCCTCCGATCACCAGTTGATGCACGAGATGTATGCGGTGACCGCGCTGCCCGCCGACCAGATCAAGAACCAGTGGGACATCTTCGCCTCAAGCGCGCCGGTGCCGGGCCCTGACGAAGACCTGGAGGTGATCGCCGCAACCAAGGAAGAGAATAGCTGCACCTTCCCGAGTTGATCGGCCGACATTCCAGGGCGATGCGAGGCATCCAGCTTGGATGCGCACTCGCACATCATAAAATCTCGAGATTCCGGGTCTGGCCCTCGGCGCAAAATTGAGTATCAATTTTGTCGCTTCGGACCATCCCGGAATGACGAGTGGATCGAAAGAAATCCATGTCCGCCATATTGCTGATGCAGCAGATTCTGAACGGGCTGCTTGACGGCGTCTATTACCTGTTGATCGCGCTTGGCCTGTCGCTGATCTTCTCGCTCGGTGGCATCGTCAATCTCGCCCACGGCGCGTTCTATGCGATCGGCGCTTATCTCACGCTGGTGCTGTCGCCCTATCTTGGTTTCGGCGGTGCCTTCGTCGCCGCGCCGATTATGGTGGCGCTGCTCGGCATCGTGATCGAAGCTACTCTGTTTCGCCGGTTCTACCGCGCCGATCCGATTCTCTCGCTACTGATGACATTCGGCCTGGCGATGGTCGCCGAGCAGGTGCTACGGATGATCTTCGGCGCGCCGCCTCTGTCATTTTCGATTCCAATCTGGCTCCGCGGACAGGTCGCGATCGGAAGCTTCATCTATTCGTTCTACCGCGTCGTGCTGCTCGGCATTGCCGCCGTTTGTATCGCCGGTCTTTGGCTGCTGTTGCAGAAGACGTCATTCGGCCGCGTGGTGCGCGCCGGGGTCCAGAACCCCGACATGGTCGGCGCGCTCGGCATTTCCTTGCAGCCTTATATGTCGGCGGTCGCCGCGCTCGGCATCGGGCTTGCGGGACTTGCCGGCGTCTTGCTCGCACCGATCTATGCGATCCATCCCGCGATGGGACAGGAAATCATCACGCCGGCCTTTGTTGTCGTGGTGATCGGCGGATTAGGTTCGTTCTGGGGCGTTGTCGCGGCCGCACTTCTTGTTGGCCTCGTCAAAGGCGTCATGGTCGGCATCGGCTATTCCGCGGCGTCCACCGCCGCGATCTATCTCCTGATGCTTCTGGTGCTGTTGTTCCGGCCACGCGGCCTGTTCGGCGAACGCATCACGCGGTTCGAGTGAGGCGCCAAGCAAATGCCAAAGCTCCTGCCCTTTCCGTTGCTGATCGCAGGCCTTGCGTTGCTTTTGCTGCCACCTGTGCTGCTGTCGCTCGGCCTGACCATGACGTCGGCTTCCGAAGTCGTGATCTTCGCGACCGCCTGCATGGCGCTCAATATTCTGGTCGGGCATACCGGCTTGGTGTCGTTCGGTCATGGCGCCTGGTTCGGCCTTGCCGCCTATGCCGCCGCCCTGCTCCAGCGTAACCTCATGCACGATCAGTTTTTCGGTCCGGCCATCGCAGGCGTCCTTGTCGTCGCGGTGATCTCGGCCTTCTTCGGCTTCCTGATCCTGAGACGGCGCGGCGTCTACTTCTCATTGCTGACGCTGGCGCTCGCGGCGATGCTCTACACGGTATCGTTTCGCTGGACCGAGGTCACCGGCGGCGAGAATGGACTTGGCGGCATCACGCGCCCGATGCTGTTCGGCTTCAACCTGGAATCCTCCACCGTCTATTACTGGTTCGTCGCCGCTATCGCTTTCGTGACGTTGATCCTGTTGTGGCGCTTTCATCGCTCCGCCATCGGCCATGTATTGGTCGCGATCCGCGAGAACGAGCAACGCGCGCGCTTCCTCGGCTATCCGACCAATCTCTACAAGCTCATCGCTTTTACGCTGTCGGCATCGATCACCGGGCTGGCGGGCATCCTGCTTCTGTTCCAGAATCGCATGACCTCGGCCGATCCGATTTCCGTCGCCTTCTCCGGCGATCTCCTGGCCATGGTCGTGATCGGCGGCATGCGAAATTTCTTAGGTCCGGCGCTCGGCGCGCTGTTCTTTATCCTGTTCCGCGAATTCCTGTCGATCTACACCGAGAACTGGCTGTTCTGGTTCGGCCTCGTCTTCGTCGCCTTTGTCGTGTTTTCACCGACCGGGCTTGTCGGCGTCGCCGGACGGCTTCTGGCGCCGTTCCGCACGAAAGTCGTCGAAGACGCTGCGATGGCCAGGCGGCGCGTGGATGCATCGCCGTTGCCGGAATTCCTGCGGCCGAAATCCCACACCGACGGCGCCGTGCTGTCGGCGAAGGGAATCGTCAAGAGTTTCGGCGGCATCAAGGCCGTTCAGGGCGTCGACATCTCCATCGCCGATCGCACGCTGCATGCATTGATCGGGCCGAACGGCGCCGGCAAGACCACGGCGTTCAATCTTCTGTCCGGCCTCTATCGGCCGGATGCCGGCGAAGTGTCGCTGATGGGCCGGCCGATCGCCGGAGATGCGCCGGAGCAGATCGCGCGCGCCGGCATCGGGCGGTCGTTCCAGATCACCAATCTTTTTCCGGCGCTCAGCGTTGCGGAAAACATCCGCCTTGCGGTACAGGCCCGGCATCCGCACCGCTTCGATCCGTGGACGCCCGCGCTTTCGATCGCCGCGGTCAACGATGAGACCGACGCGATCATCCGCTACCTCGGCCTTGCCGGCATCGAGGAGGCTGAAGCAGGACTACTGTCGTACGGCGGCCAGCGACTGCTCGACATGGGCGTGGCGGTTGCGACCGCACCGCGCGTGCTGCTGCTGGACGAGCCGCTCGCCGGCCTTGCGGCGGCGGAACGCGAGCGGATCGCCGCCATCATCAAACGCATCTCGTCCGATATTCCCGTGCTGCTCGTCGAGCACGACATCGATCGCGTGTTCCAACTGGCCGACCGCGTCACTGTGATGAACGAAGGACGGGTGTTGCTCGACGGCACCGCGGAAGATGCCCGCAAGAGCAGCAAGGTCCAGGAAGTCTATATCGGGTCGGGCGCAACTGAGGTAGCCGCCCGGCCGCGCGAGACCGCAAGCGGCACCACGGCCCTCCTTGCGGTCGATCGGGTCAATACATTCTATGGCAAGAGCCACATCCTCAATGACGTCAGCTTTACCCTCCATGAGAACGAGATCGTAGCACTGCTTGGGCGCAACGGCGCCGGCAAGTCGACGCTACTCAAGACGCTGATCGGGATCACGCCAGCCGCGAGCGGATCGATCCGGCTTTCGGGAACCGAGATGATTGGACAATCCGCGGCACAGCATGCGCGCCTTGGCATCGGCTATGTCCCGCAGGGCCGCGGACTTTTCGCAGGCATGAGCGTCGAACAGAATCTCGAACTCGGCGGGCTGAAGCGGCAGACCGGCCATGGCGTGCACTGGACGCGCGAGCGCGTCTACGAATATTTTCCGCGAATCCGCGAACGGCTGGACAGCCCCGCGGATTATCTCTCCGGCGGCGAGCAGCAGATGGTCGCGGTGGCCCGCGCACTCTCGGGCGACGTACGGGTACTGCTGCTGGATGAACCTTTCGAGGGGCTTGCGCCGGCCGTGGTCGAGCAGCTGTTCGAAGCCTTCGATCGGCTGCGCAAGGAAATCGCCATCATCATCGTCGATCATCATCTCGACCTGGCGCTGGCTTTGTCCGATACAACGGTGGCGCTCGAGCGCGGCCAGGTACTTCATCAGGGTTCGTCGCGCGCGCTCCGTGACGACCTCGACCTGCGCCGCAAAGTGCTGTGGCTATGACCCATGCGTAAACGAAAACCGGTGAGAGACAGACATGGCAAACGCTGAACGCAACGTCGCCATCGTGGGCGCGGGACTGATCGGACGGGCTTGGGCCGCGATCTTCGCCCGCGCAGGGTGGAGCGTCCGATTGAACGATCCGCATGTCGCGACCCTCAAAGCCGCTCCGCGCCTCATCCGCGACGAATTGCACATGCTGGCGCGCCATGGCCTCGCCGACGATCCCGACGGCGCTGTCGCCCGGGTCTCGGTGGCCGGCAGCCTCGAGGAAGCGGTACGCGACGTCGAATTTGTGCAGGAGAACGGACCGGAGAAGGTCGAGGACAAGCGGGTCATCTTCGCCCAGCTCGATCGGCTGACACGAAAAGATGCGCTGCTGGTCTCCTCGACGTCCGCGATCACGGCCTCACGCTTCACGGAAGATTTGCCCGGCCGGGCGCGCTGCCTGGTCGGCCATCCCGTCAATCCGCCGCATCTGGTGCCGCTGGTCGAATTGTGCGGTGCGCCCTGGACCGCTCCGGAAGCAATCGAACGTACCCGCGCCATCTATCGCGAGATCGGCCAGGTGCCGGTCACGATCAACAAGGAGATCAACGGCTTTGTGCTGAACCGGCTGCAAGGCGCCCTGCTCGCCGAAGCATTCCGGATGGTCGGTGAAGGCTACATTTCGGCTGAAGACCTCGACCATACCGTCAAGGACGGGCTGGGCTTGCGCTGGTCGTTTCTTGGCCCCTTCGAGACCATCGAACTCAACGCGCCCGGCGGCATTCCCGATTACTGCGCACGCTATACCGGTTTCTACAAGGAGCTCGCAGCAAGTTCGGCGGGTCCTGCCGTCTACGAAAGCCCGAATGTCGAGGCGGTGATCGCGGCATGGCCGCATCAGCCGGAAGCCGAACGCATCGCGGCACTGACCGAGCGACGCAACGAACGCCTCGCCGCGCTTGCCGCCCACAAGATCAAGCAAGCCGGCAATTCCTGATTCTAATCCCCTCAACAACAAGGAAAAATCCATGGCCCCCCGCAAAGTCATCATCACCTGCGCCGTGACAGGCGCGATCCACACGCCCTCGATGTCCAAAGCTCTGCCGGTGACGCCGCAGGAGATCGCCGATGCCGCGGTCGAGGCAGCCGAAGCAGGAGCTGCGATCGTGCATCTGCATGCCCGCAACCCGAAGACCGGCCAGCCGGACCAGAGCCCGCAGGCCTTTGCGCCATTTCTGAAGGTCATCAAGCAACGCTCGAACTGCGTCATCAATCTCACCACCGGCGGCGCACCGACCATGACGGTGGACGAGCGGGTACGCCCGGCCGCGACCTACAAGCCCGAGGTGGCCTCGCTCAACATGGGATCGATGAACTTCGCCTTCTTCGGCATGCTCAACCGCTTCAACAAGTTCGAGCATGAATGGGAGCGCAAGCACGTCGAAAACAAGGACATCGTGTTCCGCAATACGTTTCAGGACATCGAATATGTCCTTACGACGCTTGCGGAATCAGGCTCCCGCTTCGAGTTCGAGTGTTACGACACCGCTCACCTCTATAACCTCAAATATTTCCTCGATCAGGGCCTCGTGAAGCCGCCGCTCTTCATCCAGACCGTATTCGGCCTGCAAGGCGGCATCGGCGCCCATCCCGACGACGTCCTGCACATGAAGCGCACCGCCGACCGGCTGTTCGGCGACAACATGATCTGGTCGGTGCTGGGCGCCGGCCGCAATCAATTGCCGATCGCGGCCATGGCTGCCGCCATGGGCGGCAACGTCCGCGTCGGTCTGGAGGATTCGCTGTGGGCCGCGCCGGGGCGGATGGCGGCCTCCAACGCCGAGCAGGTGCTGCTTGTCCGCAAGATCATCGAGGGCCTTGGCCTTGAGATCGCGAGCCCGGACGAAGCGCGTGAAATTCTCCACCTGAAAGGCGGCGACAAGCTCGAGGTCTGATGGGGCGTCCGGCGCGGCCGCCACGGCATCCGGCCGTGGCGCGGGTTCTCTCGCATGCCGCCTCGTTTCTGACATTCGTACCCTGCACGAATGTTGGAGCCGACAGGCACGAGGCCGGCGCAGCCGAGCGCATTTTGATGGTAGCTTTGCCTGGACGCGACGTTCCCGTGCGATCGGAGAATGAGCATGATCAGATGGATTGCCGCAGGTTTGTTCGCCGCCTGGCCGTTCGCCGCAGCCGGCAATCCCGTCCTCAAATCATCTGACGCCACCATTCGCATCGGCAACCTCATGCCGTACACCGGGGAGTTTGCCGCCTTCGGCGCCATCGGACGGGCCGAGGCCGCCTACTTCCAGATGCTCAACGAGCGCGGCGGCATCAACGGCCGGGCCGTCGAATTCATTTCCTACGACGACAGCTCCGATCCCCTGCAAGCGATCGACCTCACGCGCAACCTCGTCGAGACGGAGAACGCGCTCTTGGTGTTCGGATCGTTTGGAACGCCGAGCAACCTGGCGGTTCGAAAGTATCTCAACGACAAGCGTGTTCCGCAGTTGTTCGTGGCTTCCGGCGACGACCAATGGGCCAATCCCAAGGACTTTCCCTGGACCATGGGATGGCCGCCCGCGTTTCGCACCGAGGGACGCATCTACGCGAACTATATCCAGGCTTATTATTCCGAAAAGAAGATCGGCGTGCTCTGGCAAAACGACGAGTTCGGCCGCGACCTGTTTCGCGGCCTGCAGGATGGCTTGGGCGACGCGGCGCGGATGATCGTTGTCGACACCGCCTTCGATGCGACCGACCGCTCGCTCGGTGCGCAGATCGACCTGCTCCACAATTCAGGCGTGGAAATTCTCGTGTTTGACGGCGCGCCCGCGATGGCGGCCCAGGTGATCCGGCACCTCGGCGAATCCGACTGGCATCCCGTGCTCATTCTGGATAATGCCGCCGCCTCGATCGCCAATGCGCTACGGCCCGGCGGCCTCGAAAACGCGATCGGCGTGATCTCGACCGCCTTTCTGAAGGACGGCGGCGATCCCGCCTGGAAAGACGACGACGCCATGAAGCAGTACCTGTCTTTCATGGATAGATATTATCCCGAAGGCGACAAAGAGGACGCCTACGCGGTGTTCGGTTATGCCGTCGCTGAAACGCTGGCTCAGGTCCTGGCGCAATGCGGTGACGATCTCTCCCGCGAGAACGTCATGACGCAGGCGCAATCGCTGAAAAATTTTCGAAGCTCGGTCACGCTGCCCGGCATTGCGATCACCACGAGCCCGAGCGATTTCCGTCCCGTCAAGGAAATGCGGCTGGTGCAGTTTGACGGCCGAAGCTGGCAGCCCATCGGGCAATTGTTCGATAACGCGTTTACCGGCGCCGGCGGCACCACCGGGAATGCCCGCTAGGCAGGTATTCAAAAATACCGCCGTCCGGAACCTGGAAGAAATCCCTTTGATTTGACCGGCCAAACCCGGCACATCCATGGGTCGGCAGACCATGTGAGGGAACCATTTGTGACGAGACACTGGGGAGCGGCCGTACTTTTGCTGTTGGCAATCGGATTTAGCGCACCGACGCGGGCCGAGGACTACCCGACGCGAACGATCACCATGATCGTTCCCTTTGCCGTTGGCGGTCCCGCCGATATCACGGGACGAATTGTCGCCGATATTTTTTCGCGCCATCTCCGCCGCAGCGTGATCGTGGAAAATATCAACGGCGCCGGCGGTACGATCGGTGCGCTGCGCGCCGCGCGCGCAACTCCTGACGGCTACACGATCCTGTTCGGCCACATGTCGACGAACGCGCTGGCGCCGGCGTTCTACCCCAACCTGAACTATGACCCGCAAAAGGATTTTGAGCCGGTCGGCCTCGCCGCCGAATATCCCGAACTGCTCGTGGTCCGCAAAGACTTGCCTGCCAAAAATCTCCAGGAATTTGTCGCCTATGCCAAAGCGAATGCGAACAAGCTCAATGTCGGCCACGCGGGCGTCGGCTCGATTTCCTATATCGGCTGCCTGCTGCTGAACGCCGCGATCGGCATCAAACCGACGCTGGTTCCGTTCACCGGAACGGCACCGGTCTTGAACGCGATGCTCTCGGGTGAAATCGACTATGAATGCGACCCCGTGCTCGGAACGTTGGCGCAAGTGCAGGCAGGCACGGTCCGGGCGCTGGCGATTGCCGCCAAGCAACGCAGTCCGATGCTCCCGGACGTGCCGACTTCCTACGAACAGGGCCTCGGCGACTTCGATTGCGCCGTGAAATACGCCGTGTTCGCCCCGGCCGGCACGCCCAAGCCGATCATCGACAAGCTCGCGGCCGCGCTTAATGCGGGGCTTGACGAGTCACAGGTCAAAAAGCGGCTGGCCGACCTCGGCGCCGACAACGTCGAGCCAAGCCGCCGTGGACCAAAACCGCTCGCCGATCTCGTCAGAAGCGAGGCGGCGCATCTCATTCCGATCCTGCAAGCCGCGACGAGCAAATAAGGCTGCGGCAAGCCGGCGCCGGCGGGCACGTGCGATTAATCACGGCTACCGGTCGTTGCACTCGAAAACACGAGTATCTAAAAGGATTTGGGAAAATGGTCGGAGCGGCAGGATTCGAACCTGCGACCCCTGCGTCCCGAACGCAGTGCTCTACCGGGCTGAGCCACGCTCCGACAAGAACGCGGCTTATAGCCTTCGCTTTCGCGCACCGCAAGAAGCCGATTTTGAGGATTTGACCTGTGAAGGTGGACTTGAAGACGCGGATTTTGCCAGCCGACGGACCCGCGGTAGCTGAGGCCGCGCGTTGCCTCAGGGATGGCGGCCTGGTCGCCTTCCCTACCGAGACCGTCTATGGGCTCGGCGCCGACGCTGGCGACGCTCCGGCCGTTGCCCGGCTTTACGAGGCCAAGGGGCGTCCCTCCTTCAACCCGCTGATCGCCCATGTCGCCGACTTCGCCGCCGCGCGCCAGATCGCCCGTTTTGATGCCGCCGCCACCCGGCTGGCGGAGGCTTTCTGGCCCGGTCCGCTGACGCTGGTGCTGCCCAAGGCGGCCCACTGCCCGGTCGCGGAACTCGCCACCGCCGGCCTCGATACGGTCGCGATCCGCGTCCCCGCTCACCCTGTGGCGCGGGACATTCTGCGCAGCTTCGGCGGGGCGGTCGTTGCACCCTCCGCCAACATTTCCGGCCACGTGTCGCCGACGACCGCCGCCCATGTGGCAAACGACCTTTCGGGCCGCATCGATCTGATCCTCGACGGCGGCCCGGTCACGGTCGGCGTCGAATCCACGATTGTAGCCTGCTTCGAGGAAGCGATGCTGTTGCGGCCGGGTGGCCTGCCGCGCGAAGCGATCGAAGGCGTGCTGGGCCACGCCTTGCGAGGGTTGCCTGACGACGCGGCTTCCGACGACGCGCAGCCGCTCGCGCCGGGGATGCTGGCCTCGCATTACGCGCCGCGCACACCGGTTCGGCTCGACGCCATCTCTGTCGGTCCGGATGAGGCGCTGCTGGCTTTCGGCGACCTCAGCATCGATGGCGCGGATAAAGCGAAAGTCGTGCTGAATTTGTCCATGACGGGCAATCTTGCTGAGGCCGCCGCCAATCTTTTTGGCTATCTTCGCGGCCTCGACGCCAAGGCTGCTCGCGCCATCGCGGTCATGCCGGTGCCGCACCACGGCCTGGGCGAAGCCATCAACGATCGGCTGCGCCGCGCCGCGGTCGGCAGATAACAACCGGCAAGAAACGTAATCTTACGAAAAGGGACGTCCATGAACATCGTCCAGAACCCGGCCACACCGCTCTCGCCCGAACTGATCGCGCGGTTTCGCGCCATCGTCGGCGAGAAATATGCGGTGACCGAGCCGGCCGATGTCGCTCCATACGTGACCGAAGAGCGCGGGCTATTCCACGGGCACTCGCCACTGGTGTTGCGGCCGGGTTCGACCGCGGAAGTCGCCGCGATCTGCAAGCTTGCAACCCGCGAGAGGATCGCGCTGGTGCCGCAGGGCGGCAACACGGGGCTGGTCGGCGGACAGACCCCGCATCACGGCGAAGTCGTGGTCTCGACCCGCCGCCTCGACAAGATCCGCGACATCGATCCCGCCTCCAACACCATGACCTGCGAATCCGGCGTGGTGCTGCAGATCGCCCAGCAAAAGGCGGCTGAGGTCGATCGTCTTTTCCCGCTGTCGCTGGGCGCGGAAGGAAGCTGCACGATCGGCGGCAATCTCTCGACCAATGCCGGCGGCACCGGTGCGCTCGCCTTTGGCGTTGCGCGCGAGATGGCGCTCGGGCTGGAAGTGGTGCTGGCGGACGGCAGAATTCTCAACGCGCTGTCGAAACTGAAGAAAGACAATACCGGCTACGACCTGCGCAACCTCTTTATCGGCGCCGAAGGCACACTCGGCATTATCACCGCCGCGAGCTTGAGATTGTTTCCGAAGCCGCGCGCGATCGAGACCGCCTTTGTCGGACTCAAATCGCCGGCGGATGCGCTGAAGCTGCTCTCGATCTCGCAAAATGAAGCGGCGGGAAGTCTTACCAGTTTCGAACTACTGGCCGATATCGCGGTCGATTTCAGCGTGCGCCACGGCATCGGTATCCGCGCGCCGCTGACAGGACGGCATCCCTGGTTCGTGCTGATGGAATTGTCGTCCTCGCGCGACGACGCGCGCACGACGCTGGAGGCGATCCTGAGTCTGGGTTTGGAGCAGGGCATCGTGGACGATGCCGTCGTCGCGGCGAATCTGAGCCAGCGCCAGGCGTTCTGGAAATTGCGCGACGAAATGTCCGCGGCGCAAAAACCCGAAGGCGGGTCGATCAAGCACGACATTTCGGTGCCGGTTGCCGCCGTCCCGGCCTTCATCGCGGAAGCCAACGCCGCCGTCGTGAAACTCATTCCGGGCGCGCGCCCAGTGCCGTTCGGCCATCTCGGCGACGGCAATATCCATTACAACGTCAGCCAACCGGTCGGCGGCAACGCCAGCGACTTCCTCGCCCGTTGGCACGATGTCAACGCCGTGGTGTTCGAGATCGTCCTTCGCATGGGCGGATCGATCTCGGCCGAGCACGGTATCGGCGTGCTCAAGCGCGACGAATTGCCGGAGGTAAAGGATAAGGTTGCGATCGAACTGATGCGTTCGATCAAGACGCTGCTCGATCCGCTCGGAATCATGAATCCTGGGAAAGTACTCTAACTCCTCATGGTGAGGAGGCGCGCACGCGCCGTCTCGAACCGTGAGGCCTGCCATCCTTCAAGACGCGGCTACGCGGCTGCTCAGGATGAAGAGAAGACGGCAAGGAGTTCTATCGTGACGCCACCACCTGCACTTTCGATTGCGCCGATCGGCGATGGCGATATCGCCGGCGTCGTCGCGCTTTGGCAGGTTAGCGGACTGACGCGGCCGTGGAACGATCCCGCCGCCGACATCGCGCTCGCACGCAAAAACTCCAACGCGACGGTGCTGATCGGCCGCGACAATGGCGCGCTCGTCGCCACGGTTCTGGCCGGGCATGACGGCCACCGCGGCTGGGTTTATTATCTCGCCGTCTCCCCCGATCACCGCCACAAGGGATATGGGCGCATCATGATGGATGCCGCGGAACGCTGGCTGCGCGAGCGCGGCATCGAGAAGCTGCAACTGATGGTGCGGCCCGACAACTCGGGCGTGAAAGACTTTTATCAAACGTTGGGCTATTCGATACAGGAACGCGTCATCTATGCGAAATGGCTCGACGGCCGCCCGCCCACGCCTTAAATCGCAGACCTGCCAAGAGAACAAACATGCGCATCGCCCTCATTCACGCCTTGAAACATTCGCTGGTTCCGATCGAAGCATCCTTTGCCAAGCTTTGGCCGGAAGCCACGCTGATGAACCTGCTCGACGATAGCCTGTCGGCGGATCTCGCGCGCGACGGGCGGCTGACGCCAGGGATGACCGACCGCTTCCTCGCGCTCGGACGCTATGGCGCCTCGACCGGCGCTAACGCTATTCTGTTCACCTGTTCCGCGTTCGGCCCCTGCATCGAGGCGGTCGCGCGCGAGCTCTCGCCGATGCCGGTGCTCAAGCCAAACGAGGCGATGATCGAACTCGCGGTCGAGCGCGGTCACCGCATCGGCCTGCTCTCGACCTTTCCGCCGACGCTCAAGTCGATGCCGTCGGAATTTCCGAGCACGGTGCAACTCGTGACAAAGTTGGCGGAAGGCGCCATGGCCGCGCTCGATCGCGGCGACCGCGCCGAGCATGACCGCCTGGTCGTGCAGGCATCGCGCGACCTGCGCGACTGCGACCTGATCGCGCTCGCGCAATACAGCATGGCGCCAACTGCTGCGATGGTTGCTGAAACGTCCAAGCTGCCGGTGCTGACGACGCCGGATAGCGCGGTCGCGAAGCTGAAGCAGTTGCTGAAGGGTTAGCTCGCGAGAATGACACGACCTTCCATGCGCCAGGAGGTTTAGAATAACGAGCCCTGCCCGTCGTCGACATCGGCGGCGGGTTTGCGCGGACTTGGCTTCTTTGCACGTTTGGTCAGTTCGGCTTCGCGCTCCTCCGCCGTGATCGGCAGGATCAGTTGCGCATCATCGTTGGCGACGTGATTGACCCGTGTCGAAATCTCGTGCCAGGCGAATTCGCCCTCCTCCGGTCCAAGCATCAACGATGTCACGCTGTCAGCTTCGTCACTGCGGCAATCGAGCCAGCGCTCGAAATCGTCCGGCGCGATTGTCACCGGCACGCGATGATGAAGCACGGCGAGATCGGCACTTGCCGCCGAAGTGACGATCGCGACCGTATCGACCTCCTCGCCATTCGGTCCGACCCAGGTCTCCGACACCGCCGCAAATCCGATCGAACGGCCGTCGCGGCGATGAATGAAATATGGCCGCTTGCTGCCGTCGGAGGTGTGCCATTCGTAATAACCGTCTGCCGGGATCAGGCAGCGACGCCGCCGGATAGCGTTCTTGAAGGCCGGCTTCTCCTTGATGCTTTCGGCGCGCGCATTGATCAGTAGCGTAAAACTACGGGGATCTTTCACCCAGGCCGGCCACAGCCCCCAACGCATCAGGCGAAAATGCCGGCCATTGTCGTTGATTACGACAGGGATCGGTTGCGTTGGAGCAACATTATATCGCGGCGGAAAATTCGGTTGCTCCAAATAACCGAAAAGTCGTCTTAAAGATTCAGGTGGTGAGGTTATAACAAAACGTCCGCACATTATTGATACCCGAACAAATCTTATTCAGTAACTTTTTACCGCCAAGCCCTAACACTGCGGCAGATGACATCGCCTGCCGTCCAACCCGCACAACCGCGTCCTTCCGTCGCCGCCGATCATTCGGCGCGCGCGGACCAGTTGCGTGCGGCCAATATAAATCCTCGCACAGGGCTTGCCACCGACTATCTCAATCACTTCAACGAAGCCGTGATGTTGCTCGAGATGGTTCCGGACATTCCCGAATGCGCCGAGGATTTTCTCGGCTGGCGGCCGCTGTCCTACGCCGAACATTTCGCAGTTTCCAATTTCAAGGCAAGGGATCTGGCGATCGAATCCTACAACTCCGCCGATGTCCGCATCCGCACCGAGTTCGACAACATGACGAGCGCAATCATCTCGATTCTCACCGCCGTGGGTGCGGCGATGCGTGAGGCGACGCAGGACAAGACCCGCGCCAGGCTGGCCGAACAGGCGACCGGCTGGGTGAAACCGCTGGTAACGCAAGCCGGCGGCGTCATCAATGGTGACGGCGCGGCCGACGTCGACTACATCATGGCAAACTGATTACCGGCGTTTCGCGGTTTCCACGCGATACCCTCATTTCAGGATCCTGCCTTGACATCCATCCCTCTCCAACCCCGTCCCCAGCTTGCGGTGAGCGCCGCGATTTTCCGCGACGGCAAGGTACTGATCGTACGGCGCGCCAGATCACCTTCCAAAGGCGTCTATTCGCTGCCCGGCGGACGCGTCGAATTCGGCGAGACCCTTCATGCCGCCCTGCATCGCGAAGTGGTCGAAGAGACCGCCCTCAAAATCGAGATTGTCGATCTTGCCGGCTGGCGCGAGGTCGTGCCGAGCGCCGAGGGCGGCGGACACTATGTGATTATGTCGTTTGCCGCGCATTGGCAGTCGGGCGAAGTGGTCCTCAACGAGGAACTCGACGACCATCGGTGGCTCGCACCGGACGCCCTCGGCGAATTCAACACGACGCCGGGATTGGAAGACATTATTCGGTCGGCCCGGCGGGTTTTGGGCCGATAAAACCACGGATCGAGCGGCTTGCGCCAGGCATTCCGAGCGGGCATACCCACTCTAATGCCCAGACATCTCGCTCGCATCCTCGTTGTCCTGTGCTGCCTCGCTGCGCCTGCGCGCGCGCAGGAAGGCGCGGCGCCGTTCGACAACGACTTGCAGCGGTTCGCCGAAATTCTTGGCACCCTGCATTATCTCCGGGGCATCTGCGGCAGCAACGAAGGCGCCAAGTGGCGCAACGAAATGCAGGCACTGCTCGACGCCGAAACCCCATCAGGGGATCGGCGTGCGCGCATGATCGCCGGCTTCAACCGCGGTTATAACGGCTTCCAGCAGACCTACCGCACGTGCACGCCGGCGGCGACGCTCGCGATCCGCCGCTACATCGACGAAGGCTTGAAAATCTCGCGCGACCTGACCGCGCGCTACGCGAACTAGACGGGTGTTCTGCATTACCGTGGATTTGTTCAGGCCCGTTAACCTTTCTTAAAGAACTGACTAGTGTCCCGGTTCTGGCATTCGTATGATGGCGCAGCGGGTTGGTTTACGGATGTCTTGAGAACTCGCGGCATCGCTAAAGCAAACGTCAAATCTACCGGGCGGCTGCGTTTGGCTGCTACACCACTGATCCATTCCTCGCATCGAACTCAGCTTTACATTCATGAGCCATCCTGCGCCGTTCATCGCCCGCGACCTGCTGCCCGATCAGGAGCAGAAACAAGCCGCGCTCAGCTATCTCAACGAAGCCTGGGCGGAGGCGCGGCACGACGGCATCGATGGCGATTGCCTCGCGCAGGCGAGCCTGTTTGCGGCCTTTGCCGAGTTGGTCCGGACCTATGGCGAGGACGCGGTCGCCAAATTCGTCGAGGGCTTGGCCGTGCGTGTTCGCAACGGCGAGTTCTCCACCGCGATTGCAAGGCAATAAGCGCCGTTTCAAACCCTTGTTGTTCAGCCGTCGGCGGCCTACCTTCTGACGTGAGAAACTCACGCGAGATTTCCAGCACATGAAGGCGGCGTTCCTGCCCGACCGCGGCGTGGTCAAGGTCACCGGCGATACCGCCCGCGACTTCCTCAACGGCCTCATCACGTCCGACACAGCGCGGCTGCAACCGGGCCTGGGGCGCTTCGGCGCGCTGCTGACCCCGCAGGGCAAGATCACGGTCGATTTCCTGATCACCGAGGTGTCGGCCGGCCATGGCGGCGGCTTCCTGATCGATTGTCCGAAGCCGCTCGCGCAAACGCTGGTCGACAAGCTCAAAGTCTACCGTCTGCGAGCCAAGGTCGAAATCGAGAACCTCTCCGACAGCCTCGGCGTGCTCGCCGCCTGGGATGGCGAGGCCGCGTTAAAGCCAGATCTCACCTTCACCGATCCGCGCAACGCCAAGCTTGGTCTTCGGATTTTCGTTCCGGCCGAACTCGCGCAAAAGGCAGCCGATCTGATCGGCGCGGAGCTTGTCGACAGTTCCGCCTATGAGACGCACCGCATTGAGGTTGGCGTCCCCCGCGGCGGTCTCGATTTCATGTATGGCGATGCGTTCCCGCACGAGACCAATATGGACCGGCTCTCCGGCGTGGACTTCGACAAAGGCTGTTATGTCGGCCAGGAGGTCGTGTCCCGGATGCAGCACCGCGGCACCGCGCGCACCCGCATTGTGCGCGTGCTGCTGGACGGCCCTGCCCCGGAACCGGGCGCGGCGATCACGGCCGGCGACAAGTCCGTCGGCACCATGGGGTCGGCGGCCGATGGTCGTGCGCTGGCGCTGATGCGTGTCGATCGCGCCGGCGAGGCGCTGGAGGCCGGTACGCCGCTGACCGCGGGCGGCCTTTCGATCCGCATCGCCGAGCCCGACGAGTTGCGTCTCACCCCGCGTGTGGCGGTTTAGAAATTCGTAAACGGCGGGCTCGCACCATGATACGAAGTTCGGAATCAAGAGACTAGACAGACAGTCGCATGACGAGAACTGCACGCCTGCATCCTGACGGCCTGACGCGCTGCCCCTGGCCGGGCGAAGACCCGCTTTATGTCGCCTATCACGACACGGAATGGGGCGTACCCGAATACGACGATCGCGCGCTCTTTGAAAAACTGATCCTCGATGGCTTCCAGGCCGGACTGTCCTGGATCACGATCCTGCGCAAGCGCGACAATTTCCGGAAAGCTTTCGACGATTTCCAGCCCGAGAAAATCGCGCGCTACAACGCCAAAAAAGTTCACGCGCTGATGAACGATGCCGGTATCGTCCGCAATCGCTCCAAGATCGAGGGCACGATCGCGAGCGCAAAGTCCTATCTAAAGATCATGGAAGAAGGCCCCGGCTTTTCGAAGCTGTTGTGGGATTTCGTCGACGGCAAACCCAAGGTCAACGCGTTCAAGACCACCGCTAGCGTTCCGGCCTCGACACCGCTTTCGAGCAAGATATCGAAAGATTTGTCCTCGCGCGGCTTCAAATTCGTCGGCCCCACGATCGTCTATGCCTTCATGGAGGCGACCGGCATGGTCAACGATCATCTTGTCACCTGTCACTGCCATGAAAGCTGCGCCGTCAAACGCCGCAGCCCCCGCCTCTCCGCAAAATGACGGCGAGAAAATCGGCCAGCGATCCTGTAGCGCGGGTCTGGCAGCGGATGTTGTCCGGCCGGCGGCTCAACCTGATCGACCCCTCGCCTCTCGATATCGAAATCGCCGACATCGCCCATGGGCTGGCGCGCGTGGCGCGCTGGAACGGGCAGACGTCGGGTGCGCATATCTTTTCGGTAGCGCAGCACACGTTGCTGGTCGAAGCGGTCATGCGCGAGCAGTCGCCGCGCATCGACGACAGTTGGCGCCTTGCCGCACTGCTGCATGACGCGCCCGAATATGTGATCGGCGACATGATCTCGCCGTTCAAGGCGGTCCTGGGTGAAGACTACAAATCGGTCGAAAAGCGTCTGTTGTCGGCGATTTACATCCGCTTCGGTCTGCCGGCCGTACTCGCCGACAAGATTACGCAAGTAATCAAGGCGGCCGACAAGGGAGCAGCCTATCTGGAAGCCACCGAGCTCGCCGGCTTCGCATCTGACGAGGCCAAACGCCTGTTCGGCCGTGATCCGGGATTGTCGGCGGCAACGCGTGAGGACTATCTGACGCCGTGGAGCGCGGCAAAAGCCGAAAAGCGATTTTTGGCTCGGTTCAAGGCGCTGACGTCGTTATGACCGGCGCGGCTCGTGGAAGCTTGCGGACACTTGATGTAGACTTCGTGCATGACGGCCCAACCTGACATCGACCTTATCGCCAACGAGGTTCTCTCCTCGCTGGCCAACCATGCGCAGATCCCGCCTTTCTCCTCGCGGCCGACCGGGCTCACTTTGGGGCAAGCCTACCGCGTCACGCCGCTGCTGCGTGCCGCCTTTGAGGCCCGCGGCGAGAAGATTACCGGGCGGAAAATCGGCTTTACGAACCGCCAGATGTGGAAGCCATACGGCGTCGACGCACCGATTTGGGGCTACACGACCAGCCGCACCACACATCAACTTGCCGGCATGCAGGCCGTCGCGTTGACTGGTCTCTCCGAACCTCGCATCGAGCCCGAAATCATGTTTGGTTTGGGTGCGACGCCCATGCCTGACATGAACGATGATGCGCTGATCGATTGTGTCGAGTGGATCGCTCTCGGATACGAGATCGTGCAGTCGATCTTCCCCGACTGGAAATTCTCAGGCGCAGACACGGTCGCCGCAAATGGAGTACACGGGGCGCTGCTGGTCGGATCGCGTCACGCGATAGCGCCACGCCAGAGAGAATGGATGACTGAACTCTCCACATTCGAGGTCGAACTCTGTTGCGACGGCAAACAGTTCGCGCGCGGGGGCGGCTCGCTTGTACTCGGCAGCCCTCTCCAAGCATTGCGTCACCTGGTCGAGTTGCTCGCACGTGATCCACATAACCCCCCGCCATGCGCGGGCGAGATCATTTCGACCGGTACATTGACGCTCGCGATGCCCATCAAGCCG
Organism: uncultured Alphaproteobacteria bacterium; assembly: GCA_963824305.1. Taxonomy (GTDB): domain Bacteria; phylum Pseudomonadota; class Alphaproteobacteria; order Rhizobiales; family Xanthobacteraceae; genus Bradyrhizobium. The sequence goes on from CAWGOW010000001.1 coordinate 1,811,228, forward strand.
GGCGAGCGATGGATCACAACGGTCAGCGGCATTCCGCTGGAGGAAATTGCCGTCCAATTTGTCTAGAGCCTGGTTTTGATTGAAGCAAAACTGAGGTCTAGATTGTTGTTTTCGAGGCGCTTTCTTCACGCGAACCGGCGTCCACCTCGCTCGAAAACGCTTTAACCGCGGCCAGTGGGCCAATGCCGTTCGCGGAACCAGCCACGATAGTTCGACATCTTGGCACGCTGTGCCTGTGGCGCACGGCGCCTGCATGTCGATGCCTCTTCGCTGTTCTCCACCGCCCCCCATCGCAACTCCACGCAGTCGTTGGGGTTGTAGGCCATCTCGAGATCGGCCGCCCGATCGAGCACATCCTTGACCGACAGCGTCCATTGCGACCCGTCGCTGCGCGTGTACGTCACCTTGCGCGCGGCAAGCTCCGACGTTAGCGCCGCCAGCAATTCGCTCCTTACCTGAGCGGCGGTCTTGCCGGCCGGGATCGCGAACCGGTTCGACCGTCGCACCAGGCGATCGGGGAAGTTCCGTACCCCGTCGATGGCGATCAACAGGCGAAGATCGCGCGCCGGCGTCGAGAAATCCTCCCAGGCACCGCTCGCCTGAAAAATCGAAGCGCCATCGGGCATCGCGGTGTCGCCGGGTTGCTTGATCTGATAATTCCGCCCGTTTTCCACTGCCGTGACGCGGGTCCTGATCTGCTCGCTGAGGCTTGTGATGGCGTCCGCCATCGCACGCTCCGGGTCGAGCGGCTCGGGCGACATGACGTCGTCCATGCGGTCGTAGAAATCCTCCGCCGACATCTGCGATTGATCAAGCGAAAAATCGCCGAATTGCGGATACTTGTTGATCTCCGAATTACTGAGCCGGCGCAACGGGCCGCCTCGGTCGCGCACAATGGGGCGGAAATGCTTGAAGCCGGGCGTGCCGAGCGTCGGCTCATGCACGAACAGGAAATTGCCGCGCCAGAAACGCTTGCGGGTGATCGATCCGTCGGGCTCGGCGTCAACGGCGAGAAATACGCCGGGCGTACCGTTCACTTCCGGCACACGACGCACAATCATGAGCACATGACCGTAGGGGTCGGCGAAGACCGTCCCCGGGCGCAGCGTCTCCTTTGTCAGCGGTATGGTGTAGAAATCCGCGGCGTCGTCGCCCGCGCGCACCGAGCCGGTATGCACGACATCGCCGACGTCGCGCAGATATTCGCCAAAATTCGTCGGGCGCTTCGGCTTCGGCGGAACCGCCTTCGCGGGTGGCAATCCCGGCGCGTCGGCCGGCGCCGGCTCGGCCTGACCGCCAAACAACCGCATGAAGGTCGACTTCTGCTGGGGCTGGGGCGGAGGCGGCGCCGGCGTCGCGATAGCTTCGGCATCCGGCGCGCCGGTCTTGTCGGGCGGCGGAGGCGGACGCGTGACTTCGGGATGGTCGACGTCGAACCACTGGGTGCATTTCGGCGGCTTGCCGCCGGCGCCCCGCGAGCAATTCGAGTAGCCAAACGGCAATCCCATCTTGAAGGCAAAATAGGCGCGCAGGAAATAGACGAAGTCGGCGCAGTCCGGCCGCAGTCCGGTTTGCGTATGGTCTTCGTTGCGGCCGAGATAGTTGTAGAGGAAATTGCGCGAGGGATCGCGCAGCACCTCATACCAGACCTTCCAGTTCAAATCCTGATCGGGCGGTGCGTCGAACAGCTTTTCGATCCAGGCCGAGAACAGTGCCTCGTTGAGGCTGTTCCAGTTGTTGCGGGTCTGCCAGATGCTTCCCGCCGGGATCTGAACGGACCCCGGTTTGCGCGCCGCCACCGTAACGTCGCGGGTGACCGAACCGCAATCCGCCGAGGTGCGTTCGAGCGTGACGCGCCAGGTGCCGGCGGCGGGCGCGGCGACTTCGGCAAACCAGGAATAAGGCGGCCCGTCGCGCCGGCCGGCCGATTTGGTCGCGACGCTGCCATCGGGTGCGATCAGGGTCAGGGTGCCCTCGACCGGTTTCTCGGCAACGGCCATGACGCGCAACGGCACACCGGTCCAGGGCGAGAACGGCGACGGCAAAACGACGACTTCGGCGCAAGCGTCGGCCGCTGCGGCCGCCGGGCTTACATGGAATAAACCACCTGTGATCAGCGAGAGTGCCAAAGCTGCCGCAGCGAAGCGTCGCCCAGGGCGCATTCCGACATAAACCTTGCTAAAAGTGCAGAGAACCTTCATTCGACCCGGCTAGCAGTCTGTAACATTCGCATCCGATTGCGGCGACCATTTCGGCGATCGGATTGCAAGATACCCAATCGGAGGAGACAAGTCATTGCGAGCGTCGAAACTTAGGCTGGAAACCACACCGGATCGGCAGGCATGCGCTCACGACTGACAGGGGTTTGTACCCTCCTCGCCTGCCTCTGCCTGGTCGCGGCTTCAGCCAACGCCGCCTCGATGCGGCCCGTGGCCGCCGAACGGGGAATGGTGGTCAGCGCGCAACACCTGGCGACCGAAGTCGGGGTCAATGTTCTCAAGCACGGCGGCAACGCGGTCGATGCCGCCGTCGCGGTCGGATATGCGCTTGCGGTGGTCTATCCGGCCGCCGGCAATCTCGGCGGCGGCGGCTTCATGACGATCCGGTTTGCCGACGGCCGCAAGACCTTCCTCGATTTTCGCGAACGGGCGCCGCGTGCGGCGACACGCGACATGTATCTCGACAAGGACGGAAAGGTCATCGATGGCCTGAGTACGACCGGCTGGCTCGCCGTCGGCGTCCCCGGCACCGTGTCGGGCCTGGAATATGCGCGAAAGAAATATGGCACGATCACACGCGCGGCGTTGATCGATCCGGCGATCGAACTGGCCGAGGATGGGTTTGTGCTCGACCAGGGCGACGTCGAGATGCTCGCTACCGCGACCGATGATTTCAGGAAATTCCCGCCAACGAGCGAAATTTTCCTCGACAAAGGCACGCCCTTTGCCGCGAACCAGCGCCTGGTGCAGCGCGACCTCGCAAACACCTTGCGCCTGATCAGAGCCGGCGGCGAAAACGGCTTCTATCGCGGCAAGACCGCAGCCGCGATCGTCAAAGCAAGCCGCGCCGGCGGCGGCATCATCGAAGACGAAGACCTCGCAAGCTACAGGACGCGGGAGCTCTCGCCGCTGGAGTGCGATTACCGCGGCTATCACGTGATCTCGGCGCCTCCCCCGAGTTCCGGCGGCGTTGCGCTGTGTGAGATGCTGAACATCCTGGAGGGATACAAGCTGCGCGAGCTAGGCTGGGGATCGGCGCAAGCGCTGCATTACGAGATCGAGGCGATGCGCCGCGCCTACGTCGACCGCAACACGCTGCTCGGCGATCCGGATTTCGTCAAAAATCCGGTCGAGAGGCTGATCGACAAGGGTTACGCAGCAAAAATCCGCGAAACCATCGGCGCGGACAAGGCCGGTATCTCAAGCGAATTCGGCAAGGATGTCGCCGCTCACGAAGGCTCCAACACCACGCACTTCTCGATCGTCGACCGTGCCGGCAACGCCGTCTCATTGACCTATACGCTCAACGATTGGTTCGGCGCGCGCGTGGTTGCGACCGGCACCGGCGTCCTGATGAACGACGAAATGGATGATTTCACTCCGAACCCCGGCCGCATCAATGCTTACGGAGTTGTACCGGGCGAAGCGAATGCGATTGCGCCGGGCAAGATACCGTTGAGCTCGATGAGCCCGACCATCATCACGAAAGACGGCAAGCCGGTGCTCGTCCTCGGTACGCCGGGCGGCAGACGGATCATCACCACCATGCTGCAAACCATCTTGAATGTCGTCGATTATCAAATGAACATCCAGGAAGCGGTCGACGCCCCCCGCCTGCACCATCAGTGGTTTCCGGACGTGACGAACACGGAGCCGCGCGCCCTGTCGCCTGACACCCGTAAAATATTGGAGGGCATGGGATATCGGTTTGACGATTCGCTACCGGCAAACCACGTCGCCGCGATCATCATCGGCGCGCCGAGCCTTGACGGAAAGCCGGTCGGCCGTAACCGGTTTTATGGCGCGAACGATCCGCGCCGAGGCACGGGACTGGCAGAGGGTTACTAGCGCGGCGCCCGATATCTTCGAACAAACGATCCTCAAGGCGCTACGGCTGTTCCGACCCACCAGCGGCTCCATAGACCTGTCCTGTCGCGAAGCTGGCATCAGAGGGCCGCGAGTTGCACGTAGATCGGGCCAAGTTCGGCGGGCTGACCTGGGCGCCCTGTCCGGCGATAGCGGTGACGCGCCGTCGGGCTAACGTTGCCGGCGTGCGGACGCCGCAGGAACCATCACGGCCAAAATCAGTTGGCGATATTCCTGGTTCGGATGGAGACGTCAAATGGCAACGGGCGAACAAGAAATCGGCAATCTCATCGGCAGCGACAAGGTTGAAGGCACGGCCGTCTACGGCGCCGACGACAACAAAATCGGTTCAATTGAACGGGTGATGATCGACAAGAAGAGCGGACGGGTATCTTACGCCGTGCTCGGCTTTGGCGGATTCCTGGGACTCGGCAACGATCACTATCCAATTCCCTGGCAGTCGCTGAAATATGACACGCGCCTCGGCGGCTACGTCACTGGCGTGACCGAGAAGCAGCTTCGCGGCGCTCCAAAGTACGGCGATGATCGCGACTGGAACTGGACCGACGCCACGCGCAACAAGGCTGTCGACGACTATTACGGCGTGCCCGTCGTCTGAATATCACCGGCTCGATCGTAGCAGGAACCACCAGCAAACCTGCCGGTTGCCTTCTCACGCAAAACAAAAGGACAGACCATGAAACTGACAACGATTGCCCTGGCTTCCATCTTCGCGATCGGCCCCACACTGGCGCTGGCGCAAGCCGGTGGCGCAAATGCCGGCGCTGACGCCTCCGACAAGGCTGAGATGGCGAAGCAGAGCCGGTCGGGCACCAAGGAAGATCCCTCGACCACCGGCCGCGCGCGGAGTTCAAGCACGGGTTCGGCCGTAACGACCGGCAGCGATGTGCCGCAGGACAAACCCAACCTCAGCAACTCGCCGGAATCGTCAGATACATCCCAGCGGGTGAAGTGATTAACCTGCCGGGCATCTCTCCTCGCTTTCGGAACAAGCCCGGCAGCCGTCGCTTGCGCGCCGAACGTTCGTGCTGATCGATCAGCCGCCGGACGGCTTCGACTGGCCGTAGCCGGTCAATCTCCGCAACAGGCGCTCGGTGAGCGCCCCGATGGCCAGACCGGTAACGACGTCGCTCGCCCAATGCGCGAGCAGGATTACGCGCGTCAACACGAGCGCCCCACCTGCCAGCCAAACGATGTCGCGGGGCGTCTTTGGCAACTGACAGGCCGCTGACGCAAGCGCTCCGACATGAAGGGCGTGCCCGGACGGAAACGCATCCATGCTTTTTCCCGAAAGCGGCACGCCACGCCAGTGTCCGCGAACGGTCAGCCGATCAGGCCTTCGTTGATCAAAAATGGTTTTGAAGAGATGCGGTAACGCGGACGCAACCAGCGTCGTTATCAGAACATGGTTGGCTGCGGTTTGCTGTGCGCGGCCTTTGTTTCGCGAGTAAAGCCACCAGGCCGCCGCGCATGCCGTCAGGACGTGTTCGTCCGCGCCCCAGGTCAGAGCCTCGGCCATATGCTCAGCTGGCAGATCCGTGTGCGCCGAAATCGCATTCGCGATTCTAATGTCGGTTGCCGTTGGAGAAATCTTGATGATAGCCATCGTCGCGTTTCCGTGAACGATTCATCGACGCGCGAGGCATGGCAAGGTTCCTCGCGAAACTGGAACTTCTGATCCAACCGCCGGCTTTCCTTCGCCGGAAGAAGCGTTCCGATCGCGGAAATTGCGCTGATCAGTATCTGATCGCCGTTGCAAGCCGACAAACAACGAGGCCGCCCGTTGGGGCGGCCTCGTCACGTTCAACCCGGCGAGCGAGCGAGGACAGTCGCCCTGCCCCGCCGCTATGCGCCTGAGATCAGGCCCTGCCCGAGAAGATGTCCTTCCTGACCAGGGCATGGACACCCCAGTTGCCGTCGACCACCTGGGTTATTCCGAAATCGACGCCGATCGACATCAGCGAAATGGCCTCGTCTTCCGTCAGACCCTTCGTAGTCATCAGGAAGTGCCGCATCTTGCGAAACGCGTCGCGCATCGCGAGATCGACCGACGATTTGCTGTAGATCGCCGATTGCGCTTCGGGCCCCAGCTCCTTCAGATAGTTGGCAAACGAGAAGCCGTGGACCAGCCATTCGTTTTGCGTTTCCAATAGCGGATAGTTCAACTGCTCGAGCGCGGTGCCGCCGAGGTCGGCCTTCTTGTGCACGATGAGCTGGAACGTGCCGGTCATCGAGCATTCGATCGCCGTGCCGCACAACTCGCTGTCGCCTTGCGAGGCGTGAGGATCGCCCGCAGACAGCAGCGCGCCTTCGACCGCCACCGGATAGTACATGGTCGCGCCTTTTCCGATCCGCCAGTTGTCGATGTTGCCGCCGGTGTAGCTTGGCGGGATCGTGTCGACGAAATCAGCTTCCGCGGGTGCTAAGCCCAGCGTTCCGAAATGCGGCCGGATCGGAAGCCGGACGCCCTTGAGAACGTCGTTGTTGCGCTTGGTCTTGGAGTGGTCGACGGGAACGCCGGGGTAATCGATCGTGGCGTGGGTCACGCCGAAAGGATCGGTCTGCGGCACCCACTGGAAGTTATAGACCGCTTCCGCCCAGCTTTTACCCCCCGTGGTTTCCAGCTGGTAGATCGTCACCACCTCTCGCTTCGTGCCTCCGAGCAGGTCGTTGTACTGAAAACCCCAATTCGCCGCGGCGTTCGAGCCGAACGTTTTTCCCTTGAACTGGGGGTTGGCGCAGGCGCGTGGGACGCAGTCCAGGATGCGCACTTCCAGGATATCGCCGGGCTCGGCTCCGCGCACGAATACGGGCCCCGTCATGATGTGGACGCCTTGGCCGTCGCCCGAACCCTTCTTGTAGACCTTCGGGTCCGTCGAGCCTGCGCCGCGGCGATCGACGCCCTTTTTGTCCTTGGTCCAAAGAAAGACGCTCTCGGCGCCGGGATCGCCGTTGACCATGCGCTCGACATCGTCGCCGGCGTGGTGCGTCAGCGTCTCGATCGTGACGATGTCGCCGCTGTTCACTTCAACCCGCGGCTTCAACGTCTTGCTGAAATAGCCCCAGTGAACCGTATCGGAATTGGCGGGTAGAGCATGAAACGACCGCTCGGTCGGCTGCCGTGCGGCGGTTGCCTGGGCCAGGGCCGGCGTCACGATCGACAAACCGCCGACTGCCCCGAGGGCCGCCGCGCCACCGCCGGCAAACACACTCGATCGCAACAGATTGCGTCGTTCGATATCGAGCCCTTCTTTGAATTTCTCGTAGTGCAGCTTGAAATGCGGACAATTGAGATCGTCACCCTGGCACATTATTGAAGTCCCTCCCTTTCGACTGAATGCTGGCGGCTAGTGGTCCGTTTCTAACATTCGCATCCTCGCGGCCAGGCATTTGCGAATGTCAGATCCACTCCCCCTGGCTGATCTTCGTCGGAGGCTTGGAATTCAACAAGGACTAGTTTTAAGCGCGCCTGCCCAGTTTGTGCCCCCAAGCCAGTTCGAAATAGATTCTTGAAGGCCGTTCAAGTGTTTACATCTATCGGCGAGAACACATGGGTGCCAACGGATTTGGCCGCGTCAAATTGATCCTGGTCAAGACGTCGCCGGCTCGCCGACGCCAATTGCTTTCCGCTGCCCAAGACATCGGACTGTCTTGGGATCGTCATGATGTCTCCGCCGCAAGCCGAACCAGCCAACACCCGGACGCGTGAAGGCCGGCTCAAAAATCGGACGAACCACATCCCGGCGGTCCCACGGGGTGGCCCGCGGCTCGATGGATTAGCTTCCGGCATTAACGCTTTGATAACCGATCTTCCTAACGCCCGCTCCACGCTCCAACGGTATCCTGTCAAGGCGGGGAGCGTAAAAAAGCGATGCTGGCGTCCAGAAAAAAATCTGTCGGCGGACGAGAGACTGTCGACTACAGCGCTTTGACGGAGGGCGTAATGCCGCGCCGGCGCAATCCGATTCTGTGGCTCGTCGTTTGCGGCATTCTGCTGATTGCAGCCATTGCGGGTGGCACCGCGATGATGGTCCGTAATTTCCGCGATCATGCGATCGAGAGCAGCAAACGCGAACTGGAAAATGCAGCCGTCTTGCTTGCCCGCCACTTCGACCAGCAATTGGACGACGCCGAAGTGCCGCTCGTCGATCTCATCGACCAGATCCATCAGATCGGCATCGCGTCCGCAGACGAATTCAAGCGCCAGATGTCCACTCCCAGGGTACACCTGACGCTGGTAGAAAAAGTCAGCCGTACCTCCAAGGTCGCCGGCATCAATATCTACGACGCCGACGGAACGCTGATCAATTCATCGGAAACTGAGCACGTTCCGTACGTCACGATTTTCGATCGCGCCTATTTCAAGGCTCTCAAGTCCAGTCCGAACGAGGCGGAGCCCCAGATCGAACTGGTGTTCAGCCGCTTTACTCACGTCTGGAAAACGGTTGTCGCCCGCAAGGTGGTCGGCGAAAACGGCGCGTTCCTCGGCGTTGTTTCGCGTGCCTTTACACCGGCGAAGTTCGAGGAATTTTTCTCCGCTGTAGCCCTCGGTGCCGATGCCACGATCTCGATGCATCATCACGACGGGGAACTGCTCGCACGCTACCCACACGTCGAGGAAATCATCGGCAAGGATTTCAAAGCGGCTGCAACACCGCAGGCAGCCGCGCTTCTGAAACAGAGCCACGGGACAACCCGGTTGATCAGCCCCGTCGACGGCGCCGATCGGCTGGTCTCGATTCAGAGCCTCACTCGATTCCCGCTTTCAATCGTGGCGACGACCACCGTGGCGTCAGCTCTCGCCGAATGGCGGGCCCAGACCAAGTTCCTGATCGCCGCCGCCATTCTTTCAGCCATCATCGTCGTCATTACGATCGTGCTGATCGTCCGCCGATTGAAATGGCAGCATCAGTCTTCGCAGCAGCGAGTGAGGCGGGAAAAGCAACGCCTCGATACCGCCATCGAGAATATGGCGCAGGGCCTGACGTTGTTCGATCAAGACAGACGGCTTGTGGTCTGCAATCAGCGCTATCTCGAGATGTACAGATTGTCGCCCGATGTGGTGAAAGCCGGCTGCTCCCTTCGCGACCTGATTGCCCACCGCAATGAACTCGGGGATATCCAGGTCGAGATCGACGAATACTGCGAACGGATCGTCGAACACGTCGCGCGCGCCGAGATGGTCACGCTGCAAACCGCCGAAGGACGCACAATTCAGATCAAGCATCGTCCGCTGCCGGACGGCGGCTGGGTCGCCACCCACGAAGACATCACGGAGCGTTCGCGCCAGGAAAACGCCATCCGGCAACAGGCAGGTGAACTCGCGCGCATCAATATGCAATTCGACGCGGCCTTGAGCAATATGGCGCAGGGGTTGTGCATGTTCGACGGCGACAAGCGGCTCGTGGTCTGGAACGAACGTTATGCCGAGCTGTATCGAACCCCGCCGGAACTCCTGAAAGTCGGAGCGCCTCACCAGGCTATCATCGCCGATCGAATCTCGCGCGGCATTCTCAAAGGAGACCGGAGCGTCTCTGCGGCCGCGCAAAAGCTCGCAGCGCTGGACCAGCTTCCGAAGGATGCGGCATCGTGCCGGGTCGACGAATTCTCCGACGGGCGGTTCATCCTGGTCACCCGGCAGCCGATGGCTGACGGCGGGTGGCTGGCAACGCACGAAGACATCACCGAACGGCGGCGGGCGGAAGCTGAAATCGTCCATCTGGCGCGCCACGACGCGCTGACGGGACTTCCGAACCGGACCGAATTCAATGCGAAGCTCCAGGAAACGTGCAAGCGTTTGCGGCGGAGCGGCGGCACCGTCACGGTCATGATGATCGACCTCGATCAATTCAAGGTCGTCAACGATACATTCGGGCATCCGACCGGAGACCAGTTGCTGATCGAGGTGGGAAGACGGCTCCAGTCGACGGTTCGGGAGACCGACGCCGTGGCGCGGTTGGGCGGCGACGAATTTGCAATCATCCAGGAAGGCGGCGCCGATCAGCGCGAGGGTGCGATCGCATTGGCGTTACGAATTATCAATGCTATTTCTCAGCCGTTCGATCTCAACGATAACCGGACCAATCTCGGGACCAGCGTCGGCATCGTGCTGGCGCCGGAGCACGATATCAGTCCCGAAGGTCTCTTGAAGCGCGCCGATCTTGCGCTCTACGACGCCAAGGCCAGCGGCCGGAACGATTACCGGTTCTTCCGCCATGAGCTTCTTGAGGTGGCCGACACGCAACGTACCGCGGAGAACGAGCTGCGAGATGCCATCGAGCGTGAACAATTCGAACTGTATTATCAACCTGTCATGGACGCGAAGACGCGAACGCTGTGCGGCTTCGAGGCTCTGGTCCGATGGCGGCATCCGGTCAAGGGCATGATCGCGCCGGACAAGTTCGTTCCGCTGGCGGAAACAACCGGGCTTATTGGCCCTCTCGGCGAATGGATCCTGCGGCGGGCCTGCGCGGACGCGGCTTCATGGCCTGCACATGTCAAGTTGGCCGTCAACATCTCCGCCATTCAGTTCCAGAAAGGCAACCTCTTCGAGGTGATATTGCGCACGCTGATGGAGACCGGCATCGCGCCGGAGCGGCTTGAGCTCGAGATCACCGAAACCTCGCTTCTCGAAAATCAGGAAGCCCATCTGACCACGATACGTCAGGTCAAGAATCTCGGAATATCCGTGGCGCTCGATGATTTCGGCACCGGCTATTCCTCCGTCAACTACCTGACGAATTTCCCGTTCGACAAGATCAAGATCGACAAGTCGTTCACCCAAGGTGTGCTGGATCGCCGTGATTGCAAGGCGATCGTTGCCTCGACGCTCGCGCTGGCGCAAGGCCTCGGCACCGTGACGACGGCCGAGGGCGTCGAGACCGAGGAGCAACTGGAATATATGCGCGCGGCCGGCGTAGACCTCGTGCAAGGCTATCTGTTCGGCCGGCCGGTGCCCTTCGCGCAGCTTGACCTCGATGCCACGCCGGCGCTCAAGGACATGGTGGCTTGAACGGGCTAGAGTCAGCGTTCGAGCGAACCGCCGTTCCGTGATCAAAATTTTGCTCCGACGATCAAAATATTTCGCGACTGATTTGCCCGTCGGGCAAGTTTTCAAAATCCGTGTCCAGCCGCATAACCAAAAATATTTCGCTTCGTTCTCGCGCAAATCAGCGGCATTGATCGCGTTATCCCGCGCCACTCACGAGGGGCGTATCGCGATCGTCACGGACGTTGGGCGCGGGAGGCGATGGACGCGACGGCGTGGAAGACGAATGCGCACGCCGCGGACGACGAAGCCGTGTGGTCCTGATGCCGCGACGCTGGCATCAAGTTGGCGACGATGCTTTCGCATCGCGCCGGCGACGGTGACAACAAAGCCCGTTCACCGGGGAGAGCAAGGAATAAGCCGTAAAACCATCGCGCAGGGAATGCCGGACCATTCGGCGAACCTGTGGTGACTTGCTTGCGTGCTTTTATCTTTTGCACGCAAGGCTGCGGGTGCGCTGAAGCATCCGGCATTCCCTGCGCCCTCTGATCGAGGGCGGAAATAGCGACAACCCGGACGTCTTGCGCCGCGGGAATGCGGAAACACGTCATTGCGAGCCAACGGGTCGGGCGAATGCGCGCCCGATGACAGGCTCCGCGACGCAATCCAGCGCCCTTCACCCGCCGCAAGCGGGGCCTTATAGTGGGACCAACAAAAGGATACCCATGATTCACGTCTGTTCGCTCGCGGCCCTCCCCTCCACCGTCAAGGATACCGGCGCGAGCCATGTGCTCACCGTGATGGCCAATGTCGCTCAGGTGCAGCGGCCTGCTTCCGTGCTCCCGGCCAATCACCTCAAGGTGCAGATGGACGACATCACCGAAGCGGCCGAGGGTTTTATCGCGCCGTCCGATCTCCATATCGAGCAGGTGCTGAACTTTGTGCGCGGCTGGAATCGCAACGCGCCGCTGGTCGTGCATTGCTATGCCGGCATCAGCCGATCGACCGCGAGCGCCTTTGCCGCCGTCTGTGCGCTCAATCCGCATCGCGACGAGGCCGCGATCGCGCGTCAGATCCGTGCATCCTCGCCAATCGCCGCGCCGAACCGGCTGATCGTCAGCCTGGCGGACAAAGCGCTGGGGCGCGAGGGACGGATGCTGCGCGCGCTCGACCAAATGGGCCCGGGCACGCTGACGACCGAAGGCAAGCCATTCCGCATCGACCTGGAGTGACCTACCATAACATCCCCCGATTTGAACTTTTGCCGCCGGACGGACACTCCGTTGTGGGCGCCAACCGCACCGGAATGCAAATGTTAGAATCGGACCACTAGTTATGCGGAGGCCTGATGTTTGAACTCTTTGCGGTTGCGATTGCGGTGGTCGCACTGATCGTGGCGCGCAAGGCAATGGATCAGGCTGCAACCTTCAAGGCACGTCTGGACGCCCTTGAGGCGAGTGGATGGCGCGCAGTGCCGCTGCCGCCTCCGCTCGCGCCTTTGCAGGATGCAGAGCCGGCTACGGCGCCAGAAGCTGCTGCCGTTACCGCTCCTGCCGAGACGCCGTTCCACGACACCGCACCCTCCATCGCCGAAGACACCGCTGGCGCCGCGCCGGCGACACCACCGCCGCTACCGCCCGAGGCGCCCGGCTTCGAGGAACGCGTCGGCACGCGCTGGGTGGTATGGCTGGGCGGGCTGACGCTCGCGCTCGGCGGCTTCTTCATGGTCCGCTATTCGATCGACGCCGGGCTGCTCGGGCCGGGCGTGCGGACCCTGCTCGGCGGCGCATTTGCGCTTGCGCTACTTGCCGCCGGCGAATGGACGCGGCGCAAGGAAAGCACGTCATCTATCGCGGTGCTGCCGATTGCGAATATCCCGGCCGTGCTGACGGCGGCCGGCACAGCGGCGGCCTTCGGGACGGCCTACGCCGCTTACGCACTTTACGATTTCCTGGCGCCAGCCTCGGCCTTCATCCTGCTCGGGCTGGTGGCGCTCGGCACACTGGCCGCGGCACTGCTGCACGGCCCGATACTGGCCGGGCTCGGCATCGTCGCCGCCTTCGGCACGCCGCTTCTGGTTTCGTCGCAGAAGCCGGACTTCTGGGCGCTCTACATTTACCTCGCCGTCGTCACAGCGGCAGCGTTCGGGCTCGCGCGGGCGAGGCTGTGGAGCTGGCTTGCGGTGACCACGATCACGCTCGCGCTGCTCTGGATCCTGCCGGTCCTCAAATTCGACCCGCCGGATGTCGGCCCCTATGCCTTCCATGCGATTTCCGGCTTCGCGCTCGCCGCATTGCTGGTGGTATGCGGTTTCCTGTTCGGCCCATCCGCCGAAGACGATCGTATCGAGTGGGTCTCATCGGCATCGCTCGCGGCCTATCTGTTCGGCTCCGTTCTGATCGTGCTGGCGAGCTTCTATGCAAACTCCGCCATCGTCGTGTTCGCCGTCTTGACCGCAGCCACGCTTGCGGTGGCGTGGCGCGCGCCGGCCGCGACCGGTGCGGTCGCGCCTGCCGCTGTATTCGTCGGCCTGGTGTTCCTGGTATGGGCCGTGCGCGTCAATCCGGACATGCAGATGTGGCCCGGCGGGCCGCTGCCCGGCATCGGCCCCGCGTCGACCGACGAGTCCGTGTCACTGCATCTCATCGTGGCCGCATTGTTCGCTGCCGCCTTCGGCGCCGCCGGCTTTTTGGCACAAGGCCGCAGCGCTAACGCACATGTCCCGGTGATCTGGTCGGCATCCGGTGTATTTGCACCGCTCGCATTGTTGATTGCGCTTTACGCCCGGATCGCCCATCTCGATCGCTCGGTGCCGTTCGCGATCCTGGCGGTGGGACTTGCGATCCTGTTTGCCGCAGCGACCGAAATCCTGAGCAAGCGCGATACACGCCCGGGGCTTGTCAGTTCGACCGCGCTGTTTGCCACCGGCACGCTCGCAGCTCTTGCGTTGGCGTTGACCTTTGCGCTCGACAAAGGCTGGCTCACCATTGCGCTGGCGCTGACGTCGGCCGGGGCCGCCTGGATTTCGACGCAACGGCCGATCCCGTTTCTGCGCGTCCTGTCATCGGTCCTCGCGGCCATCGTGGTGCTGCGGGTCGGCTATGAGCCGCGCATCGTGGGTAGCGCAGTCGGCACGACGCCGATTTTCAACTGGCTGTTGTGGGGATACGGCATTCCCGCACTGTCGTTCTGGACAGCAAGCATCTTCCTGCGACGGCGTGGCGACGACGCGCCCCTGCGCTCGGTGGAAGCCGCTGCAATCCTGTTCACCGTGCTGCTGGTGTTCCTGGAAATTCGTCATGCCGTGAATGCGGGCAACGTCTATCGTGATACGGCCGGACTGACCGAAACCGGCTTGCAGGTTTGTGCCGCGCTCGCGATGGCCATCGGGTTAGAGCGATTGCGCGTGCAAAGCGGAAGCATCGTCCACAATGTCAGCGCGATCCTGCTGACGATGTTTGCGGCGGCGGCTACGTTGCTCGGATTGTTGTTCCTGGACAATCCCATGGTCTGGCGCACCACGATCGACGGCGCGTTCATCAACCAGCTTCTGCTCGGCTACGCGGCCCCTGCCGTTCTCGCGCTTCTGTTGTCTTATGCGGTGGCAGGCCGGCGGGCTGCCGCCTATGGCAATACCCTCGCCGCCGGCGCGCTCGTCCTTGCACTCAGCTATGTGAGCCTCGAAATTCGAAGACTTTATCACGGCCCCGTCATGATTGACGGCCTCACTTCTGACGTCGAGCAATACACCTATTCGATCGCCTGGCTTGCGTTCGTCGTGCTCCTGCTCGCCATCGGCATTGTGGCCAACTCACAGCGCGCGCGGCTTGCTTCCGCCGTCGTGATCGCGCTGACCATCGGCAAGGTGTTCCTGATCGATCTGTCGACGCTGACCGGCGTCTACCGCGCGTTGTCGTTCATGGGGCTGGGTCTGGTGCTGGTCGCGATCGGTTGGTTCTACCAGAAAGTCCTGTTTCGCCGGCCGGTAGCACCCGCAGCGCCGGTCGCGGGTGGCTGACGGATGGGCTTTATCAGGCCGCCCGCACCGAGTTGAGGAATTTACCGACCTCCTGCTTGAGGCGGCTGGAATCGCCGGACAGCGATTTCGCGGCCGACAGGACCTGCGAGGACGCCGATCCGGTCTCGCTGGCGCCGCGCTGCACGTCGGCGATGTTGGAAGAGACCTGCATGGTGCCTTGCGCAGCGCGCTGCACGTTACGCGAGATTTCCTGGGTCGCGGCGCCCTGCTCTTCGACCGCCGTCGCGATCGCGGAGGCGATCTCCGAAAGTTTTTCGATGGTGCCGCTGATTTCCTTGATCGCGCCGACGGATTCTTGCGTCGCTGCCTGTATGCCGTTGATCTGCTGGCCGATCTCGCCGGTTGCTTTCGCGGTCTGCTCAGCAAGCGCTTTCACTTCCGACGCCACCACGGCAAAGCCGCGGCCCGCTTCGCCCGCCCGCGCGGCCTCGATGGTCGCGTTCAAGGCGAGCAGGTTGGTCTGCCCGGCAATGGTGTTGATCAGTTCGACCACGTCGCCGATGCGCCCGGCAGCCTTGGAAAGTTCGCCGACCCGGTTGTTGGTCTGGCGCGCCTGCTCCACGGCATCGTTGGCCATGCGCGCCAATTCCAGGACCTGGCGGCTGATTTCGTGGACCGAGGACGACAGCTCTTCGGTGGCGGAGGCGACCGATTGAACGTTGCTGGAGGCCTCTTCCGACGCGCCGGCGACCTTTGTCGCGAGTGCTTCCGACTGCGCGGCGGTCGAGGTCAGCACCCCGGCGGAATTTTCGAGTTGCGACGAGGCCGAGGATACCGTTGCGATGATTTCACCCACCGCGCCTTCGAAGCTGTCGGCCATCCGATGCATGTCTTCCTTGCGCGCACGCATCTGCCGCTGCTCGGCTTCGACCTGCTCGGTACGCAGCCGGTTGGTTTCGACCATGGCCTCCTTGAACACTTCGACGGTCCGCGCCATCTCGCCGATTTCATCCGGACGGTCGGCGCCGGCGACAGGCAGATTCAATTCACCCTTGCTAAGGGCATCCATGCGCGATTTCAGACGGGACAGCGGTGTGACGACGCTGCGCGCAACGAGCCACGCGATCCCGATCGAGAGCAGAAGGAGGGCGCCGATCAATGCCGCAACGGTCTGCGCCATACTCCAGAATGTGACGTCGAGGTCGGTCATATATTCGGCGGAAGCGATCATCAGATGCCAAGGTCCAAAGCCGCGAACATACGCGACCTTGTCGAGCGGGATCTTCGCGCCGCCCTTTGGGAACGTGTACCGGATCGTTCCCTCGCCGTGCCTGGCCATGTCGAGCATCATCTGCGCAAAGGGCATCCCGGTCGCGTCTTTCAGGCCGCGCACGTCCTTGCCAACCAGACCGGGGTTACCGGTGTTCGTCACGCACAGACCGGTCTCGGTGTCGTAGATAAAGACGTAGTTGCTGTGGTTCTCGAACCAGACGGCGCCGGCGGCGGCATAGAAGCGGGCCCTTGCTTCTTCCTCGCTCATGCTTCCGGATTCGGCAGCGTGTTTGAAACTGTCCGCCATGCTCCAGACGGCATCGACGACGGCATGGGCTCGCTCGGTCCGCTCGGTCGCCAATTCGCTGCGGGCGATAAACAGCACCGTCAGCGCGACCAGCACCATGAACAGCACGCCGGCAACTGCCATGGCGGCGAGTTTGGCGGCGATCGAATGTTGAGCAATGAGTTTGAGCAGTTTCTTCACGGCAATCCACCCCCGAGGACGTGCCGGTCCGCGATTTCACGGCACGTCACGGTTCATTCCAGCCGCTTTTCAGGCCGTGCGAACATACCTACCCATTCGTAAATTAAAGGTTCAACCACACGATGCTGCCGATCACGATGACTCGCAAACAGTCGGCTCTACTTGATTTGCAAACATCGCACAGCGTGCGCATCGCGGCGCTCGCGCAAACTTTCGTCGGGGAAAATAAAGCGAAGGAAGGCGCCCGCGCGTCACTCGGTCGAGTGACGCAACTCCATAGCAGGCTCCGACTTGGCCGGTGCAGGCCTCGGTTCGGGACGGATCGGTTCGAGCTTGGCGCTCTCGACCGCGGGCGTCTCGACCCGGGACGTCACCTCGACCGAGCCGGTTTGATCTACCGGACGCCGCGAACGCGGGTGCGCGACTGCGCGCGCCATCAGCATCTGCGTTCCGCCCTGGTGGCGAAAATCGCAATAAGCGAAGCCCATGCCGGACACCGATCCGCGGAAGCTGACCTCATCCTGCTTGTCGAGATTAAAGCACGGCTCAAACGGAATGCCGCGAAGCGAAGCGCAAACCGCCTGCCCGCGAAATCTGAAGCGTATTGCCCGGCAGACGCACGTGGCGAATCGGACCGGAGCCGCTGAACTGGACCGATCCGGCAGCCCCCATGTCGTCGAGGATCCGGCCCGCGCCGCGGGTGCCGTCGAAACACGTGAACGCGAACACCTTGCCGGTAACGAAGCGCTTGGCCTCTTCGGCACTCATCTGCCCAGCCAGGGCGGGCACGATCGCGGCGCCGGCCACAACTGCCCCCAACACAAAACGCGCAAGCATGTTCCAACTCCGACCTACTCAGCCGCGGGAGATCGCCCTCTTTACCCGCTGCTTACCATACTAACCGTGGCAACATTGGCGCAGCTTCGTTGGTAAAGTCTGAATGTTGTCAGGAAATTTTTACCACAATTCGACCACGAACCTGCCCCGAGAGGATCCTGGCGCCGGCATCGATGACGTCGCTTAGGCCAATTTCATGAGTAATTTCAGTCAGTTTTCCCGAGTCCAAATCGGCCGCGAGGCGCTTCCAGGCGACTTCTCGCAACTCCAGGGGACACATCACGGAATCGATACCAAGCAGACACACCCCGCGCAAAATAAATGGCGCAACCGATGTCGGCAGGTCCATACCGGCGGCAAGCCCGCAGGCCGCGACGGCGCCCCGGTATTTGGTCATGGACAAGACATTGGCGAGCGTGGTCGAGCCGACACTGTCCACCCCACCCGCCCAGCGCTCCTTGGCGAGCGGTTTAGCCGGTCCGGAAAGCTCGCTGCGGTCGATCACCTCGGCGGCACCAAGGCTCTTGAGATAGTCGCTTTCCGACGTACGCCCCGTGGAGGCGATGACGTGATAGCCAAGCTTCGACAAGATCGCGGTTGCGACCGAGCCGACGCCGCCGGCAGCGCCGGTAACGACAACAGGGCCATGCGCCGGCTTGAGGCCATGTTGCTCCAGCGCCAGCACCGCCAGCATCGCCGTATAACCGGCGGTGCCGATCGCCATCGCATCGCGCGCGGAAATTCCATCGGGCAAACGCACCAGCCAGTCGCCTTTGACACGCGCTTTCTCGGCATAGCTGCCCAGATGCGTCTCGCCGAGCCCCCAGCCGTTACAGATCACGTGGTCGCCCGCTTTCCAGCGCGGATGCGAGGACTGCTCGACGGTGCCGGCGAAATCGATACCTGCAATCATCGGAAAGCGGCGAACCACCGGCGCCTTGCCGGTAACCGCGAGGCCATCCTTGTAATTCAGCGTCGACCATTCGACACGGACGGTGACATCGCCTTCCATCAAATCGGCTTCGTCGAACTGGACGAGGGCGACCGTTGTCCCCTTCTCCGCTTTGTCGATCCTGATCGCCTTGAATGTCGCCACGCGCGTCTCCCGGCATTTATTTGTGAGCGAGCTAATCCTAGCACTCGCAAAATCGCGCGGCGAGAGAGATATGGTCCAGCTCTCAAGCCGGTTGCGGGACTGCGCGGCGGACCGGCGCCTCGACGATCGGTAGATTGATCAGGGCCGACAGCACGCCGAACAGAACCGAAAGCCACCAGATCGGGGTATAGGATCCGAATTTCTCGAACACGATCCCGCCGAGCCATACGCCGAGGAAGCCGCCGACCTGGTGGCTGACAAACGAAAACCCGTAGAGTGTCGCGAACCAGCGGGTGCCGAACATCAACGCGATCAAGGCCGATGTCGGCGGCACTGTCGACAACCAGGTCAAGCCACTGATCGCGCCGAATGCGATCGCCGAGAACGTGGTGATCGGGAATGAGATGAACGCAACGGTCGACAGCGCTCGCGTGAAGTAGATCACCGACAGGATGTAGCGCTTGGGAAATATGTTCTGCAGCCAGCCGACGCTGAGCGAACCGATGATATTGAACAGGCCGATCGCCGCGATGACCCAACCGCCGGTCGATGCGGGTATGCCCTGATCGGAAAGATAGGCCGGCAGATGTATGGTGATGAAAGCCAGCTGAAAGCCGCAGGTGAAGAAGCCGAGCACCAAAAGCACATAGGATCGATGGCCGAACGCTTCCGCCAGCGCCGTCTTGAACGATTGCTGGTCTGCGACGGGCGTTTCCGTCACGGCCACGGGCGGCGTTGAGAGCGCCAGCGACAGCGGCAGGATCAGCAGCATCAGGGCGGCAAATACCAAAAGCGCGGCCTGCCAGCCGAAATTGTCGATCATTGCCACGCCGAACGGCGCAAACAGGAATTGCCCAAAAGATCCGGCAGCCGTTCCCGCGCCGAGCGCGACGCCGCGCCGCTCGGGCGGCAGCAGTTTGCTAAAGGCCGATAGAACGAGATTGAATGAGCAGCCGGAAAGTCCAAAGCCGATCAGAACGCCAGCACCGATATCGAGCGAGAGCGGCGCCGTCGCATGGCTCATCAGGAGCAGGCCGGCGGCATAAAGAATGGCGCCGACGCACATCACGCGCATGACACCAAACCGATCGGCGATTGCCCCGGCAATCGGCTGGCCCAATCCCCACAACAAATTCTGCACGGCAAGCGCGAGGCTGAAGACATCGCGGCCCCATGCGAACTCGCAACTCATGGGTTGAACAAAGAAACCAAGGGCCGAGCGCGGCCCGAAGCTCAGTAACGCGATCGCACAACCACAGACGATGATGAGGAGCGGCGTGCGCCAACCGGTCGAGAGCCGACGCTGGTCGATTTCGGTGGAAGCCATGCAAATCTCCTGAAGGACCGCTTCCGGCAGTGAAGCGCGCAGCCGGCCGACGGCATCTCGGCGTGGCGCAAAGTTAATGCAAACGCATTAATACCGAAAATGACCAGCGCGGTATACCACGGGGCTTGCAAACCAGCCCTGCGCCCACTCGGGCAACGCCAGCGGGTTAATGACGCAGCGCCAAATGCGCTCAACGCCGGGAGGTGTTCTCCGACATTTCGGCTGAGCTCTTGGCGGCTTCGGCAAGTTGCGCCGAGATCTGCGCGGTTTGCGCCGGCGTACCCCAGCTTGGCGCCTCGCTGCCGTCGCCCCACGCGCGCGGGCGATAGAAAGTGTGCACGCCGAAGCGGTACATTTTCTTCATCTCGCTGACCCAGGACGGGCGCACCCAATAAGCATGGTAGTGGGTCGACTTGCCGACTTCCGGCAACCAGAGTTGTCCGTCGAGCATCGCTTTCGCAATTCGCTTGGCACGGTCCCACATCTCGGGTTCGCGGACGACGTCGGCGACATTGTCGCACGCGAAGGTGAACTGGCACGCGTAATGCCGATGCTTGTTCTGATAGACCACTCCGCACACCGTCGTAGGATAAAAGCCGGAGAAGGCGCGGTTGAGCACGACCTGCGCCACCGCGATCTGACCGCGCACGGCTTCGCCGCGCGATTCGAAGTAGACGGCCTCGGCAAGGCACTTCTCCGATTTGGCGCGCGACTTCTCGTCCAGCAGGCCGAGGCGCTCGGCCGGCGTCTTGTCACGCTGGTCGTCCGAATTGACCTCGCCCTTGGCTGCAATGCTTTCGCCGCTCTCGACGGCCTTGGAGGTTTCGTTCTGCGACGGCAGAGACGCAACTTTCATATCGGGGTCGATGCGCGCCTGCGGTATCACGACCACCGGTGCCTCGCCGGGTTGCCAGCGCTCGATTGCCTCCAACGGCGCACCGAGCGACTGGCTACCAAAGAACAGCCTCGCGGTCTTTACTGAAAATCCTTCATGCGAGGGCTCGTGATCAAAAATGGCCGCATCAGCCTCGGGAGCGCTTTTCGAATCCCGGAGTGGCTGAGTTTCCAGCGACAGCGAGACATCGTATTGCGGAAGCGGCGGTGCACTCAGTGCTGCCGCCAATTCAGGATCGAGCGGTGCCCGTGCAGCGGGCGCGCCTTGCGCCGATTTGACGCCAGCCACAGGAGGACTGACCGTCGCGGGACTTTCCTTGGCAGGAGTAACGTCAACGGGAGCGGCAGCTTCCGCCGGCGGCGCCACGACGAGGCGATCGCCCTTCAGCGTACGATCGACCCTGGGGAAGTCGGACGCCTGATAGCGGGGCGGCGTCTGGATCATCGAATTGCGCGGGATCGAGCCGGTGATATCGGAAGCCTGATTAAAGCCTGCGAGTTGGTAGCTGGCAGCCTGGGGCGCGGCCGTCCCGATCGGCCGGCTGAAGCTGTAGGCTGCGACGTGAAGGGTATCGACGGTCGCGAATACGCGGCTATGCCAGCGCTCGGCGACGCCGGGTTGCTGCGCCAGCCGCGATGCGATGTCCTGATATCCGACCTCTGTCGGGGTCAATGCGAAACCGCAAAGACCGAGACCGAAGAACGCAAACCGTGCGCTCCTCGGCCGGCTACGCAACTGTGACATTCTAACGCTCACGCAACGCAACACTACGCTTACGCGATCAAACTTCAGTACATCCGTGTAATTCGATCGTTTCGGTTAGTAACTAATTTAGGTTGCGAGGGAGTTAATCGGCGTGTCGCGCGCGACACATGCAATCGCCCGCTTATTCCGCCTCGATCACATCGAAAGCGTTGGTAAACGGCCGCTCCATCAAAGTGGTAAATATCGCGTCAACAAAAATGATGAAGAAATTTTAGGAAGTTCCAGCTCAGATGCGATGAACGAAGCCTCGCCAATTGCTGCGATCAAAAAGCAGACGGGCCGCGCTTGGCGCGGCCCGCTCGTCGTTCAAAAGGATCGCTTAAAGAATCAAGCCTGACTTGCGGCCGCCTTGCCGAGTGCAGCCTGGGCCGCGGCAAGACGCGCGATCGGCACGCGGTAGGGCGAGCAGGAAACGTAATCGAGCCCGATCTGATGACAGAAGACAACGGAGGCCGGATCGCCGCCATGCTCGCCGCAAATGCCGACCTTGAGTGAGGGACGCGTCTTGCGGCCACGTGCAACGCCGATTTTGACCAGTTCGCCGACGCCATCGCGGTCGACAGAGATGAAGGGATCGATCTCCATAATGCCTTTGGCAACATAAGCGCCGAGGAAGCTAGCCGCATCGTCGCGGCTGATGCCGTAAGTCGTCTGCGTCAGGTCATTGGTGCCGAACGAGAAGAACTCGGCGGTCTTGGCGATATCGCCCGCCATCAGACAGGCGCGCGGCAACTCGATCATGGTGCCGACCTGGTAATTCAGTTTGGCGCCGGTCTCCTTCATCACCGCCTGCGCGGTAACATCGATCCGCGCCTTGATCAGATCGAACTCGGCCTTGGTCGCGATCAACGGCACCATCACTTCGAGGCCGACGCTCTTGCCGGTGCGTTTGCCGGCTTCGACAGCAGCCTCGAAAATCGCACGCGCCTGCATCTCCGCGATCTCGGGATAGACGATCGCGAGCCGGCAGCCGCGGAATCCGAGCATCGGATTGAATTCCGCAAGTTCGCGCGCACGGTCGGCAAGCCGGCGAGGATCTGTGTTCATCGCACGCGCGACTTCCTCGATCTCGGCCTGCGTATGCGGCAGGAATTCATGCAGCGGCGGATCCAGCAACCGGATCGTCACCGGCAGGCCCTTCATGATCTCGAACAGTTCGACGAAATCCGCCCGCTGCATCGGCAGCAATTTTGCAAGCGCGGCGCGGCGCGCTCGCTCGTCCTCGGAGAGGATCATTTCGCGCACGGTGCGAATGCGGGTTTCCTCGAAGAACATGTGTTCGGTGCGGCAAAGGCCGATGCCTTCCGCGCCGAATTTTAGGGCGGTGCGCGCATCGTCCGGCGTGTCGCCGTTGACGCGAACGCCGAGTTTGCGCACGGCGTCGGCCCAACCCATCAGCGTGCCGAATTCGCCCGACATCTGGGGTTCGATCATCGGCATCCGGCCGCCCAGAACCTGCCCGAGCGAGCCGTCGATGGTGATGACGTCCCCGGTCTTGAAGGTGCGCGAGCCGATGCTCATGAGACCGCGGCCGTAATCGACACGGATCGCGCCGCAGCCGGAGACGCAAGGTTTACCCATGCCGCGCGCCACCACAGCGGCGTGCGAGGTCATGCCGCCACGGGTGGTGAGAATACCTTCGGCGGCGTGCATGCCGTGAATATCTTCCGGCGAGGTTTCGGTGCGCACCAGAATGACCTTGCGCCCGTCGGCCTGCAGTTTCGCGGCTTCATCGGATGAGAACACGATCTCGCCCGAGGCAGCGCCGGGCGAAGCCGGCAGGCCGGTCGCAATCACGTCGCGCTTGGCATTGGGATCGATGGTCGGATGCAGCAACTGGTCGAGCGATGCGGGATCGATCCGCAGCACCGCGTCCTTCTTCGAGATCAGTCCTTCATTGGCAAGTTCAACCGCGATCTTTAACGCGGCTTTCGCGGTGCGCTTGCCGCTGCGGGTCTGCAACATCCACAGCTTGCCCTGCTCGACCGTGAACTCCATGTCCTGCATGTCGCGGTAATGCTTCTCGAGCATGGTATAGATCCGCGTCAACTCCTTGAACGCGCCCGGCATCGCGGCTTCCATCGAAGCCTTGTCGGAACCGGACTCCTTGCGTGCGTATTCGGTGATGTCCTGCGGCGTACGAATGCCGGCCACCACGTCTTCGCCCTGCGCGTTGATCAGGAATTCGCCGTAAAGCTTGCTCTCGCCCGTCGAAGGGTTGCGCGTGAATGCAACACCGGTCGCCGAGGTCTCGCCCATGTTGCCGAACACCATCGCTTGCACGTTGACAGCCGTACCCCAGGACTCGGGGATGTCGTGCAGTCTGCGGTAGGTCACCGCGCGCGCATTCATCCAGGATGAAAACACCGCACCAATCGCGCCCCACAACTGATCGTGAGGATCCTGCGGGAAGTCCGACCCGGTCTCGCGCGCCAAGGCTTCCTTGTATTTGCCAACCACCTCGACCCAGTCGTCACCGGTGAGATCGGTATCGAGCGAATAACCCTGGCTGTCCTTGAACGTATCGAGGATGTCTTCGAAGTGAGCGTGTTCGAAACCGAGCACCACGTCCGAATACATGGTGATGAAGCGGCGGTAGCTGTCATAGGCAAATCGGCGATCGCCGGATAATTTCGACAGCGCCTCGACGGTTACGTCGTTGAGGCCGAGATTGAGCACCGTATCCATCATGCCCGGCATCGAAGCCCGGCCGCCCGAGCGCACCGATACCAGCAGCGGATTTTTGGAATCGCCGAAGGACTTGCCGGTCAGCTTGCCGACATAGTCGAGCGCCTTTTCGACCTGCGCCTTCAACTCCTTCGGGTAGGTCTTTTCATGCGCATAGAAATAGGTGCAGACGGAGGTCGGAATGGTGAAGCCGGGAGGCACCGGCAATCCCAGATTGGCCATCTCCGCAAGATTCGCGCCCTTGCCGCCGAGTAGATCGCGCAATTCCGCTTTGCCTTCAGCCTTGCCGTCGCCAAAGGTGAAGACCCACTTGCCCGTCTTGACGGACTGAGCCGCCGGCTTGCCTGTGACGAGCTGTTTCGCCGGCTTGGCCGGGACTTTCTTCAGCGCCTTGCGGGCGTTGGACGACGCGGGCTTGGCCCGGACTGCCGCGGATGACTTTGATTTTGCAGCAGTTTTCTTCGGTTTCGCGACGGCTTTGGCCATGACAGAAAATGATCCGCTGAAGTGACAAAGATGGGCGCCTTACACCACTTTGGGCGGCCCGGCGCAAGCCGCCAAGCCCGTGCCTACAGGTGAAGCCACCTCAAAAGCCCGAGCCCGATCAAGCCATTGAGGATCAGAAAGATCGCGACGATGAAGTTCAGCAACCTCGGCATGATGAGAATTAAAACGCCGGCGATCACCGACATGATCGGTGTGATGTGGGCAATGGTGAGGGTCATGGGAGAACAGCTCCTCTGATGATTGGATCGAATCGAGGAGCGGCACCTTACCCTCCCCCATTGCCTTGTTCCACGACAGCAGACGCTTTTGGGCTCAATGGGTTCCGCGTTGTTCCCGAAAATTCATCGGAAACAACGCACTGCGCGGAATTTTTTCTGGGGAACGACGCCGCCACGGATGAATTGGATGGCTTGGCAGTCCGGCTCGAACGCTGGAATGCAATCCTTATGGCAAGGAACAGAAGGAGCAGAACATGCGCAAGCATTTCCTGGCCGCAGCAATTGTCGCCACCGTGAGCGCACCCGTCGCGGCGCAGGCACAGTACACTGTCGGCGTCGCTGGCACGGGCACCGCGATCGCTGATAGCGGCGCGGTCGGCATCACAGCCGATCAGCGTCCGGCATTTCGCCAATACATCGTGCAGGAAAGGGTACCCAACTATACCGTTCCCGATCGCGTCGCCGTTGGCGGCATCCTGCCTGAAACCGGCATAACCTTCTATGATGTGCCGCAGTCGTTCGGCGCCACGCCCTATCGCTACACCGTGGTGAACGGCGAGACCGTGCTCGTCGAACCGCGCTCACGTCGCATCGTGCAAGTGATCGACTAGAACAAGATCGACTAAAATTCTTTGTCTGGCCTGCTGCAGCGGCGGCACCAAAGCTCCGCCTGGGCTTCCCGCCCGGCGGGGCTTTTTTTATCGGCGCACGTGGCTCCGCCTCATCCTGAGGAGCGCGCTTTTTTGCGCGCGTCTCGAAGGATGGCTTGTCGTTTGCTCTTCATCCTTCGAGACGCGGCCAAGGCCGCTCCTCAGGATGAGGTCACCTCTTCCGAACGATGAGCCGATGGATTGTCTTTCCCGACGATGCGCTGGCCACTTCCTCATCCAGCAGCATGATCGCGCCCGTCAACTGTGCCTTTACCAGCGAAGGTTCGAACGCCGCGTAGAGGCGTTCGTGATTGTCGCGCTGATTCTCGCCCTTGGTCACGCGCCAGCTCAGGTAAAGCAGGCCGCCGGGCTTGACGATCTCGAACATGCGGCGGACCGATGGCGCGATCTGCGCGAGGTCGAGGTGCATGATCACGGTTTCACACAGTACGTTGTCATAGCTGTCTGATTCGATACCGCTGAGACCGGGCAGTTCGGCATGCGCAAATTCGAACTGCGAATAACGCGTCCTCGCTTGCGCCAAAAGGCCATCCGAAGCGTCAAACCCTTTTGCCGGAAAGCCGTTGGCATTCAACCATGCGACCTCGCGCCCACTGCCGCAGCCGATGTCGGCCGTCATGCCGTCAGCGATGAAGAAGCGTTTGACGATCTCATGCAGATCGGTCGGCGGCGGCTGCTCGTGCCAGTCCCTGGCAAACATCGCCGCATCCCTGTCGTAGGCCGCGAGCGTCGGCTGATCCGCCACTTAGCCCTCGATCTTGGAGAAATCTGCAACCGCGCGCGTGGCGGCGCGGATTTCGTTGAGGAGCTTCAGGCGATTTTCGCGCACCTTTGGATTGTCGTCATTGACCTTGACCTTGTCGAAGAAGGCATCGACCGCGGTGCGAAGTTTGGCGAGCGCCTCCATTGCGGTGGCGAAGTCTTCATTCATCACGGCAACGCTGGCCCCGACCTTCGCCAGATCGATGGCATCGGCGAGCGACTTTTCTTCGTCGAGGCGATAGAGCGAAGCGTCAGGCGCGCCTTCAAAGCGACGCTTATCCTTCTTTTCCTCGATCGCGAGAATATTGTTTGCGCGCTTGGCGCCGGCGAGCAGGTTTTTTCCGTCATCCGTATCGAGGAACTGGCCGAGCGCCTCGACGCGACGAACGACCATCAAGAGATCGTCCTGATTGCCGAGCGCAAATACGGCATCGACGAGATCATGCCGCGCGCCCTGTTCGCGAAGCTGAACTTTCAGGCGATCGGCGAAGAAGGAAAGAAGATCGGACGCAAGCAGATCAATGCCAGCAGTTCGACCGGCATTTGCCGCAGCGATTGCCTTCAAGGCAGGAAATCGAAGCTTGTTGTCAACGATCAGCCTGATCACGCCCAATGCGGCACGCCGCAACGCATAGGGGTCCTTGCTTCCCGTCGGCTTCTCATCGATCGCCCAGAAACCGACGAGCGTATCGAGCTTATCTGCAAGTGCCACGGCAATGCTCACCGGGTCCGTCGGCACGCGATCGTTGGGGCCTTGGGGTTTGTAGTGCTCCTCGCAAGCGGCCGCGACGGAGGCATCCTCGCCCTGTGCCAATGCGTAATATTTTCCCATCAAGCCTTGAAGCTCGGGAAATTCGCCGACGACATCGGTCAGCAGATCGGTTTTTGCCAGCTGCGCGGCGCGTTTGGTTTTCTCAACGTCGGCCTTGACCAGCGGCGCGATCTCGGCCGCCAGCCGCTCGATGCGCTTGATGCGCTCACCCTGCGTACCGAGCTTTTCGTGAAACACGATCCCCTCGAATTTCGGCAGGCGATCTTCGAGCCTGGTCTTGAGGTCGGTTTCGTAGAAGAACTTCGCATCGCTCAGCCGCGCGCGGATCACGCGCTCGTTGCCGGCGACGATCGCGTTGCCGCCGTCGGACGCCTCGATATTGGCGGTGAGGACGAATTTATTGGCGAGCTTGTCTGAGCCGGGATCGCGAACAACGAAGCACTTCTGATTGTTGCGGATGGTGGCGCGGATCACTTCGCCCGGGATCGACAAGAATTCCTTGTCGAAGGAGCCCATCAGCACCACAGGCCATTCCACGAGGCCCGAGACCTCATCGAGCAGCACCTGATCTTCGACCAGTTCAAGATTTTGCGCCTGCGCCAGCGTCCTGGCGTCGGTGACGATCGTATCCTTGCGCCGCTCGGGATCGAGCACGACCTTGGCCTGAAGTAGTTTCGCTTCATAATCCTCGAAGCGCCGCACAGAGATAGCAGCGGGCGCCATGAAGCGATGGCCAAACGTGGTCTGTCCGGTCTCGATATCGTCGATCGCGAATTTGACGACATCAGGCTCTTCGGTCTCCAGGCCGAAGGTCGCGGTGATCGCGTGCAGCGGCCGCACCCAGGAGAGCGATCCGGATTTGGCCGAACGCGCGCCCCAGCGCATCGACTTCGGCCACGGAAACGTACGGACGATGACGGGCAGGATTTCTGCCAACACGTCGATGGTGGCTCGGCCCGGCTTTTCGATCAACGCGACGTAGAAGTCGCCCTTCTTCGGGTCACGCTGGATCTGTGCTTCGTCGAGTGACGAAAGTCCGGTGGCTTTCAGAAAGCCGGCAATGGCAGGCTCCGGCCCACCGACGCGCGGACCTTTGCGCTCTTCCTTCAGATCGGCCTGCCGCGCCGGAATGCCATGCACGGTCAGCGCCAACCGCCGCGGGGTCGCAAACGCCTTGGCGCCTTCATAGACGAGGCCTTCGGCGACAAGCTTGTCCGTGACCATGCGGCGCAGGTCGTCAGCCGCTTTCGCCTGCATGCGCGCAGGGATTTCTTCGGAGAATAGTTCGAGCAGGAGATCGGGCATCAGCCTGCCCTTCCAGCATCAGTGTGCACCCAGGCCTCGCCGCAGGCTTTTGCGAGTTCGCGCACGCGCAGAATGTAGCTCTGCCGTTCGGTGACCGAGATCACGCCGCGCGCGTCGAGCAGATTGAACGCATGGCTTGCCTTGATGCACTGATCGTAGGCCGGCAGCGCCATCAAATGCTCCCTGCCGTTGCCGCCGTCTTTCCAGCCGGCCGCGAGATACTTGCGGCAGGCTTGCTCCGCCATCTTGAACTGCTCGAACAGCATCTCGACGTCGGAGTGTTCGAAGTTGTGCCGCGAATATTCCTGCTCGGCCTGCAGGAATACGTCGCCGTAGGTCACCTTGTCGGCGCCGTCGCGGCCGTTGAAGTTGAGATCGTAGACGCGATCGACGCCCTGCACATACATCGCAAGGCGTTCAAGACCATAGGTGAGTTCTCCGGCGACCGGCGCGCATTCGACGCCCGCGACCTGCTGGAAATAAGTGAACTGACTCACTTCCATGCCGTCACACCAGCATTCCCAGCCCAATCCCCACGCGCCGAGTGTCGGGCTCTCCCAATCGTCCTCGACGAAGCGGATATCATGCAGATGCGAATCGACACCGATCGCAGCGAGCGATTTCAGATAGAGATCCTGAATGTCTTGCGGAGACGGTTTGAGGATCACCTGAAACTGGTAGTAGTGCTGCAAGCGGTTTGGATTTTCGCCATAGCGGCCATCCTTTGGCCGGCGCGACGGCTGCACATAGGCGGCGTTCCACGGCTTCGGCCCAAGCGCGCGCAGCGTGGTCGCGGGATGAAAGGTACCGGCGCCGACTTCCATGTCGTAGGGCTGCAAGATCACGCAGCCGTAGTCGGCCCAATAACGCTGCAGCGTCAGGATCAATCCCTGGAACGAGCGTTCCGGGCGCATATGCGCAGGCAGGGCATCCATCGTCGGGTCAGGTCTTTCCGCGGGAAATCAAATCGCGCGGGACCGTATCGGCGAGGCCTTCAGGAATCAAGGTAATGGAGCTAGCCCGGCCGGTAGGCACCGGTGGTCGGGTCGCGCCGCAGCGTCGGAATTTCCTGCGATCGGGCAGCATCCACGGCCCGCGCCAGGCGAGCCTCCTCCAGCTCCCGGCTCACCCGGATAGCAGTCCTGTAAGCCCAGCGTACTACGGCCAGCCCTCCAAGGGTGCCAGCGAATGCGACAAGCGGCGGCATCGGTCGATCCTCGTCCTTTGGTCACGCCCCTAACGCCATTCTCTCCTAACGCTCGAGGACCTGCAATTGGTCAAAACGGGGCCAAATGGCGCAAGCGCGCCTGTTCAAAAACCCCTCAAAACCCGAATTTTGCCCAAATGGCGCGGGTCTCGAACGCCGAAATCAGGTCTTCCGGCAGGTTTGAGGCGTTTTCCAAGATGTCCATCGCCCCCGGCGAGCGACGTCCCAGCAGGCCGGACAGAATGCCGCTTGCCGGTGCAATCAGAGGGGTCTGCACCTTCTCGCCGTAGCGGGCACGCAGCGTCGAGCGCAAATCGCCGATGGCGTCAGCCAAGCCCAACGAGACCGAAGTGTGGCCCGCCCAGTATTCGCCCGTGAACAGCATATCGTCCGCGCCTTTCAGGCGCGCGCCCCGGCTTGCCTTGACCAGCGAAATGAAGATGTCGTGGATTTCGCGCTGGAGCGCTTTGAGCCGCGTCACGTCGTCCGGATTTTCGGGCAAGAACGGATCCAGCATCGCCTTGTGGGCGCCCGCCGTATAAAGCCGCCGCTCGACGCCGATTTTCTTGATCAGTTCCTGAAAGCCGAACGAGCCGCCGACCACGCCGATGGAACCGAGAATCGACGAGGGATCGCAAAAAATCTCATCGCCTGCGCACGCAATCATGTAGCCGCCGGAGGCCGCGACGTCCTCGACGAACACCAGAACCGGAAGCTTCTTTTCTTCCGCGAGCTGTCGGATGCGCAAATAGATCTGCCTTGACTGCACCGGCGAGCCGCCCGGTGAATTGATCACGAGCGCCACCGCCTTTGCGTTCTTGACGGAAAAGGCACGCTCCAGCATCCGCGCGACGCCAGCCAGCGACATCCCCGGCCGCAACGGCGTCACCGCACCGATCACGCCCGACAGGCGGACCACCGGCACGACAGCCCTGCCCCGCCGCAGCCGCGCCGGAATCCAGCTCATCCATTTCTCGATTGCCGCCGGCTGTTGTCGAGCTTCACCGGACTGTTGCGCCATCCCACTACCTCAAAAATTAACTGTTTCTTATCACGCGAGTGTCATTGAACTGAAGAAACACCTTCGTAGTTGCATCGTATCGCCGAGACGGCGCGTCAAGTCGTCGCGCGATACAGCGGAGCGGACAATGAAAATCTATTTGCTGATGACGCTGTTCGGTATCCTTTTCACGGCCATCCATTTCACTTCGGCTCCGAAACAGGGCTCGAAGCCGGTTTCTCAATAACACGCAGCCTAGCGGAGTGGATTTGACATTCGCTACCCACCTGATCGCGGGCTGGGATACGAATGTTACAATCGGACCACTGGTTCGCAGATCAGATCAAGGTATTGCCAGCGGCGATTGACCTTTGCCAGCCAGAATTGCCTGGACCTCCGGCGAGGGACGGCCGGCCTCATCGTTTAACATAACACCCGCAAGCAGACGGGTCGGCGCACGTCCACCCTTGGTGGCCCGAACCAGCACGCGGATCGCGGGCGAAGCCGCGTCTCCATGGACCGGCTGGATCATCAGGCTGCCAAAGCCGCGGCCGAGCACCGTGAGCAGTTCCGCTATTCCGTCCGCGCGCCAGATCATCGAAAGATGGCCGCCTGATTTGAGAATGCGCCGGCTTGCGTGAACCCATTGATCGAGCGTATCGGCCGTCGCGACATGGGCGATTTCGCGTGACTTGTCCGGCGAAGCCCGATGCCGCGAGGCATCGTTGAATGGCGGGTTCATCAGCGCGACATCGGCGCTATCCGGCAGAAGACCGGCAGATGCAAAGCTTTCCACGCCTGACGTGACGTCAAGCAAAAGAACGTTCGCCGCGATCGCATTGGCCAACGCGTTAGCTCGCGCGAGCTCCGCAAGCGCGTTGTCGATCTCCACCAAAGCCAGCGTGATTCCAGCCACACGCCTCGCAACCGCAAAGCCCGCCGCGCCGACACCGGCGCCAAGGTCGACGACGCGATCGCCCGACCGCGCTGGCGTTGAAGCCGCAAGCAGCATCGCATCATGGCCGGCGCGATGGCCGGATTTCGGTTGGCGCAGGCACAACTTGCCACCGAGAAAGGCGTCCTCGGTGACGTCATCCGCAAGCTCACTCATCGGCCCGCAGCTCATGCGCCAGCCCCGCATCGCGAAGAAGCTGTCGGGCCTGGCGATCGTCATCCTGATGGACCAGAATCCGGCGCGGCAAAACACCGAGCGATCCCTCGATGACGCTCATGTTCTGGTCAAGCACCAAATGGTGGATATTGGCGCCGTCCAGCAGTGCTCCAACCGCCGAAACCAGCACAATGTCGTTGGTTCGAACCAATTCCCGCACCTTGTTTTCTCCGTTATTCCCGCGTCTCTGACGACATGTTGTTACCTCCCGGTCTTGCCGCGGAAGCCGGCTCTTTCTATGGTTATATCCGAGGATAGGGCCGAATAGGCAAATCTGGAGACCGGTGCCCACTTTTCGAAGTTCGTGCTACGCCTCAGCACCCATCTTTCACGAATTTTGGAAAGTCAGGGCACCAGAAAACTTGTTGATTCCAGTGCCACTTTTCTATTTGAAGTTCGTAGACTGGGCCCGCGCAATGATACGAACGTCGGAATCAGGACACTGACTGTGGCGGTTATAGTTCCTTTCGAGAGCCCCTCTGAAGCTTCGATCGAGCCGCTCATCGCGCTCGTGGCCAACGATATGGCGCGCGTCAACGCGACCATCCTGTCGCGGACCGGCTCGGAGGTCACCATGATCCCCGAAGTCGCCAACCACCTGATTTCGTCAGGCGGCAAGCGGCTGCGCCCGATGCTGACGCTGGCAATGGCCAATCTCACCGGCTATTCCGGCGATGGCCATATCAAGCTTGCCGCATCCGTCGAATTCATGCACACCGCGACATTGCTGCACGACGACGTGGTCGACGAAAGCGAAATGCGGCGCGGCAAGCTGTCGGCCCGCATGCTCTGGGGCAATGAGGCAAGCGTCCTGGTCGGTGACTTCCTGCTCGGCCAGGCGTTCCGGATGATGGTCGAAGTCGGCTCGCTGCGTGCGCTCGACATCCTGTCGTCGGCCGCGGCTACCATCGCTGAGGGCGAGGTGATGCAGCTGGCCGCGGCAAAGAATACCGCGACCACTGAGGACGAATATCTCGCTGTGATCCGAGGCAAGACCGCCGAACTGTTCGCGGCCGCCTGCGAAGTCGGTCCCGTGATCGCCAATCGGCCGAAAGACGAGCAAACCGCGTGCCGTTCGGTCGGCATGAATCTCGGCATCGCGTTCCAGCTGGTCGACGACGTGCTCGACTACGGCGGCAAATCCGCCAAGCTCGGCAAGAATGTCGGCGACGATTTCCGCGAGGGCAAGATCACGCTGCCGGTGGTGCTGGCATTCCGCCGCGGCAACGACGTCGAGCGCGAATTCTGGCGGCGGGCGCTGGAGCGCGGCGAGATCGGCGACGGCGATCTCGACCATGCCGTTGGCCTCATGACCAAGCATCGCGCGTTGGAGGACACCGTCAACCGCGCGCAGCATTATGGCGCGATGGCGGTCGACGCGCTGGCGCTGTTTCCGGCCTCTCCGATGAAAAGTGCGCTGGAGCAAGTGGTGGCGTTCTGCCTGGCGCGAACGCATTAACCCACGAGATCAATAAACCAAGAGATCAAACCGAGTGATCAAATCAAGCGATCGCAAGCTCTGCCTGCGCGCTCGAATTGACGGGCGGCGTCAGCTCAATACGCCCGAATGCACCCACCATCCGGGATGATCGCGGCGAATTTTTTCCGCCGCACGACCGGCTTCGGCCGTGTTCTCGTAGATCGCAAAGCAGGTAGCCCCGGAGCCGGACATCCGTGACAGCCACGCGCCGTCGGTCGCGTTCAACGCCGAGATCACCTCGCCAATGACAGGTTGAATCCGCATCGCCGGACTTTCCAGATCATTGGAGCTCGCGGCAAAGGCCTCGACCCAATCCTCGACCGAAGCGCCCGCCTCCGGCCACGCCATGGCCTGGAGAACGTCGGCGATGCCGACCCGCAATTCGCCGCTGCGCAGGCCCAGCGCTGCGAACACGTCCTTGGTCGCGACCGCCACGCGCGGGTTGACCAGTACGGAGGGAAGTTTCGGCAAGTTGAGCGGCTGCAAGCTCTCGCCCACCCCGGTCATGACGCACGGCAGCGAAGGGACACAAACCGGAACGTCGGCCCCGGTCAGACGCGCGACCTCGTTGATCCGGGCATCATTGATGACAAGCCCATTGGCACGCGCGAGCAACCGCAAGGCAGCCGCCGCGTCCGCCGAACCGCCGCCAATTCCGGCCGCAACGGGCAAAACCTTGTGCAGCGTAAAGATGCCGGTCTGCAGATCGGGCACCCGCTCGGCCAATAGCCGCGCCGCCTTGAGCACGAGATTGTCGCCAACCGCGCCGCAGGCATCCGCCAGCGGGCCCGTCGTCTTGAGCTCCAGCTCCTTACCCGGAAGCAGGCTCAATTGATCGGCGCAATCGGCAAACGCGACTACACTTTCGAGATCGTGGTAGCCGTCGACGCGACGGCCTACGACCCGCAACGTCAGGTTGACCTTGGCGCACGCGTTTTCGGCAAGCTCGTTTGCGGAGGATCTGACGGCCGTATCGGTCGTTCCACCCGAGGTCATAGCGAATGCAAATCCAATTAAGCCGAGAGCAACCAATTCGAAAAACGACGTCGCGTAATCGCTGAAGTAGAAGGGAGTATCAAAAGCGTGGCGCCAAGGCGTGATCGGCCCCGGCGCCTTTTTGCCTAACCGCCTTTGTCGTCCTCTTTCTTTTTCTCCGCAGCCGCCGCCGAGGACGTGTCCTCGCTCAAACCATGCTCGATCTTGGCCTCGATCTTCGGCAGATCTTCCGGCTCCGGCTTCAGGTCGCGGGCATGCGCCCACTGGAACTTGGCTTCCAGCGTGCGGCCGACGCGCCAATAGGCATCACCGAGATGGTCGTTGATGGTGGGGTCTTCGGGCTTGAGGTCGATCGCCCGCTCCAGGTTCTTCACCGCATCTTCGTAGTTGCCGATGCGGAAGTACGCCCAGCCCAAAGAATCCACGATATAGCCGTCGTCGGGACGCTGCTCGACGGCACGCTTGATCATCTTCATGCCTTCGTCGAGATTGATGCCCTGGTCAATCCAGGAATAGCCGAGATAGTTGAGCACATGCGGCTGCTCAGGCTGCAGATCGAGCGCTTTACGCATGTCGGCTTCCGCCTTGCTCCACTGCTTGGCGCGTTCTTCACAGATTCCCCGGTAATAGTAATAGACCCAGGTATTCTTGTCGGTGGCCTTGGGCAGGATGTCGATGCCTTGCGTATAGGTGACTGCGCAATCGGCAAACTTCTTGCGGCCGCGCTCGATATTGCCGAGCGCCATCACGGCTTCGATGTCCTTGGAATCGTCAGCCGTAACACCCTTCAGTATCTTGATCGCCTCGTCGGTGCGGTCGGCCGTATCGAGGTCGATCGCGAGCTGGATTTGCGCGTTGCGCTTCAGCGGCGAACTTGAGGGCATGCGCTCGTAAACCTTGATCGCCATCTGAGGCTTCTTGACCAATTCATAGAGATCGGCGAGCGACAGCAGCGCCATCGGTTGGTTCGGCACCAGATAGAGGGCAAGCTGCAAATAGACCAGCGCGAGATCCTCGCCGCCGCGACGGGTCAGCGTCGCGCCGACGCCGTAGAGCGCTTCGGCCGCGCCGGCCTGCGGCGAATCCACGATCGGAGGCAGCTTCTTGCCAGCCTGGGTTTCGCGCATCGCTTCCTGAATCAGGGGGTGCCGGGGCAATTTCTTGTCGAACGCCTCGTAGACCGCGGTGGCGGCTGCCGCATCCTTGTTGCGAGTCAACCAGCGGGCATAATCGTCGGAGACGCGCAGCATCGAATCTTCGAGCTTGTAGGCGCGCTCAAGCCGGACGCCGGCGTCTTTTTCCTTGCCAGCCAGTTCGAGAATCATGCCGGCATGCAGATCCTTGAAGATCGGATACCATTCGGGACCGGCGAGCTTGTCGATCGCCGCAACCGCGCCCTTTGAGTCCCCGGCGCCGTAAGCGGCCCAGCCGGACAACAGCGTGGCGACAAGGTCGGTAATGGGCCCGCGGATCGACTGATTGATGTTGGTCTGGGCGTTTGCGTATTTCTTTTGCTTGAGATCGCGCACGCCGATCACAAGGCGCGCGACGCGATTGGTCTTGTCGATCGACAGAATGCGGTCGGCGAGCTTGATCGCCTCGTCGATATCGCCATCGGCGAGCGAGGAAATGAACGCACGATCCAATAGTTCGTTGTTCTTCGGATCGGTGCGCAGCGCCGACCGGTAGAAGGCGGCGGCCGAAGAAGCGTCCCGCTCCACGCTGGCATGACGGGCGGCAAGATAGCTGCCGGACGTCGTCAACGCCTTCAGATCGTGAGCGGATGGAAATTGCGCGGAGCTATCGGTAGGACGCTCGGGCGTCTGCGCGGCGGCGGTGACTGGCAATGCCAGGATAGCGATAGCGGCAATCGCCGAGCGATTGAATTGGAAAGAAAGCATCACGGTTCGCCTCGGCTCCAGGATTTAGGGGATCGTGTGATCGGTCTCGAATGCAGGCTCGGTGTCACGATTCCGACATTCGTATCATATTGCGGCGGGTTCGTTCGCGAATGTCAGGACCAAAGGGACGCCGCAGATATAAGTTTCTGGTGTAACTTGGGATTCAACATTCGCTTACCGACACCGGCGGCGCCACCAGAGCGAATGTCAAAACCACCACACCAGCCGGCGCACCACGTCGCCCGACAATGCCGCTTTTGGCGGGTAATCGCAAGGATGCGGGATAGCAAATCGGCCGGGGGATCAACCCGTAACCTTCCCGCAAATATATGTTTCTAGTGGAGTTTGAGATTTGACATTCGCTTTGCGAGTTCGCAGCTTGGCAGGCTACGAACCTCAAATCCACTCCACCAGTATGGCGGTATCGTGGCTGAGGCCTGGCGGCTAGTCACGCAATCGTGGTCACATCGCCTCGTAATTGGGCCCGCCTCCGCCTTCCGGTGGAACCCAGGTGATGTTGCCGTTCGGATCCTTCACGTCGCAGGTTTTGCAGTGGACGCAATTCTGGGCGTTGATCACGAAGCGCGGACCTGAGGTTTCCTCTATCCATTCATAGACGCCGGCCGGACAATAGCGATTGGACGGGCCGGCATAGACGTCGTGTTCGGAGGTCTTTTGCAGATTCATGTCGGCGACCTTCAGATGAACCGGCTGGTCCTCCTCGTGATTGGTGTTCGACAGAAATACCGAGGAGAGCCGATCAAAGGTCAATTTGCCATCCGGCCTGGGGGCGCCGATCGGCGCGTGAGCCTTTGCCGGATCGAGGGTCTTGCGGTCGGGCTTGGCATGCGACTGGGTTCCAAATAGCGAGAAGCCGAGCGTGTTGCACCACATGTCGAAGCCGCCAAGCGCCACGCCGAGAACGGTGCCGAATTTCGACCACAGCGGCTTGACGTTGCGGACCCGAAACAAATCCTTGCCCACCGCGGACGAACGCCACGCGTTTTCATAGTCGACAAGCTCGTCATTGGCGCGGCCCGCACCGAGCGCCGCGTTGACATGTTCAGCCGCCAACATGCCGCTACCGACAGCGTTGTGGACACCCTTGATGCGCGGCACATTGACAAAGCCCGCCGCGCAGCCGATCAGCGCGCCGCCCGCAAAAGAAAGCCGCGGCACCGATTGATAGCCGCCTTCGGTGATCGCGCGAGCGCCATAGGCGAGCCGCTTGCCGCCGTCGAATATCGGACTGATCGCCGGATGAGTTTTGAAGCGCTGGAACTCGTCAAACGGCGACAGATAGGGATCGTCGTAATTCAGATGCAGGACAAACCCAACCGCGACGAGGTTTTCGTCGTAGTGATAGAGAAACGAGCCGCCACCGGTCTTGCTGTTCAGGGGCCAGCCGAATGAATGCTGGATCAGGCCCTTCTGGTGCTTCGACGGATCGATCTGCCAGACTTCCTTCAGGCCGATGCCGAATTTCGGCGGTTCGCTCTTGGCGTCAAGCGCGAACTTCGCAATGAGCTGCTTGGTCAGGCTGCCGCGCGCGCCTTCAGCGAACAAAGTGTACTTGCCGCACAGCTCCATGCCGCGCGTGTAGGAAGCCTTGTGCGAACCATCCTTGGCGATACCCATGTCGCCGGTCGCAATGCCGCGCACGGCGCCCTTGTCGTCGTAGAGCACTTCGACTGCCGCGAAACCCGGATAGATCTCGACGCCAAGCGCTTCGGCCTTGGCCGCAAGCCAACGACAAAGCATGCCAAGCGAACCGATATAGCAGTGATGATTGTTCATCAACGGCGGCATCATGAAATTCGGCAGACGGATCGCGCCGGATTTCGTCATCCAGAAGAAACGGTCGTCCTTGACCGCAGTTTTCAACGGGCAATCGGCATCCTCGCGCCAATCGGGCATGAGCTTGTCGAGCGCGACCGGGTCCATCACTGCGCCTGACAAAATATGCGCGCCGACTTCCGATCCTTTCTCGACCACCACCACCGAAAGGTCTGGCTTGAGCTGCTTCAGGTGGATGGCGGCTGAAAGCCCGGACGGTCCGGCGCCGACAATCACGACGTCGAATTCCATGGATTCGCGCGGCGGCAATTCTTCGGTGCTCATGTTCTGATCTCAGGCTTGAAAAGGTCGTGTCACGTTGTTTCCGATTTTTGCGGCAAGAACAACATGGAAATTCCGACTGGTGGCTAGTTTCCGAAGTTCGCACTCCGCCTCGGCAACGCCTTTTGCGAACTTCGCAAAGACACAGGCACTGGCGAATAACCCAGAACCGCTAATCGATCTGAAGTCCCTGGGAACAATTGCCGTTAGCGATGCAGAGACTTAAGATCGGCGGCACTAGAGCGTTTCGTTGCAGCCCAATCCAGTTTACTGTGGCGCTGCAAAATCCGCATCTCCACCGGGACATTTTCGTCATGCGGAATTTCGAAACCAAAGCCATACGAGATCAACAAGTTGACGCCTGAGCCCACGCCTACCGTTTCCCAATTGCTTGCCTTCTATCTGGAGGCCGGGGTCGATTGCGCGCTCTCCGAAGAACCCATCGACCGGCTGGCCGAACCCGAGGCGCAAGCAGCCGTCAGGCCGGCGCCTCCTTCGCACGATACAAGTCCGGCCCGCTCCGTCAGGACACCGCCAGCCGCATTCGTCGCGCCGATCTCCGAGCCCACGCCGGCGCCGGATGCCGCAATTGCGAGCGCACGGGAAGCTGCCCGCTCCGCGGCGTCGCTCGAGATCCTGCGCGATATGCTCGAGAAGTTCGACGGGTGTGCGCTGAAATCTACTGCCACGCGTCTCGTGTTTGCCGACGGCAACCCGAAAGCCCGCATCATGTTCGTCGGCGAGGCGCCTGGACGCGACGAGGATATCGAAGGCCTGCCCTTTGTTGGTCGCTCGGGTAAGCTGCTCGATCGGATGATCGCCGCGATCGGACTCGATCGCACCAAGGTCTACATCGCCAATGTGATTCCGTGGCGGCCGCCGGGCAATCGGACACCGACGCCGCAGGAAACGCAAATCTGTCTGCCGTTCATCCAGCGCCAGATCGAACTGGTCGATCCGGATATCCTGGTGACGCTCGGCAATCCATCGACGCAGACGCTGTTGTCGACGCGCGAGGGCATCATGAAGACGCGCGGCCGCTGGTTCAACTACGATACCGGCACGCGCGCGATCCGCGCGATGGCGACGTTCCACCCGGCCTATCTGCTGCGCTCGCCATCTTACAAGCGGCTGTCGTGGCAAGATCTGCGCGCGATTGCGAAAGCGCTAGTGGAGTAGATTTGACATTCGCTACATCTCGCCGCGAACACTCGAAGCGAATGTTAGCGGATCACCAGGGCAGACCGCATCCCAGCTGTTACGGCGCTTTCGGCCGCACGATCGCCCAACCGATCCGCAATAAGGGCTGCCGGCCGTT
The DNA here is from genome assembly GCA_963824305.1 of uncultured Alphaproteobacteria bacterium. Lineage (GTDB taxonomy): Bacteria > Pseudomonadota > Alphaproteobacteria > Rhizobiales > Xanthobacteraceae > Bradyrhizobium. Next base: position 1,851,094 of record CAWGOW010000001.1, read on the forward strand.
CACAAGCCGATCGAAACTCTTCGGCACTTCCGGCGCAATTCCCGGAAACAGTTTCGCGATGTCAGACGGCGGCGTGCCGTCGGTGTCGGAGGCACGCCAAACCACGACGCCACCGGTCTGATTGAATTTGTCGAGATTGAGCCACGGCGTGCGCTCCGGCCTCGTGGCGAGAAACAAATGCGGACGCGTGGGGCTCAGGCTGATCAGCGTCGCCAACTGGGCGTCTCCACTTACCGCCGCGAGACGCCGGTTGGTCCGCCGCTCGAAACTGTCATCGAAGAAATGCCCGATCGCGGCTGTCGGCAGCGACGTCACCACCTCACTGCTCGTGCTCCAGGGAACGAACAGCGTCGCTGCGACCACCCCTATTGCCGGTGCGAGAATAACGGCGGCCCAAACCGTGCGTAAGATCTGCTGGCGCCGCAGATAGATCAGATCGCCACACGCGACGATAGCAGCCAACCCCGACATCAAAAGAACGATGCCGGCCCCGCCCACGACATGATCGAGGCCGTATAGGCCGGAAATCACGCAGCCACCCACCGCCGGTGCGAACGCGAAGAAGTAGACAAAGTCGCGCGCGGCCGGATCAACCGGCGGCCTGAAAATGACGGGTGCTTCTTCCTGGGTTCGATCGAACCAACCGGAATTGAACGCTGACACGATCGCGACACCCATCGAAGCCAGCAGCAAGCCGCCAAGCAGTTCGACACCATGCGCCGCCCGGCCGCTCAAATCGGCAACCGCCGGCCAACGCGGGAAGACGGGCACGTCGGCGCGGACCAGCCAGATCAGGTAAGGCAGTGCCAAGACGACGATCACAAGAAGCGCGAACAGCGCATCGAGCGACATCAGGATACGCCGGCCCCGCGCGGTCATCAGCGCAAACCCGACCACAAATGCCAACAGCAAGATCGCGGCGGGGGTCGTCAGCAGCAGGAGACCGGCTTCAATCGACCAGGCAAACCAGGCATTGCGCCGGTTCTGGCCGATCAGCTGCCAGGAATGCAGCAGGAGCAGCGCCCAAATCGGGCGCGCCAGAACGAGCGGCCCAAACTCGAGACCGGGTGCGCCGAACGCCAGCACCGTCATCGTCAGGAGAACTGCAAGCACCGCCTGTTGAACGCCCACGGTGGCACGCGCCAGCAGATACAATGTCCAGAACGTCGAAATCGAGCAGACCTGTGCCAGCACGTAGACGCCGAACAAGTGGTTGCCGGACGCGCGGAACGCGATGTCGGCGAGCCAAAACGCAAGTGGCGGTCCGAGGTCGGTGCCGACCCGATACTCGCGTCCCAGCGCAATGACCGTCGCCAGATCACCAGGGGGGCCGCGGTATACCGACAGCGACACCAATAGCCACAGCATCGCCTGCAGCACGATCACGAGCCATACGACGAGTTTCGGCCGGGCGCGGATCAATTCGATAACGAGAGACGTGAAACGCATTTAACTGCCCGATTGCCTTCAACAGAGCTGACCGAGCTGCGCGACGGCGTTTCACTCCGGTCGAAGCATGGTCTTAAAGTGCTTCACGCTCAGAGGCAATGCGTCGCGCCGGTCCGGAATGATGTCATTCCGCAGCAGAAATCAGCGGAGCCGTTTCGGCTTGCTCGAACAGGTCAGTCTTGCGCACGATGGTCCACGGCTGGTGCTTTTCGCGAGCAGCTACAACAGGCGCAAAGAAGCTGCGGTGATGCACCGACGGACCCAACCGGTCGAGCGCCTCGAGATGTTCCGGCACGCCGTAGCCTTTGTGCGATTCAAAGCCATAGCCCGGGCATTCCTCCGCCAACGCGCACATCAGACGATCACGTGTCACCTTGGCGATGATGGAGGCCGCGGCAATCGATACGACGATGCCGTCGCCGCCGATCACGGCGTCGCAGTTGCAGGCCGTATCGAGCCGGTCGCGGCCGTCGACGAAGACGTGCTTCGGCGCTTCCGGCAAACTCTCGACCGCGCGTTTGAGCGCCCATAGCGAGGCCCGCAAAATATTGTCGCGGTCGATCCGTGTCGGCGAGCCAAAGGCAACCGAGAATGATGCGGTTGCGCAAATCTCTTCGAACAGCGCCTCGCGCCGCTCCGCCGTCAGCCGCTTGGAATCGTCGATTCCCTTCGGGATCCGTTTTGGGTCGAGCACGACGGCAGCCGCAACGACCGGACCGGCGAGCGGTCCGCGCCCGGCTTCGTCACAACCGGCTACCGGCCAAACGCCACGCTTGATCAGCACGCGCTCGCGACGAAAACTCGGCCGCGCGATCGCGATGACCCCTCTCGGCAGGTTCAGCTGGTTCCTCTTCCCGGATTTATCCCGAATCATGCAGGGATGGTGCGCAAGGCCGAGAAGGCACGCAACCCGGAACTTTCGCGCGATGCGCACCTTTCACCGCTCTCAACAGCGGTCCTCTCTAATCCGGCCGAGCCACGCCGTGGTCTGGCTCCCTCGACAAAAAAACTTAGAACAGGTTGAGCTGTTGCCCGCTGCGCTTGGGCTTGGCGAAATGATCCGTGATTAATTTGGACCGGCGCTTATTGAGCCCAAGCTTTTCGCAGGCGATCTCGAACCTCCGCCCGATCATCCAGGCCATCGGGCCGGTGCCCTTCATACGCGTGCCCCATTGCGAGTCATAGTCGCGCCCCCCTCGCATGTCGCGGATCAACGTGAAGACGTGACGATAGCGATCGGGATAATTCGCCATCAGCCATTCGCGGAAAAGGTCACGCACTTCAAGCGGCAGGCGAAGCAACACATAGCTTGCCTCTCTGGCCCCGGCATGGGCCGCCGCATCCAAAATGCGTTCGATCTCGCTGTCATTGAGTGCGGGGATGACAGGGGCAACCATCACGGTCGTCGGAATTCCGGCTTCTGACAATTGCCGCAATGCTTCGAGCCGTCGCGGCGGCGTCGAAGCACGCGGCTCCATCGTGCGGGCGAGCCGCGGATCGAGCGTCGTCACGGAAATCGCGACCTTGGCGAGATTGCGCTTGGCCATTCGCGCCAGAATGTCGATATCACGCACGACCAGCGCCGACTTCGTCACGATGCCAACCGGATGCGAGGCGCGATCGAGCACTTCGAGGATACCCCGCATGATCTTGTGATCGCGCTCGATCGGCTGGTACGGATCGGTGTTGGTGCCGATAGCGATCATCCGCGGTTCGTAATTCTCGGCCGCCAGCTCCTTTTCCAGAAGCTGTGGCGCATCGGGCTTGGCAAACAGCTTCGATTCGAAATCGAGCCCTGGTGACATTCCGAGAAAGGCATGCGTCGGGCGCGCGAAGCAATACACGCAGCCGTGTTCGCAGCCTCGATAAGGATTGATGGAGCGGTCGAAACCGATATCGGGAGAATCGTTCCGCGCAATGACCTTGCGCGAGGTGTCGAGCGTCACCGTGGTCTTGAATGCCGGCAACTCCTCGAGGCTTTGCCAGCCATCGTCAAACGCGACCCTTGCCTCTGCCTCATAGCGGCCGCTGGCGTTGGATTGCGCGCCCCGGCCGCGCCGTCGTTCCCGATCGATTGCGACTGCAAGCTCCGGAAAGTCGGAAGGTGCACCCGCCGGCTTGGAGGGCGCCTTTACCGGCGGGTGCTTGAGCGCATGTGAGGATGCTCTGCTCATAGTTCGAAGATAACACGGAATAAGAACAAATCAAGAACAAGATCGACAATCCACGGAACAAAATCGGAAAGTTGGTCCCCGTGGCGGTCTCGGGAAAATGCCGCAAAAACTGCAAGCCGGACGCGGATTTGAATGTGACAGAATATAATGAGGTGATAACGGTTCCCTCGTTTTGGACCGTTGAGACCATGTTGAGCGTCATTATTCCGACCGAAGGCGCCGAACACCCGGCCGTCGCCACGCTCGCCGCGCTGGTGCCAGGCGCCGCAAGCGGCATTATTCGCGAGGTGCTGCTGATCGATCGCGGCGACAACGGCGTGATCGAACGGGTTGCGGATGTCGCTGGCTGCCGGTTCCTGCCCTTCGAGGGAACGCGCCCGGCGGCGCTGGCGGAGGGCGCACGCCAGGCGCGATCGCCCTGGCTGATGTTTCTACATGCGGGCGCGGTGCTCGATCACGGCTGGATCGACGAAACCGTGCAATTCATTCAGCGCGTCGCCGATAGCGACCGGCCCCGCGCCGGCGTGTTCCGCTACGCGCGATCGCCCTACTCCGATCTCACCATGCGTGAGCGGTTGAGGTCCGCCGCGCGGATGGTTGCAGGCCCGTTCGCTGATCAGGGCCTGTTGATTGCGCGCGATCATTACGAACGGCTCGGCGGCCATGCGCCGAATGCCGCACGCGCCGAGGCCCGGCTGCTCCGCCGGCTCGGCCGCTCCTCCCTCACCTTGCTGCACAGCCGGATCGTGACGGTCTGACTCTATATTTGCCAAAGTCAAATAAATATTTGACAATGGCAAGTATCGAGGTGAGCCATGCTTTCAAACGAAGAAATGCGGATATCGGCGGTTCGCGCCTTCAACCGCTTTTACACGCGCCGGCTCGGCGTGCTCGGCCAGCGGCTTCTCGAAAGCCCGTTTTCGCTCAGCGAGGCGCGGGTGCTCTACGAACTGGCACACCGGGACGGTGCAGCGGCGAAGGAGCTTGGGATCGAACTCGATCTCGACGCCGGCTATCTCAGCCGCATCGTCCAGAAATTTGCCGATGGCGGCTTGATCAGCCGCAAGCCGTTGCCTGCGGACCGGCGGCAGCAGCGGCTCAACCTGACCGCCAAGGGCCGCCGTGCCTTCGCGAAGCTCGATCGTCGTTCGCATGAAGACGTCGCGAGAATGCTGGGCCTGATGTCCGAAACCGATCAGCAGCGTCTTACCGGCGCGATGGCAGCGATCGAGGACCTGATTGGCGCGGCGCATACATCCAGGCTTGCGATCTTGCGCGAACCGCGGCCGGGCGACCTTGGTTGGGTGGTGCGGAGCCATGGCGCACAATACGCCAGCGAATACGGCTTCGACTCCTCCTTCGAAGCGCTGGTCGCGGAAATCGCGGCTCAATTCCTGCGTTCCTTCGACGCCTCTCGCGAGCGATGCTGGATTGCCGACATCGACGGCGCGCCGGTCGGCTCGGTGTTTCTGGTGCGTCACGACGACGAGGTCGCCAAGTTGCGCTTGCTTTTGGTCGAGCCGGCCGGGCGCGGCCAGAAATTGGGAACGCGGCTTGTCGGCGAATGCATTGCCTTTGCGCGCGCTTGCGGTTATCGCAAGATCACCCTCTGGACTCAAAGCATTCTGACCGCCGCCCGCAGGATCTATCAGGACACGGGCTTTGTGCTGACGTCGACCGAACCGCATCGAAGCTTTGGGCAAAGTCTGGTCGGAGAAACCTGGGAGATGAATCTCTAGTGCCACGCCTCTCATTCCAGCTTCGATCGATCGTCGGCGCCGTTGTTACCGTCATGCTGACGGCTCACACGGCGTTTGCTGCCGACGTTCATGTGATGATTTCGTCCGGCTTTCACGGCGCCTATTCCGAACTTGCACCGGCCTTCGAACGTGCCACCGGAAATCATCTGATCACGACGCGCGGCCCTTCGATGGGAGATTCGCCGGAGGCGATTCCGACGCGGCTTTCTCACGGCGAGAGCGCCGATGTCGTGATCCTCGACGGCGGCGCCGCCGACGAACTCGGCAAGCGCGGCTTGGTGCAGTCCGACAGCAAGATCGAACTGGCGCGTTCGCTGATCGGCATGGTGGTGCGCGAGGGCGCCGAAAAACCCGACATCAGTAGCGTCGCGGCACTTCGCAACACTTTGCTCGCGGCCAAATCCATCGCCTATTCGGACAGCGGCAGCGGCACGTATCTATCGACGGTTCTGTTCCAGAAGCTTGGCGTTGCCGATCAGACCGCAGCCAAGAGCCGGAAAGTGCGGGGACCGCCGTCGGGTGAACCGGTAGCGGCCGTGGTCGCGCGCGGTGAAGCGGAGATCGGCTTCCAGCAGGTGGCCGAACTCATCCATGTTCCCGGCGTCACGCTCGTCGGAGCGCTGCCGGCCGAGGTGCAGCCGATGTTTTCCTTCGCCGGTGTTCTGACAAGGACGGCGCGCGAGGCGGAGGCCGCACGCGCGCTGCTGCTTTTTCTCTCGTCCCCGGCAGCCGCTGTCGTCGTCACGAAGGCTGGACTGAAGCCACCGTCTGATCGCTAGCCTGTTCGACGACGACCGGAAGCAAAGTGAGGAATTTGACGCCGTAGGTCCGGCCGCGGCGCCAGACGACCTCACACAGCTCGCGCTTGTGGTGACCCTTGACGAGCGTCAGCTCAAAGCGATCTCGCACATCCAGGACGTCATCGGTCGCGATGCGCGCGCCACCGGACGACAAGTCAAGAACGTGACACTCATATTCAGTCACGCCGTTATCGGCCGAGATCGACGCCAACCGTCTGTGCAGTTGCCGTCGCGGCTCGCGCTTTACCAACACCTTCGGATCAACCACACTCATTGGAAATCACCGGTCGTTGCACGCCCGAATCTGGCGGCAACGTCGTAAGGTTTCGTTAGGACATTGTTTTGGAATTTAGACGTTAACCGTCGGCGCGGTAACCGGATCAGGCCGACGCTCCCTTGGCCTTCGGCCGGCGCAGATGTTCGTCCAGTCGCGGCATGATCTCGACGAAATTGCAGGGCCGCGTCCGATAGTCGAGCTGGGCGGCGATAATCCCGTCCCAGCCGTCGCGGCAGGCGCCGGGCGAACCCGGCAGGCAGAAGACGAAAGTCGCGCCCGCAACACCTGCCGTCGCCCGGCTCTGGATCGTCGAGGTGCCGATCTTGGCGTGGCTCAGCATGTGAAAGGCGATGGAGAATCCATCCATCCGCTTCTCGAACAACGGCTCGATCGCCTCCGGCGTCACGTCGCGGCCGGTGAAGCCCGTGCCGCCCGTCGTGATGATGGCGTCGACACCGGCATCGGCAATCCATCGCTTGATGATGACGCGGATCGCATCGACATCGTCGACGATGATCTCCCGTCCGGCGAGATGATGGCCGGCCGCCACAATCCGGTCCGCCAGCGTCGTACCCGATCTGTCATCGGAGAGCGAGCGGGTGTCCGAGATCGTCAGCACCGCGATATTTAGCGGCACGAATTGTCGGGTTTCGCCGGGCGAGTTCATGTGAGGTCAGACCACGCTACAGTGATGCCGCACTAAACGTATCGCACGCCTTCAACGTTCCCTGCTGGTAGCCGGTCATGAACCAACGCTTGCGTTGTTCCGCCGAGCCGTGGGTGAACGAATCCGGCACCACGCGGCCCGTCGCCTGACGTTGCAACGTGTCGTCGCCGATCGCCGACGCGGTGGCGAGCGCGCCATCGATATCGCCCGCTTCGACGAACCCCGGCCGCTTCTTCTCTTCGCGATTGACCCAAACGCCGGAGAGGCAGTCCGCCTGCAGTTCCACCCTCACCTGAAGCGCGTTGGCGGCTGCCTTGCTGCCCGCCGCCTGCTGCTGCGCGGTCACCTTCGGCAAGATGCCGAGCAGGTTCTGGATGTGATGTCCGGCCTCATGAGCGATGATGTAGGCCGCGGTAAATTTGCAGGCCGAACCCTGGCAGCCGTGGAAGCGCGTCTCGACCTCCCGGAAGAAGCCGGTATCGAGATAAATCTGCCGGTCGGGCGGACAATAAAACGGTCCCATCGCCGACTGCGCCATGCCGCAACGGCCACCATTGGTCGCATTACGAAACAGCACAATGCGCGGACCGGTATAAGTTTGGCCGGCAGCCTGGAAGATTTCGCTCCAGCGATCGTCGATCTCGCCGAGGATACCGGCGATCATGCTGCCCATCTCGTCGGTGGGAGCCCCTTTCTTCGCCGTGCCTGTCCGACGGTCGGTCTGATAGGTCGACGTCTGGCCGCCGCTCCCGCCAGTGAGGATCTCCGCACCGCCGATCAGGATGCGCGGATCAATCCCGAAAGCGTAGCCGACCAGGCCGAGCACGATGATGGTGCCGATACCGAGGCCGCCGCCACCCATCGGCAATCCAAAGCCGCCGCCCCCGCCGCCTAATCCGCCACCGCTATCGTCGCGACGGTCGTCGATGTCGTCGCTGCGGCGAAAATCATCGTAACGCATGGCCAGATTTCCTCGTTGCGGTTTGCAGCGTCCATCTCGCCGCTACGCACGGCCAGGACGGCAAAATTTTCTTCGTTACATCTAATAACCCGCCCGGCAAAAATTGCCTAGTGAAAGCGGCTTTGCATCCGCGGCGCATTTTGCCGCGAAGGGGCGCTGCAAACGCGAAATGCCAATTCCCCTTAAATTCCACGGACGTCGTCACTCCCGTCTCCGCCGTTCGCAAAATATCCGCCGATCACGGGACGCGAATTTGTCGGATCATCAGCGTGAAAGAATTGCCCGGTTAAGTCGATTTTTACTTTGCCGCGTCAAAGTGGCGCCAGTCGGTTGTTTGGTCCCGCGTCGCCGACAGCGTCGCCTGAGTCAGAGTAATTAAGTCATGGTTGTGTCGCGTCGCGGGGCGTCTGCAAGGGCGCCCCGCACTAAATTTAAATCCCAATCGGATAGCCGCATCATCCTTGGCGATTGCGTCGCCGAGATGTCAAAATTGCCGGCCAGCTCCGTCGATCTCGTCTTCGCCGACCCGCCTTACAATCTTCAGCTCAAGGGCGAACTCAAGCGCCCCGACAAATCCCACGTCGATGCCGTCAACGACGACTGGGACAAGTTCTCGTCATTCGCCGCCTACGACGACTTCACGCGCGCCTGGCTGCTTGCCTGCCGCCGCCTGATGAAACCATCGGCGACGATCTGGGTGATCGGCTCCTATCACAACATCTTTCGCGTCGGCGCGATCATGCAGGACCTCGGCTTCTGGGTTCTCAATGACATTGTCTGGCGCAAGACCAATCCGATGCCGAACTTCCGCGGCCGCCGCTTCACCAATGCGCACGAGACCATGATCTGGGCTGCGCGCGACGAGAAGGCCAAGGGCTATACGTTCAATTACGAGGCGCTGAAGGCCGCCAATGAAGACGTGCAGGCCCGCTCGGACTGGCTGATCCCGCTTTGCACCGGCGATGAGCGGCTCAAAGGCCAGGACGGCAAGAAGGTTCATCCGACCCAGAAGCCCGAAGGCTTGCTGGCACGCGTACTGTTGTCGTCGTCGAAACCCGGCGATCTCGTGATCGATCCCTTCAACGGCACCGGCACGACCGGCGCGGTCGCCAAACGCCTCGGCCGCCGCTACACCGGATTCGAGCGCGACAAGATTTATGCGGCCGCAGCGCAAGCCCGCATTGCCGAAATCGAGCCGCTGCCCGAAGCGACGCTCGCGCCCTTCATGACCGCTCGTGACGCGCCTCGGGTGGCCTTCTCCGAACTGATCGAGCGCGGCATGATCTCGCCGGGCACCAAGCTCGTCGATGCCAAGAAGCGCCATGGCGCACTGGTCCGCGCCGACGGCGCCATCATGCTGGGCGACAAGGTCGGTTCGATCCATCGCATCGGTGCGGTGGCGCAAGGCGCGGAAGCCTGCAACGGCTGGACGTTCTGGCATGTCGAGACCAAGCAGGGTCTGAAGCTGATCGACGAGCTGCGCGCCGAAATCCGCAGCCAGATGGCGGTCGGCTAGTTCAATTCCATCTTCAGATGTCAAACAGCCACTTCGCTGTCGTCCCTGCGAACGCAGGGACCCATAACCATCAGCTTTCATGGTTGCGCGACAGTCGACTTGCAGGATCTTTCAGCACGCGCGACATAGCGTATCGGTCCCTGCGTTCGCAAGGACGACGGTGTCGGTTAAGCGCACACCTTGGCCTTCCCGCGGCGTGATTTGCCCGAGCTTTGCAAAGCAGATCGTCCCCCTATCATCAGAGGGCGCAGGGAATGCCGGGCGCTCGATGCGCCCGCAGCCGCGCGTGGTGGTAGAAAACACGCGCGTTAGTCACCACGGTCACACCGAAACACCCGGCATTCCCCGCGCAATGGTTTTACGGTTTTCTTCGTGATCTCCCCGGTGATCGGGCTTTTTTGTCACCGTCCCCGGCGTGAAGCGCCAGCTTCATCGCCAGGTTGATGTCAGCGTCGAGACATCAGAACCACACGACTTCGCCGTCCGCGATGACGCCGCTCGTCCGGCGACGCCATACACGTCCATCGCATCCCGCACCAAACGTTCGTGACGACCGCGAAGCGCCCCTCTTGATCAGGCGCGAGACGCGCGAAGAAGAACCACTGATTTGCCCGTCGGCGCAAGAGCATATTCTCGCATCAAGCTCGACGATCATGCTGCTACTTCATGGTCGGTCCACTACGCACTCTTCCGAAGGTCGCCGACGGCAGCTCTCCGAATTGACGCCGATAGACGGAAGCGAAGCGTCCAAAATGCGTGAAGCCGTAGCCCGCGGCGACGCTGGTGACGCTCGCTTCTTTTGCAGCATGGGATAGAGCGCGATGGACCGCGTTGAGCCGAAGCTCGGCGAGCAGCATGGCCGGCGGCCGGCCGAAGGCTTCGACACAGCTCAAATAGAGCGTGCGCTCCCTGGCCCCTACGGCAATGCAGAGCTCCGTAATACTTGGCGGGTCGTCGAGCCGCTCTTTCAGAAATTTCAGGACTTCGCGCGCGATGCGGGCGCGATGATGCAGCGGTTCGATGACTTCGGCGGACGGAATCAAGTCGAGGATAGCATCGAAAATCTTCTCCTCGATTTTCGCAAGCCCGGCCACCAGAGACTCCCGTTGCGTCATGAGTATCTGCAGCAATCCGGATAATGCCGATGCGCGCTGGCTTAGTTCAGCGGTGGACACCTGCCAGCGCGGTGAAGGAAGAGTGACGTCAAGTCTGTCGACCCCCCGCCGCGCCTGAACCCATCGATCGATCATCAACGTGGGAAGCGCCACGATCATCAGGTCGCCGCCCGCGACTCGAAGGGCGAGTATCTCGATGGCGGAAAGACCTACAAGATCACACTGCCCGCGCCGATCCCCGCCGGCCAGTTCTGGTCTTTCATGGTTTACGACGGGCAGCACCGCTCCATGCTGAAAACCGACCAGCAGTTGGCCGGCCTCGACAGCAATCGAAAAGGCATCAAGAAGAACGCCGACGGTTCGGTGACGGTGTGGTTTGCCCCGAAGGCACCCGCCGGACAGGAAGCGAACTGGGTGCAGACCATGCCGGGCAAGGGCTGGAAATTCGCTGCTGCGCCTCTACGCGCCGCTTGAGCCCTGGTTCGACAAGACGTGGAAGCCGGGCGATTTCGAATTAGTCGAGTAAGGGGCTTGAAACAAATCCGGAGAGGAGTTCCAATGATCGCCAAAAAACTGATTTTATGCTGTGCGGCCCTAATGATTGCGGGGCAAGCCTGTGCACAAGTCGAACTCAAGACCTATGCGGGCCCCGACGGATATATCGATGTTCAGGAACTGACCTGCGCTCAATTGGCAGGCACATTCCAGGAAGACGCGGACTATCTGGCCGCCTGGTATAGCGGCTGGTATAACGGCCTTGCCAAGAAGCACGTCATGCTGGTCAGCCGCGCCAGAGAGTTGCAACACGAGGTCATCGTTTATTGCAAGGCCAATCCCGGCAAGAAGATCATCCAGGCCATCGATGTCGTTTTCAAAGACTACAGGGCCGAGCGTGGCATCAAGCTGAAGAAGTAAATTCGGCTTCCATCGCCCCCGGTCCACAATTGATGGAATAGGCGCCGTGTTCACTTCAGAAATCGCTTTTGCTTTTATTTTCGGCGGTGCTTTGCTGGGCATGCTGCTGCGGCTCGTCTTGCCCGAACCTCATTTGAGTGCAGATACCAAGGACGTGGTGAGGCTGAGCACCGGACTGATCGCCACTCTTTCCGCGCTCGTTCTGGGCCTCCTGGTCGCCTCCGCTCAGGGGTCGTTCCAGACCCAAAGCAACCAGATCAAGCAGATCACCGCCAATGTCATTCTGCTCGACAACATCCTGGCGCGATCCGGACCCGAAGCCCGGCCGGTTCGTGTGTTGCTGAGAAGCGCAGTGAGGACGTTGGTCGAGCGGGTTTGGGGCAGAGGCGATGCTGCGACAACCCCGGTTGCGCCTTTCGAACCCAGCGCTGACGCCGATCTGTTCTTTGATAAATTGCTGGCGTTAACACCGCAGAACGACGCTCAGCGCCAGATGCAGTCCAAGGCGGTTCAGATCGGAATCGATTTGGGCCAAACGCGCATCCTTTTGGCCCAGTCCGGCAATGTCATTCCGACACCATTCCTGATCGTGCTGGTGTTCTGGATAACGCTTATCTTTCTCAGCTTCGGCCTCTTTGCGCGCCCCAATCTGACCATCGTGGCATCGTTATTCTTTTGTGCGATTTCAGCATCGTCCGCCATTTTTCTGATACTCGACCTGAGTCATCCGTTTTCCGGCCTCATTACGATACCGGGCGCGCCCTTGAGCAACGCTTTGGCGCCCCTGGGTCAATAAGATGTGGCAGCGACGGAGAGGTGAAGGCGCGCGCGCCGGGATCAAGACTATACGCTGATGCGTGCGAGGGCTGGAGTACTGGTTGCCGCGGCTATATTGGCAGCGTCCGGCAATACCGCTTCTGCCGACAGCAGTTCAATCGGTGTGGGAATATATCCGATCGCGATCCCGGCAATTTCGGCGATCCCAAAAACACGAAATACGAACTGAACGGAGCATACACCTTCGATAGTGGTCTGATCTTCGGCGGCTCCTTCCACTGCGTTCAGTGATCGGACTAGCCAGAATGTTGAAGGAACGGTCGGCTATCGTATTCGGCTCGACCCCGTTCTTTCGGTAAGCGGTAGCGCAGGAATTGGCGAGCATTGGCGCGAAAATCCGAACACCACCTTCCCATATTACGTTCTGCGGATTGCCGCCGATTTCAAGATAAGCCAAGCGATAACCTGGAACGTTATTTCATACCGATTCCGCGATGCGTTCGATAGCAACGACGATTACGACACGCCTCAGATCGCGACCGGCCTCACCGTCAACATGGACGGGGAGAGGTCGATCTCGCGCAATTGGAAGGATGGCGAACCGAGCAGTACAGGGATCTCACTCGGGTTCAAGCAGGGGTTTTGAGCAAGCGGCCGCTTTGACTGACGCAATGTGGCGAAAGACGCAAAGCGACCAACAGAGAAATAGCAACGACTCAGGCCGCTCGAACGTGTTCACTTATAGCCAGGGACGCTCGACGCTCTGTCTCTTCTCGTAGGCTGCGATCTTGTCCTTTTTCAACAGCGAGAGTTCGATCTCGTCGTAGCCGTTGAGAAGACTCTCGCGCGAAAACTCCGCGACGTCGAAATGATCGACCTGCTCGTCCGGTCCGGTCACGGTCTGCTCGCGCAGATCGACGGTGATTTCCGCGCCAGGCAGCTCGGTCAGGAACTGGATCAGCTCGTGCACCCGCTTGGCGCTCAGCCTGACCGGCAACATGCCGTTCTTGAACATGTTGTTGTAGAAGATGTCGGCGAATGAGGGCGCGATGACGCAACGGATGCCGAAATCGAGCAGCGCCCACGGCGCGTGCTCGCGGCTCGAACCGCAGCCGAAGTTCTCGCCCGCCACCAGGATTTTGGCTTTGCGGAAAGGTCCCTGATTCAGGACAAAGTCCGACCGCTCTTCGCCATTCTCGTTGTAGCGCCGTTCGGAAAACAGCGCCTTGCCGAGCCCGGCCCGCTTGATCGTCTTGAGGAACTGCTTGGGAATGATCGCGTCGGTATCGACGTTGGGAATTCCCATCGGGGCCGCCACGGCCTTCAGCTTTTCAAACTTCTCCATCGCGCTTTTCCTTTCGCATCTGCTCGGCCAACGTCGGTCGTCCCAGGCCGATCAGGACCAGCGGCGTTCCAGGCGCCACGCCCGAAAGCTCGCTGTCCACGATCTTGACCGCATTGGAATAAAGGCTTTCGTCGGTCACGTCGATCAGGTGACTATCATACAGCAAAACCGCTCCGAAAAAGGCATCGGCGGGATCTATAGACCCGAAAAGGTTCATCGATCGGAAAGAATCCTGCCATTTTCCGACGGTCGTCCGGTGCACGAGCGCATGGCTGCGCTGCAGACGTACTTTTCCGCGCCGGTCGACAATCCTCAGCGAATGCCTCGAACCGGTCCTCGGGGCGTAGACGAACGCGCCCGCCGTTTCGGCGGCGAGTTCGATCTCGTCCTCGGATAGACGGAGCGATCTTGCCGCGATCCGGCGGGCTTGCCGCTCCGAGACGGTCTCCGTTTCCCCGGTACTGCGCAGCGCTGCGGCGCCCGTGGCGATCGCCCGTATCCTGCCGGTCTGCCGGTCGATCTCCACCGAAATGTCGACCGTCTTCGGGTCGGCTCCCAGTCTGCTGATCGCTTCCAGCGTCTCGGTGCGAAGATGCACGATATCGTCGGACGAGGGATCGGGATTGACCCGTTCGACGACTTCGCGAACCATCGCCAGCGCCGCCCCGATCGAGGAGATGATCTCCGCGTCCTTTGCGATCTCGAACCGCAGACCCAATTGCTCCGCGACGGTAGGCAACAAAGCGCCGATGCCGCCGCCCGTTCCGATGAGCACCTGTTGGTCTTCATCGAGTTGATAGTCCTTGATCAATGTCCGGATGGTCGGGATCACCTTGCCGGCCGCTGACGCCAGCACTTCCTTTGCCAGCGAGACGACGTCCTTCCCGACAGCTATCGCAAGCGGAGCGAAGGCCGCGCGAGCGGCTTCCGCCGGCGCGTAGCAATGCATTCCCGGACGCGTCAAGCCGGCGGCATTGGCGGCGCAGGTGGTGGTCAGCGCAAAGCGGCCATGCCGCTCGGTCTCGACCGCGACGAAATCATCGCCGTCCCCCAGCTTCGGCTCGAAGAAAATGAGGCGCGCGTTGTCGAAAAATTCGGCAGGCGCGAAGCAGGCGTATCGCAGCCCGGCGATGTGGGCGCTTCTCGGCCCGACCTCTCGCACCGAACCGTCGGCGATCCGGATCAGGCTGCCGCCCGCCACGCCCAACACCCGCACGTCGAGAGAATTGACGTAGGTATCGTGACCACCGACGTTGGCATAAGTCACGACCGGACGGCCGGCCTTGACGACGCCGAGGTTTGTCGACGTGCCTCCGACTTCGAAATAGATGCCGTCGGACATGCCGACATGCATCAGCGAGCCCGCTACGCTCGCCGCAGGGCCGGACAGCATCGTCATTGCGGGGCGACGCCGCATTTCGCCGATGTCCATCACACCGCCATCGCCGCGCATGATCATCAGCGGCGCATCGATGCCGGCGTTCTTCATGCTCATTTCGGTCAGATTGGCGGTTGCGATCATTCGCGGCAGGATCGACGCATTGATGACAGCGGTCCGCGTCCGGGTCGTCAGTCCATACAGCCGCGTGACCTCGTGCCCGCAAGTCGTCGGGAGACCGAACTCGTCGCCGACCTCACGAACGAGTTCTTCGGTCGACGTATTATCGACGCCGAAGGCGGCCGATGCCACCAGCACCTGGGCGCCATCCGAGCGGAGCGCGCGTACGGCATCCTCGACCGCCTTTCGGTCCAGGGTGTCGCTCAGCAGGAATTGATTGCACGTGTGAAGCACGCGACCCGGCGCGAGCTCGATCGGATCGATACGAACCTGCGCCTGCGCAAGTTTCGCTGCCTTGGCGGCCGCCAGGCCCAGGATTCCGACCCGAGCCACGTCGCCCTCCAACAGCGCGTTGGTAGCTTGCGTCGTGCTGTGGGCGAGAAGAACGACGTCGCCGGCATCGACGCCGGCCTCACGCAAGACCTGTTCGAACACCTGGATGACGCCGGCAGCGACACCATCCGGATGTTCATGGGTGGTGTGAACGGAGGACCGCCCTGCGACGCTGCCATCGATGTTATCGATCAAGGCGGCTTTGGTGAAAGTTCCTCCTACGTCGATTCCGATGCGATAGGATCTTTTGCTCGAGACTTCGTCCATGGTCACTAATTAGCGCAAAGTGAGGTCAACCCACAATCGCCGCACGGCGGGAGTGCATGCGCGGTGCGCGCGTGTGGCTATTTCCGGCGCTTGCCGAAATCCTATATTGCCGCCGGTGGGCCTATCGCTGTCCACCCAACCGCCGTTTACAGAATCTGGAGCACCGAATGACTGAAGAAACTGCGTACACGCCGCCCCAGGTCTGGAAATGGGTCGCTGAGAACGGCGGCAAGTTTGCCGGCATCAACCGGCCGATCGCGGGGGCTACACACGAGAAGGAATTGCCGGTCGGACGCCACCCCTTCCAGCTTTATTCGCTGGCGACGCCGAACGGCCAGAAGGTCACGATCATGTTCGAGGAGCTGCTGGCGCTCGGCCATCGCGGCGCGGAATACGACGCCTGGCTGATCAGGATCGACGGCGGGCAATTCGGCTCGGGTTTCGTCGAGGTGAATCCGAATTCGAAAATTCCGGCGCTGCTGGACCGTAGCGGAGCGAAGCCTTTTCGGGTTTTCGAATCCGGCGCCATCCTGCTGCACCTGGCGGAGAAGTTCGGAGCGCTTTTGCCGAAAGATACGCCGACGCGGGCCGAGTGCCTGTCCTGGCTGTTCTGGCAGATGGGTAGCGCGCCCTATCTCGGCGGTGGCTTCGGGCACTTCTACGCCTATGCGCCGTTCAAGATCCAATATGCGATCGACCGGTTTGCGATGGAGACCAAGCGCCAGCTCGATGTGCTCGACCGCCGTTTGGCCGACAACGAATATCTTGCCGGCGATCAATACACCATCGCCGACATAGCGGTGTTTCCCTGGTATGGCGGCCTGGCACAGGGACTGCTTTACAACGGCGGCGAATTCCTTTCGGTGCAGGACTACAAGAACGTCCAGCGCTGGACGGCGGCGATCGCCGGCCGGCCGGCCGTCAAACGCGGCCGCATGGTCAATCGCGTGTCGGGAGATCCCGCCAACCAACTGCACGAGCGCCACGACGCCGCGGACTTCGAAACCAGGACGCAGGACAAGATCGGCGAACCAGCCAAAGGCTGACGATTGACGTCCACCTGCGGTGATGCTTCACAAACTCGTCGCTTGCTCTTTTCCGTAAAATTCGTGCAAGAAACGGTCATGCGCGGCCGCCCAGCTGCGCTCTCCATTTTACGACAACAACAATAAGGGAGATCTGTATGCTCAAATTCTACTTCAACGGTGCGCCGAACCCCAACAAGGTGGCGCTGTTTCTGGAAGAAACCGGCCTTCCTTGCGAACTCATTCCGGTCGATACCCGCAAGGGTGACCAGTTCAAGCCGGAATTCCTCAAGGTGAACCCGAACGGCAAGGTGCCGGCGATCGACGATGACGGCGTACTCGTTTTCGACTCGAACGCGATCCTGCTCTATCTCGGCGAAAAAACCGGCAAGTTCATGCCGGCCAAGACGCCGCAAAGCCACGCGCAGCTTTACTCATGGCTGATGTTCATCGCGACCGGTCTTGGCCCGTATTCCGGACAGGCGGTGCATTTCAAGCACGCCGCGCCCAAGGACCTCGAATACGCGCACAACCGTTACCAGTATGAAGCGCATCGCCATTACAAGATCCTCGACGATCATCTCGCCAAGAGCAAATACATGGTTGGCGATACCTACACGATTGTCGACATGGCTTTCTGGGGTTGGGTGCGCATGGCGCCTTACGTGCTCGGCGACGACGTCTTTTCGAAATACCCGAACGTCAAGCGCCTGCACGATGAGGTCTCGGCACGGCCGGCCGCAGCACGCGCGATCGCACTAAAGGACAAGTTCACCTTCAAGGCCGACATGGACGACGCTGCGCGTCACATCATGTTCGGTCACCTCAAGACCAAGGTCGCGTGACAACTCTTTGTCATTCCGGGACACGCGCTTGAGCGCGTGGACCCGGAATCCATCACGCCACAGCAATGCTGCGGAAAATGGATTGCAGGAACGGCGGTGAGCCCGGCGCTAACGCGCCCGCCCACCCTACCTGGCTCAAGCTTCGGCGATCTCCGGAAACTTGCCCAGTGCTTTTTCGGTCAGGACCGAGTCACAGTATTCCCGGATCTCCTTGATCTTGCCGCCCTCCAGGCGAAACACCAGGCAATAATCGTTGTCGTAGCGCACGCCTTCCCGCGTGACGTTGTCGCCCTTGGCTTCCACCACGACATGATCGCCATCGGCCATGAAGCGATGCGCAATCGTGCGCGTTCGCTCGGCGAGCCGCGTGCGGACGTGACCGTGCAAGTCGTTCAGGATCGACTGCTGGCCTGAGAAAGTCCGCGACCACGAATATTGGCCAGTCACGGTCCAGGTCGCGTCGTCGGCGAGACTGGCGACGAACAACGAACGATCGCGACCGGCAGGATCTGGCGCCCCGGCGGCGGCGAAAATATTCTGGATCAGTTTCTTGTTGCTGGCGGTATCGCTCATGTCGGCCTCTTTCCTCGGCTGAAACGCTTTCCCGATCATGGCACCAGGGCTATTCATTCTTCCAATCGATATGAAATATAATTATTATTCATTTCATGAATTTGAATTCGCTCGACCTCAACCTGCTGGTCGCGCTCGACGCCCTGCTCAAGGAGGCTAGCGTCAGCCGCGCGGCGATGCGGATCGGCCTGTCGCAGCCCGCGGCGAGCCATGCATTGCAGCGATTGCGCGACGTGATTGGCGATCCGCTTTTGGTACGTACCGGAGCGCGGATGGAATTGACACCGCGGGCGCAGGCGTTGCGCGGGCCGCTTTCGCAAGCGCTCGATCAGGTACGCGGGCTGTTCACGCCGGAGGAATTCGACGCCGGCCATAGCGAGCGGCATTTCCGCCTGATGATGCCGGATTTGGCGGTCGAACTCCTGATGCCGCCGCTGATGGAGAAGGTGACGACGCTAGCGCCCGGGGTAACGATTGACGTGGTGCCTTGGCGCGGGCCTGCGATCTTCACCGCGGAATTTGCCCGCACCATCGATCTCGTCATCTCGATCGGCGACGCTTTCAGGGGCTTTCACCGCCATCGCCTGTATGTCGACAGCGACGCGCTCGCGGTGCGCAAGGACCATCCGGCTGGCGCCAGGTTGAAGAAGCGGGATGCATTCCTCGCCGCACGGCATGTCGCGGTCGTGATCCGGGGCCAGAGCGAAGACCTGATCGACCGCTGGCTGCATACCAAAGGCATCGAGCGGCGGATCGCGCTCGTCGTACCCGGTTATATCGAGGCGCTGCACGTCACAGCCCGCACCGACCTAGTCGCTTTCGTGCCCCGCCGCCTGATCGCGGCGTTGGCCACGCAATTGTCTTTGAAAATTGTGACGCCGCCGTTCGATCCCGGTATCGACGAGCAGCATATGTTTTATCCGACGCGGGCCCAGTTCGATCCCGGCTCGATCTGGCTGCGGAAACTGATGCTGGAGACCGGACGCGGACTGGCGCCTGCTTTCCGAAGTTCGTGATACGGCGCGGCGCACTGTTGCGAGCTCATTTCAGCTTGGTCAGCGCGTGCTCGACGGTCTCGCGCGTGTAAGGCTTCTGAATGATCGGCGCCTCGGCCAGTTCCTCCGGAACAGGTGCGCGCTCGCCATAGCCGCTTGCGAAGATGAACGGCACCTTCAATTCGACTAGTTTCCTGGCGACCGGAATGCTGTTTTCTCCGCCAAGATTGATATCGAGCAGGGCGAAACTCGGCTTTGCGCGCGTGATCGCCTGCATCGCCTGGCTGACCGAGGCGGCCGTCTCGACGTGACGCGCGCCGAGTTCGAGCAGGATCACTTCCGCTGCCATCGCAATGATCAGATTATCCTCGACGATCAACGCGGTGTCTGAAAGCCGCGGCGCAGCGGTTTGCTGCACTTCTACCCGTGACGGCGCCGCCGCAAGCGACGGCATCATCTGCACAAAGTTGGCCGGGATCTCAAAACGCGCCTGTACCCCTAATAGATCGAAACGAATTTCCGCGTCGCCCTTGAGATCAAAGGGCACCGATCGTTCGATGATGGTGGTGCCGAAGCCGCGGCGGGACGGCGGCTGCACCGGCGGCCCACCGCTTTCTTTCCATTCGATGACAAGACTCGATCCGGGATCGACTTTCCAGATCACTTCGACCTGGCCGGTGGAATCGGCGAGCGCGCCATATTTTGCCGAGTTGGTCATCATCTCATGGACGACGAGCGCGAGGGTGGCGAAGGCCTTCGGATCGAGCGCAACATCGGGGCCGTCCAGCCGGATGCGATCGGCGCGTGAACCGAGATAGGCCCCGGCCTCGGATTCCACCAGCGATTTGAGCGCGACCGGCGCCCAGTTCAGATTGGTAATCTGGTCGTGGGCGCGAGCGAGCGCCTGGATGCGGCCGCCGAGCACCGAAGCGAATTCCTCGGTGCTCATCGCAGTGTCCTTGCTCTGCGCCACCAGACTGCGCACCAGGCTCAAGATGTTGCGGACGCGGTGATTGAGTTCCGCGATCATCAACTCCTGCCGTTCCTGTGAATTGCGCCGTTCGCGCGCCGCAAGATCGGAAAGCTGCAGGATTACTTCGAGTAGCGTGACGCGTAGGCTTTCTGCAATGCGCAAATCGCCTTGCGTCCATGGCCTCGATTGGCCGGCCACCGTTTCCTGCCAGAGCTCAAAGCTCTTGCGCGGCGTCAACCGCGAACCGAGCGGGCCCTCCAGATACGATTTGTTGGGATCACCCGCCCAATTGACAGAGCGCAACACCTCGCGGCGGAAGAAGACCAGACAGTCACGCGGCACGCGGGAAATCGGAATGGCGAGAAAGCCCGCCGCGCGATCACGAAACGACTGGCCCGCCGCATAGACCTTGGCGATTTCGGCGCTCGCGCAGATGCGGCCAGGCGAGGTGCGGTTGATGAAGCCGATCAGCTCCTTGACTTCGTTTTCAGTCGGCGTCTCGCCTTCAAGCGTAACGCCACCTTCGGACCAGACCGCGATGCCGTCGCAAGCGATCATCTTGCGATACTCGCCGATGAAATCGATAATCGCGCGCGAGCTGTGCGCATGCGCGGCCGCGGTCTCCATCAACCGTTCCTGGGTTTGATGGGCGCGCGCCTCATAGGCCATCTGGTCCTCGCGTTCACGTCCCTCCAGAATCCAGGAAAACATCTGGCCGAACAACTCAGACGCCGTTCGCTTCTCGAACGAGATATGGCGGGGTGAATAATGGTGAAGGGCAAAAAGCCCCCACAATTTGCCGTCGCGCAGGATCGAGACCGACATCGATGCGCCGACGCCTATGTTGTGCAGATATTCGATATGGATCGGCGACACCGATCTCAGCACGCTCATCGATAGGTCGAGCAGTGCCGCACTATGCGTCGAGGTCGATTGCAATTGAGCTGGCTTGGCGTCGATGTCGGCGATGATGCGAAGCCAGTTGCGCTGATAGAGTATCCGCGCCTGCCGCGGAATGTCGGACGCCGGATAGTGCAGCCCGAGAAACGATTCCAGACCGGAACTCGCGGCCTCCGCGATCACCTCGCCCGATCCGTCTTCCTGAAAGCGGTAAACCATGACGCGGTCGAAGCCGGTCAGAACCTTGAGCTGCCGCGCCAATTCTTGCGCCAGTTCGGCCATGCCCCTAGTCTTGCGAATGCGCCCCAGCATCAGGCGAACGAGTTCGCCTGAATTGACGTCGGGCTGCACCACGCTCGGCTCGGCCTCGACGACGAGATAGGCGCCGGAGAAATGGATGGCGAGATCGAACGGCGCTTTACCATCCCGGATATGCAAACCGAAGATGCGCTCCACCGCATCGGGTCCGCTCAGGTAGTCGACGCGGGTCCGGATCGCGGTGATCGCCTCCGCCGAGAACACGTCATCGATCGGGCGTTGCAGCAGCGCGGAAACCTCGATGCCGAGAAAATCGGAGGCGTTCTCCGACGCCATGCAGATATTGAAATCCGACAACAACGCCAGCAGGAAGCCGAACGGCTGAACGCTGCCGGGAATATGGATCGGCTCGCGGTCACAATTGGTAAGATCGACCTGTTCGTTCATGCCAGCACCGCCCTTTCAAACATCGCGAACGCGAGTTGCGCACCGGATATCATTTCGGCTTCGCCGCGCGGCGTAACCCGTTCGCACTTAAGCTTTTCCAGAAATGTTCGCCACAGCGGCTGGTCGCTCCGCGACGGAGATAATGCGTCACCTCCGCAATTTGCGGCTCGGTGCGGCAGGCAACGGCACGCAGCAGATACTTTGCGCCGAGCCGCGAGCCTTCGAGCACATACATCGCGCCCAGCATTTCCGGCCGGCTCATTGTCACCACCGCGGGTAAGAGATGCGCGGTACCGCTGGTGCGCGCAATATCGGCCGCGATGGCCGCGCGGCGCGAACGTTGCGGCCAATCGGCAAACAGGTCCGCGACGCCCGAACGCTCCAGCGCTGCTTCAAGCGGAAGTAACGCGGCCGCGCTCGCTTCCAGAAAGCAGCGGTAGCCATCGATGCTTGTCAGATCGTAGGTGCCAAACCGCGTATCGAGTGCGCGATGCGCGGAAGCGGTGGCCGCTTTGAGGTTCTCGCGCAGTCCGGCCGGTGAAAATTCTCCCACACGAACCGCGTTATCCGGGGGAGAAGCCGCCATCATGAAAATTCCGAGATCCTTGAAAGAGTTGAGGCCGCAGGACTCGGCACAGGACAGATAAGCGATAAACGTCGAGGGAAACCCGATGGTTCCACTGGCATTTTTGGTGCTATGTTCCACCGTTTGCTGTTTCGGAAATTGCGTTTCGCAGTTGCCCTCGCTGTCACCGCCATGTCATGACGCCGCCCAAGAAGGTGAAATCAAAATGACCGTTCTTATCGCCGGCGGCGGCATCGGCGGGCTGACGCTGGCGCTCAGCCTGCATCAGATCGGCGTTCCCGCCAAAATCTTTGAAAGCGTGCCCGAGTTGAAGCCGCTCGGCGTCGGCATCAATGTGCTGCCGCACGCGGTCCGCGAACTGATCGAGCTTGGCCTGCACGAGCGGCTGGATGCCGTGGGCGTCGCCACACGAGAACTAGCCTATTTCTCCAAACGCGGCCGGCCGATCTGGAGCGAACCGCGCGGCCTGGAAGCCGGTTACAAGTGGCCGCAGTTTTCGATCCATCGCGGCACCCTGCAACAAATCCTGCTCGACGCCGCCATCGAACGGCTGGGTGCGGAAAATATTCTCACCAGCCATCACTTGAGCGACTGGAGCGAATCTTCAAACGGCATTCGGGCTGATTTCATCGACAAGGCAACCGGAAAACCGGCAGGCCATCACGACGGTGCGGTTCTGATCGCCGCCGACGGCATCCATTCCGCCGCGCGAGAGAAGCTTTATCCGAACGAAGGCCC
Source organism: uncultured Alphaproteobacteria bacterium (assembly GCA_963824305.1). Classification (GTDB taxonomy): domain Bacteria; phylum Pseudomonadota; class Alphaproteobacteria; order Rhizobiales; family Xanthobacteraceae; genus Bradyrhizobium. The sequence continues at coordinate 1,874,348 of CAWGOW010000001.1, forward strand.
GCCGATCTGGAACGGGCGCATTCTCTGGCGCGGCGTCACCTCGGCAAATCCGTTCCTGTCCGGCCGCACCATGATCATGGCCGGCCATGAGATGCTGAAATTCGTCTGCTACCCCATTTCAAAGGGGCCCGACGGCGACGGCAAATCGATGATCAACTGGATTGCCGAGCGGCACATGCCGCCGACCTATCAATGGCGTCGCGAAGACTACAACCGCACCGCCAAGCTCGAAGAATTCCTGCCATGGTTCGCGGACTGGAAATTCGACTGGCTCGATGTCCCCGGCCTGATCCGCGACTGCTCGCAGGCGTTCGAATATCCGCTGGTCGACCGCGATCCAATTCCGCGATGGACCTTCGGCCGCGTCACGCTGATGGGCGATGCCGCGCATCCGATGTATCCGGTCGGCTCCAATGGCGCCTCGCAGGCTATTCTGGATGCGCGGGTCCTGACCCGCGAAATTCAAACGCATGGCCCAACCACCGCGGCACTGATGGCCTATGAAGCCGAGCGCCGTCCCGCCACGACCGAACTTGTCCTGCTCAACCGCCGCAATGGGCCCGAACAGGTGATGCAGCTGGTCGAGGAGCGCGCACCCGATGGCTTCGACGATGTCACCGACGTGCTCTCGCGCCAGGAATTGGAACAGATCGCCGCCAACTACAAGCGTGTCGCGGGTTTTCAGGTCGAAGGTCTCAACGCCAAACCGGCGATCGTGCGGCGGGCACGCGCTTAGAGCTGTTACCCAAGCCCGTGCGCAATCACTTTGCGCATCACATTCGGCAGCGCTTCGCCATCCAGCGTTGCGATCGGCACCCAGCGCATGTCTTTCGGCGCGCGGGCGCGCGCAGCGACCTCCGCCGTGTAGACGACAAGCTCAAGCGGAAAATGCGTGAAGACGTGCGTGACCACGCCCACCTTGCGATGCCAGCGCGTCACACCGGCGAGCTGGGGCGCCTGCTTCAACGCGGTCTCGTCGGCTTGCGCGGCACGCCATTCTGAACCCGGTACTTCGGTCATGCCACCGAGCAATCCCTTCTCGGGGCGTGTCCGCACTAGAAGCTCGCTGCCGCGCGTGACGACAAACGCGGCACCTCGCCGCAAGTCCCCGGCTTTCTTGGGCGCCTTGCGCGGAAAGGTTTCCTGATCGCCGCGCTGACGAGCGGCGCATCCCTCGTTGAGCGGGCACAGGCTGCACGCGGGTTTCTTCGGGGTGCAAATCGACGCGCCGAGATCCATCAGCGCTTGCGCGCTATCCCCGGCGCGAGACCGCTCGTCGCCAGCGCGAGAGGGACTAAGCAGCGTCTTCGCGAGCTTCTGAATGGCAGGCTTGGCCTGAGGGAGAGCTTCCTCGATCGCGAACAACCGCGACACCACGCGTTCGATATTGCCATCGACCGGCATGGTGCGGCGGTCGAACGCGATCGCGGCAATCGCCGCCGCCGTGTAAGGGCCGATGCCGGGCAAGCCGCGCAAAGCTTCTTCGGTATTGGGGAATGCGCCGCCATGGTCACGCGACACCGCAACCGCGCAGGCGTGCAGGTTGCGCGCACGCGAATAATAGCCGAGCCCCGCCCACATCCGTAAGACGTCGTCGAGCGAAGCGCGGCCGAGTGCCATGACATCGGGCCAGCGCGCCAGGAACTTCTGGAAATACGGTCCGACGGTTTTGACGCCGGTCTGCTGCAGCATGATTTCCGAGAGCCACACGGCATAAGGATCCGGCTTGTGGCCGGCCGGCGGCCGCCACGGCAACACCCTTCGATGCCGGTCGTACCAGGCCAACAACAACGCCGGGCGCGCGGCGGCTGTTTCGTCTCGATCGGATACAGAGGTTTTCTTCCGCAGGGCGGCGGCGCCTGATAGACTCATATGCATATGGTCGCAAAGCCTTCCAAGATGAACAAGCCCGGTCCGATCTCGGCCAAGCCGTTATCCGTCCTGCTCCGCGACGTCTTTTCCGACGCCTATGCCAAGCAGGGTTTTGCGGCGCGCGAACTCGTCACGCGATGGGCCGAGATCATCGGATCCGAACTGTCGGGGCATTGCGAGCCGCTGAAGATCCAATGGCCGCGGCCCGTCGAAGGCCAGCCGCAGGAACCGGCAACGCTGGTGCTGCGGGTGGAAGGCCCGATGGCCCTCGAAATCCAGCACGCTTCCGACGTGATCCTTCAGCGCGTCAACCGCTTCCTGGGTTGGAGCGCGGTCGGCCGGCTGGCGCTGCGGCAAGGCCCATTGTCGCGCCGGGATCGTCCGCGCCGTTCGCGGGCGCCTGACCCCGGCCAAGTCGAACAGATCGCGCAAACCCTGACCTCAGTCGAGGACGACGACTTGCGGGCGGCGCTGGCGCGCCTGGGCGCCGCAATCAAGCGAAATTGAGCCTTTATCCGCCAAGGCCCGCCATTGCCACATTCGTGGTTTCAAGATAGCGAAGGTCAGTTGTTTTCGGGCGCAAAACGCCAATTCGGGAGCCGATCTTGATCATCACGCGTCGTGCCTTTACCGCCGCCCTGTCGCTGACCGGACTTGCCGCTCTCGCAGGATTGTCGCCGCTTCGTTTGATCGCCGACGCGCTCGCCGATGGCGTCGCCGATGTCGCCAAGCCGCAGTCGTTGCCCGACATGGCGCTTGGGCCAAAGGACGCGGCCGTCACCATCACCGAATACGCCTCGATGACCTGCCCGCATTGCGCGGCCTTCAACGAGTCCGTGTTCCCCAAGATCAAGGCTGCCTATATCGACACCAACAAGATCCGTTACGTGTTCCGCGAATTCCCGCTCGACATCAAGGCGGCGGCGGGCTCGATGCTGTCACGCTGCATCGCCAAGGACGACGGCGCCAAATACTTCGCAGTCACCGACCTGCTGTTCCGCCAGCAAGGCGACTGGGTGTTGAAAAACACCACCGAGACCCTGACCCGGATCGGCAAGCAGGCCGGCCTGAGCCAGCAGCAGGTCGAAACCTGCCTCAAGGACCAGGCTCTCCTCGACAAGATCGTCGCCGACCAGAAATACGCTTCCGATGTTCTGAAGGTGAATTCGACGCCGACGTTCTTCCTCAACGGCGAGATGATCAAGGGCGAAACCTCGTTTGAGGAATTCGACAAGCGGATCAAGGCGCTACTCAAGAGTTGAGCGATTAAACGGGAACTGGAACTGCTCCCGTTCGGCGGCAAAATCCGGGGATAATTTCCTCCGAATTCGCTCCTAATTCTCTTGGGAAAAGCTGCCCGCGCCGGTTGCCCTCGGCCCCCCGCCTCGCCATTGTCGCTGCCGAAGAGGCGCTTAAAGCAACTCACCCCACACACCGACATTGCCTTCTATGGTATTGTCCAGGCAGGGAGATTCGCGCCCTGCCAACAGAGAATCTGTGCCTATGAAGCTGACCCGTCTTCGCCTTCACGGTTTCAAGTCGTTCGTCGAACCCACCGACTTCACGATCGAACCCGGCCTGACCGGCGTTGTCGGTCCGAACGGCTGCGGCAAATCCAACCTGGTGGAAGCGTTGCGCTGGGCGATGGGCGAGACGTCGCACAAGTCTCTGCGCGCGGCCGACATGGATGCGGTGATTTTCGCGGGCTCCGGCAACCGGCCGGCGCGTAACCACGCCGAAGTCGTGATGACGATCGACAATGCGGAGCGCACGGCGCCCGCGGCCGTCAACGACAGTCAGGTCCTCGAGATTTCCCGCCGCATCGAGCGCGAAGCCGGATCGGTTTACCGGATCAACGGCCGCGACGTCCGCGCCCGCGACGTGCAATTGCTGTTCGCGGATGCCGCAACCGGCGCACGGTCGCCGGCCCTTGTCCACCAGGGCAAGATCGGCGAGATCATTCAGGCCAAGCCCGAGCAGCGCCGCCGCGTGCTCGAGGACGCCGCCGGCGTCGCCGGCCTTCATGCCCGCCGCCACGAGGCTGAGTTGCGCTTGAAAGCGGCCGAGGCCAACCTCACCCGCGTCGAGGACGTGATCGGCCAACTGGCGGGACAAATCGATGGCCTGAAAAAGCAGGCCCGACAGGCCATCCGCTATCGCGAGGTCGCCGCCAAGGTTCGCAAAGCCGAAGCCCTGCTGTTTCACCTGCGCTGGATCGAGGCCCAGGCCGGCGTATCGGAGACCGCCCACGTTCACGACGTTTCCGTGCGCGAGATGGCGGAACGCACCCGCGAGCAGGCGGAAGCTGCCCGCATCCAGGCGATCCGCGCGTCCGAGTTGCCGGCTTTGCGGGAAGCCGAGGCCCGCGCCGCCGCCGGCCTTCAGCGCCTGACCAATGCGCGCGAGACGCTCGATCGCGAGGAAGCCCGCGCGCAGGAACGCGTCGCCGAACTCGACCGCCGGCTAACACAATTTTCCGCCGACATCGGCCGCGAGCAGCAGCAGACCGCGGACGCCGACGCCGCCCTTCAGCGGCTTGAGACCGAAGATGCGGAACTCAAGGAAGAAATCAAATTTCGCGTCGAGAAACGCAGCGGCGTCGACGAGCGCGTATCCGAGGCAGAAGCCACGCTCTCTGCCGCCGAGCGCCTGTTCGCCGAGTTGACCACGACGCTCGCCGATCTCACCGCCAGGCGCAACCAGCTCGAAGGCAATGTGCGCACCCACCACGAGCGGCTGGCGAAGCTCGATTCTGACATCGCCAATGTCGAGCGCGACGAGCAAAAGCTCGCCGAGGAGACCGGCGGCCTGGGCGACCTCGCCGCGCTCGCCGCTGATGTCGAGACTTGTCAGCAAAACCGCGCCAGCGCTGAAAGCGCCTCGCAGATGGCCGAAGGCGCCCACGCCACAGCGCGCGCCAAGCTTGAAGCCTCCCGCGCGCCGCTCAACGAATCCGACAAGCGCGTGCAGCGGTTGGAGACCGAAGCGCGCACGATTTCAAAGCTCGTCAACAGCGAGACCAAAAACCTGTGGCCGCCGATCATCGACGGCATCACGGTCGCGAAAGGCTATGAAAAAGCGATCGGCGCCGTGCTCGGCGACGATCTCGACGCGCCCGTCGATCCGTCCGCGCCGATGCGCTGGACCAACGCCGAGACGACGGAAAGCGATCCCACGCTGCCCGCGGGCATCGAAGCGCTCGCCGCTCACGTTCAGGCGCCGGTCGAACTCAGGCGACGTCTCGCCCAGATCGGCGTTGTCGCACGCGAACGCGGCGCGGCACTGGTCTCGCAGCTCAAGACCGGCCAGCGGCTGGTGTCGCTCGAAGGCGACGTCTGGCGCTGGGACGGCTTCGTCGCCGCGGCGCATGCGCCGACCGGCGCGGCGCGGCGGCTCGCCGAGCGCGCCCGTCTGGTGGACATTGAAAACGAGCTGGAGCAGGCACGCATCGATGCGTCGGCCAAGCGGCAGGCGCTGGAGACCGCCGAAGCGGAGTTGAAGGCGGCGGCGGCCGCGGAAACCTCTGCGCGAGAGGCGGCGCGGGCCGCGCAGCGTGAAGCGGATGCGACGCGTGAGCGTCATGCCGCGACGGAGCGTGAAATCAATCGCCACACGGCGCGTAAGTCCGCGCTGACGGAGGCGCGCAACCGCATCGCCGCCGATCGCAGCGAAGCGCAAGCCGCCCATGAGGGCGCGACCGCGGGGCTTGCCGATCTCCCCTCGAGCGAGCCAACCGAAGCCCGACTGGCGGAAGTCAGGACCGGTATCGACGGTTGCCGCCGCGTCGCCGCACAGGTCCGCGCCGAGGCGCAGGCGCTGGCGCGCGAAGCTGAGCTTGCCGACCGCCGGCTTCAGGCCATCATGGCGGAACGCAACGACTGGCAGAGCCGCAAGACCAGCGCCGGTTCGCAACTCGAAACGATCGAGGCGCGTGTCAACGAGGTGAAAGCCGAGCGCGCCGGGCTTGAGAATGCGCCGGCGATCTTTGCGGAAAAGCGCCGCGCGCTGATCAACGAAATCGAGGCGGCCGAAACCGCCCGCCGCGCCGCCGCCGACGCGCTAGCGGCCGCCGAAACCGTCATGGCCGAAACCGACCGCGCGGCCAAGGGCTCGCTCGAAGCCTTGTCGAGCGCCCGCGAAGCCTGCGGCCGCGCCGAAGAGCGGATGGAGGGCGCCAAGCGCCGTCTGACCGACATCGAGCGCGAAATCCACGACATGCTGGAGGTCGAGCCGCAGGCGGTGGCCGGTCTTGCCGAAATCGAACCGGGCGCGGAATTGCCGCCACTCGCCGAGATCGAGGAAAACCTTGAGAAGCTGCGACGCGACCGCGATCGCCTTGGCGCGGTCAATCTGCGCGCCGAAGAAGAGCTGCGCGAGGTCGAAGCACAGCACACGACACTGACCACCGAACGCGACGATCTGGTCGAGGCGATCAAGCGGCTGCGCCAGGGTATCCAAAGCCTCAACCGCGAGGCTCGCGAACGCCTGCTCGCCTCGTTCGAAACGGTCAACAGCCACTTCAAGCGCTTGTTCGTCGAACTGTTCGGCGGCGGCGAGGCCGCGCTGCACCTGATCGAAAGCGACGATCCGCTGGAAGCCGGACTTGAAATCATTGCGAAGCCCCCCGGCAAGAAGCCGCAGACGCTCTCGCTGTTGTCGGGCGGCGAGCAGGCGCTGACGGCGCTGGCGCTGATCTTCGCGGTGTTCCTCACCAATCCGTCACCGATCTGCGTGCTGGACGAAGTCGACGCGCCGCTCGACGACCATAATGTCGAGCGCTTCTGCAATCTCTTGAATGAAATGACCGCCACCACCGAGACGCGGTTCATCATCATCACGCACAATCCGATCACCATGGCGCGGATGAACCGGCTGTTCGGGGTCACCATGGCGGAACGCGGCGTATCGCAGCTGGTCTCGGTCGCGCTCGACGAGGCCGTGAAGATCCTCGATCAGAACGTGGCGTGACCACACCCGAGCTTCCCGCCGACCTGAGAGGCGCGCTGGAAGCAAAGTTGCACGGCCTGCCGCGCGACGAAATCGCCGCGCGCGCGGCGCAGATTTCCAGGACCTATCGCGACGGCGGCAACTCCCGCGCCATCGCCACGCCCAGCGATGCGCTGGCCTACGCGTTGGTACGAATGCCCGCGACTTATGCCGCGGTCACGGCTTGCCTGAGCGCGCTCGTGGAGGCGAGACCGGACTTCGCCCCGAAGAGCCTGCTCGATGTCGGCGCGGGTCCGGGCACGGCGAGCTGGGGTGCGGCCGAGACGTTCGCCTCGCTGCAAAGCTTCATGCTGCTCGACATCAACGCGGCCTTGCAGACGCTGGCGCTCGACCTCGGCCGCGAACATCCACGGCTTGCGGCGATGACGTGCCGTCGCGACGCAGGCGCGCTCGACGATGTCGCGCCCGCCGATCTCGTGGTCGCGAGCTACCTGATCGGCGAAGTCCGCGAAACCGAGAGGCGTTCGCTTGCCGAACGTCTCTGGACGAAGACCCGCGATACGCTTCTTGTGGTCGAGCCCGGCACGCCGGCCGGCTATGAACGGATCATCGCGCTTCGCGCGCACCTGATCGCAAGCGGCGCGTTCGTCGCCGCGCCCTGCCCGCACGATCGTGCTTGCCCGCTGTCGGCGCCGGACTGGTGCCACTTCGCGCAACGGCTGCCGCGGCTGCGCGCGCATATTCAGCTCAAGGGCGCAGAGCTTCCGTTCGAGGACGAAAAGTTCAGCTATGTCGTGCTGACGCGCGAGCCACCGCCCAAACGCTCGACGCGCGTGCTGGCGCCGCCTGTGGTCGGCAAGGTCGAGGTGGCGGCCAAGCTATGCACCGCCAATGGCGTCGAAGTCGCGAAGGTGCCGCGGCGCGACAAGGCCGCTTATGCAAAGGCCCGGCGCTGGCGCTGGGGCGACGCCCTCTCGGACTAAAGCCTTGACCAATCAAGTCAACTTTGGCCCGTGCCAAAGCCGTTGAACGATACCGGCCTTGCGACAGACCAAACCGATACCCACCTCGTGGCGGCTGCCGCCCAATTCCCTTATGGCTTAGGTTATCCGCATCCGTTTCCCATCAGGAGCTTATTTCCATGTCCGGCTGGATCGTCCTCGGCGTCATTGTCGTTCTCGTCCTGTTTGCCTTCGGAGCCTATAACCGGCTGGTCGCGCTCGGCCAGCGCGTCAACCAGGCCTTTGCCGATATCGACGTGCAGCTCAAGCAGCGTCACGACCTGATCCCGAACCTGGTGGAGACGGTGAAGGGTTACGCGGCGCATGAGCGCGGCACTCTCGACGATGTCATCAAGGCGCGCAATTCCGCGATGTCGGCACAGGGGCCCTCGCAAGTGTCGGCCGCGGAAAACCAACTCAGCGGCGCGCTCGGCCGGCTGATCGCCCTGTCGGAGGCCTACCCGGACCTCAAGGCCAACGCCAACTTCCAGCAATTGGCCAGCGAATTGTCGGACCTCGAAAACAAGATCGCCGCAAGCCGCCGTTTCTTCAACAACGCGGTCCAGGAATACAACACCGGCATCCAGCAGATGCCGGCGGCGCTGTTTGCCGGCATGTTCGGCTTCACCCGCAAGGAGTTCTTCGACCTCGGCGCCAGCCGCACCGAAGTCGAGGCCGCGCCGCAAGTCAAATTCTGAGCGAATGACGGTCCCACCCCATGGCCGCCTACGGTCTCTACACGCATATCGCGGCGAACAAGACCCGCTCGCTGCTGCTGCTGGCCGGCTTGTTCGTGCTCGTCTATGTCATGGTCTATGCCGGCGCGCTGATTGCGGAAGTGATGACCTATGGCAGCGGCGCGCCGGCTGACTACTACCTTGCAGCTGCCGCGCGCGACTTGATCAAGGCGTTTCCGTTCGCCACCGGCGGCGCGCTGCTCTGGATCGTTATCGCCTATTTCTTCCATCAGAAGATCGTCGATGCCGTGACCGGCGGCGAGGACGTGACGCGGCTGCAGCAGCCGCGGCTCTATAATCTACTGGAAAATCTCTGCATCTCGCGCGGCATTCCGATGCCGAAGCTGAAGATCATCGAAAGCGACGCGCTGAACGCCTTCGCGACCGGGCTCAACCAGCGCCAATACGCCGTCACCGTCACCACGGGTCTTCTCAACGCGCTCAACGATCAGGAGATCGAGGCCGTGCTTGGCCACGAACTCACCCACATCCGCAACGGCGATGTGCAGATGATGGTGATCGCGGTGATCATCGCCGGCGTGGTCGGCTTCTTTGCCGAGCTGTTTTTCCGCAGCTTCACCAATTTCGGCTATTACGGCGGTTATGGCCGCGGCTCGTGGTCCTCTTCGTCGTCGGACAACTCCTCCTCCGACAACAAGAAAAGCTCCGGCGGCGGGGCCGTCATCGTCATTATCATCGCCGTGGCGCTGATCGCGCTGGCCTGGCTGTTGTCGCAGATGGTGCGGCTGGCGCTGTCGCGTTCCCGCGAATATCTCGCCGATGCCGGCTCCGTCGAACTGACAAAAGATCCGGACGCCATGATCTCGGCACTGCGCAAGATCGAGAACCGCGGCGAATTGCCGGGTGCGACCTCGGCCGTTATGGAATTGTGCCTCGACAATCCGCGCCAGGGCTTTTCCGACCTGTTCGCCACCCACCCCTCGGTCGACGCCCGCGTCCAGGCGCTGGTGAAATTCGCCGGCGGCCACGACCCCGGCCCGCATTGCCCTGCCGTCCGACGCGCCGCCGGATCAGACGCAAGGCACGGACGATCAATTCCCGCCGCCTTTGCCGAAGGACCCCTGGACCAACACCACAGACCCGGCCGGCAGCGAGCCCGCTCCGACCTCGGGCCCATGGGGCAGTTCGGCGGGCCCATCGACTGAGCCTTCGGCCGGTCCTCCGTCCGGGCCTTGGGGCCGCCGCTGATTTCGCAGTTCGCATCAGAGGCCGCCCCCATGGCTCGCGAACGCTGGAATCAGAACTCCAGGGCCTCGTCGTGACTGAAAAATCGGGCGCGGCCACTTTGAGGCCGCCTTCTGCCGTTAACGACGCCCGTATGATTGGGGCAAGCCGGCCTCTAATGATTTGAATTCTCCCTTGTTTCTGCCATCTTCCCACCCAAAGCAGGTAGCGGGGGCTTCGATTTCATCGGGGAAACCGGTCGCCTGGGGATTTGGGACATATCCGGGCTGACCCCGGCCTTTCCGGAACCAGACATCTGGCTCGGCGAAAAACGATGCTCCCAACAAGGATACAGGTAGGTTCATGGCGAAACCGGCAGTGATCGTGGTAGGCGCTGACAAGGGCGGGGTTGGCAAGACCACCGTCTCACGCACGCTTTTGGATTATTTCAGCGCTAATAACGTTTTGACGCGCGCTTTCGACACCGAATCTCCGCGCGGCACGCTCAAGCGCTTCCATCCCGACGTCACCGAAATCGTCGATATGACGACGACCTCGGACCAGATGAAGATCTTCGACACGCTGAACGCGGTCTCGCCTTCGGTCACCGTGATCGACGTCCGCGCCGGACTGCTTTCGCCGGCGCTCGCCTCGCTGCGCGATATCGGCTTTCTCGATGCGGCCAAGTCCGGTCAGATCACCTTTGCCGTGTTCCATATTCTAGGCCCCTCGATCGCCTCGCTGGACGAAATCGCGGAAACCTCGAGTTTCATGTCGGGCGCAAGATATTTTCTGGTGAAGAACTTCATCAACGACACGCAATTCTTCCAGTGGGACCAGGCCACCTACAATTCGTACTTCCATCGCATCAAGGATGCGACCGACCTTGTCATCCCCAAGCTGAACGAAATGGCCTACGAACAGGTCGAGGTCGCCTCCGTCCCGTTCCTGAAATTCGTCGCCAACAAGGGGATCAGCGACGACGCGGCGAACTATTCGTTCGTGTTGCGCGGCTATGTCCGGCACTGGCTCGCCAATGTCTGGGCCGAGTTCGATCGCATCAAGCTCACCGACATCGTCGGCTCGACCAAGCCGAACACCCGCGGCGGCGAAAAATAATTGCACATCCAGCCCGATTGGGCTGGAATGGGCGAAAATTCTGCTTGATATAGCGCGTGATGCGCCAAACACCCGTCTACATCATCTGTTCGCCTCGCCCGCTGGTCGGCAAGACGCTGCTCGCGCGTCTGCTGAGTGAATTTCTGCTGTTGAAGGACGGCAAAGTGTTGGCGTTCGACGTCAACCTCAAAGAGCCCTCGCTGCTGGAATATCTGCCCGACGTCACGGAGACGGCCGAGGTCGACAATACCTTCGGCAAGATGGCGCTGATGGACCGCTTGATCATCAATGACGGTGTCACCAAGGTGATCGACCTCGGCTTCCATGCCTTCGACGAATTTTTCGGGATGACGGAAGAAATCGGGTTCGTGAAAGAAGCGGTACGGCGCGGCATCGCACCCGTCATTCTGTTCGTCGGCGATACCGACCGCGTCTCGGCGCGAAGCTATCCGACGCTGCAACGTCAGATCCCGCGTACCTTGCTCGTGACCGTCGACAACGAATATATCGTGCGCGGCGAACTGCCGGAGGCATTTGCGGGAGGAAAGACGCTGCACATCGGCGCGCTCCCGACATTCCTGAAAACCTATGTCGACCGGCTCTCTTTCTCGTTCACCGACTATTTGCGAAATGAGAAGGATTCATCCACCGAGCTGCACCAGTGGATCCGGCGCAACTACTTCAGCTTCCGCGAACTCGAACTGAGCCTGATGCTTCAGGGATCGTGATGGTGTGCTCGCGCCATCGTCGTCCCGGCGAACGCCCGGGAGCCATACCGCGGAATCTATCCGTGGCCTTCGCTGGCAAAGAGCTTTCAAACAACAAAAGTCGGTGGTTATGGGTCCCGGATCGCGCTCGCTGACGCTTGCTTGTCCGGGACGACGCAGGCTGTGCTGCGAACCTCAATGTCCGTCGAACGTCATCAGCGTGCGGACGGCGACATCCATCGCACGCAGTTTTGCGGCGCCGCCGAGTTCGGGCAAATCGACAACGAAGCAAGCCGCCACCACATTGGCGCCGATCTGGCGCAGCAACTTGACCGCGCCTTCAGCCGTGCCGCCAGTCGCGATCAGGTCGTCGACCAGGATGACACGCTCGCCGGGGTGGATGGCATCGACGTGCATCTCCATTTCATCGACGCCATACTCTAGCGAATAGGCAATGCGTACGGTGGTGTGCGGCAGCTTGCCCCGCTTGCGGATCGGCACGAAGCCCGCGGAAACCTGATGCGCCATCGCGCCGCCAAGAATAAAGCCCCGCGCCTCGATGCCCGCGATCTTGTCGATCTTCGATCCGGCCCAGGGCTGCACCAGCTCATCGACCGCCCGACGAAAGGCCCGGGCATCGCCGAGCAGCGTGGTGATGTCGCGGAACATGATCCCGGGCTTCGGATAGTCCGGAATGCTGCGAACCGTTGCCTTCAAATCGTATTCGGGGATCATCACGGCCTCTCAAATCCTGTTCGTCGTCTTCAATTCAAAGGCGTACCCAACCGGAACGCATTTTCGACGATGCGCAAGCCCACCTCGCCGCCGAGCGACATCAGAGACTCCGGGTGAAACTGGACGCCCGCCACAGGCAGCGTCTTGTGCTCGATCGCCATCGCTACCCCGTCCTCAGTGCTTGCGGTTACCTGTAGCACATCGGGCATGCTGTCGCGCTCGACATAAAGCGAATGATACCGCCCGATCACGATTTCATCGGGCAGGTTCTGCATCAACCGCCCGCCCCTTACCTGCACCCGCGACGGCCGTCCATGCGCCGGCTGCTGCAACTGCCCTAACCGGCCGCCGAAATATTCGCCGATCGCCTGCACCCCGAGACAGACGCCGAAGATCGGCAGTTTCCTGGCCAGCGCCGTGTCGATCGTGGCTGCGATGCCAAAATCCTCCGGCCGCCCCGGGCCCGGTGACAGCACCAGCAGGTCGTAGGCTGTACTCTCGAGCATCTGCCGGGCGTGGATATGCCGGACCACTGTCACGCTGGCGCCGACCTGACGGAAGTAATCCGCCAGCATGTGCACGAAGCTGTCGTCGTGGTCGATCAGCAGCACACGCTTGCCGGAGCCCGTAGCGTCGGGCGCAAACGTCGAAAGCCGTTTCGGTGGATCGCCGCGCAGCGCCTGAAACAAGGCGGCTGCCTTGACCTGGCACTCGCGATCTTCCGCGGCGGGATCTGAATCAAACAGGCAGGTCGCGCCGACACGTACCTCGGCAATACCGTCCTTCATGCGGATGGTACGGATGGTGAGGCCGGTGTTGATGCCGCCGTCGAAATTCACCACGCCGATCGCGCCCGCATACCAGCGCCGCGGCGAACGCTCATGGTCTTCGACGAACTGCATGGCCCACAGCTTCGGCGCCCCCGTCACCGTTACCGCCCAGGCGTGCGTGAGGAATGCGTCAAGCGAATCGAAGCCCGGCCGCAACATGCCCTCGACGTGGTCGACGGTGTGAAACAGCTTTGAATAGGTCTCGATCTGGCGCCGCGCCAGCACCTTGATCGTGCCGGGAACGCAAACCCGCGCTTTGTCGTTCCGGTCGACGTCGGTGCACATATTGAGCTCGAATTCGTCTTTCTTCGAATTCAGCAGCTGCCTGATCTGTTCGGCGTCGCCGATGGCATCGACACCACGCGCGATGGTGCCGGAGATCGGACAGGTTTCGATCCGACGGCCGTCGGAACGCACGAACATCTCCGGCGAAGCCGACACCAGAAACTCGCCGTCGCCGAAATTCATCAGCGCGCCGTAAGGCGACGGGTTGATGCGGCACAGCCGCTGAAACACTTCGGCCGGCGAACGCTCGCAAGGCTCGCCGAACAGCTGTCCCGGCACCGCCTCAAACAGGTCGCCGCGCGCAAACGACGCGCGCGCGGTTTCCACCGTGGCCTGATATTCGCCCGCCGCGTGATCGGAGAAAGCCTGACGCGGCATCAACGCATAGACGCTTTCGGAGGTATCGCGCGACAGCCCATTTGACGACCTGCCGTTCCAGGCAAAGTCGTAGCTCAAGACCGCGCCGCGCGCGGTGGCGCGGTCGTAAGCGAGCAACCGGTCGGGCACGAACAACACGATGTCGCGCTGGTCGCTTTCGCGCTTGCGCTTCTGCACGAGGTCCTCGATCTGGAACACGAGATCGTAGGCAAAGGCGCCGAACAGACCGAGCAGAAAATCGTCGTTTGAACCAAAAGCTGCGACGAGTTCGCGTACCAGCGACATCACGCTGGCACGGCGGGTGCGCTGATCCTCATTGACCGGCGCATCGCCGCGCAGGATACGACCCGACAGACGGCTTGCGCTGCGCTCGGTAACGACCACGCTGGGGTCGCGGAGTACATCGCCGAGGAAAGCGATCAACACCTCGCCACGCGCATTAAGCGCGGAAAGCGAAAAATTGGCGCCGCTTGTTTGCAGCTGAAGCGGCGGGTCGGCAAAGCCGAGGTCGAAACTCTCGTAACGGCCCGGCACCGTTGTGCCGGATGACAGCACCACGCCGCGGCGTCGATCGAGCAGTTCGATCAGGTCGTCGAGCCTGCTGGCGCCGCCTGAGAAATGCTCGACCGAGCGCGTCACCAGGAGACCGCCGCGGGTGCGGTATTCGCTCCGGTCAGGCAGGGAGAATACGGTCCTGTTCATGTGATCCTCTTAACCAGACTTGCTGAGGGAACGCCACACAGGACAAAGAAAAGCCGCCTGTGATGGCGGCCCTTGAACGATGAAAGTTAATACAAATCGCACCGGCCACCTCTTTAGGAGGTGCGCCACCAACGACGAGAGGTGTGAACGGCGATGCTCATGGGGTCCCGTACTCACATGGCCGGGCGGGGCCCGTCAAGAGAGAACCGCCGGCCGATCCCCCTTCGACCTGGTCTGTCGCCCTGCGAACCCAGGGACCTATAACCACCGGATCCAGTTATTCGGCGAATTGGCTGCGCCTGCTCATTTCGTCGGCCGCGGCGTATGGATATTTGCGTTCGCAGGGACGACAGTTTGCTTGCGTCAACCCAAATGCTTCTTGAAGAACGCGGTCGCACGATCCCACGCGAGCTCCGCCGCTTTACGGTCATGCACCGACATGCGCTGCTCGTTAACGAAGGCGTGGTCGGCGTCATAACGAAACAGCTCGAGCGACTTGCCGGCTTCCTTCATCGCCTTCTCGAAGCCATCGACCAGTTGCGGCGTGCACCAGTCGTCCTTGCTGGCGAAATGCCCCTGCAAGGGGATTCTTACATCCGCAGGTTTGGCGGCCTGCTCCGGCGGAATGCCGTAGAACACAACGCCAGCGGTCAGCTCCGGAATCTTGGTGGCGCCGATGACGGTGACCGCGCCGCCCATGCAGAAGCCGGTCAGACCGACCTTGGCGCCATTGCGCGCGAGATATTGCGCGGCACCTCGCACCGTCTGCGTCGTCGCATCCATGAAATCGAGCGAGTTCATCTCTTTGCCGGCAGCTTCGCTGTCGTGATACGGCACCACGTTTCCGTTGTAGAGATCGGGCGCCAGCGCATCGAAGCCGGCGTGCGCAAAGCGATCGCACATGCCCTTGATCTGGTCCTGAAGTCCCCACCATTCCTGGATCACGACGAGGCCGGGCGCATCGCCCTTGGCGGCGTTGGCGAGATAACCGTTCGCTTCCTTGCCGTCAGGACGCTTGAAGGAGATGTTGGTGCCCATGTTTCCTCCGATGGTTGCACGCAAGGGTTATCGACATTCTGTCCGCAGGCGACATCGGACGCAAATCACTTCGCGTCGGAGAGTGCCGCCCCGCGTCCGGGACACGCACTTAACCCAATAAAAAAGCCCCCGAAACGGGGGCTCTTTCAATTCATGGCGGCAGAAGATCAGTGCGCGTCGGCCCAGACCTTCTTCTTGGTGAAATACATCAGGCCGGCAAACAGGATCAGAAAGACGAAAACCTGCAAGCCCAGCCGCTTGCGGGCCTCCATCTGCGGTTCCGCCGCCCACATCAGGAAGGTTGAGATGTCGTGCGCATATTGCGGCAGCGTCGCCGGCGAGCCGTCGTCGAACGTCACCTGTCCGTCGGTGAGAGGCTGCGGCATCTTGATGGCGTGGCCCGGGAAATACTTGTTGTAGTAGGTCCCTTCCGGCAGCTTCACGTCGGCCGGCTTCTTTCCGTATCCCTGCAGGATGGCGGACACATAGTTCGGTCCCTGTTCCTGGAACTGGGTGAAGAAGTCGATGATGAACTTGGGGAAACCACGTTCATAGGAACGCGCCTTCGCGATCAGCGAAAGGTCCGGAGGCAAGCCGCCGCCATTGGCCGCGCGCGCGGCCTGCTCGTTCGGAAACGGCGAAGGGAAATAGTCCGCGGGCCGTCCCGGCCGATCGAACATGTCGCCAGCGTCGTTCGGGCCATCCTTGATCTTGTACTCGGACGCGAACGCCGCCGCCTGTGCCACGGAATAACCGGGACCACCGGGATCGGCGATATTGCGAAACGCGAGATAAGACAGTCCGTGGCAGTTCGAGCAGACTTCCTTGTAGATCTTCAGGCCGCGTTGCAGCGAGCCGCGATCGAACTTGCCGAACGGACCGGCAAACGACCAGCTCTGTGACGGCGGCGTTTCCTGCTCTTCGGCCCGCGCATTCTGCGCGCTACCGGCAATCAGACCGCTCGCGACGACAAACGCAATCGCGATCGAGGCGACGTTCTTGCCGTATTTGGCGAGCACGTCATCGGCGATCGAATTGGGGACCGGCCGCGGCGTTTCGATCCGCGACAGCAGCGGCAACACGATCAGGAAGTAACCGAAGTAGCAGACGGTGAGGATGCGGCCGAGGATGACATAGATGCCTTCCGGCGGCTGCGCACCGAGATAGCCAAGCACGATGCAGACGACGACAAACATCCAGAAGAACTGCTTGGCGAGCGGGCGATATTTGGACGAGCGCGTCTTGGCGCTGTCGAGCCACGGCAGGAACACCAGCACGATGATCGCCGAGAACATCGCGATCACGCCCGCGAGCTTGTTCGGGATAGAACGCAGAATCGCGTAGAACGGCAGGTAGTACCATTCAGGCACGATATGCGCCGGGGTGACGCCGGGGTTGGCCGGAATGTAGTTGTCGGCGTCGCCGAGATAGTTCGGCATGTAGAAAATGAACCAGGCGTAGAAGAGCAGGAAGCAGGAGATGCCGAACGCGTCCTTGATGGTGGCGTAGGGCGTGAACGGCACAGTGTCCTTTTCCGTCTTTGCCTCGACGCCGGCCGGATTGTTCTGGCCCGCGACGTGGAGCGCCCAGACGTGCAGCACGACGACGCCTGCGATCAGGAACGGCAGCAGGTAGTGCAGCGAGAAGAACCGGTTCAGCGTCGGGTTGCCGACGGAGTAACCGCCCCAAAGCAGCGTCACGATGCTGTCGCCGACGTAAGGAATGGCGGAGAACAGGTTGGTGATGACGGTCGCGCCCCAGAAGCTCATCTGGCCCCATGGCAGCACGTAACCCATGAAACCGGTCGCCATCATCAAGAGGTAGATGATGACGCCGAGGATCCACAGCACTTCGCGCGGCTCCTTGTATGACCCGTAGTAAAGTCCGCGGAACATGTGAACGTAGACGGCGAAGAAGAACATCGACGCGCCGGCGGCATGCATGTTGCGCAAGAGCCAGCCGTAATTGACGTCGCGCACCAGCAGTTCGACCGAGCGGAAGGCGAGATCGGCGTTCGGCGTGTAGTGCATCGCCAGGATGATGCCGGTCAAGATCTGCACGCCCAGCATCAGCGACAGAATGGCGCCGAAGGTCCACCAGTAGTTGAGGTTGCGTGGCGTCGGATAGGCGACGAAGGAGGAATGGACGAGACCGAAAATGGGAAGACGCCGTTCAATCCACTTGATCACGGGATTGGTGGGCTGGAAGTCGGATGGTCCGCTCATGTTGCGATCCCTAGGGAATTAAGACGACGCGACAGGCGTAAGGTCCCGGGCTTGAACGCCGGGTTCTTAGCCGATCTGGATTTTAGTGTCGGAAACGAATGCGTAAGGCGGGATGGGCAGGTTGGCCGGTGCCGGCCCCTGGCGAATACGACCGGAGGAATCGTACTGCGAACCGTGACAAGGACAGAAGAAGCCGTCGTAGTTGCCCTCATGCGCAATCGGGATGCAGCCCAGATGGGTGCAGATACCGATCACGACCAGCCATTGATCGTGGCCCGCCTTGACGCGGGACTCGTCGGATGCCGGATCCTTGAGGCTGTCGACCGCAACGCTGCGCGCTTCCTCGACCTGCTTCTTGGTGCGGTTCATGATGTAGATCGGCTTGCCCCGCCAAAAGACCTTGATGTCCTGGCCTTCGGCGATCGGCGCCAGATCGACTTCGATCGGCGCGCCGGCCGCGATCGTCGAGGCGTCGGGATTCATCTGGGAGATGAACGGCCAGAGCGTAACCAGCCCCCCTACGGCGGCTGCTGCGCCCGTTGCAACGAAAAGGAAATCACGGCGTGTCGGATGCTCCGCCGAAGACGCTGTCGTCACAATTCCAAACCCTTTCATAGCTTGCCGCCGGTGGAACCACCCCGGTGACCGGGAGGCTGCCGGCGCCCGCGACCCCCGCGGCGGCAGAAAGACCGCCTTTTTCCGACCCCATCGGACAGAAGGTACAGTCCAGAATCGTTCTATTGGCACCCTTGCCGGAATAGCGCAAGCCCGCTATCGGCTGCCCCGCGTGCAATGCACTAATTCCGCGCAGCACAGTGTTTTTTCGCATATCCGGACGGCGGGGGTCGGTGCGAAATCGACGTGACAACCGGCCCGCCGGACACCAACAGTAGAATCGAATGCAGATCGCGCTTTACCAGCCCGACATTCCCCAGAACACCGGCACCATCTTGCGGCTTTGCGCGTGCATGGGTGCGGCTGCCCACATCATCGAGCCCGCGGGTTTCGCCGTCTCGGACCGGAATTTTCGGCGCTCCGGAATGGACTACCTCGACCAGGTCGACTGGATGCGCCACGATTCCTGGACGAAATTCGAGGAATGGCGTCGGTCAGGTGGCCATCGGCTGTTGCTGTTCACGACCAAGGGCGCCACGCCATACCTTGATTTTCGCTATCAAGCGTCGGACATCTTGTTATTCGGACGGGAAAGCGCGGGTGTTCCGGAGGCGGTCGCGAATGCGGCCGACGCACGGGTCGTCATCCCGATCAGGCCCGGCCTGCGCTCGCTCAATGTGGCGATGGCGGCTGCCATGGCGCTGGGCGAAGCGCTTCGGCAGACTGGCACTTAGCCAGGGGCGGTCAGATCGGCCCACTTGAGGATTATTCAATGGACGTTTCCATCCTCGACGAACGAAAGGCGCGCGCCAGGGCCTGGTTCGAATCCCTGCGCGACGACATCTGCGCCGCGTTTGAACGGCTGGAAGACGAGGCGCCGACAACACTTTATGCAGGCGCCCCCGGCCGTTTCGTCCGTACCCCCTGGCAACGCACCGAGCCGAACGGACAGGCAGGTGGTGGCGGCGTCATGGGCATGATGCGCGGGCGGCTGTTCGAGAAGGTCGGCGTGCATTGCTCGACCGTTCATGGCGAGTTTGCGCCTGAGTTTCGTGGGCAGATTCCGGGCGCGGCCGAAGATCCCGCATTCTGGGCATCGGGCATCTCGGTGATCGCCCATTTGCGTAACCCGCATATTCCGGCAGTCCATATGAACACGCGCTTCATCGTCACGACGAAGGCCTGGTTCGGCGGCGGCTCGGATCTGACCCCGGTTTTAGACCGGCGGCGCACCCAGGAGGATGCCGACACGATCGCCTTTCACGCCGCGATGAAAGCCGCCTGCGATGCGCATGCGCACCTGGCGCCTTACGACAAATACAAGAAATGGTGCGACGAATATTTCTACCTGCCCCACCGTAAAGAACCTCGCGGCATCGGCGGCATCTTCTACGACCACCATGATTCCGGCGACTGGGATGCCGATTTCGCCTTCACCAAAGACGTCGCCCGCGCCTTTCTCAAGGTTTACCCCGAACTGGTCCGGCACAATTTCAAAACGTCCTGGACGGAGGCCGACCGCGAGGAACAACTGATCCGGCGCGGCCGCTATGTCGAATTCAACCTGCTACATGATCGCGGCACGATCTTCGGCTTGAAGACCGGCGGCAACGTGGATTCGATCCTGTCCTCGATGCCACCGGAAGTGAAGTGGCCTTAGCCCAGCAACTGCCGTAGCGCCGTCGAAATCATGACGATGCCACCGACGATCACGGCGGCATCGAGCATGGCGGCATGGATATGCACCGGCATCCGCTCGACAAAACGCTTGGCGAAAAAGGCGCCGGGCAACGCCGCCGCGCCGATCAAAAGCGCAAAGGCGATCACCTGGGAATTGACGACGCCCGCCAGCCCGAACACCGAAATCTTGATCACACTGGTGACGACCGAAACCACGGCGTCGGTCGCGATGACGGCAGCCCCCTCAAGACCCGAAGCCATCAGCAGCGACAACAGGATCACCCCTGAACCCGAAGTGCCGCCGACAACAACGCCATAGAAGATCGCGCCAAGACCGAGCCCGGCATCGCCAATCCTAGCCTGCCGGCGCCTGGCCAGACGCCGCAACGGAACGCTTGATATCAGCATGGCGCCGATCACCAGCGCCGCACCCGCTCCGGTCAACATCGTATAACCGTAAGCGCCGAGCGCGGTCGTGATCGCCGAAGCCAGAATGACGATGCCGGCACGGCGTCGATCGGCGTAGCGGCGATAGGCGGCCACCCGGCTGGAATTAGTGAAGATCGACGAGACCGCGATGATCGGGACCACCGGTTCCGCGCCGATCAAGGGTACCAACACGAGCGGCATCAGTGCGCCGGTGCCGTAACCGGCCATGCCGCCGATCATCGAGGCTGCGAATGCTACGCCGGCGACGAGCATAAGCTGGATCGGCGAGATGCCTGCAAAACCGGATAGAAAGTTCACGGCCTGAACTTCACGGCTTGCGTTCGCGGGTCACGCGCGCCACGGCCTGATCCGCGATCAGATCGAGCGAGGACTTCTCGAGCGGAAAATCCGCGGCGAGCCAGGCATCTTCGGCAAGCGCCAAAGCTTGCCCCAGTTCAGGCCCCTGGGTAAGGCCGCGCCCGAGAAAATCGGCCGCTTTCAGCGGAAATTTCGGCGCGGTCCAGCGCGCTGGCAGGCCTGCGAGTTTCCGCCACGACGCAGCGTCGCTTCCCTCGCCCGAGCGCGCCCAGGCCAAGATCAGCCGGTCGCGATAGCGATCTTCGCCGAGCCGATAAAGCCTGCGCTTTGCCCGCGCCTCGTCCATTCCGGCAAGCCGCCACCAGCGATGGCCCATGGAGTCCAGCGCCTTGGTCTCCGCATTGCTCAGCCGCAGCCGCGACGCCACGCGTCTGGCATCCTCGGTGACGGCGACCGCAAGCGCACCCAGCCTTCGGATCGGATCCGGCGTCAGACCCAACGCCTGCTCGATCGAAATCAGTCCGGCGAACGGCCCGGTATAGGCAATGCCGCCGAAGATCGGCAGCAACAGCCCGCCATCCGCCATCGCATCCACCGCGACGACGGCGCCATCGGCGACCATCAGCTTCAGGATTTCGACGCGGATACGTTCCGAGGACAAGTTCGCAAGGCCTGCCTGCCCGCTGATACAGGCAAGATAACTCGCGCGATCGGGCGGACCAGCACCATAAGCGGCGTGAATGCGGAAGAAACGGAGGATGCGCAAATAGTCTTCGGCAATCCGCCTCGCGGGATCGCCGATAAAGCGCACGCGCCTTGACGCGATGTCTTCTAGGCCGCCGACGTAATCGTGAACGCGCCCCTCCGCATCGACCGAAAGCCCGTTGATGGTGAAGTCGCGCCGCTCCGCATCGCGCATCCAGTCGCGGCCGAACGCGACCTTCGCCCTTCGCCCGAACGTCTCGGTATCTTCGCGCAGCGTCGTCACCTCGAAAGGCTTGGCATCGACCACAAGCGTCACCGTGCCGTGATCGATGCCGGTCGGCACACTCTTGATGCCGGCCGCCTTCGCACGGCGGACGACTTCTTCAGGCATAGCGGTGGTTGCGATGTCGACATCGCCGATCGGACGATCGAGCAACGCGTTTCGAACCGCGCCGCCCACCACGCGCGCTTCCTCGCCGTCGGCATTGAGCAATTCGAGCACGCGCGCGGCCGGACCGCTTTTCAGCCACGGCGCATCGTCCAGCCGCCGCTCACTGCTCATTTTTCCATCCCGGGAATGAGCTTGCCGTTCTCCATATGCGCGGGGAAGTAAGTCGAATCCGGCGCCGCGCCCGAGAATTGGGCCAGCAACACCAGACTGATCACGACAAGCAACAGCGAACCGAGCAGCAATCTTCCAACGATGACAACCGGCCAGGACGAACGCACCAGCAAGCCGGATTGGGTTGCGATCAAAAACAGGGCATAGACCGCGAACGGGATCAGAAAAATTCCGATCTCGGTCAGGGCCTGACGAATCATGATGCAAAGATCCGTTCGTACAGCACGCGAAGGATCCCGGCGGTCGCGCCCCAGATGTAGCGCTCGCCATAGGGCATGGCGTAGTAAAAACGCTCGACGCCGCGGAATTCCTTGCTTTGAAGCTGATGGTTCGCCGGATTCATCAGGAACGCCAGCGGGACTTCGAACGCATCGTCGACTTCCGCCGCGCTGATGCGCAACTTGAAGCCGGGCCTGACTTTTGCAACCGTCGGCAAAATGCGGAAGCCGAAGCTCGTTCCATACAGGTCCAGATAGCCGATCGGATCGACGAATTCGCGGGTGAGACCTACTTCCTCTTCCGCCTCGCGCAATGCCGCGTCGAGCGGCGTGGCATCGGTCGGATCGATCTTGCCGCCCGGAAACGAAATCTGACCGGCATGGTCGTTGAGATGGGCGGAGCGCTGCGTCAACAACACCGTCGGTTGCGGACGATCGATCACCGGGATCAACACTGCCGCAGGACGGATGGGCTGTTCGCGCGCCAGAATCGCGAGCATACGGTCGGTGCCCTGATCGCCGCTGGCAGGG
The DNA here is from genome assembly GCA_963824305.1 of uncultured Alphaproteobacteria bacterium. Taxonomy (GTDB): domain Bacteria; phylum Pseudomonadota; class Alphaproteobacteria; order Rhizobiales; family Xanthobacteraceae; genus Bradyrhizobium. Next base: position 1,897,227 of record CAWGOW010000001.1, read on the forward strand.
ACTACGGAGGGGTCGGTCAACCCTGCGGGAATATCGAAATGCAGCCGGGTGCGCGCCCGATCGAAAAACTCCGCCGAACTGATCGCGGCGGGATCGTTCTTCGCCATCGTCTCGCTCAAAGTATCAGCCCCTCACCTGCTCCGCATCCGCCATCGCAAAGAATGCGCCTGACGATGCGACCCCGAACATCTCGCGACCATCGACCATCCGCTCCTCGCCGATGTCAACCAGATCATAATAGAGCGCGCGTGTAACTTTCGCCCAGAGGTCTGCGCGGACATGCAGATACGGCGTCAATCCCCCCTCGGCGGACGGTTTGAACCGCAACGGATGCGCGGGATCGCAATCTACCCAGTCATCCACATTGGTGCGAAAGCGCAAGGACCGGCCTTTCTCGCTCTGCTCTTGTAGCATTTCAACAGCCAGAAACGGTGCATCGTCGACACGAATGCCGACCTTTTCTACCGGCGTCACCAAGAAGTGCTTGCCGTCTTCGCGCTTGAGGATCGTTGAAAACAGCCGGACCAAGGCTGGCCGGCCGATCGGCGTGCCCATATAGTACCAGGAGCCATCGGCCGCGATTCGCATGTCGAGATCGCCGCAAAAGGGCGGATTCCACAGATGCACCGGAGGCAGACCTTTTCCGGTCGCACCCTTGCTTGCAGCGCCTTTTGCGGCCGCCGTCAGGCCTTCGAGACTTTGAACCGGATCCTGCCCTTGCTTCGCCATGGTTTGCCGTGAGTTTGAACGTCCCAAAATTGGAACGCCTTAACGGGTGTCTGGTTTGGCACGATTGGTGCAGGCAATAAATACCTGAACAAATATCCAATTGCTGGCATCGCGGCGCTACGTTTTAAGCAAATCCGGCCGTATTTCGTCTGGGACCAAGTCGCCACATCGTGATGCCGTTCCCGCCCTGAAAGGCCGATAATGTGGGGATAGTATAATCGAACGAATACACGGCCTTGCCGAGAGTTTAGCATGCGGCCAATTGGGCTTGAAGTTTAAGGAGAAGAAAATGGCTGGCGCAGACAGTGTCGAAAAGCTCGAGGACGTCATTGTCCGTTCGGCCGAGCAAGTCGCCGGTCAGATTCGCGGCGCCAAGGAAGCCATCGCCACCGTTATTTTCGGTCAGGATCGTGTCATCGAGAACACCTTGGTGACGATCCTCTCCGGCGGCCACGCGCTGCTGATCGGCGTGCCAGGTCTCGCCAAAACCAAACTGGTCGAAACCTTGGGGATCACGCTCGGGCTCGATGCCAAGCGCATTCAGTTCACACCGGACCTGATGCCCTCGGACATCCTGGGTGCGGAAGTGCTGGATGAAAGCAATTCCGGCAAGCGTTCGTTTCGCTTCATTTCTGGCCCGGTGTTCGCGCAGCTTCTGATGGCCGACGAAATCAACCGCGCCAGCCCTCGTACGCAATCGGCGCTGCTTCAGGCCATGCAGGAACAACACATTACCGTGGCCGGTGTGCGCCACGACCTGCCGAAGCCATTTCATGTGCTTGCCACCCAAAATCCGCTGGAGCAGGAAGGCACCTATCCCCTGCCGGAAGCACAGCTCGACCGTTTCCTGATGGAAATCGACGTCGACTATCCTGACCGAGACGCTGAACGGCGGATCCTGTTTGAAACCACCGGCGCCAACGAAACTGCGCCGAAAGCGGCGATGGACGCGGAAACACTACTCACGGCGCAACGACTGGTGCGGCGATTGCCGGTCGGCGATTCCGTCGTGGAGGCGATCCTGTCGCTGGTGCGCTCGGCGCGTCCCGGCCCCGAGGGCGGCGAAGCCGGCAAGCTGATCGCCTGGGGACCTGGCCCGCGCGCCAGCCAATCCCTGATGCTCGCCGTTCGCGCCCGCGCGCTGCTCGACGGACGTCTGTCGCCATCGGTCGATGACGTGCTCGATCTTGCCGAGCCGGTCCTCAAGCACCGCATGGCGCTCACCTTCTCCGCGCGCGCCGAAGGCCGCAGCATCTCCGACGTGATCAAGCAGTTGAAGACACGGATCGGCTGATGGCCGCAGCCGCCGAGCACAGCGCCAAGGAAATCCTAGCAGTCCGACGTGCCGATGGCGAAAGCCGAACGCTCGCCGCATCGCTGCCGCGCCTGGTGCTCGAAGCCCGGCGGATCGCCGCCAACGTCATTCACGGTCTGCATGGACGGCGGCGCGCCGGCGCCGGTGAAAGTTTCTGGCAGTACCGCCGCTTCGTTTCCGGCGAGCCTGCGCAGCGCGTCGACTGGCGCCGGTCGGCACGCGATGATCATCTTTATGTCCGCGAGCAGGAGTGGGAGGCCGCGCACACCGTCTGGCTTTGGCCGGATCGCTCGCCATCGATGGCGTTTGCATCGAAAGACGCGCGCGACAGCAAGCTGGAGCGCGCGCTGATCGTGGCCTTTGCGCTCGCCGAGCTTTTGGTCGCGGGCGGCGAACGGGTCGGCATTCCCGGCCTCGTCAGTCCGACATCAAGCCGCAACGTCATCGACAAGATGGCGCAGGCGATGCTGCATGACGATGCGGCGCGTCTCAGCCTGCCGCCGTCTTTCGTGCCGTCACCGCTCTCCGAGATTGTCCTGCTTTCGGATTTCTGGTCGCCGATCGGCGAAATCCGAAACATGCTCGCGACATTGTCCGGATCCGGCGCGCACGGCACGCTGCTTCAGGTCGTCGACCCCGCGGAAGAAACCTTTCCCTATTCGGGACGCGTCGAATTCGTCGAACCGGAAGGCGGCGAGATCATCGTGGCGGGCCGCGCCGAACGCTGGGCTAACGACTATGTCGCGCGCGTCGCGCTGCATCGCGAACAGATTCGCCTCGAAACCGGCAAGCTCGACTGGCTGTTTTCGACGCATACCACCAGCCGTTCGGCGGCAGAGCTCCTGCTGTTTCTGCATTCGGGCATGATGGTCAGCAAAGGAACCGCGCGCGGAGTCACGGTCAAAGCGGGGCGTAGCGCATGATCGCAGGCCTGCCGCTTTCCTTTGCCGAACCGATGCTGTTGCTGGGGCTGTTGAGCCTGCCAGTGCTGTGGTGGCTGTTGCGGGTGATCCCGCCGCGTCCGCGGCGAATCGAATTTCCGCCGACGCGGCTGTTGTTCGACATTGCGCCCAAGGAAGAAACCCCTTCGCGCACCCCGTGGTGGTTGACGGCACTGCGTCTCGCCGCTGCGGCGCTGGTCATTCTGGCCGCGGCAGGGCCGATCTGGAATCCACCGGCCGGAGTTTCGGCCTCGCGCGCGCCGCTCGTGATCCTGATCGACGATGGCTGGAGTGCGGCCTCGACCTGGGACGCGAGAGTGAGAGCAGCCGACGAACTGATTTCCAATGCCGATAACGACCGGCGCGGCATCGCTTTGATCCCGCTGTCGGAGCCGACGCGCGACATCGCGATCATGCCGGGCGGCACTGCGCGGGTCGCGTTGCGACAACTCTCGCCGAAACCCTATTCGATCGATCGGTCCGAAACTTTGAACATCATCGATCGCTTTCTGAAGACGACAGGAGATTGCGAAATCGCATGGCTGTCCGACGGCGTCGACAGCGTGCGCGGGCCTGAGTTCCTCCAGGGGCTGAGCAAGGTTATCGGGGATCGTACGCTTACCGTATTTGAAGGCGGCACGCCGCCGGCGCTGGCGCTTGCAGCAGCCGAAAACGCCGCGGCGAAAATGACGGTGAAGGTGCTCCGCGCCGATGGCGGCGTTACGAGCGGGGTCGTGCGCGGGCTCGATCAGAAGGGCTCGCCGGTCGCGGAAGCACGTTTTGGCTTCGCGCCGGGAAATCGCGAAGCCGAGGCATCATTCGACCTGCCGGTTGAACTACGCAACGACATCGGGCGGCTTGAAATAGCGGGCGAGCACTCCGCGGGCGCCATTCAATTGCTCGACAAGAGATGGCGCCGCCGCGCCATCGGTGTGGTCTCAGGATCGAGCAGCGATACCGCCCAGCCACTATTGGCATCGACATTCTATCTCACCCGGGCGCTCGCGCCGTTCGCCGATGTCAGGCAGGGCGATCGCGGCGCGCCGCAACAGGCGATCTCGCAATTCCTCGATCAAAAATTGCCGATGATCATGCTGGCGGATGTCGGCACCCTGTCGCCGGAAATTCGCGAACGTATCAATGCCTGGATCGAACGCGGCGGCGTGCTGGTGCGCTTTGCCGGTCCGCGCCTTGCGCAAGCCGACGACGATCTTGTGCCGGTGAAATTGCGCCGCGGCGGCCGTAGCCTTGGCGGCAGCCTGACCTGGGAAAAGCCGCAACACCTCGCAGCGTTCGCCTCCGACGGACCTTTCGCAGGCCTTGCCGTGCCGAAGGATGTGACGGTCAACCGCCAGGTACTGGCTGAGCCCGACGCGGTGTTGCCGACCAAGAGCTGGGCATCGCTGGAAGACGGCACGCCGCTCGTCACCGGCGAGCGCCGCGGCAAGGGACTGGTGGCTTTGTTTCACGTCAGCGCGGACATGAAATGGTCCGATCTGCCGATGTCGGGATCTTTCGTCGAAATGCTGCGACGGATCGTCGATACGTCCGGCTATACATCTGGGCCGGCTCCGGGCGCCACGACCGAGGCAAGCGCAGAAACCGTGGCGCCGCTGCGGACGCTCGACGGATTTGGCGCATTCGGGCCGCCGCCCTCGACGGCGAAGCCCATCCCCGCTGATTTCCGCGATCGGGCGGCCCCCGATCATCCGCCCGGATTCTACGGCCCCGCCGATGGACCGCTCGCGGTGAACACGCTTGCCGCGTCCGACCGTATCACGCCGCTCGATCTGTCCTCGCTGCGGGCAAGACGCGCCAGCTATACCAATTCCGAGCCGCGCGACCTGCGGGGAATCCTGCTGTCATCCTCGCTGGCGCTGTTCCTGATCGACGCACTGATCATCGCGTTCCTCGGCGGCGGCATCGCAAGTCTGCTGCGCCGGCGCGCGGCCCCTGCCGCGCTCCTGCTGGCGCTGCTATTGCCGTTAGGTCTGGCGTCTCCGACCCGAGCCGACAGCACGACCGATGAATTCGCCATCAAGGCCACCTCGCAAACCCGTCTCGCCTATGTGCTGACCGGCAATGCCGACGTCGATTCAATCGTGAAGGCCGGGATGTCCGGCCTCACATTGTTTCTGGCGCAACGCACGGCACTCGAGGCGGGCGATCCCGTCGGCGTCGACCCGGCCCACGATGAGCTTGCGTTTTTCCCGTTGATCTATTGGCCCGTGGTGCCAGGCGCGCCGAAGCCGCCGCGAGAGGCGATCGACAAGATCGACGCCTACATGAAGCAGGGCGGCACGGTGCTGTTCGATACGCGCGATGCCATCGAGGCGCCGCCCGGCGACAACGGCGGATCGCAAACGCCGGCCATGCAGGCACTGCGCGAAATTCTTTCCGCGCTCGATGTTCCCGAACTCGAGCCGGTGCCGCGCGAACACGTCTTGACCAAGACGTTTTACCTGCTGCGGGATTTTCCGGGCCGTTTCGACAGCGGCCAGACCTGGGTCGAGACCTTGCCGCGCGACGAGGATGAAGACAGTGCCTCACATCCGGCGCGTGGCGGTGACGGCGTTTCGCCCATTATCATTACGTCCAACGACCTGGCCGGCGCCTGGGCGATACGGCCGGATGGCCAGCCGATGCTGCCGCTATCGCCGGGCGAACCGCGGCAGCGAGAATTCGCCTTCCGAGCCGGCGTCAATATCGTGATGTACACGCTGACCGGAAACTATAAAGCAGACCAGGTGCACGCACCGGCCTTGATCGAACGGTTGGGGCAATGAGCATCGTCCTTATGCGCAGGTCCGCGCCATGAACTACGGCATCGCGTTTACCCCGCTGATCCCCGCGCCGGTACTGTGGACGGCCCTGGCGGCGATCGTCGTGATAGCGGCGTTACTCTTGCTGGGACGCGCACGCGGCGCATGGTTGCGGCTTTTGGCGCTCGGCCTGTTGCTGCTCGCGCTCGCCAATCCGTCGTTTACCCGCGAGGAGCGCGAACCGCTGTCGTCGGTGGCCGCCGTCGTCGTCGACAAGAGCCCAAGCCAGAATTTCGGCGACCGCACCAATGAAACTGCCCGTGCGCAGCAAGCCCTCGTCGACAGCCTGAAGAAAATCGCGGGTCTCGAAGTCCGCGTTGTCGAAGCCGGTCAGGCCGATGGCGAGACCGACGGCACCAAATTGTTTGGCGCGGTGTCCTCGGCGCTGTCGGACGTGCCCGTCGATCGCGTTGCCGGCGCCTTCCTGATCACCGACGGGCGGGTGCACGACATTCCCGCCAACGCCACCGCGCTCGGCTTCCAGGCGCCGCTCCATGCGCTGATCACCGGCCGCAAAGACGAACGCGACCGCCGGATCGCGATTACCGCCGCGCCGCGCTTTGGCATTGTCGGGCAGGTACAGACCATCACCTATCGGCTCGACGATCAGGGCGTCACCGGCCAGCGCGCCAAGGTCGCGGTGCGTATCGATGGCGAAGCCATCAACGAACGCAACGTCGTCAGCGGCCAGACCGTCAATGTCGATGTCGACATCAAGCACGAGGGGCAGAATATCGTCGAGATCGAGGCCTCCCCGCTCGAAAATGAACTGACGCTGGTCAACAACCGCGCCGTGGTTGCGATCGACGGCGTGCGCGACAAGCTGCGCGTGCTTCTGGTTTCCGGCGAGCCGCATTCCGGAGAGCGCACCTGGCGCAACCTTCTGAAATCCGACGCCAGCGTCGATCTCGTGCACTTCACGATCCTGCGGCCGCCGGAGAAGCAAGACGGCACGCCGATCAACGAATTGTCGCTGATCGCGTTTCCGACCCGTGAACTGTTTCAGCAGAAGATAAATGAATTCCAGTTGATCATCTTCGACCGCTACGCCCGCCAGGGCGTGTTGCCGATCGCCTATTTCGACAATATCGCCCGCTACGTGCGCGCCGGCGGCGCGGTGCTGGTATCGGCCGGCCCCGACTACGCTTCATCGACCAGCATCTGGCGCACGCCGCTCGATTCGGTTCTGCCGGCAGAACCTGTGGGCGTCACCGAGAAGCCGTTTTATGCCGCGCTCAGCGACGTCGGAAAGCGCCATCCTGTCACGCGCGGCCTCGAGGGCGCCAACAGCGATCCGCCGCATTGGAGCCACTTCTTCCGCACAGTCGATACGCGCAACGCGATCAGCCCGCCCGTGATGACCGGCGCCGACGGCAAGCCGTTGCTGTTGCTGTCGCGCTTCGGCGAAGGCCGCGTCGCCCTGCTGCTGTCAGACCATATCTGGCTGTGGGCCCGCGGCTATGAGGGCGGCGGCCCGCATCTCGACCTGTTGCGGCGCATGTCTCACTGGCTGATGAAGCAGCCCGATCTCGACGAAGAGGCGTTGCATTTGCAGGTGCGCGGTCGCGACCTCGTCGTGCAGCGCCAGACCATGGCCGACAGCGTTTCACCGGTGACGGTGACCTCGCCGTCTGGCGCTACCCGCGAACTCAGTCTAAGCGCAGGCGAACCCGGTATGTGGACAGCCACCCTGCCGGCCAACGAACTCGGTCTGTGGCAGGCGACTGACGGCACGCTGAAGGCGCTGATCAACGTTGGCCCAACCAACCCGAAGGAGTTTTCGGAAGTCACCTCCACGACCGAAACGCTGCTCCCGTTGGCACGATCGACCGGCGGCGACGTGCGGCGCGTCGTCGATGGCTCCAGCATCGATCTCCCGCGCATCGTTCCGGTTCACGCTTCCAGCGTCTTCCGTGGCGATGGCTGGATGGGCGTGAAAATGCGCGACGCCAGTGTCGTCCGGGGCGTCGGTGTCTTGCCTGTTTTCGCCGGTCTGATCGGCTTGTTGCTGCTGCTCGGCGCGTTCGCCGCGACATGGCTGCGCGAGGGACGTTGACGTCACCATTTTCGCGCGGCCGGCACTCACGAATAGTTTTCGGCGCTGGTGTGGCGGATCAGGTTGACATACAAGCGCTGTACTTGCGATGTTATATTGTAACGTCGGAGCGAACGGGGATTAGCTTCCGGCGAGGGGCGTGTCGTCGCGATGAAGTGGGTGCGGGCTAATACCGGACTTGGCGCAAGGGTCGCACTGTTTGCGCTCGCGATCCAATTTGTCCTTTCCTTTGGCCATTTCCACGCCATCGCATCGCAGGCCGCGCCTGCGATTGAGTCGGCTCAGCAACAACTACCGGCGCCCGCCCCAGATTCGGGTCAGCACCCGGACGATCTTTGCGCCATTTGCGCCGTCACGGCGCTGGCCAGCACGGCCGTGGCCGCCGCGCCACCGGCCTTGCCGCTGCCGCAAGCCGTCGAGCTGCCGCGTCAAGCAGTGGATACGGCATCGCTGCATCTGCTCGCGCCGCGCGCCGCGTTTCGTTCGCGCGCACCTCCCCTCGCCTGATCTCGATTGCTCCGTGATCCGTGTCCGGCAGCTGCGTCATGCGCAGCGGCGGGCGGATTGAATCGAAATCGTCCGTCTCACCGACGGCAAGCGCCGGCTCTCGAATTGTCACACATGACATCCGGGCCAGCGCTTTCGGGATCAGACCATGATACACACATCCAAAGCCGCTGTTCTTTCCGGCGTCACGCTGATGCTTTTTGTACTCGACGACGCGACGCTGGCGCAAACAGACTCCGCCGGCGCCAGCAATGCCCCTCAGACGCTTCCCAGCATCGAGGTAACCGCGCCGAAGCAAGCCAACTCGGCGCCAAAGAAACTGAAGCCTCACACCGCGGCACGCCGCCAGGTGTCACCGACGACGGCGCAGTCGACCTCGACTTCCTCCGCTACCGAGCCCGCCTCACAGGCCGCCGTGCTGGCGGCTAAAAACGGCGTGTTCGATCAGGCACGTGGGAACATCTTTACGACCGCCGGCACGACTTCCGACACGATCAGCCACGATACGATCCAGGATCTGCCGCAAGGCACCAACCAGTCGGTAGAGCAGGTGCTGTTGCAGGCCCCGGGAGTCTCACAGGATTCGGCGGCCAGCGGTTTGCTGCACGTCCGCAACGACCACGCCAACGTCCAGTTTCGGATCAACGGGGTGCTGATGCCTGACGGCGTCACCGGTTTCGGAAGCATCTTCGACACCAGCTTCATCGGCAAAATGTCGTTGGTCACCGGTGCCCTGCCGGCCGAATTCGGACTGCGTACAACCGGCCTCGTCGATATCACGACCCGCACCGATCTGTTCAACAACAGCGGAAGTATCGGGACGTACGGCGGGAGCCACGGCACCATACAGCCGAGCATCGAATATGGCGGCACGTTCGGCAGCACCTGCCCTACGAGCACGACTACGAGCACCCTGACATACAAGGCACCGATCGCCGCCGCCGATTGCTTTGCCGGCGTCCAGTACTACTTCACCGGCCGCTACCTTCAGAATACGGTGGGGCTTGAGAACCCGACGTCCGCCTACAACGCGATCCACGATTTCACGCAGCAGGACCGAGGCTTCGCCTATATGTCCGCAATCGTCGACCCGACCACGCGGGTCAGCCTGATTGCCGGCACCGCTTACAACAATTTTCAGATTCCCAACAATCCAGGCCAGCCGATCGGACAGAGCGGAGCGCCAGTAACCAACGCCTTCGGTGTGACCAATTTCAATTCCTCGGCGCTCAATGAAACCCAGGTCGAAAAGACCGAATTCAGCGTGTTGTCGGTCCAGAAATCGGTCGACGGCTTCGACGGGCAATTGTCCTATTTCACCCGCTACAACGAATTGCGCTTCACGCCGGATCCGATCGGCGATCTCTTGATCAACGGCATTGCTTCGAATATCGGCCGCATCTCCTACACCAACGGCCTCGCGGGCGACGGCTCCTACAAGCTCAACGATTCACATACGCTGCGTGCCGGCTTCTCCGTCAGCGGCGAGCAGGCATCCGTTAGCAATACATCGTTGGTCGAGCCCTGCATTGCATGTGACGGCTCCGACAACGGTGCGCCGGTCGGCATTACCGACAACGTCTCCAAGCTTGGATGGCTCGCAGGTGTCTACGTTCAGGATGAGTGGAAGGTGACCAACCAGTTCACCATCAATGCCGGCTTGCGCTTCGACCAGATGGATCAATTCGTCAGCGCCAACCAGTTCAGTCCACGGCTGAGTTTTACCTACAAGCCGTTCGAGAACACCACGTTCCATGCCGGCTATGCCCGCTACTTCACACCGCCCACTTTGGTGGAGGCGGCACCCGCCAACATCAATCTGTTCAATAACACCACAGGCGCTGTGTCCGGCCAGAACGATCCCGTGTTGCCGGAGCGCTCGCATTATTTCGATGCCGGCGTCGACCAGAAATTCAAGTTCGGCTGCGGCTCGGATGGGAAAAACTGTTCCAACCTCGAACTCGGTGTCGATGCCTATTACAAGATGGCAACGGATCTGCTCGACAACGGCCTTTTCGGCCAGGCCCTGGTGCTGACCGCGTTCAACTACGCCCGTGGCTACAACGAAGGTATCGAGTTCAAGGCAAAGTTCACGAGCGGTAATTTTCAGGCCTACGGCAATGTTGCCGTAGCCCAACAGCGCGCGAACGACCCGGTCTCGAACCAATATCTGTTTGACAACTCGACGCCGCTTGCGACCCTCGGCGGCTTGACCGAGTTGGCGTACGTTCAGTCACACTTTGTCTATACCGACCACAACCAGTTTGTGACGGCTTCAGCCGGCGCCGTCTACTCGTTCTGCGGCCGCCCGGCGACGGCAGCCGAAGCGTTTGGCAACGACGGTCTATCGTGGTGCGGCGTCAAGCTAAGTGCCGACATGATCTACGGCAGCGGTCTGCGCGATGGCGACGCCAATATCGGGACGGTGCCGTCGTATACGCAGGTCAATGTCGGTATCAAGCGCGAATTTTTGCTACCAAACGATCCCAAACCGATGACCATCCGCTTCGACGTCGTCAACTTGTTCGATACCATCTACGAAATCAGGGATGGGTCCGGCATTGGTGTGTTCGCGCCGCAGTTCGGGCCGCGCCGCGGCTTCTTCTTGGGGGTTTCGAAAAAGATTTGAGATACGAAAGATTCGAGATGTGGAGGCAGGATCGATCGCGATCCTGCTTTATCTCGTTGCGCCTCTATCGCCCGGAGTTCCAATCCGGGCGGATCGCGCCGGAGACGCCGTCAAACGCGCCATCGACGAGTTCGGCGACCAGCAGCCGACTATAGTCGACCGGCCCGGGCATCGTCGCCCGTCCCTGCGGCACCACCTTGAAGCCAGCCCGGCGATAATAGGCTTCATCGCCGACAAGGAGCACCAAGCCGTGCCCCTTGGCCTTGGCGTCACGAAGCGCGCGTTCCAACAGCGCGCGCCCGACACCACGGCTGCGAAACGGCGGTTCGACCGTCAGCGGCCCGAGCAGCAGTGCCCTGGTGTCTCCGATCACGACCGGCAATTGCCGAACCGAGCCTACCAGCAACGTCCCGATCCGGGCCGTGAACGACAGATCGAGCAAATGATCGACGTGCTCGCGGATCCGGTAGGCGCTCAGAACAAAGCGCCCGGGACCGAAGGTGCGCTCATGCAACCGCTCGATCGCCTGTGAATCGTTGGCGGTTTCGGCCAGGATGGTCAGAGAGAGATCACTCATCGAGGCAGGTTCAACTTCGAATGCGCGAGCCCGTCAAGTCTTCTCGACAGGGCCTGGGCCAAATAGGCCAACTTCATCTCCCGGCGCTCGCGCGGGGACAATTAGGGTTTGCCCGATCATAAGGACGTATCGCTAACGTTCTCTAACGCCAGGTCTGAATTTGCGGCTTGTTTTCGATCACTTCCGAAATCCGCAGCCGCGTTCCCACCGTCGTATCCGGCGGCAAGGCCTGCGTTTCGAAAAAGCCGCAATCCACGATCTCATTGTTCGGCTCCGGCAGGTGGTCCTGGCTGAAATTGCGAACCACATAGACCGCGACGTGATCGCGCTTGGAAACATGGCTGTTCAGGTAGACGCCGAAAAGCGTGGGTTCACCGACCAGTTCGATCCGGCCCTCCTCGCGGAGTTCGCGATGCAAAGCCACACGAATGGCCTCGCCGGTTTCGACCCCGCCGCCAGGCAGGTGCCAGCCGCTGACATAGCTGTGCTTAACCAGAAACACGCGATTTTCGCCGTCGAGCACAACGGCGCGGACGCCAAGCGTCATGCCGCGCGCAAAGCGCCAATAGAAGTGAAAAAGCCGCCGCAGCGCCGGCTCGAGACGTATTCGCAAGCGCTGCGCTGTCGTCGTCACGTCAATCCTCACAATCAGATCTTCCCGTTGATCCTTGCATCCGGGCCGCCGGCTTGCCAATACATTCATGAAAGATGGTGATGAGACGATCATGCGACGGCCCTTTCCGATCGAAGACGCAAGCGGGTGCCGGTGATGGCGGCCTTCACCCTTGCACATTTGTCGGACCCGCACCTTCCGCCGCTGCCGAGTCCACGGCTCGCCGAACTCGTAGGCAAACGCGCGTTCGGCTATCTGAACTGGACGCGTAACCGTCACCGATATCACCGCCGTGACGTGCTTGATGTCTTGATCTCCGACCTGCAGGCGCAGGTGCCGGATCAGATCGTTGTCACCGGCGATCTCGTCAATCTGGCGCTTGAGAGGGAGTTCGCTCCGGCAAAGGCCTGGCTCGAAACCGTCGGTCCGCCGGAGCGCGTGACCCTCGTTCCCGGAAACCACGATGCCTATGTTCGCGCGACAGGCAATCGATTCTCCGAGGCATGGACAGACTATCTTGTCGGCGACGACGCGCAGGATGCTGGTGCGATCTTTCCGTCGCTGCGCCGGCGCGGCCCGCTGGCCCTGATCGGGGTTTCGACCGCGGTGCCGACGCCGCCCTTGATGGCGACGGGCTGGCTCGGAAAAAGTCAGATGGAAGCGCTCGAACGATTGCTCTCTCATCTCAGCTCCGAAAGCGCCTTTCGCGTTCTTTTAATTCATCACCCGCTCCGCTCCGACGCGCGCGCCAAACGCCTGACCGACGCGCCGGAACTGCTGGCGCTTCTCAAGCAGCACGGCGTCGAACTCGTGCTGCACGGTCATGATCATGTTCATTCGACGATCTGGGTGGAGGGACCGAACGGCTCGTCGATTCCGGCCGTTGGCGTGCCGTCGGCTTCCGCCCGCGCCCATGGCCATTATCCCGACGCCGCATACAACCTATTCTCGATCGCGCGCGACGGCGAAGCATGGCGCTGCCAACAAATGGTGCGCGGTATCAACGATGCGCTTCAGGTTCGCGAAATCAGGCGCGTCCGGCTCTTCTAAGGCGATTCGCGCGTGGCTGTCGCAACTGGCTCCAATGGCGAGTTGGAAGCTGCCGAGCTAAAAGCTGCCGAGACTCGCAACCAGCGCGAGGCAAAACAGCGCAAGCGCCCCGAACACGAAGCCGAGCGCGAACGGCCAGAACCGGCCGCGGCGGGGCTTTTCGATCGCGACCGCGGCCGGGGCGACACCGGGTGGCGCAGCCAGCGCATGTTCGCGCTCCACCATGCGGCGCGCGACATAGTCGGTGACGGCGTCGACGATGGCCGGCACGTCGTGGGATTCGGCGATTACGATACGGCCAAAGCGGGTGTCCTGCACGAAACGATAGGCGCGTTTGTCGCGGCCCATCAGAACATGGGCAACCACATCGACCCACAACCGCGGCGTCTCGCCCTGGCTGATGCCGCGGTCGAACAAATCCACATGATCGGGAATTTGCCCAAATAGCGGGTCCAGCGCTTCGTTCAGAATTTCGAGCCGCGCCACTTCCGCATCGCGCAGGTCGACGACCACGCCGGTGCGATCGGCAGCCTCGATCCGTGCCTTGCGGAGCGCATCGCGCAACCGCGTCGGCCGTGCTTCGTCATCCCCAGCCCCGATATTCTGTGCCTCTGCCATCGGCTTTGCGTCCCGTCCTGATCGCCCTCGCGGAAAGTCACGTTAACCTATCAGTAACCCTGCCGTCCGCAAAGAGCCGTTGGTTCCCAAAGGCTTATGTACGCCTCCAAAGACAAACGCGGCCCCCGTCACCCCGAGGGGGTGAGGAGACCGCGTCCGTCCTTGGACGTCTTCTTAAGAGAGATCAGGCCATCACGCGCGCGGGCTCTTCCACGATCGAGAAGCGCACACCGGCTTTGTGGCGATGTTCCTCGGAGACTTCACGCCAACAATCCTCGGCTTCCTTGCGCGTCGTGAACGGACCTCTGACCTGCGCCGAGCCTTCCACAAGCTTGTGGAAATTCATCGAACCGAACTCGCCGCCGATCACCCAGAAATTGCTGCCTTTGCTCATTGTCAGTCTCCTGTTGTTGGTGTGCGACCGATCTGGAATTCGACCAAATTCCGGACCGACCGACTTAACCGTTAGCCGAACTGGTTCATCGTGTTATGGACGCCGCCCGCCTTCAGGGCAGCTTCGCCGGCGAAGTACTCCTTGTGATCGTCGCCGATGTTGGAGCCAGCCATGTTCTGATGCTTCACGCAGGCGATGCCCTGACGGATCTCGGCGCGCTGGACGTTCTTCACATAGCCGAGCATGCCCTGCTCGCCGAAATATTCCCTCGCCAGGTTGTCGGTCGAAAGTGCTGCCGTGTGGTAGGTCGGCAACGTGATCAGATGGTGGAAAATGCCGGCGCGCTTGGCTGAGTCGGCCTGGAAGGTGCGGATACACTCGTCGGCTTGCTTTGCCAGCGGCGTATCGTCGTATTCCGCCTTCATCAGCTCGGCACGATTGTACTTGCTGACATCCTGGCCCGCTTCCTTCATCGCATCGTAGACCTGCCAACGGAAGTTCAGTGTCCAGTTGAAGGACGGCGAGTTGTTGTAGGCGAGCTTCGCGTTCGGGATCACCTTGCGAATCCGATCGACCATCTTGGCGATTTGCTCGATATTCGGCTTCTCGGTTTCGATCCACAACAGGTCGGCGCCGTTCTGCAGCGAGGTGACGCAGTCCAGCACGCAGCGATCTTCGCCCGTGCCCGGGCGGAACTGATAGAGATTGCTGGGCAGACGCTTCGGACGCATCATCTTGCCGTGCCGGTTGATGACGACATCGCCGTTCCGGGCATTGTCGGCCGTCACTTCCTCGCAATCGAGGAAGCTGTTGTACTGGTCGCCAAGGTCGCCGGGCTTGTGGCTCACGGCGATCTGCTGCGTAAGGCCTGCCCCGAGCGAGTCGGTGCGGGTCACGACGACGCCGTCTTCGACACCCAGTTCGAGGAACGCGTGGCGGCAGGCACGAATCTTCGCAAGGAAGACGTCGTGCGGCACGGTCACCTTGCCGTCCTGGTGTCCGCACTGCTTTTCATCCGACACCTGGTTTTCGATTTGGAGGGCGCAGGCGCCCGCTTCGATCATCTTCTTGGCAAGCAGATAGGTGGCTTCCGCGTTGCCGAAGCCGGCATCGATGTCGGCGATGACGGGAACGACATGGGTCTGGAAGTTGTCGATCTGCTCGATCAGCGCCTTTTCCTTTGCCTTGTCGCCGTCCTTGCGGGCGGCATCGAGCGCTCGGAAGATATCGTTCAGCTCGCGCGAGTCGGCCTGACGCAGAAAGGTATAGAGCTCTTCGATCAGGGCCGGCACCGAGGTCTTCTCGTGCATCGACTGGTCAGGCAGCGGTCCGAACTCGGAGCGGAGCGCTGCGATCATCCAGCCGGACAGGTACAGGTAGCGGCGATCGGTCGTGCCGAAATGCTTCTTGACCGAGATCAGCTTCTGCTGGGCGATGAAGCCATGCCAGCACCCCAGCGACTGGGTGTACTTGGTGGGGTCGCCGTCATAGGCGGCCATGTCGGCCCGCATCAGCGCCGCGGTGTAGCGGGCGATGTCGAGGCCGGTCTTGAAGCGGTTCTGCAAGCGCATGCGCGCGACAGCCTCGGCCGTCACCCCGTTCCATGTCGGCTTGGTGTCGAGGAGCGCATGGGCCGCTTCGATCTGGCTTTGATACGACGCCGGACCCTGGAGGGCCTGATCGCCTATCCCACGAGGCTGATAGTTCATGTTCGTAATCCTTTCGGTGACAGCAGACTGGCAGCGTGATGTCACCAGTGTCGACAATCATGACAGTGCATTGCGAAATGCGTGTCAGGACATAAACGCCAAACTCGTAAATTCGTAAATGCGGCTTGATTTCTAATGGTGATGTCATGTAACACATAAACCTGTGATTTAAGTTATCTTGTAAATTTTGTGACAAAAGGCGCGCCACGGCGCCGTTCGCGTGCAAAAATCCAAACAAGCGGCCGGTCGCGTTGCAACCGGGCTTGCGTCAGGACAAGGCCATGCCCGGGGATTCCGGAAAGAAACTGTTCGTCGGTCCCCGCTTCCGGCGCATCCGCCAGCAATTGGGGCTGTCGCAGACGCAGATCGCCGAAGGACTCGGAATTTCCCCGAGCTACATCAACCTAATCGAACGCAACCAGCGCCCGGTGACGGCGCAGATTCTGCTCCGCCTGGCGGAAACCTACGATCTCGACCTTCGCGATCTCGCGACCGCCGACGAAGACCGCTTCTTCGCGGAACTGAACGAGATCTTCTCCGATCCGCTGTTCCGGCAGATCGAACTGCCGAAACAGGAACTGCGCGACCTTGCCGAACTCTGCCCCGGCGTCACCCATGCGCTGCAACGGCTCTATGCGGCCTATACCGAGGCCCGCCGCGGCGAGACCATGGTCGCCGCCCAAATGGCCGACCGCGACGAAGGCGTGCGTTTTGAAGCCAACCCGATCGAGCGCGTGCGCGATCTGATCGAGGCCAACCGCAACTACTTTCCGGAACTCGAGGCGGCAGCGGAAAACCTGCGCGACGAACTCAACGTCCCCGCCGAAGAGTTGTTTGCCGCGCTCTCGGTGCGCTTGCGCGAAAAGCATTCGATTCTCACCCGCATCATGCCGGTCGATGTCATGCGCGAGACGCTCCGCCGTTTTGATCGCCATCGCCGGCAACTCCTGATCTCGGAACTGATCGATAGCCCCGGACGGGCGTTTCAACTCGCGTTCCAGATCGGGCTCGCCGAATGCACGGGCATCATCGACACCATCATCGGCCGCGCCGGGCCGCTGGACGATGCTCCGCGCCGGCTCTACCGCATCACGCTTGCGAACTATTTCGCAGCCGCCACCATGATGCCGTACCCGTTGTTTCAAACGGCCGCCGAAGCGCTCGGTTACGATCTCAACGTGCTCTCGCAGCGCTTCAACGCCGGTTTCGAGCAGGTCTGTCACCGCCTGACCACCTTGCAGCGGCCCAATGCGCGCGGCGTGCCCTTCTTCATGCTGCGCGTCGACAATGCCGGCAATGTCTCGAAGCGATTTTCCTCCGGCACGTTCCCGTTCTCAAAATTCGGCGGCACCTGTCCGCTGTGGAACGTGCATTCCACCTTCGATACGCCCGATCGCCTGTTGAGCCAGGTGATCGAATTACCTGACGGCACGCGCTACTTCTCGATCGCGCAGACGGTGCGCCGTCCGGCGGCGCCGTACGCGCAGCCGCAGCCCCGGTTTGCGATAGGTTTGGGATGCGAAATCCGGCATGCTTCAAAACTTGTCTATGCGAGCGGGCTCAATCTCGACACGACGGAAGGCGCGCCGATCGGCGTCAATTGCCGGCTATGCGAACGCGAGAATTGCAGCCAGCGCGCGGAGCCGCCGATCACGCGAACGCTGATCCTGGACGAGAACACGCGACGGATGTCGTCGTTCGTGTTTTCCAACGCGCGAGAGCTGTGAGCGGAATAAATAGCAAGAAGTAAGTGCGAGCTGGGGCTAAGACAGGGATCTTTAATATCCACACGCCTTCTCTTACCGGCGCTCGTCGGCATCGATCACGCCGTCTCAATTCCCGCCAGCACGCGGTTGGCTAATCCGCCGGAACCGTTATGGTGTGCTTGCAGAGTGGATTTGACATTCGCTACGAGGTCGCCTTCTCCACCTCCTGGCCTTCGAAAACTGGATATCCCGACATGTTCGTTTCGTTCTTTCCTCGTCCAAAGCTGTTCTTTTGGTCGGCCCTGATCTGGGCCGCGTTGTCGATGGCAGTTTGGTACGGCTATGCGGGCGGCCTCGTCGAGGCGTCTGCGGCGGCGGTCATTGGCGTATCGCGCTTCTGGTCTACACCGTTCTTGTGGTTCTATTTGTACTACGCCATCAGCGTGGCCATCTTCGCCGGCTTCTGGACGGTGTTCTCGCCGCATCCCTGGGCAGTCTGGTCGATCCCCGGGTCGGCGCTGATCCTCTTCACATCTTACTTTCAGGTCCAGGTCAGCGTTGCGCTCAATGACTGGCGCGGGCCGTTCTACAATCTGATCCAGACGGCGCTGACGCCTGCGTCAAAGGGCACGGTCACGCGCGAAGATTTTTATGGGTCAATCCTGACATTCGCGAGTATCGCGACAGTCGCGGTCATCGTGATCGTGCTGACGCAATTCTTCATCAGCCACTACATCTTCCGCTGGCGTACCGCGATGAACGACTACTATGTCGCCAACTGGCCGCGGCTGCGCACGATCGAGGGCGCCTCGCAGCGCGTGCAAGAAGACACCATGAAGTTCGCAACCATCACGGAGAGACTGGGCGTCAACCTTATCAGTTCGGTTCTGACGCTGATCGCGTTCCTGCCGGTGTTGTTGCGACTGTCGAGCTACGTCACCGAACTGCCGATTCTCGGTACGATCCCGTACCCGCTGGTAGTCGCCGCAATTGTCTGGTCGATATTCGGCACCGGCCTTCTCGCACTGATTGGCATTCGCTTGCCTGGAATTGAGTTTCGCAATCAACGGGTCGAGGCCGCCTACCGCAAGGAACTGGTGCTGGGCGAAGATGATCCCGCGCGCGCTGAGCCGCCGACACTGGCAGTGTTGTTTGCCAATGTCCGCCGCAACTATTTTTGGCTGTACCTGAACTACATGTACTTCAATGTGGGCCGCTACGTTTATTTGCAGACCGACGCCATCTTCGCCTATATCCTTCTCGTGCCGACGATCGTTGTCGGCACCATTACATTCGGCATCTTGCAACAGATATTGAATGCGTTTTCGCAAGTCCAAAGTTCATTCCAGTATCTCGTCAGTTCCTGGAGTACAATCGTTGACCTGATCTCCGTGCAAAAGCGATTGCTCGCCTTTGAAGCTACCCTTCACGGCAACCCGCTGCCGCCGATCGAAGCCGAAGCGGAGCCTCAACCGTTGTGAGGGAACAAAGGAGATTTTGATGAGGAAGCAAATTCTCGCGATCGCGGCGATGGTGATGCTTGCCGCCGGTACGGCGACCAGCGCGATGGCTCTCAGCCGCGGTGCGGGTCATCGCGGTACTCACGTCAGAAGTGTTCACGCCGCAGCAACGAACGCCTCTCACACCAAGCGTGGTAACCGACTTGCCGGAGTTCGCGGGCCAACGAGTTGGAGTCAAGATCAAGCAGGTTACCGCGGCGGGTTTATCGATCTCGGCCCGCTCGGAATGACCGCCGCCTGCGGCTCCTATCGCTCCAAACACTATTGCGGCCAGGGCTACTCCGTCTCCGGCTGGTCCTACTAAGCGCTGTCGCAGCGCTCTCCGCGGGGAGCAATCCACCAGCGAACCGGACATGGTCATCACGCTTGAAGGTGCGTAACCTCAACGCCTCAGGGGGCCGCGACCTCGCCTTTGCGCAATCCATCATCGAAGAACGGGCATGACGGCAACTGCAAAACAATGGTACGGGAAATCATCTCAGGCAACGAGACCCATCCGGTACCTGCATGCGATTCCTTTCCAGGCCCCTCTTCCCGCTCGGCGTCATCGGGCTAGCCATATTTGCGAGCCCGGCATGGGCGCAAGGTGTTGCGCCTCTGCCTCGGGCAGCGACGCCGAGAGCCGCGCCAGTATCCATTCCGCGTGCAGCCAGTTGTCATAACGGCGCGAATTTCGACCGCTTTCTGGCGGACCTGAAACAGCAGGCGATCGCTGCCGGCGTTTCGCAGCGCGCCATCAGCGAAGCCTCGCCCTATCTGGTCTACGACCAGGGCATCGTCAATCGCGACCGCGGCCAACGCGTGTTCGGCCAGGTCTTCACCGAATTCGCCGGCCGCATGGCCGCACCCTACCGGATGCAACAGGGACAGGCGCGGATCAAGACGTACGCGGCCGCGTTCGCGCGCGCCGAGAAGGAATACGGCGTGCCCGCGGCGGTGATCGCGGCGTTCTGGGGGCTCGAAAGCGATTTCGGCGCCAATATGGGCAATCTGCCGACGCTGCGCTCGCTGGTGTCACTCGCCTATGATTGCAGACGCACCGAGCGCTTCGTGGGAGAGACCATCGCCGCGCTGAAGATCGTCGATCGCGGCGATCTCACGCCGGATGAAATGATCGGCTCCTGGGCCGGCGAACTCGGCCAGACGCAATTTTTGCCGACGCATTATTTCAACTACGCCGTGGACTATGGCGGCCGCCGCAATCTCCTGCAGAGCCCGGAAGACGTGATCGGCTCGACGGCGAACTACATTGCCACCGGACTGAAGTGGCGGCGTGGCGAGCCTTGGTTGCAGGAAGTGCGCGTGACGATGCCGGCGAATTTCCCATGGGACCAGGCCGACCTCACGATCCGTCTGCCGCGTTCGAAATGGGCGCAGCTTGGCATCAAGTATCCCGACGGCAAGCCATTGCCGGACGACGACATGCCGGCCTCGCTGCTGCTGCCGATGGGCCGCAATGGACCGGCCTTCCTCGCCTATGCCAATTTCGCGGCGTACACCGAGTGGAATAACTCGCTGATCTATTCGACGACCGCCGGCTATCTCGCGACCCGCATCGCGGGCGCACCGCCGATGCTGCGGCCGAGCGCGCCGGTGGCGCAACTGCCTGTGAACGATCTGCGCGAGCTACAGCAATTGCTGGTGCGTGCGGGCTACGACGTCGGCAAGGTCGACGGCGTGATGGGTCAGCAAAGCCGCAGCGCGGTGAAGGCCATGCAGATGAAATTCGCCCTGCCGGCCAACTCCTGGCCGACGGCCGAATTGCTGACGCGGATGCGCGGCCCTCGCGCCGCAACCGCAGCTGCGGCGCCGGTCAGGTAGATATCCTCATGCCGCTCCTCAGCACGAGGAAAAGGCGGTTTTGGTCAAACCTTGCCCCTGAGAGAGTTGTATTGTTCCACGTCGCGTCCCATCTGTAGGACGCACCGTCCGGCTGCAATATTCCACGCCACGAAAGAGCATCATATGTCCTTTTACGACGCCTCTGTTCCCGCATTTCTTCAGATCCTCGGCAGCCTGTCGGGCATTCTCGGCAAAGCGGAAGCGCACTGCGCTGCGAAAAACATCCAGCCTGAAGTGCTGCTCGCCGCGCGGCTTTATCCGGACATGCTGCCGCTGTCGAAACAGATTCAACTGGCATGTGATTTCTCGAGCAAAGCCTGCGCCCGGCTTGCCCATGTCGACGTGCCGTCGACGCCTGATACCGAGAAAACATTTGGCGAATTGCGCCAGCGCCTGGCCAGCACCGTCGAGTACCTCAAGAAATTCACGCCCGCTCAGTTCGAGGGCGCAGACAGCAAAGAAGTCACGTTCCCGATCGGCCCCGACAAGACGCTGACGTTGAAGGGCCAGGAATTCCTCAACCGCTTTGCTTTCACGAATTTCTATTTCCACGCCGCAACTGCTCACGGCATCCTGCGTCACAACGGCGTCGAGATCGGCAAGCGCGACTTTATCGGCGTTGCCTAAGGCTACGGCGAAGCAAGTCTGCTAAAATGGGCGGCGGAAAAAGCATGAAACATGCAGTCCGGCGTCCAATTCAGGCAAATCATATCATCTGGCAATTTCGTGATCATGGCCGTATTGCGATGGTGGTCTGCAATGCCCACGTCGGATGAATTCCCGCCGGCTTCTTTCACCTCACCGAGATCATCAAATGGCTACCTCCAAACTCCTCGAACCGTTCAAGCTTGGTCCGATCACGCTCCCCAATCGCTTTGCAATGGCGCCTTTGACCCGCAACCGCGCGTTGGAGGGTCTCGTACCCAATCCGCTCGCGGTTGAGTATTACGGACAGCGGGCCTCTGCCGGATTGCTGATCTCGGAAGCCACGCAGGTTTCGCAGCAGGGCCAGGGATACCAGGATACGCCCGGCATCTATTCGAAAGAGCAGATCGCCGGATGGCGCAAGGTCACCGACCGCGTGCACGCCAAGGGCGGTCACATTTTCCTTCAGCTCTGGCATGTCGGCCGCATCTCGCACACCTCGTTGCAGCCCAAAGGCGGCGCACCGGTTGCTCCGTCCGCGATCCGCGCCAATACCAAGACCTTCGTCGGCGGCACGTTTGCCGATGTCTCCGAGCCGCGCGCGCTCGAACTTTCCGAGATACCCGGCATCATCGACAACTTCAAACAGGGCGCGGCGAATGCGATCGCCGCCGGCTTCGACGGCGTCGAGATTCATGGCGCCAATGGGTATCTGCTTGATCAGTTTGCCAGGGATGGCACCAACAAGCGCACTGACGCCTATGGAGGCTCCATTGAGAATCGCGCGAAGCTGATGCTCGAGGTCAGCAAGGCCGTGGTGGCCGAAGTCGGTGCCGAACGTACCGGCATTCGCATCTCGCCGGTGACGCCAGCCAATGACATCTCCGATTCCAACCCGCAGCGGCTGTTCGACCACATCGTCGATCACCTCAACGCGCTCAAGCTCGTCTATATCCATGTCATCGAAGGCGCGACCGGCGGCCCGCGCGATGTCGCACCGTTCGACTATCGCTCGCTGCGCAACCGCTTCAAGGGCGCCTACATCGCCAACAACGGTTATGACTTCGAACTCGCCAACAAGGCGTTGTCGGCCAACGAAGCGGACCTGATCGCGTTCGGGAAATTGTTCATTTCCAATCCCGATCTCGTCGAGCGCTTCAAGCGCGGCGCGACGCTCAATGCGTTCGACAAGGCCACCTTCTACGGCGGGAACGCCAAGGGGTATACGGATTATCCGACGTTAGAGGCCGCCGACGCGGCGGAGTAGCGACCCGGAGAATATCCCG
This sequence comes from uncultured Alphaproteobacteria bacterium, assembly GCA_963824305.1. Lineage (GTDB taxonomy): Bacteria > Pseudomonadota > Alphaproteobacteria > Rhizobiales > Xanthobacteraceae > Bradyrhizobium. Next base: position 1,920,186 of record CAWGOW010000001.1, read on the forward strand.
CGCGGTGCAAGCCTATTCCAACGGCGCAAGATGACCGATCCCGGCCGCTATCCCGTTAGCGGCCGGGATATTTTTTGGGTACCTGGATCGCCTCCGTGGATCCTGATCGGGATGCGGCGGGCCGGAATACGAAAAACACGTTTATCGCTGGTTGGCAGCAAATACCGGAGCTGGCCTCACGTCTGCGTGAGCATGACGGAATGTTAGCCCTCGCGCGGGGTGACACCATCGAGTTAGGGAGATCGTTTTGCCCATCAGCAGGAGAAGTGCATGAATAAATCTGCCATCCGGCTCTTAGTACTGGCCTTGTTTGCGACGGCGACAGCCGCAGTTCCCATGGTCACCCCGGCCAAGGCCGCGACAGACGGCACCTCCGCTGCGAAGAAGAAACACAAGAGAACAAGCCACGCGGGAAGCGAAGCCCAGGCGCCAAAGGGGTCCTCGCAGATCCCGAACATGGCCGACGATCCCAACCGAAAAGTAAGTTACTAGTGGAGTGGATTTGACATTCGCTACCCCCTAGCGGGAATTCCCAAAGCGAATGTCAGGCCGGAACTAACGGCTCGCTATGCTGGAGTTGAGCCGTGGTTCGAGGTCCAGTGCCGCTAACCGTTGCTCGTTTGCCGCCATAACCAGATCATCAGGGACCCCGAACGGCCTCTGATCCCGGTTGTCTCCGGTCCGACCAGATCACCTGATTTGAGCAGCGCACAATCCGGCCCTGCGGCTTGAAACAGGTCATCGCTCAGCGCAAGCTCGACGCCGTGGCTCGCCGCCACCTCCATCAACCGGCTCGCGACGTTCACGGTGTCGCCTGCTGCCGTGATGTGATGATAACTTCCGCCGCCGAGCCTGGAGGCGACGATCACGCCGAAATGGGCACCAACTTTAAATCCAAGCCTTGACGGAGTTGTCAGCCGCAGCGAATCCAGCCACCGCCCGGCATGCCTGCAAAGCCGTACCGCGCACTCCACCGCTCTCGCCGAATCGTCGCTTGCCGCTGCCGGCAGGCCGAACAAAATCATGGCGCCATCGCCCAGAAAACTCGTGATCATTCCGCCGCAGGCAACCGCTTCTCCGTCGACGAGAGCGTGAAATTCCTTCAGTAGATCGCGTATGACGTCGGGTCCAAGCCGTTCGCTCAGCGATGTGAAGCCGGACAAGTCGATGAAGACGACGGCGGCATTCTGGCGCACCGGTTCAGCCAGAAAATTCGGATCGCGAGCCAGCCACTTTTGTATTGCCGGCGTCTGAAACTGCTCCAGCAATTCGTTCCTGGCGGCGAAATATTGTGCCTGCCGACGACCCGACCACAGCTGTAACGATGCGAAGAGGACGACCGGCACAGCGGCGGCGGCGGCCGGCACGGCCGCGCTCATGACGATCCCGGATGAGAACGCCAGGAAATTCCCCGCGGCCCAGATCAGAACGACGGCCCCAGCGGCGACAAGCCCCACGGCATTGCGCCGCCAAGCAAGAAGCCCGACAAGGATCGCCGGCAACAAGACAGCAACGACGCCATCGGCAATGCGAACGGAGCGATCCCGCAACGGTCCATCGCCGGCCAGCAAGTGGCTGATCGCCGTCGAAATGACTTCCACGCCCGGCATCAGCCGATCAAAGGGGCTGGAGAAAAAATCGCTGCCGCCGCTGACTGTCGCCCCAATAACGACAATTCGGTCCCGGATATCGTCCGCCGATATTTCGCCGGCAAGTACCACCGCCGCGCTCATGGTCCGGATCGTCCGCCGCGGTCCATAAAATGTAATGGGCAACGCATGATCGAGGTCCGTCGGCACCGAGCGTTGCCCGAGCGTCAAACGGTCCGGCTCAATCGTGGGTTCCCGTCCGACGGCCAGCGAGGCGACGCGAAGCGGAAACGACAGCTCGACCCTGTCGGCCGTGCGAAACAGCATCGGAACGGATCGAGGCGTACCGGCCTGGTCGGTCGCCACATTGACGACGCCAATCCTGGCGTGATCGGCGAACTTCCCAAGCGGCAGCAGGAACGTCTCGGCTGTTGGGAGCCGTGCGAGCGGTCCGTTGTCCTGCTCCGAAGAAATCGACTGTGTGGCCTCGGGGAAGATCGCAGCAGCTGCGACGACGGCCGGGCGCACTGACAGCGAATTTGCGAGAGCCTCATCGGCATCCGCAGCGCCATTGTCCACCAGAAGCAGATCGACGGCGAGAACCTTGGGTTTCAGCTGGGCGATCGTTTCAACGATCCTGGCAAGCTCGGCTCGGGGGAGCGGATAGACTCCCCGCAACTTCACGACGTCGTCGTCAATTGCAACGATGGTGACGAGATCTGGCGGCGCTCTTTTGCCGCGAGCGAGCGTCCTGATGTCGATGGTCGCGGATTCGATACGATCAAGAAATCGCAAGCCTCCCCGGCCGTGCTCGAAATAGATGCCGTACCCCCAGATCGCTGCCAGTATAACGGCAATCAAAGTCTGGGTATGGCGGCTGGTCATCTGACCTATTGTCCGAGCCGAGCCAGCAGAGCCGTTACGCGCGCGGGAGCCCAGTGCTTGACCGTGAGGGGAACACCCGGCTCGACGTCAACACCTTCGCCAGACCGCAAGCTGACGCCCCGACGCCCGGTTCGCCTGACAACCCCGACCGTTCCGTGGACGACGAAGACGGAAGATTTGTCTCCGTTGACATCTACAGCCCATTTCGTGCCGCGGACTGCCGCGATCGCCTGCGGCGTAATGACCTGAAATTTGTTTCCGCCTGGCTTCGCCGGCACCTCGATCAAGAGGGCCTTGCCGTCGAGTTCAACCGCCCTGACACGCCCCTTACGGTAACCTTGCAGCGTGTAACGAGCGCCATTTTCAGCGACGATGGTAATCCCGCCGTCACAATGCACTGTTTGCGTCATGCCCGACGAATTTTCCGAGGAACAGCCCGGATCGGCCGGCTGTGCGGCGACGTCAATTGAAGTTAGCGCACAAACGAACAGAACAACTCCCGCCTCGATTCCTTTCATGACAATTCCTCCCGAACTCCAGCTTTACGGCACAGAGGATCGCGCGGCCTATCCTGCCACGTTGTCTCAGACGCGATAAGGGAAAGCGTCGGCGCCGGATGCGGCGGAGAAGCGCAGAAACAAACTGAAAACGATGTAACTACGCAGACACCGGCGAAGGGCCCTGCTGGACGACCTGCGGGTGGCCCTCCTCGTCGATGGCGACATAGGTGAAGTTGCCGTCGGTCACCAGTATCGACTGCATCTCCTTGCGGCGCAGGACCCAGGCCTCCAGATGAACCGTAATCGACGTGCGCCCGACCTTTACCAGATTGGCGTGAACGGAGACGAGATCGCCGACGTAAACGGGCTTGCGAAAGTTCATCGCTTCGATAGCGACCGTCACGGTGCGCGATTTTGCGGTCTTGGAGGCGAACACACCGCCGCCGATATCCATTTGGCTGAGCAGCCAGCCGCCGAAAATATCGCCGTTCTGGTTGGTGTCGGCCGGCATGGCCAGCGTGCGGATGCAGAGATCGCCGCAAGGCTCGATCTCGGTGACGGGCGGCGCGTGAACGGCTTGGGGATCGGTCATGTCAGAAATGGCTCACCAGTGTGGCGACTCTGACGTTCCCTTCAGTGTGGCCCCGGGTTCTTCGAAGGAACGTCAGAGTCAAAGCCACACTAGAATCATATGGTTGATAGTGTCCCTTTGGTTCTGACATTCGTAAAAGAGCCCGCCGCGATAGAACACGAATGTCAGAACCGGGACACCAGTGAATTCAGATTACTTGAAATTATCCCAACCGGCATCCGGCGTGAACCGGCCGCCGAATTTTGCGGCCAATGTCTGCAAGGTTGACGCGACATTCGCAGGGCCACGCGTCCGCGCATAATTCAAGGGGCCGCCGCGGAACGGTGCGTAACCTGTTCCGAAAATCATGGCGCCGTCGACCATATCCGGATCGTCGACGATGCCCTCGCGCAGACAAGCTACACAGACATTCGACATCGGCAGAATCAGCCGGTCGATCATTTCCGCATCGGGCTCTGCACCAGACGGTGCACGCGCCTTGTCGGCCTTGCCGTCCTTCCAGACATAAAAGCCCTTGCCTGTCTTGCGGCCAAGCTCGCCTTTGCTGACCTTGTCGCGCAGCCAAGCCGGCGTCGGCGGCAGCAGGTCGCCGAATTTCGATCGCAGCATGTCGCCGACCGCGAGGCAAATATCAAGTCCGACCTGGTCGGCGAGTTCAATCGGCCCCATCGGCATGCCGAACTTTTCCGCCGCGGAATCGATAGTGACCTTGTCGACTTTCTCGTCGAGCAGCACCATCGCCTCGAGCATGTAGGGCGTCAGTGCACGGTTGACGACAAAGCCCGGCGAGCTCTTGACCGGCAGCGGCAGGCGATCGATCGCGCCGACAAAGGCCAGCGCTTCCTTCAGGAGTTGCGCATCCGTACCGTCGTGGCTGACGACCTCGACCAGCTGCAGCCTCGAAACCGGGTTGAAGAAATGCAGGCCGAGCAGCCGCTCGGGTCGCGCCAGCGTCGTTCGCAAATCCTGCAGCGGAATGCTCGACGTATTGGTGGCAAGGATAGCACCCGGCTTCATTCGCGGCTCTACGCCGGCATAGACCTTTTGTTTCAGCTCGAGTTTTTCGGGCACCGCCTCAATGATCAAATCGGCGGTGCGAACGCCCTCGCCATCGAGATCGGGAACCAACCGGTCGAGCGCGTCGCGTACTTCGGTGCGTTTGCGGATGATCTTGCCGAACAGATCGGCGGCGCGCTTGATCGCACCCGCGATCGGCTCAGCCTTCATGTCGGCGAGCGTGGCCTTGAAACCCTGGTTGGCGCACCAGGCCGCGATGTCGCCGCCCATGGCGCCGGCGCCGATGACGTGGACATGCTTGACCTGGTTGCCGGAGCCTGCGTGTTTTTTCATCTGATCGCGCAGGAAGAACACACGGATCAGGTTCTGCGCCGTCGGCGTCACCATCAGACGCGCGAACGAACTCTTTTCCGCCGCCAGCATCGCGGCCTTGTTGCCGCCGTGCTTTTCCCAGAGGTCGATCAGGGCGTAAGGCGCGGGATAGTGCTCGGCCGGCGCTGCCTTCGCCGCCTCGCGACGCATGCGCGAAGCAAGAAAGCCGCGCACGGGGCCGGCATTCAAGATCGTATTCAGAATGCCGGGCTTGGCGCGCTTGAGCCGGCCGAACACCGCGTCTTTCACCGCATTGCGGACGTGCCGTTCTTCCGTCACCGCATCGACGAGACCGAGCGACTTGGCCCGGCGCGCATCGATGGTCCTGCCGGTGAGCATCAGCGTCATCGCTTGCGTTGGATTGACGAGTTCCGTGAAGCGCGCCGTGCCACCGAGACCGGGATGCAGTCCCAGCATCACTTCCGGGAAACCGAAGCGTGCATCCGAAATGGCTATGCGTGACTGACAGGCGAGCGCGACTTCGAGCCCCCCGCCGAGGCAAAAACCGTGGATCACGGCGACCGTCGGAAATTTCACCGCCTCCAGCCGATCGACCACCGCATGCGCGCGGGCGATCTGCGCCTCCACCGCGGCCGGGTCGGTCGCGCCACGGAATTCGGTGACGTCGGCGCCGGCGATGAAGCCGGAAGTCTTGGCCGAGCGAATGACGAGCCCGGCGGGCCGTTCACTTTCGAGCGCGGCGAGCACGGTATCGAACTCGGTCAACACGTCGGCGGACAGCGTATTGGCGCTGACACCCTCGCGGTCGAACAACAGCCAGGCCACGCCGTCGGCGTCGCGCGTCAGCTTGAAATTGCGATAAGGCCCGCCTGCTGTGGGGTTCGGCCCGAGTTCGAGCACGCGATCGGCGAGCACGTCGAGGATGTGGCTTTCCATGACGCCCCCTAAACAGTCTCGATCAACATGGCGCCGCCCAGCCCGCCGCCGATACATTCGGTGGCGATGCCGCGCTTGGTGCCGAGCCGCTTCATCGCGTTGACGAGATGCAGCACGATACGGTTGCCGCTGGTACCGACGGGGTGGCCAAGGCTGATGGCGCCGCCATCGACGTTCAGCCGGGCCTTGTCGATCTGTCCCGCGGCGCCGTCGAGGCCCAACACCTCTCGGCAGAACTTGTCGTCGTTCCAGGCCGCCAGACAGCCCAGCACTTGGGTGGCGAAAGCCTCGTTCAATTCCCAGGTCTCGATATCCCCAAGCGACAGTCTGTTGCGCTTCAACAGTTCGGTCGCGGACATCACCGGTCCCAGTCCCATGATCGAGGGATCGAGCGCCGCCCAGTGGCTATCGACGATCACGGCTTTCGGCGTGAGGCCGTGCTTTTTCACCGCTTCTTCCGAAGCAAGGATCGTCCAGGACGCACCGTCGGTGATCTGCGAGGAATTGCCCGCGGTGACCTGGCCCCACGGCCGCTCAAACACCGGTTTGAGGGTCGCGAGTTTTTCCGGCGTGGAATCCGGCCGCACGCCGTCATCGTGATCGTAGAACTTGCCGTCAAGGGCGAAGGCGGTTTCGACCTCGCCTTTCAAAAAGCCACTCTCCTGCGCGTGCGCGAGCCGCTTGTGGCTTTCGGAAGCATAGGCGTCCGACTGTTCGCGCGTGATGCCGAAGAGATGGCCGACGACTTCGGCAGTCTGGCCCATGTTGAGTTCGGTGATCGGATCGGTCAGCCCGCGCTCGAGGCCGATGATCGGCTTGAAATAAGAGGGCCGCGTTTTGGCGATGGCCGCGAGCTTGGCCAGGAGTCCCTTGGCGGTGGCGAGCCCCGCAAACCAGCGCACGCCCTGTTGCGGCCAGACCAGCGGCGCGTAACTCAACGCTTCGGTGCCGCCGGCCAGAATCATGTCCGAAATGCCTTCCTGGATGTAGCGGTAGGCCGTGTCGATCGATTGCATGCCGGAACCGCAATTGATCTGCACAGTGAAGGCCACCATCTTCTCGCCCATGCCGAGCCGCAGTGCCGCGACGCGCGCCGGGTTCATCTCATCGGCAATGACATTGACGCAGCCGAGGATGACCTGGTCGAAGGCATCGGGCGCAAAAGGTTGTCGCGCCAGCAGCGGCCGGCCGCATTGCACGGCGAGATCGACCGGCGTGAAGGGCCCCGGGCCGGTGCGTGCTTTGATGAACGGCGTGCGGCTGCCGTCGACAATAAAGACGGGTCGCGCCATCAGCTTGCCGCCCTCTGCTCACCCAACTCCTGGAAGAAGGAGTGCACGTCAGCCGGCTTCTTATAGATTGGAGATAGAGCTTCCGGCGCGAAATCGTCGACCTCGATCACCTTCGCAACCGCCTCATGCGCGGCCTTGAGCTGCTCACCTTCGAGCTGGGTAATGATGCCGCGCTTCACCGCCTCCTGCCAATCATGCAGGTGCGCGGCACGCATGCGCTTGGAAATCTCGTCGGCATGAGCGACAAGCAGGAACGCCTTCTCCAGCCGCGCCACCCCACCGTCGTCGTCAACATGCGCGAGATCCGGCGTCAGCCGATCGCGCACGACGGAAGGTTCAAGCACCATTTGGGCGCATTCATGCACCACGAGGTCGGAAGGCCCGAGCACGCGAGCACCAAAGGGCTGAACCACGAACTTGAGGATCACGGCGACAAAGCGGTTGGGCAGGTTGGCCAGAATCTCCGCAAAGCGGTTCTCGATGGTGCGGAAACCGCTCGCCATGCACCATTCGAGCGCGGCGAAATCGGCCGTCTGCCGCTCCTCGTCCTGCCAGCGCTTGAGCGCGGCCGAGAGCAGGTACAATTCGGACAGGATGTCGCCGAAACGGGCGGATAGCATTTCCTTGCGCTTGAGCGCGCCGCCGAGCGTCAACAGCGCCATGTCGGCACAGAGTGCGAAGGCCGAGGAATAACGCGAGAGCTGGCGATAGAATCCCGTCGCCTCGCCGGCATCGGGCGCCGGCGCAAACATGCCGCCGGTCCAGCTTCGGCCAAAGGCGCGGAACAGCGTAACCACGCTGTGTCCGACATGCTTCCAGAACGCATCGTCAAACGCAGCCAGACCCTTGGCGCGGTCTTGTTCGCCGAGCGCATTCATTTCCAGCAAGAGATAGGGATGGGCCCGGATCGCGCCCTGCCCGAACACGATCAGGTTACGGGTAAGGATATTGGCGCCTTCCACCGTGATGCCGACCGGCACCGAGCGATAGAGATTGCCGAGGTAATTCTGCGGCCCGTCGATCACGGCCTTGCCGCCGTGGATATCCATGGCGTCGTCGATCGCAATCCGCATGCGCTCGGTCGCCTGCAGCTTCATGATGCCGGAAATCACCGCCGGATGGCGGCCCTCGTTCAACGCCGCACAAGTCAGCCGCCTTGCCGCGTCGAGCAGATAGGCGGTGCCCGCGATACGCGCGAGCGGCTCTTCGATGCCTTCGAATTTGCTGATGGAAATGCCGAACTGCTCACGGATGCGCGCGTACGCACCGGTAGTCCGCGCCGCGTAGGCCGCGCCCGCTGCCGACAGTGATGGCAGCGAAATGCCGCGGCCGGCCGCAAGTGCCGTCATCAGCATTTTCCAGCCCTGGCCGAGACGCGCCTCACCGCCGATGATGTAGTCGAGCGGAATAAAGACGTCCTTGCCCCAGTTCGGACCGTTCTGGAACACCTGCATCGCCGGCAAGTGCCGATGCCCGATGGAGACACCCGGCAGGTCGGTTGGGATCAACGCCACCGTAATGCCGATCTCTTCCTCCTGGCCGACGAGATGGTCGGGGTCGTAGGCCTTGAAGGCCAGCCCCAGCAATGTCGCGACCGGGCCGAGCGTGATGTAACGCTTATGCCAGTTGAGACGAAGACCGAGCACTTCTTTGCCTTCGAACGTACCCTTGCAGATCACGCCACTATCGATCATCGAGGCGGCATCGGAGCCGGCTTCCGGGCTGGTCAGGCCAAAACATGGAATGTCGCGGCCATCGGCCAGCCGCGGCAGCCAGCGCTCCTGCTGATCCTTGGTGCCGAAGCGCATCAGGAGTTCGCCGGGCCCGAGCGAGTTCGGCACCATCACGGTGACGGCGGCGGCGAGCGAGCGCGACGACAGCTTGCGAACGACTTCAGAATGCGCGTAAGGCGAGAAGCCCAAGCCTCCGTGTTCCTTCGGAATAATCATCCCGAAAAACTTCTTCTGCTTGATGAACTCCCAGACCTCGGGCGGCAGGTCGCGCCATTCCCAGTTGATCTTCCAGTCGTCGAGCATGGCGCAGAGTTCGTCGACCGGACCGTTGAGGAAGGCCTTCTCTTCCGCGGTCAGCACGGCCGGCGCCTGGTTAAGCAGCTTCGACCACTCCGGATTGCCGGTGAAGAGATCGGCATCCCACCAGACATCACCCGCCTCGAGCGCCTCGCGCTCGGTATCGGACATCGACGGCAAGACCCCGCGTGCCCAGGAAAATATCGGCTTGGTGATAAAATCGCGGCGGAAGGAGCTCATGGCGATGTCCTTGTATTCGGCGGCGCGGGCCTCAATTCTAACTGAATAAACCGGATTCGGGTGAACACTTCGCCCGGAAAAAAGGACAAATTGATGCTGCGCTATCGGAACGAATGTTTACGTTTCGGACAACAAACACCGGTATTTGTTAGCTTTTAGTCCTGTCGACGCCCCGCATGCAGGAGCGTGTCAAGCCTCAATCCGGCCGCGGCATTTCGAACATCGCATCCTGGCGAATTTCGAAATAATCGCCCCTGCGGCCGGCGCGAACGATAGGACGGGCGAGCGCGGTCTGGTAGACGCCGTCCCGGATCATCGCCTTGTCGATGTGCACCGCAACGACCTCGCCAAGCGTCAACCAGGCGTCTACCTTTTTGCCATCTGCCCTCTGCAACTGAACGACCTGGGTCAGCTTGCATTCGAACGAAACCGGGCTTTCGGCAACGCGCGGCACATTGACGAGTTTCGACGGCGCAGGCGTCAGGCCTGCGATCGAAAATTCGTCGACCTCGTGTGCGACGTGGGCAGCGGTGGCGTTCATCTGCTTGGCCAGATCCATGGTGGCGAGATTCCAGACGAACTCGCCGGTTTCCTGGATGTTGGTCACACTGTCTTTCCAGGAGGTCGAGGAAAACCCGATGATCGGAGGGACGTAGCAGAAGCCGTTGAAGAAACTGTAAGGCGCCAGGTTGACGTTGCCCTTGGCATCGCGCGAGGAGATCCAGCCGATCGGACGCGGCGCGATGATGGCGTTAAACGGATCGTGCTTGAGGCCGTGGCCACTCTTCGGCTCGTAGTAGTGCAAATCTTTTTCTGTCACGTTGTTCTTTCCCTTGGCAATCGCCCGTTGCGAGCAACCGACCGCTTCGTCACGGCCGGGCTTGCCGCGTTCGTTAAAGCTTCGGCGGCCGAATAAGCAACTTGCCCGGCGCAGCCTTCGCGGAGACGAGACCCGGCCCTCCACGTCTTTGGCTCCGACACAAAGAAAGCAAGACGTGGATCACCGGGTCAAGCCCGGTGATGACAGCGGATAACCCGCATCACCGTTTTTTGGCGACAGTCTATCAACGGGCGTGCGTTGGCGCGACCCGATGGCTCGCAACGACGGGAATAACCTTCAAGCACGCTTGTTGCGCGTTGCAAGTCCGGCGAGCATGAAATCGATCATCTGATCGATCTCCGCGTGCGGTTTCCCGGGCTTGTCCATCGCCTGGGCGATCATCTGCGGATGGAAGTAGCCGATCATGGCCTGGCAGGTGCACATGGCCGCCAGCGGCACATCCGTCACATCGAATTCGCCAGAGGCCGCGCCTTGTGCAATCACGCCGCCGATCGCCTGGACGATGGTCTGCATATGGGCGAGACAGACTTCCCAGCTCTCTTCCATCGCGATCTCGACCATCTCATGCAACTTGGAATCGCCGACGAAGCGTTCCGAGTTCATACGATGGATCGTGGTCAGCAGTTCACGCAACCGCGGCGTCGCGGGGCCGGGCTTGGCCACGATGGCATTGGCCGCGTCCTCGACCTCGCCCATCAGGCCGCGGGCCACGCCCTCATGGATCGCCTTCTTCGAATCGAAGAAGCGATACACATTGGCCGGGCTCATATGCAGCGCCTTGGCGATGTCGCCCACGGTGGTCTTTTGGTAACCGATTTGGCGGAACAAGCGCTCCGCCACCACGAGAATGCGCTCTCTCGTGTCCGGCTCCATCGTTTCGGTAATCAGCATCATATCTGCACTCAATTCGGCCTGCTCGACTGGAGCAGACTCACTTCCAAAACGTGCTCGCGAGCCCAATGTTCATTCCGCCGCTTCAAGTGGAAATGCCGGCCTGACCACGACATCCTTGTGCTGAGGCATGACGTCAACATGATCATTTCCGCCGCTTTCTTCAAGGCTTTTGCGGAACCAGAGCGCATACAGTCCTGGCAAATACAGCAGGGTCAGGAAGGTCGCGACGAACAGACCGCCCATGATCGTGATTGCCATCGGTCCCCAGAACGCCGAGCGCGACAGCGGAATCATCGCCAGGATCGCGGCGAGTGCCGTCAGCACCACCGGCCGGGCGCGCCGGACGGTGGCTTCGACAATCGCTTCACGCCGGGTCAGGCCGTGAGCGACGTCGGTCTCGATCTGGTCGACCAGGATCACGGCGTTGCGCATGATCATGCCGGCGAGCGCGATCAGGCCGAGCAGCGCCACGAAACCGAAAGGCTGGTTGGCGACGTTGAGGCCTAACGAGGCGCCGACGATGCCGAGCGGCGCGGTGAGGAACACCAGGAACAGCCGCGAGAAGCTCTGCAACTGGATCATCAAGAGCGTCAGCATCACGATGACCATCAGCGGAAACAGCACGAAGATCGAGGCATTGCCCTTTGCGGATTCCTCGAACGCGCCGCCCGGCTCGATCCGGTAGGCCGGTTCGAGATGATCGCGGATCTCCTGGAGCTGCGGCCAGATCTGGTTGGTGACGTCGGGCGCCTGCACGCCGTCGGCGACGTCCCCGCGCACGGTGATCGCCATGTCGCGATTGCGTCGCCAGATGATCGGTTCCTCGTGGGCGTATTCGATCTTGGCAATCTGCGCCAGCGGCACCGCCACTCCGTTGCGCGAAGTCACGGTCAGATCGCCGACATGGCCGAGATCGAGACGTTCGGACGGCACCGCGCGCGCCACCACATCGACCTTCTCGATGCCGTCGCGCACCGTCGTCACCGGCACGCCCGAGATCAACATCGCGAGCGCCTGCGAGACATCCTGCGGCGTCAACCCGAGCGCGCGAGCGCGATCCTGGTCGACGGCGAGTTTGAGATATGGCGACTGTTCGTTCCAGTCGAGTTGCGGATCCCGGATGTTCTTGTTCTGCCCAACGACGTCGCGAACCTTGTAGGCGATGTCGCGCACGACCTGCGGATCGGGACCGACAACCCGGAACTGCACTGGAAAGCCGACCGGCGGCCCGAAATTAAAGCGATCGACGCGCACCCGCGCCTCGGACAGATCGCCCTCGCCGACCGCATTCTCGATTCGGGCCTTGATCCGCTCACGCGCCTCGACATTCTTGGCGACGATCACGATCTCGGCGAAAGCCTCGTTCGGGAGCTGCGGATTGAGCCCGAGCCAGAAACGCGGCGAGCCCTGGCCGACATAGGACGTATAGGTCGCGATGTCCTTGTCGCCCTGCAGCAGCTCTTCCGCCTTCTTGACGGACTTTTCCGTGACATTGAACGCAGTGCCTTCCGGCAGACGAAGCTGCAAGAACAGTTCGGGGCGTTCCGACAGCGGGAAGAATTGCTGCTGGACGTGACCGAACGCGACGATCGAGAGCACGAAGATGCCGGCGGTCGCAAGTACGGTCTTGACGCGGTGATTGACGCACCACTGGATCACGCTGCGAAGCCCGCGATACATCCGCGTTTCGTAGATCGCATGCGGGTCGTGATTTTGATGGACCACGACATTCGGCAGAAGCTTGACACCGATATAGGGCGTGAAGATCACCGCGACGAACCAGGAGGCGACCAGTGCAATCGCCACGATCCAGAAAATGCCGCCGGCATATTCGCCGACCGCCGAATTGGCAAAGCCGATCGGCAGGAAGCCCGCCGCCGTCACCAGCGTTCCCGTCAACATCGGAAAAGCGGTGGATTCCCAGGCAAAGGACGCCGCACGGATACGGTCCCAGCCCTGCTCCATCTTCACGACCATCATCTCGACCGCGATGATGGCGTCGTCGACCAGAAGGCCGAGCGCGATGATCAAGGCGCCGAGCGTGATGCGGTGCAGGTCGAGCGACATCGCATCCATCACAATGAAGACGATCGCAAGCACCAGCGGAACCGACAGCGCCACCACGATTCCGGTGCGCCATCCGAGCGCGAGAAAACTGACGAACAACACGATCGCAAGCGCCTCGATGAAGGAGTGCACGAATTCGCTGACCGCGTGCTCGACGACTTCCGGCTGATCGGCGATGCGTTCGACATCGATGCCCTGCGGCACCGCCTTCATGAATTCGTCGGTTGCAGCCGACACGTCTTTTCCGAGTTCGAGGATGTTGGCGCCCTTGGCGGTGACCACACCGACGCCGATCGCGGGCTTGCCCTCCTGGCGCACGACGAAACTCGGCGGATCGACATAGCCGTGGCTGACGGTTGCGATATCGCCGAGGCGAAACACGCGTCCGTTGCTTTCGACCGGCGTCTCCGCCACCGCCTTGACGCCGTCGAGCGCGCCGGTGACGCGCAGCGGCACGCGCTGCGAGGACGTCTCCACCGTGCCGGCCGGCACCACATTGTTCTGCTTGGCAAGCGAATCGAACAGCGCCTGCGGCGTGATGCCGAGCGTTGCGAGTTTCGCATGCGAAAATTCGACGAAGATCTTTTCGTCCTGCGTGCCGTAAATATCGACCTTGGTCACGCCGGAAACCTTCAGCAGGCGCTGGCGCAGGCCTTCGGCGGCCTTCTTGAGCTGCGCGTAGTTCGCACCGTCGCTGGTCATCATATAGAGGATGAAATCGACGTCGGAGAATTCGTCGTTGACGACCGGGCCGAGCAGCCCAGCGGGCAACTGACCCTGCACGTCGGCGAGCTTCTTGCGGAGCATATAGAACAGGTAGGGCACATCCTTTGGCGGCGTCGAATCACGGAAGGTGATTTGCAAAGCGGTGAAGCCAGGTTTGGAATAGGTCTGCACCTTCTCGAAATACGGCAGCTCCTGCATCTTCTTTTCGATGGGGTCGGCGACCTGTTCCTGGATTTCCTTGGTGGTGGCGCCCGGCCAGATCGCCGAGACGTTCACCACCTTCACCGTGAAGAAGGGGTCTTCGGCCCGGCCGAGCTTCTGGTAGGAGAAGAAGCCCGCCACGCCCAATGCCACGATCAGGAACAATACCAGCGAGGGATGGCTAACCGCCCAGGCCGACAGGTTGAAGCGCTTCATCGGACTCTCCCCGCTCAGAACGACAACGACGATACGACCCGGACCTTCTGGCCGGGATCGAGCTTCTGCACGCCGAGCACGACGATCTTTGCGCCTTCCTCGACACCGCTCGCAATGACGACACAATTGCTGTCGTAAGACTTGACGGCGACCGGCTTCAGCGAAATCGCGCCCTTGTCGTCGACAACGTAAAGCGAGGGATCGCCGCCCTGGCTGTACAGCGCCGACAACGGCAGCCGCGCCACGCGATCGCTCTGCGGATCCGACAGCGTCAGCGTCGCGGTCATGCCGAGCGAGACGTTGTCGCCGGCATCCGGCATCGAAAACTTGGCGAGATAGGTTCGGGTCGCGGGATCGGCCGATGGCGCCACCTCACGCAGCTTCGCGGCATATTTCTTATCGGCATCCGACCACAGCGTGACCGTGGCGACGCCCGACTTGGCACGGTTGAGAAGCGTCTCGGGGATCGCGACGACGGCTTCCTTCTCGCCAAGCCGGGCGACCCGGATCGAGGCCTGACCCGCGGCGACCACCTGGCCGGGCTCGATCATGGTCGCAGTGACGACACCACGGGTGTCCGCCACAACCGTTGCATAGGAAAGCGAGTTCTTCGTCAGTTCGACCGAGCGCTCGGCGCGATTGAGCCGAGCGCGCGCCTCATCGGCAGCGGCCTTGGCGGAATCGAGCTGCGCATCGGTGGCCCAGCCCTTGGCGCGAAGGTCCTTGGCGCGCTGCTCGGCTGCGCCCGCCTGGGCCAACACGCCGGTTGCGGCGCTGAATTCGGCCTCGGCCTGCTCGGCCTGCAACTTCAGATCGATCTCATCGAGCGTGGCGAGCGGCTGACCAAGGTCGACCGTCTGGCCGACCTCGACCAGCCGCTTCGCCACTTTCCCCGAAACGCGAAAGCCCATGTCGGTCTCGATCCGGGGCTTGATCGTTCCGACAAAGCTGCGCTCGGGGGATTGGGCTTCATAATGAGCGGTTGCGACCAGAACTGGCCGCGATTCCGCGGGCTTTTCGGCCACTGCGTCATTGCAGCCGGCCAAAGCGACTGCGACGGCCGCCAGTGAAATTCCAGCTAAGAGCTTCGAATAGCTTGCAAAAATCCAACGGCCCAACATCAGAACACTCCTCTTGGCTCAGCCTCTGAGGAATGTCGACTATTGAATGATAAATGTCAATATTCGTCACTGGTCAGGAAAACGTGATTTTCACCCGAAAATGCGGTCCGCCGTCCAATGTTCGATCAGGCCTACGACACCTTCCCCGAGCTGGCGAACTCGGCGTTGCTTTCATGGCTTCCAAGAAACACCAGAAGGCCGCCGAGCAACGGCAGGATGGCGAGCACCAGTAGCCCGGTCGACGTATTGCCCGTTGTTTCCTTGACCCAGCCGATCAAGTAAGGGCCGCCGAAGCCGGCGAGATTGCCGATCGAATTGATGAGCGCGATTGCGCCGGCCGCTGCCGTGCCGGAGAGCCAAGCCGTCGGCAGCGTCCAGAACACTCCGAATGTACAAAACACGCCGATCGCGGCCACCGACAGCACGACCATGGTCATGGTTGGGTCGCTGATGTAGCTGGAGGCCGCCAACGAGAGCGCGGTGAGCAGAAGCGGCGCGCCGACATGAGCGACACGCTCGCGCGAAGCATCTGAATGCCGCGCCCACAGGATCATCGCAATGGTGCCGAACAGATAAGGGATCGCGGTGACGAATCCGGTCTGCGCATTGGTGAGGCCAAACGCCTTCACGATCTGCGGCAACCAGAATTGCATGCCATAGAGCGCACTGACGAAGCCGAAATAGACGAGGCTCAGCAAGATCACTTTCGGCGACGACAGGGCTTCGCCCAGCGTCATGTGCTTCCCGGCCTGCTTGGCGGCGATTTCCGCGTTGAGTTTTGCCGCAAGCCAGGACTTCTGCTCCGCCGAAAGCCAGGCGGCATGCTCGGGCCTGTCGGTGAGGTAGAACCAAGAGACGACACCGAGCAAAATCGAAGGTACACCTTCGATGATGAACAGCCATTGCCACCCTTTGAGGCCCATTGCGCCGTCGAGCCCCAATAGCAGCCCCGACACCGGCGCGCCGATCACGGTGGAGACGGGAACGGCGATCGCAAAGGCGGCCAGAAAGCGCGCGCGGTATTCGGCCGGGTACCAATAGGTGAGATAGAGAATGATGCCGGGGAAAAATCCGGCTTCGGCGACGCCGAGCAGGAAGCGAAGGCCGTAAAAACTCCACTCGCCGCTGACGGTCGCCATCAGCGCCGAAATGATGCCCCAGGTCACCATGATGCGAGCGATCCATCGGCTGGCGCCGAACTTCTCCAGCGCCAGGTTGCTCGGCACCTCGAAAATGAAATAGCCGAAGAAGAAGATGCCCGCACCCCACGCGAAGATCGTGGGCGAGAATTTAAGCTCCGCATTCATAGTCAGCGCGGCAAAGCCGAGATTGACGCGGTCGAGATAGGAAAAGAAATAGGCGAGTACCAGAAACGGTATCAGCCGCCACGAGACCGTACGAATGGTCGATCGCTCCAGCTCGCTTGCTGTGCCGGTGACAGATTGGGATGCGGCAGCCATGATTTGTTTCCCCCGAAGTTATCGCTTTGCCCGCTTAGGCCGATGCCTCCCATAGCATCCGCATTCGTTGCACGGAATGGCTGTGTTAGGCCAGCGTCCCAATTCCGAAGTGACGCTAGCAAAGGCTATTGATCCAGTGTGGCTTTGATTCAGAAGTCCGCATGAGGAGCCGGAGGCAGCAATGATGCGGACTCCTGAACAGCCACGCTGCCCGCGCCTTCTCACTCGCCGAGCTGGAATCGCTCGAAGCGGTGCAGTTCCTGCTCGATTTTTCGTTTCAATTCCTTGCGCGGTCCCTTGGCGGCAACGCCAACCCAATTCCATTTCTGCAACAGCAATTTCCGGTTCTGGCGATCCGTCTTGAGATCGAGCGCGGCAACGATCTCGTCCCCGACCAATACCGGCAGCGCGAAATAGCCGAAGCGCCGCTTCTCTTTCGGCACATAGGCCTCGAAGAAATGCTCATAGCCGAAGATCAGATGCGTCCGCTTGCGCTGAATGATCAGGGGATCGAACGGAGAAAGAATATGGGCGCGCTCGCCGTCGTTATTCGCCTCGGTCTCGAGCGTGGCGGGCTCCGCCCAATGCTCCTGCTTGCCGGCGCCTTCCAGCGCGACTGGAACGAGTTCCTTGCGGCGAACACGGGTTTCGATCAATCGTCGAACCGCCGCTTTGCTTGGCGCATCGAGATGGCAGATGGAATCGAGGCTGACCACGCCTTGCGCGCGAAGGCTGCGGTCAAGCAGATATTCGGTGATTTCGCGCGTTGAGGCCGCTTTCGGTGAGCTATCCCAGCCGAAGTGCCGGTCCATCAGCTCATAGGTCTTGAGCATGCCATTGCGTTCGGAGATCGTGACGCGGCCCGCATAAAAGGCGAGTTGCAGCGCCCGCTTCGACGGCTTGCGGCTTGCCCAGGGATGCACCTTCTCGACCAGCACGTCATCCTCGATGTCGCGGATGGTCATCGCGCCGTCCTTCTTCAGAAGCCGCATCACCTTGCGCAAATCCGCCGGCTTGACCTCCTTGAACCATTTGTGGCCTTCGCGCCGATGCAGTTTCATGGCGGGAACGAAAAACCGGAAATCCTTCGCCGGTACGTAGGCCAGCGCATGGGTCCAGTATTCGAACACGCTCTTGTCGGTACTCTGGGCGTGATGCAGATCAGCGCGGCGATAAGAAGGAATGCGGTTCCAGAGAATATGATGATGACATCGCTCGATCACGTGGATGGTATCGATCTGCACATAGCCGAGATGATCGACGGCGGCTGCCGTGGCCAACGGGCCCTCGCCGAACGGCGCTTCGGAATCGAGCCGCTGGGCGCGCAGCCAGATGGCTCTGGCGGTGGCCTTGGTCATCGCTGGGGTTTTGTCGGTCGGCATCGCCCGACAATTTACCGGGATTTTCGCGATTCAAAAGGCGCTTCGGTCACGCGCACGCCTCACGGTTTGGCGCGATCGCCGATGCTGCCTGTTGCTGTTTCGGTGTCGCAAGCCGCCTTGCCCCGCTCCTGCGCCTTGCACCGGTAAACGCTGCCCGTCAGCCGATCGATCAGCCACAAATTGTCTTCGAGGCCGCTTTCCATGGCGATGAAGCGCGTGCCGACTGCCGTAACCAGCGTGGACAACAGGATTGCGGTTGCGATGATGGCCGAACCGATCAGCACGGCTGCCGAGGTTCCCGTCTGCCCCGGCATGGTCGGGCGATACCCCTGATATTCGTTTGACTTCTTTTGGGTCGGAAACAGAGACAGTTGACGTCACTCACAAGTATTCGCCGCCGCAGATGAGCCACTCTTAAACACCCATCTGGCCAATTTTTTGTTCGCACCTCGGCGAACAAGCGACCGATTTGCGATTCGCACATCAACTCATGCTGAGGCTCGCAAGAGTCCAAGTATTTTTCGCAGGAGTCCAAGTATTTCTTTGTCTCATCGATTTGAACTGAAAGCGACGCGGCCCTCACTAATCGGGGACGTAGCCTGTCGCTTGTGGCAAATATACCACATGGGCTGCTGCGCGCGGGACAACGAAAGCGGCGGGCATAATCGAAATGAGTTGGCGCCATGTTTTCCTCGCTTCGTTCCTTTTTCCCCTTTCAGCACTAGCGCTCAATCCGGTCCATGCGCAGACCCGCGTCGGCGAAGCGGTTCTCGTGGAAAACGAGGTTGCTCGTGTTGCGGGCTCGCTCAGCATGCCCATCAACGTCGGCGAAGGTCTGATGCGCGACGAGACCGTGCGTACCGGCAAGGAGAGCGCGGCAAAACTTGTGATGATCGACAGCACCAATCTTTCGATCGGTCCCAACGCTTCGATCACGCTCGACCGCACGGTGTTCAACGACGAACACTCCTATCGCGACATCGCCATCAAACTGACGACGGGCGCGTTTCGTTTCGTGACCGGACATTCCGAGAAGGCGGCCTATAAGATCATCACGCCGGTCGCAGCGATCGGCGTACGCGGCACCGTTCTCGATATTCTTTCACAACGGGGCAAGACCACCGTCGTGCTCCAGGAAGGCGCCTCGCGCGTCTGCGCCACCGGGGGCGCCTGCACCGAACTGACAAACCCGGGCGACACCGCCGTCATCACGTCGACCGGCAGCAAAAACACGATCAAGAAATCCGGTTCCTCGACCTGGACATTCGCGAAAAACTGCTCGGCGTCGCCGGGGCTGTGCAGCGTGACGCAATTTGCCCAAGCGGCGCCGCCGCCGTCGGTCGAGGATGCCAATGCCAGCATAGAAACCAGCGCGCTGTGTGGACGCTGACGATGGCCGCATCCTTACGCAAGTTCGACGCCAGGATATTCGTTGCTGCTGTGCTTTCCGGCGTTTCTCTCCAAGTGCTGATACTTCCGCGGGCGGCGCAGGCCGCGACGTTTTGCAACGACAGTGAAGGACCCTGCCTCCGTGATTCAGGTTCCAGCAGCGGTTCGGTCCAGGGCGTTGCCAATCAACGCTTCAACCAGATCATCACCAACCGCGTGCTCGGCACGGTGCTGCTCGGCGTCAACGAGCAGATCAATTGCAGTGACTGCGTGAGCGGGTTCGGCTCCGCCGGGTCGTTCTCCGCCGGCATTCACGGCCGCAAGGAAATCACCAACAACCTGTCTCTCCTGGCCGGCATCGCCTACACCCAATATGGCGAGAACGGTTACAAGGTGACAGATGCGCCGATCGGCGCTTTCGCGTTGCGCTATGATTTCACCGATTGGGGCTCCTCACGGCCGTTCTTCGACGTCGGCGCCATCCTGACGCCGTTCGAAAAAGTGAGCTACAGTCGCAGTTACAGCACCACAACCGATTTCAGCAGTGGCCCACCGCAAAGCGTTGGGGCGCAAGGCTCGACCAATGCCAGCGATTACGGCGTATACGCAAGAGCAGGCTGGATCACCCGGCTGTCGCCACGTGATGAAATCGCAGCCTCCGTCGAGGTTTGGCAGTTGTGGCAAAGCGTGAGTGCCTATACCGAGCCTCCGGGTCCTTTGAATTCATTGCAAAATCCCGTCAATCCGTTCGCTGCGAGCATCGCGGGGGGCACCGACCGTACCAATCTCGTCAAGGTCGGTGGACAATGGACGCATCTGTTCGGCGACAACATCGAAACCAATATCAATGGCGGGTTCGTTCAGTCGTTCGCGAACCATTCCGGTCTCGTCGCGACTGTTGCCAACGAGGATGGCGTGGTGACGCCCACCATCGGAAACCAGTACTGGTTCGAGTATGGCGGCCGGGTTGGATACCGTATCACTAAGGGTTGGACGGCTGACCTGTTCCTGAATGGCACGGTTGGACCGCAGCCGGTCGGCAATACCCTTCACGGTGGCCTCGGGCTGCGCGTTGCTTATTGAGCCAACGCACCCCTCTCTGAACAAGCGCAGTTCCTGGTCTTAAAAGACGGCTTCGCCGCCGATCGGGCCTGCCGCGTTCCGGTCAGCGCTGGCCGCTCAAGAAAATGACCGGGCAAAGCCCGGCCATCAGTCAATCTTGATTAGATCGTCTTGTTATTATGTCGCGATCGGTGTCGGCATGTCCAGGAACGCCCTGGTCGCGTGCCAGAACAATTGCCGGTTGGTCGCCAGCACGACCGAGTGAGCGGTGCCGGGCAGAATAATGAACTGCCGATCTCCATTGGGAAGCTGCGTGAAGAAGTCCTCAAGGTCGGCGACCGTGGCAATGCCGTCATATTCGCCGCGGATCAGCAGTGTCGGCGCCATGACCTTCTTGGGATCGACCACCGGTAGATTGGCGGTCATGTCGAGATAGGTACCGGTCGGAATCTGATCGCCGAATTGCATCTCCACTTCCGCCAAAACCTCGACGGCAGCCTGATCGCTGGTGCCCGGCTTGTCGCGGGTGGCGATCGAACGGATCATCTCGCGGTCGCGCTTGCGCATATTGTGGGTGCGATAATAATCCAGCTGCTCGGCGCGTTTGGCGAGTGTCGGTGACCCCTCACCTTTATAGGTGAACGCCGCCAGCACCAGCCGGTCGACCCGGTCCGGAGCCATCATGGCGAACATGCCGGCGCGTAGTGCGCCCGAGGACTCGCCGATGAAATGATACTTCTGACGCCCGGTTTCGCGGGCAATGACTTCAACCGCAGCTTTCAGATCTTCCGCGCCGCTCTTGACGTCGGAATTGCCCGAGGTGCGGCCAGACTTGCCGTAGTTCTCGTGATCCATGGTCCAGACGTCGAAACCATAGCGTGCGAACTCGTTCAACGCGGAATATTCGCCCTTGCCGGGGACGTTGAGATCGTAGCAACGCGACGTCACCGACGACCCGTGCACGAAAAACACAACCGGCTTGGGCGGTTCGCCTGGCTTGGGCGCGCCGACGCGCTTGCGGAACATCCACAACGGAACGTCGCCCTTCTTCGCCCAATATTCGCTGCTCCAGATTTCACCGCCTTCCGTCGCAGCGCTGGCGCTCTGAGCTGGTAGCGCTGCCGAGAGGCTTCCTGCGACGAAGCCGAGGCCAGCGCCCTTCATCAAGCCGCGGCGGTCGAGCGGTTGATTGATCAGCTGCTCATTGGATTGCGTCACGATTCCCTCTCCAAGGTTTTTGGTCTTTGAATTTGTTTAGCGAAGCAAAAGTCGCGATTTTCATCTAATGAAATCGCGTTTCAGAATTTGTGCCGCAATCTAGCAGACGGCTAAAAGCGCCGGAAGCCATTCTGCACCGCGGGGCGCCGCCGCAACATCGCCAAGCGGTAACGTCGTCGTGTTTGAAGGAGCGGTTGGGAGCGGTGGCGGCTAAGTAGCTTTGGGATCGCGGTGCACCGGATCGACCCACAGCACCTTTTCCGGTTTCTCGACGGGTTCGATATCGAGGTTAATGGCGACCGCCTCGCCGTCACTTCGCACCAGCACGCATTCCAGCGGCTCATCCGGACTGGCGTTGATTTCCTGATGCGGCACATAGGGCGGCACAAAAATAAAATCGCCGGGATTGGCTTCCGCGGTGAATTCCAGATGGTCGCCCCACCGCATCCGCGCCTTGCCCTTGATGACGTAGATAATGCTTTCGAGATGACCGTGATGATGCGCACCGGTTTTGGCGTCCGGCTTGATCGTGACAGTGCCGGCCCACAATTTCTGTGCGCCGACGCGTGCGAAATTGATCGCGGCCTTGCGGTCCATTCCCGCTGTGGAAGGAACATTGGGATCGAGCTGATTACCGGGAATGACCCGGACACCATCGTGCTTCCAGCGGCTCTCGCCGTGGGCATGGGAGTGGTCGGAATGGCCGTGGTGTGGATCGCTCATATCGGTTGGTTCCAATAAATCCTTATGTGAACGCTACTGAAAATAGCGGCGACAGGCCAGCCTGCAAAGGAACGTTTCGATGCCTCAAAAATTGTTCTTTCTGAGAAATCAATCGAAGAGGAGAATGTTTCATGGGTAGCGTCGCAGACAAGGTTAAAGGCAATGCCAACGAGGCGATCGGCAAGGCCAAGCAAGGCGTCGGCGAAGCCGTTGGCTCCGACCGCTTGCAGGGCGAAGGCGCGATTCAGGAAGTAAAGGGCAAAGGCCAGAAGGCGCTTGGCGATGCCAAGGAAGCCACCAAGGATGCGGTCAACAAGGCCGCTGCCGCAGCCAACAAGAAACTCTGATCGCAGTTAGGTCCAACAAAGAAGGCCGGTCTTCGCGGACCGGCCTTTTTCTTTTGTCACGTGCTCGGTTGTCGCGGTGTTCGATCAGCCCTTCACATTGAGCAGTTCGACGTCGAACATCAGCGTCGCATTCGGCGGAATGACGCCGCCTGCACCACGCGCGCCATAGCCAAGCTGCGGCGGAATGATCAGCGTGCGCTTGCCGCCGACCTTCATCGAGGCGACGCCCTCATCCCAGCCGGCAATGACCTTGCGCTGCCCGACCGGAAATTCGAGCGGATCGTTGCGGTCGACCGAGGAGTCGAATTTCTTGCCCTTCTGGCCATCCTGATAGAGCCAGCCGGTGTAGTGCACGACGCAAATCTGGCCGGGCTTGGGCGTGTCGCCCGTGCCAACCTTGGTGTCGATGATCTGAAGTCCTGAAGCTGTGGTCATGGCTTTTCCCGGGGTTTGCGCCATCGCCGTAGTCGGCATCGAAACAGCCGACACCGTCATGACGGTCAACGCAATGGCGGCCAAGGTAGAGAACCTCGTGCGCATGTTGGCATACCTTCCTCAAACGATCGGGCGCCTGTCTATCCCAACGTTACGGGCAAGACCAGTGCGGCGAGGCTAGATCACGCGGGCCTGCTCCTTTAATAACCGAGGGCGCAGCCGTCCTTGCGAGGATCGGAACCGCCGGTCAACGTGCCCTTCTCCCAGTCGATCCAGATCCCCTGACCGCCGCCGAGCGGCGGGATGACCTTGGTGGTCTGGTGTCCGAGCTTTTGCAGACCCGCAACGATTTCTGCCGGCACGCCGTCCTCGAGCTGATAGACGCCTTCATAGTGCAGGCCGCGCGGCATATCGATCGCTTCCTGCACGTCGCATCCATAGTCCAAAATATTGGTCAGCACGTGCGTCTGGCCGACCGGCTGATACTGACCGCCCATGACGCCAAACGGCATCACCGCGCGGCCGGCTTTGGTGGCGAGCGACGGAATGATGGTGTGCAGCGGCCGCTTGCCCGGCGCGATGCAATTCGGATGACCGGGCTCGATACGGAAACCGGCGCCGCGATTCTGCAAGAGCACGCCGGTCTTGTTCGAGACGATCGCAGACGCCCAGGAATGCGCGACCGAGTTGATGAACGAACAGACGTTGCGGTCCTTGTCCACCACCGAGATGTAGACTGTCGACGGGTTCATCGGCGGCGAGACCTTCGGCAAGTCCAGCATCCGATCCATGCGGATCTTGCCGGCCCACTCGTCGGCGTATTCCTTGGCAAGGATGCGCGCCACGTCCACCTTGACGTGCGCGGGATCGCCGATGTCCCGCTCACGCATCATGTAGGCGACACGAGCCGCCTCGGCCTCGAGATGGAAACGCTCGATGCTTAACGGTGCAAATTTCGTCAGATCGAAATGCGACAGGATGTTGAGCATCACCAGCATGGTGATGCCGGGTCCGTTCGGCGGGCACTGCCAGATGTCGAGACCTTTATAGATCGTACCGATCGGCACCGTGGTCTCGGTGGTGTGGTTGGCAAAATCTTCCACCGTATGCAGACCACCGGCGCCCCGCAAAGTCTCGACCATGTCCTCGGCGATCGCGCCCTTGTAGAAAGCATCGGGGCCGCCTTTGGCGATCGCGCGCAGTGTCCGGCCGAGCTCCGGCTGCCTGATCACGTCGCCGGCGACGGCCGCCTTGCCATGCGGCAACAGATAGCGCTCGGTGTTGACGCCCTTCTTGAGCTTCTCGAATCCGTTCTTCCAGTCGAAGGCGATACGTGGCGCGACGACGTAACCTTCCTCGGCTGCCTTGATCGCAGGCTGGAACAAGGTGTCGAAGCCGAACTTGCCGTGGTCGCGCAGGATCGTCGCCCACGCGTCGATCGAACCGGGCACGGTGACCGAATGCGCCGAGGTCAGCGGGATCGTCTTGATGTTGCGCTCCAGAAACCATTCCGGCGTTGCTGCTTTCGGCGCACGGCCCGAACCATTATAGGCAACGATCTTGCCTTCGCCCTTTGGCTGGATCAGCGCAAAGCAGTCGCCGCCGATGCCGGTCGATTGCGGCTCGATCACCGCCAGCAGCGCGGAAGCAGCTATTGCGGCGTCCGCAGCCGTCCCTCCGGCCCGTAGCACATCGATGGCCACAAGCGCCGCCAGCGGGTGAGACGTCGCCACCATGGCGTTCTGTGAATGGACCGTCGACCGGCCGGCGAGATGGAAATTCCTCATGCGAAATCGCTCACTTTGTCGCTGTATCACCCTGGTTTCCGGGGTTCGATGCGGGGGTTTCTGGCATACTCAATACCTTCTGTGCAATGCTTAGATCACCCATAAGTCGAGGGGCACCCCTGCCCTTCGCAAGCGCCGCCTGCTAGATCACCAATATGCCCACCAAGGTCGCGGCCTTTTACCAATTTGCATCCCTGCCGGACTTCCGCGAACTGCGTGAGCCGCTGCGGGCGCTATGCCGCGACCTCGCAATGAAGGGCAGCGTGCTGCTGGCGCATGAAGGCATTAACGGCACGCTCGCCGGTAGTCCTGAGGCCATCGACCAATTCGTCGGTACCTTGCGCCATGGCGATCTCTTTGGCGGCCGCCTCGACCGTCTGGAGCTCAAATTCTCTTCCGCCGCAACGATGCCGTTCGGCCGGCTCAAAGTCCGGCTGAAGAAGGAGATCGTCACGTTCGGCGATGCAGCCACCGATCCGACCAGGCAGGTCGGGACTTATGTAAACCCCGAAGACTGGAACGACCTGATCGCAAATCCCGATACGGTTTTGATCGACACGCGCAATGCGTTCGAGGTCGCGTTCGGCACCTTCGAGGGCGCCATCGATCCGGCTATCGCGAGCTTCGGTCAGTTCAGGGATTTCGCCGCCCACCATCTCGATCCGGCAAAACATCGAAAGATCGCGATGTTCTGCACCGGCGGCATCCGCTGCGAAAAGGCATCGAGCTATCTGCTTTCGCAAGGCTTTACCGAGGTCTATCACCTCAAGGGCGGCATCTTGAATTATCTCGAACATATCGGCGAAGGCGAAAGCCGCTGGCGCGGCGAGTGTTTCGTCTTCGACGAGCGCGTCACGCTGGGCCACGGTTTGCGCGAGCGCCAAGGAGAGCGTGAAGACCGGACGGAGTTCGAAAGCAGTGAGTGACCTCAAGACGCTTGGCGAACGCATCGACGCGCTGGAGTTGCGGCTGGCGTTTCAGGACGACACCATCGAGACATTGAACAAAACCGTCACCGAGCAATGGACGAAAATCGACGCGCTGACGCGTCAGCTTGCCGCGCTCCGCGAGCGGTTACAGGATGCCGAAAACCAGATCCCGGGGCCGGCAAACGAGCGGCCGCCACATTATTAGATGTCCAACGCCTACGTGTTCGGCGAAGACGCGTGTGCGAACGGCGGCGTTCCTGCTCCCAGGTTGGCCCGGCATAGCGTCGCGCCGACGAACACGCTTGTTTTTCCGCCCCTTTCTTGGTCTATCAAGGCCAATCCCGCCGATCGCATCGCAATCCGTGAGCACGTATGACAAAGCCATTCGTTGAAGTGCTCTCCGGCCGCAAGCAAGCCGTGCCGCCGATCTGGATGATGCGGCAGGCCGGGCGCTATCTGCCGGAATATCGGGAGTTGCGGGCGAAAGCGGGCAGCTTTCTCGACCTGTGCTTCACGCCTGAATATGCGGCCGAGGTAACCCTCCAGCCGATCCGCCGCTTCAACTTCGACGCCGCCATCATCTTTTCCGACATTCTCGTCATTCCCCATGCGCTCGGCCGATCCGTGCGGTTTGAAGTCGGTGAAGGACCGCGGCTCGATCCGCTGGATACGCCTGAGAAGATCGCAAAGCTCGCCTCGCAAGCTGACTTCACCAAATTGGAACCGGTGTTCGAGGCGTTGCGCCGCGTGCGGCAGAAACTTGATGCAAAGACCGCGTTGATCGGATTCTGCGGCGCGCCGTGGACGGTGGCGACTTACATGGTGGCTGGCCAGGGCACGCCCGATCAGGCACCGGCGCGCATGCTGGCCTATCGCCACGCCGGCGCATTCGAAAAGATCATCGACGCTCTTGTCGAGAGTTCGATCCCGTATCTCGTCGGCCAGCTCAAGGCCGGCGCCGATGTCGTGCAGATTTTCGACATCTGGGCCGGCGTGTTGCCGCCGCGGGAATTCGCACGCTGGTCGATCGAGCCGACGCGCCGCATCGTCGAGGGCGTCCGTCAACAAATCCCCGACGCGAAAATCATCGGCTTCCCCCGGGGCGCTGGCGCTATGCTGCCCGCTTACGTGGATGCTACCAGCGTCGACGGCGTCAGCATCGACTGGGCAGCCGAGCCGTCATTGATCCGCGAACGCGTGCAGAGCCGCGTTGCGGTTCAGGGTAACCTCGATCCGTTGGTGCTGATCGCAGGCGGTGCGGCGCTCGATCGCGCGATCGACGATATCTTGGAGAATTACGCAAGCGGGCGGCTGATCTTCAATCTTGGCCACGGCATTCTACCGGAAACGCCGATCGCGCATGTCGAGCATATGATCAAGCGCGTGCGAGCCTATAAAGGCTAAGACTACTTCGGCCGGCTGCGCTCGATGATTTCGGCCGCGCCTTTTCCCAGCAGTTCGAGCCCGACAGCGCGGCCGAGTTCGCGCGGCCGATCGGCCGGTCCTGAACGCGACACCTCGATGAAGCGCCGACCGTCTTCGTCGAGCACCGAAGCCGTCAACGACAACTGGCTGCCGTCGATCGTGGCGAATCCCGCGATCGGCGAATTGCAATGGCCGTTGAGCACCCACAACACCTCGCGCTCGGCATCGGCGCAGCGGCGCGCCGCGAGGTCGTCGATCTTCGCCAGGATACTTCGCGTCGGCCAGTCGCCGGCCCCGCATTCCACCGCGACGATTCCCTGCCCCACCGCCGGCAGCATCTCTGCGACCGGGAATTCGTAGGCGATGCGCTGCGCCAGGCCCACACGTTCGAGGCCCGAACGGGCCATGATCAGCGCGTCCGCTGGACCGACCGCACCGCCATCGGCAAGCCGCTGCTTTTCCAGACCGTCGAGCTTGCGCACACGGGTATCGGCCGCGCCGCGATAATGGATCACTTCGATCTCGGGAAACAGCCGGCGCGCATAAGCCGCGCGGCGCACCGCGTTGGTACCGATCTTGAAGCCCTTGCCGTGCGAGGCCTTCATTTGGTCGATCGAAAGCCCGCGCCGCAGCACCAGCACATCCGTCGCCGAATCGCGCGCAAGCATGGCGCCGATCACCAGTCCCGGCGTGTCTTCATTGCCCGGCACGTCCTTGAGCGAATGCATGGCCGCGTGCAACGCGCCGGCGCGAATGGCATCACGGATTTCGGCGACGAAAGCCCCGCCCTTGCCGCCATGGGGCAAAAGCTTGCCGGTCTGATCGATATCGCCTGTGGTTTCGAACTTGACGATCTCGACGTCGATGCCGGGAATTGCGGCCGCGAGTTGCCGCGCGATGGCCTCGGTCTGGGCCAACGCCATGGTGCTCTTGCGTGTGCCGATCCGCAGTCGTGTCAAACTTCTTCTCGCTCGTATTGATCGAGCCGATGCAATAGCACCCGGCCGCCGAGGTGACTAGAGCGATAGATTAGACGATCAGCGTGCATCCCGCAGGATCATGTCGGAGACTTTCTCCGCGATCATGATGACCGGCGCGTTGGTATTGCCCGAAACGAGGTCTGGCATTACGGAGGCATCGATCACGCGCAAGCCGTCGATCCCGCGAACGCGAAGCTCCTGGTCGACGACGGCGAGCGGATCGTTACCCATCCGGCATGTCGAGGTCGGATGGTAGATGGTCGAGCCACGGGCGCGGCAATAAGCCAGCAACGCCTCGTCGCTCGTGACCTTATCGCCGGGATCGACCTCCTCGACGACGTAAGGCGCAAGAGCCGGTGCGTGCAGAATCTTGCGCAGGATCTTCAACCCTTCGACATTGGTGGTGCGGTCGACTTCGGTGGCGAGATAATTGATCCGTATTTCCGGAGCATCCGTCGGGTCCGCACTTTTGATCCTGATCGAACCGCGGCTCTCGGGCCGCAATTGACATACCGACGCCGTGAAGCCCGAAAACGGGTGCAGCTTTTCGCCCATCTTGTCGGTCGAAAACGGCAGGAAATGAATCTGGATGTCCGGTGACGCCAGTCTCGGATTGGTCTTGAAGAAGGCGCCCGACGTGCCGGCCGCAATCGTCAGCGGCCCGGTCCGGAACGCGAAGTAGCGCAAGCCGGTGATCGCCTTGCGAATCGGGTGGTTGACGATGTCGTTCAGCGTAATCGCCTGCGAACAACGCATCACCACGCGAACCTGCAAGTGGTCCTGCAAGTCACTGCCGACGCCGGGCGCATCCAGCACGACCTCGATGCCATGCTGGCGCAACAGTTCCGCCGGGCCGACGCCCGAGAGTTGCAATATCTGCGGCGAGTTGAACGCGCCACCCGAAACCAGAACTTCCTTTCGTGCCTTTGCGGTGCGCGAGATGCCCGCGACGCGGTAGGCCACGCCAACGGCGCGTCTTCCTTCGAACAGGATTCGCTCGGCGAGCGCCGAGGTCTCGATACGCAGATTGTGTCGCGCCTTGGCAGGACGAAGATAGGCGACCGCCGCGCTCGCGCGTCTTCCGCCCCTGGTCGTGGTCTGGAAAAAACCGGCGCCTTCCTGTGTAGCGCCGTTGAAATCGTTATTTCGGGGGATGCCGGCCTGCACGGCAGCATCGACGAATGCCTCCGAGAGCGGATCGGCGTGACGCCAGTCCGAAACCGGCAGCGGGCCGCCGGCGCCGTGGAAATCGTTGCCGCCGCGCGTCTGGTCTTCGGACTTCTTGAAATAGGGCAGCACGTCGTCGTAGCCCCAGCCCAGGTTGCCGTGCTGGCGCCAGCGATCGTAATCCTCGTGCTGGCCGCGGACATACAGCAGGCCGTTGATCGAGCTCGATCCGCCCAGCACCTTGCCGCGCGGCTGAAACACGTTTCGTCCGTTGAGCCCTGGCTCCGGCTCGGTCTGGTACATCCAGTTGACGGTTTTTTCCTTGAACAGCCGGCCATAGCCGAGCGGGATATGAATCCACAGATGCGTATCCTCGGGGCCGGCCTCGAGCAGCAGCACCGAATGTTTGCCGTCGGCGGTCAGCCGGTTGGCGAGCACGCACCCCGCCGAGCCCGCGCCGACGACAATGTAGTCGAATTCGAGGTAATCGGAGTCTGACGCTGTGTTGTTCATGTCTTTTTCTTCGCCAGATCGATGCGGGAGTGCAAACGATGGACGCGAAGAATAACTTCAGAGAATCGTCAGTCAATGAACGGACCGGCAACTCGATCCAACAGTGGTGCGAGACTTCGTCACATGGCGCGGATCAATTCGCAGGCTCTGCCTTCGCATACCAATCGGCCAACTGGCTGCCGGTAAAGAAACCAACGTCGGCTGAAGCGGTTAGCAAATCCAGCATGCGCTCAAGTTCATGAATGCGATGGGGCACCGAGATCAGATGCGGATGCAATCCGATGGCGAGCACGATGGCGCTGTCGCGGCATTCCATCTCAAACCTCCGAAGCGTGAATTCCAGACGCCTCGCCAGCTCGCCGGTCGCGTGCCGCTCGATCGCGTAGATGATCGAATCGTTGATCTCAAGGTTGTAAGGCATCGCCATCAAATAACCTGAAGTTGTATTTATCCAGGATGGCCGGTCATCGACGACCCAGTCGCAGACATAGACGATCCCCTTGCGCACCAGGATGTCGGGCGTGTCGACGGTCTCGCGAAGGCCCGGCGACAGCCAGCCGCGCGGACGCCGCCCGGTGAAGTCGGCGATCTTGTCGAGGCTCGCAGCGATCACCGCCTCCTCGCCGCCTTCGGCATGGTTGATGGCTTTCTGGTGCATGCCGTGGCCGATAAACTCCCAGCCCGCATCGCGCATCGCCTTGGCCGCTTGCGGATAAGCATCGATCACGCCGGCGTTGAAGCTTGTGGAAGCAGGCAAGCCGCGCGATGCAAAAGCCTTCAGAATGCGCGGCAGCCCGGCGCGCATCCCGTAATCGGCCCAGGAAAAATTCGGCACGTCGGGCACCGTTTCGCGGCCATGCGGCGGCGTGACGATCGTGCGCGGCATCGGCTGATCGAATTGCCAGTTCTCGACGTTGACGACGAGATGCACGAGGATTCGCTTGCCCTCGAGCGGCGGCAACGGCGCGCGCGCCGAGGAAAGCACATAGGGAATGCGCGGGTTTGCCATTTCTATCCTTTTAGACCGGAGCGGCGCTGACCTTCATGTCGGACATGATGCGCGCCTTGTAAGCGACGAATTCCGCGCTGGTGAGGCTCGCGATCGAGCGCGGGCGCGGCAGCGTGATCGGAATGGTGCGGATGATCCGTCCGGGCCGCGCCGACATCACGCAGATCCGGTCCGACAGCAGGATCGCCTCGTCGATATCGTGGGTGACGAACAACACCGTCGTGCCGAGCGATTGCCATACTTCCAGCAGCAATTGCTGCATCGACAACCGTGTCTGTGCATCGAGCGCACCGAACGGCTCGTCCATCAACAACGCCTTCGGCGACATCGCCAGCACACGCGCAATGCCGACGCGCTGGCGCATGCCGCCGGACAACTGCACCGGCAAAGCGTCGGCAAAAGATTCGAGCCCCACCACCTTGAGCAGGTTTCGCGCTTTCGATTCATATTCGGCACGAGATACGCCCTGAACCTGCGGACCGAAAATCACGTTTTGCCAGACCGTGAGCCACGGAAAGAGCGCGGCTTCCTGAAAAACCACGCCGCGGTCCGGACCCGGCCGGCTCACGGTCTTGCCGTCGAACAACAGCGTACCTTCGGTCTTGTTCTCGAAGCCGGCCAGAAGATTGAGCAGGGTCGATTTTCCGCAGCCGGAAGGCCCGAGCAGCGCGACAAACTCCCCCTCGCCGATCGCCAAATTGATTGCTTCCAGCGCCCGGACCTCGGTCTGGCCAGTGAAAGTCTTCGAAACATTTTCGAACGTGATGGTGCCCATCGTTCACACGACTATCACGATTGGAACGATTGCAGACGCCGCCATGCCAGCACCCACTTCTCGATTCCGAGAATGACGCGGTCGCTGATCAGGCCAAGCAAACCAATGGTCGCCATGTCGGCGATGACGACATCCATTCGTCCGACATAGTAGGCGTCCCACAATACGTAGCCGAGACCGGATTTGACCGCGACCATTTCGGCGACGATGACCGCGGTCCAGGCGATGCCGAGCCCGATCCGCAGGCCCGTAAAGATAGACGGCAGCGACGCCGGCAACACTACACGCCGCAGGATGGTCCATCGTCCCGCGCCCATCATCATCGCGGCGCGCACGAGATTTCGCTCGATATCGCGCGCGCCTTGCGCGGTGTTGACCACGATCGGATAGAAGGCGCCAAGCGCAATCAGGAACACCGCGCCCATGTCGCGGATGCCGAATACGGCGATCGAAAACGGCAGCCATGCCGTGATCGGGATCGGCCGCAGCAGTTGAACGGTCGGATCGAGCGCGCCTGACGCAATCCGGCTCCAGCCGATCGCAAGCCCGACCGGCACGGCAACGATGATCGCGACCAGAAATCCCTTGCCGACGCGCTCGGCTGAAAACAGCAAATTGGCAAGCCAGGTACCGCTATAGGGATTGAGGCCGAGGCCGCCGGCGCCGAACGCCCAGACCTTCCACGCCTGCCATACCCGGTCCGGGGTCGGCAACACGCCGCCGAACAGCGAGCCGCCATTGCCCGCCCACTGCCAGAACACGATAACCACGACCGGTAGAACGACGGCGAGCAGGATTTGCCGCAGGTTTCTGCGAGCAGCGGGCGACAGCATCGACCACGTGGAAGCCGATGATGCCGACCTCGAGGTAATCGGTCCGGTCGAGATCGACATCTGCGAAATTCCTCACAACAGGCAGCAACGCGGTCGGCTGCTTCCGCTATTTACCCAATGCCTTGTCGATGAACGAGCCGTCCCAATGCGCGTCGATTTCGCCGGAGACATCTTTCTGGATCACGCCGAGCTCGGCGAAGCCCTTGGCCTGACGCTTGATCTGATCCGGCGAGATCACCTCGCCGAGCTTGATGATCTTTGAGGCCTGCACCGCGACGTCGGGCGCCATGCCGGAGAGCTTTGCATAAGCATCGGCAAAGGCGGCGGGCGATTTGGCGAGCTCTTCTTCCTTCTTGAGATAGGCCCAGACAAACCGCTCGATCGCAGCACGCTTGCTGTCGACCGCCGTCTTCGTTGTCATGAACATGCCGAGCTCGGCACCGACTGCTTTCGAGGAGCCGTATTCAAGTCCCTTCGCGAAATAGCCGTAACCGTCCATCACCGGGATCGATTCAAACGGCTCCCAGGTCACGAGGCCATCGACCTCGCCCTTTTTCAATGCCTGGTCGAAGTTGGCGCCGCCGCCTTGAATGTTGACGGCCTCAAAGCTGGTGTAGGGAACGTTGTTTTCGATCAGCGTCGCGGCGAATTGAAACCACACGGCCGAGCCCGGCGCGATCGCGATCTTCTTGCCCTTCAGATCGCCCCAACTATCGAACTTCACGCCGTTGCGGCCGATCACGTATTTGGGCGAAGAGCCGACTCCCATCAGCCCGACGACGTTGGTCGATCCTTGCGCCAGCGAAATCGCAAGATCTGCCGGCCCGACCGAAGCCGCATCGAGCGAGCCTGCCAGAAGCGCGGTGCGCGCATCCGCATAACGGACAAACTCAACCAGCTTGAGATTGACGCCAAGCTTCTTCAAATCGTCGGCAATCAAGATCACCGGAGCCAGATGGCCCACCTTCTGATAGCCAACCGTGAGTTCGACCGGCTGCGCCAACGGCGCCGGTTCGGGCCCAACCGCGTAGGCCGGCAACGGCAGCGATCCGGTTGTCGCCGCGACGAACAAAAGCCAAACAACCTGCCTCAATATCCGCACGATCCGCCTCCGTTTCGATCAGCCAGTTTCAGTTCGCCCGGCTTCGCTCATCAAATGGCCGCGACGTCAAAAACCAAGAACACAAGCAAAGACTGCACCAGTTCACGTCCGTTGTGCAACTTGGCCACTAGCGACGATCCGGCGCATCAGGACCCGTCGGCGATCTCGGATGCCACAGCCGCCGGCACGCGCCCGTGCCAATCGGTGCGTTCCTGCAACCTGACGGCGATCTGAAGCAAAACCGCCTCACTGCCTGGCCGCCCGATCAGCTGAAGGCCGACCGGCAGGCAGCCGCTGTCGAAGCCGGCAGGAACCGCCAACGCGGGCAGCCCGAGATAATTGACAAAGCGCGTAAACCGGCTGAGCGCATACAGCACGCGCGGATTGAAGTGCGCGGACGCCGGATCGACCTCGTTTACGTCAGGCGTTCTGATCGGCATGACAGGCAGAACGACAACGTCGTTCGAGCCAAGATTCGAACCAAGGCAGCACAAGATAAATTGATCGCGAAGCTTGTCGCGCGCAGCAATAGCCGTTGCAAGCTCGCCATCGGTAATCACCAGTCCCTTGCTGATGCGTTTGCGCAATGTCGCATCGGTCTCTGGATCGTCGACGCGCACGCGATGCTCGCGCGCCGGCTCCGCCAGCAGGACCGTGAGCGCATGCAGGTCGGTTTCTTCCGAAAATCCGCGTACCTCCCCGATCCGCATTCCACACTCCGCCAGCACGCTGACGGCGCTCCGGCAAACGCGGGCGATCTCGGCGTCGCTGGCCTCGAACGCATCCTGTAAAACAACTGCTCTCGGAGGCGCGTCGCTCACGCCAACTGGATCGCCAGATACGATCGGCCACAGCAACGCAAGATCGGCGGCGCCTCGCGCAAAAATTCCAAAGGTATCCAGGCTTGGCGCGAGCGCCATCGCGCCATCCAGGGGGATCCTTCCGTAACCGGGTTTGAGTGCGCTGATGCCGCAACAGTGTGCGGGAATTCGCACGGAGCCGCCGGTATCCGAACCGAGCGCGGCAAAGCAACAACCTGCCGCCACCAGAATGGCGGAACCGGTCGACGAGCCGCCGGGAATCGCATCGAACCGCCACGGATTAAGCGCGCGGCGCCGGGCCATGCCGGACGGCTCGTAAGCCAGTTCCGTCATGGTCGCAGCGCCGATCAGGCTCGCGCCAGCCTGATCGAGCCGATCAATCACCGAAGCGCGCGGCAGCGCGGGCGCTTGCGGCGTAGAACATCCCCATGACGGCCGGCTTCGTCCGGTTGCGTACATGTCCTTGGCCACATAGGGCAGACCCGAGAGCGGCCCCTCATGCACCGGCTCGGCGTCGTAGATGTGTTCTACCGCGTGGAGTTTGCGACCAAGATATGCCAGCCGACGTCGGCATTGTTCCAGCGCCGCCATCCGGCCGCCTTTGGAAAGCGAACTCCAATCCGGCAACCGTGCGATGGATGTGGGCATCGACGTCATGGCTTGGCGCTCCATCCCCTCATGCGCGCTTCTTGAAACTCCCGGTAGTTGAGAGCGTCAAATGTCTGATAGCGTGGCGCGCTGCGACGCTGGATATCACGAGGCCGGTCGAGGCGTGAAGTCAGGTGACATGAATCTTTCCCACGATGGCTTGGCCCAACCGCAACGCGGCTGGGCGATCGTGACGATTGCGATAGGCCTGATCATGTCGGTCATGGACGGCGCGATCGCCAACGTGGCGCTGCCAACCATCGCGCGCGACCTGCACGCCAGCCCCGCTTTTTCGATCTGGATCGTCAACGGCTATCAGCTCGCGATCACGATCTCGCTGCTGCCGCTGGCTTCCCTCGGCGAAATCATCGGCTACCGCCGCGTCTATCTTGTAGGGCTGTTGCTGTTTACGATCGCCTCGCTGTTTTGTGTGTTTGCAGACACGCTGACCTTGCTGACGATTGCGCGCATCCTGCAAGGATTCGGCGCGGCCGGGATCATGAGCGTCAACATGGCACTGGTCCGCCATATCTATCCGCGCGCGATGCTGGGCCGTGGGATCGGCATCAATGCCATGGTGGTCGCGGTGTCGGCCGCGATCGGGCCCACGATTGCGGCGGGCATTCTGGCCGTGGGACCGTGGCCGTATCTGTTTGCAATCAACGTTCCGCTCGGTCTCGGCGCGCTCGCCCTCGGCATCAGATATCTGCCGTACACCAAGCCCGCGGGCCATGACTTCGACTGGAAGAGCGCTGCGCTGAGCGCCCTCACCTTTGGCCTCGGCCTTGCCGCGATCGACAGCATCGGCCACGGCGGAGACACGGCGATTGCGCTTGGAGAATTCGCCGGTGCCGTGATCGCCGGCTACCTGCTGGTGCGCGCGCAAGCGCAAGTCACCTCGCCGCTACTGCCACTCGATTTGCTGCGTATTCCGATTTTTGCACTGTCGATCGCAACCTCGATCGCGTCGTTCTGCGGACAGATGCTGGCCTTCGTGGCGCTGCCCTTCTATCTCGAAAGCAGGTTCGGTTATTCAGACGTCGAGATCGGGCTCCTGATCACGCCATGGCCGATCGCGGTTGCCTTTGCGGCGCCGTTGGCCGGACGGTTGGTCGAGCATTACCCGTCCGGGCTTCTCGGCGGCATTGGGCTGGTCTTGTTCGCACTCGGCCTCGGCGCGCTCGGCCTGCTGCCTGCCCACCCCTCACTGTTCGACGTCGCATGGCGGATGGCGCTCGCGGGAGCGGGGTTTGGCCTGTTCCAGACACCGAACAACCGCACCATGATCGCAGCCGCCCCGCGAGAACGCTCTGGTGGCGCGAGCGGCATGCTCGGCACCGCCCGCCTGCTCGGACAAACCATTGGCGCTGCCCTTGTGTCGCTATTCATCGCCCGCTTCGCGCTCGACGGCGCCCGGATCGCGCTGTTCGCGGCGGTGGGCTTCGCGATCGCTGGTGCGGTCTTGAGCACGCTTCGCTTGTCTGAGGCGGGCGCCAGGGGCGCCGAATACGTGCGGGTCAAAGAGGATCAGCGAATGAAAGGCGAATAGTGGGCCCTTCATATCGTATAAATTTATGAACTGGTCTCAAAATTTGTTGCCGAGGCGCTTTCTACCCGCTATAAGCAAGCGCTTTCTTCACCACGAAAGAGGAAGGCACCATGGGCGAACTCCACGACTGGCTGTCGCATCAGCATCCCGGCTTAAAGACCTTCAAGGCCTTTCGACACACCATGCTCGACCGTGTTGCCGCCGACACGCCCCACCGCGCACTCTATCGCCTGCTTGCCGGAGTGACCGAAGAGTATATCGCCCGCTATGACGGCGAGGCCGTTCCGGTCGAGGTGGCCGAACAAACCTACCGGCATCTGCTCGAGATCGTCGCTACCGCCGAAGTCGCGCTCACCGCACCACCACCAAAACAAATTCAGATTTTGAATGAACTGGCGGCTGCCAAGCTCGTGTGACGCATTAACGACGTATTTCCTGCCCCGAGCCGAACGCCGTTGCGCTTCGGTTTTGGCAGCTTAACCGGCCTCGCCGGACTTCTTAAATTCGCGTATAATCCTTGCTTTTACAGTGATTTATTGATAGAAATGGTTGTTTCTTCTCGAGCCTTCCGATGAGGAAACGACATGGTTGAGTTGCATAGCTGGCTGTCTCATCAGCACCCCGGTCTCAAGACCTACGTCGCCCTTCAGCAAAAGACGAACGAACTTGCGCAAGCCGATGCGGATCACCGCGCGGTCTACAAGCTGTTGTCGTCGATACTCGATCCCTTCATCGCCTCGTTCGACGAGGAACCGCTTCCGACCGCCGTCGCGAAAATTACATTCGATCGGTTACTCGCGGTCGTGCGGGATGCCGACAACGCGATCTCGCTGGCTCCGGATCAGCAGATCGATGCGCTCAACAGGATCGCTTCTGTCGACCTGGTCTGAGAGTTCTAGATCGCCTGCGTCGGTTTTCGTTGATCCCGCGGAGAGCGTCGAATTAGCGCTTCCCTGAGCATCGAAAATCATGTACGCCTCTGTCTCAAATATGAGACGATACATGTCAGAGGCGAAAATGAGCGCGACAAGCAACCGCTTTACCGAAATCGGCGAAAGGCTGCGCGCCTACCGGATGGGCCGCGGGCTCGCAGCGGAACAGGTCGCCGAGCAACTCGGGGTGTCACGCGCCGCGGTCTACCGGATCGAGGCCGGTGAGGTCGTCAAGATCGACACGCTCGATCAACTCGCCGGCGTTTTGGAAACTTCCGTCGGCTCGCTGCTCGGCCTCGGCGTCGAGTACTACGCCAACGCCATCAGCTATTTCGAGCGTATGCGGCAGATCGAGGAGAAATCCGAACAGGTCATCGCGCACTTCCCGCCGCTGTCATACCTCCTGACCTCGGACGATTACGGGCGCCAGCTCAAGCAAACGCTGATCGAGTCAGCCCCCTCCTACGCCGAAGACGGCAAGGACTACGAGGCCGAGATCGACGCCATCATCGCGGTGCTCGAGGAGCGCAAGCACGCGCGCCACCGCCGGCATCTCAGCGTGGTCAATTTCGTCAATATGCCGGAGATCGAGCGCTGGCTGAAACTCGGCCTGCTCGGACGTTTCGATTTGCCGCCGAACGAGATCATCGAGCGCCGACTTGCTGCACGCGCCGAAGTCGAGCACCTGATCAAAATGATCGAGCAGGAGCCGATGGGGATCCAGATCGGCCTGATTGAGGAGCCGCTGCCGAACATCACCTTTCAGCTGTTTCGCACGTCCGAGCGCACGCTGCTGGGCTTGAGCCCGTTCCGGCTCGGCGGCGAATTACCGAACATCCGCACCGGTGTCGCCATGCTGACGGCCGACGAAGAGCCCGTGCGGCTCTACGAGCGACTGGTTGAGAAATTATGGCGGCGGGCCCACAAGGGACGTGAAGCGGTACAACAGCTCCGCATGATCCTGGAGCGCTCGGCGATGAAATCGACCGGCGCGCGCAAGGCGTCGTAAGCTGGAGCCGCTTGCTCTATTCGCCTCTCGCCGGCGTGATAGGAGAAGGCCTGATCAACTTCGAACGGAGAGTTTCGCACGGCCACCATGCCGCGTCGACCAGGCAACGGGGTCGGCGAGGAACCGCTCGACCTCGCTGCGATCCTGCACCGAGACGCTGCCCGCCGCCGGCGAGCGCAGGATGTCGCCCCAGGTCGCGAGCGGATGCAGCGTCAGCCCCGCTTGCGCGAGCCGTTCAGCGGCGCCGGGAAAGACGTCGTGATAGAAGATCGTCAGCACGTGGTCGACCACAGCGCCCGCGGCGCGCAGTCCGCGCGCAAAATTGAGCTTGCTGCCGCCGTCGGTGGTGAGATCGTCGACCAGCAACACGTTAAGTCCGTCGACGTCGCCGCCCTCGACCTGGGCATTGCGGCCGATGCCGAGCGGACGCTTGCGGACGTACCGCATCCGCACATTCAACTTGTCGGCAAGCCAGGCCGCAAAGGGAATGCCGGCGGTTTCCGCACCTGCGACCGCATCGATCGAGGCTTGCCGCAATATTGCATTCACATAACGGACGGCGAGTTGCGTCACCGCCTGACGTAATGCGGGATCGCCCAGAATGACACGGACATCGACGTAGACCGGGCTCGCCCACCCTGCCGCCAGAATGAAAGGCTGCTGCCGGCTGATATGAATGGCGCCCCCCTCGAACAACAACCGTGCGACTTCGCCGCCGATCTCCTGCCGAATCGCCTGATCGTTCATCGCGTGACCTCCCCGACCGACCAAGGCAACGTTTGGCCGCCCTGAAACACCACGACCTCGGTGTCTTCCACGGCCACGGCGGCCATCACAGGCGACTCGCGCCGTTCGAGCGTGATGGTGCCGCGGTTCGGCTCAAGACCGTAAAACTTCGCGCCGTTGACGGAAGCAAACGCCTCGAAACGATCGAGCGCGCCCTCCTCGTCAAACACCTGCACATAGGTTTGCAACGCCGTCGCGCCGCCGAATACGCCTGCCGAACAACATTCGGCTTCCTTGGCCGAGCGGCGATGTGGTGCGGTGTCGGTACCGATGAAAAAACAGGAGTCGCCCGACGTCACCGCCTTGCGCAAAGCGAGCCGATGTCTTTCGCGCTTTGCAACGGGCAGGCAATAAAGGTGCGGACGCAGGCCGCCCTGAAACAGCGAGGTGCGGTTGATCACGAGATGATGCGGCGTGATCGTCCCGGCCGTGTGCGAACGATGGGCACGCACGATATCGACGGTTTCCGCGGTCGTGACGTGCTCGATCACGACTTTCAGCCCCTCGTGTCGCTTGAGCAAGGGCAAGAGGCTCTGCTCCATGAACACGGCTTCGCGGTCGAAAATATCGACCGCCGGATCGGTCGCCTCGCCATGGATCAAGACCGGCATGCCGATCTTTTCCATCCGCTCCAGCACAGGCGCGAGCGCGCCAATATCGGTCACGCCGTGATGTGCATTGGTGGTGGCGCCGGCGGGATAGAGTTTCGCCGCAACCCAGACGCGCTGCTTGAAGCCGCTCTCGATTTCATCCGCTGAGGTCGCGTCGGTGAGATAGCAGGTCATCAGCGGTTGAAAGTCGGACGTTGTCGCGCGCGCGGCCAGGATACGCTCGCGATAGGCTTTTGCCGCCGCAACCGTCGTCACCGGCGGCACCAGATTTGGCATGATGACACCGCGGGCAAACTGGCCGGCCGTAAATGGCAACACCGCCGCAAGCATCGCGCCGTCGCGCAAGTGAACGTGGAAATCATCGGGCCTGCGGATCGTGATCCTGTCGGCACGCCTGGGCGCGGCCCGGTCGAATAATTCAGTCACGCTCATTGGATGGCCTCTTCGATCGCAGCCCGCATTACCGCGATTCCCGCGACAAAATCATCCAGATTCATCGCTTCTTTGGGGTTATGCGAACCATTTTCGTTGCGGACGAATACCATGGCGCTCGGAACGCCGGCGTTGGCGAACACCGCCGCGTCGTGTCCGGCTCCGCTCGGAATTTCCTCGTCCGGTAAACCGAGGGCTTGGGCAGCCTGCCGCAGCCGCCGCACCCATTCGGAATCCATGGTTGCGGGGGCCAACTCTAACCGCCGATCGAACGAGAATTCGACCCCGCGCTCTTCGGCAATCAGATTGCACTCGGAACGGAACAGATCGTAGAAGGCTTCGAGCGTTTCCTTGCTCTGGCTGCGCACCTCGAAGCTGAACGAAACTTTTCCTGGAATGCGCGCGATGGCGTGTTCCGCGGGGTCGGTCCCGAACACGCCAGAGGTGATCACCACATCGCGCCCGCGTTCCAACAGCGTACGCCAGTGCCGATCGAGATGTGTCATCAGTTCGGCAACTGCAAAGACCGCATCATGCCGTAACCAGCGCGGCACCGCGCCGGAATGGCCGGCCTCGCCGATACATTCGACCGTTCGATGCCGCACGTTGCCCCTGATGCCGGTGACGATACCGACCGGAAGATCGCGCGCCACCAGCACCGGGCCCTGCTCAATGTGAAGTTCGACCCAGGCCGCGACCCGCTTGGCCTCGAGCAGCGCCTCGCCTTTCTCGATCCGCGAAACATCGGCACCGACGTCGCGCATGCAATCGCCGAGTGCGCGTCCATCGCGATCCTTCACACTTAAGTCTTCGGCGGTAAGTTTTCCAAACAAAGCAAGCGAGCCGATATAGGCCTTGCCGAAGCGCGAACTCTCTTCGCCGCGCAGGCCGAACAGCTTGATGGTGCGGCGGGGCACGATCTTGTCGCGCTTCAACCGCGCCAGCACCGCAAGCCCCGCGACCACGCCTGCCGCGCCGTCGAAATTGCCGCCCTGCGGCACCGAATCCAGATGCGAGCCGCAGGCGAGAAACGGCAGATCAGATTCGCTGCCTGGGAGCGTCACGACCAGATTGGCGCCGGCATCGCGAACCGTCTCGAGACCAAATTCGCGCGCTTTGGCCTCGACGATGTCGAGCGCCTTCGAACTCGCGCCCGCTATAGCTTTCGCGGGTGATGCCGACACCGTCGAACGAGGCCTCGCGAAGCGAGTCGAACAATGCGCCGGCGAGCGCACGGTCTTCCGCATCGCCGGTAAAGACGTTGCGGCTTTGGGCTTCCTGCATCGTCATGTTGGCGGACTGAGCCAGGCGAGATCCTGATCGTCAGCCTCCTCGATCACGACGCCATGAACGAGTTCAGTCACGCTTTTGATTTCACGCTGCAGGCAGAACATCTCAATGCCGTCGATGATACTGACCATGGCCGCCGGCTGCAGGAAAGTCGCCGTGCCGACCTGCACGGCGGTCGCACCCGCCAGCATGTATTCGATTGCATCTTCCGCCGAAGAAATACCGCCACAACCGATGATCGGAATCTTGACGGCCTTGGCGCATTGAAACACCTGCCGCACCACGATCGGCTTGATCGCAGGGCCCGACAAGCCGCCCATGATATTGCCGAGGCATGGCTTGAAGGTCTTAAGATCAATCGCCATCGAAAGGAACGTGTTGGCGACGACGACCGCATCCGCTCCCGCGCCTTCCGCCGCCCGCGCGACGTCGGCAATGTCGCCCGTGTTGGGCGTGAGTTTGAGCCATAGCGGGAGTTTAGTGGCGGCGCGCAGTTGCCGCGTGACTTTCTCAGTGGACTCCGCGCGCATCGCAAAGGCCTTGCCGTCCTCCTCGATGTTCGGACAGGAAATATTGGCCTCGATCGCCGAGACGCCCGGCAGCGTCAACTCGGCCGCAAGACTTGCAAATCCTTCCGCCGTCGGCGCCGAAATGCTGACCACCAGCGGCGGCCCATAGGCGGCATATTGCGGGATTATTTTCTCGATGAAGTGCGGCACGCCCTTGGAAGGAATCCCGATCGCATTGATCAGGCTGTTCGGTCGCTCCACCACGCGGGGCAGCGGATTGCCGGCGCGCAATTCCCTTGTCACCGTCTTGGTCACGAAGGCGCCGAGACGATCGAAGTCGATCACCTTGTCGAGCCCTTCGGCAAAGGTACCGGACGCTGGCATCACCGGATTGCGCAGCTTGAGTCCGCCGACATCGACGGAGAGATCGATGGAAAACGGCTTGATCATGGCAGCGCCTCCAACAGATCGAATACCGGTCCGTCCCAGCAGACCCTGCGGCTGACGATTTCACCACCGACATTGAAGTCGCGCACGCAGCAGTAACAGAGCCCGATCCCGCAGGCCATTTGCTGCTCCATCGCCACTTGGCCGGGAAGACCGAACTCGATTGCGAGACGCTGTTGCACGCGCATCAACCGGCTCGACCCACAGGTGAAGAAGGCGTCGCATTTTCCTGCCGCGATCAGGCCGCGAAGGATGCGCTCGACATGGCCCGGCCCGCTGGTCTGCTCGGAATCCGTCACCGGCACGACTTCGGCGCCATGGTTCTTGAACAGGTCGACAGAGACCAAAAGCTCCGGCCGCCGCGCGCTGAAGATCGCGGTGACTTGGGTGCCGTTGGCTTTCGCCGCCTTGGCAAGTGGCGCGAGCGTGGCAAGACCGGCGCCGCGTCCCACCGCCACGATGTGCCGCCATTTTGGATCGAGCGTGAAGCCGGCCCCGAGCGGACCCATGATGTCGAGCGTGCCGCCCG
The DNA here is from genome assembly GCA_963824305.1 of uncultured Alphaproteobacteria bacterium. Taxonomy (GTDB): domain Bacteria; phylum Pseudomonadota; class Alphaproteobacteria; order Rhizobiales; family Xanthobacteraceae; genus Bradyrhizobium. The sequence continues at coordinate 1,963,765 of CAWGOW010000001.1, forward strand.
GCTGGATCAAATCCAGTCCGCGCGTCCCGGCGCCCGCCACCTTGTACAGGAACTCGACCTGGCGTTTGACCGGATCGGCGCCATAGAGGCTCATCGGACGCCGCAGGAAGGGCTGCTCGCCGGTCGGATGCGGACAGAGTAGTTGGAAGAATTGCCCGGGTTGCGCGGAAGCCGCGATCGCGCTGCAGTCAACGACGAGATGACGATACTCGGCGTTGACCGCGGTGTTGGCCGCAACCCTCGCAACCTCGGCAACGATGCTGGGCTGCCAGGGTGGGCGGGATGCCGGCGGCGTCGCCGCCGGCTGCATCGTTATGGAGTGATCGAGCGACATTGTTGTCTTTCGTCAAACATCATGTGAGCTGGGCGCCGCGGCGCTCAGGGATCAACAGCCACATTGCGAGAATGTCGAGCACATAAAGCGTGGAAAGCATCGCAATCGCGGTTTCGAACGAATAAGCGGCCGCAATTGCGCCGACGACAACGGGTCCGAATCCGCCGACGCCACGGCCGATATTGAACAGCACATTCTGGGCCGTGGCGCGGGCCGACGTCGGAAACAGTTCGCTGATCAGCGCGCCGTAGCCGCCGAGCATGCCGTTGACGAAAAAGCCCATGATGGCGCCGACCACGAGCAACTGATACGGATCAGTCAGGCGTGAATAGACCAGCACCATGACGGCTGCGCCCGCCATATAGGAAAAGAACGCCGGCCGCCGGCCGATGCGATCGGCGATATGGCCGAACAGGAAAATGCCGAGCGCCATCCCTGCCAGCGTCACGCACGTCCACGTCGCCGACTGCGTCAGCGCAAAGCCGAAACGGGTCGACAGATAATTCGGCAGCCAGATCATCACGCCGTAGTAGCCAAAGTTCTGTACCGAACAGAGGATGATCATGCCGAGGCTGAGCTTGGCGGTTTCACCATCCTTCACAAGCAAATGCAGCGCCAACTCCTTCGGATGATCCTTGGACTTTTCGACGAACACTTCGGGCTCATGGAGCGAGGCACGGATGAAATAGGCCGCTACGGCCGGAAACACGCCGACGGCGAACATGCCGCGCCATCCGATCACGGGTAAAAGCAACGGCGTGGCGATGGCTGCGGCGAGCACGCCCAGCTGCCAGCCGAGGCCGACATAAGAAGAAGCCCGCGCGCGCTTCGACGCCGGCCACGCTTCGGCTACCAGCGCCATGCCGATGCCGAATTCGCCGCCAAGGCCGACGCCGGCAAGGGTGCGATAGAACAGAAGGTCCCAATACCCTTGCGCGAATGCGCAAAGACCGGTGAATAGGGCGAACACGACGATCGTCCAGGTCAGCACGCGCACGCGCCCGAGACGATCCGACAGCATGCCAAAGCCAATGCCGCCAATCACCGCGCCGATCAGCGTAGCGGTCACCAGCGACGCCGATTGCGCCTGCGAAAGATTGAGATCGCTTGCGATCGTCCGCAGCATGAAGCCGAGAATAAGAAGATCGAATCCGTCCATCGCATAACCGAGCGCTGAACCCGCCAACGCCTTCCAGGCATTGCGGTCGACGGTGGTTGGAACACTCTCCGCGTGGTCTGCCGTAATAGTCATTTGACACCCCTCCTCCGTTGAATTCCCCGACGGAAGAAAGCATGTCACAATCCAGTATCAATTACAATATTAATCTCAAAAATTATACATATAGGATATAACTATATGATAATAAAAGGTTTATAATTGTATCAAGAATTAGATTTTGGTCCAAATTGAACAAAGCGCCGGCTTATCATGCCGATCGCGCAACGCGGCGCAGCGATTGAGGCGGTTGCCCGAAAGCACGCATGAACGCGCGGCGCATTCGTTCCGGATCGCCAAATCCGGTGCTGCGGGCAATCTCCTCGATCGGCTCGCCGATATCCTCAACCCTGCTCTTGGCCACCTCGATGCGCAGCTTCTCGATGGCTTTTGACGGTGTCATGCCGATCTCAGCGATGAACGCCCTGGTAAAATGCCGCGCGCTCATATGGGCCTGCTCGGCCATTCGTTCGACCGTCAGCGGCTGATCGAGCCGCTCGCGCGCCCAGGCAAGCAGCGGCTTGAAGCGTCCGGTCGGAGCCTTCAATTCCAACAGCGTCGAAAACTGCGACTGTCCGCCCGACCGGCGGTGATAGACGACGAGATGCCTTGCCGTTTCCTTGGCAATTTCCTCGCCGTTGTCCTCGGCCACCATCGCAAGCGCCAGATCGATGCCAGCGCTGATGCCGGCGGACGTCCAGACATTGCCGTCCCTGACGAAGATTCGATCGGGCTCCAGCCGTACTTTGGGAAAAGCAGCGAGGAAATCCGCCGTCCTTCCCCAATGCGTGGTGGCGCGGCGACCGTCGAGCAACCCGGCCTGAGCAAGGATGTAAGCTCCCGAACATACGCTCGCGAATTCTTGGCATCCGACGCGCCGCGGATCTCAGGAATGCGAGCGTGGGTTCGGATAACATCGCATCGGATATCCCCTCGCCGCCGGCGACAATCAGGACATCGAGGCCGCGGACGCCCTTGACGCTCCGCGCCATCATTTCCACGCCGGAAGAACTTCGGACCGGGCCAGCATCGAGCGCCAGCAGCTTGATCGACGTTCGGCGCCGCGCAAAGCGGCCGGCGATCTCGAACACCGAAATCGGGCCAGCCGCATCGAGCAACTGAAAATCCGGAAATATCAGAATCCCGACCGTGCCAGCCATTTGCGATTTCCCCGACACCCGACGCCATGTCCGAAAGTGAGGGAATATCGTTATTTATGACAAACGGCAAGTAAACCAAGAATATCGGGGGCGAACCGGAAAAATCACTTTCGCCGTGGCGATCGTTCGAGCCGTTCATCCGGTGGCGCGATTTCCGTCACGAGATCGCGGATCAACGGCTTTTTCGGTAACGGCGCCAGCGAAGTCGTTCCCTCTTTCAGGCGCGCGGTGCAGGCGTATTCCACCTCGCCGTCGATCAGCATCATGCATTCCTTGCACGCGTTGGCATTGATGCAGGAAAAGCGGAAGGCGAGCGAAGGGTCCTGGTCGCGGCGAACTGCCCGCAAACCGTCGAGCACGGACTGGCCATGCTCGAATTCGACCGCGAAGGTATCGACGCGCGGGGCCGCTTCCTCTTCACCGCGCTGAATGGCAAGCAACGCTTTCATGCTGCGGCCATCTGTTTCGCGGTGTTGATCGTAAGCCCGTCGTCCGTCATCGCCACGATCTGGTTGAGCTGCCAGGCAACATCGAGACCAAGATGGTCTTCGCGCTGATGCGCGCCGCGGCTCTCGGTTCGCGCCAGTGCCGGCAGCGCCACCGCCTGAGCAACAAGAAGCATGTTTCGCAGATCGAGCCAATCGACCAACACGGGATCAAAGCCGCCCGACGAGGAGATCAGCGGCCGGTCGCCGATGTCGCGTCTCATTTCGGCGAGACGGACGATTGCAATCCGGAGTTTATCTTCCGTGCGAAAGGGTCCGACATAATCCGCCATCAGGGATTGCAGCGCGACGATGCTGGCGGCGACATTTGGCGCATCCCGCCGTTCCGCGCTGCGGAGAAAATCGATTGCCCCGGCTGCCGTTTCCAATGACGGCATCGGTCGCTGCATCGCTTTGCTTGCCGCATGGTGACCGGCGCGAGCGCCGAACACGAAGCTTTCGGTAATCGCGTTTCCTGACAGACGGTTGGCGCCGTTGGCGCCGCCGATGGCCTCACCGCAGGCGAACAGCCCCGCGATTCCCGTTTCGAGTGTATTGTCCACACGGATTCCACCCATGTGGTAATGCGCAATCGGCGCCACCTCGATCGGCTGATGCGCGAGATCGATACCATTGGCCGCGAGCCGGTCGACGACAGGCCCGAAGGCCCGACGTATCTCATCCGGCGGCACGTGCTGGAAACTGAGATAGGCGCCGCCGGCCGGCGTACCGCGTCCCGCCTCGACTTCCTTCGTAATGGCGTAGGTTGCAAGATCGCGCGTCAGCACATAGCGGCCGTCGCTGCGCGAGTCGTGCGTGGCATAGTCGCTCTCGAACTCGCGCATCTCGGCGTTCAGAAGTTTGCCGCCGAGCTTGTACCGGAAGGGATCCCACATGATCGGATCCATGCCGACCAGCCGCGGAGCGAGATGGCCGATCGGAAAGAACTGCACGAACTCCATGTCGATCAGCTCCGCGCCGGCGCGAAGCGCGAGCGCATAGCCATCGCCGCCCATGTTAATGGAAGCGCTGTTGCGGCGGTAAAGCCGCGTCAATCCACCGGTCGCGATCACGACGGTCTTCGCCGCGATCGGCACGATGCGTCCGCTTGAAATGTGAAGCGCGGTAGCGCCGTGTGCCTCGCCGTCGCGGACTGTGATATCGGTGATCAGCAGGTCGCCGATCCGACGGATACCATTTGCATCGTTCAGCCGGCCGCGAAGGGTTTTCGATACCGCCGGGCCCGTCGACAGGAAATCCACATAGACGCAGCGCGGCCGGTCGTGGCCGGGGGCTTGAACCTGCTTGATATGGCCGTCTTCGCGGGCCCAGCCGACCTTCCAGTCGTCCATTTCGCGGATACGCCGCGGACCGTCTTCGCAAAGGATGGCGGCAAGCTTCTCGTCGCAGAGGCCGCGGCCGGCCGCAAGCGTATCGGCAAGATGATGCTCCCAGTTATCCGGCGTCTGTTCGCCAAGCGCGGCAGCAACCGTCATCTGCGCCATCACCGTGGCGCCGCCGCGACCGATCAGGCTTCTATCGGCCAGGATCACGTCCGCGCCAGTTCGTGCGGCCTCGAGCGCGGCATACATCCCTGCCCCGCCCGCGCCGATCACAAGAACGTCGGTCTCAAGAGGTGTCACTTGTTGTCGCGGCACGTTACGATCCTTTTGGTACAGCGAAATAAAAGCATAGATCGCGCGGTTGTGGCCAGAGCGCTGACGGTTACGACCATACGCATCGCATCTGCCATGCAATCACGCGCGAGCGTTGAGCACTTCGAGCGCCGCTCGCACCATGCCTTGATAGCCGGTGCAACGACAAAGATTGCCGGACAGCGCCGTGCGAACCTCGGCCTCCGACACCTGACGTCCGCCGACTTCGCGGCTGAGCTCGAGCAGTGTCATCAGCACACCCGGCGTGCAGTAGCCGCATTGCAGGCCGTGATGGCGGGAGAGCGCCTGTTGCAGCGGGTGAAGCTCGGTGCCGGTCGCCAGGCTTTCCACCGTCTCGACGCGGCGTCCGTTCGCCTGTACCGCCAGCATCAGGCAAGAGCGAACCGAGGCGCCATCCACGAGCACCGTGCACGCGCCGCAGACGCCGTGCTCGCAACCGACGTTCGTTCCGGTCAGCCGCAACCCGTGGCGCAGGAAGTCGGCGAGGTTGGTCCGCGCATCGACTGCCGTCTCGACACGGCGGCCGTTGATATCGAGAGTGATCGGCTGCCGATCATGCATGCGCTAGACTTTCGACATCGGAAAGTGCGGCCGCCAAGGCGCGGCCAACCAAAACACCCGCCAGCTCCTGACGATATTCCGCCGGATAGACGTCGTCGCCCATGCACTGCAACGCTTCGGCTTCCCGCGCAGCCTCTTCGAACAACGCAGGCTCGGGCTTCCGCCCTATACTCGCCGCTTCGATGGCTCGCAGACGTACCGGAGCCTCAAAGGAGCCGCCGACTGCGACAACAGTCCGGACAATGTAACCGGCCGCATCGAGTACGAGGCTGGCGGCAACCGAAACCACCGCAAAGTCGGCTGGCCTGCGATTGAATTCCAAAAAGGACGTGCCTGTCCGCGGCAACGCCTTTGGCAATTCGATGCGAGCGAGCAACTCGCTCGCCAGCAGCGTGTTGGTCAGAAGCCCTTCGGTGAATTCCGCAAACGGAATCCGGCGCTCGCCATCCGGCCCGACAGCGATCAGCACGGCATCGAGCGCGGCAGCCGCGACGGGCAATTCAGCGCCGGGGTCGAGATGACAGAGCGATCCACCGATCGTGCCGCGGTTGCGCGTCTGCTGATGTCCGACGTGACGCAGGGCGGCCCTGATCAATGGACAGCGAAGCGCCACAACTTCGGACCGCTCGAGCGCACGTTGCGTCGTCATTGCCCCAACGCTCAGCGTGTGTTCGCTCTCGGTAATCCCGACGATCTCGGTGATGCCGCCAAGGTCGATCAGATGATCTGGCGCAACGATACGAAAATTCATCATCGGCATCAGCGACTGGCCACCCGCGATCGCGCGCGCATTCTCTAATGTCGTCAAAAGCCTCACCGCCTCGGCAAGAGTAGACGGCCGGTGATAGCGGAACGCCGCCGCTTTCATGGTGACAGCTTTCGTTGGGCTATCTTGATGGCCACGCGAAGACGTGCAGGTGTCACCGGAAGCTCGTTGATCCTGATGTCGAGCGGCTGCAGTGCATCCTCGATCGCCGAGACGATCGTGGCCGGCGCACCGATAGTGCCGCTTTCCGCCGCGCCCTTGACGCCCAGCGGATTCAGCGGACTTGGGCTTTCCATGTGGTGGATTTCGATGTTCGGCACGACATCGGAAGTCGGCAGCAGATAATCGGCGTAGGTGCCTGTCAACGGCTGGCCATCCTCGCCGTAACGCATCCACTCGAACAAGGCCATGCCGATCCCATGAACCACACCGCCGAGGATCTGGCCTTCGAGCATCATCGGATTGATGACCCGGCCGCAGTCGTGCACCACTACATAGCGAAGGATCTTTACCCCGCCGGTCAAGGCATCGACCTCGACTTCAGCCAGATGACATCCGTTGGTGTAGCAGAGACCGGAGGTCATGAAATCCTTGGCGGCTGCAAGCCCCGGCGTCAGATTGGCGGGGAGCGCGAAACCGGGCGTGCCGGTCAGTGCCTTGGCGATCTGCTTCAGGCTGCGGTTGTGTCCCGGTACGCCCTTGACCTGCACCGTCCCGCCACGCATTTCGAGATCGTCCGCCGCCACTTCCATCATCTCGGCTGCGGCCTGCTTGGCCTTGTCAGCGATCATGATGGCGGCCTGGTGCGCAGCATTACCCGCAGTGACGGCCTGCCTGCTGGCATAGGCGCCGAGACCTTCAGCCGTGCCGGAAGTGTCACCAGCGACGACATGGATCGTGGCCGGATCGACATCCAGCGTATCCGCGACCACCTGCGCAAGCATGGTTTTCACGCCCTGGCCCTGGGCGGTCGCGCCACTGTGTACGACAATGCGGCCGGAAGCACCTACGCTGATCTTGACGCTTTCGAACGGACCGCGTCCGGTGGCCTCGACATACATCGCGAGTCCGAGACCGATCTGCCGGCCCTCCTGCCTTGCTGCGAGTTGGCGGGCGGGAAAATCGGCGAAATCGGCAGCTGCCAATGCGCGGCGCAGGATTTCCGGGTAGTCGCCGCTGTCATAGGTCATCAGACTGCCGTCGCGCTGCTTGACTGGAATCGTGAACGGCATCTTCTCAGGGGGGATCAGGTTGCGACGGCGGACCTCGTCTCGTCCGATCCCAAGTTGCCGCGCGATCCGATCGAGCAAACGTTCCATCACGAACACGCCCTGCGGCCGTCCCGCGCCACGGGTAGGCGCCGCCGGGGTCTTGTTGGTCAGGCAGATATCGATGCCGATACGGCAGGCAGGCAGGATGTAAGGACCAATGAAATTTGTCGCGGCATTAAACGGCAGCGGGATGCCATAGGGCGTTGCCGCACCGTGATCGTGCCAAATCTTCCCGCGCACGCCGAGCAATTTTCCGGCCGCATCGAATGCGGCCTCGATGCGCCAGACCTGATCTCGCTCGCCAATGCTGGCGGTGAAACTCTCGAACCGGTCCTCGATCCATTTCACCGAACGGCGCAACAGCAAAGCGGCAGCGGGGATCGCGAGTTCCTCGGGATGGAAAACCGCCTTGGTTCCGAAACCGCCACCGACATCGGGCGGCACGACGCGCACCTGATGTTCGCCAAGCCCCAACGTCGCCACCAGCATCGCCTTGGCACGATGCGGCAGTTGAGTGGAATCCCAAACCGTCAGCTGCTGCTCGAGCTCGTCAAATCGAGCCACCAACCCACGCGGTTCGATTGGATGACCGCCGCCTTTATGGAGCCGGAACGCTTCCGCAACCACATGCGCGGCCGAGGCGAATGCGCCTTCAACGTCGCCGTAGTCGATCTTGGTCTGTGCTACCAGATTATCCGTAAAGCCGATGCGGGCGCGCGGCGCGCCGGGCGCAAGACCCTCAACAGGGTCGACCACCGCGGGCAGCGCCTCGATATCAAGCTCGACCAGGGCCGCGGCATCCTCGGCGATATGGCGAGATTCGGCCAACACCATTGCTACCGGCTCCCCGACATAACTGACTTCCTCGATGGCGAGGCAAGTCGGATTAACGTCGAAGCGCAGGCCGCCAGCGGGCAGATTGAGCGGGATATCGTCCATCGTCAGCACGTCACGCAGATCGGCGAAGCACAGCACCGCGTGGACACCGGGCACGGCGCGGGCGGCGTCGGTGCCGATGTAACGTAACAAACCATGTGCAAGCGGGCTGCGAACGAAACAGACATGCAGCGCGTCGGCGAAGGGAAGATCGTCGATAAACGACGCGCCACCGCGCAACAGCACGGCATCCTCGACACGCGGGACGCTGCGGCCGATCCAGGGCCTGGCTGCGGCGTCATCCATGCCGTCTTTCTCCCGGTCGATTGTCACCTGTCAGTCCGGCAGGCCCTTGCCACGTGTTTCGGGCAGCCAGAGGACGGCGATAATACCCAGGAAGTAGATCGGCGCGAAATAGACCGCGACTTTTCCGAAACCGCCGAGCGCCGCGGCCAGACTGCCGGCTGTGATTGCGCCGATCATCGCAAGATAGCGCGATCCCGAAAAGACAATGCTGATTGCGGTCGCCCTCAGGCGGGTCGGAAACAGTTCCGGCGTGTGGACCGTGTACCAGCTATAGAGACCGCCGGTGAAATAGCCGGCCACGAGTTGCGCCCAGGTCACCTCGCCGACCGTGCTCAGCGAAAGGAAGACAACTGGCACCACAATCAGCGAGCCAACGAAGTAGAAGACGGTCGCGGGGCGCCGGCCCCAACTTTCGGCCAGGAAACCGAACGCGATGCAGCCGGCGATCTCACCGACGTTATAAAGGGTGCCGGCCCAGCCGGCATAGAACGCCGCGTCACGCGGGTCTTTCACCAGGCTGGAGACGAAGGTCGGCAGGAACGAGGCCACCGCCCACCAGCCGCCGGTGATCGAGATCGAAACCAGGAGCGCGCCGATCAGGTTGCGGCGGAGCGCCGGCGTAGCAAACAAAGCCTGTTGGGCATCACCGGATCGCTGCTTGACCCAGCGAGTCGATTCCGGGATCGACTTGTAGACAAAAGCGAGAATGATCAGCGGAATGATGCCGAACACATACATCCAGCGCCAGGACAGTCCGAGGGTCGATCCCACCAGGATCCAGATGCCGGAGATCAGCACGCCGCCGATCGAGAAGCCGGATTGCAGCAGGCCCGCACCTTTGGTGCGCCATTTTTCCGGCCAGACCTCCTGCAACAACGAGGTGCCCACGCCCCATTCCGCGCCGATGCCGACGCCGGTGAAGAAACGGGTCAAGGCAAAAGGAATAAGCGAAGAGGTTACGGCCGAAAGCGTTGTCGCAACGCTGTAAAGCAGGACGCCTGCAATCATGGTTTTGCGCCGGCCGATGCGGTCACCGAGCCAGCCACCCAAAATGCCACCGGTTGCCCAACCGGCAAGCGTGACGGCGACCAACGCGCCGAGATAGGTCGAGAATTGCGGCAGCGCCTCCGGCGGCAGAAGGTCGTGCAGCGTGGGGCGGGCCGTGATCAGAAGGACGAAAGTGTCGTAACCGTCCGCAATCCAGAAAATCGTCGCGAGAATGAGGACATTCCACGCACGCCGGTCAAGCGACTTCTCAGATTCTTCACTCATTCATGACCCCAAGCCCTAGCTCGGGAACGATGTTTCCTTGCAATCCTCACATGTGGCAAGCCCGTAACCGCTTCTTTTTTCGGCAGACGAGAGACGATTATGCTCCTGATGCAGCAGGGCTGCGAATAATTGATCACGAATACAAAAGGAGGCCGCCCAACGGGCAGCCTCTCGCATTCCAGTTCAGCCGTGGAGAACGACGCGGCAGCGTCAATCGATCACGTAATTGATCTCAGCGAGCGCGGAGCAGAAAACGACACCGATTGCGATCATCCAGAACAGTACACAGCCAACGATGGCGCCTGGCCAGACGAAACGAGAGGGCACCCGAGACACGGCGGGGCGGCGGAGATTTTGTCGCTCGGCAAGATAGATGATCTGCGCCATCATGCGACGTTTCGTTCGGTCGCGAGCCGCAACATCGCCAGCAGCGACGTAAAAAATATCGTGAAGGTCATGGTGACAACGGTGCTGCCGCGCAGGTCGCTGACGCGCCAGACATGATGGGCTGCATCCATCACCTCTCCATTGTCGCCGGTGAGCCATGGGGTTAGATGCGTGAGGCCGGAACCCAGGTACAAGAGGATCGCAACCAGACGCAACGTCCGCTCAAAAGCTGCGGGCTCGGCTGCCGTCCGCGATACTTCGCGGGTCTGATCGAGGAGGATCGCAAAGGCCTGACAGAACAGCCACGCGGTCAGGAGCCAGCCGGCATAATTTGGCAGCGGCACGCCAAAATGAGCACCACCATCGTGCCATATCCAGGCTTTTGAAATCGTGGACATCGGCGGGTCCATCACGACGTCCCACTGCGTCATGACAAACGCTGCAACGACAGGCCACACCAGCAGCTCGAATTTTCCATTCGGGCGCGCGCCGGTGCCCAGCAACGCTCCGGCCACGATCCACGAGAAATATCCCATGCCGAACCAGAGCGGCCCGACGATGATCGGGATCAATCCGATATGGGGTAAGCCCGCACCCACCTCGAAATGATAGTGGCCGAATGGAAGCCCGGTGGCCGAACCGACATTCTCGACTGCAAAGGTAATGACGACGCAGATCGAAAACAGCGCCAGGGCATCCTCCCAGCCGTAATACAATGCGGCATGAACGCAGGCCAGCAAGATGCCGATGGTGGCGAGTACAAGCGCCGGCGGCGTCGAATTCCAGCCGAACGCGACCACAAGCGCCAAATAGGACGCAAAGGCGATCCAGAACGCCGCCAAAATCGGAAAGCGATATCCGTTACTCACGCCGCTGACGGTCTCTTGCGCAGTCATTGCTGGCTTTCCGGATTTTCGTGTTCTGAAGACTTTAGCCACAAGCACGCGGGGCCGTCTTTGACCGCTGGCGAATCCGGTTTGGATGCGAGAGAAACCGGCGACGGGTTGCGAAGCGTTGTTGCGTCGACGCAACGCCGATTGACGCTCAAACATGCTTCGTTGTGCTTTAATTCACGAGCCGGCGAATACTTTTCAGCTCATCCTGAATGCATCGGATTGTAACACCGGGCTCGCCGCAAGGCCTCCGACAACAACAAACGCTCTTGCCATGGACGGCCCATCCGGTCCAAAAAAGGGTCGAAAGATCCTGCTCCCGCGTATCGCAGGACGCCGGACTGTCGTTGCGGCTCCCGCCATTTCATGCTCGGAGCGGTCAGAATGGGTCATCGCATCCTTGTGTTTTACGGCTCCTATCGCTCGGACCGTATGGGCATCCGGCTCGCCGACTTCGTGGTCGATCGGCTGCGCCGCCGCGGTGAAGATGCCGAATTGATCGATGCGAAAGCGATCGGCTTGCCGATGCTGGACCGCATGTACAAGGAATATCCCAACGGAAAGGCTCCTGAAGCCCTCGAGCGTCTCGCCGGTCAAATTCGCGAGGCCGACGGTTTCGTCTTCGTCACGGGCGAATACAATTGGGGTGTTCAGCCGGGGCTAAAGAATCTGACCGACCACTTTCTTGAAGAGTGGTTTTGGCGCCCCGCCGCGATCGCAAGCTACTCGGCCGGGCGGTTTGCCGGCGCGCGCGCCGCAACCGCCTGGCACGGCACTCTTTCGGAGATGGGCATGGTGGTGGTGTCGAGCACCATCGCGGCGGGGCCCATTGCGGCGACCCTGTCGGCCGATGGCGAACCGATCGGCGAAGGCGGCAAAGCACTGGAGCACATCTTCCCGCGCTTCGCCGACGATCTTGCGTGGTGGATGGACGCAGCAAAGGCGCAGCGCCAGCGCCGGCAGCCGCCGTACTGACCGATCGCGATTGCGCCAGCCTGCTCCCCGCCCGACGGTTTGCGGCGGGAGGCTAACGAACAACGTCGAGTTTGACCTTTGCGACGCCGCTTTCGACCATCCCAAGCGCATTGGCCGCAGAATATGACAGATCGACAACTCGTCCGGGTACGTAGGGACCGCGGTCATTGACCCGCACCGTCACGGATCGCCCCGTCGTGGCGTTTGTCACGCGCAGCCGGGTACCGAATGGCAATGTTGGATGAGCGGCGGTCAAGTCCAACGTGTTGAATTTTTCACCGTTCGCGGTCCGCTGACCCTCGGTATAGAAGCTGGCAACTCCCTGCGAGGCGATTTGTGTCGGGATCGCATCGTGGGGCCGCGCGAATGGCGTATGTTTTGCCACCGATGCGACGCGGTTATTGCCGAAAAATGATGGTGCCGTGCGCTCGTGGTGCAACGACGCCTGCCGACCAGGGTTGGACTGGGCGCAGGCCGCAAGCGACGCAGCCGCGAGTACGACGACAAGCGATCGAAAAACGTTCGAGAAACCAGCGGCCGAAACCGAGGACACCCCAGGACTGTAAGTGACTTCAATAGCGACGCACGAGTTCTTGGCACGATGGATGGAGAACATGTTGCATCCCCAGCTTCGGCCCCCAACCTAAACTCGACCCGCAATCAGGGCGTAACCGTGGCCCAGCTGTGGCACCACCCCGCGATTTCATACGGGTGTGGCTATTGCGCCACAACAGCTGCGGCTAAGGCCGCCGCCTCAATGGGCAGCGACCAAACCTGCCGCGCGCACCGGCTTCAACGTCAATTCCGCCTGCCAGAGCAGTTTGAACGATTTTAGAAAATGACGGGCGGCTTCCGCATCGCCGTCAGCGATATAAATTGCCGTGACCTGATAGAACCATTTGCCTCGTTGGAAAAATCTCTGCTCGAAGTGAGCTCCATTGCCGAGGCAATTCGATCCCACGATTTCGAGACCCTTTTCGGCCCCAGCAAGAGTAACCGGGGCTTCGTTCTTGGTCTGGCATTTACTGGCCAGGAAAAAGTCTGCCGTCCCGCCATCGAAGTTGACGGAATCCTTCATCAGCATTGCCGCCACCAAATAGGCGGAGGTGCCGTTCTCCTGCAAATAGTTAGTCGCGCGAACAATTCTGCTTTTGGTTTCGTCAGACATTGCCGTCTCTGTCACAGCGACGGGCGCGGAAAATTCAGCCTGAAAGCCATCATCCGGATAGCTTTGTTGTTTCCACTCTTCTGCAAAGGTCGAGAGGCCGGAGCCAATCAGCCAAACCAATCCGGACAAAACCAAAAACCAGCAACGCGCCCGCACGACGATCCCCTTACTCTCCAGCAGTTCCAAGAACCTTCACCTCGGACGATATTATTCCACTGAGATGCCGGCCGCTCGTGCAATTTTCCGGTATTTGTCATTCTCATCCAGAATGAACTGCGAATATGCTTGCGCAGACATCGGCGTAGAAAGGAAGCCAACTTGCTTCAACGCCTCCTGGAAAGCGGGCATTACCGCAATTTTTTGCAAGGCACCTTCAAGCCGAGCCACGACGGCCGATGGCAGCTTCGCCGGACCGGAAAGCCCGTACCACAAATTACCGGCGACCTCGGGATAGCCGGCTTCGGCCATCGTTGGAACTTCGGGAAAAAAAATGGAGCGCTCCGCACTCATCACGGCCAGCGGACGCAATTGCCCGGTTTGAATTCCCGAGATTTGAGCAGCCGCCGCGTCGAACATTATTTGAACTCTGCCGGCGAGCAGGTCGACCACCGCAGGCGCCGATCCCTTGTACGGAACATGGGTCAGCTTTACACCCGATGCGGCCATGAACATCTCGCCCCACAGCTGCGGTCCACTGCCATTGCCGGAAGAGCCGAAATTCAGCTCGCCGGGTTTGCTCCGGGCATAAGTAACAAGATCGGCAACCGAACGAATGGGTAGCGCGGAATTGACACTGAGTATCGCCGGCGCGGTCGCGATCAGCCCAATGTGCGAAAAATCCTTGGCTGGATCGTAGGCTACGTTCTTATAGACGACCGGAGCGGTAGCGTGGGTCGCGATCGAAGAGAGAAGCAGCGTATAGCCATCCGCTGTCGCACGCGCCGTGAACGCGGTGGCAATGGTGCCAGCTGCGCCTCCCCGATTTTCGATGACCACATTTTGATTCAGCAATTCGGAAAGCTTGCTCGCAAATTGCCGCGCGACGAGATCGCCCGCCCCACCCGCAGGTACACCGACGATCAAGGTAATCAGCCTCTCCGGGTACTCGGCTTGCGCCGGATTCGAAAAAGCCGCGATCCAAAATGCGAAAACGAACCAAATCCAGAAACGCACGGTCAGTTTACCCCATCTGTCAGCGAAAATGATTGCATATCTTATGCCATACCTCGCATCCTGCCGACTTCCTGGCGAGGCCAGAAACAGATTACACGGCCGTTCTCGTGATCCGATTCCAACATTTGCATCCCGGTGAGGCAGCATTTTCTCTAGCGGAGTTTTGGATTTGACATTCACTTTGACGGTCTGCGTCGCGGTGGGTAGCGAATGTCAAATCCGCTCCAGGCCACAATGATTTGGATTGTAATGTTTCGCTTCGCCCTGATCGCCTCGCTTGCGGTGTTCGTTACGCCGATCAAAGCCGAAACCTGGCCGAGCCGGCCGCTGACGATGGTGGTCCCGTTCGCGACGGGCGGTCCGATGGACGCGGTTGCTCGCATCTTGCAATCCGCTTTGAGCGACGCTTTGCATGAACAGGTGATTGTCGAAAACGTCGGTGGGGCCGGCGGCATGATCGGCGCCGCCCGGGTCGCAAAATCGCCGCCCGACGGATATCAGTTTGTGCTCGGCAATGTCGGCACGCACGCCGTCAGTCAAACGCTATACAAGACACGATTTTATAATTCGACGGCTGATTTCGCTCCGGTCGTGCTGGTTGCGGAGCTATCGCTGGTAATGGTGGCGCGCAAGGATCTGCCTGCAAACAATTTGCCGGAATTCATTGCGTATGCGAAGGCACACCAGAAGACGATGCAATTTGCTTCGGCGGGCGCAGGCTCCGCCACCCATCTCGGCTGTGCGTTGATTAACGCCCGAATCGGCATCGATGTTACCCATGTGCCATATCGTGGCGGCGCGCTGGCGATGCAGGACCTGATAGCCCAGCGTGTCGACTATCTGTGTATTGATACGCCGAGCGCGCTTCCTCAAATAGAAAGCGGCGCTATCAAGCCAATTGCCATATTGAGCCACGGGCGTTCGCCGAGCTTGCCAGATCTCGCGTCGGCGCATGAACAGGGATTGACGGATTTCGAGGCATCCAATTGGAGCGCGTTCTTCCTGCCCAAGAATACACCTGCATTTATTGTTCAGAGGCTGCACGATGCCAGTGTCGCGGCCATGAACGATCCGGCGGTGCAGAAACGCTTCAAGGAAAATGGCATTGATCTGGTCGGCGATGAACGGAGATCATCGGCCTATCTCTTCCAGTTCGTCAGCAGCGAAATCGCCAAATGGGCGGGACCGATCAAGTCTTCCGGCCTGGTTTTGGATTAACCGATCGATTTTGGAGATCGACGTGAAGATCAGACTGATGGAGAATTTCCGCGCCATCTTCTATGCGCCGTATTACGCCATCCATGCGCTTGGCTTTTACGCGGACGAAGGTGTCGACGTTGAATTGGTCTCCAGCGATGCACCGGGTGACGCGATCACTCATCTTGCAGATGGCAGGATCGATCTGACGTGGGGCGGACCGATGCGCGTGATGACCGCGCACGATCGGGACGATCGAAGTCCCCTGGTCTGCTTTGGCGAGGTTGTGTCTCGGGACCCGTTTTTTCTAGTCGGCAATCATGAGGGGTTCAGGCTTTCGGATCTGGCGCACCTGCGTTTTGCCGCTGTCTCCGAGGTACCGACACCTTGGATGTGCCTGCAGCAGGACTTGCGCGATGCCGGTATTGATCCTGCAGGTATTGCGAGAATTCGCGATCGAACAATGCGGGAAAACTACACGGCATTACGCGGGAAAACGATCGATGTAATGCAGGCGTTCGAGCCATTTGCTTCGCAAGCTGAAATGGACCGTGCCGGAACCATACTTTACACCGCCAGTTCGCGAGGGCCAACCGTCTACACTTCCTTTATCGCAACCCGGAGCAACGTCGCGGCACACCGGGACGTATTTTCCGCAGTGACCCGAGCACTGGCAAGGATGCAGATATGGCTCTACGCCCACAGTGGAAAGGAGCTGGCCGAGGTCGTTGCTTCCTTCTTTCCCAACGTCCCGCCTGAGCTGCTCGGTCGTTCTCTACAACGCTATCTCGACGCCGGTCTGTGGGCGCGCGACCCTGCCATGTCGAAACAGGGATTTGAACGCCTCGGCCTGAGCTTCCTTTCAGGGGGCTCCTTGAGCCGCTCACCGGTTTTCGAAAATTGCGTCGACCTGAGTCTGACTTGAAAAGAGGACTTACTCTGCGCCCAGTGCATAGCCGCACGAAAATGCCTAGCCGACATCAGGCTCGACAGGCGTTGGCATTGCGCTAACCTTCCCGATAAGGCGTGGCGGCAGCCGAAGGGCGCGCGACCCGTCGTCACGGGAGGATTCTCATGAAAGCGATAGCGGCTGCGGCCGTCTTGGTTATGTTTGCGGGTGCGGCATCGGCGCAGACGCTCGACGATCTCAAGAACGACGGCAAGAACCCCGACAACGTATTGACCTATGGCATGGGGTATAGCCTCAACCGCTATAGCCCGCTCAAGCAGATCGACAAGGCGACGGTCAAACGCCTGGTCCCGATCTGGAACCTCAGCCTCGACAATCCATGGGGCGAGCAGGCGCAGCCGCTGGTGCTCGACGGGGTGATGTATGTCACCAACGCGAGAGCGACGGTAGCGATCGACGTCGGCACCGGCCGGCAGATATGGCGAACGCCGGTCGAATGGTTGCCGGAGACGCCACGCATCGTGTGCTGCGGGGTCTCCAACAAGGGCGCTGCGATCCTCAACGGCAAGCTCTACCGCACTACGCTCGATGCCCATGTCATCGCGCTCGACATGAAGACCGGCAAGGAGATCTGGAACGAGAAGGCGGCCGAGTGGAAGGAAGGTTATTCCATGACGGTCGCGCCGCTGATCGCCGACAACGTGCTGATCACCGGTATCTCGGGCGCGGAGTTCGGCATTCGCGGTTTCATTGACGGCTGGGACCCGGAAACCGGCAAACACCTGTGGCGTCGCTACACGATTCCGGCGCGCGGCGAACCCGGCAACGAGACCTGGCCGCAGGATACCGACGCCTGGAAGACCGGCGGCGGATCGAGCTGGATCACCGGCTCCTACGATCCCGACCTTGACCTGACCTATTGGGGCACCGGCAATCCGGCGCCGTGGTCGTCGCAATCGCGGCCCGGCGACAACCTTTACACCGCTTCGGTGCTGGCGATGCGGCCGAAAACCGGCGAGGTCGTCTGGTACTACCAGTTCACGCCCAACGACCAATACGATTACGACGGCAACTGGGAAATGATCCTCGGCGAACTCAGCGTCGACGGCGCCAAGCGCAAGGTGCTGATGCAGCTCAACCGCAACGGCTTCCTGTATGTGATCGACCGGGCTAGCGGCAAACTGATTTCCGCCAAGCCGTTCGAGCGCGTGAATTGGGCAAGCGGCGTCGATCCGGAAACCGGACGCCCGGTCGAGACCGACATCGCCAAGAAACTGCGCGCCGGCGAGCAGGTCGAGATCTGGCCGACGCAGCGCGGCGCCAAGAACTGGCCGCATGCGGCGTTCAACCCCGAGACTGGCCTGCTCTATGCCAACACCATGCATTCGGCGCGGTTGTTCAAGCAGCTGCCGACCGGACCTTACGTGCCGGGACAGCGTTTCATGTTCGTGGAAAATCTGCCGGCCAAGCAACCCGAGGGCGAGCCGATCGGCCATGTCGACGCGATCGATCCGTTGACCGCCAAACAAGTGTGGCGGGCGCCGCTGTGGGACCATCCGCAATGGTCGGCGATCGTGGCGACTGGCGGCGGATTGCTGTTCACCGGCAAGGAAACCGGCGAATTCATCGCCATCGACGCGGCGGACGGCAAGACGCTTTGGAAATTCCAGACCGGCTCGGGCATCAACTCGCAGCCGATCACCTACACCTACAAGGGCCGGCAATACGTCACCGTGTTGTCGGGGTTAGGCGGCGTGTACGCGAACCAGGCGCGCGAGGCGCTCAAGGACGTGCCGCCCGGCGGCTCGGTCTGGACCTTCGCCCTGATGCCGGATTGAAACGCCTCTTCCCACCTCATGATGAGGTGGGAAGAGCGCCGTCTCGATCCGTCAACAACACGACATGCGGGCCGTCTTGCGAGACGGATGCAAGCGCGCCTCGAGAGATGAAGTGAGTAAGTTCAAGGAATGACAGGACTGACGAAAGGCATAAGTCTCGCGGCGGCCGTTGCGCTGTGGTGCGCGACGGCCGCCGCCCAGAATTTTCCACCGCAGCAGATCGCAACCGGCGCCGACATCTTCGCCCGCAACTGTTCGCCGTGTCACGGGCCTCGAATGCAAGATCCGGAAAGCGCGTTCGACCTGCGCAAGTTTCCGCCCGGCGAGCACGAGCGCTTCGTGCGTTCGGTGACCAACGGCAAGAATCAGATGCCGCCGTGGGGCGACCTGCTCAAGAACGACGACATCGAGGCATTGTGGGCCTATGTCACCGTCGGCGAGAAAAAATAGCAGCCGCCTCGCTGCGCTTTGCGGTCACGGAAAGAGAAAAATCGGCCCCAGCGGGATGCTGAGACCGCCTCAGAGGCTCGCGCCGTGGGGCGGCACAGGCTGTATTAAACCTTCGGTGGCAAATCAGCCCTATCGAAAACCGGGGTTTTCTCGATCTTGGGTGCGGTCGGCGCGTCTTCCGTGGCGTGTCGTAACGCTTCGGTTTCGGCGTCCAATCCGTCTACCGTTTCATTGGCCTGACTTCCGGAATCGTGCGGTCGCGCGGGAATTTGTTTTCCGTCTTCAGGTTCGTAATCGCTCTCTGCCATTTCGGTCTCCTTCGTAGACCAATCCGACCGCACGCGCTTCGTTCCATCAACGACCAAATCGCGGCATCATCCCAAGGAATTTTCGCGTGGCACTAATTGGCGGCAATCCGCCCCTTGCCTTTGCATTCCTTGCATACTTGGTAGATTCGGACGCTGGGACGCGCCGGGCGTTGAACCACGGCAAAGCCTGTTCCCATGCACTCCGGGCATTTCGTTTCCAATGGATTAGTTGCTGGTTTTTTCATCGCTCTCTTTGGCCGCACCGTTAGCGGCTTTGCCTTGCTCAATCGATTCATAGGTAATCTTTCAAAACATAGCCACAGACCAGGAAGAACAGCGGCGCTAGGTAATTAGCAGTGTAAAAGAGTGTTTTCGAATCTTCGCCATCTGAGGCGTCATACTGATGTGTGAGAAAGGTGAAGATCAGAGAGACGGCCATCGCCTGACTGATCGACAGAGGGCCTGGTGAAATATCGGTACAACCAACCATCGCCAAAGATAACTGAGAACGAAACCTTTCCAGATCGCCGCGCTCAAAAGCAACGCTGCTGAAATAATTGCCGCAACCGCAAACTTAGTAAATACCTTTATCATTTCGTCCCATAGCCCGATAAAATGCGCTGTTGCACCTTTTGCGCTTGAGTTCGTAAACGCGCTGTCGCGCCATGCTCGAACGGTCAATCGTCATAAATTTAATTCACACGAACCTGACAACCCGCCGGATCTCCTTGTGCTCGGCTGATAAGAAACTAGATTGTCTGCGAAAATTGAGTCACATCTACCTCGAAGGGAGGCTCTGCCACCAACTAGCGGCTATCTGGCAAATCTATCATTCCCGTGTGGCTTTGGCTCTGACGCTCCTTGACGAGACCGCAGCAAGATTGAAGGGAACGTCAATGTCGTCACAGGGCGGCTAAACCGCCCCAGCCAAGCTTCTTGCTCCCGATGTTTCTGTTCCCCTATCTCATGACTGCCTATGCATGGGATCGGCAACGACAGAGGCCACTCACCGCGATTTGCGGCAATCCAAATTTTTCGATTGGGATAACGTCGGGAGGATCGTTGGTAGCGGGGGAGGGACTCGAACCCCCGACCCCAGGATTATGATTCCCGTGCTCTAGCCAGCTGAGCTACCCCGCCACGGCGCAGGCAAACGCGGACATTATGACAGGCCCGCAGTCACCAATCGCGCGGCATATAAGAAGTAGCTCTTGGGCCTGTCAAGCAAAGCTCGCTTTAGCGCCGAAACACCTGAAGTACCGACCTATTTCGGCCGGATGTCCGGGTTTCCACCAGGGCTTCCAGGCGGCGGGATCACTGGCGTATTGCCGGCATCGGGCGTCGGCGCGCGAATTTGCGGATCGATCCCCGGCGGCGGGCAAAGCACACCGTCGGATTTGGCAAGCTTGTCGCCGAGCGGCTCGGCCGCCTGTCCGGTGGTTGTGCCCAGTTCGCCGTTGGAACGCGGCAACGCCGCCGATTTCGCATTCGGCGCACAGGTGTCGGCCTCGGCGATCGCCGTTGAAGGCGGCGGCGATGTCGCCGTCGGCGGCGCCTGCGCGGCCGCGCCTTGCATGCTAGCTGCTAACACGAAAGTGAGAAGAAGCGGATATATCCTCATGCAACGAGAACGAACGTCGCGCCCGCTGGTTCCGCATCTTCACATTAACGATTTTGCGCCTTGCGATAACGGATCAGCGAGAAGTGCCCCATCGGGGGCATCGGGCGGCGCTCGGCGAGGAGGACGCCACCATGCCTGGTTGCCCAGTTCACCAGCCTTGCCCATGGAAATTCCGGCCGCCAGCCAAGCCTGCGGGCGAGCGGCGCAAATGCAAGCTCGAAGGCGCGCCGCGGGCCGCTCTCGGCACCGATGTGATTGACCAGAATCAATTCGCCGCCAGGCTTGAGCACACGAACGAAGTCATCGAGCGTTGCTTCCGGATCGGGAACCGCGGTGATGACATATTGCGCGACCACCGCGTCGAAGAAACAATCCGCAAAAGCAAGATTCTTGGCGTCCATCACCGCGAGCGTCTCGACGTTCTTCAGGTGGAGCGTCCGCACCCGTTGCTGCGCCTTGCGCAACATCGGCTCGGAAATATCGACGCCGCAAACTTTCGTCGTCGAGGCATAGTCCGACAGCGACAGGCCCGTGCCGACGCCAACGTCGAGAACTCGCCCGCCGATCCGGTCGGCCTCCGCAATGGTGGATTGCCGGCCATGGTCGAAGACTTTGCCGAACACGAGGTCATAGACCGGCGCCCAGCGCCCATAAGCTTTCGCGACCCCCTCGCGGTCGATATCTGACGCCATGCCCTGCCTAAATTTTTTATCCGCGCACTGCCTCAACCATTGGCGCGGCTCTCCCCGCCGTCTTGCCGGCCACTGCCTTGGCGCTCGCGCTTTGGATAAAGCCGCCGCCAAGCACGCGCGCCCGGCCCGATGGCGCATCGTAAAATACGCAGGCCTGGCCGGGTGACACGCCCTCTTCGCCGGCGACGAGATCGACCGCATAGCCGTCGTCGCTCGCACGCAGCCATGCGGGCTGCGGCGCACGCGTCGAACGAACGCGCACGAAAACTTCAAGGCCCGCGCCGACCGCGCGATCGAGCGGTCCGTCGCCGATCCAATTCACTTCACGCAGAGCGATCCGATCCATCCGCAGCGCTTCGCGCGGACCCACGACCACGCGGCGATGTGCTGCATCGAGCTTCACCACGTAGAGCGGCGCGCCGGAGGCGACGCCCAGGCCGCGGCGCTGGCCGACGGTGAAATGAATGATGCCCTGGTGGGTGCCGATGGTATTGCCGTGGAGATCGACAATGTCGCCGGGTTCGATCGCATTCGGCCGCAACCGGCCGATCACATCGGTGTAGCGGCCACTCGGCACGAAGCAGATGTCCTGGCTGTCATGCTTGTCGGCAACCTCGAGGCCGAAGCGGCGCGCGAGTTCGCGCGTCTCTGGCTTGGTCATGTCGCCGAGCGGAAACCGCAGATATTGAAGCTGCTCGCGCGTGGTCGCGAACAGGAAGTAACTCTGGTCGCGATCGCTATCTGCGGCACAAATGAGTGCTCGCTCTCCATCGGCCAGCTGACGGGAGGCGACATAATGCCCGGTCGCCAGCACCGAGGCGCCGAGTTCGCGCGCCGTTTCCATCAAATCGCGAAACTTGATCGAGCGATTGCATTCGATACAGGGAACCGGTGTCTCGCCCGAGGCGTAACTCTCGGCAAAATTGTCGATCACCGACTGGCGAAAGCGGCTTTCGTAATCCAGCACATAATGCGGGATGCCGATCCGCTCGGCGACATTGCGGGCGTCGTGAATGTCCTGCCCTGCGCAACAGGCGCCCTTGCGGTGGGTCGCCGCGCCATGGTCGTAAAGCTGCAGGGTGATGCCGACGACGTCGTAGCCTTGCGACTTCAACAGCGCCGCCGTCACCGAGGAATCGACGCCGCCCGACATGGCGACAACCACGCGGGTATCCTGGGGACGGCCTTCAAGATCGAGACTGTTGCGCATGGCTTTCGGGTCACCAGTGGTATCCTCACCCATGTTCTCGATGCGGCCGGAAAGCTGCACTTTAATATAGGCCGCGCTGGCGCGAAGCAATCCACGGTCCCATGCTGGCATTGCGGGACGGCAAATCTTGCCGCCGGGCAGAAAAGACGGAGCTTGGGGCGACCGACGGGCCACCCGCCAAATCTTTAAAGTGTTGAAATAACTACATATTTTTTGGGCGAATGGATGGCCCGGTCTTTGCTGACTTGTGATGTCGAGTTCTTCGTCGGAGGCCGTCCTGTGCTTAGTGCTACCCAAGATGCCGCAGCCTCAGCCAATGCCGCGTTCCAGGCCGCGCCGTCCTGGCTGACGCGTGCCAATACGCCGCCGGCAAACGATGTTTTTGCGGGTCTGGTCAGCCAGAACACATCGGGCAATTCCGCGGCATCACTCCCTCCCCCTCCTCCGCCGCCGCCGCAAAACAATGCCGATTCCGCGCCGCCCCTTCCGTCCGCCAATCGCGCACCGGCCAACAACGCCAACAACAATAACGCCCAAAACAATGCGGCGCCGGCCAACGGCAATCCGCCGGGTCCGCCGCCGGCCAACGATGATTCCGCAAACACGGCGAACGCCAACCAGCCGTCCAATGCCAACAACGGCGATTCCGCCACAGCGGCGACCACGAGCGGCGCGACGGTTGGCAGCACCGGTCAATCATCCTCCACGACATCATCGAATTCGACGACATCGACCGACGGGAAATCCAAAGATTCCGCGACTGACGCGGATACAGCCGCGGTTGACGCCGCCCTGCTGGCGCAACAGGCCGGCAGTGCCGTGACCACACCGACACCGGTCGCCGTCGTGATTGCCACACCTGCACCCACCACCACGACGCCGTCGGCAACACCGGCTCCCGGCGGCCCCACCGCGCCGCTCGCCATTGCCGCCGCCGCGATTGCGGCGAGTTCGCAGCCGCTTTCTCCGCCGCCCGGACCATCCGCCCCAGACAAGGCCGATCCGACCGCGACGTCCGCGGCGACTACGCCCGGCACCGACGCAACAAAGCCGGCCATTGTTACGGCCGCAGCCGTCACCATCAATGCGGCCGTGCAGACTCAAGTCGATCCCGTCTCGGTGCCAACAACAGCCGGCCCGACCGTGCCGGTCACGCCCAAGCCTCCGCAGGGAAAAGCCCAGGCGGCAACGACCGACACTTCCGCAAAAACTTCAGCGGCGGCGACCGACCCAACCGCGTCCGGCACGACCACTGAACCGAGCCAGAACGCCGCGGCAACCCAGACCTCGGCGACGACCAAGCAAGAGACGGCGAATGTCGCCGTCCAGACGGCCAGTTCGGACGCTGCCACTCCCGAACCGGCCGCGGCCGCGCGTGACCACACGATTGCGAACGCCACGCACGCTGCGGCAACCGATGTGGCCGACGTCAACACCCAGGCGATCGGTGCGCTTGCGCCGCAGTTCAATTCGACTTCGGCCCTCGGCTCGGCGAGTAATTTGACGGTGACGTCGGCAGCCAACGGGGCCGTGCCCTTGAGCGGCGTGGCGATGGAAATCGCAGCCAGCGTCAAGAGCGGCAAGAGCAGCTTTGAAATCCGCCTCGATCCCGCCGACCTGGGCCGGATCGATGTCCGGGTTCAGATCGACCAGAACGGCCAGGTGACCTCGCACCTGACGGTCGAAAAGCCGGAAACGCTATCAATGCTGCGCCAGGACGCGCCGCAATTGCAGCAGGCGCTCAACGATGCGGGCTTGAAGACCGACAGCGGCGGCTTGCAGTTCAGCCTGCGCGACCAGTCTTCGTCCGGCCAGAACAACGGCAACAACAGTAATCCGAACGCTCAACGGCTGATCGTCAGCGACGAGGATACCGTCCCCGCCGCTGTCGCAGGCCGCAGCTATGGCCGCTCGCTCGGATCGAGCGGCGGCATCGACATCAGAGTATGAGGAGAAGAGCATGACGACGACATCAGGCGTAAACACTTCACCCGCCGTAGTCTCCGGGACGACGGCGGCGTCTGGATCGTCCAGCTCCAGCACGGCTTCTTCCGCCAACTCGCTGGCGAACGCGCAGATCGCAAACAACTTCCAGAGCTTCCTGCAACTGCTGACCACCCAGTTGCAGAATCAGGACCCGTTGAGCCCGCTCGATACCAACCAGTTCACCCAGCAGCTGGTTGAATTCGCCGGCGTCCAGCAGCAAATCAACACCAACGATTCACTGGCAACGCTGGTTTCGCTGCAGCAAACCGCGCAATCGAGCCAGGCGTTGGAATTCGTCGGCAAGACCGCGGTGGTCAAGGGCAGCACCACGGCGCTGACCAACAGCGAGGCCGCCTGGGGTCTCAATGTCCCCTCCGCCTCGACCGTCACCGTCAACATCACCAACAGCGCGGGCGCGACGGTCTACTCCAACAGCTTCATCGCAAATGCTGGCAACAACCAGACCTTCACCTGGAACGGCCTCGGCACCGACGGCACCCAGCAACCCGACGGCAACTACACGCTCTCGGCAACCGCCAAGGATTCCGCCAACAACACGGTTGCGATCGGCACCGAGATCCAGGGCGTGGTCTCATCGGTCGATCTCACCCAGTCGCCGCCGCTCCTGTCGATTGGCGGCCAGACCTTCACGGTCAATCAGGTGCAGAGTATCGTGAACTAGTGGAACCAGGCGCGCGGGCCTCGTCCCGCCGCCCTCGAAAGCGTCTTGCGCCCTAACAACCGGTTAACAAGATGCCGGTTGTGCCCCCGAGCGCGCGCCCGCGCACAGCATTTTCAAGGAGATTCGTATTGGAGCCTTGGGTTTAGGCAAATTTTAAGTTGCCCGGCGTAGTTTGATGGCGTGAGTTTCAGTGGTTGAGAGTTTGTGAGTACGCCATGACAGAGCCTCATCGCCCGAGGGTAAAATACGTCATCGGGCCTGACGGCAGTCCGCTTACGATAGCGGATCTGCCAGCGCCCGGAACCAAGCGATGGGTGATCCGTCGCAAGGCCGAAGTCGTTGCCGCGGTTCGCGGTGGTTTGCTTTCTCTCGAGGAAGCCTGCAGCCGCTACACGTTGACCGTCGACGAATTCTTGTCTTGGCAGTTCTCGATCGACCAGCATGGTCTTGCGGGGCTGCGGACCACCCGAATCCAGCAATATCGCCAATAGTCGCCGTCAGAAGCGCCCATTGGTCCGATTTGACGAAAATCGGCTTCGCCTTGCGAAGCCGATTTTTGCCGTTTCAAACTTTCCCGTCGGCCGTTTACCTCTGTTAACCATATCGAAACCATCCCATAGGCAATAATTGCCCAGTGGTCCGATCCCGGCTGGGACCGAATCTGAGGGGCGGTTGGTTTGCAGAGTCTCGTTGGCTTTTTGAGGGGCTTGGGCGCTTCGCGATTGATGGCGATGGTGGCGGTGACGGCCGCCCTGATCGGCTTCTTCGCGTTCGTGATCATGCGCGTCACCACGCCGCAGATGACAACCCTCTTCACCGACCTCAGCCTTGAAGACTCCAATGCCGTGATCAAGGACCTGGAACGGCAGGCCATTCCTTTCGAAATCCGCAACGACGGCGCCATCATCCTGGTGCCAAAGGACAAGGTCACGCGGCTGCGCATGAAACTCGCCGAGGGCGGCCTGCCAAAGGGCGGCGGCGTCGGCTATGAAATCTTCGACAAGTCGGACGCGCTGGGCACCACGAGCTTCGTCCAGAACATCAACCATTTGCGTGCGCTGGAAGGCGAGTTGGCGCGCACCATCCGTGCCATCGACCGCGTCCAGGCCGCCCGCGTCCATCTGGTGTTGCCGGAGCGGCCGCTGTTTGCACGCGAGACGCCTGAGCCGTCCGCCTCGATCGTCGTACGCGTCCGCGGCACGCTCGAGCCGCAGCAGATCCGGGCAATCCGCCATCTGGTCGCCTCCGCCGTCAACGGCTTGAAGCCGCAGCGGGTGTCGATCGTCGACGAAGCCGGCCAGTTACTGGCCGACGGCGCCGGCGGCGAACAGGACAATTCCGTCGCCGACGAGCGGCGCTCCGCCTACGAGAAGCGGCTGCGCAACGAGGTCGAAGCGATCGTGTCGTCCGTGGTCGGCGCGGGCCGCGCCCGCGTCCAGCTCTCGGCCGATTTCGACTATAACAAGATCACCCAGACTTCCGACAAGTTCGATCCCGAAGGCCGCGTGCTGCGCTCGAGCCAGACCCGCGAAGAATCCAGCGCCACCGCCGAAACCAACGGCCAGGTCACGGTCGGCAACGAACTGCCGGGAAGTCAGCAGAACGGCAACGGGCCGGCCGCGCGCGACCAGAGCAAGAAGAGCGAAGAAACCAACAATTACGAGATTTCGCGCACCACCAAGACCGAGGTGACCGAGGCCGGGCGCGTCAACCGCATCTCGGTCGCTGTGCTGGTCGATGGCAGCTACGTCAAAAACGACAAGGGCGAACAGGTCTATCAGGACCGCGGCAAGGAGCAACTCGACCGGATCGCGACGCTGGTGCGCTCGGCGATCGGTTTCGACCAGAAGCGCGGCGACCAGGTCGAAGTCGTCAATCTCCGATTCGCCGAAGCGCCGGCCGTGGCTCCGGTGGTTGAACCCACCGGGCTGCTTGGCATGCTGCAATTTACCAAGGATGACGTGATGTACGTCATCGAGCTCGGCGTGATGATGCTGCTGGGCATTGTGGTGTTGTTCATGGTGATCCGCCCGCTGGTCAAACGCATTATTGCCGACGAGCCGGCCGCTGCCGCCATTGGCGCAGGCGCACTGCCGGCAATCGCGGATGGCAGCGCTCAGGCCGCGCCGGCTACCGGCGGCAGCATCGTTCCGGGCCTCAACAACACCGCTCAAATGATCGACGTGGCCCAGATCCAGGGACAAGTCCACGCCCAGTCCGTTCATCGCGTCGGCGAATTGGCCGAACGCAATCCTAACGAAACCGCAGCCATTATTCGTCAATGGCTATCCGAACCTGCGGCGTGATCCGAGATGGCCTTGTCTCAATCCAACAATAACGCCAACGACATCACCAGCGTGATTTCCTCGCTGGCTGCACGTCAGGCCAATAAGGTAAAGGGCGATCCGATTGCCGGCCCGAAGCGCGCGGCCATGCTGATGCTGGCGCTTGGCGAGCAATATGGCGGCAAGGTCTGGTCGCTGCTCGACGATGACGAGGTGCGTGAACTGTCGATCCATATGTCGACGCTCGGCACCGTGGAGGCCGACGTCGTCGAGGATATGCTGCTGGAATTCGTCTCGCGAATGTCGGCATCGGGCGCATTGATGGGCAATTTCGACGCCACCGAGCGGCTGTTGCAACAATATCTGCCGGCGGAACGTGTCACCGGCATCATGGACGAGATTCGCGGACCGGCCGGCCGCAACATGTGGGAGAAACTCTCCAACGTGCAGGAAGAGGTGCTCGCCAATTACCTCAAGAATGAATATCCGCAGACCATTGCCGTGGTGCTGTCGAAACTGAAGCCCGAGCATTCGGCGCGGGTGCTCGCAATCCTGCCCGAAGACATGGCGCTCGACGTCGTCAACCGCATGCTGAGGATGGAAGCGGTGCAGAAGGAAGTGATCGAGCGCGTCGAACAGACGCTACGCGTCGAGTTCATGTCGAACCTTTCGCAGACCAGGCGGCGCGACGCGCACGAGGTGATGGCCGAAATCTTCAACAATTTCGACCGTCAGACCGAGACCCGCTTCATTACCTCGCTGGAAGAAGACAACCGCGAATCGGCGGAACGCATCAAAGCCCTGATGTTCACCTTCGACGACCTGATCAAGCTCGATTCCGGTTCGGCGCAGACGCTGATGCGCAACGTCGACAAGGACAAGCTCGGCGTCGCGCTCAAGAGCGCTAACGAGGAAGTCCGTGGCTTCTTCCTCGGCAACATGTCCTCGCGCGCCGGCAAGATGCTGCTCGACGACATGGCCGCGATGGGTCCCGTGCGGTTGCGCGATGTCGACGAAGCGCAGGCTCTTCTGGTCAATCTCGCCAAGGATCTAGCGGCCAAGGGTGAGATTACCCTGACCAAGAACCGCGCCGACGACGAGCTGGTGTACTGATGGCCGCGCCCGCAAAATTCCTGTTCGACACGGACTTCGCAGCGCCCGACCGCGCGCGCGACCGCGCCAATGCCGTCGAAGTCGCCCAGAAGGTCGCGGACGCGGAGGCGCGCGCCTATCGCGATGGCTATGATGCCGCCTTGCGCGAAACCAGGGTGGAAAGCGATCGCCGCGTGGCGTTGGCGCTCGAGACGATCGGCGTCGCCATCAAGGGCATTGCCGCGGGCCTCTCCGGCGTCGAGCAGCGAATGGAGACCGAAGCCGTCGATGTGGCGGTCGCCGTCGCCCGCAAGCTGGCCACCGAACTGATTGCGCGCGAACCGCTCGGCGAGATCACCTCGCTCGTTGCCGACTGCTTCGCGCAACTGGTCTCGACACCGCATATCGTGGTCCGGATCAATGAGGCCCTTTACGACGCGGCGCATGCCCGCATCGAGACTTTGGCGAAACAAAGCGGGTTTGCCGGCCGGCTGGTGATTCTGGCCGAGCCGGATATCCAGACCGGCGACTGCCGGATCGAGTGGGCGGACGGCGGCGTCGTTCGCGAGCGCGCGACGATTGAAGCCAAGATCAGCGAACTTGTCGGACGCTATATCGCGTCGCGCAACCAGACATGACCAGAGGAATGAACCATGAGTGACACCGACACGCAGGTTCCGCTCCCGGACTTGAACAGCGCCGGCACGCCGGCCGTGGGCGACGACATCGCCTATAACGAGGACGAGAATGCCGCCCGTATCGCCGCCGATCTCGAAGCGGTGTTCGACGTTCCGGTGCAGGTTTCGGCGGTTCTCGGCCGCTCCAAGATGGATGTCGGCGATTTGCTCAAGCTTGGCCCCGGGACCGTTCTCGAACTCGATCGCCGCGTCGGCGAAGCCATCGATATTTACGTCAACAACCGCCTGGTTGCCCGTGGCGAGGTGGTGCTGGTGGAAGACAAGCTCGGCGTCACGATGACCGAAATCATCAAGGCCGAACGCAGCTAAGAACTTTTTGAATAAAGCGCGCCTGAACGGCGCGAACAGACGAACAGGAGATTACCATGCGGCTTCTCATCGTTGGCACCCTGAAAGGGCAGCTCACAACAGCGACCAAGATCGCGATGGATAACGGCGCTTCCGTCACCCACGCGGAGGACAACGAACAGGCGATGCGGGTGCTGCGCGGCGGCAAGGGCGCCGACCTGCTCCTGGTCGATGTCTCCCTCGACATCCGCGATCTCGTCATGCGGCTCGAATCCGAGCACATTCATGTGCCGATAGTCGCTTGCGGCATCTCCAACGATGCCCGCGCTGCGGTCGCCGCGATCCATGCCGGCGCCAAGGAATATATTCCGCTGCCGCCCGACCCCGAATTGATCGCCGCGGTCCTTGCCGCCGTCGCCAACGACTCGCGCGATCTGGTCTATCGCGACGATGCAATGGCCAAGGTCATCAAGCTGGCGCAGCAGATCGCAGGTTCCGACGCTTCCGTCATGATCACCGGCGAGTCCGGCACCGGCAAGGAAGTTCTGGCACGTTACGTCCACACCCGCTCCAACCGCGCGAAAAAGCCGTTCATCTCGATCAACTGCGCGGCGATCCCCGAGCATCTGCTGGAATCCGAACTGTTCGGTCACGAAAAGGGCGCGTTCACTGGCGCGATCGCGCGGCGGATCGGCAAGTTCGAGGAGGCCACCGGCGGCACGCTGCTGCTCGACGAAATTTCCGAGATGGACGTGCGGCTACAATCCAAACTGTTGCGCGCGATCCAGGAGCGCGTGATCGATCGCGTCGGCGGCACGCGGCCGGTGCCGGTCGATATCCGCATCATCGCGACCTCGAACCGGAACCTTTCGGACGCCGTGCGCGATGGTAGCTTCCGTGAGGACCTGCTGTTCCGTCTCAACGTCGTCAACCTGAAGATTCCGCCGCTTCGCGACCGCCCGGCGGACATCCTCGAGCTCGCCCAGCACTTCGCCAGGAAATACTCCGACGCCAATGGCGTGCCGTTGCGGCCGTTGTCGGCCGAAGCACGCCGCGTGCTGAGCACCAACCGTTGGCAGGGCAACGTCCGCGAGCTCGAAAACACCATTCACCGTTCGGTGCTGATGGCGCAGGGCGATGAGATCGGCATCGAGGCGATCCTGACACCCGATGGTGAACGGCTCGACAGTCCGAAGACCGTTCCGGCGGTGGCGCACGCCACCTTCGCCGCCGAACAGGTGACGCGTGCCCTGGTCGGCCGCACCGTGGCCGACGTCGAACGCGACTTGATTCTGGAGACGCTGAAGCACTGCCTCGGCAACCGCACCCATGCGGCCAATATCCTGGGCATTTCGATCCGCACCTTGCGCAACAAGCTGAACGAATATGCCGACGGCGGCCTGCCGATCACGCCGGCGGGAGCTGGCGAAATGCATCGGGCCGGCGCTGCCGTCTGAGACGCAACCGCAACGTCCAAAGATCCGGCGCGAGGGAGACCTCGCGCAGGAACTGTTTTGTGACCCCCGCGTTCATCCAGGTATTTTCGTATTCCGGTTTGAAGGCGTTTTATGTCGATTTTGCAGCTCGATCCGCCGCTCCCGGTCATCACTCCGAAGGGAGATGGGTATGCCCATATGCTGATCGACTATGGACCCGAATACCACCTGCTCTGGGTATGTTTTCTGGACGATTCCGGCGAGTGCTGGACCTACAACAACACCCAAATACGGGCTCAAAAGAACGTCACCCTGGGCCGCACTTTCGTCTCACGCCATCAGGCGAAATCTGCATCTGCGGCGGAATAATTCGGCGCATCGGGTTTGCGGAAAATGTGGATGGGATCGCCTGGCTCGAACGAGCGCCCGGTGAACGCGACATAAGCGTAGAGCGCAAGATACGCCACCGCCAGCGCGCCGACGGCGTAGAGGGCCCAGGTGGCGACACGTTTCATCGGTCAGTGATTTCGCTGGCATGCATGAGCGCTCACCATGACGGCAGCACCGCGCCCTTGAACTTCGTCAGGACGAATTCGCGGACTTCCGGCGTGTGATAGCTGTCCACCAACTTCTTGACCCACGGTTTGTCCTTGTCGGCAGCGCGCACCGCAATCAGGTTGGTGTAGGGCCCCTTGGGGTCTTCGCGCAAGATGGCATCCTTGACCGGATCAAGGCCGGCTTGCGTTGCGTAGTTGGTGTTGATGCCGGCCACATCGACGTCGTCAAGCGTTCGCGCGGTCTGCGCGGCATCGACTTCCACGATCTTGAATTTCTTCGGATTGTCGGTGAGATCAGCGATCGTCGGCTTGAACCCGACATTGGCTTTGAGTTTCAACACGCCTTTGTCCTGCAACAGAAGCAGCACACGGCCGCCATTGGTCGGATCGTTGGGGATCGACAACGTCGCGCCCTGCGGCACCGCATCCCAGCTCTTGTATTTCTTGGAATAGATTCCCATCGGGAAATTCACGGTAAGCGCGACCGCTTTGATCTTGTAGCCGCGGTCGGTTTTCTGATTGTCGAGATAAGGCTGGTTCTGAAACGAGTTCGCCTGCAAATCGCCGGCATCGAGCGCCGCATTCGGAACGACGTAGTCCGTGAATTCGACGATCTGGATATCGAGGCCGTTCTTGGCGGCGATCGGCTTGACCGCTTCCAGGATCTGCGCGTGCGGACCCGGCGTGACGCCGATCTTGATGGTTTCGGCGCGGGCAGGATTGGCAATAGCCGCGGCCACGACGGCCGAGGCCAAAACAACCGTGGTCGACAGAAAACGGAGGGACATGATCATTCGGTCCTTTTTAAACGCTACTCATGATTTTCGGCCGCGCTTGTCGAGCCGGCGCGCAATCACCTCGCCCAGCGTCTGCACGCCCTGCACCAGCACAATCAGCACAATGACAACGGTTACCATCACCTCGGGCATGAAGCGCTGGTAGCCATAACGAATACCGAGATCGCCGAGACCGCCGCCGCCGACCGCGCCCACCATGGCGGAATAACCGAGCAGGCTCACCAGCGTCAATGTGAGCGCCAGCGTCAGCGCCGGCAACGCTTCCGGCAGCAGCACCTTGCGCACGATCTGTAACGGACTGGCGCCGAAGGCACGCGCGGCTTCGACCAGGCCCTGATCGACCTCGCGGATCGCGGCCTCGACCACGCGCGCGATGAAGGGGATGGCGGCAATCGTTAGCGGCACCACCGCCGCTCGGGTGCCGATCGAGGTTCCGACGATCAGGCGGGTCAGCGGGACGATGGCGACGACGAGAATGATGAAAGGCGTCGAGCGCGTAGCGTTGACGATCAGGCCGAGAATGCGGTTGGCGGCGGGCGCGGCAAACAGCTCGTTGGCCCGGCTCGTCGCCAGAAAGATACCGAGCGGAAGTCCGAACAGCGTTCCGAGAATGCCGGAGAGGCCGACCATGACCAGAGTATCGAGCGTCGATGAGACGATGAGCTGGAACATTTCAGGCGACATAGCCGAGGTGCTCCACCGTATTCTGTCCCGCCGCAAGTTGCGTCATGATCTGCCGCAGGACATCAGGATCAGCCGAGACCGAGATGAACAGTGATCCGAATGGGCGGCCGGCGATCGTCTCCACCTGCCCATGCAGGATATTGACGTCGAGGCCGAGATTGCGCGACAGCCGCGACAACACCGGCTGGTCGGCTTCGCCGCCGATAAAGCCGACGCGCAGCACCGCGCTGTCTGCCGGTTGTCTCTCTTGCCTCAATTTCGCGGCCAGCCATTCCGGCACCTGGCTGCCGGTGATGGCGCCGATGAACCGCTGCGTCGTCTCGTGGCGCGGATGCGCAAAGATCTCATACGTCGTGCCCTGCTCGACGATGCGGCCGCCCTCGAGCACGGCGACACGATCGGCGAGTTTTTTCACGACCATCATCTCATGGGTGATGAAGAGGACCGTCAGCTTGAGTTCGGCGTTGATGGTCTTGAGCAACGCTAGAATCTGGTCGGTGGTCTCGGGATCGAGCGCGGAGGTCGCCTCGTCCGACAATAACACCCTGGGCTTTGTCGCCAGCGCACGGGCTATGCCGACGCGCTGCTTCTGTCCGCCGGAGAGTTCGGCCGGATAGCGGTCACGCTTGTCGGATAGCCCGACCATCGCCAGCAAGGGCTCGACGCGGCTGGCGATCGCAGCCTTGTCAAGGCCGGCGATTTCCAACGGCAGGGCGACATTCGCGAAGGCCGTACGCGATGACAGCAGATTGAAATGCTGAAAGATCATGCCGATCGAACGGCGCGCCTGGCGCAGGCCGCGCTCGTCCAGCGCCGTGACATCGGTGCCATCGACGACGACGTGACCGCCGCTCGGACGCTCCAGCCCGTTGACCAGCCGAATAAGCGTCGATTTGCCCGCGCCGCTCTTGCCGATGACGCCGACGATCGCGCCTTCGGGCACTTCGAGCGTGACGCCGGAAAGCGCCGCCACTTCCGCTGCGCGGTCCCGTGACGGATAGACCTTGCTGACATCGGCAAAGGCGATGAGGGGACGGGTTTGCACGTCGCTCGGCGGCGCTCCGGGAACTGGGAATGGAGCGTTCATGACAATAAGGTTCTACGCGGACGGTTGTATTGGCCTAAGCGATAGCAAACGGAAGGCCACGCGGCCAGCCCCAGTGTGGCGCATCACGAGCGCCCGGCGGACATTCGTGCGTAGTATCAGAGCTTGATCGGCACGAAATGGTTGACCGCGATCAGCACGATCAAAAGGAAGATACCAAGACCGAGGCTATAGCCGATCAGTTTCTTCTCGATCGGCAGCAGCGGCTCGACTTCCGTGGCGTTGATCTCATCCCTGAGGTTGGACGTCGGCATTGCGATAACCCTCTATCTTTTCTGGTTGAGCATGATCTCTTCGGAAAACCTGTGTCCACGTTTCCGGATCGTGCTCTAGGTGGCGAGCGGCGGCTTGAATCCGCTGAAGAACAGCCAGGAAATCAGAAGCCCGACCCAGATCACGAACCCGAACAGGCTGACGAAATAGACGGCGGCAAGCTTGCCGAATCCCTGCTGCCAGAGTTTGCGGAAATCCGACAGCACGCCGATCGAGAAGAAGGTGAGCACGAAGAAGATGACGCGGAAGACGTTCGCTTCACCGGCCGCGGCGGGCAATGCCTTGGCGACTTGCGGGGTCGAGCCGATCGCGAGCCAGAGCGATACGGCGAACACGAAGATAAAGCCGAGTATGAACTTCGGGAAGCGCTGCCAGATTTCGATCGGCTTCGCGCGATCCGGTCCCTTGTCGATATGGTTGGTCCAGATGTAGCCAAGAATGAAGGCCCAGATGCCGATGAAGATATCGATGAAGATCTTCACCGTGGTCGTGGTGGCGAGAATCCAGCCCGGCTGATACTTGATGCCTTCGGCAGCCGATTTCGCCATGATCAGCGACTCGGTGATGCCGCCGCCTGCGACGGCCGCACCATCGGTCTTGATGGCAAGCCCGATCCAGGCGCCCGCCACCAGCGGCTCCTGCCACAGGAAGGTCTGGGCCAGGAACGGTAGGATCAGCACTTCAACGACCGCGAACACAACAACCAGCGACGACACCAGGATCGGCACCGACGGCCGCGCGCGGATCGCGCCGCCGGTGGCGATCGCCGCCGCCACGCCACAGATCGAAATGCCCGACGCCAGCGGCACCGACCATTCGCGGCTGAAGCCGAACCACTTGCGCGCGACGTAGTAGATCACGGCCCAGTAGATCAGATAGGCTTCGACGATGGCGGCAGCGCCGCGCAACAGCAGCGAGGAAGCAAGGTTGAGCCGTCCGGCCGCGGTGACCGCAACGGTTGCGCCGAGAATGACGATCGCGATCTTGATGTAGAGTTCGGGCCGGATCGCTTCTTTCAGCCATTCGGCAAAGCGCGGAAAGAAATTGGCGATCACGATGCCAGACAGAAGCGCGACGATGAAGCCGCCTTCATTGGTCAGCTTGAGCGACCAACTGAGCCCAAACTTCTGCTGCTCGGCGGGCGTGACCGCGGCGACATAGGCGTAGCTGCCGACGATCCAACTGGCATAGGCGATGGCAAAAACCGCGGTGAATGCGATGGCAAATTTCCGGACGTCGGCGCCGAGCGCCGCGACACCGGCGCTCAACACCACCAGCAACGAAACATAGGTCGCAATCAGGGCGCCGCCGCCGCCAAGCCACGCATACGCCTTGGCAAATGGGTTGAGTGCTTGGGTGAGGTCCGTATAAACCGACGTGGTGACGGCCCAGCCCAGAAGGTCGGTCCCGCTGACGCTGACCAGCGCCGCGCCGAACACCAGAAGCCCGATGACGACGGCAAGCCAATCTTCGGTCAGCTGCGTTCGCAGCGTTAGCGGCTCGGTTCCCTTGATGGCAAAGTCCGACATTCCAATTCCCCAAATGATCACGACGGAGGGCTTGGAACCCGCCACTTTTCATTGTCAGGATGATGGCGCTGGACTGCTCTGTCGAGGATCCGAGAAAAAAAGCGACGTCTGGCCTGCTCAATTGCCAGTGAACGTTCGGTTTCTTCTCCTGGAGAGGACGATCTGAGAGAAATTTTCTTCGTCGGGCGACTGTCCGCTTCAGCGCCGATATTTTCGCTATTCCGCGGCCGTGGAGGCCGGCTTTGGCGAACCGACGTTAAGTGCAAGCTTGCCGTAGCGATCGGTAAAAGCCGCGGTATCGATCTCCTCAAGCAGGATATCGCCGCTCATCACACCGGCCTTCCAGACGTCATGCTCGGGGTCGTTCTGAAACTCCGGCATCACTTCCTTTGCGAACAATTCGAGGGATTCGCAGATGTGTTCGTGGCTGTTCTTGCCGGCCTGGTTCAGAAGAATGACCTGATCGATGTGAGAGGTGCGAAACCGCCGCAGCTTCTTGCGGATCGTTTCCGGCGAGCCGATCAGTCCGCTGCGAAGAGCTGCTTCCTGGGCTTGCGGGTTCTCACGCTTCCATTTGTTATATTCGTCCCACATGTTGACGGCGCCGGGCGCGGGACGCTGGCGATCCTGTGAAGCGCCGTAGAAACGCAACGCGAACTGGAAAAACGTGGCGCCGTCGGCGCGTAACCGCGCCTCCTCATCGGTTTTCGCGCACATGAAAAACGATACCAGCGCCATGTTCGGGTTGATCTCGTAGTCGGCGAGCTTCTTCAACCGTTTGGCGATGGCGTTGTAATAGGCGTGCACCCAGGCATGCGCCGCGTCGGCGCTGACGAACTGAAAACCGAGCGCGCCAAAGCCGCATCGGCCCGCGCGTTCGATGGTCGGCAACTGCGAACAGGCCATCCATAGCGGCGGATGCGGTTTCTGCACCGGCTTCGGCACCACATTGCGCAAGGGAATATCGAAGTATTTGCCGTGATGCTCGCATCCGCCGTCGCGAAACATCGGGAAGATCGCAGCGACTGCTTCCTCGAACACGTCCTTCTTGGTTTCCATGTCGCGGCCGAACGGCTCAAGCTCGGTGATGGAGGCGCTCTCGCCCATGCCGAATTCGCAGCGGCCACGGCTCAGGAGGTCGAGCACTGCGATTCGTTCGGCCACGCGCGCGGGATGATTGGTGGTGAGCTGGAAAATGCCGTGGCCGAGCCGGATGTTTTTGGTGCGCTGGCTCGCGGCAGCGAGAAAGGATTCCGGCGACGGCGAGTGCGAGTACTCTTCCAGGAAATGATGCTCCACCACCCAGGCATGGTCATAACCGAGGCGGTCGGCGGTTTCGAGCTGCGTCAGCGCGTCCTGATAGAGTTTGAGTTCGTCGCCGGCTTGCCACGGACGCGGCAATTGCAGCTCATAGAAAATGCCGAACTTCATGACGCCTCTCCCGCGACCGGCTCTATATTTTGAGACAGTGTAAACCCGTCAAAACCATAGTCTAGGCGAAGCCTATTCGGGACGTATCGCCTTAGCCGTTCGGTTGAATTCGACGCTCGCGGGACAGTCCGATCGGACCATCGGTCAACAAAATTGAGAGCCGTTGCTGAAATGCAACGTCCGATGCGCGGCGGAGGGTGGCTTGCGTCGGCGGCTCCAATGGTTAGCTTGGGTTTGGCCCTTTGAGTCGTCGCGCGGGCCCTCCCCACCCGGGCCCCCATGACAAACTTCACCCCGCATCAGGATGCCGCACTCAATGCCGTGGCGAAGTGGCTGAAGGCCAAGCCCGGCCGCAACGGGACACCGCCGGTGTTTCGCCTGTTCGGCTATGCCGGTACCGGCAAGACGACGCTCGCCCGCCATATCGCCGAGGACGTCGATGGCGAAGTCAAATTCGCCGCCTTCACCGGCAAGGCGGCGTTGGTAATGCGCAACAAGGGTTGCGACAACGCTTCCACCATTCATTCCCTGATCTACCGCGCCCGCGAATCCGGCGTCGAGCAGCCGAGCTTCGAATTGTGGGACGATGCGCCGGCCTCGAAAGCCAAGCTGATCATCATCGACGAATGTTCGATGGTGGATGCTGAGCTCGGCCGCGATCTGATGTCGTTCGATTGCCCGCTGCTCGTGCTCGGCGACCCCGCGCAATTGCCGCCGATCCAGGGCGGCGGCTTTTTTACCGACAGCGAGCCCGACGCGATGCTGACCGAGGTGCATCGCCAGGCGCAGGACGATCCGATCGTGCGGATGTCGATGGATATCCGCGAAGGCCGGGAGCTCGAGCTCGGGCGTTATGGCGAAAGCGAAATCATATCGCGCACCGACCTCGATCCGGATCGGGTGATGCAGGCCGATCAGGTACTGGTCGGGCGCAACAACACCCGCCGCGCCTACAACATGCGGATGCGGCAGAAGCAGAACATCGAGGACGCCTTGCCGGTGGCCGGCGACAAACTTGTTTGCCTGCGCAACAACCGCAAGAAAGGGCTGTTCAATGGCGGCCTTTGGCGCGTGAAATCACGCAACGCTTCAAGATCGAAGTCGCGCATCGTCAGCCTGCGGCTCGCGCCCGACGAGGAGTTCAGCCACAAGGTCACCAAGGTTTCCGTCCGCTGCGATTGTTTCGAGGGAGGTATCGATGCGATCCCGTGGGAACAGCGGAAGCCTTACGACGAGTTCGACTATGGCTACGTGCTCACCGTTCATAAATCGCAGGGCTCGCAATGGGATGACGTCGTATTGTTCGACGAAAGCTTTGCGTTCCAGGACAGCCGTGCCCGCTGGCTCTATACCGGCGTGACGCGGGCGGCCAAGCGGCTTTCTATCGTGGTGTGACGGTCTGAATTGTCCAACGTCCTTCGGGACGCGTCGCCTTGAAGCGATGCTCCTCCTCAGGACGAGGTTTCAGCAAGGAGTGAAAAGACCCACAAAAAGTCACGGACTCGTGTGCATTTCCCGGTAACAAGCCGGCTTTTGCCGCGTATCTTATCCCGAGAACGCCGCGAGGCCCATTTTGCGAACGGCCAGCGCCGTCTTAAATATCCGTCGAAACCGACAGGAAATCAGGAGCCAGCTCCCATGACCCGCCGTTCCCTCACCCGCTTTTCGATGTATGCCGCCGCCATCGGCCTGCTGGCGATTTCCGCCATCAAGGTCGCGCCCTCTTTGGCGGCCGAAGATGCCGTGGTCATCCCGACGCCGGCCGTTGATGTCCAGAACGAAAACGGCATCCAGACCGCGGTCTTGGCTGGTGGCTGCTTCTGGGGCGTACAGGGCGTGTTCCAGCACACCAAAGGCGTCGTCAATGCGGTGTCCGGTTATTCCGGCGGAAGCAAAACGAATGCCGATTATCAGACGGTCTCGACCGGGACGACCGGACACGCCGAGTCCGTCGAGATCAAGTACGACCCGAAGAAAATCAGCTACGGCAAGATCTTGCAGATATTCTTTTCAGTGGCGCACGATCCGACCCAGTTGAACCGGCAGGGACCGGATACCGGCACGCAATATCGCTCGGCGATCTTCACGACCTCTGATGAGCAGAAGAAGGTCGCGGACGCCTATATCGCGCAACTCAACTCCGCTGGCGTCTACAAGAAGCCGATCGTGACCAAGGTCGGTTCGCTGCAAGCCTTCTTCGCCGCCGAGGCTTACCACCAGGACTACCTGACGCTTCACCCCAGCCAACCCTATATTGCCTATAACGACCTTCCCAAGGTCGAAAACCTGAAGAAGATTTTCGCGGATAACTATAGCGAGAAGCCTGCTTTGGTGAGCGATATCAAGGTCACCAACTAGGAATCTCTCGCTGCAAAGGAGGTTTCATGTCCGACGCCAAGACGACGTCGAAAGTCGAAAAGAGCGAAACCGAGTGGCGCAAGGAACTGACGCCGATGCAGTATGCGGTACTGCGCGAGAAGGCGACCGAACGGCCGTTCTCCGGCGAATATGAGCATGAGCACCGGGCCGGCACCTATGTGTGCGCCGGCTGCGGACAGACGTTGTTCGAATCCGACGCCAAGTTCGATTCCGGCTGCGGCTGGCCCAGCTTCACCCAGCCGGCTACCGAGAGCCATGTAGACGAGGAGCGCGATGTGACCCACGGCATGGTTCGCACCGAGGTGCTGTGTTCGAGCTGCAACGGCCATCTGGGCCACGTGTTCGAGGACGGCCCGGCGCCGACCGGATTGCGTTACTGCATCAATTCGGCGGCGCTGAAGCTCCAGCCGAAATAATTTCCCGATTTGCTTCGAACATCTTTCGGAACCGCGCGACCAACGAACTGGTCGCGCGGGTTTTTCGTGAGCAAAGCCTTGAGGAAGTATTTCAGATGCAAATTTCCAAACGCCTGCTGCTCGGTCTCGGTGCGGCAGCCTTTATCGTGGCGAGCCCCATGATCCAGCCCGCTTCCGCCGCCGATAAGGTTTCCCTGTTCAAGATCGTCACCGTGAAGGATGAAATTATTATCGGCATCCCGGACGATGAGCTGGCGCAACTCGATGGCAAGGACGCCGGTGGCGTCGCCAAGATGCTGAAGGCAAAGGGCACGATCAGCGTGTGGCAATACGCAGTGCACAAATCAGCCGCCGGCGACCTCGAACAGGCGCCGTTGCGCAAGATCGGCCTGATCGCTTCAAACTCGCTGCGAGTCGAGCCCTATACGTCACCGCTGAAAGTGTTGCCGATCGACGAGACCAAGAAGTAATTATCGCCAAGCATCGCGAGGAGCTTCGGCGATTTCGGGTTCCGCATGCGGAACCAGCAGGCAGAGATACCGTTCTCTCTCCATCCGACCGGCCGACTGCTCCTGCCGGCGGGTAACGGGGAGGAGCGCCATGTCGCTTGGAACGATCCTCATCATTCTCGTGATCCTTTACCTGCTTGGCGGCTGGAGCGGCCGGATCGGCGGCTATGGCTATGGCCTTGGCCATTCCGGAATGGGGATTGGCGGGGTCATTTTGGTTGTATTGCTCGTGCTGTTGCTACTCGGCAAGTTGTAATGAGTATAACTAATTGAAAATAAACATATTTTCATTGGGCTGATGCGCTTCGGATCGGATTCATCATTCGTC
The DNA here is from genome assembly GCA_963824305.1 of uncultured Alphaproteobacteria bacterium. GTDB lineage: Bacteria > Pseudomonadota > Alphaproteobacteria > Rhizobiales > Xanthobacteraceae > Bradyrhizobium. The sequence continues at coordinate 2,004,985 of CAWGOW010000001.1, forward strand.
CTGACAGGAGTCGCAATTCCCGTGGAGAAGCCTATATTAAGGCCTGTTCACAACGGAAATGACGTGTGCCGGCGCCGACTGATTTTTGCGCCCGTGCAATCTGTTCGCGACAATGCTCGCGTTCTAACTAAAAAGAACAGAGGTCCCCGATCATGGCTTTCAGCTTCAACACTGCCGCCGAACTGTTTCCTGCCGCTATCCGCAAGAAGAAGCGCGCAGGCTTCGCCTATCGGCGATTTGGCACCGCGGCCGAAGCAGTTCGTTTCGCGATCGAGGAATTGCCGGCGGATTCGCTGAACGGCGCCTATTTGCAGGTTGACGAGGCCCGCTTCGACCAGATGGGTATTCGCACGCTCTATGAGAGCAAGGACTTCCCGCTGGAGCGCCGCCCGCGCGCGCCCGAACCCGCTCCGGCCGCCGACGCCAAGGCTGACGAAAAGGCCGCCTGAGCTCCAATAACCTTGCAGGAATCACGACGCGGCCGCGAGAGTTTAACGCGGCTGCTTGTCCAGCCAGCGCCTGAGCAGCCGCACATTGCGCATATTGGCGCGAAACAGCACGTCGAACGCATCGCCCGCTATCGGCACTATTCCGACCACGCCATCGACTGCCACGTTGCCGAGCATTCTCGCAGTGACGTGCCACGGCGCGCCCAGCGCACGCGCTTCGCGCACCAGCCACAGTGAAAATGCGGTGGCCAAGAGGTCGCCGACGACCGGGATCAATCTGATAACGCCGTCAACGCCGTAACGGATCTTTGTACCCGGCAGCATGAAGGCGACGTCGAGCAATTTTGCCAATGCTTCAAAACGCGCCAGACGCTGTTCATGCGTCAGACTGCCGAACGGATTGGCGCTGGAATGGGCGAAGTCGAACTGAAATTGCCGAAGGCCATCCCGCAGCGAACTTTCCGGAATTTCGCGGCCTTCCTGATCGATCACAGGACCGGGCTTTTTCGCACGGGGCGAGGCCTGTGCGGAATGAAAGCGTGCTCTCGGAGCGGTAATTTCTTCGTTCGACATGCCCATGAAATGGGAACGCGCGAGGTTCGCGCAAGTGCCAATTGCGAGCGAAAAATCTAGTGTGACGGTTCAGAAGTCCGCATCGTTGCTGCCGCAAGTTCGTCATGCGGCCTGCCTTCGAAAAACGATACGAACTTCGGGACACGAGCCCGGAAGCGGTTCAGGGAGCTTGCGCCGCCACGGCCGGCCGGTCGGCGAAACGATGGGCAATCGCTGACGACATCGCAGCGGGAACAAACCCGACCAGGCCATAGAGAACGAATTGCAACAGCCCGCTGTCGGGTCCGCGCGATCCGTAAAGTAATTCCGCCGACGCAAACCCGATCAGGGCGACAATCAGGACGCGCAGTCCCGGGCCAATTCGTTTGATGTGAAGAACGATATCGTCCACCGCCCCTAACATCAGCGCGGGCAACAGGCCGAACAGGTAGGAGTACTGCAACGTGCTCACAAACGCCTTGAGCAGCTTGCCCACTTCCGCAAGGCTTGGCGGGTGGCTCCAGAAGCCGGACATCACGGTGGTCGCCAGCAGAAGCAAAAATCCGCCGAACAGCGGCCCAAGGGCGGCAAAGGTCAAGTACCGCTTCATTCCGCGCCTACTCGCCCCAGGCGGCGAACGCGTCGTTGAAGGCGCGCTCGCCCGGAGCGCCCTTCTCGATGGCGATGATGGCACGGCGCTGATTGACATAGACCAGCGGCACGTCGAACCAGGAGCGTTCTTTCAACAGTTGCATGTTGCGCGAACGGTCGGCTTCGACATTCGACAGGCCGACCAGGAAGAAGCCGTCGGTGACCTTGACTGCAAGGCCTGCCAGCGGCGTGCCGCGCGCCTGCTCGTTGGACTTCATCAATATGCCGGGCACGTTACTGACGCCGCCGCCCGAGAAGTCCGGCGGCAGGATGAAGGTCAATTCGGCGGTGTGACTTGCCGGCAGCGATAAATCGGTATTGCGGCGGAACGACATCGTCATCTTGAACTTGCGATCCGGAATCTCGATGTCGGCGCGCACCGCGACGTCGGCCTTCTGGTTGCCCGAGGCCTTGATCGGTTCGGTCCGCCAGACCACGGAGCCGACATACTGCTTGCCCTTGGGATCGGAAGGATCCTCGTCATACAGGACGACGCGCTGCGCCACCGGCGCCAGTTGCTCGCTCGACGACGGCTGGCCGACGCGGTCGGGAATCTTCGGCTTGGTGCCGGGGGCACCCAAATCCTTGGGCGCTTCGACGACGCTCGGCGAAGATTTGAATAGCCCGCTCACCGCGCCCACGACCGACTTGCCCCACAGGATCGCCGCGCCGACCAGAATCAGGACAATGCCGATCGCAATCGCACTCTTGAAAGGAAATACCGTTCCCCGCTTCGGCTCGCGGCCACGGTCGGGCGCAATGCGCGGGCGCGGCGAAGACGGCTGCGGCGGCGCATAACGCTCCGCCTCCTCTGCGGACTCATCGTAAGAATAAGGCGTCTCGGAATCGAAGCCATGATCTTCCATGACCGGTTCAAGCCGGTCGAACTCGGGCGACGGCGAAGGCACGTTGGCATAGGTCTTTCGCGCGGCCCGGCTGGCCTGCGCGGCGGCGCGGCCAAGATCATCGGTGTCGGCGGTAATGTCGCGAAATCCGCGCACGCCCGGGGCTTCCGGCGCATTGATATCCGCACCACGGCGCGACGCACCTTGCCGCGTTGGCGGCAGCGACGGGTCCTGCATGGAAACTGGCGGCTGGCGCGGCGTATCGGGACGGACCCCGCGCGACTGAGACGAATCCTGTCCTTCCGGGGCGAACGATGGCCGGTCATTACGTGGCACCGGCGGCGGACCCGCTGCCGGACGGGCGCGCGGCGGCGGCGGAGCGGAAGGCGCGGACTCGGACAGACGGCCGGCGGGTCGCGCACTGGCGCGCAGCGAATTGCTGGCTCGCGAACCGGAACGCGTCGGATCGCCGCCCCCCGATCGGGAGGCATCACGCGCCCGCTGCGCGGCTTCGGATTCGACCTTGCGTACCGCCTCTTCCAGCGAGAGCCGTTCACGGGTGATTTCGGACTCGCTGAGCGGTGGCTCGACGCTGCGCAGTTGCGCGATCAACGCCGACCGCGCCCGCTCATAGAGCGCACGACGGCTCTCGCCGGGAGCACTGGGGTCCAGTCCGGCGATGGCGCGGGCGATCAGCGGGTAGTAGTCAGCCATCTCTATTCAACAATGCGGGCCTTACAGTAACATCTCGTTAATCAAGTTAGGCTTCGAACGGATTCTGTACCAGGATAGTATCCTCGCGTTCCGGACTTGTGGAAAGCAACGCGATCGGACAACCCACCAATTCTTCGACCCGACGAACATATTTGATCGCTTGCGCCGGCAGGTCCGCCCAGGAGCGCGCGTTGGCGGTGGGTTCTTTCCAGCCCTCGATCGTCTCGTAGACCGGCCTGACCCGGGCCTGAGCGCCCTCGCCCGCCGGCAAATAGTCGATTTCCTTGCCGTCCAGCAGATAGCCGGTGCAGACGTTGATGGTCTCGAAGCCGTCGAGAATATCGAGTTTGGTCAGCGCCAGGCCGTTGATGCCGCAGGTGCGCACGGTCTGACGCACCAGCGCCGCATCGAACCAGCCGCAGCGCCGCTTGCGTCCGGTGTTGACGCCGAATTCCTTGCCACGGCGGCCGATCTCCTCGCCGATCTCGTCATGCAGCTCGGTCGGAAACGGACCCTGGCCGACGCGGGTCGTATAGGCCTTGCAGATTCCAAGCACATAGCCGACCGCACCCGGGCCGAGACCCGAGCCGGTCGCGGCCTGCGCTGCGACGGTGTTGGATGAGGTGACATACGGATAAGTGCCGTGATCGACGTCGAGCAGCGCGCCCTGCGCGCCCTCGAACAACATGCGCTTGCCCTCACGCCGCTTGATGTCGAGCAGCCGCCACACCGTTTCGGCATAGGGCAGGAGCTGCGGCGCCAGAGCCGTCAATTCCTTGACGATTTGCTTGCCGTCAAACTCCGGCAGACTGAGCCCGCGGCGCAGCGCATTGTGATGCGCCAGCAACCGGTCGATCTTGTGCGGCAGCGTATCGAGGTCGGCGAGGTCCATCAGGCGAATCGCGCGACGTCCGACCTTGTCCTCGTAGGCCGGGCCGATGCCGCGGCGTGTCGTGCCGATCGCGGTGGCCGCGTTGGCGGATTCCCGAAGCGCATCAAGTTCGCGGTGTAAGGGCAGGATCAGCGTGACGTTTTCAGCGACACGCAAGTTCTCCGGGCTGATTGCGACACCCTGTCCTCTGAGCTTGGACACCTCATCGAGGAATGCCTGCGGATCGAACACCACGCCATTGCCGATCACGGCCAGCTTCGAGGGACGCAACACGCCGGAGGGCAGCAAGGCGAGCTTGTAGGTTTCACCATTGATGACAAGCGTGTGGCCGGCATTGTGGCCACCCTGGAAGCGCACCACGATATCGGCTTGCTCCGACAACCAGTCGACAATCTTGCCCTTTCCTTCGTCGCCCCACTGGGCGCCGACAACGACGACATTCCCCATTTCGCAGCTAGTCCCTCTGCAACTTTCTATGTTCAGGCATGATCTGTTCGAAAAATCCGGTCCGGGGCCGGGCGCATGCGAGGCACCCAACCGGATAAAGGATGCGAGCTACCGACGCAAGCAAGAAGGCGCATTTGATAGCCTCAAGAAGGCCTATCAACCCATTGATATCCCCCGAAAATATGCGCCGTCCCAACCCTGTACCCGGCACGTTCCGCAAGCCTTGCGCATATTGGGGCGGCGATAGGGCAAATCGTGCCCGCTCCTCCCCGCTTTTCGTCGCAACCTTGTCCCCTATCGGGCACGCCCGCGCATGCTACGGTCAGGCGAGAGAACAAGTTCCGCAAACACGGCCATTCATGCGAAGCGACTTCAGATCGGCGATACTTGGCGGCCTGCTCGCCTGCCTCACGGGCAGCGCAGCGGGAGCCGCCAGCTACCCGGACCGGCCGATCACCATCGTCGTACCATTCGGCAGAGGGACCACTGCCGACCTCATCGCGACCGTCGTCGCCGAAACGATGTCTAAAAACATCGGCCAGAAAGTCATTGTCGAGCTTATGCCCGGCGCAGGCGGCGGCACGGCGATGCGGCAAGTCGAGAACGCCGCGCCCGATGGCACGACGCTCGCCATGATCACGCAAGGTACTCACGTCTTCAACCTGAGCCTCTACAAGACGCTGCCCTACGATCCGGACAAGATCATCCCGATCACACCGATATCAGCGGTCTGCAATGTGATGACGGTTCATCCGTCCAATCCCGCGAACACGCCGCTTGAGGTTGCAGCAGCGGCCAAGGCGGCGCCTGGCCAACTCACTTATGCTTCGGGAGGCGTCGGCACCTCGCATCATCTTGGCGGCGTGCTGTTCGCATCGATCGCCGGCGTCGATATCAAGCATGTGCCGCATCTGGTTTCGGTGGATGGCGTCAACAAAATCGTCAATGGCGAAATCACCATGGGCTTTTTCAACTTGCCGACGGTGATCGATCAGATCAAAGCCGGCAAACTGAAACCCCTCGGCGTGACATCGCTGACGCGTTCTTCACATTTGCCCGACGTGCCGACGCTCGATGCCTCCGGGCTAAACGGCTACGACCTCGTGACCTGGTTCGGCTTCGGCGCGCCGGCCGCAACGCCGGTGGAAATCGTGCAACGGCTTCGCGACGAATTTGCAAAGGCGGCAGCCGATCCCGCCGTCAAAGCGAAACTCGACGCAGCCGGCCTCGATCCGATCGATCAATTGCAACCTGCGGAATTCGCCCGCTTGATTGCGTCCGATCGCGCCAAATGGACGCCGATCATCCAATCCGCTGGCGCTGCTTCGGAATAGCGGAAGCCATCTGGCGCATGGTCGCGATGCGTCCACAACCGTTGATGCTGCGCCAAAATCCGTGTCTTTGAGACGGCCGGGCAACGAATCCACCGGCCGTGCGTTTGCGCCGCCCGGCCGGGCTGCGGCGTCATGATCATGCACATCACACCGCCGCCGCGATGTCCGTTTCCGAAGAGATCTCCGGTACGTCCCCATGGATCGCCAACCAGCCTTATGTGCTGCTTTCGATTGCGGCTGCTTGCTGGGCCGGCAACGCCATCGTGGGCCGGCTTGCCGCCGGCCATATTCAGCCGGTGACGCTCGCCTTCCTGCGCTGGGGGCTCGGCTTTCTGATTATCCTTCCGATTGCGTGGAAACACCTCAAGCACGACTGGCCCGCGATCCGCGCCAAGCTCGGCTTGATGGTCTTTTTGTCGGTGATCGGCATCGCCGGTTTCAACACCCTGCAATACTGGGCGCTGGAACATACGCAGGCGCTGAACACGTTGCTGTTGCAATCGGCCGGACCGCTGTTCGTGGCATGCTGGTCGCTGGTGCTGTTCGGAATTCGTCTGACATGGGCACAGGCCATCGGGATCGTGGTGTCGTTGACCGGCGTGCTGGTGATCCTGTTGCGCGGCGACTTGACCGCGATTGCGGCGATCGACTTCAATAGAGGCGACCTCATCTTTCTCCTCGCGCTGCTGATTTTCGGGCTCTACTCGGTGATGTCGCTGAAGCGGCCGGCCATTCATGACCTGTCTTTTGTCGCTTTCACGTTCGCCTGCGGCTCCGCGGTTCTCATCCCGCCGATGATCTTCGAATTGCTGTTTCGCCCGGCCATGGAATTGAACGTGACCAATCTCCTGTCGGTGATTTACGTCGCGGTGTTTCCCTCCACCATCGCCTATCTTTGCTACAATCGCAGCGTTCACCTGATCGGCGCCAATCGCGCCGCGCCGTTCTTTCATGCGGTGCCCGTCTTTGGCGCCGCGATGGCGATCGGCTTTCTCGGCGAGCGGCCGCAAGCTTTCCATCTCATCGGATTTGCGCTGGTGCTGACGGGCATCTTCGCCGCATCCCGAAGGCCGTCCGCGGCGTCGGGATGAAGCGCATTCAGCCATGACTAACCCCGCGCCAGCGCAGCCGTCCTTCAACCCCGCCCGATGGCTCAACCATCAACCTTATCTGCTTCTGACTTTGGCTCAGCTGTTCTGGGCCGGCAACATCGTGCTCGGACGCTACGTCGCCGGCCACGTGCCGCCGATGACGCTGTCCTGCATCCGATGGATCGGCGCCTGCCTGACGCTGTTGCCGTTCGCCTGGCCACATCTGGCCAAGGATTGGCCGGCGCTGCGCCGCCGGCTTCCACTGATGATTGCGCTGTCAACAACCGGATTTGCTCTCAACAACGCCCTGTCTTATTGGGCCCTGCAATTCACCCAGGCGCTCAATGCACTGCTGTTGCAATCCGCCGGACCGCTGTTCGTGGCGCTGTGGGCCCTCGCTTTATTCGGCCTGCGCCTGACCTGGCCGCAACTTGTCGGCATCGCGCTGTCGTTGCTGGGCGTGCTCACCATCCTGCTGCGCGGCGATCTCTCGGCGCTCGCCGCTATCCGGCTCAATCTCGGCGACGTCATGACAACCGGCGCGCTGATCTCGTTCGGCCTCTACTCGACGCTGATGTTGCGCCGGCCGGTGACACATCAACTATCGCTAATTTGCTTCACCATGGCCTGCGGCGCCACGCTATTGATGCCACTCTCGATCTGGGAATACACCAACGGCATCCGGCTCAAATTCGATGCCATTACGATGATCACGCTGGCCTATGTCGTGATCTTCCCTTCGACGCTTGCTTACCTGTTTTTCAACCGCGGCATCGCGATGATCGGGCCGAACCGCGCCGCGCCGTTCTTCCATCTGGTGCCGGTGTTCGGCTCGGTGATGGCGATTCTCCTGCTCGGCGAAGAACCGCGGCTGTTTCACCTCGCCGGCTACGTCATGGTGTTTGCCGGCGTCGTAGTCGCCTCGCGAAAGGCGTCCTCGACGAAGTGACTTCCGCCCGTCGCAAGCGGCGAACCGACGTCCGCCGCTTGCGCAGGCCGTACTAGCCGGACGGCACCATCACAACGCCCTTATCCTTGGGCCAGCGGACGCGCCATGCGAACGCGATTTCCTTGGCGTCCGCCGGTGCTACCTCGACCGCCCATTCCAGCACGCCGCGCTTGTCACGCAAATTGGTCGTGGTCGGCGGCGTCGTGGACGAGAGCATCTCGACCTGGATGTCTTCGTTTTCACTGACCGGCAGCTGATCCTCGATGGCGACCCGGATCGGGAAATCGTGACCGTTGCGAATGGCGGTCTTGAACGAACGTTCGTCGGTCTTGGAGGTCGTGACGATCAGGCCAGCCGATCCCTCGTTCCGTTTAACAACGGAACGCACGATCTTGACCTTGTCATCGGCGCCGAAGCCGAGCCGCACCTTTTCCTCCTTGCTTGCAGCCGCCATCTGGCCGCGGCCGACAAACACGCCGTCACGGTAGATCGACATCCGGCCCGGCAACAGCGGAGCGTCCTCGCTTTGGATGAAGCTCGCCTCGAGGAACGCGGTCGGATCGATCACGGGAACCGAACGCACCACAAGGTCGGGCGAGATCGTCGCCGCCGAAATATAGAGGCTCTTGGCGCCCTCGTTCGCCCCGACGCTGACACGGCCGGGAATCTTGAAGACCACCTGGAAGCCACTGACTTCGGCCACGGCCTTTTTCTCAACGGCCTGATCTGCGAACAGGTTCTGTTCTCTGGCCATGTGTGGCTGCGACGATCGCTGCGCGGGCGCCGGAGCGTTCGACAGCGCCGGATAAGCCTGGGCCGGCGGCAGCGGATATTGCACGACCAGCGGATTTAGCTCGGGCGCTTTGCCGCCAAGCGCGGTGCGCACCGTCGAAACACTCAGCGCGACATCCGGCCAGTCTTCACCCGTCGCTTGCGTGATTTCGGCACGGCGCATCAGCTCCAATGCAGGCTTGCGGTCTTTCGCGCCGGTGTCGAGGCGAACATCGTAAATCGGGGTCCAGCGCGCGTTCGGCACGGTGTAGGTGACATGAAGCGTGGCCTTGGCCGGCGCGTTGGCCGCAAGAGCGATTTTGACTTCAAGCTTGCTCGGCGGCTTGGTCGCGCGATCCTGTTCCAGCCTGGCAATTTCCCGATCGATGTCGCGTTGCTTGCGCGCCGCCTCGCGAATGGCGGCATCTGCCGCAGCGACTTCGTCGGCGACCGCCGCAAAAGCCGCGCGCCAATCGGCAAGCGGCCGTGCCTCACCCTTTTCGCCGATCCCCGCAGGCGAGCTCTCGGCGAAACGCTCGGCGAACTTTCGGCGTGCGGCGGCGGCCGCAACCACACCGTCCAGGTCGGCGCGTTGGTCCTTGAGCGTCTCGATACGCTTATCAAGCTCGGGCAAATTGACAGGCGGCGCCGTCCGCGGCGGCCTCGTATCGATCGCACCGATGATGAGGCCGGTGTCGGCCTCGCCTTCCACCCGCAGCGAAGACGGATCGAGCTTGAGCGGGAAATCCTTGAGCACAAGCGTGTTGTCGCCGGCAGGCAGCTCGACGGTGATAACGCGCGTCACGCTGGCTCCATCGGGGTAAACGGTGACGGCATCGACTGCCGATGCCGCCTCGACATCGGCCGCCTCGGCCCGCGCCGTGGCAAATGCCGCCAGCACGATGATGCTGGTCATAACGACACGATTTGTGACAGAACCCATGATCTTCCCTCCTGCAAAACCTGTGGCGCGCATCCAGATGGAATCGCTTCACGCCTCGTGATGAGACGCGGCAGAGAAGGAATTGGTTCGATTGAGGTTTCCGTGCGGCACGGCGAAGGCGGAATAGCGACAGCCATTCCACAAAGACACGTCATGACGTCGTCATTGCCCGCACAAACGCAGCGCCTGCGACAAACGCAACGCGTTGTCGCAAGAAAACGTAAGCGCAAAGCAAGCGAAGCTGGATCGCTTACGACCGCAACGACGAGACAATAAGCCGCAACGCTATCGCTAGAACTTGAGCGCCTTCGCCTGCTTCACCTGCGGCAACGCCTTGACCTTGGCGAGCAGGTCTTCCGGCACCACGCCGTCGACCTCGACCAGCGCAATGGCGTCACCGCCCTGCTTGACGCGTCCAAGATGGAACGTCGCGATGTTGATCTTGGCGTCACCGAGCAGGCCGGCGAAATGGCCGATGAATCCCGGCTTGTCCTCGTTGGTGACATAGATCATCGATTTGCCGAATTCGGCATCGACCCGGATACCCTTGATGTCTACCAGACGCGGCTTGCCGTCGGCATAGACCGTGCCCGATACCGAACGCTCCTGCCGCTCGGTAATGACCGTCACCGTAATCAGGCTTTCGTAGTCGCTCTGCGCGGCGCGCGCGACCTCATCGACCACCATGCCACGTTCCTTGGCAACGGCCGGCGCCGAGACGACGTTGACGTCCCCCAGCATCGGCCGCAGCAGGCCGGAGAGCACGGCCGAGGTTAGCGCCTTGATCTTCATCTCGGCGACATGTCCTTCGTAAGTGATCTCGACCTTGGCGATGCCGGTTTCGGTGAGTTGGCCTGCGAACGAGCCGAGCTTTTCGGCGAGTGCGATGAACGGCTTCAGCTTGGGCGCTTCTTCCGCCGTGATCGAGGGGAAGTTGACCGCGTTCGAGATCGCGCCTTGCAACAGGTAATCCGACATCTGCTCGGCAATCTGTAGAGCGACATTTTCCTGCGCTTCCGTGGTGGCAGCGCCGAGATGCGGCGTGCAGATCACGTTGGGGTGGCCGAATAGCACGTTCGACGTCGCCGGCTCCTCGACGAAGACGTCGAACGCCGCTCCCGCCACCTGTTTGGAATTCAGCGCATCCACCAGCGCCTGCTCGTCGACTAGCCCGCCGCGTGCGCAATTGATGATGCGCACGCCTTTCTTTGTTTTCGCGAGTGCCGCCGCGTCGATGATATTTCGTGTCTTGTCGGTCAGCGGCGTGTGCAGCGTGATGAAATCCGCACGCTTGAGCAATTCGTCCAGTTCGATCTTCTCCACGCCGATGTCCTTGGCGCGCTCAGGCGAAAGGAACGGATCGAACGCGATCACCTTCATGCGCAGGCCCTGCGCACGATCGGCAACGATGGAGCCGATATTGCCGCAGCCGACCACGCCCAGCGTCTTGCCGGTGATCTCAACGCCCATGAAGCGGTTCTTTTCCCATTTTCCCGCTTGCGTCGAGGCATCGGCCTGCGGAATTTCGCGCGCGAGCGCCAGCATCAAGGTGATCGCGTGTTCGGCGGTCGTGATCGAATTGCCGAACGGCGTGTTCATCACGATGATGCCCTTGGCGGTCGCCGCGGGTATCTCGACATTGTCGACGCCGATGCCGGCGCGCCCGATCACTTTCAGCTTTGAAGCTTTCTCGATGATCTTGGCGGTCGCCTTGGTCGCGGAGCGGATGGCGAGGCCATCGTAGTCGCCGATGATGGCGGCAAGCTTTTCCTTGTCCTTGCCGAGATTGGGCTGGAAATCGACTTCGATGCCGCGATCTCTGAAAATCTGCACCGCGGCCGGTGATAGCGCGTCGGAAATGAGCACTTTGGGTTTTGTCATGGTTGTGACCTTCGAATATCGAGAATGTCTTCCCGGCCGAAGCGCCAATTGGCGCGAAGAGCCGGGATCCATGCTCTCTGACGGTGGTTATGGGTCCCGGCTCGCGCTTCGCTTGGCCGGGACGACGGATGCAAGAGAACTACGCCGCCTTCGAAAGCTGCGCCTTGGTTTCGGCAAAGGCCCAGTCGATCCACTGGGTGAGCAACGCAACATCATTCGCTTCGATCGTGGCGCCGCACCAGATGCGCAAGCCCGCCGGCGCGTCGCGATGGCCCGCGAAGTCGTAGCCGGCGCCTTCCTTCTCGATCAGACCAACCATCTTCTTGATGAAGTCGATCTGCGCACCCAATGTCAGCGAGGCGACCGCGGGATCGGTCACCGTCATGCACACCGAGGTGTTGGAGCGGATCGCAGGCGTCTTGGCCAGGAAATCGATCCAGGGCGTCTTCGCCTGCCAGTCCTCGAGCACCTTGAGATTCCTGTCCGCCCGCGCCATCAGCGCCTTGAGACCGCCGACCGATTTGCCCCAGTTCAACGCGTCAAGATAATCCTCGACGCAGAGCATCGACGGCGTGTTGATGGTTTCGCCGACAAAGATGCCTTCGTTGAGCTTGCCGCCCTTGGTCATGCGGAAGATCTTCGGCAACGGCCACGCCGGCTTGTAGCTCTCGAGGCGTTCGACCGCGCGCGGCGAAAGCACCAGCATGCCGTGACCGGCCTCGCCGCCGAGCGCCTTCTGCCAGGAGAATGTCACGACATCGAGCTTGGGCCAATCGAGCGGTTGCGCAAACGCCGCCGAAGTGGCGTCGCAGATCGCCAGACCCTCGCGCCTGGCGCTGATCCAGTCGGCGTTGGGGACGCGCACGCCCGAGGTCGTGCCGTTCCAGGTGAAGATGACGTCGGAGGCCGGATCGACCTTGGCAAGATCGGGAATTTCGCCGTAGCCCACCGCGAGCTTGGTGACATCCTTGAGCTTCAATTGATTGAGGATGTCGCCGGTCCAGGTCTCGCCAAAGGATTCCCAGGACAGCGCCGTGACGGGCCGAGCGCCGAGCAGCGACCACAGCGCCATCTCGACCGCACCGGTGTCGGAAGCCGGAACGATGCCGATCCGGTAATCGGCCGGCACCTCGAGCACTTCGCGCGTCAGGTCGATGGCGCGCTTGAGCTTCTCCTTGCCGATCTTCGCACGATGCGAACGGCCGAGCGCTGCGTCCTTGAGATTTTGGGGGTTCCAGCCGGGGCGCTTGGCGCAAGGGCCGGAAGAAAAATGCGGCACAAGCGGCCGCGAAGAGGGCTTCGCTACAGTCATGATCTACCCTTCCAGATAGCAAGCCTCCCGTTGGGGGGAGGTGTCCCGCCGTCGTGAATAGGGGAATCAGCCTAAATCGTCAAGAAACTTCGGTTTCCTCGACAGGCGCATGGCTTTCTTCAGGGGACGAAGGCTCCGGCGCGATCGCGGGCTGCAGCTGTGCATTCAGTAATTCCGCCGCGTCACTCACCAATTGCGCGGCACGACGGCGGCTTGCGACCTTGAGCACACTTTTGTCGTCGGCCCGCACAACATAGTCGTCGCCGATCCGCACAATGGAATAGCTATTCATCTGACGTCCCCAGTTAACGTGCGCCGGACAGACGCCAACTGACATGGATCGTTCCAGGATAAAAATCCCGATGCCGCGTTTAGTTTATTGCGCGTTAAGGGGAAAGAACGGCGAAATGCGTTCTTCAATATCCGCAACAGCGAATTCAGGTTGCCGTCAAAACTGCGGCAAAAGATGAGCGCGATTCCGGCAGCTCGATCGGCGCGCGTTAGAATTTGTAGCCGAGACCAAGACGTAGTGTGTTGACGTTCATATCGACTTGCTGAGTGAAACGGACATATTCCCACTCGGCGCGCATGAACAGGCCGGCCATCAAATTGATATCGATGCCAAGGCCGCCAGTATAACCGTAGACCAAGTGGTTCTCGCCGGCATGTGTGCCGTTCAGCGGCGGAAGGCTTGTAAACGGACCGTTAGCGGTGGCCCCGACTGAATCATTGACTCTCGCCGAAGTCGATACGTCTGCATAGCCAAGCGCGAAGCCGCCAAAGGCGTAGGGAAGGAAACAGTTATAGGCATAAGCCGCGCGCGCACGGAACGTCGCGTAGTCGGAAACGGCCATCGTCGATGTCGAGGTCACGAGCGGATTGTGGAACAAGCCGTCGGAGAGCGCCGCGCCGCTCGTAAATTGAGTGGCAGCGCTGACACTGCCGCCCAGATTGCCGTGCAGATAGGACATTTCGACACCGAGCACCGCATAGTCCCATTGCCAGTTGTATCCGGCGAAAGCTCCATACGGCACGGAGCCCTTCCCTGACGTGCCGACGGGCGTAGGCGCCTCGATACCGCCGATCTCGCTAATCGGGTTGCCGGCAATCAAGTTGCTGAACACCGACGGGTCCATCGTCTTACCCGAGAAGGTCTGGGTGGACGAAGCCCAGGCGCCCTGCCCACCGAAATAGAAGCCTTGCCAGATGGTGGTGGCCGGACCGCTCATCGAACCGCGAAGCGCGTCCGGCATGTCGGCCGCCTGCGCGGTAGCCGCCATTCCCAACATCACGATCGCCAACAGGGCCCTACGCATCGAACCACTCCTATTCACACCTGGTCTCTGCGGCAATCATCGCTCGTTAACCTTAATCAATCGTTGTCGTGCGAGCTCAATTGGCATGATCGTGTCCGAAAACCGGCGCCTAGTTTGCGCCGGAGCGACCCTGCGGGGCCGGATCATGCTTGGCTCGCGCAAAACAAAACGGCGCGGGAAACATCCCGCGCCGTTAAGAAAGGTTAAGTCAGCCTTGCCTCGTCAGCCCTTGGTGACGAGCGGCGGCACATAGGCCGGCGGGCTGTCGAGATTCCAACGCACGCCGAGCTTGACGTCGTGCGAGGTGATGCTCTTCACCGCAAAACCGGTGCCGTTCACGACGGTCACGCCGTCGAACGAGTTGGTCGCGCCGGTGACGGCATCGCCGAGGTTCATGTAGCTATAACCGAGTTCGATCGTGACGTTCGGCGTGACCTTGTAGCCAAGGCCAGCGTGCAGTGCCCAAGCGAAATTCCACTTGCCGGCGTCGGCGCCGTAAGTGACGCTGTTGGTAAGTGCGCCGCCGTTGATGATGACGCCGTTGTCCTGGAAGCCCGTGAGCCTGTTGTAGGACGTGCCGATGCCGGCGCCGATATACGGCGTCAAGCACCACCAGGTGCCGAGATCGAAATAGCCGTTGGCCATGAAGACCGCTTCCGATTTGCTGCCCGTATAGCTGTCGGCCTCGGTAAAGCCTGGAGCGATCACTCCGGCCGGTGAGAACTGCGAACCGTGGAGATTGGCCTTGCCGCGCCACTGCCCCGTCACGTCCGCGCGGAACCAGTTGTTGAAGCGATAACCGACGCCGACATCGAAGATCGGCGCACTGTCAAAACCGAACCCGGTGGTCTGGAAGCCTGCGGGGAAATTCCCGTTCGCCAGCGTGAGGTTGCTGGCACTTTGGTTCGACATGCCGATGTCGCCGCGCAGATACCATCCACCAAAATCGGAGGGCGGCGGAGCATAGGACATCGGCGGGGGCGCGATGGCCATGTCGGCAGCAAACGCCATGGAAGACAATAAAGATGCCGCTCCGGCGACAACGAAAATTTTCACACTACGCATTGGTTTCGTCCCTTTGGCCGGTGAGGCAACCGGCCCCACATCGAAAACTCACGCCCGGACGATGGCACCAAATGCTTAAGCGCCGCTTAACCCTAATTTTTAAGGTTGATTTTTCGCAAACAAATTGTCGCCGGTTGTTTCGCCGCGCTAAAAAAACGACGACAAGCGCCACAATGACTAACGGAGTGTTGACGATCGGCATTCGCCCCGGCGCGAACGAACTTCGTGGCCGGCGCTGTTTTTTACGCCCTGCCCGCTTTCATCTTCGGCAGAAACACCGCGAGCAATCCGATCGCCGGCAGGAACGAACAGATCTGGTACACGAAGGCGATGCTGGTGTGGTCGGCCAGCTTGCCGAGCGCAGCTGCACCCAAACCGCCGACGCCGAACGCAACCCCGAAGAACACGCCGGAGATCATGCCGAACCGGTGCGGCACCAGTTCCTGCGCGAACACGATGATCGACGACGTCGTCGACGAGATGATGAGACCGATGAAAACGGTCAGGACCGCGCTTGCCTCAAGTCCCACATAAGGCAACGCCAGCGTGAACGGCAGCGCGCCGACGATCGAAAACCAGATGACGATCTTGCGGCCGAAACGATCGCCTAACGGACCGCCGAAGAACGCGCCGATCGCGTTCGCAGCCAGGAAGACGAACAGATAGAGCTGCGCGGCTTGCGTCGAGACGCCGAAGCGGTCGATCAGGTAGAAAATGTAGTAGCTCGACAGGCTCGAAACGTAGAGCTGCTTAGACAGCAGCAACACGACGAGCACGACAATCGCGGTCGCGACGCGGCGAGAATCCAGCGCATCCGGATGACGATCGACGATGGCAACCTTCTTCGCCTTGATCAGCGGCTGGTACCACCGGCCGATCCGCCACAGCACGGCGATCGCGAGAAATGCAATCGAGGAAAACCAGGCGATGCTCGGTTGGCCAAACGGAACGACGATCAGCGCCGCAAGCACCGGCCCCATCGAGGTACCGAAACTGCCGCCGAGTTGGAACACCGATTGCGCAAAGCCGTAACGGCCGCCGGACGCGAGCCGCGCGATGCGCGCCAACTCCGGATGAAACACCGCAGAGCCGAGACCAATTAGCGCAGCCGCAATCAGGATCACCGTGTACTGATGCGCGATGCTGAGCAGCAACAGACCGAAGAATGTCGAGGACATGCCGATCGCGAGCGAAAACGGCTGCGCCTTCTTGTCGGTGAAATGTCCAACCAACGGCTGCAACAGCGAAGCCGTGAATTGGAAAGCCAGCGTGATCAGTCCGATCTGCGCGAAATCCAGCGCGTAGTTGTCCTTCAGGATCGGATACACCGATGCGATCAGCGATTGCATGGTGTCGTTGAGGAAGTGCGAGAAGCTGATGCCGATCAAGACGACGTAGGCCGGCCCCGCCACGCTTGCCTGCAACGCAGGCGATGCGTCGTCGACGATGACCGGCTCGGTCAGGATTTCCTCGGAGACGACAACAGGCTTGTTCAACGAACCATTCCCGGAAACATCAATACGGCATGCGATAAAGCGCTTCCTACGACAGCAGTGCTGTACGCACCACCGCCATTAGAAAATGGCTGCGATGCATGCGATGAATTCAAAGTGTTACCGAAAGACCGGCGCCCTCCCGGACGCGGTGCTGCTTGCAACGCTGCTCCGCCGAACCGCGGGAAAACATAAATGGACACCGGATCGGCAGTCCACCGCGTCGAAACAGCGACGTGCTGCGCAGCGTCCGCGGAAGGCTCTAAATTCGGATGTCAGGCCGCCGCTTGCCCGAGCGCGGAAACGATATGATCGACCACTTCCTCGACCAGCAGGCGATCGTCGCCCTCGCCCATCACGCGGATCACCGGCTCGGTGCCCGACGATCGCACCAACAGCCGGCCGTGACCGTTGAGCCGCTTTTCGCCGGCGTCGATCGCCGATTTGACGTCGGCATTGTCGAGCGGCTTGCCGGAACGATAACGCACGTTCTTGAGGATCTGCGGCAGTGGATCGAAGCGGCGGCAGACTTCGGACACTGGACGGCGAAGCTTTTGCACGACCGCCAGCACCTGAAGCGCGGCCACGAAGCCGTCGCCGGTCGTGGCATAGTCGGACAGGATGATGTGACCGGAGGGTTCGCCGCCAAGATTGTAGCCCTTGGCCAGCATCTGCTCGAGCACGTAGCGGTCGCCGACGGGCGTACGAATGAGTTCAATGCCAAGGCCCTCGAGGAAGCGTTCGAGCCCAAGGTTCGACATCACCGTGGCGACGATACCGGGCTTCGCCAGCCGGCCGTCTTCTTTCCAGCTTTGCGCAATCACGGCGAGCAGCTGATCGCCGTCGACCAGATGGCCGCGTTCGTCGACCAGGATCACGCGATCGGCGTCTCCGTCGAGCGCGATGCCGATATCGGCGCGCAGTTCGCGCACCTTGCGGCTCAAGGCTTCGGGCGCCGTCGAGCCGCACTCCTTGTTGATGTTGAAGCCGTCAGGCTCGACCCCGATGGAGATGACGTCGGCGCCAAGTTCCCAAAGCGCCTCCGGCACCACTTTGTACGCAGCGCCATTGGCGCAATCGACCACGACGCGCAGGCCCTCGAGGCTGAGTTGGCGCGGCAGCGTACGCTTGGCGAATTCGATGTAGCGGTCGTGCACGCCGTCGATGCGGCGGGCGCGCCCGAGGCTTGCGCTCTGCGCCAGACGGCGATCGAGCGACTCATCGAGCAGCTGCTCGATCTGCTTTTCGACGTCGTCCGACAGCTTGAAGCCCTGCGGCCCGAACAGTTTGATGCCGTTGTCTTCGAACAGATTGTGCGAAGCGGAAATCATGACGCCGAGATCGGCGCGCATCGACTTGGTCAGCATCGCAACCGCCGGCGTCGGCATCGGGCCGAGCAGCAGCACGTCCATACCGACCGAGGTGAATCCGGCCACCATCGCAGTTTCGATCATGTAACCGGAAAGCCGGGTGTCCTTGCCGATGACGACGCGATGACGGTGATCGCCGCGCTGAAACACCAGCCCAGCCGCCTGCCCCACTTTCAGCGCAAGCTCCGGCGTGATCAGGCCATTGGCGAGGCCACGAATCCCATCCGTTCCGAAATATTTACGGCTCATAATACCCCCCAGCATCGCCCGTATCGCCTGGTCATCCAGTGCCGAGATGCCGCGTTCCAGCCCCATGCTAACGCAAGCGGCGGTTATAATGCCTTCGTTGCTAAAATGACTTCAAAAAATATGATGAATTATTTCGACGCCGGTTCCCAGCCAAGGACTCAAACCATTGAAAACACATAAACTTATCCGGCCGTCCAGCAGATGACGAAAAGCCTTCAACTCTTCCGCCTGACATTGCCGTCCTCTTTGGAAGGCGCGGGCTGGGTGACGTTAACGGGGTCGGAACCCGGAAAAGTCTCCTCCAGCCCCTCTTCCAACGCATCCTCGAGCGCCTCGTCACGCTGCTTCTTGCCGGGCTTTTTGACGCTGGTGGATTTTGCGGGCGGCCGGGTCATGGGATGTCCTTGCCTGTTCTGGTGAAGCGAGGTTCAGCCATGCTAGATGACAGCCAATGAGCCAAATACAAGTAGAGAGCGGGGCCGGAATACGTCCATGAAACACATTACCTGCATCGAGGATCTGCGGCAGCGCCACATGCGAAAGGTGCCGAAGGCATTTTTCGATTATTGCGACCGCGGCTCATACGCCGAGGAAACGCTGCGCGCCAACCGCGAAGACCTGCAAGCGATCAAGTTGCGCCAGCGCATCCTGGTCGATGTCTCCAAGCGCGATACCTCGACGACCATTTTAGGCGAACCGGCGGCACTGCCGCTGATTCTGGCTCCGGTCGGCCTGACCGGCATGCAGCACAGCGATGGCGAAATTCACGCCTGCCGTGCGGCCCAGGCTGCGGGCATTCCCTACACGCTGAGCACGATGTCGATCTGTTCGATCGAGGACGTCGCCGCCAATGTCGACAAGCCGTTCTGGTTTCAGCTCTACGTGATGAAGGACCGCGGTTTCATCAAGGCGCTGATCGAACGCGCCATCGCCGCCAAGTGCAGCGCGCTGGTGCTCACCGTCGACCTCCAGGTGATCGGGCAGCGTCATGCGGATATCAAGAACGGCATGACCGTGCCGCCGGAATGGTCGCTGTCGAAACTGATCGATTTCGCGACCAAGCCAGCCTGGGTCGCGGGCGTGTTGCGCGGCAAGCGCCGCACCTTCGGCAATCTCGTCGGTCACCTGAAAGGCACCGACGATATCACGGCGCTCGGAACCTGGATCGGCACCCAGTTCGATACCACGCTGAACTGGAAAGACGTCGAATGGATCCGCAGCATCTGGCCCGGCAAGCTGGTGTTGAAAGGCATTCTCGACGCCGAGGACGCCAATGAGGCTGCCAAGACCGGTGCGCAGGCGCTCGTTGTTTCCAATCATGGCGGCCGTCAGCTCGACGGCGCTCCATCCTCGATCGCTGCATTGCCGGAAATCGTCGACGCGGTCGGCGACAAGATGGAAGTGATGTTCGACGGCGGCATCCGTTCCGGCCAGGACGTGGTGCGGGCGATCGCGCACGGCGCCAAGTCCTGTATGATCGGCCGCGCCTATGTTCACGGCCTCGGTGCCTATGGCGGCCCCGGCGTCACCAAGGCGATCGACATCATCCGCGCCGAGCTGATGACCACGATGGGGCTGTGCGGCGTCAACACCATCGCTGAAATCGACGATCACGTGCTGGCGGTGTAAAAGACGGATGATGCGGCTTGTTCGGTGCACCCTCTCCCCTTGCGGGAGAGGGTGGCGAGAATGAGCGAAAGCGAAATTCGAGCCGGATGAGGGGTCCTCTCGTCGGCGGCTAAAACCCCTCACCCGCCCTCAATGCTTTGCATTTCGGGCACCCTCTCCCACAAGGGGAGAGGGTAAGATCGTCACATCGGTGGCGCGATGCCGTCGCGGCCGACGCCGATGCGGTTGGTCTCGAGCGAGCCGTCGTCCTTCTTCATCGCACCGAAGATAATGATCTTGGCGCCCGGCTTGATCTCGGACTTTTCGCCAGTGAGGAAAGCGACGATCGCCGTATCCGGCGACACCACGACTTTCTTCTCGCCGTCCTTGTACTTGACATCGATCACCTGGCCATCGACCCCTGCGACCGTCTGGGCGACGGTGGCGTTGGTCATGGTGGAGTTCGGACGCAGATCCCAGGCCCGGAATCCTTCAGCCGCACCTCGCATTGCTTCCGGGAAGATGTGGATCGCAATCGCCTTCTGGCTGCCGTCCGGCTGCGGCATACCCGACACGCCGATATAGCTGCCTTGCTTGATGTCCGACAGCGAGGTCTTGGCAACGCCGATGACGGTGATGTCGTCGGTGATGTTCACCTTCACGTCGGTTCCCTCGCGGGTCTTGATGCTCAGCGTCTTGCCGTCGACGCTTTCGATGGTGCCGCGGATGCGGGTCGGCGTCGGCGGCTGCTGGGCAAAGGCGCTCGATGCGAACACGGAAACAACGGCCAGCGAAGCGAGAAGCGAACGCGGCAGCCATGAAGAAATTCTCGGCATGATTGATCCCTCAAAGGTTTCGTCGGATGGCTAGTTTAGGTACCCCGCGGCAGCGAGGTTATTCCGCAAAATTGTGGCGAACGATGCCTCATCGGACCTTACGCACGGGCCCGGAAGATCGTTACATCGGCGGCGTCAGCCCATCGCGGCCGACGCTGATACGGTTGGTTTCAAACGAACCGTCCGGCAGTTGTTTGATGAAGGCGATGATCTTGGCGCCGGCCTTGAGGTCGGCCTTTTCGCCGGGGACATAAGTCACGACCGGTGTATCGGGACCGACGGTGACTTTCTTCTCGCCGTCCTTGTACTTGATCATCAAGGTCTGGCCGTCATTGCCGGCCACCTGCTGGGCAACGGTCGCATTGGTCATGGTCGAGTTCGGCTTGAGATCGTAGGGCCGCGACCCCTCGCCGGTGCCGCGCATGTCTTCCGGAAAGACATGCACTTCGACCGCATTTTGCTGACCATCCGCTCCCGGCACCGTGGTGGTGCCGATGAACGAGCCGAGCTTGATGTCGGCGAGCGAAATCTTGACAATGCCGACGACCTTCATGTCGGCCGTCATGTGCAGCTTGACGTCCTCGCCACCACGCGACTTGACCATCAGCACGTCGCCGTCGACGCCTTCGATCGTGCCGCGCACGCGCGTCAGCGTCGGCGGTTGTTGCGCGATCGCGCCCAGTACAGAAGCGACCACCATCGCAACGGCAACCAGCGGGCGGGCAAATGTAGAACGATGCGCGGGCATATCGGGTCCTCCTTGATGCGACACCATAGCGATGGGCGCGGACGGTGCCATGATGCGGCTGCTCACAAGCGCGCGAGCACGAGGTTTTTCGGGTGCCGGATCAGGCACCCCTGAGATCGCGTTCGACCAAAGCCCGCAGCTCGGGCGTTACTTCCGGCCTTTGCCCGAACCACAATTCGAAGCCACGCACCGCCTGGTGCAACAACATGCCGAGGCCGTCGGCCGTCTTCAGGCCCCGCGCCCGCGCCGCTTTCAACAGCGCCGTTTCCAGCGGCACGTAAACCAGATCGGCGACGATGGCCTCGCCCGAAAGCAAATTGACGTCGACCTCGAGCGCGGGCTGACCATGCATGCCGAGCGAGGTCGTGTTGACCAGAAGGCCGGCCCGCGGCAGCACGCCGTCGATTGCGTCCCATTCGATCGGCTGCACCGCCGCTCCGAATTGATCCGCAAGCGCCCGCGCACGTTCCATGGTGCGGTTCGCCAGGTGCACGTGCTTGATGCCGCGATCGAGGAGACCGAACACCACCGCGCGGGATGAGCCGCCGGCGCCCAACACCAGCGCCTCCTCGATACCGTCCCAACCGTCAGCGGATGCATCCAGATTGCCGACAAAGCCTTCGATGTCGGTATTGGTCGAACGTAGCTCGGCGCCGTCGTACCACAGCGTATTCGCAGCGCCGACCGCGCGCGCGCGCGCGTCCGGCACAGTCAGCGCCAGCGCGCGCTCCTTGTGCGGTAGGGTGACGTTGGCGCCGACAAAGCCATGTGCCGAAAGACGCGACACGAATTCCGCAAAGCCTTCCGGCGGAATCGCTTCGATGGAGTAGCCGCCTTCGATGCCGAGCTTGCGCAGCCAGTAGTGATGGATCAGCGGCGAACGCGAATGCGCCGCCGGCCATCCGATCAGGCACGCGACGCGAGGTTTGGTTATCGATGCCATCAAAGGTCCTGTCGCTGCATCGCCATGCATCTTATTCACATCGGGCAAGCCGGCACCTAAGTCAATGCCGGCGCTTACAAACGGGCCGCAACGGCCACGATGACGCTCAACGCCAGTGCCACGCCCGCCGCAAACCAGACCGCGGCCAGATTGATCCAGTGATAGGCGAGCGCACCGCAGGCCGAACCCGCAACCAATGCTGCCCATAGCAAAAGGTTGGGCACCCAGTCCCAACGGCGGCCGCCGGTGAGCGCCGCCGCCATCAACTGGCCGACCTTCACCAGCGCGCCGGTCACATAAGTGAGGCCAAGGCCGGCCCCGCCTTCGATCTGGAATACGGCGTTCTCCAATCCCATCGCCAGCACCATCGCGGCGATCGCGGGCGCCGAATGGCCGAACTGATGAAAAAGCGCCGCGGCTGCCAGCAGCAGAGCTTCCGTCAGCAAAATCCACGCCTGACGATAGATGCCACGGCCGAGCACGATGAGGCTTCCGGCGGCCGCCCCCGCCACGAACAATGCGACCAGACCGAGCGCGCTGGCTGCGTTCAGCCAGCTTCCTTCCGCAGCGCTCACGCCCAACCGCGTCGAGTTGCCGCTCATGAAGGAAACGAAGAGACCGCCGAGGTGGATGAAGCCGATGCCGTCGATGTAGCCGGCGAGCGCGCTCAGCGCGCAGGCCAGCGTAATGTTGCGTCGTGAATCAAGCATCCCAACTGCCTCGCCGGTACGTGCGCGTCCTCCGCACGA
The DNA here is from genome assembly GCA_963824305.1 of uncultured Alphaproteobacteria bacterium. Taxonomy (GTDB): domain Bacteria; phylum Pseudomonadota; class Alphaproteobacteria; order Rhizobiales; family Xanthobacteraceae; genus Bradyrhizobium. The sequence continues at coordinate 2,028,193 of CAWGOW010000001.1, forward strand.
ACAGTCCGGCCAGCAGAAGGGCAACGCAGGCCGGATGAAATCACAGCCCCAATTTTGATTCAAACCGGAATTCAGTCGGAGCGCCCGCAAGCACGTTGTTGTGGATGTCAGGTCGTCGCAGGTGTGACAGCCGCCGGTGCTTTCCGTTCGCTCTTGATATCGGCAACGGCTTGCGCAATCGTCTCGCGGTAGGTGGCGCGCGGCGGGCTCACCCCGTGGGTCAACAGGACGCGGCGCACCGTCGGCGACGCGCCGGTGATAAAGAGTCGGATGCCTTGACGCGCTGCCTTGTTTGCGACCCTGCTCATCGCGTTGGCCGCGGTGGAATCCAGAAACGGCACCGCCGCGAAATCGACCACGAATGCCTTGCGGGTGTCGGCGATGCTGTCGAGCACTGCGCCGACGGTTGAAGCCGCGCCGAAGAAGAACGCCCCGGTGATGCGGTACACCAGCACATCCGGATCGATCGCGAGATGGGAATCGTAAGGCACGCGCTCACCATTGGCGAAGTCCGCCTGATCGGCCTGCACCAGAGGCGCGTCGGCCTCCACGCCCGTCATCTGGGCCATGCGGTTGATGAAGAGCACTGCACCGAGCGCGAAGCCAACCACAATTCCCTCGGTGAGATCGCGAAAGACCGTGAGCAGGAACGTCGCGAGAAGCACGACGGCATCGCCGCGCGAGGAGCGGATCAAAAGCGCGAACTCGTGCTTCTCCCCCATGTTCCAGGCCACGACTACCAGCACTGCCGCCAATGCGGAGAGCGGGATGTAGCTCGCCAGGGGCGCTGCGATCAGCATGAACAGCAACAGAAATAATGAGTGCAGCATGCCGGAAACCGGACCGCGCGCACCGGCGCGGACGTTGGTCGCGGTCCGCGCGATAGTGCCGGTGACGCAGATGCCGCCGAACAGCGCCGAGCCGATATTGGCAAAGCCTTGCGCGACCAGCTCGCAATTGGATCGATGCCTGCGCCCGGTCATGCCGTCGGCCACCACCGCCGACAACAGGGATTCGATGGCGCCGAGCAACGCGAAGGCGATTGCATCGGGCAGAACGGCCTGCGCCGTCGCGAGCGAGAAGGCCGGCCACGCCGGATTCGGCAATTGCCGGGGAATCCCGCCGAAACGGGTGCCGATCGTTTCCACGGGAAACGACCACATCCAGGCCGCGAAACCAGCCGCGACCACCGCGATCAAAATGCCCGGCCAGTTCGGCCGCAACCGGCGAAGGACGACGATAATGGTGATGCTGGCGGCGGCGACCGCGATCGCCGGAACGCTGGCGGTAGGCAGCGCTTGCGCCAGCGCCTCGAGTTTCGGGACGAATTCGCCCGGCTCCTTTCCAGCAAGCGTGATGCCGAGCAGATCCTTGAGTTGGCTTGCCAGGATGATGATGGCGATGCCGGAGGTGAATCCCACCGTGACCGGATAGGGAATGAACTTGATGTAGGTACCGAGGCGCAACAAGCCAGCCGCGATCAGGAACACCCCGGCCATCGCGGTCGCAAGGATCACGCCCTCGACACCGTGTCGCTCGACCGTCAGCGCCACCAGCACGACGAAAGCGCCTGCGGGACCGCCGATTTGAAACCGGCTGCCGCCGAGCAGCGATACAATGAAACCACCCACGACGGCGGTATAGAGGCCACGGTCGGGCGTCACGCCGGATGCGATCGCAATCGCCATCGACAACGGAAGCGCCACGATCGCGACCGTCAGGCCGGAGGTGACGTCGGCGCGAAAATCCGCAAGGCCATACCCCTCGCGCAGAACCGTGACCAGCTTCGGCACATAGAGTTCGGCGAAGGTCGGTTGATGCGTTTGACGCGTTCGCCTGTCTGCGATGCTCATGTCCGCTCGTCCATCCAATCGCATGATCGTTCGCGCGACGATGGCTCGAACGCCGTGTCAGTTTCGGCGCGGGGAGCGCGGTTCCTTCAACCGCACGCCGCGTCCGCCGTCTTCGCTGCGCGCATGATCGCCGATCAGCTCCACCCCGGCCTGGTTCAGTGCGTCGACGACCTTGGTCAGGGATTCGACGACCCCGCGGACGGTACCGACACTCGCTTCCATCCGCTGAATGGTTGGCAGCGAAAGTCCTGCCAGTTCGGCAAGCGTTCGCTGGTCAATTCCCAGGAGTGCCCGAGCTGCCTTCATCTGGAACGATGTGATCATACGATCATTCCATATCTCAACAATGATAAATGATGTTCTGGATAATGAAGGTAATGTAAAAAACATCAGTTGGCAAGCCTGCAATGTGAGGCAAAACAGATCCGCCGCTCCCGGCGAGGGAACGGCGGATCGAAGCCGATAAAGCTTGGAAGAAGCGGGTCAGGCCGCGACGCGATGGGCCGCGATGATCTGGTCGGCCATCCGCCCCGTCACTTCCGCCATGCGGTCGAACTGCCGCGTGAAACTGCCGGCGCCCGCGGTGGCGGACCGTAATTCCACGATCAGTTCGCCGATCTCCGCTTCCGGCATCGTCGCGCGGACGCGGTCCCATCCCGGCCAGCCCTCGCGGGTGTCGAAGCCGAGAATTTGTCCGCGCCGTCCCGACAGGATGGCGTTGATCTTCGCGGTCGCTTCCGTCGGACAAACGATGTCCACGATGTGGATCGGCTCCAGCAGCACCGGCTGGCATTGCGGCAGTCCTTCGCTCACGCCGACCCGCGCTGCGGTACGGAACGCGAGGTCCGACGAATCCACGCTGTGATAGGAGCCGTCGGTCAGCGTCACCGCAATGTCGATCACGGGAAAACCGAGCGGCCCGCGCAACAAGCCGTCGACGACGCCTTCCTCGACCGCCCCGATGTAGTTGCGCGGCACCGCGCCACCGACAACCTTTTCGAGGAATTCGAAGCCGCTGCCGCGTGGCAGCGGCTTGATATCGAGCACGACATCGCCGAACTGGCCGTGGCCGCCGGACTGCTTCTTGTGCCGGCCGCGCTGGGTGACCGGCTTGCGGATAGTCTCCTGATAGCCGATCGCCGGCGCGTGCGACTTGATGTTGACGCCGAAGCGATCGCGCAGGCGTTCGAGCGCGACGCGCAGATGCATCTCGCCCTGTCCCCACAGCACGGTGTCATGGGTGCGCGGGTTCTGCACCATGGTGAGCGACGGATCTTCCTCGTTCAGGCGCAGCAAGGCCTGCCCGAGTTTGACATCGTCCTTGCGGTCAGCGGCTGCAACCGCGAGCGCCAGCACCGGCGGCAATGGCTCGACATGGACCAGCGCCTGCGGCGCGGTCTTGCCGCTCGAGAACGTATCGCCGGTCCTGAGCGCCTCGAGCTTGCCGAGCGCAACCGTCTCGCCGGCTTCGGCAGACGGACGCTTGTTGTCCTGCCCGACATGGAGCGCCGAGACGCCCGACACCCGGCCGGCTTCGCCGGACGAAGCCTGGATCGTGGCGCCGTCATCGAGACGTCCGGCCAGAACTCGCGCAAAAGACAGCTTGCCGCCATGCTGCAGATGCACCGTCTTGAACGCGTAGCCGATCGCATCTTTCGAGGCCACGACACCGAGCCGCTTGGTGGTCGCGACGACATCGGGCGCCTCGTGCCGCAACGCCTTCATCAGGCGCAGCACGCCGTTTTCCCGAATCGCAGAGCCGAGCAACACCGGACAGATTTGGCCTTCGCGCAGTTCGCGGGCGAGATCGTCGAACACGGCATCGCGCGGCGGCGCGATGTCCTCGAGCAACTGCTCCATCAGCGCGTCGTCGTGGTCCGCAAGCTTCTCCAGCATCGAGAACCGCGCTTCCTTTTCGCGGTCGAGGTTGCCGCCTTCGAGCGCGACCACTTCGGATGCCTTGTGCTCGCGATAGACGAACGCGCGCTCCAGCGCCAGGTCGACGAAACCCTCGATAAGGTCGCCGTTCCAGATCGGGATCTGGCGCAGCACCAGCGGGATCGTCGAGGCCGGCTGCAAGGTCGCAAGCGTCTCGCGAATGCGCTTGTTGGCGCGGTCGATCTTGTTGAGAAACAGAAAACGCGGAATGTTCAGCTCTTCGAGTTCGCGCAGGATAATCTGGAGCTGCGGCAACTTCTTCTCGTCGGCTTCGCAGACCACGACCGCCGCGTCGACCGCTGGAAGCACTGAGCGCATGTCATGGGCGAATTCCACCGAGCCCGGACAATCGATAAACGTGTAGCTCTCGCCCATGAAGTTGGTGGTGACAGCCGTCAGCGCGACGCTCATCTTGTGACGGCGCGCTTCTGCGCTTGAATCGCCGACGGAGGTGCCGCCGTCGACACTGCCGGCGCGCGAGGTTGCGCCTGTGCGCGCCAATATCGCTTCTAGAAGTGTGGTTTTACCGCTTTGGAAAGGGCCCACCAGTGCAATGCACCGTGGACCGCGGGGACTTCTGACGTCTTGTCCCATTGCCGCCTCCTCTGTGGAGCTCGGCCCGTGATTGGGTCGGCAACAGTGGATGCTCTTCCTCCGTCCGAGATTTGGCAAGATGGAAAATCGTTGCGGTGCGGAGTTGTGTCCCCAATGCGGTGCAATGCATGCGATGCGATGCGTTGGGGCGCCATCAAAATTGCAGCGTTGTTGGCATGACCCCGGATCAGCAGCGCAGCGCAACAGCGCTGCGTCCTGAGAACGTGGTGTTACCTGCCCGGACGCAGTTCCAGGCTTTCAAGTCCGGCGGCAACGCTCAAACCAACCTGGCCTTGCAAACTCAGAGGCTGTAACGCGATCGAATTGTTGGAGCCGCCGACCAGCACGTTGCCGCCTGCGCCCACCCCGATCGTGGCACTGCCCTGCGCCCCGGCGTAATTGCCGGAGAGATCGCCCGGTCCAAGCCGCTTCGTCGGCGCAAAGACGCCCCAGGCAAGCGCGGTTTCCTCGGTGATGCCGATATCAAGGCCGACCTTGCGGATGGTCGCGACATAACGGTCTTCCGGGAAGCCGTCGACGCGCAACACGCAGCCGAGATTGGTGACCGAGCCGACGATGAAGCCGACGCTGGCCCCGCCGCGGCATTCGAGCACACCGACCTGGACGCGTTCCTGGGCGCCGGCGCCATTGAAGGACGCAGTCAGCGCGGCGGCAATGCCGGCGAGGATGATGAGAGGACGCATGAAGGTATCTCCGACTGGTGACTGGAAGGTGTGATGCGAGCCGAGAATGAACGCGCGCGCATGTGAGGGCGTGGTCATTCTATGGCACATCTTCAGAAGTGGTTCCAGATTTCGCAGATCGCGCTCAAGGTTAATTCCGGTCCGCGGGTCGTCGCGAACCGGAATCCTGTGCGCGGGCGTTAACTAACGCAGATTGCCGCAGAAGCGCTGGATGCGCTTGCAGGCGTCTTCAAGGTCGGAAGTCTTGGTGGCGTAGGAAATGCGGAACGCCGGGCCCAGGCCGAACGCCGAGCCCTGCACCACCGCAACGCCTTCGGTTTCCAACAACTCGGTGACGAAGTCCTCGTCATTGGCCAATACCTTGCCGGAGGGCGCGGTCTTGCCGATGGTGCCGGCGCAGGAGGGATAGACGTAGAAGGCGCCCTCCGGCCGCGGACAGTTGATTCCCTTGGCCTGGTTGAGCATCGAGACCACGAGATCGCGACGCTCCTTGAACACCTTGTTGTTTGCCGGAATGAAATCCTGCGGACCGTTCAACGCCTCGACCGCCGCCCATTGCGCGATCGATGACGGGTTCGAAGTCGACTGTGACTGGATTGTCGACATCGCCTTGATCAGCGGCGCCGGCCCGCCGGCGTAGCCGATGCGCCAGCCGGTCATGCAATAGGCCTTGGAGACGCCGTTCACGGTCAGCGTGCGATCGAACAGTTTCGGCTCGATCTGCGCCGGCGTGGTGAACACGAAGTCGTCGTAGACCAGGTGCTCGTACATATCGTCGGTCATCACCCAGACCTGCGGATGCTTCACCAGCACGTCGGTGATCGCCTTCAGTTCGCTGCGCGTATAGGCCGCGCCGGTCGGGTTCGACGGCGAGTTGAGAATGATCCACTTGGTCTTCGCTGTGATCGCCTTTTCGAGCGCCTCGGGCTGCAGCTTGAAGCCGTGCTCGGCCGTACACACGACCGGGACCGACTCGCCGCCGGCAAGCGCCACCATTTCCGGATAGCTCACCCAATATGGCGCAGGAATGATCACCTCGTCGCCCGGATTGATGGTCGCCATCAGCGCATTGTAGAGCACCTGCTTGCCTCCGGTGCCGACGATGATCTGGTTCGGCTTGTACGACAGGCCGTTCTCGCGCTCGAACTTGGCGATGATCGCCTGCTTGAGTTCCGGAATGCCGTCGACCGCCGTATACTTGGTCTTGCCGGCCTCGATCGCGTGGATCGCCGCCAGCTTGACGTTGGCGGGCGTATCGAAATCCGGCTCGCCGGCGCCGAGGCCGATGACGTTGCGTCCAGCCGCTTTCAACTCGCGCGCTTTATCCGTGACCGCAATCGTTGCGGACGGCTTCACGCGGTCGAGGGCAGCGGACAGAAAGGGCATCATGATCTCCCGGCAAACGTCGTGTGTTGGAAACATCACGACTCGATGTGAGTGGAATACTAGTGTCCCGGTTCTGAAATTCGTATCATATCGCAGCGGGCACTTTTACGAATGTCAGAACCAAAGGGACACTAGCAAATATATGATTTTAGTGTGGCTTTGACTCAGACGTTCCTTTGAAGAACTCGCAGCAACCACTGAAAGGAACGTCAGAGTCGCCACGTTGGCTACACTAGGACCAGCCCCGCATCATCGCAAGAAGCTTTGGCGGAAGGCCTGCAACTTTAGAGATCGTTAAAGCGCAGCCGCTAGCCTGCCGCGCAACATTCATACAATTCCGCGGCAAAATGGCTCATTTCTGGCAAGGCGTGAGATCCGGCGAGTGGCTGACGCCCGCGCGCGTGCGCGGCTACAGCCTGATCCTGCTCAGCATTTGCGTCATGGCGGTGGTTGGCTGGATTGCCCTGTCGGATGGCCTGATCGACCGCAACGGCAAACCCATCGGCACCGATTTCTCGAGCTTCTATGCCGCGGGCTCTTTGGCGCTCGAGGGCCGTGCGGCCGACACCTACCAGCCCGCCGCGCACTACGCCCGCGAACAGCGGCTGTTCGGCGAAGCGACGCCCTATTACAGCTGGAATTATCCGCCCGTCTTCCTCCTCATCGCCGCGCCGCTTGCGCTGTTACCCTATGCGTTCGCGTTGGCCCTGTTTCAGGCGGCGGGTCTTGCCCTGTATTTCCTGGTCATTGCGGCGATCCTGGCGCCGGCGCGCCGTCATGATCCCGTCATCGCGCGGAACTGGCTGCCGGTCGCCGCAGCCTTCCCTGCCGTATTCATCAATCTCGGCCACGGCCAGAACGGTTTTCTGACCGCGGGCCTTTTGAGCGCCGCTCTAGTGACGCTGGAGCAGCGCGTTATTTCCGGTCTGTGCTTCGGCCTGCTTTGCTACAAACCGCAATTTGCACTCGTCATCCCCGTTGCGCTACTCGCCGCCAGCCGATGGGGCGTGATCGCGTCTGCGGCACTGACCGTGCTCGTGCTGATGGCCACGTCCTGGTGTCTGTTCGGCACCGATAGCTGGACCGCGTTCGCGGCCTCGACCGAAACCTCCCGCAAGATATTGCTGGAACAAGGCAGCGTCGGTTTCGAAAAGCTGCAAAGCGCTTTTGCCGCCGTACGGCTTTGGGGCGGCAGCATACCGTTGAGTTATGTCGTGCAAGGGGTGGTGTCGGCGCTGGCCGTGCTGGCAACTGCCTGGGCCTGGCGAATATCCGACAACCGTGCGCTCAAAGCCGCGCTGCTGGTGTCGGCAACAGCGCTCACCTCGCCGCATCTTCTGGACTACGACCTTGTCCTGCTCGCACCGGCGCTGGCGTTCCTGACTGTGGTCATCGAGGACGACGGCGCGCGCAACTACGAAAAAAGTTTGATAGCGCTGATCTGGATTACGCCGGTGCTGGCGCGCAGCGCCGCCGGCCTCGCCGGCATCCCGCTAGGCCTTTTCGCGACGCTGGCACTGTTCGCACTGATCCTGCGACGCCTGCACCAACAGCGCGAGCGCGTGGCTCGTGGAGTGGATTTGACATTCGCTAACCCGTAGCCGCGCATTCGGGATGCGAATGTCAGAATCGGACCACAACATCGCTTCAACTCTCGGAAGTGTGACCTGATTTGTTACGCCGTGTTGGAAAGTTGTTGCCTGTCGTTGCAGTGCAGTAGAGGTTTTTGACCTATTCCAGTTTCAACCCTTGCGGCGCATCCGCATCGGCATCATTGTTTGGCCAACTTGCGGGCGGAGAAGCTGCCCGCACTCACTGGTCGAACTGTTTCGCAATGTACAATCTCTATTCCATGCAGCGGTCCGGAAACAGCTACAAGGTCCGTCTGGCCCTTGCGCTGCTGAGCGCGCCCTATCGCGCGATCGAGATCGATATTCTGCGCGGCGAAAGTCGCACGCCGGATTTCCTGGCGAAGAATCCGTCCGGTCAGGTTCCGCTGCTCGAAGTCGCCGAAGGCCGCTACCTCGCCGAATCCAACGCCATTCTCTGGTACGTCGCCCGCGGAACGCCGTTGGCGCCGGAGTCGCCGATCGAGCGCGCCGAAGCGTTGCAATGGATGTTCTTCGAACAGCATGCGCTGGAGCCGAATATCGGCGCGGCCTATTTCTGGCTCGCGCTGGTCAAGGGCGGCCGTGACTTGCAAACGCATGCGCTGGAAGACTGGATGGAGCGTGGCTACGCCGCGCTTCAGGTGATGGAAAATCACCTCAAGACCCATGACTACTTCGCGGCGGGCCAGTTCACGATCGCCGACATCGCGCTGTACGGCTACACCCACGTCGCCGATCAATGCGACTACGATCTTTCGACCTTCCCGTCCGTTCGCGCCTGGCTGAAACGCGTCCAGCAAATCCCCGGTTTCGTGCGAATGGACCACCAGGCTGTACCTGCCGGCCTTACGGCTGAGGCCTGAATACCGGGGAAAGCGGGGGCAAATTGTAGGGATAACGGGCATAACGCGCTTGCCGCCCCGATTTTGCCGCTTTTCAAGTCTCCCCCGCCCCAATCCTGCCGACGAAAATTGTCACAAACGAACAGCGAGGGTGATTCGCCCGCGTTCCGGGCGATTGACCCGTTTTACAGTGTTAAGGATTAGACCATGACGCGGTCTTCAGGCACGGCAGGCTTTAGCTGCCCGGCGATTGTCGTGGCATCACCCCGGCTGTTGGACGCGGTTGCGGCCTCGCTGGCGATCGCCTCGATTTCGCTTTGCCTGATCGTCACCTTCACGGTGCTATGAACAAGCTCGGCGCGGGATTGCCGCTTCCGGCATAGATCCGTTTCATCAAGCCATTTGGTTTTGCATGGTCTTGCTGGTGGCCCGTTTCTAACATTCGCATCCTTCACAGCGGCCGCTCTTGCGAATGTCAATCTACTCCACGAGCGCTTACGCGATGATCCGCATCGCGATCGGGTAACGATGAAGAGTCCTACCGCACTGGTTACGGCGGCGCTGGTGACGGCGATCCTGGTGGCGGCGTCATTTCTGATTGCCGCCAGTACGCGTGGCGAGGAAGTGTCCCGATTCCGAAGTTCGTACAATTCTGCAGAGCCCGGCTTGCGAACTTCGGAATCGAAAGGACACTAGAGCCCAGTGTGGCGGTTCAGGACGCCCTACGACCATTCGTGAAAGATGAAGTAGGCGCCGAGCGCAATAAATCCGAATCCCAGCCCGTGATTCCAGCCGAGCGGCTGCTTCAGGTACAGGACCGAGAAGCCGGCGAATACGATCAGAGTGATCACTTCCTGGATCGTCTTGAGTTGCGCGGCGCTATATACCGCGCTGCCCCAGCGATTGGCGGGCACCGCCAGCCAGTATTCGAAGAAAGCGATTCCCCAGCTCACGAGGATCACGAGCGGAAGCCAATGATCCTTGTATTTGAGATGGCCGTACCAGGCGAATGTCATGAAAATATTGGATCCGAACAGCATCAACACAGGCAGAACTGCCGGCGGCACGGTAGGCATGGAAATCCTTTCGAAACTTCAGGATTGCGATTGAAACGCAGACGGATGGAACAAGCCCTAACCCTCAAACACGACGGCGAGTTCCACGCCAATCAGTAGCATTCGACGCAAAAAGACCGAACAGTTGTAGCGAAGCGCTCAACGGCTTTTTAAGGTTAGGCCGCGAAACCTCGCTGACATTTAGTCACAATCCATCAAACTGACTGCATCATTGTTGTGTGCAAATGATGCAACTCGACTGGCGCGCCATCCTTGGACCGGCCCTCACCGTCACAACGGCGTTGAGCGCGCTCGCAGCCAATCATCTATCGTCGGCCGGTGCGAACCCCGCGCCGCTATTTGTATGCATCGTCGCCCTTGCCGGATCGCTATCCGGCCTTCGCTCAAGCCTCGCCTGCGCGGCGCTGGCGCTTGCCGCGTCCGCGCTGTTTTTCTCGACCCACGGCGCACCCATCGGCGCTTCGGCCGCAGGGCTTACCCGCCTTTCGATGCTCGGGGTCGCAGTGATCGGCACGGCAATACTGACCGGCTTGTTGCGAAAACGGCTGGTCGACACGCTTGCCTGGGAACGCCGCCACCACGCCACGGCGGAGCGGCTTTCGGCATCGCTCGATCAGGTCGATATCGGCATCGTGCTCCTGGATGCAGACACGCGCGCCGAATTCATCAATCGCGCCTTCCGCCAATATTTCGCGCTGTCCGACGAAAAGGCCGACAGCAAGCCGCCCTTCATCGCGCTGATGTATCATGGCCGCGACAACGGCGCCTACGAGATGCCGGAAGAGGAGTTGAGCTTCTTCATCGCACAGCGTACGGAGATGATGCGCGCGGGCAACTCCACGCCGATCAATATCAATCTCAGCGACGGTCAGGTGCTTCGCTTCAGCTGCACCGCGCTCCCCGACGGCGGGCGGATGCTCAGCTATACGCCGGTCACCGACCTTGTGCGCCGTACCGACGATCCCGCCTATGCCGAATATTATCGGCTGATGCGCAACAGGAATTTTCACAGCCCGTTCGGGGATCTTCACGCGGCCGAGTAGAGGCTGTGCCAAACCAATTGATCACCTCGGTCATTGCCGCTTAAATCGGCTGCTACATCCCCCTCGCCGAATGAGCCCATGTCCGACTCTCTTCTGGTCCGCCCAGTCGCCCGCTCCGATTACGCGCAATGGCTGCCGCTATGGGACGGATACAACACGTTCTACGGCCTCTCGGGCGAGACCGCGCTGGCGCCCGAGATTACGCAGATGACGTGGGTCCGCTTCTTCGACGCTTATGAGCCCGTGCATGCCCTGGTCGCCGAAAGCCGCGGCCGGCTGGTCGGGCTGGCGCATTATCTCTTCCATCGCTCGACAACAACGATCGCGCCCGTCTGCTATTTGCAGGATCTCTTCAGTGACGCGTCGGCGCGTGGACAGGGAGTCGGCAGAGCCCTCATCACCGAACTCTATGAGCGCGCGCGCCAAGCCGGAGCGTCGCGCGTCTACTGGCAGACGCACGAGACCAACCAAACCGCGCAAACGCTCTACGACAAGGTCGCGGAGCGATCCGGCTTCATCGTCTACCGCAAGGTATTTTGACCCGCGGGATTTGAATTCGCGAGCAAAACCGGGAGATAAAACCAATGGTTCGCTGTGGATAACCACCGCTGTCATGGCTGCGTTACAATGCAGGACTAGCGTTTACCTGCGTTTGATCAGGCCCCCCGTCTACGATCACACGCGCCCCCAGCGGTCCCCGTCAGTCGCCGCGTCTGACCGGGGCCGCACCTTTTTGTCCCGACATTTCCTGGATTCCCCTCCTTGGCGTTTACGCTTGCCTTGCGCGCCAGCGCCGCAGGGTCAAAATAGACCCGCTTTTCGTAAAACCGCCCACAGGATGATCCATGGAAATTCGCAACCTCGGCAGTTCGGGCCTTCGCGTCTCTGCCGTCGGCCTCGGCTGTAACAATTTCGGCCAGCGCACCGACCTCGAAACTTCGCGCAAGGTGATCCACAAGGCGATCGACCTCGGCATCACCCTGTTCGATACCGCCGACATCTATGCCGACATGGGCGGCTCCGAGACCGTACTGGGCGAGGTGCTCGGCGATCGCCGCAAGGACATCGTGCTCGCGACCAAGTTCTCAAAGCCGATGAGCCACGACGGCACCAAGCAAGGCGCCTCGCGGCGCTACATCATGTCCGCGGTCGAAGCGAGCCTGAAGCGATTGAAGACCGATTACATCGATCTCTACCAGCAGCACGACTATGACCCGCTGACGCCAATCGAGGAAACGCTGCGGGCGCTGGACGACCTGATCCGGCAGGGCAAGGTGCGCTATATCGGCAATTCGAATTTTCCGGCCTGGCGGGTCGCGGAAGCGGAACATGTCGCACGCGCGATGAATGTCAGCCGCTTCGTCTCCTGCCAGGACGAATACAGCCTCGTCGTGCGCGACGTCGAGAAGGATCTTCTGCCTTGCGCGCAAGAATACAGGCTTGGGCTATTGCCTTTCTTCCCGCTGGCGAGCGGTCTTCTGACCGGCAAATACAAGCGCGGCGCGGCGGCGCCCGACGACACACGCTTTTCCAAGATACCTCGGCTGCGCGACCGTTACGTCACGCCGCGCAACGAGGAGATCGTCGAGAAGCTTCAGGCATTCGCGCAAGCACGCGGGCATTCCATGCTTGAACTCGCCTTCTCCTGGCTCGCAGGCAGGCCACAAGTCTCAAGCGTGATCGCCGGCGCCACCCGCGTCGAACAGGTCGAGCAGAACGTCAAGGCGATCGGCTGGAGTTTGGGCGTAGACGATGTGGCGGAGATCGACCGGATTACGATGGGATAGATTCTACTCCCTCTCCCCGCAAAGAGCGGGGAGAGGTTAAAAACATTCAACCCACCAGCCCCTGCATCGGCTTTACCTGCGCGCTGTCAGGGAAGACATTTTTCGCCAGCACGGTTTCGCTGATGCCGAGATGATCGTGCAAGACACCCTTCAGCGCCGCCCGCAAATCCGATGTCGGGGCGAGGTCGCGGCCTTCGTAGAGGTTTGAAGGCTTCAGCCCCGGCCAGTCCGAAATCACCCGCCCGCCTTTCACCGCGCCACCGGCGAGCAGCGCGATGGTGCCGGTGCCGTGATCGGTACCCTCGGTGCCGTTGATGCGCGCGGTGCGGCCGAACTCGGTTGCGACCACCACCACCGTATCGCGCCAGCGTTCGCCGAGCACAGTTTGGAATTCACCGAGTGCGCCATCAAGCCCCGACAGCAATTGTGCAAGACGCCCGACCGGCCCACCTTCATTGGCGTGGGTGTCCCAGCCGTCGAAGGCGAGCGCAGCAATGCGCGGACCGTCATCCGCCGCCATCACCTTGGCGGCGCCGCGCGCAACCTGCCGCATCAGGCCGGCATTGTTGCCGCCGGGCTTGGTCTTCATGTCGTCGCCGCTCGCGGTCTTTTCCAGCCGCAGGCCTTGCGACAGGGCAGAAGCCAGCGCCGGATCGCGATGCCGGTAGAGGTCGAGCAGCCGCGCGGCGGTGTCGTCAGCCGCAGCCGGCAAACTCACCGGCGCCCAGCCGACGGTCGGCGCAGCGCCGCGCAGTACGAGCGGTGTGGTCGCGCCGACCGCGAGCCCGCTCATGACACGCTCGCCTTTCGGCAAACCTTCCAGCGCGCGATTGAGCCAGCCGGATTGCACGCGGCCGGGACCGGCAAAGCCGCTCTCGAGCACGTCCTGCCCGTCGAAATGCGAGCGGTCGCGATAAGGCGTCGACACCGCATGGATCACCGCTGCCTGTTTGTCGCGATACATCCGGGCGAATTCCGGCATCGACGGATGCAGCGCAAAGAACGAGTCCAGCATGGTCGCGGCGTGCGGTCCGTCGGCCAAGAGCGCGATCGAACCGTGCAGGCCGGCGTAATCGGGATCGCCGACCGGGGCGACCGTCGCAAGGCCATCCAGTGCGCCGCGCAGAATGATCGTAATCAGCCGCGGATCGCGCCCGTCGGCCGCGCGCGCAAACTTCGGCAGATATGCCCAGGCGGCGAACGAAGCGCCGCCGACCAGCAGCGCCCGCCGTGATGTGACGAGCGCGCTCCGGCTTTCGCAGCAATCCATGGTCGTTTCCGTTGCTATCGTTTCCATTGGTGTCATCTCCTCTGGAATTCCGGCGACATCAACAACAGCGCCAGCGCCTGCTGCCGCGATTCCGCGCGCTCGATCGTGCGACGCGTCTCCTGCGACGACGCGTCGGCCGCCACGAGTTCCAGCAACTCGCGCGGATCGACGTTGTCGCCGAGACGCGAGGCGACCACGGCTGCGATATCGAGCCGCAATTTCATGCCTTCGGGCGCAGCCCATGCTGCATTGGTGTCGGGAAAACCATTTGGACCCGACGGCGCCCACAACGGCTGGCCGAGCGTATTGAGACCGCCGAGATAACGGCTCGGTTCTTCCGGAATCTGGCCAAGCAGACGCCCCGCCGCGACCAGATATTCATAAGGGCTGCGAATTTTAGTAAGCGGCCCCTGCCAGGCTTCGTCGGAATCGACGAGCGTGGTGGCGAGCGCCAGAAGATCGCCGTCGGTCTTGCGAAACACCTCCTGCAATCGCGCGGTCAACGCCGCCGGCGGCTCGTCGCTGACAAAATGGCGGGCAAATTTGGTGGCGATGAATTTCGCAGTCGAGGGATGGCGGGCGATGTCGAAGAGCGCACTCTCGCCCTGCGGCAGGCCGGTGTCCTCGTAGGTCTTGCCCAGCAGCGTTTGCGGCCCCGGCTGATGCGCGTTGGTGTTGAACACGAAGGTGCCGGGCGTTCCCAGCTGCCCTCGCCGCCCCGCGAACGTCCAGCCGGTGATGATGCGCGCCAGCGACGTCACGTCTTGCTGGGTGTAGCCGCCGCCGACGCCGAGCGTATGCAATTCCATGATCTCGCGCGCGAGATTTTCATTCAGACCGCGCTTGCGGTTTTGCCCGGCGCGGGAGTCCGGTCCCAGCGACTGCTGATTGTCGAGAAAGAACAGCATCGCCGGGTGCTGCTCCACTGCCAGCAGCATGTCGCTGAACCGGCCGAGCACGTGGGGGCGGATCGCTTCGCGCTCGAATGCGCCGGCCCAGATCCGCGCCAACTCGCCTTTCGCCGCCGAGATGCAAAAGTGATTGGACCAGAACGTCACCAGACGTTCGGTAAAGCCGCAATCGGCCGTCAGTGCCCGCTGCAGCCGCGCCAGCGCTTCGGCGCGAAACGTCTTCTGGATCACATTGAGCGGCTTCGCAGGCGGCGCGGTTTCGGTCGTCTGCATCGGTACGGTGGCGGCTTTCTCGGCCGGCTTGTCCGTGGACATGTTTTCCATGGACTTGATGTCGGATGGCTTGTCGGTCGCCTCCGTCGCAGCGGGATTAGCCTTCGCCGCTTCGCGCGACGCCTTCACTTCGGCCTGATAGGCGAACACGGTTTGCGCCAAGGCCGGTGTCGGCTGCAATCCCGGCATTTCGAGCCGGGCGCCGCCGGGACGATGAAGCTCCGCCTTGACGAAGCCGCGCGGGTCGGACGCCGCGCTGGTGAGATCGCCCGATCCGCCGCCGCGTGCGCCAAATCCGAAGCGGTTGAGCGCCATCAGGGTGACTTGCGGATCGCGGGCCATCGGACTTTTCCCATATTTTTAACGGGCGAAGCAGCGCGTATATTACAGCTGGATTGGACACCCTCAGGAATGAACCGCATATGAAGAACACGGCGAAGTTCCGGTACCGTTCATGACAAATCGTTTAGAAATGCCACCTTCCCGCCGCGTCGTCTGTTCCCGCTGCGGAAGGGGTTTTTCCTGTGCGCAGTCGGAAACATGCTGGTGCGCGGAGGAAGATGTGCGGCTGCCGATGCCCTCAGATAGCGAGGATTGCCTGTGCCGGGAATGCCTGCGCAAGGCTGCGGCGCAAGATGAACGGCAAGTCTGACTTTGGAATTTGGGAGCCTTAAGTCGGCGCCAACGGAGCGCGCGCCAGGTCGACGCCGGTGCGCGCAGTCGCGCTCGACTTCAGTGCTTCTTCCAGACGATCGATGCCGGCCCTGATCTGCTCTTCGGACAGCGAGGCATAGCCGAGCAAGAGCCAGTTGGTCTCGAAATGCGATCCGTCATATTCATGACCGCCGCCCGATTGCACGGTGTAGACACCGATATTCCGGGTGCGCGCGATCGCTTTGAAATGGTGCGCCGGCATCAGCGATGACGGCAGCCGCCATGCGATATGGGTCCCGGCCTCGGTGCCCAGGAGGTCAACCTCGCCAAAACGTTCCTTCAACCGGCCGATCAAGGCATTGCGCCTTGAAAAATAATGCTGCTGACACCGGCGCAGATGGCGCACAAAGCCCCCGCTTTGCATGAAGCGCGCCAGCGTCGCCTGCTCGAGCCAGACCTGGCCGTTGTCGAGCAACGCTTTTGCGGTCGCAGCGGCATCGACCAGATGTTCGGGGAAAATCGCAAAGCCGGTCCGCAAGCCCGCCCCGAGCGATTTCGAGAACGTGCCGAGATAAATAACGTGATCCGGGTTGAGGGCGGCCATCGCCGGCAGCGGCGCGCCGTCGTAGCGATATTCGTTGTCGTAATCGTCCTCGATCACATAGGCGCCGGTCCGTTGCGCCCAGCGCAGAATCGTCCGCCGCCGATCGAGCGACAGGGTCGCCCCCATCGGAAACTGATGCGACGGCGTCAGATAGAGGAGCCGAGCGTCGGTCGCGGCGACCGCCGCGGCATCGATCCCGAAGCGATCGACCGCAATCGGCCGCAGCCGCATGTGATGGCTCTCGAACAGATAGGCCGCGCCCTGATTGCAGGGATTTTCCACCGCGATTTCGTCGCCCTCCGAGGCGAGCAGGCGCAGCGCCAGATTGAGCGCAAGCTGCGCGCCAGCGAGGATGACAACCTGCTCCGGTCGTGCCTGAATGCCGCGGGTATTGCCGATATGCTCGGCAATCGCGACGCGCAGCGCCATCAGTCCGCAGGGATCGCCGTATTCGGTCAGGTTATGCCCGGCCGAAGCCAGCGATTGCATGACCAGGCGCCGCCAGGTTTTCAGGGGAAAGGCGCGCGGGTCGGTGCGCTGGGTCCAGAAGTCGATCGGAATATTCGAGTTGTTGAGAATGCCGTGCTGCCGGCCGGAGAACACAGGCATCCGGCGCGCTTCCGGCATTTCGTCAA
Source organism: uncultured Alphaproteobacteria bacterium (assembly GCA_963824305.1). GTDB lineage: Bacteria > Pseudomonadota > Alphaproteobacteria > Rhizobiales > Xanthobacteraceae > Bradyrhizobium. The sequence continues at coordinate 2,045,373 of CAWGOW010000001.1, forward strand.
GCGCTCCGCCCTCGTCGTTCTGGCTGGTATCGATGGCCCGATCCGGCAGGAAGTCGGCGACGAAAGTGCCGATCATCGGCTTGGCGACCAGGTAGCCTTCGTTGATCAGGCGCTCATAGCCAAAAATCACGGAGTTGCGCGACACCTTGAGCTGCGCGGCGAGGATGCGCGACGATGGGATCGGCGAGCCCGGCCGCAGAATGCCGGTGACAATCTGCAGGCGAATGCGCGAGAAAATCTGCTCTTGCAGGCTTTCGGGACTGTCGCGGTCGACGGTGATCAGCATGGAGCTCTCGAAATCAAGGCAGGTTCCAGCAAAGACCAAATCCGGCCCCGCAGCAACCAATTCGGGTCCAGTTCATGACCACTTGCTGGAACCACGCTCCTACGGCAGTTGACTCAAAACCGCTCCGACATCAATCGTCGGACATCAAACACCAATGAAGGCGGAGCCCATGTCGTCAGCCGGTCACTTCCTTAACGACGGCGAAACCATCTTTCCCGAAGAGCTGTTGGCGACGGCGGCTGCGGCGCTCGATGCGGCAAAGAAAAAAGGCATTCGGCTCGCTACCGCCGAAACCGTCACGGCCGGCCTTGTCAGCGCTTGCCTGACTTCGGTGTCCGGCGCTTCCCAGATCTTCGATCGTGCTTATGTCCTCTACCATGAATCCGCCAAGGCGACGGGACTGGGCGTGGCGGAAGACGTTTCCAAACAACACGGAGCGGTCAGCGCCGAGGTGACACAGGGGCTGGCGGAGGGGCTGTTGTCGAATTCCAGCGCGGCGGTGACGGTCGCGGTGACCGGCTATGCCGGTCCCGGCGGCGGCAACGCCAAGAACCCCGTCGGCACCATCTACGTTGCCGCGGCCCGCAAAGGCGTTCCGCTCCTCGCCGAACGGCACGTCTTCCCCGGAAGCCGCGACAATGTGCGGCTTGAAGCCGTGGCGGCGGCCATCCGCCTGCTGCACAAACAGATCGACGCATGAACCGCATTCCGCTGGTTTTGCTGACGGGATTTCTCGGCGCCGGCAAAACGACTGTTCTCAACACGCTGTTGGCGATCCCGGATTTTCGCGATACCGCCGTCGTCATCAACGAGGCCGGCGACGTCGGCCTCGACCATCTCCTGGTGGAGCGAGGGTCAGAACTCCATCACGATGCTGGAAGGCGGCTGCCTTTGCTGCCGCGCCAAGGGCGCGTTGGCGCCGGCGCTGGCCAGTCTGATGCGGCGCGCGCGCGAACAGAGCCTGCCTCCCTTCAAGCGGGTGGTGGTCGAAACCAGCGGACTGGTCGATCCAGCGCCGCTGCTCGAAGGATTGATCGCGGATGCATTCTTCAATCGTTTTTTCGAACTGGCAGGCGTCGTCACCGCGGTCGACGCGCGCGCGTTCCTGGCAACACTGGATCAGCATGCCGAGGCGCGCATGCAGGTCGCACTCGCCGACCGGCTGCTGGTGACCAAGACGGACTTGGCGACATCGGGCGAGACGCAGAAGGTGCAGCAGGCGCTGACCTCTCTCAATCCGCACGCCCGGCAACAATTGGTGCGGCCGGGAGCGGCAACGATGGCGGCCTTCTGGCCCGAAATTCTGGATCTGCCGCGCGCGCTCGCCAAACCGAACATGATCTGCTTGCCGGAGCCAACGGCGATCGCGACGGCCTCTCTGGTGTTCGACGGCGCGATCGAGCCTGACGCGCTCGAAGACTGGCTCGACCACACCATCAATCTGCTCGGTCCGATGCTGCTGCGCATGAAGGCGATGCTGAACATCGCGGACACGGCGCGGCCGACCGTGCTGCACGCCGTTTTCGGCCTGCTGCACCAGCCGATCGATCTCAAGGCCTGGCCCAACGACGATCGAAAGAATCGCGTTGTCTTGATTGGTCGCGATGTCGAGGAACAAATTCTGGTCGACGCGCTGGCGCGCCTGTCGGCCGTCGCTGGAGCTCCGATTCCGAAGTTTGCAAGCCATTGCCGCAGCCTCTGATGCGACTTTCGGAATCAAAGAACTTGCTGCGACACTGACAGGAATTTCAAATTCGCCGCACGATGCGCACATCCGCGATGCGGAACGTTTCGCACTAACTGAATAGTAATTCTTCACGCAGCCTTTCATGGGGCCAGCCGAGGCTGGTACCATCAACGCGTCATGGCGCGGACCTTGGGAAATATCAGGGGGCCACCTAGCTTGCCGCTTCATTGACCAGCTTGCGAACGTCGGAACCGGAGCTCCAGAGAGGCTTCCATGGCAAAGAAACTAAAGGGCGATATGGGCATCGTGCCGGCGCTCGATATCGATTCCCACGAGCACCTCGAACGCGTGGTGCGCGAAACCTCGAAGCGCGAAGGCGTCGCGGGCTACAAGCTTGGCCTGACGTCGGTGCTGCATTTCGGCTTGCGGGAGTCGGTCCGCCGCCTGCGTGACCTGACCGATCTGCCGATCGTCTATGACCATCAGAAGGCCGGTCCCGACATGCCGGACATGGCGAAGAAATATACCGCGCTCTGCAAGGAAGCAGACGTCGACGGGCTGATACTGTTTCCCGTCGCCGGCCCGACGGCGGTCGACCAGTTTGTCGGCGAGGCCATTCGCGCCGATCTGACGCCATTTGTCGGCGGAGAAATTCCCGTGCCGGACTACGGCGTGTCCGGTGGCGGCTATATGCTGGACGATGCGCTCGATCGCATTCTGGCGCGTGCGACCCAGAACAAGTGCGATCATTTCGTGCTGCCGGCCCATGACGTGGCAAAGATCAAACGCTGGTCGAAGTGGATTGCGTCCAACGTGCCCGCGCCGCTGGCATTGCTGACGGGTTTTGGCGCGCTTGGCGGCAGCATCGAGACCTCTTTCGCTGCGGCATCCGCCTGCAAGCGCCGCTTCGCCATCGTCGGCCGCCTGATCACCGGCAGCCAGGCTCCTGGCGAAGCGGCTGCGCGCATGTATGAAGAGATGCAGGCCGTGAAGCCGGCGGCCTGATGAGCAAGCCCGCGCTCCCAAAACTTCGGCTGACGCCTTTCATCGACGGCGCGTTCGAGGAGGCGGGGGTTGGCGGCGATGCGTTGCTCGACCCCGCGACCGGCGAAGCCTTGGCGAGCGTTCATGCGGCGAGCCAGGAACAGGTGTTGAAGGCGATCGCTGCCGCACGCCGCGCCTTCGACGAAGGCGACTGGCCGCACATGCCGGTTTTCGAGCGTGGCCAGGTTCTGCGCGCCATCGCGGACGGCATCCTGGCGCGATCGGAAGATCTGGCGTTGCTGGAAAGCGTCAATGGCGGCAAGCCGATCGCGGGCGCGCGCCGCGAAGTCGCTGGCGCGGCCAAGGTCTTTCATTATTACGCCGGCGCCATGGACAAGTTCTTCGGCGACACCATTCCGGTATCCGAGCCGCTCTTGACCTTCACGCTGCACGAGCCGCTCGGCGTGGTCGCGCAGATCACGCCGTGGAATTTTCCGTTGCTCGCCGCGGCCTGGAAACTTGCACCCGCACTGGCGGCCGGTTGCACCAGCCTGTTGAAGCCTTCGCCGCTCACGCCGCTGTCCACGCTCCTGCTTGCCGAGATCATCGCCGAATGCAGCGTGCCAAAGGGCATCGTCAATATCTTGCCGGGCGGCGCCGAGATCGGCCAGTTGCTGGCCACGCATGAAGCGATCGACGGCATCTCCTTCACCGGCTCGACCGCTGTCGGCACGGAGGTGATGCGAGCCGCCGCCGGAACCGTCAAGAAGGTCGCGCTGGAACTGGGCGGCAAGAACGCCTGCATCGTGTTCGACAATGCCGACATCGCCAACGCCGCCAAAAGCGCGATTGCGGGCGCCTTCGGCAATGCCGGTCAATCGTGCTCGGCGCGCTCACGCCTGCTAGTGCAGAAATCGGCCGTCGCGCCCTTTACCGAGGCGCTGCTCGCTGAACTCGCAAAATTGCGGCTCGGCTCGCCGCTCGACCCCGCAACCACGCTCGGCCCGCTGATCTCGCAGCCGCACTGGCAGCGCGTCGAACGCTCGGTTCGCAATGCGGAGCAGGATGGTGCGAAACTTTTGTCCGGTGGCCGCCGTCCGAACGATCTGAAGAACGGCAATTTCTTTCTGCCGACGGTTTTCGGCGACGTCTTGCCGACGATACCGCTCTATCACGAAGAAGTCTTCGGCCCGGTGTGCAGCATCACGCCGTTCGAAACCGAAGCGGACGCGATCCACAAGGCCAATGATTCCGTCTACGGGCTGAACGGATCGGTGTGGTCGCGCGATATCGGGCGCGCGTTGCGCGTCGCCAAAGCGGTGCGCACCGGCATGATCGCGGTCAACGGACTGCCGAGCGCCAGTTCGACCAGCCTGTTTTCTCCGTTCGGTGGCACCAAGCGGTCGGGTGTCGGGCGCGAACTCGGGATGGACGCGCTCGCTTTCTACACTGAGGTGAAGACAGTCACTATCGATCTGTCCTGAGGCATTTCGTCTCCAAAATCTTTTCGGCCTTGGTGTCGACAAAGCGGTCACGGAATTGCAGATATAGTTCCAAATAAGTGGACCCATGGATTGAACGGCCTTTGGCACTTCGTCTTGGTTTTCGGCCTGTTAGCCTTTGAAATTGCTCACAAGGACGTGCGTGAATGTTGGCGGCGATTGTCGGCGGTACCTTGATAGACGGACTGGGCGGCGAGCCGATCCAGAGCGGCGTCGTCGTCATCGAGGATGGGAGAATAATTGCAGCGGGGCCGGAGCGAAGCGTAGCAATTCCTGCCAAGGCCACGCGCCTCGACGCGACCGGCCGCACTATCCTTCCCGGCTTCATCGATTGCCATGTTCACGGCACCTATCGCGCCCGCGACATGCGGCAGCATCTCTTGAATTCGCCGACCTATAATGTGCTTCGTTCGATCGACATCTTTCGCGAGACGCTGGCCTGCGGCATCACCACGGCGCGCGACATGGGCGGCGCAGATGCCGGCTTTCGTACCGCGATCGATGAAGGCCTGATCGACGGGCCGCGGCTTCTGATCTCGCTTGGCATGATCTCCCAGACCGGCGGCCATGGCGACTACTGGGTGCCGGCGGGCATGAGAATCAAGAAGCGTGCCTGGCTGCCCGATACCGTGGCCGATGGTGTCGAGGAAATCCGCCGCGTCGTGCGCGAATTGTTGATGCGCGGTGCTGATTTCATCAAGATCTGCGCGACGGGCGGCATCACTTCCGTCACCGACAGTTGGGACGAGCCGCAATTCACGATCGAGGAAATCCGCACCGCCGTCGAAGAGGCTGCCGCAAAGCGGCGGCGCGTCGCCGTCCATGCCGAAGGAATTGACGGTATACGCAATGCCGTGCAGGCAGGTATTCATTCGCTGGAACACGGCTGGTTCATCGACGAACAGGCCGTCGACAAGATGATCGAAATGAAGACCTGGTGGGTGCCGACGCTGGCGCTGGTGCCGCTGTCTGTGAAGAAGCGCGGTAGCGACAAGTCCTGGGCCGGTCACCAGATGGGCCAGGAAGACGTCAAGGACAAAGAGATCTACGACCGGATGCAGGAGCAGATTCCGATTTGGAAAGAGGCCGTGCGCCGTGGCGTCAGGGTGGCGATGGGCACCGACCAGTCGCATCGTCTTCTGGTCGGCGAAAACATGGTCGAACTGGAATTCATGGTGAACTGGCTCGGCATGACGCCGATGGAAGTCATCGTCGCATCCACCACTAAGGCTGCCGAGTGCATCGAGCGTCCCGACCTCGGCGCGCTCGCCGCGGGCAAGGCCGCCGACGTTCTCGTGGTCGACGGCAATCCGCTTGACGATATTTCCGTCATGCAAAAGCGCGACAAGCTCCATCTCGTGATGAAGGCCGGCAAGGCATTTACCAACAAGCTTTCTTCGTAAGTCAGAAGGACTAATCCGATGAGACTGAATCGATTTATGATCCGGCCGCTGGTCGAGCAGGCATTGCGCGAAGAACTCGGCCCCGGCGACACCACCGGCGGATTTCTGGTCGGCGACGACCCGGTCCAGACCGCGCAGATCTACGCCAAGGGCACCGGCATCGTGTGCGGCCTGCTACTCGCCGACGAGACCATCAAGCAGATCGATCCGGAAGCCCAGATCGAATATGCGGTGCAGGACGGCGATCCCGTCGGCCCCGGCACCGTGCTGTTGCGCATCAAGGCGCGCGCCTCCACGTTTTTCATCATCGAGCGCAACGCACTCGACTGGATTCAGCAGATGTCCGGCATCGCGACCAAAACCCGGCGCTACGCCGATCTGGTCAAGCATACCAAGGTGCGCGTCACCGATACCCGCAAGGGATGGCCGGGCCTGCGCATGATCATGAAATACGCGGTGCGCGTCGGCGGCGCCCACAATCACATCTTCAGCCTCGCCAACTGCATCCTGGTCAAAGACAACCACATCAAGATCGCGGGCTCGATCACCAATGCGATCGAGACATTGCGCGCCACCGCGCAGCATACGTTCAAAATCGAGGTGGAATGCGAAACACTCGAAATGGTCGAGGAAGCGTTGGCCTGCGGCGTCGAGATCATCATGTTCGACAATATGGATCTCGACGAAATGAAGGCCGGCCTCAAGCTCGTCAACGGTCGTGCGATGACGGAAGCCTCCGGCGGCATCAACGAGCAGACCATCGTGCCGATCGCCGAAACCGGTGTGGACATCATTTCGGTCGGCGATCTCACCCACTCGATCCGTGCCCTCGATATCAGTCTGGACGTCCAGGACATCAAGCCGAGTGCGCAGCGGACCATTCGCCGGTTGAAAGAGGCCGCGCGCTAGTGGAGTGGATTTGACATTCGCTACCCACCCAGCCACGAGCTCGTCAAGCGAATGCCAGATCCAAAACTCCACTGGAAACCTATACCTTTCAGTGGTCCTTATGATTCTAACATTCGTAAGAGTGGCCGCTGAGACGGTATACGAATGTTAGAATCGGACCACTATTGTCTGCCAGTCCTCCGGCAGATTCAGGCGATGCAAAAAACTCGATGACGAACACAGCGGCCACGATGACCGACGAAAAGCCGGCTCGCATGCGCGATTCATTCGCGCATGTCGACACCTGGGTGTTCGACCTGGACGACACGCTGTATCCGCGATCGGTCGACCTTCATGGCCAGATGCGGGAACGCGTCGTGACCTTCATCGCCGATCATATGAAGATCGATCGCGCCACGGCCCAAGCGGTCCATGTCGATTACTACGAACGCTTCGGGTCGACCTTGCAGGGCATGGTGCAGTTGCACGGCATCTCGCCGAATGCGTTTCTGGATTTCGTTCACCAGATCGATCTGTCGGTGTTGGTGCACAACGAAGACCTGATCGGCGCGCTCGGGGCGCTTCCGGGCCGGCGGATCATCTTTACCAATGCGCCGCGGGGTCACGCCACCTCAGCGCTCAAGGCCATGGGCGTGGCTGACCTGTTCGACGCCATTGCGAGCATCGAAGACAGCAACTTCGTCGGCAAACCTAACCTAAGCGCTTTTTCAGGTTTCTTCGAAGCCCACGGCGTCAATCCCAGGCAAGCTGCGATGTTCGAGGATCGCCCGGGCAACCTGCTGGTGCCGCACGAACTCGGCATGAAAACCGTGCTGGTGGTCGATCCCTTGTTCGAGGATGCCAATCGGGTCGTGAAACCGCCGCAAGCCGACCTCGTCATCACCGATCTGACGGGATTTCTTCGCCAGTTGGTTATCCGCGACCTGAACTCGTAGAGCCGACTGAAAATTACCCGCTTGCCCGCGATAGTCAGTATCCGCTGTTCAAGGTAAAACGAACCTCGAAAGTCGGAATTGAGCAGGCCTGTTAATGACGTTCTATCCGTTGAATGCGCTGCTTTGCTCTGAGGTACCCTTGTGGAGGGATATATGAAGGCCAGCCTGCCGCGCACTATTTTTCACTCCATCGGATGGTTGCTCTTTCTATTTTTGCTTGGCCCCACGACCTCGATGAGCGCCGAGGAATACCCCGCGCGGCCGATCAAGTTGATCGTTCCATTCTCGGTTGGAGGCGATGCCGATGTTATCGGTCGCATCCTCTCGGAAAGTCTGGGCGCAGAGCTGAAGCAGCGCATCGTGGTGGAAAACGTGACGGGCGCCGGCGGTAATATCGGCGTGGAGCGGGTGATCCGCTCCGAGCCCGACGGTTACACGCTGCTGCTCGCCCCGATGGGGGTCCTGTCCGTCAATCCAACCCTGTACAAGGGACTGACATTCGATGCGTCCAAGGAGCTGATTCCAATTTCGCTCGCGTACGAGACAGGGCATCTGGTGGTCGTGAACCCCTCTCTGCAAGTCAAATCCCTGGCTGAACTTGGGGATCTCATACGCGGCAAGCCGGGAAAGTTCAGCTTCGGGTCCGGAGGTATTGGAACATCCACCCATCTTTACGGCGAGGTCTTCAAGATGACGGCGAAGGTGGACGTTCTGCACGTTCCTTATCGAGGCAACGGACAAGCGTTGAACGATGTCATCGCCGGTCAGATCCAGATCATGTTCCCGCAAATCGCTTCGGCGGCAAGTCAGGCTGCAAGCGGCTTGGTAACACCGCTTGCCGTCACGACGGACCATCGCGCACCACTGCTTCCCGGCGTGCCAACGGTCGTCGAGGCCGGCATGCCCGAACTTGCCGGAACCTCATGGGGCGGCATCATGGCGCCGCGTGGCACGCCGCCTGAAGTCGTGGCTCGGCTGAACAGCGCGATCGTGAAGGTCTTGAACAGTTCGGATACGCGAGGCCGCTTTGAAGCGATCGGCATCAACGCTCGCACAAGCACGCCGGATGAGCTCGCTCATGTCATCGATGCCGAATTGGTGCGCTGGAGGCGTGTGATTGCTGCCGCTAACCTGACGCTCAACTGAGATCGCTGTTTCGCTCGATCCTCAAATCTTCCGGGTTGTGAGCACGTAGAAGGACGACGATGGATCTGATCATCAGAAACGCTCTCATACTCCGCCACGCGCAGACAGAATGCGTCGATATCGGTATCCAGGGTGGCACGATCGTCGCGATCGAGAACAGTCTGGCGGCTGAAGGCGAGAGCTATGACGCCGATCACAAACTCGTCTGTGGCGGATTAGTTGAAACGCACATTCACCTGGACAAGGCCTATTTGATCGAACAGTGCCCGGCGTTGCCGGGGCGCGACATCAATCCGGTCCCGTACACGTCTTCCATCAAGCCGAAGCTATCGACGGAAGAAGTTTATGGCCGCGCGGAACGGGCGCTAAAAGAGTGCCTGATGCGGGGAACCACGCACATCAGAACGCATGTCGAAGTCGATCCTGTGATCGGCATGCGCGGCTTCGATGCGATCGAGAAGCTCAAGGCCGCCTACCGATGGGCGGCCGACATTCAGATTTGCGTGTTTCCGCAGGACGGGCTTACAAATCTGCCGGGAACGGAAGAGTTGATCATCCAGGGTTTGCGGCGAGGCGCAAATGTAATCGGCGCCGCTCCACGGTACGACACCGACGCGCGAGGCCAGATCCTGCGCATTTTCGAGCTTGCGCGCGAATTCGATGTCGATATCGATATGCATCTCGATGTCGGTCCGACTGCCGAGCATCTGGACGTCTACGATGTGATCGAACTCACGAAACGGCACCGTCTCGGTGGCCGCGTCACTGTCGGCCATATGGCCAAGCTTTCATTGTTGCCACCGGCAGAGCTGGAAAAAGTCGGCGCGCGGCTCGCCGACGCCGGCATCAACGTCACCGTGTTGCCGGCTACCGACCTTTTCCTGATGGGCCGCAAGCATGATCATGCGGTCCCGCGCGGGGTGGCAGATGCGAATGTTCTTGTGAAGTGCGGCGTGAATTGTTCGATATCGTCAAATAACATCATAAATCCGTCGACGCCGTACGGCGACTGTTCCCTCATCAGGATCGCGAACCTTCACGCCAACGTGCTGCAAGTTGCGCAACCCCACGAACTGGCCGACTGCTTTCATATGATTACGGATCGGTCTGCGCGCATTCTCAACATCAAGAACTACGGCGTCGAGGTCGGCAATCCGGCCGACATCGTCGTGATCGACGCGCCATCTCCAGAAAAGGTCGTCGCGGAGATTCGGCAGCCCGTTGCCGTCTTCAAGCACGGGAGACGAACCGTGGCCTGGGATCTGCCGCAACTTTTACACCCGTCGACTGCCTGAAATAACATTGTCAAAGCACCCGGCCGTCAAGATCGGGCGTACTTGAACGGCACAAGCGCGGGTCGGGCAGTCCCAGGGATTAGCGCCCCGATTGCGAATCCGGGGGCTCAATGGAACCGGTCGCGGGGCCGTTCCTGCGGGCCGCCGGTCGGCTGCGGCGTCGTTGCCGCTTTCAGTTCTTCCGGCGTCACGCGGCAGTCGCCATTCTTGTCGAAGCGCAGGATGAACACACTCGGCTTCTCGACGAACTCCTTGCGCGAGATCTTGCCGTCCTGGTTCTCGTCGAAATAGCCGAAATCCGCCTGGGCGAGACCAGGGTCGGCTTTCTTGATCACCTCGAATTCCGCTGGCGTTAGAAAGCCCTTGTGGCTTTTGTCGCCCGAGGCGAACAGGCGCTCCATGAAACTCTTCCACTCTTCGCAGGTGAAGATGCCGTCGTGATTGGAGTCCCATATCGGCGGGCCGTTGTTGAGCAAGGGATCGGTGCGGCCGGATTGCGCCGACGCCGGCGATGCGCCGAGCACATGGCCAGCCACCATCACCGCCAATGTCACACCGATGCGAAGTCTCGATATTCCGTCACGCAACTGCTTGTCTCCTGTCGTTACACGCGAAGGCGGCGCGGCAAACGGAAATAACAAGGCCGCCGCTTATCCATATTGGATGATCGCGTTGGGATTGTCAGCAGGCGCAAAGTTGCGTGCACGTTTTAGCTATTAAAAAGCTATTTGACCTGTTGCAGCGAAGTGATCTGACGGCAGGCGGCGCGAGGAGCAGCTCACTGCACAGGCGTGACGGTAATCGTCCGCATGTCGGTCTGGATCAGATTCTGTTCCATGCCGCGAAAAACCGTTGTCGACTTCTCGGCGACTTTCCGCGTCATGCCGTCGGCGACCTCGAATTCGGCGCGCTTGTCGACCGAAAACAGCATCGAGCCGACCAGCTGATTGACGCGTTCCGTCGTGACACTGTCGCCGGAGGCGGCAAGCAGGCTTCTCGCAAAGGACTGCATGAACTCGTTCATGTCAGCCGGGTCGACGGAAGTGACGCTGACGAATTTGAGCCGTGCCGCAGCGGCATCGGCTTCGACCAGTTCGAAGCGCTCCTTCGATTTCAGCGCGTCGCCACCGAGCGGATTTTCCGCGGGCTTGAACGCCTGCCTGAACTCGCCGGGTTTCATCCCGGCATTTTGCGCGATCGCAAGCGTGCCCAGTGCGTCGACATAAGCCGCCGCGGCGCTGTCGGCGTCGACCTCGACCAGTTCCGTCATCAATTGATCGAACAGTCCGCGCGCGGCAGGCCGATGGTCGAATTGCCTCACCAGCTCTTTCGCGACGCTCTGCATCTGCCCCCTAGCTTCATCGAGATTGTCGACATGCAACGGCTTGCCCGAGGGGTCCGTGCTGACGCGGATCACCACATTCTCCAGCACCTTCATGTAAGCGCGGCGCAACGGCACGTTTCGCGCGTTGCCCTCGACGGTAGCCTCGCGCTGAACCCAGGAAATGCGGAATCCATCCGCCGTCCTCTGCTCAATCGTCAGTTCGGCGCGTGTCCTGATCAGCGACGTCGCCGTGCCATCCGGTCTGATTTCTTCGCCGCGCGTTTCGGTATCGACCATCCAGCGGCTGCCCGCCGGCGGATTGTAGACCTGCTCGGCGGCAAAGCCCGGTGCAGCACCGAACATCGCGAACGCCGCAACGGCGACCGCAAATGTCGCGGCGCGCGCGAAAGCCGGCGTCTCCATAACACTTTCCCTAAATTCCATGATCAATCAGCTCAAACGGCCGTGCCTGTGCAGCCACTTCCGGCCGTCTTCGGTGACGACGACCATGGCCTGAGAACCGGAGGCGCAGGCGCGGGCGACATATCCGGCATCAACGGCGTCCTCCCAGATCGTGAGGCGCGGACATGAGGTCCGCCAGGTCGCGATGACCTCCTGATAGGGGCGCGGTTCCCGGGCAACCCACTCGACCAGGTCCAGAACCAGCGAATCCGCCGCCGCCACCATCGATTCTCCTGTTTGTGCGCCGTTTATATAGGTTCCCTTCGCCCGCGCGTCGAACTTCTCCCGAAACTGTGAACCAGTTAACAGGTGTTTTGCCCCGGCCATGGTTTGCTTTATGTCCTGACCGGGGAGACGCGAAATGACTTATAACGGCTTTAATATAGAGGCTTTCGAGCTTGGGCGGGGACTTTGGCACGCCAGGATCCGGCGCGAGGATTTCGAGCCCGTCGTGATCGACGGCGTCTCATTTCCCGAGCTTGAGGTCGGTTTTGCCTGGTCCGATGCGCAGGCCGCCATCGCCGACGCCCGGACCCGCATCGATTACCTCAACCGCCGATCCGTCATCGAACCAAAGCGGAGGACGGCTCATGCATGAGCCTGGGTCCAATTCGTCAGACCAGGTCCGGTCCGACTGCCCCGACTGCGAAGGCCAGCTTCGGGTGCTTCGCGTGATCGATGGGCGCGCCGGCACCGAATACTGGACCATGCGATGCGTCCGCTGCGGCGGGATTCACCTCAACATCGTCCCCGACGCCTCGCCAACCCCGACACCGGCAGCCTGAATACAGCGCTTCGCGGAATTCAGCCGGCGAAGGCGCGCGCGATCGCGGATTGGGCCTCTTGCTGGATCTGGCGCAGGTGGTCTTCGCTGCGAAAGCTCTCCGCATAGATCTTGTAGACGTCCTCGGTCCCCGACGGGCGTGCCGCGAACCAGCCGTTCTCTGCCACGACCTTGATGCCGCCGAACGATTGACCGTTGCCGGGCGCGGCCGTGAGCGCCGCAGCTACCTTCTCGCCGCCCAGTTCCGTCATCGCCAGTTTCTCGCCGGTCAGCGATTTGAACAGGCTCTTTTGCTGTGGCGTCGCCGGCGCATCGATCCGCGCGTAGAACGGCACACCCAGTTCCCTGGTCAGGCTATCGAACAACTGGCTTGGGTCGCGCCCGGTGCGCGCGGTGATCTCCGCGGCAAGCAGTCCCATGATCAAACCGTCCTTGTCGGTGGTCCAAACCGATCCATCCTTGCGCAGGAACGAGGCCCCCGCGCTCTCCTCGCCGGCAAAGCCGAAGCCGCCGCCGACAAGTCCATCGACGAACCACTTGAAGCCGACCGGCGTCTCCACCACCTTGCGGCCGATCTTGTTCGCGACACGGTCGATGATCGCGCTGGAGACAATCGTTTTGCCGATACCGCTGTCCTTGCGCCATTGCGGGCGATGCTCGAACAGGAACGCGATCGAGGCCGCGAGAAAATGGTTCGGATTCATCAAACCGTTCGAGCGGGTGACGATACCGTGGCGATCGGCGTCGGTGTCGTTGGCGAATGCCACATCGAACTTGTCGCGCATGCCGATCAGCTGCGCCATCGCATAAGGCGATGAGCAATCCATCCGGATCTTGCCGTCCCAATCGAGCGTCATGAAGCGGAAGGTCGGATCGACCTCGTCGCGGATCAGCGTCGCATTCAGGCGATAGCGTTCGATGATCGGCTGCCAGTAATGCACCGCCGCGCCGCCGAGCGGATCGATGCCGATCTTCACGCCGCTCGAGCGGATCGCCTCCATGTCGAGCACGGAAGCGAGATCGGCGACATAGGGCGTGATGTAGTCGTAGCGATGCACGCACGATGCCTTGCGCGCCCGCTCATACGGCATCCGCTTGACGCCATCGAGGTTGTTCTCGAGATAGCGGTTGGCGGCGCGCTCGATCGCCCCGGTGATGTCGGTGTCGGCCGGGCCGCCATTCGGCGGGTTATATTTGAAGCCGCCATCTTCCGGCGGATTGTGAGAGGGCGTGACCACGACGCCGTCGGCGAAACCTTCGGTGCGGCCCTTATTGTAGGTGAGGATGGCGTGCGAGATGACCGGCGTCGGCGTGTAGCCGTCGCACTCGTCGATCATGACGGTCACGCCATTCGCGGCGAAGACTTCGAGCGCGCTCGCCAGCGCCGGTTCGGCAAGCGCGTGGGTATCGATGCCGATGAATAGCGGCCCGGTGAGATTTTTCTCGACCCGGTGATCGCACAGCGCCTGGGTGATCGCCAGGATATGCGCCTCGTTGAAGGCGTCGTTGAGCGCCGACCCGCGATGGCCGGAGGTGCCGAACGCCACCCGCTGCGTCGCGACCTTCGGGTCGGGCTTGCCTGCGAAATAGGCCGTCACCAGGCGCGGTATATTGGCGAGCATCGAGGCTGCAACGGGTTTTCCTGCGAGCGGATGGATGTCGGGCATTGAATTCCTCGGAAATGACGTCCGGCACTTTGCGGTTTCGCGCGCGTACTGACAACTGCTGACAACGCAACGGGCTCCTCATGGTTCGAGACGGCGACGTCATCGGGCGCCCTTCGCGCGACCCGTTGGCGCCTCCTCACCATGAGGCCTCTCCCACTGCGGCCTCATCCTGAGGAGCGGCCGAAAGCCGCGTCTCGAAGGATCAGCCGTCAATTTCCCGGACGTGCCCTCCTTAATTCCCAGCCCTTTTCTCAGGCGCAGACTCGTCCCATATTCTGCCCATGGCGAAGTCCCCGAATTCCCCCAAAAAGCCCGGCAAAACCCCGAAGACCAAAGTACCGAATTCCAAGGCTTCGAGGCCCGACGTGCAGCCGATCGGTCCTGCGCTGGCCGAACTGCTCAATCCCGCGATCAACCGCGGCGAGGCAGGAGTTGGATCGACAACGGGCGCACGCTCTACAAACGAGAGTACCCCCCTCCCCCAACCCTCCCCCGCAAGGGGGGAGGGAGAAGAGTGCTGGCTTGCAGCCGCCGCCGGACAATTCCTGGGACCGCCGTGCCGGCGGCGAGGCCGCCGCCCATCGCGCCCGCGCATCGACGCCCAAAAATTTCCCGGAAGGCTCAGGCGATCCGTACCCGATGCCGCTGCGGCCCAATCCGCAGCCATCAGGCGCGCGGAAATCGGAGGATTCCGGCTTCGACGAAGCGCCGCAAGCCAATTACGGCACCGCCGCCACGATTCCCACGCTCGATCCGGAACTGGCGCGGCAACTGGGGCTACCGACCGCCGAGGACGATGACGCGGCGCTGGCCCGCCCGCCCCGCAACAAGATGGAGGCCCTTGGCGTCGCCGCGACCGCCGAGGCGCTGGAAGCGCTGATCCGCGACGGTCGCCCCGAATTCAAAGGCGACGACGGCTCGACGAAAATCTGGACGCCGCACCGCCCGCCGCGTCCGGAGAAATCCGAAGGCGGGCAGCCGTTCGTGATCAAATCGGAATATGAGCCGAAGGGTGACCAGCCCGTCGCAATCAGGGAACTGGTCGAAGGCATCCAGCGTAACGACCGCACGCAGGTGCTGCTCGGCGTCACCGGCTCCGGCAAGACCTACACCATGGCCAAGGTGATCGAGGCGACGCAACGCCCCGCCCTCATTCTCGCGCCGAACAAGACGCTCGCCGCGCAGCTCTATGGCGAGTTCAAGAGTTTCTTCCCCGACAACGCGGTCGAGTATTTCGTCTCGTATTACGACTACTACCAGCCCGAAGCCTACGTCCCGCGCACCGACACCTATATCGAGAAGGATTCCTCGATCAACGAGCAGATCGACCGCATGCGCCATTCGGCGACGCGCGCGCTGCTCGAACGCGACGACGTCATCATCGTCGCGTCCGTGTCCTGCATCTACGGCATCGGCTCGGTCGAGACCTACACCGCGATGACGTTTGCGCTGAAAAAGGGCGAGCGCATCGATCAGCGGCAATTGATCGCCGATCTCGTCGCGCTGCAATACAAGCGTACCTCGGCCGATTTTTCCCGCGGCACCTTCCGCGTCCGCGGCGACGTCGTCGACATCTTCCCCGCGCACTACGAAGACCGCGCCTGGCGGGTGAACCTGTTCGGCGACATCGTGGAAAATATCGAGGAGTTCGATCCGCTCACCGGCCACAAGCAGGACGAACTCGAATTCATCAAGATTTACGCCAACTCGCACTATGTGACGCCGCGCCCGACGCTGGTGCAGGCGATCAAGTCGATCAAGGGCGAACTCAAGCTGCGTCTCGACCAGCTCAATAACCAGGGACGCCTGCTGGAAGCACAACGGCTGGAGCAGCGCACCACTTTCGATCTCGAAATGATGGAAGCGACCGGAAGCTGCGCCGGCATCGAAAACTATTCGCGCTATCTCACGGGACGCCGCCCCGGCGAGCCGCCGCCGACCCTGTTCGAGTATGTGCCGGACAATGCGCTGGTCTTCGCCGACGAGAGTCATGTGACCATTCCGCAGATCGGCGGCATGTTCCGCGGCGACTTCCGCCGCAAGGCGACGCTCGCCGAATACGGTTTCCGCCTGCCCTCCTGCATGGACAACCGCCCGCTGCGCTTCGAGGAATGGGACATGATGCGCCCGCAATCGGTCGCGGTGTCGGCAACGCCGAGCGGATGGGAGCTGAACGAAAGCGGCGGCGTGTTTGTCGAGCAGGTGATCCGCCCCACGGGGCTGATCGATCCTCCCGTCAACATTCGCCCGGCGCGCACCCAGGTCGACGATCTCGTCGGCGAGGTCCGCGCCGTGGCGCAAAAGGGCTATCGCAGCCTGATCACGGTTCTGACCAAGCGCATGGCGGAGGACCTCACCGAATATCTGCACGAGCAGGGCATTCGTGTCAGGTACATGCATTCGGACATCGACACCATCGAGCGCATCGAGATCATCCGGGATCTTCGCCTCGGCGCGTTCGACGCGCTGGTCGGCATCAACCTGTTGCGCGAGGGCCTCGACATTCCCGAATGCGCGCTGGTGGCGATCCTCGATGCCGACAAGGAAGGTTTTCTGCGCAGCGAGACCTCGCTGGTCCAGACCATCGGCCGCGCCGCGCGCAACGTCGACGGCCGCGTTATCCTCTATGCCGATCAGATGACCGGCTCGATGGAGCGTGCGATCGCGGAAACCGATCGCCGGCGCGAGAAGCAGGTCGAATACAACACCGCCCACGGCATCACGCCGGAGAGTATCAAGAAATCCATCGGCGACATCATGAACTCTGTCTACGAGCGCGACCATGTACTGGTCGAGATCGGCGGCGGCGGCATGGCTGACGACGTGATCGCGATCGGACACAATTTCGAGACGGTGTTGGCGGACCTGGAAACGCGGATGCGCGAGGCTGCGGCCGATTTGAACTTCGAGGAAGCCGCGCGCCTGCGCGACGAGGTCAAGCGACTGCGCGCTACCGAACTGGCCGTGGTCGACGATCCCACTATCAAGCAGCGCGGGGTTGCGACCAAGGCAGGCAGCTATGCCGGCACCAAGAAATACGGCGAGGCCGCCAATTTGCCGGCGGCGGCGATGAAGAAGCGCTCTTCCCAGGGGCGATCCACCGGCGGAGGCAGCACCTCAAAAGTCCACAAACCGCATCTCGACGAGATGCACGGACCGGAATCGCTGCCCTACCGCGCCGACCGCGCGCTGCCCGAAAAACCCTTTGGCGAGAGCAGCCGGGTCATTCAGCCGACCGACTCGCGCCAGTCCGGCCCCGAGTTCGGCCCCTCACCTCGTTCGACCGGCGGAGCGCCGGGGCATCGCGGCGGGTGGAAGAAGCGGTAAGATTCCATGCCGGCCCGTCCGACGGAGTAGCAGGAATGTATCTCGCCACGGTCGCACTCACGATGTTCGTGCTGCCGCTAATTTCCATTGTCGTTGAACATACGTCGGTTCCGGCGGAATCCCTGACATTTCTGGTCGGCCGCTGGTTCGTGTTCTGGGGCGTCGGCGTCCGGCTGGCGCTTGCCGGATTGCGCCAGTTATTTCAACCGGCCTTCACGGCGAAAGAAATTTTCCACATGAGCGACGAAGTGTTGCCGCTGGTGCGCGAACTCGGCGTCGCAAACGTCGCGATCGCCGCCGTGGGGCTGCTTTCGCTTAGCTTCCCGGATTTCGTTCTGCCGGTAGCGATCTCGGCCTGTATTTTCTATGGCATCGCCGGAGTCCGGCACGTGGCCGAGCGGAATCGCGCGCGCAACGAGACCATCGCCATGGCAAGCGATCTTTTTCTCTTCGTTGTGCTTGCAGGATTTATCATCGCCCGTTCTATCGCTCATTGACGTACAAACAGCCGGGAAGTCTGACGCCGTCATTGCGAGCGTCAGCGAGGCAATCCAGAAATGAGCAAGATGGTGCTTCGTCGCTAGCGCTCCTTGCAATGACGACAAGGTCGCGCGGAATGACGGGGCATGGGCTACGCCCTCACCTCGCCTTCACGGGCCTGTTCGCATGACTCGCCTGCGGCACACCGCGATTGAGCGACATATGCGAATGCGTGCAAAGCCAGCCCTGCCCGTTCTTCGAAAATATCATGGTAGCGCGTCCCGGCCGCGGAAACGGCTTGCCGTCCTCGTGATAGCCGGTGCTGGTCCAGGGCGCGACCACGATCGCGGTGCTGCCGTCGGGCGAGGCCAGCACCTGCGTCTGATCGAGCGTGAAGCGAAAGTCCGTGGTTTTCGGCCAGACATGATCCCATTGCGTCACCACCCATGTGTCGAGGCCGGGAATGACATCGTTGTGCGTGCCGAAGGCGAGCACGTCTGGATGAAACAGCGGCTTTGCCGAGGCGTAGTCGACGTCGCGCACGTAACCGGAAAAAGTCTCAAGCCATGTGTGAAAGAATTTCGTGATCTCTGAATTCGCGATCGGCAAGGGATTCATCGTCGGCTCCGTGTGACACCTCATCGTACTTACTTTACGACACGAAAAGGATCATTCCCAAATGCGCCGTCGCGACAAAATAGCGAAGCTATTATGCGCGGGAGGCGTAGGCCCGGAATCCATGGAATCCGTGGCGCTGCTTGAGTACCGGGAGGAATGGATTCTCAGGTGCGCGATTGCGCACCATAGTTCGCTCGTGCACCCGCGCCGCGGAATGACGTCACATATTATCGTCTTCGCGGGGACCGATACAGGTTTTGACGAACTCCTTTCGCTCCGCGCCGACGATCTTTTTGGCGATGGCGTCTTTCAGGCAATCCGTTCGGGCCTGAGCCATGCAGAGCTGGTATTGATCCACTCGGTCCTGGCTGGCGCCCCGCAGGGATTTGGCATCGACCTTACAGGCTTCCCGCTTGGTCGGCGCACCCGGTCCGGCGGCAGCGCCGGGCGGTGAAGCCGACGGCGGCGAAGCTGGACGCGTCTGTGAGTAAGCCGGCGCAAAAGCCGAAGCCATAACCGTCAAAGCACCGGCTCCGATCGCCGCAACCACCGGGAAATATCGCATCTCAACCCTTTCGTCCGGCACGGCCCATTGGGGCGGCCTTTCCATCCTACGTCATATCCGACATTTTCCGACCGACCGCACGGCTTTTAACAGGGATTTTGGCGGCTTTCGGGACGCTGTGACTCAAGTTCTGTCCGATCGGAGATCGGCCGGAGCCGGCCCGGTTCCATTTTGTTTCAATTCGTTTTGCCATCGAACCAAGGCGAGCCCGCTGGCAACAAAGCAGTACGGCATCATCCAATTTGGTGATGCTTTCCCGGCCAGCCCCGGCCAAATCGCAGACGAGGCAGGGGCATTTGGCACCGTTAATTGCAAACGCGAGGGTTCATCCATGCCGACACTTGTTTTGAGAGAGACGATTCCGACGGTGGCCGATGCGTCCGTGATGCCGGCCCCTCATGCGCGCAAGGCGACGCCTCGCGACCGGTCGTTCGAAGGCGTCCTGATCTTCTCGGGCATCGGCTTCGGACTGATGATCCTGGCCGCCACCTTTGGCTATCTGCAATTGCCGGCGCCTGTTTTCTGAAACGCGCGGGCGACAGCTCGTAGCTAGCTGGCGTCCCGGACAAGCAACGCGAACGCCGAGCGCGATCCGGGACCGTGCAATCGCGCACCAGGCGGGGACGACGAAAGGCGAAGCAGCGTTGCACGCTGCGTCGCATCCGGGACAAGAGAAACTTTCAATTGACATCGCAGCGATGCGCGCAAGCTGATTTGCCCGTCGTGCCAATGTGTCGCAGACGCATTCGCTTGCGACGTCGGGCAAATCAAAAGCATCTTTCCGCGCATCCCGCTCCCCTCAAGAGGGGCGTTTCGCGATCGTCACGGACGTTGGGCGCGGGACGCGATGGACGCTGCTGTGCCCGTGACGAAGGGCGCCAAGCGGACGGCGAAGTCGTGTGGGCCTGATATCCCGACGCTGATATCAAGTCGGCAACAATGCTCCCGCATTGCGCCGATGACGGAGACAATAAGCCCGGTCTCCGGGGCGAGCACGAAGGAAACCGTAAAACCATCGCGCAGGGAATGCCGGATCGTTCGGCGGACCTGTGGTGACTTGCTTGCGTGCTTTTTACTTTTGCACGCAAGGCTGCGGGTTCTGCTCGAGCCCCGGCATTCCCTGCGCCCTCGCAATTCGCGAGGGTCAACGATGTGGCGAAAACCCGGGCGTGATCATGCCGCGGGAAGGCAGAGGTGTGTTTGATTTCGCGTCGTCCCGGGCAAGCGAAGCGCGACCCGGGACCCATAGCCGACGGTGTTGGGACAGCGTGAAATTGGAGCCACGGCTTGTTTGATCACGGCAGCCGGTGGTTATGGGTCCCCGCTTTCGCGGGGACGACAGATCTTTGAGGGCGATGCGGAGCGTCGAGCGATGGTGCGCAATTGCGCATCTGAGAATCCAAAGCGCCGTTTCAATGCTTCGCAAAATGGATTCCGGGTTCAGCCTGACGGCTGCCCCGAAATCACGGGAAGACACCTGGGGACTCTATGATTGCTTTTTTATCACCCGCCGTCGGAGCCCGAGACCTTGCGGTCGGGATCTTCGTCGAACGGAGGCGGCCACACCGAGCAATCGAAGCTTCGGCCCATGCCAGGACAAACGCTGCCTCGGTTGTACGCCGGGGCGACGGGGCGAATCTCTCCAGCCGCCCATGCACGCCTGAAGCCGGGACTCACGCGTTGATGGTTCATCGATTGATGCTTTTGGACATGCCGGCTGCTCGCCTCGCCCTCGGTCGTTGCTACCAGGGGAATCAGAGCCGTCGCGCAAACTGTCAGCGTCAAAATCCGGATCGCAGAGGGGCGCATCCAAGCCTCCCAAAGATTTCAGGAGGCAAGGTTGAGCCTGTTCGGCGCACTTGTCGTGTAAATCTTTATTTATTCGCCTTCGCTGCGGACGCGGAAATAGCCGCCGTCAGCTCCAGCGACTTCACATCCCGGTCTGGCTGTTATCCGTCTTCGGGAGCTGGGTCTGCTGTTGCCGGTCCTGCTCGTTCGCGCGGTGGCGTCCATAGAGGCAACCGGCGGCGGCACCAAGCAGCCCGTGATGGCCGGCATAGTGTCCGGCGACACCGCCGACTGCGGCGCCCTTCAGGCAGCCCTTGGCCTCGGCACTGCCGGCTGCGACGGCGAACGCGGCAACGGCGAGCAATGTGGTGACGGTCTTCATGACAATGATCCCTCGTGACATCGTGGCGGTTGATCCCGCGTGCCCACCTTTAACCGCGCAGCAGGCGATCCGGTTCCATCGTGTCATCGCCGGGTTTGCCGCTGCGAGAACGCTCTGTGACGTCATTGGGAGCCATAGCGAATGGTTACCGCGACGCACCTTTTGCGCCATCGAGAAACACCGCCGTCTCACGGTTGAGGAATTCCACATCGGCCGGGATCGCGCCGCCGGCGGAAGCATGGCCGGTGACGGTGCCGGGGCTGATCGTCATCATCTTGACGCCGACGATGTTCTTGCCGGCTTCCATCGGCTCGAACTCCGGATTGAGCAGGTCCTTGGTGCCGGTCATGATCAAGGTCTTCGCCTTGATCGAGGCCAGCGCCTTGGCGGTGTCGCCGTTAAACCCCGGCGTGGTGCCGAGGTCGTGACGCTCATAGGCCCAGGTCTGGTAGATCCAGTCGTTGGCATCCATGGCCTTCATCAGCGCGTTCTCCTGCGCTTCCATCCAGGGCAGCGCGTCCATGCCGTTCCTGAACTGCGCCGAATACATATCGGGCGTGCGCGCCGAAATCAGGTTGAGAATGTCGCGCATCAGCCGGATACCCTTCTCCGGCGGCGCGTCGTAATTGCCGCCGTTCCACGCCGCATCGGTCATGATCGCCTTGCGCGAGGCCTCGACCACGGCGACGCTCCAGGCCGGCGTCTTCGCCAGCGGCACCATCGCCACCAGCGCGTCCATGAAATCGGGATGACTGACGCCCCATTGCAGCGTCTGCATGCCGCCCATGGAAGGACCGACGACGGCGAGGACATGCTCGATGCCGAATTTTTCCTTCAACAACCGGTATTGCGATTCGACCATGTCGCGCATGCCGAATTTCGGAAAGCTCATCCGCGGCTGCGACTTCGAATTGCTCGGCGAGGTCGTCAGGCCATTTCCAATGGCATCGGTGCAGATGATGAAATACTTCTCGGGATCGAGCGCCTTGCCCGGTCCGATCATGAAATCGATCCGGTGGTGATTGCCGCCGATCGCCGTCACCATCAGGATGGCGTTGGACTTCGCGTCGTTCAGTTTCCCATGCGTGACATAGGAGATCGAGAAGTCCTTGATCACCTCGCCGCTTTCAAGCTTGAGGTCGCCTTCGTTGTAGAGCTGGTGCGGAGGTTGCTGCGGCGTGTGCGCCAACACCGGTATCGATCCCACCGAAAACGACAGCAGCAGGCTCACGCCGGCGACATGGATGATGCTTCTCACGCGTATTTCCCCCTTAACGTTTATCTTCCGACTTCCGGTCGGTTGCGCGGGACGATAAACGGGCCAATCAACGCTGTGAAGCCTTCGGCCC
The DNA here is from genome assembly GCA_963824305.1 of uncultured Alphaproteobacteria bacterium. Classification (GTDB taxonomy): domain Bacteria; phylum Pseudomonadota; class Alphaproteobacteria; order Rhizobiales; family Xanthobacteraceae; genus Bradyrhizobium. The sequence continues at coordinate 2,068,266 of CAWGOW010000001.1, forward strand.
GGCGAGAGGCCGCACTGCGGCCTTGTGGCGCGTTCGCGCGGCGATCGGGTCAACCAAAACGTCGTATCCGTCGTGAACCTTCCCTTCCCGCCGCAGACTACCAAAGGGGCATCCGGCCTCTTTGGACCAGGACCATCATGAAAATCGCGCTGTTCGCCCTGCTCGGTCTGGTGCTGGGGGCGATCGGAGGCGCGGCGCTCGGCATCGGCGCCGGTCTCGCATGGATCGAAATCGCCAAAACCACGAGTTTTGAAGGCTATAGCGCCATGCTGGTGTTTTTCAGCTTCATGCCGGCCGGAGCCATGATCGGCGGGGTCGGCGCGGCCATCTGGTTCGGCATCATGGCGGCCCGCGACGATGAAATCGCCGTGGCGTCGGAATCAACGGTGCGGCATGAGCGCCGCTAGTACTCCGCATTTGTGCAATGCATAATTGCATTTGCATTTCGGCCAATTTCGATTATTTGAAGCTTCAAATATCGGTGCCGCCGCGAAGTGCGGCGAAATCAGCGTTCCAGGCACGGCGTCGCTAATGACGCCCATCAGGGCCGGAGGCTGGCGAACAAATCCAGTTTGGAAAGAATTAATTATGACAGAGCACAGTCTCTGGCGTTTCTCGCGTGCATTGCATCGCGCGATCAACGAGCGCCAGCATGAAGAACTCGAAGCATTGATCGACGACGATGTCGACTGGGCCGTCTACGGCCCGATCGACATGTTTCCATTCTTCGGCGCCCGCCGCGGCAAGGCCGCCGTGCTCGAGGTGATCCGCCGGGTCGCCGACAATATCCGCGTGCACCGCTTTGACCGCGAATCCATCATGCTGGGTGCGGACTCGGCGGCTTCGATGATGCGCTATTCGTTGACCATGCTCGACGCCAACAAGCCGATCAGCTTGCGGCTGGCGCAATTTGCGCAGTTCAAGGCCGGCAAGCTCGCCAGCATCCGCATCCTGGTCGATACGTTCGACCTGGTGGAGCAGGCGCTGGGCCATCCCATTCATCTGCCTCGGATCGCCTCTTAAGGCTAGTGGAATGGATTTGACATTCGCTATGCACCGCACCGGGATGCAAATGCTAGAATCGGACCACTGATTGGCCTTGCGGCCGCATCGCCTGCACGCCACATTTCGGCAACGAAGCGCTGCCATCCTTCGGATGGGTTGCGGGCAGGAGCGATGACTTTCAGGTTTGGATACGGCTTGGCCGGTTTTCTTTTGCTGGCCGCCGGTAGCTTGCCGGCGCAGGCGCAGGTCAAATCTTTGGAGGACGTGCCTTTGCCGGTCCCTCCCAAAGTTTCGCCGTGGCAGGACGCCACCGATCCGCAAGCCGAGGCGACCGAGTCCGCCCCGCCTGACAAAGACAACGCGGCCGCTGCCACGACCGAAGATACCGACATCGCCAATCTGGACATCGACTGGAGCCTGCTCGACGTCGATGCTTCTACCCTGATGACGGCGAACCCCAAGGAACTGCACGCCGGTCCCCGCGCGGCACCGCCCAATGAGATGGCTTGGTCCGCCCAGGACAAGGGCTATGGGTCCGCGGTCTCTGTGAAGCAGCCGGTGTCGCCATTTCTGGATACGCGGGTGGGCGCTGACATGACCGTCGTCCGGCAACCGCAGACGTTTGCGGAATTGCTGGCCGAGAGGGCCAGCAATGGCGGTAACGAGCCCCAATCCGGTGGCTCGGCGTGGGCTGCGGTGACCGCGCCCGGCCTGGGCTCGATCTGGGACAAGACGGCGGTCGAAGCGCGGATCGACCCGGCGCAAGATCAAGGCAAGCTCGGCACCTCCTTGAGCAAGTCGCTCCATCTCGGCGATCAATATTCGCTCACCCTCCAGAACGGTTACAACATGACCCAGGGCCTTGCGCCGATGCCGGGCGCCGCAAGCCGCACCACCTATGCGACCGAGCAGTCGGCCAAACTCGGAATCGCGGACACCGGCACCAGCTTTTCCGCCGGCCAGACGCTCTCGACCGGCGACGACAAATGGCTGCGCAAGATCGGGGCCGAACAGAAGATCGTCGGCGGCTTCAACATCTCGGGCTCGATCGCTGAAACCCCACTCGGTATTGCGAATAAAAGCATTTCCGCTGGCTTCAAACAGAGCTGGTAGGGTCCAGGCAGCTGTCATCGACCGGTCTCGCGAAAGCACCCTGATTGCCGCATATTGGCCGCGATGCGGTCAAAATCGGACGCCCTGATGGATCCGTCGACATCGACGTGCGGGGGGACACCCGCGGGTCGCGATCAACGCGAAACAGGGGAAGCAGCCGATGAACGCCATTCGTTCCGAGAAAATTGATGCGATCGAAGACGACACCAACGAGGATACCGTCTCCGACGTCGAGGCCGGCATTCGCGACTTCGTCCGCAACGACATCGCCTATCTGCGCCGTCCGGCGCCCAACATGGCGGGAAGCAACGATGTGGCCGAGGCAACCGCAGATGCTACGGTGACCAATGTCAACACACTGATCCAGCGCGTGGCCGGGACATCGCTCGCCGAGATCGAGAACCTGATTTCAGAACTCGAGAGCCTGCGCGATGTCCTGCATGCCGAAGGCCAGCGTGTTCAGCGCGAGATTTCGGGTTATGCCCAGCTCAGCCAGGCGGCAATGAAGTCGACGCGCATGATCGCCGACAATGTCGCGCAGTGGAAGCGTGCCGCGGACGGCTTGCGTAACAGCTGATTGATAAAGCGATGATGCGAGACTTCGGGCCGGGATTTTTCCGGCTCGAAGCTTGAGATGATGACATCATATCGAGGCGAGCCTTGAACCTTTCGGGTCCGGTTCGAGACCAAGTGCAGGTAACTTCGGGGATTTCCTGCATGAAGACCATTCGGCCCGACAACAGCGATCCAATTCCGTTGCGGACGCAATCCCAACATGTCGGAACCATCATGATCCGCTTTGTTGGATTGCTGCTCGCGGCGATCGTGGTGTTGGCGCTGATCTGGAGCCGATGAAAGCTTGCGGATTCGGCAGGCGCGTTTTCGGTCGATCTTTTGCAGCTATGGTTAGCGGAGTTTGACCTATCGGGACGCGACCTGCTCATTCTCGAACGAATAGGCGCCGTCAGCATAGCCCTTTACCACCATTGCGGTGGCGAACATCACCGCGATCGTGACGGTCGCAAAGATAAAGCCTAGCAATTTCAATCCGCGGCGGTCGGCCATGATCGTCCCCTCTCGTGCCCCGCCTTTTGTTTGACAGGCACTAGTTCATAATAAGTTAGCGAGGATTTGGTTTCGCCCGCGCGTTCAGGCCGTATTATTCCGCCGCGGCACGAAGGCCGTCGCCAGCATCGAGAACACGAGTTCCCCGCGCTGGTCGGTTCCGCTATTGCGCGCTTCGAGAATTCCCCATTCGGGGCGGCTTTCAGAGCTACGCATCGCTTCGACCTCGCTCGCAAAGCTGATCGTATCTCCCGCCAGCACCGGTTTGATCCAGCGCAATTCACGAAAGCCGGGCGAAGGTCCCCAGACCGCGACTCTCTCGCCGCGCGCCATCATTTCGCCGGCCTGACGCTGGCTGTCGTCGACGAGCAGCCTCATGCAGACCGACCCGACATGCCATCCGGACGCGGCCAGGCCGCCGAACAGCGATTTGCGTCCCTCTTCTTCGTCGAGATGAAAGCGTTGCGGATCGAACTTCACGGCGAACGCCTTGATGTTCTCGGCGGTGAAGGTGAAAGAACCGAGTTCACGCCGCTGACCGATCTTGATGTCTTCGAAAAAACGCATCGATGCACCTGTCAACTTGCGGCGGCGTCGCGCCGCTGGACAATGATCGGCGACGTCATCTCGCACAACACCTGTCCCGATGCATTGCTCGCGGTCATCTTGAACATGACGATGCCGGTGGCCGGACGGCTGCGGGAGACGCGCGCCTGCGTCACCTCGACATCGAGCATGATGTCATCACCGGGCCGGAACGGCGCAAGCCAGCGCAGTTCGTTGACGCCCGGCGAGCCCAATGACGCGGTGCGGCTGATAAAACCGTCGAAGATCATCCGCATGGTGATCGAGCAGAGATGCCAGCCCGAGCCGGCGAGGCCCTTCAGCAGCGAACGCGAAGCCGCCGCCTCGTCGAGATGCATGGGCTGCGGGTCGAACTCGGCCGCAAAGGCGCGAATCTCCTCGGCGGTAACGTGCCGCGGTCCGAAGCGACCCAAATGGCCTAGCTTGAAGTCTTCGAAGAAAAGCGCATTCATCTCGGGGGACATCTTGCGGGAAGCCGGATTGTGGCCGCACTTTGTGGCAATCTCAACCCAATCCACGCGCATGGCTCGTGTTCAACTTGCCCGAACCCGCATTCGGCGCTAGCCATTTATGAACGAGATGGATCGTGCGAATCACATTCGACTTCCCGGGAGCAAACTGATGTTCGATTTTCAGGATCTGTTTCAGTGGGACCGATTTATCACGCCAACGATCATCAAGACATTCTACTGGCTGGTGATCGCGCTGATCTGTCTGTTTGGTATCGCCGGCATTTTCTCCGGCCTGGCCGCGATGGCGATCAGCCCGTTCGGCGGGTTCATCCAGCTGTTATCTTCGATCGCCGGCGTCATTGTCGGGATCATCTTCTCGCGCATCGCGGCGGAATTCATCCTGATCGTGTTTCGGATCAACGAGCATCTCGGCGCGATCCGCGATCAGGGCGCGGGACACTAGTTATTGAATCTGAAATGCATCACGTCGCCGTCGGCGACGACGTATTCCTTGCCTTCCAGACGCAGCTTTCCGCCATCGCGCGCGCCGGCTTCGCCACCGAGCGTCACATAATCTGCGTAAGCGATCGTTTCGGCACGAATAAACCCCTTCTCGAAATCGGTATGGATGACGCCGGCAGCCCCCGGCGCCTTGGTGCCGCGGTGGATCGTCCAGGCACGGGCCTCCTTCGGGCCGGCCGTAAAATAGGTGATGAGATCGAGCAGCTGGTAGCCGGCGCGGATCAACCGGTCGAGGCCGGCCTCCTCGAGGCCCAAGGTATCGAGGAAATCCTTGCGCTCCTCGCGGGACAGCGTCGCGATTTCAGACTCGATCTTGGCTGAGATCACGACCGCGACTGCGCCTTCCTGTTTGGCGCGTTCGAACACCTGCCTGGAAAAACTGTTGCCGTCCTTTGCGGAGGATTCCTCGACATTGCAAACGTAAAGCACGGGTTTTGAAGTCAGCAATCCAAGCATGCTGAACGCACGCTCTTCTTCCGCCTTGCGCTCGAGCGCTCGCGCCGGCTTGCCCTCGCGCAACAGCACCAGCGCACGGTTGACCAGGTCGAGTTGTTCCTTGGCGTCCTTGTCGTTGCCTTTCGCCTTCTTGGCGAGGTTATCGACGCGCTTTTCGAGGCTGTCGAGATCGGACAGCATCAACTCGGTTTCGATGGTGTCGATGTCCGCCAGAGGTGCGATCTTGCCTTCGACATGGGTGATGTCGGAATCCTCGAAGCAGCGCACGACATGCGCAACCGCATCGACCTCGCGAATCGTGGCGAGAAACTGATTGCCGAGGCCCTCGCCTTTCGAAGCGCCCCGCACCAGACCCGCGATATCGACGAAGGTCAGCCGCGTCGGAATGATTTGCGCGGATTTGGCGATTTCGGAGAGCTTGTCGAGCCGCGGATCGGGAACCGCGACTTCGCCGACATTCGGCTCGATGGTGCAGAACGGATAGTTGGCCGCTTGCGCCGCCGCCGTCTCGGTCAACGCATTGAACAGCGTTGATTTGCCGACATTGGGCAACCCGACGATACCGCATTTGAATCCCATGATCCGTCCTGAAAACCGATTAAAGCGAACGCCCTGCTAAACGGTGTCGCCGTCATCTTTGTCGGAAAATCCCTTGGCCTGCATCGCCAGGTGCACCTTGTTCTGAAACGTCGAATCCTTGTCGCTCGCGAGCAATCCGGCATTGTCCGCAATCACGCTGCACAAAGCTTCGACCCACGGCCGCTCTTCTTTGGAAAAATCCGACAGCACATGGCTGTGCACCAATTCCTTGACGCCGGGGTGACCGATCCCCAGCCGCACGCGGCGATAGTCGTTGCCGATATGCGCCGAAATCGACCGCAGGCCGTTGTGACCGGCGATCCCGCCGCCAACCTTCACACGCACCTTGGAAGAAGGCAGTTCGAGTTCGTCCTGAAACACCACGATGTCGCCCGCCGCAAGCTTGAAGAAATTCGCCGCCTCTTGGACCGCGCGGCCGGATTCGTTCATGAACGTTCCCGGAAGCAACAGGACGACCTTTTCCTGGGCGATGGAGCCTTCCGACGTCACGCCCTGAAAGCGACGGCGCCATGGTGCGAAACCATGACGCCGCGCAATTTCTTCGACGGCCATGAAGCCGATGTTGTGGCGGTTATGCGCGTATTTCGTGCCGGGGTTGCCGAGACCAACAAAGAGGCGCATGGCGCGGCATCCCGTCTCCTTTTACTTCTTCTTGTCGCCACCGCCTGCCGGGGCCTTGGCGCCTGCCGCCGGAGCGGCAGCGCCTGCCGCGGGAGCAGCAGCACCGGCAGCCGCAGGAGCGGCAGCCGCGGCACCGGCCGCAGGAGCAGCGCCCGCCGCGGGAGCGGCAGCAGCGGCCGCAGCCGCCTTCATTTCTTCGGCGTAGCCGGACGGCGGCACGATGGTGACGAGCGTTGCGTCCTCACGCATCAGCGACCGCACGCCTTCGGGCAACTTGATGTCCGACAGATGGAGCGAGTGGCTGATCTCGAGGTCGCTGACGTCAGCCTCGACGAATTGCGGGATGTTATCGACCTTGCATTCCAGATCGATGGTGTGCGTCACGATGTTGACGGTGCCGCCGCGCTTCACGCCGGGCGAAGATTCGGCCTTCATGACGTGCAAGGGAATGCTGACGCGGATCGTCGCGCCTTCGCCAAGCCGCATGAAGTCGACATGCAGCGGGAAATCGCGCACCGGATCGAGATGGAAGTCGCGCGGGATCACGCGGTGCTTCTTGCCTTCCACGTCGATGTCATAAACCGTCGTCAGGAACCTGCCTGCCAGAATGCGCTGGCGCAGGTCGCGGTCATCGACCGAGATGGTCAGCGGGGGTTGGTTGTTGCCATAGATCACTCCGGGTACTCTCCCGGCGCGACGCTCGGCCCGGGCGGCCCCCTTGCCGCTCTTTGGACGCGCGGTCGCCTTCAATTCCTTGACGGTCGCCATCGACTTAAGTCCTTGTTTTCTAAAAAGTTAAAGGCCGCAACGCGGCCCGTTTCCACCTCGCGGCAAGCCTCCAGGGGTGCGGGGGCCGCGAACGTGGCGGCGTTCTAGCCCCAAAGGGCCAAAATGACAAGGAAATGAAGCGATATTTCCGGCATTAGGTAGCAAACTCACCTAGAGGTCCGATGTTCTTTCCATACAGGGCAAAAGTCCGGTCTTGAACGGGTAACGAATTCTGATCTACAGTCGATTCGAAATGCAAAACGCCATCGCCTTAGGGGGCGATGGCGCGTTGCAAACCGAACTTCGACGGCGTGGTAATTCGGCCGCGCTCAGGCGAAGCCGGGGACCAGCGCGAGTAAAAGAATCGGCGCGTGGAAGTGCCCTTTTTACTCGTAAACTGGTCCCCGGACAACCTTTTTTTGTCTGGGCGCAATGAGCAGCAATTCCGGTAAACCCGGACCAAGTCTCCGCGAAGCGATGGAAATTGAGAAGGCTGGCCTGCTGGAGCAGTTGCAGCGCGTAGCCGCGCGCGTCCGGGACATTGATCAAAAACTCGCCAAGCTGAATGAGTACGAACAACTTGCTGCTGAGTTCAACTTCGGCTTGGTCGACAAGTCGGGATCATCCGGCCGCCCTGAGGTGTCTGGCAGTCAGCTAGCGAGTTTACCGGCCCCCAGCACGCCCGCCCCTCTCCCTAAAAATAATAACGCCCTCATCGGGATTACACTCGGTGATTTGATCGACAAGTTTCTCACTGATCCGCGGTCATCCCACCAAAAGCTACGTTTCAAAACCCGCGATCACAGCAGGTCGATGCATGAGCGCATTAAAAGGGAGCGAGGCCAAGTTCTGTTATCGAGCATCGGCAAGTCGGACCTCGAAAGCTTTTACAAGGAGTGGTCGGCCGGGGGCATAAAGCTTTCTGTAAGTCACTCACTTATGGGCAGACTTAGAGCGCTACTCACGTTTGGTGGTGAAATCTTAGAAAACGAAGACTGCCAACGGCTATCTGGCGTCTTTCGATCCCTCCATTTTGAACCGCCAAGGAGTTGCGTTGAAAAACTTACAGCGGAGCAGGCAAATGCTATCCGCAGGGTCGCAAACGAGAAGGGCCGCTTTGGCATCGCCTTGGCGCAGGCTTTCCAGTTCGGGACGGGATTGCGCCAAGGCGATGTTATCGGCGAGTATGTGCCGCTCTCTGAACCCGGAATCTCTCTGACCATTAATAAAAAAGGGCAAAAATGGTTGAGGGGCATCCGTTGGGATGAGATCGACAGCAATCTGATCCTGACTCACGTAACGAGCGCGCGGCAAAAAACGATCAAGGTTGATCTGAAAACCGTACCCATGGTGATCGAAGAGTTGGGAACATCGGATCGTTCGAAGCTTCCAGGGTCAGGCCCAATCATCATCAGCGAGACGACCGGATATCCGTATTACAACGACGACTTCCGCAGGAAATGGCGAGCGATCGCAGACGCGGCCGGTATTCCGAAAAGCGTAAAGAACATGGACAGCATGCGGCCCGATAGCACCGATGAGGAAACAGAATCCGAGGCCGGCGCGGCCGTCTAGGAAATAGAAAACCGGAGCCTTTCGGCCCCGGTTCCAAGAATGGGGGTGCACAGTGCAGGGGCGCGGTTGTCCAGCCATTGCCCCGGCGGGTGCAAGTCCCGCTACCTCCACCTACCAGCCCCTTCCAAAAGGGCTATCGTCAAACCCCTTCCACCAGGGTTTGGCGTCGTCTTCCAAGACCCCCTTCCATAAGGGGTCGCCCTTAACTTCTATCAGAATCGACGCTTTCCGTCGAGCGCGCGACCCGTATTCCACTTTCCTTGTAGTCATCAAAGAATGAAACGCCGCCTTCCTCCAACACAACTCGCATTGCCGTCAGATTATTCCGTGTCGGATCGCGGCGGCCTGCCTCAAAGTCCCGAACGGTCGAAACGCCAACGCTCGCGGCTTTGGCAAGCGCGTCTTGAGACAAATTTAGCCATGCTCGGGCGGCTCGACACTGTTCCGGGGTCATTGGGCGAAGATAAGCTTTATTTTCGCCAAGGTCAACGATTTGTATTGACCTCATCACTTTCATCACTTATCAATGAGGTCAACGGAAAACGTTGGTCTCATGTCGCAGCACTTCCTTCTACGGCAAAGGCGAGGTCGCTAAGTTTAGCGAAGGTCGCCCGTTTGTCGGACGAGGAAGCCTATCAGACCTTCAAGCTGGTCCGTTGGGCCGCCACTGACGGCGAGCCGGTTTGCCCGCGTTGCGGTTGTGTCGCAGTCTACACCTATGCGACCCGCAAGCTGTTCAAGTGCAAGGCTTGCAACCATCAATTCAGCGTCACGTCCGGCACCATCTTCGCTAGCCGCAAGCTTTCGATCCGCGACTACCTTTTAGCCATTGCGATCTTCGTCAACGGCGCAAAGGGCCATAGCGCCCTGCAATTAAGCCGGGACCTGGATTGCCAGTACAAGACAGCTTTCGTGATGGCTCACAAAATACGCGAAGCGATGGCATCGGAATCGAACGGCTCAACCGTGTCTGGCGAGGTCGAAATTGACGGCGCATATTTTGGTGGTCATGTGCGCCCGTCCAACAACAAAGCCAATCGCGTTGATCGTCGCCTAGCTCAGCATCAGACAGGCAAGCGCCGCGTGGTTGTCATCATGCGCGAGCGCGGCGGGCGCACGTTGCCTTTCGTGTTCAAGTCTGAGGATGCTTCGGTTCTCACCATTGCCCGCACCGTGGCGCTTGGCAGCACGGTTTATGCCGACGAGGCAATCCATTGGGATGCACTACACGCACGCTTCCTGACGAAACGGATCAATCATTCCGAGGCGTATTCAACCTCCGAAGCGAATACCAATCAAGCGGAGTTGTTTTTCTCTCGCTTGCGCCGCGCTGAAATCGGCATTCATCACCATGTTGCTGGGCCGTATCTGTCAGCCTATGCGCGGGAGATGGCGTGGCGGGAAAACAATCGGCGGGTGAGCAATGGCGAACAGTATTTGATGACGACAAGCGCCGCCCTCACTCACCCGGTTTCGCGGCAATGGAAGGGTTATTGGCAGCGCGGAAATACCTAGCGGCCTTCCTGCTCTGCAATCTTGAATTTGGAATACATCACAAAATCATCGACGAGCAGGTTCAATAGCGCTTCTTCAGCTGGGACTAGGCTTATTTCCCAATCCGAAGTTATCTCGCCGCCACTCGCCCTAGCCTCAGCGAGGATCGGGTCGATTGACTGAAGGTTGAACCCAAAAAAGGCGCGATAGACGCGGCGCCTGTCGTCAAACGGACGCTTGTGAAACGGATGATTGATGATGCTGCAAGAGCAACGCATCGCCAACATCGGATTCTGCATAGGCCGCTTCCGTTGCCTTCTCTTCAGAATTCGAGTTAGGGTTTTGACGAATGGGGCTAATCGCAACGATGGTCGCACAAGTTAGTGCGGCTCGCTTCGATGCGTCTGTCCGGTGACCTTCCGCGAGATATATTTTTTTGTAAGCCTCTGAGACGGCAAAGTAACAATGGGCCAAAATGTTTGGCATTGAGGCGTGATAAAATAGATCAGCTCCCCGCAGGGCGGGCGAAGCGAGTTCGATATCGAGCATCTGCTGAAAGTAACCTGCACGCGCAGCGATATCTTCTGCCGTAACACCGACGACAGGCACGAGCACCTCAAAGTTGTTAAATTACGTGCCCGAACGGGTACGTAGTTCCGCAAAAAAGTCAACTTGGCTGCTGGAAATTTCTGCGTTTTGCTCGCGAGCAGCGTCAATCCACAGTTCTTCTTTGGTCTTTTCGCTATTATTATTGTCGCGAATAGCCTGTTCCAGCTTGCAAGCCGCAGCAGGGAAAGCCCGTGGGGCGAGAAGCCTGGGGTCTGTTGAGCTAGGCATGGTGTCCACTCCCGGTAAGGACACTACTAGGTGTAGCAGCCGTTGGTTTAGAAAACAAAAAAGCACACGCCAGCTCCCACCTCCCGGCAGGAAACTGAACGTTTTGAATCGCTTAGCGGAAAGGGCGAGCCGAATCAACCCCAACGAGTACCATCACCGACATTTTGTCAATGATTCGTTGAGGGACGAACTAGGCCATCCACCGCGCAATGACATAGGTGGTACGGCCAAATATTCAAGCCCACAATAGGCAGCGAAAGTTGCCCCCGATATCTACATCTCCCTGTCCATAAGCCGCCATTTGGCCCCTATGGTCTTTCCCGTCTTAGTCACAGTCCCATCAGCCTGTTTTGACCTAAGATAGGCTAGTGTCTTTTCCGTTAGCGATGGCGACCCGTCTGGCAGGTGTTTAGCCCTCAAGACGCTTGCGAGGATTTGGGCTGTCGTCTGCGGCTCGGTCGCTACCCTAAGGGCGTCCAAGCACAACCTGGCAAACTCGCCCCGGCTGAAATAGCGTGAGGCGCGGTATCGCCGCTTAGGCTCAATCGCCTCAGGGTCCGTCTCTGGCGAAAATATCCTGATGGCGTCGTCTATGCTGGCGAGCCGTGAGCGCCAGCGGGACGCCTTCTTTTCGAGGTGGGTAATGTGGCCGGATATCTCGGCCCGCTTTGCCATCAGCGCGAGTAGGACTTTTTCGGTCATACACCGGAGAATGGCAAAATGAGCGCGAAGCACCTATAATGTGCTAGGTGAGTTTGCTACCTAATGCCGGATATTTCTCCTGCGGGCTCGCTTTGCCCGACGGGCGGACCTGCCCCCAATTGTGAGGAAATCGCCATCCGTTGGCGTATGCCCTTGGTTCTGGCGGCGCCTGTCCTCCTCCGTCATGCCCGGCCTCGTGCCAGGCATGACGACCTTGAGACATGGTTTTCCGATCATCAAACCATTAAATAACCACGCCATCGCGTTCTCGCGACGAGATTCGCCCGAGCTTTGCGCCGCTTGTGCCCCTCAAAACCAGAGGGAGCAGGGAATGCCGGGCGCTTGGCTCGCCCGCAGCCTCGTGTGCAAAAGTAGAAAGCACACGAGTAGTCGCCACAGGTTTGCCGAAACGAGCCGGCATTCCCTGCGCGATGGTTTTACGACTTATTCCGCGCTCTCTCCGGCGATCGGGCGTTTTTGTCACCGTCACCGGCGCCATGCGAAGCATTGGCGCCGGCTTCACGCCAGCGTCGAGGCGTTAAGACCACGCGGCTTTGTCGTCCGCGAGACAAGCGCATTCGTCGTGTGCGCAGTCCCACGGCCATCGCATCCCGCGTCCAACGTCCGTGACGATCGCGATACGCCCCTCCTGGTGGGCACGGGATGCGCGGAAATGTGCTTCTGATTTGCCCGACGTCACAAGAAAAACCACCTGCGGCACAATGGCACGACGGGCAAATCACTTGCCGCGCGCGAAATCATGTCAAGGGGCGATCGTTTCCGGACGCGGCCACGCTTCGGCGCCGTTACTCCAATTGAATGCGCGCGCTGTTGGCCCCGTTCAACAGCCGCCTGAGATGAAAGCCGGCAAGCGCGTCGCCGGCATGCAACCCGACCAGCGCCGCAAAGGCCGGCATCGCCGCGGCGTCTCCGGCCTCCAGTTTGGCGAAGGCGTCGCAATATTGCGCATTCGCCGCGCCCTCAAATGCCGCAGCCGCCAGCGGCTGGTAGGCCCGCAGGGGCTCGCTGCGCCCGCGCAATAAGAGATCGCCGACCGGCCTGCCACGAAAAGCGCCGGCGCCGCCGGCGACCACGGCGCTCACGCAAATGCGCGTGCCGAGAAACTTGTTGGCGGCTTCAAGCCTGGCTGCCGTGTTGATAGTATCGCCATAAGCGGTGTAGTCGAAGAAGCGGCTGCCGCCAAAGTTGCCGACCAGAGCCGGGCCGGCATGGACACCGATCCGGGTGGCGCCGAAATTCACACCCCTGGATTTCCAGCGCTCACGAAACGCCTCGGCCCAATCGTCCAGGGCATGTGCACAGGCGACTGCGCGGGTCGCATAATCCGGCTGGTCGCCCGGCGCGTTGAAGAGAATCTGGATGGCATCGCCGATGATCTTGGCGACCGTTCCCTCATGCGCAAAGACGACCTCGGTCATCCCGCCCACGTATTCGTTGAGCAACGCGCCGAGCACGTCCGGCGCAACATTTTCCACCAGCGACGTAAAACCGGCGATGTCGGTGAAGATGACCGCGACATCGCGCCAGTGCACCTCCATGCCGTCGCTTTCGCCGGCGGCAGCAAGCCGTGAGGCGATCTGGGGCGAGAAATACCGCGAGAGCGATGCATGCGCGCGCTCGGCTTCGGCCTGACGGCGGCGCGCATCGCGCATCGCCTCGACGTGGCGTATCGTCTTGTCGATCGTGGTTTCGAGATCGCCGAAATCGATCGGCTTGGTCAGGAAATCGAACGCGCCGCGATTTATCGCGGTGCGGATGTTGCTCATGTCGCCGTAGGCCGAGACAATGATGGTCGACTTCTTGTCCTCTGCCTCTTCCAATTTCTGCAACAGGGTCAGGCCATCCATGCGCGGCATATTGATGTCGGAGACCACCATATCGACGTGCGGATGATCCGCGATCGACTGCAGCGCTTCGATCCCATCATGAGCAAACACAAAGCTCACCGCGCCGTCGCGAATTTGCTTGCGGAATTTCTGCAAGACCAGAGCCTCAAGATCAGGCTCATCATCGACGACGAGGATGGTTGCGGTCATGCGGCTTGCCCGAGCCGCGCATCGATCTCCTGGCGCAACAGCGCGAAATCGATCGGTTTCGTCAAAAGGCCCACCGCGCCGCGCTCGATCGCCTTGCGGCGCGTCTCGGCGTCGCCGTAAGCGGTGATCATGATCACAGGCACGTCGGGCCGTTCGGCGCGCACCTTTGGCAGCATTTCGAGTCCGCTCATCCCGGGCATGTTGATGTCCGACAGGATCAGGATCAGCGACGGATCCTTGATCTCGGCGGCGCGGATCAGCGCCGCGGGCGCCGACGGCGCAAATTCCATCGTGAAGCGACCGGATTTCAAGTCGCGCCGGAATTGCTGGCGGAACAGCGGCTCGACGTCGGGCTCGTCGTCGACGACGAGTATGTAAACGCTCAATTTCGCTCTCCAACCTGGGCTGCCGCGCGCGGCAGCGTAATGATGAATTCGGTGAATGCGCCGGGTTCGGTATCGACGCCAATCTCGCCGCCGTGCTGTTTTACGATGATGTCGTGACTCATCGACAGGCCAAGCCCGGTGCCTTCGCCCGCGGGCTTGGTGGTGAAGAAGGGATTGAACATCTTCTCCCTGACTTCCGCCGGGATGCCGGTGCCGTTGTCGCGGATCCGGATTTCGACCTTGCTGCCGAGGTTTTTCGTGGTCGCCGTCAGCAGCGGCTCGAAGCCTTCGTCGCCAGCTTCCCTGCGCCTGTTGGCCGCGTAAAAGCCGTTGGAAATGAGATTGAGGAACACCCGCGTGATCTCCTGCGGGTACAGATCGATCAGGCCGGCTTGCGGATCGAGGTTTCGCTGCATTGTGATGTTGAAGCCGGGCTTTTCCGCACGCGCGCCGTGATAGGCCAGGTTGAGGCTTTCCTCGATGATCGCATTGATGTCTGCAGACCGGTGTTCGCCCGAACCTTCGCGCGAATGCAGCAGCATGTTCTTGACGATCGAATCGGCGCGCTTGCCGTGCTGCACAACCTTTTCGAGATTGCCCTTCAACATGTTTGTAAGTTCGTCGATCTCTTCCCTGACCTTGTTGTCGAGCGTAGCCGGCTTGAGCACATCGTTCAGTTCGTCGATCAACTCGGCCGAAAGCGCCGAGAAATTGTTGACAAAATTGAGCGGGTTCTTGATTTCGTGCGCGATGCCGGCGGTGAGCTGGCCGAGCGAAGCGAGCTTCTCGGTTTGTACAAGACGATCTTGCGCAGTGCTCAGTTCTTCCAGCGAAAGCGAGAGCTCCTTGGTGCGCTCCTGAACCTGATCGAACAGACGAACGTTTTCTATGGCGATCACCGCCTGATCTGCGAAGCTAGTAACGAGCTCAATCTGGCGATCGGCGAAGGGCCGGACCTGCTCTCGCGTCAGGATGAACACGCCGATGGGCACGCCTTCGCGTAACAACGGAATACCCAGCATCGTGCGGTAATTGCCTAAACGCTGGTATTCAGAGGCGCGGTAGTCCGGGTCCGCAAGAACATCGGGATTGTGAATCGGTTTGCCTTCGAGGGCCACCCGCGACGTGGTGCTGGAAATGCCTGCGGTAAACGGGTGCTCGTCGGCATAGGCAATAAGTTCGGCAGAAAATCCGAAATTTGACACCCAGCGATATACCTCGCCTTTTTTCTGAAAGATGCAGGCTCTGTCCGCGTCACACAGTCTCGCGGCGGAGATAACCAGCGTATCCAGCACCATTTGCAGGTCGAAGGTCGATCGGCTTATGACCTTGAGCACGTCGGAAGTCGCAGTCTGCTGCTGCAAAGATTCGCTAAGATCGTCGGTACGTTGTCGCAATTCGCTCAACAAGCGGGCATTCTCGATGGCGATCACCGCCTGATTACCAAAGCTGGTCACCAGGTCGATCTGCTTGTGGGAGAAGGCATGCACGGTCTGCCGGAAGATGGCGATCACGCCGACAAGGCTTTCTTCCTTCAACATCGGCACCAGCAGAAGCGTGCGGGCGCCGCCGAGCTCGGCCAATTCCACGATCGGAGGAAAATTGGTGAGGTACGCTGGCTCCTGCTTGACATCAACGACATGAACGAGTTGCCGGGTTGCGATCAGCCGCCCCAACGGATCGATCGGTGGCGGGTAGATCACCGGATTACGCAAGAAGGTCTCCGCGAACGCCGGCGGCAGATTGAACGTCGAGGTACAACGAAAGCCGCCGTCCTCGTAAAGAACCAACAGGCCGAATTGGGCGTCACAGATGCTGGTTGCGTTGGCCAGAATGGTCTGGAACACGGGATCGAGTTCGCCGGGCGAGCGGCTGATGACCTCAAGCACCTCGGAAGTCGCGGTCTGATGCTGCAGAGATTCTTGCAGGTCGGCCGTCTTGGTCTGCACTTCGTTGAACAGCCGTGCGTTCTCGATCGCGATCATGGCCTGGTCGGCAAAGGTTTGCACCAGATCGATCTGGCTTTTGACGAATGGGCCGGGCTCGGGCCGCGTCAGCACAATCACGCCCTCGACCTTGTCATTCCGAAGCATCGGCACGCCCAGCGCCGCGCGAATCTTGTTCAGCGACCCCGCGGACATTTCCATGTCCGGATCCTCAAGCACATCGGGAATGACTTCGACCTTTCCCGATGCGATGACCCGTGAGGTGGCCGAACCGCGGCCCGCTTTCCGCGGATTCGCCGCCCAATATTGCAGAAATTCAGGGGTGGTGCTGGACGCCGCCTTCAGCGGAAAGACCTCGCCTTCGCGAAGGAAGATCGAGCCCCTGTTAGCACCGCTCAACTCGACTGCGGACTTGATCAGCGTTTCGAGGACGGTTTGGAGATCGAAGGTTGAGCGGCTGATGATCTTGAGCACATCGGCGGTGGCGGCTTGCTGCGCGACCGACTCATCTAGCCTGCGTTGCAAATCATCAACAACCTGCTGGGAAACCTCGGCAAGCTTATTGGTCACAATGAATGTTCCAGAGTAACGGAGATACCGGGCGGCATCTCCATTTCGCGTCTGAATACATCAAAGCATGACGGCCGGGCGCCAGCTAGAGGTAGCCGGCTCCAACGGGCAAAATGTCAGCCTCGGGCGCCTCTAGCCGATTTCTCCGGCAAGCCCGGCGCCTGCAGCAACGGTCGCGCGTCACGGGCGCGGCCCGCTTCTCCAGGTCGGGTGGGTAGGCCTCTGTTGCCGTGTCCTAGCGTGTGGATTTCGGCGGATGGATGGTTTCCCCGGCCGCCAGCATCGCGACGAATTTTTTGACATGCGCCGCCCGGGTTTCGGGCTTCTTCGCATTATGGATGCGGTAAAGAATGGCGTAGCGATTGACGCGATCAAGCGTCTCAAAAAAGCGTCGGGCTTTCGCGTTTTTGGTCAACGCAGAATGCAAATCGTCGGGCACCTGCGCCGTGCTTTGGGGCGCATAGGCTGCCGCCCAGCGGCCGTCTTTTTGCGCGCGCTCGATCTCTTTCGCACCGGCGGGGAGCATGCGGCCCATTTCGACCAGTTCAAGCGCGCGAGTGCGATTTCGTTCGGACCATTTGCTGCCGGGAACGCCGCGGAGTGAAGCGGATCAGCCAGTACTTGTCGTCGAAACTATCGAGTTGGCCGTCGATCCAACCATGACAAAGCGCCGTATCGATCGCCTCCGACTTTAAAACACCGGCAACGCCGGCGGATTTTTTCGCTAGCTTCAGCCAAAGCCCTTTGGAATCCGGCGGTTGCGACGCGAGCCATTCGTGCCAAGCCTCTTGCGACTTGAACGCAACGACCGGCAGATCGCGCCTGGTCTTTGCCATTGAGGCCCGCCGGGCGCGAATCGATGCCTCTCAGCCTGCCAGCGTCACGAAGTGCTTCCGCCCAGCTTGGCTTCCAGCGCAGCGATGCGCGCCTTCAACGTCTCGTTTTCCTCGCGCGCCAGGCGCGCCATGTCCTTGACCGCCTCGAACTCCTCGCGCTTGACCACATCGAGGTCGCGCAGGATTTTTTCAGCCTGGTTGCGCACCACCGTGTCAACCTCGCGCTTGACACCCTGGGCCGCGCCGGCCGCATCGTTCATCAAACGCCCGATCTCGTCGAAAAATCGATTACTGGTCTGGGTCATCCCTTAACCTCCGGCCGGTTTGCACTGTTCACCACAGACAATGGCGATCCGCGCCATCCGGTTCAAGACCATTCGCAAAAGTGCCTACCAATCCGGGCCACGGATGTTAGAAGCGGATGACCGTTCAACGTCTGTCGTTGACTTCCTTCCAGCCTGCGACCCTCGAATGCCGCTCCTCACCATCGCTTTCCCCGTCTTCGACCCCGTCGCTTTTGCGATCGGCCCGTTCGTCGTGCGCTGGTATGCGCTCGCTTATATCGGCGGCATCGTGCTGGGCTGGATCTATGCGCGGGCGCTGATCAAGAACGGGAAGCTTTGGGCCGGACCTTCGCCGATCACCCTCCCCCAGATGGACGACTTCGTGCTGTGGGTGACGATCGGGATCATCGTCGGCGGCCGCACCGGCTATGTGCTGTTCTACAATCCGATGTTTTTCGTCCAGCACCCGGCCGAGATTTTCGAACTGTGGAAAGGCGGAATGTCCTTTCACGGTGGCTTTCTCGGCTGCGTCGCAGCCGTGATGCTGTTTGCCCGACTGAACAACATCTCGATCCTGTCGCTTGGCGATATCGTCACCGCCGTGGGCCCGATCGGGCTGTTCCTCGGGCGGATCGCCAATTTCATCAACAGCGAATTGTGGGGACGCGCGGCAGCCCCCGATCTGCCCTGGGCGATGATATTTCCCAACGGCGGCCCGATACCGCGCCACCCAAGCCAGCTCTACGAGGCCGCGCTTGAGGGGATCGTCCTGTTCACTATTCTAGCTGTCATGATTCGAATGGGCGCGTTGAAGCGTCCCGGTCTGATCCTCGGCAGCTTCATTTCGATCTATGGTACTGCGCGCATTATTGGTGAATTTTTCAGGGAGCCCGATCCGCAGCTTGGATTTTTATGGGGCGGACTTACCATGGGCATGCTGCTTTCAGTGCCCATGATCATCGCCGGAGTAATTATCATCGTGGCGGCGAAGCGCCGAAAGGCGACCGAGGCACTGGCGCCGCCTGTATAGTGGAGTGGATTGACATTCGATACCTAGTCGTCGTCTCGCCAATACTCCAAACTCATTTTGACAGGTCCTTTTGATTCTAACATTCGCAAAACAGGTCGACGGGGCGCGGATGTTAGAATCGGACCACCAGGAAATCTCGTGACGGAAACTTCCCCGCTGCTGGCGGAAATCAAGAAGCTGATCAAGTCGTCCGGCCCGATCCCGGTGTGGCGTTACATGGAGCTGTGCCTGCTGCATCCCCAGCACGGCTATTACCTCTCCAAGGATCCGCTGGGGCGCGAGGGCGATTTCATCACCGCGCCCGAAGTGAGCCAGATGTTCGGCGAGTTGCTCGGACTGTGGGCGGCCTCGGTGTGGAACGCGATCGATTCACCGCCGCTCTTGCGGTTGATCGAAATCGGCCCCGGACGCGGCACCTTGATGGCGGACGCGCTGCGTGCGCTTCGCGTCTTGCCGCCGCTCTACCAGGCACTGAGTATCCATCTGGTCGAAGTCAATCCGGTGCTGCGCGACAAGCAGAAGTCGGCACTATCAGGCTCGCGCAACATCACATGGCACGACACCATCGATGACGTGCCTGACGGCCCCTCCGTGATCTTCGCCAACGAATATTTCGACGTGCTGCCGATCCATCAGGCGGTCAAAGCGGAAAACGGCTGGCATGAGCGCACCGTCGACCTCGACAGTAACGGCAAGCTGGTCTTCGGGATGGCGAGCCAACCCATTCCGCGTTTTGAAGTGCTGTTGCCGTCGTGGGTGCGCGCCGTTCCAGCCGGCGCAGTGTTCGAGTGGCGGCCGGACGCGGAAATCATGAAGATCGCAAGCCGGGTCCGCGACCAGGAGGGCGCGGCGCTCATCATCGATTATGGCCATCTGCGCAGCGATGCCGGCGACACCTTGCAGGCGATCTCCGGCCACAGCTTTGCCGATCCGCTGAAAAACCCGGGAGAGGCCGACGTGACCGCGCATGTCGACTTTCAGGCGCTGGTACGTGCCGCCGAGGATCTGGGGGCCGGCGTTCATGGCCCGGTGTCGCAGAGCGACTTCCTCAGGCGGCTCGGGATCGAAACCCGCGCGGTCAACCTGATGGCAAAGGCGACGCGCGAGGCCTCTGAGGACGTCGCCAGCGCGTTGAAACGGCTTGTCGGCGGCGGCCGCGGCGGCATGGGAGAAATGTTCAAGGTGCTCGGCGTTTCCGAGCCCAATCTGACCACGCTGGCTGGGTTTGCCGACGTGACGCCCGAGGACACTGCGGAAGCTGACGCGTCATGACGCCAGAATCCCAGCCGTTCTCGGTCTTCCTCTCCCTCCCCCTTGCGGGGAGGGTCGGCGAGCGAAAGCGGGCCGGGGTGGGGGTTCCAGCAATACTCCAGCAGCGATCTCTTGATAGCGCTAACGCCCCCACCCGGCCGTCGCTTCGCGAAGGCCACCCTCCCCGCACTCGCTTTGCTCGCGGGGGAGGGATAAGAAGAAGCGCGTCATGACGCTACAGTCCCCCCTGCTCTCGGCCGTCCCCGGCCTGCATCATGCTTTCTTCAGCCGCGAAGGCGGCGTCTCCGAAGGAATTTATTCCGGCCTCAATGGCGGCGTCGGCTCCAATGACAATCCGGCGCATGTCACCGAAAACCGGCGCCGGATGGCGGCGAAGCTTCGCGTCGCGCCGGAACATTTCCTCACGGTCTTCCAGATTCATTCACCTGACGTAGCGGTGGCATCACGCCCGTGGGACGCCGCGGCGCGCCCGAAGGCCGACGCCATCGTCACCCGTACCGAGGGCCTGGCGATTGGCGTCACCGCGGCCGATTGCGGGCCCATCCTGTTCGCCGACCCCAAAGCACGCGTGATTGGCGCAGCACATGCCGGCTGGAAGGGCGCGCTGACCGGCGTGGTCGAAGCCACCGTGGAAGCGATGGAAAAGCTTGGCGCTGACCGCGCCGATATCGTGGCGGCGGTCGGTCCCTTGATCCGTCAGCCTTCCTATGAAGTCGGCAACGAGTTCGTCGAAAGATTTGTCGAAGCGGACGCCGGGAATTCGCTCTACTTCGCAGCCGCAACGCGCGAAGGCCACGCGATGTTCGATCTCGCGGGCTTTATCCGCATGCGGCTCGAACAGGCCGGCGTGCTTTTGGTCGATGACACCGGCATCGACACTTATTCGGATGAGCGTTTTTTCAGCTACCGGCGTTCCGTGCATCGCAAGGAAGCCGATTACGGTCGCCACGTTCACGCCATAGTTCTCGAGCGCGGCGTGAGTTAGTCCTGCTGTCTAAACCCTCATGGCGACGAGCCGCAGGTGCCCGGGCAGGCCGAGTCATGGCGCCTCGCCTCTGCCCTAGACGTTAATCGATTTTAACGATATCGCTCACGGGTGTTCCGGTTCTGGCATTCGCACGGTCGTGCTGCGGAGGGTCTTTGCGAATGCCAGAACCAAAGGAACACCAGCAAATGTAGTTTTCGAGTGCGGCTTTGGATTTGACATTCGCTATGAGTACTCGGGGCAACAATGAAGCGAATGTCAAATCCGCCGCGTTAGCAATGAGCGATCAACCCGTGATCTCGTTTCGCGTTTTTCGGATTGCACCGCGCGCCGCCATGCTAGCGATTCTGTTCGCGATGGCCTGCGGACTTGGCGGCTGCGCGAGTGGCGCCGCCAACAATTCATTTGCGATGGCCAACAACCCGACCGGCGCGACAGTCGCTTTCGAATCTATCGACGGTCCACCCCCACAGGTGTTCGACCGGATGGTCAGCGTGCTGGACAGCGAATCCAAACTGCGGAGCCTGTCGATCGTGTCCCGCGAAGGCGCGGCCGCCTACCGCGTGCGAGGCTATCTGGCCGCGCAAGTCAACCACGGACGCACCACCATCGCCTGGGTCTGGGACGTCTACGATCAGAACCAGCAGCGCGCCTTGCGGCTTTCCGGCGAGGAGCCGGCCGGCAAGGCTGGGCGCGACGCCTGGGCGGCGGCTGACGATCTGGTGTTGCGCAAAATCGCGCAGGCAGGCCTCAGCGGGCTGGCCGGCATGGTCAATGGAACTTCTCCTGCCGACGCACCGCAACCGCCGCCGCCTGTAGCGCCCTCCAGGCGCGGACCGGCTGTCGCCAGCGCCGACGATCAACCCGAGCCGCGATCGGGCGAATTTCCTGTCGGCGCCCTCGGCTACGCTCACTTCACGAGCTATTAGCCACAGCAACGGGGAAATGGGCATTTTTGCCCGGGAAAACCGGGCAGACGGGTTGCCAGCCGGGTAACCCTCTTGATATCACGCCTAACGCCTACTTTCCGAAGTTCGTATGTCGTTGCCGGACTTACCTTTTACGAATTTCGGAAAGTAACTGACGCTAGCCAAGTTTGAATTCTAGTGCCGCTTTTCGATTTGAAGTTCCTGGACAGGGTTTGCCGCTTGTAGTTCGGGAAGTTCAAGCGGGTGGCGCTGGGTTATCGGAACGCGCTTTCGTGGGTATTGCGATATGCTGAACGTTGTCTCCAGCAAGGCGCGGGGAGAAGCCTCGATGTCGGCCAAGAACGGCTCGATCAAGCTTGTTGCCGGCAATTCCAATCCGGCGCTGGCGAAGGAAATCGCCAACGGGCTGAACCTGCCGCTGACCAAAGCAATCGTCCGACGCTTTGCGGACATGGAGATTTTCGTCGAGATCCAGGAAAACGTTCGCGGCTCCGACGTGTTCGTGATCCAGTCGACGTCGTTTCCGGCCAACGATCACCTGATGGAACTCCTGATCATCACGGACGCGCTGCGCCGGGCTTCCGCGCGCCGCATCACCGCCGTGGTCCCGTATTTCGGCTACGCCCGCCAGGACCGCAAGGCGGGACCGCGCACGCCGATCTCCGCCAAGCTGGTGGCGAACCTGATTACCCATGCCGGCGCCGATCGCGTCATGACGCTCGATCTTCACGCCGGACAAATCCAGGGCTTCTTCGATATTCCCACCGACAATCTCTATGCTTCGCCGGTGATGGTGCGCGACATCCGCGAACGGTTCGACCTCGCCAACGTGATGGTGGTGTCGCCCGACGTCGGCGGCGTGGTCCGCGCCCGCGGGCTCGCCAAGCGCATCAACGCCCCGCTTGCCATCATCGACAAGCGTCGCGAACGCGCTGGTGAATCTGAAGTGATGAACGTGATCGGCGATGTCGCCGGTTACACCTGCATCCTGGTCGACGATATCGTCAATTCCGGCGGAACGCTGGTGAACGCTGCCGACGCACTGCTCGCCAACGGAGCCAAGGAAGTCTACGCCTATATCACCCACGGCGTGCTCTCGGGGGGCGCGGTAGCCCGCGTCACCTCTTCGCGGCTGAAGGAGCTAGTCATCACCGACTCGATCCAGCCGACCGAAGCGGTCAACAAGTCGCCCAACATCCGCACGCTGCCGATTGCAGCCCTGATCGCCGAAGCCATCGGGCGTACCGCTGCGGAAGAGTCGGTCTCAAGCCTGTTCGATTAAAGCAGCTCAGATATCAGTAACGCGATGTCCCAGGCTGCCGTTCAGTAGCACCTGATGACGTTGACCTGTCCCGTGCCGCCACGGCCATCAGGAACCGTCACGCTTTCAGCACCGCAACTTGAGACGTACGGGCGATCGGACGGCATGACAGCCGGCGGATAGCGATGGGCCCAATCCCAGGGGATCTCGCCGGCGTTGGAATTACGGACATCGCCTGTCAGCGGCGCGCCCTCCAGCGGAGCGTCACCGCTCGGTCCGGAATAGTATCCGTCACCCGACCAGACTAACCCGCCCTGCGAGCGGTGATGAAACCGATGCGCAGCCGTTCGATGAGAGGTCGAATGCGCCGAGGCGCCCCCTCCGTGCGACGCGGCAAAGCTCTCGTTCGCGGCAACCGTCAGCGCGATCGCGCCGACCGACGCAAGCAACATCCCGTACATTCTGGCCTTCATGACGCACACCCATCGACTGTTACAACGCGTTATTTTCGCCACGCTAGGCAGCGCTTTTGGCCCCTGCAAACCCATCCTTAATTTTTAGTTAAGACGTAATCTTAACCGGGAACCCGGCAAAACGTCGCAGTGGCCAACATGCGGCCAAATGGCGGCGTGTTGGGGATCAATCGATCTAGACGATCCCGGCCGCGACCTGCCCGCGCAGCCGCTCCAGGCTGAGCAGCGTGTCGGCGCAGGCTTCCGCGACGCCCACGCCCTTGGACGCAAAATGCCGGCGCAGGAACTCCGCATCCGCCGTCTCGCGGAACTGCTGCGGTGTCACCACCGCGGAGAACACCGGGATCTCCGTGCGCAATTGAACGTCCATCAGCGCCTTGATCACGGTCTCGGCAACATAGGCATCGTCGACGACAAGACCGGCCGCCACAATCGCCGTGTAGCGGCGCGTCTTCGCCAGCAGTTGCACATGCAAGGGAATTTCGAAGGACCCCGGTACTTCGAACACATCGATATGCGCGCGCGCAATATGATGCGCTTCGATCTCGGCGAGGAAGGCTTCGCGGCATTCGGCCACGACCTCGCGATGCCAGGCCGACTGCACAAAGGCCACGCGCTGTGGCTTGGTAAAGCGCGGATGGGCCGGCGTCTGTCCGCTGGCATCGGAAGTGCCGGCTGCGCCGGCGCCTTGCTGCGACGTTTGGTTCATGGTGCCCTCGTTTCGCGACGGAGCCACGAAACGACGCCCCACGCGCATCGAATTATGGCGAGCAGCGGCGGCGGCAGCAAGAACCTCGGCCTCGGTCCAAATCAACACCCGTCAAGCGGCCAAACATGCGTCCGGGCGGTTCCGGGCGCTCAGAAGTTAACGACTTGGGCCGTGAACGCGAATCTGATTCCGATTTGTTCTCCTTTGAAAAGTTAACGCGCACGAAGAGTTGTGGACGATTTGGCCCTAGCCTGTGGATGGACTCACCACGCCGTTGCGCCGATTCCGCAAATCACATCACTTCGTCCCGGCAAGCTCTGATCCCGACAGGAGGGATCGTCAGGCAAGCAACCGCCACGGCGCGCAGTGCGGGCGCATGTCGGCGTGCCGTGTGCGTATCGCTCGTATCCGATTTTTTAAAAGGCAAGGTCGAGACGGCATGTCCCTCCTCGAAGGCATCATCGATTCCCCGAACAATCCTCTTGCGGTCGTTGAGGACGTGGCCGCCGACAATAACTTGTCGTTCGAGCGCTCCGGCGAAGACGAGATCACGATCGTCTCCAGAGGAAACTGGACCGATTACCAGCTTTCCTTCACCTGGATGAGCGAAATCGAGGCGCTGCATCTGGCCTGCGCTTTCGACATGAAGATTCCTGAGCCAAGGCGAAGCGAAGTGCAGCGGCTGATCGCTGCCATCAACGAGCAGCTCTGGGTCGGGCATTTCGATATCTGGACCCACACCGGCATGATCATGTACCGGCAGGCGCTGGTGTTGCCGGGCCGGATCACTGCCTCGACCGCGCAATGCGAAACCATGCTGGTGAGCGCGCTTCACGCCTGCGAGCGTTATTATCCGGCGTTTCAGTTTGTGGTCTGGGCCGGCAAGACCGCCGCAGAAGCCATGAGCGCCGCGATGTTCGATACCGCGGGCGAGGCGTAGGTTAGCTCCCGCACGCTCGGTGTCGTCCCTGCGAAACGCAGGGACCCATGCTCCGTGACGGCAATTGTATCGTACAGCGCTTGTTGCGGAAATCTCGATAAACTAGAAACATCGGTGGTTATCGGTCCCCGCGTCCGCGGGGACGACGAGTCATCTGTGGTGGCATCCGTGAACCCCAATAACGCCTTGAAGAACATCACCGGCACCATCGTCCTCGCCGGCGCGGGAAAGATGGGCGGCGCGATGCTGTCCGGCTGGCTCGCGCAGGGCCTCGACGCTACCCGCGTCGTGGTGTTGGAGCCGCAGCCGTCAGACGATATCCGGGCGCAAATCGCCAAAGGCGTGCGCCTCAACCCCTCGGCGCACGATCGCGGGACCATCGCCGCCTTCGTGGTGGCGCTGAAACCGCAGGCCTTCCGCGAGGCGGGGCCGGCGTTGAAGCCCTATGTCGACGGCGCCACGCTCGTCGTCTCGATCATGGCCGGCACGACGATTGCCTCGCTCAACGAAGTGCTGGGCGGCCATATCGTGCGCGCGATGCCCAATACGCCGGCCGCGATCGGCCGAGGCATCACCGTTGCTGTGGCGGCAAAGGACGTCAGTGCCGCGCAACGCGAGACCGCCGACGGCCTCCTGCGCTCAACCGGTTCGGTCGAGTGGGTCACCGACGAAGGCCTGATGGATGCGGTGACCGCCGTCTCCGGTTCCGGCCCGGCTTACGTGTTCCTGCTCGCGGAGGAACTGGCGCGCGCCGGCGTTGCCGCGGGACTGCCCGAGGCACTCGCGATCAAGCTCGCGCGCGAAACCGTCGCAGGGTCAGGTGAACTGCTGCATCGCTCCGAGCTTCCCGCCGCGACGCTGCGCCAGAATGTCACCTCGCCCGGCGGCACCACGGCCGCCGCGCTTGGCGTGCTGATGGGACAAGACGGCCTGCAATCGCTGATGACGCGGGCGGTCGCCGAGGCGACCCGGCGCTCGAAAGAATTGGCGAAGTAATTGTTCTAAGCCCTCATCCGGAGGAGCGGCCCTCTTGGCCGCATCTCGAAGGATGGAAGGGCGCATGGCGGGTTCATCCTTCGAGACGCCGCTTCGCGGCTCCTCAGGATGAGGTCGAAGTCTGCGGCCCTAGTTGCTTCATGAAAGCCTCGACGTTGACGAGGCCGCGGGCGTGACGGCCTTCGCCGATCCGGCGTTTTTCGTCGAACGCTTCAACTTCAAAGCGGATCAAGCGCCGCTCGACCGCGACGACCTTTGCGATGGTCCGCACCGTGGCCCCGACGGGCGTCGCGGCGAGATGGCGGATGTCGACCTCCGTGCCGACCGTGACCCAGCCAGCTTCGAGACCGGATTTGATGGCATCGGCGGAGGCCATTTCCATCTCCAGGATCATCATCGGCGTCGCATAGACCATCGGCATGCCCGCAACGAAATGCCCGACCGTGCGCTCACGCGGCACGACCAGGCTTCGTTCGGCGCTCATGCCGATCTTGATGACGTCGCGAGCGTCCATGGATTTTCCGAGATGACGCCTGGCGTCACTTTTTCGCGGCGGCCGCGCGTTCGACGAAGGTCTTGCCGCCCTTCATCTTGTGGGCCAGCGGCGCTTCGTTGATCTGGATCACGACCGCATCGGCGTCGACGCCGAGGTTCTTCACCAGCGCCTGTGTGATATCGCGCATCATGCCGGCCTTCTGGTCGTCGGTGCGGCCTACGGCCATGCTGACGGTAATTTCGGGCATTTTGTTTTTCCTTTTCTCTTGCTGCAAACTGTCAAATGCTTTCGCCGACCTCATCCCTGCGTCACGGCTTCGCCGTTATCGCTGAAGGAGCGCACCTCTTGTGCGCGTCTCGAAGGATGGACCTATTGTCCTCATGGTTCGAGACGGCGCAACCATGAAAACGTGAAAAAGTCCGATGGACTTTCTTCCGCGCCATGAGGACCTAGCTCCAGGTCACGGCGTGCCGTGCCAGAATTTTGCGCACGGCCGCAACAAGCTCGCTTTCATCGACCTCGGTCTGCGCTTCGGCCTGCTTCTTCAGATATTCGTCGCGGTCGCTCGTGTCGGACGGCCCGGCGCCGAGGACGAGGTCCTTGACCAAAACCTTGCCCTTTGCCTTCTCGTCAGAGCCCTGGATGATCACACAGGGCGCGTTGCGGCGATCGGCATATTTGAGCTGGTTGCCCATGTTCTTGGGGTTGCCGAGATAAAGCTCGGCGCGGATGCCTGCGTTGCGTAACTCTGCGACCATCTTCTGATAATCGGCCACGCGGTCACGGTCGAACACCGTGACGACGACGGGACCGGATTCCTGCCGCGTATCGAGTTTGCCGAGCAGGGTAAGCGCGGCCTGCAAGCGCGACACGCCGATGGAAAATCCGGTTGCCGGCACCACTTCGCCACGGAACCGCGAAACCAGGCCGTCGTAGCGCCCACCACCACCGACCGAGCCGAAGCGCACGGGACGGCCTTTTTCGTCCTTGGTGTCGAGCAAGAGCTCAACCTCGAAAACCGGACCGGTGTAATATTCGAGGCCGCGCACAACGGAAGGGTCGATCATGATCCGATCGGAGCCATAGCCCGATGCCGCGACAAGCTTGCCGATATCCTCCAGTTCTTCGCGGCCCTGCTGTCCGATCTTGCTGTCGCGAAGTCGCGCATCGATCGGCCCATCACCTTGCTCGACCGAGGAAGTCACGAGCGCGATGTCGGCCTCTTTCAACCCGGCGCCCTTGGTGAAGTCACCGGACTCGTCCTTGCGGCCTTCTCCAAGCAACTGCCTGACGCCGCCGATGCCAAGCCGATCGAGCTTGTCGACCGCGCGCATCACGGTGAGCCATTGGCCGTCATCCGCGATGCCAAGCGCATCGCGCACCCCATCCAGCACCTTGCGGTTATTGACCTTCACCACGTACTGGCCACGCTCGATACCGAGCGCTTCCATGGTGTCGGCGGCCATCATGCACATCTCGGCGTCGGCCGCCGCGCTCGACTGCCCGCCGGCGGCGGTGCCGATGGTATCGGCGTCGAACTGCATGAACTGGCGGAAGCGGCCGGGACCCGGCTTCTCGTTGCGATAGACGTAGCCGAAGCGGTAGGAGCGATACGGCAGCACGAGATTTTCCGTGCCGTAACGCTCGGCGACGTAACGCGCCAGCGGCGCGGTCAGGTCATAGCGCAGCGACAACCACTGCTCGTCGTCGTCCTGAAAAGAAAACACGCCTTCGTTAGGGCGGTCCTGATCGGGGAGGAATTTTCCGAGTGCGTCGGTATATTCGATCGCAGGCGTTTCGACCGGCTCGAAGCCGTAGCGCTCATAGACTTCGCGGATTTTCTCCACCATCTGGCGCGTCGCATTGATCGCGGCGGGACCGCGATCTTCGAGCCCGCGTGGCAAGCGCGCTTTCAGCTTTTGCGGTTTTTTCGGTTTCTCGGCCATGGTCGCGCGTTGGTATCAGCGGTCACGGGCCGCATCAAGGACGCAGGTCGTTACCCTTCCCGCAAGGGAGAGCGATTCCCGCCCCTCACAACACCTTTCTGATCCAGTTATGCGGGTCGTTCGTCCGACCGTACTGAATGTCGACCAGTTTCTTGCGCAGCGCCATGGCAACGGGACCGGCGGCCCCGCCGCTGATCAGGAAATCGCCGCTGCCGGAACACACCTTGCCGATCGGCGAAATGACGGCCGCAGTGCCGCAAGCAAAGGCCTCCTTCAGTCTGCCGCTCGCTGCATCCTTGCGCCACTGGTCGATCGAATAGGCTTCCTCGCGCACGCGCGCGCCGGAATCCTTCGACAAGGCGATGATGGAGTCGCGGGTGATGCCGGGCAGGATGGTGCCAAGCGGCGGCGTCAACAGCGAGCCGTCGTCGAACACGAAGAAGATGTTCATACCGCCGAGTTCCTCGACGTAACGGCGCTCGGCCGCATCGAGGAAAACCACCTGATCGCAGCCATGATCGATCGCCTCGGCTTGCGCGCGCAGGCTTGCGGCATAGTTGCCGCCACACTTCACCGCGCCGGTACCGCCGATCGCGGCACGCGTGTAGTTCTCCGAAACCCAGATCGACACCGGGGCCGGCCCGCCCTTGAAGTAGGAGCCGACGGGCGAGGCAATGACCGAGAAGATGTATTCGGCCGACGGCTTCACGCCGAGGAAGACCTCGCTCGCGATCATGAAGGGGCGCAGATAAAGGCTGCCCTCGCCGCCTGGTATCCAGGCGCGATCGATGCGAACGAGTTGCTCGACCGCTTCCGTAAACACGGATTCAGGGAGCTGCGCCATCGCCATGCGGTCGGCCGAATTCGCAAAGCGCTTCGCATTGGCATCGGGCCGGAACAGGTTCACGCCGCCATCGTCGCGCGTGTAGGCCTTGAGGCCCTCGAAGATCTCCTGCGCGTAATGCAGGACGGCCCCCGCCGGATCGAGCGGGAAATTCGCCCGCAATTCGATGCGCGCGCTGTGCCAGCCCTCGCCTTGGGTGTAGCGCACGATGGCCATGTGATCGCTGAAAACACGGCCGAAGCCTGGATTTTCGAGCTTGGCCGCACGCTCCTTCTCGGACGTCGGGTTAGCCGAGGGGCGGATTTCGAATTTAAAACTCATTGCCTCGTTTCCTGCTGTTCCTGGCCGTTAATGCCGGCCCGCCTCTTTCGGGCTTGCTGACTCAATCGGTCTGGTCCTTCATCGCCACCGCCTGCGGCCGGGTGATCCACCAGGCGCGTCGTTAGGACATGCTTTTGTGAGGCGCGGAAGTCCAGTATGTTTGCCGAAATACCGCTCGACAATCGTCGTAGGTCGAACCAACTGAAGGCTCGGTGCCTTCCGGCCTCCTCCGTCCGCCGGCAGCATCGCGGCCCGCTTGAAACGACTTAATATTTCGTCGTGGGCGATAGTTTTGTAACATTGAACCCAAGATATGTCAACATGGCTGACGTAGTTTTATCGGGCGGCTCGACGGCTGCCGGCACCAGGCCGAACGAACCCCGTTCGGCGGCGGGCCTCGGCGGGCTGCGCTGGGAGATCATCGAGCTGCTGTTTTTCGCCTACCGGGATTTCGTCGGTGACGCCGACCAGGAACTCGAGGCGTTCGGCTTCGGACGCGCGCATCACCGGGTGCTGCATTTCGTCTACCGCTATCCCGGCCTGAAGGTCGCCGACCTGCTCGACGTGTTGCGCATCACCAAGCAATCGCTCGGACGCGTCCTTAAACAACTGCTCGATGAGGGTTACATCGTGCAGAAGGCCGGCAACAACGACCGCCGGCAGCGCCTTCTTTTCACCACCGCGAAGGGCGAGGCGCTGGTGACGAAGCTCGCGGGTTTGCAGACCGAGCGGCTCAACAGCGCCTTGCGCGGCATCGAGCCGGCCGGGCTTGAGGCAGTCAAGCAATTCCTGCGAGCGATGATCGATCGCGACGATCCGGACAAGGTGCTGGAAGCGATTTTCGGCGCCACGCCCACGGGCGGCAAGACATAAGGAAAAGATTTGGCCGAGGCTGCAACCATCGTACGCACACCGCGGGAGCCCGCCGACGACGCGCCGCATCTTCTGCTCGTCGACGACGATCGCCGCATCCGTGATCTGTTGTCGCGTTTTCTATGTGGCGAAGGCTACCGCGTCACCACCGCAATGAGCGCAAAGGATGCCCGCGCCAAACTCAACGGCCTGCATTTTGACCTCTTGATCCTCGACGTGATGATGCCGGGCGAGACCGGCTTCGATCTCGCCCGATTCATCCGAAGCTCCTCCTCGGTGCCGATCGTCATGCTGACGGCGCGCCACGAAGCGGAGAGCCGAATCGAAGGCTTGCAGATCGGCGCCGACGACTATGTCGCAAAGCCGTTCGAGCCGCGCGAACTGTCATTGCGGATCGCCAATATCCTCAAACGCGCCGCGCCGGCACCGGTCGAGACGCTGGAGCAGATCGCGTTCGGTCCCTACATCTACCATCTGGAGCGCGGTGAACTGCGCCAAAGCGAGGAAGTCATTCGCCTCACCGACCGCGAACGCGACATGCTGCGGATTCTGGCGCTGGCGCGCGGCGAAACTGTGCCGCGCAATTCGCTGACCGGCGACGGCACAGTGAACGAGCGCGCAGTCGACGTGCAGATCAACCGGCTGCGTCGCAAGATCGAGCGTGATCCAGCCAACCCACTGTTCCTGCAGGCGGTGCGCGGCATCGGCTACCGCCTTGTCGCGTCGCCTTAAGTCATGAGCACGCCTGGCGCCCACTTTCCGAAGTTCGTATCCCGACGCAGCATCCACTTTTACGAACTTCGGAAAGTGGGCGCCAGCAGAAATCATTTACGAGTGGAGCTTTGGATTTGACGTTCGCTTCTGACAATCGCGGCAAGTGGCGGGCGAACGTCAAATCCGCTCCGCTCGATACCGGTCTCACGCTGATCCGCACCGCCGCAGGGCGGGTATCGGCGGCCAATGGCTGGATGGGCAACGCGTTCAAGAGCTGGATGCCGACCGGCCTCTACGCCCGGGCGCTGCTCATCATGATCGTGCCGATGGTGATATTGCAGTCGGTGGTCGCCTTCGTGTTCATGGAACGGCACTGGAACACGGTAACGCGGCATCTGTCGGCCGCGGTCGTGTCCGACATCGCCGCGCTGATCGACGTCTACAAGAGCTATCCGCAAGACAAAGATCACGCCCAGCTCCGGCGCATCGCCCAGCAGCGCCTCGGCCTGGTGGTGGATTTCCTCGCCGCCGGCGATATGCCGCCGCCGGGACCAAAACCGTTCTTCTCGCTGCTCGACCAGACGCTGTCGGTGCAACTCGGCCGGCAGATTGCGAAACCCTTTTGGATCGACACTGTCGGCCGCTCCAACCTCGTTGAAATCCGCATCCAACTCGACAACTCCGTGATGCGCGTCTTCGCCCAGCGCAGCGCCGCCTACGCTTCCAACTCGGAAATCTTCCTGTTCTGGATGGTCGGTACGTCATCGATCCTGCTGATCGTCGCGGTCCTGTTCTTGCGCAATCAGATCCGCCCAATTCTGCGGCTCGCAGATGCCGCAGAGAGTTTTGGCAAAGGGCGAGAGGCGCCGAATTTCCGCCCGCGAGGCGCGCGCGAGGTGCGCCGCGCCGCGAATGCCTTCCTGGAAATGAAGTCGCG
This sequence comes from uncultured Alphaproteobacteria bacterium, assembly GCA_963824305.1. Taxonomy (GTDB): domain Bacteria; phylum Pseudomonadota; class Alphaproteobacteria; order Rhizobiales; family Xanthobacteraceae; genus Bradyrhizobium. The sequence continues at coordinate 2,100,866 of CAWGOW010000001.1, forward strand.
CATCGAACGCTCGATCGAGCAGCGCACCGCCATGCTCGCCGGCGTGTCGCACGACCTGCGCACCATCCTAACCCGCTTCAAGCTCGAACTCGCACTGATCGGCGACAGTCCTGAGGTCGACGCGATGCGCAAGGACGTCGACGAGATGTCCGGGATGCTTGAGGACTATCTCGCCTTTGCGCGCGGCGACAGCGGCGAACAGGCCCAGCCGACCGACATGACGCTGGCGCTGGAAGAGTTGCGCAGCGACGCCGAACGCAATGGCCATACTGCCACGGTGTCGTTCCACGGACTTCCGGTCGTCACGGTGAAACCGGCCGCCTTCAAACGGTGCCTTGCCAATCTCGTCTCCAACGCCGCGCGCCACGCCAATGCGATTTCGATCACCGGCCAGCGCGACCACCGCTATCTGACGGTGACGATCGATGACGACGGTCCGGGCATTCCTCTCGCCATGCGCGAGGAAGTGTTCAAGCCGTTCCTGCGGCTCGACGACGCCCGCAACCAGGACGAAGGCGGCACCGGGCTTGGGCTGGCGATCGCCCGCGACATCGCCCGCTCGCATGGCGGCGATATTACGCTGGGCGACAGTCCGATGGGGGGCTTGCGCGCGGCGGTGCGAATTCCGGTGTGACCGGCCATCGTTCTGGAGGAGGTTCGGCCTCATGATGAGGAGCACCGCGGTCCCCGAGCAGGACGAGCGACAGCGAGGCCGTTAGCGAACGGTGCAAGAAGTCCACGCGTCTGCGGACGATACTTCGTATCGCCGGGAGAACCATGAGGACGGAGAGTTGCGCTCTACTGCTTCGCGCCGGGCAGCAGAGCCTTGAGCTTATCCACGTCCTTGACGTTGATCTTGAAGCCGCCGCCCGGCATCACGATGTCGCCCGGCCTCTGATCCGGCTTGCAGGCGCCGAGCCATTTTGCCTCGATCTTGGTCACGGTGTCGCGCGGCGGCTCCTTGCCGCCACGATCGCTATGCGATGTCGTCGTGACCGTGTAGGCGGAATTGAAGTCGCCTGCGATTTCCGAATGCGAGACGATCGAGGCGCCGCCGACGCCGCAAACCGAGTCCGTCACGAAGCCGGTCGCCGTCTTGTGGCTGTCCTGCTTGGAGCAGATTTGCTTCGCCATCGGCGAGACCATGTTGTTCATTTCCTTGTCGGTGGTCTCGTCGGTGCAGTGCTGCATGGCCATTTCCGGCAACGGTGACCCGGAGCGCGCCATCTTCAGTTCCCACAAACCCGCCTTGCGGATCGGTAGATCGTCGGCGCGGGCATGATCGGCCGGCAGGGTCGCCAGCAGACACAGACCGAAACCCAAAGCAGCAAGTTCACGCGTCATCGGTCACGTTCCGGCATCGACAAAGACGGAAAAACAACGCTTGAGCCAAGCCTTCGACTTGAGCCTTCAATCGTGGCTAAGCCCTCAATAAAGGGTCCGCAGCGGCGGCTGGCTGGCGCCATACGGCACCCATCGGCAGGCAAAGGAAACGTAGCCGCCATACTGCGGCGTCGACGGCGAGAAACTTCACAACCTTGCCGTAGGTAGCGCAGTGTTCGACCGCGAGCTGACGGGCGTCGGCACGCTGCGCCAGCCCATAGGCGATGATACCGCCGGTATCGTTGCCCTTGAACTCCGGCACGATGTCGGCCCGCGCCGGCGTCCATGACAGCATGACGCCCGAGGCAATCAGGACGGCGGCCTTGATGATTCGCATCGTTTACTCCGTTTATTTGGCCGCCACCTTAAAGCGCATCCGAAGCCGTGAAAAGCGCGCGAGGCCGCTGGAAATAGAGTTCTTGGCAGGTGTTGCCGCGCTGCACTTGACCTCGGGGAAGCTTCGCGGCACGGTTTGACCGCTTGATCATCGGCGGACCGGCTATGCGTGACACCTTTTCCTTTGCGAGAAAGACAGGCCTCGGCGCAATTCTTGGGGCTGCATGCGGCCTGTTGGCGCTGGGCCAGGCCGCCGAGGCGGCGAACCCGCTGGAGCTGAACTTCTGGCTGTCCGGCCCGAAATATGACGGCAGGCTGAAGACCTGCGAGGCGGCGCTCGGGACCATCACCTCGCAATTCCAGGAAAAAGAGAGCACCTACTGGAATTCCAATCTCACGATCACCGCCTATGGCCGCATTCACGAAATCGCCTACCGGCCCTGGCAGTCGGACAATATTCCGCGGCGGTATTGCAGTGGCGATGTGATGCTGAGCGATGGCCACCTTCACGGCGTGCATTACTCGATCATCGAGGACGGCAGCTTTGCTGGCTACGATCAAGGCATCGAATGGTGCGTGACCGGGCTTGATCGCAACTGGGCTGCTAACCCGTCCTGCGCCGCCGCCAAGCCCTGATCCCACAAGCCTGTTCGTCGAACGCTTGTAGTGCTGCGCCGACCAGCGCGTTCAGATTCGGGATGCCGACGCTCGCTTCCGGCGAGGCTGTCTATTTTGTTCTTGAAATGTTCCATCTCCATGTTAGGGTTCCGGGCAGGAATGGTGGAGTGAGGACAGCGATATGTTTGGACGTTCCTTCGGCCGGCGGCTTCGGATTTTTTCCTGCTTCCGCTATGTCTTGTTGATTGCGGCGATCGGCGCCGCCGCGACCGTTAGCGCCTCGGCGCAGGACCGGCGACAAAATACGCCCGGCGAATTCGATTTCTACGTTTTATCGTTGTCCTGGTCGCCATCCTTCTGCGAGGGCGCGGCGGAGCGCGGCAATGGCGGCGGGCGCTCGCAACAGATCCAGTGCGGCGGGCGGCCGTTCTCGTTCGTGGTCCATGGGCTTTGGCCGCAATATGAGCGCGGCTTTCCTGAATATTGCGACCGGGACGCCTTTCTGGACCGCAACATCATGACCACGATGCTGGATCTGATGCCGGCACCCGGTCTGATCTTCAACGAGTGGAAAAAGCACGGCACCTGCTCCGGTCTTGGCCCCCGCGGTTACTTCGAAACCATCCGCAAGGCGCGCGCCGGCATCAAGATTCCGCCCGAGTTCATCGACCTTGCCAATCCCAAGACGCTCTCACCGGGCGACGTCGAGGACGCCTTCATCAAGGTCAATCCAGGCCTGCCTGCCAACGCGATCGCGGTGACCTGCAACCGCTCGCGGCTCAGCGAAGTGCGCATCTGCATGGGCAAGGACCTGCAATTCCGCGGCTGCGACGAGGTCGATCGCCAGGCATGCCGGCGCGACCAGGTGACGATGCCGCCGGTGCGCGGCGGCTAACAGCGCGATCGCGGATCAGGCGTCATTGCGAGGACCTTCGCTTCACGCGCAATGACGTGGTAACCCCTCGTCCATGAACTACCGTCATGCCTTTCACGCCGGCAATTTTGCCGACGTCATCAAGCACATCGTGCTGGTGCGCATCCTGCTTTATCTGCAGGAAAAGCATGCGGCCTTTCGCGTGATCGATACCCACGCCGGCGCCGGCATCTACGATCTCACCGGCGAAGAGGCAGAGCGCAGCGGAGAGTGGCTTACCGGGATCGCGCGCATCATGCAGGCGCGGTTTTCGGAACATGCGCTGCCGCTGATCAAGCCTTATCTCGATATTGTCCGCTCGTTCAATTCGCACCCCGCCAAGCTCGAGCGCTATCCCGGGTCGCCCCTGATCGCTCGCGCGCTGCTGCGGCCGCAGGACCGCCTGACGGCTTGCGAGGTCGAAGACGGCGCACGCAGATCCCTAATCGATACCCTGCGCCGCGACACCCAGGCACGCGTCGTCGATCTCGACGGCTGGACCGCGCTCCCCGCCTTCGTGCCGCCGAACGAGCGGCGCGGCCTCGTCCTGATCGATCCGCCCTATGAGCAGAAGGACGAGTTCGAACGGATGGCTGCCGGTTTTGCCGAGGCCTTCGCGAAGTGGCCGACCGGCAGTTACCTCATTTGGTATCCGGCCAAGAGCCGCCGCGCGACCGACGAACTGGCGCGGAGCGTCACCGATGCTGCCGATGGCGCGAAGCCACCCGGCAAATGCCTGCGCCTTGAATTCAGCGTCGCGCCGCAAACCACGGGCGAAGGTCTCACCTCGGCCGGCCTTCTGGTCGTCAACCCTCCGTGGACGCTGGCAGCCGAATTGAAATCGATCCTGCCCGAACTGGAAAAGCCGCTGGGTCAGGGCGGCGCCAGCCGCTTCCGGCTCGTGGAGCGGGTTTGACATTCGCTGCCTACCCGGCCGCGGGTTCGTCCACTGGAAACATCGAAGCCTTGGTGCCCCAGGCGTCCGAAAAGTCCGATAGGCAATGGGCCGGGAACCGTATTATGCTTGGCGCCATTGGGATCGGCTTTACGTTCCGCTTCCGCGAATGGTAGCGGCGGAGTGAGGGCCTCTTCTAATTCACGGCGGGACATCATCACACCAGCCCGCCTGGATGGCCAAGCTTCTGGCGGAACGTGTCCGCAACGAAGATCCGGTCTACCGATACGCGAGAGGGGCGTAACGGCAGGAGCATGCGGGGGAGGTTTCCCGATGGCCATGACTGGGACGGTCAAGTTCTTCAACGGAGAACGCGGCTACGGCTTCATCAAGCCTGACGACGGTGGTCGCGATGTGTTTGTTCACATCACGGCCGTGGAGCGGGCCGGACTGAAGGATTTGACCGAGGGACAGCGCATCACATTCGATGTCGAGCCGGACAAGAAGGGCAAGGGCCCGAAGGCGGTCAATCTCGTGATTTCATAGTGGTCGGATTCTAACATTCGTATCCCGTCTCAGCGCGCAGATTTTGCGAATGTCAAATCCACTCCACTGGTGAATTTCGAGCAAAAAAAATCCCGGCCGTTTTGCGGCCGGGAGTTTGTGTTGTCCGGTATTTTCTTTTCTTAGAAGTGATAGTTCACGCCGGCGCGCAACAGACCGAAGCGGTAGCCGTTCTGGGTGCCGGTGAGCGCAAAATTGCTGTCGTTCAGATCGACGTAGAGATACTCGACCTTGGCGCTCCAGTTCCGCGCGAGACCGACTTCGGCGCCTAAACCTACCGTCCAGCCGGCATTGGTATGGCTCTCCGAGAGGCCGAAGGTTTGGCCGGTCAACTCGCCAAAGGCGAGGCCCCCGGTGCCGTAGAGCAGGACGTTGTTGATGGCGTAGCCGGCGCGGCCACGGACGGTGCCAAACCAGGGGTTGGAGAATTTCCACGGCGCAAAGGTGTCGGAGGCGCCATTGCCCTGGATGTCGCCTTCGATACCGAAGACCCAGGGACCGTTCTGCCAGTTATAGCCGGCTTGCGCGCCGCCGACGAAACCGGACGGCCTGGTCGGGTTATTGTCGACCGAACCCCAGTTCCAGCCGATATTGCCGCCGATATATGGTCCGGCCCAGCTATACATGTTGAGCGGCTGGTTGACTGTGTAGGGGGCGCGCGATCCGTAAGACATGTCGGCAGCCAGTGCTGACGACGTGCAAACTGCGGCGATCGACGCCACGGCGACTGATACGATCCTGCTCATCACGCATACTCCACGCGAAAAGTGCAGAACCACCGCCGTCGGCATGGTTACAGATTTGCACTTTTTACTGAGCAGATTTATCGAGAGTTTTAAGTTAAAGGGTTGTTAAGGCCTGCGACTCGCTGCTTCTTACTCTTAAAAGAGTGTTACCGGCGCTTTCCCCTTCCGGCGAACCGGCCCTTCGCCGCCGGCAATTTTGGCCCGACAAAGCGCGGGGCCTGCGCTGGCAAGCGAGCACCACGACGCTTAAATTCAAAGGCCTCTCAAGTTCATAGATCCTCACGATTACAATGGCTCGCGAATTGACCGATCAGGCAAAAGCCGCAAGCGAGGAACCGTCCTCTTCCCGGCCCGGCCCGGCGCAACCGGAACAAATTGATGGGGAACCGGCCGCCGAGGCGCGGCCGCGCGATGTTGCGACCGGCGACATCGATCCGGCCACGGTCAATACCGATGAAGACGACGAAGGCCGGCTGCCGGAGGTCTCGGAGGACGGCAACGAGGTCATTGCCGAAGGCCGACTTGCGATCGGGCATGCCGCGATCGAAAACGCGGTCAAGCTGGCGCCGACCTCGCCCGGCGTCTACCGCATGCTCAACGCCGCCAACGATGTGCTCTATGTCGGTAAGGCCAAGAATGTCCGCAAGCGCCTCACCTCCTACGCGCGGGCCAACGCACCATTGCCGGCGCAAATCCTGCGCATGATTGCAGCGACCGTTTCGGTCGAGATCGTGTCGACGACGACCGAGACCGAAGCGCTGCTGCTCGAGGCGAACCTGATCAAGCAGTTGCGTCCGCGCTTCAACGTGCAACTGCGCGACGACAAATCGTTTCCATATATTCTGATCACGGGCGACCATTGGGCGCCGCAAATTCTCAAGCACCGCGGCGCACAGAGCCGCCCCGGGCAATATTTCGGACCGTTCGCCTCGGCAGGCGCTGTCAACCGCACCATCACCGCGCTTCAGCGCGCTTTTTTGATTCGCTCCTGCACCGATGCATTTTTCGAAAGCCGCACCCGGCCCTGCCTGCTTTACCAGATCAAACGCTGCGCCGGACCCTGCACCCGCGAGATCGACTTTCCCGGCTATACCGAACTCGTTCACGAAGCGAAGGATTTCCTGTCCGGCCGCAGCCGGGCGGTGAAACAGCAACTCGCGGGTGAAATGGAAAAGGCCTCCACCGAGCTCGAATTCGAGACCGCGGCGCTTTACCGCGATCGGCTCGCGGCGTTGTCTGCAATTCAGTCGCAGCAAGGGATCAACCCGCGCACCGTCGAAGAAGCCGACCTGTTCGCCATCCATCAGGAGGGCGGATATTTCTGCGTCGAGGTGTTCTTCTTCCGCACCGGCCAGAACTGGGGCAACCGCGCTTATTTCCCCAAGGCGGAGAAATCGTTCACGCCGGAAGAGGTGCTGGCATCGTTCCTCACGCAGTTCTACGACGACAAACCGCCGCCAAAGCTCATTCTATTGTCGCACGGGATCGAGGAAGCGGAGCTGATGGCGAGTGCGCTGTCGATCAAGGCGGGCTTCAAGGTCGAGGTTTCGACGCCGCAACGCGGCGAGAAAAAAGAACTGATCACGCATGCGCTGACCAACGCGCGCGAGGCGCTCGGTCGCAAGCTTGCCGATACCGCGACCCAGAGCCGGCTGCTTTCGGGACTTGTGACGACCCTTCGCCTGCCGCAAGCGCCGCGCCGCATCGAAGTTTACGACAACAGCCACATCCAGGGCACCAATGCGGTCGGCGCCATGATCGTGGCGGGTCCGGACGGCTTCATCAAAAACCAGTATCGCAAGTTCAACATCAAGTCCGAAGGACTGACGCCCGGCGACGATTACGCGATGATGCGCGAGGTGCTGCAACGCCGCTTCAGGCGGCTGTTGACGGCTTCCGCCGACGGCGATGCGAAGGCATCGCGGAGCGAGGACGACGGCGTTCCGCAGTGGCCCGATCTTGTGATCATCGACGGCGGACGCGGCCAGCTCAACGCGGCCAAGGAAATCTTCGATACGCTCGGGCTCTCGCAGGTTTCGCTGCTTGCGGTCGCCAAGGGACCGGACCGCGACGCCGGACGCGAAACCCTGTTCATGCCGGAGCGCGAGGCGATCAAGCTCGAACCGCGCGATCCCGTGCTTTACTTCATCCAGCGGCTGCGCGACGAGGCCCACCGCTTCGTGATCGGATCGCACCGCAAATTGCGAAAGAAGGACATCCGCGAGGCCGGATTGCAGGAAATCCCCGGCATCGGCCCCTCGCGCAAACGGGCTCTGCTGCACCATTTCGGAACCCTGAAGGAGATCGAGCGGGCCTCGATCGCCGACCTCGGCAAGGTGCCGGGCGTCAGCGCCGAGAGCGCCCGCAAGATTTTCGAGTTTTTCCACACCCACCCCAGTTAAGAATGTCACCTTGAGGTCATATGTGTCGCATGGTTGACCCAGTGGAGTGGATTTGACATTCGCTAACCCGTAGCCGCAAGTTCTCCTAGCGAATGTAAAATCCAAAACTCCACTAGAAACCTAGACTTGCTAGTGTCCCTTTGGTTCCGACATTCGTAAACGAACCCGCCGCAACAGGATGCGAATGTCGGAACCGGGACACTAGAGGATTCGGCGGTATTGGTAGGACGAATGAACATCGCAACGACCAAGGGACTGGCGAAAAGCTCGCTGTCCCTGCCTAATATTCTGACCATTGCCCGGATTGCCGCTATCCCGTTGGTGGTCGGCTGCATCTATGCGCAGGCTATCCTGGACTGGCCGTTGTGGCTGCGGTGGGTCGCGCTTGCCGTGTTCATTGCCGCTGCCGTTACCGATTTTCTCGATGGCTACTATGCGCGGATCTGGGATCAGCAATCGGCCTTGGGGCGGATGCTCGATCCGATTGCCGACAAGCTTCTGGTGGCCTCCTGTCTTTTGATGCTGGCCGCCGACGGCATCATCCACGGCTGGACGCTGTGGGCCGCCATCGTGATCCTGTGCCGCGAAATCCTGGTGTCGGGCTTGCGCGAATATCTCGCCGGCCTGCGGGTCAGCGTACCCGTGACCAAGCTCGCCAAATGGAAGACGACCGCCCAGCTCGTCGCGATCGGATTCCTGCTGGCCGGCGAAGCGGGCGACCAGGTCATCCCTCACACCACCGAGATCGGACTGCTGCTGCTGTGGATCTCGGCGATCGTCACGATCTATACCGGCTGGGACTATTTCCGCGCCGGCATCCGTCACCTCATCGAGGAGGATGAAGGATGAAACTGAAATATTTTGCCTGGGTGCGCGAACGGATCGGCAAACCGGAAGAGACGCTCGAGCCGCCCTCGAGTGTCAAAACCGTCGAACAGCTGATCGCCTGGCTTGCCGCGCGCGGCGAGACCTACGCCCACGCTTTCGAGACGCCGCGCGTGATCCGTGCGGCGATCGACCAGACTCACGTCAAGCAGGACGCGGCGATCGCCGGCGCCCGCGAGATCGCGTTCTTCCCGCCGATGACCGGCGGTTGAATCCTGATGTTGCCATGACCGCCAACGTAACCATCCGCATTCAAGAATCCGATTTCGACGTGACGCGCGAAATCGCGGCGTTGACGGCAGGGCGCAGCGATATCGGCGCGGTCGTCTCCTTCACCGGAATTTGCCGGGGCAGTGAGGACGGCGCTGATATCACCGCACTGACGCTCGAGCACTATCCCGGCATGGCGGAGGCCGAGATCGCGCGCCACGCAGAAACCGCGATGGCGCGCTGGCCGGTCACGGGAATAAGCGTCGTGCACCGCGTCGGCCGCATGACGCCGGGTGAAAATATCGTGCTGGTCGTAACGGCCTCGAAACATCGCCAGGCCGCGTTTGAAGCCGCCGAGTTCCTGATGGATTACCTGAAAGCCAACGCGCCGTTCTGGAAACGCGTCGATGGTCGCGATGGCGCGAATTGGGTCGAAGCGCGCGATCACGACGATGCAGCGGCTGCGCGCTGGACCAAATCCTGATGGCCAAACGCGCCGAAGCCTCAGCCAAACGCTCCCGTACTGCAGCTAAACTTCCCAAGGTTTCGGCAAGCGAACTGGTGACGCTGCTGGATTTCGTCCGCTACGCGGTGAGCCGTTTCAACGAGGCGAAACTGACCTTCGCCCACGGCACTACCGATCCGGTAGCGGAAGCAGCCTTCCTGGTGTGCGAAACGCTTCATCTTCATCCTGATCGGTTCGAAAGCTTCGCAGCCGCGCGCGTGACCGCCGGCGAGGCGCGGTCGATCCTGGATGTGATTGCCCGCCGCGTCAGCTCGCGCAAACCTGCGGCCTACCTCGTCAACAAGATCTACATGCGCGGCCTGCCCTTCTATGTCGATGAGCGCGTGATCGTGCCGCGTTCGTTCATCGGAGAGTTGCTCAATTCGCATTTCGGCGGAAACGACGGCGAAGGATCTTCGTTGATCGAAGACAGACGCAACGTGGCGAACGTACTTGAGCTCTGCACCGGCTCGGGCTGCCTCGCCATTCTCGCCGCCCATGCCTTTCCGAACGCAGAGATCGATGCGATCGACGTCTCCAAGGGCGCGCTCGAAGTTGCCAGACGCAATGTCGGAGATTTCGGTCTCGATGATCGGATCATGCTGCATCGCGGCGATCTTTACGCGCCGGTCGCGGGCAACCGCTATGATCTCATCATAGCCAATCCACCTTATGTCGATGCGCAAGGCATGGCAGGCCTTCCGCCGGAATGCCGCGCCGAGCCGAAAATCGCCTTCGATGGCGGCGCCGATGGCCTTGTTGTCGTCAGGCGCATTCTGGATGAGGCCAAAAAACACCTGACGGCGGAAGGCGGGCTGCTATGCGAGATCGGACGCTGCCGCGAAACGCTCGAGATGGCCTATCCGCACGCCGAATTTCTGTGGCTCGATACGGAAGATTCCGAGGGCGAAGTGTTCTGGATCACCGCTTCCGACCTTGCAAATCTGCATACGCGCGGCGATTGACCGCTTCTAGCGGTCCAATTCTGACATTCGCACGCTTCTCAGCGGGCACTTTTACGAATGTTAGAACCAAATGACCACTAGCAAGTACAAGGTTCCAGTGGCGTTTTGGATTTGACATTCGCCTGAAGAGCCCGCCGCCAAGTGAGTAGCGAATGTCAAATCCACTCCATTAGTCGCACGGAAAAAGTCTGGCTCTGGCATTCCAGTACCTAGGCTAAAATGCTAACCTGTAGAGCAACGATCCACCGAAAACTCGAAGAGGCCCGCCATGCTGGACAAGAGCCCGCGCTCCGCCGCCGTCAACGTTCCCAATGACCTTGCGGCGCACTGGATGCCGTTCACCGCCAACCGTGCCTTCAAGAAGGCGCCGCGACTGCTCGCTGGCGCCAAGGACATGCATTACTTCACTGTCGATGGCCGCAAAATCCTCGACGGCGCCGCCGGCATGTGGTGCAGCAATGCCGGCCACGGCCGCACCCAGATCGCGGAAGCGATCGGCAAGCAAGCCGCAACGCTGGATTATGCGCCACCATTCCAGTTCGGCATTCCGCAGGCGTTCGAACTCGCAAGTCGCGTCGCCGATCTGGCGCCAAAAGGGCTTGATCACGTCTTCTTCTGCAATTCCGGATCGGAAGCGGCCGATACCGCGTTGAAGATCGCGCTCGCCTATCACCAGATTTCCGGCCAGGGCGGCCGCAACCGCCTGATCGGCCGCGAGCGCGGCTATCATGGCGTCGGCTTTGGCGGCACGTCCGTCGGCGGCATGGTCAACAACCGCAAGATGTTCGGCTCGCTGCTTACCGGCGTCGATCATCTGCCGACGACCTACGATCGCGAGAAGCAGGCCTTCTCGAGGGGCGAGCCGGAATACGGCGCGCATTTTGCGGACGCGCTGGAAAACCTGGTCAACCTGCACGGCGCCAACACCATCGCGGCTGTCATCGTCGAGCCGATGGCCGGATCGACCGGCGTGCTGCCGGCCCCAAAGGGCTACCTCAAGCGGCTGCGTGAAATCACGCAGAAGCATGGCATCTTGCTGATCTTCGACGAAGTCATCACCGGCTTCGGCCGGCTGGGCTATGCCTTTGCGGCCGAGCGTTACGGCGTGCTGCCGGACATGATCACCTTCGCCAAGGGCGTCACCAACGGTGCCGCACCGATGGGCGGCGTCATCGTGCGCGACACCATCCACGATGCCTTCATGAGCGGCCCCGAGCACGTCATCGAGCTGGCCCACGGCTATACGTATTCGGCCCATCCGCTGGCCTGCGCGGCGGGCCTCGCCACGCTCGACATCTACCGCGACGAAAAGCTTTTCGAACATGCCCGCGCGCTCGAGCCGAAATGGATCGACGCCATCATGTCGCTGAAGAACGAGCCCAACGTCGTCGATATCCGCACCGTCGGTTTGACGGCCGGCATCGACCTCGCCTCGCGGCCGGACCAGCCGGGCAAGCGTGGGTTCGACGCGCTCAACAGCGCCTTCTTCGACAACGACCTGATGATGCGGATCGCCGGCGACACCCTGGCACTGACCCCGCCGTTGATCGTGAGCGAAGAACAGGTCGGCGAGATCGTCGAAAAGGTCGCCAAGGTCATCCGCGCCGTGGCCTGAGGCAAGCCGGCGCCCCCGTACAACCACGGAACTGCGGCTTTCCGAAAGGAGGCCGCCAGTGCCCGAAGAACACTACCGTGCCGAATCAACATTAGTGCTAATGTTACGGCGCTTGGGGCAATGAAACAGGACGGAGCGAACCGTTCTCCCCGGCGACGGATGCCACGGGGGCTGAGGGGCTTTACGCGCAGATGATCCGCATTTCCACGATCTTTATCGCTATTTGCATGGTGCTGGTCGCAGCCTCGCTCGGCCTCGTTCTGTATTCGGTGGCCGGGTTAAGCGGCCTGGAATCGGCTATCGTCGCCCTCACCGCGCTGACCTTCCTGATCCTCTACAATGCCGTGTCGATGCGGCTGCGCGACCGTACCGACGTCGGCGGCCAGATCGCCGATCTGTCGCGCGGAACCGCGGACCTAGCCCGGCAGGTCGCCGAGTTCGGCCGCAGGCTCTCTGCCGTCGAAGGCAAGGTCGCCTCGCTCAATCACGCCGGCGCCGATCGGATGCAGGCGGTGGTCGGCGAGATCAACGAACTCGGCGGGCTCGTGAAACAACTCGCGGTGTCGGTGGCAAGCCACGAGGACATGTTCTCCGCAAACGCGGCGGCTGCCGCGGCGGCGATGGCTGCCCCAGCCGAACCGGAAAAGCCGTCGCGCCAGGAACCATCCTTTGCGCCTGAACCTCCAAAGCCGGTGATGGCTGCACCGCCGATTGCCGTCGTCAATCCCGAGCCGCCCGCGGCGCCGCGCGGCGAAATGCAGACCTTCGCTGCGGTGAAATCCGCGATCGAGGAAAACCGCCTCGATATCTACTTGCAGCCGATGGTGACCTTGCCTCAACGCAAGGTTCGTTTTTACGAGGCCGTGACGCGCATCCGCGACGAGAATGACCGCGTGATCGTGGCCGACGATTTCCTTCCCTTCGTCGAGGCGACCGGGCTGATCGGACGGGTCGATCACGCCGTGATGCTGCGCTGCGTACAGGTGCTGCGCCGCCTGATGGTGCGCAACAAGGACGTCGGCATATTCTGCAACATGGCCGCAGCGACGCTCCGCGATCCCGCGACCTTCGCACCCTGCCTGGATTTCCTCGAAGCCAATCGCGCGCTGGCGTCCTCTTTCGTGATCGAGTTCAAGCAGGCGATGTTCCGCAATCTCGGCAGCGCCGAAAGCGAGCATCTGGCGGCGCTGGCGCAGCGCGGCTACCGTTTCTCGATCGACCACGTCACCGACTTGCGGATCGAACCGCGGGAACTTGCCGACCGCGGCGTCCGCTTTATCAAGGTGCCGGCCGCGCTGTTGCTCGATCCGAAGATCTCGTCGACGTCGGACATTCACCCATCCGACCTCTCCGATCTGCTCGGCCGCTTTGGCATCGACCTGATCGCCGAACGGATCGAAGGCGAGCGCGCGGTCGTCGACCTGCTCGATTTCGATGTCAGGTTCGGGCAGGGTTTTCTGTTCGCGCCACCGCGGCCGCTGCGCCCCGAGAACGCGCCGGCCGCCGATGGCGTGCTCGCGGGCAAGGCGCCGGAAACCAATGGCGGCGTCAAGGCTGCGGCCGTCGAGACGCCTGTCATCGACCCCCCACCGCGTGTCACCGGCAATGCCGCACTTGCCCGTCGCGCGGCCGGGCCAAATTAATCTGCGCTAGTGGAGTGGATTTGACATTCGCCACCCTGTGGTCGAGCGTTCGACATGCGAATGTCAAATCCAAAACTCCACTAGAAATCGATATCCTCTGGTGGTCCTGCAATTCTAACATTTGCAAAAGCGCCGACACCGACAAGATGCAAATGTTGAAACCGGACCACTGAGATGACGACACTGAAATTCGCCGAACGGCTGCGCGACCTCGTTGGCGGTGTGGACGTCTTGCTCAGCGATATCTGGGGCGTCGTGCATAACGGCCTCGTCGCATTCCCCGACGCCTGTGCGGCACTCGACAATTTCCGCAATCAGGGTGGCACCGTCATCCTCATCACCAACGCACCGCGGCCGGCGGATTCAGTGCAGCGGCAGTTACGCAAGCTCGACATAGCCGACGACACTTACGATGCCATTGTCAGTTCGGGCGACCTGACGCGGAATTTCGTCGCCGGCCATCCCGGTCAGAAGATCTTCTGGATCGGCCCCGAGCGCGACAGCGCGATCCATCGGGACCTCGATGCCAAGCTCGTGCCGCTTGAAGAGGCCGACTACATCATCTGTACCGGGCTATTCGACGACGAGACTGAATCGGCGGAAAACTATCGCGCGATGTTGCTCAAGGCACGGGAGCGCAAGCTCGTGCTCGTCTGCGCGAATCCCGACATCGTCGTCGAACGTGGCGACCGGTTGATCTATTGCGCGGGCGCGATCGCCGAACTTTATTCAGAGCTAGGTGGCGAGGCGATTTTCTACGGTAAGCCCCATCGGCCGATCTATGAGCGCGCCATGGCGCTTGCGGATGAGCGGCGGGGTCAAGCTGTTCCGCACAGCCGGGTGCTCGCGATCGGCGATTCCGTGCGGACGGATCTCACCGGCGCGCATGGTTTCGGGATTGATTGCCTGTTCGTCGCGCGCGGCATTCACTCCGAGCAGTTCGAAGGCCTCGATCAACTCGATCCTGCTTCCGTCAAGGAGCTGTTCGGCCATCCGCCCCGCGCGCTGATGCGCGAGCTAAAGTGGTGATGGCGGCTACCTTGCCGCGGCGTCCCGGCCAAGCGAAGCGCGAGCCGGGAACCATAGCCACCGGCCGATCGAATTGAGTGGAGGGGAGCCCATCCGTACCAACCAACGCATGTGGTTATGGGTCCCTGCATGCGCAGGAACGGCGCCGATGGATTGGGCAAGAGCGAGGTAAACTTACGCGTTGGCCAGATCCGGAAACACCGCCTCGATCTTGGTCTTCAGCGTCGCCGCATTGAACGGTTTGACGATATAGTTGTTCACGCCAGCCTTCTTGGCGGCGATCACGTTCTCGGTCTTGGACTCGGCCGTGATCATGATGAAGGGCGTGGTGGCGAGGTTGGGATCGGCGCGGACTTCGCGGAGCAGGTCGTAGCCGGTCATGGGCTCCATGTTCCAGTCGGAAATGACCAGGCCATATTTCTTGGTGCGCATCTTGTTGAGCGCGGCCGATCCGTCGGCGGCATCATCGATATTCTCGAAGCCGAGCTGCTTGAGAAGATTTCTGATGATGCGAATCATGGTGTTGTAGTCGTCCACCACCAGAACCGACATCGATAAATCCACCGCCATCTTCAAATCCCCTGGGCAACACGCGAACGCTGTTGGGCTAAATTGCCAGCAAGGACTACCATCAGCCTTTAAACAGCCCGTTAACCGACGCCCCTATCAGACGCTGATATGGCCTCGTAAAACGCCCTCGGACCCGGCTTGACTTCATGCTCCACACCAAGCCACGGTCCGCGTCGAATCTCAGCTAAGACTTTGTAAATGTCCTCCGATTTTAACTTGATCCGCGATACCAGTCCGGCCTCCGCCATCCCGAAGGGAATGGTGGTTGCGATGGGCAATTTCGACGGCGTTCACCTCGGCCACCGCGCCGTCATCGATGCCGCCTTACGCATGGGTCAGGCCCACGGCAGGCCGGCCTTTGCGGTGACTTTCGAACCGCACCCGCGGAGCTATTTCAGCCCGAATAGCCCGCAGTTCCGCCTCACCGACGAGACCGCAAAACTCCGCCTGTTGTCGGCAACGGGTCTGGCAGGCGCCGTGGTGATGACCTTCGACAAGGGGCGCGCCGAGACGACGGCACAAGATTTCATTCACCATGATCTTATCGAACGGCTCGGCATCAGCGGCATCGCTGTCGGCTATGATTTTCATTTCGGCAAAGGCCGCGTCGGCTCGCCGAGCCTGTTGGTCGCGGAGGCGCCACGGCTTGGCATCGAGGTCGACGTCCAGGCCCATGTCGACATCGCCGGACGGCCGGTTTCTTCCAGTGCCATCCGCATGGCGCTTGCCGAAGGGCAGATCGATGCGGCGACCGCGATGCTCGGCGGCCCCTGGTTTATCACCGGCGAAGTCGTCCACGGTGAGAAACGTGGCCGCGACCTCGGCTATCCGACCGCCAATATCCGGCTCGACAAGAATTGCGGCCTCAAGCACGGCATCTATGCCGTGCGCGTCGGTCTCGGAGACAAGCGCTTCGACGGCGTTGCGAGCTACGGCCGCCGACCGACCTTCGACAATGGCGCGCCGCTGCTCGAAGTTTTCCTGTTCGATTTCAAGGGCGATCTCTATGGCAGTCGGCTGGACATCGCGTTCATCGCCTTCCTACGCGAAGAACTGAAGTTTGACGGCGTTGAGGCGCTGATCCGCCAGATGAACGACGATAGCCGGCTTGCCCGCCAGCGCCTCGCAGCGGCGCCCGGCGCCTTCCCGCAACTGGGCTCGCCGGCCAACATTTGAAGGACGATGAGGGATTAGCAGGCTTTGCGATTGCGCCTGCCCCTGCTATGGAAAGCTCATGTTTGCGCGGCGCACCATCGGCATTAGCGGCCCGGCTTCCGCCTGAGCTTTAGAGAAGCTCGGTGAGAAGACCGGGATCTGTCGCCCTTCCGCCATCCGCCCTTCTTAGACCGCGTTATCAGAGCCCCCATGTCCGAAAAGCCGCAAAAGTCCGACGCTACAGACTATTCGAAAACCCTGTACCTGCCGCAGACGGAATTTCCGATGCGCGCCGGCCTGCCGCAACGCGAGCCGGAAATCCTGAAGAACTGGAACCAGATCGGCCTCTATCAGCGCCTGCGCGAGACCTCCAAAGGGCGAGCGAAATTCGTCCTCCATGACGGCCCGCCCTATGCGAACGGCAACATCCATATTGGGCACGCGCTCAACAAGATCCTGAAAGACGTCGTGACCAAGAGCCAGCAGATGCTGGGCTTTGATTCCAACTACGTGCCGGGTTGGGACTGTCACGGCCTGCCGATCGAATGGAAGATCGAAGAGGAAAACTATCGCTCCAAAGGCAAGACCAAGCCCGACTTTCGCAACTCCACGGCGATGGTGGCATTCCGAAAGGAATGCCGTGCCTATGCGACGCACTGGCTCGACGTGCAGCGCGAGGAATTCAAGCGACTCGGCATCATCGGCGATTGGGATCACCCCTACGCCACCATGAGCTATCCGGCCGAGGCACAGATCGCTCGCGAGTTGATGAAATTCGCCGCCAATGGCACGCTCTATCGCGGCTCCAAGCCGGTGATGTGGAGCGTGGTGGAGAAGACCGCGCTCGCCGAAGCCGAAGTCGAGTACGAGGATTACACTTCGGATACGGTGTGGGTGAAATTTCCTATCACGTCGCCCGCGCACGGAGCGCTTGCCGGCGCCAGCATCGTGATCTGGACCACGACACCCTGGACGCTGCCCGGCAATCGCGCGATCAGCTTTTCGCCGAAAATCGCCTATGGCCTCTACAAGGTCACCAATGCACCGGCCGACAACTGGGCCAGGAACGGCGACCTTCTGATTCTGGCGGACGCGCTCGCTGAAAGCGTGTTCAAGCAGGCGCGTGTTGTGGCCTACGAGAAGGTTCGTGCGCTGCCCGCCGAGACGCTCGATGCAGTCGAATGCGCGCATCCGCTGAAGGGCCTCGACGGCGGATATCAATTCGTCGTGCCGCTGCTCCCGGGTGATCACGTCACCGACGATACCGGTACCGGCTTCGTGCACACCGCGCCGGGCCATGGCCGCGAGGACTTCGACGTCTGGACGGCCAATGCACGCGAACTGGAAGCGCGCGGCATCAATACGACCATTCCCTATACCGTCGACGAGAACGGCGCGATGACGGCGCAAGCTCCAGGCTTTACCGGCAAGCGTGTCCTCAACGACAAGGGTGAAAAAGGCGACGCCAACGAAGCTGTGATCAAGGCGCTGATCGAGAGAGGCATGCTCCTGGCCCGCGGGCGGCTGAAACATCAGTACCCGCATTCCTGGCGCTCGAAGAAGCCGGTGATCTTCCGCAACACGCCGCAGTGGTTCATCGCGATGGACAAGCCCATCGCCGAGAACGGCAACGCGAAGCCGGGCGACACGCTGCGTGCTCGCGCGCTGCACGCCATCTCCGTCACCCAATGGGTGCCACCGGCGGGGCAGAACCGCATCACCGGCATGATCGTCAACCGTCCGGACTGGGTGATCTCGCGCCAGCGCGCCTGGGGCGTGCCGATTGCGGTGTTCGTGCGCGAGAGCAGCGACGGTTCCGCCGAAATCTTGCAGGACGAGGCTGTCAACCAGCGCATCACGGATGCTTTCGAGAAGGAAGGCGCGGATGCCTGGTACATGGAGGGCGCCCGCGAACGTTTCCTGGGCGCGAAAGCCAACGAAGACTGGAAGAAAGTCGACGACATCTGCGACGTCTGGTTCGATTCCGGCTCGACGCATGCCTTCGTTCTCGAAGACCCCGTCCACTTCCCCGGTCTTGCCGGTATCAAGCGCAGGATCGATGGCGGTCGGGATACCGTGATGTATCTCGAAGGCTCGGACCAACATCGCGGCTGGTTTCACTCTTCGTTGCTGGAAAGCGCCGGCACGCGTGGCCGTGCGCCTTATGATGTCGTGCTGACCCACGGCTTCACGCTGGACGAGAACGGCCGCAAGATGTCGAAGTCGCTCGGCAACACCGTCGAGCCGCAAAAGGTCATCGCTCAATCCGGCGCCGACATCCTGCGGCTGTGGGTCTGCGCCACCGACTATGCCGACGACCAGCGCATCGGCCCCGAAATCCTCAAGAACACCATCGAGACCTACCGCAAGCTGCGCAACACCATCCGCTGGATGCTTGGCACGCTGCATCATTTCAAGCCGGCCGACGCGGTCGCGCCTGGGGACATGCCCGAGCTCGAGCGGTTGATGCTGCATCGTTTGAGCGAGATCGATGCCGTCGTCCGCGAGGCTTACGCGGCCTTCGACTACAAGACGGTCGTGTCGTCGCTCACCCATTTCATGAATACCGATCTGTCGGCGTTCTATTTCGATATCCGCAAGGACGTCCTGTATTGCGACCCCCCGTCGTCGTCGACTCGCAAGGCCGCATTGACCACGGTCGACATCATCTGCGATGCGATCCTGAAATGGCTGGCGCCGATCGCGAGCTTCACCGCCGACGAGGCCTGGCTCATGTACCGGCCGGACGGATCGCCCTCGGTGCATTTGCTCGCCTTCCCGGACAATCTCGCCGGCTTGCGCGACAACGCGCTGGCCGCAAAATGGGAGTCCATCCGCGACGTGCGCCGCGTCGTGACCGGCGCGCTGGAACTGGAGCGCGCGGCGAAACGCATCGGCTCCTCGCTGGAAGCCTCGCCGCTGGTCTACGTCACCGACAAGGCCATCTTTGCTACCCTGTTCGATATTGACCTCGCAGAAGTCTGCATCACCTCGAACGCGATGGTCACCAACGAGGACGCTCCCGCGAGTGCGTTCCGCTTGAATGACGTGCCCGGCGTCGCCGTCGTCGTTGAAAAGGCCGCGGGCCGAAAATGCGCGCGGTCCTGGAAGATTCTCCCTTCGGTCGGCGAGGACGCCGAGTATCCCGATGTGTCGCCACGGGATGCGCTGGCGTTGCGCGAATGGAAGGCGATGGGAGTGACGCCTTGAGCCGACACTGGGGCTTCGGGGTCCTCGCGGCCGCGATCACCCTTGTCCTCGATCAAGCTTCTAAATACTGGCTGGTGTGGGTGTTCGACATCGCCCACCGCGGCACCGTCAAGCTCACGCCGTTCTTCGATCTGGTGCTGGCCTGGAATCAGGGCATCAGCTTCGGCTGGTTTCAAAACGACGGCCCCACCGCGCAGATCGTGCTGATGGCGATCAAGGTGGTAGCGGTCGTGGTCCTGGCCGTCTGGATGGCCCGGTCGCGTACCTTCCTGGCGACGGTCGCGCTCGGATTGATCATCGGCGGGGCGATCGGAAACGGCATCGACCGCCTGGCCTACGGGGCGGTGGTCGATTTCGCCCTGTTTCACGTCCGGATCGGGGAAAATACCTTCAATTGGTATGTTTTTAACGTGGCCGATGTAGCGATTGTTGCCGGGGTGGCGGCCCTATTGTATGACTCGTTCTGGGGACCGGCCGTAAAAGCGCCCTGATCCGGCTAATAGTAGCTGTGAGGCTTTGCAGGCCCCGACCCAGGCCCAAGGGTCTGGACGATAACGCGATTTTGGACGGGAAAGCGCGATGCAGCGAACCGAAGCTAACAATTGGATTGAGCGGACTTTTGGTCTTGCCGTCCTCTCCATGAGTCTTGGCCTCCTTGTAACCACGGGTCCGGCCCGCGCGGAGGATAACGACAACAGGACAATGTCGGAAAAGATCTCGGAGGGCTTCTACGGCATAATCCGCGGCACCAACATGGACAACCGCGGCATCGATTATCGTGAACGTTCTCCGCTGGTCGTGCCGCCGAGCCTCGATCTGCCGCCACCGGCTTCGGGCAGCAACTCGCAGCAGATCGCGAATTGGCCAAAGGATCCCGACGAGCGTCAGCGCCGGGCCGTGATTGCAGCCAAGAAGAAGAATGCGCCGCCGCCGGCCCGCGTCCAGGTCACGGCCACGGGCGCTCCGCAGACCCAGGCGATCAACATTGCACCTCCGGTCGAAGAGGCGGCTGTGCCCGGCACGACGCGTCCGGCCTATGCCAGCGATCGTAACGGCACGGCGCTGACCGATCCGGTTTACGACAAGCCCGGCGATCTCTTCACCGGCGGCGCGTCGGATTTGGCTAACCAGTTTGGCGTAGGCGACCTGTTCGGCAGCAAGAAGACTGCGCCGCTGGAGCCCGGCACGGAGCCGGCGCGCGAAGCCTTGACCCAGCCACCGGTGGGCTACCAGACCCCGTCGGCCAGCTATGCCTATGGCGAACAGAAGAGGGGCATCTGGGACGGCACGGCTAGTCCCGATCGCAATGCGCTTGCCGCGCGATCCAGTGCAAGCAGCGTCGAAAAATAAAGGCGCGAGCAGCGGCGAATTTGAAGTTGTTATCGCCGCGGCAAGTTCGTCATAGGACCGGCGCCGCACGACGTGCGGCGTCTTCGTCCCAGCGATAAGGATTCCCAGTGGAATTTCGGACATTCGCTTTTGGTCCTTGCGGCCCGATCCGCCGCAAGCGCTTCCCCCTCCCTGCCAGCCTTCCAGACTGCCGATGATATCATCGACGGGATTGCGGGCTTTCCTGTTCGCCGGCTTGTTTGCCGGGCTTAATGCCACCACAGCGCCAGCGGAGACCACGGC
This sequence comes from uncultured Alphaproteobacteria bacterium, assembly GCA_963824305.1. Classification (GTDB taxonomy): domain Bacteria; phylum Pseudomonadota; class Alphaproteobacteria; order Rhizobiales; family Xanthobacteraceae; genus Bradyrhizobium. Next base: position 2,122,142 of record CAWGOW010000001.1, read on the forward strand.
TTCCCCTTCTCCGCCGGCCACATTCACCCTCGCCAATGGACTGCAGGTCGTGGTGATCCCGGATCACCGCACGCCGGTCGTCACACAGATGATCTGGTACAAGGTCGGCTCCGCCGACGAGACATCGGGCAAATCCGGCCTTGCGCACTTCCTTGAACATCTGATGTTCAAGGGAACGAGCAAACATCCGGTCGGTGAATTTTCGCAGACGGTGCTGCGGGTCGGCGGTAACGAGAACGCTTTCACCTCCTCAGACTATACCGGCTACTTCCAGCGCGTACCGCGCGAGCAGCTCGGCAGCATGATGGAGTTCGAGGCCGACCGCATGACCGGCCTCGTACTGAAGGACGAAAACGTGTTGCCCGAGCGTGACGTCGTACTCGAGGAATTCAACATGCGGGTTGCCAATAACCCGGAGGCGCGGCTCACCGAACAGATCATGGCCGCGCTTTATCTCAACCACCCCTATGGACGCCCCGTGATCGGCTGGCACCAGGAAATTGAGAAACTCGATCGCGAAGACGCCCTCGCCTTCTACAAGCGCTTCTATGCGCCCAATAACGCCATTCTGGTGATTGCCGGCGACGTCGAGGCGGACGAGGTGCGTCCGATGGCCGAGCGGACGTTCGGCCTCGTTGCCCCTCAGCCGGCGATCCCGCCCAGACGCATTCGCCCGCAAGAGCCCGAGCCGGCCGCGCCGCGCACCGTCACCTTGTCCGATCCGCGCGTCGAGCAGCCCACGCTCCGACGTTACTATCTGGTCCCGTCGGCAACCACGGCCGCAGCGGGCGAGAGCGCGGCCCTTGATGTGCTGGCCCAGTTGATGGGCGGCGGCAGCAACTCCTACCTCTATCGGCGATTGGTGATCGACCGGCCGCTTGCAGTGAACGCCGGTGCTGCGTACCAGGGCGCTTCGCTCGACGCGACGCAGTTCACGATATCGGCCTCGCCGCGGCCCGGCGTGACGTTCGGACAGGTCGAACAGGTGATCGACGATGTGATCGCCGACATCGACCAGAACGGAATTCGCGCCGAAGACCTCGAACGCGTCAAAACCCAGCTTATCGCCGAGACGGTATACGCCCAGGACAATCAGGCCACGCTGGCCCGCTGGTATGGCGGGGCGATGACGATAGGGCTCAGCATCGAGGATATCAGGAACTGGCCGGAGCGCATTCGCGCCGTCACCGCCGATCAGGTGCGCGACGCGGTGCATAAGTGGTTCGACAAGAAGCGCTCGGCCACCGGCTATCTGATCAAGGATGCAACGCCCAAGCATGTGGAGAAGCGGTCGTGATTTTCCCGAAGACCGGCGCGCGATTGCAGCTTCTGTTGCTCGGCGTTTGCATGTTGATGACGACGCCTGCGCCTTCGCATGCCGCCGCTAAAATCCAACACCTGATTTCACCCGGCGGCATCGAAGCCTGGTTCGTACAGGACGCGACCGTTCCGCTCGTCGCCATGGAGTTCGCCATGGATGGCGGCGGCGCACAGGATCCTGACGGCAAGGCCGGGGTCGGCAACATGGTAGCCGACCTCATCGACGAGGGTTCGGGCGAACTGGATTCGCGTGCGTTTCACGAACACCTCGACCGGCGTGCGATCGAACTCAGCTTCAGCGTCACGCGAGACTATTTCCGCGGCTCCTTGCGCATGCTCAAGGAAAACAAGGACGAAGCCTTCGAGCTGTTGCGGATGTCCCTGACCTCGCCGCATTTCGACAGCGCAGACGTCGAACGCATCCGCGCGCAGCTCATCTCCGGCCTCAAGCGCGAAACCTCGAACCCGGGCTCGCTTGCCAGCCGCAAATTCCTGGAGATCGCCTATGGCGATCATCCATACGGAAGGGCCACCGGAGGCTCGCTGGAAAGCGTTCCGAATATCACGATCGCCGACATGAAAGACTATGTCAGCCGCGTGCTGACAAAGGAAAATCTGAAGATCTCGGTGGTCGGCGACATCGACGCGGCCGCGCTCGGCGTGCTGCTTGACCGCACATTCGGCGAACTGCCTGCCAAATCGAAGCTCGTGCCGGTGCCGGACATCGCGGCCAGCAAGCCGCCGCAGCGCGAGTTCATCGCACTCGACGTACCGCAAACCGTCGTGACCTTCGGCGGTCCCGGCATCTTGCGCAACGATCCGAATTTCATGGCGGCCTACGTCGTCAATCACATTCTCGGCGGCGGATCGGGATCGCGGCTCTACCGCGAAGTTCGCGAGAAGCGCGGCCTTGCCTATTCGATCTCGGATTCGCTGGTCTGGATGAACCACTCCGCGTTGTTCGTCGGCTCGACCGGAACGCGCGCTGACCGCGCCGGCGAGACGGTCGACGCCTTGACCCGCGAAATCCGCCTCATGGCCGAGAGCGGCCCAACCGAGCAGGAACTGGACGAGGCCAAATCCTATCTCAAGGGCTCGCGATTGCTCTCCCTCGACACGTCGTCGAAGCTTGCCTCCGCCATGTTGCAGTATCAGCTCGACCACCTTTCGATCGACTACCTGGAGCGTCGTAACGCGCTCGTCGATGCGGTCACCATCGAGGACGCCAAATTGGCCGCGCGCCGGCTGTGGGGCGACGGTCTTTTGACGGTCATCGTCGGCCGCCCGCCGGAAGCGGCCCAGCCCGTAGCCGGCACGCCGTTGAAGGCGAATTAGACCCACCCATCGTTAGAAAGTGGCGACGGCGACAGGATGCGAATGTTAGAATCGGGCCCCTAGCGCGATTCCATCGCGCCTTGCGGTTCGGTGAAGCCATGCTGCGGATTGCCCGGGATCTTTCGATTGACGAAAAAGATCTCGATATCTCGTTTGTTCGTGCTTCCGGTCCGGGCGGGCAGAACGTCAACAAGCTCTCGACCGCTGTGCAATTGCGGTTTGATACACGAAAGGTCGTGCTGCCCGACGATGCCGCGTTGCGGCTGGCGCGGCTCGCCGGCCAGCGGATGACCAAGGACGGCGTGATCGTCATTCACGCGCAGCGCTTTCGCACCCAGGAGGGTAATCGCCGCGATGCGATCGAGCGACTGCTCGAACTGTTGCGCGAAGCCATGATACGGCCGATTCCACGACGCCCGACACGGCCTACTCTGGGGTCGAAAAAACGCCGCCTCGAGGGCAAAAAGCGCCGCAGCGACGTCAAGGCGAGACGCGGCTCGGGCCGCTTCGACGATTAAAGCAACGGGGGACTTCTCCAGTGGAGTGGATTTGACATTCGCTACCCGCCTAGCCGCGAATTCGAGAAGCGATTGTCAAATCCCAAACTCCGCTGGCAACATATATTTTTCTAGTGGTCCTGTGATTCTAACATTCGCAAAAGTGGTCGCTGGGAATGGATGCGAATGTTAGAATCGGACCGCTAGCCGCTGCCCTCCCGTGGCGACGCGAAAGCCTCTAAATTGGGCCATATCCTTGAGAGTACCGGAATGCCCGTCCGACAATTGCCAGAACAGCTCGTCAACCGCATCGCCGCGGGCGAGGTGGTGGAGCGTCCTGCGAGCGTGGTCAAGGAACTGGTCGAGAATGCCATCGATGCCGGCGCCAGCCGCATCGACGTCTTCACCGACGGCGGCGGCCGGCGCAAAATCGCGATCACCGACGATGGCGGCGGCATGACCCGCGCCGATCTTGCGTTGGCGGTCGAGCGTCACGCGACCTCCAAGCTCGACGATGAGGATTTGCTCCGCATCCGCACGCTGGGATTCCGCGGCGAAGCGCTGCCATCGATCGGCGCTGTCGCCAAGCTCAGCATCGCCACCCGCCACGCCAGCGAACCGCACGCATGGTCGCTGTCGGTGGAAGGCGGGATAAAATCGGAAGTCGCGCCCGCGGCGCTATCGCAAGGCACGCGCGTCGAGGTTGGCGATCTCTTTTATGTGACGCCGGCCCGCCTCAAATTTCTCAAGACCGACCGCACCGAAGCCGAGGCGATCCGCGAAATCGTTCGGCGGCTTGCCATGGCGCGGCCGGACATCGCCTTCACGCTGGCGGGCGAGGAACGCGGCCCTGTCACCTGGGCGGCCGCGCTGCCGGGCGCGCCGGGCCAACTGACGCGGCTTGGCGATATTCTGGGCGCGGACTTTCGTACCCATGCGATCGACGTCCACGCGGAACGCGAAGGCGTTCTCGTCGAGGGATTTGCCGCCAGCCCTTCGCTGACACGGGCCAATGCGCTCGGACAATACCTCTTTGTCAACGGACGACCCGTGCGTGACAAACTGATCCTAGGCGCCGTGCGCGCGGCCTACGCTGATTACTTGCCGCGCGACCGTCACCCGGTCGTCGCGCTGTTCGTGACGTTGGATTCGCGCGAAGTCGACGCCAATGTTCATCCGGCCAAGACCGAAGTGCGCTTTCGCAACGCCGGCCTCGTGCGTGCCTTGATCGTACACGCGTTGAAAGATGGCCTCGCGCGCGAAGGCAAACGCACCGCTGCCAATAGCGGCGGCGCGGCGATCGATGCGCTGCGTCCCTCTTTTTCGCCGGGGAGAGCGAATTGGGACTGGCGACGCTCGCCGGCTTTTCCGCTCGGATCGTCGCCGGCGTTTCAAACCGCTGCAGCTACGGCGCTTGCCGAACCCGGCCAGGCAGCCTTCGACGTCGGCGCGCCGACGGCGGACGTGAGGCTCTATGAGCAACCGTCCGCCGATCTGCTCGACCGCCCGCTCGGCGCTGCACGAACCCAGATCCACGAGACCTATATCGTCTCGCAGACCCGCGACGGCCTCATTGTCGTAGACCAGCACGCGGCGCATGAGCGCATCGTCTATGAGAAATTGAAAGCGTCGCTGGCGAAAAACGGAGTGCAGCGGCAAATCCTGTTGATACCGGAAATTGTCGAACTGGATGAAGCCACGGTCGAACAGCTATTGACGCGCAGCGAAGAACTCGCGTCGTTCGGCCTCGCGATCGAGTCCTTCGGTCCCGGCGCGGTCGCAGTGCGCGAGACGCCGTCCCTGCTCGGCAAAGCCAATGCCGGTGGATTGCTGCGCGATCTCGCCGAGCATATGGCGGAATGGGATGAAGCCTTGCCGCTGGAACGGCGGCTGATGCATGTGGCGGCGACCATGGCCTGTCACGGCTCGGTGCGCGCCGGGCGTCGTCTAAAGCCGGAAGAGATGGACGCGCTGCTGCGCGAGATGGAAGACACCCCCAACTCCGGCCAATGTAACCACGGCCGTCCGACCTATGTGGAACTGAAGCTGGCGGATATTGAGAAGCTGTTCGGGCGAAGGTAGCCTTCAGCCTCCACTGCGTTCAGCCCGTCTCTTTCGCGCGGCTATACCGAAAATCGCAGAAGCTGGCACCCTGCATGATGGTTTGCGTGCGCGTGAGCCTCACATCGCCGCCGAACCCCTGCGCCGTTGCGAAGTCCGCCGAGCAAACCAGCAAGAATCCAAGCTCCGACTCGCCCAACGCCTTGTAGAACTCCGCATAGCGGCATTGTCGGACATTGATCTCGAACCTGTCCTGCGATTGCTCGATCACGTCATAGTTGAGCGCATCGTCGCGAGCGTAGGTCGCGAAGGCCGATGCCACGGCGTTGCCCAGATCGGCGCCACCCTTGGAGCGCCAAAACTCTTCGCCGTAACGGCGATAGAGATCGCCAAGGGTCTTTCGAACCAGCTCGTTGGCGCGCTCCTCGCCGAGCTCCGCCTGCAAGGCCTTTATCAGCGGGACCAGAACCTGCGCCTGAATCCTGGCTTGTTCGATGACGGAAGTAGCCACGCTTTCCTCTCCGGCTCGTTTTTTCGCTGTTATCGTTCGACCAGCCCGGACCTTGAAGGTACGAGACGGCTAAATCTTGAACTTCAGAAACGTAAATTCCGTGTCGTCATAGGCGCGTCGTTCCAGTTCCGAAAACCCTTCCGGCGCCTTGAAGCCGGCAGACTTGGTTTCCTCGACCACGAGCAGGGCCTCTCGCGTCAGCCACCCGCCGTCGCGCAACGAGCCGAGCGCCTTGTCCGCAAGACCCTTGCCATAGGGCGGATCGAGGAACACCAGCGAGAATGGCTCGACCGGATGCACAGGTCCGAGGTCCGTCGCATCACGACGATAGACTTTCGTGACGCCACCGAGACCCAGGGCTTCGACGTTGTCGCGCATCAAGGCGCGGGCTTCCGCACCGTTGTCGACAAAAAGTGTAAATTTCGCGCCGCGCGAAACCGCCTCGATGCCTAGCGCGCCCGTACCGGCAAACAGATCGAGCACGCGCGCATCGCCAATCGGATCGTCATAGGCGTGGATCAGGATGTTGAAGAGCGACTCGCGCAAGCGATCCGCGGTGGGACGAATGTCGCGCGAGGACGGAGACGCGAGAGTGCGGCCCTTTAGTCTGCCCCCGACGACGCGCAACTTATTGGTCTCCGCCTTGTTCAGCCAGGCTCGCCACGTCGATGGTGAGCTCCCTCTCCCATCGGGAGAGGGTTGGGGTGGGGTACGCTGGTTCGATAAGCCGTAACCCCTCACCGGGATCGCGCCCGGCGGCAGATTCCAAATTCATAAGCCTATTCATCCCGGGGCTTGAGATCACGCTTGCCGTGATAGCCGCGCTTCGGGCGGCGCGGCGGACCATAGCCGTTGGCCTCTTCCTCATTCCGCGCCCGGGCCTCCGGGCTTCCGGTACGTCGCACCAGCACGCGGCGTCCCTTGCTGTCGGCGATCAAAGCGCTTTTACCGGCCGGCTTGAACGGCTTTTTGCCGCGCGGCGCGTCAACCTTTTCATCTTCTGGTTTTGTTGCAGCATCGCCAGGCATTGGCCGGTTGAAATCAGCGCCGGCAAGGGCTGCGATCTTTTCGCCGAGTTGCTCGCGAAGCACCCGCGTCTTCACTTCCTCGACCGCGCCTTCTTCCAGCTCCTGCAACTGAAAAGGACCGTAGGATACGCGGATCAGCCGATTCACCTCCAGCCCAAGATGCGCCATCACGTTGCGGACTTCGCGATTCTTGCCTTCGCGGATCGCGAACACCAGCCAGACATTGGCACCCTGGTCGCGCTCAAGCGTCGCATCGATCGGCCCGTATTTGACGCCGTCGACCTCGACGCCTTTTTTCAGCTCGTCGAGTTGGCCTTGCGTAACTTCGCCATGGGCGCGGACGCGGTAGCGTCGCAGCCAGCCCGTGTCGGGCAGTTCGAGCGCACGCGCCAGCCCGCCGTCGTTGGTCAGCAGCAACAGGCCCTCGGTGTTGAAGTCGAGCCGGCCAACGCTGATCAGCCGCGGCAGACCCTCAGGCAGATTATCGAATACGGTCGGCCGCCCTTCGGGATCGGCGTGGGTCGTCATCAAACCGCGCGGCTTGTGGAACAGAAACAGCCGGGTGCGCTCGCGCGGCGGCAATGGCTTGCCGTCCACGGTGATGACATCGTTTTCGGTGACGTCGAGCGCCGGTGAATTGATCACACGGCCGTTGACCGTAACGCGCCCCTCCACAATCCATTCCTCGGCGTCACGGCGCGAGGCAAGCCCTGCGCGCGACACGACCTTGGCGATGCGCTCGCCAGATTTCTTGACCTTCGGCGGACGTGCGGGTCGGCGATCGTCGCTGTCGCGCTCGCGATAGGTGCCGCGGCCGCCAAACGCCGGGCGTTTGACGAATATCCTGCTGTCGTCCTCGTTGTCCCGGCGGGGCCGATCGAAGTCCCGGCCGCGGGGCTCGCTGCGGGGATGCTCCTGCCAATCGGTGCGGCCCTCGGGGCGGTCGAATTTCGGACGGTCTTCGCGCGGGCGGTCGAACTTCGGACGTTCACGAAATGGACGATCGCCGTCGGGCCGATCGGCGCGTGGACGCGAAAAACGCGGACGTTCATCGCCGCCATCGCGCGAGCGTGGCTTGTCATACCGCGGCTTGTCGAATTTTGGGCGGTCGAAATTCCGTGCGCCCTCGCGAGGGGGACGCGAGTTGCGCTCCGCGCGATCCGGCGAGGCCGCATCCCGCTTCTGCCACGGTTTGGCGTCGCCGCGGTCCCGGCCAAATTCCCTGTCGCGATCCGGCCGGCTGCCGAAATCCTTGCGGGGACCGCGCGAAAACTTCTTGTCGCCGTCGAATTTTCTTTCCGGGCGCCCGGCAAACGGCCGATCGCCACGTGGACGATCGCCATCCCGCGGGCGCGCACTGAACGGACGGTCGCCTCGCGGCCGATCGCCGTCCTTGCGGAACCCTTCGCCGCGCGGCGTGTAGGGCCGCTTCTCGCCACCCTCTCGCGGTGCGTAAGGTTTTTTGTCGCCGAATTTCCTGTCCTGGAAACGTCCCGCCGGTCGCGCGTCATCGCCGCGACGGTCCGGCCGATCTCCGCGCGGCGTGTACGGACGCTTGTCGCCACGATCCTCGCGCGGCCGGAACGAACGCTTCTCGCCGTCGCTGCCGCGGGACGGCCGATCACCATACGGCCGTTCGCTGCGACCACGCGGCGCATCGCGATCCTCGCGGCGCGGCGGTCGATCTTCACGCTTGCCCGCGTAAGGACGTCGTTCACCCTCCGCCTTGCCCGCAAAACCGCGCTTGGCAAACTTCTTCTCAGGCCCGCGAGGGAGACCCGAGCGGCCTTTGCCACCGGACGGACGGTCGCGCCGTCCGCGGGAATCGTTGTTTTTATCGCTGTCGCGGGGCATGAAGGGTCTCGTTTCGGGTGCAGGTACAGATGACGATCATGCGCACTCTTTCGATGAGGCGCATTCTCACGCTAGTCGTCCGATTCTAACATTTGCATCACGGTGCTGCGGGCACTTTTGCAAATGCTGGAATCAAAGGGCCACTAGCAAATATAGGTTCCTAGTGGAGTTTTGGATTTGACATTCGCTTTGCGGATACGCGGTTACGGGATAGCGAATGTCAAATCCACTCCACTGGACCGGTATCGACTTTTGCTGAATGCACCTCCCATAGCAGACTTCTCCCGAGGATACGAGGCATGACAGCCCCCTCTTTCATGGATTTAGCCCTTAAAGCGGCCGAAAGCGCCGGAAAATCGCGCGAAATTCCCATCGGATGCGTGATCGTGCTTAATAACGAGGTTATCGCCACGGCCGGCAATCGGACCCTGACCGACCGCGATCCGACGGCGCACGCCGAAATTCTGGCGATCCGGCAGGCCGCCAAAATCACCGGCAGCGAGCGGCTCTCCGATTGCGACCTCTACGTCACGCTGGAGCCGTGCACGATGTGCGCCGGCGCGATTTCATTCGCAAGAATTCGCAGGCTTTATTTCGGCGCGGCCGACCCGAAAGGCGGCGCGGTCGAATCCGGCGTGCGTTTCTTTGCTCAGCCGACCTGCCACCACAGACCAGAGATTTATTCCGGCGTCGGCGAGCAGGAAGCCGCGGGCTTGCTGCGGGATTTTTTCAAGGCAAGGAGATAATCCTCATCCTGCGGAGCGGCACTTTTGCCGCGTCTCGAAAGACGAGGTCACCTACCCCGCCAGAAAAAACTCCCGCAACAGCTTCGCCGTCACATCGGGATTTTCTTCCGTGAGGAAATGTCCGGAATCGACCGGCGAGCCCGAAACATTTGTCGCCCAGTTCTTCCAGGTGTCGAGCGGCGTGGCGGCGGCGTGCGCGATACCGGCATCGCCCCACAACGCCAGCGTCGGAATCGTGATCTTTTTGCCCGCGTCGCGATCGGCCTTGTCGATCTCGTAATCGGCATAGGCGCCCGCGCGGTAATCCTCGCACATCGCATGCACACGCGATGGATCGCGAAACGCCGCGAGATAATGTTCGAGCGCGCGCGGATCGATCGCGCCGAGGGTTTTCGACTTGGTCTGGCTTGCCATCTTGAAACGCAGGAAGAAATCGGGATTACCGCCGATCAGCGTTTCCGGCAGCGGGTAAGCCTGTGCCAAAAACGTCCAGTGGTAGATCTTCAGTGCATACGGACGGTTGATACGCTCCCAGTAATCGTAGGTCGGCAGGATATCGAGCACGGCGAGCCGCGACAGGCGCCCGGGATGATCGAGCGCGAGCCGATAGGCGACGCGACCGCCGCGATCGTGCCCGGCGAGCGCAAAATGCACATGGCCGAGTTGCTCCATCGCATCGATGATGGCTTGCGCCATCGCACGCTTGGTATAGGGCGTGTGCTCCTCGTCGCTCTCCGGCATATCCGACCAGCCGTAACCCGGCAGATCGGCAATGATCAGCGTGAAGCGATCGGCCAGTTGCGGCGCGACGCGGTGCCACATCACATGCGTTTCGGAAAAGCCGTGCAGCAACAACAGCGGCGGTCCCTTGCCACCGACACGGGCAAAGATGCGGCCCGATCTCGTGTTGATCCATTCAGAACCAAAGCCGGGAAACAAATCGGCCAGATCGGGCATCGCTATTTCCTTTGCCGTCATCGCCGGGCACAGCCGTTCGAAGAACGTCGTCGCTTCCGCTCGCCTATGCCCGGCCGTCCACGCTTAAGGTCGACTGGAAAGGCGTTATGCCCGGATCAGGTCCGGGCACAACGACCAATATCAATCGTTGCTTTGTTCCTGCTCCACCGCCTGCCAGCCGATATCGCGCCGGCAGAATCCGTCCGCCCATTTGATCCGGTCGATTGCGGCATAAGCACGTCGCCGCGCCTCGACGACCGTCTTGCCTGTGGCGCAGACATTCAGCACGCGGCCGCCATTGGCGAGAATGACGCCATCCTTCACAACGGTGCCGGCGTGAAAGATCTCGACGCCTTCGATCTGCGCGGCTTCATCCAATCCACCGATGCGGGTTCCCTTGGCGTAATCGCCGGGATATCCGCGTGCGGCCATCACGACCGTCAACGCCGGTTCGCCGTACCAGCGCAGATCGAAATGCTTCAGTTCACCGTCGCACGCGGCGAGCAGCGCCGGGACGATGTCGGACATCATTCGCAGCATCAGCACCTGGCATTCGGGATCGCCGAAGCGAACGTTGTATTCAAAGAGCTTTGGACCCGCCACGGTCAGCATCACGCCTGCATAAAGTACGCCACAGAACGGTGTGCCGCGCACCTTCATCCCGGCCACCGTCGGTAGAATGATATCGGCCATGATCTGGTCGTGAATAGCGGGCGTGACAAAGGGCGTCGGCGAGTAAGCGCCCATACCGCCGGTGTTCGGTCCCTGGTCATGGTCAAAAACGCGTTTGTGGTCTTGGGCGGAAGCGAGCGGGATCGCCGTGTCGCCGTCGCACAGCGCAAAGAAACTGATCTCGCGTCCCTCGAGATATTCCTCGATCACGACCTCCGCGCCCGCAACGCCAAAGGCACCATCGAACATCATGGCGATGGCGGCCTCGGCCTCGGGAAGCGTCATCGCGACCACGACGCCTTTGCCTGCGGCCAACCCGTCAGCTTTGACGACGATCGGCGCGCCTTGCGTGCGCACATAAGTAAGCGCATCGCTTGCATTGGAAAACCGGCCGTAAGCACCGGTCGGAATGTTGAATTCGGTGCAGAGGTCCTTGGTAAAACCTTTCGATCCTTCCAGCCGCGCCGCCTGCTTTCTGGGTCCGAACGCCTTGATGCCGGCGTGCGCGAGATCGTCGACAATGCCGGCGGCAAGCGGCGTTTCCGGTCCGACGACGACGAGATCGACCTCGTTGCTCCGGCAAAATGCAATCACGGCCGCATGGTCGGCGACATCAAGCGCCACGCATTCGGCATCGCGGGCAATGCCGGCATTGCCGGGCGCGCACCAGAGTTTGGTTACCAGGGGTGAAGCCGCAATCTTCCACGCGAGAGCGTGCTCGCGGCCGCCGGAACCGAGCAGAAGTATCTTCATTTTAACGTCGGTCGCATAAAACTCCGGTTCCCCGCAAGAGCCTCGCGATCAGAACTAACCGTTTCCACCTGATGCCGCGATGATCTGCTGGAGCGATGCGACGTGGCGGGCGAAGGCGCCGCGCCCGGTCGCGGTCACTGTCACCGTCGTCTGCGGCTTCTTGCCGACAAAGGCCTTTTCGACCCCGACATAACCGGCCTTGGCCAGCGTCTCGATGTGGGCGCCGAGATTACCGTCGGTGGCGCCCGTCAACTTCTTCAGGCGAGAGAATTCAAGCCCAGTCCCCGAAGGCAAAACGTTTAGCGCGGCCATGATCCGCAAGCGCAGCGGCTGATGAATGATGTCGTCAAGTTCGGCCATGGATCAGATCCTGCGCATCCAGAGGCCGGAGAGAATCAATCCGCCGCCATTGACGGCCGCCATCCACAACAGAAACGCGGCGCCCTCGACGAAGAAATAGCCGATCAGCGTCAGCACGATGATGGCAAGACCGATGGCAAGGAAAGCATGGCCGAACCAAAGCCCGGCGATGCAGTAGAACAGCATGAAATAGATCGGCCAGAACGCGCCGAGCTCGCGCGGCCCGAAATGGCCCAGCACCACGCTGCACAGGATGCCGAAACCATAGAACAGCAGGAACACGGCGAGCAATCGAAAATCGAATCCTTGCACGCCGGCCTTTCTCGCGCCCATGGTTGAGAGCGCGGCGACGGTTGCGACGGTCAGTACATTGACGGCAATCCAGATGAAGTTCGCCTGACGAGGTGCGGCGAAATTCGCAAGATTGCCCGCCAGCACCAGGACCCCCGCTGCAATCATGATCTGGCTTGCGATGTCGTAGATGCGCGACTGGCGCACGCGCTGAACGATTTGTTCGATATCGTTCAGCGCCTGGGCTGCTTCCTTTGGACCGAACTCGGTCATGATCCTATCCGTGCGTTCGCAACATAGTCGGCGACGGCCGCTACACCTTGCGCGTCGCCGACAATGCCCATGTGATCGACGCCGTCAATCAACTTGACCTCGACCGACGGTGAAACCGCATGGACGGTATCGGCATATTTATCGGCCAACATCAGTTCATCGTTGGCGCCGGCAATCAGCGTGACCGGATGGCGCGCAGCCGCCAGATCGAGCTGATAGCTGCGGGTCGCGAAATTGCGCATCAGGCGGTAGGAATAGGTCGGGTTGAGGATACGCTCGGAGTTTGCCGCCACCGCGAAGGCCAACGTCGGCAGTCCTTCGCAGCAATCGATGCCGAGTTTGGCGAGCGCCGTGAGGCCGAGGAAGCGCGGAATGTCGGCCTTCGCCCAGCCGCCGGATTCCGGACGGTTGGTCGGCGCGTCATGGCCGAGATAGGGCGCGAGCAGCACGGTGCGCGAAAACAGGTCCTGGACTTGTGAGCCTGCAACACGCAGCGCGAAGCCGCCGCCTGCGGAGTGGCCAAGTAGCGTCAGAGGTTCGGCGGGAGAGGTGTTGCGCACGACCGCGACGAAATCCGCCATGTCGTTTTCAAGCTGGCCAATGAAGCCGACGTCGCCGCGGCTGCCGGAGCCGCCATGCCCGCGGATATCGGGGGCGTAGGTCTCGACCCCGCGCGCGGCAAGGGCATCAGCCAGCCCGTGGACGGCGACGCTCGAGCCGGAAGAGCCGTGCACCAGGATGGCGATCTTGCCGCTGGAAGGCCCGCGCGCCGGATAGTGCCGGTAGGCAAGCTCGGTGCCGTCGCGGGCGGAGAAGCGGGACAGCGGCGGCATCGTGCTGCGGTCCACCGCCCGTGCAGCCTTCGAGATCGAGGTCAATTCAGGCAGACGCTCGAGAGGCGTTGCGATCATCGCCGTTAGCGTCAGCGCGACGATACCGACGAGGCCGAGGCCCCAGCTCAACACGTTCAGCGGAAACCGAATGATCCATTTCGACATGACCTGCTCCATACCAGTTCCTGGGTTGATGATAGAGAACTCTATAATACAGAGTAATCTACGATGCAAGCCAATTATTGGCGGTCGGGGAAGAAACTCCTTAATTTTGAATAACCCGATCCCCCGAATCGATAGACCGAGATGGCCGCGACCGAAGCCCTGATCAACGCACCCGAATTCACGGTGTCCGAACTGTCGTCTGCGCTTCGACGGACGGTGGAGGACGCCTATGGCCACGTCCGGGTACGCGGCGAAATCACGGGCTTCCGCGGCGCCCATGCGTCCGGCCATTGCTATTTCGCGCTGAAGGACGACGGCGCGAAGATCGAGGCGGTCATCTGGAAAGGAACGCACTACCGGATGCGCTTCAAGCCGCAGGAAGGGCTTGAGGTCATCGCCACCGGCAAGCTCACGACTTATCCCGGCTCGTCGAAATACCAGATCGTGATCGAGACGCTCGAGCCTGCCGGGATCGGCGCGCTGATGGCGCTTTTGGAAGAGCGCAAGAAGAAGCTTGCCGCCGAAGGCCTGTTCGACGAGGCGCGCAAGCAGCTGTTGCCATGGCTGCCCGAGGTGATCGGCGTCGTCACGTCGCCGACCGGCGCCGTGATCCGCGACATACTGCACCGGCTCCATGACCGTTTTCCCCGGCGGGTATTGGTATGGCCGGTGCGGGTACAAGGCGAAGGTTCGGCCGAGCAGATCGCCGCCGCCATTCGCGGCTTCAACGCACTACCCGAGGGCGGGAGGATTCCACGGCCGGATCTTCTGATCGTGGCACGCGGCGGCGGCTCGCTGGAAGATCTGTGGTCGTTCAACGAGGAGATCGTCGTCCGCGCTGCGGCGGAGAGCATGATCCCGCTGATTTCGGCGGTCGGTCACGAGACCGACATCACGCTGATCGATTTTGCCGCAGACAAACGCGCCCCGACGCCGACGGCCGCGGCCGAGATGGCCGTTCCGGTTCGAAGCGAACTGGCGGTCGAGGTGTCTTCGCTGGCGCGGCGCTCAATGCTGTGCTGGCAGCGCGGCCAGGAAATGCGGCGCAACGAGTTGCGCGCCGCGGCGCGCGCGCTGCCGAGCCTCGGCGAGCTTCTTGCCATTCCGCGTCAACGGCTGGATGGCACCGCTTTCGCCCTGCCCCGGGCACTGAAGGCCAATACGCATGCGCACTTCCGGCACTTTGCCAGTGTCGGCGGGCGGCTGACGATGCGGGTGCTGCACGCGCAGCTCGCGCATGCCCGGCAACGTCTCACCGCATCGGGCGAGCGGGTCACGCACTCGGCGAGAAGCCTGCTGCAAAACCGCAGCGATCGTTTCACAGGGCTTGCTATCCGGCTGAAGGCTTCCAGGCTGTCGAACGCCAAGGCACAGCGCCAGGCGATCGCGCGCGATCGCGAACGCGTGCTTCGGCTGACTGAGCGCGCCCGCCGCGCACTCGCCATTTCGACGCAGCGGCTTTCGGCGCGGGTCGCCCACAGCGGCCAACTCCTGAATGCGTTATCTTATCGCGGCGTGTTGGCGCGCGGCTTTGCCCTGGTGCGCGACGAAGCCGGCCATCCACTGCATGCAAGGTCCGAAGTCGCATCGGGCGCGCGGATGAGCCTTGAATTTTCCGATGGACGCGTCGGCGTCACCGCGGACACCAACGAAGCTGAGCCAGCGCCGAAGCCCGCCGCACGAGAGACGACGCCGGCCACCCCAAAGCGTATGGCCAAACCGGTCGATCAGGGCAGCCTGTTCTAGAATCGAAGGCTGGTCGGCGCGCTATTATCGCGCCAGCCATTCCGCGACGAGCTTCTGCGAATCGGCGCGCGCGTCCGTGTCGGTACCGACATGGCCCTTTTCGGGATCGGCGGAGTTTTGATTCGGCTCGATCGCCTGAACGGGCAAATTGGGCCGATCGAAATCGTGATAGGCGCTCGGGTAGACCACGATCCGCGTCAGCGCACTACGGCCAAGCGCGCCCTCCACCATCTGACGGCAGGCCGGCGGCGAACTGACGTCATCCTTGGCCCCAATCAGAACCAGTGTCGGGACGCGCGCGCTCCAGCCGAGCCCGGACGACAGGCGACAGTCGGGATAGAAGGCGATAGCCGCGCGGAAATCAGGCTCGGCATGGTGCAGCAACAATTGCGGGCGAACCGCCCATAGCAGCGCGCTCGCGCCATTGGCCCAGCCCAGCAGGCTGATGCGATCGCGTGCTACCCAGCTCTGCTGCATCAGCCATTGCCGCGACGCCAAAATATCGGCCACGCGCTCGCGGCGGGCGGTGATCCGGCGCTCCTTGACGCGGCATTGCGGACCGAGTTCGCGCGAACCGTAGCTGTCCGGAAACAAGACCGCTTTGCCGCCCTTGAGCAATTCCTCGGCCCAATCCCGATAACGAACCTGAACCGGCTCGGAACGGCCGGCAAGTCCGCCGCAACCATGCAGCGCGATCACGACAGGAAACGGACCATTGCCTTCCGGCTTGAAAAGCTGCGCATGAAGCGTCGTCGTCCCGGACGGAATCTCGACAGCCTGCGGCGCCGACGAGCGCATGCACCGGCCACGTCACGGCCAGGAAGGTGAGTGCGATGACGGTCGATGAAAAACGCATGGCTTTGCCGGATCGGGGTGGTTCCTGACGTTCGCTTCCGGACATCACCAAAAAACTAACACGCGTTCAGGCGCAAATTCATCACAAATCGGTGGGTTTGACAGGCGGACACGCGAACCTGATTATGGTAGTGAACTCCCCGTCTGATTGGGAAACAGACGGAAACGTGCGGAGAACTTCCAGGTGCTCAATAAATCCGGCCCGCCGGGCCATGGCGAGGCGCAGCTGCAATATCTGGATGGCGACTTTCGTGTGATCTCGCCGGGAACCTATGTTCGGTGTGCCGTGACCGATGCGCGGATACCGCTCGACGAACTGAAGTATTGGAGTGTCGATTTACAAGAAGCCTATGCCCTGCCGGTAGCCGTGCTCCAGCGGCATTTTCCTGCCGCGCTGAAGCGTTAGTGCGGGTCAACGCTTCCCGAATTTCGCGTCCCGCGCGCGACTTAACCGGTCGGACACGAACCGGCGGAGCTTGAGCGCGCTGTCGAATTCCAGTGTCACCGGAAAGGCTGTGATGCCTTGCGCCCATGGCGGCAGTTCGCCGCCCGTGTGAAGCCGCGCCAGATCTTTTTCCGTCGTCACCGGGATCAGCGCATCCCGTTTAGCCGCGGCTACCAGCGATTCGATTTCGTCTCGCGTAAAGGGATGATGATCGGCAAACGCTTGCTGCCTAACGACCTCGACGCCATTGCCGCGCAGGGTGCGGAAGAAGCGATCCGGATCGCCGATGCCGGCAAAGGCGAGAACGCGTTGACCGCGCAGCGACGACAGCGCGGCATCGTCCGCTTTCAGTCTCGCGGTCAGAACCGGCTTGTCCTGAATCGCCACGGCGGCAGCGACCGCGTCAGCCGCACTGCCCTGGCCGACAACAATGAGCGCGTCGGTGCGCTCGATCTGCGGCGGCAGCGGCGCCCGCAAAGGCCCTGCGGGGAAAACCCGGGCATTGCCAAGCCCGCGATGCGCATCGATCACAATCAGCGAAGCGTCTTTTATGATCGCCGGGTTCTGGAAGCCATCGTCCATCACGATCACGGTCGCGCCCTGCGACTTGGCAAGCGCCAGGCCGTCGAGACGTTCGCGGGCGACCGCAATCGCAACCGTTCGCGCCAGCATCAGCGGTTCGTCGCCGACGTCGGCCGCGCGATGACGGTTGGGTTCGACCATCACCGGCCCGCGCAACCGGCCGCCATAGCCCCGGCTAAGCACGACAGGCGTCTCGCCGAGGTCACGCAGCAATTTCACCAGCGCGAGCACAGTGGGGGTCTTGCCGGCACCGCCGACGTGATAGTTGCCGACGCAGAATACGGGAATGCCGGCGTCAAAGCCATTGAGCTGCATCCGGCGGGCAGCGACCGCACCATAAACGGCGGCGAGCGGCGACAAGAGCAGCGACATCCACGATGCTGGCCGGTGCCAAAAGGCCGGCTCATGCATCCGCCGCCCCCATTTCGAGACGCAGCTGAAAAATATAAGGCTCCAGTGCTGCGAGCGTCCGGTCGAGCGCGCCGCCCAGCTGCGACACCACGCGCTCGGCAGCGCCGAGCACGCGAGTGCGCGCGCCCGGATCGGCCAGCAGTTGGCCGAGCTGCTTCACCAGCACCTCGCGCGCGTCCGCAAGTCTCGCACCGCCCGCACCATCGAGCGCCTCGTAGACGTCGGCAAAATTGAACACATGGGGGCCGTGAACGACCGACGCGCCGAGCTTGATGGCTTCGATCGGGTTCTGCCCGCCATGTTCTACCAGCGATCCGCCCATGAAAACGACCGGCGAGAGCCGGTAGAACAGTCCCATTTCGCCCATGGTGTCGGCAACGTAGATATCAGTCGCTGCGATCGGCAATTCGTCGCGTGAACGCAAACTGGCGTGCAGGCCCGTGGCTTCGATCGTCCGCGCAATCGCCGCGCCACGGCCGGGGTGCCGCGGCACGATCACGGTCAGCAGCGATGGAAAAAGTCCGGCCAGCGCACGGTGCGCTTCGAGCAGAATTTCTTCTTCCCCCGGATGCGTCGATGCCGCCACGATGATCGGTCGCCCGCGCGTCACTGACATCAGCCGTTCGAGCTTGGCGAAATCACCAGGGGGTGCCGGAACGTCGAGCTTGAGGTTGCCGGTGACAACGACGTTGCGCGCACCGAGCACCGTAAAGCGTTCGGCGTCGACACGGGACTGAGCCAGGCAAACGTCGAATTGGCTGAGCAGGGCCGAAATCGTGCCGCTGACGCGCCGCCAGCGCGGAAACGAGCGATGCGACATCCGTCCATTGATCAAGACCATCGGCAGCCGTCTGGCGGCACTGGACAGAATGAGGTTCGGCCACAAATCGGATTCGATGAACAGCGCAAGGCTCGGCCGCCAATGGTCGAGAAAGCGCGCGACATAGCGCGGCGAGTCGTATGGGACGTATTGATGAATGATGTCGGGCGGAAAGCGCTTGGCGACGATCGCCGCCGACGTGACGGTACCGGAGGTCAGGAGAATGCGGATATTGAGCGCACGCAGTTTCTCGATCAATGCGGCGGCCGCCAGCACCTCGCCGACGCTCGCACCGTGAATCCACACCAGCGGCCCCTGTGGACGAAGGTCGGCGCTCAAGCCGCGGCGCTCGGCGACGCGCGCCGGATCCTCCTTGCCCTGCTTCAGCCTCCGCTTGATCAGTGCGGGTGCAAACGGGATCGCCACCGAGGACAGCCGGCGATAGACGCGCAGCGTCATCGGCAAGGCGTTAGCCATGCGGCGCCCCTTTGGGGCGACCTACTTGCGCGTAAGCGCGCGTCGTCGCGTCGTTGAGGGACTCTTCCAGCCGCACGCGCAATTCTTCCATCTTTTCGGCGTCGGCGTCGGCTGGAACCATGATTATTTCGCCTCCCACCAACGCCCCTCGCCCGAACGGCAGATTGATCGTGGTCCGGTCCCAGTTCTTCAAACGCCAGTAACGGCTGGTCACCATCGCGAACGGCATGATCGGCCGTCCGGATTCGCGCGCCAGCATGATGATGCCAAGTCCCGCTGCTCGCGCACGCTTCGGCACATCGGCGGTCAGGGCGACGTTATACCCCTGTTCGAGCGAGCGTACCATCTCCTTGAACGCGCCGACGCCGCCCTTGCGGTGGAATGCCGAACCGTGATCGCCGGAGCCGCGGATGGTGCCGATCCCCAATCGCTCGGCGGCAATCGCGTTGTACTCACCGTCGCGGTGCCGCGAGATCAGCACCTTGACGCGTTGACTTTCCTTGGTCTTGACGAAGGGTGTGATGAAATGCTGGCCGTGCCAGAATGCAAAAATCGCCGGCATCTGCGGCTCGACGATATCGTAGACATCGGGCGGATCGAAGCTGAACCGGTTGGTACGCCAGACCAGCCGCAGGAATGCAGCCGTAAGCGAACCCACAGCACGCTGAAACCAGCTGCTGCGCAGCACATCGCGAATTAGTTTTCTCAACGGGCAGGCTTCGCGTCTTGATCGGGATCGAGCAGCCGATGGAGATGGACGATGAAGTATCGCATCTGGGCGTTGTCTACCGTCTGCTGCGCCTTCGCCTTCCAGGCCGTGTAGGCGGTCGCGTAATTCGGAAACAGACCGACGATTTCCACCTGCGAAAGGTCCTTGAACGTGTTGTGCTCAAGGTCTGTCAGTTCGCCGCCGAGAACGAGATGCAGCAATTGCTTTGGGGCACTATCTGGCATGGTCTTTCTTCCTAAAGCTCTGCCCGCTGCGCAAGCTCTCAAGAAACATCGGGACATGTTCACGGCAAGGGACGGCCTCGAAACAGCTCGACGATGCTTGCATGACGATCGCGCCCCGCGGCCACCAATACTCCGTGAGTTACCTCGCGGCGATTGTACTGGATGGTGTCCCCCGACAACGCGGTCATGCTACCATTCGCTTCCTGCACGATCAAATTGGCCGCCGCAAGGTCCCAATCGCGGCTTTGGCCGCCTGCAAAAGCGGCATCAAGCTTGCCGTCCGCTACACGGCACAAGCGAAGCGCCAGCGATCCAATTCGCGGATGAAGCGAGATTTCGCCGCCCATGCGATTAAGCCGCTCGACCAGCGGCTTGGGGCCCGCAATGCGGGGGAAGTCGAGCGCAGTGCCGGGCGTCGCATGGATCGCGGTCCCATTAAGCCACGATCCGCGACCTCGCTCCGCAAAAAAGAACTCGTCACTTGCCGGCGCAAATACCGCGGCCAGCACTGGCTGCGCATCTTCGACCAGCGCGACGCTGACGCACCAGTCCTCGCGCCCGGCCAGGTAGGCCCGCGTGCCGTCGATCGGATCGACGATCCACACAAGGTTCTTGCCGAGACGCGTCTCGTCATCGGTGCTTTCTTCGGACAGCCAGCCATAGTCCGGCGTCGAGGATCGCAGCCTGCGGGCAATCAGCTCGTTGACCGCGATATCGGCTTCGGACACCGGCGAT
This sequence comes from uncultured Alphaproteobacteria bacterium, assembly GCA_963824305.1. GTDB lineage: Bacteria > Pseudomonadota > Alphaproteobacteria > Rhizobiales > Xanthobacteraceae > Bradyrhizobium. The sequence goes on from CAWGOW010000001.1 coordinate 2,142,823, forward strand.
GACGCACCCTTGATCCAGTTCTTCAGTTCGGTCCGGAACAGGGAAAACGCCAGCCGGCCTGCTTCCCGCACCGTGTCGGTCAGAAGGACGGCGTCGCGCCCAGGATTCCCTGGATGCGCATGATGTGCGGCATCACCGTCCGCCAAGCGTCAATCCCTCGACCCGCAGCGTCGGTGCGTTGACCCCATAGCGGAATGAAAGATCGTTGGCCGGCACCAGCGATTTGAAGATATCGAAAAGATGACCAGCGATCGTCACCTCGCTCACGGGATAGGTGATCTTGCCGTTCTCGATCCAGAAGCCCGATGCGCCGCGGCTATAGTCGCCGGTCACGCCATTGACGCCCGAGCCGATCAGATCGGTGACGTAAAAGCCCTGCCGGATATCGGAAATCAATTCCTCGGGCGTTGGCTCACCGGCCTCGAGATGCAGATTATATGAACCCGGCGACGGCGAGGACGACACGCCACGATGCGCATGTCCCGTCGTTGTGAGCTTGAGTTCGCGCGCGGTCGCGCAATCCAAGAGCCAGGTGGTCAGAACGCCTTGATCGACGATCGCGAGCTTCTTGACGCTGACGCCCTCGGCGTCAAAGGACTGCGAACGCAAGCCACGCCGCCGCAACGGATCGTCGATGATGCGAATGTTGCTGGCGAAGAGCTGCTCGCCGAGGCGATCTTTCAAAAAGCTGGTTTTTCGCGCAATCGATGCGCCGTTGATGGCGCCAACCAGATGGCCGACCAGCGAACCCGCAACGCGCGGATCGTAGACCACCGGCACCTTGCAGGTCTCGACCTTGCGCGGATTGGCGCGGGCAACGGTGCGCTCGCCGGCGCTGCGGCCGACGCTTTCTGCGGAAATGAGATCTTCGGCATGCGGCGCCGAAGTGAAATCGTAGTCACGCTCCATCGAAGTACCTTCGCCGGAGATCGCCGTCGCCGATATGCCCTGGCTTGAACGCAGGTAGGCGCCGTGAAAGCCGGTGCTGGTCACGAGTACCATGCCGCCTATTCCGGTCGATGCCGAGGCACCGCCGGATTTGGTGACGCCCTTGACCGCAAGCGCGGCGGCCTCGGCTTCGCAGGCACGGCGCTCGAGTTCGGCGGTCGTCGGAACCTTGGGATCGAGCAAATCCAGGTCGGGAAAGTCGCGCGCCAGCAGCGAGGGATCGGCAAGGCCGACAAAATCGTCATCCGGCGCCACACGGGCCATTGCGACCGCGCGCTCGGCAAGCCGCTCTATGCCATCGCCGCCGATGTCGTTGGTCGAGACCACGGCCTGACGCTTGCCGACCAGCACCCGCAAACCGACGTCGTCGCCTTCGGAACGCTCCAATTCTTCGACGCGGCCGTCACGAACTTCGACCCCTTGCGAAATGCCGCGTACGGCAACCGCATCTGCCGCATCGGCGCCAGCGCGTTTGGCGGCTTCGACCAGCCGCTGCGCCAGCGTCGTCAGCGCAGATTGATCGAATAGCTTGGCGGTCGCAGCATCGGCCGAAAGCGAAGATGCACTCGATGGTGAAGAGATCACGAACAAATACCCGCAGATTTGGGGAGGGGCTGGGGACTTTCGAAAAAATATCGAAAGCAAACTAACGCGAGCATGAAATGTGCCTGATTCACTTGGATTTCAAGCATTTTCACGCTGCCAAAGAATAAGAATTTCGACAACTCCGCAAGGTCTCGTCAATCATGTGGGCCAAGGTGTTGTCAATCATGCCGACAGAAGGAAGGCCGGTGACGGCGGATTAACCAGCCTTTTTAAGCCAATACGGACACCGCTCTGGCATGCTCTCACGCATCGACCGGGAACATAATTCCGGCGGGGAGATAAAAGCCGTGAGGCGTCAAACAGCAACAAGCGGGATCAATCCCGCCGGGTCGAGCCGCGTCATGCGGCTCGACCCTCTCTCTTTACCCGTAAGCTTCGATGCGCACGACGTCCGCGCCGACAATGGCGTGCGCCACATTGAACTGCACCGCGAGCGCGTTGTGCTCCGGCGAGCCATCCAGGGTATGCGGATGGCCATCAACCTCCGGGTCAGCGATTTCCGCGGCATTGCGCTGCGTGACGCGGACGACGCGCAAATGCTGGTGCTGTTGCATCGGGATCCATCGCTGAATATTCCACTTTGCGTGAGCTCCGACTGCGACGAGATTGCCGCAGCCTGGCGAACCTGGAGCGAGATTTTCGCCCTGCCACAACTCGCAGAAGAAACGTCTGAACCGACGCCACGGCGGCGGCGGCGTAATGCGGTCTGGGCAAGGCGTCCGAAATTCCTGGTGCGGCGTCGCGGCGGCGGCCCGCTTGTCGGCACTAACGTCCATCACGGCGAGCGCGAGATCATCGCAAGAAACTAAATTCAACTCGCTCGGACCAGAGCGTCGACCATCAAGCCGGCGAACAGCAACAGCCCCGCGTCGCGATTGGATTTGAAAATCCGCAGACAAAGCGCGGGATCATCGATGCTCAGGCGCGCGATCTGCGAGCCCAGATGAACGGCGAACGCAGCCAGTCCGATCCAGGCCCAAACACCGGTTGCAGACAGCGCGAGCGCCACACCGATCAGGATCACCGCGAGACTATAGAACAAGACAAGTGCCCGGTGCGTCTGTGCCCCGAACAGGCGCGCGGTGGATTTGACGCCGATCAGCGCGTCATCCTCGGTGTCCTGATGGGCATAGATGGTGTCATAGCCGATCACCCAGGCGATTGAGCCGGCATAGAGAAAAAGCCCGGGAAGACCAATCCGTCCAAGGACAACGGCAAACCCCATCAGCGCGCCCCACGAAAAGGCGAGCCCAAGTACGACCTGCGGCCACCAGGTGATGCGTTTCATGAACGGATAGACCGCGACGATGGCCAACGAGGCGATGCCGGTCGCGATCGCAAAACGATTGAACTGGAGCAGGACCGCAAGGCCGATCAGGGCTTGCGCAGCCAGAAACGCCGCCGCCTGCCGCACACCAACCTGCCCTGCGGGTATCGGGCGGGATCGCGTGCGCTCGACCTTGGCGTCGAGATCGCGATCGGTGATGTCGTTCCAGGTACAGCCAGCGCCGCGCATCGCAAAGGCGCCGATAAAGAACAAGGCAAGGATGATCGGCAACCGGCTGACGTCTCGCGCCAGCGCCGAGGCGAGTGCAGCCGACCACCAGCACGGTAGCAATAACAGCCAGGAACCGATCGGACGATCGAGACGCGCAAGCCGAAGATAGGGTCTCGACCACAAAGGCGCGTGCGTATCGACCCAATTGCCGGTCGCGTCCGCTACGCGCGGTGCAAGCTCGGTCATGGAGAACTGGCCTTTGCCGTCGATGCGCGGCGCAGACCGGACACCCGGCTCATCGCGTCAGCGCGTTGCCACTCAACGTGTCGAATGTGGTGCCGCCGCTCTTCTTCGCTACAGCAGCTTCGGGCAGCTGCGCCGCAGAGCCGAGCACCTCGCTCAGGCTCGGGCCAGACGGACCAGCGACAGCCTGGTTCTTCATCTGCGCGGCCGCGCCGCAGATCCTCTTCTGCATCCCTTCGGAGCCGATGTGGCCTTTCTTGAGCTGCTCGCTGATCTGCGGCGGGATTCCGCATCTTGCCGCGTTAGTGTCGACGTATTTCATCATCTTGACTTCAGCCACGATAAAATTGTTGATCAGCTTACAGGCTTCATCCGCCGTGACTTTCTTTTCGCCCGCCTCCTTCAGGAGGTGGCCGCGCTTTTCTGCCTCCTGTCGCAACGGCAGGAAATTCTTCATGCATTCGTCAGTCGGACCACCTTGGGTCGGAGGCGCAGCGAATGGCGCACTCGCCATGGGCGCAGTTCCCGGAAAGGAAGCGTGAGCGGGAACATTGCCGAAGGCACCCGACGGCGGGGGTGCGTTTCCGAAGACGCCGGACGGGGGCGGCGGCGCAGCCCCGTTGACCGGCGGGAAAGGCGAATCGCTTGCGGTTCCGGCCTTGCCGGGCAGCGGCGCGGGAAACGCACCCTGCGCCAAAACCTGTCCGGCATGGAAAGTGACAAGGGCGACCACAAATGGCGCGATCAATCGGCGGATCATCAAAGCTGTTCCTTCAGGCCTGCAAGCTTCTTCCCGACAGGAGAGCAACTCCAGATCGGTATTTTACGATTGCTGCCAATGGTTAACAACCCGTGGAATTGGGCAAGAGCGCGGCGCGAAGTCGCCCCCGACCGGCAATAATCGCGCAATTTGTCGTCCTTTAGGCTAAAAGTTCCGCGGACTGGGACCCCCTTAATGCCTTTGCATGACTTCCGCAAACCCCGGCTATTCGTGGATGCCACACTCGAGCCCGGCGCCAGGGTGGCGCTGGAGCGCGACCAGAGCAACTACCTCGGCAACGTGCTGAGACTGGGCGCAGGCGACAGCGTTCTTGTGTTCAACGGGCGTGACGGCGAATGGCAGGCGGCGATCACCGGCCGCAAGCGGCCCGACAGCCTTGAAATGATAACCCGGACCCGGCCGCAGGATCGCTTGCCGGACCTCGCTTACGTGTTTGCGCCGCTCAAGCATGCCCGGCTTGATTATATGGTCCAAAAGGCCGTGGAGATGGGGGCGTCGTCGCTGCAGCCGGTGCTGACGCGTTTTACGCAAGTGACGCGCGTCAATACCGAACGGATGCGCGCCAATGTGATCGAAGCCGCCGAGCAATGCGGCATTCTCGGCATCGCCGAGGTCGCAGAGCCAGTTCCGCTCGATCGCTTCCTTAGCCTTCGCAAGGCGGAACGCCTGCTTGTTTTTTGCGATGAAGCGACCGAGGTCGCAAACCCGCTTCATCTCCTCTCAGGTGAAAAGGCCGCGCAGGGAATCGATATCCTGATCGGACCCGAAGGCGGATTTGCCGAGGAGGAGCGCGCCATCCTGTTACGGCAGCCGCTCACTTCAAGGCTTTCGCTCGGCCCCCGAATCTTGCGGGCCGATACTGCCGGCGTTGCGGCACTCGCGCTGGTCCAGGCCTCGCTCGGCGACTGGAGCGCCGACCCGGCGGCAAAACCGAAATAGGCTAGTCGTTAAGTCATTTGGCCGATCCCGGTCGAAACCGCGGCCACGCCATGCTAAAGGGCTGCGGCCGGCGCCTTTGGCCGGATCGGCCCAACCGGCCGTGGACCGTCTAATAAATAATTCAATTAAGTCAAATACTTAGACGCTATCGGTGGTGTAAGCCCGTCTTTTCGGGGATTTGGACTGCAAGATGACTGCAACCGCGCCTGTTCGTGCGACCGGGTCCGCCGCGTGGGCGGACGCGCTGCTATTGTCGTTCGCCAAGGCAGGCTACACCCTGGCCGAGCCTCCGATCTTGCAGCCAGCCGATCCATTTCTCGATCTCTCCGGCGAGGATATCCGCAAGAGCCTGTACCTCACGACCGATGCGACCGGTGAGGAACTCTGCCTTCGCCCCGACCTGACCATACCGGTGGCGCGCCAGTATCTCGCCTCAGGCGAAGCTGGGCAGGCGGCGGGCTTCAGCTATCTCGGCCCGGTGTTTCGTTATCGCGACGGGGCGCGAAGCGAATTTCTGCAAGCCGGCATTGAATCGTTCGGCCGGCTTGATCGGCCGGCAGCGGATGCGGAAATGCTGGCGCTCGCGCTCGAAGCCACGCGCGCCGTTGGCCTCAAGGATGTCGAGATCCGCACGGGCGACGTCGCGCTTTTCACGACGCTGATCGATGCGCTCGATCTCTATCCGGTATGGCGGCGGCGTCTGATCAAGGATTTCAACCGCAAGATCAGCCTCGAACAGGATATTGAACGGCTGACGGTTTCGAGCGCCACGACGCGCAACGAATATGAGGGCGTGCTGGCTGCGCTCGCCGGCTCCGACCGCAAGGCGGCGCTCGCGCTCGTCACCGATATGATGTCGATTGCCGGCGCGACCACTGTCGGCGGCCGCACGGTTGCCGAGATCGCCGACCGCTTCCTCGAACAATCGACCTTGAAGGCCGGCGCGTTGCCGCGCGACGCGCTCGGAATCATCAAACGTTTCCTCGCCATCTCTGGCGATCCCCGCGATGCGATCAAGCAATTGCGCGCGCTCGCAGCCGAGGCCAAACTCAATATTGGCGCGGTGGTCGACGCCTTCGAAAGCCGGGTCGGTTTTATGGCAACGCGCGGCATCGACGTTGCGCAGATGCGCTTTGCGACGGCTTTCGGACGCGGACTTGACTACTACACCGGCTTCGAATTCGAACTGCATGCCAAGGGCAACGGCGTCGAACCGCTGGTTGCCGGCGGCCGCTATGATGGTCTGCTGACGCAGCTCGGCTCGCTTTCGCCCATTCCCGCGGTTGGATTTTCGGTCTGGGTCGAGGCGCTCGCCAGGATCGGTCAGCCGACTGCGTCCGGGAGGCCGTCGTGACCACGCCCTTCGTTCTTGCTGTCCCCTCGAAAGGCCGCTTGCAGGAGCAGGCGGAGGCATTTTTCACGCACGCCGGGCTTGCGCTGGCGAAGCCGCGCGGGGCTCGCGAATATCGCGGCACCATCACCGGCCTCGACAATGTGGAGATTGCTTATCTCTCGGCGAGCGAAATCGCCTCGCAACTGGCGCGTGGCACGGTGCACATGGGCGTCACCGGCGAGGACCTCGTGCGCGAAAGCATCGTCGATGCCGACAAGCGCGTGCTTCTGATCGACAGCCTCGGCTTTGGCAGCGCTAATGTCGTGGTCGCGGTGCCGCAGGCCTGGATCGATGTCCGGACCATGGCCGATCTCGACGACGTCACCTCAGGCTTCCGCGAACAGCACAACCGGCGCATGCGGGTGGCGACGAAGTATATCAACCTCACCCGCGCTTTCTTCGCCACGCACGGCATCGTCGACTACCGCATCGTCGAAAGCGCCGGCGCGACCGAGGGCGCACCCGCCGTCGGCACCGCCGAGATGATCGTCGATATCACGACGACCGGCACGACCCTTGCCGCCAATGGATTGAAGGTGCTCGACGACGGCGTGATCCTGCGCAGCCAGGCCAACCTCGTCGCCTCGCGCGAGGCCAGCTGGTCGAACGAGACGCAGGAGACCGCGCGCGTGATCCTCGACCACATCGCAGCACGTGCGCGCGCCAACAAATACCGTGAGGTCCGCACCCGCTTCACCGGATGCAACGACGCCCTGCTTGCCGAGGCCCGGCAGCGCTTCGGCGTCGAGTTGCCGTTCGGCGGACCGACGTCGTCCGGAATGGTGACACTGCACTGCCCGCCGGCCCAGCTTTATGCGCTCGGCAGCTTCCTGCGAGGCCATGGCGCGGAGACGGTGTCGGTAGCTTCGCTCAATTACGTACTCGGCCGCGAAAATCCGCTGTTTGCCCGGCTCCAGACGTTCCTCGGCCCTTAAGAAACCAAGGCCGCCCTACGTGGCGACATTTCTTGGCAATTGCCATATGTTGTGGCACCGGACGAATTTGAGGGCGGAGTTGACACCGGACGATGCTGAAATTGGAACTTGATCGATGATGCTGGGTACCGACGTATCGAGCCTGTCGACGAATGCGACCACCGCCGCAGCGCAGGGCCTGTCGATCGTCGTGCCGCTGTTCAACGAAGCGGCCGGCCTTGCATCGTTGCACCAGCGGCTTTGCGATCTCGGAAAAAAGCTGAAGGCGCGCTACCGGCTGACCAGCGAAGTCGTCTATGTCGACGATGGCAGTTCCGACGACACGCTTTCGATCGCGCGTGGGCTCAAGCCCGATGGCGTCGACATCCAGGTCGTGTCGTTGTCGCGCAATTTCGGCAAGGAAGCCGCGCTGATGGCCGGCCTCGATCACGCGCGACGCGGCGCCATCCTGTTCATGGACGGTGACGGCCAGCATCCGCCGGACCTGGTCGAAAAGCTGGTCGGCCACTGGATCGATGACGGCTACGACGTCGTCTACACGGCCAAAGCCAATCGCGACAATGAACCGTTCCTGCGGCGGTTATCGGTGCGCGGCTTCTACGCGTTGATCAACTGGGGCGCCCGGCAAAAAATCCCGGAAGATGCCGGCGACTTCCGCCTGCTGTCGCCGCGCGCCGCCGCTGCCTTGAGGCAGTTGCCGGAACGCAACCGCTTCTTCAAGGGTCTCGCAAGCTGGATCGGTTTTCGTCAGATCCGCGTCGATTATGAACCTGCGGCGCGCCAGCACGGCATGACCACCTTCAGCCCAGGCCGGCTGGTCGGGCTTTCGATCGAGGGCCTTACGTCGTTCTCGGTCGCCCCGCTTCGGTTTGCGAGCTTGCTCGGCGTCTTTCTCGCATCCGGCGCCTTCCTGTTTGGCCTCTCGATCCTCTGGGAAACGATGATCGACGGCAAGTCGGTCCCCGGCTATCCCTCGCTCGTCGTCGGCCTGATGACGATCGGCGGCGTGCAGCTCATCATGATCGGCATTGTCGGCGAGTATATCGGCAAGATCCTCTCCGAACTGAAAGCGCGTCCGATCTATTTCGTCGCCGAGCATTCCGAAAAACGCGCCGATGCCGGCTCGGATAGCGAAGCGAACGAAAGGACCGCGGCCGAATGAGCCGGCGCATCTGGTTGTGCGCCGATGATTACGGCATCAGCCCCGGCGTCAACCGCGCCATTCGCGATCTGATCGAGAACGGACGCCTCAACGCCACCTCCGCAATGGTGCTGGGTCCGGCCATCGGCCGCGACGAAGTGAATGCGCTGAAGGAATCTGCGCGGGCTAATCCGGCTTGCGCGATCGGCCTGCACGTCACCCTCACCGCGCCCTTCCGGCCCCTGACCATGCACTTCAGGCCGCTCGAAGGCAGCCTGTTCCTGCCCCACACCACATTGCTGCGCCGTGGACTGATGGGAAGGCTCGACTCGGAACTCGTCTACACCGAGGTGATGGAGCAACTCGCAGCCTTCGCCGACCTGTTCGGCCGCGCGCCCGACTTCGTCGACGGCCATCAACACGCACAGCTTTTTCCGGGCGTGCGCAAGGCCTTCATCGCGGCCGTGAAACAAGCAGCACCTGAGGCATGGATCCGTCAATGCGGCCGCGACCGGCCCTGGACCCAGCGCCTCGATTCACCGAAAGCGCTCGTACTCGATATCCTGAGCACGCAATTCCGCACGCGCGCCGCGCGCGGCAAACTCGTCTTCAATCCCGCCTTCGCCGGCGCCTATGATTTTTCGAAAGCAGCCGACTTCGGCGCCTTGATGCGGCAATTTCTTCAAGGAATGCCCGAGGGCGGCGTCGTGATGTGCCATCCCGGCATCGTGGATGACGTGCTGGTCGGCCTCGATCCGCTTACGCACCAGCGCGAACGCGAATATGAATTCCTTCGCGGCGAAGCGTTCCTGCCTCTACTCACCGCCAACGACGTCACCCTCGGCTGAGCCATGGAATGTCGACCGGAGGCGTGCCTGCGACAATGAGCCGTCTTGCGGATTTTTGACCCCGATCAAGCATTTGCATGCAAGTCGGCCGCCGCGGCAGTCGCCGGGAAAAATTTAATTTCGACCCGTACTACCTGCGACACGAAGGCCGCCTACATCTCAACCACGCCCCGGTTCGGAGCGAGGGAGAGGCCTGATGACACCGCAAGAACGCCAAATGGTTGACGACCTTTTCGACCGGCTTTCGAAGATGGAAAGCGCGCAGCGCGACCCCGATGCGACTGCTGCAATCACGCAAGGCCTGCGCAGCGCGCCGAACGCGATTTATCCGCTGGTGCAGACGGTGTTGGTTCAGGACGAGGCGCTGCGACACGCCGACGATCGCATCCAGCAGTTAGAGGAACAACTTCGAAGCGCGCCCCAGCAAGGTCAAAGCGGCGGATTCCTCGATTCGATGCGTGGTGCCGTCTTCGGCCAGGGTCAGTCACAAGGTTCGGTACCGAACGTGCGGCCGCCGGAGATCGGGAGCCGTCCGGTCTGGAACAGCGGCCAGGTCTTGCAACAGTCTGGACATTATGACCAAGGCGGACAGGGTCAGCGCGACCAGGGCGGGTACGGTCAGCAAGGCGGCTACGGTCAGCCTTATGGCGGTCAGCAAGCGCCCTCGGGCGGAATGATGGGTGGCGGCCTGATGGGCGGAGGAATGATGGGAGGCGGCGGCGGTTCATTTCTGGGAACAGCAGCGGCAGCTGCTGCCGGCGCCGTCGGCGGATCGCTTCTGCTCAACAGCTTCCGCTCGATGATGGGCGGCGGCGGCGGTCACCAAAGTTTCGGCGACACCGCCCGCGCAACCAGCCAAAGTCCATGGACCGACCAGTCCAACAGCAACCTTGCCCGCGACGCCGGCGTCAACGACATCGGTTCGCCGGGCCATCGGAACGACGATTCGCGGGCCGGCTTGTTCGATACAGCCGATAACCGCGATGACACGGACATCGACGACGATTTCAGCGGCGATAACGATAGCGACGTCTGATCTCGTCGACGCGATCAACGAAAAAGCGGCCGCCCATTGGTTCGAAAACCAAGGGCGGCCGCATTTTTTTTGGATCGTCCGGCCGATTAGATGACAACAACCTTGGTGCCGACATTGACCCGGCCGTAAAGGTCGATCACGTCCTCATTGCGCATCCGAATGCAACCCGACGACACGTTGGTGCCGATGGTCCAAGGCTCGTTGGAGCCGTGGATGCGATAAAGCGTCGAGCCGAGATACATCGCACGCGCGCCGAGCGGATTTTGTGGTCCGCCTTCCATATGCCGCGGCAGATCCGGACGCCGGGCCAACATCTCCGAAGGCGGTGTCCACTCCGGCCATTCCTTCTTGGCGGAAATCGTCTTGACGCCCGACCAGGTGAACCCGGGGCGGCCGACGCCGATGCCGTAGCGCATCGCCTTGCCGTTACCCTCGACCAGATAGAGGAACTTGTTCGGGGTATCGACGACGACGGTGCCAGCGCTTTCTCTGCCACTGTAGTCGACCAGCTGCTTCTCATACCTCGAATCGAAGGCCGGACGCGCGGGCTCGCTCATCATCCCCGGCTGCTGCATGGTCTGTTGCGGCATCATCGACGGCTGTGGCTGATATTGATATGAAGGCTGCTGAGGATAGAGAGGCCGCTGCCGATCGAGTTGGTTCTGCGATTGATAGCCTTGGCCCTGACCGTCTCCAAACAGGAACTCAATGAAGCCACCGCCCATGTTGGGCCGATCGGCCGACGCCATCCGCACCGGCGCCGGAGCGGGCGTTGTGGATTGATCGGCGTGAAGCACGACCGGCGCGGTGACGAAGTCGGCTTCATTGGCGGCGGCTTGCGGAAATCCAAAGCCAAGCGAGCAAGCGCTGGCGAGCAGCGCGAAATACATTTTCTTCATCGACGTACTCATACTGTTTTTCGTCGTGGACGCGCCGGAGCGGCGCCTTTGCACGCGAACAGCTAAGAACAAAAACCGCATCGGTTTGGTAAACGGAATCGCCGTTTCGATTTACCACGTCGTCGGATTGACGCGGTTTTGTCCGGTAGCGTTTATTTTCCGTGAACGGCGGGGTGCATGGTTAATCGTTGGTGTGTCTCGCAGGTCGCCTTCCGCATCCCGGTTCCCGCGTGAACCTCATGTTAAATCCGGTCTGGTTTAAAACACGGTGGAGTGAAGGGCTTCAGGGATATTCTTATGCCGGTTCATCGCAGACGTTTTCGAATCGAGGAAGCTATCTCGGGAGACATTCAGTTGCCGGCGGAGGTCGACAGCGAACTAGGCCCCATGCACATCGAGATCATGAACGAGCTGCGCGCCATTCGCGCCCAGATGGGCGGCGCGCGCACCAGCCCTGTGACGGAAACAATCGGCGAAGCTGCAACGCGCGAAGCCGCAGAGGCACAGGTCATGCTTTACTCCTATCGGGCTCAAATCGAACAATGCGAGAAGCTGAAGGTCGAACTCGACCTGATCTATGATGCCATTACCCGAACCAAGCGCGAAATCGCCGTTCTGCACGGCAAGAGCTTCAACGGCGAGGAAATGGCCAAGGTCAACGGCGAACTCGGCGCCGTCGTCGGCGGCACCGAAGAAGCCACCCAGCAGATCCTCGAAGCCACCGAGGCGATCGACAATGCGGCCACTGCGCTCAGCAAGGTCACCTCGGCGGATCAGCAGAAGCTGCTCAGCGAAGAAATCCAGGAGCGCGTCGTCTCCATCTTCGAGGCCTGCAATTTCCAGGACCTCACCGGCCAGCGTATCAAAAAAGTAATGACCACGATGAAATTCATCGAGCATCACATCACCGTCATGATGGAAATCTGGGGCGGCGTCGACGCCATCAAGTCCCATGCGCCGCCGATCGTCGATACCCGCGAGGGCGACGCCAAGCTGCTCAACGGCCCGAAACTCGAAGGCGACGTCGGCCACGCCTCGCAGGACGATATCGACGCGCTGTTCGACTAGAAGTTTGCTTATTACGAAAAGCAAAACGCCGGCTTGAAAGCCGGCGTTTTTATTTTAGCCGCCTTCACTCCGCGTCATTGCGTCACGCGCGCGGCGCGCAGCGGACGTAGACCATGTTGCCGTAACGGGTGGCTGCATCCTTGTCGATGAAACGGGTGATCAGAACCCGGCCGTCGAAGGAAACGATCTCGCGATCCTGCTCGCCGCCGGTAGGTCCCGGCGGCCCAATGTAATTCTTGCCGCTCGGGCTACCCTTCAGGCGCAATTCCTGCGGCGTAGCCTGATCGGCGAGGTGCATGATGACGCCGCCGCTGCTGCCGGCGCCAATCACATAAGGCTGCTTGCACTGAGCCTTTGCGGCTGCCTCGGTGCGCGCGCGATCATTGGGGTTCTGGAACGAGGCCAACCCCCATTTGCCGACGATTTCGTCGGCACGAATGGTCGCCGGCATTTCCGGCACCGGCGCCGCCTCAGGTGCGGGCGAAGGCGAGGAGGAAGAAAACGAGGGGAGGCTCATGCTGCTGCATGCTCCCAGAAAGATCGCCAGCACCGAGGCGATCCCCAGATTGGCAGCCGTCCGCGCGCGACCTGAACTGATCATGTTCTCCCCCAAACAAATCTGCCGTCGCATCCGACCAGCAGCCAAGCGCAAAAACACTGACCTAGCAACGACGTCCTGCAAAATACGCCGGCGCGCCCATATGGTTTCCCAAGCATCCTATATGAGCCTAACCAACGCCTTAATCTCCGTTTGCTTGACAGGACCGCTGCAAGGCCATATTGCCCAGTCGCTCAACTGGCACTCTAAACAATAGATTGCCAAGATAACAGATTAGGCTGCCCTCGGCGGTATCGAATACGCACGTATTCCAAGGCGCTTCGACGGCAGATCACCGGCAGAACCAGGTCTCCAAAGGAACCGTCATGGCTAAAACCTCATTTCGCCCGCTGCATGACCGTGTCGTGGTCAAGCGTATCGACGCTGAACAGAAGTCCAAGGGCGGCATCATCATTCCTGACACCGCCAAGGAAAAGCCCTCGCAGGGCGAAATCACGGCAGTGGGCCCCGGCGGCCGGGACGAAGCCGGCAAGTTGATCGCGATCGATCTGAAGGTCGGCGACCGCGTCCTGTTCGGCAAATGGTCCGGTACCGAGGTCAAGATCGATGGTGAGGAACTGCTGATCATGAAAGAAAGCGACATCATGGGCGTGCTGGCCTGAGCCACCGCTTCGATCGTACCCGCCTCGGCGCGCACTTTAAGGCGTCATGCCCGGACTTGAGCCGGGCATCCGCCCCTCTCCAAACCGGGATCGCCTGCCCAAGCCGGCAAGCGATGTGAGCGACGCGGCAAACACAACCTTCCAATTTGAGGAGTTAGGATCATGGCTGCCAAGGACGTCAAATTTTCCGGAGACGCGCGTGACCGCATGCTGCGCGGCGTCGATATTCTCGCCAATGCCGTCAAAGTGACACTCGGTCCCAAGGGCCGCAATGTCGTCATCGAGAAGAGTTTTGGCGCGCCGCGCATCACCAAGGACGGCGTGACCGTCGCCAAGGAGATCGAACTCGACGACAAATTCGAGAACATGGGCGCGCAGATGCTGCGCGAGGTCGCCTCCAAGACCAACGACACTGCCGGTGACGGCACCACAACCGCGACCGTGCTGGCCCAGGCCATCGTACGCGAAGGCGCCAAGGCCGTTGCTGCAGGCATGAACCCGATGGACCTCAAGCGCGGCATCGACATCGCCGTGACCGCCGTCGTGAAGGATCTCGTGAAGCGCGCCAAGCCGGTCGCCTCCTCCTCCGAAGTCGCCCAGATCGGCACCATCTCCGCCAATGGCGATGCTGCGATCGGCAAGATGATCGCGCAGGCGATGCAGAAGGTCGGCAACGAAGGCGTCATCACGGTCGAGGAAAACAAGTCGCTCGATACCGAGGTCGATATCGTCGAAGGCATGAAATTCGACCGCGGCTACCTGTCGCCTTATTTCGTCACCAACGGCGAAAAGATGACTGCCGAGCTCGAAGACGTCTACGTGCTCTTGCACGAGAAGAAACTGTCTGGCCTGCAGGCGATGCTGCCGGTGCTGGAAGCCGTGGTGCAGTCGGGCAAGCCGCTTCTGATCATCGCCGAGGATGTCGAGGGCGAAGCTCTGGCGACGCTGGTCGTCAACCGCCTGCGCGGCGGCCTGAAGGTTGCCGCCGTCAAGGCACCGGGTTTCGGCGATCGCCGCAAGGCAATGCTGGAAGACATCGCGATCCTCACCGGCGGTCAGTTGATCTCCGACGAACTCGGAATGAAGCTCGAAGGCGTTACGATCAACATGCTCGGCCGCGCCGGCAAGGTGGTGATCGACAAGGAAAACACCACGATCGTCAAAGGCGCCGGCAAGAAAAAGGACATCGAGGGCCGCGTCAACCAGATCAAGGCCCAGATCGAGGAAACCACCTCCGACTATGACCGCGAGAAGCTCCAGGAGCGTCTCGCCAAACTCGCGGGCGGCGTCGCGGTGATCCGCGTTGGCGGCGCGACCGAGATCGAGGTCAAAGAAAAGAAGGATCGCGTCGAGGACGCACTCAACGCGACAAGAGCCGCCGTGCAGGAAGGCGTCGTACCGGGCGGCGGCGTCGCGCTGCTGCGCGCCAAGAAAGCCGTCGGCCGCATCCAGAACGACAATTCGGACGTGCAGGCCGGGATCAACATCGTGCTCAAGGCGCTGGAAGCTCCGATCCGCCAGATCGCGGAGAATGCCGGTGTCGAAGGCTCGATCGTTGTCGGCAAGATCCTCGAGGACAAATCGGAGACGTTCGGCTTCGATGCCCAGACCGAAGAGTATGTCGATATGGTCGCCAAGGGCATCATCGACCCGGCCAAGGTGGTGCGCACTGCGCTGCAGGATGCCTCCTCGGTCGCCGGCCTGTTGGTGACGACGGAGGCCATGGTAGCGGAGTTGCCGAAGGAACCGGCTCCCGCCGCGCCGGGTGGCCACGGTCACGGCGGCGGCATGGGCTTCTGATCTTCAATCTCACATCTGCTTGCGAAGAAGGCCGCCATCGGGCGGCCTTCTTTTTTGGCGATTTGCCGTGAGCTTTGCCGGTGGAGTGGATTTGACGTTCGCCGCCCAACCGGCCGCGGCTCGCGAATGTCAAATCCAGAACTCCACCCGAGGCTTATATTTTGCTAGAGGTCCTTCGATTCCAACATTCGCAAAAATAGCTGTTGCGACGGGATGCGAATGTTAGAATCGGACCGCTAAAAGGGTCAAATCGATGAAACGAGTCCCCCGCTTCAAGGAAGTACAGATGCGCGCACCTTTGCTTCTCCTGACCGTTTTTGTCGCGGCCTCGACCGGTATGGCCCACGGCCAAATGAAGTTGTCGCCGAAGGCGGCGCCCGGCGCCAATGATGTCAGATACTTCACCGCGATCGACGGCCTGATGGGTGGCAATGCCGAAGTGATCCTGAAGGAGACCCGGCAAGGCAAGACTCTCACCGCGGCTACCCTCGATGTCTGCTACCCCGTCGCCAAAGGCTCCGATCGCAAGGACCGCTTCGTCGTCAATCTCGCGATCAACGGCCAAACCCTGACCGGCACCACGCAAAGTACCGGCGCCAAGCTGCCGGTTACGGTCAAGCTGACCAGAAAGCCGACCGGCGACAATTTCGAGTTCAAGGGTCAGATCAGCGTCGGGCCTGTCGTCACCGAGGTGAACTCGACCGACAATTCCGATCTCAGCGAGCGTGAATTTCAGGAAAGCCAAAGCAGCGACGACGGCATCACGCCGGCGCCGAAGGACTTTACCGAAGTATCGCCGGAAGCGATCGGTGTTCGCGTCAAACTCGACGCCGTCGCCGATTTCGTCAAAACCTTGAAAGGTCAAGACGTCGAGGTTTCCTTGAGCAGCCTCGCCGTCACCTGCGATGTGCTGCGCGCAGGCCAGCAGACCATCACGCTCAGTACCGATCCCGATCGCGCAGCGGGGCTGATCGCCAAGTTCAAGCAGGCCGCCGGCGTGGTCGCAGCCGGATGGTCGAGTGGAATTCTCGAAATGGACCGTACCATCCGCTTGCCGGCTGCGGGCTGGCGCGATGGCGACCGGCTCAACAAGGACAAGCTCGCCGCTACCATCGCCAACGTTCTGGCAGGAGCTTTTTCGGCAAAGCCCGCAAGCTCAGCCTGGAATTCGGCGAACGGCAAATTGAAGCTGACCTTCAAGCGGCCAAACGAACTCTATCCCACGCTCGGCCTCACCGACACGCTGGAGGTTAACGCGCTGATTGCCTCAGAGAAGCCCGGTGGATCGGACCGCCTGATCCTGTGGGTCAGTAGCCCCACGATCACGACCGCCGATGAAAACTCGGGACCCGCCCTCACCCTCGCCAATGACGTAAGCGGTGATGAGGAAGGCACCCAGAAGGACGACAACGGCGTCGTGGACGCGCTGGCCAAGGAATTCAAGGCGCAGCGCTGGGACGCCGACAAGTCCGTGTGGAAGTAGCCGGCCTTTTTTAATTTGTATTGAGGTGAAAGCGCAGGGGCTTGGTTCCCGTGAAGGACACCTGATCGCCCCGCCGGCGCCAAGTGGTGGCTTCGCTGAGCGCGGCGACGAGTTCGTCATCGGCCTGTGCCCGCGGCGGTGTGCAGCCACTGTCCTGCAACTGGCCGGGAACGAAGATCACGGTATTGCCGGCGACCGAGAACTGGCCGGTGCCGGACTTGCACCACAGATCGAGCTTCGCCTCGCCATTGTCACCAATCTCAAGCGTCGGAATTCGTTTCGACCCGGGCTGAGGAGGCCCATCGAGCGTCATCTCGAAGCCGAACGGAAAGCCTTCTTCCGCGACGGCAAGACCAGCCGGCAAGCCGGTTGCGGCGAATGTGCCGACCATTGCCGCCAGCTTCAAAAAACCTCGCGTTGAAAACATGAAGCTCCTCTCGTTTCCGATTCTAACATTCGCATCCCTGCTCAGCGGCCACTTTTTCGAATGTTGGAATCAATCGTGCGGGGTTGTAGTCGGCCAAAGCGCTGTTGACCAGATTGACACCGGCAAAATAAATCCCCCGCGTCCGGCAGAACGCGGGGGATTTGACCTGAAAAAGCCGAGGTCTACTTCAGGACCATGGCCGTGAACGGATAGACGTAGGCCTGCAGCATCACGAACAGTCCGACCAGACAGGCCAGCGCGATCGAATGCTTGAACACGAAACGCAGGATCGACCCTTCGTGTCCGTACCAGTTGGTCGCCGTGGACGCGACGACGATCGACTGCGCGTCGATCATCTTGCCCATGACGCCGCCCGAGGAGTTCGCCGCGCCCATCAGAATGGGCGACAGCCCCAGTTGCTCCGAGGTGATCCTTTGCAGGTTACCGAACAGAATGTTCGAGGCGGTGTCCGATCCGGTCAGAGCAACACCCAACCAGCCAAGCAGCGTTCCGAAGAAGGGATAGAGAACGCCGGTGGCGGCGAAGGCAAGACCCAACGTCGCATCGACGCCGGAAAGGCGCGTCAGCGTACCGATCGCCAGCATCGCCGAGATCGTGATCAGCGAAATCGCGCAGAGCTTGATGGTCCGGCCGTATTCCGCGAGCAACCTGCCGGGCGAGAAACCCATCAGGAAGCCGGAGATGATCGCCGCGATCAGCATGCCGGTGCCCGTGAACGACAGATAGGTAAAGCCGAAAATGGCCCGTTCAGGGGTCGCTTTGGGCGCCACTGGAGGCACCTTGTTGATCAGCTTGTCGAGCTCCGGAATCTCATAATTCCAAACGAAGATCTTGTTCGCCCAGGTCTTGAAGTCACCATTGCCCCAGATCAGCATCACGATGCAGACGATGACCCACGGCAACAACGCGCTCCAGAGCTCACCTTGAGTCAGCGGGGTTTTATCGAGCGGCTTGGTCGGCGTCATCGTCGCCATGGACTCGTCGTTGCCACGCAGCGCCGGCGACAGCCAGAGCTGCTTCGGCTGCCAGACCTTGAGAAACAGGATCAGCGCGCCCATCGAAATCAGCGATGCGCCAATATCGACAATCCAGGGATTGATGTAGTTGGAAATTACAAACTGTGGGATCGCGAACGACAAGCCCGTGACCAGGATGGCGGGCCAGATATCCTTCATGCCCTTCCATCCGGCAAACGCCCACACCACCCAGAACGGCACGATCAGCGAGAAGATAGGCAACTGCCGACCGACCATCGCGCCGAGTTGGTAGGCCAAAGCGCTGACCTGATCGGGCGAACTCGCCATGACGCTGGCCAATCCCTGGATCGGCGTTCCCAACGCGCCAAACGCAACCGGCGCGGTGTTGGCGATCAACGAGAGGCCGGATGCAGCGAGTGGCGAGAAGCCGAGACCGATCAGGATCGCGCCGGTAACGGCGACCGGCGTTCCGAAGCCGGACGCGCCTTCGAAGAAGGCGCCGAAGGAGAATGCGATCAGCAGCAACTGCAGTCGACGATCTTCGGTCACACCGCCAACGGCGCGCTTTAACAGCTCAAATCGCCCTGTCGATACCGTCACCTGGTAGAGGAAGATGACGTTCAGAACGATCCAGCCGATCGGGAAGAAACCCGACACCACGCCGAGCAACGAGGCGCGGATCGACATGTTGGCCGGCATCGTAAAGACGAATATGGCGATCAGGTTTGTGAGGATCAGCGCGATGATGGCAGCGATATGCGCCTTGACCTTGCCGCTTGCGATTAACACCAAAAGCGTAACGACAGGTATCGCCGCCGCGATGGTCGAAAGCGCGCTGCTGCCAAAAGGATTATAGACTTGATTCCACATTATGATTCCTCCCCACGCGCTTTTTTGGCGAACCAGCCCGCGTGAACGGCTCGTTCGCTGGCGCAAATTTTTAAGGGACCTGGAGCAAAGCGCGATTTCCGGAGCGGATTTGGCTTACCAAATCCGCTCACAAACGCGCGAAGCGTGAGGGCCCCCTGCCACCCGCCATTGGCCGCATGCTAGAGTTGACTCGGAGGCGGCGACAAGCGAACCCGATCCCGCCAATGTTACAACTTTAGTCTAGTTCCGGAGACAGACATTCGCATAAAGTGTTGCGGATGCTGGAAAAGAACCGCGGAACACCGGTTGCGAACGTCAATCTCCTAGCCAGCCCAACACCTGATCCGCGCAGCTATTCCCCTGGAGACCACGATCTGTGAACAATGTGCGCTCGACGCTTGCGACCGTATGGCGGATCGCAGTCCCTTACTTCCGTTCAGAAGACAAATTCGCGGGCCGCCTGCTGCTTGCAGCGGTCATTGCGATCGAACTCACGGTGGTCGGGATCAACGTTCTGCTCAATCAGTGGAACAATCGCTTCTACACCGCGCTGCAGGACAAAAGCTGGGGTGCTTTCGTTCGCGAAATGGGCATCTTTTGCGCGCTTGCGGCCATCTATATCGCGCTGGCCGTCTATCAGCTTTATCTCAATCAGTGGCTCCAGATCCGCTGGCGCAAGTGGCTGACCGAGCATTATCTCACTCAGTGGCTGCATGGCGCCAACCACTATCGCATGCAGCTTCAGGGCGATGCCGCCGACAATCCCGATCAACGCATCGCGGAAGACGTCAGGATGTTCGTCGATCAGACGCTGAACATCGGCGTCGGATTTTTGAACGCGGTGGTGACGCTGGCTTCCTTTGTCGTCATCCTGTGGGGGCTGTCAGCGGATTCGCCACTTACATTGTTCGGCCACGAGTTCCACATCGCGGGCTACCTGGTATGGGGTGCGCTTATCTATGCGACCATCGGAACGTGGCTGACATTTTTGATCGGCCGGCCTCTGGTGGGGCTCGCTTTCCGGCAGCAGCGATTCGAGGCCGATTTCCGTTTCAACCTGGTGCGGGTCCGGGAGAACTCCGAGCAGATTGCACTGCTGGGCGGCGAGAGCGCCGAGCAAGAGCGCCTGCTGGATCGCTTCCGCCGGGTGATGCAGAACTGGTACGACATCATGACGATCACCAAGCGGCTGACCGCATTCAGCTCGAGCTACTCGCAGGCTGCCGTGGTGTTTCCCTACATTCTGACGGCGCCTGCCTATTTTGCCGACAAGATCCAGCTCGGCGGCATGATGCAGACCGCATCCGCTTTTTCCAGCGTGCAGCAAGCGCTGTCGTTTTTCATATCGATATATCGCGCATTCGCCGATTGGCGGGCGATCGTCGCGCGCCTCGACGGCTTCGAAGAAGCGATTGCCGGAGCGGACCGGTTCGCAAAGGACAAGCCTTCGATCAAAGTCGTGCGCTCAGATGATAGCGAGGCGATCGAGCTGCGGCAGTTTCTGGTCAGGCTGCCCAACGGCACGCCGCTCGTCGCCGCCGACGGCTTGCGCATCCAGAGTAACGAGCACGTTCTCGTCACTGGCCCTTCTGGCGCAGGCAAATCGACGCTGTTTCGCGCTATTGCCGGCATCTGGCCTTTCGGCGAAGGCGTGATCACGATCCCGGCCAATGCCACACTCATGATGTTGCCGCAGCGGCCTTATTTTCCGATCGGCACGCTGAAGTCGGCGATCGTCTATCCGGCGAAACCGGATGCGTTCAGTTCGGCTCAGGTCGAACAGGCGCTTATCGCTGTTGGCATGCCGCAGCTCGCATCGCGGCTGGAGGAAGAAGCCCATTGGAACGGGATGCTCTCGCTTGGCGAGCAGCAACGGCTTGGCCTGGCACGCGCGCTGCTGCACCAGCCAAAGTACCTTTTCCTCGACGAGGCAACCGCATCGCTCGACGAACCATCCGAGGCCGCGCTCTATCGTCTGCTCGCCGACAGGCTCAAGGGCACGACCACAATCTCGATCGGACATCGCAGCACGCTGAAGGCATTTCATGAAGGCCACATCGTGCTGAATCACGAGGGCGACCATTTTACGGCCCTCGATCAGCAAAAGAGTGCTAGCGCGCCGTAGAGAACCGCACCCGCGCCGACAGACTATTTCAGATTGGTCATCGCGGTCAGGTCGGCCGAAAGCTTGACGACGCCGGTCGCGCCGCACCAGTTGGAACCAAAGCCGTTGGGATTGATGGCGGTGAGGTTGCCGGGAATGTTGGCGTTGAAGGCGCTCGTCAGCGCGGCACAATCGCCCTTGCTCAGATTGGTGTCGGAATAACGCAGGTCGAGCGTGAATATTTTGTAGGTAAAGGCGATGCCGATATTCCAGGTGTTGTAGCTTGGGTAGGGAATGCCGACGGGTGCTGCCGTAATGCGATAGAAGGCGTCCGTCGTTCCAAACCACTGCCGCCCGGCTTCGGCCGACAGATAAGCCCCGATCCCGCTCGAGCCAAACCATTTGCCAGGCGCTGTCGCCTTGGCGGTAACCGAGGCGTAGTCGCCCCACGCCCCCGAATTCAGGAAGTTCGGCGTATAATACTCGTTGGCGCCCAGCGCGATGCTGTCGTTGATGGTCCAGTTGATCTTGGCGTAGCCCTCGTAAAAACTGAGGTTCTGTTTGATCTGGACGAAGTTTGGCGCTTGCGCCAGAGGCGATCCCGGCGGGCAAACGGCGACACCGCCCGGGAAACCTTCCTGGCATTGTCCGCCCGGATAAAGATAACCCCAGAGACCGAAATCCAGCGCCACGGCGCCGAAGGTCGGCCGGACACCGCCGTAGATATCGACCTCGGCCGCGGCGTGGTTGGCGAAGGAAATGCTCTCGGCCGACGTGCCGATATACAACTGGACGTCCTTGTTGACGTTGTAACGCGGTTCGAAATAGGCGGCGACCGACGGCTGGTGATTGGACTGCGTGATGCCGCGAAAGACATAGTCGCTCATGACGGCGCCTCCGAATGCGATATCCCAGGGATCGAATGCGGGCGGCTTCGCGGCTTTCACCGGCAAATCTGCTGCCAGAGCGGCCCCTGACAATGCGAGCAATGCGGCGGCTATCGCGATCGTTTTCATCAGGAGCCGATTCCGTCGTTGCCGGGCGTTGACGCCTCGGGATCCGATGCGCGGATTTCGCTTCTGCAGATTGCAGCCGGTCACGATTGGTATGCTTAATAAAGATTAAAACATGATCATCTGCATAATTTTTGTCCGACCTTCAGGCGAAACGCGAAATTACAGCAAGCTGTTGTAATCCGACCACAAATCATAACTCCACGCGCATCGGCCGCGCGGATCGGAGGGCCAAAGGAAAGGGCCGCAGCGAGGAACGCTGCGACCCTTTAATTTTGTCGGCAGGTGGCCGCTCAACTAGTTTCCGTGATCGTCACCTGATGAGTGGTGGCTGGTATGCTCCACGGCAGCGGGCTCGTCGTGGTGGCTTGGCGTAGCCCAGCTATGGGACGGCGAAGCCGTCTCATGCGAAGAAGCGGGTTCCGGCGCGTGCACCTTGGGCGCGGCCTTCTTTGCCGCGGCTTTCTTCTTTGGAGCCGCCTTCTTGGCGGCTTTCTTGGCAGTCTTCTTCGCAGCCTTCTTGGCCGATTTCTTCACGGCCTTCTTGGCTTTTTTCGCGGATTTTTTCGCAGACTTCTTCGCGGATTTTTTGGCGGATTTCTTTTTCGCGGCGAGAACTTTTTTACCCTTCTTCGCCTTCTTGCCCTTCTTCTTCTTCGCTTTAGCCATGTAGTCCTCCTGTTGCGCTGAGCCGTATCTATCGGATGTTCAGGCTGTCATTGCGCACAAGCCTGTCGGGACCGTTCGATTTCGGCTGCGGGCCGCCCGTCGCCCAATCGAGAAGCTCAATCGTGTGCATCACAGGAACTGACGTACCGCTGGCAATCTGCACCATGCATCCGATGTTGCCCGCAGCTATCATGTCCGGCTTGACCATCGCAATATTGGCGACCTTTCGATCACGCAATTTGTTCGCAATGTCAGGCTGGAGAATGTTGTAGGTCCCCGCCGAACCGCAGCACAAGTGGCTCTCAGGTACATCTTTCACCACGAATCCGTTCTTGGAAAGCAATTCTTTCGGCAGTTGGTTGATTTTCTGCCCATGCTGTAGCGAACAGGCGGAGTGATAAGCGACGACGATGTCGTCGTGACGCTGTGCTGGAGGCGCAAGATCAAGCCCGCTGACGTACTCGGTGATGTCCTTGGCCAGCGCTGAGACCTTGGCGGCACGAGCCGCGAAATCGGGTTCCTGGCGCAGCATGAAACCATAGTCCTTGATAACTGTGCCGCAGCCCGACGTCGTCACCAGGATGGCATCGAGGCCGTTGCGGTCCGCCTCCGCAAGCCACGCCGTGATATTGGCGCGGGCGAAGGCGAACGCCGCCTCTTCGCGGCCCATGTGATGGGTCAATGCGCCGCAGCATTGCTCGTCCTTGACCAGCACGACCTCAATGCCATGACGGGTCAAGAGGCTGATGGCAGCCTGATTGATCCGTGGCGCCAGCACCTGCTGCGCGCATCCTTGCAGCAAAGCGACGCGCCCGCGCCGCTCACCCTCCGCCTCGAAAACACTGCCGGCGGAAGGCCCCGGTTTGGGCAGGTTGGGCGGCGACAGCGCCAGCATCGCTTTGATTCGTTTGAATAAATTCGGCGTGACCGACGCGCCGCCCGATGGCAGGAGGCCCGCCAACGGACGCGCCAGGCGCGCCAGGACCATGCTGGCGCGAAACAGCTTTGGCCGCGGCAACACCAGCGCAAGCACGGCGCGCAGCAGCCGTTCGACCGCAGGCCGCTTGTAATCCCGTTCGATCCGCACCCGCGCCTGGTCGACCAGATGCATGTAATTGACGCCCGACGGGCACGTGGTCATGCAGGAAAGGCAGGAGAGGCAGCGGTCGATATGCTTGACCACCTCCGCGGTCGGCGGACGATCTTTCTCCAGCATCTCCTTGATGAGATAGATTCTGCCGCGCGGACTATCGAGTTCGTCGCCGAGCAGCACATAGGTCGGACAGGTCGCGGTGCAGAACCCGCAATGCACGCACTTGCGCAGGATCGTATCGGCCTCGGCGATATTGGGGTCCGCGAGTTGGGCCGCGCTGAATTCCGTCTTCATCACACGGCTCCCCGGACCATGCGGCCGCGATTGAGAATACTTTTAGGGTCGAAGCTCTTGCGCACGCGCTCGCTCAAGGCGGCAACCCCTTCGCTTGCGGGATGGAACACGTCGACCTGCCGCCTCAATTCTTCGGAGGCGCGCAGCAAGGTCGCGTGGCCGCCGGCCGCGATCGCCCGCTGCCGCACCAGCGCGGCCTGGGCATCCGGCTTTGGCGGCATCGCAGTCCAGATCAAGCCGCCGCCCCAGTCGTAAAGCACGTCGCCTCCGGTTTCGCGGGCAAGGAGTTCGCCCAACGCCGCGCCCGCCGCCGGCGGACAGACGATGCGCCAGACCGGCCAGGCGCCTAGCGGCCCCTTGGCAGCGAAGGGTTCCACATCGCGAACGCACGCCCACACCGCCGCCGAACGCTCGTCCTCGATCGTTTCTGCGGTTTCAAAACGCTGCAACACCTTGGCAAGCGAGGCTGCGCGATGGGTGGCCGAGGCTGTGATGCCTTCCAGCCGCACCAGCGTCAGCGCCTCGCCAGGCGATCCGAGGCCACCAAGTGCACCGACGGCGTCGTGCAGAGCCGATTTCGGCACATGCGCCGCGCCCGAGACGTCGAAAGGCGAGCCCAGCGCTGCGGTCATCGCCTGGTTGGCCGTGGCATCGTCAAGGCCGCGCAGCACAAGCGTGCGCTCACTCTCGGGCCTTGGCATCACCTTCAGCGTCACTTCGGTCATGACCGCAAGGGTGCCCCAGGAACCCGCAAGCAGCTTGCAGAGGTCATAGCCGGTGACGTTCTTCACGACCCGCCCACCGGCCTTGAAGCTGTCGCCGAAGCCTGAGACAGCATGCGCGCCGAGCAGGTGGTCGCGAGCGGCACCGGCCTGGATGCGGCGCGGGCCGGCAAGCCCCGCGCCGATCATGCCGCCGATCGTGCCCGCTTCGGGCGTGCCCAACAGCGGCACGGTATTCATCGGCTCGAACGCAAAGTGCTGGTTCTTCGAATCGATCAGCGACTTGACGTCGGACAGCGGCGTACCCGCCTCCACCGTGATGATCAGTTCATTTGGCTCGTAGGATTTCACCGCGTTGAGCGCCGACAGATCGAGCAGCGCATTGGTCGCCATCGGCTGCCCGACCATGCGCTTGGTGCCGTGGCCGATGATCTCGAGCGGCTGTTCGCTGGCGATCGCAGCCCGCACCGCCGCTTCGACGTCCTTGGCGTCACGTACTTTCAGCGTATCCACGTCGACACCGCGTTATTCCCTCCCCCCTTGCGGGGGAGAGTTAGGGAGCGGGGGAAGCCGCGTGCAGTGAAATTCGTCACACACCCCTCTCCAGCTCTCCCCCATAAGGGGGAGGAGAGCAGACCGCGCCAGATGCCAGCTTCTTTTTTCATTCGCCTAAAATCTCGGAATATCCGGAAAAGCGAGCTTGCCGCCGTGGACGTGGACGCGGCCGAGTTCGGCGCAGCGGTGCAGGGTCGGAAACACTTTGCCGGGATTAAGCAGCCCTTGCGCGTCGAATGCGCATTTGAGCCGTTGTTGCTGATTGAGGTCTACCTCCGAAAACATTTCCGGCATCAGGTCGCGCTTTTCGATTCCGACCCCGTGCTCGCCGGTCAGGACGCCGCCGAACTCAACGCAGGCGCGCAGGATATCGGCGCCAAAGGCCTCCGCCCGCTCCATCTCACCGGGCTGGTTGGCGTCGTAGAGGATGAGCGGATGCAGATTGCCGTCGCCGGCATGAAACACGTTGGCGCAACGCAGTCCGTATTTCTCGGAGAGATCGCGGATTCGAGCCAGCGCCTTGGGCAGCGCGCCGCGCGGAATCGTTCCGTCCATGCAGAGATAGTCCGGCGATATTCGACCGACCGCCGGAAATGCAGCCTTGCGGCCGGCCCAGAACAGATTGCGCTCGGCCTCCGAATTGGAGATCAGGCAGACCGTCGAACCGCAGCCTTGCGCGATGGTCTCGACCCGCTTGATCAATTCGTCGACCTCGACGCTCGGACCATCGAGTTCGATGATCAACAGCGCCTCGACATCGAGCGGATAGCCGGCGTGAACGAAGGCCTCGGCGGCATGGATCGCGGGCTTGTCCATCATCTCCATGCCGCCGGGGATAATGCCCGAGCCGATGATCTGCGCCACGCATTCGCCGGCCGCCTCGACTTCGGCAAATCCGACCATCAAAGCACGCGCCGTTTCCGGCTTTTGCAGGATTCGCACCGTGATCTCCGTGATGACGCCGAGCAGACCTTCCGAACCGGTGATAATTCCCATCAGGTCGTAGCCGGCGCTCTCGGCCGTCTTGCCGCCGATTCGAAGGACCTCGCCTGAAATCAGCACGATCTCGCATCCCAACACGTTGTTGGTGGTCATGCCGTATTTCAGGCAATGCACGCCCCCGGAATTCTCCGCAACATTACCGCCGATCGAGCAGGCAATCTGGGACGACGGATCGGGCGCATAATAGAAACCGGCATGCGCAACCGCCTGGCTGATCGCAAGATTGGTGACGCCGGGTTCGGTCACCACGACGCGATTGTCGAAATCGATCTCGCGGATACGCTTGAACTTGCCGAGCCCCAACAAAACCGCATCCGCCAGCGGCAACGCGCCGCCCGATAACGATGTGCCGGAGCCGCGCGGCACCACCTTGATTCCCTGCTCGAAGCAATATTTGAGGACCTTCGAGACCTGATCGGTAGTGTCCGGCAGCACCACCACCATCGGCGGCTGACGATAGGCCATCAGCCCGTCGGACTCGTAAGGGATCATTTCGGCGGGCGTATCGATCACTCCCTCGCCCGGAACGATGCCGCGCAACGCCTCGACGATGGCGCCGCGGCGGGCCAAAACTGCCTGATCCGGCGCGGGCATCATGATGGTCATTTCGATCGCTCCAGCGGCATTATCAGGCAAGCGACATTGCCGATTTCTCGTGAAGAATCAAGCACGTCTGGTGGTATCGTGAAAACGGCCGGCGCCCGGGTCCGAAACCTTTGGTTTCATAAGGTGGAAGTCGCGGCGGAAGTTGCAAACCGCCTCCTCGCGGCTCTTGTCCATCGGCCGCACCCTATGCCACAACGGGGTTGTCCTTCCGCCCCAAGCAAGAAGAGCCGAGAATGAAAAAACTGATACTGAGTACCGTGATTGTCCTTGCATCGTCGGCAATTGTGCCGGCCGCGCTGGCGCAGGACGCCGCCGCTGGCAAGAATTCCTTCAACAAATGTTTGGCCTGTCACGCGATCGGCGAGGATGCCAAGAACAAGGTTGGACCGGAGCTCAACGGGCTCGACGGCCGCAAGGCTGGCACCGCGGCTGACTACAACTACTCCGAGGCCAACAAGAATTCCGGCATCACCTGGAACGAGGCCAACTTCAAGGAATACATCAAGGACCCGAAGGCCAAGGTGCCCGGCACCAAGATGTTCTTTGCCGGCATCAAGAACGAGAAAGAAATCAACGACCTCTGGGCTTACGTCTCGGGTTTCGACAAGGACGGCAAGACCAAGTAAGCACGTCTTTCAAGCTTTCCTTCTCAATGGCCGGTCAGTGTTCCGATTCTAACATTCGCATCCCTTCTCAGCGGGCACTTTTGCGAATGTTGGAATTAAACGACCACTGGCAAATACAGGTTTGTATTGGAGTAATGGATTCGACATTCGCTTGCCAAGTTTGCGGCTAGGCGGCTGGCGAATGTCAAATCCACTCCACTCGTACCGGCCATTTGCTTTTTTCACCTGCCCGCTCGCACATTGAACCAGCTTGCCTGGCGCTGCAAAGCCAGACCGTGCGGCCACCGGCCCGCGCATCCTCCACGGCGTGATCGATGGTCTCGAAGCCTGTCCGATCGATGAGCGCGCGATATTCATCGGGAGCAAGCGAGGCGTGATAGAGCGGATCGCCGCGATAATTGCCGATCGCTTCGCCGTGCCGAGGTCCCGCGTTGAACATCAGTATCGCACCGGGCGAGGCGTGAGCTGCGAACACCGCAAACATCGCGCGCTGACTGTCATAATCGAGATGGAAAAAGCTGTCCCACGCCAGAATGCCGTCGAAACGGCGGCTTAAGGAAAGGCGGCGCATGTCGGCGACGATCCATTCGTGATCGGCGAGCCGCTGCCGGCACAGCGAAATCATGGTGGACGATGAATCGACTCCGGTGATGCGCAGGCCACACGCATGGAGATGACCAGCAACCGGATCCCCTCCGCCACAGCCGAGATCGAGAACCTGTCCTTTAGCGGGCAAGCCCGCAATAAAACGGTCGTGCCAAAGCTTGTCGTTTCAGCCGCTGTTGCGGCGATCGGCCTCCCAGGCGAGCGCGTGCTTCTCGTAGTGATCGATGATGGTGTCGGCGAGATCAGTCATGCAGTCGATATGGCTAGTGGTCCGATTCGCGTCCAGAATCGAAAGGCCGTCTAATTCGCCGCGGCCGCTGTTCCGCGCGCAGTTTTGGCCACGATGGCTTCGATCTCGTGGATCACGAGATCGGTGGCGGCGTTTTGCACCATGTGACCGACGCCGGGCAGCACGATCAGCTTGGCGCTCGCAACCGCCGCGGCGAAGGGACGGGAATGGATGTTCGTCGATACCGTCTTGTCGACGTCGCCCGAGATCAGGACCGTCGGCGCCGTGATTTCGCCATAGCGCGGCACCTGCTCCTGGACGGCTTGCTTCAGCCGCACAAGATCGCGGGCATTGGCGAGAAACTCGCGCGGACGCAGCAGCAGCGGCGTTGCGGTGTCGGCAACGTAACCGTCCGGCATGACTTGCGGCAGAAATACCGCGCGCGCCCCCGGCGCCAACAGGAAATAACCGAGTGGAAGCGTGACCGTGTAGGCGAGCAGCGGGCCGATCACCGGCTTGGTGACAAGCTCGTTGTACCAGCCGACCCCGCCTTCCCAGGGATGCGTCACGGGCGCCAGCATCGCAAGGCCCGCAACGCGAGCCGGATAATCGATCGCCATTCGCGCGCCGAGCGCACCGGCCCATGAATGCACCACCAGGACGACCGGACCAACGTCGAGCTTTTTGAACGCCTCCTCGATCATCCGCGCTTGCGCGGCCGGCGTGGACGTTTCCTCGGCCGAGGCCGAACTCCAGCCATGGCCCGGCCGGTCGATCAGGATCACGCGATGGCGGGCCGCCAGCCTTTCGCCGAGCGGCCTGCGCATCGTTTCCAGATTTGAGCTTGCACCGTGAAGCAGGACGATCGGCGGACCGGCCGCGTCCTTGGGTCCGATATCGAGCACGTTGAGCGTCGCGCCGGCGACCTCTATCGCCTTTCCCTGGGCGGGGAACCGGTGCTGAAAAGCGATAACGCCGGCCTGGGTCACCAGCGCGAAAATCACGAGCGCGGCGACGAAAAGCACGGGAAGCATCCAGAATATCCGGTTCAATATGCTCACACGGCAGTTACGGGCCAGCCAGGGGAGCGGTTTCGGGGCGAGTTTTCCACCCGCACCGCATGGGGGCACCCTTGCGCTTCATACAACCGTCATCGCCGGCTTCCTATAAGCATATGTGGCATTTTTCCGTTCCCGAGGGTTTGCGGTTTCGAGACGCTGCCGGCCCGACCTTTCCACATAATCCACAGCAACCCTCTTGCGGTGAGGGAATTATCGAGCGGGGATATTTGGAGGCTTTTCGATGAGTTCCGGATTTCATGAGGCCGCGATCGATGAAATCGTGGCGCGTTGCAATGGCGATATTCGCGGCGCTCTGAAAGCGCTGCTGCTGGTCAATGAGCAGCTTGAAGCCGAGCTTGCCGAACTCCATGCCGCGGTCGCGCATGGCGAACCGACGGGACTGAAGCGCGGCGTTCTCCACTGATGCCGATATCGCGCCGCTAGATATCGCGGCCGTCGACCTTCTCGGTGAGGGACTTGACCAGATCCGGCACCTTGTCGAGGTGCGGATTGACGGCGAGCGCCTTGCGGAACGCATCCAGCGCGCGCTTTTCGTCACCGAGATCCTGCATGATCATGCCGAGTCCGGCCAGCGCGCCGAAATGGCGCGGCTCTCGCGCCAACACTTGCTCGATATCGGCCAGCGAGTGGGCGTAGTCGTTCTTGAGGTAATACAGCGTCGCGCGGCGATTCCAGCCTTCGATATAATCGGGACGCAGCTTGATGACGGCATCGAGCAGCTTGAGCGCAACCTCGGAGTTTTGCGCTTCCATTGCCGCCTTTGATCGCATCATCAGCAGCGAAACGGTATCGCTCGGCGTCTGTAGCCAGATCGCCCAGATCCGCGCTTCGACGTGTTTGGCGCTCGCTTCATCCGGCGCTGCCTTCAGCGCGCCAAACAGGAAATCAAGCCCACGCGTCTTGTCGGCAGGAACCTTGGGCAGTTTCGCCGGTGCGTCCGGCAGCTTCTTGTGCTTCACATCTTGCGCGAACGAGGCGGCTGGCGACGCGCCGATGATCGCAGCGAGGACAATGGCGAGCCGGCGATGGCGCACGGCGGGGAATCTGATGGCCATCTGAAAAGTCTAGACGCAGCGAAACGCGCTGCAAAGCGGAGAAGTGTCAAAGACCTGTGATGAGTGAAAAACAGGCGTAACCGGCCGCAAAGCCGGTTTCAGCGGGCTAAAGCGGGCGTAGGGCGGCCTTGGCGCGAGATCAGCCCTGACGCGCCTTGAAGCGGCGCTGGACCTTGTTGATCACATAAACCCGGCCCTTGCGGCGGACCAGACGGTTGTTGCGATTGCGACCGCGCAGCGATTTCAGCGAGTTACGGACCTTCATAGGATATTCCTGATGCTTTGAAAGGCCGTATTCGGCGCGATCATCCGGGTACCCGGCAATACCTCCGGGGGACCCCAGCCATGGAAAAAACGATTTTCACCCGCTGACGGCTGCGCCGCCCGGGACGCGCGGTTTCTAAGGCAAACCACGTCTAAATGTCAATGCAAGGAGGCTTTGGCCGACCAAAGCGCGTTTTGGAGCCGGTATTGGGCTGATAAGCGCGATCGGCAGCCGCTAGATTGTTATATACTATAACCAATTCAAGTGCCGGCCCCGCGAGGCCCGCTGGCGGGTTGAAACTCCCCGATCTCGCGATCAAAAGAAGCTCGACAGCAACAAATAGAGAGAACCTCCCGTGACGATCAAAGCCGTTGTCTTTGATGCCTATGGCACGCTCTATGACATTCAGTCGGTCGCCACCGTTACCGAACAAGCCTTCCCCGGATATGGCGACATCATCACGCAAATCTGGCGAATCAAGCAGCTCGAATACACTTGGCTTCGTTCGTTGATGCGCCGCTATGAGGACTTCTCGGTCGTCACCAGAGACTCCCTTGCATACACGCTGCGCGCCCTTGGGCTGACCTGTGATGCAGCCGCTTTCGATCGCATCATGGAGAAGTATCTTCATCTCGATCTCTATCCCGATGCCCGGACCTCGCTTGCCGCGCTCAAAGGCCGAAAGCTTGCCATTCTCTCCAATGGATCGAGCGATATGCTCAGCGCGTTGGTCAAAAACAGCGGATTGGATCGCGTGCTCGATGCAACCATCAGCGTCGACCGTAAGCGCGTCTTCAAGCCGGCGCCGGAAGCGTACACGCTGATCGAAGACGTCTTGGGCACGCACCCCGACGAAGTCCTGTTCGTGTCCTCCAATCCCTGGGATGCCTGCGGCGCCAAAAACTTTGGCCTGAACGTTGCCTGGATCGAGCGGGTGACGCCGCAAGCGATGGCGGAGGCTTGCACGAAAAGCGATGTCATCCCGCCCTTGACGATGTTCAAGGCGCTCCGTACGCAGATGGACGAACTCGGTGTGACACCGGACCACCGCATCCGCGCATTGTCAGAATTACCCAACCTCGTTGCCCGCCATCCGTGAGCTTTAAATGAGTCTTGAATCCGTCCGCGCCTTCTTCGCCGAGAAGGCGCCTGAAATCACCGTGCTTGAATCGACCAAAAGCTCTGCGACGGTGATGCTTGCCGCCGAGGCCTATGGCGTGGAGCCTGCGCGGATCGCCAAGACCTTGAGCTTGCGCGTTGGCGAACAGGTCATTCTGATCGTCGCGAGCGGTACCTCGCGGATGGATAATAAAAAAGTGAAGGCGCGTTTTGGCGGCAAACCGAAAATGCTCGGGCTCGAGGAAGTCGCCGATATTACAGGACATGAGGTCGGCGGCGTTTGTCCGTTCGGGCTAAAGACTCCGCTGGCCGTCTACTGCGACATTTCACTGAAGGCGTTCGACGAGGTGGTGCCCGCGGCAGGCTCGATCAACAGCGCAGTGCGGATTGCGCCTGCGCGCATGGCTGAACTCGTCGCCGCCGAATGGGTCGATGTGTGCCAGGCGCGCATTCCCGTTACTCCACCCGGCCAATGCGCCTGACCGCAGCGACGAGGCGCACGCTGTCGGTTTCGACAAATTTCGAAAATTCCGGCGCGTCCATATAAGCGACCGGACTCCCGGCCGTTTCGAACGTCTTGAGCACATCCGGACTTTTCACCGCTTGTGCCATCGCCTCGCGCAGTTTCGTCATGATCGGTTCCGGCAGCGCCTGCTGCGCGAACAGGCCCGCCCAGATGTAGAACTCAACATCCTTGTAGCCCCGCTCCTTGAATGTCGGCAGATCGGGAAAGCTCGCGATGCGCTCGGCACCCCAATTGGCGAGCACGCGCATCTTTCCATCGTCGACCTGCTGGCGCAGCGTTCCCGGCGCCGATGCAACCGCGTCCACCGTTCCCGTCAGAATCGCATTAAGCGCCGGCGCGGCGCCACGATAGGGAATATGCAGCAGCTTGATGCCGGCGGAGGCCGCGAACATTTCCATCGCGACATGCAGCGTGCCGTACGGACCGGACGAGCCGTAGCGAATTTCACCGGGGCGCTTCTTGGCGTCCGCGATAAATTCTTCCAGCGTCTTCCATGGCGCCGAGGCAGGCACGGCGAGCAGCGTCGGGTCGGCCAGCACGCGTGCGATCGGCGCAAATTGCGAGACTTCATAAACCGGCGGACGATCGAAGAGACGATCGGCTTCGGGAAGCACCGCCAGCGACGACAACGTCATCAGTAACGTGTAACCGTCGGGCTCGGCGCGCGCCGCCGCCGCATTGCCGATCGCACCACCTGCCCCGCCGGCACGGTTGTCGACGATCACCGATTTGCCAAGGAGCTGCTCCAGCGCGTGCGCGATGGGACGCGCCGCAAGATCGGCCTGCCCGCCGGCGGGAAACGGCACGATCATCGACATCGTATGCGTGGGCCAGGAAGTTTCCGCCATCGCTGGAAGTGGCCGGGCAGCCTGCAACAGCGGCAGCGCAGCGGTCGCTTTCAGCAATTCACGTCTGTTCATCGGCAGTTCCCCCAAATGTCGTTTCAAGTGCTGTTTTTCTGTTCGACTGGTTACACCAACCGCCGTGCAGGGTGAACTGCGCAATAGGTCGGACAGGCCGCAAAATGCTCTTACGCGCGACGCGGTGGCTTCGCTCTTTTCACATTGCCAAAATGCTCGCTAAGGAAATTTGCCAGCGCCTCGACGCGCGCCGGGCGCGGTCCACCCGGAGGCATCACCAGATGCACCGCGCCTTCGGGCTGCGACCAGCCTTTCAGGATCACTTCGATCTCTCCCGACCGGATCGCCTCGCCCGCGATGAAATCCGGCAGATCGGCGATGCCGAGGCCCGCGATCACCGCCGGCAATACCGCCTCGCCGTTGTTGACGCGAAGCTGGCCTGCGGGGCGCACACTTACCTGTTCGCCCGCGGCGTTGCTGTAGTGCCAGACATCGGCGGTCGAGAGGTAGGCGTAACCAAAGCACTTGTGTTGCGCCAGATGCATCGGATGGGTCGGCCGGCCGCGGCGTTTCAGATAGGAAGCGGCAGCGACGGTGTGACGCGGCATCGCGCACAGCCGCCGCGCGATCAGCGAAGAATCCGGCAGCCGCGCGATCCGCAAGGCGGCATCAAATCCCTCCCCGATCAAATCGACCGTCGCATCGCTCAAGTGAAGGTCGATGGAAACGTCGGGATAGGCTTCAAGAAATTTTGGCAGGATCGGCGCCACCGCCTTGACGCCGAATGTCATCGGTACCGCGAGACGAACGAGCCCGCGCGGCGCAACGGACTGCGCCAGCGCCTCATTCTCCGTGGCCTCGCCATCGGCCAGCAGGCGCTGGGCGCGTCCGGAAAGCTTCTGGCCGGCGTCGGTGAGCGCGAGCCGCCGCGAGGTGCGGTTGAACAACCGCGCGCCGAGCCGCTCCTCGAGCCGCGTGACTGCCTTGGAAACGGTTGCCTTCGACAGCGCCAGTTCGCTGGCGGCAGCCGCGAACGAACGCAGCTCGACGACCTTCGCAAAGATCGCAAGCGCCTCGAAATCCGGAAGTTTGGCCATGGCCCCTCACGGTCACAAAAGGAAACGATATGTTTCAATTGTTTCTATTTATACCCAAGCGCGGGGCGCTTATCCAGAACCTATGTAAACTTCAGAACTTAGGGAGTATCCGATGCTTGATCTTCGCCCCTTCAGCCGGCTTGGCGCTGCCGATCACGGCTGGCTCAAGGCCAAACACCACTTTTCATTCGGCAGTCACCACGATCCCGACAATATGGGTCACGGCGCGCTTCGGGTCTGGAACGACGACGAGATCGCGCCGAACACCGGCTTTCCTGCGCATCCTCACGCCAACATGGAAATCATCACCTATGTGCGCGAGGGCGCGATCACGCATCAGGACAGTCTGGGCAACAAGGGCCGCACCGAAGCCGGAGACGTCCAGGTGATGAGCGCAGGAAGCGGCATTCGCCATTCCGAATACAATCTGGAGCCGAAGCCCACCAAGATCTTCCAGATCTGGATCGAGCCGACGACGGAAGGCGGCGCGCCGACCTGGGGCGCCAAGCCGTTTCCGAAAGCGGATCGCTCCGGCCAGTTCATTGCGATTGCGAGCGGGCAAGCGGACGACAAGGACGCTTTGCCGATCCGCGCCAACGCGCGCGTGCTGGCGGTGACGTTGAAGGCGGGCGAAAGCGCGCACTACACGCCGACTACGGCGCGTCGTCTCTATCTCGTGCCCGCCGCCGGCAAGATCGATGTCAATGGCGTCAACGTCAATGCCCGTGACGGCCTCGCCATCAGCGATGAGCGCGAGCTCAAGATCACGGCGCTGGAGGATTCCGAACTCGTGCTGGTCGACGCCGCGTAGCGGATACGAACCTCGACGTTACACCTAACCCAAGCGTGCATTGCCGAATCAATCGGCAATGCCATCCCTCTACCCGAACCCCCTGGAGATCGTCATGACAAAAGTTCTCGTGCTTTATTATTCAGCCTACGGCCATATCGAGGCGATGGCGAATGCCGTGGCCGAAGGTGCGCGCGAGGCCGGCGCTACCGTCGATATCAAGCGCGTCCCCGAACTGGTGCCGCTGGAAGTCGCGAAGGCCTCCTACTACAAGGTCGATCAGGCGGCGCCGATCGCGAAGATCGAAGACCTGGCCAACTACGATGCGATCATCGTCGGCACCGGCACGCGCTTCGGCCGCATGACATCGCAGATGGCGAACTTCCTCGATCAGGCCGGCGGCCTGTGGGCCAAGGGCGCGTTGCACGGCAAGGTGGGCGGCGCTTTCACGGCAAGCGCGACCCAGCATGGCGGCCAGGAGACCACGCTGTTTTCGATCATCACCAACCTGCTGCACTTCGGCATGGTCGTTGTCGGCTTGAACTACGGTTTTGCCGGCCAGATGAAACTCGATGAAGTGACAGGCGGCGCGCCCTACGGCGCCACCACGATCACCGGCGGCGATGGCAGCCGCCAGCCGTCGGAAAACGAACTCGCGGGCGCACGCTATCAGGGCCGCGCCATCGCGGAGACCGCCAAGAAGCTTCACGGCTGACAACAAAGGGGCGGCATCCCGACAAGGGGATTGCCGTCCTTTCAGTTGGCCTGCAGTTGAGTCTACTGCGCGATGCGAAGATCGGAATGGTGTCGAGCGAATTGGTGCCAGAGAACGGGGGAAGATAAAACGACGCGCCACGCGCCGCGAGCACGGCTTTGGCGCCTTCGGCCGCCCGAAATGCCAGCAGCACGACCGCGTGGAGCGGCCAAAGGCGGCCGAACCGGCGGATCGCGAATGCGCGGAGATCGTCGAAAGTCTTCAGTCGATCGCCGTAGCTATAGGTAATGACAAAGCCGCTCAGCACCAAGAAGAAGTCGACAAAGAGGTAGCTATTGTGAACGAGGTCGAGCGAATCCCCGCGCTCTCTATCTCCTGCTGAACAAGAGCTTCGGCCCGAAATCCAAGACCACTTCGCGCAACTAGCCCCGTTCTTCGCCAGCACCTAACCCGACCAGTTGCGCGTCGACGAATTGTGCGAGTTGCTGACGAAGCTTTTCCGGCGGCACCGCGACCATTCGCTCCTCGAGCCCGAGCGAGATGATGCCGTGCACGGCTGAGAACATGGTTCGCGCTATCAGCGCGACTTCGGCGGGATCGCGATTAGGCAATAGCCTAAACAGCGGCGGATACATCAGCGCGAACGCGTCCATCACCATGTTGAGGATGTCTTCAGGGAACGGTCGATCCTGCTCCATCCGGTGCTCGAACAGCGACCTCAGCAGGTTGGCGTTTTCGGCTGCGAATTCGAGGTAGCCGGCCGCCAGGCTGTGTAGCTGTGTGCGTGCGTCGGTATCGGCCACGACACTGAGCCGCTCGGTGAGGCGCTGAACAGTTTCCCGGTTGATGGTCAGGATCAGCCCGTCGAAGTCGCCGAACTCATTATAAACGCTCCCGATCGCGCATTTGGCGGCTTCGGCTACGTCCCGAACCTTTAAGAATATCAACCCCTTAGAGGAGATAATGCGGCGTGCGGTGTCAAGCATGAGACCCCGCCTCCGACTTTTTTTTGCGCCGCGCAAAGATTCTTCTTGAACATTGTTCATTTCTCGGATATCCATTTTGAACATTGTTCAATGTAACCCGGAGAGCACGAACATGCAAATGATCCTTGTAGAGAACCTAGCCCTGACCTTCGTCGGCGACGCCCGCGCGTTGGTAACTGGCCTTGGCAGAATTCTCGCCAAACTCGTGACGGCACCCATCGAGGCCGTCACCATGCGCATCGAGCGGATAGCTCGGGCCTGCGATGTCGCGAGCGTTCTTCCCGACCGCCGCGCCAAAGCAAACGCCCCCAAATTTCACTCGCGTCAGCAGATGCCGAAATCTTCGCGACGCTGGTGCCTGTTCCCCTTTCACTCGATGAATCATCTGACGTGAGCCGACACCCATGCGCGAATTCCTTAGCCGATTGTTCGACGCCTTTATCAACCTCCAGCAACGCCCGTCCTCGTCGATGGCTAGCCTCGAGCGTTCTATTGCGGCCGCACATCACGCCCACACCTACGCCCGGCGCGCGCTTGCCATCGCAATCGCAGAAGAGACGCGGGAAACCGAACGCCGCTTGACCCTGGCCGCAAAGACCAGCGACCTGGAACAACGCGCGATCGAAGCGCTGCGCGCCGGCCGCGACGACCTTGCCGCCCAGGCCGCCGAGGCGATCGCAACCATGACCACCGACATCGACGCGTCGGAACAAGCTTCCCGGCGTTTTGCCGCCGAGGTCGCCCTGGCCCGCCGCGAAGTCGACGCCCAGCGGCACCGGCTGTCGGAACTGGATCGCGGACGCAGGCTTGCCCGCATCGGCAACGCACTGACCACCACGATGCATGCGTCGAAAACCGGCCTCGACAGCTTCAGCGAGGCGGAAGCGGCGCTCGCAAAAGTCACCGCCGACAATCACGATGGCCGTTTTGTACAGCAGGAATTCGCCCCGCCAGCCGAACGTCTGATCGAACGGCTGTCCGATGCCGGCTTCGGCGCGCCCTCGCAAATTCGTGCAGCCGACATCCTGGCGCGGCTTCGTGCCGCGGCCGGAACCGAGATTTCGCAACTAATCGAATCCAAACCTAATCCTTAACAAAGGACCTACCATGTCACAGCATCCAGCACATCTCGATCGGCCCACCGGCGCGTGGGTCAACTTTTCATACATCTCCTTCGCGGCATCTGTCCTGATGGTTGGTGGCGGTATCTTCGCGCTTCCACTCGATTGGTGGGTGCGTGCCTATTTCGCGATGGGAACGGGCATGGTGGTTCAGTCCTGCTTTACGCTTGCCAAGACACTTCGCGATGTTCACGAGACGAGCCGCATGATCAACCGCATCGAGGAAGCCAGGACCGAAAAATTGCTCAACACCCAGTAGAGTGAATTTGGCATTCGCTACCCATCTGGCCGCAAGTTGGTCAAGCGAATGTCAGATTCTAAACTCCGCCAGAAACCCTTATTGCAAGTCACTGCCACACAGGAAGCGTCCATGATCAAGGATTTGATGTCGTCGCGCCGTTTTGCGCCGCTGTTTTGGGCCCAGTTCTGCTCCGCGCTCAATGACAACGTTCTGAAGAACGCGCTTGTCATCATGCTGCTCTATGGGGCAACGACGGGCCACGGCGATGCGCTGGTGACGGTCGCGGGGGCGGTCTTCATCTTTCCGTTCTTCATTCTGTCTGGTCTCGGCGGCGAACTCGCCGACAAATACGTCAAGGGTGTCGTGGCGCGTCGGCTGAAGTTTGCCGAAATCTTTGCTGCTGGGTTTGCGGCCCTTGGCTTCTTCCTGCATTCGATCCCGTTGCTGTTCGTGGCGCTGGCGCTGTTTGGAATCGTCGCCGCTTTGTTCGGCCCGGTGAAATACGCCATGCTGCCGGACCAATTGTCGGTCGGCGAACTCGCAACAGGCAACGCGCTGGTCGAAGGCGCCACCTTCGCTGCAATCCTGGTCGGCACCATTGCCGGCGGTCTTCTCGTCTCCGGCTCGAGCCATATGGGCTGGGTGACGTCGGCCATCATGCTGCTTGCACTATTGTCCTGGGGATTTGCATCGCGCATTCCGCATACCACACCGTCGGCGGCTGACCTCACCGTCACCGCCAATCCCTGGACATCGACTGTTGGTCTTCTCAAATCGCTCCACGCCGATCCTCGGCTGTGGGACGGCATGGTGATCGTATCCTGGTTCTGGCTTGCCGGCGCGGTGGTGCTGTCGCTCTTGCCGGCGCTGATCAAGGATATCGTCGGCGGCACCGAAGCCGTGGTGACTCTCTGTCTTGCGCTATTCGCGATTGGCATTGCAGCCGGCTCCTTGTTCGCCGCTCAGTTGTCCCACGTCCGTCCCAACCTGGCGCTGGTGCCGATCGGCGCGATCGTGATGGGCATTTTCGGCCTCGACATTGCGTGGGTGGTCGGCCACACGACTGCCGGCTCCAGCATCACGCCGGCGATCTTTGCAACCTCTTTCAACGGCCTGCGCCTGATCGCGGACTTTGCGATCTTTGCCTTCGGCGGCGGCCTGTTCGTGGTACCGTCCTTTGCGGCCGTGCAGGCCTGGTCGGCGCCCGCCGAACGGGCGCGCGTGATCGCGGGCGGCAACATCCTGCAAGCCGGTTTCATGGTGGTCGGCTCGCTGGTCGTAGCACTGCTTCAGGCCGCCGGTGTTTCGATTGCCTGGATCTTCTTCGGTCTTGCGATTGCCTCTTTCGGCTCCATGTTCTTCGTGCTCGGAAAATGGGGCAAGGAAGGCGTGCGCGATTTCGGCGCGCTACTGTTTCGCGCGATGTTTCGGGTCGAAGTGAGAGGGCTCGAACACCTACCCGCGGCGGGCACGCGGATGCTGATCGCGCCCAACCATGTGAGCCTCATCGATGGCCCGCTCCTCCACGCGACACTGCCGATCGACGCAAGCTTTGCAGTCGATACCGGGATTGCCAAAGCCTGGTGGGCAAAACCCTTCTTGCGCCACATCCGACACTACACGATGGACCCGTCCAAGCCGCTTGCGGCGCGCGACCTGATCAAACTCGTTGCCGCCGGCGAACCCGTTGTGATCTTCCCCGAGGGGCGCATCACCGTCTCCGGCTCGCTGATGAAGGTCTATGACGGCACCGCGATGATCGCGGACAAGGCCGATGCGGTCGTGGTCCCCGTTCGGATCGAGGGCGCACAGCGCTCTTACCTGAGCTATCTCAAGAACGGCGAGATCAAGCGCAGCCTGTTTCCCAAAGTCACGATCTCGATCCTGCCGCCGGTCAAGCTTGCGGTCGATGCCTCGCTGAAGGGCAAGGCGCGGCGCAATGCGGCGGGTGCCGCGTTGCAGGACGTCATGATCGACGCCATGGTCAAGAATTCGATGCTGGATCAGACCCTGTTCCAGGGTCTTGCGCACGCCTATCGCGATCGCGATACGGGAAAGCCTATCATCCAGGATGCGCTCGGCACGAGCCTCACCTATCGCAAACTGATCCTTGGCGCCCAGGTGCTGAGCGGAAAGCTCGAACGAGGCACCGTGGTCGGCGAGAATGTCGGCGTGCTGTTGCCGAACTCGGCTGGCGTTGCCGTCGTCTTCCTGGCGCTTCAGACCATCGGTCGCGTGCCGGCGATGCTTAACTTCTCCGCCGGCCCCACCAGCGTGCAGTCGGCAATGAAGGCAGCGCAGGTCAAGACCGTGCTGACGTCGAAAGCCTTCGTCGAAAAGGGCAAGCTCGACAAGCTCGTCGCCGCGATCGCAAGCGATGCGAAGATCGTCTATCTCGAAGATGTCCGTGCGAATATTGGGCTCGCCGACAAGATCGCGGGGCTGCTTGCCGGCGTAAAGCCGAGGGTGGCGCGCGAGGCCAACGATCCCGCCGTCGTGCTGTTCACCTCGGGCTCCGAAGGCACGCCCAAGGGCGTCGTACTGTCCCACCGCAACATCCTCGCCAATGCCGCGCAGGCGCTGGCCCGCGTCGACGCCAACGGCAACGACAAGGTGTTCAATGTGCTGCCGGTGTTCCATTCCTTTGGCCTCACCGGGGGAATGATGATGCCGCTGCTCGCCGGCATTCCGATCTTCATGTATCCAACGCCACTGCATTATCGGATTGTGCCCGAACTGATCTATCAGACCGGCTCCACCATCCTGTTCGGCACCGATACGTTCCTCACCGGCTATGCGCGCTCGGCACATGCTTACGACTTCCGCACCTTGCGACTGGTGCTTGCCGGCGCCGAAGCCGTGAAAGACCGGACCCGGCAGATCTACATGGAGCGCTACGGCATCCGCATCCTCGAAGGCTACGGCGTCACCGAGACCGCGCCAGTGCTGGCAATGAACACCCCGATGGCAAACCGGCCGGGAACAGTCGGGCGTCTCTCGCCGCTGATGGAAGCCCGTCTTGATCCGGTGCCCGGCATCGAGGACGGCGGACGGTTGTCGGTCCGCGGCCCCAACGTCATGCTCGGTTACCTGCGTGCAGAAAATCCCGGCGTGCTGGAGCCGCTGCCGGGCGGATGGCACGACACGGGCGATATTGTCTCGATCGATGCCGCCGGGTTCATCACCATCAAGGGCCGCGCCAAGCGCTTCGCCAAGATTGCCGGTGAAATGGTTTCGCTGTCGGCGATCGAGACCATGGCCGCTACGCTGTGGCCGCAGGCAACGTCGGTCGCGGTGTCGATCCCCGACGCGCGCAAAGGCGAACGCATCTTGCTGCTCACGACCCAGAAAGACGCCGACCGCGCCGCGATGCAGCGCCAGGCCAAGGCAAGCGGCGCGAGCGAACTCGCGGTGCCGGCCGATATTCGCATCGTCGACAAGGTACCCCTGCTCGGCTCCGGTAAGACCGACTATGTCGCCGCCACGGCGCTCGCAAAGGAGATGGCGACCAGCGCCGAGCGCGAAGTGGCGTGAATCTGGTTGGGCCGTCATCGCCTGGTGTGGTGCTGCTGCACGGGCTTGCCCGCACATCACGCTCGCTCCGCAAGATGGAGCGGGCGTTGCAGGACGCCGGCTTTGCAACGCTCAATCTCGATTACGCCAGCCGCCTGCGCCCGATCGAGGCGCTGGTCGAGGATATTCATCCTGCTATTTCCGGGTTTGCCGAAAGCGCCGGATCGTTGCACGTCGTCACCCACTCGATGGGCGGCCTTCTGGCGCGCGCCTATCTCGCCCGATATCGCCCAACCGGGCTGCGCCGCATCGTCATGCTCGGACCCCCGAACAATGGCAGCCAGGTCGCGGACGTCCTGAAGGACATGGCGCTGTTTCGCGCCTTGTATGGACCGGCCGGGCAACAGATCGGGACTCGGCAGACAGACCTCTTTGCCGGGCTACTGCCGGATTGCGCCGTTGGCATCATCGCCGGCAACCGAACGCTCGATCCCATCGCCTCCTTCTTTATCGTGCCGCGTCCGAACGACGGCCGCGTGTCCGTCGTCAGCACGAAGCTCGAAGGCATGACCGATCACATCGTGCTCGAGACGTCGCATTCCCTGATGTTGCGCAATCGCGATGCGATCGCGCAGACGATCGCATTTTTGCGCGACGGACGGTTCTCGCATCCGCGTCGGCGATAAGCCCGAAGCCTCAATTCCCATAGACCAGGTGCGGCAGCCACATCGTGAGCGCCGGCACGTAGGTGATGATCATCAAGACCATCAGCAGCAGGATCAGGAACGGCAGGACGCCGCGTACGACTTCACCGATCGGGGCGTGGGAAATCGTCGAGAGCACGAAAAGATTCAAACCTACCGGCGGGTGAACCAGGGCAATTTCCATGTTGTGGGTGAAGATGATCGAGAAGTGGACGGGGTCGACGCCGAGCGCCGGAAGCACCGGCGCGAGGATCGGCAGCACCAATAGCAGCGTCGCGATCACCTCCAGGAAGCAGCCGAGCACGAGCAACAGCACGTTGATCACAAGCAGGAACTGCCATGGCGCCATGTTCTGCGCCAGCACCCATTTGACGAGCAGGGCCGGAACACCTGACGCCGTCATCCAGTGACCGAAGGCAAGCGCCGTCGCCACGATCAGCATGATCGCGCCGGCACTCTTCAGCGCGTCGGCTACCACCCACAGCGTTTCCGACCAATGGAAGCCGCGATAGTAGATCAGACTCACCAGCAGCGACACGACGGCGGCAATGGCGGCGGCCTCGGTCACGGTGACAACGCCGCCGTAAATACCGACGAGCACGATCACGGGCACACTCAAGGCGGGGACAGCGCGTGCCGTCACGGTGAGACGTTCGGCCAACGGCAGGCTCGGCTCGACGGGGAATTTTCGCCGCCGTGCGTCGTACCAGACCCAGGCGAAGAACACCGCGGCCTGCAACAGGCCGGGCAATACGCCCGCAAGGAATAGCCGCGGCACCGATTGCTCGGCGACGATACCGTACAGGATCAGCGCAAGCGATGGCGGGATCACGATGCCGATGGTCCCGGACGCACCGACCACGCCGAGCGCAAAGCTGCGCGGGTAGCCTTTCTCGATCATCGCCGGCAAAAGGATCGTTCCCATCGCCAGCGCCGTTGCGACCGACGAGCCCGAGATCGCGGCAAACAGCGTGCAGGCGACCACCGTCACCAGCCCGAGCGAACCCCTGACGCCGCCGAGCCAGGCGGCGGAGAGATCGACGAGCGCTTTCGCGACGCCGCCGTAGCGCATAAAGGTCGCCGCCATCACGAACAGCGGCAGCGACATCAGTGTAGGCGAATTCAGATGATCGATGATGACCTGAGCGACGCCGATCAGCGGTTCGCCCGACGCGAGGTAGAGGATCGCGGCGCACAGGCCGAGCACGAGAAAGATCGGCATGCCGACCGCGAGCAGGCCGAAGAACAGCACCAGGAACAGGATGATCAGCATCGACGCGCCTGGCGTTTTCTTGTCCCTCCCCCTTGCGGGGTCCGAGACGAGCAAGCTCGCTCTCGAGGTCGATGTGAGCGCAGCGAACATCGAGGTGGGGATACAACAAAT
The DNA here is from genome assembly GCA_963824305.1 of uncultured Alphaproteobacteria bacterium. GTDB lineage: Bacteria > Pseudomonadota > Alphaproteobacteria > Rhizobiales > Xanthobacteraceae > Bradyrhizobium. Next base: position 2,186,934 of record CAWGOW010000001.1, read on the forward strand.
AGCCCCCCTACCCTGGCCTCTGCGGCGGTTCGGCCTTCTCTCCCCGCCGCTCCACGGGGGGTGGGATAGAACACATCCAGTTGCGTGTTCAGTCGCGCAGGCGGAAAGATTAATCCCGATTTCATCAGTCGACCTTCGGCAACACCGCGCTCGCGCCAACCTGCTCGTGTGCGGGGATGTGGCCGACCGTCATGGACTGCGGATCGAAGGCGAAGAGATAGCGATAAAGCCGGATCAGATAGCGGCCGGACATCAGCGCGGCGCCGGTTGGAATGGCCGCCGAATAGAGCCACATTGGAAATTGCACATCGGATGAAGAGCGCTCGTCCAGCATCCAGGATGTCTCGACGATGCTATAGCCATACCAGGCGAGCCCCGCGCAGAACGCCAGTGCAATGACGCAATTCGCCACTTCCATCCAGCGCTGAACGCGCGGCGACACCGCCCGCAGCACCAGATCCGGCCGCACATGACCGTCGGTGCGCACCAGCTGCGAGGCAGCGAGCATGATGCCCCAAACCACGAGATAGACGATCACCTCCTCGGCCCAGGATATCGCATAGCGCGGGGCAACATAACGCCCCATCACCTGCACCAGACCTACGACCATGGCGGCAAGGCCGAGCAAACCGATCAGAAACCGCTCGGCTTTGTCCCACCACGCGTCGCGCTCGTCTCGATTCCCTCCACCCGCAGCCATGTCTTCAAATCCACATCAGCTTTGGTTGCCGACAGTGTCCGTCACGATCTTGACGATCTCGGCCGACAACTTGGTGTCGCGGACGAGATCAGCCTGCGCTGCGATCATGCGCTTGCGGTCGGCGGCCACTTGATCCGCCGGCGGATCGAAGAACGAGACGCCGTTTGACTGCATCGTTTTGCGCGCCTCGGCCTGCGATTTTCCAGACATCGCGCGGTAACGCTCGATATTCGCGGCCCAGACGTCGCGCATCAGCTTGCGCTCGGCCTCGCCCAGCTTGGACCAGAAGGCGTCACCCACCATCGGGACGTAGTTGCCGAAGAACTGATGATCCGCATAGGAATATTTGACGCCGGCTTCCCAGAGTTTTGCTGATGTGACGCTTTCGTCGGTGCTGACAAAACCGTCGAATGTGCCTTGCGACAACGCCAGCGGCACGTTCGGCCATGGCGTGACATTGGCAATGCCGTGCACGAAGCCGATGCGCCATGAAGTGCCGGCGCCGCCGGGGCTGCGGATCTTCAGTCCGTTGATGTCTTCCAGCGAGCGAATTTCCTTCTTCGTCGTGTACCAGTTCTCGTTGCCGAGTTCGAGCCAGTTGCCGAGAATATGCGAACGCACCTTGCCTTCGATCTGCTTGTTGACGTGCTCGCCCGGCGCGCCGTCGCTGCAGCGGCGGTACACGTCGATCGCCGGACTATAGAGCGCGGGCAACTGGCAGAAGTCGACGTCGGGCACGAGCCCGGTCATGGTCCAGGTGCCGGGCGCCGCCATGTCGACCTGGCCCTGGAGCAGCGCCTTGGTGACGTTGAGATCAGCGAACAACTGGCCGGAATGGAACACCTCGCCCTTGATCTTGCCCTGGCTCGCCTCCTCGATCTTGGCGAGATAATCGACAACCGCCTGGTTTCGCGGGTGCGACGGCGCGGTGTCGAGCGAGCAGCGCAGCTTGATCGGATCGTCCGCCAGTGCGCTGCGCAACAGATAGGGCGTAGTGAGAGCGCCGGCCGCGGCCGAGACAAAGGCGCGCCTGTTCAATTGGGTCATCGCTTTCTCCCGATTTTTTTCCGGCCTGTCTTTGCGGCCTATTTGGTGGCTGCAAGGATCGCGTTTGTTTCGATCCTTGGCAACCGTAATCGGGGTGGTTTCTCGGCGATTTAGCTCAGACTTTCGGCATTGGCCGCCTGCCTGCCTCATGGTTCGAGACGAAGCTCTCAGCCTGTCATCGGGCCGCCCTTCGCGCGGACCCGTCGGCGCCTCCTCACCATGAAGGCTCTTTTCGCATGAGCGCCTGCGACGCGCCTCCTCAATCCTCATCCTGAGGAGCCTCGCGAAAGCGAGGCGTCGCGATGGACAAGCATTGGAGACAAGTCTATTCGCTCCCGCGATGCTTCGCGCCCGGGGGTCTTTGCTTCGTCCTTCCGCAAAACAGACGACGCAGGGAATGCCGGGCGCGTGACCGCACCCGCAGCCTCGCGTGCAATGAAAGAAAGAACACGAGTTAGCCACCGCAGGCAGGCCGAAACGATCCCGCGTCCCGCGCGATTGGCTTTAACCGTTTCCTTCGCGATCGCCTTGGTGAGCCGGGCTTTCTTGCCGCCATCCCCGCGTGATGCGCAGCATCATCGGGAGTTGACACCCGCGGGGGGGGGGTGCCAGAACCACACGACTTCGCCGTCCGCGAGCCGCGCGCCCGTGTTAGAGCGCAACCTCGTCCATCGCATCCCGCGCCCAACGTCCGCGACGATCGCGATAAGTCCCTCTTGCGGGCGCGAGACGCGCGGGCTTCTCAAGGTGCTTGCCCGTCGGGCAAGAGGATCTTGGACAGGAGAGATGATCGACTGTTTGAGTGATCTACCCGTCGGGCAGTCACCCCCTCTCAGCAGGCTTTCGGCGCTGGGGCTTGGCGTGAGCAGCGGTTAGTGTTTTAGCATCGGTCCGGTCGGTGGAAATTCTGCGCCGCATCCGGCGTCATCTCCAAGAATGACCGCGCCGGCTGAGGCGGCCGCGCGTAATCAGCTCCGGTATAAAAGGCCCCAGATACGCCAACCTGGAACTTGCAACCACCTTTGCCGATAACCTTTCGTTAAGACCAATCGGAGGCAAGCTACAAAAAAAATTTACAGCCCCCTTGAAACCAAAAATGGATTTTTTTATTTTTCCGGTGCCGCTGCGAGGTGGCGTCCCCGACGCCTGAACGGGTTGGGGAGCTTGATACGGGCACCGGTCGTGTCCGGTGCCGCTTGTAACCATTTTGCTCTCTGGAGGATTTGGCTATGCGCACTTATGACTTCTCTCCCCTTTGGCGCTCGACCATCGGTTTCGATCGCCTGTTTGATCTCGTCGAAACAGCACAGCGTGCCGGCGAGGACAATTATCCCCCCTACAACATCGAACGACTTGACGACGACCGTTACCAGATTTCGCTTGCGGTTGCCGGCTTTTCGCCCAACGAGATCTCTGTGACAGCCGAGCAGAACGTGGTGACGATCGAGGGCAACAGGGCGGAAAAGACCGAGCGCGAATATCTCTACCGGGGTATTTCCGCGCGGCCCTTCAAACGGCAATTCAATCTTGCCGATTATGTTCATGTGAAGAGCGCCGAATTCGAGAACGGTCTGCTGAAAATCGAATTGGTCCGGGAAATTCCCGAAGCCATGAAGCCGCGGCGGATTACCATCAATGGGGCGCCCGCCAGCAACGTGCATCAGCTCGAAGGCAAAGCCGCCTAACATTTTTCGGGAATCTTGCGCTCCCGCCCGATGTCGGCGGGAGCGGCCTTTGCCCGTGGCAGCGGGCCTCGCCGCAAACTTGATGTCCAACGAAAGGAGAAGGAGGACTGCCGTGATCGACAACGCTGACAACATTATTGACCTGAATGCGATTTTGCACCCCGGCTCTGTTTACGATCATCCCCGCGACGTCGTCGCAGATCTGAAGATATCGATTGGTGAAAAGCGCGCGATTCTCGCTTCCTGGGCGTCAGACGCTGCGAGCGTGACCTCGAATCCGGCACTGAGAGAATTGCAGGGCTCACGCAGACTGGTGACGATAGACGAGGTTCTCGAGGCACTCTCCGCGCTCGATGATGGACCTAAAGGCCCACCAGGCGGAAAGCCTTCTCGAACCAAGTCAACTGCGCGAGTAAGCCTGGCCGCCTAGGTAGCCGACGTCTGCATACCGCAACAATATCAGCCGTTATGCTCAAGACCCACCCGACGGAGGCCGAGCGACAAGGTAAACCCCGATATCAGCATCGGGGAAGGCGATGAGCTCTTGGCAGAAGCCTACTCCGGCCGACAGGAGTCCAGCCCAACAAAAAGAAAAGCCGCCCGACGACGTCGAGCGGCTTTCCAAATCGCCAGTTAGTTCTTCTCTTCTTCCATCGTGACGGCGACCGCGCCGATGGCGGAAAGCCGCACCTTGTTGCCCTCAACGCCGGCAACCAGACCGCGGTCGATATAGTGGTGATGGCCCTTGTGCGATCCCTCTCCGCTGTCCTTCTTGGTCAGCTTGATCCGATTGCCCTCGATCTTGTCGACCGTGCCGACGTGAACGCCGTCGGCGCCGATAATCTCCATGTGCTCTTTGATGTCAGTCATTGTCCACTCCCTCGGTCTACAGCTCACTCGTCGGCGGTCTGCGTAAATAGCCGGCGCGGCGTCGGGGGTCGACGCCGCGTCGCAACTTCAGTTTCAAGCCGCCAGGTCCTGTTCGGCTTCGACGTTGACGAGGGATTCGGCAAGTTTGGTAAGCGCAGAATCCGTCGCTTCCTCTTCGTCAAGCGTCGCCTGCAAAAGACTGGCCGCGTCAGACATTCCGAGTTCTTCGGCCCATGTGCGCAGCGTCCCGTAGCGCGACATCTCGTAATGTTCGACGGCCTGAGCCGCCGCGAGAAGACCCGCATCGAGCGCGGGCATTCCCTTGAAGTCTTTCATGATCTCGGCGCCTTCTTCGGTGATGCCGTTGATGGCCGCACAGGTCTTGCCCCGCGCCGGCTTGCCAATGATCTTGAAGACCTGATTGAGCCGCTTCACCTGACCTTCGGTTTCACGCAGATGTTTCGTGAAGGCCTTCTGCAGCTCCTTCGAGTGCGCGGCCTTCGCCATCTTCGGAAGAGTCTTCAAAATCTTGTTTTCGGCAAAATAGATATCCTTGAGCGTCTCGTGAAAGAGGTCGCTCAGCAGCATCGACTTTTTGGCCATGTTCGTTCCAATCCCGGTTGAGACCCCGTGGGGGGTTGCCGGAACTAAAAGGCGGAAGCGGACAATGGTTCCAAAACGCGGCGATTTGTTACGTCGTCTGTTCGCCGAGCCTGTGGGTTACCTTCGGCAAACGAAAGCGACACCCCAGTTGAGACAATCTGTCACTTTATGTCAATTCCATAGCGGCCAGGCGCGAGGATGCCGTTCGGATCCAGCGCTTGCTTGATCGAAGAGCAGGCTGTCCGAAACGACGGCGTCGTCTGCGACATATGGAAGTCGTGGAAATCGACCGGAGCGCGGCCGACGAAGACCCCTCGACTGGCTACCTGCTCGGCCATCTTCCGATAGCAGGCCTTTGCGCGCTGTGTTTCGTCGTCGTCCTCACGGTTAAAGGACAAGACGTGAAGTCCGCGGCAAAACCGTGCGGAGCAGACATTCATCACCGTATAGTCCAGTCCGTGTTCCTCGTAGATGCCCCGGCAGAGGTGCTGGAACTCGTTGGCGACCTTGCCGATCATCGGCGTCCCCGGCAGGAACCAGCTATTGCCGCCGCCCGGCCGCCATTTCAACAATCCAAGTTCACCCACGCCGGGCACGCCGGAAAACGCGTTGATGCCGATTTGCAGGGGAGGCATCGCGGCCGCCTCCTCATGCGGGATGTAGCGGGCCTTTCCCGATTGTCCGAAATGGGCGCGAACGCGCTGGATCATCGGCTCAATCGCGGCGTCGCTGGCGCCATAAAATGCACCCGATATCGTCCAGGCGCCGACACCGTGCTTGCCGCGCAGCGCTCTGCGCCCTTCATCCGAGATCGAGCGTTTACCATTGGTGAGCCGATATTCGGCGCTCTCACCCTCGGCGCCACACAAATAGAGATCGTTGTTGACGCGAAACAGCGTCGGTACAAAATTCGAGAGCTTCAATGGCCGGGCGAGATCGACGATCTCCTCAAGGGCGTCATCCTCCTCGTAAGTGAAGTGAAAGGAACGGATCGCCGGTGGCCTCGGCAGAAGCCAGACACCCATGCGGGTGACAATGCCGTAGTTCGACTGTGCGAACAGACCGTCGAGTATGGGGCCGAAGGAATATTTGGACGTGTGCCAGTTGGAAATATTATCGCCGTCAAGTGCGCCATCGCCTGTGCGCAGGATATCTCCATTCGGCAGGACGATCTCCAGGCCGCAGGAAAAACCGAAATGGTCGAAATAGGGCGTATAGCCTGCCCCCTTGTCTAGCGCGTTGCCAAGCATGCCGCCTTGTGGCGGACCCGACGTGACATCGAGCATCAACCGATTACCGAGGCGGACGAGTTCGTCGTACATCTGCTGATAAGTGACACCGGGCTCAACCACGGCGTAAGCGAGTGTTTCGTTGACCTCGAGGATCCGGTTCATGTTGCGGCCGAGATCGACGACCACCTGACCCGGCGAATTGGCCGAACGGCTTCCGAGCCCGATATTGTGGCCGGTGCTCACGGGATAGAGCGGCACGCGATGGGCGTTCGCCGCGCGGACGATGAGCTGCACTTCGGCCGTCGAAGCGGGATATACCACCGCGGACGGGACACTGTCGCCGCCCGGAAGCGTGTTCTCGCCATATCTTCGCAGCGTCTCCTCGGCTCGATTGACGGCCGCCGAGCCGATCTTTTGCTGCACTTCGGATAGAAAGCCGGCCAGATCCGATTGTGGAATGTCCATCGATGGCTCCCGGGTGGTTCGATTGAGGCCCGAAAGGCAAAGATTTAGCGGATTTCGGCCGGGGCGTCTTATTCAGAAGCAAATCGGCATCCATTTTTCGACATGACTTGCGCAGGGCGCAACGACCGACATTGACGAGGCGCCTGGCCAGGATGCCGATTGTCCGGACGGGAAATGAAAGTTTCGCGGAATGGCGCGAACCGGTCCTGTTCGGGAGAATGGTCGTGAAGTTCGGGATGTTTTACCCCGCCGCGGTCGCGTCGGAAGACGAACTCGGCAAGGGCCTGTGGGGCCTCGATCGCACCCGCTACGCCAAAACAATCGATGAATTGCGCGAACAGGCGATTTGCGCGGACGAGACCGGATGGACCTCGATGATGTTCGCCGAACATCATTTCGAGATCGAGGGTTATCACGTCACGCCAAATCCCCTCATGCTCAACATCTACCTCGCCCAGCACACCAAACGCCTGCGGCAGGGGCAGATGGGCCTCGTGCTGCCGAACTGGAATCCGCTGCGGCTTGCCGAAGATATCGCCATGGCTGACCACCTGACCGGCGGTCGCCTGGATGTCGGTCTCAGCCGCGGTTATCAGCCGAGATCGGTCGGCGTCATGGGACAACACTATCATGCGGGCGCCGCCGGTACCGGTCGTGCAGAGACCGAAGCCACCAATCGCAAGATCGTCGAGGAATGGTATGAGGTGATGCGTCGCTGCTGGACCGAAGACCTCTGGAGTTTTCAGGGCGAATTCATCTCCATCCCGCCAAGCGGCCTCGAATGGAAACATCCGGTCTCCGCACGGCTGATGGCCGGCGTCGAGGACGGCATATTGAAACAGATCGCCTCGGTTCCGAAGCCGAAGCAACTGCCGCACCCGCCGCTGTTCACGACGCTGACGCAGAGCCCGGAAACCTTGAACTGGTCGGCCAGGATCGGCAGCTCCGTGGTCACGCTCGCTGCCAACCTCGATATCGTTCGCTGGGTCTTCCAGAGTTACATCGACGAGGCAGCCAAGCATGGCCGCCCGCTGCGGTTCGGTGAGTATTCGGCCGGCGGCGGCGTCGTGCTCTGCCGCAACCTCGCTGTCGGATCGACGCATGACGAGGCAATGGAAACGGCCCGGCAGGGATCGGCCTTCTGGACCCAATGGCTTGGCGAGTTCGGCTTCTTCGAGGCCCTACGCATGAAGGGCCAGGAGGGACCGGTGCCGAAGACCTTCCAGCAAATGCTCGACAGCGGATTCCAGATCGTCGGCACGCCGGAGACTGTTTGTGAGCAGATTCAGCGGCTAAAAGAGGAGCTGAATGTCGAATATATCATCTTCATCATGTATGGCGGGATTACCGAGCACAAGCGTATGATGAAGACGATCCGATTGTTCGGCGAACATGTGATTCCCAAATTCCCGGACGCAAGCGCTGGCAGCGCATAGGGGAACGGCCATGAAGCAGGGGGACCGAGACCGCACTGAAGTCCGTTCGGTGGCTCGGGCCCTCGATGTCCTCGAAATGATGCGGCGCCGGGCTCCGGCGGGAATACGCGTCCGGGAGGCGGCGGAACACCTCGGGGTCGATTCCGCGACGGCATCTCGCCTGCTATCGACAATGATTGCGCGTGGTTATGCCAGCCGCTTGCCCAATCGACACTACATGCTCGGTACACGATCGCTGAGGCTCGCAACGACGTGGATCGATCGGCTGATCGAGGTTGCCGGTCCTTCCATGGCGCGTGCGGCCGACAGCAGCGGCGAGATCGTCCATCTTGTCCAGCTTGTCGGTTCGGAGGCCGTCACGGTCGCCCGGCTGGTCGGCAATCGCCGCGCCATGATCGATGTCGAGATAGGCCCGAGCTATCCGCTGTGGGCTTCCGCAGGTGGTCGCGCTCTGCTCGGCCATGTGCCAAATGCGCTTCGGCCGCATCTGCTGCCTCCCGAACCATTTCCCGCCTTTACGCCCCGTACCAAGACGCGGTGGACGGAGCTGTCGGCCGCGTTACAGCAAGGGCATCGCGACGGTATCCATGTCGAAGAGGGCGAACTCGACGCCCAGTTGAGCTGCTACGCAACGCCCTTGCTGCATCACAGCCGCGACGAGAAGCTGGCGATTGCCATCAGTTTTAAATCGCGGCGTTCGGAAAGCGATCGTGGGCTGATCCGGCAGGCTCTGCAGCGCGAGGGGCGGGAATTCACAAAACGAATATGACGACGCCGCCTCCGCCCAATCGAAATATCCACGCTGCTTGCGCCCGACGCAGCCAAAAAATTGACGCTGTGACACAAACGTCGGACAGTTTTCCGCTCGATCGTGACGTCGGGCTGTCGCCTCGAAGGAGCAACGCCATGACATCGACCGGCTTCCAGGTCGCCGGCGCGGAGGACGATGACGTACGCGATGCATTTCGCGCCGCAATGCGGGCGTTCACCGGCACGGTGACGCTGATCACCACCCGGACGGAACACGGCGAATGGCGCGGCATGGCCGCAACGGCCGTGACATCGATCTCGATGGAGCCACCAACCTGTCTCGTTTGCGTCAATCGCGAAACCACACTCTACCCGGCGGTGATGGCATCGCGGCAATTTTACATCAACGCGATGCACCGGGATCACCATGCCCTGATGCCGAGTTTCACCAGACCGGAAGGCCGCAGCGCCCGCTTTCGATCCGGCTCATGGCGCCTTGGACACAACAGCATTCCATTGCTCGAAAATGCCCAATCCAATATTTTTTGCGAAATGTTCGACAACTTCGCCGTGGGCACGCACGACGTCATTTTCGGCCGCGTGATCGACGTGACGCTGCGGCCGGATCACGATCCCCTGCTCTACGGCAACGGCAACTATCTGCGGCAGGCAGCGGTACTGACCAACAGCCGATGACCGCCGGCCACAAATCAGTCGGGACCGGTTCGATGCCGAAACGGGCAAGATGAAAACCTCATTTACCGCCGAACAGCTTCGCAGCCCCGAAATTGCCGAGGCAAATGCAATACTCGAAACCTGTGTGCATTACGGCTTCTGCACCAACGCTTGTCCAACTTACGTGCTGACGCGTGACGAAAATGAATCACCGCGCGGCCGCATCGATCTGATCAGGGAGATGCTTGAGCAGGGCGGCAAGCCGAAGCCGGAGACGGTGCGGCATCTGGATAGTTGCCTGTCCTGCTTGTCCTGCATGACAACCTGCGCGGTCAAGGTCGACTACGCACATCTGGTCGACCGCGCGCGCGCCCATATCGAAATCCATCACCGCCGGAATATCAGGGATCGCCTGCTGCGTTGGGGACTGGCGACGGTCCTGACCCGGCCGGGACTGTTCGGCAAGGCGCTGTCGCTAGGGCGCGCGGTGCGTCCTTTGCGTCGAGTGGTGCCGGCAAGGCTGAAGCCGTTGCTCGACATGATCCCGCAAAAGACGACGTCGGACATCGTTCGCGCCGGCGTATTTCCCGCACACGGACGCGTAAAAAAACGCGTCGCACTTCTTGCCGGATGCGCCCAGCAGACGCTCAACGGCAATATCAATGCCGCGACGATAAGGCTGCTACAGCGGCATGGCTGCGAGGTGATTGCCGCCGCCGGTGCCGGCTGCTGCGGTTCGCTTCCCCTGCATATCGGGAAGGAGGACATGGCGCGGGCGCTGGCCCGCCGCAATATCCGGGCCTGGTCGATGGAAATCCAAACCCGCGGCCTTGACGCGATCGTTATCAATGCCTCGGGTTGCGGTACGACGGTGAAGGACTACGGGCATCTGTTCGCACATGACAGCGAGATGAGAGTGGCCGCCGCGACGATCGCCTCCCTCGCCGTGGATGTCACCGAGCTGCTCGGCCATGTCGGTCTCGACATTGCGGAGAAACAGCCGGCCTACCGGGTCGCGTATCATGATCCTTGCTCGATGCAACATGTTCAAAAAGTAACGCTGCAACCGAGAGCGCTGTTGCGCGCAGCCGGCTTCACCGTGCTCGATGTCCCCGAAAAGCATTTCTGCTGCGGCTCGGCGGGAACCTATAATCTCCTGCAGCCCGAAATGGCCGCTACGCTTGGGCAACGAAAGGCCGGACACATCGCCAGCACCGATCCCCAGATCGTCGCAACCGGCAATATCGGATGCATGATCCAGATCCAGAGTCATTTGAGCATCCCGATCGTTCACACGGTCGAATTGCTCGACTGGGCAAGCGGCGGACCGCTTCCAAGGAACCTGGCGGGGTTAGCCCTGCGCAAAACAGCACCGAGGGAGGCGGAAGCCTCTGCAACGAGCGCCGGACCGGCCGGGTCTGCCGATCCCGGCATCTGGTGAAGCGGAGAGTGTTAGCGTCCGCGGTAGCCAAATGGCGATGCGCCCGGCAACAGCGCGGAGTTGAGGTCGTTGGGCTGTTGCGAGAAGCTGGCGCCGACCGACAGGCTGAGGTTCGAGGTCGGACGGAATTCGACGCCCGCATTGACGCGATAGCCGGGCGTGCTGTTGGACGACATGGAGTCGAGCGCCGTAAAGGGACTGGCGATCGGCGAATTGTATCTCACGGTATCGAAGCCGGCAAAGACCGAGACCGGCGCGCTCTTGAAGTTGTAGCCGACCTGGCCACCTTCATAGGAGAACGAGGTCGGGCTGCCGAAGGCGCTCACAGGGGTGAAATTGTTCAACCCCCAATTCAGGTTGCCGCGTTCGCTGCCGATAAACCAGCCGTTCTCGAAATTGTAGCGCGAGGTGAAGTTGCCGAACGAGTTCGCGTTCGGGTCCGACGTCAGACCGCCGAAGCCGGCCGGCCAGGTCGAGGTCCAATAAGGCGCGGACTGGGCGTGAGCCGCAGGCGCGCCGAGACAAAGCACGGCCAGCGTCAAGACGAGGCCGGTCGCGAAACCCGATTTGCCTGAAACCAATTTGTCTGAGACCCCGGACATCCGCGCGACCACCCCGTGCTTTGCTCGTTCGCTGTCGGCGAAACGCTCAGCGGCATCCTCTCCGGGCCAGCTCATTGCTGCAATAGAGATTGCAAGTTCTGCCGCCCTTCTTGTTGCAAACGTCGATGCAGGCTTCAAGTGAGCATTGGCCGCCACTCTTGCTTGCCTTTTGTTGCGCCTGCGCCGCGGCTGGGCCGAGCGAGGCGGATCCGATCAACGACAATGAAATTATGAGGATGGCTGCAATTCGAAGCATGACGATCTCCCAATAAAATTGAGCAGATATCGAAGTATCTTCGGACGAGAATTGCCTTAAATTGGCGCTCCCTAGGGGAATTGAACCCCTGTTTCAGCCTTGAGAGGGCCGCGTCCTAACCGCTAGACGAAGGGAGCGTAAGGCCAAGGGAATAGCCTCGAAATCAGCTGGCGGCAAGGCGGGTTTTCGGTCTCCGCGATGAAGGCAACCCTCTGGCGGTGGGGAGAGATGAAGCCGAACGAGCTTCGCTCGCGGAGGAGGGATAAGAAAGGATCAGGGCTCGTTGACAAAGCGTAGGCGGCCGACGGGTTTGAGCGTATGCGCATCGAAGGTGCGGATTTCGGTCACTCCGCCTACATCGAGCGTCACCACGACCCGGTCGCCGGCCACTGTCGCCGAGACGATTTTCGCAGCCTTCGGCAGTACGGCCGTGATCTCGGCCTGGTTGACGCTTCCCTCCGCCTTGAAAAGACGGTAGCCGATGGCGATCAATATGGCCGCAATCGCCACCCCCGTGGTGAGGCTCGCGATCAGCATCAAGCGCCGCACCCGCGCAAATAGCGCGGACTGTTCGGGGGTGGGCTCGGGCGCAACGGTATCTGTCATTTTGCAGTCTGGAACGAAATTTGAGTGACGGTCATCTTGAGTAACGGTCAACGGCTGGAAGTCATTGTCGAGGGCAGCGAGGGATCCCCCGGCTCGACCGCGTGCTCGCGACTCGCCTGGGCGAACTGTCGCGGTCGCGGCTGAAAGCCTTGATCCTCGACGGCCAGGTCGCGGTAAAGAACGCACCCGTCCGCGACCCCGCTTATCATGTCGTGACAGGCGATACGATCACAATCCACGTGCCGGCGCCGATGGCCGCGGAACCCCGGGGCGAAACGATCGCGCTCGATATCGTTTACGAGGACGACGACATCGTCGTCCTCGACAAGCCCGCAGGTCTCGTGGTCCATCCTGGCGCGGGACACGAGACGGGCACGCTCGTGAACGCGCTAATCGCCCATTGCGGCGAAAGCCTTTCCGGGATCGGCGGGGTGAAGCGGCCGGGCATCGTGCACCGGCTCGACAAGGACACGTCGGGCCTTTTGGTCGTCGCCAAGAACGACGCCGCCCATCAATCGCTGTCGGCGCAGTTTGCCGACCACGGCAAAACCGGAGAGATGCGGCGCGGCTACCTCGCTTTCGTCTGGGGCGTGCCGAACCGGGTCCGCGGCACGGTCGATGCGCCGATCGACCGGCACCCGCATGCTCGGGAAAAGATGGCGGTCCGCGAAGGTGGCCGTCACGCGGTGACGCATTGGGAGATCGTCGAGAGTTTCAAAGGACCAGACGGCAAGCCGGTGGCGTCCCTGATCGCCTGCCAACTCGAGACCGGCCGCACCCATCAGATCCGCCTACACCTTTCCCACATCGGCCACCCCCTGATGGGCGATCCGGTCTATGGCTCTCACTTCAAGACCAAGTCGATCCACCTCGGCCCCCAAAGCCAGGCGGCCTTGGCGTCCCTCGATCGTCAAGCGCTACACGCATACCTTTTGGCTTTGGAGCACCCCAAAACCGGGGCGATTCTGGAGTGGAATTCGGACTTACCAGCCGATCTGAGCCGTCTGCGAAACTCCCTGACGGCGGCGCTATGACGCAGGTCAGCCGGAAAAGCCTTGATATGCCAGCTGGTTATAGCAGCCACACCGTAACGTGACGGGGGTTTAACTTCCAAAACGGGACCCGTTTGGTGTATGTTGCGCCTGCGTTGAATATCCAACGCGGAACATCGCAGAGCGACTGGCTTTAACAAAGGAGCCGCCTGCCTGGCCCGCCGCTATCGGGGGCCTGAACAACTGGAGGGCGCACGAATGGCCCGCACAGCTACCCTGCCGATTCTCAATGGAGAATCCGGCCTGTCCCGATACCTCGCCGAGATCCGCAAGTTTCCGATGCTGGAACCCCAGCAGGAATACATGCTCGCCAAACGTCTGCGCGAGCATGACGATCGCGACGCGGCATCCCAACTTGTCACCAGCCATCTCCGGCTCGTGGCCAAGATAGCCATGGGCTATCGCGGCTACGGATTGCCGATTTCCGAGGTCGTCTCGGAGGGCAATGTCGGCCTGATGCAGGCGGTGAAGCGGTTCGAACCCGAAAAAGGGTTCCGGCTCGCTACATACGCCATGTGGTGGATCAAGGCCTCAATTCAAGAGTACATCCTGCGTTCCTGGTCGCTCGTGAAGATGGGCACCACCGCGAACCAGAAGAAACTGTTCTTCAACCTGCGCAAGGCCAAGAGCAAGATCTCCGCGCTCGAAGAGGGCGATCTGCGTCCCGACCAGGTGAAGATCATCGCCAAGCGCTTGGGCGTGACCGCCCAGGACGTGATCGACATGAACCGCCGTCTCGGCGGCGATGCCTCGCTCAACGCACCGATCCGCGACGATGGCGAAGCCGGCGAATGGCAGGACTGGCTGGTCGATAACTCGCCCAACCAGGAAGCCTTGATGGCCGAGCACGAAGAGTTCGATCATCGCCACCAGGCGCTGACCGGCGCGATCGGCGTGCTTAACGCCCGCGAACGCCGCATCTTCGAGGCGCGGCGTCTGGCGGAAGAGCCGATGACGCTGGAAGACCTTGCCGCCGAATTCGGCGTATCGCGCGAGCGCGTGCGGCAGATCGAGGTCCGTGCCTTCGAGAAGGTGCAGTCGGCCGTAAAGGGCACGATCGCACAGCAGGAAGCCGCCGCGCTCCAGGCGGTCCACGCCGCCTGATCGAGCCGATCGAAAGAAAAACAAGAAAGCCGGCGGCAACGCCGGCTTTTTTCATGCGCGAAATTCCCCGGCTTGAACAGGCGATGCTCGCAACCGATTTAGGACGCGCGCAGTCCGGCTTTTGCTTGAGTTGCTCAGCCAATAGCGCTTCGTCGTTGCGAGAAACGGAGCATCAATAAATCGTCCGCAGATAGTCGGCGATACTGTCCGGCTGATTGAGATTGTTCCAATCATAGGGATCGCCGTAAAGCAGCGCGCTCGCTTGGGTCTTGTAGTCGGGTGCAACGTTGTCGGGCGCGTCGACGGGCTGCGCGAGAATGTCGCGGTAATCCTGATAATTTGCCTGCGTGCCGATGAAGATGCAGACGCAATGCAACGGTTCGGCATATAGATAGCGCACGTCGTTGCCGAAGCGGTGGATCACAAAGCGATGTGGCGGCAGCGCGTTCATCGCCGCTTTGCCGGCCGCATCATTGGCTACCTGGACACGAAAGCCGGCTGAAGAAAGATAGAAGTTGTTCTTGTCGAGAAACGGCTTGCTAGGCGTTTCCAGCGCGGTCACCAACGACGCGCAGAGCAGCAGCACGATGGCGGGCAACACGGCGACAAATCCGCCACCGGGTGGACCGCTGCGGATAACGCCCGACGAAGAGATCATTGACGGCATCTGAAAATACCTCCTGCCCGGCGGAACGCGCAACCCAGCCAAAGCTATCTGCCCGCACGCCGCCAGCCAAGGCGTTCCGTACTGCATCAGGCTCCGCGCATGGCGGGCTAATCGCTCCACTCCCGCTCCATCGTCGCAAGCGTGCAACCTTCGCCGTAGCGCATAGTCGATCCAGTTCGCGGAAATCCAAGGGTTACTATTTATAAAATAACAACCAAACCGAGTAGTCTAATACAACTTGGGGAGGCAATGCAGATGGGGATTCCGGACTATCAAAGTCTGATGCTGCCGCTGCTAAAGCGGGCGGCGTCCTCACAAGTTAGCGTGCCGGAGGTCGAGCCAGAAATCGCCGCGGAATTTGGAATGACACAGGCTGAGCGGGACCAATATCTTCCGAGCGGCCGCCAGAAGGTCCTGCATAACCGTCTGAATTGGGCAAAATTTTATCTAAGCAAGGCTGGATTAGTTGCCTCGGAAAAGGGGCGCTTTATCGCTACCGATGCGGGGAGAGAGCTTTTGGCAAAAATGCCCTCAAGAATCGATAACGACACGCTCCTGGCTTATCCCAGTTTCCGAGAGTTCTACCGTGGAGAATCCTCTCACTCAGAGAGTCAAAGTTCGGAAAAGGAAGACACAAAGGAAGACACTTCAAATCTATTGTTGAGCGCGAACGTCGCACATGAACAACACGTAGAGGCCGCGTTTGGCGCCATGCAGTCAGCTCTCCGCCTTGAGCTACTTGGCAGGATTCTGCGAAATACCCCTGGCTTCTTTGAGCAGGTTATCATCGACCTGTTGGTCGCGATGGGATACGGCGGCTCGCACCGAAACGCATCGGAGCAACTCGGGCGGTCGGGGGACGGAGGTGTTGACGGTGTAATCAACGAAGACCGACTGGGTCTGGATCGGGTTTATGTCCAGGCGAAGCGATTTTCTGAAACAAGCATCGGAAGGCCCGACGTTCAAGCCTTCGTCGGAAGCCTCGTCGGACTAGGCGCGACAAAGGGTGTCTTCGTTACGACATCGACATTTAGCCAACAAGCCGTCGATTTCGCCGGACACCTTAGTCAGCGGGTAATTTTGATCGACGGAAAAAGACTCACCGACCTCATGATCGAACACAATGTCGGCGTTCGCGTCAGCCGTACCCTCGACTTCAAACGAATAGACGAAGACTTCTTCGCTGAAGACGATTGAAAGTGCGGCATCGCCGAATGAATTAGCCGATGAAGCTCGTCGTTGGATGAGTGCAGCCGATTTCGAGCGCCACCTTATTCTCCCCACTCCCGCGCCATCGTCGCAAGTACGCAACCCTCGCAGTAGCGCGCGTCCTTGAAGTCGATCCAGTTGTGCGCGTAGACATGATCGAGCGGAATGCGATAACGCGCGCGCAGCACCTTCACCAGAACCCGCCAGGCTTCAATCTGCGCCTCCGTCACGGGCTTGGTGACATCAGGATAGTTGCCGGCAAACTCGACGCCGATCGATGTGTCCTTGTTGACCTGGTGGTAGGTCTTAGCATTGTCGATATATTTGTTGTCGTTGCGGTCGGCACCGTCGGTATGGGTGGGGACCAGATTGTCGGCGACCGCCCAGTAAACCGTGCCGTCGGTCTCGACCCACACCATGACGCCGCGGCGCGTTGGGTTCTTGGCCTGCGCCTGCGCGCCGCCGCGCGCCGAGCCCGCCGGCCCCTCGGTCTGATGCACGATGATGTTGCGCCAGGAGTGGGCCTTCTCCACATCGCCCCATGGCGCGAGCCAGACCATCTTCAGGCCCGGAATTTCCGGCGTTCCGGAGGAACGCGCGATCGCCTCAAGCGGAGGCTCCCCGGCCAAGGCCGCAGGCGACAGCATCAAAACGCAGATGGCGATAAAGAGAAAACGAAAGTTCATGCCAGGCACTATGCCGGGCGCACTCGCTTAAGATCAAGCCGGCCTATCCGCGAAGGAGCCATCTCAGGCATGGAGCCTTAGCGGCGCCATATCCGGCACGAGCGTGGGCGCCGGCTCATAGACCGCAAAGCGGTTGCGGCCCTCTTTCTTGGCGACATAGAGGGCGTGGTCGGCCGCGGCAATCAGCCGGTCCGGGAAGGCGCCGATGTCACGGGTCCATTGCGCGACACCGATTGAGACCGAGATTGGGACCTCATTGCCGATGCAGCCGGCGGCATCCTCGCGGCACACCTCGATGACGCGCCGCGCGATCGTAGCCGCCTCCCGCAGCGTGGATACCGGCAGCACGACACAGAATTCGTCGCCGCCGGTGCGCGCCAACAGATCGCTTGGCCGCAGCCGCGTCTGCGCCATTAACGTGAAATGCTGCAAACACGCATCGCCCGCGGCATGACCGTGGGTGTCATTGATGGTCTTGAACTTGTCGAGATCGATGACGAGCAGCGCAAACGGCTGGCCCGAGCGATCCGATCTGGCGCACTCCTCGGTCAGACGTTGCAGCAGTTGCCGCCGATTGCCGACGCCGGTGAGGTCGTCCATCAGTGCGAGATCGGAGACCTCGTTGCGCAGACGGTCCATCGCCATCAACAGGAAGCCGAAGTTGCAAACCATGGATAGGAAAATCAGCGCCAGGATCATGACCGATTGCGGCGCGTTGAAATGGACAAAGGTGAAGTCGGCGCCGGTCAGAAGCAGCTTGTCGACCACGCGGAACGCGCAGACGACGATCATCACGATGACAACGAAGCCTGCGAGCCGTGCACCGGCATTGACCCGGCCTTCTCGCTTCGGCAGCAGCAATGGCAGCGAAAGCGCGAGTGGCACCGACAGGCCCGCGGAGTAGATCAGAATGCGGATGGTCGCGCTGTCGTAGGCAAAGATAAAGATCGAGAGACCGGCAAAGGTCAACGCCGCAATCGCGGCCGTCTGCCCCCAGGGCGTCGGCTCGCCGTAAAACCTCCGGACGCCCATCGCCGCAAGACAAACCGCGAGGACCGCCGTCGTGCCGGCAAATAGCAGCGGCACGAGCGACTCCGTGACCGTCGTCCCCATCGCCAACACGGCAGCGCCAACGATGGCAAACGCGGAGCCGGTCCAGTACCGCGCCGCCTGAAGGCTTGGATAGCTGTGCAGGATGTAGGCCCAGATCAGACCGAGCGCGAGGAAATTGATAATGAACGCCGTCCAGAGCGTCGGAACGTTCAACATTTATTACCCAGAGCGATCATCGCCCTGTCTCCCCGTTTTCAAGCCCCGCCCTGACTATCCCCGTAGTCTTACCGAGCAACATGCAGTCCAGGCGATTAACGGAGTCTCACCTCGGGAACCAAATCCGCGTCTTGGTTGTGAAATGCTGAAGGCGGCGCACCGCGCCGTTGCGGTCTTCATACCGCGCGGCATTAACCTTGGACTCACCACGACGATGCGGCGGTCGCAGCGGTATCGCGCGCGTGATGCGATTTAAAAACACGCGATGGCGAAGCTTCTCGCCAAAAACACCTCAAAAAGCGTAACTTCTGTGGATAACGTGATGACACAGGCGTGACAACGCGGGGCATTCGCCCGCGAATTTGCTGGGATTACAGTTGAGGATATTGCGAGGCTGGCCCTCCGCCGAGCATGCCTCGTGTCGCGTTTCAATCCATTAACTCAAATGAGGATGCTATGGCTAAGAAAGCGAAGAAGGCAAAGAAGGCGAAAAAGGCCAAGAAAGCGAAAAAGAAGTAACTTCGAAACTTCTTTCAGCCCGGGTGGAGCGCCGCTCTGCCCGGGCACCCTAAACGATCATAATGATAATGGTTATGTGGCGGGCCTTTGGCTCGCCTTTTTGATTCGTAGTGTGGCCGTTCAAAAGTCAGCATCATTGTGCGGTTCGTTCGTCATCCGGAGTTTTGAACCAAAGCCGCAACTAATCCCCTAAGTAGCGAGTGCCCCTATCGATTCCGAAGTTCGTAACGGTGGGGCCGAAACACCGGACGAACTTCGGAATCGGGGCAACAGTTCCTCATTTCCCTTGATCCGGCCTGCCCGATCCGCTTTCAGTGGCGGCCTCGCTCTGTACCGGAGCGAGCGGAGTGGATTTGATGCAAATTTTAGAATCGGACCATTAGATGACTGCGATCAGTGGAGCGACCGTCGCCGTCACGGGTGCTGCGAGCGGCATCGGCCGTGCGCTGGCTATCGAGCTTGCCGCACGGGGGGCTGATCTCGCGCTTGCCGATCGCGACGAAGCCGGACTTCAGTCGGTTGCAGCCGACATTGCCAAGACCTCGGCGCGAAAAGTCAGCCTGCACCGCGTCGATGTCGGCGACCCGGAGGCGGTTGCGGGCTTTGGTCGCGATGCGATCGCCAACCACCCTTCGCTCAATATCCTGATCAACAACGCCGGTGTCTCGCTGCTCGGCCTGTTTCACGAGATCGACCAGACGCAGATGGAATGGCTGTTCAACATCAATTTCTGGGGCGCGGTGCATGCGACGCGTGCCTTCCTGCCGCACCTCGCAAGCCGGCCGGCCGCCCATATCGTCAACGTCTCGTCGATCTTCGGCATCTTGGCCCCGCCCGGCCAAACCGCCTATTCGGCGGCGAAGTTCGCCATCCGCGGCTTCTCGGAAGCCCTGCGCCACGAGTTGCAAGTTTCCGGTAGCCCGGTTCGGCTTTCCGTGGTGCACCCCGGCGGTATCAAGACCAACATCGTGCGCAACTCGCGCACCGGCTCGGGCATCGCCGATAACGAGCGGCGGTCGCAGGCGATCGAACGGTTTGACGTCATCGCGCAGACAACTGCGAAAGATGCGGCGTTGCGCATTATCAAAGGCATCGAGAACAACGAGCCGCGCATCCTGATCGGCAATGACGCTCGCTTCATGGACATTCTGCAGCGCTTCCGCCCCGCCACCTACTGGAAAGTGATGGCAAAGCGGATCCAGAAGATGTCGGAACGGGGGAAGTGATCCAGGCCTCTTGGTTCGAGACGGCGCTTCGCGCCTCCTCACCTGAGGTTCCAGCGCCGGGTTCAGGCCTCATCCTGAGGAGCGGCCGAACGGCCGCATCTCGAAGGATGAGTTCGAAACAACTATCTCACCTTCCCACGAGTTGATCGGCAAAATAGGCGATGGTCTTGCGGTAGATCACGGCGTGGTTCCACTCGCGCATTGCCTCGAAATTCGCCGAGCCCTCGCCGTAAGGCGCACCCGTCTTGAAGCCGTTGGTGTGCAACAGGTTGGCGGTGGAGGCCAGCACGTCGGCGACGCTGTGGCGCAGTTCCACGCGCCCATCGCCGTCAAAATCGACGCCGTATTTGATATAGGACGACGGCAGAAATTGCGTCTGGCCGATCTCGCCGGCATAGGCGCCGATCATCTCGCGCAACGGCAGGTCGCCGCGCTGCAGGATCTGCAGCGCCGCCATCAGTTCGCCCTGGAACAGTTCGGTGCGGCGACAATCATGCGCCATGGTTGCGAGCACGCGAAACACCGGCAGTTTGCCCATGTCGCCCTTGCCGAAATCGCTTTCGAGACCCCAGATCGCGACCAGAATCTGCCGCGGCACGCCGTATTTGGCCTCGATGCTCGACAGTAGCCCCGCATAGCGCTGCAACATCGCGCGGCCACCGTTGATGCGGCCAGGCCCCACGCGGGTCGCAACATATTGCTCGAAGGTTTTGGTAAAGGTGCCGCGCTGGCGGCGGTCGAAGGCCAGCACGCCAGAATCTTGCTGCACGCCGGCCAGCGCTTCTGCGATCGTGGCCTGCGAGATGCCATGAGATGCTGCTTCCGCCGAGATGTTCTGCACGAAGCTGCGGAAGTCGCCGCCGCAACGAGCCGCGACAGCGGGTCCTGCAGCAAGCAACGAGCCCAAGCAAATAATGAGACGAAGTATCCGCATGGGGCGCCTGCACATCATCGGGCAAGCGTCGTCATGGCCGGGGCATGACGGTGGTGTGACATCGCGTGCGACACCCTCATTCCCCGCCGTCGATCTGGCGGCCCATCAGCGCGATTGCCTGTTGATAGACGCTGGCCGCATTCCACTCCTGGATCGCCGCAAAATTCGGCTGGCCCGGCTGATAGCCGGCACCTGCGCGCCAGCCATGGGCTTTGAGGTAATTTGCGGTCGAGGACAGGGCGCCGGAGGCGCTCTCGAGATTGCCGACGCCGTATTCCAGCATCGTCTTCGGCAAAAACTGCGTTTGGCCGATCTCGCCATGCATCGAGCCGCGCTGGCTTGCGGAGAGCGTGCCGCGATCGATCAGTTTCAGCGCGGCGTAAAGCTGGTCGGTGAAGTATTCCGGCCGCCGGCAATCGTAAGCCAGCGTCGCAATCGAAGAGAGCATGTTCTGGTTGCCGTGCTGGCTGCCGAAGGCGGTCTCCATTCCCCAGATCGCAATCAGCGGCCCTGCCGGCACGCCAAAACGCTGCTCGATCGAAGCGAACAGCGCCGCGTTCTTCTGTTTCATGCCGCGGCCCCGAGCCACCACTGCGGCTGCGCCTCGCTTGACCATGAACTGATCGAGCGAGAGCTTAAAACTGTGCATGCTGCGATCGGCGTTGATCGTGGCTTGCGCGTAGTTCGCCGCCATCAGCGCCGAAATCCCGGAAGCACCGACGCCCTTGGCGCGCGCCTCGCCTGCGAACTGCTGCTTCCAGGCCTCGAAACCGCCGGACCCGTTGCCGCATTGGGCGGCGTGGGCCTGGGTGGCCAGACCTGCGAGGACAGCCGCAACCACAAAGGTGGCGGATGACAATACGCTCTTCTTCATCAGGACGTTTCCTCATATGGACGCGGGCGCACCTTACGTCATTGAGGGGTGAATTCGAACAGAAAGTTCCCGAAATCCTCGGCCTCGTGGTGCGAGGCGCGTGGCGCGCCACGCGCCTCCCATGAGGACCAACGTCGATCGACTACCGTTTGCCTCATCCTGAAGAGCATCGATTCCGAAGCGATGCGTCTCGATGGATGAGGTGTCCAAAAAGCCATCTCAGCGAACTAAAAATTCCCGTATCGCCTGTCCGATCTCCCCCGCATGTGTCTCCAGCGCGAAATGGCCGGTATCGAAGAAGCGGACGACGGCGGTAGGAATATCGCGCTTGAACGCTTCCGCGCCCGGCGGCAGGAAGAACGGATCGTTCCTGCCCCACACCGCCAAAAAAGGCGGCTTGTGGGTGCGGAAATAATTCTGGAAAGCCGGATAGAGCGCGATATTGCTCTTGTAGTCGCCCATCAGATCCAGCTGTATTTCATCGGCACCGGGGCGCGCGAGATAGAAGTCGTCGAGGCTGTAGCCATCCGGCGATACCGCGGTCTCGTCCGTGACACCGTGGGTATATTGCCAACGCGTGGTTTCCGGTGAGAGTAAAGCACGCAGTGCTTTGCGATGTTCCGATGACGGGTCCTTCCAATAGTCGCGCATCAAAGTCCAGCCGTCGCTCAGGCCTTCTTCATACGCGTTGCCGTTCTGCGAAATGATTGCGGTGATCCGCTCGGGATGCCGCATCGCCAGCCGAAACCCGGTCGGCGCGCCGTAGTCGAACACATACACCGCGAAACGATCGAAGCCGATCACCTCGGTGAAACGCGCGACCACCTCGGCAATATGATCGAAGGTGTATTTGAAGGTTTCCCGCGGTGGCATGTCGGACTGGCCAAACCCCGGCAGATCCGGCGCGACGATGTGAAAGTCATCCGAAAGCTGCGGGATCAAATCCCGAAACATGTGGCCTGCGCTGGGGAAGCCGTGCAAGAGCAGCAATTTCGGCGCACCCTTCCGCCCGGCTTCCCGATAAAACATCTTGAAGCCGCCTACGTCGGCCGTTTTGTAATGTGTTGCTGACGTTGTATTTGCTGACATGGGATTTCTCCTCGTTCGATTGGACGCTCACGCAGCCACGGTGCGGGTGGCTTCGCGGATGATCTCGACAACGACATGGGGCGCGGTGACGATCGGCGCGTGATCGACAGCATGCGCTCTCACCTGTGCTTTCATGCGCTCGGCCATGAAGCGCTGCGTTTCCGGCAAAATCATGCGGTCCTCTTCGGCCAGCAGGAACCAGCTCGGCACGTCCCTCCAAAGCGGACGGCCCACCGGCACCGTGATGCAGGCCGGCGAAATCGGCCTCTGCACGGCGGACAGCACCGCGAGATCGTCCACGCTCGCCTGCTGCGCGAAGGCGTTCTTGAAAGCTTCGTCGGGCAGCCAGATCAGTCCGTTATCGTCCGGGGCGAGCTTCGGCGCCAACGGATGCGGCGGCGAGCGATAAAAGACGTCGGCGACTCTCTCGCCTTCGTCGGGCGCAAGTGCGGTGACATAGACCAGCGCCTTCACGTTCTTGGCCTTGGTCTCGGCGATGAGGGCGCCCGCATAAGCATGGGCCGCCAACACCACCGGCCCTTCGAGGCGCGCCAGCGAGCGATCGAGTGCGGCGACGTCGTCGGCCAGTGACGTCAGCGGCAAAGGTGCCGCCACTACATTCGCGCCTTCCGATTTGAGCGCAGCGATCACCCGTGCCCAGCTCGATCCGTCCGCCCAGGCTCCGTGCGCCAGCACCACATTGACGTTTTTCGCTGCCATTCCCGCTCCCTTATTAGTAACCTATTAACATCCTATTGACAGGTTACTAACACCGGGCTAGTAACTGGTCAAGTAGTTATTTAAAGGTTACGCTCCGAGGCGCTAACGGAGCGCTTCAGCAATCAAGAGAAACCTTTTGCCAATGAACCACCACCCGCCCGCCATTTTCATCGCCGACTCCCACGGCCTGGATTTTCTCAACTCCGTCGCAACCCCCGTGGATACGCCGATCGACTGGATCGCAGATGGTGCGGGCCTGGTGGACTGGCTGGCGCAGGCCAAATACGTCCCCGCAAAGGTGCTGGACGAGATCAGGGCGCGCGCAAAGCCGGGCGAACTGGACAAGGTAGCCCGGCAGGCCAGAGAATTGCGCGAGTGGTGCCGCGGCTTTGTCCGCAAGCACATGGGCAGGCCGTTGAAACCGACGGCGGTGCGCGAACTCGATCCCGTGAACAAGTTGCTCGCGCGCGACGAAGTGTTCAGCCAGATCCATCCGTCTCATGGCAAGGCCGGAGATCGCCTCGAACTGCACGCGACGCGGCACTGGCGCTCGGCGGAATCGCTGTTGCTGCCGATCGCCGAAAACCTCGCGCAATTCATCTGCGAGGAAAATTTTTCTGATGTCAAAGCGTGCGAAGGAACTAGCTGCACATTGATGTTCGCCGATCATACGCGAAGGCGCGCGCGCCGCTGGTGCAGCATGGCGATCTGCGGCAACCGCGCCAAGCAGGCGGCGCACCGTGAAAGGCTCAAGAACCAGCGCTAGAGATGCGCGAGAAACCGTTTACGTCCCCCAAGAAGAAGGAGTCCAGCTCATGGCCAAGCTACCCCTGATCGTTTTCGACGTGAATGAGACCCTGCTCGATCTCGAAACGATGGAATCGACATTCGAGCGCATCTTCGGCAGAAAAGACGCGATGCGGCTCTGGTTCGCCAACTTCATCATGTATTCCGCGGCGCTGACGGTTGCCGGCTGCTATGTGCCCTTCACCGATATCGGCGGCGCCGTGATGAAGATGATGGCGGACGCCAGCCACATCAAGATTACCGACGCCGACCGGAAGGAGCTGACGGAAAAATTCTCCACCATGCCGCCGCACGCGGAAGTCCCTGCGGCCTTGCGCAAACTGCGGGGCGCCGGCTTTCGTCTGTTCACGCTGACCGACAATCTCCTGGAAGTGCAGACGCGCCAGCTCACGCATGGCGGCATCGTCGAAGAGTTCGAGCGTCGTTTCAGTGCCGATGGCGTCAAGCATCACAAGCCGTCGCGCGAGGCCTATGGCTATGTCGAGAAGGAACTCGGCACCAAGCCGTCCGACATGTGCCTGATCGCCTGCCACACCTGGGATACGCTCGGCGCCGTCGCCGCGGGATGGGAAGCAGCGCTGATCAAGCGGCCGGGCAACGATGTGCTCGGCGTTGGCCCGCAGCCGCACATCGTCGGCGACACGCTCGATGACGTCGCCAACCAACTGATCGCGCGGCACAAGGCGGCGTAGCTCGGTCCGCGGCCGTCGCCCGGTTAAGCCGGGCGACCAGCCTTACTGCGCCGGCGCGGGCACCGTCATCGGCTTGCCTTTGTCGACGATATGCACCGTCAAAAGCTTGAGCACCTTGTCGCCGATCACCTTGTAGCCGGCATGCGGCACGTCACGCACATTCACGCCCGCCTGTCCGGCGGGGCGGTCGATTTCCTTGCCGTCGGGCATCTGCAATTTCGCGCCTTCCAAAACATAAACCGCTTCCTCGCCCGGATGCGTGTGCCGCGCGATGGCAACGCCCGGCGGCACTTCGAGAACGGCGATGATAATTTCCTTGTCTGTGCCGGTGAGGTCGGCTGTCTTCAGCACGGTCCGGTGGGGCTCGGCGGTCTGGGTAAAAGCCGGCGGGCCAAACAGCGAGGACGACAGGACCACGAGACAAGCGGCGGCGAGACGTGACATTTATCTTCTCCCTTTTGCATCTTCCCCTTTTTGCATCATCTCCCCTTTGGGCCAGCTCCGCGTCGCGAAACAGTGCTGTCAAAAAAGCGGAGCGGCGCTGGCCGGCGCAGTCTAGGCGCAAGCTCGCGGTCTCGTCGCGCGTAAATTCAGGCGAAGCGGCATGCGGCTTGAGCGCAGCCATGCCGCGTCGTGCCGCGCCGTGTCACCAACCGGGCGGCCGTCCCCAACCCTGTTGCGCCGGTTGGTCTTGCTGCACCGGCTGGCCCCGTTGCGCCGACGGATAGATCGGCCGGCCGCCGCGGGTCGCGGTTTGGCCGGACTGCGGCGCGGCAGCCGGATCGCCGTTCGGCTGGAAAAAACCGCCAAAGCCGTTACTGCGCACGGGAACGCCACCGTCGCTACGCGGGGTAAAAAAGCCGAACAGGCCATCGCCCCCGCTCGCCATGAGATCGGACGGAGGCGGCGAAGGCTTGCGCGTGATGAAACCGCCCTGCGGCTGGTTGCTCAGCACGGCGACGAACTCGGTGCGATAGTTGGTTTCCTTGCTCAGCGGCTCGTCCGAGACCACGATGGAAGATCGCACCGCCGCGGTCGGCGCGATGCGATCCAGCACCTCCTGCGGGATGGTGATGCGGTCGAGCGCGTCCTTGGCGTCGTCGCCATTGTCGATCGTCACCACGCTCCAGCGCAGGCCGGCATCGCCCTTTGCCATCGCCGTGAAGATGTGGGTGCCGATCGGGCGGCCGGGATCGCGGATCGTGACGGGAACCTCGATGGTCGAATCGAACACCTCGCCGCCCCCGTCCGGCGCCGGCTTGTGGGTGTTCCGCCGCACGTAAAGCTTCGAGGTGGCGCGGCTGATGTAGACCGAGACCGGTTCCAGCGCGAGCCTTGCCTCGGTCGCCGCCTTGGCGGTTTCGCTCTTTTTGGCGGCGGCCGCCTTGGCGGCGTCCTTTGCGCCCGCGGCGGCGTCCAGCTTGGATTTTGCATCCGTCCTTGCCGCGTCGAGTTGCGTCGCCGCTTCTTCGGCCTTGGCCGCGATCTTCTGCTTCAGCTCCTCGGCCTTCGCTTTCGCATCGTCGGTCTTGGCACGGGTGAGAATCTTGTCGGCGTAAACGAGTTCCGCGTCGGTGCGGGCCTTGACCTGTTCCAGTTTGCGCAGCGAGGCGTTGAGCGTTGCCGTGTCGCGCGCGGCGGTCGCAGCCGCTCTCTTGGCTTCATCGGCCGTATCCGCAGCCTGCTCGGCCTCGCGGGTGGCGGCCTGGGCGCGGCTAGGTGCCGCCGTCAGGGCTTCCGCCTTCGGCGAAAACAGCAGGGGATGCGAAATATCGACCGGCGCGGCGTCTTCCGGCGAGATGATCACCCGCATGCCGATCCGGGTCTTGTCGAACATCTTGTCCGCGAAATCGAAGGGCATCCGCACGCAGCCGTGGGAAGCCGCATATCCCGGCAGCGGGCCGCCGTGCAGCGCGACGCCGTTCCAGGTGATGCGCTGCATATGCGGCATCCAGGCATCGTCATACATGGTCGAGTGGTGGTCCGCGTCTTTCTCGATGACGGCGAAAACACCGGCCGGCGTCTCGCGTCCGGTGGTGCCGCTCGACACCGGGGCGCGGAAGATCCAGCCCTCGGAATCGTAGAAGGTGACATTCTGGGACCTGATCGACACGATCGCCATGATGGGCTCGCCGGCCTCGCGCGGCGCCGACGCCTCGTGGGTGGCCGCAGGTCGCGGGGCCTGTCGTGCGAAGGCGTCCGTGGTCAGCGCGGTCGCGGTCAGCGCCGCCATCGCCGCGAGCGGCAAAATCGCGGATCGCGCCGTCTTCAATCGACTTGTCATGCCATGCCCCGGTTGAAATGCCTGTTCGCGTCTTGCGTCAATCGATGTCGTATCGGTTAGTTCAGTTATTTTTGGCTTGAGCGGCCGGCCACCGCCGTCGCTTTTGCCCGTTCATTTATCGCCATCGTCGGCACATTCCGGAGGCACTCTTTACATATACGACAGCCCGCTGAGGCGGAAGAGTGACACACGGCTGGAAATTGGCCCGAAACTGACATGAACGAGGTCCGCGATCGGACCGGACGCGCCGCATATGGCGGCTTGTAGCGTTCGCTTTTAAGCGGCGTTGCGCTTTTTAAGCGGCTTTGCTCTTGGGCGTCTCGACGATCTCGACTTCGAACCAGCCCATATCGCGCAATTCTTCGGCTTTTTTCTGGGCAGCCTCGCGCGTGTTTCTTCGCAGCACGATCATGGCCGTGCCGTCGCGCGCAAGAATCTGGAAGTCCGGCTCTAACCCCATCTCATTTGCATACATATGAACTCGGGTTCCCGCAATATTACGGAGTCGGATGCGACGATTTATCCCAAGAACTGGCGACGAACTGGCGACGAACCGGCGCGCTGGCCTTACCGCGGTAGCGCAGACAGGAGTTTTCCTCCCCGCGGCGCGAACGCGCCCGGGCTGAACGAAAACGATGCCCTTCGAAAATGAGAGGGCGCAGGGAATGCCGGGTGCCAACCAGCACCCATAGCCTCGCGTGCAATGAAAAAAGCACACGAGCGAAGTCACTACAGGTGAAGCCGGCAACCGGCACTCCCTGCGCGATGGTTTACGGTTTCCTTCGCGCTCTCCCCGGTGATCGGGCCTTCTTGTCACCGTCGTCAGCGCAATGCACCAGCATTGTCGCCAACTTGATGTCAGCGTCGAGACATCAGGACCACACGACTTCGCCGTCCGCCTTTGCCCACGTTCGTCGTTCGCAGGCAAAGCCGTCCACCGCATCCCGCACTCAACGTTCGTGACGACCGCGAAGCGCCCCTCTCAGGTGAGGCGGGATGCGCGGAACATGCGACTGATTTTAGCCTGGCGCGAAGCGATTTATTTTTGGCGCGGGGGCTGGACAGGGGTTCCGGGAAATTGCCCGACGGGCAAATCAGTTAGCGCTAAAAAGGCGGGATATCCCGCACCAATTTGTTTTGACAGCGGCGTCATGATCGGGGAAAAGCCGCGCATGCCTAAAAAACCCGGGACCAATCCCAAAGGCGAATTCGCCTTCTTCAACGTCTTCTATGAAGACGGCTCCCAGCGCTCCAACCGGCGGGTGCCCTCCGAGCTTCTTGGCGGGCTGGACGGCGACGAGCCGGCGCGCGCGTTCATTCACGAGCAGGACCGCGAAATCGCCGAGAAATCCGGCCGGCCGCCGCTTGAGATCAAGGAAATCAGCCGGGTCGGGGCGAAGAAGAAGTAGCCTTTCGGTTCAGCGAAGCGATCCAGGTGCGCTTTCGAAGTTTCGGAAAGCGACAGCTCGACCGGCGTGAATGGTGGCTTGACTCCTGAAGAACAAAAGAAGAACATATCAGACCAGCCAGCCAATCAGGAGCCGCGTCTTGTCTTCGGAAACCGCGCCGAACAGCGACGACGCCTGCGAGCTGGATGCCGCGATCGATGAGGCCATCGCCGCCTGCGGCGGCAACCTGCGCGACACCATCGGCTCGCTCATCGTCGCCAACCGTTTTCTGGAATCGGAGGCTGCGGAATTGATGAAAGCGGTGTCGCACGCCTTCGTGCGCGGAAGGTTCGGGACGTATACGGGGTGAGGAAGTGCTGACAACGCCCTGCGCACCGTGATCATCATCATCATAAATCGACCGCTCATGAAGCTACGTATCAAAGGTGTTCAGTTTACGCGGTTTAGAGAGAGCGGTTCTGATTCTCTATAGCACCAAATCAAGCCGACAGGCTTTGCTATACCCTTCCGGCAAATCGATATATCATGGGGTGTTCTTTCTCACTGACTGGGAGGGGGATAGTCATTACTCAAGTAAGATACGATTGGTTACAGAAGCGCCTTGCCGAATTCCTTCAGGACGCAACGCAAGCTCGTGCGGTAAACGGTGGAGCGGAAGTTTGTATTGGCTCCTATATCGGAACAGTTCGAACTCGGAACGAAGACCGTGCGTTGGTCGTTTCCGTTTCCTACTCAGATGCACCTGAGAAGAATTTTGTCCTCGGCGTAGTTTGCGACGGAATTGGTGGCTTACCACGCGGCGACGAAGCCTCCACTGTCGCAGTCAGCGAATTTTGCGCCCGCACAATCCGTCTATCAAAATTGCCGCCTGAAACTCGATTGCTGGCTGCGGCAAACGGGAGCAACGAAGCGGTGTACTCTCTGCTTAAAGGAAAAGGCGGAGCCACACTTTCGGCTGCAATGATTTGGCAAGGCCAAGCCTTCGGTGTCAATGTCGGGGACAGTCGCATTTATGGCATCTCGCCGAATAAGCAAACTATACAGCTCACGAAGGATGATACCCTCGCTGGATACCTTGGTCGGCGCGACGGACGGACGCTAAACACAAGCGACAATGGACTCGTGCAATTTATTGGGCTGGGCGAAGGCCTTGAACCACATCCAATCTATTCGTCTGGCCGCAGTCTAGCCACCATACTAATTACGACAGATGGGGTTCACGGCGCTCCTGCTGATGCGCTGGCCCAAGTGTCGCAAACGGCACCCACTAATATGGACCTGGTTCAGCGCCTCTTAAGCTTGAGCGCTGTCCTAGGTGGCAGAGACAATGCAACTGCGATTGCTATCCCAGCGAGCTATATCCCCGCGCGACTTTCACAGCGCGGTGTAAATATAACCTGCACTTCACCATTTAATCGCCTAGAGGTTTGGATTCCTATCTCAGAGAATCCACCTGTCGAAAAAGACGAGATGCTCGAAAGCGCTACAAAGAAGGCAGAACCAAAAGATCGTGATTTGAAGCAAGGCAGAAAGACACGAAAGAAAAAAAAGAAACAACCAGGAAGAGATCCTAATCGTTTGCCGCTCGATGAAGATGAACCTGTTTTAGACATCAGCTTTCCCGAAAAGCAAAAGTCTTAAACGTGCACATTCCTCCACGATACAAGCGTTTAAAGATCACGCTGGACGACGGAGGGATGTCTGACACAATTGTATGTAACGATGAGCACTTAGACCGACAAGTCGTAATCAAGTCCCTTAAGTCTGGGGCCGATCCTAAACGAATTTTAGACGAGCTCGCGGCCTTGCAGGCCATCAGATCAAAACATGTTGTTCAAATTTACGACGTAATACGCGATGGCAAGGGAGACGTCGTGGCAATTGTCGAGGAATATCTCCCCGGTGACGATCTAACATCAATGAAGCTACCAAAATCAGCGGCAGAGTTTCTTCAGATCGCCTACCCTATTGCAGAAGGAATCTCAGACATACATGCCCATGGGCACGTTCATCGCGATATTAAGCGTCAAAATATGAAATACGACGCTGAAAACTGTCTCAAGATTTTCGACTTTGGATTAGCACGAGATGCCACTGCTGAAGTGAGCACGATGGGCGAAATTGGGACGCCTGGCTATATGGCCCCTGAATTGTTTGAGGCCACCAAGGGAGGAAGAGTCGTTTTTGACACTGCTGTTGACACTTACGCGTTCGGAGCAACGCTTTTGGCAATCGCATTAGGAAAATTGCCAGCGCCAATGAAAGAAGCACCGCCCAAACTTCCCTGCAGTAGCGCCGATTTTGCCAAACTAACGATCAGCCTTCCCTCGTCAGTTACAGATATCCTCAATCGCTGTTTGTCACAGAAGCCAGATGATCGACCGTCAATGGCTGAGGTCGCAACCATCGTGGGGCGACATCTACTTCAAAACAAGCATCGCGCTATCTTGGTAAGCAAGACCAGCGCTAACGTGTTAGACGCATCTAATCCGGTTGCGGTCGTATCCGTCCGTGGACAAGGATCGTTAAAAATAGCGTATGACGGATTTCAATTTGTTGTTTCGGATGTTGCGGGGGACGTATCAATTAACAATATCCCCGTGACAAATGACTATTTCCTACCTGGGTCTTGTGTGATCGTACTCGGCTCGGCGGCCCTCGGACCGAGCAGGACCTTCATTACCGTAGACGTTTCTCATCCAGAGGTATCTCTATGAGCGGCATTCTACATAAGATTGGAGATGTTATCGGGAATAGGTACGAAATTAAGCGCTATATTGGCGCTGGTGGAATGCAAGAAGTTTATCTCGCCCATGACCAGTTATTGTCGCGCGGCGTTGCACTTAAGGCTCCAAAAAACAAATCGGCAGAAAAGCGATTTAAACGAAGTGCAGTCGTTAGTGCGCGCGTTAATCATGCTCATGTTGCAAAGACTTTGGATTACCTGGAGATCGGCAGTCGTAGCTATTTGATCGAAGAGTTTATCGACGGCGTGGACCTAGGACAGGTGATTAAAGAAATTATGCCGGTACTCGACCCGCTTTTAGTAGCCAGATTGTTTCACCATCTAGCGAAAGGACTCGCGGCATCGCACCACGCAGATGTAGTTCACCGCGATTTGAAGCCGAGTAATATTCTGGCAGTGGGCGGGGAGCGTCTTTTTGATGTCAAGATAACTGACTTCGGAATCGCGAAGCTCGCGGCGGAAGAACTTGCGGAGGCAGTAGAAAACGGCGATTCAAGTATAACTGCCTCGCAGACCGCCGTCGGCGCTCTTCCGTATATGGCACCAGAGATGATCGAATCTTTTAAAGATGCTAGCAAACCTGCTGACGTTTGGTCTCTTGGAGCTGTGATTTATGAACTCCTTGTTGGAGCAAAGCCGTTCGGTACCGGCCTGAAAGCTGTGCCAGCCATATTGGAAGGGAAATATGGACCGCTACCGTCTTCACACTTGCGGCAAACCCAGTTTAGAACTGCCGCAGACGAGACCTTCAGCCTTGTAAAAAGATGTTTGGTTGTGGACGCCAGCAAACGCCCGACAGCAGACGAACTGGTCCGACTATGTGAAAGATTGTGTTATCCGGTGACGGACCGCGAATTTGGTGTGGTCACTAAATTCGACAACAACTATTGGGGATTTATTACACCTGACTCTGGAAAGAGCGTGTTTTTCCATATCGAAAGTGTGTTTGGTCCAGCGAAGTTAAATGTAGGCGATCGGGTTTTCTTTGCACGCCATAAAGGGGGCGGTAGTGACAGAGCCTTCCCGGTTATCAGAGTAAGGGCGCCCGCGGTAGCGGCTTGAATGAAGAGCCACTTTTCGACCGTGCTTGCTTGCCGGCCCCCGAACCTGAACCCCCTTAACATTCGATTCATCGTAATTGTTAGACTGAGATTCAAATTTTAAATCCATGATCGCCGCGTTTCGCGAGGTTGCGTTGCCGACGGCGGCCGCAACCTGCCTCGCCACGGTTCGAAAACGATCGGCATGGCGATGGCGGATTCTGCGCAACGAGCAGACGACAGCTGGTCTGTAAGCAGGCAGGCGCGGCCGAATGGCCCGCGCGCGTTGCGTCCGACCCTGCCGATCATTTCAGTGGCTGTCCTTGCGCTGGCGCTGGCCGGTTGCGCGCGCAATCCGCCGCCGCGCGAAGCCAGCCTGGCTCATGGGGAAGTCCGCACCACGCCTGCTCGCCTCTATTCGCGGGCGCGCGTGCATCCTGAAACACAGCATGCCGAGCTGCGCGTACGCCGGCCCGATCCGGCGCTGCTGGCGCCCCAGCCGGCGCCCAACTGCGAATTCAAGCGGGCCGACATCAAGGCCGTGGACGCGGACGAATGGACGCGTTTGAAAACCGAGTACGAGCGGCAGTGTTATCAGGATGCCGAAAAGGCAGCGCGAGAACGCCTGAGCCAGTTGCAGGGGTCGGCGATTTGCGAAATCGAACGCCCTCCGCAAACGTCAGCGCATTCCCAAAGAAGCGCGCACGCGCGGCCGGGTTCCTGAGAATTAACCATCGCGCTCGTCCCGCCGGGCGGCCCTTGTGTCGCGTGGATGACGGCCACCGAGGCGACGCTCCCAAGATTTGGTCGTCTTTGCGCCACATCATGGCGCTTTTTCCTGAAGAAAATTCGCTGGAATCCGGTGGCAATTGCGGCCACCGCACGGTCCTAGAAGGGGGAATTTTTGAGCCAAGATTATCGCGAGGGAAATTGTGCAAACCCTTTACGAATTGCTCGGTGCGCTTCCTGAAGACGATGCCGATAGCCTGAGGGCGGCATTCCGCAAGGCCGTCAAAGCGAGTCATCCCGACAACAATCCCGACGACCTTGATGCTCCGCAACAATTTAGGAGAATCGTCCGGGCCAACACCATTCTCAGCGACGAACGCCAACGCGCCACCTATGATCTCCTGTTGGCCGAGGCACGCCAGGAGCGCGCCCTTGATCCGCAGCACAGGGCGTTTTCCGAACCCCGCACCCGGCTTCCCGGCGTCATCGGCAGCATGGTGATCGCGTCGGTTTCAATCGGCGCATTCCTGCTGCTCGAAAGAGTTCTGACGAATTCTGTTATCGCGGAGCAAATGCGGGAGACGCCCGCACAAACCGCGGCATTGACCGCGCATCCACCGGCTTTGACCGCGCCGTCATTCGATACGGTCGGCCCAGTTGGCGAACAGAGCACGCGTGACGAGGCTCCGGTCGCGAGCGAGACGGAAAAAATTCCTGGTGGCGTCAAGGAGACACCTGGTCCGGTGGTCTTGGCAACGTCGGAGGCCGCGCGCGTCATCCCCCCAAGTTTCGAGGCCACACCTTCCGAGACCAATACTTCCGAAACTCCGCCTTCCAGGCCCAAAGTGAAGGATGCCAACTACTATCGGGAGCGAGGCACCCTCGCCTATCGCAACGGGGATTTTCTCCTGGCGCTCGTCGATTTCGATCTGGCGATCAATCTCGATCCGGAATCCCTCGACACGTATGTCGATCGCGCGATCGTCTTCCGTCGCATGGGCGACATGAAGCGCGCCATGGACGACATCGCCAAAGCCAAGCGCATCGACGATACGAAGCCGCAATAGACTACTGGGATGCGCGGGCCGCTATCCGCCACACTATGACGCTTTGCGAACGCTGCGCGGAAGACGCAACGCGGCAGCGAACAAAGCCTGATGGAAACCGCAGAGCAAGGCAAATGCGCCGCCATACGCAGCCGATGCGGGCGCGGCCGTCCGATCGGCCAAAAGCCATCCAAGAAATGTCGCGCATATCGTCGGCAGCGTCGGTCCGCCCATGCGCATGACGAGGTTAAGCGTGGTGGTCGCCATCGGTAGCCTCTCTCACCAGAACAAAATAAGTACGTGCGGGCGCGTCCCCGCGGCACGTGAACCGAAGATGGTTTCAGGTATGGAACCGGAGCTAGGGTTCGGAATTGTATATCGAAATCGGGAGGAACCTATGCAGGCGGCGGTCGATCGGGTGATGCAGGCTTACAGTCTGATGGTGTCGGCTAGTGATGCGGATCAATTGGAAGCCCGGCAACGGGTGGAAGCGCATTTGGCTGGCGTCGAGGGTGATGAAAAAGCCCTCGCTATCGAAGGGCTGCGATATCTGCGCAATGCTTCCTTTCAGACGGGACCGCAGCCTGCTTGTCGCTAACCGGCAAACGTCATTTATTGCTATGAAGATCGGTAACGGTTTTAAAACGCGGCTCGAGTTCGTGCTCGAGCAGGTATTCGAGGGCCTCTCTGGCGGCGGGGATCATGACATGCGCGCTTTCGTGGCGGCCCGGCTGCTGGCAGCGGCGCAGTCAGGTATTCTGAAACTGGAAGATTTGAAACGCGTGGCGCAAGAGGCGCTGTTCGAGTTGCTCCAACCACCCAAGCCTGCTCAGCTGCAGCATCGACATTTGGACCAAAGCTCGTTTGATTGAACCTGATAGACGGTCTCGGCGCGTCTAACGTTCTACTTTCGACGGCTGGGAGGGTACCGTCTCGTCATGTCCTATCCGTTTCTTGCCGGCGGCGGCGAAGCCGCTGACATCATCGCCAAGTTCGATTGGAGCGCGACCCCGCTGGGGCCGATCGAGAAGTGGCCCGGCAGCCTGACGAGTTCGATCGCGCTTATTCTTCGATCCCCCGTTCCCATCGTGACCCTTTGGGGCGAGGATGGGATCATGATCTACAACGACGCCTACTCGGTCTTTGCCGGGGGACGCCATCCGAAGCTGTTCGGGTCGAAGGTTCGCGAAGGCTGGCCCGAGGTCGCCGACTTCAACGACAACATCATGAAGGTGGGCCTTGCGGGAAAGACGCTGGCTTACCGCGACTTCAGCCTCACGCTTTTTCGAAACGACGGCAAGCCTGAGCAGGTTTGGCTCAATCTCGACTATTCGCCGATCCTTGACGAAGGCGGCAAACCCGCCGCGGTCATGGCGATCGTCGTCGAAATCACGGACAAGGTCAGAATAGAACGGGAGCTGAACGCCGAGCGCGAGGGCCTCAAGCGCATGTTCGAACAGGCGCCGGGCTTTATCGCCACGGTGAGCGGTCCCGAACACCGGTTCGCGATGGTCAATGAAGCCTATCGAACGCTCATTGGACACCGGGATATCATCGGCAAGCCGGTTTCCATCGCTTTGCCCGAGGTTGTCGAGCAGGGGTTCGTGGAATTGCTCGACAGCGTTTACTCTTCCGGACAGCCATATGTCGGCCGCGGCGCAAAAGTCCGGCTCAAGCGCGACGAGCGCAGCGGTGCCGACGACCGCTACCTCGACTTCGTCTACCAGCCGATGATTGCCGACGACGGCTCTGTCACAGGGGTATTCATTCAGGGGCACGACGTCACCGAGCAGCACATCATCGAACGCGCCATTCGCCTGGAGACGCGCAAGCTCGATGTCTTGAACCGCACCGGCGCGGCGCTCGCGGCCGAACTCGACGTCGACAAGATCGTCCAGATTGCCACCGACGCATGCACCGAGATCGTCGGCGCCGAATTCGGCGCGTTCTTCTACAATGTGATCGACGACAAGGGCGAGAGCTACATGCTCTACGCTCTATCGGGTGTGCCGCGCGAGAAGTTTTCGCAATTTCCGATGCCGCGGAATACGGCGGTGTTTGAGCCGACATTCAAGGGAACAGGCGTCGTCCGATCTGACGACATTCTCAAAGACGCCCGCTATGGCAAGAACACGCCGCATCACGGAATGCCGAAAGGGCACCTGCCCATCCGCAGCTATCTCGCCGTTCCCGTGACATCGCGATCCGGCGAAGTCATCGGCGGACTGCTTCTGGGACATGGCGAGCCGGGCCGCTTCGCCGAAGAGCACGAAGAACTTGTGGTCGGTATCGCCGGCCAGGCCGCGACGGCGATCGACAACGGCAGGCTTTTCCAGGCAGCCGAACGCGAAGTGACCGATCGTCGGCGGGCGGAATCCGAATTGCAGCTTCTCAACAATACGCTTGAGCAGCGTGTGATCGATGAAGTCGATGCGAGATCCAAGGTCGAGGACCAGTTGCGGCAAATTCAGAAGATGGAAGCCATCGGGCAACTGACCGGCGGCATCGCGCACGACTTCAACAACATGCTGGCCGTCGTCATCGGTGGGTTGAATTTGCTGCAGAGAAATCTCGCGCGGGGTGAAACGGATGTCGACAGGTTCATCACTGCCGCTGTTGACGGCGCCAAGCGCGCGGCGTCGCTGACGCAGCGTCTGCTTGCCTTCTCGCGGCAGCAGCCTCTGTCGCCCGAATTATTGGTGATCAACAAGCTCGTGGCAAATATGAGCGATCTGCTCGTTCGCACGCTGGGCGAACAGATCAGGGTCGAGACGGTGCTCGCTGCCGGCTTGTGGACGGTCTTGGCGGATCCCGTCCAATTGGAAAGCGCCGTCATCAACTTGTCGGCAAACGCACGCGACGCGATGCCGGACGGCGGACGACTGACGATCGAAACGCAGAACACTTTCGTCGATGAGGCATACGCCAAGGAGTATGCCATTACACCGGGTCAATACGTCCTGCTTGCAGTGGCCGATACGGGTAGCGGCATGCCGCAGGACATTCTGGACAAGGCGTTCGATCCGTTTTTTACCACCAAGACGGTGGGTAAAGGAACCGGACTTGGCCTGAGCCAGGTATACGGCTTCGTTCGGCAGTCAGGCGGTCACGTCAAGATTTATTCGGAGATAGGTGTCGGCACCACGGTCAAGATCTATCTGCCGCGCCACTATGGCGAAGCTCAACCGGATCGGCCTGTCGGACCTCAATCGATCGTGCATCGTGGTACGCGCAACGAGGTCGTTCTTGTCGTGGAGGATGACGCACGCGTCCGGGCCATTTCCGTCGAAGCGTTGCGGGAGCTTGGGTACAGCGTCCTCGAAACGTCCGGCCCCGTTGACGCGCTTCGCCTGCTGGATAGCGACCAGCCGGTGACCATCCTGTTCACCGACGTCGTGATGCCCGATATGTCGGGCAGGCAGCTCGCCGAGCTCGCGCGTCAAAAGAGGCCCGGCATCAAGGTGCTTTACACGACGGGTTATACGCGCAACGCGATCGTCCATAATGGGATTCTCGATCCGGGCACCAGTTTATTGACGAAGCCTTTTAGCGTTGAGGAGCTCGCCGACAAAATTCGTCGCGTGATCGATACTTGATCCAGGTGATTCCAGGTGAGCGGGCCAAAATTCCGCTCGACCTGCTCGACGTATTTTGCAGCCGTTGCCGTCGCTCAGCTTTTCGAAGAATACCGCCTGCGGGTTGGCGCTCGATGAACTGGCGCGACTAATGCCTGATGCGGATCATATGAGCCAGGCAATGAAGATCAGAACATTCTTGATCGGCTTCTTCGTCGCCTGCGGGGTCGGCCTCTCGCCCATCGGCGCCGCCGCCGCAGAGCCGACAACGCCACCAGCCGGTTACAACATCGATCCCCAGTTCACCAAGACATCGACCGACGGTGCGATAACGATCGAGCAATACGTGAACAAGGATACCGACGACTGGAAATGGCAGTTCTGGGTACGCCGGCAGGGCACGTTCACGCTGGTCGACCCGGAGCCGGCCGACTACCCGGCGACATTTATCTTCACGGGCGATCTGAAATGGATCGCGCGGCTCCAGAAGACCGGCTCCGGCGAGCAGTCGCTCTATCTTTACCGCGTCACGCCGCAGGGCACCGCGCCTTCGAGCAAGAAGCCGCTCGGCGAGCTTGCGTGGGCCTACTTCAAGACCCGGCCGGAGTCGCGAAAAATCGCGAAGGCGCCGGAGTATCACGAGGCGGTGGGCCTGCTGAAAGGACTGGAGGACAATTATCGCTGGCTCGGCGTCGACTGGCCCGACAACAGGTATCTCGTGATCGTGCTGGCGGGCGATGCCGACGTGAAAGGCCGCAAGCCGATGCAGACCGGCGTCGTCAATAGCTGGCGCTGCCGATATGATCTTCAGACCGGCAAGTTCGACACGCCGGCGATTTTTTTCGAAGCAGAACAAGAAAGCCATCGTGCCCCAGTGATCGATGGGGGGCGTATGGCTGGCCGGCCGATCGCGCCGGCAATTCAGTCGGGCCGGTGGGAGTTATCGGTTCTCGCGGATACGGCGCCGCCGCGCCACCGGAGCAAGAAAACCAGAGCGAGCGCGACAAGCGTCAGCCATGTTCCAAAGCCGATGAGGCGGTATAGCGAGCTTTTCTTCGACATCGAAAGAGCCCCTGGAGCTCCGATTCGCCGCCCTAGGCGAGGCCGCCGCGTGGGGGCACGCCGCGGCCTCTTATCGCGGAAAGAGTGGGGGCAATATTCGCGCGACTGACAAAATGTTGAGCTCTAACTAACTCCGTTGCAACCAAAGCAACGAATTAAGCTTGACGTGTAAGCTTAATACGGCCGATCGATTGGCTTCGATGGTCGCAACCGGTAGCGATCCTGGGGGGCATGGGGCAGAACCAATGGAAAAATCCATGCGTCCATCTTTTTGTTTGGCCGGATTGGCTGCGGCGCTGCTGATCGTGTCATCCGCCCCAGCCCACAGCCGCGGCTTCGACTGGTTCTTCGCGCACTCCCGGCCTCACGGCGCCTGCGCAGGGCAGCATGTGGTTGCGACTTTCTATTCCTCGGGGCGTCGGACCGCGAGCGGTCAGGCCTTCAACAGCAGCGGGTATACGGCCGCGCATCGCACACTGCCGTTCGGATCGCAGGTGACGGTGACCAATCCCGACAGCGGAAAATCCGTAACCGTCGTGATCAACGACCGCGGTCCGTTTACATCAGGGGTTACAATCGATCTCGCCCGAGGCGCGGCTCACGCGATCGGCATGCATGGAACGCAGTGGGTCTGCATGAACTGACCGCTGCGAACTGAATGCCGCGATGGATGCGACGAGCCTTCGAGGCCGGAAAAAAAAGGGGCTTTCACCCGCCGCTTTTGTTTCGATGAATTGGATCGCAGATCGCTGCGTGGGTTGGGCGAAGCGAACCCACCAATGGCGAGACGACCGGTTTCGCCCTGCGACCATCTCTGCCTCATGCTGAGGAGCGCGGAACGCGTCTCGAAGCATCTGGCATCCTCGAGACGCCGCGCTTGGCGCGGCTTCCCGGATCAAGTCCGGGACAGTCCCTCAGGACGAGGAGAGAGCCTAATTATCCAGGAACGATCTGAGTTTCCTTGACCGGCTCGGATGCTTGAGCTTGCGCAGCGCCTTCGCCTCGATCTGACGGATGCGTTCGCGGGTGACCGAGAACTGCTGGCCGACTTCTTCCAGCGTGTGGTCGGTATTCATGCCGATGCCAAAGCGCATGCGCAGCACACGCTCCTCGCGTGGGGTGAGCGAGGCGAGCACGCGCGTCGTGGTCTCGCGCAGGTTCGACTGGATCGCAGCATCGATGGGCAGGATCGCGTTCTTGTCCTCGATGAAATCGCCGAGATGCGAATCTTCTTCATCGCCGACCGGCGTCTCCAGCGACAGCGGCTCTTTCGCGATCTTGAGAACCTTGCGCACCTTCTCAAGCGGCATTCCCAGTTTTTCGGCGAGCTCTTCCGGCGTCGGCTCGCGGCCGATTTCGTTGAGCATCTGGCGCGAGGTGCGCACGATCTTGTTGATGGTCTCGATCATGTGCACGGGAATGCGGATGGTGCGTGCCTGGTCGGCGATCGAGCGCGTGATCGCCTGCCGGATCCACCACGTCGCGTAGGTCGAGAACTTGTA
Organism: uncultured Alphaproteobacteria bacterium; assembly: GCA_963824305.1. Taxonomy (GTDB): domain Bacteria; phylum Pseudomonadota; class Alphaproteobacteria; order Rhizobiales; family Xanthobacteraceae; genus Bradyrhizobium. Next base: position 2,227,543 of record CAWGOW010000001.1, read on the forward strand.
GCCGCGGCGGTATTCGAATTTATCGACCGCCTTCATCAGGCCGATGTTGCCTTCCTGGATCAGATCGAGGAATTGCAGACCGCGGTTGGTGTATTTCTTGGCGATCGAGATCACGAGGCGAAGGTTGGCTTCCACCATTTCCTTCTTGGCCTGGCGCGCCTCGCGCTCGCCTTTCTGCACGCCGTGCACGATCTTGCGGAATTCGCCGATCTCAAGACCGGTGAGCGCAGCTAACTGCTGAATCTCGCCGCGCAGCTCCTTGATCCGGTCCTTCTCGTGATGGACGAAATTCTTCCAGCCTTTGGCGGAGAGTTTCGAGACACGGTTGAGCCAGCGCGGATCGAGCTCGGAGCCCTGATAGTTGCGCAGGAAATCCTCGCGCGCCACGCCATGGCTGTCGCCGAGGCGCAGCAGGCGGCCTTCGAACGAGACGAGCTTCTTGTTGATGTCGTAGAGCTGCTCGACCAGCGAGTCGATACGCGCCTGGTTGAGGCGCAGCGACTTCACCTCGACGATGATTTCGTCCTTTAGCTTCTTGTACTTGCGCTCCTGCGCCGGCGACAGCGTCTCGTTCTGGAGCTGGTTGGAGATGTCCTGCTCCTGCAAGCGCCGCAGCTTCTTGTAGTTGTCCGCGATCTTGTCGAAAGTTTCGACCACCTTGGGCTTCAGCTCGGCCTCGATCGCGGCGAGCGACATCTGGTTTTCGAACTCGTCGTCGTCGTCCATGTCGGACTCGGCGGCCGTCTCGGCGGGATCCTTCTCCGCTCCCGCATCGCCCGGAACGGGCGCGGCGCGGAACGGGGTTGCCGACGGCGGGGCCGCAGGCGGAGCGGCCGCAGCCGGCATCGCGCCGCCATTGCCGTTGCTATGACCGTTGGCGGCAGCGCCTTCGGTTACGACCGGCTGGCCATCGGGACCGAGGACGGGCGCGCCGATCATCGCCGGGTTCATGTTGTTCTTGGCGTCGGGGCCGGCATAGGTGGCCTCGAGATCGATGATGTCGCGCAGGAAGATCTTTCCTTCGTTGAGTTCGTCGCGCCAGATGATGATGGCCTGGAAGGTCAGCGGGCTTTCGCACAGCCCCGCGATCATCGCCTCGCGGCCGGCCTCGATGCGCTTGGCGATCGCGATTTCGCCCTCGCGCGACAGCAACTCAACGGTGCCCATCTCGCGCAGATACATGCGCACGGGATCGTCGGTGCGTTCGCCCGGCTCGGATTTCTTGACTTCGGTGACGGCCTTGGAGGTGACCTCGACGAGTTCGTTGTCGGTCTCGTCGTCGGCCTCTTCCTGCTGCTTGTCTTCGTCAGAGTCTTCTTCGGCTTCGGTGACGTTGATGCCCATGTCCGAGAGCATCGACATGATGTCCTCGATCTGTTCGGGCGAAGTCGTATCGGAAGGCAGCACTTCGTTGAGTTGATCGAAGGTCACGAAGCCGCGCTTCTTGGCCTGCTTGATCATCTTCTTGACGGCAGCATCCGACAGGTCGAGCAACGGTGAGGGCGCGTCGGGCGAATCCTTCTCAGGCGTGTCGACGGCCTTCTCGTCCGTTTCTTTTTCCTTCACCTGAAGCGTCTTTGCCTTGCTGGCCATTCAGTGCTCTCCAACCGCGCCTCGCTTGCCGGGCTTCCCCATCGCGAAACGCTTAAAACCTTCAACTCAGTCACATGACGCGAAAGGGCGGCGTCAAGTTTCGCCACCCCCAGTCGCTTTCGGCGGATTTCACACAAATGGCCTTGATGCAAATTGCGGAAATCGCGTGACACCGGATACTCGAACAGAGTGTGCGGGGTGTTTATTCCGAACGCTTCTTTTCGATTGTTAACCGGCCGTCCGCTAGTTCAGAAAATGCCTCAAAGCCATTAAGCTTCGCTTAACCCTGTTTTTGCCGCCAAACCATGGGTTTGGCGAGTTTTTTTGCGGTTCCGGCTGATATCGTCCGCACAAATTTTCGTCCCGCAGACCGCTCAAACAGAGCCTTGGAACCGGCCGGATAATTCGCCAAATCCCTCGATCATGGCTTCCGTACCATCCATTTCGGACAGTCGGGCCTTGATGTCGCGCAGCCAACCCATATTGGCCTCGCTCGCATCATCGCCGAGAGCGAGCTCGGCATCCTTCAATTCCCTAAGTAAGGAGTGGTATTGGCGATGCAAGGAGACAAGCTGATGCCAGGTGGAAAGAACATCGTCCCGCGCCGCGCCGGCTTTCGCTCCCCATACCGCGCCGGTCGTGATTGCGCCACTAACTATCTGAAGTAATTGTGAAAATCCACTCCTCTCGAGATCCGCACGGAGCTTCTCGCTCTGCTCGGCGACGTCGGGCGAATGGTGGTGGTCGGCGGCAAAGGCCGCGATGATTCCGGCACGGAGTTTGTGGGCCTCGGGATGCGGCAGTTCGAGCGCGGCCGCCTCCTCCAGATGGTCATGCAGCAGCCACGGGTGGCTAAGCAGGCATTGCAGGATCAGCGCCTCCCGGCGGGAGAGCGCGCTGCGCTGGCCGCGCATGATCGAGCTTGCCGCCAGCTGCGAACTGGCCGGCTGATAGGGGCCGCGAAAGGCAGCCGCTGGACCCTGTGGACGACCGCTCGAAGGGGGAGCGAACCGCCCCTGATTTTGGCCTCCGCGGGGGGCAAAACGCCGGGCTGATTCGCCGTAATTTCCGCCTGCGCGGCCACCGCCATAGGGGCTGCGCGCTGTCTCAGGCGCGAACATCCGTGAAAGCCGCTCGGCAAAATCCTGGCGATAATAGCGGCGCACCACCTCGTCGCGGATCGCATTGGAGAGTTCACCGATGCGCTTCTCCAGCGCCGCGCGGCGCTCGGGGGTAGCAAAGTTGCCGCCTTCGATCTCGCGCGCCCAAACCACGTCGACCAGCCCGCGCGAGGCTGCGATCACATCGTCGATCGCCGCGCGCCCGCCGGCCCGAGCGAGGTCGTCGGGGTCCTGGCCTTCGGGCAGCAGTGCAAAGCGCAGGCTTTTACCGGGCGCAAGATGCGGCAGCGCGAGCTCAGCCGCGCGCCACGCCGCCTTCTGTCCGGCGCGGTCGCCGTCGAAACAGAGTATCGGCTCGTCCGCCATCTTCCAGAGCAGCGCGAGCTGGTTTTCGGTGAGCGCCGTGCCGAGCGGCGCGACGGCGCCGGGATAACCCGTGCCGACCATGGCGATCACGTCGACATAGCCTTCGACCACGACGACCGGGCTGCCGTCGTGCGCGGCCTGCCGTGCGGTGGCGAGATTGTAAAGATTGTCGCCCTTGTGAAACAGCGGCGTTTCCGGCGAGTTCAGGTATTTCGCCGGCACGTCTTTCTCGAGCGCACGGCCGCCGAACGCGATCACGCGTCCCCGCGCATCCGTAATCGGAAACATCACGCGATCGCGGAAGCGATCGTAAGGCACCGGAATATCGTCGCCGCCGATTAACAGACCGGTCTCGACCATGTCATTGACCGGGATACCTTGACCACCGAGATGCTCCTTCAGCGCGAAGCGATCGGGCGGCGCATAGCCGAGGCGGAATTGCAATTGCGTGTTGGGCAGGATCGCACGATCGGCGAGATAACCGCGCGCCTTGGCGCCGTTACGCGACGCCAGCGTATCGCAGAAGAACTTCGCCGCGAGTTCCATCACATCGTGCAGCGTCTTGCGCCTCGCCTCGTGGCGCGCGGCATCGGGCGTCACCGCGGGTAGCGGCAAGCCCGCCATCGACGCAAGGCGCTCGACGGCTTCCGGGAACGTCACGCCTTCGGTTTCCATCAGGAAGTCGAAGATGTTGCCGTGCTTGCCGGTCGAGAAGTCGTGGTAAAATTGCTTCTGGTCGTTGACAGTGAAGGACGGCGACTTCTCTTGCTGGAACGGCGACAGCCCCTTCCACTCGCGCCCGGCCTTCTTCAGCTTTACGCGACGGCCGACGACTTCCGAGACCGGAAGCCGGGCGCGCAGCTCTTCAAGGAATTCGGGCGTAAACCGCATAGCTCTCTGAGTGGGGTTTGAGTCGGGGCTAACCGATCATCGATATAGGGTGTCCAGCCGAAATTACGAAGATAATCGGCCTTCTCGCCGCTATTCACAGGCAGCTCCTCGCCCCGCCGTCACGGCCGGGCATAGCCGTCCGGAGGACGGCGTCGCTTCCCCTCGCCCGTGACCCGGCCATCCACGTCTTTGTCTCAAACAGAAAAGCAAGACGTGGAGGCCCGGCGCAAGGCCGGGCATCACGAAAGCAACCAAGCCAGCGCCCCGGAATGAAGTCCTCTACAAAAACCTTCCCGTCTCAATCCAGGTCAGCCCAGTCAGCGGCCAATTATAGATGTAGGTCCAGGCGTCACGCGCGGTTCCCTCGGCAAGCGTGACGGGCAACATCTGCCGCACATATTGCGTCGGTTCCGGAAAACCCTCGCCGCACGCCTCGTACATGTCGAACGCGCGCAGCAGATCGTCGACTGCGCGCAACCGATAGAGCTCGCCGAACACGCGTTCAGACTCATCTTCGGACAGGACCAGGCCCGGATAGTGCTTCACCTTGTAAAGCCTGCCGCGGCAGCTCGCCGGCCCAAGGAAATCGGCGTTCGACGAGAGCAGCCGCGCCATCGGATGCGAATAGCCGCGCATCAAGGTGCCGTAAACGAACAGAAGATCGGAAGTCATGGGAAACTCTTGCAACGTCACTGCCTGCGACAAACGCAGAGTGTTTGCGCGAGGGAGCGTAAGCGACGAAGCATTCCGGTCTCAAGCCTTACTTCTGGACTGTTTCACTTCGTTCGCAATGACGGACTAAGCCTTCACTTCGTCGCTGACGACAAAAAATTTCGCGAGGTTCATGCGGCCAAAGCTCGTGGACAGCGCGACGTCGGCGGCATCGCGCCCCGTCGCCATCAAGACGCGGCCGATCCGCGGCACGACGTGACGCGCATCGAAGGTGTACCATTGGCCGGAAAGATATGCCTCGAACCAACCGGAGAAATCCATCGGAGCAGGATCGGGCGGAACGCCGATATCACCGAGATAGCCGGTGCAATAGCGCGCCGGAATGCCCATGCAGCGGCACAGCGTCAGCGCCAGATGCGCGAAGTCGCGGCATACGCCGGCACGCTGCTCATGGGCATCAAACGCCGATTTCATGTGGTGGGCGTGCGCATAGCCAAAGGTGATGCGGTCGTGCACATATTGGCAGATCGCCATCACCCGCGACCAACCGGGCTTGGTGTTGCCGAACTGCGACCAGGCGAGATCGACAAGCTTGTCGGTTTCGCAGTAGCGGCTCGCCATCAGATAGACCAGCATGTCATCCGGCAATTGCTCGATCGGTACCTGTTGCGCCTCCGGCGCGACCGCGTCCGGCAATCCGCTATCGCGCACCAGCGCATCGCCACGCAGCGTGACGCCGCCAGGGGGCGCAATCAGCCGCCCGCAAATATTGCCGAAGGAGTCGTGGTAGTAACGGATCGAAACGTCCGGGTCGGCCACGATAGTTTCGGCGCCGACGATATCGTGGCGGCGCGAGGGATGGATCGAGAGCATGATCACCATCGGCGTCGGCTGCGGCGCGGTGTAGGCGATATCGAATCCGAGCTTGATCTGTATCACTAGTGTCCACTTTCCGAAGTTCGTGCTACACTTCAGCACCCACCTTTCACGAACTTCGGAAAAGTCATGGGCGCTAGCGAACCTGATTGATGCCGGTGCCGCTTTTCTGTTTGAAGTCCCCGGACGGATTCGCCGCTTGTGCAGCAGGAACTTCAAATCGGCGGCACTAGGCTTCCACCACCTCTTCTGCCGCGACGACGCGGATATTGACCTCCATGCCGATGAAAGCATCCGCCGGTCCGAGATAAGTACCGTGCAACGGAACGGCCTGGCGCGGATCGCGCGCCACCGCGACCCGGACCAGATCGCGCGTGCCAACGATGCCGTTGGTGGGATCAAATTCGATCCAGCCGGCGCTCGGCAGATAGACCTGAACCCAGGCATGCGTCGAGCCGCCGCCGAGATAGCCTTCATCCGCAGGCACGAATACATAGCCCGACACGAAGCGCGCGGCGATACCGAGCAGCCGCAACGCCTCGATCATCAAAAGCGCATAATCGCGGCAGGTGCCGGAGCCGGTTTGCAGCGTATCAAGCGGATGCTGAGTGCCGTGCTCATGGCGCCTGCGATAGGAGAAGGACTCGCGGATGCCATGGGTCATCTGGCTCAGAATCTGGAAAGTCGGGGTTGGTGATTCATAATCGAGGAATTTTCGCGCCCAGGCCGCCAGCTCGCCATTCGGGTCGCTATATTGCGGCGTGATGAACTGGCGAAGATCCGGAAATTCTTCCGAATCGTAGAGGAACGGATAGAAATAAGCGGGATCGTCCGGGGTTAACGCAAAGGCTTCCGCCGGGTTGTGCTCGACGGTCGCGGTCCAGTTGAAGACAAGCCGATCGGAGCGCTCATCGAACGTCGCGATCGCTACGCTGTTGCCAAACACGTCGTGGATCCAGCGCAGCGACATCGGCGCCGGCTCGATTTGGAGATTGCCGGACAACACGCGCAAATCGTGCCCGTCACGTGGACGCAGCATGATCCGGTGCTCGCCGAATGCGACGGGGTGCGCATATCGGTATTCGGTCTTGTGGTGAATCGTCAGACGCGGCATCGTTTGATTGCAATTCTCATGGCTTCGTAAGGTCTAATCTATACCTAGTGTAGTGGATTTCGAGATCGCAGATGCCGCTCAAATAGGCAGAATAGGCAAGAAAAAATGGCCTTGGTTGACGCGGGTGGCACATCGTTACTCCTGGAAAGCGCGGATGTTCCACCGGTCGTGGAGCAAAACCCGCTGGGGCGCTCGCCGTTCCTTTTGACCTCCGATCATTTTGGCCGCGCGCTCCCCAAAAGCCTCGGCGACCTCGGCCTGCCCGAAAGCGAGTTGACGCGGCACATCGCCTGGGACATCGGCATTGCCGGCGTGGCGCGCGCGATGTCCGAACGGCTGGATGCACATCTCATCGCGCAGGCCTATTCGCGGCTCGTGATCGACTGCAACCGCCCCTTCACCTCGTCAAGTTCGATCCCGCTGATCAGTGAGGCCACCATCGTCCCCGGCAATGAAGGCCTCACCCGCCAGAGTGTCGAGGCGCGACGCCGCGAGGTGTTCGACCCCTATCATCGCCGCATCACCGAGGTGATCGACCGGCGCCTTGCCGAGGGCATGCCGACCGTGCTGGTTTCGCTGCACAGCTTCACGCCGATTTATGCCGGCATCAAACGACCCTGGCATGTCGGCACGCTGTATCAGCGCGATACGCGCTTGCCGCCATTGTTGCTGAAAGCCCTGCGCGCACAGGCCGACCTCGTGGCCGGAGATAACGAACCCTATGCGGTCAGCAACGAGACCGACTACACGATACCCGTGCACGGCGAAGCGCGTGGGCTGATGAATACGGGAATCGAAATCCGTCAGGACCTGATCGGCGACCGGGCCGGCGAAGCCGAATGGGCGGAACGGCTCGCGAATATTTTCGTCGAAATTGAAACGACGTTGCGCGCGCAGGCTTTGTTGCCGGCGTAGCGCTACGCGTCTTGTCTAAAGCCGCAACGGAAGTGGGCTCCCTCTCCCATTGGGAGAGGGTTGGGGTGAGGGATTACGGTCTCTCCGTATACGTTGTCCCCTCACCCGGCGCTTCGCGCCGACCTCTCCCCGGTGGGGAGAGGTGAATACAAAATCTGCCTCGCTTCTAGCGCGCGCGCGTCAGCGCGAGCCAGACGCCGCCGCCGATCATGACGCCGCCGGAGGCACGCGACAAAAGCCGTGTCCGCCGCACCGAGAAGAACGAGCGCACGCGCCCGGCCAGCAGTGCGTAAGCGCCGTCCGTCAAGCCCGCAACAACCATGAAGGTGACGCCTAGAATGGCGACCTGCGGGAAATGATCCTTATTCATATCCACGAACTGCGGAATGAAGGCGCCGAAGAACACGAGGAGCTTCGGGTTACTTAGCGCGACCAGAAAGCCCTGGAGGAAAAAGCCAACGCGCGGCGGCGGCGGCGCCTCGGCCTCTACACCTTCGACCGGCGAACGGATCAATTTGATGCCGAGCCATACCAGATAGGCGGCGCCGGCGAAGCGGACCCAGTCGAACCAGTAGCCCATCGTCGCCATCAGCGAAGTCAGCCCGATCGCGACGATGCCGATCACGATCGTCATCGCCGCCTGCACGCCCGCAATATTGGTCAGCGCCGCGCGGGTGCCGTGGCGCAGGCCGTTGGCAATCACCAGCGTGACGATGGGCCCGGGCAACAGCGCCAGGCCCACGCAGGCGACGACATAAGCGAGATAGACTTGAAGGGACATGGGTAGCCCGCCTTGGAGCATCTCCGGTTTGAATTTTTTAACCAGCCTTCCGAAGCCGGGCCGGAGCTGGCCGCTTCTTATTCTTCACAATCTTCGTCAAGACGGCATCAATCCGAGCCTGCCAACCTGGCCCTTGATCTCTGAAGTGAGTGACGACAATCGGACTAAGGCGGATCGACACCGCCACTTTCTTAGGCGCCTTTTGCGGGCCGCGATGTTTGCCGAATTTGGAGAGAATATTCGCCGGCAAAACGTGCCTTTGCTTTCGCAAAATCCTTCCGCGTCACTCGGGATTATCGGCGTCGGCCTTTTTTCGAGAGGTCATAGCTCTTGATTTCCTTCGTTGTGGCAGGCCGGAGACTGATTGCGACGAGCACACGCTGCACAGGCTTCAGTTAACTGGCGGCAAATCGACGATCTTCCGCGCGTCGCCGGTCAATTCGAGAATGTGCATGCCGGTGTTGGCGCGGTCGACGATGTAGATGTAGCCGCGCTCGTCGGTCTCCAGATTGTTGGTCTGGATCGCGACCTTGCAGCGGTCCTTGCCGTCGATCTTGACGCAACGCTTGTCGGTGTTGGCCGTGATCGAGGGAATGAAGTAGCCGACTTCGGTCGGGTGATAGGGATCGCGGATGTCGAGCGCGCGGACGCCAGCATTGAAGTAGGAGATAAACGCCATCTTCTTGTAATAGACCGGCGCCATGCTCTCGTTCGACGAATGCGCGCCGAAGCGGCCTCCCCGCTGACAGAAATTGCCGTTCGCTTCCTTTGCCGTGTAGCTCGAGATCACCATCGGACTGGTTTCGATTGTCACATCGACGAACCAGACCATCTGCCGCGGCTCGGCGCATTCGTTGACGATTTCCTCGTCCACGATCATGACGATGTCGCGCGTCGGCTCCTTGTCATGGGCGAATTCGGCGATCGGCATTTTCAGCATCGGAAACGTCGTGTGCGCGCCGTTGAAGGCCGACATCGACATCCGCGAGATCTCCGGAAAGCGCAGGTTTTCCGGCGTCGGTTCTTTCGGCCCATTCAACAGCTTGTCGCGATCGACGATTTGCAGGAAGCCGCCCTTGTCGGTGCCGTAGCCGAAATAGACGCGGTTGCCTTCGGGGCCGGCCGAGATCGGCCCGTGCAGTTCGGTCGGCACGGCGCCGGTCGAGCCGGGCTCCTGTCCGGGAAGACCGAAATCCCTGATCTTGGCGGGGTGGGCGGGATCACTAAGATCGTAGATCATCGTCATGCGGCGCGTACGCCAGTCGGGCTTACCCGACACGAGGTAGGCAACGCCGGTGTTGCATTCCCAGAAGTTCTTGTGCGTGTCTTTCAACCCCTCGCCGATACGGCTGACGAGTGCCGGGTGCGACGGATCGGCGGTGTTCCAGACCTCATGGCCGGCGCTGCCGATCGCGCGCAGCATATAGACCGCGTTCGGATCGCCCTTGGGCAATTGCTTGCCATCGCACACGCGCACCATCTGCGCGCCGCCGCCCTCATATTTTCCTTCCTGGCCCGGAATGTGAACCAGATATTTCGGGTGCGCGGGATCGGTGACGTCGACGATCGAGGTCCCGTTCGGCTCGGCCTTCCCGGTCATGGAATTGACGGGATCGGGAATTTCGTCGGTGCCGCCGTGGTGACCGATATAGGCGATCCAGCGGTCGCCCTGATGATGGATGGTCGGCTGATAGGCGCTGCGCGCCTGCAAGTCGCTGTAGCCGACAAGCTTCATATTGGAAGCTTCAGGCGGCGCGCCGATCTTTTGTGCATCGATTTTCTGTTCGGGTTGAACGGCCGGGCTTTGCGCCTGCGCGAGGCCGCCGAGAGTGAGCAGAGTTGCGAGGCAGATTGCCGGTTTGACGTAACGGTTCATGTTTTTCCACCCAGGTTCTTCTAGCGATCCGATTCTCACTAGGACCAATCTGTGCTGGCCGGCCGATCACTAGCACAGCCGAACGTGGCCGCCAAAACACCCCCTTGACATGCAACCATTTGGTTGCCTATTATCGATCATGGAAATGGACGACGTGTTCAAGGCCCTCTCCGACGCATCGCGACGGTCGCTGCTCGACAGGCTTCACGCTCGGTCCGGACAGACGCTGAACGAACTCTGCGAGGGCCTCGCCATGACACGGCAGGCCGTCACCAAGCACCTTGTCATTCTCGAAGAGGCCAACCTCGTCACGACCTACAAGCAGGGCCGCGAGAAATTGCACTACCTCAATCCCGTCCCGATCCATCAGATCGGCGAGCGGTGGATCAAGAAATTCGAGCGCGGAAAGCTTACCGCGCTCAGCGAGTTGAAACGGCAATTGGAGAAGCGCGATGAGTAAGCCGGAATTCGTCTACGTCACCTACATTCGCACGACGCAGGAACGTTTGTGGTCCGCGCTGACCACAAAGGAACTCACGCAACAGTACTGGCTCGGCGCCTATTGCGAGAGTGACTGGAGGCCGGGTTCGCCGTGGAAGCTTCAATTTGCGGACGGCAAGATCGCCGACTCCGGCGAGATCCTGGAAATCGATCCACCTCGACGCCTTGTCATCAAGTGGCGAAACGAATGGAGCGAGGAGCTGAAGGCCGAGGGCTATTCGACCTGCACGTTCGAAATCGAAGCGGTCGAGGGCACGGAAGCCATGAAGCTGACGGTCATCCATAGCATCGATCGCCCGGAATCGGCATTCATCCGGGCCGTGTCCGGTGGCTGGCCACGCATCCTCTCGAACCTCAAATCATTGCTGGAGACCGGTTCCGTCATTCTGCCCAAGAAGGCTTGAACGTCATGAACATCGATCACTTCAAGCCGCTCACCGTCTACACGATCTACATCGCCGCCAGCCCTGAGAGAGTTTGGCAAGCGTTGACCTCGGCCGAATTCAGCCGAAAATATTTCTTCGGCAACGCGGTCGAGATCGAGCTGAAGGTCGGCGGCGCGTACGTCGTGCGGACACCTGACGGCGCGCTGCATATCTCCGGCGAAGTGGTTGAATGTGTGCCGTATCGCAAGCTCGCCTTCACGTTCAACGTGAACTGGCCGGAGCTGATCGAAAAGCTGGGCGCAACGCTCGTCACCTACGACATCGAGCCCGCGGGTGACGCCGTGCGGCTCACCATGACGGAATCGCACGAACGGCCGCTGGACGATGACATTCTCTCCGGCGGACGCCAGGGTTGGCCGGCGATCCTCTCGAGCCTGAAGAGCCTGCTGGAAACCGGCGAACCGCTCGTCGTCAAAATGGCGCCGCCGGAGCGAATGCTGACGGCGCTGAAGAAGCTCGGCATCAAGACGCCGTAGGCGGAGCGTTTCGTGCCCACGGAAGCAGGCCGGGTACATGTTGCGGTAATATGACAGACGCCGCGACTTACCCTCCTGGCGGCGGTTCATTGCATTGACATCCGCTCCAGCGCGATGACAAGAAATGAACTTGTCACGGGGATGGTGGGCCGTCTTGATTCGCCGAGCTGAAATGTTCAGGCACCTCTGCGGAGGCGCGTCTGTTGCATTGTCGCTTGCCCTGTTTGCGAGCGCGTCTCGTGCCGCCGATCTTCCAATTGTCATGCCGGTGAAGGCGCTGCCCGCCGCGACCGCCTATGACTGGACCGGTTTCTACGTCGGCGGCCATGTCGGCGTTGCCGCCGGAAACTCCGGCTGGACGCTCGATCCGATGGGCGGCGGCGCGCCAGTGGCAGGCTCGTTCAACCTCTACCGGTCGCCGGACGGCTTCACCGAGGGCGGAAGCTGGTTCGAAGGCGTGCAAGGCGGCTACAACTGGATGCTGAAGAACCGCGTGGTGCTCGGCATCGAAGGCGACGGTTCGTTTCCGGCCTTTCCCGATACCAGCGGGCTGACCATCGGCGGCCGCTCGTTCTTGACCTCGCCGAGCTTCGGCGCGGGCAGCTTCAGCGAAACCGTGCTGGCTTCGGGGACGTTGCGGGGCCGCATCGGTTACGCGCCCGGCCACTGGCTGTTCTACGCCACCGGCGGCCTCGCCTGGACCTACGATCACGAGGCGCTGACGCAAGCCGCGACCGCCGCCACCGAAGACCGCTTCCTCTACCGTTTCGGCTGGGCCGCCGGTGTCGGCGTCGAAACCGCGATCGCGCCCAGTTGGACCGTCCGCGGCGAATATCTCTGGACCGGCTTTCCGTCCGCCACCGTAGACTTCCCGGCGTCCGGACAACGCGTCTCGTCGGGCTTTTCCGAACATCAATTCCGACTGGCTCTCAACTACCGCTTCGACGATCCCTCTCGGCCCGCTGCCGCGGCGCCATCGCGCTTTACGGAAAATGCCGATATTTTCGCGGTGCATGGGCAGGCGACCTATGTCGAGCAGGCCCATCCGGCGTTTCGCTCGCCTTACGAGGGAACCAACAGCCTGACCGGAGGCGCCGACGCCAAGCAGACCTTCGACACCACGCTTTCGATCGGCGTCAAACTATGGAAGGGCGCGGAGTTCTGGGCCAATCCGGAAATCGACCAGGGCCTTGGCTTCGACAACTCCCACGGCGTAGCCGGTTTTCCTAGCGCTGAAGCCTACAAGATCGGCTCAATCACGCCTTACGCGAGGCTGCAACGCGCCTTCTTGCGCCAGACCATCAATCTCGGCGGAGAGACCGAGAACGTCGTCGACGATTTCACCCAATTCAAGGGCACGCGCTCGACCGATCGCCTGGTCATCACCGCAGGCCGTTTCGCCGTCACCGACATCTTCGATACCAACCGCTACGCCACCAGTCCGAAGACCGATTTTCTGAACTGGTCAGTGGTCAATGCCGGCAGCTTCGACTACGCCGCCGACGGCTGGGGCTATACTTACGGCGCGGCCGCGGAATGGTACACCGGACAATGGACTTTTCGGGGCGGCGTGTTCGATCTTTCCGCGACGCCGGGCGGTGGCATGAGCCCGTTGGGCGGCACGCTCGACCCCACCTTCCAGCAATTTTCGCTGATCGGCGAGATCGAGCGGCGCTACGATCTGTGGGGCCAGCCGGGCAAGATCAAGGTTACGGGCTTTTTGAATCGCGGCAACGCCGGCAACTTCGCCGATGCGGTCGCGCTTTCGCAGGTCACGGGAATGCCGGCCGACATCAACGCCGTGCGCACCTATACCAGCCGGCCCGGTGTCAGCCTCAACATCGAACAACAGATCAGGGAGGATGTCGGCGTGTTCCTGCGCGCCGGCTGGGCCGATGGAAACATCGAGCCATGGGACTTCACAGACATCGACCGCACGGTATCCGGTGGCGTTTCGATCGGCGGCAAATCCTGGGGCCGCCCCGACGACAACATCGGCATTGCCGGCGTGATCAACGGCATATCGAACGCGCACGTCGCTTTCCTCAATGCCGGCGGGCTTGGCATCCTCGTCGGCGACGGACAATTGACCAATTACGGCACCGAGAAAATATTCGAGGCCTATTACAGCATCGCGCTGAACGCCTCCACCAAGCTCACCTTCGACTATCAGTTCATCGCCAATCCCGGCTACAACGCCGATCGCGGCCCGGCGAATGCTTTCGCTGCCCGCGCGCACTGGCAGTTTTAAGCCCTCCGTGATTTCATGGCCCGCTGTTTCTCCGGAGACGGAAATATGTTGAAACGCCTCACAGCCATTCTGATCACTAACCTCGCCGTATTGTTTGCGGCATCTGCGGGCCACGCGATGGAAAAGCTCACTGTGATGATCTCGGGCGGCTTCTCGCTGGCCTACAAGCAGGTGCTGCCGGAGTTCGAGCGTAGTTCCGGCATTACCGTCACCACGCTGTCCGGCGCATCGCAGGGAACGGGACCGAAGACCATCAAGTCTCAGCTTGAGAATGGCACTGAGGTTGACCTGGTGATTCTCTCGAAAGAAGGACTTGGCGAGTTGATGGCAATGGGCAGGATCGCCACTGGTTCGGAAGTGGAGCTAGCCAGCGTGCCGCTGGGTGCGGCGGTGCGCCAGGGAAGCGCCAAGCCGGATGTCAGCAGCGTCGATGCGCTCAAGCGGACGCTGCTCGGCGCGCGTCTGGTGGCGCTGCCCGCAAGCACCAGCGGCATTTTTCTAAAGGACGAGGTATTCCCAAAACTCGGCGTCGCCGACAAGGTGACATCGAAAATGTTCGCGCGCGGCATCGAATCGACCGACGCGGTGGCCGCCGGCGAAGCGGATCTTGCCATTGGCCCCGTCAGCGAACAGGTCCATCAACCCGGCATCGAACTCGTGGGCTCGCTCCCCGACGAGGTGCAACTCATCCAGATTTTCACGGCCTCGATCGTCAAGACAGCGCACAATCCGGAACAGGCCAAGCGATTGATCGAGTTCCTGGTGTCCGACAAGACCACGACAGCCATCAAGGACTCCGGCATGCAGCCGGTCGGCAATCGCCGCTAACAGTAAATCTCCGATACCGGGGCCTGTCTCAGCCCAACGCCCTCAACTCACGCCGCAGCACCTTGCCTGTTGCGGTCATCGGCAGGGCATTCGTGAACTGCACGAAGCGTGGATATTCGTGCGCGGCTAGTTTGACCTTGACGAAGTCCTGGATCTCCCGCGCCAACGCGTCACTCGGCGCAACGCCCGGGCGCAGCACGATCCACGCCTTGATCGAACTCGGTGCGCAGAGGATCGGGAACGCCGACCACTGCCGACATCGCCACCGCCGGATGTTTTAACAGACAATCCTCGATCTCGGACGGGCCGACGCGATAGCCGGCCGTGGTGATGACGTCGTCCTCGCGGCTCAGATACCAGAAGTAACCGTCCTCATCCTGCCGGCCGAGATCGCCGGTCAACAGAAACCCGCCGGCGTACTTCTTCTGCGTCGCTTCCGGGTTCCTCCAGTATTCGATCATGGTGACGGGATTGGGCTGGCGAACTGCGATAATGCCGCGCTCACCCCGTGGCCGCTCGTTGCCGTTGTCGTCGACGATGCGCACGTCGAACCCCGGCGTCGCCTTGCCCATCGAACCCGGGCGGATCGGAAACAGCTTCGCGTTGTTGCCGACGGACAAATTGCATTCGGTCTGGCCGTAGCCTTCATGAACCTCAATGCCGAAGGTGTCGCGTACCCAGTCCAATAATTCGGCGCCAAGCGCCTCGCCGCCGGAAAAAATGCTGCGCAGCTGCACGCCGGAATTGCTGACCTCATCCTGCCGCATCAGTTTCAGCGCGGTCGGCGGCAGGAACACGTTGCGCACGGCGTGATCGGCCATCAACTGCATCGCCGCGTGGCTATCGAATTTTCTGGCGCGATGACCTATCACCGGCACGCCATGATAAAGCGACGGAAACAGCACATCGAACAAGGCCCCGATCCAGGCCCAGTCGGCCGGGGTCCACATCACGTCGTCAGCCTTGGGGAAGAAATCGTGGATCATCTCGACGTTGGGCAGATGGCCCAGCAACACGCGATGCGCATGCAGCGCGCCTTTGGGACTGCCTGTGGTGCCGGAAGTATAGATGATCATTGCGGGGTCGTCGGCCGCGGTATCAATGGTGACGAAATCGCTCGATGCGGCCTCAAGCGTCGGCCAGAATTTCCTGGTGCCCGCGGGCGCGTCATCGTCGCCGATGAGATAGATGTTCCTGAGTTCGGGGAGCCGGTCGCGGATCTTTTGCAGCTTCTCCCAGCCGGCCGCGTCGGTGACGATAGCTTTCGCACCGGAATTGGCGAGACGAAATTCCAGCGCGTCTTCGCCGAACAGCGCAAACAGCGGAATCGAGATCATGCCGGCACGAAATGCCGAGAGATGTCCGACCAGCAATTCCAGCGATTGCGATAAAAACAGCGCGACGCGATCGCCGCGCACCAGACCGTCCGACACCAGCACGTTGGCGAAGCGGCGCGAGAGATCAGCCAGTTCATCGAACGACGTGCGGCGCGAGGTGCCGTCCTCGTCGACATAGATCAGCGCCAGCCGGCCCGTGCCGTCGGCATGACGATCGCAGCAGGCGGTCGCCATGTTGAAGCGATCGGGGATTTCCCAGCGAAACTCGCGGCAGAGTTTGTCGTAATCGTTGGTTTCGGTGAGCATGGCCCGGCTCTATCCTCCGTCGCAGCCGGTTTTAGGCCGGCCATCCAACGTCTCACTTTTTACAAGCGAGTTTCAAAAACGTGGATGCCCGGCAGCGCGGGCAAGTCTACGTAGTCTGCGCAAGGCAGACTACTATGGCCAGGCATGACACGGCAGTGTAAATCGCAAGCCAAGCGAGCCTTGTTCTAAGAGATGATCTTGCGCACAACGTGCCGGCGCGAACCCTTCCGGCTAACCACGGCGTATCCTGCCTGTTCAAACGCGGGCAAATAACCCCCGAAGCGGTAGCTCGGAGAATCCGGATCGACGGGATACCCTTCCAGCATGGTCGCTCCGTTTCTTGCCGCATGTTCCTCGGCGGCCGCGACCATTTTTTGAAACATCCCCTGCCCGCGGAAAGGCCTCGAAACGAAGAAGCACACGATCGACCAGATTCGCTGCTTCTCATCACCCGGCAAGACATCGCTCATCGATGCGCGATAGGTGTCGCGCGGCGCGATCGAGCACCAGGCGACAGGCTCCGAGTCAAGATAGCCGAGTAGTCCAACAGGTTCGGCCGATGATATGCGCCGCTTCATCTCAAGCTTTTTGGCGGTGGCCGGCCGCTCTGCCCTCGGGAGCGCTTCCACAGTTCGCCATACTGTGCACCAGCACGATTTGGGACCGCCACGGCTCTCAAAGAGCTTTTCAAAGTCGCGCCAGCTCTCCGAGGTTACCGGCCGAAAGGTTATTCTATCAGCCATTCAATCGTTGACCCGGCGGGACCCATAACCACGAGGAGCTATCGTCGTGCAGAGCGTCAGCCAGCTCGCTCACACTACTATTGCTGCGGCGTATGGGTCCCCGCTTTCGCGGGGACGACATGCACCCGTAAAACTCAGCCCGTGAGCGCCGCCTTCACCAGCCCACTGGCTTTGCCGAAATCCATCTGGCCGGCATATTTGCCTTTAAGGACTCCAACGACCTTGCCCATGTCCTTCATGCCGGCAGCGCCGGTCTCGACGATGGCGGCTGATATCGCGGCCTTCATGTCGTCGTCGGACATTTGTTTGGGGAGATACGCCGAGATAACCGCGATCTCCTCGCGCTCCTGCGCGGCGAGTTCGGCGCGGCCACCCTTTTCATAGAGCTCGACCGATTCCTGGCGCTGCTTGATCATCTTCTGGAACACGCCGAGCAGATCGGCATCGGACAGCGGCGGCTTGCCGTCGCCGCGCGCGGCGATGTCGGCATTCTTGATGGTCGAATTGACCATCCGAAGCGTGGAGAGCTTGCGCTCCTCCTTGGCCTTCATCGCTTCCTTGACCGCGTTGTTGATGTCGTCGCGCAGCATGGGAATCAGTCTCCTCTCGGCTGAGGCGGTTGATCTAGGCCGTTCGCCCCAGCGAGACAACCGGCCGAACCATCAAACAACCGCGAAATATGCCGAAAACGCATGTGAATCCGTCCTTTCCGACTTTGACGAGAGGCCGTCCGGGGACTATTGAGAGGCCTCATGACGACATCAGAAAATACTGCCGCCTGGCCGGACCACAAGCCGACAGCACTTCTCGTGCTGGCCGATGGCACCGTGCTGGAAGGCTTCGGCCTCGGCGCCGAAGGCCACGCCGTCGGCGAGGTCTGCTTCAACACCGCGATGACCGGCTATGAGGAGATCCTCACCGATCCCTCCTACGCGGGGCAGCTCATCACATTCACCTTCCCGCATATCGGCAACGTCGGTACCAACGACGAAGATATCGAGACGGTGAACATGGCGGCGACGCCGGGCGCGCGCGGGGTGATCCTGCGCACCGCGATTTCGGAGCCGTCGAACTACCGTGCCACACGCCATCTCGATCAATGGCTGAAGGCGCGAGGCATCATCGGCCTGTCCGGCATCGACACCCGCGCACTGACCGCGCTGATCCGGGCCAAAGGCATGCCCAACGCTGTGATCGCGCACGCGAGAAGCGGCGAGTTCGACCTGCATGCCCTGAAAGAAGAAGCACGCGAATGGCCGGGCCTGGAGGGCATGGACCTCGTACCGATGGTGACCTCCGGCCAACGCTTCACCTGGGACGAGACGCCGTGGGCGTGGGAAAAGGGTTTCGGCCGCCAGACCGATCCGGAATTTAACGTGGTCGCGGTCGACTACGGCATCAAGCGCAACATCCTGCGCCTGCTGGCCGGCGTCGGGGCCAAGGTCACGGTAGTGCCGGCGACGACGTCAGCCGAAGACATTTTGGCGATGAAGCCGGACGGCGTATTCTTGTCGAACGGCCCGGGCGATCCTGCGGAGACCGGCAAATACGCCGTGCCTGTCATCAAGAAGGTGATCGATTCCGGCACGCCCACTTTCGGCATCTGCCTCGGCCATCAGATGCTGGGCCTGGCCGTCGGCGCCAAGACCAAAAAGATGCATCAAGGCCATCACGGCGCCAATCACCCGGTCAGGGACGAGACCACCGGCAAGGTCGAGATCACCTCGATGAACCACGGCTTTGCGGTGGATCAGGCGACGCTGCCGAAAGGCGCGACGCAAACCCACGTCTCGCTGTTCGACGGCTCCAATTGCGGGATCGCGCTCGACGGCAAGCCGGTATTCTCGGTGCAGTACCATCCGGAAGCCTCGCCCGGCCCGCGCGACTCCCACTACCTGTTTCAGCGTTTTGCCGATTTGATGCGCGAGAGAAAGCGGGCGTGAGCCGGCTTGATTGCGAAGAAGTAGCACGCTGCAGGCACGGCCTCTTCTCCCTCCCCCGCGAAGGCGTGGGAGGGTGGCCGGCCGAGGCCGGTCGGGTGGGGGGCAAGCCTGTCGGCAGCAAACATACTTCAAGATAAGTTCAGATCCTCCACCCCGGCGCTACGCGCCGACCTTTTGTTTGATATGATGGATGTCATCGCACGATCGCCCGGAGCTCCTCATGGCCGACCCCACTACCCGCAAGATCGAATATGGTGTCACCCCGCCGGACGTGATGGCCTCGATGACCGGCGTCGAGTTCCTGCGCGCGATGTTTGCGGGAGAGCTGCCGGCGCCGCCGATCATGCAGAACATCGAACCGTTCGATTACTCGGCCGAACCGGGCGTGGTGTCGTTCTCCAGCGTTCCCGGCTTTCGCCACTACAATCCAATCGGCTCGGTGCATGGCGGTTACGCGGCGACACTGCTCGATTCCGCGATGGGCCTTGCCGTGCATTCGACGCTGCCGGCGGGCTCAGGCTACACGACCCTCGAATTCAAGGTCAGCTTCATCCGCGGCATGACCAAGGATACCGGCGCGGTACGGACCGAGGGCCGCACGCTCAATGTCGGCCGCCGCGCCGCCACGGCGGAAGCGCGCATTACCGACGCCAGGGGCCGCCTGCTCGCGCATGCCACGACCACCTGTTTGGTGTTCGAGATTCCCGGCCCCCCCGCCAAGGGCATGTAACGTTTCGGGAGAGGAACGTGAGGCGCTGACGTCCGTTATTCCCGCGCTATGCTCAGGCATATTAGCGGGAGTTCGCGTCTTGCCGGTCCTCAAGAGCCAAAAGCCAGCCACCTTTGTCTTTGAAGACGACGGCCTCGTCCCCAACAACGTCCTGCCGTTCGTGATCTACAAGGGCGCGATCGACCTTGATAACGCGGCGCGTGAGGCGACGATCGAAGATCTGTTCGATGCCAACGGTTGGGGGCAGGACATCTGGCGCAACGGCGTCTACGACTTCCTGCACTATCACGCCACGGTGCATGAAGCGCTCGGCATTGCGCGAGGACATGCGCAAGTCCGGTTCGGCGGCGATGGCGGCAAGGTGTTCGAGCTCGATCCCGGCGACGTTGCGATTTTGCCGGCCGGCACCGGTCACCAATGTCTAAAGGCGACGGATGACTTCTCCGTCGTCGGCGCCTACCCGCCCGGCGCGAAAATGCAGGTGACGCGACCGACGCCGGAAAATCACGCAGCCGCGCTTAAGACAATTCCGGAAGTCAGACTGCCGCAGAGCGACCCCCTCCTCGGCAGGGACGGGCCGCTGACGATCCTATGGAACAAGCGGTAGGATTTGAGGGTCGCATCGATCCGCCTCCACCATAGAGCGGATGCGCAAGCCATGGTCTACGCGTAACGTCATCTGCTTCGAGACTGACGAAGACGATCGGAAACGCGACCACGCCGTTTCAGCGGGCTCCGCCTGCGATCGTCCAGTGATAGCTCATTGCGGCCTGCCGCCTGCCGCGGTTATGCGTCCCCAAACTGAAAGGCATCAACGACAATGAAGACACTTTCCGTGGTTCTCCTTACTGCGCTCGGCATCACGGCAGGCTCGAGCGCTCACGCGGCCGACCAATGGACCGTTCGCAGGGCATCGATGTCTGGCGCCTGTCACGTCGGAAAGGAAACACAGAGCCCTGCGCTGGGAATTGTCTTGAGCACATCCTCAGACGCCAAGTCGGCATGCGATGATGCAAAGAGCAGGAAAGCGAAATCAGATAGCGAAGCCGCCGACAAATCGAAGTGCCTAAGTTATACCAATGGTACCGTCGATTTGTGCAAGAAGTCGGCCATCACCCTCTAGCGTCCATCTGCGCTCCGTCGAACACACCTGCGAAGCGATCCGTGTCAGTGGATCGTTTCGTGGAGCAGCCGTTTGTTACGGAAAAAGAATTCCCGGATTACTCCGCGTTGCTGCCTTCCTTGCGGGAGGCTTCGAACAGGAACCAGGTGCGCCGCTCCGTCTCGTCGATAAAGGTCTCGAGCAGACCGGCGGTACCGGAATCCTCATGGTCATCGCTCAGCTTATGCGCTTTGCGCATCGCAGCCGCCATGTGCTTGTTGTCTTCCATCAACTCCCGCAGCATCTCGCGCGGCGGCACGTAGTCTTCGTTGTTGTCCTTGATGGTCTGCAGTTTAGCGACATGCCCGATCGAGCGCACCGTGGTGCCGCCGAGCTTGCGCACCCGCTCGGCCAGCTGATCGGTAGTTGCGAAGATCGCATCCGACTGCTCGTCGAGCATCAGGTGGTAGTCGCGGAAATGACGGCCACTGACATGCCAATGAAAATTCTTGGTCTTCAGATAAAGCGCAAAGGCATCAGCCAGCAGCACGTTGAGCGCGGCTGAAATCTTGTCGACGGCTGCTTTCGGCAGGTCGGTCGGGGTGTCGAGATCGGGGGAGGTTTTGCTGGCTTTGCTCACGATGGACCTTCCTGTTACGAACCGGGAATTCTAACAACCGGACTCGGCGGCGATGGACATCAGTCACCGGACCATTTAACGCCTCTCGGGCGAGGCGGTTCCTTGGCCGGAACCTTAGCATTTTCGGATACTGGTGTCGCGGCTTCTGACGTCTCTTTCATTGCCACCGCGAAATCTTCAAAGCAACGTCAGAGCCGAAGCGGCACTAGAATCATATAGTTGCTAGTGTCCCTCGGGTTCTGGCATTCGGAAAAGAGGCTGCCGCGACGGGATACGAAGTTCAGAACCGGGGCACTAGAAGTCATGGACGAATGGATCGATTATTACGATTTAACGCATACGATTTATGCAAGTAGGCTGCATCGCGACCTGCATTTTCAGCTGATTGCACGGGATATCATCGGCTATATCGGCGCACCGGACGCGGTGGTGCTGGACTACGCCTGCGGCGAGGCCTTGTCGGCGGCCAAGGTCGCGGATGCCTGCGGCCTGCTGTACCTTGCCGAGCCTGCGCCCGGCGTGCGCGGGCGGCTGATCGCCCGCTTTGCGCCCAACACCAAAATTCGCGTCCGCTCGCTCGAAGACGTGCGCAAGATGGCCGAGCACTCCATCGATCTCGTGGTGATGAATTCGGTCACCCAATACATGACACCGGAAGAACTCGACGGCGCCTTTGCCAACGTCCGGCGGATCCTGAAACCAAGCGGACGGCTGGTGATCGGCGATGTGCTGCGTCCTGAAGTCGGCATGCTCAGCGACGTGCTGGCGCTGCTGCGTTTTGCTGGCGCTTACGGATTTCTGCGGGACGCACTGATCGGGCTGGTCTCAACTGCCTTGTCGGATTACCGGCAATTGCGCAGCCGCGTCGGCTTGCAGCGCTACAGCGAGGCCGAAATGACCGCGAAGCTCGCAGAGTGCGGCTTCACCGGCTCGCGCGTGGCCGTCAATATCGGGCACAACCCCTCGCGCATGACCTTTGTGGCACGACAGGCCTTCAGCGCATGACCTGACCGGCCGGGCCAAACCGGCCCCAACACGGCGGTAGGGTTAACCGCGACAAGCAGTGGCTACGCGCCCCGCATTGGGCGAAGGTCGGTGCGGCCCGGTGGCGGAATGCGTCGACGCGAGAGCAGTGCAATGCTCTTTATCCTGGTTCAAATCCAGGCCGGGCCTCCACGCTTCGCCCTGACGGGCTACGCGTGGCGCAGCCACGCTAGATCGGCTGGCAAAGAGTCCGGCGTAGCTTGAGCAAAGCGAAAGCGTAGACGGACTGAGACCGCCAGCTTATTTGGCCGCCCCCTCCCAGAAACGTCGCCTGGATCCAGGAAAATGCCGGTTGATGGCCTGTTTTTGGGGGTTACGCGGCTGCGGAATCTGGTCTAAAGACCGCCTGCGCGCGAGGGCCTTCCTCACGCTGGGCTTTAAGGGACGCGCGGACTGCGCGCCCTTTTTTTGTGCCCGTTTTCCTGCTGCTATCCGCGAGACTTGATGCCCAAAAGAACCGACATCTCCACCATCCTGATCATCGGCGCCGGTCCCATCGTGATCGGCCAGGCCTGCGAGTTCGATTATTCGGGAACGCAGGCGGTGAAGACGTTGAAGGAAGAGGGATACCGCATCGTCCTGGTCAATTCCAATCCGGCGACGATCATGACCGACCCGGAGCTTGCGGACGCGACCTATATCGAGCCGATCACGCCCGAGATCGTCGCCAAGATCATCGAGAAAGAACGCCACGTCATTCCCGGCGGCTTTGCGCTGTTGCCGACCATGGGCGGGCAGACCGCGCTGAACTGCGCGTTGTCGCTGCGCCGGCTGGGCACGCTCGCCAAATTCGACGTCGAGATGATCGGCGCCACGGCAGATGCGATCGACAAGGCCGAAGATCGCCAGCTCTTCCGCAACGCCATGGAAAAGATCGGCTTGCAGACGCCGAAGTCGCGGCTTGCCAACGCCTCGGGTCTGAAGAAATCCGACCGTGACAAATATCTCGCCGATCACGAAAAGCTTTCCGGCGAGGCGCTGGAAGTATTCGAACGCCAATGGGCGCTCGGCGAGAACGAGCGGCGCAAACGTTATCAGCAGCAGGCGCTCGCCGAAGCGCTGATGGCGCTGTCCGAGATCGGCCTGCCCGCGATCATCCGCCCCTCCTTCACCATGGGCGGCACCGGCGGCGGCATCGCCTACAACAAGGAAGAGTTCATCGACATCATCGAGCGGGGACTTGATGCCTCGCCGACCAACGAAGTGTTGATCGAGGAATCCGTTCTCGGCTGGAAAGAGTTCGAGATGGAGGTGGTGCGCGACAAGAAAGATAACTGCATCATCGTTTGTTCGATCGAGAACCTCGATCCGATGGGCGTTCACACCGGCGACTCGATCACGGTCGCGCCGGCGCTGACGCTCACCGACAAGGAATACCAGATCATGCGCGACGCCTCGCTCGCGGTGTTGCGCGAGATCGGGGTGGAAACCGGCGGCTCCAACGTGCAGTTCGGCGTCAATCCGGCCGACGGCCGCATGGTCGTGATCGAGATGAATCCGCGCGTGTCGCGGTCCTCCGCGCTTGCATCGAAAGCAACCGGCTTTCCGATCGCCAAGGTCGCGGCCAAGCTCGCGGTCGGCTATACGCTCGATGAAATCGCCAACGACATCACCGGCGGCGCGACGCCGGCTTCGTTCGAGCCGACGATCGACTACGTCGTCACCAAGATCCCGCGCTTTGCGTTCGAGAAATTTCCCGGCGCTTCCACCACGCTGACCACCTCGATGAAGTCGGTCGGCGAAGTGATGGCGATCGGCCGCACTTTTCAGGAGAGCCTGCAAAAAGCGTTGCGCGGCCTCGAGACCGGCCTCACCGGGCTCGACGAAATCGAGATCGAGGGCCTGGGGCGCGACGACGACAAGAACGCGATCCGCGCGGCCCTCGGCACGCCGACGCCCGACCGCCTATTGCAGGTGGCGCAGGCGATGCGGCTCGGCTGGAGCAATGAAGACATCTTCAACTCCTGCAAGATCGATCCGTGGTTTCTGGCGCAGATGCGCGGCATCGTCGACATGGAAATCAAGGTCAGGCATGACGGCCTGCCGCCAAATGCCTTCGGCCTGCGCATGCTCAAAGCGATGGGCTTTTCCGACGCGCGGCTCGCGGTGCTCGCCAACATGACCGAGGCCGAGGTGACAGCTCGCCGGCATGCGCTCGGCGTACGGCCGGTATTCAAGCGCATCGATACCTGTGCGGCCGAGTTCGCTTCGCCGACCGCTTACATGTACTCGACCTACGAGGCGCCGTTCGCCGGCCCGCCAGTGGACGAAAGCGCACCGTCGGACAAGAACAAGATCATCATTCTCGGCGGCGGACCCAACCGGATCGGCCAGGGCATCGAATTCGACTATTGCTGCTGCCACGCCTGCTTCGCGCTGCACGATGCCGGCTATGAATCCATCATGATCAACTGCAATCCGGAAACGGTGTCGACCGACTACGACACCGCCGACCGGCTATATTTCGAGCCGCTGACGGCCGAGGACGTGCTCGAAATCATCGCGACGGAAAAAACCAACGGCCGGCTGCACGGCGTGATCGTACAGTTCGGCGGCCAGACGCCGCTGAAACTGGCGCATGCGCTCGAGGCGGCCGATGTGGCGATCCTCGGCACCTCGCCCGACGCCATCGACCTCGCCGAAGACCGCGACCGCTTCAAGCGCGTCCTCGACAAATTACGGCTGAAGCAGCCGAAGAACGGCATCGCCTATTCGGTCGAGCAGGCGCGGCTTGTAGCGGCCGACCTTGGCCTGCCGCTGGTGGTGCGTCCGTCTTATGTGCTCGGCGGCCGCGCGATGCAGATCATTCGCGAGGACAATCAGCTCAGCGACTATCTACTCGGCACCCTGCCCGAGCTCGTGCCGGGCGACGTCAAGGCGCGCTATCCCAACGACAAGACCGGGCAGATCAACACCGTGCTCGGCACCAATCCGCTGTTGTTCGACCGCTATCTGTCCGACGCGATCGAGGTCGACGTCGATTGCCTGTCCGACGGCAAGGACACCTTCATCGTCGGCATCATGGAGCACATCGAGGAAGCCGGCATTCATTCCGGCGACAGCGCCTGCTCGTTGCCGCCGCACTCGCTCGATGCCGAGACGCTCGCCGAGCTCGAGCGGCAAACGCGTGAATTGGCGCTCGGGCTCGACGTCGTGGGTTTGATGAACGTGCAATACGCCATCAAGGACGGCGATATCTATGTGCTCGAGGTCAATCCGCGCGCCTCGCGCACGGTGCCCTTTGTCGCCAAGGTGATCGGCATGCCGGTCGCCAAGATCGCAGCACGGCTGATGGCCGGCGAGAAGCTCGCTGACTTTAATTTGAAGAAACCCAAGCCCGGCCATGTCGGCGTCAAGGAATCGGTATTTCCGTTTGCCCGCTTCCCCGGCGTCGACACCGTGCTGGGACCGGAAATGCGATCCACGGGCGAAGTCATGGGTATCGACCGCTCGTTCGAAATCGCATTCGCCAAGAGCCAGCTTGGCGGCGGCACGCGTGTGCCGCGCAAAGGCACCGTATTCGTCTCGGTGCGCGAGAGCGACAAGACGCGCATCGTCGATGCGGTGCGGCTGTTATCCTCGCTTGGATTCAAGGTATTGGCGACGTCGGGAACGCAGCGCTTCCTCAGCGATAACGGCGTCCCCGCGGAGAAGGTTAACAAGGTGCTGGAAGGACGCCCGCATATTGTCGACGCTATTACCAACGGCGACATTGCGCTGGTTTTTAACACCACCGAGGGACCACAGGCATTAGCCGATAGTCGTTCGTTGCGGCGCGCTGCCCTCTTGCATAAAGTGCCGTATTACACCACTCTCTCGGGTGCCGTGGCGGCTGCCCAGGGCGTCCGCGCCTATCTGGACGGAGACCTTGAGGTCCGCACGTTGCAGAGTTATTTTTCCGAGAACTGATCATTGGCGAGCCACAAAGCGCCTGCAATGATTGGTAATAAAGCCAGCTGGGAACTCTCCGCCTGAACAGATGTTGAGTTGGCCTTCAGTCGCGGGGCCGAGTTAGCTGGCTTTTGGACTGTTTCGGCAGCGAGGGCCTCTTGAAGACGTTTCGCGCGAGCCGCCCCTTCCTTTGTGGCGCGCGCGGACAAGGGATTAGAGAAGATGATCGAAAAGGTTCCGATGACGGCTGGCGGACATGCCGCGCTC
Organism: uncultured Alphaproteobacteria bacterium; assembly: GCA_963824305.1. Classification (GTDB taxonomy): domain Bacteria; phylum Pseudomonadota; class Alphaproteobacteria; order Rhizobiales; family Xanthobacteraceae; genus Bradyrhizobium. Next base: position 2,254,253 of record CAWGOW010000001.1, read on the forward strand.
GAACAAGAATTGAAGAAGCGCCAGTCGGTGGACCGGCCGCGCATCATTGAGCATATCGCCGAGGCGCGCTCGCACGGCGACCTCTCCGAGAACGCGGAATATCATGCGGCCAAGGAAGAGCAGTCGCATAACGAAGGCCGCATCGCGGAGCTGGAGGACAAGCTCGCGCGCGCCGACATCATCGATATTTCGAAGCTTTCGGGCGACACGATCAAGTTCGGTGCCACCGTCACGCTGGTCGACGAGGACACCGAAAAAAAGGCGGTGTGGCAACTCGTCGGCGAGGTGGAAGCCGATGCCAAGAAGGGCAAGATCTCCATCACCTCGCCGCTGGCGCGCGCGCTGATCGGCAAGAAGAAAGGCGCTTCAGTGGAGGTCGTCGCTCCCGGTGGCGCCAAGGCCTATGAGATCACCAAGGTCGAGTGGCGCTGAACTTCACCATCCTCAAGTTGAATGATGCGCGATCAGGAGGCCGTGCCTATGGCGCGGCTTTTTGATGTGTGGAATATTTCTGACTGGAAGGGGTTAGGCCGGAGGAGCGCGCGGGGGTGGCGTGTTTCCGCCGCACTGCAAAACCTCGGCATTCCAGAGTGTCAAAACAGGGGGCTATGACATGGACCAGACGCTTTCAAAATTTCAGCCGGTAGCACTTAGCTTGTTTCGCTTCATCACCGGCCTGCTGCTGTTTCAGTACGGTGTCGCCAAGATTCTGAAATTCCCGACGGTGCCCCAATTCGCCGACCCGCCTCCGCTGATCCTGACGGCCGGCGGGATTGAACTCGTGCTCGGCGCGCTGCTGATGATCGGCCTTTTCTCGCGCATCGCCGCTTTCATTCTCGCGGGCGAAATGGCCTTTGCCTATTTCATCGGACATTTCCCGCGCGGATTTCTTCCATTGATCAACAACGGTACGGCCGCGATCCTGTTCTGCTTTGCTTGTCTGTATCTCGCGACGTCGGGCCCCGGCCCCTACAGCGTCGATGCGAAGATGGGCAAGAGCTGATTGCGTTCACCTCCGCTTGAAACGGAGAAGTCGGTTGATGCGCCCGCATCGACCGGGAGGTGATCAACTGCTGCATCTGCCTGAGATGGAGACCCCACTCCAACCCTCCCCCTTGCAGGGGAGGGAGAAGAGATTGCGCGAGCGCTATCCCCTCGCCTTCACTTCCAGCGGCACGGCCGCTTCATACTTCGAATTGTGCAGCACCAGCGACGTTCGCACGTTTCTCACATGCGGCGCGGCGGTCAGATGCGTGACGAAATCCTGGAACGTCGCCATGTCGGGCGCCACGCATTTCAAGACGAAATCGACTTCGCCTGACAGCATCCAGCATTCCCGCACCAACGGTTCGGCGCGCACGAACTCCTCGAACGCGCGCAAGTCGGCGTCGGCCTGGCTCGACAGGTGGACGGACGCAAATACCGTGACATCGAAGCCGAGCTTTCGCGGATCGAGCAACCCACGATAGCCCTGGATATAGCCGGCCTCCTCCAGCGTCCGTACGCGGCGCAGGCACGGCGGCGGAGAAATACCGACGCGTTTGGCCAATTCAACATTCGTGATTCGACCGTCCGCCTGGATTTCGCTCAGGATTTTGAGGTCGATTTCGTCAAGATTCTTCGACACGCGGTCTGGGTTCCAACAGGCTGAGAGTGACTTGGAGCGGCTGGCGGCATGCTTTCCAGGACCGCTACCGGTAACTCTCTTAGCGCAGCTCACCCACATGGCGCAATTTTATTTCGCGTGCATTGCGCCATTTTTCTAACTCACGGGAAATTTTGCTGATTTGAATTGCAATTCTTGCATAGCTCGCCAGATACCTTAGACTTGCAATTGACACTTTCGGCATCATTGCGGCGTCTTCCCGGGCGAATTCCGCTTAAGCGCTCATCAAATCCCCCTCGAAAGGGACCGGTTCATGCCTGCACCTATTCACGCCAAGGTCGTCATCGTCGGTTCCGGCCCCGCCGGGTACACTGCGGCGATCTACGCGGCGCGGGCCATGCTTGAGCCGGTGCTGATCCAAGGCATCCAACCCGGCGGCCAGCTCACCATCACGACCGACGTCGAGAACTATCCGGGCTTCGCTGACGTGATCCAGGGCCCCTGGCTGATGGAGCAGATGGAGAAGCAGGCGGCCCATGTCGGCACCAAGATCGTCACCGACCACGTCAACAAGCTGGAGCTGTCGCAGCGGCCATTCCGCCTGACCTGCGACTCGGGCGACGTCTACCTTGCCGAAACCGTCATCCTTGCCACCGGTGCGCAAGCGCGCTGGCTCGGGATGCCGTCGGAAGAGAAATTCAAGGGCTTCGGCGTTTCGGCCTGCGCGACCTGTGACGGGTTCTTCTACCGCGGCAAGGAAGTCATCGTGGTCGGCGGCGGCAACACCGCGGTGGAGGAAGCGCTCTTCCTCACCAACTTTGCTTCGCAGGTGACGATCGTGCATCGCCGCGATCACTTCCGCGCCGAGCGCATATTGCAGGACCGCCTGTTCAAGCATCCCAAGATCAAGGTGGTGTGGGACAGCGCAATCGACGAAATCAGGGGCGCGGAGAACCCGTCCAAGGTCACTCACGTCCGGCTGAAGAACGTCAAGAGCGGTTCGGTCACGGAAGTGCCCGCCGACGGCGTCTTCATCGCGATCGGCCATGCACCGGCCACCGACCTCGTCGTCGGACAGATCAAACTCAAACCGTCCGGCTACGTCGAAGTCGCGCCCAACTCGACCGCCACTTCCGTGCCCGGCCTGTTTGCCGCCGGCGACGTTGCCGACGAAACCTATCGCCAGGCGGTCACCGCCGCAGGCCTTGGCTGCATGGCGGCGCTCGAAGCCGAGCGATTCCTGGCGCTGCGCGCGAGCGATCGCGCGGCGGCCGAATGAATATTCACCGAACTCGCGACGGATTTATCAATATGGATTGGGACAAGCTGAAAGTGTTTCACGCGGCGGCCGAGGCGGGGAGCTTCACGCATGCCGGCGAGCAACTCGGTCTGTCGCAATCGGCCGTTTCGCGCCAGGTCAGTGCGCTGGAGCAGGAACTGTCGGTTTCGCTGTTCCATCGCCATGCCCGCGGGCTGATCCTGACCGAGCAAGGCGACCTGCTGTTTCGCACCGCGCATGACGTGTTCATGCAGTTGCAGGCCGCCCGCGCCAAGCTCACCGACAGCCGTGAACGGCCGAGCGGCGATCTCAAGATCACCACGACCCCCGGCGTCGGCATCAACTGGCTGATTCCCCGGCTCGGCGAATTCACCGCGCTTTATCCGGAAATCCGGATTTCCCTGATCGTCACCGACGAAGAACTAGACCTGTCGATGCGCGAGGCGGACGTGGCGATCCGAACGCGCAAGCCGACCCAACCCGACCTGATCCAGCGCAAGCTGTTTGCGATGGGCTTCCACGCCTATTGCTCGCCGGAATACGTCAAGCAATTCGGCACGCCGCGTACGCTCGACGAACTCGACGCCCACCGGATCATCACGCTCGCCGACGGACAGGTCGCGCCGCATCTGCAAAACCGCAACTGGCTGGTCGAGGCCGGGCGCAACGGCTCTGGCCCGCGCGAAGCCTACTTCAAGGTCAACAATATCCTGGGGTTGGTGCGCGCTTGCCAGCAGGGCCTCGGGATTGCGGCGTTGCCGGATTATCTGGTCGAAGAAAACAGCCGCCTGGTGCAGCTGTTTGGCGAATCGGATTCGATCCAGCTCGACACCTACTTCGTTTATCCCGAAGAGTTGAAGACGGTTGCGCGCGTCCAGGTGTTCCGCGACTTCGTGGTGAGCAAGGCGCAGCGTTGGCCGAGCTAAAGCGCGACGAGGCCTCGTCGCGCTTTGCTTTTTGATGCCGCATAATCTTTCCTGAAAACCGCTGCACGCTTTTCCGGATCACGCGGTAATTATCGGTCGATAACCGATCCCCGCATGTCAGACATGCGGCCCACCCCGTTGCTGCAAGGCTCTCGCGAAGCGCATAGTGCGTCCACACTGAACTTTCGCGTTGCGCACATGTCCCCCTCCTCCAGTGGCGCGGGTGTTCGGTTATCCCTCTTGGAAGGTGATTGTGTCGGCCCAACGAGGCCAATACTCAAAGCCGGGCTCTCGCGAGTCCGGCTTTTTTTCGCGCGGACATAGAGGATATTTTTGCCGCAGTCATTCTCAGCTCCTTATTTTCATCATGAGAAATATTGGGCTGGTGCCCGCTTTCCGAAATTCCTGCTCCGCCTCGGCACACGGCTATTCGCCGGCTGCCGTTGACAGCGGAACCGACGCACCGCATCATCACCCCATGATCACACGTTCGTGCGCAAACGCCGTCGTAAAAAAAGCTCCCCGTTCGGGGGCTTCGGATCGGTGCGCGCGATAAACGTCTCGTCTTAAAACCGATCTTTGAACCCCCGCCGCGAGGTGGGGTTTTTTGTGTCCTCATCTCCCAGCCAATCAGGAGATGGACCATGACCGAACCCTTTCAATCTTCGGGCCTTCGTTCGCAGTTGCGCGGCCTCTGGCTGCCGCTCGTCACGCCATTTTGCGATGGCGTCGTCGATGAAGCTTCGCTGCGGCGGCTGGTGCGCCACTACGCAGCTCTTCCGATCGACGGATTGATCCTGGCGGCGACGTCGGGCGAAGGCCTGACGCTGGGAATGGCCGAGCTCGAATGGATCGTTGCGGTGACGCGCGAGACCCTTATTGAAGCGAAGCGCTATTTGCCTATCTGCCTCGGGCTCGCCGGCAGTCACACACGCAAGCTCTGCCACACCCTGGACGAAACGGGCGGTTGGCCGATCGACGGCTATCTGATCTCGAGCCCCTACTATTCGCGCCCCTCCCAACGCGGCCTGTTGCAGCATTTCACCGCCCTCGCCGACCACGCCTCTTGGCCGGTCGTGCTGTACAACATCCCCTACCGCGCCGCGGTCACACTCGAGACCGATACGCTGCTCGAACTCGCAAGCCATCCCAACATCGTCGGCATGAAGGATTGCGGCGCCAACCGCGCCCAGTCGATCGACCTGTTACGGCAACGGCCGGCCGGCTTTCGCATCCTCACCGGCGAGGACGCCCTGTACTTCGAAGCGCTGAGCGACGGCGCCGACGGCGCGATCCTGTTGTCGGCCCATATCGAGACGCCGACATTTGCCGAGATAGGGCGGCTTTTCCGGGAAGGCCAGATCGAGGACGCGCGCGAGCGCTGGGATAGCGTCTGCATGCTACCGCGACTGCTGTTCGCCGAGCCGAGCCCCGCGCCGGCAAAGTACTGGCTTTCGCGCACAGGCCTGATCGAAAGCGCCGAGGTCCGCCTGCCGATGGTCGAGGTGAGCCGCGAACTCGCAAGCCAACTCGATGCCGAGATCGCGCGGCGCCGGCTTCCGGTGTCCCGTCTGCAACATTTGGCCTAACGAAAGATGCGATCGGTGATGAGCCGTGCGCTTGATTTTATGAAATAGTCGTGATCGAAGATGGGGGTGCAAACCCACATTTACGACTTATAGTTGTTCGCAAAAGCGAGGCAACATGAGACAGGCCACTATCCCCGCTGAAGATCATCTTCCCCGGCGCCGGATTCCCATTCTCGATACCGAAATGAGCCATGTGACGGTCGGCAAGGGTCATCCAATCGTATTCCTGCACGGAAACCCGACGTCGTCATATCTTTGGCGCAACATCATCCCGCATGTCAGCGATCTCGGCTGGTGCCTGGCGCCCGATCTCGTCGGCATGGGACAGTCGGCGCCCTCGCCTGCCGGCACCTATCGGTTTCGCGATCATTCGCGCTATCTCGACGCGTGGTTCGACGCGCTCGGTTTGCGCGAGAACATTACGCTGGTGCTGCACGATTGGGGGTCGGCGCTCGGCTTCTACTGGGCATCGCGGCATCCCGAGCGCGTCCATGCCATCGTCTACATGGAATCCCTTCTTTTCCCGCGCGATTGGGATGACCTGCCGCCGAGCCGGGCGCCGTTGTTTCGCGATCTGCGCTCCGAGAAAGGCGAGCACATGATCCTCGACGAAAACTTCTTCATCGAGGTGCTGCTGCCGAAGCTGGTCCTTCGTCCCCTGAGCGAGGCGGAAATGAAGGCGTATCGGCGTCCGTTCCATAAGCCGTCGTCGCGACTGCCGATGTTGGCGTGGCCCCGCGAATTGCCGATCGGCGGAGAGCCCGCGGATGTCGTCGCCATCGTCGAGAAATACGGGCAATGGCTGCTCGAAAGCCCGATGCCCAAATTGTTCATCAACGCCGAGCCGGGCTCGATGCTGACCGGCCGTTCCCGCGATTTCTGCCGGCGCTTTCCGAACCAGCAGGAGATCACGGTGTCCGGCCTGCATTTCATTCAGGAAGACTGTCCCGACGAGATCGGCGCGGCACTTTCGCGTTTCATCAGCGCCAACCGGCCGAAACGAGCTTGATCAGAGCCTGGCGCGCGCCAGCCGCAGCGCGTTGCCGATCACGCTGACCGAGGACAGCGCCATCGCCGAGGCCCCCAGCATCGGTGACAGCAGGATGCCGAACACCGGATAGAGCACGCCGGCTGCGACCGGCACGCCAGCCGCGTTATAGACAAAGGCAAAAGCGAGATTTTGCCGGATGTTGCGCATCGTGGCGGCCGACAATCGCCTCGCCCGCACCAGACCGAAAAGATCGCCGGTGAGAAGCGTGATACCTGCGCTTTCGATTGCGACGTCCGTGCCGCCGCCCATCGCGATACCAACATCGGCGGCGGCCAGCGCCGGTGCATCGTTGACGCCGTCGCCGACCATGGCGACACGGCGTCCCTCTTGCCGCAGACGCTGCACCACCTCGCCTTTGCGTTCGGGCAACACACCCGCTTCGATCTCGGTGATGTCGAGTTGGGACGCCACCGCGCGCGCGGTGGTCGCGACGTCGCCGGTCAGCATCACAATACGCAGACCTTCCGACCGCAATGCCGCAATGGCGGCTTTTGCGGAAGGCTTGACCGGATCGGCGATCGCAAGGATGCCGGCGGCGCGGCCATCGATCGCAACATGGACCACCGTCGCGCCCGACGCGCGCGCAGTTTCCGCCACGGTTTCAAACTCGGATATCGCGACCTTCAGGTCATGCATCAACGCGGCATTGCCGAGCGCGACCGGCTTGTCTCGCACCTTGCCGGTCGCGCCTTTGCCCGGAACGGCGGCAAAATCGGAAAATTTCTCCGGCAACAAGCCGCGGGCGCTTGCGGCCTCGACAATGGCGCGCGCCAAAGGGTGCTCGCTCGCCTGTTCGATGCCGGCGGCAATCTGAAGCAGCGTATCCTCGCCGATGCCGGGCGCGGTCGTGACCGAGATAAGCTTCGGCCTGCCTTCGGTGAGCGTGCCGGTCTTGTCGATGACGATGGTGTCGATCCGCTCTAATGTTTCCAGTGCTTGCGCATCGCGGATCAGAATGCCCGCCCGCGCGCCACGCCCCACGCCCACCATGATCGACATCGGCGTGGCGAGCCCGAGCGCGCAGGGACAGGCGATGATCAGCACCGTCACCGCGGCGACCAGGCCGAAGGTAAAGCGCGGCTCAGGTCCGAACATGACCCAGGCGGCAAACGCGATCAGGGCGGACGCCAGCACCGCCGGCACGAACCAGCCCGAAACGCGATCCGCCAGACGCTGGATCGGCGCGCGCGAGCGCTGCGCCTTCGCCACCATGTCGACGATCCGCGCCAGCATGGTATCGCGGCCGACCTGCTCGGCCTGCAACACCAGCGCGCCGTGCTGATTGACGGTCCCTCCGATGACCCGCGCCCCTTCGGCTTTCGCAACCGGCATCGGTTCGCCCGTCACCATGGATTCATCGACAAAGGAATTTCCCTCCGTGACGCGGCCATCGACCGGGATTTTTTCGCCGGGACGAACCCGCAAGCGATCGCCGGCCGCGATCGCGTCGATCGCGACATCCTCGTCGCCGCGATCGGTGATGCGCCGCGCGGTTTTCGGCGCCAACCCAAGCAGCGCACGGACCGCGCCCGAGGTGCGTTCGCGCGCCCTTAATTCCAGCACCTGGCCGAGCAGCACCAGCACCGTGATCACGGCGGCCGCCTCGAAATAAACCGAGACCGCACCGTGAGCATCGCGAAAGCCGGTTGGGAAAGCCTGCGGCGCCAGCGTGCCGACCACGCTGTAAAGATAGGCCACGCCCGTTCCCATCGCGATCAGCGTGAACATATTGAGATGGCCCGACACCACCGAGCGCCACCCCCGAACGAAAAACGGCGCGCCCATCCACAACACGACCGGTGTCGAGAGCAAAAACGAAATCCAGTTCGACCAGACCAGCGACAGCTGATGCATCAGGCCGAGATGACGGCCCATCTCGATGGCAAACACCGGCACCGTCAATGCCAGCGACATCCAGAACCGCCTCGTCATGTCGGCCAGTTCAGGATCGGACCCCTGCTCGAGCGAAACCTGCTCCGGCTCGAGCGCCATGCCGCATATCGGACATGTTCCCGGACCGATCTGCCGGACTTCCGGATCCATCGGACAGGTGTAGATCGCGCCGGGCATGGCCGCAGGCTCCACCCGCTTTGCAGCGACCTGCTTCTGCTCGAACTCCTTTGGCTTGAGAAAACTTTCGGGATCGGTCTGAAAGCGTTCACGGCAGCGCGCGCAGCAAAACAGATACTCGTTGCCCTGATATTCAAATCTGTACTTGGCGGTCGCGCGCTTGACCTTCATGCCGCAGACCGGGTCGATCGCGACCTCGGCTTCTGGATCGGCCGTGCCGCCATGCTTGCCACTGCAGCAGGACGCAGCCGGTTTGGCGTGGTCGTGAACCGCGTGGTTTTGATGGTGGTCGTGCTGACGGTCGGCGTCATCGCCGGAGGCGGCGTCTTTCGCGCCCTGAGTTTGATCGCCGTCGGCCATTTTTTGCTTCCGTCTCTCTTGAACAAGATACCCTAGGGGGGTATATGAACCCTATGCGCCAGGAGATCAAGACGTCGTGCCTGAAAAGGCTGAAACGAATCGAAGGCCAGATCCGCGGGCTTGCGGGCATGGTCGAGGACGATCGCTATTGCATCGACGTCGTCACGCAGATCGCGGCGGCGAAAGCGGCGCTGCGCCGCGTCGAGGAGGAAATCCTGCGCGATCATGTCGCCCATTGCGTCGAGCACGCGATCGTCTCCGGCGACAAGGCCGATCAGCGGCGAAAAATCTCCGAGCTGATGGATGTGGTCAGCCGCGCCGACCGCTAGTGTCCTGATTCCAACGCATCGGCTCGCGGCCCCACGTTTGCGAGCTTTGGAATCGAAAGCACACCAGCAACTTCTTATTAGGTGAGGTTTTGGTTTCGAAAGTCCGCATGACGGACTTGCACACAAATGATAACGGACTTCCGAACCACCCCGCTGAGCGATCAATCCGGAAAAACACCGCCTCGAAAGCGCTTGGTTAACGCGCGCTGAAACGCCCTGTTAAACTCTATGGCGACGGCGCGGCGAGTATTTTAGGACTTTGCCGATACGGATGTCCCCCAATCAAAAACACGGGGGCAATCATGACGACTGAGACCATCCCAAACAAACGCTTTGCGAATTCCAAATGGGCCGAAAGGAAGCAGGACTTCCTGATCGTTTCCTCGTTCGGATTGTGGGCGACGCTGCTCGGCTTCTCGCCGGTGCTGGCTGTTCGCTTCCTGGTCGGAAGCTGAAGGCGCCACAACAGGAAAACGCGGGGGCGTTATGGTGGAAATTCAGGACAATTTGGAGCCCGAAGACGTCGGCTTCTGCCGACAGGACATCCTGTGGGCGGTCGGCATCTGGTCGGCGATCCTGACCTTGTCGCCGGTCGTGCTGTTCTACGTGCTGATGGTGCACTAACTCCAAAACGACATCATCCCGCGTGCGCCCATTTGTGCGCACGCGGAATGATGTCGGTATGCAAGCGCGCCGCTAGGCGGCCTGCTTGTGCATGACGCCGCTCGTCGAGGCGGTACCGCGGATCGCCTTCACCGAACGTTCGATCGCAGCCCATAGCCGGCCGACTTCCGCAGCCGCACGTCCCTCGGCGAAATATTCGCGCGCACCTTCGCCCTTGCCGAGCGCCATCAGGAGATCGGCGCGGTTGGTGATCTGACCGCCCCACACCGGCGCGCGGAATTTGGCCAGCGCTTCGCGTGCGATGGTGACGATGCGGCTTTCGACTTCGTCGCGCCGCGCAGGCGCACCGTTGAGCACCACCGCGTAAGGCTTGCGCGCGGCCCGGCACATCTGAATCGTTTCCTGCACGGCGTTGACGTCGAAGACGCCCGGACGCGCCGGAATCACGACCATGGTGGCGTTCTTGATCGCGTCGTCAACCACGGCCGACAGGTTCGGCGGCGTATCGATGAACACCCATTCGTAACCGTCGCGCTTGGCGGCAGCAATGATCCCGCTGACGGAATTGACGGCGGTTTTGATCTGCGGTTCGTTGGTGCCGCGTAATTTGTGCCACAAGGTCAGCGAGCCCTGCGGGTCCGCATCGACCATCAGGCACGGCTTGGTTGTCTTGTGGACGTGCGCCGCAAGGTGGGCAGCCAGGGTACTTTTCCCCGAGCCTCCTTTGCGCGACGCAAAAACTATAACGTTCATACCCTTCGCCTCCAGATTGACCCCAGGACGATAAAAATGAATCAGCGCGCTGATTCGTGGAAGCGGAATTTGGGGTCAATTGTGGCGAAGGCAGCGAATAGCTATCGGTGGTTGCTTTTGAGTCACCACTTTTAAGTCATAGCTCTCCTCCGGCAGGCCGCCACGATGGCCGGATGCCCGGTTTGCCGGGAGAATGCGCACCTCAGCCCTTCGAGGGGTGTCTAGTCGTCCGAGCTATACCGCTGCCGATACGGCCGGTGCTGACGTTGCGGCTTCTCGGCCGCATGCTGCTGGGGCCTGAAATAGACCCGGCAACCCGGGCTAAGCTCGGCCTGCTTCCTGACCATGCAGGCGGTGGTGCGCTGCACGTCGGGAATTTCAGAACCGCACAGGCTGAACGCATCGCCCATGCAGGCTTGTTGCTGTTCGGCGGTATAAGCCCACCCGGATGCCGGCACGGCCCACGCCGCGGCAGCCAGGATCATCCCACCGAGCAGTTTTCGTCCAAGCGCAAAGTCACTCATGATTCCCCCGATCCATCCAAGGACAAATTGTGAGTCAGCGATCTCGCGTTGGCAAGCGAAGCTTCGCAGGATGATGCAAGCTAACGGTGGAAAGATGCGCGGTGTGTTCTCGCTGCACTTTCGCCGGCCACGGGTTCCCCGTGAAATTGCGGGGAGTGGGCGAGCCTGCGGACGCTCAAAAACATCGGACAGGCGCGGAAGACGACGAGGCGCGCGTTCATGGCTTCTCGCCTCGTCTCATAAGCATCCTTTTTAGTACCGTATCGAAATCTCCATCGAGGCCCATTTGAACACAGTGCATTAAACCAACCTCAAGATTGAGTATCCGGTTAGTATTCGGCCAGTCATCCACGCCAGTGCGGTGACGACGTGCTGCGTATGTTGGTCACAGGTCGCAATGGGGTTCGCGGTGGCGGCGGCATGCCCCAGCGAGCCTTGAGGACCGTTAGGGAGATATAGCCGTCGTTGCAGGTTGACGATTGCACGTTCATGATGAAGAGAAAACTCAAGCCCCGCAGCCTTTAAATTAAGAATGGCGTCCGTAGCTTCCGGGGATGATAGAGCCCAAGAAGCACGTCCGCCCCGAACCGGTGAGCAAGGACAAGCTACGCGAGATGCTGGCGCAGGCCGTGCGCAACACCCAGCCCGAACACAATCGCGTTCAGGCAGTGCCTGTACCTGAGCCCGAAGTGAAGCGCCGAGGTCGCCCTCCCACCCGCGCTCGCAAGGTTCGCGCCTAAGGTAGGCGGCAACTCGCCGACGTTGAATGGCTACCGTCCGGATATTCCTACGACCCGCGCGTTGCGATCATCAAGGACACGCCTGGCCCGCTCCAAAAACAGGAAATCGGGATGGAAATTTCCGTATGAGTGTTGTTATCGGTCAGAAGCCGCGATCGGGACATTCAAACAGCGCTCGGTCACCGGTCGCTCCCACGGGCTCGCCGAGGGTTGGCGACGAAGGCCGGAACAAGGCCTCTGACAATTTATGGAATTAGTCCAGCTGTTCACCGAACTCTGAGCTTAACAGCGATATCACTTTTTCCGAGCCACGCACACTCAAATGGTTATCGTCTATATAAAGATAGTCACCGCCGCTCTTGCTTCGACAATATCCTTCGAGGCACACGGCACCAGCAGCGTCGAAAATAGAAAGGGCCGGAGTGCGAGATTTTAAGGTTTGAATTGCTGCGATGTAGTCAGAACGAGAGGCGGAGAATTCGGCCTCTGCAACGTCGCAATTCCTTGGGTCTACAAAGGACAATCTGCGTTCGCAGTTCGATGGGATGTTCTTTAGAGTTGGTACGTCCATCACAAATATGACGCGCTTCCCCAAATTCTGCATTTGTTCGATAAATCCAGAATTTCCGACCGTGAACGCGTCAAGCTCAGAAAGTGGTGTTCCGTTGTGAAAGTATGCGGACGGCTTGTCAGATCGTGTTTAAGCACAATCAACGACTTGCCGGTCGTACCGCTGGGGCTAGCCGGCCCTAGATGGGCATCACCTTGAGTCGACTTCGACTCCGAACGATGTGGACATATTACTTTTGCACGCATGATATGCGCAGAGAAAGAAGAGCAACATCAACGGCGTTTTTCTGTGCAGATATCAAGAATTTTGCACGGAGCGGGCAAAAAAACCCCGACGCCCTGATGCATAGGGACGCTGGGCAAGTTCACCGTAAGAGGGCGGACGACGCCAGCGACCTTGCCGGGTATGGCGCCACTGGGGTCAATCCGCCCGAGGAAATTTTTTGCAAAGGGCGGGCCGAGTCCGGGGGATGCCCGTCGGCGCGAAAAGGCCCGACGCGATTTCGTGGGAGGTCGTCCGCGCCGGACCAAACTTGGGGGCGCCCGATGTGGGATCAGGCTGGAAGTGACCCGCAAATGATGTGTCGCGGAGGTGCGCCGGTCCCGTAAGGGCTTGCGGCGGACCGGCGCGGTCCACGCCCGCCAAGGGGTGATGAAGGGGGCGCAGTTGAATTGACGCAATTGCCGGACCATCTGCCGTCACAAAGAGGCGCTATCGTGAGGCCGGCTTCGCCATCATCCCGACCGATGGCGGGCTGCGCGGGTGTCGTACATCCCTGCGAAAAACGCTGCGGGCACCCGCGCCCTGCGGCGCCGGATTTTTATTAAGGCGCGGGCGTACGCTTGGGGTGCTAGACTGCATCCGCTGCCGACAACCCTTAAGGTGTCCCGTGCGCTTTTTCTCGCCTGGCCCTCGATCAAAGCGGCGCACCCGTGAACTGCAGTACGTTCTTGTCTCCATCCAAAGCGAAGGCATAGAAAGCTGATTTTTCGTCCCAAAATCGTCCGTCACCAAGCGCCTTCCGAACAGCTGCGACGTGAGCGCGGAGATTGGCCTCCTCCACCGTCATACCCCGCCACACCGTTGAGATTAGCTTCTTGTGGGGAACCACTTCTCCGGCCCGCTCCGCGAGCGCGATCAGGACGTCGAGCGCACGGCCGCCGAGTGGTATCGGCTCGTCAGCTTTCTTGAGCAGCCTCTCGGCCACACACAGGCTGAACGGGCCAAAGGAGATCACTTCCTGGGGCGGCAGGTTGCTGTGATCATTCATAGACGCCATCCGCGCTCGCGAAGCTCAAAGGGCGAAACGATATTAGATTTCTACCCTCCTCTACCCTCAATCCCAACTTCATCTTAACCGCCTGATCACCGAGCTTGAACTTTAAAGCAAGGGTCGGTTCCACACAATCGTAATTGAGACGTCGCTATTGGCGCTAGCCCCAATTCGACAGGCTCGGCCTATAGCTGCCGTCGACAACTGCGCTGCGGGATGACTGGGCGGGAGATAGAAGCTCTTTTGATTGTCATTGGGAATATACGGACAAACGCGAGCGCTCGTATCGGCACTGGCTCAGCGGGGTCTTGAAGAGCAAGATAGATAACCATCGCGAAGATCACGCTCAGAATGGCGATCACAGCGGCTTCTAGCCGCCGCGTTGCCAAAGAGGATTCCTCCTTTGTCACCTCGATGAAGGTGGCGGTGTCGACCTTGTAGCCCTTGAAGATGTCCTCGTTGGCGACCTCCTCGCCGGTGTCAGCATCCACCTTGGCATATTTGATGCGGTGGCCGGTCTTCCAGTTGAACTGGTTGATACTCGGGGCGGAATTGGCCCTGTCTTCATAATTTAGCTGGACTAGCAAGGTCCTTAACCTAGCTCATTTGCACTTTCTGCTGTCAGCTAAGTCAGAGCTTTCGCGTCACGAAGTTTGCCGTTCCACAAGCCAGAATTCCAGGCGAACCAAGGTGCCGCCCAAAATGCGGATACTTGGCTCGCCAGGACGAGCGTCAACAGGGCTGGCGTCATCATCGAAAAGCGCTCCGGGAAATAGCGACGGTCCGGCCGTTGGTCAGCATTACAGCCTTTACCTTTTCAAAGGCCCGCTGCTCGATCTGGCGAACACGCTCCCGCGATATTCCGTATTCGGCGGCAAGCTGTTCAAGGTTTAACGGCTCGTCCGTCAGCCGGCGGGCGATGAAAATCTGACGTTCGCGTGGGTTAAGGGTGCCAATGGCGTTGCGTAGAATCTGATGGCGATAGGTTGCCTCCTGCTGCTCGGCCAGCGTGGCTTCCTGAGTCTCCGAAGGGTCGGCAAGCCAGTCCTGCACCTGTTCGGCGCAACCTTCGTCATGAACAGGTACATTCAAGGAAACGTCGCCCCGCAGACGACGATTCATTTCAACGATATCTCGCTCGGCGACCTTGAGACGTTCCGAAATCAGTTTGACCTGGTCTGGCCGCAAATCACCGTCCTGCAGCGCCGCGATTGCGCTTTTGGCCCGCCGTAGTTTGAAGAATAATTTCTTCTGACTGGCGCTGGCCGCGATCTTCACGAGCGACCATGAGCGAATAATGTAGTCCTGGATGGTGGCCTTGATCCACCACATCGCATAGGTCGAGAGGCGAACACCGCGGTCCGGATCAAAGCGCCTAACGGCCTGCATCAGGCCAATATTGCCTTCAGACACGATTTCTGAGATGGGGAGCCCGTAGCCACGATAGCGCATCGCGATTTTTGCGACCAACCTGAGATGGCTAGTGACCAGATGAAATGCGGCGTCGCTATCCCGGTGTTCGCGCCAGCGCCTCGCGTAGGCAACCTCTTGCTCAGGCTCGAGCATGGGAAATTTGCGTATCTCGGCCAGGTATTTGGATAATCCGCCATCAACGGACGGAGCCGGCAAAGTTGCAATGTTAATCATTTTTAGCACCCCGGTCACTGATGGCGTGGTGGGGTGTATCGACCAAATCAAAAAAACGGTCGAAATCGATGATCAGACGGAGCGGGCTAAACGCAGTGGTCCTCATAACCAATCCTCCAAGGAGCAAGTTGGGTACGAGCAGGCGTCGGACACCTCCGGCGCCCGTCTCTGCCGGGCCCCGAAGGGCGCCCGGACCGCTTGTCGCGGCACGCAAAAAATTATCAAACCGATTTTCGGTTTCAAGAAAAAAAGCGCCAATTTTTGTCTAAGGCTAATTTTTGGTTGCCCGGTATAGCGGCCGATTGCCGTTAACGCCGACGCAGCCCCACGCCGTCGGCGAGCGCTGCGTTAATGTCCGAGCGCAGTTTGATGTGCCAACTTGCGCACCTGACACTCAGGCTACGAGATGCTGCAATTCAGTTTCGGCAATCGCGACCACCCGGGTGAGGCGATGTCGATGTTCGGCATCAAGATCGCGAGCTGTGAGAAGCCGCCCGCAATGTTCGATAACTCTGCGTTGGCTCTCCAACAGGAAGGATCGGACGCGTGGGGGAAGTGCCTCAGAAGCGGCTGCCTCGTGCCGAAACCGAAGGCTGGTCGGTAAGTCGGGCATAATCGATGAACGAATTGAGTGGCAGGTTCGGGATGCGATCCGCAACAGTTGTCCGCAGATCGCATCGCCGCCATGGCACGAACTAGCTGACCGCCGGTTTCTCTTTATCGCGCTCGTCCGGATCGAGTTCGATTCCCGATGGATTCAGGACCGGCCAACGCAGTGTGTCGATCTTAACGCCGGCATTCCAGTTCAGCCAAGGCACAGAATCCAATGACGGGTTTGACGGTAGTGCGATGCTTTCGAAGACGTTCGACCTCGGTTGACTGCCCGGGCTTTCCATTCCCCAAGCCGCCAGCGACGGCAGTGTCAGAATTGCTGATATCGAGGCCGTGAGAATTCCTCGGGCCACACGCCGTCGAGGCACGTGTTTCTCCGCACGAGCGGAGACAATGATTTGATCAGTTATCATTTCATCCTCCTATCGTTCGAAAACTTATCCAGGCGATGGTCGCGAAGCTCATGGCGAACATGAGTTGGTTCAGCGCCCTCACCCTGTTCTTACGCAGCCTTTCCTGAATACGGGTTCTCATCCCAGATTCCTTTCGTCGGTTGCTCTCCTTTCATGAGGTGGACGAGCCCGGACTTTGCAGGCCGAGCTCGTGGTCAATCAGAAGTCCATCGGCGGCACTGCCGGGGCGGCCTCTGCCTTCTTCGGCTTGTCGGCGACCAGCGCTTCGGTCGTGATCAAAAGCGAGGCCACCGAGGCCGCATCCTGCAACGCCGTGCGAACGACCTTGGCGGGGTCGATCACGCCAGCCTTCACCAAATCCTGGTATTCACCAGTGGCGGCATTGAAACCCCAGTTGTAGCTGCTGTTCTCCAGCAGCTTGCCGACGATGAGCGAGCCATCCTCGCCGGCGTTCTGGACAATCTGCCGCGCCGGCACCTGGATTGCGCGGCGTACGATATCGACGCCGGCCTTCTGGTCCGGGTTGACGGTTTTGACAGAACTCGAGCGCTTTGAAGGCGCGGAGCAACGCGACACCGCCGCCGGGAAGGATGCCTTCCTCAACCGCCGCGCGCGTGGCATGCAGCGCATCATCGACGCGATCCTTTTTCTCCTTGACCTCGACCTCGGTGGCGCCGCCAACGCGGAGAACCGCGACGCCGCCCGCGAGCTTTGCGAGACGCTCTTGCAGCTTCTCGCGGTCGTAGTCGGACGTGGTCTCCTCGATCTGGGCCTTGATCTGCGCGACGCGGGCGTCGATGTCCTTCTTGGCACCGGCCCCATTGACGATGGTGGTATTCTCCTTGTCGATCACCACCTTCTTGGCGCGGCCGAGCATGTTGAGCGTGACATTCTCGAGCTTGATGCCGAGGTCTTCCGCGATCGCGGTACCGCCGGTGAGGATCGCGATGTCCTCCAGCATCGCCTTGCGGCGATCGCCGAAGCCCGGTGCTTTCACGGCCGCAATCTTCAGGCCGCCTCGAAGCTTATTGACGACAAGCGTTGCCAGAGCCTCGCCTTCTACGTCCTCGGCAACGATCAGGAGCGGCTTGCCCGTCTGCACCACTGCCTCCAGCAGCGGAAGCATCGTCTGCAAGCCGGACAGCTTCTTCTCGTGAATCAGGATGTAGGGGTCTTCCAGTTCGACCCGCATCTTCTCCGAATTGGTCACAAAATACGGCGAGACGTAGCCGCGGTCGAACTGCATGCCTTCGACGACTTCGAGCTCGGTATCGAGGCTCTTGGCTTCCTCGACCGTGATGACGCCTTCGTTGCCGACCTTCTGCATGGCTTCGGCGAGGAAGCGGCCGATTTCGCTGTCGCCGTTGGCCGAGATCGTGCCCACCTGAGCAATCTCGTCATTCGAGGTGACTTTCTTGGCGTGCGCCTTGAGATCGCCGATGATCGCCTCGACCGCGAGATCGATGCCGCGCTTGAGGTCCATCGGATTCATGCCGGCGGCAACCGATTTCGCGCCTTCCTTTACGATGGCCTGAGCCAACACAGTGGCCGTAGTGGTACCGTCGCCGGCCAGATCGTTGGTCTTGGACGCTACCTCGCGCACCATCTGCGCGCCCATGTTCTCGAACTTGTCCTCAAGTTCGATCTCCTTGGCGACAGTGACGCCGTCCTTGGTAATGCGCGGTGCACCGAAAGATTTTTCGATCACGACGTTGCGTCCCTTGGGACCGAGCGTGACCTTCACCGCATTCGCCAGTGTGTCCACACCCCGCAGCATCCGCTCGCGGGCTTCGGTTGAGAACTTTACATCCTTGGCAGCCATAACTTCTCTCCTTTCTCTTGAATGACTGTCATCCTGCCGACGGCTTCAGGCCGCCTTCTTCAACTTGCCGGTGTGCTCGACGATTCCGAGCAGGTCGCTCTCCTTCATTATCAGGAGATCCTGGCCGTCGATCTTCACTTCGGTGCCGGACCATTTGCCGAACAGGACCCGGTCCCCGGTCTTCACGTCGAGCGGGACCAATTGGCCTTGCTCGTTCCTCGCGCCGGGACCCGCGGCGACGATCTCGCCTTCCTGCGGCTTCTCCTTTGCGGTGTCGGGAATGATGATGCCGCCGGCGGTCTTCTCCTCGGCATCAATGCGGCGCACGACGACACGGTCGTGCAACGGACGAAAATGCATGCACATCCTCCTTCAGCTCAGCGATGTCATTTGACCGGAGCCGGCAACCAGCCCCCGGCGGAAACCGAACTAGGGACAGAGGAAATTCCGTTCAAGAGGGTCGCTAAAATTTTTTGGCACTCCAGGTGGAAGACTGACAGAAAGGCCTTGAAGGTCAGAGAAAACAACCCAGCTAATTGCCCGCCCATCCTTTTATCCAATTGTAATGAAAGGAGAAATCATGCTGCATTCGCTTTGCCGGCCCGCGCCGCTCACCGGGCTGGTTTGGTTGGCGTTGGTTCAAACCGCATTCGCCCAAATTCCTGATCTCGGCATTGGCCGCATCCCGACCTTGGCGCCTCTGGTGAAGGAGGTCACGCCGGCTGTGGTGAACATTTCGGTGCAAGGAAAAATCCGGGAAGAGAACCCGCTCTATCATGATCCGTTTTTTCGCGAGTTCTTCGACGTTCCAAAGCAGCTCGAAAAGGAGATCAACGCAACGGGCTCCGGTGTGATCGTGGACGCTCAGAAGGGTTACGTGCTCACTGCAAATCACGTCGTAGCTCAAGCCTCGCTGCTGCAGATCAAGACAAAAGACGGACGGAAATTTACAGCGAAGGTGGTGGGACGTGACGCTCCCACCGACGTGGCGCTTCTCCAAATCAAGGATCCAAATGGGCTCAAAGCGATTGTGCTAGGCAATAGTGATGCAATCGAGGTCGGCGACTTCGTTATTGCCGTCGGAAATCCGTTCGGCCTCGGGCAAACCGTCACCTCAGGCCTTGTCAGCGCATTGGGCCGCACCGGCCTGGTCAAGCAGGGCTATGAGGATTTCATCCAGACTGATGCCGCGATCAACCCAGGTAATTCCGGTGGCGGCTTGATCAATCTGAAAGGCGAACTGGTCGGCATCAACACCGCGATCATATCGCCAGGCGGCGGCAATGTCGGCATCGGCTTCGCCGTGCCCATCAACATGGCCCGCAAGGTGATGGAGCAACTGATCGCCAAGGGCCGCGTCGAGCGTGGCCGCATCGGGGTCGCGGTCGATGACGTCAACACGCCAGTGGCCGGTCATCTGGAAGGGGCGCGGGTCACCGAGGTCGCTCCCGGCTCGCCCGCGGAACGCGCGGGTCTTCAGCGGGGCGATATCATCCTGAAGGCAAATGATATCGCGATCCGCAGCGCAACCCAAATGCGCAACCTG
>CAWGOW010000002.1:0-354814 GCA_963824305.1 uncultured Alphaproteobacteria bacterium
CCAGCGATTGCTGGAAGATTTTGGCCGCGCCGGAAAACGCGCCGCGAATGTCGGCCGGCATCTCGATTTTTTTCATAGTCGCTTCAATCGCCGTCACCGCCGAACTCAGCGAAGCGCCCGGGGGCGTATTGAAGGAGACGGTGCTCGAGACCAGAAGGTCTTGGTGGTTGACCGTGAGCGGCGTCTCGCTTTGCGTGAAGTGGGCGACGCTCGCGAGCGGAATCATCGTTTCCGTGCTGGTCGAGACGGCGGTTCCGGTCGATGACGCCCCTTTTCCGGACGCGCCGATCGAGTTGGTCGCGAGATTGCGTACCGCGTTGGCCGCGACCGCGCTGACGGAATTCTTCTGCGCCGGCGTGACGATCGTTCCGGCCACCGCGTTTGTCGTCTGCGATCCGCTCGCTGGTCCGCCGGTCGTGCTGATATAGACGTCCTTCAAGGTCTGCGGATTCTGCCAATAGCTCGGCAACACCTCCATGATCACATGATACTGGTTGCGCGCGACATAGATCGTCGAAACCTGCCGCTGTCCGAATGCATCGTAGAGCGTGTTGTCGATCTGGCTGACCGTGATGCCGAGCTGCGAGGCGGCGTCACGGTCGATCACCAGGTTGGATTGCAGCGCCCTGTTTTGCTGGTCGGTGGAAACGTCGGTCAGGGCCGGTTCGGATTGCAGAGCCGCGACCAGCTTCGCCGTCCATTCGTTCAGTTCGTCGGAGGTCGAGCCCTGCAACGTGTACTGATAGGCCGCGTTGCCCGAGCGTCCGCCGGCGCCGAGGTCGCCGACCGATTGAAGGAACAGCGTGGCGCCGGCCACGGCCGCCAATTGGCCGCGCAGCCGCTCGATCACCTGCTCGGCCGATAGATTGCGTTCGCTCATCGGCTTCAGCGAAGCGAACACGGTGCCGGTGTTGGTTGCCTGGCCCGGACCCGGACCGCTGCCGCCGGTGAAGCCGACTACGGTCTCGACGGCCGCATCGCTTTTGACGATGTCGATGAACCGGGTCAGCTTCTCGCGCATCAACTGGAATGAGGTGCTTTGATCGGCCTGGACCGAGCCGATCAACAGGCCGGTGTCCTGTTGCGGCACAAACCCTTTCGGCACGACGCGGTAGAGATGAAAGTTCAGGCCGAGCGTCGCGGCCAGGATCAGCATGACCGAAAGCGGATGCCGCAGCGCGACCGCCAGCGTCCATCGATAGCCGGCCAGCATTGTATCGAAGACCCACTCGCTGGCCCGATAGAGCCGTCCGTGCGCTTCGCCGCGATCGCCGCGCAGCAGGATGGCGCACATCATCGGTGTCGTCGTCAGCGAGACCACCAACGAGATAACGATGGCGATGGTGATGGTCATGGCGAATTCGCGGAACAGGCGGCCGACCAGGCCGCCCATCAGCAGGATCGGGACGAACACGGCCACCAGCGATACGCTCATCGACAACACAGTGAAGCCGACCTCGCGGGAGCCGAGCAGCGTGGCTTCCATTCGCGACATCCCGGCATCCAGGTGGCGCGAGATATTTTCCAGCACGACGATGGCGTCGTCGACCACGAATCCGGTCGCGACCGTCAGCGCCATCAGCGAGAAGATGTCGAGGCTATAGCCCAGCAGGTACATTACCGCGAAGGTCGCAACCAGCGACACCGAGACCGCGACGACCGGCACCAGCGTCGCGCGCGCGTTGCGCAGGAACGCGAACACCACGAGGATCACGAGTCCGACCGCAATCAACAGCGTGATTTCGACGTCGCGCAGCGAGGCGCGGATCGTCTTGGAGCGGTCGACGGCGAGGTTGATGTCGATGGCCGGCGAGACTGAAGCGCGCAGCTGCGGCATCAGTCCCTTCACGCGGTCGACCATCTGGATAATGTTCGCGCCCGGCTGCCGGTATACGATCATCATGACAGCGGGTCTGCCGTTGGCGAGGCCGAGCGTTCGGACATTTTCCACGGAATCGACGACGTCGCCGACGTCCGAAAGGCGCACCGGCGCTCCGTTGCGGTAGGCCACGATCAGAGACCTGTAATCCTCGGCTTTCCTGGCCTGATCGTTGGAATAGATCTGGTAGCGCTGGCGGTCGACGTCGATGCCGCCTTTCGGGCTGTGGGCGTTGGTGCTGCCGAGCGCGGCGCGAACGTCCTCGAGGCCGATGCCGTATTTGTAGAGCGCCGGCGGCAGCAACTCGACGCGCACGGCGGGCAGCGAGCCGCCGCTGACGGCGACTTCGCCGACACCTTCGATCTGCGACATTTTTTGCGCAAGGATGGTCGAGGCGGCGTCATAAAGCTCGGACGGCATCAGCGTATCCGATGTCAGCGTGTAGATGAGGATTGGCGCCGAAGCAGGGTTGAATTTGCGATAGGTCGGATTGGTCCGCAAATTCGCCGGCAGGTCGGCACGGGCCGCATTGATCGCCGACTGCACGTCGCGGGCAGCGCCGTTGATGTCGCGTCCAATCTCGAACTGCAGGGTGACGCGCGCGGAGCCGAGCGTGCTTGCCGAGGTCATTTCCGTTACGCTGGCGATCTGACCGAGGTGCCGCTCAAGCGGGCTTGCGACCGTCATCGCCACGTCCGCCGGGCTCGCTCCGGGCAACGTCGCTTGCACCGCAATCGTCGGAATATCGACGTCCGGCAGCGGCGAGACCGGCAGCTTGAAGAATGCAATGACGCCGGCCACTATAAGTCCCAAGGACAATAGCGTGGTTGCGACCGGGCGGCGGATGAAGGGAGCGGAGAGATTCATTGCATACGTGATGGCCGTTACCGGTGAGCTTCTATCCGGCAACGTCCCGATGCAAAAGCCTCACGATGTCACACGATATCGCCACACGCTTGCCCTAAATCAAGGGGTCGGAAACGATCTACTTCGGTTTAGGGTCATTCTTGCTTTGGGCTAATGATCCGTTTCCAACATTCGGTCCCTGTTCAATCCACTCCACGAGCGATATCGATAGGAAGCCGTCATGTCACTAGGTCACATCCCAATAAGGTCACATCCCAATGGGCTATTGTAAGAAGAAAGTGCGGCGCAATGTCATGTTACACGTCATGCTTTTGGTGGATTTAGCCCTTGGTATGTTGGTCGCAGCTCCAGCCTTCGCCGCAGACGCGACGGCGCGCAAGCCTGGCCTGTGGGAAGTGAAGACCGTAATCGAGGGGCAGGGACGCGGGGTCACGGTGCAGCAATGCATCGATGCCGCGACGGACCAGATGCTGCAATCGAGCGCGGGTCCGTTTTCGGCGCCGCTGTGCTCGGGCCGTGAGGTGAAGCAATCGGACGCCGGGATGACCATCGACACCCATTGCAGCTTCAACGGCAAGCCAGCGAATGCGCACGCGGTGGTGTCGGGCAGTTTCGACAGCGCCTATACCATGACGGTGACTGCCGATGGCGGCGAGCTGCCACCGCTGAAGATGTCGATGGAAGGAAAGTGGCTGGGCGCGTGCGCCGCAGGCCAGCAGCCCGGTGATGTCGTCATGGCCAACGGCGTCAAGGTCAACATCCCCGAATTGCAGAAGCGCGCAGTCGGGCCTGATCCATTGCAGCCGGCCAATTAGGTTTGTCGTCGGCATCGGCGATGTAAGGTCGTCCGGTGTATTTTGATCGCCGGCGCAAAGTCCATCCCTTTGCTTGAAATTTTTCCGCTTTCGCCGTCGGGCAAATCACCTTTGACAGAGCCCGGGCGGATCGCGCCGCGGGGATGCGGAGGCGTGGCTTTTTGACAGGTTGAGTCGAGATATCTCAACGGTCGTCATGGCCGGGACAAGTCCGGCCATGACGAGGAGAGAGGCTGGCCTACCCAGCGCCGACCTTCTTCTTGCGCCACGCAAGATGCACCGCGCAATTGCAGCCGGGCGGATGTGACGACAATCCCTCTGCCTCGTCGTTGGCCGGTGTCGCGGCGAACGGCGCCTTGCCGCTGCGCTCCCGCGCGTCTTGGCCGGGGATGTAGTTCAGGATCGGCGCGAGCCAACGCTCGGTCTCTTCGACACTGAAGCCTTTGCGCGCGGCATAATCTTCGACCTGGTCCCGCTCGATCTTGCCGACGCCGAAATAAAAGCTCTCGGGGTGGCTCAGATAAAGTCCGGACACCGATGAGCCCGGCCACATCGCATAACTCTCGGTGAGTTTGACGCCCGCGGTATTCTCCGCGTCAAGCAAGGCGAACAGCGTTGCCTTTTCGGTGTGATCGGGTTGAGCGGGATAGCCGGGCGCGGGGCGAATGCCGTCGTACTTCTCGAGGATGAGTTGGTCGGCCGGGAGATTTTCATCCGGTGCATAAGCCCAGAATTCCCGGCGCACCCGCGCATGCAGGCGCTCGGCAAAAGCTTCCGCGAGGCGATCGGCCAGCGCCTTGCACAGGATCGAGGAATAATCGTCATTGGCATTCTTGAAGCGATCGGCGACGACGTCCTCGCCGATGCCGGCGGTGACCACGAAGCCGCCGACATAGTCCTTCACGCCCGAGGAGATCGGCGCGATGAAGTCCGAGAGCGCGGCGTTGTAGCGGCCCTCGCGCTTCTCGAGCTGCTGGCGCAAGGTATGCAGTGTCGCGATCGTCGTCTTGCGTGTCTCATCCGCATAAACGAGGATGTCGTCGCCTTGCGTGTTCGCCGGCCAGAAGCCGATCGTCGCCTGCGCCGTGAACCATTTCTCCTTGATGATGCGATCGAGCATCTTGCGCGCATCGTCGTAGAGCGAACGGGCGACGTCGCCGACCTTGGGATCGTCGAGAATGGCCGGAAAGCGTCCGGTCAACTCCCAGGTCTGGAAGAATGGAGTCCAGTCGATATATTCGGCCAGTTCCGCAAGATCGTAATCGCGGAACGTCCTGGTGCCGAAGAATGTCGGCTTCTTCGGTGGGGCTTTCACGAAATCGACCGGCATGGCGTTGGCGCGCGCATCCGCAAGCTTCAATCGCTTCTTGTCGGCCTGGGCGCGAAAGTGAGCCGCGGAAATCTTGGCGTATTCCTCGCGAATGTCGGCGGCATAGGCCGTGCGCCGCTCGGGCGAGAGCAGCGAGGACGCCACACCGACCGCGCGGCTTGCGTCATTGACGTGCACCACCGGACCCGAACGATAGTTTGGGTCGATCTTCACGGCGGTGTGGACGCGGCTCGTGGTGGCGCCGCCGATCATCAAGGGTATGTTCAGCCCTTCGCGCTGCATTTCGCCGGCGAGAAAGCTCATCTCATCGAGCGACGGCGTGATAAGCCCGGAGAGGCCGATGATGTCGGCGTCCTCGCGTTTGGCGGTCTCGATGATTTTCGCCGCCGGCACCATCACGCCGAGGTCGATCACTTCGAAATTGTTACACTGCAGTACGATGCCGACGATATTCTTGCCGATGTCGTGGACATCGCCCTTGACGGTGGCGAGTACGATCTTGCCAGCGGTGTTGCGACCGTCGGTGCTTACGCCGTTCGCCCGGTTGCGCGCCTTTTCCTCTTCCATGAAAGGCATCAGATAGGCGACCGCCTGCTTCATCACGCGAGCGGATTTCACGACCTGGGGCAGGAACATTTTTCCGTCGCCGAAGAGATCGCCGACGATGTTCATGCCGGCCATCAACGGCCCTTCGATCACGTCGAGTGGTCGCGTGGAGGAGCTGCGGGCCAGCTCGGTGTCGGCCTCGATATATTCGGTGATGCCGTGCACCAAAGCATGCGAAAGGCGCTTTTCGACCGGCCATTCGCGCCAGACCAGCTCCTGCGCCTCGGTCTTTTTCTCCTTGCCGCGGAATTTTTCGGCAAGCGCCAGCAACCGTTCGGAGGCGCCCGGATCGCGGTTGAGGATGACGTCCTCGCACACCTGGCGCAACTCGGGGTCGATGTCGTCGTAGACGATCATCTGCCCGGCATTGACGATCCCCATGTCCATGCCGGCCTTGATGGCGTGATACAGGAACACCGAGTGCATGGCTTCGCGCACCGGCTCGTTGCCGCGGAACGAGAACGAAAGATTGGAGACACCGCCCGAAATATGCGCGTGCGGCAGGTTTCGCCGGATCCAGCGCGTCGCCTCGATGAAATCGACGCCGTAGTTGTTGTGCTCTTCGATGCCGGTCGCGATCGCGAAGATGTTCGGGTCGAAAATGATGTCTTCGGCCGGGAAGCCGACACGGTTGACCAGGATGTCATAGGCGCGCTTGCAGATTTCGGTCTTGCGCGCGAAGGTGTCGGCTTGTCCCTTCTCGTCGAAGGCCATCACGACCACGGCGGCGCCATGGCGCCTGGCGATGCTGGCCTCGTGAATGAATTTTTCTTCGCCTTCCTTCATCGAGATCGAATTAACGACCGGCTTGCCCTGCACGCATCTCAGGCCGGCTTCGATCACAGGGAATTTCGAGGAGTCGATCATGACCGGCACACGAGCGATATCGGGCTCGGCAGCCACGAGATTCAGAAAGGTGACCATCGCCGCTTCGGAATCGAGCAGGCCCTCGTCCATGTTGATGTCGATGATCTGCGCGCCGTTCTCGACCTGGTCGCGCGCGACCTGAAGCGCTGCGGTATAGTCGCCCGCAGTGATCAGTTTTCGGAAACGTGCCGAGCCTGTGACGTTGGTGCGCTCGCCGATATTGACGAAGGGGATCGCCGGAGTGAGCTCAAAGGGCTCGAGGCCGGATAGCCGCAAACGCGGCTCGATCTCGGGCACGATGCGCGGCTTGTGCGGGCTGACAGCCGCGGCGATGGCCGCGATATGGTCGGGCGTGGTGCCGCAGCAGCCGCCGACGACGTTGACGAGCCCGGCGGAGGCGAACTCGCCGATCAGCCGCGCCATATATTCCGGGCTCTCGTCGTATTGGCCAAACTCGTTGGGCAGGCCGGCATTGGGATAGGCGCAAACCAGCGTGTCGGCGACGCGGCCGATGTCAGCGATGTGCGCGCGCAAATCCTCCGCGCCGAGCGCGCAATTGAAGCCGATTGTGATCGGCCTGGTGTGGCGCACCGAGTTCCAGAACGCTTCCGGAAGTTGACCCGACAACAGCCGTCCGGATTTATCGGTAATCGTGCCGGACACCATCACCGGCACGTCGATGCCGCGCTCTTCGGTAATTTCGGCAATCGCATAAAGCGCAGCCTTGGCGTTCAGCGTGTCGAAAATGGTTTCGACCAGCAGGAGATCCGCGCCGCCGTCGAGCAATCCCTTGATTTGCTCGCCGTAGGAAGTACGCAAGTCGTCAAAGGTGACGGCGCGGTAGCCGGGGTTCGATACGTCGGGCGAGATCGACGCGGTGCGGTTGGTCGGGCCGATGGCGCCCGCAACGAAACGCGGCTTGCCGTCCTCGGCGCTGACGCGTTCCGCGGCGGCGCGCGCAAGCCTCGCGCCCTCAAGATTAAGCTCGTAGGCGAGGTCCGACATCTCGTAATCGGCCTGCGCGATCGAAGTCGAAGAAAAGGTGTTGGTGGCGACGATGTCGGCACCGGCCCGCAAATAGGCGGCGTGAATGTCCTCGATCGCCTTTGGCTGCGTCAGAATCAACAGGTCGTTGTTCCCTCTGACGTCGCGATGGAAGTCGGCGAAGCGTGGGCCACGGAAGGCCGCTTCGTCGAATTGCAGCGCCTGGATCATGGTGCCCATGGCGCCGTCGAGCACGAGGATGCGCTGGTTCGCGGCAGCGAGGAATGCGGTTCGTTTTGCAGTGGCGGGCAAAGTCATTGCTTCAGGCGGCTTTCTGCGCGCCGGCCGGGCGGATGCCGAGCAGATGGCAGATCGCGAAAACGAGATCGGCGCGGTTCATGGTGTAAAAATGAAAGGTCTCGACGCCGTGCTTGTTGAGCTTTTGCACCTGCCCGGCGGCAACCGTGGCGGCAACGAGCTTGCGGGTCTCGGCATCGCCGTCGAGGCCATCGAACTTTTCAGCGAGCCAATTTGGCACCGTGGTGCCGGCGCGGGTGACAAAGGCTCTAGCCTGCTTGAAATTGTGCATCGGCATGATGCCGGGCACGATCGGAATATCGATGCCGCGGGCGCGGACCCGGTCGAGGTAACGGAAGTAGAGGTCGTTGTCGAAGAAGACCTGCGTGATCGCGCGGGTGGCCCCGGCATCGACCTTGGCCTTCAGCGTATCGATGTCCGCGTCGAAGCTTGGACTCTCCGGATGTTTCTCCGGATATGCCGAGACCGACACCTCGATGTCTGGAAAACGCTTCTTGATGGCGCCAACAAGTTCGGCCGAAGTTTGATAGCCATCTGGACGGGTGAGATAAGGCGTGCCGATGCCAGCAGGCGGATCGCCGCGCAGCGCCACGATATGGCGGACGCCGGTCTCATGATAACGCCCGACGATGTCGTCGATCTCGCCGCGCGCGGCGCCGACGCAGGTCAGGTGGGCGGCTGGCAAAAGTTCAGTTTCGCCGAGGATGCGCGAGATGGTGGAATGGGTGCGTTCGCGGGTCGAGCCGCCGGCGCCATAGGTTACGGAGACGAAGTTGGGCGTCAGCGGCGCCAGGCGGTTGATGGTCTCCCACAGGCTCTTTTCCATCTCCTCGGTCTTCGGCGGAAAGAACTCGAAGGAGATAGCCGGCTGCTTCGGCGCACGCGCGGCGGGGACAGACGTTTCGCTCATCACTTTCGCAATCTCCACAACAAACCTCAGGCCGGCGCCCGGCTACTGTCGGACCAAAATAGGTGAAAAGCGTCCCCCCATATAGCCCACCAATGATGGGAAATTGCCCAACCAATGTAAAAAATGTCATTTAGATATGTGGTTATATCAAGAGTGGGCAGAATAATCGTAGAACTAAATAACTGAAATTGTGTATATACTATTCTCAGAACGTATGTGGGCAGAATGAAGAGATTAAGAAAGGAAAAATATGAAGCCCACCCATCCGTCAGATGGCTTTGTGCCCCGCAGCGTCAAAGGCCTGATCTGCATACCCGGCCGTTGTGTGGGCCGTTCGCCGCACTAGGTTTACGGCCATGATTCCACTTTCCGTCCTCGATCTATCGGTCGTCACGTCCGGCACCAAGCCTGCCGCGGCGCTCCGCAACAGCATCGATCTCGCCCGTCACGCCGACGCGCTCGGCTTCACACGCTACTGGCTTGCCGAACATCACAACCTGGCTTCGGTCGCGAGCCCCGCGCCCGATCTGATGATCGGGCAGATCGCGGCGGTGACGAAAAACATCCGCGTCGGTTCCGGCGGGGTGATGCTGCCCAATCACGCGCCGTTGGTGATCGCTGAGCGCTTTAAGATGCTGGAAGCGCTGTTCCCGGGCCGGATCGACCTGGGGCTCGGCCGCGCGCCCGGCACCGACGGTCCCACGGCCTATGCTCTGCGCAGTCGGCTCGATCGCCGCGAGGGCGACGATTTTCTCGAGCGGCTGCATGAGCTGACGCTATGGGAGACGCGCGATTTTCCGCCCAACCACCCCTTCAATAAAGTGGTGGCGATGCCCGACGATACGCCGTTGCCGCCGATCTGGCTGCTCGGCTCGAGCGATTACAGTTCGGAATTGGCCGCTCAGGTCGGCATGGGCTATGCGTTTGCGCATCATTTTGCGTCCTACGACGCGGTCGCGGCGATGACGAACTACCGCGCGCATTTCAAGCAAACCGGCTGGCGCGAAACGCCCTATGCGATTCTTGGAGTAGCCGTGGTCTCGGCCGAAACGGACGCCGAGGCCGAGCGGCTCGCTGCGTCGATGGATCTCAATCGGCTGTTGCGTGACCGCGGTCAATATATTCCGCTGCCGAGTATTGAGGAGGCGCAGGCCTATCCCTATACGGACGCCGACCGCGCCGCGATCGCGCGCAACCGCTCGCGCCTGTTTGTGGGAAGCCCCGCTACCGTGCGCGAAAGGCTCGAGCCGATGATCGCGGAATGCCAGGCCGATGAGTTGATGATCGTCAGCGCGATCTACGATCACGAAGCGCGAAAAAAATCCTACAGCCTGATGGCGGACGCGTTCGGGCTAGCCAGGCAGGAGGCGGCGTAGCCGCTTAATCCTGCGTCTCGCTGAAGGTGGCGCGGAACGGATGGGCCGGATAGACGCCGACAATGCGCAGTTCGCGCGAGAAGAACTTCAACTCCTCCAGCGCAAAAGCAAGGCCTCTGTCGTCGGGATGGCCGTCGACGTCGGCGTAGAATTGCGTGGCAAAGAAATTGCCGTCGACCATGTAGCTTTCGAGCTTGGTCATGTTGACGCCGTTGGTGGCAAAGCCACCCATCGCCTTGTAAAGTGCCGCGGGAAGGTTGCGCACGCGGAAAACAAAAGTGGTGACGAGCGGCCCCGAGCCTTGTTTGGCCCAGTCCGCTTCGCGCGCCAGCACCACGAAGCGGGTGGTGTTGTGGGACTCGTCCTCGACGTCTTCGGCCAGGATGTCGAGCCCGTAAATCTCGGCCGCGAGTTTGGAGGCAATCGCCGCGCAGCTCTTGTCGCCGCGCTCGGCTACGATGCGTGCGCTGCCGGCGGTATCGCCTGCGACGATCGGCTTGATGCCGAGCTTGCGGATGACGCGCCGGCATTGTCCGAGCGCATGCACGTGGCTTTCGACCGTCTTGATGTCAGTGATCTTGGCGCCGCGCGGCGCCATCAGTTGATGATGGACCGGCAGAAACCATTCGCCGACGATGAAGAGGCCGGATTGGGGCAAAAGGTGATGAATGTCGGCGACGCGTCCCGCGACCGAATTCTCGATCGGGATCATGCCGAGATCGGCTTCGCCGGAGGAGATCGCGGCGAGCGCATCCTCGAAGGTCGGACAAGGCATGGCTTCCGCGTCGGGATAGGCCTCCGCGATGGCGATATGGGAGTTGGCGCCCGGCTCGCCCTGGAATGCGATTTTCATGGTCTTCGTGGGCTTGGTCATGGCGCCTTGTATCAGCCGTTCAGGATTTCGCCAGTGGTCGGGATTTGGTTAGTATTTGGCGCGTGGTTTCTAGGTCGGCCGGGGTGTCGACACCGCGCGGCACGCTGTCGACAATTCCGATGTCGATCCGCATGCCGGCCTCGAGCGCCCGCAGTTGTTCGAGCTTTTCCTGCCGTTCCAGCGGCGAGGGCGGCAGTCGCAC
This sequence comes from uncultured Alphaproteobacteria bacterium, assembly GCA_963824305.1. Taxonomy (GTDB): domain Bacteria; phylum Pseudomonadota; class Alphaproteobacteria; order Rhizobiales; family Xanthobacteraceae; genus Bradyrhizobium. The sequence goes on from CAWGOW010000002.1 coordinate 11,029, forward strand.
GAAGCGTTCGAGCGCGGCGCGGCGATAAGCATAGACCCCGATGTGGTGGTAGCGCGGCCCCTCGCCATGGGGCGCGGTGGCGCGGGTGAAATAGAGCGCGCGCAGCCGCCGGGGTCCGACCACCGAGCCGACCGCCTTTACCACGTTGGGATTGGTGGCCTCTTCCTCAGTGTGGATTTCCGCGGCCAGTGTTGCGATGTCGACTTTGGGGTCGGTCAGGGGCGTCAGCACGTCGCGAATATTGTCCGCACCTATGGTCGGAAAATCGCCCTGCAAATTGACCACGATCTCGACCTCGCCGTTGGGATCGAGGACGCCGAGCGCCTCGAAAATCCGATCCGAGCCCGACGGGTGGTCGGCCCGGGTCATGACAGCTTTCCCACCATACGCGGTGACGATAGAGGCGATCTCAGCCGTGTCGGTTGCGACCGCGACCCGGCCAACTCCAGCAGCCTCCGCCCGGCGCAACACGTGGACGATCATCGGCAGGCCAGCCATCTCCAGGAGTGGCTTGCCGGGCAGGCGCGTGGCCGCCATGCGGGCAGGAATCAGCACCAAAATACGAGGATTGATCATTAGGGTACGGCGCGGACCCCGTCCGGAAATGGTGGGGATTGGTCAAAAGCCAGAGCGTTTATACGGGTTGCAAGAGCACGGGCAAACCGATATCTGATGCGGGCTTGGAGTGCGGCGCAAAAGGCCGATTCCCGGCGTTAGCGCGGCCGTTTCTCGCCGGCCCACATTCGACATTCCCGGCCTGGAGCCTGATCCGAAATGGACTCCTTCGAACTCAATAAAGTCCTCGGTGCCATTCTCGGTACCTGCCTCGTTCTGCTGGTGACGAGCTTCACCGCCGGCGCAATTTTCGCTCCCCCCAAGCTGGAAAAGCCTGGCTTCGAAATCGCCGCCAAGGAAGAAGCCGCAGGAGGCGAAAAGGCCGCGGCGGCGCCGTCCGAGCCGATCGAGAAGTTGCTGCAGACGGCCTCTGTCCAGAAGGGCGAGCAGTCGGCCAAGAAATGCGCAGCGTGCCACGACTTCACCAAGGGTGGCCCCAACAAGGTCGGCCCGAATCTCTTCGGGATCGTCGGCGACAAGAAAGGCGAAGGCCGCGGCTTCAATTTCTCGGCGCCTATGAAGGCCAAGGGCGGCACCTGGAGCATCGATGATCTCAACCAGTTCATCAATAACCCGAAGGGCTATGTCCCCGGCACCGCGATGGGCTTCGCCGGTATCCAGAAGGACAGCGAGCGTGCCGACCTTCTCGTTTATTTGAATTCGTTGTCCGACAGCCCGCAGCCTTTGCCGACCGCGGCGAAGTAACGGCTAGTGTGGCGACACTGACGTTCCTTTCAGTTTCGCCGCGAGTTCTTCGGGCATTTCGTTTGGCGGCCGGGCTCCTGTCCCGGCCGTTTTGCGTTGCGTCCGTTTTGTTCCCCAAATTTGGGGAGGGCGTCGCCGATTTCGCTCTTGTTACCGCGGCCTTTCGCCCCATAACGGGTGTAATGATGAGCAAAAAGCAACTTAATCGGCCGAAACCTTGCCTTATACTAGGGCTCCGATTTCGAAGTTCGTTACACCAGGGTTCGTGATAACGCGGGTTAGGAAGAGGATTTTGCCTTTGACGTTGAATCGAAGACATCTCTTGCAAGGCGGCGCGGTGGCCGCGATTGCGCCGGCGATCGGCTCGGCTTCCAGCCTTTCGATCATCAATTCCGCACGCGCGCAAACCTCTTCCAGCGAGCCCGCCTGGCGGCACGGGCTATCGTTGTCTGGCGAACTCAAATATCCCGCCGACTTCAAGCGCTTCGATTATGTCAATCCCGATGCGCCGAAAGGCGGCCTTGTGCGGATGATTTCGATCGGAACGTTCGACAATTTCAACATCGCGGTGGCGGGTGTCAAAGGCTCGATCGCCCCGACCATGGGTCTCAATGAGAACTCTGATGGAACGTGCGCAGGACGAGATCGCGACCGAATATGGCTTGCTCGCGGAAGGCGCGCAGCATCCTGACGATTTTGCCTGGGTCACCTATCGCCTGCGCAAGGAAGCGCGCTGGCACGACGGCAAGCCGGTAACCCCGGAGGACGTTATCTTTTCGATCGAGGCGTTGAAAAAACTCAGCCCGATGTATGCCTCCTACTATCGTCACGTCGCGAAGGCCGAAAAGATCGGCGAGCGCGAGATCAAGTTCACATTCGATGCTCCGGGCAATCGCGAACTGCCGCACATTGTCGGCGAACTGACGGTTCTTCCGAAACACTATTGGGAAGGCACCGACAGCCAGGGCCGCAAGCGGGACATTTCGCAAACAACGCTCGAGCCGCCTTTGGGCTCCGGCCCGTACCGCATCAAGGAGTTCGTTGCCGGCCGCTCGGTGAAGCTCGAACGCGTCAAGGATTATTGGGGCGTCAATCTTCCCGCACAGGTCGGCCAGAATAATTTCGACGAGATGCGCTTCGAATTCTTCCGCGACAACACCGTCGCGCTCGAAGCGTTCAAAGCCGACCAGGTCGACTGGATCGCGGAAAATTCGGCCAAGCAGTGGGCCACGGCCTATGATTTTCCGGCGATGGCCGAAAAGCGGACCATCAAGGAAGAATTTCCGGTCAGAGATACAGGTCGCATGCAAGGCTTCGCTTTCAACCTGCGTCGCGAGCAATTCAAGGATGCGCGCTTGCGTCGTGCTTTCAATTTCGCGTTCGACTTCGAGGAAATGAACAAACAGCTGTTCTTTGGGAAGTATACGCGCATCGATAGCTATTTTTATGGGTCGGAGCTTGCCTCGTCTGGTTTGCCCCAAGGGGAGGAACTGGCAATCCTTGAGACGGTGCGCGACAAGGTGCCGGCTGAACTCTTCACCAAACCCTACCAAAATCCCGTCGGCGGCGATCCAGAAGCCGTGCGTGCGAACTTGCGGGAGAGCATCCGGCTACTGAAAGAAGCCGGCTACGAGATCAGGGATCGCAAGCTCGTCGATGCTTCCGGAAAGCCGGTCACGGTCGAAATTCTGGTTGATAACCCTGCCAACGAGCGTGTCGCACTTTTCTTCAAGCCCTCGCTGGAACGCATCGGCGTGACGACCTCGATCCGGGTCGTCGACAGCGCCCAATACGAAAACCGGGAGCGCAGCTTTGACTTCGACATGATTTTCGAAGTCTGGGGAAAGTCGCTTTCTCCGGGTAACGAGCAGCGCGAATATTGGGGATCGCAAGCCGCGGACATGTCGGGCTCGCGGAATACTATCGGCATCAAGAATCCCGCGGTCGATGCCCTGATCGACAGGATCGTCTTCGCCAAGAGCCGAGCGGAGCTGGAGGCAGCAACCCGGGCGCTTGATCGGGTGCTGCTTTGGAATTCTTACGTCGTGCCGCAATTCAGCTATCCCTTCGCGCGTTACGCGCGGTGGGATCGCTTCAGTCACGCCGAATTGCCAAAATATGCCCGCTCGGGCCTTCCATCCCTGTGGTGGTTCGATGCCGACAAGGCGGCCAAAACGGCCAAGAGATCTTGAGGGATTTTTCTCGCATGGCGTTTCTTTCTCGCCGGCATGTGCTTGGTCTTGGCGCCGGCGTTTTGGGCGCGGGCGTTTTGGATGCGTTGTCAGTTCGGCGGGCATTCGCGGTCGAACCGGGCAGCGAGGCCCACGGGATTTCGGTGTTCGGGGACTTGAAATATCCGGCTGACTTTCAGCATTTCGACTATGTCAATTCCGCCGCACCAAAAGGCGGGACGTTTTCGCTGATCCCTTCGGTTCGCGCCTACAATCAGTCCTACCAGACCTTCAATTCCTTCAACGCCTACATCCTCAAAGGTGAGGGCGCGCAGGGCATGGACATGACGTTTGCCGCCCTAATGGTGCGCGCCGGCGATGAGCCCGACGCGATGTACGGCCTGGTGGCCAAATCCGTGCAGATTTCTCCCGACAAACTGACCTATCGCTTCACGCTGCGTCCCGAGGCCCAATTCCAGGACGGCTCCAAGCTGACGGCGCAGGACGCCGCATTCTCGTTGATGACGTTGAAGACCAAGGGGCATCCGCTGATCATCCAGCAGATGCGCGACATGTTGAAAGCGGAAGCGGCCGACGACGCTACGTTGATCGTCACTTTTGCCGAAAAGCGCGCGCGAGACGTGCCGCTCTACATTGCGGGACTGCCGATCTTCTCGAAGACCTATTACACGTCGCGGGCGTTCGATGAATCGACGTTGGACATTCCGCTCGGCTCTGGCCCCTATAAGGTCGGCAAGTTCGAGGTCAATCGCTTCGTCGAGTATGAACGGGTCAAGGATTGGTGGGGCCGCGATCTCCCGGTCTCCCGCGGCAGTTATAATTTCGATATCCTGCGTTACGAGTTTTATCGCGACCGCGACGTTGCCTTCCAGGGATTTACGGCGAGGAATTATCTCTTCCGAGAGGAGTTCACCTCGCGCGTTTGGGCGACACGCTATGATTTCCCGGCGATCAAGGACGGCCGCGTCAAACGCGAAACGCTGCCGGACGAAACGCCTTCTGGCGCGCAAGGCTGGTTTATCAATACCCGCCGCGACAAATTCAGGGATGCGCGCGTCCGCGAGGCGCTGATCCAGGCATTCGATTTCGAATGGACCAACAAGACCATCATGTACGGCGCCTACGCACGCACCCATTCGCCATTCCAGAATTCCGATATGGTCGCAAGCGGTCCGCCATCGCCGGAGGAACTCAAGCTGCTCGAACCGTTTCGTAGTCAGCTGGCGGATGAGGTGTTCGGTGCGCCCTTCGTGCCGCCGGTCTCAGACGGGTCGGGACAGGACCGCAGCCTCTTACGCAAAGCGCAACAGTTGTTGCAGGAAGCGGGATTACCGATCAAGGACGGCAAGCGGCTGTTGCCGAACGGCGACGTGTTTCGAATCGAATTTCTCGTCGACGAGCCGTCGCTCGAACCGCACCACGCGCCGTACATCAAAAATCTCGGGACGCTCGGCATCGAGGCTACCCTGCGCCTCGTCGATCCCGTGCAATACCGCGCGCGGGTCGAGGATTTCGATTTCGACATGACCATCGAGCGCTTCAGCATGTCGGCGACCCCCGGTGATGGTATGCGGCCGTTCTTTACTTCGCAGGCGGCCAAGACCAAGGGCTCTTACAATCTCGCCGGCATCGCCGATCCCGTGGTCGATGCGCTGGTCGAAAAGATCCTCGCCGCCGACACGCGCTCCGAATTGACTATTGCCTGCCGGGCGTTCGACCGGGTGTTTCGCGCCGGGCGCTACTGGGTGCCGCAGTGGTACGCCAACACGCATAGACTTGCGTATTGGGATTTGTTCGCGCATCCCGAAAAGCCGCCGCGTTATGCATCGGGCGTGGGCGCGCGGGAAAATTGGTGGCTGGACGCCGAAAAGACGGCCAAGGCCGAGCAGGCGAAGTAACGCATGGGCGCTTATATCGCACGCCGCATTTTGTTGATGGTTCCCACGCTGTTGGGAATCCTGTTCGTGTCGTTTGTGGTGGTGCAGTTCGCGCCGGGCGGTCCGGTCGAGCGGGTGATCGCGCAACTCTCCGGGGCCGACACCGGAGGCACATCAAGAATTTCCGGATCTTCGGGCGGCGATTTCGGGGCGCGAGGCCAAGTCGGCGCATCGTCGGATGTGGTCAGTTCGAAATACCGTGGCGCACAGGGGCTCGATCCGGATTTCGTCAAGAGCCTGGAGAAGCAGTTCGGCTTCGACAAGCCGGCGCCGGAACGGTTCCTCCTGATGGTGTGGAATTTCTCGCGGTTCGATTTCGGCAAGAGCTATTTCCGCGACGTCAGCGTGTTGCAATTGATCAAGGAGAAGCTGCCGGTCTCGATGTCGCTCGGGATCTGGATGACGCTTCTGACTTATCTGATCTCGATTCCTCTCGGTATCCGCAAGGCAGTGTCGGACGGTTCGAAATTCGACACCTGGACTTCGGCCGTGATCATCATAGGCTTTGCGATTCCCGGCTTCCTGTTCGCGATCCTCCTCATCATCCTGTTTGCCGGCGGCTCGTTCTTCAGCATTTTCCCGCTGCGTGGGCTGACCTCGGACGGCTGGTCGCAGTTTCCCTGGTATTGGAAGATTCTCGATTACTTCTGGCACCTCGCCTTGCCGTTGGTATCGATGGCGCTCGGCGCCTTCGCGACCATGACGCTACTCACCAAGAATTCCTTCCTCGATGAAATTCGCAAGCAATATGTGATGACCGCGCGCGCCAAGGGATGCAGCGAAAACCAGGTGCTTTACGGCCACATTTTTCGTAACGCGATGTTGATCGTGATCGCGGGATTCCCCGGCGCTTTCATTCACGCCTTCTTTTCGGGTTCGCTACTGATCGAGACCATTTTCTCGCTCGACGGACTCGGTCTGCTCGGTTTCGAGAGCGTGCTCAACCGCGATTACCCCGTGGTGTTCGGGACGCTCTATATATTTTCGCTGGTCGGCCTCGTCGTCAATTTGATCAGCGATCTCGCATATATGTGGGTCGACCCGCGGATCGATTTTGAGGCGCGGGAGGTCTGATGACTTACGAGCTTCGGAAAGAAGATCCGGCGCCGCCGGTCGAGACCACCACGCAGTCGCCGATGGGTGAGGCGGTTCCGGCGACAGACCATGGGGTCAGCATTTCTCCGTTGAACCGCCGGCGCTGGCAGAATTTCAAATCGAACCGCCGTGGCTTTTGGTCGTTGTGGATTTTCCTGATCCTGTTCTTTGTTTCGCTGTTCGCCGAACTCATCGCGAACGACCGGCCCTTCCTGATCCGGTTTGACGGACACCTGTATTGGCCAGCCTTCGTCAGCTATTCCGAGACGACGTTCGGTGGTGACTTCGAGACCGCGGCCGACTATCGCGATCCCTATTTGCAAAAGCTGATCGCTGAGAAAGGCGGCAGCATCGTCTGGCCTCTGATCCGCTATTCCTACGACACCCATAATCTCGACCTGCCGACGCCCGCGCCGTCGCCGCCGACCTGGATGCTGACGGAAGCGCAATGCAAGGAGGTCGTGGAGCGAAAGGGTCTGAAAAGCTGCCGCGACCTCGAATATAATTGGCTCGGGACCGACGATCAGGGCCGCGATGTCGTCGCGCGCCTGATCTATGGCTTCCGCATCTCCGTGCTGTTCGGTCTCAGTCTGACTATTATATCCTCGATCATCGGCGTTGCCGCGGGCGGCATACAAGGTTATTTCGGCGGCTGGATCGATTTGACTTTTCAGCGCCTGATCGAAGTCTGGACCGCCATTCCCTCGCTCTATCTCTTGTTGATCCTTTCATCGGTGCTGGTGCCGGGTTTCTTCGTCCTGCTCGGCATTCTCCTGCTGTTCTCCTGGGTGTCGCTGGTTGGTCTGGTGCGCGCGGAATTTCTGCGCGGACGAAATTTCGAATATATCCAGGCGGCGCGGGCGCTTGGCGTTTCCAACGCGGTCATAATGTTCCGTCATCTGCTGCCGAACGCGATAGTGGCGACCATGACGTTCCTGCCTTTCATTGTCTCGTCATCGGTGATGACGCTGACCGCGCTCGATTTCCTTGGTTTCGGATTGCCGCCGGGATCGCCATCGCTCGGCGAATTGCTGTCGCAAGGCAAGGCCAATGTACAGGCGCCCTGGCTCGGCTTCACCGGCTTCTTTGCGGTTGCGATCATGCTGTCGCTTCTGATCTTCATCGGTGAAGCAGTGCGTGACGCCTTCGATCCACGCAAGACGTTCAGGTGAGCGAGGACATGGACGCCATCAACCAACCCTTGCTCGACGTTCGCGATCTTTCGGTGGTGTTTCACCAGCCGAGCGGCGATACCGTCGCGGTTGATCGCATTTCGTTTTCGATCAGACGCGGGCAATGCGTGGCGCTGGTAGGAGAGTCCGGGTCTGGAAAGTCGGTCAGCGCGCTCTCGGTTTTGAAGCTGTTGCCGTATCCGACCGCCTCGCATCCCTCCGGCAGCATTCTGTTCAATGGCCGCGATCTCCTGAAAATGTCGGACCGCGAGATGCGGGGCATCCGCGGCAACGACATCTCGATCATCTTCCAGGAGCCGATGACCTCGCTCAATCCGTTGCACACGATTGAGTCGCAGGTCGGTGAAATCCTTCGACTGCATCACGGCGTCGGCGGCCAGATGGCAAGGGCCCGCACGCTGGAATTGCTGACTCAGGTCGGCATTCCCGATCCCGAAACACGGCTCAGGAGTTATCCGCATCAGCTCTCCGGCGGCCAGCGCCAGCGGGTGATGATTGCGATGGCGCTCGCCAACGAACCGGATCTCTTGATCGCGGACGAGCCGACCACGGCGCTCGACGTCACGGTACAAGCGCAAATCCTGACGTTGCTTGCTGAGATCCGCAAGCGGCTCGGCATGAGCCTTTTGTTCATTACCCATGACCTCGGCATCGTGCGTCGCATCGCGGACGTGGTCTGTGTCATGAACAATGGCAAGATCGTCGAGCAGGGGCCAGTCGAGGAGGTCTTCACGACGCCGAAACATCCCTATACCCGGGCGCTGCTCAACGCCGAGCCGAAGCCAGATCCGGCGCCGCCGCGGCCTGAATCGCCCGTCGTGATTTCGGCGACCGATCTGAAGGTGTGGTTTCCGATCAGGCGCGGACTGTTGCGCTCGGTGGTCGGACACATCAAGGCGGTCGACGGTGTTACCCTGTCGGTGCGCAAGGGAGAAACGCTTGGCGTCGTCGGCGAATCCGGCTCGGGCAAGACGACGCTGGGCCTTGCGTTGTTGCGCCTGATTTCTTCCGACGGGCCGATCGTGTTCCTGGGGAGCGAAATCCAGCGCTTGCGCTTCAAGCAGATGCTCCCCTTCCGCCGCGATATGCAGATCGTGTTTCAGGACCCGTTCGGCGCCTTGAGCCCACGCATGTCGGTCGGCGATATCGTCGCCGAGGGGCTTAGCGTTCACCAGCCGTCGCTGTCGAGAAGCGAACGCGAGGCCCGCGTGGTCCAGGCATTGCGCGACGTCGGCCTCGATCCCGCGACGCGGTTCCGCTATCCGCATGAGTTTTCCGGCGGCCAGCGTCAGCGCATCAGCATTGCGCGCGCCGTCGTGCTGGAGCCGAACTTCGTCGTGCTGGACGAGCCGACCAGTGCGCTCGACATGCTGTTTCAGGCCCAGATGGTCGATCTGTTGCGCGAACTTCAGCGCAAGCGCGACCTGACCTACATGTTCATCTCGCACGACCTGCGCGTGGTCGCCTCGCTTGCGAGCCATCTCATCGTGATGCGCGACGGCAAAGTGGTGGAAGAGGGGCCGGCCACGGAATTGTTCAAGCGCCCGCAGACGGACTATACCCGCGCGCTGTTTGCGGCGGCCTTCCGCCTGGAAGCCACGGGCGAAGGCGCCGTCAGGGAATGAGAAGCGCTATCCCTTGGCGCGAAGCTGCTCGATCGGCGCACGCCCGTTGACCGGAACGTTCCAGATATCCTCGGCGTATTCGGTGATGGTGCGGTCCGACGAGAACCATGCCATCCGCGCCACGTTGAGAATGGCAGCGCGCGCCCAGGCCGCCTGCGTTTGCCAACGGCCATCGATGCCGCGCTGTGCGGCGTAATAGGAATCGAAATCCGCGCTGACCATATAGTGGTCGAGATGACGCAACGCATGCGCGATCGATTCGAAACGGCTGGTATCGTCGGGCGAGAATTCGCCGCTGGCGATGGCGTTGATGGCGCGTAACAGCCCGGGTGAAGCACGGATCACGTCGGTGGCATCGAGCCCCTGCTTGCGCCGAACCACCACGTCCATCGCTTCCATGCCGAAGATCGCGATGTTCTCCGCGCCGACGTGATCGCGGATTTCGATATTGGCGCCGTCGAGCGTGCCGATGGTGATGGCGCCATTGAGCGCGAGTTTCATGTTGCCGGTGCCGGAAGCCTCCATGCCGGCGGTCGATATCTGTTCGGAGAGATCGGCGGCCGGAATGATCACTTCCGCTAGGCTGACATTGTAATCGGGAAGGAACGCGACCTTCAGCCGTCCGGCGACGGCGGGATCGTTGTTGACGACTTCGGCGACGTCGTTGATCAATTTGATGATCAGCTTGGCGTAGCGATAGCTCGCCGCCGCCTTACCGGCGAAAATCTTGACCCGCGGCACCCAGTTATCTTGCGGATTATCCTTGATCGCATGATAGAGCGCGATCGCTTCCAGGATATTGAGCAGTTGCCGCTTGTATTCGTGGATGCGCTTGATCTGCACGTCGAACAACGCGGCCGGATCGACCTTGATGTTGATCTTTTCGCCGATCAGACGAGCCAGCGCGATCTTGTTGTGATGCTTGACGTTGCGGAACTGTTCCTGGAAGGCGGCGTCGCCGGCGTTCTTCTCGAGCAGTTGCAGCCGGGAGGGATCGTCCAGCACAGCTTCGCCGCAGGCCTCGCGCAACAGATCGGTCAGCTTCGGATTGGCGAGCATCAGCCAGCGGCGAAAGGTGATGCCGTTGGTCTTGTTGGTGATGCGGCCGGGATAGAGATGGTTGAGATCGTGAAACACGGTCTCCTTCATCAGGTCGGAATGCATCGCCGAGACGCCGTTGATGCGATGCGAGCCGACGAAAGCGAGCTGCCCCATCCGTACCTTGCGGCCCGATCTCTCGTCGATCAGGGAGACCGAGGCGCGGAAATCGACATCGCCCGGGCAACGCTCTTCCGCGAGCGCGAGATGAGCGACATTGATCCGGTAAATGATTTCCAGATGGCGCGGCAACAGCCGTTGAAACAACTCGACCGGCCAGGTCTCGAGCGCTTCCGGCAACAGAGTATGGTTTGTGTAGGACAGCGTGTCGACCGTGATCTTCCACGCATCGTCCCAGCGGATATTGTGCAGGTCGACGAGAATGCGCATCAGTTCAGTGACGGCGAGACTGGGATGGGTATCGTTGAGTTGCACCGCGACTTTCGCCGCAAGACCGCGTATTTGCCCGTCCGCCGCCAAATGACGCTTGACCAGATCCTGCAGCGAGGCGGCTACGAAGAAATATTCCTGGCGCAGTCGCAGTTCACGCCCGGCGGGGCTTTCGTCATTTGGGTACAGGAACTTGCAGATCGATTCCGCGCGTGTCTCCTCGGCGGCAGCACCGACGTAATCGCCGGTGTTAAAGACGTCGAGCTTGAGCGGATCGGGCGAGCGCGCCGACCACAGGCGAAGCGCGTTGACGTTCTGACCGCGCCACCCGACGATCGGCGTGTCATAGGCGACCGCTTGCACGGTTTCGGCCGGATGCCAGATCGCGCGGTCGCGCCCCCGTGCGTCGACGTGTTCGACGCCACCACCGAAATGAACGTGATAGACCACCTCCGGCCGCTGGAATTCCCAGGGGTTGCCGAAGCTCAACCACTCGTCGGGATATTCCTGCTGCCAGCCGTTGTTGATGATCTGGCGGAACAGGCCGAAATCGTAGCGGATGCCGTAACCGATTGCGGGGATGCCAAGCGTCGCCATGCTTTCCATGAAGCACGCGGCAAGCCGGCCGAGACCGCCGTTGCCGAGCGCGGCATCCGGCTCGCATTTGCGCAAATCGGACAAGCCAACGCCGAGATCGCCGAGCGCCGCGTCGAACAGCGCCAGCAGTCCCATATTGTTCAGGGCATCGGTGAAAAGGCGCCCGATCAAAAATTCGAGGCTGAGGTAGTAGACGCGTTTGCGGCCGGCGTCGTAGCTCTGCTTCTCGGCCGAGAGCCAGCGGTGTACGATGCGGTCACGCAGCGCCAGCGCCGCTGCCTTGTACCAGTCGTGCCTGGTCGCCATGCCGGCGTCCTTGCCAATGGCAAGGCGGAGCTTGGCAAGGATGGCGCTCTTGATTTCCGTCAGCGCCAAATCGTCGATGGGCTGGCCCGGCGCCGGCGAATTCACCTGATGTGACGGCTCTGGCAAAATTTAAAATCCCACGACTGACTTCAGGATACAGCACCTTGCACCGGGATCGAAACCTTCCAATCTCGGAAGTACAAAGCTTGCATGAATTCATGCAAAGACCGGGCCGATGCGAACTCGAAAAGAAGGCCGAATCGCATCCGATAGCTTAGGGGACTTGCAGTCCAATCCAATAAGTCCCCCTTAGCCAAGGCTTGTTCTACCGCTCGGAACAAATTAAGAACACTTTAGCAAGTCTTTGATATATCATAGTGATTCGAAACGTCGCCGACACAACATCTATGGTCTATCGCCATTTCCGAGGACTACATGTCCACCATCGCCTTCGATCAATTCGCTCTGACCCGCATCGCCGACTTCGCCCGTTCGCTGTCGCGCCTGCATCAAACCTCGCGGCGGCAGGTCGTCGATGACGACGCCATCGACCGCGAATTCAACGCCGTTTGCCAGTCGGTCTGGGGCTACACCACCGACGATATCAGCGACGATCTGTTCTCCGACCAAGACCACGTCTTTCTGGATTCGCTCGACGAGGCGCATGCGCGCCTTTTCGCCGCCGAGCAAGGCTACGACCTCGTCGATGACGAGGGCATGCTGACGGACTGGTGGGGCTATTGCTGGATGATCCTGGCCGAAAAGCGCGGCCTGCTCACGTCGGAAAACCGCACCGCGGCGCGAGCCCAGATCGAGGAGAAATACCGCGCGGCGCCGAACGTGATTGGCGTCATCGTCGGGCGGTGAATTTTGCGGGTCTTCATCCTGAGGCTGAACCAGCTGTTCAGTTCGATTCCGCGCGCTTGGCCCGCAAGAGAGTTTTCGGTGGGGGTGTGATGGACGCCGTCACATCGCCGCTCATATCGAGCCGCGGCACCTCGTTACTGATCCCATCCGCCGCAACCGGCGCCACCCTCATGTTGCCGAGACGGGCGCGAACTTCTGCCGTCAGGCCCGGATAGGTCGCGACTGGAATGAATTCCGGGCTGTTGTTGTTACCGACCTTGATACCGGAATAAGCCACGAGCCCGTCGGTGGTGGCGATGACGTCGCCGGCACGCAGCGAAGCGTCGAGGGTCAAATCGACAGGCGCGAGGCCGGCGGCGTCGCGGCCATTACAGGTGCAGTCGGCGCGCAACGTCTTGCGATAGGCAAAAGCATTTTCGCTGTCAGCGTAGTGCTCCCCGGTCGCGCTCGTCGCATTGTCGATATTGCTGCCGTAGAACACCTTGGTCGGGCTGGCTGGGCAGAAGGCCTGGCACATCTGGACCGGCGAGGCATTGGCGCGCGTCAACGGAAAATACTTGCCATCGCAGCTTCGCACGCAAAAAGCGGGACCGCCGCCGGAGGCGACACGCGACGACGGCGCAGGCGTCTGGCCTTGCTGGGACGGATCGGCGAAGAAATTCGCCTGCGGCAGTGCCTGGCGCTGTTTCTGAACACCGCTGAAGAACATGTCGAACAGGCCCTCGGCAGATGCCGCATGGGGCACAGATCCAACGGCGCTGGCGAGCACGGCGGCGGCAACGAGCATGCGGCGCCGCATGCGCTGATCGGTCAACTCGATACGCAACGCTTACTCCAGGCGACGCAAAAAAGCCGGTCCGGGCAACTCGATACCCGATGCCGATGACAATAATGCGCGATGGTAAACGAGCTATGAGCAAGCGCGTGGAAGCGGCAAAGAAAGTCTTCTCAGGGGGCCTGCCGAGGGCGGCCTGGTGGTCCGATTCCAACATTCGCATCCTGTCCAGCGGCCACTTTTGCGAATGTCAAATCCACTCCACTAGTCTTTCAGATATTCGCTCGCCTGGAATAGCCAGCGGAAGGTGAGGCCGGCTTGCGCGAAGGTGTCGACGGCGCCTTCCTGACGGTCAACCATGGTCAGCACCAGAACCACTTCGCCGCCAGCATCGCGCACCGCTTCAACCGCCTTCAGCGCTGAATCGCCGGTTGTGGTGACGTCCTCCACGATTACCACGCGCTTGCCTTGCAGGCTCTCGTTCCTGGCAAGACCCTCGACCGCGAGCTTTGCGCCATGCTCCTTTGGCTTCTTGCGCACGAAGAAGGCCGCGATCGGATGGCCCTTAAGCCACGAGAGCTGGGCCACCGCGCCGGCGAGCGGGACCGCCCCCATTTCCAGACCGCCGATATAGTCGAGCCCGTCGTCCTTCAGCGCCTCATATGTCAACTCGGCAAGCAGCGCGGCGCCCTCCGGATCCAGCATGGTCGGCTTGAGGTTGAAGTAGAAATCACTCTTGCGCCCGGAAGCGAGCGTGATCTCGCCGCGCCCGAAGGAGCGTTTGCGAATGATCTCGACGAGGCGGGCGCGGGAAGCGGATTTGGACAAGACGATCTCCGGTTTCGGGTGGCGCAATTTATGCGTGGACGGGCGCCAATTCCAGACCGGAACTTGGACCGTCAACAGGGGAGGCCTCCGCGTTGGGAGCCATTTGCGCCCGGTTCGGCCGATGCTACAGACGCCTTTTCGCGCCACGCTTCAAGGGATCCGCAATGACCATCGAACTTCACACCTGGAACACGCCAAACGGCCGCAAGATCAGTGTGGCGCTCGAGGAAATGGGGCTGCCCTACAAGGTCGTCCCGATCAACATCTCAAAGGGCGAGCAGATGGCGCCCTCGTTTCTGGCGATCAGCCCGAACAACAAGATTCCCGCGATCATCGATCCCGACGGTCCCGGCGGCAAGCGCGTCAGCGTGTTCGAATCCGGCGCAATCCTGCTCTATCTCGGTGAAAAGACCGGGAAGTTCTTGCCGTCGCCGCTCGCCGAGCGCATTCCGGTCTACGAATGGCTGATGTGGCAGATGGGCGGGTTTGGCCCGATGCCGGGTCAGGTGCACCACTTCATCGCGCTGGAGAATGAGCAGGACCGTGTCTATGGCTTGAAGCGCTATATGGCCGAGACGCTCCGCCTCTACGGTGTGCTGGATCGGCGTTTGGCTACCTGCGAATTCGTCGCCGGTCCGCTGTCGGTGGCCGACTTCGCCATTCTCGGCTGGGCCTGGCGTCATCTGCGCCACAAGGTGGAGTTGTCGGATTTTCCCAACGTCAAGCGCTGGTACGAGGCGCTGATGGCTCGGCCCGGCGTCAAGCGCGGCATGGAAGCAAAGCTGGATTGATCGCGCACTTTTTCCCTTTCCCCTCGTAGGAGATGGTGGTTTCGAGCGCTAGCGAGAAACCGGATGAGGGGTTTGCACTATCGAGAGGCTTGGCCCCTATCCGGCGCGGACTTTGTCCACGCCACTTTCCCGCAAGCGGAGCAGGTAAAACGTTTACGCCCGCCGCGTCTCCAGCGCCATCCGTACAGCGAGTCCTGCAAGCACGGTGCCCATCAGCCAACGTTGCACCAACAGCCAGGTCGGGCGTGCGGCCAGGAAGCGCGAAATCGATCCGGCCGCAAGCGCAATCATCGCGTTGACGCTGACGCTGATCACGATCTGGATCGATCCGAGCACCACCGACTGCACCAGCACGCTGCCGTGTGCGGGATCGATGAATTGCGGCAGCAGCGCCAGATACAGCATCGCGATCTTGGGATTGAGCAGATTGGTGACGAATCCCATTGCGAACAATTTGCGGGGGCCGTCGACCTTCAATGTCTTGACCTGAAACGGAGAGCGGCCGCCGGGCTTCAAGGCCTGCCACGCCAGCCACAACAGATAGGCGGCGCCCGCCAGGCGCAGCGCGTCGTAAGCGTAGGGCACCGCGAACAACAGCGCGGTGATGCCGAAAGCCGCGCAGAGCATGTAGAACACAAAGCCGAGTGCGACGCCGCCGAGCGACACGATTCCGGCGCTGGGCCCTTGGGTCAGCGAGCGGGAGATCAGATAGATCATGTTCGGTCCGGGTGTCAGCACCATGCCGAAGGAAACGAGGGCAAAGCCGAGCAGGGCGGTCAACTGGGGCATAACGGACTCGCGGGGTAAATGCCGCATCCAATAGCGTGCCCGGCCGCGCGACACCATTTCGTATATGGCATGGATGATGGTCGAATATTTCAGAGATAGTCAGCGACCGCTTATCGCGGACGCCAATCTCTCGATCGTGGCGCGGAGCGGCTCGGCAAACTCCGGATCGGCGGCGATGCTCTCAGCGTCGTTAGCGGTGCCGAGAAGCGGCAGCGTGATCGATGCGGCGTGGATCACGTTGGCCGACATCGTCTCCAATGTAAGCGTGAGTGCGGCGAGTGCGTGGGTTGCGCGCGGCGAGGTATTGATCAGCGCGACCGGCTTGCCTGGAAATTCGAAACTGCCGACCAGCCAGTCGAGCGCGTTCTTCATGACACCGGAAACGCCACGGGCATATTCGGGGCTTGAAAGCAGGATGCCATCCGCCGCGCCTATGGTTTGACGAAACGCAGAAACCGTTTCGGGCAAACGTTCGCCTGCTTCCAGATCGGAATTAAAGAACGGAAGTTTCCAAATGCCTTCGAACAGTTCGATGGTGAGGCCTTCGGGCGCAAGGCGGCTCGCCGCGACAAGCACAGCGGTGTTGTGCGAAGCGGCACGAAGGCTGCCGGAAATTGCGAGGATCTTCATCGATGATCTCTGCAGAGGCTTCCGCGCGCTAATCCAGCCGCTTGATCGCCGTGACCTCGTTGCCGGCGGCCTTGCTGCGGGTGAACACGTCCTGCGTACGCTCGATGGCGGTCATCATGTGATGCGCATTGGCGTGAACGATGGTGTCGGCATCGCGGGCGATCGCGACATGTCCTTTCCAGAAGATCAGATCGCCGCGCCTGAGCGTCTTCGCCTCTTGCGGATTGAGTTCACGGCCAAGTCCATCTTGTTGCATATCGCTGTCGCGCGGACATCCGGTGCCGGCGGCGGTGAGCGAGACCTGGACCAGTCCCGAACAATCGATACCGAGGCTGCTCTTGCCGCCCCACAGGTAGGGTGTACCGACAAAACGCTCAGCGATTGCCACGAAGTCAGGTGCTCGGTGGTCGATCGGGTCGAGATGTTGCCGCGGCAGGTACCAACCTTCGCGCGTCAAGGCGAACGAGCCTTGTTCGCGCAGGACGGTCAGCGAGGATCCCATCGCCAGGGTTTCGGCCGGCGGCAGTTTGATCGAGGGACCTGGAAACGCAAAGGTCAGTAACGCCGTAACCTTGTGGGTCGGCGATCCCTTTGGCTTGCTGAGCGCGCCGTCGGGCAGCCAGCCGACATAGCCGTCGCTGTTGAGCTGGCCCCAGGCCCAGCCCTCGCTGTTGCGGTCGTAGACCGTAACTCGTTCCCCCTTGAATGCCTGCGTCATCAGCTCTGCGTCGGACGACGACGCGCGGCGAAGCGGTGCGATGGCGTCCGCGATTTCGAATTCTTCTCCGGTGACGAAGCGTGTCGCCTCGACTTTGCCTTCGAGATATTTCGCCGCGAGGTCACCCCTCGCCGCCGTGAGGCGCGGATCAGCGTCCATAGCGATTACTCAACAGCCGATAGATCGCGCGCGCGGCCTGGCACTCGCCGCCCTCCGGCCGTCCCGGTTTGGCGCTCGGCGTCCAGCCGTAGATATCGACATGCAGCCAGCTTTTGGCCGCTTCGACGAAGCGCTGGAGGAACAGTGCGCAGGTGATCGAGCCGGCGAAGCCGCCGGACGGCGCGTTGTTGATGTTGGCGACTTTCGAATCGAGCCAGCTGTCGTAAGCAGGCCACAGCGGCAGCCGCCACAACGGATCGTGCTCCTGCTTGGCGCAGGCCGACAGAGCTCCGGCCAACGACTCGTCATTGGTGTAGAACGGCGGCAAATCGGGACCAAGCGCGACCCGCGCTGCGCCTGTCAGTGTGCCCAGATCGATCAAAAGATCGGGTTTTTCTTCGTCGGCCAGCGCCAGGGCGTCGGCCAGCACCAGCCGCCCTTCGGCATCCGTATTGCCGATTTCGACCGTCAGCCCCTTGCGCGAGGTGAAGACGTCGAGCGGGCGGAAAGCGTTGCCGGCGACCGCATTCTCTACGGCTGGAATCAACACCCGCAACCGCAACTTGAGTTTGGCGTCCATCACCATCTGCGCCAAAGCGAGCACGTTGGCGGCGCCGCCCATGTCCTTCTTCATCAGCAGCATGCCGCTGGACGGCTTCAGATCGAGGCCGCCGGTGTCGAAGCACACGCCCTTGCCGACCAGCGTCACCTTGGGATGCGACGGATCTCCCCAGGTGAAATCGACCAGGCGCGGCGCGCGGGGCGATGCCATGCCGACGGCATTGATCAGCGGAAAGTTTTGCCGCGCAAGATCCTCGCCGACGATGCAGTTGAACTTGGCATCGAAGCCTTGCGCGAGCTTCTGCGCCGCTTGCGCCAATTCTTCCGGCCCCATGTCGTTGGATGGCGTATTGATGAGGTCGCGGGCGAGCGCGGCGGCATTTGCCATGCGCGAGACGTCGGCGATATCGACGCCGTCGGGAGGGACCAGCCTGACCCCGGGCGGGTCCGAGCTCCGGTAGCGGCCGAACCGATAGCAGCCGAGCGCAAATGCCAGCGTCGCGAGATGCGCCTGATCTTTGCCGACGTTGGTGAAACGATAGACGCCTGGTGGAAGCAGGCCCGGCAACTGACCCGGCCGGAACGGGTCACGGAACTTGCCGCTCTCACTGTCCAGCCCGAAGATGATCTGCGCGATTTCGCCGTTGGCGTCGGGCAGGGCGAGCCAGGATCCCGGCTTGGCGTTAAATCCGTTGGCGAGCGCGAACTGCCGTCCCGGCGACGCAAGATCGGCGGCAACCGCATCCCATGTGGCCTTGGTTACAAAGCTGATCGGAATTGCCGGCGTTGCAGGGGCGGTCTCAAACGCTGAATGCATGCATCTCCCGATCTTCGATCGTCACCAAACTCTCAGTTTCTACAATGGCACATGATGCCAAACCAGTGCCCACTTTGCGAAGTTCGCGCTTCTGCCCTTGGCAAGACCTGCAGGCGAGACCGGCGATATTGGAGCGAATGGCCGCGCCATCTACACGCTTGTGGGCCGCCGTGATAGCTTGCGAGAACTGGTTCAGCAGAGGAGTGTCAAATGGCTAGAAAGGGTTTGGATGGCCGGCATCGCGACACGACTGGCCGCATCGACAGAAAACACGGCAACACGCGCGTCGGCAGCCTTCGCAAGACTTATGGCGAGCACTTCGCCAAGGGCCGGCGCAAGGACATGATGCTGAAGACTTTGCTTGCTGAGACGGGCACGGAATCGCTTCACGCCTATTTGCGCAAGCACCATAAGTAATCGCGCAGATCCGGCCGTCCGGCTGGCGGCCGACGGATTTTGAGGCGCGGCGAGGTCGCACGGGCTACCCGCGGGTGCCGTTAACCCGGCGTTAGGGTTAACAGACTATTGCTGGGCGGAACTCGGCGCCGATCCGCCGCCCACCCGCGAGTCTCGTTTCATGCGTCAGCAGTCCCGGCTTCTTGCATCCGTGGCCGTCACGGCGATGTTGGCCGCCGGTCTTGCCGGCTGCCAGACCATCTCCGACGTTACGGGATCGATTTCGCCGAAGACGTCGCCCAGCGCCGCCGAGGCCGATCCGCGTCACGCGGTGGAAGTGACGAGCGAGCGCTACCGTGCCGATCCCAAGAACGTCGAAGCGGCGCTGGCATATGGCCAGGCGCTGCGGGCTTCCGGGCAGCGCAGCCAGGCCGCCGCGATGCTGGAACAGGCCACCATTGCTCACCCGGGCGAGAAGGCGCTGCTTGCGGCCTACGGCCGGGCGCTGGTGGACAACGGCAATTTCCAGCAGGCGCTCGACGTGCTCAACCGTGCGCATTCGCCCGATAATCCCGATTGGCGAATCCTCTCGGTGCAAGGCACCGCGCTGGACCAACTCGGCCGTCACGACGAGGCTCGCCGCTACTACGAGAGCGCGCTGAAGATCGTCCCCGGCGAGCCGTCGGTGCTTTCGAATCTCGGTCTGTCTTACATGCTGTCGAAAAACCTGCCGAAGGCCGAGGAAGCGCTCCGGCAGGCTTATGCCAGCGGCCGGTCCGATGCACGGGTGCGGCAGAATCTGGCGCTGGTGATCGGCCTGCAAGGCCGTTTCGCCGAAGCCGAGCAGATCGTACGCGCCGATCTTCCTCCCGACGAGGCGACGGCCAACGTCGCCTATCTCAAGCAGATGCTGAACCGCAAGGACGATCCGCGCATGGGCGCTGCGGGAAAAATGCCGGTTGCCTCACTTAGCCGTCCCGAGTGACGGGCGTCTCGATCTCTGACGGATAGCTGAACGCTTCAGGACGCATTTCCGCAGTCCTGATAGCTCGCGCTACTGCATGGCGGCGATCTTGATACCGGTCGGGCCGAGAATGACGACAAACAGCACCGGCAGGAAGAACAGGATCATCGGCACCGTAAGTTTCGGCGGCAATGCGGCGGCCTTCTTCTCGGCCTCGTTCATGCGCATATCGCGATTTTCCTGCGCCATCACGCGCAAGCTCTGGCCCAGCGGCGTTCCGTAGCGCTCGGATTGCTGAAGCGCAAGACAGACCGATTTGACGCCGTCGACGCCGGTACGGCGGGCCAGGTTTTCGTAGGCGACCTTGCGGTCCTGCAAATAAGACAGTTCGGCAGTGGTCAGCGTAAACTCTTCCGACAGCGCAACCGACTGCGTCACGATCTCGACGCTGACTTTACGGAAAGCGGTTTCGATCGACATGCCGGATTCGATACAGATCAAGAGCAAGTCGAGCGAATCCGGAAACGCACGCCGGATCGACAGCTGCCGCTTCGAAATCGCGTTCTTCAAGAACAGCATGGGCGCCTGCAGGCCGAGCCATGCGGCGCCGATGCAAATGCCGATCTTGATCGGAAGCGATTTTTGAAGATGCGAGATCACGAACACGTAGAGCACCGCGCCGATGAAAAGCAGGAGCGGTGTCACCAGCCGGGCGAACAAGAAGGTAACATAGGGGGCTTGCCCGCGGTAACCTGCCTGGATCAGCTTGTCGCGCGCGGCTTCCTGCGCCAGGTATTTTCCGAGGTTGAAATCCTCCACCACCTTGGAAACGAGCTGTTTTGGCGTCTGCCGCAGCGACACTTTCTCGGTCTTGTTGAGCCGCTCGCGCTCGCGCGCCCGGATCCGCTCGCGCTCGCTGGCCACCGCCTTCATGCGCTTGGCCAAGCCCTCGCCGGCCAACAGCGGCATGACCAGGGTGTAGGCCGTCGCACTGGCTGCGATAGCCGCCAGCACCATGGTCACGAAGTGAACGTCGTGGATCTTTTCGACCAGAAAACTAAACATGCGGCACCATTAGAAGTCGAAGTTGATCATTTTCTTCATCACCATGATGCCCATCGACATCCAGATCACGCAGCCGACGAGCATCAACTGGCCTGTCGGATGGGTCCACAACAGCGCGATGTATTCGGGCGTCGTGAGATAGACGAGCAGCATGACGATCGGCGGCAGCGAACCGATGATGCCGGCCGATGCCTTGGCTTCCATCGACATCGCCTGAATCTTCTCGGCCATTTTCTTGCGGTCGCGCAGCACCTTCGAGAGGTTGCCGAGTGCTTCAGAGAGGTTGCCGCCCGATTTCTGCTGGATCGCGATGACGATGCCGAAGAAGTTGGCTTCCGGCACCGGCATCCGGTCGAACAGGCGGCTGCAGGCTTCGCCGAGCGGCATGCCGATGGCCTGAGTTTCGATGATGGATGCGAATTCGGACCGCAGCGGCTCCGGCGAGTCGGCCGCGACCACCTTGAGCGATTCGAACAGCGGCAGGCCGGCCTTGATGCCGCGGACGATGACGTCGACGGCGTCAGGCAGCGCGCGCAGGAAGGCTTTCTCGCGGCGCTTCTTCAGGAAGCCGAGCAGCCATCGCGGCAGGCCGAAGCCGGCGGCGAAAGCCAAGCCGAGGGCCCCGAACAGTCCGCCGACCATCATCGCAACCCCAAAGACAACGGCGGCAAGGATGCCGGAAAAGATATAGAACTTTCGTGGTTCCCAGTTGAGCCCGGCCTGCGTCAGGCGGGTGGCTAGCGGGACCTTGGAATCCTTCGCGCGCCTGGCTTCGGCCTCCTTGAGGGTCCCTTCGACCTGTTCACGGCGGGAGCGCTGTTCTTTCTGCGCTTGCCGCGCCGCGACAGGTTCCGACTTGGCGATGGAAGCGCGGCGGCCTTCCGCCTTTTTCTCTCCCGAGAGCAGCGGATAAAGGAAGACCCAGGCGAGGCCGCCGAACGCGGCGGTCGCGAGAAAGGCCAAAGCCAGTGCTTGCATCTTCATCGCGTTCTCCTCAAGCCGAATCCGCGACTTCGGCGGCGTCGATGGCGGCCGCGAGCCGCTTTTCTTCGCCGTAGTAGCGCGCGCGCTCCCAGAATCGTGGCCGGCCGATGCCTGTTGAGCGATGACGGCCGATGATCTTGCCGCTCGCGTCTTCGCCGATCAGGTCGTACAGGAAGACGTCCTGGGTGATGATGGTGTCGCCTTCCATGCCCATCACCTCGGTGATGTGCGTGATACGTCGCGAGCCGTCACGCAGACGAGCGGCCTGAATGATCACGTCGATCGAGGCGCAGATCATCTCGCGGATGGTTCGCGAGGGCAGCGAAAAGCCGCCCATCGTGATCATCGATTCGCAACGCGACAGCGCTTCGCGCGGATTGTTGGCGTGCAGCGTGCCCATTGAGCCGTCGTGACCGGTGTTCATGGCCTGAAGCAGGTCGAATGCCTCCGGTCCGCGGACTTCGCCGACGATGATGCGTTCGGGGCGCATACGCAGACAGTTGCGTACCAGCTCGCGCATGGTGATCTGGCCTTCGCCCTCGATGTTGGGCGGACGAGTTTCCAGCCGCACCACATGCGGCTGCTGCAATTGAAGCTCGGCGGCGTCTTCGCAGGTGATGACGCGCTCTTCCTCGTCGATGTAGTTAGTCAGGCAATTGAGAAGCGTCGTCTTGCCCGAGCCGGTACCACCGGAAATCAACACGTTGCAGCGGACACGGCCGATTATTTGCAGGATCTCGGCGCCTTCTTTCGAAATCGCGCCGAATTTGACGAGCTGATCGAGCGTCAGCTTGTCCTTTTTGAATTTGCGGATGGTCAGTGCGGGACCATCGAGGGCCAGCGGCGGAACGATGGCGTTGACGCGCGAACCGTCGGCGAGGCGCGCGTCGCAGATCGGCGAGGATTCGTCGACGCGCCGGCCGACCTGGCTGACGATGCGTTGACAGATGTTGAGAAGCTGCTGGTTGTCGCGGAAGCGGATGCCGGTACGCTGGATCTTGCCGGCGACTTCGATAAAGACCGTGCCGGCGCCGTTGACCATGATGTCGGCGATGTCGTCGCGGGCCAGAAGCGGTTCGAGCGGACCATAGCCAAGAACGTCGTTACAGATGTCGTCGAGCAGTTCTTCTTGCTCGGCAATCGACATCACGATGTTCTTGATCGCGATGATCTCGTTGACGATGTCGCGAATTTCCTCGCGCGCCGATTCGCCGTCGAGCTTGGCGAGCTGCGCAAGGTCGATGGCTTCGATCAGCGCGCCGAAGATCGTCGCCTTGACCTGGTAGTAGGTGTCCGATTTTCGTGTTTCCACCGGCGGCGGGGCCGATTGCTTGGCGGGCACAAGCGGCGGCGAAGCTATCGTCGCCGGTGCCGCCGCACGGGGCGCTTCCGCCGCAACGGGCAGCGCAAACTCCGGCGCTGCGGGGGGCCGCATGCTCCTCGGATCGCCATCTGTTCCGCTACGCTTACCAAACACGACTACACTCCCGGCGGGTCAGCTTACTTCGACCGCAGTTTCTCGATCAGAGGTGAAAGGAACGAAGCTCGCGGCTTCTTGGTCTCGCCGCGGCCCGTGAGCCGCTGGGCAATTTGCCGGAACATTTCGGTGCTGCGGTGATTTTCAGAAATTTCCGCGATCATCTGCCCGTTGTTGGCCGCCGCGCCGAACATCTGCGCATCGAACGCGATGGATACGATCGGATCGCTCTCGATCGCCTTGGCGAATTCGGCAGCATTGATCTCCGGGCGCTTGGGAATGCCGACCTGGTTGAGGCAATAAAGCGGCATCCGGTCGTTGGGGCGCGATGCCTTCAGCAGATCGAAGATATTCTTGGTGTTGCGCAGATTGGCGAGATCGGGGGCCGCCACGATCAGGATGTCGTCGGCTGCGACCAGCGCGCGTTTGGTCCAGCCCGACCATTGATGCGGAATATCGAGCACGATACACGGCATCGAGGCGCGCAGCGTATCGAAGATGGAGTCGAAAGCTTCCGTGCCGAAATCATAGACGCGGTCGAGCGTTGCCGGTGCCGCCAAGAGGCTGAGGTGATCGGTGCATTTCGACAGCAGACGGTCGATGAAGGCGGTATCGACGCGGTCAGGGGAGAATACCGCATCCGCGATGCCCTGCGGCGGATCCTGATTGTAGTCGAGGCCAGCGGTTCCGAAGGCGAGATCGAGATCGGCGACCACGGAGTCCAGCGCCAGGTCACGCGCGATCGCCCAGGCGACGTTGTGTGCAACGGTCGACGAGCCGACGCCGCCCTTGGCGCCGACGATGGCGATGATGCGGCCCACGGCCTTGGCTTCAGGCGACGAGAAAAGCCCGCAGATCGTTCGCACCACGTCAATGGTATTGATCGGGGCGATTACGTAGTCGCTAACGCCCCGGCGCACCAGTTCGCGATACAGCGTGATGTCGTTGATGCGGCCGATCACGATCACCCGCGTGCCCGAATCGCAAACGGAAGCGAGCTGGTCGAGGCCCGTCAGGATGTCGTTGCGGCCTTCGGTCTCCAGGATGATCACATTCGGCGTAGGTGCGGTTCGATATGCCTCGACCGCGGCGGCCATGCCGCCCATCTGAATCTTCAAATGTGCCTTGGCAAGCCGCCGGTCTTCGCCCGCCGACTGTACGGCTGCGGCCGTCTCGACCGTTTCGCAAAAGGCCTGCACTGACACCCGCGGCGCCGGCGCAATATGCTCTTCTGCCTGCGGCGAATCCCCGCCCGGTTGTGCTTCTGAATTCTGACGCGCGTAACTGATCATTTGCCTGTATCGCTGAGTTTGGCCTTGTCGGCTTCGGGATAGAGGGTCGTAGTGGTGTTGCCCTTGCGATATTTGTCGAAACCTTCATTGCGCCGAACGGTATAGGCCGGGGTTTCAGAACGCGGCTGCACGAGATCCGAAGGGTTGGCGACCATCGCCGCCATGTTGCGTTGATTGGAGCAGCCGTAGTTGTAATACGGCTTGTTTTCCAAATAGCCCTTGTCCTTGATCGAAGGACCGATGTCATCGGGCCACAGTCCGCAGGGGCCGGCTACCGCCGAGATTTTCGGATAGCTCAGGCGCAGGGTCGCAAGCTGCCGCGGATCGTCCGGGCGATAATGGCGCATGACGACGCCGCGCGCCGGTACACCGGCTGCGGTCAGCAGAGCCTGGGCTTCGCGGAATGCGTCGGCGGCGGCCCGCGCGTTGGGAGTGCCGACCGGCACGTCGGCCACGATGGCGCCCGTGCCTTCTTGCAGCCAGACCTGCGCAAGCCCCGTCACGTCGACGCGTTGTTCCGCCGACAGGCCTCCGCGCGCCTGGCCGACGAAGATCACGACGGAACGATTGGCTTCCTGAATCGCGATCGGATGCCGCAAGCGGTAATCGTCGGGAACGCTCGACGTCGTCGCCACCTCATCGGTATGCATGCAGGCGCCAAGCGCGGTTGCGAGAATGAAAAGCGCTCCCGTGATGCGGAGAGAGCGCCGGTATTCGACGGGTGTCCTGGCTGTCATGATCGTCGTCCTCGTCCCGTCTTAGTCCGTGATAAAGCCATAGGTGCCGCGATAGCTCCGGGTCGGCTCGTTGCGGCCGGGAACGCCATAGATGCGGTTGATGCTGCCAAGCAGATCGGATTGCGGGTCTGAAGCCGCAGCGAAACCGTCATCCGGACGCGACAGGTCCTTTTGCGCGACCGCGCGAACGACATAAGGCGTCACAATCACCATCAGCTCGGTCTTGTTGTCCTGGAAGTCGCGGCTGCGGAACAGCGTGCCGAGGACCGGGATCTGCGAGAGTCCGGGAAGACCGTTGATCGCCTGCTTGGTCTGATCCTGAATCAGGCCGGCCATCGCCATAGCTCCTCCGGAGGGAATTTCGAGTGTCGATTCCGCGCGGCGGGTCTTGACCGAGGGAACGACGATGCCGGTAACGGTGATGGCGTTGTCGTTGGAGACTTCCGACACTTCCGTCATGACATGGAGGCTGATGCGGCCTTCGGTCATAACCACCGGCGTGAAATTGAGCGAGATACCGAATTTCTTGAAGGCGATCGACGGCGCGCACTGGCCGATGGTGCCGCCCGTCGTGGTTTGACAGGTCACGCCGGTCGGGATCGGAAATTCACCGCCGGCAATGAAGGTTGCCGTTTCGCCGGAAATGGCGGTCAGATTGGGCTCGGCCAGCGTTCGCGTCACGCCGGCGCTCTCCATCGCCCGCAACGTTGCCTGAACCGAGGCGGGCGCGCCGAAAGAAGTAGTGATGGCGTTGTTCGTCAGCGGCTGGCCGGTCGCGGTGAACGGATTGGCGTTGTTGAAGGTGACTACCGAAGTGCCGTAATTCAGCGACCCGCTGAGATCGATGCCCAGCTGCTTGATGATCGAGCGCTGGACTTCGGCGACCGTCACCTTGAGCATCACCTGGTCGCGACCGCGTACGGCGATCGAATTGACGACCTTGTCGGCTCCGCCGGCCAGCCGAACGGCGAGGTCATTGGCTTGTTGCGCATCGATCGGGTTCGACACCGAACCGGTGAGGATCACGCCATCGCCGAGGCCGTCGACCTGAACGTCGGCATTCGGCAAAACCTGCTTGAGCGCGGCGCGTATGCCGTTGAGATCGCGTTTAACGGCGATGTCATAGGCCGCGATCTGCTGGCCCGCCGAGTCGAAGAAGACGATATTGGTTTGCCCGATTCCCGCGCCGATGATGTAGGCGCGCTGTGCCGAACGCACCACGGCGTTGGCGATCTTCGGGTCGGCGACCAGCACATCCTTGATGTCGCGGGGTAGGTCGATAACGATCGACTTGCCGATGCCGAGCGAGAGAAAGCGTGCGTTCATCTGCCCGTCGGCGGCAACTTGCGGAGCAGGACGATAGTCGGCAGCCACCGCCGGCACCAAAGCGGGATTGAGCACCATCGCCGCTGCAGCCGAAAACGACAGGGTCCGGACCCAGAGCGCCCGCTGCGGTTGCTGTTTTTCCCTGCAATTCATGTCGTGTCGTCCCTTGGTCACTTCTGAACCGCCGTGGAGCTCGTCACTCCGTAGCGAACCACATTGATGTTGCCGCGCTGGCGATATCGATCGTCCGAAGCGACTTCCACCTGGTTGACGTCGGCAATGCTGCGCAGCGCCAGCGACAGCGTGCCGGCCTGGCGCGCTGCGGCCAGCAGCGGCGCCTGCTCAGGCTTCAGTTCGAGCGTCACGGTCTTGCCGACGACCGTGTTCTGCCCGTCCTTCTCCTTCGGAGCCTGGTCGATGGCCAGTACGCGAATATTCGTAAGAATGACCTCGGGAATCACGAGATCTCCGGAAGCTTTCGGATCCGGATTCTTCTCGCGCCGGGTCAGGATGACGTCGACCCGGTCGTTCGGCAGAATGAAGCCGCCGGCGCCGGTCTCCGGTGAAATTTCGGTCGATATCGCACGCATTCCCTGCGGCAGGATCGCGGCCATGAAGCCGGATCCATTGGACTTGATCAGCTTGGGCTCGCGGATCGGTTCGCCGGCGATGAACGGGGAGCGGGCGATCGAGCCGGTAATTTCCTTGGGAGCCTCAGGGCGGTCATTGCGGCGGATGAAAGCGTTGCTGGCGGTCGCTGCCGGCCAGCTCTGCCATACCACCTCGTTGGGCGTGACCGTCTGGCCGAGGTTTATGTCGGCTTTGGCCACGAGAACGTCGACGGTCTGTAGTTGCGCGACCGGTTCGGTCGGACCCGTCGGCTTGCTATCCGATCCGCTGGCGAGATAGGCGGCGATACCACCAGCGCCAATCGCGATGGTCAGGACGATAATGCGTGCCCTATTCATACGCTTCACTTTCCACATTACGCCGCGACGCTTCCGCCGCCGTAACGGGAGTTGACCAGTTATTCGTCAAAGCATGGTTAATGAGGCGTATCTAAATCGACTTAGCGAAAGATTACCTCTTCAGCGCCGCCTATTTGAAGTTCCCGCGCCGCAAGCGGCTGGACGAACTTGGAAAGTGAGTATTGGCGGATCAGCCGATCGTGAGGCGCGTGAGGTCGACGGCCTTGATCCATTCGGAGTCCGAATAGACCACGAGCGCACCGATGGCGAGCGCAATGCCGTAGGGAATTCCGCTGTCCTTGGCGTGCAGCTTGAGCAGCCAGGTTTGACCCGCCAACGCGTAGGGAAGCGGCCATTGCCGAAACTGAAGCAATAGCAGCGTTAGCGCGCCGCCAAACAGCGAGGCGTAGAGAAGATAGTCCAGCAGATGCGCAAAGCCGAACCAAAGCGCGGCCGCGGCAGCCACCTTGGCATCGCCGCCGCCGATCCATCCAAAGGCAAAACAGGCGAATGCTGCGACCAATACGGTGGCGCCGGCCGCCAGATGCATCAGGATATCGTGGACGGCCATGCCGCTTGCGACCGCGAGGACGAGAAAGCCCGCCGCAAGCGCCAGCGATACCCTGTTTGAAATGGTCATGGTGAAAAGGTCGCTCGCTGCCGCGAACGCCATCAAGGCAGGGAAGAGCAGGAGGCGAGCAACGTCAAGGATCATGGAACGGGACCGCTCGCGCTAATTAAGAGGGACAGCTCTGTTCGACGCTACCGCCGATAGATGAACAATCGGAAAATGAGGATGCCCGCAGAGCGCCTGCGATTTGAATGGCGAGGAATACAAGCGCGAGCATCAAGGCCGCGCATATGATTGCCGTTGGCGAAGCGGCCTCGACACGAGCGGAAGTTGGCGGCGGTTTTGCCGAAACCGGCGCTACCGGAACAATACGCATGAGGCAACGCGACAGGACAGGGGAAGAAAAAAGGCCCCGGATTGACCCGGGGCCTTGATGTCAAAGAGTCAACCGACGCTTACTTGAGCGAGGTGTTGATCGCGGTGAACTTGGCCTGCAAGTTGCTGCCGAGGCCGTTGACAACGGCGATAATGGCAAGCGCGATGCCGGCGGCGATCAGGCCGTATTCGATCGCGGTGGCGCCGGACTCGTCCTTCACAAAACGTCCAAACAGATTCTTCATAGATAACTCCATGTGACACGTGGCTGGTCGAACTAACATTGGTCTCGCGGCGTTCTCAGCACCGTGACCATGGCGCAACCCTACGTGCGGACAAATTTCGGCACGGTTAATTCGACTGCGCAAAAAGCCGCAAATGGCGGTGTTATTGAGCACAGTAAATTTGGAATTAACCCGCTTCCTCAAGTTCAAGTGATGCGGCATGCAGTATCTCGCGCCTATTTGAAGAGATCGAGCGAACTGCAATGGCTGTCCGCTTTACTGCTCCTTAAGCGGCGGGGCGTACGCCTTGAGGCCACCATTCAAAAGAGGCCGCTATGTCCAATCTACCTTTGGAAGTCGTCGAGATGCTCGGTCAGACGATTAGCAAGGTGGTGCCGGTCACGATCGCCCTCGCAGTGGTATTTACGGTCCTGACGCATCTATGGGCTTGCAACGATGCGGCGCCGTGGTGGCGCAAGCGGGAGCTTGTCACCGATATCTGCTACTGGTTCTTTGTTCCGGTATTTGCGCGTGTGCTGCGAATTGGTCTGCTCGTGCTTGGCGCGGGAGTAGTCTTTCACATTCGAGACGCTGACGAGCTGATTGCTTTTTACGACAACGGTCACGGCCCGCTATCGCTGCTGCCGCTCTGGTGTCAGGCGCTGCTGTTCCTGGTGCTTTCCGACTTCATGCTGTACTGGCTGCACCGGATGTTTCATGGCGGCAGTTTCTGGAAATACCATGCGATCCATCACTCATCTGAGGAGCTCGACTGGATTTCGGCGGCGCGCTTCCATCCGGTCAACTTGTTCGTGGGCACGATTGCGGTCGATGTCATCCTGCTGATGGCCGGGATCTCGCCGAACATCATGCTTTGGGTCGGCCCGTTCACCACTTTTCATTCCGCCTTTGTGCACGCCAATCTGAACTGGACGCTCGGACCGTTCAAATACGTGCTGGCGACGCCTGTGTTCCATCGCTGGCATCACACCGCCGTTGAAGAGGGCGGCAACACCAATTTCGCAGGCACCTTTCCCCTCTGGGACATCCTGTTCGGGACGTTTCGGATGCCTGAGGGGCGTCTGCCGCAAGACTACGGCACCGACGATGCGCACATTCCTAATGAAATTGTTGGGCAACTTGCTTACCCTTTTCGCCAGTAGGCTTGCCACGGTTTTCGAATTCGGCCGCTATTTGCAGTTCGTTCACTAATTAAGGTCAGATTTGCCTTGTCGGGCGCCGGTTCCGCTGCGTATCGCTTAAGCCGGCTTGTCAACGCCCCGGGGTATTGTATGTCTCCTCAGTCCTTGCGTTTTTCTATCCGGCCGCGCTTCGCGTTCCACGCGCTCGCAGTGGCCATGCTCATGTCGCCGATGGCCGCCGTGGCGGAACCCTCCGCCAATACGGTCTCGGTGAATGTCGACCAGGCCAGGCTCGTGAAGCTTCCGGCTCGCGTCGCCACCATCGTGGTCGGAAACCCGCTGATCGCGGATGTCGCGTTACAGGCGGGCGGTGTTCTGGTCGTGACCGGGAAAGGTTATGGCGCCACCAATTTCATTGCGATGGATCGTTCGGGCGAAGTTCTGATCGACCGGCTGATCCAGGTCGAAGGTCCGACCGACCAGCTCATCACGGTCTATCGCGGCGTCGAGCGCGAATCCTATAGCTGCATGCCGGTGTGCCAGCGTCGCATTACGCTTGGCGATGGCGATAACTACTTCAAATCGGCGATGGACCAGGCCGGAAACCTGAGCGGCCAGGCCAGTGGCGCCGCGGCAGCCGCGGCACCGAAGCAGCCGTAGCGGGACGATAATTTTGCAAAAAGGCCGCGCTGCAAGCGCGGCCTTTTTTGTTTGTATGAGAGCTTGTCTGCCTAGGGCCGAAAATCGCGGCGGTCGATGTTCGGCCGCCGTGATTTCCAGCTTGTCGCCAGAACTTAACCGGCTGCGCGCAGATTGTCGGCGGAAGATTTGCCGGAGCGGCGATCGGCAACGATTTCGTAGCTGACCTTTTGGCCTTCACGCAGAGTTCCAAGGCCAGCGCGTTCGACGGCGCTGATGTGCACGAATACGTCGTTGCCGCCATCATCCGGCTGGATAAAGCCGTAGCCCTTGGTAGCGTTGAACCACTTTACTGTTCCCATGCTCACGGGATAGTCCCTTCTCAAGATAGAATAACGAAGCCAACTTACGTCGGCTGGTGAGATCGAATTTTGGAAGGGTCGTCAGCGTCTAAACCGGCTGTACCGGTGGATAGCTAATGTCGTCCGGCCGAAAATCGATTACCTCATATTATTCCAAAATAGCGCCCCGAACAATCCTCAAGCCGTGCATTTTTGATCGCGTCGGCTAGCTGCGCGGAAATGAGCGAGGCGCCGACACGATCCCGCCACGCAGCTGGCAGCTTTGTGGGGTTTATCTGCGGCGGAACTGGCCGCGCTGCGGGGCGCCACGAGCAGCGCCTGGGCCTGTCCCGCTTGGCCGCTCATCCTTGTGACGAAAGATCAACCGCCCCTTCTCGAGGTCGTAGGGGGACATCTCGATCGTCACCCGATCGCCCGCGAGGGTCTTGATGCGGTTTTTCTTCATCTTGCCTGCCGTATAGGCAACGATCTCATGACCCGCATCCAGTTGAACGCGGTAGCGGGCATCGGGCAGGATTTCAGTGACCAGTCCTTCGAACTGGATCAGCTCTTCTTTAGCCATCGTTTTCTCCAGGTCGACCGGCGGCTAGCGTGGCCGTTGGTTGCGGTTGGGTTGAGTCTTTGGCCGGCTTTCCCGGTACAGAAAGCTCACTCCCTGCAATCCTTCGGCGTTGCCGCCGCTGTGCGAAGGGCGGCTCGGCTGCTGCCGATTGACCTCGTTCTGGGTGAATTTTGAGGGACCATTGTTACCACCATGACGGCCGCGTCGGCGAGGGCCTTTTGGCGCTTCTCCGGCACCATTTGTGCGGCCCGCATGCGCCCGTGGCGCAGATCGTCCGCCGCGATGGGCTGCCGGAGCGGGCGCGGCATCGCGATGGCCCGGCGTACGCCGATCTTCTTTCGGCAGAGCGATCCGGATCAGCTTTTCGATGTCGCGCAGATAGGACAGTTCCTCAGCACCCGCGACCAGCGAGATCGCGATGCCTTCGGCGCCGGCACGCGCGGTTCGGCCGATACGATGGACATAGGTTTCGGGAACGTTGGGAAGGTCGAAGTTCACGACGTGACTGACGCCGTCGACATCGATGCCGCGGGCGGCAATGTCGGTTGCGACGAGCGTGCGGATTTCGCCGGAGCGGAACGCCGCAAGCACCCGCTCGCGGTGATTTTGCGACTTGTTGCCGTGGATGGCGTCGGCGGGAATGCCGGACCGCGCGAGGCTCTTCACCACCTTGTCGGCGCCGTGCTTGGTCCGGGTAAAGACCAGTGCTCGATTGACCGCTTCTTGCTTCAGCAGCTGTGCCAGAAACGCTGGTTTGGCAGAGTGGTCGAGCTGAATGATCCGCTGCGTAATACGATCAACGGTGGAGGCCACCGGCGTCACCGCAACCCGCGCCGGATCGCGCAGCATGGCTTCGGCAAGCTCGGCGATATCCTTCGGCATCGTCGCCGAGAAGAACAGCGTTTGCCGTCGAACCGGCAGCTTGGCGACGATTTTCCGGATGTCGTTGATGAAGCCCATATCCAGCATGCGGTCGGCCTCGTCGAGAACGAGGAATTCGACCTGGCCGAGTTTCAGGCCGTTGCTTTGCACGAGATCGAGCAGGCGGCCGGGGGTCGCCACCAGGACCTCGATGCCAGGCATGATGGAGCGGACCTGACGGCCCATCGGCACGCCGCCGATCGCCAGCGCCGAGGTGAGGCGGATATGGCGGCCATAGGCATTGAAGCTATCGAGAATCTGCCCGGACAGTTCACGGGTCGGACTGAGCACCAGCACGCGGCAGCTCTTGGGCTGCGGCTTGATCCGGTTGGCCAGGATGCGGTGCAGGATCGGCAGCGCGAAGGCCGCCGTCTTGCCGGTGCCAGTCTGGGCAATACCGACGACGTCACGGCCGGCCAATGCGAGGGGGATGGTTTGAGCCTGGATGGGGGTGGGCGTCAGGTAGTTTTCTTCGCTGAGCGCGCGCGAAATGGGATCGGCGAGGCCGAATTCCTGAAAGGAGGTCAAAATAGGATACTTTCCATGTAAGGCGTTATTCGCCGCCCGATCCGACTGGACCGGCAGCGTTTGGGGTGCCTGGGACACCCGCGTGTATGGGGGCATCGATATTGTAAGCTGAAGGGGCAAGCCAGAAGCCGTTGCAGCATTTGCAAGGCCAAGGAACACGCAGCTCGCGCTGACCCGATGATTCGGGTCGTATGCCGCTCATATGGAACATCAACGCGGCGCTTTCAAGGTCGATTGTTCAATCACCGCGGAGATGTCCCAACTCGGTAAAGGCGGAGTTGTGTGTGCCGTTGCTACATTTTTGTGCCGACACGTGAATGTCATGTCAAAAATGATTAGAAATTGGGCGGTTTGTGAAAACGCCACCCATTTTTTCTGCATAAAAAGTAGCCAACGGCGCGTTTCCATCGGGTTATAAAGTCAAATTAATAAACTAAAACAATGTCTTATGGCATAGGCGGTGCGTGGCATGGTTCTTGCGATTCCGTTAACGCAGGCGGCCGTGGGGCCGCAGCGTTTCACGCCTGCGTTAGGGAGATGATATTTCATGCTTACAAAACTTACTCATGCGAACGCGACGTTCAGCCGTCGGCGCTGGCTCGCGGCATCCGCGGGACTGGTGCTCGGCCTGTCGGCGTTCTCGAATGCAAAGGCTGCCGACGACACCATTAAGGTCGGCGTGCTCCATTCACTCTCCGGCACCATGGCCATCAGCGAGACCACGCTGAAGGACACTGTTCTGTTCATGATCGACGAGCAGAACAAGAAGGGCGGCGTACTCGGCAAGAAGCTCGAAGCCGTTGTCGTCGATCCCGCCTCGAACTGGCCGCTGTTCGCCGAAAAGGCCCGCGAGCTGATCACCAAGGACAAGGTCGCCGTCGTGTTCGGCTGCTGGACCTCGGTGTCGCGCAAATCCGTGCTGCCGGTGTTCAAGGAATTGAACTCGATCTTGTTCTACCCCGTGCAATACGAGGGCGAAGAGAGCGAGCGCAACGTGTTCTACACGGGCGCTGCGCCGAACCAGCAGGCGATTCCGGCCGTCGACTACCTGATGAAGGACGAAAAGGTGAAGCGATGGGTGCTCGCCGGCACCGACTACGTCTATCCGCGCACAACCAACAAGATTCTTGAGGCCTACCTGAAGTCGAAGGGTGTCGCCCAGGAAGACATCATGATCAACTATACGCCGTTCGGTCACTCCGATTGGCAGACGATCGTGGCCGACATCAAGAAGTTCGGCTCGGCCGGCAAGAAGACCGCGGTGGTCTCCACCATCAACGGCGACGCCAACGTTCCCTTCTACAAGGAACTTGGCAACCAGGGCATCAAGGCGACCGATATTCCGGTTGTCGCGTTCTCGGTCGGTGAAGAAGAACTCGCCGGCATCGACACCAAGCCGCTGCTCGGCCATCTCGCGGCCTGGAACTACTTCGAGTCGATCAAGACGCCCGCCAACGAGAAGTTCATCAAGGAATGGCAGGCCTACACCAAGAATCCGAAGCGCACGACCAACGATCCGATGGAGGCCACCTATATCGGCTTCAACATGTGGGTAAAGGCCGTCGAAAAGGCTAAGTCGACCGATCCGGACAAGGTCATCGACGCGCTGCCGGGTATCGAAACCCCGAACCTGACCGGTGGCGTCTCCAAGCTGCTGCCCAACCATCACATCACCAAGCCGGTGTTCATCGGCGAGATCAAGGGTAACGGCCAGTTCGACGTGGTGTGGAAGACCCCGGGTCTGGTTGCCGGCGATGCATGGTCCAAGGAGCTCGACGGTTCCAAGGACCTGATTGGTGACTGGGTTGGCAAGAAGTGCGGCAACTACAACACCAAGACCAATAAGTGCGGCGGTCAGGGCTCCTGATCTTCGCGCCGGTTACAATCCACGAGACAGGGAAGGCGGCGATGTCGCCGCCTTCCCCACTACTTCCTGCCGGGGTCGTCCAGTGGTCGCTAACGTCTTCGAGCGTCTTCGTTCGCTCGCCCTTTCCGCTTTCCTTATTGTCTGCTTGAGCCTGCCCGCGTTTGCCGGCGCGTTTGAGGATGCGGTCGCGAAATTCGCCAACGACGATTTCTCCGATACCGAAGAGTCTGTTGGCGCGGTAGCGACGTCCGGCAATCCGCTGGCCTTCCCGATCGTCAGCGCGTTGCAAGATGGCCGCTTGTCGGCCGATCCCGAATCCAAGAAAGTTTTCGTCACCCAGACCGATGGCAAGATCATCGATGCTGCCACCGGTGCCGCGGTTGACAAGCTGCCGGACGGTGCAGCCGCCGTTCGCCTCAACAATCGCCTGCGCCGCACCGTCGAGGCGGCTCTCGGCGGCCTGACGCTGTCGTCGCCGGATCCGGCAAAGCGAATCGCCGCCGCCCAGTCAGTCTTCAAGACCCATGACGAGACCATGCTGCCGATGATCGACGGCGCTTTGGCCAAGGAGACCGACAAGGGCGCCAAGCTCGCCTACAGCGAGGCGCGGGCTGCCATCCTGCTGTTCAAGCCGGACGCCACCGATGCCGAGAAGTTCGAAGCCATCGCAACCATCAAGTCACGCGGCGATCAGGAAGCCTTGGCGCTTTTGACCGGGCTGGGCGCTGACCAGCCGCCGGCTATTGCGAAGGCGGCGGCCAATGCGACCTCGTCGATCCAGAGCAGTCTTGCGGTATGGTCTGCCGTGCAGAACGCCTGGTACGGCGTTTCGCTCGGCTCGGTTCTGCTGCTGGCGGCGATCGGTCTCGCCATCACGTTCGGCGTCATGGGCGTCATCAACATGGCCCACGGCGAGATGGTGATGATCGGGGCCTACGTCACCTTCGTCGTACAGCAGACCATTCGCACCAGTTTTCCCGGATTGTTCGACTATTCGCTTCTAATTGCCGTGCCAATGGCCTTCATCGTCGCCGGCGCGATCGGCATCCTGATCGAGCGGACCATCATCCGGTTTCTCTATGGCCGGCCGTTGGAAACGTTGCTGGCAACATGGGGTCTGTCCTTGGTGTTGCAGCAAGCGGTGCGAACGGTATTCGGTCCCACCAATCAGGAAGTCGGCAATCCATCCTGGATGAGTGGCGCGTTCGAACTGGGGCAGATCACGATCACTTACAACCGGCTCTGGATCCTCTGCTTCACGCTTGCGGTGTTTGTGATCCTGCTCGCGATGCTACGCTACACCGCGCTCGGGCTAGAGATGCGCGCGGTGACGCAAAATCGCCGCATGGCGGCCTCGATGGGCATCGCCACTTCGCGGGTGGATGCGCTGACATTCGGTCTTGGCTCGGGCATCGCGGGAATCGCCGGCGTCGCACTTTCGCAGATCGACAACGTCAGTCCCAATCTCGGCCAGAGCTATATCATCGATTCCTTCATGGTCGTGGTGTTTGGCGGCGTCGGTAATCTGTGGGGCACGCTGGTCGGCGCTTTCACGCTCGGGATCGCCAACAAATTCCTGGAGCCGGTCGCCGGCGCTGTGCTTGGCAAGATCGCCGTGCTGGTATTCATTATCCTTTTCATCCAAAAGCGGCCCCGCGGGCTGTTCGCGCTCAAGGGCCGGGCGGTAGAAGCATGACGCCGCATTTGCTCACGCGTTCGTTGGATCGCAGCGCGACGCTGTTCCTGCTGGTCGTCGTCGTTCTCGGCATCCTGATCCCCTTGTCCAACCTGTTGCTGCCGGCAGGCTCGATGCTGCAAGTGCCGACCTATCTGATGTCGCTGTTCGGAAAGTACGTCTGCTACGCCATTCTGGCGCTTTCGATCGACCTGATCTGGGGCTATTGCGGCATTCTCTCGCTGGGCCACGGCGCCTTTTTCGCTCTCGGCGGCTACGCCATGGGCATGTATCTCATGCGCCAGATCGGCAGCCGCGGCGTCTACGGCAATCCAATCCTGCCGGACTTCATGGTGTTTCTGAACTATCCGAAACTGCCGTGGTATTGGTACGGCTTCGACATGTTCTGGTTCGCAGCTCTGATGGTGCTCATCGTGCCGGGCCTGCTGGCGTTTTGCTTCGGCTGGCTCGCGTTCCGCTCGCGCGTCACCGGCGTCTACCTTTCGATCATCACGCAGGCGATGACTTATGCGTTGCTGCTTGCTTTCTTCCGCAACGATTTCGGCTTCGGCGGCAATAACGGCCTCACCGATTTCAAGGATATTCTCGGCTTCAACGTCCAGGCCGAAGGCACCCGTGCCGCGTTGTTCATGCTGAGCTGCCTGGCGTTGGTGATCGGATTTCTGATCTGCCGCGCGGTGGTGACCTCGAAACTCGGCAAAGTGCTGATCGCGGTTCGCGACGCTGAATTGCGCACGCGGTTCCTCGGCTACCGCGTCGAATCCTACAAGCTGTTCGTGTTCACGCTCTCGGCCTGCATGGCCGGCGTTGCCGGCGCACTTTATGTGCCGCAGGTCGGCATCATCAATCCCGGCGAATTTGCACCGGGCAATTCCATCGAGGCCGTGATCTGGGTCGCGGTCGGCGGCCGCGGCACGTTGATCGGGGCCGCACTCGGCGCCATCGTCGTCAACTACGCCAAGACCGTCTTCACGTCAGGTCCGCTGGCGCCGTACTGGCTGTTCATGCTCGGCGCTCTGTTCATCCTGGTGACGCTGCTGCTGCCCAAGGGCATCATCGGTACCTTCAACGCCTGGTGGGAGCCCTGGAAGGCGCAGCGCATTTCGGCCAATGCCGAAAGTGCGGCGCGCGAAGACGGCATCAGCGAACCGAACCCGGCGGAGTGAGCGTATGAACGTCAGGGATTCCCGTGCGACTTCCGCGCTGCTTTATCTCGACGGCGTCCACGTTTCGTTCGACGGCTTTCATGCCATCAATAATCTGTCGCTGATGCTCGAGCCGGGCGAAATGCGCGCGATCATCGGGCCGAACGGGGCGGGCAAGACGACGATGATGGATATCATCACCGGCAAGACCAAGCCGGACGAGGGCACCGTGCTGTTCGATGGCGTCACCGACCTGACGCGTCTCGACGAGACACGGATTGCCGAGCTCGGGATCGGCCGAAAATTTCAGAAACCGACCGTGTTCGAGAGCCAGACCATCGAGGACAACCTGCTGTTGGCGCTGAATGTCGACCACAGGGTGAAGGGAACCTTGTTCTGGCGCGAGAGCAAGCCCGAAACCGAACGCATCGAGCGCGTGCTGGAGACCATTCGGCTCAAGGACGCCCGCAATCGCCTGGCGGGAAGCTTGTCTCACGGCCAGAAGCAATGGCTCGAGATCGGCATGTTGCTGGCGCAGGATCCGAAACTATTGCTCGTCGACGAGCCCGTGGCGGGCATGACCGACGTCGAAACCCATCAGACGGCCGAGCTGTTGAAAGAAATCAACAAAGACAAGACGATCATGGTCGTGGAGCACGACATGACCTTCGTCCGCGAACTCGGCGTCAAGGTGACGTGTTTGCACGAAGGCACGGTGCTGGCCGAAGGCACCATCGATCAGGTATCGGCGAATGAACGTGTGGTCGAAGTGTATTTGGGAAGATAGGCGAATTGTGAGCGGCGACTAGCGAGCAGGACAGGGTTCGAAACAGCCATGACGGAAATCAAGATTATTCGCTATTCGCCAATCACCGTTCGCGGCTTTGCGACCGGAGGTCGCTGATGCTGGAAGTCAAGGACATCAACCTCTATTACGGCGCGGCGCAGGCGCTGCGCGGCGTTTCGATTTCGGCCGAACCCGGCAAGGTGACGTGCGTGCTTGGCCGCAACGGCGTCGGCAAGACCAGCCTGCTCCGCGCGATGGTCGGGCAATACCCGATATCCAGCGGCTCGATCGTCTTTGACGGCAGCGACATCACCGTTCTCAAGCCTTATGAACGCGCGCGCAAGGGCATCGGCTTCGTGCCGCAGGGTCGCGAGATTTTTCCGTTGCTGACTGTCGAAGAAAACCTGAAGACCGGCTTCGGACCATTGCCGCGTCAGGACCGCAATATCCCGGAAGATGTCTTCTCGCTGTTTCCGGTGCTGCAATCGATGCTGGGGCGCCGCGGCGGCGACCTTTCGGGCGGCCAGCAGCAGCAACTGGCGATCGGCCGCGCGCTCGTGATGCGGCCGAAGCTGCTGCTGCTCGACGAACCGACCGAAGGCATTCAGCCCTCGATCATCAAGGATATTGGCCGCGCGATTACTTATTTGCGCAGCCTTGGTCACATCGCGATCGTTCTGGTCGAGCAATATCTCGACTTTGCCTGCGAGCTCGGCGACAATTTCGCGGTCATGGACCGCGGCGCCGTCAAATACGCCTGCGATCGAACGAAACTCGACGCGAGCGAAATCAGCCGTCAAATGGCCTTGTAGGCGGCCGCGCGGCGGTTGGGGTGAAGGTTGGGGCCGGATGCAGACCGATAGCGTACATCAGAGCGCCGCGATTTTCGCCGCCAACCGCGCAAGGGGTGCGGTGCGTTTCGATGTGCAGAGCGTCGATGGTGTGACTCGCCGCCGCGAGCTTCACGAGGCAGGGTCGTTGCGGGTGCGCTTTCCCTCGCCGGAAGATAACGGGCTCTCAGCGGTGCTCGTCAATACCGCCGGCGGCATCGCCGGCGGCGACCGTTTTGACGTCGACATTGCAAGCACGGGCGATGCGCGGTTGACGATCACGACGGCCGCGGCAGAGAAGGTCTATCGCGCAAATGGGCCTGCGGCGGCGCTCAATGTCACGCTTAAGGCCGAAGGCCGTTCGCATTTGTCGTGGCTGCCACAGGAGACCATCCTGTTCGACCGCACGCGAATCCAGCGCCGCTTCGAGATCAGCCTTTCCGAAACTGCCTCGTTACTGCTCTGCGAAATCGTGGTGTTCGGCCGTCTCGCCATGGGCGAGCGGATGCGAGAGGGTGAATTTCTCGATCATTGGCG
The DNA here is from genome assembly GCA_963824305.1 of uncultured Alphaproteobacteria bacterium. Lineage (GTDB taxonomy): Bacteria > Pseudomonadota > Alphaproteobacteria > Rhizobiales > Xanthobacteraceae > Bradyrhizobium. The sequence continues at coordinate 51,112 of CAWGOW010000002.1, forward strand.
GCTTCGCCGCGGTGGCCGGCTGGTGTTCGCCGAGAATGTCCGCCTCGACCGCGACATCGGCGCAAAGCTCGCAAGCCCGGCCATCGCCAAAGGCGGTGTCGCGATCGGGACCGCTCTGATCGTGCCCGGTGACGAGGCACTTGTTGAACGGATTCGCGAGCTTTCGCCGGCGTTCGGTTGCGAGGTCGGCATCTCCGCATGGAATGGATTTGCAATGGCGCGCTTCTGTGCCCAAGATGCGGCGCGGTTGCGCGCCGACATGATGGCGGTGCTCGGCCGCGCCAGCGGTTCGGCTCTGCCGCGGCTGTGGCTCAACTAACTTCAGGTCAATCAGAGTGCTCGGATGAATCTCTCCCCTCGCGAAAAGGACAAGCTCCTGATTTCCATGGCTGCGATGGTGGCCCGCCGGCGTCTGGAGCGCGGCGTCAAACTCAATCACCCGGAAGCCATTGCCATCATCTCCGACTTCATCGTCGAGGGCGCGCGCGATGGCCGCACAGTCGCCGAACTGATGCAGGCGGGCGCGCAGGTTTTGACTCGCGCGCAGGTGATGGATGGCATCGCCGAGATGATCCACGACATTCAGGTGGAAGCGACGTTTCCGGACGGCACCAAGCTTGTCACCGTGCACGAGCCGATCAGATAGGAGCGCATCAATGATTCCCGGTGAACTCTTCATCAAGGACGGCGAGATCGAGCTCAATGCCGGCCGCAAGACGGTGACGCTCTCGGTTGCCAATACCGGCGACCGTCCGATCCAGGTCGGCTCGCACTACCATTTCTTCGAGACCAATCCGGCGCTCAAATTCGATCGCAAGAAAGCCCGTGGCATGCGGCTGGACATCGCGGCCGGCACCGCGGTGCGGTTTGAGCCGGGGCAGACCCGCGACGTGCAGCTCGTCGCACTTGCGGGCAAGCGGACCATCTACGGCTTCCGTGGCGAAGTGATGGGAAAGCTGTAACGCAATCGAGACTCTTTAAGCTGTCTCCCGCTTCGCGGGAGAGGGGGTAGAAATCATGTCCGTGAAAATCAAACGTTCCGTCTATGCCGACATGTTCGGTCCGACCACCGGCGACAAGGTCAAACTCGCCGACACCGACCTCATCATCGAGGTCGAGAAGGATTTCACGACCTATGGCGAGGAAGTGAAATTCGGCGGCGGCAAGGTGATCCGCGACGGCATGGGTCAGTCGCAAGTAACCAACAAGCAGGGCGCGGCGGACACCGTCATCACCAACGCGCTCATCGTCGATCATTGGGGTATCGTCAAAGCCGACGTCGCGATCAAGGAAGGCATGATTTCTGCGATCGGCAAAGCCGGCAATCCCGACATCCAGCCGGGCGTCACCATCGTGATCGGCCCCGGCACCGACGTGATCGCGGGCGAAGGCAAGATCCTCACGGCCGGTGGCTTCGATAGCCACATCCACTTCATCTGCCCGCAGCAGATCGAGCACGCGCTGATGTCGGGCGTCACCTCGATGCTGGGGGGTGGCACCGGACCATCGCACGGCACCTTTGCCACGACCTGCACACCCGGTCCATGGCACATGGGGCGGATGATCCAGTCGTTCGATGCGTTTCCGGTCAATCTCGGCATTTCAGGCAAGGGCAATTCGTCGCGCCCCGCAGCGCTGGTCGAGATGATCAAGGCCGGCGCCTGCGCGCTCAAGCTGCACGAGGACTGGGGCACGACGCCGGCAGCGATCGACAACTGTCTTAGCGTGGCCGACGACTACGACGTCCAGGTGATGCTGCATTCGGATACGCTGAACGAATCCGGTTTTGTCGAAGACACGGTGAAGGCATTCAAGGGCCGCACCATCCATGCCTTCCACACCGAGGGTGCCGGCGGCGGTCACGCGCCTGACATCATCAAGATTGCCGGCCTGAAGAACGTGCTGCCGTCCTCGACCAACCCGACACGACCGTTCACCCGCAACACCATCGACGAGCATCTCGACATGCTGATGGTGTGCCACCACCTCGATCCATCGATTGCCGAAGATCTGGCGTTCGCGGAAAGCCGCATTCGCAAGGAGACGATTGCGGCCGAAGACATTCTGCATGACCTCGGCGCACTCTCGATGGTGTCGTCAGACTCGCAAGCCATGGGGCGGCTGGGAGAAGTCATCATTCGCACTTGGCAGACCGCCGATAAAATGAAGAAGCAGCGTGGCGCCTTGCCGGAAGACAAGGGCAAGGACAATGATAATTTTCGCGTCAAGCGCTACATCGCCAAGTACACCATCAACCCAGCGATCGCGCACGGCGTTTCGAAACTGATCGGCTCCGTCGAAAAGGGCAAGCTCGCCGATCTCGTTTTGTGGTCGCCGGCGTTCTTCGGCGTGAAGCCCGAATGCATCATCAAGGGCGGCTCGATCGTCGCAGCGCCGATGGGCGATCCGAACGCCTCGATCCCGACGCCGCAGCCGGTGCATTACCAGCCGATGTTTGCCGCTTTCGGCAAGTCGCTGACGGCGTCCTCGTTGATATTCACCTCAAAGGCGGCGGTCACCTCGGGGCTTGCACGCAAGCTCGGCATCTCCAAGAAGCTCTATGCCGTGCAAAACACCCGCGGCAAGATTTCCAAGAAGAGCATGATCCATAATGGCGCGACGCCGAACATCGAGGTCGATCCGGAGACCTATGAAGTCCGCGCCGATGGCGAGCTTCTGACTTGCGCGCCCGCCGAGGTGCTGCCGATGGCGCAGCGCTATTTCATGTTCTAAGGTCGGCCCGGTCGACCGACAAACATAACACCGGAGGAAGTCGTGATTTACGTCATCGCCACCACACAAATGAAGCCGGAGGGCCGTGAAGCCTTCATCGCGGGCCATAAGAAGTGTATCGCGGAGACGTTGAAGGAAAAGGGCTGCCTTTCTTATGAAGGACATGTCAGCGTCAACGATCCCAATCTCTATGTCGTGGTGGAGCGCTGGGAAACGCGCGAGGACCTCAATGCGCACGGTAAGGCGCCGCACATGAAGGTTTGGCGCGAATATGCCGCGCCGTACCGGGCTGCGCCGACGGTGATCGAGATCATCAGCGACGCCAAGGTCGAGAAACTCTAGATGCCTTTGCAATGATCCGCGCGACGCACGTCAAGCCGCATCATCGCTGGAGCGAACCTCCGGCCGATACCATCGTGCTCGATTTCGACGATCGTCACCGCCGGCGCATGGCGATGACCGGCACCCGAGGGCTTGAATTTCTGCTTGATCTCGAGAGTGCGACCGTCTTGCGCGGCGGCGATGCACTGCTGCTCGAGGACGGCCGGCTGATCGAGGTGGTCGCTGCACCCGAACCGCTGTTGGAAATCCGCGGTAGCGATCCGCAACACCTGGTGCGTGTTGCCTGGCATCTCGGCAATCGTCACCTGCCGACGCAGATTTTGGGGAAGGCATTGCGTATCCGGCGCGATCACGTGATCGAGCAGATGGTGAAGGGGTTGGGCGCGCGGGTGATCGAGATCGAGGCTCCGTTCGATCCCGAGGGCGGCGCCTATGACGGTGACCACGCGCAGGCAGCCGAGGCGTCGCATGACCATGGGTCCCATGGCCATGCGCACGACCACGCCGGCCATCATCATGGCCATGACGATCACCATGGGCATGATCACGGCCACGACCATCACCATGACGAGCATTGCGGTCACGACCATCACGGCCACCCCCATGCTCATGAAGACAAATAAGCCGCCCGGAAAGCGGCGGCCCGTAGCGACTGATCCGGCGGCGTCGGGCGATGCCGCTGCGTTGATATCGAGCGGAATGCTGGAAAGCGAAGCGGCCGCGCTTTACCGGCTCATGACCTGGCTCTCGCCATCCTTTCCGGTCGGTGCGTTCTCTTATTCCAGCGGCATCGAGTGGGCGGTTGAAGCCGGCGACATCACCGACGCTGCATCCTTGCGGCAATGGCTCGCGTCGATGCTGACGGACGGCGCGGGGATTTGCGACAGCATCTTTCTGGTGCACACCTATCGGGCCGCAGCGGCGAATGACGAGGTGTTGCTCGGAGAGATCGCCGAGCTTGCCTCGGCCTTCGTACCTTCGCGTGAGCGTCATCTCGAAACCAAGGCGCAGGGCAGAGCCTTCATCGAGATTGCACGCGCCGCGTGGCATAACGCGTTGTTGGACGGACTGGTCGCCGCCTGTGAATCCGCGATCGTCTATCCCGTTGCCGTCGGCCTGGTCAGTGCCGCGCACGCTATTGCGCTGGCGCCAACGGTTCACGCCTTTCTCCACGCCGTGACGTCGAACTGGATCTCGGCCGGCGCGCGCCTCGTGCCGCTTGGCCAGACCGACAGTCAGCGTCTGCTGGCGTATCTCGAACCGGTTGTGGCCGATACCGCAAGGCGGGCGCTGGCCGCTTCGCTCGATGACCTCGGTAATGCGACCTTCCGCGCCGATCTCGCCGGCATGCGGCATGAAACACAATACACGCGGTTGTTCCGCTCATGAACAAAGCGATTACGGTCCCTGCTTTCGCAGGGACGACGAAAGGGCAAGTAAAATGGCATCTGCGCATGGACCGCTTCGCGTCGGCATCGGAGGTCCGGTTGGCTCGGGAAAGACCGCGCTGATGGACCTGTTGTGCAAGTCGATGCGCGAGCGCTACGACATCGCCGCGATCACCAACGATATCTACACAAAGTGGGATGCAGAATTCCTGGTGCGATCGGGTTCGCTGACGCCGGATCGGATCGCAGGTGTCGAAACCGGCGGTTGCCCGCACACCGCCATTCGCGAGGACGCCTCGATGAATCTGGCGGCAGTCGCCGACATGCGCGCGAAATTTCCCGGCCTCGACATCGTCCTGATTGAGTCCGGGGGCGACAATCTCGCCGCTACCTTTTCGCCCGAGCTGGCCGATTTGACGATTTACGTGATCGACGTGGCAGCCGGCGACAAGATTCCTTCCAAGGGCGGGCCGGGCATCACGCGCTCGGACCTTTTGGTGATCAACAAGATCGATCTTGCTCCCTATGTCGGGGCCTCGCTCGAAAAGATGGACACCGACGCCAAAAGGATGCGGGGCGATCGGCCGTTCGTCATGACCAACCTGAAGAAAAGCGAGGGGTTGGATCGCATCATCGGCTTTATCGAGACCAAGGGCGGTCTCGGGCCGGCCGCGCCCGCCAAGCAGCGTGGGGCCGGTGCGCGCTGACCCCACCCGCCTTTAAGCCACCCCCTCGACTGCCGGGAACGAAACCGGTCGGTGGCCGTTAATATTCTCCGACGCCGTTAACTTCTTTTACGTGGTAGCCGCTTTGCCCGCTGTGTTAGATCACGCTCTGCCAGCGTTCCTTCCAATCAATGATGACGGCTTTCCCATGCAGAGCGGTTTGGTATCATGCCATTCCGATTTGTAGCTGTCCTGGGCATTATCAGATGGTAGTTCAATCCATTTGCCAACGCATCCAATTTGAGTGAACGAGTGGTTCGGCTAGGCTTCATCACCGGTTTCATTGCACTGATCGGAGTTCTGCTCTCCGGCCTTGCGGCATACCGCGTTCATGACCAGGAATTGACGGTCGATGGTATCGCGCTGGCGCGCGCGATCGACATTCACGCGAGCCTGGTCCAGGACCGTCTGAGCGAGCGCGAACTGCTGGCGAGTGTGGCATCCGGCCTCTTCCGTTCGCCTTCGGTGATCAAGGCCAATATGCTGCAGCCTTTGCGCTCATCGATCTATGCCTTCAAGACAGATTTCGTGGTGGCGACCTGGATCGCGCGGCTTCGCCCGCAAGAGCTGGGCGCGGCGCAGGCCGAGCTTGCCAATGCCGGATTCCCCGATCCGACGATCCGCAACTTCGAGGACGTTCCTCTGCAGGCGTCCGCCGTGTCCGGGCCGGTCGATGTGTTGATGGATGTCGAGCCGCGTAACGCTGAAACGATGCGCTTTCCCGGCCGCAGTCCCGACCAGCAACCCGTTCTCGGGCAGATGCTGGAGCGGGCAATGTCGGCGCTGAAGCCGGTGGCGTCCGATCCGTTCTCGCTGTTGCACAAGGATGGTCCGATCGGTCTTCTGCTCGCCGCGCCGGTGTTGCAGGAAAACGGAACGCAGCCGATCGGATTTGTCACTTTCTCCTACGAACTTGCGCCGTTGATGCTGACCAATGACGATCTGTCGCTGTTTTCAGTGGCGTTGAAAGATCCGCGTCGCGACGATGCCGAGTTGATCGCGACCGAGCACGGGAGTGCAGTTTCGCGTCCCATCGATTTGCAAGGTCCGGCGGCGCCCGTGAACCGGACGGTTTCGTTCGGCGGTCGCGATTGGACGCTGACCTACTACGCGAAGACCAATGCAATGAACCGCGCCCGGCAGACGTCGGCGATCGTGGCGGCCATCGGCCTTGCCCTGACCGCCATCGTCTGCGGTCTGTTCGGTTATGTCGCTTATAATAACCTGCGCTTGAGCCGCGAAATTCAGGTGCGGATCGGCTTCGAGCGGCGTCTGACCGCCGTCATCGACGAACTCAACCATCGCGTCAAAAACATCCTGGCGGTGATCCAGTCGATCGTGACGCGCACGCTGCGCCATGGAGCGGACATCGATATCGCCCGCGAACTCCTGATCGGCCGGATTCACGCGATGTCGAACGTGGTCTCGCTGCTCAGCGAAAGCCAGTGGCAGGGCGTCAACCTGAAGGGGCTGTTTGAGGCGCGCGCAATACCGCATGCCGACCGTATCGCCGTCAGCGGTCCCGACATCACGGTAAGCGCGCGGGCGGCGCAGTCGTTATCGCTGTTGTTTTTCGAACTGGCATCACATTCCGACGAAGGGCTCTCGCTGGTCGGCAAGCATCCGCACATCGTCGCGCACTGGGAATTGTCAGGCGAAGAGCCGGCCGCGGTCTTTCACTTTCGCTGGGAGGAATTCAACACCAGCGCCGCGACCCGCCGGCCCGACAGCGACTTCAGCCTCATTCTGCTCGATCGCGTTGCGCCGGAGGCGCTCGGGGGCACATCGAAGCGATACTTCACCGAGGTCAGTTATGTCTATGAATTGACAGCTCCGATGGAGACGGTCATCGACATGTCGGAGCGCGACCGCACCGAGCAGCTTTCGGCGCCGCTCAAGCAGGTTTGATAGCTGCAAGACGGCCAGCTAAAACCGGTGCAGCTATCCATTGAAGCCAATAAAACGGCGCAAACGCGACTTCGCGTTTGTCGCCTTTGGGCAGGCTATCCGTTACCGCCAATAACAGCGCGCACGGTTTCATCGGGACCGAAATCCTCGGCGCCATCGACATAAAGCAATGCCGAAAGCTTGGAGCGCGCGCGATTGACGCGGCTCTTGATGGTGCCGACCGCGCAGCCGCAGATCGCCGCGGCATCTTCATAGGAAAAGCCGGAGGCGCCCACCAGGATCAAGGCTTCGCGCTGGTCCTGAGGCAGCTTGTCGAGCGCAACGCGGAATTCCTCGAATTCCAGATGCGCACCCTGTGACGGCTGCGCCTTCAGGGTCTTGGCGTAGCTGCCGTCAGCATCCTCCACCTCACGACGCCGCTTGCGATAATCCGAGCGGAACAGATTACGCAGGATCGTGAACAGCCATGCCGGAAGGTTCGATCCCGGCTGGAACGAGTCGATATTGGCGAGGGCGCGCAAAAGGGTTTCCTGCACCAGGTCGTCGGCACGATCGCCGTTACCTGAAAGCGAGATTGCGAAGGCGCGCAAACTTGGCACCGACGCCAGGATGTCGTCGCGAAGCGAGTCGGTGAGAGGCATTAGTCCCTCCCGTCATTTTTTAACGTCTGATCGCCCTTACCCTGCAAGTGGGGGTCGGTTGCGGGGACATCAAGCTTGCGGATCAAATCCGCAAAACGGTCGGGAACGCCTTGCCGGACAACGTCGTCATACATGGCGCGCAATTGGTGGCCTATTCTGGACTGGATCTCGGCATTCAGGCCGCCCTGCTTTTTTGCTTCCTTCATGTCCTGTCCCACGCTTCCCCGGGGGTTAAGCTTATGTATCTTCACGGCTATTCCTCGAATGACCCATGTGTCGGCTGCTTACCGTGCAAGGCCTAATTCGAGTTGCGCATAATAGTTCCCCACGGGGCGGGAACTTTTCTTGAAGTGAGGCGTAAATTCAGGACCTTGGGGATTAGCGGGTCACCCCCCATTTGAAGGTGTGGCCAAGAAAGAGATGGAGTGGGGATGTCCCGATCACAGCTCGTTGCCGAACACTTGCCGTTGTTGCGCCGTTACGCTCGCGCATTGACCGGAAATCAGTCCTCAGGCGACGCTTACGTTGGAGCCATGCTCGAGGCGCTGCTTCAGGATCCGTCCCTGCTCGATGAAAACCACGGCGCTCGGGCAGGTCTTTATCGCCTGTTCACGCAGATATGGAATTCAGTTTCGATCAACGACGATCCGGATGTCGCGACCCTGCCGATGCCTCCGGAGCGGCGGCTGTCGAACATTACACCGTTACCGCGTCAGGCCTTCCTGCTTCTGTCGCTGGAAGGTTTCTCAGAGGAAGAAGTCGCTTTCGTTCTCAGCGTGGATGTGGCGGAAGCGCGCAAGCTTGCGGATACCGCAGGCCGCGAAATGGCGGCGGAAATTGCGACCGATGTTCTGATCATCGAGGATGAAACTTTCATTGCGATGGACCTCGAGAGTCTGGTCAAAAACCTCGGCCATCATGTGATTGGGGTTGCGCGTACCCACACCGATGCGGTCGCGCTCGCCAAGAACAAGCGGCCGGGTTTGATTCTCGCTGACATTCAGCTCGCCGACGGCTCATCGGGTCTTGATGCCGTCAATGAACTGCTGCGAACGTTCGAGGTGCCGGTGGTATTTATCACCGCTTACCCGGAGCGCTTCCTGACCGGCGAGCGTCCGGAGCCCGCGTTCCTGATTTCAAAACCGTTCCAGCCGGCGATGGTGTCGGCGGTGGCGAGCCAGGCGCTGTTCTTTCAGCGCAACTCGCGCAACCGCTCGCCGAAGGTGGCCTGACAACAATACTTTCCTAGTAAGGCGAAACCAACGGACGCGCCGAAAGCGCGTCCGTTTTTTATTGCGCGCAGGCGCAAGTCCAATCAGCGCCAGCGATCCTGGTGTCCCGTTTCCGAAGTTCGTGGCCTCGGCGGAGTCACGTTTCGAACCAAGGCTTTGGTTCAGAAGTCTGCGTTACGAACGTGTGGCGCCAGGTAATGCGGACCTCTGAACCGCCACACTAGCGCCGAATGGCGCCCGATAAGGAGCAGGATTCCGCCGATCTGCGGCAGCAAAGCCAGCAATACCAGCCGCAGCATGGCGAAGTCTTCCACCGTTGGCCGAAGCATCCCGCGGGAGACCCAGGTAACAAGCCTGATTGCCGCATCGCTCTGGGCGTCCGCAGTCTGTCCGACGGAGGCCGCGGCCGTGTCGAGCGCCTGACGCCGTTCGACGACGGATGCTTCGCGCTCTCTGCAGAATTTCCCGACGCCGCTTTTACATTCCCGATCGCGCGCAGCCATGGCGTCGTTAAGTGCGGCCTGCGCGCTCGTGATCGCCGGTGTCACGCGCGAAGCGCGTGCAAGGGTCACGTCGCTGATATTGGTGGAGGCGAAGCCGATGCCGGCCGTCACCGCAAACACGAACGTCATTACCCAGACGCTCCAGCCGACCAATGCGGTGGCGCGCTGCCCGCTCTGCCACAGACCGGCGGCGCAGGAGGGCATCACCAGCGCGACGAGGTCGGCGGCGACGCCAACAGCCAGGAAAAGCCATCCCGCGACATCGCTCGACCCCAATGATCGGGCAAACCAGCCGTTGATCGTGATGCCAACGGCGGCGAGCGCAAGCGCAGCGATCGACAAAAGAAGCGGTGCCAGCTGTCTAAGCGAGGGCGCCTCGGCCCCGTTCGGATGAGACGTGATGGCCGGCGACGCAACGGGCGGTATCGGAGCCACGTCGTTGGCGGCAAGGAACTCCGGCGGGATCAGGAATTCCGACGGCAACAATGACGCCGAAGATGGGTATTGGGCGTCTTCTGCCGCGGCGGCCTTCGCCCTTCTCTTCCGCGGCCGATCGGCTCGGGTGCGCCGAGTTGCCTTCTTGTCCCGCTTTTTCAGCGGGACGTGATGAAGGGGAATAACAGAGGCAATGGTGTCGTCCGCCATGGAACCGCTCCCGCCGATCGCAATGGATGCGCGGAGGGGGACGCAGCCACGCCGCCGCGCCGACACTTAAAGATCAACGGCGATTTATCGTCTAGGAATGCGGCGCAACACTCGCCAACTCATTTTGGCCGCGCTTGTTTTTACGCGGGTTTGGCGGGGTTCGTGTCGGCAAAAAGCGGTGGAAAACGCGGCCGTAAACAGTCTCGGCAACGCAAAGCAAAGGCGCGTTCGGGTTCCGCGCGCAGGCAATCAGCTGCTTGCCGCCAGGTAGATAAAAAGAAATCGGGCGCGGCTGGCATCACCACAGCTGACGCATCTTTTCGCCGTCGTCCTTTGGCATTCGCGAACGTCCCGCAACATATTGTTATCATGCAGCTTTATCAAAGGCCGAGAGTGCGCTATGGTGCGCCATCATTCATCAAAACACGCGCCAATCCGGAGCAAAAGGTGGGGCGGTAAATCGCCGGCAGACAGCTGCACAAGCTCTCCGCTCGCAAGGCGGAAACGATGACTGAGCCGGGGCGCCACAGCGATGGTGGTGGGCTCTATCTGGCGATTGAAACGGGTGAGAATGCGCGACGAGCTTGGGTTTTCTTGTATCGCGAGCGCGGCACGGGTCGACGGAGAGAGCTCGGACTTGGCGCGGCTGTAGGTCCCAAGCGATCAGGCGTAAGTTTAGGTGAGGCACGCACCAAGGCGGCCGATATCCGCAAGATGCTTACCCAAGGAAAAGATCCGAAGAAGGAACGGGAGATTCAGCGCGGTTCTTCAGAGACATTTGGCACGTTTGCCGACAACTATCTGAAGGCGATTCTTCCCGGCTTCAAGGGCGCCAAGGCAGAAGCTGACTGGAAGCGTGACCTTGAAGTACGTTGCAAGCCGTTGCGGTCGAAGCGGCTTGGCGATGTTACCAGTAGACGTTCTGGCAATCCTTTCGCCGCTCTGGCTCAAGATCAATCGTACCGCACGGGAGACGAGAAGCCGGATCGAGCGCGTCTTTGAAGCCGAGTCAAAAGGACTCCGCTCGGGCAAAAATCCAGCCATGTGGAAGACATTGAAACCACTGTTGCCCAAAGCCAAGCGATCAAAAAAACATCATACCGCGGCACCCTACAGCTGGAGTTCGGACTGGATAGCTTTCGACTGTTTGCTTGCCAGTTATGAGCCGGATGACCACCGCCCGTAGCTCTCATACGTCCAGTTGATCTTCTGAAACTAAAGATGGGCACTTAATTGCCCTAGGCAGGCACCGAAATGCTCGCCGCGATGGCTCAAAATCAAGCTGGTCAATGGCTCATGGCCTTCGGATACCAACAGAAATACCAACAGACGCCATGGCGGTGTGAAGCGGGATCTCATTTGCACCGATTGTCAGGTCTGCTTTTGATGTTCTGGATGGCACTTCAAGGGCAATCAAAGTATTGATTGATCGGCTGGTTCGGGCAGCTTGATCAAACCGGCACCAACGACAGTACCAACAATTCTATCTATCGGCTTGATGTTTGCTTTGGAGAGCACAGCAGACAGAGGGATGGCCGGTCGCTGACCTCTGCTAGTGACCTAACCGGACCCAAACCGGAAATGGCGTGTCATCCAGAATCGCGATTTACGACGCACGGCGAGCTTTTCTTGCTTCCCTATTAGGCCGTGTCGTTAGACCCAGCGCTGCGCCAGCTCATGTCAGTCCTGTCCACAGGAGGCTAATTCCGCATTCTGGCCGGGAGGCGCAGTGTCACCCGCAGCCCGCCCAGTGGGCCTTCGTCTAACGCGACGCTCCCGCCGTAAAGCTCCGCCAATTCGCTCGCTATCGACAATCCGAAGCCGAATCCGGGTGCGGCCTCGTCCAGCCGCTTGCCTGGCATCAGAACCTCCTCGCGCTGCGCTGGCGCCAGCCCAGGACCATCGTCGTCAACAAGAACAAGCACTTCCGCATCGTTGCGCAACGCGCTGACGCTCACGCTTGTGCTTGCCCACTTGAACGCATTGTCGAGCAGGTTGCCCGCCATCTCGTCGAAATCCTGCGGTTCACAGGCGACAGCGAGATCGGTGGGCACGTCCATGACGAACGCGATCGAGCGACCGGAGTGGATCCTGCCGAGCACTTCGCCGAGATCCTGCAGTCGGGGCGCCACCTTGGTCCGCGCCCGCACCGGGCCGTTGAGGGCCGCCATGCGCGCGCGACCCAGATGGTGCCGGATCCGGCGTTCCATCTGCGTGACCAGCCCCTGAAGCATGACAGGATCGCGCGGGCTATCCGCAGATGTCGCGACGGCGAGTGTCGCCAGCGGCGTCTTCAGTCCGTGCGCAAGATTAGAGACGTGCCGCCGCGCACGCTCGAGATTCGCCGCATTTTGATCGAGCAGTGCGTTGAGCTCCTCGACCATCGGCCGGATCTCCTGCGGCTGCCGCGATGGGACACGCGCGCTGCGGCCGCTCCGCACATCCGCGAGCGCTTGCCGCAATCGCTCCAGCGGCCGCAGCCCGAGTCTGATCTGAAGGATGATCGCGATTACAAGCGCCAGACCGAGCAAAGCCAACGAAATGCCGAGCGTGGTCATTGCTTCGCGCAACGGTCCAAGCACGGCCGCGCGTGGCGCTGACGCGACGATGCTGACATCAGTCGCACCCACTTTTACCGAGGTGAGCCGGTAATGCAGATGATCGTGGTCAGGGCCGATTGCGTCGGCGGGTCGCGGCCGATCCGCGCGCGGATCAGGACCCTTCTTCGGCGGTGGGGGTCGCCTTGCATCGAGCTCTCTCAGGGCGGGACTGTCGAGATCGGCGCCCTCCAGAGAGGCAGAACGTAACGTGTTGCTCGGCCCGGTCACTTGCCAGTACCAGCCGTGGCGCATTCGCTCGAATGGCGGACCGTCGGCATTGCCGGCGAGACTAATCCTTCCGCCATCGTCGACGCGCAGCATCGACGAAAGAAAGACGATCTGCGTGTCGAGCCGCTGGTCGATCTGGCCTTGCACGAAGCGATGCAGCACGAAGCCGATCAGGATGGTGGCGAAGATCAACGCCATTGCGGTGAACGCACAGGCAGCGGTCAGCAGCCGCCGACTGAGCGACGCGTCCCGCCACATCACGCCTGACACGCCGTCAACCGATATCCGCGACCGCGCACGGTCTCGATCATGCCATGGCCGATCTTGCGTCGCAGCCGGGCGACGATCACTTCCAGCGAGTTTGAATCCGTCCCGGCGTCGCCTTCGTAGACTTTTTCCATCAATTCAAGCCGATCGAAAATGATATCCTTGCGCATGATGAGCGACTGGAGCACCCGCCACTCCAGTGCCGTCAGCTTCAGCGGCAGTCCGTTGAGGAGGAAGACTCCGGTCGGAGCATCGAAGGTAAGGGGCCCGCAAGCAAGTTCGGGAGCGGCATGGCCGGCGGAACGCCGGACCAGCGCGCGCAGCCGCATGATCAATTCCTCGACACGAAACGGCTTGGTCAGATAGTCGTCCGCACCGGCCTTGAAGCCGTCAACTTTCTCGGTCCAGCCATCTCGCGCCGTCAGGATCAGGACCGGCAGTTGCCGGCCGTTTTTGCGCCAGGCGCGCAAGACAGTCGCGCCCGGCATCTTCGGCAGGCCGAGATCGAGCACCGCCGCGTCATAGGATTCGGTGTCGCCGAGGTAATGACCTTCCTCGCCATCGGCGGCCGCATCGACGGCAAAATGCTCCCGGCGCAAGGCCGCGGCGATCTCGCCGGCGAGCAGCGCGTCGTCCTCGACCAGTAATATCTTCATCGGTCTGTCTCGCCAGGTACGCGCCAGGAGCTAGGCGGCCTAGCTTAACTCAAGCTGAACGGTTCGGTTCAGGGTGGATTTGGCGGCGAGCGTTACGTTGCGGAAATCGACAACGATGACAGGGACCCTGATCATGACCAACGCCGAAAATACCTCCGAACCGAAAGCGCTGCCGCCGCCCCGGCGCCGCGTGCACTTTTCCCGTGGCGGCATCGCGACCGGCGCTTTCGCCGTCGTGTTGATCGCCGGCGCTGCGCTTGGCGCAGGCGGGACACGGATCGCCCAGAACTGGCAACCGCGCAGCGTGATGCTGTTGCAGCCATACCCCATCGACAAGATGGCCGAGCGAAGCCCGGTCGCCATCAAGGGCGACGTCGCCGAGGTGTTCGGCAACAAATTCGTGGTTGAGGACGGCAGCGGTCGGGCTCTGGTCGACACGGGACCGCGTGGCGAAGATCGCATGCTAGTTGCCAAGGGTGAGACCGTCACCGTGCAGGGCCGGTTCGACCGTGGCGTGGTGCACGCCGAGGTGCTTGCTCATGCCGATGGCCGTAACGAAACATTCGGGCCGCCCGATCATGGGCCCAGGGGGCCCAAGGGACCGAACGCTCCAAAAGGTCCGAAGGATGGCCCCGGCGCTCGCGCCGATCGCGGGCCGCCGACGCCTCCAGATCGCGATATTCCCGATGGTGACGTGCCGCCGCCACCCCCACCGCGGTGACTGGCTACCCAAACCCGAGCATGGCGAGGGAGGTTGAGTTCACTTTCGTACATTTCTTCGGAACCAAAGCCTTGCTCCAGCGTGATGTCATCGCTTCTTTTGCGCAGCGCGATTGGGGGTCACATGGACAATCTGCAGGTTATCCTGGTCGTCGAAGACGACCATCTTATTCAAAGTGTCGTCGAAGAAAGCCTTACAGATGGCGGGTTCGAGATCGTCGTAGCTTCATCCGGCGAAAATGCTGTGGCGTTGCTTGACGCGGCCAAAGGAAAGTATCGAGCGCTTGTCACCGACATCAATCTGGGGACGGGCGACATAGATGGCTGGGAAGTCGCGCGGCATGCGCGGGAAATCGATCCGGAATTCCCCGTGGTCTACATGAGCGGCGAAGACGCCTCCGAGTGGGCATCCAAGGGCGTTCCGAACAGTATCATGCTGGCGAAGCCATTCGCGCCGGCGCAACTCGTCACCGCGGTTTCCCAGCTTCTCAATAGTCACCCACCGGCAGCGTAGATCCCAGGTTCGAGAAAAGCGATGTTGCAAATGACCGAAAACCCTCTGCGGTTCGTCCAGTTCGGCGACCTCCACGTCACGGATGCCGGCTTGCACAATCATCTGGATTTGCGTCGCATCATCGACGAGGTGAACGCGAACACCGAAGGCAAGATCGACTTCGTCTATTTGCCGGGCGACAATGCCGATGATGGTACGCCGGAGCAATTCCGCCTTGTCCGGGATGAGTTATCGCGTCTGAAGGCGCCGTGGCACGCGATTCCGGGCGATCACGATTTCAAGCCTCGATCGCTCGATAACTTCTATCGCGGGCTTCCGGTCCGCGATCTGCCATACGTTGCCGAAGCCGCGGATTGCCGTTGCATCTTTCTCGATGTCGTGTCGTGCGGCAGCGGCGGCCCGGATTTCCGGCTCGGCGCGGCATGTCTCGTTTGGCTGCGAGGCCAACTTGATCGTACGCGGCGCGACGGCAAAGGAGCTGCGGTGTTCATGCACGCCTATCCTGCCGATCTCGGCGAGGAAGGCGCGGAACTCGCGGCGATGCTTGACCAAAGCCCTGTCGCCTTGGTCAGCATGGGCCACACCCACTACAACGAGGTCAGCAACGACGGGCGCACCATCTACGCAGCAACGCGTTCGACGGGCCAGATCGAGGAAGGCGAGGTGGGATTTGCCTTCGCAGCGATTGATCGCAGCGTAGTGAGTTGGCGCTTCAAACCACTGCAGTCGTCATGGCCTTTCGTCATGATCACGTCGCCCGCCGACCGGCGGCTCGCGATCGGCCCGCATTCGGACGAGACAAACATTCGGCAAGTCAAGGCCTCGGTCTGGGGCGCTGTTCCAATCGCACAAGCAGAATTTCGGATCGACGATCATTCATGGCAACCGATGTACGGCGGTGACTGTGGCTTGTTTGGTGGCGAACTAACCGCGCCGGAAGGGCCATTCCGGCTGAGCGTTCGGGTGACCGATCAGCAAGGCAACCGGGACATCGACACAATTGAGGTCGCGCCGAACCGCGAGACGGGCCAACCGACGGGCAGCGATGCCGGCAGCATTGGGGCTTGGCCGGAAAGGCACCTACTCGGAACCCAACTCGGGCCAAACAGGAACGGCAGGAAATGGTGAGCTGCCACCGTTCACGATTTTAGCGAAGGAAATTTCGAGATGCAGAATATCAGCGCGGCCTGGCTCTATCCTATCATCCTCATCGCGGGCGCGTTGCAGGCGTGGGGTCCGCCCATGAACAACGCGCTGCGGAATTCGCTCGAGAATCCGTGGCTCGCAAGCTTGATCTCGTTCCTGCCGATCGTGGCGCTGCTCGGCTGCATCCTGATGTGTGTTCCCCATCCATTGCCAAGCGAAAAAGGCCTCGCCGAGATGCCGTGGTGGGCGCCCCTTGGTGGGCTCGTCGGCGCCTTTGCGGTGATCGCCGGCTTGTTGTTTGTGGGCAAGGTCGGAGCCGGTGCGTTCGCCGGGCTGACGATCACCGCGAACATCCTGATGTCGCTCGCGGTCGACCGGTTCGGGATGTTCGGGATGGAGGTCCACGAACTCAGCACCGGGCGCATTGCCGGTGCCGCGCTCATGGTCGCCGGCATTGCCTTGATATCGAAATTCTAGACTCGCCGAATAAGCCATCGGAGCTTGAACGTGCAGCAAACCTCTGACCGCATGACGGCCAAGGGCATCCGGCCCCTGCTGTCGCTGAACTTCTTCATGGCCGATATGCAGGCGGGCATTGGCCCGTTTCTCGGCGTTTTCCTGCTGGCGCACGGTTGGCAGAGCGGGCTGATCGGCACGGTGATGACCGCCGGCGGCGTCGCCGGGATGGTGATGACCACGCCCGCCGGCGCCATGGTCGATGCGACCCGGCGCAAGAAGCTGTACGTGATCATCCCCGGCATCTGCACGGTGATTGCATCCGGCCTCATACTGGTTTCGCAGAACTTCTGGCTGGTGACGCTGTCGCAGGTCGCCACCGCCATCGCCGGGGCTGCGATCGGTCCAGCCGTCGCGGGCATCACGCTCGGCATGGTACGTCAATCCGGCTTCAACCGGCAGAACGGACATAACCAGGCGTTCAATCACGCCGGCAACATGGTTGGCGCCGGCCTGTCAGGCCTGCTCGGATGGCAGTTCGGCCTCACCGCCGTGTTCTGGCTGGCAGCGCTGTTCGGCATTCTGTCGATCGCCTCGGTGCTGTTGATTCCAAAGGATGCAATCGACGATGATGAAGCGCGCGGGCTCGAAAAGAGCGGCGACGCGAGCGCCAAGGTAGGCGGCATCACCGTGCTGCTCGAGTGCAAGCCGCTTCTGATCCTGGCCGCCGCCCTCGCCTGCTTTCACCTCGGCAACGGCGCGATGCTGCCGCTTTACGGGCTCGCCGTCGTTGCCCATAAGCAGGGCGACCCGTCCGGCTTTGTCGCCATCACCATCGTCGTGGCCCAGGCCACTATGATTGTGGCGTCGCTGGTCGCGATGCGGCTTGCCGAGAAGCAAGGTTACTGGCTGGTGCTGCTGGTCTCCTTCATGGCGTTGCCGATCCGCGGCGTGATCGCGGCCTATGTCATGAACAAATGGGGCGTCTATCCCGTGCAAATCCTTGATGGTATCGGAGCAGGCCTTCAGAGCGTCGCCGTGCCCGGCCTTGTTGCGCGCATCCTCAGCGGCACCGGCCGCGTCAACGTTGGGCAGGGCGCCGTCATGACGGTGCAGGGTCTTGGCGCATCGCTCAGTCCGGCGATCGGTGGATGGATCGCCCAGGATATCGGTTACGGTCCGATGTTTCTCATTCTCGGCAGTTTTGCGCTGGGGTCGATCGCGCTGTGGCTCTGCTTCGCCACGATACTACGGCCTGCCTGCGAGCGTCGCCCCGATGGTTCGCCAGACCGGATACTGGCAGGCGCGCTCGCCGACGCCGCCCCGTCATGATGGGTGTCGGCGCCAACGCGGCGACCTGGGGCATTGCGGGATTGGCGACCTTCGGCGTGATCGCTCGTCCGTGGAATTTTCCGGAGTTTGTCTGGGCCGCGGCCGGCGCGGCGCTTCTGGTCTTGTTCAACCTGCTGCCATGGCCAGATGCGCTGGCAGCCGCCGCCAAGGGTACTGATGTCTATCTTTTTCTAATTGGGATGATGCTGTTGGCGGAGGTCGCACGCAAGGAGGGTTTGTTCGACTGGCTGGCGGCGCAGGCTGTGCAATCGGCGAAGGGTTCGGCAGGGCGGCTGTTCCTGATCATCTACATTGTCGGCACAGCGGTGACCATTTTGCTGTCGAACGATGCTACGGCGGTCGTGCTGACGCCGGCGGTCTATGCGGCGACCCGAGCGGCGAAAGTCGAACCGCTGCCGTATCTGTTCATCTGCGCCTTCATCGCCAACGCAGCGAGTTTCGTGCTGCCGATCTCCAATCCGGCCAACCTGGTCGTGTTCGGCGCGCAGATGCCGCCACTTTCCGAGTGGTTGCGCTATTTCGCGCTGCCGTCCGCGGTGGCGATCACCGCGACGTACTTCGCGCTGCGGCTGACGCAACGTCGAGCACTCAACACCAGCGTTGCGCCCGTCGATGAGATGCCGCCGCTGACACTGGGTGGCAAGCTTGCGGCGAGCGGCATCGTACTGACGGCCGTGGTATTGCTTGGCGCGTCCGCTTTCGGCCGCGACCTCGGATTACCAACATTCGTGGCTGGCGCCGTGGTCACCGTCATCGTGCTCGCGATCGGACGGCAGTCGCCCATGCCTGTACTGAAGGATGTGTCTTGGTCGGTACTGCCGCTGGTTGCCGGGCTTTTCATCCTGGTCGAAGGGATGAATCGGACCGGCGTGCTGCCAGCGCTGGCGAACATCCTGAAAGGTGCGGCGTCGGCATCGCCCCTTGTCACGTCGTGGATTGCCGGCGTTGGCGTTGCCATCGCGTCGAATCTCATCAACAACCTGCCGATGGGTTTGATTGCCGCGACCACAAGTCAGGCCGCACAGGTCCCGCAACATGTCACTGGGGCGATCCTCATCGGCGTAGATCTCGGGCCAAATCTTTCCGTGACCGGCTCGCTGGCGACCATCCTGTGGCTTATTGCGCTTCGCCGCGAGGGAGAGCAGGTCGCGGCCTGGCAATTTTTGAAGCTCGGGTTCGTTGTCATGCCGCCAGCGTTGCTTTTTGCGTTGCTCGCCCTGTCGACGGTGTCGCCATAATAGGCTAAGCGGACATGCGCAGCCGCTGTTGCAAGAACGATAGATGGTTGAACTAAGCTGTATCGGGAAGAGCAGCTCGGTGAAGTCGTTCTCGCCGGAGATGGCGATTACCTCGGCGATGCCTCATCACCTGGATGGTATTCTTTGACGATCGTTCCAGTGCAACATTGCGTCGAGGCCACTGGCGGAACAGCGAGTATCGCGACGCTCGGTACGAGAAGAGCGGCGAGAGCCAGCGCACCCTTCCCCATGTGATCGTCGTCGGTTCACGGACGGTGCCCGTAGCGAGCTGGAGCTGCCAACGCCGGGCACACAGGCGCTTCACGATTACCGGACCTATCGGCAGCAAGACTTTATGGCGACTTGGGCGAGCGGCATGATACCGGCAGGTGTTTGCTTTTTGTCTGGGATCATCCCTCTCAGATGAATTTAGGACGCGGCCTTCATGCGGCCTTTTCTTTGCGACGGCGGCGTACTCAAGAAAGAGCTGCTTCGCCATCTTCGATTTACGTTGGCGACCAACATCGACGTCTATTTTTGCGATCCGCAAAGCCCATGGCAGCGTGGATCGAACGAGAACACCAATGGCCTGCTGAGACAGTACTTTCCTGGGCACCGCCTTGTCGGTGCATTGGCAAGCCCATCTGAACAAAGTGGCTCGTCAGCTAAACGAACGATCACGTGAGACCTTGCAATTTGAAACCCCAGCAGAAAGATTTGACGCCTGTGTTGCGTCGACCCGTTGAGCCCGCGGGGTAAGGCGGACATTGTCATGTCCGTGGACGGAAGGCATTCCTGTTGCCGAGAATCGGATGCATGCCGGGGAGTTCAGTCGACCGCTTCTCTTTCGACATTTCTGACGTCGCAAGGGATGGTGTAAATCGGCTAGTCCGCGCATCCGACACCCCCCTAGCGGCCTAATTGTCGCAGTGTCCCAACTTAATCGCAGGTTGTGCGTTGTCCCCGTATGAAACCAATGGGGGTGGGGATGTTCGCTCGACGCAAATGGACAAAAGATGAAGACGACCGGCTTCAGGAACTGAAGGCGGCTGGTATGCACACGATTGCGATAGGCAAAGAACTCCGTCGGACGACGCCAGCAGTCATGCAAAGAGCCGCCATTCTCAAAAATCGCGAGGAAGACCGCTCCTTTATCGGTGACAGGCCTGTTGAGAGGGATACGATTACCGACGTTTCGCCCAGGCCGCGCAGACCTCTGCCTCAAGGCATCGTGGAGCCAAGCTGCGCCGAATGCCAAATCGATATGGGGATGATGCCCATGGTCCCTGGCCTTGGTCATCTCGCGGATCGCATTTTCGGATGCGGCCGGTGCGGTGACATCACGATCCTGCCGGAGACCGGGTAAAGGAAGTTGCGCTCCTGGAGAACCGGAACGCTTCGACCGGCGTCGACTGCCGGTTTCAAAAATGTGCGTGGCCAAGTTTGATTTATGCCTACTGGTATACAAACGTGCCGGGCGGCAATGGCAAGTCTAAATCTTTGCAACCAAACCGTCCCGCAATCGTATGTAGGTTATTACAGGTGGCCCGGTCGGCTCCCGCCTGAGCGGGAGCTGAACATGTGTGATAAGTGCGTCGACCTCGACGGCAAAATCGAGCATTACCAGCGTCTAGCTCGCATGATAATCGACCAGCCTGTTCTTGATGGCATCAAGCAACTCATCGCACAGCTGAATGCTGAAAAGATCGCGCTTCACCCGGAGCAAGCGAAGTAAAGCCGCTTTTGGAACCGCACGCCCCACAACTGCAAATTAGAGATCGTCGCACTTGGACTGGCTATGTCAGAGCAACGCCCGCTTACATACCGGCGTGCGATAATCGTGCTTGATCCAGCGCACGTCATCTTCGAACAGACTGGACAGACGATTATCGTTCGAAACGCGGACGGATTGGACCTAGGTACTGTTTATCCGACTCGACATTAGGCAGGCCGCCTCAGCTAGCGGCAACATGCTCGGCATCGCGCGAGGTGGCCGACGTATCTTTTGCCCACGCGGAACAGCGCGATCATGGCTGCTTGATTGGTTGTGATGCTGTAGAGATCGGCTGACGCAGCGTCGAGCGCTCAACGCCAGCGTTGCGACCTTCGACAAGATGCCGCCGCTGAAGCAGACAAAGATTTTGCTGGATGAAATGTCCGCTTCTGATGGCCGAAGGGACTTCGGTGACGTACGCTCGAGTTTGTGAAATTTCTAGGAGACTGAGGCCGTTCGAGTTATTTGCCTAGGGAGGGCACCGAATTGGCTGGCGAGATGGCACAAATTCGGGTCGATCAATGAATCAAGGCTGCGAGATACCAGCAAAAGTACCAAAACCCTCGATATGAGATCGCTTCAATTGGGACATTTGCAACCCCATTTGCATCGCTGCCTCAACATGCAGAAATAGTCTCATTTTGTATGCTCGCACGCACGTCCAGCAGCGCGCGGCGGATCCAGGTCTTTATTGTGTTGACCGGCACACCGTATCGCTCAGAGAGTCGATGCCGGCTTTCTCCATGAATATAGGCTGCGATCACCAGTTGACGTCTTGTAGGTTCAAGCGCTTGCAAGGCGGAAAGAATACTCTGTTGCAGCTTGACGGTGTCGCTTTCGTTTTCTCGAATTTCTATGGTTTCAAGTGCTGTGGGATCTTCAGCCGCAAAATCTAACAAAACCGAGGGATCGGAGTAAAATTCTCGAACTGTTTTTCGCAAGACATCAATCGCAAGGTTGCGGGCGATCGCGATCATCCAGACCATCGGTGTGCCCAGGGATGGGCGATACGCCCCGGCATTCAGCCAGATGCGGACATAAGCTTCTTGGAGGATTTCCTCCGCGAGATGGCTCCGTTTGACCAGCAGCAGAATGGTGGAAAGCAACTTACGCTGGGTGGCGGCGTAGAGTTTTTTGAAAGCCGCTTCGTCCTTGCCTGACATTCGCAGCAACAGCCGTTCGAGTTCATGGGAAGTCGGTGCTGTGGCTGAGATTGGTTTCATGAGGCTCAGTCGTTCTTGGCCGGAGGCTTCGGTGGAACGGAATCCTCGGGGATAATCACGACCGGTTCCTGGGGGGCGGCGACTTCGTCGGCAAAATTCTCGACAGCTTTTGCGGCGTCCTTGATACCGGTTTCGACCTTCTTGAGGATTGAATCCTTGTCGTCCATATCGCCCTCCGGGATTCGATTGCCGCTGTATGTATTCGTTTAACGTTCCCCATGACGGCCGAAGTGTCAACTAGTCGTTACACATTCTGCGCTCCTTTTGGGCCCCATTGAACTTTACTAAGCCGGCTTGTTCCTCAGGCTCGGCTATTGCAGATTACTTAGAAAAATCAACTAATTGGTTTGAATTCTGGACTACGTTTACGATACGCGCGCCCCTGTAGGAACAATCTCGGGGCACCTTGATTGTCATGTAGGTTTTACAACTGGAGGATTCCATGCACGGCGATAATCCGATCAGCTGGCTAATGTTTTTCACGTTGGCGGCGACCACGTTCATCATCGCAGGCGCGTTTATTTATTTCCTTCGCTCAAGCACCAATCGAGAAATTGCAGCAGAGGCGCTTGAAGGCAATCAATCTCGTGTAGGTGCGACGCCGAACGGGGCAGGGCCTGAATTGATCGGCTTCGCGGTTATTGCCCTCGCTGTTATGGGTCTTTTGGCGACAGGCTATGCAGGCAAATCAAAGGTGGAGACGGCTGCGGTTACGACGCCCGTCGGCAAGCCAATAGGATCGACTCAAGGTATGGCGCAGCCGGTCGATTCATCGAACCAACCGAAAGTCTATCAGCCTGCCAATCCCGCTCCCGACACTCGCTCGGCACCCACTTCGTCGGATACGGGTGTTGGCGATCAAAACGGTTCTACCGGACAGCCGAAATAAGCAGCCTCCAGCAAACGAGGAGGATGCTTTGGTCAACGAAACGTTAGATCGTCTCAAGTCGCTCCATACCAGCGCAATCGACGCGCGCAATGGATATCAGGAAGCGCTCAAGGACGCGGCGGGCGGCAAAATGAGTCCTGTTTTTCACGACATGATGACATTGCATGATGATAATGCGTCTGAACTTGCGGATGAATTGGTGAAAGCCAACGAGCTTCCTGATGAAGACGGTTCGTTCATGACGACGGTGCACAAAACCATCATGGACGTCCGTTCGCTGATCAATGGACTGGATGAGAGCGTGCTGCCCGCCTTGATCGACGGCGAGAAGCGGAATGTGTCGAAGTATGACGAGGCGCTCGAACCACGGGGAACGCTGGCAAACGTGGTCAGGATGTTGACCCGGCAACGCGACAGCCTCGTGCAAAAAATTGCTCAGATGCAGGCGATGACGGCGAAAGGCAAGTCGGAGCAGTAACAAACCCAAAATGGATACGAACCCGCAGCACTCGATCGAGCCTCAGAAAATTCCCACATCGTCACGGCCTACCATCCGCGCGTTCCTGCGCCGCCCTTGAACGGCCCTAAAATGCGTGCGGTAATCCAGCCGCCGTAGAAATCGCCTTGCTGCGGCTGGACGCGTTCTTCACCGACCCAGCATTCATCGACACGCGAAGCATAGAACGCCAGATATCCGGCGATGCCCGCGAATGCGGGCGAGGGCGAAGGGTAGCTCCAGGCAGCGTTAACGGTCCGTTTGCCGTTGACATCGAACGACCAGTATTTCGCGTGACCCTTGAACTCGCACCAGGAAGTGCCGCCAGCGGCCTGCAAATATGGCTGCGCGATACCTTCTGGCGGAAAATAGTAGGCCGGCGGGTGGCTGGTCTCGAGCACACGATAGCCGGACGTGGTGTCGGCGATCATCCGATCGTTGAAAATCACGCGCAATCGCGCACGGACTTCTTCCAGCCTCGGCGGCCGCGGATAATCCCAAACCGATTCATGTCCAGGGAGTGTTTCCGTTCGCTCAGGTTTCCACATCGGTAAAGCAAACCAACAAAATGCCTTTCGTGCAATGCTCATCGTACGATCATCGGAAAAGTGACGGCGATCGCCCACGCGAACATCACGGCGTTGGCGAGTGCGCCCGGCAATGGATGGCGCGTCGCGGCATAGGCCCACCGGCTTACCAATCCAAACGCGAGGAACAGCAGCAGGATTGCCGGCACGATAATGACGAGAAAGAACAGTTTTTCCGGATTGAGGGCTACGGCGATCGCGAGCGAAAGCAGGAAGCAGAATTTTGTCAGGGCATAAGCGCCGGGCCGGGAATTGTAGCCGCGTGTCAGCCATTCGTCGGCAACAAAATAGGGCAACGTGCCGCAGAATATTACCAATATCAGCGGAAGACGCTGGGGGATCGGCAGAAGTGAAAAAACAAAAGTGTCGATCGGCAGGCCGAAGGCCGCAAGGTTATAGGCTGCTACGGCAGCTGCAGCGATTGCGAGCCTTCTCCAACTGACGGGTTGGGGTTGGAAGGTCTGCTGGCTTAGATAGAGCAGCATTACTCCGGTGGACACACCGTATAACAGGAAATGCAGTACTAGATAATCGCCGAGCAAGATCGGCAAGAAGTCAGTCGGCAGCTTCCAAAGAATCAAGGGCGTCAGTACTGCGGGGACAAACGCTCCGATTAGCAGCGGCTTCCAAGCTAAATCTGCCCCGACGCGGTTTGCACTGCCTACCGGCAGCAGGGCCGATAATGGCCACGCCAGAGCGGTGATGCCGACAAAGACCAGCGCGAGCCAGCGCCCGCGGCTATCAATATAATCCTCCTTGTTTTGTCCGAACGCAGCATTGATCCAGCGCAGCGCCTCGACCATGCTGTCATGACTGTAGAGTACGCCGATATGCTCGACGCCGCGTGCCAGCACCAGTTTGCGCGCGGTACCATCGGCGAAGTTGCCATAGGTCTCACCGGCTACGGCTATTCCGCCTGCTACGAGGTTAACGATACGCAGGCCCTCGTTCCGAAGCATAGCTGGTTCCAGCGCCCCCACGATCACCAGAAGATTACGGGGACTTGTTGCGGTCGCCACCGGCGAGAATACGGATACGGCAACCGTTGCCTCAACATTCGGATTGGCTTTCGCGAATCTTACGACAATGTCGGATGCCATCGAATGCCCGAGCACGCCGAGGCGCCCACTGTTTTCAGGGAGTTCGCGTGCAAAGGACACGACCTTGGTCAACTCCTCGAGCAGCTCTGCCGTGATGGTTGTGCCTTCGGTAACATCGCCGCGCATCGGAACCGGATTGCGGCCATGCCCCAGAAAGTCGAAGGTTATCGCGATATAGCCGTTTCGCGCCAGTGTCTCCGCAAAAGGCTGCATGAGTTGCTGGGAACCCGCGAAACCATGCGCAATCACGATGACCGGTGCTCGAGAGGCAGTCCGCGGCTCAAAAATCGTGACCGGGGTTTCACCCGCGAGGCTTCTTGTGATTCTCAATTCATCGCTCGCACCGTGGAGTTCGAGCAGTCCAATGGCGATCATGATTAGGGCCAACACGGCGACCGCAATTCGGCCGGGCGCGGTGCCAGCCGTCATCAAGGTAGTTCCCGCGCGTTGGATCACTCTTCGCCCACGATGTGTTTCTTGCGAATACGGCGAACAGTCCACCAGATGGAAAATCCAGCGATTGGAACGAATGCTGCAGTTAAAATGCTTGGGTCGACTGCGACATGGCCGCTCTCATGCGCGGCCTTCGCGAGATATCCGAACAGGCTCACGACATAGTAGGTTATCGCGGCGACCGAGAGACCTTCTACCGTTGCTTGCAAGCGCAACTGGAGCCGGGTTCGCGCATTCATCGATTTGAGAAGCTCCTGATTTTGTTGTTCGAGCTCCACGTCAACGCGGGTTCGCAGCAGATTCGCAGCCCGCGCGAGCTTAAGCGACAGGCTGGATTGCCGCGCCTCGGTCGTCACACAGGTACGCAAGGCCGGCTTCATGCGGCGTGCGAGAAACGACGACCACGTCGGCAGACCGCCTACCTTCCGCTCACCGATCGTTTGCAGCCGCTGTTCGACGATCTCTTCATAGGCGCGGCTGGCACCGAAGCGAAATACACTCGCTGCGGCGCCGGCTTCGACTTCCGCGGCGAGCGCAGTCAACTCGTCAAGCAGTCTGTGATTAGTGGCGAGATCGCCGGCGTGGCGCATTTGCTCGGTGACTTCGACAAGTCGGCGCTCTGATGCGGCAATCGAGGGAACCAGCCGTTGGGCTTCCGGCAGGCCGAGCAGGGCGAAGGTGCGATATGTCTCGAGCTCGATCACGCGCTGCACAAGCGCTCCGGCGCGCTCGGCTGACATTTTGCGATCGGCCACGAGGATTCTTACGAAGCCGGAAGGGCCGGGCTGAAAGTCGGTTGCGTAAACCGCCGCGCCATCGGAATTCTCGGCAACCGCGAGGCTCGCAGTATCAAAGAGGCGCTCGGGCGCGGTGCGCGGCAGGTCCTCCGCCAACAGATGCAGATCGATTGCGACCAGCAACGGTCCTGGTTGCGGGACGAGTCGCATCGGTAGCGCGAGCGATGCCGCATCCGGGTGAAACGGGGGCGACGTGGAGTCTGCGGGCATCTCCCAGGTGTATGTCGTGAATTCGGAATGCTGTTCCCAGCGCAAGACCGTTGAGCCGAACGGTGCGCGGTGATGCTTTTCGGAGGACGATGGTGCAAGCAGGCCACGCGACTCGCAGAACTTCACCAAGTTTGCGCGGTCGGCTTGAGCGCGAGCCCCCGAAGTATCGAACGCAAAATGCACGATCCGTGACGGTACAGCTATCGGCGTGAACGGACGGGCATGCACCTCGCCAAGAATCGCGGCACGCAGCGAATGCGGCGCCAGCCGGACCGCTTCGCCGTCGCCAATCAGAACGTCCGTACTCATCGCATTCTCAACCGCTGGAACCAACGCCCGGAGCCAAGACGAAAGGATTATCATTGTGTCGCGCTGGACAGAAGCAAAACGCTAGGCTTGGACGACAACGAAATCTGACGCTGGCTTGAAACGTTTGAAACCGGACGCGTATATGAACTGCGATGGTGTGTCGAACTCTAGTGTTTGCACTGCACGCGCTGTCCGTTTGCCTTTCGAGGCCGGGTCGCCGTAGTCTGGCACGATGATCCCAGCGCATTCGCGGGATGGAGCTTTGGTGGTGGCAGTTTCGATGCGGATCGGCACGCGCAAAAGCACGATGGCGCTCGCCCAAACCGACGACATCGCGCGACGGCTCTCGATTGCCGCTTCCGAACTCAAGGTCGAGATCGTCAAGTTCGAGACCACTGGCGATAACGATCAGACCAGCAAGCTATTGATCCACGGCGGCAAAGGTGGCGCTTTCGTCGCCGAGATCCGTGCCGCGGTGACATCGGGCAAGCTGCACGCCGCGATGCATTCGCTCAAGGATATGCCGGGCAATGAGGACACGCCGGGCCTGGTGATCGGCGCGACGCTGGCGCGCGACCCGCCGACTGACGCGTTGGTCCTGCGGCCGGGCATCTTGATCGAGGATATCAAGCGTGCGCGCGGGAAGGGCTACAAGCTCGGGACAAATGCCGTGCGGCGAGCAGCCTATGCACGGCGGCTGTTTCCCGAAATCGAGGTGATTCATTTCAGGGGCGCCGCCGATACGCGGATCCGCAAACTCGATATCAGAGACATGCAGAAGTTACCCAACGGCGGCGAAGTGGGGCCAGCGGACGCCTTGATCATGGCGCGGTCCGGGCTGGAGCGGGTCGGGCTCGCTAACCGTATCGCCCTGGAGTTTTCGCCGAAGGACATGCTGCCGGCAGTTGGCCAAGGCATTGTCGCGGTGGAGTGTGCTGCCGGGGATTGGCAAACGCGCCGATACCTTGCGCTGATCGATGACCGCGCCGCACATCTCTGTGGCGACGCCGAGCGCGAAGTGCTCTGGATCCTCAACGGTCATTGCAATTCGCCGGTCGCCGGTTATTCGACGATCGATGGCACGCGAATGTTGCTCACTGCATCGGTTCTGGATGATGCAGGCGGCAGCTTCATCGAAGTCACGCGCTCGGGACCAGCCGATCGACCACGCGAGCTTGGCCGCGCCGTCGGTCTGGAACTGCTTGACAAAGGTGCAGCCGAAATCATCGCACGCACGCGGCCCGGGCCATGAGGGGATAATATGGCAACAGCTTTTCCATTCTCCGCAATTGTCGGACAGGACGAAATGAAACTCGCGCTTCTGATCGCAGCGGTCGATCCGAAGGTCGGCGGCGTCCTCGCCTTTGGCGATCGCGGGTCGGGAAAATCCACGGCGGTACGCGCGCTGGCGGCGTTACTGCCGAAAATGAAGGTCGTCGTCGGCTGCCGCTATAACTGTGACCCGGACCGGCCGGCGGAATTTTGCGACGATTGCCGCGTTCGCGCGGCCGAGCGCGGGCTGAAATCCGCGCAAGCACCCGTACCGGTCGTTGATCTGCCGCTTGGGGCTACCGAGGATCGCGTGGTCGGCGCGCTCGATCTGGAACGAGCGCTGGCGCGCGGAGAAAAGGCGTTCGAGCCGGGGCTGTTGGCGCGAGCGCATCGGGGCTTTCTCTACATTGACGAAGCCAATTTGCTCGAGGATCACCTGGTCGATCTTCTGCTCGATGTCGCTGCATCCGGTGAAAATGTCGTCGAGCGCGAAGGCTTGAGCATACGGCACGCGGCCCGCTTTGTGCTGGTCGGCACCGGCAATCCCGAGGAGGGCGAGTTACGGCCACAACTTCTGGATCGTTTCGGGTTGTCGGTCGAAGTGAAAACGCCGACCGATCTTCCGAGCCGTATCGAGGTCGTACGCCGCCGAGACGAATTCGAGCGCGACACGGATGCGTTTGCGGCGGTATGGGCCAGGGAAGAAGCAAAGCAGCGCAAGAAGATCATCTCCGCCCGCGAACGTTTGCCCTCGGTCACCGTCTCGAACGCGGTGCTTGAACGGGCCGCAAAGCTTTGCGTTGCACTGGGAACCGACGGTTTGCGCGGCGAATTGACATTGATGCGCGCTGCCCGCGCGCTGGCGGCATTGGAAGGCGGCAAGGCCGTCGGCGACGAGCATTTGCGCCGGATTGCTCCATCTGCGTTGCGTCATCGCTTGCGACGCAATCCGCTCGACGATGTGGGTTCCAGCGTGCGCGTGGAACGCGCCATTTCGGAAGTATTGGGATGACGGCTGCCTTCGTCTGGTCCGAGGCGGTGATCGCGGCGCATTTGTTTGCCGTCGATCCCATCGGTGCCGGCGGAGTTCTGGTCCGGTCGCGTGCGGGTCCGGTGAGGGAGCGCTGGCTGGCGATGCAACGCCTGGCGCTGGCTCCCTCGCAAATGAAACACGTCCCGCTGCACATTGCGGATGGACGTCTGCTGGGTGGCCTCGATCTCAACGCTACCTTGCTGGCGGGCAAACCCGTCGCCGAAGCCGGTCTTCTCGCTGAAGGTGACGGGAATGTACTGGTCCTTGCGATGGCAGAGCGGCTGTCTTCCGCGACCACCGTGCACGTCACCTCGGCGATCGATGCGCGTGAAACGATCGTTGAACGAGATGGGCTTTCGCTACGGATGCCAGCGCGTTTCGGTGTGATCGCTCTCGATGAAGGACTCGAAGATGAGTTCGCGTCGGCGGCGTTATGCGATCGTTTGGCATTTCATCTTGACCTCAACGACATCTCGGTGCGGGATGCGGATGAGGTCTTTGTCGATGCGCAGGAGATCGTGTCCGCGCGAGAGCGACTTCAGACCTTGAAGGCGGACGCTGAACAAATCGAGGCGCTCTGTGCGGCCGCTGTGGCGCTCGGCATCGTCTCCTTGCGCGCACCGCTACTGGCAATCCGGGTTGCTTGCGTCAGCGCCGCGCTTGCGGCACATGAGGCGGTCGAGCAAGAAGACATCGCCCGTGCCGCGCGGCTGGTGTTGGCGCCGCGGGCGCTGGTATTTCCACGAGAACAGGATCCCGGTCAGCCTGAGCCGCAGCCGGAACAGCCATCGGATAGCTCGTCAGGCGACGATGGTGCCGAGAAGGGTAATCCCGATCTCCATCGCGCACTTGATGAAGTTATTCTTGCCGCCGTTCAGGCGGCGCTGCCGCCGGATGTCCTTGCGGCGTTGCGCGGGTCATCGGTGCGGACGCGCAGCCGCTCCTCCGGCAAGGCTGGTGCGCTACAAAAATCCAACCGTCGCGGACGCCCTGGCGGAGTCCTGCGCGGCGAGCTGCGCGCGGGTTCGAAGCTCAATGTGATCGAGACCCTGCGCGCGGCGGCGCCGTGGCAACCCTTGCGGCGCCGCGAAGCCATTGCGTCAGGCGAGATTGGTCGACCTCGCATCCTGATCTGCAAAGACGATTTCCGTATCGCGCGATTCAAGCAGCGCACTGAAACGACGACGATTTTTGTGGTCGATGCGTCCGGTTCCGCGGCGTTGCATCGGTTGGCAGAGGCCAAGGGCGCAGTGGAGTTGCTGCTGGCCGATTGCTATATTCGCCGCGATCAGGTTGCGCTGATCGCTTTTCGCGGCGTTACCGCGGAATTACTGCTCCCGCCGACGCGCTCGCTGGCGCGGGCGAAGCGAAGCCTCGCCGGATTGCCGGGCGGCGGCGGCACGCCGTTGGCGGCAGGGCTTGATACTGCCTTCGCGCTCGCAGACCTCGTTCGGCGAAAGGGTCAGACGCCGGCAGTTATCCTGCTCACTGATGGCCGCGCCAACATCGCGCGCGACGGGGCGCAAGGCCGTCTCCGTGCGGAGGAAGATGCAATAAGCGCGGCACGCAAACTACGATCCGCCGGGATCACCGCTGTATTGGTCGATACTTCCGCGCGTCCCGGTGCTTCGGGCGTGCAACTAGCTACCGAGATGGGCGCGCGTTATCTGCCGCTCCCGCATGCCGATGCGACTGCCTTGTCGAAGGCGGTGTTGGCGAGCGTGAGCTAATTCACCCCTTATAGGCCCTCACGCGTCTTACCATTTGCTCGACATGCGCGATCGGAGTCTCCGGTTGGATGCCGTGGCCCAGATTGAAGATCAGCCTGCCATCTGCGTAATTCGATAGTACGTCATCGATCGATTGATCGAGCGCGGCGCCGCCGGCGATCAGTACGAGCGGATCGAGATTGCCTTGTATCGCGACCCGGCTTTGAACTTTCTCGCGGATCAGAGACGGCTCAGTCGCCCAATCGATGCTAACGGCATTGACGCCTGTGGCTTCGACATAAGACGGCAACAACGCGCCGGCCCCGCGTGGAAAACCGATGATCTTCGCGCCCGGTGCGTTCTTGCGTACCCCTTCGACAACGCGTTTTGTCGGTTCGACCGACCAGCGTTCAAATTCGCGCGGTGGCAGCACGCCAGCCCAGGTGTCGAAGATCTGCAATACGTCGGCGCCGGCCTTGAGTTGGCCAAGCAAATAAATGATCGAATTTTCAACGACTGTATCGATGATCTTCGCAAATGCCTCGGGATGGCGATACGCCATCATCCGCGCCGGCGCCTGATCCGGCGTGCCTTGTCCGGCCACCATATAAGTCGCGACTGTCCATGGCGCGCCGCAGAAGCCGATCAAGGCGATTTTCGGATCGAGTTCGCTTCGTACCCGGCGCAGCGCCTCGAACACCGGTTCAAGTTTGGAGAAATCAGCCTCGGCTGCGAGCGTTGCGATCTTATCGGGCGTATCCAATGGGTCGAGCCGCGGGCCTTCGCCGACCTCGAACCTCACGGAACGGCCGAGTGCGTGAGGGATTACCAGAATGTCCGAGAAGATGATCGCGGCGTCGAAGTTGAAGCGCCGGATCGGTTGTAACGTCACTTCGGCGGCGAATTCCGGCGTGAAGCAGAGATTGAGGAAACCGCCGGCCTTGGCGCGGACCTCGCGATATTCCGGCAAATAGCGGCCGGCTTGGCGCATCATCCAGAGCGGAGGCACCGGTTGACGGCGGCCAGCGAGCACCTCAACAAAGGGTTTAAGAGTGAGATTTTGTGTCAAGTCTCGTTTCCATCGTCTGTGACAAGTATCATTGTCGTTTCTGATACACTGGTGCTACGGTCTTGGCCAATGCGGGATTTGGGCCCTGGTTTGAAAAGAGCCTGACGATGGATAATGTTGCCTCGGCCGCTAACCGCGTTGCACTGCAGGACGCCGGCGAATTTCCAGCGCCGGTGTCTGGTCAACGGCATGAGATCGCAAGTGCGGTTGGCCGATTGACCTACTATTCGGCCGGTCCTCCGGCTGGAAGCAGATGGCCTCCGCTGTTGTTGATCCACAGCATCAACGCAGCGGGCTCTGCCTACGAAATCCAACCGCTCTATGAACACTATCGACAAAGCCGAACTGTATATGCGCTGGAACTGCCCGGCTTCGGTCACTCCGAGCGGTCCAGGCGCAGATACAGCGTGCGGATGATGACCGATGCGATCCTGATTGCTGTGCGCGAAATGCAGGTGGTACATGGTCGCAGCCCGATCGACGCGCTGGCGGTTTCGCTGTCGGCTGAATTTCTCGCCCGCGCCGTGACCGAAATGCCGCTGGCGTTCCGAACCGTCGCGCTGGTTAGCCCGACCGGCTTTCGAAGCCGGGATGCGACCACGAAATGGCGTGACGGTACGCGCGGCATGCCGTGGTTACATTCCTTTCTTGAATTTCCCCTTTGGAGTAAAGGCCTCTTCCGGCTGCTCACCAGCCGCGCCGGAATCCGCTATTTCCTCAACAAGACCTGGGGCTCGCGCAATATCGACGAGGGCCTTCTCGAATACGACTATATCACCACGCGCCAACCCGGCGCCGAGCACGCGCCTTATTACTTCGTGTCCGGATTCCTGTTCAGTGAAGGTATCTCCAGGATCTACCATTCGCTGACCTTGCCGGTCTGGATGAGCCACGGCCTACGCGGAGATTTTGTCGACTACTCGAACAAGACGCAGGTTCAGGATCGGGCCAACTGGACGATCCAGATATTTCCCACTGGCGCGATGCCGCATTTCGAAGCAAAGGAGGAGTTCATCATGGCTTACGATGCCTTCCTCGCCGGCGTTTCTTCGCCATCGCCCGCGTGAAAAATAATGTCCGACCTGGTCTGGAGCAGGGACGGCTCGGGCTGGCCTAACCGGCATGCCAGCACCTTCGTTGAAGATGCCGGGATACGTTGGCACGTGCAGAGGATGGGTCAAGGAACGCCGCTGCTGCTGATTCATGGCACCGGCGCCGCCACCCATTCATGGCGCGGGCTATTGCCATTGCTGGCGCGGGATTTCGATGTGATAGCACCTGATTTGCCCGGGCACGGCTTCACGCAATCGCCGCGGTCGCATCGACTGTCGCTTCCAGGCATGGCTGATGATCTGTGCCGGCTTCTCGTTGCGATCGGCGTTAAGCCAGAGGTCACCGTGGGACATTCGGCGGGCGCGGCGATTCTGGCGCGCATGTGCCTCGATGGAAAAATCACGCCACGGCTATTGGTCAGCCTCAATGGTGCCTTCATGCCATTCGGCGGCGCAGCCAACCAACTACTGTCGCCGCTCGCGAAATTGCTGGTTCTCAATCCGGTGCTGCCGCGCGTGTTCGCGTGGCAGGCCTCAACTCCTAACGCGGTCGAGCGGCTGATTGCGAACACCGGTTCCAGTATCGACGACCAGGGTATCGCGCTTTATCGCAAGCTGGTGTGCAGCCCCGCGCATGTCGCCGCGGCGCTACGCATGATGGCGAACTGGAAGTTAGAACCGTTGCTGCATGATCTGCCGCGACTGACAACAACTCTCGTGCTGGTGGCGGCCGCCAACGACCGATCGATATCGCCCGGCGTTGCGAAACAGGTTCGGGAAATCTTGCCGCAAGCGATTATCGAGCGAGTTCCCGAACCTCGGTCACCTCGCGCACGAGGAACAGCCGCAGTTGTTCGCGGATCTGATCCTCAGACACAGGCGCGCAACCGTGGCCGGGCAAGCGGCGCAAAATGTGTAAATCGAAATGTACAACGATGGGCTAGGCAACTGTCAATAAATAATTACAGTAGCTGCCATGCTCGATCCCAGCCCAATCAGGTCAACGACGGGAAGACCGAACGATCGCCAGCGGCACGCGGTGGTGATCGGGAGCGGCTTTGGCGGACTGGCCGCTGCCGTGCGACTTGGCGCAAAAGGCTATCGCGTCACCGTTCTGGAAAAACTCGATGCGCCCGGTGGCCGCGCATACGTTTACCGCCAGGATGGCTTCACGTTTGATGCCGGTCCAACGATCGTCACCGCGCCGTTCCTGTTCGAGGAGTTGTGGAAGTTGTGCGGACGCAAGATGTCCGACGACGTCACGCTGGTGCCGGTGTCGCCGTTCTATCGTATTCGTTTTCAGGACGGTTCGCATTTTGATTACTCCGGCGACGCCGGCGCGATGCGCGCCGAGATCGCGCGGTTCGCCCCTGCGGACGTCGGCGGCTACGATGCCTACATGAAAGCGAGCGAGGAGATTTTCAAAGTTGGCTTCGAGCAGCTCGGCGACGTGCCCTTCAGCAAATGGACTGACATGGCGAAGATCGCGCCGGAAATGCTCCGGCTGTCGAGCTATCGCAGCGTCTATGGCCTGGTGTCGAAGTTTTTCAGTAACCCGCGGCTGCGCGTGGTGTTCAGCTTTCATCCGCTTTTGATCGGCGGCAATCCGTTTACGGCCAGTTCGATCTATTGCCTGATCGCGTTCCTGGAGCGGCGCTGGGGCGTGCATTTTGCGCTGGGTGGCACCGGGCGGCTGGTCGAAGGACTGGTCAAACTGATTGAAGGGCAGGGCGGCGAAGTTCGTTGCGGTGAAGAAGTCCGCGAGATCATCGCTGCCGGTCACACCGCCTGCGGCGTTCGACTGGTGTCCGGCAGACCTATCGCTGCCGATATCGTCGTTTCCAACGCCGATTCGGCGTGGACCTATCGTCATCTGCTTCCGTCATCCGCGCGTTCGCGCTGGAGCAACAAGCGCATCGAGCGCGCCCGCTACTCGATGAGTCTGTTCGTCTGGTATTTTGGCACGCGCCGCAAATACGATGACGTGCCGCACCACACCATCCTGCTGGGGCCGCGCTACAAGGAATTACTGATCGACATCTTCGAGCGCAAGATCCTGGCGAGCGATTTCAGTCTGTATCTGCACCGCCCAACCGCGACGGATCGCTCGCTTGCGCCCGAGGGCTGCGATTCATTTTATGTGCTGTCGCCGGTACCACACCTGCAGAGTGGTACCGACTGGAGCGTGACGGCCGAAAAATACCGGCGTGCGATTGCGGATGAACTAGGCAAGACCATGCTGCCAGATCTTGAGAATCAGATCGTAACTTCGCGCATGTTGACACCGCAGGATTTCCAGGACCGGTTGTCATCGTTCCGCGGTGCGGCGTTTGGGTTGGAGCCTATTCTGACGCAAAGCGCCTGGTTCCGTCCGCACAACAAGAGCGAAGACGTTGAAAATTTATATCTCGTTGGCGCCGGCACCCATCCGGGTGCAGGTCTGCCCGGCGTGCTCTCATCCGCGCGTGTGCTGGATTCGCTGGTTCCCGACGCGCAACACCTGACAACTCCGCTTTTGGTGGCGACATGACGATACAACTTGATTCGACGGACATGGCCGCCTGCCGCGCTTTGCTGAAGGGCGGATCGCGGACCTTTCATGCCGCTTCGAAAGTATTGCCGCGAAAGGTCGCCGATCCCGCCATTGCCCTTTATGCGTTCTGTCGTCTGGCCGACGACGCGGTCGATCTGGGCTGCGATCGCGGGGCGGCAGTGGTGCGATTGCAGGATCGGCTAGACCGCGCCTATCGCGGCCAGCCGATGAACCATGCTGCCGACCGTGTGTTCGCCGATGTCGTTGCCAAGTTTTGTATCCCGCGCGAACTGCCGGAAGCGCTGCTGCAAGGCCTCTTCTGGGATGCGGAGGTTCGCCGCTACGAAACCTTGCCGGAACTGTATGGCTATGCGGCACGGGTCGCCGGAAGCGTCGGCGCGATGATGACGCTGGTGATCGGGCAACGTTCTCCGGAAATCGTCGCGCGGGCCTGTGATCTTGGCGTCGCCATGCAGCTCACCAATATCGCCCGCGACGTAGGCGAAGACGCGCGAGCGGGGCGCTTATATTTGCCGCTTCAGTGGCTAAGAGAAACCGGTATCGATCCGGATGCATGGTTGGTAAATCCGGTCTTCACTCCGGCTATCGCCGCGATCATCCAACGGCTGCTTGATTCGGCCGATGCTTTGTACGACCGTGCCTCGCTTGGCATTGCGAACCTGCCGCTTGCCTGCCGACCCGGTATCTACGCGGCGCGTGCGCTCTATGCCGAGATCGGCCGCGAACTGGAGCGCAGCGGCCGTGACTTCGATCTCGAGACGCGCGGTGGTCTCGTCCAAGCGCAAGTTAGCGGTACTGGCGCGCATGCTGATCTTGTTGGAAACGGAATGGGCGCCGGCCCGGAGACTTGGCGCGGCCGGTCAACTGGATGCAACCCGATTTCTGGTTGAGGCTGTTGCGGCGATGTCGGTACGCGAAGTGCCGCAGCCACTGAAACAACGGCCGCGGCCAATCGAGGATCGCGTGGTCTGGGTCATCGACCTGTTTGCCCGCCTGGAGCGCCGCGACCAGCTTCAGCGTACCGGATCGTTCCGTTAAAGCGGTTTAGATGTCTGATACCGGCACCATCAGCAAAAACACGACGGACTTAGCGGAAGCGCGGCGCGCCGAGGCAAAAACCTTGTTCGAATCGCTTCGCGACAGGATCTGCGTCGAAGTCGAAGCGTTGGAGCGGGAAGCGCCAACCGATCTGTTTCCCGGCGAGCCCGCGATGTTTACCTATAAACCCTGGAAACGCGCCACCGGAAGCGGTGGCGGCACCGGCGGTTTTCTTACCGGTGGCAAGCTGTTCGAGAAAATCGGCGTTCACACATCGTCGGCTAACGGGAGACTCACGCCGGAGATGGCGAAGACGTTGCCTGGAGACGGCGTGCAGCTCGACTACGTCTCGACCAGTATCAGCCTGATCATGCACCCGCGAAGTCCGCGCGTGCCGACCGTGCATATGAACACGCGGTTCTTGTCCACCGCACAGGGCTGGTTCGGCGGTGGCGCCGATCTGACGCCGATGCTTCTCGAGCAGCGCCACCGTGATGCGTCCGATGCCGCGACCTTTCACGCCGCGATGCGCCGTGCCTGCGAACTGCACGATCCGTCATACTACGAAAAGTTCAAGGCATGGGCCGATACGTACTTCTTCCTGCCGCATCGCGGTCAGGCGCGTGGTGTCGGCGGTATCTTTTACGATCACCTCAACACCGGCGATTTTGCCAAAGATTTTGCCTTCACGCGCGAGGTTGGACTGGCGCTGCTCGATGTCTATCCGAGAATCGTGCGCAGGCGCATGATGGAGCCTTGGACCGAGTCCGAGCGTGCGCAGCAACTCGCCTGCCGCGGACTCTATGTCGAGTTCAATCTGCTTTACGACCGCGGCACCATGTTCGGACTACAAACCGGCGGGAATATCGAGACCATCCTGAGCTCGATGCCGCCGCTGGTGAGTTGGGCGTAGGGTCATGGAAAACTATCTCGGCTTCATCGAATTTTTTGTCGTCGCGTTGTTCGCCTTGTGCTGGGGTATCCTTGAGCTGGTCGGCAGGCGGCTGGACCGGAAGAAGGAAGCTGAACGGGCGAAACAGCAAAATCCGACGCCGTCTTCTTGAGAAGAAGTGCGTTCGCATGACAAACACACCGCTACTTGGGGGCCCTCGGCATACGAAACGGCAACATCGCCTGCACGATCGGCATCTTGAACCTATCGAGCGATAGACTTTCGTGCATCAAGGTGACGGTCTCGCCGAGCAGTTTTGCTGAAACGATCGAACGAGCGTAGAACGGCGCATTTTCCAGGGTCCGAACAAGGCTCGTCTCGCCCTCGCTGCGGACGCTTCGCCCGATCTTCCAACCGGTGCGTTTCATCGCGACCGCGGGGGGCGGCTCGAAGACCTGCATTCGGCCGTGTGGGTCAAATCTAACGGCGAGATTGAGGCGGGTGCCGTCACGGCGCTGGGCTTCATAAAGTATCGCCGTGCCGTCTTGCATCGCGCCGCGCGACCATTGCCAGTCGCTAAAACCCGACTCCAGCGGATCATCGCCACTGTTCATGTCAAAATAGCCCTCGCCCTGCCAACGCAGATGCGGATGGTCGAGTGCGACCTGGATCCGTGCGCATGGCGCGATTGGCCACCACCGATGATTGCCATGTTCGTTCAGCGAAAATATCTGCTGCGTGATGGCGGTCGGCACGACGCGCACGGTGCCGCTGACGCGGCCGGGAATTGGGACGGAAATCTCGTTCAGACGTATGATCAGCGATTTGCCATCCCACGTCAGTCGGCTCGGGCCGACAGTGAATGAGTTCGCCGTTCGGCTGACCGCGCCGCGCGGACGCTCGGTCATCGTCCAGCGATTTCCATGTTTGCGATAGATGGCCACATTGACGGCGCAATGGTTGAGCGGATCGGCAACGCCCTTTCGTCGCGCGAGCGCGTAATATGGTGAGAATACGCTGCCGATGAAGGCAATGATGGTGATGCCGCTCTGGCCGTCGTCGCTCAGCGCGTCGACGTACCACCACGCATAGCCGTTGGCGTGGACCACCCTCGCGAAGTCAGGTCCGCGAGCAGGCTCGAGGCCGCCGAGCGGCCTGACAGCGCCGCCATCGGTACGCCGGGGCCCGGATGCGTGCTGCCCCCCGCCAGATACAATCCCGGTATTTTCGTTCGCGCTCCCGGCCGCTGAAACGACGCGGTCCATCCGTGAGAGCTGCGGCCGTATAGTGCGCCGCCTGTCGCCGGAAACAGCCTGTTGAAATCCGCGGGCGTCGTGACCTG
The DNA here is from genome assembly GCA_963824305.1 of uncultured Alphaproteobacteria bacterium. Taxonomy (GTDB): domain Bacteria; phylum Pseudomonadota; class Alphaproteobacteria; order Rhizobiales; family Xanthobacteraceae; genus Bradyrhizobium. The sequence goes on from CAWGOW010000002.1 coordinate 90,206, forward strand.
CGTCGTTTCCGGCCGCCGTCGAATGTGAAGGCCGCACCGATCCAACGTCCGGAATGTTCGCCGTGCGCATTGTTCCACCTCCGCTGCATCGTAAGAATGCCGGTCGCCATTTGCCGGCGCGTTGACGAGCACCAGCAGCCGCTCCTCGTTCCGACGGTTCTGCCCCGTGCACCGATCCTGGGCGCAGACATAAACCGTCGGCTCGTTCGGCAGCGTGTCGTGGCGGAAGATGTCGGCGAATTCGGCGCGGTAGTCACGAGAGAAAAACACGTTGTGAAGGCTGAGCGGGAAACCATTGGTTTTCGCGACCACGCTCCACGTTACCGCCGATAGCGAGCGGGCGCGTGGTGAAGTGACGGCGGCGCCACGTCGCGCATTGACGCCGAACAAGCCGCCAGCGACCGCCGCCACGTCGGCATTCACGATCACTGCCTCGGCTTCGATCCGCTCGCCGTTTGCAAGCCGAGCGCCGCTCGCCCGGCCACAGTCGATCAATATCTCGCTGACTTCCTGGCCGTAGCGGATCGTCGCGCCGAAGGATTTCGCGCTATCGGCCAGCGCCACGGCGAGCGCGTGCATGCCGCCTTCGATGCTCCAGACACCGGATCGTTCAACGTGCGCCACCAGCATCAAGGTTGCGGGCGCCAGATAAGGCGATGAACCGCAATAGGTGGCATACCGGCCGAACAACTGCTGCAGCCGTGGATCCCGAAAATATTGCCCGAGCGCCGACCACATCGACGAGAACGGCTTGATCTGCGGCAATCGCATCAGCCCGCGGAAGCCACCCGCCCCAATCAGTCCGGACATGCTGGCATGCGGCGCGCGCAGAAACGGCTTTTCGAGAATCTCGTAGATACGCTTGCTGTCGTGACAGAAGGCGCGATAACCATCGGCTTCCGCCGCGCCCGCAAACCATCCGATTGCATCGGCTGTGCGTTCTTCGTCGGCGAACAAATCGAGCCGGGAGTTTTCGTCCCAGGCGTGCCTTGCCAGCGTTTCCAGCGGCTGAAGGCGGACGTGATCCGACAAATTCCGGCCCGCTGCAGCAAACAACTCATCGAACACCCAGCGCATGGTGAAAACGGTCGGACCGCTGTCGACTCGCGACGACCCGAGAGCGATCTGCCGCATCTTGCCGCCGGGCGCGTCGCGACGTTCGAGCACGGTCACGTCCAGGCCGCGTGCCGACAATGCGAAGGCGGAAACCAACCCGGCGACCCCTGCGCCAACGATGACAACACGATCTCTGGGCATTGGGACGCCGTTGTCGATTGACAGATGTCTATATTTATTTACACTCTGATCGACAAGTCAACTTGACACAAGTTGACGAGCCGCGGGAGCTTGCCATGGATGTCACCAGCCGGATCGAACGCGCTTTGACCGAAGCGATCGGGCGCGCAGAGGTTCCAGGATGTCCTCCTCGGCTGGCGGCGGCGATGCGTTACGCGGTGTTTCCCCGCGGTGCCAGAGTCCGGCCGCGGCTATGTCACAGCGTGGCAGCTGCGTGCGGCGAAGATCATCCACTCGCGACCGACGCGGCCGGCGCAGCCCTCGAACTGCTGCACTGCGCTTCGCTGGTGCATGACGACTTGCCTTGCTTCGATGCGGCCGAGACGCGCCGAGGGCGGCCTTCGGTTCACAAGGCTTTTGGCGAGCCACTCGCAGTGCTGACCGGCGATGCTCTGATTGTGCTCGCGTTCCAAACACTGGCGCGCATTCAATGCGCGCCGGAACGATTGGCGACACTCACTTTAACGGTCGCGCAATCGGTCGGTGTGCCCTCGGGCATCGTCGCGGGACAGGCGTGGGAGTGCGAATCGCAGATTGATCTCGCGCACTATCACCGCTCCAAAACCGGGGCATTATTTGCTGCGGCAACGGTCGCAGGTGCGGCCTCTGCCGGCGTCGACGCCGAGCCGTGGCGGATGGTCGGGGAGAAACTTGGCGAGGCCTATCAGGTCGCCGACGATATTCGCGATGCGGCGGCGGACGAAGTTGAGATTGGCAAGCCGGTCGGGCGCGATCTGGCGTTAGGACGGCCCAGCGCCGTGATCGAACTCGGGCTTGATGGCGCGCTCTATCGGCTGCATGAGCTGGTGCGTGGTGCGATCGAGGCGATGCCTCCGTGTCCGAACGGCGCCGAGCTGCGCTCTCTGATGCTCTCGGAAGCCAAGCGACTGGTGCCGGCCAAACTCGCGCAATTCGCGGCGTAGCGATCATGGCCACGGTCGCGCATGCTGATGCGGAGACCGGCCGATCGGGCAAGATGAAGCTCGCGCCGCAGACTCTATCGTTGCATGACCGGCTATTGGCTGTGCGCGACGCTATCTTGACAAATCCTACTTTTCAGCGATTTTCAAGCACTTTTCTGCTGATGCGGCCGATTGCTCGTCGGCGTGCCGGTGCGCTGTTCGACCTCTGCGCCGGATTTGTCTACTCGCAGATATTGCTGGCTTGCGTGCGCCTGAGGCTATTCGACTATCTGGCAGACGGGCCAGTCAGCGCGGCGGACCTTTCCACCCGAGTCTCATTACCGGTCAATTCGACAATCTTGCTTCTCGACGCCGCGACGTCACTGAAGTTGGTGCAACGCCGCAGCGGCGATCGGTATGGGCTAGGACCGCTCGGTGCGGCGCTGATGGGCAATCCCGGCGTCATTGCAATGATCGAGCATCATGCCATGCTGTACGGCGACCTCAGGGATCCAGTAGCGCTGCTGCGCGGAGAAGCTGTAGCGGGCGAACTTAAATCCTACTGGCCCTATGCGAAGGCCGGCAAGCCGGCAGCGCTCGGTCATGATGCGATCGCGCCGTATACCGCACTGATGTCGGCGTCGCAGCCGATGATCGCACAGCAAGTTCTCCATTCCTATTCGTTCGGCAATCATCGCTGCTTGCTCGATGTCGGCGGAGGAGATGGCGCGTTTCTCAGCGCGGTCGCGGCGCGTTCGCCCAAATTGCGTTGCGTTCTGTTCGACTTGCCAGCGGTGGCGGACGAGGCCAGCAGCCGTTTTCGCAATGAAGGGCTGGCTTCGCGTGCGGTCGCGATTGGCGGCAGTTTTCTGACCAGTCGACTTCCCGAGGGCGCCGACATCGTCTCGCTGGTACGCGTGATCCACGACCATGACGACGCCGATGTGATGACGCTGCTGCGAGCTATTCGCCGCGCTCTACCTGAGAACGGGACGCTGTTGATCGCCGAACCGATGTCAGGCGTCAGAGGAACTGAGGCGATCGGTGACGCATATTTTGCCTTCTACCTTCTCGCGATGGGCAGCGGCCGGCCCAGGACCTTCGAAAGGCTGCGGGAAATGCTCCAGGATTCCGGCTTCTCCCATGTCGCATTGCACACGAGTCCGATGCCGATGCTTACGAGTCTCATTACGGCACGCGCGACCAACGAATCTGTTAATTAATCTTGACACTACAGTTTGTAAGCTTAGCATGACAGTCGGAGTGTAAGGCTCCGCATCCAGAATTGGAGTGAGCGATGGAGACCATCGCAGTGGTCTTGAAGCAGCCGGAGCAAGTCGAACTCAACCGGCTCGCCTTGACCGCTCCAACCCCCGACGACGTCGTGGTTGATGTCGATTGGAGCGGCGTCAGTACCGGGACGGAGCGGCTGTTGTGGTCCGGCCGGATGCCGCCATTTCCGGGAATGGGATATCCGCTGGTTCCTGGCTACGAGTCAGTCGGTCGTGTAGTCGAAGCTGGATCTTCCAGCGGACTTCATCCGGGCCAACGCGTGTTCATACCGGGCGCCAAATGCTTCGGCGAGGTGCGCGGTCTGTTTGGCGCCTCTGCATCGCGGCTGGTGGTTCCGGCGAAACGGGTCGTACCGATCGATCAGCAACTCGGCGACCGCGGCATATTGCTGGCGCTCGCTGCGACCGCCTATCACGCTATTGCCGCGAAAGGTGCGTCCGCGCCCGACTGCATTGTCGGTCACGGCGTGCTTGGCCGACTGCTGGCTCGCATCTCGATCGCTGTTCGTAACGAACCTCCCACAGTGTGGGAGAAAAATCCTGCGCGCGCCGGTGGTGCGGTCGGCTATGGTGTAATCAATCCCGAGCACGACAGCCGCCGCGATTACAAAAATATCTACGACGTCAGCGGCGACGCGAACCTGCTCGATTTGCTGATCGGGCGCATCGCGTCGGGCGGCGAAATCGTGCTCGCCGGTTTCTATAGCGAACGGCTGTCGTTTGATTTTCCGCCGGCATTCATGCGTGAGGCGCGCCTGCGCGTCGCCGCCGAGTGGCAGCCGTCCGATCTTGCCGCAACCAGGGCACTAATTGACTCCGGGCGCCTGTCGCTCGATGGCCTCATCAGCCATCGCGAAGGCGCGAGCACTGCACCCGATGCCTACGGCATCGCCTTCAACGACCCCTCTTGCCTCAAAATGGTTCTGGACTGGAGTTCGATCTCATGAACGTCGTGCCTCAAATCAACATGAAAGATGCGCTCCGGGCGGAAGCGGCGATCGAGCCGAATGCCCCTTTGACGACGCCGGTCACCAAGGAAACCCAGATCATTGCGATTTACGGCAAGGGTGGCATCGGCAAGAGTTTTACCCTGGCAAATCTTTCCTACATGATGGCGCAGCAGGGCAAGAAAGTGCTGCTGATCGGGTGCGATCCCAAGAGTGACACCACCTCGCTGCTGTTCGGTGGTCGCGCCTGTCCAACGATCATCGAAACTTCATCGAAAAAGAAACTCGCAGGCGAAGAAGTAAAGATCGGCGATGTCTGCTTCAAGCGCGATGGTGTCTTCGCGATGGAGCTTGGCGGCCCCGAAGTCGGACGCGGCTGCGGCGGTCGAGGGATCATTCATGGCTTCGAGCTCCTGGAAAAGCTCGGCTTCCACGAATGGGGTTTTGACTACGTTTTGCTCGATTTCCTCGGTGACGTCGTGTGCGGTGGCTTCGGTCTGCCGATCGCGCGTGACATGTGCCAGAAGGTGATCGTCGTCGGATCGAACGACCTGCAGTCGCTCTATGTCGCAAACAACGTCTGCTCGGCGGTGGAATATTTCCGCAAGCTTGGCGGCAATGTCGGCGTCGCCGGCATGGTCATCAACAAGGACGACGGCAGCGGGGAGGCGGCGGCCTTCGCACAGACCGTCGGCATTCCCGTGCTCGCGGCGATCCCGGCAGATGATGACATCCGCAAAAAGAGCGCCAACTACGAGATCATCGGCCTGCCCGGTGGCCAATGGTCGCAATTATTCGAAACGCTTGCCGAGAATGTCGGTCTTGCGCCACCGGTGCGCCCGACGCCGCTGACGCAAGACGGTCTGCTTGGCCTTTTCAAGGGTGAGGTCGTGGGCCGCGGCGTCGTGCTCGAGCCCGCGACAATGGAAGACATGTGCGGCCAGTCCGTCATCGACAAGCCGTCGCTCGAAGTCGTCTACGACGCCGCGTGAGACCAGTATCATGCGGAGCGCGACATGAACGTCATTCTTCCCCGATACGCCGGCGCGATAGCCGAGTCTGTCGTGAATGAGCCCGTCGAGGCGGAGGTTGCGATGGATGAGGTGGCTTCTGCGGAGCCGGCCATCAACGCAACCGCAACCAAAAGCGACGGCTTGGGTTGTCACGCCGGCGCCGCCGAGCTCAAGGCCGCTGCCAGCGCGGCCGGCAAAAGCGACATTCTCGATCGTTACGCCGCCGACTATCCCAAGGGGCCGCATGACCAGCCGCAAAGCATGTGTCCCGCTTTCGGCTCGCTGCGTGTGGGCCTGCGGATGCGCCGCACCGCGACGATCCTTTCCGGATCCGCGTGTTGCGTCTACGGCCTGACCTTTACATCGCATTTCTATGGCGCGCGGCGCACGGTCGGGTATGTCCCCTTCAATTCGGAAACCCTGGTGACCGGAAAGCTGTTCGAGGACATCCGCGAAGCGGTCTTCAAACTCGCCGATCCCACACTCTATGACACCATCATCATCACCAATCTCTGCGTACCAACGGCATCCGGCGTGCCACTCGATCTGTTGCCGGATGAAATCAACGGCGTTCGCATCATCGGGATCGATGTGCCCGGCTTTGGCGTCCCGACGCACGCCGAGGCCAAGGACGTGTTGGCGGCAGCGATGCTCGAATATGCCCGCAAGGAAGTCGAACAGGGGCCCGTGCAGGCGCCACGCGGCGGCAAGAGCGAGCGGCCGACGGTGACGTTAATCGGCGAGATGTTTCCCGCCGACCCCGTCGGCATCGGCATGATGCTGGAACCGCTCGGGCTCGCAGCCGGCCCCGTGGTCCCCACACGCGAATGGCGTGAGCTATATGCTGCGCTCGACTGTTCCGTCGTTGCGGCCATTCACCCCTTTTACACCGCGAGCTTCCGTCAGTTCGATCTCGCCGGGCGGAAAATCATTGGTTCTGCGCCGGTCGGGCACGACGGCACCGAGGCGTGGCTGGAATCGATCGGTACCGCCTGCAACGTCGGGCGCGACAAGATCGACGCCACCAAGAACCGCTTTCTGCCGATGATCAAGGCAGCGCTGGCGGCAAAGCCGATCGATGCGTGTATTACGGTGTCCGGCTATGAAGGCTCGGAGCTATTGGTCGCGCGACTTCTTATCGAGAGCGGCGCGCGCGTGCCTTACGTCGGGACTGCTTGTCCGCGAACGCCATGGTCCGATGCCGATCGTGAGTGGCTGGAAGCCAGGGGGGCACGGGTTCAGTACCGTGCGTCGCTGGAGATGGATCTCGCGGCAGTCGATGAATTCAAACCGAACTTGGCGATCGGCACCACCCCAGTGGTTCAAAAGGCCAAGGCGAAGGCGATCCCGTCGCTTTACTTCACCAATCTGATCTCGGCGCGGCCGCTGTTTGGCGCCGCTGGTGCGGGTTCGCTTGCGCAGGTCGTCAACGCCGCGCTGAGCAATCAATTCCGCTTCGACGAAATGAAGGAATTTTTTGGCGACGTCGGCGGAGGCCATGCCGCGGGCGTATGGGAGGACACGCCAAAGGACAACGTAGCCTTCCGCGAGAAGTACAGAAAGCAGATCGAAGCCCAGGTGAAAAAGCGCAAAGCCGAGGAGATGATCTGATGCTTGTCCTCGACCACGATCGCGCGGGCGGCTATTGGGGCGCGGTCTATGCCTTCACCGCGGTGAAGGGTATGCAGGTCATCATCGATGGCCCGGTCGGTTGCGAAAATCTTCCGGTGACATCGGTGCTGCATTATACCGACGCGCTGCCGCCACATGAACTTCCGATCGTAGTCACGGGGCTTGGAGAAGAAGAGCTCGGGCAGACCGGTACCGAAGGCGCCATGAAGCGTGCGCATCGCGTGCTCGATCCGTATCTTCCGGCTGTGGTCGTTACCGGGTCAATCGCCGAGATGATCGGCGGCGGCGTGACGCCGGAGGGGACCAACATCAAGCGGTTCCTGCCGCGCACCATCGACGAGGACCAGTGGCAGAGCGCCGACCGCGCTATTGTCTGGCTCTGGAAGGAATACGGCGTCAAGAAGATACCGGAGCGCAAGCCGCGCGCGGACGGCGTCAAGCCCCGGGTCAATATCATCGGGCCGATCTATGGCACCTTCAATATGCCGTCCGATCTCGCCGAAATTCGCCGGCTGATCGAGGGCATCGGCGCGGATGTCAACATGGTGTTCCCGCTCGGCAGTCACCTGGCTGACATCCCGAAGTTGGTAAATGCCGACGTCAATGTGTGCATGTACCGGGAATTTGGCCGGATGCTGTGTGAAGCGCTGGAGCGTCCGTATCTGCAGGCCCCGATAGGTCTTCACTCGACGACCAAATTCCTGCGCAAGCTTGGCGAATTGCTAGGTATCGACCCCGAGCCGTTTATTGAACGCGAGAAGCACACCACGATCAAGCCGTTGTGGGATCTGTGGCGTTCGGTGACGCAGGACTTCTTCGGTACCGCGAGTTTTGCCATCGTTGCAAACGAGACGTACGCCCGTGGCGTTCGGCGTTTTCTCGAAACCGAAATGGGGCTGCCGTGCACGTTTTCGTTTGCACGCAAAGCCGGTGTCAAGCCGGACAATGCTGCCGTCCGATCGGCTATTCGCGAAAAGCCGCCGCTGATACTGTTCGGCAGTTACAACGAGCGCATGTATCTGGCCGAAGCTGGCGGTCGAGCGATCTATGTGCCTGCGTCATTCCCCGGCGCCGTGATCCGCCGTCATACCGGCACGCCGTTCATGGGTTATTCCGGCGCGACCTACCTGGTGCAGGAAGTTTGTAACGCGCTGTTCGACGCGCTGTTTAATATTCTTCCACTCGCGGCGGACCTTGATCGCGTCGATCCAACACCGGCGCGATTGCACGAGGAAATTCTCTGGAGCGACGAAGCCAAGGCGCTGCTCGATGACGTGTTGGAGTCCCATCCGGTGCTCGTTCGCATATCTGCTGCCAAACGTCTGCGTGATGCCGCCGAGAGTGGGGCGCGCAGAGCTGGAGAGGACCGCGTCACGACTGATTTTGTCACGAAAGCGCGAGCCGCTCTGATGGATGGGCAGCTGACATGAGAGTGACCGAAGCAAATCTGTTTCCGGTGTTACCGCAATTTTACACGCTGCACCATAATCGGGAGGTGATGTCGATGTCTGACTATGTCGATACCGGCCGACGTTCAAAAGGGTTAGTCGCGAACGGGAAGATCGAGTCTCGGTTGTTGTTTGGTGCTTGCTACTTGCCGTTTCTGCTGCGGGCAATTCTGACGCGGGTTATGCCGTGGCGTAGAGGAGCGGCTTTCGATCCGTCAGGACACCGTGAGTCGATTTTCAGAGAGGCCAGCGCCGCCGCTAGCGTGTTGGTCGCCTCATCGTTCATGGGCTTGTAGTCGGAGATTTTCGTTCGGCGGTGCCGGGCGGAAACTGCCGGATCTCACGAGATACGGCATTCGCTGTCGCCCACGCTCGGGCGGCGAACGGCCGCAAGGCCATTACTAGGAGGAATACCAAATGAAGGACGGTTCCATTTCGGGGCTATCCGAAGCCGAAGCCAAGGAATTCCACACGATATTCATGACGAGCTTCTTTCTCTTCGTGGCTGTCGCGGTGGTGGCTCACATCCTCGCCTGGATGTGGCGTCCCTGGCTGCCGGGACCCGGCGGATACAAAGCGGCGATGGACGGCATCCAGCACCTCGCCAGTGTTTCTCTCTCGTTACTGACATAAGGAGAGAAAAACATGTGGCGAATTTGGCTTCTGTTCGATCCGCGGCGTGCGTTGGTCATGCTCTTCACGTTCCTGTTTGGACTGGCGATCGTGATCCACTTCATTCTGCTCTCGACCGACCGGTTCAACTGGTTGGACGGTCCCCGCAAGGGTCCAGCGAAGACGGGAGAGATCATTCTTCCGTACACACCACCTGTCATGCCGTCCTGATGGCATGACGAACTGCGTACCGGAACGGGCGAGGCCGGATCGAGCGGCCGGACTCGTCCGCTTCCGGTAGCTACCTGACGAACGATGCGGTGATTTCCAGATTCGCACGCGGAGGAACGATCGATGGCAATGCTCAGCTTTGAAAGAAAGTACCGCGTTCGAGGCGGAACGCTCGTCGGAGGCGATCTGTTCGATTTTTGGGTCGGTCCTTTCTATGTCGGATTTTTCGGGATGACGACGGCGTTCTTTGCGCTGGTCGGGATCGCAATGATCTTGTGGAATACCGCGCTCGGTCCGACCTGGAATCTCTGGCAGATCAGCGTCAATCCGCCCGACGCGAAATACGGCCTGTCGTTTGCGCCGCTGCAGGAAGGCGGCATCTGGCAGATCGTGACTATCTGTGCTTTGGGAGCGTTCGTTTCGTGGGCGCTGCGCGAAGTCGAAATCTGTCGCAAGCTGGGCATCGGCTTTCACGTCCCGTTCGCATTCAGCTTCGCAATCTTCGCTTACTTTACGCTGGTGGTAATCCGCCCGGTGTTGATGGGCTCATGGAGCTACGGTTTCCCTTACGGGATCATCACACATCTCGATTGGGTGTCGAACACCGGCTACACCTACGGCAACTTCCACTACAATCCCGCCCACATGATCGCGATAACGTTCTTCTTCACGACGTGCCTGGCGCTGGCGCTGCATGGCGGTCTGATCTTGTCATCGACCAATCCGGACAAAGGCGAGCCCGTCAAATCGCCCGAACATGAGAATACTATCTTTCGCGACTTGATCGGTTACTCCGTCGGCACGATCGGAATCCATCGTCTCGGATTGTTCGTGGCGCTCTCGGCCGTAGCATTCAGTGCCATCTGCATCGTGATCAGCGGCCCGTTGTGGTCGGAAGGCAACGCCTGGTCTGAATGGTGGAACTGGTGGCGCAATCTGCCGATCTGGTCCTCGAACTAAATCCGGTCATCAGAAAGAAACCTTGTCATGGCCCAATATCAGAATTTCTTCACGCAAGTGCAGGTGCGCAGCAGCATCTATCCGGGCATTCCATTGCAGCCCGGCACCTGGGTCCGATCCGGGGAAGGCCGGTTCAACTACTGGCTTGGGAAGCTGGGTGATGCGCAGGTCGGACCGATCTATCTCGGTTTCACCGGTCTTGCGTCGATCATCTGCGGTATCGTCGCGATCGAGATCATCGGCCTCAATATGATGGCCTCGGTGAACTGGAGCCCGATCGAATTCGTCAGGCAGCTGCCGTGGCTTTCGCTCGACCCGCCGAAACCCGAATACGGAATCACGTTTCCGCCGTTGAAGGAGGGCGGATGGTGGCTGATGGCTGGATTCTTCCTGACCACCTCCATTTTGTTGTGGTGGACCAGGACGTATCGCCGAGCCCGCGCGCTTGGCATGGGGACGCATGTGTCCTGGGCATTCGCCTCGGCGATCTGGCTCTATCTTGTGCTGGGCTTTATCCGCCCGCTGCTGATGGGCCATTTCAGCGAGGCCGTTCCGTTCGGAATTTTCCCGCATCTTGACTGGACCAATAACTTTTCCATCACCCACGGAAACCTTTTCTATAATCCGTTCCACATGCTCTCGATCGCGTTCCTGTACGGATCCGCGCTGCTGTTCGCGATGCATGGCGCGACTATTCTTGCGGTGAGCCGATATGGCGGCGAACGCGAAATCGAGCAGATCGTCGATCGCGGCACGGCGCTGGAGCGGGCGGCGTTGTTCTGGCGCTGGACGATGGGCTTTAACGCGACTGCCGAATCGATCCATCGCTGGGCTTGGTGGTTTGCGGTGCTATGCCCACTGTGCGGCGGGATCGGAATCCTGCTTTCGGGAACCGTGGTCGACAATTGGTTCGACTGGGGCGTCAAGCACGGATTGGCATTGCCGAGGTGAGGGGCGGCCGTGACCGCTCAGCCAACACTGAAAGTACACGCTCGCGGATCCAAGAGGCGGGCGTGCACGAAGTTGACTGTCCTCGCCAGGCTGATCCGCCCGATTTGAAACGGAACAATTCGCCGGCGAGCGCAGAACGTCATTTCCGTGCGGTATCCAACCGCGGCAAAATAAAAAGATTGACCGGGAAGGACGTCGTATTGGAGGACCATCTGTTGTTGGAGGATATTTGCCCTGGTGCAAGTGTTCAAATCTCCGAAGGAGTCACTGGGGGACCTCGGTGCACTGTCAGCCGCGAAGTTGATCGCGGCCGCGACCGACGTTGCGGTTGTCGTCGATGCTCAGGGAGTGATTCGCGACGTCGCCTTCAACAAGGAGGAACTGTCGCTCGAACTGGACGGCCATGGTCGGTGGCTTGGCTCGAAACTCCAGGACATTGTAACTCCCGAAACCAGCGCAAAAATTTCGGAGTTGCTTCAGGATGCCGCCGCGCGCAAATCGTCCAGCTGGCGTCAGGTCAACCATGTATCGCCCGGCGGGCTGGATATCCCGGTGCTTTACTCGGCGATCGAAATCGGGCGCGAAGATCGTTTTGTGGTGGTGGGCCGCGACCTGCGACCACTCGCGGCCATGCAACAACGGCTGATCAATGCACAGCAGTCGATGGAGCGGGATTATGTCAGGCTGCGGCATGCGGAAACACGGTATCGACTTTTGTTCCAGGTCTCGTCGGAAGCGGTCATGATCGTTGACGGCTCCAGCAACGCGATCACGGATGCCAACCCGGCCGCGTTGGCTCTGTTCGATGAAAATGCCCCGCAGCTCGTGAAATCCAACTTTCTTGGACACTTCGTTTCCGGCGATGCTCCCGTTGTCGAGCGCCTTTTGGCCGATGTCCGCGCGACGGGGCGCGACCACTCGGCGAGGGTGCGTCTCGCTGACAGGCAACGCGAATGCAGTATCTCCGCGTCGCTGTTCCGTCAGGAGAGCGCTTCGTTGTTCCTGGTTCGGCTTTCGTCGCAGGCGCCGGCCGAGGGGGGCGCCCTGAAGGCAACCTCGATGTTGCTGCGATATTTCGATGTCGCACCCGATGGCCTCGTCATTACCCAGCATGACGGTCGCGTCATCCGGGCCAACCTCGCCTTTCTCGAGATGGCACAGCTCAACAGCGCAGAGCAATCCCGTGGCGAGTTGCTGGATCGATGGCTCGGCCGCGCCGGAGTCGATTTCAGCGTGGCGCTCGCCAATCTGCGCCAGAACGGTTCCATCAGATTGTTCTCAACGGGTTTGCGCGGCGAATACGGAGCGACGGCCGAAGTCGAGGTCTCGGCGGTGTCCTTGGCCGACAATGAAGACAAGCCTGGCTTCGGCTTTGCGATCCGGAATGTCGAGAAGCGGTTGTCGGCGGCGACATCGCCGCAACGCGAATTGCCACGCTCGGTGGCTCAGTTGACGGAGCTGATCGGCCGCGTGCCGTTACGGGACCTGGTTCGTGAGGCGACAGATGTGATCGAAAAGCTATCGATCGAGGCGGCGCTTGAATTGACCGGTGATAACCGCGCGTCGGCTGCCGAGATGCTCGGCCTGAGCCGGCAGAGCCTCTACGTCAAGCTCCGGCGGTTTGGTCTGGCGGAACACGCGGCGGAAGGAGAGGTCGAAGATGAGTAGCGTTGTCGTTACGCATCCTGCACCATCGGTGGTGCTGGAGCTTCTCAAGCCGATCACCTGGTTCCCGCCGATGTGGGCGCTAGGCTGCGGCATCGTTTCGTCGGGCGTTACGCCCGGCCAACGCTGGCCTCTCATCGTGGCCGGCGTTTTGCTCGCCGGTCCGATGGTATGCGGCACCAGTCAGGCTGTGAACGACTGGTACGACCGGCATGTCGACGCCATCAACGAACCGCAACGTCCGATACCGTCAGGGCGCATTCCCGGCCGCTGGGGTCTATACATCGCGGTGGTGTGGACTGCGTTATCGTTGCTGCTGGCGATGGCGCTTGGCACTTGGGGATTTGTTGCGGCGATCGTCGGGCTTGTCCTTGCGTGGGCCTATAGCGCGCCACCTACACGGCTGAAGCAAAACGGTTGGTGGGGCAACGCGGCGTGCGGGCTCTGCTATGAGGGGCTGCCTTGGTTCACGGGCGCTGCCGTAATGAGCGCATCGGCTCCCGATTGGCGCATCGTTGTGATCGCGCTGCTGTATAGCGTCGGCGCCCACGGCATCATGACGCTCAACGATTTCAAGTCCGTCGAAGGCGACAAGCGGATGGGAATCGATTCGTTGCCGGTCCTACTTGGCGTCGGCAATGCCGCACGTTTCGCCTGCCTCGTCATGGCGTTGCCGCAAGCCGCGGTGGTCGCTTTGCTGCTGGCGTGGCAAAGGCCATTTTATGCAGCCGCCGTCGGCGCGCTGTTGATAGCCCAATTTTTCCTGATGGCCCATTTTTTGAAGGCGCCGCGTGAGCGGGCACCCTGGTACAACGGCACCGGGATCAGCTGCTACGTGGTGGGCATGTTGATCAGCGCGTTCGCGCTGGCTTCGATTGGGGCCAGATGACAATGAAAAGCCCTACGCTCTCCTGGTTTGGCATCATGCGGCTCGGGCTGGTTCAGACCGGCCTCGGTGCGATCGTGGTGCTCACCACTTCGACGCTTAATCGCGTGATGGTCATCGAACTTGCTATGCCCGCAATCCTGCCGGGCGCGCTGGTTGCGATTCATTATGCGCTTCAGGTGTTTCGGCCGGCATGGGGGCATGGCTCCGATCTGGGTGCCCGACGAACGCCGTGGATCGTAGGCGGCATGGCGGTTCTTGCGACAGGCGGGCTGCTTGCTTCCGTCGCCACGGCCTGGATGGGAACGCATCCGCTGTTTGGCGTCGCGCTCGCAGTCGTTGCCTTCTGTCTGATTGGCGCGGGGGTTGGCGCCGCCGGCACGTCGCTGTTGGTGTTGCTGGCCAAGCGGACCGATGAAACGCGACGTTCGGCGGCGGCTACCGTGGTGTGGGTTATGATGATCGCGGGTTTTATCGTCACGACGGGCGTTGCCGGTCAGATGCTGGATCCGTTCTCACCGCTAAGACTCGTGATTGTCTCGGGATCGGTCTCCGTCGCGGCGATAGCACTGACACTGATCGGTGTCTGGGGCATAGAGCCGCAGGAAGCCGTCGTTATTGCCAGACCATCCGCACCTCCAGAAAAATCCTCGTTCCGCGATGCCATTATGGAAGTCTGGGCTGAACCGAAGGCGCGGCGTTTCGCGATTTTTGTTTTCGTCTCGATGCTAGCCTATAGCGCGCAGGATCTGATCCTCGAACCGTTCGCCGGCGGGGTGTTTGGCTTTACGCCGGGCGAAACCACAAAACTCTCGAGCTTGCAGCACGGCGGTACCCTGCTTGGAATGGCGTTGGTCCCGATAATTGGCGCGCTTTACCCGCGGTCGCGCGGCAATTTGCAGATTTGGACCCTCGGCGGCTGTCTCGCGTCCGCAGTTGCATTATTGTGTTTGGCAGCCGCGGCCGTAGTGGGGCCGTCCTGGCCGTTGCGGGAAACCGTATTCATGCTTGGCGTGACCAACGGCGCCTACGCAGTTGCCGCGATCGGATCAATGATGGCGCTGGTCAGCGCAGGCGGAGAAAAGCGCGAAGGCGTGCGCATGGGTCTATGGGGCGCAGCGCAAGCTTTCGCATTCGGTATTGGCGGCTTTCTTGGGACACTTGCCAGCGATATTGCGCGTTACCTGCTGGCATCGCCGAGCTTATCCTACGCTGTGGTCTTTGCGTCCGAGGCCGGGCTGTTTGTGATCGCGGCTTTCATGGCCGTCTGGGTTCATCGCGCGCAGAGCCGTGCTGACGGGCGCGGGACGCTGGTTATCCTGCCGGCCAATGCAATAGCGGGAGCAGCGAGATGACGACGGCTTTTGAAACGTTCGATGCGGTGGTCGTCGGAGGAGGTCCGTCCGGCGCGACCGCGGCGCACGACCTCGCCAAACTGGGACGAAAGGTGCTATTGCTTGATCGAGCCGGGCGCATCAAACCCTGCGGCGGCGCGATTCCACCGCGACTGATCCGTGACTTCGAGATTCCCGATCATCTGCTGGTCGCCCGTGTCAATGCCGCGCGCATGGTTTCACCATCGGACAAACAAGTGGACATGCCGATCGATGGGGGCTTCGTCGGTATGGTCGACCGCGATGTGTTCGATGAATGGCTCCGTCTGCGTGCCAAGCAAGCCGGCGCGATCAGGCGAACCGGACTGTTCAAACGCTTCGAGCGTGACGCCGCAGGACTCAACGTCGTGCATTATGACGAACGCGCGACCGACGGAAGCATGATAGCAAAAGCGGTACGAACGCGCGCGCTGATCGGTGCCGATGGCGCGCTATCAGCGGTCGCGCGGCAGTGTCTGCCCGGCGCGGATCGGTTGCCTTACGTGTTTGCCTATCACGAGATCGTCCGCTCGCCACCGGTAGATTCCAGTTTCGATGGCACGCGCTGCGACGTTTATTATCGAGGTACCGTGTCGCCGGATTTTTACGGTTGGGTATTTCCCCATGGCGACACCATCAGCGTTGGCACCGGTTCGGCATGCAAAGGATTTTCATTGCGTGACTCCGTTGGCGGCCTTCGTGCCGCTGCCGGGTTGGGTAGCTCCGAAACCATTCGCCGCGAAGGCGCACCGATCCCGTTACGTCCATTGCCGCGTTGGGACGACGGACATAGCGTTCTGCTCGCCGGTGATGCCGCGGGCGTGGTAGCACCGGCGTCCGGCGAGGGGATTTATTATGCCATGATCGGAGGACGGTTGTCCGCCGAGGCCGTGCATGAATTCCTGGAGACCGGCGAGGCCAAAGCGCTGCGCACGGCGCGGAAGCGCTTCATGAGGATGCATGGCATCGTGTTCTGGATACTGGGTGTGATGCAATGGTACTGGTATTCAAACGATCGTCGCCGCGAACGCTTTGTCAGTATCTGCCGGGATCGCGATGTTCAGAGGCTTACCTGGGACGCCTACATGAATAAGGAACTCGTTCGCGCCAAGCCAATCGCGCATGTCAGGATATTCTTCAAGAATCTCGCGCACATGGCTGGTTTGGCTTCGGCGTGATGGTCGCGCGGGGCGGTTTCTGGAAACCTGTCCTGACGGCAGCCGCCGTTGCTATGTTTGTCGGTGCTTTGGGCGGCACGCTGACAGATACCGGAATTTGGTATCAAAGCCTGCTGAAGCCCTCGTGGCAGCCGCCGGATTGGCTGTTCGGTCCCGCCTGGACAGTTATTTTCGCGCTGGCGACGGTGTCCGCCGTTTATGCCTGGCGTAACGCAGACGATCGTGTCCAACGCGAATGGGTGATCGGGTTGTTTGCGTTGAACGGATTTTTCAACGTTCTCTGGAGCCTGTTGTTTTTTGCGTTGAAACGGCCGGATTGGGCTCTCGTCGAGGTCGCCTTTCTCTGGCTATCGATCTTGCTCCCGATCATTGTGTTCTGGCGTTTTACAAAATCCGCTAGCCTATACCTGGTGCCTTACCTACTCTGGGTCTCGTTCGCCGCGTTTCTCAATCTGACGGTCGTTCGGTTGAACGGGCCATTTTCGTAACCCGCGATTACTTCGATATCGCCGGCATTGATGGTGACCGATGGCTGAGTTGTTCGCGAGCGGACGCCTTGTCGAAGTGATCCTGGTGATCGTGGCGATCGAGGCGGCCTTCTTGCTGATCTTTTGGCGATCCACGGGACGCGGCGTTTCGCCATATGATTTACTTCCGAATCTATGCGCCGGCGCGTTTTTGCTGATTGCATTGCGCCTCGCGATCGGTAGCGCTGGCTGGGAATTGTGTTGTGCCAGCCTGGCGGCCGCCGGTGCATTTCATCTGGTCGATGTCAATCGTCGCTGGCGTCGATAGCGCCAGCGACGATTGCTACTGCCGGCAGCAGAAACTTAGTTCTTCTTCTCGGAGAACGTGTCGATATAGGCGATGACGTCCTTGCGCTGTTGCTCGTCCGTCAGATGAAACGTCATTTTGGTGACGCCGGTGGCTAGTTCGGGTTTGCCTTTGTCGGTGAGGAATTTCTTCAGGAACACGTTGGGATCAGGCAGATACTGCATGATCAGATCGTTCGTCCAAACGAGCCCATTCTCCCCTGCTGCTTTGTTGAGCGCTGAGTAGGCAAAGCCGGGTGCGGTGCCGGACTGTCGGCCGATCACGCCGGTTAGTACCGGACCGATAAGATTCTTGGCATCGGGTCCGATGCGGTGACAGGTCATGCACTGTTTGAAGATTTGTTCGCCCTTGGCGGCATCCTGGGCTGTGGCGCTCGACAAGGTCACGGCCGTTGCGAGACAAGCTAAAACGAAGGAATGTTTGGTAACCACGTCGTTCTCCCTGACTTTTCGTCACTATTTCGGATTTGAGCGTAAAGATACTTTGACAGTCAAGAATATCAAATATTGTTGTCGTTGTTTGCCGGTTCTTTTGCCCATGCGGACCAGCGTTTAGGTTGCCCGGGCCGACATTAACGGTGGTTCCGTACCCTCGTTCCCCTAGTTGTAAAGTTTATTTGACGGTTAAATCACTCAAAAGAAAGACCTTTCTTGACTTTGGGGCGCAGCTCAGTGCAATCCTATGTTTTGGTATTCAGACAGTGTCAGGTTCGGTTGGCGTATCGCTTGCATGATCGGTGGCAGGCCCTCATACGCCGGATGGTCAGTCTCCTGCGAAAAACAGACAACATAGAAGGCTGAAATGGCCGCCATACCGACAATGCAACCTGACATCACTCTGCTTCTGGACATGGACGGGGTGATCCGTGAGGCGACCTTGTCGCCGGCCATGCGGGGTGAAAGCGTCGATGGTTGGCTCGGCCGCCCGTGGGTTGAAATCGCCGGCGACAAGGTCACGCGCATGGTTGAGGATGCGCGCGCTAGCGGCATTTCGGCCTTCCGCCAGATCAATCAGCGATTCCCAAGCGGTCTCGAAATCCCGATCGAATTCACGACCGTGCTGCTTGGTGGCAGGGCAGGAATGCTGGCGATCGGCAAGAACCTGCAGGCGGTAGCCGAATTGCAATCACGCTTGATCGCTGCGCAGCAGACCATGGAGCGAGATTATTGGAAGCTTCGCGAGATCGAGACTCGATACCGTCTGGTTTTCGATGCTTCCGATGAAGCCGTTGTGATCGTATCACCGGCCAACTTGCGAATCGTCGAGGCCAATCGCTCCGCGGTGGAGGCGCTGAACTCGTCGCGGCGCCGCAATGAAGATTTGGCCGGCCGCGAGTTTCTTCACGACGTCGCGTCGGAGGACCGAGAAGCGGTTCGCGAGATGCTTAACCGCGTACGTGAGCGTGGCAAGGCACTCAGCATCCTTGTTCATCTCGGACCCGACGCGAAATCATGGATGCTTCGCGGCTCATTGATCGCTTCCGATCCCGGGCATGTCTTTTTGCTGCAGTTTAACGCCGCAGCGAATGCGCCGATCGAACGCGAGCCGGACACCGGTTCGACCGTCGAGAAGTTGATTGATCGATTGCCCGATGGCTTTGTGGCGTTGGACGAGACTGGCATTATTCAGCACGCCAACCAGGCTTTTCTCGATCTGATTCAGATCGGGTCGAAGGGGTCGGCCGTCGGCGAGTCGTTGGGGCGATGGCTTTGGCAGCCGGGCGCTGACTTGAGCGCGCTACTTGCGAACATCCGGCAACACGGAACGGTCAGGCTTTTCACCACGACGATTCGTGGCGAACTCGGAACCGATACCGAGATTGAGATCTCTGCGGCGCAAAATGACGACGACGAACAAAAACATGTCGGTGTGCTGCTTCGGAATGTCGCCCGCAGGCTGCCCGCTTTTGGGGAGGGCGACATGCTGCGTAGCGCACTCGGGTCGATCAGCGAGCAAATCGGCAAGTCATCGCTGCGGAAACTGGTGAAGAACACGGTCGGTATTGTCGAGCAGCATTATGTGAAACAGGCGCTCGAGCTGTGCCGTGGCAATCGCACTGCAACCGCCGAACTATTGGGATTGAGCCGGCAGAGCCTTTATGCAAAGCTCAACCTGTACGGTCTTGAAGACAAAGGGCCGGATTCCGAGGAACCCACCGAGGACTGAATTGGCGTCCAATTCCCTCGCCACCCCAGCGTTCGGAAAAGCCGATCTTTCGAATTGCGAACGGGAAGAGATCCATCTCGCAGGCTCTATTCAGCCGCACGGCGCGCTGTTGGTTGTCAGCGAACCTGATCACAAAGTTATCCAAGCCAGCGCCAACGCAGCCGCCTTTCTGAACCTCAGGCAAGTGGTTGGAATGCGGATGACCGATCTCGATGGCGATCTGTTGCTGCGTATCTTGCCGCATTTGGACCCGACATCGCAAGGCATGCCGATCGCCGTGCGATGCCGTATCGGAGATCCATCGGCGGAATTCGACGGATTGCTGCATCGGCCACCGGAAGGTGGTCTCGTTATTGAACTCGAGCGCGCGGGACCTTCGGTCGATCTGTCGCGACAGATTGCAAGCGCACTGGATAAAATCCGTGGTGCGTCGACGCTTCGCACGCTTTGCGATGACACCGCGACCCTGTTTCAGGAACGCACTGGCTACGACCGGGTGATGGTGTACCGGTTCGATGACGAAGGTCACGGCGAAGTCTTTTCCGAGCGCCGCAAGCCGGAGTTGGAGGCCTATCTCGGCAATTGGTACCCGGCGTCCGATATTCCTCAGATGGCGCGCAGGCTGTATGAACGCACGCGCGTTCGCGTATTGGTCGATGTCGGCTATGCGCCCGTGCCGCTGCAGCCGCGGCTCTCGCCGATCACCGGTCGTGATCTCGACATGTCGCTTTGTTTCCTACGCAGTATGTCGCCCATTCATCTGCAGTATTTGAAGAATATGGGTGTAGGCGCGACGCTGGTGGTCTCACTGGTGGTGGGTGGCAAATTATGGGGATTGGTGGCCTGCCACCACTACGAACCGCGCTTTATCCATTTCGAGCAGCGAGCGGTATGCGAGCTTCTTGCCGAAGCGATAGCAACCCGGATCGCTGCGCTCGAAAGCTTTGCGCAAAGTCAGTCGGAGCTGTTCGTTCAACGCCTTCAGCAACGTATGATTGAGGCAATTTCGCGCGAGGGCGATTGGCGCGTGGCAATTTTCGACAGCTCGCAATCGATCCTGCAGCCGCTTGGCGCGAGCGGAAGCGCGCTGATCTACGAAGGTCAGGTGATTGCCACCGGTGAGGTTCCCAGTACGCAGGAGATCCGCGAACTCGGAACTTGGCTGGACGCCAGGCCGCGGTTGCCGGTCTTTGCCACGGCGTCATTGGGTAGCGATGCACCCGAATTCGCCGGGATCATCAAGGAAGCCAGCGGAATCGTCGTCACACCGATTTCTGACAATCCCGGTGAGTTTCTGATCTGGTTTCGCCCCGAACGTATACGGACGGTTACTTGGGGCGGGGATCCGCTCTCACCCGTCGTGATTGGCGACAACCCGGCCGATTTGTCGCCGCGCCGGTCTTTTGCCCAGTGGCACCAATTGGTTGAAGGCACGTCCGAGCCCTGGACGCCGGCGGACCTCGCAGCGGCCCGTCTGATCGGCCAGTCGGTTGCCGATATTGTCCTGCAATCGCGCGCGGTCCGTACCTTGATCGCGCAGAATCAGCTTGAACAATTCCGCAGTCAGATCCGGATTTCAGAGCAGCCCGTCATCATCGCCGACAGCGAAGGCAAAATTCTTTTGGTGAACGAGGCTTTCAAGATTCTGCTGCCGAAGGGCGATCACGCGCTGCTGCAGCTCAAGGATCTTTCGGCGGCCTTTCATGACCCTGATGACTTCATTTGGAATCTCGGCGAACTCCTCACCCATCGTCGCGCCTGGCGGGGTGAATTGTTGTTACGAAGCGACGGCAATCGCGAAAAGCCGCTGATGATCCGCGCTGAGCCGGTAGAGCCTTCGCGAGATCGTGTGCTTGGCTTCGTGCTGATCTTTTCCGACATCACGGATCGCAAGGCTGCCGAGGCAGCGCGTAACCGATTTCAGGAGGGAATTATAAAGAGCCATCGCATCAACAGTGTGCGGCTCGATTCAAAGACCGACCTCGTGTATCAAAACCTGCTCTCGTCAGTTGTGGAGAACGCTCAGCTTGCGGCGCTGGAAATTACCTATGGCGTCGAAACCGGCCGCATTGCGGAGATGCTTGAGAGTGTACGCAACTCAACTCTCAGGACTGCGGAAGTGTTGGAGCATTTAATCTGGCACTCGTCGCGCACTTCCGGCGTTGGCGATTCCAAGAAATAGCTGCGCACGGGCCCCCGCGTTTTATTCCGCGGCGTTTGCCGCCAGATGCAACTTCGCCTGCACTGCGCAGGATAAATCGATATTGAGCGTAAAGGCGAGTGCCCCCTCCTCAACGACAGCCTTCGGATCGCCCGCTAGTCTGCCGGCGCGGTCGAGGGCTTCGCGATATGCGGCCTTGAGCGCCGCTAGATCGGAATAATTCGGAAAATCATAGAACGATAATTCGGCAGGTCGGAGCTGCAGCGATCGCTCCAGTAGGCGTTGTAGGATCAATCCGCCGCTGAGATCGCCGAGGTATCGTGTATAGGCATGCGCGATGAGCCGTGCGCCGTTGCCTTCAGCGGCCTCGCTCATACGGCGGGCATATTTGTCGCCGGCGGCGAGTAGAGGGATGTTGCGTTGCCAGGCTTCCCCACAAAGGGTGACGAGATCTGATTCGATCGCTGTCGCGCGGTCGAATCGGTAACGCGCGAGGGCTCCGAGGCCGGGTGTCTTCAGATGGCGCGCAAGGCCCTTTTCCATCGCCTGATAGGCCGGCTGGAGATTTCGTAATAGCAAGATGTAGCCATCGCGAGTTGCGCTGCCGCGCAGCAGTTCGCGAATGATTTCGGTGCGCTCAGCCTCGAGATGAAGGGCTTTGGTACGGAGGTATAGTTCGGTGACGATGCTGACCGGCAAGGAACTCTCCGCCATGGCAACCGTCATATTTTCGCTCTCCCGAGGTTTCCCTTTATGGTCCACAATTCTTCTTGCTGCTGACCTGGCCGGCATCATCGCGGCGCTGGCTTTGAAAGCCAAGCGCCAAAAAGCCCGCAGGCTATTTTTTCTTGTGCTCGATGAGGTCGCGCGCCTGTTGCGGTGCGATCGTTGCGTCCAACGACATCATGTCGGCGCCCATCGATGCCACGAGGCCGGGATTGCGTGTCAACATCGGGCCGCCGAGCATGATCCCGACGTTTTTGTTGCGCGAGTCGCGGCGGATATCGCGGATATCTTGCTTCAGTTCTTCGAGTCGGCGATCGCTACTGACGGAGAAGCCGACGACGTCGAACCAATGATTGTGCACCAGCGACGTCAATTCCTGATGCGATGAAAACGGTCCGGTGCACAAATTCCAGCCGGCACGGCGGAAGAATTCAGCGACCATCGACAATCCGAAGCTGTGCTGCTCGCCGGGAATCGTCGTCAGCAGCGCCGTTTCGCCGCCGCCGGCCGGACTTCTTTGCTCGAGAAATACCTCGCCGAGCTGCCGCATGATGAGCTGCAAGCGGCCGACGGCAAGGGTCACATTCGCGAAATCCGTCGCATCGGATTCCCAGAGTTCGCCGAGATGCCGTGCGGTTGGTGCCAGCAAATTGAGGAATACCAATTCCACCGACATGCCCTGAGCCATTGTCTGCTGCACAAACGCGACCGCTGCGGTATCGCTGTCGCCCAATACCAGCGCTGCGAAATACGCAATTACATCGGGTTTATCCTGTTTGGCGGGTTCTGGAGCTTTCGGCGTGCTGCGAAGCGCAAGCACGATCTTCGGAATGATCCGCGTTCGGAGGGTACGAACGACGCTGATGGGCTGCAGGGTTGGGCGGAAACGCCAAATCGGTTCGGGAGGCTCGCTGCCTTGCGGACGGCCGGCTTGCGCAACGGCGCTGTCGGTATTGATGCCGGCTGAGAAGGATTGCTCGTTCACATCGGTCATTTTTCACTCCCCGAACTATTAGGTCCTCGCGTCTCAAAACCGTCAAGTATAATTTACGTATGGTTTAGTTGACAGTTTTGAGAACGAAGTCTAGCCTTCTTGCGATCAGGCCCCGCACGTAGGGAGTGGCGCGGTGCATCTTCGAGTAGTCACAAATCGAGATTTTGCCCGTTACGGCGCTAAATCGCCGTCAGCTGATCATTTTCCCCACGTGATATCGCATCACCGCGACGAAAGACTGTCAAACAATCTTTACAGTTTGGAAGCAAAAACCGTCGCTGCGATTGCGAACGCGATTCCGGGAGCCGAGCGCGGAGAGTTTCCGGTCTCGCCGACGGCGCAACCACTTAAGGCGCTGTATACGCCCGAGCAGCGCCGTCGCCGCGACGCAACAAAGTGGACCTTGGTGCAGGGTATCCTCGCGCCAATTCAGTTCGCCGTCTTCCTCGTCAGCCTGTTTTTGGTCGCGCGTTATCTCACCACCGGCGAAGGATTCGCGGCTGCGACGTCGTCGATCGTCCTCAAGACGCTGTTGCTTTACGCGATCATGGTAACCGGTTCGATTTGGGAGCGGGAAGTCTTCGGCTGCTATTTGTTCGCGCCAGCTTTCTTTTGGGAAGATGTTTTCAGCTTCCTCGTGCTGGCCCTTCACACGGCTTATCTGGTCGCGCTCTTCGCAGGCTTCGGCAATCCCCGCCAGCAGATGCTGCTCGCATTGGCTGCCTACGCATCATACTTCGTCAACGCTTCCCAGTTCCTCTTAAAGCTGCGCGCCGCACGCCGCGATGAGCGGATCGGGTTGTCAGTGATTGCTTCCACTTCGGGGAGCGAGGCATGAACGCGCATCTACATGGATGTGCGGTCGGCACGGAGATCGCGCCTAAACAGGTCCGGCGCGAGAGCGGCCAGCGCGAAGTGTTCTGCGGACTGACCGGTATCGTCTGGCTGCATCGTAAGATCCAGGATGCTTTCTTCCTAGTGGTCGGATCGCGCACCTGTGCGCACCTGATCCAGTCCGCCGCCGGCGTTATGATTTTTGCCGAGCCGAGGTTTGCGACGGCCATCATGGAAGAAAAGGATCTTGCCGGGCTCACCGATGCCAACGATGAGCTCGACCGCATCGTGGCGCAACTGATCGCACGGCGTCCGGATATCCGCTTGCTGTTCCTGGTCGGGTCCTGTCCTTCCGAGGTAATCAAGCTGGATTTGTCGCGCGCCGCTTTGCGACTGTCGCAGAAGTTTTCGCCGGGCGTGCGCATCCTGAACTACTCCGGCAGTGGAATCGAGACAACATTCACGCAAGGCGAGGATGCATGTCTCGCCTCGCTCGTTCCTGCGCTCCCCTGCGCCCAAGGAACGAGCGAGGAGCCCCTTCTGGTCGTAGGTTCGCTGGCCGATGTGGTCGAAGACCAGTTCGTCAGGATGTTTGATGCGCTGGGAATAGGCCCAGTCAGTTTTTTGCCGCCGCGCAATTCCCTTGCGCTTCCTGCTATTGGCCCAAACACCAAATTTCTGCTGGCGCAGCCATTCCTGGCCGGCACGGCGCGCGCATTGGAAGACCGTGGCGCAACTCGCATCGCGGCTCCGTTCCCACTCGGCGTCGAGGGAACGACGGCCTGGTTGCGGGCCGCGGCTGACGCTTTTGGCGTCGGACAGCCGCTGTTCGAAAGAGTAACGATGCCATTTCGCTTGCGGGCTGAACGCGCATTGACGCGGTATCGTGCCGAACTCGCCGGCCGCAGCGTTTTCCTGTTTCCGGATTCCCAGCTCGAAATTCCACTGGCGCGGTTCCTGTCGCGCGAACTGTCGATGCAGCTTGTCGAAGTTGGCACGCCCTACCTTCATCGAGAGCATCTTTCTGAAGAACTCAAGCTGTTGCCGGCAAATGTCGCGATAACCGAGGGGCAAGATGTCGATCTGCAGCTCGATCGCTGCCGCGCCGCCCGGCCTGATCTCGTGGTATGCGGCCTCGGACTCGCCAATCCGCTGGAAGCCGAAGGATTGACCACAAAATGGTCGATCGAACTCGTGTTCACGCCGATCCAGGGTTACGAGCAGGCGGCTGACCTTGCCGAGTTATTCGCACGTCCGCTGGTGCGCCGCGCGAAGCTGGTGGCCTAAGATGCAGCTCACAGTGTGGACATATGAAGGACCTCCCCACGTCGGCGCGATGCGCATCGCGACGGCAATGGAAGGTCTGCATTATGTGCTGCATGCGCCGCAGGGCGATACCTACGCTGACCTGCTGTTCACAATGATCGAGCGTCGCGACCGGCGGCCGCCCGTCACTTATACGACTTTTTCCGCGCGCGATCTCGGCGGCGATACCGCCGAACTCTTCAAGACCGCTACTCAAAACGCCTATGACCGATTCCAACCGCAGGCGATGATCGTCGGTGCTTCCTGCACTGGCTCGCTCATCCAGGATGATCCGGGCGGCCTGGCGCGGGCGCTCAATCTTCCGATTCCGGTGGTGACCGTCGATCTGCCCGCCTATCAGCGCAAGGAAAACTGGGGCGCCGCCGAGACGTTCTATCAATTGGTGCGCGCGCTGGCCGGCCCGTTAGCGCCTGCGCCGAGAACCGAACGCATGCCGCGCGCGATCGGGTCGCGGCCACGTTGCAATTTGCTGGGGCCGACGGCGCTCGGCTTCCGCCATCGCGACGACGTCACCGAAGTGACCTCACTGCTGACGAAGCTTGGTATCGATGTGAACGTCACCGCACCGATGGGTGCGAGCCCGGCTGATCTTGCCAGACTTGGCGAAGCCGACTTCAACGTGGTCCTGTATCCCGAGATCGCCGGGCAGGCGGCATCGTGGTTGCAGCGCACGTTTGGGCAACCCTCGACCAGAGCCATCCCGATCGGCGTCTCGGCAACCCGCGAGTTCATCGAAGAAGTGGCAAAACTTGCCGGCTTGGATGCGACCGCAACGCTCGCTGTTGGCTCGACGCGGCTGCCGTGGTACTCGCGCTCGGTCGACTCAACGTACCTTACCGGCAAGCGGGTCTTTATTTTTGGCGATGCCACGCACGCCGTTGCAGCTGCCCGAATTGCATCGGACGAACTGGGTTTCAAGGTCGTCGGACTCGGAACGTATAGCCGTGAATTCGGCCGCGAGATTCGCGAAGCCGCCAAGAAGTATGGCGTCGAGCCGCTGATCACGGACGATTATCTCGAGGTGGAAGCCCAGGTCGCGGAACTGCAGCCCGAACTGGTGCTGGGCACGCAGATGGAGCGGCATATCGCCAAGCGTCTCGGTGTCCCCTGTGCGGTAATCTCCGCGCCGGTGCATGTTCAGGATTTTCCGGCACGCTACGCCCCGCAAATGGGTTTCGAGGGCGCGAACGTAATCTTCGATACCTGGGTTCATCCTTTGATGATGGGCCTCGAAGAGCATTTGCTGGCGATGTTCAAGAACGACTTTGAGTTCAAGGACGGCGCCGTTCCTTCGCATCTTGGTGCGGGGCATGCCGCTACCGATCAATCGGTTCGACAACCGGTACCCGCACAGGCGCTGGTCGCGGCCTCTGAGATCTCCGTGGCCTGGGACGCTGACGCTGAGAAAGAGCTGCACAAGATTCCTTTCTTCGTTCGCGGCAAGGCGCGCCGCAACACTGAACGCTTCGCCAGCGAAAAGGGCGTTGCCACCATAACAGTCGAGACGCTTTACGATGCCAAAGCGCACTTTGCCCGCTGACGCGACACCGGTTCGGGTCGTCGTCGTGACTATGGACAGCCACCTGTCCGGCGCCGCGGCGCGGGCGCAGAGACTATTGAAGCGCGATTTTCCGGGGCTAGAACTCTCGGTCCATGCGGCCGACGAATGGGGCACAGATGATGCGGCGCTGGCGCGGTGCAAGGCGGAGATCGGGCGTGGCGACATCGTGATCGCAACCATGCTGTTCCTCGACGATCACGTCCGGGCGGTGCTACCGGCGCTCGCTGCCCGCCGCGACGATTGCGACGCAATTGTCTGCTGCATGTCGGCGAGTGAAGTCGTCAAACTGACGCGGGTCGGCAAGTTCGACATGAGCGGGGAGGCGTTAGGAGCAATCGGCTGGCTCAAGAAGCTGCGCGGCAATCGCAAAGGCTCAAGCCCCGGCGGCAAGGGCGAGATGAAAATGTTGCGGCAGTTGCCGAAACTGTTGCGTTTCATTCCCGGCACCGCGCAGGACATGCGTGCCTATTTTCTGACGCTGCAATATTGGCTGGCCGGGTCGGAGCAGAATATCGTCAATATGGTTCGCCTGCTGCTGGATCGCTACGCCGACGGACCACGCCGCGGCTTGCGCGGGGCGGTTAAGGCGGACGCGCCGATTGAGTATGCCGACATCGGTGTCTACCACCCGCGCATAAAGGACCGCATCGCGGATACCCCGGATCGATTGCCAGCGATCGCCAACGAGAAAGGCACGGTCGGTCTGTTGTTGCTGAGATCGTATCTGCTGGCTGGAAACGCCGGTCACTACGATGGTGTGATATCGGCCTTCGAAGCCAGGGGATTGCGCGTTATCCCCGTCTTTGCCAGCGGCCTCGACCAGCGGCCGGCAATCGAGCGCTTCTTCATGAAAGACGATCGCAGCATGGTTGACGCGGTCGTCTCATTGACCGGTTTCTCGCTGGTTGGAGGTCCTGCCTATAATGACTCTAAGGCGGCCGCGGATATTCTGGCCCAGCTCGATGTACCGTATCTGTCGGCACATCCCGTCGAATTTCAGACCCTCGAGCAATGGGGTGCGTCGGATCGTGGGCTGATGCCGGTGGAAAGCACCATTATGGTCGCAATCCCCGAACTCGACGGTGCGGCCGGGCCTATGGTCTATGGCGGTCGGTCCGGTGGCGCTGGCGTTCCCTGTACCGGATGCGAACGCGCCTGCACTTTCGCCCGCTCTGAAATCGGCGGTGAGATGCGTGTATGCAGCGAGCGCGCCGATATGCTGGCGTCGCGCACCGCACGCCTGGTCGCGCTGCGACGCTCTGAACGACGCGATCGCAAAGTCGCCGTTGTGCTGTTCAATTTCCCGCCGAATGCCGGCAATACCGGCACGGCGGCATTCCTGTCGGTGTTCGAATCCCTGCATCACACGCTCATGGCGATGAAGCGTGAAGGCTATCTGGTCGATGTACCTGCCGATGCCGGTGAATTGCGCGAGCGTATCGTAGTCGGCAACGCCGCGCGATTTGGCGCCGACGCCAATGTCCATGTCAGGATTCCAGCTAGCGACCATGTTCGCAGTGAAAAATGGCTCCGCCAGATCGAGGCTCAGTGGGGGCCCGCGCCCGGCAAGCAACAGAGCGACGGCAGCTCGATCTTTGTGCTTGGCGAACGCTTCGGCAATGTTTTCGTCGGCATCCAACCCGCCTTCGGCTATGAGGGCGATCCGATGCGGCTTTTGTTCGAGAAGGGGTTTGCGCCGACGCATGCCTTCTCGGCCTTCTATCGATGGTTGCGTGAGGATTTCGGCGCCGGCGCGGTGCTTCATTTCGGAACCCACGGCGCGTTGGAATTCATGCCGGGCAAGCAGGCGGGCCTGTCAGGTGCGTGCTGGCCGGATCGGATGATCGGCGATTTGCCAAACCTTTATCTCTACGCGTCCAACAATCCGTCCGAAGGTACGATCGCCAAGCGTCGCTCAGCGGCCACTTTGATCAGTTATCTGACGCCTCCGGTCGCGCATGCTGGTCTTTATAAAGGCCTGGTCGAACTCAAGGCTTCGATCATGCGCTGGCGCGGCCTGTCGTCCGAAGATGGCGATGAACGAACCGGACTTGCAGCGCTGATCCATGCCCAGGCGAGCTCGCTGGAATTGGCGCAAGCGGAACCTGCGTGGGTCGATCAAACGGACGCCATCTGCAAGCTCTCGGAAGCTGTGCTCGAACTTGAGTACACGCTTATTCCGCACGGCCTCCACGTGGTCGGTGAAGCGCCGTCGGTCGAGCAGCGAGTCGAAATGCTTCAGGCGGTGGCCGACGCATCGCATGGCGTGCGGCCTGACAAATCGGTTCTGGAAGCCATCGTGCGGGGCGACGCACTCGAAGCACTTGCTTCGGGAGACGATGGATCGCCACACCTCTACAAGGAATTAGCCGACATTGATCGGATGCTGCAGCAGGATCACGAGATCCCAAGCATCCTGCATGCGCTGGATGGAAGGTTTGTCCGTCCCGCGCCGGGCGGCGATCTGTTGCGAACCCCGGCGATCCTGCCGACCGGACGTAATCTTCACGGCTTCGATCCGTTCCGGATACCCAGCGCTTTCGCTGTCCAGGATGGCGCGCAGCAGGCGCAACGTTTGATCGACAAGCACGTCGCCGAAGGTCACGCGCTTCCCCAATCCGTCGCGATCGTGCTGTGGGGTACCGACAACCTCAAGAATGAAGGCGCACCGATCGGACAGGCGCTGGCACTGCTCGGTGCGAAACCGCGTTTCGACGGCTACGGCCGATTGACCGGCGCTGAATTAATTCCGCTCGGTGAGTTGAACCGGCCGCGGATCGACGTGATCATCACCATGTCCGGCATCTTCCGTGATTTGTTGCCTCTCCAGATCAAGCTGCTCGCGGAGGCCTGCTTCCTTGCGGCGTCCGCAGACGAACCGGTTGAACAGAACCTGGTTCGCAAGCACGCGCTCGCCTATCAAGCCCTTCATCATTGCGACCTGGAGACCGCGTCCTTGCGCGTGTTCGGAAATGCGGACGGCGCCTATGGGTCCAACGTCAACCATTTGGTTGAGAACGGACGCTGGGACGACGAAGACGAGCTCGCCGAAACATACACGCGCCGCAAAAGCTTTGCTTACGGTCTCAAGGGGCAGCCTGTGCAACAAACGGCACTCCTGAAGGACGCGCTCGCGACCGTCGATCTCGCCTATCAGAACCTGGACTCCGTCGAACTTGGCATTACCACCGTCGATCACTATTTCGACACGCTGGGCGGGATCAGCCGCGCCGTACGCATCGCGAGAGGTGGTGAATCGGCTCCGGTCTATATCGGCGATCAAACCCGCGGTGCCGGTACTGTTCGCACGTTGTCGGAGCAGGTCGCACTTGAGACCCGTACCCGCATGCTCAATCCGAAATGGTACGAGGGCATGCTCAAGCACGGTTATGAGGGCGTTCGCCAGATCGAGGAGCATGTCACCAATACCATGGGCTGGTCGGCAACGACGGGCGAAGTCGCACCGTGGGTGTACCGGCAATTGACCGAGACTTTCGTACTCGATCCCGAGATGCGGGAGCGATTGGCTTCGCTCAATCCGGTTGCATCGGCAAAGGTCGCGAACCGGCTGATCGAGGCACACGAACGCAAATACTGGTCACCCGACCCGGAAATGCTCGAAGTCCTGCGCAGGGCAGGCGAAGAGCTCGAGGACCGCCTTGAAGGCGTGGGAGTTGCCGCATGAATATCCAGACCAAGCCTTCGACGCTCAAAAGTCCGTCATGTTGCGGCGACGGCGAGGGAAGTGTGCAAGTGCAGCTTGATCCAAAGCTCAAGATCGGCACCGCCAAAGTGTTTTCGGTTTATGGCAAGGGTGGCATTGGCAAGAGCACCACGTCATCGAATCTATCGGTGGCATTTTCAAAACTGGGCAAACGCGTACTGCAGATCGGTTGCGATCCCAAGCATGACTCGACATTCACTCTGACCAAGCGTCTGGTGCCGACCGTGATCGACGTTCTGGAATCCGTGAACTTCCATGCCGAGGAGTTGCGTCCAGAAGATTTCGTGTTCGAAGGCTATAACGGAGTCATGTGCCTTGAAGCTGGTGGACCGCCTGCTGGTACCGGGTGTGGCGGCTATGTGGTCGGACAGACCGTCAAGCTTCTCAAAGAGCATCATCTTCTCGAAGATACTGATGTCGTCATCTTTGACGTATTGGGCGATGTCGTGTGCGGCGGCTTTGCCGCTCCACTGCAGCATTCGGATCGGGCGCTGATTGTCGCAGCCAACGATTTCGATTCGATCTTTGCGATGAATCGTATTGTTGCCGCGATCGAAGCCAAATCCAAGAACTACGGCGTACGGCTTGGCGGTGTGATCGCCAATCGCAGCAAGGATACTGACCAGATCGACCGTTACAACGAGACCGCCGGACTGAAGCGCGTCGCGCATTTCCCGGATCTCGATGTCATCCGCAAGAGCCGGCTTAAGAAATCGACGTTGTTCGAGATGGATCCGACGCCGGAATTGTTGGCGGTCCAGGCTGAATATATGCGGCTCGCGACCGAATTGTGGGAAGGCAAGATCGAGCCGTCGCCGGGAAAGTCGCTCAAGGACCGTGAAATCTTCGACCTATTGGGGTTTGACTGATGTCGGTCGCCAGCTATCTCGAACGGCGTGGAGAACTCGAGACCTATTTCGACCGCACCGCGGTCGATGCCTGGGCCCGATTGACCTCCGATGCTCCGGTGGGACGGATCCGCGCCACGGTACGCGCTGGCCGCGATGAGATGCGCAACACGCTATTGTCGTGGTTGCCCGCGAACATGAGCGGCGCGCGCCTGCTCGACGCCGGATGTGGTACGGGCGCCTTATCGATCGAGGCGGCGCGGCGCGGTGCCCGGGTCGTCGCCATCGACCTGTCGCCCACGCTGGTATCGGTCGCGCGGGAACGCATCCCATCGGATCTCGATGCATCCGCTATCGAATTCAAATCAGGTGACATGCTCGACCCCAAACTCGGTCGTTTCGATTATGTCGTCGCGATGGATTCGCTGATCCACTATCGGTCTGCCGATATCTGTCGGATCATGGCGGGATTGGCCGGGCGAACCAATGAAACTCTGCTGATTACGTTCGCCCCCAAAACTCCCGCTCTGGCTTTGATGCACGCGGTCGGTCGGCTTTTTCCCCGGGGCGATCGCGCGCCCGCAATCGAACCCGTGGCCGAACAGAAGCTGCGCCGGCTCTTGATGTCGGATGAAGGTCTTGAACGCTGGCAGCTGGGCCGAAGCCGTCGGGTTGCCAGCGGGTTCTACAAATCACAGGCATTGGAGATGATTCCCCGATGACCCGGATCGCAACGACATTCGCAAAAGGCTGGATGCGGCTCGGCACCCGCTTCCTTCCCTTTGCCGACGCGGCGACCAAGGAACTTCCGCTCGGTCGTTTGCTGCGGCTGTCGCTGTTCCAGGTGTCGACCGGCATTTCTATCGTGCTTCTCAATGGCACTTTAAACCGGGTCATGATTGTCGAACTCGGCGTGTCGACCTTGCTGGTCTCGCTGATGGTTTCGCTGCCGCTGGTGTTCGCGCCTTTCCGCGTGCTGATCGGATTCAAATCAGACAATCACCGTTCGGTGCTGGGATGGCGGCGGGTACCGTATATCTGGATGGGCACGTTGGTGCAGTTTGGCGGGTTTGCGATCCTGCCGTTCGCACTGTTGGTATTATCGGGGACCGGAGAATATCCAGCCGTCTACGGTCAATTCGGCGCGGCGTTAGCCTTTCTGTTGGTCGGTGCGGGCATGCACACTGCGCAGACCGCGGGCCTGGCTTTGGCAACTGACCTTGCGCCGGTCGAAGCGCGGCCGCGCGTCGTTGCGTTTCTTTACGTCATGCTGTTGTTCGGTATGGCCGGAAGCGCACTGATGTTCAGCGAGTTGCTGCGCAACTTCAATGAAATTCGTCTGATCCAGGTGATTCAGGGCGTTGCCGTCGCACAACTGCTGCTCAACATTGCCGCGCTTTGGAAGCAGGAAGCGCGCAATCCTTCGCTGACGTCGGCCGCCCGTGAGCGGCCCGAATTCCAGCATTCGTGGGCCAAGTTCCGCAACGCCGGCGGATCGGTTCGCGTCCTGGTTGCGCTGGCGCTGGGCACGTCGGCCTTTTCGATGCAGGACATCCTGCTCGAGCCGTACGGTGCCGAGATTCTGAAACTGACGGTGGGCCAGACGACAGCGCTGACGGCGTTCTTTGCGCTGGGTACGCTGGCGGGTTTTGGCATCGCCGCAAGGACGCTCGGACGCAACGCCGATCCGTATCGTATCGCGGGATTCGGTGCTGTCGCCGGGGTGTGTGCCTTCTCGGCGGTGATATTCTCCGCGCCCTTGAGTTCCGTGTTGTTGTTCCGGATCGGCACCGCATTGATTGGTTTTGGCGGCGGGCTGTTCGCGGCGGGTACGCTTACGGCCGCGATGGCGCTGGCGCGGGATGGCGAGAGCGGACTGGCGCTTGGCACCTGGGGTGCCGTACAGGCGACCGCGGCTGGCAGCGGGATCGCGGTCGGCGGCGGCCTGCGGGATGCGGTGTCGTCGCTTGCGGAAAGCGGCGCGCTGGGCCGCGCGCTGGCCGACCCCTCGACCGGTTACAGCGTCGTCTACCACATCGAAATCGCGTTGTTGTTTGCCACTCTGGTTGCGATTGGTCCCCTCGTGCGCTCGGCACGAAGCGGCTTCTCGCAGCACTCATCCAAATTCGGCCTCGCCGAATTTCCAGGTTAGTCAAAGAGAGGGAGGTCTCTCATGCAAGACGGTGCATATCTAGACGTAGCTCAGGTCACCCTTTACGTGTTCTGGATTTTCTTCGGATGCCTGATTTACTACCTTCGCCGCGAAGATAAACGGGAAGGCTATCCGCTCGACTCTACCGCGTTGGGCGGTGGCGTCGTGCACGGTTTTCCGCGGATGCCCGATCCGAAAACCTATTTGCTGCGCGACGGACACACTGCGACGTTGCCGAACCACAAAAACGACCGTCGCGATGCGCCTGTGGCTCCCGTCGCGCCATGGCCCGGCGCGCCGCTGGGGCCGACCGGCAATCCGATGCTCGATGGAGTCGGGCCCGGGTCGTATGCGGATCGCGAAGACGTTCCCGAACTCAACATGGATAACGTACCCTGTATCGTTCCGATGCGGCTGGCGGAGGGCACTTACCTTGAAGCCCGCGATCCCGATCCGCGCGGCATGAAGGTTATGGGCGCAGACAGCGAGACCGGCGGCGTTGTCACCGAAGTCTGGGTCGATCGCGCCGAGGCCTTGATCCGCTATCTCGAAGTCGAAGTCACGACATCAGTGGGTGCAAAGCGTGTGCTCCTGCCGCTGCCGTTCGCGAAGATCGACGGCCGTCGCGGCAGGGTTTGGGTAAATGCAATTCTCGGCAGCCAGTTCGCCGATGTCCCGGCTACCAAGAGCCTCGATCAGGTGACCAAACTCGAGGAAGACCGCATCGTCGGTTACTACGGCGCCGGCACGCTCTACGCCACACCCGCACGCCAGGAGCCGCTGCTGTGAAACAGGATTATCGGCAGTTCAAGGATTTGCAGCTCAAGGAGTTGCCGGCACCGTTGCCCGCCGGCGAACGCGTGATCTGGCAGGGCAAGCCCTCGTTCAAAGGGCTGGCATTGCGTTCATTCCACATCCGCGAGGTGGCGCTCTATTTTGGTCTCCTGACACTGTGGAAGTTGTGGTCGAGCTGGTCTCACGGCGGCTCGTTCGAGGAAACAGCCACTTCCGTTCTGTGGTTGGTCATTCCAGCCGTCAGCGCGATTGCGGTCTTGGCCGGTCTGGCGTGGCTGTTCAGGCGGGCGGCCTGTTACACTATTACCACCAAGCGGGTTTTGTTTCAGTTCGGCGTGGCGCTGCCGATGACCATGAACATCCCACTGAGCAAGATCGCCAACGCCGCATTGAAGACCTATCGCGACGGCTCGGGTGATATTCCGCTGAAAGTCTCCGACCCCAAGCGGGTGTCATACGTGTTGCTGTGGCCGCACATCCGTCCGTGGCGGTTGCGAGCACCAGAACCGATGTTGCGCGCGTTGCCGGACGCCGCGATAGCGGCCGCTCGACTTTCCGAAGCTTTAACCGGGCAACCCGGCCCAGCAGCGGTCGCGGTGTCGCAATCGGCCGGTCGCAACTTTGTTTCGGACGCGGCCGCGAACACCCCGTCGACAGTCGCAGCCTGATCGGAGAAACGCATGAGCCAAACCGTGCAAGAGCCTGTTGTTCCCAAAGGTGGAGTCCTCGCGGCTGCGGCGCTGGTGCTTTTCTCGCTGGTGACCGTCACCACCGTGCGGTTGACCGGAATCGGCGAGGTGCACGTGACGCGTCCCTCCGCCGTGCAAAGCCGCGATCTTCAATTCGCGGATGGCAACAACGGTGCCGTGCTGGTGTACGACGCCAACGACCATCAACTCGTCGACACGCTTGCGCCTGGCAGCAATGGTTTCATTCGTGTCGTCTTGCGTGGCCTTGCGCGCGAACGAAGACTTGGCGACATCGGCTCGCAGCCACCGTTCAGGCTGACCCGATATGCCGGCGGCCAGATCACGTTGACCGATACTTCGACCGGCAAGCTGATCGATCTCGGTGCGTTTGGGTCTACCAACACCGAGGCCTTCGCCCGGCTGATGAATCTACACGGCGGTGCCACATGACAATGCCTTGGATCGGCTCGCGCCAGTCATTCGATGTGCCCTGCACAGTGGAGATCGAGCAGACCTCAGAAACCTTGCACGCCCATGTCGTGCTCGACGGCGATATCCAGATTCAGCCGGGTGACGAAGTTCGGGTTCATGACGCTCCGACGCATGTTGCGTTCGGCGAGCGCTTGGTGGTGCGACGGACCGCAACCGTGGTTCGCGCCGGTCCGCTCGACCGGTTGCGTGCGCGGCTGGAAGGTTATCTCGAATTGACAGAGCTCTACGAAGTCAGTTTCTCGGATGGGAGGGCATCATGATCCCGATGGAAGGTGGCACTCAGGGCAATCTGCAGCCAAGTATACGCGCAGGCATAAAAGGAAGCGCGGAAAGCACGGAACTGGCCCGTGAGGACACGATCCTCAGCCCGCGTTTCTACACAACCGATTTTGAGGCGATGGATCGGCTCGATGTCGGCTTGGTTCGCTCGGAATGGAATGCCGTAATCCGGGAGCTTCGCGCGGATCATAACAAGTCGCATTTCGTCAAGACCGATGAATTCAAGAATGATCTGGAGAGCCTGCCGCCTGAGCTGCGCAAGGAGTTCAAGGACTTTCTGGTGAGTTCGCTGACCGCCGAGTTTTCCGGCTGCGTGCTCTATGCCGAGATCAAGAAGCGGATCAAGAACAAGGATATTCAGGAACTCTTCAGCTACATGAGCCGTGACGAGGCGCGCCATGCCGGCTTCATCAATGAGATATTGAAAGACCACGGCATCGGTGTCGATCTATCGTTCCTCACCAAGGTGAAAAAGTACACTTACTTCCGGCCGAAATTCATCTTCTATGCGACGTACCTGTCGGAGAAAATCGGCTATGCGCGCTACATCACGATTTTTCGGCAGATGGAGCGTTATCCAGAGCGGCAGTTTCATCCGATCTTTCGTTGGTTCGAGTTGTGGTGCAACGACGAGTTCCGCCACGGCGAAGCCTTTGCGCTTCTGATGCGAGCCGATCCGTCACTGCTACGCGGAGTGAACAAGCTCTGGATCCGGTTCTTCCTGCTCGCGGTTTTTGCCACCATGTACGTGCGCGATCATATGCGGCCGGCGTTCCATGAAGCACTGGGAATGGATCCGACCGACTACGACATGCAGGTGTTCCGCATCACCTCGGAGATCTCAAAGCAGGTATTTCCCGTGACGCTAAATCTGGACGATCCGCGTTTCCTTGCGGGTCTTGAACGCCTTCGGCGCGTCTCCGAGGAGATCGCCGATGCCCGTGCGAGAGGCGGCGTCTTCTCGAAAGTAAAACGTGTAGGGCTTGCGGCCCGGGCGGCGCTTACATTTGCGCGACTGTTTTTGTTGCCGACGCGGCCGAACGCATTGCCGCGCGATATCTGTCTGCAGCCGGCCTGGTGAGGATTGCACGGCATGGCCTCGTATATGGTCCCTCCAGTCTATGCAGCCTTCATATGGTGGTTTAGCACCGGAACCGTGCTGTTGCTGGTCGGCTGTGCCGGACGTTTTGTCCCGTTAAGGATTACGATCGCCGTATTTCTGGTCGCGGCGTCGTTATGCGGTCTGGCTTACAGCGCAGGAGAAACCAGTATCGGCGGCGCCTATATCGCCTTTACCAGCACGATCCTGTTATGGGGCGCGCAAGAGATCGTGTTTCTATCAGGCTGGGTGACCGGTCCACGACCAATGCCGTGCCCGGGTGGTATGATGGGGTGGAAACGCCTCGGCCCAGCGATTGCGGCGATCCTTTATCACGAACTGACGTTACTGGCATGTGCTGCTGTTATCGTCACGTTGACCTGGGGCAACGCAAACCAGGTTGCTCTGTGGACGTTTGCCGCGCTCTGGGTGCTGCGGCAAAGCGCCAAAATCAATTTGTTTCTCGGCGTGCCCGTCACCAACGACGAGTTGATGCCGCAACCGGTGCAATTCCTGAAGACGTTTTTCATCCGCAAGCCGGTCGGCGCATTCTTTCCGATGTCGGTCACCTTGGCGACCGCCGTTCTCGTGATTCTGATCCAGCGCATCGTCGAGGTCGCCGCGACCCCGTTCGATGTGGTCGGCCTGACGCTGGTTTCGACACTGTTTGCGCTCGGCGTTGTCGAGCATTGGTTCATGCTGCTGCCGCTGCCGGCGATTACGCTGTGGGGGTGGGGCATGCGCTCGGGTTTCCCGCCGGAGGACGCCACCATGAAACAAGAACCAGACGCCAACGCCACCGATGCGACGCCACCCAATCTCGTCGTGCTTGCAAATGTGCGCGGCGATGTAGCGCCTTCGAGGCCAGCGCACGCTGCCTGCGCGCGTCAGCGGCTTGAAGATCAGTTTCGCCAGAGTTTTCACGAGCAACATGCGCGGGAAAGTCTGACGACCGGGCTTGGTATCGGCGAGGCGCCGGTAGCGTCGATTAACGGGAGGACGTCATGAATTACGAGGCCTATTTTCGCCGGCAACTTGAAGGTCTTCATCGCGAGGGACGCTATCGTGTCTTTGCCGATCTGGAACGCCAGGCCGGCGCTTTTCCCCGAGCACGGCATCATAAGCCGAATGGCGCCGGCGAGGTAACGGTATGGTGTTCCAACGACTATCTTGGTATGGGCCAGCACCCCGCCGTGCTCGCAGCGATGCATGAGGCGCTCGACAGTTGTGGCGCAGGCGCCGGCGGCACGCGTAATATCGCCGGCACCAATCATTATCACGTGTTGCTGGAGCAGGAACTGGCCGCCCTGCACGGCAAGGAAGCCGCGCTATTATTCACGTCGGGTTACGTCTCCAACATGGCGTCGCTGAGCACGCTGGCCTCTCGGATGCCGGGATGCACCATCCTCTCCGACGAACTAAACCACGCCTCGATGATCGAGGGTATCCGGCACAGCCGCAGCGAAACGCGGATCTTCGCCCATAACGACCCCCGCGATCTTGAACGCAAGCTGTCGGACCTGGACCCGCATGCGCCGAAGCTCGTGGCTTTCGAATCGGTCTATTCGATGGATGGTGATATCGCCCCCATCGCTGAGCTCTGCGACGTCGCGGACGCCTACAACGCCATGACTTATCTCGATGAAGTTCATGGTGTTGGCCTCTATGGCCCGAATGGCGGCGGTATCGCCGACCGAGAAGGGGTTAGCCACCGGCTTACCGTGATCGAGGGGACGCTTGCCAAGGCGTTCGGCGTCATAGGCGGTTACGTCGCAGCCTCTGCCACAATCTGCGATTTTATCCGCAGCTTTGCCTCCGGTTTTATCTTCACAACGTCGCTGCCGCCCGCAGTGGCTGCCGGCGCGCTCACCAGCATCCGCCATTTGAGGTCGAGTGCCGCGGAACGCGATCGGCATCAGGATCGCGTGGCTCGTCTACGTCGCCGGCTCGATGAGGCAGGCGTTGCGCATCTCGATAATCCCAGTCATATCGTGCCGGTGATGGTCTGCGACCCCGTGCTTTGCAAGCAAATCAGCGATGTGCTGATCGATAGGTACGGCATCTACGTCCAGCCGATCAACTATCCGACCGTGCCCCGTGGCACCGAGCGGTTGCGCATCACGCCGTCACCGCATCACACCGACGCTGATATCGAGCATCTCGTACATGCGCTCGCGGAAATCTGGGCAGAAGTCGGGCTTGCCAAGGCGGCTTGATGCCGACTGCTCATGGCATCTTGATTTCTGCTTCACGTTTTCCGGGCGCGGGTGGGTACTCGGGTCAAGCGAAGCCTGCCGTGGGTGCGCGGCAGGAATTGCGCGCCCCGGACGCTAAGAAATTCCAGCATCGCGCGGGCAGGGGGCAGCAGCACCTTGTCCTTGCGGGCGAGGACAAACCATTGCCTGACAACGGGGAGACCGTCGACATCCAGTGTTACGAGCCGTCGCTCATCGAGTTCGGTCGCAACCGTATGTGCCGAGATAAACGCGATACCGAGGCCGGCGATGACGGCCTGCTTGATGGTCTCATTGCTGCTCATGGCCATGCCGATGGTGGGGCTGATGCGTGCGGTTTCGAACAATTGCTCCATCAGGCCACGGGTGCCGGATCCGGGCTCGCGAGTCAGGAAGGTTTCATTGGCGAGGTCAGCCGGCGCAATCCGGGATTTTCGCGCGAGTCGGTGGCCTGTCGGCGCGATGATGACATGCGGATGATCG
This sequence comes from uncultured Alphaproteobacteria bacterium, assembly GCA_963824305.1. Classification (GTDB taxonomy): domain Bacteria; phylum Pseudomonadota; class Alphaproteobacteria; order Rhizobiales; family Xanthobacteraceae; genus Bradyrhizobium. The sequence goes on from CAWGOW010000002.1 coordinate 129,989, forward strand.
CCGATCAGGTGCAAATCCATGTCGATATCTGCCGGCGGCCGGCCCATGATAGCGATGTCGAGATCGTAGCCGCGCAGCGCCATGCCAATCTCCTGCCGATTTCCGATCGACAGCGTCACGTCGACGTTCGGATGCAGTTTGGAAAATCCGGAGATCATGAAAGGCACGAAATACTTCGCGGTGCTGACAGCGCCGATCGAAATGCGTCCGGCTGTTTTCCCCGTCATCATCTCAATCGAGGTTTCGCAATCGCGGATCGCAGCTTCGATGCGCTCGGAAAGGGCGAGTACGTCGCGCCCGGCGTCGGTCAGGAGCATGCCGTCGCTGGTGCGCTGAATCAGGGGAATGCCGGCAAGCGTTTGCAGGTTCTGGATTTGCAGCGTAACGGCGGGTTGTGTGAGATGAAGCTCTTTGGCGGCGGCGGTGACCGAGCCATGCTTTGCGGCCGCGGCCAGCGCGCGCAACTGACGAAGGGTCAATTCCCGTACGAACCGGCTTGCCATCGCGACCCCCCTTATAAGAAATACTTTGGTCAAACCAAAGATAAGAAAATTTCACTAATTTAGCAAATTGGGGTGTGGTGAGAGACGATCTGCCAAACGGCAAGACGTTTGAATGGCCCCGAAGAGGGCGGCGACAGGGGAACGGCCATGGACGAACGCGAGAACCTGCGTTCGCATCTCGATCGGGTAGCGGCGCGTCTGCCTAACGGACCTGCGGTCGCCGATGTGATTGAGGCGATTGCAGCTGCGTCGATCGAACTAGGCGACCTCATCGCCGATGGGCCGCTGGCCGGCATTACCGGTCGGACTGGTGGCCTGAATTCGGACGGCGACCAGCAAAAGGACATCGATCTTGCCGCCGATATAATGATGCGCCGCGCGCTACATATCGCACCTGTCGCCGCGATTCTCTCCGAGGAATCCGAACTTCCGGAAGTCCTCGATAGCGGCGCGCCGCTGTGTATTGCGATCGATCCGCTCGACGGCTCCGCCAATCTCGAAAACAATATCTCGGTCGGCACTATCTTCTCGATCCGCCCTTGCGGCAGCGACGTTCTCTCCACGTTTTTCGAACCCGGAACTGCACAATGCGCTGCCGGCTTCGTGGTCTACGGACCTCAGACAACGCTGGTGGTCGCGCTCAACAACAGCGTCGATATTTTTATTCTCGACCGGCGTGTCCGCGAATTCTTGTTGATCGCGCGAGGCATCAAAATTGCGCCAAGCACGCCCGAATTCGCTATCAACGCATCCAATCGGCGGCACTGGCATGGACCGATACGAGCCTACATCGACGATTGCCTCTCCGGCACGTCTGGCAACGGTGAGGCGGATTTCAACATGCGCTGGATTGGCTCCCTGGTGGCAGAGTCGATTCGCATTCTCGTTCGCGGCGGCGTGTTTCTCTATCCGGCAGACGCTCGTCCGGGTTATCGCGAGGGACGCCTGCGCCTGCTTTACGAAGCGCATCCGATGGCATTGATCATGGAATGGGCGGGAGGTGCCGCGACGACCGGACGCCGGCGCATTCTGGAGCTTGCCGCGAGGACGCCACACCAGCGCGTACCACTAATCATGGGCTCAATGCGGGGAGTGGGCGACGTCGCTGCTATTCACGAAGGCATTGAACCGATGTTCGACAATAGCGACGCCCCGCTGTTCGCGCGGCGCGGCTTGCTTCGTTAGAACGTGAAAGAGCCGATGTCGCGCAGCTATCCCATCATATCGATCACAGGTTCATCGGGCGCCGGAACGACGTCGGTCAAGAAGACGTTCGAGAACATCTTTCGACGCGAACGCGTAGCCGCGGCCTACATCGAGGGCGATGCCTTCCATCGCTATAACCGCGCCGAGATGCGCGCGAAAATCATGGAGGAGGGCGAGAGGGGTAACAAGCATTTTAGCCACTTCAGCCCGGAAACCAATCTTTTCGAAGAACTTGAAAAATTGTTTCGCGATTATGCCAAATCCGGCACCGGCACAACGCGTCACTACGTTCACGACGATGAAGAAGAGAAATTATACGGGGCACCGCCTGGTACCTTTACCGAATGGGGACCACTGCCGGGAAAGTCCGATCTGTTGTTCTATGAGGGCCTGCACGGCGCTGTCGTGACCGACAGGGTAAACGTGGCGCAATATGCTGATCTCAAGATCGGCGTCGTGCCAGTTATCAATCTCGAGTGGATCCAGAAGCTGCATCGCGATCGCAACGATCGCGGCTACACCGCGGAGGCGGTAACTGACACGATCCTGCGTCGGATGCCGGATTACGTGAATTACATCTGTCCGCAATTTTCTGAAACCGACATCAACTTTCAGCGCGTTCCCACGGTCGATACGTCTAACCCGTTCATTGCCCGGTGGATCCCGACTCCGGACGAATCGATGGTCGTGATTCGGTTGAAAAATCCCCGAGGCATCGATTTCCCCTATCTGCTCTCAATGATCCCCAGCAGCTTCATGTCGCGCGCCAATTCGATTGTGATCCACGGTTCCAAGCTTGACCTTGCGATGCAACTCATCCTCACCCCGCTGATCCTGCAACTGATCGAACGCAAGAGGCGCACGGTATGACGGCCAGATCCTTACCTCTCGCCCATCGTCCCAAGGTGACGCACGCCGATATGTCGAACGCAATCCGCTTTCTGGCAATTGACGCCGTTGAACAAGCCAGGTCAGGCCACCCGGGCATGCCGATGGGCATGGCTGACGTCGCCACGGTGTTGTTTTCGCGTTTCCTGAAATTCGATGCTGCCGATCCGTCCTGGCCGGATCGCGACCGCTTCGTGCTGTCGGCCGGTCACGGCTCGATGCTGTTGTACGCTCTGCTTTACCTGACGGGGTATGAAGGTGTCACGGCGGGCGAACTGAGAGCTTTTCGGCAGTGGGGATCGAAAACGCCCGGCCATCCGGAATACGGCCACACGCCGGGAGTGGAGACGACGACCGGTCCGCTCGGCCAGGGCATTGCGACGGCGGTCGGCATGGCGCTGGCAGAACGGCTGATGAATGCTCGTTTCGGCGATCATCTCGTCGATCACTATACGTACGTGATCGCCGGCGATGGTTGCCTGATGGAGGGCCTAAGCCAAGAAGCGATTTCGCTGGCTGGGCACTTGAAACTCAATCGGCTAATCGTGCTGTTCGATGACAACCAGATTTCGATCGATGGATCGACGTCGCTGTCCTGTTCCGATGACCAGATAGCTCGTTTTTCCGCCTCGGGATGGTCAGCACGCCGGGTCGACGGGCATGATCCCGAGGCCGTCGCAGCAGCAATTGAGCAGGCTCGACACAATGATCGGCCGTCGTTGATCGCGTGCCGCACCGTGATCGGTTTTGGCGCCCCAAACCGTCAGGGCAGCGAAAAGGCGCACGGCGCGCCGCTCGGCGCCGATGAAGTGGCCAAGACCCGAGATAGGCTGAGTTGGCCTTACCAGCCGTTTCAAGTGCCCGAAGCCGCGCTCGAATCCTGGCGAGAGATTGGTGCGCGAGGGCAGGCCGCGCGCCGGGCCTGGATCGAGCGAAGCAAACGATTCTGTTCGGAGGAGCGGTCGTCGTTTCACGACGCGCTCAATCGAAAGCTGCCTTCTGCCTATACAACGGCGATGACGCAACTCCGGGATCGTTTTGTCTTGGAGCGGCCGACCATCGCTACGCGGCAGGCGTCGCAGCTTGTGATCGATGTGATCGCAGAGGCACTGCCCAATTTGCTTGGTGGGTCGGCCGATCTGACCCATTCCAATCTCACCCGTGCCAAAACGCAGAAGCCGGTGCGGCACGATCACCTCGAGGGCAACTACATTCATTACGGCGTCCGCGAGCATGCGATGGCGGCCGCGATGAACGGCATTGCGTTGCACGGTGGCTTTATCCCCTATGGCGGGACTTTTCTGACGTTTGCAGATTACAGCCGGCCCGCGATCAGGCTCGCCGCCCTGATGCGTATTCGCGTGATCCACGTCATGACTCATGACTCAATCGGCCTAGGCGAGGACGGTCCTACCCATCAACCCGTCGAACATCTCGCGGCGCTGCGTGCGATCCCCAATTTGCTGGTATTTCGTCCCGGCGACGCCATCGAGACCGCCGAAGCCTGGGACTGTGCGTTGCAGGCGTTGTCCAGTCCATCGGTGTTGTGCCTTTCGCGGCAATCTCTGCCGGCCTTCCGGACGGTCGCTGGCGGACCCAATCGGGTTGCTCGTGGCGCCTATGTGGTGGTCGAGCCCGATGGCGGTCGCGACGTGACGTTAATTGCCACGGGATCGGAGGTAGCGATTGCCCTGGAGGCGGCTAAGCGGCTGGCGGAAGACAATGTCCGCGCCGCGGTCGTTTCAGCACCCTGCTTCGAATTGTTTCGCCAGCAACCGCGTGGCTACCAGGCCGAGGTTCTCGGCAATTCTCCGAGGGTCGGTGTCGAGGCGGCTGTTGAGGGCGAGTGGGCACGCTGGCTCGGTGATGCCGGCGAATTCGTCGGCATGACCGGCTTCGGTGCGTCAGCGCCAGCCGAAGTATTGTACCGCGAGTTCGGCATCACAGCAGCGGCGGTCGAGGCAACGGCCGTACGGTGCCTGGCGCGCTGGCGAATGGCGGTCACCCATTCATGAAATCTCAGTGGATTTGAAAGGAACTGCGATGGCGCGAATTACGCTGAGGCAATTGCTGGATCACGCCGCCGAGTACGGCTACGGCGTGCCGGCATTCAATATCAACAATATGGAGCAGGGACTGGCAATCATGGAGGCTGCTGCTGACGTCGATGCGCCCGTCATCATCCAGGCCTCGCGTGGGGCGCGCTCTTATGCCCACGATATCATGCTCTCGAAGATGATCGATGCGCTCGAGGAAATGTATCCGGAGATTCCGCTCTGCATGCACCAGGACCACGGCAATGAGGAATCGACCTGTGCAACTGCGCTCCAGCACGGCTTTACGTCGGTCATGATGGACGGTTCACTGAAGGCGGATGCCAAGACCGCGGCTGACTATGACTACAATGTCGATATCACCCGGCGCGTCGTCGAGATGGCGCACTGGATCGGCGCCTCGGTCGAAGGAGAATTGGGCGTACTCGGTTCGCTCGAGCACGGCGGCGGTGAGCAGGAGGACGGTCACGGCGTCGAAGGCAAGGTAAGCCACGATCAACTATTGACCGATCCGGACCAGGCGGTCGATTTCGTTCGCGCCACCAAGGTCGATGCGCTGGCGATTGCGATGGGTACCTCGCACGGCGCCTATAAATTCTCGCGCAAGCCGGACGGAGAGATTCTGGCCATGAAAGTGGTCGAGGAAATTCACAGACGATTGCCGAACACGCATCTGGTGATGCACGGGTCGTCCTCGGTGCCACAGCCGCTGCAAGACATGTTCAATCAATTCGGCGGTGAGATGCCGCAGACTTGGGGTGTGCCCGCTGATGAGATCGTTCGCGGTATCCGGCATGGCGTACGCAAGGTCAACATCGATACCGATTGCCGGCTGGCGATGACCGCGGCATTCCGGAAGATTGCGACCCAAAGCAAAAGCGAATTTGATCCGCGAAAATTCCTCAAACCGGCAATGGATGCGATGCGCGATTTATGCCGCGAACGCTTCGAGCAATTCGGCACGGCGGGGAACGCGGCAAAGATAAAGGTGATGCCGTTGGCCGAAATGGCCAAACGTTATCGCTCAGGCCGCCTCGATCCACGGATTGGATCGATGGCCGATGCAGCGGAATAGCCGATCACCCGCCATCCCCAAAGGAGAACACCATGAACGAGCACTCGATGACGGTTCGCGGCAAGGACCGCTACAAATCCGGCGTGATGGAATACAAGAAGATGGGCTATTGGGAGCCGGACTACGAGCCCAAGGACACCGACATTATCGCATTATTCAGGGTGACGCCGCAGGACGGCGTCGATCCGATTGAAGCCTCGGCGGCGGTGGCTGGCGAGTTTTCAACCGCGACCTGGACTGTGGTATGGACCGACCGGCTGACCGCCGCGGAAAAGTATCGCGCCAAATGCTATCGTGTCGATCCCCTGCCGAATTCGCCGGGACAATACTTCGCCTACATCGCCTACGATCTCGACCTGTTCGAGCCCGGCTCTATAGCCAACCTGACGGCGTCGATCATCGGCAACGTGTTTGGTTTCAAGCCGCTCAAGGCGTTGCGCCTCGAAGACATGCGGTTGCCGATCGCCTATGTGAAGACATTCCAGGGACCGGCGACAGGGATCGTGGTCGAGCGCGAGCGCCTTGACAAATTCGGACGCCCGCTGCTGGGCGCGACCGTGAAACCGAAGCTTGGCCTCTCGGGCCGCAACTATGGACGCGTCGTCTACGAGGCGCTGAAAGGCGGTCTCGACTTCTGCAAGGATGACGAGAACATCAACTCGCAGCCCTTCATGCATTGGCGTGATCGATTTCTGTATTGCATGGAAGGCGTAAACCGAGCGCAAGCGGCGACCGGCGAGGTCAAGGGCACGTATCTCAACGTGACCGCGGCGACCATGGAAGACATGTACGAGCGCGCCGATTTCGCCAAGCAGCTCGGCTCGGTCATTATCATGATCGATCTGGTGATCGGCTACACCGCGATCCAGTCGATGGCGAAGTGGGCTCGCCGCAACGACATGATCCTGCATCTGCATCGCGCCGGCCACTCGACCTACACCCGGCAGCGCTTGCATGGCGTTTCCTTCCGCGTCATCGCCAAGTGGATGCGTCTCGCCGGCGTCGACCACATTCATGCTGGCACCGTGGTTGGCAAGCTGGAAGGCGATCCGGCGACCACCCGTGGCTACTACGACATCTGCCGCGAGGATTTCAATCCGACGACGCTAGAACATGGTGTGTTTTTCGATCAGCGCTGGGCCAGCCTTAACAAGATGATGCCGGTGGCCTCGGGCGGCATTCACGCCGGCCAGATGCATCAATTGCTCGATCACCTCGGCGAAGACGTGGTGCTCCAGTTCGGCGGTGGCACCATTGGTCATCCGATGGGGATTCAGGCCGGAGCGACTGCGAACCGTGTGGCACTCGAGGCGATGATTCTCGCCCGCAACGAAGGTCGCGATTACCTCCACGAGGGACCCGAGATCCTGGCGAAGGCCGCGCAGACCTGTACGCCCCTGAAATCGGCATTGGAAGTCTGGAAGGACGTTACCTTCAATTACGAGTTGACTGACATGCCAGACTATGCCCCCACCGCCAGCGTCTCGATGTAAGGAGCCGAACTCATGCGCGTTACTCAGGGTTGCTTCTCGTTCCTTCCTGATCTTACCGACGAACAGATTTCCCGGCAGGTCCAGTATTGCCTCGAAAAAGGCTGGGCGGTGAACATTGAGTTCACCGACGATCCGCACCCGCGCAATACTTATTGGGACATGTGGGGACTGCCGATGTTCGATCTGCGCGATGCCGCCGGCATACTGATGGAGCTCAACGAGTGCCGCAAGGTCTATGGCGAACGTTATATCCGCATGTCGGCGTTCAATTCCAGCCACGGCTGGGAATCCGTCAAGCTATCGTTCATTGTGAACCGCCCGAAGGAGGAGCCGGGATTTCATCTGGAACGGCAGGAAGTCGGCGGCCGCAACATCCGCTACACTACGAGATCCTACGCCGTCGATCGCCCCGAAGGCTCGCGCTACGGTGGCAAGTGAGCGCGCTGGCCGGTTCACCTGTCGAGGCCCTGGTTGCGACCGATTCGTCCCCGGCGCAGGTCGACCTGCGTCGCGAGTTCAACGAGGTCGGCATCGGCGAGGTTCTCGATCAGCTTGATCGCGAACTAATCGGACTGAAACCGGTCAAGACCCGCATTCGCGAGATCGCCTCGCTGCTTCTGATTGAGCGCATCCGCAAGCGCATGAACCTGACGTCGGATGTGCCGACGCTGCACATGTCGTTTACCGGCAACCCCGGTACCGGTAAGACCACGGTGGCACTACGGATTGCAAGCATTCTCCACAAACTCGGCTTCGTGCGCCGCGGGCAGGTGGTGTCTGTGACACGTGACGAATTGGTCGGCCAATATATCGGCCACACTGCGCCAAAGACCAAGGAAATTCTGAAGAAGGCGATGGGCGGCGTCTTGTTCATAGACGAAGCCTATTATTTGCATCGCCCTGACAACGAGCGTGATTACGGCCAGGAAGCGATCGAGATCCTGCTGCAGGTAATGGAATCGCAGCGTGAAGATCTGGTGGTGATCCTCGCCGGCTATGGCGATCGCATGGACAAGTTCTTCGCCAGCAATCCCGGCTTTCGTTCGCGCATCGCCCACCACATTGATTTCCCCGATTATGCCGACGCTGAGTTGCTTGCCATAGCCGAGTTGATGCTGCGGGACATGAATTACAAGTTCAGTCCCGATGCGCGCGACGCTTTCGTTCGTTACATCGCGTTGCGAAAAACCCAACCGCTGTTTTCCAATGCGCGCTCGATCCGAAACGCGCTTGACCGCATGCGGTTACGCCAGGCCAATCGACTGGTCGCCGATCTGGATCGTGTGCTGACCGCTGAAGATATCATGTCGTTGGAAGCGTCCGACGTATTGGCGAGCAGGGTATTCTCTTACAACCCAATGGCAGAAATTGACCGAAAGAAGACCTGAGTAATCTCGATAGGCAAGGTAGATCTGTCGGCCGTGTCGCCTCTAGTTGAGTTATCCAACAATAAAGATGGAAGAGGGTATGGCGCGCAACATTCTGATCCTTGGAGCCTCATATGGCTCTTTGCTGGCAACAAAACTGCTTATGGCTGGTCACAACGTAACTCTCGTCTGCCGCAATAAGACCGCGGAACTCATCAATCGGGACGGAACCGAAGTCCGTATCAAGCTCCGTGATGAGGCGGCGCACCGGGCGATCTGTTCGCGCGATCTGCCCGGCAAGCTTGACGCCAAAACGCCCGCTAACGTCGAGCTTGCTCGTTACGATCTGGTGGGCCTTGCCATGCAGGAGCCGCAATACACCAATCATACGATCCGGGTTTTGATGATCAAAATCGCCGAAGCGAAGCTGCCGTGCCTTTCGATCATGAATATGCCGCCCTTGCCCTATCTGAAACGGATACCGGCATTGGCGGAAATGGATCTGGAGGAAGCCTACACCAACGCCCAGGTATGGGAGCGTTTCGAGCCAGGGCTTGTCTCGCTTTGCTCGCCTGATCCGCAGGCCTTTCGGCCACCGGACGAGGCTGCGAATGTGCTTCATGTCGGCCTGCCAACAAACTTCAAGGCAGCGGCATTCGCGGATGCGAGCCATAATCGCCTGCTTCGGGAACTGGAAGCGGACATCGACGCGGTGACACTGGACGGACACGACGTTCCAGTGAAGCTCAAGGTGTTCGATTCGCTGTTCGTGCCTTTGGCAAAATGGTCGATGCTTTTGACCGGGAATTACCGCTGCATCACGGCGCACGAGCCGCAATCGATCCGAGACGCGGTACACGACGATCTGGAACTTTCGCAATCGATCTATGAGCACGTAGATGCCATCGCCCGGCGCCTTGGTGCCGATCCGAAAGACCAGGTGCCTTTCGAGAAGTACGCCAAAGCGGCAGAAAGCCTTCTTAAGCCTTCATCGGCGGCGCGGGCGGTTGCTAACGGAGCCCCCTTCATCGAGCGGGTCGACTTGCTCGTGAAGTTGATCTCGCACGAGCTCGGAGTTCCCTCTGACGAGATCGACCACACGGTCCAGGTAGTCGATCAAAAGCTCAATGAGAAAATCGTGGAGGGTGGATCCGGGACGCTGTGACTAGGGTACGCCAAAGACTTCGAGGACAATTACACGGTAACTCCCGGATACGATGCGACGACTTTTAAAGTTCATGCATACAATAGGGGCAATCGGGTTCATGGGCGCGATGGCGTCCCTGCTCGTACTGCTCAGTTTTACTCCAGCGCCGGCTTCGCTTTCGGAATATGCGTTGATGCGCACCGCGATGGGTGGCATCGCGACCTGGATATTCCTCCCCTCACTCGGGCTCACATTGGTTGCCGGCTTGCTCGCCATGGGCATGAACGGCGTTTATCAAAGCGCCGGTTGGGCTTGGGCTAAACTTGCTTCGGGCATCTTGGTTTTCGAATGGGGCTTTGCGGCCATTCAGGGGCCGATGCAACAGGAAGCAGAACTTAGCGCCCGCGCCTTGGCCCACGAGGTCGACCCTGCCACTCTCGCGGCATCGCTTGGTGCCGAATGGAATTCGCTCTCGGTCATGCTTGCGGTGGCGACGGCAAATGTGATTTTAGGCGTATGGCGGCCGCGCATGACAAGGCTTCCGGACTGAGCCGATGTTTGGACCAAAAACCGCAATCCTCCCAGCGAGCGTGGCCTGGAGCGTCGGTATCATTTTCTCAGCGTCATCTCTCAAGGACAGTGTTGGCAGGCAGAAAGTGCAACCAAAAAATGCACTGGTTAGGCTGTCAACAAAAGAGAACAAAGATACACCACACGCAAGACGTCGCTGGCTGCCATCGTTTCAAGGGGAATGTAGCGAAAGCACTTCTCCTCCGTGGCTCTGTTTTTTCGACCAAGCGCACTACCAGACCGGCCAAGCAGGACCGCGTGCACGAAACGCAAAACGCAGGTGCCCCTGAGATTCCACGTATTCGACATCAGCCTTCGCGCCTTGATCGCAGGTGGCTTTGTGGTTGGCGCCGCCGTCACCACGGCAGGCGCCCAGACCATTCATGAGATCAAGCCGACGCCCTCGACCGTCGTCTACGGCTATTACGATGCCAAGCAGAAGCCGGTGCTGACCATCGATTCCGGCGACATAGTGCGGTTGTGGACCGCGACCGGCAACCCGAAGTATTTCGAAAGCATCGGGGTGCCAAAGGAGAAGATCCCTCAAGAGCTCTACACCGCCTTCGCGGGCGCGCCCGACGATAGCCGCGGTGATCACACCATGGACGGACCGATCTTCGTCAAAGGCGCCGAGGTCGGCGACACCATTGAGGTGAAGCTCCGCTCCATCGAACTGTGGCTGCCGATCGCCGCCATGAGCACGCGCGCCAATCGCGGCTCGCTGCCGGAGGATTTCCCGTATTCGCGCGACCGCGTCGTCTATCTCGATCTCGAACACAACACTATCGACTTCGCGCCCGGCGTCGTCATCCCAGCACGGCCGTTCTGGGGCGACATCGGGGTGGCGCCGCCGCCGTCGATGGGTCGCATTCTGCCGGGCCCGCCCAACGTCAATGGCGGCAACATGGACAATCACGACCTGCGGCCCGGTACCAGCCTGTTTCTGCCGGTCCACGTGCCGGGCGCGCTGTTGTCGGTGAGCGACGGCCACGCCGCCCAGGGCAATGGCGAAGTCGGCATGTCGGCGGTTGAAACCTCGCTCAAAGGCGAAATCCAGGTGGTGCTCCACAAGGGCGTGCACACCGGCTGGCCGCGCGCCGAGACCCCCACCCACTACATGACCATGGGTTTCCACGAGGACCTCAACCAGGCCGCCAAGATCGCGATCCGCGAGATGGTCAATTTCATCGCCGACACCAAGGGCCTGTCGCGCGACGACGCCTACATGCTGTGCTCGGCTGCCATGGACCTCAACGTGACCCAGGTGGTCGACGGCACCAAGGGCGTGCACGCCATGATGCCGAAGTCGATCTTCACGAAGTAGGGGGTATCGGGAAGGCTGGCTCGGTCATGAATAGGGGCGGCGGTCTCAGCGTCGACGCCGCGGCGAACGGAGTGGATCACGAAGATGGCGACCGATGGACCCGCCGCGATCTGACTTCCGATCAAGGCCAAACAGCGACTTCGAGCATCATGGTGGCCGAGTCCGCTCTTACCGCGATAGTGGTCGTCGGATAGGGATTCTGAAATCAGTAAAATGGAGTCAGTTCGCGAACTGATAAGGAAAGAGCAGAAAGGGAGTCAGTTCGCCAACTGATAAGGTTTTCGTACCTTCTTTATCAGTCGTTGCGACAGTGGCGTCGGCCCCTTACCGACTTCTTCCGTAACATCTCACCTGCATATTTTTTCAGGAGCCAGATGGCTACTCAGCGAGCGGCCGCACGCTACGACCTGCCAATTTCTAGAGTTAGCCATCGCATAAAGCTTGTTACCTTTCGATTTTGAACCGCGCTTTTCCGCCAGATGGCAAAATAGGCAAGCGGCCGGGTCAGCGGTCGATCGAACAAAGGTACGAGCGTGCCAGCGGCGATATCATCCTTGAGCAAAAGGGTCTGGCCCATCGAGATGCCGATTCCTTCGATAGCGGCCTCGTAGGCTAGCATCGAGTTGGGATACAGCGTGCCTTCCGTAAGCAGATCAGATCGGTTGACGGATGCCAACCAGTCCGTCCAGTCCTTGCGGCGGTAGTGGGAATGCAACAAGTGTTGACCGCGCAATCCGTTGATCGATCGGAGTTCAGGATGCTTTTGTAGGAATTTCGGGCTGCAGACGGGCTGAATGACGTCGCGGATTAAGAGCTGTTTTTCGACACCGCGCCAGTCGCCGCGGCCAAACTGGATGGCAAGATCTATATCGTCACGCGCAAAATTGACGTTCTCGACGGAAGCGTCGAGCTTTACGCTGATCTTCGGATGCAACTCCTGGAATTTCGGCAGGCGCTTGATCAGCCATTTGGCGGCAAACGTTGTGTAGATCCGAAGCCGTAGCGGCTCCGCGCGTCGATTTCTCAGCGCCGCGCTCGCTGCCCGGATCATGGTGAAAGCCGGTGCGATGGCGTCGCGATAGGTTCGGCCTTCTTTCGTTAACCTCACGCCGTGGCGTTCCCGTACGAAAAGCTGTGCGTCCAGCGCTGCTTCCAGCGTGGCGATCTGACGGCTCACAGCCGATTGCGTCACGCCCAATTCGGCTGCGGCTTCGGTGAAGCTTTCGAGCCGCGCCGCAACTTCGAACACGCGCAACGGGTTGAGGGGAGGGATGGCTTGCACGCGGCTCATTCAGATATGAGAAAAGATCATGGCAGCATAAGCTCTGGGAAGTTGCCAGACAAGGTGGGGACGGGCAGCAACCAAGATAGCCACGCCGAATGGCGTTTACGACCGCGAACCGTCCGCGGTCGGGCTGTAAGGATTTTCGCATGCATTTTGAATTCGACGAGGAACAACGGCTTTTCGCGCAGTCGGTTCGCCGCTTTGCGGAGACAAACTTGGCCAAGGACGCGCTCAAGCGAGCGCACACGCCTGGCTTTCCGCTTGATATCGCGCCCATGTTGGCCGGGCAGGGACTGCTGGGTATCACCATTCCTGTCGAGGACGGCGGCCTGGGCGGCTCCTTGATGGATGCAGTGATCGCGATCGAACAGGTGGCCTTGGTTTGTCCGCGCAGCGCCGACGTGGTGCAGGCGGGCAACTTCGGGCCGATCCGCACATTTGCCGAGTATGCGACGCCAGATCAGAAGGCCCGCTTCTTGGGCGATCTATTGGCCGGAAAATCGGTCATCAGTCTTGGCATGACGGAGCCCGAGGCGGGATCCGCCGTGACAGAACTGCGCACGACCGCGACGATCTCAGGTAATGAGGTGATCCTCAATGGGACAAAGATCTTTTCGACCCACAGCCCCGATGCATCGATTTTTCTCGTCTACGTTCGTTTCGCGCCTGGGCTCGACGGTATCGGCTCGGTGCTGGTGGAAAGGAATTCACCGGGCTTTTCGCTTGGGCAGCCATCCGGTTTCATGGGCGGCGAACAATGGTGCCAGTTGTACTTCGAGAATTGCCGCATTCCGAGAGCCAATATGTTGCTCGGCGAGGGCGGCTTCAAGAAGCAGATCGCGGGATTCAACGTCGAGCGCATCGGCAATTCGGCGCGTTCGCTGGCGCTTGGGCGTTACGCCTTCAACCTCGCGCGCGAATATGCCGCCGTCCGCAAGCAATTCGGCCGGCCGCTCTGCGAGTTCCAGGGCTTGCAGTGGAAGTTTGCGGACATGGCGCTCAAGCTCGAATCTGCGCAGCTCCTGCTTTACCGCGCCGCAACCAATGCCGAAGGCCGGCTGCCATCGGGCTATGAGACGACGGTAGCCAAACTTGCCTGCAACCAGGCCGGCTTCGAGGTCGCCAATGAGGCCATGCAAATTTTAGGTGGTCTCGGTTATAGCGAAGAGTCGTTGGCCGAGTATTGTATGCGCAGGACCCGTGGATGGATGATTGCCGGCGGTTCGATCGAGATGATGAAGAACCGGGTTGCCGAAAGCATTTTTGATCGCCGGTTCGATCAGCGGGCTGCCAAGGCGAGCGCGAAAGCAGGATAGGACGAACGATGCTGCGAACACCCGATACCGCTGCAAAGCAAACTTCTCCGGGGCAGGGCACGGCGGGAATCGTCGCGCTGGTGCAAGGTTTGAAATGGGATGGACTTGATGCCGACGTGAAGCACGCCGCTAAGCGCCACTTCCTTGATACGCTTGGTGTAATCATCGCGGGCGCCAGCGGCGATCTCGCCGACCGCGCCGAAGATGTGCTCGCGAAAGTGCGCGCTGCGGGCTCCATTCCTGTGCCCGGACGCCGCCGCTGCGCCGACCTGCTGGATGCGGCCTATATCGCCGGCACGGCCGGTCACGGCATCGAACTCGATGACGGCTACCGCCGGGGTTCGGTGCATCCGGGCGTGGTGACGGTGCCCGCCATCATTTCGCTCGGCTATCAGGCCGGCGTCAGCGGCCGCGCGGCGCTCGAGGCCACCGTCATCGGCTATGAGGCGGTTGCGGCGATTGCGCGCGCCTGCCATCCCGATTTGCGTCAGCGTGGCTTTCATCCGACCGGCGCGGTTGGTGTGTTCGGTGCAGCGGCGGCTTCAGCGCGTTTGCTCGCGCTGCCGGCAGCGCAAATTTTCAATGCACTGGGAATCGCGGCCAGCAGCGCGGCTGGAATCTTTGCCTTCATCAACGGCGGTGCGGACATCAAGCGGCTGCACGCAGGCCACGCGTCGCGCGACGGCTTGCAGGCAGCGCTTCAGGCGCAGGCTGGCATCGAAGGGCCGCCGGATGTGCTCGAAGTCCGCGACGGATTTACGCAGGCTTTCGCCTTCGGCCGCGGGGGCAAAGCGAGAGTGGTCGAGCTGTTTCCCGCACAGCCCCTTAGCATTACCGATTGCTACATCAAGCCTTACGCTTGCTGCCGCCACATTCAGCCAGCGGTTGAGGCGCTGATTGAACTTATGAATGACAATAAGCTTTCGGCCGGCGACGTGCGCGACGTTCAGGTCGACACCTACAGCATTGCCGCCGAACACGCTCATACCGGATGGCAGGATTACGCCAGCGCGCAATTGAGCTTTCCCTACATCATGGCGCTTGGCATGAAGTACCGATGGATCAAGGTCGAGCACTTTGAAGACAAGACGCGCCTTGATCCGGAAATGGCCCGGCTAGGCGGTCTGATTCACGTCGATGCCAGCGCCGAGATGGATCGGCTCTATCCGGAAAATCGTCCTGCGCGTGTCAGCATCACGACGGACCGAGGCACGTTCCAAAAGCAGGCGATGGAGGCGCTCGGCGCGCGCGAAGTGCCGCTCGACGATCGAGGCTTGGCGAACAAGTTTCACGATTTGGTTGATCCCGTCCTTGGAAAGAGCCGGGCCGGCACATTGCTCGACGGCCTATGGCGCCTTGAGGAGGCGAGTGATATTTGCAGCCTGCTGGACTCGACCGTGGTGCCCGGCTAAGGCGCGGTGATTGCCGCCAATCACCGAGCCATTGTCGTAGGCGCTTCAACGTTTGCGGAATTTGCGGAAGTTGGATGGTCGCTTTTCTAGAAATGCCGTGATTCCTTCCATGTTCTCCTCGTTGCCGTAGATCGAGGCGAGCAGTTCCGACGTCGGGAAGTACGACGAATAAAATTCCTGATCTGATCCCGCATTGAGGGCGACCTTGGCGATCCGGATGCTTTGCGGGCTTTTGTCCAGGATTTCGTTGCAGAGCTTCTCGACCTCTTCGTCGAGCTTGTCGGCCGGACACACCTGGTTGATCAGTCCCATCTGGAGGGCTTGTTGCGCGGTATAGAGCCGACACGTGTAGACCATTTCGCGCGCTTTGCGCTCACCGACGTAACGGGCCAGCAACTGGCAGGCGCCCCAGATCGGGATGCTGCCGACGCGGGGACCGACCTGACCGAATTTTGCATCTTCGCTCGCTACCGACATGTCGCAAAACAGGTGAATTTCGTTGCCTCCGCCGACGCAGAAGCCACGGACCTTGGCGATGATCGGCTTGTCGATCATTCGCATTACCGACGACAGGGCAAACAGACGACGCATATGCGTACGCCCGATATAGGGCTTGCGGGTCGATTGATCGCTGACGTCACCGCCGGAAGAGAACGCCTTGTCTCCAGCGCCGGTCAGCACGATGACTCCGATTTCGGGATCGTCGCCTGCCGTCTTCATCGCTTCCGTCAGTTCCTCGTAGGTCTTTGGCCGAACCGCGTTGCGCACCTTCGGACGGTTGATGGTGATGGTGGCGACGCCGCCGTTGGTCTCGTAAAGCACGTCTTCGAACATGGCTGAGGTCTCCCGGGCGCTTTCTTGGGCTTGGTGGGCCGGTTTCGTAGGGTGGATAAAAATCCACTAGGCGAACCGTCGGCCGGAGACTAAGATAAAGGTCGGTTTGATCGCAATGCCCAAATTTGGATTGGCTGCGAGAGTCAATTGTTCCGCGTTGTGTGTAGGATGACTGCTGCTCCCAACTACATGGTCGCCCCGACGGCATCCGTTGACCCGGCATCGGATCCGGGGTGTCCGCCGCTGGCTATCGTCAGCCGGGGAAAAGGACCATGCATGGTTCTGTTCCATGGTGGCGTCGGCTCCTCATCGCACTGGACTGGCAACGTTGAGGCGCTCGCCGAGCGTTTCAGTGTCAGGGCGTTCGATCTGCCCGGCTACGGCAAATCGCCGGATGTTCCGAAGAATATGACACCGGATGGGTACGTCGATTGGGTCGTTGCGGCTGTCGCTGCGACAGCGCCGGATCGCTGCCATCTCGTCGGCTTCAGTTTCGGCGGTGCGCTGGCGGCTCGCGTCGCGGCGCGGCTCGGTGAGAAAATCGTCAAATTGTCGTTGCTGGGGACGGGAGGGTTCGGCGTTCCCGTCGGACGCGTCATCCCGACTATCGGCGTTCCCGGCCCCGAGGCCGACGTCGCTGCACGGCGCGAGGCGGCTGCCGCAAATCTCGGCCAATGGATGCTTTCCAGTGTGCCCGCCGCAGATGATCCAGTCGTCGACACGCAGCTCTCAAATATTGATCGAACGCGCTTCAACAGCCGCCGCGTTAGTCACCAGGCAACCTTGCTAGACGACCTGCCGCGCATTACGGCGCCGGTTCAACTGGTCTGGGGCGCGGAGGACAAGCTCGCTTTCCCCTCGATCGAATCCCGCGCCGATGCCTGCCGCGCGGTGCGATCCGACATCGAGATTGCTGTGGTGCCGGGCGGCGGACATTGGATTCAGTACGAGCAGGCCGACCGGGTGAATAGGCTTTTGTTGAATTTTCACGCGGTGTGAGGTGGGCAATGAGGTCTGAAAAGATGCGTTCAGTAGTTGTAAAGATTTGCCGGTTCGCGTCGAATGTTGTAACGAGGCCGGGTTTTTTCGAGGGGCTTGGCACAAGATGATCAGAGCCGTGGAGCGCGCGCTCGCTATTTTCGACGCTTTCGACCCCGCCCACACGATGCTGACCCTTCAGGAGATCGGTCAGCGGATCGGCCTTTCGAAGGCGACGACCTATCGGTTGGTGAATTGTCTTTATGACCTCGGTTACCTCGTCCGTCTCGACGACAACCGGTATTGCCTGTCGCTTAAACTCACCCGCTTGAGCGGGATGGTTCGCAGCACGATCGGAATTCGCGAAATCGCCCGGCCTGCCATGCTCAACCTAGTGCAAAAGACCGGCGAAACCGTCACGCTCAATACGGTTTCCAACGGTCAGCGGCTCTGTATCGAGGTGTTCGATACGCCGGCGCCCTTGATGAGTATCGTACGAGCAGGCGAGCAGACGACCTTGCTTTACGGCGCTACGGGACGAACCCTTCTTGCCTATTTGAGCAGTTCTGAAGTCGACCGGATTTTCCGCGACAGCCCACCCAAGGAGCGGCCCAATCGCGCCGAACTGGAAAGGCAGCTGGCGCGGTTTCGCCAGCAAGGCTATGCGATGACGAGCAGCGAACGTGTTGCAGGCGTAACGGCAATTTCGGTTCCGCTTCGCGATATCAACGGCCAGGTTCGCTATTGCATCAGCATCACCGGGCCGGCCATTCGTGTCGATCGAAAGCTAGATGCATTCATTTTGTTGCTGCTCAATGCGAGCAAGGTGGTGTCGAGCCAGATGGGCGCTCGGGCCGACGAGCTTGAAATTGCCGACTCTCCAACCGAACCGAAGGTCCGCCGCAAGAAAGCCGTCGCTTGAACCGGACCGGCCTCCACCGCCACATCTCGTTGGTTTGCGCCGGCCGACTTTAGTCGCACGGCGCGCGGTGCGACGCGACAATCGCTAGACGGCCTGACGCTTTTTCCGCATAGACTATCGTGGCTAATTTTGCTGGACGAAACCGGTTTCATGTTTTAGCTTAATCTGATCAAGGCCCAAATAAGAGCCTGTCGGGAGGAAATGGAATGAAGCTATTTCGCTCGTGTTTGATTGTCGCCTCGATGCTGGTGCCGGCAGTCTCCCTGAATTCGACCGCCCAGGCGGAAAACACGATCAGGATTGGCGCGCCGCTCTCGATTTCAGGAAAATTTGTTTCTTACGGCGCCGCGGCCAAGCGCGGCATCGAGATGGCGGTCGATGTCTACGGCGGCAAAGTCGCCAACAAGAAAATCGAAGTTTTGTTTCGCGACACACAATCTGATCCGCAAGTCACTGTGAATTCGTTCACCCAGTTGCTGGCGGAAGAGAAGGTCAACTATCTAATCGGTCCAATCGCGACACCGATGACGATGGCCGGACTTCCGGCTTGGCGTCGCACCAAGGCGCTGTGGATTGTGCCGGGCGCCACGACACCGTTGTTGGAGGAAGAGGCCGGCAAGGAGCCGATGCTCTTCCATACTTTCCCTTACGCCTACTACTACCACCGTGCACTTGCGCGCAGCCTGAAGGAGAAACTTGGACCGGGCAAAACCGTTGCCATTATCTATGGCGACGACGCGTATGGCCGCGAGCACCTGCCTTATGCGCAAAAGTACTTTGCCGAAGAGGGATTCAAGATCGTTGCCGAGGAACTGGTGCGCGCAGGTGCGACCGATCTAAATCCGGTGTTGGCTAAGATCCGTCGGGTGAAGCCGGACATATTGCTGGGCCTCGTTCAGACTACTGACGGCATCTTGCTGACGAAGCAGGTTTACGTTCAACGTCTCAATATTCCCTACCTCGTCGGCACGGCCTATCCGCAGCTGAAGCAATGGCAGGACGCGACGGCTGAAGCACAAGAAGGCTGGGTCGGCGTCACAACCTACATCAACGGCATGAAGGCAAAGTCCGACCCGAAGTATCCGAAGCTATTTATGGATTCCGATGCGTGGATCCGGGAATTCACCAAACGGTATAATCGAGTTCCCGAATTCATCGATGTCGGCGCGTATGTCTCGACGTGCATGCTATTGATCGCGATCGAGAATGCAGGCGGTGTCGACGACAAGGAGAAGGTCGCCGAGGAACTGAAGAAACTCGATGTGAAGACCATGATCGGGAGGGGGCATTTCGAACCAAGTCTTGGCGGAACCCTCAATCAGGCCTTTGCAGACGTCGTGGTGCATCAGCGCGTCAAGGGTAACGATGCGATTCTCTATCCAAAAGAATTCGAGACCACCGACAAGTTCGAGCAGGCGAGCTACGCCAAGTAGTCCAGCCGACGGGTTGGGACGGAAGCTTGCAGCTTACATCCCTGGGCAATGGAAGAGGTGATTGCGAGCAATGCTTGGACTTACGCTTCAGATCTTGGTCGATTCTCTCCTGCTGGGGGGAGTCTATACCTTGATGGCGGTCGGGCTTTCGCTCGCTTTCGGCGTCACGCGGATCATTAATTTTGCCCATGGCGATATCGTCATGTATGGCGCCTATGCCGCGTTCTTTGCCTTCCTTGGATTGAACGTCGATCCCTTGGTCAGCCTGCTGCTGGTTGCGTTGCTCGGCGGGATCGGCGGCTATTTGCTGTTTAAGGTGACGCTCAACCGGATTCTCGACAGTGCCGGCATCAACCAGGTGCTTCTAACTTTCGGGATAGGGCTTGTGCTGCAGAACGTCGCCGTGATTCTGTGGACCGGTGACGAGCGTTCGACAACGCCATCTTATGCGTTCAATTCCTGGTTTCTTACTGAGGACGTCATCGTCGCGAAGGGCCGGCTGATCGCTTTCTTTCTCGCGGCCGTGTTCGTCGTGCTTCTGCTTGCCTGGTTGCGGTGGAGCGAACTCGGGCGCGCGACCCGCGCCGTTTCGCAGAACCGTGCCGCGGCCTCGCTGATGGGCATCGATGTCCGCGCGATGTATGCGTTATCTTTCGGGTTAAGTTCGGCGCTCGGCACAGCGACGGGCGCCATCATGAGCTTCCTGCTGCCGATCACGCCATTCATGGGCTTTCCGATTCTGGTGAAAGCATTCGCGATCATCATCCTGGGCGGCCTCGATAGCGTCGTTGGCACGGTGATCGGCGCGTTTTTTCTGGCAACGGCGGAAACAACCATCAGCTATCTGGTACCGCAGGGAATCGGCTGGGCTGAGGGTGTCGCGTTCTTCCTGCTCGTGATGGTTCTGATCGCCCGTCCCACCGGAATTCTTGGAACCGTCGGGCGCGAAGCATGATCTGGACACGGACAGGCGCCATTCTGGCGGTCGGATTGCTTGCGGCATTCGTGCTGCCGCACTTTCTGCCGCCGGGCTTGAGTGACTGGGTCACGCGCTTGGCGACGCTAATCCTGGTCGCGGTGAGCTGGAACATGATGGCCAATGCCGGGCTGATTTCGCTCGGTCACTCCGGCTTCTGGGGCCTCGGGGCCTATTCGGCAGCCTTGCTGGCCAATGCCTTTCACATCCCGTTCTGGTTTTCGATTGTTCCCGCGATTTTCCTCGGCGGAGTGTACGGCGCCTTCCTCGGCTATATCACGGGCCGCCTGCGCGGGTTGTTCTTTGCTATCTCTACGCTCGCAACGTCTGAAGCGCTGCGTGTCGTGGCGCTGATGGTGCCAAAGCTGACCGGCGGGGCCGAAGGCGTTTTCGTCTACGATAAGCTTCGGCCGGACCGTCTCACCATGACGACCTTTTCGCTTTGTCTGACCGCAATTGCGATCGCGGTGTCTTATCTTTTGCTGAAGTCCCGCTATCAATATGCTTTGCGGGCCATGCGTGACAGCGAGAGCGCGGCGCAAATGCTCGGCGTCAATCCCGCACGCTTTCGGATCGGGGTCACCACTCTCTCCGGCGCGATGGCATCCTGTGCCGGGGTGATCAGCGTCTGGTACACTGGCTATCTCGATCCCGGCTCTGCGTTTGATCTGAAGGTGACGATTTCGGCGCAGATCGCGCCGTTGTTCGGCGGGCTTTATACAATCATCGGTCCCGTGATCGGATCGATCGCGGTTCTCGCACTGTCGGAATTGACCCGGCTCTATTTCAACTATTCCGGTGGTGTCAGCCTTCTGGTTTACGGTTGTGTGCTGGTGTTCGGCGTGCTCGCGATGCCGCAAGGACTGGTGGGATTGTGGAAGCGATGGACCAGGGGATCTCCTGAAGGCGCTTCGCTGGCGGCGGGGGTAAAATGAGCCAGCCCATTCTCCGCCTCGACAACATCCGAGCCGGCTACGAAGACAGCGTCGTCATCGACGGCCTTAGCCTGGCAATAGAGCAGGGTGAGGTCGTTTGTCTGCTCGGCGCCAACGGCGCGGGAAAAACCACGACCATGCGGGCCGTCACCGGGCTCATTCCATTGCAGGCAGGCACGATCGTCTACGACGGCGAGGATATTTCGCAAATGCCGCCGCACGAGCGGGTGACCGCGGGCATTTGCCTGTCGCCGGAAGGACGGCAAGTCTTTCCTGATCTGACCGTGATGGAGAATCTCTCGCTCGGGTCGTTCAACAAGCGCGCGCGCCCGAACCGAAAGGAAAGTCTGGATCGCGTCTTGACGCTGTTTCCAAAGCTCGGGGAACGCCGGGAGCAGGCGGCAGGCCTGATGTCCGGCGGTGAACAGCAGATGCTCGCCATTGGCCGTGCACTGATGGGGCAACCAAAGCTGCTGGCGCTCGATGAACCTTCGCTGGGTTTGTCTCCGAAAATGGTCAGCACGGTTTTTGAGGCGGTGCAGACCATCGCCAGAAGCGGCATCACCATTCTGCTCGTCGAGCAGAATGCGCGCGCAGCGTTGACGGTCGCGCAGCGGGGCTATGTGTTGTCGGCCGGGCGCGTGGCGCATGAGGGGCGTGCCAGCGATCTCGTAGCATCCGAGTCCATTCAAAAGGCCTTTGTCGGTGCGGCCTTCAGCACGGAGCGGGTTCGCCGGAGCCGCCGTGAACGCCGCGCGACGGAAAGCCGGGACGGAGGTGCCGGTGCTTAAAGTTAGCGGGCTTTCCAAGCGCTATGGCGGTGTCGCAGCGATCTCGGGTCTGTCGTTCGAACTCGGGCGCGGCGAGATATTGGGCGTCATCGGTCCGAATGGTGCCGGCAAGACCACGCTCTTGAATCTGATTACCGGATACAGCGTTCCAAACGACGGCTCCATTGTGTTCGAGGGCAAGGAGCTTCGCGGGCTGGCGCCGTACGAGATATGCCGGCTTGGCGTTGCCCGGACGTTCCAGGTGGTCAGACCGTTTGCCGAGATGACCGTCAACGACAACGTCATGACAGGCGCGTTGTTTGCTTCTGACAAATGGATATCGGCGCAAGATGCGGCTATTCGCGCGGAGCAGGCGCTCGATCTGGTCGGTTTGCTGCACAAGAAAAACGTATTCGGCGGCGACCTGACGATTGGTGAAAAGAAGAAGCTGGAATTGGCGCGGGCGCTTGCGACGCAGTCGAAGCTGCTACTGCTTGACGAAGTAATGTCTGGCCTGACCGGGGCCGAGATCGAGGCCATCATGGACGCGATCGAACGGGTCGCGGATTCCGGCGTGACCATCCTGATGATCGAGCATCTGGTCGGCGTCATTCTGGCGCTGGCGGATCGTGTGCTGGTGCTCAATTTCGGGCGCGAACTCTTTCAGGGGGAGCCGGAAAAGGTCATCGCCCATCCCGATGTGATTGAATCGTACCTCGGGCAGCCGCTCGAGAAGCTTCGTTCCTGAGCGTATTCGTGAACAAAGAGGTTTCGTAATGTCTGCACTCTTTTCCAAATTCAAGATGCGCGATCTGGAATTGGACAACCGCATCGTGGTGTCGCCGATGGGCCAGTATTCCGGCGACAACGGCAGCGCAACGGATTGGCACATGATGCATCTCGGGCATCTCGCGGTGTCGGGTGCGGGTCTCCTGATCACGGAAGCGACCGCCGTCAATCCGGAAGGCCGCCTCAGCAAGACCGATCTCGGGCTTTTTTCCGACGAGAACGAAGCCGCGCTAACCCGCGTGATTGGGTTCTGCCGTCGTTACGGCGGCGCAAAACTCGGTATTCAGCTTTATCACGGCGGCCGAAAGAGTTCGATTTCGACGGCCTGGGAAGGACAAAAAGCGATTCCTCTCGACAAGGGCGGATGGACGCCTCACAGCGCCTCCGACGTTGCCTATCCAGGCCGCAATGATCCGCGTGGACTGGATGAAGCCGGCGTCAGGCGCGAGATTGCGGCCTTTGCCAAGGCTGCCGAACGCGCCAACCGGATCGGCTTCGATATGATCGAGATTCATGCCGCGCACGGCTACCTGATCCACAATTTCCTGTCGCCTTTCGCCAACAAGCGAACCGACGGCTACGGGGGATCACTGCAGGGGCGGATGCGCTTTGCCATCGAAATCTATGAAGCCATTCGCAAGGTCTGGCCGGACCACAAGCCGCTGGGCATGCGCATTTCGGCTACTGATTGGGTCGAAGGCGGCTGGACGCTCGACGACAGCGTGGAGCTTGCAAAGGAATTGAAGAAGCGGGGATGCGATTACATCTGCGCTTCGAGCGGCGGCTCGGTGCCCGAGCAGCAGTTGAACGTCGGTCCTGGCTATCAGGTGCCGTTCGCCGAGCGCATCCGCAAGGAGTCCGGAATGGCGACGATGGCGGTGGGCTTGATCACGGAAGCAAGGCAGGCTGAAGATATCATCACCGGCGGCAGGGCCGACATGGTCGCGCTCGGGCGCGGCATGCTGTTCAATCCGCGCTGGCCCTGGCACGCGGCGATGGAGTTGGGCCAGCGGGTCTACTATCCTCCGCAATACGAGCGCTCGCACCCGCAGATGCGCGCGGGAGATTTCCTAAAACCACGCGCCGAGGCGTAATTCTCGACGTTGTGCTATCCAGGAACGAACAGGGCGTCGACGGCGACGACGCCTTGACCTTTTCTGCCGATGATCAGCGGATTCAACTCGGCCTCGGCGATTCCACTGTCCGCTAGCTGCGCGATTCGTGACCACGCGCTTATCGCGTTGGCCAAGGCCGGCAGATCACCTTCCGGCAGATTGCGGTAGCCACGCAACGGGGCCAGCCCGCGCAACTGTCTGATCATGTCATGCGCGCGGTCGACGCTGATGGGCGCGAGCGCTACGACCGCGTCGCGATAGATTTCGGCGAGAATGCCGCCGACGCCGACAACAATGGTTGGCCCGATCCGCGGATCGACGCGGTAGCCGACGAGGACCTCGCCAAGGCCGGTGCGCATCTCCTGGATCGAAAAGCCCTCAATCGTTGCGTCCGGCCGGCGCTGCCTGACGGTGTCGCCCATCTGGGCCATTCCCGCGTGCAAGGCGGCGACGTCGGCCACGTTGAGCAGCACGCCGCCGGCTTCGGTCTTGTGCGAGATATCCGCCGAGACGATCTTGATCGCGACAGGAAATTTCAGCCTCGTCACCGCGACCACGATATCTGCTTCACTTGCATCGATTGCGACATTGACCGTTCGCGCCTGTTCGATGCCGAGACGATCGAGCAGTTTGCCGGCGTCTCCGCCGCTGACGGCGTCCTGTGCCAAAGCCGTCAACGCGTCGTGATCCTGTAGCTTTGGAAGGGCGTCATTCACCGGCGCTTGCCAATTGAAATAGGCGCGCACCGCGTCCGCGCAGGCCTCCGGCGTGCGGAACACGGCGATCGAGGCATCCGTCAGCAGCCGAGAGGATTCCGGCGCATCGGGTGTCAGAAAAACCGCAACCGGCTTCGCGGAAGCTTTTGCTCGGTCGATGATGGGTACGACGGCGCGATCGGGGCGAAACTGGGATGACGAGCCCACGACGGTAATGAGTGCTTCGTTGTCGGGCGAGGCCATCATGGCGTCCATGACGGCGCCGAACACGCGCGGGTTGGTGCCGGCCATCGTCAAATCGATCAATGGCGAATCGGAAATCGCAATGTTCTGTGCCGCGAGACGCTCGATGGCTTGTGGATCGGGACCCGCCACCGCGATGCCGCGCATGCCGAGATTATCCACCAGCAGCGCGCCGCCGCCGCCTGTGGTCCCCATGACTGACACTTTGCCGACGCCATCAGGCTTTCGGCCGATAACGAAGGGCGCCATCTCGATCAGCGTTTCCAGTAGATCGACCCGGATCACGCCGTTTTCCTGCAGGAAGGCCTCCATCGCTGCTGTGTTGCCGGCGATGGCGCCGGTATGCGAGGCGGCCAGTTGGTTGCCGATCGGGCTGCGGCCGAGCAGGAATGCGATGATCGGCTTGCCGGCCGCGTAGGCGCGGCGTGCCATCGACGAAAACCGTTGCGGATCGCGGACCGTTTCCAGAAACAGCAGGATGGCGTGGGTATCGGGATCGTCGACCAGGAGATCGCCGAGTTCGCCAACACCGAGATCGGCTTCGTTACCGACCGAAACCATCTTGGCAAAGCCAAGTCCACGGCTTTGTCCGCGTGACAGCAACGAGCCGAGCAGGCTTCCACTCTGCGACAGCAGCGATACGTGTCCTTTGAGAAGCTGCGGTGTCTCTAGCGATTCGTTCGCCGATATCGCAACGCCCCGGGTCGTATTGATGACGCCGAGGCAATTCGGCCCGAGGATACGCATGCCGGAGGGGTGCGCGCGCTCGAAGATATCCTGCTGGAGCTTCCGACCGGCTTCTCCGATCTCAGCGAAGCCGGCGCTGAGAATGGTGGCGCAGCGGATGCCGATGGCCGCACATTGCGACACGGCCTCCGGCACCAGCCGGGCCGGCAGCATGATGAAGGCGTGATCGACCCGCTCTGGGATAAGGTCGGCCGATGCATACGCCCGCTCGCCGAAAATCTCTTGGTGCGTGGGATTGACCGGAAAGATCTTGCCGGTGAAGCCGTGCTTGCGCAGATAGCGTTGCGGCAACGAGGTATGTTTGCCGACATCGGCTGATGCGCCGATCAGTGCGATGCTGTCGGGCGCAAACAGCGCTTTTGCCAGCGTTGTGCCGACGTTTGCGCCGGGCTTTTTTATCGTCATGGGATTGATTTCCAACGCTAGCGGCCCTTGAAGTCAGCCTTGCGTTTTTCGAGAAATGCGGAAATTCCTTCCTGCTTGTCTTCGGTGCCATAGATGGTCGAGACCAGGAAGGTTTCGAATTCGAGGCCGGAGGCGAGATCCATCTGCATGCCGCGGTGAACGGCGCGCTTGACGAGTGCCAGGCTCAGCGGCGCGCGAGTGGAATAGAGCTCGGCCGTTTTCATCGCTCCCGCCAGCGCCTCGCACTTTGCGGTTAGCTCATTGATCAAGCCCATACGATATGCATCCTGCGCCGGAAGCGGTTCCGCCGCGAAGAGGATTTGCAGCGCATAAGACGTTCCGACAACACGCGGCAGGCGCTGGGTTCCGCCGGCGCCCGCCACCGTTCCGATCCGGGCGCTGGTGATGGCATAGGTCGATCCGTCCGCGCCGATGCGCAGGTCGCAAGCCAGCGCGAGTTCCAGACCGCCGGTCACGCAGAAACCTTCGATTGCAGCGATCACGGGCTTTTTGGAATTTTCCAGCGTGGCGCAGACGCGATGCCACCGGCCGAAATAGTCCATGCCTTGTGTTGCGGTCTTGACTTGCAGCGCTTCGTTAAGGTCCGCACCCGCCGCAAAGTACTCGGTACCGCCGGTGATGATCACTGCGCGCACCGAATTGTCGCGTCCAGTTCTGCCATGACGTCGATGAGTTCATCCATCATTTCGGTGCTGATGGCGTTACGAATTTTCGGCCGGTTCAACGTGATGACGCAGGCTGGACCTGATTTCTGGAGCAGGAGAGTGTTGCGGGCTTTCACGGCGTTGTCCTCTCCCATTCTTGTTTTCGTTCAGTCTTGTTCTGGCTCAGTCTTGATTTGCCTGGGTCCGGCAGTCGCCGAGTAGGTTCGGCGGCTACTTGCTATCAACCGAGATTGACGACGGGCCGGCGAGAAGGATACTCTATGGATTGAAACCGGGTTCGTCTAGCGAAATCAGGATTTTGCTGAGCTCTAGGCGTCAGTCAGGCAGGATCGACGCCGGAGCGAAGGGCAAAACGGGAAGGAAAATCGACCATGGAACCATTCGCGAAGGATCGCGTAGCGCTGATCACGGGAGCGGCCCGCGGCATCGGCTTCGCCTGCGCGCACAACCTGTCTCGCCATGGCGTCAAGGTCGCGTTGGTCGATATCAATGGCGACCGGATCAAGGAAGCTGCCGCAAAACTCACGGCCGAAACCGGCGGGCAGGCGTTAGGTATTCAGGCCGACATTTCGTCCGAGAGCGACGTGGCCCGCATGGCCGCCGAAGCGAACAAGGCTTTCGGAAAAGTCGACATTTTCCTGAACAGCGCGGCGATCCTGGCCGACAATCTTTTCCTGGAATCGACGCCGGCCGAATGGGACCGGATGTTCAAGGTGTGCCTGACAGGCCCGATGCTTTGCTTGCGTGCGCTTTTGCCAGGCATGGTCGAACGCAAATATGGCCGCGTCGTCTGCATGGCCTCGGACTCGGCGCGGATCGGTCAGGCTCGGCTGTCATACTACGCCGCGGCCAAGGGTGGTGTGATCGCACTCGTGAAGTCGGTAGCTCAGGAGGTCGGAAGGTCCGGCGTCACCTTGAACGTGGTTTCGCCCGGCGCTACCAACACCGAATTGCGACAGGAGCGAGAAGCGTCGATGCTTCAGCAGATGGGTCCGGAAAAATACGAACGCCGCGTCAAGGCGGTGCTGAAGATGTATCCGGCCGGGCGCATCGGTGAACCCGAGGATGCCGCCGCTATGATCAGCTTCCTGTTGAGCGACCAAGCGTCGTGGATCACGGGGCAAGTGGTCAGCGTCAACGGCGGCTTCGTCATGCCGTGAGTTCCGCGCGGCGCTGATCTCCTTAGGAAGCCGCCCGACGCGCGAAATCCTTGTTCGCGCCGCCCAATGCCTCGATCGGACGAAGCTCGTATTTTTGCATGCGCGAGAGCTTGAACGGCAGTTCGAGCAGCGGCCAGGAATTGTCGCCCTTCTTGACCATTCGGATAAAGCGTCCCCGCTCGGATGCGCCGACTTCATCGACGGTTCGAACCGGCGCGGCGGGGATGTTGGCTGCCACCATCGTGTCGACGGCTTTTTGGCGTGTCGCGGATTTCAACTCGATGCCCGCCGCCTTGAGGCGGGCGTCGACCGTGGCCTGGTCGGCAATGATCGCGACATCTCCATCGCTGCAGGACGCCACCACATGCGGCGAGCGGCCGCTGGCCCGCCAGGCGGTGTGCGTGAGCCACACCACGACGTCCTGCATGGCGAGATCGATGAAGCTGCCCTCACCGGAAACATCGCGCTGTTCCAGCATCGCCAGGATGAAAAACAGCCCCATCATACCGCCGGCGGTATCGGCGATCGAGATGCCGATCTTGGTTGGTACGCCATCCGCGCGCGTCAGGTCCATGAGCCCGTACATGGCTTGAACCACCGTGTCGAATGCGGGACGGCCGGGATAGATGGAATCCACGCCGTAGCCGGAGATTGCGCAATAGACGAGCTTGGGATTGATCGCGTGCAGTTCCTTGTCGGAGAAGCCGAGCCGCGCCAGCGAGCCGGGCTTGAGGTTTTCAACCAGCACGTCGGAGGTCCTGATCAGGTCGATGAAGACGGCGCGATCTTCCGCAGCCCGCAGATCGAGGGCGAGGCTCCGCTTGTTGGTGTTGTTGAGCGTGAAAAAATAGCTGTCGCCGTCGAGATGCGGCGGCCAGGCTCGCGACGCCTCGCCGCTGAGCGGTTCGATCTTGATCACTTCGGCGCCGAGCGAAGCCATATGTTTGGCTGCAAGCGGTGCGGTCGTGTATTGCCCGATCTCAAGCACCCTCAGTCCCGCGAGCGGCCGAATCTGCGCCGTGTTTGCGTTGTCCGAATGTTTCTTCAATGGCAGACCAAGAACGAACTCCCGATCTGCATCTCGTTTCGGGACTTGCACCGCGGCCTTGCCGAACGTCAGTGGCGGCCCCGGGATGTCGATGCTGTCGCCTTGTTCGGGGCCATTCAGCTGGCGTACCATGTTGCGATGTCTGACGTTCGGGTCGAGCGGAAGTTCGGCGACGTCGGCGATCGGGCCGGAAGCGATGTCGGCCTTGCCCAATGTCGCGACAACCTCTTCGACAGTTCGTGAGGCGGTCCAGTTCTGCACGACGGCATCGACCTCGTCGACCCGCTTGACCCGATCGGCCAGCTTGACGAAAGGTCCTTCGACGCCAAGTTCAGGGCGGTCCATCGCGCGGCACAGCCGTTTCCATTGATCGTCATTGGCCGAGCAGAGCAGGATCCAGCCGTCGGAAGCCTCATAGGCGTTCCACGGCGCACACATCGGATGCCGATTGCCGCCGCGCGGCGGCACTTTCCCCTCGAAGTGAAACGGAAGAAACGTCACAAGACCGTTGATGCCGGTGCCATACATGCTGCACTCGATGTGCTGTCCGCCGCCATGCTTGCGCCGGACGCGAAGCGCAGCCGCAACGGCTGCGGCCGCATAGATACCGGATCCAAGATCGAGAATGGCGGCATCGGAAAGTGTCGCGGTGCTCTCGGCCGTTCCCGTGACCGCGGCGATGCCGGTCAACGCCTGAATGAGCTTGTCGCAGAGCAAATCGTCGTGCGGCTGCCGTTCGGCAAGCGCGGTCACATCGCAAACGATGCAATCCGCGCCGGGTTTCCAGTCCGCCGGAAGCTCGCTCGGCAGGTCGCTCGACAACAGGACCACGTCAGCCGCATCAAGGGCATGACGCAGCAATGCCTGGTCCGTCTTGTCATTTTTTCGGATCACGACGCTGCGTTTTCCGGCCAGAGATATCGATCGGGTCTTGTACTTTCCAACCGGCGCCGGTTCTTCGGGTTCGACTGCGATCACGGTCGCGCCGACCATTGCCAAAAGCGAGCCGCAGGCGGCGGCGCCGATGCGCGCGCCGAGCTCGACGACAATGAGTCCCTCGAAAGGCAGTTTCCCGATGAAGGGCGCCACGTCTGCAGGTCCGGCCATGGGTTAATCAATTCACCGTTCAGTTTTTACGAATGGGCAGTTGCCTTCCGTTATCGGACGAAACGCCTCTTCTTCAGGAATCGTCGCAATCGGCTTGTAGTAGTCGTAAGGATATTTCGATTCCTGCGGTGTCTTGACCTGGTAAATATACATCGGGTGAACCTTCCGGCCATCCGCACGTATTTTACCCTCGCCAAACAGCGGATCGTCGGTCGGCAATTCCTTCATTTTGGCCATGACAGCGGTGCCGTTATCGGTACCGGCCGCGGCGACGGCCTTGAGATAATGCAAGACTGCGGAATAGACGCCGGCATGGGTCATGTTCGGATATTTTTCGCCATTGAGCGCGGCATAGCGCTTGGTCCATGCCCTCGTAGCATCCGTGCGGTCCCAATAAAACGCCGTCGTCAGTTCGATGCCCTTTGCGTCCTCGAGGCCGAGTGCGTTGACGTCGCTCAGGAACACGAGAAGACCGACGAGCCGTTGATTGCCATCCTGGGCGATGTGGAATTCGCGGGCCTGCTTGACGGTATCGATGAAGTCGGTTCCGGCATTGGCGAGGCCAATGATCTTGGCTTTCGAATTCTGTGCCTGCAGCAGGAAAGACGACATATCCGGCGTATCCAGAGGATGCCGGACCGAGCCGAGCACTGTCCCGCCTTCGCTCTTGATGAACTTGCTGGCGTCCGCTTCCATCGCCTTGCCGAAAGCGTAATCGGCCGTGATGAAGAACCAAGATTTTCCGCCGGCCTTGGTGATCGCGCTGGCGGTTCCATGCGCCAGTGCCCAGGTGTCGTAGGTCCAGTGAACGCTGTAAGGCGAACACTTCGATCCCGTGATCTCGGATGAGCCGGGGTTGACGATCAAGGCCGGCTTCTTCTTGTCCTTTGCGATTTCACTGACGGCAAGCGCCACGGCCGAGTTCGGCAGGTCTGCGATGACATCGACGCCGCCGACGTCAAACCATTCCTTGGCGATGTTGGCGGCGATATCAGGCTTGTTCTGATGGTTGGCCGACACGATCTCGATCGGCATTCCGTTCACCTTGCCGCCGAAATCCTCGACTGCCATCTTCGCCGCCACGATCGATCCGTTGCCGGCGAGGTCGGCGTAGACGCCGCTGCTTTCGGTGAGGATGCCAATCTTCACCTTGTTGTCGGAAAGTTGCGCCATCGCCGCCGGCGTAGCGGCAAGCAGAAACGCGCTGGATACGACGGCCTTAAAGGCTCCCATGAATTCCTCCCGGTCGAATTTTTATTTCACCTAAAGACGCATATAGACGGCCTTCTGTTCGAGGAAGGCGTCGAGCCCGGCGTAGGCGCCTTCGCGCCCCCAACCCGATTCCTTGTAGCCGCCGAACGGCAGCGACTTGTCGCTGCCGCCATAGAAATTGACCCAGATGTTGCCGGCGCGGATGGCGCGCGCCGCTTTGTGCGCCGTGCTGAGACTTGTCGTGAAAACGCCGGCGCCGAGTCCGTAAGAGGTCGCATTGGCGAGTTTCGCCACCTGGGAAAGATCGTCGAACGGCATCGCCGCGAGTACGGGGCCGAAAATCTCTTCGCGGACGATCTTCTGTTCGGGCCTTGTTTTGACGAAGACGCTCGGCTCGACGAAGTAACCGGGGCGGTCGACCGCCTTGCCGCCGGTCACAAGCTCCGCGCCGGTGTTGACGCCGTCGGCGACATAGGCGAGCACGCGGGAACGCTGCGCACTTGAAATCAGCGGACCGAGTTCGGTTGAGTCGTCGGAACCGTCGCCGATGCGCATGTTTTGTGCGATCTCGGCAATGCCGGCGATGACCTTGTCGAAAACAGGCTTCTGCACAAACAGCAACGAGCCCGCGTAACAGATCTGACCGCTGTTGGAAAAGATCGCAGCGGCCGCGCGCGGGATCGCCGTTTTCAGGTCGGCATCCGCAAAGACAAACACTGGTGATTTGCCTCCGAGCTCAAGGCTGAGCCGCTTCAGGTTGCCGGCAGCGGCCTGAACCAGAAGCTTTCCGACTTCCGTAGATCCCGTGAACGAGATCTTGTCGATGTCGGGATGGCCCGCGATGGCGGCGCCTGCTTCCGCGCCGGTGCCAGTCACGACATTCAATACGCCGGCCGGTATGCCGGCCTCAAGGGCCAGTTCGCCCAATCGTAACGCGCTGAGGGGCGTCTGTTCAGCCGGCTTCAGGATCGCGCTGCATCCGGCCGCAAGACATGGCCCGACCTTGTTGAGCGCGGCTGAGAGGGGCGAATTCCAGGGAATTATCAAGCCCGCAACGCCGACGGGTTCCTTCAACGAGAACGCGTGAAACTCTGCGCGTTGGCCTGAAATGTCGGATGTATTGCCGTAGATCTTGGAGCAGATGCCGGCATAAAACCGAAAGCCGTCGATCGCGCGCTCGATCGCGCGACGGGCCATGCCGTTTGGCATGCCGTTGTCCCAGACCTCGAGTTCGACGAACTCATCAAGGTTCGCCTCGATCAGTTCCGACAACTTCCACATTATGCGCTCGCGATCGACGGCGGTCATGCGTCGCCAGCTGCCGCTCTCAAACGACTGACGCGCCGCCTGGACCGCCGCATCGACATCCGCTTCATCAGCCGCTGGCACCTGTGCGAATACCGAACCGGTGGCTGGATTTTCAACAGCCAGCATCCGGCCGGATCGTGCAGCAACGTGTTTTCCTGCGATCAGCATCGCGGGGCTATGCTGCACGAAGCGCGGAAGCGAGCGTTCCATCCCGTGAAACTCCAGCAGTTTCTTGCTTTTGCTAGATTGTATGCACGCGTATCCAATAGCATATTCATGGTGACGGCAAGCCCATTCGGTGCTATCGCTGACCGAAAATCGAAACGGCGGCTTCCCAAATTGAGCCGCCGGAACTTGCAGGTGAGGAATGCATGGATTTTCAGCTCGATAGCGAACAGCGCATGATCCAGGAGTCGACCCGGCAGATGGTCGACCGGAAGATCGTTCCGATCATGAAGGCGCACGATGCCGACAAGCCGCTGCCCAAGGACGCAATGCTGAAAATATTCAAGCTATGCGCCGAGCAGGGGCTTACCTCGGCGCGGGTGCCGGAGGAGGTCGGAGGCGCCGGATTATCGGCGCTGAATCTCGGCTTGATGCACGAGCAACTGCCGCCGGCAATTGCGTTGGCGCTGATCGCCCACGAAGGAACCGGCGCGAGACTTTGTCTATCGAGTACGCCGGAGCAGCAGGAGCGATTCCTGCCCGACATCATTGCGGCCAACAAAATCGCCTGTACCGGCAATACCGAACCCGACGTCGGCTCGGACCCCAGAAGCATCAAGACGCGTGCGGTCGAGGACAAGGACGAATACGTCATCACCGGCCGCAAGATGTGGATCACGAATGCCAGCATCTGCGACCTGATCAATGTCACCTGCGCGATGGGCAAAGACGAGAAGGGTCTGACCAAGGCGATGCGCATGGTGGTCGAGCGCGAGCATTCGCCGTTCGAGGCCCACGAAATCGACATGATGGGGCTTCGTCAGGGGCACTTGGGCGAGGTATTATTCGAAGGCTGCCGCGTGCCGAAGCGCAACGCGCTCGGTGAGCCCGGCGATACGTCGCGCGTGCTGACGCTGACATGGCTCGCCAATCGTCCGATCTTTGGTCTCTGGGCCGTAGGTCTTGCACAAAAGGCGCTCGATATGGCGCTGCAATTCTCTGGCGACCGCGTCGCGTTTAACAAGAAGATTTCGAATTTCCAGCTTGTTCAAGAGATGCTTGCCGACATATCGACGACGATCACGACGAGCCGGCTGCTTTGTTATTACGCACTCTCCTGTATCGACAGTGGCGAGCGCGCCAACCACGCCTCCGCCATGGCAAAGCGTTATGCCGTCTCGAATTGTCAGCGCGCAATTTCGCTGGCGATGGAAGTACACGGCGCCATCGGGCTCAGCCGCGAAATGGGCATCGAGCAGCTTTATCGCGACGCGAGGATGCTGACCGTTCCCGATGGCACCACCCAGATTCTGACGCTGATCGAAGGACGTGAGCTGACCGGTCTGCCGGCGTATCGCTGACCCGGAGAATCAAGTGCGCGCATTTTCAAACCATCCAAACCGCGGAGAGAACCATGGCGTATGAAACGATCCTCACCGAGGAAGATGGCCCGGCGTTCGTGATCACCTTCAATCGCCCGGAAAAGCGCAACGCACTCAGTCTGCAAACGATCGACGATGTGGCCGACGCCGTGCGGAAGGCCGCGGCGCTGACGGAGGTTCGGGCGATCATTTTCACTGGCGGCGACAAGGTGTTCTCGGCGGGCGCGGATCTGAACGAAGCGCTCAAGGTCAAGTCGGTGACGGACGGAGACGCCTTCTTCGGCCGTGCCAACCGCCTTCTCGAGTTGTTGGAAAGCGTCGACAAGCCGGTGCTGGCCGCGATCGAAGGCTTCTGCATGACCGGCGGCTGTGAACTGGCGCTAGCCTGCGACATCCGGATCGGCGCCAAGGGCTCATCCTACGCGATCACTAGTTCGCGCATCGGTACGGTGGCGGGCTTCGGCGGAACGCAACGCCTCCCGCGCATTGTCGGGATGTCGAACGCGATGGATATGTTGTTCCTTGGAGACCCGATCGACGCCCAGGAAGCGCATCGCATCGGCCTGATCAACCGGCTGACCGAAAAGGGCGAAGCGCTGAAGGAAGCCAAGCGGCTGGTGTCGATCTACGAGAAGCGCGGGCCGCTCAGCCTTGCCTTTGCCAAGCGCGCGGTTCGGCGTGGAATGCAGATGGACCAGATATCGGCGATCGACCTCGAATTCTTCATGGTCAACACCATTTACGGAACCGAAGACAAGCACGAAGGCATTGCCGCATTCCTCGAGAAGCGCGACGCCAAATTCAAGGGCCGATAGGCCGCAAGGGGCATCAAATGAAGAGAGAGGACAATGGCGCGGCGCGCGGCGCGTTGGCTGGCATCAAGGTGGTCGATTTCAGCCGGATGCTGCCGGGGCCGTGGTGCACGCAGATGTTGGGTGACCTCGGCGCGGACGTGATCAAGGTCGAGCAGCCGGAAGTGGGCGATCTCGGCCGGCACAATCCGCCGAACTTCAAGCAGAACAGCGTCTATTTCACCACCGTCAACGGCAACAAGCGAGGGGTGGCGCTCGATCTGGCCAAAGCGACGGACCGCAAAAAGGCCCATGAACTGATCGCGGAGGCTGATGTTATCGTCGAATCCTATCGGCGCGATGTGACGAAACGGCTCGAAATCGACTACGAGACTGCACGAAAGATCAATCCGCGCATCATCTATTGTTCGATTACCGGCTTCGGTCAGACCGGCCCATGGGCCGGCATTCCCGGTCACGACCTTGTCGTGCAATCGGTAACGGGGGTCATGGGGACGGGGCCTGAAGGCGAGTTGCCGCCGGTGCCCGGCTTTCAAGCCGGGGATTACGCCGGATCCGCCTATGCCGTCATGGCCATCCTGGCCGCGCTCTACCAACGGCGCGATACCGGAGAAGGCCGCTACCTCGATATCTCGATGTTCGACTGTCTGTTCAGCATGACCAACGTGATCGCGGGCCCTGCGCTGGCGCGGTTGGGAGGATTTCCCGTCACGACGGTGATGGAGCTCTATGGCGGCAATCCGCGCTACGCGACATATCCGACCAAGGACGGCAAAGCCGTCGCGGTCTCGTTGCTCGAAGTACGGATCTGGAATTCGTTCTGCAAGCTGATCGACCGTCCCGATCTGATTCATGCCGACGAAGGTCCGGAACACCGCCACACGGCGCACGGAGCCCGGGCCGCGCTGTATCGGGATGCGATCGGCCAGTTCTGCCTGTCCAAGGATCGGGACGAACTCGTGCGATGGATGGCGGAACGCAACGTGCCGATCCTGCCTGTTTATACCTCGGATGAGGCCGTCAACAGTGAGCATGTCGCGGCGCGGGGAATGGTCGAGTGGATCTCGCATCCGACAGAGGGACGCATTCCCACCATTGCCAATCCGTTGCATGCATCGGGTCTAACTAGGGAACGCTCGCCCGCGCCGAGTCTGGGACAGCACCAGGAAATCGTCGAGAGAGCGGCCGCCGCTTTTGCCATTGAAACCATTTAAGCATTTCGAGGACTCGTGATGAGCGCACTTCAGAACGTGACCAACGCCGATGCCATCGCCAATTTCGTCGCCGATGCCTCCTTTGAGAGATTGCCCAAGGATGTGCTTGAGGCGGCGCGGTTCTGCCTGGTGGACTGGTTCGGTGTTGCGATCGGTGCGGCCAACGAAGAGGCGATCAAGTCCATCAAGCGGGTTGTCAAAGGGTGGAACGCTGCTGGAAAGTCTCCCGTTCTGCTTGATGGAGAAACGACGCCGGCTGCTGCTGCGCTCGTCAACGGAACGATGGCGCATTGTCTGGACTTCGACGACACCCATGTGGGATCGATTGCACACTTGACCGGCCCGACCTGGGCCGCAGCATTTGCGGTGGGCACGCATATCGGTGCATCGCCGCGCGACATCGTTGCAGCGTTTGTGTCCGGATTCGAGGTTGGAGGCAGGCTGGGGTCCGGTGGACTTGGGGTCGCCATCAACGAACGAAATATCCATTCGACCGGCGTATTCGGATGCGTGGGCGCCGCGATCGCCGCCTCGATCCTGTATGGGTTGAATGCAGATCAGCTAAAAAACGCGATCGGGCTGGCTTCCACGCAGGCCGCCGGATTGACTGGATCGTTCGGCACGACCGCCAAGCCGTTCCATGCCGGAAAAGCTGCGTTCAATGGCATTCTTGCCGCCGAAATGGCGCGCGAAGGTTTCAATGCCGCAAAAGGGCTGATCGAGATCGATGGCGGTCTTGCCGCCGCATTGGTCCAGGATCGGGCGGTCAAGGTTTCTCCGCTCGACTTCGCGGAAGGCTGGGAAATTACCCGCAATACCTTCAAGCCTTATGCGTCTTGCCTGTTGACGCATCCAGTCATCGACGCGGCACGCGAGCTGCACGAGCGCCGGAGTGGCCGCGAGATCCGGAAAGTCGACGTCCATGTCGATCCCTTGTGCATCCAGCTTGCCGGAATCTCCAATCCGCAGACGCCTTTTGAAGGGAAGTTCAGCGTCGCATTTTGCGCGGCGCTCGGGCTTGAAGGGATCATTCCGTCGCAGACCGAATTCACCACCAGGACGCTGGGCAACAAGGCCATTCGGCACCTGGTCGACGTCGTCGAATTGTTGCCGACGGCAAAAATGGAAAAGACCGCTGCCACGGTCGAGATCGTTCTTTCGGACGGATCCAAGGAAAGGTGCCACGTGCCGCTGGCACGCGGCAATCCCGGCCGGCCGATGAACTGGTCTGACATGGAGCGCAAGTTCATCTCGCTTGTCGATCCCGTCATTCCCGGCAAGGGAAAGCAGCTCTTCGACGCCTTGAAGGCGTTCGACGCGTTACAGGACCTGTCGCAAATAAATTCAGTTCTGACGGGAAAGGCAGCTCTTAACTAGGCCGGAGTTAACTTCCTTTGGCCTAGCCAGCTTCGTGTGAGCTTGTTAAGCACCACGGCATGCCGTCGATATCTCGATGACAGTTGGAGCCATGCGAAAGAAGCTTGAAAAGCCGTCTGCGAAAGAGCAGGGACAATCCAGCTCCCAGGCGGCTTATGCGTTGCTGATCGCTGAAATCGAAAGCGGCCGGCTCCAGCCGGGCAGCCGATTGCTGGAGGTTGAACTGGCCGAGCGGCTCGGCATCAGCCGGACGCCGGTCCGGGAAGCGATCAAGCGTCTTGAGACCCAGGGCCTCGTCAGCCACGAGCCGAACCAGGGCGCGGTGATCACCAAACTCGATCATGCGCGGACCGTCGAACTCTACATCGTCCGGGAAGTGCTAGAAGGCGTCGCCGCACGGCAGGCGGCAACTTCCGCGACAGCGCAAGAACTGGAAATTATTCGCCAGACGATGGACGAGGATTGGAAATACGTCGACCGCCATGAGAAGCTCGTCATTCGCGACCGGCTGTTTCACAAGCAAATTCAGCTCACGGCACGAAATCGTTTCCTGGACGATATCCTCAATAACATGCGGATTTCGCAGATCCTTATGACGGGCACGACGCTTGCCGTGAAAGCGCGCCCTACCGCTCTTCTGGAAGAGCATCAGGCGATCGTGGATGCAATTTTGGCCCGCGATGCCGACAAGGCCGAAGCCGCTGCCCGGTATCACGTACGGCAGGCATTTGCCACCCGGCTGCGGCTGTATGCCGACGCGCAACGCGACGGGATATAAATCTTTTGGTACGGAGAGGTTTCCGCCTCTCGTCATTGACGAATGTTCCGATGATGAACAGCGACGAGTGGAGTCAGCCCGCAGGCTCACAACGAAAAAGCCACTGGGATTTACTTCGCGACTGATAAGGTTTTCGGTCTTTCCTTGTCAGATGTCGCAACCGCCAAGTTTTTGGCAAAACCTTATCAGTTGGCCGTTTGTGAAGTCTTGAGTAATCGGTTTGAGGGCGCTCCGCCTCCGTGGACATTGTTGAAGACTTCCCTGGGGCAGGAGCCGTCCAAGGTCGCGGTGCTTGAGCCGATAGCGACCTGACGGATAAAGGCTGCGGGTCGGTAAGGCTCCGAAGCCGCTTGCATTCGCTTATCGGTGACCATGTTGACAAGCGACTCAGCAACGAAACCCGATTGACGGCGGGTGGCGGGACTTGACTTGCCCCGGCACATTAGTCTACTTATGCAAGTAACAAATTGGGCTGCGACTGTCCGTCGAAACGCCCGAGAATTCATCGGCTGGGCGCCAAAGAGGTCGCGTTGGAGGAAATTCGAATCGATCGGCGCGGCAGCGTTGCCCACGTCATTCTGGATCGGCCAGCCGTAAAGAATGCCGTGACGCACGCGATGTGGCGCGAATTGGCCGCGATCTTCGCTGGCTTCGCTGGCGATAAAGATGTCCGAGGGGTGGTCCTCAGGGGGGCGGGTAAAGACTTTTCTGTCGGCGCCGACATTTCCGAATTCGAAAAGATCAGAGACGACAAGCACCAGAGCGCGGCTTACGAAGTTGCGGTCGACGCTTGCTCTGGGGCGATCGCCGCGCTTGGAAAGCCAGTCGTAGCGGCTATTTCCGCCTATTGTCTCGGCGGCGGCTGCCACCTCGCGCTCGCGTGCGATTTCCGCTTCGGTGATCGCAGCGCGACGATGGGCATTCCTTCGGCAAAGCTATCCATCGTGTACGGGGTTCATAGTGTGCAGCGCCTGTTGGCGATCACGGGCGTATCGAACGCGAAGCGCATTCTCTACTCGGCCGACAGTTATTCTGCCGAGCAGGCTAACTCGATGGGTCTGATCGACGAATTGCACCAAGACGCGAGCTTGGCCGCTGAGGTGTTTCTAGAGCGGCTGGGGGTAAACGCGCCTCTCTCGATTTCCGGCGCCAAATACATGCTGAACGGCCTTTCGATGGGAGCTGGCGCGCTCGATCTGGCGGCTGCGCAGCGGCTCATCGATGCCGCCTCCGACAGCGCCGATTTCAAGGAAGGCCGACGGGCGTTTGCTGAGAAGCGGTCACCACGGTTTCGCGGCGAATAAGCACCAATTTTGGAGGGCACCGATGAAGCCTGCCAAGTTCGACTATGTTTCGCCGTCGACGATAGGTGCTGCCATTGAGGCGCTGGTCGCGTCGAACGGTGAGGGTAAGGTGCTGGCCGGAGGGCAAAGTCTGCTGCCGCTCCTAAACTTCCGGATGGCTCGGCCTGCCGTGCTGGTCGATCTGAATCGCATCGAGGGATTGTCGTACATAGAGGATCGCGGCGACCGTATCGCCATCGGCGCTCTGACGCGCCATCGCGACCTCGAGCACTCGGCCTTGATCGCCGCAAAGCTGCCCGTGATGTCGGCGGCCATGCGCCATGTCGCGCATCTTGCGATCCGCAATCGCGGCACCATCGGCGGCAGTTTGTCCCACGCGGATCCGGCAGCCGAACTTCCTATGCTCGCGACTTTCTATGAGGCGGCGATCATCGTGCAGGGCCCGAAGGGCCGTCGAACGATCGCGCCGGGAGAATTCTTTGTCGACGCGCTGACGAACTGCTTGGAGCCGGAAGAGATCGTGGTGGAAATCGAATTTCCGTTCCTGAAGCAGGACGGTTGGGCGTTCGAGGAAGTGGCGCGCCGCTTTGGCGACTTTGCGCTTGCGTGCATCGCCATCTCTATTCGCCGCGGTGCGTCCGGAATGGAGGCCGCGCGTGTCGCGGTGATGGGGGTAGCGGATACGCCGTTGCGTCTGAGGCAGGTCGAGCAGCAACTTGTCGCGATGGCGATCAACGGACAGACGCCCGATCGATTTTCGGAGATTGTCGCCTCGCAAGTCTCCCCGAACGGAGACATTCACGGCTCAGCCGAATATCGCAGGCATCTCTTGACGCAACTCGCGAAGCGGGCGTTGCGGACGGCGTTGGCGATGAAAGGCTGATTCGATGACCATCAAGGTATCCTTGACCGTTAATGGAGAGCCACACGACGTGGCTGCGGTCGAGCCGCGTCTGCTTCTGTCTGACTTCCTGCGGGATACGCTCGGTCTTACGGGGACACATGTCGGATGCGAACACGGCGTATGCGGCGCCTGTACCGTCTTGATGAACGGCGACAGCGTGCGCTCCTGCTTGATGCTGGCCGTCCAGGCCAACGGCGCGGAGATCGTCACCGTCGAGGGGCTCGGTACGCCGGAACAGCTGAATGTGCTGCAGACCGAGTTCCGTGAGCACCATGGGCTTCAGTGCGGCTTCTGTACGCCGGGCATGCTGATGACAGGTGAGGATCTGCTTCGGAAGTATCCGCTTGCGACCGACGATGACATTCGGGAGGGCCTTTCTGGCAATCTCTGCCGTTGCACTGGATATCAAAACATCGTCGCGGCGATCAGAAGCGCGGCCGCCAAGCGCACGGAGAAGGCGCCATGAAACTCAATTTTCTTACAGCTGGCCGCCTTCGGATGAAGAAGAGCATCTACGTGGCCGGCGCCGATCGGACCGAAACCATCGACCTTCCCGTCAGCAGCGCATTGATCCGGCACAAGCAGGGCAATGTGCTGTTCGATACCGGCTGCCACCCCTCCGTGGTCGATAACGCCGAGGACCGCTGGGGGCCGCTTGCCAAGGTCATGAATCCGATCATGAACGC
This sequence comes from uncultured Alphaproteobacteria bacterium, assembly GCA_963824305.1. Lineage (GTDB taxonomy): Bacteria > Pseudomonadota > Alphaproteobacteria > Rhizobiales > Xanthobacteraceae > Bradyrhizobium. Next base: position 171,635 of record CAWGOW010000002.1, read on the forward strand.
GGGCGAGACTTTGCTGCCAAGCCTCACATGCACCGGGCTTGAGCCGGACGACATCGACATTGTCGTGAACTCGCACTTCCATCCCGACCATTGCGGCTGCAACCAATTCTTCAGGAAGGCGACGATCCTCGCGCACACGAGGGAAATCGAAGCGGCAAACGCTCCGGGTGCCGAAAATGCGGGCTATCTTAGGGCCGACTGGAATACCGGACAGGGTATCGAGGCCGTAGCCGGAGAGAGGGATCTGTTCGGCGATTCCAGCGTCGTGCTGTTGCCGTTGCCGGGTCACACGCCTGGAACACTCGGTGCGCTGGTCGGCCTGGATCGTGACGGTCAGTTCTTGCTTGCTTCCGACTCGGTGAGTCTTCGACAGAACCTAGATGCCGACGCAGCGCCTCGAAACACCTGGAACGTCGACCAGCAGCTGAAGACCTTCGATGAAGTCAGGCGTATCGAGAGGGGAGGCGCTACCGTGATTTGCGGCCATGACGACCAGCAATGGCGGGTCTTGCGCAAGGGAAGCGAAGGCTATGAGTAGCGATCGGATCGCTCATCCATCCGATGTGTTGCGGCCGCGGAACGTCGGCGCGCCCATCAAGCGCACGGAGGACCCGCGCCTTCTGACCGGCAACGGCGAGTACACGGCCGACCGCAACCCCGACCGAGCGCTGCATCTCGCCTTCCTTCGTAGCGGTCAGCCTCACGCCCGCATCAAACGGATCGACACCGCGGCGGCGCTGGCTGCGCCAGGCGTGCTCGCCGTGCTTACGGCCGAGGATATCGCGGGAGACTTTCAACCCGTGATCCCGTTCTCACGGATGGCGAACTACTATGCGACGCCGATCGTGCCGCTTGCCTCCAGGAAGGTTCGCTATGTCGGCGAGGCGGTCGCGGCCGTCGTCGCGACGTCTCGCTACCTAGCAGAGGACGCGCTGGAGCTCATTGAAGTCGAATACGAATCTCTCGGCGCTGTCTCGCGCGCGGAGTTAGCCGTCGCGGACGATGCACCGCTCCTGCACGAAGAAGCCGGCACCAACGTCCTGATCGCGCGCGAATTCAAGAAGGGGGACGTCGCCGCAGACTTGAAGGCCGCGGCGGTCAGGGTAGGCGGGCGTTTCGAAATGACCCGCAAGGCGCCGCTTGCGATGGAGCCGCGAAGCTACGCTGCGGAATACGAAAAGCGCCGCGATGCGATCACTCTCTACACCTCGTCGAACATTCCCGGAATCGTCCGTGACGCCATTTCAGAGTCGCTCGGCCTGCCGGGCCATCGTCTCCGCGTCGTAGCTCCAGACGTCGGTGGAAGCTTCGGTTCGAAGGGTTCTCTCTACCCTGAAGAGTTGCTGATTTGCATCGCGGCGCGCAAGCTTCGCCGGTCGGTGAAGTGGACGGCGGACCGGCTTGAGGACGTCAGCAGCAGCAGCCAGGCATTCGGCGAAATCGTCGATGCGGAAATGGGGTTCGACGCGAACGGTATCGCAACCTCGCTGCAGGCCGATGTTATCGGGGACGTCGGAGCTTATTCGATCTATCCCTGGACTTGCGGACTTGAACCGGTTCAGGTCGTGAGCTTCCTGCCAGGGCCCTACAAGATCCGGTCGTATCGGGGCGCGGTGCGTGGTGTCGCGACCTGCAAGCCGCCGACCGGTCCGTATCGTGGCGTTGGCCGACCCATTTCGACCTTCGTTGCCGAGCGTCTGATGGACCTCGGCGCCAAGGCCCTCGGCATCGATCCTCTAGAGATCAGACGCCGCAATCTGGTCCGCGCCGAAGAGTTTCCGTATCGGATCGCTTCCGGGATTATCTGGGACAAGACCGGATTCGTCGAATGCCTCGACGCCGCCGCGAAAGCCGTCGGCTATGAGCAGCTTCGCAAAGAACAAGCCGAAGCGCGCAAGCAGGGGCGGCTGTTCGGCGTCGGCATCGCTACCTACGCCGAATTGACCGGCATCGGTTCGAGGATTGCGGTGGCGCCGGGCATGCCGATCAATACCGGCTCGGAGACGGCAAAGATCACGATCAACTCGACGGGTGCGATCACTGCCGCTTTCGGAGTCGCCTCTCACGGTCAAGGCCTCGAGACGACGTTGGCCCAGATCGTGGCCGATGATCTCGGCGCCCGGTTCGAGGATGTGCGCGTTATCCAGGGCGACAGCGACCAGGTGCCGATGTCGACCGGAACCTACGCGAGCCGTAGCGCAGTTCTGGGCGGCGGTGCGGCGAAGCACGCCTCGACGATATTGCAGGCGAAGATCAAGCAAGTCGCGTCGCATCTTCTCGAGGCCAATGCGGCCGACATCGAAGTGACCGATGGCAAGGCCACCGTACTCGGAACGGACCGCACCGTGAATTTCAAGCAGATCGCCAAGGCCGTCTACGCCGACATGAAGACCTTACCAATGGACGCTCGCGAGGAGTTGAGCGCGACCTACACCTACGATCCGATCAACGGGACAACCGCGGCGGCCACCCACATCGCGGCAGTGGAGGTCGACCCGGTTAGCTGCTTCGTGCGGATCCTGAAATTTGTCGTCGCCGAAGACTGCGGCCGGATCATCAACCCGATGATCGTCGACGGTCAGGTGCACGGTGGTGTGGCGCAAGGCATCGGCGCTGCTCTGCTGGAGGAACTGATCTACGACGAGGATGGCCAACTCCTGACCGCGAGCCTCGTCGACTACCTGATCCCTTCCGCCCCCGAGGTGCCGCTGATGGATGTCGTGCATATCGAGAGCGAGTCCGCGGTCGCCGGCGGCTTTCGGGGAATGGGCGAGGGCGGCACGATCGGCGCGCCGGCTGCAATTGCGAACGCGATCGCCGATGCGTTGTCGCCGCTCGACATCGATGTCTCGATTCTTCCGATGACGCCGGAGCGCATCTTCAAATTGATGGAACAAGCCAGATTAAAATCAAGAGGAAAAGTAGATGAGTGACTTGAAAGGACGCGTGGCCCTCGTGACCGGGGGCGGCCGGGACGTGGGCGCGGGCATCTCCAAGATGCTTGCGAAGCATGGTGCAAGCATTGCCGTCAATTATCACAGTTCAAAGGCCGAGGCGGAAGCTGTCGTTGCCGAGATCCAAAAGGCGGGCGGCAACGCGAAGGCCTACCAAGCCGACATCGCGGATGCGGACATCGTCAGGAAGATGATCGCGGACATCAAGAACGATTTTGGCAGACTGGACATCCTCATCAACAACGCCGGCTTGGTATTGCGCAAGCGTTTCAGCGAGAGCACGCCCGAGGACTGGAAAAAGCAGATCGACACTTGCCTTTACGGTGCGCTGAACTGTTCTCATAGCGCAGGTCCATTACTCGAGGCGTCGGGCCACGGACGTATCATCTCGATCATGGGCGACTCCTCCAGGGTCGGTGAATCCGGGCTGGCGCTTGGAGCCGCGGCGCGCGCGGGCACTATCGCGCTGATGAAGTCGTTGGCACGTGAATGGGGTCGTTCGGGCGTGACTGCAAACTCGATCTCGCTTGGTCTTATCGAGACGGCGCACGACAAGTCCTGGGTCGACGCGAACCGCGAAAAGCTGGTCAAGGCTTACGCGATTCGCCGGCTCGGGCTGCCGTCCGACGTGGCGCCGCTGGTTACATTGCTCGCGTCGGATGCGGGTGGCTGGATCACCGGGCAGGTGATCAGCATCAATGGTGGATACAGTATGGTCTAGGGGAATACGGCGATGATGGACGTTGATTTGATCGCTCCAATTGCGCTGCTGATGAATCGGCACCTGAAGAACCGGCCCGAGCAGATCGCTTACTCGGATTCGGTCAGTTCCGTAACGTACAAGCAGCTGGCGGACAACACGGCGACCATCGCCTCCAACCTGGCAAAGGCGGGACTTCGCGAGGGCGACCGCGTCGCCCTCTACCTGCCGAATAGTGTCGACTCGATCGAAGCGTGCTTTGCCGGGCTCAGGGCCGGGGCCGTGATCGTCCCGATAAGCTATGATGCGGCTGAAGGCGAGATCAGCTACCGGCTCACCGATGCCGATTGCAGCGTTATCGTCACGACCGCCGAAAGAAAAGAATTGGTGACGAAGATCTCGCGGGTAGCCAATATTGCTCCACGAATGATCTTCGCCGGCCATGGTGCAGAGCAAGCGGGCACGGCGCTGGCTAATCTGGCGGAGCATGCCGACACCAAGCCGCTCGATCCCGAGGATATCGATCGCTCGTCCTTTGTCATTTACACATCGGGCACCACCGGACGCGCCAAGGGCGTGCTTCTTTCGATACGCGGTATGCTTTGGATAGCGGCTTCCTGTTGGGCTCCGATCTGCGGGCTTAGCGCAAAGGACGTCGTTCTCTCGCCGCTACCGTTGTTTCATTCGTATGGTCTCAATCTGTCAGTGCTCAGCGTTCTTGCGATCGGCGCAAGCGAACACCTCATGGAGCGGTTCTCTCCACAGCTCGCTTTGGACCTGATGCAGTCGGGCAGATACACCATCTTCCCCGGCGTCCCGACCATGTTTCACTATCTGCTGCATCGGGCGCAGGAGACCCGGGTCGAGCGGCTGGGCAATATCCGGCTTTGTATCTCAGCCGGCGCCATCATGCCGGCAACGTTGAACCGAGCCTTCGAGGAACGCTTCAAGACACCGTTGCTCGATGGATACGGCATCACCGAGACGTCCACCATGGTCACCATGAATTGGCTCAGCGGCACGCGGCCCAGCGGCTCGTGCGGATTGCCGGTGCCGGGGCTCGCGGTACGCATCGTCGATCCCAACACGCTCGAAGATGTTCCGATTGGTGGCGAGGGCGAACTGATCGTCCGCGGACCAAACCTCATGCAGGGCTATCATAACAAGCCGACGGAGACTGCGTCGGCGCTCCGCAAGGGGTGGTATCACACGGGAGATCTCGCCAAGTCGGACCCGGCCGGCTACCTGACCATCACGGGCCGGATCAAGGAACTGATCATCCGGGGCGGTCAGAACATCGCGCCTGCCGAGATCGAGGAAGTCGTCGTTCGGCATCCCCAGGTCAAGGACTGTGCGGTTGTCGGTGTGAAGCATGCGACGCTGGGGGAGGTGCCTTGCCTCTTCGTCGTCGCGAACGGAAATGAGTTGGATGTTTCGTCTCTGATGGATCATTGCAGGGCGCATTTGTCTGCCTACAAGATTCCGGAGGCGACCCATCTCGTCGGAGAAATTCCTCGTACCGGCTCCGGAAAGATCATGCGCTTCAAGCTGGCCGAAGCCTTGAGCAAATCGTGATTGGACGATCAGTCGACCGAACGCGGCCCCAAGGCGCCGAACGATTCCGGATCGTAGGTCAGCCGATAGCGCATGTCCGCGGCGACGATCGGCTGTTTGCAGCGATCGCAGTTCACCGACGGTTGGAAATCGTGTCCACATTTGAGATGGGTGAGTATCAACGGAGGCTTGCCCTTGGAGAGCCAACGGTCGCCCCATTGCAGCATCGCGATGAAGGGGCCATAGAGGTCCAACCCCATGTCGGTGAGAAGATACTCGTACCGGTCCGGGGAACTTTGGTACTGCCTGCGATGAAAGACGCCGCTGGCAACCAGGCGATTGAGCCGATCGGTCAGGATGTTCGGCGCGATCGCGAGTTCGGTCAGGATCTTGTCGTAGCGACGGTTGCCGAAAAAACCCTCGCGGACAACCATGAAGCTCCACTTGTCGCCGATGATTTCAAGCGCGCGCGAAACCGAACTTGGGCGGCCTTGCACGAACCGGCTGCCGTCGGAAGGACGCCTGGTGTTGCGGCCGGGTTTGGCAAGACATCGTCCGGCACCGGGGCCATCGCGGTATTTGGCATCGCGGGCGCTGACAGCTTCGCCACAATCGGAGCAGGCGACGATGGGGTGGCTGTCGCAACCACAGACGCCGTGGATCAGCGTCAGCGGACGAGGCTTGTCCTTGAAGAGCCAGCGGTCTCCGAATTGCATCAGCGCGATGAAGCTCGGATAGAGATCAAATCCCATCTTCGTCAGGCGATATTCCTTGCGTCGCGAAGATCCGGGCGCGACCTGTCGGAAGATGGCGAGTTGGGTAAGCTTTCTGAGCCGATCGGTCAGGGTCGCCCGCGGAATGCCGAGCGCGGAGCGGAACGCTTCGAACGTTTGGGTGCCGAAGAACGCCTCGCGGATGATCAGGAATGCCCAGGCGTCGGAGACGATGTCCAGCGTGCGAGCGACCGAACAATTGCGCTCGGTGCGGACGATGCCGGTTCGCCCCGCGGGCGCCACCGATCTTGGCTTCAGCGGGGATTTGGTCGTTTTTTTTATTTTGGCGGCGGCGGGCATCCCGACCTGTCCATTACGCGGCAGCCACGACGGCAGCCTTCGAAAGTCGCGCAGCTTTACCACAACGGTACGATTGACTAGCCGGAAATATCAGTCTAGTTACGCATGTAAGTAAGTCTAGTTATGCTAGTAATAAAAGCAAACTATTAGGCATAAAAACGTTTAGGGAGGAATGTCATGAAGCTGAGGATCGAAAGCCTCCTGATCGCGTCGGCGGCGATCTTGATGGTCAACTGCGGCGCCGGAGCGCAGACCACGAAGATCTCGGATGACGTCGTCAAGATCGGCGTGCTGACGGATATGTCGGGACAATTCTCGCACGAATCCGGAGAAGGCTCGGTGACGGCGATCAGGATGGCCGTTGAGGATTTCGGCGGCAAGGTTCTCGGAAAGCCGATCGAGGTGATCGTCGCCGACCATCAGAACAAGCCGGATACCGCTTCCGCACTGGCGCGCAAATGGTTCGACGTGGACCACGTCGATATGATCGGCAACCTGATCAATTCGTCGATCGCGCTCACGGTTGCCGGGCTCGCGAAAGAAAAGAACCGGATCGCTATCATCAACGGCTCTGGGTCGTCCCGTCTCACCGGTGATGCGTGCACGCCAAATAGTATTCACTATGCCTACGATACCTATGCTCTCGCGCGCGGAACCGGCGCCGCTTTGGCCAAGGCGGGCAAGAAGTCGTGGTACTTCCTGACGGCAGACTACGCGTTCGGGCACGCGCTCGAAGCCGACACCTCAGCGGTCGTGAAGGCGATGGGCGGCGAGGTTCTCGGGTCGACCCGTTATCCGCCTGACTCGTTCGATCAGTCCTCTTTCCTTCTGCAGGCGCAGTCGTCGAAAGCGCAAGTCGTGGCGCTGGCCGGCTCCGGTAATGTGCTGGTGAATTCGATCAAGTCGGCGCAGGAATTCGGCATTCCGACCGGCGGCCAGACCCTCGCCGGTCTACTTGTCTGGATCACCGACGTCAGGAGCCTTGGACTTTCGGCAGCGCAGGGACTGGTTCTCACTAACGCGTTCTACTGGGATCGCGATGATGAAACCCGGGCCTGGTCTAGGCGCTTTTACGAGCGGACGAAGAAGATGCCGCACATGGGCGATGCGGGCGACTATTCGTCGACAATGCACTATCTGAAGGCCATCGAAGCGGCCGGTACAGATGAGGCGCAAGCCGTCATGAGCAAGATGCGCGAGTTGCCGATCAACGATTTCTTCGCGAAGAACGGCCGGGTTCGCGAGGATGGCCGCATGGTGCACGACATGTACGTGTATGAAGTGAAAAAGCCTTCCGAGTCCAAGGGCGACTGGGACTTCTACAAGCTTCGCGAGGTGATCCCTGGGGACCAGGCTTTTCGTCCGCTGAAGGACAGCGCCTGTCCCCTGGTCAAAAAGGGCTGATGTTGGCGGATCCGTTTCGCCGTTAATTTGTACGCAATGCCGGCCGCCGCGAAACGGGGCCGTTTCTTAGGAGGCACAGATGGATCAGGAAACAATCGCCAGAGGCTTGGCGCCGAAATCCCGCAAGCCGATCAGGTCGGGCTCCGAGTATATCGACAGCCTGAGACACCGGAATCTTAAGGTCTATCTGATGGGCGAAATGGTCGACGAGCCCGTCGATCATCCGATCATCAGGCCTTCGATCAACGCGGTCGCGCAGACCTACGACCTTGCAAACGAAAATCCGGAACTTGCATCTGCCGTGTCGCCCTTTACTGGTGAGCGCGTAAATCGGTTTCTTCACATCTCGGCGAGCCCTGCCGATCTCGTCATGCAGAACAAGATGCAACGGCGCTTGGGGCAGCTGACCGGCACATGTTTCCAGCGTTGCGTCGGCATGGATGCGCTCAACTCGCTGCATTCGGTCTCGTACGATTTGGATGAAAAGTTTGGGACCGAGTACCATCGGCGCTTCACGCAATTCCTCACCCAGATGCAAAAGGCGAATTTTGTAATCGGCGGTGCAATGACCGACGTGAAGGGTGATCGCGGAAAATCGCCTTCGCAGCAGGCCGATCCGGACCTCTTTGTGCATGTCACCCGACGCACCGCAGATGGTGTCTTCATCAGCGGCGCCAAAGCGCATCAGACTGGCTGCCTGAATTCACACTGGTTGATCGTGATGCCGACGATGCGGTTGGAGACTGCAGACAAGAATTACGCGATCGTTGGCGCGATACCGGTTGATGCCGAAGGCATCACCTACATCTATGGCCGTCAATCCTGTGACACCCGCAGCGCCGAAGGCGGCGATATCGATGTCGGGAACGCGCAATTTTCGGGCCAAGAAGCGATGATCATCTTCGAGGACGTCTTTATTCCGCGAGAGCTCGTCTTCCTCGACGGGGAGTACGAATTTGCAGCCACACTAGTCGAGCGATTTACATGCTATCACCGCCGCAGCTACGTCTGCAAAACCGGCGTTGGCGATGTCCTGATCGGCGCCGCAGCCACCATCGCCGATTACAACGGTGTCGAGCGGGTCTCACATATCAAAGACAAGCTCGTCGAAATGACGCATCTCAACGAGACGATCTACGGCACCGGCATTGCCGCGAGCCATCAGGGCATGAAAATGAAATCGGGCGCGTACCTGCCCGACGAGATGCTAGCTAATGTTTGCAAGCACCATGTCACGCGCTTGCCTTACGAAATTGGCCGGTTGGCGCAGGATCTTGCCGGCGGCTTGATGGTTACGCTGCCATCCGAGCTGGAGCTGCGACACGAAACCGTAGGTCCGATGATCGAAAAATATCTCAAGGGGCGCCCCGAAGTCGCGACCGAAGACCGCATACGCATTTTGCGTTTGGTGGAGAACATGACGCTGGGCAGAAACGCGGTAGGATATCTCACGGAGTCCATGCATGGCGCTGGATCTCCGCAAGCGCAACGGATTCAGATCGCGCGCTCAATGCAAATCGAATTCAAGAAAGAGTTGGCGAAAACGTTGGCCGGTATCGCGGCCGCTTCGCGCGAAGAGATATCGGACGACCTCTCCATGTACATGACACGAGTATTCGCGCCCGTCCGCAATTGACAATCGGAACGCGTTCTCGCAACGGTGTGGCTTATGGCGATGACAATGAATGGTGAGATCCAGCTCGCCGCGTCCAGGGAGGTCGTTTGGGCGAAGTTGAACGACCCCGATGTCCTGAAGGCTTGCATCCCCGGTTGCGAGGAGCTGGAGAAGACCGAAGATCAAGGCTTTCGTGCCGTCGCCAAGATGAAAGTCGGTCCGGTATCTGCGCGATTTCGCGGAAAGGTCACCCTGAGCGATCTCGATCCGCCAAACGGTTACAAGATTTCGGGAGAAGGCGAGGGTGGTGTGGCAGGCTTCGCAAAAGGCGGCGCCAAAGTCGATCTCGTCGACCGTCAGGAAGGAACGCTCCTGAGCTATCGGGTCGGTGCTCAGATTGGTGGTAAGCTCGCACAGTTGGGGCAGCGACTCATCAACGGCTCGGCCAAGAAGCTGGCCGACGAGTTTTTCGCGAATTTCGCGCGGGCGCTCTAATGGAAGGGGGCTTCGCACCGAGAGCGCCCTTCGGGTTGCTCTGGATGTGCGGCGTTTGTCTTCGACTTACGATCTTAGCGGTCCCCCCGGTGATCGCGATAATTCAACGAGATCTCAAACTGTCGGGTACGGAGATTGGACTCCTTTCGGGCATTCCTATCGCCGTATTCGCAATCTTCGCCGCACCGGGCGCGATCGTGGTCGCCCGAATGGGCGTGCGCGGCGCCCTAATAGGGGCGCTTGCCATCGCGGTGGCCGGAACACTGCTTCGCACGAGCGTTTCGAACGCGTGGCAACTGTATTTGACTAGTGCGTTGATGAGCGCCGGGGTCGCTATCATGCAGCCGGCGATGGCGGCCGCGGTGCGGGAGTGGACTCCGCAAAGATCGGCATTCGGAACAGCCGTCTACACCAATGGCTTGATCTTCGGCGAGATCATACCGGTCGCGACGATGCTTTCACTGGTTCTGCCGTATTACGGCGGAAATTGGCGGCCGGCTCTCGGCGTATGGGCATCGTTCCTGATCGTTACCGCCGTTGCGGTTGCGATGCTCGCTCACAAATCGGCAGATAGTGCCGTGGCGATGCGTACATCGCGTTGGCTTCCGCAATGGAACAGCCGACTTGGTTGGCGCATCGGCTTGACGTTGGGTAGCGTCACGAGCACCTATTTTTGCCTCAACGGCTTCTTGCCCGCCTACTTGAGTGCGAACGATCGCCAAGAGTTCATCGGCCAAGCCTTGACGGCGTTGAACACCGGACAGTTGCCAGCATCGTTTCTCCTGCTGCTGCTGGCGGACAGGTTGCAAGGCAAACGTTGGCCGTATCTTGCCTTGGGAACGCTGTTCTGCGTCTGCGTGATTGGCATCATGTCGTCGGCGGGCATGTGGACCGTGTTCTGGGCTGGTCTGGCCGGGTTCTCTTGTGGCGCCGCGCTGCCGTTGGCATTGGCGCTCGCCCCGCTGCTTTGCGACAACTCGAACGACGTCGCCCCAACGTCGGCCGCGGCTTTTGCGATCGCATACGGCTTCGGAATGTTGGTTTCTTTGATCGCCGGAGCCGCCTGGGATCTGGCTGGTAACGCCGGCGCCGCACTCATCCCGATCTTTCTAGGTTGCATCCCAATCTTGATCGCCGCGCCGAAAAACACGCGAACGGGTACGGCCAGAGCGTTCTGACATCGATGATCGAGATGCCTCATCGCGCAGAGTCACCAGCCACCGTCGCCGATGTCTTCGAGCAATTTCGGTCATGACGACCGTAATCAGTAGTGATCGACCTCTAGTCCAGCGGGCCAAACGGTTCAGTTAATCGCCGCCAGTGGAGTCGACCGGCTAACTGTAAGGTTGTCAAAAAACGGAGTCAGCTCGCCAAATGATAAGGTTTTCGCACAAACCCTATCAGTTGTCAGGCTAATTCCATAACTGGCTCAGCTGGTTGGGGGTCGAAATCGTCGCTGTTGCGGCCGCACTACTTAATCTGATCTGGCTACCCTTTGTCGTTTTCCAGGTTGTCGCCATTCCGGATCCGCTATTGCTGTTGCCGAGCGTTGCGGTCCTTCTGGTATCGCTGCTCCACTTCGTCAGCGCCTATCGCACGCGTGTCGCAGTTCCATACCGGCAGATGCTTGGCGCCATGGTCGGCTCATGTCAGTCCAATGGACGGTTGCGAGCGCAGCCTTCCAAGCCGCCTTTCCGACGCGGAAAACCTATTTCCATCGTACCCGTAAGGGCGGGGGGCGGCATCGTCCACGCGCGCTTTACGACGATGCCCGAAGCCGTGCTTGGTTCGCTGCTGGTCGCGGGGTGGGATCACGGTGTTTGCGACCAATTTTTACCGGCTCGTCGAAATCGATTTGTTCGCCGCGATCCTGATCATCCAGAGCCTGCATTTCTGTCGGCGGTGGCAACGGAGGTGTTGGAGCGCTTCAGCGGCGCCGCAAATAACAAACCTGGTCTGGCTTCTTGAAAGTAGCTCTGGCTGCATCCGGCGGCACCAGGCTGCTAGCGAGCACTCAAGGGGTTGTCATACTTCCACTCAGCCGCCATCAAGCGTGCGAACCCGACTTTCGGAACACCACACGCGCGTGGCATCGCGAAAGTTTCAGACCTCGGGCGACGTCCTAGCGTGCTGGTTCGCTCTTCGAAGGTGGAGCGGTTGGTGGGACGGAACTAAAGTATTTGCTTGATTGCTGCAGAAAAAGTGGGGGCGCGGCTGGCATCACCACAGCCGCGCCCCGCAATCGCCGGTCAATGGGGCAGGGGGGATAACCGGCTGCGAAGAAGACGCGCGGGCAAAAAGATCGTTCCAGACTTAATGGCGCCTTGGGCTGATTTTTTCAGATTTGCTGATTGCCACATTTTTTGCGCGGCGGTGGCCCGTTTCGAGAAACCTTTGTGGATCCGGGCGCGTTGAAGATTTGCCAACTGGCCACGGACCGCGGGACAAGAAATGTCAGGAATCACATCCGGAGTAACGGGCGCGATCGCGCTTTTGCTGATTTCGGGCGCCGCGCAGTTTGCGATGGGCCGCGACCTTTCAACAGGGGCTGCCCAGATTCCGCCCATAAAACAGTCATCTTCGGGTTCCCCGATATCAGACACTTTGGTGAACCGTGGCGCGAAGTCGGATCGTGCGGCAGGGCCTTTGGGCTCGCCGGCATCTTTGCGGACGATTTCACTGACGCCGAACGGCGTTTCGGACACCGTCGTCCTGATTCGGGTCCCCGCGGCTGTCGCGGCCCCTCCGATCGTGGCGGTTCCAGCCAAGCCCACCGCGCGCAAAATAATGGTGGCGTGTGAACCGGTGGTCAGTTCCTTGACCGAAGTTGCCAGACGCCTTCAACCGGGCCGCTGCGTCGCCTGATCAAACATTCGATTTTGGACTTGATTTACTCGGCCGGCGCTTCGGCTTCGCGCGAGGATGGCCGGTTGGCAAGCAGTCCCAAAGCCAGCCCACCGACAGCTAAAAGTGGAACCAACCCCTTGACGCCGATGGCCCGCGCGGCCTGGATGCCGGCGGCAACGACCATGGGATCAGTAAGCGCCGCATGTAATGCGGACTTTGCCGGTTCCTTGACCTCTTGCCGGATCTGGCTTTTGCGCACCGCGTAGGTGATGATTCCGATCAGCGCAATGACGAAGAAAATGGCAGCGCCAGTCAAGCAGGCCTCGATCAGCCCGTAGGTTTGCAGCACGTAAACGAATGCGGCCGCGCATAGAAATGACACCGTCACAAAGGACGCGACCGCAATCGCGGCGGCGAGCGACGTCATCCTGACGGCTACCCCCGTCAATTCCTTCAGGTCGTCGATCATGCGCACCAGCATCGCTCCAATCAACGGCGCCAGATAGCGCCGATCAGGAAACCAATACCAAGCGCAAGTCCGACTGTTGCGAGCGGACGCTCGGTGATGACGTCTTCCAAGGTTTCCTCGAGCGAAGCGGCGGCGTCTTGCGCGGCACTCATCGCCGCGGCGCCACGCTCGGAAACGTCGTCGACCACCGAATCGACGTTGGCGCGGGCCTGTTTGTAGCCGCGTCGCGCCTGCTTGCGGGCATTGCCGGCTATGGCGTTGAGCGCATCGCTAATTTGATCGGCGAGCGCGCTGATATCGTCTTTAACGCCGGCAACGTCGTTCTCCAGGCGTTCATAGGTTGCTTTGTCTGCCATTTTTTGCATTCCCATTTTCCCATCCACCCTCGACATCGAAACCTCCCGGCAAAAACGCTTGGCGCTCCAGGAAGTTCCCGAAGCGAAACTTTTGTGCAATTGCGGCGGCTTACGGCAGTTGCGGTGCGTTCGATACCGACAAATGCTCGCGCAGGATCAGCAAGACGATCAAAAGCGGGGACGACAGAAAGGCTCCCATCGGCCCCCAAAGCCAGGTCCAGAATGCGAGTGAAATAAAAACCGCAAGCGCATTCAATTCGAGCCGGCGTCCGATAATGGTTGGCGTGATGAAATGGCCTTCGAGAAAGGTCAGTCCGATAAAAGCAGCCGGCGCCATCAGGCCCATGCCAATGGTCGGCGAAGCCACCAGGCCGACCAGCACAAGGATCACAAACATCGCGACCGGTCCGATGATGGGCAGGAAGTTCAGTGTGGCGGCAAGTGCTCCGAGCCCGGCTGGATTGGGCATGTTGGTGGCCCAGCAAATCAAGCCGGCTGCAGCTCCCACACCCATATTGATCAGCGTCACCGTCATCAAATAGGAGCCGAGGTGTTCTTCGATGGCATTGAGGACGCGAAGCGCGCGCAACCGGGAATCATGGCTGGCAAAGGTCAGGACCAACGCGCGCCGCAGCTCCCGCCAGCTTGCAATGAATAGGATCAGTATCGCGAAAAACAGCAGGAATTCGGTGAAGGTCGGCGGCAGAAATTCGATCGCCGGCTGTACCCATTCGAGCTTCGGCATCTGGAACGGCGCCGTCGGAAAGGCGTCGGCGGCGCCGAGCATACCCTGCAGCTCATGCCAGAGCGCCAACGGGCGATCAAAGATATGCAGCTTGTCCTTCAAGATCCCCGCAAGTTCGGGCAGGCGACTGGTCCATTGCATGACGGGAGCGGAAATCAATCCGACAATGAACGTCACGCCGGCGGCCACGGCGCTCACGATCAGGACAGCGGAAACCGCGCGGGGGATGCGATTGCGTTCCAAGAAGCCCGCCGCCGGCGACAGCATGGTGCCGACCACGAACGCCGCCACGATCGGCAGGAAGAATGCCTTGGCGAAATAGAGCACGGCGACGACGGTGATGACCAGCAGCGCCACCAGCGAAAATGCAACAACGTCGGAACGACCAATAACGGCTACCGCTTCCTCGTCGGCGTCGGGCACGTTCGCGCGTGCGACGTCTTTGGCCAGCGCACGTTCGTTGGGCAGCGCACGCAACTCAAGCTCCGATTCCGACATTCGTGGATATGGCGTCAGATAAAGCGTAAGGCGGCCCGCGGGTTCCATCGCGTAGATGTGAGTTTTGAAATATTGACAGCGACAATCTGACCGTCGGTCACAAGGGAACCGCACCCCGTCATCCGCGTTTGTTCTAGCGATGGCATCTCAGCGATGCGCGCGATAGCGGGGCAAATCATGACACAGCTACCCGAGCAGACCGGCCGGCCGATGCGTGCGCCGCGGCCCGGAGCCTTCAAAGCATGCGTCTTGGCGGGCGTCGTTGTATTGGCGCCGTTCGTGCTGGCAAGCCAGGCCGAGGCGCAGATGTTGAGTTACGCGCCGGAGTCATCATCCGCTTTTCCCGCCGATGAGGCTGCCGTTGCGCCGAATGATTCAGCGGAACGAAACTCCGCCGTGCTTCCAGACCGATTGCGCCGCACGATGGTGGCGCTCGATACGAGAGAGGCGCCTGGCACCATCATCATCGATACCGGCAATACCGTGCTCTATTACGTGGTCGCACCTGGCCGCGCGATCCGTTACGGCGTCGGCGTTGGCCGCGAGGGGTTCACCTGGTCCGGCGTACAAGCCATTACGAACAAGGCAGAGTGGCCGGACTGGCATCCCCCGGCGCAGATGATTGCCCGCCAACCTTATCTGCCGCGCTTCATGGCTGGCGGCCCGGGCAATCCGCTCGGCGCCCGCGCGATGTATCTCGGCTCCAGTGAATATCGCATCCACGGCACCAACGATCCCACGACGATCGGAAAATTCGTCTCCAGCGGCTGCATCCGGCTGACCAATGAAGACGTATCCGACCTGTTCAGCCGGGTCAGCATCGGCACCCGGGTGGTGGTCATGCCGAAGAACGCTGCCCATCTCGCGGCGAGACCGGTTGGCGGCGAGGTGGCCTCGACGGCGCCTCAGGCCCGCGTCACCCTGGCCACGCTTCCTTCGGGACGACAGGCCATGAATCTTTCGACGTCGTCGCTGTACTGATCTTGGAGACGATCGCATGAACATGCGCAAGGGAAAGTGGGCTCTTGGCGGTGTTGCCGCGCTGGTTGCCGTGACGATGGCGCCCGCGGCGAAGGCTGAGGATTTCCTTTCCGCTTTGTTCGGCGCGTTCGGTACTCACCGGCCGCAGCCACCGATGACGCCGCTATCATTTGGCGGCGAGCAAAACGTCGCCTTCCCGCCGGACGGCCAGGTCACGCGTTCGCGAACCTTCGGCGGCGGCTCGCAGGCCTATTGCGTGCGAACGTGCGACGGCCGCTATTTTCCGATTTCAAGCACTGGCAATCAAAGCCGCGCCGCATCGTGCAACAGCTTCTGCCCGGCCAGCGAAACCAAGGTGGTTTACGGCAGCAATATCGATGGGGCCGTCACCGAAGACGGCAAGCCTTATTCTGAATTGCCGAACGCATTTCGTTACCGTGATCAACTCGTGACGGGCTGCACCTGCGATGGCAAAAGCCCGGTTGGCCTGGCAGAGATGAAAATCGAAGACGATCCGACCATACGCAGGGGCGATATCGTCGCTGGCTCCGACGGTCTGATGATGGCGGTCCGCGGTGCGGATCGGCGCGGCGCCTCGCTCGAGTTTTCGCCGGCGCCGGATTCGATCAGGTCGCACTACCGCAGCATGCCGGTCGTCGCGCGGCAGTAAGCACGGTTGCCTTGACGCCGATCAGGCGGCGCGGATCTTTCCCAGGAATTCGGTGACCTGACCGCTGAGCTGAAGGCTTTGCGCCTCCAGGGTCTCGGAAGCAGACCTGACATTTTGCGCAGCCGCCGCCGCTGCGTCCGCATCGACTTTGACCCCCGCGATATTCTCGGAGACGTTTCGGGTCCCTTGCGCGGCATATTGGGTATTTCGCGAAATTTCCTGCGTGGCAGCGCCCTGTTCTTCGACCGCGGCTGCGATCGCGGTTGCGACCTCATTGACCTCGCCGATGATGCCGCCGATGGCCTTGATAGCCTCAATTGCTTCACTGGCGACCTTCTGGATATCGGCGACTTGTTCGGAAATTTCATCGGTCGCTTTCGCAGTCTGGCTTGCCAGCGACTTCACCTCGGATGCGACGACCGCAAAACCGCGACCGGCTTCGCCGGCGCGCGCCGCCTCGATGGTCGCGTTCAAGGCAAGCAGGTTCGTCTGCGCGGCGATGGAGTTGATCAGGCTGACCACCTCGCCGATTCCTGCCGCGGTCTTCGCCAATCCTTGCACGGTGTCGTCGGTCTCCTGCGCCCGGTTGA
The DNA here is from genome assembly GCA_963824305.1 of uncultured Alphaproteobacteria bacterium. Taxonomy (GTDB): domain Bacteria; phylum Pseudomonadota; class Alphaproteobacteria; order Rhizobiales; family Xanthobacteraceae; genus Bradyrhizobium. The sequence goes on from CAWGOW010000002.1 coordinate 188,586, forward strand.
CGGCGCGGCTGGCGATTCCGGCGGCGTGGGAAGCCTGCCGGCTGATATCGTCGATCGACGCGCTCAATTCCTGCGATGCCGAGGCAACGCTCTCGACGTTTACCGATGCATCGTCCGACGCCTTCTCGGCAACCTTGACCCGTGAATTAGTCTGATCGGACACCTTCGACAGGCCGGCCGAAGTCGTCCGCATTCCGTTGGAAGCCTCGTTCAATCGGCCAAGTGTCGCCTGGACCTGGCTTTCGAATTCGCCGACATAGACTTCGACGGTCCGCTGCCGCGTCGCCGCGTTCGAGTTGCGTTCGCGCTCCTGCGCCTCGATCTTGAGCTTGTCCATCGCCTGCTGTTTGAAGGTTTCGAGCGCGCCCGCGAGTGCCCCGATCTCGTCGCGGCGTTGTGCGTAGCCGGTGTCGACGCCGAGGTCGCCGGAGGCCACTTGCAACATGGCGTCGCGCATCGTGTGCAGCGGGTGAATGATCCGGCGCGTCACGGTGATCATGGCGAGGCAAGTCAGCGCCAGCGCCGCGACCAAAAGCACCAGTTGCAGGATCAGGGAACGCTGGGCCGAGGCGTGCTGGGCCGCGGCATAGGCATGGGCCGCATCGAGCGCGCGCTCGGCGACGACGACCGCGCTCGTCATACGCGCAACCGAGAACGGACTCCATTCGTTGGCCTTCATCTTCTGCTTTTCGCCGGCGGCCAGGCCGTTGGCGAGCGCGTCGCGCGGGCCGGTAAAGTCCTTGTCGAAATACGCCGTTTGCGCTGCCGCCATCGCGGCGGAGAGTTCGGGCGGCAAATCGCCCGACGCAACGGTCTTCACCGCCGCCCACGCGGTCTCGATGCCGCCGGCAAGCTTGGTGTAGTTCAGTCGGAAATCAGGGCCGACATTGCCAAAGGTCAGTCCATTCGAAATCAGCAGCGACGCTTCGCCGGCCGTATTGCGCATCAGCCAGGCGAGTTGCTTGATCGTCAGCATCTGATCGATGACCGGATCCTCATGGCCGACGGCGGCTGCGATCCGCGTCGATACCTTGTCGAGCGTCTCGACCAGCGCGGCGGTATTGTCCATGAATTCCTTGCCAAGCGCTGGCCGCCGCGACGATTTCGGCTTGTTCAGCGCTTCCCAGGATTCCGCCTCCAGCGCCGCAAAAGCCTGGATCAGCCGATTCAGTTGAGGAAGCAGCGTTTCCCGGTCGGGGAATTCGAAACCGTCCAATGCATTCGCCGCCGCGCGCATCGCCGGCAGTTCCGCATCACGGGTGGTGCGCAAGTAGACCTGCATGTCAGGCGAGAGGGGCGCATCGTCCGTCAGGTTGCGGCTGGTGGTCGAGCGGTCGCTGCGCAGATTGTGCATCGCCTTGAAAAGACTCGAGGAAGCATCCGCGACCACCACGATCCGGCCGGTCATGGCGAGCCGTTCCTGCGAATTCCAGGCGCTGACGATCAGGAGTGTGGTCATGCAGATGGCCATGAGGACGATGACCGACTTGATGAGCGAAGACACCGTGAAGCGAGCATGGCCACCCCCCAAAGCAGCCTGCCGACTTGGCCAAAAAAGGGTAAATTTTTAGCCAGTAAGCCTCCGGTAGAGGTATCGAAAGCGCCTGCGCGGGTACTTTCGTAAGCCGGTTCCGTCCATGGAACCGGGGGCGCGCTTCACGCGTTGAGACCGCGCCAAACGTTCCTTTCTCGCAGTCAGGGGGAAACTACATGCTCATCAGTGCGCTTGTGACCTTTCTGGTCGTTATTCTGATTTTGTATCTCGTTAACCTGTTGCCGCTCGATGGCCGCGCCAAGCAGATCGTGCGCATCATCGTGATCATCCTCGGCGTCTTGTCGCTCCTCAAATATATCGCGGTGTTCTAGTGGTCAGAATCTAACATTTGCATTCCCTCCTCGAGCTGCCACTTTGCGAGTGTTGGAATCAAAGATCCGCTAGCGCCGTTGGCCACGCGGATTTTCGCAACAAAAAGCCCCGGTGAAGACCGGGGCTTTTTTAGTTCAACATCATTCCGACTGAATTTTTCGGATTGGGCTTGCGGCACGCCTTACTTCAGCGTGCTGAACCAGTCGTCCACATCCTTGTGGATCTGATCCTTGGCGAAGCCGTAGCGCTGCTGCAATTTGCCTTCGAGCTGCTCACGGCGGCCTTCGATGACGTTGAGGTCGTCATCGGTGAGTTTGCCCCACTTCTCTTTCGCTTTGCCCTTGATCTGCTTCCAGTTACCTTCGACCTGGTTCCAGTCCATCGTCGTCTCCCATGTTAGGAAGACGGGTAAACGGCTGGCATAGCCGATCGTTCCTGACAGAGGTCGGGCGTTAGGTCGCGGGCCTTTAGGTCGCACTTCGCAGTTGCCGCCGCTAAGTTGCGGCCACTAAGTTGCCGCTTTGGCCTCGCGACGGCGCGCAGTGAGGATGTATTCGGTGTAACCGTTCGGCTGCTCGCGTCCCTTGAAAACGAGATCGCACGCCGCCTTGAAGGCGACACCGTCGAAACTTGGCGCCATCGGCTTGTACAGCGCATCGCCCTTGTTCTGGCCGTCCACCACCAGGGCCATGCGCTTGAGCGAATCCATCACCTGTTCGTTGGTGATGACGCCCTGATGCAGCCAGTTCGCCAGATGCTGGCTCGAAATGCGCAAGGTCGCGCGGTCTTCCATCAGGCCGATGTCGTGAATGTCCGGCACCTTCGAACAGCCGACGCCCTGATCGATCCAGCGAACGACATAACCGAGAATTCCCTGGCAATTGTTGTCGATCTCCTGGCGCACATCGTCTGGCGCCCAGTTCGATTTTGAAACCGGGATAGTGAGGATGTCGGATAGTTTTGCGCGAGGGCCGCCTTTGGCGAGTTCCTGCTGGCGCGCCGGCACGTTGAGCTGATGATAGTGAAGCGCGTGCAGCGTCGCGGCCGTTGGCGAGGGCACCCACGCGGTGGTGGCGCCGGCCTGCACATGTGCGATCTTTTGCTTCATCATGTCCGCCATCATGTCGGGCGCAGCCCACATGCCCTTGCCGATCTGGGCATGGCCGGGCAGCCCGTCGACCAGGCCGGTGTCGACGTTCCAGTCTTCATAGGCCTTGATCCAGGGCTGCGCCTTCATCTCGTTCTTGCGGATCATGGGGCCAGCTTCCATCGAGGTGTGGATCTCGTCGCCGGTGCGATCGAGGAAACCGGTGTTGATGAAGCAGATGCGCTTGAGCGCCTGCTGGATGCAGGCCTTGAGGTTGACCGTGGTGCGGCGCTCCTCGTCCATGATGCCGACTTTGAGGGTATTTTCCGGCAAGCCCAGCATCTTCTCGACGCGCGCGAAAATTTCGCAAGTCAGCGCGACCTCATCCGGCCCATGCATCTTCGGCTTGACGATGTAGACCGAGCCGGCGCGGCTGTTCTTCAGTTTGGTGTCGCCTTTGACGTCGTGGATCGCCAGCAGGCCGGTGACGGCGGCATCCAGCAGGCCTTCGAAAATTTCTTCGCCGGAAGCATCGAGCACCGCATCGGTGAACATGTGGTGGCCGACATTGCGGATCAAAAGGAGACTGCGGCCGTGGAGCTTGAGCGCCTTGCCGTCGGGCGCGGTATAGACGCGGTCGCCGTTGAGCGCGCGCGTCAGCGTCTTGCCGCCTTTTTCGAAATCGGCCGACAGCGTGCCGTTCATCAGGCCGAGCGTATTGCGATAGACCTGCACTTTGTCTTCGGCATCGACCGTCGCGACGCTGTCTTCCATGTCCAGGATAGTGCTGACGGCAGCTTCCATAATCAGGTCGGCGACGCCGGCCGGATCGTCCTTGCCAATCATGTGGCTGCGGTCGATCTTGATTTCGACGTGAAGGCCGTTGTTGACGAGCAGAATGGCCGACGGCGAGGCGGCATCTCCGGCGAAGCCCGCAAATTGATCGCTGGATTTCAGCGCGGTCGCGTTGCCGCTCTTGAGTTTCACAGCCAGCTTGCCGTTGATGACGGTGTAGGCGACGACGTCGGTGTGGCTGCCGGTCGCGAGTGGTGCGGCGGAATCGAGGAAGGCCTTTGCCTTCGCCACCACCTTGTCGCCGCGTGCTTTGCTATAACCTTTGCCGCTCTCGCTCGGATCGTGCGGGATCGCATCGGTACCGTAAAACGCGTCGTACAGACTGCCCCAGCGTGCGTTCGCGGCATTCAGCGCGTAGCGAGCATTGGTCAACGGCACGACAAGCTGAGGTCCGCAAATCTTGCCGATCTCTTCGTCGACATTGACGGTCTCGACCTTATGGGTCGCAGGCTCCGGCAGCAGGTAGCCGATCTCTTTCAGAAAGGCGGTATAGACATTCAGGTCGAGCGGCTTGCCTTTGTTGGCGCGGTGCCAGTCGTCGATCTTGGCCTGCAGGGTGTCGCGGAACGTAAGCAACTCGCGATTCTTCGGTGACAGGTCGCGCACGATGGCAGCAAGGCCTGCCCAGAACGCATCGGGCGCGATTCCGGTTTTCGGTGCGGCCTCCTTGGCGATGAAATCGAACAGGACGGGCGCAATCTTCAATCCGTGGGCGTCGATGCGTTTCATGATGAATTTTTCTCGCAAGCAAGCAGCACCCAAGGGCGCCGACTTTCGGTGATGTTGAGGTAAAAACGCGCCCTGGCGGCGCTAATTTTGAAGGCCTTTTAGCGCTAAAGTGCACTGCGAGAAAGCCCTTCGATGTCGCAGTGAAACAGTTGGAACATTCTGAACTTCTTTCAGGGTTCTGTTGCCGTCCGCCGGACGTCGGCCGGCATTGGCTATAACTCTGCGTATTTGCGAGTGGCTGAGGTCGAGGCGGCCCCGAAGCGCGAGAAGATGCACCTATCTGCCTTGGCTTCTGGGGGTGAAAATTCTATAGTTGCGGCGCAACATAGAAGAAATGAATTTCCTATATGGCGCGCTTGAAGGCTTCTAATTAGAAAATTATTCTATCTAATCTGCTTCTGAACCAGGATTGGCATGCAGTATCTGCCCGTATTCCTCGATCTGCGGCGCGGCGTGGTGATGCTCGTCGGCTCCGGCGATCTCGCCCGCGCCAAGCTTCGTTTGCTGGCGTCCGCGGGCGCTCGCGTGCGCTGGTATGCGACCGGGGACGACCGCGATCTCGGCGGACTCGGCGAGGGCGAGGTTTCGCTGATCGAGCTCGCGACCGGGGATCCGCTTGCTGCCGACTTGAACGGCGTGATCGCCGTTCTGTGCGCCGGCGCGGGCGCGATCGGACCAGCGATGTCGTCGCGTTCCAAGGCGATCGGTCTGCCCGTCAACGTGATGGACGATCTCGAGCATTCCACTTTCATTTTTCCGGCCATTGTCGATCGCGGCGATGTCGTGGTTGCGGTCGGCACTGGCGGCGCCTCGCCCGTGGTGGCGCGGCGGGTGCGCGAGATGATTGAGACCGTGCTGCCTTCTCGCATCGGCGAGCTCGCAAGCTTTATCGGCCGCTGGCGCAAGACCGTCCACGGCTTGATCCCGGAGTTTTCGCTGCGCCGCCGCTTCTGGGAGCGCGTGGTCGATGGCGAGATCGGTGCGCTCGTCTTGGCCGGGCGCAACAACGAAGCGGAAGCCGCCTTGAAAAATATCGGCGATGCTTCTGCATTTGCCGGTGGTCAACCGTCAGGCAAGGCGGAGGGTCATGTGGCGCTGGTCGGAGCTGGTCCCGGCGATCCGGATCTCCTCACCGTCAAGGCGTTGCGCGCGTTACAGGACGCCGATGTGATTTTCTACGATGAACTGGTGGCGCCCGAAATACTCGACCGCGCGCGCCGCGATGCGTCCCGCATTCCCGTCGGCCGGCGTGTCGGCAAGCCCGGCATCGGTCAGGACGCCATCAACCGCCTGCTGATCGAAGCAGCCCAAGCCGGCAAGCGTGCGGTGCGGCTGAAGGGCGGCGATCCCTTCATCTTCGGCCGTGGCGGCGAGGAAATCGAGGCGTTGCGCGAAGCCGGCATCGCCTATTCGGTCATTCCCGGAATCACTGCAGGTCTCGGTGCGGCCGCACAGTTCGAAGTTCCGCTCACTTTTCGCCACGAGGCGCTGCGCATCACCTTCCTGACCGCGCACAAGGCGAGGGATGCCGAAGCCGTCGACTGGTCGACCTTGACCGACGTCAAGATGACGATCGTGGTCTATATGGGGATGACGGCCGCTCCTTCCGTGCGCGAAGGCCTTCTCGCGGCCGGCCGTTCGCCGCAGACGCCCGTCGGCGTATTCGCGCGCGTGACGCGGAAAGACGCGGCGTCCGCGATCGGTACCCTTGATGAACTGCCCGATCTTGCCGAAAAGATCGCCGGCGGTCCCGCCATTCTGATCATCGGCGACGTGGTCGCGCATGCCGCGCCTTCGCGCCATCAACAACTCACCCAACTCGCTGGCTATTTTCAGGACGCCGCCGAATGACATCTCCGCTTGAACAAAAAATCCGCATCACGGGGCCGTCCATCGTCACCGCCAATCGCACTTTCGATGGCGTGGTGATTTATCGTGATCGCACCCAGGGCTGGTCGACCGATCTGGCGGAAGCTGCCATCGTCCGCAACGCGGACGATGCGCGCGCGCTGCTTGTCGAGGCGGTCGCAGACGATGTCGGTGCTGTCGGCCCCTATATCGCGCCGGTGCAAATTGCCGACGACGGCGCGATCAAGCCGGGCAATTTGCGCGAGCACATCCGCCTGAAGGGTGTCACCATCGATCTTCTTCCGGTTTCCGCATAAGGCTTTCGCCATGTACGCGTATGACGAACTCGACCGAACGTTGCTCAACGAACGTGTTGAGGAATTTCGCGATCAGGTGAAACGCCGCCTGTCCGGCGAACTCACCGAGGATGAATTCAAGATGCTGCGGCTGCAGAACGGCGTCTATCTGCAACTGCACGCCTATATGTTTCGCGTCGCGATTCCTTACGGCACGCTTTCCTCAAAGCAGCTGCGGCGACTGGCGCATGTGGCGCGGAAATACGATCGCGGCTATGGGCATTTCACCACGCGTCAGAACATCCAGTACAACTGGATCAAGCTTTCCGAACTGCCGGATGCGCTTGCAGACCTGGCCGAGGTCGGCATCCACGCGATGCAGACGTCGGGCAACAATACGCGCAACGTCACGTCGGATCAGTGGGCCGGCGTCGTGCCGGGCGAGATCGAGGACCCGCGCATCTGGTCGGAATTGCTGCGGCAGTACACGACGCTGCATCCGGAATTCTCTTTCCTGCCGCGCAAGTTCAAATTCGCGATCACGGCTTCCGGGCATGACCGCGCCGCGATCAAGATTCACGATATCGGGCTGCGTCTGCTCCGCAATGCGGAAGGCGAAATCGGATTCGAGGTTCTGGTCGGCGGTGGCCTCGGCCGAACGCCCTTTATCGCCAAGACCATCAAGCCGTTCGTTCACGGCCGGGATCTCCTGAGTTATGTCGAGGCGATCCTGCGCGTCTATAATCAGTATGGCCGCCGCGATAACATCTACAAAGCACGCATCAAGATACTGGTGCACGAACTCGGTTTCGGGAAATTCGCCGCCGAGGTCGAAGAGGAATGGCGCGCGATGGGCGATACCGCGCTGACGCTGGATGATGCCGTCATCGAGGATATCCGCTCCCGCTTTACCTATCCGGCTTACGAAAAGCTGCCGCATGTTCCGGATGAATTGAAGAAGGCTGCGGCAGATCCGCTGTTCGAGCGCTGGCGGCGCAACTCCGTTTTCACGCACAAGGTACAGGGCTACTCGATCGTGACGCTGTCGCTCAAGCCGGTCGGTGGCCCGCCGGGCGACGCCACAGCCGATCAGATGGACGCATTGGCGGACCTCGCCGACAAATATTCCTTCGGCGAAATCCGCGTGGGCCATGAACAAAATCTGGCGCTCCCCCATGTCGCCAAACGCGACCTTCCGGTTTTATGGAAGGCGCTCGACAAGCTCGGACTGGCAACGCCGAACGTCAACCTCGTCTCGGACATCATCGCCTGTCCGGGGCTGGACTATTGTTCGCTGGCCAATGCGCGTTCGATTCCGATCGCGCAGGAACTGACTCGCCGCTTTGCCAATCACGATACGGCGGAGTTGATCGGCCGGCTGCATATCAACATCTCCGGCTGCATCAACGCCTGCGGCCATCATCATGTCGGCCATATCGGCATTCTCGGCGTCGAGAAGAACGGCGAAGAATTTTACCAGATCACGATCGGCGGCCGCGCCGACGAGAACGCCGAGCTTGGCGTGTTGATCGGGCCCGCGGTGCCTTACGGCGAAGTCGCCGACGTGATCGAGGACATTGTTGAAGCCTATCTCGCGCTGCGCGAGCGCCCCGACGAACTCTTTGTCGATGCGGTGAAGCGGCTCGGCGTCGAACCTTTCAGGGAGCGGGTTTATGCCACTCGTTAAGAACGGCAAGGTTGCCACCGACATTTTCGTTCGCGTAACCGACGACGGCGAGTTGCCCGAGGGAGGCAACGCGCTGGTTTCCGCGGCGCGCTTTCTCGAAGATCCGGAAGGCTTGCTTTCGAAGACCGCGAAGCTCGGCGTGATCTGGCCGAACAATCGCGATCTCGATGATCTCGTGCCATTTCTCGATCGGCTGGCGTCGGTCGCATTGGTGTTTCCGAGCTTCCGCGACGGGCGAGCGTATAGCCAGGCGCGGCTATTGCGCGAGCGATATGGCTACAAGGGTGAGTTGCGCGCCACCGGACAGGTGTTGCGCGATCAGTTCATGTTCATGCTGCGTGCCGGCTTCGACGCGCTCGAGGCCAGGAAAGCGACCGACGCCGAGGCCTTCGCGCTTACCTCGGAGCGCTATTCAGTGTTCTACCAGCCGACCGGTGACGGCCGGCTCACGGCGCTTCGCCGGCGGATGCTACAGCGCCATTCGGAAAGCGCCGGGCAATAGAGGGCATCGAGCCCCCGCAAGCCTTGCCCGCCCGAAAAAAGCCCTTCCGTTCACCTTTCAGCCACGGTTGGCGTGCAACAACCGCCCCCAATTCAAGTTTGGGGGACGATGCGCGTGCTAACGTCCGGTTTTCAAAGTTCGTGTTACACCTCGGCAAGCACCTTCCGCGAACTTCGGAAAATCGGGGGCGCAGGCAAATCTATGATCTCGGTGCCGCTTTTCCATTTGAAGTCGCTGGACGGAATTCGCCGCTTGCGGTCCAGGAATTTCAAACGGGCGGCACCAATCGCGATGATCGGACTGCTGATGCTTGCGGGATGCGCGTCGGAGGCTCCGGTGGAGCAGCCCAGCATGTATTTCAGCATGGCTGAGCCGGGCGCCAAGCTCGATGCCCAGGCTGGGGCTACCATGATCTCGCTTTACCGGAAGAACAACGGGCTCGGCGCTGTGGTCATCGATCCCGAACTGATGAAGATCGCGGAAGTTCAATCCCAGGCGATGGCGAGCCGCAACAAGCTCGACCATGACGTCAAGGCGCCGCTGCCCAAGCGTTTGCAGGCCTCCGGATACCCTTCGACGCTGGCGGTGGAGAATGTCTCTGCGGGCTACCACACGCTGGCCGAGGCGTTTTCCGGCTGGCGGGACTCGCCTCCCCATCGGGCGAATATGTTGCAACCGGGTGTCACAAAAATGGGCATCGCGGCAAGCTATGCTCCAAATACCAAGTACAAGGTGTTCTGGACGCTCATCCTCGCATCGACCGAGCCGCGCCAGCAATCTGGCATACCGCTACCGGCCGGCATGACCGATTGACGCGACCGCGAGCTAGTGTCCTAGTTCTGATATTTCCTACCCCCGTCGCCGGGGCCGGTTTGCGATGTCAGAGCTGAGTGGGCGACTGGTGTGGCAATTCGAAGTTCCTATCAATTTCGCCGCGAGTTCGTTATAGGAACTTCAAATTCAAAGCCGCACTAGAAATAATAATTCGCTAGAGCTCCTTTGATTCCGAAGTTCGCATCAGAGGTCGCCGCAATAGCTTGCGAACTTTGGAATCGGAGCTCTAGAGCGATGATGAATTCGGCAACGACCCCAGCACAAGCAGAGCGGGTCCTGGTGCTGCAAGGCGGAGGTGCGCTCGGCTCCTATCAGGCCGGCGCTTATCAAGCGCTGTGTCATTTCGATTTCGAACCGAGTTGGATTGCAGGAGTTTCGATCGGCGCGATTAACGCCGCCATCATCGCCGGCAACGAGCGGGAAAAGCGCGTCGAGCGCTTGAAGGAATTTTGGCAGACGGTATCTCAAGGCGCGGCCTGGGTGCCGACGCCGATCACCAAAGCCGACCGTGAGCGCTCGCTATACAACGAGACGAATGCCGCTCTGGTTGCGACCTTCGGTACGCCCGGCTTCTTCACGCCGCGGTTGCCGCCGGCGCCGCTTTGGCCGAAAGGCAGCCCGGAAGCGCAAAGCTATTACGACACCGCTCCCTTGCGAAAGACGCTGGAGCGGCTGGTCGATTTCGATCGCATCAACGACCTGAAATGCCGGCTCAGCGTCGGCGCGGTGGGCGTAACCACGGGCAACCTCCAATATTTCGACAATGTCGAAATGAAACGGCAAGGAAAACGGATCGGCCCCGAGCACATCATGGCCTCCGGCGCGCTGCCGCCCGGCTTTCCCTCCATCGTGATCGATGGCGAGCACTATTGGGACGGAGGCATCGCATCCAATACACCGCTCGATTATGTGCTCGATGCCGAAACCAGAAACGATATGTTGATCTTCCAGATCGATCTGTTCAGTGCGCGCGGCGCGCTGCCACAATCCCTGCTGGAAGCTGCAGAGCGCGAGAAGGATATCCGCTTCTCCAGCCGCACCCGCATGTCGACCGACAAGAACAGGCAGCTCCATAACGCCCGAAAAGCGGTGCTCGATCTGATCGAAAAGTTGCCCGATCATCTCAAGACTGATCCGTCGGCGGTCTATTTGCGCGAAGTGGCGAGGGAGAGCACCGTTACCGTGGTGCACCTGATTTATCGCAGCAAGAATTACGAGACCTCGTCAAAGGACTACGACTTTTCCCACGTTGCGATGGTCGAGCACTGGGAGGCGGGTGTGCGCGACGTTCACCGGTCTATGCAGCACCGGGATCGGCTGGAACGGCCGCAATCCGATGAGAGCATGGTGACTTACGATCTCTCGGACGAAGAAAATCCCCCCAAAAAGGAGCAGTGAAATGACGACTAATTTAAAAGGCAAGACGGCGGTCGTGACCGGTTCGACCTCCGGCATTGGGCTCGCTTACGCCCGTGCATTCGCCAGCGCCGGCGCCAATGTCGTGATCAACGGTTTTGGCGCGCCGGCCGATATTGAAAAAGAGCGCTCCTCCATCGAGACCGATTACAAGGTCAAGGCGGCCTATTCGCCGGCCGACATGACCAAGCCGGCAGAGATCGCCGGCATGATCGCGTTCGGCGAAACCACCTTCGGTTCGGTCGACGTCCTCGTCAACAATGCCGGCATCCAGTTCGTGTCCCCGATCGAGGAATTTCCGATCGAGAAATGGGATGCGATCATCGCGATCAACCTGTCGTCGGCGTTTCACGGCATTCGCGCCGCCATTCCCGGCATGAAGAAGCGCGGCTGGGGCCGGATCATCAATACGGCGTCCGCCCATTCGCTGGTGGCTTCGCCGTTCAAATCGGCCTACGTCTCGGCCAAGCACGGCATTGCCGGCCTCACCAAGACGGTGGCGCTGGAAGTGGCGACCTCAAAGATCACCTGCAACTGCATCAGCCCCGGCTACGTCTGGACGCCGCTGGTCGAGCATCAGATTCCCGAGACCATGAAGGCGCGTAACATGACCAAGGAGCAGGTCATCAACGATGTGCTGCTGGATGCGCAGCCGACCAAGGAGTTCGTGACTTCCGAACAGGTCGCAGCTCTGGCGCTGTTTTTATGCGGCGATGATGCCGCCCAGATTACCGGCGCCAATCTCTCGATCGACGGCGGCTGGACTGCGGAGTAGTAGTTGGTTGCGTAAAACGCCGTCGTCGTCCGTTTTCGGACGATGGCGGCGTTTTTCTGTCAGCGCTTCCCGAACGCCAGCACGTGAAGCCCAAGCCGCCGGCGGACGATGTAGAACAACAGCACCGTCTCGAATACGAGCGAGATCGAGGTCGCGGCGGCAGCGCCGTGGCCACCGAAGCGCGGCACCAACGCCACGCAAAGCGCCACGTTCATGACAAACGCCAAGGCGTAGGCCAACGCGCACACATATTGGTGGCCGAGCATGTTGAGCAGCCGTTCGACCGGGCCGACCGCAGCGCGTACCACAAGTCCGATCGCGGCGACGAACATGATATCGTAACCAACCACGAATTGCGGCCCGAACAGCCACAGCAGCGGCTTGCCCATCGCCAGCAGCAAAATGGTTGCGGCGAGTGAAGGCCAGAACGTCCACTTGATCGCATGGGCGACATAGGCCGAGAGCCGCGCCTGATCGCCGAGAGCGTGATATTCGGCAAACCGGTGCGCCGTCGTGGCCGACATCGCGTAGTGAATGAAGGAAACCAGCGCCAGCGTTTTGACAACCGCAAAGTAGACGCCGACTTCCTCCGGCGAGCGAAACTGCTGCAACACCAGCACGTCAGTGTAAGACAACAGCAGATAAAAGCCCTCGACCATCAGAATTGGCAGCGAGACGGAGAGCCAGAAGCCGGCGTCGTAGGCTTTGGGGCCGGGCGGGATGTGGCCGGCGAGCCTGTGGTTGAGCGCGATCATCTGACCGATCATGGCAATCCAGACCGCCGCTGCGCTTGCCAGCATCGCCGCAGTGGCGCCGAGATGAAAGCCGAGCACGAACATTCCAGCGGTGACGCCGATGATCAGGGTCTGGCGGATGACGAATTGCGGCATCAATCCGAGCCGCATCCAGTCATGCGACCGCGCGATGCCGTCCTGCGTATTGGCGACGACGAAGGCGGGCAAGGTCGCGCAGCCGATATAGAGCGGTACGACCTCGTCCGCACCGATCCACGGCGACAGCAGTCTCACGAGACCGGCCAGCAACGCCGAGGCAATCGCGGAGGCGACAAACGTCATCCAGCGGCTGCCGGACAGAAAGCCGCGCAACAACGCGTGCTCGCCGCGGGTGCGATATTCCGGGATGATCTTCTGCGCTGAAGAGGAAATGCCGAAGTCGAGCATGCTGCCGAGCAGCAGAACCCAGGTCCAGACGTAAACATAAATGCCGTAATCGGAGCCGCCCATCCAGCGCGCGAGCAGGACTTGCGAGAAGTAGGCCAACGCTGCGCTGAACACGCGGATGATGAAGATCGTGCCTGCCAGGCGGCGTGTCAGCGAGGCTTCACCGGCGCCGCCGAGCAAACCAACGAGCGCCGCTCGCAAGCGCGCGATCGCGCCCTGCGGCTGTGTGGTAGCGGGTTGAGCGTCTATCGCAGCCAAGGCGGAAGTCCTCACGCCGCAGGCAATGCGGCGAAAGCTTCAACTATCAACACTTCGTTAAGAATCGGTTGGAAAGCGCCAGGTGTCCCGTTGATGCGGACTTCTGAACCGCCACACTGGCGGAGTTTCGGATTTGGGATTCGCTTGACCGGGCTTGCAGCTAGATGAGGTGCGAATGTCAAACCACTCCCCTAGTCGAGATTGATATTGAACTCGTAAGAGCGGTCTCCTCCCACCAGCGTCAATTTGAGCGCGGCGCCTTGCGGGTTGGTTCCCGGCGGGACGCCGTCAAGCTCGAAGGTGAAACGTTTCACGCCTGGCGGTCCGTGCTCGACAAGTTTTGGAACCGGCAGCCCCCAATCCGGGGTAGGACCTTCGACGAACAGATTGACCGTTCTTGCGTCCGGCGAGAGTACGTCGACCAGCACCGTGGACTTGCCCTCGCGCTTGACGTCGCGAATGGTGAGCGGGTTGGGATCGCCAACCGATGCCGGTTTCGGAACGGTATCGAGCGCCGCAGACAAGACGCTGTCTTCGGTGCTGGCGACACTTGCGAAGGTCAGCTCCGCGCTTGCGTCCACCGGAATGCAAATCTTCTCGCAGACTGCATAGTTGATATTGGCGCGAAGCGTCACCGGCTTGTCGTTGCTTTTCGGCACGATCCGTAAGGGAAGCACCACCTGGTCGTGATAGCCGAGCGAGAAACCGCCGGCGCCGTCGTCGAATTTCGCCGGCGCGGGCCACAGAACCGTCACCGCCTCGACATTATCGGATTTGGAAAAATCGAACCGCGGCGGAACGCCGAAATCACCGGAGGTACGCCAGTAAGTCTTCCAGCCCGGATCGAGTTGAACGGCGATGCCCCCGAGAAGCACTGGCCCGCTGCGCGATCCCGCCAACAGCCGTACGGCGGCATGCGTCCCTTTCTGCCAGGGCGAGGCGTCCTGGGCCTGCGCGCCGATCGGTAACAACGGGGTGAGCGCAGCCGCCGCAAACACGAACGCCAACTGCGCCATCGATCGCGACGGCGTGCGCGTGTGCGAGGAAGGAACCATCATGTTCATAAACCGTCCTTAACTCCGGGCGAGATTGCAAGCTATTGAATTGCTTGTGATGCACGCGCAACGCAGCCCAAGCTTGATTGACAGAACCTACGCCCAATATCAGGATGGATCATATAGCGAGTCTTTGGCGATGAGTTCTGGAAGCAAAAGACCGAAAGCAGATCGCCGCGAAATTACGGGCGCAGGTGAATCCGGGGACCGCCGTTATCTCGACGGCCAATTGCTGATCGCCATGCCGGTCATGGGCGACCCTCGCTTCGAGCGCTCGGTGATCTATCTTTGTGCGCATTCGGCGGAAGGCGCGATGGGGATCATCGTCAATCGACCTGCTGGCAGCATCGATTTTCCCGGTCTTTTGGTGCAGCTCGACATCATCAAGAAGGATGATCAGATCAAGCTGCCGGAAAACGCGGAAAGCCTGAAGGTGCTCAAGGGCGGGCCGGTCGAGACCGGCCGCGGCTTCGTCCTGCATTCGAGCGATTTCTTCATTCAGGACGCGACGCTGCGGATCGACGAGGAGATTTGCCTGACCGCAACCGTCGATATCCTCAAGGCGATCGCCAAGGGAGACGGGCCCAAGCACGCGATACTGGCGTTGGGTTATGCCGGCTGGGCCGCAGGCCAGCTCGAAAGCGAAATCCAGGAAAACGGCTGGCTGCACTGCGACGCCGATCCCGATCTGATCTTTGGCAGCGATATCGGGGAGAAGTACGATCGTGCGCTGCGCAAGATCGGCATCAATGTCGGGATGCTCTCCAACGAAGCCGGGCATGCTTAAGTCTTTTTAACGGCCAACCCGTCCGCGGACGCGGGGACCTATAGCTACAGGATTGTATTGCTACGAAGATCGCGGCCACAGTTCATTCCAACAACAGGCCTTTGTGGTATGGCTTCCTGCGTTCGCAGGAACGACACTTGATCACTCCGCCGCCTGCTGCGCGACCGTAGGCTCCGTGCCGGCGACGGTGGCGCGCCGCATGTCGCGCGGTTGCGACTGGTCGTAGCGGCGTACGCGGTGCATGGTCTGCCGGTTGTCCCACATGATGAGGTCATGCACCGTCCATCGGTGGACGTGGACGAATTCCGGCCGGGTGGCATGTTCGGTGAGATCCCGCAGCAGAAGTCGCGCTTCCGGGACGCTCATGCCCAGGATCGCGCCGGCGTGCGATGAGAGATAAAGCGATTTTCGGCGATGCACCGGATGCGTGCGCACCAGCCGTTGCCGCACCGGCTTGAACATCTGCTTCTCTTCCTCGGTGTAATCGAGGAAGCCGAGCGAGCCGCGCGAATACATCAGCGAGTGCTCGCAGATCAGGTCCTCGATCTCGGTCTTGGTGTCGTCGTCGAGCGCGTCATAGGCGGCACGCATGTCGGCGAACTCGGTATTGCCGCCCTTGGGATTCACGACCCGCGCCGAGAGCAGCGAGAATTTTGCGGGAATCGGGCGAAACGAACTGTCGGAATGCCAGAGGCAGTTGCCGAGATTGAACAGATGGGTGCGGTGATCGCGCGCCAGCGGTTTGCCGTCCTTGCCGAGATTGGAGACGTCGTTGAGCCCGGAAGTAAGGCGGTAGTCTTCCCGCTTGGTGACAGTGCCGCCCCGCGCACTCTCGCGCTCGCCGAAATTCCGCGCAAACACCAGTTGCTGTTCGTCTGATATGTCCTGATTGGGGAATAGCAGCACGGCATATTTGTCCATGCCGGCCTCGATGTCCCTGACTTCATCTTCGCTGAGAGGTTTTCGGATGTCGACGCCCGAGACTTCGCCGAAAAAATGCGGATGAAGTTGACGGATCGTCACGGCCATGGCGCTCCTCCCTGATTAGCGAGCGGCTTTTCCGCTTGTCATTTCAGGCAAAGCTACTCACGGTCGCCGCGAAGTCAACGCAGCCGCGCCCCCGCCGATCGCAGGACAGGCTTGTCCGGGGCCCTGAATTTATTGCGCGACGTTGCCCGGCGGCACCGATGCCGACCGTCCGACATTCACCGGCGGCCGCGGTGCGCCGGGATTGGGCGGCGCCGGCGCGTTACGGGGTTGCGGCTGGACTTGCCGCGGAGGCGGTGGCGCCGATGACGGCGCACCAAAGCCGCCGAACAGGTTGCGGAATGCCGGTGGCTGAGACGGCGAACCGGCGGGTTGTCCCGGTTGGGCGGCGGCGGGCCGCTTTGATTTCGGCAGCGTCTGAGGCTGTGTTGCTGTCGGTGTTCCGTCAGGCGAGACCGAAGCGACCGGCGTATCGCCCTTGGCCTGCTCGCGTCCAACTTCCCGGCGCGGCCAGGCGAAGTCGTCCGCGCGTCCGGCCGGCGGCGTCAGCGGCTCGCCCTTCACGAGGGTGCGGGCGACCAGCGCATCGACGGCCGCGGGACGCGAGCCCGGTCCGCCGAGCAACTGGTCTGTGCCGACCGAAGACGCCACCAGTGGCACGATCGGTCCGGCGAGCGGGCGCGGCGCCGGTTGACCGGGCTGCGCATTCGCATCCGGCGTTGCCGGTTCGCTCGGCAACGTGATCGGTGCGGAGCGGGAAGCCAGCAGGCGCGTGATTTCGCGTTCGACATAGTGCGCCAGTTTGCGCGCGCCGGGCTTGGTGAAATAGACGCCATCGTAGGACCGCAGACGCCGGATCTGGCCCTCGAAGTCGGGACCCTGTTGCAGGAAGCGTCCGGCTTCATCGACGAAGCCGTCCCAGACATCGACATAGGTGATGCCGGCTTTGTTCGAGGCTTCGCGATAGAGAGAATCCAGAAACAGCGCATCGGCGGTCGCCTTGGGGCCACGTATCGCGGGCAGGCCGACCCAGATGACCGGTACGCCCTTTGATTTAAGGACGGCGATCATCTCGTCGATTTTCTTGTTGTAGAGTTCGACCCAGCGCTCGTCATGAAATTCGACCAGGCCGTTCGGCGCACGCGCGCCTCTTTCGGGGGCCATGACCGGTGGAGCGTCGCCGTTGTCGGCAGGATCGTCGGACTCGGCGTCCTGAATTCTTTCTCCGGGCTTGCCGGTCTCGGCGGCATTGTCGCCCTTGGTGTCGCTCTTGGCGTCAGGCTTGCTGTCGGATTTGGCGTCACCCGGTTTGCGGGCTTCTTTCTTGTCGCCCTTCTTGTCGCCGGCCTTGTCTCCTGGCTTGGCGTCGGATTTTTCCACAACAGGCTCGCGAATCGAAACCCGGTCGTTGAGACCGAGCATCACCACGATCACATCGGGCTTCTCGGGAGCAAGGATGCCCTTCGCTGCGGCCGCCCACTCGGCTGGATCGCCTTTGGGCTGATAATGGATAAGGCCGGAAACGGTCTTGTGCCGCCGGATCACGCCCATGTCCGGCTGTTCGCTGTAAGCATCCTCGAGGCCGGAGGCGAGCCAGTCGGCCATCGCATCACCGAGCACCAGCACATTGTGTTCGGCGGCGGTGTCGCGCTTTTGCGGCGGCGGCGCCTTGGAGTAGTTCTCGACAGGTCTGGGCGCCTGCTGCTGGAAGGGCGCGAACAGGTCGCCGCCAAACCAGTTGCCTTGGCCGCGTTGCCCGGGTTGAGGCTGTGGCCGCGGCGGCGGGGCGCCGAAGTTGAAAAATTGCGCCGACGCTGGCGCTGCGACCCCAATCAAAAAGGCAACCGCAAACGCGATCAGCGGCCCACGCTCCGTAAACAGCCGTAAAAAGGAATGTTTCTCTGGCATCGGGCCCGGTCGCAAATGGTGGTTCGGTAGGCGAGGATAGTAGCAAAATCGGGCTGCAAGCGGGCAGATTTCCTGATGGATAACCGGCCACGCCACCCCACGCTACCGCCTTGGAATTGAAGGCAAGTTCGTAGAGCACGACCCGGTTCCCGGTGGAACCGGTTTTCCTGCCGAGAGCCGATTAAGCCAAACAGGGTTATCTGTGCCTGCCGCCGCGACTCACTGCCCGCGCAGCCGGTCAAGCATGGCCGAAGAGGCAAAGCCATCTGCCGGCGTGCCGATCGAGGCCTGAAAACCGCGCAGCGCTTCCCTTGTCTCGCCGCCGAACTGGCCGTCCGGCGTGCCGCGATAGAACCCGCGTTGCGCCAGCAACTGTTGCAGTTCCAGCCGTTCGGCCCGCGACAACTCACGTTCCTGGCGCGGCCAGGCCTGTGCGAAAGGCTGGCCGCCACGCAGCCGATCGGCGAAGTGGCCGATCGCGAGCGCATAGGCCTCCGCCGGATTGTATTTCATGATCACGCGGAAATTCTGCAGCATCAGAAAGCCGGGCCCTTCGGCGCCAGCGGGTGCCAGCAGATACGCCTTGTCGCTCGTCGCCGGGAAGGCCTGGCCGTTGGCGCGCTTCAACCCCAGATGCTCCCATTGCGGTAGCGTCATCGCCTTGGCGCGATCGGCGAGCATGTAGTTGAAGCCTTTCGGCACCACGACCTCATACCCCCAGGTCTGGCCGCTCTGCCAGCCATCCTTTTTCAGGTTGTTGGCGGTCGAGGCAATCAGGTCGGCCGGGTCATCGACGACATTGCGGCGGCCATCGCCGTTGGCGTCGACGGCATAGCGCTTGAATGCCGTCGGCATGAATTGCGTAGGCCCGAAAGCGCCGGCCCATGAGCCGCGCATCTGTTCGGGGCTGAGATCACCGTGATGGAGTATCTCCAGCGCCGAGAGAAATTCATCGCGGAAATATTTCTGACGGCGGCCGATGCAGGCGAGCGTTGCGGTCGATTGCAAAACGCTGCGATCGCCCATTTGCGTCGAATAGTTGGATTCGATGCCCCAGATCGCCGCGATGGTGTAGCGGTCGACGCCATAAGCCTTCTCGGCCGCGTCGAACTGCGGTTTGTATTTGGCGAGAATCTCGCGCCCCTTGGTCAGGCGGTTATCGTTGACCAAGATGTCGAGATAATCCCAGATCGACTTGGTGAATTCCGGCTGCGAATCCAGCAGGTCCATGATGCGCAGGTCCGGGGTGAGGCCTGCGGTGAAGCGCTGAAAGCTCTCCTGCGAAACATTGCGCCGGGCGGTATCCGGCCACATCGAGGCGATGCAATCGTTGAAATTCGCGGCTGCTTCGCGGATCGCGCTCGCCGTCATCAACGGATTGCCTGAAGCGCCGTCCTCGCCGCTCCATTGCGGCGCGCCGCCGGTCGAGGCCGATTGAGCCGGGGGGGTAGAGCCGGTCTGGTCGGTCTTCGACTTGCCGCCAAAGATATTGCCGAGAAAATCGAGCGGTCCGCCATTGGCCGACTGGGCTGACGCCGGCGCCGACCAAAGCAGGACTGCCGCGAGGACTGCGGCGGCCGCCTGCTTTATGGGTCGTCTGGTTTTCCGCCTCATCATCCACCCGTCAAATCCGTCACCAAGCCCAGTGTCGTTTCAAATAGCTTAACAAAATTGGACTTTTGCCGTTAGGGATTTGCCAAAAAACAACTGCCCGGTTGGAACTGCGTGCCCATATAGGCCTTTGTTCCCGGTTGCAAACCCGCTACCAAATATCGTTTTCAATCGCTTCTGCAAGGCAGTACCGCCCCATGAAAATCCGTAAAGCCGTATTCCCCGTCGCCGGTCTTGGCACCCGCGTGCTGCCCGCCACCAAGGCGATGCCGAAGGAGATGCTGACCATCGTCGACAAGCCGCTGATCCAGTATGTGGTTGACGAGGCCAGGGAAGCCGGCATCGAGCATTTCGTCTTTGTTACCGGCCGCAACAAGGTCGTGATCGAAGATCACTTCGACCGCATGTATGAGCTCGACGCCACGCTCCAGTCACGCGGCAAGAAGGCGGAGATGGAGATCCTGGCGCGCGATCAGCCGCCGGCCGGCGCGATGAGCTTTACGCGCCAGCAGGCGCCGCTCGGGCTTGGGCACGCGGTATGGTGCGCGCGGGATATCGTTGGCGATGAGCCGTTTGCCGTGGTGTTGCCTGACGAACTCGTGCTGCATTCGCCCGGATGCCTGGCGCAGATGATTCAAGCCGCGAGTAAGCTTGGCGATAAGTCCAATCTGATCGCAGTCGAGCCGGTGCCAGACCATTTGACGCATCAATATGGCATTTGCGGCGTCGGCAAGCGCAACGGCAAAGTCTTCGAGGTCGACGGCATGGTCGAGAAGCCGGCCAAGGGCACGGCGCCGTCGAACCTCTCGATCACCGGGCGCTATATCCTTCAGCCCGAGATATTCAAGATCCTGGAAACCCAGGAGCGCGGTGCCGGCGGCGAGATTCAGCTGACCGACGCAATGATCGGGCTTTCGAAAACCCAAAAATTCTACGGCGTCGAATTTGCCGGCGAGCGGCACGACTGCGGCTCAAAGCCGGGCTTTCTACGCGCCAACATCGCCTTTGGCATGGCGCGCCCCGAACTGCGCGACGGTCTGCTCGCGGAGATGAAGAAATATTCCGGGAAATGACGCTAGTGGTCCGATTTTAACATTCGCATCGCTTGTCGGCGGACAGCTCTGCGAATGTTCACCAGCCGCTCAAGCGACCAGTGACAGCTTTGTTCCGGAGGCGAGGACGGCGCGATTTCGGCCGCTCGCCTTGGCTGCGTAGAGCGCCTCGTCAGCCGCTCTGACCATGGTGGTCCATTCGGATCCGGCGTCCGGCACCATACTTACCACGCCGATGCTGACGGTCGTGGTGGCTGCATCGCCGCACCATTTCTCGACCTTCAGGCGAATCGTCTCGGCGACCGCGACCGCCTGCGCCGGTGATTGGTCGGGCAGCAATACCGCAAATTCCTCGCCGCCATAGCGAGCGGCGCAGTCGCCGGCCCGGTTCGCCGAATCCGAGATGCAGATTGCGATTCCGATCAGCACCTCGTCGCCGGCCTGATGCCCAAAGGTATCGTTGAAGGTCTTGAAATGATCGGCGTCGATCATCAGGAGAGCTAGCGGGCGTTTGTGCCGCGCCGCGCGCCGCCATTCGCTTTCGATCGCCGCATCGAACTTGCGGCGGTTGCGCAGGCCGGTGAGGGCGTCGGTGGTGGCAAGTTCCTCGAGTTTTTCTTCGGCCGTCGCACGGCGGCTGATTTCATGGGCCAGAAACAGCGTAGCGCCGAGCACGAATACCGCGAGCGCCGCCATGATCGCGCCGATCCGCGTCGCCTCGACGCGCCAGAGCTTGTAGATATCGTCCCACGGCTTGCCGACCATGACGACGAGCGGGCGTGTGCCATCGCGCCAGACATAGAGCCGCGGCATGTGCGAAGAGTGGGATATGCCGGAATAAGAACCGCTGGGTTCGGAGAGCGCCCGCTTGACCCCAGGCAGGCCGCCAAGGTTCTTGCCGATGATATCGAGGTCGAACGGCATGCGCATGATTACGGTGCCGTCATGCCGGAACACCGTGATGAGGTCGTTGGGATCGAGCCGCAGCCGGCCGAACAGGTCGTGAAAATAGGAAAAGCGGATCGAGCCGGCGACGACGCCGAGAAAGCTGCCATCGTCGCCGGTGATACGGCGGCTGAGCACGATGGCGTAGGCGCCGTGATGCAGCATCGGACGGCTGATGAACAGGCCGGTATTCGGCTGGTCGCGGTGAACCGTGAAATATTCCTCGCTGCTGCGGTTTTCCGGCAGCGGGTCGAGCGTTGACGCATCGGCGATCAGCTTTCCCGTGACATCGAACACCTGGATCGCGCCGAAATGCCGGGCGGTTGCGCCGCGATCGAACAGGATCAACTGCCGCAGCGGCTTGCTGACGTCGTTGACCTCCGGCGCTACCATGTTGTTGGCAACCGAACGCAGCGAAAGGTCGTACAGTTCGACGCTGCGTCCGATGTCGGAGTCGATACCGGAGGCAAGATTTTCCAGTGTCTGACGCGCCAGCTCTTCTTCGCTGCGGCGCATATCGAGCATCACGTTGACGCAGATCGCCGAGAAGGCGATCACGGTGGCAACAGAACCGGCAATCAGCAACTTTGCCGATAGCCGCCAGGGCCGGCTGGCCTTATCCTTGCGCCGTCCAAATCCCATCTCTTCGCTCCCGGAAGGATGGAATGCGCCGCGAATGGTTGCTGGCGGCTTAAATCGGACGGGATAGAGCTGTAAACCGTTAACGTTTCGTTGCTGAATTTGACATTCGCAAGAGCGACGGCTGAGAAGGGAAGCGAATGTTCGAATCGGACCACCAAGCTACCCGTGACCAAGAGGCCATAGTGACCAACTACGACACGCTGCGTGACTATCTGAAAACGCAGAAGCTGGCTGAACTTGTGCTGAGCTTCGAACAGATCGAGGAGATCATCGATGCTGCGTTGCCGCGTGCCGCACATCGTGCCTCCTGGTGGGAAACGTTACGTAGCCCGCAGGAAAAAATGCCACAGCGCGAAGCCTGCCTTGAGGCCGGATTCGTCGCTACGCGCCAGCCGGACGGCAGGAGCGTAAAGTTCGAGAAAATTTCCAGCCGTCGTCCCCGCGGAAGCCGGCACCCATAACCACAGGGCGTCGTCGTTGCGAAGGCAATCGACCGCAGTATTCGGTGATGGGCCGCGGCGTAGCGACGAGCGTGATCGCGCTCACGGTGGGATCGCGGCTCAAGGCCAGGACGACGCCATCGTGAGCTAGCTCGCCGCTTCGAGCCTGACTTCGGTCAGGAGCCGCATGGCGGCGTCGGCGTCCATCGGCTCGCCGAAAGCGAAGCCTTGCGCGTATTCGCAACCCAATTGATAGAGCTCGACCGCATCGGAATCGGTCTCGGCGCCTTCGGCGACCACCTCCATGCCGAGGTCGTGGGCAAGCGCGATGATCGACTTGAGGATCACGGGGCGGGTGCCGCGGCTCGTGGTGCGCACAAAAGACTGGTCGATCTTGATGGTGTCGAACGGGAAACGTTGCAGGTAGGCCAGCGACGAATGGCCGGTGCCGAAGTCATCGAGTGAAAGGCCGGTGCCGAGTTCGCGGATCCGCGTCAGCATTTGCGCTGCATGTTCCGGATTTTCCATCACCAGCGATTCCGTCAGTTCCAGCTTCAGCGTGCCTCGCGCGACCGAGGAGCGCGACAACACGGTGCGGATGTCGTGAATGAGATCGTGGCGCAACAGCTGGCGCGAGGAGACGTTGACGCTGGCGAAGATCGGCTCACGCGAGCGCATCGCGCGCTGCCAGATCGAAAGCTGCCGCGCCGTGCGGTCGAGCACGAAGGTGCCGAGGTCGACGATGAGTCCGATTTCTTCGGCGATGGTGATGAATTCGACCGGCGACATCCGCCCGAGCTTCGGATGGTCCCAGCGCGCAAGCGCTTCGAAGCCGGCAACCGAGCGGTCTTCCAGCCGAACGATCGGCTGATAGAGGATCGTGATTTCCTCGCGCTCGATAGCGCGGCGCAATTCGCTCTCCAGCGTCAGACGGTCGGTCTTTCGCGCGCGCATCGCGGGCTTGTAGACGTCGATGCGGTCGCCGCCGATCCGCTTGGAGTGATACATCGCAAGCTCGGCATCCTTGATGATTTCATCGGTAAGCTGCGTTTGCGGATCGGAGAGCGCAAGCCCGATGGAAGCGGTCAGGAAAATCTCGCGATCGTTGAAGGCGATCGGCGCGCGGATGGTTTTGCGGATGGTTTCGGCAAAGGCGGTGATGCGCGCGGGATCCTGTTCCGACATCAGGATCAGGCCGAACTGATCGCCGGCGAGCCGTGCCAGCGTGTCCTGGGGTTTAAGAATGCGGGTCAGCCGCCGCGCCAGCGTCAGCAAAATGGAATCGCCGACCGCAATTCCGACGGAGTCGTTGACCTGCTTGAAGCGGTCGAGGTCGATCACCATCAACGTCGGCCGCAAGGTCGGCATGGACTTGGCGAAATTGGCGACTGCGTTGAGGCGGTCGATGAAGAGTTTCCGGTTTGGCAGGCCGGTGAGGTTGTCATGCACGGAATTGTGGAGCATGCGTTCTTCGGCGTTCTTGCTCTCGGTGACGTCGGTCAACGTGCCGATCACGCGCGAGACCTCACCGTCAGAGCCGACAACGGGACGGGCTTTGAGCGCGAACCACATGAAATGGCCGTCCGGCGTACGCAGGCGGAAGTCCTGCACCAGACGTCCTCGGCGTTGGTCGAGCACACTGTCGAGCGCGGCGCGGAAGCGATCCTGGTCGAGGGGGTGCAGTACCTCCAGCCATTTCGCGGCCGGGCCTTCCAGAGTGCCGCGCTTGAGACCGAGCAACGATTCCGTTTCCGGGCTGGTGAAGACCTTGTCGGAGGAGACGTCCCAATCCCAGATCAGGTCGCCCGATCCGGCCAGCGCCAAGGCCCGGCGCTCGACGTCGGAAACGATGCCGGTGGTGGCGCCGCCGCCGGCGAAGGCATGCTGCATCACCGTGAAGCCGATCAGCATCACGATCAGCACCAGGCCGCCAAGCAGCGCGGGTCCGACGATGTCGTTGGTGACGCTGCCCCCAATCGCCATGCCGGCCGCGATCACCCAGACCACGAGCAGGAACCAGGTCGGGATCAGCAGCACCGCGCGATCGAAACCATGCGTGGAAAGATAGACGATCAGGGCGAAGCCGGCGATCGCAATCAAGACCAGCGACATTCGCGCGATGCCGGAGGCCACGGCCGGATCGAATAGAGCGAGCGCAACCAGCGAGCCGAGAAATGCCAGCCATCCGACGGTGATGTGCGAGTAGCGTACATGCCAGCGCGAAAGATTGAGATAGGCGAACAGGAATACCAGCAGTGTGGCGGCGAGAATCGCTTCACCGCCGGCGCGCCAGACGCGCTCGGCGTTGTTCGACATGTCGAGTACCTTGCCCCAGAAGCCGAAGTCGACACCGATATAGACCAGCACCGCCCAGGCGAGCGCGGCCGCGGCCGGAAACATGATGCTGCCCTTGACCACGAACAGGATGGTCAAGACCAGCGCCAGCAGGCCGGAGATGCCGATGACGATGCCCTGATAGAGCGTGAATGAGTTGACCTTGTCCTTGTAGGCGTCGGGCTCCCACAAATAGAGCTGCGGCAACTTATCGGTGCGCAACTCCGCAACGTACGTGACGACCGAACCCGGATCGAGCGTGATGCGGAAAATGTCGGCGGTCGCGCTCTCCTGCCGATCCGGCCGGTCGCCGGTCGAGGGCGTGATGGTCGCGATGCGCGACAGCCCAAGATCGGGCCACAGCAGGCCGGACGAGACGATTCGATAATGGGGCGCGACGATCAGACGGTCGAGCTGGTCGTCGGTGTTGTTGGCGAGTGCGAATACCACCCAGTTCTGGCCGCCTTCACGCGCGCGGACTTCGATGCGGCGAACGATACCGTCAGTGCCGGGCGCGGTGGAGACCTGGATGCGGTCGGTGTCGCTGTGCTGATGTTCGAGCACGGCGGTCAGGTCGATCGCCGACACGTCGCCGCGGACGCTCACCGCGTCGATCGCCCACGCCGGCGCGGCCGCCATCGTCATGAGGCCCAGCGCAACTGCCGCTCGTTTGAAGTCCCTGCAGCACAAGCGGCTCGCTCGAACCAGCGACCTCAAATCGAAAAGCGGCAGATGAGCCATATTTTTGCTAGTGCCCATGGCTTTCCGAAGTTCGCGAGACGCCGGTGCCGCGACACGAGGCGAATTTCGCAAAGCCGGCACTAGCTGCTGCCAGGCACCTGATCAGACGCAATGTCGATTCTCCGCGGTCAGCACCATCAGCGGGCGAAAATCAGCGTACCCCGACGCGCCCGATTAGATGACACGAATGCGAAGGAAATCAAAGGGTTTCCGGCTAATGATCGGTTGCGAGCGTTAAAGAGCCAACACAATTTTGCCAATATGTTCGCTGGTCTCCATGCGGCGGTGCGCATCGGCTGCCTTTTCCAGCGGGAAAGTGCTGTCCATCAGGGGTTTGATGCGGCCTTCGCGCAACAGCGGCATCACCTTGGCCTCGATCGCCGCGACCATTGCCGCCTTGTCTGCATTACTGCGGGGCCGGAGCGTCGAACCGGTGTGGTGCAGCCTTTTCACCATGAGCCGTGCGATATTGACCGATACCTTGGCGCCGCCCAGCGTTGCGATCTGCACGATGCGACCGTCGGTTGCAGCCACCTCGTAGTTGCGTTCGACATAGTCGCCGCCGACCATGTCGAGAATGACGTTGGGGCCGGTGCCCGCCGTCATCGCCTTGGCGGCGACGACGAAGTCCTCGGTCTTGTAGTTGATGGCGTGGTCGGCGCCGAGCTTGAGACAGGCGTCGGCCTTGTCTTTGGATCCGACGGTGACGATGACTTTCGCACCGAAAGCCTTGGCAAGCTGGATCGCCATGGTGCCGATGCCGGACGAGCCGCCATGGATCAGGAGGCTTTCGCCGGCCTTGAGCCCGCCGCGCTCGAACACATTGTGCCAGACGGTCATCAGCGTCTCCGGCGTCGCGCCTGCTTCGAGGATCGAGAGCGAAGCGGGAATCGCCATCGCCTGCGCGTCTTGCGCAATGCAATATTGGGCGTAACCGCCGCCCGCCACCAGCGACATCACCTTGTCGCCCACCTTGTGTTTATGCGCGCCATCACCGAGCGCCACCACTTCGCCTGATATCTCCAGGCCAGGCAAATCGCTGGCGCCGGGCGGCGGCGGATAAACGCCCGCGCGTTGCGCCACATCGGGCCGGTTGACGCCGGCAGCCATCACCTTGACCAGGATTTCGTTTGCCCCAGGCTTGGGCACCGGCCGGGTCTCCGGCACGAGCACCTCCGGACCGCCGGGCTTGCTGATCGCGACGACGGTCATTTGCGCGGGGATTTTTTCCATGATTTGTCCTTGGCCAAACGCTAAAATCTTCGAGAAGGCACCTGATTAGCCAGCGGTCTGTGTTCTGGCAACCAGGCTACGCCTTTGTTGATCACGGAGCATGGCCCATGGCCGCCATCGAAGACGACGACAAGCCGCGCAAGAAAATCACCCATGAGATCGGGCAGGACCTCTCATTGCTCTCGGTCGAAGAATTGAACGAGCGGATATCGCTGTTGAACTCGGAGGCGGAGCGTTTGCAGGCGGCAGCGGCGAAAAAGCGGGCTTCCAAGGAAGCGGCGAACAATTTCTTCAAGTCGTGATACCCAAGTCGTCCCTGCGAAAGTGTTTGGTCCCTTGAGATTGGTGAGGGCCGACACTCGGCCAATGACCGACATGGCAAACAAAGCTTAAAAAAATTAGCTCGTTTACGGTCCATTAAGCTTTCCCAGGTATGACTATCACCGTCCTCTTTGGACACCGAGTGGCTCCTGTCACTCTGTTTGACGCCTCCCTGTTATCAACTTCAAAGCCGCCGGCAACGGCGGCTCTTTTTTTGCGCGTTTTCCATCACATAGCCCATTTCCCTGAAGTTCCGGCAACGTTCGCTCATGTTCTGCGGAGGTCGCTGGAAACCATAATTTGGGTTGCGGCTGGACACCCGTGTCCGCGTGCGCAATGATTTGTTCATCATAATTTTCGGGCTTGTCTAGCGCCGCCTATTTGAAGTTGCTGCACCGCAAGCGGCAAATTCCGTCCAGGAAGTTCAAATAGAGAGCGGTACTGGAATCATAAGTCTGCAAGTGCCCCTGGCTTTTCGAAGTTCGTAGTTGCGGGGTGCGGTTACAGAGTACGAACTTCGAAAAGCCGGCATTTGCCGGCAGTGAACAGTTGCGTGAGGCGTTTTAGATGTCGGACCGGTCGCAAGGCGAAAACCCGCTTGTCCAATTCAGCGAGCGGCTGACCAATTCAGCGGCGTTCGGCACCTTGTTCCGGGAAGGCATGGATCTGGTCGAGGAGACCGCTGCCTATCTCGACGGCGCCGGCCGTACCGAGGCCAAGGCGCTGGAACGTTCGGTCAGCCTGACTTACGCCACCGAAAGCATGCGGCTGACAACCCGCCTGATGCAACTTGCCTCGTGGCTCTTGCTACATCGTGCGGTCAAGGAAGGCGAAATGACCTTGACCCAGGCCAACCGCGAAAAGACCAAGGTCAAGCTCTCGGCTGCCGATCCCGGTCCGACCGAGATGATCGAGAAATTGCCGCAGCATTTGCGCGATCTGATCGATCGCTCGATGGCGCTGCAAGGCAAGGTGCGCCGCCTCGATGCGACGATCCACGCCGCTCCCACCGAGCGCGCGCCGATCGGCAATCCGCTGGTGCCGCAGCTCAACCGGCTGAAGGCCGCGTTCGAACGATAGGCGTTGCTGTCTCCTCTCTCTATTCTGCTGGTACTGTCTGCCGCGTTGCTGCACGCGGGCTGGAATGCGCTGTTGCGCGGCGGAGCCGATCGTCTCAAGTCGATGCTGATCATGAGCATCACGCTCGGCTTCACGGGTTTCCTCATGATGTCCGCAGCCGGCGTGCCGTGGCCGGCAGCGGGCTATGTCGTTGCTTCGGGCGCGATTCATCTTTGTTACAACGCGCTCTTGGTGCGGATGTATCGCAGCGGCGATCTTGGCGAGACCTATCCGGTCGCGCGCGGCACCTCACCGGCGCTGATCGCGCTCGGGGGAAGCGTGTTGGCTGGCGAATGGATGGGCCCGCTTGGAATCCTCGGCATTGGTCTGGTTTGCTCGGGGATATTCTTGCTGGCGACGGCGCGGGCAAAAGACGACCATGCCCGTTTGCACCTCACGGACTTGCCCTATGCGCTGGCGACCGGCGTCAGCATCGCGGCCTATAGCGTGGTCGACGGGCTCGGCGTGCGCGCTTCCGGGAACTTGATCGGTTACACCGGCGGCATCTTCGTGTTCTTTCTTGCGATGCCGTTGTGGGTGCTGGCGCGGCGGGGACGGTCGGCCTTCACGATGCCACTCCCCGAGATCGTCAAGGCCGCGAGCGGCGGCCTGATTTCGCTTGCCGCATATGGCGTCATCATCTGGGCGATGCAGAACAACCCGATGGGGGCCGTCTCGGCGCTGCGCGAGACCAGCGTGGTGTTTGCGGCGTTGCTCGGAGCCGCGTTTCTCGGCGAACGTCTGACCGGTCTACGGCTCGCCGCCTGCTGCATCATCGCCTTGGGCGCCGCCTGCGTCGGCTGGAAGGTCTGAAAAAACAAGACGCCCCCGAACTGGTCGGGGGCGTCCAAAACACAGGCTCCGAGGCTGAAGCTTTCCTGCCTCAATCCTTCTTGAGGAAGCCCGAAAACTTCTTCTGGAACCGCGAAACGCGGCCACCGCGATCCATCAGCTGCTGGGTGCCACCGGTCCAGGCCGGATGCGACTTGGAGTCGATATCAAGGTTCAGCTTGTCGCCTTCCTTGCCCCAGGTCGAGCGCGTCTGGTATTCGGTGCCGTCGGTCATCACGACCGTAATCATATGATAATTCGGATGAATTTCGGCTTTCATGACAGGTCCTTCGGCGCGCCGGCGCCCGTATTTCTGATGAGGTGTCGGATTTGGCCGGGTCTATAACGCAAGAAACATCTTAAAACAAGCCGAGGAAGCTGATTTGAGGCGCGCTATCGGCCTCTTCGGTAATGGATTTGCCAGCAGAAGCGGCGGGGCCTATCTGGGGGTGGCAAATGAGTGGTTCTGATACATGAGCGCAGTTGAACGGCTTGAAGACCGGCAAGATCCAGCGATGCCTTCCGCGGAGGCGCCAGCTGTCGAAGCGGCATCGCCGCTTGACGTGGCCCTGGATCCGGCGCCCGCCGGGCGCGTCGCGCGGCTGCGTCCGCTGCTGGCACTGGCGCCCTATGTGGCGCGTTACCGCGGACGGGTCACGCTCGCCTTTATCTCGCTGACGATCGCAGCGATCACCACGCTCGTCGTACCGCTTGCCGTGCGCCGCATGATCGATTTTGGTTTCACGCCGGAGGGCATCGCCCGCATCAACAGCTATTTCAGCGTCATGATCGCGGTCGTCGGTGTGCTGGCGCTCGCGAGCGCTTCGCGTTTCTACCTCGTCATGACCATTGGCGAGCGAATCGTCGCGGACTTGAGGCGCGACGTGTTCGCGCATCTGATGTCGCTGTCGCCGGCGTTTTTCGATTCTTCGCGCAGCGGCGAACTGATCTCGCGCCTCACCGCCGATACGACCCAGATCAAATCCGCGGTCGGCGCTTCGGTGTCGATCGCGCTGCGCAATGTCATGCTGTTTATCGGCGCGACCGCCATGATGGTGGTGACGAGCCCAAGGCTGTCCGGCCTCGTGCTGCTCGCCATTCCGCTGATCGTGCTGCCGCTGATGGCGTTCGGCCGCTGGGTGCGGCGGTTGTCGCGCAACGCGCAGGATACGCTTGCCGACGCCAGCGCCTACGCTTCCGAACTGGTCGGCGGCATCCGTACCGTGCAGGCCTATACCGGCGAGCGGCTTGCCAATGCGCGTTTCGGCGGCGATGTCGAGCAGGCCTATGACGCGGCTGTCGGTTCGACGCGAGCGCGCGCTTTGCTCACCGCCATCGTCATCTTCATCGTATTCACCAGCGTGGTGGTCATCCTCTGGATCGGCTCGAATGACGTCGAGTCCGGTTTGATCACTCCGGGCCGGCTTGGCCAGTTCGTGCTCTATGCCGCATTTGCCGCTACCGGCCTCGGGCAGCTCTCTGAAGTCTGGGGCGAGGTCTCGGCTGCTTCCGGCGCCGCCGAGCGTTTGTTCGAAATCTTGCAGGTGAAGTCGCAGATCACGGCGCCCGCATCGCCCATTGCGTTGCCGGAGCCTCCCCGTGGCGACGTGACGTTCGACAACATCAGCTTTTCCTATCCGACGCGTCCCGATGCGCCGGCCGTCCACGGCGTTTCATTCTCGGTTCGCGCCGGCGAGAAGGTTGCAATCGTCGGTCCTTCAGGCGCCGGCAAGAGCACGCTGTTTCATCTCTTGTTGCGGTTTTACGATCCGGCTTCCGGCACGATTTCGGTCGATGGCGTGCCGATCCGTTCGGCCGATCCGACCGAGGTGCGCAAGCGGATCGCGCTCGTCCCGCAGGACCCGATGGTGTTTGCGGCGAGCGCCCGCGACAACATTCGTTTCGGCCGCCCCGAGGCCGGCGATGCCGAAGTCGAACGCGCCGCCGACCTGGCGCACGCATCCGAATTCCTCCGCCGGCTGCCGCACGGATTCGATGCACCGCTTGGCGAGCGTGGCGTCACGCTTTCGGGAGGCCAGCGCCAGCGCATCGCGATCGCGCGCGCCATCTTGCGCGATGCGCCGTTGCTACTGCTCGATGAAGCGACGTCGGCGCTGGATGCGGAATCCGAGACACTGGTGCAGACCGCGCTCGAGGAATTGATGCGCCATCGCACCACGCTCGTGATCGCGCACCGGCTGGCCACCGTGCTGTCCTGCGACCGTATCCTCGTGATGGATCAGGGCCGGATCGTCGAGCAGGGCACGCATGCCTCGCTGGTGGCGGCGAACGGACTGTATGCGCGGTTGGCGCGGTTGCAGTTCGACGGGGCGTGACGTTGGACTTCGTCTCGTGCCGTCATTCGCATTTCGGCGAAAGTGCCGGCACGTTCCCCCACACCCAGTTTTTCCAGGAGCCGTCCGGGCCGACGCAAGCCGTCCCCGACGCCTGCGCCTTTGATGCATAGTGTCGATCGACCCCCATGGTCGCAAAAAATCCAGCGACAATAACGACCAGGAACGTCGCCGATCCCAGCACGAGTTCTCTTTGCGTCATGGGCCTTCCTCCGGATCGGATTCTTTCCATATCATCTTCAGGACCGGCCGGCCGGAGGTCGGATTGACGTCCTTTCCGGCGTGAGCAAAGCCGTTGCGCTCGTAGAAGCGGATCGCCCGGGAATTGTCTTCGTTGACCAGCAGCGTAATGGAATCCGGCGACAGGCGCTTGGCTTCATCGACCAGCGCGGCAGCAAGTTTTGAACCCCAGCGATCGGGCGCGACCACGAGCTGGTCGAGATAGGCTTTATCGTCGATGGTGACGAAGCCGATCAACGCGTCTGCTTCTTCGGCGACAATGATCGCGGCGCTTGGCACCAGCTCGTTGCGCCATCGTTCGCGCCACCACGGCACGCGCACGGCAAAGTCAATTCCGGGATAGGTATGTTGCCAGGTCTTCAGCCACAGTGCGATCGCGGCGTCCTCGTCGTCGGCGCGATAGGGCCGGAGGGTAAAGGACGAAGTCATCGTGTCCCGGACAGGGAGGGCGGAGCCCGAGCCAAGCGAGGTCCGGGACCAAGCAAAAGACGCTTCTGCATCCGGTTCTGGGTCCCGGCTCGCGCTCGCGGATGCTCGCTTGGCCGTGACACGAGGTTTACCGCTCCGTCAGCTTCAGTTCGATGCGGCGGTTGCGCCGGTAGGCTTCTTCCGTATTGCCGGTGTCGAGCGGCTGAAACTCGGCAAAGCCCGCGGCCACCAGCCGCTGCGACGGCACGCCCAGCGAAATCAGGTATTGCACCACCGAGATCGCGCGCGCCGACGACAGCTCCCAGTTCGATTTGAACAGCGGGCTGTTTGTCATCGGCCGCACGTCGGTGTGGCCGTCGACCCGAAGTACCCAGGCGATCTCGCTCGGGATCTGCTTGTCGAGTTCGGTCAGCGCTGCGGCGACCTTGTCGAGTTCGGCGCGGCCCTCGGGCAAAAGCAGCGCCTGTCCGGTGTCGAAGAACACTTCGGACTGAAATACGAAGCGGTCGCCGACGATCCGCACGTCCGGCCGGTTGCCGAGAATGGCGCGCAGCCGCCCGAAGAATTCGGAGCGATAGCGTGACAATTCCTGAACCCGTTGCGCCAGCGCGACATTCAGCCTTTGACCGAGATCGGCGATGCGTCCCTGCAATTCCTTGTCGCGCTGTTCGGAGGTCTGCAATGCCTCTTCAAGCGCCGCAAGCTGACGGCGAAGCGCGCTGATCTGCTGGTTTAACACTTCGATCTGCGCCAGCGCTCGCGAGGTGACCTGTTTCTCGGAATCGAGCGCCTTGTTGAGTTCGCCTGTGCGGCTTGCCGCATCGTTGCCCGCGCCGGCAAGGCCCTCATAGAGCCCCTTGACGCGGTCGCGCTCGCCTTCGGCCGAAGCAAGTCCGGCCCGCACCTGCGAAAGCTGGTCTTCGAGATTGAACTTGCCGAGCTTTTCCAACGAGAGGATATCGTTCAATTCGGCGATCTTGGCGTTGAGCTGTTCCAGCGCCTTGTCCTTGCCGGTGACCTCCTGCGACAGAAAGAACTGTACGACCAGGAATACCGAGAGCAGGAACACGATCGACAGCACGAGCGTCGACAGGGCGTCGACAAAGCCCGGCCAGTAGTTGAAACCGCTTTCGCTGCGTCGTGTTCGGGCCAGTGCCACTCAGTTGTCTCCGTTTCTCTGATGTCGCTTGTCCCTTGCGGTTTGCAGCGTGCAACGCCGCACCACAAAGCCGGGACCGATAGCCTGACCTGGCTTAGCTCTTCTCCGGCTGACGCGCGAGACGTTCGAGCAGCCGCTTGATTTCCCGGTTCTGCTCGCCCTGGCCGTCGGCCCATTCGCGGATCATCTGCTGTTCGGTGCGCATATGGGTTACGAGGCCCTGGATGGCCTCGGCGAGGCTGGCCATGGACGCAGTTGTGGCCTTGCTGCCGCCGCCTTCTTCGAGCGCGGCGCGTAGCCGATCAATCGCGCCCCCAAAGTCGTCGCCTGATCCGGCCTCTGCGGAATAGTTGCTCACGGTGGAGGCGAGCCAGTCCTCGAGGTCGGTATAGAACCGGTTTTGCGCCTGGCTCGATTGCAGGTCGAGAAAGCCCAGTATCAGCGAGCCGGCAAGACCGAACAGCGAGGACGAGAACGAAATGCCCATGCCGCCGAGCGGCGCGGCCAGGCCTTCCTTCAACGTATCGAACAGGGCTCCGGCGTCGCCGCCGACTTTCAGCCCGTCGATCACATGGCCGACCGAGCCGACCGTCTCGATCAGACCCCAGAACGTGCCAAGCAGGCCCAAAAACACCAGCAGGCCCGTCATGTAGCGGGAAATGTCCCGCGCCTCGTCCAGGCGAGTGGCGATGGAATCAAGCAGATGACGCATGGTCTGCTGCGAGATCGTGATGCGGCCGGAGCGCTCGCCGCCAAGAATGGCCGCCATGGGCGCCAGCAACGTTGGATGCCGGGCGAGCGCGAGGCCCGGATCGGCGATGCGGAAGTTGTTGACCCAGGCCACTTCCGGATAAAGCCGGACCACCTGCCGGAAAGCCAGGATGATGCCGATCAGGAGCACGAGGCCGATCAGCGCGTTAAGGCCCGGATTGGCGAAGAAGGCGGTGACGATCTGCTTGTACAGCACCACCGCGACCAGCGCGCACAGCACCAGAAACACCAGCATCCGCACCAGGAAGATGCGCGGCGGAGCAAGCTTCGTGAATTCAAGCTCCATCGTGGAGCGGGCAGAAGGGGGCATTTCCAGAGGTCCGTTCTAACATTCGCGCGGCGTTTTCAGACCCCAATATGGCACAGCGCGCCTGAGAGGGAAGGCGGCTCATGACAGGGCGGGGAAGCGAATTGGGAACTTCCGCGTGAAACCTGGCGACATCTTGCCCGTATTTCACCAAAGGCCTTATTGCTCAGCCGGTTAGATACGGATTTCGGATGGTTTCGTACT
This sequence comes from uncultured Alphaproteobacteria bacterium, assembly GCA_963824305.1. Classification (GTDB taxonomy): domain Bacteria; phylum Pseudomonadota; class Alphaproteobacteria; order Rhizobiales; family Xanthobacteraceae; genus Bradyrhizobium. Next base: position 223,391 of record CAWGOW010000002.1, read on the forward strand.
TGGTAGCGTTCGTGACGATCGGGATCGCGCTTTCGGTCCTGATGGCCGGAGCCTGGGTGGTGCAACAGCGCACCGGCAATTCCGGCTGGGTCGATACCATCTGGACATTCTCGGTCGGTCTGGTCGGTGCGGGGAGCGCGCTCTGGCCCTCGGGTGATGCCGCGTTGAATGCCCGGCAATGGCTGGTCGCGGCCCTGGTGGCGATCTGGTCACTGCGGCTCGGCACGCATATTGCGGTAAGAACGTCGGGCATTACCGACGATCCACGCTATGCGGCATTCGCGAAAGAGTGGGGACTTGGCGCGCCGCGGCGCATGTTCTTGTTTCTGCAAAATCAGGCGCTGGGATCGATCCCGCTGGTGTTTGCGATCTTTGTCGCCGCGCATTTTCCGCAGCCCGAACTCAGACTGCAGGACTATCTCGGCGTCGTCATCCTCGCTCTCGGCATTGGCGGCGAAGCGCTCGCCGATCGGCAGCTCAAGCAATTCCGCGAAAACCCCGGCCATCGGGGCCAAATTTGTGACGCCGGATTGTGGCGCTGGTCGCGGCATCCGAATTATTTCTTCGAATGGCTGGGATGGCTCGCTTATCCCGTCATCGCGATCTCGCCGCATTATGCGTGGGGTTGGGTGAGCCTGTTGGCGCCCGCTTTCATGTACTGGATTCTGGTCTACGCCACCGGCATTCCGCCGCTGGAAGCACAGATGCTGCGTTCGCGCGGTGAGCGTTATCGCGACTACCAGGCTCGCACCAGCATCTTCTTTCCACTGCCGCCGCGCGGGCAAGGACCAAAGGGAGAGCTGGAGTGAGCCTTACGTCGGAGGTCATCGGCTTTGCCGAGCGGATGCCGCTGCCGGATTTCGTGGTCCGCGCGGCGATCCATCAGCTTTGTTCGCGCACCGCGGCGCGGCTTGCCAAGGGCGATCCCGCCAGTGATGCAAGATTTGCCCGCGAAATGGCGGCGCGAGCCATCGCCGAACATGCGCAAGCAGCCAACGCGCAGCATTACGAGGTGCCGGCGGACTTTTTCGCCAATGTCCTCGGGCCGACCCGCAAATACTCCTCCTGCTTCTATCCGGCGCCGGACTCGACCTTGGCGGAAGCCGAGGAAGAGGCGCTGCGCCAGACCGTCGATCACGCCGGCCTGGCCGATGGGCAGTCGATCCTCGAACTCGGCTGCGGTTGGGGCTCGCTGACGCTATGGATGGCGCGGCGGTTTCCGAATTCAAAAATTGTCGCAGTGTCGAACTCGCATTCGCAGCGAATGTATATCCAGGGCGAGGGTGCCGCGCGCGGGTTAAGAAATCTCTCGGTGATCACCGCCGACATGAACGGTTTCGTCCCGGAGCGGCAATTCGACCGCATCGTGTCGGTGGAAATGTTCGAGCACATGATGAACTGGCGCGAACTTTTGGGTCGCGTGCGATCGTGGCTCGCGCCTCAGGGGCGCTTCTTCATGCATATCTTCACCCACCCTACCGGCGCATATCTGTTTGAACGCGAAAATAAGGCGGACTGGATCGCACAGCACTTCTTCACCGGCGGGGTGATGCCAAGTCATCTTCTGATCCGGCAATATGCCGATCTGTTCGAGGTAGAGAAGGAGTGGCGCTGGAGCGGTGACCATTACCAGCGCACGGCGATGGACTGGCTTGCCAATTTCGATGCCCACAGCAGCGAGATCGAGGCGGTGCTGCGCGGCGTCTATGGTGCGGATACTGAGTTATGGATGCGGCGCTGGCGCTGGTTCTTTCTTGCCACCGCCGGCCTCTTCGGCTTTTCGGGCGGCGGCGAATGGGGCGTCAGCCATTATCGCATGAAGGCGGTTTGACGCGACCACGACGGCAAGCGCCATCTTCGACCAAGCCGCAGTTCGTGGAGCATGACGCCCAGCGCGCGTGAATCCTCCGACATTCCGGTATGTCTTGGCGAGTGGGGATCCTTCACCTGCAATTGCAGCCGAATCTCTCCATGTGCCGTGACGTGTAGCGGAACCGTCACCTTACGCCAGCGCGCACGCCGCGCTCTTTTGTAGGGAAAACTATCGGTTCTGATCAAAAGGCGAATTCGCCGCCTTGACCCGATGAGTCTCTCCCGGGCATTTGTCGGTGCCGTTGACGCCCGACCAGAATACACACCAAGAGAAGATTGAGGACGTTGGCGCCGATGCCGGCGGCGAAAGCCGGCGCGTAGTATCCGAAATGGTCATACAGCAGGCCTGCGATCCAGCTTCCGGCGCCCATGCCTCCGCCGCTGAATAGCAGCAGCGTTGGGATTCGCCAGGAAGCTTCCGATGCCGGAAACAGTTCACGCCCCGCCAGGATATAGGCCGGAATGATGCCGGAAAAGCCGAGGCCGAAAGCGGCCGTCACAGTGAACAGGCCGATCTCACTCTGCGTCAGCAGCAGCGCCGTCAGCGCGACGGCTTGCCAGGCTGATCCGATCAACACGGTATTAAGACCACCGATGCGGTCGGAGATGGCGCCCCAGACTTGCCGGCTTAGAAAAGCGGTGCCGAGCAGTACCGACAACATCAGGGCGCCGACGGAGCGGCTGATGCCGAGATCGCTGCAAAACGCGACGAGATGTCCCTGCGGCATTGCCATGGGAATGCAGCACAGAACGGCCGCGCAACAGATCATCGCAAACACGATATTGGACGGCCAGCCGAACACCTCTGCTCTCGTTGGGCTGGCTCCGGGCGTCGTCACCGGTTGAACGACTTCTGGCGGCGCCCGGAAATAGATCGCCGCAATCGGCACCACGACAAGAATCTCGGCGACGGCGTAGAGCAGCATCGAATTCCGCCAGCCGAATTCGACGATTGCGCTCTGGAAAATCGGCGGCCAAATGGCGCCGGCGAGATAGGTGCCGCTCGAGATCAGCGCAAGCGCTGAGCCGCGCCGGCGGTCGAACCAGCGGCTGACATAGACGTACATCGGCGCATTGATGCCGCCGATCCCGAGCACGCCGATGAACAGCCCGTGGCCGATCCACAACGGCCACGGCGGACCGAGTGTCGAAATGGCAAGACCAAGCCCGATCATCAGCGAGCCGAACATCACGGTCCAGCGGGTGCCGATCCGCCCCGCAATCCGAGACATGATGATGCCGCCGAAACCGGAGCCGAGCCACGCCAGCGAACTGGCAAGCGCCGGGATGGAGCGCGACCCGCCCACTTCGTTCGCGATGTCCTTGAGCGCCACGGCGGCGATCCAGGCGGCGCCGAATGACATTGCGAGGACAAAAAGCGCAGCGGACGCAACGGTCCAGGAAGTCTTGGTCTCAATCGAAGAAGGGGATTGTAACATCGTGCGAAGAACCTAGCGGTCTGATTCTAACATTCGCATCCCATCGCAGCAGGTACTTTGCGAATGTTAGAATCGCGAGACCGCCAGCAAATACGGGCTTCTAGCGGGGTTTCGGATTTGACATTCGCTTGCGAGCTTGCGTCTGGGTGGGTAGCGGAATGTGAAACCCACTCCGCCAGTCTGCACATTTGTCTTACAGACCGCCCAAATTTTCACCACCCACATCCAAGCGGGTCAGCTCGTCATGCTGCATTGCGCAACGCGCCGTGTGATCCCGGCGGTCCGGTGCTAAAATTCACATGATTGGTTTTGGAGTTTTGCGAATCCGCGTGAGGCGAATTCGTTGCTGAGATCAGCGGCCGAATAATCCGCCCACCACGTGGCCGATCGCCCCGATCGGACCGCCAACGCCGCGGTCATGACGAGCGCGACCTCCGCGACGACGGTCTGTATGGTCGGACTTGGCCTCCGCCGCTGCGGCGCTATCGCTCAGTAGCGCCTGATGCTGCGCGGCGTTGAGAAACCCGGTCCTGGGATAGCCGTGTTGCTCCTGCCAGCGCGCAATGGCGTCGCGGGTCGCCTCGTCGAACGTTCCGTTGGCCTTGGTGTCGAAGCCGAGCCTCGTCAGCCCGCGCTGCACGTCGCGGCGCTTGGTTTTGGTCAGCCGAATCTGATCTTCGCTTTGCTGGGTGGCTTCGCTTTGGGTGGCTTCGTCGCTCGACGTTGCCGTGTCGGCCGGCGCCGAGATTTCGCGAGGCGTATCGCTTAAGCCAGCCTTGGCCGAAGGCGTGTGCGCGGCAATTCCCAGGGCGAACAACACGAGAATCGAGGCGCGCATGGCCTTGTTGCCTGACGTTGGAGTCCAGGATCGATGGGCTTCATCCAAACTAGAGATAGCTGGCGTTGCCTTCAACTCTCCTTTTGTCGCGGGGGCAACGGCTATCCGTCGTTATTGGTTCCACGATCTTGCCATGATCGTTTGGCCGCGTCGCACGCGCCAAACAGGCGAGGGACCGGCCGTCGTGTCACGTTCCCAACGGCTTGAGGATCTTCACGAGTTCGGCATGCACGAACTCGTTGCCGCAGATCACATTACGGGTGATGAGCGGATCGTCATGGCCGGTCATGCCGGAGACGATGCCGCCGGCCTCGCGCACGATGATCTGGCCGGCCGCCATGTCCCAGGACTGAAGGTTGCGTTCCCAATAGCCGTCGAGACGCCCGGCGGCGACAAAGGCCATGTCGAGCGAGGCCGCGCCAAATCGGCGCAGTCCCGCCACGCGGTTCTGGATTTCGGTCATTTCCTGGCGCGACAGCTCGTGATCGCCGCGCCCGATATGCGGCAATCCGCAGGCGATGACGCATTCGTTGAGCTTGCGTCTTCCCGCGACGCGCAGGCGCTGGTCGTTGAGATAGGCGCCCTTGCCGCGTTCGGCGGTATAGAGCTCTTCATTGGCGGGATTGTAGATCACGCCGGCAATCACCGTGCCCTCGCGGGACAGCGCGATCGAGATCGCAAATTGCGGAATGCCGTGCAGGAAGTTGGTGGTGCCGTCGAGCGGATCGACGATCCAGGTGTGGGACTTGTCGTCGCCTTCGCGCGCGCCCCCTTCCTCGCCGATAAAACCGTAACCGGGGCGAGCCTTGGAAAGGTCCGAATACAGCATCTCCTCGGCGCGCTTGTCGGCCAGGCTGACGAAATTGGCAGGCCCCTTCAGCGACACCTGAAGGTTTTCGATTTCGCCGAGGTCTCGCTTGAGGCCGCGGCCGGCGCGGCGCGCGGCCTTGACCATGACGTTGAGGAGGGCTGATTGCAGCATGATTTTAAGACAGGTTGCTTCCGCGGAAACGATACGCTCCCTCTCTTATCGGGAGAGGGCGGGGGTGAGTGTCAGCGAAGGTCAAGACCCCTCACCCGGCGCGATGCGCCGACCCCTCCCCACAGGGGCGAGGCGAAGACAGATGTGCGTGCCCTGTAGCGCGGGAGCCGTCAAGGTCATTTGCTGCCGAGCCATTTGTGTACGGCGGCTTCCGCCTTGGCCTTGTCCGCCGCACTGAGGTTGGCGAGGGCCTGGTCGAGGTCGGGATCGCCCTTGCCAGCGGTTTTGGCGATGGTGTGCCACTTCAGCGCCTCGACCTTGTCCACAGGTACGCCCTGACCGCTCGCCAATATCCGCGCCAGGCGATTCTGCGCGATCGGACTGTTCTGCCTGGCGGCCTTGCGCAGCAGCGTGATCGCCGCGGCTTCGTTCTTTGGCGTGCCGGTCCCATTGAACAGCGCGATCGCATATTCGACCTCGGCATCGACGTTGCCGGCCACTGAAGCCGCCTGAAGCAGCCGTGAAGCTTTCTCGGCATCCTTCGGCACGCCCGTGCCTTCCTTGTAGAACGTCGCGAGCGCATATTGCGCTTCCGGGCTGCCCGCGTCCGCCGCGACACGCATCAATTCCGCCGCGCGTTGCAGGTCCTGTGGCAGGGTCTCGCCGCCGAGATACATCAAAGCGAGATTATAGGCCGCCTTGGGATTGCCGAGCTTGGCGGAAGACGCGAGCAGCCTGGCTGCATCCTCGCGATTGACCGGTCCGCCACGGCCGGCCAGCTTCAGCATCGCGAGTTCGAACATCGCCTCGCGGTCGCCGGCATCGGCGCCGCGCTTGTACCATTCGGTCGCCTTGGCATCGTCACGCTTCAGGCCAAACCCGTTGGCGTAGATCTCGCCCAGCATGGTCATCGCCTTGGGATCACCCTTCTCCTGCACGCGCTTGGTCGCAAGATCGAACGTGGTCTTGTAGAGGCCGCGCTGATAGGCGCCGTACACGAAATCGGCATTTGGATCGTCGGGGGCCTCGACGGGCGCTGCTGTCGTGGCGGGGAGCGGGGCGGCCGCGGGCTTTTTGGCCGCAGGCCTGAGCTTCGGCTTGGCGGCGGGGGCCGCTTTGGCCGGCGGCGGCGTGGCAGGCTTGTCCGGCGCGGCCGGGGTCGGGGCGAGCGAGACCTGCGCGAGCGCGCCAGCTGTCGCCATCGCGGCTGCAAGGATCAGAAAGGGACTTATGATTCTCATGGTTGCGGCGCTTCGGCTTTCGCTGAACTCGCGGCGTGGGCTTTGCGGATTGCTTCGGCGACAGCGCGCAAGGCAGCAGCAGGGCCTTCGGGAGCGCTCCAGACGAAATCACCGGCGAGAATGAAGTCCGCACCGGCTGCAGCGAATACACCGGCTTCTTCCAGCGCACCGGCGAAGCCGACCGAGGGCGGCTCGAACAACTCGTCCCACCATCCCAGGCGCTCGGAGATCGCAGCCGTCGACGGGCGCTGTCCTCGCTCGTCCGGCTCGCCGAACAACACGTAGTCCGCGCCCAATTCGCCCGCCGCCATCGAGTCGTGTCGTGTCGCAAGGCTGCCGACGCCTGCGATGCGATCGGGCTTGAGCGTAGGGAGCGCTTCCTCCAGCGCCGCGATGCCGGAAAGATGCGCGCCATCGGCACCTGCGCGCGCCACGAGCTCGACGTTTCCTTCGAGCAGAAGTGCTGCGCCCGAACCCTGAATAACGGGTACGAGCGTCTTGATGCGCGAAACAAGCGTGCGCGGGTCGGAAGGCTTCAGGCGCAGCAAAACGGCGGCGACGTCGGCCTCCATCAACAGCGACGGCAGCACTTTCGCCATCGCTTGCGGATCGTCGAGCGCCGGCGTTGCGAGATAGAGACGCGGAAGCGGCCGCGACGGAATAGCTTTCGACAACGTTATGCGGCCTTCTTTTCGAGGTCGGCCGTCCATCGGCCGGCGCTGGCAAGCCCGTTCATCTGCGCGCGATGACTGAACGCCTGCTGTCCGGCCGCGACGTTCTCAGCTTTGCCCGACCATGCCTTCTGCGGCGCGGCTTGCAGCGCGCGGCCATAGGAAAAGGTTAGGCGCCAGGGCAGGTTGCCGATCGCGTTCATGGCGTTGAGATGCGCTGTCGCCTCCTCGTCGGATTGTCCGCCCGATAGGAATGCGATGCCGGGCACGGCGGCAGGTACGCAAGACTTCAACAAACGGATGGTCTTTTCGGCGACTTCCTGCACGGAGGCCTGTTTTGCGGATTTCTTGCCCGATATCGCCATGTTGGGCTTGAGGATCATCCCCTCGAACGCGACGCGCTGCGCACGCAGTTCCTGGAAGGTTTTGTTGAGCACGCGTTGCGTCACCTCAAAGCAGCGATCGATATCGTGATCGCCGTCCATCAAAACTTCCGGCTCGACGATCGGCACGATCTGTGCCGCCTGACACAAGGCGGCATAGCGCGCGAGCGCATGCGCGTTGACGCGGATCGCAGTCATCGAGGGAATGCGGTGACCGCCGGTACCCTGGCCGATATCGATCACCGCGCGCCATTTCGCAAAACGCGCGCCGCGCTCGTAATATTTCTTCAGGCGTTCGGCGAGCTTGTCGAGGCCGACGGTGACGAGTTCGCCCGGGCAGTTCGGCAAGCCTTGCGTTCCTTCGTCGACCTTGATGCCGGGAATGGAGCCCGCTTGCTCGATCAGCTTGATCAGCGGCGTGCCGTCTTTCGCGTTCTGCCATATCGTCTCGTCATAGAGGATGACGCCGGAGATGTACTTGCTCATCGCCTCCTGCGAGCGAAACAGCATCTCGCGATAGTCACGGCGGCTGTCCTCGGTCAATTCCACCTTGATGGCGTCGAAGCGCTTCTTGATGGTGCCGGAGGATTCGTCGGCGGCGAGGAGGCCTTTGCCCGGCGTAACCATGGCGAGCGCGACTTTGTTCAGATCGGCGAGATTCATCGGGAACGTCCTTTGTCGCTCTAGTGGCGGCTAAAATAGACCGTTCTCGGGCAAAAGAGGAGGTTAACGTTGGTCGCAGGGGTAGGGGAACCCCTTCATGAAATTTGGAGTCATTCCGGGATGCGCCGAAGGCGCAGACCCGGAATCCATGGCGCCGCAGCGCCGGGGAGAGATGGATTCCGGGTTCGCACCCAGCGGCGCGCCCCGGAATGACGAAACAGCTAACGTACGCCGATCAAGCCACTTTCGGATCGAGTTCGCCCTTTGTATAGCGCTTGGCCATCTCCGCGGTCGTCAGCACCTTCTTGATCTTGCTCGCTTGCCCTGCGGTATTGAACTCCTGCAGGCGCTGCTTGCAGAGTTTCGTCATCGCTTCCATCGCGGGCTTGAGATATTTGCGCGGATCGAACTCTTCCGGGTTGTCGGTGAGGACTTTGCGAATCTGTCCGGTCATCGCCATCCGGTTGTCGGTGTCGATGTTGATCTTGCGGACGCCGTTCTTGATGCCGCGCTGGATTTCGGCGACCGGTACCCCCCAGGTCGGCTTCATCTTGCCGCCATTGGCGTTGATGATCTCCTGCAGATCCTGCGGCACCGAGGATGAGCCATGCATCACAAGGTGCGTATTCGGCAGCTTGCGGTGGATTTCCTCGATCACCTTCATGGCGAGGATGTCGCCGTCGGGCTTGCGGGTGAACTTGTAGGCGCCGTGGGAAGTGCCCATCGCGATCGCGAGTGCGTCGACCTTGGTCTCCTTGACGAACTTCACGGCTTCGTCGGGATTGGTCAGAAGCTGGTCGTGCGAGAGCTTGCCTTCGGCGCCGTGGCCGTCTTCCTTGTCGCCCATCCCGGTCTCGAGCGAACCGAGCACGCCAAGCTCGCCTTCCACTGAAATGCCGCCGAGATGCGCCATGTTGGTAACGGTCCGGGTGACGCCGACATTGTAGTCCCAGTCGCCCGGTGTCTTGCCGTCGGCCTTCAGCGAGCCGTCCATCATCACGGATGTGAACCCCGACTGGATCGCGGTCATGCAGGTCGCAGGCTCGTTGCCGTGGTCGAGATGCACGCAGACCGGAATCTGCGGATAAATTTCGGTGAGCGCATCCATCATGTGGCGGAGCATGATGTCGTTGGCATAAGAGCGTGCGCCGCGCGAGGCCTGGATGATGACGGGCGCATCCAGACTTGACGCCGCCTCCATGATCGCCAGCGCCTGTTCCATGTTGTTGATGTTGAAGGCCGGCACGCCATAGTCGTGCTCCGCCGCGTGGTCGAGCAATTGACGCAACGTGATCCGAGCCATCGGTTCTGTTCTCCGGTTGGGGGCGACGCCGCCCGGGATGGTTTAAACGTCACTTCGTCCCTCTTGGTCAGGAGGCACTTGCGCCATCTCGAACCCATGAGGTCTCAATCTCTGTTTTGTGCTCCATCCTTCGAGACGCTTGCTATAACGCAAGCTCCTCAGGATGAGTTCGGGTTGAGCCTTCTTTAACGGGCCTGGCCCTTCTTTAAAACCTCGACGCCGGGCAGGGGCTTCCCCTCCATCCATTCAAGGAACGCGCCACCTGCGGTCGAAACATAACTGAAATCGCCGGCAACGCCTGCCTGATTAAGCGCCGCCACGGTGTCGCCGCCACCGGCGACCGAAATCAGCTTCTTCGCCTTGGTGCGTTCGGCGGCATGGCGCGCCGCGATCATGGTGCCGCGATCGAACGGCGTCATCTCGAATGCGCCGAGCGGGCCGTTCCAGACCAGCGTCCTGGCGTCGTCGATGGCGGCATGAATCCGCTGGTTGGATTGGGGACCAACGTCGAGGATCATGCCGTCGGAGGGAATCGCATCGAGCCCGTAGGCATGCGACGGCGAATTGGCGGCGAAATGAAACGCCACCACGGCGTCCACGGGAAGGATAATCGCGCAGTTGGCGGTTTCAGCTTTTTCAAGGATCCGCTGCGCGGTTGCGGCGAGGTCTTTCTCCGCGAGCGACTTGCCGATGCCGATGCCTTGCGCGTGCAGGAAGGTGTTGGCCATGCCGCCGCCGATGACCAGCGCATCGACCTTGCTGACGAGATTTTCCAACAGATCGATCTTGGTTGAAACTTTGGCGCCGCCGATGATCGCGATCACCGGCCGCGTCGGCGCTTCCAGCGCCTTGGACAATGCATCGAGTTCGGCCTGCATGGTGCGGCCCGCATAAGCCGGCAGCTTGTGACCGAGGCCCTCGGTCGAGGCGTGCGCGCGATGCGCCGCCGAGAAGGCATCGTTCACCCAGATGTCGCCGAGCTTGGCGAGTTCTGCGACAAATGCCGCGTCGTTCTTTTCTTCCTCTTTGTGGAAGCGGGTGTTTTCCAGGCAAAGGATGTCGCCGTCCTTCATCGCGGCGACCGCTTTCTGCGCGGCCTCGCCGACGCAGTCCTCGGCAAAGGCAACCGGCTTCCTGATCACCTGCGACAGCGCCGCTGCCACGGGTTTGAGCGAATCTTTCGCATCGGGTCCCTTAGGGCGGCCGAAATGCGCGAGCAGGATCACCTTGCCGCCTTTGTCGGCAATCTCAGTAATCGTCGGCGCAATGCGTTCGAGGCGGGTGGCGTCGGTGACGCGGCCCTGTTCCATGGGGACGTTGAGGTCGACGCGCAGCAGCACGCGTTTGCCCTTTACGTCGACGTCGTCGAGGGTGCGGAATGGCTTTGTCATTGGCGCCTCGTCTACTCAACCTTCCAGACGGCTTCGCTTGCGCTCGGCGCCTCGGGATGAGGTTTCCCTCATGGTGAGGAGCGCGCCAGACGGCGCGCGTCTCGAACCATGGGCCCGGAATTACAGCAGCTTGCCCATCGCGACGGCCGTGTCGGCCATGCGGTTGGAGAAGCCCCACTCGTTGTCGTACCAGGACATGACGCGCACGAAGGTGCCGTTCTGCACCTTGGTCTGGTCCATGTGGAACGTCGAGGAGTGCGGGTCGTGGTTGAAGTCGATCGAAACGTTGGGATGGTTGGTGTAGCCGAGGATACCCTTGAGCTGTTGTTCGGCCGCGCGCTTCACCGCCTCGTTGATTTCTTCCTTGGTGGTCTTGCGGGAGGCGACGATCTTGAAGTCGATCACCGAGACGTTCGGCGTCGGCACGCGGATCGAGACGCCGTCGAGCTTGCCGTTGAGTTCCGGAAGTACGAGGCCGATCGCTTTCGCAGCGCCGGTTGAGGTCGGGATCATCGACATCGCCGCGGCGCGGCCGCGGTAGAGATCCTTGTGCAGGGTGTCGAGCGTCGGCTGGTCGCCGGTATAGGCGTGGATCGTGGTCATGAAGCCGGTTTCGATGCCGACGGTGTCATTGAGCACCTTGGCGACCGGTGCGAGGCAGTTGGTGGTGCAGGAGCCGTTGGACACGACGAGATGCTCCTTGGTGAGCTTGTCGTGGTTGACGCCGTAGACGATCGTGGCGTCGGCGTTCTCGGCCGGTGCCGAGATCAGCACGCGCTTGGCGCCGGCGGTGAGATGCGCGGACGCCTTCTCCTTGGCGGTGAAGATGCCGGTGCATTCGAGCGCGATGTCGACGCCGAGCGCCTTCCACGGCAATTTCGTGGGATCGCGTTCCGCGGAAACCTTGATCTTGCCATTGCCGAGGCTAAGCGAGTCACCGTCCACCGTCACGGTGCCGGGAAAGCGGCCGTGCACGGAGTCGAAGCGCAGCAGATGCGCGTTGGTCTCGACCGGGCCGAGATCGTTGATACCGACCACCTCGATGTCCTTGCGGCCGGATTCAGCGATGGCGCGAAGCACGTTGCGGCCGATGCGGCCAAACCCGTTGATAGCGACCCGGACTGCCATGGTATTTCTCCTCTAATAGCCCTGCGCTTCCCTTCGGGCGGCTCCCGAGTGGATGCTGACGGCGGTTCGCCCGGTTCGGCCGGACGGGTACGGAAAAGATTAAGAGTTAGGTAGTCCTTTTTGGAACCTAGCTCAACCGCCAACAGAGCGCCGCCGATTTGAAGTTGCTGCATAGGTTACCGCGAATTCTCACGGCAACCTCACATCGAAAGCGGCACTGCCAAACCTTAATCCGGCTGGCGCCCTCTTGTTTCCGAAGTCTGTAGACGGTGACGGCAATACGGTGCGAACTTCGGAAACAGCCTCTAGACGCGTTTCAAAACTGCGTTAACCGTGGCCTCGGCGGTAATTCCGAAGTGCTTGTAAAGCTCCTTGGCCGGGCCGCTTTCGCCGAAACTATGCATGCCGATAAAGACGCCATCGTGTCCGATCACGGCATCCCAGCCCCAGCGGACCGCGGCCTCGATCGCCACTTTCACCGGCGCGTTGCCGATGATGGCCTTTTGCTTGTCCTCCGGCTGGGAAAGCAGCAGTTCCAGCGAAGGCACGGAGACCACGCGCGAGGCGATGCCGCGTCCGGCGAGGTCTTTCTGAGCGGCGACTGCGATCTCGACCTCGGAGCCCGAGGCGAACAGCGACACTTTCGCCTCACCTGAGGCCGCGACCAATTCGTAGGCGCCATGGCTGCACGGGTTGTCCGATGGTGCGGAGGTACGGAGCTGCGGCAGGTTCTGGCGGGTCAACACCAGAACGGTCGGGCCGTTGGTGCGGTTAAGCGCCAGCTCCCAGCACTCGGCGACTTCGACCGCGTCGCACGGGCGGAGCACCCGCATGTTGGGAATGGCGCGCAGTGCCGAGAGATGTTCGACCGGCTGATGCGTCGGGCCATCTTCGCCGAGGCCGATCAAGTCGTGGGTCATCACATAGACCACGCCGGTTCCCATCAGCGCGGCGAGCCGAATAGCCGGCCGCGCATAGTCGGTGAACACCAGGAAGGTGGCGCCGTTCGGCGCAAAACCGCCATGCAGGAAGATGCCGTTCAGCGCCGCGCACATCCCGTGCTCGCGGATCCCGTAATGGATGAAACGTCCCTTCGGCGTCTTGGCGGAGAAGCCCACCGCCGATTTCGCCTTGTTGTTGTTGGAGCCGGTGAGATCGGCGGAGCCCGCCAGAAACTCCATCGGCATCGCTTCCGCGATCACATCGATCACAGCTTCCGAAGATTTGCGCGTGGCGATGTTGAGCGGGCTCTCCAGCAGCTTCTTCTTGAAATCGCGGATCGCCTTTGCGAGCGAAGCCGGCCGCTCATGCCGCAACCGGCGTTCGAATTCGGCACGTTTGCGCGGTCCAAGCTCTGCAAAGCGTGCGTCCCATTCGGTGCGTGCAGCAGCACCCTTGCTGCCGGCCTCACGCCAGGCTTTCAGCACGTCATCCGGCACCGAGAACGGTTCGAGCGAAATGCCGAGCTTTTCCTTGGCGCCCTTGAGTTCGTCGGCGCCGAGAGGCTCGCCATGGGCTTTGGCGGTGCCGGCTTTGGTCGGCGCGCCGTAACCGATGGTCGTCTTGCAGGCGATCAGCGAGGGTTTGTTGGATTTTTGCGCGCGGGTGATGGCGGCCGCAATCGCCGCTTGATCCTGACCGTCAATCAATTCGGCAGCCCAGCCGGCCGACTTGAAACGCTTTATCTGATCGACCGAGTCGGAAATCGAGGTCGGGCCGTCGATCGAAATGCCGTTGTCGTCGTAGAGCACGATCATCTTGTTGAGCCGCCAAACGCCGGCGAGCGCGATCGCTTCCTGCGAGACGCCTTCCATCAGGTCGCCGTCGGAGACCAACACATAGGTATGATGATCGACGATTTTCTTGCCGAATTCGGCCGCCAGCATCTTCTCCGCCAGCGCCATGCCGACCGCGGTCGCAATACCCTGGCCGAGCGGGCCGGTGGTGGTCTCGATGCCTTTGGTGCGGAAGTTTTCCGGATGCCCCGGCGTCAGCGAGTTCGACCTGGCGGAAGCGCTTGATCTCATCAAGCGTCATGTCCTTGTTGCCCGTAAGATACAGCAACGCGTAGAGCAGCATCGAGCCGTGGCCGGCCGACAACACGAAGCGGTCGCGATCCGGCCAGGCCGGGTGGGCCGCGTCGTATTTCAGGAACTGCGTGAACAGGACGGTTGCCATATCGGCCGCGCCCATCGGCAAGCCCGGATGGCCGGACTTCGCCTTTTCGACCGCGTCCATCGCCAGTCCTCGGATAGCATTGGCCATACGGACGTGATCGACCTGCGTCATGATGAAATTCCGTCAGATAATGAGATGCTTGGGTGGGCCTACGCGGTCAGCGCACAGGTGAGCGGCCGCGGTCAGCGCGCGCTCGGATGGAACCGGAAGTTAAGGGGCTGGATAGCACCTCACCTGCCAAAGTCAAAGGAAGCGAAACATTTCAACCTGCTTTGCGGTGCATAGTTCCGAAGCGGCGTTGCGCTGGCCTTGTTCGTTACGTAAGTTTCTGCTCCCAAGCGCTTGATTTTGCAAAAAGCATCCGGCGCTGCCGGATGAAAATCGGACCACTGCGCCCTGTCATGAGCGATGCCATGGACGATCATACGGTCAACGGTTCGGGCCAGCCCGAACCGGCTTTCGCCGATCTCGATACCGCGACCCGGCGTCTGATGGCAGCGCTCGATGCGCTGGAGCGGGCGGTCGAGCGCCGGCGCGAGGCCGACCGGGACGAGGACGAGCTTGCGGCGCGGATCCAGGCGTTGGGGGCCGACCGCGCGCGCCTCGCCGATGAGCTCGATGGATCGCTGGTGCGCTCGAAGCGGCTCGAGCGCTCCAACCGCGAAATCGCCGAACGGCTCGATGCCGCCATCGGCACCATTCGCGAGGTGCTGGAAGCCGGAGAATTGTCATGAGTCATATCAACGTCACCATCAACGGCCGGCAATATCGCATGGCCTGCGAAGAGGGGCAGGAGCTGCGGCTGTTGAAGCTCGCCGAGAGCCTGGAGTTGCGGATCGAAAGCCTGCGCGGCAAGTTCGGCGAGATCGGCGACGCGCGGCTCACGGTGATGGCGGCGCTTACCGTTTGCGACGAGTTGCAGGATGCCGGCAATCGCATCCGCGCGCTGGAAGAAGAACTCGCCACGCTTCGTGACGTACGCACGGTCGCGGCCGACCGTGCCAAGGCGACGCAGGCGGCTGTCGCCAATGCGCTCAACGCCGCCGCGGACCGTATTGAGAAAACCACGCAGGTGCTCAACCGCACCATCGGCGGCGGCGTCGCGATCGGGTGAAGGTTGGACACCGCGCTAGAGCTAGTTGGCGATCAAAACGCTGGCGATATAGATTGTTCAACCTCGAGAGGATGCGCTTCGACTTAGATCGTCTAACCGAGTTTTTAGCAAAATCGGCGGCAGCTGGACGATGGAAATCGCGCCGAAAAGCAGCCTGAAAGCAAAAGGAAAAAGCAATATGGCGCCTGCTGCAAACTCGATCATTCGTCGCGAAACCGTCGAAGCGAAGGGACGATGGTCCGTGCGTCTGGAGCCCGGTCAGACGTTGAAGATGATCGACACCATGGGGCAGCAGGCGATCGACTTCCTCTGCTACAGCGCCGAGCTTCCGCTCGACCGGATCAACATCCCGACCACGGTGAGGTTGAACAAGTCGCTCTACATCACGAAAGGCTCGAAGATTTATTCGGACCGGGCGCGCGCCATGATGTCGGTGCTTGAGGATACCTGCGGCTATCACGACACGTTGGCCGGCTGCTGTAGTTGCGAGATCGACAAGGTTCGCTACGGGGTCGACAAGACGGAAAGCTGCCGGACGAACTTTATCGCCGAACTCGCCAAGTGGGCGATGTCGCCGTCGGAAATCGTCTCCAACATCAATTTCTTCATGAGGGTGAAGTTCGCCGCCGATGGCGAACTGACGATAGCGGAAGGAATTTCAAAGCCCGGCGATTACGTGGTGCTGCGGGCGGAGATGCCGCTGATCGTTGTCATCTCCAACTGTCCGCAGGAAAACAACCCCGCGGCCGGATTTACGCCTACACCGGTCGAGGTCGTTGTCGGCGCGGCGTCGTAAGGGGGAATGCGAGGTTTGACCCGTTCAACCGCCGTGACGGCGGGCTCACGGTGTGCCGCAGGTCGCTAAAAGTCCAGCGGTGCGTTATCGACCACTTCCTTCATGACAAAGAACGTGCGGGTCTGACGTACGCCCGGAAGCGCGAGCAGTTGTTCGCCGTGCAGCCGCCTGAAATCGGCGATGTCCTTGACGCGGATCTTGAGAAAGAAATCGAAATCGCCGGCCACCAGGTGGCAGTCGAGCACGAACGATAGCTTCCTGATCGCTGCCTCGAAGGCTGAAAAGCTTTCCTGTGTCGAGCGATCGAGCACCACGCCGACGATGACAAGCGACCCTCGCTCGACCTTGCCGGGCGCAATGTCGGCGCGTACCGAGCGAATGTAGCCCTCATCGAACAACCGCTGGGTTCGCCGATGGCAGGTCGCCGGGCTGATATTGGTAGCCTTGGCCAAATCGGCATTGGTCGTTCGCCCGTCGCGTTGCAGACGGCGAAGGATGCGAAGATCAATGCGGTCGAGTTTCGACGGTGTGGAAGGTTCTTTCATTTTTATCCGATCTGCCGGAAGTATTACGTAAGATAAGGTTACAGCCTGGGATATTTACGTAAACCGGCGCTCGATATTAGAGAGCACCTTTCTCCGCAATTTAGCTAGGTTCGAGCGCGTCGCCCTCGGAGATCGATATGCTCAGACTAGACAAGTTCGAACGTTACCCGCTGACCTTTGGCCCGACCCCGATCGAATACCTGCCGCGGATGACGGAAGCTCTCGGCGGCAAAGTGAAGATCTATGCCAAGCGCGACGATTGCAATTCGGGGCTCGCAATGGGCGGCAACAAGCTGCGCAAGCTCGAATACATCGTGCCGGACGCTATCGCGTCAAACGCCGATACGCTGGTGTCGATCGGCGGGGTGCAGTCGAACCACACGCGCATGGTCGCGGCGACCGCGGCCAAGATCGGCATGAAGTGCGTGGTCATCCAGGAAACCTGGGTGCCGCACGAAGATGCGGTGTACGATCGCGTCGGCAACATTCTGTTGACCCGGTTGATGGGCGCCGAAAGCCGGATCGTCGAGGACGGGTTCGATATTGGCACCCGCAAGAGCTGGGAAGACGCGATCCAGTCGGTGAAGGACGCCGGCGGCAAGCCATACGGCATTCCAGCCGGGGCCTCCGTGCACAAATATGGCGGCCTCGGTTATGTCGGCTTTGCCGAGGAGGTCCGCGCCCAGGAAAAGCAGATGGGCGTCACTTTCGACTACATCGTCGT
This sequence comes from uncultured Alphaproteobacteria bacterium, assembly GCA_963824305.1. GTDB lineage: Bacteria > Pseudomonadota > Alphaproteobacteria > Rhizobiales > Xanthobacteraceae > Bradyrhizobium. The sequence goes on from CAWGOW010000002.1 coordinate 240,659, forward strand.
TTGCACCGTGACCGGTTCGACGCAGGGCGGCATGATCGTCGGCTTTGCGGCGGACGATCGCGCCGACCGCGTCATCGGCATCGATGCCTCCGGAACGCCGGCACAGACGCGCGCGCAGGTGCGTCAGATCGTCGATGGCACCGCTGAACTGGTCGAACTCGGACGCAAGGTGCGCGACGACGAAATCGTCATTCTGGAAGACTACGCCTATCCCGCCTACGGCGTGCCAAGCCGGGAAACCAACGACGCCATTCGGCTCGCCGCGCGGACCGAGGCCATGATTACGGACCCGGTCTACGAGGGCAAATCCATGCAAGGCATGATTGACCTCGTCCGGAAGGGATTCTTTCCGGACGGCGCCAAGGTGCTCTATGCGCATCTCGGCGGTGCGCCGGCGCTCAACGGTTACAGCTATACTTACCGAAACGGATAGAGCTTGGGCGAAACGCCGCGGCGATCAGGGAATGTCAGCGGCCACCCCGGCTGGCTGTATTTTTTCCCGCGGGATTTTTTCCCTTGGGTTGGCGGTTTCGCAAGAAACGGCCGAGCAGCCGGCGCTTGCCCTTGCGCGGGATCAGATCGATGTCGCTGACGAGTTTCGCTCCGCCCTTGCGTCGTTCCAGCGTGATCTTGCGGCTGTGATAGGCCTCGAGCTCGACGCGATGAGCCACGCTGACGATCGTTGCCTTTGGCAATTCCTTCATCAGCATTTCCATCATCTTGTCCTGGCTCTTCTCGTCGAGCGCGGACGTAGCCTCGTCCAGAACCACGATATCCGGGCTATGCAGCAGCAATCGCGCGAACGCCAAACGCTGCTTCTCGCCGCCGGACAGCGTTTGGTCCCACGGCGCATCTTCTTCGATTTTATCCTTGAGGTGATCGAGTCCCACCTTGTGCAGCGCCGTCCCGATCTCTTTATCGCCCCAACTATCCTCCGATCCTGGATAGGCAACGGCGCGGCGCAAGGTGCCCGATGGCACATACGGCCGCTGCGGCAGCATGAACAGACGGCGGTCGGGATGGAAGTTGACGCGTCCGCTGCCCCACGGCCAAAGTCCGGCGATGGCGCGCACCAGCGTGCTTTTCCCTGAGCCGGATTCACCAGCAACGAGCAGGCGTTCGCCAGGTTCGATGATGACCTCGGTTTCGCCGACCACGGCCGTGCCGTCGTCCAGCGACACCGAGAGGTCTTCGAGACTCAGCATGGCCTCGCCGGTGGTCTCCCCATGCTGGATACGGCCAAAGCTTTCGGCCTGCTCGGCTCGCTCCAGGCCGTCGAGCGACATCATCAGCGAGGCGATCCGGCGCGCACACGCATTCCAGTCGGCCAACCGTGGATAGTTGTCGACCAGCCACCCAAAAGCGCTCTGCACGATCGTAAAGGCTGAGGCGGCTTGCATCACCTGCCCGAGCGTCATGGTGCCATCGAGAAATTTCGGCGCGCATAGCAGGAGCGGGACCACCGGCGCGATCAGGCTTGACCCTTGCGAGACCAGCGTGGTGCGCATGTGCTGGCCGGCGAGCCGCGCCCATTGGCGCAAGACATTGGAGAACGTCCGGTCGATCCCGTCGCGCTCTTCCTGTTCGCCGCCGAGCAGGGCAATGCTTTCGCCATTTTCGCGCACGCGCGTCAGCGTGTAACGGAATTCGGCCTCGGCCTGATTCTTGTCCTCCGATATCTGAACGAAGCGGCGGCCGATCGCCATGATCGATCCTGAAGCGATAGCCGCGTAGAGCACCGCTGCAATCACCAGAAAGCCGGGAATGGTGAGCGTGGAATGTCCGATCGTGACAGTGAGCGCGCCGCCGATAGTCCAGAGCACGACGATGAAGGTCGACGCCGACAGGAAAGCGGACGCAACGCCCGCAACAAAATCGACGGGCGAGTCGGTCGCCACGCGCAAATCCTCGGCAATGCGGTATTCGGGATTCTTGTGGTCGCCGGCGACCAGGTTGAGCTGGTAATAGCGGCCGTTGGCGAGCCAGCGTGAGATCACCGATGTGGTCAGCCAGGTGCGCCAGCGGCGCTGGATGCTCATCCGGACGAACACTTGCGCGACGCCGAGGACGACGCTGCCGATGGCGAGCGGAAAGAACACGGCCGTAAGGTAATAAACCGTGCCCGCGTCGCGCTTTTCGATCGCATCGAAGATCGCGCGGTTCCAGACGTTGATGCCGTACTGAAAGCCGACCGTGCCAACGATAAGGACGAGCAGTCCCGCTGAAAATGGAAGAGCAAGGCGATCGCCCTTGCGCCCCCAATAGCCGCGGGCGCTGATCCAAAATCGCGTCAGCAAATATTCCTTGCGCGCCTGCTCGGCTTCTTCGGGAGTGAGGTCGGGGTCGGACTCGACAATTTCAGGCGGTGGCGGCTCAACCTGATCGCCGCCCTCAGCGACGACTTCCACGATCGGCGCTTTCTCACCGGATTGATCGCCGTCATGCGGTTGCGCGTCATGACGCGCTTTGGGTTTGGCCCCGGTTTTCATCGGCCGATAACGCCAGTGAAATCATAAGGTTCCACTTGATTTCAGCATATCCGCCATATTCCGGTACGTGATCGGCGCGGCGCCGCTTACGATCGGGTGGAGGCTAGATATCCAGAGGCTTGTCGGTGGCGGGTTTCGGCGCATTGCCGAAATCGAGCCTTTTCTGAAGACCGATCTGCACGTAGAACGCCGGCGGGCTCCACGTCTCCGGGGCGTACGACCTGACGTGCGGATATTCCCGCGGTGCCGATCAATCCATCTCCGACGTCGTGCGCGCAGTCGACGCCGGCGAGATGGGTTGTGCTCCTGCGGTCAGCCACGCCGAGAAAGTCGTCACGGCGATAGCGTGTGATCAGGCTGATCGCATTGTGGTCATCGAATTTCCAGGCGCGCCATAGCTCGAATGGCGAGCGACGGCGGGTCTCGCTTTGCTCCCTTGCGCAAACGCTTGCGTTTGTCGCAGGCGATGACGCGGGCTGTTTGACGGTGCGAAATACAGGTCGTCCCGGACGGTAAGGCCGCTGGCGGTTCCTCCGCTTCGTTGTTACATTGGTCCCCGCGAGGCTGCGTCGCGCGTCAGGAGCCATATATCCCCGGGGCCTTATCGATCCTTTAGGGAACTGTCCCTGGCCGGGTCCGTGGACCCGGACATATGGTGCCCACCTACTTTCGTAGGGAACTCCGGGATCGAGTGCTTCAACGGCGATCGCGGCCTCGTGCTTTCTTTTTCCAATGCTTGTTTTCCACGTGCTTCCACCGCGATGACGATAGAGCACGACCGCATGCCCGCAGCCTTGTCAAAGGGTGATCTCCGTAAAACGGCACTCGATGCGCGCGACGCGATGGCGGCGGCGGCGCGCGCGGCGGCCAGCGAAAAACTCGCCGCGCGAGAGCTGCCGTTCGCGATCCCGTCGGGGGCCGTCGTCTCCGGCTATTCGGCGATCCGCAGCGAACTTGATCCCGTGCCGCTGATGCAGAAGCTCGTCACGCAAGGGGCAAGACTCGCACTGCCCGCTGTGCTTGCCCGCGGCAAGACGTTGGCCTTTCGCGCCTGGTCCCCGGGCGATCGTCTCACGATGGGTCCGCTCGGCATTTTGGAGCCGTCGCCGGCTGCGGCCGAACTCGTTCCCGACATCATGCTGGTGCCGCTTGCGGCCTTCGATCGCCTCGGCCACCGCATCGGCTATGGCGCCGGGCACTACGACTTCACGCTGGCGCATTTGCGGAAGATAAAACCGATCATAACCATCGGCCTCGCCTTTGCTGCACAGGAAATCAAGGCTGTCCCAGCGCTGGCGCACGACGTCGCGCTCGATTATGTGCTAACGGAAAAGAAGACGTTCGACTTTCGGAGCTTGTAAAGTTGAGAATTCTGTTCGTTGGCGATGTGGTCGGCCGATCCGGCCGTACGGCGGTGATCGAGCAACTGCCGGAGATGATCCGCAACTGGTCGCTCGATCTCGTCGTGGTCAATGGCGAGAATGCGGCCGGCGGTTTCGGAATCACGGAAGCGATCTACCAGGAATTGCTCGATGCCGGCGCCGACGCCATCACGCTCGGCAATCACGCCTGGGATCAACGCGAGGCGCTGGTGTTCATTGAGCGCGCACCGCGTCTCATACGGCCGGCAAATTTTCCGAGCGGCACGCCGGGCCGGGGCGCTGCGTTGATCGACACCAAAAGCGGCAAGCGCGCGCTTGTTGTCAACGCCATCGGGCGCGTGTTCATGACGCCGTTCGACGACCCCTTTGCAGCTCTCGCGCGCGAGCTTGCGGCCTGTCCGTTGCAGGAAGCTGCGGATGCGGTGGTGGTCGATTTCCACGGTGAAGCCTCGAGCGAAAAGCAGGCGATCGGCTATTTCTGCGACGGCCGCGCCAGCCTCGTGGTCGGCACTCATACGCACGTGCCCACCGCCGATCACCAGATCCTTTCCGGAGGCACAGCCTACATGACCGATGCCGGCATGACTGGCGATTACGACTCGATCATCGGCATGCAAAAGGACGAGCCGATCCGGCGCTTCACGTCTGGCATTCCCGCGGCGCGCTTCGAGCCGGCGCTGGGACCGGCGACATTGTCCGGCCTCGCGGTCGAGACCGACGACGCGACAGGGCTCGCGGTGAAGGTTGCGCCGGTGCGTGTCGGCGGACGGCTGTCGCCGGCGCTGCCGGACTTTTGGGTGGGGTAGCGTGCGCTGATTTGCCCGTCGGGCAGTTTTGCAAAAATCGCTGTCCAGTCCTGTCAGCAAAAATAATTCGCTTAACCCGTCGGGCAAATCACGGCTACAGGCTCGCGCGTCTCGTCCGAAAGAGGGGCGTTGGCCATCGTCACGAACGTTGGACGGGATGCGGTGGACGTTGTTGGTGCGCAAGACGAATGCACCGACAAGCGGACGGCGAAGCCGTGTGGTCCTGACATCTCGACGCTGATGTCAACTCGACGATGATGCTTACGTGTCACGTCGGGGATGGTGACAAGAAAGCCCGATCACCAGGGAGAGCTCGGAAATAAGCCGTTAAAACCATTGCGCAGGGAAAGCCGAGTGTAGCCGGTGACCTGTGGTGACTAACTCGTATGCTTTCTACCTTTGCATACGAGGCTGCGGGTGCACTTGGCGCATCCGGCTTTCCCTGCGCCCTCTGTTTTCGGGCGAACGCTTGGCATCGCTCGGGCGCGTGGCGTCGCGAGAGTGCTGTTCCGCGTCATGTAGTCTGTTAGATAATTGAATCGGAAATTACGCGTGTCGCGCAATAAGTCGTCAGAGCTTGTAAGCGGTGCGGAATCCGCCCCAGTGCTTGCCGTTGACGCGGATCGGCACGTCGATCTCGCGCATCATCACCGTCTTGCCGTTGCCCATGTCGCGGGCGTAGCTCTGGATCAGATAGGTGCGCTGGTTGCGGCCCGCCGCAAGCCCGGCCGTGTCGTTGAAGATGCGCCGGTTACGGCTGTTGGCGGTGTTCCAGGCGACGTCGCCCGCGCGCTGCGCATGAGAATAGACCTTGTTGTGTACCGGCAGGTAGCCGTTGCGGTCGATCGTGACACAGAACACCATGCGCGGATCCTTCGCGAGGAAGGCTTCCTGGAACGGCGGCAGCGCGCGATCGGCCCAGTCGAGGATTTTGCTGCGGTGCTGTACCGGATTGGTGCCGGGGATTTCGACATAGTCGGCGTCGAACATCGCCTCCATCGTGATTGCGCCGCTTGAGACAGCATGTCCGAACATCCGATTGAGCTGAACGCCAGCTTCCATGGCTCGCGTCACGAATTCGGTGTTTTCGTCGTGGATCGACCAGAGCTTGTCTTCGATTTGCTCGACGAAGGCGGCGTCGTTGCCCAGGAAGGTCGCCTGAACACCGGCGCTCGACCTTTCGCCGCTGCGGATCTTGCAGAGGCCGATGTCCTCCAGCGTGGCGCTGAGCATCTGGTTGAGCGGCACCTTGGCTGCTTCCGGGCCGCCGATCAGAATGTTCTCGCGGGAAATTTCGTAGACCTGTGCCGCGATGCGGCCTTGCGCGGTGTCGATCTCGATTTTGAGGTTGCAGGGCAGCCGCTGGTCTTTGCTGCGGTCGGCGCGCAAATCGTGGCCGAGCAGGATCGCGCAGCGGGTCTTGAGCTTCTGCGCGAAGACGGTGACGGCCTTGCCGGCGTTCGCAACATGCTCGCGATGCGCCTCGGCTTGCTTGACCGCATGATCGATCTCCGAGGCGCTGTCGCCGACGGAAGCGATGAAGTTCGAGGCGGTCGCGACGTTCTCGGTCATCTCGCCGGTGGTCTGGTTCTGCTCGGCGACCGCGCCGTTGACGTTTTCGAACACCGGGCGGATCGCCTGGATGGCGAGCGAAATCCGGTGCACGGCTTCCACCGATCCGGCGGCGTCCCGTTGCAGCGCATCGATCTTCTTCTTGATTTCCTCGGTCGCATCCTGGGTTTGCACGGCGAGCGCCTTGACCTCGGAGGCTACCACCGCAAAACCGCGGCCCGCAGCGCCCGCGCGCGCGGCTTCAATCGTCGAGTTGAGCGCGAGCAGCGTCGTTTGTCTTGCGATCTGGGCGATCAGATTGACGACATTGCCGATCGCCGCGGAGGAACTCCTTGAGACGGTCGACATTGAGGCTCGCATCATGCGCGGCGGCGCTTGCCTCATCGGCGAGCTTGCCCGCGTCACGCACCTGCGATCCGATGCCTTTCGCCGAATCGGCGAACTTGTCGGCGGCATGCGAGAAGATGGCTGCTGTGCTCTCGGCTTCGCTCGAGCGCAGGCTGAGCGCGTCGGTGCGCTGGCGGACAGTGGCAAGGGTGACCGCCGTCGCCTCCGCACCGCCGGCGACGGAACCCGCCGCGCGGTCGAGCTGGCGAATCATGCCGCCGAGTTCGATTTCGAGCAGCTCGAGAATTCTGTCGAATCGACTCGGCTTCGGAATGGTCGGCAGCCTCCATCATCACAGCCGGCTTTGCCTGGGATTCAGGCGCCGGTGCGGGTGCAGCTTTTCGGAACAATCCAATCGCCATCTGAACAATCAGCCGTCGGATAAGGTGACAAACATCGTCCCACCGCGCCGTGAAATGATGGTTAACAACTGCCTGATTTGTCGGCAGTTTCCGCTACCTGTATACCTGTAACGAAGCTAAATCTTTGATTTCGGCCGGTTCGAAGCCTATAAGGCCGCGCTTTCCATCCAATCAACCGCTTTCACTTCCAGAGATCAGGCATGGCCGGACATTCCCAGTTCAAGAACATCATGCATCGCAAGGGCCGCCAGGACGCCCAGAAGTCCAAGCTGTTCGGCAAGCTGGCGCGGGAAATCACGGTCGCTGCGAAACTTGGGACGCCCGACCCCGCGATGAATCCGCGGCTGCGGGCGGCGGTGATCGCCGCGCGGCAGGAGAATATGCCGAGGGACAATATCGAGCGCGCGATCAAGAAGGCGATCGGCGGCGAAAGCGAGAACTACGACGAAATCCGCTACGAAGGTTACGGCCCGGGCGGGGTTGCCGTCATCGTCGAGGTGTTGACCGATAACCGCAACCGCGCGGCCTCCGACATTCGCTCCTATTTCACCAAGTCGGGCGGCAACCTCGGTGAAACCGGCGCGGTTTCCTTCATGTTCGATCGCACCGGGATCATCGAATATGACGCCAAGGTCGCGTCGGACGATGCGATGCTGGAAGCGGCGATCGACGCCGGCGCCGACGACGTGCTGTCCAGCGAAGCCGGCCACGAAGTCTATGCCTCGCAGGAAACCTTGCGGGATGTCGCCAAGGCGCTCGAGGCGAAGTTCGGCGAGGCGCGCAAGGCAGCGCTGATCTGGAAGCCGCAAAATACGGTCGCCGTGAACGACGACACCGGCGAGAAGCTGTTAAAGCTGATGGATCTTCTGAACGAGCATGACGACGTCCAGAACGTCTATGCCAATTTCGAGGTTTCCGACGCGCTCATGGCCAAGATGGGCGGCTGATCCTCGTCAATGCGTGCGACAAACGCAGCCGTTTGCGCAAGGGAGCGCAAGCGACGAAGCAATCCAGGGCTGTCGACACGCCGGACTGGATTGCTTCGCTGACGCTCGCAATGACAGTCGGATGGCGGGCTGATCGCGCTAGGCGCGAATCTCCGGCATGGGGTATAAAATACCCATGTCCTTGCAGCCGATTCGCTCCCCCGTTCGTATTCTCGGCATCGACCCCGGCCTGCGCCGCACCGGCTGGGGCGTGATCGAGGTCGACGGCAACCGTCTGATTTATGTCGGTTGCGGCTCGGTCGAGCCGCCGGAGAATTTGCCGCTGGCGAGCCGGTTGCTCGCCATTCATGAAGGGCTTGCCGCCGTGCTCGGCGATTATCGTCCCTTTGAGGCGGCCGTCGAACAGACCTTCGTCAACAAGGACGGCGTGGCGACCCTCAAGCTCGGCCAGGCCCGCGGCGTGGCGATGCTGGCGCCGGCGATGTTCGGCATTTCGGTTTCGGAATACGCGCCCAATCAGGTGAAGAAGACCGTGGTCGGCGCCGGCCACGCCGACAAGAACCAGATCATGGTGATGCTGAAGATCCTGTTGCCCAAGGCCGAGCCGAAATCCGCCGACGCGGCCGACGCGCTCGCCATCGCGATTACGCATGCGCATCATCGCACCAGCGCCGCGATCCGGCTCAAGGTGGTCGGTCTATGATCGGCAAACTCAAGGGGCTGATCAATTCATATGGCGAAGATTTTGTCATCCTCGATGTCGGCGGCGTCGGCTATCAGGTGCATTGCTCTTCGCGGACCTTGCAATCGCTGCCGTCTCCGGGTGAGGCGGCTGTGCTCTCGATCGAGACCTATGTGCGCGAGGACCAGATCAAACTCTTCGGCTTCAAGAGCGATATTGAGCGCGAATGGTTTCGTCTGTTGCAGACGGTGCAGGGCGTCGGCGCCAAGGTCGCGCTCGCGGTGCTCGGCACGCTGTCGCCGCCGGACCTCGCCAATGCGATCGCGTTACGTGACAAAGCCGCGATCACGCGCACGCCGGGCGTGGGTCCCAAGGTCGCCGAGCGCATCGTCACCGAACTAAAGGACAAAGCGCCTCAATTCGCCAATATCGATCCGGCGGTCGTGAGTCTCTCCGGCGCGATCGACAATTCCCGTGCGCCGCGCCCGGTGACCGATGCGATCTCCGCGCTGGTCAATCTCGGTTACGGCCAGCCGCAGGCGGCCGCCGCGATCGCCGCGGCATCACGCAGCGCCGGCGAAAAAGCCGAGACAGCGCAGCTCATTCGGCTGGGCCTGAAGGAATTGGCGAAGTAAGTTAGCGGGCCGCCGAAGGAATGTATCCTCGATCATGCTGAGCAAGAAGGACAAGGAACTGGTTGCAGCCGCCACCAAGGCGATCAGCCGGCGCTATCGCAACGACTGGCAGGAAGTCGGCGCGGCAATGCGCACCCGCGACGGCCGCATCATCACCGGCGTCAATATCGATGCCTATATCGGACGGATCGCGGTTTGCGCCGAAGCGATTGCGATCGGCCGTGCGATCACCGAAAGCGGCGACCAAGGCATCGAGACCATTGTCGCCGTACGTCATCCAAAGCCGGACGAACCGGGCGAAATCGCCGTCGTCTCACCTTGCGGCATCTGCCGCGAACTCATCCACGACTATGACGCCAAGGCGCGTGTCATCGTGCCCAATAGCGGTCGCACGCCGAAAGTCGTGAAGATCGGCGAATTGTTGCCGAACAAATACCGGCGGGGCAACGAATGAACCCACCGCGGATAGTCACGCCTGAACGCCGCGCCGACGATGTCGGCGATACCGCGATGCGGCCGCAGTCGCTTTCAGAATTCGTCGGCCAGGCGCAGGCGCGCAAGAACCTTTCGATCTTCATCGAAGCCGCGCGCAAGCGTGGCGAGGCGCTCGATCACGTGCTGTTCGTGGGCCCGCCCGGTCTCGGCAAGACCACGCTGGCGCAGATCGTGGCGCGCGAGCTCGGGGTCGGCTTTCGCGCCACTTCAGGTCCGGTGATCGCCAAGGCCGGCGATCTCGCTGCACTCCTGACCAATCTCGAAGAGCGCGACGTGCTCTTCATCGACGAGATCCATCGTTTAAGTCCGGCGGTCGAAGAAGTGCTCTATCCTGCGATGGAGGATTTCCAGCTCGATCTCATCATCGGCGAGGGCCCAGCGGCGCGTTCCGTGAAAATCGAACTCGCAAAATTCACGCTGGTCGGCGCGACGACGCGCGCAGGCCTGCTGACCAATCCTTTACGCGACCGGTTCGGCATTCCCGTGCGGCTGAATTTTTACACCGAAGGCGAACTGGAGAAGATCGTCACCCGCGGCGCCCGCGTGCTCAACATCGGGATGACCGGCGATGGCGCCAACGAAATTGCGCGTCGCGCCCGCGGAACGCCGCGCATTGCGGGGCGGCTGTTGCGGCGCGTGCGCGATTTTGCTTCGGCAGCGGATGCCGATTCGATCGATCGCAAGATCGCCGACCACGCGCTGAGCGCGCTGGAGGTCGACGCTGCCGGGCTCGATGCGATGGACCGGCGTTACCTGACGACGATTGCGATGAACTACGGCGGCGGCCCGGTCGGTGTCGAGACCATGGCGGCCGCGCTGTCGGAGCCACGCGACGCCATCGAGGACATCATCGAGCCCTATCTGATTCAGTGCGGCTATCTGCAACGCACGCCGCGCGGGCGTCTGTTGACCTCGCACGCCTTCCGCCATCTCGGTCTGACCGAGCCCACGCGCGATCCAGCGCAATTCGGATTGTTCGGTAGCGGCGAGGAGGACGAATGACGGCTTCTCGCACGATCAGAGTCGTTGCTGCGTTGATACGCGATGAGGCCGGGCGCGTGTTACTGGTGCGCAAGCGCGGCACCAGCGCCTTCATGCAACCGGGCGGCAAGCTCGATGCCGGTGAAGACGACGTTACCGCGCTCTCTCGCGAAATATCCGAAGAACTCGGTTGCCTCGTTGTGCCTGCGTCGGTGCGGCCGCTCGGTGCGTTCGACGCGGCAGCCGCGAATGAACCGGGCTTTCGCGTACAGGCCAATGTCTATCACGTCGATGTGACCGGCGAGATCTTGCCGCGCCAGGAGATTGACGAGGCGATCTGGATCGATCCGTCGTCACCGCCCGACGTTCATCTGGCGCCGTTGACGCGCGACCATGTCCTGCCGCTGGCCTTGCAGCCCTAAGGTAAGGTTACCGCACGGTATCCGTATAAGCGCTCCCCAATTCGGCTGCATTTTCTGATCATAGAGGAAGACACATCACAATCGCTTCCATGCTCTCGCGTCGTTATTTCCTGCGTACGTTTTCGGGCCTCGGCATCACCGGGGTCTCGACTGTTGCCTATGGCATCGGCGAGCCGGAGCTTCAGCTCCGGGTTACGCGCTATCAGCTTTCGCCGCCGCAATGGCCGGCCGACTTCAACCTCAAGATCGCCGTCATCGCCGACGTTCACGCCTGCGATCCCTGGATGTCGCTCGATCGCATTCAGGGCATCGTCGATCATACCAACGCGCTCGGCGCCGACATCACCGTCCTGCTCGGCGACTACGTTGCCGGGCACCGTGAAGTGACGCGATTTATTCCGGCTAACGAATGGGCGGCGGTTCTCGCCGGTCTCAAGGCGCCACTCGGCGTACACGCCATCCTCGGCAATCATGACTATTGGGACGATCGCAGCGTCCAGCACAGTGGGCAGGGCGCGACCGTGGCTCGCCGCGCGCTCGAAGCCGCCGGCATTCCGGTCTATGAGAATGACGTGCAGCGCTTGAGCAAGGGGGGACAATCGTTCTGGCTCGCGGGCCTCGGCGATCAACTGGCCTACCTCCCGGCGCGACGTTTTCGGCCGGTGAAACGGATCGGCGTCGACGATCTCAGTGCTACCCTCGGCAAAGTGACAGACGACGCGCCGGTGATTTTGCTGGCGCATGAGCCGGATGTCGCGCGCCGCGTGCCGTCGCGCGTCGCGCTTCAACTCTCCGGCCACACCCATGGTGGTCAGGTGCGGCTGATGGGCTGGTCGCCCATTGCGCCCTCGGGGCAACGTCTGACCTACGGGCACATCCGGATGAACTGCGACGTTGTCGTTTCGGGCGGCCTTGGCTGCAGTATCATCCCGTTTCGGATCGGTGTTCCGCCGGAAATCGTGCAGGTAACGCTGGGAAAGCCAAATCCGATCGTATCGTAGCCTTCTGATGGTATCGCAGGCATCCGGGAGCAGAGCTCGTGCTTGCACGGCGCGGCGATTTCTCGCAAAACACGATTGTCTGAAAGAGGCGATCGAGGCCGCACGTGACACTATCTCATCTCGATGGCGAAATCCGCGACGGCCGCCATCACATGCAAATCCGCGTCTACTACGAGGATACGGATTTCTCCGGCATCGTCTATCATGCCAACTACCTGCGCTTCATGGAGCGCGGCCGCACCAATCATTTGCGGTTGATGGGCGCACAGCAGCACGCGCTGTTTACGGACGTGGAAACCGAAACGCCAGGCTTCGCCTTTGTGGTGCGTTCGATGAAGCTCGATTTTTTGAAGCCTGCACGCATGGACGATGTGCTTGATGTCGCGACCTGGCCGGTTGCGGTGAAGGGTGCTTCAATCGTGCTGGCGCAGGAAGTGCGCCGCGGCGCCGAGGTGCTGGTTACCGCCGAGGTACGAGTCGCCTTCATCAGCGAGGGAAGGGCGCAGCCAATTCCAAAATCGCTTCGCGTCTTGATGAAGGCCGATCTCGAATAGGTGATCGTCGATTGGCGCTTGCAATCGCTCGATAGAAAGTCGGCCATCAACTCCTGTGGTTCAAGCGATAGTCTCGCCGCTATCCGAAAGCCGGGAGGTCAAGATGTCGCGTCCGCCGTTGCCGCCGTTCACCCGCGAAGCCGCCGCGCAGAAAGCGCGCATGGCGGAAGACGCCTGGAATTCACGCGACCCTGAACGGGTGTCACTCGCCTATACCGAGGATAGCCGCTGGCGCAATCGTTCCGAAGTTTTCGAGGGACGCGCCGCCATCGTCGGATTTCTCACGCGCAAATGGGCGAAAGAACACGACTATCGCCTGATCAAGGATCTCTGGGCGTTCGACAACAATCGCATCGCGGTGCGCTTTCAATACGAATGGCACGATGCGAACGGCCAGTGGTATCGCTCCTATGGCAATGAGCAGTGGGAGTTCGACGAGCACGGCCTGATGCGCCGGCGCGAGGCCAGCATCAACGACATCGCGATTGCCGAAAAGGACCGCCGCTTCCATTGGCCCGCGCCGGGACCGCGGCCTCAGGACGTGCCGGGCCTGGGCGAAAATCCGTTCTGATCCTCTCACCAACTCCCGGCTTCCGCCTGGACGGCAGTGAGAGCATCAAGCCGCGGCCTTGTGACGGGCGAGCTCCGCCTTGTACAGCTCGAACTCTTCCGCGATCGCTTTGGCGATGCTGGGCCGTGCGCGCAGCCGTTCGTAATAGGCCTTCACGGTTGGCCATTTTGCGAGCTCGATTGGCGGGGTCGCCATGGTCCAGTTGATGACCGTGACGAGATAGCCGTCAGCGACCGTGAAGTGGTCGAGCAGGAATTCGCGGCCCTTCAAATAATTTTCGAGGTAGTCGAGCCGCGAAAGGCCCTTGCCGAGAATGTAGGGCTTGATCTCCGCCGGCGCCTTCCTGTCGAGCAGTGGCACGAACAATCCTTTGTGCAGTTCGGTGCCGATAAAGCAGAGCCATTGATGCAGCCGGCTTCGATCCATGCCCGGTGGCGTGCCGAGCTGTGCTTCCGGAAGGCGATCGGCGACATATTGCAATATGGCGGCGTTCTCGGTGAGTACCTCGCCGTCATCGGTGCGCAAGGTGGGCACCAGGCCGAGCGGATTGATGACGCGAAAATCCGAACCGTCATTCTGCACCACCTTGGTTTTCGGATCGACTTCGAGATAGGTCGCCTCATAGCCCGCTTCGTAAAACGCGATGCGGGTCGCAAGCGAACAGGCGAGCGGCGAGAAATAAAGATCCATGGGGTTCCTCGTGGATTCGGCTCAAGAATTCCGAGCTGGTGTTGCTTTTTGTACTGTCTTGCATAATATAAGTCGCGTCAAGGAGTTTCTTGCGAAATGGTACAAAAAGCTAAAAAGTCTCCAGGAATCAGACTTGAAACGGTAGCGCCAAAGCGCCGAGGCCGGCCGCGCGCCTACGAGCCGGAAGTCGCGCTCGGCAAGGCGCTCGATTTGTTTCGCAAGGATGGCTTCGCGGCGACGTCGCTCGATGAGCTAAGTGCGGCAACGGGCATGAACCGGCCGAGTCTTTACGCGGCGTTCGGCGACAAGCGCGAGCTCTACATCAAGAGTCACGAGCGCTACCGTGCCGACGCGCGGGCTGGGATGATCGAGATTTTCAGAGGTGAAGTTCCGATCCGCGAAAGGCTTAAGCGCATCTATTCCGCCGCGCTCGATATCTATGTTGCTGACGCCTCGGAACCGCAGGGCTGTTTCACGGTGATGACGGCTGCCTCGGAGGCCGTCGCCGATCCCCAAATTCGCGCAATGGTGCTGGACGGGTTCTCCGAACTCGACAAAGCGTTCGCGTCCTGCTTCCGCCGCGCCAGGGAGAAAGGTGAATTGCCGCCGTCGGCCGACCCCGTCGTTCTGGCTCAACTCGCGTCTGCGACGATCCATACGATCGCGATCCGCTCGCGAGCGCGGGTGCCGCGCAAGGAACTCGAGACGATCGTAAAGGGCGCAATCGGTGTGATGTGCGGGTGACGCTGGGAGGAGAAGCTGCCGTCTCAATATCCCCGTCCGGGATCGACGAGATTTTCAAGCGCCTGGCCGTTCTCGAAGCGCTCGATCTGGAGTGCGACATATTTGGAGATCTCGTCGGCATCGGTGTCGGCGGCGTTGTGCGGCGTCAGCACGACCTTCGGATGGGTCCAGAACGGACTTTCCGGCGGCAGTGGTTCGATTTGATAGACATCGAGCGAGACGGCTCCCAGTGTGCCGTCGTCAAGACACGACAGAATATCGGCTTCGTTCTGCAAGCCGCCACGGCCGGCATTGATCAGAACCGGCGCTCCAAGCGGGCTTGAGCGGTTTAGTTTCGAGAACAGCTCGCGGTCAAGGATGCCGCTCGTATCCGGGGTGAGCGGCAAGAGGCTGACCAGAATGTCGGTGCGGCGCAGAAACGCATCGAGCTGCGCCTTGCCGTGAAAGCATTCAACGCCCTTGATCGTCTTGGGACTGTTGCTCCAGCCGACGACCTTGAAGCCAAGCCGCACCAGCACTTCCGCGGCGTCCGATCCGAGGGTGCCAAGCCCCATCACACCGATCGTCACGGCGCCGGCTGACCATTGATGTTTCGGCGCCCAGCATTTGTGCCGCTGGCTGTCGCGCAAATAGAGCTCCTGCCGGTGATGTATCAGAACATGCAGCGTAACATATTCGGTCATTCGGCCGGTGAGATCGCCGACGGAGACGCGCACCAGCGGCACCTTCGGCAAGGTTTTGTCGGCCATCAGCGCATCGACGCCGGCGCCGAGGTTGAAAATCACCTTCAGGTTCGGAAACGAGGCCAGTTCGCCCGGCGCCGGCTTCCAAACCGCGGCATAGTGTACGTCGGCCGGATCCCCGCCTTTTTCCGTCGCCAGCCAGGTTGGACGGTCCGCACAGACCTCGTTAAACCGCTGCTTCCAGCGCTCGGACGACCAGTTTTCGGTGCCGCCATGGATCAGCAGCGCCAGCGTTCCTTTTTTAGTTGTCATTTTCTCTCCTGGAACTTCCGCGGCAGCCTTACCGGCCTGTTTTGAGCTCATTTTTTTCCGTAAGCAGTGTCGGAATCGGGTTTCCCCGACCGTCCTTGGACCACATAGGAGTTTCTGCCAATGCTGTATGCCATACTTTGTTATCACGACGAGGATTTCGTGGGCTCATGGACCCCCGAACACGACGCTACGGTCATGTCGAAGCTCATGGTCATCCAGGACAAGCTGAAGCAGGACGGCCGGCTCGGTCCGGTCGCCCGGTTGTTGCCGACCACCGCGGCGACGACGCTGCGCAAAGACGATCCGCCGCTGGTGCTGGACGGTCCCTATGCCGAGACCAAGGAGCAACTGCTCGGCTTCTACATCATCGACTGCGAGAATCTCGATGCCGCCGTCGATGTCGCGCGCGATCTCGGCGCGGCCAATCCTGGCGGCGCCTATGAAATTCGCCCGGTCGGATTTTTCGAGGCCGGAGCGAAGGCGACATGACGGATACCGCCTGGGTCGATGCAGCCCTGACTTCGGCGCGTCCCCAGGCCGTCGGCGCACTTCTGCGCTATTTTCGTAATCTCGATACCGCGGAAGAAGCATTCCAGAACGCCTGTCTGCGCGCGCTGAAAAGCTGGCCGCAAAACGGCCCGCCTCGCGATCCTGCCGCCTGGCTGATCATGGTTGGCCGCAACGCGGCGATCGATGAATTACGCCGCTCGAACAAGCAGGAGGCTTTGCCCGACGACGCGGCAATATCCGATCTCGGCGATGCCGAAGAGGAGCTTGCCGAGCGGCTCGACGGTTCGCATTACCGCGATGACATTCTGCGGCTTCTGTTCGTCTGCTGTCATCCGGATCTGCCGGCAACGCAACAGATCGCGCTGGCGCTTCGCATCGTATCCGGTCTTTCCGTGAAGCAGATTGCGCGCGCCTTTCTGGTTTCGGAACCGGCGATGGAGCAGCGCATCACCCGCGCCAAAGCCAAGGTGGCCAATGCCGGCGTGCCCTTTGAAACACCGGGCGCGGTCGAGCGGAGCGAACGGCTCGCAGCCGTAGCCGCGATGATCTACCTGATCTTCAACGAAGGATATTCGGCAAGCGGCGAAACTTCCGAGATTCGCAAGCCTTTATGCGAAGAGGCGATCCGCCTGACGCGGCTTTTACTCCGGCTGTTTCAGAGCGAACCCGAGATCATGGGTCTGACCGCGTTATTGCTGTTGCAGCATTCCCGCGCTCCGGCGCGGTTCAATGCGAACGGCGAACTGGTGTTGCTGGAAGATCAGGACCGTACGCAATGGAACGAGAAATTGATGAACGAAGGCCAGGCGCTGATCGACAAGGCGATGCGGCATCGCCGCTCGGGGCCCTATCAGGTGCAGGCGGCGATAGCGGCTTTGCATTCGCATGCGAAGAAGCCTGAAGACACCGATTGGGCGCAGATCGACCTACTCTACGGCACGCTCGAGATCATGCAGCCTTCGCCGGTCATCACGCTTAACCGCGCGGTTGCGGCGTCCAAGGTGCGTGGTCCCGAGGCTGCCCTGGCGATGATCGAGCCGCTCGGCGAGCGGCTCTCGAACTACTTTCATTATTTCGGCGTGCGAGGCGCCTTCCTGATGCAGCTTGGCCGCAACGAGGAGGCGCGCGTGGCGTTCAATCGCGCCATTGCGCTTGCTAATACTTCGGCGGAAGCTGCCCATATTCGCATGCACCTCGACCGGCTGATCCGCGACAGCCAGCCGCAGGATACGGCTGCCACAAAAAACAAAAAATAATTCGAGAGGCCTGTCGGGCCGCGGTCCTGCCGTTCGTCTTGAGATCATGAGATACGCGATAGGGGACGCGACCATGAATACGCAAGATGTCAATTACGCCGCGAACGCCATGCCTGGGACGCCAGCGAGCGTGGTATCGAGGTCCGCCATCTGGCTTGGCCGTGTAACAAGCGGTCTCGTCATTATGTTCATGCTGATCGATGGCGCGATCAAGCTCGTGCCGTGGCCGATTGTCACGGAGACGATGGACAGGATGGGCTATGGTTCGAGCGAAAGCCTCGCGCGATGCCTGGGCGCGATCAGCCTGGTGTGCACGGCGCTTTACGCTTTCCCTCCGACGGCGTTCGTTGGGGCGATCCTGATGACCGGCTATCTCGGCGGCGCGATGGCCTCGCATGTGAGAATCGAGAGCCCGTTGTTCACCCACGTCCTGTTCGGGTTCTATCTTGGCGTGATGGTATGGGGCGGATTGTGGCTGCGGGATAAGCGCCTGCGCTCGCTGCTGCCGTTCGCGAGCTAATTCATTTGACCGAAAGGAGCGTATTCCATGCTTGAGATCATTGCCATCATCGCCGTCGTACTGGCGATCGCCATCGCGATCGTTCTGGTCCTGGCTTCGACCAAGCCGGCCACGTTAAGTATCCAGAGGTCGGCGGTGATGCAGGCACACGCGGAAACCATTTTTCCGCTGATCAGTGATTTTCATCAGTGGACGAAGTGGTCGCCGTGGGAACACAAGGATCCCGCGCTGAAGCGCAGCTATAGTGGCGCCGAGAACGGCAAGGGCGCGGTCTATGCGTGGGAAGGGAACAAGAATGTCGGTTCCGGTCGCATGGAAATTCTCGATGCCTCTTCGCCGTCAAGAATCACGATCAAACTCGACTTCTTCAAGCCGTTCGAGGCCCACAACACGGCCGAGTTCACATTCGTGCCCGAGCGCGGCGCCGCGGCAACCAACGTCATCTGGGTGATGCGAAGTCCATCGTCGTTCATGTCCAAGGTGATGCAGGTATTCATGGACTTCGATAAGATGGTTGGCAAGGATTTCGAGACTGGTCTCAGCAATCTGAAGACGCTGGCCGAAAAATAGGCCGTTGTACGTTCGTCAACTGGAGGAAACGATGCAACTCAGTCCCTATCTTTTCTACAACGACAATTGTGAAGCCGCCTTCAAATTCTACGAAAAAGTGCTGGGTGGAAAAATCGAGATGATGCTGCGCGCCGAGGAGGCGCCTGCGGATATGAAGCCGGGGCCCGGTCGAGAGAAGCTGGTCATGCATGCCCGCATGTCGATCGGCGGCCAGGTTCTGATGGCGTCGGATTCGCCGCCGGAACACTTCCACAAGCCGCAAGGTTTTTCAGTCTCGCTGACGATCGAGGATACCGCGGAAGCCGAGCGCAAGTTCAACGCGCTCGCCGAAGGCGGCAGCCTGAACATGCCCTTTGGCAAGACCTTCTTCTCGAAGGGCTTTGGCATGTGCGTCGATCGGTTCGGCATCCCCTGGATGGTGAACTCGCCGCTGCAAGGAATGTAGGGCTACGAGCGACGCGGATTGATCAGCGGCATGCCGGGTAAAGCGCGGTCAACTCTCGACCGCGCAACAGCAGCAGGTGCGAGGTCAATCCGCCGCGGTGAACGATCCAGTTCCGCACCCCGGACGGATAGGTCTGGAGCACCAGCGCCGAGGCTTCCGGTTCGGCGTACATGCGGCCGCGCCGGTCCTTCGACTTCGCGGCATGAAAGCCGAAGACTGCGCGGCGTGTCACGCAAATGCGCGAACTCGGCACCATGCTCAGCACCAGCGTGCAGGCGGACAGACAGGGGCCATCGATGACGACGCGCTCACCGGAATCCCGCACCTTTTCGAACAGGTCGAGAAAGGGGCCGACCTGTCCGCCCGGGCTCGCCAGGATTCGGACTTCAGCATGAATGGGCGCGGCAAGCGCGCACAACGCCACGGCGAGCGTGCAAATTCTGGCGAAACGTGTCCGCATGTTTCGAACCTTTCCGCTTGAGCGGCGAGCCTCTGAGGCGGGAGTCGCCAAGGACGAGTAGCCTTTGAGACAAGTAGGAAAATGCAAGGCTCGCGCCAAGGTTCCGGGATATTCGACGATCTGCCGAGAGGTGATCGAAGAACACCGTATTATCTGTTCGGTCGTGTTCAACGCGGCGTCGGCGATCTAATGCCAGAACCATCGTGCGCGCGCCCCGGCCGAGGCGCGCGTTCGCTGGCAATCATCGAGATAGTTCGACCGGTCGGTAAGGCCAGTCAGTCAGGCCGTGCGGTTCTTGAGCGCGCCAACAATCGCGGTGAGCACGGCGCCTGCAACTCCGCCGCCGGCCGCCTGGCCGATGATGCTGCCGATATCCGGCGTGGATGCGGAATTGGCGAGCAGCGGAATCAACAAACCAAGAAGCTGGCCGCCGGCGCCGCCTCCGATTGCTCCCGCGATGGTGTTTCCGATCGTTCCGAGATCGATGTTCTTGGCGGCGCCTGCAGCGATGTTTCCTCCGATTGCACCACTGATGATCTGGATGATAGGGCTGATGAGCATTCCCGACATGACGCGAAACTCCCCCGATCCGGTGTTCAGTTTCAACGTTGTCGACGGCGCCGAACCATCGCCGCGCCTATACAACTTAGGCGTTTGTGCCGGGAAGGTCACACTGCGCCAGCGAAGGAAATGGAAAAATATAACGAGGATTGCCCGCGGAAGAGGGCCCTATCCGTTTCGCCCGGCGCCGCGCAGCGCCGCCAGACCGATACCGGCGGCATCGAAGCCGCCATCGACGGCAAGAATTTGGCCGGTGATGTAGCTTGCCCGGTCGCTGCAAAGAAAATACACGGCCTCAGCCAATTCTTCCTCGAGGCCGTAGCGGTTGAGCGGGATCGCGTCGTGATAATCGGCACGGATTTCCGCGCTGTGAACCACCTTCGCCATTGCGGTGTCGACAGGGCCCGGCGCCACGCCGTTGACGCGAATTCCGAGTTCGGCGAGTTCCACCGCGAGTTGCTTGGTCAGATGGGCAAGTCCGGCCTTGCTGGTGCCGTAGGCCGAGCGCAGCGTCGAGGCGCGCAACCCCGAGATCGACGTAATGTTGACGATCGCGCCGCCGCCGTGCTTGCGCATCAAAGGCACCGCCGCCTTTGTGCACAAAAATGGTCCCGTGAGGTTGACAGCAAGCACACGTTCCCAGTCGGCGTCAGATGTCTCCATCACCGGTGTGAAGACCGCGACCCCGGCATTGTTGATCAGCGCATCGAGCCGTCCGAACCGGCGCTCGATCTTGGCAAGTGCGGAAGCGACCGCATCGGTGTCGGACACGTCGCAGGTCAGGGCCAGCGTGGCGTCGGCTTCGTTGAGGCCCGCCACGCTTTTTTCCAGGACGTCGCCGAGAATATCGAGCAACGCCACGCGCCAGCCTTCGGCAAGAAAGCGTTTGGCCACGGCAAGCCCGATGCCACGGGCCGCACCCGTAACCAAGGCGACTTTGTGCGAGGGCGCGGTCATGGCTGTTCCGTTTTGACTTTCATTGTCTCGCTCTGCTGTCTTGTCTCTAGCATGGAAGCCGGAGCTCTGCTTTGTTGCGCCCCGGCAAACGAAGATCACCGAGCAGAGGAAACCACGAAATGACGAGTGAAGGCAGGCTTTCAAAAGCCGCATTTGATCGCCTCCGCGGCGTGATGGCTGGTCACGTCGAGCGCGGCGATCTGCCGGGCCTGGTGATGCTGGTTAGCGATCACGGCGAAGTTCGCACTGAAGCCATCGGGCGGCTTGCCTTCGAAGGCTCGCCGATGTTGCGGGATTCGCTGTTTCGTATCACCTCGATGACCAAGCCGGTGGCGGCCGCTGCGGCCATGGTCCTGGTCGAGGATGGCCGGTTGCAACTCGATGATCCCGTCGACCGATGGCTGCCGGAATTGGCCAATCGCAAGGTGTTGCTCAGGTTCGATGCGTTGGTTCATCAAACGGTACCGGCGCGGCGCGCGATCACCTTGCGCGATTTGCTCACGTTCCAGTGCGGCTACGGCATCATACCGATTTTTCCCGAGCGCCTTCCGATTCAGCGGGCCTATGCGGAGGCAGGTCTGGCGCCGGGCCCGGTATTTCCGTCTTTTCTCCCCGACGACTTGTTGCGCCGTTACGGTAGCCTGCCGCTGACCTACCAGCCCGGCGGGCACTGGCTCTACAACGCCGGCAGTGAAATTCTCGGCGTGCTGATCGCGCGTGTAGCGGGCAAGACATTTGGAGAATTCCTGAACGAACGCATTTTTACGCCGCTCGGCATGAAGGACACCGCGTTCTACGTACCCAAAGACAAGCACTACCGCTTCACAACCGCCTACATGTACAATTCTTCCGAACGGCAATTGAAGGTGTTCGATCCTCCCGTGACCGGCCGATTTTCAAATCCGCCCGCCTTCGAAAACGGCGCTGCCGGCCTTGTTTCCACCGCAGACGATTTCAACGCCTTCGCCCAGATGATGCTCAATGGCGGCAGTGTGGGAAGCGCGCGCGTGCTGACTGGCGAATCCGTCAAGCTGATGACGACAAATCACATTGTCGCGGACGAGAAACGCGAGTCGCAACTGTTCCTCGGCAGCGCCCGGGGCTGGGGATTTGGCCTGTCCGTTTTCACCGGGCTCGACGATCCGAACGCCAGGCCCGGCCGCTTCGGTTGGGACGGTGGCTACGGAACCTCCTGGTATTCCGATCCGAATGCGCAGCTCACCGGCATTCTCCTTACCCAGCGGGTAATGGATTCGCCGAAGCCTCCGGGAGTATTTACGGATTTCTGGACCACGCTCGACGAAATCGCTGCGGGCTGACACGGCTACCGCGGTCCACCCGGACGATGGTGTCTGCGAAATAATTTGGTCGTCGATGTCGGGTGTGCCTGGCATCAATCGTCTTATGGGGGAGGGCCGGCCTGTCCGGGGTCCTTCGAACCGAAACGGAGAATGAGATGCGGTTTATGATGCTGATGATCCCGCGGGGCTACGAAACGGCGGCGCCGGGCACCACGCCGCCGGCCGAAGCTGTGTCTGCGATGATGAAATACAACGAGGCGCTGAAGGCGGCCGGCGTTCTGATTACCCTCGACGGCTTGCACCCGCCGGCATCTGGTGTGCGGGTTTCGTTCGATGGCGGCAAGCCGGTCGTCACCGACGGTCCCTTCACCGAATCCAAAGAGGTGATCGGCGGCTACTGGATGATCGACGTGAAATCGCGCGACGAAGCGATTGCCTGGGCTAAACGTTGCCCGGCCGCCAACAACGAGACCATCGAGATTCGACAGGTGTTCGAGATGTCGGACTTTCCGGCGGACGTTCAGCAAGCGGCGGCAGGCTTCCACGAATTACAGTGCGGCACGCGCTGAGATGAAATCGGTTTACCAGCCAACAGAAACCCGGGAGAAACCAGATGAGCACGAATGACACCTTCCTCGCTGTCTTTCTTGGCAGCAAGAACAGCGCGAAATGGGCAGCATGGAACGCGCTGTCGGAGACCGAGCGCAAAGCGCGGGAGATGCGGGGTATCGCCGCTTGGAAAGCTTGGGTCGAAAAGCATCAGGCTTCCCTCGTTCAGATGGGAGGTCCGCTTGGCAAGACCAAGAAGGTCGATGCCCAGGGCATCGCTGACGTCACCAACGCGATGGGCGCCTTCACGGTGGTCCGCGCGGCCTCGCACGAGGCGGCGGCGAAAATGTTCGAGGACCATCCGCATTTCTCGATTTTCCCCGGCGAGTCCGTCGAGGTCATGCCGGTACTGCCGATCCCCGGCGGCTAGCCGATCGCGGTCCTTGGACTTCAGCGCCAGCTCATGTAAAAGCCATTTACATGAGCTGGCGCAAAGATTCCGGCCGCACCGAGCGCGGCTATCATCACGGCAACCTGAAAGAGGCGCTGCTGCAAGCAGCGCTTGATCTTATTGCGACCAAAGGCGCGGCCGGATTCACCTTTGCCGACGCTGCGCGTAGTGCCGGCGTCAGTCCGGCGGCTCCCTATCGGCATTTTCGCGACCGGGACGAATTGCTGTCGAACATCGCGCAGCGTGGTTTCGAACAGTTCGAGTCCGCGTTGTCGGAAGCCTGGGACGACGGGCGGCCCGACACCGTCTCGGCGTTTGAGCGGGTGGGTAAGGCCTATCTCGCTTTCGCACGCGAGAAGCCGGCTTTCTATTCGGCCATGTTTAAATCCGGCCTTGCGGCCGATGTCAGCGCACCTTTGCAGGCTGCCGCCGAGCGTGCGTTCGGGGTGATCCGGGCTGCCGCCGAGCGGCTTGCCGCGTTGGCGCCGCCGGGCTCGCCCCGGCCGCCTGCGTTGATGATGGCGCTGCATATCTGGTCGATGTCGCACGGCGTGGCGTCGCTGTTTGCGCGCGGCGACGCGGCGCGTCGCAAATTGCCGATGTCGGCCGAGGAACTGCTGGAAGCCGAAGTGCTGATCTATTTGCGCGGGCTGGGCTTTATGACCGACCGCAGACCGGCGGCTACTGAGGGAACCGGAAGAAATCCCCCGGGTCCGCCACCGATTCCTCCAACCGGCCCATCAGGTCCCCCCTCGGGTCCTTGGGGCCGCCCAAAATAATTTTTAGCGGGGCGACGGTGGGCCCAGCTTGACAAAAATACAGAAGGGTTTACGTATGTAAATGTTATTTACATTCACAACGGCATTTGCCGTCATGGAGAAGGAAATGGCCTACACCGCAGATGTCAATCGATGGCGCGGTCCGACCGAAGAGTACCAGCGCCCCCGCATGCTCGATACGCCTTGGCATCCCGGATGGATTGCCGTGACAATTCTCGGCTTCATCATGTGGTGGCCGATCGGTCTTGCCCTTCTCTTTTTCACACTCGGGAGCAG
Organism: uncultured Alphaproteobacteria bacterium; assembly: GCA_963824305.1. Taxonomy (GTDB): domain Bacteria; phylum Pseudomonadota; class Alphaproteobacteria; order Rhizobiales; family Xanthobacteraceae; genus Bradyrhizobium. The sequence goes on from CAWGOW010000002.1 coordinate 265,009, forward strand.
AAAAATGGGTTGCTGGAGTCATCAAGATCGCTGGTCGAACAAGATGGAGCGGATGCAGTACAAGATGGAGCGGATGCGCAACCGCATGGAGCGCGGTGGCTTCGGCTTTGGCCCGCCCTCAAGCGGCAATCGAGCCTTCGACGAGTACCGCTCCGATACATTGCGGCGGCTCGAAGAGGAGCAGGTCGAATTCAGGAGTTTCCTCGATCGCCTGCGTCACGCCAAGGACAAGGAAGAGTTTGATGCGTTCATGGCGCAGCACCGCAGCCGTCCGACGCCGCCGCCGTCCGAGGATCATCCGCAGAGCTGAGACTGAAAGGACTTAAGGCGTAACGCCCCTTACGACCTTGAGACCCTCGAGCCGCCCGTTTGCGCAAGCAGACGGGCGGTTTGCTTTGTGCCGCCAAGGCGGCGGCTTGCCGGCGGTTTTAAGTCCTTGGCCGGCCGGTATTTCCCGTGCCCGGAATTCCCTTTGGTAACCAGACGTTAACCACGATTGGCGTCTGGTGGGAGGCGAAAGAACGCGCGGAAAGCCCTTGTTTTGACACGTTGGCAGGGGAAGCCAGCCCCGGCTTTGGACGGCTTCCCTTGTGACACATCACGGCTTGTCGCGCCGGTGATTGCGCGCCCCGCGTTTTTACGCGGCCGTACGACCGATAGCCATCGCATCCGTAACTGATGGCGATCGGAAGATTGAGGGGACATTGCTGTTGAGAGGACATCGCTTATGAATCCGGCCGACGTGGCGCAGTCTGTCTTGCCGCTGCCATCCGCTGACGTCTCGCTGATTGCCCTGTTCTGGCAGGCGCACTGGATCGTCAAATGCGTGATGCTCGGGCTGTTGTCCTGCTCGGTCTGGGTGTGGGCGATCGCGATCGACAAGATCATTCTCTACTCGCGCACCCGCCGCGCGATGGATCGTTTCGAGCAGGCGTTCTGGTCGGGCCAGTCGATCGAGGAACTTTACCGCACGCTCGCCGCCAAACCGACCCAGTCGATGGCGGCTTGTTTTGTGGCGGCGATGCGCGAATGGAAACGCTCGTTCGAAAGTCAGGCGCGGTCCTTTGCCGGCCTTCAGATGCGGATCGAAAAGGTCATGAACGTCTCGATCGCGCGCGAAATCGAACGGTTGGAGCGAAGGCTCCTGGTGCTTGCGACCGTGGGCTCGGCGGGACCGTTCGTCGGCCTGTTCGGCACGGTCTGGGGCATCATGTCGAGCTTTCAGTCGATCGCCGCCTCGAAAAATACCTCGCTGGCAGTGGTTGCCCCGGGTATCGCGGAGGCGCTTTTTGCCACGGCCGTCGGCCTTATCGCCGCCATCCCTGCGACTATTTTCTATAACAAGTTCACCTCCGAGGTGAACCGGCAAGCCCAGCGGCTGGAAGGGTTCGCGGATGAATTCTCGGCCATCCTGTCGCGTCAGATCGATGAGCGCGGGTGAAGTCCGATCCACAAGTTCATGTGAGATGATTGTGAGCACCGAAACATGGCGATGAACATGGCAGGCTCGTCCGGCGGCGGCGGACGCCGCGGTGGCCGCCGCGCGGCCGTGATGGCCGAAATCAACGTCACGCCGATGGTCGACGTAATGCTGGTGCTACTCATCATTTTCATGGTGGCGGCGCCGCTGATGACCTCGAACATCGACATCGATCTGCCGATTGCCTCCGGTGGCAAGTCGATCGCCTCCAACACGCCCCCGCTGACGCTGTCGGTGAAACGCACCACCGGTAGCTGTAACTCGAATGTTGACCTTTTTCTCGGGGATGCGCCGGTTGCGGCAGCCGATTTGTTGGCTAAAATCAAGGCGATCCGCGAGACTCGGTCTGAAGCCGAGAGCGTCGTTTACCTGCGTGGCGACAAGGATGTCTGCTACACCGATATGATGAAACTGCTCGGGCAAATTCGGACCGCCGGATTCAAGGCTAATATCGTCATCATTCCCGAACAGGGTTCCTAGCGTGGCGACGTCTGGATCGAAACGGAAGGCCTGACTTGAAGGGCAAAATCGGCAAGACAGTGATTGCGTCGATTCTCCTGCACGTCCTCGTGATCGGGTGGATGATGCTTTCGTTTTCGACCAAGGCCTTCGTGATGCCGGAGGAGGATGTGGTCGCCGTCGACGTGATTTCTGCCGATCAACTCTCGAAGGCCATGGCGGGCGCGAAGACCGGCAAGAAAGAAAATCCCAAGCCGCTGGTCGAGAAGGTCGCCGAGGCCAAGCCCCCGGTCGACGACGCCGTCGGCAAGATCACCGAAAAGCCGCCGGTCGTCACCGACACCACGCCGCCGCCGCAACCCAAGCCCGTTGAAAAGCCAGTCGAGAAAAAGCCCGATCCGCCGAAGCCGGTGGCCGAAGCAAAGCCAAAGGAAGAGCCGAAGCCGGTCGAGAAGAAACCTGAAACTCCAGACCCGATCGCGGAAGCGATCAAGAAGGAAGAGAAGAAACCGCCGAAACCCCAGGTCGAAGCGGCCAAGCCACCGCCGCCGCAGCCGCCGAAGAAGGTCGAGCGCACCTACGACGCCACGAAGATCGCGTCGCTTCTGGACAAACGCGATCCGTCGCGTCAAGCCACGACCGGCGAGACGCTCAACTCCAATGCTGCGTTGGGAACATCGAAGGGCTCGGCCGCGGACAATTCCGCTTCGTGGGGCGCGCTGTTCCAGCAGCAGGTCGAACGTTGCTGGAAAAAGCCCTTCGGCGGAATCGAAAGCCAAAATCCGGAAGCCGCGTTCTCGATCCGGTTGAAGCGCGACGGCACACTGGAAACGCCACCCGTCCCGGAAGGGACGCCGGCAACGCCTTACTTGCGCGTGTATCAGGAGAGCGCTTACCGCGCGATCATCGAATGTCAGCCCTATCGCCTTCCTGCCGCCTGGTTCGACGAATGGAAGTTCTTTGCACCGGTATTCACCGAGCGAAAGAGCTGAAACGTGAGTGTTAAGTGCAGCGTATATGAAATGAAGCCCCAATGACCGACAAGAATAGACTGCAGCCGATGCCATTTCATCTCAACCGCCGTCAGATCGTCTCCGGTGCGGCCTCGCTTGGCTTGCTTGCGGGTGTTCGCCCTGTCGCCGCGCAAAAACGTATTACGGTCCAGGAGGGCGATTTCGCGCCCGTGCCGATCGCGATTCCGAATTTTGCCGCCGGCACGCCGTCCGACGGCGACGTCGGCGCCGGCGTCACCCAGGTCATCACCAACAACCTCAGGCGCAGCGGCTTGTTCGCGCCGATCGATCAGGCGGCCTACCTCGAGAAGGTCGTGAATTTCGATGCGGTGCCGCAGTTCAATAACTGGAAGACCATCAACGCGCAGGCACTGGTGACCGGCCGCATGACGCGGCAACCGGACGGCCGGCTGAAGGCCGAGTTTCGTTTGTGGGACGTCGCGACCGGCCAGCCGCTGGCCGGCCAGCAATATTTCACCCAGCCGGAGAACTGGCGGCGGATTTCCCACATCATCTCCGACCAGATCTACGAGCGCATGACCGGCGAGAAGCCTTATTTCGACAGCCGCGTCGTGTTCGTCGATGAGACCGGCTCCAAGGAGCGGCGCGTCAAGCGGCTCGCGTTGATGGATCAGGACGGCGTCAATGTCCGTTACCTGACCCGCGGTAGCGATCTGGTGCTGACACCGCGCTTTTCGCCGTCGACCCAGGAAATCACCTATATGGAGTTCGGGCAGGGCGACCCGCGCGTCTATCTCCTCAACATCGAAACCGGACAGCGCGAAATCGTCGGCAACTTTCCCGGCATGACCTTCTCTCCGCGCTTTTCGCCAGACGGCCAGCGCGTGATCATGAGTTTGCAACAGGGCGGAAACTCGAACCTGTTCGCGATGGATCTGCGGTCGAAATCGACCACGCGCCTCACCGATACGCCGGCGATCGACACCTCTCCGTCCTATTCGCCGGACGGCTCGCATATCAGCTTCGAGTCCGACCGTGGCGGAAAGCCGCAGATTTATGTAATGCCGGCGGGCGGCGGCCAGGCTCAGCGCATTTCGTTCGGAGACGGCAGTTACTCGACGCCGGTGTGGTCGCCGCGCGGCGATTACATTGCGTTTACCAAACAGGGCGGCGGGCAGTTTTCTATCGGCATTATCAAGCCAGACGGTTCGGGCGAGCGGATTCTCACCTCGGGGTTCCACAATGAGGGGCCGACCTTCGCGCCGAACGGGCGTGTTCTGATGTTCTTCCGCGATCCCGGGGGCAATGGCGGGCCGTCGCTGTTTTCGGTCGATATTTCGGGCCGTTTCGAGCAGCGCGTGCCGACCCCGGGCTTTGCTTCCGATCCGGCCTGGTCGCCGCTGCTTTCCTGACAAGGGTTAATGCAGAAACCGCCAATGCCATCGGCATGATGGACGGTAAACCTTGCCTAGCCTGCTGATCTAGTGGGCAAATTCTTGTTTTCCAAACGGAAAACAACGTCCCGGTAACGATGTTCCCTCAGAAAGATTTCACCTGCTGCAGGTAAGACTGCGCCGGCAAAGGAAGCGCGTGCACGATGCAGTTGGCCAAGCATCCGACCGAAACCGAATTGAACACCACGCGGTCGATTCGCGCGGCGTCGATTGATTCGCTCTTCGAGGCGCCCGGTCCGTTGTTTGCGGGCATCATTTTTGTGGCCCTTGCGGCGGCCATGACTGCGCTGAAGTCGGGCGACAATCGGATCTGGGCATGTGTCGTGCTTCTGGTTGCCGCGGGCGCGATACGGGTGTTCGACTTGCAGCGGTACCTGCCGCGCAAGGCGACGCTGACGCCCCACGAAGCGGCGCAATGGCGGAAGCGTTATCTGATCGGCGCGATGATCCAGGCGGCCGCGATCGGAATCTGGTGTTTCGTCACGCTGTTTTGCAGCGACGACACTATGGTCCACTTGATCTGTCTGTCAGTTGCTACCGGCATCGTGGCGGGAGGCGCGGCGAGAGCCTACAGCCAGCCGTCGATCTATTACGTGCAGTCTCTGACGATGTTCGGCCCAGCCGTGATCGCGTTGGCCTTGCGCGGCACGCCCTATTACATCGCGATGTCGCTCTTTAGCGGTGCGTTCCTTCTCGCGATCACGCAGCTCTCGGCCAATCTGCATCGAATATTCATGCAGGCGGTTGTGGCCCGCGAACGCGAGGCGGCACTCGCCGGACAGTTCGATACTGCTCTCAATAATATGCCGCATGGCCTGTGCATGTTTACAAGCGACGGGCACCTGGCGGTGATGAATCATTGTTTCAGGGAGATGATGGACCTGCCGGCGGATCTGGCGCATTTGCGCCCGAGCGCGTCCGGCATCCTTGCGGCTTGCGTAGATGCCGGATCTATCTCGGAAGCGAACGCCAGCATGATCCTCGCCGAGATCGATAACCCACAGGCCAAGGGCATCATCACGACCGATCCGGATGTGGCGCGCGGCCGCGCATTGTCGTGGGCGTTCCAGCCGATGGTCGACGGCGGGGCCGTTGTTCTGCTGGAAGACATTACGGAGCGGCGCAAAGCCGAAGCCAGAATTACCCATCTGGCGCGTTTCGACGAACTGACGGGACTACCGAATCGGGTCAATTTCCGCGACGAAATCGGACACCTGCTGGCGAACCCGCACGGCACCGACGAAGTGTCCGCGCTGTTGTTCATCGATCTCGATCAGTTCAAGCAGGTCAACGACACGCTCGGCCATCCCTGCGGCGATCAACTGTTGTGCGCAGTTGCCGATCGGTTGCGTGCGATGCTGCGCCCGGAGGATTTCGTGGCGCGGTTCGGCGGCGACGAGTTCGTGGTGTTTCAGCAGAACATCAAGTCGCCGGACGAGGCGGCCGCATTGGCGCGCCGCATCGTCGATCACCTGAGCGAACGCTACAAGATCGACAATCATCTGGTCGAAATCGGCGCCAGCATCGGCATTGCGATGACGTCGGGCGTCAGCGCCGATACGCTGCTGAAGAACGCGGACATGGCGCTCTACCGTGCCAAGGCCGACGGACGCGGTACCTTCTGTTTCTTCCGCGAAGAAATGGCGCAGACCGTCGAGGCGCGCCGCATTCTCGAGCTCGACCTGCGCAGGGCGCTGGCGAACGAGGAATTCGAGCTGTTCTATCAGCCGCTGGTCAATCTGCAGAGCGGCAAGATATCGACCTGCGAAGCGTTGCTGCGCTGGAATCATCCGCTCCGCGGCACGGTGTCACCGGCGGACATCATCCCGGTCGCCGAAGATATGGGCATGATCGTCGATCTCGGCCGCTGGATCCTGCGCAAGGCGTGCCTGGAATGCATGCAGTGGCCCGAGGCGGTCAGTGTTGCGGTCAACTTCTCGCCGCAGCAGTTTCATCAGCGCGATGTCTTGAGCGAGGTGCGCTACGCGCTCGACGTCTCGGGATTGCCGCCCGATCGGCTCGAAATCGAAATCACCGAATCTTCCCTGTTGCGAAACACGCAGTTCACCCATGAGCTGCTGTCTCAGTTGAATGAACTCGGCGTGCGCATTTCGCTGGACGATTTCGGCACCGGCTATTCGAGCCTCAGCTATCTGCATAATTTCCCGTTGCAGAAGGTCAAGATTGACCGTTCGTTCCTGGAAGGGATCGATACCGATCGCCCACTGCGCTTGTTGCGTGGCGTCGCGCGGCTGAGCGCCGATCTCGGCATGTCGGTCGTCGTCGAGGGGATCGAGACCAACGAGCAGCTCGAGCTCGTCAATGCCGATGGCACCGTTAGCGAGGCCCAGGGCTATCTCTTCAGCCGGCCGGTGCCCGCGATGCGGGTGCGGCAACTCCTGAACGCATCCCACGGCCACCGGTCGGACGACGAATCCGTCCCTTCGCGATCGATCGCCTAAAAAAATCTCGTTCAACTGACGTCAGATCGGCGGGTTTATTCCCGCCTGCCAGAAAATTTCGTGCCGGCCAAGGTTAACCCTAACGTCTCGAATGCTTTGCTATTTTGTTAAGGAACCGTTAATCTTTCGCTACACGCCGTAGTTGCTTGAGGTAGAGGTGTCGAAGATGAATCCGGGAGCCGAGCCTCGCACCTCGCCCGTTCCACGTCCTTCAGGGTTAGCACTTCTCAACCGCGTCGATTACCGCCTCATCCAAACCCCCGCGGAAAAAGATTCAGTCTATTTGATGCGTTACAGAGCCTATCTGCACGGTGGATTGATCTCGCCGTCGGATTCCGGGCGCATTATCGATCCTTATGACGACGCTCCCAATGCCTGGATCTTCGGAATCTATCTTGATGGAGCGCTTTGCAGTTCCATCCGCCTGCATGTTCTGACATCAGAATCGCGGATGTCTTACACGACCAAACTGTTTGGCGATGTTCTCGATAGCCGCCTCGATCGAGGGGAGATTTTTGTCGACCCGGCCCGTTTTGCCGCAGACCCCGAAACAGCCAAGCTTTTCCCGGAATTGCCTTATGTGACGCTGCGGCTGGCCTATCTGGCATGCGACCATTTCAATGCGGATACGGGCCTGGCCATGGTCCGCACCGATCATCAGGCTTTTTATCGCCGCGTCTTCTTCCACGAGACGGTCAGCGAACCGCGCGCTTTTCCGGGTTGGCATTCGAAGCAGGTTGTCCTGATGGCGTCCGACTTCCGGGAACTCCGGGAAAGGGTTCTGGCGCGTTTCCCCATCATGCGATCGACGGTATTCGAGCGACAGAAGTTGTTTGATCGCAACAAGGGACAGTTGCCGCCCTTGGTGAAGTTGCTGGAGAGCCCCTCCATGCAGGCGGGTATCTCGCCGACCGCCTGAACGACTTCATTTTTGCGCCGTCGCCCGTCACCGGCGTTTCAGCCCGGGGCAGCGCGTCCGCTTTTGGTCGACCAAGCCGCGTATTGCCGCGGTTAATCCCCGCCGAGCACCTTGAAAATGCGATATATTCCGGTGAATGGCCTTGCCTTCACCCTCGTGCCACATTTACAACCCATTAACCATCACGGTCGCTTTTCGCCGTTTGGGGGCATTTGAACGGGTTCGGCAACACCTCATCAAGGTTGACGGAACGTTCGCTTAACTATCGCCCTGTAGACCGGATAGAAGTCGAAACGTGAGCGTGGAGGCTCCCGAATGAAACACTCTATGCGTATCCTCCAGGGTTTGAAGCTGGCTGCAGCGCTTGCGATTGCGCTGTCGATGGGTGCTTGCGCGAAAAATTCGCTGACCGATGGTGCGATGGCCAGTGCGGCGACGCCGGGCAGCCAGCAGGACTTCGTGGTCAATGTCGGCGACCGCGTGTTCTTTGAGAGCGACCAGACCGATCTGTCGCCGCAAGCGATCGCGACGCTGGAGAAGCAGGCGCAGTGGTTGCAGTCCTATCCGCGCTATAGCTTCACCATTGAAGGCCATGCCGACGAACGTGGTACCCGCGAATACAATATCGCGCTCGGCGCACGGCGCGCCCAGTCGGTGCGTTCGTTCCTCGCCTCGCGCGGCATCGATGCGTCGCGGATGCGCACCATCTCCTACGGCAAGGAGCGCCCGGTGGCGGTCTGCAACGACATCTCCTGCTGGTCGCAGAACCGCCGTGCAGTCACGGTGCTGAACGCGAACTCCTGAAGCAGCCGCCTGATTTGAAGAATTTGCCGGCGCCCTCTGGATCGAGCGGCGCCGGTTATGCTTTTGGACCGGTGCCTGATTTCCGATGTTCGTGCACCAGAACGGATTGCCCGCTTACGGCGCAGGAGCTTCAAATGGGTGGTACAATTCCGCGTGATTTGTTTCAGTCACATTTTAGGCGTACTCGCTCACTCAAGCTGACCCACCGTCGCGCTCATTCGCTTGGCTGAAATGTTATTCAGGATTCATAAAACCACCCGCGCTGCCGCGTTGGCCGCGATACTCGGACTGTGTGCTCTCGCCTGGGATTCGCCGGTGCTCGCGCAATCCGACGAGGTCGATCCGGAGGTCCGGGTCCAGCAACTCGAAAATCAGTTGCGGCAGCTCACCGGCCAGAACGAGGAACTGCAATATCGCAACCGGCAACTCGAAGAGCGTTTGAGGATGCTTCAGAGCGGTGCGCAAGTATCGCCGCAAGGCCAAGGGCCTCAAGGCACTGCTCCCGGCCAGGCGGGAGCCCCGATTGCCGCCGCATTGCCGCCCGTCCAGCCGGCGCCCCCCTACCAGCCGCCGCCGGTTTATCAGCAGTCGCCTGGAGGCTATCAACCGCAGGCCGCAGCACCCGCGCCGATCGCTCAGGAGCAATCGGGTCAACCAGCGAGAGGCGGCCGCCGCGGCGATGCCTTTGACCCCTCCCAGAACCCCAATGCGCCTGGCGCACCACGCGCGCTCGGCGGCGGACAACTGCCAATTCCTGCCGAGGCCCCGATCGGTGCCCCGGGCGGGCGAGGGGCTGGCGAGCCTCTCGACCTCGCCAACACCAGCGGTGGCCCAGCCGGCGCGCTGCCAGCTCCGCCGCCGCGTAACGCCAACGCGACCGGCGCGCTCACTACTTTGCCGCCCTCGGCCACGCCCCGCGACGAGTTCGATCTCGGCGTCGGCTATGTCCAGCGCAAGGACTATGCGCTCGCCGAAGAAACCATGCGCAACTTCCAGCGCAAATATCCGAACGATCCAATGATGGCAGACGCGCAGTTCTGGCTGGGCGAGAGCTTCTTCCAGCGCCAGCAATATCGCGAAGCGGCCGAAGCCTTTCTCGGCGTGACGACCAAGTTCGACCGGTCCGGGAAAGCGCCGGATGCGTTGCTGCGGCTCGGCCAGTCGCTGGCCGCGCTAAAGGAAAAGGAAGCCGCCTGCGCCGCCTTCGGCGAGGTGGCGCGGAAATATCCGCGTGCCGCGGGCAACATCAAGCAGGCTGTCGACCGCGAGCAGAAGCGCTCGAAGTGCTAGTGCAATGGATTTGACATTCGCCGCAGGCCAGCCGCGAGTTCGTGTCAAATCCAAAACTCCACCAGAAACTTATATTCGCTCGTGGTTCTTCGATTCCAACACTCGCAAAAGTGCCTGCTGAGTAGGGATGAGAGTGTTAGAATCGGACCACTATTAGGTGCGAGCGCGCGGCGCATGAGCTAAGGTCCCCTTCACGGCCTTAACCCATCAGCCAGCGGCGTCATGCCTGAGGACGACAAATCCCCGATCTCGGTACGGCAGGCGAAGAGCCTGTTTGCGGACTGGAAGACCGCGCCCGCGCTGGTCCTTGCGGTATCCGGCGGTCCGGATTCCATCGCTTTGATGTGGCTCGTGGCGCGTTGGCGAAAGGCCCTTGCGCGAGGCCCGCGTGTCCTGGCGGTTACGATCGATCATGGTCTGAGGCGAGAGGCCGCGCGCGAAGCCCGCGATGTCAAGCGCCTGGCGCGCATGCTTGGCGTGGCGCACCGCACGATGCGCTGGACCGGGGCAAAACCGAAATCGGGCGTGCCGGCGGCGGCGAGGGCGGCGCGCTACCGGCTGCTCGCCAGCGCCGCGCGCGGCAGCGGCGCCAGCCACGTTCTCACGGCCCATACCCGCGACGACCAGGCTGAAACGTTGCTGATGCGGCTACTGCGCGGCAGCGGCATCGGCGGTCTGGCGGCGATGGCGCGCGAGAGCGGGCGCGAGGGTGTGTTCATTGCCCGACCGTTTCTGAATATTTCGAAATCGCAGCTCATCGCGACGCTCGAAACCGCCGGGATCAGCTATGCGGATGATCCGACCAACCGCGATGTCAGTTTTACCCGGCCACGCATCCGCAAGGTGATCGAAGGGCTTGCCGTCGAAGGCGGCGATACGCGCAACCTCGCCCGCCTGGCGTCACGGCTGGCGCGTGCCAACGCGGCGATCGAAGTTCTGGTCGAGGGTGCCGCACGCTATCTGGCGTTCAAAGACGCCGAAGCCGCGTCATCGCAGACGCGTCGCCGCAGCCAGTCCCAACATGCCAGTTTCGATGCGGCGGCGTTCGCCGCCCTGCCGGAGGAAATCCGGCTGCGGCTCCTGCTGCGGGCGATCGAGCGGTTCGGTCATGAGGGGCCGGCAGAACTAGGTAAAGCCGAAACCCTGCTCGCGGCATTCGATCAGACGTTGCGGACGGCCGGCAAAGGGCGGTTGAAACAGACCCTCGCCGGCGCTGTCATCAGCCTTGCCAAAGGGAGGATCATCATCGAACCGGCACCACAGCGCCGCCGCCGCGGCAATTAGCCGGGCTTTTCGCCAAGTCCCTCGTTTTGCGGGTCTTAACCACCCTGGCGGAGTGGATTTGACATTCGCCCGGCCCGCACCGCAATAGCGTGGGCCAATGTCAAATCCAAAACTTCACTGGAATCCGGTATTTGCCGGTGGTTCTCGCGATTCCAACATTCGCGAAGCGGCCTGCTCTGACGGCAAGCGAATGTTGGAGTCGGAACCACTAGAAAAGACCTTATTTCCGCGACATGAATTCAACCGCAATAGTCCCGGGATAGGCTAAATAGTCTCATGCGGTTCCCTTGGCAGGGGGCGTCTTGGCACCTAAATTGTAACACGCAGTCGCCATCGGGATTCTCTTAAAGCGCCGACCCAAGGACCAAGGCCGCGATCCGCGCGACCACGAAGGAAAATCAATGAACGCCAATCTGCGCAATTTCGCCTTGTGGGTCATCATTGTCCTGCTGTTATTGGCGTTGTTCACGCTTTTCCAGAATCCGGGTCAGCGCGCGTCTTCGACGGATATCTCCTTCTCCCAGCTTTTGACCGAGGTCGATCAGGGCCATGTGCGCGACGTTGTGATTCAGGGGCCGGAGATTCACGGCACCTTCACCAACGGTTCGAGCTTCCAGACTTATGCGCCGAGCGATCCGTCGCTCGTGACGCGGCTTTATAACGGCAAGGTCTCGATCACTGCCAAGCCGCCCGGTGACAACGTGCCGTGGTTCGTCTCGCTGCTGGTGTCGTGGCTGCCGTTCATTGCGCTGATCGGCGTGTGGATATTCCTGTCGCGGCAGATGCAGGGCGGTGCCGGCAAGGCCATGGGCTTCGGCAAGTCGCGCGCCAAGATGCTGACGGAAGCGCATGGCCGCGTGACCTTCGAAGACGTGGCCGGCGTGGATGAGGCCAAGCAGGATCTGCAGGAGATCGTCGAATTCCTGCGCGACCCCGGCAAGTATCAGCGCCTCGGTGGGCGGATTCCGCGTGGCGTGCTTCTGGTTGGTCCTCCCGGCACCGGCAAGACGTTGATCGCGCGCGCGGTCGCCGGCGAAGCCAACGTTCCCTTCTTCACCATTTCCGGCTCGGACTTTGTCGAGATGTTCGTCGGCGTCGGCGCAAGCCGCGTCCGCGACATGTTCGAACAAGCCAAGAAGAACGCGCCCTGCATCATCTTCATCGACGAAATCGACGCCGTCGGCCGCCATCGTGGCGCCGGTCTCGGCGGCGGCAATGACGAGCGCGAGCAGACGCTGAACCAGTTGCTGGTCGAGATGGACGGCTTCGAGGCCAACGAGGGCGTGATCCTGATTGCGGCCACCAACCGGCCCGACGTGCTCGATCCGGCGCTGCTACGGCCCGGCCGCTTCGACCGTCAGGTCGTGGTGCCCAATCCGGACGTCGTCGGCCGCGAGCAGATCCTCAAGGTTCACGTCCGCAAGGTGCCGCTTGCGCCCGATATCAACCTCAAGACCATCGCGCGCGGCACGCCCGGTTTCTCCGGCGCCGACCTGATGAACCTCGTCAACGAGGCTGCGCTGACTGCTGCACGCCGCAACAAGCGCATGGTGACTCAGGCCGAGTTCGAAGAGGCCAAGGACAAGGTCATGATGGGCGCCGAGCGCAAGTCGCTGGTCATGACCGAGGAAGAAAAGATGCTGACCGCCTATCACGAGGGCGGCCACGCGATCGTCGGCCTCAACGTGATCGCCACCGATCCGATCCACAAGGCGACGATCATTCCGCGCGGCCGTGCGCTCGGCATGGTGATGCAGTTGCCGGAACGCGACAAGCTGTCGATGTCGCTGGAGCAGATGACCTCGCGTCTGGCCATCATGATGGGCGGCCGTGTCGCGGAAGAACTGGTGTTCGGCAAGGAGAAGGTGACCTCCGGAGCCTCTTCCGACATCGAGCAGGCGACGCGGCTGGCGCGCATGATGGTGACCCGCTGGGGTCTCTCCGAAGAGCTCGGCACCGTGTCCTATGGTGAAAACCAGGACGAAGTGTTTTTGGGCATGTCGGTGTCGCGTACCCAGAATGCGTCCGAGGCGACGGTGCAGAAGATCGACACCGAGATTCGGCGGTTCGTCGAGGAAGGCTATCAGCAGGCGACCAGGATCCTGACGGAGAAGCGTGCCGATCTCGAGGCGCTCGCCAAAGGCCTTCTGGAATATGAAACGCTGACCGGCGACGAGATCATCGATCTCCTCAAGGGCAAGAAGCCGAACCGCGAGTCGGTGCTGGAGCCGACGACGCCCCGCGCCTCGGCGGTGCCGCCCGCAGGCAAGCCGCGTCCGCGGCCCGATCCGGATCCCGGACTGGAGCCGCAACCGCAGGCGTAAAATGCACGCCGCGCGGCCATGGCCGGCACATTCGTAAATGAGCCCACCGCAAGACGATACGAATCTCAGAACCACGGCATTGGCGCAGAAGCTCGGCATCAAGCCGGGCTTTTGCATTTTTGTCGACGGCGCGCCGTCGGCCTACGGCGCCCTGATTGGCCCGTTGCCGGCCGACGTCACGGCCAAGGCTGAACCGAAACCGCCTCTCGACATGGTGCACCTGTTTGCCACGCGCGCCAGCGGCCTTGCCGCGAAGCTGCGGCGGTATCGCAACGCGATCGCGCCCAACGGTATGATCTGGGTGTCATGGCCGAAGAAATCTTCAGGCGTCGCGAGCGACTTGACCGACGTCGTCGTGCGCGACACCGCGCTCCCGCTTGGCCTCGTCGATACCAAGGTGTGCGCGATCGACAACACCTGGTCCGGTTTGAAGTTCGTGATCCCCAGAAAGCAGCGGTAACCGGCCGCCTCGGGGAACGCTGCGCCGGCCCCTTGGCGCGGGACTTGCTTTAGTTAAACTGTCATCTTCGCTGCCCAGTACCGCCTGTTTGAAGTTCCTGCGCCACAAGCGGCGGATTCAAATGGAAGGCGGCACTGGAATCGTAAGTTCGCTAGTGCCCATGACTTTTCGACGTTCGTAAAAGTGGGAGCTGCGACGGAGTACGAACTTCGAAAAGTGGGCGCTAGTAGAGGAGCTGCCAATGTCAGGTCAACCCCACGACATACCCGTCATTGCCGTCCCGAATGCCAACTCCAGACTCTACAATCACGATCTGGCGCCGATCGCTCCCGCGGGACGCACATGGGGCATCTTCAGCATCTTCGCGATGTGGATGTCGGACGTGCATTCGGTCGGTGGCTACACCTTTGCCGCGAGCCTTTTCTTCCTCGGTCTGAACGGATGGGAAGTGCTGATCGCGATGGTGGTCGGCATCACCGTCGTCTATTTCCTCATGAACCTGATCGGGCGTCCGTCGCTGAAATACGGCACACCATTTCCGGTGGTGGCACGGATGTCGTTCGGCGTGATGGGTGCCAACATCGCAGCGGGCCTGCGCGGCATCGTCGGCATCGTGTGGTACGGCGTTCAGACCTATTTCGCCTCCAAGGCCGTGCAGGCGCTGGTGCTGACCTTCTATCCCGGCGCCGAAGCGTGGACGCATTCTTCCTTCGCCGGTCTTTCGGCCCTCGGCTGGATCAGCTTTCTGTTCATGTGGCTGTTCCAGCTTCTGATCTTCCTCAACGGCATGGAAACGATCCGCAAGTTCATCGATTTCTGCGGTCCGGTCGTCTACATCGTGATGTTTGCGCTGGCGATCTGGATCGTGATGCAAACCGGTGTTTCCAGCCTGTCCTTGCAGCTGAGCCCGCGCGCTGAAGGATCGTCGCTCGGACATATGGCGAATGCATCGATGTTGATCGTCGCCTATTTTGCGGCGTTGCTGCTCAACTTCGGCGACTTCGCGCGTTTCGCGAAGGACGAACGGTCGATGAAGGTCGGCAATTTCCTCGGCCTCCCCGTCAACTTCATTGTCTTTGCCGTCATCACGGTGATCGTCACGGCGGGCACCGTGAAAGTCTTTGGTGAAGCGATCATGGATCCCGTCGCCATCGTGGAGCGCATCGGCAATCCCTGGGTGGTGGCGATCGGTTCAATCACCTTCATCGTGGCGACCATGGGCATCAATATCGTCGCCAATTTTGTCTCCCCGGCTTACGACATCTCCAACCTGTATCCCGGGAAGATCGATTTCCGTCGCGGCGGCCTCATCACCTCGATCCTGTCGGTGATGGTGTGTCCGTGGATTTTCGTCTCGAGCCCGCAAGCCATCACGATCTTCGTCAGTATCTTCGGCGCCGCGTTGGGTCCGATGTTCGGGATCATGGTGGCCGACTACTACCTCGTGAAGCGGCAACACATCGTGCTCAACGATCTCTATACGATGTCGCCGAACGGGACGTTGCATTTCGACAATGGCTGGAACACGCGAGCGCTGATGGCGCTGGCGGGCTCGGCTGCGGTTTCGATCGGGCTTCCGCTCGCAGGCGCCTATGGCGTGATCACCAATGTCGGGGATTGGGGCTGGCTGATCGGAGCTGTGCTGGGGGCACTATCCTATATGGCGCTGATGCGCGGCCGTGAGGCGCCGGCGCCAATCACCGCGCCGACCATGACAGGCAAGGTAAGCACATAAGGCCCAGCCGGACGTGCAGGTTCGCAAACGACGCCGCGTGAACGCGCGGCGCCCGGCATCAATGCGCGCCTAACCCCGTTTGAATGGGCATGGACTTCACAGTCGATGCGAGCGAACGCTGGCTAATCGCCGTCATGGCGGCTCCGTATCGTTTCGCGAGCATGATGGATCCGGCCGCAAGCAGGATTCCGCCGATGACATCGATCATGTAATGGGCGCCGACGATAGGAGTGGCCAGGATCATCAGTGTGCTCATCGCGATCGACAAGGATGCGAAGCCGCGCACGGGCCAGAGAGCCCACATATAGAGAACCGCGGAGGCGGCGTGGAAACTTGGAAAGGACACGATGCCTGCAAGCTGAAACAGCTCGAGGTGGCGCAACGTGCCGTTCCGCAGTGCCACGATGTCACGTAATTGCGCCGCGTACATGGTCGTATTCAGGGACGGGAAGCCCGCGGGTGAAAGATGCATGCCGTAAAAAGTCCCGATCGCCGGCGCGAGGCATGAAATGACGATCGTTACAATGAGCGCGAAGCAAAGCGCGGCGATAAAGAGTTGAAGACGCATCAGGCGCAACGTCATGGTGAAAATGATCGGAATGGCTAACAGCGGCCATTTGATGAAACCATAGCCGACACTGAGCCAGTGTCCGATCGTCGGGTGGGCGTCGACAAATCTGGCAATCGGCTCCGGATCCATTCCCATGGCGCGGTCGATGATCAGCAACGCCTGGTCCTGCAAGGGCCAGTTCGCGGCGTTGGCCACGTAGCTCAGGGGGCCCACGATCGCGGTGAGCAGGACAAGCTGCGATATCGATCCGAGCGAAAAGATCAGCTTGGGATCGGCGGCCTCGCCTCTCGCAAACGCATGGACATAGGCGATCAACCCAAACACGACGGCGACCGCAACCGTGGTTCCGAACGCCAACGGCTCGAGCGAGAAGTTTGAGACGGAGACCGCGAGCAGCAAGACGCTGCCCATGGCGGCGATCGGAATCCAGTTCAGGTTGAATAGTCGCCAGGCGACACGAACGTCTGAATCAGCCATCACCGCACCGGAGGTTTAATCCCGGCACAGTCTCCAACGGCGCTTAACGTCGGGGTAAGAACGATGGTTAATAATTCGCGGCCATCGGCCATTCCGGATTTACGTTCGGCTGCCGAATTTACGTCTTGTGTTTCGGTGTGAATAATTGTTCACTTCTTCACAGCGATTTGTGGTCAATTCGCTCAAAACAGTGAAGACGCGTTCGATCGTGCGCTTTCCAGCCGGTCCGCGTTAGGGGACGAGAAACGCGCGCCATGGTCTATCGGCGGACCCACCAGGTCGTAAAACGCCTTGCGGCTCGACGCAGCGCTATTCTGGCTGCGGCGCGCAATGCTGCGGCGGAAGGCGGCATGAGCGCTGTCCAGATTGCGCCGATCGCGATCCGCGCCAATGTCGCTGCCGGCACTGTCTATCGCTACTTCCCCTCCAAGGCTGAGTTGATTTCCGAATTGATCGCCGATGTCTCGCGCGATGAATTGGCGGCGATCCGTCGCGCCGCAGATGCCGCGCCCGGCCCTTCATCGGCGCTGGCGGCAGCCGTTACCACGGTCGCGGTGCATGCGATGTCCCAGCGCAAGCTTACCTGGGGCATTCTGGCCGAACCGGTCGACGTCGACGTCAACGTGTCGCGGATTGCCAGCCGCCGTGCGGTGGTCGGCGAAATCGCGGGCCGGATCGATGCTGCCGTCCGCGCCGGGCATCTGCCGGCACAGGATACAAGCCTCGCCGCAACGGCACTGCTCGGCGCGCTGCACGAAGCGCTGGTCGGGCCGCTCGCGGCGGAGAACACGGACGATCCGGGGAAGTTGCGCGACGCAGTGCAGACGGTCACGCTGCTTGCGCTGCGCGCTGTGGGCGTGATGGACGCGCGCGCGCGCGGCCTCGTGGTGCAGGCGGTCTTGCCGTCCAAGGCACTGGCCGGCGCGTAAGCGTGCTCAAGCCTCGTGGAAGCATGATGCGGCGTTATGGTTTGACGTAGAGGCTCTCGTGGGAGCCCACGTACTGCTCTTTCCAGCCTCGCTTGCCGACGAGAAATCCCTTTAGGACATCGTGCGCTGTCGGCCAGAGCACAGCATCGATCCTGTATTTCTCAAGTACGGTGTCCCAGGTGGCTTCGTCGATGTCCCATTTAACCAGCTTGAGGTAGTCGCGCAGGAGACCGTCGGGATAGGCGGTAGCCGCCCGGCCATCGACGAACACCGGCACCTTGCCATGTGTGCGGAAAATCAAGATGCCGCCGACGTTCCAGTGATTGAGAATCCGCGCATGCGGGAAATTTGCACTGAGATATTGCGCGTCCTGTTCGGATAGCAGCTCATCTGGAAGCGCAAGGGCAGGGCGTATCTGGACAAAAGCCAACGGCAGCGCGCAGGCACCGATAATTCCGGCGGTCAACAGCGACTTTTGCACGTCTAAATTCTTAAGCTGTTTGGGCAGCAACCGGTCGAGGTGAAGTGCGAACGGAACGCTCGAGAACAGAAAAAAGAACGACATATACCTGTACTGATAGAATCCCAGGCACAAGAACAGCCACGACAGCAGCCGCGCCTCCAGCGGAACGGCATTAGAGGTTCGGTAACGCAACTCGTAGGCGACAAATATCACGATGTAGATGATGCCGGGGATGCTTCCCGGCGCGGTGATGTTCTGGAAATAGGACTTCCACTCGGTGATGTTGGCCTGCACGAAGTGGCCCAACGTCGCCATGACGCCGTCATAGATATGAAAGCCCAGCGGATTGATGAAGATGGCAACAAGGCAGCCGGCCCCAGCCAGACCATAGAGTTTGAAATTTGCCCAATCTCGCCGAAACAATGCGACGGCGCCAAAGAGGCCAATAATCAGAAAACCCAACACAAAGCCGCCGTGCAGATTGGCCCACAAGATCATCATCGCCGGCAACAGGAAGCATCGCGTTCTTTTCAGACATTCGCCGAAGAATACGACACTGAACAACATCGTCGCCGTATTTGGCGAGGCGGCAAGATAAATATTCGGCGGCGTTGCGAAGGCGGGGTACAGCAAACACGCGGAAAAAACCGAGATACAAACAGCCGGCACCGAGGCTCCGCTGCTCAAGCAGAGCGACGTCAGATATCCGGCGATGATGGCGCCGCATGCAACGACGGCTAGAGTGAGGCCGGTAAGGCCCGTATATTGAAATACGACGCTGGCAATCACGTCCCAGAGCCAGGAGAGATTGTACCACTGCCGGTCTCCAAGCGTGAAAGCCCATGGATCCTGAAATGGAACGTTGCCGCGCTCCCTGATCAGGTCACCGGCGGCCAGATGCCAACCCAAGTCATAATGACCAAGCAGCAGTGACGTGTTCGAGAGGTAGTACAGACATGCGAATGAGATCAGGAAGACGTAAATCCCGGACGTCTGAAAGGACGTCCCGATGGTCCGTGGCCCCTGGTCAACCTTTGGGCCGCGCCAAACTTCCAGCGCGTACATAGCGGACTCCTGAAAATCGAACTAAAGCCTGCGTGAGGCTCCCTATGTTTTTTGGCTTGCTTGGCAAGGCCCCAATATCAACTGCTTTAAGGCGGCCGGTCTAAAGCGGGGTAAAAGTGCGCAAAACATTTTGGCGGCGCCTTGCAGAAGCCTCCCTCTGGTTAATGAATGACTGCGTGGAACTCGCGGTCCGGAGGTGCACTGGCACCGCTCGAGAGTGCGCAAAGCGAGCGCTCGCCCCGCCAGGAATTCTGCCGCATTGACGGCGCAGGGTGTTGTCGAAGTTCATCACAAAGCCTCAAAGGAGTTCTCATGACCACCACATCGGGATCAGCGAAATGGCGAGGCGGAATCAAGGACGGCAAGGGTCAGATTTCAACCAAGAGCGGCGCCCTAAGCGAATACCCCTACGGCTTTGCCAGCCGCTTCGAGGGCAAGCCCGGTTCCAACCCGGAAGAACTGATCGGCGCCGCGCACGCAGCGTGTTTTACGATGGCGCTTTCGTTGATCCTGGGCGAAGCGAAGCTTACCGCCGAGCAGATGGAAACCAAGGCGGATGTCACGCTTGAAAAGGTAGGCGACGGCTTTGCCATCACCTCGGTACATCTTTCGCTCAGCGCGAAAGTCCCCGGCGCGGACAACGCCAAATTTCAGGAACTGGCCGGCATGGCGAAGGCCGGATGCCCGGTGTCGAAGCTTCTCAACACCAAGATTACGCTGGAAGCGAAACTGGTCTGACGAAACGAGCCCGGTTCTGATTTCATCAGAACCGAACAGGCTCTAGATGTCGGCCTCTCCGTCCGGACCGACGGAGGCGATGCGCAGCATATTGGTGGTGCCGGGCGCGCGCAGCGGCACGCCCGCCACGATGATGATGCGTTGCCCTGCGCGTGAAAAGCCGTCGCGGAAGGCGATGCTGCCGGCACGGCTCACCATGTCGTCGAGATCCTTGGCGTCTTCGGCGACGACGCAATGCACGCCCCACACCGCCGACAATTTGCGGCCCGTGGCAAGATTTGGCGTGATTGCCACGACCGGCGGCTTCGGCCGTTCGCGTGCGACGCGCAGCGCAGTCGATCCGGAACTGGTCCAGCAGATGATTGCGGAAAGATCTAGCGTCTCGGCGATTTGCCGCGCCGCGTCCGCGATCGCATCGCCCACGGTCGGCTCGGGCTCCGCGCGCTGTGCATTGATGACGCCACGATAGGTCGGATCGCGCTCGACCTCCTCGCCGATGCGATTCATTGTCGAGACGGCTTCGACCGGAAATTTGCCGGCGGCCGATTCCGCCGACAGCATGATGGCATCGGCGCCTTCATAGACAGCGGTAGCCACGTCGGAAACTTCGGCGCGCGTCGGCACCGGCGACTGGATCATCGATTCCAGCATTTGCGTTGCGACCACCACCGGCTTGCCGGCGCGCCGCGCGAGCCGCGTCATCTGCTTCTGCAGGCTAGGCACGCGCTCCAGCGGCAGTTCGACGCCGAGATCGCCGCGCGCCACCATCAGCGCGTCGGAGGCTTCGATGATTTCAGGCAGCCGCTCGATCGCCTGCGGCTTTTCGATCTTGGCCATCACCGCGGCGCGGCCGCGGATCAGTTTCTTGGCCTCGAGGACATCCTCGGCGCGCTGCACGAAGGAAAGTGCGATCCAGTCGACGCCGGTCACCAGCGCCGCCTCGAGATCGGCCCGGTCTTTCGGCGTCATCGCAGAGACCGGTAGATCGGTGTCGGGCAGGCTGACGCCCTTGCGGTCCGACATCCGGCCGCCGATCACAACGCGGGTTACCGCGCGCTCGGGCGAGGTTTCTTCGGCAATCAGCCGCACCTTGCCATCGTCGAGCAGAAGCGCGTGACCCGGTTTGAGGGCTGCAAGAATTTCCGGATGAGGCAAGTGAACGCGGGAGTTGTCGCCCGGCGCTTTGTCGGAATCGAGCACGAAGCTCTGGCCGTTGTTGAGCTGCACCGCGCCTTCGGCGAACGAGCCGAGCCGGAGTTTCGGGCCTTGCAGATCGACCAGAATGCCGATCGGCCGCCCGTAACTGCTCTCGACATTGCGGATGGTCTTGACCAGCTCCCGCATCTTGTCGTGCGAGGTGTGGCTCATGTTGATGCGGAAAACGTCGGCGCCTGCCTCGAACAGCTTCCGGATGACGCTGCTGTCGGAGGAGACGGGGCCGAGCGTTGCAAGAATCTTGATCCGGCGCATACGCCTCATGGCTTCGTCCCGGGCGCGGGCACTGGCGGCAGACCCGGCGCGCCCGGCGGCAATCCGCCCGGCGGATTCGAGATGCCCGGAATATTTCCGGGGCCACCTGGACCAATCGTGCCTGGAAGTCCCGGCACGCGTTGTGCGGGTTGTTGTTCATTGGATTCGGTGAGCTGCACGGTCCAGGCGCGCTGGTCGGCGGTGTCGACTTCAAAGAAGCCGGTGCGGTCGAAGCCACGCGCCAAACAATTATCCGCACCTCGGATGGTGAATTCCTTGTCGCGCGAGCACATGAAAGCCTGTCCCGACCATTCGCCGCCGCGGTCGTAATCGAGCGCGTAGATATAATAGAACCGCGCGACAAGCGTACCACGCAGCAGCGTTTCACAGCTTCGCGAGGACACGTTCCACCAGCCTTCGGTGGTCCAGCCCTCGGCGTCCTTGTACCCGAGCGCGATACCGACCCGGCTGGAGGTATTGTTGCAGAGACGAAAGTCCGCCGCCGCCGATCCGTTCCACAGGCAGGCCGGCGCCAACAGCAAAGCAGATGCCACGGCGGCGCGGAGGCGTTTTGAAGTTCGGGCTGGAAAAAGCGAATCTTTTGCAGTCATCGAGGCGAAGTTATATCAAGATATTGACGATTTCGCGTGCGGGCGGACCGGGGGTCAAGTGGAATTTCGCTGATATTTCCGATCGAAAGGGACAGCCTGGCCCTCCCGAAACCGCCGAATGTTTGCGTTCTGATGTAGAAATACACGGGACACTTTCTTACCTAGGGTTAGAAGCATGCGCCCTTCCGGATCATGCGATTTCTAAGACGGGATTGGTCATGGCGATCGACGACAAAACAAGAACGGAGCTGGAGGCCGCGGCCTTTCGGCGGCTCTTGGGGCATCTGCGCGAGCGCGCCGACGTTCAGAATATCGAGCTGATGAATCTCGCGGGCTTCTGCCGCAACTGCCTATCCAACTGGCTCAAGGAAGAAGCCGACGTCAAGGGCGTTGCGATGAGCAAAGACGAGAGCCGTGAAGCGGTCTATGGCATGCCCTACGAAACCTGGAAGGAAAAATTTCAGGGAACAGCGACATCGGAGCAATTAGCCGCGATGAACAAGGCGAAACCCGGACACTGATCCGGCGCCAAAAAAATGCGCCGCAATCGTCGTTGGCTGCTTCCTGTGGGCGGCTGTGGATGAGCGAGCCTGCTGGCTTGACGTGAGCAGCCATACTCTTGAGGGTCATTTTGAAGACGGCGCCTCGCGCTTCAAGACGCGCGGCGCTTTCTTTTTCCATCCAACCGTCAGTCTATTTCAGGAGTAACCGATGGCCACGTCTGCTGCCGTCAAGGAAGACGAAGCCCCGACGACGAAATTCGCCAAGGATCAGCTCAAGGCCATCATCGAGCGTATCGAGCGGCTGGAGGAAGAAAAGAAGACCATCTCCGACGATATCCGCGACGTCTATGCCGAAGCCAAGGGCAACGGTTTCGACGTCAAGGCGCTGCGCACCATCATACGGATGCGCAAGCAGGACGCCAACGAGCGCGCCGAGGAAGAAACCATCCTCGAAACCTATCTCCAGGCGCTGGGGATGCTGTGAGGCGTTTGGGCTCGCTGCCGCAGATTTAATGCAGCGACGCCGTTCGCAGTCCGAAGGATTTCGTCGTTAGCGGAGCGGTCGCCGGTCCGCTAAATCGGTCGGTGGTCAGGCCCATCAGTGGATCGTCCGAGAAGCCCATCACGATCGTCGCCTGCGGCTTGAGGAACAGCTTGCTCAGCAGCGTCATGTTGGCATCGCCGAGCATGGTGACCGACATCGATCGGCTCGCGCTCGGCGCAAGCATCACGATACGCATCCAGATGTCATTGGCCTTGGACACGACGATCCTGGTCGCTGTTGCCACCACGCCATCCTGACCGTCTCTCTTGGCGACGACGGTTGTGACGTCGTTGATCGCCATCGAATTACGGCTGGCCGTAGCCGGGCGGGCGCTACGGGGAAGAACGGGCGCACTGGCAGCGACAACGTGGGCGCGGTCAGCCGCCTGTGGGGCCTCTGCCGGCGCATAGGCCAGTGCCTGATAGGCGGCGGGAACGCTGGCCGTCGACTGCGGCTCGGTCGATGCCAGCGCCTTGCGGGCATTGAGGGCTGCGACCTGGGCTGGCGTTGCCTGGTTCGGCGCAGCCGGCATGTCGTCCCAGAAACCCCGTGCGTTGATGATGTCGGCCGGCGTCTGCGGCCTTGCCTCAACCTTGTCGGACGGGGCCGGTTGTTTCGGCTTGGCAGGCGGCAAGATCTGCATGTCGGCCGCGGCCAGTTGCAGCGTCGCGCCTGCGGACTTGGTGGTGCGCGGCGCGGGGTCAGCCGGCTTGGCTGCGGCAACATGCGTAACTGCAGCGGTCTTGGCCTGAACGGCGGGCGCGGAACCTTCGTCCTCGTCATCGTTCGACTTGCCGCCAAACAGGCGGGCCAGAAGGTTCGGCGGCTTGGCGACCGTTGCCGCATCGTCGCCGCTGCCGCGCCGCTCGATCTCGGCACGAGCCATTTCATAACCCTTCAGCGGTGTACCGTCGGTGGGGACATGGACCGTGCGCCCGTCGGGGAACACGCGCGCGAGCTGATCGTGCGTCATCCGCGGCCAGTGCCGGATGCTGCCCGTGTCGAGATGGACAAAGGGCGAGCCGGAGGTGGGATAGAAGCCGACGCCGCCGCGCTGCAGGCGCAGGCCGGCGTAGCGGATCTGCTCGATCGACACGTCCGGGATGTAGAAATCCATCGCATGGCCGAGCATATGCTGGCTGAAGCGCGCGACGCCGGTGTGGGCGGAGCGGCGGCGCAGCATGGCGTTGGTTTCGGGGGAGCGGTAGGCGGAGATGATCTGGATCGGCTTCTGGCCGTCGACGTCGCGGTAGACTTCCCAGATGATATCGAACAGGTGCCGATCCATCGTGGTCTGTTCCTGGCTGCGCCAGTCGCGGAGGAAGTGGTTGAGCTGCCTCAGCGCTTCTTCGTCGTATCGGCCTTCACGCTTGAAGGTGACGGTGAGGTCTTCACCCGAATGGGTGTGATGGAACGACAGTGTGCGGGTTTCGTTCAGCGCGCTTGCGTCGTGGACCGAGCCAATTCCAGCCAGCAGCAGCACGGAGGTCACCCCGAGCCGATATCCGGTCTTTGGCAGAGACGACAGATTGAATTGGCGTGCGAAACCGGTCAGCACGTAATGAGCCCACCCCTACAGACTTCGCGTTGGACCCCTTCGCGACCCCGTGTGGCGAATAGGGTAAATGTACTCTTAACGCGGGAGGGTTAAGCGGGACTTAACCCATCCCCCCAAATCCGAAGGGTAAAGTTAACCCATTGAGTGTGGCGAAAACTAGCCCGCTGGCTAAATCCGGATGGAGAATGGTTAACGTTAAAGGCCCCGCCGAATGACGGGGCCTTTGATTTAACTCGATAATTTCAGACGCGTGCCGGGTCGGCGTTAGCGCTGGTAGTACTGCCCGGCCTGGGGCTGTGGACGGCGCCGGCCGGCGGGTGCAGCCGGGTACTGGCTCGGGCCACCAAACAGCCGTTCGAAGAACGAGGGGCCGCCCGAAGAGACCGAGTTGTCGCTGGCGATCCGCAGGTCGCCGACCGGCTTCACATAGTTCGGCTGGGAATGGGCGACCACGCTCTCCAGGTCCTTGTTCCGGCCCGAACGCAGCAGCGACAGCATGTTCGCATCGCGGCCATAGACGTCCTTGCGGAGCTGCAGGTTGCCATCGTCATCGACGAAAGCGGTCTGGTAGGTGATGTTGACCGGGATCGGCGTCGGGAACTTAAGGTCGATCTCGCTGTGCCCGTACATGCCGCGGATCTTATCCGGCGTGTAGTGCGCGTTCGGCTCGGTGATGTTGAGCAGGACCGAGGCGTACTGATCCGGATTCTGCACCCGCATACAGCCATGGCTGAAAGCGCGGTCTTCCTTGGCGAACAGGTGCTTGTCCGGGGTGTCGTGCTGATAGACGAGGAACTTGTTCGGGAAGTTGAAGCGGATGCGGCCAAGCGCATTTCGCTCACCCGGGGGCTGCGAAATGTGGATGCTGCCGTCGCGGTTATGCTCGAGCTTCAGTCCCATCCGCTCCAGCACAGAGGGGTCCTGCTGAAGAGCCGGCAGATACTCGTTGTAGATAATCGACGGCGGCACGTTCCAGGTCGGATTGACGGTGATGAACTTCATCGTCTCGGTCAAAAGCGGCGTGGCGTGAACGCCGGGCTGCCCGGTCACCACCCGCGTGGTCCAGACCTGCGCGCCGTTCTGCATCACCTTGAGCGTGTAGTCGGGGATGTTGAGAATGACGTAGGCATTGCCGATCGCGGGAGAGCCGAGGTCGCGCGGCAGCCAGCGCCAGCGCTCCATGTTCACCAGGATCGTATCGATCTGGCGGTCGCGCTTCGGGCTGTTGATGGCCCTGATGGTCCGATCGTCGAGCACGCCGGTCGGTTTCAGTTCGGCCGTCGCCTGGAACTTGCGCACGGCTTCGGCCACCTTGGCGTCGTAGTGGCGGTCGTCGGGATTTTCGAGACCAAGCTTGGCGCGCAGTTGCGGCACGCGGTCATCTTCCACTTCGATCGCGGGCTGGTTCTTGGTCCGCGCCGGTGTGTACTTCAGCGCCGGTCCGTCGGCGATCTGGACCATCGGTCCGTCGCCCTGGCCGCGCAATTCGGCAAGCTTCTTCCTCAGCGCCAGATAGAGCTTGTGTGGAGGGTTATAGCTGTCGAGAGCAACTGACGCGTCCTTTGCCGACGTGATGTTGGCGAGCACCTCGGTCGGATCGGTCGGGTGTTCCGGATATTGAATATCGCCCGATACCTGCGACCAGTGCATCCGGCCACTCTGCGCATGGCGCGCATAGTCCAGCATGCTTGCGGTCAGCTTCAACTCCGCATCGGCCAATGCATCCGGCGTGGTCGCAGCCGCAAAATCAGGAACCGGGTAATCCGCAGGATTCAGTCCGTCGGAGCCGGCGTCCTTTAGCCGGGCCACGACGCCCTTGCCGCTGCCCGTCAGCTTGCCGCCTTGCGTCCAGATCGGAGCATAATCACGCGCGGTGTAGAACTTCTCCACCGCGGCGCGCTCGGCCTTGCGGTCGAAATAACGCTGGGCTTTCGCTCCGAACACTTCGCGCAGTTTGTCGGCGACCGGCTGATCGTCAGGCGCGACATTACTGGCGGCCTTGACGGGCTCCTTCGCCGGCTCAGGCGTTGCAGCCGCGGCGGGCGTCGGCGCCTGCGCAGGGGCTACTGCCGCCGTGTCTGGATTTGCAGTATCAGCTTTTGGTGTGTCGCTCTTGCCGGGCTCGGCCTTCGCCTCTTCCTTTGCAGGCTGAGACTTCGCAGCGTCAGATTTGGCGGCTTCAGATTTGGCAGCTTCAGATTTGGCAGGCTCGATCTGGGTGGGTCCGGAAATCGGGACGGCGACGGTATCGAGGTTGATATCAGCGGCGGTGGGTGGCGGGACATTGGCCGGTTCGGGGCGCGGGACCGCTGCATCAATCGCAAGCTCCGCAGCGGAGCTTCGCGGCGCATCGTTTTGCGCCAAGGCCGAGCTCGCCGACACCGTAAGGAATGTCGCCGCCACCATCATCAAGGTGCGGTCATATCCACTACGGCTCTTCCAACAGTCACGCATTATCACACCCCTTGGGTGAGCTGCCTTGCTTCGAAGCAGCTGTGGTTTGTTCGTCAAAGCTCTGGCGAAAACGCCGCCGCTCGATTTCTGAAGCCCATTTCAGTTGAAATTATGCTCCAGAGTTCCACGTTTGGCATGGCTGCCGTACGATTTACGCGCAGACGATACACGGGCACCTCACGAGCGGCCAGCAGCGGGTAGGCAACTCACGACAAACTGACCGCAAAGCGTCCAATGGCATCGCTTTAACTGAAAGTCTTGCCATGCGAGTCGCCATTTGTCTGTCACCTCAGGGCAACGGTTCAAATGTTCTGCCGCGCTGCAATTTCGATGCTTCGTCCGCGTGTTACGAACGCTGCATTAGATCAAGCGTTATCCCGCTTGATCCGTTCCGCCGCCATCCCCCGAATGGCTGATGGTCTCATCAAGCTTGCGATAGAGGGTCGAGCGACCGATCTTCAAACGCCGCGCCACTTCCGACATCTGCCCGCGATAATGCGAAATTGCAAAGCGGATGATCTCGCTTTCCAGTTCCTCAAGCGGCCGGACTTCGCCGCCGTCGGTCAACATGGAGAGCATGCCCACAGCGGGGAATGGCGCGATTGGTATTTCATTACCATTTACCGAACCGCCCGTATTAAACGTCTGCTCCACGATCAGCGGCTCGGTATGGATATCGGCGGTCGGCGGCGACGCTATGCCTGCACTTTGCGGGAAGTCTGAAAGAACAAGCTGATCGCCCTCGCTCATCACGACGGCGCGGTAAACTGCATTTTCCAGCTGGCGGATATTTCCCGGCCAATCCATTTGGCAAAGCTGCGCCATCGCTTCGCCGCTGACGCCGGTGATGTGACGGTTTTCCTCGGCGCAGAAGCGGGCGAGGAAATGCCGCACCAGATGCGGAATGTCTTCTCGGCGCATCCGCAAGGACGGTACGGTGAGGGGCAATACGTGAAGCCGGTAGAACAGGTCCTCGCGGAAATGGCCGCTCTTCACGCGGTCGAGTAATTTGCGGTTGGTTGCGGAAATGATCCGCACATCGACCTTGACCGGCTTACGTGCGCCGACCGCCTCGACCGTGCCTTCCTGAAGCGCGCGAAGCAGTTTGACCTGGGCCGAGAGCGGCAACTCGGACACTTCGTCGAGGAACAACGTGCCGCCGGTGGCTTCGACGAATTTGCCGGCGTGACGTTCGGTTGCGCCGGTGAAGGCCCCCTTTTCGTGGCCGAACAGAATGGACTCGACGAGGTTATCGGGGATCGCGCCGCAATTGACGGCTACGAAAGGCTTCGATTTGCGTTCGCCG
Organism: uncultured Alphaproteobacteria bacterium; assembly: GCA_963824305.1. Lineage (GTDB taxonomy): Bacteria > Pseudomonadota > Alphaproteobacteria > Rhizobiales > Xanthobacteraceae > Bradyrhizobium. Next base: position 293,343 of record CAWGOW010000002.1, read on the forward strand.
CTGCCGTGAATGGCGCGCGCAAACAGCTCCTTGCCGACGCCGGATTCGCCCTCGATCAGCACCGGAATGGTCGAGGCGGAGGCCTTGTTCGCCGTCCGCATAACGGCCGCCATCGTGTCGCTGCGGGTGATGATGTCGGCAAAGGTCAGCCGGCCTTCGCGGCTGTGGCGGATGCGCTGCAACTCGCCCTTCAATGCGCTGGTCGTAAGCGCATTGTGCAGGCTCACCTGCAGCCGTTCCACGCCGACCGGCTTGACGACAAAGTCCTGGGCGCCGGCGCGCATCGCCGATACCACGTTGTCGATGCCGCCGTGCGCCGTCTGCACCACGACGGGGACGGAGAGACCGGCTTCGCGAATTTTAGCGAGAACGCCCATGCCGTCGAGGCCGGGCATCACGAGATCGAGCAGGAGCGCGTCGATCGCGGGCGTGTCGGGCGCGTCGGGAGCGGTCAAGATCGCGATCGCGGCATCGCCGGAATCGACTACGACCGTTTCATAACCGCATTTCTGCACCATATTCTCGACCAGGCGGCGTTGCACCGCATCGTCGTCGGCGATCAAAATGGTGGCAGGCATGGTGTTCCTCGCACGCAACAACTATCTGTCTCGAATCGGGGCACTCTGGCCGACGTGGATTAACGCCTGCTTAAACCTTGCCTCGCCGTTCTGATGGAATACAGGTTTCGAACCAGATGACTACACGCACTGCCTCCGCTCTCCGCAAACCGTCCACCCAACGCAAGACCAGTCCCAAAAAGGCTTCGGCCAACGCGGACAGGCTGCCGGAGTGGAATCTGTCCGATCTCTATTCCGCGATCGACGCGCCGGAAGTGACGCGCGATCTCGACAGGCTGGATGCCGAATGTGTCGTGTTTGAGAACGACTACAAAGGCAATCTCGCCGGGCGGACCGCGGGAGAAGGCGGCGGCCTCTGGCTTGCGGGAGCCGTGAAGCGTTATGAAGCGATCGACGATCTCGCCGGTCGTCTGTCTTCTTATGCCGGGTTGGTGCATGCCGGCGACAGCGTCGATCCCGTGATTTCGAAGTTTTACGGCGACGTCTCCGAGCGGCTGACCAATGCCTCGGTGCATCTGTTGTTCTTCGCGCTCGAACTCAATCGCATCGACGATGCCGTGATCGAGCAGGCGATGCGCAACGCCGAACTCGCGCACTATCGTCCCTGGATCGAGGACTTACGCAAGGACAAGCCGTATCAACTGGAAGACCGCGTCGAGCAGTTGTTTCACGAAAAGTCCCAGAGCGGATACGCCGCCTGGAACCGGCTGTTCGACCAGACCATCTCCGCGTTGCGCTTCAAACTCTCGGGCAAGGAACTGGCGATCGAGCCGACGCTCAATTTGTTGCAGGATCGCGACGGCGCGAAGCGCAAGGCTGCTGCCGAGGCGCTCGCCAAGACCTTCAAGGCCAATGAGCGGACCTTTGCGCTGATCACCAACACGCTCGCCAAGGACAAGGAAATTTCCGATCGTTGGCGTGGTTTCAAGGACGTCGCGGATTCGCGCCATTTGAACAATCGCGTCGAGCGCGAGGTGGTCGATGCTCTGGTCAGCGCCGTGCGCGCGGCCTATCCGACGCTTTCGCACCGCTACTACCGGCTGAAGGCCGGCTGGTTCAAAAAGAAGAAGCTGCCGCATTGGGATCGCAATGCGCCGTTGCCGTTTGCGGCGTCGGGGGCGATCGCCTGGGGCGACGCCAAGAACATGGTGCTTTCGGCCTATCGCGGTTTCTCGCCGGACATGGCCGCCATCGCCGAGCGTTTTTTCACCGATCGCTGGATCGACGCGCCGGTGCGTCCGGGCAAGGCGCCGGGCGCCTTCTCGCATCCGACGACGCCATCAGCACACCCCTATGTGCTGATGAACTATCAGGGCAAGCCGCGCGACGTGATGACGCTTGCCCATGAACTCGGTCACGGCGTGCATCAGGTGCTTGCCGCGGGGAATGGAGCGCTGATGGCGCCAACGCCCTTGACGCTTGCGGAAACCGCGAGCGTGTTCGGCGAGATGCTGACCTTCCGCCGGCTGCTCGGCGAGACCAAGAGCGCCAAACAGCGACAGGCGCTGCTGGCCGGCAAGGTCGAAGACATGATCAACACCGTGGTGCGCCAGATCGCGTTCTACACATTCGAACGTGCCGTCCACACCGAGCGCAAGGACGGCGAACTGACGGCCCGGCGGCTCGGCGAAATCTGGCTCAGCGTGCAGAGCGAGAGCCTGGGGCCTGCGATCGATATCCGCCCGGGCTACGAGAACTTCTGGATGTATATCCCGCACTTCATCCATTCGCCGTTCTACGTCTACGCCTATGCCTTCGGCGATTGTCTGGTGAACTCGCTCTATGGCGCCTACGAACACGCACAAGCGGGGTTTGCCGACCGCTACCTCGCGATGCTGTCGGCGGGCGGCACCAAGCACTATTCCGAGCTGCTCAAGCCGTTCGGGTTGGACGCCAAAGATCCCCAATTCTGGAACGGGGGTCTGTCGGTCATTTCAGGCATGATCGACGAGCTGGAGAAAATGGGCTGAGCGGGGCCCAAAAAAGCAATAATCGGCCTTCCGAATGACCTTATAGGTTTGGCGGCGTTGCCCTGCCTTTCGGTTTGCGGTAAGTGCACGATCAGTGTTCTAACGCTCGGATTCTCTGGGGAGAGCAATGGCAGACCATAGCGAAGTGGCCTACACGACGGCCGATGGCAACGATTACGTGGCCCATGAGCAGACCTATGAGGGCTTCATCAAGCTCGTGAAGTTCGGCACCATCACCGTAATCGCGATCGTGGCTTTGATGGCGATTTTCCTCGTCTGATCTCCATAATGTTTGCGCCGCGTCAAGGCGGCGCAATTTTGAGAAAAAGCTCGCTTGTGCCAAGCTGCCAGGCCGGCGTTGGATTTGCCAATCTGGCCGAAATGACGCCTGCGAGTTTTCCTCGCCGCCGGAGGCCCCATGAAGATTGCCGTCGCCAAGGAAATCGATCCGTCCGAGCCGCGGGTCGCCGCTTCACCGGACACCGTGAAAAAGTTCAAGGCGCTGGGCGCGGAGATCGCGATCGAGCCGGGTGCCGGGATCAAGTCGGGCTTGCCGGATTCGGAATTCACCGCGGCCGGCGCCACCGTCTCCGCGGATGCGCTCAAGGACGCCGACATCGTCATCAAGGTGAAGCGGCCCGAGGCTTCCGAGCTTTCCAAGTATAAACGGGGCGCGCTGGTCGTCGCGATCATGGATCCCTACGGCAACGACGCCGCTCTGAAGACGATGGCGGATGCCGGCGTCTCTGCTTTTGCGATGGAATTGATGCCGCGCATCACCCGCGCGCAGGTGATGGACGTATTGTCGTCGCAGGCGAATCTCGCCGGCTACCGCGCGGTGATCGAGGGCGCCGAAGCCTTTGGCCGTGCCTTTCCGATGATGATGACGGCGGCCGGCACTGTGCCGGCGGCGAAAGTGTTTGTGATGGGCGTGGGCGTCGCCGGCCTTCAGGCGATCGCGACCGCGCGACGTCTCGGCGCGATCGTCACCGCGACCGACGTGCGTCCGGCCACGAAGGAGCAGGTGGAATCGCTAGGCGCCAAGTTCCTGGCGGTCGAAGACGAGGAATTCAAGAACGCGCAGACCGCCGGCGGCTACGCCAAGGAAATGTCGAAAGAGTATCAAGCCAAGCAAGCCGCGCTGACCGCCGAGCACATCAAGAAGCAGGACATCGTGATCACGACCGCGCTGATCCCGGGCCGTCCGGCGCCAAAGCTGGTGTCCAGTGAGATGGTCAGATCGATGAAACCGGGCTCTGTGCTGGTCGATCTCGCGGTCGAGCGCGGCGGCAATGTCGAGGGCGCCAGAGCTGGCGAAGTTGCCGATGTCGATGGCATCAAGATCGTCGGCTACACCAACGTCGCGGGCCGCGTTGCGGCTTCGGCTTCGAGCCTTTATGCGCGCAACCTGTTCAACTTCATCGAAACCATGATCGACAAGGCCAACAAGGCGCTTGCCGTGAATTGGGACGACGAATTGGTCAAGGCCACCGTGCTGACCAGGGACGGCGCCGTCGTCCACCCGAACTTCCAGCCGAAATAAGGAGGAGTAGCCATGGAGCATCTTGCGCAGGCCGTCGATCCCTTCGTGTTCCGGCTGTCGATTTTCGTGCTCGCGGTTTTCGTCGGCTATTTCGTGGTGTGGTCGGTGACACCCGCGCTGCACACGCCGCTGATGTCGGTGACCAATGCGATCTCCTCGGTGATCGTGGTCGGCGCGCTGCTGGCGGTCGGCGTCGGCATGATTTCCAGTGGGTCGGGCTGGGCGCGCGGCTTCGGTTTCGTCGCGCTCATCTTCGCTAGCGTCAACATCTTCGGCGGCTTCCTGGTCACCCAGCGCATGCTCGCCATGTACAAGAAAAAAGTGAAGTGATCGGCAACCACCTCGGGGTGAAGCAGCAAATGGGGGACCTGAGATGAGCGCCAATCTCTCCGCAGTTTTGTATCTCGTGGCAGGCGTGCTGTTCATCCTGTCGCTGCGCGGATTGTCGAGCCCGGCATCGTCGCGGCAAGGCAATTTCTTCGGCATGATCGGCATGGCGATCGCGGTGGCGACCACGCTCGCCGCCCATCCGCCGGCAGACGGCGTCGCCTGGCTTCTGGTGATCCTCGGCGTTGCGATCGGCGGCGGCATCGGCGCGGTCATCGCCCGCCGCGTCCCCATGACCTCGATGCCGGAACTCGTCGCCGCATTCCACTCGCTGGTCGGCATGGCCGCGGTGCTGGTCGCCGCCGGCGCCTTCTACGCGCCCGAGGCCTTTGACATCGGCACGCCCGGCCATATCCATCCGCAAAGCCTGGTCGAGATGTCGCTCGGCGTTGCCATCGGCGCCCTGACCTTTACCGGCTCGGTAATAGCGTTCCTGAAACTGTCGGCCCGCATGAGCGGCGCGCCGATCATCCTGCCGTTCCGCCACATCATCAACATCGCGCTCGCCATCGCGTTGGTTTTCTTCATCGTCGGTCTTGTGATGTCCGGCAGTGCGCTCGATTTCTGGCTGATCACAATCATTGCGCTGACGCTTGGCGTTCTCATGATCGTCCCGATCGGCGGCGCCGACATGCCGGTCGTGATCTCGATGCTGAATTCCTATTCCGGCTGGGCGGCTGCGGGCATCGGCTTTACGCTCGGCAATTCGGCGCTGATCATCACCGGCGCACTCGTCGGATCAAGCGGTGCAATCCTTTCCTACATCATGTGCCACGCGATGAACCGCTCGTTCATCTCGGTGATCCTTGGCGGCTTCGGCGGCGAGACGGTCGCTGGCGGCGGCGGCGGCGGCGAGCAGAAGCCGGCCAAGCTCGGCTCGGCGGAAGATGCCGCTTTCATCATGAAGAACGCCTCGAAGGTCATCATCGTGCCCGGTTACGGCATGGCAGTGGCGCAGGCGCAGCACGCGCTGCGCGAAATGGCCGACCTCCTCAAGAAAGAAGGCGTCGAGGTGAAGTACGCCATTCACCCGGTCGCCGGCCGGATGCCGGGCCACATGAACGTGCTGCTCGCCGAGGCCAACGTGCCGTATGACGAGGTGTTCGAACTCGAGGACATCAACTCGGAGTTCGCACAGGCCGACATCGCGTTCGTGATCGGCGCCAACGACGTTACCAATCCTGCAGCCGAAGACGACAAGACCTCGCCGATCTACGGCATGCCGGTATTGCAGGTCTGGAAAGCCGGCACGGTGATGTTTATCAAGCGCTCGCTGGCGTCGGGCTACGCCGGCATCGACAATCCCCTGTTCTATCGCGACAACACCATGATGCTGCTCGGCGACGCCAAGAAAGTCACCGAAAACATCGTCAAGGCGATGTGAGGCAATCGCCCGTGGCCCTCAACAAGGAGTGGCATCGGTCAAATCGCATGCCGCCGAAGGCAACGCGTGAACAACGCGTTAAGTGGCATGCGGTTCATGTGAAGGCATGCGCGTGCCGGGCCGTCCCCGAAAGCCTCAGGTTCGACGTGCAGAAGCTGCTCGAGCATCGCCCGAAGCAATCGAACGCATGAGCACCCATGGACCAATGCCACGCTCGTCGTGGATTTTTCCTCTGCTTTCCGTACTGATGTTTGCGGCCGTCACCGCGCTTCACTACACGTTTGCGCCGACAGCTTTCGGATGGCTGTTCGCGGGCGTCTTGCTCGTGATCCTGTTCGGCACGGTGTTTGCGGCCGTCCATCATGCTGAAGTCGTCGCGGAACGGATCGGCGAGCCGTTCGGTACGCTTTTGCTGACGCTGTCGGTTACCATCATCGAGGTCGCGCTGATCGCGACCATCATGCTCGGCGAAAAGGCCGTGACCACGCTGGCGCGCGATACGGTGTTTGCGGTGGTCATGATCGTCTGCAACGGGCTGGTCGGCATCTGCATCCTCGTCGGCGGCTTGCGTTACCGCGAGCAGGACATCCAGGTGAGCGGATCAAACCTTTATCTCAGCGTTCTCTCCGTACTCGCCACCATCACGCTGATCATGCCCAATTACACGCTGACGACGCCGGGGCCGGTTTATTCTGCCGGCCAACTCGGCTTCGTCAGCGTCGTGACCATCCTGCTCTACGGCGTCTTTCTGTATACGCAGACGGTGCGCCACCGGGATTACTTCGTGGCGGATTCAACCAACGCCGCCCATGACGGTTCGCAGGTGTCGAACCGGATGATCGTGCTCAGTACGGCACTGCTGCTGATTTCGCTTCTGGGCGTGGTACTGCTCGCGAAGAAATTCTCTCAAGTCGTCGATGCCAGTGCCGAGTTGATCGGTGCGCCGCCGGCCTTTGCCGGCATTCTGGTGGCGCTGTTGATCCTGCTGCCCGAAGGCGTGGCTGCGATCGCTGCCGCGCGGCGGAACGATCTGCAAAAGAGCATCAACCTCGCGCTTGGTTCGTCGCTTGCCACGATCGGGCTGACGATCCCGGCCGTGGCGGTGGCGGCTTACGAACTCGACAAACAACTCGTGCTGGGGCTTCCTTCCCAGGAGATGGTTCTTCTGGCGCTAACGCTGCTGCTTGGCATGATGACGCTGGGCAGCGGCCGCACCAACATCCTTTTCGGACTGGTCCACCTTGTGGTATTTGCGATATTCATGTTCCTGGTGTTCGTTCCCTGACGGAAAAAGAGCTGAAAATGATGAGCGCCGCGTCCGACGTGCAGGTCGACACCCCGGAGGTGCGCGTCACCCGGTGGCGGCTGGCCCCCGGATCGGCCACCGGCCATCACATTCATGAGATGGATTATGTTATCGTCCCGGTGACCGCGGGCGAGATGACCATCGTGTCGCCCAACGGGGAGCACTCCAAGGCCCAGTTGGGGGTCGGCCAGTCGTACTTCCGCAAGGCCGGGGTGGAACATGATGTCCGTAACGAAACCGCGAGCGAAATCGTATTTTTGGAAGTGGAGCTAAAGCCATAACCCGGCCGTTTACCGAATCGCCACCGATATGCCTCAAAGCTTCGGCATTAGAGCCCGCGCGGGAGTGGTCGGCATGCTGAAATTGGTCTCAAAATTTGCCTTGGACATCTTTCCATCGGTGATTGCGACCATTCTCGGCGCCTACATCGTCAATCATTACATTAACGCCAAGCCGCCGGCGGATGCCGCCGCGGCTGTGTCGACAGCCGACCCGAAAAAGGCTGCTTCCAAGGCCGATTCGAAGCCGTCCGAGCGCTCCGCCGACCTCGGCAACGTTCCCGAGCCGGGCGTTCGGGCCAAGGGCATCTCCGAAAAGTCGATCAGCGACAAGGCGGTGGACAAGGCAACCTTCGAAAAACCGGCCGACAAGGCTGATCGGCCCTCGGAAACCGCAAGTATCCCGCCGACGGCCCCGGACAAGGGCCGGCACCCGCCGACGCAGCGCGAAAAGGCTGCCTCCAAGGCTGCGCCCGCCGCCGAACCGGTGGTGGCCGCTCCCGTTATCGTTGCGCCGGCCGAGCCGGCCGTTACGCCAGACGCCAACGATCTGGCGCGGGCGGCGATCGAGCGCTTGCGTGGCAGCGAGCCTTCGTTCCGGTCCAAAGCTGTTGAACCCAAAGTGGTGGAACCCAAGGCCATCGAGCCCAAGGCCATTGAGCCCAAGGCTGTCGAAACTAAGGCTGTCGAACCCAAGGTCTTGGAACAGCCTTCTTTTGTGGCAGCACCGGTTGCCCCGAATTCCGCGTCGGTTGCAGCTGCCCCGTCACTCCAGCCGTTGCCGCCGCCGATCCTGGTGTCGACCCCACAAGTCGAGAACAAACCGGCTGCCGTTCGAGCCAATGATCCGCTCCACCCGACGCCGCCAGCCGACATTCCGGACGCCGCGCACCAGCCGCTGGACCTGCGCGCCGATGCGACGGATCAGCCTCCGGCGAAGCGGCCGTCGGTTGCCGACGATGTTCTCTCGGCCACCAAGAAGCTGTTCAACTCGGTGCTGCCGAAGTAGCGGGCGTCCCGGCGCTTGACGCCGGCGCCCCTGAAAAATCAATTCAGAACGTTTCGTAGCTCTGGCCCGACCGCCCGCCGACGCGGGCGAAGGCGGATCGGGCGGCATCGTCTTTCGGGCGCAGGTTGATGGCTCGACCGTAGGAGCCGGCGGCCTTCGTCTTGTCGCCCAGACGTTCCTAGGCTAGTCCGCGGGTCATCCAGGCTTGCGGGTTTTGCGGATCGTCCTGCACAGCCTCGTCGAGATCGTTGGCGGCCTCCTTGGCTTTGCCAACCGCGAGATAACTCAGCGCGCGGCCGAGCAGAGGTTCGAACTGCTGCGGGACGAGGCCGTTGGCTGCCGTGAAGTCCTCGATCGCAAACTGGTGCTGCTTTTCGCTCTGATAGAGCAGGCCGCGATTGTAATAGGCTTCGGCGTCCTCTGGCTGTAGCGCAATGGCCTTGTTGAAGTCCTCCAGCGCCTGCGCGGCCTCGCCACGCGCCTTGTGCACCAGGCCACGGCCGAGCCACGCCGGCGCGTAGTTGGCATCGAGCGCGAGCGCTCGTTCATAATCGGACATCGCGGGGTCGAGCCGTTTGGTCTTGCGATAGATCTGGCCGCGATTGGCGAAGGCCTGTCCGTAGTTGGGATCGAGGCTGATGGCCTTGTTGAAATCGGCAAGCGCCTCCTCGGTCCGCCCGGCCTGCGCCAGTACGGATCCGCGCATGTTGTAGGCCTGCGGATTGTCGGGGTTGTTCTTGATGGCCTCGGTGAGCGAGGTGATGTTGGCTGACGAAGTGATCTGCGCCGGCTCTTCCTTGGCCTCCGGGGAAGACGTTAGCGATCCCAGCGTCATCGAGCAGCCGCCGAGCGTGATCGCAGCCAGCGCAATCGCAGCGGTCACGCGCGAACCGTAGCGCAAATTTCCGGAAAAAGGGACCGGGACGGTCATCGTACGGGACTCACGCGCTCACTGGTTAGTGGTAGCGCGGTCCGCTTCGAAATGCATCGGCCAAATCGCCGGTAGCTCTACGGATAGGTGAGATACAAACAACAACGCGGGCTCTAAAGCCCGCGTTGGTCGACTCATATCCGAAAAATAATCTTGCTCAGCGCGGTCCGCGAGGTCCGCCTGCGCTGCCGCGGCCGCCACCGCCACCTGGGCCACTACGCTCGGCACCGGGGCCAGCACCGAACACCGGCTTCGGCTTCATCGGCAACAGACCTTCACGCTGCAACTTCTTGCGAGCGAGTTTGCGCGCGCGGCGCACGGCTTCGGCCTTTTCACGGGCCTTCTTCTCGGAGGGCTTTTCGTAATGACCGCGGAGCTTCATCTCGCGGAAAATACCCTCGCGCTGCATCTTCTTCTTCAGCGCCTTGAGGGCTTGATCGACGTTGTTATCGCGAACGAGAACCTGCACGCGGCATCCTCTTTCTATTGATCGGCTTGGATTCTGATAAGGTCAAAGGGCTGGCGAAAAGCCTTGCTCCCGACCTTTGAGCGCGCGGATGTATCAGACAAAAGGCGGAATGTCCACCTTGGAAGCGGTAATTTCAGCCCCGGCCTAGCCGGCTGAAGCCGGTGAAATCCACTGACGAATATCGCGATTTCGGGAATTTGCAACTTTTTGGACGAATTTCGCGAGCAGGGTCGTGGAGGGTGTCTCCGGGAGGCTGCAATGAACGCGAAGAAATATGCCGCTGAACTGATTGGTACTTTTTGGCTCACATTTGCGGGATGCGGCAGCGCCGTAATTGCGGCCGGCTTTCCGCAGGTCGGGATCGGTCTGCTCGGCGTCTCGCTGACTTTCGGACTGAGTGTGGTGACCATGGCCTATGCGATCGGCCACATATCCGGTTGCCACCTCAATCCTGCCGTGACGGTGGGCCTTACCGCCGGTGGGCGTTTTCCGGCCGGCGAGGTCCTGCCTTATGTGATTGCGCAGGTCATAGGCGCCATCGCTGCCGCAGCACTGCTCTACGTGATCGCAAGCGGCGCTCCGGGTTTCGACCTTGGCAAAGGCTTCGCGTCCAACGGCTATGGCGCGCATTCGCCGGGTCAATACGACGTGATGGTTTGCTTCATCACCGAAGTGGTCATGACTGCCATGTTCCTGTTCATCATCATGGGTGCGACCCACGGCAAGGCGCCCGCCGGCTTTGCGCCGCTGGCCATCGGGTTGACGCTGACGATGATCCATCTCGTCAGCATTCCCGTCACCAATACCTCGGTGAATCCGGCTCGCAGCACGGGCCCGGCCTTGTTTGTCGGCGGATGGGCGCTGGCACAGCTCTGGCTGTTCTGGGTGGCGCCGCTGATCGGCGGTGCGCTGGGAGGCGTGATCTATCGCTGGCTGAGCGACGAGCCGACCGGTGTCGTGGAAGGCAAGAGACCGGCGTAACCGCCGGTCTGGACAGCCGACGCGCTATTCCCGGCCCGCCGGCAGCACCCTGGTGACGTGGCCCATCTTGCGGCCGGGCCGGGGCGTTCCCTTGCCATAGAGGTGGACGGTGGCTCCGGGAACGCGGAGCCAGTCTTCATAGCTGTTGATCTCGTCGCCGATCAGGTTGGTCATGATGACGTCGCCATGGCGAACTGGTTTGCCGAGCGCCCATCCGGCGATGGCGCGGATGTGCTGCTCGAACTGCGAGATCGAGGCGCCGTCCAGCGTCCAATGCCCGGAATTGTGTACGCGAGGCGCGATCTCGTTGACGAGGATCTCCGCTCCCTTGCCGCCCGGCACCACGAACATCTCGACGGCGAGCACGCCGACATAATCGAGCGCGTCGGCAATCCGGCGCGCGATGTCGCGGGCCTGTGCCGCAAGTGGAGCCGATATGGCGGCCGGCACGCGCGACACTTTGAGGATATGGTCGCGGTGCTCGTTCTCCGTGACATCAAAGCATTCGACGCTGCCATCGGCTGAGCGGGCGGCGACGACCGAAATCTCGCGCTCGAACGGAATGAAGGCTTCAAGGATCGCGGACTTGGTGCCGAGGTCCTCCCAGACGCGATCCGGGTCGTCGCTTGAGCGAATGATGGTCTGGCCCTTGCCGTCATAGCCGAAGCGGCGAGTCTTCAGTACCGCGGGCAGGCCGATTTTGGCGATCGCAGCGTGCAGCGTTTGCGGCGAGGTCACGTCGGCATAGTCGGCGGTCTTGATGCCGAGACGCGTGACGAAGTCCTTCTCGATCAGCCGATCCTGCGTCGTTTCGAGAATCTTGCGATCGGGCAGGACCGGCCGCCGGGCCGCCAGGATCATGGCGGATGCCGCCGGCACATTCTCGAATTCGTAGGTGATGACGTCGACATCGCCGGCGAAAAGCTCGAGCGCCTCGACATCGGCATATTCGGCGCAGGTGGCATTGGCGACGACGTCGAAAGCGGGTGAATCCGGGTCCGGCGAAAATACACGGCAGCGCAGGCCGAGCCGCGCCGCCGCCATCGCCAGCATTCGGCCGAGTTGTCCGCCGCCAACAATTCCGATGGTGTCGCCAGGCTTCAGCTTCACCTAATGCCCCCTTTCCGAAGTTCGTGATCCATTGCGGCAGCCTCCTATACAACTTCGGAAATAAGAGGGGCATTTAGCAAATTCATAAACTGGCGCCGCTTATCGATTTGAAGTTCTCATGATGATGCGCGGAAGTTGGGTGAGAACTTCAAATCGGCGGCAACCAGTCGTCACGCAGATTCCTCCGGACGCTCGGCGACCGAATCCGTCCGTTGCTTGCGCCAAACGGCGAGCCGGTCCGCCAACGCCTTGTCGTTCAACGCCAGAATGCTGGCCGCCAGCAGCGCCGCGTTGATCGCGCCGGCCTTGCCGATTGCGAGCGCTCCAACGGGGACGCCGGCGGGCATCTGGACGATGGAGTAGAGCGAATCGACGCCTGACAACGCTTTGGATTCGACCGGCACGCCGAGCACCGGAAGTTCCGTCAAGCTTGCGGCCATCCCGGGCAGATGTGCTGCGCCGCCGGCACCGGCAATGATGACCTTGAAGCCTGCCGCCTTTGCGCCCTTTGCAAAAGCATAGAGCCGCTCCGGGGTGCGATGGGCGGAGACGATGCGCTTCTCGCAGGCGACCCCGAGCGCGCCGAGCGTTTCGGCGGCGTGGCGCATGGTCTCCCAGTCGGACTGGCTTCCCATGATGATGGCGATCGGCGCGGGCATATCGGTAATTCTTCGCAACAGAATCTAAAAAACACAGGTCCGATTATAGGATCGGCCCTCTGTTCGGCAAGCTGTCAAGGGATCGACAATGGACTATCCTGTCTTGGTACGAACAAGCAAGCTTTCTTGATGCAGAATCCGCAACCGGCGTTAACGCAAGACGGGTGAAAAGGCGGGCTTTTAAGGTCCGTTCGCGCGCGTTTTAAGGAAGAGCCATGAAGAAGAAAACAAGGGGCGCGGCATCGCGCGTCGCCAAACGCCAAAAGCGCGCCGTGGCCGGTGGCAAGGCTGTCGTGCGCCGTGACGCGGCGCTCGCGCTCCCAGCGGCGAAGGATGATGCGAAGGCTGAAATCAGGCGGCTCAAGAACCAGTTGATCAAGGCCACAGCGCGCATCGAAGAGTTGCAGGCGGCGGCCGAGACGGATTTCCTGCTCGGGATCCCCAACCGGCGCGGCTTCGAACGCGAACTCGGGCGCGCCGTCTCTTTCATCCAGCGTTATCAGGCCAGTGGCGCGTTGATCGTGCTCGACGTAGATCGGCTCAAACCGATCAACGACAAATTCGGCCATGCGGCGGGGGATGAGGTGTTGAAGGCGGTCGTCGCCGTGCTGTCGCGACAGATCCGTTCTTCCGATGTGATCGGCCGGCTTGGTGGCGACGAGTTTGCATTGCTGTTGTGGAATCTCAGCGAGACGGACGCCCACGCCAAGGCGGCAGCGCTCGAGCAGGATGTCGATCGCCTCAGTTTTGCCTTCGCAGGAGGCACAGTGGGGGCTGGCGTCTCCGCAGGCCTCAGTCTTCTGGGGCCGCATTCTGAACCCGGGCGAGCGCTGGCGGATGCCGATCGCGCGATGTATGTGCGCAAGGCGCAGCGACGCCACGAGACCTGACACCGACCTTTCAATTCATCAGCCGAGCCGCATCATGACCAAACCAGTGCCGTTCACGCTTCACGTCGCCGATACAGACATCGCCGATCTCGGATCGCGCCTGGCGCGGACGCGGTTTCCGGATTCCGCACCGGGCGATCCTTCGAGCGATCCTTGGGCCTATGGCACCGACGTCGCTTATTTGCGCGGTCTCGTCGACTATTGGCGTGACGGGTTTGATTGGCGTGCAGAGGAGGCGGCACTCAATGCCTTTCCGCAGTTCCGCGTGCCGATCGACGGCATCGATCTGCACTACCTTCATGTGGAGGGCAAAGGCGACAACCCGATGCCTTTACTCCTGCTGCACGGCTGGCCGGGCTCGGTGTTCGAATTTGTCGATATCATTCCGCGCCTCACCGATCCGGCGCGGTTCGGCGGCGATGCCCGCGATGCCTTCACGGTGATTGCGCCCTCGCTTCCGGGTTACGGGCTTTCGTTCAAACCCGGCCAAAAAAGATATGGCGTGCCCGAGATGGCCGACTGCGTCGCCTCGTTGATGCACGACGTTCTCGGCTTTTCGCGTTTTGCCGCGCAAGGCGGCGATTGGGGTGCGGCCGTCACCAGCCGGCTTGGCTACGCCCATGCGGAGAAAATGATCGGTATCCATCTCAATCTGTGGGCGGCAGCCGGGCGTGAGGCGAGCGTATTCGAGAATCCGACCGAGGAGGAGAGACGTTATCTCGGCGAACTTGCGCACTGGACGCGCGAGGAAACCGGCTATCAATGGATTCAAGGCACGCGTCCGCAGACGCTTGCCTTTGCGTTGACGGATTCTCCGGCCGGTCTCGCGGCATGGATCGTGGAGAAATTTCGCGCCTGGTCGGATTGCGGCGGCGACGTCGAAAGCGCGATCAGCCGCGACCGTATGCTCGCCGATATCTCGCTTTACTGGTTCACCGGCGCGATCGGCTCGTCATTCTGGCCTTATTATGCTCGGATGCACGGCGCCGCCATTCTGCCGCGCGGCGCGGTCATCGGCGTTCCCACGGGTTACGCGCAATTTCCGCGCGAAATCCTCAAACCCCCGCGCAGTGCGATCGAGCGCGTACATACCAACATCCGGCGGTGGACCGTCATGGAAAAGGGCGGTCATTTCGCGGCACTCGAGCAGTCTGACAAGCTGGCTCACGAGGTGCGCGCGTTCTTCCGCGAATTGCGAGATCTATAACCCCATCAGGTCGTCTGGCACCTCACCGAACTTTCTGAGCACATGCGCATCGCCGAACTCGCCGGCCATCGGATCGCCGCTCCGGGAAAACGCCACCGCACCGATGCTGCCGGCCGCGCGTGACATGGCCTCGGCACGGCGCAATGCTGCGGACGAGTGCTGGCACTCTTCCGCAGCACCTGCGATCAAGATGCCTGCTTCATCATGGAAAAATGGCATTGCGACATAATACGTGACGTTGGCCATTTACCTGCTCCCGTCTTTTGAGATGATCAGGCTGCATCGTCTCTTGTGCGTGACCGTCGGACGACCTCGCCCAGGTTTACAGCCTTCGTGCGCAACTCGCTCAATTCGGTTTCCAGATATTCGTTGGCCAGGATCAGTGCTTTGATCGTGCTGCGCGGGTCTCCATTGCACATCGCGATCAGCCGATCGCAGGCCTGTTCGTAGCTCGGGCTAAAGGGAAACGAGACCGGTTCGGGCATGGCGAGTTTCCTTGAGGCGATATTGGGAATGTTCAAATGTTCCTATTTTGTTCTCTTCGAGTCAAGCCTCATTTTCGCGCGGGACGCAGTTTGCGTTCAGGCAATGATGTCAGGCGTAATCTGATCTTCGATAAAGGCGATACGGTCGCGCAACTGCAGCTTGCGCTTCTTCAGCCGTTGCAGCCGCAACAAATCAGGCGCAGGCGACTGATGCAGCGCATCAATGGCAGCGTCGAGATCCCGGTGTTCCTGTTGCAGCCTTGCGAGCTCGGATTCGAGTTCGCGCTCATCTTCGTCGGTCATGGTTGATTTAATCAAAACGCGGATGAGATTGCGAAAATTCCGGCAAGCCGAACCTCAACTATCCTCCCTGGCAAGCCTCTCCGCAAGCGCGTTTCAGTGCGACTAACAGGCCGCTTTTCCGAAGCTTAAGGCGCAAGTTGGGCTTGGTCATCAGCGCCGGCGAGCGGATGGCCCGACTTTTGGGTTCCAATCAAGTGCAGGCACTATCCCGCTGTTGCGAAATGGTTTCAGGCTTCGCGCTCACGATTCGTTACAGATGCCGGTGAAATATGAGGACAGCGACTTTCAAACCCATCGACAGGTTCGAGACTTGGTGTAGACTTTGTTGTCCGGATCGAATCTGAGGTCTTAGCCCAACCGAGGAGGTTTCGAATGGCAATTCACGCACATCTCGTTGAACTGGAACGGAAACACAAGGTTCTCGAAAACGAATTGCACGATGCTCTTCTACACCTTTCAACAGATGACTTGCAGATTGTTGAACTCAAGCGCCGAAAGTTAATGGTCAAGGACGAGATCGAGCGCTTGAAATACTTCACCAGCGCCACGTTGCACTAATTCAGTCACAGCAAAGCCCCTGATCTGTTGATCGCTTTCGCCGATCGGTGTGGTTAGCGTCGATCGGCGTAGCTGGGCTGTTTGTGCGCTTCATGTCAGAACCGGGACACTCGTTCGCCGACGTAGTCCGCGATCGCGAGCGATGATGTCAGACCGGGCGATTCAATGCCGAACAGGTTGATGAGCCCGTCAACGCCGTGGTCCTCTGGCCCCTGGATCAGGAAATCCTGCACCGCGACCGCGGGCGGCACGATCTTTGGCCGCATGCCTGAGTAGCTCGGCATCAGCGCGCCATCTGGAAGTGTCGGCCAATAACGGCGGATCGCCGGATAGAACCGCTCGGCCCGTGCCGGATCGACCGCATAGTCGATACGGTCGACCCATTCCACGTCGGGGCCGAACCGCGCTTGTCCCGCCATGTCAAGCGTGAGGTGGACGCCGAGGCCGCCGGGCTCCGGCACCGGATAAATCAGGTGCGAAAACGGCGCGCGCGCCGCGCAACTGAAATAGTTGCCCTTCGCGAGGTACGCCGGCGGGATCTTTTCGACCGGCATGCCGCCGACGCCGCGCGCCACCGTCGTCGCGTCAAGGCCCGCGGCATTGATCAAGAGCTTGCATGAAAGCGACATCGGCGCCTCGCCGCCAGCGTCGATTTCGATGCGGCCGCCGCGCGCCCGCGCCCCGAGCAGCGGGGTGTGAAATGCAAAGGCGGCGCCAGCGTCTTCGGCATTGCCGCGCAGCGCCAGCATGTAGGCATGGCTGTCGATGATGCCGGTGGAGGGCGACAGCAACGCCGCCTCGCAATGAAGAGCTGGTTCCAGCGCGCGGGCGGCCTCGCCCGCAAGCGTTTGCAGGTCGGTCACGCCGTTAGCCTCGGCATGCGCCCGGATGGATGCCAGCTTTTCGGTTTCGCTCACGGTCGTTGCGACGATCAGCTTGCCGCAATTGCGATGCGGGACGCCTTGTTCGCGGCAGTACCGATACAGCGCCTGTTTCCCGCTGACACACATCTGCGCCATCAGGCTGCCCGCGCGGTAATAGATCCCGGCGTGGATCACCTCGCTGTTGCGCGAGGAGGTCACTGTACCGATCCCCTCGGCCGCCTCCAGAACGATCACCTCGCGGCCGCTTTGAGCCAGCCGCCGTGCCACGGCAAGGCCGATAACTCCAGCACCAATGACGACGCACTCGACCTTTTCCATTTTGAAAAATTCTGATCCGGATTTGGCTCGATGATCGGGGCGGCGGAAGAGTTGCCTGACTTACAACTTTCGCGTTCAAAATCCCGGGTCACCGCGGGTTCGGGTTGTAGCGTGTTTATTTATGCAACTATTTGGATTTGTTTCGGAAGTTGTTCGGTCCAAATCATTAGCAACTCATTAATCATGTCCCGCCAATTGGCGCAATTTCTCGCCGTAAACGAGCGCGCCGGGGTACGCGTTTACCCGATCCAAACCCGTGAAGCCAGAAACTCCGCCCCTGTAATCCGCGGGTGACCGATGGCTGACAAGAACTGGCAGGCAGGCGGCAGGATCATGATTCCGGCAGGAATCGTGCTGTGCCTGGTTGCGACTTTTTGGGCTGTCGACGCGTCCAATCCGGAATCCGGCGTTGTCAGATTTCTCACCGCGGCCGATCCGGACGTCGTTTCGGATGTGGTGCTCGGCACCCTGGTCGTTTGTTGTTTCCTGGTTGCGGCCGGGCTCTGGATCATGTCGACGGTGCGCCGGCTCCGTCTGTCGCAACAGCGCCGCAACGCCTTCGTCAGCTCCGCGCTGAACAACCTCAAGCAGGGCGTGGTCATCACCAACGCCCGGCAACGGATTGTTTTCCTCAACGACCGATACCTCGAAATCTATGGACTTTCCCGTTCGGATATCACGCCGGACCTGACGGGCAGGGCCCTGCTCGAACTGCGCCTGGCGCGCGGTACGCTCGATGTCAGTGTCGACGAATTCTATGCGCAGGCCGGCAAGTTGGAAGGCCTCGTCACCGAGCTGCCAAGCGGGCAGTCCGTTCACGTGAGATATTTCCCGTTGTCGAACGGCGGCTCGATCGCGACGCATGAAGATTGCAGCGAGCAGCGATCGCTGTCGCGGGAACTTGCCTCGACCAAGCAGTTCCTCGAATCCGTGCTGGAAAACATTCCGGTTTGCGTGGCGGCCAAGAATATGGAGGACGGCCGCTACATCTTCGCCAACCGCGCGTTCGAACGCTTTTCGCGCTTCTCGCGCGACTTCATCGTCGGCAAGCGCGCCGATGAGATTTTCACGGCCGACACGGCAGCCAGTATCGAGGCGGCCGACCGCGCCGCGCTGAATGCAACGGAAGGCACGTTCAGCAGCGAATTCGTTGTCGAGCGTGGATCGCAGAAGCGCGTGCTGGCCTCAAGCCGCGTGATCGCGCGCGACGAGAGAGGCGAGCCTGCGTTCCTGATCGCGCTGTTCGACGATGTGACCAACAGCAAGACGCTTTCCCAGGAACTGGAGAGCACCAAGAAATTTCTTGAACTGGTCGTCGACAACATTCCGGTCTCGCTGACGGTCGAACAAGCGGGCAACGGGCGATACCTTCTGGCAAATCGCAGCGCGGAAATCATCCTCAACCGGCGCCGTGAAGAGGTAGCCGGGCTGACGGCGGCAGAAATCTTCAATGAGCGTGAAGCCAAGCTCATCATGGCGCGTGACGAGGCCGCGCTTAAAGGTCGACGGCCGCTTACCGAGGAACATCCGATCAGCACCAAGGACGGCCTAAGGCTGTTCCTGACGCGCCGGGTGACCGTGCTCAATGATGCCGGCGAGCCGCAATACCTGATCAAGACCCACGAAGACGTCACTGACCGCCGCCAGACCGAGTCGCGGATGGCTCACATGGCCTATCATGACGGCCTGACCGATCTGCCGAACCGTGCCGCGTTCCTCCAGGCGTTGACGCAGATGATCGAGGCCTGCACCGAAGCGAAAGAGGAATTTGCGGTTCTGTCGATCGATCTCGACGGTCTCAACGAGGTCAACGACGTGTTCGGACATGCTATCGGCGACAAGCTCCTGATCAAGGTGGCGCAGCGGATGCAAGCGTCCGCGCGCGGCGGCGTGGTGGCGAGACTCTCCGGTGACGCGTTCGGTTTGATCATCGACGGCAAGCAGCCGGTCACCGGCATGCTGCTGGCGGAGCAACTGGCCGAGACGTTGGCCAAGGAATTCATGATCGATGGCAAATCGGTTCGCACCGGAGCGACCACGGGCATCTCGATCTTTCCGCATAACGGACGCGACGCCGCTTCCCTGCTTGCCAATGCCGGCGCGGCGCTGTCGCGCGCCAAGGCAAAATCACGCGGCACGATCAGCATCTATGAGCCGGAGATGGATCAGCAGATCCGCGACCGGCGCGTGCTGCATCAGGACCTCTCGACCGCGATCAAGAACGGGGAGATCTCGCTTTACTACCAGCCGCAGGCGTCGTCGCGCCAGGGGGCCGGCAACAACGGCGAGATCATCGGTTTCGAGGCGCTGGCGCGCTGGCGTCACCCGACGCGTGGCTTCGTTCCGCCGTCCGATTTCATTCCGCTGGCAGAAGAAAGCGGCCTGATCTTCGAAATGGGCCAGTGGATCCTCCGCGAAGCCTGCCGCGAGGCGGCCTCCTGGCCGGTGCCTTTACAGGTCGCCGTCAACCTGTCGCCCGCGCAATTCATGCACGGAGACGTTGTCAGCCTCGTGCATTCGATCCTGCTTGAGACCGGCCTGGCGCCGGGACGGCTGGAACTCGAAATCACCGAAGGCGTGCTGATCGAGGATTTCGATCGCGGCCTGTCGCTGCTGCGGCGGCTCAAGGGGCTCGGCGTGCGCATCTCGATGGACGATTTCGGCAGCGGCTACTCCTCGCTCAGCTACCTGCAGGCCTTCCCGTTCGACAAGATCAAGATCGACCGCGCCTTTGTCATGAATCTGGGGCGCAATCCGCAATCAGCCGCGATCGTGCGCGCGGTGATCGGCCTCGGTCACGGTCTGGAAATGTCGATTGTCGCCGAAGGCGTCGAAACTCACGAACAACTCTGCTTCCTGGCCGAGCAGGGCTGCGACGCGGTGCAGGGCTATTTCATCGGAAAACCGTTGCCCATCGAACAGTACGACACGCTGGTCGGCCGTGCGCCGGGCGATCCCGCCGAGCCCGTGCGCAAGACCGGCTAACTCTTGCACCATTTCTGTCAAGCGATGAACAAGTGAAGACGCTATACGTTTGATATGGCGGATTACGATCTTGCGATCATCGGCGGCGGGTTGAACGGCGTCAGCGTGGCGCGGGAGGCCGCCGGGCGCGGGCTGCGGGTCATTCTGATCGAGCAGGGAGATCTTGGTGGCGCAGCTTCTTTCGCCAGCGGGCGGCTGATCCAGGGCGATCTGTCGGTGCTGGAGCGCAGGGCGTTCCGCCGCACGCGGACGGCGCTGGCCGAGCGCGAGGTGTGGATGCGAATCGCGCCGCATCTGGTGCGGCCGGCCGAATTTGTGATTCCCGCTCATTCCGACGAGCGTCCACCGTGGCTGCTGCGTCTGGGGCTGTTCGTTTACGACCGCCTGGCTCCGCCGAATAGCCTGCCGCGATCGGCGGCGATCGACATCACCCACCATCCGATCGGCGATGCGCTACAACGGCCGTTCGGAACCGCCTTCGGATATTCGGATTGCCTGGTCGACGATTTACGCCTGGTGATTACGAGCGCCGTGGATGCCGCCGAGCGGGGGGCCGTGATTTGCACCGGCGCGCGATGCGTACGTGCCGATCGCAACGATATCTGGCGGCTTGTGGTGATCGACCGCGGGCATCGCCAGGTGATCACGGCAAGGTCGCTGGCCAACGCTGCGGGCGCCTGGACCCCGATCGTCGCGGAGACCGTGCTGCGAACGTCGCCGCCGCGTGCAAGCGCCGTGAAACTCGGCCAGATCGTCGTCCGTCGTCTGTTCAAGACCGATAACGTCTATGTCCTGCAAAACTCCGACCGTAGATTGGTCTTCGCCAGTCCCTATCAGCGCGATTTCACCATGATCGGCACCATTGCGCGGAGCTTCAAGGGAGACCCGGCGGCAGTTGCGATGACTGCTGGTGAGGTGACCTATCTGTGCGATGCGGCCAACAGGTACTTCCGCGAGCATATCGATACGTCCGACGTGATCAGGTCGGTTGCCGGCGTCAATCTCGTCGCGGGCCGCCCCGGCAGACGATTTCCCCGCGAGGGGACCGTGACATTTGACGCGCCCCGGCACAGAGCGCCGTTGCTCACCATTTTCGGCGGCGACGTGACGATGGTACGGCGGCGTGCCGAGCGAGCCGTCTCTCAACTCTTGCCGTTCTATCCGATGTCGCAGAGTGTAAGCGCGCAAGCAACGCTTCCGGGCGGAGATTTTCGGTTTCAAGACTTTGAGACGGAGGTGGAGAGTGCGCGTGAGCGCTGGAAATTCCTGACCCCCGATCAGGCGTTGCGGCTGGTTTCGGCCTATGGGACTCGGCTTCGCGAGGTGCTCGGCGAAGCCAGAGAGAATGCCGATCTCGGCGAAAATTTCGGGCCGGACCTGACCGAAGCGGAGGTGCGTTACCTCATGACAAAAGAGTGGGCGCGTTTCCCGGACGATATTCTTTGGCGCCGTTCGAAACTCGGCCTGACCATGGCGCCGCCCGACCGCGAACGTCTGGCAGCTTTCATGGCCGCGCTTTGAAAGGCCGAATACCCGACCGCTATCCACAGCGCTGCGGTTGAGCCAGGATTGCTGCGGGGTTAGCCTGCGCTTCCATGGGGCAGGCTGACAGCATGAAGGATGAACCCGCGAAGACCGCGCACAAGGCGGATTCGCCGCAATCCACGCCGCAGGCAGCGCCGGGCCGGCCGCTCCTGCGTATCGACGCCGTCGTCAAGACATTCGGCGGTTTCCGCGCGGTCGACGCACTGTCGCTCGACATCCATGCCGGCGAGTTCTTCGCGCTGCTCGGCCCGAGCGGCTGCGGCAAGACCACGCTTCTGCGGATGCTGGCCGGTTTCGAGACGCCCGACGCCGGCCGTATCCTGCTCGACGGCAAGGACATCGCGCAGACCCCGCCGCATCAGCGCCCCGTCAACATGATGTTCCAGAGCTATGCGCTTTTTCCCCATCTGAACGTGCGCGACAATATCGCGTTCGGATTGCGCCGCGCTCGCCTGCCGTCAGCCGATATCGATGCGCGCGTCGCCGAAATGATCGCACTCGTCAAGCTCGACGGGATGGAGCAGCGCAAGCCCGACCAGCTTTCCGGCGGTCAGAGGCAGCGCGTGGCGCTCGCGCGGTCGCTGGCGCGCCGTCCGCAACTGTTGCTGCTTGACGAGCCGCTCGCCGCACTTGACAAGAAGCTGCGCGAAAGCACCCAACTCGAATTGATGGAATTGCAGCGGCGGCTCGGCCTGACCTTCGTCATCGTGACCCACGATCAGCAGGAAGCGATGACGATGGCAGGCCGAATTCGGCGTGATGGATGCCGGCCGCCTCCAGCAGGTTGCGACCCCGCGTGAACTTTATGAAGCGCCGCGCACGCGCTGGGTCGCCGAATTCGTCGGCGACATCAACCTGATCGAAGGCCAGATCGAAACGCGCGCCGACAATTACCCGACCATGGCGCGACGCATAGCCGTCGCAACCGGCCAGGCCGGAACGATCCACGTGGCCGAGCCGCGCCAGCCGATCACCAAGACCGATCTGTGCGTCGCGATCCGTCCCGAAAAGGTCAAACTGTCGCGCCGCGCGCCGGCGTCCGACGACCTGCGCGCCATGAATATGCTCGAAGGGGTGGTGACCGACGTCGGCTATCTCGGCGGCTTGACCAGCTACAAGATCAAGCTCGAAAGCGGACTGGTATTGCGCTCGTCGATCGCCAACACGGCGCGGCTTGACATCGATGCTTATGCTTCAGGCCAACGCGTCGTGGCGTGGTTCTCGCCGGAAGACTGCATGGTGCTGGAGCAATGAGCGATCGCGCGGTCTTTACGCGCCCGGCGCGGCTTGCAGCCATCGCGCCCTATCTTTGGATGGCGCTGTTCTTTCTCGTGCCGTTCTTGTTTGTCCTGAAGATCAGTCTGTCGCAGACCGCGATTGCGCAACCGCCATATACGCCGGTGTTCGACCTCGGCGAGGGGTGGGACGCGATCAGCGCGGCGTTCGCTGCGCTCTCGTTCGATAATTTCAGGCTTCTGGTTTCGGACAATCTTTATATTCTGTCGTATCTGCGCAGCCTCACTGTCGCTGCGATTTCAACCGCAATCCTGTTGTTGATCGGCTATCCCATCGCTTACGGCATGGCGCGCCTGCCGCAGCGCTGGCACGGCGTCGCGATGATGCTGGTGATCGTGCCGTTCTGGACCTCGTTTCTCATCCGCATCTATGCCTGGATCAACATCTTGCAGCATGACGGTTTGCTGAATCAGGTATTGCTCGCGCTGCACATTGTTTCAACGCCGGTGGTCTGGCTCTCGACTGACGGAGCGATGTATCTCGGTATCGTCTATTCGTATCTGCCGTTCATGATCCTGCCGCTTTATGCGACGCTCTCCAAACTGGATCCGGAACTGCTGGAGGCCGCGAGCGATCTCGGCGCCTCGCCGCGTGAAGCCTTCTGGCGCGTGACGTTCCCGTTGTCGCTGCCGGGCATCGGTGCGGGAGCGCTGCTTTGCTTTATTCCGATCGTCGGCGAGTTCGTCATTCCGGATTTGCTGGCGGGCTCCGATGCGCTGATGATCGGCCAGACGCTGTGGCTTGAGTTTTTCACCAACAAGGACTGGCCGGTGGCCTCCGCCACTGCGGTTGTTCTGCTGCTGCTGTTGGTGGCGCCGCTGGTGCTCTATGACCGCCTGCAACGGCGGCAACTGGAGCAAGCGTGATGGCAAGCCGCTCGAACAAACTCTCGCGCTTTAACGTCACGGCGCTCGCGCTGGGGTTTGCGTTTCTATATCTGCCGATTGTCATCCTGATCATCTATTCATTTAACGCTTCTCGGCTTGTTACCGTGTGGGGCGGCTGGTCGCTGCGCTGGTACGGCGAATTCTTCAACGACAGCGCCATGATCGATGCGGCCTGGATGAGCCTGCGTGTGGCGGCGACTTCGGCGACGCTGGCAACCTTACTCGGCACGCTTGCGGCGATCGCGCTGTCGCGCGGTGCGAACTTCCGGGGGCGGACGCTGTTTTCCAGCATGCTCTATGCCCCGCTGGTGATGCCCGAGGTAATCACCGGGCTATCGCTGTTGCTGCTGTTCGTGGCCATCAATGCCGAGCGCGGCTTCTGGACCGTCGTCATCGCCCACACCACACTGACCATGTGCTTCGTCGCCGTGGTGGTGCAGGCGCGCCTTGGCGCGCTCGATCCGACTCTCGAGGAAGCCGCGATGGATCTGGGCTGCGCGCCGGCGCATGCGTTCCTCTCGGTTACGTTGCCGCTGATCCTGCCGTCCGTCGCGGCCGGATGGATGCTGGCTTTTACGTTGTCTCTCGACGATCTCGTGATCGCGAGCTTCACCACCGGCCCCGGCTCGGCGACGTTGCCGATCCGGATCTATTCGGAAGTGCGGCTTGGCGTGAAGCCGGAAATCAACGCGATCTGCACGCTGGTGGTGGCGCTGATCGCGGTCGTCATTGTCGGAGCGTCGATCGCCTCCAAGATTTCGGATGCGCGTGCCAAGAGCGCCGCGCCGTTGTGAGCGCTACGACTTCACAGCGCCGGCGGTGAGGCCGCCGACCATGTAGCGGCGGAAGACGTAGTAGATCGCAGCCGGCGGCAACGCATAGATGAAGCCGGTCGTCATCAACAACTCCCATGGCGAGTCGTCGGCGGCGAGGAAGTTGCCGAGCGCGACCGGCAGCGTGATGGCGCGGTCGTTGGACAGCAAAAGGAACGCGTAAAGATATTCATTCCAGGCGAGCAGCACCGCATAGGTACCGATCGCTACCAGCGACGGCATCATCAGGGGAACGTAGACCAGGCGGAAAATCTGCAACGGCGTCGCGCCGTCCATGACGGCGGCCTCATCGAGTTCGACCGGCAATTTGTCGGAGGCCTGCTTCAGCACCCAGATCGCGTAAGGTGAGGCGATCGTCACCATGGCGAGGATCAGCGCCCAGCTCGTGTTGAGCAGGCCGTAATTGCCCATGGTGCGGTACATCGGAACGGCGAGAAACGCCGCCGGAATAAAATAAGTGAACAGCGCGAGATTGAGCACGACGCGCCCGCCGGGCACGTGCAGCCGCGAGATGGAGAATGCCGCAGCGGTGGCGATCACGAGCGTCAGCGTGCCGACAGCCGCCGCGATCACAACTGAATTGCCAAACTGTATCCAGAAGTCGCGCAGGAAATAGTGCTGCTGATGAAACACGATCTCGAAATTGTGGAAGGTCGGATGTTCCGGCCATAATTTGCCGGAGAAGGCATCTTCCTTCGGCGAGATCGCGAACACGAACATGTGGTAGATCGGAATCATGGTCCAGATCAGCACGGGAATGCCGATCAGCAATAGCCGGGCTTCGGTCGCGGTTTCGCGCAAGGTGGGAAGCTTCATCGCGACAGCCGTTTCATCATGAAATAGACCAGCGGCAGCACGAAGGGCATCGCGATGACGATCGAGGCCATTGCGAGGTTGAGCTGGTCCAGTCTCAGATAGCGGATGCCGAGCGTCGAGAGCACATGCGTGAGATCCGCCGGGCCGCCGCCGGTTAACAGATAGACGCTGTTGAAGTCGCCGAGCGTCCAGAGCATCGAGAGCAACGTGCAGGTCAGGTACAGCGCCTGCATCGAGGGCCATGTGATGAAGCGGAATTTCTGCCACCAGTTGGCGCCGTCGACCTCGGCGGCTTCGAACAGGTCCTGAGAGATCGCAAGCCGTCCCGTGATCAGGATCAGCGTCCAGAACGGCAAGGATTTCCAGATGTGTACGCCGATCGCCATCGAAAGCGCCACCGCCGGATCATTCAGCCAGTTCGGCCCGTCGTCGCCGGTGAGCTTGAAGATGACCTGGTTCACCATGCCCCATTCCGGATTGAGCATGAAGCGCACCGACAGGATGGTCGGGATCGAGGGCACCGCCCAGGGCAGGATGAAGATCACCGACAGCCATTTGATCCACCTTCGCTGCTCCACGAAGAAACCGGACAGGAACAGCGCGATCAGCATCTTGATGTTGATGCCGATGAGAAGGAAGATCAGCGTGTTGACGGCGGCGCGCGCGAAGATGGGGTCGTTGACCAGCGCGACATAGTTCGACGGTGCCCGTGCCAGCCAGAAGCCGTAGCAAACCGGATAAACCACGAAGGCAGCGAATACCAGCAGATAGGGCGCGATCAGCAGGATGCCCCAGACCTGCGTCGTCGACAGCCGCGGCGCGAGCGGCGCGTTCGGTACATCGGATGCGGAGATCGTGATCGCCATGCGAAAATGCTACTCTGCGGCCGGACTATTTCAGTGGCCTCGCCCTTCGAGACGCCCGCTTGCGCGGGCTCCTCAGGGGGAGGAGTTAGACCCTCATGGTGAGGAGCGATAGCAAAGCTATCGCGTCTCGAACCACGAGCGGGGACAGGGAACCTAGCCCGCGACCTCCTTGATGCGCGCGATCAACTCGTCGACGGCCTTTTCCACCGGCACCTTCTCGCTGACAACGCGGTTCATCGCTTTCGCCCACACATTCTCGTTGTTGAGAATCGTGAACTTGTAGTTCTTGGTGAAATCGAACGGCTGCGTGCCGCCGGTGAACTGGTTGTAGACCGCCTTACGATGATGGTCGGCTTGCCAGAACGGGCTTTTCTGGCCTTCTATCGTCGCCGGGAACCAGCGGCCGAGCGCGCCTTCGACGTAAGGCCCGAGGTTTTCTTCCTCGAGCAGGAACGCGACAAACTGTTTCGCTTTCGCCTTGTTCTTCGCGGCCGTGAAGATCACGCCGGTCTTGACGTCGGAGCGATACTTGATCGGCTGGCCGTCCGGCCTGTTCGGGAAGGAGGCCGTGATGATGTC
Organism: uncultured Alphaproteobacteria bacterium; assembly: GCA_963824305.1. GTDB lineage: Bacteria > Pseudomonadota > Alphaproteobacteria > Rhizobiales > Xanthobacteraceae > Bradyrhizobium. The sequence goes on from CAWGOW010000002.1 coordinate 320,400, forward strand.
CTCCTCATAGGCCTTCTTGCCGGCGGCGCGTTGCTCCGGCGTCAGCGCCGGATTGGTGGAATCCTCGAACCACTTCGCCGCGATCGAGATCGTGAAGTTGTGTGTCATCACGGTCGTCTTGTTGTGGAAGGCGACGTTGTTGTCCGGGTCCTTCCAGGTGGTCGAGGAAGGCGGCGTGCAGCCCTTAATGTAGGTGTCGGTATAATCCTTCAGCGCGTGGATCAGCCCGTCGCGTACCTTGTCGTCGATCGTGAGCTTGCCGTCGCCGTCGACCAGATGAACGTTATAGGCGTCCATGAAAGTATAGAACGATTGCAGCGAGTCCGTGGATTCTACACCCATCGGTTGGCCGATGCCGTAGATGCGCTGGCCCGTGGCTTTTCGGCTTGCCGGCTGCACCTTGTCGCACCAGAATGACCAGTATTCTTCCCATTTGGTCGGGATATCGCTCTCCTTGAAACCAGCCTTCTCCAGCATGTCCTTCCAGATCTGAACGTGCATGCTCTGCTGCTTCAGCGGGAAGCCGTAATAGCCCTTTTTATTGGTCTGGCCATTTAGGAGGAATGCGGTCTCGAGCGTGTTGGGCGCGAACTTCGCTTTGATCGGCACCAGAATGTCGGACAAATCCTCGAGCTTGCCTTCGAAGGCCCATTTGCCGCCGGCCTGCACATCGAACGTGTCGGAATAGGCGACGTCAGGCACGGTGCCGGAATCCAGCGCCGCCACCGTCTTCGGAATCATGTCCTGGATCGCGTATTGCGACAACTCGACCTTGGTGCCGGTCTTTTCTTCGAATTTCTTGACGACCTTGAGCAGCGCGTCGTCTTCGGACTTGTAGAAGCCCTTGCCCCACCAGACCGTAATGGTGTCCTGCGCGACGGCAGGATGTGCCGCCAACAACGCTGCCGTTGCGACAGCAAAAAGCGCGATCCGTCCCCGAACTCTCACATCTCTCTCCCTGCTTGGTGTCCGGCCTTATTTTAACCGGTTGGATGAAAGACTAGCGGAAGGCCGGGACATGTCCAGCCGGTTCTTGTCGCACTTAGGTAGCAGTGTAACGCCTCCCTGGGCGTCATTCGGGGCGCGCGCTAGCGCCGCAGCCCGTGAACCGGCCGGCCGCCCGGAGCGACCGATCGGTAAGAACGCATTTCAGACGGAGAAGATTGCAATGTTCATTACACTTCGGAATAAGCGCGCGATTGCGGCAATGATGTTCGCCGGAGCTTTCGTTGCTGCAACCCTTGCTGGATCGGGGCTTGTTGCGGCCGATCCTGCCAAGACCGTCAAGGTGAATTACCATAACGGGTCGTCCACGGTCTCAATCCAGGTATTTCTGTATGACGAGGTCGCGAAGCTGACCGTCGTAAAATACAATGAAGTCACGCCAAATAGCAGCGGCTCTGCGGACGTTACGGTGAAATACGATGGCAACGTCGACATGACCTACCGGGTCTACGTGAAGAATGCCAAAGGCGTTTTTGATGGGGTGCCTCACTGTAAGCCGATCAAAACGAGCGCCGGATCGGCATCAAAAACAACCGAATTGGTCTACGAAAAACTCTCCAAGTGCTAGCACCGCTGGAGGCGCACACCCTGCCGTCATTCCGGGCGAGCTAGCGCGAACCAGGGGTGCGCAATTGTGTGCCATGGCTCGCCCATTTGGGCGCCCGGAACGCCGGGTGTAAAAGCCTGCGCCTTGCCGCGACGCGGACGCGCCCGGATGATGCCAGTTGGTCCGCCCCAAGAGGGCGTGGGGAACGCCGGGTGCCCTTCGCACCCGCAGCCTCGTGTGTAAAAATGAAAACACACGAGTTAGTCACCACGGTCGCGCCGGATCACCCGGCATTCCGCACGCGAATGGTTTTAACGGGTTCCTTCGTGATCTCCCCGGAGATTGGGCTTCTTGTCTCCGTCGCCGGCGCAATGCGTGAGCATTGTCGCCAACTTGACATCAGCGTCGAGACGTCGGTTGCCCGCTTTCCGAAGTTCGTGTGCCATTCGCGGCCCCACTTTCACGAACTTCGGAAAGCTAAGGGCAACCGCATCTTTTTGATTCCAGTTGCAATGCAGGTGCGATCGAGAGCAGTCAGGTCACTTACTCACGATCGACCGGAGTATCTTCAATCGAAACTGACGATTTCGACCCAATTAGCATCCTTTCCTGCCGGATACTTTCCGATCAGCGTCAGACCGCCACTCGCTTCATCGATCTTGTAAGCTGAAATCGTGTCCGACTTTTCCCCGGAGACGACGAGAAATTTCCCTTTCGGATCGATCGCAAAGCCCCGCGGCTGCTTCTCGGTGGTCGTGCTCGCAAGATAGGCAAGCTTGCCGCTCGCGCCATCGACACTGAACGTCGCCAGGGTACTGCCGGTGCGCTCTGCAACGTAGAGAAATTTGCCGTTCGGCGTCAGGTGCAGATCCGAGGCCCAGATGTCGTTGTCGGTGTTGCGCGGCGGCGGGCCGCCGGGTGCACCGACCGGGCCGCGCGGCGCGCCGGGGACAAGTTTGGAATCGGGCGGCAGGCCTGATATCGAACTTACTTCCGTCAATAAGCCCGTCTTGCCGTTGAGCGAGAACGTCGTAACCGTGCCGGTGAGCTCGGTGAGCAGGTATACGAACTTGTTGTCGTTCGAGGTAACAAGGTGGCGCGGGCCCAATCCGGGCTTGGTCAGGAAGACCGCCGGAGTGTCCGAAGCGAGGCGCCCCGTCTTCGCGTCGAACGTGAACTGGAATACCTCGTCGCTGCCGAGCGTGGGGACGAAGACAAATTTGTTGCTCGCGTCGATACGGATCGAGTGAGCATTACGGCCCACCGGTATCACCTGGAGCGGATCGGGGGCGACGCTCCCGTCGGGTTTCACGGCATTGACGCTGATCAGGTTTGCGCTATACGACGCGCCAAACAAAAATCGTCCCGTCTTGTCGAGCGAAATGTATGGAAAGCTCTCGGCAAGCGGGGACTGTGACAAAGACTTCAATGCGCCCGTGTTGCGGTCGATGGCATAGACGAACACCGAATATGGTTTCGAACGCGCAGCCGCGTAAAGAAAGCGCTTGTCCGGGCTCACTGCCATCGGCATGACGACGTTCGCGGCCTTTGTGCGCTCTCCCGCCTTCAAAGAGCCGTCCGCCTGCACGCTGTAGACCCCGATGTCGCCGTCCTCGGCATTCGATACGTAGACGAATGTTCCCGCCAGCGCTGGCACGTGGCCGATCAGTGCAGTCAATATGGCAATGGTGGTCGCTTTGGTTAGTTTCGCAATTGCTTTCACGGTCCGCCCCTTTTTATTTCCCCTGCGACACGCTGACCGGCATTGATTGCCGTGCACGCGCTATAAGCGACCGGTGCACCACCGATGACACGTTTGCTTCATTGCTGTCGCGATGCCTTGGAGTGGCATCGTAGCGGCTTAGTCCAGAACGGGGAAGATCTCGTTGCCGTTGGTTTAGGTCAAAAGCCAACGTGTCGGCAGTGAATGAAATGCCTGCTTTGCCAAGCTCAATCCGCTATTGCGTAAGCCGCACGTCTGACGAAACCCGAGCAAAGGTCCGGTCCATTGAATCGTACCACGGGCTGCCGGCATTGTTTCCACGAAGGTTGATGATCGTCAGGATCCCCTTTTCACGAATGCGGCTTGAAAGCTCGGCGCCGCTGAGTTGGCCTGACCGATAGACGGCGCCGTCTTCGACAGCGTGAAAGTTGCCGCTTAGGTGCAGATAGCCGGCCCAGCCAGCAGTTAGAACCACGAGGGCGCCGGCTGCAGCTCCAGCAAACTTTAGCGACCGAAACTGTCTTATCCATGTCCAACCTTTGCAGGTAGTCTTTCCTGCGCGCTGGTTGACGGTCAATGGCTACAGGGTGCAAATCGTTCAGGAGCGAAGACTATATCGCCGCTGATTGATCCGGCAGCCTGAGCGTGCGAGCCCCGCCGGATGGCCGCTCCAAGGTCGAGCGGCCGACGCTTCGCAGCATGGCGGTCGCCTGGTCGGCGCTGTGATCGAGCAGCCAGCGTCCGAAGGCAGACGGCGACAGCGCAGGCGCGTAGAGGAATCCCTGGATGACGTCGCAGCCGAGTTCGTACAACAGATTTTGCTGCCCTTCGGTCTCGACGCCCTCTGCGATGACGGTGAGTTGCAAGCTTTGCCCGACGCGCACCACGGTCGTCACGATGGCCCGTGCCGCGGGATCGCTCTCGACATTACGCATGAAGCTGCGGTCGATCTTCAATTCCCGGATCGGCAGATGCGCGAGCCGATTCAGGCTCGAATAACCCGTTCCGAAATCGTCGAGCGACAGCCCGGTTCCGAGTTTGCGGATGGCGCTCATCGTTTCGATCGCCACCGAGTGTTCGTTGAGAAAGACGCTTTCGGTGACTTCGAGCATCAGAATTTCCGGCGGTAGCCCATACGCCGCGAGAATTTCGGCGACGTCGGAACCAAGTCCCGCGTTCTGGAAATTGATCGGCGAAAGATTGACCGACACGCAGGGAATGTCGAGGCCGTTGGCGCGCCATTGCGCCATTTGCCGGCAGGCCTCGCGGATCGACCACAATCCGATCTGTTCGATCAGCCCGCATTCCTCGGCAAGCGGAATGAACTTGGCCGGCGAAACCTCGCCAAGCACCGGATCATACCAGCGCGCCAGCGCCTCGACGCCATGCAAGGAGCCGTCGGTTGTCCTGATCTGCGGCTGATAATGCAGCGAGAGGCCGTCACCGGCGAGTGCTGCCCGCAGCGCAGCGCTATAGGCCAGCCGCTGCTCGGCAAGCCGGTCCATGTCTGCGCTGAAGAAACGATAGGTGGCGCGGCCCGCCTGCTTTGCCTTGTACATGGCCACGTCAGCCTGCTGTATCAGCGTATCGAGGTTGGTCGCGTTATCTGGATAGATGCTGATACCCATGCTCACCGAAACCGGCACTTGCCTGGTTACGATCTTGAGCGGCGCGACGAGCGCTTCCATGATCCGGGAAGCCACCAGAGAGGCTCCCGCGGCGTCGCGATCCGGCAGCAGAATCACGAATTCGTCGCCGCCGAGACGCCCCAGCACGTCACCCGGCTGGATCTGCGTATGCAGCCGCTGCGCAAACTCGACCAGCATCTCGTCGCCGGCGGAATGTCCGAGTGAATCGTTGACGTCCTTGAAATTGTCGATGTCGAGGAAGGCCAGTGCGATGCTCTTCCCATCGGGAGCCGAAGCGATCGCTTCGGAGATCAGGTGGCGCAAGCGCGCCCGGTTGGGCAGTCCGGTCAACGTGTCGTAATAAGCGAGCTGCGCGATCTGGGCACGCGCTTCCTTGCGCTCGATGGCAAGCGCCCCCAGCTGAACGCAGGCCTCGACGATCCGCTCATGCCAGCGCGAGGGTGAGCGGCGTTCTCTGAAATAGAAGGCGAAGGTGCCGATCACGCGGCCATCCTTTGCCTTGATCGGCGAGGACCAGCATGCGCGCAGGCCCACTTCCAGCGGCCTCGTCTTGTAGAGCTGCCAGCGCGGATCGCTGTCAATGTCCATGGCAAGCACCGCTTTGCCATGATAGGCGGCCGATCCGCAGGAGCCGACATCGGGTCCAATCGCAATCCCTTCCAGCGCCCTGGAATAGTCGTCGGGAAGGCTCGGACCACCCAGCGGGTGAATCAATCCCTCGGCATCGATATGGAGCAGAGATGAAACGACGTCGGGCGCAATTTCCTCTACCCGCCGGCAAAGCTGATCGGCGATTTCCGTAATTGGAATTTCGTCGGCAAGCGCCGTCATGATCAATTGCTGCAACGACCGCAATTGCCGGCTTTCGGTGATATCGGCCAGCAGCGCGACGATATACTTGACCTTGCCACGGGCATTGCGGAACGCTTTGACGTGGGCCCCGAGCCAGATCTCCTGGCCGCCAGAGTCATAGGCAAGGATTTCCTCGTCCATGCCGCTTTGGCCCGTGACACAGCGCTGTAACCGCTTCAGCACCCCGAGATCGGTGTGGGGCCCGGCGAGCAACTCGCCAATCTGCCGGCCCAGGGCTTGCTCGCTGTTGTGGCCCAACATGCCAACGAAGGTGGCATTGACGTAGACGACCTTCATATTGCGATCGACGATGATCACCGCACGATTGGTTCCGTCCGCAATCATCACGTGCAGCGCAAGCCGCTCGCGCAGCGCCAACTCAGGCGTGATGTCCCGCACGAGCGCGATCGTGTGGTGCACCCCGCCGGATATGACCCGCGACAGTGACAGCGCAACGCGCAGCCGATGGCCGTCGGGACGTGCGATCGTGAGTTCGGTTCTGCGCTCTTGGTCAAGGTCGTTAAGTCCGAGTACGTCGGCGGGCCGGCCCAGGATTTCGGTCCGGCCTATTCCCCAAATCCGCTCGGCCGATGCGTTGAAATGCGTGACGCGATGATCCTGGTCCAGGATCACGACAGCGTCGTTGGCCTGCTCGAGTGCGGCCAGCAGCACGTCGGAACTTTCCACTGATCGTTCGTGCACGGACATCAAGGGTTTGATCCCGCCAAATCATGATCCGGAAAAAGCGTGTCGCGGTTTTCCGAAAGATCATGCGCCAAGCAAAGGGGACACCATCTTCGTTGAAAACGTAGCGCTCCAAGGGTGTTTAAAGGGTTGTGCAACCCGGCCCGCCGCGGCGGAAAGGAGTTATCCTTAAAAATTCGCTACCGTCGTCAGCGACACGAATGCGGTTTGCTTTCCCAATTGCTGTAGCTCCTGTCTGATGCCACACTTCTCGTGTTCGACGGCAAAAACCGGCCAAATTGGTATCGAGACACGAGGCAGCTATGAAAGCGGTTGGGAACCTGTTTGCCGCTTTGCTAGTGCTGTTCGCGGTAGTGCTGTTCGCGGCATCGACGGCGTCGGCGCAAGCGGGTGGTCTGGACGGTCGAAAAACCCAGGCCGAGGCACTCGACGCCTATCGCGCCGCCGTCGACAAATTCGAGCTGATCCTGCGCCAGCGGCGTTCGCAGATCGATTCACGTCAGGCGCTGCCGAACCTGCCGGGGCAGGCGCTCTACCTTGCCCGCAACGACATGATTAGCGCATACAAGGACCTCACCGATGTCCTTCCGTCCAGGATCGGAAAGCCCAACCAATTCGGAATCCCGCCGGCTTATTTGGATGCCGGCAACGAGCCGCTGCTCGAAGAGTATCGAAAGCTGTTCGACGTTCTGGATGCGCCGCCCGCGAATGCGCAGAAATCTGATACGCCGTTCAAGGATGTCGTCGATTTGGGAACGGCGATCGCGCGCGCCAAAGGTCTCGATGCGGCGAATGCAGAGGCCGCCGGCCGTATCAGCCTGGGGCTTTTCTTCGCTGAGACCAATGGCGTTCAGAACGCCGGCAATGCGCGCTCGAACAAGTACAAGGGAAGTTTGCAGACGGGGCCGTCCGAGGATCGAAACGGCCGAACGGCGTGGGCCGCGATCAAAGGGCGGGTCGCCGCTTTCGATCCCGCGCTGAGCCTTCGCGACGACAAGGAAGAGGCGCGCATCGGCGAACTCGATCATCGGCTCAACCACTGGACCAATGTGCGTGACGCCCTGATGAGCACCCACGCCGATATTTTCCCGCAGGTAGCGGCAATCGCGAAAATGTTGCCGGATCCGATCGATCAGATGAAGCTGTTCGAACTGATGCAGATCATTCCCTCGCCGACCCGGACTGCGCTCAGATCGGGCAATCTGCTGGGCAGCCGAATTTCCGATCCGACGGTGATGGGGTATCTGCGTAACAACAGTATCTTTGCTTTTGGGCAGGCCGACCGGGCCAGAACGTCGGCAAATTATCGGGAGATTCTCGATGCGATGTGGCTGTTCAACGCCAAGTTTGAACAGGCGCGTCTCAAATTTGACGAGATCAGGGCGCGATAAGCGGTTGCTCTCAAAGCGTTTTGTTCGGCGTGTGGAACTGGAAACATATTTTCGGTAGCGCCCGATTCAAAATGTCTTAAGGTCGCTACAACCATCACGCGTGAACGGAGAACACACTCCGGGAGCTTTATGGATTGCTGTTGTCGGCTGAAAAAATCGCGCACTCCAGCCTTCGCCTGAACCTTTGTTTGGGCGTTTGCTCAATCCTTGGCGTCCGGCGCTGGCACATCGCCGCCGCCGCGGTCGTCGCTGTGACGTGTCTGCCGATCGGGGTAGCCGAAGCGAACTGGCTGTCGGACGCTTTCAAAGGCAAGGACAACAAAACCGCCGCGCATGCTGAGGCGTCAAAGCACGCCACGTCAAAACGTGCGAAGGAGGCCAAACACGCGGCCTCGCCAAAGTCTCATCATGTCAGGCTTGCAGCGCTGGGACCGGTGAGCGCTCCCGCCTTGAAGCGGGCATCAGCCGCGTGTGCGCCCGCGAAATTCCGCATCGCGCTCGATGTCGGACATACCGCCGAATCCGAAGGCGCGACGAGCGCCCGCAACGTGACGGAGTTCACCTTCAATCTGCGTCTGGCGAAACAGATCGACGAGAAACTGAAAGCCGCGGGCTTTGCGGAGACGAAGCTGCTCGTGACCGAGGGCAAGGCCAAGCCCAGCCTCTTCAAACGGGTCGCTGTTGCGAGCGACATGAACGCGGATCTGTTCCTTTCGATCCACCACGATTCCGTTCCCAACAAATTCCTCGAGGATTGGGAGTTCGAGGGCAAGAAGAGCCATTTCAGCGACCGCTTCAGCGGCTATTCTGTCTTCGTCTCCCGCGACAATGCGGATTTCAAGACGAGCCTCGCCTTTGCCGAATTGGTCGGAAAAGAGATGAAGGTGAGAGGGCTGGAATACGCTCAGCAGTACACAATGCCCATCATGGGGCACTACCAGTTTCCACTGCTGGACAAGGACACGGGCGTCTACGCCCATGACGAACTCATTGTGTTGAGGAAGAGCCGGATGCCGGCGGTCCTGCTCGAGGCCGGCTCGATCATCAACCGGGACGAGGAGTTGAAGATGGACTCCTCGGAACGCAGAGACCTGATCAGCGATGCTGTCGTATCGGCGATGCAGGAATTTTGTCATTCGGCAGAACCGGAGTCCACCGCAACGGTCGGCCGATGATGCGACGTTTGATCGGCGCCGGCCTTGCCTTGGTGGTGTGCTGCTGCCGAATTTCGCCGTCGCGAGTGCTGTTTTGGATGTGACATTCGCTGGATCAGCCCGCGGCTAGATCGGGCGCGAATGTCAAATCCACTCCACTAGATTACCAGCGCATTCCCCAACCCCAGCCCCAGGGCCGGTAGTAATACCCGTAAGGGTATGGGCGATAATAGGGATAGGGGCGGTAGTAGACCGGCGGACCGGGCGGGCCCGCAACGACGACTTCTTCCTCGTAGACCTGGGCTCCAAGTCTGGCTACGCGCGGCGCCGGACGGGGCCCAAGGCCGACATTGCGTGCGATGACGAAACCGTCCTTGCCGTCCAGGGAAGCTTCGCACCAGCCGTTGGTGCATTTGCCGATCTCGACCGTCGTTCCCTTCGGGATGAGCGTGAGCACCTCGGTGTCGGTGCCGGGTCCCTTTCGCAGGTTTGTCTCGGCGGTGGTGGCAGTCGGCTTGGCTGTGGCGGCGCCCGTCAACAGGAAGGTGACGGTGGCGGCAGATGCCGCGGCTTGAACGAAGCGCATGGCTAAAGGCCCCTCATGATGAGTCCCAAAAGAATGCCGACGGAACCGGGCTTTGTCTTGTTAAAAATCTGTAAGCGGCGGCCGGTTTTGGACGACAGATGCCGTGATCCCGGCCAGCAAGATCTTGGGATCAGGAAGATCTTGGGGTCACGAAGACGGCTTTCGCTTGCGCGCTGATTCATCGGATGCCTCGCGCGCCAGTCGCTCCGCCTTGAGCCGCTCGCGATTGTCGTCGAAGGCCTTCTGCGTTTTTGCGTATTCCGTTTCAGTCGTTTCCGGCTGGGCGGGCTTGAATAACCTGTTGGCTTCGGTCACCGCGCGGCTCGCGGGTGGTCGCTTTGACATCTCAGTCTCCGATTTCCGATCCCCGCATTGTTTTCCGCGCGATGATTGCGGAGGCTTGTGCAGGGATGAAGGTCTGCGCGCACTTCCCATGAGAAAGGGTGGCGCTGGCTACGGATTTCAGGGCAGTCTTTTGACGCCCTTGGTCGACCTCAAGGAGGCCAACGGCATCAGGTGCAATTGGTTTCAGGCGCGCGTTGCCTGCGGCATACTCGATCGGCACTATTTTGGAACGGCTTTTTTGCGCTTCGACGCCTTGGGCGAAGGAGCGGGTTGAGCGCTTTCCTCCGCTTCCCTGGATTGCCTCAGCGCACGAAGGCGTTCCATGTTCTTGCGAACCGCGACGGCTTTCTGTTCTACGTCCGCCATCGCCCGGACGCCTTCTTCCTGCGCCAGACGCTGTCGGTTGGTGCGTGCGATGCTTTCCGGAGATGGTTCACCCGATTTCTTGGTTACCATCTTTCTCGTCCAAATCTGCAAACGCAAAAAGCCCGCCCAATCTGTCGATCGAGCGGGCACATGGCCATTTCAGTACATCCGTGAAATGACGTTAACGGCTTAGGCAAGCGAGAGATTTTCTGCGCTTACCTTGCCGCGCACTTTGTCGGTCTTGAGCTCGAAGGAAACCTTCTGTCCTTCGGCCAGACCCGGCAGACCGGCCCGCTCGACGGCGCTCACGTGCACGAACACGTCGTTGCCGCCATCATTGGGCTGGATGAAACCGAAGCCTTTTTGGCCATTGAACCACTTAACTGTACCTGTCGGCATTTATCTTCTCCAAACTACATCACGCGCGACGATCACGCGTTTCCAATTCAACTGGTCGATGTCTTTGGGAAGAGCCCGCGGGCACATTCAGAAAGGCACAGCGGCTAATCGAACGGCGCCAACGTATAGCTTCGATCACGAAAACGCAAGCATGAGTTCCCCAATAAGTTGCGTTGCCTGACCGGCTTTTCCGGAAAAAGGCCTGTCTTATCCTCAGTTTGCCTTGGCATTGGCGGCATCAGCGGGCGCAGGCGACGGGTCATCCGGCGCCTTGTTGCCGCCGCCGGTCAAGCGCTCGATCACCGAGCGCACGGCATCGCGGGTCTTGCGGTCCTTGACCGCATCGAGCAGCGGCGCGCTGGCCGGCGAACGGCGGATCAGGCTGTCGGGATCCGGGAAGATCAGCGGATCGTCCCACGGACCCTGCACCACGAACGGCAGTTCGAACCCGGGTGTGCCATTGGCCGCGGTCAGGCCAGCGACACCTTTCATGTCAAATTCGCGCGCCGGCACAGAGGCCGTGCCGGTCAGCGTGATATGCGCCGGACCATCGATATGGACGTCGTCGATGGTCGCGACCCCATCGGCGAATTTCACCGCGACGGTGAGGTCGGAGTAGGGCGTCGCGCCGGAGCGGAAATTGCCAGCGCCCGACAGCGGCCGCCGTTCCAGCCGCCGCAGCAACTGCTCGGCATTGAAGCCTGAAATCGCGCCGTCATGGCCGGTCAGCATGGCGGTGCCGTCGAGCGATTGCGCCAGGCCAAACGGGCTCGAGCCCGAAGCGGCGAGCGAGACGCTCAGATTGCCGTGGCCGGACAGTTTGTTGACGCCGAACAATTCGCTGGCGCAGGCTTGCAGGTCGACATCGGTAAACTGGAATTGCGCTTTCACGTCGGCCGCCGCGTCGGCACGCGACAGGCCGAACGATCCCTTGGCGATGCCGCCATAAATCTGCGCTTCACCAACACTGAGAGCCAGCGCGCCGTTGCGCAGGTTGGCGCCGATCGCGGTGCGCCCCAGTTTGGAGGGGCCGACCGTCATCCGTGCCGCCGACAGTCTGATATCGAGATCGGTGGTCGACAATGAATCGAGGTCGAACAGTTGCCGGTTCCAGTCGCGCGCGCCGCTTGCGAGCAGGCGGAAGGTCGAGATGTAAGGCGTGAAGTCGAGCGCGTCGGCAGCGAGCGTTGCCTGCAACGACTGCCGGCCGTTATTGGCGTAGGTCATCACGCCCTCGGCGACGTTGCCGTCGAGTTCGACGTTGACGTTGGTCAGCGCCACCGAGGCTCCGACCACGTTGGCTCGCGCCTTCAGCGCGAAGCGGCCGAAGCCGCCGCTGCCGGGAGGCGCCTGACCGGTCCAGCGCAGGGCGTTGCGCAGCGATGCCGAGTCGACCGTCATCGTGCCTTCCATCATCATGCTGGTGCGATTGGCGACGGTGCCGTCGAAGGCGAGCTTTAAAGGCGCGCTGGCAAGGCGGGCCTTGAAGCCGGAGCGATCGCCCGACAGCGCGGCCAGGAAGTCGCCGATCGAGATGCTGCCGTCGATGCGTTCGCCGCGCCAGTCGAACTGGCCGGTCGCCGCGAAGGAGCGCGAGATCGACGGCCAGGCGAGCGACAGATCGATGTCGCCGAGGGATTCGTTGATCTGGCGAACCGGGTCTTCGTAGGTGAGTTCGCCATCCTGGATGCGGATTTCGGAGAACGACAGCTGGTTCTCCGCTCCGGGCTTCATGGTGCGGGTGATGGTGCCCACGAACGGCGTCCAGTTGCTCTCGCCGTTGATGTCGCGAACCACCCGGATACGCGGCCGCAGCATCATCACGTCGGCAATCTCGAAACGCTGCAACAGCAGCGGCAACAGCCGCAGGTTCGCCGTCAGCACATCGACGGTGAGCGCGGGATCGGCGGCAGCCCCGCCGCGCAAGCCGACGTCATGGAAGGAGACATAGCTTCCGGGGAATAGCGAGATGTCGGTGCCGCCCTTGACGACCAGATCGAGCCCGGTAACGGCGCGGATCTGCGCCTCCACGGCTTTGCGAAGGGCGTCGCGGTTGAGCAGCCAGGACGAGGCGATCAGCGCGACCACCACCAAGCCGAAAAGCGCCGCGACCGGCATCGCGAGGCGCCGTGTTCCCTGGGCCATCGTCAATGGAAAATCCTAGAAATATCCAAGTTTGCTTTTGCCTCGCTGGAACCGAATTCGCAATCGGCGCGAGGTCGCTGGTCATTGCCGAAACGGTGAGCAGGACATCCAGTGCCCGCAACGCCTTCCAACCCGCGGCAACTTGCTGGTTTTTCGTGACCCTTTCAAGGCCGTTCAATCCCGGTGGACCTCATGGTTCTCCCTGCGATGCGGCGATCGTCCGGAGACGCGCCGGGCCGCGCTCCTCTCCATGAGGGGCCGGATCCCATCCCCTAGGAGCCGCCACGGGCGAGCGTCTCGAAGGAGGAGTCCACCGCGTTGGACCGGCGCCGATCATTGACGCACTGCGAAGATTTCGCCTAATAGATGGCGAGCGCTTACCGCATTTCCTCCATGGATCGTATTGCATGAAAAAGGTCTATCCCGACGCCAAATCGGCACTCGACGGCGTGCTCAAGGACGGCATGATGATCATGTCGGGCGGCTTCGGCCTCTGCGGCATTGCCGAGACCCTGTCGGATGCGATCCGCGACAGCGGGGTCAAGAACCTGACGGTGGTTTCCAACAATGCCGGCGTCGACGGGATCGGGCTCTCGCGGCTGCTCGAGACGCGCCAGATCAGGAAGATGATCTCCTCCTATGTCGGCGAGAACAAGCTGTTCGCCCAGCAATACCTCGCCGGCGAGCTCGAACTCGAATTCAATCCGCAAGGCACGCTCGCCGAGCGCATTCGCGCCGGTGGCGCGGGTATCCCGGCCTTCTACACCAAGACCGGCGTCGGCACGCTGATTGCCGAAGGCAAGGAAGAAAAGGTCTTCGACGGCGAGAAATACATCATGGAGCGCGGCCTGTTCGCCGATCTTGCCATCGTTCACGCCTGGAAGGGCGATACCGCCGGCAATCTCGTCTACCGCAAGACCGCTCGAAACTTTAACCCGATGATGGCCACCGCCGCGAAGGTCACGGTTGCCGAAGTCGAGCACCTGGTTCCAGCCGGCGAGATCGATCCGGACCAGATCCATACGCCCGGCATTTTCGTCAAGCGCATCATCGAGGTCGGCAACGCCAAGAAGCGGATTGAATTCCGCAATACGCGTCCGCGGCCCGCCAACTAACCGATTTCATCAGGAGCACCCCATGGCCTGGACCCGCGAACAAATGGCCGCCCGCGCCGCCAAGGAATTGCGCGATGGCTTTTATGTCAATCTCGGCATCGGCATTCCGACGCTGGTTTCCAACTACATCCCGGACGGCATCGATGTTTCGTTGCAAAGCGAGAACGGCATGCTTGGCATGGGACCGTTCCCTTATGAAGGCGAGGAAGATGCGGACCTCATCAACGCCGGCAAGCAGACCGTGAGCGAACTGCCGGACACGAGTTATTTCTCGTCGGCCGATTCCTTCGGCATGGTGCGCGGCGGGCACATCGATTTATCAATTCTGGGCGCGATGCAGGTCGCCGAGAACGGCGACCTCGCCAACTGGATGATCCCCGGCAAGATGGTGAAGGGGATGGGCGGCGCGATGGACCTCGTCGCCGGCGTCAAGCGCGTCGTGGTGGTGATGGAGCATTCTGCCAAGGACGGTGCGAAGCTTCTGAAGAAATGCAACCTGCCGCTGACCGGCGAGCGCGTCGTCGACATGGTGGTGACGGATCTCGCCGTCTTCACCATCGACAAGCACGGCAAGGACGGCATGGCGCTGATCGAACTCGCCGACGGCGTCACGCTTGACGAAGTGAAGGCCAAGACCGAGGCCGAATTCCGCGTCGCGCTGAAGAACGCGTAAACGCGATCGGTGCTTTCGTCGTCGCCGCGAAGGCGGGGACCCATAACCCCAGGACTTTGTAATTGGCAAAGCTGGCGCTCCAGCTCCATCCAAGACTGAGATCGGTGGTTATGGATCTCCGATGTGTAACTGCACATCGGAGCTCGCGCTTCGCTTGGCCGGGATGACGAGGTCTGTGCTAGGCCGCCACGCTCACGCGCTCGCTTTGGCGGAGACGTCTTCCAGTCCGCGGTTGCGTGGCTCGACGCCCCAGGCCCACACCACCAGGATCTGCACCACGACAAGCCCAATCATCAGCCAGACCACGCCCGGCAATTTGTACGAAGCGATCAGGCTGCCGACGATGAACGGCGACACCACGGTGGCGCCGCGTCCGAAGAAGTTGCAGATGCCGTTT
Source organism: uncultured Alphaproteobacteria bacterium (assembly GCA_963824305.1). Classification (GTDB taxonomy): domain Bacteria; phylum Pseudomonadota; class Alphaproteobacteria; order Rhizobiales; family Xanthobacteraceae; genus Bradyrhizobium. Next base: position 335,452 of record CAWGOW010000002.1, read on the forward strand.
GCGCGGAGGCGGATCTCGGTCGGGAACAACTCCGGCGTATAAACGCCATAGAGGATTGCGGTCTGAATATAGATCGCGACCACCAGGATGAATCCGACGGTCAGCACGATCGCAGGATCCGACGCCGCATCGAAGCGGGCATAGATATAGCCGCTGACGATCGTGATGACGGAGGCGAGAATGATGCTGGCGCGGCGTCCGATGCCGTCGGACAGATAGGCGCCGAGCGCGCATCCGACCAGCGAACCGGCCGACAGCACCAGCGTATAGGCGAGCGAGTTGGTGATCGTCAGTCCCTGGCGCAGGAAGAACTGCGGCAGGAAAATCACGAAGCCGAAAATCAGCGTGTTGATCGTGATCAGCACCCAGGAGCCGACAACCATGCGCTGCAAAAGCGGCGGCTTGAGCAGATCGCCGGCGGCGACTTGCGCCATGGGAGCGGGCACGACGACGGGCGGCAGCGGCTTGCCGTCGGAGGCTTCCTTTTCGATGGCCTGCATCAGGCTTTCTGCTTCCTCGTTGCGGCCTTCCGATTCGAGCCAGCGCGGAGATTCCGGCAGGTTCTTGCGCAAATACCAGACGAACAGCGAGCCGATGCCGGCGATGACGAACATCGGCCGCCATCCGAAATTCGGAATCACGAGATAGCCGAGCAGGGAGGTCACCGGAAAGCCCGCGACCACGACGAAGGCCATCATCGACAGCCAGCGGCCGCGCGTCTTCGGCGGAACGAATTCGGTCAGGGTCGAATAGCCGACGACGATTTCGGCCCCAAGTCCCAGCCCCTGCACGAAGCGGCAGATGATGAGCTGGTTCATGTCCTGAGCGAGGGCGGCCGCAAGCGAAGCAAAGCCGAAGATCAGCAGGTTGATCTGATAGGTGAAGCGGCGGCCGAACTTATCGCCGATAAAGCCCGTGATCAGCGCGCCCGCGGTCATGCCGACGAAGGTCAGCGAAATGAACTGCAGGTTTTCCGCCGCGGTCGAGAATTTCGACTGCACGGTCGAGGCGAGCACGCCGCCAGCGACGTAGAGGTCGTAGCCGTCGAAGAACATGCCGGCGCCAACCAGCCAGAAGATCCGGTAGTGGAATGACGAAATCGGCAGCCGGTCGAGGCGCGCGCCGGCGTTTACTGCGGAAGCCATGAAAGTTTCCCCCTTATCAAGAAATGAGGCTGCCGCTTTTCGGGTCAGCCTCGAGCATTCAGTTCAGCCGCCGCTGGCCCGCCGTGTCGCGGTACCAGTCGAACGGCGCATCATTGGTGGCGACCATCACGCTCTTGACGTTGAAATGATCGTCGAAACTTTCCGTGCCGCATTCACGGCCCACGCCGGAATCGCCGACGCCGCCCCAGGGCGAAGCCGGATCGAGCCGGTGGTGGTCGTTGATCCAGACGATGCCGCATTTCACGCCGGCCGCGACGCGGTGCGCGCGTCCGACGTCGCGGGTTCGGATTGCGGCTGCAAGCCCGAACGGCGAATCGTTGGCGAGGCGAAGCGCATCAGCTTCGTCCTTGAACGGTGTCACGGAAGTGAAGGGACCGAACACTTCTTCCTGGAAGATGCGCATGTCGGATTTCACGTCGGCAAACACTGTGGGCTCGACGAAATAGCCGTTCTCAAATCCCGCGATCTTCGCCGCCACGCCGCCGCTGACGAGACGTGCGCCGTCCTCGTGGCCGAACTTGCAGTAGGACAGCACGCGGTCGCGCTGGCGTGCCGAGATCACGGGCCCGAGTTGCGTCGCAGGGTCGGAGGGATCGCCGATGCGGATGCTTTCAGTCTTGGCTTTGAGCTTGGCGACGAACTCATCGTAGATCGAGGCCTGCACCAGATGGCGCGAGGCGCAGATGCAGGTTTGTCCGGCGCCGATGAAGGCGCCGAAGGCGGCATAATTGACCGCGCGGTCGATGTCGAAATCGTCGAACACCATCACCGGCGTCTTGCCGCCAAGCTCCATGGTCTGATGCGCAAATACTTTCGCCGCGGCGCTGCCGGCGATGCGGCCAGCCTCGGTGCCGCCGGTTAGAACCAGCTTGTCGATATCGGGATGTTCGGCGAGCATTTTGCCGGCGCTTTGCCCCAAGCCCAGCACGACGTTGAACACGCCGGGCGGCAGGCCGGCCTCGGCGAAGATTTTGGCCAGGCGCAGCGTCGTCAGCGGAGTGTATTCGGAGGGCTTCACCACGGTGACGCAGCCCGACGCCAGCACGGCCGCGAGTGATTTGCACAGGATCATCAGCGGGTGATTGAACGGCGTGCAGTTGGCGACGACGCCGATCGGCGTGCGCAGTGTGTAGTTGAGGTAAGGCCCCTCGACCGGAATCACCGAGTCGCGACGCGCCAGCGCAACTCCAGCAAAATAGCGGAAGAAATCCGGCAGCCGCGACAGCTGCGCACGCGTCTCGTTGACCGGGCGGCCGTTGTTGAGCGTCTCGAGCTTGTAGAGCTGATCCAGATTGGCTTCGAAGGCGTCGGCAAGCTTGTTGACGAGCCGCGCACGGGCCCGCACGTCCATGCCGCCCCAGGCCTTGCCTTCGAACGCGGCACGCGCGCTTTTCATGGCGCGGTCAACGTCGTCTGCGGTAGAGTTCGGGATTTGCGCGATCACCTCGCCGGTTGCGGGATTGCGAACATCGAGCATGGCGCCTTGTCCCGCCTCGATTTCGCGGCCGTCAACGAAATTGCCGTGGATTTCGATCGATGAGGAGCCCGGTTTGGCTGGAATATTCATGTGTTTTTCTCCTCCACGATCACGGCGTTACGCTTGAGCGCCGGCAGCACGCGCTTTTCGGTCTGCAGGATATGAGCTTTGATGAGGCCCAGCGCGCGCCTGCGGTCGCGCCGCTGCATCGCCTCGATCAGTTCGCCATGTTCCGCGACCAATTGGGTCGGATCGTGATCCCTGACATTGGCGAGGCTGACGCGCACCAGTCGATCGGCCTGTCCAATCAGGTCGCACAATGCGCCCGCCATGCGGCGATTGCCCGAGGCATGTGCCAGCGCGGAGTGGAAGCCGCGGTTATAGGTGATGAAGTCCTCGCGGTCGCCGGCAAAGCTTCTGAAGTCGTCGAGTGCCTCAAGCGTCTTGTCCGGCGCATGCTCGGTCGCTTCCGCGACACAGGCCGGCTCCAACGCCAGGCGAAATCGCAACAGGTCACGGGCGTCCGACAGCGAGATCGGATTGACGCGATAGCCCTGGCGCGGCTGCACGGTGACAAGATGCTCGCGCTCCAGCCGCAGCAGGGCTTCGCGGACCGGTTGGCGGCTGACGGCATAGCGTTCGGCGAGCTCCTGCTCGCGAACGTCATGGCCGGGCGCCAGCCGGCAGCTCAGAATATCAGCGCGCAAGCTCTCATAAACATTATCGCGCAAAAGCATGCGTGTTTTCCGGTAAATTTTGATGCTATTTTGCATTCGTGAAATATCACGTCAAGCACTGAGGGCTTGAAATATCGGTAGTTTGATTTATCAATCGGTTTCATCTCAACCTCCCTCCCACACCACCTCCAGTAGAAAAAGAGAATCCCGCATGGATCGATTGTTCGCCAACGGCACCGTGAATGCCGCGGTCACAGGCGAGGGACCGGCGCTGTTTCTGCTTCACTCGTTGTTGTCGGATCGTGCGAGTTTTGCGTCGATCGCGCCGGAATTGGCGCGTTCCCATCGTGTGGTGGTGGCGGAACTACCGGGGTTCGGGGCCTCACACGCGGTAAGCGGCGGCCTTGCCGCGGTCGCCGATCGCATGGCCAAAGTCGTGAGCGAAGTGGGAGACAAGGACGCCATTGTGCTTGGCAACGGCTGGGGCGGCTTCGTCGCATTGCAGATGGCGATCCGGCATCCGTCGATTGGAAGCAAATTCATCCTCGCCGATTGCGGCGCGGCGTTCTCGGAGCCGGGCCGGGAAGCCTTCCGCAACATGGCGGCGGCATCAAAGGCCAAGGGCCTCGCCGCGATCACGGATGTTGCGATGCGCCGGCTATTTGCGCCGGAGTTTCAGGCCGCCCATCCCGACCTGATGCGCGACCGCCGCGAAGCTTTTTTGAAAACCGACCCTGCGGTGTTGCAGGCGGCGTGCGCGCAACTCGCCGAACTCGATCTTCGTCCCGAGTTGCACAAAGTCAAAATGCCCGTGCTTGTATTGGTCGGCGAACATGACGAGGCGACGCCGCCGCCAATGTCGCATGAACTCGCCGCGTTATTGCCGAATGCGCGGCTGAAGGTTCTCGAAGGTTGCGCACATGTCCCGCAATTGCAGGCGCCAGGGGCCTTCCTCGAAGCGATCGCGGATTTTCTGAATCCCGTTCACGCGAGCGCTTAAGTCTTTCGACCGGTCTTACGAAGCGGATCTCGCGGCGGCCTCGACCATCGCCAGCTGTTCGGCCGCGACGAGGTCGAACGGTTCGAATGAACGCTCCGCGCGCGACAGGATCACGGCGCCCTCGCAAGCCGCCACGAGACTTGCCGCGACCGCGCGCGCTCTTTTCTTCGGTATTCCGCTTTCGACAAACAACGCATAGAGCTTGTCGCGCCAGCCGCGCAGGATTGCGGCCGCGCGCGCCTTCAGGTCTTCCGATTCAGCCGCCACCGTCACCGCGACGACGGCGCATCCGGCTGAAAAATCCGAACGCGCCAGCACCGAGCGCCACAACGACAGAAATCCTTCCGCGATCTCGCGCGCCGGTTTGCCGGACAGGCGATCGAGCGCGCCCATCGCCTGGTTGCCGGCATGCTCCAGCGCGGCCAGAACCAGTTCATCCTTGCCGCCGGGAAAATGATGATAGAGCGAGCCGCGCGGCGCGCCGGAGGCTTCCAGGATCTCGCTGAACGAGGCGCCTTGCAGGCCTTTTTTGGCGAGCAGCACCGCGGTGCGCTCGATCATCGATTGTTTGACGCTGCCAGCCAAAGTTCGTGCCTCTTGAGTTCTTTTTCTGACGTCGTCTCTTGACTATGACGATTGTCATAGTATTCTATGACGGTCAGCATAGCCCGATAATACATCAGCAAAACCCTATAAATGCATCAGCAAAAGGAGTGCCGTCGATGCCGATGATCGATATCTTTGCCACCGCAGGCACCTTCAGCGATCCGCACGCTTTGGCAAAAGACGCCGCCACCATCGTCAAATCGGTCGAGCAGGTGCCGGACATTCCGATGTTCCGGAAGAACACGGCCGCCTTCGTGCATGAGTTGGCGAATGGCGCGCTCTCCAATGTGGACGGCGACAGCAACTACGTTCGCGTTCAGGTTCTTACCAATGCCGGCGCGCTCGATCGGCCAAAACAAATTGAGGTCGTGCGCCAGCTCACCGACCTCGTCGCCAAGGCCGCAGGCGACGACAGCCTCAAGCAGCGAACGTGGGTTCTCCTGACCGAGGCGGTGCAGGGCGGCTGGGGTCTTTGGGGCCACGCTCACACCAATGATGAGATCGTGACCGCCGCGAAGAACGAGATCGCAAAACTCAAAGCATGATTGGGAAAGTGGCGGCACGTCTTCCCAGCCGACCGGTTCAAAGGTAGCATATCTTTGAGCTGTTATTTCCTGGTTGGGCGAGTGAGTGTGGTTGGTTGACGTCATTGATTGATGAAGCCGAACAGCGGCGGCATATACGCGGAAATGTAGCCTATCCGCTCTTGCTCGCGACGCAGATCGCGGGAATGATCATATTTGTTTGGCAGGAATTGCCCGAGTTCGACCAGCTGTTGCGCAACCCGGGACAGCAACTTCCAAAGGATGTTTATTCAGACATTATTACCTTTGGTATTTTCTGCATGATGCAGATCGCGTACTGGTGGCGCGTTCTGTATGTGCCAATACCGTTTCGGCGTCCCAATCTATTTCTGAATCATGTTTTTTTGTTTTTCGGACGCCTCAGTTTCATTTTCGGCGGTTCGTTGTTTGCTGTCGTCGTCTTCAGGCATGCTCCCAGATTGGAGCCGGATTTCGATGTGCTCCTGGCGGCTGTACGTGGAATCATATTCATAGGGTGCTTGTTCGCGCTGTTTTGCACTAGTCTGGAAGTGGAGCGACTGGCTCAGGCGTTTGAGCCCAATCGAAAACAGATTTGACGATCTCATTCTGCGCTCCATTCTTGGAGAACGCGACTTCCTGGAGAAGTTCTGCTTTAGGCTTGCGACGACACCTGCATTTTCGAAATGGAGAGTTAAGTGAACGGGTCACTCCATCCAGCCGCGCCCGATCATCTTCCAGCCTTCATCACCGCTCCGGGAGACACCGATGTCCTGATGGTCGTCGTCGGCATCGTGCTGATCGCCGCTGTCCTCGGCGTTGGCAATCTCTATCTGATCTTGCACACCCTGCCGGAGCGAATGGCGCACAAGTCGCAGAAGTTTCAGTTCGAGATCGTCGCTGTGTTGGGTTTGCTGGCGCTGTTTACCCACAACCATCTGTTCTGGGTGATCGGACTGTTCCTCGCTTTGGTCGATTTGCCCGATTTTGGCACGCCGCTGCGGCGGATCGCGGGCTCGGTCGAGAAAATCGCCGGCGTCCCATTGGACGACGAAGCGGCTGGCCTGCTCGGCGAAGCGGCGCCTCACGTGGTCGTTACAGAAGTTTCAGGCAAAGCAGAGCCCGCCAAGAGCGAGGTAAAGAACCATGCTTGAGATCCTTCTCTGCTCGCTTCTGACCATCCTTCCGGACTACCTCTATCGCCGCTACCGGCAAGGCAAGCGTATCGGCCGCGAAATCACCTTGTTTTCGGTCTGGTACGAACTGAGGTTTGGCATCATTACCTGTCTGATGCTGGCCGTCGCCCTGATCACGGTCATTTTCTACTATCATCCCTCCAGCGACACGGCGACGCTTTACTTCAGGACTGTTCCGATCCTTCCCGAGATCAATGGCCGGGTGTCTGAGGTCAATGTTGGATTTAGCACCCAGGTGAAGAAGGGCGAGGTGATCTTCAAGCTGGACAGTTCAAAGCAGCAAGCCGCGATGGAAACGGCCCGCCGCAGGATCGCCGAGGTCGATGCGGCCATGCTGACGGCGCAGGCAGATGTCCTCAAGGCGGAAGGACAGATCCAGCAGGCCAAGGGCGATTACCAGCAGGCGTCGGATGAATTGGACACCAAGCAAGAACTCCAGAAACGCAGTCCCGGCATCGTTCCGACGCGTGACATCGAAAAGCTACAAGTGCTGCTCGCGGGACGTCAGGGCTCGCTCGACGCTGCGACCGCCTCGAAACAATCCCTGATGACCCGCGTAACGGCGCTTCTGCCTGCGGAAAAGGCCAGCGCAGAGGCCGCACTCGCTGAAGCGCAGGTGGATCTGGACAAGACCACGGTTCGCGCTGGCGTCGACGGCCGCGTCGAGCAATTCACATTGCGCCCCGGAGATATCGTCAATCCGGTAATGCGGTCTGCCGGCATTCTGATTCCTGATGGTGCGGGGCGTACCCTCGCAGCAGGATTTGGACAGATCGAGTCGCATGTCATCAAGGTCGGTATGGTCGCAGAGGCGACCTGCATCTCAAAGCCCTGGACGATCATCCCGATGGTGATAACCAGAGAGCAGGATTACATCGCCGCTGGCCAATTCCGCGGGGGTGAACAACTCGTCGAAGCCCGCCAGGTACAGGCTCCCGGCACTGTTCTGGCGTTCCTGGAGCCCATCTATAAAGGCGGACTGGACGGCGTCACGCCCGGAAGCAGCTGCCTCGTCAACGCCTATACCAGCAACCACGACCTGATCGCCTCAAAGGAAACCGGTGCCCTCAAGGGGCTGGCGCTGCATGCCGTCGACGCCGTCGGCATCGTTCATGCGATGCTGTTGCGAATCCAGGCCCTGCTTCTTCCCATCAAGACGCTGGTGTTGAGCGGACACTGAGCCGTCTCGGCCTCAGGTTTTCGCCGTCGCCCGCGAGAAAACCACTTCGACGAGCGTGCCGGAGCGTGCGCCGGTCTTGATGTTGAACTGCGCGCGGTTGGCTTCGACGAGTGCCTTGGTCAGCGACAGGCTGGCCGCTGCCTCCGGCGACTGATCGAACGGCGCCTGCTGGCGGAATGGCTCCATCGCGGCCGCAATTTCGTTGTCGTTGAGGCCGGGCCCGCTGTCGCGGATTCGCAACGCCACGTCGCCGAAATCCGTCAATGCGGTGGAAACGATCACCTGGCCGCCGGCATTGGTGAGATGGATCGAATTGCCGATCAGGTTCATGGCGATTTGGCGCAACGCCGGTCCATCGGCCACGACGGGCGGCAGCATATGCGCCAGTGAGGTGCGGATAATGATGCGCTCGCGGCTGGCTTGCGGCTGCATCACCGCGACACAGCTTTCCACGAGGTCGTTGAGGTTCTGGCTGGCGAAGGCGAGGTCGAGCCTGCCGGTCTCGATGCGGCTGAGATCGGTCATGTCGTCGAGCACCGCGACCACCCGCTGACCGGAGGTGCGGACGTCCTTCATGTATTCGATATAGCGCTCGTTGCCGAGCGCGCCGAAGCGCTCGCTGATCATTACCTCGGCAAAGCCAATGATGGCGTTGAGCGGCGTGCGGATTTCGTGGCTGATCCGCGCGAGCAGATCTGCTTTCGCGTTCGCCGTGCGGTCGGCAAGCCGCTGCGCCTCGCGCAACTCGCTCTCGCCTTTCTTGATCTGCGACAGATCGCGGAACACCGCGAAGAAATTCGGGCCGTGCGCCCTTGTCCGTCCGATGGTCATCGACAGCGAAACGAGATCGCCGCTGCGCCTGCGGGCTAAAATCTCGTTGCCGTGCTCCAGAAGGCTCGCAACGCCCGTGCCGCTGAGGCTTTCGAGATATTGCCTCACGACGCCGTCGCTCTCCGGCGCGAAAAGCGTGGCGAGATTGCGCTGCGTCAGTTCGGTGCCGTCGTAGCCGAACAGCGCTTCGGCGCTATGGTTGCAGGAATGGATGTTGCCGAGCGCATCGAACATCAGGATGCCGTCGGCGCTGGTGTCGAGGATGGTGGCGAGTTCTTCCGCATTGGCTTGTCCCACCGCGGACGGTTCGGGTTCGGGGAGCGGCGGCGGAGCTACCGGCGCCGAGGCGGTGCTTTCCGCAAACGCGCCGGCAAATATCAGTGCGTGCGCGGCGTCGTTGTCCCAGTCGATGGTATGGAGACGTGCGTCGATGGCGCCCGCGGACGGCGCTTCGGGCGACGAAATCCTGACCGGTGTGCCGGTGTCCGACGTGCTGCTGGCGTTGGAGACGCCGGGCTCGACATAAAGCGCATCGACGCCGCCGGCCTGCTCCAGCGCATGCAGGCTGGGATATCCCATGCGATCGAGAAATGCCTGGTTGGCATAAAGCAGGCGGTCGAGCCGGTAAATCATCACGCCCGTCGGCAACAGATCGAGCAGCGTCTTGTCGCGCTTGCTCTCGCCGCGCGCCGGCGGTTCGGGTTCGGCGAGCCAGGTCGGCGGCACGACGATGCTCGACGGCGTTTCGATTGGCGCGGGCATCGCGGAGATGACCTGCGGGGCCTCGGATTGTTCGCTCGTCTCGCCGTTCTCGTTCTCGAGCCTCGCCGACAATTGTCGAGCCAGTTCGTCGAAGGCGCTGTTCTCGACCGGTGTCAGTACCGGTGCGCGCGCGTCGCCGAGCGGGCGGAACGGGACGACGTTTGGCGAGACCGGCGGCGCTTCCTGGAAGATTTCGTTGGGCGTGTCCACCGGCCTGTCCTGATCGGTTGGTTCTGCAATATCGGATGAGGGTGCAGTCGAAATAGGTGTCTTCGAATTAACGGTTGTGTCGACAATGTGAGACGGAGGCGCAGGCCATTCAAACGATCTCACCAGGGCTGGGCCAATTTCAGGCGACATCATGTCTGCTGATGGCGGATCGTTGAAGAATTCCTGACTGCGCAGGATATCGAGTCGCGAAAGACCCTCGACATCACGGCAGATGCCAAAGCCGCGGTAGCCGACGAAATTTCGCGCGGCATCGTGGATCGGCAGTCCCGACATCTCGACCGGCAATCGGTTGCCGTCGTCGGCGGGCCAATTCACGACGATCCCGCTCCAGCTCTCGCGCGTCGCAATCGCCTGGATGACGCGCCCTTCGGGGTCGAGCTCGAACACATCAGCGATTTCCGACCACGGCCGACCGAAACCGGCGGCGGCGTGCACGCCGATCAATCGGGTGAAGGCGTCGGAGCCGAGCGAGAAGCGGCCATCGGCATCCATCTGCCACATGAAGCGCATCGGATGCCGGCGTGACGGCAGGCTTGTCGGCTCGACGGACGGTGGATTGGCGGGCGGCTCATCCTGCGCATCGTTTTGCAGAGCGGCGTTGTCAGGTGCGTCCTTTGCCGGCGCGACTTCGGCCACTGCTTCGCTTGGCACGATAGATTCAGCCGCCAACATTTCTTCATCCTGGATCAGGATCTGCGCGGGCGTGATCACAGCGAGCAGCCCCACGTCGGCGCGGCTGCCGAGGCGCGTCAGCGCGATGTGACCTCCGCCGAACGGGACTTCCGCGCGGCCTTCCTTCAAGGCAATCCGGCGCGCTTCTTCCAGGCCGGCATCGGCGAGATGATGAAGTTCGAAAACGTGAGCCGCACGGCTTGCGGCCACCAGCGTGCCGTCGCTTTCGAACGTCGCAACCGGCGCATCCAGGTCCTCGACCAGCCGCTGCAGTCGTTCGGCGAGCGGCATCGCGTGGCCGACCGGTTCAGCGGCGGCGATCAGAACGCCTGCGTCGCCGTCGGCGAATTCAAGCCGCGCGCAAGCGCAAGTGACGAGCATGTTGAGCGTCGAGCCAAAGCCGCGCAACCGTTCCAGCCGAACGGCGCCGTTTGGTGGTAGCCGATGGGAAAGCTGCGCGATCTGGCGACGGTGGGGGTCGGCGGGGCCGAAGACCTTGCCGGCGAGTTGGACGCTGTTTCGCTCGCCAAACACCAGCGCGCCAGCCGGATTGGCCCACAACACCCGCGTGCCGTCGACCGACCATAACCAGACGGGAAGGACGCTTGTTGCATGCACCGCCAGCCGCGGATCGTCCGGGCCTCGCGCCTTGAATTCCGTATTCTGCATCATCTCCGGCGTCGGCTTGTCGGCTGCCGACATGACAGCGTTAACAGATCGTTAGTATCGCCTTCCACGTCTTGCAGGTCCATGGCTGGGGGAGTGAGTTCGGCCTTTAACGGCTGGATAACCTTAAGAGGGATCTCGAAATTCCAGAGGAGATGCGGTCGATGGCGGATGCGGGCCTGGAGCAGGCGCGCAAAACCTTCGAACGATTCTTCGAAGGTGCGCAGGCCGCGGCCGTCTCACAGTCCGCGTGAACGTCAGCCGCCGGCGCCGAGGACGCGAGCGCGATGGCATTTTCCGATGCCAAAAGAACAATCAGGCCTCGCTCGATGATGCCCAGGCGCTGATGCATGCCGAAGATATGAGCGAGGTCGTTCGGTTGCACTGCAAATAAATTCAGTCCGAGATGCGCTCGATTGGTGCGGAGGTGGGTGAGATGGGCCCATCCGTCAGCCACGCGGCGATCATGCCTCAAGACAAAAAAACTTTTTATTATAGATACTTAGGACGAAATACCCGCTTCCGAGTCGCGGGGCAGTTCCCTAATATTAATTTTATGGCAGTGCACCTGATATTTCGTTGCATTGCACAAAATTGCCATGATAGGGTGCTTATATCTTAAGCGCCCCAAGCGGGCATTTTCATCTTTGTGATTCATGCCGAAGTGCCCGGTTTTCCGGGCGAGCAAGGGGTCACAACCGTAGTCACCCCTTCCCCCAGAGGATGCACATCATGGCTAACACCACCGACCCGTTCTCCGCTTCCGTTGTCCCGTTTGAGGTCCCCGAGCAGGTTCGCGCTTTCGCCGAGAAAGGCGTTTCGCAGGCTCGCGACAATTATGCTCGCTTCAAGGACGTCGCCGAGACCCACAATTCGACGATCGAAGCGGTGATTTCCAACGCCACCAAGGGATATAGCGCGTATTCCGCCAAGCTGATGGAAATCGTCAAGGCCAACACCAGCGCTTCGCTCGACTTCGCGCAGGAGCTGGTCGCCGTAAAGACCCCGTCGGAAGCGCTCGAGCTTTGGACCAGCCACGCCAAGAAGCAGTTCGAGTCTTACTCGGCCTGGGGCAAGGAGCTCTCCGAGCTGTCGCAGCGCGTTGCGACCGAAACCGTCGAGCCGATCAAGAACAACGCCAGCAAGCTGTTCAAGCCGGCCGCCTGATCTGAGCTGACAATCAATTCAAAAGCCCGGACCGCGCGCGGTCCGGGCTTTTTGTTGTTTTCCGCGGGTTTAAGGCTTTACCGCGAAACTGCTGCCGATGCTGCCTAATTTCGGAAAACCGGCTTCCACTTTGCCGGATCATGCTCTAGTTTCCGCCGGTCTCGCCCCATTTTCAGGGGCCGATCAAAGATGCAGTTGTAGCTCAGTTGGTTAGAGCGCCTGTCTGTGGAACAGGAGGTCGGTGGTTCGAGCCCACCCAACTGTACCAAACAAATCAAACATTTAAAGAAAATATCGAGGGACTGTGGATTGTCGTAGCTACCAGATAGCTACCACAACAGCGCTGGTGCATTGGTCGAGCGCATGACACGTCGTCCAGATGCCGCTTAGTCCAGCCTCCAAGTGTAGGTTGCTATCGAAAGTACTAAGGGAAGGATGGGCTCGCACCGGCATCGCCCGTCTAGCAAGAACCAGCAAGGCGGCTCGCCAGCAGGTGGCAAATGTTGCGCAAGTTAAGGCGCGCATTCGCGTAGGCTTGCGAGGTTTCCGGATAGTTCAGAAAGCGCGCCGGAAACCGCGTGTGACGCTATAGTACGCGCAAACGGATGTTGGCATGGCGCTGCTGATTGACGAGACCGCGAAAGGCATAGCCTTCAACCGCTGGGGTCTTGCCGGAATGCCTTCACATACCCATTGCCGCCGTCGACGAGGACGCCATCCGCAACTACGTGGGTGATATTGAGAGGGTCGTATCGGGCCGGGGCCACCGAAAGGCCTTCCTGGTTACGGTTCCCTCTTCTGCGGCGATTGACCCGCTTCTTCCCATCAGCGATCATCCCAACGCACGCATTTTCCATGCCCGCCAGCAGATACGGGTTCACGTCGCGTACAAGCCCTATCGCCCTGCCTACAAGCGAGCGCTTCCGCATGACACGATCGACGGCCTGATCCTCAGCCACGCGATGAACCGGGACACGGCGGCTCATAAGGGATTTGATTTTGTGAGACTGACTCCGGTGTCCGGTATCGCAAACGTCAGCAGTGCATTTTCAGAGCAATGGGCAAAAGAGCTGCACAAACCGAAGGGGCCGGTGGTCGCCCGCCGCACGGGTCCGCCCTTCATTCAATATGCCCACTTGTCCGATCTTATGTTGATGCTCGACATGATGCTCGGTGGCGGTGTCATGGACGCCGTCAACGAAGGACAGAAATTGATTGCACGAAGAACGGACTAGGGTGTTTAGTCGGGCTCTTGCCTTGCAATTAGATTCCCGCAGGCGTCGGCGGTTCGATTCCGGTCGCACTTATCGCGAACAGTTGCTGGAATTCTCTTGCGCTTTCATTGCCGCGCGCTCTGTCCCTGGCCGACAATCGCCTAATCTCACAACCATTTGAATTTGAGATAATTTTCATCATTGATTGTTGCCGATACCAACAGAAATACCAACAAGCTGGCGCACGGTACTAGCTGGCAAAAATAAAACAGCAAGCACAGCATATTCGGGAGCGATCTGCGGCTAGCTAAACGACTACCACGCGCTTCGGCGTGCTCGGTGTTTGAACGGGTTCTGCTTTGATGGCCGTCATCGGCGAAACTAAAGCTAACCCGCCGGGTTTTCGCACTCCGGCCACTAGGTTGACGCAGGCTATTGATCGGGGACGTGATGCTGCCGACTCAATTCGTCATCACTCGCGAAGAGCTCCTTCTCGATCGCCGTGATGACGCTGACGCTGGTAGGCTCGATCTCGGAGGAGAAGCTTGCGGCGATCATGCCGTCGTGACCGATCAGGTATTTGTGGAAGTTCCAACGCGGCCGATCGAGCGGGCGCTGGGCGGAAGCCCATTTGTAGAACGGGTGGGGCGTTGAGCCGGAGACCACCGCTTTCGCGGCGATCGGGAAGCTCGCACCGTAGTGATTCACGGCGGTTTCGGCGATCTCGTGGGGACCGCCCGGCTCCTGGCCGCCGAAATCATTCGACGGCACGCCGATGACAACGAGGCCGCGGTCGCGGTAACGCTTCCACAATTCCTGCAAGCCAGCATATTGGGGTGTGTAGCCGCATTGGGACGCCGTGTTGACGATCAGAATCGGCCTGCCGGCATATTCGGCTAGCCGGATGTCGCTGCCGTCCAGACCGTCAAAGTGGAACGCGAACGCGGTGATGCGGCTCATGGCAGGCGCTTGCGCCCGCGCAGGCGCAGCCAGCGCTCCAACGATGATAGAAAGGAAAATCCGGCGGTCGGTGAGCATCCTGAGGCTCCGGCTGGGGTTTAGGGAACTTACGACTTGCCCTCGCGTACGATCGGGTGCACCGCCTTTCTCTACCACGATCCCGCCGAATCCGCGATCGAAGACCGCTCGGGGTTTGGCTGCGAACTCGGCTGGGGCAAAGACTAGAATTACGCCGCCGGGCTCGAAATATTGCGTCCCGCGGGCGCCCGTGGATCATCCGGCATCTTGAGAGGTTATCATTCCGCCACCACAATGGCGAAGCCAGCTAAAGGTGAGAGCAAGAGATGAGACATCGAAACCTTGCGATATCGGTCTTATTCGGAGTGATCGCGATGACTAACGGAAGCAACGCATCTCCCCTCAACGAATTTCACTGGAAGAACCGCGTATTGGTTGTCGTTGCGCCCGCTGGAGACCCCACCGCGGAAACGCAGCGGAGGATCTACGAATCTTCGGCCAAAGGCATGTCCGAGCGGGCAATCATCCTGACCGAAGCGCTGGACGACAGCGAGCGTTCTAGACAGATCCGATCCCGTCTCTCCGCGGACGGCCGGCGCTTCCAGGTTTTTTTAGTCGGCAAGGACGGCCATACGGCCATTTCGTCGGACAAGCCCCTCTCTGCCGATCGTCTATTCGCGCAGGTCGATGCTATGCCCATGCGGCAGGACGAGATGCGGCGCGCGCGATAGACAGTCACGCACGGTGTAGGTCGTCAACAGTGTCATTCAGGATCGGTGTCATCTCGGACACGCACGGTCTGTTGAGGCCGGAAGCGTTGCGTCTCCTAACCGGCGTTGATCACATCATCCACGGTGGCGACATTGGAAACCCCGACATCGTCGCAGCCCTCGGTCGAATAGCGCCGGTCACCGCTATCAAGGGAAATGTGGATACGGCGGATTGGGCTCTCGAGTTTTCCGAGACCGCGCGCGCCCAGCTCGCCGGACAGTCCATCTTCCTTTTGCACGACCTCAAGACGTTACAGTTCGATCCCGCCGCAGCTGGAATAGACGTAATCGTATCAGGCCATTCCCATGTTCCAAAGATCGATGAGGTCGCTGGGGTGCTCTATCTAAACCCGGGCAGCGCGGGCCGGCGGCGGTTCAAGTTGCCGATAACGCTGGCGACCCTCGAGATCACGCCGCATGCCCTGCGCCCGATCATTCACGATCTCGTCGACCGCTAAATCGGATTGACCGCCGTTTGTGGAGATGTCTCATCCTTCCGCTAGGCAATCGTCGATCTTTCCCGCAAAGCCTGATCGCCCGCGGGCGTGAGATGCCATTGTGCCAAGTACCATCGATCGCAATCATGTCGACTGGGATCCACGTTCCAATGGAACACGATCACTCTTGCGGTGTCCGTGGGCCAATCGCAGAGTCCCAATTAAGAGCGTATCGATATCAATTTTTCTCGCGTACCTTCTGTCGGCAGATCGGGTCTTTATCGTTAACTAACCAGAACCGGATCTGAAGACCTGGTTGCCGTCTTTGGCACCTCAACGATTTGGAGTTTTTGGCCGGCACGAGCGGAATGTTGCAGCTTCATTAAAAAGCATCGAGGTCGGTTCATGCCGTCGCGTCGCCGCGCGTCATATGCCGGCGGCGACGCTAGCGGCAAGGAGTGAGGCTCCGGGATAAGAGCTACGCGATCCTTGCAAACCTTGGCGTCAATTAGCCGGGTAGCAAGACCGTGTTGACCACGTGGATCACTCCGTTTGATTGGTTTACGTTGGGAATCGTCACCCTCGATACATCTCCCTTTGCATCGACGATCGAGATGCGTCCGCCAGAATTTTTCACCGTCAGTTGCTCGCCCTCGACGGTTGTGAGTACCTTTCCGTCTGTCAAATCGGCGGCTTCGAGCTTTCCTGGCACCACGTGATAGGTGAGTATCTTAGTCAAAGTAGATTTGTTTTCAGGCTTCACCAAAGTTTCGACGGTGCCCTTGGGAAGCTTGCCGAATGCTGCATTGGTTGGAGCGAAAACCGTGAAGGGGCCGGGGCCGGAAAGCGTGTCAACTAGACCTGCGGCCTTAACAGCAGCTACCAGCGTCGTGTGGTCCTTGGAATGAACAGCGTTCTGCACGATGTTCTTCGACGGATACATGGCGGCCCCACCGACCATAACGGTTCCATCTCGCGCCTCTGAGGGCGCTGCGAAAGCAGTGACGGCGGCCAGGCTTAAGGCCCCTACGACAAGAAGTGGAAAACGGTTATTCATGTTCATCTCCTCAAACAGGTTTGAATTTGAACGTCTGATACGTTGCTTATGTGTCAGCGGGAGCACCGCATCAAAATTAGTTACGGGTGCACAACGTAAGCGGTTTCAAATGGGCAGCCGCCGTCATCAACGTCGGCTTGCCATGAAACACCCAACGATTTTCTAAGCAGTCAGTCGAAGCCAATGAAGGTAGCGCCTCAGATTGCCGGTGGCAGCATGCTTAAACCGGTTCAAGGACGCGTCCCAACGGCGGATTCGTATCCGTTGTGAAAACATTGAAGTGGTTATTGCCTGGGGATGCGAGAACGACAGCGCCGCCAAGCGCCTAGGTCGGGGGAGGGTTAAACGACGGGTCTTTACCGCCCGGCCGCGTCGGATCGCTTCGATCCAGGGTTCGCGGAGTGGCATAAACCGATTTCCCAGGATGCCGACGGTCGTTCCAGTGACGATGAGCGCGACTATCATTTGCGAAGGTCGGCCTCTGCCCTTGCTTGGCAAAGGCTGGCGTCGTGCTAGCTAAAGCAATCATCAAAAGGCCCAATGCTCTCATTCTCGTCATCTGTTTAGTCGCTCTTGGAAAAACTCATCACGGTTGGTCGTCGCATCTGATCAATGATGGGGCGTGATTAATTCATAAGCTCTCTTTCTGGTCGTCTAATTGGCGTAATGTCGTCGGTCGCTCCCAGGAGGCGTTGTCCGCGCCTATCGGGCCAGGGCGATTTGAAATATACCTGCACAATTCATACGGGACCGATCGTGAATTGGATCACTGCAGGACCGAAAAACTTGCAAAAGGTGAAACCGCGAGGCGAATTCTGGCGCCGTGTTCCAAATCGTCAACTCGCCACTCGAAGCTGGCGGGCGGAGGCACCTATCTCTGTTGACAGCAGCGCTGAAACGCAATCAACATTTGGCAATTGCAACGACGACCTATCGCGGCAATATCGATGCGTTGCTTGCGGCCGCATTAGGTAACGACTGGGCAAAATCGTTTGCGGCGATTGTTGCCAGCGACGAAGTATTGAATAAGAAGCCGGCCCCAGACGTCTATTTGGAAGTTCTGTCCCGATTAAACTGGCCGCTTCGGAGTACCTCGCGATTGAGGATTCCGGCCTCGGTCTGGCTGCGGCGTCATGCGCTGGAATTCCAGTGCTTATCTCACGCAGCGCATATTTTCGACACGACGATTTCTCGACTGCGCTTCTTGTGTCGATGATCTATCGGAAGTGACCGATCTATAGCTCCTTAAGATTTTCAGAATGCCGAAATCGGGCAACCTTGCCGATCGAAGCCGCTCGAATGACTTCGTTAGTTCGAGCGCTTCGACGGCCCAGCATAGAGCCCTGAAAAAACGATTCCGAGGAAGATCGATAGCGTACCAACGCTGATTGCGTTCATCGATAACAGGGCGCCATAGGCGTCATCCGGATAAATATGGGGCGGCTTTCCATATTGTCCGTGCAAAAAGATATAGGCACTGAGCGGAAGCGCAGCCAAGAGAAGCATCCACAAACGCTCGCCTGCGCCGAACAGGAGACTGGCGAGGGTAATGCAGGGGATCAGAAATAGCTCCGTGCCTGATCTTTCGCCAAGCAGCCAGGTGCAGAACACCGTGTTGATCAATCCGGCTAGAGATAGTGTTACCCGGGCAAGCAAGGGGTGACGACGCGCGATCGCAGGGACCAGTCCGAAAACCGGAAATGCGAATAGCGTCATGAGCAGCGCCGGCATACCCTCGCGTCCGGCGAGGCTGACCACGTAGAGCGGATAAAATGGAGTATTACCTGCCAGCACCAAGGCAACCTTGTTGCCCGCTGCCGTGAGAGGATCGTCATTGAAAGCATAGGCGCCGAGCCGGGTCGCAGCTTTCAACATACATGACTTCAGGATCATCGATACTCACAGGCATTGATTTGCTGACGGCCGGACGTTTACCCCATAAAAGCAGCCGGCGCACCAGAGCTTTTTGCCAGGGCTAGGCCGAGCGTTCGTGACTTCGAGCGGCCCCGCCCAGCCAAAGCGCAAGAAAGCCGAAGGCCGCACCCGAGAGCAAATAGGCTCCTGTAGAGTTGAGACCGAAGCGGTTCGCCATTATCAGCGCTGCAAGGAAAGAATCACGTATCCCTTCAGCAATCCACGTTGTGGTTAGAGCTAAACGACAATCTAAGGCGAGCGCCTACCTCGAACGCAGTTGTACCTCCTCGGTTTGGAATTGTCTTTATACTGTTCGATCCCTTGGCGGTGGCGCCTACGATGATGGGCGGCTCGCAAATGACCAGTCGACCGGCTAGTTTGAAGGACGCTCGAATGCCGGGTCAATCAGTGCCCGACCAAATGCACCGACCATTGCTGCCGCCTCACGATCTCCACGATCATCGAGGATACGATAGAGCGTTTTTGCGCTCTCCTGAAATCCAGACAAAAGCGACGGATCGCGTTCGCACAGGACCCCTGCGATGCACAGCGCAAGGGCCTCCGTACCTATTTTTGCTTGCGCTAATGGATCTGAAGCCATCTCTCTCGCCTATCGGTTCTCACAATGGCTGGTAAGCCTGTGCGAGCCAACGCGCCTCATCCAGCCGTCGTGCCGGCTTCAACTCGCATGACGGCCGCTCTTCGAGGCGATCAACTGCTGTAGTTCCTCGATGAGCCGCCGCGTGATGAAGTTGCGTTCCGCGTCGGTCAGTTGAGTTTTCAATAGCCTTCGGTACCGCCGTACATTTGCTTCGTGGGT
>CAWGOW010000003.1:0-286057 GCA_963824305.1 uncultured Alphaproteobacteria bacterium
CTCCGAGCGCACCACAAACCCACGATCAACCTTGAAATCGCAGAGGTTTTTTCGGGAATGCTACCACTTCGTTCTGGGTGTGCGTTCCTGCCCCGTTCGCCGGGCAATCATCGAGTGATGCGCTCTGGTCGAACGTGACAACCTTGTCCATGCCGCTGATGCCGAGCTTTTCTCGATTGGCTCGTGCGATGTAATGCGCCGGCATCTTGGCGTCTCAACGAACGCGCCGGGTCAGCAGCATTCTCGAATACACCCCACGCATAGGCACCGTCGCGTCGCCGCTCGTGGCCGACGTGGTCGCGCGCTGCCATGAACGCCTCCGCTTGGCGGGATCAATCCGGTACTCGAAGGTTGCCATCACCGGTCCACGAGAGTTGCTTTCATCCGCCTTGGTCTCCTTCACCGTCGGCCGACGACGACGTCCCCCGACGGTACGCCTTTCACTTCTTCATCACGTGGTAGCTGAGCTCGCCGGGGTCGGTCAGATCGGGCACTTTCCATCCGTCGAGGTCGTATTCTGCCATGCAGTCCTCGGCAAAGCCCTTGAAGCGGTCAGCGTTTCCTGAAGCTTGCGCGCCGAACAGGCAATAGCGGCGAATTTCTTCGGTCGAACCGCCATAGTTGATTTCGTAGAGTTCGTGCCGTCCGCCGAACTCGCTACCAATGCAATCCCACAACAGCTTGAGGAGTTTGACGCGCTCCTCGGCTTTGTAGCCGTTCGAGCCACGCAGGTAGCGATCGAGGTAGGGACGGATCTCGGGGTTCTTGAAATCGCTGGAATGACTGTTGAGATAAATCAGGCCGGACGCCACGGTCTGCTCGATCAGATATTTCACCTTGGTGTAGGCCATCGTGGCGATGATCTGGTAGGCGTTGCCCGGATCCATGTTCGGCAGCTTGTAATCGCCGATCCAGGGCTTGGGATCGCGCACCATCGCGTCCGACAGACTCCAGAACAGGTTGCGCCAGGCGATGACCTCGCCGACATTGGCCTGCACGCCGCGATAATCCTTGGTGCCGGCGGCCTCCGTCGCCTTCAGCAAAAGTCCGCTGATGAAGTCGAGCTTGACGGCAAGCCGCGTGCAGCCATGAACGACGAAGCGCGGCAGGAAACCGGTACGCGGGAAGAAGTTGTTCGCCTTCTCGATATCGCCATAGACAAACACGTTCTCCCAAGGCACCAGCACCTTGTCCATGATGAACACGGCGTCGTTCTCATCAAGCCGGCTCGAGATCGGATAGTCGAACGGACTTCCCATCACGCTTGCGCTCAATTCGTAGGATGTGCGGCAAATGAATTTCACGCCGGGCGCGTTGGTCGGTACCATGAACACGGCGGCGAATTTCTTGTCTTGCAAGGGCATCAGGCCGTGATGTGCGACAAAGGTGTAGTTCGTCAGCACCGAGCCGGTCGCGACCACCTTGGCGCCGGACACGATAAGCCCGGCATCGGTCTCCTTCTCGACATGGCAGCAGACGTCGGCGACCTCGTTCGGCGGACGATCGCGATCGACCGGCGGATGGATGATCGCGTGATTGATGAAGGGCACGCGCTCCTGGCTGAACTTGTACCAGCGCTTGGCATTCGCCTGATAAGGATCGTAGAAATCGGAGTTCGCGCCCAGCGTCGCCAGAAAGGCAGCTTTGTAATCCGGCGCGCGTCCCATCCAGCCATAGGTGATCTTGGCCCATTCGGCGATCGCACTACGGCTGGCGATCATCTCGTCCATGGTTTTCGGCGCCTTGAAGAAGGCGTGGGTCATGCCGCCATTGCCGGTATCGGTCGGAAGCAGGATCTTGTCCTTGTGCTTGTCGTCATGCAGCGCGTCGTAAAGGCGGGCGACCATGCGCGCGGTGTTGCGGAAGGCCGGATGCGTGGTGACGTCTTTGACCTTCTCGCCGTAGATGTAGACGGTGCGGCCGTCGCGCAGGGACTCGAGATATTCGCTACCTGTTTGCGGGCGACTGACTTTGATGTTGCCGATGTTTTCCGGCGAGCTTGCCTGTGCCCCGTTTCCCTTGCCTGCCATTCGCGTACTCTCCCCATGAATGTGTTCGATTATCGAACGTTTGTCCGTATTCCGAACTTAATGAAACGATAAGACCGCGGCCGCCGGTTGGCAAGAGGAGGGCGGGGGCAGGGATAATCAGAACGTTATCGAGGAGACCTGGTCTGCGAGGCGATTGAGCTCGGAGAGAAACAGCGCCCGCATTTCGTTGCGCGTCGTTCGTGTCGAATGCGTCGACAGGTTAATGGCGCCCACCGCTTGGCCGTTGCGGTCGAGCACCGGGACGGCCAACGCGCGCAGGCCGCGTTCGAGTTCTTCATCGACGATCGCGAATTTTTGTTCGCGGTCGGCGCGAATGCGGTCGAACAGCGCCTGAAGGTCGGTAATAGTATGCGGTGTGAAGGCCTCGATCCGCTGCGATTTCAGTCGCCGCCAGATCTCGGCTTCGTCGAGGTAGCCGAACAGAATGCGTCCGAGCGCGGTATGCAATGCGGGCAGACGGCTGCCAACCGATAGCGCGGCCGACATGATCCTTCGCGCTGGCACGCGCGCGACATAGACGATGTCATTGCCTTGCAGGATGGCGGCCGAACAGGATTCGCCGAGACGTTCGCTGAGTTCGCGCATCAAGGGCAGCGCGCGATCGATCCAGCTCTGCGTCGACAGATAGGCAAAGCCAAGATCGAGAATCCGCGGCGAGAGTGAAAACGTACGGCCGTGCTGCTCAACATAGCCAAGCTGGGTGAGGGTAAGCAGCACACGGCGCGCCGTGGCCCGCGACAGGTCCGCTACTTGTGCTGCTTCAGACAAGGTCATCGTCGGCCGTTGCCGTCCGAACGCGCCGAGCACGGCGAGGCCCTTGGCGAGCGTCGTCATGAATTCCTTGTCGTCGGGGTCGCCGTTGCGTTTCTCTGGCGCTTGCATCGTGAGGCGGCCTGTTGACTCGATGGGGACCATGGCGGAAACTGGTCGGCATACGAACGTTTGTTCGATTATCGAACGCCGGTCCCACTGTCAATTCGGCAGAAGAGAGAATCCGGCGCATCCAAAGGGGAGGACGCGCAGATGACCTGCCACGACACTAGTTCGATTCATCGCCGCAGCATCGACCGCCGCACGCTTCTGAAATACTCGGCCGCGTCCGGTGCGGCGTTGTCAGTCGGATGGAAGTCGCCGGCGATCGCGCAAACGCGCGCCATCAAGCTCGGTTATGTCAGTCCCCTCACCGGACCGCTCGCCGCTTTCGCCGAAGCCGACAATTTCATCCTGACCAATTTCAAGGAAGCGACCAAGGCTGGCATCAAGGTCGGCAACGCCACCGTACCGGTCGAAGTCGTAGTCAAGGACAGCCAGTCCAACCCGAACCGCGCCGCAGAGGTCGCAAAAGATCTGATCGTCCAGGACAAGATCGATCTCATGCTTGTGGCATCGACGCCCGAGACCACCAATCCCGTTTCGACCCAGTGCGAGATCGAAGAGGTGCCGTGCATCTCGACCATGGCGCCGTGGCAGCCTTGGTTCATCGGCCGCCAGGCCAATCCCGCCGGCGGACCGCCAGCCTGGAAGGGCTTCAACTACACCTATCATTTCTTCTGGGGGTTAGAAGACGTCATCGCTGTCTTCACCAATATGTGGGGCCAACTCGAGACCAACAAATCCGTCGGGGCGCTGTTTCCGAACGATGGCGACGGCAATGCCTGGGGCGACAAGGTCGTCGGTTTCCCGCCGGTACTCGACAAGGGCGGCTACAAGCTCACCGACCCCGGCCGTTACCAGAATCTCACCGACAATTTCTCGGCGCAGATCGGCGCGTTCAAGTCGGCCAATTGCGAGATCGTCACCGGCGTGGTGCTGCCACCGGACTTCACGACGTTCTGGAAGCAGGCGCTGCAGCAGGGTTTCAAACCGAAGGTGGCTTCCATCGGCAAGGCGATCCTGTTCCCCGTCGCCGTCGAAGCGTTGGGCAAGGATGGTCACAACCTGTCGTCGGAGGTCTGGTGGACGCCAAACCATCCGTTCAAGTCGTCGCTCACCGGCATGAGCGCGAAGGATATTGCGAACGCCTATACAGCCGCGACCAAGAAGCAGTGGACGCAACCGATTGGCTTCGTGCACGCGCTGCTCGAAGTCGCAGTCGACGTGCTCAAGCGCACCCCGGATCGCGACGCCAAGGCGATCGCCACGAGCATTGCCGCGACCAATCTGGATACGGTGGTCGGGAAAGTGCAATGGGGCGGAGCGAACCTGCCGCCTTTTGCCGCCAAGAACGTCGCCAAGACGCCGCTGGTCGGCGGTCAGTGGCGTTACAAGGACGGCAAATACGATATCGTCATTACCGACAACAAGACCGCGCCTGCGATCCCCGTTGGCGGCAAGATGGAAGTGATCGGCTGATCGCGGGCTTGTGTTGACGTCTCATGCTGCTGGAAGTCGAAGGCCTCAAGAAAAGCTTCGGCTCGATCGTCGTCGCCGATGACCTCGATCTTGCCGTTGCGCCCGGCGACGCCGTCGGAATCATCGGGCCAAACGGGGCTGGCAAGACCTCGCTATTCAATCTGATATCAGGCGATCTTTCGCAGGACCGAGGCGCGATCCGCTTCGGCGGCCGAGACCTCGCGGGGCTGCCGCCGCAAGGACGCTGCCGCGCCGGTCTGGGCCGTACGCGGCAGATTCCGCAGCCATTTGAGAAACTCACGGTGTTCGAGAATCTCCTGGTCGGCGCAGTCTATGGCCCCGGCAAAACTGAGCGGGAAGCTACGCAATCCTGCGGCGAGATTCTCCAGCGACTTGGTCTCCTCAAGCGCGCCAATACCCTTGCGGGTTCGCTGACGTTGCTCGAGCGCAAGCGGCTGGAGATGGCCCGCGCGCTCGCCACCGAGCCGCGGCTGTTGCTGCTCGATGAGATCGCCGGGGGCCTGACGGAAGGGGAATGCCTCGAGCTAGTCGACACCATTCGCGATATTCATCGCACTGGTGTAGCGATCCTGTGGATCGAACACGTCGTTCATGCTTTGCTTGCTGTGGTCGGTCGCCTCGTCGTTCTCAATTTCGGGCGCAAGGTCGCGGAAGGCGTGCCAAAGGACGTGATGAGGCTTCCCGAGGTGCGTCAGATCTACATTGGTATCGAGGCCTGAGGCATGCCGCTGCTTGAGACGCGCCAACTCATCGCCTTCTACGGCGACTTCCAGGCGCTCTACGGTATCGACACGACGCTGGCGAAGGGCGAGACGATCGCCATCATCGGCGCCAACGGCGCCGGCAAGTCGACCTTCCTGAAAGCCATCGCCGGCCTTATTCCCGCTGCGGCCGACAGTATCCTGCTTGACGCCACGCCGGTAGGCGCGTGCAAGGCAGCCGATATCGTCAAGCTCGGCATCGCGCTGGTGCCCGAAGGACGGCGGCTGTTTCCGTCGCTGACGGTGGAGGAAAATCTGTTGATTGGCGGCTACAGCGGCAGGACGCCCGGTCCGTGGACGCTCGATCGCGTCTATTCGCTGTTTCCGATTCTGAAGGAGCGGCGATCGGCCGCCCCGTCGACGCTGTCGGGCGGTCAACAGCAGATGGCAGCGATCGGCCGCGCTTTGATGTCCAATCCGCGCATCCTCTTGTGCGACGAAATCAGCCTCGGACTCGCGCCGATCGTCATCGCCGACATTTACGCGACGCTTCCCGAAATCAAGGCCGACGGCACCAGCATCGTGCTCGTCGAGCAGGACATCGTTCAGGCCATGAAGGTTGCCGATCGTATCTACTGCTTCCAGGAGGGGCGGCTCTCGCTAGCCGGGCGCCCGAAGGACTTGACACGCGAGTCCATTCACCGCGCCTATTTCGGGCAGTGAAATGAGATGACCGGCTGGCTCGATGCACTGATCCAAGGCGTGCTGCTCGGTGGCCTCTATGCGCTGTTCGCGGCGGGGCTATCGTTGATTTTCGGCGTCATGCGGCTGGTCAACCTTGCCCATGGCGACTTCATCGTAGTCGCAGCCTATATCATTCTGCTCATCGCGGGCCAGTTGGGTCTTGATCCTTTCGTTGCGGCGCTGATCGCGCTTCCAATTCTGTTCGTGATCGGTTTCGCGCTCCAACAGGTGCTTCTCAACCGAACGCTCGGGCGCGATCTGCTTCCGCCGCTGCTCGTGACCTTCGGCCTGTCGATCATCATCCAGAACGGCCTGTTGCAACTATTCTCCGCCGATAGCGTGCGCCTGCGGTCCGGTGCGATCGAAACCGCTTCCATCGCGCTTGGCGGGGGAATTGCGGTTGGAGTCGTGCCCCTGTTGACGCTGTTGTCCGCGATCGCTGCGATCATGTTGCTCAACTTTATCTTCTACCGTACCACCATCGGCCGGGCGTTTCGCGCGACCTCGGACGATCTTGAAATCGCACAACTGATGGGGATAGACGTCGGCCGTATCTTTGCGACCGCCATGGGGCTTGCGTTTGCAGTGATTACGATCTCAGCGCTCTATCTGGGCTTAAGGGCGAATTTCGATCCCACCGTGGGTCCGGCGCGGCTGCTCTACGCGTTTGAAGCAGTGATCATCGGCGGCCTCGGAAGCTTTTGGGGAACGCTGGCAGGCGGTATCGTGCTCGGCGTGGCGCAGACCATCGGCGCCCGGATCAATCCAGAGTGGCAGATTCTGTCGGGCCATCTTGCTTTCCTCGTGGTGCTGGTGCTCTGGCCACGCGGCCTGTTTCCCCGCGCGCTAGACTGAGTGAGCCGTTTATGGATGCTGATACGCACAAGCCGACACAGGCGTTCCGTATCGAGACCTCGGCGTCGCGCGTCTCCGCCGTCATCATATGTGGGGTTCTGTTCGCGGCTGTGTTGCTTCCGCTCTTCGCCAGCCGCGACATGATTCAGAACCTGATCTTTCTGTTTTACATGATGGCGCTCGCGCAATGCTGGAATCTGCTGGCGGGTTATGCCGGGCTGATTTCGGTCGGCCAGCAGGCCTTTGTCGGCTTAGGCGGCTATATGCTGTTCGCACTGACGTCGCCGGGCGGCATTAACCCTCTGCTTGCGATCCCTATCGTTGGCCTCGTTTCGGCAGCACTGGCGTTACCGACCGCGCTGATCGTGTTCCGTCTGCGCGGCGCCTATTTCGCGATCGGCACCTGGGTCGTGGCGGAAGTCTATCGGCTGATTTTCGCTCAGTTCAGAGCGCTTGGTGGCGGCACCGGAACTTCGCTCGATCTGTCCGTCACCTCATCCGTGCCTGGCATCGAGTGGATCAAGGCGCTCATGAACATCCGCACGCCGGCCGCACGCGACATCATTTCGTATTGGTTGGTGCTGGCGCTGATGGCCGGCACACTGGCGCTCGTCTATTTCACGCTGCGCTCGCGCCGCGGTCTGGCGCTTGGCGCGATCCGCGACAACGAAGCCGCGGCCGCGGGCCTCGGCGTCGATATCTACCGCGTCAAACTTGGCGTCTATGTCGCCACAGCTGCAATGACCGGCATGATCGGCGCGATGATCTATCTCCAGAAGGCGCGCATCTCGCCGGATGCCGCCTTCTCGGTGCTTGACTGGACCGCCTACGTCATTTTCATTACCGTGATCGGTGGCATCGGCACGATCGAGGGCCCGATGATCGGCGCGGTCGTTTTTTATCTGATGCAGCATTATCTCGCCGACTTCGGCGCGTGGTATCTCATCCTGCTGGGTGCGCTCGGAACCTTCGTTATGTTGTTCGCGCCAAAAGGCCTCTGGGGATTCGTCTCCGAGCGCTACAATCTGACGCTGTTTCCAACGCGGCGCCGGCTCGCCGAGTAATTCGTTCCAGCGGTGATTACCCAGCGGCTCCGGAGGAGGCCAAGCGTTGTGCTTCAAGCGAATGGAGCGGTGACAGGATCAAGAAACGAAGCCGCGCTTTAGCACGCTCACGCGTTGCTTCGGACTGCCCGTCGCCGCCAAAGATGGAGGAGAATGTCTCACGGTCATTCTGTCTGGATGTTGGCGTCCTTGATGACCTAAAGCCGAAGGACCAGACCGAAAAGAACTAAGACCTGCTACTCAACTTCGGCAGCTGACGGCTATTGCCCATGCCTTTCGAAACCCCTGGCATTACAGCGTCGATCTTTGGAAATACTGGGATGCAATCGACGTCCCTATTTTGGTGGTGCGCGGACAGCAATCCGATTTGCTTCCCGAAGCCGTTCTCAAGGACATGATGCGCCGGAATGGCAACGTGAGCGTTCATACAGTTCAGAACTGCGGTCATGCACCGGCCCTGATCGCGGACGATCAGATCGAGGTTGTCACTAGGTTTCTGAAGGGCGACCCGAGCGCACGCTGAGCGTTTGCGTCAATAGCTAATCGATTGACGCCATACCGGTATCAACTCCAACCTGATTGTGTTCGATATCTCGCCGCCGTTACAGGGGCCTCGATCTTCACTGGGCCTGCCCGCAAGCGTTCTTTGGCTTGCCCGCACGCGACAGAAGGCGCGCCGTAGCAAGCGTCGATGCCGCCAAAAGCATCTCTACATCGACCGAGCGTTGCGTGGCGTGGTCTGCACCGCTCAATCGTTGAAATCGATCCGCCTCTCGACAACGATGGATGCGCATGCAGTCCCTCGGATCCGTCGCTGCTAACCTGACAAAAGACGACTGGCTACTTGAACGTTTTCTGACCGCGACTGGCGCGCGCCGCAACCAATGCGGCACTGGCGCAACGGTTTGTGAGTGGCTATGACTAGCGCGAAGGCACCTGAGGATTCGTGAAAGGCACCTTTGGGGCTGATCGGCAGCTTTTCATTCGGTTCGCTCGGATAAGGTTTTGAAATCGCAACAAATGCGACCGCCCTCCGAGCGCACCACAACAAAAATATCTGGGAATGCCGGGCCTGCCGTACGAGGGCAGGCGCCGGCGTGTCCGCTAGCTCGGGCGTATGGGGCATGTGCCAGTTGTCCGATTCACATCCCTCAGGAGGCGCCTTTGCGAATGTCAGAATCAAAGGACCTCTGGCAAATATAGGTTCTAGTTGTGTTTTGGATTTTCCATTCGCTTTGCGCGTGCGGGGCTGGGTGGAGGCGAATGTCAAACCCACTCCACCAGTCCGGCTGTGGCTTGTGATTCGACCGTGAAGTTCCCCGAAGCTGTCCGTGTCACGCGGCCATGCTTGCACCGGATGGATGACGCGCATGAAATTCCTGAGCTATGCCTATCGCTTCGCTTCCAATTTCCTCTTCCTCGTCATGGTCTATTACAGCCTCAACTTCCTGGATAAGTACAACCAGCGCACCATCGTCGCGGCGATGGTGCTGGTCTACAGCGCGATGCGCGCGGTGTCCGCGCTGCGCTCGTTCTACTTCTTTCAGCGTATCGAACGGCTGGAGGGGGAAATGCGCCGGCTTTCGGCCGCGGCCGGTGAGGGGCATTCGGCTTCAGCCCAGCGTAAGCTTGTGGTCAACGAGGTCGCGAGCCTGCGCCATTCCGGCGAGATGAAGTCGTACATCGACTTGCTGTTTCTTGGGTTGATCGTGCTGCTGTGCATGTCGAAGATCGTCAGCAACTGACGAACCAAGACCTCACACGCGCCGTTTCCTGACCTGAACCAGCCGCTTGACCGGCCCGCGGTGCGCCGTCGTCACCGCTCGTCCCTTCTGTCTTGACGTTTCCATCCCACGGCGGGATTGCCGGCTGGCCACATGCGCAAGCCGCAACTGTCGGCCGCCGTTCGCGAACGCCAGGCGCCGCGCTTCACGCCGCGACAGCCGTTTGCTGCGGATGGGCTCCGACGGCGCGGCTGCAACGGTCTTGTGAACGCGACGCGACAAGGCTGCGCCGTGACGGGCAGCGTCAAGGCCGCCTTCGATCTCGAAAAGGCTGGACGCGGGCGCGGCAAGGGTGACAGCCGCGTTTCCAGCTGCGATCTCCGACGGCTCGGGCCAGGACGGGCGGGACAAAGAGGCCTCGTGCAACATCGGCGACTGCTCGATCGCATCGAAGGCGAAGCGCGATGGCGCGGGAAGGCTGCCACGATGGGCAACGACGAGGTTTGGAGCCTCCGGCCAATGGGCGATGGCGTCGGGCGCCGGGTGCATCAGCCATTCCTGCGGTTCGCTCGGCGTTACCGGCCGATCCGGTGTCGCCGGCACCACGTGAACGATGCGATAGCCACGCGCTTTCAACGTCTCGAGAATCCGCGGTAGCGCAGCAACGGTGCGCGCCTGGATGTCATGAAGCAGTAGGATGCCCTTGCCCTTGGCCTCGAGGCGGTTGATCGCGAAATCATAAACGCGCTGGGACGAAATACGGTGCCAGTCGTCGGCAGGAAAATCGGCGCTCCAGATCTGAATGCCCTGTTCGGCCGCATACTCCTCGACAGCGTCGGCCCGCATCAGGCCCGGAATCCGGAAGAACGGCGCCAACGCGTCGGCGTTGTCGCCGAGCGCTGCCTTCGCCGACGCGATGCCGTCCTCGATCTGCTGCCTGGCGCGCTCGATCGGCATGCGATTCATGGTCAAGGGATGGGTCTGGGTGTGCGTGCCGATGGTATGGCCAGCGGCCAGCAGCTTGCGCACGCCTTCGGGAGAATTTCGTGCCTGTTCGCCGATGGTGAAGAACGTCGCCTTGACGCATTCGGCTGCGAGAATCTCGAGCACCTTGTTGCTGTTCTTCGGCAGCGGCCCGTCATCGAAAGTGAGCACCACCTCGTGATCGGCAAGCGGCAACGTTTCCGGATACTGCATGGTGCCGATGCGAGGATGCTGGCGCGGATCGACCACCAGCGTGCGCGAGGTGCCAAGCGCGTTCGGATGCCCCGGACAGTCGGCGGCCAAGGCCGCGGGGACGCCAAAACCGGCGAGGAGCGCAAAAGCTAAAAAGGCCTGCCGCCACAGCCGAACGCCACGCCACGCTCCGTCCATTGAAAAGCTTCCGTCACCCATGCTTAAAACCGAACCCATCATGTCACGCCGGAACCTGAATGCGGCCTGAATTGTCAAACGTCCACACATGTTTTCAGGAAGTTAGTGCTTTTCGGCGGCGGCAGGTTCAGCCGGCTTGGCGTGGACGATGTGGTAGCCGTTGTCGCGAAGATACCTCAGGAAGGCCGGCAACATCGCGGCCGTCTGTGCCTTGGTGTCGTGAAACAGGATAATTCCCTTGCCGGCCGCGCTGAGGCGGTCGGTGATCAACTTTAATTCCTGTTTCGGTGTCATCCTGTTCCAATCGCTCGCCCACAGGTCGGCGCCGAATACCACGATTCCTCGCGAATGAAGCAGATCGAGGGTTGCAGGGGTCGAACTCAAAGCCTGGAAAGCGGAAAAACGGTGCTGACAGCGCAGGGGCGGCATTTCCGTGCAGCGCGGTTTCCACCGCCGAGATGCCGCGGTCAATTTCAGCGATGGCCGCTTCCGGCTTGATCCGCATCAGGCTGGGATGAGACCAGGTGTGGGTCCCGACCGTATGACCTTCGGCTGCAATCCGGC
This sequence comes from uncultured Alphaproteobacteria bacterium, assembly GCA_963824305.1. Classification (GTDB taxonomy): domain Bacteria; phylum Pseudomonadota; class Alphaproteobacteria; order Rhizobiales; family Xanthobacteraceae; genus Bradyrhizobium. Next base: position 11,451 of record CAWGOW010000003.1, read on the forward strand.
GTACCAGCTCTCTATGTTCGGATGCAGATCTGCCGATCAAAAAGAAGGTCGCGTGAACGCATTCCTGGGCGAGCGCCGCAAGCACCCGTGAGGTGGTTGCAGGCCATGGACCGTCGTCGAAGGTCAGCACCACCTCGTGATCGGCAAGCGGCAGCGTCTCGGGGAAGCTTTTAAGTCCCACGCGCGGCGTCGTAGCGGCATTGACGCCAAGAATTCGCGAGGTGCCCAAGGCACCCGGACGGGGGCACGGTGCGATATGTGCGGTCGCTCCGGGGCGGGAGCGATCGAGAAGTGCCAGATCAAAGCCAGCCAGAACAGAACGCCGGGCAGCCGCAGCTTCGCCTGATAGCGTCGATCGAACCGGGGCGGATGGTAGCTCTGCATGAGAAAAAACCTCGATAGCCCTGGAAAGCCAGTCAAATCGGAACAGGAAAAGTATCGTTAATTGAGTCTTAACGCGCATCGCCGACTATCTGGACCATGGGCCGGTGCTTTGACGGCCCGCAATGCATGCAAGATGAGGCGAGAATGCAACGTCTTCGGCTGAAAGCGGATGGACGAATTGTCGAACTGATCGACGGGCAGGAGTTTCCGCTCGCGCCCGATATGGCCGCTTCGCCGGCCGCGGCTGTTGCAGGCTCGGCGCCTGTGGTCACGCCGGCCGAGGCGGAAGAGCTACCCACGGTGCGCGATCTTCGCCGCCGGGTCCGTTTGACGCAGCTGGAATTCGCAAGCCGCCTCGGCGTTCCCGTCGAAACCATCCGTAACTGGGAGCAGGGCAAGCGCATGCCGCGCGGACCGGCACGGGCGCTGCTCGCCGTCGTCGCCCACGCGCCAGACACCGTGTTTTTGGCTCTCTCGAAATCCTGATCTTCCGTTTCGGATCCAGCTTTCAGCTTCCCATCGCCTGCCAGGCGTTGGAGGCAAATTGTCGGCGCCAGGTGACGATCACGACCGCAGCCGTTGACGCGAACAAAACCCAGGGACTGACGAACCATCCGAGATAGCCGAGCGCGAAAAAGAACGCGCGCTGTCCGCGATTGAAATGCCGTCCCGCCGTCTCGAACATTCGCGTCGTGCGGACGACGTGCGCCTCCGCCTGCGGCGTGTCGCGTTGCGACGCCGGAGGCATCGAGCCGAGCAGGATGGCCACGTAGTTGAACAGCCGATACGCCCAGGCGAATTTGAAAAAGGCGTAGATGAAAATCAGGATCAGGCCGGCGCATTTGATTTCCCATAACGCCGGCGAGGGGCTCATATCGATCGGAAGGGTTTTCAGGACGGAGAGCGCATCGTTGGTTGAGCGCAAGAGCGCCAGCGCGCCACCGACCGCAATCAGACTGGAAGAGGCGAAAAAGGCCGTACCGTTCTGCAAGGAGCCCATGATCTGCATGTCGACCATGCGGGTCTCGCGGTCGAGCATGCGGCGAATCCATACCTCGCGATAAATATGCATGCGGGCCGAAAGGCTGTCGCGTCCATAAGGGCTGCGTTCCAGGGTGTAGGCGTATACTGTCCATTCCAGAACGAAAAAGCCGACAGCCAGGATATCGACGAGATAAGCGCTCATGCGGGGCCCCTGTTGAAGTCTGCGGATGCTGCGATTCTAACATTCGCGTTTCACGAGTTTGCTGCCAGGTAGGTAGCGAATGTCAAATCCAATCCACCGGATCGTCGGCCGCAATCGTGACGATTGACGGTGCCTTGAACGCGCGGCCGCGGACATGGCACAGTGCCGCTTGCACTATTACTGTGCCCGTCGCGCCACTGAGGACAAATTGAAATGACCCTGAAGCTCGTGATCGGTAACAAGAACTATTCATCGTGGTCGATGCGGCCTTGGCTCGCGCTTCGCGCCAATAACATTCCGTTCGAGGAGGTTTTCATTTCGCTCTATACGGGGGCGGCCGACAAGCAGCGCATTCTGGGCTTCTCGCGTTCGGGTAAAGTGCCGATCCTCGTCGATGGCGATATCGCGGTATGGGATTCGCTGGCGATCATCGAATACGTTGCGGAGCGTTTTCCGGAGAAGCGGCTTTGGCCTGAACATCCCGCTCACCGCGCGCATGCGCGCGCAATTTCGGCGGAGATGCATTCGGGCTTTGCGGCGCTTCGCAACGAATGCGGCATGAACCTGCACCGGCCTGTCCGTGCGATCAAACTGTCGGATGAGGCGCGCGCCAACGTTGCCCGTATCCAGGAGATTTGGGCCGAGTGCCGCGCACGCTACGGCCAGTCTGGACCATTTTTGTTCGGCAGTTTTGGCGCCGCCGATGCCATGTTCGCGCCGGTGGTCCATCGTTTCCGAACCTTTGCAATTGCGGTTTCGAAAGACACTCAAGCTTACATGGACACGATGATGTCGCTGCCTGCTTTTGCCGAATGGACGAAGGCTGGCCTCGCCGAGTTGATCGTCATCGAGAAGTTCGAAACCACCTGATTTTTTTCCAATCATTTCTGTTTGGAATAAATTCTCGCGTGCCGAATTTTCTTTGCCGGTTCCGCGGGAATCCGGTGCTTCACATTTCCATTTTTAGCGAAATTGTTTGCACCGGTACGCGTTGGACGCCCGCAAGGTCAGGGTCGGTTGTGGGGGTCTATGATGGTAGGAAGGGCGTATCTCTCGCGTCAGGTCGTGGCGCTTTTGACGTTTGCTCGCGAGACGAATAATCCGGAACTCTCAGCGCTCCTTGTTCAGAAAGCTGCCCGCCTCAAATCGCGAGCCGATGAAATCAACTCGCCTCAGGACATCGGTCCCAAAGCACCCGATGTGGAACCGGACCCTACTTTCCGCCGGAACTGATCCGTCAGCCCTGCTCTCCCAGGATCTGCTGCATTTGTGATGCCGGCTGTTCGGGAGGCAGGCGGGCGAGCCTGTCGTGATGTCAAAACGGCCTTGAAGCCTGGGCTGGCGGCTTGACCTCGCCGGACAAAAGCAGTCTGAATCTGGAACCGACGTCGCTCCATTCACCCAATAAGGGGTTCGGCCATGGGAATTTTCGATTCACTGCAAAACTCGCCTGCCTTCAAGAGCGCGCTTGGGCAATTGGAGGGCGCCGTACTGCCAGCCGTCCTGAGCGAGGTACTGGGTAGCAGCGGGGGGCAAGGCGGACTGTCCGCCATCGTGGCCAAGCTGCAGCAGGCCGGTCTCGGCGATCAGGTGAAGTCCTGGATCGGCAACGGCCAGAACCTGCCGATGACGGCCGAGCAACTCCAACAGGTGTTGGGCAGCGATGTGGTCAGGCAACTTGCGGCCAAATACAATATCCCCGTCGATCAGATCACCCAGGTTCTCGCGCATCAGCTTCCGAACGCCGTCGACAAAGCGAGTCCCGACGGCAAGCTGCCGCATACCGCCTGAACTCTAAAAGCAGCCTTTGATCGCCGCCGGGACCACAACGCCCGGCGGTATTATTTGGTAGCCAGAACCTCTGGTCCGGGCGGTATTTCTGTTGCCTGCAAAAACGGCCATCCGAACCGGCTCAAGTGCCCGTTCCCCGTGATTTATCTAGCTGAAAATCCAGCAAAATTCGCGCATTTGCCATGTCCGTATCGCGCTGGCCAAAAAGTGAAACGGCGTGCTATAAAGTTGCAGTTTTCAGTCAGCCAACGCAGCGGGACCAAGGCAGAAGCTGGCGTATTTGCGTAATGGAGATGGGCGTTGAAACATAAATACAGGGTTGGTGAGACCGTCTATTTCACCGCCAGCAATGTCGCGCGTCCGGCGGCGACCGGAACCTACGAGGTGATCCGCCTGCTGCCGACCGACGGAGACGACTGCCAGTACCGGATCAAGAGCTCCATCGAGGCGTTCGAGCGCGTTGCCAAAGAAAGTCAGCTTGCGGTTTCCTGATTGCATGCAGCGGCCGTGAAGCCGCTTTGCATTCCACCCGCCGTCAAAAGGCCCCGTTCGCAGAACTAGGTTCTCCGGCAGGCAGGTGTGGCGATCTGGAAGCTACATTTGGCAGCATGGCGGCGCCTGCGCGTTTTGAAAATATGGCACGCTAGATGTTTGTCTTGCGAGAGGAGCGGGCTTCGCAAGTTCGCAAGTGCCGAATGCGCCTTGGCCATGCGGACTTCTGAACCGCCACACTAGGGGATCTCGCGCATGAACTGGGCCTGGGCCAGCACGCTCGATCAGCTGTGGCGTTCTCCCGCGTTTCCAATGTGGCTCACATTGGCCGCGGCGGGGTTCTTTGCCGTCATTGTGCTCATCACATTGCTGCGGGCCGAAAAGTCGGTGGCGAATGGCGCGCTGACCGTCATCACGCTGCTGGCCGTCGGCATCGCCCTGGCGGCAACAACTCGTGGCTTCGGCTTAAGCAGCACCGGCACGGCCGAGGACGGCGCGTCTTTGACGACGACGGCCAGCATTCCGGCGCTTGCTTGCGTCGACGACCTGGCGGGAGAGGCGGTTCTGACCGCCTGCGAAAAGGCAGTGTTCGGGTCTCCGGAGGCAACCGCCGCAGCGCTATCCTACGCTGCCCGCCAGATCACCCGCCTGATGGCATTTGGAGACGTGGTCAGCGCCAACAAGAACATGACGCCGGGCCTGGAGGCGTTGCGCCGTGCGGTCGAGCATGATCGATACGGGTTGATGGCCCAGGTGCTGGTGGTTCGCGACCACTGTACGCCGTCCGATTGCGCGGCGTTCAAATCTCTTGCCGAGCTCAGCCGCATCGCCGCGAATATCGAGGAACGGACCTATGAAGGTATCGTTGCGCGCTATTCGGCGCTCTGGAACGCACCGGTAGCGGCGGCATCCGCCGTGGCGGGGGTCGCGCCGCTCATCCCGGGCGTGCCGACGGGCAAGCCGACCAATGCGGAATTTCCAAGCGCATCTTCGACACCGCCTGTGAGCATCATGACGGCGGAGCCATCGACATCTTCGACATCGCGTCAGGGCGCGACGGCGGCAGCTACGCCTGCGTCATCTCCGAAGCCGGCCGCGCCGGTATCACCCGCGGTGGCCGCGGCCAAGAAACAGCCCGCTGCGCCTAAGGCTGCCGCCCATACGCCGCCACCGGCGCCGGCCACATCGCTGGCGCCGACAGCGCCGGCTGCTTCCTCCGATTGATCCCCGCTATTGTCTGCAGGTCTGGCATTCGCTTGACGAACCGGCAGTCACACCAGTAGCGAATGTCCAATCAACTCCATTCGTGTTGGCGCTGACATCAGCAAATGCCGCTTCATCTGATCAAGCTTTGCGTTGGTTGCGATTCCGTGAAGGACCTGAAGGAATGGGTCGCCGAACGGATGAAGACCGCCAAGAAGAAGGGCCAACCGGCCCATCATATCCATGTTACCCGGATGACGCCGAAGCGCACCGAGGAGATTCTTGCGGGCGGCTCGCTCTACTGGGTCATTCGTGGCGAAATCGCTGCGCGCGAAAAGCTGATTGGCCTCGATCCGTTTCGCGACCGCGACGGCATCGGGCGGTGTCGCCTGGTGATGCAGCCGAAGGTGATCCCGGTGTCGCCACGCCCGATGCGGCCTTTCCAGGGATGGCGGTACTTCGACGCCGACACCGCGCCGCCCGACCTCACGAAATCCGCGGCTTCCGGCGTTGCCGCCATGCCGGAGCCGTTGCGCCGCGAATTGCGCGATCTCGGGCTGCTCTAAACGGCGATATTGTCGATCAGCCGGGTGGTTCCGATTTTGGCGGCAACCAGTATGCGCAATGGCCCATCCTTGATCGAAGCGACCGGCGCCAGAGTCTCGGCATGCCGCGTTTCAAAATAGTCCACGCTAAATCCCGCAGCGGCGATCGTCTCGACGGCACTGGCCTGCGCGGCCTGGACGTCCTCGCCGGCGCGCAGGCGGCGGGCGGCTTCCTTCATGGATTGAAAAAGCGCAGGCGCGACGCGACGTTGTTCCGCCGACAGGTAGACGTTGCGCGATGACATCGCGAGGCCGTCGCGCTCACGAATGGTTTTGGAACCGATAACCTTGACGCCAAGGTCAAGGTCGGCGGCCATGCGCGTCACGACCCGCAATTGCTGAAAGTCCTTCTCGCCGAAGATCGCGACGTCAGGCCGGCACTGCGTGAACAGCTTGCCGACCACGGTGGCGACGCCGCCGAAAAAGTGAGGACGGAACCGATCCTCAAGGTCCGCAGTCGCCGGCCCTTCGGTGAGGATCCGGCTTGCAAAGCCGACCGGGTACATGGTGTTCACGTCGGGATTCCAGATCAGGTCGACGCCTTCCGCGGTCAGTTTGGCGAGGTCGGCGTTCCAGGTCCGCGGGTAGGCCCCGTAGTCTTCCGTGGGTGCAAACTGGGTGGGATTGACGAAGATCGATACCACCACCTTGCGGGCGCGCCGCTTCGCCAGCCGAACCAGCGACACATGACCGTCATGGAGTGCACCCATGGTCGGCACTAGCGCGATCGTGGCTTTTCTGGCGCGAAGACCGTCAAGCGCACGGCGCAGCGCGGGGATGGTGCGGGCGATCATGGGGCGTGACGGCATCGGATCTCGATCGTTGGAGGCGGCAAGCGGCAGCTGACGTCCGGTGTCGTGTGACACCAGTCGATTCTATCAAGCTCTCGGGTCAGTCGCCAAGCACGGCAACAGCCGGCCGCTATTTTTAGCAACCGACACGCTTCGTCCGCGTCCCGCATCCGCAACAGGCGCGCTATTCATCATAACGAAAGGCGTCGTGTCGATTTGAGATGACGTTTGCGCATTTTACTTGACCGCGCGCGCGCGGAATTTGAAGATGACGAACAGGGGGTCGAAGCATGTTGCTGCAGACTAGTCAGGGTCAATCAGGCTCGGCTCATGTTGTTGTGCTGGGCAACGAAAAAGGCGGCTCAGGCAAGTCCACCACCGCCCTGCATATTGCTGTCGCTCTTTTGAAGGCGGGCCAGCAAGTCGCCAGCATCGACCTCGATTGCCGCCAGCAAAGCTTCACCCGTTACATCAATAACCGCCGCGCTTGGGCCGGCCGGACCGGTCTCGATCTCGAGATTCCGGTGCATCGGTGCATCAAACTCGGGCAGACCATGCAAATTGCCGAAAACGAGATGACTGAATTCGAGCAATTCGAAGAATCGGTAAGACAGGTCGAGCACAGTTTCGACTTCATCGTGATCGATACGCCGGGTTCCGACAGTTACCTGATGCGGCTGGCGCATTCGATGGCCGATACGCTGGTCACGCCGATCAACGACAGCTTCCTCGATTTCGATGTCCTTGGAACCGTGGATCCCGAAACCTATTCGGTCACCGGCGAAAGCCATTACGCCGAGATGGTGCGCGATACGCGGCGCAAACGCCGCCAGATCGACGGCGTCAGCACCGACTGGATCGTGGTTCGCAACCGACTGTCGATGCTGGGATCGCGCAACAAGCAACTCGTGGCCGATGGTCTCAACGAACTGTCACTGCGGTTAGGCTTTCGTTCGGTGGACGGATTTGCCGAGCGGGTGGTCTATCGCGAATTTTTCCCGCGCGGTCTGACCGCGCTTGATGACCTCGACGAGGCAACGCTCGGAACTCGCCCGAATCTCGGTCACGTGACGGCGCGCGAGGAGGTCACGAGCTTGTTGCGCCAGCTCAAACTGCCGTTGGACGAGCGCGGCCGCCGCCGCGCCGCCAACCGCGCCGAGTGGTTCGGCCAGGTCGACAAGCCGCTCGAGCTCCACGACATTATTGGCGCCTGACAGCCGCAAAAGCGCTGGTCGCACAGAACCGCGGTGCCGTTTTGCGAATCTACTTAAACCTTTCCCGATCAGGGTCAGAGCAGGTTCACTAAGGCCGTGATTTACCGGGCTTTTACCGAGAATCTGAACCGGCTTTTGATCCCGGACGGTCCATTTCGCACCCCTCCGGCCAATCTTTCCAAGGCATCCCAGTGCCTGCGAAATAGTGCGCCGCACAATGATCAGGCGGCAAAGTCCCAACTTTTGCTCTTCCCGTCACGGCAGTGTGAAATATATTAAGAGTGTGTGACCGAACAGTCTGGGCGCTAAATTCGGTCCCGCAGAGGACGAACATGAAACGTGGAATTTCCGTTCTGCTTTCGCTGTCGGCTTTGGCTGCGGTTGGCTACTTCACCGTCAGCAAATGGGCGATCCGTCATGAAACGCTGATGTTTCATGATGAGTCGCGCGGTGGCCGGCCGATCGAAATTGACGTCTCGGTTCGTCGTGACCGCGAGCTGCAGGCCGAGGCCGGCATGATCAAGCTGCCAGTGGCGATCCTCAACCACGGCAACACCGTCAAGTTCACCGAATATTCCTTCCTGGCGAACGTCTTTGCCGCCCGCGGTTATATGGTGGCGAGCATCCAGCACGACCTCGCAACCGATGCGCCGCTTGTAACCAAGGTCGGCGAGCTCTACGTCGGACGGTTGCCGCAATATCATCGCGGCGTCGCCAACATCCGCTTCGCGATCGACGAGCTGAAAAAGGTTCAGCCCAATGCCGACTACGATCACCTCACCATGATCGGGCATTCCAATGGCGGCGATATCTCGATGTATTTCGCCAAGCTCTATCCCGATCAGATCAAGAAAGTGGTTACGCTGGATAACCTGCGTGTCCCCTTCATGACCGACGGCCGGTTCAAGATCATTTCATTCCGTTCGAAGGATCCGGTCTTCAAGCCCGATCCCGGCGTCATTCCCAACGACGATATCTGTGAGAAGGCGGGAATCACGGTGGTGCGCACCTCGTTCCAGCATAATGACATGCGCGATACCGGTCCCGACGAAGCCAAGGCTTCCATCCAGGAAACGCTGGACAAGATGCTGGACGACGACAGCCCGCCTCGGCCGATTGCAACCGGCGCGCCGCCGGAAATGACGGATGCGGGGCCTGTTGCGCCTTATGGCCCGGTCGCGCACAACTGATCGACGCCTGCCGCCACTTTCGCCAGGTAACGGCCGCATTGACCGGCTGAGGACCGCAACCCACATTGTCGGTTGCGGGAGCATGCAATGTCCGGCGAGCCGAGCAACTCAAAATCCAACGGCGAAGTGACGCGTGACAGCGGCGGCAATTCGTTGCCGGAGCGTGAGCCGTCGACCTCGGAGGATATTGCCGCCTTCGTTACCAAAGCGAAGGCGATGTCGCCATTTGCGTCGGGCAGCAAGGGGCGGCTGGTTTTTGCGCTCGACGCTACCATGAGCCGGCAACCGGCCTGGGATATGGCGTGTACCTTACAGGCCGACATGTTTCGGGAAGCGGCTTCGCTCGGCAGCCTCGACATCCGCTTGATCTATTATCGCGGCTTCAACGAGTGCCGCGCGTCAGGCTGGATTTCCGACAGCGCCGCGTTAGCGAAGTTGATGGGCAAAATCGATTGCCGCGGCGGCAACACCCAGATCGGCAAGGTGCTGTCGGAGGCACGGCGCGAAGCCGTAGCGTCCGGCGTCCGAGCCATGGTTTTTGTCGGCGATGCGATGGAGGAAAACGTCGACGAGCTTTGCGTGAAGGCCGGTGAACTCGGTCTTCTCAAGGTTCCGGTCTTCATGTTTCAGGAGGGCCGCGATGCCTCCGTCGAGCGGGCATTTCGCGAGATAGCGCGGCTCACGGGCGGGGCGTGGTCACGGTTCGATCCCGGCGCCGCGGCGCAATTACGGGAACTGTTGCGGGCGGCGGCAGCTTACGCCGCCGGCGGGCGCGAGGCGCTGCTGCGGCTGTCGCGTCACGAAGTTGGCGCCGCCAACCTGCTCGGCCAGATGAAGTGACCGCGCTTGAGTGTTTGGTTCTGAAATTCGCAGGTTATCGCGGCTGACACTTTTACGAACGTCGCACTAGGGCGTCGTCGCGGTTTTCGCGAGATCCTCGAGTAGCGCTGACAACTTGCCGACCACGGCCTCCACGCCATTCACTCCGTGCCGCGCCGCAAGCCACGCGGGATCGTTGAGGGACAGCCAGGTTTCGCCCGCAGCGTCCTGCCAGACCAGGGCCTTGAGCGGAAGGTCGATCCCGATCGTCTGCACGGCTTGCATCAGGGGCGTGCCGCCTTTGGCGTTTCCGAAGATCAGTACTTCGGTCGGCCGCAATGAAAGGCCGGCTGCGGAGGCGCCCTCGGCGTGATCGATCCGGGCAAACACCGTCAGGCCCTTGGCTTTGACCGCGGTTTCCAGCCGGCTCATGGTCTCCTGCGGCGGGTGGCTGCTTTTGAAGGTCGTCAACCCCTGTACTGCCATCGCTAGCGCTCCTTCTGCCGGGCCGTCCGGTCGGCGATGATAAAAGCAGTATATCGCAGCGCCAATGTGGGTTTTTAACGAGCCACCAGGACGACCAAGGTCGACCTGCTTTTTTCGTCCGCCCGAACTATATTGAACCCATGCCCACGCTGATCGCAGGCGCCGTCGCCGTTATCGTTCTCTATTCGCTGTTGCAGATGTTTCGCGCGGCCAATCCGGCTGTGCTGGCGCGCGCCGTCAAAATCGGTGGCGGCGTGCTGGCGCTGGCGGTCGCGGCCTTCACCGGCCTCAAAGGCGAACTGGCGGTCGCTCTGCCGCTCGGCATCTTCGGGGCCGGCCTCTTGGGATGGGCGCCATTCGGAACGCCGGGCTTTGGCTCGATCGGCGGAATCTTCGGCCGGGCTGGCGGGGCGCGCTCGAGCGGCCAGGCTTCGCGGGTGCGGTCGCGGTTCTTCGAGATGACGCTGGATCACGACACCGGCGCGCTGAAGGGAACGATTATTGCCGGCCAGAATGCCGGGCGTTCGCTGGAAGACTTCGATCTTCCGGCGCTGCTCTCGATGTTTGCGGAGTTGGACTCCGAAAGCGGCCCGTTACTTGAAAGCTATCTGGACCGCCGGTTTCCCGCCTGGCGTCAGCACGCGCAAGGAGACGCGGCAGGGCGGCAACGCGGCGCGGCGTCGGGTAGCAAAATGACGGACGAGGAGGCCTATCAGATCCTTGGCCTGAAGCCGGGCGCGGGGCGCGACGACATCGGCCGGGCCCACCGTGCCCTGATGAAGAAATTGCATCCCGACCAGGGGGGGTCGACGTACCTCGCTGCCCGGGTAAACGAGGCCAAGGAGGTTTTGCTTCGTACGCATCACAACTAACTCCGGTACGCCATCAAACGCAGAAAGCCGAAAACAGCCTCCCTCCATCCGCTGACGCCGTTACTGCCCGCCGTGGACCGGTGTGGCTCTCTTCCCCCTTAGGTCTAACCGCAAAATCTTGACGAGAAGTTGCAAACGAAACGGGCGGCCTCACGAAGAGGCCGCCCGTTAAAAAATTAGGTCATTTCGCCTTAGTTGCGAACCGTAATGCAGGAAATGTCGCTGTGCTTGAGTGCCCGGCAGACCGCTTCGGCCTGCTCGCGGTCAAGGCCGGCGAAGCGGGCGCGGTACAGTTTCCGATCGTCCTTGGCCGTGACAGGTTCGGTAAAGGGATCGGCCTTGTTGAGCAGGCCATGCGCCTTGTTGCGGGCAGCTTCGATGCGCTGGCGGGCTTCGCTTTCGCTCTCAAGCGCGCCAACTTGAATGATCCATCCGGTGTGGGTGGCGACTTCCGGCTTGCTGGTGGCGGGGGCTGGTGGGGTGCTTAGCGGCTGCGCCGCGCGGGGCGACGGATCGGCATAAGCCATCGCCTGCGGTGCGGCCTGAAGGCTGGAAGCTGGCAAAACGCCAAGAATACCGTTGCCGGTCCCGTGGCCCGCGGGCTGCGCCGGAAGCTCAGTGCGCGCGGCGTCAAGCTTGGGAGCACCGGTATCGGATTTGGCGACGTCAGCCTTTGTGCTGTCAGCTTTGGCAATGACGGTGGTCGAGATGTCCGGCGTGTCGGCGCGCGGCGCCGAGGAAATCGTGCTGGTCACCGACGGCGCCGGCTGGACCGGACCTGCAGACGCCAGTTTGATCTGGCCCGCCTTGATTTGAACGGTCTTCACTTTGACCGGCTTCATCGGCTCCGCCGAGCCGGGAATCGCCGCCGCTGCCTGGGCCTGGAGCACGCCGCTCGTCAACGGTGCGGGTTCGGTGCGGGCTTGTTCGGCGAACCTGGTCTGCTCGGTTTTGGTGTCGGGCTTGGCCGATGAGGCATCGGCCCGGGCCTGCGCCATCAGCGACGCGGCTGCCGCCGGCCGCGGCGCTGCGGGAGCGACCGAAACCGGCGCGGATGAAGCTTGAATCGTTGGGGTGGGCGCTGCATCGTCGTCGGCATCCGCGACCTCAAGATTGGCGTCGGAGCCAGCGCCGCGTTCGGTAATTGCGGCGACGGTGCGCTTGGTCGAGGCCTTTTCGAGATTTTCGGCCAAAAGGTTGCGCATGATGCCGTCGCGGGAACCCGCGCTGTGGCCGCCCATGACGACGCCGACCAGATGGCGGTTACCCCGGCGCATCGATGTCACGAGGTTGAAGCCTGACGCGCGCGTATACCCGGTCTTGATGCCGTCGACGCCTTCGACGCTGCCCAGCAGATGATTGTGGTTGGCGATCGAATGGCCGCGGAAAGTAAAGGAGGCGGTCGAGAAATAACGGTAGTAGCGAGGAAAGCGATCCTGGATTGCGCGTCCGAGCGTGGCCTGATCGCGCGCACTCGTTACCTGTTCGTCGTCGGGCAGGCCCGAGGCGTTGCGATAGGTGGTCTTGCTCATGCCGAGCATGTGCGCCTTGCGGGTCATCAGCTTGGCGAAATCGTCTTCGTCGCCGCCAATCGCTTCGGCAATGACGACCGCAGCGTCATTGGCGGAGCGAGTCACCAGCCCCTTGATCGCGTCTTCGACGCGGATTGTCTGGCCAGGCTGCAATCCGAGCTTGGTCGGGTCCTGTTCGGAGGCATGCTTGGAAACCGGCATTTCGGTGTCGAGCTTGATCTTGCCGGAGTCGAGGCGCTCGAACAGCAGATAAAGCGTCATGATTTTGGTCAGCGAGGCCGGATGGCGGCTGGCGTCCGGGTTGCTTGACGTCAGCGTCGCGCCGGAATTGCCGTCGACGATGATCTGGGAGAAGGCCGGGCTGTAGCTATCTCGGTCTTCGGAGCGCGACTGGTGGTGGCGTACGGCGTGATGATAGTGCCGGTAATGGCGGGCTTCGGCGATATCGGTGGTGAAAGTGACTGCGGCTGTGACCGCGACAAACCCGAAAGACCAAGCCCGCAAATGGCGCGAGGTAACCAAGCTGGTTCGAAGCATGAACTATCCCGTCCCAATTTCTGTCTTGATCACTGGTTCGTGAGGCCAAATTATGCCCGACGATCCAGCGGCAGTTCCCTGTTCCAAAACCGGCTTAGGGCTCATTCCGCTCCGCCGGCCGACAGTTCGCTATTCTAGCTAAGACGCTGTTCACAAAAAGATTTCCGAGTCCGCCCTAAGCCGGCCAGACCCGAGGAATCAGGGTATGAGGCCGCGGTTTCCAAATGATTAAGAAAGGCTTGCGGGAAAGCTCGGGATTCGAAGTTTTCGACCTTAGTCAGGGAACCTTTGGTGTGCAACGCACAATCTCAGCCAGGGCCATACCGCCCCCTGGCAGCCCAGATGGCCGCGAGCAGCAGGACCACCGAGGACCTCCTGGCTGTGCGCGCATAAGGCGGCCGGAAGCGGCCGGCTTCTGCAGCGTCCCGCGTGGCACTCCAAGGGCCACCCGAAGTGGCTGCCAAGCCGCTTGAGAGGTCAAGCCGGTGACCGCCAAACGCCAACCCCAAAGAGCATGGCGAACGTTGTTCGCGCAGCTTTGTCAAAGCGACGCCAATTGACTAGGCTGTTGGGGAACACCAGACGGAGAATTGGGTTTGCAGCAAGCTTGGCGATCCTGATGGTCGCGCGTATTTTCTGAGCTTGCAGCCGGACGAAGCTGAACACATATTCTGTTTCGCGCGGCATTCGCCGCACCAGTCGTTTTTCGGCTTTCCCAAGAGAACTTCAAACGCGCCTGTGATGTTACGCTTGATTACCAGCCCCGATCAGAAATCATCGTCCATCGCTGCATTCTCTCCCCGAATGTCCAACGATGAAAACCGCGCTGGCGGAGCCGGCGGACCGGCCACCTCGGTTATTACGAAGGTCAAGCCGAAGACCAAACGGCCCAGTCTTTATCGTGTCTTGATCTTGAACGACGACTACACGCCGATGGAGTTTGTCGTTCACGTGCTGGAAAAATTTTTCCAAAAAGACGCCGAGGCCGCAACAAAGATCATGTTGCACGTCCATCATCACGGAATCGGCGAGTGCGGCATTTTCACCTACGAAATCGCCGAAACAAAAGTCACGCAGGTGATGGACTTTGCGCGCAAGCATCAGCATCCTCTGCAATGCGTGATGGAAAAGAAGTGACGCGCCCCGGCCAAAAGGCCGGGTTTTGCACGTGTTCCAGTTTTTCACCGCTCGAAATCGGAATGGGTCTTGCATCGAGCAGAGTGCGGGCTCGTTAACCGAAGAAATACCGGCAAACCCGCCCCCTCACTTTAGCGTGCGGGGGGAAGTGCGCGAGGCGGTCTTTTGCTTCGGCCGAACGCAACTATATTATTTGGCAAAGGTTGTTGTTGCCTGACCGGTCAACGACGATCATGATGGCCGGGGGCCTCAGAGGACGCGAATGCCGACTTTTTCCCAAAGCCTAGAACAATCCTTGCATCGTGCGCTGGCGATTGCAAACGAGCGTCATCACCAGTATGCGACGCTCGAACATCTGTTGCTGTCGCTGATCGATGACGGCGACGCGGCGGCCGTCATGCGCGCATGCAGCGTCGATCTCGACAAGCTACGCACCAGCCTCGTCAATTATCTCGAAACCGAATTCGAAAATCTGGTGACCGACGGCGGCGACGATGCCAAGCCGACCGCCGGCTTCCAGCGCGTGATCCAGCGTGCCGTGATTCATGTGCAGTCCTCCGGCCGCGAAGAGGTCACCGGCGCCAACGTGCTGATCGCGATCTTTGCCGAGCGCGAGAGCCACGCAGCCTATTTCCTGCAAGAGCAGGACATGACGCGCTACGACGCGGTCAACTACATCAGCCACGGGATAGCCAAGCGTCCCGGTGTGTCGGAGGCGCGCCCGGTTCGCGGTGTCGACGAAGAGACCGAGACCAAGGGCAACGAGGATTCCAAGAAGAAGGGCGAGGCCCTCGAGACCTATTGCGTCAACCTCAACAAGAAGGCGCGCGACGGCAAGATCGATCCCGTGATCGGACGTAACGCCGAAATCAACCGAGCCATCCAGGTGCTTTGCCGTCGGCAGAAGAACAACCCGTTGTTCGTCGGCGAAGCCGGCGTCGGCAAGACCGCAATTGCGGAGGGGCTTGCCAAGCGAATCGTCGACAGTGAAGTGCCGGAGGTATTATCTGCCGCCACGGTGTTCTCGCTCGATATGGGGACGTTGCTCGCTGGTACCCGCTACCGCGGTGACTTCGAGGAACGGCTCAAGCAGGTGTTGAAGGAACTCGAGGCGCATCCGAACGCGATCCTGTTCATCGACGAGATCCACACCGTGATCGGTGCCGGTGCCACGTCGGGCGGCGCGATGGATGCCTCCAATCTGCTCAAGCCTGCGTTGGCTTCGGGCACCATCCGGTGCATGGGTTCGACGACCTACAAGGAATATCGCCAGCACTTCGAGAAGGACCGCGCGCTGGTGCGGCGCTTCCAGAAGATCGACGTCAACGAGCCGACGGTGGAAGACGCGATTGCAATCCTCAAGGGCTTAAAGCCTTACTTCGAGGACTACCACCGGCTGAAATACACCAACGAGGCCATCGAAGCCGCGGTGCAGTTGTCGTCGCGCTACATCCATGACCGCAAGCTGCCGGATAAGGCGATCGACGTGATCGACGAATCCGGTGCGGCGCAGATGCTGGTGGCCGAGAACAAGCGCAAGAAGACGATCGGCATCAAGGAAATCGAAACGACCATCGCCACGATGGCGCGGATCCCGCCAAAGAGCGTCTCAAAGGACGATGCCGAGGTGCTCAAGCACCTCGAGCAGACCTTGAAGCGGGTGGTGTTCGGCCAGGACAAGGCGATCGAAGCCCTCTCGGCATCGATCAAGCTGGCGCGTGCCGGATTGCGTGAGCCCGAGAAGCCGATCGGCAGCTATCTGTTTTCAGGCCCGACCGGCGTCGGCAAGACCGAAGTGGCCAAGCAGTTGGCGGCTTCGCTCGGCGTCGAATTGATCCGCTTTGACATGTCCGAATACATGGAACGACACACGGTATCGCGCCTGATCGGCGCGCCTCCCGGCTATGTCGGCTTCGACCAGGGCGGCCTGCTCACCGATGGCGTCGATCAGCATCCGCATTGCGTCGTGCTGCTCGACGAAATCGAGAAAGCGCATCCCGATCTCTACAATGTGCTGCTGCAGATCATGGATCACGGCCGGCTCACCGACCATAACGGCAAGCAGGTCAACTTCCGCAATGTGATCCTGATCATGACCACGAATGCCGGTGCGGCCGATCTCGCCCGCCAGGCGTTCGGGTTCACCCGTTCGAAGCGCGAAGGCGACGACCACGAGGCGATCAACCGGCAGTTCGCGCCGGAATTCCGCAACCGCCTCGATGCCATCGTCTCGTTCGCGCATCTGAATGCGGATGTGATTGGCATGGTGGTCGAGAAGTTCGTGCTCCAGCTTGAGGCGCAGCTCGCCGACCGCGACGTCACGATCGAACTGTCGGAGCCGGCCAAGGCCTGGCTGGTGCAACACGGTTATGATGAGCAGATGGGCGCGCGGCCGATGTCGCGGATCATCCAGGAGCACATCAAGAAGCCGCTGGCCGACGAAGTGCTGTTCGGCAAGCTGAAGGGCGGCGGCCATGTCCGCGTCGTGCTCGTCAAGGATGATGCGACGGCTCAGGACAAGATCGGCTTCGATTTTGTCGAAGGCCCGGTCACGCCGAAGCCGGAGAAATTGCCGGGCACCCGCAAGCGCACGGTGTCGCGCAAGCCGAAGCCAAACGGTCCCGGCGGCGGTAGCGGGCCCAAGGGCCCGGCATCCAGAGGCCCCCTGGTAAAGGCCTGAGCAAACGATAACAGTCAAAGTAAAAGCCGGCGCAACGCGCCGGCTTTTTTGTTAGAATCAAGACGGTCGCAGGCCGCGAGGAACGAGCATGATCATTGAGAATCAAGCCATGGTGACGGCGGCGGTGGAACAAGCTTTTTCCCGTGTCGAAGACCCGCGCTTGCGCGAAATACTGCTGACGCTGGTGCGGCACCTCCACGGCTTTGTGCGCGAAGTACGTCTGACCGAGCGCGAGTATGGCGAGGCCGTGCGCATCATCGCGGACCTCGGCCACAAGACGACCGCGTCTCACAACGAGGTCATGCTGATGGCGGGCTCGCTCGGCGTCTCGCCCCTGGTCTGCCTGCTCAACAACGGCAATAACGGCCAGACCGAAACCCAGGCCAACATGCTCGGACCCTTCTGGCGCGACGATCAGCCGATGTGTGACAGCGGCGCATCGCTGGTGCGCTCAGCCACACCAGGGGCGGAATTGCTGGTGTCGGCGTCACTCGAAGATCGGCAAGGCCATCCTGTCGCCGGTGCCGAGGTCGATGTCTGGCATTCCTCGCCGGAGGGACTTTATGAAAACCAGGACCCCAAGCAGGCCGAGATGAACCTGCGCGGGCGTTTTGTCTCGAACGCAAAAGGACAATTCCAATTCCGCAGCGTCAAGCCGGCGGGCTATCCGATTCCCGTCGATGGGCCCGTCGGCGAACTGGTGCGCGCCACGCGCCGCCACAACTTCCGCCCCGCGCATCTGCACTTCATGGTGTTCAAGCCCGGATTCAAGACGCTGATTTCGCAAGTGTACTCGCCCGACGATCCCAATATCGATTCCGATGTGCAGTTCGGTGTCACGCGCGCTCTGATCGGAAATTACGTTCGTCATGACCAGCCTTCGGAAGAACTCGGCTTCGCGGCGCCCTGGTATTCGCTCGATCAGCGCTTTGTGCTGGAAGCGGGCGAGGCGCGGCGGCCGACGGCGCCGATCCGCGCCAAGGTGGGGTGAATTAGCGGATCAACCCCGCGGCCTTTGGCAGCGTCAGGCTGATCTCGGGGATGCAGATGATTAAAAGAAGCCCTATGAACAAAGCGAGCATGTATGGCAGGTAGGTGCGGAAATGTTCGCCCACGCTCAGGTTCGCAAAGCGTAGCGCCATCAGAAGTCCGACGCCCATGGGCGGCAGGAAAAGTCCGATTCCGACCGCGGCCGTCTGTACGATATTGAAATGGATGGGATCGATGCCCATCGATTCCGAGATCGGAAACACCACGGGAATAAGCACGACCGCGGCGGGGAGGCCCTCGAGCACCATGCCGAACAGGCAGCTGACGAGCGCGGTGACCGCAAGAAACAACCACGGATGTCCCCTTAACGGCGATAACAGTTCGCCAAGAAGCTGCGGGACGCCGCTGACGCCCATCAGGTATTGATAGACGGAGGCGACTGCGAGCAGGAATACCACGGCTGCGGTGAGGATTGCGCTGTCATAGGCGATCGTACCCATCTCGCGCCAGGAGACGTTGCGGTAGTAAAGCTTGGCCGCGAGGAAGGCGTAGCCCGCGACCACAGCTCCGGCTTCGGTGGCCGTGATGATGCCAAGGATGAAGCCCGCGAGAATTACGAACGGTACCACCATCGGCACCGCGGCATGAAGTGCGGCTTCGCCGAGCCGCTTGAAGCTGGGTCTGGTATCGACCGGCCAGTTCTTTTGCCGGGCGCGGATGTAGACCACTGCCATCAGGCAGAACATGATGACCATGGCTGGAACGAAACCGGCGACGAACAGGGCGACCGCCGACGTGTTGGTGACCTGCGCGATCACGATCATGAAGATCGCGGGCGGCACCAGCATGCCCATCGCGGTACCTGCCGCAATCAGAGACGCGGAGTCGCGCCGATCGTAGCCGGCTTTGGTCAGAGGCGGCATCAGCGCTGAGCCAAGTGCCGAGACTTCGGCCATCTTCGATCCGCAGATATCGGAGAAAAAGTAGGCGACCACGATCACCGACATGCCTAGGCCGCCCCTGACCCAGCCGATCAGGGCTCGCGCCAGTTCGACCAGCGCGTGGCTCATGCCGCAGCGCTCCATCAGATTGCCGGCGAAGACGAAGGCGGGAATGGCGAGCAGCACCCAGCTCTGCGAACCCGAGACCAGCGCAGAAGCGAGCTGTTGCATCGGATAGTTACCGATCCAAAGACCCGCGATGCCGGCGACCGCGAGCGCAAACACGATCGGCATCGAGAGCAGGATCAGGATAACGAAGATGGCGGCAACCGCAGCAAGCAGCATGCTGTGCCTTAATGCTGGGATTCAGGTTGCGGCGATGGCGATACCATCACAGCGAGGCCGTAGATCGCGATCAGGACTCCGCCGACGACGGCCGAAGCGTAAAGCCAGGCGAGACTGATTTCGAGACCGGGCGTGGTCAAAGCGCGATTGAGCGCGCAAAGCTTCCAGCCATACCAGGCGAGCAGAAGGCCTACGCCCACGATCAGGGCGTGATTGAAACGGTTGATCCATAGTTGTACGCCTTCTGGCAGGCGATGCACGAAAACCGACAGCGCAAAATGCGACCGTGACTGGATGCCGATTGCAGCGCCGATCAATGTAAGCCACGCCAACGACAATTCGCCGACTTCCTCGACCCAGGTGAATGGCACGGGATCGACATCGAGCCAATCGGTGATGGCGCCGACGAAATAGCGCAGGATCACGCCAACCAGCAGGTTGACGATCGCGAGCACGATCAGTGCCGTGACCGCTACTTTCGGGGCGGTTTTGAGGATACGCAGCATGCGTGCGCTGACTTAAGCCTTGAAACCTTCGATCTCGTCCCAGAGCGCGCCATATTGCGACTTGTAGGCCGGCCAGATCTTTTGCTGCGCCACTTTGCGAAATTCGTCGACCTTGGCTTCGACCACGGTCATGCCGAGCGGTTCAAGCAAGGCCTTGGCGTCGGCAAAGTTGTCGACGGACTCGGTCTGCTGACGAATTTTTTCCTGCGCGGTGCGCGATAGTTCGAGGACGAGTTTCTGTTGGTCCGGCGTCAGGCCATTCCAGATGTCGAGATTCATCACGGCGTTGGTGGGGCCGTAATTGTGATAGGTGAGGGAGGCGTATTTCGAGACCTCGTAGATCTTGAGCGCCTTCATATTGACGACGGGCAGGTCGCCACCGTCGATCACGCCCTGCTTGGCCGCTGTGACGACCTCGCCATAGGCCATCGGCACCGCGCTGCCGCCGAGCCCGTTGATCGTGTCGCCGAAGATCTTCGACTGCTGCACGCGGATTTTCATGCCGCGCAGGTCTCTCGGTTCGACGATCGGCTTCTTCGCGGTCCAGAAATGACGGAAGCCGTAGTCGAAATAGCAGAGCACCTTGAGCTTGTAGTTGTCCTCGATCTGCTTGCTCAGCTTGTCGCCGACCTTGCCGTTGAACATCGCATAGGCCGTGGCGTAGTCCTTCACCAGATAGGGCACCAGGAATGCGCCCATCTCCGGGAATATCGTCGCCGCCGCGCCTGCGGGGCTACCCATCGCGATGCTGCCGGACTTGACCGCATTCATGATCTCGAGTTCTTGGGGGATCAGCGTCTTGCCGAAGAACTGCATTTCCAGCGCACCGTTCGAGCGGGCGGTCAACTCTTTTGCCATCCAGTCGAAGGCGACCGCGGCCGATTCCGGCACCGCATTGATGTGGGCGAAGACCAGCTTTTTTGGCTGGGTTTGGGCAAAAACAGGTGCGCGGCCGGTGGCGAGAATGCCTGCCAAGCCTCCACCGGCGCGCAGTAGCGTTCGGCGATTGACGATGAGGCGGCGCGATGAGGCGGCTGGCATCAGGTTTCCTCCGGCTGTTTTCTTTTGGTTTTTTCATTATTGGCGCGTGTCCGGCAGGGCATTAGCCCGCGCCGGGCGGCCGTAAGCTGACAGAAGTGTGGGCGCGTTAAAAGAGTGATATTCGTCGCAACCTACTCCAGTGGAGTGGATTTGACATTCGCTACCCACCCAGCCGCGGACTTGCCAAGCGAATGTCAAATCCTAAACTCCACTAGAAACATATATTTGCTAGCGGTCCTTGGATTTGAACATTCGCAAAAGTGGTCGCCGAGAAGGGATACGAAGGTTAGAATCCGGCCACTAGCCGCGAAATGGCAAGCGCCGCCCCTTTTAGGCACCTCAGGCTCGTCTTACGGCGCGCCGGCCTTGGCGTTGAGGCGACGCAACTCCCACGGCAAAATGATCTTCTTGAAGATCACGGGGTCGGGCCACGTATCCGCTGTGCGGCCCATATGTCCGCCGGCCGGGTTGATCCAGGCCTCACGCGGTTCGATGCCGCTGTTGATCAGCAATTCGAGATCCTCGATCGGCACTTGTGTATCGCGCGTGCCGCCGACGACCAGGATTGGTGCGGTAGGCTTGCCGAGCAGGCCTTGCGCCTGCAGCGACATCTTCGGCAGGAAGGCGATCAGTTCGTCGGCCGATTTCATGCCGTAGACAAACAGGCTCGCCGGAACCAGGTCGAACAAGTATTCGCGCGTGTACATCCTTGCGCGAAAGAAGTCCGGCTGGAAGGTGCGGTGGATCGGCGGTGATTGCGTCACTGCGCCGACCAAACGCTTGGCCTCGGTGTGGGCGAGCTTTGCCGCCCAATAGGCGCCAAAACTCTGGCCGTGAACCAGGATGCGGTTTTTGTCGATCTCCGGACGCGTAGCGAGATAGTCGAGCACACGCGAATAGATCTGGTCAGCGGTCTCATCGGCTTTGCGGGGTGATTGTCCGGTGCCGGGACTGTCGACGGCGAAGAAGCCGATGCCTTCGGGAATGGCGGCCGCATAGGTCTCGGAGACCGTTTCCTTGCGGCTGTCGAGGCCGGAGATGGCAAGCACCAGTGGGGCCGGGCGCGGCGCGTTGGCTGGCAATCTCAAATAGCCGACGATCTCTTTATCGCCGTAAGGGATATGTACGACTTCGAGCGGCGGGTCGAAATAGCGGGCATGCTGCAAATAGGCGTCGACCGCCTTTTGATAGGCAGCCTGCTTGCCGGATGACGTCGGCGAGGGCCATTGACCGAAATAGTAAAGGCGCCAGGCCCGGACGAAGTTGACGTCGGCCTCTCTGGGGTCGGATGCGGCCTTCGCTTTGGCCATGTAGGTATCCGCAACCGCGCTCCAGGCGGCGGCCCAATCGTCCGCGTCGCGGCTCTTGATGCGCCCCAGCGCCTCGGTAGCATCTGCGGGTTGAATGCCAAGCGCCGGATACGCGCCGGTCTGTGCTCGCGCGAGCGTTTCGGCCTTGATTTCGTCGATGGTGCGGTCGGTGGTTTGCGCCGAAGCGGGTTCACCGGCGAGCCCGATCAGGGCAGCGGCGACCACGGTTGAGAGAGTGCGCATTGTTTTTGTGTTTCCTCCCTGTTTTGCCGCGATTATGGGCGGGCGAGGGAGGGGACACAAGAGTCGAACAGATGGTCCGCGGGGAGGCTGAAAAACTAGCCTTCGCCGATCAGTTCCTTGATGCGCCGCTGCAGTTGGCGCTTCTTCTTTTCGCTTTGGCGCAGCCGTTCGGCAAGATCAGAGCCAGGCAGTTCGTAAGAGTGATCCGGGCTGAACGCGACGCCGACGAAATTGTCGCGCCACCAGATGATCTTTGCCATGAACGAGCGCCCTTTGCGGGCGACCGTCAGCCGCAACGAATCCTTGAGCAAGCCGACCGGGCTCTTGAATTCCAGATGAGCGCCGTCTTTCGAAATATTGCGCACCACGCAATCCCTGGGCGCGGAGCCATCGGCAATCTCGGCGGTCCCGCCGTAAATCACCTTGTCGCGTGGGGCATGGCGTCGGTCGTGCATCGAAAGCTCCTAATCGAGAGCCTAGTGTCCCGATTTTGCCATTCGCTTGAGGGGGAGTTCGTTTGCGAATGTCAGAACCAAAGGGACACTAGTGAATATTGAATTCTAGCGTGGTTTTGGATTTGGCATTCGCTTTGAGGACTCGCAACGTTACTGAAGCGAATGTCAAATCCACCAGACCTAGCTTTTACGCGAGCCGGTGGTGCATAAAAGGGCAGCGCGACCAAAATGCCGCATTAACGTAAATCGATTTGGGGGGACTGGGCCGCAAGCGACCGGAATACGGACAATTTTACAGGAGTGCCCGCTGCAATAAGATAGGTCAGAAAGCAGCACTAGGCGGCCGTGTCGCGCAATGTGCGGGCGATTTCCTTCTGCGCATCGAATTCACGGCGGCGCCGAGCCAGTTCCTCGGCGCTCAGCGCCGCGACATTGTTGTAATCGCGCTTCCAGGCAGGATCGGCGCTCCATCGTAGCGGTGACTGCACGGTGGTCTGCGCCGATGGCGCGGTTTCCAGCACGCGCAGCGCCAGTTCGAGCGTAAAGGCCTGTGACGCCACGTCATAGGGCTTGCCAGCGGAGTTACCGAGCGGGAAATCGGAGAACAGGAAGCGGGGTACAGCGGCGTGTTCGACGATATCCTTGGCACAGCCCATCACCACCGTCGGGATGCCGTTGGCCTCGAGATGGCGGGCGACCAGGCTGACCGTCTGGTGGCAGACCGGACAGTTAGGCACCAGCACGGCGGCATCGACGCGGTCTGTCTGGCAGCGGGCAAGAATTTCCGGCGCGTCGGTTTCGATCGTCGCGCGGTGGCTACGGTTGGTCGGCGCGCCAAAGAAGCGTGGCGCAACTTCGCCAATGCGCTTTTCGGAGGCCAAGCGCTGCAATTGCGGTAGCGGGAACCAGGTGCCGTTGTCCTCCGCCGCGGTATGCACCCGGTCATAGGCGACGTGTGAAATCCGCAAATCATGCGCCTTGGAAGTATCGCCATCATAGACAGAATAAAACTTGGCGCCGCCGTTATATTTGGCGCCGGGCCCCTGATCACCCCTGGCCGGATCAAAGGGCGCGGCGGTCGTGATGATGGTGATGCGCGACTGCGCTAGCGGTTTGCGCAGCGGCTGAAACGGCGCCTCGACGTAATGCGCCCAGCGATAGGGCGTGGTGTAGCCGATTGCGGCGTAATATTCGCGCGTGCGCGCCATATAGGGGATCGGCGCATCGTCGTCGGGTGCAAAGCTGTTATCAGAGGGGGCAGCCATACCGGAAAAGCTCTCATCAACGCGCCATCATCTAACGATAGCTAACCTGCGCAAGGCCGCTGTCAAGGATGGTTTCATGAGGGACCGGTTGCACAGGTCGACTGCAATGCACGGGTTCAGAGGTTCCTCGCTCCGGTTTTTGGCGTTGGCCGCGCTGCTCGTTTTCGCTGCGAGCGTGAGCGCGCATGAGGCTGCGCCCGCCAATGACGTGACAAAACCCGCCGTCGAAGAACCTTTGCAAGCAAAGCCCGCGGAAAAGACCGAACAAGACAAGTCGGAGCAAAAACCGGACGAGAAGCCGTCGGAGGATGCGGCCGACAAACCCGCCGACACGCCACCGGAGAAGCCGGCAAATCCAGACACCAGGGAATCCGTGTGCCTGATGATCGAGGCGGCGGCGAGGGCCAACAATCTGCCGCTTGAGTTTTTCGCCCGCGTCATCTGGCAGGAAAGCCGCTTTCAGCCGGACGCCATCGGGCCTGTGACCCGCGGCGGGCAACGCGCGCAGGGCATCGCTCAATTCATGCCGGGCACGGCAAACGAGCGGCGCTTGCTTGATCCCTTCGACCCCGTCCAGGCACTGCCGAAGTCCGCCGAATTCCTGGCCGAACTGCGCAACCAGTTCGGCAACCTTGGGCTGGCAGCTGCGGCCTACAACGCAGGACCACGGCGGGTGCAGGAATGGCTTGCCGGCACCGGACCAATGCCGCAGGAGACGCGCCACTATGTGGCGGTCATCACCGGCGCCAGCGTCGAGGAATGGCAGACCGTCGGCCGCGGCGGCCAGATATCCGATCGGGCTGTCGCGCACACCACCTGCCAGGATCTGATGGCGTTGCTCAAGCGCGCGCCGAACTACTTCGTCAGCCGGCTGGAGGAGAGCGTGCAACTCGGTGCCGCCCAGCCATGGGGCGTGCAGTTGGCCGGCGGCTTCAATCGTGATCTGGCGATGGCAATGTATTCGCGCGCGGTTGCGAAATTGCGCGGCGTGATCGGCGACCAGACGCCTACTTTGCTGAGCTCGCAGAATCGCAGCCGCGGCATGCGGGCGTTCTATCAGGTGCGCATCGGAACCGACACAAGGCCGGCCGCAGATGATCTCTGCAACCGCATCCGCCGTGCCGGCGGGGCCTGCTTTGTGCTCCGAAACAGCATGAGGGGATGATCTTCCGGCGGAGCAATCGTGCATGCCAGCCGTGAAACGGCTTTGCTTGACGCCCGTCCGTTTAGAAGCGTTATGGACGCATCAATGGGCTGCCCCTTTCTCTCATGTCATTTCCACCACTCGATTCACCCCAATGGCATCAGCCGCTCCGCGCATACGCCTATGGGATGTCGGCGGTTCGCTCGACGATTCTCTCCGCTGTGCTGTTCGTCACCTATATCGGCATCGGCGCGCTGGCCCATGACACCCATTTCTCGCTGGCCTGGGCGTTGCTGGCGACGTTGCTGGTTTGGGCGGGGCCCGCACAGATCATCCTGATCTCGACGCTCGCTTCGGGCGCGTCCATCGTGCAGTCGGCGATCGCGGTGACCGTGAGCGCGATCCGGCTGTTTCCGATGGTGATCTCGGTGTTGCCGATGATGCGCTCGCCCGAAACCAAAAAGCGTCAGCTTATATTGGTCGCGCACTTCACCGCGGTGACGCTCTGGGTCGAATGCTACCGCTTTTTGCCGCACGTGCCGCGCGAGCGTCGCATTGCCTTTGTCCACGGGCTCGGCAGCGGGTTGTTGCTGATCGGCTTGGTTGCCACCACGATCGGCTATGCGTTGGCCGCGAACCTGACACAGACGTTCGCTTCGGCGATTTTGCTGCTGACGCCGCTGGCATTTCTATTTTCCACCGCGCGCAACTCCAAGGAACTTGCGGACGTGCTGGCGCTCGGATTAGGGCTCGCCTTCTATCCATTGGCGACGCTGCTCGGCAGCGGGTTCGATATCCTGATCAGTGGCGTTGCGGCCGGCACCGTCGCCTTCCTCGTCCATAAATGGCGGGAAGGACCATGAACGATTTCCTCGGCGATTGGCATGCGCTTGTCGTGTTGCTGCTGGCGGGTGTGATCCCAAACCAGGTCTGGCGCATGCTCGGCCTGTGGCTTGGCAGCGGGCTCGACGAAGGTTCCGACCTCCTGATGTGGGTCAAGGCGGTGGCAACCGCGATTCTTGCCGGTGTGATCGCCGAGATTTTAGTACGCCCCCCGGGGGCGCTGGCGAGCGTTCCGGATTTCCTGCGCTACGGAGCTCTGGCCGTCGGCTTTGTCGTCTTCATGCTGACGCGCCGATCGATCTTCGCAGGCGTGGTTTCCGGTGAGGTTGTGATGCTCGCCGGAAAATGGTGGCTTGGCTGATCGCGACATTGCTGCTTTGATCGCCTTGCTGGTGGAAAGTTGCCAGTGGTCCGTTTCTCACATTCGCATTCCCTTGCGGCGGCCACTTCTGCGAATGTTAGAAATCACAGGATCGCTGGAAATATAAGTTTCCAGTGTGGGTTGGATCAGACATTCGCGTCGCGGACTTGCGGCAGTACTGAATTCGAATGTCAAATCCACCCCACTGGTGGAGGAAACGACAATGGGCAGACATCTCAAGTCAGCCTTGATCGCGGCGTTCCTCGGCGCTGCGGCCCTTTCTGCTGTGAGGGCGAGTAATGGCGCGGAGTTTCCAACGCGGCCGCTACGCCTCGTGGTTCCCTATTCCGCGGGCGGGCCGACCGATGTCGTCGGGCGTGTGGTGGCGGATTATCTCGCCAGGGACCTCAAACAGGCGACGTTTGTCGAGAACAAGCCGGGCGCGCAAGGCGCGATTGGCGCCGAAGCGGTGGCCCGCAGCGATGCCGACGGTTACACGCTTCTGGTCGTGTCCGGTTCAATGTTCGTGCTCAATCCGATGCTCTACAAGAAACTGGCCTACGATCCCGATCGGGATTTTCGGACGCTCGCGATAGTCACGGAGGATCCGCTGGTGATGGAGGTCCATCCCTCCGTGCCCGCGAAGTCCGTTGCGGAGTTTGTGGCTTACGCCAAACAGAATCCGGGCAAGCTCAGCTTCAGCTCGGCTGGAACGGGAGGCGTCATTCATCTCGCCGGCGAGATGTTCAAGCAAATGGCCGGCATCGAGATGACGCATGTGCCCTACAAGGGCGCCGGGCCAGCCATGGTCGATCTTCTCGCCGGCAACGTCCAGCTGATGTTCGACTCCTTCGGCACCGCGCTGCCTCCGGTGACGGCCGGATCGATGCGGGCGCTTGGTGTGAGTTCGGCCGAAAGGCGTGCCGAAATGCCCAATGTGCCGACCATGGCCGAAAGTGGCTTCCCCGATTACCTCGTCAGCGTCTGGTTTGCGGTTGCCGTGCCGGCCAAGGTGCCGGACAATGTCGCGAACATCCTGAAAGCGAGCCTCGACCGGGCGATGGCTGACGAGACGTTCCGTGCATCGCTTCAGAAAATCGGCTATTCGGTGAAGCGTCCACAGAGCGCGGACGAAATTGTCAAATTCATCGACGCCGATCGCGCCAGGTGGTCGGCGGTGGTCAAGGAGCGGAATATCTCATTGGACTAGTTGAGTGGATTTTGACATTCGCTACCCATCCGGCCGCGGGTTCGTCAAACGAATGTCAAATTCAAAACTCCACTGGAAACTTATATTTATTAGTGGTCCTTTTGATTCTGACATTCGCAAATGTGACCGCTGCGAAGGGATGCGAATGTTGAAATCGGACCACTAAAGCGATGACCGTAGAAACACAAATGCGCGAGGGCGAGGTCGCCGTCGACGTGCCCGACCGCCACGATGCCGGTCTCGTCTTCATCGGCCGCATCCACACGCCCTGGAAATTGCGCGAGGAGACGCCGCGGCAAGGCAGCCACGAAGGTCCGATCTGCCGCATCGAGATTTTCGAGCCGTGGGTGCCGGCGCTCAAGGGCGTCGAGTTCTACGAGCATCTCGAGGTGATCTACTGGCTGCACCGTTCGCCGCGCAATCTCGTGCTGCAAAGCCCGAAGAAAAACGGAAAAACCCGCGGTACGTTTTCGTTGCGTTCGCCGGTGCGGCCCAATCCGATCGGCACCTCGATCGTCAAGTTCGTCGGAATCGAGGGTTCAAGCGTGCTGGTGCGCGGTCTCGATTGCCTCGACGAAACCCCGCTGATCGACCTCAAGCCGGACCGTTGCGATTTCTCGCCGCTGGCGGCGCAGCGGGGTGGGTGACTGAAGTGCGGGTCCTCGTCATTGCGAGCGAAGCACCCAATTCTTGACCAAAGTGGATTGCTTCGTCACTTAGCTCGTCGCAATGACGGGTAGGGTTATTTCAACGCCGCGATCAGTTTCGCGGCATTGCCTTCCAGCACCTTGCCATCTTCCTTGCGACTGGCGGGCGGCAACAGCGCCACGCCCTCGTGGCGCGGCATGACGTGGACATGCAGGTGAAACACCACCTGGCCACCGGCGGGTTCAGAGAACTGCTGCACCGTGATGCCGTCGGCACCGAACGCCGTCATCGTGGCGCGCGCGATTTTCTGCGAGGCGCGCGCGACGTGGGCGAGATCGTCGGGCGTGATGTCGAGGATATTGCGGGCAGGAGCTTTAGGAATGACCAGCGTATGACCGGGGCAGCGCGGCATGATGTCGAGAAAGGCCAGGGTGTGGTCGTCCTCATGAACCTTGTAGCAAGGGAATTCACCACGAAGTATCTTGGCAAAGGGATTTTGCGGGTCGTAGGCGGGCATGAAAACTCCTGATCTAGTCGTTGTCGGAGCCGTTGTCTTTGCGGAACGGTCCGGCCTCGCTGAGTTCGCGTCCCATCTCGGCGACGTAGGCGCGCTCGCGCTTGAGATAGTCCTTGATCGCATGTCGCAGACCGGGATCGGCGATGAAATGCGCTGAGTAGGTGGTCTGCGGCAAGTATCCGCGGGCGATCTTGTGCTCGCCTTGTGCGCCGGCTTCAACCGTTTTCAGGCCTCGCGTAATCGCATACTCGATCGCCTGATAATAGCACACCT
This sequence comes from uncultured Alphaproteobacteria bacterium, assembly GCA_963824305.1. GTDB lineage: Bacteria > Pseudomonadota > Alphaproteobacteria > Rhizobiales > Xanthobacteraceae > Bradyrhizobium. The sequence continues at coordinate 40,462 of CAWGOW010000003.1, forward strand.
CGAAATGCAGGAACGGGTGATGCTCGATGGCGCCCCAGTTGCGGCCGAACAGCGTGTCCGAGCCGACGAAATTGATGGCGCCGGCAACCCAGCGGTTGTTGCGCCTCGCCATGATCAAGAGCACGTCGTTGGCCATGGTCTCGCCGATCAGCGAGAAGAATGACCGGGTGAGATAAGGCCGTCCCCATTTGCGCGAACCGGTTTCCATATAGAACGCAAAGAACGAATCCCAGGCTTCCTCAGTGATGTCGCTGCCGTTGAGCGCATGGATTGTAATGCCGTTGACGACCGCCTCTCGACGCTCGCGCTTGATCGCCTTGCGATGGCGAGAATTCAGCGTGGCGAGGAAATCGTCGAAGCTGCGGTAGTTCTCGTTGCGCCAGTGAAATTGCTGATCGGTCCGTTGCAGGAAGCCGTGGTCGGCAAGCAGTTTCCATTCTGCTTCGCGCGCGAAGGTCACGTGCGCGGAAGAAGCCTCGGTGGCTTGGCACAACCCCATGAGCCCCCGAGCGAGCGCGCTGCTGATTTCGTTCCGATCGACGCCGTCGCGAACCAGAAGGCGAGGGCCGGTGGCGGGCGTGAAGGGAACGGACGCCTGAAGTTTCGGGTAATAGCTGCCGCCGGCGCGTTCATAAGCGTCCGCCCAGCCGCGGTCGAACACGTATTCGCCTTGCGAATGCGACTTCAGATAGCAGGGCACGATGCCCGCGATCACGCCGTCACGGCGGGCAATCAAATGCCGCGCACCCCATCCGGTGCGGGCGGTGGCCGATCCGGACGCCTCGAGGGCCGAGAAAAAAGCATGCGAAACGAAGGGGTTGTAGGACCTTTTCAAGCCGGAGAGAGAGCTGTCGGGGCATTGGGCTGGATTGGCGCAGGCGTTCCATTCCTCAGCCGCGATCTGGCTGACGGAGGAAACCGCTTCGAGGGTGATTTCGGATGAATCCATGCGGCAGCGGCAGGCCTAGAGCTCTCTGATCAGCCATCGCCCGTGGCCGTTGTTTCACTGATAAGATTGTGCAACGCGAGGCCGACTTCAAGGCCACGTTCAGGGCCGGAACCCCTCAAAGATCATTTGATCGGCATAGCGGCCGGCGCGCGCCCGCTGTTCGGGCGTCCTTACCGTCCAGGTCAGAAGCGGCAGGCCGAACATATGCCGGGCGAGCCACGGCGCCGGCGCCGGTAGATCGTTGACCCAATAGGCGACGAATTGCGGCCGCGTGCTGAGCGCGTGCTTGAGATGCCGCATGCCATCTCGTTGGCTCGGCGTCGCCTCGGGCCAATCGTTTGCAGTGTAGTCGCGTTGCGCGACGATGCCGCGCGGCAACTGCGGTAGCAATTCCCGGAGCGCCACGACCTGATCCGGGTCAAAGGACATTCCGGCGACCGGTCCCGCGTAGGATTTCAACACCTCGGCCATTCGCCTCACCAGCCGGCGGTCGCGATCGAAATGGCTCTTGATCTCGACGATAATGGGAACGCGTCCCCTGACGAGAATGCAGAGGTCGGCAAGCGACATCATCTTCTCGGCCGTGTCCTTGAACCGAACCTCCTTCAGTGCGTCAGAACTCAAGCCGAGCAGGGCGCCAGCGCCTTCCGTCAGACGGCCCAGCCCGTCGTCGTGATGCACCATGGCTTCGCCATCGGCGGTGAGCTGGATATCGCACTCGATGGCGAAGTTGCTCTCGATGGCGGCAAGGGCCGCGCCCGGCATGTTTTCGATGATGCCGCGCGCGCGATCGTGCAGGCCGCGATGGGCCACGGGCCGCGCCGTCAGCCAGCCAGGCGCGCGCATCGTCGCGGCCTCCTGTTTTAAGAAATCTCGAACACCCCTTCGACTTCGACCGAGGCGTCCGCCGGCAGTGAGGCGACGCCGACCGTCGTGCGGGCGTGGCGCCCCTTGTCGCCGAAAGCGGCGACCATCAGGTCGGAAGCGCCGTTGAGTACTTTGGGCCCATCGAGAAAATCAGGAGCCGAATTGACGAAGCCGCCGAGACGAACCACCCGCATTACCTTGTCCAGATCGCCGATTGCAGCCTTGACCTGCGCCAAAAGGTTGATGGCGCAGCCGCGTGCGGCGGCAGCACCTTGCTCGATCGTTACGCCGGCGCCTAACTTGCCCTTGGCGATCAGCCTGCCATCCGCGCCAAGACAGACCTGGCCGGAAACGAACAGCAAATTTCCACTGCGTACGAACGGCACGTAATTCGCGACCGGATTCGGCGGTTCATGCAGGGTGATGCCCTGCGATGTCAGTTTCTGTTCGACCGTACCCGCCATGTGACCTTCCCGCTTGATATACCTTCATCCGGCCAGATCTGACCGGGACGCTTTGTTTCGCGCATCGTACGGCCACTTGCAAGCGAGGGGCCTGTCGGGGCTGTGATGCCGAAAAACGGGGCAACAGGCTGCGCAATCGGCTTTTCCGCCTTTTGGCCGCAGTTGCGGCGCAATGGAACGGTGAATATTCTGATGAAACTCTCTGGTTGAGTCCGCAGACGAAAAAACCGTTTGACGTTAGCCGAATGAAGGCCAACGTACCGGATCGTGCTTTGACCTTAAGAAACAACCGCTTCCGAAGGAAGAACCTATGGCCCGCACATTCCGGATTTTGTCTCCCAACGTCAAAACGTTGCCATTGGCCTTGGCGGTGTCTGTGGCGACGGTAGGGTTTGCCGGAAGCGCGGAGGCGGCCGCAAACAGCACCTTCCTGTCCCACCAGGCGCTTTATGAACTCAGCCTGGTGAAGTCTCGCGCCAATTCGATCAGCAGTGCACGGGGCCGTATCCTCTACAGCTTCACGGGAAGCGCCTGTGAGGGATACACCTCCGAATTCCGCCAGGTGTCGGAGATGGATAATGGCGAGAACAAGGTGACCTTGTCCGACCTGCGCTCGACGTCGTGGGAAGACGCGGCCGGCAAGACCTACCGCTTCAAGATCGATTCGCGGATGAACGATGTCCAGACCAGCCCGATCGACGGTATCGCGGAACGGGTCGGCGACCACATCACGGTGAAGCTGAAGCAGCCGCAGGCCAAGACCTTCAACCTCGACGGCTCGACCGTATTCCCGACCGAGCAGATCCAGCACATCATTGCCGCGGCGAAGGAGGGCAAAACCATTCTGGAGCAAACGGTCTATGACGGTTCGGATAACGGCGAAAAGGTTTTCAACACGATGGCGGTGATCGGCCGGCCAATCCAGGGCGACCGCACGATCGCCTCACCCGATCCGTCGACCGAAAACGACGCGATGAAGTCGACCACGCGGTGGCCGGTGACGGTGAGCTATTACGATCGCGATACCAAACCCGAAGAGGGCGAGCAGGGGCCGCTTTATGCGATGTCGTTTGAGCTATTCGAAAACGGCGTGTCGCGGCAACTCGTGCTCGACTACAACGACTTCGTGATTTCCGGGGCGCTCGGAAAGTTCAACGTCAAGGATGCCAAGCCGTGCAAGTGACGGCCTGAACTATCCTTCCGTTTTCTCCGGCCCATCATAGGCAATCCCCCGGATCACGGCGGCATCGCCGAATTTCTTGCGCAGGCCGTCGATCGCACGTTCGGCGTCGGCCGAGCGTCGATCCAGCATGTCGGTATCATGCGCCTGCGTACCCGGACGAAGCGCGCTGACGCCCGCTCCCATCAGGCGAAAGGCGGTACCGTCGATTTCCTTCGCCAGCATTTCCCGCGAGATCGCGAAAATCTTGGCGGCAAGCTGGGTCGGGGCATGAATCGATTGCGAGCGGGTGCGCTGCCTGAAGTCGGCGGTCTTGAGCTTCAGCGTGATGGTCGACCCGGCAAGTTCGCTGCTCTTGAGCCTGCTTGAGACCTTCTCCGACAGCCGCCACAGCAGCCTCTCGAGCGTGGCGAAATCACGGATATCGTTCTCGAAAGTGGTCTCGTTCGAGATCGTCTTGGCGCCGCGATCGGCAACCACGCGCCGGTCGTCGAGGCCGCGCGCCAGCCGCCACAGCCGTTGTCCCTCGGCGCCGAACTGTTTCATCAGCTCGATTTCGTCGGCGCGTTGCAAATCGGCGATGAGCCGAAAGCCACGCTGGATCAAACGCTCCTGCGTGGCGGGGCCTACACCGAAAATGAAGTTGACCGGCTTGTCGGCCAGCATGGTGCGCGCGTCATCCTGGTCGAGGGTCGCAAAACCGCGCGGCTTGTCGAGATCGGAGGCGATCTTGGCGAGAAATTTGTTGCAGGAAAGCCCAACCGAAACGGTGACGCCGATTTCGCGTTCGATGGTTTGCGCAAATCGCGCCAGCACCTTGGCCGGAATCATGCCGTGAACGCGCTGGGTGCCGCTCAAGTCGAGGAAGGCTTCGTCGATTGACAATGGCTCGACGAGCGGTGTGAGCGACAGCATCGCGCGGCGCACCTCGCGGCCGACGCGGACATATTTGGCCATGTCGGGCCTTATCACGACGGCCGAAGGGCAGAGCGCCAACGCCTTGAACATCGGCATTGCCGAGCGAACGCCGAAGGTGCGCGAGATGTAGCAGGCGGCCGAGACGACGCCGCGCTTGCCGCCGCCGATGATGACGGGCCTGTCGGCGAGTTCCGGATTATCGCGCTTCTCGACCGTGGCGTAGAACGCGTCGCAATCGATATGGGCGAAGGTCAGCGAGGAAAGTGCATGGTGGCGCACCAGCCGCGGCGAGCCGCACGCACGGCATCGCTTTACGACAAAGTCCAGGTCATGGAGACAGTCCCGGCAAAAACAAGTCGGACCGGCCGCAAGATCTGGAGCATTAGATGTCACGGCACGTCGCGCTCCCTGGTGTCCGGGTCTGACATTCGTGCTCCATCGCGGCGACCTCATTTACGAATGTCAGAACCAAGGGGATACTAGTAAATATCAAATTCTGGTGCGGTTTCGGATTTGACGCTCGCTATAGGAATTGCGGGACCACCGAGCGAATGTCAAATTCCACCGCACTAGACGGGATCGTTGAGTGCCTGGTGGGCCGCGGCAATATTGGTCGGGTGAAGCTCTGACGCTGCGGCGAATGCCTTCACCGTTGCGTCATCGCGCATAACGAAATCGAGCACGCTCGCCAGGAATTGAGGATCGGAGGCGGCGCCGCGCAGCGTCTCCGGTCCGATCCCGCTTTCGGCCAGGAACGCACCCAGCCGTTCGGGATCGCCCGCAACGAAGGAAAGTGCCTGAATCGCAACAATTTCAGCCACTTCCCGAGGGTTTCGCATGGATTTTTTCAAGACGCCAATTTGCCTTTCCGTTACTTATGGTCTCTAGTTTCTAAACGATCATGCCCGAGTTTGCGGAGACAGTTCAAGCAACTGGCAACCACGTCCTGGAAGTGGAGCCTCGGCTTAACGGGTTAGAGCGAATCTGGCGCTAGTGTCCCGGCGGACGGGTGAGCGACGCCGGAGGAATTGCCCTCTTGACGTTTGCAATGGGAGTGGAGGGGCGGGATGGCAAAGACCGTCCTGATCGTGGAGGACAACGAGCTCAATATGAAGCTCTTTCGCGATCTGCTTGAAGCGCACGGCTATCAGACTTCCGGCACCAGCAATGGTTTCGAGGCGCTCGATCTCGTGCGCAAGCTTCGCCCCGATCTGATCCTGATGGATATTCAGCTTCCGCAGGTGTCGGGCCTCGAAGTCACGCGATGGATCAAGGACGATCCGGAATTGCGTTCCATTCCGGTCGTAGCCGTCACCGCGTTTGCGATGAAAGGCGATGAGGAGCGCATCCGCGAAGGCGGCTGTGAGGCGTATTTATCCAAGCCGATCTCGGTCGGCAAGTTTATCGAGACCGTCCGACGGTTTATCGGATAGAGGGTTCCAAAATGTCCGCGCGCGTTCTTGTCGTCGACGACGTCCCAGCCAACGTCAAATTGCTGGAAGCGCGGCTCTCGGCCGAATACTTCGATGTGCTCACCGCCGCAAGCGGCGCCGAAGCGCTGGCGATTTGCGCGCGCGCCGAGTGCGACATCATCCTGCTCGACGTCATGATGCCGGACATGGATGGCTTCGAGGTCTGCCGCCGGCTGAAATCGAATCCGGCCACCCATTACATTCCCGTCGTCATGGTGACGGCGCTCGACAGCCCTGCCGACCGCGTCCGCGGTCTGGAGGCCGGCGCCGATGATTTCCTGACCAAGCCGGTTTCCGACGTGGTGCTGATCGCGCGCGTACGCTCGCTGACCCGGCTCAAGATGATGACCGACGAATTGCGAATGCGCGCCATCACCTCGCTTGAGATTGGCGTGCTGGCGCCGGAGCGCAGCGTAGTTGCCGACACCGGCAAGGGCGGCCGCGTCCTTTTGGTGGATGATCGTCCGTCGTCCTATGAACGACTGGTGCCGGTTCTGACCGACGAGCACACCGTTGACCTCGAGATCAATCCCGCCGAGGCGTTGTTTCATGCCGCCGATGGCGACTATGACCTTCTGATCGTGTCGCTCGGCCTCGATAATTTCGACGGCTTGAGGCTGTGCAGCCAGGCACGTTCGCTGGAGCGCACGCGCCACGTGCCGATCCTCGCGATCGCGGATGCCGACCACAATGCACGGCTGCTCCGCGGGCTCGAGATCGGCGTCAACGACTACCTGCTGCGCCCCGTCGACAAGAACGAACTGCTGGCGCGCGCCCGTACCCAGATTCGCAAGCGCCGCTACACCGATCATCTGCGCGACAACATGCAGAACTCGATCGAAGCTGCGATTACCGATGCTTTGACCGGCCTGCACAATCGCCGTTACATGGAAAGCCATCTGTCGACGCTGGCCGAGCAGGCCTCGAGCCGCGGCAAGCCGCTCGCGGTGATGATGCTCGACATCGATTTCTTCAAATCCATCAACGACAATTACGGCCACGACGCAGGCGACGATGTACTGCGCGAATTCGCCGTGCGCGTGCGCAAATCGATCCGCGGGATCGATCTCGCTTGCCGCTATGGCGGCGAGGAATTCGTGATCGTGATGCCGGAAACCGATCTGCATGTCGCCGGCATGGTGGCGGAACGCCTGCGGCGCTCGGTTGCCGGAGAGCCGTTTGTCGTCAACAAGGGTGAAAAGCGCATCGAGGTCACGATTTCGATCGGGCTGGCGACCCTGGAACGCAAGGGCGAAGCGGTTTCCGACGTGCTCAAGCGTGCCGACAATGCGCTGTATCGCGCCAAGCACGATGGCCGCAACCGCGTAGTCGCCGACGCCGCCTGATCAGGCCCTGCGCTATTTCTTGATCGCTTGCGCCGACATCGGCACGGCTGCGTCAATCCGGATGCCTGCGCTCGCCAGAAGCACTTTTGCGGCTTCCTTGGCTGCCCGTGCCATCGCGGGGTCGTCGCGTACCAGGTCCTGTGCGATCGAACCATCGACGAGTAATGCAAGTTGGGTCGCCAACCCTTCCGCATCGGTTACGCCGAGTTGGATCAGAAGGTCGCGGAACCAGACGCGGCGGCTTTCCTTGAAAGCGATCGCTATCTTGCGCACCGGTTTGGCGTCCGCACCGAGTTCAGCGACGGCGTTGACGAAGGGACAGCCGCGAAAATCCTTGTGTGAGAAACGCCGTTCCAGCGAATCGAAGGTAGCGAGAATCTGCTCCGCCGGCGGCTTGTCGGACGGCTTGGGCTGGACGAATCGCCGCTTGAGATAAGCCAAAATCAGGGCGTCCTTGGACGGGAAGTGATTATAGAGGGTGCGCTTGCTGATGCCGATTTCGGCCGCGATGGTATCGACGCCGATGGCGCGAATCCCCTTGAGATAAAACAGCCTGTCGGCAGTATCCAGAATCCGCTCCTTCATGCTTGGCTTGGCGGGCAGACTTGCCATGCGAATACGCGAACCCTCTCGAACTTGACAGTGTGGCTGTGTTATAGCCTAACTACACAGGTCTGTGTAGTTATTTCGGCTGACGGAAATAGCATGTTTTCGTGGCCGAAGCCGGGAGAACAAGAACAATGCCCCTGTTACAGATCTTGCGGCCGACATTGCCGATCCTGATCGGCGCGTCGATTATGCTGACGCTGAGCATGGGATTCCGGCAGTCGCTCGGCATCTTCATGCAGCCGCTGACCCATGACATCGGCATATCCGTCTCCGATTTCACGCTGGCGATAGCCGTACAAAATCTTGCCTGGGGATTTCTGCAACCGCTCGCGGGCGCGCTGACCGTGCGCTTCGGTTTTCGGACGATCATGGTAACCGGCGCGGTCTTCTATATCGCAGGCCTGGCGCTGATGACGACCGCACATGGCCTGATCAGTGTGATGATCGGCGGTGGCTTGCTGATCGGCCTGTCGCTCGCGTGCACGGCAGCGGCGATTGCGATGTCGGTTGCGGCGCGTGCGGTGCCGGAAACGGTGCGATCGACGGTGCTTGGCCTGGTTTCCGGAGCGGGATCGCTGGGCGCGCTGCTATCCGCCCCGCTCGGGCAAATGCTCAATGCCGACTACGGCTGGCGGGTTGGGTTGGCAGGCTTTGTCGTGCTGTCGGTTGCGATGATTCCCGCGGCGTGGTTCGCGGGCAAGGTGGATGCGATTCCGTTGCCGAAGCCATCGCACAATGAGGCCGGCAGCAATTCGGCCGGTGATGCGGTGCGGCTCGCGTTCAGCAATGCATCCTTCGTCGTGATGACCGGTGCCTATTTTGTCTGCGGCATGCAGCTGGTTTTCCTGACGACGCATCTGCCGTCTTATCTTTTGATCTGCGGCATGGATCCGATGCTGAGCGCGCAGACGCTCGGGATGATCGGCGGCTTCAACGTGCTCGGCAGCGTATTCTTTGGCTGGGCCGGCCAGCGCTGGAACAAGCTCGCACTGCTTGGCGGAATTTACGTTCTGCGCTCGCTCGCGCTCGCCTGGTATTTCATGCTGCCGCCGACGCCCGCTAGCACGCTGCTGTTCGGCGCGATCATGGGATTTCTATGGATGGGCGTAGGGCCTCTGGTGGCAGGCGCCGTGGCCGAGATGTTCGGCCTGAAGTGGCAGGCGATGATCCAGGGGTTCGCTTTCATGAGCCACCAGCTCGGCAGCTTCCTCGGCGCTTTCGGCGGCGGGCTATTGTACGATTCGCTCGGCTCCTACACGCTGGCCTGGCGTATCGGCGTCGCGCTGGGACTGGCCGGCGGCATCGTCCAGATCGCGTTTGCGCTGATCAAGCCATCTGCGCCGCCGATGCTGAAAGCTGCTTAAAACAAAAACGGGGCCTCAACGGCCCCGTCGTTATTTCTGCCGCGGTGTTGCGCGCAAGCTTACTTGATCTTGGATTCGCGGAATTCGACGTGCTTGCGCGCGACCGGATCGTACTTTTTCTTCACGAGCTTGTCGGTCATGGTGCGCGAGTTCTTCTTGGCGACGTAGTAGAAGCCGGTATCCGCCGAAGAGACGAGCTTGACCTTGATGGTGACCGCTTTGGCCATGATAAAAACCTTTGATGATCGGGATAGGCGCCAGCCCAGCAGGGGGCGCGTTCGGGCGGCAAACTAGCTTCAAACCGTCCAAAGTCAAGGTTTTGCAAGCTAAAACCTGCCAGAATCCGGCAAAATCCTCGTTTTCGCGCGTATTCTGATCGCAAAACCGGACCCCGCTTTTGCGGAATGCGCGCTACTTCTCAAAGAAGCGGTTTTTCGGCCTGGGCAGGCCCAGATTCTCGCGCAGGGTCGGCCCCTCATACTCTTTCCGGAAGATGCCGCGCTTCTGGAGTTCCGGGACCACCTTGTCGACGAAGTCGTCAAGGCCTGCGGGCAGATACGGGAACATGATGTTGAAGCCGTCGCTGCCGTAACCTGTCAGCCATTCCTCCATCTGGTCGGCGATGGTCTTCGGCGTGCCGACAAACGACAGTCCGCCATAGCCGCCGACACGCTGGGCCAGCTGGCGCACGGTGAGCTTGTCGCGCGCGGCGAGATCGACCATCCGCTGGCGGCCACTCTTGCTCGCATTGGTCTCGGGGATCGGCGGCAACTGACCGTCGGGATCGAAGCCGGAGGCGTCCGTGCCGAGGATTACAGAGAGCGAGGCGATCGCGCTTTCGTAATGCACCCTGCTGTCGAGCAGCGCGCGCTTTTCCTTGGCTTCATCGACGCTGTCGCCGACCACGACGAAGGCGCCGGGCAGGATCTTCAGGTGTTCGGGGTTGCGGCCGATCTTCTCCATCCGCCCCTTGATATCGGCGTAGAGCTTTTGCCCGTCGGCGAGACTGCCACCGCCGGTGAAAACCGCCTCCGCCGTTTCCGCCGCGAGCTGCCTGCCGTCGTCTGATGCGCCGGCCTGAACGATGACCGGCCAGCCTTGCACGGGACGGCTGATATTGAGCGGGCCGCGTACCGAGAGATATTTTCCCTTGTGATCGAGCACGTGCATCTTTTCGGGATCGAAATAGAGGCCGCTTTCGACATCCCGGACAAAGGCGTCGTCGGCGAAGGAATCCCAAAGGCCCGTGACGACGTCATAGAATTCGCGGGCGCGCTTGTATCGCTCGGCGTGCTCCATATGCTCGTCGAGCCCGAAGTTCAGAGCGGCGTCCGGATTGGATGTCGTGACGATATTCCACCCCGCACGCCCGCCGCTGAGATGATCGAGCGACGCGAAACGACGGGCGACGTGATAGGGCGCGTCGAACGTCGTCGATCCCGTCGCGATCAAGCCGATGCGCTCGGTGACCGCCGACAAAGCCGAAAGCAGCGTGAACGGCTCGAACGAAGTCACGGTGTGGCTGCGCTTGAGTGCATTGATCGGCATGTTGAGCACGGCCAGATGGTCGGCCATGAAGAAGGCGTCGAACTTGCCGGCTTCCAGCTTCTGGATCAGCTGCTTGATGTGGGCGAAATTGAAATTAGCGTCGGGCCAGGCACCGGGATAGCGCCACGCGCCGGTATGAATGCTGACCGGCCGCATGAAAGCGCCGAGCTTGAGCTGCCGTTGTGTCATCGCCCCATATCCATTTTGGTTATCGCTTTGCAGGGAGATAGGCATGGCCGGCCGCGCTGCCATCGGTAGGAGACGGGAAGATTATTTTGTTTTTGCGGGCTCAAGCGACGGAGCTGTTATCGCGATCACCGCCGCGTGATGAAGTTACGATGCGCCGAGCACGTCCCGGCGCATCCCGCTGCCTTCGGCACGGAAAAACGGCACCTCGGCGTCGTGGCGCAACGGGCCGGTCGCAAGCCGCTGCGCGAGTTCGTCGAGCACCCTGGTGGTCATGCGGTGCAGATCGGCGAGCGGCTTCGATCCGAGTTCGACCCAGACCAGTTCGACAAGCTCCGCATCGGCATGGACCACGCCCTCGACACGGTGGGCGATCGCGGAGGCGTCTGCCGTGAAGAAGCGGGTGTCGTAACGTCTGACCCGGCCAGGCGGGGTAATCGCGCGTGCGATCAGAAACAGGCCCGACGGATCGGGCAGGAGACCGGCGTCGGCGAAAGGCTTCCACGGACCCGATAGCCTTGGCAGTTCGCCGCCCGCTTTGCGGCCGAGGCACAGGCCGGTTTCCTCACAGGCTTCGCGGATGGCGGCTACCGCAAGCGCGCGGGCACGTGAGGTGGTAATCTTGGGACTGCCTTTGAGCAGGTTCGTTTCAAGGGCTGCGGGTATTGGACCCGCCAGCGGCACCCGGTTGTCGGCGGTGTCGACACGGCCACCTGGAAAGACGATCTTGCCCGGCTGGAACACCACCTTGTTGTGGCGTCGGCCGACCAAAACCTTCGGCGTTGCGCTCGTGCGATCGACGAGGATCAGCGTGGCGGCATCAACCGGACGCCGATAAGGAAAGTGGTCAGGCTCCTTGTCGTCGTTTTTGGGCTCGCGCTCGCTCATTTCTCCCGTGGCCTCTCGTTCTTTTGCGACGAGAGGAAGGTCTACGGCTCCGGATTCGCTTCGTCAAATCCGTGCATCCGGAGCGCCCATTGTATTCCGACCACCGCGCCTTTAACGGGCTGCAACAGCGCCAGCGAAGCAACGAAGGTTATCGGCAGATAGATCGCCAGCTGAAGCGCGACCGGTGGCGAATAGTTGGTTTCGATCATCAGCGCCAACGGCACCACGATATGGCCGACGATGACGATGACGAGATAAGCCGGCAGGTCGTCCGCGCGGTGCGGCGTGAAATCCTGTCCGCAGACCGAGCAGGCGTTGTCGACTTTCAGGAAGGCGCGAAACAACTTGCCTTCGCCGCAGCGAGGGCAGCGGCCGCGAAAGCCACGCTTCAAGGCTTGCCAGACGTCGCGCTTTTCTTTCAGCGCGGTTTCCTGGCTCCAGACAGTCGGTCGGGTGCTTACCGTTTCCATGACTTGCCTCTCTTCGCTTTCTTGCCGGCCTTCGCCTTGTCCGGTTTGCGACGCTTGTCGCGTGGGCTGCGGCCGGGGGAAATCTTCGGTCTTCGCTGCGCCCCGCGCTTGTGACCGCGGACCGGAGGTTGGCCTTCCGAGAGCAATTCGAACCGCAATGCGCCGGCAACTGGTGCAGCTTCTACCAGACGAACGTCAACGACGTCCCCTAATCTGTGCATGGCACCGCTGCGCGAGCCGATCAAGGCGTGGCGCGCCTCGTCATAGTTGAAATATTCATCGCCGAGCGTACGAATGGGGATCAAGCCGTCGGCGCCGGTATCGGCAAGTTTCACGAACAAGCCTGAGCGCGTCACGCCGGAAATGCGGCCCCGAAAGGTCGCGCCGATACGGTCAGCGAGAAAATGCGCGATCAGGCGGTCGGCGGTTTCCCGCTCAGCCTTCATGGCGCGGCGTTCGGTGACCGAGATTTGCGCGGAGATTTCGCTTAAGGACTCCACGGTTTCAGTGTCGGGCAACGCGCCTTCGCCGAGCCCAAGCGCGCGGATCAACGCGCGGTGCACGATAAGGTCGGCGTATCGCCTGATTGGCGAAGTAAAATGCGCATAGCGGCGCAGGTTGAGGCCGAAGTGGCCGTAATTCTCCGCCGAATATTCGGCCTGTGCCTGCGAACGCAGCACCACCTCATTCACGAGCTGCTCGGCATCGTGTCCCTTGACCTGCGCGAGCACGCGGTTGAACACCGCTGGGCGTAACGCGCCGGCCTTGGCGAACGGCAGGTCGAGGGTTTTCAGGAATTCCTGCAACGCATGAACCTTCTCAAGCGTCGGCTCGTCGTGCACGCGATAGATCAGCGGCAGCGAATTCTTTTCGAGCATCTCGGCCGCGGCGACGTTGGCCAAAATCATGAACTCTTCGATCAGTCTGTGCGCATCCAGCCGCTCCGGCACCACGACGCGATCGACGGTGCCGTCGGCTTTCAGCAGAATCTTGCGCTCGGGAAGGTCGAGGTCGAGCGGATCGCGCTCGTTGCGCGCACGCTTGACGGTCGCGTAAGCCGCATAAAGCGGTTTGAGAATCGGATCGAGCAGGGGGCCTGTCGTGTCGTCGGGATGGCCGTCGATCGCGGCTTGCGCCTGCGCATAATTCAGTTTGGCCGCGGAACGCATCAGCACGCGATGAAACGTATGCGAGCGCTTGCGGCCATCGGCACCGATCACCATCCGCACCGCAAGCGCGCCGCGCGGCTCACCCGGCACCAGCGAGCACAGGTCGTTGGAAATACGCTCCGGCAGCATCGGCACGACCCGGTCGGGAAAATAGACGGAGTTGCCACGCAAGAGCGCGTCGCGGTCGAGCGCCGAACCTGGCCGTACATAAAAGGCTACGTCGGCGATCGCGACATAAACGATGAAGCCGCCTTTGTTGTTCGGATCGGAATCCAGCTCAGCGTGAACCGCGTCGTCATGATCTTTCGCATCCGGCGGATCGATGGTGACGAGCGGGACGTCGCGCCAGTCTTGGCGGCCCTTCAAGTTGGCGGGCTCGGCCTCTTCGGCCTCGCGCAAGGCATCCCTGGAGAAGGCTTGCGGAATGTCATGGGCATGGATCGCAATCAGGCTGATTGCTTTCTCAGTAGCGATGGAGCCCAGCTTCTCCTTTACCTTGCCAGAGGCAAGGCCGAAGCCGCGCGAACGCACGAGATCGACGCTGATCAGGTCGCCATCCTCCGCACCGAGCGTATCAGTCCTGGCAATATTCAGTTCGCGGCCAACCTGTTTCTTGTCGACCGGGATCAGGCGTCCGGACCCGTCGGGATTCTTTCGGAAAATGCCGAGCACGCGCGTCTTGGCGTTATCGAGGACTTTCAGAATTCGACCGCGATAGGCGACGCCGTCACGGATGTGTTCGTCGAGCTTCTCGACACGGAGCAGCACGCGGTCGCCAACGCCGGCCGCGGTGCCAGGCTGAACCCGCCGCGGCACGTGAATACGAATTTTTGGCGGTTCGCCGCTCTCGACCTCGTCCCATTCGGCGGGAACGGCGAGCAGTTCGCCGTCGCTGTCGCGGCGCGTGATATCGGCCAGCAAGGTTGCGGGTAGGGCTTCGGGCTCGCCGACTTCCTTGCCGCGCTTCTTGATGATGCCTTCGTCAGAGAGCTCGCGCAGCAATTGCTTCAGCGTGGCGCGGTCGGCGTTCTTGAGGCCGAACTCGCGCGCGATCTCACGCGTGCCGACCTTGCCGGGGTAGGCGCGAACGAAGGCGACGATGGCGTCCGTCGAAGGAAAGCCGCTGTCGCGTTGTCTTGCCACTCTAGTGCCCACTTTCCGAAGTTCGTGCACCGTCTCAGCACCCACCTTTCACGAACTTCGGAAAGTTATAGGCACTAGCAGACATATTGGTTCTAGTGCTGCTTCTCCATTTGAAGTTCCTGGACGAGGTCCGTCGCTTGTGGTGCAGGAATCTCAAATGGGCGGCACTAGCCGCTTGCCTTGCTCTTCTTGGCGACCGGTTTGGCGGATTTCTTTGCCGAAGTTTTTGCAGTCACCGGCGCGCGCGCCTTCGAGGTCGCGTCCGACTTCGGCTTGGCGGCCGCTTTCTTGGCCATGGCCTTCTTTGCAGGCTTGTCGGCCGTCGCATCCGCGTCCGATTTGGCCGCGGCCTTTTCGGCCTTGGCCGGTTTGGCCGCCTTCTTCTTAGCCCCGCGCTTGGCGCCGCCGCCCTTGGCTGCGCGTTCGTCGATTAGCGCGATCGCTTCGGCAAGCGTAAT
Organism: uncultured Alphaproteobacteria bacterium; assembly: GCA_963824305.1. Taxonomy (GTDB): domain Bacteria; phylum Pseudomonadota; class Alphaproteobacteria; order Rhizobiales; family Xanthobacteraceae; genus Bradyrhizobium. Next base: position 55,493 of record CAWGOW010000003.1, read on the forward strand.
GGTGTCCGGCGTCTTATCGCCCTGAATGGTCGCATTGATGCCGCCGGCGGTGACATAGGCGCCGTAACGGCCGTTCTTGACTGCGACCGTGCCGAGCGTGGGATGATCGCCAAGCGGTTTGCCGGGATCGGCGCCGAAGCGGCGGCCGCTCGGGCCTTTTGCAACCTTCTCCGCGATCAGCGTCACCGCGCGGTTCAGCCCGATGTCGAAAACCTCGTCGCCAGCCTCAAGGCTTGCATAGGTTTTGTCGTGCTTCACGAACGGCCCGAAGCGGCCAAGGCCTGCCGTGATCGGCTGACCGGTCTCTGGATGCAGCCCGATCTCGCGCGGCAGCGACAACAGTTTCAGCGCCAGCTCTAGCTCGATATCGGCGGGCGAAGTGTTTTTTGGAAGGCCCGCGCGCTTGGGCTTTTCGCCTTCGGCATAATCCTTTGCCTCGCCGAGCTGGATATAGGGGCCGAAACGTCCGGCCTTGACGATTACGTCGCGGCCGGTTTCGGGGTCCTGACCCAGCACGCGATCGGCGCTGGCTTCGCTATCGGCGGCAAGCGGTCGGGTGTACCGGCATTCCGGATAGTTGGTGCAGCCGACGAAGGCGCCGAACTTGCCGGCCTTCAGGTTGAGCCGCCCGGTGCCGCAGGTTGGGCACTGCCTGACATCTCCGCCATCGGCGCGGGGCGCATAGATATGCGGACCGAGCATGTCGTCGAGTGCATCGAGCACTTCGGCGACGCGCAAATCCTTGATGTCGTTGACAGCCCCGATGAAGCCAGTCCAGAAATCCTTCAGCACCTGCTGCCAGGAAATCTCGTTGTTGGAAACGCGGTCGAGCTGTTCTTCGAGCCCCGCCGTGAAATCATATTCGACGTAGCGGGCGAAGAAGTTTTCCAGGAACGCGATCACGACGCGGCCTTTGTCTTCGCCATGCAAGCGCTTTTTCTCGAGCCGCACATAGCCGCGATCTTTCAGCACCTGAAGGATCGAAGCGTAGGTCGAGGGGCGGCCGATGCCGAGTTCTTCCATGCGTTTGACGAGCGAGGCTTCCGAAAAGCGCGGCGGCGGCTCGGTGAAGTGCTGCGTAACGGCGAGGTCCTGGCGCTTGACCGTTTCGCCCTGGCTCATCGCGGGCAGGCGGCGGCTCTCGTCGTCATCGGCATCGTCGTCGCGGCCTTCCTGGTAGAGCGCGAGGAAGCCGTCGAACTTGATGACCTGGCCGGAGGCGCGAAGCTCGAGCGTGCGGGAGCCGGCCTTCGCCGTGATATCGACCGTGGTGCGCTCGAGTTCGGCGGATTCCATCTGGCTTGCGATGGTGCGTGTCCAGATCAGTTCATAAAGCTTGGCCTGTTCGGGATCGAGCCGGCGGCGCATCTCGCTCGGCCGCCGTGACAGATCGGTCGGTCGGATCGCTTCGTGGGCTTCCTGCGCGTTCTTGGCCTTGGCCTGATACTGGCGCGGGGCGTCGGGCACATAGGCGTTGCCGTAATCCTCGCCGATTACCTTGCGGGCCTGCGTGATCGCCGAACCGTCGATCTGCACGCCGTCGGTTCGCATATATGTGATGAGACCCGTGGTCTCGCCGCCGATATCGATGCCTTCATAAAGGCGCTGCGCGATCCGCATGGTGTGCGCGGGCGCGAAGCCGAGCTTGCGGCTCGCTTCCTGTTGCAGTGTCGAAGTGGTGAAGGGGGCTTGCGGGTTTCGCCGCGCCGGTTTGGCCTCGACCGAGGTTACCGTGAAGCTGGCAGCGTCGAGCGCCTTCTTGAAATCCTCGGCTTCCGCGCCCGAGCCGATGTCGAGGCGCTGGATCTTCTTGCCGTCGGCGCCGACAAGCCGTGCCTCGAAGGTGTCGCCGCGCGGGGTCGTCAATGTCGCGACCAGCGACCAGTATTCGCGGGCGACGAATTTCTCGATCTCGAGTTCGCGGTCGCAGACGAGCCGTAACGCCACCGATTGTACGCGCCCCGCGGAGCGCGCGCCCGGCAGTTTGCGCCACAACACCGGCGAAAGGGTAAAGCCGACGAGATAGTCGAGCGCACGGCGCGCCATATAGGCATCGACCAGCGCACCGTCGATCTGGCGCGGATTCTTCATCGCCTCCAGGATTGCCGGCTTGGTGATGGCGTTGAACACCACGCGCTCGATCGTCTGATCCTTTAGTGCGCGCTTTTCCTTCAGCACCTCCAGAACGTGCCAGGAGATCGCTTCGCCTTCGCGATCAGGGTCGGTCGCCAGAATGAGCTTGTCGGCGCCCTTCAGCGCTTTGGCGATATCGTTGAGCCGGCCAGCGGCTTTCGGATCGACCTCCCAGATCATCTGGAAGTTGGCGTCCGGATCGACCGATCCGTTCTTGGCGGGGAGGTCGCGAACATGGCCGAAAGACGCCAGCACTTCATAGGAAGCGCCCAGATACTTGTTGATCGTCTTGGCCTTGGCCGGCAACTCCACGATGACGATATTCATGCCATTCCAATAGCTTAGGGGAAAAATAAAGGCCGGTTCCGCGAGACTTCGCGCCAGCCGTTTCGATGCGAACATGGGTGGTGAGGCCGCCCCTGTCAAATCGACAGGAGTTGAAAGTAGCCGGAAGTAGCCAATTTTCACCTCACGCAGGTTGTAAAATATGTATCAAAAATTGTAATTCCAGCCGATCTGGGGCCATAAGATTAGGCGACCGCCCGCCGTTTCGACCTCGCCGGCGGCCGGAGCTTCAAGGTCGTGTCGGCGGGGCCAAGCAGGCGGCCATCCCTGGAATAAAGAGCGAGCTTTTCCACCGGGCGGCCTTTTTCGCGGTCGACCAGCAGGGTTTCGATCTGCTCGGGATGGGCATCGAAGGCCTCAGTCCATTGCCGCAGCGCCACGATGACCGGAAATAGCCCGCGGCCTTTGTCGGTCAAGACATATTCCTGGTAGGCGCTGCCGTCGGAGGCGGGCGCGGTCGCGAGAATCCCTTCGTCGACCAGCATCCGTAGCCGCGTCGTGAGGATGTTTTTCGCAAGCCCAAGAACTTTTTTGAAACTCGCCGAAGCGCCGCCGGCCGAGCAGGGCGTCGCGAATGATCAGAAGCGACCACCAGTCGCCGATCACGTCGAGCGCACGTGCAATCGGGCAGGCGTCGCCTTCAAAGCTTGTCCGTCTCACGGCTTGTCTCCGTCTCCCTGATCCGCGCCACAAGGGTGAGGCGGCGCCATCACGGTCTTGTGTGGTTGCAATATTAAACCGGTTATCCTAACTAGCAACTTAGTTTAATAATGCAACTACACCACAGCAGGAGGCGGTCATGGCTAACAGGCTTGCGAACAAGACGGCGTTGATCACCGGCGGCAACAGCGGCATTGGGCTTGCGACCGCGAAACTGTTCGTGGCCGAAGGCGCCAAGGTGACGATCACCGGGCGCAATAAAGAGACCCTCGTCGCCGCCGAGAAAGAACTCGGCCCGAATGCGTTTGCGGTCGTTGCCGACGTCAATGACGTTGCGGCAACCGAAGCCGCCGTGAAGCAGGCAGCGGAAAAGTTCGGCAAGCTCGACATCGTCTTTGCCAATGCTGGCATCCCCGGCAACACGCCGGTGGGCAAGACCACGCTTGAAGCTTTCGAGCAGGTGATCCGCACAAATCTGACGTCTGTCTTCTTCACCGTGCAGGCGGCTCTGCCTTACCTGAACGACAACGCCTCCATCGTTCTCAATGGCTCTGTGATCTCGGTGCTCGGGAATCCCGGTTATTCGGCTTATGCGGCTACCAAGGCTGGCGTAACCGCGATGGCGCGAGTGATGGTGTCCGAACTGTCGCCGCGCGGTATCAGGATTAATGTCGTGGCGCCTGGTGCGGCCCGCACGCCGATCTGGAATGGCGCGGCGCCGACAGCCGCCGCCTTTGCCGCGTTGGAAAAGCGCATCGCGGGCATCACGCCGCTGGGGCGGATCGCCGAACCGGACCATATTGCCAAGACCGTGCTCTTTCTTGCGTCTGACGATGCGGCCCATGTGCAGGGGCAGGAAATCTTCGTCGACGGCGGCGCGACAAGTTCGCCGGCGGGTGCGCCGGTGTTCCGCGGGTAAACTAGATCAAGGATACCAGCCCACCGCCGTGCCGATCGAGCCTTCCTGCGAGTTCAAGCTCGAGCAGGACGGTGCGCACGGCTGCGGGCGAGGCGCCGGACAGGCGGATCAAATCGTCGAGCAGGACCGGAGTCGGGCCGAGCAGGTTGACGATGTGATCGCGCATCGCCGCCCCGGGATCGGGCGCGAGCGGTTCGCTGTCATCTTCGCGCATGGCCATCGGCCGGCCCATAATCGGCTCGACCGCCTGGATCACGTCGGACGCATCGGTGATAAGCGTCGCGCCCTGCTTGATCAGGTTGTTGGTACCGGCGGCGCGTGGATCGAGCGGCGAGCCGGGCACCGCAAAGACCTCGCGTCCCTGTTCGTTGGCGAGACGGGCGGTGATGAGCGAGCCCGACCGCATCGCGGCCTCGATCACGACCACGCCGAGCGAAGCGCCGGCCACCAGCCGGTTGCGTCTCGGAAAATCATGGGCGCGCGCCACATAGCCCAGCGGCATTTCCGAGATCGCGCTGCCTGAGGCGAGCAGGTCATGGAGCAGATCGGTGTGTTCGGGCGGATAGATCCTGTCGTGACCGCCCGCGAGCACGGCGACCGTTCCACCCTCGATCGAAGCGCGATGCGCCGCCTGATCGATGCCGCGCGCGAGACCGGAAGTAACGACAAAACCGGCGCTGGATAAATCCCGCGCCAGCACCTGTGCGAACTTCAAGCCTGCGGCCGAAGCATTGCGCGAGCCGACGATCGCGATCATTGGCCGCATCATCGCGTCGATGTTGCCGCGCACGCCGAGCAGCGGCGGCGCATCGTCCAATTCCACAAGCCGCGGCGGATAGCCGTCTTCATCTGGCGCGATCAGCCGGACGCCAAGTTCTGCGCTTGTCTCGAGCTCCGCGCGGGCGTCCGCCTCGCTCGGGATGCGTTGCGGCCGTGATGCGCCGCCGCGGCGAGCGAACTCCGGCAGCCGCTCGAGCGCTTCGCGCGCGCTGCCGAAGTGACGCAACAACGAGCGAAAGGTCCGCGGCCCGACATTGTCGGCGCGGATCAGCCGCAGGCGATCGATGCGCTCGGCGTCGGTGAGTTGTGTTGTTTGGTGTGTGCGAGTGTCCATGTCCGCAGAATGGATCAACTTGAGCGTGTGGGGAAGGGGGCATTCCCTCGCAACCCAGCCATCGTCGGGTGCGGACTTGTCCCAGCCATCCTTCTCTTGCTACGCATAGCGGCCTGGAAAGACGGGATGTCCAGCATCATGCCGGATACGACAAAGGGAAAACGCCCATGATCTCGCTTGCCGACCAGAAGCGCCGCATCGAACAGGGCGCGCTCAGCCCGGATGCCGCGTTGGCGGAATCGCTGGCCGCCATCGACAAGCATGAGCCTGAGATCAAGGCCTTTGTTGTCAGAGCGAAAAATCCGAAGGCTCAGAAAGAAGGCCCGTTGCGCGGCATTGCCGTCGGCATCAAGGACATTATCGATACGGCGGATATGCCGACTGAAATGGGCGCTGCGATTTACAGGGGGCATCAGCCGCGCGCGGATGCATCGATCGTGATGCTGCTCAAACAGGCCGGCGCCACCGTGGTCGGCAAAACCACGACCACGGCCTTTGCCGCCAACGATCCGACCCCGACGCTTAATCCGCGCAACCTTGGCCATACCCCGGGCGGCTCGTCGTCGGGCTCGGCCGCGGCGGTTGCCGCCGGCATGATTCCGCTCGCGGTCGGCACGCAGACCGGCGGTTCGGTGATCCGGCCCGCGTCGTTCTGCGGCGTCGCCGCGATCAAGCCGTCCTACCGGCTGCTGCCGCCGGTCGGCGTCAAATGCTTTTCGTGGACGCTCGATACTGTCGGCCTGTTCGCGGCTCGCGTCGAAGATGTCGCCATTGCGCTCGCGGCGATCACCGGCCGGAGCGAGTTGAACGCTACAGAAATGAAATCGCCCCGCATCGGTGTGGTGACACAGGATTTTGCGGGTCCTCCCGAAGCTGGCGGATCGGAAGCCTTGCAACACGCCGTGCGCGCTGCGTCGAAAGCGGGCGCGTCGGTACGCGAACTGAAAATGCCTGAGGTGGTCCAGGAAGCCTGGCGCATTCACCTCGTCGTGCAACAGTTCGAGGCGCATCAGGCATTCGCCTGGGAGTATCGCGAGAATTACGATGCGATGCCACCGTTATTGCGTAAGCGGCTCGACGACAGCCGCCACTTCACGGCGTCCGATTACGATGCGGCGCGTAATGTGACACTGAAGGCGCGCGCGGCGTTGAGCGATATCCTGAAAGACGTCGACGTGCTGCTGGCTTTGTCTGCGCCGGGCATTGCGCCGAAGGGTTTGGATTCGACCGGTGATGCCCGTTACAATCAGCTCTGGACGCTGATGGGCACGCCCTGCGTCAACGTGCCGGCCTATGTGGCCGACGGCAATTTGCCGGTCGGCGTGCAGACTATCGCGGACTTCGGCGACGACGCCAAGGCGATCGCGGCGGCGCGCTTCATGGAGCGGGCGCTTAGGTCGTAACTATTTCTGCCCGATCCTGCCTTCGGTGCCCTTCAGCAGCCGTTCGATATTGGCGCGGTGCTTGTAGAACAGCAGCACCGTCATCGGTGCGAATAACAACGACAGCGCCGGGTGGCCGAACCACCATAGCGAAAGCTGCGTCACCAGGCTGGCGAGGAGCGCGGACAGCGACGAGTAGCGCGAGATCACGGCGGTCGCGAGCCAAACCGCGCAGAACAACACCGCGGCCGGCCAGAACAGGCCGATCAGGATGCCGATATAGACCGCGACGCCTTTACCGCCTTTGAATTTCAACCACACCGGAAATAGATGGCCGAGAAAAGCTCCGAGGCCGGCCAGCATCGCGGCCTCTGGGCCGGCCAAATAGCCTGCGATGATCACGGCAACCGTACCCTTGAGCGCATCGAGCAACAGCGTCGCGGCGGCAAGGCCTTTGCGCCCGGTGCGCAGCACGTTGGTGGCGCCGATATTGCCGGAGCCGATCGAACGCAGATCTTCCGTGCCGGCGAGCCGCGTCAGGATCAAACCGAACGGAATCGAACCGAGCAGATAGCCCAGAATGAGCGCAAGCGGCAGCCAGGTATTTGCGGACATCACAGATTCCTCCCTGCCTGACGAATTGTGGCTATGTCAGACATGCTCATACACAGTCCGCCCGCCGATGATGGTGCGCATCACTCGGCCGGAGAAGCGGGCCTCGTCGAAGGGCGTGTTCTTGCACGGCGATTTGAGATCGTCGGGATCGAGTACCCAGGGTATATCGGTGTCGATTACGATCACATCCGCCGGCGAACCCGGCCGCAACGTTCCGCCGGGAAGTCCCAGCAGTTCGGCAGGCCGCGTCGACATCGCCCGGATCAGCGTCGTGAAGTCCATCTCGCCCTGATGGATCAGCCGTAGCGCCGCCGGCAGCATGGTCTCTAACCCAACCGCGCCGGGAGCAGCTTCCGCGAACGGCAGGCGCTTGACCTCGACGTCCTGCGGATTGTGGTCGGACATAATGACATCGATCAGGCCCGATGCGACAGCCTCGACCAGTGCGCGGCGGTCCTCCTCGGTACGCAGCGGGGGCGACAGTTTCAGGAAGGTGCGGTAGGGGCCGATATCGTTTTCGTTCAGCGTCACGTGGTTGATCGAGACCGAGGCAGAAACGGCGAGGCCGGCATCGCGCGCGCGCTTGAGAATGTCGAGCGATTCCTTGCAGCTCAGCGAAGCCGCATGATAGCGGCCGCCGGTCAGTGCGACGAGACGCATGTCGCGCTCGAGCATCACGGCTTCCGCGGCATTGGGAATGCCGATCAATCCGAGCCGCGTGGCGAATTCGCCTTCGTTCATGACGCCTTCGCCGACCAGGTGGGGATCTTCGGTATGATGGACGATCAGCGCGTCGAAATCGCGCGCATAAGTCAGCGCGCGGCGCATCACCTGCGCGTTGGTGACGCTCCTGTCGCCATCGGTGAAGGCGACCGCTCCTGCGGCCTTCAAGAGGCCAATCTCGGTCATCTCGTCGCCGGCGAGGCCCTTGGTCAGCGCCGCCATTGGATGGATGTTGACGATCGCGGTGTCGCGGGCGCGACGCAGGATGAAGTCGACGGTCGCGGAGTTGTCGATCACAGGCGATGTCGATGGCTGGCAGACGATGGTGGTGATGCCGCCGGTGGCGGCCGCCTGGCTCGCGGACGCAAAGGTCTCGCGGTGACTGGCGCCGGGCTCGCCAACGAAAGCGCGCATGTCGACCAGACCGGGCGCCACGACTTTGCCGGCGCAATTGACGACGTCAGTGCCCTCGGGCACGCCCGCCGCACCGATGCCGCGCTTCAGGTCGCGAATGACGCCGTCGGCAATGAGCACGTCGCCCGGACCATCGAAGTTCCGTGACGGATCGATCACGCGGGCGTTCGCGAGCAGGATGGGGCGGCGATCCTTCAGCATGTGATTGTCACGCGTTCGGCAGGTTGCGGGCGAGCGCTTCCAGCACCGCCATGCGAACTGCCACTCCCATTTCTACCTGTTCGCGGATTAGCGATTGCGCGCCGTCCGCGACAATCGAATCGATTTCCACGCCCCGGTTCATCGGGCCCGGATGCATCACGAGCGCATCGGGCTTGGCGTAGCCGAGCTTCTTCTGGTCGAGCCCGAAGTAATGAAAGTACTCGCCGGTCGACGGCACGAACGAGCCGTTCATGCGCTCGCGTTGCAGCCGCAACATCATCACGATGTCGGCGCCCTCAAGCCCCTCGCGCATGTCGCGGAAGACTTCGACTCCCATTCGCTCGATGCCTTGCGGCAGCAGCGTAGAGGGCGCCACGACGCGCACGCGCGCGCCCATGGTGTTGAGCAGGATGATGTTGGAGCGGGCGACCCGCGAATGCATGACGTCGCCGCAGATCGCAACCGTCAGCCCTTCGATGGGCCCCTTGTTCCGGCGGATGGTCAGCGCATCGAGCAGCGCCTGTGTCGGGTGCTCGTGCGCGCCATCGCCGGCGTTGATCACGGAACCGTCGACCTTTCGTGCCAGCAGTTCCACCGCACCGGAGGCATGATGCCGGACCACGAGAATATCCGGGTGCATGGCATTGAGGGTGACCGCGGTATCCATCAGCGTCTCGCCCTTGCGGATCGACGACGAGGACACCGACATGTTCATGACGTCGGCGCCGAGGCGTTTGCCTGCGAGTTCGAACGAGGATTGCGTGCGCGTCGAGGCTTCGAAGAACAGGTTGACCTGGGTGCGGCCGCGCAACGAGGTGCGCTTCTTGTCGACCTGACGGTTCAACTCGACATATTCCTCGGAGAGATCGAGGAGACCGGTGATATCGGCGGCGGAAAGGCCCTCTATGCCCAGCAAATGCCGGTGACCGAGGACGAAGGTCGATTTCGATACAGATGTCATTAAAGCGAGAGCTATAGGCGCAAGAGGCTCGCCGGGCAAGGCCGAAGAGGGAACTTAAGAGTTATCCCCCGGTCCGTTTTGCCGCGACAATGCTCGGCAAGGTTTTGTCCACCATGCCACTGGGCGGGTGCATATTTCGCTGCAAGGCGAGGGACGTCCCGCGTATGATTGGGGACAGGCTCCGCATCGCCGGGAATCACGGTGGTGTGTACGGCGCAGTGGACCTGTTGCCCGAAGATATCAGCCGGTTGGTCGACCGCGCGTTGCCGCAATGAAAGAGCTACTTAATGAAGGCCAGTTGATGGATTCTCTCAACCCTGAATCTCCTGTTGTCGCTGAACCGCCCGTAATGCCTGGCCCTCGCGTCTGGAAGTTCTGGGGTACAACAGTCTGGGGCTTTGTCGTCTTCATAGGCATGCTCGTCGGCCAGTTCGCCGTCGTCATCTGGTTCCTGTTGCGTCAGGACGAGCCCATCAATTGGGGCACCTTTGGCGATGCCGTTACCACCATCGTCAGCAACGGGCTGACGATGTCGTTATCAGTGGTCACGGGATTGCCGGCCGTCCTTGCTGTGCTGTGGGTTGCGATCCGGATCAAGCGCGCAGGCTTTGCCGATTACCTCGCGTTGCGTTCGTTCTCATGGGCCAATTTGGCAATCGGCGTCGTCGCGTTGTTCGTGCTGGTCATGGGATGGGATGCGCTGTCGCGCATGACCGGCCGCGAGGTCGAGCCCGGATTCATGGGCGACGTCTTGAAAACGGCGCGCGCCGACAACGCGTTGTGGCTGCTGGTAATCGCTTTCTGCGTGGCGGCGCCGATCACGGAAGAGCTTTTTGCCCGTGGCTTTCTCTACCGCGGCTGGTCGGAATCGTTTCTGCGGGTGCCGGGTGCGATCATCCTGTCGTCGCTGCTCTGGACCGGCATGCACCTGCAATACAACTGGTATTTTCTCGGCGAAGTATTCTCGATCGGTGTCTTGCTCGGCTACCTGCGCCATCGCAGCAACTCGACCTGGCTGACCATTATCCTGCACGGCCTCAACAATCTTGGCGCCGTGGTGCAGACCATCCTGCTCACAAGTTCATAGTTTGTTGGAAAGCCGGTCGAGTGCGCCCTGAAGGATGAAGATCGCCGCGTGCTCGTCGATCACCTCGGCGCGGCGGGCGCGGCTCATGTCCATGCCGATCAGTTCGCGCTCGACCGCTGCGGTCGAAAGCCGCTCGTCCCATAGTGCGATCGCAAGCGAAGTCAGAGCTGCGAAGTTGCGAGCAAAAGCGCGCGTCGATTGCGCGCGCGGCCCTTCGCTGCCATCCATATTGATCGGCAGTCCCAGCACGAACCCGACCGCGGTCCGCTCTTTGGCGATGTCAATCAGGCGCGCCGCGTCAGCCTTGAATGCTTTGCGCTGAACCGTTGTAACCCCCGTCGCGAGGCGGCGGTCCGGATCGGACACGGCAACGCCGATGGTCTTGGTGCCGAGATCAAGGCCGATCAGCGCGCCGCGCTCCGGCCAATGTCCGGCGGCTTCGATCAATGGCAGAATGAGGGCGGGCATACCGTTGGCATTACAGAATTCGCACTGCGATTCCAACAGCCGAACATTGGTCTGAGCGCATAGCATCGGGCTGGCGCCGCTGCTATTGTTTGTAACTGTGACGGCGCCGAGGCCGTTTTTCCCTAATTCAGAGATCTGATATGTGGCCTGACCGCCGATTGATCGACCTGTTCAAGATCGAGTTTCCGATCGTGCTGGCGCCAATGGCGGGCGTGATGGACGCCGACCTCGTGATCGCGGCGGCGCAAGGAGGGGCGTTGGGCTCGCTGCCTTGCGCGATGCTGTCCGCGGAGAAGGCCCGAGAGCAGATCCAGGTCATCCGCCAACGTGTGTCCGCCCCCGTGAACATGAATTTCTTCTGCCACACGCCGGTCTCCGCTGATCCGTCGCGTGAAGCCGCATGGAAGGAGCGCCTTGCGTCTTATTACGAGGAGCACGGTCTCGATCCGGCGGCGCCCGTCAATGCTGCCAACCGCGCTCCGTTTGACGGGGCGATGTGTGAAGTCGTCGAAGAACTCAAGCCCGAGATCGTGAGCTTCCATTTCGGTCTGCCGGAGAAGGGCCTGTTGGCGCGGGTGAAGGCGGCCGGCTGCAAGGTGATCTCGTCGGCGACGACGGTGAGGGAAGCTGTCTGGCTCGAGGAAAGCGGGGCGGACGCGATCATCGCCCAGGGCGCTGAAGCCGGCGGTCATCGCGGCATGTTCCTGACCGACAATATCGGCGAACAGCCCGGCACCTTCGCTCTGGTGCCGCAGGTCGTCGACGCCGTGCGTGTGCCGGTGATCGCGGCAGGCGGAATCGCCGACGGGCGGGGGATCGCGGCGGCCTTTGCGCTTGGGGCCGCCGGGGTCCAGATCGGGACAGCCTATTTGCGCTGTCCGGAATCCAAGGTTTCCGCTCCGGCCCGCACCTTGCTGGCGCAGGGACGGGACGACTCGACTGTCATTACCAACGTCATGACGGGTCGCCCGGCGCGCGGCCTCGTCAACCGCGTCATGCGCGAAATCGGCCCGATTTCACCGATAGCCCCGGAATTCCCCCATGCGGCGACGGGTTTGGCGCCGCTAAAGGCGGCCGCCGAAAAACAAGGCAAGCTCGATTTTACCAATCTTTGGGCCGGTCAGGCCGTCCGGTTGGGGAAGGATATGCCGGCGGCCGGGTTGACGCGGGCCTTGGCCGGTAGTGCGTTGGCGCGGTTGAGCAAAATGTTGGGGTGATCCAGGGCTGCCGCCGTGGTTGCGGCGCAAAACCGGCCTCTGCTATACGGCAGGCTGAAACCCGCATTTGAGGCCATATATAATGTCGGTCGATGCTGACACCGTTCGCCGTATCGCGCACCTGGCGCGGATCGGGGTGAAGGATTCCGAGATTTCCCACCTTCAGGGCGAATTGAACGCGATGCTCAAGTTCGTCGAGCAGTTGGCGGAGGTCGACGTCGAGGGCGTCGAGCCCATGACCTCGGTGACGCCGATGGCCATGAAAAAGCGCGCCGATGTGGTCAACGATGGCGGTATCGCCGACGACATCGTCAAGAACGCGCCCGAGACCCAGGATCACTTTTTCCTGGTCCCGAAAGTCGTCGAGTAGAACCTTTAGCGAGACGTCCGATGTGCATGCTCTGCGACGATGAAAAGGCCTACCGCGCTTACATGGAATATCTCGATGCCATGGAGCGGCAGGGCAAAGCCGCCGATCCCGACAAGGCGATGGATGCGGTGCTCGATGCGTTGGAGGCCGCTAGCCAGGCGCGCGGCGAAGTGAAACGCGACGATCCCGCCAACGACAAGACGTTGTCTCCGTTCTTCTGCTCCCCGGTTAACAAATAAATGACCGACCTGACATCGCTGACGCTTAGCGAGGCCCGCGATGGCCTTGCGAAGAAGTCTTTCACCTCCGCTGAGCTGACCGACGCCCATCTGAAGGCGATGGAAGCCGCACGCGTCCTCAATGCCTTTGTGCTGGAGACGCCTGATCAGGCACGCGATATGGCGCGAAAGGCCGATGCCAGTATCACTAAAGGCGAAGCTGGTCCGCTCGCGGGCATTCCCCTCGGCATCAAGGATCTGTTTGCGACCAGGGACGTCAGAACCACCGCTTGCTCGAAAATTCTCGGCAATTTCGTGCCGACTTATGAGTCGACGATAACATCCCAGCTCTGGCGCGACGGCGCCGTGCTGCTCGGCAAGCTCAACAACGACGAGTTCGCGATGGGCTCGTCCAACGAGACCTCGTGCTTCGGCCCGGTCGTCAATCCCTGGCGCCGCGAAGGCTCCAACACCTCGCTGGTGCCAGGCGGCTCTTCGGGCGGATCGGCTTCGGCGGTCGCTGCACTTCTGTGCATGGGGGCGACTGCAACCGACACCGGCGGATCGATCCGCCAGCCGGCGGCGTTTACCGCGACCGTCGGCATGAAGCCGACTTACGGGCGCTGCTCGCGCTGGGGCATCGTGGCCTTTGCGTCCTCGCTCGATCAGGCCGGACCGATCGGCCGTACCGTTCGCGACGCTGCGATCCTGATGCGTTCGATGGCGGGCCACGATCCCAAGGACACGACCTCGGTCGATCGTCCGGTGCCCGACTACGAGAAGGCTATCGGGACTTCCGTGAAGGGCATGAAGATTGGCATTCCCAAGGAGTACCGTTTGGACGGAATGCCGGCGGAAATCGAAAAGCTGTGGAGCGAAGGCGCGGCATGGCTGAAGGCAGCCGGCGCCGAACTGGTCGAGGTGTCGCTCCCGCATACCAAGTACGCGCTGCCGGCCTATTACATCGTGGCGCCGGCGGAAGCGTCCTCCAACCTGGCGCGCTACGACGGCGTGCGCTACGGCCTGCGTGTGCCGGGCCGCGCCATCGCCGACATGTACGAGAACACCCGCGCCGAAGGGTTTGGGCCCGAGGTGCGCCGCCGCGTCATGATCGGCACCTATGTGCTCTCGGCCGGTTACTACGACGCTTACTATCTGCGGGCGCAAAAAGTCCGCACGCTGATCAAGAAAGACTTTGAGGATTGCTTTGCGCGGGGCGTGAACGCGATCCTGACGCCGGCCACGCCGTCGGCGGCCTTCGGCATCGGCGAAAAGGGCGGCGCCGATCCGGTCGAGATGTACCTCAACGACATCTTCACGGTTACCGTGAACATGGCGGGCCTGCCGGGCATCGGTGTGCCAGCGGGCAAGGACTCCCAGGGCTTGCCGCTCGGCCTGCAACTGATCGGCCGTCCCTTCGACGAGGAGACATTGTTTTCGCTCGGCGAAGTCATCGAGCAGGCGGCCGGCCGCTTCACGCCGGCGAAATGGTGGTGACCATGGCTGGTGCCGCCTTGAAGTCCTCGCTGGCGAACGCGGCTCCGGACGGTAAGCTCGCGCCGCCGCTCGCTGCGCTCTGGTGGGCGGCCAAGGGCGAGTGGGATGCTGCGCACAAGATCGTGCAGGACGAAAGCGACGCCAATGCCGCCTGGGTGCATGCTTACCTGCACCGCGTCGAGGGCGATCTTTCCAATGCCGGCTACTGGTATCGCCAGGCCGGCCAGCCGGTGGCGAAGGATTCACTCGAAAGCGAGTGGGAGCGGATCGTCTCGGCGCTCGAAGAAGGTAACAAGCCATGACTGTGGCAAGCGGCAAGTTGGTCAAGGGCGCAACCGGCGACTGGGAAGTCGTGATCGGCCTGGAAGTCCATGCCCAGGTCACCTCGAATGCCAAGCTATTTTCCGGCGCATCGACCGAATTCGGCGGCGAGCCCAATTCGCACGTCTCGCTGGTCGATGCGGCGATGCCGGGCATGCTGCCGGTCATCAACGAGCAATGCGTCAAGCAGGCGATCCGCACCGGCCTTGGGTTGAACGCGCAGATCAATCTGCGCTCCGTGTTCGATCGAAAAAACTATTTCTATCCGGATTTGCCGCAGGGCTACCAGATCAGCCAGTACAAGTCGCCGATCGTGGGCGAGGGGGAGGTGACGGTCGAACTCGAAGGCGGCAAGACGGCCACCATCGGGATCGAACGGCTGCATCTGGAGCAGGACGCCGGCAAGTCGCTTCACGATCAGTCGCCGACCATGTCGTTTGTCGATCTCAACCGCTCAGGCGTGGCGCTGATGGAGATTGTATCGAAACCGGACATCCGCGACGCCGAGCAGGCCAAGGCCTATGTGACCAAGGTGCGCTCGATCCTGCGTTACCTCGGCACCTGCGACGGCGACATGGAGAAGGGATCGCTTCGCGCCGACGTCAATGTGTCGGTTCGCAAGCCCGGCGGGCCGCTTGGCACCCGCTGCGAGATCAAGAACATGAATTCGATCAACTTTATCGGCCAGGCGATCGAATACGAGGCGCGCCGGCAGATCGAGATCATCGAGGAAGGCGGCGCGATCGACCAGGAAACGCGGCTGTTCGATCCCAACAAGGCCGAAACCCGCTCAATGCGCTCCAAGGAAGAGGCGCACGACTACCGCTATTTCCCCGATCCCGACTTGCTGCCATTAGAATTTACCGACGCCTATGTCGCGGAGCTGAAAGCGGGCCTGCCGGAGCTGCCGGACCAGAAGAAGACGCGCTTCATCGCCGAATTCTCGCTCTCGCCCTATGACGCAAGCGTGCTGGTAGCCGAACGCGAGAGCGCCGAGTTCTTCGAGGAGGTGCTGGCGAAGCTCGCCGATCAGGCCCGCGACGGCAAAGTTGCGGCCAATTGGGTGATCAATGAGCTGTTCGGTCGGCTGAACAAGGAAGGCCGCGCCATCGGCGCCTCGCCGGTATCGGCCTCGCAGCTTGGCGGCATCGTCGATCTGATCGGCGAGGGCACGATCTCAGGCAAGATCGCCAAGGACCTGTTCGAAATCGTCTGGCAGGAGGGTGGCGAGCCCCGTGCGATCGTCGAAGCGCGCGGTATGAAGCAGGTGACAGACCTTTCCGCGATCGAAAAGGTAGTCGACGAGATCATCTCCGCCAATCCGGACAAGGTCGCGCAGGCCAAAGCCAAGCCGCAAACGCTCGGCTGGTTCGTCGGTCAGGTGATGAAATCATCCGGCGGCAAGGCCAACCCGCAAGCCGTCAACGATCTCCTGAAGTCGAAACTCGGCATCTGAGTTTCGTTTAAGCCGTCAAAAACCTCATGGTGAGGAGGCGCGAATGCGCCTGACGTCGTCCTCATCCTTCGAGACGCCGCCGTGCGGCTCCTCAGAATGAGGAGAGAAAGGACGTCGCGCTCGATGATTGCGAGAGCCACCCTAGTCACCGATCGTTCACGATGTCTGGAGATCGGCGGCTCTCCTCGCGCCGGCTCGCCGCGAAATCGGCCCCAATCGATTCGAGCCAAAATTGGTGCCTGGCGAGCGGCGATGAGCCGTAAACGCCGTTCTCGCGAAAAATTTTTTTGTTGCCAAAATCGCGATTCGGAGTCCGTGCAACTCGACCCGGGGCGGACTTTCCAATGCTTTGCAGCATTAGTCGCACGGCGGCCGTCGATATCTCGATTAACGAATACTGCTTGAACGCTAGCGTTTGCTGCACTCTTGCAAAGAAAACATCGATCGCTCTGGCGGATTTTCTGCGTCGATACGCGCTCGCTTCGGCGGCGCTTCGATCGTCGCGAGTGGCGCGCGCACGGCGAGTGGCGTCAATACTTCCTTAAGCGGGAAGCTGTTTTTTTCATTGTGTTGGTGTATTCGGGATGTAGTGCATCTCAATTCCCGAGTGCACGCAGCGATTAAGCCATCTCACATTGGAGGGCAACATGGCCAAGAAAGCGAAGAAAGCGAAGAAGGCGAAGAGCGCAGTGAAGAAGACTGCGAAGAAGACCCGCAAGGTCTCCAAGAAGAAGTAAGCTCGCCTTGAAAGAGATGCCGGCGGTTTGATGCCGGCACGTCACACGAGCCTTCGACGGTTGCTTCCGCAAGGAAGAGGATTTGAAGAGCGGCTCTTGTCGACGAAAGAGGGTGTCGGCGAGACATCAGGTCAAACGGCTGGATCGTCATTCTAGGGGAGCTTGCTCCCACCAGAGGCCGGTCCGGCAGAAGAAACAGGTTTTCTTCGTTCGGTGCGGATCCCTTAGGTGGTTCGCAATTTCACCCGGTCCGATGGCTTCATTGCCCGAGGACCTCCGTGAAATCTGGTCCTGACGTGTTCGCCGACGCCCTCGTTCCGAGCCGATGTGCCTTGAGCCCGGCCTGAACTTTCCCAGCATCCCCGACATCTTGATCCGGCGCAGCATTATGTCACGCCCTGTGGCGGGGGCGAGGGATGGCTGTTCCGTCGGCCACCGAGACCGTCCAGTTGCGCCAATGGTTATCGGTTCGGCAAATGCCAGGGTAAACCGATTTACTGCTGCGAGCGGAAACCCGCATAAAACGGGCACTTCTCGCGTTTGGCAGTGGCCCTCGCCGGCAAACCGTTTACGCCCCATTCATCCAGACCTTTAAACTGTCCTTCAAATTTGAGCGGTCATGATCACCCCAAGAGCCGGTCAACGGCCGCGCATTAAAAGCGCAACGGGGAAACGAACGGGACCGACGTCGCGCGCGACTAACAGTGCGGACGAATAAGAAAACGGGGAGAGTAAGATGTTTCAGGGTTCTATCGATCTCGATTTGGCAATTCCGGTGACGGGGTCAGCCATTCCGGACGCGCTGTTCGAGCGTGGGCTTTACTGGTCGAGCGGACGCTCCGGCGTCGTTAACCTGGTCGCTGCGCACAAGTGGTTCAACCTGGCTGCCCTCAAGGGCCGCAGCGACGCCGCTCAGATGCGCCGCGAGGTTGCCGAACTGATGTCGGAAGCGGAAATCGCAGCTGCCCAGCGCGAAGCCCGCGACTGGGTCAAGACGCACTAGTGACCTGATTGCAAAATTCGCATCATCTGGCGGAGCCGCGTTTGCGAACTTCGGAACCGCCACGCTGACTGAGCGGCGGAAGCGGGCCCTTTGGTCCGCCATTGCCGATGCGCGTCAACGAGGTCGCTGCGATGCGGCTGCATCGTTGTCGATGATCGATTGGATCTGGTCGAGAAGCTCAGGCGTAGTTGGGTGATAGATCACCAGGCTGAGACCGGCCGCCCGTCGACGGCGAAGGCCGAATATTCAAATGCGACCGGGCCGAGAACGGGATGCCTGATGTGTTTGACGTGCTCGCCATGATGGCGGACCTCATTGTCGTGCCACATTGCTTTGAACTCGGGGCTTAGCTGGCAGAGTTCGTCGACGACACCCGCACCAGCAACGCAGGGACGCGGATCAATCATCATTTCTGTCCGAACTGCGGTGTTACCGTTTGTTGGACCCGCGAGAGCGGATCGACGCGCTCGGCATTCCTGTGGGTACATTTAACGATCCCTCGTTTCCCGCGCCGTCCGCATCATTCTGGGAGGAGGGGCGTTACGCTGCGCTATCGCTCGCAGTTGACGTTTTTTTGCTGGGTTCGCGCGCGAGCGCAGCGACGATCACTTCAGTGTCTGCGCAATTCTTGTCGGTCGTCGGGGGTCGAGGAGTGTGCGCACAATTGGCGGAGCCGGAGGGATTCGAACCCTCGATAGGCCTTTACAAGCCTATAACGGTTTAGCAAACCGCCGCCTTCAGCCACTCGGCCACAGCTCCATTAAGGCGGATATGCCCGACACTGGGCTGAGCCGCAAGCCGCAGATTTGCGTTTCGGCCTCAGAGCGTAGAGTGCGGCATCCCGCTGGTCATGCCATTAAGGTCTGCGTGCCTTTTGTGCAACATCTTCCAGAAACATCGATCGCAATCGCCGTCTTTATGTTGCGTGTGCAGGAAGCTTCGGTAATCCTCCGACTTGCGACGGAGGGGGGCACCCGAGGTCGTTCTCGGTGGTTCGCAGGAATTCCCGCTTCCATGCGGGAGAGGCGAGGGCGCTAAGAAGCTGAGCAGTGTTCCCGGGGGACATATCCTGGGGGGTATGGGGGAACCTGCTCAGCTCTCTTGCCATATCCACCGGCCGCCATATCGAGCGCCCGCCACATCGAGCAAAACGCTGCCGCAATGATCGCTCGGCCGCCGCAATCCTTCCCGAGCCATTATCCTTCCCAAAGTCATCAGCCATCAAAGCCGCCGCCAGATCCTCGTCGCGCGCGCCGCCCGCCGTCGTAGCTTCACTTGAGCTGTATCAAGTCGGCCACCGCAGCGGTCGATTCGATGAAGCTTGCCGGACACTGGTCGGCAGCCAGCTTGAGAAGCCGTTGGGCCTCTTTCCTGTCCTTTTTCAGAAGCGCCAGCTCGCCGCTATAGAAATTGGCCTCGCAAGTCTGAGCCGCCTTGGTGTTCGGATCGGTGTCGAAAGCCGCGCCATAGGTTTGTTCGACATTAGATTCGCCCAGGAAATGACGGACCACCGGCGCAGGCCATACCGTCATGTCGAGCTGCTTGGCGGCCTCGGCGACGTGACCGGGCGAATTGTTGCGCAGCTCGGCGAGTTCGCGCCACAGCGCTGAATAGGGATTCTTAGGGTCGAGTTCTACGGCCTTCTTGAAATCGGCGATCGCATCGGGGTTGCGGCCCCCGATGACATAATAGGCCACGCCCCGGTTGAAATACACCGTCGCCTCGTTGTCATCGAGCTTGATTGCCTTGCTGAAATCATCCAGTGCCGCGGGCGCATTGCCGAGCAGGTAAGACAGCTGGCCGCGGATGAAATAAGCGACCGCATAGTTGGGGTCGAGCCGCAGGGTGTCGTTCATGTCGGACATGGCATGGGCGACATCGCCTTTGCCCTTGTAGAGCTCGCCGCGCGAGAAGTAGGCAAGCGCATAGCCGGGATCCAGCCGGACCGCTTCATCTAGATCCGCGAGCGCGCGATCGAAGTCGCCCTTGTTCTTGTAGAGATTGCCGCGCGTGGCGAAACCCCACGCGTTTTTGGGATCGAGCCGAAGCGCCTCGTTGAAGTCGGCGAGCGCATGGTCGAAATCGGATTTGCTCAAGTAGACATTACCGCGGTTGAGATACGCGGGAGCGAGGGTCCGGTAGGTGCGGATGGATTCGTTGCAATCGGTCAAAGCCCGATCGGAATCCTTCTTGGCCCACCACCATCCGCAGCGGCTGCTCAAGGCACTGGCGCGGTCTTGCGATGATATTTTGGAGTCACCGACGACGCGGTCGCAGGCTGCGATTCCCTCGTCGGCCTTGTTGAGTTCGCCGGCGAACTTGCAACGATCGAGATCGGCCTGATCGGCTGCCGAAGCCGCATCGAATAGCATCACAAGCGCAGCTAACGCAGCCACAAACACTGAAAAACGCAATCTTTCCTCCTGTGATCTTCGCCCGCAGCCGCCGCTTGTTTGTTAGCGACTACCTACGTTGGCAAGCACGGGTCCCGCAACATCATTGATGTAGAATCGACCAGTCTGCGCGCTTGCTGTGCTTGTGTGCTACCGCGACAGGCGGTCTCGAATCTGACGTTGCCGCGCCATCATGGGCACAACGTTACGTTGGGAATTTCGTCCCGAGGAATTTTGAAATAACGGATTTACCGCAGGCAAATGGACGAAATAATTCCACCTAATCAATAGTTTATCGATTTGTGTGTTGAGGACTTGTGTGTGCATATTTTGCAACACCCTTCGGAATTGTGTCTGTGACGAAGAGTCACCGCCCAAGTTTAAATTGCCTTTTCGCCTGCGAGCGGCAACTCTCGGAACAAGAAATAGGCACGTCGGATTCGTCGCGTTCGATTTTCTTCCGATGACGAACAAATAAGTAAAAACTCGACGGCCTGGGGTGGTTTTGCGTTTTACACGACGAGGGGACACATGAAATCGAACATCAAGGCATTATTGGCGGCGGCGGGCATGGCCGCTTTCGCGTTCTCGCCGGCAAACGCCTATGAAGGCGGCGTCCAGTGGCAGCAGAAACCGGGCGTGTTCATCGGCGCCAGCGCCGGCGTTCCGCCGCCGGGCATCTACATGTTCGACCAGGTATTCACCTATCAATCGAATGTGGCTGGACCAATCACGAATGCGATCGGCAACCGCAACGGGGTGCAGGCTGCGGTCGACGTGCAGGGCTTTGTGTTCGTTCCGGGCTGGACCTTCCTCGGCGCGACCTACGACGCGGTTCTCGCGCAGCCCTTCGGCATGGTCAGCGTCGGTCAGCCGCTATCATTGTCGCCAACACAGATCGACGCGTTCTCGGGCGTTCATAACACTTACTTCGTCCCAGTCGAATTGAGCTGGAAGCTTGGAACCAGCGGCTTCGTGGTCAAGGCGGGCCTCGGCATCTTTGCCCCGACCGGTACCGTGCAAGGCGTCACCGCACCCATGCTCGTCGGTGTGGCCTCAAGCTCCAACGGGTACGCGAACTTCGGCAACAAATACTGGACCTTCCAGCCTGAGTTGATCGTCTCTTATCTGAAAGACGGCTGGAACCTGAGTGCTGCGATTTACGAGGAATTCAACACAGCCAACCAGCAGGACCACTACACCCAGGGTGACGTCTTCCACGCCGACTTCACGGCCACGAAGACCATCGGCAAGTGGACCTTCGGTCCGGTCGGCTACTACGCCGCCCAGGTCACGAACGACAAGTGCTCCGACTCGGTCTGCTTGGCGCTCCATCCGGGTGTCGCTGTCGCCCCTGGTGTCTTCATTCCGAACACGGGTGGTACCTTCGGCAACACCCAGCGTTGGCAACTGGGCGCACTCGGCGGTCTCGTCGAGTATAACTTCGGTGCGGCGAGCTTGTCGGTCTGGGCGACGCAGGAAGTGTTCTTCAAGGCGTCGGGCGCATCGTTGGCTTCCCTCGGCAGCGCTACAGACCTCTCCGCCACCACAAGGGGCGCGACGGTCTTCGCGACGCTCAGCTATCGCCTCTGGGCGCCGGAAGAGCCTGCCAAGGCGCCGATGTTCCACAAGTAACCGACGCTATAGCGTTCTGATCTGACAAATCCCCCTTTCGGCCGATGCCGGAAGGGGGATTTTTCTTAGCGACCGGGTTGTCTTGAAGACCGGGTTGTCTTGAACGAGCGTGATCGAACGTGCATCTACCTGGCCGGTTTTCATTCGGGGTTTTTGCAGAAGGCCAAGCCGGCTTGGCGAAACGCTATTCAACGTTGCCGCGATGCAGGTCGGCCTCGATTTGCAGCCGCGTTCCGCCACCGAAGCGGGTGCGATAGACCTGCAAATTCTCCATAATCCGCTGCACGTAGTTCCGTGTCTCGGCAAAGGGGATGAGTTCGACCCAGTCGACTGCATCGACCTTGGGGTCGCGTGGATCGCCGTAACGGTCGATCCATTTTTTGACGCTGCCCCGGCCAGCATTGTAGGCCGCAAACGTCATGATGTAGGAACCGCGATAATCGTCGATCAGGCCGCCGAGCTCGGCGGCGCCCAAGGCGGCGTTATAGACGGGATCGGTCTTGAGGCGGTTGAGGTCAAAATTGGCGCCGTATTTCTTGCAGACGTATTTCCCGGCGTCCGGCGTCACCTGCATCAGGCCATAGGCCTGCGCCGGCGAAACCACTGCCGGATTGAAGGCGCTCTCCTGCCGCGCGATGGCGTAGATGATGCTCGGCTCGACGTCGGGTCCGATCGACTTGAACGGCGGAATGCCCATCACCGGAAAGGCGTAGAAATCGAACGGCAGCCCGCGGTTGAGGGCGGCCTTGCCCATCAACAGCATGCCGCGAGCATCATTGTAGCGCGCGGCCAGTTCACCCATTCCAATCAGCGCATCGGCGTCGCCGTTTTCGCCCATGTCGCCGAAGACCGGGATGGCGATTTCGCCTTCGCCGAGTTCGTAAAGCAACTGCACTGCGCGCACGATCTCGAGCCGCTCGGCGCGGCTTCGCGCGCTCGGCGCCGCATTCAGCTCGATCTGGGGCAGCCCGAGCTTGGCGCGTGCCAGCTGGCCGTAATAGCTCGTCGATTGCTCCGCCGCCGACGTATAGGCGGAGCGCGCTTCCTGCGAGCGCCCGGCCGCCTCCGCTGCGCGGCCCTGCCAATAACCGGCGCGCGCCAGCGTGGTCGGATTGGCGCTGCCGACGCCGATGCGTGCGAAATGCTGGGCGGCGGTCGCGGGGTCGTTGAGAAAGCGCAGCGCGATCCAGCCGGCGGTGAATTCCTGCTCGGTCTTGTAAATGTCGCGCGAAGGCAACGCCGCGTCACGCGCGATCAGGTAAGCCGTGCGGTGTTCGCCGACATCGATCATCTTGCGTGCCAGGAGCCGCCGCTCGATCCACCATTCGTCCAGATTGTAGAGCCGGCCGGGATCCTTCGGCGCGCTCAGCATCAACTGGGCGGCTTCGGCGAATTTCTCTTCGCGGCGCAAGAGCTGGATCCGGCTAAAGAGGTAGCCGGCATCGTTGCGCAACTCGCTCGGCACTCCCTCCAGCAGCGCGCGGGTGTTGGCTACCTTGTGGAAGGCCCCGATGCGGGCTTTCGCGAGCGTCACGTGGCCGCTTCCGAGCCGCTTGGCGGCACGCAGCGCAATCTCATGCTCGCTGCCATACAGGAAGTAATCCATCCGCGCTTTGTGATCGCCCGGTGTAATCAGCGCGCCGAACAGATCGAGCGCATTATTCTCGGTGTCTTCCGACATCGGATCGTTGCGCCAGGCATCCCGCACCAGCCGCTCGGCATTGGCCTTGTCGCCGCGGCCGATCATGACGCGCGCCAGCGAGAACTTGCCTTTCGCCGAGATCGGCGATTCGTTCTCGAACCACGACCAGACCGTCGCCTCGTCGCGGTGATCATCCCACAACGCCGCCTCGATCCGCCGCCGCAGGAAGGTTTGCGAGGGCCAGCTTGGATTGGCCGATATGAACGCGCGGTAGCGCTCGACGGTGGCGCCGTTGTTGTCGCTGCGCAAAATGATCCACTCCGCAAGCTTTCTTGCGAGCGGATCGGAGATCGCGGATTCGGCCTGGGTCGCATCGGCCGACTTGTGCTTGCGCACGAGGTCGATGACGTTCTCCAGGGCTTCCTTGTCGCTGGCCGATGTCGAGGACGTCGAGGCCACGGCTGCCGGGACCGCGGGCTTGCGGGCTGCGGCAGGTGGCAGCGCCGCATGCTGGCGTGTCGCAGGCGCCATTGCGGCGTTCGGTACCGTCGATGCTGCGGGAGCAACCGAAACTGTCGATTTCGGCGTCGTCTTGGCCGACGCCTTATCGGCCGCTTTCTCGGTGGTTTTCTCTGCGGTTTTTTCCGTTTTGGGCACGACGTTGCGGGCGATCGGACGCGGCTTCGGCAGGGGGACCTTGTGCTTGGCTTCCGCGTGCTTTTCCGTGGCCTTGGCTTCCGCTTCTTTCGCGATGGCGTGCGAACCGATGACAAGCGCAAGCGTCGCCGCCAGGGTGGTCGCCATGGCAGTCGAACGCAAAGCGGCGGCGCGAGCAGAGCGGGTCACGGCATTCCTGTTGGGCGAATCACGAAAGACATCAGTTACAAGGTCTAGTTCATTGAATATGCGGAAAAAACACCTGATACGCAGGGTTGGTTCGAGCACGGGCCGTTGTTTGCGTCATCACCACGGCAAAATAGCGGCCGGACGCTGAACCGGAAGCCGGACTTCCGGCCTTTCACCTGACCGTTATACCCGGTATGAATGGCTAAATTCAGTGCTGAAACAGCAGCTGGCGGGCGGACTGACATTCGCTGCCCGCTTGCAGGGTCGAGGAGAAGTCCATGGCAGCGAAGACGAAATTCCGTGGGTCCTTCACCGCCCTGGTCACGCCATTCAAGAACGGCTCCGTCGACGAAGCCGCTTTTCGCGGCCTCGTGAACTGGCAGATATCGGAGGGAACCAATGGCCTCGTGCCGGTGGGAACCACCGGCGAAAGTCCGACGCTGAACCATGACGAGCACAAGCGCGTCGTCGAATGGTGCGTCGGCGAGGCCGACGGCCGCGTTCCCGTGATCGCAGGCGCCGGGTCAAATTCGACCCGCGAGGCGATCGAATTGGCCGAGCATGCCGAAAAGGCCGGCGCGAATGCAGTCCTGGTCGTGACGCCCTACTACAACAAACCGACCCAGGAGGGGCTGTATCAGCATTTCAAGGCGATCAACGACGCCATTGGAATCCCGATCATCATCTACAATATCCCGCCGCGCTCGGTGATCGATATGAGCGTCGACACCATGGAGCGGCTGTTCCAGCTCAAGAACATCGCCGGTGTGAAGGATGCGACCGCCAGCATGGTGCGCGTCTCGCAGCAGCGCGCGCAACTCGGCGAGGATTTCAACCAGCTCTCGGGCGAGGATGCGACCATCATCGGCTACATGGCCCATGGCGGCCATGGCTGTATCTCCGTGACCTCGAATGTCGCGCCGCGGCTGTGTTCGGAGTTTCACCAGGCCTGGCAAAAAGGCGACCACACGACCGCACTCAAGCTGCACGACAAGCTGATGCCGCTGCACACCAATCTTTTCATCGAGTCCAATCCGGCGCCGATCAAGTATGCCTTGTCGCTGCTCGGCAAGATGCAGGAGACGTTGCGTTTGCCGATGGTGCCGGTGTCGGAACCCACGCGCGTCGCGGTTCGCAACGCGATGGTGCACGCGGGACTGATCAACTGATTTTCCGCGCCGGCCCGGTTTCGGCCGATTGAACAGAGGGCCTGACAAATGCTGAAGGAATTTCGCGACTTCGCCATGAAGGGCAACGTCGTCGACCTCGCGGTCGCGGTAATTATTGGTGCTGCCTTCGGCGCTATCGTCACTTCGCTTGTCAACGACATCATCATGCCGACCGTCGGCGCCTTTGGCAGCTTGGATTTTAATAATTACTTCCTGGCGCTGTCGAAAAACGTCACGGCAACAAACCTTGCCGATGCCAAGAAGCAGGGCGCGGTCCTGGCTTACGGCAGCTTCCTCACGTTGACGGTGAATTTCATCATCGTCGCCTTCGTGCTGTTCATGGTGATCCGCCTGATGAACCAGCTTAAGCGCAAGGATGCGGCAGCGCCCGCCGTACCGCCGAAGCCAACGCGGGAGGAAGAACTCCTGACCGAAATTCGCGACCTCCTGAAGAAGAGCTAGCATCCCCGTTTGAGACTTCTGGCTGGCGCTGCCAGGAGTTGCGCGACAAAGAGAGCATTTGGACGTGGCCGAGAAGAAAGAGCGCCCGATCAAGGTAATTGCGGAAAACCGCAAGGCCCGTTTCAACTATGCCGTCGATGATACGGTGGAAGCCGGCATCGCGTTGACGGGTACCGAAGTCAAATCGCTGCGCAGCGGCAAGTCGACGATTGCGGAATCCTATGCCGATTCCAAGAACGGCGAGATTTGGCTGATCAACGCCAATATTCCCGAATATTTGCAGGCCAACCGTTTCAATCATGAACCGAAGCGGCCGCGCAAACTGCTGCTGCACCGCAAACAGATCAACCGCCTGATGGGCGCGGTCGATCGCGACGGCATGACGCTGATCCCGCTCAAACTCTATTTCAACGAGCGCGGCCGCGCCAAGCTGTTGCTCGCGGTGGCGAAGGGCAAGAAACTGCACGACAAGCGCGAGACGGCGAAGAAGCGCGACTGGAGCAGGGAGAAGGGCCGCCTGTTGCGCGCCCGCGGATAGATTCCCGAGGAGCGATGCCTCTCGGAGGATGGGTTGATAGTTTCATGACCACGAGACGAACGATGGGGTGTGAAAGGCGAACATGAATCAGAAAAACCTGCTTGAAGTCGACTGGAGCAAGATCCCGGCGCCGGCGGATGATGGCGCGGCCAATCATCTGACAGGCCTTAAGATTCCGCCGATCGACTTGATCGCCACCGATGATACTTCGGTTACGCTCGCGGCGCTGAAAGGCCGGAGCGTGGTGTTCGCCTATCCGCGCACGGGTGAGCCCGGCAAGATTTCGCTGGTCGACGATTGGGACATGATTCCGGGCGCACGGGGCTGCACGCCGCAAACCTGTTCGTTTCGCGATCTGTTCGCCGAACTGAAAGCCGCTGGGGCGCAACACGTGTTCGGGCTGTCCACCCAGAGCAACGCCTATCAGACCGAGATGGCTTCAAGGCTGCATTTGCCGTTTCCGGTTCTGTCGGATGAGAAGCTCGAGCTGACGCGGGCCCTGAACCTGCCGACCATGGAGGTCGCGGGGCTCACCCTGATCAAACGGCTGGCGCTGATCATCGACGATGCGCGCATCACGCATGTGTTCTATCCGGTCTTTCCGCCGGACCGGAATGCGCCTGACGTGCTGGAGTGGCTGAAGGAAAACGGCGTTTAGCTGCCGTGTAAATTCGTGCCCCGCACGCTGCGCAGCAGCGAGAAGAACGCCGCCCCGCGTCCGGGACACGTTCAATGCCTAATCCAGATCCGCTCTTATCTTGGCAAACACGCTGCGAAACATGTCGGGCGTCAATACACGTGTGTTCGTGTTGTAGCGTGAGCAATGGTAGCTATCGTAAAGCCGGAAGCGGCCAGCTTCGTGAACGGCGCCATGTGCAAAGGGCACGCTCGAGCCGCGCAGTCCAAGTGCTTTGACGGTCGTTTCATGGGCAATGCGACCGAGCGCCATGATGGCTTGCAGCCGCGGCATGCTCTCGATAGCCGCCAGCAGAAAAGGCCGGCAATTGGCGATTTCCGCGGGAAGAGGTTTGTTCTGGGGCGGGACGCAGTGGACGCCGTTGGCGATGCGGCAATCAACCAGCTTCATGCCGTCGTCAGGCCGCGCCTGATAGCTGCCGGTGGCAAAACCGTATTCGATCAAGGTGGCGTAGAGCAGGTCGCCTGCGTAATCGCCGGTGAAAGGGCGTCCGGTGCGATTGGCACCCTGCAGGCCCGGCGCAAGCCCGACGATCGCGAGCCTTCCGTTTCGGTCGCCGAACCCCGGAACCGGTGCGTTGAACCATTGCGGTTTTTGCGCGCGGTTGGTCTCGCGAAAGGCAACCAGCCTTGGACAGAAGGGGCAGTCGCGGTCGGGGTCAGCTTGAGGCGGGGCCGCTTTGGCCGCAGCGGTTTTAGTCGTCGAAGTCTTCGGCATCGGCCCTCGCGGCCAGCGTGGTCGCCCTTTGCAGGAACTGCGGGGCATGATGACGCGGTTCGCGGGGAGCAGGGCGTTCCGACGGATCGCGTCCGAGCTTGGATTGCAGCTCGACCAGGTCGGTGAAAACGTCGGCCTGGCGGCGCAATTCGTCGGCGATCATCGGCGGCTGGCTCGATATTGTCGAGATCACGGTGACCCGCACGCCGCGCCGCTGGACAGCCTCCACCAGCGAGCGGAAGTCGCCATCGCCGGAGAACAAAACGATCTGGTCGACATGCTCGGCGAGTTCCATCGCGTCGACGGCAAGCTCGATGTCCATATTGCCCTTCACCTTGCGGCGGCCGCTGGCATCGATGAATTCCTTCGTCGCCTTGGTGACGACGGTGTAGCCATTGTAGTCGAGCCAGTCGATCAGCGGCCGGATCGAGGAATATTCCTGATCTTCAATGATGGCGGTGTAATAAAACGCCCGGACCAGCGTTCCCCGACTCTGAAACTCCTTCAGAAGGCGCTTGTAGTCGATGTCGAAGCCGAGTGTCTTGGCGGTTGCATAAAGATTGGCGCCATCGATGAAGAGCGCGATCTTGTTGGAAGCGGGTGACATTATAGAATTCTCGCGAGGTTGTTTCCGGCAAGCTTTTTGGCGCGGCTGCAAAACTCCGCGCATTGGTAAGGATGCTGCCGAAGTCCTGCGTATGTCCAGACGCCGCCGGAAAGTAAATAGGTCGAAACAACCGGAAGTGGATTTTGTCAACGCAATGAAGCGTTTTCTTGTCCGCGCCGATGTGTAACAGCTCGAAAAGCGCCGTACTGATAGGCCCCAAATGTGGGGGTATCAGAGCAAATTAGGCAGGCCAAATCACAAATTATTCTTGCGAACCGACCTTCGAGTCTATAACTACCCCAATTAAATCAACATATTCCTCCCCCAATCAACGGAGTGACAGTCGATGGCTCGCGTCACCGTAGAAGACTGCATTGACAAGGTCGACAACCGGTTTGACCTGGTTCTTTTGGCCGCGCATCGCGCCCGAATGATCTCATCCGGCTCGCAACTCACGGTCGACCGCGATAACGATAAAAATCCGGTTGTATCGCTGCGGGAAATCGCGGATTCGACGATCTCGCCGGAAGATTTGCGCGAAGAGCTCGTGCATTCGCTGCAGAAATTCGTTGAGGTGGACGAGCCGGAGCCGGATTCGGTTCCATTGATCGGCTCGGCCGGCGCCAGCGTTGATGCCGACGACACTGAGGTCGCCATCGAGCGCATGACCGAGGAAGAGCTCTTGAAGGGTCTCGAAGGGCTCGCGCCGCCGGAAGAGCAGCCGGAAGAAGACGAATAATCGTTTGGATTACCTCTGATGGGGTTAACCCCATCAGCCTCATTCAGTTCTTGAATTCGAAAGGCCCGGATGTCCACTCCGGGCCTTTTTGCGTTCCGGCAGGGCACGTTTTGTTTACCATCGCTACGACCCTGGCGCGAAATACACTTCGAGTTCTCTCCTATTTGAATCGGACAACCGCGGATTTCGCACTAGACTATCTCTGTGTTTTCCCGAGAGCCGGTTCGCCTTCCATCCAAAAAGGTGCCGCTCAGCCGCGGAACTCACTACATTAACCCTTTGGGGTGAGAAGCAGACCGCATCCAGCGTGCTGCATGTGGAGGTGTTGACGATGGCGCAGCGGCGCCAAAACCCGGAGCAGATGCAGGCCGCGAGCCCGGTCTCGACGGCGCCGTCTTCGGCTGCGCCAGTCTCCTCTTCGGCCGCACCGGCATCCTCTTCGGCGGCGCCGGCGCCTACATCGGCTGCGCCGGCCTTGGAGGGCAGGCCCGCCAAGTCGCGAGCGCGCATGATGCGCCAATACGACCTGGTCGAACGCGTCCGATCTTACAATCCCGACACCAACGAGGACCTGCTGAATCGCGCCTACGTTTACGCGATGAAGGCGCACGGATCACAGACGCGCGCGTCCGGCGATCCCTACTTCTCCCATCCGCTCGAGGTCGCAGCGATCCTGACCGACCTCAAGCTCGACGATGCCACCATCGTTTCGGCATTGCTCCACGACACCATCGAGGACACGGAGGCGACCCGCGCCGAAATCGATCAGGTGTTCGGACAGGAGATCGGGGCGCTGGTCGAGGGCCTGACCAAGCTGAAACGGCTTGAGCTCGTGTCGCGGGAAGCCAAGCAGGCAGAGAACCTGCGCAAGCTTCTGCTGGCGATTTCGGACGACGTGCGCGTCCTCCTGATCAAGCTTGCCGACCGCCTGCACAACATGCGCACGCTGGAGTTCGTGCCGCCGGCATCGCGCCGGCGCATCGCCGAGGAAACGCTCGACATCTACGCGCCGCTCGCGGGCCGCATGGGCATGCAGGAGATGCGGGAGGAACTCGAGGATCTGTCGTTCCACACCCTCGATCCGGAAGCCTATTCGGTGGTGCGGCAGCGGCTCGATTCGCTGGCCGAGCACAATCGCAACCTGATCGGCGAGATCGAAAGCCGCCTCTCGAAGGATTTTCAGAAAAACGGCCTGAAGGCACACGTCTATGGCCGCCGCAAGCAGCCATTCTCGATCTGGACCAAGATGCAGCGCAAGTCGGTCGGCTTCGAACAGCTCTCCGACATTTTCGGATTTCGTGTCGTGCTGAAGGATGTCGAGAACTGCTACCGCGCGCTCGGCATCGTCCACACCACCTGGCCGGTCGTGCCCGGCCGCTTCAAGGACTACATCTCGACGCCGAAGCAGAATGACTACCGCTCGATCCACACCACCGTCATCGGTCCGGGAAAGCAACGCGTCGAATTGCAAATCCGCACCGAGGAGATGGACCAGATCAACGAACTCGGCATCGCCGCGCATGTCTTCTACAAGGACCTTGCGGGATCGCCGACCGAGCGGCTGAAACGGGAATCCTCGGCCTTCGCCTGGCTTCGCCACACCATTGCGATCCTCTCCGACAGCGCCAATCCGGAAGAGTTTCTCGAGCACACCAAGCTCGAGTTGTTCCACGACCAGGTGTTCTGCTTCACGCCAAAGGGCAAGCTGATCGCGCTGCCCCGTCAGGCCAACGTCATCGACTTCGCTTATGCCGTGCATACCGATGTCGGCAACAGTGCGGTCGGCTGCAAGATCAACGGCAAGTTCGCGCCGCTGTCGTCGGAATTGCAGAACGGCGATGAAGTCGAGGTCCTGACCTCGGATGCCCAGTCGTCGCCGCCCTCGGCTTGGGAATCGCTGGCCGTTACCGGCAAGGCGCGCGCGGCGATCCGCCGGGCGACGCGCACGGCCGTGCGGGACCAGTATGCCGGCCTGGGGCGCCGTCTTGTCGAGCGACTGTTTGCCCGCGCCAAGATCGAATACGCCGACGACAAGTTGAAAGGCGCGCTGCCGCGGCTGGCGCGCGCCTCGATCGACGACGTATTGGCGGCAGTGGGACGCGCCGAGATGAAAGCCTCCGACGTCGCCCGCGCGATGTACCCGGATTACAAGGAGGAACGGGTGGCGCGCTACGGCGCCAAAAAGAACCTCACCGACAAGCTCAAGGCGAGCGCGCCGGTTGGGACCGGGCGGAGCCTCTCGGCTATTCCGATCCGCGGCATCAATTCGGACCTGCCGGTCAAGTTTGCGCCCAACGGCGGCGCGGTGCCTGGCGACCGTATCGTCGGCATCGTCTCTCCCGGCGAGGGCATTACGATCTATCCGATTCAGTCGCCCGCGCTGAAGGATTTCGAGGAGCAGCCCGAGCGCTGGCTCGACGTGCGCTGGGATGTGGATGAATCGACGCCGCAACGTTTTCCGGCGCGAATCATGATCGATAACGTCAATGAGCCCGGCAGCCTCGCCCAGGTCGCCACCGTGATCGCCGAGCACGACGGCAACATCGACAATATCAGCATGTCCCGCCGCTCGCCCGATTTTACCGAGCTCACCATCGATCTTGAGGTCTATGACCTCAAGCATCTCAGCGCTATTATCGCCCAGTTGCGCGCCAAGGCCGTGGTCGCACGGGTCGAGCGCGTCAACGGGTAGGATTTTAAAACCCTCATGGTGAGGAGGCGCATACTTGCGCCATCTCCAACCATGAGGCCTCATCCTTCGAGACGCGGCGAGGGCGCCGTCCTCTGGATGAGGATCAACAGCGGTCCGTTCGAGAGATTGAGATGCCAAATCCCTTGCCGCTACGTCTGGGCGTAAACGTCGACCACGTCGCCACGCTGCGCAATGCGCGGGGTGGTACGCGGCCCGATCCCGTGCGCGCGGCCCTGCTCGCGATCGAGGCTGGCGCCGACGGCATCACCGCGCATTTGCGTGAGGATCGTCGCCACATTCGCGATACCGACATGGCGCGGCTGAAAGCCGAAATCTCAAAACCGTTGAATTTCGAGATGGCGGCTACTTCCGACATGCTGCGGATCGCGCTTGAGACCAAGCCTCACGCCGTGTGCCTGGTGCCGGAACGGCGGGAAGAACTGACGACCGAAGGCGGTCTGGACGTCGTCGGTCAACACAACGTGCTGGCGCCGTTCATCGCGCGCTTGAACGACGCCGGCATTCGGGTGTCGCTGTTCATTGCCGCCGATCCGGCGCAGATCGAAATGGCGGCGAAGTTGCGGGCGCCGGTCATCGAAATTCACACCGGAGCCTGGTGCGATGCCGTGGTCGATGGTCATGCCGAAAAAGCCGCGGCCGAATGGAAGCGCATCACAGCCGGTGCGCAACTCGGGCGCTCTGTGGGTCTGGAGGTTCACGCCGGCCATGGTCTCGACTACGCGACCGCGGAAAGGATCGCGGCGGTGCCCGAAATTGCCGAACTCAACATCGGCTACTTCATGATGGGCGAAGCCCTGTTCGTTGGCTTAAGCGAAACGGTTCGGATGATGCGGGCGGCCATGGATCGGGGCCGGAAGGCGGGCAAGGCATGATCATCGGCATCGGCTCCGATCTCATCGACATCAGGCGGGTCGCCAAGGTTATTGAGCGCCACGGCGACCGTTTCCTGGACCGCATATTCACCGAGGCCGAGCGCGCCAAAGCCGACCGGCGGGCCAAGAATCAGAACATGGTGGTGGCGACCTACGCCAAGCGCTTCGCCGCCAAGGAGGCCTGTTCCAAGGCGCTCGGGACCGGGATCAGGCAGGGGGTCTGGTGGCGCGACATGGGCGTGATCAACCTGCCGGGCGGCCGACCGACCATGAAGTTGACGGGCGGGGCGCTGGCGCGGCTGGAAGTGCTGATGCCGATCGGATTTGACGCCAAAATCGACCTCAGCATCACCGACGACTGGCCGCTCGCGCAGGCTTTTGTCATCATTTCGGCTTACGATGCGCGCAAGGCATAGCGCTGTTGCAAACGCGTACGGTCTAAACAAAAATACTATATATTTCAGCGGCTTATGAAATTTTGATACAGCCGTTGATTGCGCGCTTCCCAACAACCGTCTAAAAACGCGGGGGGCCGTTTGGACCGAGTCCCGCATTATCAGAATCAATCCCTGGCGCGAAGCGAGTGGCTGGTCGCGTGATGGTCGCTTTCTGCCGCTATCCACGCGGCGGGCAACAAGAAGCAGGAAGTCAAAAATTCATGAGCGTGACATCGAGCACAAAATCCGAAGGCGGCTTGGGCGAAACGAT
The DNA here is from genome assembly GCA_963824305.1 of uncultured Alphaproteobacteria bacterium. GTDB lineage: Bacteria > Pseudomonadota > Alphaproteobacteria > Rhizobiales > Xanthobacteraceae > Bradyrhizobium. The sequence continues at coordinate 89,072 of CAWGOW010000003.1, forward strand.
CCGCGTTATCATCCACGCTCTCCTGATTGCGCTCGTCATCCGCACCTTTCTGTTCCAGCCGTTCAACATCCCATCGGGATCGATGAAGGCGACGCTGCTGGTTGGCGACTACCTCTTCGTCTCGAAATATTCCTATGGCTACAGCCATTATTCTTTCCCGCTGTCTCCGCCGCTGTTTTCGGGCCGCGTCTTCGGCTCCGAGCCCTCGCGCGGCGACATCGTGGTGTTTCGCCTTCCGAGGGAAGACTCTACCGACTACATCAAGCGCGTGATCGGCCTGTCCGGCGATCGCATCCAGATGAAGGAAGGCCTGCTGTATATCAACGACACGCCGGTCAAGCGTGAGCGCTTGAGCGACTTCGTCGGCGAAGACCCTTGTGGCTCAGGCGCCACCGCGCGGGTGAAGCGCTGGAAGGAGACGCTACCCAATAGCGTCACCTACGAAACGCTCGACTGCATCGACAACAATTCGCTCGATGACACCCCGGTCTATACCGTGCCCCCCGGGCATTTCTTCATGATGGGTGACAACCGCGACAATTCCACCGACAGCCGTGTGCTATCGGCGGTGGGCTATGTGCCGTTCGAGAACATCGTCGGCCGGGCCCAGATGATTTTCTTCTCGATCGCCGAGGGTGAGCACGCCTGGATGATCTGGCGCTGGCCCACCGCGGTGCGGTGGAATCGTCTATTCAAAATCGTGCGATGAACGAAGACGCATCAGACATCATCGCTCCATTGGCATCCGGCGAGACAAGTCCGCAAATCGAAGCCGGGCGCGAGGCTGCGCCGGCGAAAAAGAAGAAACGGCCGAGGTCCGGCTCCAAAGCGGCCACCACCGCGCTTGAAGCGCGGATCGGGCACAAGTTCGCCAATTCAACCTTGCTTGCGACGGCGCTGACCCACGTCTCAGCGCTAAAGCCTTCGCGCAAGCGCGGCGACAGTTATCAGCGTCTCGAATTTCTCGGCGATCATGTGCTCGGGTTGATTGTGTCCGACATGCTCTACCGCGCCTTTCCGAACGCCGACGAAGGCGAACTTTCAAAACGTCTGGCCGATCTCGTGCGCAAGGAGAGTTGTGCCGATGTCGCCAAGTTGCTCGGGCTCGTCGATGATATCAAGTTGGGTACGGTCGGCGCCGGCGTCGGCGCGCGCTTGCGCAAGTCCGTGCTTGGCGACATCTGTGAAGCGGTGATCGGGGCGGTGTTTCTTGACGGCGGTTATCAAGCCGCGGCCGAATTCGTCGAGCGAAACTGGACCGAGCGCATGCACAAGCTGCGGCGGCCGCTGCGCGATCCCAAGACCACATTGCAGGAATGGGCGCAAGGCAAGGGCCTGCCGACCCCGGTCTATCGCGAGGTCGAACGCACCGGGCCGCACCACGACCCGCAATTCCGGATTGCGGTCGAGTTGCCCGGACTTGAGTCAGCCCAAGGTACCGGCGGCAGCAAGCGCGCCGCTGAAAAGGCCGCAGCCTCCGCGATGATCGCGCGCGAGGGCGTTGGCGGCGGCGGCAATGACTGAAGCGCCGCCGGATGACGCCGCACCGCCCGATACCCGTTGCGGCTTTGTCGCACTGATCGGCGCGCCCAACGTCGGCAAATCCACACTCGTCAACGCACTCGTTGGCTCCAAGGTCACGATCGTTTCGCGCAAGGTGCAGACGACGCGGGCCCTGATCCGCGGAATCGTGGTCGAGAACCATGCGCAGATCATTCTGGTCGACACCCCCGGCATCTTTGCGCCGAAGCGGCGGCTCGACCGGGCAATGGTGTCGACCGCCTGGAGCGGGGCGCATGATGCCGATCTCGTTTGTGTATTGATCGACGCCCGTGAGGGGCTCAATGCCGAGGCGGACGCGATCCTCTCCAAGCTGGCAGGTGTGGCGCCCCCGAAGCTTCTGATCATCAACAAGATTGATCTTATTCTGCGCGAGAAGCTGCTCGCGCTCGCCAAGGCCGCCAACGATCGCCTCGCTTTCGCGCAGACGTTCATGATTGCGGCGCTGTCAGGCGACGGCGTCTCCGATTTGCGAACGACGCTGGCAAGCATGGTGCCGCCGGGGCCATTTCATTATCCCGAGGACCAGATGTCGGATGCGCCGATCCGGCAGCTTGCCGCCGAAATCACGCGCGAGAAAATCTTTCAGAAGTTGCACCAGGAACTGCCGTATAGCTCGACCGTTGAGACCGAAAGCTGGACCGAACGCAGCGACAAATCCGTCCGGATCGAGCAGACGATCTATGTCGAGCGCGAGAGTCAGCGCAAGATCGTGCTCGGCAAGGCTGGCGCCACCATCAAGTCGATCGGCGCGGACGCGCGCAAGGAGATCGCCGAGATCATCGAGCAGCCCGTGCATTTGTTCCTGTTCGTGAAGGTGCGCGAGAACTGGGGCGAGGATCCGGCCCGCTATCGCGAGATGGGACTTGAATTCCCCACCGAGTAATCATGCAAATGGCTCAAGAAAAACCAAGAGACTGCTGGCCTCATCGATGAAAGTTCCAAACAACGTCGTCTGGTTTGAAGTGCTGCTGTATCTGTCGCTGACGCTGGATGCGCTCTCGGTCGCGTTTCAGGATCGCAGCACAGGCACCGATCTGCTCGCGCCGATGGTTCTGGAAGCAGGGCTGATCCTTCTGCTGGTCTATTTCGTTTATCTTGCAGCCCAAAAGCGCAAGAACTGGCCGCGCTGGGTGCTGACGGCGCTGTTGGTGCTTTCGGTCTTGTCGCTGCTGCCGGTTTTGGCTGAAAACGGCATCGAGATCGATAGCGGCATCGAGATCCTGTCCTGCATCCTGACGGCGGTTGGGCTCTATTGCTCCTACACCGGAGACGCCAAGGGCTGGTTCAACGCGTAAGTCGTCCCGGACCCGGTGCGGCGTCTTTTGCCGTTCGGAGGGTTGGGGAGCGTTGCGGCGATAGCTGCGCTGATCATCAGAATCCGATAGAGTTACCCCATGGAATGGACTGACGAAGGCATCGTGCTGGGGGTGCGGCGGCATGGCGAATCTTCCGCCATCGTCGAACTCTTGACACGCAGCCATGGCCGTCACCTTGGCCTCGTGCGGGGCGGCGCGGGAAAACGGATGCGGCCCTTGCTGCAGCCCGGCAACAGCGTCACGGCGGTGTGGCGGGCGCGGCTCGACGAACATCTCGGATACTACGTGATCGAGGGCACGCGGCTGCGCGCGGCCAATCTGTTTGCCTCGTCGCATGCGGTCTATGGCGTGACCCATCTGGCGTCGTTGGCGAGATTGCTGCCGGAGCGCGATCCGCACGAAGACATCTATGAGATGCTCGATCACACGCTGGATGATTTCGAGAATGCGACCGGCGCGGCTGCGCATCTGATCCGGTTTGAGCTTGCCATGCTCGCTGAACTCGGTTTCGGGCTCGATCTAGAGACCTGCGTGGCGACGGGCGTCACAACCGACCTTGTTTATGTTTCGCCAAAATCCGGTGGTGCGGTTTCACGCAGCGCCGGTGCGCCGTTTCATGACCGTATGCTGCGGCTACCGGCATTTCTGCGCCAGAGCGAAGCGGGTGCACTGGGCTGGACCGAACAGGACTTGCGCGATGGCTTTGCCCTGACGGGACTGTTTCTAATGCGCCATGTCCTGGAGCCGCGCGGGCAGGGGCATTCCGACGCCCGAGACGGCTTTATCAACGCCGTGACGCGGCCGCGCGCCAAGCTCGCGGTTTAACACGGCCTTTTATCAAGGGTGCGGTTTCGTAACGCCACGCCAGAGCCTAAATTGAGCTGCTGATTTGCAAAAATTCTTGTTTCTTGCTCACCCGTATCCGGATAACGCCTCCCCATGGGAAAACGAACGCCTCCGCCTGAGCCGGCCGAAATACACGAAGTGATGCTGCGTGACGCGCTGGAAGAGCGCTATCTCGCTTATGCACTGTCGACCATCACAGGCCGCGCCCTGCCGGATGCTCGCGACGGACTGAAGCCGGTGCATCGGCGCATCCTCTACGGCATGCGGTCGCTCAGCCTTAATCCGGGTTCAGTGCCGAAGAAGTCGGCGAAAATCGTCGGCGAGGTGATGGGCTCGTACCATCCCCATGGCGATCAGGCGATCTACGACGCGATGGTGCGGCTCGCGCAGGACTTCTCATCGCGCTATCCGCTGGTCGACGGCCAGGGCAATTTCGGCAATATCGACGGCGATAACCCGGCCGCGATGCGTTACACCGAGGCGCGGCTCACCGACGTCGCGCGGCTTCTGCTCGATGGCATCGATGAAGATGCGGTCGAACTCAAGCCGACGTATGACAACAGCGGCAAGGAGCCATCGGTCCTTCCGGGCGGCTTCCCCAATTTGCTCGCCAATGGCTCGCAAGGCATCGCAGTCGGCATGGCGACCTCGATCCCGCCGCACAACGCTGCCGAGCTCTGCGAAGCGGCGCTGCATCTGATCGACAAGCCGGACGCAAAATCGAAATCGCTTTTGAAGTGGGTCAAGGGTCCGGACTTTCCGACCGGCGGCATCGTCGTCGATTCCAAGGAAGCCATCACGGAAGCCTACGTGACCGGCCGCGGATCTTTCCGCGTTCGCGCCAAGTGGACGCAGGAAGAAGGTGCGCGGGGTACCTGGGTCGTCGTCATCACCGAAATTCCATGGCTGGTGCAGAAGTCGCGCCTCGTTGAGAAGATCGCCGAGCTTCTCAACGAGAAGAAGCTACCGCTGGTCGGCGATGTCCGCGATGAATCCGCCGAAGATGTTCGTCTCGTGATCGAGCCGAAGTCGCGCGCGGTCGATCCCGAACTTCTGATGGAATCGCTGTTTCGGCTGAGCGAACTGGAAAGCCGGATTCCGCTCAACCTCAATGTGCTGATAAAGGGCCGCATTCCGAAGGTCGTCGGTCTGGCCGAATGCCTGAGAGAGTGGCTCGACCATCTGCGCGATGTGCTGATCCGCCGCTCCAACTACCGCAAGACGCAGATCGAGCATCGCCTGGAGGTGCTCGGCGGCTATCTGATCGCCTTTCTCAACCTCGACAAGGTGATCAAGATCATCCGCACCGAAGACGAACCGAAGCCGGCGTTGATCAAGGCGTTCAAGCTCACGGAGATCCAGGCCGAGGCCATCCTCAACATGCGGCTGCGAAACTTGCGCAAGCTCGAGGAAATGGAAATCCGCGGCGAAGACAAAGATCTTCGGAACGAGTTAAAGGGCATCAAGGGGCTGCTCGGTTCGGAAGCCGAGCAATGGGCGAAGATTGGCGAGCAGGTGCGCAAGGTCCGCGACATGTTCGGCCCGAAGACTCCGCTCGGCAAGCGCCGCACGCAATTTGCCGATGCGCCCGAGCACGATCTCGCCGCGATCGAGGAAGCCTTCGTCGAGCGTGAGCCGGTGACGGTCGTGATTTCCGACAAGGGCTGGGTGCGTACTCTCAAGGGGCACGTCGCCGATCTCTCGGGGCTCGTCTTCAAGACCGACGACAAGCTCGATCACGCCTTCTTTGCCGAGACGACCTCGAAACTGTTGTTATTCGCTACCAACGGCAAGTTCTACTCGCTCGATGTCGCAAAATTGCCGGGCGGGCGCGGCCATGGTGAGCCGATCCGCATGTTCATCGATCTCGATCAGGACGCGGCTGTTGTCTCGACATTCATCAACAAGGGCGGGCGCAAGTTCCTGATCGCGAGCCACGAAGGGCAGGGCTTCATCGTCAATGAGGACGACTGCGTCGGCAACACCCGCAAGGGCAAGCAGGTGCTCAATGTCGAGATGCCGAACGAGGCGTGCGCGATCGCGACGGTAGCCGGCGACAGGGTCGCGGTGATCGGCACCAACCACAAGATGGTGATTTTCCCGATCGATCAAGTGCCGGAAATGGCGCGTGGCCGCGGTGTCCGCTTGCAAAAATACAGCAGCGCCAAGCTGTCCGACGTCACCACCTTCGACGCCAAAGCGGGCCTGACCTGGAAGGATTCGGCCGGCCGCGACCAGAGCCTGAGTGCGAAGGAGTTGTCCGACTGGAACGGCAACCGTGCCGACGCCGGCCGTCTCGCCCACGGCCTGCCGAAGTCGAACAAGTTCGGACGCGATATCGAATAAGACGATTCCGTCTTGCTCGCCGGAACGGCGTCAAATAATTCCGGTCAGGCGCAACAACACGCCGGCCCCGCACGATCCGGCCAACACCGGCAGCATGCCGAGCCTGAAGCGGAAGACGGCGGTCGCTGCTGCGACCGCCAGCGCCAGCGCCGGAATATCGACGCTTGCCAGTCTTGGCATGTCGAACGACAACCCGAATGAATGTACCGGGATGGTCTCGCGAAAAACCGTGTGGAGCGCGAACCAGATCGACAAATTGAGGATGACACCAACGACGACGGCGGTGATGGCACCGAGTGCGCCCGCAAGCGCCGCATTGCCGCGAAGCCTCTCGATATAGGGCGCGCCGGTGAATATCCACAGGAAGCACGGCGTAAAAGTCACCCACGTTGCCAGCAACCCGCCGAGTGTGCCCGCCCACATCGGCGAAAGGGTTCCGGGGTCGCGATAGGCCGCCAGAAAGCCCACGAATTGCAGTACCATGATCAACGGGCCGGGCGTGGTCTCGGCCATGCCCAGGCCATCAAGCATCTCCTGCGGCTTCAGCCAGTGATAGTGCTCGACCGCTTGCTGGGCGACATAGGCGAGCACGGCATAAGCGCCGCCAAAGGTCACCATCGCCATTTTCGTGAAGAATAGCGCGATCTGGCTGAACGTATTGGCTGCACCAAGTCCGATCAGGACGGCTGCGACAGGCGCGAGCCACAGAAAGGCCCAGAGCACGCTGACACGCAATGTGCGCACGAGGTTGGCACGCGCGTGATCCGGCACGGCATCGCCAAGCGCACTCGGCGCCTCGCTCGCCGTTGTGTTGCCGTGGCCGCCACCGGCAAATTCGCTCCGGCCGCTCTTGACGCCGAGATAGCCGATCAGGCCGGCGGCGATGATGATAATCGGGAAGGGGATGGCAAAGAAGAAAATCCCGACGAAAGCGATCGCGGCAAGGGCGATCATGACGTTGTTGCGCAAGGCTCGTTTGCCGACGCGCACCAATGCCTCGATCACAATGGCGAGCACGGCAGCCTTCATGCCGAAGAACAGCGCTTCGACATACGAGACGTTGCCGAAGGCGGCATAGACGTAGCTCAATCCCATGATGGCGAAGACGCCGGGAAGGATGAACAGGCCGCCCGCCATGATGCCGCCGGCGGTCCGGTGCAACAGCCACCCGATATAGGTCGCCAGCTGCTGGGCTTCGGGCCCCGGCAACAACATGCAGTAATTGAGCGCATAAAGAAATCGGCTCTCGGAGATCCAGTGTTTTTCCTCGACGAGGATGCGATGCATGACCGCAATCTGTCCGGCCGGTCCGCCGAAGCTCAGGAGTGCTACTCGCACCCAGACACGCGCGGCGTCGCCAAAGCTGACATCGTGACCGGCGGTATCGATTTTGGGTAACGGAGATGGCATATGCGCGCCTCGTCGAGCGAACGGGACGCGATGCTTGGGCATGATGCCTGGTGGGGAGATCGCAAGTCCCCGGCTGATATTACAGCCGGAAGTGGACCGAGCTGTCAATGCGCTCCGCCTCACCCTTGTTTGCAAGGCGGTCGACGTAATAAGGTGGTATCGAACAAACCACAAAAATATCAGGGGGTGCACCGTGAATTGAGCAACTGGTCTGGCGGCCATTTTGGGCCTTGCGGCGATCGGCCTGGCCGAACCCGCTATTGCCGGTGTCGAAAAGCTTTACATCCTCAATTGCGGCGAGGGCGTTGCCGGTGACATCTCGCGATGGTCGCCCGGTGTCAACGAAGGCAAGTCGATGGACTTCGTCGACAACTGCTACCTCATCAAACATTCCCAAGGGTGGTTCCTGTGGGATACCGGCATTCAGGATCCGGTCGCCGACATGCCCAGTGGGCTTGCGCCGGCGGACCCCAAGGCCGTCACCTGGCATCGTCCGAAGAAACTCGCCGCCCAGCTCGAGCAGCTCGGCGTGAAGCCGTCGGACATCAAGGCGATGGCGATCTCGCACACCCACCCCGATCACATCGGCAATGTCGAGATGTTCCCGGACGCGATGCTCTATGTGCAGAAGGCCGAATATGAATGGCCGGGCGCCAACAACGCGCCGCGCTTCAAAGCGGAACACCCGGTGACCAAGCTCGAAGGCGACCGCGATATCTTCGGCGATGGCAGCCTTGTCGTTCTGGCTACGCCCGGCCACACTCCGGGGCATCAATCGCTGCTCGTCAAATTGCCGAAGACCGGCGAGCTCGTGCTTTCCGGCGATGCGGTCCACTTCAAGAGCAACTGGGAAAACCGCGGTGTGCCCTCCAACAATGTCAGCAAGGAGCAGACGTTGGCCTCGATGCAGAAGATCGCCGATCGCCTGAAGCAGGACAAGGCGACGCTCTGGATCAATCACGACAAGGCTCAGCGTGACACCTTGAAAATGTCGCCCGAGTTTTATGAGTGAGATGATTTCAACGCACGGAGAGCTGCGCTGGTGGAAGCGCCACGTCGCGGTGGCGTTCGTCGCCACTGCGATGGCAGCAGTCAGTCCCGCGCGGGCCGAAGTTGAGTGGGAAATCGCTTTCTATGACGATGTCCAGATTGAAATTGCCGCGGAGGGCCGGGGGCCGCTGGTTGTCATGTTGCCCTCGCGAGGCCGGGGTGCGGAGGATTTCGAGGGCGTTGCTGACGAAATGGTCAAGGCCGGCTTTCGCGTATTGCGGCCGCAGCCGCGCGGTGCCGCATTAAGCCGCGGGCCGATGCAGGATCTCACGCTTCACGACTTGGCTCAGGACGTCGCCGCCGTCATCCGCAACGCAGGCGATGGTGGCCCTGCAATTGTTGTAGGGCATGCTTTCGGCAGTTGGGTCGCGCGCATGACAGCCGTCGATCATCCCGAACTTGTGCGCGGCGTGGTGATGGTCGCCGCTGCGGCCAAAGCTTATCCTGTCGGCTTCCCCGGTGCGCAGGAGTTGTCGGAGGCGGTTCAGAAATCGGCGGATTTCGCGCTGCCAACCAGCGAGCGGCTGAGATATCTGCGAACGGCTTTCTTCGCTCCGAATAGCGACGCAAGACTTTGGCTTCAGGGCTGGCATCCCGCCGCAGACGATTTGCAATTGATCGCCGGCCGCGCCACCAAACAGTCCGAGTGGTGGTCGGGCGGCGCGGTGCCGTTACTTGATCTTCAGGGCGAACTCGATCCGTTCAAGCCGCGAAGCATGGCTAACGAGATGCGCGACGAATTCGGCGAGCGCGTATCGGTGGTCGTCATCCCAAATGCCAGCCACGCGCTGCTCCCGGAGCAACCGGCCGCCGTTGCCGATGCGATCCTTTCCTGGACAGGCAAGCTGCCGCGATAGTCGTCAGCCGCTTGCAGTCTCGGTTGCTGGCCGGTCCGGCTCCGGCCGCACCAGGCAAAGCGCCAGCAGTGCCGCGAGGCTGAGCGCAGACGAAACGATCAGCACCTTGATGCCGATCATGTCGATCAGAAGCCCGAACGCCAGTGGCGCGGCGGCCTGCGCCATTCGCGCCGGCGCGCCGATCAGGCCGAGGCGATAGCCGTAGTCTTTCGGCCCAAAGATCGCGAGTGGCAGCGTGCCGCGCGCAATCGTCAGGATGCCGTTGCCCATGCCGAAAAAAATTGCGAATGCGCCGGCCGCCCCGCCGCCGGCCAGCGCGAGGATCGCTGCGCCGATCGGGTGCGCGAGACAGGCCAGTCTCGTCGAGATCAGCGGATGATAGCGTTTGAGAAACGTCGCCTCGAGAAGGCGCGCGAACACCTGCGCCGGGCCGAACAGTGCGCCTGCCGCGACTGCCTGCACCGCGGTCGCGCCGCCGGCCTCCAGGATGCGCGGCATATGCGCGGCCATCGCGCCGGTCACGGTCCAACCCGCCGCAAAGGTAAAGGCGAGCAGGATCATGGTGCGATCGATCGGGATGTGTGGCTTGACGGCGGTGTCGGCAGCCGTCCTGTCGCCGGCGACTTTCGGCAGCATGAAGAAATTGAGCGGCAGGCCGATCAGCAGATGCGCCGCCGCCCATGCAAAACAGGTATCGCGCCAGCCGATATGGTCGAGCCCGAACGCGGTCAGCGGCCATCCGACGGTGGAAGCAAAACCGGCCATCAGCGTGATGCCGGTAATGGGGCCGCGCGCAGCTTCGCCGTAAATGCGCCCCAGCGCGGCGAACGCTGCATCATAGAGGCCAAACCCCATGCCGATGCCGAGCAGCAGCCAGGCCAGCAGCAACACCGGAATCGAGGTGGTGACGCCGAGCAGCAATAGTCCTGCGGCGATGGTGAGATTGGAGGCGCACAGCACCGGCCGTCCGCCAAACAGATCGATCTGCCGGCCGACGCGGGGACCGAGCAGTGCCGCGATCACCAGCGCAGCGGAGAAGGCGGCAAAGATCCAGTTAGCGGACATGCCGAGATCGCGTGCGATCGGATCGGCGAGGATCGCGGGCAGGTAATAGCTCGAGGCCCAGGCCAGCGTCTGCGTGGTGCCAAGCGCGAAAACGATCGGAAGCCGGGAGGGGGATTCAGACGCCATCAAATGTCCGGAAAGGCGCTCAATCGCCTCTCGCGCGCTCCTTGATGACAAAGCCGGCCGCCATCATCGAGATCGCGCCGATCACGGCGCCGGTCAGCGCTTGCGAGGCGAATACCTGGAATTGCGTGGGTTCGTTCAGGCTTCCGCTCGCGGTGACGACCGTGGACGCGTATTTTTGCAGGAAAAGACCGCCGAGACCGCCGGTCACGATACCCGTGAGACTATGGCCCCAAAATCCGAACCGGTGCTCATGCGCGACGGCCGAGGCAATGTTTGATCCGACCAGGCCACCGACGGTCTGAATGATCAAGTTGACAAACGTCCATTCCATCTGGCTGCTCCCCTGGTTATCAAAGCCGGATCGCACGGCGATTGGCAATCGGCTTGAAGGGAAATGAGTTCATATATCCAGAAGTATCGCTATCCGGTGGCCGCCATAGAAACAGTCAGCAAAAGAACTCCTCCATGAGCGTCACGATCTATCACAATCCCTCCTGCGGCACCTCGCGCAACACGCTGGCCATGATCCGCCAAAGTGGTGAAGAACCGGAAGTCATCGAATATCTAAAAACGCCGGCGGACCGCGCCCGGCTGCTCGCATTAGTTCAGGCCATGGCGATTTCCGTTCGGGAATTGCTGCGCCAGAAAGGCACGCCCTATACCGAACTCAACCTCGCCGATCCCAGATGGAGCGACGACGAACTGATCGATTTCATGCTGGCGCACCCGATCCTGATCAACCGGCCGATCGTCGTGACGGCGAAGGGCGCCAAACTGTGCCGGCCGTCGGAAGCAGTCCTCGACCTCCTGGAAAATCCCGTAACATCCTTTGTCAAGGAAGACGGCGAACGCGTCTCGCGCGACAAATAATGCCGGCCTCCGATCTGCCGCACTAAAAAGCCGGGCTTTCGCGCACGAAAAACGCGCGGCATAATCCAGCGATGGAACTTGCCACACGCGTTGGGTTGATGAACTGGCTGGTCAGCCAGGGCCTCACCGGACTACCCGAAAACGATCTGATCCGCGGTTTCTGCGAGCGCTGCTGCGCCGCGGGCCTGGATCTGTCGCGCAGCATGGTCTTCATCGACACCCTGCACCCGATCTTCGAGGGGCGCGGATTCCGCTGGAACAACTCCGAGACCGACGAAGCGGATTCATTTGAGTATGGGCCGACTGGCGACAGCGACGACGGCTGGCGCCGCTCGGTGTTCTACCACATGCTCGAAGGCGGCCATGATGAGCTGCGGCTCGACTTTGCCGATCCGGCCGCGCATCGATTTTCGCGGGTTCCTGAGCTCGCAGAAAGTGGTCACCGGCATATGCTGGGTCTTGTGCACCGGTTCGGCGAGAGCGGCGCGCTCGGGCAAATGGATTGTTTTTATTCGTACTGGTTGACCCGGCGTGACGTCGGCTTCAACGACCAGGAATTCGATGCATTGCGCGATCTCATTCCGGTGCTGGGGTTGGTGATCAAGTCGGCCCAGCAGGTCGATATCGTGCGGACGTTGGGGCGGGTCTATCTTGGGCGCGACGCCTCCGAGCGGGTTCTGCATGGCAAGATTTCGCGCGGCATCACCGAGCAGATCAATGCGGTGTTGTGGTTCTCCGATCTGCGCGGATCGACCTCGATCACCGAGAGCATTCCGCCCGACGAGATCATCCCGTTTCTCAACGATTATGCGCAGTCCGCAATCGATGCCATCCACGATTCCGGCGGCGACGTTCTGAAGCTGATCGGCGACGGCGTGCTGGCGATGTTCACGAGCGAAAACCTGGGCGAGGCCAAACGCGCGGCGCTGCGCGCGGAGCATCGCTTTCGGCTCAACATGATCGGGCTTAACGCAACACGCGGCGCCGATGGCAGGGCGGTGACCTCGGCCTATGTCGGGCTGCATGTCGGCGAGGTGTTTTACGGCAATATCGGCCACGACGACCGGCTGGATTTCACTGTGGTTGGGCCGGCGGTCAACGAAGTCAGCCGCATCTCCTCGATGTGCCGTTCGGTCGACCGCGAACTTCTGGTCTCGGAGGCCTTTCGCGATGGCCTGGATGCGTCCGGGCGGCGCTATCTGGTGTCGACCGGCCGCTTTGCCCTGCGCGGCATCGGGCGCGCGCAGGATCTTTTTACGCTCGAACCGGCCATCGCAACCGATGGAGTGCTGGCCGGCCAGTACGAGCGGTATCTCAAAAGCTAATGGCAAAGGAGGAAACACGATGTCGAAACTGAAAATCGCGTTGATTGCAGGAGCCGGCGTCGCCCTGGCCGGGATGGCGCACGGCGCTGAATATCTCGGCAAGAGTGATTTTCAGCAAATGCGCGCCTACTCGCCGGCGGTTCTGACCCGCGGCGGCACGATCATCTGGGTGGCGGGACAAACCAGTTCAGTCAATCAGAAGGGCGTGCCGGTCGATGCCGACGGAAAGGACATCACCGGAAATTTCGAAGCGCAGACGCGTCGGACATTCGCCCTGATCGATCAGACGCTCAAGCAGCAGGGCGCGAGCCTTGGCAACCTTGTGACCATGACCGTGTTTATCAAGGAGTCGCGATATGGCGATGAATTCGTCAAGCTAAGGAAAGAGATATTCCCCGGCAATAACTATCCCGCCAGCGCCTTGATCACCGTCAACTCTTTCGCGCAGCCCGGCCTTGAGATCGAAATCCAGGGCGTCGCGGTGGTGAACGACGAGTGTTCCGACGCGAAGCCATGCGGCAAGCATTAAGCGCACTCGCCGACCATGTCCGGCTGGCGGTCGAGCGAGACCGCCGGCGACATCAGGATGACCAGTGCCTGCACGGCGAAGATCGCCGTTGCCAGATAAAGACACGCCTCCGCGCCGGAGAGCCAGCCGATGAGGGCGCCGAGCGCAGAGCCGAGCGGACGCGCGCCGTAGCTCAAGATGTTGATCGCCGACACACGTCCGAGAAGCTTTGGCGGCGTCACTGATTGCCGCAGCGTCGTGGTAGAGATCACCCAGAGAATGGGGCCCACGCCGAGCAGGAAGAAGCTCACGCCTGCGAGCGCAGCCGAGGGGACCACCGTCGTCAGCGCCATGACCGCGGCTGCGACAAAGCCGGTGACGGGTCCGAGTGCGATCACAGTGCCGAAGGCGAGGCGTTGCATGATGCGGGTAGCCGAGAGAGCGCCGACGACCATACCGACCCCGAACATCGCCATCGTCACGCCGACGCCCGCCGCCGACAGATTCATGCGATGCACCGCATACGGCACGAAGATCGCGAGCAGCAGGAACCACGCGGTGTTGAAGATGAACTGGGTGGCAAAGACCGGCCGCAGCAGCGGGTGATGCAGCACAAACGTCGCGCCTTCCTTGATCTCGTGCCGTGGATGCCGCCGGGGCGTTGCCGAACGCGGCGGCTCGTAAAGGCCGGACAGCAACACCACTGCGATGACGGAGAGCGCGACCGCGAACGCAAAGGCGGGAGCCGCGCCCAGCCATCCCACCAGAAAGCCGCCGAGCGCGGGGCCACTGGCAAAGGCGATGGTGCGGGCGAGTTCTATCCTGGCGTTGGCGGCGGGCAATTGCTGCGACGACACCAGCGAGGGAACCAGCGCCGGCGCGGCTACGCTGTAGACCACCGTTCCGCACACCGCGATGAAACCCGCGAGCGCCAGCAGCGGAAGCGTCAGTTGATGCAGCGCGATCAACACCAGAATCGCGAGCAGGGCGACCGCGCGCAGCGCTTCCGCGCCCGCCATCAGCCGCCGCCGCGAGATGCGGTCGGCGAGAAGGCCTGCCGGAATCGCAAACAGGATAAACGGCAGCGTCAGCGCGGTCTGCAACAGCCCGGTCTCGCCTTCGCCGACCCCAAGCAGCAAGACCGCAACGATGGGAGCTGCCGCCAGCGCGATCTGTTCCGCCGATTGGGCGGCGAGATTGGACCAAGCGAGCCGGTTGAAGGTCGAGGGCAGGGCAGCAGTTTCGGGGGCGGACATTGCAGACTCCTTGATCTCTCTGCCTGCCATAGTTGACGGCCGGGCTCCTCAAACCCACCCGATTCCGGATCGGGCATCATGGAAACAAAGCTCCGGCTCCGAATTTGAGCTTGGCAGGCCCATGGAGAAGTCGCGGCAACGCTGTCGGGAACTCCAGCTCACCGCCACTTGCTCAGATGCAGTTGCAAATTAGTTGCAATAAGATGCGGGTTTGGGCATTGTGAGGGAATGGATGCCCAAACCCCTGACTTTGGCCGCGGCCGTGGCGGGAAAGCCGCTGCTGGTGCGATTTCGGAAACGACGGCGTGGCGTCGCCCCCGAGGCGAGCCGTCGCTGGCGGACATGTTCGCCTCGGTGGCACCCGCGAAAGGCGGTCCGTTCTGGCGCAAGCTGCTTGCGTTCCTGGGGCCGGGCTATCTGGTTGCCGTCGGCTACATGGATCCCGGCAATTGGGCGACATCGCTCGCTGGCGGTTCCAAATTCGGTTACGCGCTGCTGAGCGTTGCGTTGCTGTCGAATGCTATGGCGATCGTGTTGCAGTCGTTGTGCACGCGGCTCGGGGTGGGCGCAGGCCGCGACCTCGCACAGGCCTGCCGCGATTCATTTCCGCGCTGGATCTCACTGCCGCTCTGGCTGTCGGCAGAGATCGCGATCACGGCGACGGATCTTGCCGAGGTTATCGGCACCGCGATCGGGCTCAACCTACTGTTTCACATTCCGCTTTCGATCGGCGTCATCCTCACCGCTGCCGACGTGTTCCTGATCCTGGCGTTGCAGGCCTTTGGCTTTCGCTGGATCGAGGCGTTCGTCGTGGCGATGCTGGGTGTGATCGCGGCCTGTTTTGCGATCCAGATCGCGCTCGCCGATCCCGACTGGGGCGCGGTGCTTGGCGGCTTTGTGCCGACCCCCGACATTCTCGAAAACCGCGAAATGCTCTATCTCGCGCTCGGCATTCTCGGCGCGACCGTCATGCCGCATAATCTTTACCTGCATTCGGGGCTGGTGCAGACGCGCTATGTCGGCGAGAGCGCGCGCGACAAACACGAGGCGATCAAGTTTGCGACGATCGATTCCTCGATCGCGCTCTGTCTGGCGCTCACCATCAACGCCTCGATCCTGATCCTGGCGGCGGCGACGTTTTATCGGGTGGGAAAAATCGACGTCGCAGAGCTCGATCAGGCCCATGCCTTTCTCGCGCCGCTGCTCGGCTCGGCACTTGCGCCGACGCTGTTTGCGATCGCGCTGGTTTGTTGCGGCCTGAACTCGACCATCACCGCGACCCTGTCGGGCCAGATCGTAATGGAAGGTTTTCTGAATTGGCGGATCGCGCCGTGGCTGCGGCGTCTGGTGACGCGGATGATCGCGATCCTGCCGGCGATCGTGGTGACGCTTTGGGCCGGCGAAAAGGCGACGGGCCAGCTTCTGATCCTGAGCCAGGTCGTGCTCAGCTTGCAATTGCCGCTCGCCGTGGTGCCGCTCGTGATGTTCACCGCAAGCCGGCGCAAGATGGGTCAGTTCGTCGCGCCGCGCTGGCTGAGTGCGCTCGCGATCTTAACAGCAGCCCTGATCATCGCCCTCAATGCCAAGCTGGTGTGGGATTTTTTTGCCAGCTGAGCGTTAGCTTTCACTTTCTATTTTCATCTCCTGAAAAGCCGCTGGGGTGCAAGAACTTCAAATGGGCGGCGCCAGTCACTATGCTGCGAACCGCCATCTAGCGGTCGGAGGTTGGTCTTGAAGAAGATATTGGTTTTGTTCGTCGTGTTGCTGTGGGGTCATCCGATGATGGCCGCCGAACCGTTACCCTTGTCGCCTTCGGGGGTGAAGACGCTGGCGCCGGAGGGTGCCATCAAACCGACCGGCCCCTGGAGCCTGGGGACCCGCGCGGGCGACTTTGTCTACATCGCCGGTATGCGGGGCATCGATCCGAAGACCGACCTGCAAGTTGCGGGCGACGAGCCACGTATCCGCCAGGCGTTCGCCAACATGAAGCTGATTGCCGAATCCGAGGGCGCGACCTTGCGCGACGCCGCGCGTATCGTCGTCTACGTCACGGACATGTATCGCTTCCGTCCGATCGTGAACAAGATCCAGGAGGAGTTCTGGGGCAAAGGGCCGTATCCGCCGCGCACCATCATCGAAGTGCACCGGCTGAATGGCGACGATATCTGCGAAGTGGAAGGGACGTTCTACGCGCCGGTGAAGAAGTAGCCGGCCATAGCGTTTCCGAGCGGGGTAAAAACCGGTTGGCGTGAAAAAAACGCGTCAAAAGGCCAGGATCGATCGAACAGTCGTGTTCGCCTACTCCTGCGGCTCGGCGAGCATTTCGCCTGACGCGTCGATGCGTATCCAGCCGGACGGCGCAAGCCGCTGTTGCGGCAGGAAGCGGCCCTTGTAGTCCATCTTCTTTGAGCCCTCGATCCAGTAACCGAGATAGACGTAAGGCAGCCCCTGGCGTCGTGCGCGGTTGATGTGGTCGAGGATCATGAAGGTGCCGAGCGAACGGTTTTCCTCGGAGGGTTCGAAGAACGAGTAGACCATCGACAGCCCGTCGGAGAGCACGTCGGTCAGCGCCACTGCAACGAGGTCGTTGCCGCGGCCGTTGATGGCGGTGTCGATGCCGCGGCGGCGGTATTCGATGATGCGGGTTTCGACGTGGCTGTCTTCCACCATCATGGCGTAGTCCAGCACCGTCATGTCGGCCATGCCGCCGTGGCGGTGACGCTGGTCGAGATAGGCGCGGAAGATCGAATATTGCTCTGATGTTGGCACCGCGCTGCGCTGCTCGCCGATAATGTCGGCGTTGCGCGCCATGATCTTGCGGAAATTGCGCGAGGGTCGGAATTCGTTGGCGACCACGCGGACGGAGACGCAGGCACGGCACTGGTCGCAGGCCGGCCGGTAGGCGATCGACTGGCTGCGGCGGAAGCCGCCATGGGTCAGGAGATCGTTGAGGTCGCCGGCCTTGTCGCCCACCAGATGCGTGAAGACCTTGCGCTCGTGCCGTCCCGGTAGATAGGGGCAGGGCGAGGGCGCCGTCAGATAGAATTGCGGGGTATCACGCGAATGCTGGGTCACGGGATGTCGTCAAACTCCGAGAGGCGAGGCGCACGCAGCATCGCGCCGCCAAGCCTAACGGTCAATTGGTTTGCAAACCGTTTGCCGGCCCACTTTTTGGCGATCTGTTTCCCGGATTTGCCAAGACCAGATCAGAAAGTCCGCGCCGGCTGACCCACGGGAGCGCGCACGGATGTGTTGATAACCACGGTTCCCAGCACGAAATCGTGCAACAGCCGCCTGCGGCCGTTGAAAAGTCCGACCAGGACGACCAGCGGCGACAGAAACGAGACGGAAACCCAGAACAGTACGGCGTGCATGGCACCCAGCACGAAATAGCCGGGTGCGCCGTACCAGGTGCGCAACTCCAGATCCATCACGCGCATGCCCAGCGTCGCCGAATGCGGGCCGCCGAGGGATGCGCCGTAATAAACGATGGCCCACAGCACCGAGGCCGGCCAAGCCAGCCAGAACAGCATCCAGCCGAGACCGAGTGTCAGTACTCCGAACACGGCGATGAAGACGTAGCCGAAGACGACGGGGATCGAGAGCACGATCAGGTCGATGAGAAACGCGAACACCCGCCGCGTCAGAACGCCGCGAAACAGTTCAGGTTCGAGATCCGGATCGAAGGCAGTGGGCGGGACGCCGCCGTTGTTGCGCCAAGCCCCGCCAGGACTAAAAGCCCCCCCAGCACCAGAGGTGCCGCCGGTATTTCCAGAGCCGCTATACGACATGGTTTTCCTCCACCCGCTCGACCCGAAGGTCGCCCAGCAAATGGGAACCAGTAAGGCCGTTGCAAGGCCTTTCCCCTGGCGGAACGCCAATAATTACCTTGCCAGGTTGCGACCCATTATCGTTTGCCGCGCCTTGTCTTTTTGACCCCTGCGCCAGTTGCGGTTTGACGAGAGGGCTCGACGCCGGCCGGCGGCACGGCTGCCTCGGCGAGAATCCAGCTACGAAAAGCCTTGATCGCGGGATCGCGCAGCCGGTCCTCGGGGATGACGAGTTGATAGTCCTCAGCCCGCCATTCGGGCGCCGCGATCGGACAAACCAGACGTCCCGCCGCGATATCCGCTTCGACCAGCGGCAGCGAGCCCAAGGCAACGCCCAGACCATCGACGGCCGCCTGAAGCTGAAGGTAGACGTGATCGAGTTCGATGTGCCGAACCGGCACGAGGCCCGAGACGCCCGCGGCCGCGAACCATTGCGACCACGCCGATCGCGTGGTGGTGGAATGCAGCAACACGTGCCGCCGCAAATCCTGCGCTGCCTCGACCGGGCGGTCGCGCAAAATCTGCGGATTGCACACGGGAAGCCGCCGGTCCGGCATCAATGTCTCGGAGCGGATGCCCGCGCCGTGTTCGATGCCGGAGCGGATGCCGATATCGAAAGCGGTTCCGACGTAGCGCAGCTTGCGCGATGTGGTCGAAACCTTGATCTCGATGCCCGGATGAAGCTCCCCGAATTTCGATAGCCGCGGCAATAGCCAACGCAGCGCAAAGCTCGACAGCAAGTTGACGCGCACGACGCCGGAAACGCGGCGCGCCGATTCAGGTTCTCTCAGCCGTTCGGTCGCCGACGTCAGCCGCGTAAGCGCGGCGCTGACGTCGGTCAAAAGATCCGCACCATGGTCGGTCAGCGCAACGCCGCGGGTGCGGCGCTCGAACAGGGGGACGCCGAGCCAGTCTTCCAAGAGCCTGATCTGCTTGCCGATCGCCCAATGGGTGACGTGCAGATCTTTTGCGGCTTCCACGAAGCTGCCGCGCCTCGCTGCCGCCTCGAAGGTCCTGATCGCATTCAGCGGTAATTCGTGTTGGGTTGCCACAGGCGGATTCCAATGCCGTTCGATGGGTGACTTTTTCTCTCATTGGGGGAGAAAATAGCTCAGTTGAAGCCTGGCAGCTACCGGTCTATGCCATCCTAAACGATACAAAGGGTCGTCAGGATCGGGCGACGGCTTGGGAGGAATTCTCCCTTGGCTGCCGATAGGTCCGGCGGCGAGCGAACGCGAAGTTGCCAATGACCACGCTCAGCACCGATCGCGATACACCGACCATACCGGCCCTATCACGCACCCGGACACTATGGACCGCGTGCGCAGCGCATGCCCTGCACGACGGTTACACCGACCTGATCTACCTGTTGCTGCCGATCTGGCAGAGCGAATTCGCCATCGGTTACGGCGCGCTGGCGTTGTTGCGCGCGCTGGCCGCAGCCTCCATGGCGGGATTGCAGCTACCCGCGGGGCGGATCGCGGAGCGTATCGGCGGACGCACCACGCTGGCTGTCGGGACAGCGCTTGCGGCCGTCGGTTACGTGGTCGCCGGCTATTCAACTGGGCTCGTCGGTCTCTGCGTGGCGCTGGTGGTGATCGGCTGTGGCTTGAGCACGCAGCACCCGATTGCGTCGGCCGCGGTCTCTCGCGCCTATCAGGGCGATGCGCGCGGGCCGCTCGGCACTTACAATTTCGCCGGCGACATCGGCAAGGCTGCGATTCCAAGCGGCGCGTCGCTGTTGCTGGTATTCATGACCTGGCACCATATGCTTTGGGCGCTTGCCGCACTCGGCGCGATCGTGGCGGTCGCCGTCGCGATCTTCCTTCCAGCCAATTTGCGCGCGCTGTCCAAAGCCGCCAAGGCCGACCATCATGCCACCGGCTCGCGCAGCGGATTTACGCTGCTGCTTGCGATCGGCATCCTCAATTCCAGCGTGCGGATGGGATTTTTGACCTTCCTGCCTTTCCTGCTGCAAGAGCAGGGCGCCTCGCTGGCGGTGGTGGGTCAGGCGCTGGCGCTGGTATTCATCGGTGGCGCGGCCGGCAAGTTCGCTTGCGGATGGCTGGGCGCTCGGTTCGGTTTGCTGGCAACCGTGCTTCTGACCGAAGCAGGCACGGCCGCTGCCATCCTGGCCGTGCTGGTGCTGCCGCTTGCGCCGACGTTGCTGATCTTGCCGCTTCTCGGCGTCATGCTCAACGGCACGTCCTCGGTGCTCTACGGCACCGTTCCCGATCTCGCGCCCTCCGGCCGTACCGAGCAGGCGTTTGCGATCTTTTATACCGGCACCATCGGCGCAGGCGCGACGGCGCCGATTCTGTTCGGGATATTGGGAGACGCGGTCGGCGCACGCGGCGCGTTGTTGGCCGCTGCGATGACGGCCGCCGCCATTCTGCCGCTTGCGATCGCGTTGGCGCCGCGGCTTCGGAACGCAGTGGCCTCGTAAGGCTAGCTGCTCTTCTTCATCCGCTCGGCGGCTTGTGGTGCGAAATAGGTGAGGATGCCGTCGGCGCCGGCGCGTTTGAACGCGGTCAGGCTTTCCATGATCGCGCGCTCGCCGTCGAGCCAGCCGTTATTGATGGCAGCCATCAACATCGCGTATTCGCCAGACACCTGATAGACGAAGGTCGGCATCCCAAAGGTGTCTTTGACCCGCCGCAGAATATCGAGATAGGGCATGCCGGGCTTGACCATCACCATGTCGGCGCCCTCTGCGATGTCGAGTTCGACTTCGCGCAACGCTTCGTCTGAATTGGCACTGTCCATCTGATAGGTGCGCTTGTCGCCTGTGAGCGTCTTCGCCGAACCGACGGCGTCGCGGAACGGTCCGTAAAAGGCCGAAGCATATTTCGCCGCGTAGGACATGATCTGTACGTCGAGGAATCCCGCCGCGTCCAGGCCCGCGCGGATGGCGCCGACCCGGCCGTCCATCATGTCGGACGGCGCGATGATGTCGCATCCTGCTTCCGCCTGCACCAGCGCCTGCCGCACCAGCACGGCCACGGTGGCATCGTTGAGGATCCTGCCGTCCTCCAGCAGCCCGTCATGGCCGTGGCTGGTGTAGGGATCGAGTGCGACGTCGCACAGCACACCGAGATCGGGAAACTCCTTCTTGATCGCGCGCACCGACTGGCACACGAGATTCTCGCCGTTGACCGCTTCGGAGCCGTGCTCGTCGCGCAAGCCCGGCTCGGTATAAGGAAACAACGCGATGCAGGGGATATCGAGTTTTACCGCGCGCTCGGCCTCGCGCACGGCCTGATCGACGCTGAGACGCTCGACGCCCGGCATCGAGGCAACGGCACTGCGCTTGTTGTGTCCCTCCGACACGAACAGCGGCCAGATCAGGTCGTTGGTCGTGAGCACGTTTTCGCGCACCATGCGGCGGGCCCATTCCGCCTTGCGGTTGCGGCGAGGCCGGATGGCCAGGTCAAGGCCGGGGGCGGAGAGGGCGGCGTCGCGTCGCGGCGTGTCGCGCATTTCGATCGGACGCCCAAATTTGATCGCCATTTTATGGTGTCTCCCAAGAACTCAGATCAAGCGCCGGCTGGCCGGTTATCCGCATACTTAGCACTTTGCGTTGTCCTAGTGGAGTGGATTTGACACTCGCTACCCATCCGGTTGCCGCACACCCGATTGATTTTGCCGTGGCGAGGGGCCATGACTGACCCCGGAAAACCACCGATCCCGAATCTTTCGCCCGAAAACCTCATTCGTTTGAAACCGGCCGGCACCGCCATCGATGTCAGATTCTTCAACGCGCGATAGCTCCCGGGACCATGCGATATCGGTCGAGGCGATATCGTCGGAACGTATCGAGTCCGGCGATAATGTCTGGACCCGCCGGCTGGTCTTGTTCCTGCGGCTCATGGCCGTCGTATCTGTCGCCAAGGGCCTTTACCACTGGGCCCAAGTCACGGGCTTCGTGGGCGGCGAAGAGGAAGCGTTCGAAAACCAGTCGCTCGCCTGGCAATCGTCAACTGTCTATTTCGCTGTGATCGAACTCGTTGCAGCGGTGGGGCTCTGGCTGGCGACGCCGTGGGGTGCGGTGGTGTGGCTGATCACCGTCGTTTCAATGACGGTGATCGAACTGATGTTTCCGGCCATCTATGGCGGCAGCCTTGCTGTCGTCGCCGCCGAAGCCGTGATGCTTACGGCCTATCTAGCGCTGGCATGGATGGCGGCGCGTGAACGGCCGCCATAATAAGACGGAAATCGCGGTAAGGATTTGGTCATCGTAAGGCGTGCGGTCACACCTGTTACGCAAGCCTTTCTACTTTCGCAGGCCCTGTTTCCATATGTGACAACGCTCCAAGACGAAGCGTGAACACGGGCTGCACAGCGTCAATGAAAGGTTGCAAAAAGCCCTTGTATTGCAGGCTTAATCCGCGATTCACTGTCTTAAATTCATGATCTCTTTATTCTCTTATTTAAGCTGATCTTCAAACGCGCCCCTTAAGTTGCACCTATCAGGCGGGACAAAAGTTTCGTCGAATAAGTCGATAAAAACGACGACAGGGGAAGTGTCATGATGAAAACCGCAGCGGCGGTGGAAACCATCGAGCGCGCGCCGGGGCAGCCGGCAGCTCAGGTTCAGCCGCTTTATCTCGAAGCTTTGACTCTTGTTGAGCGGCTGCATCGCCGCCTGCTCGATGTCATCAAGGACGAATTCGATCGTCGCGGCCGCGCCGATATCAATTCGGTGCAGGCGTTGTTGCTCTACAACATCGGCGACAAGGAACTGACCGCAGGTGAACTGCGTACGCGCGGTTATTACCTCGGCTCCAACGTCTCTTACAATCTGAAGAAGCTGGTCGAACTCGGCTTCCTCGACCATCAGCGTTCGCGCGTCGATCGCCGTTCGGTTCGCATTCGCCTGACCCCGCAGGGCCAGGAAATCCGCAAGATCGTCGATACGCTCTATCAGAAGCACGTCAAGACGGTGGAGCAGGTTGGCGGCATCTCGAACGAAGAGTTCGCGACGCTGAACAAGTCGCTGCATCGCCTCGAGCGCTTCTGGACCGACCAGATCCTCTATCGGCTCTGATAGCGACCTTAAATTCCGTTTCGGCCAAGCCGGCGATTTGAAAAGACCGGCGGCCGCAACACCCGCGAAAGACTTCCCCCATAACGCACCGATTCGGATTTTTCCGAAGCCGGTGCGTTTTGTCGTTTGGCCGATGCCAAAATGACGCACCCGAAATGGAACTTTTGAGCTCCGACGCGCTTATCGCTCGCGTATCGGAGAATGGCGATGCTCGTCGAACGTGGAATACGGGTGATGAACGTGGGAGTGGTCAGCGACTCCTATGCGATCGCTGCCAACTACCTCTGCCGCACCGGCGCCATTTCGGACAGTTTTGCCACCGACGAGCAGCTGCTC
Organism: uncultured Alphaproteobacteria bacterium; assembly: GCA_963824305.1. Taxonomy (GTDB): domain Bacteria; phylum Pseudomonadota; class Alphaproteobacteria; order Rhizobiales; family Xanthobacteraceae; genus Bradyrhizobium. Next base: position 112,823 of record CAWGOW010000003.1, read on the forward strand.
GCGATTATCATCAAGCTGTTCGAGCGTGGCGAGCTGAACAAGATCAGGCTCGCCAACAAGGCGATCGCGCAATACGAGGCGCTGGTGGAGTGGGTTTGACGTCAGCTTTCGACCGGGCCGCAAGCTCGCACGACGAAGTTCAAATCCGAATTTGAGAATTGCATCAAACCGCGAGGGAGCTATGGAAGCCGCTATCGATCGGATCATGATGACCTACGACCTCCTGATGAACCGTTCGGCTGCCGCCAGCGCCGAGGCGCGGGCCAAGGTGACACAATATGTCACGACGCTGTTCGATGCCGGCGAAAAGGACATGAATCGCCTGACGGTATGCGGCCTCACTTACCTGCGCGAACTGGACGGCAGCAACGATCCGGTCAAGGCCGGCTATACCGGCCTTTGAGAGTTAAGCTTCTGATTTCACAAAGGCTCTGGTAAAGGACGGCTCGCATGGACGCTTGTCCAAAGCGAGCCGTTTGACTGTGCCCTCAAAATTGCTCAATCCGGCACTATCGCGCTGATCCCGGCGGTAAATTCGCTTTTCGGTGCGCGATCCCGGTTATGTTGAGTGTGCATCGGAGGGCAGGGAGTTTTTGGTGGACGATAGATTTAAGCATTTGATCGAGAGGGACGGCGTCCGCCGCTCTGCCGACTGATGCAGACGCCTCGCATGAATCATTTGCGCGTGCTGAGCCTGTTGTCGCTGCTGGCTGCGACCGCCTGCACCCAGCAACCGAGCTTTCTCGCCTCGTTCGCCGAAAAAAATACCGCGGCGCCCGTGGAGCGGCTGAATCCCGGGACGGCGCCCCCCGACAAGTGGTCACCGGCGCCCGATCCGCTTGAAGACGAGGATCTGCCGAACACCGAGCGTATCTCGAAAATGCCGCGCAAGGTCGGCGAATGTTTCGAGACCACGATCACCTCGATCACCGACCGCTATGGCGACGACATAGCGGAGCACGCCAAAAAGGGTGTGGATCCCGGCACGATCGTGCGGTTCTCCAACTCCGGCGTCCAGGTCTCGCTGCGCCGGGAGAAATCCATCGTTCGCTCGCAGGTGTTCGACAAGGTAAACCTGTGCCTGGTCGAGGTGCCGAAGGAATGCCCCGGCGACCTTCGCGGCCGCGTCTACCGGACCACCAATCTGCGCACCAAAGAGAGCTGGAGCCTCGCAAACGACATCAAGAATTGCGGTGGTCCTGCCGGCTAGCCCGCCCGAGCGATGCCGAGGCCGTTAGCGAACGGCGGCAGTAAACGCAGCCCGAGCAGGCCGAGCGATGGCGAAGCCGTTAGCGAATGGCGGCAGTAAACGCAGCCCGAGCAGGCCAAGCGGTAGCGAGGCCGTTAGCGAACGGCGGCAGTAAACGCAGCCCGAGCAGGCCGAGCGCTGGCGAAGCCGTTAGCGCCGGAAACAGTCGGAAATCCGTAGCGCTTTCACGTATTTTGCGATGGCAAAATAGGCGGCGTTATCGCTCCGGGCCTGCTATGAAGGCGGATAAACCTCAACGATTGAGCCATGAGCGCGATCACCCGACGATCCTTCCTCACGTCAGCCGCGAGCGGATTAGCTGCGGGCGCGGTTGCGCGAGCTGCCGCTGCGGCGGAAGGGCAGACATCCGATCAGATGCTCGACGAACTGATGCGGGAAAATCAGGAGAACGGGCTCGGCAGCGGCTTCGACAATTCCTCGCGAAACGTCCGCCTGCCGAAGAAGTCGTTGCCGACGCTGTCGCCGTCGACGGCGGAAACCACGCAGACCTCGGTCGCTCAATATGAGGCCATCGTCGCCAAGGGCGGCTGGCCGAACGTGCCGGCCTCGGCCAATGGCCTGCGGGTCGGAGCGAGGGGCCCCGCGGTACCTTCCTTGCGCACGCGGCTGTCGTTAGCGGGCGACCTCGAGCTCAACTCCGGCGAGGCGCAGGTATTCGATTCCTATGTCGACGCGGCCGTGCGCCGTTTTCAGGTGCGCCACGGGCTACACGCCGACGGCATCGTGCATGAGCCCACCTTGCATGCGCTCAACGTTCCGGCGGAGCAGCGGCTTGCGCAACTTCGCACCAACGCGGTCAGGCTGAAGGCGCTTACCGGCAATCTTGGCAACCGCATTGTGGTCGCGAATATTCCGGCCGCACAAATCGAGGCGATCGAAAACGGCGTGGCGGTGACGCGCCACACGGCGGTGGCCGGCAAGCCGGACCGTCCGTCGCCGGATGTCCGCAGCAAGATCACGCAGATCAACTTCAATCCGTTCTGGACCGTGCCGGTATCGATCATCCGCAAGGACCTGATTCCGAAGATGCAGGCCGAGCCGGACTATCTCACCAAGAACCACATTCGCATCTTCGATCCCAGGAGCAACGAGCTGCAACCCTCGCAGATCGACTGGTATTCGACCGAAGCGGTGAACTACAAGTTCAAGCAGGATGCCGGCGATTTCAATTCGCTCGGATCGATGAAGATCAATTTTCCCAGTCCCGACGGCGTCTATATGCACGACACGCCGTCGAAGAATCTGTTCGGCGAGGATTTCCGCTTTGCCTCGTCCGGCTGTATGCGCGTGCAGAACGTACGCGAACTGGTCTACTGGATTTTGGCGGAAACGCCGGGCTGGTCGAAGGCGGAGATCGACGAGGTCATCAAGTCCGGCGAGCGCAAGGACGCCAAGGTCGCGAAACCGCTGCCGCTTTACTGGGTCTATGTCACGGCCTGGGCGACGCCCGACGGCGTCGTGCAATTCCGCGACGACATCTACAACCGAGACGGCGTCAGCTAGACCGGTATCCCAACACATCTCCCGCACAAAGACGCATTGCCGAAAGCTGCGACAGCAGCTAACGGAAAATGATATCGTTTAGCGATCAAGGTCCGGGCAAGGGCTCCGCAAGAGGGCTGTCCGGCTGCCACAACGGGAGGGACTTTTTCATGGATACCGCTTTTGCGCGGCGCTCGGCCGCGCTCTCTGCTCTTACAGGACTTGTGCTCGCCGCGGCCACGCCAGCGCTGGCCGACGACAAGGTCGTCAAGATCGGCGTTCTGACCGACATGGCGAGCCTGTATGCCGATATCAACGGGCCCAATACCTTGATGGCAGTCAAGATGGCGGTGGAGGATTCCGGTCTCGCGGCGAAGGGCTGGAAGATCGACGTGATTGGCGGCGATCACCAGAACAAGCCGGACGTCGGCGTCGGCATCGCGCGTCAATGGATCGACACCGAGAAGGTGGATATCGTCGAAGACACGCCGAATTCCGGTGTGGCGTTGGCTGTCAGCAACCTTGTGAAGGAGAAGAATTCGATTCTGCTCAATTCGGGCGCGGCCAGCGCGGACCTCACTGGCAAGGCCTGCAATGCCAATACCATCTCCTATACCTACGACACGTACATGCTCGCCACCGGCACCGGCAAGGCACTGACCAAAGCCGGCGGCGACACCTGGTTCTTTTTGACTGCCGATTATGCCTTTGGCGCCGCCCTCGAGCGTGACACGACCGCGGTTGTCACCGCCAATGGCGGCAAGGTACTGGGCGGCATCAAGCATCCGCTTAACACCTCCGACTTCTCATCCTTCCTGCTGCAAGCACAGTCTTCCAAGGCCAAGGTGATCGGCCTGGCCAATGCCGGCGGCGACACCACCAACGCGATCAAGCAGGCGTCCGAGTTCGGCATCACCGCGGCTGGCCAGAAGCTCGCGGCACTTTTGCTCTTCATCAACGACGTGCATTCGCTTGGTCTCAAGACCGCGCAGGGCCTGACCTTCACCGAATCCTTTTACTGGGACATGAACGACGCCACGCGTGCATGGTCGAAGCGGTTTGCGGAAAAGGCGACTAATCACGCCATGCCCTCGATGAACCAGGCCGGCAGCTACACCGGCATTCTGCATTACCTGAAGGCGCTGGAAGCGCTCGGCGGCAACCCGCACGACGGCGCCAAGGTCGTCGCCAAGATGAAGGAAATCCCGACCGACGATCCGCTGTTTGGGAAGGGTGTGCTCCGCGCCGACGGCCGCCGTCTCATTCCGGCCTATCTTTTCGAAGTGAAGAAGCCGGAAGAGTTGAAATATCCGTGGGACTATTACAAGCTGATCGCGACGATTTCGCCTGACGATGCCGCGAAGCCGCTTGCGCAAAGCGATTGCCCGCTGGTCAAGAAGTAGCGTCCTGGCATTCTCCGACGCGCAATTGCGCACCGGCATGCGTCGATCGAACTCGGGCCTGTCCGAGTTCAACAGGTGTAAATACCAGGTCGGCTAAGGCCGGCCTGGTTGGCGCAGGCCGGAAATCCATGCGGCTGACAGCGCAATGAAGCCTCGGGAGACAGGGATGGCGCGCATACTCATCCTCGGTGCCGGGTTTGCGGGCCTGTGGGCGGCCGTTGGCGCCGCTCGAAAGCTTAACGAACTCGGCGAGGCAGCCGAAATCCTCGTTGTCGACCGCAACCCCTATCACAACATTCGCGTTCGCAATTATGAGGTTGACCTAAACGACGCCGCTCTACCGCTTGCCGAGTTGCTTGATCCGATCGGCGTACATCACGTGATCGCCGAAGTCTGCGCAATCGATCCTGTTGAACAAAAGGTAACGATCAGCACGTACGGTGGCCGCGAGATTCTGGAGTATGATCGCGTCGTGTTGACGCTGGGCAGCGAACTCGTGCGGCCGGCAATCCCGGGACTTACCTCGCACAGCTTTGATGTTGATACCTATGCGGCGGCCGTTCGTCTCAATGATCATCTCGCCGCTTTGAGCAGCTTTGGTTCTTCGCTGGAACGCTCGACGGTGGTGGTCGTAGGCGCGGGCTTTACCGGCATCGAGGTGGCGACCGAAATGCCGAGCAAACTGGCTCGTGCAGGAGTTGCAAATCCTCGCGTCATCCTCATCGATCCAAATCCAACAGTGGGGGCGGCGATCGGTGAGTCCGGGCGTCCTGTCGTTAACGAGGCGCTTTCCGCGCTGGGCGTGGAAACGCGATTCGGGGTCAGGGTTGCTGCGATCGAGGCAGCCGGAATTACCTTGACGAGCGGCGAGTTTATTCCCGCGGGAACCGTCGTGTGGTGCGCGGGGATGGCGGCAAGTCCGCTCACTGCGTCGTTGGCCGGAGAACGCGACCGGTATGGCCGCCTTGCGGTCGATCAGTTCATGCGGGCGATGAACCTGCGGAACGTGTTTGCCGCCGGTGATGTCGCTGTTTGCAAGATTGACGGGACGCACGCCACGGTGATGTCCTGCCAGTTCGCCCGTCCGATGGGCCGCTTTGCCGGTCACAACGTCGTGGCAGATCTCTTCGGAAAATCGATGCTTCCGCTCAACATCGATTGGTACGTCACCGTTCTCGACCTCGGCGCGTGGGGAGCACTTTACACCGTCGGTTGGGATCGCCAGGTCTCCACCGTCGGATCTGCTGCCAAGGCTACCAAACAGATCATCAATCACGACCGCATCTATCCGCCGCGCACGGGGCGCCGCGAAGATATGTTTGCGGCCGCGGCGCCCACGATTCAGGCGGCTCCGCCCGTGCTACGCGACAGGCCATCGGGATAGCCGATCGACGCCGCAATCGCTGGAAACAGATTGTACCGGGGTAACTTACGCGCCATGGACATCGTGACTTTCGCGCCAAAATATCTCGCCCGCGTTGGTACGCTGATCGTTCCCATTCAAAGGGAGGAGTTTGGCGTCGACATTACCTATGAGGAACAGCCAGACCTCATGGACATTGCAAATTTCTACCAGAAAGGAGCCGGCCAATTTTGGCTGGCGCTCGATCAAGAAGAGGTTGTCGGCAGTATCGGTCTGCTGGACATCGGAGCAGGAGAGGGTGCTCTTCGAAAAATGTTTGTTGCCGCAACCCACCGAGGCAGTGGGCATGGCGTTGCCGCGCAACTGCTCAGGACGTTGCTCAACCATGCCCGGCAGAATGGTCTCAAAACCATCTACCTGGGAACGACAGAGATTTTCCTCGCAGCACACAGGTTCTATGAGAAGAACGGGTTTGAACTTATCGCGCACGATTCTCTTCCGGCTACATTTCCGCGCATGGCGGTAGACAAGCGGTTCTACCGATTGGACACGAATTTGCTGAGCGGGATCAAAACGGATCGCCCTTGACAACTCTTCGCGTGGCCGGACTGATTTGCCCGTCGTGCCAATGTGCCGCGGGCGCGTTCGCTTGTAACGTCGGGCAAATCAAAAGCATGTTCCCCGCCATCCTGCGCCCCTCAAGAGAGGGCGCTTCGCGGTCGTCACGAACGTTGGGTGCGGGATGCGATGGACGCGGGCACACTGACTGACGAGCAGTGTTGCGCGCGGACGGTGAAGTCGTGTGGTCCTGATCTCTCGGTGCTGAGATCAACTTGGCAATGATTCGGCGACGTCGGCCCTTCGGGCTCGACCCGCCGGCATCACGCCAAGGACAGTGGCAAGAAAGCCGATCACTGGGGAGAGCACGAAGTAGCTGTTAAAACCATCGCGCAGGGAATGCCGGGCTGATCCGGCGAACCTGTGGTGACTAATACTCGTGTACTTTTTACTTTGTACACGGGGCCATGGGTGCGTTGGGCGCCCGGCATTCCCTGCCTCCTCTCAGGAGGACCTTGGCCACAACCCGGACATGCGTGCCGCGGGAGCGGATCGTCGTGGCTGGATGCCCGCGGGGGGAAGGGCGGGAACTGGCAAAATGGCCCTCTCCCCACCATATCTTGCATAAATATCAGGCCCCTACCGCAACCGCTTGGCCGGGGACGGGCGATATGGTATTTGCGAAAAGACCCTTTTCGACCCCCATTGATGGACCGACCGCGAACCCTTTTTTCGCAGCGATGGAGATATTTCCCCTATGAGCTCGTCCTCTAGCGCCAAGTCGGCTGCCACGCCGAACCCGTTCTTTGCCGCAAGCCTCAGCGAGGCCGATCCCGAAATTGCCGCCGCCATCAAGGGCGAACTCGGCCGGCAGCGCCACGAGATCGAGCTGATCGCGTCGGAAAACATCGTCAGCCGCGCGGTGCTGGAAGCGCAGGGCTCGGTGATGACCAACAAATACGCCGAAGGCTACCCGGGCGCGCGCTACTACGGCGGCTGCGAATGGGTCGACGTGGCCGAAACGCTGGCGATCGAGCGCGCGAAAAAGCTGTTCGGCGCCGGCTTCGCCAACGTGCAGGCGAATTCCGGCAGCCAGATGAATCAGGCAGTGTTCCTGGCGCTGTTGCAGCCGGGCGATACTTTCATGGGTCTCGACCTTGCCGCCGGCGGCCATCTCACCCACGGCTCGCCGGTCAATATGTCCGGCAAGTGGTTCAAGGCCGTGCACTACACCGTGCGTCGCGAAGACCAGCTCCTCGATATGGATGCGATCGCCAAGCAAGCCGAGCAGGTAAAGCCGAAGCTGATCATCGCCGGCGGATCGGCCTATTCGCGATCCTGGGATTTCAAGCGATTTCGCGAGATTGCCGACAATGTCGGCGCGTACCTGCTGGTCGACATGGCGCATTTCGCAGGCCTCGTGGCCGGCGGTGTACATGCTTCGCCCGTGCCACATGCGCACGTGACAACCACCACAACTCACAAGTCGCTGCGCGGCCCACGCGGTGGCCTCATTCTCTGCAACGACGAGGCGCTCGCCAAGAAATTCAACTCAGCGATTTTCCCCGGTCTCCAGGGCGGCCCGTTGATGCATGTGATTGCCGCGAAGGCGGTGGCCTTTGCCGAAGCGTTGCGGCCGGATTTCAAGATCTACGCCAGGAACGTCGTTGAGAACGCCAAGGCGCTCGCGGAGTCCTTGCGCGCCGAAGGTCTCGATATCGTCTCCGGCGGCACCGACAATCATTTGATGCTGGTCGATCTCAGGCCCAAGGGGCTGAAGGGTAACGTCTCGGAAAAGGCGTTGGTGCGCGCCGCCATCACCTGCAACAAGAACGGCATTCCGTTCGATCCTGAAAAGCCGTTCGTGACCTCGGGCCTTCGTCTGGGCACGCCGGCCGCCACCACGCGCGGCTTTGGCGTTGCCGAATTCAAGCAGGTCGGCGCCATGATTGCCGAGGTACTCAATGCAGTCGCGCAATCCACGGACGGCTCCGCGCCGCTCGTCGAAGCGGCGATGAAGGAACGGGTCAAGGCGCTCACCGATCGTTTCCCGATCTATCAATAAGGCTCATCCGCATGCGTTGCCCCAGCTGCAACAGTCTCGATACGCAGGTGAAGGATTCCCGTCCGACGGAGGATTCCGCCGTGATCCGGCGCAGGCGCGTGTGCGTCGCCTGCAATTTCCGCTTCACCACATTCGAGCGCGTGCAGCTTCGTGAATTGACGGTCATCAAGCGCAACGGCCGTAGGGTGCCGTTTGACCGCGACAAGCTGGTGCGCTCGCTGCAAATCTCCTTGCGCAAGCGCCCGGTAGAAGCGGAGCGGGTGGAGAAAATGGTTTCCGCAATCGTGCGCGAACTCGAAAGCGGCGGCGAGGCGGAAATTTCGTCGGAGGCGATCGGTGAAATCGTGATGGAGCATCTGCGTCAGCTCGATGACGTCGCCTATGTGCGCTTTGCGTCGGTGTACCGCAATTTCCGCGAGGCCAAGGATTTCGAGACAGTGCTCGGCGAACTCTCCGGCGAGGACGAAGCGCGGATCTCGCTGTTACGCAAATGATCTCGCCCGGGACGAATGGGGCACCAGCGCAAAAGACCAAGGAATCGAACGCGGCTGACCGGCGCTTCATGGATTTGGCGCTGACGCTGGGCCGCCGTGGCCTGGGGCGTACGCATCCCAATCCCGCCGTCGGCGCCGTGGTAGTCAAGGACGGCGTCATTGTCGGCCGCGGCTGGACCCAGCCGGGCGGAAGGCCCCATGCAGAGCCGGTCGCGCTCAAGCAGGCCGGCGGCGCGTCGCGCGGCGCGACGCTTTATGTAACGCTCGAGCCGTGTTCGCATCTCGGAAAGTCTCCGCCTTGCGCCGACGCCATCATCGCTGCGGGTATTGCACGCGTGGTGTCGGCGATCGAAGACCCCAATCCGGAAGTGGCCGGGCAGGGCCATGCAAAGTTGCGGAATGCGGGGATCGAGGTCAATGTCGGGCTGATGGCTGAGGAAGCGGCGCGCGCGCACGCCGGCCATTTCAGGCGCATCCGCGACAGGCGCCCGCATGTGATTATGAAGCTTGCGGTCTCGACCGACGACAGGATCGCCGGCCACGGTCACAAGACGGTGGCGATTACGGGCGAAGCTGCCAACGCGCGCATCCATCTGTTGCGCTCCCAGTGCGATGCCATTCTGGTTGGGATCGGGACTGTTCTCGCCGACGATCCGTTGCTGACGTGCCGCTTGCCGGGCATGGAGGCGCGCTCGCCGGTCCGGATCGTGCTCGACCGGGCGCTGCGGATCCCCGCGAAAAGCCGCCTGGTGCATTCGGCGCGCAGCACGCCGCTCTGGGTGATGAGTTCGGAACTCGCCGAAGCGCCCGCGGCGGCGATACTGGGCGCCAATGGCGCGCAGGTGATCCGGCTCGGTTCCCGGTCGCAAGGTGGACTCGATCTGTCAGAAGTGGTGCATGTGCTGGCGGAGCGGGGCATCACCCGGCTTCTGGTCGAGGGTGGCTCGCGTGTAGCGTCATCTTTTGTCGCGGCAGGTCTGGTCGACGAATTCTGGCTTCTTCGCGGCGCAGGCCCGATCGGCGCCGATGGCGTGGCGGCGCTGGACGCAATGCCATTGAGCGCAATCACCCAGTCGTCGGCCTTCCGCGTTCATGCTAGCGAAAGCATGGGCAAAGACACTCTTACTATCTACGAGCGTTCCTAATGTTCACCGGCATCGTCACCGACATCGGCGAGATCGAAAGCCTCAAGCCCGTCGCGCAGGGGCAGTTGCATCGGCTGCGCATCGGCTGCCGCTATGACCGCGCAACGATCGCGGACGGCGCCTCCATCGCCTGCAATGGCGTTTGCCTGACCGTCGTCGCTTCCGGCGTCGAAGGCGGCAAGACCTGGTTCGACGTCGATGCCGCCGCCGAGACGCTCGGCATGACGACCGCGAAGCACTGGGCCGTCGGGACGAGACTTAATCTGGAACGGGCGCTCAAGATCGGCGATGAGCTTGGGGGTCATATCGTCGCCGGACACGCGGACGGCGTGGCCACGATCGTCACGCGCGAGGATCTGCCGGATATGGCGCGGTTCGAACTCAAAACTACGCGGGAGCTTGCGCGTTTCATCGCGCCCAAGGGGTCGATCACGCTGGATGGTGTCTCACTGACGGTCAACACGGTCAAAGACACCGCCTTTTCGGTGCTGATCATCCCGCATACGCTCAGTGTCACGGCCCTGTCGTCCTGGCGCGCGGGCAGTGAGGTTAATATCGAGGTCGATCTGATGGCGCGCTATGCGGCGAGATTGACGGAAATGAAGTGATGACCCTTGGCACGACCGATGGCCGCGCCTAAAAGCCGATCTAATTCCTCATGGTGAGGCGACGCTTTTGCCGTCTCGAACCATGAGGCCGTAGCAGTAACCTCATCCTTCGAAACGCGGCAAAATGGCCGCTCCTCAGGATGAGGCAACGATAAAACTGGACACAAAGAATGGCCGACGCGCGACGCGCACCGCTAAAGGACCAGACCGACATTTCCGGCGCACGGGCGCTGATTGTCGAAGCGCGTTTCTATGACGATATTCAGGACGCGCTGCTCGAGGGCGCAGTCGTCGAGCTAAAAGCGGCCGGCGTCAGTCACGACGTCATCACGGTGCCGGGTGCGCTGGAAATTCCGGCCGCGATCGCGATTGCGATCGAGGCGGCCGAAAAGGCCGGCAAGCCCTACGATGCCGCAATCGCGCTTGGTTGCGTCATCCGCGGCGATACCATCCATTTCGAGATTGTCTCGACGGAATCCTCGCGCGCGCTGATGGAACTCTCGGTGTCGAAAAAGTTTCCGCTCGGCAACGGGATTTTGACCGTCAACACCGAAGCGCAGGCATGGGCGCGGGCGCGTGCTTCCGAACTCAACAAAGGCGGTGACGCCGCGCGCGCGGCACTTGCGATGCTGCGGATCAAGCGCCGGCTGAATCAGAGATCATGAACGACCACAGGAAAAACCAGGGCAGGCAGCCTGCCAAGGGTCCCGAGCGCAAGGCCAACCGCCGTGGCGCCGCGAGGCTTGCCGCGGTGCAGGCGCTTTACCAGATGGACATCGCCGGCGCGGGCATCAACGACATTTTTGCCGAGTTTGAAAGCCATTGGCTCGGCGGCGAGGTCGAGGGCGACAAATACCTGCCGGCCGAAGCCGCGTTCTTTCGCGATGTGGTGTCCGGCGTGGTGCGCGACCAGGCAAAACTCGATCCCCTGATCGACGATGCGCTTGCGAAAGGCTGGCCGCTGAAACGGATCGACGCCATCCTGCGCGCGGTGTTGCGTGCGGGCGCCTATGAACTGGAACATCGCAAGGATGTTCCGGGCCGTGTCGTGGTGTCGGAATATGTCGACGTCGCGCACGCCTTCGTCGAGGCGGAGGAGACCGGCATGGTCAACGCAGTGCTCGATCAGATCGCACGCCAGTTCCGCGGCAGCGAATTCGCACGGGCCGGTGGCTGAGATGACGGCTCCCGGAGCGCCAGCATCCGGCGAGGACTCCCTTATCGCGCGCTATTTCAAGCCGCTGGCGACCGATCCGGGCGCGTTCAGACTTAATGACGACGCTGCCGTGCTCAACGCGCTCGGGGACGACATTGTCGTCACGACCGACGCGCTCGTTGAAGGGGTTCATTTCCTCGCCGACGATCCGCCCCACACGATCGCGCAGAAGGCGTTGCGGGTGAATCTGTCGGATCTCGCCGCAAAGGGAGCAACGCCCGCGGGATTTCGTGCTGTCGTTGGCGCTGCGCAAGGCTGAAGAGACCTGGCTGGCGGCCTTTGCCGGTGGATTGGGCGAGGATGCGTCCGGCTTCAATTGCCCACTGCTTGGGGGTGACACGGTTTCGACGCCGGGCCCGCTGATGATTTCGATCACCGCCTTTGGTCGCGTCGCAGCGGGTACAATGATTTGCCGAAGCGGCGCGAAGCCGGGCGATTATGTCGTGGTGACCGGAACGATCGGCGACGCCGCGCTCGGTCTGGATATTCTGAAACAGGGCAAGGCGGCGGCAGCGCTTGCGGGCGATGCCGCATCACGGGATATGCTGGTTGGGCGATATCGGGTGCCACAGCCGCGCAACGCGCTCGCTTCCGCATTACACGCGCACGCGCACGCGGCGATGGACGTGTCCGATGGGTTGGCCGGCGATCTCGCCAAGCTCTGCGCGGCTTCGGCCGTGTCGGCGGTGTTAGACCTGAAATCCGTCCCGTTGTCGAAAGCCGCTGCCGCCTTGCTCGCGGCGAGTGCGGTCAATTTGGCTGAGCTCATCGCGGGCGGCGATGACTACGAAATTCTGTGCGCGATTCCACCGGCCGCACTTGAGGAGTTCAGCCGGATGGCTCTTGCCGTTCGGGTTTCCGTCAACCCGATCGGGACAATCGTCGCAGGCGATTCTCCCCCGAAATGGCTGGATGCGCAGGGTAAGGAGCTGCCGCTAATGCGAACGTCTTACAGCCATTTCTAGGAATTCCATGAAAATGGCCCGTTGCCGCGCAAATACCTTTCGAAATCGTCCATTTTTGTCGGCCCGCAGCGTTGCGCGGCGCATGCGATTTTGGCATGGTCCCGGCCGATTTCAGGTCACCCTTTGGGCAAGGTGGGCCTGCTTTTTGAGCGCCGGCCGCGATCGCGGCCGTGGCGGGGGCCTTCTTTAAAGATCTGAGGCAAGTTCAATGACAGCATTATGGTTGATCGTGCTCTGCGGCGCGCTATCCATCGTTTACGCCATTTGGGCGACCATGTCGGTGATGAAAGCCGATGCCGGCAGTCCGCGAATGCAAGAGATTGCGGCGGCGGTGCGTGAAGGCGCCCAGGCCTATCTGCGGCGCCAGTACGCCACGATCGCCGTCGTTGGCGTGGTGATCTTCGCGCTGCTCGCCTATTTGCTTGGCATCCTGGTTGCGGGCGGCTTTGCGATCGGCGCCATCCTGTCCGGTGCAGCCGGCTTTATCGGCATGAACGTCTCGGTCCGCGCCAACGTCCGTACGGCACAGGCGGCCACGACCTCGCTTGCCGGCGGTCTTGAACTCGCCTTCAAGGCGGGCGCCATCACCGGCATGCTGGTCGCCGGCCTGGCGTTGCTAGGCGTCACGCTTTATTTCGGCTTCCTGACGTTCTCGCTGCATCTGGCAGCCGACAGCCGCACGGTGGTCGATGCCATGGTCGCGCTCGGCTTCGGTGCTTCGCTGATCTCGATCTTTGCCCGTCTCGGCGGCGGCATCTTCACCAAAGGTGCTGACGTCGGCGGCGACCTCGTCGGCAAGGTCGAGGCTGGAATCCCCGAGGACGATCCGCGCAACCCGGCCACGATTGCCGATAACGTCGGTGACAACGTTGGTGACTGCGCCGGCATGGCGGCCGACCTGTTCGAAACCTATGCGGTGACGGCGGTCGCCACCATGGTGCTGGCCGCGATCTTCTTTGCCAAGACGCCCATCCTCGCCAACATGATGACGCTGCCGCTCGCGATCGGCGGCATCTGCATCATCACCTCGATCATCGGTACGTTCTTCGTCAAGCTCGGCGCCAGCCAGTCGATCATGGGCGCCCTCTATAAAGGCCTGATCGCGACCGGCGTGCTGTCGCTCGTCGGCGTCGCTGTCGTGATCTACGCGCTGATCGGTTTCAACAAGCTTGCTGGCGTCGACTACACCGGCATGGCGCTGTTCGAATGCGGCGTCGTCGGCCTGGTTGTCACCGGCCTGATCATCTGGATCACCGAGTACTATACCGGCACCGACTACCGTCCCGTGAAGTCGATCGCGGCGGCTTCCGTCACAGGTCACGGCACCAACGTGATCCAGGGGCTCGCGATCTCGATGGAATCGACCGCGCTGCCTGCCATCGTCATCATCGCCGGCATTCTGGTGACCTACAGCCTTGCCGGCCTGTTCGGCATCGCGATTGCGACCACCACCATGCTGTCGCTGGCCGGCATGATCGTCGCGCTCGACGCGTTCGGTCCGGTCACGGACAATGCGGGCGGCATCGCAGAAATGGCGGGCCTTCCGAAGGAAGTGCGCAAGTCGACCGACGCGCTCGATGCAGTCGGCAACACCACCAAGGCTGTCACCAAGGGTTACGCGATCGGTTCGGCCGGTCTTGGCGCGCTGGTGCTGTTCGCGGCCTATAACGAGGACCTGAAGTTCTTCATCGCCGACGCGGCACACCACGCTTACTTCAAGGGCGTCAATCCGGACTTCTCGTTGAACAACCCCTACGTGGTTGTCGGCCTGCTGTTCGGCGGCCTGCTGCCTTACCTGTTCGGTGCGATGGGAATGACCGCGGTTGGACGGGCGGCCAGCGCGATCGTCGAGGAAGTGCGCCGTCAGTTCCGCGAAAAGCCCGGCATCATGCAAGGCACCGATAAGCCGGACTACGGCAAGGCCGTCGACCTCCTGACCAAGGCAGCGATCAAGGAAATGATTATTCCGTCGCTGCTGCCGGTGCTGTCTCCGATCGTCGTCTACTTCCTGATCTATGCGATTGCGGGCGGCGGCGTGGCCGGTAAGTCGGCAGCGTTCTCCGCGGTCGGCGCGATGCTGTTGGGTGTGATCGTCACCGGGCTGTTCGTTGCGATCTCAATGACATCGGGCGGCGGTGCCTGGGATAACGCCAAGAAGTATATCGAAGACGGTCACTATGGCGGCAAGGGCTCGGATGCTCACAAGGCTGCTGTGACCGGCGACACCGTCGGCGATCCCTACAAGGATACGGCGGGTCCTGCGGTGAACCCGATGATCAAGATCACGAACATCGTCGCGCTTTTGCTGCTCGCGATCCTGGCGCACTGAGGCGCGTCGGGCTGGAATGCGAAACCCCGCGGGTGAGAACCCGCGGGGTTTTGATTCAGGGATTGAAAAACGGCCGGCTTGTTTCACCGCCGTCCGAGACGGCTAGTTGCCTTGGCCGATATTGAAGGCCTTGAACAGCGGCGCGACGTAATTGATTTCCTGGCCCGAGGTCGGCGTGGTGCGTGTGACGAAGTCGAAAATCTTGCCGTCCTTCAGTCCGTAGTTGGCAAGTCGTCGTACCTGGCGGTTTTTGTCGAAGTAGATCGCGATGATGCGCTGATCGACGACCCTGTCGTTCATAAAGGCGATCGGGCGCTCGGTACGCTGAGAGATATAGTAGAAGACTTCACCGTTCAGCGTGGCGACCGTGGAGGGGGTTCCCATCACGATCAGCACCTGGTCCTGGCTCGCGCCGATTGGGATTTGTTCAAGCGCGCCCGGCGGAAGGACGTAGCCCTTCTGGAATTGTTCGCCGCAGCCGCTGACGACGGCGCAGAGCAAGGCGACCGCAGCCATGGTCCGCAGGCCGCGCCATCCGAAGGAACGCGTGCAGTCATTCAGGCTGGATTTGATCATCCCCGAACGGTCCCATCCCCTTGCATCAAAGATGGCCTTGACGTACCCGGCAGGGCGCGTGTTTGCAACAGACGCGGGTCCAGCAGGCTCGCGGGTGGAACCCACAATGCTTTGGCCATTCAATCACTTCAGTAAGCCCCACGCCCCTCTGCGCGGCACCATCGAAGCCATCTATGGCATGATCGTGACGCAGGCGCGAGAACCGTCATTCTACCGGGACTTAGGCGTATCCGACACGGTTAATGGCCGTTTCGACCTGCTGCTGTTGCATTTGTGGATGGTGCTGCGGCGCTTTCGATCCGTGCCGGACACGCGCAACGCTTCGCAAGCGCTTTTTGATCGATTCTGCGACGATATGGACGCCAATTTGCGAGAAATGGGCGTTGGCGATCTCACCGTTCCCAAGCGCATGCAGGCGTTTGGCGAAGCATTTTATGGCCGGGCAGCGGCCTATGATGCGGCCTTTGCCGCAGGTGGCGAAGCACCGGCCAAGGCCCTGAGCAAGAACATCCTGAACGGGGAAGACGTGGAAAATGCGCAGGCACTTGCTACCTATGCGCAGACCGTCATGGTCCAACTTGGCGGCCTCGACGACACCACCTTCCAGGCCGCCGGATGGGCTTTTCCGGCTCCGGCCGAAGCGTCGGGGCGAATTTCGCAAGGTCATAGCCGATGAATACCGCAGATCCCTGGCGCGTCCCGATTATCGTGGCGCAAATACCGGATGCGGGATTGCAGCGCGCTTTCGAGGCCGGCGATGCGATCCGCGCGGCGATGGCCGATATGGCGGGCTTGCGTGAAATCATGTCGGCCCGTGCATCGTTCGACCTGACGCTCAAGGGCGGCGGACGTGTGCATGTCACGGGCGAAGTGCATGCCCGGGTCGGGCAAAGCTGCATCGTGACACTCGATCCTGTCGAGAGCGAAATCGACGAGGTGATCGACTTGATCTTTGCTCCTCCGGAGCAAATTCGAAGTCTCGCCGCTTTGGTCGATGAGGCGGCCCAAAGCGAAGATGGAGAAGTCCCCGATCCGCCCGAGCCGATCGTCAACGGCGTGATCGATCTTGGCCGCTTGGCTACCGATGCCTTGTTCCTTGCGATCGATCCATATCCGCGCCGGCCGGACGCCGTGTTCGAGCCGCCCCCTGAGATCAAAGATCCTGCGGACCACCCGTTTGCGGGTCTGAAGGCATTGCAATCGGGCGGCCGGCCCGCGACGGCCAAAAAGGCATCCAAAAGCCCGCGCGATGAGGAGGATCTCTAAGCTGAGACACAGCGGAGTCCGCATTCCGCCGCTTTCTGGTAATTCTGTGTTAAATGATTGAATTATCTAGCATTATTATACTGCGCCGATTTTGTTGCTAAATAACTTCAGCCGTAAAAGACAACGGTCAAGAGGTTGTGTCGGTATGGGGAAACGCTATTGTCGCCGCCCAGCCTGACGCGATCAGGTGTCTCGCCGATCGCAGCCGGGGTGGTTGCCGCTGTCGGCATTTCAAGTCCGATGAGAGGTCGGGTTACCCGAACATTCATGCCTCAAAAGGTTCGAATAGCGCTTGACGCCATGGGGGGTGACGTCGGCGCGTCAGTTGTTATTCCCGGCGCCGCGATCTCATTGACCCGACATCCCGGCACCGAATTTCTCCTGTTCGGCGATCGGGGCATGATCGACGCGCAGCTTGCGAAACATCCGGATTTGAAGGCGGTCTCTTCAGTCATTCATACGGACGTCGCCGTCAGCATGCACGACAAGCCAAGCCAGGCTTTGCGGCGAGGGCGCAAGACCTCGTCGATGTGGCTTGCAATCGATGCCGTGAAAAAAGGCGACGCGGACGTTGCGATTTCCGCCGGCAACACCGGCGCGCTGATGGCGATGGCACGGTTCTGCCTGCGCACACTACCCGGCGTCGATAGTCCGGCGATCGCGGCGGTGTGGCCGACGGTGCGCGGCGATTCCGTCGTGCTCGACCTCGGCGCCACGATAGGCGGCGACGCGCATCATCTGGTGACCCTGGCGATGCTGGGCAGCGCCATGGCGAGCGTGTTGTTCGACCTGACAAGGCCCACCGTCGGGCTGCTGAACATCGGCGTTGAAGAGATCAAGGGCCGCGAGGAAATTCGCGAGGCCGCCGAGCTCCTGCGTGCGATGAATCTGCCGCAGCTCGAATATATCGGCTTCGTCGAAGGCGACGGCATCGGACGAGGGGCGGCCGACGTGATCGTTGCGGAAGGTTTCAGCGGAAACATTGCCCTGAAGGCTGCGGAGGGCACCGCGCGCCAGATCAACGAGTTCCTCCGCGTTGCGATATCAAGCCGTTGGCTTTCCAAGGTGGGTTACCTGCTGGCGCGGCCTGCGTTCAGGGCACTGCGTGACAAGCTCGATCCCAGCAAGTCGAATGGCGGGGTTCTGCTCGGGCTGAACGGTGTGGTGGTGAAAAGCCATGGTGGAACCGACGCTGATGGCTTTGCCTATGCCGTCGATGTTGGTTATGAGATGGCCAAATACGATCTCCTCAACAAGATCAATCAAATGCTTAAACTCGACAGTGGCACGGTGGCCCAGGCGTCTGCCACGCAGGAGGCTGTTTCGTGACTGCACTACGCTCAGTCGTAATCGGCTGCGGCTCCTATCTACCGGAGCGGATTCTGACCAATGCCGAATTGGCGAAGCGGATCGACACTTCCGACGAATGGATCGTGCAACGCACCGGAATCCACCAGCGCCATATCGCCGCGGAGGGGGAATTCACCTCGCATCTGGCAACCAACGCCGCGCGGTCGGCGCTCGCCCATGCCGGCGTCGACGCGCAATCGATCGATCTGATCGTGCTCGCGACATCGACGCCCGACAACACGTTTCCGGCGACGGCGGTCGCGGTTCAGAACGCGCTCGGCATCCACCACGGCGCCGCCTTCGATTTGCAGGCGGTGTGTTCGGGCTTCGTGTTTGCGCTTGCCACCGCCGACAATTTTCTGCGCGGCGGGGCGTTCAAGCGGGCGCTGGTGATCGGCGCGGAAACATTCTCGCGGATTCTCGACTGGAACGACCGCGGAACCTGTGTGCTATTCGGCGATGGCGCGGGTGCCGTAGTGCTCGAAGCCCAACCGCAGCCAGGCTTGTCCTCTGATCGGGGGATTTTGACGTCCCATCTGCGATCGGACGGGCGGCACAAGTCGAAGCTATATGTGGACGGCGGTCCCTCCTCGACGCAGACTGTGGGCCACCTGAGGATGGAGGGGCGCGAAGTCTTCAAGCACGCCGTCGGAATGATCACCGACGTGATCGTCGATGCGTTCGAAGCAACGGGCCTCGCCGCCGATGATATCACCTGGTTCGTTCCACATCAGGCCAACAAGCGAATTATCGACGCTTCTGCGAACAAACTGCATATTGCGCCGCAGAAAGTGGTGCTCACGGTTGACCGGCACGGCAATACGTCGGCGGCCTCGATCCCGCTGGCATTGGCGGTTGCCGTTGGCGACGGCCGCATCAAGCGGGGCGATCTGGTCCTGATGGAGGCTATGGGCGGCGGGTTCACCTGGGGTTCGGTACTCGTCCGTTGGTGAGCGATGGGTAAATTAATCCCGATGTTTTGTGCCTTTCTTTCATGGTAGGAAGGCGGACGGCTGTTGACCGTCAGTACTTAAGCTCATAATTTCAGAAGCGAATATGTGTTCGCCGAGAGTGGGGCAGGCGATGACCGGAACCGGAAAAACTGTCACGCGTGTTGATCTGTGCGAGGCCGTCTACCAGAAGGTGGGACTGTCGCGTACTGAATCATCAGCGTTTGTCGAACTTGTGTTGAAAGAGATTACCGACTGCCTCGAAAAGGGCGAGACGGTGAAGCTGTCTTCTTTCGGCTCGTTCATGGTGCGCAAGAAGGGTCAGCGGATCGGACGTAATCCGAAGACCGGGACCGAGGTGCCGATTTCGCCTCGCCGCGTGATGGTGTTCAAGCCATCGGCAATTTTGAAACAGCGTATCAACGGCCACGGCGCCGGAACCAACGGCGCCAAGCCCGCATAGCCGCGGTTCTTCATCCGCGCGAGGGATAAAGGAGCGAGCATTTGGACAAAGCGCCGGATGCCTTCCGAACCATCAGCGAGGTCGCTGACGATCTCGACATTCCGCAGCACGTCTTGCGGTTCTGGGAGACACGGTTCTCCCAGATAAAGCCGATGAAGCGAAGCGGGGGCCGCAGATACTACCGGCCCGACGACGTCGACCTGTTGCGGGGAATTCGCCGTCTTCTCTACGGCGAAGGCTACACGATCCGCGGCGTACAGCGCATTTTGAAAGAGCATGGCATCGCATCCGTGCAACGGCTTGCGGACGCATCCGCCGTAGCTTCCTTTGGAGCGATCGAGGAGGTGGTGGGTCAGAGCATCCTCGAAGACGAGGATGTCGCGGCGCCGATTGACCTCGATGACGACGATTATGACAGCTCCGGAGAAAGCGGCGTTCCTCGGATGGCCGAGCGCCGCAGCCGGCGGGAGGTCGACGGCTTTGACGACGAGGAAGCGATCGCAGGTGTGGCGGACCTCGCTCCGGTGCTCGACGTAGCGCGGCTGAAGGGCGTGCTGGAAGACCTGATTGCCTGCCGCCGGCTGCTCGAAGTCGCGATCAAGGACGGCTGACGGCTCTTCCATCGCAGTCCGATGTTAGCGTCCGAGGCGTTGCGGCCGTCGAGGTGTAAACGCCGCTTGCGTGTCTCAAGTCCCATCTTCTCTGGCATATCTGCAGCCGCTAGCTCCGGCTAACCGCCCGCCGTGCGGAGAAACACGGAGGGCTCCCGACGAACGCCCCCGGGCTTTGTTGGGAACTCAAAGCGCATAAGCGAACATGGTCTGCTCCAGCAGCCGGTTCGGGTTGTTACTTCGGACGCGAGGAGGATTGGCCTCCACCGCCTCCACCGCCGCCGCCGCCGCCACCAGCGCCGCCACCTCCGCCTGCACCACCTCCGCCCCCACTTCCTTGCTGGACAACCTTTTGTTCTGGAATACTGAAAGGAAAAAGTCTATCGCCGGTCAGATTGCCCCTCTGAGTTTGCATCTTGTAGTAAACAATGAAACTCAGGAACGAAAACTCAACGGTCTCGGGAATTACGTGTTCTTCCGCTACTCCCGGCCATTTTACGCTTAGGACTTTGATGTCGGTTAGCTCGATTTTCCAGAATTCATCCTGGTGTGCTTGATGGTCTCCCATCCTGCCGGACTTATTGCCAGTGTTCTTTCGGCACACGAGGGCGCCTTTGGTAATATGCGTTCCCTGTGCGCAATATTGGATCAGTGGCACCGTCGCGTTGTCGAGCATCTTGTCGATAGTAAGAGGAGCGACCGATGTTTGCGGCGAAGCCGATTTTTCATCACGCAGCCGAAAGGACGCGTTGTTGTCGAGCCCCCATTGCCAGTTGTGAATTTCAATTTCATTTTCGTGATCGATATCCAACAACTCGCCGGTGATGCCTTCTAATTTTAGAAACATGTTGCCCATTTAGCGTTTCCTTTGCTCAGAGAAAGATGGCGCAATCGCTCCGTGCCAGAGCGGCGCCCGGCGACTTCACATCACGGCGTGTCGGATTTTAGTAGGTAGGCTGGGACAATCGGTTCAACTGGATCGATCGACGGCTGCACCAGAACTGCGCCGCAGACGGCACGCATTCTGCTTCGAGTTCGAAGACCATTGCCCCTTCCTCCGCAAACGTTCCCGGGACGCTTCGGTGGCAATTCCGGTGGTTTCTCTCGTATCTCGGTGCTTTCGTGTGGTTTCGTTGGCTGTTCGTTCGCCCCAGCGTGAAACCAAGCTTGCTAAAATCCTTGAATTATCAAGGATTTAATGGTCGGAGCGAGAGGATTTGAACCTCCGACCCCTAGTCTCCCAGACTAGTGCGCTAACCGGGCTGCGCCACGCTCCGATGCCGTTCCCTTAGCTTCGATCAGGCTGGCGCGCAAGGCGGCCGACCGGGCCCCGGTGCCAATTTGCAAAAGGATCGAAAGCCAAGGGATCACGCCGGGTGGCTCGGCTTTGGCCACGACGCCGGCTGAATCAGAAAACGCCACTTCGTGAAGTACTTCATCGAACCAAATCCAAAGGCGGCATACCAATAGCAAGCAATCGAGAAAGCTCTCATGCTTGCTGAGAAATTCATCTTGTTTTTGGAAACGCTGATCAGTCACGCCACTGCGCCAACTGCGACCCACCCCGATGGTGGTCCGAGGGTGAAGAGCCAGTCCCGGTTTGTGCCGATCAACTTGCCGGACCTTGGCGGCCGATACTAAGGGCTTGCCGCGATCTCGATCGCCAGCCAAAAATATGTTGGATTCCCGATTTTGCTTTTCAAGCTCCATCCGGCTGGCATGATTTCCTCGGCGAGGAAATTCATCGAGCCGCATGACATCGGTCGGCCGCATTCGCGCATCGCGCGACGGCCGACATCATCACACCAGCTCAAACCCCGCCGGGCGCCACGTAGCAATAAACGTAATCACCGCGGCTCAAAAATATGACACCGTGCCCAGTCGGATTGGACTGGTCATATTTCAACTTGTGATTCGGAACGATAATTTTGGTTCCAACCTCGACGTGTTTACGACGTAACGGTCCGTCAGGTCGGGAGTCGGTGACGACGGCGACATATCTGTCGCCATCGACTTCAAACGAATCTGCCCAGTACGCATCCGCCTCGCCGCAGCATGAGACAGCAGGATTATCCGGCTGCATCAATGCCTGGTACCACTGCCGGATTTCCGGGTCGCTACCTTCCCACTGCCCGTAATCACGGGCGCTCGCTACGCTGATCAACAAACCGAACGCTGTACAAAGGACGAGGCGTTTCATGCCGCACTCCTGAGTTTTTCCAGCCAGTTCGTTCGAAGCAATGTTCGTGCCGCGAATCAGTCAATCGTAATAGTGTATGTTAAAATTTTGAGACGCGCGGGCGACCGTTCATTTGCAATTGCTGGTGTTGCTTTGCTGCATCGATTTCAATCGATCTCCGTTATATTGCGAGCATGGTGCTCGCAATTGGTCGTGATGATGATGATGTTGCAGAAATTTGATATCGTCGTTGCAAAGTTGCCACACGACACCTTCGCGTCGACGTTGGGTTTTCGCAAATGACAGCTTTGAAGCCGGGTGATCTCGTTGTGCTGAAATCCGGCGGCCCGCTGATGACGGTCGACACCGTCAACAGCGACGTGTTCGATGACGACAAGGTCACGGGCGTGTTGTGTGCATGGTTCGTCGGCACGAAATTGGAGCGGGCGAGATTTGATCCAGGTGCGCTGGTTATGGCGCCATCACCGGATGAGGTGGTCGAGAAGGTGGAAACCGCTGGGGCCTACAAGGCCATTCTGGATGAGATGGTCGCGGCCATGAACGATCCTGCGGTGGCATCTGGCGAGGCATCGAAAGCGTCCGCCGAACGGTCGAAGCAGGCATCAGGAAGGAAATATGCCGCGGACGCCTCGGCAACGGAGGTCCGGGACGCGCACTGACCGAGCGTCATTTGAAAGTCCTGCGCGCGTCTTAGGGGTATTCGGTCGTCTCTTGCATCAGATAGATCGCAACGAGGCCGAGGGTAACGAGCGTTGAGAAGATCGCGATCAAAAGCGTCCAGCTGGCATGCCGTTTCGCGTGACGCCGCACGGCCAGGAGTGTTCTGGCGACTTTGAGCCCACTCCGTCCCATGTGTGCTCCGCGCCCGCGCCGATGGAGATCGCACCGAGCCTCACGCTAGCACGTTTCGGCCTGCCGGCTCGCGTTTCCTGCGGGCTAAACGGTCAATGCCCTGCGGAGGCTTTCGCCGCGAAGGGTGTCCAAGCCAATGCTTTGGCTCTCCTGAGACGCGCCCTGACCTCAGGCCGCGCGGACGCTGTCGAGAAACTTTTCGACTTCGTCGCGGAGGTGAACGCTCACTTCGGAAAGCGCCTTTGCCGATTGCAGCATCTGGCCCGAGGTCGTTTCGGTCTCGTTGGCGCCATGCGCGACGCGCTCGATGTTGTCGGCGACATCGAGGGTGCCGCCGGCTGCGGCCTGGACGCCGTGGGCGATGTTCTTGGTCGCTGCATCCTGTTCCTCGACGGCGGCTGAAATTGCGCCTGTGATCTCGCTCATACGCTCAATGGTCTGCCCGATCGCCTTGATGGCCTCCACGGACTCTTCCGTAGCGCGCTGCATGTTGACGATGTGGGAACTGATCTCCTCGGTGGCTTTGGCAGTTTGTCCCGCCAGGTTCTTGACCTCCTGGGCAACCACGGCAAAGCCCCGGCCGGCATCGCCGGCGCGCGCCGCCTCGATCGTCGCATTGAGAGCGAGCAGGTTGGTTTGCTCCGCAATCGAGGTGATCAGCTTGACCACGTCGCCGATCCGGTTGCCAGCCGCCGACAGTTCGGTCATCCGCTCGTCGGTAGCGGTAGCCTGCTTGACCGCCTCCGAAGCGACGTTGTTGGAATCCTGGACGCGCTTGCCGATCTCGACAATCGATTGCGATAGCTCATTGGACGCGGTTGCGGCGCTGCGGACGTGTTCGGAGGCCTGCCTCGAGGAGTTGGCCGATTGGCCCGACATCTCGGCAGTAGAGTGCGCCGTCAGCGAAAGCTGCTGGGCGTCTTTCTCGAAGCGACCGGAGGAATTCATCACCTGCTCGATGATGCCGCCGATCTTGGTGCGGAAACCCTCGACGAACTGATCGCGTTCCGCCTTGCGCCGCTCGCTGGCCGATTTTTCAGCATTGACGCGATCGGCCTCGAGCTGACGGCGTTCGATCCGGTTGGTCTTGAAGACGTCGATGGTTCGGGCGATGACGCCGATCTCGTCGTGGCGATCGGCGTACCGCACCTCGACGTCGGTCCCGCCGTCGGCGAGCACGGTGAGGCTCTCGGCGACAGCCTTGAGCGGCTTGGTGACACGGCGGACCAGCAGACCAGTTGCGACGAGCGCGAGCAGCGCCGCGACACCGGCAGCGATCGCCATGGCATAAATCGCCTGCCACAGCATGCCGTCTAGTTCGTCCATGCCTGTGCCGACATAAATGATACCGATGACCTTGCCGGCGGGATCAAAGACCGGTTGATAGACGGTGTAGAAGCGGCGGCCAAACAGCATTGCCGGGCCCTTATAGGCTTCCCCACGGCGAAGGATCGCCTGGCCGGGATGGTCGGGGGCAAGTTGCGTTCCGACCGCACGATCGCCGTTTTCTTTTTTCACGTTGGTCGTCCGTCGGACGAACTGGCTCGTCGCGTCGTCATAGACGAACAGCGTGGCGTTGCCGCCGACGTAAGAAGTGGCTCGATCGACTATGCGATGATCGGTGAACTCCGGCATCTTGGCTACTTCGACCCGCTGGACGACCCCATCGCGGATGCTGATCTTGCTGTCCGGGTAGGCCTCGCCAAACGCCAGCGTGAGGGTGCGAAGGCTGAGATCGATGTCGCGCACGGCACGGATGTTGAAGTCGCGCGTGAGCGACCAATATCCGGCTCCAACCAGGAAGGCCGCGTTGACCGCAATCAATAATGCCGCGCTGAGGCAGGCTTTCGGGCCAAGGTTCAAACGCGAAAGGCCGAACAGGCCCCCAAACCTGATCGTCATGCAAATCGCTCCATAAAATACGTCAATGAGGCTATAGGCCCTTGCTTAAGATAATATTTGCCCCAGGCGCCCTTCAGTGGATGGGTGGCAGAACAATCTCTACTATGATACCAATCGCCTTGGAGGGGGAGTTTTGTGCGTGGGGTCGAGCCATCGGCAACGCCGATGGTCAAAATCCACTGCGGCTTCGATCTCGGCGTATGATCCAAAAATTGCCGGAGATTTTGAGCAAGCGTTTCTTGGCGACACCTCAAGCGCAGTGATATGAAGAATCAAAAGGAGCTTTTTGAGATGAGAGTTCTTCCAGCCGCCGCCGTCTTCACGTTGTTGCTCACCGGCCCGGTTTTTGCGCAAAAGCCGCCGCCGCCGCCGCAAGATGCGCCGAAGTCGCCGTCTCAGCTTGAGGTCGAAAAGTCGCAGGATAGGGCTTACAAGAATTCGCTCAGCAATATCCCGGACAAGCCTCCGGCTGACCCATGGGGTGGGGCTCGCGCCGTCGATGCGCCGACAACCACGACGTCGACGACGCCCACCAAGCGCACCAAGGCCAACTGAGTTCTGTTTGAACGTTAAGGCGACCGAAGCCGGTGCTTCGGTCGCCTTTTTGATTCGTTGAACAGCTCAGAGCGTCTTTAGATATTCGATCAGCTCGTAGCGTTCGTCGTCCGTCAGCAGACGACCGATAACGCCCGGTTTTCCCGGTCCCGGCGTTCCCTCCAGCGAATGGCCGAGAGTGCTGTTACCGGGACGGGGCGATCCATCCGAGTTCGCAGCAGAAAACATCGTCTCGCCGCGGCGGCAGGCCGGCTTTTCCCCGGGCTCGACACGAAAGCCGACTTGCTGCGGATCGAAATCACGCGTGCCCATGCAGAATTGCGTCGGCCGCTCAGCGGCGGGCTTCAGCATCCAGTAGAGCGAAGGCACCGAGCCGTTGTGAAGATAGGGCGCCGTCGCCCACACGCCGTTCAAGGGACGCACGCGATAGTGGGCTTCCTTGGCGTTGCCGGGATTGGGGCAATTTTTGCGAGAGCCCCACAGCTCCTGGCGTTCGGCGTCCGATAGGTTTTTGCCATCCATCCATTTCCGAATGGTGAGATCAACGACGTCCATCAAGGCGAGTGCATACGGTATCTCGGCGGATGCGGCGGGGACATCGGTGCATCCCCAGTTTTTCGAAAGATCACGTGCAGGATCAAGGTCCAGAAAACCCGGCACCTTGACCGTACGCAACATCAGGATATGGGCTTGGCCCGGGTCGGTGCCCATTCCGCCTACGCCTTTCTGGACTTCGTCAAGCACCGGCCCGTCCCCATCCTTTTTCCAGTGGGGCTCATTGGAGGACCAGAAGCTCTTGTCCGGAAAATCTTTGTCGAACACGGGATCGTTGACGGGCCCGAGATGACATTCAACGCAAATCTCGGCGTAGATCTTCCGACCTTTTTCGACCCGAGCAGTATCGATCTTCCAGACGGGATCGTTGGGGAACATCTGCTCCGGCCATTTCGGCGATCTTAGCCCGGCAAAACCCTTCGGCGTTTGTTCAAAGGGGTTCGGCCCCTTTAGCAACTTTTCAATAGCGACGAGATTTTCGACGTCGACGGACGAGCGGAAGAGCGTCTCGGGCGCATAGTCGGCCGAAAGGTTCAGGAGCGCGGAGACGCCGAGCGCCTCGCCGGCATTGCGGATGAGCGGCTGCTGGATCGAAGCGTCGTATTGCGCCCAGTAGAACCATGACACGGTCCAGATTGGCGGGAAGCTGACCGGCGCGTCCCGTACGTGCAGGTTCTCTTCGAATCCCGCAACCCCGCTCAGCGCTGGATCGGTCGCGAAAACCTGATTGCCGATCCGGTTCAGCGCATCGAGGCGGCCGTAGCCTTCCTCGGTATCCTGCTGACCCGTGCGCTGATCCAGATTATCGAGCGCATTCTTCTGCGCCAGCACAGAGTTCCCCGCGCTTGACAGTCCCTTCCTCAGTTCAGCGCGCTGAGCTTCGGTTGCATTCGGACCGAGAACGCGCGTTGCAAAGCGTTTGAAACGGAACGGCACGGTGAGCGTGTAGGCGATCGAAAGGCCCGTAGCCTGTTCGAGCTTCAATAGGTTCACCATGGCCGGACCGCCATCGTAGCGGATGCTGGTGCCCTTGTAATGAATGCTGCCGGTGTGGCAGGCGGCGCAGGTCAGTCCGATCAGGTCTGGTTGAGCGGCGCCGGTTGCAGGATCGGCCGCGCCGGTCAGACGGGCTAAGCCGACAGGAAGGTCGTCGGAATTCTCGACGGGCCACTTGCTTGACAGTGACGGCGTCGATGCCGGTGCATCCGCGGAATCCACATAGCCATGGCCGAGCAGAGTCGCTCCATCGGTGTGGATGGTTTTCGTATCTGGGATGAAGCCGAAGCGCTCGAGATAGTCGGTGTCGCTTAGCAGACCCGGTCGGGAAAGCAGGTGAATTCGTGGTTGTTCCAGCGCCATGAACCAGGCGTAAGGCACGGGGAACGTCTTGGTGCCCTGGCTCGCGTGATGAAACCAGTGACGGTCTTCGGTCGACCAGTTCTGATCGAGCCAGCGGGCCGTCTTGACGGCGGGCATGTCCGGCAGCGGCGGGGGCAGCAATTCCTCAAGCTGCGCCGCCTTGCCCGGCAAAACCGCGAGCACCGCCCGAAGTTGATCCGGAAATTGCGTGATGGCTACGACCGCCAGCACGGCGACTGCCGCGGTCGCGGCGACCAGGCGGGCGGCGAACCTGAGAAACCGGCTTGGCGGCACCGGTCCCGCGGCCAGCCGCGTCACAATGCGCGCCGGAAATTTCCGTTCCACGAACAGCGTTCTGGCTTCCGCGACGCTGAGATAGCGGTCGTCACCTTCGCCCTTGCCCATGATGTTGAGCAAGACCGGAAATTCGGCATTCATCATGGTGCGATCAATCGCGCGACGGTGTCCCTTGGCGCGCTCAAAATTGGCGTCCATGTAGGCCGTGATCTGCGGCGAGGTCAGGCCGCGCTCGGTACCACCGTTTGGATCGGCGCAGTCCTTGCCGAACGTCGCAAGACGCTCGATTTCGGACTCATCCACCTCGCCGTCGACTTTGAGGATGCGTGACCCGGCGCCGTGCTTGTCCAGCGGACCGTTGCGCAGTTCATCGAGGTCGGCGCCCGACCACCAACTCTTGAGCACCCGGAACGGACTTAGTCCGTTGGCAAACAGCGCGACGATATAAATTTTTATGCCGGCGACCTGCTGTTTCAAGCCTTTTTCGCCAGTCGCAGCTTCGATGGTCCTTGTCAGCTTTGGCAGCGCGACCGTATGTCCGTCGAGATAGCCGTTAGCGACAAGGCCACGCAAAAACGGGCAGGGATTGTTGGGCGACACAGGGGTGGGTTGGCCTATGCCGGGAGACGGATTGGCGTGCGTGTCTGACATGGCCTTCGATCCCTCAAATACGGCGCTCGTCAAACACTGGTTTCCGAAAATCAAACCGGTCGCGCTCTACCGTCAGTTGAGCAATGGCAGAATTGGATGGAGTGTCAATTCTACGCAATCATATGTGGCGCAATTTGCCAGATCCCGCACGACCTCGCGGCGGGCCTCTTTCGAATGGTCGAAGGTTGATCTAGCTTGAAGGGACGCCGGCTTTCAAAAGCCCTTCCCGATAGTGGGCGATGTCAGCGGGGTTTTTCCAGCGGAAATTTCGCAAGTGTCGTTCGACTGTCATGGAAGGGAAGCAATTCAGAAGAACCGCGGTCGCTTTTGCGGCTTCTTCGCTTCGACCGGATTGCGCCAGCGCTGCGGTCCTGATCGAGAGCACCTGGAGATGATTGGGATTTAGATACAGGGCCTCACGCGCCCAGGACAGGGACGCATCATATTGCCTCAACAAATAGTGGGTGAAGGCGAGCAACGCGGTCCATTTGTATCGGGGGTCGCTGTTGCCGCGCTGCACGGCGGAGGAAAACAGCTCGACGGCCTGCTGATGTTCGCCTTGCGAAAAATGACATAGTCCGAGAATGCCGCGTACGCCCATGTCATACGGGTTGAGTTTGATCGCTCTTCTCGCCGCATCCATGGCGGTGTCGTGATTTCCCTCCATCGCATGCATGTAGGACAAAAGGCCAAAGGCGAATGAGGAGCGGGGATCGAGTTGGACGCTGCTTTCCGCAAGGCTCATCGCCTCGGTCCACAGCTCTCTTGTGCTCTTGATCCATCCATATTGCACGCCTTGCACCATGATCGTGGCGAGGTAGGCGCGCGCAATCGAAAGCGAAGGGTCGAGCAGCACGGCTTGTCTGAACAGATCGATTGAGGTTTCGAAATCGGCTTTCGTATGCCTGTAATAATGGGAGAGACCTTTCAGGAAGCGGTCCCACGCGGTTGGGTCGGCCGATGGTCGGGCGGGGGCGGAAGCCTCTGCGCGGAAAATTTCAGGGGCGATCGCGGCTGACAGATTCGTGGTGAGTTCGTCCTGCATCGCAAACAGGTCGCCGATGTCGCTGTCATACCGGTTGGCCCATAGTTGCTCGCCGCTCTCAGGCGCGATCAGTTGCGCCGTTACCCGAATCTTGTTGCCCGCCCGCCGCACCGAGCCCTGGATCAGATAGGTCGCATCGATTTCACGCGCGATAAGGCGCGCCGAGAGATCTTTGCCCTTGAACGAGAACGTCGCGTTTCGGCTGAGAACCCGGAAGAAGGTCTGGAGCGACAGCGCGTCGATAAGGTCTTCGGTCAAGCCATCGGAAAAATACTCTTCCGCACGATCGCTGAGATTAACAAACGGCAGCACGCCTACGATGGCGGTCCGGTACTGGGGCGGCAGGTTCGATTTGCCGTGGAGGTCATGGCCGTTGGTTTCCGATCCGGTCGGATCCCAGGTCCACACGCTGATCGCATCCTCGATGTTCTTGAAGCGGCGGGTGCCGGCATCGACCAGGGGAACGTGAATATGCCTATTGGCTTCCTGATACGCTTTGCCGGAAACGGCGACACCACCGGGAGTGGCGACCGATTCCAGACGCACGGCGATGTTCACGCCGTCGCCGAAGACCTCATCTTCGTCGGCCATCACGTCGCCCATGTGTATGCCCAGGCGAAACCTCATGAGCCGATCTGCCGGCAACTGACTGTTTCGTTCAGCCATCAGGGTTTGAATTGCGATCGACGATTGCAGCGCGCCGACGACGCTTGGGTATTCCAGCAGGAATCCGTCGCCGGTGTTCTTCACCAGACGGCCGCCGTGATTGAGGATGATCGGATAGATGGCGCTGCGATGGGCCTTGAAAATCGCGTGCGTGCCTTCTTCGTCAGCGCCCATCATGCGGGAGTAGCCGGCGACATCAGCGCAGACGATGGCGGCCAAGCGTCTCTCCATTCTCGGCCTCTTCTCCTGTGCTTGCGGTTCGGCGTACGTCAAGGTCCGTTCGGCGTACAGCAAAGTACGCGCTCGCGAAAGCGAATCCAATGGCTCAAAGTGTAGGCGGGGTAACGCCTGTGCGACTGTTCACCCGTGAACAATCGCCTTGGCAATCATGCAATGGATGCCCTTGGAACCGTTGACCGTCTGCGTCACCCGAAGGTCGGCCGCCAGGCTGCACAACGTGTAGGCATCTTCGCGCGACAGGTTTCGCTTTTCGCCGATCAGCACGATCATGTCACGCAACGCCCTGACGACACATT
Source organism: uncultured Alphaproteobacteria bacterium (assembly GCA_963824305.1). Taxonomy (GTDB): domain Bacteria; phylum Pseudomonadota; class Alphaproteobacteria; order Rhizobiales; family Xanthobacteraceae; genus Bradyrhizobium. The sequence continues at coordinate 143,555 of CAWGOW010000003.1, forward strand.
GATCGAGATCGGGATCCATGGCCATCGTCATATAATGGGTTGGCGTTTCGGCGCGTGGATAATCGAGCCGCAGGTCCTTGCGCAGGGTCAGTTTGAAACGGCCCTGCAACGCCGTCTCGATGGCCGTGACGCAGACCTCGCCGTCGCCCTGAACGCCGTGGCCATCGCCGCAGGAAAATAGGGCACCCGGCACGAACACCGGTAAATAGAGCTTGGCGCCCGGCACCAGCTCCTTGTTGTCGAGATTGCCGCCGATCGCGCGCGGAACCAGCGACGTAATGCGGCCCCAGGCTGGCGGCGGCGCCACACCCATGACGCCGAAAAACGGCGCCAGCGGCAGTTCAAGTCCCCACGGCATCCGGCCGACCATCCGCGTTCTGTCCAGCGGAATATTCATCAGCCGGGGCTCGTGAAAGTCATCGGGCAACGTACCTGCCAGCGGCCGGATGAGATTGTAACCCCAGTCCTGACGTAACTGGATATCGAGGATATCGACCTCAAGCACGTCACCGGGCTCCGCACCGGCGATGGCGACCGGCCCGGTCAGAATGTGACCCGGCACCATCCGCTCATTCTTGGCATGAACCTCGTCGAGTTCAGGCGGAATGTGAAAGTGGCCGCGGTCCGGCACCACGTCCGGCCCGCCGCTGATGGTGTCGATGGTGATTTCATCGCCACTTTCGATAGTGACGACAGGACGCAGCTTGGCTTCGAAGAAGCCCCAATGACAGGTTTCGGGGCTGGCGCGCAGGTGGTGATGCTTCATGACGGTTCTTCCGGAGTGAACGTGATCGAAACATATCATTAGTGTCCCGATGCCGAGGTTCGTAGTATTTTTGGAGCGCGTTTCGAACTTCGGAAAGGACATTGGATGCGGATTTCTGAACCGCCACACTAGCAAAGATTGCGAAGTTAGGATTTGACATTCGCTTTATGAGCCCGTGTCTGGCAGGGGTCCGTCGTGTTCTTTTTGCTCTCGAAAACCATCGGCACCATGCTGATGCCGGTGAACTTCCTGATCGGCATCGGGTTGCTCGGCGCAATCCTTTTGCCGAGCCGATACGCCAGATTCGGCCGCCGGCTGCTGGTGGCTTCGGTTCTGCTTTTGGCGCTGTGTGGATTTTCCCCACTTGGGAGACTGTTGATCCTGCCGCTTGAAGAGCGGTTTCCACCGTGGGACCCCACCCGCGGAGCACCCGATGGTATCGTCGTGCTCGGGGGAGCGATCGATCCCGATTTGTCGGCCGCACTTGGTAGACCGGCTCTTGACCGTTCGGCCGACCGTATGGTTGCGACGGCCGAACTTGCCCGGCGCTACCCGAACGCCCGTATCGTGTTTTCCGGCGGCAACGCCAGCCTGGTAAGCGATGATTCCGCCAAGGAAGCCGACTATGGACTGGCCATGCTCGAGGACCTTGGCGTCGCCAAGGAGCGGATGACGGCCGAGCGGCTCTCGCGCAACACGGTCGAAAACGCGGAATTCGTCAAAATCGTCGCCAAGCCCAAGCCAGGCGAGCGCTGGCTGCTTGTGACATCCGCATATCACATGCCGCGCTCAATCGGCCTGTTCCGCAAGGCAGGATTTGACGTCGAGGCCTATCCGGTCGATCGGCGCACCGAACGATCCGAAGTTTTTCGGTTGTCGTCGGTTTCGACCAGGGGACTGGACCGCACGGACGTCGCGATGCGCGAATGGATCGGTCTCGTCGCCTATCGGCTCACCGGAAAGATCGACGATTTCCTGCCGGGACCGGGCCGGAAGTAGCGGGGTCACGGTGGTCGCATGCGCGCGATAATCGGGCTAGGATCAAGATACGGCACGCAAACAAATACGCCGATCCGGGAGCAAGCGCCATGCAACAGCAGACATTGTCGGAAACATCAGATCCGGCCGGCATGGTCGCGGATCTCAACAACCTGCTTCGCCTCAAGACGACGGTGATCGGGCTGAAAATGTTTGCGACCATCGAGGAGATGACGGCGATCCCGAAGATCAGGCGCCCGAGCGCGGTCCATACCACCGACCAGATCGTCAGCATGGCCTCGCGCCTCGGCTGGACCGTCGGCATCACGGGCGAAGATCTCGTGGGTGCACAGTGCCGCGCGGTGATCGGACTCGGTCCGCAGGACGAAAAATGGCGTGCGGGCGCAAATTATGTCGGGGTATGGCATGGAACGGCCGAGGACGCGCGCAAGCGCCAGGAGGCGCTCGATGTCGTTGCGTTCGGCCAATATCAGGCGATGGCGGTCAGCCCGCTCGCGAGCGGCCGGCTCAACCAGCCGGATATTTGCCTCGTCTACGCGACGCCGGGTCAGATGATCATCCTGATCAACGGGCTGCAATATACCGGTTACAAGAAGTTCGAATGGAGCGTGGTCGGCGAGACCGCATGCGCGGATTCCTGGGGCCGGGCGCTCAAGACCGGCGAGCCGTCACTTTCGCTGCCGTGTTTTGCCGAACGGCGTTATGGCGGCGTGCCCGACGAGGAGATGCTGATGGCGCTAAAGCCGTCCGATCTGGCAAAAGCCATCGTGGGCATGAAACAGCTGGCAAAAAACGGCTTGCGCTATCCGATCGCGCCTTATGGTATCCAGAGCGACGTGCGCGCCGGTATGGGTGTTTCCTACGGCAAGAAGTGATCTACTCTAAAACCGGACACAGCGTCATTGCGAGAGCAAAGCGACGAAGCAATCCAGAGCTTCTCGCTTGAATCCGGATTGCTTCGCTTCGCTCGCAATGACGGAGATAATGGGAATCCAAAATGACCTCTTCGCCCAAGTTCGACATCGTGGTGTATGGCGCGACCGGATTCACCGGTCAGCTCGTCGCCGAGTATTTGGCCGCGCATTACAAGAACGATACGCAACTGAAATGGGCGATGGCCGGGCGCAGCCTGGACAAGCTTGCCAAGGTGCGCGAGGCGATTGGGGCGCCTGCCGATACGCCGTTGATCTCTGCTGATTCCAGCGATCCAGCTTCGATCAAGGCCATGGTCGATCAGACCAGCTCCGTTATCACCACGGTCGGTCCGTATTTGCTTTACGGAAACGAATTGGTGGCGGCCTGCGCGGCTTCCGGCACCGACTATTTCGATCTCTGCGGCGAAGTGCCGTGGATGCGGCGAATGATCGATGCGCATCAGGCGGTGGCGGAACGGAGCGGCGCGCGCATCATGTTCTCCTGTGGCTATGACTCCTTGCCGTTCGAACTTGGGGTTTTCGTGTGCGAGGAAGCCGCGAAGAAGACCTTCGGTACGCCTGTCGCGCGCGTCAAGGGACGTGTTCGTGCCATGAAGGGGACCTTCTCGGGCGGCACGGCGGCGAGCGGCAAGGCGATATTTGAAGCTGCGGCGAAAGATCCGAGCCTGCTGACGCTGGTGCGCGATCCCTTCGCCCTGACGCCTGGATTTAGCGGGCCGAAGCAGCCGCCTGGCAACAGGCCAGTCTATGACGAGGACTTGCAGACCTGGCTGACGCCATTTTTCATGGCGAACATCAACACGCGCAATGTGCATCGCTCCAACGCGCTGTTGGGTTTTCCTTACGGACAGGATTTCGTCTACGACGAGATGCAGATCGCCGGGCCCGGCGAGGAAGGCGAGGCTAAGGCCAAGCGTATCATGGCGGCGAACAACAACCTGGTCTCGGCGGCGGTGCCCAAGCCAGGCGAGGGCCCATCGAAGGAAGAGCGTGAGACCGGGTACTACGATCTGCTCTTTGTCGGAATTTCCCCTGATGGCCGCCAGGTTCGCGCATCGGTCAAGGGAGACCGCGACCCCGGTTACGGGTCGACATCCAAAATGATCAGCGAATGCGCCATCTGCCTGTTACGCGACGCACCCGAGGTTCCCGCGGGCATTTGGACTCCGGGCGCGGCCATGCAGCACAGACTGATCAAGCGGCTTGTCGATCACGCCGGCCTGAAGTTTCAGGTCGAGGCGTAAGTATGTTACGCGGCGCGTGGATCGTATTTATACATCCAGTCCATTCGCTTTGAGGTGATCGGAAGTAGCAGCTTGAGCATGTGGTCGCGGAACCAGGCGCCGGTGGCGCTAAACTCGCGTTTGCTGTTGCCGTTACGGCGGGCGAGTGCGACTACGCTTTCGGCCCGTGGACGGCGTTCGTTTTCGAATGCTTCGAAGGTCGCACTAAGCTCGTTTCCTTGCCGCATCAACCTGCCGAGCCGCATCGCGTCTTCCAGTGCCAGCGAAGCGCCCTGGCCCGCATGCGGGCTTGTGGCGTGCGCGGCATCGCCGATCAGAAGCGTACGGCCGCGCGACCAAGTCGGCAAACTGGCGACGTCCAGAGTAGCGGTGACCACGATGTTTTCCGCAGCCGCCAGGATGCGCGGGATGGGGTCGTGCCATCCAGCATGGAACTCGAGCAAATGCCGCCTCATCTCATCCAGGCTCATGCCGCGGAAGGTCTCTGCATCAACGCTCCAGCCGGGCTGCGTGCTCCACCACATGACACCGTCCTGCGGGTCTGGGCTACAGAGCCCGTAGCCGAAAAATCCGCTCTTTCCGAATGTCGTCTCCACGCGTTGTCCTATCGAGGTCCCCTCGAACAAAGCTCTTGGGGCAAAACCGCCAAAACCGATCAGGCCGGTGTCGAACGGTTTTGGCCCGTCCGGAATGACGTGCGCACGAACTGCCGAGTGAACGCCGTCCGCGCCGATCAGAAAATCGCCCTCGGCGCTGGTGCCGTCCGCGAAGTGCGCGACGATTGGCCGGTCCGCACGATCTTCGATGCACACCAGACGCTTCTCGAAGGCAAGTTCGACGTCCACACACCACGCTTTGTTAACGATCGCTTCGTTGAGAGTCGCGCGGCACATATTGACGGCGGGTTGGCCGAAGCGCTCTTTCATGTTCTGGTTGACCGAACCGAGGCGTGCGCCGGATTGCGAATAGAAATCGAAGGATTCAGCGATCGACCCGCGGCGAATCATTTCGTCGGCAATGCCGATCTCGGCCAGCACATGCATGCCGTTAGGCGCGATCTGCAATCCGCCCCCAAGGCCGGTCGAGTAGGGCCACGCCTCGAACAGTTGCGCATCAATGCCGATTTTCTTGAGGAAAATAGCGGTTACCGGGCCGGCGATACCGCCGCCGACGATCAGGGCTTTTCGGGGTCGTTGGGCCATATCTTGCTCCATGCATCCGTTAAGTGATAGGAATGTACAGCAACTAACTATCTTAGATACTAAGATATCTCCGAAGTAAGGAAATGGCCTGGCCTTGTCAAGAGCAAAAATGCGCGCCGCGCTAATGCAGGATTTGGAACACGCGATGCGGCGGAGCTCGGCGCAGGGCGTTATTTTCGGGCAGACGATTGCAAACCGCGTCGGCGTTTCGAATTCCGACATGGAGTGTCTCGATTTCGTCATTCTGGAGGGGCGCGTGACTGCGGGGCGGCTCGCCGAGGTGACCGGCTTGACGACGGGCGCTATCACCGGAGTGGTCGACCGGCTGGAAGAGGTCGGACTTGTGCGCCGCGAGCGCGACAGCGATGATCGCCGAAAGGTGTTCATCACTCCCGTCTCGGAGAGCACCGCCAAGATCGGCAGATTTTACGAGCACCTTCAGCGCGCGATGGTGAAGCTTTGGGATACTTATTCGGATGCCGAATTGCGGCTGCTGCTTCGGTTCACCACGCAAGGCTACGAGACCATGCTGGCGGCGACCGAGGAACTGAAGTCGATGATGGAAACGCCGAAAGCCAAGCCAACCGGTGCTAAGAAGCCTGTGAGGGCACCGTGATGGCGGAGTTCGAATTGGACATACGCTGGTAAGCCTGTGCTGCGGCGAACATGCCCCACATCGTGCCAAGCATCATCCAGAAGTGACGCCAGTGGTCGGTGTCGATAACAAAGGCCTCGCCGACGGTACCGAGAAACGCGGCAAAGATCGCCAGATAAGCGCGTTGCCAGGGTACGGGCGTCAGTAGGTAGCGGAATCCCGTGATGATCGTCACGGCAACCAACGCCGGATAGCAAATGCCGGCGAGCCAGCCGCCGGACATGAACGCATTCAGATAGGAGTTATGGGTGTCTTCCGGGAAGTAATTGTGAAATTGCAGCGGTCCGATGCCGAACGGCAGGTCGAGCGCCATTTCCGCGCCGAGAATATGCCGGCCAAATCGGCCGAAGCGCCCTTCGTCGTAGCTTTGGTCGAAGCTGGCGCGCTGCTTGAACATGTCGGCGATGGAATCGAACGACAGCAGCACCGCGATCAGCAGTATGAGCACGACCACGGCCGCGACCGAAATCACGACGATCCGCGAGCGCTGCGCTTGGCTACGGCTGGTCAGGATCATCATTGCCAGCATGAAGGCCGCGGTGATCGCAAGTCCGCCCCAGGCGGCGCGGGAAAACGCGAACAGGATCGCAAGCGCCATCACGACGAACGCGACGCCGTTTCGGAGCGCTTTTGCAAAATGGTCGGTGACGATGCTTTGCAAGGCAAACAGGGCCGGCAAAATCAGGAAGGCGCCGAGCACGTTTGGATCTTTGAACGTACCACGGCCACGCCCGTAGAGCGTAAGCAGGTCCTGCCCACCGGGAACGAGATTGAGATAGCCCGCGACAGCCGAGACAGATGCGATCATCGCACCCACGATCAGCCCACGGCGGAGCATGTCGAGACGCGCCGCCGTGTCCTCTGATGTCACTATGGCAAAGAACATCACGGTAATCGCCATGTACCAGGACGTGGCGATCCAGCTCGCGACCTCCGGCTTGTCGTAGAATGGAATGGCGCCGATGCTGTAGCCGACATTAATCAGGACCAGCAGCAGAAGCAGCGGCACCAGCACCAGCCGCATTCGTGCACCCGTGGCGCAGAACAGCACTGCCGCGCCGAGCGTCGTGACTTCGTAAGGGCTGGGTTCGATGAAGACGATGGCGACAGAGGCCGCAACGAGCCAGACCAACGCGCGCTGCAATGCCAAAAGGCGTGGCGATCCCGTCAGTGCCGGAGCGGGCCCTCCGATCGCCGTGTACGCCATCGACATGTCAAATACTCAAACTTACGCTACTTACGCCTGAACTGCAGGCGCAACATCAATAGGCGTTTTCGCTTTTCGTCAACAGAGCCAGTGGTGTCTTGAGCAGGATGAAAAGGTCGAACAGCACCGACCAGTTCTCGATGTAGTAGAGGTCGAACTCGACGCGCTTCTGGATCTTTTCATCGTTGTCGATTTCGCCGCGCCAGCCGTTGATCTGTGCCCAGCCGGTGATGCCGGGCTTGACGCGGTGACGCGCGAAGTAACCGTCGACGGCCTCGTCGAACAGCTGGTTCTGCAACTTGCCTTGTACGGCGTGCGGACGCGGACCGACGAGCGAGAGATTGCTCTTGAACACGACGTTGAAGAGCTGCGGCAATTCGTCGAGGCTGGTCTTGCGAATGAAACGGCCGACGCGGGTGACGCGGTTGTCGTTCTTGGTGACGACCTTGGCTGCCGTCGGGTCGGCGTGATGGTGATAGAGCGAGCGGAACTTGAAGACGTCGATGCGCTCGTTGTTGAAGCCGAAGCGCTTCTGACGGAAGAGCACAGGGCCGGGGCTGTCGAGTTTGACCGCAAGCGCGACCAGCGCCATCACGGGCGCGGCGAGCAACAGGACGATGCCGCCGACAAAATGGTCGAACATCCATTTCATCACCAGATCCCAATCGGTGATCGGCGCTTTGAACATGTCAAGCGTCGGCACCTTGCCGATATAGGAGTAGGAGCGAGGGCGGAAGCGGAGCTTGTTGGTATGTGCCGAAAGGCGGATGTCCACGGGTAGCACCCACAGCTTCTTCAGCATTTCGAGGATGCGGGTTTCCGCCGAGATGGGAAGCGCGAACAGCACAAGATCGATGCGGGTGCGCCGGGCAAATTCGACGATATCGTCGACCTTGCCGAGTTTCGATTTGCCGGCGCAGGTGTCGAGTGCGCGATTGTCGTTGCGGTCGTCGAACACGCCGAGGACATCGATGTCCGAATCGGTCTGCACGTCGATGGCCTTGATCAGCATCTCGCCGTCTTCGTCGGAACCGACGATGACGGTGCGCCGATCGAGCCGTCCCTGACGGGCCCAGGACCGGACCAGCGAACGCAGCAGCAGGCGTGACGAGATCAGGGTGGCAAGACCGATGAAGAAGAATGCCGAAAGCCACAACCTCGAAACCTCGCCACCGACCTTGGCGAAGAAGGATACGCCGATGAACAGCAGAAACACGAACGCCCATGACGAAATCATGCGCGTCATCTGACGAAGCTGGCCACGAAAGACCTGGACGTCATAGATATCGGCAGCCTGGAAGCAGATCACGGCGACAAGCGCCATCGTCAGGATGGAAGCGATGTATTCCCAGTGAAAGCCGGAGAGCGGTGCGACGTAGCCGAGGTAGAGGGAGGTTCCGATGAAGCTCAGCGAAACAAGATCGACGATGCGAACCACGCCGGCGATCACGATTGGCGAGTAGGCGCGGGGGACTTTCTGACTGGCAACGACAAGGGCGGCTTGCGAAAGCCGGAGGCGGCGTTCGATCGGCGGCGCACCCAATGCAGTCGCCGAAGCCACCGCAGCGGTATTCAACATCGGGCGTGCATCAACCGGTTCCACTGTCGTCCAATCCGTTCTGGTCGCAATGCATATAATAAGCAGACGCGCGAGGCGTCTAAATCCCAGGCTTCGGATTAGATGAGAAATCGGAAGAAACGGTTATCGCCGTAAGGAATGGTTAACGCCTGGCAAAGGCTTCGCCATAGCTCGAAAGGACGCCTTCGACCATGGCCTTCTGCGAAAAGTGTATGAAGATACGTTCGCGCAGTGTCTTGGCTCGCGCGGCGCTGGAGGCCGGATCGTCGAGCGCCGCTCCGATCGCCTCCGCCATCGCGCCGGCGGAATTCGGCGAAAACAGCGCGTCCCGATGTGGTCCGAAGATTTCGGGGATGCCGCCGACATTCGCGGCGATCATCGGAACTCCGGCTGCGGCAGCTTCGATCACGACGTATGGCATCGAATCCCCGCGCGAGGGAACCACGAGAAGTCTGCCTTTCGAGAAGCCGAAGCGCGCTTTGACGTGGCCGATGAATCGAACCGCTTCGCTTAGGCCGAGCCTTGCGACCTTGGCTTTCAGCGCGTCGAGATCCTCGCCATCGCCCCCAAGCGTCAGCGTCACCGCCCGGCCATCGGTGCGCAGCCGAGCTACCGCGTCGATCAAAAGGTCTGCGCCTTTGATGTGTCTGAACTCGCCGACGTAAGCGACGTCGGTGGCGTCAGGGGCGAGCGTTACGGCATCGAACTCCTCGGCCGTGACGCCGTTGAAAACGCAGCGCACCAGTCCCCTCGTCGGCGTCCCAATGGTACGCTGATAGGTGTCGCGGGCGAACGCGCTTTCGAACAAAAAAAGCTCGGTGTGGTCCATGAGTGCGCGCTCGAGGCGGCTGTAGAAGGCGCCTCGCCACGTGTCGAGCGGATAGTGCAACGAACCGCCATGCGGGGTGTAAACGCGGATGAACCGCTTTGACCGCCCCCTCATGCGAATGAAAGCACCGGCCTTGGCGCCGTGTCCGTGCACGACGTCCGGCTTCAGCTGCGCGATCAGGTACATGAAGCGCGCCCAAACCAGGGCATCCGTCAGATGTGGCTCGCGATGGATCGCCAACCGCCTGACGCCAAGCTTTAGCCGTGGTGCGATCTCGGCGAATGCTGCGGTGGCGCGTTCGCCGCCGGTCAGGCTGTCGGCGATAATGCCGACATGGTGACCTGCATCGATCTGCCCGTTGGCGAGATCGAGAATGTGGCGGATGATTCCGCCGACTGGCGCACGCACCGCGTGAACAATGCGAAGGGGCCGGTTGGCTATCTCCGACATGCGTTAGAACCAGCGTTCGCCGACGAGGATGGTATCGCCGGGACCGATGGAGGTACCGAGCGGAACGACGGCGCGGCCGGCGTTGTGGGTCAGTGTCACGCTGTCGCGTTTGGCGCGGGGCGAGAAGCCGCCGGCGATCGCGACCGCGCTCTCGACGCTCATGTTCGGCACATAAGGATATTGGCCGGGAGCGGCAACCTCGCCGAGGATGAAGAAGGGACGGTAGGTTTCGACTTCGACTGCCACCGACGGCTCGCGAATATAGCCGTTACGCAAGCGCGCGGAGATGTCGGCGGCAAGACCGGCCGGTGTTTTGCCGCGCGCGGCGACCGCGCCGATCAGCGGCATGGTGATCGAGCCGCCGGCATCGATCGCATAGGTATTGGTGAGGCCTTCCTGGCCATAGACCACGACGCGCAGCTTGTCGCCGGCATCGAGATGATAGGGCGCATCATGCGCGGCGGCGGCATAAGCGTAAGCCACTTGCTCAGGCATAACCGGCGCCGGTGCGTAGGTGCCGCGCGCCGGGGCCGCGAAGTTTGCATGAACCGCGCCGCCGGAATCGGCCGTGGCGCTCGGCGTGGCGTAACGCGTGGGCTCGCCATAGGCGATGGCATCGAGGTCGCTGCGCTGCGCCATCGCCACCTGCTGGCTCGTCTGCATGCAGCCTGCAAGCGCAAGCGCGGCGATACCACAGGCAATTTGGGCGCGGACGCCTCGCATCGGAGAACCCACCATAAATTCTTGATTCCGATTAAGGGCTTTCATGGTTAACAAAACATGACGAGGCGTCTGGGGAAGCCGCGATGGTGGCGCGAAACCGGCCGAATTAACCCGGCGGCAACCTTAATTGAGTGTAATCGCGCTACATCCGGGAGAGTCGTGGCGTCCCGCGGGGAGTGAGCGATGCGTTTAGCGTTCTGGCGTTCGGAGAAGGCTGAGGCCGTGCCGGCCGACGTTGCCGACGCCAAAGCTACGCCGGCCGCCGATCGGCTGGCACCCGCGCAAATTGGTGAGCTGGACTTTGTCGCCATCGGCCGCGCGCTGTCGCGCAAACGGAACTGGATTATCGTTCCGACGGTGCTCGCAGCCGTGCTGTCGATCGCGGCCGTCAATCTGATCACCCCGCGATATAAATCCGAGGTCCGCATCCTCATCGACGGGCGCGAAAATGTCTTTCTGCGGCCCAACGGCGAGCGCAACGACGATCGTAACTCGCTCGATGCGGAAGCCGTCACCAGCCAGGTACAGCTGTTGTTATCGCGCGATCTTGCTCGCGACGTCATCAAGAAGGACAAGCTGGCCGAACTGCCCGAGTTTGATCCCGTGTTGCGCGGATTTTCTCCGCTGAAGTCGCTGCTCGCCTTGATCGGAATCGGCCGTGATCCGCTTTCGTTAACGCCGGAAGAGCGCGTGCTGGACGCCTACTACGAACGCTTTACCGCCTATGCCGTCGATAAATCGCGCGTCGTCGTCGTCGAGTTTCAGTCACGCGACCCCGATCTTGCGGCGCAAGTCGCCAATTCCATCGCCGACGGTTATCTGGTGCTTCAGCAGGGCGCACGGCGCGAGCAGGCGAGGTCGGCGGGCCAGTGGCTGGCCGGTGAGATCGAGAGCCTGCGCAAGAAGGTGGCAGAGTCGGAATCCCGCGTCGAAGATTTTCGTTCCAAGTCCAGCCTGTTCGTCGGCACCAACAACACCACGCTCTCCAATCAGCAGATGGGCGAACTGAACACCCAATTGAACAACGCCCGTGCGCTGAAGTCCGACGCCGAGTCCAAGGCGCATCTGATCCGCGAAATGCTGCAGACCGGCAGGCCGATCGAGGCTTCCGAGGTGTTGAATTCGGAACTGATCCGCCGCTTAAGCGAACAGCGCGTCACGCTACGCGCGCAACTGGCCGAGCAATCGTCGACGCTGCTCGACAATCACCCGCGCATCAAGGAACTGAAAGCTCAACTCAACGATCTCGACCGTCAGATTCGCGACGAGGCAAGCAAGGTTTCACGCTCACTGGACAATGACGCTCGGATTGCCAGCGGCCGGGTCGAGAGCCTCAACGCCAGCCTCGACCAGTTGAAAAAGCAGGCAAGCTCCGCCAACGGCCAGGATGTCCAATTGCGGGCATTTGAGCGCGAAGCGAAGGCGCAGCGCGACCTCCTGGAATCCTATCTGGCCAAATATCGCGAGGCCACCACCCGCGAAAACATCGAGGCAGCGCCAGCGGACGGCCGGATCATTTCGCGCGCCAGCGTCTCCAACACGCCCGCTTATCCGAAGAAGCTGCCGATTGTGCTGATCGCAACGCTGGCAACGCTGATGCTGTCCACGGGACTGATCGTTACTGGCGAGTTGCTGCGCATGACGATCCCGCGTGCGGCGGCCGCTTTCGTGCCAATCCTGGCGCCAACGCGCGAGCCGGTGATGACGAGCGCGTTTGCCGCACCCGCCGAACCCGAGCCTCTTATCAACGAGCCTTTTGCGAACGAGCCGCCCGCCGAAGAGCTATTCCTTGAAAATCCTCCGGTAGAGTCCGTTGCGGCGCCGCTCGCGCCGGAAATCGAATCCGAGTTTGCCGAGGTCGAACAGCTCGCCGACAAGTTTCTTGACGCAGGCGCTGCTGCGCGCAAGGTCACCATCCTCGGCACCGCGTCGAGCGAGAGCATTACCCTGACGGCGCTGGCCATCGCGCGCCTGATCGCGCACAAGGCAAGGGTGATCCTGGTCGATCTGGCAGGGACTTCGCCGATTCTCTCGGCTGCATCGGTCGATCCGAATGCGCCGGGTTTGGTGGAGTTGATGCAGGGCGAAGCTTCGTTCACCCAGGTCATCACCAGGGACCACCTGTCACGCGTGCACCTCGTGAGTTCGGGACGGCCGGGCTCGGATCGCGCCCTCTTGCAATCACCGCGCCTTGGCGTTGCCATTGACGCGCTGCTGAAGGTCTATGACCACGTTCTCCTGGATGCGGGCATCGCCTCGGACCTGCCTGCTGAACTTCTGACGTCCGAGGCACGGGCGGTAGTAGTGCCGGATGCCATGATGACCTCAGATGCGCGCAAGCTGATGTGCGATGAACTCACGGCGGTCGGCTTCAGCGAAGTTACGATGCTGAGCAAGCCGGTTGCGCCGCCGGAGGCGATCGAGGCGGCACCGCGCGTTGTGGCGGCGTAATCTTCCTAGTGAAAAGCGTATCGCAGCCGTTGCGCGAGGCGCGATAATGCCGGGCTGCGCTTGACGAGCCGTTTGGTGCGGCAGGATGCCGACATGGCCGCGGCCGCGACGGAGCCGCGCGGACTCAGCGGAACGAAACAGTCGAAGATCGGTTCGTTCACCTTACAAAACAGCTTTTTGTAATCATCCGACCCGATTCCGAGATCGAGCGTGCGGTAGTCCCGTTCGGCGTAGTGATCGATGATATTGCGGATCAGGATAAGTCCGGGGCTGTGGCGCGAACTTGCCGACAGGGTGTAGGTGTTGAACATCATGGAGAACCGGTAGCCGTCGGCGACGCCAGCGAACAGCGCGATGACGTCGCCTTCGCTTTCCAGGGCGTGTATCTCGATCACCCGGCCGCCGTCTGCCCGCCGTGCCATGCACGCATTGCGAATGAAATCCTCGACGCCGGGCTCGGCAAACACATTCGGCAGCCTTTGTTCGGCCATTCGTTGCGGCTTGATCCGGAAGAACGCGTCGAGCAGCCGCTTGATGTCGGCATCATCCGTCGCGACCTGATAACGATAGCCTGGCAGCCCCTTCAGTTTGCGTTCTTTCGTCTTCAGGCGGCGGCGCAGCGACTGGCTGATACGCGCCGTGTCGGTTGCGCCCGGCTCGAACTTCATGGAGGGACAATCGGTGGGCGAGGCCTGGTGCGCCAGCAGAGCAAACGGGTTTGGCAGATCCTGCCATGTGAGCGGTTGCTGCTCGAACGCCAGCACGTCGACCCCGGCATGCTCGCGGATCGACGCAAACAGAGCGTTCAGATCGGCGCGGGATGCGACGGTGGCAAACTCCCGGTTCCACAATGCCATGTTGAAGGTGGCATGCTTGCCACCCATGAACTGCGCGATGTGAACGCCCCGGCTCCGCTTGAGTGCGATCGGGAGCAGCAGCAGCGGTGTACGGTCGCAGTCATAAGCCACAACAATGAGAGGGCGAAGGCCCTCGCGCGTTCCGACCATCGTTTGCCACGGACGAAGGAAATCGAACCGCTGATACGGCGTGGAAATGTGGTTCTGATTTTCGAGGGTTCGCCAGACGGCTTCGGCCGCGTCAATGTCGGTAAAAACATCGATTGCGGCGATGCGCCTCGATTTCGACCATGCCGGCACATCTGCCTTGCGGGCTTCGATCGCGGCAGCCATGGTCATCGCAATACCGTCCGCAATATTCGTGTAAGGCAAACTTAACTTTTTTACGTCGGCCGACCTTTGCAAAGAAATGTCAACAAAGAGTAATGACATTACCGCCGGAGCAACTCAAGCTCGGCTGGCGCGCGGTCTTTGCCGAGACCGCGACCTAACCTGAAACACGCGCTGAAAGACGAGAAGTTGTCATCTGCTGCCGCACTTCTGACAAGCCTCAGACTGGAACTTGCTTATTTCAGCGGTCAGGTGTGGTTGAAACGACAAGGTGCCGGCGTCATTCTGAGGTTTGAGCGCATTCGCCCTCGCCAGACGGGCCGATTTCAGCCGCTGCTGCCAAACGAGGTCACGCCCGGCTTTCTCGACCGAACGATCCGCGCGCTGAAGCGCTGGAAGTATGACATCGTCTCGATCGACGAGGTTTGCCGCAGGGCGGTCACGCTGGCCTCACGGCGGCGCTTTGTTTGCCTGACATTCGACGGAATCTACAAGGACGTCGCGACCTCGGCCTATCCGGTGCTGTCGCGGCATCGGGTTCCCTTCACCGTCTATGTACCGAGCGCATTTCCCGATGGTATCGGCGAAGCCTGGTGGCTGGCGCTCGAACGGATCATCGCGCAGGAGCAGCGCATCAGCTTGATGATGGGCCGCGACAAAATGCACTTCAACATTCCGACGATGGCCGAGAAATACGCGCACTACGATTTTCTGTCGGGCTGGATGCGTTCGCTCGAGCCGGCGGACCTGTCTGCCGCGATCAAGGATCTCTGCACGCGTTACGCCGTCGATCTTGCGGCGCTCTCACGGGAAGCGTCGCCCGGCTGGCGGGATCTTGCGACGCTGGCGGCCGACCCGCTGGCGACGATCGGTGGGGCGACCGTCAACTTTCCGGTTTTGTCGAATATGAAAGACGCGGCCGCGTTGCGGGAAATGATGATGGGAAAGGCGGTCATCGAAGCGGCCCTTCGGCGCGATGCCAAACATTTTGCCTATCCGTTCGGCACCCGGAAGACCTGGCAACGCAAGCATATGGCGATGGCGGAGGAGGCCGGATTCGTCAGCGCCGTCTCGGCGATTCCCGGCGTCATTGAGCCGGCAGGACGTACGCCGTTACTCGCACTTCCACGAATTACCTGGGACGGAAGGCTGCGCTCGCTGCGCGCGATGCGCGTGATCCTGGCTGGAGCTGCGTCGTTCTAGGGTCACGTCGGGTCCGGTCGCGACATCCAGCTTACGATCGGCATGGCGGGCAGCACCCAGCCAAGGCCCGCGACGACGTAGAAGGCCGCTTGCAACACGCCGGAGTTCGCAAGCCAGGGCGTCTGCGCGATCGCCATTCCCATCAGCGCCCACACGGCGGCCAAGACCAGCAAGGCGACGGTTCCAAACAGTTTTCGGGTGCGTATCTTCATGACGGAACGGGGAGCCAATCTTCGATTTACGCGCTTTGCGCGCGGGAGGTGGCGGACTATAAGGTGCGCGAAACTTCGATCAAGTGTCACGCCGCATGGCCGTATTATTTGCTTCCCAAACGCCTGAAATCCGCGCCGTTCGCATCTGGCTGATTGCGGTTGCCGCGTTGATCGCTGCGATGGTGCTGGTGGGTGGCGCGACCCGGCTTACCGAGTCCGGATTGTCGATCGTGGAGTGGAAACCGGTCTCAGGCAGCCTGCCGCCGCTCGGTGCGACAGAATGGACGCGGGCTTTCGAGGCTTACAAGACGATCCCGCAGTACCAAAAAATGAACTCGGGCATGTCGCTCGACGAGTTTAAGACCATTTTCTGGTGGGAATGGAGCCATCGGTTGCTGGGGCGGGTGATCGGGATCGCCTATCTGCTGCCGTTCCTCTGGTTCTTGTGGCGAGGCGCTCTCAGTGGCGAGCTGAAACGGCGGTTGTGGGCGATCTTCGGTCTCGGCGCGCTGCAAGGTGCCGTCGGGTGGTGGATGGTTGCCTCCGGGCTTTCGGAGCGGGTCGAGGTTTCCCAATATCGTCTCGCGACGCATCTTACGCTGGCGCTCTTGATCTTTGCAGGCATCGTCTGGACGTTGCGCCGGCTCGGCGAGGCTGTGCCTTCGACGGCGCCGTCACGTCTCAAAATCGGCGCGACCGTCCTGCTGACGCTGACCTTTGTTCAGCTTTACCTCGGTGCGCTGGTGGCAGGACTTCGTGCCGGCAAGATCTATAACACCTGGCCGGCTATCGATGGCGGGTTCATTCCCTCGGCTGCGCGGCTGTTCTTCGATACACCATGGTGGCGCAACCTGTTCGAAAATACGCTGACCGTACAGTTCGAACATCGCATGGTGGCTTATGCGCTGTTTTTGCTGGCGCTGCTGCACGCCCTCGACGCGGTTCGCGCGCGCGCCGATCGCGCCGTGGTCGGCGGCGCGCTATGGCTACTCGGCGTCGTGACCTTGCAGGCGACGCTCGGCATCCTCACGCTGCTCAATCAGGTGCCGATGGATCTCGCGCTCACCCATCAGGCGGTCGCGATCATTGTACTGACTTTGGCTGTGTTTCAGGTGGAGCGCCTGACGCGCGTACAGCATGAGCCTGTTGCGCAGGGGATCAGTCAGCCGGTCACGCTGGCGCGCTAGCAGTAGCCAAGTACGCCGCAGGCGTAGGGCAGCTGGAAGCGGTAATTGATATTGGGCCCGCCGTAATACGGGCCCTGATAGTCGTAGGAATGGGTCGAGCCGTAATAGCCTGGCAGCGTGGCCGATCCCAGCAGAACCGGTGTGTGTGGCGGCAGCTTGACGACAGGGAAAGCCTCCGAGGGCGTAAAGAGGAGATCGGACTCCTCTTTGACTTCGCCACGGTAGGCGGGCGCTTTGCCGTAAACGGGAATGCGGGTTGGCGGCATGTCGGCCGCGAAGGCTGGGCCGAATGCGATCATCGCAGCCGTCAGCAGTAACACCCCGCGCAACATGGCTCCGCTCCGAATCATCATGGGATGATTCAAGCACCTTTGAGCGGAATGAGTGTTAACGAGCGCTAACCTTCACGCCGTAGCGCCTGATCGAGGTCGGCAATCAGGTCCTCCTTGTCTTCGATGCCGATCGAGAGCCGGACTACATCGGGAGCCGCGCCCGATTTGACCTTGGCCGCGTCATCGAGCTGGCTGTGTGTGGTCGAGGCGGGATGAATGACCAGCGAGCGGGTGTCGCCGACATTGGCGAGATGCGAGAACAGCTTCAGCCGTGATACCAGATCGACACCGGCGTCGTAGCCGCCCTTGAGGCTGAAGGTGAAGACGGCGCCTGCGCCTTTCGGGGCGTATTTGCGCGCGAGGTTGTTGTATTTATCGCTGTTCAATCCGGCATAGTTGACAGCAGCCACAGCCGGATGCGTCGAAAGCCATTCGGCGATTGCCTTGGCGTTCTCACAATGCTTTTGCATTCGCAGCGGCAGAGTCTCGATGCCCGTCAGTATCAGGAATGAATTGAACGGCGAGATCGCCGGACCCAGATCGCGCAGGCCCAACACGCGGCAGGCGATCGCAAAGGCGAAGTTGCCGAACGTCTCCTGGATCTTGATACCGTGATATTCGGGCCGCGGTTCGCTCAGCATCGGATATTTGTTGTCCTTCGACCAATCGAAGGTGCCGGCATCGATGATGATGCCGCCGAGCGAGTTGCCATGACCACCGAGAAACTTGGTCAGCGAGTGCACGACGATGTCGGCGCCGTGATCGATCGGGCGGATCAGGTAGGGCGTTGCCAGCGTGTTGTCGACGATCAGGGGAACGCCGGCCTTGCGGGCAACAGCCGCGACCGCTTCGATATCGGTGATCGTGCCGCCGGGATTGGCGATCGAACTCGATGAAGATCGCCTTGGTGTGCGGCGTCACTGCACGCTCGAAACTGCCGATATCGTCCGGATCGGCCCACGCCACGTTCCAGCCAAAGCTCTTGAAGGCGTGGGTGAACTGGTTGATCGAGCCGCCATAGAGCTTGCGTGCCGCGATGAATTCATCGCCGGGCTTGAGCAGCATCTGGAACACCACGACCTGCGCCGCGTGGCCGGATGCAACCGCCAGCGCCGCGGTGCCGCCTTCAAGCGCGGCGACGCGCTCTTCGAGCACCGCCTGGGTCGGATTACCGATCCGCGTGTAGATATTTCCAAAGGCCTGCAAGCCGAACAACGAAGCGGCGTGGTCGGCATCGTTAAACACAAAGGATGTGGTTTGATAAATCGGCGTCGCCCGCGCGCCAGTAGTGGGATCAGGTTGCGCGCCCGCATGCACGGCAAGCGTGGAAAAGCCGGGGTTACGGTCGGTCATTCTGGCTCCTTTGTGTCGATGGGGCTGACGAGTGCAAGCCGTCGGACGGAAAATGAGAAAGCGATATAGCGGGAGAACTGCGGTCGCGCCTCGTCTCTTCGAAGGACCATCGCGTTAGCGGAACCTGGCGTCAAGACAACATGATGGATCATGCATCATTCGCGATGCCCGTGCTCCACAACACGGCGTCGCGGGAAAAACGTTTTGCGCGGACGTCAAGGCAGGTCAGTTCTGTTTTTCGACGCGCGATCGGAAGCTGCCGTCGATCCGCCGCCGAGGCTAGTACGCCCGAGCGAAAGCCGCATGCCCTGCGTGGGCATTGGCGCGCGCTTGGAACTCAAGGTGCGTGAATTCACGCCCATCCATGATATTTCCGAAGATAGTCGGCCGTACTCGATCTTCGGACAACGATTCATCACCACTTTCATGCCGGCAGCTTCGGCTTTTTCCGCCGCCGCGTCGTCACGCGCCCCAAGCTGCATCCAGATCACCTTTGGCTTCGGCGTCATCCTCAGCGCCTCATCGACCGCCGGCATGATGTTGCTGGAGTTACGAAAGATATCGACCATGTCGACCGGCCGGTCGATGTCGAGCAGCGACGCGACAAAAGGTTTTCCAAGCAAGCTCTTGCCGACATGTCCGGGATTGACGGGGATCATGTCGTAACCGCGCTGCGCCAGATATTTGAAAGCGAAATAGCTTGGCCGCACGTTGACCGGCGAAGCGCCGACCATCGCGATCGATTTCACGTCATTGAGAATCGCGCGGATATAGCTGTCGTCGTAGCCGTCGTGATTCATTTATCCTGCCATTTCGGCTCGCGCTTCTCGATGAAGGCGCTAATCCCTTCTTCGGCGTCGCGCGCCATCATGTTCTCGGTCATCACTTCGGCGGTGTAGCGATAAGCATCAGAGAGGCTCATTTCCGCCTGACGGTAGAACGCCGCCTTGCCAATCTTGATCGTATAGGCCGATTTGCGCGCGATCCTTTCGGCTAATGCAATCGCCTCATTCCGTTCGCTGCCCGCAGGCACGACCCGGTTGACGAGCCCGAGATCGCGTGCGGTCGTGGCCGAAATGGGTTCGCCGGTCAACAGCATTTCCATGGCATGTTTGCGAGGAATGTTGCGCGAGAGCGCCACCATCGGCGTCGAACAGAACAGGCCGATATCGACCCCGGGCGTGGCAAAGCTCGCAGCTTCGGAAGCGACGGCGAGGTCGCAACTCGCAACCAGCTGGCAGCCGGCCGCGGTCGCAATCCCCTGGACGGCGGCAATTACGGGCTTCGGCAAATCGACGATCGCCTGCATCATGGTGCTGCACCTGGTCATGATCTCGGCGAAATAGGCGCGCCCTTGGTCGGCGTCGCCGCGCCGGGCGATCAATTCCTTCATATCGTGGCCGGCCGAAAACGCGTTGCCGGTTGCGGCGATCACCACCGCGCGCACCGCCGTATCGTCACGGATTTCCCGCAGTGCGGCGTCGAGTGCCGCGATCAAGCCTTCCGAGAGGCTGTTGCGGGATCCCGGGCGGTTGAGCGTAAGGATCGCGAGCTCGCCTGCTCGCTCGCGCAACAAGGTCGGCGGTTGCGAAACGGCGGAGCGTGCGGTTTGACTTGTCATCGAAATAACGCTGGTTGGCGGGGCAATACACACAACCTAATGTAAGAAGCGCGGAGAGGCGAGGGCAGGTTGGCAAACATGGCGGCTGCAAAAATGACGGTGCCGGAATTGGAGCAATTCCTCCGGCGGGAATTTCCGCAAGCCTTCTCCGCTGGCGATATTGCAATCGAAGCTGCCGATGGCGCATCGTGCCGCCTCAGGCAGCGTTACAGCGATCGGATGCTGCGACCGGGAGGAACAGTTTCCGGTCCGACGTTGATGGCGCTTGCCGATTTCGCCATGTATGTCGTGCTGCTCTCGGCGATCGGCCCGGTAGGCTTGGCTGTTACCACCAATCTCAACATCAATTTCCTGCGCAAGGGTGCGCCCGGACATGACGTGCTGGCGCTGGCGCGACTTTTGAAACTCGGCAAACGATTGGCCGTCGGAGAGGTTAACTTGATGTCGGCTGGATCGCCGGATCCGATCGCCCATGTAACCGCAACCTATTCCATTCCCGTCGCTGAAGTAATTTAGAGGTATCATAAAACCATATTTACAAGATACTGTTTTCATTGGTATAAATAGTTCGGTCCGGCGTTGACGCAGCGACGAGACCTCTCTAGAAACCGCAGCAGGCTGGCGCACACGATGTGCGCCTTTCTCTTTTTCACGGATTACTCACATGAAAACGTTTTCGGCTAAGCCCGCCGAGGTGACGAAGAAGTGGGTCTTGATCGACGCCAAGGGTCTGGTGGTCGGTCGGCTCGCTACACTGGTTGCCATGCGCCTTCGCGGCAAACACCTCCCGACCTATACGCCCCATGTCGATTGCGGCGATCACGTCGTCATCATCAATGCGGCGCATGCCGTCCTGACCGGACGCAAGCGTGAAAACAAGGTCTATTATAACCACACCGGCTATATCGGCGGCATCAAGGAACGTACCGCCAAGTCGATCCTCGAGGGCCGTTTCCCCGAGCGTGTGGTCGAGAAGGCCATCGAGCGCATGATTCCGCGCGGACCGCTCGGCCGCATGCAGTTAGGCAATCTTCGCGTTTATCCGGGCGCTGAGCATCCGCATGAAGCCCAGCAGCCGGAAATGCTCGACATCGCCAAGATGAATCGCAAGAACATGAGGGCCGCATAAGATGGCTGATACCATGCAGTCGCTTGACCAGTTGTCGCAGATCAAGCCGGCGGCTCCCGAAGCGCCGAAATACATCAAGAAGGTCGACAAATACGGCCGCGCCTATGCCACCGGCAAGCGCAAGGACGCGGTCGCCCGCGTCTGGGTCAAGCCTGGCTCCGGCAAGGTGACCGTCAACACCCGCGAGGTCGAGGTTTACTTCGCTCGTCCGGTGCTGCGAATGATGATTCAGCAACCGCTGATTGCCGCTGCCCGCGCCGGCCAATATGACGTGATTTGCACCGTGACCGGCGGTGGCCTTTCGGGCCAGGCGGGCGCGGTTCGCCACGGCATTTCCAAAGCGCTTACCAATTTTGAGCCGGAACTGCGCGGCGTGCTCAAGAAGGGCGGCTTCCTGACCCGCGATTCCCGCGTGGTCGAGCGCAAGAAGTACGGCCGCGCCAAGGCCCGCCGCTCGTTCCAGTTCTCGAAGCGCTAACCGCTTCGTTACAATTTGCCGCGAAAGCGGCCGATACACACCATCGAAAGCGCCCGCTTGCGGGCGCTTTTTTATTGCCGTTTTGTTGACGAGTTGAGGTAATTTTTTTCTGAAAACTTGCAGGTGGAAGCAAACGGATTGCCAAGGCGGGACGGCTAGTGTGCGAAGTGCGATGGTCTCGGCCGCGCGTCTACGTCGGTGCATCACAAACTTCCGGTGACTCAATGTCGCTCGATACTTCCACGCTTTACACGGTCGCCACGATGATCGCGGCGCTACTCGGCATGATGCTCTTGTTCTTCGGCTTTCAAGAGCGAATTGCCGCCCTGAAATGGTGGGGGTCGGCCTATCTGGTGGGCGCAGTCTCGGTCGCGTTGTGGACATTCGGAGCCACGCGGTTCGGCGACACGTTCGCGCTTGCTCTCAACGCCACCGGCTTCCTGACCTGCGGCATGGTCTGGAATGCCGCGCGGCTGTTTCACGGCCGCAAGCTGAGCTACCTCGGTCTTGTGTTCGGCGCGCTTGCCTGGGTCGCCACCGTCATGGCGCTGCCGGCGAGCTCAACCGCCATGCGAATGACGATCGGCGCAGCTATCGTTGCGATCTATGCCGGGCTGACGGCCGCCGAATTGTGGAGCGAGCGCCGCCGCACCTTGCTCAAGCGCTGGCCATCGGTTGCGGTCCCCATCCTGCACGGCTTCGTGCTGATGCTGCCGATCCTGCTTGGCGATCTCCTGCATCCGCATGATCGCGCCTTTGACGACAGCATCTGGGTGACGGTCTTCGCCGTCGAGCTGTTTTTGTATGCCGTCGGCACGGTTTTCCTGATCTTCATGCTGGTTTCCGAGCGCACGGTGACCGCCCACAAGAACGCCGCATCGGTCGATCCATTGACCGGCATGTTCAATCGCCGCGGCTTTTCCGAAGCCTGCTCGCGGGTGATCGAGCGTGAGGCGCATGCCGGACGTCCGGTCACGGCGCTGATCTTCGATATCGACCACTTCAAATCGATCAACGATCGCTTCGGCCATCCCGCGGGCGACGAGATCCTGAAACTGTTCTCTGCCGTTGTGGTCAACAACCTCCGCCTCAGCGATCTGTCGGGGCGTGTCGGTGGTGAGGAGTTTGCAGCACTGCTGCCGTGCCCTCTCGAGGAGGGGGTGATCGTGGCTGAGCGGGTGCGCGAGGCCTTTGAGACCTCTGGCATCGTTTGCGAGGAAGGCCCGGTCGATACCACCGTCAGCATCGGCGTCGCCGGCGGCCCCGCGGGCACCGAGCTCGAGGTCCTTCTGGCGGCGGCCGATACCGCGCTCTATCAGGCCAAGCGCGGCGGCCGAAACCGTGTCGAAGCGGCGGAAGAGCTGCCGCTGTCGCTGGAGCACTGGCGGCGCAAGAGCGCCGGCTCCGCGCGGTCCGTCGCGGCGGTGCCGCATCTGGCATAAGATCAACGATGCGGATGGTAACTTGGTGTTTACCATCCGCTCCGTACCCTTATGCCTATGGAGTTGATCCGCAGGCGCAACCCGCAAGCCGCTCTGAATTCGCTGGAAGCAGCAGCGGTGTCGGCGCGTGGCGGCTTCGCCTGCATGTTCTCGACGGCGGAAGAATATGAGGCGGCGCTGATTTCGGAGCGCCGCGCCAGCGGGCAATACGCCAGCCGCTGGCCCCTGATCTTGTTCGCCGGGTGCGCGATCGTGATGGCAGGATCGGTCCTGCTCTTCAGTTAAATGCAAAGGACTGGCGTGCGAGCGCCCCTTTTCTTTTTGGCTGGCTCGGCTACAGACAAGCCTCTCCAACGAAGAGGCTGAAAAATGGTCACCGAAATCGCCCAGATCGAAGTCAAGCCCGGCACCGAGAAGGACTTTGAGGCCGGTGTCGCCAAGGCGAGACCGCTGTTTTTGCGTGCCAAGGGTTGCAGCGGCATGGAGCTGCAAAAATCGGTCGAAAAGCCGACCCGCTACCGGCTGTTCGTGAAATGGGCGACGGTGGAAAATCACACCGTGGACTTCCGCGGTTCCGATGATTTTCAGACCTGGCGCGGACTGGTCGGGCAATACTTTGCGAGCCCACCGGAAGTCGAGCACACCGAAACCGTGGTGAGCTGACCTCAAGCCGATGCGGCGGCCCCCGGCTCTGCCTTGAAGTGATCGATCAGAACCTTGACGATCGCCATCAGCGGCAGCGCCAGCGAAATGCCCCAGATGCCAAACACGATGCCGAGCAGGATCTGGAAGGCGAACAACGTCGCAGGCGGAATGTCCAGCGCCTGCCGTTGCAGCATCGGGGTCAGAATATAGCTCTCGAGCACGTGGACGCCGAGGAAGAGCCCGAACGCGCTGGCGGCCGCGATCCATCCCGAAGCAAGGCTGGCCAACACGACGATCAGGCCAGCGACAATGGCGCCAACCGTCGGAATGAAGGCGAGCAGGCCGGCCTGAATGCCCAGAATGAAAGAGCCGGGGATGCCGATGATCTCAAGCCCGACCCATGTCACGGCACCGACGGCGGCCATGGTGAGCATTTGTGCGATCAGCCAGCGCTCAAGTGTCTCGCTGATCCGATCGATGATGGCGGTTGCCTCGGCACGGTGCCTGGCCGGCGCCAGATACAAGAGTCCGTTGCGATAGACGCTGGGTTGGGCGGCAAACGCCAGTCCCAGGAAGATCACGATGAAGAAGTTGCCGACCGCGCTCACCGTGCCCAGCAACAGCTTCCAGGTCTGGCTCACGATCGCGCCGCCGCTCGATGCGAGTGTGCCGGCGCTCGGCAAGTTATGCGGCTGATTCTGGCCGGGCGCGGCTGGACCTGACTGTCCCGCTGGGGGATTGCCGAGATCGAGATAGCTGGTGTCGATCCCGTTGCGGTCCAGGAACGACTTCACATTAACGAGCTGCGACTTGATCGTGTCGCTGAGCGCGGTCGCTTGCTGCGCGATCGTGGTGCCGCCGAGAAAAATGATGCCGGACAACATTCCGGCCAGCACAAGGCACACGATCGTGAGCCGCAGCGGCTGCGGCCATGCCACCACGCGGCCGAGCTGGTGGGTCAGCGCGTTGAGCATCACGCCAAGCAATACACCGGCAAAGATCAGAAACAGCGCCGCCGCAAACGACCAGGCGAGCAGCAGCAGGCACGTAAATGCCACGATGCCGATGCCGCCCGTGGCGATCGCCCAGGCAAGATCGGCTCTATTCTGTTGGCGATCGTTCGATGGCTGCGGCACGTGTCCCACTTCCTGTTTCAAGCCCACTCTTTGGTCAAAGGCTGCCCGCGATCAAGCCATCCTGGTGTCCCGATTGCGAAGTTCGTCGCATCTGGCGGAGCCACGTTTGGAACTGCGGAATCGAAAGGACACTAGCAAACCCATTGATCTAGTGTGGCTTTGGTTCAGAAGTCCGCACGACGTACCCGCGGCGAACCTGATGCGGAGCTCTGAACCGCCACACTAGCCGTTTGTCTCGACGCCCAAGGCTGAAAAGGCCGTCGAGGAATGAATCCATTGCAGATCAGCACGGCCGTGGAAAGTCGTTCCAAATTGTTGATCCGGGAGAGGCCGAAGTGCATTATCCCGGCTTCGAAAGGTTCGCGAGATGAAAAGGGTATGAAGAAGCCGGTTGTCGGTGTGATCGGAAATGCCCACCGGCTCGAAGGTCGTTTTGACGTCCAGGCGGTTGGGGTGCGAAATCTTCGTGCCCTCGCCGATGTGGCTGGCGCGTTGCCGCTGGTGTTTGCCGGTTGTCCCGAGATCACCGACGTGCCGGCGCTGCTCGATGTCGTCGACGGCATCGTGTTGACGGGCGCCCGCGCCAACGTCCATCCGACCCGCTTCAAGACCGAGCCGCACACCAAGCACGAGCCCTATGACATCCCGCGCGATGAGGTCGCGTTGACATTGTCCGAGGCTTGCGTGGCCCGCGGCATTCCGCTGTTCGGCATCTGCCGCGGCCTTCAGGAGATGAACGTCGCCTTCGGCGGCTCGCTCCATCCAGAGATTCGCGAACTTCCCGGCCGCATGAATCACCGGATGCCGCGGCTGGAGAACGGCGAAATCCATCCCGACCCCAAGGTGATCTTTGCCGACCGGCATGAAGTGCGGCTGCTCGCCGGCGGCGCCTTTGCGGAACTGTTCGGTTGCGACATGATCCGTGTCAACTCGCTGCATGGTCAGGGCATCCTCGATCCTGGCGAGCGGGTCGTGGTGGAGGGCATCGCAGAAGACGGCACCATCGAGGCGATCCGCATCGCCGGCGCGGCTTCCTTTGCGCTCGGCGTGCAGTGGCATGCCGAATATGATCCGCAGCGCAATCCGATCAACCGCGCGCTGTTCGAGGCATTCGGCAAGGCGATCCGAGAACACAAACGCGTCGCGGCGTAGGTTGTTCTCATCCGCTCGCGGCGTCCCGGAATGACGGCCTCGAAATCAAGCACGCATATTTCATCCCCGCGACCTATCAGAAATTCCTCAAATTCCCTGCGATGCTTCGAAAATTCAATTAGTATGTTACGGTTTTGCAAATCCTCAACAAAGCCTGACACGGCGATAAACACTGTCGGCTGAAAGGTGCCACTTCTTGTATAAAAATAGACTACCGGATGGAGGCCAAGAGATCGAGGAACGTCGCCAGTAATGCGTTCAACTATTCTGCGCACTTCTTTCAGAAATCTAACGGTGGCTGTGCCGTCGGGGTCTTTTGGTAACTTAGCTGTGTCCTTCTTAGAGGTGCTATCAGAGATTTTTACATCGTTGGCGTAGTTCACCAGATCAAACACAAAAGGAAGAACGTTGTAGCCCTTTCCAGCTACGGGAACGTCAAGCGTTGTTAGTGGCATACCGGTAATGGGCGGATTGTAGAGCGCGTTATAAATTTCCTTACCTGCCGTTTCGATCGCAGTTTGTGCTTCCCCCGCAAAGGCATTCCAATATTTGTGACCTGAACCGGCATGGGTAATGGAGCGAGAGGCGATGGAGCTAGCAGACTCGCGAGACTGGATTAATCTGCGTTCGGTTGGGTCGATAGCTGTTCCCTGTTGGTTGATTTTGAAAAATGACGCTTCGGCGGAACTAGCGTCGGTGGCGGTCACCCACTGAGCTATGAATGAATTATCCGCAAGGTTGCTGAGTCTCTTTTGCATCTCAACAGGAGCCGCCGAACGGTTGCTACGGAATGCCTGGTATTCGGCATAGGATTTTACCGATTTAGCTACTAGCTCGCGCGTTCGCTCGGCTACCCGTCGCTGTTCTTCGGTGATATAGCCGCCAGAGTGGTCAAGCGATTTTTTCCGGTCGCCATAATCGTCCAATATCCACGCCAGCATGGCGCTGAGTTGGTGAGCGCCATCAATCACAAAAATGCTCGTTCCGGCTCGCCAAAGAATGATACCGGGGATTAGATCGGCATCGAGAAATGACCGTACCAAGTCAACTACCTTGGCAGGCGTCCATTGTGCAGTCTCTCGCTGAAAATCCGGCTTGCGCAGATCACCTGCGAAAAAGTGGCCGTCTAGATGGGCGATATTGATTCGATCAAGCGGAGTGGCCTTTGTTGGCGTCTCGCTGACGGCAAAATCATCGCGGGGGATTAGCGCGTCTAGATTGACTACGTTGGTGGTCATTTCCCCCCTGTCCTCAATCGTATAGGTTGAGCTGGAATGTAATTTAAACCCCCTTAGGTTATGTTCAGTCAAGGAGATAACTCCCCCCGCAAGGGGAGGGAGAAGAAGCGACACACGCACGTCGCCTCACCGATCTTCTCCACATAGCTACCGCACTAAAACAGCAAGCATGCCTCAGCGTTCTCGCGGCATTCTTTGCCCGAGTTTCGCGTCGATCAGCCCTCGAACAGGAGGGCGCAGGGAAAGCCGGATGCGAAAGCCGCACCCGCAGCCTCGTGCGCAAAGTAGAAAGCACACGAGCGTAGTCACCACAGGTTCGGCTGGATCGATCCGGCTTTCCCCGCGCGAATGGTTTTAACGGTTTACTTCGCGCTCTCTCCGGAGACCGGGCTTGGTTGTCTCCGTCATCGGCGAAAGATTCCGCCGATTTAGCGCCAGCGTCGGGGCGCCAAGACCACGCGACTTCGCCGTCCGCTCATCGCTGCGTTCGCCTTGCGCAACGTAAGCGTCCACCGCATCCCGCCCAACGTTCGTGACGATGGCCAACGCCCCTCTTTCAGGCGAGACGGGCGAAGCTGTAGGCGTGATTTGCCCGTCGGCTTAAGCGAAATATTTTTCACTGGAGGTCTGGACAGAGAATTCGCTGATTTGCCCGTCGGGCAACTCGCTTTTCCGGGCCGGCGCAGGTACCAGGGATTTGGTCTTCGGCGCGAGCCTTCCACGGCTGCATCAAAATCAAAGTTGTCCATACGGTATAACAGTTCGCTTGGTCATCACGGGCTGGTAGAGTCGAGTTTCACGTTCAGGGGAAACGTACATGAACCGGCTTCTTCTATCGATTGCATTGCTGGTGGGTTTGGCCGGTGTTGCGTTCGGACAGACGTCACCCACCTCGGAGATCGCACCTGGCGGAAAACTGCGCGTCGGCATGATTGCCATCACAGTGCTCGGGGGTGTAGCCGAGCCGGTCGCGGAGTTCATGGGACAGAAGCTGGGCGCGACCGTCGAACCCGTCATGTACCCAAACCCGGATGCTTATCTGCAAAGTTTCGGCAATGGTGAATGGGATGTCGCCATCGGCCCGCGTGTCCTTGCCCCTGCCGATAAGGCGGATTCGACGGCGGACCTTTGGGCGATCAGCCTTGTCTACGTAGCGGCGCCGGGAACAGAATTCCCCGACATTGCCTCGGTTGACAAAGCGGGTGTGAAGATTGGCACGATCCGCGGTGCTCCCTCTGATCGCGTGCTGACGCGGCAGATCAAGGCCGCCGAGATCGTCCGTATTCCGCTGAGCCCGACCATTGCAGCCGATGCGGCGGACCTGCTGCGCTCCGGCAAGGCCAGTGTCTTCGGTGCGGACTCCGGCGTAGGGTATCCTGCGGCCGAGGCCCTGCAAGACGCCAGGATCGTGCCCGGCGCTTTTGGGACGGTTCTCGTGGCGGCTGCGCTGCCGAAAGGCCGCTCTTCCGCGGCGCAGGCTCTGCTCGCGGCGCTCGTCGACGAAGCAAAACAGACCGGCGTGGTGCACAGAGCGATCGACGCAAAAGGCCTCAAGGGTGTGAGTGTCGCCACAAGGTAGCGAAGGCACGGACGTGCGGAAGGCTCGAGAGGCTCTAATAAATTTGCGATGCGCCCAGTTGGCACGACGAGGGAGCGGGTGACATCTCCATTGGCCCAAAGCGGTAGTGCCCTGCCTGGCAATGTTGGCTAACATGGCCCGAGAACAACAAGAACAGCGGTTCGCCGCGGGAGAGAAGCCCATGGGTATTCGGCAATGGTCGCGGCGCGAGATGCTGGGGGCCTCCGCAGGCGCGATGGCGGGCGTGGTTTTCGCCGAGCCGGTCAAGGCCGCGATATCTCCCTCGGCCGTCACTCCGGAATTGATCGAGGCTGCGCGCAAGGAAGGCAAGCTGTCTTATTACGCGGCCATCGAGATCAACGTGGCCGAGCGTCTCGGCAAAATGTTCGAAGCCAAATATCCCGGCATTTCCGTGCGCGTCGAGCGTTCCGGCGCCGAGCGGATCTTCCAGCGCATCGCGCAGGAAAACGACAGCGGTATCCACGCGGTCGATGTCGCCAACTCAACCGACGTCTCGCATTATCTCGAATGGAAGAAGAACGGCTGGCTTGCGGCCTACTTGCCCGAGGAGGTCGTGAAAAACTTTCCGGCCGATCAGTACGATCCCGATGGCCTGTACGCCACCGCTTGCGCGTGGCTCGAAGTGATCGGCTACAATACCAACCTGGTGAAGCCTGAGGATGCGCCAAAGAGCTACGCCGATCTGCTCGATCCGAAATGGCTCGGCAAACTCGTCAAGGGCCATCCGAGTTACAGCGGCGCCATTCTGACAACGACGTTCGTGCTTACGCGCGAATTCGGCTGGCCGTATCTGGAGAAGCTTGCGCAGCAAAAGGTGATGCAGGTGCAATCGGCCGGCGATCCGCCGAAGAAGATCATGCTTGGCGAGCGCGCGGTCATGGCCGACGGCAACGACTACAATCTCATCCTGTTCAAGGACCAGGGCAAGCCGGTGGAAGTGGTGTATCCGGCCGAAGGTTCGCCGCTGATCATCGTGCCGAGCGGCGTATTCAAGGACGCCCCCAATCCGAATGCGGCGCGGCTGTTCCAGAGCTTCTTCTTTAGCCACGAGGCGCAGCAGATGCTGGTCAACGAGTTCGCCCATCGCTCTTTCCATTCCGAGGTCAAGCCGAGGGCAGGGCAGAAGCCGATGTCGGAAGTGAAGATGCTCAAGTCAGATCCCGTAGCCGTGCAGGCGGCGAGCGAGGACCTGAAAGCGCGTTATGCGAAGGTGTTTCGGGTGTAGAGGCGATATTGTCGCGCCTGGCGCCGGTCTCGTTGCGCAACCAGGGTTTGCTTCATGGAAACTTTCGTCGCAATCGTCCTCGGTGGCACCGGGCAAGTTGGTGCTGCAACCGTCGCGGAACTGCTGGCCATTTCCGAGTGTCGGGAAGTGGTGATGGTTACCAGAAAGCCGATCGCGGTCCGGTCGCGGGTGCGCAACGTCGTCCTCGACACGGGTGCGGCCGATTTTGCCGAGCGCATTACCGGCGTCGCCCGCGAACTTCTCAGCCAAAATCCTGTCAGTGCCGTAAGCTGCGTAGGGGTCGGCTCCGGGTCGATGCGCTGGAGCGAAGAAGAACTGCGACGACTTGAACTCGGCGTCGTCGGGGCTTTTGCCCGCGGTTGCCGTGACGCCGGAATCGCCCAGTTCTGCCTGCTTTCCGCCGCGGGAAGTACAGCGCGCAGTCGGTTTCGCTACGCTCGCGTCATGGGCATGAAAGAAGACAATCTGCGCGACATTGGCTTTACGCGCCTGGCGATCTTTCGCCCGGGCATCATCGTCGGCAACGCGCATACCCCGGCCTGGGTTGGGTGGTTGGGAAGCCTCGTGCCCGGATCCTTCGGTAATATTGATCAGCGCATTCTCGGCCGCGCGATCGCCGCAGAGATAGCTTTGTACAGTCGAGAGGCTGGCGAAGTTGTCAGGGAAAATGCAGCAATGAAGAAACTCGCAGCAGAGCTGCCGATAGCGAGGAGCCGATGAAATCTGAGATGGATGGCATTAACCCCGCGATCGAGCCGAGCGGAACCGGGTGCGTCGAATGTTTGGCTTCGGGCCGATGGTGGTTTCATCTGCGCAGATGCGCCGAATGCGGGCACATCGGCTGCTGTGATAGTTCACCCAATCAGCACGCATCGAGGCATTTTGCCGAAACGGGTCACCCGATCATCACCAGCTTCGAGCCCGGCGAGCATTGGTTTTACGACTATCGTACAGAACAAGCCTTCGCCGGTCCCAAGCTTCATCCTCCTCGCGCGCATCCTGATGATCAGCCTGTGCCTGGGCCGGCCGGGGCGGTGCCGTCAGATTGGCAAGCGCACATTCGCGAATAAGGACCGGGGTGTTTCGGGTTTGACCTATTTTGACATTGTGAAAATAACGCCCGGCGCCTGCCTTCATCAGCTTGTTCCCTGCGGGGAACTGGCCGCAGGGCTGCGCGTTATCATTCCGTACTTTGGCGATTTATTCCCTAGGGGTCGGCGCACGCTAAACCGTGTTTTTTCTGGTACGGGCAGGGGCGAGCATCGCCGTCATATAATAATGATGAGTTCACCACCTTGAACGACGGTCCGGTCGCGGGTACGGCAGCCGGCGATTTACAGCAGCACATGCTGGAAATCGCGCGCGAACGCGATCGCGCCTATCGCGTCTTGCAGGAGCGCGAAGCCGAGTTGGCGCTGGTTCAGCGCATCGGCCGCGTCGGAGGCGTCGAAGTCGATCTGCGTGTCGGATTTCAAAATCGCCGCTCTCCGGAATACCTGGTGATTCATGGACTGCCGCCTGATGCAGTCAACGAGAAGTCACGAGGAATGGGTCAATCGAATTCACCCCGACGATCGCGATGCCACAGAGAAGCACTTCCTCGCGGCGATCGCCGGCAGCGATGAGGACTACACGGCCGAATACCGGATTATCAGGCCCAGCGACGGCAAGCTGCGCTGGATACATGTCGTAGCCAAGATCGAACGCGACGCGGCCGGGCACGCAGTACGGCTGCGAGGCGCTCACATCGACATCACCGATCGTGTGCTGGCGCGGCAGAACCTCCACGAAAGCGAAGAACGCTTTCGCTTGATCGCCAATAGTGCCCCGGTGCCGATTTGGGTCTCGAAACTCGACCGGACAAGGTCTTTCGCCAACAAGGCCTACGTAGACTTTGTCGGCCTTCCGTACGACGAGGCGATCAAGTACGACTGGCGTAAAGCGCTACATCCGGATGATCTGGCACGCATCCTCAAGGAGCAGATCGAGGGCAAATCGTCCTTAAGGCCATTTGTACTGGAGGCGCGCTACAAGCGCGCCGACGGCGAATGGCGATGGCTACGCTCGGAATCACAGCCGCGCTGGGACCCGACCGGCAAGCACGCCGGATTTATCGGGGTCGCGCACGATATCACCGCGGCAAAACATGCGGAGATCGGACTTCGGCGGCTCAACGAGACGCTGGAGGAGCGCATTCTCGAACGAACCGCGCAGCTCGAAATCAGCGAATCGAGAATGAGAGCCATTTTTGAGAGTAGCCATCAATATCAGAGCTTGCTCGATACCGAAGGCCATCTTCTATACGCGAATAAAATCGCGCTGGCTGGAATCCATGCGGAGCCGGCTGACGTCATCGGCAAGCCGTTTTGGGATACGCGATGGTTCACTGGGACGGAAGGTATGCCCGAGGCCGTGCGCAGCGGTTTCGCTCGGGTGATGCAGGGGGAGGACGTCCAGATCAACGATATGATGCTGCGCTTGCCGATGGGAGATCGCTATTTCGAATTTGCGATGCGCCCGGTCTTCGATCGCTACGGGAGCGTAACGGGCGCCGTGCCGGAGGCCATCGACGTCACCGAGCGCCGGCAAAGCGAGGACGCCCTTCGTCAAGCACAAAAAATGGAGGCGATTGGCCAGCTCACCGGTGGCGTCGCCCATGACTTCAACAACCTGCTTACCATCATCCGTTCCGCGACTGATTTTCTGCGGCGACGTGACCTGCCGGAGGATCGCCGCCGCCGCTACGTGGATGCGATATCCGATACTGTCGAGCGTGCCGCAAAACTGACAACGCAGCTGCTCGCCTTCGCGCGCCGGCAGCCATTGAAGCCTCAGATCTTTGATGTCAGCGATCAGGTTGAGAGCCTGGCTCAACTGATACGCCCGCTGGTCGGTAGCCGTATTCGGGTCGAAACCGATATTGCAGATTCGCAATGCTTCGCAATTGCCGATATTGCGCAGTTTGAAACCGCGCTGATCAATTTTGCAGTCAATGGGCGCGACGCCATGCACGGCGAAGGCCGGTTGACCATTGGCGTCAGGAAAGTCGACTCGATTCCGGCCTTGCGGGGGGCCGGCATCCGGCCGGGCTCATTCGTGGCCATTTCAGTCCACGATTCCGGAGACGGGATTGCGCCGGAAAATCTCGAAACAATCTTCGAGCCGTTCTTTACGACCAAGGAAGTCGGCAAGGGTACAGGGCTCGGGCTTAGCCAGGCGTTCGGCTTTGCCAAGCAATCCGACGGCGATGTCGAGGTCGAGAGCGAACCAGGGAAGGGCGCCACATTCACGATTTACCTGCCGCAGGCAACGGCGCCCGCACCTATCCAGCAGCCCAATGTCGTCCGCAGTGAGCCCACCAATACCGGCCGGGGCCATTCCGTCCTCGTCGTCGACGATAATGAGGAAGTAGGCCGGTTTTCGGCGGAGCTTCTCGAGGATATCGGATACAGCGTCAAGCGCGTGTCCAATGCGAAAGATGCGCTGGCGCTTCTTGCCGAGAACGAATTTGCCGTCGATCTGGTTTTTTCCGACGTCATCATGCCCGGCATGGATGGTGTCGAGTTCGCGACCCTGCTGCGCGAACGTTATCCGGGTCTTCCGGTCGTGCTCACGACCGGTTACAGCAACGTTCTGGCGGAAAATACGCATCTCGGATTTGAGTTGATCCGAAAACCGTACTCGGTCGAGGTTTTGTCGCGCATCCTGCGAAAATCGTTGTCGGCGAAGACCTGGTCTCAATAAAGCGAAGGCGGCAATTTTTGTGCGCCTCGGGAAGTAACCAGCATCGTATTTTTTGTGCATCGCGGTACCACACCGCGATCGTGATCGGGTTTGATCGCTCGTTGGCGCACGCCTCTTGAACTCAGCGAATGCGAGTTGCTAAAGGGAACCGGCCGCTGCGCGAGACAGCTGCTTGAGGCAGCACGTCGTGCCAAGGGCCACGTGTCCGCGCCAGGAAACGAAAAAGGAAAAACAAAAATGCCTGCTTACAACATTCTCCTGATGGGCGCGTCTTACGGATCGCTGCTCGCCTCCAAGCTCTTGTTCGGCGGCCATTCGATCCACCTCGTATGCCTGCCGGCAGAAGCCGAACTGATCAATGCGGAAGGCTTCAAGGTGACGCTGCCCATCCGCGGCCGCAAGGATCCCGTGCTGCTCGAATCCCGCAAGCTGCCGGGCAAGGTGACGGCGGGACCCGCGACCGGGGTCGATCCATCGAAGTTCGATCTGGTCGGTTTGTGCATGCAGGAGCCGCAATATCGCTCCGACGGCGTGCGCCAATTGCTGGATGCGGTCGGCAAGTCGGGCGTGCCGTGCATGTCGATCATGAACATGCCGCCGCTCCCCTATATCAAGCGGATTCCCGGGCTCGACTACAAGGCGCTGGAGCCGGCCTACACCGATCCGCGCGTCTGGGATTCGGTCAACCCGCACAAGATCACGCTGAACAGCCCCGATCCGCAGGCCATCCGTCCGCCGGACGGCAAGGCCAATGAGCTCCTGGTTACGCTGCCGACCAACTTCAAATGCGCGAAATTCGAAGACGACAAGGACAGCGAGATCATTCGCAACCTCGAAAAGGATGTCGATGCTGCGCGCTTTGAGATCGCCGGCGACAAGATCGAATTGCCGGTCAAACTGAAGGCCTACAATTCCATCTGGGTGCCGTTGGCGAAATGGTCGATGCTTCTTGCGGGTAACTACCGGTGCATCACGAAAGACGGTATGCGGACGGCGCAGGAAGCCGTGCACTCCAACATCGAGGAATCGCGTTCGGTCTACAACTTTGTGTTCGATCTATGCGTGAAGCTCGGCGCCAATCCGGCCGATCTTGTTCCGTTCGAAAAATATGCAGCCGCCGCGCAAAGCCTGTCTCGTCCGGCCTCCGCCGCGCGCGCATTGCAGAATGGCGCGCCCAATATCGAACGCGCCGACAAGCTGGTGCAGCTCATCGCTCTCCAGAAGGGCTTGAGGCATCCGGCGATCGATGCACAAGTCGCCCTCGTCGACGAGCGGCTTGCCGCGAACAGAAAAGCGGCAAAGACTTAAAGTCATAAAGGATCGCGCGCGACACCTCGTCGCGATCTCATCTTTCTCAGGAACCAACGCCATCGCGCCAAGTTGGATGTCTTTCCCCAATTCGGAGGACGTCCATGCGCACGTTGACGATTGCTTTTGGTTTGGCGGTACTGCTCGGCGCCAACGGGAGCGCGCTGGCCCAGCATATGGGTACGGCGCAGGAGCAGGCCGCCTGCTCGCGGGATGCGCAGCGCTTCTGCCGCAAGAGTCTCGGCGACGACATGGGCGTTCAGCAATGCCTTCAGATGAAGCGTGCCAGTCTGAGCTCGTCTTGCAAGAAAGTCTTCGAAAGCCACGGGATGTAAAACGAGCCGCTCCGCGCGAGCGCCCGCGGGCTCAATACTTTTCGAAAATGGCTGAAACTGAATGAGGCGAAAGGCGTCGCGAGCAATGCGTTAGCCCTTGACCTGACACGCCCCTCGCGGGAAAAACCCGGAAGGACGGGTGGCCGTGCAGAGGCTGGCATGAAACGCTTCGACGCGATCGTGATGTCGGTGAGCCTGTGGCTTCTCGTCTCGATGGTGCTGGACATCCTGACGCCGAAAGAACTGACAGTCTACGCCATCGGGGCAGCGCTGGCGCCTGCGACCGCGATATCGGTGCTGCTTTACTGGCTGAGCGTTCCGAGGATCGACTTTGCGGTATGTTTCTCGGTGCTTTGGATGATCTCCGGGATGGTGCTCGAACTGATCTCGCCGCAGCCGTTATCGCCTTACATGATCATCGTTGTGGTGCTGCCAACGGTGGTCGTCGGGATCGTGATCAATTTCCAGCGCTGGCGACGCCTGTTCGCAGCCACCGTGCCGGACCCCAGACCCACCGACCCGAGCACGTCGTAAGGACTATTTTCGCAATCAGACTATTCTCGCAATAAAAAGGGGCGCCGAAGCGCCCCTTTTGGCTTTGAGAGATCCGCTTGCGCCTTACAGCGAGTAGTACATCTCGAATTCCACGGGATGCGGCGTCATTTCGTAGCGCGCCACTTCCGTCATCTTCAGTTCGATGTAGGCGTCGATGAAGTCGTCGTCGAACACGCCGCCGTTCTTGAGGAACGCGCGGTCCTTGTCGAGATTTTCCAGTGCTTCACGAAGCGAGCCGCACACCGTCGGGATCGCCTTCAACTCTTCCTTCGGCAGATCATACAGATCCTTGTCCATCGCCGGACCCGGATCGATCTTGTTCTTGATGCCGTCGAGGCCCGCCATCAGCATCGCGGCGAAGCCGAGATACGGATTGGCCATCGGGTCGGGGAAACGCACCTCGACACGCTTGGCCTTCGGGTTCGACGTGTAGGGAATGCGGCAGGAGGCCGAGCGGTTGCGCGCAGAGTAGGCGAGCAACACGGGGGCTTCGTAACCCGGCACCAGGCGCTTGTAGGAGTTCGTCGAAGGATTGGTGAAGGCGTTGATCGCCTTCGCGTGCTTGATGACGCCACCGATGTAGTGGAGGCAGGTCTCCGAGAGGTCGGCATACTTGTTGCCGGCGAAGACCGGCTTGCCGTCCTTCCAGATCGACTGGTGGCAATGCATGCCCGAGCCGTTGTCGCCATAGACCGGCTTCGGCATGAAGGTGGCGGTCTTGCCGTAGATGTGCGCGACCTGATGGATGCAGTATTTGTAGATCTGCATCTGGTCGGCCATCAGCGTCATGGTGTCGAACTTCATGCCCAGTTCGTGTTGGGCCGATGCCACTTCGTGGTGATGCTTCTCGACCTTGACGCCCATCTTGGCCATCGCGCCCAGCATTTCGGAACGCATGTCCTGAACGGAGTCCTGCGGCGGGACGGGGAAGTAGCCGGCCTTGGTGCGAATGCGATGGCCGAGGTTGCCGCCTTCATATTCGGTGTCGGAGTTGGTCGGCAATTCCGAGGAGTCGAGCTTGAAGCCGGTGTTGTAAGGCGTGGTCTGGAAACGGACGTCGTCGAAGACAAAGAACTCGGCTTCGGGTCCGAAGAAGACGGTGTCGCCGACGCCCATCGACTTGACCATGGCTTCCGCTTTCTTGGCCATGCCGCGGGGATCGCGATTGTAGGGCTCGCCGGTGGTCGGCTCCAGCACGTCGCAGGTGATGATGAGCGTGGTCTCCGCAAAGAACGGGTCGATCGTGGCCGTGACCGGATCGGGCATCAGGCACATGTCGGATTCATTGATCGCCTTCCAGCCCGCGATCGAGGAACCGTCGAACATGGTTCCTTCCGCGAAAATCTCCTCGTCGATCATCGAGATGTCGAAGGTAACGTGCTGCCACTTGCCGCGCGGATCGGTAAAGCGCAGATCGACGTACTTGACGTCGTTGTCCTTGATCGATTTGAGGACGTCCTTGGCGGTCTTCATAAATCCCCCTTTGAGACTGTGTTGGTTTGGGGCCGCAGAAGGCAGCGCCCGGCCCAATGGTCAATACAATCGGGGGATGCTCAAGACAATATCGTAATCAATAGAGAGATGCCGCCAGAAGCGGCATTCTTCCGCCGGCGGTCTCAGGAGGGGATTGAATCTCCCCGTGCTAGATCGCGTCGAGCCCGGATTCACCGGTCCGGATGCGGATGGCCTCCTCGATAGTGGACACGAAAATCTTGCCGTCGCCGATCCGCCCGGTCTGGGCGGCGCGCCGGATCGCATCGATCGCGCGCTCGACGAGTTCATCGGAAATGACGATCTCGATCTTCACCTTGGGCAGGAAGTCGACGATGTATTCCGCGCCTCGGTACAGCTCCGCATGGCCCTTTTGACGCCCGAATCCCTTGGCTTCCGTGACCGTGATGCCTTGAAGTCCGACTTCCTGAAGCGCTTCTTTAACCTCGTCCAGCTTGAACGGCTTGATGATGGCTTCGATTTTCTTCACAGGTTGCCTCCCGGCACTTTCATGGTCGTAAGGACGTTCAAGTTTGTTGTCGCGGATGCGCGAATAGATCTCTTAGCCGACCGCGGGCTTGATATTTGCCTGCTTAAGCCGTCGATCTGCAACTGACCCTCGAAAGCAGGGTCTATGCCAGATCGTGAAAATGCTGGATTCTTTAATTCTATCAGCCCCTTATTGGGCAAAGGAGCTGCCGGCAAGATTCGCCTGATCATAGGGCAGATGTAAAAATAGGCAAATAGGTCAAACGGTGTGCATATGGCCGGGCTTGGCCGCACATGAAACGAAGAACTGCCTTCGGAAAAGGCGTTTTTGTCAGAGGATGGGGCATGGAAGTTCTGACGACCGCCGAGATGGAGCGCGCCGATCGGCTCGCGATCGCTGCGGGCACGCCGGGCTTCTCCCTGATGCTGAGCGCCGGTCAGGCGGTTGCCTCGGCGGCCAAGGACCTTGTGGCGGAGGGGCCGATCCTTGTGATCGCCGGCCCCGGCAATAATGGCGGGGATGGCTTTGTCGCTGCGGCCGAACTCGTTGCGCGCGGCCGGGAGGTTTCCGTCATTCCGCTGTGCGAGCGCGATAGTCTTCCGGGCGATGCGGCGTCTGCCGCCCGGGGGTGGAAATATCCGGTGCTGCCGTTCAATCCCCAGGCCATCGGCAAGCCCGCGCTGATCGTCGACGCGCTGTTCGGCGCGGGTCTCGACCGTCCCGTCAAAGGCGAGCCGTTCGATATGATCGAGGCCATCAACGCCAACGGCGTGCCGGTCCTGGCGGTCGATCTGCCGAGCGGCATCAACGGCACCACGGGCGCGGTGATGGGAACGGCGGTGCGAGCCGTCGAGACCGTCACCTTCTTCCGCCGCAAACCCGCGCATCTGTTGCTGCCGGGACGACTTCATTGTGGCCGCGTGCGTGTCGCCGACATCGGCATCGATGCAGGCGTCCTTCACGAGATCGCGCCCAAAACCTTCGAGAACGTTCCATCCTCGTGGGAGGCCAGCTATCCGGTCCCGACCATCGAAGGCCACAAATATAACCGCGGCCATGTCGTGGTCGTCTCAGGCGGGATCGCCGCGACCGGCGCGGCTCGCTTGTCGGCGCGCGGCGCCTTGCGCGTGGGCGCGGGCCTCGTGACGTTGGCGTCGCCGCGCGATGCGCTGCTCGTCAATGCTTCGGCGCTAACGGCCGTGATGGTTCGCCCCATCGATACCGTGATCGAATTTGCCGAAGTGTTGGCCGAACGACGGCTCAACACCTACGTGATCGGGCCGGGCGCTGGCGTCGGCGAACGAACGCGCGACTTCGTATTGGCGGCGCTGTCGGCAAAGCGCGC
This sequence comes from uncultured Alphaproteobacteria bacterium, assembly GCA_963824305.1. Taxonomy (GTDB): domain Bacteria; phylum Pseudomonadota; class Alphaproteobacteria; order Rhizobiales; family Xanthobacteraceae; genus Bradyrhizobium. Next base: position 183,024 of record CAWGOW010000003.1, read on the forward strand.
AACCGTGCTCGATGCGGATGCGCTCACGAGCTTTGCAGACAACCCAGAGCGGCTGTTTTCGGCGATCAAGAATTCACCCGACCCGCAGGTGGTTCTGACGCCGCACGAGGGCGAGTTTCCCCGGCTATTCAGCGATATCTCGAACAAATATCCACTGCGCTCGAAACTTGAACGGGTGAGGGATGCCGCCGAACGCTCCGGCGCGGTGGTGCTTTTGAAAGGGCCGGATACAACGGTCGCTTCACCCGATGGCCGCGCGACGATCGCGGCCAATGCGCCGCCGTGGTTAGCGACCGCCGGCGCAGGCGACGTGCTGTCCGGCATGATCGCTGGGCTGTTGGGGCAGGGTGTGCCGGCGTTCGAGGCCGCGTCGATCGCGGTGTGGATGCATGGCGAAGCGGCACGCGAGGCCGGACCGGGATTGATCGCCGAAGATTTGCCGGAAACGCTGCCCGCGGTGACGCGCCGTCTCTACGACGAGCTTGGTGTAGATTATTAAATCTAGTCGACGCCGTACCAGCGCAGCAGTCGCGGCGCGCTCCAGCGCGTCTCGACCGCCTCCAGCAGCCATCGTCCGGCGTAATCCGCGGCAAAGGCGATGCGTTGCGTCTGCCCGGCGTCGATGGCGATCGTATCGAGCCAGAACGGCTTCCAGCCGTCGTCGAGCCGGTCGAGATGCCGGAAGTGGTGACCATGCAAATGAAACACGGAAGTCGCCGGCGCGCGGTTGATCAGCGACAGCACCACCGTACGGCCCGTCTTGATGCGAAAGGCCGGCGCTGCGGTGGCAACGAACGCCGCTGGTGACAGCCAATCCTTGGGATCGCCACCGAGCGGAAGGTCGACGCGCATCGCATTTTTCAGATCAAGCCGTGCCGGGAGGCCGTTCGACGGCAAAGCGGTCGGTGCGGTAAGCATTTCCGTGCGAACCGCCGTCTGGTCCGACGTAACCAATCGTGCGATCGGCCGCGCCGCGTCGCCGTCATGCATCAGGATCGGCGTGTTGCCTGCGTTGGGCGCGATATCGATGAAAACATCGGCCCGGCCACCGGGCGCTAGCGCAAAGGCGCCGTTGCGCGCCAAAAAAGGTTCTGTGGGCTGACCGTCCAGCGCCATCACCGTGACGTCGAGGTGCTCGATTTTCAAAGCGATCACCTGGCGCTGAAGGCCGTTGATGAAACGAAGCCTCAGGCGTTCGCGCCCGCGCGCTTTGATTTCGCGCGTAAGCTGCCCGTTGACGGTATAGACAGGCGTGGTGCCGTCCGCGTCGACGCCGGGGGCCAGGGCAGTGCCGTCCGGCTTTAACCGCCAGCCTTCGATCAGCAGCGTCTCGTCGCGGTCGACCGGCACCGTTTCGCTCTCGCCGACAATCAGCGGCAACGCCCGCGCTGGCCGCACGGCGTTGTCGCCGAGCAGCGCCAGATCGCAGAGATACGTTCCGGCATGGCGCAGCGGGAGTTGCAACGTTTCGCTGGCAGAGGGTTTTAGGGAAGACCGCGCCAACAGCGGCTCGGCGGCGGCGACGCCATCGATGCCGCGGCAGTTGAGTGCGACCGGCAGCGGCAGATCGTTAGTAATCGTAATCTCCGGACGATCGCCGCGCTTGAAACGAAGCGCCTGATCGCCGATCGACCAGATGGCCGTGCCGGACCCGCCCTCCATCAATTGAAGGACATCGGCTTTGCAACGAAGCGAAAGCGACGACGCCTGTTCCGCACGCGCCGTCCCGTCCGCCCGCAGCCAGGCTGTGGCCGCCAATCCCGCCACCACGGCACGCCGGTCCGGTCGAAAAATGTGGTCTGACATAACCGTTGATCTAGCTGCCTTGAGAAGCGTCGAATGCGGATTTAATTTTTGCGGCGAAGTGAACGCTCATGTTATAGCCGCCCGCGGCATCGCGGCCCAACCTGATGCTTTCCTTGCGGGCGTGGCGGAATTGGTAGACGCGCTGGATTTAGGTTCCAGTGACGAAAGTTGTGGGGGTTCGAGTCCCTCCGCCCGCACCAATCAATATCGTTCAGATCTCGCGCTGTCGGTTTCTGCGATCGCTGCGTCTTCGGCACGATGTGCTCAAGATAACCACAATGTCAGCGGTATCATTTTAAGTAACTCGAAAGTACCTTCGAGATATTCAAGTCATCCTAGGCAGTTAAGGGACTAGGGGACTTGTATGGCGACGCATGCGGCCGGACGCGTTTCGATCGGTATTCGTGAGCGTATTCTTCTGTTGTTCGCCTTCGACACGGCTGTTTTGCTGGCGGCCGTGCGACATTCTCAATCTGGAAAGATCGAGTCTTCGTGACGGATGTCAAACAAGCCAGGCCAACGCGCTTGAGGCGCTGGTTATCGAGACAAATTTCAAAAAGCAGGTCCAGGAATGGAAGAATGTCTTGCTGCGCGGCAAGACGCCGGAAGCTTTCGACAAGCACTGGAATGAGTTTCAGCAATTGGAGAGCGACGTTCGATCCGGCCGACCGTGCTTTCAAACTGGTCGGCAAGCGTCAGCATGTCCGACTTGCGCTGCATCGATGCGTCGAGTTCCGATGCGGCCTGCTTGAGACGCGTCGAGGCGGTGTCGATGGCCTCGAATGAACTCGAGGTCTCCGCCGGAGCGCTCGCCGACATGGCCAAGCGTGAAACGGTGCTCAGCAGGTCTGTTGCGGTTTCATCGGAAGAAACCTCCACCAACGTACAATCGGTTGCCACAGCAGCGGAAGAATTGACATCATCGATCAGCAGATCGGCCGGCAGATTCACGAGACCGCGCGGATCGCGGGCGAGGCGGTCAATCAGGCCCAGGCCACGACCGAACACGTCGGCGGGCTTTCAACGGCTGCAAGCCGCATCGGCGATGTGGTGAAGCTCATCAACAGCATCGCCGGCCAGACCAACCTGCTGGCGTTGAATGCGACCATCGAAGCCGCGCGCGCCGGGGAAGCCGGCCGGGGTTTTGCCGTGGTGGCGTCTGAAGTCAAGGCACTGGCCGAACAGACCTCCAAAGCGACCGGCGAAATCGGTCAGCAAATCGCCGACATTCAAAGCGCGACACAGCTATCGGTTGGTGCGATCGGTCACATCAGTACGACGATCGAACGGCTGTCGGAAATTTCCGCGGCAATCGCTGCGGCCGTCGAGCAGCAGGAGGCAGCGACGCTCGAAATCTCCCGTAACGTGCAACTGGCTGCTTCAGGTACCCAGCGCGTGTCGTCGAGCATTGTCGAGGTGGAGCGCGGCGCCGAAGAAACCGGGGCGGCGTCATCGCAGGTCCTCTCGTCGGCCCGCGCGCTGACCGGGGAAAGCCAGCGGTTGAAGTCTGAAATGGGCCGCTTTCTCGGATCCGTGCGTTCCGCCTGACCCCAAATCTCGTCCGGCGTGCAAATCACGGCCGAATTCAATTTGCCCGGTTTTGGACCGTATTCTCCTCCGGGAACTGTTGATCTCGTTGCATCATTGGGCTACGAGCGTCAGCCTGTTGCCTATGGATCGCCGGGCACCCGGCGCTCTTGAGACCCCGTTTGTCGGGTCGCCGGAATAAGGCAAGAATTTCAAAGGGTTTTGGAGACTGCCGAAACCAGTAGCGCAAGGCGTGAGGCCGTGCGCCATCGACAACAAGCGTCCGGTTCTCGCCGGACCTCAATTTGAGAAGATTGAAGCCATGCAGGTCAAGGAAACGGTCGCCGAAGGATTGAAGCACGAGTTTCAAGTCAGCGTTCCCGCGGCTGATCTCGATGCCAAGGCCGATGCTCGTCTTGTGGAACTCAAGGACAAGGTCCGCCTCAACGGCTTCCGGCCGGGCAAGGTGCCGGTCGCCCATCTCAAGAAGGTCTACGGCCGTTCGGTGATGGCGGAGGCGATCGACCAGACCATCCGCGACACCAATTCCCAGCTCTTCACCGAGCGAGGCTTCCGCTTGGCGACGGAGCCCAAGATCACGATGCCGACGGAAGCAAAAGAGGTTGAGGAGTTGCTCTCGGGCAAATCCGATCTCAACTACACCGTCGCGATCGAAGTCGTGCCGTCGATCACGCTCGCCGACTTCAAGAGCTTCAAGGTCGAGAAGCCGGTTGCCGAAGTGACCGACACCGAGGTCGATGATGCCGTCAAACGCATTGCAGATCAGAACCGGGCCTTTGCCGCGAAGGGTGAGGGCGCCAAGGCCGCAAGTGGTGACCGCGTCACGGTGTCGTTCAAGGGAACGATCGACGGGGTCGCGTTCGAAGGCGGCACGGCCGAGAACATTCCGGTGGTCATCGGTTCCAACACCTTCATCCCCGGCTTCGAGGACCAGGTGGTCGGCATTGCCGTCGGCGAAACCCGGACGCTGAAGGTCACATTCCCGGCGGACTACGGAAACAAGGAACTCGCCGGCAAGTCGGCCGAGTTCGAAACCACCGCTTCCCAGATCGAAGCCCCGCAAGACGCCGCAATCGACGATGAATTTGCCAAGACGCTGGGCCTGGAATCGCTCGACAAGCTGAAAGACGCCGCGCGGGAACGTATATCGGCCGAATTCGCCGGCGCCACGCGTCAGCGCGTCAAGCGCATCCTGCTCGACCGTCTCGACGAAACCCACCGCTTCGAGGCACCGCCGTCGCTCGTCGACCAGGAGTTCGACTTGATGTGGAACTCGATCAAGTCAGAGATGGAAAACTCCGGCAAGACCTTCGCCGACGAAGACACGACGGAAGAAGCGGCCAAGGACGAATACCGCAAGATCGCCGACCGCCGCGTTCGGCTTGGGCTTGTGCTCTCCGAGATCGGCGAGAAGAACAAAATCACGGTCACCGACGACGAGGTCGGCCGCGCGGTGATCGAGCGTGCGCGTCAGATGCCGGGCCGCGAGAAGGAAGTCTGGGACTTCTATCGCAACAATGCCAATGCGCTTGCCCAGCTTCGCGCACCGATCTATGAAGACAAGGTCGTCGACTTCATCCTCGAGCTTGCCACCGTGACCGAAAAGAAGGTTTCACGCGAAGAGCTTTACAAGGATGATGAAGCCGAGAAGAGCGCGGCCTAAAGGTTTGTAAGTCCAACATTAAGGTTGAGACGCAAAAGCGGCCCGGCCGGCTCGCGGGTGCTATCCGTGTTTGCCAGAATCAGCTTCAACTGACCGGGTCCTCTCGTCAGGCCCGGTCTTGTGACCGGGGCGGGGCTGACCTTGTGGCTGTAAAACCCAAGCCTATCTGTGAACAAGTCTATCTGTGAACCTGTCTACGCTACGTCCTGCATCACGGAACGCTCATCCAGCCGCCGACCTTAATCGTGTCGTGCGTTCGGTGGATGTTCGTTTCTTCCAACCTTTGGGTGACTAATGCGCGATCCCGTTGAAACCTACATGAACCTCGTTCCGATGGTGGTCGAGCAGACCAACCGCGGCGAGCGGGCCTACGACATCTTTTCGCGCCTTCTCAAAGAACGGATCATCTTTGTGACTGGAACTGTCGAGGACGGCATGGCGACGCTGACCGTGGCGCAGCTCTTGTTCCTCGAGGCCGAGAATCCGAAGAAGGAAATCTCGATGTACATCAACTCGCCGGGCGGGGTGGTGACTTCGGGTCTCGCGATCTACGATACCATGCAGTTCATCCGTCCGCCGGTGTCGACGCTCTGCACGGGGCAGGCGGCCTCCATGGGCTCGCTGCTTTTGGCGGCCGGCGAAAAAGACATGCGGTTCTCGTTGCCTAATTCACGCATCATGGTGCATCAGCCCTCCGGCGGCTTCCAGGGCCAGGCCACTGACATCATGCTGCATGCGCAGGAAATCCTGAACCTGAAGAAGCGGCTCAACGAGATCTATGTCAAGCACACCGGTCAAACCTACAAGGCGATCGAGGACGCGCTTGAGCGCGACAAGTTCCTCACCGCCGACGACGCCAAGGCATTCGGCCTGGTCGACAAGGTGATCGACAAACGGGCCGAAGAACCGGCGGTCGCGAAGGCAACCTGATCGGGCCTGGTGTCCCGGTCCTGACATTCGTGCTCTCGCAGCGAGAGAAATGTCAGAGCCGCCACGCTGGTTCGTTCAACTTGCGTTAACGGTTGCTTGCCCGGGAAATGTCCCGAAGCGGTCCTTTTCGTCCCTGTTTTGGGACAGAAGTTCCGCTTTCGTCCCAGCCGTTTGGCGTGGTAATCGCGGAACGTCTACCCAATTTCGGTCGATCGTACGATGGCGCGAGGGCAAATCACGGTATTGTCACGGATATCCAGCGGCCGGCCGATTAGCGAATTCTTGATAGTCGGGTGCGAGCATGGTTGGCTAGGTCGCTCAGGGTATGCTTGCATGGGAATTGCATGGCCGCGATTCTCGTGAGCCAGTTGGGAATAGGGTCTTTTTTGGTACGAATTTTGCTCTATCTACGATCTTTGGACTTTCAAAAATCGGGGCCGGTAATTTCCGGGATTAGGGCGAACGGGCCGGATCGAACTGCGGACGGAGATACGAATGAGTAAGGTTGGCGCCAGCGACTCAAAGAACACGCTGTATTGCTCGTTCTGCGGCAAGAGCCAGCACGAAGTTCGCAAGCTGATCGCAGGCCCGACCGTTTTCATTTGCGATGAGTGCGTTGAGCTCTGCATGGACATCATTCGCGAGGAAAACAAATCCTCGCTGGTGAAGTCGCGCGACGGGATTCCGACGCCGAAGGAAATCTGCAAGGTCCTTGATGATTACGTGATCGGCCAGAGCCACGCCAAGAAGGTGCTCTCGGTTGCCGTCCACAACCACTACAAGCGGCTCAATCATCAGACCAAGCACAACGATGTCGAGCTTGCGAAGTCGAACATCCTTTTGATCGGTCCGACCGGCTCGGGCAAGACGCTGCTCGCGCAGACGCTGGCGCGCATCCTCGACGTGCCCTTCACCATGGCCGACGCCACGACGCTCACCGAGGCCGGCTATGTCGGCGAAGACGTCGAGAACATCATCCTGAAGCTGTTGCAGTCGGCCGACTACAACGTCGAGCGCGCTCAGCGCGGTATCGTCTACATCGACGAAATCGACAAGATCAGCCGCAAGTCCGACAATCCCTCGATCACCCGGGACGTGTCAGGCGAGGGCGTGCAGCAGGCACTGTTGAAGATCATGGAAGGAACCGTGGCTTCGGTTCCCCCGCAAGGCGGCCGCAAGCATCCGCAGCAGGAGTTTTTGCAGGTCGACACCACCAACATCCTGTTCATCTGCGGCGGTGCTTTCTCCGGCCTGGAAAAGATCATCTCCGCGCGCGGCCGTTCGACCTCGATTGGCTTTGCCGCACAGGTGCTGGCGCCGGAAGATCGCCGTACCGGCGAGATCTTCCGCCACGTCGAGCCGGAAGACCTCTTGAAGTACGGCCTGATCCCCGAATTCGTCGGCCGTCTGCCCGTGGTCGCCACGCTTGAGGACCTGGACGAAGCTTCGTTGAAGAAGATCCTCACCGATCCGAAGAACGCGCTGGTGAAGCAGTATCAGCGGCTTTTCGAGATGGAGAACATCGAACTGACCTTCGCCGACGAGGCGCTTGGCGCGGTCGCGCGCAAGGCGATTGAGCGCAAGACCGGCGCGCGGGGTCTGCGTTCGATCCTCGAAAGCATTCTGCTCGAGACCATGTTCGACCTTCCGGGCCTCGAGGGTGTGGAAGAAGTCGTGATCTCACGCGAAGTTGTGGAAGGAACGGCGCGTCCGCTCTACATCTACGCCGACCGTTCCGACCGCGCGGTCGAGAGCAGCGCCAGCGCCTGAGCCGTTCAGGCGCCTGTAAAGCGGCGTACTTTTGGTGAGGCTGCCGAGGCGTTCGGCGGCCCTTTCGGTTCAAGCCGAACGCTGTATTTAGCCCTGTGCCATCGGCGTTTTCAGCGACTTGACACCCCCACCGCCGATAGCCACCTAATATGACCGGCGGCGTGAAATCAGTTCAAAGATTTGCTCCGACGGAAAACCGGAAGAGGCGGCTTTGTCAGGCCGCACTACTACGGAATATTTGGCACCTTGTGGCCGTTGCGCATGATGCGGATGGCGTGCAAGGGGGCACAACAAAAGGAAAAGGCCATGACCACCCCGAAACCCCGGCCGTCAATTGTCCATGGCGAAAGCCACGCTTATCCGGTGCTGCCGCTACGCGACATCGTCGTTTTCCCGCATATGATCGTGCCGCTGTTCGTCGGCCGCGAGAAGTCGATCCGTGCGCTCGAAGAGGTCATGAAGAACGATGCGCTGATCATGCTCGCGACGCAGAAGAATGCGTCCGACGACGATCCGGCGCCAGAGTCGATTTACGAGACCGGCACGCTTGCGAGCGTCCTGCAGCTGCTGAAATTGCCCGACGGCACTGTCAAGGTGCTGGTGGAGGGCCTCGAGCGCGCGCGCGTGGAAAAATACACGCCCCGTACCGAATATTACGAAGCGACTGCCGTGGCGCTCGCCGACACCGATGCGACATCGGTCGAAGCCGAAGCGCTTGCGCGCTCGGTCGTGTCGGATTTCGAGAGCTATGTGAAGCTCAACAAGAAGATCTCCGCCGAAGTCGTCGGCGTCGTCCAGGCGATCACGGATTTCGCCAAGCTCGGCGATACCGTGGCTTCGCATCTGGCTGTGAAGATCGCCGACCGTCAGGCGATCCTGGAAACGCTGTCGGTCACCGCGCGGCTGGAGAAAGTGCTCGGCCTGATGGAGAGCGAGATTTCCGTGCTCCAGGTCGAGAAGCGCATCCGCTCGCGCGTCAAGCGCCAGATGGAGAAGACCCAGCGCGAGTACTATCTCAACGAGCAGATGAAGGCGATTCAGAAGGAACTCGGCGATGACGAGGGCCGGGACGAACTTGCCGATCTCGAAGAGAAGATTTCCAAGACCAAGCTTTCCAAGGAAGCGCGCGAGAAGGCCCAGCACGAACTGAAGAAGCTGCGCCAGATGTCGCCGATGTCCGCGGAAGCGACCGTCGTGCGCAACTATCTCGACTGGCTGCTGTCTATACCGTGGAACAAGAAGTCCAAGGTGAAGAAGGACCTCGTGGCGGCGCAAGAAGTGCTGGACAGCGATCACTATGGCCTCGAAAAGGTCAAGGACCGCATCGTCGAGTATCTCGCCGTGCAGTCGCGGGCCAACAAGCTGACCGGGCCGATCCTGTGCCTCGTCGGGCCTCCGGGCGTCGGCAAGACCTCGCTCGGCAAATCGATCGCAAAGGCGACCGGCCGCGAATTCGTTCGCGTGTCGCTCGGCGGCGTGCGGGATGAGGCCGAAATCCGCGGCCACCGGCGGACCTATATCGGGTCGATGCCGGGCAAGATCATCCAGTCGATGCGCAAGGCCAAGACCTCGAATCCGCTGTTCCTGCTCGACGAGATCGACAAGATGGGTGCGGACTTCCGCGGCGATCCGTCCTCGGCCTTGCTCGAGGTGCTGGACCCTGAGCAGAACTCGACGTTCAACGATCACTATCTGGAGGTCGATTACGACCTCTCCAACGTGATGTTCATCACGACCGCGAATACGCTCAATATTCCCGGCCCGCTGATGGACCGCATGGAGATCATCCGGATTGCCGGCTACACCGAGAACGAGAAGGTCGAGATCGCGCGCAAGCACCTGATCCCGACGGCGATCTCAAAGCACGGCCTGGATACCAAGGAATGGTCGATCGACGACGACGCGCTGCTGCTGATGATCCGCCGTTACACCCGCGAAGCGGGGGTGCGGAATCTGGAGCGTGAGCTTTCGACACTCGCCCGCAAGGCGGTGAAGGAGCTGATGATCTCGAAGAAGAAGTCGGTCAAGGTCACCGAGAAGACCCTTGAGGACTTCCTCGGCGTGCCGAAGTATCGCTACGGCGAGATCGAGAGCGACGACCAGATCGGTATCGTCACAGGCCTCGCCTGGACCGATGTCGGCGGCGAGCTGCTCACGATCGAAGGCGTCATGATGCCCGGCAAAGGCAAGATGACGGTCACGGGCAATCTACGTGACGTGATGAAGGAGTTGATTTCGGCGGCGGCGTCGTTTGTCCGCTCGCGGGCGGTCGGCTTCGGCATCGAGCCGCCGCTGTTCGACAGGCGCGACATCCACGTTCACGTGCCGGAGGGGGCGACCCCGAAGGACGGGCCGTCGGCGGGTGTCGCGATGGCGACCGCCATCATCTCGGTGATGACCGGCATCCCGGTTCGGCATGATGTCGCCATGACCGGCGAAATCACGCTGCGGGGTCGGGTGCTTCCGATCGGCGGCTTGAAGGAGAAACTGCTTGCGGCTGCGCGTGGCGGCATCAAGACGGTGTTGATCCCGGAAGATAATGCCAAGGATCTCACGGAGATTTCCGATGCGATCAAGGGCGGGATGAACATCATCCCGGTCGCCCGGCTCGACGAGGTCGTCTCCAACGCCTTGGTGCGTACACCCGTGCCGATCGTCTGGGAGGACGTCTCCGCCAAGGTGGCGGCGGTGACGCCGGACCCCGACGCGGGCGACGAAGCCTCCGGCGGCCTGACCCATTAAGTTGAACAAGATGAGACGAAAACGGCGCCTTCGGGCGCCGTTTTTTTGCCCGCTGTCCCGAGCGGTACGACCGCGTCGAGCCTTGCGTCAAAGGGGGCGGCAAGGCTAAACACCACCCTGGTGGTCCATTCCAATCGGACCATGGCCGCGCGGTTAGCTCAGCGGTAGAGCAGGTGCTTTACACGCATCTGGTCGGGAGTTCGATCCTCTCACCGCGCACCATCCTTGTTCCCTATGCGATCCGGATTGGCAGACCGTTCTCATGCGGGCAGCCTTTTTTATTTTAATCGCTGCGGCGTTTGAGCCGCTACTGCTCGCGCTTCAACTGTCGACGAGTGCTGTCTCTGGCTGGCCAGATCCGCATTACCTCGATCAATGTGGCGATGTCGTCCGATCGTTCGCGCTCTGACTTTATTCTGTTCTCAAAGAACGAATTGGAATCGGGCAAATCAGCAAGGCGCAATTCCTAACAAACTGTAGCCGATTGTTGCGGCTCGCTCGTTCCGGAGTTTTTCAGAACGGCCATTCTTGCGCGGCAAATCCGAGAGCACCTAGCCAAAGCTCGGCGATCGCCCCAAGAATCAAAATCAGAACGAAAATGCGTTGAGGCGCTTTGGAAATTCGATCGAGCGGGTTCATTTGATCCACGTGTGGTGAGGGTTTCGGGAGGCTTGCTCCTTGTCCCTTTCACCACAGCGGGTTTGATCGATTTTCCGCACGGATGCGCACTGGCACCAAAGCGCAAATCAGAACCGGACTGATATGCCTGTGTAGACTTGCGCCTTGGGAGCCGCGTTGTTGAGGCCAAGATTAAGGCCGGCATCGAGAATGACATGCTGGCTCAGGCGGAAATTCATGCCGAAGTCGAGCGTATAGATCGGCGCGGTGCCTGGGTCGGTTCCGGCCGACGAATAGAGTTCGACCGTGGCGTTGACGCCTTCGGTTCCGGGCACGGCGTGGCTGACGCTGACGAGATTGACAAAATTGGCGTAGCGGTTGTTGCCGGTGGCGCTTTTCAAATCATCGACTTCGGTCATCAGCGTCACGATGAAATCGCCCGGCCGAAGCGCCAGCGGCGCAATCAGGCCGCCTTCGACCGCGCCATTGCTGATGAGAGGTGTCGACGAGGGCAGCTTGACGTAGGGGATCAGGGCAAAGCCGATGGGTCCGCTGTCATTGCCGAACAGGTTGATCTTGGTCCGCAGCAAGACATCGCCAAATCCGGTAGCGTTCTGGAAATTGAACGGCGAGGTCCGGTCGAACGATTGCGTATATTGCAGCCCGTTGAACTGGACTTCGAAATCCATCCAGTTGGTCAGGCCGAGTTTGAAGGTCGGATCGAGCGTCTGATAGCTGCGCGTGCTGACGCCGGAAGAATTGGAATAGGTGTAATTGACGAGATCGGTCTCGATCTCGAAATGACCGGCGTCTATGGTCCGCACCGAAAAACCCTTGGCGGGACGGTCAGGCGCAAATTTCCGCATGAGGTCGTCGGGCGTTGGATCGAAAAGGCTGTAACCGCTCTTGTCCACGTCATCCGCCTTCGCCCCCGAGAGCATCGAGATGCTCAGGAACGCGACGACTGACGAGCGAGCGATCATCTTCACTTTGGGCGTGTCCGTTGTCGGTGCGCGAGGATTGCGTTCCATTCGTGCAAGCGCGGTGCCAGCTGTTAACATATCATTCAAGCCGTTTTTCGCTTGCCGCGGACTAAAAATCCCGTCATCGCGGCAATACGGCGGCACGCGAGAATATGACGACTGCGGCGCAGGCTATTTTCATGCTATTTCCGAGAAAGCCTCGGCTCGATGACAGCGAGTTCAAGAAACATGGATGCACCCGTAGGACACGAAGAGAACGCCGACCAGATCGCTTACTGGAATGGTGCCGGCGGCCAGCGCTGGGCTCAACGTCAGCCAGTGCAGGACATCCTGCTGCAGCCGATCGCCGACATCCTGATCGACCGGGCAAAAATCAGGAGCGGTGAGCGGGTGCTCGACGTCGGATGTGGTAGCGGGTCCACCACCTTCGCCTTCGCGAAAGTCGTGGGGCCGAGCGGACATGTCACGGGCATCGATATTTCCGAGCCGATGCTGGCGCGGGCGCGGGAAGTGACGCCCGCCGATACTCCGGTGGAATTCGCGCTCGCGGACGCCACCATCTATCCGTTCACGCCAGAGAGCTTCGATTTGCTTGCCTCGCGCTTTGGCGTGATGTTCTTTGCCGATCCCGCGCTATCCTTTACCAACTTGCGCAAGGGGATGCGTCGGACGGGGCGATTGGCCTTCGCCTGCTGGCGGGAGGCGCGCGAAAATCCGTTCTTCATGGTTCCGTTGCAGGCCGTCTATCGGCACGTGCCGAAGATGCCGCAGGTAGGGCCGGAAGACCCCGGACCGTTCGCATTTGCCTCCGAGGCGCGCGTGAAGCGCATTCTCGACGCCGCCGGGTTCTCCGAAGTGGCGATGGAGCCGGTCGATCTCGCGCTCGATATCGCGATCGGGGGTGGCCTGGATGCCGCGGTCAAGAGTTCGCTGGAAATCGGACCGGCTGCGCGGGCACTGACGGACCATCCACCGCAGACCGTTGCCGCGGCCGCCCAGTCGATCCGCGAAGCTCTCGCGCCGCTTGCGGAGGGACAAACGGTCCCGATCGATGCCGCCATCTGGATCGTGACGGCGAAAGCGTGATGCCTTAAGCCCGCTCCTCCCAGACCATCGCGAGATGGACGATGGTCTGCACGGCCTTTTCCATGTCCTGCCGGCTCACCCATTCGAGCCGCGAGTGGAAAGCGTGTTCGCCCGCAAAAATGTTGGGGCAGGGCAGTCCCATGAACGACAGGCGCGAACCGTCCGTGCCGCCGCGGATCGCCGTTTTCACCGGGGTGAGCCCGGCGCGCCGAACCGCTTCGATCGCATATTCGACGATCTCCGGGTGAGCGTCGATCACCTGTTTCATGTTGCGGTATTGCGGCTTGATATCCAGCCGATAGGTCGAGCGCGGATAGTTCTTCATCACGCCCTGAATGATCGTCTCCAGCAGCGCTTCCTTTTCGCGCAAGCCGTGCTCGGTGAAGTCGCGCACGATCAGGCCAAGGGTCGCCGTCTCCAGCGTACCGCCTATGGCGATCGGGTGCAGAAATCCCTCGCGGCCTTCGGTGGTCTCGGGCGACTGGTTTTTCGGCAGGCGCTCGACGATGGTGGCGGCGATCTTGATCGCGTGCTCCATCTTGCCCTTGGCAAAGCCGGGATGGGCGCTGACGCCTTCGATGACGATGGTGGCGGCATCGGCCGAGAAGGTTTCGTCCTCGATTTGCCCGGCGCTTTCGCCGTCGATCGTGTAGGCGAAATCGGCGCCGAGTTTCTTGAGGTCGGCCTTGTCGACGCCGCGGCCGATTTCCTCGTCCGGCGTGAACAGGATCTTGATGGTACCGTGTTTGATCTGCGGGTTGTTTTTCAGGAAATGCACCGCGTCCATGATCTCGGCGAGGCCAGCCTTGTTGTCGGCGCCGAGCAAGGTGGTGCCGTCGGTCGTGACGATGTCATGGCCGATCTGGTTGGCGAGCGCCGGATGTTCCTTGAAACGGATCACCTGGGAGGGATCGGCCGTCAGTACGATGTCGCCGCCCTGGTAATTCCGGACGATCTGGGGCTTCACGTTGGCGCCTGAGCAGTCCGGCGAGGTGTCCATATGCGAGCAGAGGCAGATCACCGGCACGCGCTTGTCGGTGTTCGCCGGCAGCGTCGCGTAGACGTAGCCGTTCTCGTCGAGATGGGCGTCAGGAAGGCCGATCTCGCGGAGTTCGCTTGCGAGCAACCGGCCCAGATTTTTCTGTTTTTCGGTCGAGGGGCAGGTCGGGGAGGCCGGGTCGGACTGGGTGTCGATCACCGCATAGCGCAGGAAGCGCTCGGTCACGGTGTGAGTAAAGTCGAGGGTTCTGCCTGTCGTCATGCAAGCGCGAGTAACAGAAAACGCGCTTTCCGGGTAGCGTCACTGCGGATGGATGACGTGCGATTGATCGAGGTGGTGGGCGCCGCCTGAAAATGGCGAAACTGGCGCGAGAGACGGGACTCGAACCCGCGGCCTCCGCCGTGACAGGGCGGCGCTCTAACCAACTGAGCTACTCCCGCGGATGGCGCAATCCGAAAAGATTGGTCCGCACGGGGCAGGAATTAAAGGGGTGCCTCTCTTTAGTCAAGGATGTTGCAGATCCCCCTGTCTGGCAGGGCTTTTTGCAATATCGGTGCAGAAAACGGCTGATTTATCGGGCAAACTGCGCAGGGAGCCGAAGCTCGAATCATTTAAGCCCTAGCACGCTTGAGTTTCTCGAAATCTCTGACAACGAGGAGGGCCAAACATGGCGAAAAAAGCAGCGACCCCCGCCACGATCACGCTGAAGCATCTCGCGGCGGCCATCGCCGAGCAGCAGGAGCTGTCCAAGAAGCAGGCGGAAGCCATTCTGACCGATCTGGTGACCATGATCACCACCCACCTGAAGAAGGGGGAGCGCATCCGCATCGTCGGCCTCGGCATCCTCCAGGTGCGCAAGCGCGCCGCCCGCATGGGCCGCAACCCCGCCACCGGTGAGCAAATCGAGATCAAGGCTAGCAAGAAGGTCGCGTTCCGCGCCTCCAAGGAACTCAAGGAAGCCGTCTGACGAAATCGGCTTAAGCCACTGGTTTTTCAGCGAAACGATGGTATCGCGGTCAGCTCTGAGCCGCTCGCTGCCGCTAAAAATGGAAAGGGCCGCTGGGGGAAGCGGCCCTTTCATATCCTCGTTGGGGGAAACGAGGCCCTCGGGGGGACGAGGTTTAGCGAACGATTGAGCTATCGGAAGTCGTGACCATCACCGGTTTGCCGGCTTTGATGACCCGCGCGGATTGGCTGTAATCCGCGCCGGAACGCGTCGAGATCGCAAAGCCTGCAACCGCAATTCCTGCAACCAGCGCCATCACCACGATTTTGAGGTGGGTCGCACGGTCCGCGGAGTGGATCGAGTGGTTCATGAGAGCCTCCAGGCGTCTTCGCGCCGTCTGTTGGTTCCCGATGTACCCTCCAATTGTTTCCGGCTGGTTTCGTCGACTCCTCAAAATGGTTTCATTCCCGTCTTTGATGCACGGAAAATGCGTGACCGGCCGGCTCGCGGATCGGCGATTTCGGACCGCAAGATTCGGACGCGGATGGCCGGGTGCGAGGGTGGTTTTCCACGCGTCGCAAGGCGCGAAAACGGCGTCAAGATAGCTTGTCTTGCGCCCCTTGGTGCGCTGCGCTAAGCCTCGGAACAATTCTAATGTCCCGAATCTGCGGCTCGTTCGTTGCCGCGGCGAAAAGGTCCCTCCCGATGACCGGCATCCTGCAAAATTACCTTCCGTTGGTAGTCTTTATCGGGGTGGCTGGCGTGATCGGTCTGGTGCTCCTGATCGCACCCTTCCTGGTGGCCTTTCAGCAGCCCGATCCGGAAAAACTGTCGGCCTATGAATGCGGCTTCAACGCTTTCGACGATGCGCGCATGAAGTTCGACGTCCGCTTCTATCTGGTCGCCATCCTTTTCATCATTTTCGACCTAGAAGTGGCTTTTCTATTTCCCTGGGCGGTGGCGTTCGGAAAACTGGGCGCGACCGGCTTCTGGTCGATGTTTGTGTTTCTGGCCGTGCTCACGGTCGGCTTTGCCTATGAATGGAAGAAAGGCGCACTCGAATGGGATTGAACCCCACGCCCGCCAGGCCAGGGTTTGCGCCGGCTGTCGCTCCGGCCGCAACCGGCATTCTTGATCCCTCGACCGGCAAGCCGGTCGGCGCTCGCGATCCGTATTTCCTGGAGATCAATCACGAACTCTCCGACAAGGGATTCTTCGTCGCTGCCGCCGACGACCTCGTCACCTGGGCGCGCACCGGTTCGTTGATGTGGATGACGTTTGGCCTTGCATGTTGCGCGGTCGAGATGATGCAGGTGTCGATGCCGCGCTATGACATCGAGCGGTTCGGCTTTGCGCCCCGCGCCTCGCCCCGGCAATCCGACGTGATGATCGTGGCCGGCACGCTGACCAACAAGATGGCGCCGGCGTTGCGCAAGGTTTACGACCAGATGCCGGAGCCGCGCTACGTGATCTCGATGGGATCATGCGCCAACGGCGGCGGTTACTATCACTATTCCTACTCGGTGGTGCGCGGCTGCGATCGCATCGTTCCCATCGATATCTATGTGCCCGGCTGCCCGCCCACGGCGGAAGCGCTGCTTTACGGCGTTCTGCTCCTGCAGAAGAAGATCCGGCGCACTGGGACGATCGAACGTTAGGGTTTTAGGGTATGGACGACGGCAAGCTTGACGCTCTGGGGCAGACGATCGTTGGCGCGCTGGCCGGCGCGGCGACAGGCCACTCGGTGGCGTTCAATCAGCTAACCGTGGATGTACAGATCGGACGCATCGTCGATGTCGTTCGCTATCTGAGGGACGATCCGGCTTGCCGCTTCGTCAACCTGACCGACGTCACCGCGGTCGACTATCCCGGCCGCGAAAAGCGTTTCGACGTCGTCTATCACCTGCTCTCGCCGATATTCAACACGCGCATCCGTCTGCGCGGGGAGGCCGATGAGACCACGCAGGTGCCCTCGATCATCGATGTATTTCCCGGCGCCGACTGGTTCGAGCGCGAGACCTACGATCTTTACGGCGTCATCTTCGTCGGACATCCCGACATGCGGCGGCTGCTGACCGATTACGGTTTCGACGGCCACCCCCTGCGCAAGGATTTCCCGCTCACCGGCTTCGTCGAGGTGCGTTACGACGATCAGGAGAAGCGGGTGCTCTACGAGCCGGTCCGGCTCAACCAGGAATTCCGGAAATTCGATTTCATGTCGCCGTGGGAGGGTGCGGATTATCCCTTGCCGGGCGACGAAAAGGCGAAGGCGGAGCCCAAATGACATCAGCCATTCGCTATTCGTCATTCGCTGCTCGCCAGCAAGCGGGAGCTGCGTCATGAACGAACAAAGCCCAGCGTTGCGTAATTTCACGATCAACTTCGGTCCGCAGCATCCGGCGGCACACGGTGTGCTGCGGCTGGTGCTGGAATTGGACGGTGAGGTGGTCGCCCGCGTCGATCCCCATATCGGCCTGCTTCATCGCGGCACCGAGAAACTGATCGAGCACAAGACCTATCTGCAGGCGATTCCTTATTTCGACCGGCTCGACTACGTCGCGCCGATGAATCAGGAGCACGCGTTTTGCCTCGCGGCGGAAAAGCTGCTCGGCATCGAGGTGCCGCGCCGCGGCCAATTGATCCGCGTGCTCTATTGCGAGATCGGCCGCATTCTTTCGCATCTTCTCAACGTCACCACGCAGGCGATGGACGTCGGCGCGCTGACCCCGCCGCTGTGGGGCTTTGAGGAGCGCGAGAAGCTGATGGTGTTCTACGAACGCGCTTCCGGTTCGCGCATGCATGCGGCCTATTTCCGCATCGGCGGCGTGCATCAGGACCTGCCGACCAAGCTGATCGACGATATCGATGCGTGGTGCGATCCGTTCCTGACCGTCGTGGCCGATCTGGAGACGCTGCTGACCGGAAACCGCATCTTCAAGCAGCGCAATGTCGATATCGGCGTCGTGACGCTGCAACAGGCTTGGGAGTGGGGTTTCTCCGGCGTGATGGTGCGCGGCTCCGGCGCTGCGTGGGATTTGCGCAAGTCGCAACCTTACGAATGCTACGCCGAAATGGATTTCGACATTCCGATCGGCAAGAACGGCGACTGCTACGATCGCTACTGCATCCGCATGGAAGAGATGCGGCAGTCGGTCAAGATCATGAAGCAGTGCATCGCGAAACTCCGCGCCGCTGACGGGCAAGGGCCCGTCGCCGTTCAGGACCACAAGATTTTCCCGCCGCGCCGTGGCGAGATGAAGCGTTCGATGGAAGCGCTGATCCATCACTTCAAACTCTACACCGAAGGTTTCCACGTGCCGGCCGGCGAAGTCTATGTCGCGGTCGAAGCACCCAAGGGCGAGTTTGGCGTCTATCTCGTGGCCGACGGCTCCAACAAGCCTTACAAGTGCAAGATCCGCGCGCCGGGCTTTGCGCATTTGCAGGCGATGGATTTCATCTGCCGGGGCCATCTGCTGGCCGACGTCTCGGCCATCCTCGGTTCGCTCGATATCGTGTTCGGAGAGGTCGATCGGTGATCGCTCCGCCGCCCATCCAGTTCGACCGCGCTTCGGGCGCCCTTGAAGGGGCCAACCTGTGGGAGCGGACGGCTGCGTTGGCGCTGGCCACGGGGGCGAAAATATCTTCGCATTTCTCGCACCGGGGCTACATCGGTTGCGCGAATTTGCTGCGCAAGGCGCTCTCCGAGCGCAACATTGCGATCAAACTCAACGAGGACGCGACGTTCGAATTTCCCTACGGCGACGGCTACTGGAGCAAACTGCTCGATCGTTCGTATCATTACGAAGACGAGCTTGAGTTGCTGTTCCGCCACTCGCGCGATGTCGACTATACGCTGCTCGATTGCGGTGCCAACTACGGCTACTGGTCGGTGCTGGTGACGAGCAAGCCATTCGGTCCGCACCGCGCGATTGCGATCGAACCGTCGTCGGACAACTTTGCCAAGCTCGCCAACAACGCCGAGGTCAACGGCAATCGTTTTGAGACGATGAAATGCGCGATTGGGGCCACCAGAGGCACCGCGCGGCTGTCCGGGACCAAGCACGAGGCATTCAGCATTGCCGGCAGCACGGATGTCCGTAGCGAAGAAGTGCCCGTCATCGCGCTAGACGACCTCTTGAGCGACGGCAAAATCGCGCCCGGCGGCAAATACCTCATCAAGCTCGATGTCGAGGGCGTCGAGATCGACGCCATCAAAGGCGGCAAGAAATTGCTCGCGGGCGACAGCGTGATCATGTGCGAAGAACACGGCAACGATCCCGACCACACCGTGTCGCGCTACATCCTCGAGCAAACCCCGCTCAAGCTGATCGTTTACGATCCCCGCTCGAATCGTCTTGAAACCGTGACCGAGCTTTCGATCCTCGATCGCATCAAGGTTTCGACCCACGTCGGCTACAACGTTTTCGGCACGTCCAGCGCGTTCTGGCAGCAGCGGATCGACGCCTTCAACGCCAGTACCGCGCGCCGCATGCAATGAGAGACTGAGCACCATGTCCGTTCGCCGCCTTGCGCCCAAGGAACTTCAGCCTGCGAGCTTCACGTTCACGCCGGAGAATCTGGATTGGGCGAAGAAGCAGATCGCCAACTATCCGGAGGGCCGTCAGGCTTCGGCTGCGATTGCGATTCTGTGGCGCGTTCAGGAGCAGCATGAGGGATGGGTTTCGGAAGCCGCGATCCGCGCCGTGGCCGACCTGCTTCAAATGCCCTACATCCGCATGCTGGAAATCGCGACGTTCTATACGATGTTTCAGCTGCAGCCCGTCGGCAAGAAGGCGCACGTGCAGGTTTGCGGCACGACGCCGTGTCGCTTGCGCGGTGCTGCGGATATCATCGAAGTTTGCCAGAACCGGATTCACCACGACCCGTTCGAGCTGTCGAAGGACGGCAATTTTTCCTGGGAAGAGGTCGAGTGTCTCGGCGCGTGCGTGAACGCGCCGATGGTCCTGATCTGGAAGGACACTTACGAGGATCTGACCAAGGAAAGTTTTGGCAAGGTGCTCGATGGCTTTGCTTCCGGCAATGCGCCGAAGCCGGGCCCGCAGATCGGCCGTCAGTTCTCTGCGCCGGTGGGTGGACCAACCACGTTGAAGGAAGTCACCTGATGCTCGACGACAAGGACCGCATCTTCAAGAACCTCTATGGCCTGCATGATTGGGGCCTCGAAGGTGCGCGCCGCCGCGGCGCCTGGGACGGCACCAAGGCGATCATCGACAAGGGCCGCGACTGGATCATCAACGAGATGAAGGCCTCCGGCCTGCGCGGCCGGGGCGGCGCCGGCTTCCCGACAGGCATGAAATGGTCGTTCATGCCGAAGGAATCCAAGGACGGGCGTCCGAGCTATCTCGTCGTCAACGCCGACGAGTCCGAACCCGGCACCTGCAAGGACCGCGAGATCATGCGGCACGATCCGCATCTCCTGGTCGAAGGCTGCCTGATCGCAAGCTTCGCGATGGGCGCCCATGCCTGTTACATCTATGTTCGCGGCGAATTCATCCGGGAGCGCGAGCATCTGCAAGCCGCGGTCGATCAAGCCTACGAGGCCAAGCTGATCGGCAAGGACAACGTCAACGGCTGGCCGTTCGACCTTTACGTCGCCCACGGCGCCGGGGCCTATATCTGCGGTGAAGAAACCGCGCTGCTCGAAAGCCTCGAAGGCAAGAAGGGCCAGCCGCGTCTGAAGCCGCCATTTCCCGCCAATGTCGGTCTCTACGGCTGTCCGACCACCGTCAACAACGTCGAGTCGATTGCGGTCGCACCCGACATCCTGCGGCGCGGCGCGGCCTGGTTTGCGGCGATCGGCCGGCCCAACAATGTCGGCACCAAGCTGTTTTGCATTTCCGGCCACGTCGAACGGCCTTGCAATGTCGAAGAGGCGATGGGGATTCCGTTCCGCGAATTGATCGAGCGGCATTGCGGCGGCATTCGCGGCGGCTGGGACAATCTGAAAGCGGTGATCCCCGGCGGCTCCTCGGTCCGCATGGTGCCGGCAGACCAGATCATCGATACGCCGATGGATTTCGACAGCCTCGGCAAATTGCGCTCGGGTCTCGGCACCGCGGCCGTGATCGTGATGGACAAATCGACCGATCTGATCCGCGCGATCGCCCGCATCTCCTATTTTTACAAGCACGAGAGCTGCGGCCAGTGCACGCCGTGCCGCGAGGGCACCGGCTGGATGTGGCGCGTACTGACCCGCATGGCGGATGGCCGCGCCCACAAGCGCGAAATCGACATGCTGCTGGAAGTCACCAAGCAGATCGAAGGCCACACCATTTGCGCGCTGGGCGATGCCGCCGCCTGGCCGATCCAGGGCCTGATCGCGCATTTCCGCCATGAGATAGAAGAACGCATCGATCAATATTCGCACAAGGCCGATCTCGACGATCAGGGAATTCTCGATCCCGCGCACATGGTCGCGGCGGAGTAGGATTGATGTCGTTGCCCGCTGCATTCTGGCAGAAGTTCGGAACGCTGGCGCAAATGGCGCAGGCAGCCGTCGCGCTGCTCGGCTTTGTGGCGATCCTGTTCCAGATCAACGAGATCCGCACCAACAACCGTGCCGTAAGCGCCCGGCAAGCGTTCCTCGCCTACACGGATCTCGCATTCAAGAATCCGAAATTCGCCGCGCCCGACTACGAGGCGATCAAGGTGGGTAGCCACGAGGGTCTGGTCCAATACGAAAGCTTCGTCTCATATTTCCTCTATGCCTGCGAGGAAGCGTTCAACGCGTTCTCCGATCAACGCGAGTGGCTTGCTTCCTGCAATTACGACCTGAAGCCGCATTTGCCGTTTCTCTGCGAAAAGAGCCGGGCCGAGCCGGCCTATCTCGCAACCTACGGCGACACGACCCAAGACTGGGTGAAGACATCCTTGAAAACCGCCAGCGTTACGCCGCCGGATTGCAAGCTGGGAAAGACTTGAGACAGCAATGACCAAACTCATTGTCGATGACAAAGAAATCGATGTCCCCGCCGAATACACGTTGTTGCAGGCGTGCGAGGCGGCAGGCGCCGAGATTCCGCGTTTCTGCTACCACGAGCGGCTCTCGATCGCCGGCAATTGCCGGATGTGCCTCGTCGAAGTGAAGGGCGGTCCGAAGCCCGTCGCGAGCTGCGCCTGGGGTGTGCGCGATTGCCGGCCGGGCCCTAACGGTGAGCCGCCAGTCATTTCCACCCGCTCGCCAATGGTGAAGAAGGCGCGCGAAGGCGTGATGGAATTCCTGCTGATCAATCATCCCCTGGATTGCCCGATCTGCGACCAGGGCGGGGAATGCGATCTGCAGGACCAGGCGATGGGCTACGGCGTCGACACCTCGCGCTTCGCCGAGAACAAGCGCGCGGTCGAGGACAAATATCTCGGAGCGCTGGTCAAGACCTCGATGAACCGCTGCATCCAGTGCACGCGCTGCGTGCGCTTCTCGGCTGAGGTTTGCGGCGCGCCGGAAATGGGCGCGACCGGCCGCGGCGAGGACATGGAGATCACGACCTATCTCGAGAGTGCACTGACCTCGGAGTTGCAGGGCAACCTCGTCGACATCTGCCCGGTGGGCGCGCTGACGTCGAAACCTTATGCGTTCGCGGCGCGGCCGTGGGAACTGGGCAAGACCCAATCCATCGACGTGATGGATGGCGTCGGCTCATCGATCCGCGTTGATACCCGCGGGCGCGAGGTGATGCGGATCCTGCCACGCGTCAACGAGGCCGTGAACGAGGAATGGATTTCCGACAAGACGCGACACGTCGTCGACGGCCTGCGCACCCAGCGCCTCGACCGTCCCTACATCCGTGAAGACGGTCAGCTTCGCGCCGCCACGTGGCAACAGGCTTTCGCCGCCATCGCCGCCAAGACCTCGCGCACCGACGGCAAGCGGATCGGCGCCATCGCCGGCGATCTTGCCGCGGTCGAAGAGATGTTCGCGCTGAAGGAACTGCTGGCGAAATTCGGCTCGGTCAATCTCGCCGTGCAGGGCGGCGATGCCTTCGATCCGAAGGCCGGACGCGCCTCCTACATCTTCAATCCGACCATTGCCGGCATCGATCAGGCGGACGCGCTTCTGATCGTGGGCTCGAATCCGCGCAAGGAGGCGGCCGTTCTCAACGCCCGTATCCGCAAGCGCTGGCGCACCGGCCAGCTCAAGGTCGGCGTCATCGGCGCCCGTTCCGATCTGATTTATGCTCATGACTATATCGGTGCGGGCGCAGAGTCGCTTGCCGATCTCGCCGCAGGAAAACATTCCTTCGCCGACGTCTTGAAGAATGCGAAGAACCCGATCGTGCTGGTCGGCCCTGACGCTTTTGGGCGTCGCGATGGTGCAGTATTGCTGGCGCAGGCCGCGAAGCTCGCGCTGGACATTGGCGCGGTGAAGGACGGCTGGAACGGCTTTGCGGTCTTGCAGAACACCGCTTCGCGTGTCGGCGCGCTCGATATCGGCTTTGCCGCCGGAGCAAATGGACTGAATTTGGCGCAGATGACCGCGTTCGGCACGCTGGACGTGCTGTTCCTGCTCGGCGCCGACGAGGTGAAAGTGCCGGATGGCACCTTCGTGGTCTATATCGGTACCCATGGCGACGCCGGCGCGCATCGCGCCGACGTCATCCTGCCGGGTGCGGCTTACACCGAAAAGTCCGGTATCTTCGTCAATACCGAGGGCAGGGCGCAGATGGCCAACCGCGCCGGCTTCCCGCCGGGCGATGCCCGCGAGGACTGGGCGATCATCCGCGCGCTCTCGGAGGTGCTCGGCAAGAAGCTGCCTTACGACTCGCTGGCAGCGCTGCGGCAATCGATCTTCAAGGCCGTGCCGCACCTGATGCGGCTCGATCAGATCGCGGCCGCCAACGCGGCCGACCTCAAGACGCTGGCCGGCCGTGGGGGCGACATCGAGAAGGTGCCGTTCAAGGCGGTCGTGGCGGACTTTTATCTCACCAACCCCATCGCGCGCGCATCCGCCGTGATGGCGGAATGCTCGCGGCTCGCCTCCGGGCACATGCTGACGGCAGCGGAGTGAAGTGATGGCCGAATTCTGGACCGGTACCCTTTGGCCGCTGATCATCATGGTCGCCGAGAGCGTGTTGCTGCTCGTCGTACTTCTGATCGCGATCGCCTACATCCTGCTCGCCGACCGCAAGATCTGGGCGGCGGTGCAGATCCGCCGCGGTCCGAACGTGGTCGGTCCCTGGGGTCTCTTCCAGTCCTTCGCCGACCTCTTGAAGTTCGTGCTGAAGGAGCCGATCATTCCGGCCGGCGCCAACAAGGGCGTGTTCCTGCTCGCGCCGCTGGTGAGTTGCGTACTCGCGCTCGCCGCCTGGGCCGTGATCCCGACCAATCTTGGCTGGGTGATCGCCGACATCAACGTCGGCGTTCTCTTTATCTTCGCGATTTCCTCGCTGTCGATCTACGGCATCATCATGGCCGGCTGGTCGTCGAACTCGAAATACCCGTTCCTCGCCGCATTGCGCTCGGCGGCGCAGATGGTGAGTTACGAAGTCTCGATCGGTTTTGTGATCATTACCGTGCTCTTGTGCGCCGGCACGCTCAATCTCTCGGGCGTGGTTGAGGCGCAGAACACCCGTGGTCTGGCCAGTCTGATCGGCTTGCCGCAGCTCACGATCCTGAACTGGTATGTGTGGCCGCTGTTTCCGATGTTCGTGGTGTTCTACGTCTCGGCTCTGGCGGAAACCAACCGTCCGCCATTCGACCTGGTGGAAGCCGAGTCCGAGCTGGTCGCGGGGTTCATGGTGGAATACGGCTCGACGCCGTATCTGCTGTTCATGCTCGGCGAATATGTCGCGATCGCCACGATGTGTGCGATGGCGACGATCCTGTTCCTGGGCGGCTGGCTGCCGCCGGTCGACCTGCCGCCGTTCAACTGGGTGCCCGGCGTGATCTGGTTCTCCCTCAAACTGTTCTTCATGTTCTTCCTGTTTGCCATGGCGAAAGCCATCGTGCCGCGCTACCGCTACGACCAGTTGATGAGGCTTGGGTGGAAGGTGTTCCTGCCGATGTCGCTCGCCATGGTCGTCATCGTCGCGGGCGTACTGCAGCTTGCGGGGATTGCGCCGAAATGAGGTCGCTATGAGTGTCAACATCAACGCTACCGCCCGCTCGCTTCTGCTGTCGGAATTCGTATCGGCGTTCTTTCTCGCCATGCGCTATTTCTTCAAGCCGAAGCCGACCTTGAACTATCCCTTTGAAAAGGGACCGATCTCGCCCCGGTTCCGCGGCGAACATGTGCTGCGCCGCTATCCGAACGGCGAGGAGCGCTGCATCGCCTGCAAACTCTGCGAGGCGATCTGCCCCGCGCAGGCGATCACGATCGAGGCCGGTCCGCGGCGCAACGACGGCACGCGCCGGACCGTGCGCTACGACATCGACATGGTGAAGTGCATTTATTGCGGGCTTTGCCAGGAAGCCTGTCCGGTCGACGCAATCGTCGAGGGGCCGAATTTCGAATTCGCGACTGAGACGCGCGAGGAACTCTACTACGACAAGGCAAAACTGCTGGCGAATGGCGATCGCTGGGAACGCGAGATTGCGAAAGCAATCGAGCTCGACGCGCCGTACCGGTGAGGTGAGGGAATGATCCTTCCGGCTCTGTTTTTCTATCTCTTCGCGGGCGTCTGCGTGGCCTCCGCCGTGATGGTGATTGTCTCGCGCAATCCCGTGCACTCGGTGCTGTATCTGATCCTGGCCTTTGTGAACGCTTCCGGGCTGTTCGTTCTGATGGGAGCCGAATTCCTGGCGATGATCCTGGTCGTCGTCTATGTCGGCGCGGTCGCGGTGTTGTTCCTGTTCGTGATCATGATGCTCGACGTCGATTTCACGGAACTTCGCGAAGGCTTTATGCAGTATTTGCCGGTCGGGCTTGTGATCGGGGGCATCTTCCTCGTCGAA
This sequence comes from uncultured Alphaproteobacteria bacterium, assembly GCA_963824305.1. Lineage (GTDB taxonomy): Bacteria > Pseudomonadota > Alphaproteobacteria > Rhizobiales > Xanthobacteraceae > Bradyrhizobium. The sequence goes on from CAWGOW010000003.1 coordinate 209,027, forward strand.
CTGCTGCTGGTCGGCGGCGGCTGGATCATCAACCCGAACATTGCGAAGTCGATCACTTCCGCGATCCCGTCCAACGTCAGCAATACCGAAGCCTTGGGCCTCGTCCTCTATACGAAGTACATCCACTACTTCCAGATTGCCGGCATGGTGCTGCTGGTCGCGATGATCGGCGCGATCGTGCTGACACTGCGGCACAAGGCGAGCGTCAAGCGGCAGGACATCAACGTGCAGAACGCCCGGACGCCCGAAATGGCGATGAGCGTGCGCAAGGTGGCCTCGGGGCAAGGCTTGCAGGATGCGGATGCGGCGGAGTGGGTGCGATGACGATCGGTCTTGGGCACTATCTCGCGGTCGGCGCCATCCTGTTCACGCTCGGGATTCTCGGCATCTTCCTCAACCGCAAGAACATCATCGTCATCCTGATGTCGATCGAGCTGATTTTGCTCGCGGTCAACATCAACCTGGTGTCGTTCTCGACCTTCATCGGCGACATCGTCGGTCAGGTCTTTGCGCTTCTGGTGCTGACGGTGGCGGCCGCGGAAGCCGCGATCGGGCTTGCCGTTCTCGTGGTCTATTTCCGCAACCGCGGTTCGATTGCGGTTGAAGACGTCAATCTGATGAAGGGTTAACCCGCCTCATGATCCAGGCAATCGTTTTTCTGCCGTTGATCGGCGCCCTCATCGCGGGCGTGATCGCCATCATGGGCGCGCATGCGCGCAATCCCAGCGGCGACGATGTCGAGCACCACGACGGCGACGACGCGCATGCTCACGCATCGGAAGCCCATGCCCATGACGATCACGGCCACGACGACCACCACGTCTCGGAACCGCCGGCGGCCGGCTCCCGCGCCGCCGAGGTGATTACAACGGGGTTGCTGCTGATTGCGGCTGGGCTGTCCTGGTGGACGCTGTTCGAGGTCGGTTTCTATCATCACGACGTCCGCATCGACCTGTTTCCGTGGATCAACTCAGGCGACCTCCAGGTTTCCTGGGCGCTGCGCGTCGATACGCTCACGGCCGTGATGCTGGTCGTGGTCAACACCGTATCCTCGCTCGTCCACCTCTATTCCATCGGCTACATGGACGAAGACCCGAACCGGCCGCGATTCTTCGGCTATCTGTCGCTGTTCACCTTCGCCATGCTGATGCTGGTGACGTCGGACAACCTCGTGCAGCTGTTCTTCGGCTGGGAGGGCGTGGGTCTCGCAAGCTACCTTCTGATCGGCTTCTGGTATCAAAAGCCGTCGGCGAACGCGGCCGCGATCAAAGCCTTCGTGGTCAATCGTGTCGGCGACTTCGGTTTCGCGCTCGGTATTTTCGCAATCTTCATGCTGGTCGGATCGACCGACTTCGAAACGATCTTTGGCGCCGCGCCGGGACTGACAGGCAAGACCATCAATTTCTTCGGCTGGCATCCGGATGCGCTGACCCTGACCTGTCTGCTCCTGTTCATGGGTGCGATGGGCAAATCAGCTCAGTTCCTGCTGCACACCTGGTTGCCGGACGCCATGGAGGGTCCGACGCCGGTCTCCGCGCTGATCCACGCCGCGACCATGGTCACCGCTGGCGTGTTCATGGTGGCGCGGCTGTCGCCGCTGTTTGAACTCGCACCGAATGCGCAGGCCTTTGTGATGCTTGTCGGCGCGACCACGGCATTTTTCGCGGCAACCGTCGGCCTGGTCCAGAATGATATCAAGCGCATCGTCGCTTATTCGACCTGTTCGCAGCTCGGCTACATGTTCGTGGCGATGGGAGCGGGAGCGTATTCGGTGGGCATGTTCCACCTGTTCACGCACGCCTTCTTCAAGGCGCTTTTGTTCCTGGGCTCCGGCTCGGTGATCTACGCGATGCACCACGAGCAGGACATCCGCAACATGGGCGGCCTGTGGCGGAAAATTCCTTACACGTTTGCCGTAATGTCGATCGGCACATTGGCGCTGACGGGTTTCCCGATGTTCGCCGGCTACTTCTCCAAGGACGCGATTATCGAATCCGCTTACGCCTCGCATAATCCGTTTGCTACTTACGCCTATCTTTCGACGGTCGTGGCGGCGGGACTAACCTCGTTCTATTCCTGGCGCCTCATCTTCAAGACGTTCTTCGGTGAGCCGCACGATCAGGAACATTATGAAGCCGCGCATGAAGCGCCGCTGACCATGCTGATTCCGATCGGTCTGCTGGCGATCGGCTCGATTGCGGCCGGCTTTCCCTTCAAGGAAATCTTCACCGGCCCGCATGGCGTCGAGGAGTTCTTCCGCGACTCGCTGAAGATGAACCCGCATATCCTTGAGGACATGGAGCACATGCCGTCTTGGTTGGCTCCGTTGCCGTTCGTTATGATGCTGATTGGCCTTGCGGTATCCTACCTCTTCTATATTCGCCGGCCGTATCTGCCGGTCGATCTGGCGAACCAGCAACCGCTGCTCTACCAATTCCTTCTCAACAAGTGGTATTTCGACGAATTGTACGATTTCATCTTCGTGCGGCCTGCGAAGTGGATCGGCACCTTCCTTTGGAAGGTTGGCGACGGCAAAATCATCGACGGCCTCGGGCCCGACGGCGTGTCGGCGCGCGTGCTCGACGTCACGCGCAATGCCGTCAAGCTTCAGACCGGCTATCTCTACCATTACGCCTTCGCCATGTTGATTGGGGTCGCCGGCTTCATCACGTGGTTCATGTTCGGCGTGGGAGGCTGACCGATGACGACCTGGCCCATTCTTTCGGTCGTTACCTTCCTGCCCACGATCGGCGCGCTTCTGATCTGGCTGCTTCGCGGTGACGACGAGGCGGCGCAGCGAAACGCGCGCTGGATCGCACTGTGGACCACGCTTGTCACCTTCGCGGTGTCGCTGATCCTGGTCGTTCGCTTTGATCCAGCGGTCGCCGACTTCCAGTTCGTCGAGAAGGCGCCGTGGCTCGCCAACGCCATCACTTACCATATGGGCGTCGACGGCATCTCGCTGCCCTTTGTGATCCTGACGACCGCCCTGCTGCCGTTCTGCATCGTGGCGAGCTGGAAATCGGTGAAGGTTCGCGTCGGTGAATACATGATGGCGTTTCTGTTCCTGGAAACGCTGATGGTCGGCACCTTCTCGGCGCTTGACCTTGTGCTGTTCTATCTGTTCTTCGAAGGCGGCCTGATCCCGATGTTCCTGATCATCGGCATCTGGGGCGGACCGCGCCGGGTCTACGCCTCCTTCAAGTTCTTCCTCTATACGTTTCTGGGCTCGGTGCTGATGCTGTTGGCGATCATGGCGCTGTACTGGAACGCGGGCACCACCGACATCCCGACCCTGATGCACACCGCGGTGCCGCGCTCGTTGCAGATGTGGGCGTGGCTCGCGTTCTTCGCCTCCTTTGCCGTGAAGATGCCGATGTGGCCGGTGCACACCTGGTTGCCGGACGCGCACGTCGAAGCTCCGACCGCGGGCTCGGTGATCCTGGCCGCCATCCTCCTGAAGATGGGCGGTTACGGCTTCCTGCGCTTCTCGTTGCCGATGTTCCCGCTGGCCTCGCACGAGTTCGCGCCGCTGATCTTTTCGTTGTCGGTGATCGCGATCATCTACACCTCGCTGGTCGCGATGATGCAGGAAGACATCAAGAAGCTGATCGCGTACTCCTCGGTCGCGCATATGGGCTTCGTCACCATGGGAATCTTCGCGGGCACCATGCAGGGCGTGGCGGGCGGTGTGTTCCAGATGATCTCGCACGGCATCGTGTCCGGCGCGCTGTTCCTGTGCGTCGGTGTGGTTTACGACCGCATGCACACCCGCGAAATCGCCGCCTATGGCGGGCTGGTCAACCGCATGCCGCTCTATGCGCTGGTGTTCATGGTTTTCACCATGGCCAATGTCGGTCTGCCCGGCACATCCGGCTTTGTCGGTGAATTCATGACGCTGCTCGGCACCTTCAAGACCTCGCTGCCAACGGCTGTTCTTGCAACGACCGGCGTGATCCTGTCGGCGGCCTATGCACTCTGGCTGTACCGCAAGGTGGTGTTCGGCGCGCTGGTAAAACCGTCGCTCTCCAGCATCAAGGACCTTACATTCCGCGAGGGCCTGACGCTGGTGCCGCTCGTGATCCTCACGATCCTGTTCGGTTTCTATCCGAAGCCTGTGCTCGACATGTCGGCGGCGTCGGTGCAGCAACTGGTCAATAACTACAATACCGCAGTGACGGCCGTGAAGGCTGCATCCCTTCTGCATTGAGACTGGACAACGTCGTCATGAGCTTTGAGAGCGCAGGTTATCAATTGCAGCCCGTACTGCCGGAACTCGTTCTGGCGGCCGGCGCCATGGCGCTATTGATGGTTGGAGCCTATCGCGGTGTTCGCACGACAAGCCTGATCACCGTGCTTGCGCTCGTCCTGCTCGCGATTGTTGGCGTGCTGGAGCTGACGTTGCCGGCCGGCAAACAGACGACGTTCAACGGCAGCTTCATCGTCGACGACTTCGCCCGCTTCCTGAAAATCCTCGCGCTGATCGGCTCGGGCGCGACGCTGATCCTTTCGACGGAATTCCTGGCCGAACCATCCCGGCGCATCTTCGAATACTCCATTCTGGTGCTGCTCTCGACGCTCGGCATGATGATCCTGATCTCGGCCGGAGATCTCATCATGCTCTATCTCGGCCTCGAGCTGATGAGCCTTGCGCTCTATGTCGTGGCCGCCTCGAACCGCGACGACCTCAAATCGACCGAGGCGGGCCTGAAGTACTTCGTGTTGGGCGCGCTTTCGTCAGGCATGCTGCTCTACGGCGCTTCTCTCATCTATGGCTTTACCGGCACGGTCAGCTTTGCCGGCATCGCGGCCGCGGCCACGACCGGCAGCATCGGCATTGTGTTTGGCATCGTGTTTCTGCTCGCCGGGCTTTGCTTCAAGGTTTCGGCGGTGCCGTTCCACATGTGGACGCCCGACGTCTACGAGGGCGCACCGACGCCCGTCACGGCTTTCTTTGCTTCGGCCCCGAAGGTCGCGGCAATGGCGGTCTTCACCCGTGTGGCGCTCACCGCATTTCCCGGCATCATGCCGCAATGGCAGCAGATCGTGGTGTTCGTCTCGATCGCTTCTATGGCGCTGGGTTCGTTCGCGGCCATCGGCCAGACGAATATCAAGCGCCTGATGGCCTATTCCTCGATCGGCCATATGGGCTTTGCGCTGGTTGGCCTTGCTTCCGGCACCGCGGAAGGCGCGCAGGGCGTGCTCGTCTATATCGCGATCTATGTCGCGATGACGTTGGGCAGCTTCTCGGTCATCCTGGCCATGAAGCGCAACGGTCACCATGTCGAAAATATCAGCGATTTTGCTGGCCTGTCCCGCACCAATCCGCTGCTCGCATTCTTCTTTGCGATGCTGCTGTTTTCGTTGGCCGGCGTGCCGCCGCTCGCGGGATTTTTCGGCAAGTTTTATGTGTTCGTCGCTGCCATCCGCGCCGGTCTCTTCACTCTGTCGGTGATCGGCGTGCTGACCAGCGTCATAGGCGCCTATTATTATCTCTCGATCGTCAAGGTGATGTATTTCGACGAGCCTTTGACTCAGCTCGATCCCGTGCGCGTGGAATTGCGAGCGGTGCTGGCGGTTGCAGGTCTCTTCAATATCTTTTTCTTCGTTTATCCCGGACCGCTGGTGAGCATGGCATCGGCAGCGGCGAAATCCCTGTTTTAGGGCATGATCCCAAAAAGTGGATTCCGGTTTTTGGAAAAGATCATGACCCCAGAAAACAGCGACACCCAGCCGGATTTGGCTAAGCCGGATCAGCTTTGAGATGGCATTCACGCTCGGTCCACGAGCCCTGGCGGCGGGTTACCGGCTCGCAGGTTTCGATCAGATCGGCTCGACCAATTCGGAAGCTTTGGCGCGAGCTGGCGCAGGCGAACGCGGGCCGATGTGGTTCGTCACGTCAGAGCAGACCGCTGGCCGCGGACGGCGGCATCGGCCCTGGATTGCACCGCGCGGCAATCTGGCCGCCAGCGTGCTTGAAACCATCAACGTTGCGCCGGCAACCGCAGCCACTCTTGGATTTGCAGCCGGGCTCGCGCTGGAAGCGGCTCTCCGGGCAGTTGCGGGCCCTGCTGGCATCGAATTTTCCCTGAAATGGCCCAATGACGTCCTGGCTGGGCAGGCCAAGCTGACCGGCATTTTGCTGGAGGCGGAGGCCGGCCCGGACGGGGGGCTCGCTGTGGTGGTAGGCCTAGGCACCAACATCGTCGCCGCGCCGGAAGGCACGCCAGTGCCCGCCACGTCGCTTCTGGCGCTTGGCCTTGAGACCACCGCCGAGCAGCTTTTCACGGCCCTTTCGGATAGCTGGGCCGAATGTCGCGGCATCTGGGACGATGGCAAGGGCTTTGGCGAAATCCGGCGGCGCTGGTTGGAGCTTGCGGCGGGCCTCGGACAACCTGTATCGGTCCATACGGGCCAGACAACCGTGTCGGGTATCTTCGACACCATCGATGAAACGGGCTGCATGATCGTACGAACCTCAAGCGGCGACAGGGTACCGATTTCGGCCGGCGACGTGCATTTCGGTCAGGCTGCGTCTGCGAGGGCAAGTTAATGGCCGACGGTGACGAATTCACCTTTGCGCCGCTCGGCGGCGTTGGCGAGATCGGCATGAACCTGTCGATCTACGGATTCGGCAATCGCCAGAAGCGCGCCTGGCTTGCGGTCGATCTCGGCGTTTCCTTCGGCGACGAAGAGCATCTTCCGGGCATCGATACCATCATGCCCGACATCAGCTTTCTGGTGAAGGAACGCAAGAATCTGGTCGGGCTTGTGCTGACGCACGCGCACGAAGACCATTTCGGCGCCATCATCGATCTCTGGCCAAAGCTGAAATGTCCGATCTATGCGACCAAATTCTCTGCTGCACTGTTCGAGGCCAAATGCGCCTCCGAGCGCAACCCGCCGAAAATCCCCGTCACCGTCGTCCCCTCGGGCGGACGCATCGAGCTCGGGCCGTTCGGCATCGAGTTCATTCCGGTCGCGCACTCGATCCCGGAATCGCACGCTCTCGCCATTCGCACGGCGGCGGGCATCGCACTTCATACTGGCGACTGGAAGCTCGATCCGACGCCGGTGACGGGCCCGCCCACGGACGAGCGCCGGTTGCGGGAACTGGGCGACGCCGGCGTCCTGGCGCTGGTCGGCGATTCCACCAACGCCGTGCGAGAGGGGCGCTCGCCCTCGGAATCCGAAGTCGCCAAGACCATCATCGAACTGGTGAAGGCCGCCAGGGGCCGGGTTGCGGTCACGACCTTTGCCTCCAACGTTGCCCGGATACGCGCGGTCGCGGACGCGGCGAGGCTGTCGGGGCGCGAGGTAGTGGTTGTCGGGCGCGCGATGGAACGCGTCGTGCAGGTAGCGCGGGAAACCGGCTATCTCGACGGCGTACAGAATTTTCGCGGGCCCGATCTCTATGGCCATTTTCCGCCGGACAAGGTGCTGGCGCTTTGCACGGGCAGCCAGGGCGAGCCGCGCGCGGCGCTCGCGCGCATCTCTAACGACGATCATCCGCAGGTGACGCTCAACAAGGGCGACAGCGTGATTTTTTCCTCGCGCACCATTCCAGGCAACGAGAAGGCGGTGGGGGCCATCATCAATGGCTTGATCACGCAAGGCGTCGAAGTCATCACCGATCGAACGCATCTGGTGCACGTGTCAGGCCATCCGCGCCGCGACGAATTGCGCGACATGATCGGTTGGGTTCGTCCGCAGCTTCTGATTCCGGTTCACGGCGAGCCGCTGCATCTGTTCGAGCACGCAAAGCTCGCACGCGCGGCCGGTGTTCCGAAGGTTCTGACCTGCCGCAATGGTGACCTGGTCAAGCTCGGGCCGGGTGAGCCCGGCATTATCGAAGAGTTGCCGTCAGGCCGGCTCTACAAAGACGGCAACATTCTGGAAGATTCCAAATCGCGCGCGGTGGTCGAGCGGCGGCGAATGGCGTTTGGCGGTTGCGCTTTCGTTGCACTGGCCGTGAATGAAAAAGGCGAACTCGCCGACGATCCCGAGGTCGACCTGATCGGTATCCCCGAGAAGAACACGGCCGGAGAGGTCATCGATGAGATCGTATTCGATGTCGTGGTCTCGACGGTCGACGGCTTGCCGCGGGCGCGGCGGCGTGATCCGGACGCGCTGGCGGAGTTGGTGCGCCGCGCGGTGCGCGCTTCGGTGAATGAGCACTGGGGCAAGAAACCGCTCTGCTTCGTGCACGTCCTCACAGTCTGATCCGGGCAAAAACCGGGACGACGGCTTTTGCGGACGCTGCGTCTCCAAGCTATAAGGACGGAGAGAGGAGCACCAATGCTCGGCCGGCTCAATCACGTTGCAATTGCGGTCAAGGACGCCGAGCAGGCGGCCAAAATCTATGGTGCGCTTGGTGCGGAGGTATCGGCGGCGGTGCCGCTGCCGGAGCATGGCGTCGTGACGGTCTTTGTCACCTTGCCCAACACCAAGATCGAATTCATTCAGCCGCTGGGTGAAGCGTCTCCGATCGCCAAATTCCTGGAGCGCAACGCCGACGGCGGCATTCACCACATCTGCTACGACGTACCCGACATCATTGCGGCGCGCGATCGCCTGATCAGGGAAGGCGCACGCGTGCTCGGCGACGGTGTTCCCAAGATCGGCGCTCACGGCAAGCCGGTGCTGTTCCTGCATCCGAAAGACTTTTCCGGCGCGCTCGTCGAAATCGAACAGGCGTGATTCCATGGTCTATACCGTCTCAACCGGGTTTGCGATCTACTTCGTGTTGTGGTGGGTCACGCTGTTCGTGACGTTGCCGTTCGGCGTGCGCAGCCAGCACGAAGACGGCGGCGGCAGCGCCGGCACCGATCCTGGTGCTCCGGTCGCGACCCGGATGGGCCGCAAGCTGATCTGGACGACATTACTGTCAGCCGTCATTTACGGCTTGGGGATGGCGGCCTATTACGAGGGCCTTCTGAACGTCGAGCGATTGTCAAAAATGATGGGCATGCCGTTCTGATCTGAGCGGACGTATGTCTCGGAGCGCATGGGGGAGAAGATGTGGTTTCAGCGGATTACGGCCGGGCTATTGTTGCTTGCCATCGCAGCTCTTGCGGCCGTTTCGTATTTCACTTTCCGAGCCAACGCGCAGCTCCAGACGCTGAAATCCTTCGTCGAGGGCTACGTGTTCGCCGATGCGGTTGCGGCCTGCGAAAAGGCGTCGAGCGCCACGCCGTTCAAATGGAACGGCGGCACCAACACGCGGGTGATTGGTCTGAACTCGGTGAAGCTCGACAAGTACAACATTGTTTCAAGCTACACGCTGGTCGCCGATGGCGTGTTTTGCGATTTCGACCCGATCAAGAAGCAGGCTGGTATCGGATCGAATTTTCTGGAGCGTGAGTAATCGCAAGCTCGGGCTTTCCGGTTAGCGTCCCGGTTCTGATATTTGTACTGGATCGCGGACCGCGGGTTTCGCCACATCGATGAAAAAAGCCGGGCAAATAAAAAAGGAGCAGGACTTGCGAAGTCCTGCTCCTAAAATTGTGTCGTCCCTATTTCCCCGTATCGCTGATTTATCTTGATTGACGGGGCGACGCAGCTTTTGCGCGCCAGGGCTCCTCCCGAGACTTGGACCACCAGACCGTGACCTTGCGGCTGGTCTGAGGCCGGGATTCGTAGACTAAAATCAGTGGGCTGTCACCCATTTCAGCAACGAATGTTCAAAATTACAGCAGATAGCGAAATGATTGGAATTTCGGCATTTAAATCCCAAATGGCGGTATTTCAGTAGTTTATCGACGTTGGCCTCCGGCTCACGGTGCCGGCTCCGCTGTGAAGAGATGGTCTGCCGTCATCGCCGCATCAAATCGCCCCGCGGCGTCGAGCTTATTCCAACCGAGGATGGTCGGGAGCCAGTCGTCGGAGATCGTGTATTTAAGGCTTTCGCCGGACTTGCGATTGCGAATGACAATCGTGGCCATCGATCCCTGCGGCGCCTTCTCGGAAGCCATCTGTAGAGTTGCCTGACCGGGGCTGGCTTGGGTTGCGATCATGATGCCGTCGGCCACGCAGGGGCAGGGCGGCTTATCGCCGTTGTAGTAGGTGACGCTGAGGTCCCGCGGGGCCGCCTTGAGCCGTTCTCTTGCATCGAGACCGATGCGAATTCCGACCGGGATGAACGCGCCAAACGCGCCATGAATCCGCGTACCCCATTCGATCCATTGTTCCCGCGTCTCTGATCGAGCGGGCGCGAGAGCGAACAAAAGCAGCAAGGCCGCGGCAACCAACTTTGACGCCTTCAATGAAATCTCCAACTGGCAAGACGATGCGACGTGGTGTTGATCATGCAACGGCACGGCCGAAATCGCAAAAAATCAGGTTGGCCAGGGAATAGCTGACGACGCATATGGTTGATCTCCTTGAACCATCTCACGACGCGGCCGCGGGCGATCTCGACTCGCGGCGGGTTTGGTGATTAATAGGCCCGAACGGGTTTTTGAGGATGCGGCGGCTTAAGCGATACGTTCCGATCTTCATGATCGCGCTGATGGTGCAAATCCTTGCACCGATCGGCGCGAGTTGGGCCGTTGCATCAGCCGCTTCCGATCCGCTTGCCGCCGCCGAAATTTGCCTCAGTCACCCCTCCGGCGGGTCCGGCGATGAAGGCGGCCAGCAACAAACCCATGATGCAGCCTGCCTGATTTGTTGCGCCTTCAACACCGGTGCCGCCGCTTTCAGCACGCCGGAACCGGTCGCATGGACCGCTCCCTACCGTCCCATCAGCAATATCGTCTGGCGGGATCACGCGCCGCAACCGGATGCCGCCCGGGTTGGCTCCAACGCCAAAGCGCGCGCGCCACCTTCCAATTCCTGACTGAGCCTGACCGAAAGGCTGCGCGGTTCGCCTGCGTCGCCTGTGTGCATCGCTAAAACCGGCCATTGAGCCGGCATCAGGAATACGTCCGATGTTGAAGTTACGTGCCCTCTGCGGAGTGAGCGCGATAGCCGTCGAAATGGCATCGCTTGCGCCGTTTAACGCGGCCTTCGCCCAGAACAATCAAACCTCGCTACCGCCGGTTTCGGTGGAGGCACCGAAAGTCGCCGCCAAGCGCGCCGCCAAAAAGCCGGGCGAGCGTGTCGCGGTCGCGCGGCGTCGGACGCCGAAGCCGGTCGCCGCCGCGGAGCAACCGCCCAAACCTGCCGTCTCTCCGGCCATCGACGGCGGCGGCGTTAACGCGTCCTACGGAACGCCGCCTGCCGTGGCGCGCTTTCAGCTACCGCAAGAATCCTGGAGCATCACCTCCAGGCAGATCGATGAGACGATCAACCTCAAGGACCCCGAGGACGCCGTCAAATACATGCCGGACCTTTTCGTGCGCAAACGCAACGACGGCGACAATCAGGCTGTGCTTGCCACGCGCGACTGGGGACTCAATTCCAGTGCGCGGACGCTGATTTACTACGACGACATCCTCGTCTCGGCGCTGATCGCCAACAACAATACCAACGGTTCGCCGCACTGGAATCTGATCTCGCCCGAAGCGATCCAGCGCGTCGACTTTCTCGATGGTCCGTTCGCCGCCGCCTATCCCGGCAATTCGGTCGGCGGCGTGCTGCTGATCACGTCGAAGATGCCCGACAAACCCTTTGCGGTGGCGAAAGAAACCGTCTCGTTCATGCCGTGGAATCAATACGGCACCAAGGATACCTACGTGACCAGCCAGACCAGTGCCGCCGCGGGAAACCGCAACGGCGCGTTATCGTGGCTGGTCTCGGCCAACTATCTCGACAGCTATCAGCAACCGCTGACCTACACGACGAATGCTTCGCCTCCGCCCAACACGACGGGGACCATCCCTGCGCTCAGCAAGCAGGGATTGCTGGCCGCGCCCGCCGACGTCATTGGTACGGGTGCGCTCGCCCATTCGCAGCAGACGTCGGGAAACGTTCGTCTAGCCTATGATCTCAACGCGCTGGTGCAGGCCACGTACTCATTCGGCGTCTGGAACAATCACCAGACCTCCAATCCGCAGACTTATCTGACATCGACAATCAACGGACAGCCCACTTTCGGCGGCATATCGAGTTTCGCCGCCAACAAGTACATCTGGGATCAGACCCATATGAGCAATGCCGTCTCGCTCAAAAGCGACGGCAAGGGCGTGTTCGATTTCGATGTGTCGGCGTCGACCTATAATTATCTTCAGGACATCATGCTCAATCCGTTCACGGTAGCGTCGACCGGCGTCGGCTACTCCCTGAACGGCAAGATCACGCGGAACGACGGCACCAACTGGCAGAATGCCGATGCGAAGGGCATCTGGCGACCGTTCGGCTATGGTGGTTCGCAGGAAATCAGCTTCGGCGTTCATGGCGATCGTTACCAGCTGGAAAATCCTGCCTATCTGTCTTCGGTCTGGTACCAGACGACATCGACAGGCACCGGCCAGTTGTTCTCGGACGGAGAGGGCGAGACGCGCACGGGCGCGATCTGGGTGCAGGACGCCTGGAAGATCCAGCCCAACCTAAAACTCACGCTGGGTGGACGTTTCGAAGTCTGGGAAGCCATCAACGGTTTCAATGCCAACAGTGTCGCCGCTTCCGGGACCGGTGTCCCGGCAAATCCAGTTCCGACAATCAAATCTTCCGCTTTCAGCCAGCCGGAGCTTTCCTCGACGAATTTCTCGCCGAAGGCTTCGCTTTCCTACGACCCGAACAAGGAATGGAACATCACCGCAAACTTCGGTGAGGCATATCGATATCCAACCGTTGCCGAACTCTATCAAAATATCACGGTCAGCGGGGTCGCTACCGTCGCCAATCCGTTCCTCACGCCCGAGCAAGACCTCAATGGCGAGCTCAACATCGAGCGCCACTGGAATGACGGACGTGTTCGGCTCACAATCTTCAAGGAGTGGGTCCATAACGCGATCATCTCGCAGACCACCAATGTGACGAATTCGGCAGGCGTTCAGACGCCGACCACGACCATCGGCAATGTCGACGCGATCCAGATGCAGGGCGTCGAATTGGCGGCGGACAAGAACAACGTTGCCATCAATGGCCTGCAAATCTTCGGCAGCGTAACTTATGTCAATTCGCGAATTCTGAGCGATCCGACCTTCGTCAGCGTGGTCGGCGGCACGACGGCCGACGGCAAGCGCGTACCGAATGTTCCGGATTGGCGGGCAAAGCTGGGCTTCACCTATCGGCCCGACGACTTCTGGGCCTATACGGTTGCCATGCGCTACAGCGGCAAGCAGTTTTCGACGCTCGACAATACCGACGTCGTTTCCCACGTCTTTGGGGCGTTCGACTACTTCACGGTCGTCGACATGAAGATCCATTACAAAGCGACGCAGAATTTCTCCTTCGATTTCGGCATCGATAACCTGCTCAATCAGCAGTATTTTCTGTTCCATCCGTTTCCGGGCAGAACCTACGTCCTCGCGGCGAAATATACGTTCTGAGCCTAACGACAATCCGAACCCAGCAAGGAGGTTCTCATGAGAAAAATAATCGCGATGTCTTTTGGTCTGGTTCTGGTCGCTGGCCTGGCCGGCCCTCCACTGCGTGCCGAAGACGCCAAGGCCGGCGATCTCGTGATCTCACAGGCCTGGAGCCGCGCCACGCCGAACGGCGCCAAGATCGGCGCGGGCTATCTCACCATCGAGAACAAGGGGGCGACAGCCGACAAACTGGTCGGGGTCAGCGGCGACGTCTCTCCCAGAATCGAAGTGCATGAAATGTCGATGAACAATGGCGTCATGAAAATGCGCCCCGTCGACGGCGGCCTGACCATCGATCCCGGCAAGACCGTCAAGCTGGCGCCGAGCGGCTATCATTTGATGATCATGGATCTGAAAAGCCCGTTGAAGCAGGGCGACAAGCTGCCGCTCACGCTTCAGTTTGAGAAGGCCGGCAAGGTTGCCGTGACGCTTGACGTACAAGGCGTCGGCGCCCAGGGGCCGGGCGCTGGCGACGGCATGATGAAGATGTCGCCCGGCATGAAGATGTGAGACGGTGATGAAAGTGAGATCATTCGGCCTGGCGACGGCGGCATTGTTGTTCGCAACGACGGCCTTTGCCCATGTCACGCTCGAAGGCCGGCAGGCCACGGTCGGGACGCCTTACAAGGCTGTCTTCGTCGTGCCTCACGGCTGTGCGGGATCGGCAACCGTCAAGCTTCGGGTGCAAATCCCGCCCGGCGTGATCGTTACGGAGGCAAAGGCCACTTCTGGCTGGGAGACTTCGACCGTCAGCGGCAAATTGACGAGCGAATACGAGTTTCAAGGCAAGAAGGTCACTGAGGGAATTACCGAGGTCGGTTGGAGCGGTGGCAAATTGCCGGACAAGACCCGCGAGACTTTCGTGATCGAAACGTTTCTGACAAATGGCCTCAAGCCGAACACCACGCTCTATTTCCCGGTCGTTCAGGAGTGCGAGCAGGGTGTGAGCCGCTGGATCGAGATTCCAGCGGACGCCGATCATGCACATGACAAGAAGTGGCCAGCGCCGGGCGTCAAGCTAATTCCGGCGCCGTGACACGAATTGTCGCAGCGATTGTCGTTCTGTTGTGCGCATGTTGTTTTGCGAATGAGGCCACCGCGCACGCCTCGCTGGTCTCAGTTGAGCCGCGCGATGGCAGTGTGCTTGCGACAGCGCCCAAGCGCCTGGAATTACGTTTCAGCGAGAACGTCGTTGCGGGTGCGGTCACGCTGATCGACGCCCGCGGTAAACTGCGAGACGACGCCACCGTCGATGCAAAAGATGAAATGATCGCCGTGACCCTGCCGGCTGATCTGCCGCGCGGCACCGCAATCGTCAGCTATCGCGTGATCTCGCAGGATGGACATCCTGTGGCCGGATCGGTGACGTTTTCAATCGGCGAGCCCAGCGAGACCAAGCCGTTGGGTTCCGGTCATACCGCCGTCGACAACATGATCTGGCTGGCGCGGATCGGACTCTATCTCGGGCTGTTTGCCGGCGTTGGCGGCGCATTCTTTGTGAACTGGATCGCGCGAACACGGGTGGCCGCGGGCGCGATATCCTGTTTTCTCGCGCTCGGTATCGTCAGCGCGGTGGGCTCGCTCGGTTTTCAAGGATTGGATGCGCTCGGTCTGTCGATCACGGGTCTGTTTGCGCTCTCGCCCTGGAAGATCGCGCTCGCGACCAGCCTTGGGCCGTCGCTAGTGATCGCGATTGTCGCGATGGCCGCAGCACTGGTTTCGTTGCATGGCGAGCGCGTTGCTATATCGCGCACGCTGTCCGCGTTGGCGTTCTCCGGAGTTGGACTGGCGCTCGCGGCGAGTGGCCATGCAGCGACAGCATCGCCGCAAATCGTGATGCGGCCGGTGATGTTCGTGCACGCGCTTGGCGTGGCATTCTGGCTTGGCGCGCTGTTGCCGCTATCCGCAATCGTATGGCAGCAGCGGAGTGCTGCGCTGCCTATCGTTCAACGCTTCTCGGCGCTGGCGCTGCCTGCGGTGGGGCTGCTGGTACTGAGCGGCCTGCCGCTTGCCGTGGTTCAGCTCCAAAGCGTTCACGCGCTGTTTGACACCAGATACGGCTTGATCCTGCTTGCCAAGCTGGGGCTGGTCGCCGCGATGCTGTTGCTCGCCGCGCGTCATCGGCTCCGCCTGACGTCGGCGCTGGGACGCGATGCCGGCGTATCGCAACCGTTCTCGCGATCGATTGCGCTCGAAGGCGCTGTTGCCGTGATTTTGCTCGCCGTTGTCGCCGGCTGGCGCTTTACGCCGCCGCCGCGCGCATTGATGTCCGAGGGACCGGTGGTGGTGCACATCCACACTGACAAAGCCATGTTTCTGGTGCTGGTTTCGCCGGCACGCGTTGGGCTCGACGATTTCGCTCTGCAACTGCTGCATGAGGATGCAAGCCCGCTGTCGGCAAAGGAAGCAAGACTCAGGCTCAGCATGCGCTCGCGCGGCATCGAGGGCATCGAGCGAAAGGCCGCGCTCGGTAGCGACGGCTTCTGGCACGTCACCGGCGTTCCCTTAAGCGCTCCCGGACGCTGGCACATGCAGATCGATGCGCTGGTCTCCGACTTTGAGCAGATCAGCCTGGAAGACGACTTTGATGTCGCTTCGCCGTAGACTGACGTGGCTTCGCCATAGAGTATTGCCATTGTTGCGCTTCGGGGACGTTGGACAGGACGCCGGCATCGGCAAAATCGCTGATAGCTTGGATGCTTAGACGGCTTTTCTAACGCTTTCTCTTGTGTTTTTGCGCCCGATCCGGTTTGACTGCCGCAGGCCCCTGGACCCCGACTGATTCCTTCAAGGTAGACCCATGCGACTGTCGCGTTTCCTGCTTCCCATCCTCAAGGAGAATCCGAAAGAAGCGGAGATCGTGTCGCATCGCCTGATGTTGCGCGCGGGCATGATCCGGCAGGAAGCGGCCGGGATTTACGCCTGGCTGCCGCTCGGATTGCGTGTCTTGAAGAAGATCGAGCAGATCGTTCGTGAGGAACAGAATCGTGCGGGCGCGCTTGAGCTCTTGATGCCGACATTGCAACTCGCCGATCTCTGGCGTGAGAGCGGCCGCTACGATGCCTATGGCCCCGAGATGTTGCGCATCGCCGACCGGCACAAGCGCGAATTGCTCTACGGGCCGACCAACGAGGAAATGATCACCGAGATCTTCCGCGCCTACGTCAAATCCTACAGAAGCCTGCCGCTCAACCTCTATCACATCCAGTGGAAGTTCCGCGACGAACAGCGGCCGCGCTTCGGCGTGATGCGTGGGCGCGAATTCCTGATGAAGGATGCTTACTCGTTCGATCTCGACGAGGCCGCTGCACGGCGCGCCTATAACCGGATGTTCGTGGCCTACTTGCGGACCTTCGCGCGGATGGGCCTGAAGGCGATCCCCATGCGCGCCGAAACCGGCCCGATCGGCGGCGATCTCAGCCACGAATTCATCGTGCTGGCAGAGACGGGAGAGTCCGGCGTCTATTGCGACCGCGACGTGCTCGACCTTCCCGTGCCGGACGAGAATGTCGACTACGATGGCGATCTCACTCCGATCATCAAGCAATGGACGTCGGTCTATGCGGCGACCGAGGACGTCCATGACGCTGCCCGCTTCGAGCGTGAAGTGTCGGCAGACAAGCGCGTACATACGCGGGGGATCGAGGTCGGCCAGATCTTCTATTTTGGCACCAAATATTCCGAACCGATGAAGGCGCTGGTGGCCGGCCCCGACGGCGCCGAGGTCACCGTTCACGGCGGATCCTATGGCGTTGGCGTGTCGAGGCTGCTCGGCGCCATCATCGAGGCTTGCCACGATGATGCCGGCATCAAATGGCCTGATGCCGTAGCACCCTTCAAGGTGGCGATCCTGAATTTGAAGCAAGGCTCCGAAGATACGGACGGCGCTTGCGAAAAGCTTTACCGTGAGCTTTCCGACAAAGGCGTCGAAGTGCTTTACGACGATACCGACCAACGCGCCGGCGCGAAATTCGCAGCCGCCGACTTGATCGGCATCCCCTGGCAAATTCTCGTCGGTCCGAAGGGCCTCGCCGAGGGTAAGCTGGA
Organism: uncultured Alphaproteobacteria bacterium; assembly: GCA_963824305.1. Lineage (GTDB taxonomy): Bacteria > Pseudomonadota > Alphaproteobacteria > Rhizobiales > Xanthobacteraceae > Bradyrhizobium. Next base: position 226,546 of record CAWGOW010000003.1, read on the forward strand.
GCTCAAGCGCAGAGCCGACGGAACGCGCGAGAATTTGAGCCCGGCCGAAGTACTGACACGATTGGCTTAGTTTATTCGAGATTATCCACCGGGGGACAGGCGGCACCGGCCGTCCTCGTGGCCACAATTAGCCCGAATCGTGTGAAAATCGGACATGGACCAAGCCATGAGCGAGCCCCCCGTTCAAACCGCACCCTTTGCGCCCTTCGAGTGGCTGCTGTCCGGACGCTATTTGCGGGCGCGCCGCAAAGAAGGAATCATTTCCGTCATCGCCGGGTTTTCGTTCCTCGGCATCATGCTCGGCGTGGCCACGCTGATTATCGTGATGGCCGTGATGAACGGCTTTCGCAAAGAACTGCTCGACAAGATCCTTGGCCTCAACGGTCATCTGCTGGTGCAGCCGCTGGAATCGCCGCTGACCGACTGGAAGGACGTCGCCGACCGGATCAACCAGGTTCAGGGCATCCGTCTTGCCGCGCCCGTCGTGGATGGGCAGGCGCTGGCATCCTCGCCGTTCAACGCCTCGGGCGTTTTCGTTCGTGGCATCCGCGCCGACGATCTGAACAATCTCACGTCGATCGCATCGAACATCAAGCAAGGCTCGCTCGAGGGATTTGACGAAGGGCAGGGCGTCGCGATCGGCCGCAGGCTGGCCGACACGCTGTCGCTGCACGCAGGTGACAACGTCACGCTGGTCGCGCCGCGGGGCGCGGTGACCCCGATGGGCACGACGCCGCGCATCAAGCCCTACAAGATCACGGCTGTGTTCGAGATCGGCATGTCGGAATACGACGCAAGTTTCGTCTTCATGCCGCTGCCCGAAGCCCAGGCCTACTTCAATCGAAACAACGACGTCTCGGCGATCGAAGTGTTCACGACAAACCCCGACCGGATCGATGCCTTCCGCAAGAGCGTGACGGAAGCGGCGGGGCGGCCGGTGTTTCTGGTCGACTGGCGACAGCGCAACTCGACCTTCTTCAATGCGCTCCAGGTCGAGCGCAACGTGATGTTTCTGATCCTGACCATGATCGTGCTGGTCGCGGCGTTGAATATCATTTCCGGCCTGATCATGCTGGTAAAGGACAAGGGCAGCGATATTGCGATCCTGCGCACCATGGGCGCCTCGCAAGGCGCGATCATGCGGATTTTCCTGATCACGGGCGCTGCAATCGGCGTGGTCGGCACGGTCACAGGATTATTTGTCGGGATATTGATCTGCCTGAACATCGAATCAATTCGGCAGTTCCTGTCCTGGCTCACCAACACGGATTTGTTTCCGCGCGAACTCTACTTCCTCTCCAAATTGCCGGCCGAGATCGATTTCGGCGAAACCAGCGCGGTCGTGATCATGGCGCTGACCTTGTCTTTCCTGGCCACGCTCTATCCGTCCTGGCGCGCCGCCCGCCTCGATCCAGTCGAAGCACTGCGGTACGAGTGAGGAAGCGATGAGCGAGGGAGTGGAGGAGGTACCGGTCGTTTATCTCCACGAGATCAAGCGGCAGTACATGCAGGGCGAAACGGCCCTGACCATTCTCAGTGGTGCAAAACTCGCGCTTTGGGCCGGACAGTCGGTCGCACTCGTCGCGCCGTCGGGAACCGGAAAATCGACGTTGCTGCATATCGCAGGCCTGCTCGAAAGCCCCGACGAAGGCGAGGTCTATGTCGGGGGCACGCCGACGTCGGGCCTGTCGGATGTCGACCGAACGCAGATCCGCCGCACCGAAATCGGCTTCGTCTACCAGTCGCATCGCCTGTTGCCGGAGTTTTCCGCGCTGGAAAATGTGATGTTGCCGCAGATGATCCGCGGCCTGAAACGCTCGGAAACTGTCAAGCGCGCCTCGGAAATCCTCGCTTATCTCGGGCTTGGCGACCGGATCAAACACAGGCCCGCGGAACTGTCGGGCGGCGAGCAGCAGCGGGTTGCGATTGCGCGGGCGGTCGCCAATGCGCCACGGGCATTGCTTGCCGACGAACCCACCGGAAATCTCGATCCGAATACGGCCGATCACGTGTTCCAGGCCCTGATGCAACTCGTAAAGGCAACGCGGGTCGCGATGCTGATTGCCACGCACAATATGGACCTCGCGGGCCGCATGGACCGGCGCGTGTCGCTGGTCAATGGCGAAGTCGTCGAACTCGACTAAGTTCAGTCGCTCTCGTGGAATTCTGTGCTTCCACGAGCGCTCTCCCAAATATCAATGCTGTGCGAAGAAAATGTGATCCGCTCCGGGCTGGAAAGCTTCGGTTAGGCACGGCATAACGTCGGCATGAAGAAATCCGATCTGACGTGCCCCACCTGTCATGCCGGCTATCGCCGCATCGAATTGACGTCCCGTCCGGGGACGAAGGGCGAATATCGGTGCATGTTCTGCGACCAAGTTCTCGAGCGGTTTGACGGATCCACCGACGTTGCGATTCGCCTCACGGTGCAACCCCAGAAAACCTTCGAAACGGACGCTAGATCGTCCTGATTCCAGCGGATCGAGTTCCACCAATACGGTCGATGTTGCGCGCGATCAGGAACTCTTCGCAGCGCGCTCACTTCATTGCGAGATATTTCGTCGGCACAAAATTGCCATCAAGGCAATTTCGTGCCATTAAACTAAGGAATGATGGAACTTTTATCCGTCTGTTTCTTTCGATAACCCCTTATTTTGCAGGCATTTCTTAAAATTTTTTAATGGGGCTTTTCTCGATCGATGTTGCGCGCGGGTGACAGCATTCTCCATTAGGAGTGCTAGTACTTTTGGCGGGGCATCTAAGCAAACACAAATTCGAAACAGGATTTAGATATGAACAAACTTACCCTTCTCGCAGCGGCAGCGATTGCGGTTGGAGCGGCTGCACCAGCGCTCGCTGCAGATCTTCCGGCGCGGCCTGCTCCGTATACGAAGGCGCCCGCGATCGTGCAGGCCGCGTACGACTGGAGCGGCTTCTACGTCGGTATCAACGGCGGTGGCGCGACCAGCAACATCGACTGGAATGCCGATGGCCTCGGCGACGAAGGCAGTCATCACGCCACGGGCGGAACGGTCGGTGGTCAGTTCGGCTACCGCTGGCAGATGTCGTCCTGGGTGTTCGGCCTCGAAGCGCAAGGCAACTGGGCCGACTTCAAGGGCAACAATGTCAGCGCGATCTTCGCACCCAACGTGAACCAGACCAAGATTGACGCCTTCGGCTTGTTCACCGGTCAGATCGGCTACGCCTGGGATCGTGCATTGTTCTACGTGAAGGGCGGTGCGGCGGTCACCGATAACAGGTACCAGATCTTTGCAAGTCCCAATGGCGGTTTGCTCAACAGCGTGAGCGAGAGCCGTTGGGGTGCTGCTCTCGGCGCCGGCATCGAATACGCCTTCGCTCCCGGCTGGTCGCTCGGCTTCGAGTACGACCACCTGTTCATGGGCAACAACGATATCGTCCAGGGTCCTGGCTTCGTCAACGATCACATCAAACAGGACGTCGATCTTTTCACCGCCCGTCTGAACTACAAGTTCGGTGGCCCGGTCGTTGCTCGTTACTGAGTTAGCTCCCGAGAACCTCCAAACCCCGGCCCGTTGGCCGGGGTTTTTGTTTGCGCGAAAGCCGGCGCGCAACCCGCCGGCAAACCAACGATCCCGATTTCGAGGTAGGGCCATGCAGCCGCCTGGTGTGGGTCATTTGGTTTGCGGCAGCCTGGAGACCTTGGAATCAGTCCGATCCAAGGTCATATTGCGAAAATGAAAAAATCACCCCGCGTCACCTTTTCCAGCAAGCAAATCGCCGAGGGCGATTGGCAAATCGAGGCCCGCTGTCCCGGCGTTGAAACTCGATACATCAAGGGGCTTACGAGCAAGGCCGATGTTGACGACTGGCTGGAGGGCGAGCGCAAGATCGCGTGGCTCAGATCGCAGGGCTACGCAAAGTGAGCCCCAGACGCCCCTGAGGACCCTAACCGGCCAAGGCATAGCGATTATCGACGTCGCAACTGACCGGAAGCCGCGGTCCGATTAACTATCAGGATCATTTCTCCAACTGACCCGCTACCCGCCGCTTGCGTGAGAACAAAAAGGGAACTATGTTCGCTGTATGTTCTTAACCAGGAGGCGGGTAATGTTGCGGGTTTTTGTTGAGGAAGCAGCCGCGTTGGCGTCGATCGGGCTGTTCGTGGGGATGGTGGCGATCTGGGCGCAGCTGATCGCGCAATTCTGAGGCTTTGAGGCGATTGCGGGCACTCGGACGGGGCCAAACCGGCCCGCTGGGGAAAAGCCTGACAACCCCAGGCGTAGGGCGAGAGGCGCGTGGACTTGGCTTTTCGGAAGCCTCACGATGAAGGCAAGCGAGTCGCTTGATGTGGCTCGGTTTCCCTCCATATCCGCTGGATTGCCGATAACGACATGTCAAAGCCTGTGGCGCCGTCTTCCAATCCCGAATTCGTTCATCTCCACGTCCATTCGGCCTATTCGCTGCTGAAGGGCTCGATCAAGATCGCAAGGCTTGGCGAGTTGGCGAAAGCCGACCGTCAGCCGGCGCTGGCGCTGACCGACACCGACAACATGTTCGGGGCGCTGGAATTCTCCGACAAGATGGCTGGCTATGGCATCCAGCCGATCGTGGGATGCGAACTTGCGGTCGATTTTGGTGACCAGGACCCGAATGCGCGCAACGCGCTCGCAGCAGCACCTTCCAGGATCGTTCTGCTCGCCGCGCGCGAACGCGGCTACCGCAGCCTGATGCATCTCAATTCCCGCGCGTTCCTGGAAACGCCGGTCCACCAGACCCCGCACATCAAGTTCGACTGGCTCGATGGTCAGGCCGAAGATCTGATTGTGCTGACCGGCGGTCCCGACGGCCCGGTCTCGCTGGCGCTGGCGGCCGAGCAGTCGGCGCTGGCCACCTCACGCTGCGAGCGGCTGGCAACTCTGTTCGGAGATCGCCTGTATGTCGAATTGCAACGCCACGGCATCGAGAAGGAGCGGCGGATCGAGGCGGGGCTGATCGATCTGGCTTACGCCAAGGGTCTGCCGCTGGTCGCAACCAACGAGCCGTATTTCGCGACGTCGGATGATTATGAAGCCCATGATGCGCTGCTCTGTATTGCCGGCGGCCGGCTGATTGCGGAGACCGAACGCGAACAGCTGACACCGGACCATCGCTTCAAGACGCGAGCGGAAATGGCGGTGTTGTTTGCCGACATTCCCGAAGCCGTGAATTCTACGATCGAGATCGCCGAGCGTTGCGCGTTTCGGCCCCTGACGCGCAAGCCGATCCTGCCGCGTTTCACGGTGGGCGCCGGTACCAACGCGCAGGACGCAGCCAAGGAAGAAGCGGCCGAGTTGCGCCGTCAGGCCGAGGAGGGCCTGGCGAACCGGCTCGCGTTGCATGGTCTGTCGCAGGGAAGTCTGGAAGAAGACTATAGCGCGCGGCTGGCGTTCGAACTCGATGTCATCACCCGCATGAACTATGCCGGCTACTTTCTGATCGTTGCCGACTTCATCAAGTGGGCCAAGGCGCAGGGCATTCCCGTCGGCCCGGGCCGCGGCTCGGGCGCCGGCTCGCTGGTTGCCTACGCGCTCACCATCACGGATCTCGATCCGATCCGCTTTGGTCTCCTGTTCGAGCGCTTCCTCAATCCGGAACGCGTGTCGATGCCCGACTTCGACATCGACTTTTGCCAGGATCGCCGCGGCGAGGTGATCAGCTACGTGCAGCAGCGTTATGGCCGCGATCAGGTAGCCCAGATCATCACCTTCGGAACGCTTCAGGCGCGCGGCGTGTTGCGCGACGTCGGCCGCGTACTGCAGATGCCCTACGGGCAGGTCGACAAGCTGACCAAGCTCGTGCCGCAAAATCCTGCCGCGCCCGTTACGCTTGCTGCCGCGATCGAGAGCGAGCCGAAACTACAGGCGTTTCGCGACGAGGATCCGGTGGTGGCGCGCGCCTTCGACATCGCCCAGCGCCTGGAGGGATTGACCCGGCACGCGTCCACCCACGCCGCCGGCATCGTGATCGCCGATCGTCCCTTGAGCGAGCTCGTGCCGCTCTACCGCGATCCGAAATCCGACATGCCCGTCACCCAGTTCAACATGAAATGGGTCGAGCCCGCAGGTCTCGTCAAATTCGACTTCCTGGGGCTGAAGACGCTCACCGTGCTCGACGTTGCGGTGAAGTTGCTCAAGCAGCGTGATGTCGAAGTCGATCTGGCGACGCTGCCGCTCGATGACGCCCTGAGTTACCAGATGCTGGCGCGCGGCGATGTGGTCGGCGTGTTCCAGGTGGAAAGTCAGGGCATGCGGCGAGCGCTTGTCGACATGCGCCCCGACCGTTTTGAAGACATCATCGCGCTGGTGGCGCTGTATCGCCCGGGCCCGATGGCAAACATTCCGACCTATTGCGCGCGCAAGCACGGCGACGAGGAGCCGGAGTATCTGCATCCACTGCTCGAGCCGATCCTGAAAGAGACGTTCGGCGTCATCATCTACCAGGAACAGGTGATGCAGATCGCGCAGGTGATGGCCGGTTATTCGCTCGGCGACGCCGATTTGTTGCGGCGCGCGATGGGCAAGAAGATCCGCGCCGAGATGGAAATGCAGCGCGCAGTCTTTGTTGCCGGCGCCGTCAAGAACAACGTTCCGAAAGGGCAGGCGGACACGATCTTCGAACTGCTCGCGAAATTCGCCGACTACGGTTTCAACAAGAGCCACGCGGCGGCTTATGCGCTGGTGTCCTATCACACCGCCTACATGAAGGCGCATTACCCGGTCGAATTCCTCGCCGCGTCGATGACGCTGGAATTGAACAACACCGACAAGCTGTCGGAATTTCGCGCCGAGGCGGTGCGCCTCGGTATCAAGGTCGAGGCGCCGAATATCAACCGCTCGGGCGGCGTGTTCGAGGTCGGCGACGGAACGATCTTTTATGCGCTCGCCGCGTTAAAGGGCGTCGGCCAGCAGGCCGTTGAATTGATCATCGATACGCGCAGCGGCGGGCAATTCACTTCGCTTGCCGATTTTGCCTCCCGCGCCAACCCGCGCGCGATCAACAAGCGGATCATCGAGAGCCTCGCTGCCGCCGGTGCCTTCGATACGCTCGAGCCGAACCGGGCGCGGGTGTTTGCCGGCGCGGATGCGATCCTTGCTGCCTGCCAACGCAGCCACGAGGCCACGACTTCGGGCCAGAACGACATGTTCGGCGGGGCGGCGGATGCGCCGACCATCATGCTGCCGCAGGTCGAGCCGTGGCTGCCCGCCGAGCGGCTGCGGCGCGAATACGATGCGATCGGTTTCTTCCTGTCGGGCCATCCGCTCGACGACTACGCGACCGTGCTCAAGCGGCTGCGCGTGCAGTCATGGGCCGAGTTCTCGCGCGCGGTGAAGACGGGGGCAACCGCCGGCAAGGTAGCGGCGACCGTCGTCTCGCGCATGGAACGGCGCACCAAGACCGGTAACAAGATGGGCATCATCGGGCTGTCGGACCCGACCGGGCATTTCGAAGCCGTGTTGTTCTCCGAAGGTCTCGCTCAATACCGCGATATCCTCGAACCGGGCGCGGCCGTGCTGCTGCAACTGGGCGCGGAGTTGCAGGGCGAGGACGTGCGTGCGCGCGTGCTGCACGCCGAGGCGCTCGACGCTGCCGCCGCCAAGACCCAAAAAGGCCTGCGCATCTTCCTGCGCGATACCAAGCCGCTGGAGTCGATTGCGCGGAGGCTTTCGCCGCCGGCCGGTCAGTCCGGCAGCGGCGACGTTGCGCTGGTGCTACGGCTCGACATGCAGACGGAGATCGAATTCAAGCTCGAGGGCCGTTTTCAAGTGTCGCCGCAGATCGCCGGTGCTATTAAAGCGGTGGCGGGGGTAGAGATGGTGGAGACGCTTTAGACAGGCTTCCGAGGGCTCCCTTCAATTCGGAGGCAGGGCGGCAAACAACGGAGCTGTTCGATGTGCAGGATGTGCCGGAAGGATTCGCACCACGCTTTCGTGCCGACGCGGAGGAACGTGCTGCTCGGCGTTGCGGCAACGGGTTTGTTCTGGGCAAACGCCGCTCACGCCAAGGAAACCAAGGCGCCACCGAAGCCCGAAAACGTGATGTCGCCGGATGCGTCGCTCAAGCGCCTGATGGAGGGTAATCAGCGCTATGTCGCGGGTATCGCGCGACGGCACGATTTCAAGCGTGAGCGCGAAGCCTTGGTTGGCGGCCAGAATCCCTATGCCGCGATCCTGAGCTGCGCCGACTCACGCATCGCCCCCGAATACGCCTTCGACAGCGGGCGGGGTGATCTTTTCGTCTGCCGGGTCGCCGGCAATTTCGCCAGCAGCGAAATGATGGCGAGCCTGGAATATGCGGTGGCAGTGCTCGGTGCGCCGCTTATTCTCGTGCTGGGTCACGAAAGCTGCGGCGCGGTCGATGCGACGATCAAATCGCTCAAGGACGGTACGACACTTCCCGGACAGCTGCCCTCGTTGGTCACGGCCATTGCGCCCGCGGTGAAGGAGGTATCGGGTCAACCGGGTGACATTCTTGCCAATGCGACCAGGCAAAACGTGATCGACAATGTCGCCAAGCTCAGTTCCGCGACCCCGGTCCTGAATGCGGCGGTGGCGCAGGGTAAGCTCAAGGTGGTCGGCGGCGTCTACCGGCTCGGGGATGGCCGGGTCGAAATGGTCTAGATATCTGCCGGCTGGAGGTCGCCCGAGACCCGTAATCGCGCTAAACCGGAGCTTATGGCCGCCGATTGCCGGATTTGACTTGCATGTTCGCCTTGGCAACCCGGAAAAGGCCGGATTTCCTTGCTTCTCGCGAAAATCCGGCTATATACCGCGCCATCTCACACGGAAACATGGCTCAAAAGGCCGTCCGGTGGCAGCCGGGCCGTTAAGGCTCGTTTGCTCACACGTTTCCGGAGGAACCAACCGGAGAATTCAGACCATGGCACTACCCGATTTTTCTATGCGTCAGCTCCTTGAGGCTGGCGTCCACTTTGGCCACCAGTCGCACCGCTGGAATCCGAAAATGGCCGATTACATCTTCGGTGCTCGCAACAACATCCACATCATCGACCTCGCACAGACCGTGCCGTTGATGCATCGCGCGCTTCAGGCCGTCAGCGATACCGTCGCCAAGGGCGGCCGTATCCTGTTCGTCGGCACCAAGCGGCAGGCGCAGGACGGCGTCGCCGAGGCTGCCAAGCGTTCGGCGCAGTATTTCGTCAATTCGCGCTGGCTCGGCGGCACGCTGACCAACTGGAAGACGATCTCCGGCTCGATCAAGCGGCTGCGGCACCTCGACGAGGTGCTCAACTCGGGTGATGCCAGCGCATACACCAAGAAGGAGCGGCTGACCTTGCAGCGCGAGCGCGACAAGCTCGACCGCTCTCTCGGTGGCATCAAGGAGATGGGCGGCTTGCCGGACATGATCTTCGTGATCGACACCAACAAGGAAGACATCGCGATTCAGGAAGCCCAGCGGCTGAACATTCCGGTGGCTGCGATCGTCGATACCAATTCTGATCCCAAGGGCATCACCTTTGTCGTGCCCGGCAATGACGACGCCGGCCGGGCGATCTCGCTTTATTGCGATCTGGTGGCACGCGCGGCGATCGATGGCATTTCCCGCGCCCAAGGCGACGCCGGCGTCGATGTCGGCGCTTCGGCTCATCCGGCCCGCGTGGAAGTTGCGGCCGCCGTGCCGGAGGCTTCCGGCTTCCAGGGCCTGGCGGGCCCGCGTGGTGCGCCTGACGACCTCAAGAAGCTCACCGGCGTGTCTGGCACCATCGAGAAGAAGCTCAACGATCTCGGCATATTCCACTACTGGCAGCTGGCCGAGCTCGATCACGACAAGGCCCATAAGATTGGCGAAGAGGTTGGTCTTCCGGCCCGCGCCGACGCCTGGGTCGCCCAGGCCAAGGCCCTTACCGCAGAAGCGGAATAATGAAATGCCGGCCGGGATTTCCGGCCGGCATTTAGTAGTCCAATTCTAACATTTGCATCCCAGGCGGGTTCGCATTTTTGCAATGTGAGAATTAAAGGACCACTAGCAACAAAGGTTTCTAGTGGAGCTTTGGATTTGACATTCGCTTTGCACATTCCGGGTTACGGGGTAGCGAAGGTCAAATCCGCTCCACTGGCAGATTCCAGTTTACGACATCGGTGACGGTGGGCAGCGGCGGGGTTTCAACCGCCTGGCGCTGCCGTCATAGGCAAAGGACGATAGCGACATGGCGACAATCACGGCGGCGATGGTCAAGGAGCTGCGCGACTCCACCGGCGCGGGCATGATGGATTGCAAGCAGGCGCTTGCCGAGAACGACGGCAACCTGGAGGTCGCGGTCGATTGGCTGCGCAAGAAAGGCCTGTCGAAGGCCGCCAAGAAATCAGGCCGCGTCGCCGCGGAAGGCCTGATCGCCGCTCTGACCAAGGGCACCAAGGGCGTCGTGGTCGAGGTCAACTCCGAGACTGATTTCGTCGCGCGCAACGAGCACTTTCAGGGGCTCGTGAAGATGATCGCACAGGTGGCGCTCGACGTCGGCACCGATGTCGAAAAGATCAAGGCTGCCAAGGTCGGCGGCATCACCGTTGAAGCCGCTATTTCGGACGCGATCGCCACCATCGGCGAAAACATGTCGTTGCGCCGCGCAGCCGCGCTCGAAGTCGGCAAAGGCGTGGTGTCGAGCTACGTCCACAACGCGGTGATCGAGGGCGCCGGCAAGATGGGCGTGATCGTTGCGCTGGAGTCTTCCGGCAAGGCCGACGAACTTGCTGTCCTTGGCAAGCAGCTTGCAATGCATGTCGCAGCCGCCAACCCGCTGGCTGTCGATCCGTCCGGGCTCGATCCGGCGACCGTGAAACGCGAGAAGGACGTGCTCGCAGACAAATACCGTCAGCAGGGCAAGCCGGAGAATGTGATCGAAAAGATCGTCGAATCCGGCCTGAAGACCTACTACAAGGAAGTCTGCCTTCTGGAGCAGGCCTTCATCCATGACAGCGGCAAATCGGTCGCGCAGGCGCTGAAGGAAGCTGAGGGTAAGGTCGGCGGACCGATCAAGATCGCCGGATTTTTGCGCTATGCTCTCGGCGAGGGAATCGAGAAGCAGGAAAGCGATTTCGCAGCCGAAGTCGCGGCTGCAAGCGGCCAGAAGAAGCCTTGAGACGGCGCCACGGTCGTCGCGCGAGGTCTTTCCGGTCCAGGGAGAGCGGTTAGCAAATGACAGGGCCGGTCTATCGTCGCGTCGTGATCAAGCTGTCCGGCGAATATTTTGCTGGTCCGAATGCTTCGGGCTTCGATCAGTCCACGATCGACCGGGTTGCGGGCGACCTGATTGCAGCGAGGGAATTGGGAGTCGAAATTGCGGTCGTCGTTGGCGGCGGCAACCTCGTCCGCGGTGTCGAGGTGTCCTCGCGCGGCGTGTCCCGGCCGATCGGCGACACCATGGGCATGCTTGCGACCGTCATGAACTGCCTTGCGCTGGAGGCGGCGATCGAACGCAAGGGCATGCCCGCGCGAACCCTGACGGCGCACGTCATGCCGCAGATTTCCGAGCTGTTCACCCGAAGTGCAACGCACAAATATTTGGCCGAGGGGCGCATCGTGCTGCTTGGCGGCGGAACCGGGAATCCGTTTTTCACCACCGACACCACGGCAGTGCTGCGTGCGGCCGAAATCGGCGCACAGGCCGTGCTCAAGGCGACCAATGTCGACGGCATCTACAGCGCCGACCCGAAAAAAGACCCTTCGGCCAAGCGATTTGACCGCCTGACCCATTCCGAAGCCATCGGGGGCGGCTACAAGGTCATGGACGCGACTGCATTTGCGCTTGCCCGCGAGACGTCGCTGCCTATCATCGTGTTTTCGATCGCCGAACCCGGTTCGATCGGCGCCATTCTGAGCGGTACCGGTCGGGGTACGATCGTCGCCGGCTAGCGCGTTTCGCTGCGCGAAAAATGCGCACCGCGCCGGCCGTATTCAGGAGGAGAGAGCGTCATGTCCACGGGTAATTTCGACATCAACGAATTGAAACGCCGAATGCAAGGCGCGACGCAATCCCTCAAGCACGAACTTGGCGGCTTGCGAACGGGACGCGCCGCGGCATCGATGCTGGAGCCCGTCCAGGTCGAAGCTTACGGCTCGCACATGCCGCTCAATCAGCTTGCGACCATCAGCGTACCCGAGCCGCGCCTGTTGTCGGTGCAGGTGTGGGACAAGTCGATGGTCAAGGCGGTGGAGAAAGCCATCGTCGATTCCAATCTGGGATTGAGCCCCGCAACCGAAGGCCAGGTTCTCCGCTTGCGGATTCCCGAACTGAACGAGGATCGCCGCAAGGAACTGGTCAAGGTCGCGCACAAATATGCGGAAGCCGCGAAGGTCGCCGTCCGCCATGTGCGGCGCGACGGCCTCGATGTGCTCAAGAAGCTTGAGAAGAATCACGAGATTTCCGAAGACGATCAGGAACGCCAGGCGAATGACGTGCAAAAGGCGACCGATGGCACGATTTCGGAAATCGACCAGTTGCTGGCGGCGAAAGAAAAAGAAATCCTGACCGTTTAGCCTTTTGTTGGGGCACGATCATTCGAACGAATGGTTTAGAGATCGTACCCTCAGGGATCAATTGATGTCGAATGCCGCAGCGCCTGCGACTGAAGGGCCCGATCGAGGGGGCGCCCCTTTGCATGTGGCGATCATTATGGACGGGAACGGGCGGTGGGCCGCGGCCCGCGGCCTGCCGCGCGCGGAAGGTCATCGCCGTGGGGTGGAGACCTTGCGCCATGTCGTTCGCGCCGCCGGCGAACTTGGCGTTCGCTATCTGACGATCTTCTCTTTCAGTTCCGAAAACTGGTCGAGGCCGGCGTCCGAAATCGGCGACCTGTTCGGTTTGTTGCGGCGCTTCATCCGTAACGATCTGGCGATCCTGCACCGCGACGGCGTCCGCGTCCGGGTGATCGGCGAACGCGAGGGGCTGGAGCCTGATATTTGCGGGCTTCTCGAAGAAGCCGAAGCTCTGACCCGCGACAACGATCGCCTGGATCTCGTGGTCGCCTTCAACTACGGCTCGCGGCAGGAAATCGCCAGCGCTGCGCAGCAACTGGCCAGGGAAGTGGCGGAAGGCAAGCGCGATCCGTCGTCGATCGACGCCGACACGCTCGGCCGCTATCTCGACGCACCCGAAATTCCCGATCCTGACCTGATCATCCGCACCAGCGGCGAACAGCGGCTGTCGAACTTCCTGATGTGGCAGGCGGCCTATAGCGAACTCGTCTTCGTCCCGGTTCATTGGCCCGATTTCGACAAGGCCGCGCTTGAAGGTGCGATCGCCGAGTACGCCAGGCGCGAGCGCCGGTTCGGCGGCCTCGCAGTGAAAACCGGATCGTGACCGAAGGCGGCGCATCGATCGGCACGGCTTCGCAGGAGGGACATAACCTTCTGTTGCGGATCATCGCCTCAGTCGTGATGGCGCCGCTCGCTATTGCGATAGCCTATTTCGGCGGATGGCTTTGGACGGGTCTCGTCACGTTGGCGGCGATCGGACTTTATCTCGAATGGCTCGCCGTCGTCGGCACGAGCAACCGTCTGCTTGTTGTGCTGGGGACGCTCGTCCTGCTCGGCGCAGGCTGGGTCGAAGCCGCGCATTTCGGCGTTGGCAGTATTTCTGCTGTGGTTGTGCTGGGTATCGTCATTGCCGCAATCCTTTCCCGGGATCGGCGCGGCTGGACCGTACTCGGAATTGGCTACGCCTTTGCGGCCTTGATCGCTTCCTGCATGGTGCGGCGTGATCCTGCTTCCGGATTCGCCGCGCTGATGCTGGTGCTGCTCGCGGTATGGGCCGCCGATATTGGCGGATACTTTGCCGGCCGGCTGATTGGCGGTCCGAAACTCTGGCCGCAGGTGAGCCCGAAAAAGACTTGGGCAGGCGCTGCCGGCGGCTTTCTCGCAAGTCTTGCGGTGGCGGCGGGATTTGCCGCATTCGACGTCGGAAAAGCGGTACCGCTGCTGTTTCTGGCAGCGGGTCTTTCGGTCGCCTCGCAACTCGGCGATCTCTTTGAATCCGCCATCAAGCGCAAGTTCGGCGTCAAGGATTCCAGCCAGATTATTCCCGGACATGGCGGGTTGATGGACCGGCTGGATGGCTTTGTGGCCGCCGTTGTCGCGGCAGCTATTTTCGGCTTTTTGCGTGGCGGCGCGGATGGCGTCGGCCACGGTCTTATGGTTTGGTGAAGTATGAGCGCTGTTCCCCTGCGTAACAACAAAGCGTCCGTTGCCGTTCGTTCGGTCACCGTGCTGGGTGCGACCGGTTCGATCGGCGACAGCACGATGGATTTGCTGCGGGCCTCAAGGGATCGCTACCGCGTCGAGGCGCTGACGGCACATACCAACGTAGAGGCGCTTGCCAAACTCGCGAGGGAATTCGGTGCACGCTATGCCGCTGTCGCCGATCCTTCCCGGCTGAGCGAGCTGAAAGACGCACTTGCCGGCACCCGCACCGAATGCGGCGCCGGCGAAAGCGCAGTGGTTGAAGCGGCGGCACGGCCTGCGGATTGGGTGATGGCGGCCGTCAGCGGCGCTGCGGGTCTGAAACCGGCGCTGGCGGCCGTCGATCGCGGCGCGACGGTTGCGTTGGCCAACAAGGAATGCCTGGTCTGTGCCGGCGATTTCTTCATGGAGCGCGCGGCCAAGGCGGGTGCGTGTATTTTGCCGGCCGATTCCGAACACAACGCGCTGTTTCAGGCCTTGAGTTCGGGCAATCGCGACGAATTGGTGCGCGTCATCATCACCGCTTCAGGCGGCCCGTTCCGCACCTGGGCCTCAGCCGACATCGAACAGGCCACGCTCGCGCAGGCCCTCAAGCATCCGAACTGGAGCATGGGTCAGAAAATCACCATCGACTCGGCCTCGATGATGAACAAAGGCCTCGAGGTGATCGAGGCGGCATGCCTGTTCGGACTGACGGCGGACGAGATCGACGTTCTGGTTCATCCGCAATCGATCATTCACGGAATGGTCGAATTCTCCGACCGGTCGGTGGTGGCGCAACTGGGCGCGCCCGATATGCGCACGCCGATTGCGCATTGTTTGGGATGGCCCGACCGAATCGTAGGGCCGGCGGCAAAGCTCGACCTTGCCAAGATCGGGCAGTTGACCTTTGAGGCGCCTGATTTCGCGCGGTTCCCGGGACTTAAACTGGCCTATGAGGCATTGCGTACCGGGCGGGGCGCGACCACGGTTTACAACGCGGCCAATGAGGTGGCGGTTGCCGCTTTCATGGCCGGCAAGATCCGCTTTGGTGCCATTGCGCGCCTGGTCGAGGCGACGCTGGACGCCTGGATTCGGGCCGGGAATCTGGCGCCGCTGACGTCAGCGGACGATGCTATAACTGTTGACCATAACGCGCGAAATAAGGCGGTCACCCTATTGCCTCAAATTGCCTTAAAGGCATCCTAGAGCGTGGGGATGGAGCCTTTTGGCTCCAGGTGAGGGGAAACGGATGTCCGAGTTTTTTCAGCATAGTTTCAATGTGTTAGGTCATGGCCTGATCGGATACATTGTTCCCTTCCTATTTGTGCTGACGATCGTCGTTTTCTTCCATGAACTCGGTCACTTCCTGATCGCCCGCTGGGCGGGCGTTCGGGTGTTAACCTTTTCGCTCGGCTTCGGCCCCGAATTGGTGGGCTTTAATGACCGGCATGGCACCCGCTGGAAGATTTCCGCCATTCCGCTTGGCGGCTACGTCAAGTTCTTCGGCGACGACAGCGAGGCCTCGACTCCCGACCTGGACACACTCGGCAGCATGACGGCCGACGAGCAGGCGGGAAGCTTCCATCACAAGAAGGTCGGTCCTCGGGCGGCGATTGTCGCCGCCGGCCCGATCGCGAACTTCCTGCTGGCGATTCTGATCTTTGCCGGCATGTCGCTTTATTTCGGAAAGCCGAGCTCGATCCCACGCGTCGATGTGATTCAGCCCGACAGCGTTGCCGCGTCAGCAGGCTTCAAGGTCGGCGACGTCGTCTCTTCGATCGATGGGACTACGATCGAAAGTTTCGCTGACATGCAGCGGATTGTTTCCACCAGTGCAGGGTCAAAGCTGACATTCCAGATCATGCGTGACGGGGCAGCTGTTGCGCTCTCGGCGACGCCCGCGCTGAAGGAAGTGAAGGATATTTTCGGCAACACCCACAAGATCGGTGTCCTGGGCATTCAGTACAACGCGCAGCCGAGCGATCCGAAAACGACCCCGGTCGGCTATGCGGAATCACTCAAGATCGGCGTCGAGCAAGTTTGGTTCATCATCGACGGCACGTTCAAATTCGTAGGCTCCCTGTTTGTCGGCGCCGGCTCTACCGGCGACCTCGGCGGCCCGTTGCGGATCGCGCAGCTCTCGGGTCAGGCGGCCAGTCTCGGTTTCCAGTTCCTGCTGCAGCTTTGCGCCGCTCTTTCGGTTTCGATCGGCCTGTTGAATCTGTTCCCGGTGCCGCTGCTCGATGGCGGTCATCTTTTGTTCTATTCCGTGGAGGCCGTGCGGGGGCGTCCGTTGTCGCCGAGAGCCCAGGAAATGGGCGCTCGAATCGGGTTGGGGTTGGTGCTGATGTTAATGGTGTTCGTGACCTATAACGACATCCTGCATCTCGCCGCATCGTGAAGCGGCTTTTTTATGACGTGGCCGATAGGCAACGTCTTGGAATGAAAATGAAATCGCGCTGCCACATAAGGTTTGCCGGCTTGGCAAAATTAGCTACAAGCGGGTCGGCAAATGATGATTTGCCGGTTCGTGGGGGTGCGGGCCGGCAGCAGGATTGTAAGGGCGCCCGGCGCATGAAGCTTGGAATGGGGGTACGGGGAGGCTTGTTGGCCGCCCTGATCATGTTGGCGACGCCGTTTGCCGCCACCTTGGCGGTCGGGCTCGTATCCTCGCCGGTGTCGGCGCAGACCGTGGATTCGATCCAGGTCGAGGGAAACCGCCGGGTCGAGGCCTCCACCATCCGCTCTTATTTCAAGCCCGGTCCGGGCGGTAAGCTTGATCAAGGCCGTATCGATGACGGCTTGAAGGGCCTGATCGAAACAGGCCTGTTCCAGGACGTGAAAATCAACCAGGCCGGCGGCCGTGTCGTCGTGTCGGTAGTCGAGAACCCAGTCATTGGCCGCGTCATTTTCGAAGGCAACAAGAAGGTCAAGGACGAGCAGCTTTCGGGTGAGGTTCAATCGAAGTCGCGCGGAACGCTGTCGCGTCCCATGGTGCAATCCGATGCGCAGCGAATCGCGGACATCTATCGTCACGCCGGCCGCTACGACGTATCGGTCTTTCCCGAAATCATCGAACAGCCGAACAACCGCGTCGACCTGATCTTCACGATCAAGGAAGGCAACAAGACCGGAATCAACTCGATCGAGTTCGTCGGCAACAAAGCCTATTCGTCCTATCGCTTGAAGGACGTCATCAAGACACGTGAATCGAATCTCCTGAGCTTCCTCGGCGGCAGCGACGTTTACGATCCGGACCGCATCGAAGCCGACCGTGACCTGATTCGGCGCTATTACCTCAAGCACGGCTTCGCCGATGTGCAGGTCGTCGCCGCGCTGACGGAGTACGATCCGGACAGGAAGGGCTTCCTCGTCACCTTCAAGATTGAGGAAGGCCAGCAATACCGTGTCGCTTCCGTGACTTATCAGTCCAGTATCGCGGCCTTGGACGGCAACTTGCTTGCGCGCTTCTCGCGGGTCAACATCGGCTCACTCTATAACGCCGAGGCGTTGGAGAAATCGGTCGAGGAAATGCAGATCGAGGCCTCGCGGAGGGGATTTGCCTTCGCGGTCGTCAAGCCTAGAGGTGACCGCAACTTCGAATCGCACACGGTCTCGATCGTATTTGGCATCGACGAAGGCCCGCGCACTTACATCGAACGCATCAATGTGCGAGGCAATACGCGCACGCGCGATTACGTCATCCGGCGGGAATTCGATATTTCCGAAGGCGACGCTTACAACCGCGCTCTGGTCGACCGCGCCGAACGACGCTTGAAGAATCTCGACTTCTTCAAGTCGGTCAAGGTTACGAACGAGCCCGGCTCGTCGAGCGATCGCATAATTCTCAACGTCGACCTCGAAGAAAAGTCGACCGGCGATTTCTCGGTGTCGGGCGGTTACTCGACCACCGACGGACCGCTTGCCGAAGTCAGCGTTTCCGAACGTAACCTGCTCGGCCGCGGCCTGTACGGCAAAGTGTCGGTCACTTACGGCGAGTATGCGCGCGGCGTTTCACTCTCGTTTATCGAGCCGTATTTGCTGGATTACCGCGTGGCGCTTGGTCTTGACGCCTACTACCGCGAGCAACTGGCCAACCAGTATATCGCCTACGGCACCAAGACCATCGGTTTCAGTCCGAGGATCGGCCTGACGCTGCGTGAAGACTTGACCTTGCAGCTGCGCTATTCGATCTATGAGCAGACAGTATCGCTGCCGTACTACCTGGATAACTGTAATAACAGCCTGACCAATGGATTGGCTTTCAATCCGTCTCCGGCGTTTGCAAATACCCCAGCCGGCCAAGCGGCCATTGCGGCTAATTTCCCAGGAGGGGATCCATCCGGTACCGGCCTGTGGTGTTACGCCGATGGCGAAGCCTCGTTGCCGGTGCGCAAGGAGCTTCAGAATGGCTCGACGTTGACGTCGGCAGTCGGCTATTCGCTGGACTACAACACGCTGGATAATAACAAGAATCCGACCGATGGTCTCTTGATCGATTGGAAGCAGGACTTTGCCGGCGTCGGCGGCGACGTCACCTATCTGAAGTCGGCTGCGGATTTGAAATACTACACGCCGCTGGTGGCCGACATCGTCGGGATTGTTCACTTGCAGGGCGGCTTGATGACTCAGATCGGCAGCAACCAGATCAGGATGCTCGATCAATTCCAGGCGGGTCCGAACCTGGTTCGCGGTTTTGCGCCAAACGGTATCGGTCCGCGTGACATCAATCCGTACGGCACTCAAGACGCCATCGGCGGTACGCAGTACTGGGGTGCTTCGCTCGAATTTCAGATGCCGTTCTGGTTCCTGCCAAAGGAAATCGGTTTGAAGGGAGCCGTCTATGCCGACGCTGGCTGGCTCGGTGACTACAAGGGACCGACCGATTGGGCGTTCACGGGCGAAGTCAATCAGCCCGGCTGTATTCGGCCAATCAACAACGGTGGGGCGCTTCCCGCAGCGCCCGGTACCTGCTTGGGGTTGCAGTATGATCCGCAGAACATCGTTCGCTCGTCAGTGGGTGTGGGTTTGATCTGGCAGTCGCCGTTCGGACCGCTGCGCTTCGACTACGCCATTCCGCTGACCAAGGGTCCGCATGACATCGTGCAGCAGTTCAAGTTTGGCGGTGGCACCTCCTTCTAGCGGCAGTGCCGGCTGGACTGCGCCAGCGGCGGCCCGATGGCCGGAAGCTAAGCCGGCCCGTTAACCTCACGACGAGTGACGTGAGGATTGCCAAAGAACGGCAACGAACGCAAAGTCGGCGGGAGGCTTGATGGCCGGGGTCTTGCCCCTGCCTTCGGCTCGCGCAATGGTTGCGGGTATAGCGCGGGTGCGGAAAGTGCCTGAAGGGGAGAGGCAGGAAAAATGGCGGAGGCGTCGGTCAGGTTTGCGCTCGTGGATATCAACGATATCCTGAAGACGCTCCCGCACCGTTACCCCATGCTGCTGATCGACCGGGTGATCGATATCAAGACCGATTACAGCGGAATCGGTATCAAGAACGTGACCTACAACGAGCCGCCGTTTCTCGGTCATTTTCCCGAGCGGCCGGTCTATCCGGGCGTCATGATGATCGAGGCCATGGCGCAGACCGCAGGCGTAATCGGGATCAAGTCCGTCGAGGGCACCGAAAAGCCGCGGGCGGTCTATTTTTTGACCATCGATAAATGCAAGTTTCGAAAACCCGTGCTCCCCGGAGACACGATCGAATACCACATGCGTAGCATCGGCCGGCGTAAGGCGATGTGGTGGTTTCACGGCGATGCCAAGGTGAACGGCGTGACCGTTGCTGAGGCCGATGTTGGCGCCATGCTGACCGACTGACGTTTCGCATTGGCTTGTGTCGTATCCGATGTCGACCTGCCTGCAATCGACAGCCCGAAGTTTCTGTGTTTTAGTTGTGCATCGGGCGCGGAAGGGGCGGATGCGATACCTGACGATATTGACGGCGTCGGCAGCGTTGCTGGCCGTCTTCAATGGCCCCGCTGACGCGGGCAAGACCTGCATCTCGTCAGCCACGGAAGCTTTGCCCAAGATCACGGGGATTGTCATCAAGCGATCCCGAACCCGTCCGGTCCCGCCCGCCATTCTAGCGACCTGGAAAGGTCAATCGAAGCCAGTCATGATCGACGTTGATGTCGAAACCGAAGGCGACGCTCTGACCTACTCCTATCTGTGTGTGCTCACGCAGGGCTCAGCCTTCGTCCAGCGCACCATGAATTGAAGCGCAAAGCCATCAGGGCCGACGATTGCAGGTCTATGGACAGTCCCGGCGGCCCGCGCTAACCACTGAAAAATCGACGATTTACACCAATCTTTGACGAGAGACACGGACCCCTCGATGACCACGATCGACCCTACCGCACGGGTTGAAAACGGCGCTGTGATCGGCGAGGGCGCGACGGTCGGCCCATACTGCGTGATCGGCCGCGATGTCAGGATCGGCGCTAACTGCAAGCTGATTTCCCATATCAATGTGATGGGGCACACCACGATCGGTGCCGGCTGTACCATCTATCCGTTCGCTTCCCTCGGGGGCGCGCCGCAATCGCTGGGCTATCGCGGTGAACCGACGAAACTTGAGATCGGCGACGGTTGCACGATCCGGGAGTCGGTCACGATGAGCACCGGCACAGTCGGCGGCGGTGGCACTACCCGCGTCGGCGACCGCGGCTACTTCATGAATTGCAGCCACGTGGGCCACGATTGCCAGGTCGGCAACGACGTCATTTTCGCAACCTCGGCGACGCTCGGTGGACATTGTGAGATCGGCGATTTTGTTTTCATCGGCGGTCTGTCGGCCGTGCATCAGTTCACGCGCATTGGTCAGCAAGCCATGATCGGTGGCGTCTGCGGCGTTCGCGGCGACGTCATTCCTTATGGCCTTGTGAATGGTCAGTATGCGCGTCTCGAAGGCCTCAACATTGTCGGCATGAAGCGCCGCAAGTTTACGCGTGAGCGGCTCGCTGCGGTCAGGTCGTTCTATCAAAAGCTGTTTGAATCTGCCGGTGTCTTTTCCGAGCGGCTGGATGCGGCGCGCTCTCTCGCTGTGACGGATCCTGCGGTTGCCGAAATCCTCACCTTCATCGATGCCGGCCAGCATCGTCCGCTTTGCCTTCCGTCGAGCCGGACGGGTGAAAATGGATGACGGAGTAGTCACGAACCGATGACAGTCGCGGCCTTAGGTGTTTCATCACCGGTTGGCGTGATCGCGGGTGGCGGAGCGATGCCGTTTGCCGTCGCCGAGTCGCTGAAGGCGCGAGGTCTTGATCCCATTCTGTTTGCGCTCAAAGGTGTTTGCGACCCCGAGGCTGCCCAGCGCTTTCGTCATCATTGGATCACGGTGGGGCAGTACGGACGGGCAAAGAAGTTATTCCGCGAGGAGAACTGCAACAACCTGGTGTTCATTGGAACTCTGGTGCGGCCGTCGCTTTCGGAAATTCGGCTCGATTGGGCAACGCTTCGTGTCATGGGGCGGGTGTGGTCTGCCTTTCGTGGCGGCGACGATCATCTGCTGTCCAGTGTCGGGCGTATCTTCGAGCAAGACGGTTTCCGTCTTCTGGGCTTGAAGGAAGTAGCGCCGGATTTGCTCATGCCCGAGGGTTGCGTCACGCAAAAGATGCCGGATCAAAATTCGATGTCTGACGTGGCAAGGGGATGCGAAGTGCTGCGAGCGCTCGGTCCTTTCGACATTGGTCAGGCCGTGGTCGTGATTGACAATCATGTCGTCGGAGTCGAAGGCATCGAGGGCACGGATGAATTGCTGAAGCGCATTGCAGATTTGCGGGCGGGTGGCCGCATCCGCGCCCCGGCCGGTCGCGGGGTGCTGGTGAAAGCGCCAAAGAGCGGACAGGACTTGCGCTTCGATTTGCCGACCGTGGGGTCGCGAACCGTCGAGGGAGCCGCTGCGGCCGGACTTGCCGGCGTTGCCGTCATTGCGGGCCACACGGTGGTCGCCGACCCGCAAGTCATGATCGAGACGGCGAACACGGCGGGGCTCTTCGTCACCGGTTTGGCTTCCTGATGCCGGGCTCGGCAAATGGCCGTGTCGCGCGCAAGATTTTTCTGATCGCAACGGAAGAATCCGGCGATCGCCTCGGCGCCCATCTGATGAAGGTTCTCCGCCAGCGGCTCGGTGATGCCGTCAGGTTCGAGGGCGTCGGCGGTCTGGGGATGACTCGCGAGGGGCTGAAATCCCTGTTTCCGATCGAGGAACTGTCGATCATCGGTTTCTCGGCGGTCGTCAAGCAGCTTCCCAAGCTGTTGCGTTTGATCCGTCAAACCACCGCCGCGGTGTTGCAAGCAGGACCCGATATTCTCATCATCATCGATAGTCCCGATTTCACCCACCGGGTCGCCCGGCGGGTGCGGGCCCGCGATCCGACGATCCCAATCGTGGACTATGTCTCGCCGTCCGTCTGGGCCTGGCGGTCGCGCCGGGCGCGCGCCATGCGGGCCTATGTCGATCACGTGCTGGCGCTGCTTCCCTTCGAACCCGACGCCTACAGCCGCTTGCGTGGGCCCCCTTGCACGTATGTGGGCCATCCATTGATCGAACAGCTTGCTTCGCTCAGGCCGAACGCGGAAGAGCAGGCGCGGCGCAACGGTAACCCGCCGGTGCTGCTGGTTCTGCCTGGCAGCCGCCGTGGTGAGATCAGGCATCATATGGCGATTTTTGGCGAGGCGCTGGATCGATTGCGGGCGCAGGGAAAGGCCTTTGAGTTGATCCTGCCGACGATGCCGCATCTGCTCGAGCTTGTGAGCGAAGGCGTCAAGTCCTGGAAGGTCACGCCTCAAATCGTGGTCGGTGAGCAGGAAAAACGTTCAGCGTTCCGCATCGCGACTGCTGCATTGGCCAAATCCGGGACAGTGACGCTCGAGCTCGCGCTTTCGGGGGTCCCCATGGTCGCCGCCTATCGGGCTGGCGCGCTCGAGGCCTGGGTCGTGCTGCGCTTCGTCACCGTCCAATCGGTGATCCTTGCCAATCTGGTCGTCGGTGAAAATGTGGTTCCGGAGTTTGTCCAGGACGACTGCACGGCGGACAAGCTTGCAAGCGCGCTCGGCGAGGTGTTGTCGGATTCGCCGATGCGCAGGCGGCAACAGGACGCCTTTGCGCGGATCGACGGTGTCATGTCGACGGGAAACCAGTCGCCGAGCGTTCGCGCCGCCGACATTGTGCTGGGAATGCTCAGAAAGTCCCGAAGAGCCGGCTAGGCGGATACCTCGAAGCCGGATCCGGGCGAATCCGACTTCGAAAGGTTCGAGTTATTTTCGCTGGTCGATGGCGACGTAGTCGCGGCGCGTCTTGCCGGTATAAAGCTGGCGCGGACGGCCGATCTTCTGTTGCGGATCCTCGATCATCTCGCTCCATTGGCTGATCCAGCCAACGGTGCGCGCCACCGCGAACAGAACGGTAAACATCGAAGTCGGGAAGCCCATCGCTTTCAGCGTGATGCCTGAATAGAAATCGACGTTCGGATAGAGCTTGCGCTGGATGAAATATTCGTCGTTGAGCGCGATCTTTTCCAGTTCCAGCGCGACCTTCAGCATCGGATCGTCGCCATGGCCGGTCTCCTTCAACACGGCATGACACATCTTCTGCATGATCTTGGCGCGCGGATCGTAGTTCTTGTAGACGCGGTGGCCGAAGCCCATCAAGCGGACTTCGCTGTTCTTGTCCTTTACCTTCGCGATGAAGTCCGGAATCTTGTCGACCGTTCCGATGCCCGCGAGCATCGCCAAAGCTGCTTCGTTGGCGCCGCCATGCGCCGGCCCCCACAGGCAAGCGATGCCGGCTGCGATGCAGGCAAACGGGTTGGCGCCGGAGGAACCTGCAATGCGCACCGTGGAAGTCGAGGCGTTCTGCTCGTGGTCGGCGTGCAGGATGAAAATCTTGTCGAGCGCGTCGGCGAGCACGGGATTGATCTTGTATTCCTCGCACGGCACGGCAAAGCACATATTGAGGAAGTTCTCGGCGAAACTCAGCGAGTTCTTCGGATAAATGAACGGCTGACCGAGATTATATTTGAAGGCCATGGCGGCCAGCGTCGGAATCTTCGCGATCATGCGCATCGAAGCGATCATGCGCTGCTGCGGATCGTTGATGTCGGTGGAGTCGTGATAGAACGCGGCGAGTGCGCCGACGGATGCCACCATCACCGCCATCGGATGCGCATCGCGGCGGAAGCCCTGGAAGAAGCGGGCCATCTGCTCGTGAACCATCGTATGAAGGATCACGCGGCGGTCGAAGTCGGCCTTTTGCGCCTTTGTCGGCAGTTCGCCGTAAAGCAGGAGGTAGCAGGTTTCGAGGAAGTCGCCGTTTTCGGCAAGCTGTTCGATTGGATAGCCGCGGTATTCCAGAACGCCTGCATCGCCGTCGATATAAGTGATTTTCGACTCGCAGCTTGCGGTCGAGGTAAAGCCGGGATCGTAGGTGAACATCCCCGACTGTCCGTAGAGCTTGCCGATGTCGATGACGTCGGGCCCAATGCTGCCGCTGGAAATCGGAAGATCGAAGGTCTTGTTGCCTACCGTCAGCGTTGCGGTTTTGCCTTGAGATGCGGCCATCGTGTGGTCCCCGATGCGATCGTTGTGAAAGCCCGCACTTTCATGCCTTTTCCAAAGGGCAGGCAGGCGAGTGGGGCGCCTGAAATGAAGCAATGAAATGGGTAGCTTATTGCCGTGTGCGCTGCAAGGTGGCGCAAGATCGGCTCAGTCGGGACCCTGATCGTCGAGCCGGGCGAGGCTTTCGTCCCGGCCAAGAACGGCAAGGACATCGAATATGCCGGGAGACGTGGTGCGCCCGGTCAACGCTGCGCGCAGCGGCTGAGCCACGGCGCCGAATTTGAGGCCGTTCTGATCGGCAAAGGCCCGCATCGCGGTTTCTGTTTCTTCGGCGGTCCAGTCTTTTACCGCCCACAAGGCAACGCGAAGCCGGCCGATCAGCAGGCGATTTTCCGGCGTCAGCAGGGCGCCAGCCTTGGCGTCGATCTCGATCGGACGGTCCGCGAAAATATAGTAGGCGCTGTCGATCAGTTCGATCAGCGTCTTGGCGCGCTCCTTCAAGCTTGGCATGGCCTGTAACAATTGCGCGCGCGTGGTGTCGTTCAGCTTGGCCGCAAGACCGGCCGCGTTGGGCACGTAGGGGAGCACCTGCTCGAACATCTTCACGAGGGATTGATCGTCGGCGTGGCGGATATAGTGCCCGTTGAGATTTTCGAGCTTGGCGAAATCGAACCGTGCGGCTGACCGGCCAATGCCCGACAGATCAAAGGCGGCGATCATTTCATCGGTTGAAAAAATTTCCTGGTCGCCATGGCTCCATCCGAGCCGGACGAGGTAATTCCGCAAGGCCGCCGGCAAATATCCCATGGCGCGGTAGGCATCGACGCCGAGCGCGCCATGGCGCTTGGAAAGCTTCGAGCCGTCGGGCCCGTGAATGAGAGGAATATGCGACATGCTGGGAATGTCCCAACCGAGCGCATCGTAGATCTGCTTCTGGCGCGCGGCGTTGATCAGATGATCGTCGCCCCGAATGATGTGGGTAACGCCCATGTCGTGATCGTCGACCACCACGGCCAGCATGTAGGTCGGGGTTCCGTCGCCGCGCAGCAGGACGAGATCGTCGAGATTTTCGTTCTGCCAGACGACGCGGCCCTGTACCTGATCCTCGATCACGGTTTCGCCGGTCTGGGCTGCACGCAGGCGGATCGTAGGCTTTATTCCGGGCAGGGCTTGCGACGGGTCCCGGTCGCGCCACAGGCCGTCGTAAAGGCGGGTACGGCCTTCGGCGCGGGCCTTTTCGCGCATCGTCGTCAGTTCCTCCGGCGTGGCGTAACAGCGATAGGCGCTGCCGGCCTTCAGAAGGCTTTCGGCGACTTCGCGATGGCGCGCCGCGCGGCTGAACTGGTAGATGACGTCGCCGTTCCAATCGAGTTCGAGCCATTTGAGCCCGTCCAGGATGGCCGCAATGGCGGCATCGGTCGATCGCTCCCGGTCGGTGTCCTCGATCCGGAGTAGCATCTGGCCGCCATGCTTATGCGCATAGAGCCAGTTGAACAGGGCCGTGCGGGCTCCTCCGATGTGGAGAAAACCGGTCGGCGAAGGGGCAAAGCGTGTGACGACTTGTGTGGTCATTGACGGCGAATGAACGGCAGCGGAATTTGTCCTGATGGGCTGGGGCTATATAGCAGGAACCCCATATAACTAAAGCCTTCCTTGGGAGGTGATGATTTGGCAGATAGACCGTTGATTCCGGAGCAGGACACCAGAATGACCCCAGAACCGACGGCGGCAGAGGCGGGCCGAGATTTTATCCGCGACATCGTGCAGGCCGATCTCGACGCCAAAAAGCATACAGTGGTCGTAACGCGGTTTCCGCCGGAACCGAACGGCTATCTGCATATCGGACACGCCAAGTCGATCGGTCTCAACTTCGGCATTGCGCAGGAGTTCGGCGGACATTGCAATCTTCGGTTCGACGACACCAATCCGACGAGGGAAGAGCAGGAATTCATCGATTCGATTCAGGCCGACGTGAAATGGCTGGGATATGATTGGGGCAAGAACCTCTTCTTTGCGTCGGACTATTTTGAAAGGCTCTACGAGTGGGCGGAAGGCCTGATCCGCACCGGCCTGGCTTACGTCGACGATCAGTCACAAGAGGAGATCAGGCTGGCGCGCGGCACGCTGACCGAGCCCGGCAAGAACAGCCCGTTCCGCGATCGCTCCGTCGAAGAAAATCTCGATCTGTTTCGCCGCATGAAAGCCGGCGAATTTCCCAACGGCGCACGCGTGCTGCGCGCCAGGATCGACATGGCCTCGGGCAACATCAACCTGCGCGATCCCGTGCTCTACCGTATCCTGCATGCGCATCATCCGCGCACCGGTGACAAATGGTCGATCTATCCGAGCTACGATTACGCCCATGGCCAGTCCGATGCGATCGAGGGCGTTACCCATTCGATCTGCACGCTGGAGTTCGAGGACCATCGGCCGCTCTATGAATGGCTGCTCGACAAGTTGCCGGTGCCGTCCAAGCCGCACCAGTACGAGTTTGCGCGCCTCAACCTGACCTACACGCTGCTTTCCAAACGCGTGCTGACGGAACTCGTTCGCGGAGGCCATGTAGCCGGCTGGGACGATCCGCGCATGCCGACCATTGCCGGATTGAAGCGGCGTGGCGTGCCACCGGCGGCGGTCCGCGAATTCATCAAGCGCATCGGCGTCGCCAAGGCCAACAGCGTCGTCGATGTCGGAATGCTCGAATTCTGCATCCGCGAGGTTCTGAACCAGACCGCGCAGCGTCGAATGGCGGTGTTGCGGCCGCTCAAGGTCGTGATCGAGAATTATCCGGAAGGACAGATCGAGGAAATCGAGGCGATCAATCACCCCGACGATCCGAACGCGGGCACGCGCCGCGTGGCGTTTGGCCGGGAGCTCTATATCGAGCGCGACGATTTCATGGAAAATCCGCCGAAGAAATTCTTCCGGTTATCGCCGGGTAACGAAGTCCGCTTGCGCTATGCGTATTTCATCACCTGTCGCGAGGTGATGAAGAATGCGGCCGGCGAAGTCGTCGAGTTGCGTTGTACCTACGATCCAGCCACCCGCGGCGGCAATTCGCCCGATGGTCGCAAGGTCAAGGCGACCATGCATTGGCTCTCGGCGGCGCGGTCGAAGCCAGCGGAGATCCGTCTTTATAATCCGCTGTTCAGCAATCCCAGTCCCGATGCGGCGAATTTCACGGCCGACCTCAATCCGCAGTCGTTGGAGGTTTTGAACGACGCGCGGGTTGAGCCCGACGTCGCGACGTCCAATGCCGCTGAGGTCATGCAGTTTGAGCGGCAGGGCTATTTCGTGCGGGACAAGGAATCGGCCGCCGACCGCCCGGTGTTCAACCGCACCATCGGCTTGCGCGACAGTTTTGCCAAGGAAGTGGCGAAAGGTTAGCGCCGAGAGTACTTTGCCTCTAACCCCGATATTCGGGTAAGAAGCCTGTGTGCGGCGAGCCGATCTTTCGCCTTCTCATCGATCAATAACTTGATGAGGGCGAGGCGCTTCGGCTCGTCGTTGGCCTCCGCCAGCAGTTTGCGATAACGATCGCAGTCGTACGCTCCGTCTACGCCACTCATTGCACCACCCCCCGAAATCACCCCTACATGCGAAATATGTTTCTCATGAGCGGTGCGGCGCAAGCTTGCAGACGCGGTTGGCAGCTTGAGACGCTATTGGGCTGTGGATAAGCGCGTCGGGCGACGATGCGACCCGCAGGCCGGATCAGGCGAGGCGCTCGCGGATCTCGTCGCACATTCTTTCTCGGAACGCAGCTTTCCGGGCGGGGCGTTCTTTCACATTCACGTCCCAGCGGTCGAAAATATTGAAATTTTCGAGAATTGGATAACGATCGCTGGCCATTGCGAGGATGCCCAAAAGCTTGCCGGCGGGCCCGCTTGGCCCGGTTACCTCCCAGCGGCGGATCGTGTCGGCGCCTTCGTGCTGATCGAGCCCGCACAGCTTTGCCATATCGGCGGCGGACAACGGCCGACCGATAGCCTCACCAAGGTCCTGACGCAGTTGCTTCAATTCCGGGCCTGTCACCGCGTTTCCTCATTGCAAGTCGTCAAAACGACGACAAAGCGGGCTCTCTACGATAATTGCGGCCTTCTTGAGAATTCCGCATCCGTTCGCCTTTTACCGGACCACCTCCGGAGGTAGCATCACGCCGTAAGGCGTAGCGTAGGGTTGTTCGGATGGCGGAGCGGGGCAGGTCGCCCGGCCGGTTGCAGGGGATCGCGGAAACCTGGCCGCCGCGAAGCGGAGCCCAGACCGGCGGCCTCACGGCCGGTTTTGACTTCTGGTCCGGCGCGATCGAAAAACTGCGCGAATGGGTACGCGCCGAAGCCGGCCCCGGACGGTTGTTGCCCTGGGTTCCCGTCGCTTTCGGAACCGGCATTGCCTTCTACTTTGCCGCCGATCACGAGCCGGTACTGCCGGTCACGATCTTTACGGCACTCGTGTTGGGCGTCGTCGCGTTCATGCTTCGACGTGGGAGGTTTTTCTCCATCGCTGTCATGGTCGCAAGCGTTGCTGCCGGGTTTGCCACCGCAACCTGGAGGACGGCGCACCTCGCCCACGAGGTGCTGGCAAAGCCGGCCTATTCGGTGTCGCTGTCGGGTTTCGTCGAGGCGCGGGACATTCGCGAGCGGACCGACCGCTTCGTGTTGCGTGTGACGCAACTTGATGGTCCGCGCTTGCAAACAAAGCTGGAGCGCGTTCGGCTGTCGGTTCGCAAAGGCACCGCGCCCGCGGTCGGAAGCTTCGTCGAATTGAAAGCCCGTTTGCAACCGCCGCTGGCGCCGTTACGGCCGGGTAGCTACGATTTCGGCCGCGACCTGTTCTTCCAGGGCATCGGCGCTTCAGGCTTCGTCACCGGCAGCATCGCGACGCGCGAGCCGCCGGTCGCGGGCAGTCTTTCACTGCGCTACGCCGCCTTCATGCAGGGTCTGCGCGATGCCATCGATGCGCGGATTCGCATGACGCTCGAGGGCGACAAGCGTGCGATTGCGACCGCGCTTCTGACTGGGCGACGTGACGCGATCACGACGCCGGTCAACGATGCGATGTTCATCTCGGGTCTTGGCCACGTGTTGTCGATCTCGGGTTACCATATGGCGGTGGTGGCCGGCGTCGTGTTCTTCGCCATTCGCGCCCTGCTTGCGCTTGTTCCGGTACTGACGGTGTCGTTTCCGATCAAAACGTTTTTATTCGGTCCATTGCTGTCGTTTGCAGTCGTCTAGCAGACCGCACCCTTGAAAAACCGAGGCGAAGCACCCGTCTTCTAATTACTCTCGGGTACTTCAATATTCATCGGTCGACCCGAGGGGCGCTTACCACGCGCTTACCGGAGCATTTTCGATGCAAGTGAAATTGACGGCGGGTTTTGTTTTATTGGCGGCGAAGCCGGCGGGCGGAAAAGATCGAGTCATCTATTGGGATGAGCGGCGCCCAGGTTTTGGATTGATGGTTACCGCGCAGGGGCGGCGCAGTTACGTTTTTCAGTATCGAAATGCGCAAAGCAAATCGCGCCGCGCTTCGTTGAGCGGGAGTACCAAGCTAGCTGATGCGCATAAATGGGCAGACATCTTGCAGGGGGACATCGCCAAGGGCGCCGATCCTGTTGCGAGAAAACGCACCGAAAAAGCTGGGCAGGCGCAGCGCGGAAAATTCATAACTATTGCGGAGGATTATCTTAGGCGGGAACGATCGAAGGTCCGGTCAATGGACCAGCGGAAGGCGACATTGGACCGGCTGGTCTATCCTCAGATCGGAAACAAGATTGCGGTCAAGCTGAAGCGCAGCGATATCGTCGCACTTCTCGACAAGGTCGAGGATGAGCACGGCGCCGCCATGGCCGACAGCACACTCATGGTCGTACGCCGTATCTGCAACTGGCATGCGGCGCGGGATGATGATTTCCGGAGCCCGATCGTGCGAGGCATGGGCCGCACCAATCCGGACGAGCGGGCACGGTCGCGCAAGCTTGACGATGATGAGATCAGGGCCGTCTGGCGGACCGCCGACCAGATCGAGAAGCCCCATGGTCTGTGGATGTTCGGCAAGTGTCTCCAATTCATCCTGCTGACAGGGGTACGTCGCAACGAAGGCGGGAAGATGGACCGTTCGGAGCGGAACGGGGTCGATTGGCTCATTCCGGCCGCTAGGGTGAAGAACAAGAGGGAGTTCCTGATCCCCCTTTCCAAGGCCGCTGCAAGCCACCTGGACAGGCTTCCGGTCGTCGGCGACCCTCATGCCGGCCCCGTATTCACGTCCGATGGTACGCGGCCGCTGGCGGGGTGGGGCCAGTTCAAGCCGGACTTTGACAAACTTTGCGGGGTGACGGGCTGGACAATCCACGACCTCCGGCGGACTGCCCGATCGCTGATGAGCCGGGGAGGGGTCTCGCCCGACCATGCCGAGCGTGCAATTGGGCACGCCATCGGCGGCATCCGTGGGGTCTATGATCGCCATGAGTTTTACGCCGAGAAACTCCACGCCTTCGAGGTGTTGGCTGTCCAGATCGATCGGATCTTAAACCCTCAAAGCAACGTCGTGCCGATGAGGACGGAAATTCCGGCTTAGAGCCGCATTCGAGTGCCGCTGCGGTGGTTTGAAATACCGACCCTAACCCAAGGAGCAGCCACCCATATCGTAATAATCCGTTTTGAATAAGGAATGATACAATGGCCCGCTGCTCCGTTCCGGCGGTCCTCTTTTTTTTTGGGCAGGGCAATGGCTAGCGATCGATCGATGGAGCGTCTTGAACGCTTGAAGGAAACGCCGCTTTATAAGGTAAGCAATAGCGGAATCGATTGGTACAAGGAATTCAACCGTCCCCATGTTGCTAACCAGATGACGTGGTTAGGGTGGACGAGTCACGACGCGCCAATCAGAAAGGCTTTCAAGTATTTTGATTTGGATCAGGCGGATCCGCGCCATTGGCGGATACTCATCACGTATCTTGCGATGGGATTCTTTCCGAACCCCAAAAAGGACGGCAAGAGGTCGCTGAAAACGCTCCTTGCAAACGCAGAATTACTGAAACGAGCTAACAAGATTCGGGATAGGATCTTCATCGAGGAGGGGAGGCGTCTGATAGATGCCGAAATTCTGAGAATTGTGATTAAAACCTACCCGAAGGACTACTCCCTCGGTCAGATTTCAAATCTTCGCAAAAAGCTCAATGCTGCCCGCAAAGCTGAGGGTTATTGCAACCAATAAACTGCGCAAAAAATGCCCCGTGTTTATGCGCAATGGGTTTTCGTAGTCAGTAGCAGTCCGCAACACGGAGGCTACCATGACAGAAACTACTAAAGCAGTCCTTCTCACGCGTGAGCAAGTTCGTCAGCGTCTGATAGACAACGGTTATCCAATCAGCGCCAGCTACTTCAATAAAGTGTGTTTGCCATCTCGCAACGCAGGCCCCCCAGTATCGAAGCTGTGGGGTAGGCGCCCTCTCTACGACCTGAACGCCGCACTGGCATGGGCGGAAGCCCGATGCACCGAGCCGAGTGGTTGTACCTTTGGAGGAATGGTGCATGACTAAGACTAAGGCAGCTGAACACCTTGGGTTGTTGACGATGTTCAACTGGGAGAAGCACGAAGCGACGGTGCCAAGTAACCCGGCAAAAAATGTCGCCGACAAAAAGATTGAAAACGCCGCAACAGCAGAGATGGAAAGGGCTGTACGGACCGCCGATCCTCAATATCACAATTGTGATTGCGTCCGCAATAATCCGATCGCTTTGCACGACTACCGGTACTCATTTGACGGCATTATCAGTTGTGGGGGAAAAGCAGACGAAAGACCTGATACCTTCGTAGTCATCACCGATAAAAACACGGCGGCGTTCGTGGAAACCCTCGTTTTGGTCGCGAGAGAGTAAGCACGATGTCGAGAAAGAGCCCGCGCGATAAGCCCGCTCGCTATGTGGCCATGAGCCACTACTTAATGAGGTCGCCGGCTTGGAAAAGCCTGGGCTGCATCGCCCGGGCCGTCTATCTCGACATGGCATCGCGCTACTACGGCAGCAATAACGGGCGGATAGTTTACGCTATCCGCTGCGCCGTTGACGAATTGCACATTGGCAATGCCACCGCCAAACGGGCCCTCGATGCGCTAGAGGACTGTGGCTTCATTGTTGCCACGAAGCGCGGCGCCTTTAGCCTGAAAGTCCGAAACGCCACCGAATGGCGCCTGACTGAATATCAATGCGACGTTTCAAACAGGATACCGACCAAGGATTTCATGACTTGGACTCCTGACAAAAACAAAACACGGTATCCACAGCGGAAGCGCACGGATGCCGTAGCGGAAGCGATCGGCGTTCGCAGCGGAAGCACTGCTTCCTTAAATACCGCTCACGGTGTCTGTAACGGAAGCGTCAGCGCAGGAGTAGCGGCATGATCGGTTTCTGTAGCGGAACACATATATCTAGCCAGGGCGTGTCTGTTTCCTTTTCGGCCACAGCGAGGCAGCAGCGGCGTAGCGCACCCCACAAAAGGCGCGCTAGCAAGCGCGACACGCCTCTACCGTTTTCAACATCCTCAACAGGAGCAAGCAAAAGCGCATTGCGCTTCGGGGGCCGGGTTTGTTTCGCCTATATTCACAAGATGAG
Source organism: uncultured Alphaproteobacteria bacterium (assembly GCA_963824305.1). Taxonomy (GTDB): domain Bacteria; phylum Pseudomonadota; class Alphaproteobacteria; order Rhizobiales; family Xanthobacteraceae; genus Bradyrhizobium. Next base: position 259,917 of record CAWGOW010000003.1, read on the forward strand.
AAACCTTAGACGATTTGGTCTGAGCTGTCCGCCGTGCACGAGTTAAAAAATGAGGAAAACAGAGCAAACGGCACCAAAAACGGTGATCAAGGTACACGACCCGTCGTTGCTTCCCGGCACGTTACGTCCAATTGGAGGCTCGAAGTCTGACGATTGGAACAAGGTCATCGCCGATCAGGCAATGCAGACTATGTGGGACAAAAATCTGGATCAGAACGAGCGAAATAATCTGTACCTCGCTACATTGGCCTGCCTTGTTGGTATCAGCCCTAACGACGAACTTGAAGGAATGCTCGCTTCTCAACTTCTCGCTTGCCACAACGCGTCAATGGAATGCTATCGACGCGCCATGTTTGGCGAACAGACGTTTGAGGGCCGGCGAGAAAACCTCGGCCAAGCAAGTAGGCTTTCCCGGACGTACGCCGTGCTACTGGAGGCCCTCAATCGACACCGTGGAAAAGGGCACCAGAAGGTTACAGTTGAACACGTCCATGTACACGAAGGTGGGCAAGCGATTGTGGGCATTGTAGAGGGGGGCGGGGTGCAAACAAAATTAGAGGATCAACCCCATGCACTTGGACATGCACCGCGCGAAGCGGTGCGGAGCGAAAACGCGGAACGGGAAACGCTGCCAGTCGCCCGCGATGGCAAACGGCAGGTGTCGCATGCACGGTGGTCCCTCGCCGGGCGCACCAAAGGGTAATAAGCATGCATATAAGCACGGTCGTTTCTCGACAGATGCAATCGAACGACGACAGCAAATTGCGGCCCTTATACGAGCAGCTCAGTCGTTGGACCGAAAAGCCTAAGTCGATGGCCGGCATTTGCGAAAGTTTGGCCAGAGCCCAAGCCGGGAAACACGGCCTATTAATTTCCGCTGATCTGCTATCGGGGGAACGCGCGCTCGCGCTAGCGATTCTGCGCTGCTCGCTTAGAGGAACCGTTGGGATGAACAGCTGGCAGCGGCCACGGGGGTGGACTTGGATCCAACAAGCGCCTGAGAGGTCGCGGCGGTAATTGCGCGACGTTCTGGTATAAACTCACACCGACCCGCCGGTCTCAACCCCGGCGGGTTTTTTTGCGACTAAAGGTCACTGCTCAAATTTGTCGCTCTCTGTCCTCGAACCGATTTCCCATCGTGGGGCACTAAAATTGCGATACCGCGCCTAACGATGAAATTCATTTCAGCATGAGGATGATTACCATGAGAACGTCAAAACTGCTTTGTGCCATGGTCCTTACCGCTACGGCTATGATCGAAGCCACGACTGCTCCAGCCTTTTCTGCGACCACGTTCGTCAGGAAGACCTTCCATAATTACGGCGGCCGCGACATGCAGTTGACGGTCGTCGACAAGCTCCAAGGTGGGAAACAATTCATCAGCACGACGCTGAAACCAGGAGCAGAAACCTTCAGCTTCTTTCAGGCCGACAGCAACGGGAAACTCGATCTCGTTTGGCGCGGCACCTTTGGTAGTGTCTGCTTTACCGCCGAGCGAACGGACAAGGATGCTACTCCGGTCAGCGTTACTGCGGATGCAGATCATCCTTCAGGCAATAAGTGCTAACCGCCCTAGACTGTCTCGCGGACGTTCCAGCGTGAAGTTGGTGCGCGATAGCCGTCGCAGGTCTCAACCCAGCGGCGGCTCTTCATTTGCCGCAAGGACGCGTGACCGCCAACCAGCGCGCCTAACTGTGCTGCCATACTGAAATAAGAAGCGCCGCAACGACGATGATGTCCGCGATGAGTAACCAGTTGTTGACGGTCATATCGAAGGGCATGAAGCGTCCAAGCCTAAATCGAGTAGGTTAAATGCCTAAGCTGACATCAGCCTTACGGCTGGCCGGGACTGTCGACGACAAAGGGATCTTCCGGTCACTTCGGGATACTTGGGCCGACACCACTACGCCGCCGGCGTAGCGCCGAGCGTCCGGCCAGGCGCCTGCTCAACACTTAAGCTTGCAGCGGCCGCGCAATGACAGTTTGATAGGTACGGGTCCTTGGGCTGACACCTCGATCCCTCGTCGGTCCTCAGGCCATTTATCCGTTTAGCCCCTACCGGCTTCAATACCCGGCGGGGGTTTTTGTATTATGGGGCAGCCCGATGCCGCGGTACCATTTCAAGCTCGTCGATAGCCACAGCGTTGCGGACTTACCAACCGAGAGCCCCGGTGCGTTGGTGGCGACCCGGGGCTCTTATGGTCTCAAGCTCTGATAAGGTCTTACATCTTCTTTTCGTTCATCATCGGCTTCTTCATCATGTGGTGATGGTAGTGATGGTGATGCACGTGCATGTGGTGGTGGTGGTGGTGCATCATCGGCTTTTCCATGCCGCCCATCGGTTTGTCTTCCGCGGCCGCCGGGGCTGCCACCGCAATAGCGGCCATAGTCGCGAGAACGAACGAAAGCTTCTTCACTTAATTCTCCTTGCGGGATAATTTGCCTCTCTCAACGCGGCAGCTGATATATTGTTCCATCTTTGGAACCATATCCACGACACCGATGGGTATGAGTAACGAAGGTACGGCCCGCGTGAGTTCTCTCTAGGCCTCGAATTACTTGAAGTTGGTAGGAACGATGGGAATGCCGTCCTGTTGGACGTTGTTACTCCCAGCGAAGGAACGCTTTGATGGCCGACGAGAACAACAAAAATCCGAACGAGAAGCAGCCCGGCGAAAACCCCGATGGCAAGTACCATTTTAATCCCGGCAACATGGCCGGAAAGAAGCCCGGTGATGAGAAGCAAACGGCAGAAAACCGTGGGGAAGAACACAAGCCTGAAGAAAAACCCGCCAGTTAGAGCTTGGTCTGCGACGTGACCGTGAGCGGACGTCGCGGCTGACTGTGACCGACCGCTCGAAGGCGATCCGGCCAAAGCGGGACGGCGTTGTCACAACAGAAAGCGCTGCCGCGATTTCCCGTGCTAGGGTGGTTCCTACAACCGCCGCTGAAGGTGAGCCGAAGTAGGTCATGGTAAAAGATGCTTTCGATCGATGGTGGGAATGGGTCGAAAGGCCACCGAACAGCCCGCTGACCTTACCGGCTCATTTCCACACCGCGATCTCAGACTTGTTGCCCGAGCAACGACGCGACAGAACCGCAGTAAACGAGGCAGTCCGGTTGGCTGATCCCGAGTCTCAACGATAGAAGAGGCTTAAGCGATGCACCCGGCTGCGAAACTCCAATTCGAAAAGATTGCGCGCGAGTATTCTCAGTGGCGCAGCGTTCCTGACGTCGAGCGGTCCTCGGCGCCGGCCTGGTGGTGGTCTCCAGCGATGCAAGTGGTCGACCAACAAGAGGAGATGCCCGCACCGATAAGTCGACTGCTGGAGCTACCTGAAGGCTCGACGTATGCAACGGGTGCGAGAAAGCTGATGGCGCCTATCATCACCCAGACCTCGCAGCCATGGCCTGACGAATTTCCCCGTAAGCGTAAGGCAAGCTTTTCAACCCAACCGTCGGAACGAGCTGCGGACTAGATTTGAAGTGGTAGAGCGGCATGACTCAGCGCTGCAAATCCGTTGCCATATCCGGCAATCAGAGCATTCGCCAAAGTGGATGGGTAAGCCAGGAACTCCGGCCTGCAATCAGGATGATCGAATGAACAGCAGCGTAAAAACTAAAACTCAAAAACGCTGGTAGAGCAAATGCCAACGCCACGCCCATGGAGAAACAGACGTCGCCCTTATTCTTTCGTGGCTTTGAAGACATGTCTTGCGCTATTGGGCAAATAAGCAATGTTGAAGCCGAAGCCCCGCCGGTGTCGTCCTCGCGGCTGATTATTCCTCCACTCGCGCTGCGAACGTAGTCTTTCGAAACGATGACTGGTTTGAAGATCGCTTGCTGTCGCATTGTCGTACCATCTTTAGACCAACCGTTAACCGCAACGTCACGGACTTCGTTCCTATCGTTCCCGCGATAGCAAAAAGACGGCCCCGCCACCTTCCGAGTAAAGCGGAGCCGCCGACGGCGGTTGACAGTGAGGAGGCACGATGCCGCCGTCTCAAAGCTTACGAACGAGAGCGCAAGAGGTTTCTCTGCGTGAAATCACGAACGCGAATGTGTAAATCTGAACATAAGCTGACCGTTTCCCCGAGGAACGCGCGCAGGTCGTGCGAGTTCTCGATAATGGAGAGAGGGTCACAACTTAGCCCCAGCCGCTCCCGGCGAGCGCGGGGCCTTTTTTTGCGGGCAGGCCGCGTGGTGGGCAATCACAGCACCGGCCTCCTCAGAGAGAGAGTCGAGAATGCCGAAGCCCGTCCCAATCACTCTTGGCTCCCTCGCTGTTGGCTGCATTTTTGCATTTGCGGCGGCTGTGCTCGTCTCGCATCTGTAACCGCGATTTGCGTCAACCTACGTCTCTGGTCGAGCTTAGTTTCAGACCCAAGAAAAAATATCTGGGTTTCAATTGGGGAAACCAAAGTTCGCGAATCCGCGTATCTCGCAAGACGGCTGGCAAAGAAGTGCCAGAGGAAACCCATCGGCCAAATCCAACCCTTTTCTGAGGAAATGATCATGAACCGATTTCCAGTATTTGTAGCCATAAGTTTAGCTGCCATCACTTCCATCGTCGGTCCATCAGTGGCGCGAGAGGGAACCGTCATGGTAGGCGGCGCCGCAATGTATCCGTCTAAGAATATTGTTCAGAACGCTATTCATTCGAGAGACCACACCACATTAGTGGCTGCTGTTAAGGCGGCTGGTCTCGTTGATACGCTTTCCGGAGCCGGCCCATTCACGGTTTTCGCTCCAACCAACGCCGCATTCAACAAGCTCCCGACAGGCACCGTTGAAAGCTTGGTGAAGCCCGAAAATAAGGCCACTCTGACCAAAATATTGACGTACCACGTTGTACCAGGAAGACTTGAAGCCGCCGATTTGACCGATGGAAAGGTTCTCACGACGGTCGAGGGCGAGCAATTGACGGTTAGAAATACTGGCGGACGCATCTCAATCGTTGATGCCAAGGGGGATGTTTCGCGGGTCACGATCCCGAACGTAAACCAGTCGAACGGAGTGATCCACGTCGTGAATACCGTCTTGCTGCCGGGCTAACCGACCGCACAGCTTGCAAAGATGGGGGCCCTTTTCCCGGGGGCTCGCCTCTTTGCCGCGCGTCGCCGCCAACATACGACGCGCGGCGACGCGACGCTTTCGACAACGACATACTCTTTATTGAAACCACAGATGCTGCCGCTCGTAGCTCTCTTATGGTCGAAGCAATCAAGAAGCTTCGTCGCTCTTCCGCCACGTGCGGCTAAACACATCCAGAGGAAATAACCCATGTCTAAACGAACGACACTTTTGTCTGCAGCCGCTATTGGCGCGCTCGCATTGACCGCAAACATCTTCGTACCCGCCAGTGCGCAAGATAAAATGAAGAGCGAAATGTCGAGCGACAAAACGGTGATGGTCGGCGGCGCAGCCATGTACCCATCGAAGAACATCATTCAGAACGCCGTTAACTCGAAGGATCACACCACGCTGGTTGCGGCGGTGAAGGCTGCCGGTCTGGTCGATACCCTGGAAGGCAAGGGCCCGTTCACGGTGTTCGCGCCGACGAACGCAGCATTCAATAAGCTTCCGGCAGGCACGGTCGACACTTTGGTCAAGCCGGAGAGCAAGGCGACGCTGACCAAGATCCTCACGTACCACGTGGTCGCCGGCAAGCTAGAGGCGAGCGATCTCACCGATGGAAAGAAACTTAAGACGGTTGAGGGCGAAGAACTCACTGTCAAGAAAAGCGGCGACATGGTGATGCTCGTCGACGCAAAGGGTGGTTCATCGACGGTGACCATTCCCAACGTTAACCAATCGAACGGGGTGATTCACGTCATCGACACAGTTTTGATGCCGTAAAGACTTGATGATTTGCCTTGCGGGCCCGGCTCCTTTTGAGCCGGGCTTAGCTCTTGTTACTTCCAAATAGAGCCTGAATATTTGGCCCACCGAATTACCGCGTTCATACGCGCATAGGTGCCTAGGCCGGAACGGTCCGGTTGCATCGTTGTTCAGGGGGCAAATGTTGGATCGCAGTTGGAAAAATGGGGCGGATCGTCCGGGCCGCCCGTTTTTAACTTCGGTTAAGCACGGCACCGCTGGGGCAGTTTAATAGCCGCCGAGTCGTCCGGCGGCTCGCTCTCAACACCGATCAAGTGCCCGTACGGAGGCCCTGCCACATCTGGGTGTGGCAGGGCGTTTTTGGGGACGAAGTTACGGTCGGTTGCGCCAATGGCTGGTGGCCAAAACGGCGTGAGCAATTTTGAACAGCGCCGAAGAGGCGCGCGTGCTGTGTTGATCATCGAACACGGTGCCGATCACAGCCCCCGGTGCCACGTTCAGCAGGCGGCCCCGATGCGGACGCGGACCGTGTCGGGGCCGTTTTCGATCTTGTGCGACGCTCAGACCGGGGACGGCATCATTCGCTTCGGGGACGATATGGACGATGAGACGTGGCATCGCATTCGAGATCAGAAGAGCGGGAGCGCAAAGATCAGCGGTTACATGCCTACTAGAAACGTGACCTTGCGACGAATGCGCGAGGAAATCCAATTTCTGCGACGGCGGTAAGCGCAGGGTAAGTCACCACTCCGGAAATGAAGCCATCTATCCCGCGCCAGCTTCCGCTTTCCCCAATTCCTCTGCTTTTCGCCGGTCTTGAACACGCGCTCGACGTTCCGGTTCAAGGCTTGCATCACGCCGATGCGCGCATGCATGCTCGGCCCGCGACCCTCGGCCGCCATGATCAGGCACTCAATCGCAACCTGCCACTTCATGCTTCTGCTCGGCCTTCGGCAGCTTCATGATGTAGTTCGGCGGCGTGCTTCAGCGTGACCAGCTTGCGACCATCTGGCAGCAAGATCGGGTCCTCGAATGGTCGGCTCCAGCCGTTCTTTGCCATGATCCACCGCGCGGACTAGATGCCGTGCCATTCGTAAAGAAATCGGATTAGTTATTGTGCGTAGGAGTGATCTCCTCACGCGCTTGCTGACGCCACCGGATATATCTGTAGACGTAGAGCGCCGGGTAAAATCCTAAGAGCAGGAACATCCACGCGGCGAATGGCATCTCCGCTAAGTGCGCTTCGAGGCCTTTGCTCATAGTGTTGTTGTCGGGATTGCCGGGTTCGTAGAGGATGTCAATCGGACCGCCCCGCTCCAGATTGGGGCGCGCGGCGAGCGGCCGTCTGACGGTGTTCGTATAGCGGCGGCCGTCCGGCCCGGTGAACGTATAGGTCACAACCGTGTTGTAATGCGCTCTCCACCGTTCCACATCGAATTGGGCCACCTCACCGACGATGTGCGTGCCCTGTGACAGTAGTTTGTCTGCGAAATATACCGCCGCAATTTTTTCGGCGGCCCACCACAGGCCGACCGCCATGACCCCGAAGAGGATCGTGCAGACCAGCATGTAGCGGGGGCTGAAGCCGCGTCTGGTCACCCATATCGCATAGGCGCGCCCAGAAAAGGCCCCGATAAAGAAAAGTGCACGCGAGAAAAGCGGGCGTTCGGAGAGCTTTGTGAGAGGCGAACGGTCGGTCATGGCTATCTCAGTTCGACAACGAAGGTCGCTCTAGTTCGCAGCGGCGGCGGGTCAGGGCTGGCATCCCTTATGATTCCGTCGATCGGGCGCTGAGGAAAGCCGCTAGGCCTCGTGGGTGGGGATAGGCGAGATACAGCGAATCGTTGTTCCGAATTTTCTGTCGTGTTAAATCTTCTTTGCTCGATCCGGGGGTTTGGTCATGGCCAACTCGCTTGTCGTCCCCAGCGGCCGCAGCTTAGCCAAGCGCGAGATTGCGCTTCGGGCCGCTCAATACGTTCGGATGTCGACGGATAGGCAACAATATTCGATACCAAATCAAATGGCAGCTATCGCGCTCTACGCTGCGGAGCACAACCTTTCCATCGTTCGTACATACATTGACGAAGCAACGAGCGGTCTGAAACTGAAAAACAGGCCGGGCTTAATCGAACTGCTCAACGATGTTCAATCCAACAATGTCGATTTTGGAACCGCACTGGTATTCGACGTAAGCCGCTGGGGTCGCTTTCAAGATATTGACGAAAGCGCCTACTACGAATTTATTTGCAAACAGGCACGTATCAAGGTCGTTTATTGCGCTGAGATTTTCGAAAATGACGGTAGTCCGATGTCCGGCATTTTCAAGAACCTTAAGCGATTAATGGCAGCAGAGTTTAGCCGCGAACTCTCAGATAAGGTGTTCGCCGGTCAGAGCCGAGGAGCGCGACTGGGCTTCTGGGTCGGAGGGCAGCCAAGCTTCGCTTTGCACCGCGAATTGGTAGATGCAAAACGAAACTCTAAGGGCTTGCTAGAACCCGGCCAGCGAAAATCCCTTCATGATGACAAGGTGATTTTGCGTGCCGGACCTGCGGAAGAAACCGCTGTCGTTAGATGGATATTCGAAACCTTTGTTAAGGATCGGATAAATGAGACAGGCATCGCGAGCCGCCTGAATGAAAAGGGCGTCCCTCATCATCGTGGCTCACATTGGCACAATCAGATGGTTGGGCGCATTCTTCGCAACGAGGCATACGTTGGGAATGCAATTTACAATCGCACGTCAAATAAGCTGAGACAGCACCGAGTTGCAAATCCCCAGAGCAAATGGGTTCGTGGAGAGGATGCACATGAACAGATCGTTCCTCGTGAGATGTTCGAAAAGGCTCAGCACATTCTGCAGCGCCGACTTCAAAAGTTATCGTCGGAGGAGTTGCTCAAGAAACTCAGAATACTCCAGCGAAGGCGTGGTCACTTGTCACGTGCCGTCATAGATCGAGCCGAAGGTATCCCGAAGGCCCATATCTACGACCGACGCTTTGGCAGTCTACGCAAGGCTTATGCCTTGATCGGCTACACCCCGGAAATCGACTGTAACTATTTAGAGGCGCGCGCCGCACGTACAGGCTTGATCATGGAATTGGCAGATGAGATTGTCGCCGGCGTGCCGCAACTAAAGTCAGAGTTAATTGCTGAGCGCGCGGGCGGCCGTCTCATGGCCAGAGACGATTTCTTTGTGTCGCTTCGTGTACTGCGCTGCTGGCGTCATTCTCAACGGGATTGCGCGATATGGACTTTGCGGCGTGGCGCAAAACCTCATCCTGGGATTTTTGTCCTAATCAGAATGAATGATCAAAATGAGCGCGCGTTGGACTACATTTTGGTTCCAATGAGAGGCCTTCCCGAGGATCGGCTAATGCTAACCGAGAAGGCCCTCGTAAAGCGGCACAGACACAGATTTGGAAGTGTGGCTGGATTAATACGAGCTTTGAAACGAAGGCTATGAACGGATCACTGATGCGGTAAATGTAGCACACCTTATCTCGCCTCAAGCCCGACCGACCTGCAGCAACGCCGCCCAAGCGGAGCATGATCGGCAATTTCGGCCCGTGAACCGCTCGGTCCTGGCAGGCGACAAACTAAGACGCGTCGGTGCTCGCGGCTTGGAGACAACAAATGAAGGGCGGAATTTATATCCGCAGGGCGCTTCGGCTCATCATGATCTCAGGGGTCACCTTAGCCTTGGGTTTTTACGGACTGAACGGTGCTACCGGTACGCTGACGCGATTGCTTGTATTGACCGGCGTAATTGCTCTCGGATTACTGTCCGCGAAGGTTTGGCCAGAGCCCAAGCCGGGAAACACGGCCTGTTAATTTCCGCTGATCTGCTATCAGGGGAACGCGCGCTCGCGCTAGCGATTCTGCGCAGCTCGCTTAGAGGAACCGTTGGGATGAACAGCTGGCAGCGGCCACGGGGGTGGACTTGGATCCAACAAGCGCCTGAGAGGTCGCGGCGGTAATTGCGCGACGTTCTGGTATAAACTCACACCGACCCGCCGGTCTCAACCCCGGCGGGTTTTTGTATAATGGGCATTAACTCGAAATTCATCGCGCTCGCCCGTGACGTGCAACCATAGACCGCGGCTTCGGTTGCCTATTACAACCAAAAGGAACACAACAATGTTGGAGAGCAGCACGCACGCACTCGCAAGTTTTAGCCGCCGCCGGAGTTTAAGCGTCGCAGCGCATGCCATCCGTGAACGCGTAACCCAAAACGGCTACGACGTTGCAGGATGGCGCCTATCACGACTCATGCGTGAGGCCGAGACGGACACGCAAGTCAATTTTGCCGAGAGAAAATACAGCGATTGGCTACAAGTCAACTAGGCCCGTTCGGCCGTGGCCTTTTGCTTGGTCACGCGTATCGGAGTAGGAGTTGTCCCCGACCTCAACCCAGCGGGGTCTTTCATGAAACTCCTTGGATGGGGGCATTAGAGGGCGGCGCATCACTCAGGCGCGGTTGACCATATCTGCTTCGGTCCCGCGCTCGTCAGCACAAAATGAAAGAGGCCGCCAACTGAGGCGGCCTTACTCTTGCTCGGGGTGTAGTGCGGCCTTTTCCGCTTCCATCTGTTCTATGAGTTGCTTGATTCCATCAACGGCCTGCTTATCGGCGATGAGGAACGACAGGTTTTTATAGTGATCGATCTTCTTGTCGATCTCGGCGCACTTTTCGCACATTTTCAGTCCCGCATTTGCGCGGCCGCAGCCACTTACTCCTTGTGAGTAAGACGCACAAAAGGCTGGTTTGTTCATCTTCTAGGGTCCGATCTGTATCGCCGATCGTTGGAACACCGCGCTCATCGCCGCCTTGTCCCGCGGGTCGCGACTGCTTGTCCGGTGGCGGCCTGGCACGGCCGGTCGCTGCAAACTCAAGATGCCGGCCGTGCTCCTCGCCCCGGCACGCCCTTTGCAGGTCATTTGTGGCCTGACCACATCAGGCGATTCCAAGGACTGGCCTGCCGTCGCCTCCCGGTTGCTCGGCAGGCCTTTTTCATTGCCCCGGCACGTTGTTTGCTTCAATTACGGCGGGCTGGGGCGAGCCCGAGCGGTGCTCGGGTTCAATTACCCAAAGACCCGTTCATTATTCGATACTCCAAGAGGCCCGGCCGGAGTCCCTCCAAGCCGGGCCTTATTCATGCCCGCCGGCTGCGGGGCGTATTCCGAAACTGTACAGTTTTGAAAGATTTCAATTGACCTTGCCAAAACACACGTTTTAGTTTCCGAAAGTCATCCTTTCAAAAGTGGGGGTCTTTCGATGCGCTACGGTTACGCAAGGGTGTCCACCAAGAAGCAGGACCACGCCCTCCAGGTGGCCGCCCTCAAGGCGGCCGGCTGCGGGACGGTCTTCACCGAGAAGGTATCCGGCAAGTCGACAGATGGCCGGACTGAGTTCAAGCGGTTGATGAAAGCCCTAAAGCCCGGCGATACGGTCGTGGTGACAAAGCTGGACCGGCTGGCGCGTTCAAGCCGCGATCTTCTCAACATCCTACACGATCTCAAGGAGGGCTCCTGCGGCTTCGTATCCCTCGGTGAGACGTGGTGTGACACGACCTCTGACGTCGGCCAGTTGGTCGTGACGATCATGTCCGGCATCGCCGAGTTCGAGCGCAAGCTGATCACTGCTCGATGCGAGGAAGGCATCGCCAGGGCCCGCGACCAGGGCAAGAAGTTTGGCCGGCCATCTGCCCTCGATGCCGGTCAACGCCGTAAGATCGCCGCGCGGTATGCATCAGGTGAGACCATGGCTGAGCTTGCCCGGGAATACGAATGCGGCGAGGCGACAATCTGGCGGGCCTTGAAGGCTGCCTGATATGGTGATCGCCGAAGCGCATCGCGGCACGCCGCTTGATGCTTTTGAGTAGCCGCCGCTTTTCCTCGGAAGTTCCGGCGTTCGAACCAAACAAAAGACTCGCGGCGCTGGATTGGGAGGGCCACAATCTTGGTCATCACAGTCCGGCACGCGGCTTCTATCTGTGATGAGAACGCCCGGCGGCCGAAGCTGCACTGATCCGCGATCTGGCTACCGATCCCACCAAACGCGAGATGTTCGATCGGCTTCACAAACACTTCAACGGCTTGGCTGATGAAGTTGAGAACGCCGTAAATGCCAGCGCAGCGAAGAAGACCAACTCGCGGGGGTTACAGCCGCCGAAATAGAGCCCGTTACAGGCAGACTTCCGAACCTAGCCTTAGTCTGGATTTTCGATTTCGCGGGGCAATGGCCGGCCCCGATTTTGTTGCATTAATACCACTACCCAACTAAATGAATGGATGTGTTATTTTTTCACAGACGAACATGCTGCCGTGATGTTTCATGGAGCGAAGCGATAAGCATTTTTGATTTATTTTAGGGTGGGGAAATTCCTATGAAGCGATATTTGGGACTGGCATTCGCATCGATGCTTTCAATCAGTGGCGTCAGCGGTGCAATGGCTGCCGACTTGCCGATGAAGGCGCTCCCGATGGCTGAACCGGCTTTCACCTGGACTGGCGGGTATCTAGGTATCAACGGCGGCTGGGCGCAGGATAATACCGACACTACTCTACCAGCGTTTGTTCAACCCTCAACTAAGAACGGTTGGCTTGGCGGCGGCCACGGCGGCTTTAACTATCAGTTCGGTTCGTGGGTTCTCGGTGCGGAATTGGACGCCGACTACATGCGATTGAATGCGAGCGCTCCGTGCAACAACGTAGCGTTTACTTGTAACACCTCGCTTCAGAATCAAATGTCTTTTCGAGCGCGCGGTGGTGTCGCGTTTGATCGTTTCCTATTCTACGTGACGGGTGGTTTGGCAATGGCCAACTATAACGGAAATACCACTGTGAATAGTACGGGCATTGAGTTCCCATCTAACAGCAGCCGCATAGGTTGGATCGCGGGCGTCGGCGCCGAATATGCTGTAACCCGAAACATCATCGTTGGTCTGGAATATCTGCACGCCGACTACGGACAGGCGACAATGAACTATGACGTGCCTTACCCGTCAGTTCGTGTCACAGACGATGTCGTGCGCGCGCGTCTGAGCTACAAGTTCGATATGGTCGCCCCCGTGGTCGCGAAGTACTGAGCCATTACGATAGAAGTCCGAAAGCCCCGGACGATGGCCCGGGGCTTTCTATTTGCTTCCTGCGCTTCGTATCGTCCGATCACCGTGCAGATTTATAGAGAGCAAGAGACTTGGCCGCAACGTTGCGATCGCATTCGAGATCACCCGCCAGAGACAGTTCAGTTGTCACGACTGAATGGAGATATTTTGCGACGGCATCTGCATCGGCTCCGCTCGTGAGCATTTCAAATACCCGAGCGGCATAAGGGTCGTAAAATGATTATCGGCGCCCTCACAACCGGACAAACCCAGAGGGTCCCATTCGTGGAGCAAGAACGATTTAACGCTTCAGCTTCAGATGGCATGGATCGTTAATCACCGGTCGCGCAGCTTCGTGGTGAGCAGGCTCAGTCGGTATTCCGGAATCTGCATTCCCCATGATTTCGCCGATCGGGATCCGAGGGAAGCCGCTACGTCTCGTGGGTGTGTAGGGGCAAGCTGATAATCAAAAGCTCTTCCGAATCCGCGCTTTCAATCGATCGTGATGTTGGTTCGCTGGCTATTCGGCGCGGCATTTTCTTCGGGGAGTGAAACGGTCCTACTCCGGGTTATCTATAGCGGCGCAGGACGCATAAATTGCTTGTAGCTCTGTCGCTACGAGATCGCGCAATCTTTCCAGAGCTGCCTGACGAATGGATGGCTCGCTATAGTCATCCTCTGGTCCGCGCTGAATCTGAATAGTGGTCCAACATTCTTCATGTATGCCTCCCGCATTATGGGGATCGCTGGCGTTCAAGTGAACAAATACGGTTTTATTCTCCGTATCGCGACCGAAAACCTGGCCGGCTTTCCATTCGAGCATTGTCGTGCCTTCTCCGAAAACGCTTCCCTAACCCTCGCCAGTGCCGGATGGCTTCGATTCTTCACCTTGATCCAGTTCGGCGAGCGGCCGCCGCGATATTTGCTATCGCTGCGTTTCGAAACCAATCCCTCCAGCCCCATGTTGCAGGCCGCCCGAAATAGATCAGGGCCGATGGACCCGGCCTCGAACGGGTTGACGAACATGCCGTCGGGCCGGCCTCGGAGAAGCCGCTCAAGGTTGGTCTTACGCATCGATAACGGCAGGTCGCGCAGATCCTCGCTGTCAATCGCCAGCACGTCGAAAGCACACAACTGCACCTCGCCATTCTGCTTGCCGGAATGCAGCGCGTTGAAGTCGGACAGCCCGTCGACACCAAGGATCACGGCCTCGCCGTCAACAACGAACCGCTTGATCCGGTTCTTTAGTGCTGCCTGAGCGATCCATGGAAAACGCTTGGTCCAGTCGTGGCCACCGCGGGTGAATAGACGGACGCTGGAGCCATCACGCTCAACGCGGAGACGGTAGCCATCGTATTTCACCTCGTGAAACCAATCGGTGCCGGCGGGGACGGCTTTGCCTACGGTGGGGATGCAAAACTCGAACTTTGGCATGAGACCGATATAGGCGCTGCGGGCCGAACCTGAAGCTTTTAAGCCGCATCTTGCAGCGGTAACGCTAGTTGGATCGGCCTACCGCTGCCGTGGCTATCGATGAAGTTCTGCAATCCGGCCGGCACCTCGAACTGCTCGGTGGCAAGGCGTTCCTCCAGCCTCGGAGACATCGCGCGACCAGCCCTCGGCTGTATTAAAGGCGGCCACGCGGACCGGATCCTTGTACTGTCCGGCCATCAAGTCCGCGATGAGGGTTTCGCGGTCGGTTAGCTCGTCATCTGTCTCGCGCCAGGCGCGGCCCAGACGCTCGCCAAAGTCGTCCAGGACTAGATAGATTTCGCGATCGTCTGCGTTCGGGACAATGGAGGGCGAGCGACGCATGACACTACTCCGACTTACCAAGAGTAGCTGTGCAAGGTTGGTTCCTCAACACCGTTATAAGAGCAGAAAGCCCAAAACGGCGCCGGGTGGGAGTGGTCACGCGAACAGGTCCGCTCCGGCTTGCGTGAATCGGATGAAGGTGCCGCTTCTGTGCATCTCGATCCAGCCGCGCTCGATGGCGTAGGTGAGCCCGGCCTTGTACTGGGCGGGCGTGCCCTTGATCTCGAACAAGAACGGCCCGTTGACCTTCTCGATGTAGATGCGGCCATCCTGAACGGCCTCGACGCCGCTAGCGATCTCGATCAACTTGCGAGCTGCTGCTGCCGGGTCCGACGGCGGCCTGGCTTCGACGAACTTCGCCATGACGTTATTGTTCTTTCGCGTTGTCGGGAAATTGTTGGTCGATGATCTTCGGCCAGTCGGGCATGTTCCGCACCCGGGCGATTAGATAAGCCGCTTCGGGCGATCTCCTGAAAGTGGCGGGATTATTGATGTCCAGTCGCTAGGAAATCGGTCTTCTCTGGAGTGCAAAAGTAGGATCGGGGACGGGCGGGCATCTGTCGACCAGACGGCATTAGTCCAATGGTACCAGCGATTTTCGCTTTCCTTGAGGTCATAATTACACAAAAATCGGGAACCAATGCACCGACGATGTGTTAGGGAACTCACGTTGGAACCCGGAACTTTTCTTGTGATTTTGTAAAACCGGCATCCTGGATGCTCGAAATACCGAACCCAAAGTTCGACAACGGCGCCCCCGATTTCCTGGCGGGATCGGGCGAGATGGCGTCGATGATGCGGGATTTCGACTGGTCTGCGACCGATCTGGGGCCGCCCGGATCATGGCCTCAAAGCCTGAAGACTGCCGTCCGGATCGTGCTGACCTCCCGTTATGCGATGTGGATGGCTTGGGGTCCGAATCTGAGATTTTTCTGCAACGATGCGTACCTGCCGACGGTAGGGATAAAGCGCGACTGGGTTCTTGGATCGCGGTCTGACAAGGTCTGGGAGGAAATTTGGCCGGATATCGGGCCGCGCATCGACCGTGTGCTGAACACCGGCGAGGCCACCTGGGACGAGGGGTTGCTTCTGTTCCTCGAGCGCCTGGGATTTCGCGAGGAAACCTATCACACCTTTTCCTACAGCCCGCTGGCCGACGACGATGGCCGGATCAGCGGCATGTTATGCGTCGTCACGGAAGAGACCGAACGTGTTGTCGGTGAGCGGCGGCTCTCGACCCTGAGCCAGCTTGCAGGACGGCTGGCTTCGGCCCGGGCAGAATCGGAAGTTCTTCACGCGATCAAGGAGGGCCTGGACGCAGCCAACAAGGACCTTCCTTTCGCTCTGCTTTACCTTTACGACGAGCAGGGCGTGCTGCGGCTTGCACGCGCTTCCGGCATCGAAAGTGGTCATCCGGCTTCGCCGGCGGTGATCCTGCCGGGTGGTCCGTGGCCGCACGAGATACCGAACACGGGAAGCCTGCTCGTAAACGATCTGCCCGCTAGGGTCGGCGCTGCTTTGCCCGGCGGCTTCTGGGACACGTCGCCCACCCAGGCGGTGGTTATTCCGATCGGCACCAAAGGACAGGAGCCCGTCGGCTGCATCATTTTCGCGCTCAACCCCAACCGGAAATACGACGAGGGCTACGCCAGCTTCATCGAGCTTCTGGCCGGCCAGATTTCCGCCAGCCTCGCCGGCGCGCGCGCCTTTGAGGAAGAGCGCCGGCGCGCCGACGCCCTGGCGGAGATCGACCGGGCGAAGACGCTGTTCTTCTCCAACGTCAGCCACGAATTCCGCACGCCGCTGACGCTGATGTTGGGTCCGGTCGAGGACGCCCTGAACGACACTTCGGCTGCCGCCCTCGATCCTGTGCAGCGCCAGCGTCTTGAGGTCGCTCAGCGCAATTCGCAGCGGTTGCTCAAGCTCGTGAACACCCTGCTTGATTTTTCCCGCATCGAAGCCGGACGGGCGAATGCCAATTTCCAACCGACCGACCTCTCAGCTTTCACGGCTGAGCTCGCGTCCAATTTCCATTCCGCCACCGAGAAGGCCGGGCTGAAGTTGGAAATCGACTGCGAACCGCTGCCGCAGCGCGTGCCGGTCGACCGCGACATGTGGGAAAAGATCGTCTTCAACCTCATATCGAACGCCTTCAAGTTCACTTTCGAAGGCAGCATATGCGTTGCAATGCATGCGGCGGACGACGGCAAGTCCGCCGAGCTTGTAGTCCGCGATACCGGGGTCGGCATACCGCCCCATGAAGTGCCTCGGCTTTTCGAGCGCTTTCACCGCGTCGAAAACCAGAAGAGCCGGTCGTTCGAGGGGTCCGGCATCGGTCTTGCTCTGGTGCAGGAGCTCGTCAAGCTGCATGGCGGCTCGCTTGCCGCGGAAAGCGAAGTCGGCAAGGGATCATCGTTCAAGGTCAGCATTCCGTTCGCTCCCGGCCAGTTCGCCGATCGCGGCCCTGAAACGACCGATGTGCCCGCAGCTTCCCGCGCCGAAGCCTATGTCGAAGAGGCATTGAGTTGGTTGCCCCAAGACCCCGCGGCGGGATTCCCGGTCCCGCAGCGGGACACCGCCATCTTCGATGTCGGTGGAATAAAAATGCAGGGCCATGTCCTGGTCGCCGACGACAATGCGGACATGCGCGCCTACATCGGAAGATTGCTCGGCGCCCATTGGGACGTCGAGACCGTGGAAGACGGAAATGCTGCGATCGAGGCGATCCGGCGCAACCGTCCCGATCTCGTGGTCACCGACGCGATGATGCCCGGACTCGACGGTTTCGGTCTGCTGCAGGCGATCCGAAAGGATCCGGACCTGCGCGACCTGCCCGTCATCATGCTGTCGGCGCGGGCCGGCGAGGAAGCTCGCATCGAAGGCCTTGATGCGGGAGCCGATTACTATCTGACCAAACCCTTCGTCGCCCGCGAACTCGTGGCTCAGGTGAATGCGAACCTGACGCTGGCGCGCGTCCGAAGCGAAGCGGCGCGCGATCTTCGCGCGAGCGAAGAAGCGCTTCGGCGGCGAACAACACAGTTCGAGACGCTCCTCAACGAAGCTCCGCTGGGCGTTTATCTGGTGGACGCCGACTTCAAAATACAGGCCGTCAATCCCACCGCGCGGCCGGTGTTCGGGGATATTCCCGACCTCATCGGGCGGGATTTCGGCGAGGTCATTCATATCTTGTGGCCGGAGGAATACGCCGAGGAGGTCGTGCGCCTTTTCCGGCAAACGCTCGAAACCGGCGAGCCATTTGTGGCGCCCGAGCACATCGAGGAGCGGCGGGACCGGAAGGTCAGGGAATACTACGAGTGGCGGATTAACCGCATCCCGCTTCCGGCCGACCGCTACGGCGTAGTCTGCTATTTCCGGGACATTTCCGCCCAGGTCCGGGCGCGTCAGCAGCGTGAACTGCTAATCAACGAACTCAACCATCGGGTCAAGAACACGCTCGCGACGGTTCAATCCGTCGCCGCACAGACGCTGAAGGCGAGCACGGTGCCGGCGACCGTCAAGGGTTCGCTCGAGTCGCGCCTGATTTCGATGGCCGGCGCCCACGACGTGCTGACGCAGCAGAACTGGGAAGGCGCTGACCTGGGCAATATCGTGGAAAAGGCGCTGTCTCCCTTCATGGCGCCCGGGCGGGAATTCGATGTCGCGGGTCCGGACATCAAGCTGCTTCCGAAGTCGGCGCTTGCCGTGTCGATGGCGGTCCATGAGCTTGCGACCAACGCGGCCAAGTACGGCGCGCTGTCGAACGGATCCGGCCGCATATCGGTGCATTGGACGATCGTCGACCACAATGGCGAACGCCTGCAGATCGTCTGGACCGAAGCGGGCGGTCCCAAGGTCGCAGCACCCAGCAGCAAGGGCTTTGGATCGCGGCTCATCGAGCGCGGCCTGGCGGGTCAACTGGGCGGCGAAGCAGTAATCGATTATCGCGAAGCCGGCGTCGTGTGCAGGATCACGGCGCCATTGAATACCATTACGGGAAGCGTGCCGGACATTCTCTCATAATGTCTGGACGTGCGGAGGAGAAGCATTTGAGCAGGCGAGAATTATCCAATCGCAGGGTCCTGGTCGTCGAAGACGAGATGATGATTGCGATGCTGATCGAGGACATGCTCGAAGAGTTCGGCTGCACGCTGGTCGGGCCGGCCACCACCGTTCCACGCGCGCTGGATCTCATCGCCAAGGAGAACGTGGAGATAGCGGTCCTCGACCTGAATCTGGATGGTCAGGACACCTACGCCATCGCAGACGCGCTGCGGCAGAAGAACGTGCCTTTCATATTTGCGACCGGGTATGGCTCGACCGGCCTTCGTCAGAAATATGGCAACCGGCCAGTACTGCAGAAGCCTTTTCAAGCTCAAGCTCTCGAAAGTGCGCTTGCTGGAGCCTTGACCGGATCGAACGTCGTCGCTGGCGACTGACGAGATCAGGGCAGCGTGGCTATCGCCCGGCAGGCGGATGACCGGTTCTCAGTCGAGATCGTTAGACGTCGGTGCCCGCGTGTGCGTGACGACAAGAACGTCAGGCCACTGTCACCGAAAAGGATCGGGCCGGGGTGACCTTGAAATGGGACAACCGAGCCCAGCAGTCCGTGATGCACAATGGCCTGCGTCGGCGTCGTGTCCCGGAACTGACCGCCCTCAAGACGAGCAAATCTGTTTCCCGCTTTGAGCCTGGCCAGTTCAAAGAAATCTCGGCGGTTAACAAACGGTTTTGACCAGCCGTTACCGGTGGCTTGGAACGCGTTTCACCAACGGCTTTTCCGTGATTGTGGCCGTGATGTAAAAAAGCGGTCCCGTCAGGGACCGCTTCCGTCTCCGCGCCGGCTGAGGCTATTTACGGTTCTTGTCCATGTCCTGAGCCATCTCGAGATGGTGCTGCAGCGTCGGCAGAGTTTTGCCGGCCCAGTCCTTTAGCTTCGGATCCTCTCCGCCTTTGGCGTAACGCTCGAACAGCGAAACCGCGTCCTTGTGAGCGCTGACTTGCATCGGATCGTATTCGCTGGCGAAGTCCTCGGGCTTGCTATCGCGAAGCTTGCCGAGCTTTTTCTCCGAGGAATCGTCCAGTGCGGTCGGGATCGCGGCTTTCATCTCGCCGGACACCATGCCCTTCAATTCCGTGCTGGTCTTCGTGTGGTCGGTGATCATCTCGCCGGCGAACTTTTTCTCTTGGGCATCGCCTTTGGTTTGCGCGATCTTGCTGGCCTCGATCTCCAGCATGTCGCTCATCGCGGCTTCCTTGATGAAATCCTCGGTCTTCGGAGCGATACCGAGCGTCGAATTGACGCCGGTCTTTTCGCCCACCGACTGGGCGTACGCCGCCGACGAAAGAAGAACCGACGCGAAGGCGAGGGTGGCAAAAGTACGTTTCATGCGATCATTCCTTCCTTATGCCGCTTCTGCTTCGGCGTTGACCGCCGTATCGGCCAGCTTGGTGAGCGTATCGTCCGTCTTCTTCTCCTCGGCCAGCGTCTGATCGAGCAGCTTGACGGCATCCTTCATGCCCGAGCTTGCCGGCCCAGCTTTTCAGGGTGCCGTAGCGGGAGATCTCGTAGTGCTCAACGGCCTGGGCCGCGGCCAGCAGGCCGGCGTCGAGCGCAGGCTCGCCCTTGTATTCGTCCATGATTTCGGTGCCCTCGTCGAGGATGCCCTCGATCGCATCGCACTTCTTGCCGCGTGCGGGCTTGCCGAGCAGTTCAAAGATCTGCTCAAGCCGCCCGATCTGTCCTTCGGTCTCGTCGTGATGCTTCTCGAAGGCGGCACGAAGCTGATCGGAGTTCGCGGCCTTCGCCATCTTTGGCAGCGCCTTGTAGATTTGCTTTTCGGCGTAATAGATGTCTTTCAGGGTATCAAGAAAAAGGGCGTTCAGGTCTTTGTCGGCCATCGGACTCTCCTCCGTGTTTGTGATGGATAGTGGCCATCCAACACGAGTTTTTTAGGAAAGTTCCCGGCAGTTCGATGCGTATGTGTATGAAGTCGGTGGGTGACACTCTCTTACGAGATCGTTGTCATAACCGAGGCAGAGTGAGCATATCCAACCGGGGCAGCTTATGACGCCATTTTCGTCAGCCGTTCGCCAAGCCATCGAGCGGCTAGGTCCATATCAGTCGCTTGCCTTGCTGGCGGTTCCGACCGCGATGATCGAGCCGCTGAAGTTCGTCGCTGTTGCTATCGCTGGAGAAGGGCACTGGATCACGGGGACAGCCATGATCGTAATTGCCTACGCCGGCAGTCTCTTCGTGGTCGAGCGACTTTTCAGGATCGTAAAACCGAAGCTGATGACACTGTCCTGGTTCGCCAAGCTCTGGGCAAAAGTTCTTATCGCACGTGCTAAGGTGATTGTTTTTTTTCAATGGACTTAGTTAGGCCGGGCTGCCTGCGAGAGGTATCGGCGGCGCGCAGTCGAATGGGCGACAAGGCTTGTTGAGAGGGGATTCCCCTCTCAACTTTCGTCAATTGACAGAGCGGATCTGCTGCCTTCGGCATCAGGCAGCTTCCAAAACCCGATTGACTTGGTCTTCTTGAACGAGTTCCTCAGTGATAACCTTGAAACGCGTCAGTTGGGCAGGGCCAAAAGCAGTTGAAATAGCCACATCCGCGGCGTCGCGCCCTTTGGCAATCACGATGCGCCCGATCCGGGGATGATTATGCCGTGCGTCCAGGGTGAACCAACGCCCATCAAGAAACACTTCGTACCATGCGCTGAAATCCATGGGAGCCGGGTCGGCAGGCACCCCGATGTCACCGAGATAGCCGGTGCAGTACCTGGCGGGAATGTTCATGCACCGAGAAAGCGTCACTGCTAGGTGTGCGAAGTCCCGGCAAACGCCCCGGCGCTCCTCATGGCCCTCCGACGCGGTGCGGTCCCCGCGTGCGTGGTGGTAACCGAATTCGATGCGGTCGTGTGAGTAGTCACAGATAGCCTGCGCTCGCTGCCAGCCGCCCTGGATTCCCCCGAAAAGCGACCAAGCCTGATTGGACAGCTTTTCAGTGTCGCAATAGCGACTTGCCAGCAGGAAGGGCAGTACGTCTTCAGGCAAATCCGTTATGTCCCACTGTTGGGCTGCAGGGCGCACTTCGTCTGGCAGGCCGCTGTCAGCGACAATAAACTCGCTGCGAACTTCGAACAGCCCCGGTGGGGCGACAAGCCGGGTGCAGATGTTGCCATACGGATCGAAGAAGTCGCGCGCGTCCACGCGGGGTGAGAACTGCATCGACTGATCGCTGAGAATGTCTCCATCGCGGGAGGGGTGGGTGGTGAGCATCAGCACCATAGGAACCGCGTAGGGACATTGAAAAGCGATGTCGTAGCCTGCCCGAATTTTCACAGAAGCCTCCTTGAGTTATCTTCGCGTGAAAATCGCAACCGGCCGAGTTCGTTCCGACGGGGAATGATCGAAATTTAGGCCCAATGCTTGCCAGACAGCGGGGCGAGGGGCGTGGTTGCGCGACCTGTTGAGGCCCCTGCTGGAGAGCCGGTTTGCGGTCTTGCCGCTATTAGGCGCGCCTGCGTCAGGGGCCGTGGGCGCCTTACCTTGAAGTACGGGAACGTTCCTTCAGTGGCTCAGTTATTTGGAGCGATTTCGGAGAGTTCAGATGACACAAGAGAAAAGCCATTCTTCTCGCGTCGGCACATCGTCGGCAGCGCAGGCGTCGGACTGGCGGCTTCGATCGCGCCAGCAATAGCGCAAGGAACCAAAACCATGGCCAAGGCAGATTTACAAAATCCGGTCGACAAATATCCAAAGCCGCCTTTCGAGAAGCAATCGCAGCCGTGGCCCGGATTGGCCAGCAAAATGGATCCGCGTCCCGATCATGGCGAGACCAGCTACAAGGGATCAGGCCGATTGGCTGGGCGGAAGGCGCTAATCACCGGGGGCGATTCCGGCATGGGCCGCGCAGCGGCAATAGCTTACGCGCGCGAGGGCGCCGACGTTGCCATCAATTATTTTCCAACGGAGGAACCCGATGCACAGGAAGTCATCGACCTGATCAAGGCCGAGGGACGCGTGGCTGTCGCAATCCCGGGCGACCTGAGGGACCAGAAATTCTGCCAGGAACTCGTCAGGCGCGCGGTTGAAGGTCTTGGCGGTCTGGACATTCTGGTCAGCAACGCCGGGCGGCAGCAGGCGCACGATTCGATCCTCGATATTTCGTCTGAGGATTTTGATGCCACGATCAAGACTAATATCTACGCCCCCTTCTGGATCATCAAGGCGGCGCTGCCGCACTTGAAGCCGGGCGCCGTCATCATAGGCACGACCTCTGAACAGGCATACGATCCCACCCCCGACCTGTATGACTATGCGCAAACAAAAGCGGCGACGATGAATTACATCAAATCGCTGGCAAAGCAGCTTGGGCCGAAGGGCATCCGAGTTAATGGCGTCGCGCCCGGACCCATTTGGACGCCCTTGCAGGTTTCCGGAGGTGCCTCAATGGAGAAGCTGCAGAAGTTCGGCGGTCAAACCCCGTTGGGACGCCCCGGCCAACCCGCGGAGCTTGGATCAATCTACGTGCAGCTTGCGGCAGCCGACGCCAGCTTCGCTACCGGCCAAGTCTATGGTTCTGCCGGCGGCTCCGGGCAGCCCTGAGGACTCGGCGAGGACCTGCACCTGCCGGACTTCCCGGCGCGCCGTCCGCACTTCCGGCGTGTCATAGCCGACCATGCGGTAGGTATCGCGACCGACCTTGATGGTATCGCCATCCTTCACCTTGATAGCGTCAACGCTAATGGGCTCGGCATAGACGCCAAGCGGAAGCGAAACGAATAACATGATGGCATTGAGGATGCGTTTCATGCGGCAACAATATCCTCTTTGTCGACCCCGCGCCGAACGATCTTGAGTGCGTCATCGGGCAGGGGGCGTTGAAGGGCCTTAGTTGCACACCGGGCGCGCGTCGTACGTTAGTGTTTGTATTCCAGCCAGAACGGTTGAGATGGATCTTGAGGAGTAGTGCTGGTCGGACCATATCCGATCGCCTCAACGATCACCTCTTCATCACCAGCGGAGCCATCCCAGTGGACTGCCTTGGCCGGGTGTAGCATGTAGCTGCCCGCCTTAAGGGGTACGGCGTGATCTGGGTCGAATGTGTCGCCCGTTCCCGTGTACCACGTACCTTTGATAACAGTGATGTGGCGGTCTTCGCCGTGCCAGTGGGGCCGGTCCATCACATGAGGCGGGAATTTGACACGCGTCACGTAGATGCCGGGCTTGGTCGGGTCGCCCATAACAACGGCGATTTGAGCGCCGTGACCGTTCGGGAAGTCTTTCCAGATTACTTTGTCGGGTGTGATCCGGACGAAGCCCTTATCGTCCGTTGCGGCCAGAGCCGATACACCAAAAAGAGCGCACACAAGCACCAGGATGAACCTTGGAAGCAGACCTGTCATCGCTTTCCCCCTAAACAATGGTCTCGCTATTTGACTCTACCACATCGATGTCGTCACAGAAATCTCTGTGCTATCGGATGGCTACTCGAAGGCGTTGGGCCGACCTCAAGGCTTGGCCAACCTCGTGAAGCGCCGGCGCCGATCGATCAGGAAGCGCAACCGCCAGCGGTTGGGAGCGCATGCGATGAGGTTGCGGCGGTAACGGACCGTCAACTTGATTACAGTACGTTTAAACGTCGCGCTTGAGCAACGCGACACCTTCTGGACTACGAACCCGCCGGTCCTTCCCCGGCGGGTTTTCGTTTGGCACGCGAGCGCTGGAATGAAGTGGACCGACAAAGACGTTGAGACGGTGTTGGAGCTTGCGGCGAAAGGCACACCAATCGCCTTGATTGCAAAGCGGCTGCGGCGAACAGAAGTATCTGTCGCCAGCCAGATCGCCTTGCAAAGGAAGGCGACTCACCAGCGGCACTTCCTAGAAGTCATGAAGCGGCTGGCAGTAGCGACCGCGGCGAGATAGTTCGAGACTGTTGCAGCCGCGCTATTCTCACGAAGCCGTATTGTTGCCATGATTGATTCTAGCCGGCTGGGGGCGACCAGCGCACAGCTTGGCTAGGCTCGGCACACCTTCGGCGGGCAGTGTGTGCCGAGCCGCCGAGGTTTGCGGTTCGTCGCCGATCTGTTTCGGCTGGCCTGTGGATAGGCTGTGCTGCACCACTTGTGCCGCGGCTCAGTGCGATAGCTCGTACTTCCGCATTTCCTGTAAACGGGACAGGCAGTAATCGCGATACAGATCTTCCAAGATTGCCCACATGGCTGAACCCCATCGTTCGTCGTTCAACCACGATAAACCCGAGTTTGTTTCAGGATTGCTTCGTGGCGTTGGCAAAATGGTTTCGGAAATGCGTCGAGAGACGGCGCGGGGCTTCGGTCCGGCGCTGGCTCACAATCGGCTCATAGAACCGAAATCGACGGCCGGCCCGTAAATAGCGAAGAGGATGGATACAAGCAGCCCCGCGCCGCAAAGCAGGGCGATCAAAGTAAGCGGATGGAAAGTGGCTTGCGTCTTTGCGGCTTCATGCGTCAGGACTCCGGCAACGATCGCATTCATGGCAGCCTCCTTTAGAGCGAAGCCACCTTGCCAGATCGCCGTTTCAGGTGTTTTTCTCGAGTAAAGAAAATGGTTTCGCAACTGTTTCGCGGGTCCGGGCCCATCGATGACAACCTTCGTACGCGGAACCAAACTACGAACAGCCTGTTGTTGGGAAGGAACAACGAGGAGGTTGTAATGAACGGTATCATCTACATTGTTGGTTTGGTTGTTGTTGTGGGAGTCATACTTTCCTTCTTTGGGCTTCGCTAACACCCCGGCATCGGAGCGAGGTTGCCGACGTATCGGTTGACGATGCGGAACAGAGCGATCATCGCGGCCTGGTTGGTGGTGATCGAGTAGAGATTACACATCAGAATTGTTGCCTTGAACCCAGCGTGCTCGGGTTGCGTTACTCTTGCCTCTTAAAGCCAGCCGCGATCCAGGCGATTACAAACCCGAGCACCAGAGCTACAATGATCGGTGCGATGGCTATCGTCATATAGTGCTCGACGAACGACGACCGGGGTATGAAATGAAAATCAGGGTCAAAGCAATCGAATACGTTTCCAAGTGCGGGGTTTGCGTGGCGTGCCTCAACGCAGCTTTCTCGGGTTGACGGAGCAGAATATGCCAACCAAGCGACCAAACCAGCCCAGCAGATTAATCCAGCGAACCACGCTCTGATAAGGCCGCGTTTCCAGTTCATTTTTCTTTACCCCGAATGTCTTTGGCCGTTACCCGCCGCCAGACCGAGACGGATCATCGCATCGCCGCGGCTGGTGACGACGGCTCTGGCTCGTTGCGAGGCCGCAAGGCTATGAGGTCCGGCCTCCGCTTCTTGCCGTGGCCCTTCTCGCACTTGACCAGATGTGACCCAT
>CAWGOW010000004.1:0-1955304 GCA_963824305.1 uncultured Alphaproteobacteria bacterium
CGATTTTACTCACTGCCACCTCAAGGCAGCGCGTCTACCAATTCCGCCACGAGCGCTAAAAGAAGGGCGTAACGCCGTCGCGAACCCGCGCCGACGGCGCCGATGTAACAAATCGGCCATAAGGGGACAAGGCCGCAAGCCGGACGATTTGATGATTTTGCCAGGCTTTCGAATCAGCGCGCGCCGACGGATTTTGGCAGCATTTGCTTGACTTCGACCGCGATACGGTTGCGATCGACGAGTACGACGCCAGACGCCACCGGCAAGGTATTGGCGAGGATCTTGACCTCGTCCGCTTCGGTGGCATCGAGTTCGATGATAGCGCCTCGGCTGAGGCGCATGACCTGATGAATCGGCATCGTCGTGGTTCCCAGAACCACCATGAGGTCAACGCTGACTTTATCGAGAGTTGGCACTGGACAAGCTACCGCACAGACAAACGCAAAATTGCGTAAGTCGAGATCACCACGTTATGGTTAGCCGATGGTTAACGACCGCCAAAACCTCGATTTATCGGCCTTCTCTCGCGCCCCCGGCGGGGCCGCGATCGATTGGCTGATTTCGGATCATGCGATTCCCTATCCGGAAGCCGTCGCCACGATGGAAGCGCGCGTGGCCGACATCGCCGCGGGCCGCGCGCCGGAAATGGTCTGGCTCCTGGAGCATCCTCCGCTGTACACGTCGGGCACCAGCGGCAAGACGACCGATCTGCTCGATCCCCGCTTTCCGATCTTTCAGAGCGGCCGTGGCGGACAGCTCACCTATCATGGTCCCGGTCAGCGCGTCGGCTATGCCATGCTCGATTTGAAGCGGCGGCGGCCCGATGTCCGGGCCTATGTCGCAAGCCTCGAGGAATGGATCATCCGGACACTGGCGGCGTTCAATGTCCGGGGCGAACGGCGCGAAGACCGTGTCGGCGTCTGGGTGGCACGGCCGGACAAAGGCAAAGGTTTTGAAGACAAGATCGCCGCAATCGGTGTGCGATTGCGCCGATGGGTGTCTTTTCATGGCATTTCGATCAACATCGAACCGGAGCTCGATCATTTCCAGGGCATCGTCGCCTGTGGGGTGACGGACCCGCGTTACGGCATCACCAGCCTCGCCGATCTCGGCCTCACGCTCACGACCCCGGACGTCGATATCGCGCTCCGGCAAGCGTTCGAGGAGGTATTCGAGCGCCTGCCGGAGACGACCTGAGGCCGGTTACGACGCCTTGTCCTGCGGCGCGACGTGCAGCTTACCGGCGATGTAACGCCGCTCCTGCGTCAGGCCGCCGAAGCCGTAGGCATCTCCCTTGACCTCGTCGACATGCAGATAGCTCTCGATATGAAGCGGTCCGAGTAGTTCGCCCATGCGCGTGAACATCGCGGCGATGTAGGCAGCCTTTTCGTCCTTGGTGTTCGTGCCTTCCGTGACGTGGATGTCGAGCCAGAAGCTTGCGAGCCCCTCGTCGGCGAGGGACCTGCCTCCGGCAAACCAGTCGGTCGGATCGACCGACTTCACGATAATGGCCGTCACCTTGGGGTCCTTGTGCAGGATGTCAGCGGTGAGTTCGCTGACGGCGGCGGCGATGTCGGCCTTGAGCGAGGGCGACTGGCGAGAACTCGAATAGCTGACAACGATAAGCGGCATGATCTTTCTCCTTACATTTCCGCAATCGATTGCGTTGAGAGAAAGCTAGACGCTCTTTTATCATTTTAGTATCTTATCTATATGTATTTCAAAGATAAGATTCGTTGATGACTGGAACATTGGATATTCAAACCGTTCAGGCGTTCCTGCTAGTGGCGGAATTGCAAAGCTTCACCCGCGCTGCCGAGGCGCTCGGGACCACACAAGCCGCCGTCAGCATGAAGTTGCAACGGCTGGAGAGTGTGGTCGGCAAACGGCTCGTCGAGCGTTCGCCGCGCGCGGTCCGGCTGACCGGAGATGGCACGGGGTTCCTTCAGCATGCGCGCGCATTGATGGAAGCGCACGATCGCGCGCTGCTGGGCGAGCGGGCCTCGCGGCAGCGATTATCGCTCGGCATCAGCGATCACGCCGCGGGCCCCGAACTGGTCCCCCTGCTCGAGCGGCTCAATGCGGTCTCCTCGCAACTGTCATTTGCCGTCACCATCGGATTCTCGCGCGATCTGCTCGACGCCTATGACGCAGGCGCGCTGGATGCGGTGATCGTGCGACAGGAATCCGGCCGGCGCGGCGGCGAGAAACTGGCCGAGGATTCCTTCGGCTGGTTTGCCACGCCACGGTTCAAGTGGCAGCGCGGCGAAAGCTTGCCTCTCGCGACGCTGGCACCGCCTTGCGGAGTACGCGCCATCGCGGTGCGCGTGCTCGACAAAGCCGGCATCGAATGGAACGAGGCGTTCATCGGTGGCGGCGTGTCCGCGGTCGTCGCGGCGGCGCTCGCGGGCCTTGGGATCGCGCCGCTGGCACGGCGGATCGCCCCACCCGGCATGGTCGACATCGGACCTGAGCGCGGCCTGCCGCCGATGCCGAAATCGAAAGTGATGCTACATTCCAAGATCGGCGATCCCGTCAAGCTCGCAGCGCTCCGGACGCTTTCGGCGGCGTTTCGGAGCGTGGCGGCAAAGATATAACTCAAAGAACCGGCACGAAAAAGCCCCGCGCGAGGCGGGGCTTCGTTGGCTCGGTGTATGACGGCTAGCGGCGGGTGCCGGAGCCCGTCCCCGGCTGATCGAGCGTCGATCCGCTTGGCGAGGTGTTGATCATCGAATTTCCCGACGGGTTGGCGGCAGCGCCGCTCGGATCACCCATTGCGCCCGGTTTAGCCTGTCCAGTCGTTGCTCCCTTAGAGCCTCCCGCCGGAGCGCTAGTCGACGAACCACTCATGCCGCCGGCCGAAGATGCGCCTGCGCTTCCGGCCGCGCCGCCGGCGCCACCGCCCGCTCCGCCCGCCTGCGCCAGTGCCATCGAAGTTGAGAGGGCGAAAGCACCCGCAAGTACCATTGTCGCAATTTTCATGGGTCGTTTCCCTTTAAGTTGGTTGAGCCGGAACAACCCGAGACGTGTGGTTAGCGTTCCCTCACATCTTGATCAACAGATGCGTGATGATTGCCGATGTAACGTTCAACTCGGCCGGAAACGCGCGAAATTATTTGGCGAGCGCCGGTAAAATCTTCATTCGCCACAGGTTCCAGATGCGGTCTATCACGGCGAAATTGGTTTGGTCGGCTTTTGCGCCCTCGCCCGGCGTCAGATAATTCGGTTCGCCGCCTAGCGCGAGCGCCTGCGCCTGAAGCTTGGCGTTTACGTCGGTGTAATAGGCGCGGAACACCGCCATTTTTACCGTCGGCCCGACCGCGACATCGCCGTGTCCACGCATCAACGCCACCGGTTTGTCGCCGAGCGCGGTAGCCAGCGACTTGCCGAGCGCGGCATTGTTGACCAGCATGCTGGTGTCGCCAAAATCTTTGCGGATATCCCAGACGGGCACGCCGACTGCGAGGAACGACGGGTTATGATACATTGGCCGCAGCGGCACGTTGCTTACTGAAAACGGAATTACACCTGGCGAATGGGTGTGAACCACCGACATCACGTCGGGCCGCACCCGATAGATTTCGGCATGGATGAAACGCTCGATAAATACACTCCGCCCGCGCGCGTCCACCGCATTGCCGTCGAGATCGAACTCCATGATGTCATCGGCGGTGACAAGCGCCGGCGCCAGCGAGCGCGACATCAGGAAATGGTTCGGATTGGTGGGGTGGCGCGCACTGACGTGACCGAAACCGTCGACGACGCCGAAATCGGCCAGGATGCGGCTGCCGACGACGACATCTTCAAGCAACCCCGGATCGACGCCAGACAACGAAGCAGACGGCGTCTGCGCCGTGGCGTCGAACCGGCCGCCGAGAAGCGCGAATGCCACAAAGAAGCAAAAACCGGCCAACCGTCGGCCTATCGCAGATTTTGGCGATATCCATGCGAATTTTCTTTTCATTGATGTCTCCCTCGAACCTCGTTTTCTAGATCGTCGACAGCACCGAGAACGCCTCGCCCGAATGCCGCTGCCTCAAGTCATCTCCGCTCGCGGTTTCCTCCGTGACAGCATCGACCCGCGACGAGGATGGTCCCTTCCGGCAGGCCGCAATCATTGCTGCGACGGTTTCCTTATCCCCATCGAACACGGCTTCGACGCAGCCATCACGACGGTTTCGTACCCATCCCTGCAGGCCAAGCCGCCTCGCTTCGTGATCGACCCAGGCACGGTACCCTACGCCCTGCACCCTGCCGCGGATCACGACATGACGGGCGCCGCCGCTCATCGCTTGATCCCAAGGAAATCCACGAAACGAGTGTTCACTTCTGCCTCGCGCATCACCCGCGCGGTCAAATCGGCGGATGCAAGACCGGTCAATGCCCTTGGCGCGGTTCCCTCACGCAATGCTTTAAGCGTAGCGTAAACCGCGTGGGTTGCGGCCGAGATCGGCGCGTGCCCCTGTAAGGCGATCTTGACGCGTTGGCCCCCGAGATAAGCGAGATCGGACATCGTCTCCGGCGCACCGCCCAGAATGATCGGCAGCCGCGTCGCGCTTGCAATCGCTTCCAGTTCTGCCTTTGCCTTGATGCCGGTGAAGAACAGCGCATCGACGCCCGTGGCCTCATACGCTTTCGCACGCGCGATTGCATCTTCCAGCGACGAGATCGACACCGCGCCGGTGCGCCCGATGATAACGAGCGAAGAATCGCGCCGGGCATCCAGCGCCGCCTTCATCTTGCCGACGCCCTCCTCCAGCGAAATCAGTTGCGTTTTCGCTTCCCCGAAGGCCGGGGGTAACAGCGTGTCCTCGATCGTAAGGCCTGCGGCGCCTGCGGCCTCCAGTTCCTCGATCGTACGACGCACGTTCAGGGCGTTGCCGTAGCCGTGATCGGCATCGACGACGACGGGCAAAGAAGCGGCACGCGACATTCTCCGCATCTGCTCGGCGAATTCGGTGAGCGTGATCAGGGCAATGTCGGGATCGCCAAGCACCGCGAGTGACGCCACCGAGCCGCCGAACATGCCGATTTCGAAACCCAGGTCCTCCGCGATCCGGATCGAAATCGCGTCATAGACGGAGCCGGGATGGATGCAAGCCGAACCGGACAGGACCGCGCGCAACTTCTCTCGGCGATGGTGGAAGGTCATGAGGTTTCCTCGCTGTCATTGCGAGCGAAGGGAAGCAATCCAGAAAACGTGGTGCTCTGGATTGCTTCGAACTCAGGCTCCTCGCAACGACGGTTTTATGCAAACTCCAGGATCAGGGCATCCACCGCCAGCGTGGCGCCGGCGGTCGCGTAAATCTTCTTCACCGTGCCGTCCTGTTCGGCGCGCAGCACGTTTTGCATCTTCATCGCTTCGATGACGGCGAGTGCTTCGCCGGCCTTGACTTCCTGGCCTTCGCTGACGGCAATCGAAACCACGAGGCCCGGCATCGGGCACAACAATTTCTTGCCGGAATCGGAGGCTGACGTCACCGGCATGAGCCGCGCGGCAGCCGCTTCAGCCTCGGTGAAAACCTGAATGGCGGCTTCAAAACCCTGATGGTCGAGGCGGAAGCCGTTGAGAACGGGCCGCACCTGCATCACCACGTCCGCACCATCGATCGCGCCACGCCAGACCGGTTCGCCCGGCTTCCAGGACGACGCCACCCGGTGCGGCTGGCTTGCCGCGCCGTCGGCGTCAACGAAACGGATCACGAGATCGTCCGCCTCGCGCACGATCTCAAGCGAAACCTCTTCGCGATCGAGCCACACCGCGCGACGGCTTTCGCGCCGTACCGGCCGGCCGATCATCTGCCCGGAAATCTGCCGCTTGCGCTCGCCAAGCACATGATCGATGGCGGCCGCGACTGCGGCGAGCCTTCGACCCACTTCGCCTTCCGGCACGCGCGCGGAAAATCCGCGAGGGAATTCCTCTGCGATAAAACCGGTGGAAAGCTTGCCCTCGCGCCACCGCGGATGGTTCATCAGCGCAGACAGGAACGGAATGTTGTGCCGGATGCCGTCGATGTAAAATGAATCCAGCGCGATCGACTGCGCCTCGATCGCGGCCGCGCGCGACGGGGCGTGGGTGACGAGCTTGGCGATCATCGGATCGTAATAGATCGGGATTTCGCCGCCTTCTTGCACGCCGGTGTCGTTGCGCACCGTCACACCGCCAGCCGCTCGTTCGGCCGGCGGGCGATATTTGACGAGCCGGCCGACCGACGGCAGGAAATTACGGAACGGATCTTCCGCATAGACGCGCGATTCCACCGCCCACCCCGTCAGCGTCACATCTTTCTGCGCGAGCTTGAGCTTCTCGCCGGCGGCAACGCGGATCATCTGCTCGACGAGATCGATCCCGGTGACAAGCTCGGTCACGGGATGCTCGACCTGCAGGCGCGTGTTCATTTCGAGGAAGTAGAAGCTCTTGTCCTGTCCGGCGACGAATTCGACCGTACCGGCCGAATCGTAGTTCACGGCCTTGGCGAGCGCGACTGCCTGCTCGCCCATCTTTCGACGCGTGGCCTCGTCGAGCAGCGGCGACGGCGCCTCTTCAATGACCTTCTGGTTGCGGCGCTGAATCGAACATTCGCGCTCGCCGAGATAGATCACGTTGCCATGCTTGTCGCCGAGCACCTGAATTTCGATGTGGCGGGGATCGACGATGAATTTTTCGATGAAGACGCGGTCGTCGCCGAACGAGGATTTCGCTTCCGCCTTCGCCAGATTGAAACCCTCGGCCACTTCCGACCTAGCATGGGCGATCCGCATGCCCTTGCCGCCGCCGCCGGCAGAAGCCTTGATCATCACGGGATAGCCGATTTGGTCGGCGATCTTCACCGCCTGCTTGTCGTCCTCGATCACGCCGAGATGCCCGGGAACGGTCGACACCTTGGCGGCGGCTGCCGCTTTCTTGGATTCGATCTTGTCGCCCATCGCGGCGATCGCGCCTGGATTGGGACCGATGAAGACGATGCCCGCCTTCTCCAGCGCGCGCGGGAACGCCTCGCGTTCCGACAAGAACCCGTAACCGGGATGAACGGCTTGCGCACCCGAACTGCGGCAAGCCTCGACGATCTTGTCGATCAAAAGATAGCTTTCGGCCGCCGCCGGCGGGCCGATAAAGACCGCATCGTCCGCCATTTCAACGTGGAGCGCGTCGCGGTCGGCCTCCGAATAAACGGCGACCGTCTCGATGCCCATCCGACGAGCCGTCTTGATGATCCGGCAGGCGATCTCGCCGCGATTGGCGATCAGAATTCGTTTGAACATTTGCGGGCTTGCTTGCGAACCTTTGGGGCGTAACCTTGTTCTGCCATGCGGCGGCGGTTGTCTCAATTCGTCGTACAGCAAAACCGAGCGGAGGCAACGGCTTAAATGCCGAAAAGAACAGCTTCGCTTGCAATCCTGCCACCTTCGTACCGGCGCCGCTTGCGGTGCAGCGAAGGATTGGCCTTGCGAATAGGCCGGGCTTTGCCCCCATTATAAAAATCCGTTATCGGGCTTGGAGGTCATGATGTCCAACGTGGAGATGCTGCTTCGGCTGGTGACCGCGGCGGCATTGGGGAGCCTGATCGGATTTGAGCGCGAGCGCCTGTTGTGGGCGGCGGGCATCCGCACCCACATGCTGGTTTGTGTCGGCTCCTGCCTGATCATGATCGTTTCCCAATATGGATTTTCCAATATCCTGACCGAAAAGAACGTCGTTCTCGATCCGTCGCGTATTGCGGCGCAAGTGGTATCGGGAATCGGATTTCTGGGCGCCGGCGCCATCCTGGCCCGAGGCGAGAT
Source organism: uncultured Alphaproteobacteria bacterium (assembly GCA_963824305.1). Taxonomy (GTDB): domain Bacteria; phylum Pseudomonadota; class Alphaproteobacteria; order Rhizobiales; family Xanthobacteraceae; genus Bradyrhizobium. The sequence continues at coordinate 7,783 of CAWGOW010000004.1, forward strand.
CGTCAAGGGGCTCACGACGGCGGCCAGTATCTGGACGGTGGCCGCGGTCGGCCTCGCCGTCGGAGGCGGTCTTTACCTTGCAGCCAGCACCTCTACCGTCATCATCCTGATTATCCTCGCCGGCATCAAACCGCTCGAAGAAGCCTACCGGTCGCGAAATCAAAGCTGCCAACTCAAAATCGAGGTCGATAATGGCAGCCTGACGCCCGAAGTCCTGAAGGAAGCGCTCGGCCTGCGCACGGGGCAAATCAAGCGCTTTCTGGTGGAAAACAGAAACCAGAACGGTACCGACCAGCTTCTGGTCCTCCTGAGCAAGGTCTCTTCGCAGGACATCGCGGCCTATCCCGAGAAGCTCAAGGAGCTGGACGGTGTCCGCACGGTTACGGTGGATAGACGCGCCAAGGATCAGCCGATCAGCTGACGTCCGGCGGCCCACCGCGACGACAAGTCCAAAGCATTAACCGGCAAGATGTGTTAGGCGTGGCCGAAGTCGCTCACGTTCGTTTATGTTGATCATCATGCGTTGGTTTATTCTGATCCTGGCAATATCAGCCACTGGCCCGAGCCTGGCCGCCAACCCTGCGGTGCGGGACGGCGGCACCATCAGCGTCGGCGGCATCACCTATCGGCTCGAGGGTATCGACGCGCCAGCCTACGACCAGTTCTGCATCGACGACCATGCCGATAGCTGGGCCTGCGGCGTCGAGGCACGAGATCAGTTGACGACGCTGATCGGTGATCGCGAGCTCCACTGCGACGACCTGGGCCCGGACACCGCGTACAAGAACTGGCACCTCGGCACCTGCACGGTGAAAGGCGAAGCCACCAGCCTGAACGAGTTCATGGTCAAACGCGGCTTCGCGATGAATTCCGCCGCCACGGGAAAGAGCCGGTTCGGCGAGGACGAAACCGACGCCAAGAACAATCGCCGCGGTCTTTGGAGAGGCTGCTTCGTTGCCCCGCACGAATTCCGTACTGGACGAAAAGACGGTACGCTGCTCGGTGGTGCCTGCCGGTCCGACAAGGATCGGGAGATACGCGAGGCCCTGTTTCCACAGGAGCTCACGATGCCGTCGGGTTGCGGCATCAAGGGCAAGTATGCGTTGCGCGCCCGCGTCACCGGCAATGTCGGCATCTATCATCTTCAGATGTGCGCGAGCTATCCGGCGCTGACCCGTCCGGACCGCTGGTTCTGCTCGGAAGACGACGCCAAGGCGGCCGGCTTCCGCAAGGCCTATAACTGCAGGCCTTTCACGCGCCAGCGTAGCTAAGCCAACCTCGGATGCGAATGTTAGGATCGGACCGCTAGCGCAACTTGCGGTAATGCGTCTCTCCGTTCTTGCCCCGCCTGTCGCCTGCTCCTAAGGTGCCGGTCCGATCAAGGGGGCATCGTGATGAAACACGATACGGGTTTTGGCGTACTGACGGGCAACGATATCGAGGCCCGGTCTTTTAAGGCAGGCAGCGTCATTTTTCGTGAAGGCGACGAAGCCAACGAGCTTTTCGTGGTGAAAAGCGGACAGGTCCGGATCCAGATCGGCAACCGCACCGTCACCGAACTCGGCCAGGAAAGCATTTTCGGCGAGATGGCCCTGATCGACAGCGAACCGCGCAGCGCCACTGCAACTGCGCTCACCGACGTCGAACTGGTGCCGATTTCGGAAAAGCAATTCCTGTTTCTGGTCGGCCAAACCCCTTACTTCGCGCTCAAGGTCATGCGCGTGCTCGCCCAGCGCTTGAGGATGACGAACAAGACTTTCGGGTAGTCTGAGAATTTCGCGCTTGATAAGCCGATTCGGCGCCGTCAAATATCTGTAACAATTTTGTCATGCGGCAAACCTAACAAGGCAATGGGCCACCTTCCGGCCGTCGCTTCGATTCTCGGCAGAATGCTAAATCCTGGGGAATTTCCAAAATGCGCCGCGCGGTGATGTTGCTGTCGATTGGATTGATTTTGCTGCCGGCGAAAGCCGCCTTCTCGCAGAATAGCCGGCCACATAACGTCATCCTGTTCGTGCCGGATGGCTTGCGCGGTCGGATCGTCAATGCAGAGACGGCGCCCACCATGGCGGAGGTGCGCGACCGCGGCGTCAATTTCAAGAATTCGCACTCGATGTTTCCGACCTTCACCACAGCAAACGCTTCGGCGATGGCGACCGGACATTACCTCGGCGACACCGGCGACTTCTCCAACACGATCTACACTGGCTACGCAGTCGGCCCCGCGGGCGGAACGGTGACCCCGTTCCTCGAAGTCGATACCGTCATCGCAGATATCGACGAGCATTTTAACGGCGATTATCTGAACGAAGAGACCATCCTGAAGATGGCGCGCCGCAAGGGCTTCAGTACCGCCGCGCTCGGCAAACTCGGTCCTACCCTCATTTTCGACCACACCGACAGGATCGGTACCGAAGGCATCCATTCGATCGTATTCGACGATGCTACCGGCGGCAAAAGCGGCGTCCCGCTGTCGGAAGAGACGAAAGACGCGCTGACCAAGGCCGGGCTTCCGCTGGCGACGCCGCCACGTGGCGAGAACGGCAAAGCCGGCGACGCCAAGACGCCCGGTACGCTGGTTCCCAACACAGCCCAGCAGGCTTACTTTATCGATGTCGCGACCAAGGTCGTATTGCCGTTGTTCAAGGCGCGCAACAAGCCGTTCGTCCTGGTGTTTTGGTCACGCGATCCCGACGGCAGCCAACACAATACTGGCGACAGCCTCAACACGGTGACCCCGGGCATCAACGGACCGACTTCGCTCGCCGGCATCAAGAACGCCGATAACAACCTGGCCGACCTGCGTAAAGCGCTCGACGAACTCGGCCTCGCCGCAGACACCAATATCATCATCGCCTCCGACCACGGCTTCTCGACGATCTCCAAGGAGAGCAAGACGAGCCCCTCGGCAAAAGGTTCTTACGACGATACGCCCAAGGATTTTCTTCCCATGGGCTTTGTGGCGCTTGATCTCGCCAAGGCGCTCGACCTGCGGCTGTACGATCCCAATGACGGCAATGCCAAGGTCGCCGATGGCACGCATCCCAAGGCCGGCAACGGCCTGTTAGGCCCGGATCCTTCAAAGCCCGATCTCGTCGTCGCCACCAACGGCGGATCGGACCTGATCTATCTGCCGAAGGGTGACAAGAAGCTCGCAGACAAAACTGTCAAGGCGCTGCTCGAACAGGATTACGTCAGCGGCATCTTTGTCGACGACAAGCTCGGGCGCTTCCGCGGTACCCTGCCGCTGTCGCAGGTCGGCCTCAAAGGCAAAGCAGTGACGCCCACGCCATCGATCGTGGTGAACTTCCGCTCCTACGCCCAAGGATGCGACGAGCCGAGCAACTGCTCGGTGGAAATCGCCGATACCGTGCTGCGCCAGGGTCAGGGCATGCATGGCAGCTTCGGCCGCGGCGATACGCTGAATTTCATGGCGGCGATCGGACCGGATTTCAAAACCGGTTACGTCGATGCGCTGCCGGTCAACAATGCCGATGTCGGCATGACGATCGCGCAATTGATGGGCCTGCGAGCGCCCAGTGCCGGGGGCATTGAAGGCCGGGTGATGTCCGAGGCGCTGCCGAACGGTATTGTCCCGAAATCGGCCGACGGCACGGTCACTTCGAAACCCGCCGCCAACGGCTTGCAGACGGTCGTCAAATTCCAGCGTGTGCTGTCACACCGCTATTTCGACGTTGGCGGCTTCCCCGGCCGCACGGTTGGCCTGGATGTCGAGACCGGAAAACAAAAAACGGCGGGGCAATAACCCCGCCGCGTCGTCAAAAGGTCTTTGCCGGACCTACATTCCGATGTCGAACATGTTCGGAAGCTGTGCGAGAGGCACCGCTGCACCGACGATCGTCGCAATGAGCGCCGCCAGCGTGCGATTGCGACGCCGGTTGCCCTTCATCTGGGTCGCGATCCAGTTCAAAACTTCGATATCGACTTTGGCGGCGTGGGCTGGAGCCCAGCTCTCGATCGCGGTTTCCGGCGAGAGTGCCACCGTCCGCGGCGGCACCGGCAAACCCGAAGCCGAAGCGGCATGATGAACGACGGCCTTGGCGATCAGATCGTCGAAGCGTCCGGAATCGCTGCGCTCGGTCGCGGCGCCATCGATCTCGAACAGGGCTTCGGCTTCCGCCCGGCTGACCGGCTGATGCACGACCGCCGAGGCGGTGAGGATACGCTCGCACCAGGCGACATCATGCGCATCCAACTCGCGGGAAAAATGGACACGACCCTTGGTGGTCGGGCCTTCGCCGGTAATCACGCCGTCGCGGACGACTGTCAGCGCGCGGGCGGCGGTGTCACGGCAGGAAATCTTGGACGGTTCGAAGGTAGCGGCAGTTTCGGCCGACATGGCCAACGGGGCAGACATAAGGGTTACTCTTCTGAAGTCTCAGTTTCTTGTTCTCGTGCCCACTTTCCGAAGCTCGTGAGCTTTTGCGGCGACCTCTAACGCGAACCTCGGAAAGTTGCGCCTGCGGGCGTAAACGACTGGTTAACGATTCGAAACCCGCACAGGTCAAATTTTACAGGTTGCTGGTTTGTCGCGGTGACCTTCGTCTGAGTTCGGCGGGTGCTAGCCGTTCGGCCCGGATTGTGGCATCCAAGCGGCGGCGATTTTAGCGATGGTATTCTGTTCCTGTAATAGAGACCTTTTCTAAAGCCGCAAGTTATTAACAAACGATGCTAGGGGCGATCTGCCGCGGAGAACAAACTGCCCTTTTTACGGGCAGTCATTCACTTGGCGGATGCCGGCTCCTATACTCGCCGTGAGAGATTATCCCCCAGTTCAAAACGACATGAGGTCGATTATGGCACTGCAAATTGGCGCCGTGGCCCCGGATTTCGAGGCCCAAACCACCGAAGGCAAAATCAAGTTCCACGACTGGATCGGCAATAGCTGGGCGCTGCTTTTCTCGCATCCGAAGGATTTCACTCCGGTCTGCACCACGGAACTCGGCGCGCTTGCGAAGCTGAAGCCGGAATTCGACAAGCGCGGTGTCAAGCTGATGGGCCTTTCGGTCGATCCCGTCGACAAGCACGCCAAGTGGTCGGAGGACATCCGCGAGACCCAAGGCACAGCACCGAACTATCCCATGATCGGCGACACCGATTTCCACGTCTCCAAGCTCTACGACATGCTGCCAGCCTCGACCTCTGGCGATGCCGCCACCCGCACCGCCGCCGACAACCAGACCGTGCGTAACGTCTTCATCGTCGGCCCGGACAAGAAGATCAAACTGGTGCTGGTCTATCCGATGACGACGGGGCGCAACTTCCAGGAAATTCTGCGCGTCATCGATTCACTTCAAATGACCGCCAAACACCGCGTCGCCACGCCCGCCGACTGGAAACAGGGCGAGGACGTCATCATCGCCGGTTCCGTTTCCGACGACGAAGCCAAGACCATCTATCCCAGCGGCTGGAAGGCGCCTAAGCCCTACATCCGGATCGTGCCGCAGCCGAAGTAACCGGCGCGCACTGTTGCTTGATAAAATGCCCGGTCAAAAGCGCGAACCAAGTCTTCGCGTGGATAGGCCGGGCATTTTTGATTCCTGCTCTCAGATCTTGGGCGCGATCTGATTGGCGATCAGCAGTCCGGCCGTTGCTGAAACGGCAGTGACAAACGTACCCCAGCACACATCGACCAAGACCACCGGCCAGGTCCAGTGCTTGAGCAACGACAGCGATGTCAGTTCAAACGTTGTATAGCAAAAAAAGCCGAAAAGTGCGCCGTAGAGCAGCGTCGATTGCCAGGTCGCACTCGCCGGCGCACTGACGAAAATAAGGACGCCCGCGATATACAGCAGATAAAACAGGATGGCGGGCGCAAGTCTGATCTCGCCCAGCATGTCGCCGACCTGCGATGCGAAAAATCCCTTGGCGACGGTGCCCAAAAACAAAAAGTCAACCGGGATCAGCACGATCAGTGTCGCCAGATAAAGAACGGCATACCGCGGCAAGCGACCCTCCTCGTGCTTTTCCCATGACCCTCATGTAGTACGCACGAGGAAGGGCTAGGTTGCAACGTTTGCAGGGAAACTTGCCCGTACCGAATGAGTTGACCGTTTGATGGCTGATCGATCCGATGCCCCCTGTATTGTCTGGTTTCGCGACGACTTTCGCCTTTCCGACCATCCTGCGCTGCATGCCGCCGCCGTAACCAAGCGGCCGGTGATTTACCTCTACGTCTTCGAAGAAACCTCGCGGCAACCCGCCGCACGGCCGATGGGCGGCGCAACGCGCTGGTGGCTGGCGCAATCGTTGCGGAGTTTGCAGAAAAGCCTCGGCGCACATGGCGTGCCGTTGCTTTTGCGCAAAGGGCCAGCCGCCAAAGTCATCGCGGAAGTGGCGCGCGAAAGCGGCGCCGTCAACGTCTTCTGGAATACGATTGCGCAGGCGCCGCATCGGGCAATTGAGCGTGTCGTTGCCTCGGCGCTACGCGATCTTGACATCGCCTCGCAAAGCTTTGCCGGCGATCTCCTGGCCGCGCCGGAGTCCGTACGCACCAAGGAAGGCCGCGGCCTGCGGGTGTTCACGCCGTTCTGGCGGCGTATCCAGGCGATGGGCGCGCCGCCCGATCCCCTGCCCGCGCCGCGCCATCTGCGTCCGGGCCCAAACCTCAAGGGCGACAGCGTCGAAAGCCTGGGTCTTGAGCCGACCCGGCCGGACTGGGCGGGCGGTTTGCGCGAGACCTGGACGCCGGGCGAAACCGCCGCGCAAAAGCGGCTGAAGCTTTTTCTTAAAGCTGGCCTTGCCGGCTATACCGAAATCCGCGACCGGCCCGATCGCGACGGCACCTCCGGCCTGTCGCCGCATCTGCGTTTCGGCGAGATCAGCCCGCGCCAGATCTGGCACGCCGCGCATTTTGCGGCCGCCGAGCGCCACGCGCTCGCAAGCGAAGCCGATAAATTCTTGAGCGAACTCGGCTGGCGCGAATTCTGCCGCCATCTGTTGTTCGACGTGCCCGATCTGGCCACTCGCAATCTGCAATCCTCTTTCGATGCCTTTCCGTGGCGGCACGACGAGACCGCGCTCAAAGCCTGGCAGCGCGGGCAAACCGGCTACCCCATCGTGGATGCCGGCATGCGCCAGCTCTGGCATACCGGCGTGATGCACAACCGCGTGCGGATGGTCGTGGCCTCATTCCTCGTCAAGCATCTGCTGATCGATTGGCGCGAAGGTGAGAAATGGTTTTGGGATACACTGGTCGATGCGGACGCCGGCAGTAACCCCGCCAACTGGCAATGGGTCGCCGGCAGCGGCGCCGATGCCGCACCCTATTTCCGCGTTTTCAATCCGATGCTTCAGGGCGAAAAATTCGATCCGGACGGGACCTATGTGAAACAATGGGTGCCGGAGCTTGCGCAACTGCCGAAAAAATTCATTCACCAGCCGTGGGAAGCCGCGCCGCTCGAACTCGCGGCCGCAGGCGTCAGCCTCGGCAAGACCTATCCGCACCCGATCATCGATCACCGCAAGGGCCGCGAGCGTGCCCTGAAGGCCTACGACAAGGTACGCGGAAACTGACCGGCGCAGATGCGGTCAATCACGGGCGTTTTTCGTGAAATTGTCAGAGCGGCATGAGATAACGTCGCGTTGGATTGAGCGACGCCCCAGGAAAATCTGAGCAAGCCAAATGAAACTGCATTTCGTTACCGTCGATGTATTCACCGGCACACAATTTGCCGGCAACCCGCTCGGCGTCGTTCTCAACGCGGAAGAACTGTCCGGCGGGCAGATGCAAACGATCGCCGCCGAGTTCAACCTCGCGGAGACGACCTTCGTGCTGCCGCCAAAGGATCCCGTCAACACGGCCGAGGTGCGCATCTTCACCCCACGCTACGAGATGCCGTTTGCCGGCCACCCCAATGTCGGCACGGCGTTTGCGCTTGCCCGCGAGGGCGAGAGTTACGGCCGCGTCATCGAAGGCAACAGCGTTACATTCGAGGAAAAGGCGGGCCTCGTTCCGATCTCGATCCTCAGAGACGGCGCGAGCGTGACCGGCGCTCGGGTCGCCTCTCCGCAGCGTCTCACGGTCGGTACGGAAATTTCTCCCGAACTGATCGCGTCGGCCTGCTCGCTGTCGGTGGACGACATCGAGACGAAAAATCACCGGCCATGCATCGCTTCCTGCGGTGCGCCGTTCATTATCGCCGAGTTGAAGGGACGCGAGAAACTGGCGGTGGCCACTGCGCGCGCCGATGTTTATGCACGTGAGGTGGCAAAACAGCCTGCCACCAGCATTTTCATCTACACGCAGGTTACCGAGGACGGGCTTGCAATCCGCGCACGCATGTTCGCGCCGCATCATGGCATCGCCGAAGACCCCGCAACCGGCAGCGCGAATGTCGCGCTGATCGGGTTGCTTGCAAAGCTGCGGCCTGAGCGCGAATTGACGATGTCAAAGACGATCGCGCAAGGCGTCGAGATGGGCCGGCCCAGTCTCCTGAACGCTGAGGCCGAAAAGAAAGACGGCGTCGTGACCGCGACCTATATCGGCGGGGCTTGCGTGCCTGTGATGTCGGGAACGATCGATTTGCTTTGAGACCAGAGAATTGATCCGCCGTCGGAGGCGATCACCATTCTTCCGGACAGGGATCGACGATCTTCCAGAGCTCGACGCCGTTCTTGATCTTCTTCATCTCGGTGGTGAGGCCGCCGTTGCGACGAATCCAGTCCTTCACCGTATCCGGATAATACGACATCAGGTCCGAGGTCCCCTCGCTGCTGGTAACCTTGATGCCGAAGGTGAAGGCCTTGTCGTAATAGGCTTGGTGGAAACCAACGCTGGCGCGTGGCGTCACGCAGATCTTGTTCATCGGCACGATGCCGAACACGAGCGTGCAGGCGGAATTGCAGATGCCGTCAATGATCACCCGCTCGTGGTTGTCGCGAATGTGCGTATACTTCGCCTTGTATTCCTCGACATAGCCGCCGTGGTCACGCGTGATGTGCAAATCTGCACGCGCCGGGGCTGCCAGCAGCGAGATCAGAGCCAGGGCAAGAAGCGTGATGCGCATAATGGGTTCGGGCAACGGAATCGTGAGCTGAAAATATCAACGGGATCAGAGGTTAGGACTCTGGCGAGACTGTGTTTGAAAATCGTTAAGCATGCCGAAATCGTCGAAAATCCACCCCTGATGACCGTTTTTGGATGGATTTTCCCGGATTTTCCACCGGTGCGGCGGCTCGAAGCCCCTCACCAGGGTCGCGACCCGCATCGCATGTGCCGCAAGTACATCACGCGGGACTGACTTCTGAACCGAGGCGACACCAAAATCAATAAATTAGCGGTGTCCATATCGAGCCCGAAGTTCGAAACGTGGCTCCGCCAAATGCTGCGGACTTCGGAATCGGGGCACTAGGATGGGAAAGCGGTTTGGCCTAAAATGTCTGGGTTCGCTTTGTTCGGAGACTCCTGATGATTTCCCCTAAATTCGCCCTTGCCGCTGCCGCCCTGACCACCCTGGCCATGGCTACAAGCCCGGCGCAGGCCCGCCATCACCACCACCATTGGCACGGCCATGCGTATGGCTTGCCGTACCCGATCAGCTACAGCCACAATTACGGGCCGGGGCCGGAACCCGGCAGCTTCGCCTATTACGACGGCCCGTCGAATAATTTTTGCATCCAGGGCTCGGCAGCCTACCATGCGCAAGGCGGCCGCTATCCCTGCTTCTGATCACGTCGCAGACGTCGATCTGCACACTGCCCTGCTGGCGGGGCCGCTGGCCCCGCTTCCGTAAGTCTGATAATCGGACAACGACGCGCTCGTAGCTCAGCTGGATAGAGCATCGGATTTCGATTCCGAGGGTCGGGAGTTCGAATCTCTCCGAGCGCGCCAGCCCCCCAACCGCCATCATCCATTGCCATCTTTTGTCTTCCGCTGACGGCTGATCAGAGATGACGTCTTAAGCCATGATACGGAATCGCAGTTGGGTGTGGCATTTAACGATTTCGCCGCGAAGGTCGACGAAGTTAGGTATGCGCGTGATCAGCTTGCGACCGTCCGGCAGGGTGATCGCCTCCTCGAATGGTTTGCTCCAGCCAGTCTTCGTCATCGTGCTCTATCGGTTCGCCGCAGCAAAAGACCGCCCGAAGGCGGTCTCTGCATCATGCGCTGAAATCGCGATCACGCGAACCGCAGCCCGCTCTTCTTGCGAGAGAACTCCACTCTCGGTTTTTGTATTGGGCGATGAAATTCAGTAGCAAATTTCATTCCGTCAAAACGTCACTTTATCCGGCTTGGACACCCACGCCTCGTATACCGCTCGCGCCTCGCCGGCTAACTCGCGGTTTTGCACCATCGGAATGATGTGTCGGTTTTCGAGCGGGCGCGCGAGCTCTTCATAGAACGAGACGTCGCCCAGACCGATGTCGCTCGAGTCGTCCATCGACAAGGCGTAATACCCTCGATCGATCTTGGCCCACAGCATGCTGGACATACACATGCAACATGGCGCGCCATTGGTATAAAGCTCGCATCCCGACAGATTGAACGTCTTGAGCTTCGCGCTGGCGCGCCTGACAGCAAGCAGTTCGGCGTGCGCGGTCGGATCGTTGCTGGAAAGCACCTCGTTGTGGGCTTCACCGATGATCTCGCCGTTTTTGACGATGACCGATCCAAAAGGGCCGCCATGACCGGTATCCATCCCCTTTTGCGCGAGTTCGAGAACCCGCTGCATGAACCTGGTTTCATACATTCGCTGTCTCCCCTACTGACGTCCATCCGAAGCTACTTCAACCGCCAAGGAAAGCCCGTTTGACCTCCTCGGTATCGCGCAACGCTGCCGCGTTACCGGCCAACACGATCTTGCCCACTTCAAGCACATAGGCACGATCGCAGCATGCCAAGGCCTTTCCGACATTCTGTTCGGCCAACAGCACCGACGTTCCATCTTTGACGATTTCCCTGATCCCAGCCAGCACTTCGTCCGCGAGTTTTGGCGACAGTCCAAGCGACGGCTCGTCGAGCAACAACAGTCGCGGCCGGCCCATCAAGGCGCGGCCGATCGCGAGCATCTGCTGCTGACCTCCGGAGAGTTGCCATCCGAGTGCGGCCTGCCTCGTCGCCAATTGCGGGAACAGGCTGAAAGCGCGATCCACCCGGCGCGCACGCTCGGACTTGCCGGCGAACACCGCGACTTCAAGATTTTCGCGAACCGAGAGCCCCGGAAACACGCGTCGGCCCTCGGGCGAGTAGCCAAGCCCTAGACGAATCCGCTGCTCTATTCGAAGTCCCCCAACGTCGCGGTCGAGAAAGCGCAAGGTCCCGGACTTCTGCCGCTGGAAGCCGACGATGGACTTAAACAACGTCGACTTGCCCGCACCGTTTGCGCCGACCAGCGCCACCGCTTCGCCGCTTTCCACCGTGAGCGTTGCCTCCTTGAGCGCAAAGACGGGGCCGTACCAGACGCAGAGCTTTTCGATTTCGAGTAAGCTGCTCATGCCGCGCCTACCGCGATCGACAGAGGCGCGGATGCCCCCAACCCCAGATAAGCTTCGATGACCGCGGGGTCGCGCCGCACGGCATCGGGCAATCCGGCGGCGATGACTTTGCCGCGGTCGAGACAGATCAGGCGTTCGGCCAGCGCCGCGAGGAATACGAGATTGTGCTCGACTACAACGACCGTGATTCCATCGGCGGCAATCATCTTGATCCGATCGGCCAGATCGAGCTGCTCCTGTTCGTTGAGGCCGGCGGCAGGCTCATCGAGCAAGATCAATGCCGGTCCGGTCGCGATGGCGCGCGCCACCTCAACGCGCCGGCGCGTGCCATATGGCAACGCTCCACAGGGCTCCATCACGACGTCTGTAATGCCAAGCCGCTCGGCGGCAGCCATGGCTATACGTCGAGCCCGCTCAAGCTGTGTATCGCCGCCAACTGTCAAGACTGCCCTTAATAGCCCGGCGCCGTCGATCCCGGCACGCGCCAGAGCAATGTTGTCCAGCGCGCTGAGTTCATCGACTAAATGGATGTGCTGGAAGGTGCGCGCGATACCGCGTCGTGAAATAATGTAGGCGGGCGAATTGGTGATGTTCTGACCGCGAAAGGTCACCTGTCCTTGTTCGCAGACATAAAGGCCAGAGATGACGTTGAGCAGCGTCGTCTTCCCCGAACCATTGGGACCGATAAGGCCGACAATTTCGCCATCCCGCAAGCTGAGGCTGACACCATCAAGGGCACGCACGCCGCCAAAACTCAGCATCACGTCACGGGCAGTCAGAATGTGATCATAGTCACCGGCGGGAGCGGCTGGCGGCGCTGGCTCCGAGACCAACGGCGGCTTGGGACGGGACGAACGCCCGAACAACAACACGCGCAACCCTTCCAGCGCTCCGATCAGGCCATAGGGGGCAACGATTAGGACTGACAGTGCGGCAACCCCGTAGGCGATCATGTAATAGTTCTCCAATACGCGAAACCACTCGCGCAGGAACACAATCAGGATCGCCCCCAGGATAGCGCCGACTATTCTCGTGCGGCCTCCAATCACCGTCATCGTGAGACAGGTCACCATCAAGGCGAGATCGAGGTTCTCAGGTGACACAACATGGATCACATGCGCCATTAGCGCGCCCGCAGCACCACCATAGGCGGCGCTGAGGATAAAAGCGGCGAACCGGAGATGAGCGATGTTGACGCCGAGCGCAGATGCCGCCACTCGGTCTTCCCGCATGAGATGGAAAGCACGACCATAAAGACCCCGGGTTACCTGATAGGAAATCAAGCAACCGACCAGGACCAGGGCCCAGACGAAATACAGCACGGAGCGGCGATCCGACAAAGTGAAGCCGGCAAATCCGACCGATGGGATACCGGGTAGACCGTTGGTCCCTCCGGTGATGTCACTCCACTGGATGGCGAGCAGCAGCACGACGAGGCCGATGCCCAGCGTCGCCAGTGAGAAATAGTGTTCCTCGAGCTTGAGCACCGGCACCGCTACAATGACGGCCAGCAGCACCGGGCCCGCGATCGACAACGGGAAAGTCACCAGGAAGCCGGCGCCGAATTGCGTGGCGACAATGCCGGTAATATACCCGCCGATTCCAAAAAACGTGGCTTGCGCGAGCGACACCGCGCCGGCATGACCGAAGACGAACTGGAAACCAAGAACCAGCAGCGCATAAATTCCGCACAATGTCAAAATCCGCATGTCATAGGGATTGGCGAAAAACACCGCATAGGTTACGAGCGCTGCGGCTGCAAGAACCAGCGGGAGCCGAACTCCGGAAAGAAGCCAAGAAAGCAAAGCGACATCCCCCGTCTGATCAGGCGCGGCGTTGAACGCGCTCGCCAAAGATACCCTGCGGGCGAACCACGAAGATCAAGAGAAGAGTCACGTAGAGCAGACCGGTCGCTGCCGCATATGACACATAGGCCGAAACCACGACCTGAAACAGCGAGATAATCATCGCACCGATCACAGCGCCGGCTATGCTGCCCCAACCGCCAATGACCACGGCGATATAGGCATAAACGCTGAGGGGGATTCCGCCAGTCGGATATACAAAGAACTGATTGGAAAGCAGCGCGCCGGCTACCCCGGCCAACGCCGTTCCAAGACCGAATGTCGACGCAATCAGCGCGTAGGCCGGAATACCGACCGCCTGTGCCATCTGCCGGTCCTCGGCCGTCGCGCGTAGGCGTCGCCCAAGCTGGGTGCGCGCGAACAGCAAATACTGCAAGCCAATGAGTATCGCGGCCACCACCATCGTACCCATGGCCTGGATACTGACCTCGATCTCGCCGACATGAGCGACACCGCTTTTCAGCAGCGGCGGCGCCGCGTGCGCCTGCGGACCAAACAGCACCACGAACGCGTTTTGCAGGATGATGCCGCATAATAGCGTACTGATGAACACAGTCGATGGCGGCCGATTGATCAAGGGAAAGTACGCCACCAGCGACACCGCCACTCCCAGCGCAAACATGAGAATGGCGACGAGCGGCAGATAGTAGATGGCCGGAATACCCGTCAGTGACCCGAGACCGACGGCTGCGTAGCCGCCGGCCATCACCAGGTCGCCATGGGCGAAATTAACCGCGCCGGTTGCGTTGACAATGAAGACGAAGCCAAGCGCGACCAGCGCGTATGCTGCACCAAGAGCCAGGCCGTTGATTACGAGTTGAAGAAGGGTAATCACGGCCGTGCCGGAAGCAATCTCATTTCAGCACCATATCCGGACCAGCGTAGTGCGCGACGACCTTGGGAATGCGGCTCGTACCGTCCCAGCAGACGATCTCGGCATCGTGCGAAAGATCGCCCTTGCCATTGGACTTATAGGTCATGGCGACGCCCTCATAAGTCTCCTTTTGCAAGGCCGCTCGCAGTTCTTCAGGGGTCTTCGCACCCTTGGCAATCAGCGTCAGGGCCATCATCACGCCGTCGTACTGGCCAAGCGCAAGACCATCGGGTTCAATTCCGAACTTGGCTTTATAAGCGTCCGCCCATTCCTTGATCTTTGGTGTAGCACGGGTCTCCGGTGCCGACGGCGTTTCGGCGCAGACGTCCTTGAGTTCAGCCGGTTCGAACAGCGCTGTCGCAGTAGGTTCGACGATCGACGAACTGTTGATGATCGGCACCGTGACGCCTGCGGCCTTGGCCTGCTTGACGATCAAAGCCATCGGCGCGGCAACGGAATGCACGACAATGGCGTCAGCGCCAGATGCCTTCACCTTGGAGAGAAGCGGCGACATATCCTTCGTATCCGGCGCGATGGTGGAGTCTTCGTAGACCGGCTTGACGCCGAGCTTGGTGAAGTCCTCCTTGAGCAAGGCAAAGCCTCCCTGCCCATACGCTGTCGTGTCGCTGATCAGCGCGATTTTGGTCTTCTTCAGCGTTTCGACCACATAGCGCGCGTGCGCAACCTTGATCTCACGGTCATTGGGCAGGAAACGGAAGATATAGGGATTGTCGCTCTCGGTGATCTTGGCGAGGCCGGAGATGGTAAGCAGCGGGACCTTGTACTCGGCTGCGACCGGCATCATCGCTACCATTTCCGTGCCGAATACCGACACAGCTGCGGCAATCGGCTTGCCGTTGCTCAGCGCCTTGTCGAGAGCCGTAGCTGCGCCAGTGGCAGAGGTGCCGGTATCGAACACTGGATAGTCGATGGTCTTGCCACCCGGCGCGTGTTCGAGCGCCATCACGGCGCCATTTCGCTGGCTGCCGCCTTCGACCGAAAGAAAGCCCGTGATCGGCATCACGATCGGAAGATAGGCATCCGCCGATCGTGCAATTCCCGAAGACATCGCCGCCAGGCCCAGGCCCAGGATCGCCGCGGAGCCGTATCGCCAACGCTGTCCAGAATATCTTGAATACGAGAAGCCACGCAGTTCCGTATCTTTCATGAGTACCATTCCTCCGGTTGTACGCAGCTTCCGGCACTCGACTGCGAGTAAAAAAGATTTCTTCTTAGGAATACTGTCTTGGGGGCTTTAGGCTGTCAAGATCAAAAGGTCGGCACGTTTCAACCATGGCTTGCCCCGCTCTCGCTCGGCAATCCCAGCCGATGGACATGATAGGATTCACAGGCGAGGTTGTGGCAGAAGTGACCGACGATTGATTGCAGGTCTTTTGCGAATGATCGTGCTGGCGCGTTGGCGGCGAACAAACGCTTGGCGGCTGAAGCCGCATCGCGCCGGAGCTTCTTT
Organism: uncultured Alphaproteobacteria bacterium; assembly: GCA_963824305.1. Taxonomy (GTDB): domain Bacteria; phylum Pseudomonadota; class Alphaproteobacteria; order Rhizobiales; family Xanthobacteraceae; genus Bradyrhizobium. Next base: position 23,450 of record CAWGOW010000004.1, read on the forward strand.
TCGTCGACCGTCGTCAGCCGCCCGTTGTCAAGCACCATGCGACCACCGATCATAACGCTGTCGACGGCTCCGCCATTTTCGGTGAATACGATCTGCGTCACCATGTCGTGGCACGGCACATAATTGATGTGGCCGAGATCCAGAAACACGATGTCCGCCTTGAAACCTGGCGCGATCTCCCCGACTTTGCCGCCAAGGCCCATGGCACGGGCGCTCCCGACGGTTGCCATGTGCAGGACTTCGTCTGCACCGAGCCACTGTTCGAAATCGGGCGTCTGTACCCGCGAGATCAACGCGGCCAATCGCGTCGACTCGAACATGTTGAGCTGATCAGAACTATTGGCCGCATCGGTCGCGATGCCGATATTGATGCCGCGATCGAGCGCGGGGCGCAGATGCGCCAGTCCCGAACCGAACCGCATATTGCTCACCGGGGCATGAACGATCGAGGCGCCCTGGTCCGACAGACGCCCGAGATCGTCGTGGTCGAGCCAGATGGCATGGGCTGCGGAAAAATGCGGGCCCAGCATTCCTAACCCATCCAGGTGCGCCGTCAGCGTGCGGCCATATTTGCGCAAGCCGAGAATCGCCTGTGTCTTTGTTTCCGCCAGATGGGTCTGCAAAGGCAGGTCATAGGTACGGGCCAGGTCACGGCAGCGAACCAAAAACTCGTCACTGCAATGCAGGGGAATTGTCGGCGCGATTGCAGGCCGGATCATCTCCCGGTCGAACGGCCAATCCTCATAGATCTTTTCAAGTGCATCGGCGCTCGCCTGGTATGGCGCAAGCTGGAATGCGATGACCTGCGCGCGCAACGGCTCGGGAACGTTGTCGATCAGGTCCGGATAGGCCTGATACAATGTCTTGTCGGCAAGCATCGGCGCGATCACCGCACGGATGCCGGCATCTTGATAGGCCTTTCCTAACGCCGCCAAACCATCTCGGCTCGGCATCGGAAACTCGAAGAACAGGTCGTAGCAGGTCGTGCAGCCCTTTCGAATCATCTCGACCGCTGCCACCAGACCATTGAGATACTTGTCTTCAAGGCTGCGATGACCGGTCATCCCCGGCATCGCATTAAGGAATAGTTCGAGCGGCCAACGATCGCCGACCAATCCCTTTGCGAGCGTTCCGTGACCGTGCACGTGTCCGTTGACGAGACCCGGCATCATGGCGCGATCCGAGGCATCAACGACTCGCGCGTCCGGCGGCGCGGCCATCCCGGCGTGACCGACGGAAAGAATCCTGTCACCTTCGATTAAGATGTCGGCAGGTGCAGCCTCGCGCCGAGCAAAGTCGACGAGACGGCCGTTCCGGATAATGGTGAAATTTCCCGCCATGGAAGATCAAATCACCGAACTATTGAAAGTGTGCCGCCATCCATTCCAGCATGCCGCGATCGCGCCCCCGCGGGCCGATGATCGATAGTCCGATTGGACAATCGTCTAAGGTACCAACGGGTAAACTGATCTGTGGCAGCCGCGCGAGCCCCGCGACGGCCAGCAGTGCAAAGGCACGCGCCCGAAATGCCTCAAGCTCCTCCGGCGCCGTCTTCAGCCTCGGAGCTATGCCGGGCGCAGTCGGCAGGCAGAGCAGGCAATCCTCACCCAGCAGCTCCGCCATAGACTGCGCCACCAACTGGCGCTTCGGCTTCGCTTTCGCGACATCATTGGGATCGATGGTCCGTGTCCACTGAAAGCGCTCGCGAATGCCGGGCCCGAACTCGGGCTGATGGCGCTCGATCCAATCCGAGTGAAATTCCCGGATTTCGTCACCCTGGAGAATGCGGAACAGGGCGGACCATTCAGCGGGATCGCCGCGGTAGACTTTGACGTCGCGCACATTCGTAAACGCAGCTTTTGTCTTGTCGATACCCTGTTGCAAGGCGCGAACGATCGCCGGATCGACGGAGGCAAAAGCGTCCGCAGCGATTAACAGTTTTTTCGGCGCCCACGGCGCCGACGGCGGTAGCAGGACATCGCCGATCCGACGCATTAGTTGCGCGGTCCGCGCGAACCAGCCGATCGTGTCGAAACTCGCGGCCAGCGGAATGATTCCGTCGGCTGAAATCAAATCATGGGTGGTTCGAATTCCGTAAATGCCACCGTAACTGGCGGGCAACCGCACCGACCCGCCACAATCCGTTCCCAGCGCGAAATCCACCAGATTACCGGAGACCGCTACCGCTGATCCGCTGGACGAGCCTCCGGGGATCCGACCAGGCGCCTTTGGATTTTTCGGCGTGCCGTAATGCGTGTTTTCGCCATTGAGGCTGTAGGCGAGTTCGTCGGTGTGCGTCTTGCCGACCATACGCGCGCCGGCATCGAGGAGACGCTGTACGCTCGACGCCGTTGCCGTTGCCGGCGGATGGGTCTCGAGCCAAACCGGATTGCCGTTGCCGGTGCGACATCCCGCAATGTCGTAGACATCCTTCACGGCCATCGTAAGACCGGCGAGCGGGCCCGTGCCGCTGCCGTCGAGTGCAACGTGGGTGTGACGCGTGAACGCGTTGAGCGAGTTGTTTGGAATCATTGCGGTCTGTGCAGAGTGGCAGGCTGGCGCGAAACCGTCTGGCGACCGCGCTTGAAGGCATAGAGCACGGGGGTTAGTTCCGCCACCGCCATCGCCGGTTCGGTCGCATCCAGCACAATCAAATCGGCGGATTTTCCGACGGCCGCACCGTAATCCTTTAGACGCATCAGATTCGCCGGCCGCCGCGTGACCATGTCGAAGCAGGCCTTCATGTCCGACTGCTTACCGACCTGACAGATGTTGGCGTACAGGTTGGCCATGCGCAGCGGCGAGCAATCGCCGAAGGGCGTAAACGGATTGAGGATGTTGTTGCTCGACAGCGTGCAATTGACACCATGATGCAGCAGCTTGTGTGCCGGCACGACGCCCCGGGGCACGTTGTGATCATGGGTATGATTGCGGCCCATCAAAAACAGATCCGTGGACGGCAACACCGTCACCGTTACTCCGGAATCCGCGAGCCGCTTGGCCGCGGCATCGAAGTCCGGCTTGGAGAGGCTGGTTGCTTTGGTCACGTGGCCGATCGCGACGCGACCGCCATATTTGTGCTCGTCGGTACGACGGCAAACATGCTCAAGGTCCATTTTGTCGGCGGTCGGGCCAAAATCCAGATGCATGTCGATGTCGATGTCGAACTCGCGCGCCATTTCGAATACGCGATCGATCTGTCCGGGCGGATTGCTGTCGGTATAGGGCGCGCCGCCGACAACGCGACACCCGCGCTTGAGTGCTTCCATCATCAATTCGTCGGTGCCGGGATTGTTGAGCAGGCCCTCTTGCGGAAAGACGCAGATATCGAGGTCGATGGCCCAGGCATATTCCTTGATCAGAGGCATCACGCCTTCGAGGCTGCGGAGCCCGACTCCTGGATCTACCTCGAGGTGCGTGCGCATGTGCGTCGTGCCCTGGAGGATGGCTTTTTCCAGCGTGCGTTTCGCACGCGCATAGACATCCTCGGGTGTGAACGCCAGCTTGGCCTTGGCGCCCTCTGCGATCGCCTCCTCCAGATCGCCGCGATCCGACTTGCAGCGATCGAGTATGCAGGATTTGTCGAGATGAATATGGGTTTCGATGAATCCCGAAGAAACCAGCCGCCCGCCGAGATCGATGGTCTCTCCGTCGGCCGAGAGCGCAGGAGACAGAGCAACAATCTTACCTTTATCGATGCCGATATCGTTGAGGCTATCCTCCGCGCCGACGAGCCGCGCGTTTTTGAGAATGAGATCCATCGGCCTGTTACCCTGTTGATCGCTTCAGCACGGATCCCACCGTCCATCGAAGCCCGATAATGATCAGAAAGTTTTTCCTAGTTGTCAATTGATTATCCTGACAAGAAATACCGTGCATGTAACCTGCCTGTTACAATCGGCCTGTCGTTCCCTTTGCTCCATCGCGGAGGCGCTAGCGCCGTGGATAGATAATGATCGACAGGTATTCCATCGGCGCCTTGATCAGCTCCTCCGGACCGTGGCGTGCCGCCGCGTCGAAGAACAGAGCGTCGCCCGGCTCGAGCAAATAGGTCCGGTCGGCGTGACGATATCGCACCTTGCCCGACAGCATGTAGATGAACTCGACGCCGACATGCCGAAAATTGGTATAGGGAAGGGCATCCTGCTTGAGCGTAATGAGAAACGGCTCGACGCCAAGTTCGCCGGCAAGGGAGTGGCCGAGCAGATCGTAGAGATGTCCGGCCTTGGTGCCCCGCCGCTCGATACGCACACCCTGCCCTGCCTTTACAAATGAGCAATCGCGCCGTTCGTCGGTTTCAGCAAACAGACTGCTGATCGAAACGTTGAGCGCTTTGGCGAGCGCACCGATCGTCGATAGAGACGGCGAGATCGACCCGTTCTCGATCTTGGACAGCATTCCGGCCGAAATGCCTGCCGCGGCGCCGAGCTCGGCGACGGTAAGGTCCAGACCCTTACGCAGCCGGCGTACCTCGGTGCCGATCTCTTCCTCAACACTTCTCGCCCGCAAATCCGACGGCGCCAGCGATCCGGTCGTCAGATCCTCCGAACCCCGCTTGGCATTTTGCTTCGGCTTTGCCGCCTTTGACTCCCGACTGCTTCTCTTTGCCATCCGGCCAACCATCCCTGCCCGCTTTGGGTGCGCTAATTCCAGCTCACATCCTTATAGCGTTTTTATCAGACAAGGAACGAGTGGTGCAGATGAACCCTGTCGATGGGATGCATAGAAAGCCGGACTTGGACGGCGCTGCGCGCGCCGGGTCAACAGTCCAATGTCGTCTGTCGCTCCCAGTCGGTGAGGTGGCTCGCGAAGCTATTCCATTCCGTATGCTTTAGTTTGAGGTAGGAAGGCACAAAATCGCCCAGGGCGTCTTTCAAAACGCCGGACGCTTCCAACGCGCGCAGCGCATCCAGTAAATTCAAGGGAAGCTTTTTCTTGACGTCAACCGTGTGGCCGTCCGTGTACATGTTGATGTCGAGCCGTTTGCCCGGATCGCGCTTGTTCGCGATGCCGTCCAATCCGGCCACCAGAACGGCTGCCGGCATCAAATACGGATTGGTGGAGCCGTCGGCCAGACGAAGCTCAAAGCGATCATTTTCAGGCACTCGGATCATGTGCGTACGGTTGTTGCCGGTCCATGTGACCGAGTTCGGTGACCATGTGGCGCCCGACACGGTACGAGGCGCGTTGATCCGCTTGTAGCTATTGACGGTCGGATTAAGGATCGCGGCCAGCGCGTCGGCCGAATGCATGAGACCACCGATAAAAGCTGATCCGGTCGGAGAAAGCCCCTCCGCGCTTGCGCCGTCGGCGAATACGTTCTTCGTCCCCTTCCACATCGACACGTGCATGTGGCAACCGTTTCCGGTCAGGTTCGCGAACGGCTTCGGCATGAAGGTCGCGCGCAGCCCGTGCTTCTCGGCAACCGCTTTCGTCATGTACTTGAAGAATGAGTGGCGATCCGCGGTGACAAGCGCGTTGTCATAGTGCCAATTCATTTCGAACTGGCCGTTGGCATCTTCATGATCGTTCTGATAAGGGCGCCAGCCCAGTTCAGCCATCGCGTCGCAGATTTCCGTGATGACGTCATAGCGGCGCATCAATGCCTGCTGGTCGTAGCACGGCTTCACCTGGGTGTCGGCAGAATCGGCGATCGACTTCCCGTCGGGTGAAATCAGGAAAAACTCGCACTCCACGCCGGTCTTCATTTCGAGGCCATCTGCGCCGGCCTTTTGCAATTGGGTCTTGAGCAGGTTGCGCGGCGCGTGTTCGACAGGTTTGCCGTTCATGAAGAGGTCCGCCGCCAGCCATCCGACTTCCCGCTTCCACGGCAACTGGACCAGGCTTTCCGGATCGGGCACCGCGAAAAGATCGGGATCGGCCGGCGTCATATCGAGCCACGTCGCAAAACCGGCGAAGCCTGCGCCGCTCTTCGACATTTCGCCGATCGCCGATGCCGGAACCAGTTTCGCGCGCTGACTACCGAACAAATCCGTGTACGAGATCAGGAAATACTTGAGACCGCGCTCCTTGGCCGCTTCAACCAGATCGTTTGCCATTTTGCACCTGCCCAAATGATGCGAGTTACCGTGCCATCTTTGATTAAAGCGACGTCCCTGTGTTTCCCGGAATCCAGTCCGTGCCTGCGAGCGGCACGCGCGCCATTGCGGCTGCTTCGATAGTCAGCGCGACCAGATCTTCCGGCTCGAGATTGTGGACATGGCTCTTGCCGCAAGCGCGAGCGATCGTCTGCGCTTCAAGCGTCAGCACAGACAGGTAGTTTGCGAGCCGACGGCCTGCTCTGACCGGATCGAGCCGCGATGCAAGGTCCGGATCCTGCGTGGTGATGCCGGCCGGATCGCGTCCCTCCTGCCAATCATCATACGCGCCCGCCGTCGTGCCAAGCTTCCGATATTCGTCTTCAAAGACGGGATCATTGTCGCCAAGTGCAACGAGCGCTGCTGTCCCGATCGACACTGCGTCGGCGCCGAGCGCTAAAGCTTTCGCAACGTCGGCGCCGGTGCGGATGCCCCCCGAAACGATCAACTGAACCTTGCGATGCAGGCCAAGATCCCGAAGCGCCTGCACAGACTGCCAGATGCAGGCCAGCGTCGGAATGCCAACGTTCTCGATGAAGACTTCCTGCGTCGCCGCTGTGCCGCCCTGCATGCCATCAACCACGACGACGTCGGCCCCGGCCTTTGCAGCAAGCGCCGTGTCGTAATACGGCCGCGACGCGCCGACCTTCACGTAGATCGGCTTCTCCCAGTCCGTGATCTCGCGAAGCTCGCCGATCTTGATCTCCAGATCGTCCGGGCCGGTCCAATCAGGATGGCGGCAGGCCGAGCGCTGGTCGATGCCTTCCGGCAAATCGCGCATCCCGGCCACGCGGGCGCTGATCTTTTGTCCCAGCAACATCCCGCCGCCGCCAGGCTTGGCGCCCTGCCCCACCACCACCTCAATGGCGTCGGCCTTGCGAAGGTCGTCAGGGTTCATGCCGTACCGTGACGGGAGATATTGATAGACGAGTGTTTTCGAGTGAAGGCGCTCTTCCGCTGTCATACCGCCATCACCCGTGGTCGTCGACGTGCCGACCGCGCTGGCGCCGCGGCCCAATGCTTCCTTGGCCGGCGCGGACAACGCTCCGAAACTCATCCCCGCTATCGTCACCGGTGTCTTGATCGTGATCGGTTTGCTCGCAAACCGATCTCCCAGGACGACCTCCGTTCCGCATTTCTCACGGTATCCTTCTAGGGGATAGCGCGACATCGAGGCCCCGAGAAATAGCAAATCGTCGAAATGCGGCAGATGGCGTTTGGCGCCGCCACCGCGGATATCGTAAACGCCTGTCGCCGCCGCACGTTGTATTTGCGCAATCGTGTACGGATCGAAGGTTGCGGAAAATCGCGGAGGCGTTCGCGGAGACTTTTCGCTCATTCGTTCTCCGATCAATACGCGTTGTCGACGTGAAAGTGGTAGAGCCGCCGCGCCGACCCGAACATTCGAAAGGAGTCGACGGGCAGGTCCACGCCCGCACGCAGCAAGAGATCCGAAAGGATGGCGCGATCTTCGCTGCCAAGCGGCTTTTCTTCGCAATCCGCGCCGAGGCTTCGAACTTTGCCTCTCACGAAAAGCCTTGCTTCGTAGATTGAATCACCCAGCGCTTCGCCTGCATCGCCGAGAACGACCAGGTTGCCAGTCTGCGCCATGAAGGCACTCATCGGGCCGATCGAACCTTTTACGACGATATCGATGCCCTTCATCGATATGCCGCACCGGGCCGACGCATTCCCCTCGATCACAAGAAGCCCGCCGCGGCCGGTCGCGCCGGCAGCCTGGCTGGCATCACCGGCCAGCCGAACCACACCAGACATCATGTTTTCGGCAAGGCCCACGCCGGCATTTCCATTGATCCGGACCTGTGCGTCCTTGTTCATGCCGGCGCAGTAATAGCCGACATGTCCTTCGATCAGGACTTCGATGAGCGCATCGATGCCGACGGCAATCGAATGTTGACCCGCCGGATTTTGCACTGTCCAATGGGTTTCGTTGGTGTTGCGTGGCAGTTGATGAAGCGCCTTGTTGAGTTCACGGACCCGCGAAACGGCGAGATCGACAACAGGCATCAGCGATACTCCCAAGCGTAAACCTTGGCAGGTTCGGGCTCGAAAATGCGTGCCTTTTCGATTCCGGGCAGGACGGCGAGCGCTCGGTATTCGGTGCCGAATGCCACATAACGGTCGGTCTCCGCCATCACCGCGGGCTTGCAAGAGATCGGGTCGCGCAAGACGGCAAAACCATTCTCGGTTCCCACGACGAACGTGTAGAAGCCGTCAAGCGTGTCGAGACTTGCCTCGAGTGCTTTCCCGAGACTGTCGCCTTCCCTCATTCGCCATGTCACGAATCCGGCGGCTACTTCGGTGTCGTTGTCAGTCTCGAATGTCAGACCTTCGCGTTCAAGATTACGTCTCACACTGCGGTGATTCGAAAGCGATCCATTATGGACAAGACACTGATCGGCGCCGGTTGAAAACGGATGAGCGCCCGCGGTCGTGACGGCGGATTCGGTCGCCATCCGCGTATGTCCCACGCCGTGCGTGCCCGCCATCCCCGGCAGATTGAAACGCTTAATGACATCGGCCGGCAGGCCAACTTCCTTGTATAGTTCGATCCGATGCCCTGCACCGATGACCGCAAGATCGGGCCTGTGCGCGGCAAGCCACTGGCGCACCTTTTCAGTCAAGCCGTCAGGGACGGAAAGCACCGCGTGGGTATCGCGCAATGTCAGGCCGACGGCCGTACCCAACGCGTTAGAAATATCCTTGGAAAGACTGACCAGGTTCGGTCCGCGCACCGTGATTTTAAAATGATCTGCCGCACCGTCACCATAAACCGCAAAACCGGCGCTATCGGGGCCTCGATCCGTCATCACCTGAAGCATCTGTCCGAGCATGCTGCCCAGTCGGGGCCGGAGATCCTGCTCCTTCAGAAAAAGCCCGACGATCCCGCACACATGACGCTCCTGTTTCAGCTCCATTGGATTTGTAAACAGGCGGGTTCGTCATTGTCAATGACAGGAAACATTGTTTCCTTTCACGAAATGATCGTTGGCAGCATTGTAGGGTGGTACGCCCGGCGCGGGTCAATCGGATGCGGATCGACCGTCGTGGACAAGACCGACGCCGAGCGCTGCACAACTTGCCTCGATCCAGTGCCAAAAGCTGTCGGCGAAGCTTCGAAACAGCGCGATTTCGAAGGTGGGGACGTCATCGATCTGCCAGATGATAACGCCGACGTGGGAAATCATGGTTACAGCGGAAGAACCCGCACCAAAAACCAGCGGATCGAAATCGACGAAAGCCCCGCGAGACAGAATTTGGCGGGCGGAGGGTCCAGAGATCCGCAACACCGCATATGCGCTCGTTTGATCCGACACGGAAGCGAGCCCGGCGAGCGAAGACGTCAGTTCCGAAGCCATCAGCGGATCGGCTGTGTCGAATAGCGCAAGCCAAACATTCGGCCCGATCCCGACGAAAGCCTTGACCCCGTTCGAAACCCGCCGCGGCGTTGAGGGCAGCGCCAGTCCGAATTCGCCATGAATCTTCTCTGCCAGAGCGCGGTCGTCGCCGCGCGACATGACCGTGGCCATCGCCAGGTCCAGGCGCTCCTCGAGCAACAGGTCGTTTGCATTCCCTTTTGAAGGAAGCTCTTGAAGGTATTTTCCAAAAGCGCCTCGTAGGGCAAGGACCTCAGGCACGGACGCGCAATCCTTCGGGATCAACGAAAACCGGATGGCAGATTTCGATCTCAACGTCTCCATTCCGAACAGGGTCGTAGGCTCTGAGACGTTCGCCAACCCTCGACTGACCTACACCCACCAGGCCGAGGCCAATCCAGCACTTCATCGCTGGCGAGAAGGCCACCGAAGTGACGTGGCCCAGATCATTTTCAGCCCGATTTTCGCCAGATAGGGGCAGAACGTGCGCGCCCGAGCGCAAGCGCTCGCTGCGATCGACGGGGCGCAAACCGACAAGCGACGGCCGCCTCGGATCGGTGAGGGCCGCGCGGCCCGCCAGGACGCGCCCGACGTAATCCTTCTTCTGCGACATCATCCGCCCAACACCGAGGTCGGCTGCCGTGGTCTGACCGTTTAGCTCGTTGCCGGCCGGGTGCCCCTTTTCAATTCGAAGCACGCCGAGCGCTTCAGTGCCATATGCGACCGCGTCAAGATCATGTCCCTGGCGAATTACGATACGGATCAACGCATCGCCGTACCGCGCGGGAACCGCTACCTCGTAGGCAAGCTCGCCGGAGAACGAAAGCCGGAATAGCCGGGCCGGCACTCCCCTCCAGACGAATGAGGATGCCGACATATATGGAAACGCCTCATTCGAAAGATCGATTTCAGGAAAGACCTTTTGCAAGAGCGTGCGCGAATTCGGCCCCGCAACCGAGAACTGCGCCCATTGCTCGGTAACGGAGACGGCTTGAACATTTAACTCCGGCCAAAGCACCTGCCTGCAATAGTCGACGTGCTGCATGATCTTGACCGCATTGGCGGTCGTGGTGGTCATGAAGTAATGGTTGTCCTCGAAACGGGTCGTTGTACCGTCGTCGAGAACGAAACCGTCCTCCCGCAACATGACACCGTATCGGGCCTTTCCGACCGCCAGCGTCGAGAAGGTATTGATATAAAGCCGGTCCAGGAAAACGCCTGCATCCGGCCCGTGGATGTCGATCTTTCCCAGCGTCGAAACATCGCAGACGCCGACTGACGTGCGCACGGCAGCAGCCTCGCGCGAGACGCTGTCGAGCCAATCTCTATCCGACGGCCGTGCGTACCACTGTGCCCGCTTCCACAATCCGCTGTCGACGAAGACGGCACCGTTCTCCACCGCCCAATCGTGGCTCGCGGTGCGTCGCTCGGGACGGAAATGCTCTTCGCGATGATGTCCGGCGAGGACTCCGATCGCGACGGGAAAATATGGCGGCCTCGAAAGAATGGTCCCGGTTTCCGCCAGCGTCTTGCCGAGATGACGCGCCAACAGAGCCTGACCATTGACCTGACCGAGCTTTCCCTGGTCTGTGGCCATCCCGAGCGTCGTATATCTTTTCAGGTGCTCGACCGATCTGAATCCTTCCTGGGCGGCCAATCCGATATCGAGGTCGGTCACGTCGTGCTGCAGGTCGACAAAGACCTTCTTCCTGGCGCCTTCGACATGCCACAGCGGCACGCTCTCGGCGGCATCTTCGCTGCAAGCTGGAATACGCGAAGCCGATGCTGCAAAACCCAGATCCGATGCAGATGCAAGACCGGCGCAATGACCATCCTCCAACGCTTTCGCGAGAGAGAAATGTCCCGCGGACGACCCTGCCAGCATGATACCGGGAGGCGGACTCTCCAGCGTGAAGGCGTGAACCGCGTCGGACCAGACTGGCCGGCTGCCGAGATTACAGCCGATCCCCATGGCAGGGTTCCACCCTCCGGACACCGCCAGCACGTCCGCAGTCAATTCGTGCATCTTTCCGTCGGCATCACTGAGCGTCAACTTTCTAAGGCTTCGGCCTCCCGAAGCATCGAGCACGCGGGTATTCTTGAAAACACGGATATCGGCGGATGCGGCAAAACGCTCAGCCTTGTCGGAAGCAGAGTCGCGGGCGTCGACGATGGCGGCGACATGGCCGCCGCATTCCGTCAGATCCCTTGCCGCGCCCCATCCGGAGTCCGTCGTCGTAAAGATAACGATTTCCTTGCCCGGCATGGCAGCAAAACGCGTGGCGTAAGAACGGACCGCCGACGCCATCATGACGCCCGGAAGATCATTGCCTCCGAAAAGCAGCGGCCGCTCGATCGCTCCCGTCGCCAAGATCGTGCGCCTGGCACGGATTTTCCAAAGCCGCTGCCTCGGAATGCCTCGGCCAGGTTCGGCGACATGGTCCGCGATCCGCTCGACGGCACCAAAGGTACCGCCGTCATAGACGCCAAACACGGCCGTTCGCTTCATGACCGAGACGTTGGGCCTCGTAGTCAGGATATCCTCAGCCTTGTCCACCCAATCGCCGGCGGGCGCGCCGTCGATCTCGTGCTTTTCGCAAAGCAGGCGACCGCCGAGAAGCCAATCATCCTCCACAAGGATCACGCGCGCATTCGCTTGCGACGCCGCCAGAGCCGCGCTCAGGCCAGCGGGCCCGGAACCTACGACCAAGACATCGCAGAAGGCATGCGCCTTGTCGTAGATATCCGGATCGGGCTCAGTGCTTGCTCTGCCGAGGCCAGCCGCGCGACGAATTAGCGGCTCATAGATTTTTTCCCAGAACGACGCGGGCCACATGAAAGTCTTGTAGTAAAAGCCCGCGGTCAGCATGGGCGAGATCAAGTTGTTCAAGCCCATCAGATCAAAGCCGAGCGTCGGCCAGCGATTCTGACTTTCGGCGACAAGTCCCTCAAACAGTTCGACCGATGTCGCGCGCGTATTGGGCTCCGACCGCGCACCCTCTCTCAGCGTGACGAGCGCGTTTGGCTCCTCGTTGCCCGCCGTGAGAATGCCGCGCGGACGATGATACTTGAAGGACCGGCCAACAACGCGGATACCATTCGCGACAAGCGCCGAAGCCAGTGTGTCGCCCTCGTAACCGCCGAGCTTTCTGCCGTCGAACACGAAGTTCAACGGCTTGTGGCGATTGACAAGTCCACCTGACGGCAAGCGGCTCATGGTGCGCTCGTCTTCGCTAGTGTGGCTGCGGATATCACGTGCGTACGCGTATTTCGTTTCACCACGAGCCAGTTCCGGCATCCTTGCGCGTGATACCAGTGCTCCAGAATTTCACCCGCCGGGTTGCGCCGCATGTAGACATAGTCGACAAACGCCGCCTCACCTGTCTCCGCAACAGGCCGCACGGGTGACGCATCGCCGCGATAGACAAACTCCGCGCCGTCTCGCTCACCGCAAAAGGGACAGGGTATTCGCATCGCACCTCTAGTGAAGGTTGGGTTGGGCGCCCTGGCCCTTCTCGTCGATGACGTGGCCGGCGGCGAAACGGTCGAGCCGAAGCGCAACCGCCGCGGGGTGAGGTTCGTCGCGCGCGAGCAGATGAGCGAAACACCAGCCGCTGGCCGGCGTCGCCTTGAATCCGCCGTAGCACCAGCCGGCGTTCACGTATAAGCCGTCGATCGGAGAACGGTCGATGATGGGAGAGCCGTCCATCGACATATCCACGACGCCGCCCCAGGACCTGAGCATCCGAAGCCGGCCAATCATCGGCATCAGCGCCATGCCGCCCTCGCAGACGTCTTCCACGACCGGAAGGTTTCCGCGCTGCGCATAGCTGTTGTAGCCGTCGATATCGCCGCCGAAAACAAGGCCACCTTTGTCGGACTGGCTCACATAGAAATGTCCGGCCCCGAAGGTGATGACACCAGGTATCAGCGGCTTGAGCGCTTCCGTTACAAAGGCCTGCAAGACGTGGCTCTCGATCGGAAGCCGCAAACCCGCCATCTCGGCCACGTGCGAGCTATGCCCGGCCACCGCCATACCAATCTTGCCGCCCATGATGTTGCCGCGCGTGGTTTCAACTCCAGTCATTCGGCCTTGCGGATTGCGAATGAAGCCCGTCACCTCGCAATTCTGAATGATGTCGACGCCAAGCTCGGAAGCCGCCCGCGCGTAGCCCCAGACGACCGCATCATGCCGCGCCGTGCCACCCCGCCGCTGCAACAGACCGCCCTGAATCGGAAATCGGGCATGTTCAAAATTCAGAAACGGCGCGAGGCTCCTCACCGCCACACGATCGAGCAGTTCCGCATCGACGCCGTGCAGCCGCATCGCGTTTCCACGCCGCGCGTAAGAGTCACGCTGCGCGTCGCTGTGGTACAGATTCAACACGCCGCGCTGGCTCACCATCGCATTGTAGTTGAGATCCTGTTCAAGCCCTTCCCAGAGCTTCATCGACAACTCGTAAAACGGAATATTTCCGTCGAGCCCGTAGTTGGATCTGATGATCGTCGTGTTGCGTCCGGCATTTCCGCCGCCGATCCAGCCGCGTTCGAGAACGGCGATCTTCGTGATGCCGTGTATCTTGGCGAGATAGTAGGCGGTGGCCAATCCATGGCCTCCGCCCCCGACGACAATCACGTCATAGGGGCCGTTCGGCACGGCGTCACGCCACGTTGGCATCCAATGCCGATGCTTCGTCAAAGCGCCGCGCGCCAAGGCAAAAACGGAATATCGCATCCTGTCCGATCCGGCACTTGATCTAGCCCATAATGAGCGGTAGTCCAAAAATGGCATGACGAAAAGCGACGCAATTTTGTCGATTAGCGACAACCGAACCGCGGCCCGCAATCGCCCAATCCGGATCGGCTTCCTTTTGATCGACGGCTTTGCGCTGATGTCGTATGCGTCGATCGTCGAAGCATTTCGCGCCGCCAACGTCTTGTCGGGCCGTCTGCTCTACGAGTGGAAACACATCTCGGTCAGAGATCCGTTTGTAAATGCATCGAACGGCGCAAAGATCCGGGCTGACGCCCAGATCCGCGATACGCTGACGCTCGATCTTTTACTGGTGTGCGCGGCGGGAAATCCGGCTCACTATTTCGATAAGCGCACGCTCGTCCGCCTTCGCTATCTGGCTTCGCGCAATGTGCGGATCGGAGGCGTGTCAGGCGGACCCTACATTCTTGCGCGCGCCGGACTGCTCGATGGCTACCGATGCACGATCCACTGGGAACACCGGCCGGCCTTCATTGAAGCTTTTCCGCAACTCGATGTCCAAAACGGACTGTACGTTATCGACCGCGATCGCCTGACCTGCGCCGGCGGCATCGCAGGGCTCGATTTGGCAACGGCGTTGATCGCAGAAGACTACGGTCGTCATCTCGCGACCATGGTCAATGACTGGTACCTCCAGACCCAACTTCGCGAGGCTCACACGACCCAGCGCTTGTCGCTACGCGAACGTTACAAAACGGCCAATAAGACGGTCCTGGCAGCCTTGGCCACGATGGAAAAAAATCTGGAAAAGCCGATGAGCAGACTGGCGCTGGCAAAGCGTAGTCAGGTTTCGGTAAGGCAGCTCGAAAGGCTGTTCCAGTCCAACATCCGTCAGACGGTTGGAACAACCTATAAGAGTCTTCGGCTGATCAAAGCGATGGCGCTGCTAAAAGAAACCAGCCTTCCATTAGTCGATGTGGCGCTCGCGAGCGGTTTTGCGAGCGCCAGCCACTTTTCCAGGGCCTTTAAAAATTGGCACGGTCAGCCACCGAGTGCGGTAAGGAGAAAATTTCCGAATTAGCCGTTTAAGTTCTCCGGGGATTGCGTAGCTGACGCCACCTTTACATAGGCTATGACATGCCGTCGTATCGGTCGCCCTGTGGCTGACGTTCGCCCGGCCAGATCCCAAGCCCAACGAGGCTACCCAACGATGAAGTATGTCGAATCGCACGAAATTGACGCAGCGGCTTAGTCCTCGGTCGCTCGCGATGAGCTTGCCAGTCGGTTTAGAAATTCAATAATCTGAAGTTTCTGCTTGCGGTTCAGAGATAAGAAACCTCTCATTAGAGCGAGACCGAGCGCGACATCGGGATCGTTTTCTTGGTTACCTGCGGCCTTGCCGCCCGAGATCAACTAGAGTTCGACTCATCACTCATGTAATGGTCCGTTCTGCATGACAAATTCGGCCGTCGATCGAATAAGGAATTTACTGATCCCAGCGTTGGCGCATTGCCGGGAGCAAAAATTTTCAGTCTTAACGTTCATCCTGGAAGTGGCGCTAGCAGAGCTTTCGCAACAGAGCGCTGGGCGAGCGTCCGATAAAGTGCCAGATCGAACCCCAACTCCGGTTTCCGAAGACCGTGCTCCAGACGTGATTGGAAGCTGGAACTGGGACATCATCAATAAAGTGGTGTACGCGGACCCTGACGTTGCCGTGATTTATAACGTCACGCCGGAAGCAGCAGAACGGGGATTCCCGCAAGACGAATTCGGTGCCGCCATATATTGCGAAGACATGTCGAAGGTCGCCCACGCGGTGTCTCACACCCTGTCCGAAGGGGGCGGCTTTAGCGTGGTCTATAGGCTAGTCCAGGCAAACGGCTCGCTGAAAGCTGTGCTCGCGGTCGGGCGAGCGATCTTCAAGAACGGCAGCCCGACAAACTTCAAGGGCACGATCATCGATGTCACAGACGATGACGCGCGACGCGCACGCGGCATGAAGTACAAAGTCCCTGATTCTCTGCCCGGCCAAGCGCAGGGTTAACCGCCACTGTGGCGAAGAAGGACTAAAATCGACCGTCGCTGCTTCTGGTGAGATAACCGTCGACCAGAAAAACGCAACTTGTCAAAAGCCGTGACCATAGATTTGGGAACGCCAAAGACACCTCGCGCCGCCTAAAACGAGCCGCAAGCGTTCTGCGACGCAGGCTCTCATCGCTCCGGCACCTGCCCGGCTCGCTTTCGCCAAATCCGGCGGGACGGGCCTTACCTCTAGCGCGACCCGCGAAGGCATCGCTCGGCTGAGCTAGTACCGGATATCCCAGGCGGGGTTCAAAAGGCGCTTTTGGGCCCCCACGAAACCATTTTCTGCAATCGACAACACACAGCCGAAACACGGGTCAGTTCAGATCGTCTGATCGGACGGGCAATACAAAAACACAGCGGGGCATGTCATGTTTAAAACCATGTGTTTCGTGATCTGGGTCACCCTTCTCGCAGTGGTGCTGACCAGCATTTTCACAAGCGAAAACATCAACGCCGCGCCGCACTCTGCGGGTCAGGCTCATCATAGTAAGGCGCAGCACTAGCTGTACCGGTCGGGGTCGATCGTCGCAGTTTCGGCAGGGCTATTTTTGGAAGCGGGGTAGACCGTCATCGAGCCGCAACCTGCCGCGAGGATCACGCAGAGACCGGGGGCAAGCAGGGTTTTCTGGCTGGTATTCACGAATCCTGCTTGGCTGGGCTTAAGCTTCAGACCTGCGGTGGCGATGGCTCACTTTTTCTTCGCCGACTTATCAAAATTCGGCATGCAACGTCCCGGCTTCACCACAATGGTGTACGCGTGGCCGCTGACCGTTTCTTCTCCCGAACACTCGGTGAACTCGGTAGGTTTCTTGGGTTTGGCTACCCATTTGATCGTCGTATTGGCGGGGAAACCCTTGAGCAGGCGCGGAGATCCGTTCGGCGCGGCTTCTTCTTTGACGCTTATACCGCCGCCGCTGTAATTGACGTCCACGGCCACGCCGATTTCGCTCCGTGCACTGACGGCCGTCAGTTGCTTCGACGACGAATTAAAATTCGGCATGCAGCGACCCGGCGTCAATTCGAGGATGAACTTGGGGCCTTTGACCGTTGCTTCTCCCGTACATTCCGTGAACTCGGTCGGCTTCTTCGGTTTGGCTTTCCATCTGACCGTCGTGTTGGCGGGGAACGTTTGGGGTAAACGGGTCGTTCCTGTCGGGTCGGCATGAATTCCTTTCAGGTTTACGCCACCGCCTGAGTAATCGACGTCGACGGCCACTCCGAATTGGCTGTGTACACTGACTTCCGTCGGGCTGTCGGCTGCAGCCGCACCGATACCGATAGCCGTTGCAACGCCGATAGCTCCCGCGACTGCCAGTATCACCCGTAGACTTCGAGACAGATTGAACATCAGCGCCTCCTTCGTGGCGTATTTCAACTCTCCGATCAGTCGCACGGTAGCGACGTGGGGTTCATCCTTCGGTCGGGTAATGCAATTGAAATCGCCAGCGGAACGGTGGCGCGGCGCGCTCACGTCGTCATTCTATGATCGACTGAGACACTTCGGTTTCTGACCTCTGGACCTCCAGGCTCCTGAAACCGATGGAGCCCTGGGGTCAGTCAGAAAAGGCGCGATGATCGAGACTGTAAACGACATCCAGCGTCAGTGGGCCGATATCGAGGCGATGAGAACGGCGCTGGGCAAACGACGATGTTGGGCGCGACACCGAAGCGCGCACCCTGCTCAAACGAAACCCGCCGGAGTTAAGTCCGACGGGCTTGAGCAATTAACCTAACCAACCCTAAGATTTTCCGCGGATGTCTTTCCACGGTTCTCCGTCTCTTCGTAACTCACCTTGGCACCCTCATTGAGGCTGCTGAGGCCAGCTTTTTCAACGGCCGAGATGTGCACGAATACATCTTTGCCGCCTTTGTCGGGCTGAATAAATCCATATCCCTTAGTCGCGTTGAACCACTTTACCGTACCTGTAGCCACTTCCTCACTCCCTTGTAGAACCGAGCGCCGGCAGCTTAGTGCTCTTCGGCACGGCCTCGCAAGCAAAAGCCGCCGTTGAGGTTGAGATCAGTGACGGCTTTACCCGATACTGGCGACCACACGGGCTCGCAGATGAAGATGGGGTCGGCCGGTTAATCGGGGGTTGGGTGACCGCCTCGGGATTTCTCTAACGACACAAAAGCAAGCGGGGCGGATGCCCCCGGCCGGGCTCTTCGGCGGGCCAAACGTTGGCCGCCAGCACGTGGTTAACCTGCCTATTCGTTAGACAGAGGAATGTCCTCGTGGTTGTATTCCCGGATAACTCCGCCCAACTTTGGAGACAACGACCATGTCGAGTTCACTTCGAATTCTTGCCGTGTCAGCCCTTTTGGCGAGCAGCTTCCCGGCGTTCACCGGCGTTGCTGGTGCAGCACCTCTCGGCGAGCCGCTTGCGATCGCTAAAGCCGCCCCGAACGATCGCCAAACCGTGCAATGGAGAGGCGGAGGCTGGGGCGCGCCGGTCGTCGGCGGACTTATCGCGGGCGCAATCGTGGGTGGAGCGATAGCCGCCGGCGCCGCCCCCTATTACGGCCCTGGTTATTATGGTCCGCCGCCCGTGGCATACGGTCCCCCTCCCGGCGATGCGATCAGCTACTGCATGCAGCAGTTCAAATCTTATGATCCGCGCAGCGGAACTTATCTCGGATACGACGGGTTTCGTCACCCCTGTCCTTGAGACGCTGGCAAGGCTTTTGAGCTCGAATAAACGAATGCCCGCCGGTTGGAACCGGCGGGCATTCGTCGTTAGCGGACAGGTCGCCCTAGCCTTCGGGACTTTGTACTGTGCTTGAGGCCGGCGTCGGGATGAAGCTGAGCGGCGCGCCTCCGATCGAGACCGGACCGGCAGGCTTGGACAGCCGGGACATCTTCTTGCGCGCCATCGCGGATGCGCGGCCGCGGCCCCGCATCTGGGAAATCGAGGAAGTCGTCTCCGGCGTCAGGGAATTCTGTAGCGCGTCAACTTTCGCCGCCAGCGTCGAAAGCTGAACCGAAAGCTTCTTCACGTCGGTTTGCTGAGCCGCCAAGCCCTGCTTGAGGGAATCGAGGGTAGTGGTGCCCCGAAGCAACAGGATGGTGTTTTGCTGAAGCGAGGACTCGTTTTCCTGCAGCGCGACCAGATATTGCTGCTGCGTCGACTGAATATCCTTCAGCGCCGAGGTGACGATCGGATCCGGTATCGGTGCCGAAGCCGTTTCATGGGGTAGCAGTTCGGCGAGGCTGGCAAGATTCGGCAGAGCGATGTCGAAAGACGGCATCGTGTATACAGCCGCCCCGCCATTGAGCAGCAGAGCGAACAAGGACAGCATCAAGATCGACTTGCGGCTGGATTGCCTGCTTTGAAGCACAGGCTCGATCTGCGTCGCTTTGTCTAGCGTCTCGGCCTCAGGTTGCGTTTCCGGTACGTTGGTCACCTGCATCAGCCCCAGATAAAAAGCAAGGCCGCCGCGTGAGTGATCAGCGGCGGCTCTTTGCGCGATTGCCACACTCAAAACTGGTGTGGATCATAGGTTTCCGGAGTTAATTCCAAGTTAGCACACCGGCATGGCCCGCAGTTTCGTCCAGGCAAATGGACATCCCCTGCCTCACCCCTCTTCGAACGGAGCGGGTTGTCGCAACTTCAATAGCAGCCCTACTCCGACGAGCGCGATCAACCCGGCGATCCAGTACGGCGCGCCAAGGCTCAGCGGCGACAGCATCGCGGCAAGCAGCGGACCCAGCATGCGCGCCAGCGCTTGCTGCGACTGGTTGGCGCCCTGGACAACTCCTTGAGCGTCGGCGGGCGCGGCATTGGAGATGATGGCATTGATCGACGGCTGGAACAGGCCGTCTCCAAGCGTAAAGATCACGATCGAGAAAAGCAGGAATTCGACCCTCGGCACGAAAACCAGACACGCGATCAACGCAAAGCCGATGGCGGTGATGGCAAGCCCTGAACTTGCAAGCGCGCTGGCGCCGACGCGCGATAACAATACCCGCGTCAGAAACCCCTGGCTGACAATGTCCATCACACCCACCGCGAACAGGATCCAGCCAATTCCCGTCGGGCCGAATTGCAGAACGTCCTTTAGATAGACGGCAAAATTGCTCTGAAGCATGGTGCCGGCAAAGAAGAAGGAAAACGCAGCCGCAAAGGGAATGTGCAAGCCCGCGATCCGAAGCACATGGGCAAGCTGCGCGAGGGGATTGACCTGTTGCCATCGCCAGGCCGGACGCGGTCCATGGTGCACGACGGTTTCAGGCAGCGCGAAATAGATCCAGGCGATGTTGCCGAGCGTCAGCGCGGCCGCAAAGAACAGCGGTGCTGCCGGAGACACCGATCCTAACAGGCCGCCGGCGACCGGTCCGAGCATGAAGCCGAAACCGCCGACCGCACCAATCAGGCCATAGATGCGACCACGTTCGGCGGGCGCAACGGTGTCGGCCACGTAAGCGTAGATGGTGCTGACATTGCCGGCAGTGAGGCCGTCGATCATTCGGCCCGCAAACAGCATCCACAACGCGCCGCCGATGCCAAAGATCAGGAAACCGATCGCAGAGCCAAACAGCGACAGCATCAGGATGGGCCTGCGGCCGTAACGGTCACTGAGCGCTCCGAGAACGGGCGCGGCGCAAAATGCGCAAGCCGCAAACGCGGAGACGATAACGCCGACATATAGTCCCACCTGCTCCGGCGGGACGTATTGGGCGACGAGAAATGGGGTCACCGGCAGGATCAGGGTAAAGCCGGTGAAGTTGAGAAAAACCGATACTGCGATCGCGAGCACCGCGCCCGTTGTTTTAGGTGCGCGCTTTGGCGCGCTCGCGAGTTGTGAATCCTGATTGATATCCTGCATGCCGCTCTCCGGGTCGAAAGGTTCACCCGGAGCAGTTTGTCGGCCGACAACCACACGGACGAACCTTGCGCAGGGCTTGCGCCCGCGCGGGGATCGTCGGGGGTTCTCAGGCGCTGCCATCGGCAGCATGCAAGGAGCAGAGCTTCCAAAACTGGAAGGGTTTGGGCCT
Organism: uncultured Alphaproteobacteria bacterium; assembly: GCA_963824305.1. Taxonomy (GTDB): domain Bacteria; phylum Pseudomonadota; class Alphaproteobacteria; order Rhizobiales; family Xanthobacteraceae; genus Bradyrhizobium. The sequence continues at coordinate 44,741 of CAWGOW010000004.1, forward strand.
ACCGAGACCAAACCTGCCTTTTTCGACAGGGCCTGTTAGCTTATCGCGACACGCTGGGCAACCGGCTTTTAGCGCGCCCCATGGTCGAAGGAGAATGGACCAGAGACGTCCGATCCGAGATGGCGAACGGGGTGGCCGACAGCAGTTGTCTCAAATTTCTTTTAGGGTCGGCAAAGGGAATTCCGCGGGTACTTCATGGTTTTCAATTGCACGAAACCCAGGGAGAGTTGCATGACAAGATTTTGGCTTCTCGGCGCTGTCGCCATCTTGCTGACGGCGCCAACGATGGCGCGGCAACTCGCCTCGAGCCCCGCCCGTCAAGGTCAGAGCCTCTTTTGCGCAACGCGGGATGCAGGAAATCCCCACAGCAGGTATTGCGACTACATCGCCTGGAGCAAATGGCGCGAGCGAGGCGGCTGGGACAGTTCTCTTGACAATGCCTGCATCCACAATCCCGGCTTTGTTCCCGGCGAGTGTAGCTTCAATCGGCAGGGTCAGTCGTTGTTTGGCGCACAACCTTCGTGGTGATCGTCTGAGGCCCGACAAGCGCAGGCCTGAATTCGTTTGCCTGACCTTCTTCGAATATCCGATTTCAGCCTTGGTTTGGGCCTGCGGTCCCATGCTATAGATCGGCTGTTTTTCGGGGCAATCGAATGAGCCGACGGACTATCATCGCAACGCGATCCGCATGGCTGGCGGCGCTCCTCGTTTCCGTTCTGCTGGGTGCGATGACCTCTCGAGCCAACGAGGTTCAGCTCGCCTTTCTCTCCAAATCCGAGAAGGAGCAGGCGCCCAGAATCGTGGATGTTCCAACGTTTCCATCACCACCGGAAGCCAATACCTACGACGGAAGATGGACATTCACCGGCGCCGGATGCCGCGGCGCGGGTGCGGTGGCAGCGGTGATCAAGGGTGGCAAAGTGATCGTCCGTGGCGGCGGCGGAAATGTGACGCCAGACGGGATCATCCACACCGTCGGCGCTGGTAATGGAATGACGCTCACGGCCGAGGGGCGCCTGTCAGGGGATACCGGTTCCGGGACGTATGACCGTTCGGACGGCTGCTCAGGTACCTGGATCGGGACCAGGAAGCGGCAGCGCCGCTAGGCTTTAGGCAAAGCCGACCTCACCAGAGATTGTTGCCAAAAAACGCGACAGACGGCTGCTGGGCAAGCCGAATCCGCGGCTGTCCGGCGTTGTTCCTGGCCACCGATTTTCGGTGCCGTTTCGGCTCTGCACGGGTCGAATTGGTCGGCAACTGGGCATAAGCCTCCCGCACCCCACCTTTCAGCGGCGGCGTTGCGGCTTTTGCCGGAACGGTATCTGCTTCCGCAACCACAGGCTGCGGCGCGGGAACCGGCGTAATAGTAGGACGCGATGTATCAAAAACGACGCGTTCCGGCCATTTCCGGTCGGATTGAATCCGGATGATGGAACGATCGGCGGTGGCGGTGGAATGGGCGCCCTCAGTTACCGGCAAGGCCGGCAAACTGGCATTTACGATGAACAGGAGCGCGAGCAGCGCACCGCCGACGAAAACGAAATAACGCATCAGCGGCATTTGGTTGTGCTCCATCCCGCACGGCAACACGGGGTCTCGCCCTCAACCGGCGATTACTTTATTTGTTCCTGATGTAAGCAAAAGGTTCGACAATTCCAGCCCTAGGCTTAATTTTCAGGAGTGACCGGAAGGGAACCGCGCCGATATCGAGTGGGTCTAGACGTGGCTTGCGGCAACGAGCGAACACTTCGCCTTGGCGGCGTTCACATTGACGAAACCGACATGCAGCTGCGCGAAGGCCTTCCGGCTCTTCATATTAATGAAATCGGCAATCACCCGCGAGCGGTCGGTCAGGCGACTTCCGTCCGGCCGCAAGAAGGCGCACGAAAGTGCAACGTCCTTGACGGCGTAGCTGTTGTCATTGCGCAGCGTGATCGTCATTAGGGCATTGGAACCGAGACCTCCTCTGCGCCATGACTGCGACGTTATCTTCATGCGATCAACTGGCGCCGGCTGCCCCGGTACGATGGCTTCAGAAGTTGCGGGATTGAAAACAGGGTCTCTCGCCAGACCGACCGTCAACGCCGGAGCCCGCTTTGCCGCAACGGCGGCGGCCGGATGCACCGCCGGCGCCCGCTCTCGCGTGTAGTTCAGTAGCAGCAACCAACCCGCCGCCGCTAAAATCAGGGCGATCGGCAACCAGCCAATTGCTGTCTTGAGATAATCCGACGGCATATCGTCAGCACGATCGGAATGTTGTCCCCACAGACCGAAATGCCGGGTAACTCCGGTCGAATCGATATTGAGAAAACCATCGGTCATCGTCGCGCCACCCGAGCCAAGTGGGCCAACTTCCTCGCCAAGATCACAACTCGCAAAGGCGAAATTCGTTGCATCAAAGCGTGAGATATCGAAACGGAGTGGCGCGCGGTAGTGGAGTGGATTTGACATTCGCCGCCAGCCTAGCCGCGGGTTCCTCGAGCGAATGTCTAGTCCGAAACTGCACTAGAAACCTATATTTGCTGATGTCCTTGGTGCCCGCTGCGAAGCGATGCGAATGTTAGAGTCGGACCACTGGCCGCCGGGGATAGCCACGCCGCTGCCTCGGGGCTAAAGTTATCGGCGTCTCGCAATTCTTTCGCTGCCCGGGGTAGCGCAAAAATCAACGCTTGGAGAAAACAGTATGCCGGCAGTGACTTGGGACCACGTTCATCTGCGCAGTCCCGATCCGGAGGCGACCGCCGCGTGGCTTGAAGACGTTCTCGGCGGCCAGATCGTTCGCGGCCCAGGCCGCATCGATGTCAAACTCGGCGGCGCGATGGTCTTCATTGCACCCGTCACGTCGGGCGACGGCGTCAATTCACCACCGGTTACCCCTTATCAAGGGCTCGATCACATCGGACTTACAGTCAAGGACATCGACGCGGTTGCCGCCGAGATCAAAGCCAAGGGTGTCGAGTTCACCAAGGAGCCTCAGACCATTCGGCCGGGCGTGCGGATCTGTTTCATCCGCGGACCCCAGGGTATTTCGATCGAATTGCTCGAGCGTGACAAGAAATACGCATAAAGCTTGGGCAAACAGGTGATATCGTTGGCTAACCTGCCGCGTTGACGGCGGACGCCGCGCTTAGGCATAACGAACCAGTACTAGCGGGACCCGGCGCCAACAAGCCATGAACAATGGGCTGTATTCGATCCATGTCGTCCTTCAGGACGGCCGCGCCGGCAAGGGCAGTGGCGTCGTGCTGTTTCGCGACGGCAAAATCCTCGGCGGCGACGCATTCCTGTTCTATGTCGGCAGCTACACCGTGAAGGAAAATACCTTCAAGGGCGAAATTCTGGTCCAGCGCCACACGCCGAGCCCCAACGTGACCCCGCTGTTCGGCGGCCCGGACCCGGTCGGGATCGGCGTCTCCGGCACATTCACCGACAAGGCGGCCAACATGAGCGGCACTGCATTGGTGGGCAAAGCCAGCCAGATCTTCACCGCTACGCTGCGCAAACTGGTCGACAGCGACTGAGTCTTCTCAAGACGCCGATATCAAGCAACTGACGCTTTCTCGTTGGCCTGCTCCAGCGGCGCCACGCGTGGCAAGACGATTTGAACACGCGTGCCGCGGCCTGGCTCGGAATCAAGGTCAAGCCGGCCGCCGAGGCGATTGGTGACGATGCTATAGACGATGTGGAGGCCGAGCCCCGTGCCACCCTGATCGCGGCGCGTGGTGAAAAACGGATCGAAGGCGCGCCGACGGACATCCAGGCTCATGCCGCAACCGTCGTCGGCAAAAATGACTTCGACATGGTCCGACCCGGCTGCGCGCACCTTGATATCGACGGTCCCTGCCCGGCCATCGGGAAACGCGTGCGCCACCGAGTTGAGAAACAGATTGGTGAGCACTTGCCCGTAGGGACCGGGATAGGAGTTCATGGTGAGATTGGGCTCGCATTCCACGTTGAGCGAAAGCCGATGCTTGCGCAGTCCGGGCCGCAGGCTCAGCACGACCTGCTCGGTGAGATCACCGAGGTCGAACGATCGCTGGTCCGAGTAATTGCGGTCGGCGGCGACCTGCTTGAAGGACGTGATCAGCTCGGCTGCGCGATTGAGGTTGGCCACGAGCTGACCGGATGCGTCGCGGGCCGCGTCCAGGAAATCGTTCAGGCTTGAGCGGCGCAGATCGCCGCGCGCGACTTCAGCGGCGAAGGCCGCGCTCTTGCGTTCCAGCGAAGAAGCTACCGTCAGGCTGATGCCGACGGGGTTGTTGACCTCGTGGGCGATGCCGGCCACGAGACGGCCGAGGGCTGCAAGCTTTTCGGCTTCGATCAGCGAATTCTGGGTTTCGCGCAAATTGCGCAAGGCGGCTTCTGCGGCGTCCTTGGCCTCGCGCATCTCTTGCTCGCCACGCTTGCGCTCCCCAATGTCGAGCGCAACCGTCACAATGCTCTCGACGCGGCCCTCGGCATCGAGCAGCGGCAACTTGTTCACCAGCCAATAGCGAAGATTACCCAAGGAATCCCGGTAGTCGTCTTCGTAAAATCCAAGCTCCTTGCCCGTCGCCAATACCCGTCTGTCGTTTTCATCGGTCTTCTGCGAGCCATAGCGCGACATCAGGTTTGTCGTCGTTTGGCCCAGGGCTTCATGTGGCTCGATCGCGAAAATGCCGGCCATATACCGATTCATCAGGACATAACGCAGGTCCTTGTCTTTCACGTTGATGACCGCGGGAACGGTATCGATCACGAGCTGCAACAGCCGCCGACCTTCCGCGATCGCTTCCTCCGCGCGCTTCTGGTCGGTGATGTCGCGCACGGTTCCTTCATAGCGGACGATCTCGCCGCTTTCGTCGCGAATGGCGCCCGCGCTGTCCGAAAGCCACAGGATCGATCCATCGCGCCGCCGTACCTGATATTCGAAATCGCGCACGATGCCATCGCGCTGCATAAGTTGCTGATATTGCGTGCGCGCTTCCGGGTTAACGTAGACGCCATGGGACACGTTGCTGATGCCGCGAATGAGCGCTTCCGGCGAGCTGTAACTCATCATGCGCGCCAGCGCCGGGTTGGCGTTGAGAATTTCTCCTCCCGGCGTCGTCACGTAGATCCCGTCGACGGAGCCTTCGAACAGCTTGCGATAGCTCTCCTCGGCAAGGCGCTGCTCGGCGAGAGCCCGGATCGCCGCTTCACGCGCCGCATCCACATCGACCAGCGAGCGACGAAATACTTCCGCAGCGCGCGCAATATCGCCGATCTCGTTCTTTACCTCGGTGGCCGGAATAGATGTATTTTTTTCGCCGCCGGCCAAAGCCCGGATCGCGGAGGCAATCGCCTTGAGCGGGCGGACTGTCTGGCGCACCACGAACAAGGCGGCCGCAAGCCCGATCAGCACACCGGCACACCCGAGCAGAATGCTTTGCCATTTGTCGCTGGCGAGTGTGCGGGCGAAGTCACGCGCCAGCACCCGCCCTCGCCTGTCGCCGAGGTCGCGCAGAAAATCGGTGACCCGGCTGATCATCTGCCCTTCGGTGCCCAGCACTTCCCGGTCGAGCTGGGCAATCTGGCCCTCCGTCCCGGAGATTGAAAGGACGGCGTCGGCATAGGCGTCGGTCGCGGCGCGGAGCGCGGCATCGTCGATGGTCAGCGCCTTCATGGCGCGGGCCGCCTGATCCGTTGCGGCCGTATCGTGCGCCAGCAGAGCCGTCGTAACCTGATTTTGCGCGCGAAACAGCTGGCGTGCCGTGGCCCGTTCCGGGATGTCGGAGATCGCCTGTTCGAACCGCGCGCGGGCCGGTGGCAACGCCGTAATGAGTTCCGCACGGCGCGAAATCAGCGCGGTGATCCGCTCGATGCCCTCCTCGTAATTGACAAGGCGCTGCGAGACGCCATCGATCATCTCCCGCTGCTCGGGCGCGAGCTGGAGCCGCGTACTCTTCAGCAACGTATTCAGCGAGGTAGCCGCCTCCTTGACGCGGCCGGACGGCGCCGCTGGATCGGTGACAAAATCACGAGCGGCAAGCCGCAATTCCTTGGTGCGGCGGTCGATCTCCTCGGCAGCTTCGCCCAGGCTTTGCAGGTGTTGCAATTCGGCAAAGGTCGTGTCGATGTGACGGATGGAGACGACGCTCGCGATGCTCGTCATCGCGATCATGGCAAGCAGCAGCGCGAAACTGCCGAAGGTCAGTTGCTCGATCGAAAACGAAACCGACTTGATACGTCTGACCATAGAGGCAAAGGCTCTTAAGTGCCGGCAATATGGCCGGGTAAACGCCCATTTATACGACGATTTTGTCCTCCTGGGGAAACCCGCGGGCTTGGTTTTGCGGGAAGCTCAGTCGGCAGGAATGCCAGCGTCCTTGACGACCTTGGCCCAAAGGGCGATGTCGGACTTGATGATTGCGGCGAATTGATCGGGTGGAGCGCTTTTTGCCGAACAACCGGCCAAATCGAGCTTTTCGCGGACCTCGGGCGCGGCCACCGCTGCCTCTAACGCCTGGCTGATTTTGGCAATAATCGGTTGCGGGGTTTTTGATGGTACCACAATGCCAAACCATGGCGTCACCTGCGCCTCGGCGAACCCCTGTTCGGCCATGGTCGGCACATCGGGAAAGTATTTTGACCTGCCATCGCTGATCGACGCGATGATACGGACATTGCCGCTCTGGGTCAGCGCCAACGCCTGGTTGGTGGAGAAAAAGGATGAGTTGAGAAGGCCCGTGGCAATATCGGCCACCATTTGCGGATAGCCGCGATAGCCGATCGGATTAACTTCGATCCCCGCCAACCGCTTGAACAATTCAAAGCCGAGATGGCCGGTCGAACCCTTGCCGGGGTGGCCGTAATTCAGAATGCCGGGCTTGGATTTGGCCAGTGCGATAAACTCGGCGACGTTCTTGACCGGCAAGGATGCCGGAACGATGAAGACGTTCGGCGCCTGGCAGATCATTCCAACGGCAGCGAAATCGCGGACCGGGTCCCAACGCATGACCAGATTCAGCGACGGGCTTGTGGTGAAAAACGTCGTCACCAGCAGCCACGTATATCCGTCTGGTTCCGCGCGGGCGACATCTTCAGCCGCGATCGAGCCGTTAGCACCGGACTTGGATTCCAGAATGATCGAAGCCTTCCACCGTTCGGCCATGTGCTGGGTGACAATGCGGCCGAACACATCGGCGACGCTGCCGGCCGAATAGGGATTGACGACGCGGATCGGCCGACTGGGGAAGTTTTCTTGCGCGATCGCCGGCGCGAACGACATCACGGCCAATAGAGATGCCATCATTACGCCGAGGCGTTTCGTCATCGCGGTCGCGCGTCCTGCCCTGCTCGCGGCATTGAAAACTGCCGCTTGCGGTCAAGATGCCGACAATCCGTCTGCCGGGCAAGCTTCGCTTCAAGCGGAACCGGCTGGCTTGCGTTGAGGAATGGCCATCGCGGCCACGCCGATCACGACGCAAGCAAGCCCGATCCAGGCGGTCGGCGACAGGCTTTCCCCGAGCAACAGCACACCGAACGCGACGCCGATCGGAACGCGCAAGTAAGCCTGTGCGGTCGTGCCGACGGAGCCGAGCGTCTGGATCAGGCGGAAATAGATCACGAAGGCGATCGCGGTCGAAAATACCGCAAGGCCAAGCAACGCCAGCACCGAAGTGGTGGATGGCATTATCGTCCATGGCCGCTCCACAACGGCGCTGACCGGCATCAGGATTGCCGCGCCACATAGCAAGGAGCCTGCGGCCGGTGCCATCGGATCGAGCCCCTTGAAGCCGCGGCTGAACACCGCGCCTCCGGCATAGCAGATGGTTGCCGCCATAATGGCGATTTGTGCAACGAGCTGTTCGCCGAGACCGTGCAAGGCCTGCATGCCGATAATGAGACAGATGCCCGCCATGCCCGCGACCACGCCGAAGAGCTTGCGCCAGGACGGTTTGTCCTGATGGGCGATCGCGAGCGTCAGGAAAAATGTGAAGATCGGCGATGTCGAATTGAGGATGGTCGCAAGCCCCGCATCGACCGAACGTTCGGCCCAGGCGATCAGTGTCCACGGCACGACGCTGTTGAGGCCGGCCTGAAACAGGAAGCGCCGCCACGTGGCGGCATCAGCGGGCAACCGCACCCCGCGCCAACGCATGATGACGAGCAGCAACAGGCCCGCGATCAGCGTGCGTCCCGCGATCAGGGTAATCGGCGGAATGGTCGCAACGCCGAGCTTGATGAAGGTGTACGAGCCGCCCCAGAGCGTTGCGAGCAGGAACAGCAGCACCAGTTCGAACCCGAGCGTCGTCTCGCGCGCGTCTGCCTTGATCGGTGTTGCATCTGCCACAGGGAAAGCTCGGCTTGTTGTCAAGGCAGAGCCATAACCGGGTAGCGCGAGATAATGCTTCGCTGGCGGTCGAATTGTAAGATCGCCTCACATCTCGAACAGTTCGCCGTCGTAGCCGGCTTCAAGCGGAATGCGAAGCTGGCGTCGACCGTCCAGCCGCGTCAGTTCGGGCAGCACCGCGACGATGGGCTTTCCCCGCGCATCCTCGATCGCTGCCTTCACGTTCGGCTGCTTGCCAAGCTTGATCAGATTGCGCGTGGTCGGAAACGGCAGCTTGAAACGCCCGCTCTCGCCGCCCGCGACCGCTTCGCGCGCCGACAGCCAGAGCGAGTCGGTCGAACTCACGGCCGTCATGCGCGCCGAGTTGATCCGGTGGCGCGGCCGCCAGGAAGAACCAGGTATCGTACCGCTTCGGCATGGCTTCCGGCGTGATCCAGCGCGCATAAGGCACGAGTTCGTCGAGTGCGAGCACCGTGCCGCTCTCCGCGAGTACATCGAGAAAAGTGATCTTCCGTTCCGTGAGTGCAAGGCGGTGGCGGGTCGCGATGTCGGCAGCCCGCTTCGCGTCGACAAGAGTTGTCGAACCGCGCGGACGAGCCAGCAAAATGCCACTTTCCTCGAATGTCTCGCGGATCGCCGCGATCCGGAAACTCAGGTCATCGGCATCATGCCCCTCGCTGCCGGTGTAAAACTCAGGGCGCGCGATGACGTCGCGATCGGCAGCATCGACACTGCCGCCGGGAAACACCAGTGCGCCGGACGAGAACTCGATCTCATGATGACGCACCATCATGAACACCTCGATTTCCTTTTGCGCGCCGTCGCGCAACAGGAGGATGGTCGAGGCCGGACGTGCGGCGGTGAATTCAGCCATTATCGAGCTCCTTGCCCCTCATCCTGAAGAGCGGCCGCACGGCCGCGTCTCGAAGGATAAGGCCTCAGTCGGGCCTCATGGTTCGAGACGCGCGAAGCCGCGCTCCTCTCCATGAGGGTTAACCCGCGGCGCTCGATTGCGGCTGAAGTTGAGCGCGGCGATCAACGCGAGCGACGCGGGATAGCAGATAGTCCACTTCCGCCTTCGCCACCGCCGAGATGCTCGAGCCCGGCTTGCGCTGCGCACTGGAGGCGATGATGCCGCGCTTCTGCAATACGTGCTTGCGCACAGCCAGCCCAATGGCGGGCTGCTGCTCGTAGCGGATCAGCGGCAAATGAGCGTCGAACAGATCGTGCGCGGCGTCGCGCTTGCCCTCCTTCGACAGGCGGACCACGTCGATCAGCATTTCCGGGAAGGCGTAGCCGGTCATGGCGCCGTCTGCGCCGCGCTCCATCTCGAAATCGAGGAACGTCGCGCCGTTACCTGTCAAAATCGACAGCGGCCGCAACGAGCCGTCCTTCTGGAAACCGCGCAGCGCGGAAATCTTTTCCAGGCCCGGCCAGTCCTCATGCTTGAGCATCACGCAGGAAGGATTATCCATCACGATCTTGCGGATCACGCCGGGGGTGAAGATGACATTCAGCGTCAGCGGATAATCCTGGAGCACCCAGGGAATGTCGGCGCCTACCGCTTCGACCGCCTGCTTGAAATAGCCGGTGATCTGGTCATCCGTGCGCAAGGACGGCGGCGGTGCAATCATCACGCCGGCCGCTCCCGCATCCATCGAAGCACGGGCCAGCGAACGCATCGCGGCAAAGCCGGGCGCGGAAACGCCGACGATGACCTGCATATTCTTGGCGCGCTTGATGAAGCGTTTTGCGACTTCCTCGGACTCCGTTCCCTCGAGCTTCGGTGCCTCTCCCATGATGCCGAGCACCGTGACGCCATCGCAGCCGATCTCGGCGTAAAAATCCGTCAGCCGGTCGATGGATTTTTCATCGATCCGGCCATCGTCCTGAAACGGCGTCGGAGCGATCGCGAAAGTGCCTTTGGCTTCGTGGGTTAGTTTTGTCATGGTCGCCATCTTCCTTGTTGGTCATTCTGCGCCGATGCGTCGGCATCCAACTATGGTACGCGGTGGCGCACCTGAGAATCTCGAGGTTCTCGGGTGTGCAAATGCACATCATAGTTCACGCTTCGCATCACGTCTTCCGCAGCGATTTCTTCAATTCGTCCTCGGAGAAGAAAATATCCTTGGCGTGGGTCGCAATATCCTCGGCCTTCCAGCCCGTGAACGGCGGCTTCCAGCCTTCCATTTCCATCATCCGCATTTCGCGTATGCCGCGCGCACCGGATACGCCAAGCGTCTTGCCGGTCTGGTCGCCCGAGAGATCGCTGACCATGTATAGCACGGTGGGGGCCACGCCATCAGGCGTCAGGGCCGCCCCCGGGTTTTCCTTGTAGCGCGCCAGGTCTTCGGTCATCCGGGTCATCGCAGCCGGAGCCAGCGTCCAGACCCGGATATTGTATTTGCGTCCCTCGATCGTCAGCACGTTCGACAGACCCCAAATCCCGCCTTTGGCCGCGCCATAATTATACTGTCCGAAATTGCCGATCAGGCCGGACGTCGATGAGGTGTTGACGATCACGCCACCGCCGTTCTCACGCATCCACTTAAACACGGGAAGCGTCGTGCAGAATGTACCCTTCAAATGCACCTTGAGCACCTTGTCGAACGCGGCTTCGGTCGCCTTGGCAAAACTCTGGTCGAGTAGGATGCCTGCGTTGTTGACGAGGATGTCGGCACGCCCGAAATGCTTGATGGCGTCGTCGAGGACCGATTGCCCGCCGGCGATCGTCGAAATGTCGGCGCCGTTGGCGACCGCGCGGCCGCCTTCGGCCTTGATCGCGTTGACGACCTTCTGGGCCATGGACAAGTCGGCACCCGAGCCATCGCGGGGACCGCCGAGGTCATTGACGACGATTGCCGCGCCCTCGCGTGCAAACAGTTTGGCATAGGCTTCGCCCAATCCGCCGCCCGCGCCCGTGATCAGCGCCACCTTGCCGTCGAGTAATCCCATGGTGCTCTCCCTGTTCTCTTCTCTATCCCAACACCGTCTTGCCGCTGCGGATCACGACCGCCTCTCGCGCCTTCACCCGTGCCTCGAACGAAACCACGTTGCCGTCCTTCCAGAGATCGAGCGTCACGGTCTCGCCCGGATAGACCGGCGAGGAAAACCGCGCGGCGTGCTGCCTGAAGGCGGCCGGATCGTGGTCAGCGTAGGTCTGCAAGATGCCGCGGCAGGTGATGCCAAAGGTGCACATGCCGTGCAGGATCGGCCGCGAGAACCCGGCGCGCCGGGCAAATTCGGGATCGGAGTGCAGCGGATTGCGGTCACCGCAGAGCCGATAGATCAAGGCCTGGTCGGGACGCGTGGAAATATCGACGGACCGGTCCGGCGCGCGCGAGGGCACCTTGTGCGGCTCGGGCTGGCCTTCGGAAGGACCGCCAAAGCCGCCATCACCGCGGGCAAAACGCGAGGCAACCAGGGTCGCAAGTTCTTCGCCCTTCTCGTTCTTCAGCACGGTCTGGTGCCGGATCACCGCGCCCTTGTCCTTGCCTTTGTCGAACACGGCGAGCACGCGTGAATCGACCAGCAATTTTTGCTCCACCGGCAGCGGCCGATGGAAAGTGATGTCACGCTCGCCATCGACCACCATCACACGGTTGAGGTTCATTTCGCCGGGACTTGCGCCCCAGGCCGCCACGGAAGCAAAGGTAGGCACCACCTTCAGGGGACGCGGGATTGCAGCGGCTTCGTTGACGAAGGCGAGTTCTTTCTCGTCCGTGGGATCGGCGCCCATGCCGATGCCGTAGGCGTAGAGCATCACCTCGCGATCACCGTAGGAAAAACGCTGATCGAGGTTCTTCAGCGCCATCAGCTCATCGTAATTGATCGGCATCGCCGTCCTTTCCCGAACCTGAACCCTCGTGGTGAGGATGCGCTTTGCGCCGTCTCGAACCACGAGGCCGCAATCTCCTTTATTTCTCGTCCTCGTCCTTCGAGACGCGCGCGAAAAGCGCGCTCCTCAGGATGAGGATGACACCGGCGTAAAGAACGGCAGCGGCGCGCCCTCGGTCGGCTTGAACACGACCTTCACCTTTTGGCCGATCTTCAGTTTTTCCATGTCGCAATCGACGAAATTCGTCAGCAGCGACGGGCCTTCTTTCAAGGTCACATAGCCGATTGCATAGGGACCAGCCGCAGATTTGCGCATCCGGCTGAAGGTGTAGATCTCGCCCTCGCCCGAGCTTTCTTCCCACACGGTCTTGTCGGAGAAGCAGAACGGGCAGATCGAACGCGGAAAGTAATGCGCTTCGCCGCACGCGGTGCAGCGCTTGATCATCAGCTTGCCCTTGGCGGTCTGTTCCCAGAAATGGGCCGTCTCGGGATTGGTGACAGGTTTCGGATATTTCGCATCAGCCATCACACGCGCTCCAGAATGCAGGTTGAGGCGGCATGGCGGATACCGAGCAAGCCGCCGGTGCCGTGCGCGATGGCGAGGTCACAGTTCGGCACCTGAACCTTGGGATGCGCCTCCCCGCGCAACTGCCGCACCGCTTCGAGAATCTTGGTCATGCCGCCGCGATTGACCGGATGGTTGCTGCACAGGCCGCCGCCATCGGTATTGAACGGCAGCTTGCCAACGCCTGAGATGAGATTGCCGTCGGCGACGAACTTGCCGCCCTCGCCCTTTTTGCAGAAGCCGAGGTCTTCGAGCTGCATCAAAACGGTGATGGTGAAGCTGTCGTAGATCGAGGCGTATTTGATATCTCCTGGCGTGACGCCGGCTTCCTCGAACGCCTTCGGTCCCGACCACACGCCCGCCGAATACGTCAGGTTGAGCGCTTGCCCGCCGCGCGGTCCCTTCAACGCCTCGCCGTGACCGATCATGCGTACCAGCGGCTTCTTGAGACTCTTCGCGATCGCTTCCGTGGTCACGATAAACCCGCCACCGCCGTCGGTGACGACGCAACAATCCATCCGGTGCAACGGATCCGATATCATCGGCGAATTGAGCACGTCCTCGACCGTCACGACGTCGGGCAGCATTGCGTGCGGATTGTATTGGGCATGGTGAGAGGCGGCGACCTTGATCCAGGCCAGTTGCTCGCTGGTGGTGCCAAATTCATGCATGTGCCGCATGGCGCACATGCCATAGACATTATGTGTGGTGCCGCCATACGCGGCCTCGAAGTCGACCTCGGCGCCGGTCGCGCGCGGCGGCATCGCCCCGGTACGCGGCTTGCCGGCCAGCGTGACCAGCGCGATTGAGCACTTGCCCGCGGCGATCGCCTCGGCAGCGTGGCCGAGATGGACAAGATAAGAGCAGCCGCCGGTATCGGTGGAATCGAAATGGCGGACTTTCAAGCCGAGATAATCCACCATCGCCATTACCCCGCCCGGCGCGTCGCCGGCACAGAAATAGCCGTCGATATCGGCCTTGGTCAGGCCCGCATCCTCCAGCACTCCTTTGGCGATTTCGGCGTGAAGCTGCGGCGTCGACTTGTCGGGGGCGTGCCGGGTCGGATGTTCGAATATACCAGCGATATAGGCCTTGCCCTTGATGCTCAACTCGGTCTCCCGCTGACGTTTCTTTTCCTTATTTTCTTGGCCTGCCGGGACCGCCTTGGCAAGCGGCGAATATTCCAAGGGGTCAGGCGTTACCGCATAGCGTAAGGATCCCTTGTCGGTGCCCCCCACTTCCGTGTCGTTGACAATAAGCGCCGGTGGCTATGGGTCCCGGATCGCGCTTCGCTTGTCCGGGACGACGTCGATCAATAAGACGCGGCTCCGCCTTCCCGCGACATTTTCATGCCCGAGTTTGCCAACATCACGTCCCTCCGAGACCAGAGGGCGCAGGGAATGCCGGGGGCTTGGCTCGCCCGCAGCCTTGCGTGCAAAAGTAAAAAGCACGCAAGCAAGTCACCACAGGTCCGCCGCAGCACTCCGGCACTCCCTGCGCGATTGGTTTTAACGGGTTCCTTCGCGCTCTCCCCGGTGATCGGGCTTTATTGTCACCGTCATCGGCGCGATGCAAAAGCATCGTCGCCAGTTTGATGCCAGCATCGAGACATCAGGACCACACGACTTCACCGTCCGCTTCGAGCGCGCTCGTCCGTCGCGCCCAAAGCGTCCATCGCATCCCGCGCCCAACGTTCGTGACGATCGCGATACGCCCCTCATCAGGGGCACGGGACGCGGGAAGCAATGCCCGTGATTTGCCCGACGTCACAAGCAAAAGCGGCTGCGACCGATTGGCACGACGGGCAAATCAACCGTTTGCCGACGAACCAAAGACACCGGATGTCAATGATCAATCGTCATTCCAGGTGCTGCCAGCGGGTCGCGCGCATGCGACCGCCGGCAGGCTCGGCAACGCAGCCGCAGCATTGAAATCCTCGATTGTCTCGTGCCTTGTGCTCGCCGTGGTGGCCGCAGAGGCTATTATTTCAGGGCTTTCCCGCCTGATGCAGCATCCCGGAATCACGGAGATCAGAGGCGCGAATGGGCACGACAGATAAATCAAATAGGGTTTTCCCGCCCATTTACGCAAAAAACCCCGGAAAAACCGGGGTCAAACGTAAAAAATCGCAAAAAACCCCGAGAAAACCTGTGTAGAAGCCTCTTGCCCAGCGCTAGGAGCGTTATAGTCGAAGCGGTCCGAATCAAAGGAGACACAATGGCCACCCAAATGTCTAAGTCACAGCTCGTCGAAAAAATCGCGACGACTACCGAACTCTCCAAGCGTGACGTGAAGAACGTCATGGATACGCTGACTGATGTCGGCCACAAGGAACTGAAGAAGGCTGGCGTATTCCTGCTGCCGGGCTGGGCGAAGTTCGTCGTGGTCAAGAAGCCCGCCACCAAGGCGCGCAAGGGCACCAACCCGTTCACCGGTGAAGAAATGATGTTCAAGGCGAAGCCTGCCCGCAAGATCGTGCGCGCACGACCGGTCAAGGCCGCCAAGGACGCCGTCTAGGGAAAACTCGGACCTCGACGTCAAAGGCCCCCGTCATTGGGGGCCTTTATTTTTTGGTTAATTTTGGGTTGCGGACTCGTCAATGCGCCCGGCGTTGCCGGCATTTCACAATCCGTCCGGGACGAGACCGCCAAACCGCTTTCGTGCGCCACCAAAATTCGCCATTCTGCGCCGCATGTTTCGAAAATCCATCAAACAGAAGATTGTCGGCATCGCCGCAGGATTGATCGTGCTGGCCGTGGTCACCTCGGCGCTGTCGATGATCATGGCTTCACGCGTCGGTTATCTGCTCGCCGAACTGACCAATCACTACATCCCGGCCTATGGTAATCTCGTGCGCGCGAATGTGACGTCGCTCGAGCGCGCGCTGGCGGTGCGACAGATGATCATCGCCAAGATGCAGACCCCGCCGGATGACGCGGCGTTCGCTACCCATTTGAAGACCTTTCAATCCGTCGATCCCGAGATCGATCGCGAGGCGCAGGCGGCGCGCAAGCACATCGCCGCGATCATCGAGGACCCGTCGACACCATCCGACAACGCCGCGCTCGGCCGTCTCGATGACCGCATCGAAACGGCGATCAGCGATCTCCGCGAGCGCCTGGACGAACAAGGCGCCATTCTGATGAAGCAGTTCGAGACGCATAAATTCGACGAAGTCAGGGCAACACTCGCCCGCGCCGATATGTTGCGCGAAGAATTCGATCGCAAGATCTCCGGCATCCGCGCCGACATGATGAGCCAGGTGTTTGCGAGCGCTTCGACCGTCATGCGCGAACAGCGGCAAACGATCTGGATATCGGCCGTCGTGACCGGTATCGCGGCAGTGCTCGGTTTTGTGTTCGCGATGATGGTTGGCAGCGGCATCACCGGCCCGGTGTTGCGCCTGCTGGAGGGCGCGCGCGCGGTCGAGGCCGGGCGGCTCGACGGGTCGATCAGTGTGACGACGCGCGACGAGATCGGCCAGCTTTCGGCGGCCTTCAATCGCATGATCGAGCGGTTGCGGCAGAACCAGCGCGTCCGGGAGACGTTCGGCCGATATATCGACCCCCGGATCGCCGAAAGTCTGCTTCGCGAAACCGCGACCGCCGCGGCCGAAGGTCAGCGGCACGTGATGACTGTGATGTTCTGCGACATGAAAGGCTTCACGGCCTTGAGCGAGGGGGTTACCCCGCAGGGTCTGGTCAAGATCATGAACCGGTATTTGTCGACCATGTCCGAGCCCATCCATGCCTATCGCGGCGTCATCGACAAATATATCGGCGACTGCATTATGGCCTATTGGGGCCCGCCCTTCGTCGAAGACGCGGAGCAGGCAAAAAGCGCCTGTTCGGCCGCCATCGACATGATCGGCCGCCTCGCCAATTTGCGCAAAGAACTGCCGGAGTTGCTCGGCGTGCGCGTCATCCCGACCGAGTGCGATATCCGGATCGGGATCGCGACCGGCGAGACGCTGGTCGGCAGCATCGGTTCGGAATACATGATGAGCTTCACGGTAATGGGCGACACCGTGAATCTGGCTTCAAGGTTGGAGAGTGCCAACAAGATCTATGGCAGCCGCTGCCTGATCTCGGAGGCAACCGCGAACCTGTGCGCGTCCGATTTTGAAATCCGCGAGATCGACCGTGTGGTGGTGACCGGTCAGAGCCATCCCCAGACTGTCTATGAGGTCCTGGGCAGGAAAGACGCTCCCTCATCTCAACAAACGCTGGCGTGCGCGCGCTATGCTGAAGGACTGGCGGCCTATCGGGCGCGATGCTGGGACGAGGCCCGCGCAGCGTTTGCGGCCGCGCTCGAGGCTGCGCCCGACGACGGGCCTTCGATGGCATTACTCGCCCGTGTCGCCGACTTGAAATTGAACCCGCCGCCTGACAATTGGGACGGCTCGTGGCGCATGGAGTATAAATAAGCGCGGACGCTATCGCTGATATTTGCGGCCCACGATAACGCGCGCGCCGCCCAGGCCGATTTCTTCCGAGTGCTTCCGGCCGGCGGACACCGCGAATACCTCACCGGCGCGGTACGTCGTCGGCCGGTCGTCTTCTTTCACGATGAATATCCCGTCCAATACCAGCCCCCTGATGTCGTAATCATGCGCATGCGCGTCATTTGCTGGCCGCGGATCAATCGCCTTGATCTCGATATCCTGATATCCCGAAGCCTTAAGCTCGGCTTCAAAAGCATTTTGGTCCATCCAAGGCTCCCTCATATGAATCTCCGGCATCTAGTCCGCCGAAAGCTGTGCAATGCTTCATCGAAGCACAAGTTGACCGCAATGCAAGAAAAAGGTGCCGACGCTATCGATCGATATCCCACCCGGCCCGGCGAAAATTATCTGATCCGGCCGGGCCGGCAATAAATTCCAGAAATGCCAAAGCCCCTTTCGGGTTCTTCGCACGCGTGGCGATCGCGGCCGAATAGACTGTGGTGAGGTTCAGTGCGTCAGGCAGATAGCCCGCAAAGGCAACGCCGGCACCACCGATAATCTCGCTAGCCTGCGTCATGCCGATCGATGCCTTTCCCGATGCAACCGCTCTGACAATCTCCGCGCCGGTCTTGCAGAGAACTGCCTTGGCATGCACGGCGTCAGCGACACCCAGGGAGGCAAACATCTTCTCGAAAAACGGCCCAGATGTACCGCCGCCGTTCGGATCGATATAGGCAATCGTCGCCGCAGACAGGAGAAGCGTTCGGAGCGCCTCGACCGAAGTGAGGTCTGGCATCGCAGCGCCGGATTGGACGGCGACACCGAGCCGCATCTTGCCGATCACGATGTGATGGGTGGCCAGCGCATTTTGTTGCGCGAGTGTCGAAATACCGGCGGAAGACGTCATTACGACATCGGCGTCGTCGCCCGCAACAATGCGAGAAGCCACTTCACCGGCGTTGGCGATCGACGCCTGAATTTTATACGCCGGTTGCCAATTCAAAGGGCCGTGTCAGCGATTGCAGGGCCGTGGCAAAAACGCCGGTTGCCAATACGCGAACGGGCTCCTGCGCGATCGCGGGAGGCTGCGTCGCAAGCAACGCAGTGAGGCTTGCCAGAAGCAGAAATGCCTTCCGGAAATCCACCCCCGGCGCCCTACTCCGCTGCGATCTGGCGTGGTGCGGCCGGCGGATTGGCGAGGTCGGCCGCAAGCTGCGCGTAACGCAGCTGGGCGTCCTTGACGGCCTTCTCCTTCACCGGGCCGTAGCCACGGATACGATCCGGCAACGACAGAAGTTCGACGGCCGTGTCATGCGTCGCGGGCGACAACAGGCCAAGCACGGTTGCGACGTCTTTCTCGTAGCCCGCGATCAGATCGCGTTCGAGCCTGCGATCGGCGCTATGGCCGAAGACGTCGAGCACCGTCCCACGTAAGCCGCGCATTTTTGCCAGCGTCCGGAACACCGGCAATATCCAGGCGCCGAAAGCGCGTTTCTTTGGCCGCCCCAGCGCGTCTTTTGCGCCCCCCAGCAATGGCGGCGCCAGATTGAAGCTGATCTTGAAATCGCCGTCGAACTGGTCGCGAAGCTTTTGTTCGAAATGACCATCGGTAAACAGCCGCGCCACTTCGTACTCGTCCTTGTAGGCGAGCAATTTGGCGTAGTTGATGGCAACCGCGCGCGGCAGTTCCTCGCCGAATCCGCGATCGCGCGCGGCATCGCGGACCTGACCGACCAGCGACTGATAACGCGCGGCGAGCTTCTGGTTCTGATAGTTGGTCAGATGGGCAGATCGATGGGCGATGATTTCATCGAGCGACATCGCATCCAGCGTCTTCGGCGCATCGGCCCCGTCCTGCCCCTTCATCATCGCAGCGATCCGCGAGGGATCGGCAGCGGCAAGGCGTCCGAGCCTGAAGGCCTGGGTGTTCATCTTGATTGCGACGCCGTTGACTTCGATCGCCTGCTCGATCGCCTGCGCCGTCAGCGGCAACAGGCCCCTTTGATAGGCATAGCCCATCATCATCATGTTGGTGGCGATGGCATCACCCAGCAAAGTCTCCGCCGGTTTGGTGAAATCGAGGAAGGCGGAATCCTTGCGCAGCGCGGTTTCCAGCACGTGGTTGACCTTGCGGGTCTGGAAATTGAAATCGCGGTTGAGGACAAAGTCCGCAGTCGGAATGACGTGGCTGTTGATGACGCCGGCCGTGCGGCTGCTCTCGCACAGCATCATGGTTTCTTTCGACGCCGCCACGACCTCATCGGCCGCGATCACGAGATCGGCGGTGCCGGTGACGATGCGCGAACAGGTGACGTCAGCGGTGTGTTCGGAAAGCCGGACATGGCTCAACACCGCACCGCCCTTTTGCGCCAGGCCGGACATATCGAGGATCATGCTGGCCTTGCCTTCGATGTGCGCGGCCATGCCGAGCAGCGCGCCGATGGTCAAGACGCCCGTGCCGCCGACACCGCCGACCGCGACGTTATACGGCCGATCCAGCGATGGTTTTGAGAGCGGTTCCGGCAGTTCGGCGAGATCGCCCGTGCCTTTATCGCCAAGCGCCGCGGGCGCGCGGCGGCGCAACGCCCCGCCGTCGACGGTGACGAAGGATGGGCAAAAGCCTTTCAGGCACGAATAGTCCTTGTTGCAGGCCGATTGGTTGATGGTGCGCTTGCGCCCGAACTCGGTCTCCAGCGGCTCGACCGAAATGCAGTTCGACTGCACCGAACAATCGCCGCAGCCTTCGCAGACCGCCGGATTGATCAGGAGACGCCGCTTCGGGTCTTCCAAGGTTCCGCGTTTGCGGCGGCGGCGCTTTTCGGCAGCACAAGTCTGCACGAAAACAATTGCCGAGGCCCCTTTGACCTCGCGGCAAGCCCTCATCACGGTGTCGAGTTCGTCGCGATGGGCGAGCTTGACGCCGGGCGCGATCGTGGAGGCCGGGTAGGCGCCGGGATTTTCGGAAACCAGATAGATCTCTCGGATGCCTTCCGCGTGAAGCTGGAAGGTGATCTGCTGTGGCGACAGGTCGCCGTCATGACGCTGGCCGCCGGTCATGGCGACCGCGTCGTTGTAGAGCACCTTGTATGTGATGTTGGCCTTCGAGGCGACCGCCTGGCGGATCGCGAGACTGCCGGAATGGAAATAGGTGCCGTCGCCGATATTGGCGAAGATGTGGTTCTCGTTGGTGAACGGCGCGGTGCCGACCCACGGTACGCCCTCGCCGCCCATATGGGTAAAGGTTTCGGTAGATCGGTCCATCCACAGCGCCATGAAGTGGCACCCGATGCCGGCCATCGCGCGGCTGCCCTCCGGCACCTTGGTCGAGGTGTTGTGCGGACAACCCGAACAGAAATACGGCGTGCGCGTCACCGGCGACACCGCCTGCATCTGGCTCGCCTGCCGGCCGTTGAACCAGTCGGCCTTGGCGCGGAGCATCTCGGCGATCTCGGGATTGAGATTGAGCCGCAGCAGCCGCTCGGTCAGCGAACTCGCCAGCGAAGCAACGCTCAATTCCTCGGCAAAGGGCAGGAAGCGCTTGTCGTGCTCGTCCATCTTGCCGACGATGCGCGGACGGACGTCGTCGCGCCAGTTGAACAACTCCTGCTTCACCTGATTTTCGACGATCTCGCGGCGTTCCTCGATAATGAAAATCTCTTCGAGACCGACCGCGAATTCGCGCACGCCCTGCGGCTCCAGCGGCCAGGGCATACCGATCTTGTAAAGACGAAGTCCAATCTTGGCGGCAACTTCCGGCGTAATGCCGAGTTCGCGCAAGGCCTGCCGGATGTCCTCGTAGCTCTTGCCGGAGGCCATGATGCCGAAACGCGCATTCGGCGAATCCATGGTGATGCGGTTGACCTTGTTGGCGCGGGCAAAGGCGATGGCCGCAAAGCCCTTGTAGTCCTGCAAACGCCGGTCCTGATCGAAGCGGTCGTCGGGCCAGCGCAAATTCAAGCCGCCCGGCGGCATTTCGAAATCGGGCGGGATGATGAAGGGCTTCATCTCGTCGGTGAGGTCGATCTCGGCGGTGGTCTCGACCGTCTCGGTGATCACCTTCATGCCGACCCAGCAGCCGGAATAACGCGACATCGCGATTCCGAGCAAGCCCATCTCGATCATTTCATGGATACTGGAGGGATAAAGGTAGGGCATCAGCGCGGAGATGAAGGCGTGGTCGGACTGATGCGGAACGGTGGAGGACTTCGCGCCGTGGTCGTCGCCGGCGAGACAAAGCACGCCGCCGTTTTTGGCCGAGCCGGCCGCGTTGCCGTGGCGGAACACGTCGCCACAGCGATCGACGCCCGGACCCTTGCCGTACCAGATGCCGACGACGCCATCGTAATTGGCGCCCTTGGAAAGATTGAGCTGCTGCGAGCCCCAGATCGCGGTGGCGGCCAGGTCTTCGTTCACGCCTGGCTGGAATTTGATGTTGTACTGGTCGAGGTGCTTTCGGGCGGCGAAAAGCTGCTGGTCGTAGCCGCCAAGCGGCGAGCCGCGATAGCCGCTGATGAAACCGGCGGTATTGAGCCCATTGGCGCGGTCGCGGCGGATCTGCGCCATCGGCAGCCGTACCAGCGCCTGGATACCTGTCAGGAAGACATGCCCGGACCCTTGCGTGTATTTTTGATCGAGACTGATCGGACCCTGGTTTATTCCCATTCCACCCTCTCAACGCCCCGGCTTTTCTTAGGCTTTAGCTAGTCGCGCGGCGGACAAACGCCAGTGTATGTCGGATTTTAAGCCCGCCGCACCACAAATCTGCCACTCGCTAACGGCCGGATCAAAAACGCAATTTCCTGCCTGCCCAACCCCGTGGGGTTTCGCCTTGTGTCGTGGAGGAATGCCATGACGAAACGACGTGAGGCGCACCGAGGCAATTTCGAGCTATAATGGTGATCATGGGGCATCGTCCGACAGGCCACCGGCATCAAAACGCGGCGGCGATTCTGGTCGCGGCTATATTGTGCACTGCATCGAACGCCGCGCGGGCGCAACTTCCGACGCCACCGTCGCCGGAAACCATCGCCAAGGGCAAGGCGCTGACGGAAGCCGGCGACTGCGGAAGCTGCCATACCGCCGATCCCTCAAAACCGTTCGCAGGCGGCAAGCG
Source organism: uncultured Alphaproteobacteria bacterium (assembly GCA_963824305.1). Classification (GTDB taxonomy): domain Bacteria; phylum Pseudomonadota; class Alphaproteobacteria; order Rhizobiales; family Xanthobacteraceae; genus Bradyrhizobium. Next base: position 67,014 of record CAWGOW010000004.1, read on the forward strand.
CATCGATACGCCGTTCGGGGCCATCTACTCAGCCAATTTGACTCCCGACCTCAACACCGGGATCGGCCGCTGGACCGACGAGGCGTTTCTGCGCGCCATGCGCTATGGCGAGCGGCCGGACGGGAAGAGCGAATATCCGGCCTTCCCCTACCCGCATTTCACCAAAGTGATCCGCGACGACGTGATCGCGATCCGCGCCTATCTCCATACGCTCAGCCCCGTCAGCAACACGCCGCCGGCCAACGAACTGTATTGGCCGCTGAATTATCGCGTGCTGATGCGGGTGTGGAATTTCGCTTTCTTCCGGCCGGGCATCTTCGAGCCTGACCAGAACAAGAGCGTCGAACGGAATCGCGGCGGCTATCTGGTCGAAGGCCTCGGTCATTGCGGCACCTGCCACACGCCGAAGAGCTTTCTCGGCGCGGAGCGGCAAAACGCGCGATATACCGGCAGCCGGGTCGACGGCTGGTTTGCGCCGCGCCTCGACGGTGCCGAGCGTGGCGGCTTGAAATCATGGAACGTCGACGATATCGCCGAATATCTCGGGACCGGGCGCAATGCGCATAGCCATGCCGGCGGACCGATGGCGCAGGTGGTGCTCAATTCCACCTCGCGCATGAGCGAAGCCGACGTTCACGCCATCGCGGTGTACCTGAAGGATATCGCGGCGGGTCCGCCTGAAGCGGCCGTCGCCCCGCCCTCGCCGGCGCAGATGGCAAGCGGCGAAAAACTCTACAAGGGATCGTGCGTCGCCTGCCACGAACTCGACGGCTCCGGCGCGCCGCGCATCTATCCGCCGCTGCCCGGCAACGCCAACCTGCAATCGGCAGATCCCTTGAGTACGGTCCGTATCGTATTGGACGGCGCCGAGACGATCACGACGCCGCGCGCGCCGAACACCGGCTCGATGCCCGGCTACGCCAAGATGTCGGACCAGGAAGTCGCTGACGTCGTCACCTACATCCGCAACGCCTGGGGCAATGCCGCGCCTGCGGTGGCGGCAACAGACGTTGCGAAGGCGAGGAAGTAGACCGAGTTACTTTTCGTCCGCGTCAAACACGAATTTCGGCATTTCCCATTTGTAGCGGATCGCGAGCAGCCGGAGCGTCAGGCCGAGCACGAAGGTGAGTGCAGTCCAGAGTTCGTCGTTCAGCTTCAGACCGAAGGCGGTCGTATAAAACAATCCCGTCACGACGGAGACGCTGGCGTAAAGTTCGGAGCGAAACAGAAGCGGCACGTCGTTGCAGAGAACGTCGCGCAAGACACCGCCCGCGCAACCGGTGATCATCCCGGCAACAATCACGATCGCCAGCGGCTCATTCATCTGCCAGGCAACATCGCAGCCGGCCATCGTGAATACGACGAGCCCGATCGCATCCAGCACCAGAAAGGCAAGATTAAGCCGGTGCACCGTGCGGGCGATCAAGACGGTCGCAAAGGCCGCGGCTGCCGTAATCGCGAGATAGGACGGATTCTGCACCCACGGCAGCGGATAGTGACCGAGCACGACGTCGCGGATGGTGCCGCCGCCAAGCGCGGTGACGCAACCGAGCAGGCAGACGCCGACCCAGTCCATACTGCGTCGCCCCGCCGCCAGCGCCGCGGTCATGGCTTGCGCCGCGAGCGCCACCAGCGAAAGGATGTGCAGCACGGTATCGCTCGGCGGCAAGCCCCACATCTTCCCCTCGCGATCAGTATTCAGTGCAAAGCATCGTACCGCATTTCTTGGCCTCCTACGAACGGATGAGGCTCCGATTGTTGTCATTTGGCATGGTCAGTCACCTCAACCGACTTGGCCAGGGGTCACTGCACTTTCACTCCTGAGGATTGGAATCACACACGATGCGCAAGCTTCTCTACGTTCTCGCCCTCATTGTCGTCGGCGCCGCAAACCTTGGACCGCTCGCCAAGCAGGCTTTTGCTGATCCCATAAGATGCCCATCGGAGTTGACCAAGGATCGCTTGGCCCGTTTCCATACCATCTGTTACGACAGCTGCCACGCCGAGAAACCGGAGCGACAAAAGGGTTGCCGCGAGAGCTGCGACCGAACCGATCGTTACTGCGCCAACGAAGCCGCGAAGAAACATAAAGGAAAATGAATCGAGAGCTCGCGCGCCGCCTTCACATCTGACAATCCGGATTGTTCTTCATGCGCAAATTGCTTCTTCTCCCTGCCTTCGTCATCGCCGGCTCCCTGGCACTTGTAGCGTTTACTCAACCGGCGTCGGCCGCGTTCAAGGAGTGCGTCCCAGGCGCAACTGAGACGGCCCTGCGCAGCACCAAGTCGATCTGTGAAGGATCGTGCAAAAAGGAGAAGGACGAAAAAGGCTGCGTTGCGCTTTGCGACGGCGATTACAAACACTGCTCGGACAAACTAAAGCAGAAGAAGGTAGACGACGATAAAGCGAAGGAGGCGAAGCAAAAGGATTTGGACCATCAGAAATATGTATGCCGCAAGCCGTACACCGACTGCCTCCTGAAATGTCCCCAGGGGCACAACGAGCAGAACAAGAAATGTGAAGATGCTTGCAACAAGGGCAAGGCTTTTTACGACTATGAAGCTTGCATCAAAAAATTGGTCCCTTGACGTAAAGCTCGGCGGCAAGACACGGCCGGAAGGCTTGTCGATTATCGGCTGAAAAAGCCGATTCGAAATATCGGTTCCATCTTCCTCAGCGCAACGGTCCCGGAAACAACGAGAGTTCCCGGAACCCACAGCACTGTCTTGCCGTTGTCCTGGCAAGACAATGGAGGAACCGCATGGCCACAGAACTCAACCCCAACGATCCCTATGATCGCGACCGTCTGGCGGATCCGATCAGGACCAATATCGGCGAGCGCCGTTCGCCGGTCGTATTCGATAATGATTTGCAGGCCGACCCGGAACTCGCGGAAGGTCCGGCCAGCGGCGGCAGGATTGCGATGTTCGCCGTCGGCATCGCGATCGTGCTCGGCCTTGTGGTCTACAGCCTGAACAGCACCCCGGTTAGTCAGCAGAACGCCGCGACGACACCGACGCCAGCCACCTCGCAGAAGTCGGCCGAGACCTCGCCTCCTCCGCCCCCGCCGGGCATGCGTGACGTGACCCCGCGCGCCAACAGCCAGCCGGGCACAACCACGGGCTCAGCGCCGATGCAAAATCCCCCGAGCGCGCCTGCCAACAACGCGGATGCGCCGGCCAACAACAGTAAGTAATGTTGAGCAGCGAGCGGATGAATGAGGCGGCCCAACCTGTTGGTGGCCGCCTCATTTTTATGGCGTCCGCTTTATCTTGCGTGCCTGATCGGCGTGATCAGCGGAACATCTTGTTGAGCTCGGCGCCGGGATAACCCTTTACAAGCTCGGTGAAAGTACCCTGCTCCGCGATTTCCTTGGCCGCGCGCATGAAGCCGGCCCAGGCGGTGCGCGCGAGCGATCCGCCGACGCTGATCCGGCGCACACCGAGATCAGCGGCCTCCTTGACGGAAAGTCCCGACGCGCCGATCAGAAGATTGACCGGCTTTGGCGCAACCGCCTTCACGATCGCTGCGATCTGCTCCCTGGTCTTGATACCGGGCGCATAGAGACAGTCGGAGCCGGCCTCCGCATAGGCGCAGAGCCGATCGATCACCATGGCAAGATCGTCCTGCCCACACAGAAACGCTTCGCAGCGGCCCGTCAAGAGCACTCCGCTCTTGTCGGCATCGATCGCCGCGCGCGCCGCCTTGATACGTTCGACCGCATGCGCGCGCTCATAGAGCGGTTTGGCGGCATCCCCGGTCGAATCCTCGATCGACAGCCCGGCCACGCCGGTCTTCGCGCCGCGCGCAACATTGACCGCGACCTTGCCGGCCTCGTGCGCGAAACCGTTCTCGAAATCGGCGTTGACGGGAAGGTCGACGGCCGCGCAGAGCGCGGTGAGATGATCGCAGACCTCGTCGACCGTGACGCGGTTATCCGCCTTGCCGATCGTCCAGGCGAAACCGGCGCTGGTCGAGGCCAGCGCCTTGAAGCCCATGTGCGCCAGCGCTTTCGCGGAGCCGATGTCGAAAGGGTTGGGAATCGGAAAGCAGCCGCTCTCATGCAGCTTGCGGAACGTCGCGCGTTTGTCGGCCAATGAAATCGGCATCGGCGTTTCTCCCTTTTTGCTGTTTATCGTTATTTCGCCTGCCCGGACATTATCCTTCTGCCGCATGCGGCGCCAGTGAGCCGTAGTAAACTAAGCCGTTACCTTACGCAGGAACGTGCGTTCTTCGGCGAGGATGAACTTGTTTTGCTCGGCAAAGCCGAAATTTTCCATTCCCTCTTTGTCGTTGCGCAACCGTGCACGATATTGCTCGTAAGCGGCGAGACTTTCGAAAGAGATCAGGGCGAAGGCGATGTTGTTGGTTCCTTCATGCGGCATCCAGTAGCCCAGAAGGCCGCCGCCGCATTTCGGAATGATAGAAAGCCAGCGTTTGGCATATTCCTCGAACATGGCGCGTTTGAACGGATCGATCTGATAGCGAATGAAAACGGTGATTGTCATGCGGACCTTCCTCCAGGTTGCCGTCACTGCGAGCGAAGCGAAGCAATCCTGTCAAACTGCAAGGAACTTCCGGATTGCTTCGTCGCTTGCGCTCCCTTGCGCAAACGCTTCGCGCTTGTCGCAAGCAGTGACGCTCAATCTCGACACGGACGACAATAGCCGCTTGATCGTCGCTGATGCTTCGGCTACCATCGAACAATGAAAGCAGGACCCGATATCGCGATGGTCGCCTCTCTCGTCGGCGACCCCGCCCGCGCCAACATGCTCACGGCGTTGTTGAGCGGCCGCGCGCTGACGGCAAGCGAGTTGTCGCACGAGGCCGGGATCACGCCGCAGACCGCCAGCTCACATCTGTCGAAGCTCGAAATCGGCGGGCTGATCGAGCAGGAAAAACAGGGCCGCCACCGCTACTACCGCCTCGCCGATCCCGATGTCGGCGGCGTGCTGGAGGGGCTTGCGGCGCTGGCCGCCCGCGCCGGCCATTTGCGGGTACGCACCGGGCCGAAGGATCCGGCGCTGCGCCGCGCCCGGATCTGCTACGATCACCTTGCCGGCGACCTCGGCGTGCAGATGCTCGACAGCTTGCGGCAGCGAAAGCTGGTGCGCCAGAGCAAGCAAGATATTGAATTAACGGCCGAAGGCGAACGCTTCCTCAAAAAGGCGCTTCAGATCGATCCGCAGTCCCTCGCCCATCCGCGCCGCCCGGTCTGTAAAGCTTGCCTCGACTGGAGCGAACGGCGTCATCATCTGGCGGGCACGCTGGGCGCGGCCTTGATGCGGCGCTTCACCGAGCTCAACTGGGCCTCGCATGATCGCGAAGCCGGCAGCCGCATCGTGGAGTTCACCCGTCAGGGCGAGAAACGCTTTGCCGCCATGTTCGGCGATGCTCAGTAGTGCTCTTTCGCCCGTACGGCCTCATCGAGGTTTCGTCATCCCCGGGTTTATCCCAGGCATCCACGTCTTCTGTTCGACAAGACGTGGATGGCCGGAGCCCGTCTCCGCCTACGCTTCGCCGAGCCTCTTGCTCACTTGGCCGCCGAAACCCTAGCGAAGGTGGCAAGTCCGGCCATGACGGTCGCGTATTAAGTTGTCTCGGAGAGTCTCATGATGCGTTCCTTCGCTTCCGCAGCCGCCCTGCTCGCCCTGTTCGTCGCGCCCGCGCAAGCCGCCGAGCGTGAACCTGGCATCGCTCAGCACGAGCCATACGGCATCGGGCTTGAGGGATTTGCTTATCCCTACCCTGTCAACCTGTTGCCGCTCGTCAATGACGGCGAACAGCTCAGGATGGCTTACATGGATGTCGCGCCCGCGCAGCCCAATGGCCGCGTCGTGGTGTTGCTGCACGGGCGCAATTTTCCATCGAGCTATTGGGCCCCCGAGATCAGGGTTCTGACGGACGCCGGCTATCGCGTGATAGTCCCCGACCAGATCGGCTTCGGAAAGTCTTCCAAGCCTGTGGCCGAGCTTCATTTCGACAACCTCGCCCGCAACACGATGGCGCTGCTCGATCATCTCCAGATCGCCAAAGCCGACGTCGTCGCGCATTCGCTGGGCGGTATGCTCGCGATTCGTATCGCGCGCGCCTATCCCGACCGCGTCAATCATCTGCTGCTGGCGGCGCCGATCGGCCTCGAAGATTACCGGATGTATGTGCCGCCGACGCCCACGGAAAAAATCATCGAGAACGAGGACAAGCTCACCGCCGACGGTTACCGGAAGCAGCTCGAGACCAACTACTCGCCGAAGATTCCGCCGGATGCGATCACGCCCTTCATCGACGCCCGCTTCAACATCAAGGGAGCTGCGGATTATATGCGCTGGCTGCGCGCCTTCGTATCCTCCGGTCAGATGATATACCGCGAGCCGGTCGTTCACGAGATTCCGCTTGTTTCGGTTCCGACGCTCTTCATCATGGGTGCGGACGATCACAACGCGCCGGGAAGGCCGAACGCGCCGGAGGCGCTGCGACCGAAGATGGGCCAGAATGCGGAACTCGCCAAAGCGCTGGCGGCGAAGATGGCCCATGGCAGCGCCGAAGTGATCGAAAATGCCGGGCATCTGGTGTTCCTCGATGCGCCGGACAAGTTCCACGCGCTGATGCTACCGTTCCTGGCGAAGTAAGCTCATTCACCGCCGGTTCACACGGCGACCCTTATCGTCCGTTCCCAGGTTAGGCTTGTCGCGTGCACCAAACGATGGCAAATGCTGGCCCGTTGATCCGCTTGATCGACTTGGCAATGCGCCGCATGGCGGCATCAGAAAAGAAGTAAGGAAATAACATGAAGTATCTTTTCGCGGCTGCACTGGTTGCAGCGACGTTTGCAGGGGTCGGCGGCGCGAGCGCGGCAGGCGGCTGCGGCCCCGGCTGGCATCCCAATCCCTATGGGGAATGCCGTCCCAACCGTGGTCCCGCCGTAGTGGTGGCGCCCGGCGCTGTCGTGGTCGAGCGGCCTGTGGTGGTCGTTCCCGGCCGCGGCTGCCCGCTCGGTTTCGCGTGGCGCTACGGTCGTTGCCGTCCGATCTGATCGCCTCGCTTCTCACGAAACGAAAACCCCGCCGGGATGGCGGGGTTTTTTGTTGAGCGTTCGGACGTCAATCAAAATGAACTCAGGTCCCACTAACGGCGGTGATGGTGCCAGTGGCGGTGATGCCAACGGCGGTGCCAGTGACGGTGATGCCAGCGGCGATGCCAGTGACCATGGTGATGGTGGTGCCAGCGCACTTGTTCCGGCTTGATGCGATCGACTTCGTCTTGCGAGACGACAGCGGGTTCGACGCCGGCAGGCGCGGGCGCGGCCTTCAGTTTGCCCGACGCCGGCGGCAAAGGTGCGGCCTGCGCAGTTGCAGCAAGCGCAGCGCCACCTGCCACAAATCCCATCGCAATCTTTAGAAAGTCCCGACGTTCCATGACTTCAGTCCCTTTCTTGGATAATGGAGAGAGGACCAGCACTCTCTTTCCTTCAAGATGAACGTTCGCTGAACTCGTCAACGCTTACGCCGACCCGCGCGTGGATTGATTCAAGCGTCCGCGCTTCGGTGACGGGACGATGAAAACTTTGAAAAACTGGAGTCAGCGGACTGGATCTGTATTCGCAACGCCACCCACCGATTTGCAATGCAAACGTCAGAACCGGAATCCTAGACCCAGCCGCCGCGCGCCATGATCGCGGCGCACATCAGGATGATGACAACAGCGGCGAGCTCGAGATGAATAACCATCATGACTCGTTTACGCCGCGACGTTTCCATTACCGGTACCTCACCAGCTCGGATCGCACGGCCCCAGGACAGAAATTCCCTGGTCGGAATGATCGACAGCAGGCCGACAATCACAAACAGGCTGAACTTGGTCAGAAACGCGTGGCTGTGCCAGTAGTACGCCGCGCCCTTCTCGAAAAAGAACACCCGCAACAGCCCGACGATCAACAACGCGCCGGCGGCGATGCCGAGCACGAGGTCGGTAACCTGCAGCCGTCGCGCGGAGGCAAGCGTCAGTTCCTGACGGATCAACGTGAACTCGATCGCCAGCGCCGCGACCAGCGTGAAAGCGAAAAGGTGATGCAGGAAGGCAAAGAGCGTGGACATGGCGAGGCTGCTCCGGCTGACTTGCAAAGTGTAAGCGAGATGCCTGCGGAAGCAAGCCGCCCCGTCCAACATGAACGGACCATGCCGTTCGCGAGAGTTACATCAACTTGCTTGGCGCATCGTGCACCAGCCGAAGCTCGAACCCGCCGATCAGCCTTGCTCGATACGCCTCGGCTTCGCCGATCGCGGCCTCGGTTTGTTGCAGCGTGCTGATGTTCGATCCAAGCGACACGATTCCGCCCAGCACCAGAGCAATCGATCCGAGCGCGGCCTGCCCCGTTCCAAACAGACCGAGGATGACGACGAGCAGCAGGACGACACCGCCGGCGATCGCGATCTTCGACGCCAGAATGAATTTCCGGCATCGCTCGGCGGTCCTGGCCAGCGCCTCGATCCGATCCTCGATTGCGGAAATTTCGTCGGTCTCTTCTTCGTCGTCGGTCATCGGATTCAGGATTGAGGAGGACAGGATCGCAAAGCTATAACCCACCGCGCAGTCGCAACGAAGGTGGCGGGTTACGCTTCGCTAACCTACCCTACAGCAACGCTACAACGGCAGATTGTCGTGCTTCTTTGCTGGCGTCTCGACATGTTTGTCGCGCAGCATGGCAAGGGCTCGCGCGATGCGGCGGCGCGTCGAATGCGGCATGATGACGTCGTCGATATAGCCGCGCTCGGCGGCGATGAAGGGCGACAGGAAACGGTCCTCGTATTCCTTGGTGCGCTCAGCGATTTTGCCCTCGTCGTTCATGTCGGCACGGAAAATGATTTCGACGGCACCCTTGGCGCCCATGACCGCGATCTGCGCCGTCGGCCACGCATAATTCATGTCGGCGCCGATTTCCTTGGACGCCATCACGTCGAACGCGCCGCCATAGGCCTTGCGCGTGATCAGCGTCACCAGCGGTACCGTGCATTGCGAATACGCAAACAACAGTTTCGCGCCGTGCTTGATCAGGCCGCCATACTCCTGCGCGGTGCCAGGCAAAAATCCGGGCACATCGACAAAGGTCACGATCGGGATGTTGAAGGCGTCGCAAAAACGAACGAAGCGTGCGGCTTTTCGCGAGGCGTCGCTGTCGAGCACGCCCGCCAGCACCATCGGCTGGTTGGCGACAAAGCCGACCGTGCGGCCGGCGATGCGGCCGAAACCGGTGACGATGTTCTTGGCGAACGTTTCCGAGATTTCGAAGAAATCGCCCTCGTCCACGATCTTGAGGATCAATTCCTTCATGTCGTAGGGCTTGTTGGGATTGTCGGGGATCAGCGTATCGAGCGAGAGATCGACGCGCTCGATGTCATCGAAGCTCGGCCATTCCGGCACACCATCGCTGTTATTGGCGGGGAGGAAGTCGATCAGCCGCCGCATCTGCAACAGCGCCTCGACGTCGTTCTCGAAAGCACCGTCCGCAATCGAGGAGCGCGTCGCGTGAACTGACGCGCCGCCGAGTTCTTCCGCGGTAACAACCTCGTTCGTCACCGTCTTCACCACGTCGGGGCCGGTGACGAACATGTAGCTCGTGTTCTTCACCATGAAGATGAAGTCGGTCATCGCAGGCGAATAGACGTCTCCGCCGGCGCACGGACCCATGATGACGGAGATCTGCGGGATCACGCCCGAGGCCATCACGTTGCGCCGGAACACGTAGGAATAGCCGGCGAGCGCGGCAACGCCTTCCTGGATGCGCGCCCCGCCGGCATCGTAAAGCCCGATGATCGGCGCCCTCGCCTTCATCGCCATGTCCTGAAGCTTGGTGATCTTCAGCGCATGGGTCTCCGACAGCGAACCGCCGAACACGGTGAAGTCCTTGGCGAACACGAACGTCTTGCGGCCGTTGACGGTACCCCAGCCGGTGACGACGCCGTCGCCCGGCACTTTGTTTTTTTCCATGCCGAATTCGGTCGAGCGGTGTTCGACGAACATGTCGAACTCTTCAAAGCTGGCCTTGTCGAGCAGAAGCTCGATGCGCTCCCGCGCGGTCAGCTTGCCGCGCGCGTGCTGGGCCGCGATGCGCTTCTCGCCGCCACCAAGGCGAGCGCCCGCGCGCCGTTCTTCGAGGGTGTCCAGAATGTTCTTCATTGCCGTTTCCAGCCCGCTTTTGCGTTCAAAAACCGATTTCGCCAGTTTCTAACACGCTCCCTCACCGGCGGGAAACGCCCCAGTCGGGCTTATCTCCACCCATCGGAGGAGCTTATCGGCAACCAGATTGGCACCGCCATCGCGATCCCTTAAATACCCGCCGACACGGACGGATGAGGGCCATGACGGACATCGAAGGCGTAGAGACGACGGGTTCGGTATCGGGCGGGGTCAAAACCCTGCTGCGCCTGGAAGGGCTGGCGTTGTTGGCCGGCGCAACGTCGCTCTATGCCTTCTGGGGCGGCCCGTGGTGGCTGTATGTGGTGTTGTTCCTGACACCAGACCTCAGCTTTCTGGGCTATCTGGCCGGCCCAAAAATCGGCGCGTGGGCCTACAACACCCTGCATTCGACCATCATCCCCTTGGGCCTGCTGATGGCCGGATTTGGCGTCGCCCCGCCGCTTGTCCTCTCGCTCGCTTTGATCTGGCTTGCGCATATCGGCTTCGACCGCGCGGTGGGCTATGGCCTGAAATATACGGCCGGATTCGGTTTCACCCATCTCGGCCGGATCGGCAAGAAAATCCAAAGCCCCCAGGAAAACGCCTTAGTTTGACAGGCAATCCCCCAGCTTGTTCTATTTTGAATTCGCCCGGTTCGGGCCAAGCAAACAGTTGGGGGAACGATGCGAAACACGCTGCGAGCAGCGCTAGTCACTGTGATGGCTTGTGGCGGCATGGCGCTGGGGATGTCAGGCGCGCACGCACAATCGCCGCCAAAGGAATCCGCCGCCCGCGTCGAGCTATATCCGATCCCGACGCTCACGTTATCCGACCGGCAATTCCTGACGGGCTCGAGCGAAGGCGCGCCGGCAACCGTCAGCGGTGAATTTCGCATTGCACAGGGCACGGGACGCTTGCCGGTCGTGGTGCTGGTGCACGGATCGAGCGGCGTCGGGCCTGCGATGGAGCCATGGGTTCATACTTTCAACGCGATGGGTATTTCGACTTTCGTGATCGATGGCTTCACCGGCCGCGGCCTCACCGTGGTCGGCCCAAACCAGGCCCTGCTCGGCCGGCTCAACTTGATCGTCGACATCTATCGCTCGCTTGATATCCTCGCCAAACATCCGCGCGTCGATCCCGATCGCATCGTCCTGATGGGATTTTCCCGCGGCGGACAGGCCGCGCTGTTTGCGAGCCTCGATCGTTTCAACAAGCTCTGGAACAAGTCCGGCGTTCGCTTTGCGGGCTACATTCCCTTCTATCCCGACTGCTCGACGAGCTATGTCGACGATACCGAAATCGCTGACAAGCCGATCCGAATCTTCCACGGCGCGCCCGATGACTATAATCCGGTCGCAAGCTGCAAGGCCTACGTCGCGCGGCTGCTCGACGCCAAACGCGACGTCGTGCTCACGGAATATCCGGACTCCGAGCACGCCTTCGACAGCGGACTGCTCGGCGTTTCCAGCAAGGTGGTGTCTGCCAACGCGCAGACTGTGCGCAACTGCCGCATCAGGGAAGGCAATGACGGCGTACTGATGAATGCCGAGACGCAAGCGCCCTTCAGCTACAAGGATGCCTGCGTCGAACTGAATCCGCATGTCGGCGGCAATCCGCAAACCGCCGAAGCCGCGCGCAAGGCCGTCAGCGAGTTTCTCGTGGCGTTGTTCAAGCTGGGGTGACTACGTCCGAATTGGCTCAATGCTATCCAGGATTGCGGTCTATCCCCTCTCCTTAAGGGAGAGGGTCGGGGTGAGTGTTTACGGTCTATCGAGGGACCCTACCCCCTCACCCGGCGCTGAAGCGCCGACCTCTCCCCATGGGAGAAGTCGAAAGAGCTCGCTAGGCCCGCGTTACTTTTCGCCGACCTTGAACGGCGGTTCCTTATCGGGCGGCACGGTCTGTTCCGCCATCGCCAGCATCATCGCGACCATGACGTAGTTGCCGGCGACTGCCGTGAGATCGACGATCTGCTGATCGTTGAACACTTTCTTGGCCCGCGCGTAAGTTTCGTCTGAGACCTTTTGCGTCGTGGTGAGCTCGGTGACGAAGTCGTAGACGACAGTCTCATCCTCGGCCATTTTCGACGGCCGCTTGCCTTCCTTGACCTCGGCGATGATGTCGTTGGACAGTCCGGCCTTGGCCGCGAGCGGCGCGTGTGCGAACCACTCGACCTGCGAGCGCCATTGCCGCCCGATGATGATGATCGCAAATTCATTGAGCTTGGTCGGAACGGAAGTTTCCCAGCGCAGATAATGGAAGAGATCGAACAGGCGCTGGCCCAGCACGGGACTGCGCATCAACGGATTGTAGGGGCCGCCGATCCCGACGCTCGAGATCTTCATGACCTGCTCGCCGAGCGGCTTCTGCGCCTCGCTGAGCTGGTCCATGGTGAGCTGTGGAAAGCGCGGCTCCTTGCCGGTGGCGGGGGCAGCGAACACCGTCGCGGCGATCCAGCCGCCGGCCGCGGCCAGCATCATCGACGACATCAGAATTGCAGATTTCATGATTTTCCTCCGGCTTGTTTTCTTGTTCTCGTGGAAAAGACGCCGAAGTCTAGTGCGGTGAATTTGAAGTTCCTATCAGTTTCTGGGATATCCCGGTCATAGGAACTTCAAATTTCAAACCGCACTAGAAATCAATAAGTTGCTAGAGCTCCTTTTGATTCTGACGTTCGTCAACGTGGGGCCGCAATACGCTACGAACTTCGGAATCGGAGCTCTAGTTCAGCATCACGAGACAAGCCAGAGTTCGAGGGGCGCTTTCTAGCGAACCCGACCCGACAGTCGCAGCACGAAGATCAGGACTTCGGCGACCGCCTTGTAGAGTTCGGCCGGAATTTCTTCGCCGAGTTCGACGTTGGACAGGGCGCCGGCCAGCACCTCGTTCTCTTCGATCGGAATGTTGTTGGCCTTGGCGACCTCGATGATCTTCTCGCCGAGCGTGCCTTTGCCCTTGGCGACGACGCGCGGCGCGCCGGTACGATCATAATGTAGCGCGACCGCGAGCTGGCTTTTCCTGCTTTCGCTCATGACGCGCGATCCAGAAAGTGTCCGGCCGGTGCGGCCGCCGGCTGCTGCGGAGCGCCGTCACGGATCACGATATCGCCGGGCGTCAATTCGGCGCGGCTCAGGGCTTGCGTGAGTTGAGATAGCCCGGCCCGCAATTGCGCTGCGGTCGAAGGCCGTTCGGCCCACATCTTCACTGACGTGCGATCGCCGTTGAGCGATACCAGCGCATGCACGGGGCCGGCGGGTTCGACATTCAACGAGAAGCGCGCGCGCCAGGTGGCCTTGGGGGAGGCCGCCTCACGCCCCGCCCCGTCCCGAGAAATCTCGAACTGCGCCATCGCCGTGCCCTGCGGCGTCAGAAACGGAATCTCGAAATTCCAGCGCGGCGCGGACGCGTCCAGACGAGAAGCCGACGGATCGGCCTGGCCGGGAAGTGAGGCGATCTGCAACAAGGTTTGCCGCGCGATGGCGCCGTCGGTGTCGTCGAGCAGATGCTGCAATGCCGCCTCGACCGATACATGGGCCGCCAGCGTCGCAGGCGCCACCGGCTGCGCCGACGGCAGCGCGCCATTGATCGGCGGCGGCGGAATGTTGGTGCGCGCGAAGTCCGCATCGTCAACGCCGGCTGCCGTGCGCGTGCCGGTCACGATCGGGAGCAGCGACAGGAGCTGGCTATTTTGCAAAACCAGACTGGACACGCTGCCGGTGGCAACCGGCGAGGCTTGCAACACTTCCTGTAACAGATTGAGCGCCGCACCTGAGGCTGCCGCCCGCGCCACCGCATCCGCCGAAGTTGCAGTCGGCGCCAGCGGTGCGCTGCTGGCCGCAAGTTCGAGGATCTGCTGCGCGATTGCCTGTGTGGAGGATGGCGATGACGCCGCCGGCACGGTCGCGGCGATTGGCGGCGCCGCCGGCGTTGCCGAGACAACTTCTTGCGGCGCGCCTTCGGCCGTGGCCGCTGCGGGAACCGCGCCGGCCTGCGCCAGGAGTTCGCTGGTTTCTGCCAGAACGGCCGCCGTGAGCACAGCTGCTGACTGAGTCGCGTTGGCCGTCACGGGCGTTGGGATCGTGCCTGATGCGGTTGGCTCCGATGGCGGATTACCAGAAACCAATGCACCGGGGAACGTGGTCGCTTCCGTTGTCGCGGCAGCCTGCGATGCGGTAGCCTGTGGCGTCGACGTGGACACCGCTATGGAAGTTGGCGTGACTGCACCTGGTGTCACGGTTTCCTCGGGAAGCGCCGACGTCAGCGCCTGACGCAGCACGATCAGGGCCGCTTTCAGATCGGGAATACCGCCCGGCGTTGCGCCCGCTCCTGACGCGAGCGAGGCTTCGAGAAGTATTCCGGAAGACTGAAACGCCTGCTGTACCGCTTCACCGGAAAGATTGAGATCGAGCGTCGTCTGCTGGGCCAGCACTTGTGCGACCGCCCCTTGAACCTGCGGCGGCAGGTTCGGAAATCCGACCGCGACGTTGAGATCGGCGAACAGTGGCGCGAGCGAAGTCTGTTGCGCCACGGCGGTTTGAGCGGCGACCGACACCGCCAGCGTTTCGAGTGGGGTCAGCGGATTGGCTGGCGTTACCGCATCCGTCGTCAGGTTTGCGGCGAGGGTCGCGGCAAGCGAAGGTGAGAGCGTGATGACGGGATTGGGGGATGTCGCCTCGCCTGCGCCGGCCTGGCCCGTGCTCGGTTGGTTGACTATCGCAAGCCCGACACCGTTTGAAGTCTGCGAGACCTGCAATTGCAGGGTTTGGCCGACCTGAAGCGGCACCTGCGTGGTCGCCTCGATGGTCTGGTTGCCGATGGCGATTTGCACCTGGTCGTTGCCGAGGACCTGCAGGACCTCGGCGGTGATCACCTGCCCCGCTTGCAGCGCGATTGCCGACGCCGGCGCACTCGGCGCGGTCGCTGCCACCGACGGAAGATTTGGAGTGATCGTGATCGCCATGTTTCACCGGGATAGGCCCGGCGAGAGGCTAACTTCCTGTCGTAAACCTCGCGTTAACCGACATACATCTCAAGACGGTCAACCGCCCTGATGAAGCGCCTTAAGAACGGCCACGACCGCATTGAAATCGACTGACTTCGCCGCCTTTCGCGCGGCGACTTCCTCGTCCACGCCCCATTTTTCGGCGTTCCAGTCCTCATCGACATGGGCCGCGGCCCATGCCTGTTCGGGGTCGATCACCCCGTGGAACAGCGCGAGCGCCAATAGCGCGGAACCTGTCAATGTCGTGATCACATGCAATGCCGCGATGCGCCAGGGATCGTCGGGCAACGCCCCCCGCGCCGCTGATATCGCCTGATCTGGTTGTTGGACGTGCATGATGCCTTCGGCGAGAATGAAATGCGCACCCAACGTCTCCGCGGCCCAGAACAGGACCGGATCCCAATGCTCGGCCTCGCGCGCCACCAGCCCTTCCGGGTGGCCGGCGCGATAAAATAACAGGTCGGAGCCGAAATACTTCGCGACGTCATCGGTGACGGCATCAACGCTGTCGGTCACGCCCTGCACGACGCTGTTGGCAAAGCGCGTCAGCGGCATGGTCAGGGGCTGGATGAATTCGCTTTGCGCGTTCCACTCCGCCGCGATCATCTCGGCGAGCGAACGCGTGGGCACGATCACAGTGCGGCCGGACGGCGTCTTGATCGGTTTGCCATCGAGCGTGACGGTGTAGCCGCCATCCGCCTCGCCGGTGCCGGCGCTGGTATAAAATCGCTTGCGCAGGACTGCACGAGACGACCGCCGCGCGGATTCCATCGGATCGCCTGTGGATTGGCCCGCCATTTCGTCGAATAGCTCACGCATGGTCTTGTCGGCTTCCGGTGTATATTGAGGCGTAATTTTACGACAGCGATGGCCTTAATGAAAGCGAACATCAGGGTGAAACTGGCCACATCCGTTTGGTTTCCGATGCTCGGCCTCGTTCTCTCGGCCGGTGTTGGCATTCAGGACGCGCAAGCCGGATTCCGTTCGCCGGAATCGCTGGTGCGCAACGTCTATGCCTATTACGGTGACCGCACCTCCGCGATCTCAAGCGGATTGCCACATGATGCCGACGCCGCGCAGCAGTTCTTCGATTCCACCCTGCGCGAGGCCTGGCGGGCACCGAGTAACGCACCTTACGATTTCCTGGTGCAAAGCGCGGCCTGGAAGCTCGGCGCAGTCTCGATTTCCGTCCTGCGCAAGCAATTCGACAAGACCTACGTCACGGCAGGCTTCGACAATCAGGGGCGCCGGGTGACGATGAACTTTATCCTGGCCAACGGTCCGGAAGGGTGGGTGATTTACGACGTCGAAAGCCCGCACGATTCCTTGCGCGCGTTTTTGGCGCAATACCGGAACTGACAGCAACGGCGCTCACTCTTCCGGAGCGTGCTCGATCGGGTCGAACCGGTCGGCCTCGAGGCCGAGCAGGTTCCAGGATTGCAGCATATGCGGTGGCAACGGCGCGGTCGCATCGATCACGCCGCCGCGCGGATGCGGGATGACGATCCGGCGCGCCAGAAGATGCAGCCGTTTCTGCAAACCGCCCGGCAGTTCCCAGTTTTCCTTGTTGAAATATTTGGGGTCGCCGACGATAGCGTGATCGATGTGGGCCATGTGCGCGCGCAACTGGTGCGTTCGCCCGGTCACCGGTTTCAGGGAGACCCAGGCGAGCTTTTGCGCCGACGTCTCCACGACCGCGTAGTAGGTGACGGCGTGGCTTGCGCCCTCATCGCCATGTTCGGCGATCCGCATGATCGAATCCTCCTCGCTCTCGTCCTTGGCGAGAAAGGTCGAGATGCGCCCCTGCTTCGGCTTCGGCACGCCGGCCACCAGCGCCCAATAGATCTTGCGCGCCGTGCGATGCCGGAACGAGCCGGTGAGCGCACTGGCGGCAAAACGCGTTTTCGCAATCAGAAGGCAGCCCGAGGTTTCCTTGTCGAGCCGGTGCACCAGCCGCGGCTTTTGCCCTTTGGCATCGCGCATTACTTCCAGCATCTGATCGACATGCCGCGTAGTGCCGGAGCCGCCCTGCACCGCGAGGCCGGCCGGCTTGTTCAGCACCAGCACATCGTCGTCCTCGTAAAGCGTCATCTCCTTCAGCGCCGCGAGCGTCTTGGCGCCTGCTTCGGACAGGTGCGCGGTCGCGCGTGGCGTATCGAGCTTCAGGGGCGGAATGCGGACACTCTGCCCCTCTTCCAGACGATCCTTGCTGTCGGCGCGCTTGCCGTTGACACGCAACTCGCCTTTACGAACGATGCGCTGAATATGCGAGAACGACAGGCCGGGAAAACGCGCCTCGAGAAAACGATCGACGCGCATATTGTTCTCGTCCGCCGTCACGGTCACGGTCTGTACCTTGGTGGGCAGCGGCGCCGTTTCATCCTTTGGCGGCGCTTCGGCCACGGGCTTCGGCGCGCGCGGCGCGGAGGCGCCGAGACGTTTGGCCATGGTATTGCCGACCCGCGGCCCGTGCGGCCGGCCTTCAGCCCCACGGAACGGCCGCTCGCCTTTCGGGCGATCGGCGGCATTGCGTTTCGGCAGCGGTTTTCGGGTACGGCGGCTCATGATAGTGGCGGCTCCAAAGAGAAGCCTTGGGTAACGCAAAAGGGCCAAATCGTCACGGTGAAATGAATACTAAAGTGCTGCCATATCAGCCATGTTGCGTCGTTTGGGGACTAGTGGAGTGTGGGAGCGTCTTTCGAATGCGGCTTGTGAAATGGGCTCTGGCTGTCGTCGCAGCGATGACCACGATATCGGCGTGGACGGCCGAAAGCCCGATGCCGCCGGAAATCGCCAAAAAGCTCGCCGAGCTCGGCCGCGTCATCGACCCTCAAGCGGCCGCTAAGCTTTATGCTCCCTTGCAGCCGACCGAGCCTTATTTCGGCGTGCGGATCGAGCGCGACCTGAAATATGGTCCCGCCGAGCGCAACCGGCTCGACATCTTCATGCCGCAGAACGTGACATCCGGCCGGCCGGTACTGGTGTTCGTCCACGGCGGCGCATTCATCGGCGGCAACAAGCGGCGGACGCCCGAGAGCCCCTTCTACGACAACATCATGCTGTGGGCGGTGAAGAACGGCTTCATCGGCGTCAACATCACTTACCGCCTCGCCCCCCAGTTTCCCTGGCCCGCGGGCGCAGAGGATGTCGCCTCCGCCGTCGAATGGGTTTCGAAGGAAATTGCCGATCGTGGCGGCGACCCCCAGCGCATCTATTTGATGGGCCACTCGGCCGGCGCGATGCATGTTGCAAGCTACGTGTCGCATCCGGAATTCTACAAGGTGAAGAACGGCGGATTGAAAGGCGCGATCATGGTCTCGGCGCTCTACGACCTGACCGCAGCGCCGCTCACCGATCCCGAGAAGGCCTATTTCGGCAGTGACGCGTCCCGCTATGCCAGCGAATCTTCGTTGCCCGGCCTTTTGAAGACCAACATCCCGCTGATGGCGGTGAGTTCGGAACTCGACCCGCAGGGCTTTGTGATGCAGCTGGATCGTTTCAAGGAAGCAAGCTGCAAGCGGCCCACGGGGTGTGCGCGCGTCGGTGATGCTGCCGCAACACAGCCACATGTCGGAAGTCTATTCGATCAACACGGCGGATACGCGCCTCACCGATCAAATTCTGGAATTTGTGAAGGCCGGGAAGTAGCGCGCTCAGAATAGTCGCACCTGAATCGAAGTTCCGCCGGCCTTGTCAGCCGTTTCCTCGCTCGCGCCGCAGCTTCGCCCAGTAATCCAGACGCTTGCGAATTTCGCGTTCAAAGCCGCGATCGGGCGGATCGTAAAAGGTCTGCCGGCCCAACGCATCCGGGAAATAATCCTGTCCGGAGAATGAGTCCGGGGCGTCGTGGTCGTATTCGTAGCCTCCGCCGTAGCCTTCCTGTTTCATCAGTTTGGTCGGCGAATTCAGGATATGCTTTGGCGGCAACAGCGAGCCACCCTCTTTCGCCGTTCGCATCGCCTGCCCAAACGCCTTGTAGGCTGCGTTCGATTTCGGTGCGGTCGCGAGATAGATCACGGCCTGCGCAATCGCGAGCTCGCCTTCCGGAGATCCTAGAAAATCGTAGGCATCCTTGGCTGCGTTGCAGATCACGAGCGCCTGCGGATCGGCTAGCCCGATGTCTTCCACCGCCATCCGCACCACACGGCGCGCCAGAAACAGCGGGTCTTCACCGGCGTCCAGCATGCGCGCGAGATAATAAAGCGCGGCGTCGGGATCGGAGCCGCGCACGGACTTATGCAGCGCCGAGATCAGGTTGTAATGTCCGTCGGCCGATTTGTCGTAAATCGGCGCGCGGCGTTGCAGTATCGTTTGTAGTTGCGCGGCGTCGAAAACTTCGCCGCCGCGGGCCGAACGCCAGACCTCCTCGGCTAAAGTGAGCGCCGCGCGGCCATCGCCATCGGCCATGCGCACGAGTACGGCGCGTGCCTCGGCATCGAGCGGCAGCTCGCGCCCCTCGATCTTCTCGGCGTGAACGAACAGTTTTTCGATCGCGGCTGGATCCAGCGAATGAAACACCAGCACACGCGCGCGCGACAGCAGCGCCGCGTTGAGTTCGAACGACGGATTTTCAGTGGTGGCGCCGACCAGCACAACGGTGCCGTCTTCCATGACCGGAAGAAACGAATCCTGTTGGGCGCGATTAAACCTGTGCACCTCATCGACGAACAGCAGCGTCCCCTTGCCGGTCTCGCGCCGCGCCCGCGCGGCGTCGAACACTTTTTTCAGGTCGGCGACGCCGGAAAACACCGCCGAAATCTGCTCAAAATGCAGTTCGGTCGTGTCCGCAAGCAACCGCGCCACGGTCGTCTTGCCGGTGCCGGGTGGTCCCCAGAAAATCAGGGAGCCAAGCGTGCGCGTCTCCAGCATCCGAGTCAGCGCGCCGTCGGGTCCGAGAATATGATCCTGCCCGACAACATCGCCAAGCGAGCGCGGTCGCATCCGGTCCGGCAAGGGATGGGGCGCGTCCTGCGACAGCCCCGCCGCGGCGAAGAGGTTCACACCATCTTGTCTTGGCTTTCTGCTCATCCGCCGAGCGTGACGTTGATCTGCTGGCCGCCGCGCACCAGTTGGATGCGCCAGAGCCTTGAGCCGCCGCGCGTCACCTTGTCCAGATCGCCGGTCCTGGCAATCTTTTGACTGTTCACGCCGACGATGATGTCGCCTTTCTGAAAGCCGACGCTGGCCGCGGTAGAGTCGTCAGCAATCTCGGTAACGACGACGCCCTCGGTATCGGAGTCCAGATGCAACTCGTCGGCGACCGCCGGCGAGATGTTTGCCACTTTCGCGCCCTGGAAGGGCGAGCGGGTCGTCAGCACGATTTCGTCGCGACCGCCGTCGGGTGCGATTTCAAGCGGCACAGAGAGTTTGACCGGCCGGCCGGCGCGCTGAATCTCGATCTCAGCCGCGCCACCGAGTGGGCGCGTTGCAAAGCGGTAATCGAAGGCGTTGGGATCATCGACCGCTTGCCCTTCGATAGCGACGATCAAATCGGACAGCTTGAGCCCGGCGCGCGCTGCGGGGCTGCTCGGGACGACGTTGGCGACGAGCGCCCCGCTAGGCCGCTTCAGACCTAACGTCTCGGCGATTTCCGGCGTTACGGTTTGCAACCGCGCACCAAGCCACGGCCGCTTCACGGCCTTGCCGCCGCTCCTCGCCGAGGCCACCACGACACGCACCATGTTGGCGGGGATCGCAAAGCCGATGCCTTGCGAGCCGCCGGAGCGCGAGAAGATCGCAGTGTTGATGCCGGCAAGCTTGCCGGTCATGTCGACGAGCGCGCCGCCGGAATTGCCGGGGTTGATCGCCGCATCGGTCTGAATGAAGAACTGGTAGTCGGTGATGCCGACCTGCGTACGCGCGAGCGCCGAAATGATACCGTGGGTCACGGTCTGTCCGACGCCGAAGGGATTGCCGATCGCGAGTACGACGTCGCCGACCTGCAATTCATCGGAATTGGCGAAATCGAGCGTCGCGAATTTCTCGTGGACGTCCTTCAGATGCAACACTGCGAGATCGCTCCGCAAATCCTTCAGCACGATCTCGGCCTCGAATTCGCGCTTGTCCGATAGCGACACCTTGACCTGATCGGCGCCCTCGATGACGTGGTTGTTGGTCACGACCAGGCCGGAGGAATCGACCATCACACCCGAACCGAGCGCGCGCTGCATCTGCTCGGGCTGCTGGCCGGGCACACCGAAGAAGCGGCGGAAAATCGGATCATCCAGCAGCGGGTTGTGATTCTGAACGACCTTGGCGGCATAGACGTTGACCACCGCCGGCTGCACACGCTGCACGATCGGCGCGTAGGAGAGCCTCAACTCGGCTGCCGATGACGGTACGCGCCGGTCCTGCGCCAGCGCTGACGTTACGAGGAGTGCGGAGATCAAGAGAGCAGCGAGCGGACGGGTCGAGAGCATGTAAACTTCCTGAAAATTATGGAGCAGCGAAGGTTGAGACTTGGAGTTGAGCCTCAGAATTGAGATTTGGGTTTCGAAGATGGCGCCCGATGCCGTCAGGCCGCAGCTTCCGCCATCTCGGGCTGCGGCGTGCAAGACAGCCGATCCTGATGGCGCTCGCCCCAGGCCTTCAGGGTATCGATCACAGGCCGCAAGCTCTCCCCGATCTCCGACAGCCGGTAGTCAACGCGTGGCGGCACCTCGGCATAGACCTTACGAATAATCAGCCCGTCATCCTCGAGCGCGCGGAGTTGTTTGGTCAGCATCCGCTGGGTAATCCCCGGCATCCGCCGCCGCAACTCACCAAAACGTTGTGTGCCGTTTTGCAGATGAAAGAGGATCACGCCTTTCCATTTGCCATCGATCAGGTCGAGGGTGGCTTCGACCGCACACCCGGGCCGGTGGCCAAAATTGCGTCTTTTCATGCTAGTGCCCACTTTTTCCCAATAGTATCCAAACGGGGACTATATCCCTAAAATTACAGTACTTGCCAAGCAAGCGCCAGCGAGACAAGTAAGCGCAGACTTAACCGGAGCTTCTGAACATGAAAGCCGTCGGATACAAAAAATCCCTCCCTGTCGACGCCGCGGATGCCCTGGTCGATTTCGAGGCCGCAAAGCCCGAGCCGAAGGGCCGCGACATCCGCGTCGCGGTCAAGGCGATCTCCGCCAATCCCGTCGACTACAAGGTCCGCAAGCGCGCAGCACCCCCGGAGGGCGAATACAAGATCCTGGGCTACGATGCGACCGGCGTCGTCGATGCCGTCGGACCCGAGGTAACGCTGTTCAAGCCGGGCGATGAGGTGTTCTACGCGGGCTCGATCCAGCGCCAAGGCACCAATTCGGAATTTCATCTGGTCGATGAACGGATCGTCGAACTCAAGCCGAAGACGCTGTCATTTGCACAAGCGGCTGCGCTGCCGCTGACTTCGCTCACGGCCTGGGAGCTGTTGTTCGATCGGCTCGGCGCAGTTCCCGGCAAGAGCGTCGATCCGCGCACGCTGCTCGTTATCGGCGGCGCCGGCGGCGTCGGCTCGATCATGATCCAGCTCGCGCGCCGCCTGACCGGGCTTACCGTTGTTGCCACCGCCTCGCGGCCGGAATCCCAGAAGTGGTGCCTCGACCTGGGCGCGCACGCCGTGATCGATCATGCCCAGCCGTTGAAAGCGCAGATCGAGAAACTGAAATTTCCGCCGCTGGCGTTGGTCGCGAGCCTCACCAACACCGATCAGTACTACAAGCAACTCGCCGACATCATGGCGCCGCAGGGCCGCTATGGCCTGATCGACGATCCCGCCGAATTCAATGTCGCCGCCTTCAAGGGCAAGTCGATCTCGGTTCATTGGGAATCGATGTTCACGCGCTCCTCGTTCCAGACACCGGACATGATCGGCCAGCACAACCTGCTCAATGACGTCGCCGATCTCGTCGACAAGGGCGTATTGCGGACCACGCTTGGCGAAAGCTTTGGCACCATCAACGCCGCCAACCTCAAGCGCGCGCATGCGCTGCTGGAAAGCGGCAAGTCGCGCGGCAAGATTGTGCTGGAGGGGTGGTAGGCGCCGCACCCCGGCGTACGCCGGGACGACATCAAGTGATTTTCAACCTGCGCGCTACTTCGGCTTCGCGGCCGCCTGGATCGCCTTCCAGTCGAACTTTTGGGCAAGCGCCAGGGCCTCGTCCTCGGCAAGGCCGTTATAGGAAAAGCTGAACATCGCATCCTTGTCGATCGCGACCATAAGCGCGCCGGTCTTTTTCGACGTCGCGTAAGTCTTCATCACCTTCATGCCCTGCATGGTGTCCGTGAGCACGTGGCCCTCGGATGTCGTGACGTTCATCCCGGACTGCATCGACGAGAGCGCGCCGGCAGCAGCCTGCCCGGTCATGACAGCGGCGCTCGCCTTCGCCGAACCCTTTTGATACTCACGCGTCGCGGTAGTCATGCCACCACCGGGCATCTCCATCGACATGCCGTCCGGCTTCTTGCCCTGCCAGCCGTCGAGATCGATCAGAAGCGGCATCAGTCGCTGAAACGCCTGATCGGCCCGCGCGGGAGCGGTCGCTCCCAGCACCGCCAGCGCCAGCAACAACGAAACGATGATGAAGCGCGACTTCGCCATGGCCATTTCCCCCGTTTGATGGAGCATAGCGGCCGATCGCAAACCGGAAAAGACGGCGGCTTCGCGAAAAATGGCGTTTGCGAAGCTGCTTTCAATCGAGAGGTAACGAGGTGCGTCAGGCGATGGTGTCGACGATGCCGCCTTCGGCACGGAGCGCGGCGCCGTTGGTGGCGGATGCTTCCTTCGAGCTGACATAGACCACCATATTGGCGATCTCTTCCGTGCTGGCGAAGCGTTGCAGCAACGAACCCGGCCGATGTTGCCTGACGAATTGCGCGGCCGCCTCCGCTTCCGACTGGCCGTTCTGTTTGGCCAGGTCCTTCACGAAGGTTTCCACGCCCTCGGACATCGTGGGGCCCGGCAACACCGAATTGACCGTGACGCCGGTGCCGCGCGTCAACTTGGCAAGCCCGCGCGAGATCGCAAGCTGCGCGGTCTTGGTGGTGCCGTAGTGGATCATCTCGGTCGGGATGTTCAGCGCGGACTCGGACGAGATGAAAACGATGCGGCCCCAGTTGCGTTTCAGCATGCCTTGCAAGTAGGCGCGTGACAGCCGCACGCCCGACATCACATTGACCTCGAAGAAGCGGCTCCAGTCCTCGTCGGGAATCTCGAAGAAATCCTTCGGTTCGAAAATGCCGGCATTGTTGATGAGGATGTCGACATCGGGAAGCGCCGCGATCAATTCCTTGCAACCCGCTGCCGTCGACACATCGGCGGCGACGCCGCGGACGTTGGCGCCCGTGACCTCACGGACAAGCCTGGCCACGGCTTCATCGACCCTGGCCTTGCTGCGCCCGTTGAGGACGACCTCGCTGCCGGCCGCTGCGAGGCCCTTGGCGGCCGCATAGCCGATGCCAGCGGTCGATCCCGTCACCAGCGCCGTCTTTCCGGAAAGATCGATTTTCATGAAGCTCTCCATTGATGCCAATGGAGATATTGGTACCGACCGAGATCACCGCAACATCGTTACCTGCGACAAACGCAAGGCGCTTGCGCAAGGGAGCAATGGGACGAAGCAATCCAGACTTGGCGGTTCCGGTTGGATCGCTTCGCTGGCGCCCGCAATTGACGGAACAAAAAAACGGCGCCCTGCGGCGCCGTTTTCAAAAACTCTCTCAGCCAAGCGCTGGCATTACGCCGCTTCGGCTTCCTTCTCCTGCACCGGGCCGGAATCCAGACCCTTGGCGTCGACGTCGCGGTCGACGAATTCGATCACGGCCATCGCGGCGTTGTCGCCGTAGCGGAAGCCCGCCTTAATGATGCGGGTATAACCGCCGTGACGGTCCGCGTAGCGCTTGGCCAGCACGTCGAACAGCTTCCTGACCTGATCGAGGTCGCGCATTTCGGAGATCGCCTGGCGGCGCATCGAAAGCCCGCCCTTCTTGCCGAGCGTGACCAGCTTCTCGACGATCGGGCGTAATTCCTTGGCCTTCGGCAGCGTGGTGACGATCTGCTCGTGCTTGATCAGCGCGGCCGCCATGTTGGCGAACATCGCGCGGCGATGCTCGGCGGTGCGGTTGAGCTTGCGGTGAACCTTGCCGTGACGCATGAAACTAATTCCTTATCTTCAATTGTCGCGACGGTTCGTCCGACATGTGCTCAGGTGGGCTGCCTGCGTTCGCCCGTTAAAAAAGCGCGGCCGTCAGACCGCGCTTGTCGTTCCTAGTAGTGATCCTCGAAGCGCTTGGCGAGCTCGTCGATATTTTCCGGCGGCCAGCCCGGCACTTCCATGCCGAGGTGCAGACCCATCTGAGCCAGCACTTCCTTGATTTCGTTGAGCGACTTGCGGCCGAAGTTCGGCGTGCGGAGCATCTCGGCTTCCGATTTCTGCACGAGGTCGCCGATATAGACGATGTTGTCGTTCTTCAAGCAGTTGGCCGAACGCACCGACAGTTCGAGTTCGTCCACCTTCTTGAGGAAGGCCGGGTTGAAGGCGAGATCCGGGATGATCTCCTGCGTGACTTCCTTGCGCGGCTCTTCGAAGTTGACGAACACGTTGAGCTGGTCCTGCAGGATACGCGCGGCATAGGCCACCGCGTCTTCCGGCGAGATCGCGCCATTGGTCTCGATCGTCATCGTGAGCTTGTCGTAGTCGAGGATCTGGCCCTCGCGGGTGTTCTCGACCTTGTAGGACACCTTGCGCACCGGCGAGTACAGGGCGTCGACCGGGATCAGGCCGATCGGCGCGTCCTCGGGACGGTTACGCTCGGCGGCGACGTAGCCCTTGCCGGAGGAGACCGTGAACTCCATGCGGATTTCCGCACCGTCGTCCAGCGTGCAGATCTGAAGGTCGGGGTTGAGCACGGTGATGTCGCCGACCGTCTGGATGTCGCCGGCGGTCACAGCGCCCGGCCCCTGCTTCTTCACGACCATGCGCTTGGGGCCTTCGCCCTGCATCTTGATCGAGATGTCCTTGATGTTCAGCACGATGTCGGTGACGTCTTCGCGGACGCCTGCGATCGAGGAGAACTCGTGCAGCACGCCATCGATGTGCACTGACTGCACCGCGGCACCCTGCAGCGAGGAGAGCAGGATGCGGCGGAGGGCGTTGCCGAGCGTCTGGCCGAAGCCGCGCTCGAGCGGCTCGGCGACCAGCGTCGCAAAGCGGGTCGCATCATGGCCCGCAACTACCTGGAGCTTGTTCGGCCGGATCAGTTCTTGCCAATTTTTCTGGATCGTCACTGTTTTCACCCATGGGCCAGTCGACTGGGGGACGAAGTCACTGGCGTTGGAGAGCTCGCGGGACCAATCCCGCGGTTTGCAATCTTCTCGAAACTTCGCGGGCGTTAAGAACACCCGCGCCTTCAAAGCATCAGACCCGCCGACGCTTGCGCGGACGGCAGCCATTGTGCGGGATCGTCGTGACGTCGCGGATCGACGTGACGGTGAAGCCCGCTGCTTGCAGCGCGCGAAGCGCCGATTCACGACCCGAACCGGGGCCGGCCACTTCAACTTCCAGCGTGCGCATGCCGTGTTCCTGCGCCTTCTTGGAGACGTCTTCAGCGGCAACCTGCGCGGCATAAGGGGTCGACTTGCGCGAACCCTTGAAACCCATCGTGCCCGCCGACGACCAGGCAATGGTGTTGCCCTGTGCGTCGGTGATGGTGATCGTGGTGTTATTGAACGACGAATTTACGTGCGCTACGCCCGAGGCGATATTCTTGCGCTCGCGGCGGCGTACGCGGGTGGCTTCCTTGCCCATTACCTCAAAACCTTTCCTGACGATATCAACGCCGCCGTAACGCCAGCGGCTACACCTGAAAGCGGCTAGCGAGCGGCGAATAGAAAACCATTCGCTACCCCCTATTCGCTATTCGCAAACTTACTTCTTCTTGCCGGCGATCGACTTGGCCGGCCCCTTGCGCGTGCGGGCATTCGTATGGGTGCGCTGACCACGCACCGGCAGCCCGCGACGATGACGCAGGCCGCGATAGCAGCCGAGGTCCATCAGACGCTTGATGTTCATGCCGACTTCGCGACGAAGATCGCCCTCGACCATGTAATCGCGGTCGATCACTTCGCGGATTTGCAGCACTTCCTGGTCGGTCAACTGGCTGACGCGACGGTCAGCGGGAATCTTGACCTTCTCGATGATGTCGGCCGCGTTCTTCTGACCGATGCCATGGATGTATTGAAGCGCGATCAGCACGCGCTTGTTGGTCGGGATATTCACACCGGCAATACGGGCCACGAATTTCTCTCCTGTCGCCGCTTTGCCTTCAAAGTGAAAGCGGCCATTATCTCGTTCCAAGCGCTATCGCGCCTTGATCTTCGCTGGTGCATGTTTCGCGAAAACCGGATCTTTCGGTTTTCGCCGATCATGCTCCGTCTCGGGCAGGTGTTCACAAACGCGAACACGACACCCTCCCCTGCGACGATTGGGGCCCGGCATCGTTAAGGACTATCCGACTTGGATGGGGGCTTATTAAAGGATTGAAACGGGTTTCGTCAACCGCTCCAAGCCTTAAGCCCGCCGTTTCCCGGCCTTTTTCGGCACTTTCCTGGCAGCCTTGCGCGCGGCTTTGGCGGGCCGTCTCCGCGCCGCCGAGGCCGCCCTGCCGGCCCGCTTTTTGACCGATTTTTTGGCACTGGCCTTCTTGGAGGCTTTGGACCCTGCCTTGGCGGCCTTCTTGGCCCCGGCAGGCGTCTTTTTAGCCGATTTTGACGTCCGGCTGGCCGCCTTCGCCGCCGGCTTGGCTGGCTTTTTGGCGGCCTTAGGCTCTCTTCTGGGTTCCACCGCCCCGATGGCTTGCAGGATGCGGTCGATTTCGTGGGTGACGTGCTCAATCGTCATCATGCCGTCGACGGTCAGCAATTTGCGGCGTTCGGAATAATAGTGGATCAGGGGCTCTGTCTGCGTCCGGTAGCTCGCCAGGCGCTTAACCAGCACTTCCGCGGTGTCATCGACTCGAACTTCCTCGCCACGCGCCCGCATCTCGGCAACCCGGGTTTCGACCCGCTGCAGCAAGGCGCTTTCATTGACCCGCAATTCGATCACGGCCTCGAGCTTGAGGCGCTTCTTCTTCAGCAAGTCGTCCAGCGCTTCGGCTTGTGGCACCGTGCGCGGGAAACCATCGAGGATGAAGCCTTTGGCGGCGTCCGGCTGGTCCAGGCGGTCGGAAATGATGCCGATGACGAGTTCGTCCGGCACCAGCCCCCCGCCTGCCATGATGTCCTTGGCTTTCAGCCCGACTGGCGTCTGCGCGGCCACCGCCGCGCGCAGCATCTCGCCCGTGGAGAGCTGAACGATGCCATAACGGCTAATCAGCCGCTGGGCCTGCGTTCCCTTGCCCGAGCCCGGCGGCCCAAGAAGAATTATTCTCATATGCGTTCGCCCCCCGGCTTGGTGAGCGACAGGTCGCGCACCTGTTTTTTGATATCAAGAATAGTGCAAACCACAATCAGCATCGAACCACCACCGATACTATAGGGAAGCACCACGCCGTCAGCCACCAGGACTTCCGGAATCAACAACATTGCCACGAGGTAGACCGCTCCGATGACGGTCGTCAACGACACCGTACGATCGAGATAGTCGGCTGTGGGCTCCCCCGGCGCTACGTCGGGAATCGCACCTCCATGATCTCGCAGGACGCCTGCGGCGTGTTCGGGATCCAGCACATAGGCGGTGTAGACAAAGACAAGCACGAAGATCGCGATGGCGAGGAGAACGATATGGACCGGCCGGCCGAACTGGACGTGCTCATAGACGGCAGCGAGCCACGGGGTGCGGCCAAAAAAGAAACCGGCGAGAACCAGCGGCAAATAGAACACCCAGGGCGCCACCGTCGACGGGATCAGGAACCCGGCACTATTGAGCTTGATCGACAACACCGACGAGCGCTGGGGAACCAGGCGCTGCCCCAGCTGCCGCGCGGAATAATTCACCGGCACGTTGCGCCGCGCGCTCTCAAAGAGAACGATCACGACGACCACAGCGGCCCAGAGCACAGCGCCAAACAACGCACGGTTGCCGGAGAGTTGTCCCTGCCTCAGCAACTCCAGCGTGAGCGAAACATCTGCCGGGAATGAGACGAGGATGCCCGCGCTCAGAATAAGCGCGAGCCCGTTGCCAATTCCATGGCGCGTAATTTGCTCGCTGAGCCAGATCAGGAAGAACACACCGCCCGCCATCGATGCGGTTGCCGCCGCCGAGAACCAGCCGCCATGTTCGGAGATCAGGCCCGTGCGGTTCTGGACCACGGACGCCACGCCGTAGGCCTGGAACACCGCAAGCACGAGCGTCAGGATCAAGGTGTAGCGGGCGATCTTGCGACGGCCGGCTTCGCCCGATCGTTCCAGCGCCCTCAACCTTCCCCATACGACCGAGATAAGCTGAACAATGATCGCAGCGCTCAGATAGGAAACAATGCTGAGCGAGAAGACGGAGACGACCGGGGTATGTAAAAGCGGGCCGCTTTGGATGGCAGTGCCCGCAAGCGGAATGAAACCGCCGAGCCTGAAAACAAGCAGCGCGCCGATCGTAAATACGATACGGCGCGCCAGTTCGCCTGTCACCGACGGCGGCCGCGCAGCTTCGATTTCCTGATCAGCCCCTCATATTGATGAGCGAGCAGATATCCCTGGATTTGCGCCACCGTATCCATGGTCACGCTGACCACGATCAGAAGCGACGTTCCGCCGAAGTAAAACGGCACGGAGGCATAGGAAATCAGGATTTCCGGAATGAGGCACACGATCGCGAGGTAGACCGCTCCCAGCACCGTGATGCGCGACAGCACATAGTCGATGTATTCGGCGGTCCGCTCGCCCGGCCGGATGCCCGGAATGAAGCCGCCATGCTTCTTGAGATTGTCGGCGGTCTCGGTCGGGTTGAACACGATCGCGGTATAGAAGAAGGCAAAGAACACGATCAGCGCGAGATAGAGAATCAGGAACAGCGGACGGCCATGGCCGAGCTGCGTCGTGATCCATTGCAGCCATTCCGGTCCGTGGCCGGCATTGAAGTTGGCGACCGTGGTCGGCAGCAACAATAGCGACGAGGCAAAGATCGGCGGAATCACGCCCGACGTATTCAGCTTCAGCGGCAGATGCGAAGACTGCCCTTCGAACATCTTGTTGCCGACCTGACGCTTCGGGTACTGGATCAGGAGCCGCCGCTGCGCGCGCTCCATGAACACGATGAAGGCGATCACGGCGACCGCCATGATGATCACGATCAGAATGAGGCCGGTGGACAGCGCGCCCTGACGGCCGAGTTCGAGCATGTTGGCGAGCGCAGACGGCAGCTCTGCGACGATGCCGGACAAAATGATGAGCGAGATGCCATTGCCGATGCCGCGCGAGGTGATCTGCTCGCCGAGCCACATCAGGAACATGGTGCCGCCGGTCAGCGTGATCGCGGTCGAGAGACGAAAGAACATTCCGGGGTCGCTGACGACGTTGCCGGCGCCCTCAAGTCCGACCGCGATGCCGTAGGACTGGAACGCGGCCAAGATCACGGTGAGATAGCGCGTGTACTGGTTCAGCGTCTTGCGGCCCAACTCGCCTTCCTTCTTCAGCGCCTCGAGCTGCGGCGAGACCGTGGTCAGGAGCTGAATGATGATCGATGCCGAGATGTACGGCATGATGTTCAGTGCGAAGATCGCCATGCGGTGAATGCCACCGCCGGCGAACATGTTGAACATGCCGAGAATGCCGCCAGCCTGGGAGCGGAAGACCTGTTCCCAGATGTTGGGATCGATGCCGGGCAGCGGAATGTAGGTGCCGAGACGGTAGACAAGCAGCGCGCCGAGCGTGAACCAGATTCGCTTCTTCAGTTCGTCGGCCTTGGCGAAGGCGCCGAAATTGATATTGGCGGCTAATTGTTCTGCTGCTGAAACCATTTTTAAGGCTTTCTCCCGCCGCCCTTCACCCCGCGCCCGCCCCGCAAGGCTGGTTGCGCGGCATTATTTGGTGCTCCGCGACGATAAGTCCATCGGTTGACCGGCGATTTGGTGCGCCGGAGCAACCGATGACGCAGATGTTACGCCGCTTCGCCTTCGTCCTTGGCGACCGGGGCCAGGATCTTGACCGAGCCGCCGGCCTTCTCGACCGCCGCGATCGCGGACTTGGAGGCGCCATGAACCTCGATATTGAGCTTGGCCTTGAGTGCGCCGCGGCCGAGCAGCCGCACGCCATCCCTGGAGCGCCGCAGCACGCCAGCCTTCACCAGCGATTCGGCGGTGACCGTTTCCTTGACATCGAACGCCTTGGCGTCGACCGCCTCCTGAAGCCGGTCGAGATTGATCTCGGCGAACTCGAGGCGGAAGATGTTGGTGAAGCCGCGCTTGGGCAGGCGGCGATGCAGCGGCATCTGACCGCCCTCAAAGCCCTTGATGCGCACGCCGGAACGCGCGGTCTGGCCCTTGCCGCCGCGGCCCGCAGTCTTGCCCTTGCCCGAGCCGATGCCACGGCCGACGCGCATCCGTTTTTTGCGCGAGCCGGCGTTGTCGGCGATATCGCTGAGCTTCATCGTATTATTCCTTATCCTTTACTTCTCGCCGACGACGCGAACGAGATGCTGAACCTTGCTGATCATGCCGCGAACTTCAGGCGTGTCCTGAAGTTCGACAACGCGGCCGATCTTGTTGAGATTCAACCCGACCAGCGTCTCACGCTGCGAATGGTGGCGGCGGATCGGGCTGCCGGTCTGCTCGACCTTGATCGTCTTTGCGGCCTTGGCCATCGTCTTGAACTCCGTAGCGCGCCGGTAAAGCGCAGGTGTTGTTAATCAGCGGCCACTTCGGCGTCACCGCCGACCCGGCGCGACTGCAAGGTCGACACCTTGATGTTGCGGCGAGCCGCAACCGAACGCGGCGAATCCTGGTGCTTGAGCGCATCGAAGGTCGCGCGAACCATGTTGTAGGGGTTCGACGAGCCGATCGACTTTGCCACCACGTCCTGGACGCCGAGCGTCTCGAACACGGCGCGCATCGGACCGCCGGCGATGATGCCGGTACCGGCCGGTGCTGCACGCAGGTAGACACGGCCCGCGCCGTGACGGCCGGCGATATCGTGATGTAGCGTGCGGCCTTCGCGCAGCGCCACGCGCGTCAGATTGCGCTTGGCGGCGTCGGTCGCTTTGCGGATCGCCTCCGGCACTTCGCGCGCCTTGCCGTGGCCGAACCCGGCCCGGCCCTTCTGATCGCCGATCACGACCAGCGCCGCAAAGCCGAAGCGCTTGCCGCCTTTGACCACCTTCGCCACACGGTTGATGTGGACGAGCTTGTCGACGAACTCGCTGTCGCGTTCCTCGCGATCCCTGCTCCGTCCGCCGCGTTCGCGTTCACCTGCCATGGCGTTTTCCAATCCTTGAGAGGCTCATCGCCCCAGTCCTTGTGTAAATCCTAGAAGCTCAATCCGCTTTCGCGCGCGGCATCCGCGAGCGCCTTGACGCGGCCGTGATAAAGATAGCCGCTGCGGTCGAACACGACCTCCTTGACGCCGTTCTTCACGGCGCGCTCGGCGAGCAGTTTGCCAACGGCCTTCGCCGCGTCGATGTTCGCTCCGGTCTTGCCGCCGTCGCGCATCGACTTTTCCAGAGACGAGGCCGAAGCCAGCGTCTCGCCCTTCTGGTCGTCGATGACCTGGGCGTAGATGTGCTTCGAAGAGCGGAACACCGACAGGCGCGGACGGCCGTTCGCCGAACGGCGCAACGCCAGCCTCACGCGCTGCTGGCGCCGGGCATTCGTGGCTTTCAATCTCGACATGACCGGCTCCGTTACTTCTTCTTGCCTTCCTTGCGGAAGATGAATTCATCGGCGTACTTCACGCCCTTGCCCTTGTAGGGCTCCGGCGGACGGTAGCTGCGGATTTCGGCGGCGACCTGGCCGACGCGCTGGCTATCGTTGCCGGTGATGGTGATCTCGGTCGGCTTGGGCACGGCGATCGTGATGCCTTCCGGGATCGCATAGACCACGTCATGGCTGTAGCCGAGCGCGAGCTGCAGGTTCTTGCCCTGCAACGCGGCGCGATAGCCGACGCCGTTGATCTCGAGTTTTTTCTCGAAACCCTTGGTGACGCCGAGCACGAGGTTGGCGACCTGCGCGCGCGCCGTGCCATACAACGCGATGGCGCGGTTGGTCTCGTGGCGCGGAGCCACCTTTACCTGGCCGTTCTCGAACTTCACCTCGACATCGCCGTGCACGACAAAGGAAAGCTGGCCCTTCGGCCCCTTCATCTTCACGGTCTGTCCCTCGACGGTCGCGGTAACGCCCGAGGGGACGGTCACAGGCTTTTTGCCGATTCGTGACATGTTGAACTCCTTAGAACACCGTAAAGAGAATCTCGCCGCCCACGTTCGCGTCGCGCGCTTCGTGGTCAGCCATGATTCCCTTCGGCGTCGACAGCACCGAAATGCCAAGTCCGTTGTTGATGCGTGGCAGGTTCTTGACCGAGGCGTAAACGCGACGCCCGGGCTTCGATACCCGCTCGATCTCGCGGATCACGGGCTCGCCATCGAAATATTTCAGCTCGATCTCGAGCTCGTTGCGCCCCGACGAATGCTCGACGCTGGCGTAGCCACGGATGTAGCCCTCCGTCTTCAGCACTTCGAGCACGTTGGCGCGCATCTTCGAGCCGGGGCTCGAGACCTTGGACTTCAAACGCATCTGCGCATTGCGGATGCGGGTGATGAGATCGCTGATCGGATCGTGTGTGGACATGGACCGACCCTCCTTACCAGCTCGACTTCACGAGCCCGGGAACCAGGCCCTTGGAGCCGAGTTCACGCAGCGCGATGCGGGAAAGCTTGTTCTTGCGATAGACCGAGCGCGGGCGCCCCGTCAGTTCGCAACGGTTGCGAATCCGGGTCGGCGATGAATTGCGCGGCATCTCAGCCAGCTTCAACGTCGCCGCAAACCGCTCTTCCATCGGCTTGGTCTTGTCGGCGATGATCGCCTTCAGCTTCGCGCGTTGAGGAGCGGCGTTCTTCGCCATCCGCTTGCGCCGGTTGTTCTTCTCGATCGAACTCTTCTTTGCCATGCCTGGCTCCTTCTGGTTCCGCGTTTGAGAGGCTGCTTCAGCGTCTCACTGCCGGAACGGGAAATTGAATGCGGTCAACAACGCCCTGGCTTCTTCATCGCTGGAGGCGGTCGTACATACCGTGACGTCCATGCCCCACGATTCACCCGACTTCTCGAAGTCGATTTCGGGGAAAATGATGTGCTCCTTGATGCCGAGCGAGTAGTTGCCACGGCCATCGAAGCTCTTCGGATTGAGGCCGCGGAAGTCGCGTACGCGCGGTAGCGCCACGTTCACCAGACGATCGATGAACTCGTACATCTTGGTCTTGCGCAGCGTCACCTTGCAGCCAATCGGCTGATTCTCGCGCAGCTTGTAGGTCGCAATCGCTATACGCGAATAGGTCACGATCGCCTTCTGGCCTGCAATCATCGACAGGTCGGCAGCAGCAAGTTCCGCCTTCTTGCGGTCGTTGACGGCTTCGCCCACGCCCATGTTGAGCACGACCTTGTCCAGCCGCGGCACTTCCATGACGTTGGCGTAGCCGAACTGTTCGGTCAGCTTGCCGCGGATGCTCTTGTCGAATTCCACGCGCAGGCGCGGTACGTATGCGGTCTCAGCCATCGATCTCTGCTCCCGAACGCTTGGCGATACGCACCTTCGTGCCATCCGCCTGAATCTTGAAACCTACGCGGGTCGGCTTGCCGTCCTTGCCGACGATTGCGATGTTAGACAGGTGGATCGGCGCCTCTTTCGAGATGATGCCGCCTTCCTGGTTCTGGGTCTGCTTCTGGTGGCGCTTGACGAGGTTGACGCCGCGCACCAGCGCCTTGCTCGCGTCGGGACGCACCTCGAACACCTCGCCGGTGCGGCCCTTGTCACGGCCTGAGAGCACGACGACTTTGTCGCCTTTCCGGATCTTGGCAGCCATCACAGCACCTCCGGGGCGAGCGAGATGATCTTCATGTGGTTCTTGGCGCGCAGCTCACGCGGCACGGGCCCGAAGATACGGGTACCGACCGGCTCGGCCTGGTTGTTGATCAGCACGGCGGCGTTGCGGTCGAAGCGGATGACGGAACCGTCGGGACGGCGGATGTCCTTGCGGACCCGCACCACCACGGCCTTCATCACGTCGCCCTTCTTCACCTTTCCGCGCGGGATCGCTTCCTTGATCGAAACGACAATGATGTCGCCCACGGTGGCGTACCGGCGCTTGGAGCCCCCGAGCACCTTGATACACATGACACGGCGTGCGCCGGAATTATCGGCCACGTCGAGGTTGGTCTGCATCTGAATCATTGATGCACCTCGTCCTCTCATCTAGCTTGCGCAAAGTCGCGCTTAAAATTCTTCCCGGAAGTCGTTGCCCGGCTTGGCCGGGCTCGGACTTGTCAGGCCGTTTTCTGAGGCTCGCCCCGGACCACGGTCCAGCGCTTCAATTTCGAGATCGGCTTGCTTTCCTCGATCCACACGGTGTCGCCCGGCTTGAACGCATTGTTCTCGTCGTGCGCGTGGTAGTTCTTGGAACGGCGAATCGTCTTCTTGTAGATCGGATGGGTAAAGCGGCGATCGACGCGCACCACAACCGTCTTGGCTTGCTTGTCGCTGACGACCACGCCCTGAAGCTGACGTTTCGGCATTGGTCTATCCTTACTTCTTCTTCGCGCGGGTTTGCGCGGCTACGGTCTTGATGCGGGCGATATCGCGGCGCGCTTCACGCATCCGCGAGGTGTTTTCCAGCTGCCCGGTGGCGCGCTGGAAGCGAAGGTTGAAGCGCTCCTTCTTCAGATTGAGGACGGCGTCATCCATCTGATCGGGGCTCATCGCGCGGATATCGGCAGTTTTCATCTCGGCCATGACGAACTTCCCTATTCCGCGATGCGCGCAACAAAGCGCGTCTTGATCGGCAATTTGGCAGCAGCAAGCAACAGCGCTTCCTTGGCGGTCTGCACCGTCACGCCGTCGATCTCGAACAGCACGCGGCCGGGCTTGACCCGCGCCACCCACAATTCGGGTGTACCCTTGCCGGAGCCCATGCGGACTTCGGCGGGCTTCTTCGACACCGGAACGTCCGGGAACACGCGGATCCAGACGCGGCCGGCGCGCTTCATGTGACGGGTCAGCGCGCGGCGGGCGGCCTCGATCTGACGCGCGGTGACCCGCTCGGGCTCCATCGCTTTCAGGCCGTACTGGCCGAACGACAACGTCGCGCCCGAAGTCGCGGTGCCGTGAATGCGGCCCTTATGCGCCTTCCGGAACTTCGTTTTCTTTGGTTGCATCATGGCGTTAAGCCCTCAATCCTATTTGCTTCACGCCGCGTCGCGGCGGGGTCGCCCGGTGTCGCCTTCGGCCATCTTCTTGTCCTGGGCCATCGGATCGTGCTCGAGGATCTCGCCCTTGAAGATCCAGACCTTGACGCCGCAGGTGCCGAAGGTCGTAAACGCGGTCGCAACGCCGTAATCGATATCGGCGCGCAGCGTGTGCAGCGGCACGCGGCCTTCGCGATACCATTCCATGCGCGCGATTTCGGCGCCGCCCAAACGGCCCGAGCAGTTGATGCGGATGCCTTCGGCGCCCAGACGCATCGCCGACTGCACGGCGCGCTTCATGGCACGGCGGAATGCGACGCGGCGCTCGAGCTGCTGCGCGATCAATTCGGCGACAAGGGTCGCATCGAGTTCCGGCTTGCGGATTTCGACGATGTTGATGACGACGTCGGACGCGGTGATGTCGGCAACCTTCTTGCGCAGCTTGTCGATGTCGGCGCCCTTCTTGCCGATCACGACACCCGGACGCGCCGAGTGGATGGTGACGCGGCACTTCTTGTGCGGTCGCTCGATCACGATCTTGGCGACAGCCGCCTGCTTGAGCTCCTTGTGCAGGATCTCGCGGATCTTGACGTCCTCGTGCAACAGCTTGCCGTACTCGTTCTTGCCGGCGAACCAACGGGAATCCCAGGTCCGGTTGATGCCGAGACGCAGCCCGATTGGATTGATTTTCTGACCCATCGTATTCTCCCGCGCCCTTAGGCGCTCGCCTCGACCTGACGAACCACGATCGTCAGTTGCGAGAACGGTTTGAAAACCCGACCCGAACGGCCACGGCCGCGCGGGGCAAAACGCTTCATCACGATGCCGTTGCCGACATGCGCCTCGGCGACGACGAGATCGTCGACTTCGAGGTCATGGTTGTTTTCGGCATTGGCGATTGCCGATTCCAGGCACTTCTTGACGTCGACTGCGATCCGCTTGCGCGAGAACTGCAGGTCCGCAAGTGCCGCCGATGCCTTCCTGCCGCGAATCAACTGCGCAACAAGATTGAGCTTCTGCGGGCTCACCCGCAGCATCCTGGCGATCGCCTTGGCCTCGTTATCGGGGAGGCTCCGTTCGCGCTTTGGTTTGCTCATCGCTTAATCCTCAAGCCTTCTTGGCTTTCTTGTCGCCCGAATGGCCGTGGAAGGTCCGCGTCGGCGAGAACTCGCCGAACTTGTGACCGACCATTTCCTCGTTCACCGAGACCGGCACGTGCTTCTGACCGTTGTAGACGCCGAACACCAGGCCGACGAATTGCGGCAGGATGGTCGAGCGACGGCTCCAGATCTTGATCACGTCATGACGGCCGGACGCACGCGCGGTGTCCGCCTTCTTGAGCAGTGATCCCTCAACGAACGGGCCTTTCCAGACTGAACGAACCATGGTCCGGCGTTCCTTACTTCTTCCGCTTGTGGCGGCTGATGAGAATGAATCGGTTGGTCGATTTGTTCGACCGCGTCTTCTTGCCTTTGGTCGGCTTGCCCCACGGGGTCACCGGGTGGCGGCCGCCCGATGTGCGGCCTTCGCCGCCGCCGTGCGGATGGTCGATCGGGTTCATCGAAACACCGCGGTTATGCGGCTTGCGGCCCAGCCAACGGTTGCGGCCGGCCTTGCCGATCGAGATATTCATATGATCCGGGTTCGAGACCGCACCGATGGTGCCGGTGCAGCGGCCATGAACCAGGCGCTGCTCGCCGGAATTCAAGCGAACGATGACGTAATCCTGGTCGCGGCCGACCACCTGCGCATAGGTGCCGGCCGAGCGCGCGAGTTGGCCGCCCTTGCCGATCTTCAGCTCGACATTGTGGACGATGGTGCCGACCGGCATGTTGCCGAGCGGCATGACATTGCCCGGCTTCACGTCGACATAGTTGCCGGCGACGACGGTATCGCCAACGGCCAGCCGCTGCGGCGCGAGAATGTAAGCCTGGGTACCGTCGGTGTACTTCACCAGCGCGATGAAGGCGGTGCGGTTCGGATCGTATTCCAGCCGCTCGACGGTTGCGGGCATATCGACCTTGGTGCGCTTGAAGTCGACGACGCGGTAGGCCTTCTTGTGGCCGCCGCCGCGGAAGCGCACGGTGATGCGGCCGGTCGCGTTGCGTCCGCCCGAGGAATGCTTGCCCTCGGTGAGCGCCTTGACGGGCTTGCCCTTGTAGAGGGTCGAACGATCGACCATCACCAGCTGGCGCTGGCCTGGCGTCGTGGGGTTGAATGTTTTCAGTGCCATAACTGTGCCGCCTTATAGCCCGGTGGTGACGTCGATGCGGTGGCCCTCTTCGAGGGTCACGACCGCACGTTTCACATCCGACTGCGAACCGAAACTGCCGCGGAAAACCTTGGTCTTGCCCTTGCGGACCAGCGTGTTGACGCGCTTGACCTTGACGTCGAACAGCTTCTCGACGGCTTCCTTGATCTGCGGCTTGGTAGCCTTGCTCGCAACCTTGAACACCACCTTGTTGTGCTCGGAGGCCATCGTCGCCTTTTCAGTGACAACGGGCGAGACGATGATGTCGTAGAAGCGCGGATCGATATTCTTCATTTGAAGCGCGCCTCCAACGCATCGAGCGCCGCCTTGGTCAGCACCAGCTTCTCGCGGCGGAGAATGTCATAGACGTTGATGCCCTGGATCGGCAGCACGTCGATATTGGGAATGTTGCGCGCGGCGGTCGCGAAGCCGGTATGGAGCTCGGCGCCGTCGATGATCAGCGCATTGGTAACGCCGAGGCCGGAGAAATGCGTAATCAGCGCCTTGGTCTTGGCGGCTTCGAGCGCGGCCTTGTCGATAACGATGAGGCTGCCGTCTTTGGCCTTGGCCGAGAGCGCATGGCGAAGCGCGAGCGCGCGGACCTTCTTGGGCAGACCGGTCGCATGCGAACGCACCACGGGACCGAAGGCACGGCCACCGCCGCGGAACTGCGGCACGCGGGCCGAGCCGTGACGGGCGCCACCGGTGCCCTTTTGCTTGTACATCTTCTTGCCGGTGCGCCAGATCTCGGCGCGGCCCTTGGCCTTGTGGGTGCCGGCCTGACGCTTGTTGAGCTGCCACTGCACGCAGCGCTGAATGATGTCCTTGCGCGGCTCGAGGCCGAAGATGCCGTCGGAAAGCTCGACCGAACCGGCCGCTTTGCCCTCAAGCGTTGTTACTTTCAATTCCATCACGCGCCCTCCCCTTGGGCCGGCGCTTCGACAACCTGTTCGCCGCCTGCAACCTTGAACTTGCCGGGCTTCGGAGCTTCCTTCGGCAGCGGTTTCTTGACGGCATCGCGCACCGCGATCCATCCGCCCTTGGAGCCGGGAACGGCGCCTTCGACCAGGATCAGGCCACGCTCGACATCGGTCTGAACGACGCGAAGGTTGAGCGTCGTGATGCGGTCGACGCCCATATGGCCGGGCATCTTCTTGTTCTTGAAGGTCTTGCCGGGGTCCTGACGGCCACCGGTCGAACCGATCGAACGGTGCGAGACCGACACGCCGTGGGTAGCGCGCAGACCGCCGAAATTCCAGCGCTTCATGCCGCCCGCAAAACCTTTGCCGATCGAAGTGCCGGTGACGTCGACGAACTGGCCGACGACGAAATGGTCGGCCTGGATTTCTGCGCCGACCGGGATCAGCCCGTCTTCCGACACGCGGAATTCGGCGAGTTTACGCTTGGGCTCGACCTTGGCGACCGCGAACTGGCCGCGTTCGGCCTTCGGCATATAGACGGTCTTGCGTTCGCCCGAACCGAGCTGAAGCGCGACATAACCGTTCTTCTCGGTCGTGCGGTGACCGAGCACCTGGCAATTGCCGAGTTTGAGCACGGTCACGGGGATATGCTCGCCGGCCTCTGTAAAGACCCGCGTCATCCCGACCTTTTGTGCGATCACTCCGGAGCGCATCGGCGTGCTTCCTGTTCTTTCTGTCCGCTAAACGTTGCGAACGGGCCTAAAGGGTTAGAGCTTGATTTCGACGTCGACGCCTGCCGCCAGGTCGAGCTTCATCAGCGCGTCCACGGTCTGCGGGGTCGGATCGACAATGTCGAGAAGGCGCTTGTGCGTGCGCATCTCGAATTGCTCGCGGCTCTTCTTGTCAACGTGCGGCGAACGGTTGACGGTAAACTTCTCCAGCCGCGTCGGCAGCGGAATGGGTCCGCGAACCTGGGCGCCGGTCCGTTTTGCCGTATTCACGATCTCACGCGTCGACGTATCGAGAATTCGATGGTCGAACGCCTTGAGGCGGATGCGGATATTCTGGCCGTTCATTGCCGTTATCTTTCTTTTCCGTCACGGCCGGGTTGGTCCCGGCCATCCACGTCTAGAAATCAAGAAAGTCGTGATGCCCGGCACAAGGCGGGGCATCACGACGGATGCTTCTTACTCGATGATGCTTGCGACGACGCCGGCGCCGACGGTGCGGCCACCTTCACGGATCGCGAAGCGGAGCTTTTCTTCCATCGCGATCGGCACGATCAGGTGAACTTCCATCGCGATGTTGTCGCCCGGCATCACCATTTCGGTGCCTTCGGGCAGATGCACGACACCGGTCACGTCGGTGGTGCGGAAGTAGAACTGCGGCCGATAGTTGGTGAAGAACGGGGTGTGACGTCCGCCCTCTTCCTTGGTGAGGATGTAGGCCTCGGCCTTGAACTTGGTGTGCGGCTTGACCGAACCCGGCTTGCAAAGCACCTGACCGCGCTCGACTTCCTCGCGCTTGGTGCCGCGGAGCAGCGCACCGATGTTGTCTCCTGCCTGACCCTGATCGAGCAGCTTGCGGAACATTTCAACGCCGGTGACGATCGTCTTCTGCGTCGCACGCAGCCCGACGATCTCGATTTCCTCGCCGACCTTGATGATGCCGCGCTCGACACGACCGGTGACCACGGTACCGCGGCCGGAGATCGAGAACACGTCTTCCACCGGCATCAGGAACGGCTGGTCGATCGGACGCTCCGGCTGCGGAATGTACTCGTCGACATGCTTCATCAGTTCGAGAATGGCGTCGTGGCCGAGCTTCTTGTCCTTGTCTTCGAGGGCGGCGAGAGCCGAACCCTTGATGATCGGGATCTTGTCGCCCGGGAAGTCGTACTTCGAGAGCAATTCGCGAACTTCGAGTTCGACGAGTTCGAGCAATTCCGGATCGTCGACCATGTCGCACTTGTTGAGGAACACCACCATCGCCGGCACGCCGACCTGCTTGGCGAGCAGGATGTGCTCGCGGGTCTGCGGCATCGGGCCGTCAGCGGCGGACACGACGAGGATCGCGCCGTCCATCTGGGCCGCGCCGGTGATCATGTTCTTCACATAGTCGGCGTGACCGGGACAATCGACGTGGGCATAGTGACGGTTCTTCGTCTCGTACTCGACGTGCGCGGTCGAGATCGTGATGCCGCGCGCCTTCTCTTCCGGCGCCTTGTCGATCTGGTCGTACGCCGTGAACGTTGCACCGCCCGATTTCGGCCAGGATCTTGGTGATCGCTGCCGTCAGCGACGTCTTGCCATGATCGACGTGACCGATGGTTCCGATGTTGCAGTGCGGTTTATTACGTTCAAATTTTGCTTTGGCCATTTGACTCTCCGTTCAATCGTTAGCTGCCGCCAACGATAATCAGGCAAACTTCTTTTGGACTTCTGCCGACACGTTCGCCGGCGCTTCCGCGTAGTGGTCGAACTGCATCGTAAAGGTGGCACGACCCTGGCTCATCGAGCGCAGGTTATTGACATAACCGAACATGTTCATGAGCGGCACCATCGCGTTGATGACGTTGGCGTTGCCGCGCATGTCTTGACCCTGGATCTGGCCGCGCCGCGAATTCAGGTCGCCGATGACAGAGCCGGTGTAATCTTCCGGCGTCACCACTTCGACCTTCATGATCGGCTCGAGCAGGACCGACTTGCCGCGCTGTAGCGCTTCGCGGAAGCAGGCGCGGGTCGCGATTTCGAAGGCGAGCGCCGACGAGTTGACGTCATGATACTTGCCGTCGATCAGTTGCACCTTGATATCCACGATCGGGAAGCCGGCGACCACGCCCGAAGAAAGAACGCTCTCCAGGCCCTTTTCGACGCCCGGGATATATTCTTTCGGCACCGCGCCGCCGACGACCTTGGATTCGAACTCGTAGCCTTTGCCCGGCTCATTGGGCTCGACAATGATCGTCACGGCTGCGAACTGACCGGTACCACCGGTCTGCTTCTTGTGGGTATAGCTGTGCTCGACGCGCTGGGTGACGCGCTCACGGAACGCCACCTGCGGCGCGCCGATATTGGCATCGACCTTGTAGGTACGCCTCAAGATATCGACCTTGATGTCGAGATGGAGTTCGCCCATGCCCTTGAGGATGGTCTGGCCGGATTCCTGATCGGTCGACACCCGGAACGAAGGATCTTCCGCGGCGAGCTTTGCGAGCGCGATGCCGAGCTTTTCCTGGTCCGCCTTCGA
This sequence comes from uncultured Alphaproteobacteria bacterium, assembly GCA_963824305.1. GTDB lineage: Bacteria > Pseudomonadota > Alphaproteobacteria > Rhizobiales > Xanthobacteraceae > Bradyrhizobium. Next base: position 109,965 of record CAWGOW010000004.1, read on the forward strand.
CTTCGGCTCGATCGCGATCTCGATGACCGGCTCCGGAAATTCCATCTTTTCCAGAATCACCGGCTTGTTCGCATCGCACAGCGTGTCGCCGGTACGCGCTTCCTTCAGGCCCGCCAGCGCCACGATGTCGCCCGCATAGGCTTCCTTGATGTCTTCGCGGTTGTTGGCATGCATCAGCAACATGCGGCCGATACGTTCCTTGCGCTCGCGCGTCGAATTGATAACGCCGGTGCCCGACACAAGCGTGCCGGAATAGATGCGGCAGAAGGTGATGGTGCCGACGAAGGGGTCGTCCATGATCTTGAACGCGAGAAGCGCAAGCGGCTCCTTGTCGTCGGCCTTGCGGATGATTTCGTTGCCGTCCTCGTCGGTGCCCTTGATCGAAGGCACGTCGATCGGCGACGGCAGATAGTCGACGACCGCGTCGAGCAGCGGCTGCACGCCCTTGTTCTTGAAAGCTGAACCGCACAGCACGGGATAGAAGGCGCCGGTCAGCACCGCCTTGCGGATCAGCCGCTTCAGCGTCGCTTCGTCCGGCTCGTTGCCGTCGAGGAATGCAGCGAGAGCGTCGTCGTCGAGTTCGACGGCGGCTTCCACCATCTTCTCACGGTATTCCTTGGCCTGATCGAGCATGTCCGCGGGAATGTCGACATAGTCGAACTTCGCGCCGAGCGATTCGTCGTTCCAGACGATGCCCTTCATCTTCACGAGATCGATGAGACCCTTGAAGTTGTTCTCGGCGCCGATCGGCAGCTGGATCGCGATCGGCTTGGCGCCAAGACGGTCGACGATATCGGCAAGGCACTTGAAGAAATCGGCGCCGGTCTTGTCCATCTTGTTGGCGAAGACGATGCGCGGAACCTTGTACTTGTCGCCCTGGCGCCAGACGGTTTCGGTCTGGGGCTCGACGCCCTGGTTGGAGTTGAGCACGCAGACGGCGCCGTCGAGCACGCGCAGCGAACGCTCGACTTCAATGGTGAAGTCGACGTGGCCGGGGGTGTCGATGATGTTCAGGCGCTTGCCGTTCCAGAACGCGGTGGTCGCGGCCGAAGTAATCGTGATGCCGCGCTCCTGCTCCTGCTCCATCCAATCCATCGTCGCGGCACCTTCGTGCACTTCGCCGATCTTGTGGCTCTTGCCGGTGTAATAGAGGATGCGTTCCGTGGTCGTGGTTTTGCCGGCGTCGATATGCGCCATGATACCGAAGTTACGGTAGTCCTCGATGGCATGTTGGCGGGGCATGGTTGTTCCTTTGGGGTGCTGACGTTTTCGCCGTTACCAGCGATAGTGCGAGAAGGCGCGGTTGGCTTCCGCCATCCGGTGCACGTCTTCACGCTTCTTGACGGCGTTCCCCCGATTATTCGACGCATCGAGCAACTCGGCCGAGAGCCGCTCCGTCATCGTCTTTTCATTGCGCTCACGCGCAGCCGTGATCAGCCAGCGAATCCCCAACGCCTGCCGGCGAACCGAACGGACCTCGACCGGCACCTGATAGGTGGCGCCGCCGACGCGCCGCGAGCGGACTTCGATGGTCGGCATCACGTTTTCCAGCGCCTGCTCGAATACCGTGAGCGGGCTCTGCTTGGTCTTGGCCTCGATCATGCCGAGCGCGCCATAGACGATGCCTTCGGCGACCGACTTCTTCCCGGCGTACATCACCGAGTTCATGAACTTCGTAATGACGATGTTCCCGAACTTGGGGTCCGGAAGCACTTCACGTTTTTCAGCGGAATGGCGGCGCGACATCTAATCTGTTCCCGATTATTTCGGACGCTTCGCGCCGTACTTCGAACGGCGCTGCTTGCGGTTCTTGACGCCCTGCGTATCGAGGACGCCGCGGAGGATGTGGTAGCGCACGCCGGGCAAGTCCTTGACGCGGCCGCCGCGGATCATGACCACCGAGTGCTCCTGAAGGTTATGGCCTTCGCCCGGGATGTAGCCGATGACCTCAAACCCGTTGGTCAGGCGTACCTTGGCGACTTTGCGGAGCGCGGAGTTCGGCTTCTTCGGCGTCGTGGTGTAGACGCGCGTGCAAACGCCGCGCTTCTGCGGCGACTGCTGCAGCGCGGGCACCTTCTTGCGCGACTTCTGGACGACGCGCGGTTTTGCGATCAGTTGGTTGATCGTCGGCATGTCAGCCTTCATCCTTCAGTTCACACGAAACCGAAAACGGCTTCGCAAAATTCGTTCGGGACCCTGGATTGAAGTCCCACCCTGCGCCTTGCGCAAAAAACATCCGCGCAAAGCGAAATCGCGCCAACCGCTCATCCCTGAGCAGAAAGCGCTTCGACGCCACAGAGGACCGCAAGTTTCGCTTCGATCGAAGTTGAGCCGATCAAGCTGCGCTTGAGATCATGCACCCGATCAATCCCGTGGGGACGTGCCCACGAAAATTGAGATCGTTACGGCATTGCCTAGCTATATTCGACAGCGTTTGAGCGACATTCGTCGAGGTTGGTGCCCGTCCTGGATTCCTTGAAAAGGAGGCCGAGAGGGTGGTCCGTTCCGACGCAAGCGAAGCTCACCGCCTGTCGTTAAGTGCGCGGGTTCTATCGGTGCGGAATGGCCAAGTCAAGGCGAAACGTCGGGTGAGATGCCCCTAAGAAGCGCTTCTGCCATCGGCAGAATTCGCGCCTTGCGCCCCTGCCCCGTTTACACGCCCGACGACCATCACTGACCGAAAAAGACGCTTCACCTCGATTTTTATCCGGGTATTAACGAGATAACCGACATCTGAAGATTGTTCATTTCCTAAACCACAATCTAAGCAGCCTGCCGGACGGCATCAGTCGTCGTCCTCGTCATCATCTTTCGCCGCTTGATGCGACTTGAGGCTCTGATCATCCCAGAGTTGGCGGTACATGCCGCCTTTCTCGAGCAGTTCATCGTGCGTGCCGCGTTCGATCGCCTTGCCGCCTGAAACCACGATGATTTCGTCCATGTCGACCACGGAGGTCAGCCGATGGGTCGAAAACAGCATGGTCCGCCCCTTGGCAAGCTTCATCAGCGTCTTGTTGATGGCGGCTTCCGTCGTCTGGTCGAGCGCCGAGGTGGCTTCATCCAGGAGGAGGATCGAGGGATCGCGCACGATCGCGCGTGCGATCGCAATGCGCTGGCGCTGGCCGCCCGACAGGGTGTCGCCGCGTTCGCCGACCAGAGTTTCGTATTTCTGCGGCAGGCTCATGATGTAGCGGTGGATCTCGGCCTTGCGCGCCGCCTCCTCTACGTCCTTGTCGGTCGCGCCTTCCTTGCCGAGCCGGATGTTCTCGCGGATCGACATGTTGAAGAGCATGTTCTCCTGGAACACCACCGCCATGCTGCTGCGTAACGACTCCCGCGTCACTCTGCGGATGTCGACGCCGTCGATCGTGATGCGTCCCTCGTCCGGCACATAAAGACGCAGGATCAGATTGAGCAGCGTGCTCTTTCCCGAACCGCTCGGACCGACGATGGCGATGGTCTTGCCGACAGCAAGCTTGAGGCTCAGGCCGTCGAGAACGGGCGTCTCGCTGCCTTCATACTGAAAGGTCACACGCTCAAAAGAGATGTCGTGGCTGATGCGCGGCAGATCGGGCGCGCCGGGACGGTCGGCGCCGCGGGTCGGTTCATCCAGCAATTCCTGAATATGACGCACGGCCGCCGCCGACGAGATCGAGACCGGAACGAAATGCATGATATGGGCGATGTTGTAGGACACCTCCCAGAACGCGCTCTCGAACGTCACGAAAGTTCCGACGGTGATCTGGCCCTTGGTGGCGAGATAGGCGCCGATCGCGAGCACGACGAGGTGCAACAGCAGCACCGAGATCGCAACGGTGCGCTCGACCATGGTCGACAGGAATGCCGCTGACGCAATTTTCCGCCGCGCTTCGTTGTTGCGCAGCGTGAACCAGCCGAGCGTCTTGCGTTGCAACATGAAGGCTTTGACGACCGCCTGGGTCGCGATGTTTTCCTGCACCATGCCGAGCAGCGAGGCCTCGTTGAGCTTCTGCTCGTAATTGGCTTGCACGGCTTTGGGCGTGATAATGCGCGGGCCGATCAGCGTGATCGGAAATATCAGAAGCGCGATCGCAGCCAACTGCCAGTTCAGAAACAGCATCAGTATGATGCCGGCGATCAACTCGAAGAGCGGCAGTGCGGCCGTGGTGGCAAAGCCCTTCACCGTTCCCTCGATGGCCGACATATCGACCGAGAACCGTGACAGGATTTCGCCGCGCTTGGTGCGCTGGAAAAACGCGGTCGGCAAGTTCTGCACGTGATCGAATAGCCGCGTCCGCACGTCGGAAATCAGCGAAGCGGCAAGTCGCGCATCCAACCGCTCGTACCAGATCGCGACGATCGAAGTGACGATGCCGGCCACCGCCAGTACGGAAAGAATCCTGATCAAAGCCTCGAAGTCTTCCTCACCGAGCGCGTCGTCGATCAGGAATTTCAGGCTCAACGGCATGATCACATTGAACAACGTCTCGACCAGGACGCCGAGGCCAACGAATGCGATCAGCTTCTTGTAGTTGCCCAGGAAGGGCTTGATGAAACCGTAGATGGTCGCGAGCGCGCCGGCGGCTTCTTTTGCGGTATAGACGACGAGTTCCTCATCGTCGCCCTCATCGAGCTCAAGCTCGTCGTCCTCGCCATCTTGATCCGGCGGGAGCTTGGATTCGAGGCTGGCCGCCAGTTTCTTCTCAGTCGCTACGCCGTCGGAAGCCTCCGCGGACGCTGCGACAGGTTCACCCGACGAGGAAGGCCTGGAAGCCATGAAACCAACCGAAAAACCAACCGACACTGCACGGCCGGGCATGACCGCAGAGAAACAAGAGCACGCGCTATCCTAGGCGATCAGATTGCATTCAGCAAAAATTTTGGTGCGGGTAACCTTACCGCCGACGACTGCAGCGCAAGCACTTCGGACCAGCGGCAATTAGTCATCCTCTTCGACCTTGTCGAAGAACGAATAACGCAAGCTTTCGGAATCGGCATACCACTCGCCGGGCCCCTTATTGGCTGCAAGCGTTGCTGCCCACAGCACGTCCGTGCAGTCGTGGCGCTGCATCGAAAGATCGAAACCGTTGTTGAAGAACAGCTCCGACCATTCCCACCAGGTGCCGAGCTTCTTCACCCCGCGCAACAGATCGTAGCGGTCAATCAAGGCGGCCGGCAGGTCCGACGTTACCGAGCTGAACACCAGGCCGGTTTTGACGACACGGTTGAGCTCGCGGATAGCCTTCACGACGCGAGTTTCGGCGACATGGCAAAGGCTGGTCTCGAACACGAAATCGAACTCGCCGTCCTTGAACGGCAAATCGACGATCGACCCAAGCTTGTTGAACTTTTTCAGCTCCTTCGGAGTCTTCGCGTGAATGGCGCGGTTGTTCTCGACGCCCCAGGCATCGATCCCGCGCAAACGCAGCGCGCCGACGAGTTCGCCGCTGGCCGATCCCGCGATCAGGAGCTTGTAACCCTTCGCCCGGTTCCAGACGATCTTGATCAGGTCCGCCAGAAAAGCGGGATCGGTGAAGTGGTTCCAGACTTCGCGATAGGGTCCAAGCCCGCGATAGTTCTCGAAATAGTCGCGATCGATCTTGTCCGACAGCTTGCCGCTCGCAACGCGATCGCGGCGAAGCCGCATCATCTCGGTCAGGATGATGTCGGTCGCGGCATCAGAGGAGTCGAGCAGACCGTTCAGCGTCGAATCGAACAGATAGTCGCCGACCAGCACCAGTCCCGGATGCTGCTTGGGGTCCGGCCGGTGATTGGTCATCACGTCACGCGCCGGCAGGCCGCCCGGCAACGCGTTGACCGACGACAGCCAGCGATGCGTCTTGCCCTCGATAAAATGCGCCCGCGGATCACCCAGCGACGCCGGGAGCGACTTCAGCGCGGCATCGATCAGCGCCTCGTCGTCCAGATTGGCGAAGGCGAGCGCGTCGGAACCTGCGATCAACCAGTTGAGGACGCCGTGACGGCCGATATTGTGGCGTGAACCTTCGTTGTAGACGCAGCAGCCGCCAAAGGCTTCCGACATGAACCAGGCGCCCGGAATCCTGTCGCCCCAGAACGGCTCGTCGAACAGGATCGAAACGCGCAGATAGTGCGCAGGCCGGTCGAAATAGGAGACGTGCTTGACCATCGACTTGCGCAGGTCTTCGCCATCCCAGCCCATGGTAGCGAGCCAGGAATGCGGCAGGCACATCAGCACGAGATCGAAATCCCGCGTCTCCGGCCCCTTGCCGTTCATCATAGCGAGCCGGTAACGGCCACCTGTGGTCTTGCCGACCTTGAGAACGCGATGATTGAGCTGGATGTCGGCATCGACCTCCGACTGGAGGCAATCGATCAGCTGCTCGTTTCCGTTCTGGATCGAATAGAGGCCGAGATAGCCATCGACATCCATCACGTAGTTCTTCAGCGCATTGAGGCCGCTGGTATGGTGATTTTCGGTCGCAATATCCGAGCGTGCCATTACCCTGAAAAAGCGCCTGGCGGTCGCATCGTCGACCTCGCGCTCCAGCAGCTCTTCCGCTGTCATGTAGGCCCAGGGATGTTCGTTGTCGTGGGAGCCGATACCCTCGTAGTACTCGCTCGGCGACACCATTCGGCTGCAACGCTTGCGGAACGCCTCGATGGCATCCGCCGTCTTGGCCCCGTATTTGCGGCGCATGCCCGCGACGTCGTTGAGCAGCTCACCATCAAGCTGAACCTGCTCGGCATCCATCGGAATCGTTTGCAGGCCGAAATGCTGGATCAACTCGCGCAGCGGATCGGGGCCCGTCATCGAGTAGTCGTAAATTTCGGCAACGCCCGCTTCGTAAATGGCCGGCGCAGAATCGAACCGGCCGGTGAGGACCTTGCCTCCGAGCCGATCGGACGCTTCAAAGATGGTGACGCTGCAAAGGTTCCCCAGTTTCTTCTTAAGGTACCACGCACTCATCAAGCCGCCCGGCCCACCACCTACAATCGCTAGATCGAACATTTGTTTCCGGTAATTTCCGGCCCCCGCCGCGTCGGCTGCCACCCCAAAAGGCGCCGAACTAAGTTGATTGATATGAAAGCGCTTTTTTCCCTGAAGGGAAGATGAACGAACCGGGCAAGTGAAGCAGAATAGTCGGAAAATAGCAAAAAAAGACCGGCTTTCGCCGGTCTTTTCCGTAGTCTAGCGGGTGCCGTTAAGCCTATTCGGCTGGCGGCAATGCCAAAGGTTCGACTTCCGGCGCAGCCGGCACGATCGCCGCCTGCTTCTCGCGCTCGTCGAGGATCAGCTTGTCGCGTTTGACGGCGACCTCGCGGATCTTCGCCATCGAGGCGCCCGTACCGGCCGGGATCAGGCGGCCGACAATCACGTTTTCCTTGAGGCCTTCCAGCGGGTCCACCTTGCCGTTGACAGCGGCTTCGGTGAGCACGCGGGTCGTCTCCTGGAACGAGGCGGCCGAGAAGAACGAGCGGGTCTGCAAGCTCGCCTTGGTGATGCCAAGCAGAACCGGCGTTCCCGTCGCGATCTTCTTGCCCTCTTCCTTTGCCTTGGCGTTGATCTGGTCGAACTCGATCTTGTCGATCTGCTCGCCCGAGATCATGTCGGTCTCGCCCTGGTCGGTGATCTCCACCTTCTGCAGCATCTGACGGACAATCACCTCGATGTGCTTGTCGTTGATGAGCACGCCTTGCAGCCGGTAGACCTCCTGGATTTCGTTGACCAGATAGGCCGCGAGTTCCTCGATGCCCTTGATCGCCAGGATGTCGTGCGGGGCGGGATTGCCCTCGACGATGAAATCGCCCTTTTCGACGATATCGCCGTCCTGCAGGTGGATGTGCTTGCCCTTCGGGATCAGGTACTCGCGCGTCTCCTCGCTCTTGTCCATCGGCTCGATCGAGAGGCGGCGCTTGTTCTTGTAGTCCCGGCCGAAGCGAATGGTGCCGGCGATCTCGGCGATGATCGCCGCATCCTTCGGCTTGCGCGCTTCGAACAGTTCGGCAACGCGCGGCAGACCGCCCGTGATGTCGCGGGTCTTGGCGCTTTCGGTCGAGATACGGGCGAGAATATCGCCCGGCTTGACCTTGGAGCCGGTATCCACCGACAGAATGGCATCGACCGACAGCATGTAGCGGGCGTCGCCGCCACGCGCGAGCTTGAGGATCTTGCCGTCCTTGCCCTTGATGACGATCGCGGGCCGCAGATCGGCTCCGCCTCGGGTCGTGCGCCAGTCGATGACGACACGCTTGGCGATACCGGTGGATTCGTCGAGCGTCTCCGAGATCGATTGACCCTCGACCAGATCCTCGAATCCGATCGTGCCTTCGACTTCGGTCAGCACCGGGCGGGTATAAGGATCCCACTCGGCGATGCGCTGACCGCGCTTGACCGTGTCACCTTCGTCGACGTGCATGCGCGCGCCGTACTGAATGCGGTGGGTCGCACGTTCCGTACCGTCGGCGTCCGTGATCGCAACGACCATGTTGCGGACCATCGCAGCCGAGTGGCCTTCGCTGTTCCTGGCGATCGCCTTGTTCTTGATCGTCACCTTGCCGTCGAAGTTCGATTCGATGAACGACTGCTCGTTGATCTGCGCCGCGCCGCCGATGTGGAACGTACGCATCGTGAGCTGGGTACCCGGCTCGCCGATCGACTGCGCCGCGATGACGCCGACCGCCTCACCATGGTTGACCGGCGTGCCGCGGGCCAGATCGCGCCCGTAGCACTTGGCGCAGATGCCGTTGACCAGTTCGCAAGTCAGTGCCGAACGAATCTTCACCTCCTGGATGCCAGCCTGATGGATGGCCTCCACATGGCTTTCTTCCATCAGCGTGCCGCGCTTGACGACGACCCTGTTGGACGCAGCATCGCGCACGTCCTCACCCGCCGTACGACCGAGAATGCGCGAGCCGAGCGAGGCCACCACCGTGCCGGCATCGACGATGGCGCGCATCTTGATGCCGAGTTTGGTGCCGCAGTCATCGGCATTGATGATGCAGTCCTGTGCCACGTCGACAAGACGGCGGGTCAGGTAGCCGGAGTTGGCGGTCTTCAACGCGGTGTCCGCGAGGCCCTTGCGGGCGCCGTGGGTCGAGTTGAAGTATTCGAGCACCGACAGACCTTCCTTGAAGTTGGAAATGATCGGCGTTTCGATGATTTCGCCCGACGGCTTGGCCATCAGGCCGCGCATACCGGCGAGCTGACGCATCTGCGCGGGCGAACCACGCGCACCGGAGTGGGCCATCATGTAGATCGAGTTGATGTCTGCTTCGACGCCCTTGGCGTTTTTCTTGGTCGAGGAGATTTCCTTCATCATCTCCTTGGCGATTTCTTCGGTCGCCTTCGACCAGGCGTCGACGACCTTGTTGTACTTCTCGCCATGGGTGATCAGACCGTCGTTGTACTGCTGCTCGAAGTCCTTCGCCAGCGTACGCGTGGTCTCCACGATCTTCCACTTGCCGTGCGGCACCACCATGTCGTCCTTGCCGAACGAAATGCCGGCCTTGAACGCGTTGTAGAAGCCGAGCGCCATGATGCGGTCGCAGAAGATCACCGTCTCCTTCTGGCCGCAGTGGCGATAGACCTGATCGATCACGCCGGAGATTTCGCGCTTGGTCATCAGCTTGTTGATGACGTCGTACGACATCTTCGGCGACTTCGGCAGCACGTTGCCGAGCATGACGCGGCCGGCGGTGGTCTCGATCCAGCGCTTGACGTGCTTGCCCTCCTCGTCGAGGCCCTCCCAGCGATACTTGATCTTGGTATGCAGGTGGATGACCTTGGCGTGCAACGCGTGCTCGATCTCGGCCATCTCGCCGTACAGCTTGCCCTCGCCGGGCAACCCTTCGCGCATGATCGAGAGATAATAAAGTCCGAGCACGATGTCCTGCGACGGCACGATGATCGGTTGGCCGTTCGCCGGGTGCAGGATGTTGTTGGTCGACATCATCAGGACGCGCGCTTCCAGCTGCGCTTCGAGCGACAGCGGAACGTGCACGGCCATCTGGTCGCCGTCGAAGTCGGCGTTGAACGCGGCGCAGACCAGCGGGTGAAGCTGGATCGCCTTGCCCTCGATCAGGACCGGCTCGAACGCCTGAATGCCGAGGCGATGCAGCGTCGGCGCACGGTTGAGCAGCACCGGATGTTCGCGGATCACCTCGTCGAGGATATCCCAGACCTCCGGACGCTCTTTCTCAACCAGCTTCTTGGCCTGCTTCACCGTAGTCGACAGACCCTTGGCGTCGAGCCGCGAATAGATGAACGGCTTGAACAGCTCGAGCGCCATCTTCTTCGGCAGGCCGCACTGATGCAGGCGCAGTTCGGGACCGACCACGATCACCGAACGGCCGGAATAGTCGACGCGCTTGCCGAGCAGGTTCTGACGGAAGCGGCCCTGCTTGCCCTTGAGCATGTCGGCGAGCGACTTCAGCGGACGCTTGTTGGCGCCGGTGATGACGCGGCCGCGGCGGCCGTTGTCGAACAGAGCGTCGACCGCCTCCTGCAGCATGCGCTTTTCGTTGCGGATGATGATGTCGGGCGCGCGCAGCTCCATCAGCCGCTTCAAGCGGTTGTTGCGGTTGATGACGCGGCGGTAGAGGTCGTTGAGGTCCGACGTCGCAAAGCGGCCGCCATCGAGCGGCACCAGCGGACGCAGGTCCGGCGGGATCACCGGCACCACGGTCAGGATCATCCACTCCGGCTTGTTGCCGGAATAGCGGAAGGCCTCGACGATCTTCAGCCGCTTGGCGAGCTTCTTGTGCTTGATGTCGGAGTCGGTCTCCTGCATCTCGGCGCGCAAAGTGGTCTCGAGCTTCTCGAGCTCGAGCCCCTTCAACAGTTCGCGGATCGCCTCTGCGCCGATCATGGCGGTGAAGGAATCCTGGCCGTACTCGTCCTGCGCCTTCAGATACTCGTCTTCCGACAGCAGCTGACGGTCCTTGAGCGCGGTCAGACCCGGCTCAAGCACGACGTAATATTCGAAGTACAGAATCCGCTCGAGATCCTTCAGCGTCATGTCGAGCAGAAGGCCGATGCGCGACGGCAGCGACTTCAGGAACCAGATGTGGGCAACCGGCGCTGCCAGCTCGATATGGCCCATGCGCTCGCGCCGGACGCGCGACAGCGTCACTTCGACCGAGCACTTTTCGCAGATGATGCCCTTGTACTTCATCCGCTTGTACTTGCCGCACAGGCACTCGTAGTCCTTGATCGGCCCGAAGATGCGGGCGCAGAACAGGCCGTCGCGCTCCGGCTTGAAGGTGCGGTAGTTGATGGTCTCCGGCTTCTTGATTTCGCCGTAGGACCACGACAGAATCTTTTCCGGCGACGCGATCGAAATCCGGATCTGGTCGAAGACCTGAGCCGGCGTCGTCGGATTGAACAGATTCATAATTTCTTGGTTCATCGTCTTCTCCTCGCGTGCCGATCGTCACCGGCAGCAAATTCGAAATTCCTGTTCAGCCACACGCGCCCAACTGAAAGCGCTGACTGCGAATACCCGGCGCGTGGATAGCCATCGCGCCGGGTAAAATAGCTTTGCTTACTCGGCCGCTTCCGAAGTCGAGCCAGGCCCGACCTTCGAGTTGTGCAGGTCGACGTTGAGACCGAGCGAACGCATTTCCTTGACCAGCACGTTGAACGATTCCGGGATACCCGCCTCGAACGTGTCGTCGCCGCGCACGATCGCCTCGTACACCTTGGTACGGCCGGCGACGTCGTCCGACTTCACCGTCAGCATTTCCTGCAAGCGTGTAGGCGGCGCCGTAGGCCTCGAGCGCCCAGACCTCCATTTCGCCGAAACGCTGGCCGCCGAACTGCGCCTTGCCGCCCAGCGGTTGCTGGGTGACGAGCGAGTACGGTCCGATCGAACGCGCATGGATCTTGTCGTCGACGAGATGGTGCAGCTTGAGCATATAGATGTAGCCCAACCGTCACCTTGCGGTCGAAGGGATCGCCGGTACGGCCGTCATAGACGGTCGACTGGCCGGAAGCGTCGAGCCCCGCCAGCTTCAGCATCTCCTCGATGTCGGCTTCCTTGGCGCCGTCGAACACCGGCGTCGCGATCGGCACGCCGTGGCTCAGGTTGCGGCCGAGTTCGAGCAACTCGCTATCGTTGAGCGACTTGATCGTCTCTTCGTCGCCATAGATCTTCTTCAACGTCTCCTTCAGCGGCTTGAGGTCCTGCTTGCGTGTAGATAGGCGTCGATCGTCTGGCCGATGCGCTTGCCGAGGCCGGCGCAGGCCCAGCCAAGATGGGTTTCGAGAATCTGACCGACGTTCATGCGCGAAGGCACACCGAGCGGATTGAGCACGATGTCGGCATGGGTACCGTCCTCGAGGAACGGCATGTCTTCGATCGGCACGATCTTGGACACCACGCCCTTGTTGCCGTGACGGCCGGCCATCTTGTCGCCGGGCTGGATCTTGCGCTTCACCGCGACGAAGACCTTGACCATCTTCATCACGCCGGGCGGCAATTCGTCGCCACGCTGCAGCTTCTCGACCTTGTCGAGGAAGCGCTGTTCAAGGCCCTTCTTCGACTCGTCGTACTGCTTCCGCATGGCCTCGATCTCGGCCATCAGCTTGTCGTTGGGCGAAGCAAACATCCACCATTGCGAACGCGGATGCTCTTCGAGCACGGCGCGCGTGATCTTGGTGTCCTTCTTGAAGCCCTTCGGACCCGCGATGCCCTGGCGGTTTTCCAGCAGCTCAGCGAGACGGCTGTAGACGTTGCGGTCCAGGATCGCCTGTTCGTCGTCGCGGTCCTTGGCCAGACGCTCGATCTCTTCCCGTTCGATCGCCAGCGCACGCTCGTCCTTGTCGACGCCATGGCGGTTGAAGACGCGCACTTCCACGATCGTGCCCTGCACGCCCGGAGGCACGCGGAGCGAGGTATCGCGGACGTCGGAGGCCTTTTCGCCGAAGATGGCGCGCAGAAGCTTTTCTTCCGGCGTCATCGGGCTTTCGCCCTTCGGCGTGATCTTGCCGACCAGGATGTCGCCGGCGCGCACTTCCGCGCCGATATAGACGATGCCGGCTTCGTCGAGGTTCTTCAGCGCTTCTTCCGAAACGTTCGGAATGTCGCGGGTGATTTCCTCAGGCCCCAGCTTGGTGTCGCGGGCCATCACTTCGAACTCCTCGATGTGGATCGAGGTGAAGACGTCGTCCTTTACGATCCGCTCGGAGAGCAGGATCGAGTCTTCGAAGTTGTAGCCATTCCACGGCATGAACGCGACCAGCACGTTGCGGCCGAGCGCGAGCTCGCCGAGATCGGTCGAGGGACCGTCGGCAATGATATCGCCCTTCTTGACGACGTCGCCGACCTTCACCAGCGGACGCTGGTTGATGCAGGTCGACTGGTTGGAGCGCTGGTACTTCATCAGCCGGTAGATATCGACGCCCGACTTGGTCGGATCGAGATCTTCGGTGGCGCGGATCACGATACGGGTGGCGTCGATCTGGTCGATCACGCCGGTGCGGCGGGCTGCGATCGCAGCGCCCGAGTCGCGTGCGACCACGCCTTCCATGCCGGTGCCGACGAACGGCGCTTCGGCGCGCACCAAAGGCACGGCCTGACGCTGCATGTTCGAGCCCATCAGCGCGCGGTTGGCGTCGTCGTTCTCGAGGAACGGGATCAGCGCCGCGGCAACCGAAACGAGCTGCTTCGGCGACACGTCCATGTAGTCGACCTTGTCGGGCGCGAGCATGCACGTTTTCGCCGGCGTGACGGCAGACCACGAGATCGTCGGTGAAGCGGCCGCGGTTATCGAGCGCAACGTTGGCCTGCGCGACGTGATGACGGCCCTCTTCCATCGCCGAGAGGTAGACCACCTCGTCGGTGACGCGACCGTCCTTGACCTTGCGGTAAGGCGTTTCGACGAAGCCGTATTTGTTGACGCGCGCAAACGTGGCCAGCGAATTGATCAGACCGATGTTCGGACCTTCCGGCGTCTCGATCGGGCAGATACGGCCGTAATGCGTCGGATGCACGTCGCGCACTTCGAAGCCGGCGCGCTCGCGGGTCAGACCGCCCGGGCCGAGCGCCGACAGGCGCCGCTTGTGGGTGATTTCCGACAGCGGGTTGGTCTGGTCCATGAACTGCGAGAGCTGCGAGGAGCCGAAGAACTCGCGCACGGCTGCCGCCGCCGGCTTGGCGTTGATCAGGTCCTGCGGCATCACGGTGTCGATATCGACACTCGACATGCGTTCCTTGATCGCGCGCTCCATGCGCAAGCAGGCCGATGCGGTACTGGTTTTCCATGAGTTCGCCGACCGAGCGCACCCGGCGATTGCCAAGGTGGTCGATGTCGTCGATCTCGCCCTTGCCGTCGCGCAGGTCGACCAGCGTCTTGATGACGGAAAGGATATCTTCCTTGCGCAGCGTGCGCTGCGTGTCCGGCGCATCGAGATCGAGGCGCATGTTCATCTTGACGCGGCCGACGGCCGACAGGTCATAGCGCTCGGAATCGAAGAACAGCGACTGGAACATGGTCTGGGCCGAGTCCAGCGTCGGCGGCTCGCCCGGACGCATCACGCGATAGATATCGAACAGCGCGTCTTCACGCGTCATGTTCTTGTCGGCATGCAGCGTGTTGCGGATATAGGCGCCGACATTGACGTGGTCGATGTCGAGGATCGGCAGTTCCTTGTAGCCCTGCTCGTTCAGCACCTTCAGCGAGCTTTTCGGTGATTTCCTCGCCGGCTTCCACATAGATTTCACCGGTCTTCGGATTGACGAGGTCCTCGGCGACGTAGTTGCCGACCAGTTCCTCATCCGACATCCGCAGCGCCTTCAGCCCCTTTTCCTGGAGCTGGCGTGCGGAACGAACCGTGAGCTTCTTGCCGGCTTCAAGCACCACCTTGCCGCTGTCAGCATCGATCAGGTCGTTGATGGTGGAATAGCCGCGGAAACGGGTGGCGTCGAACGGCACGCGCCAGCCTTCCTTGCCACGCTTGTAGCTGACCTTCTTGTAGAAGGTCGAAAGGATCTGCTCGCCGTCGAGACCGAGCGCGAACATCAGCGACGTCACGGGGATTTTTCGACGGCGGTCGATACGCGCGATAGACGATGTCCTTGGCGTCGAATTCGATGTCGAGCCAGGAACCGCGATACGGGATGACGCGCGCGGCAAACAGAAGCTTGCCCGAGGAGTGGGTCTTGCCCTTGTCGTGATCGAAGAACACGCCGGGCGAACGATGCATCTGGGAGACGATGACGCGCTCGGTGCCGTTGACGATGAAGGTGCCGTTCATCGTCATGAGCGGGATATCGCCCATGTAGACGTCCTGCTCCTTGATGTCCTTTACCGACTTCGCGCCGGTTTCCTCGTCGATATCGAACACGATGAGGCGCAGCGTCACCTTCAAGGGCGCAGCGAAGGTCATGCCGCGCTGGCGGCACTCGTCGACGTCATATTTCGGCGGCTCGAATTCGTAGCGGACGAATTCCAGCATCGAGGTGCCGGAGAAGTCCGAGATCGGAAACACCGAACGGAAGACGGCCTGCAGACCTTCGTCGAGCCGGCCGCCCGGGGGTTCGTCCACCATCAGGAACTGGTCGTAGGATGCCTTCTGAACCTCGATGAGGTTCGGCATTTCCGCGACTTCCTTAATGTGTCCGAAAAACTTGCGTACGCGTTTGCGACCGGTGAACGTCTGTTGCGCCATCGTGGCCTCTCGTTATCGTCGCCCCTGAAGGACGAACCTTTCCGAAACCGCGATTGTCGAAATCGCCTTCGGAGTTGAATTTCGTTTTCGTCCGGACGGTTCGCCTCTCGTCAGGACTTTCAAATCCTGAATCGAACGACCCGCCTCTCAAAGAACGCAAAGCGACGCACGGGGCGCGCTAACGCACCCGCACGTCAAAAACCGTTTCGTTACGGACTGCAAAGCCCGAAATTGCCTGTCTCCCAACGGCTTGCGGCGAAACCTCGCGGTCCCGTCTGCCTGCCGTGTTTTCGTGCTGCCGTCCCGATATGGGATGGCTATCGTGGAAATTCGAGGGGTATCCCCACCAATCCCCACACTTTCTCGTGTTGGACGCCCGCCGGGTGGAACCCGGCGGGGCCTGCGGCAGCCCAACAGGACCGCCGCCTTGTTTCTGTACCGGATCCCGGATCGCGCTTCGCTCGTCCGGGATCTCGATCGAGTAACCTTCGGTTACTTAAGCTCGACCTTGGCGCCAGCCTTCTCGAGCTGGGTCTTGATCTTCTCGGCTTCGTCCTTGTTGACGCCTTCCTTGACGGGCTTCGGAGCGCCTTCGACGAGGTCCTTGGCTTCCTTGAGGCCGAGGCCGGTGATGGCGCGGACTTCCTTGATGACCTCGATCTTCTTGTCGCCAGCGGCGGCCAGAACGACCGTGAACTCGGTCTTTTCCTCGGCCGGAGCGGCAGCGGCGCCACCGCCGGCGGGGCCTGCAACCGCAACCGCAGCTGCGGCCGAAACGCCCCACTTCTCTTCGAGAAGCTTGGCGAGTTCGGCGGCTTCGAGCACGGTCAAGCTCGAGAGGTCGTCAACAATTTTCTGCAAGTCAGCCATTGATCTGTTTCCTTAAACGTATTGGTTCGAACCAGGTTGTTACTGTTTAGCGAAGGGTCAGGCCGCTTCGCTCTTTGAGGCATGAGCCTGAATGACGCGCGCGAGCTTGGCCGCGGGCGCATTCGACAGCTGAGCGAGCTTGGTTGCCGGCGCCACGAGCAGGCCGACAATCTTGCCGCGCAATGCGTCGAGCGAGGGCAGCGAGGCAAGCGCCTTCACGCCATCGACATTCAGGACGGTTTTACCCATCGAACCGCCGAGAATGACAAACTGCTCGTTCGTCTTGGCGAATTCGACGGCAACCTTCGGCGCTGCTACCGGATCGTTGGAAGTTGCGATCACGGTCGGCCCCTTCAGCAGGGGACCGATGGCAACGACGTCAGTGCCTTCAAGAGCAATTTTGGCGAGACGGTTCTTCGAGACCTTCACCGAGGCGCCAGCCTGCTTCATCTGCATGCGCAGCTTCTGCATCTGGGCAACGGTAAGGCCGGAATAATGAGCAACGATCGCGACGCTGGTGGCCTTGAACAGACCATTCAGCTCCTCGACAGCGCCCTTTTTTGCCGCTCTTTCCACAGCAAGCTCTCTCCGGTTGGCGGTCTTTCGGCCAGAGGCAGGACCGCCGGGTTGCACCCATCGTCCCGCCCTCAAAACAGACCTTAGAGACTTTGCGCTCTTCAGGGACCCGTCGGGCAGAACGACATTGAAACGCCTGCCCTCCCGAAGGCCTTGCGGGCTTTTCGGGGTGTCGAGGTTCGAACCAAATCTCCGAACAGCAGAATTTCTGCGGATCAGAGCAAAATCTGGTCTTCACCCGTCTATGCAGGCCATACGATTAAGCCGTTGAAAAACTTTCGTTTATCGCGGGCGCCCGCAGTCTTGGACAGGATCGAGGCACGCGAGCAAAACCCGCTTGCCCCAGCCCGGTTTCCTGATCAAAACGACAGTTTTCCCTTCCTTTCGAGCATCCAAGCGGAATGTCCTGAAAGGAAAGGTCTCCTATTCGTTCTATTTCGGGAAGCGAGCACAGACGCGCCAGCAATTGCCAGCACGTCCGGAAGCGGTCTCTTTAACGGGTCTTTTTCGCCTTGCCAAGGGCTAATTTGGCGCAGGCCGATAGGGCTGAAACCCGCCAAAATCGCCCCGTTTAGCGGACCGGATAGGCCAGCGGCCGGCCGGCGAAGAACGCCTCGAGATTGGCCACCACGCAATCCTGCATCGCCTTGTGCGAATCCTGCGTATGCCCGCCGACATGCGGGGTCAGCACCACGTTAGGCAGCCCGGTTAAGGCGCCCGGCGGATGCGGCTCCTTGTCGAACACGTCGAGACCTGCGCCGGCGATGGTATTGTTTTGCAAGGCCGCCACCAGCGCCGCCTCGTCGATGACCGAGCCGCGCGCGATATTGACGACAAAACCTTCGCTGCCGAGCTTTTGCAGTATCTCGGCATTGACGATGTGGTTCGTCTCGGCGCTGGCGCGCACCGCGATCATCAGCACGTTGCACCACTCGCTGAGCGCAGCCAGGCTCTCGAAATAGCGATACGGCACGTCATGGCGCCTGCGGCTGAAATAGCCGACATCGGTTTCAAACGCCGCCATCCGCGCGGCAATCTTGCGGCCGATCTCGCCCATGCCGTAGATGCCGACGCGGCGGCCGGGATTACCGGGCGGCGCGCGCAGCAATGGCGACGGCCTGCCCGCTGCCCAGCTGCCGTTGCGGACGAATTCATCGGCAGGGAGAATACGCCTTGAAGTTGCGAGCATCAGCGTGACGGCGAGATCGGCGACACTTGCGGCATTTGCGCCCGGACTGTTTCCGACCGCGATGTTGCGTTGGCGCGCCGCCGCGAGATCAACGCCGTCATAGCCGGTGCCGTAACAGACAATCGCGCGCAACGAAGGCAGCGTGTCCATGACACTGCCGGGAAGCTGCGTACCGCCGGCCGTGATCATGGCGCGAACAGAGGAAAGCTCCTCGCTTGCGAATACCTCGAGAGGCAGCTTGCCGGCGGCGTCGAGAAGCTCGAAGCGCTCGCCGATCCGTACCATCAGCGCCTTGGGAAACTTCGAATAGATCAATACTTTTTCTTGCATTTGCACTTTCCAGCATGGCCGGGCTTGTCGCGGCCATCCACGTCGTACGCGTCGTCGTCCAGGAAGACGTGGATCCCCGGCATCGCGGACAAGTCTACGTAGTCTGCGCAGGGCAGACTACCGCGCCAGGCATGACGAAAACGAATAACGCGTTACCAAAAAAAAGAGCGGAACCGGTTGCCCCGATCCCGCTCTTTTCTCGATCCGCCATTTAAAACATTAGCCGAGAATGCTGCCCGGCTCGACCTTCACGCCCGGTCCCATGGTGGAGGAAACGGCGACGCGCTGGATGTAGGTGCCCTTCGAGCCCGCGGGCTTCGCCTTGGCGACCGCATCGGTGAGCGCCTTGACGTTTTCCACGAGCTTCTGTTCCGAGAACGAAGCCTTGCCGATGCCAGCCTGCACAATGCCGGCCTTCTCGACGCGGAACTCGACCGAACCGCCCTTGGCACCCTTCACGGCGGTGGTGACGTCCATCGTCACCGTGCCGATCTTCGGGTTCGGCATCATGCCGCGCGGGCCCAGCACTTTACCCAGACGGCCGACCAGCGGCATCATGTCGGGAGTGGCGATACAGCGGTCGAAATCGATCGTGCCGCCCTGCACCTTCTCGACGAGGTCTTCGGCGCCGACGACGTCAGCGCCCGCAGCCCTGGCCTCATCAGCCTTCGCTCCACGTGCGAACACACCGACGCGAAGCGTGCGGCCGGTACCGTTCGGCAGCGTCACCACGCCGCGGACCATCTGGTCAGCGTGACGGGGGTCGACGCCGAGATTGATCGCGATCTCGATGGTTTCGTCGAACTTCGCTTTTGCGCGTTCCTTGACCATCTTGACGGCGTCCACGAGCGGATAAAGCTTCTCGCGATCGACGCCCTCGCGGGCCTTCTTGGTACGTTTTCCGATTGTCATCGCCGATTACCCCGCAACTTCAAGACCCATCGAGCGGGCTGAGCCCTCGACCATCTTCATGGCCAACTCGATGGTGTCGCAATTGAGATCCTTCATCTTCTTCTCGGCGATCTCGCGCACCTGCGCTTTGGTCACCTTGCCGGCCTTGTCGCGGCCCGGAGCTTTCGACCCGGACTGGATTTTCGCGGCCTGCTTGAGGAAGTAGGACATCGGCGGCGTCTTCATCTCGAAGGTGAAAGAACGGTCCGCGTAAATGGTGATGACCACCGGGATCGGGGTGTTCTTTTCTTCCTTCTGCGTCTGCGCGTTGAACGCCTTGCAGAATTCCATAATGTTGAGACCGCGCTGACCAAGCGCGGGACCGATCGGAGGCGACGGATTGGCCGCTCCCGCCGGCACCTGCAATTTCAGGTATCCGGTCACTTTCTTTGCCATATCTCACTCCTGTTGGGCCGATCCCGAAAGATCGGCGGTTTCAGGTTCGTGGTTCGGTTCAAGTGCGGCAGGCAGACCGTCCTTGACCTCCCACGTCCTCTTCCTGGAGGCGTCGCCGCCTCCAGTTCCGATCAGGCCACTTTTTCGACCTGAGCGAATTCCAGTTCGACCGGCGTGGCGCGGCCGAAGATCGACACCGCGACCTTCACGCGCGAACGCGCCTCGTCGATTTCCTCGATAACGCCGGAGAACGAGGCGAACGGGCCATCGGCCACGCGCACGTTCTCGCCAATCTCGAACGATACCGACGCCTTCGGACGTTCGACGCCTTCCTGCACCTGATGCAGGATACGCATCGCCTCGGTTTCCGAAATCGGCATCGGCTTGTTTTCCGCGCCGAGGAAGCCCGTCACCTTCGGGGTATTCTTGATGAGATGGAAGGCCTCGTCGGTCAGCTTCATCTTGACTAGGACGTAGCCCGGAAAAAACTTCCGTTCCGCGTCGATCTTGCGGCCGCGGCGCACTTCGGTGACCTTTTCGATCGGGACCAGCACCTGCTCGAACAATTCCTCGAGCCCGCGCTGTTTGGCCTGCTCGCGGATCGACTCGGCGACTTTCTTTTCGAAATTCGAATAGGCGTGGACGATGTACCAGCGCTTATCGAACGTTTGTGTTGCAGTGCTTGCCATCAGTGGATGCCCAGAACCAATGTGACCAAATAACGGATGACCTGATCGGCCAGGAAGAAGAAGACCGAGGCGAGCGCAACCATTACGAACACCATCGCGGTGGTAATCATGGTTTCGCGGCGGGTCGGCCAGGTGACCTTGGCGGTCTCCGAACGAACTTCCTGCAAGAATTTAAACGGGCTTACCGCCATCGTCAGATATCCGTATCCGTCGTCAGACGAACTAAAATGTGAAACGCAAGAATCCGAACAGACCTGTCACGCCCAGCCCTCTTCTGAAG
The DNA here is from genome assembly GCA_963824305.1 of uncultured Alphaproteobacteria bacterium. Taxonomy (GTDB): domain Bacteria; phylum Pseudomonadota; class Alphaproteobacteria; order Rhizobiales; family Xanthobacteraceae; genus Bradyrhizobium. The sequence goes on from CAWGOW010000004.1 coordinate 130,877, forward strand.
GTTGAGCCGGCATGCGGGCTCGATTGTTCGGGGATTTCAAAGCCGCGCCGGATATCCGCGATTAACGGGCCGGCAGCAGGTCGCGGCTATGTACTGCGGACGGCGCGAAAGGTCAAGGCAGCCAGTCTTACCGATCCAGCAAGGACAGCAAATAAGGACCAGGATTCAACGGCTTTGCGGCCGAGCCGCCCAAAGGCAGACACGGCGCAAGGTCCGCGCCGGCCTGGCCTTGAGCCTGGCTACTTACCAACGCGCCTGGATCAAGATGGAACAGGCCGCTCTCAAGACGGATCGAGTTCAAAGCGTGATCGGTTCCTCGAGATACCGCGTATAGCTCTGCGACTTCGGCTTGTCCTTGTCCTCGGCGCGGACATACGTAATGGTCGAACGTCCCTTGTATTCTTCCGGCACGATCATGACGCGAACGAAGGCCGACGGCTCTTTCTCGGAAGCCTTCGCATAGACCTGATCGGGACCTTGCTCGACCCAGCTGTCGCCCGGCCACAACCGAACGCGGTGCCCCAGCAATTCAACAAGAAGATTTCCCTTGAGCAGGCAGCGCACGCCCGGCGCGGCATGGATATGTGTGAGCGCCTCGCCGCCGAGCGGGAAACTGACCCGATCGAGCCGCATCAGGCGCTTGATCGAGGTATCGAGTTCGATCTCGTAGTTGCCGGCATCGAAGCTTTTGATCGCCTTGGCGCGAATCTCTCCGGGCGGTGCTTTCATGTCGACCAGTTCCCAGCGCCAGAGCCGCGCCCCCTCCCCATCCCCGCGCACGGTACATTCGCCGTCGGAAAAGAACGCCTGATCGTCGGTGATCGTCTGGCTCTTGCCGGAAGCCGACAAGGTCGCCTGGCCTGCCACGCAATAGATAATGCGACGGGCCTTCGGCAGTGTCTCAGTCGCGCCCTCGGTCAGGTGATCGTGATAGATGCGGAGGCGGAATTTTGCATGGGCCATTTTCGTGCTCGTTGGTTGGAGTGGCGATGATGGTGAGGAAACGTGGAAATCAATCGCCGCGGACGGAGGCGATCACCTCGACTTCGACGGGGGCGTTCCGGGGCAATGCTGCCACACCGATCGCCGATCGCGCGTGACGGCCGGCCTCACCGAACACTTCCACCATCAACTCGCTGACGGCGTCGATGACCGCTGGTTGATGGAAGAAGCCGGGAGCACTCGATACGAAACCGGAGACGCGCAAGATGCGTGCAACCCGATCGATCGACCCCAGCGCTTCGGCAAGACACGCCAGCGCCTGAACGCCGCAAATCCGGGCCGCGTCCTTGCCCTGTTCCAGCGAGACGCCCTCGCCGAGCCGGCCCTGAACGCGAACTTCGCCGTCGACCTTCGGCAATTGACCGCTCACATAGGCGATGCCGCGATCGATCACGACCGGCACATAGTTGAACGAAGGCTGCGCCGCCGAAGGCAACGTCAATCCCATTTGCGCCAGTCGCATCGAGGGCGGCACAGCTGCTTTCACATTTCCTTCCGTTGCCATGACGTTTTCCTTCCAGTTGAAAATGAACTGCCTGTGTCAGCTCACAGGCTCCGTGCTTTCGCCGAGATAGGCCGAGATAAGATCCGCGCTTTCGAGGAGATCGTGCGGCGTGCCGCTGGTCAGAATGCGCCCCTCGGCCAGGACGTAGGCGCGATCGGTCGCGCCCAAAGCCAGCCGCGCGTTCTGTTCCGAGAGCAGGATGGTGAGACCATCCTGCTTCAGCGTCGCAAAGAGTTCTTTCAGCCGCTGCACGACCACAGGCGCCAGGCCGAGCGACGGCTCGTCCAGCATCAAGAGTTTCGGCCGGCTCATCAGGCCGCGGCCAATCGCCAGCATCTGCTGTTCGCCGCCTGATAATGTGCCGGCCTTTTGCTTCAGGCGGTCGCGCAATTCCGGAAACAGCATCAGAACGCGTTCGAGCCGCTCGGCCTCGCTGTCACCGCCAACGATCACGCCACCAAGCCGCAAGTTCTCGGTCACGCTCATGTCCGGCCAGACGTGGCGGCCTTCGGGGACATGCGCGATCCCGGCGGCCACGATCCGTGTCGTCGCCGCTCGGCCGAGTTCCGTGCCCGCCAGCTTTACGCTGCCGCGGCGCGCTTTGACGAGGCCGGAGATCGCGCGCAACAGCGTCGACTTGCCGGCGCCGTTGGCGCCTACGAGACCAACGACCTCACCGGTGTCGACATAAAGATCGACGCCGCGCAGCGCACGCACAGCCCCATAGGAGACTTCGAGACCTTCGACCTCCAGGAGCCTCATGCCTCGGCTCCAAGATAGGCTTCGACCACTTCGGGATGCTTGCGCACGGCCTCGGGCGTCCCTTCCGCAATCTTGCGGCCCTGCTTCAGCACGATCACCCGATCCGAGATCGACATCACGAGCGACATGTTGTGCTCGATGAGAAGAACGGTGGTTCCAGGTCCGTGGATCTTCCGGATCAGACGGCCCATGGTGCGCGTTTCGTCGGGACTAAGCCCTGCGGCCGGCTCATCCAGAACGAGAAGCTTTGGTTGCGCCATCAGCGCGATGCCGAGGCCAAGCACGCGCTGCTCGCCATAGGGAAGATCGCGCGCCGTCGCATTGCGTCGCGCATCGAGGTTCAGCAGATCGACGAGTTCGTCGACGCGTTTGCGGATATCGAGTTCCTCGCGCAGAAAGGCCGGGCTGCGAAACAGCGTCTGCCAGACGCCGGTGCGTTGAGTAATGAAGCGTCCCGCAGCAAGATTCTCGGCGACCGTCATGCTCGCAAACATCGCCGCGTTCTGGAACGTCCGCACCAGCCCGGCGGCGGCGACCTGTTCCGGCCGCCGTCCGACGATCTCCCCGCCGGCAAAGCGAACCGAGCCCGCGGTCGGCCTGACGAAACCGGTGATCGCGTTGACCGTGGTCGTCTTGCCCGCGCCGTTGGGGCCGATGAGACTGACGATCTCGCCTGCGTTGATGTCGAAAGATACTTCGCCCACAGCAATGAGACCTCCGAACTGCACCGAGAGGTCGCGCACGCTCAACAAGGCAGCCGCGGACGGGCTCATTCCTTGGCCTCCGCTGCATTCGCATTCCGCCGGAACCGCGCGCGCAGCTTCTCTGGGGCCCGCAGCGCCAGCACCACAAGACCTTCCGGCGCGAGAATGACGAGCAACACCAGCAGAAGCCCGAAGATCGGCAGCCGCCAATCCTGCGCGATCCGCAAATATTCGGGCGCAAAGGCGTAGATGAAGGCGCCGACGATCGGGCCAACGATGGTTCCGCGGCCGCCAAGCACGACCGGGATCAGCATCGCAATCACGATGGCGAACGAGAACACATCATCCGGCGCGACCACCGAGGTGTAGAAGGCGTATACGCCGCCGGCCACGCCTGCCATGGCTGCACTGATGACGAGTGCAAGCAGGTCCATGCGGAAATCGGGAATGCCGATCGCGGCCGCCAAGTCTTCATGATCGCGCAGCGCGCGCCAGGCCCGACCGAATTTGGATTCGCGCAAGGCAAAGGTGACGAGGCCGGACAGAAATACCAGGACGACCAGCATGCCGTAACAGACGATGTCGCTGCGCCAGGGAACCGCAAAGCCAAGGAAACTCGACGGCGTGGCGCCGATACCGGAAATTCCCATCGGGCCATTGGTGAGGTCGACGAGATTGACGGCGAGGATCTGCGCGATCACGCCGAAGCTCAGCGTTACGATGGCGAAATAAGGACCGCGCATGCGAAGTGCCACGAGCCCGATGCCAGAGGCCGTAATTGCCGCGCAAGCCGCCGTGACCGGGAGCAGCAGCAGCAACGGCCATTCGTAATTGGTGGCGAGGATGGCGGCCGCATAGGCACCGACACCGAAGAAAGTCTGGTGACCCAGCGACAGTTCGCCGCGAAATCCGAGCGTGAGATTAAGTGACAAAGCAAGCAACGCGTAGATCAGCGAGAAGATCACAAGCCGCATGAAATACGGACCGATCAGGCCCGGCAGCAAGCCAGCCGTTGCCAGTGCAACGGCCGTCACCACGCAACCAAGCAGCAGCGGTCGTTTCATCTGATACGCACCTGCCGCGAACCAAGCAGCCCTTGCGGACGCAAGGCCAGCACGGCGACGATCATGATAAAGGCGACGATGTCCTTGTAGCCCGACGGAAGCCACGCGCCGCCAAGGGACTCGGCAAGCCCGAGCAACAATCCGCCCGCAACCGCGCCGGAAAAGCTGCCCATCCCGCCGATCACGACGACCGCGAACGCTTTGAGGACAGCCTGCAAGCCCATCCCCGGATACACCAGAAACATGGTGCCGAGCAGGCCGCCGGCGATTGCCGCCAGTCCGCATCCTGCCGCAAATGTCATGCGGTAGATCAGATCGACGTTGAGGCCGACAACCGCGGCCGCATCACGGTCCTGAACAACTGCCCGCATCTGCCGCCCAACCGAAGTGTACTGCAACACGAGGTGCATGGCCGCCATGATGACGAGCGTCGCCGCGGCTCCGAACAATTCCAGCCGGCTCAGATAGACGCCGCCCGGCAACACCAGCGGATCCATCGAGAACGGACTCGGTATCTGGTGCGGCACCGGGCCCCAAATCACCAGCGCCGCATTGGCGAGGAAAATAGAAAGCCCGAGCGTCGCGAGTGCAATTGTCACCTCATCCGAACGCCGAAGCGGTTTCAGCACGCACCAGTCGATCACAATGGCCACGACCATCGTGCCGAGCACCGCGCCCGCCAACGACGGAAAGAAGCTGAACCCGCGGCTTGTCAGCGAGTACAGCATGAGGCCGCCGAGCATATAGAACTCGCCATGCGCGAAATTGATGATGCGCAACACGCCGAAGATCAGGCTCAAGCCAAGCGCAATCAGCGCGTAAGCGAGGCCGATCACCAGCCCGCTGGCGAGATCCTGCAGCACCGATCAGTCCTTCGAGGTGTCGAAGGTCGCCACCACGACGCCCTTGCCGGCCTCGTTCTTGGTCACGAACATCAACGTCTGCGCCTGATGCTTGGCGTCGAACTTGATGGTTCCGATCGGGCTGTCCCAGCTCAGGCCTTCAAGAGCTTCCTTAAGCTTGGTGCGGTCGGTGCTGCCGGCCTTTTTCATCGCTTCGAGGAGCGTGCGCAACTCGACGTAGCCGGACAGGGCATAAAGACCGGGATAACCCTTGTTCTTTTCCTGCCAGGTGGAAACGAAGTGCTTGGCGGCGGGATTGTCGATGCCCTCGCCCCAGACTTCCGCATTGTAAACGCCTTCGGCGGCTGAGCCTGCGGCATCGAAGAATTGCGGCGTATTGAAAGACCCGAGCGCGACCACCGGCAACTTCAGCCCGAGCTGGTAATACTGCTTCATGATCAGCGCGCCATCCTGCGCTTCGCCGACCAGGAACAGGCCGTCGGCGCCGGTCTCCTTGGCCGCATTGAGAAGCGAAATGAAGTTCACCTCGCCATGCTTGAAATAGCGGACCAGCGCGAACTCGCTCCCGTACTGCTTTAGCACCGGGGTGAAGGCACTGACCGCCGAGCGGCCGAAGTCGTCGTCAACCGCAATCGCAGCCAGCTTCTTCAGCTTGAGATCCTCGGCGATGAACTTCGCGTAGAATTTGCCGCGGGTGACGTTGTGGATCTTGGTCCGGAAAAACCATGGCCGCAGCGGGTCGGTCAGCGATGGGTCCGACGAAATGCCGTTGACCACAGGCACCTGATACTTTTCGGCAATCGGCTGCACGGCCTTGGTCGCCGAGCTGCAGAAGGCGGCCGCAAGCGCCACGACCTCGTTACGCGTGATGAGCTTCTCCGCTGCAGCCGTTGATGAAGCCGGTTTGCACTCTCCATCTTCGACAAACAGTTCGACCTGCTTGCCGTTGAGGCCGCCGGCTTTGTTAAACTCGTCGACTGCAAAATTGGCGCCCGCGACCTGCTGCTGGCCGTCGAGCGCAACGGAGCCGGAGGTCGGCGCAACCAGCCCGAGCGGGATCTTGTCGGCCGCGAACGCCGTACCCCAAGTCAGCACGACGGCGGAAATAATAGCGAGCATCAGGCAGCGGGATGAACTCAAGATCGTGCCTCCGGTTTGATTGGGTAGGTTCCTACAATGTCGATAATTCGGGAGTTGCCCTGACGCCCGTCGACGCCAACGGCTTCTGTACAGCGCCCGGTGGCCAAAGCCCGCCGATGCGCTCAACAGCCTGCTGTAGCAGCGGGCGAAATTCGGAAATCCGGGACTCCGGGAAACGGAAAGTCGGCGCTGCAATCACGAGGGCGCCGACGGGAATTTTTTCCGCGTGGCGGCGCACCGGCAACGCGAGCGCCGACATGTGGTCCATCAGTTCTTCGCGCTGAAGCGCATAACCGCGCCTTCGGGTCCGATCGAGTTCGCGCTCGAGCTCGGCAAGATCGGTCACCGTGTTCGGCGTCACCTTTACCAGCGGCGAATTGCTGAGAATGCGAATCGCGTCATCGCGCGGCATGCCGCTCAACCACGCCTTCCCCGTTGCACTCGCGTGCAAGGCGATTTCCCGTCCCAGCAGGGATTCGATCCGGATTCGGTTCTCGCCTTCGGCCTTGGCGATGACGTAAAGCCGGCCGCGATCGCAGGCAGACAGCTGGGCGAGTTCGCCCGTCGCCGCCGAAAGCTCGTTCAACACCGGCTGGATCAGCTCAGGAAAGCCGAGACGATCCATGTAGCGATGTGCGATCGAAACCGTCTTCAACGACAGCGAATAACGTTCGGTCAGCGCGTCCTGGACGACGTGACCTGTGCCTTGCAATGAAATGAGAACGCGAGCGATCGAGCCTTTATTGACGCCGATGTGCTGGCTGAGGTCGGTGACGGATAGACCGGCCGGTTCGTCGGCGAGCCGTTCCAGAACGGCCATGGCGTGATCTATCGCTGTAATCGGCATTCGTCCGTCCGCTGCAACCCGATTGCAATCTGCAACACGGTTGCAGTTCGGTCAACCGACAGCGGCACCCGGCGCCAGGGATCGCTCCCCCGCCTTCGGATCCATAAAAAGTAAAACAAATTCAGTCGCTTGAGGTCTCAACGGCGGGATAATAGGGCTACGTGAACTCTGACTCCCACCGGCGGCCATTGAACCCCGCGCGCCAACCCTTGGCTGCAAAGGCAGAAGCGGAAAAGCCCCAGTGCAACGAAAAGACCGCTGTGAGCCGCGGTCTCATCGTCACACCTCGGGGCTGGACTTCTACTTGAGATGACTCAGCATGGGATCCGAGTCGGGATAGAAACTAGCTGAAGCTGGATCGATGATCGTCATACGTTCGAATGACAGCCTGAGTGCGGATTTGAGCGCCGCGGATTCTCTGGCGGCGAAGCCGCTATCCCTGGCGGCGCGCGGCGAGACGACGAGAATGGCTGGAGATAACGCTAAGCCCCTGATCCGCTGGCAGGAGTGGCAGGGCTCGAACCTGCGACCCCCGGTTTTGGAGTTCGCTATCTGTTATTCCTCCCAGTTTTCTCTGGTCCCGTTATGACTGTTTTCGTTGAGTTTTCTCGAACACTCGGCGTGGCTGATGCCTTCGATCCCGGCCTGTATTCCCGAGTTCGGTAGCAAAAATGGTAGCAGGCGTACGGCCGAGCCCCGGCCGTCCCGTCAACTATCCCAACTCGGCCAACAACCGTCTTCCGCATGTCGCCCGGTGCGGTGCTGGCAACCATCGTCCAACAGGCACATGCCTACGTCTTTCCAAACAGCATGTGGTCCATAGAGCCGCAGCGCATCGGCCTTTTGAATTTCAACAATGCGAGGGCAGCGCCGACACTCAACGCGAAGCAAGTGCCGTGGTACTTCGGATAGCCGACGTTGCTGGATCGGGAGCCATGGCTTGCCAGCCGCGCGTGGGTCCGTCAGGACAGCATCCCACCACGCATCGGCGGATTCATCGGGCGCCGGCTCTGGCGATGTGAGGGGGCGTTGAGTTGCAATCAACGAAGCTCCGGACTTTTACCAAAAGCAAACATTTCCGTCGGCTTGGATTAAGTCCGCTAATCGGATGAACCGGCTGCTTCCGCTCAGCGGAAGGTACATGCACGCTGCCGATGCCTACCCGTTGGCGGCCACTGCCGCTGTCGCCAATCGCACGCTATCGTTCATGGGCATGAACCCGACATCGGCAGTGATCGAGTTGCACTCGTCGACTTCGGCGGCGTAGCGATTCTCACAGACAACCCCAGAGATTTGAGGCGGAGACCCTGACCGACTTCGCAATACAAAATCATCGGAAAATTTCAACCTACTTCATTGGTAAGGGCCGCTAACGCCGGTGCACTCCGCGTTTTAGGGAGGCCCTCCGAATGGTCCGGGAATCCCTTCAGCCGACCCCGCCTCCTTTTCTCGGCAAGAGCGAGAAAGACGTGGATGACCATGACAAGGCCAGCCATGACGAAAAGTGATACATTTTCGCCCGGTTGAAAAGTCCCTCAAAATATAGGCTGCTTTCAGTCAGACTTTCCGGCTGTCGCAGTTATCCAGATGGACACCGACTATCCCCCCTACCCATGATAGAGCTGATGACCCCCTTGTTTTCATTGATGACGCTGAGATGTCCTGATGGTAACTTCGCATTTTACAGAGAACTTTGACGTGTCTTTGAAGATCCTCCGGAAATCATCAACAGTGCACCGAGGCTCGCAACGGTCAACCATTTGATGCAGGCCTGCGCCCCTCTATGATCTTATCTATTCTGGCGCGAGTCTCTCTCCCAATACCCTTTCTACTAGAACGGCTCTAGGTCAATGTCTGTATCACGCCGACGTCTCGGCTAAAAGGGTCGCCCGCGCGTAGATGGGCAAACAACCTATGAATGAACGCAGACGAAGTGAAGCGGAATCACGTCTCGGCGAGATTCGATACACGTCGACCCCGCAGCGACCGCCTCACGCAGGAAGCTTTGGCTGGGACGTATCAACAGGAGAGATCTTCTGGTCCGATGAGAGCTCTAAAATTCTCGGTTGTGAAAATCATATTAGGCCCTCGATCAAGCTTGTCTTAGAGCGTGTGCACCCGGATGACGTGTCGCATGTAACAGCGAGCATCGATTCCGCGACTCAGAACCATCATCCTCTAAGCTTGGAATATCGTTTGATATTGCCCGATAGTTTTGTGCGGTGGGTCCAAGTCGTCGTCCATCCTGTGAACATCGTTCCTAACAAAACTCATTTCATGGGCGCGGTGATGGATATCACAAGACGAAAAACCGATGAAGAACAACAACAGGAGTTGCATGCCGCAATCAACAACGCACCTATAGCTGTATGGACCTCTTCAGCCGATGGCGTCTGCGAATACGCTAACCAGGGGTGGCTATCCTATCTGAACTTAACAATGGAGGAGGCCTTGGGTTTAGGGTGGATGGCGTCGGTACACCCTGATGACCTTCCAAGACACCGCGCTGCTTGGCGGATTTCAGCTAAGGAAGGCGTTCCCTTTCAGATAGAAGCGCGATGGCGCCGGTTCGATGGAGAGTATCGTTGGTTTTTGAATCACGCGGTGGCCCGTCGCGATGAAAATGGTACAATCGTCAAGTGGTACGGAGCATGTATAGAAATTAATGACCGCGTGCGCGCTGAGGAGGAGGTTAGGAGAAACGAGCAACGTTATCGGTATCTGTTCTACAATATGCCAGTTGCGCTTTGGCAAGTGGACACGCGAGAGTTAATGAAACTCTTTGAGAGCTTGCGGAGCGCAGGTGTGACTGACTTGGCGGGCTATATCGAGGAGCACCCGGATTTTCCTCTCTCTGCAATGGCTTGCTCAAAGGTTGAGGAGGTTAACGAACTCGCGATCCGCATGTTTGGCGTCAGTGATTCAGACGAAATGACACGGTCGTTTGCTTTTTTTTGGCAAAGAAGTCCGGGCACTTATCAACGCATCCTGGAATCGAGGTTTCGAGACGAAGAGATGTTTCAGGAGGAAGCGAAGGTAGTCGCACTGGATGGGCACGCGATTGACGTCCTCGTCACGGCGGCCCGACCGGGAGTAACAGGCGGATCCACGACGAGCATTGTGGGCTTTACGGATGTATCGGAAAATGTTCGTACGCGCGAAATGCTTCTGCAATTGCAGGCAGAGTTCACCCGCGCCGCGCGTGTGTCAATGTTGGGCGAGCTTACGGCCTCTATCGCTCATGAGGTCAACCAACCGCTCGCCGCGATTCAGACCAACGTGCAAACTACGTTGCGTTGGTTGGAAAGAACCGAGCCGAATGTGCCAAAGGCACGTGAGCTGGTGCAGCGTGTCCTCTATGATGCAAGTCGCGCGTCCGACATCATTGCGCGCACCCGGGCGATGGTGGCGGGACGTCCCCCGGAACAGGTATCTTTATCACTGAACGATATTATTGCAGAATCCTTGCAGTTCCTTCAGCATGAGTTCAACGCAAAAGACGTAGTGATTTCGGTTGACCTAGCACCGCTGCTGCCGATCGTTAGAGGCGATCGCACTCAGCTTCAGCAGGTCGTGGTAAATCTCGGCCTTAACGCGGTGCAGGCTTTTGTCAAATCTGATGTGGCGCGTCGCAGCATCTCAATTCGCACCACACAATCCGATTCAGAAAGCGTGTGTTGTACCGTTGAAGATAGTGGGCCGGGCATTGAACCACGCATTCTGCCTAATCTTTTTGACAGCTTCTTTACAACGAAGGATACCGGTACCGGCATGGGCTTGCGTATCTCACGGTCCATTATCGAGGCGCACGGCGGTCAGCTTCTAGCAGATAACAATTCCAGGTTGGGCGGAGCCAAATTTACCTTTATTTTGCCAGTATCCTTCGACTGAGCTGCGGTTATCTGGCTTGACCCGGAATCGTGAAAACATCGCCAGACCAAGCCGGTATTGACCATGCCAGTGCGAGCTGTCTAAATTGCTGACGTTTGACGATAAATATCGCGTTGGCTTTAAACACGGTCGACATCCCAGAGCCTACCGTTCGTATCCAGCCGTTCTCAACAGGAAGCTGAATGCTGCGGACTGATTTAATCGCTCCAATACCCGAGTTGCTGCGGCGTCAAGCGGCAATGCGGGGGGACAAAATCGCCTATCGCGATCATCAAGGCGCGCTTAGCTACGCCGATCTAGAAGCTCGAACCGCTCGACTTGCCGGTCATCTCGCCGACGTCGGCATCGATGCAGGAGAGGCGATCGCTATTTTATTACCTAACTCGATAGTCTGGATAGAGGCCTCCTTCGCTGTGACGCGGGCTGGAGCCATTAACGTTCCAATCAATTATGAATCTTCTGCAGCAGAAATTGCATATCGATTATCTGACGCCGATTGCAAAGCAATCATAACGACGGAGGAGCACGGCGAGCTTGTTACGAATTTGCGTCTCAAGTTGCCAAATCTGCTAGTGATCATAGTGACAGATCCCGGTAGCAGCAGGACTCAAGGCATAAGCTATTTAAATCTTATGGCCACCACCCCGATATCTGGAGCGCGCGATAGTCTGGATATTCACGCCCCTGCCTATATCGTGTATACGTCGGGAACGACCGGTCCGGCCAAAGGCGTGGTGCTCACGGTGCATGGCATGCTCTGGACTGTGGCTGCTTGCACAGCGGCCATACTCGGTTTGAACGAACACGACAAAGTTTTGTCGACCCTCCAATTAACTCACTCGTATGCGCTCAATGTTTCAGTCTTGGCAATTTTGGCTACTGGAGCCAGCGCATATCTCATGAAAAAGTTCTCGATCACCGAAGTTGTAGATCGGTTGAGTACCGGTGAATTCACGTTATTTCCTGGCGTTCCAACGATGTTTCATTATCTTTTAAACTCCGCTGTGGACCTGAAGGTCCCCAATCTCCGGCTTTGGGTGTCAGCTGGCGCATACTTGCCGGCTAACCTAAACACCGCGTTTGAAGATCGATTTGGCATCAGGCTACTTGATGGTTACGGTACTACGGAGACTTCGACATACATTGCCACGAATGGTCCGTCTGGAGAGCGTGTTTTAGGTTCATGCGGCTTGCCCCTGCCGGGGCTTGCTGTCCGTCTCGTAACGTCATCGGGTAAGGACGTTCCGATAGGCCAAGAGGGCGAGCTCATCGTCCGGGGTCCAAACATCATGCGCGGCTACCACAATAAGCCAGAAGAGACAGCTAGGGCTTTGCGAGACGGTTGGTATTATACGGGCGACCTAGCGAAGAGTGACGAAAATGGCTTTCTAACGCTTACTGGCCGGCTTAAAGAGCTGATCAATCGTGGGGGACAAAAAATTGCGCCGGGCGAGATCGAAGAGGTTGTGCAGAAGCACGAGCTCGTGTTCGACTGCGCGGCAGTCGGAATGCCTCACGAACACTTGGAGGAAGTTCCAGTCGTGTTTGTCCAGCCGCGCGCTGGAGCAACAATCGACGTGGAATCAATTCAACAGCTCTGTCGAGCGCATCTTTCGGCCTACAAAGTTCCCCACTTTGTGCGCTTAGTGGCCGAGATCCCGCGCTCTAAATCCGGCAAAATCCTTCGACATAAGCTCAAGAAAAGTTTGACGACCTAGCTTTGGGCGGCACCCGCCGGGTCCCATGGGGCCCTCCTCCAGTTCACTCCACCGGTCGCGAAGACGGCACGCGCGATAAATCCCTCTGAGCCGCCTAGTGCCCGACGATAGATCGGCGCTCAATCGTGATAAGTAAACAGTTCGATCGGATCCCTAAAGCCGCGAACAAAATATTCGCCAACGTGTTCGAAATCGAAATCACTTTCGACGACGTCGACGAACGATCGGGACAATAGGACCGTTCTACCCAGTTCCTTGGTGAGGGTTTCGAGGCGCGCAGCCATGTTGACCGCAGGACCGATGACGGTGAAGTCAAGTCGCGTACGCGATCCGATATTGCCATAGGTGACGTCTCCGACATGGACGCCGATGCCGTAATTTAGTGATGAACGGCCGATTACACAGTTCTCTTCGTTCAGGGCGGCCATAGCCTGACGGACTTCGGCTACCGCACGCAGCAGATTTGCGCAGGCCGCCGGCTGGCTAAGTGGGAAAATGGCTAGCAGTCCGTCGCCGATGAATTTCAGGATTTCTCCGCCATGTCGAGCAATCGGTTCCGAAACCGCATCGAAATAGCCGTTCAAAAGATCAATAACGTCATCTCGTGACCGGTTTTCCGAAATCTCCGTGAAATCACGCAGATCGCAGATCATGATGGCGGCACGTACTTTGGTGCCTCTTCCGCGCCTAGCAGCACCAGCGAGAATAAGCTTGCCGGCGTATGGTCCGACATAGGTTTCGAGCAGCGTTCGCGCCAGCCGGTTCTTGATACGGATTTCGCTGACCAGGGCCAGAATCGGCAACAACTTCGTCAAGCTTGCGATGTGCGCGTCGTCGAACCCCCGGTGCCGATCGGTTGCAAAGGAGACGATATGCCGCTTGCCGAACGTGTGGTACAGCGGCCACGCGACATAGTCGGTCAGGCCTTTCGCCCGCATCTCACCATAGACGGCATGCGTTCGGCCCAGCGAGGGATCGCGTTCGAGGTCTTCGCGCACCTCAGTAGCACCCTGATTGATTTCGCTGACTGGGCTATCGATGTATTCCGGGCTCTCCCTGACATCGTAGTCAACCCTTTCAATTCCCGCCTTACGCATCCCGTCCGCCCAAAAGATACGAGCGCCAATCCATTGCGGATGATGGACCAGGATATCAAGCGACCCCTGCTTGACGGGAATGCCCGCTCCCTGAAGCCGCACGCACAGCTCGGCGAAGATATTATCGATGAAGCGTTCTTCGCGCGCGTCGTTTGTCAACCAGTGCACAACATCACTGTCAAAATTCGCGGTGACGAGATCAATATTCGGCGGCGCGTTCATATCGTGCCCCTGGGCGGACTTTCAACGGGAGAATTTAGAATTCTTTATCTGGTCTTCTCGACCCCGAACCATTCAACGTTTGTAAGACGTCGCTCATATCAATGTATGAGTGATCGCCACGCGGCCTTCCGAGACCGAAACCCGCCGCCGGCTACACTGGATTCGAAGGGTAAAGATCGTAACGAAGCGCGCTCCAGTTTTGATTGGCGACACGTTGCGATCGCGAATTGGTCAGGGTGACTTGGCCAGCGAAGCGCGCTGGCTCGCCACCGCGCTTGCTGGGACCGGTCCTGCCGCATTTCCCCAACTGTTCCGGATGTAGGTCAGCACGGCCGCGACTTGCGCGTCCTCTAGCCGCCAATCGAAAGCCGGCATGGCCGGCGCGGTCGGCGCACCGGTTGTGGAAACTGCGCGTGTCCCGTGCAGAACGACCCGCACCAATGTGGTCGGATCGTCCGACTGCACTAGCGCGCTGCCGGCCAATCGTGGAAACAAATTGTTCTCGCCTTCGCCTGAATCCTTGTGGCAGGCGGCACAACTGTCCTTGTAGATCGCCGCACCCGCGCGCATCGCGCTACTGCTAGCTGCGACCGGCTCAGGCCTCGCGCTAGCGCCGCTCGGGCCGCTCTCCTTCAGATATGTCGCAATGGCCAGGATATCTTCGTCTTTCATCCGCGATGTGGAATGAGACACAGCTTCGGCCATGGGTCCGGAAGCCAGTGTCCACTTGTTGGTACCGGTCTTGAGGTACTGGAACAGATCGTCCGTGGACCATCCTCCAATGCCCTTGCGCTGATCGTTGGTGATATCGGGCGCAAACCAGCCCTGAAGCGTAGCTCCAGTCAAAGCGGCGCTATTCTTGTCACCGCCGAGAAGCGTCTTCGGCGTATGGCAGGTACCGCAATGCGCAGGCCCCTCGACGATATAAGCACCGCGATTCCACGCGGCGGATTTTTGCGGATTGGGCTGATAGCGGCCGGGCGTGAAATTAAGCCCGTTCCAGAACACCATCGCCAACCGAATATTCAGCGGGAACGGCAACTGGTTGGACACAACCCGGTTGTTGACCGGCGCGACCGTCGCAAAATACGCGCGCAGCGCCAGCACGTCTTCATCGGTCATCTTGGTATAGGCCGGATATGGCATCGCCGGATAAAGCCGCTTGCCCTCGTGACCGCGGCCCTCGTGCAGCACCGCGAGGAATTCGTCGTTGGTCATGTTGCCGATCCCGGTTTCGGGATCGGACGTGATATTCGGGGCAACCAGCGTGCCAAACGGCGTCTGCAGCGCTACGCCACCAGCGAACGGTGCTCCGCGCGACGCCGTATGGCATCCCGCGCAATCGCCGAGCACCGCGAGATAGCGGCCACGTTCGATGCGGTCGAAGCTCTGCGTGTCCTGGGCAAATGCATTGCCCGTCAGACCAACAAACAGAACCGCGGTAGCGAGAGGACGGCGCATCATTTCCTCCCTAAACCAACGGACCGGGGTTTTTCAGATAGCGCTCCCGGATGGCGTCGGCGGTCCAATACGCCAGCGCGCCTACCGTGTCGGTCGGGTTATAGCCGTGATTTTGCGGAAACACCGACGCGCCGCCGGGCACAAAGACGTTGTGCACGTCCCAGCTTTGACAATAACGATTGAGGACGCTGCTCGCGGGATCGGCGCCCATGACCGTACCGCCGGTATTATGCGTGGTCTGGTAGATTGTACTGTCGTAAGGGCCCTTGCGCGGGCTTGCCGTGATCTCCGCGGGATCCATTGCTTTCGCAATTTCCGCGAGACGATCAGTGAGAAAGGCCGACATCTTCAATTCGTTTTCGTGAAAATCGAACGTCATCCGCAGCAGCGGACGGCCGAACCGGTCCTTGTAGGTCGGATCGAGATCGAGATAGCAGTCCTTGTAGCTATATGAACTGCCGTGGGTCGAAAGGCTGAACGCGCGTTGATAGGTCTCCGCGGTCGCCTTCTTCCATTCCGCGCCCCATTTCGGCGTGCCCTTCGGCACTGGGCGGGTCTGGATCGGCCGCGCACCGGTCTGCCCTGCGCCCATATAGCCGCCGCCGAAAAAGCCTAGGCCGGTGTGGTCGAAATTGTCGCCGTTGTAGTCGTCGATGATCATGCCATGCGCGCCCGTCGCGATGAACGGATTGAGGATCTTGTCCTTGAGGATCAGGCTGACGCTGGAAGTGGTCTGATAGGCGTAGTTGCGGCCGACGACGCCCTGCCCGGTCTGCGGATCGTAGGGTTTGCCGATGCCCGACAGCAACATAAGCTGAACGTTGAAGAATGAAAAAGCGCACATCAGTACGATATCGGCGGGCTGTTCCCACTCTTCGCCAGACGTATCGACATAGGTCACGCCTGTAGCGCGTTTGCCGGTCGAGTCCAGGTTGATTTTTGTGACTTCGGATTCGGTCTGTGCGCTGAAGTTAGGAAATCGCAGGAGCGCCGGCAGCACGCAAGTCTGCGGGCTGGCCTTGGCATAGTTGCCGCAACCGAACCGCTCGCAGAAACCGCAATAAGTACACTGTCCAAGCTTCACGCCGAGCGGATTGACATATGCTTCGCTAAGATTGGAGGCTGGCTGCGGAAACGGGGAGTGGCCGGTTTTGCGCGCTGCCTCGGCGAACAGCGTCGCCCCCAATCCCTGCTTGAGCGGCGGCGTCGGATATTCAGACGAGCGCCAGCCTTCGAACGGATTGCCGCCCGCCTGCTTCTGTCCGCGAATATTGCCGGCCTTGCCGGACGTGCCGCAGAGCTTTTCAAACTGGTCGTAATAAGGTTCTAGCTCGTCATAACTGACCGGCCAATCCTGGATCGTCATGTCAGCCGGCAAAGCGTCCTTGCCGTAGCGTTGCTCGAGATGGCTGCGTAGCTGAAAATCCGTCGGCAAGAAGCGCCACGTCTGGCCGTTCCAATGAATTCCCGCGCCGCCGACGCCGTTGCCAGGAAGGAACCCGGAAAAGCTGCGTATCGGCATCGCCGTCTGGCTCGCATTGTTTCGAAACGTCAGCGTTTGCTGGTCGGGGCGCAAAAACAAATCCAGCCGAACCGCGTAGCGAAGTTCGTCCTGCGCATAAGCAGGTGGAAAATCCGTCGCCGTATCGCGCCATGGGCCGCGCTCGATCGCAACGACGTTCAAACCCGTCTTTGCGAGTTCATATGCGAGGATGGCGCCGGTCCATCCGAGCCCGATAATGACAACATCCTTGGCTGGGAGTTTGCGGGCCATGGCTAATCCCTCACTGTCCAGTCGGAGCGACCCATGATGCTAACGGGAGGCAACGGATAAGGCTCGTTGTGCCGCTCGACCCAATCGCGGTAGTCGTAACGCGCGCCTGGGAAGCCGATCAGCTTCCAGCTCGCCATGTCGCGGTTGCCGCCGTAGATCGGATCGGCAAAAAAGCCTTCCTGGGTGTTAGCAAGTAGCAGTGCGAAGAAGTCCGCGCTCTTGACGTCCTTCAAGGCGATCGAGCCGGACTCGAGCCCCTTGAGCACGGTGTCCTGATCGGCCGGCGCAAGATCACTAAAGGATTTTCCGGCGAAACTGCTCTTGACGTAGTCCGCTAGCGCCTTCAACCCGGTGCGATAGCGCGCCGCAGGCGTATCAGGAAACTGGTAGCCCTGCGTGGCCGCGCCGGGCATGAAGGGCGGCCGCGTATAAAGACCTTCGGATCGGCCGTAAGGGCCCGCAAGTTGCCGGTCGATGAACACGGCGCATCCGGCCTCTCTGCCGCCGGGTCCGCGACTGTCCGGAGGGATCAAGCGATCAACCGCCGCTTCGACTGTCGCGGCCTCGTCCGCACTGAAAAACATCCAGGGGCCGGGGCGAACCGCAACCGGAGGCGTCGCTGTTCCGGCCTCCCACGGCAGGCTGCCGGCAAGAGTACGAGCATGAGCCAAGGTTGTTCCGACCAAAAAAAATGCGGAAGCGGAAGTCAATAACAGGCGTCGAGACGGTCGTGAGGAAGGGATCTGGTTCATAATCACCCTCTCGTACTTCAAATCGCAGTAGTCCTCGAAGGGAGTGCCGACGCAGCCTATCCAGTTCGAGCAGAGTTGCAACGTATCTTAGCACTTCTGTGTCCCCTTCCTTCGTCGGGCGCGGTGCTCTTGTGCGACGCACGTCGACGGTTCATTCCGCGTACCACGCTGTCTGTCTCCAGGACTTGAGCTGAAGCTAATGCGCGGCTCACCATCTCCCTATTCAACGCTCGTTTCGCCGCATCCATACGATGGTGTTAGAGGCGCGTCCGCACAACAAACGCATTGCGCTTCCGAAAAGCCGACCATCGCATGACGGTCGCTCATACGTTGATATGGCTTTCCTTTCCCAAGGAAGAATAGCGACGAGAACGACATCGCTGCAGGCTGCGGTTCGAAACCAAGATCCCGAATGGAAATTGATGATGAGCCTTAAAGCGGCCAACTCGAAGACGATTATCGTAACCGGGGCCTCACAAGGTATCGGGGCCGGCACGGTGAGGGCCTTTCTGGATCGAGGCTATCAAGTGGTCGCTAATTCCCGCAATATCACACGGTCTGGTGCGTTCGAAGCATCGGATAGGCTGGCCCTGGTCGACGGAAATATCGCTGATGCGGCGACTGCAATGGAGTACGCCAAACAAGGTATACGCGTGAACGCCGTCGCACCGGTATCGTCGACACGCCATGCACGAGGGGGACCTGAACGAAGCGCTCATCGCGTTACAACCGATGGGACAAATCTCCAGCGTGAAGGACATTGTGGATGCTATTGTCTATTTGAGGGAAGCTAGACAGGTAACCGGCGAGGTGTTGCACGTTGACGGCGGTGCACACGTCGGCAAGTGGTAACTCCCGAATCGTCGCAGCCGATTGGCGCTGAACAGCGGCTGAAGCATCTTGGAATTATTCTGCCCGCACCCCCTTGATGGATTGCTACGGGCTTTGACAGCGGCAAATTTACGAAATTTTGTCCTTAGCCGTTCACGGCTTCCTCGATACACCTGATCAGTTCATCGATCTCAAACGGCTTTCGGAGCAGACAGGCCGCTCCAACGGCCGCTGCCCTAGTTTCAAGGCTTGGATCTGCGCGAGCGGTAATTAGCACGACAGGAACCGTTGAGCCCCGCGCTACAAGGCGTTCAACTAGGTCTAGCCCGCTCATGCCGGGCATATGTACGTCCGTGACGACACAATCGAACATCTTACCGCTGATCGCACGGATATAGTCCTCCGCCGAAACAAATCCTTCGGCTCCATACCCGAGAGAAGAAAGCAACTCTACAAGAGCTTCACGGAACGACTCGTCATCGTCAATGACTGCGATTTCAAAATATTTAGTCACCCATCATCCTTGCCCCGATTTTGGATTCAAGACACGGGGGCTGATTAGCTTTGCACGTAACCGAGTTGCCCGGAAACTATACAAGAGTGTTATCGCCGGCCCAGTCCGAAGAGCAGCGTGCTTAGAAATTGGCCACCGTCTTCAGGCCAAATACCAGGGCGTTTTTGTTTTGGCTCGTCCCCCCCGGCTCGATCACGTATTGAACATTCGGACGAAGCTCCAGTCCGGTGACCGGCCGATAGGTATAGTAGACCTCAGCAACGTATTCGCTGTTCTGGACCGTGGCAGGCCCTGGCGCCGCCAAATTTTGCAGCATTTCCGACCAGGCTACCCGACTGTTCACATGCGTCGCCCCAATAGCGAACCCAACATCGTCTTCGGGACGAGATCGGAAGGGGCCCGTATAAACCAGACCACCTGCCAGTTGGGCGTCAATAAATGCGGTTCGCCGGTCCGCAATGGTGGCATTGAGGAACAAACTCAAGCCGCAACTGAATGCTGAACAGCGTGTGACCTTCTGAAGGAAATTAACGTAGGCACCGTAGCGGCCGCGACCTTGCAAGACCGGCGATTCAGTGACGCTTGCCGAACTTATGCCGATGGTACTAACCACATCAGGCGCAAAGGAGGTGTCATACCAGCCGCCGAACTTGTAGCTGCCCTGCAACCCGCCGAACTTCGGCAACCACGCGAATTCGGCCGGAAGCAAGACGCCGGTAGAGCCGGCAAAATAGGCCGGAAGCAGCGCCTGCTGAAACCCAAGATATTTCGGATTCTGATCGAACACAGCAAATTGGAAATAGCCGAAACCTGCCAGTGTAAACTTCCATCGGGAAGCCCATTGGCTTATCGGCCAATTGTAAATGTAATTGGTAACGATATTGCCGGCCGCCGGTCCGCAGAAAGTGAGGTTCTGGAAATTACACGAAAAGGCCTCGAAGTCCTCGCTGAACGATATGCGCCCGATCTTCCATTCCACCAAGCCGTCAGCAAATATTTGATTGTAATAGAAGCTCGTAAGGCGCGCGGTCTGACCGCGACCGTAAATTTCTTGAACCTCCTCCAAGGTGCCGAGACCCGCGTCGTTACTTAAGTTAGTGCCATTGCGGTCGGTAATAGTCATCTGAACACTACCGCCCTGCAATATGCCAAGACGACCCAGGTCAATGGTCACTCCGGCAAGCCACTGGTCAGCATACGCAGCCTGGCGCCGAACACCGCCGCTTGTGTTGCCAGCTAGCTCGCCAACGTAGCTCAGTTGAAAGTCCAGGCCGGCGCTTTTTAGTTGGGTTCGCGCACCGACCCAGTCCCCAAGAAGCCATGTCGCCGGACTTGCGCTCGTGGGGCTGCTCCAATCAGTCGCCAATACTGGAGCGGTCCAGATGAGCGTTATTGCTGCCAGCGCGGCAGCCGGGAACCTACCTGTCGACGTTTTCTCACAGCCAAAGTTATTCATCGCGCGCCCGCACTCTTTCAGGTTTCCCAAAAGACTGTGGCTCAGGATCGCGGGCCGCTGGAATTAGATACAAGCGTTGGACCGCTCATACGGAGGGGTCATTGGTGATTCGGCATCTTCCCAAACCGGTTGATCTAAGCGACGAAGCGTGCCGCTAGATGCGCCGCCATCATACGATCGGCTGATCGAGACACCCAAGCGTAGGATGGCGCGTTCGGAACAAGAGGCCTTTGATACGATTAATCACCGGCTCAACTGGCGGGGCAAAATGCGAACGATCGAAACCCTCACTGTCGCTTCCGCGCTGCGCGACCAGCCACCTGAAACGCTCTCCGTCCATGAATTTCAGACGACGCTCGTGGGCATGATGGGGCATGATCTGCGACAATCCCTGCACATCATTGAGGGGACCTATTCGCTACTGCGCTCGCGTATCGAAGCCGTTCCGCAACAAGTCTGGCTGGACCGTGGAGAACGCGCGCTGAGAAAGCTGACGGACCAACTTGATTGTCTCGTGGACGCCTTCTATTTAGCCGAGCGTTCGAATGGTTTGGAAATATCCGATGTTGCCCTTGCACCGATGTTTTGGCGTTTGCGTCATGAGAACGAAGATGCAGCCATTCAGAGAGGCATTGACCTCAGGGTGCTCGCCACAAACACCCATGCAGTAAGTAATCCCGTGTTGCTGGGATGCGTTCTCCGCAACTTGGTGGCCAATGCCATAAAATATACCGAGCCCGGAGGCCGGATTCTAGTTGGATGCCGCCGCAGGGAATCGGAGCTCAGAATAGACGTCTATGATACGGGAATTGGCATCCCGGAAGATCATTTGCCCCGCATCTTCGACGCATTTACTCGTCTCGCGCCTGAACGTGCCCGCGGTCTGGGCATTGGGCTCTCAATCGTTCGCCGAGCAGTCGAGGTGCTTGGCCATCGGATCGAGGTCCGGTCTGTTGTCGGGGAAGGATCGCTTTTCTCCATCCACCTACCGAACGCAGGCATACCAAATTCGAGCTAAGCCAGCTTGATAACTGAGATTTTTGCGACCCGCCGTAGAAAACCAATCACCTATACTTAGGTGTGATCCTTGATCAGGCCCCATTCATGCTAGATACATTCGGCAATGATATGGGGCGTGGCAAAAGCATGCCGGCAGTGGCCAACGAGAGACCGCTCATACACGTCGTTGACGACGATGCTTCGATGCGCACTGCGCTCGAGGGTCTCTTCGAGTCGGTCGGACTCCAGACCCGAACCTACGCCACGGCGGAGGATTTTCTCAGCGCAAGACTCTCGGAGAGGCCTAGTTGCATCGTCCTCGATGTCAGGCTTCCCGACATGAACGGCCTCGAATTTCAGAGACGACTGGTCCAAACCGGGGTCGGCATGCCGGTGGTAATGATGACCGGGTATGGCGACATTCCGATGTCCGTGCATGCGATGAAGCACGGCGCCGTGGATTTTCTTCCAAAGCCGTTTCGCGACCAGGACATGCTCGATGCCGTCATGGCGGCGATCGAACGCGACCGGCAACGGCGCGTCATCGAGAACGACGCCTCGCAACTGAGGCAGCGTTTCGAGGCTCTTTCGCCACGAGAACAGGAAGTCATGTTTCATGTCACAGCCGGCAAAATGAACAAGCAGGTGGCCGGCGACCTCGGCATCAGCGAAATCACTGTCAAAATCCACCGTGGCGCAGCAATGCACAAGATGGGCGCACGGACGTACGCCGAGCTCGTTCGCATGGCGGACGCCCTCAAGCCGGACCGTGAAAAATCCAGCGGACAACGGTAATAGTGCTCCTGAATTCTTAGACCATTCCTTCGACAATACGAACGTCGCGCTCGCAAGCGTTCCCGAGCACCCTCAGTGCTTCTTGGTAGGCGCCGCTGTCGTGGGCCGCTACAGCCCGTTCCACGCTATCGAATTCGGTAACCGTGACCCGCTGAGCAATCCCTTGTTCGTAGGCCTTTACAGCGTCGCCACGCGCAAGGAAGCGACCACCATTGGCGACAATGGCAGGCCCGGCCAGCTTTCCGTACGCCGCCAGTGCCGCCGGATCGGAAATAGAGCGATAGAGCGTGATCCAATATCCTTTAGCCATCCCCCGTCTCCAAAGCTCAAACAAAAACACTCAAACTTCGGCGCGATCCGCCCGCTTTGGCAGTTTCCAACCGGGACGCAGAAAGTGACACGTGTAGCCGTTCGGGTAATGCTCCAGATAATCCTGGTGCTCGGGCTCCGCCTCCCAGAAATCGCCAGCGGGAGCGACTTCCGTCACTACCTTGCCGGGCCACAGATGTGACGCTTCAACATCTGCGATCGTGTCTTCGGCGATCCTCTTTTGCTCGTCAGTCGTGTAGAAGATCGCCGAGCGGTAGCTAGTGCCTAAATCGTTGCCCTGACGATTGAGCGTCGTGGGATCGTGAATCTGGAAGAAGAACTCCAGCATCGTTCGGTAACTGGTCTTTGCAGGATCGTAAATAATCTCGATCGCTTCGGCATGACCGTCGTGATTGCGATAGGTGGCGTTCTTCAACTTGCCACCGGTGTAGCCGACGCGTGTCGAGATCACGCCCAACTGCTTGCGGATGAGATCCTGCATGCCCCAAAAACAACCGCCGGCGAGGACGGCGCGTTCCTTAGTCATTCGACAACTCCTATCTCCAACAACTCGCAATCGCGCGCAATGCATTCAGCGGAGCGGCAACGTTAGTATACCCTTTCCTTGGGCGGGATAGTGGCTACTTCATTGGACAGCGGCTGTAGGTGGACCGGTCGATAATCGAGCCGGACGTCTCCCTCAGGGGCCAGCCAGGACAGTGTGTGTTTTAGCCAGTTTTCATCGTCACGCTTGGGATAATCTTCGCGCGCATGCGCGCCGCGGCTTTCGGTGCGACCGATCGCCGATCGCAAGCTAACATTGGCCTGCGCCAGCATATTGTCGAGTTCGAGTGCCTCCGCCAGGTCGGTGTTGAACGTCATGGAACGGTCGGCCACCGCCAGATCGTCACGCATCGTCGCCATGACGTCTTCGAGTTCGCGCGCGCCATCGTCGAGCAACGAGCCGGTACGGAATACCGCGCAGTGGCGCTGCATGGTACGTTGCATGACGAGCCTGATGTCACCCACATTCGTCTTTCCTTTTGACCATCTGATGCGGTCGAGCCGGCCGATGGCACGCTCGGTGGCCTGCTGTGGCGACGGTGCATGGCTCTCGCCAGGGCCGAGCACCTCGGTCACACGATGCGCCGCGGCGCGACCGAACACGACGATGTCGAGCAGCGAATTGGAGCCGAGACGGTTGGCGCCGTGGACCGAAACGCAAGCTGCTTCGCCGATCGCCATCAGCCCCGGCACCACCGTTTCGGGATTGCCGTTACGTGTGGTGACGACTTCTCCATGCAGATTTGTCGGCACGCCGCCCATGTTGTAATGCACCGTCGGCAGCACTGGGATCGGCTGACGCGTCACGTCGACACCGGCAAATATCCTCGCGGTGTCGCTGATGCCCGGAAGCCGCTCGTGCAAGACATCGGCGCCGAGATGCTCGAGGTGCAGCTCGATATAGTCCTTGTGGGGACCGCAACCGCGGCCTTCATTGATCTCGATCGTCATCGCGCGGCAAACGACGTCGCGGCCGGCCAGATCCTTGGCGCTCGGCGCATAGCGCTCCATGAAACGCTCGCCTTCCGAATTGGTGAAGTAGCCGCCCTCACCGCGGGCGCCTTCGGTAATCAGGCAGCCAGAACCGTAGATGCCACTGGGATGAAACTGCGTGAATTCCATGTCCTCGAGCGGCAGACCCGCGCGCAGCACCATGGCATTGCCGTCGCCGGTGCAGGTATGGGCAGCGGTGCAGGAGAAATAGACCCGGCCGTAGCCGCCGGTCGCCAGCACCGTGCGATGCGCACGGAAGCGGTGCAGCGTGCCATCCTCCAGATTCCATGCAAGCAGGCCGTGGCAGGCACCATCCTCGTCCATCAGCAGATCGAGCGCAAAATATTCGACGAAGAACTCCGTGCCGTGCCTCAGGCACTGCTGATACATTGTGTGCAGAATGGCGTGCCCGGTACGGTCGGCAGCAGCACAGGTGCGCTGCGCCATCTGCTTGCCAAAGTCGATTGTCTGGCCTCCGAAGGGGCGCTGGTATATCTTGCCTTCGGCTGTGCGTGAGAACGGGACGCCGTAATGCTCAAGTTCCAGCACGGCCGGCGCCGCTTCACGGCACATATACTCGATCGCATCTTGGTCGCCGAGCCAGTCGGATCCCTTGACCGTGTCGTACATGTGAAAACGCCAATTGTCGCCATCGCCCATATTGCCGAGCGACGCTGCCATGCCGCCCTGTGCCGCTACCGTATGGCTGCGCGTCGGAAAGACCTTGGTCACGCAGGCCGTTCGCAGTCCCGATGCGGCCATTCCGAGCGCAGCGCGCATGCCGGCTCCACCAGCGCCGACGATGACGACGTCGTAGTTGTGCTCGACGATTTCATAAGCTCCCGTCATCGTCCTATTCCCAGCGAAAGGCCCTGACGACTTCCGGATCAGGGTCAATTCCCAAGCCGGGGCCTTGCGGCACCGAGATTCTGCCAGCTTTTGGAGTAAGTTGGTTTCCGTAGATCGTAGCTTCAAGGTCGAACTGGCGCCATTCTATCATGGAGTTGGCCGTCCCGAGGGCCGCAGTTGCGTGAATTGCTGCTAGCAGGCCCGGGCCATCGTAGAAAGAGTGCGGCATAACGGTCGTGTTGTGAATCGCCGCAAGTGAAAAGATCTTGCTGAGCTCGCTCACGCCTCCCATCTTGGCCGGGCTTGGCTGGACAAAATCCACGGCCTTTGCGGTCAGCATGCGCTGGAAATCCATCAGCGTGTAGACGTTTTCGCCGGCGGCAATCGGGATGCCGTTGGTCCGGAGCTCGGCTAGGCCGTCAAAATTTTCCGGCGGCCAGAGCGGCTCCTCCAACCATTTCAGGCCGACCGATTTGAGCTCTCCCGTCATTTGCCGAGCCTTGTGGAGCGTCCACGGACAATTGACGTCTAGCATCAGCTCAATGTCGGGGCCGACTTCCTCGCAGGCAGCACGAATAGCCGGAAGTTCGATCTCGTGAAGCTTGAGCGCGCCAAATCCCGCACTCAGCGCCTGCCGTACGTAGGCCCGAACCAAGCAGGGATCGGTATATCGAACCAGACTCGCATAGCAAGCGAGGTCAGCCGCGCCGCCGCCCAGCAATTGGCACAGCGGCGCGTTAGCGACCTTCCCGGCGATATCCCAAAGGGCGATATCGACGGCCGAGACGGCAAAAGCAAGAGCGCCACCACGCCCAAAGACATGCAGCTTCTGCCAAATGTCCAGCATCAGTGGCTCGATGCGTTTCGCATCTTGACCGATGCACAGCGGCGAAATCAGCTGGTCAACGGCGAGTTTTGCGGAGGAAACCGCGCGGAAGCCGAATGCCTCGCCCCACCCGATCAATCCCTCGTCCGTAGTGACCTTGACGAGCAACGAGTTTGCGGCCGGCAAATTACTGTCACCCCAAGCGGATGCACCGGATTTGCTTCCGGCCTTGAACGGAATCCGCAACGGAATTGCTTCGATACTGACGATGATCATTTTCAAATACGCTTCCCAAACGGCCAGCCGTCATCATTCCACTAGCGGTCTCAAGACCAAGCACCGGAACAGTTCGTTAGCTAATCGGCTCGGAGACGGCTTCGGCGTCCTGACGACGCGGATCATCATGCGGATCGCGATATTCGAGCCCAAGCGGACCGATCGCTGTCACCTGTGTGACGTATTCGCCGGACTTCGCCCAATGGAAATGCCACGTCTCTCCAGGCAGAACGATAACGCTGCCGGGCGGATAGGCCTTGACCTTGTCGCCGGCGAATGTTTCGCCAAGCCCTATGTAGAACACACCCGACATGACCGTGTAGATGCGATCTTCCGGATGCTTGTGTGGCATCAACGTAGTGTCAGCCGGCACCTTGACCCTCACGACGTAAGGTCCCGCTTCGTTGGGATGGCCGACCATGATGGCAAGACGCGCCCCCGCTGGGAACGCCGGGAACGGTTTCCACACGATATCTTCCGGAAGTATCGAGCGAAATACGGATTGATCAGGTTGATGATTGCGAGTCACGGCAGCTTCCTTTCCGATGTTCCGGTTCCGCAAGTCACGGCGTCAACTTCATTGAATTCAACGCATCGCAAACCAGGTTGAACGCCGCGTCGATATTGCCACGGGTCGGTTTCAGACGGCGTGCGCTGGTCTCTGTCTCAAATCGATTGGCGGAGCGACCGGAAAGCTGCTCGCATCTCGGACGAAAACAGTGCTGGCTGTTCCCACGCGGCGAAATGACCACCCTTATCTAGCTTATTGTAGTAGATGAGTTTGGAGTACGCTCGCTCTGCCCAGCTGCGCGGCGCGGCATAGATTTCATCTGGGAAGGCACTTACCGCGACGGGGATCGTGATGCCCCTGACGTCGAAGAACCCTCCTCCTGTCGAAACTTGTGTGGTGTCCCAATAGAGACGCGCCGAAGAGATCGCGGTGTTCGTCAACCAGTAGAGTGTGACGTTGTCCAAGACATCGTCCCGCGTTAGTCCTGCCGTCTTTCCATTGAACACGCGCGAGATCATGTCGTAACTGCGGATGTCGTGATCTAGCATCCACGCGGCCAGGCCAATAGGCGAATCCGCGATTCCGTAAAGCGTCTGCGGTCGGTTCGACATTTCTTGCGCATAACCCAGGCCGCGCTTGTAAAAATCGTCGAGTTGGTCCCACGCGTGCTTCTCATCGGCCGAAAGACCTGCGGGTGGCGGCCCGCCGACCGAAAGTGCTTTTGAAACGTCCGCCGGAACCGTAGCCGCCATGTTGGTGTGAATTCCGAGCAAGCCCGGCGGCTGTTGTAGCGCCATCGCCTCCGAGATTGCGTTCCCCCAATCCCCGCCCTGTGCCACATACCGTGCGTAGCCTAGGCGTTTCATCAACGTCGCCCATGCGCGAGCGATGCGGATTGGGGTCCATCCGGCCGCAGCAGGTTTGCCGGAAAATCCATAACCCGGCAGCGACGGAATAACTACATCGAAGGCGTCCGATGCGCTCCCGCCGTGGGCCGTAGGATTGGTCAACGGTCCGATGATCTTCAGCTGCTCGACGATTGAGCCCGGCCAACCATGCGTGACAATGAGCGGCAGCGCGTTTTCGTGCTTCGAGCGGACGTGAATAAAGTGAATATCGAGCCCATCAATTTCGGTGATAAATTGCGGCAAAGCTCTGAGCCGCGCCTCGACCTTCCGCCAATCGTAGTCCGTCGCCCAGTATCGCGCGAGCTGCTGAATGGTCATTAGTTGCACGCCTTGGGAATGGTCGGCAACCGTCTCGCGATCCGGCCACCGTGTGTCCAGCACGCGTTTGCGCAGATCAACGAGTTCCTTCTCAGGAATTTCGATATGGAACGGCCGAATTTCGTCGCTTCCAACGGCAGCAGCTGGACGCACGTTCATCAGGCTGGCCGCGCTGGCGGAAACGATGCCTATAGCAGCGGTGTTTAGGAATTGGCGGCGATCCTGCCCTTCCTCAACGCCGATCCGCTTTTTGTTTGGCTGGTAACCGAGATGGATCATGACATTACCTCCTGGTTGAGTTTGGGGTCAGCTCTTGCTGACGTCGATAACTGCTTGAGCGAAGGCCTCTGGAGCCTCCTGAGGCAAGTTGTGACCGATGCCGCCTTTCACGAGACGGTGCAGATACTTGCCGGAGAATTTCTTGGCGTATGCTGCAGGCTCCGGATGCGGCGCACCGTTGTCATCGCCTTCGAGCGTGATCGCCGGTACGCCGATCTGTGGTGCAGCGGCCAACTTCGCCTCTAGCGTGTCTAGGCCTGGATCGCCCTGCGCAAGCCCGAGTCTCCATCGATAGTTGTGAATCACGATATCGACGTGGTCAGGATTATCGAGAGCTGCCGCGCTGCGAGCGAAAGTCGTTTCATCGAACTTCCACTTCGGAGAGGCGAGCTTCCAAATCAACTCGGCGAACTCTCGCCGGTGCTTCTGGTACCCCTCACGACCGCGTTCGGTCGCAAAATAGTATTGGTACCACCATTGAAGCTCGGCCTTCGGAGGCAGGGGCACCTTCCCCGCTTCCTGACCCCCGATCAAATAGCCGCTCACCGAGACGATGCCCTTGACCCGATCCGGCCACAGTGCGCCGACGATGTCGGCAGTGCGGGCTCCCCAATCAAAGCCGGCAATGGTCGCTTGTTTGATGTTGAGCGCGTCCATCAGGGCAATCGTATCGACTGCCAAAGCGGAAGGCTGAGCTGTCCTCGGCGTTTCGTGCGACAGGAAGTTCGTCGAGCCGTAACCTCGCGCGTAGGGGACAATGACGCGGAAACCCGCCGACGCCAGGCGCGGCATAACCTCATCGAAGCTGTGTATGTCATAAGGCCAGCCATGCAACAGAAGGGCCGCCGGTCCGTCGATGGGACCCGCTTCGACATATCCGACGTCAAGCACACCAGCATTGATCTGCTTCAAGTTGGTAGGCGAAGCAGGTCCCTCGGATTGAGCTAATTTGATGGATTTGTCGGCGAGCGGCCGCGTGTTGGCATCTGCACTGAATTCCACCGCCGCCAGCACTCCAGCAACAAATTCAAAAAATCGCCGTCGACCGAAGATGTTTAGAGTTCCTGTCTCGACCATGTGCGTCGCCTTTCACTGGGGCCGGCTCAAGTTGGAATGGTTGGTGTAACGATAGGAGCGGCCTGCCACCGATAATGTCGGCGCGCATCCTTCCGCACCATCCAACGTTGGGAAAGTGCAGATCATATCAACGTATGAACGGTCGGCGCTCATGTATGAGTGAACCCCGCCATCGGTCGGCTAAAACTGGCATTACTTGCTTTCGCGTTTTTCGAGGATTTGTTTGCCAACAAGCCGCGAAGTAACGAGATTGCACCGAAGCGTCTCCATCGCGCTGTCGCGTCGCGCTTCATTCAACGATTGCAACCACAGGAGAGAGTCATGAAGGTGCTAATGGTGATCACGTCACACGACCAGTTAGGCAATACCGGACGAAAGACGGGCTTCTGGCTCGAAGAGCTCGCAGCCCCCTATTATGCTTTCAAGGATGCTGGCGCCGAGATAACGCTCGCATCGCCGAAGGGTGGACGACCGCCGCTTGACCCCAAGAGCAATGAACCTGACATGCGCACCGACCTTACGGTTCGGTTCGAGAAGGATGCAGCCGCGGAAGCTCAACTCGACAAGACCGTTCGCCTCGACAGCGTCAAGCAGGAGGATTTCGACACCGTCTTTTATCCGGGCGGTCACGGCCCGATGTGGGATCTCGCTGAAGACAAGAACTCCGCCAGGCTGATCGAGTCATTTCTTGCCGCCGGCAAACCGATCGCGATCGTGTGCCATTCCACGGGTGCGTTGCGTCACGTCAAGTCGCCCGACGGAAAGCCCCTGGTGGAGGGTAAGGAAGTCACCGGCTTCACTAACGGAGAGGAAGAGGAAGTTCAGCTCACCAAAGTGGTGCCGTTTCTTGTCGAAGACGAAATGATGAAACTGGGCGCGGTTTTCTCGAAGAAAGCCAACTGGTCCGTTCATGTGGTCAGCGACGGCCTGCTGATCACCGGGCAGAATCCGCACTCCTCGGGACCAGCCGCGAAAACATTGATGGCGGCGCTGAAGCAAAAGGCCAAAGGGGCCACCGCCGCGCGAGCTTCTTAAATCAGCGATCAACCTAGGACCGCGGATTTCTTACGGATGCTGCAGCGGTTTGTAGTTAAAGAGGCGCCTTCAATAGGCGCCTTTCTACTTGATGGCGACACCAGTCGTGCCCACGGCGCGCACTACCGCACTCATACCAACGGCTGGTCCTCCCAAAACTTATGTCTGGCTGACTCATTCCGTGGATTGTCATCCAGTAGCAAACCAACACATGGAGGCTATGATGACCGCAACGAAAGAGAAAGTAAGAGCGACGACGGATAAAGCGCAGGTTCGGCTTAACCGTTTGTCGGCCGTCTATTGGCGGGTGACGTTTGACAATCCGCCGTTAAACTTGATGGGCCCGCAGTTCGTTCGCGAGTTTGGCGAGATCGTAACCGCCATTGAAACCGATAAGGATGTCAGGGTCGTAGTCTTCGAAAGCGCTGTCGAAGGATTTTTCTTGAATCACAGCGATTTCCTCGCCGACATGAAGGAGCTGACCGACCTGCCTCAGGGCCCGACGGGATTAGAAGCGTGGCCCGACATGCTCGTCCGTTTAACGCGCAGTCCGGTCGTGGCGATCGGTTTGATTCGCGGACGCGCGACAGGGAACGGAAGCGAGATTGCTCTGGCCTGCGACATGACTTTCGCAAGCCGTGAGAAAGCGCTTCTGTCGCAGTGGGAAGTGGGCGTTGGCTTGGTCGCAGGCGGAGGACCGATGGCGCGGCTGCCTGGGTTGATGGGCAGACAGAGGGCCTTGGAAGTTCTGCTGAGCTCCGACGATATCGGGGGCGACTTGGCCGAAGCTTATGGTTATGTGAACAGGTCGCTGCCGGACAGCGAGCTTGACGGCTTCGTCGATACGCTGGCGACGCGCATTGCGTCGTTCGACAAATGGGCGATTGCAAACACGAAGCGCCTCGTGAATGCCGCCAGTCTGCCGCAAGACGTCGAGATCGCCGCGGGCTGGGATACCTGCATGACCTCGATCATGCGGCCGGCCGCGCAAGGCAAGATAAAGACCTTGTTTGAGCAGGGGTTTCATCAGCCTGGAGACGCGGAAAATCGTCTGGGTGCCTATGTAGGGCGGCTTGGCCGCTGAGCACTCGAAGCAGGCCTCAGAATTTTTAAAACGCAAGAAAGGACATCGACCATGGATCTACTCGCTTTCGCAAAAACCATTGCAGACCGCGTCGAAGCGCAGTCGGCACGCACCAAGGTGCCTGTTGCCGTGTGTATCATGGATATTCACGGCAACGTCGTCCTCAAGCATCGTATGAACGGAGCGCCGACCTTCGCAATCGATATATCGGAGCGTAAAGCCTATACGTCCGCGCTGGTAGGAGTTCGTACGGCCGAAATCTCTCCGCTCGTGCAGCCTGGCCAGGCGCTCTTCCCTTTGATGGGTTTATCGGAAGGAAGGTATTGTTCAATGGGCGGCGGAGCGCCGCTTACCAACGAGGGCCAATTGGTCGCAGGCATCGGCGTGAGCGGTGGCACGGTCGAACAGGACGTTGCCATTCTTGAATTCGGCGCTCCGGGAATCCGGAACGCCTGCCCTCGCTGCAATATCGTGACGGCAACACGTCACGTTTACGCAGCAGTGAACAAGAACTGACCATCAATTACCAGGAGCCTGAAAATGAGCAACATCAAAGGAGAGGCCGTGACCGCCGTCGCGCTCAACATGGACATCGAAGTCGTGGTGGTGCCTGTCTCGGACGTCGATCGTGCCAAACGCTTCTACAGTGACTTGGGCTGGCGACTCGATCTCGACTACAAGGCCGGAGATGACTTCCGAACCATCCAGTTCACGCCGCCCGGCTCTGGATGCTCGATTATGATCGGCAAGAATATTAGCGCATCCCCGCCCGGCTCGCTAAAAGGGCTGCACCTGATCGTTTCCGACATCGAGGCTACCCGTAACGAACTGCTCCGCCGTGGTATTCGGATTAGCGAGTTATTTCACGAAGCCGGCGGCGTATTCCATCGCGTCGGTCCGGCAGGCCTGGTCAGCGGCCCAAATCCGCAGCGGAAGAGCTACGCCTCCTATGCGTCGTTCAGCGACCCTGACGGCAACGGCTGGGTTTTGCAGGAGGTCACTGCGCGCTTGACCGGACACATCGAACCGGGCGACACAAGCTTCTCGATTGAGTTGACAAACGAAGTTCGACGCGCAGAGGCTCAGAAGCTGCAGCATGATGCAACGGCGGTTATGTCGACGGCATAACGCAGGTGCTGTCAGCAAAAAGAACCGATTAGGTGAAATTCGAACCTTGTCAGCCTCTCAACCACTGTTTCGGGCATGACCACTCAAGCATCAGCACAAGATTTGCGATCCAGCCGACGTTCGATCGCCTATCACACGGTCGAAATCGGCGGCCTGAAGATCTTCTACCGCGAGGCGGGGCCGGCCGATGCGCCGACCCTACTTTTGCTCCACGGCTTTCCTTCCTCCTCCCGGATGTGGGAGCCTTTGCTGCCTCTCCTCACCGACAAATATCACCTTATCGCCCCGGACTATCCGGGGTTCGGGAATAGTAGCGCGCCGTCTCCAACCCATTTTTCCTACACTTTCGATAACATCGCGCTCGTGATAAACGAGCTCGTGATCAGGCTTGGGATCAAGAAATATGTTCTGTTCATGCAGGATTACGGCGGTCCTGTCGGCTTTCGCATGGCGCTTGCCTTCCCCGAGCGAGTTCGGGCCGTCATCGTGCAGAACGCGGTTTCTCACGAACAAGGTCTGAGCCCGCTTTGGGAGACACGTAAGAAATATTGGGCAGATCCGGTGGGGAAACTGGAAAAGCTCAAGGCCAATTTCACGTCTTTGGAAGCGACACGACAGCGCCACGTCGGATCGAGCCCTCATCCCGATCACTACGATCCGGACACGTGGGCGGACGAATACGCATTTCTTATCCGTCCAGGTCAAGCGGACATCCAGGCGGCGCTGTTCCTGGATTATCGAACCAACGTCACGTCGTATCCACGGTGGCAAAAGTGGCTTCGCGAGGTACGCCCGCCAACTTTAGTGGTGTGGGGGAAATATGACCCCTCTTTCACGGTTGCGGGCGCCACTGCTTATGCCGATGACGTTCCGGCAGCGGAAGTTCACCTTTTGGAAGCAGGGCATTTCGCGCTCGACGAAGCGACCGACGAGATTGCGTGGCTGGTCCGCGGCTTTCTCGACCGTTTGAGTCCGACCAAGGAATAAGCCCGTGCGCTCGTCGCATGGATTGCAGAAAACAGAGCTCGCGATATGCGTAAGCTGGTTGCTGTTGCCATTCTTCTTGCGATCACGCAGTTTGCGTCCACCGATACTCTTCAGCGGAGGCTAGGTTTTTTTCTCGAGGCGAACGGGTGAACGTCCCGCCTAAGGTCATGCGGCCCTTTTCTTTTCCGATGATTTGAACTCGCGCACTTCATGTAAGGCTTTCATGATGCCGATCCGGGCAAGCATCGTCGGGCCGCCACGCACCGCAAGAAGCAACGTTCCATTGCGGTTTGCCATTCCGTCGCGGTGTGTTCTGCCTTTGGTAGCTTCGCGATGTACCGGCCTGCTTCCTTGCGCGTGACAAGTTCGCGGCCTTTCCCGCGTGGTCCGCGAGGCCGGATGATGATTGGTTCTTCGATTTTCGCGTCCAACCGCCGTCGCTTGTCATCAATCCAAATCGAATTTGTGGCTCAACTCAGTTGCGAATTGTGCCGCCTCTTATGGTCGAATGCGAGAGCCGTTCATTGTAAAGGCCGCTTGCCAATTTGTATGATCAGCCGATTTGACGGTCGCGATAGCTGTAACGTCCATCACGTCACTCCAGTCAGGATGCTGACGAACCTCAGCCATGCACACCCGCTCGTCGTCTCATTACGAAAAGCCCCGGCGCTTTTTGGCGATCCGGGGCTTTTTTCTCAAGATACGAGAAGACCTTACATCTTCTTTTCGTCCATCATCGGCTTCTTCATCATGTGATGATGATGGTGGTGATGATAGTGGTGATGTACGTGCATCGTGTGATGGTGCATCATTGGCTTTTCCATGCCTCCCATCGGCTTGTCTTCTGCGGCTGCCGGGGCTGCCACTGAAATCGCGGCCATGGTCGCGAGAACGAACGAAAACTTCTTCATTTAATCCTCCTTGAGGGATAATTGCCTCTTATAACGCGGAAGCTGAGATATTGTTCCGCCCGTGGAACCGTGTCTAACTATACCGATGAACTCCGTCGGTCGCCGCACCATTGTCTGCAAGCTTGTGATCGCCGCGCTCGCCGTGATCTGGAACGTCTTCGGCCGCTGAAACGGGCCGGAGCCGTGCATTCGAGGACGCGATCACCCTGCCGGACGGTCGCGAGCTGGTCACGCTCAAGCACGCCGCCGACCTCATCATGGCGCTGCCGAAGGCCGAGCAGAAGCACGCGAAGTGGAAGACGGCCGTTGAGGTGCTGATCATGGCGGCCGAAGGTCGCGGCCCGCCGATGCATGCGCGGATCGGCGTGATGCAGGCTTTGAACCGCAACGTCGAGCGTGTCTTCACCGACCGCAAGGATCACCATTGGGGGAAGCGGAAACTGGCGCGGGATCGATAGGGTGGCATTGATGTCCGCTCTGTCCGCATAACGGACGCAAGTTGGACATCGCGGCATGTCTGCTTTGTGCCACGAGCGGACACGGCGCTCCGCCCAACGAAAGCAGGCAAACCATGCATGCGTGACGTCAATCGTGCGTCAATAATTGTCAGGGCCTACGAGGCAGCCAACACGATGCGGCCAATGGCGGTCTTTGTGTCAAAACCAAAGCCTTCCACAGGCGTTTTGACTAGCCCACGGCACGAACTAACGTTGGCGAGACCTTCCGCACGGGCTGCGGTACGGCAAATTCAGATAACCATTTACTGACATCGTGGGCAGGCATGGGCTTTCCAATCAGATACCCCTGCACGTAGTCGCAACCTTCAGCCCGAAGGAACTCAAGTTGTTCGTCGGTCTCAACACCTTCCGCGAGCACTTTCATACCAAGCTTTTGGCCGATCTTCAGCAGCCCGCCAATCAGAGCCGCAGCCTGCACGGTTGGCCTCTTCCCATGTAAAAAGGACTTGTCCAGTTTAATCTTGTT
Source organism: uncultured Alphaproteobacteria bacterium (assembly GCA_963824305.1). Classification (GTDB taxonomy): domain Bacteria; phylum Pseudomonadota; class Alphaproteobacteria; order Rhizobiales; family Xanthobacteraceae; genus Bradyrhizobium. Next base: position 166,313 of record CAWGOW010000004.1, read on the forward strand.
AAACGCAAATGAGGAGAGTGTCCCAAGCGATGAGTAGCCGGACCCAAAGTCGTCCAACGCAACTGAGATTCCGAGGTCCTGCAGCGATTGCAATTCCTTCAAGGTATCTTCGGGGCTTTCGATCAACGTAGATTCGGTGATTTCCAGCTCGAGGCGCGCGAACGGGAGGCCGCTCGATCTAGCAGCATCCATAATCACCGCACTTATGTCCGGAGATCTGAGTTGTACCGGAGAAAGGTTCAGAGCTACTTTTAGGCTGTCGCACCATGTCGCCGCGATTTTGCACCCTTCCCTCAAGACCCATTGTCCGATCGGCACTATCAGTCCGGTCTCCTCCGCGATCGGTATGAACTCAGCCGGAGACACGAATCCCAATTCCGGATGACGCCATCTTAGAAGGCCTTCGAACCCCATGATCTTCATAGCGGCAAAATCGAATTGTGGCTGGAAATACAATTCGAACTCACCGCGGTCCAGCGCGAGTTGCATATCCTGACTGAGTATCCTGCGCCTATGCGTCTGCTGATCAGTCGCTTCGTCGTAGAAGCAGATGACGTTCCGAGGAAGCCGCCGAGCCCGTTCAAGCGCAACGTTGGCATTTGCCATCAATAGTTCCTGGTTGGCTCCATCGCGCGGAAACATCGCTGCTCCCATACGGAAGCGAATTTTTAGTACCCGGTTCTTGATTGACATCGGCGACGCGAGGCTGTCGAAAATAGCTTCAGATATCGCTTGAGCTTGCAATAGATCATCGCATTCTGCCACTGCAGCGAAGCGCGTTCCGCTCAGTCGCGCGATAAAGGCCGCTGGCCCGACGGCTGTTTCCAAACGCCGCGATACTTCAACAAGTAACTCGTCACCACCTCCACCGCCGAGGACTTCGTTTATTTCATGCAAGGAAACGACATTGATTTTGCATATTGCCACTTGCCGACCTTTAAGCCGAGCAGTCTCAAGAATATCGTCCAAGGTCTCTTCGAAACAAATTCGGTTTGGCAAACCTGTCAATGGATCATGATGGGATGCGAAGGTGACGTCCCGACTAGTCCGCAATTTATGGCGCTGGTCTATTGAGTTTGCGAAGAAGCCGACGCCAATGACGAGGCTGCTGACCACAAATACGCTGGCAGCAAGTGCATCCCTCGACAATCCCGTAGACGGAGAGGTCCCGTACGGAACAATGGTTAGGCCGGCCATCGCGACAAAATGAAGCCCGACAATACAAAGAACGAGAAGTATCGCAGCAAGACGCTTCGAGTTTGCAGACGGCACCCTTACTAGAACCCCGATGGCGAGACTTCCCATCAACCCACCAATCAAGATGGATACGCGTGAGAATTCTCCGTCAAAGAAAACAAGACCCGCAGGTTCATAAGCCTCCATGCCGATAAAGTGCATCAAGCAGCCGCCCAACCCAATTATCGCGCCTCCAACTTCCGGGAAGCTGAAACGCCAACCGTACCGGGCAACGGAGATGCCGACCATCGTGGTAACGATAGCGCTCAACAAAGATAGAATGGTGGTGGTAGCCGAGAAGGATGCTGCCAACTGCTGCGAATAGGCCAGCATTGCGATGAAGTGGGTACTCCAGATCGTAGTTCCGCCCACTAAACCAGATATTACGACCCAGTCAAAACGTAACCTATTTGAACGCAGACATCGATCAAACAAGCTGATCGCGATCCCAGTCCCGAACAAGCATATCAGTCCGGCGAGAGCAACGAGAGGTAAGTAGTGCTCGGACTGGATACAAGTGTAGAGCTTGATCATCTCCTTCGATCTCTCTGCTTTAGAGTTCGGTGCTATCAATTCGAAGGTGCCCGTTTGGCAGCCTTGCCCCGAACTCTACGCATTCAACTTGAACGATCATTTAATCCGATGTGATACTGCGTGCCCGTAAATCTACCGTCTGACAGCAAGTGAGTGCGGTGTGCATCGCAGATTGAGCCAATGCCGTAGATAGTGGTCGCCTTTCGCTATTCATTAAGCATATAGCGGACCCGCAATCTTACGGATGCCGCGTTTGCCAGGCTTACAGGATCGTTATTGCTCTTTCAGGAGAGCCAGCTTCGGAGTCCGCTATGGGTCAATCGCATCGGTTTGACCGTCCGCCGCTTACTTCCGGTATTGCTCGATCAGCAGACATTATCAGGGTCATTCGGCACGTCGCAAAAGTGCCAATTTCGGAAGTCGGAGGCCATCACTCGATCACCTCGTTGGCGCGTGCAAGCAGCGTGGATGGAACGTCGATGCCGAGCGCCTTGGCAGTTTTCAAATTAAGGACCAACTCATATTTGGTCGGGGCTTGCACGGGCAGATCGCTGGGTTTTTCGCCCTTGAGTATGCGATCAATATAGCCGGCAGCGCCACGGTACTGTTGCAGAACATCATAGCCATAGGAGATCAAGCCTCCTTTTTCTGCAAAAATGCGTCGGTAATAAACCCCAGGCAAATGATGTTGGGCGGCGAGCCCGATAATTAACTCACGATGAGTCACCGCTAATGCACTTGCCGTTAGGATCAGACCCCCATTTGGGGAGCGCGCGAAGGCCGTTATGCCACGCTCAATCTCGCCCACGTCGGTAACGTTGATTGCGCTAGCCTCAACTCCAGCCGCCGGCGCCATAGCTTGGATGACAGCGAATTGTCCAATCCCTGAGGGGATGTTCGCGTCTCGTAGAACCGCGACACGCGTCACGTCCGGCGCTACTTGCTTGAGAAGTTCAAGCCATTTCCCACTCAGATTATATTCGAACTGGACAAATCCGGTGGCGTTGCCTCCTGGCCGGCCCATTGTGTCGACAAAGCCAGCGCCAACTGGATCGGTAACATTTGCAAACACAATCGGAAGGGTGCGCGTCGCCTGCAGCAAAGGCGACACAGAAGCTGTGCCGGTTGCAAAAATTACATCCGGGGCAAGCGCAACTAGATCATTCACGTGTTTACGTATCTGAGCAGCGCTGCCATCGGCCCAGCGGGTTTCGATCTGCACGTTGCTACCTTCGATCCACCCGGATTGCTGGAGCACTTTCAGAAACACCGCATAGCTTTCTCGTAGTTCGGTGTTGTCGATGTTCATGATTACGCCGACCCGCCGCATGCGGTCGCCGCCCCGCGCATGAGCACCGAGCGGAATCACGGCAATGCCGCCAACTAGGGTGATAAATTCACGCCGCCTCATGGTTACCCCGAAGGTTCAAGACGGAGACATGGTACCGGCTTAGTATACTTGTTTGAAGAGATATCGAATGCCGTTCTGGGTCAATCGCGTCGTCTAACGCTTCGCCAGCCACTTCCGAACTACCCAATCAACGGACATCGTCAGACCAACCCAATTGGTCCGTTTGGTGCCAAGGGGCGACGTTGGCTATTAATCGATCACCTCGTCGGCGGCGACGCGCAGCGACGGCGGGACATCGAGCCCGAGTGCCTTGGCGGTCTTGAGGTTAACCACCAGCTCGAACTTGACCGGCGCCTGAACGGGAAGCTCGCTCGGTTTGGAGCCCTTGAGAATGCGGTCGGCGTACAACGCCGCACGCCGGTACTCATCGACGATATAAGGGCCGTAGGAGATCAGACCGCCGACTTCAGCAAATGAGCGGGACCAATATATGGCAGGGACATGGTTGCGAGCGGCTAGCGCAGTAATCTCCGCGCGATGTTGTTGGGTAAAGGCGTCCGGTATCACGACGAGACCACTACTTGGCTCGTGTGCATGGTTAGTCATAAGTGTCTCGATCTGGAGCATGTCGTTAACGGGTGCGACAGTCGCCTCTGCTCCGAGGGAGGCGGCGGCAGCTTTGAATGGGTCCAGATAACCTTCGACGAACGTCGCCGTCGGCGCATGGAACATTAACGTGACCCGGGCGATCCGCGGCGCAATCTCCTTGAGCAACTCCACCCACTTGCCGCCTAGCGACCTCACGATGGGGGTGAAACCAGTCGCGTTGCCGCCCGGCCGGGGCAAGCTCTCGACAAAGCCGCTTCCGACGGGATCGGCAACGAGCACGAAAATAACGGGGATGGTACGTGTCTGTTGGAGCATGGCCGCGGTAGCGGGTGTACTGGTAGTAAGAATGATGTCAGGTTGAAGCGAGACGAGTTCCTTTGCGAATCGTTTCATCAACTCGACATCAGCGGCCGGCCAGCGAATATCGATCTCGCTGTTGCGGCCTTCCATCCACCCGAGCTTCCGAAGCTCCTCCCGAAACGCCGCGACCGAGGACTGCTTCTCTTGGTCGCTCTCCGCGCCCCCCATCAAGATGCCGATCCGCCGCGCGGGACCGGCTTGCTGCGCCCGCGCCGGAAACGGCAATGCAGCACTACCGAGAAGCATGATGAACTCGCGCCAATTCATGCCCATCCCCAAACTGGAAGTAAGCTCCATCGAGTGAAGCTAGCACGATGGAAGGGGCCGGATGCGACTATTCGGGCGCGCGGCCGATGTCCGTTGTGGGTCAAAAACAGAAGTGGCTCAGCCTGAATGGCATGTCGGTTCTGCCCTTAACAACGGACATGCAGCGACTGCGACGGCAGGTCGGCTAAGAGCCAGGAAGGGACATCCCGACTTTAGGGCCATCCAGCGCTAGCCCTGATCACACGGAAATGCTTCGATAATGCTTTGATGGGTCGTCGTCGGGTGCACACATCCGAGACTAAAGCCGGCTTGCGCGAGTATCTGGGCAAATTCGTCTTGACTGCGCTCGACACCACCGGTGACCGTAAGCATTAGAAGATCCATGAGCTTGCCGTGATGCGGCGCATTCCCGTCGGGTAACACGGCCTCGACGATCAGCAGACGGCCTTCCGCCGGCATCGCCTCACGGCACTTGCGCAGGATCGCGACCGCATCGTCATCGGTCCAATCGTGCAAAACATGCGCCAGCACAAAGGCATCGTGCCCGGATGGAAGGTGGTCGAAGAAATCGCCGGCACAAAATGCACAGCGCGCTTCCAATCCTGATGCCGCGATATAATCGCGAGCATGTTTTTCGGTATCCGGCAGGTCGAACAGGATTCCGGTCATATGCGGATGCGCTGTCAAAATTTCGGCAAGTAACGCGCCCTTGCCCCCACCAACATCGACTAAGCTCCGAAAGCGCGAGAAATCGTAGGCCGCGACGACTGCAGGAGCGACGGCGCCGTGCATACCAACCATCGCATCATTGAAACGGGCGCTGTGAACGGGTTCGCCAGAGAGAAATCCGAATAAGTCCTTGCCGAACGCCGCCTCGACACCCGATTGCCCTGTTCGCAGAGCGTGAAGAAAATGATCCCACGCCTTCCATTGCCACGAACCAGCGATCGTCAGAATCGTCGCACGAGCGGCCCCCGGCGCGCCATCGCGCAGGGCATCGCCAAGCGCGGTGGTAGAAAACAGGCCGGGGCGGATTTCGTCGACGATACCGCAGCTAGCGAGCGCGCGCATTAGCCGGGAAAGCGACCGCACATGCGTTCCTGTTTGACAAGCAATCTCCTGAACCTCGCGCGGGCCATTTGCGAGGAGATCCGCGATTCCAAGCTCCGCAGCTGCGTAGACCGCGCGCGCCGGCCAAATGGCTACGCCCATCTGGATCAGCTGGACGTGAGGCGGGATACCTGCGGGTGCGCGCATCTGCGCGTTTGGTACGTCGCTGCCGGTGTTGGAAGCCACAGTTAATGCCATTTACTTTACTTCGCAATTTCATGCGCTTTGGCGAAAGGTTCGATCAGATCGCCCGATTTCAGTTCGGGCGGGTAGAGGATTACTTGCTTGCCCGGTTGCTTGAACTGCGCAATGTCGTTGCCACTGATGTGCTGATATTGGATCGTCAGTATCCGGGTTTTCTCCCACTCGCCGAGCGCTCCGAACTTTACGTCCCCGACGATGGTGTTGAAGCGCGCCTGATGCAGATGCGCGGCGATTTTTTCCTGATCGAGGCCGCCGGTCGCAGCCACGGCCGCCCCCAGAAGCTGCATTGCCGCATACGCAAACGGTGCCAGGAAATAGCCGAGCGCGTCGACTCCGGCGCTGGGTGCGCGCTCCTGATAGCGTTGCAGAAAGTCATCGACGCCCGGAAATTTCATCGTCGGTTCGGGGACGTAGTTATCGTTGGTGACGATGCCGTTGAGTGCCGGACCGAATTTCGCTTTCACCGCCGCGAAGGAGAGCCCGATCATGGCGCCCCCGAACAGTTTCGGCCGGTATTCCAACTCATTCACGCTGCGAACAATGCCCGTCGAATCGGCCGGATAGGACGCCACGAAGACGATGTCAGGATTTGTCGCCTCGATGGAGCGAACGAGCGAGGTAAAATCCGCGGTGGTCGGCGGGTAGCTCTGGTCGTAGACGATTTTCAACCCGGCCTGATCGATATTTACGCGAGCGCCAGCCAGGACGTTCTGGGAAAACTCGGCGTCGGCGCCGACGATCGCGACCGTCCTGGGTTTTGGATCCATCCGCATGGCGACGTCGAAATATCCGGTCGAAAGGCTGCGCTTCGATTCCGGGCCGTTCGGGAGAATCTGGAAGTAGCGATCATATTTCCAGGCGTCGTTCACACCGGTGCCAAACAGCGCCATGTAGACGCGCTTTCTGTCCATCACGATCGGCATCGCCGGTCCGATCTGATTGGTGGCGAACGGCGAGGCAAGCAGATCGACTTTGTCGACGTCGATGAGCTTGGCGTAGAGGCCCGGTACGTTGGCGGGATTGCTCTGGTCGTCATAATAGACCAGCTGCACCGGGCGCCCGATCAGGCCACCCTTGGCGTTGATCTCATCCCGCCAGATCTCCATGGCTAACAAGCATTGCCTTCCGCCGGGCGCCAGCGGTCCCGTAAGCGACATTCCGAAACCGATCCGGATCGGGTCGGCCGCGACAGCGCGGGAGGCGCCCATCGATATGCCAACGGCCATGGAGGTGGCCGAGGTGAGCAACCTGCGGCGGCTAAGCGGCTTTTTGAGAATCGGCATGGTTTTTGCCCCTCGATTGGAAGAAATGTGCTCGCGCGGTGTATTGGCTTTGCGTAGATCGTCTCCGGTTTGGCCACAATCGCATAGCCGGTGACGGGGCGCTTTTGGATAGGTTCAGCGAAGTCTTGGGATTTCATTGTTAACTGCCGGATTCTTCGGGATCGCCGCCGGGATTTGTGGTGGGATGAGCCAGGCGGACAAGTTGCAGGTCACCATGGGGACGCATGCTCTATCATTTCGATCGCTTTTCGCTTGATCCCGACCGTCGCGAGCTGCGCCGCGATCGGACTGCGATATCTGTCGAGCCCAAGGTATTTGACCTGATAAACTACCTGCTCGATCGCCGCGATCGAGTGGTCAGCAAGGACGACCTGATAAGCGCAGTCTGGCATGGGCGGATCGTGTCGGAATCGGCGCTCGCGACCTGCATCAATGCGGCGCGCGCTGCCCTTGGCGACAGCGGCGACGAACAACGTCTCATCAAGACCTTTCCGCGCAAGGGCATCCGCTTCATCGGTACCGTTCTTCAGGGACCGATAGAGTCTGCGGCGCCGGCACAGCTGCCGGTCGGGCTGGCGCTGCCAGATCGGCCCTCGATCGCGGTGCTTGCGTTCCAGAACATGAGCAGTGAACCGGAGCAGGAGTATTTCGCCGACGGGATTGTCACCGATATCATCGCGGGGCTAGCGCGTATCAAATGGCTCTTTGTCATCTCGCGAAATTCGAGCTTCGTCTACAAACATCGTCCGACGGACGTAAAACAAATCGGCCGCGAACTCGGAGTTCGCTACGTCCTCGAAGGCAGCATCCGCAAGGCGGGATCGCGGGTGCGTATCGACGCACAATTGATCGACGCCGAAAACGGCGTGCATATCTGGGCCGAACGCTACGATCGGCAAATCGACGATATCTTCGCGTTGCAAGATGACATCTCCGACAAGGTCGTCGGAGCTATCGAACCTAATCTGCGTAATGCGGAGATTAATCGTGCACGGCGCCGCCGTCCGGACAGTCTGGAGGCATACGATCTCGTACTGCGTGCGCGGCCTTTTTCTCACAGCCATCTCGCCGACGATGCGGCGATAGCGATACCGCTTCTGAACAAGGCGCTTGAAATCGAGCCGGACTATGCGGCCGCGCATGCACCGCTCGCGCTGTGCTATCATAGCCGCTTCAGCCGAGCCGGCTTGAAGGAGGCAGATCGCAACGCCGCGGTCCATCACGCCCACGCCGCCATTGCCTCTGGACCGGACGACGCGGCGGCGCTCGGTATCGCGGGGTTCGTGATTGCGCTCGACGCGCATGACCGCGCGACCGCTCTGAAAGCCTTCGACAGGGCGATTGGGCTCAGCAGTTCGAATTACTTTGCACTCTGCTCCAGCGCACTCGCATTATCTTGGATGGGAACGACTGAAACGGCGATAGATCGCGCGACGCGCGCGTTGCGCCTTAGTCCCTTCGACCCGCTGAACTACCTGTCCTATAATGCGCTTGCGATTTCCTATCTACACACGGGGCAGTTCGCCGAAGCCCACGAAGTTGCGACACACTCCGTTGAGCTCAATCCACGCTTTAGTGTTTCGCGCGCATTCCTGGTGGCCGCACTTTCACGGCTTGACCGGATTGATGAAGCAACCGACGAAACGCGCCGCCTGCTGGATCTGGATTCCGCATTCTCGATCCGACGTTTTTCCGTGACCGTCGATATCGAACCGGCCGTTTTTCTGCCGATCGCCGAAGCGTGGCAGCGGGCCGGCGTTCCAGCGCATTGAGAGCAAGTCCATCGGTACATTAGTTAAAGACCGTGTCGAGACTTTCGATAGTTGTAACCTCTCAGGAGATCATGATCCTCACCACGGCGTTTACCCTCGTCAGCTGAGGGCTCGTCAAGGTCCGTTCCGGGTCATGACCGGAAGTCCGAATGCCACCTGCTCACTTCCAAGGACGGACATGGGGGCGATTAGACCAAACATGCTTTTTGACGTTTGACTCAATGGAGATGGCGGCCAAAAAACGCTAATAGCCTCGCCCGCGTGTCTGCTGCGGATGGCTCGTGGTATTTCATTCCGATGCGGGCCATCACCCATCCCGTGGCCCCGCCATGAGAATTTAGGAAGGCGTGTCCTGCATCGGGATATTCTTTCACGTCGTGCTCCACACCATTGATTTTGAGCGCGGTTTCCAACCGTGATGCCGCCCCTTTCATCATGTAGTCGTGAGCGCCAAAGCTGCCGATCACCGGGCAAGCGCCCTGGAGCAGCGCGTTGACGTCGTTTGGCACTGGCCCGTAGTTGATGCTTGAGGCGGAAAAACCCTGATTTGTAGCGGCGAGAACCAGCGCGAAACCACCCCCCATGCAGAAACCAATGACGCCAATCTTCCCGTTGCTGTCAGCACGACCGGAGATGGCCGACCGTACCGCGTCGATATCGTCAAATGCTGGCCCTCGACGTGCGGCCATTTCGCGGACCACAGCAAGAATGCAGAAAGGCTTTTTCCCTTTACGCCCCGAATAAAGGTCCGGTGCAATGGCCAGGTAGCCCATGGCTGCGAACCAATCCACGTGGCTACGACTGTCAGCGGTTTGCCCCCGCACATCATGGAGCACCACGACCCCGGGCCACGGCCCTTCTCCGCTCGGCAAGCAAAGATACGCCGACAGCACGCGTCCGGAGACCATGATCCTAATCTCCGGCATGCCCGTACCTTCTCAGGTCTGTTTTGAACACTTCGCGGAGCGTGCGGCGGTCGCTTTGGCTGGAAGGCCGCCGCCCGCTCGGTGACAACTACGAGATAGATTGGTTGACTGGTGGTGTGAATGCAGGGAGGCCCAATACAAGGGCGTCCACGGCCAATCTAAAACTATGGTCATAGTCGAGCGGTTCCAGAAACGATCCAACCATCTCGCTTAGAACAAAACCACGGATCAAGCTTCTCAGCATGCGAAGTGCTTGTTGAGCCGGTTCGCCTTCTAAGCCCACTTGCGCCAACACTTGGAAAGCGGTTTCCGAGAGGGCGCTAAGAGCTTGTCGCCACTCCGGGCTGTCAGTCGTCGCACTTCGGAAGGTTGCGGCCGATAAACCCGGATGCTCAAGCGCGAAATCGCGCATCGAATGGGCCATGGCGCGCAGCGCGGCGACACCACTTTTATCTTTGACGTCGCTTTCAATTCGTCGGCGAAGTCCCTGATATCCTTTGACTGCCAGTATGCGCCGCATTTCTGGCAAACTCGTAACCCTATCGGAGAGATTAATTTCCATTTCGGCAATGAGATCGACCGTTATTTTTTTGTCCCAACTGGACGCCGAAAGCGAGAGAACTTCGTCGGCGCTGAATTTCCCTGTTGGACGGTCGTTTTCGCGTGCTGGAAGTGACATGGTAAGCCTCGCGTTGGCGGGAGCACACAACTCTCTGTCACCAGTAATTGCCAAAGCGAATCGGTGATTTCGCATCGTCTGCCTTGGGAGTAAACGAAGCTACCAAAATCATGAGAGAATTGGAGTCATTGTGAGACACCGTAATATTACGGTCGTACGCCGTAATGGCTACGCAATAAGGGCGAGGAAAAGCTCGACCATGCGGCCCAAAAGTAATTGAGAATGTCCGAAAAGGGTCACTAGGGGACATCCTGTCCAAGAATTTCGATATCCGCTCTTTCGCCCATAGCAGACATCCGAGGTCGTGATCCCATTGGAACGAGGTTGCGTGTCGATTTACCTCGCCAAACCGTTCGTCGTTAAAACGTGTGCGTCGCAAAGATGCAACTTGTCGCTCATAACCTGACCGAAAAAATTTCAGGCGGGGCACGATGGATCACGACCGCCGTGGGCCAGGAGGGGGGATCCACCCCTACCTTGCGCCGGATGGGCACCATCGCGAGATCGAAACGTTGCCACGACCAGCCGGCGTCTGCGCGAGCGGTTGTTCATATTGAGCCGATAGTCGGCCAATCGTTTGGTGGCTTACGTTAAAGTCGCGAGCGATGGCAGTATGTGCCTCACCTGCGTTGCGCCGCCTGATTGCTTCACGCTTCTGATGTGGCGTTAGCTTTCCTGGCCGGCCGAACCTCACGCCGTTGGCCATTGCTTGCTTACGGCCTTCGCCCGTCCTGGCGATTATCAACTCGCGTTCGAACTCGGCGAGACTGCCGAGGATGTTCACCAGTAATCGACCTTGTGCCGTCGTGGTATCCGCCCAAGTGTCTTTGAGCGACTTGAAGCCGGCGCCGGCCTTCGTAACGGTGTTCAACGTCGTCAAGGCAATAGGCCAATCAGTTGCCAGGTAACCGGTCCCACCGGGTCATGCCATTTTTTGAAGACCATAGAGGGCAGTGCCGACAAAGTTGCTAATTGGCATCGGGCCGCTGAATAGATAGCCCTGCGCGTGCGTGCAGCCGCTCTGGGTCAATGCGGAAAGCTGCAGGTGCGTCTCAACTCCTTCGGCAACGACTTGAAGATTAAGTCCCCGGCCAAGGGAAATAACGGCTTGAACGATTGCGCGGGCTTGCTTGTTTTCAATCATGTCGGCGATGAAGGTACGGTCGATTTTCACTTTGTCGAAAGGAAACTCTCGAAAATAACTTAGACTGGAGTATCCCACGCCAAAATCGTCCAATGCGATTTTTACGCCGATCTCTCGTATGCGATTGAGTATCATGAGCGTGGATTTCGGATCTTGAATGAGCACGCCCTCGGTGATTTCCAGTTCGAGACGTTTGGGATCAATACCGCTCTGCCGCACGATTCTCTGTATCATGCTCGCTAAATCGCCAGATGCGAACTGAATCGGAGATACGTTCACTGAAAGCCAAAGCGGCGGTTTCCACCCTAACGCATCCGCGCACGCTTGGGTGAGTACCCATTCGCCCAGCTCAACAATCAAACCACTTGCTTCCGCAACCGGAATAAATTCGTCTGGCATTATCAAGCCACGTATGGGATGGCGCCAACGGACCAGGGCCTCAAAGCCCTCCACCTCCCCTGAAGCAATTCCAACGATAGGCTGATAGTGGATTTCCAGCCCCTCTCCCGTCGCAAGCGCGTCACGCAGGTCTGCTTGTATGGCATGACGGTGCGTGACCCGTTCGTCCAGCGCTTGCGTGAAGACCCGAAAACATCCTCGCCCTTCGCTTTTAGCTTGATACAACGCAACGTCCGCGCGTCTTTGGAATTCCGCTTCTCCGATCAGTTCTTTACCGGTGATCACGATTCCGATTGATGCGCCTACTCGCACCTGAATATCCGCGAACTCAAAAGGTCTTCCCGCGGAGATCAAGACGCGGCGGCAAACTTCATCCGCGTTTGGGTCTTGGCTGGTGTCGGAAAGTAGTATCGCGAACTCGTCGCCTCCCAAGCGCGCAACGGTATCAGCAGCTCGGACGATACCTGAGAGCCGCCGTGCGAATTCTTGAATCAATTCGTCCCCGGCGGGGTGTCCGTGCATATCGTTGACCTCTTTGAAGCGGTCTAAATCGATATATAAAAGTGCGCAACCGTGTGTCCGCCGACGCAGGGCTTCTTCTATGCGTTCCTTTAGCAAGACCCGATTTGGTAATCCGGTCAGCGTGTCGTGGAGGGCCAAATAGCGGCTCTTCGCCTCAGCTTCCCGAGAAGACGTAATGTCGGTCACGGACGCGACTATATACTTCGTCCCATGAAACTCCGTCACCCGCTTGCGTGTTACGACGGAGTGCGTTCTCCCGACGGCGTCAGTTATTTGCTCCTCGTACTCATGTTCAATATCTGTCTCGAAAACGAGGTCATCAGCTTCGTGAAATTGTTTGACCTGTTCTGAGGGGAACAACGCATCAGCGGTTTGGCTCAGCATTTCCTCCCGAGCATGTCCAAAAAAGCGACAAGCGCTGGTGTTAAGCAGAACTATTCTATGATCACGATCCTTCACGAAAATTGCATTCGGGATGGCATCCAAAATGACTTGAATGCCCTCGAAGCGCCTGGAAGTATCCGTCATAGAAAGCCTTTCGCTGCCCGCGCGCGGCGGCACTGGATCATCCGTGAGGATAGGATATTTTGTCGCTTATTCATTAAGATTGCTGCCGACTCTGTGTCGCTATTTCCGCTGGGTAATTGAAGAGGAACGATGGCGGAAATCATAGTAAAGCTTATCCGTGAGAGAAATGACCGAACGCCACCGAGATCGTGCAAGATTGAAACAAATCCGGCGACGATTTAGAGCATAGTAAAACTACGATCAGGTGTTGGAATTTACGCAGCACCCCGCCCAGTAAGGCGCAGCTACGTGCTCAGAACGCGCTCAAATCATCCGGTACGTCGCCAAATTTTCTGATCACTTCGGCGTCTGATGAAGACCGGAATAGTGGTGATCAACAATAGGCCCATGACTACACGCGGGCTCTCATAAGGCGCTAATTCGCTGGCCTCGGACTCCAAAACAATTTGTTGGGCGAGTCATCCGCGAACGAACGCTCCGGGTCACCTGAAAGTGCGAACACTTTAGGCCCGGACTTTCCTTGGATATTCAGCCGTTCTGACGCAATTTTTGCCTGCTGCCTTAGCGCGGTACATCGCATGATCAGCTCTAACCAACGCATCTTCCACGGTGCCTTCACTTCGGCCTACCGAAGATACGCCAATGCTTGCCGTAATTACGAGTGGCTGGCCCGTAGCGTCGAGTATTGAAAGTTGCTCAATCGCTGCACGCAGTTTTTCGCCTGCCATAATGGCACCCCACTCATCTGTACCTCGCAACAGACCCGTGAATTCCTCCCCACCCCACCGCGCGAACAAGTCACAATCGCGAAAAATGCGTACCCCCAGAGCGGCAACGCGACGCAAAACCTGATCCCCCATCGCGTGACCGTAGGTGTCGTTGATGCTCTTGAAATTATCTAAATCAACCATCAACACTGATGTTGGCACACCACAACGAGAGCAGCGATCAATTTCGATCTGAGCTGATGCTCCAAAAAATCGACGGCCTGCAATCCCAGTGAGAGTGTCTATATCTGCTAGCCGTTCGCTCTCTAATTCTGCCAGTTTTCGATCCGTGATATCCACGTGAGCGATCACGGCACCGATAATCTCGCTATCAGAATGTCTGAGCCTGAGGCGACTGACTCTAGCGATGTACCACTTGAATTCATTCGGCGCATGACAAGGGTATTCACACTGAAAAAACTCTTTGCCTCCACCAAGGACGGCGCGCAACCCCTCGACAAAGGGAATGATTTTGTCCGAAGCGAGTCCCACAGAACCTTCGCAAACACTCAGATAGTTGACGCCAATATGACTTTCATTACGGCCCGAGTATTTCGTCGCATTCTGCTCCCAAGCGCGGTTCACCACGATAATGTTGCTCTGCGCGTCAACCACGCAGATTTGGGATGTCAACGCATCGATAATGGCAACGGCAAGACCGTCATCAAGTACACCGTTTTTCATCGCCTCGGTTCCCACGGGTGCTGGAGCCATTTACTGCGTAAACGGCTCAAGCCCGGTTGAAACACGTTTCATCACGCGCCAGCCTTTTCTGCCCAATCATCAGACCTTGTTTTCATGCGGTGACAGCGAAGCATCCCGCGCGCGAGCATTTGCTGACCCTATTGGAAATGGATTGCCCCTTGTCGGACTCACCTTCGGTTCATCACGCGGCATGAACGCGCTGGCCGCCCAAGCTAGAGCAACAACCCAACCTATCAACGTCCAGCCAAGAAACAGGTTGATGATGAAGATCGCTGCTACATTCGGATGAGATCGACTTACAGCCACTAGCCACGGCAGCAGGTAAACGACGAACAGAGTTAGAATGAGAATGTTTCCGCCCATTTGATCCGACATCATGCTCTAGCCCTGCGGCCCGCTCTTGGCAGACCTTGCCTTTACAACGATCTTCCGATCATCCGCGAGAGATATGACCGAACGCTACCGAGATAGTGGAAGATTGGAGACAATCCGGCGACAATCTAAAGCTTAGTAAAACTACGGTCGTTAGAAAACTTGCGAAGGGCTTATCTGCGTTATGGCTCGGCTTGATGTAGGTGAGCCATATTGCTCATCACTTAAGTTCGCCTTGCCGAAGAGGCGAAGCAATTGCGTGCGCAAGCTGAGACCCAGAATGCCGCCAGCCAACTTTGGGCGGCATGGTCAATATTGCTCACCTTTCGAAAATGTTGAATCGCGGCTCAACTTTCGCATGCAAACATGTGGCCTACTGGAATGACGCCAAGTTCCGTGGCAAACTAAACAGCCTTCACGAGCAGACCCGGCTTGCCCCGGGGCCGGTTTGCCTTAAATATGCAGCCACGGGCGCAGGAGCCTCTATTGGGAAAGCCGGCCAAGAGCGCATTTGATGCTCACGCCTTTCTTGCCAAGGTGGGCGAAGGCAAAAGCATTCTTCAATTTAAAAAAGATCAGACCGTATTCGTGCAGGGCGAACCTGCCGATACCGTATTTTTTATTCAGAAAGGCAAGGTCAAACTGACGGTGCTATCCGATCAAGGAAAGGAAGCCGTGGTTGGCATATTGGGACCCGGGCAGTTCTTCGGAGAGGGCTGCATGAACGGCCATAAGCTGCGCATCGCCACAACGACCGCGATGGAGAATTGCGTGATCACAGCGAATACTAAGACCGCGATGATCGCTACGCTCCATGACGAGCCTAAATTTTCCGAGATGTTCATGGCCTATCTGCTAACCCGCAACAATCGGATTGAGGAGGACTTGATCGACCAGCTTTTCAATTCGAGCGAGCGTCGGCTAGCGCGTTTGCTGTTGCTGCTGGCTAATTTCGGAAAAGAGGGCGGCCCCCAGCCGATCAATCCCAACATCAGTCAGGAAACGCTGGCTGAGATGATCGGCACGACCCGATCCAGAGTGAGCTTTTTCATGAACAAGTTTCGCAAGCTCGGCCTCATCGACTACAACGGCCATATCGAGGTTCACAATTCGCTGTTGACCGCGGTCTTGCATGACAAGCCCCAGGTGACACCGGATGAGGGCGGCGCCTAGCCTGGCGACAACATTGCCTCAAAATGACCCTGAACGGCGGCCTACGACGAAAATTCCACATATATGGCTCGCCAGGCGATCGCGATCAATCTCATCGGCTAATGCGATCCAGTTGAGCGCCATGATACTTTGCTCAAATGACTGCCTTAATTGCATCTAGGTCGGATGCGGAATTATGGAGGATTCCGCCCCAAGTTCTAGCGTTCTCCCGCTGTCATCCGCGGAATCATGGGAAGACTGAGGCGACTTACGTATTCATACTAATGGAATGCGGGGGCGCTGAGTGTTCTAGTAATCTCTCTGACCCCGAGGAGATTCATGCGCGTTTTGCAACGTATCACTCCCCATCGCCTTTTTCGAAGAATCTCGATCGCCTATGAATTTGCGATCGCGAGACGATGGAAAGGGCGGAATCCCGGGTTCGAAGCGCCTACAACGCGTCCCACCGTTGGCGTGATGATGCCGGTGGACGGCGGGGATAAGCGCCCGCAGAAATGAGCGGCCTTTCCGTTCAACTGTGCACCGCTACTTTCCGTCGCTCCATTTCAGCGACGGCTTTCTTGATCCTGTCGTATGTTAGGGGTCGAAGCCTTGCTCGCCGATCCGGCGGTACTGCGCGATGGCCTTATCTAGATCGTCGGACTTTTCGCACATAAATCGCTCCGCTTAGTTGGGCGGGAGCAAATCCACTCTCAGTCATTGATTGCCGGGGCAAGGATCAACGATATGACCTAACGGAAGGTGTCACATTCCGTTCCTTGCGTCTCGGCCTGTTTTGCCTTGTGCTTAAACGTCTCGATTTTGCGATCAAGCTGCCAAAGCTCCACATCGTGACCATCAGATCGTGGGCGAAAGAAGTCGGAGCAATGGGTCCGCGGTAGAGAGATAAATTTTTGAAGCGATGAGCGCTATTGACCAGCGAATCAGTGTCCACCCTGCTCTGTTCGGTAGCAGGTGCTTTGCTTATCGCCGTCGCCTGGTGACAGTCCGGCGATCTGCCGTCAGTGGTTGCATCGTCGGGTATCTGGGGGACACAATGGTTTTGGTAGTCAGCCGGTTGCGCATGCGCAATCCTGGACGGACGCGCGGCAAAGAACGGTCGAGCGGTCAGGCAATTAAGTGCGCTGCCACCGTAATCAGGCGATTCGGCAGGCGAAAACTGTTCTTGGCAACCTGTTTGCTGCTGTCGTCCGCTGGTGCTTCCTTCGCACACACGGTCTCGATTGGTTACGAGGTCCTGGGGGGAGGTGTTTTTGATATTTGGTACGGAACATACCACACTGGGGTTCCTAACACAGAAGGTTCGCTTCAATTGGCCGGGCCTTCGGTTTCAACGACCGTCGCCTTCACGATGCTCGTCACGACGAAGCCGGGCGGGTTGATCGACGGCACAACAAATTTTTATTCCAACTCAGCCGGAACTGCTCTCACCGGCACACCCGTTCCTGTATCCGGTAATGGCGGCTCCTTTAACGGACTGGCTTCAAGCGTATTAACCTGGCAGGGCGTCCAGTTTTCGGGAATTACAAGACCAGGAATTTACACTTTTACCTACATTCCGATCGCAAATCCCACGGCGGATTGGGACCCAATCAACAACGCCATTTTGACGGCAAGCTTTACTTTATCTGCGCAGACGTTGGGGACGACCTTCACCTCGCTCCTGCCACCGGGGGCGCCGACCAACGTGCTCAACGTGGCGGGCGCGCTCGACAATTCCGTGGCGAATGGCGGTACGTTATCGGCCGGGCTCCAAAATCTCTACAATCTAACGCCGGCTCAACTGACCGCCGCGATGAGCGCGCTTTCCGGCGAGGCCGCGACCGGCAGCGAAAGGGGTTCATTCGCGCTAATGAACCAGTTTCTCGGTCTCATGCTTGATCCGTTCGTCAGCGGACGCGACTGTGGCGGAGGCCTAGGCTTTCCGCGCGGCGATCGGCCCGATTGCGGGCAAGCCATTGGCTTCGCGCCGCAGCAGCAAGCAGGCTTGCCGCCTAACATTGCGCTTGCCTATGCATCGGTGCTCAAGGCGCCGCCGATGCAGACATTTGATCCACGCTGGACCGCATGGGGATCGAGTTTCGGGGGCAGCGGCACCACCAACGGCAACGCGGTCGTCGGCTCGAACAATGTCACTGCACGCGACTATGGTTTTGCCAGCGGCATGGATTATCATTTTTCGCCAAATACGCTGGCCGGGTTCGCGCTCGCTGGCAGCGGCACTAATTGGGGCCTGGCGCAGGGTCTCGGCGGCGGCCGAAGCGATGCGCTCCAGGCCGGCGTCTACGGCAAGACCAAGTGGGGACCGGTCTATTTCGCGGCTGCGCTCGCCTACACCGAAAACTGGTTCAACACCAATCGTGTCGCGCTTGGCGATCAGCTAACCGCAAAATTCAATGGCGAGAGTTTTGGCGGACGACTTGAGAGCGGTTATCGCTTTATTGTGCCATCGATCGCAGGTCAGTTCGAGATTTCGCCTTACGGTGCGATCCAGGCGCAGTCCTTCCACACCCCTAACTACAGCGAAACCGATCTCGCCGGCGGTGGTCTTGGGCTGAACTTCAACGCGATGAATGCGACGGATACACGAAGTGAACTGGGCGCGCGCTTCGCCGACATGACTGCCGTAGACGGCATGCCGCTGATCTTGCGTGCAAAGCTCGCTTGGGCCCATGACTGGGTCGACAATCCGGCGCTGAACGCCGCCTTCCAAACGCTCCCGGGGTCGAGCTTTATCGTCAACGGTGCGCCGATTCCGTCCGACTCTGCGCTTGTCTCCGCTGGGGCTGAGCTGCGCATCAATACGCGCTGGTCGGCAATTGCCAAATTCGATGGCGAGTTTGCCAGAAACGCCCAGACCTACGCTGGCACTGGAATGTTGCGGTATACGTGGTGAGGGATGGGCCCGTTTGATTGCAGCGCGCGCCAACGCAGCAATCTAATGGCCGAGCCGACGTCGTCCTTCGGCAGATTTTGTTGCAAAAGTCGGTTGGTTACGATGGACGGCGGCCGTTTCGTTCGGAGCAGACGGCTTTGATCCGCCGGCCCTGATGCTCTCTACGCAACTCCAACGCTACGCAATGCACAGAACCTGCGCGGGTGGCGGTCGCGCAACCAACGATGCGAGCCGTCGCAGGTTCTGAGCGATAGCGGCCAGAACAAACTCATCCTGGGCACCTCTCGGGCCCGCGCAGTCGGAGTCGGCCGACCTTCAGGATTCGCTTCAAGTGTGCGAACCGCATCTCGATCTTTTTTGCGCTCACGCCGTGATTGCTCGAAGGCCTCAGTGTCCGCGAAGGACCGGGCAACGTCTCGGGCGTGCGCCCCCGCCGAGCAGTGGCTCAATCGGGCCACGCTGTATAGCCCACAGCCCCGATCCGCATTCCGATCGGAAAGAATAGCACGGCTTCACTTGGGCCAGCATTGCTGGTGAACGCAGCTACCGTGATGGCGGACCGCCCGCACCCGGCCTAATCAGCCAGTAGCGCTTAATTGCGCGACCGCCGCCTCTGGAAGCTCGACTTCGTCGGCTTGCCAGAGCGGTATCTCAATGAAGAATATGGTTCCGCCAAATGGAGCATCCTCAAACCCGATGGTTCCCCCGTGCTCCGTCACGATTTTGGAGGCTATGTTCAAACCCAATCCAGAACCGCCTTTTTGCTGCCTATCGTCGCGCTTCGCTTGTGCAAATTTTCCGAAGATTCGCGACTTGAATTCGTTTGGAATGCCGGGCCCATGATCGCGCACCAACACGCGTCCTGTACATGCACGTTGCTCGATCTTGACAACGACTTCTTTGCCCTTTGGCGAAAACTTTATCGCATTGGAAAGCAAATTCGTAAAAACTTGGATCAACCGATCTGCATCGGCACGAACCAATAAACTGGGCGACGCCATATCAAGTCGCACAGAAACGGCTTGTCCTTCTGCAATCGCCCGGTTTGCCTCGATCGTCTGTTCGGCGACTGCGCGAAGATCAATCGGTCCAAATTCAAAGACCATTCTGCCTGCTTCCATTTTTCCGATATCAAGAATATCGTTGATGAGCCGCACCAGCCGCTGTGCGTTGGAATGCGCGATTGATACGAGGCGGGAAGCTCCATTGGGCAGTTCCCCCGCGACGCCTGCCTTGAGCAGACTGAGTGACCCGGCGATGGCGGTTAATGGAGTTCGAAGTTCATGACTTACATTGGCAACGAAGTCTTCCATCAAGCTGGCCAGACCTCGTGCATGATTCGCACCAAGTTCCGACTGCTGGTGCTCACTGACGGCTGACGGCAACCAGCGCCATAGAAGTAACCCAAGCACGACGCAGCCAGCAGCAACATTGGCTATTTTCGGAATGATAAGAAGTACCGGATTTCCTAAGAAGCTGGTCACGTCGGCAGGAAAGATGCCGTATTGGCCACCAAAATATAGACCGAAATAAACGTTCTCGACAATATTGCGACTTGTATCAATGGCTACAACGGCCAGCAGAAGTCGCGTTGCGCCGAAAATGCGAGGATTTCGTACATAAAAGATAAGCAGTGTTCCTAGCACACTTAGCCAAAGGGAAACAATTATCCAGTAGATCAGTGCTGCCGCGAGAGCCATGTGAATACCCCGATATAAAGCTGATCGGCTCCAAGTGGGTGCGAAAGGGTGTCGATCCCGCTGCTTCGGCAAGTCTACCAAGACTTGTCAATCCGCCTCATCAATGCGGCGGTATTTTGCAAGCCTTATCGGTATAAATCGCGCGAACCGGGGCGAGCCACCCATCCGCTATGTGCCAGCTCAAAAGCATCGCGCGCATCTTTCGCAAGTTGTTTAATGGCCACTTCCGGTGCCGCCAATGCAGCCGCCTTAGTTTCTATTTTATTCAAACGGTCCGTCTCGCCTTGCCAAACCGGCAACTCGATGGCGAAAATCGTGCCGCTACCTTCCGCAGCACCGAAGTTCACTTTGCCATGCAACCGATCGATGATCTGCTTCACAATGTATAGACCGAGTCCGGTGCCTCCCCTGCGACGGCTACTCGATCCATCGGCCTGTGCAAATCTTTCAAAGATACGCGATCTAAAATCGGCAGAAATACCGGGACCGTTGTCGCGCACCGCGATGCGCACGAGATCGGCTTCTTTTTCAACCGAAACCACCACCTTCGTGGAAAATTTGACCGCGTTGGATAGGAGGTTAGAGACGGCCTGTGTCAGCCTGTCGGGGTCGGCACGCACATGGGCCACGTCACAAGCAACGCCCGCGACATCAACTTGCACGCCAAGACCCTCTGCGAACGCCCTATCCTCGGCAACTACGGCATCAATGACCGACCTAACGTCAACTCGGCCCAATCGGAACACCAAGCGCCCCAATTCGAGCTTTTCGGTATCGAGGATGTCATTGACGAGCCGGACCAGACGAGTGCAGTTCGTATGTGCGATTGTGAGTAACCGTGCCACTGGACCTGGGAGAACGCCAACTGTTCCACCGGACAGAAGCCCTAGCGATGCGGTGATCGATGTTAAGGGCGTGCGCAGCTCGTGGCTTACCGTCGAGACAAATTCATCTTTCATACGTTCAAGACGCTTTCGCTCACCGGCGTAGCGTAACGACCGAATCAGTCCACGTGACTCAATTTGCCCTTTGACAAGATAATCCTGTGCGCCTTGCTGCAAAGATTGTGCGGCCTGCTCGTTATCGTCTAGCCCGGTCAGTACAACAAGCGGAATGTCCGGCGCAAGCGCACGAACTCGCTGGATGGCATCCAACCCCTGTGCATCAGGCAAACCTAAATCCAGCAGAATAAGGTCGACCGGCTGGCCCGCAAGATGCTTTTCCGCCTCTTGCAAAGTGCCGACATGCAACAGTTTCGCTTAAATCGATTTGTCTTCATCGATCATCTCGCAGATCAATCGGGCGTCCCCCGGATTATCTTCGATTATCAGCAGAGTTTTGATTGAATGCATACTGATCGCTCCATGATCGCGTGCTCATTCGCGCGTCAAAACATGGCGCTTGATCGGTCTAAGAAGCGTTAATAACTTCTCATCGAGAGATCGGATTTACTACTTAAGAAGCTGAGCAATAATACGGACGTAGGCCGTTGCGCTCATCCCGCGTAAGCCAGATCGGCAATTTTAGAATTTCGGATGACGCTGAGTGGTTGAACAACCAACGCAGCTCGGGTGTCCTCCGTGTCGAAAAACTCGAAGCCGTTGCTGACGGGGTTATTATAGCGGCGAGGAAATCCTTGCCTGCGACAGGTTGGGGATTGCGGTGACGCTTCCCAGGCCGATGACATCAGGCCTTGAGGCACGGGGTCGCTTTGGGAAGACCGAACCGATCCTGACCCCTTACCGACTTCCCCGAACGTTTTTGCACAACCAAGGTCAAAAACAGACCTCAAGGCGAAAACGTTCGATGTCGGCACTTACCTCAAGAGCCGCCGTTCATCAGGCCTATCGAAAGCAACACGGGGAATTTCTTCAACAGCTTGGTGAGGGATCGCTGGACTATCGAGATGCCTTTGGTGGTTCACCGGGTTGCCCGTTTGGCTCGAACTAACTGGACTTCGCGTCGTTCACGCTTGTTGGCATGAGCCTTCACGGGTTGCATTAAGAACATTCGCGAACGAACATTTCGAGTGGTTTCAGCATCTTAACTGGCAGGAGTGGCAGGGCTCGAACCTGCGACCCCCGGTTTTGGAGTACGAGTGGGGCTCATGCCATTTCGTGGCATCGAGCCCCTTATTCGTTCATGTTCACGCCATTAGACGATCTGTCCGATCTAACAATGTCTGACTAAGCCAACCATGCCGCTCATGTCTCTTTCGGAAAATGTGCCCGATGACGTGCCCGGATATATCTCGCGGCATCTGTAAACCGTCATCCCTAGCCATAGCGGCGCACGGTGGTTGTTCGCTGAATTTGGCTCAGCGCCGAACGGAGCACTGAGGCGGCATTACTCTAGCTGCTCAGAATGCAGTGCGGCCGTTTATGCCGTGGCCGCAGCCAGTTACTCCTTGTGAGTAAAACGCACAAAAGGCAAATTTGTTCATCTGCCTGGACCGGGGCGACGAGGTGCGGTGTCTCTCTCCTCCCCAGCCCCAAGCCGTAGCGGCTTTTCGGGACCGCAAATCGGCGGGATCATGGGCCATGCCCGCCCTCACCCGCCGCCGATCCGACAACCCGCACCGCGAGGTCTGGCACGTCTACTATGGCGACGTGCAGGTCGGCAGCATTGGCGAGCGCGGGCGTCCCGGTCGGCGTCCACCAATGGGAGTGGTCGTGTGGCTTCTTCCCCGGATGCGATTACTCGAAGCACAGCGATGGCACCACGCTGGACTTCTTCACTGCCCGCCGCGAGTTCGAGGCCGCTTGGCGTGATCTATCGGCCACGAGAATCGAGGCCGACTATCAGGAGTGGCGCGATCAGCGCGACCGGATTGCGCGCAAGTACGCATCATGGGCGCGTGGCGAGAGGCCACCGCCGCCGACTTCGGTGATGCGGTGCGTCTGTGGCGTCAGCTTCGATAGCCACAAGCCCGCAGAGAGCTACGATCATCGCGGTCACATCTATGCCGCGCAGGCTGAAGGACACCGATGGTGAACCCGTGCTCAGTGGCTTCCCCTACCTCGGATAAACCTGTTAGTCCCGCGACCGTCTCTGGAGAATAAACGTTGGGCCTTGAATTAAATAAAGGGCCGCGCTGGAAACGCCCCATACTGAGCCGGGGCGTAAATTACTTGCGTGAAGGTCAGATCAGTATTTGGCGACAACCGGGCCTAGATTGAATTGCCAATCCAATTTCGCGCGTACGATGTCCGATCTGTTTGTAAATGTTGCCTGGGATGCAGGAAAAGCAAGCCCAGCGACGGTCGAAGCACCCTGCGCAAGCGTTGTGCCCCCCAGATCGACGTGAAGATATTCGGCTCCGATTGACCAATTTGGCGCGAAGGCCCACTGAACGCCGACGCCAGCAGTCCAGCCCGTCTTGGTTGCGGTATCCGCAAGCATTCTCGCCTGTCCGGTGGTGACGCGAATTTCCTGATAGCTGTGCTCTACTTCGCCGAAAGCCACACCGCCAGTGCCGTAGAGCAGTACGTTGCCGAAAGCGACGCCCGCGCGAGGACGAATCGTCCCAAGCCAGTTCTGGCTGTTTGTGACATTGACCTGGTCGTTCGGAGCAGCAGCGGAAGGTATTAAATTCGCGCTGTCGGTTCGGTCGCGCCAAGCGATGTCGCCCTCAATGCCCACCACAAACTGACTCCACTGCCAATTATATCCAGCTTGACCGCCACCAATGAAACTCGATCCGCTCGGCCGTGCCGCGGCTGTTAGACTGCTCGCTGGCCCGAAGGCAGTATAAACATCGTCATTTCGGCTCCAAGAGCCGCCTGCGTTGAGACCGACGTAGAAGCCACACCATATACAAGGTGGTGTGGTCGGTGCGACGGGCGCCTTGACCGCCATGTCCGTTGCGGAAACCGTGCTAACTCCCAGCAGTGTGCTCGTGCTCACTGCAACGGCAGCTGATAGAACTGAAATTTTCATGGTCGCCCCCACAAAAACAATCCGCAATGAATTAGAAATAAATTGAAATATACTTGGCCGTGAAACCCCCGTCGCCGGTCATCTCGGGCTCCCGCACGGAATTTGATTGGGTGTTGCAGGAAAAGCGCATCTGCTAGGCGTCGGATATGAGCAGGTCAGATGTCCGGGGTTGGTGCAAAAACGGAAGTCGACGAGTGGGAGGACGATGTCCGTTTCACCCAAGCTGACGAATGCGTCAGCGATGACAATGATAAGCCGCAGTCATTCCGAACCGACGTCACATCGTCAGTCGCGATCCGAGCGGGACTGAAGCTGACGACGCGTAGCTGCAATAGACGACGTCAATCGGACGAGCTTGCTCGATTGATCGCGCTCGGCTTGCTCAACCTCTTGCCGCAGCAACGCCAGTTCCGACCACAATCGCTGCAAGGCCTCAACTGAAACGGCTTTCGCGGTTCGCATAATGGGTGCTCCAAAATACCGCCGAGTCGGCAATGCACGTCTGCCCGGCAACGCCATCTAGAGCAAATTCAATGCCACGTATGTGACGAAGTGGACTCAGGCCTACGGTCTCAGTTTATGTCGATTTTTCCATCACTTAATCCGCATGCCGGCATCATTTCAAAATGTTTCTTGTGCCGTGCGGAGATTTAAGTTCAAATTTGAGTGTCGCAACGCTTTGGGGAAAGTCATGCGTATTTTTTTAGTAGTATTATTTTCCATTCTTTCTTTCTGCGGTGCCAACGCGGCGATCCTATACGGTCTCCTTTGCGGGGCCAGAGTCGCAATACGTTTTTGACATTTCGGCAGCAACTTTGGTGGGCTTTCAGAGTGCCCCGCTTACTTGGCAAGTCTACAATACTGATTTCGCGGGCGGCTTCGTTCTTGTCGGTGTTGGTCGATCTGAACTCGGCGCGCCGGTTGCTACAACACCGCTTCCCGCCGCGCTCCCGATGTTCGCTTCTGCCTTGGCAGGCGCCGGCTTCTTCCGTTGGATGAAGAAGCGGAAGCAAAAGGCCGCGCAACTACCGGCGTAATTTCTTCACTGAGATCGTCGGCGTCGCGGCTCAATAGCCGCTTCATAACTCAGCGCGCGATAGTTGAAGATGCGCTCGTCTAAGGCGGGAAGAAATAACCGAGGCATGTCGCTATTTCTTGCCTTCGGCGCTCTCGGCTAGTTTTTCCCATTCGGCGGCGACTTTCAGCCACGTCTCTTTGTCGACTGGATTGGTCGAGTTCTCGGCTATGCGTCGAGCTTCCGTGGCTCGCGCTCTGTAGTCGGCAGCGTCATCCATCGGGCGACAATACGGTGGCAACGAAGCTCGATGCGATGGCAAAAAGCCGCAGCCGGAGCTCGGTCTCCGACATGAAACCAATCTTTGGGCCAGCCCGTAACTTTCTGGATGGCTGCGAGCGTGTCCCCGCAAAACCACCCCGCGGGCCATCGAAGCCCTGCCACATCTGGGTGTGGCAGGGCTTTTTTGGGGGCGAAGTTACGGTCGGTTACGCCGATAGCAGGCGGCTAAAATGGCGTGAGCATTTTTGAACAGCGCCGAAGAGGCGCGCGTGCTGTGCTGGTCACCGAACAAGGTACCGATTCACAGCCCCCGGTGCCACGTTCCGCAGGCGGCCCCGATGCGGACGCGGACCGCGTCGGGGCCGTTTACGATTCTGCGCGAGCCGCCAGACCGCGACGGCATCATTTGCTTCGTCGTGGCGATGTCCTGCGAGCGGCACACCGTTCAATCTCTCCCAGTTGCCAACGCCAGTACAACGCAGGCAATTGCTCGCTGTAGTAAACGCGGATGAGATCACCCTCGCGGGCTATTTTTTCTGCGTAGTTTCGCGTACCCGGAAGGTGCGCCCCAAGCACGAGCGCAAGATCAAGGCTGCAACGTAACTCGACCATCGGACCCCCGTAAAAGATCGTTGGTTAAGATGTAGCTGATACTTGGAGCGGACTGAATATGTGCCCTAGATGTGCCCGTGGCTAGTCAAGGTGCCGTTTCTGTTCTCGATCCGACGTTGCTAACTAATTGATTTAGCTGGCAGGAGTGGCAGGGCTCGAACCTGCGACCCCCGGTTTTGGAGACCGGTGCTCTACCAATTGAGCTACACTCCTGTGTGGACCGGGCGCTGGCGTCCGATCCGCGCCGTTTCAAGCATAGCGCAGGGTCCCATTGCAAGGGTGAAGCGTCCGGTGGCATCTTTAAGCCATTGAATTGGCCTTCCGATCGACCACGCCAAGGTCAAAAGTCCCGCAAAGCAGCCGATAACAAGAGAGGCCGTCATGACCCCGCAAAGCGCCGCAAGGCCGGCCCCCGCCCCGCAAACCCCGCCTTTGCCGCACGCCAAACCGGAATCGCTCGGGTTCTCGGCCTCTCGCCTGCAACGAATGTCGGACGTCTTCCAGCGCGAGATCGACAAGGGAACCATGCCGGGGGCGACCGTCATGGTCGCGCGAGGTGGCCAGATCGGATGGTTCGACGCACTCGGCAAGCAAGACCCCGCGAAGCCGGCGGCGATGACGCGCGAGACGATCTTCCGCATCTTTTCCATGACCAAGCCGATCGTATCGACCGGCGTCATGATGTTGCTCGAGGAAGGCCTGTTCCTGCTCGACGACGCCATCGCCAAATTCATTCCGGAATTTGCCGACCAGAAAGTCGGCGTCGAGGACAACGGCAAGCTCGACCTCGTGCCGCTCAAGCGGCCGATCACGATTCAGGATTTGCTGCGTCATACGTCGGGTATTACGTATGAACACACCGGTAATGGTCCCGTGCAGCAACTCTATCAGCAGTCGGCCGTGCGCAGCCGCAAGATCGATAATGCCGAGCATGCCGCGCTGGTCGCAAGCTTTCCCCTGATCTGCCAGCCCGGCGCCGAATGGAATTATAGCCGCTCGACCGACATCCTCGGCCGTCTCATCGAGGTCGTCAGCGGCAAATCGCTCGGCGCTTTCCTTTACGAGCGCATCCTGGCGCCGTTGCACATGACCGAGACCGGTTTTCATACGGGCGCGGAAAATGCGGGCCGGCTGGCGGAGCCATTCGCAGCCGATCCGTGGACCGGCGACAAGGTGCAGCTCTTCAGCATGCTCGAAAAGCCGGTGATGCAATCCGGCGGCGGCGGGCTGGTATCGACCACCATGGACTATGCGCGCTTCTGCCAGATGCTGCTCAATGGCGGCGAACTCGAGGGAATGAGGATCATCGGCCGCAAGACGCTGGAATTGATGTCGTCCGACCACCTCGATCCGGCCGTGAAGATCCAGGGTACGCTCACCCAGCCCGGCCACAGCTTCGGTCTCGGCTTTGGCGTCCGCACCCAGGCCGGCATCGCGCCGTTCTCGGGCTCCGTCGGTCAGTTCTTCTGGAGCGGCATGGGCGGCACTTTCTTCTGGATCGATCCCAAGGAAGACATGTTCGTAATCTTCATGTCGCAGGCGCCGGGCCAGCGCGTGTACACGCGTACGCTGGTACGCAACCTCGTCTACGCGGCGATGCAGTAATCGCTGCGTGCCCCACCAAAAGATTCCACGGTATGGCTCCCCGCGTTCGCGGGGACGACGAAAAATTTGCGTCAACTAATCGTTGCCCCGCCGTCGATCACGATGGTCTGGCCGGTGGTGAAGGAGCCGGCGCGCGAGGCGAGAAACACGGCAGCGCCCGCGATTTCGTCGGGCTCGCCGATCCGCAGCAACGGCGTTCGCGCGGTGGAGGCCTTGAGCGTCTCCGGATTTTCCCAGAGCGCGCGGGCGAAATCGGTCTTGATCAGGCCCGGCGCGATACAATTCACGCGGATATTGTCCTTGCCGTATTCGCACGCGAGGTTGCGCGCCAGCTGCATGTCGGCAGCCTTCGAGATTGCATACGCACCGAGCACCGTCGACCCTTTCAGGCCGCCGATCGAGGAAATGATGGTGATCGAACCGTCCTTGCGCTCTATCATTTGCGGCACGACCAATGATATCAGCCAGTGATTGGCGACGATGTTGTTATCGAGAATCTTGCGGAACTGGTCGTCTGAAATGCCCGCTTGCGGTCCGTAATAAGGATTCGATGCGGCGTTGCAGACCAGCGTATCGATCGGGCCGAAGACGCGGTTGGTTTCCTCGACCAGTTGTTTCAGGTCGTCCTTGGTCGAGATGTTGGCGGCGACCGCAAGCGCTATCCTCTTGCCGGCCTTGTCATTGATGGCTTTCGCAACCTCATCGCAGGCCGCTTGCTTGCGCGAGGAAATCACGACCCTGGCGCCGTGATAGGCCATGTGCTCGGCGATCGCACGTCCAATGCCCCGCGACGAACCGGTGACGACGGCGACTTTTCCCGACAGATCGAAAATATTCATGCCTCACTCCCCTCATGGTCCGGCGTCTTGGGCACCGGCTTTGTAACTGCGCCTCACGCCAGCTTGCTTGTCGTCACCTCCGGTCCGGCCGGCTGATGCATGGCCTTGTGCGCGGCATCGGCCATCCACGGCTGCTGATTGACCATCGGCAACCGCCAGACGTCGACCGTGGAGCTTGCGATATGATCGAGCCGTGTCACCGAACAATTGTCGATATCAAAGGCGAGCCCTTTTTCCGGCTGACCGCCGAGCGCAAGCCCGATCGCCGCCTTGATGGTGCCGCCATGGCCGACCGCGATCACGTCCTTCCCCGCATGCTCCGCGTCGATGCGCACGATCGCGCCGCAGACACGGCTGTACAAATCCATGAAGCTTTCGCCGCCCGGCGCAGGCTCGGCGATATCGGCAAACCAGTGACTGCCGGCGGGACGGCTTGCAAGAAACGCAGCACGATTCATCCCCTGCCATCGTCCGAGATTCTGTTCGGCGAAGGCTGCTTCTTTGGCCATCGTTGCCGGTTTTGGAAAGCCGGTATCCCAGATCGCTTGCGCGGTTTGATGCGTTCGCATCAGGCTGCTCGCCACCCAGACCGCCTGACGCGGCAAGATCGTCGCCAAAGCCTCGAAGACGTAACGATCGCCGGTGTCGCATGCGATGTCCGTCTGCCCATAGATGTTGCCGCCGTCAGAGCGCACCGGCGCATGGCGTACCCACCACCAGCGTGTGGTGACAACTCCTGATTTGACGGCATTGGACATCGTGAAAACCCTTACATAAGGTTGGTACGTCAAAGTGACGTGAGGTCTCAAGTCACTTCGATGTTTCAAACGTTGTTTGAAGAATTCCGCAAGGCGAAAAGCCATTCAATAAGCTTAAGGAAACACCATGGGCCGGCTCGAAGGCAAATCCGTCATCATCACCGGCGCCGGCAGCGGCATCGGCCGTGCGGCATCGCTGCTCTTCTCAAAAGAAGGCGCGAAACTGATTGCGGTCGACCGCACCGAAGGCGTGAAGGACACGGTCGATCAGGTACGCAAAGCCGGCGGCACGGCGGAGGCGGTCATTGCCGATGCTGGTTCCGAAAAAGACGTCATCGGTTTCATCGACAAAGCCATCTCCAGCTACGGCAAGCTTGATGCGATCTGGGCCAATGCCGGCGTCAGCGGCGGATTGGTGCCACTCACTGAGCAGACCGTCGAGCACTGGCAGGAGGTCCTGCGCATCAACCTGATCGGGCCGTTTCTCGCGATCAAACATGCAAGCCCGCACATGATCAAACAGGGACACGGCGCGATCCTCTGCACCGCCTCGGTCGCGGGATTGAAATCCGGCGCGAGCGGTCATCCCTATGCATCGAGCAAGGCCGGCGTCATCAGTCTGGTGCAAACCACGGCCTATTCGCTGACCGGCACCGGTGTTCGGATCAACGCGGTGTGTCCCGGCCTGATCGAAACCGGGATGACCAAACCGGTGTTCGACCGCGCCAGGGAGCGCGGCACGCAGGACAAGATCGGTCAGCTCAATCCGCTGAAGCGCGCCGGCCAGCCGCATGAATTGGCGACCATGGGCCTGTTTCTGCTGAGCGACGAGGCGTCCTACGTCAACGGCCAGGCTTTTCCGGTCGATGGCGGCCTCACTGCTTCCATGCCGTATGCGGGCAAGCCGATCTAGACGTGTTTTGAATCCGAGCTTTGCACGCACGCGCAGCCGATGACCTTTAGTCGGCCATGATGCCTCGATATGCAGTTGCGTTCTCGCTGGCGCTCGCGCGCCCGAGTTTTGCAATCGACCCTCCTCGATAATTGAGGGCGCAGGGAAAGCCGGTGCGCCAGCGCACCTGCAGCCTCGCGTGTAGAATAGAAAACACGCGAGTTAGTCACCACAGGTTCACCGGACATTCCCGGCCTTCCCTGCGCAATGGTTTTAACGGCTTACTTCGTGCTCGCCCCGGAGACCGGGCTTGTTGTCTCCGTCCCTGGTGCGACGCGAAAGCTCGTCACCAAGTTGATATCAGCGTCGGGATATCAGGCCCACACGGCTTGGCCGTCCGCGACAACACTCCTCGTCGAGAGTGCGATCAACGTCCACCGCTTCCCGACCCAACGTTCGTGACGACGCGTACGCCCCTCATTCCCGGGTACGGGATAGCTCGAGTCAATAAGTCTGCTTCTACCAAACCACGAAGCGAAATATTTTCGTTTGGAGATATGGACAGCCGGGGCAAATCACCGCCGGTGGCGTTGATGCCTCGGTGCGCTGTTCGGCTCCAGCTTCGAAGCCGCCAAGAACTGCAGACGCCGTGGATCGCATGTCATCCACCAGCGACGATCAGCAAGGTCCTTACTGAATCAGACGCACTGAGCGTGTGCGACAGCGACGCCAGTTGACCGGCGGCAATCGTTCACAAAACTGTTATTCCTAGCGCGCTCTGAGCCTGCTCAACTGGGCGCGTAGCGCTTGTTGTTGTACCCTTGGCTGAGCAGGTGCCCAGCCGCCAGGAGGAATCTACATGACAACCGCCGCACTCAACCGCCGCCACCTGCTCGCCGCAGGCGGATTGATCATGGTAGCCAAAGCTTCGGGGCTCCTATTACCTGCCCGCGCGGAGGGCTTCGCACCGACCGAGTCGATGGCGGGCGGCTCCAACAACTACCGCAAGGGTGCGGCGATCATGGATCGGATCGGCAAGGGCGGCTTCTGGATGTCAGGAACCGTACGCCGCGCCGGCGACGGGGCTCCACTTGCCGGACAGCGCATCCAGATCTGGGCGCACACGGTCGAAGGGCAGGAGCACGAACCGCAGAGTCACGGCGCCACGCTCACCGACGAGCACGGCGCGTTCCGCCTTGAAATGCCGCAGATCATTCCAATCTTCGGTCAGCCGCATGGTCATCTCGCCTATGACAGCGGTGAATTCAAAACCGTGTTCCTGCGACCGGTGATGCGGAGCGCAAAAGAGACCAGCCTGGAGGCACACTTCGTCCTTCAGCCGGCCTAACCAGGCTGGGAACGGAAGAATGAGATTAGCCCGGGCGACCCTGGTCTGGATCGCTCTCGCAACCGCCGTTTGCGTGCCGATCGTCCTCGCAGCGACGAGCCCGCAACTCGTGTGGCGCGGTCCGGTCTACATCCTGGCGGGATTTTCCGGGATCGTCGCACTGGGGCTCATGCTCGTTCAGCCCTTGCTGATTGCCGGATACTTGCCAGGACTGTCGGCCTTTCGTGGCCGCCGCGTGCATCACTGGATCGGGGGCGCGTTGGTTGCCGCGATCGTGATCCACGTCGCCGGTCTCTGGATCACCAGCCCGCCCGACATGATCGACGCCCTTCTCTACGTATCGCCGACGCCATTCTCCCCCTGGGGCGTGACCGCCATGTGGGCAATCTTCGCCGTCGCGCTGTTGGCTATCTTCCGTCGGCGATTGCGACTGCGAACGTGGCGCATCGCCCATATGCTTCTCGCGATCGTCATCGTCGCGGGCAGCGTGGTCCACGCTATACTGATTGAGGGGACGATGGAGACCGTCTCCAAGGTCGTGCTTTGCGTGTTGGTGCTCGCGGCCGCGATAAAAGTGTTGGCTAACCTGTGGGCGCGGATAAAGCGAGGGTCGTTGCGCGGAGAAGTCAGCGCACGACAATAGCCCGACGCTGTTGCCAATAAGCAAGCGAAATGACCGATGCGTCATAAGCCGAACTCGACGAGCGCTCCGCCGTCGGTCCGATTGACTACCGTAAGCAGACGTCGTGGTCGATTGAAATGCGTTCAGCTACAGGCCAATTGCGGAAGCGACGCAGCTAAACCGTCACGTTGGCCAATGCGACGCTTGTCATGGAAGAATAAGTTCGATGCCATCCGCTTCTTTGCTGCCGCCTAATGGCAGTTGCGATTTACTGCGCCGGAAGTCACCACGAAAGTCATCGTTGCCGGTGCGAACCTCATTGAACCCGGGCTCGCCGGTATGCCCGCAAGTCCGGGCAACTGGTCCAACATCTCCGGCTTTAGCGCGGTACTGTTCAGAGTGACGGTGCGATCCTGCAAAGTCGCGGCGGCAAGCGTGAAGCGCTCGGAACAATTCGGTAGGGAGAGCTCGCGCGCATTTTGTAGATCGTTGTTGATAACCAGCAGCACCACGTCGCCGGGATTTCGTCGCCCACAATGGGCATAGACGTGCAAACCTTGTTGTATTGGGACACCCGGATCGAGCACCACACTTCCCATGAATTGCCGCCAGAGCAGTGCGGCCCAGTAGTTCGGCCGCGGCATGAATGTCACCTCGTCGAGAAGGCCATAGTCGCTTCCCGCAAGCGTATTGTGCATGACGATCTGCACGCCCGCCCTTGCCAGCCGCCCGAGCTGATCGAGGTATCGGAAGGTGTCGAGAAACGTCGAACTCCATCGATTGCCCCCGCAGGCGGCTTCTGCGGTTTCGGTGAGCCAGATTGGCTTGCCCGGCGCGGCGGAATCGCGCAGCGCGCGATAAAACGCGAAGGTCTGTTCGGTGCGAGAAAGCCATTCCTCGGAGAGAGCGGCGTCGGCACCGTTTGAAGCCACGCAGCGCTCCGACAGGGCGCCGTAGAAATGATATGAAACGGCGTCGATACCGGAGGCCGACGTCTGGAACAGCTCCGCATCCAGAGGCGTTCGGCCCCCCGTGCCAGGTCCAAGGACCGTCACCTCCGGCGCCGCCTGCTTCACAAAAGCCTGAAAGACGGCGAAATCCCGCGCGAAAGCGGCTGAACCATAACCCGCTGGCGCGCCTCCGATCTCAGGCAGATCCGGCTCGTTCATGAACTCGGCGGCGACAATCTGTCCGCCGGCCGCACGGGTTTCGGCCATCATCCGCCGAGCGACATCAGGGTTCCATACGCCGCTACTGTCCCGCGCGCCCGGACTGATTGCGAAGGATGTCACGATTGGCGCATTGATGGCTTTGGAAAAATCGACAACGTTGCGCCACCGATGCGCTGTCAGAACGCCCTTATATCCGGGCGGCGGCGAAGGCGTCGCGTCATCTGATCCTGAGAAAAACGTCGAATTGGCCCAGGTACCGCTGACGCGCAGGTACGCCGGCGACAGGGCGGACGCGAACTTACGCAATTGTGGATTTGCCAGATCGATCGGCGACCGGTTTGAAAATAAATCGATTCGATTGGCTGCCGTGGACCGTGTGTTTTCCAGAGGCTTCGTCAAATCATCGCCAACGAAGTAGGGTTTCCAGAACGGTCCACCCGTGACCTCGACCATTTCAATGTTGAAGGACTGAAAGCGCTGGTCGATCGTCGCGACAGCCGGCAGCTCTGCGGGCACGAGTGTCACGCCGTCGGCGGTTGCGAAATGGCAAGGTGTGGCGACAAGCGCGGCGGCGCCCGCTAGCGCTTGGAGGTGCGTGCCGATCCGAATGAAAGAGCGGAGCATCAACAGAATCCTCCGGCAAAGCACGATCCCGTCAGAGGTCGCGTCCGCGTCGGTACCTGGATCAGCAGCGCTCGGCACTTCGCTGTTGCAGCAATCGCCGATGTCATCTTGCTGATCATTGACGGTGTAGCGCACAACGCGCACTATTTGGAAAATCTCCGCGCGTCTTCTTTTCAAAGCAATACATAAAACCATAGGGGGAAATCATGAGACACGTGAAAGGTCTTGCGGCCGGCTTTGCCATGATTGGCGGCTTCGCGCTCTTATCGGCGACCGCAGGCGCGCAGGAGGTCAAGCAGGAAGGAAAATCAGCGGCCGGCAACGCAAAGGTTGCACCCGTCACCCAGCAGCAGCTCAATTCGGCTGACAAGAACGCAAAAGATTTTCTGCTAACCAACGGCAACTACGCCCAGACCCGTTTTTATCCCGCTAAACAGATCAATCGCGACAACGTCAAGCGCCTGCATGTAGCCTGGATCTTCCAGACCGATGTCAAGGAATCGCTTGAGACGTCACCGATCGTCGTCGATGGCGTGATGTTCGTCACGACCTCTTTCAGCCATGTCTACGCGCTCGATGCCAAGACTGGCCAGCAGCTCTGGCACTACAATCACAAGATGGGGCCGATCACGACCTTCTGCTGCGGGCCGAACAATCGCGGCGTCCAGGTTCTGGGCGACAAGGTCTATCTCGCCACGCTCAACTCCAAGCTGATCGCCCTGAACGCCAAGAACGGCGAGGTGGTCTGGAGAACCGACATTGCCGATCCCGAGCTGGGCTACAGCGAGACGATGGCTCCGACGGTGGTCAAGGACAAGGTGCTGATCGGTACCAACGGCGGCGAATACGGCATCCGCGGCTTCGTGCGCGCCTATGACGCCAACACGGGCAAGCAAGTCTGGAATTTCAATACCGTTCCCGACAGCTCCGTAGGCGTCTGGGCCACCAAGGACGCGACCGGCCGCGATATGCACCGCGACATCCAGGCCGAAAAAGATCAGTTGGCCAAGACCGGCGATCCCTTTGCCAAGCTCGGCGGCGGTGTGTGGCAAAACCCCTCGGTCGATCTGGCCACCAACCGGATTTATTTCGTGGTCGGCAACCCGTCGCCCGATCTAGACGGTTCCAACCGCCCGGGCGACAATCTCTATACGAACTCGCTCGTTTCGCTCGAACTCGACACGGGAAAATACGTCTGCCACTTCCAGTATATCGCCCACGACGTATGGGACCTCGATGCGGTCAGCCCGACGGTGCTGGTCGACGTCAAGGACAAGAACGGCAAGACCATTCCGGGCGTCCTTCACGCCGGCAAGACTGGGCATGTCTATGTGCATGACCGCAAGGACTGTAGCCTGATCCGCTTCTCGGAGGCGATGGTGCCGCAGGAAAACATGTGGGTGCTTCCGACCAAGGACGGCGCGCGCATGCTGCCCGGCGCAAATGGCGGCGTCGAGTGGTCGCCGATCGCCACCGACCCGGGCCAGAGCCTGGCCTATGCGATCAACCTGCACCAGCCCATGACCTACCACGTCGAGACCTCGCCCTATCCGAACGGCAAGCTGTGGCTCGGCGGCGCGTTCAAGGTCATCCCGACCGAGACGCAGTCCGGCAACATCACCGCCGTCAATTACAACTCCGGCAAGATCAAGTGGCAGGTCAAGACCCCGGAACCGATGATCGGAGGTATTCTCGCCACGGCGGGTGGTCTGGTGTTCACCGGCGAAAGCAACGGAAAGTTCGCAGCATACGATTCTTCGAACGGCAAGGAGTTGTGGAACTTCCACGCCGGCGCGGGTGTCAACGCTCCGCCGTCGAGCTATGTTACCGGCGACAAGCAATATGTCGTGGTCGGCGCCGGCGGTAACGTTCAGGTCAACTCCAAGCGCGGCAACAACATCATCGCGTTCTCGCTCGACTAAAGACGAGACGCATCAGCGAGTGACTGGCGGGACCGCTTGCGGTCCCGCTTCTTTTGGGAACTGGCGAAAGCGAAGATGAGCACCAAGTTTTTTTCCATCATGATGGGTAGTGTCGTGGCAACGATTGTGTTCGCAATCACACCGCTGCGCGCGCAGACGCTGGACGAGAAGATCCAGGTCTGTTCCGGCTGCCATGGCGAGAATGGCAAGCCGGTCGATAAGACGATTCCAAATATCTGGGGACAGCAGACAGGCTATCTCTATATCCAGCTCCGCGATTTCAAGCGCGGCGATCGCAAGAGCGAGATCATGCAGCCGATCGCCTCGGCCTTTGAACGAGACGACATGCTGGCGATTGCCGAATACTTCTCAAAGAAGCCTTGGCCGGATTTCGGCCAGCCGCGCGCGTCGAAAGATGTTTCACAGCGCGCTTTGACCGCCAACGGCTCGATCGGTTGCACGGGTTGTCATCTCGACCATTTCCAGGGGGACAGCACGGTGCCCCGTTTGGCCGGCCAGGGCCGCGACTATCTGGCGAAGACCATGGCGGACTTCCGAACCCGCGCTCGCGGCAATAACCCCGGCATGAGCGACCTGATGATCGCGACTTCACCGGACGATCTGACCGCGCTGGCGGAGTATCTCGCCGGGCTGTGAGCGGGCGCCGAAGAGGCAATTCAGTGCTGCAGTAGCTCCTCGCGCAGCGCCGATAGCGTGGTGAGATCAGCGGCGCTCTTGCCGGCCTTGTCTCGAAGAGATGGATCGGCACCGTGCTTGAGCAGCAACCTGGCGATGTCGGCGTGGTTGCCTTCGGCCGCGGTCATCAATGCCGTACGCCCGCGGTCGTCCCGGTCATCGATGTGGGCGCCGGTATCGATGAGATAGGAGACGATTTCCAGCGCCTGCGCCTCGGCGACGCTCTGGTCAGGCCCCGACGCCCAAATCAAAAGCGTGAGGTCGTTGGCGTAACGTGCATTGAGATCGATATTTTTAGCCAACAACTGCCGGACAATATCGAGACTGCCGCTCGCGGCGGCATAGACGATCGGTGGCTTGCCGGTATCGTCCACCGCACGGGCGTCGGCCCCGTGTGCCAACAGCATCTCGACGATCTGGTTCCGGCCAGCGAAGGCGGCGGCCGCCACCGGCGAAGTACCGCTTCGTCCTTTGAGACTAATGTCGGCCCCCTTGTCGATGAGACGCTGCACCACGGCGACCTGGCCGCGTTCGGCGGCAACATACAGCGCGGTCGCACCTGCAAGGTCACGCGCGTTGATTGGCGCGCCTCGTTGCAGCAGCAGATCGACCATCGCGAGATGGCCGGAACGCGCCGCGCGGCTGAGCGGCCGGGCGCCCAACCGGTCTCGTGCATCCACCGACGCCCCCCGGTCCAGCAATGTCATTGCCAGATTGATGCAGTTGCGGTCGGCCGCAGCAAATAGCGTCGAGGAGATTTCAATCGCGGTCAATTGGGCCTTATTGGTCTCATAATTGCGCGCCACGTCCCGGCAGCGCGCCGGATCCTCAGCGAAGACCGCGTCACTGGCACCGAACAATAGCATCGCAACCAAAGCAATGTGACGCAATGTTTTCGCTCCGCCTAGCGAACCAATTGTGGGGGGGCGGAACATTTCCTTCATCTCCCGCTCGCGCCTCTTTTCTGCAAGTCATGGCAGTCGCGCCCGTGTAAGTCTACACCAGTATTTTGCGGGCGAACGTCGCCGCTGACCACCTATCTCTTATCCGACTTCTCCAACGCATCGACCAGCGGCTTGATCGGCGCGGCACCGCTACCGTGACCGCCGGCCCAAAGCGACGGCATGAGGCCGAACTTGCGCAAGCCCGCGACGAATTCGCGGTGCGAAGCCAGCGCGCCCGGAATATCGCGGGTCGGCGACCAGAGATCGACCACCCAGCCAAAGTCTGCATCCGGGATCACGGCGATCAATGAACTCTTGGCGTGCGAACTGGCAATCGCGTAGAGATCGATCCGCCGCACCCCATCCGTCAGTGTCGTTTTCTCGCTGACTTCGTTGCGGCAGGGCCTGTCGTCTAACGGACGCGACTGGGATGCTATATCTTGTCGCTGCCGAAGAGGCACCGTGATATTGTGCGTTTGAAAAGTGTGGGGGATTGGCGTGATGGGTGAAAGCGCGTCAGCTGAGAATGGAGAGATCTCAGCGGAAGCTATTGACAGAAGGCTCAGATCGGAAGCCATCCTTCGAGCCGAAGGCGTACCTGTCCTTGCCTCCTTGCCCGTTATTGAGACGACGGCTGAGGCGCTGAAACGATCCAAAGAAGAGGTCGCGCTGCGCACTCTTTGTCTCCTGATCGTTGCTGCAAAGGGCGAAGGGCTTGAGGAAGACGTAGTGGAACGGGTCCTGAAATCATACGAACTCCAGCCATATCTGACTCCCAAAGAACTTGCCTTCGTGCTCGACAATTCCCCCTCGCAGCACGACCGGGTTCAATTCATTTGGAGGTACGAGGCCGCCTCGACCCTGCTTTGGGCATTGGGCTTCGTGGACCAACTGGGCAAGCCGGTTCAGAAGTGCGACGTGAAATTCGCCGTAGCGACGATGACCGAAAGGACAACCTCGCAGTTCATCGAAGACTCCGAACTTCGTCCGATCGCAGACATTCTTGATCAGGCCGACCTGATCTACAGGTACCACTGGGCTGTTAGAGATGCCCATCTCAAAGGACAACAGATACCGGCAGCTCTCAACCCTGACGTGACAGAAGAACGGCACTGCGCTTTGAACTGGCTTATTGGATATTTGGAACAAGCTTGGGATGATGTCTCGACTGACACCTAAGACTTCATTCTCTCTTTCAAAGCCAGGCGGACCTAGCGCCCCTAATCCTG
Source organism: uncultured Alphaproteobacteria bacterium (assembly GCA_963824305.1). GTDB lineage: Bacteria > Pseudomonadota > Alphaproteobacteria > Rhizobiales > Xanthobacteraceae > Bradyrhizobium. The sequence continues at coordinate 205,349 of CAWGOW010000004.1, forward strand.
CCTATCTCCTGTCGGCCTTCTCCAGCGCTTCCACGAGCGGCTTGATCGGCGCGGCGCCGCTGCCGTGACCGCCGGCCCACAGCGTTGGCATGACGCCGAACTTGCGCAGGCCCGCGACCAATTCGCGGTGCGAGGCCAGTGCGCCCGGAATATCGCAAGTCGGCGACCACAGGTCGACCACCCAGCCAAAGTCTGCATCCGGGATCACGGCGATCAATGAACTCTTGGCGTGCGAACTGGCGATCACGTAGAGATCGATCCGCCGCACTCCATCCGTCAATGTCGTTTTCTCGCTGACCTCGATCAGACCGACCTCGCGCGGCTTCTGCCAGAGCTCGTCGTTGCGCACGTGATTGGGCGCCTGCATTTGCGCGGCAAAATATTGCCGGTCGCCCGTCGGGAAGACGAGATCGGCGCCTTTTGCCGCAAATACCCGCGCGCCGTTGACGTGGTCCATATGGTGATGGGTCAGGACGAGATACTTGAACGGTTTGCCGGGAAACCGTCGTGCCGCTTCCGCGATCGTCAACCGTGACATCTCGTTGGCGATCGGCGCATCGAACGCCACGAGATAATCCTTCATCTCGACGACCAGCGTGTGATGACTTCCGCCGGTGACATGCCAGATGCCCGGCTTCACCTGGGTCCAGACGTTGCCCGGCACGACCGCGGGGTCGAACGCGAGTTGATCGGAATCGATGAACGATCCCCAGTTCGCCCGCCGCAACATCCATTGATAGTTGACCTGCTCGGGCGCCTTCTGTTTCGCGGCCATGTCCGAAACGATCTTGGGAATCCGGAACAGATCCGGGCCGAGCACGGGGTTAAGGACGACGTCCTCGATATAAAGGTGCTGAACTTCATGGCCATTGAGGGTGAAGGACTGATCGAACGCGAACTTGACACCGTCTACATCGCGCCAATCGGACAGGATCATGTCGTAATTGCAATCGCCCCAGACGCCGTCGGCATCGATGGTACGAATGCGCGCCGGCAAACCATCGTCGCCGAACAGGACGATCCATTCGGCGTCGTCAGCCTTGTAGGACACGACCGAAAGTATTTTGCCGTCGATCGTCTCGTCCGGCCGCGCGGAAAGCCGCTCGGGATGATCTTTCATTTCGAGCAGGAGCCGCGGCGACAGCCGATGAAGCTCGCGCCGGTTCGCAATCACCCGCGACGCGCTCATGGTGTGCAGGGAGGGATTGGTTTCCTTTGCCTGCTTCGAAAGCACGATGTTGTCTTCGCCGAGCACATAACCTGTGCCGTCGGCGAACACCTCCGAATAGATGAAGGTGCGCTTCATCGGCGCAATGCGATGACGAACCCAGTCGTAGCGGGCACGGCCATTCGCAATATCCATCGACAGCGTGAAGCGCAACTCGCCGCCGAGACGGTTTCCTACATCGGGTTCAGGCGTCTCCTGCGGATCCCAATGTTTGTGCTTTCCGTCGATGGCAAGCGTGGCGATCTCGGCCAGCCGCTTCGCCCCACCCAACTTCTGGACAGCACCGGCAACCAGCACCTCAAATTCGGCCGCTTGGGCGGCCGAGCCGTTCGCGAAACCGGCAAGTGCACCAGCGATGATACAGGCATAAAAGAAGCGAATAATCATGGTATTAGGATAAGAGATATAGCATTGGTGCTGACCCATTCTGTATCAAATCTACAACGACCGCCGCCGAACTATCCCCCAAACGACTGACTCTCGTTGCCACGATATAAAGTGCGGTACATTGTTTCCGAATACTTCAAGTGAATTTTTCGGGGGACAGACATGCGGAAGTTCATTGTTTGTTGCGCCGTGTTAGCCGGCCTCGGAAGCTCGGCCCTTGCCGCTGATCTTCCAGTGAAGGCACTGCCGACGGCGCCGCCGCCCTTCGACTGGGGTGGCTTGTACGCCGGATTCGGCTTCAGCTGGTTCGAGAGTCATGACCGCTGGCAATTCACCAATCCGGGACCCGCGACCCTGTCGCCGTTTACTGATTCGCAGGATGCGTTCGCGTGGGGCATACACGGCGGCGCGCAGTGGCAGTTCAGCCAGATCGTTCTCGGCGTCGAGGCTTCCTACACCAATCCGACTACGAGCTTCCACGGCGCTGTGTCGAACGGAACGGCCACCAGCGTTTGTACGGCAAACCTCGGTCAGGCCTGCCAACTGCGTATGACCAGCGTCAGCACGGTTGGCGGCCGCGCCGGTTGGGCCATGGGCGACTGGCTGTTCTTCGGCGAAGGCGGCTGGGCAGCCGGCACCCTCGAGACACAGCTTGTGCAACCGACGGGCGCGCTGTTCGATTCGACCCGCAACTCCGACTATCGGAACGGCTGGTACGCGGGCGGCGGCGTCAACTATGCCGCCTACAAGTCGGCACTCATGGATATAATCGTCGGCGTGGATTATCGGCACATCGACCTGGGTTCGCACTTCCAGTCCTCATCTGCCGATGGTTTTACGGGAGCTCCTCCCGGCTTGAACGGACGTAATATCGGCGGTACGGCCGACCAGGTGCGGTTTACCGTTGATTTGAAAACCAACGGCTGGGGCTTTTTGGCACCGGTGGTCGCGAAATACTGATCGCCTCTCCAGCCTGAATAAAAAAGCCCCGGCCTGGCCGGGGCTTTTTTGTTGCCTTGCATGCTTCCGGGCTAGACAGTTATCTGACGCCTGCTGGCGTCTGGCCAACAATAACAGCGCGGTGACGATCGATCCGATGTCCGCACGTCCCAATAAGTTTGCACTTATACTCATTATCTTCATCTCACTGCTGGTTCTGCTTACGGTCGCGGTTACCTTGTCGATCGACCTGAGCAGGTTTCAGGTGCGCATTTCGACTCAAGAGGGGCAAGCGGCGTTGCAGGGGGTCAGCAATCCCGGCCTGCTCGAAGCAGCACTCAAGCAGCATCCTTCCAATAACCTCCTCCAGCTGATGGCGAGGTCGACAAAGGCGGTCAACGACACGAAAGGTGCGATCGACCGCCTGTCGGCCCAGATCGAACCGGCGCGACTTTCAAAGGAGCTGAATTTCAGCTCGGTGAGCCGTGACGAACTCGACGCTTTCCGCCGCGATCTGAAAACCGCGGAAACGAATGCGCAGGCGTTTCTTCCGCGCTATGCCGCAATCTTCAAAGCCGAGCACGATCAGATCGAACGTGCGACCGTCTCGCTTTATGTACCGAAGGAAATTGCCGGCCAGATTCTGGATGGCGTTACGCAACGGCATGCCAGGGCGCTCAAGGCCATTTCACTGACGTTGTCGGCGCGCGCCGACTATTATCGCGCTTACGATCAATACATAGCGTTCCTGTCAAGCGAACTCGGTTCCTTCAAGGTCGTTGCCGGACAGTTCATCTTTCCGCTTCAACGCACCGTGGAGCGCTACAACACCGCCGCGCAGGCCATGACTTCGGCAGGCAGGCGCGTCACCGAACTGGAAGATGACATGAAAAAGCAAGAACAGCCGCTACCGGAAGAATGGTTGCAATTGACCGGCGCCAAATAGCTAATGGTCCGATCGGAACATTCGCATCCCCTCTTGGCTTCGAAGCGACGGATATCATGCAACACAGCAATGGCCGCATTCTCACCACCCACACCGGAAGCCTGCCGCGCCCTCCGGCGCTGACCAGGCTCTACGCCATGCACTCGCGCGGCGAGGCCGTCGATGCCGACGAGATCGCGCGCGCGGGTCACGCCGCTTTGCAGGAAATCGTTCCAAAGCAGATCGAGGCCGGAATCGACATCGGCAATAACGGCGAGCAGCAGCGCGAAGGCTTCTTCCTTCACGTCCGCCACCGGATGACGGGGTTTGGCGGATCATGGAAGCGTTGGCCGCGCGCGGACGTCGAGGGCTATCCGGTCTTCAAGCGATCCCTTGAGCAGCAAAACGCCGGCAGGGAAATGGTCAGCAATTTTGCACCACCGAAAGCGATCGGTGAGATCAGCTACGTCGGCGCGGCCGAGGCCATACGCGAATGCACGGATTTTCGCGAGGTGCTGGATGGGCGCAAGCGAGCCGGCAAAAAGGGATTCGAGGAGGCCTTCCTGACGGCCCCCTCCCCTGGCATCGTGGTGGCGGCAATCCGCAACGAACATTACGACACCGAGGACGCCTATCTCGCCGCGGTCGGCCGCGCGCTCCAGGTGGAATATGAGGCGATTGCCAATCAAGGCTTTTTGCTTCAGCTCGACTGCCCCGACCTCGCGCTCGAGCATCACATCTCTTTTCAGGACCGGCCGATAAGCGATTTTCTCGGCTTCGTCGAGCGCGTGGTAGCGACCATCAATACGGGCTTGCGCAACATTCCGCGCGAGAGAGTACGCATGCATGTCTGTTGGGGGAACTACGAGGGGCCGCATGACCGCGATGTGGCGCTGGAGACGATTCTACCGCTGATCGGGCGCATGAATGTCGGCGCGCTGGTGCTGCCGTTCGCCAATCCCCGGCATGCGCATGAGGTGCGATGTCTGGAGGGAAAAGCGATCGCCGACGACCAGGTCGTGGTCGCCGGCGTCATCGATTCAACGACGAATTTTGTCGAGCACCCGGAGGTGATCGCCGAGCGCATCGAGCGGGTCGCCAAGGCGCTTGGCGATCCCACTCGCGTTGTTGCCGGCACCGATTGCGGCTTCGATACTTCGGCCGGCGCCGGACGCGTGGCGGAAGATGTCGTATGGGCGAAGCTCGCCGCTCTGAGCGAAGGCGCCCGAATAGCGTCGGGCCGGTTGTTCTGAAGAGCGTGGCGAGCTTCGGATAGCTGTGACGGTATTGAGCGATCGTCGGTAGTTATTTTTCGTCCGCGACGTTTCGGAGCACAATCTCCGAAAGTCTGATCACGATCTTTCGCAACCGTGCATTTTCTTCGAGCAATGACACGACGTCATCGTCGGAATAATCATCATCGGTAAAATCGTCAGGCCCGAAGGAAGATCCATCGAGTTCTTTCAGTGCGTTGTGTAGCGGTTGTGCGGGTACCATGGCCAAATTCCCCAATTACTAATAGCCGAAACATGTCCCCAGTTCTCCACCGGCAAAGACACTGATGTGAGTCGAGGGCGGATTTACGACCGAAATGGGAATTTGTTGCGACGCGCTACCGTGCGTGCGTCAAAATGAATCACATGGCGTGACGCAGGGATACGCCGCCCGGATTGGACCGCATTTGCGCCGCCGCAAAGACCGATTGCTTTAGAAAATCTGAAGAAGCCGGATACTTCCTGCCCGCCGCGATGGCCGGACGAATCTCAGAACCGGAATGCTGCGGCATAAAACACGCACAGCGCGAGGCTCGCCCACACCGCCCCGCTGAAATAGAGCGACATCCACGCGATTTCTTCCCGCCACTCCGAAAGCTCGTGCGTGACGATCCAGCGCGTGCTTACATCGCGCAGCCCTTCCAGTGGCCGCAAAATCCTGTTGCCGCCGGCAACATCCGCCCGCCAGCGCTTCAGATACATCGGCACATCGACCGTCATCAGGAACGCGAGGTAAGATACGATGCCGATGACCGCGACGACGAGCGCCACGCGCACCGCGCCGTCAAACTCCGGCAACAATCGGCAGAGCCCGACGCCTGCGATGAAGAAGGCGATCGCCCAAATCGAATTCTCGACGGCGTTGTAGAGGTATTTGGTCGTGACGACCGCGTACCACGAGAAACATTCGGCGATCAGGATCAGCGGCACGATCGCCCATGCCGCGTTTACCGCCGTTTCGGCTCCCGATATTTTTCCCAATTGCAGCAGGAGGATGGACCACTGCGCGGCAAAGCACACCTCAGCCACCGTCGCTACCGAACGGCCGACCGCCACGCTCGACAGCCAGGTGTCGAACAGGCAAATCCGCTGCACGTCGGCACGCGGCAACAACGAGCGGAAAGCGCAGCCGAAGACGTAGGCGCCACTGAGCAGAAGCATGATCTCCATGCCGGGAACATGGCCTGAGGTACTGGCATCGTGAAACTCGCGGTACATCAGAACCCACGCCGCGACATTGATGCCGCTTACCAGCGTCAGTGTCGCCCACCACCATGACACGGGATTTGACCAAGCCAGAGACCGTGGCCGCGCGCTCGATTCCAGTGTCATCAATGGCTCCGCATTTAATCAAACCGACATTTAGCGGTATTAATTCTGTCACAAAATATGGCAAATCACGACAGGAGAATTGTGACAGCCGCCCGCGTCCGTGGCTCGGCCGCAAGGCACCAATGCCGCTCTTGCGATACGAACGGCACTCGTTACGGCCGCCAATTGGTGTAAAAAGCCGAAAGCGGACATGCGCTGAAACAATAAAGTCCGAAAGCGAAGATCGGCGACAGTTCCGGTCCGGGGGGAAGAAGAATGTGTGAAATTTGCAGACGTGGTTTTATTCGTGGCGCCGCTGCGCTTGGCACAACGGGGCTGTTTTCATCGCCGTTGCTGGCGCAGACGCCCCCTAGCGACACGGCCTCGACGCGGCTGCCCGCGCGTGGCGAGTTCACGATCACCAACGCCTATATCATGACGATGGAGCGCGACTTCGGCGACTTCGCCGGCGGCTCGGTCCATGTCAGAGACGGCGAGATTGTCGCCGTCGGCCGCGGCGTGAGTGGTGGCGAGACGATCGACGGCAGCGGCATGATCGTGATGCCCGGCCTCGTCGAAACCCACTGGCATATGTGGAACACGATTTTCCGCAGCTTCGCCGGCGACAAGCAGGAAGACGGCTACTTTCCGACCGTTGCCCGCTTCGGCCAACAGATGACGGCGGACGATATTTTCCAGAGCACACGGCTTTCGGCGGCCGAGGCCATCAATTCCGGCATGACCTTCGTGCACTCCTGGTGTCACAATGTGCGAAGCACCGCGCATGCGGAAGCCGATATCCGCGCGCTTGGCCTGGCCGGTATCCGCGCGCGCCATTCCTGCGGCTGGCCGCAGGGCCTCCCCGACACGCAATCGGCCGATCAGGCGCCGATCGAAACGCTTGCCAGGAACTGGCGCAGCTATTCCAGCGAAGGACTACTGACGCTCGGCATGGGCTGGCGGGGCCAGTTCCGTGCCGGCCCGATCAAGCCGGAGGTCTATCAGCCGGAGTTCGATAACGCGCGCAAGCTGGGCCTCCCGATCACGGTGCACATCGCGGCAGCCGCGCACCGCGCGGTCAACCAGGTCGAACTGCTCTACAAGTCGAAACTGATGGGCAAGGACGTTCAGCTCGTCCACGCGCTGGCGGTAACGCCGGCAGAACTCGACATGATCGAGGAATCCGGCGCCTCGATTTCGACGTCGCCGGGATCCGAACTGCGGATCGGCTACGGCTATCCGCTGATCTCGGAAATATTGGCGAAACGCATTCCAATCGGAATCTCCATCGACACGTCGGCCCTGACCGGAAGCTCCAACATGTTCGGGGTACTGAAACTGGCGCGGGATTCCGAAAATGCGCGAGCCGAAAGCGAATTCAAGCTGACGGCACGAAGAGCGCTCGAACTCGGCACCATCGAGGGCGCGCGCGCCATGGGAATTGACGATCAGGTCGGCTCACTCAAGCCCGGAAAACGTGCCGACCTGATCATGATCAGCCCCAACGCACTCAACATGGCCGTCGTCACCGATCCGGCGCATCTCGTGCTGGAAGCGACCGGTCCGGAAAACGTCGACACCGTCGTCGTCGATGGCCGTATCCTCAAGCGTGGCGGCAAGCTCATCGCGGTCGATACCGCGGAAGTCATCGCCGGCGCGCGAACTGCGCTGGCCGGGATTCGTGAACGCACGAAGTGGCGTTGATTGGGACGGTGCGGTATTACACCGCGCCCGCTTTCTGCGCATAACCCCAGGAAGCTTTTGACAACGGCACGGTGCGCGCCGCCAATTCCAACGCCTTGGCGCTTGCCGCGGTGCCATCGCGGATGCGCCCGGCAATACCTTGCGTGATGCAGGCGAGCCGAAACAGGTTATAGGAGAAATACCAGTTCAGATCGGGCACCGCGCTGCCGGTGACATCGCAATAGATTTTGGCAGCCTCGTTCAGCGTCGGAATGTTGAGCGCCTTGAGGTCCGCGTTGGCGAGACCCGGCATGGTCCACTGCATCAAAAGATAGGTGAAGTCGGCCATGGGATCGCCAAGCGTGGACAATTCCCAGTCCAGTACCGCGATCACGCGCGGTTCGCTCGGGTGGAAGATCATGTTGTCGAGACGATAGTCGCCGTGAACGATCGACACGCGATCCTGGCTCGGCACGGTGCGCGCCAGCCACTCGATCAGCTTTTCGACCTCCTCGATGTGCTGGGTTTCGGAAGCACGGTATTGCTTGGTCCAGCGGTCGACCTGGCGCGCAAAATAGTTGCCGGGCTTGCCAAACTCGCCAAGGCCGATGGCTTGCGGATCGTAGGTGTGAAGCTTCGCCAGCGTCTCGATCTTGTCCTTGAAGATCGAATGCCGCGCCGCGGGCGATTGGCTCGGCAGCGTCGGATCCCAGAATACCCGCCCCTCTTCCATCGACATGATGTAGAAGGCCGCGCCGATCACGGCATCGTCGGTGCACAGCGCGTAAGCTTTCGCGACCGGAAAGCCCTGCTTGCCGAGCGCGGAAATGACACGGAATTCGCGGTCGACCGCGTGCGCGGATGGCAACAGCTTTCCGAACGGCTTGCGACGCATCACGTAGGAACGCGCCGGCGTGTTGAGCCGGTAGGTCGGGTTCGACTGACCGCCCTTGAATTGCAGGACAGTCAGCGGACCCTGAAAACCTTCGACATGGTGCGACATCCAGTCATTGAGCCGCACCTCATCGATCCGGTGCCGCTCCTCGACCGGCTTGGTTCCAGAAAACTCCTCGTCGTTCCTGACGCCTTCGGCCACGATGCCGCTCCTCATTATCCCGGGAGCGTATTTTACGAGCTCCCTTTCCTCATGGGGAGGAGGCGCGCAGCGCCGTCTCGAACCATGAGGCCCCTATCCCGGCCTTCATCCTTCGAGATGCTTGCTACGCAAGCTCCCAGGCTGAGGGACCGGTACAGTCTAGTGCGAATTGGGAGCGTTGGCATACTTCCGAAGTTCGAGCCTGGCAATGGCGCGGTTGTGGACTTCGTCCGGGCCGTCGGCAAGCCGCATGGTCCGCATCGAGGCATAATCCCGCGCCAGGCCGGCATCGTCGGACACGCCGGCGGCGCCATAGGCCTGGATCGCCTGATCGATGATCTTCAGCGCCATATTCGGCGCTGCGACCTTGATCATGGCGATTTCGAGCTGCGCGGTCTTGTTGCCGACCTTGTCCATCATGTCGGCGGCCTTCAGGCACAACAGGCGGTTCAACTCAATGTCGGTGCGGGCTTCCGCGATCCGCTGCTCCCAGATCGAAAATTCGATGATCTTCTTGCCGAAGGCGGTACGCGATGACAGCCGCCTGACCATCTTTTCCAGCGCTTCCTCGGCCTTGCCGATGGTGCGCATGCAGTGATGGATACGGCCCGGTCCAAGCCGGCCCTGCGCGATCTCAAAACCCCGGCCCTCGCCAAGCAGCATGTTGCTGACGGGAACGCGGACGTTTTCGAGCAGCACCTGGGCGTGGCCGTGGGGCGCGTCGTCGAAGCCGAACACCGGCAACAGCTTTTCAATGGTGATGCCCGGCGAATCCAGCGGCACCAGAATTTGCGACTGCTGCTGGTGGCGCGGCGCCTTCGGATCGGTCTTGCCCATCAGGATCGCGATCTTGCAGCGGGGATCCCCGACGCCCGACGACCACCACTTGCGGCCGTTGATGACGTAATGATCGCCGTCACGCTCGATGCGGGTCTCGATATTGGTGGCGTCCGACGAAGCCACCGCCGGCTCCGTCATCAGGAAGGCGGAGCGAATTTCACCGTCCATCAAAGGACGCAGCCACTTCCGCTTTTGCTCCTTGGTGCCGTAGCGCATGAACACCTCCATGTTGCCGGTGTCCGGCGCGGAGCAATTGAAGACTTCCGAGGCCCAGCCGATATGGCCCATTTCTTCCGCCAGCGGCGCGTATTCGAGATTGCTCAACCCTGCACCGCGGAACTCGTCGTCCTCGTGCGACGACGGTGGCATGAACATGTTCCACAGGCCTTCGGCGCGCGCCTTCTTCTTCAGTTCCTCCACGATCGGGATCACCTTCCAGCGCGCACCCTCCTCGTCCTGCTGGCGGTAGACCGGCACCGCAGGGCGCACATGGTTTTTCATGAATGACTGCACACGGCCAAGCCATTCGCGCTGGCGTTCCGACATCGTGAAGTCCATAGGCGTTCCTCGCTGTTTGATGAATTGATTGGCCGCGACTCTCTTCCCGCCGCCCGTTCTCTGCAAGCTGATTTCGCGCAACCAACTCCGCGATGCGGATCGACCTGCGGCGAAGCGTGCCGCAACTCCCGGACGCATTGACACCGAGCCGTTCAAACCATAGTTTCATACAACTGTTTGAATTGCAACCCGGCCCTATATGCCCTCTGACCGGACCCGCGCTTTGATCCTCGACGCCGCCGAACGGCTTTATGCCGAGCGTGGCTTCGGCGATGTCACGCTGCGCGACATTGTGGCGGCGGCCGGCGTCAATCTTGCGGCGGTGAACTACCATTTCGGCTCCAAGGATGAGCTGATCGCCGAACTCTTCGTCACCCGCGGCATTGCCACCAACCGCGAACGGCTCGCCGAATTGAAGGAAGCCGAAGTCGCGGGCAACGGCCGAGCTGACATCAAAGCCATCCTGCGCGCGCTGGTCGGGCCGACGTTGCGCGGATGTTTAGGTCCCGCCAACGGACAATCCACGGCCGCGCATTTCATGATCCGCGCCTCGATCGAATCCGTACCGCCCATCCGCCGGATCAAGAACCGCGAAATCGACCACTTGCGGAAATTTGCCGCCGCTATGCGGCGATCGCTGCCCGATTGCGACGAGGCCGATCTTTATTGGGGGCTGCACTTCGCGCTCGCGATGGCGCATCAGACCATTCGCGACAGCGAGCGACTGACAAAATTGGCCGAAGGAAAATGCGATCTCGATGATGTCGAGGGCATCATCGAACGCATCGTTGCAGCCGCGGTGATGACGCTTGCGGGCCGCACGCCCGGTATCCGGAATTTGGAGCCGGCTTCTGTCCGGCGCGCCGCGCTGAAAGACTAAGCGATTACACCTTCAGTTAAAGTCGCCGACACGAACTGCTCGCGCATATTCGAGCTGCAGCCGAACTCATTCAGTGCGCTGAAGCCGCGCCGACAGATAAAACGTTCAGCAACGTCTTATTGAATCGTCATCCTTAAAAACTCGGGCTCAATCACGCTTGGGTGACAAAAGGACGGTTTCGATCGTCCATGCGATTTCACGAGACCGTCCCGTGAATGATCAAGGAGCCTGCGGCGGGAGGTGATCGGCACTTTGCGCGTTTCACGCTCTCGCGCTCCACGACCGGGAAATTTTCCATGCAAGCAAATCGTTAGGTGCGGGCAAATCGCCTTTGCATCTATCTTTAGACGTTTGGCAAGCGTGAGCGGTCGCCGATTTTTAAACATAGCTAGCACGCCACGACGCCAGCATTCGAACAGAACTGCGTCACATTCGAATAAAAATCGTGCGCAATTTGGCGACGCGGGCCAATTTCTCCTCCGTTCGACGGGGGGACAACCCTTGATGGAAATGCATCACTTCCCGCGGCATCACCTCATGCCGACAAGAAGGGAAGCTCATGACGAAACACCACGCAGGCGATATGATCAACGACACCACGAATGTGACCCCTTTGGACGGGAATCCAACAGGTCCCGGCCCCATCGAGCCGTTGGGCCCCAATCCGGGACAGACGGAAGTCGTTGGGACGGACGGAGCCGACACCATCAAGGAAGGAAACGGCGACTTTTTCGTCACCGGTCTGGGCGGGAACGACAAGATCACCGTCGGTAATGGCGTCGACACCGTCTATGGCGGCGACGGCAACGATCATATCACCGTGGGCAATGGCGCCGACTTCATCGACGCGGGCGCCGGCAACAACACCATCACGGTCGGCACCGGCAGCGATACCATTGTTGCAGCCGACGGTAACAACACCCTGCTGATCGGCGATTGGGTCCATGGCAGTGGCGTCGACAGCATCTTCCTTGGAAACGGCGATAACCGCATCACCGACTACGGTAACGCCGCCGTCAACATCAGTGTTGGCGATGGCGACAATTCGATCTCCCTGGGCGGCGGCAACGACACCGTCACCGTAACTGGCGTCGGCAACGACTACATCCAGACCGGCGGCGGTAACGACACCATTATCGGCAGCAACGGCGGCGATCAGGAACTCGAAGGCCAGGGCGGCGACGACACCGTCAACGCCATGGGCGGCGATGACCGCATCATATTCAGCGCCAGTGCCGGCACGAACCAGGTCGGTGACGGCATGGATCGGATCGACGGCGGCGCGGGCAATGACCTTCTCGAAGTCTATGGTTCCGCCACCGGGGACCACTTCACTCTCTCAGCCCTCAGCAATGGCCACGCCCTGCTGATGCAGGATAACGGCAGCGTCAACAACGCCGATCTGGTCAGCGTCGAGCATATCGACTTCACCACGGCGGGCGAAGATGGCGTGAATTCGTCGGGTTCTGACACGATCACTGTCGGCGATATGACTGGAACCGACGTAAACCTCGTCACCATCGACCTCGCAGGTCCCAACCTCACCTCGGGCGACGGCAAGGTGGACACCATCAACCTGATCGGCAATTCCTCCGAAACGGTCACGGTGTCACTGGTACACGGTCAGTTGGTCATCACCGGTCTGGCGGAAAAGGTCACGATCGCTCACTTCGACGCGAATGACATCGTCAACATCGAAGGTGCGGGACACGTCGTCGACAACGTCGCCGCTGGTCAAGGGCCGATCGTGAATACGCTTCCCGCGGAGACCGCGGCGCAAGCGGCCGCTGATGCGGCTACGGCCGCCATGGCCGAACACGCCAATCAGGTCCATCACGGCCTCGCCTAGTTGGAAATCCACTAACGAGATGGCCTTGGACGGCGATTACTCGCCGCCCGAGGCCATCTTGACCTGAGACCGCTGCCGCCAGGCAGCTGCAAAGATCGCCGGTTCACGACGATAGCGCTTTGTGAACCGACCGGACGATGTCGCCAAAAAACCTTTCGCCGCATCGGAACGGGCTGGCTTTTCCCAATTGGAGATCAACGTGATCGGAGCATCGTCGTCCTCGGACCAGAGCCATCCGGAACTGGCCGCAGTCCTCGGAGAGTGCCGGCGGGCCTTTCTGAGCGTCGCGCTGTTTTCCGGCATGGTGAACCTGCTGATGTTGGCAGGTCCCCTTTACATGCTTCAAGTTTACGACCGCGTGCTTTCGAGCCGCAGCGTGCCAACGCTGATCGCGTTGTCGGTCTTCCTGGTTATTGCCTACAGTTTTCAAGGCGGGTTCGAAGTCCTGCGCTCGCGGCTGAAGGTGCGAATAGCTTCGCTGCTCGATCTTCGTCTCGGCGCTTTGTTGTACGAGGCCGTGATCAAGCTGGCCAACCGGAATCACACCTCGGCGGAAGTGCACCAGCCGCTGCGCGACCTCGACCAGATCCGCACCTTTCTCACCGGGACCGCGCCGATCGCGATCGTCGATCTTCCCTGGGTGCCGATTTTCCTCGCGGTCTGTTTCGTGATTCACCCCTGGCTCGGAATGACGGCTCTCGCCGGCGCCGTCATCCTCACAACCCTGACCCTTCTGACCCAACGCCTCACCCGCGGGGCAACGATTGCGGTTGCACAGAGCGCAGGCGCGCGCGCAACCGCCAGCGAAGCTGTGCGCCGGGGCAGCGAAACCATCGCTTCGATGGGGATGTCTCACGCATTGGCGCAACGTTGGCGCAAGACGAACGATCGTTACCTCGCCGCTTCGACACTTGTTTCCGACGTGGTCGGCAGCTACGGCAGCATATCCCGCGTCATCCGGCTTATGCTGCAATCGGCGATGCTGGGCGTCGGCAGTTATCTGGTCATTCAGGAAGAAATGAATGCCGGCGCCATGTTCGCCGCGTCGCTGATGATGGGACGCGCCCTGGCGCCCATCGATGTCGTGATTGCGAACTGGCGCTCTTTGGCCAACGCCCGCCAATCGCTTTCTCGACTTTCCGGCGCGTTGCTACAATTGCCGTCACGTCAATCTCATACCGATCTGCCCAGGCCCACGCGCGCGCTGGACGTCGAGAATATCGTGGTGGCGGCGCCCAATAACAACGCGGCCATCGTTGCCAACATCCGCTTCGGACTTGTCGCCGGCGAAGCCCTGGCGGTGATAGGGCCGAGCGGCACCGGCAAATCCTCGCTGGTGCGAACGCTGATCGGCGTCTGGCCGGCGGCGCGCGGCGAAATCAGACTGGACGGAGCGGCGTTTGACCAATGGGGCGAGCCCGCGCTCGGACAACATGTCGGTTATGTCGCGCAACATGTCGAATTCTTCGATGGAACCATCGCGGAAAACATCGCGCGAATGAGCCTCACGCCGGACTCCGAGGCCGTACTGGCCGCTGGCCGGCTGGCTGGCGCCCACGACATGATTTTGCGCCTCCCCGGCGGCTACGATTGCAGGATCGGCGAGGCCGGCACCGTCCTATCGGCCGGTCAACGACAACGGATAGCGCTCGCACGCGCGCTCTACGGCAATCCTTTCCTTGTGGTGCTCGACGAGCCGAACGCCAATCTCGATAGCGAAGGCGAATGTGCCTTGCAGAGCGCACTTCACGAAATCAAGGTGCGTGGCGCGATCGCCATTATCGTCTCGCACCGGCCAGCCGTTCTCGAACAATGCGACAAGGTTCTGGTTCTGAGTAACGGCGTGCAGCAGGCCTTTGGCCCGCGAGACGCCATCATCCGCAAGACGACGGAACGTTCCCAGCGCCCGGCAACGGCGACCAACGTCGCGCTGCTTCACGAAGCCAAAGTGGGAGTCGGGTCATGAACGCCGATACCGACCGGAATATCGCCCTGCCCTCACCGCCTTCGTCCGACGTGGACGCCATCGACAGGAACCCGGCCGCAACGATCCGCCGGCTCACGGTCATCGGCGTTGCGATGATCGCGGTCCTTTTCGGCGGCTTCGGCGGATGGGCGACGACCAGCGAACTCGCCGGCGCGGTGATTGCGAGCGGCACCGTCATCGTGGAATCCGTCGACAAAAAGGTTCAACACCCGACCGGTGGCGTCGTGAAGGAAATCCTGGTTCACGATGGCAGCACGGTTGAAGAAGGACAGATTGTCGTTCGCCTTGACGACACCGTAACCCGGTCGTCGCTCGGTGTGTTGCGCTCGCAGTTCGACGAGAGTACCGCGCGACGGGCCCGGCTGCTCGCGGAACGGGACGGGGCTACTCTCGTCTTTCCGGAAGCGACAATGGCGCGGCGGAATGAAGCCAGTATCGCCACTGCAATCAGCGGCGAGGAGAAATTGTTCGCATCACGACTGGCAGCACGAGCCGGCCAGCGCGCCCAATTTCGCGAGCGCATATCGCAAAGTAATGAAGAGATTCGCGGGGTAAGCGCTCAGCAAGCGGCAAGGGTAAAGGAACTCGAGCTCATTTCCGAGGAGTTGACGGGCGTGACCGAGCTCTACGGCAAAAATCTCGTGACCATCTCCCGATATAACGCGCTACAGCGCGACAAGACGCGCCTCGAAGGCGAGCGAGGCCAATCGATCGCGGAGATCGCCCGTGCCCGCGCCAAGATCAGCGAAACCGAACTGCAGATCATCCAGCTCGATCAGGATTTCCATACCGACGTCCTGAAGGATCTGCGTGAGATGGACGGCAAGATCGCCGAGCTGACCGATAAAATGGTCGGCGCCGAAGACCAGCTTAAACGGGTCGACATCCGCGCACCGCGTTCCGGCCTCGTGCATGCGCTCAGCGTTCATACGGTCGGCGGCGTCATCGGCAACGGCGAGACAATCATGTCCATCGTTCCGATGGGGGATGACCTGATTGTCGAAGCCAAGGTGATGCCAAGCCAGATCGACCAGCTAGCCGAAGGTGCGCCCACCGTCGTCAAAATCAATGCGGGCAACCAGCGGACCATGCCGGAACTCCACGGCAACCTGATCCATGTTTCCGCTGACTCGACGCGTGACCCTCAGGCGGCCGGAGCGGCGTCCGCGGCACAACCCTACTATCTTGCCCGCGTATCATTGCCCAAGAGCGAAATCAGCCGGCTCGGCGAATTTCACCTGTTGCCCGGCATGCAGGCTGAAATCTTCATTCAGACAAGCGCGCGCACGCCGATGCAATACCTGCTGAAGCCTCTCCGCGAACAGGTGGCGCACGCTTTCAGGGAGCGGTGATCAGCGGGCATTTGAACCGCCGATGGACGCATGGAGCGCTTTGCGCCGGGTCGGCAGTTCAGTCGCGCTTCGTAGCATTTCAGGAAAGCTTGAGCATCGTCCGCGCTTCCGCCGATGTCGCGACCGTGGCGCCGAGGTCTTTGAGGATTTGCGCCGCGTGCGCCACAAGTTCGGCATTGCTCTTTGCGAGCACACCCTTTGACATGTAGAGATTGTCCTCCATACCGACACGCACGTGGCCGCCGAGCAGCCAGGACTGCGCCACCATCGGAAATTCGGAACGGCCGATGCCGAAGGCGGCCCAGATCGCGCCTTGGGGCAGCAAGTTGCGAGCGTAGAGCATCGTTTCCGGCGATGGATCGAAGCCGTATTTGACGCCAAGCACGAGCGTGCATAGCGGCGGCCCCTGCAAGGTGCCGTCCGCGATCAAATCGCGGGCCAGATGAATGTCGCCGGAATCAAACAGCTCGAGTTCCGGCATGACGCCGGCAGCGCGCATCCGGGCAGCCATCTTGCGGACGTTCGGCGGTGTGTTGATCACGACCTGCCCGCCGGAATTCATGGTGTTGAGATCGAGCGTGCAGATTTCCGGCTTGAGGAGCTCGACATGCTCGACCCGTTTTTCCGGCGCCATCAACGTGGTGCCGGGACCGGCGACCTTCGGATCTTCATCTGACGGCACGAACCGCCCACCCGGTCCCGTCGTCAGATTGATGATCAGCTTCGGATTTTTCGCTCGGATGCGGTCCATCACGTCGCGGTAGAGGTCGATCGACATTGAGGGACGGCCGGTCTCGGGATCGCGCACATGGATATGGGCGACCGAAGCCCCCGCTTCTGCGGCGTCCAGCGCGCTGTCGGCGATCTGCTGCGGCGTAATCGGCAGATGCGGCGACTGGTCCGGCCGGGTGATATTGCCGGTGATCGCGCAGGTGATGATGACTTTGGAGTGAGGTTGATACGCCATGGCGCGGTGCCTTTATCGGCTCGATTGACGGTTCGCGATTGGCATAGCGCAAGCGACGGCCGGAGGCGAGCCGTGTCAGGCCTTCTTTTTGGCCGCCTTCTTGTCTGCTTTGCTTTTGGCAGCCGCTGCTACCTTGGCTTCCGCCGCCTTTATCTCTTCAAGGGCGTTCTTCATCGCCCGCGCATAGCTGTCGGCGGCATTCTCGGCCGCGATCTGCAATCGCCGCGCCGCGGCGTTGGCGAACAGCATCATGTCCTTCGCGGTCTGCTTGAGGCGCGCTTTGCCTTCTTTGGTTTTGGCCTTGGCGGAAAGGCCCGCCAGCCGGGCCTGGCGTTTCTTGACCTCCGCCATCAGCGCCTTGTGTTGCGTCTTTCCGATTCCACGGATGACAACATCAAGGTCTGTTTCGGCCATTTCTCGATTCCTGAAAATGTGAGGTGATCCATCGTGGGCGACTGGTGGGGCGGTTCAGAAGTCCGCTTCTTTGCTGCCGCAGGTTCGCCATGCGGACTGCTGAACCAAAGCCACACTACAGCAATAGGTTTGCTAGCGTCCTATCGATTCTGAAGTCCGAAACATGGCTCCGCAAATGATACGAACTTCAGAATCGGGACACTAGCCCGCGACCGGTTTCAACCATATCGCACGCAGCCGCGCCAGCCAGATTTCATCGCGGAGGTGGATTTAAGACCTTTGCACAGTCGTCGACGCGACCACCTGCCCCTCAATCATGACCGTCCGCTCCAGCGCCCCTTCGGCGACGAGATCATCGATCGTCGTGGCCCGCGCAATCAGCAGGTCGGCGCGCGCGCCTTCTCGAATGCCCCAATCACCTCCGAGGCCTATCATCTGCGCCGGCACCGTGCTTACCATCTCGAACAACTGGCGCAAATCGGAAAGGCCGAATTGCCCGGCGAGCAAGGTCCATCGGGCGATTTCCAGGAGATCGCCGGTGCCCGTGGGAACGAAGGGGTCCTGAATATTGTCCGAGGCCGCCGCAACCGGGATTCCGGCCGCCAGCAAATCCCTGACACGCGTCAATCCGCGCGGCGGCAGGCGATCCGCATCGCGGCCTTGCAGGAAAAGATTGGCCGCCGGCAGCGTGACGATACCGACGCCGGCCTCGCGAAGCTCCTCGATGGTACGGAACGCCTCGTCCGGCGACATGGCGCTCAAGGCCGAGGAATGGCCGGCGACAACGCGGCCCGACATGCCATAGGCCCGCGTCATTTTGGCGATTTCGCCAAACATGGCCCGGCCGGCATCGAGATGCTCGTCGATGTGCATGTCGAGCGGCAGTCCGCTACGCTCCGCCGTGTCGAACAACAGTTTCAGGAGGGCGATCGGCTCGGACGAAAAGGCCGGCACGCCGCCGATGGCATCAATCCCAAGGTCGATCGCCTGTCGCAGCCAGGCGGCACTTTCCGGCAGCATCGAAGTGGCGCCCGAAGTGACATGGCCCACGATCTGGATCCGCATACGGCTTGCGCACTCCTCCCGCAACGCCACCATGGCCTCGACGCCTCGCACGCCAGTCTGCGGATCGATATTGGTGTGGCTGCGGATCGCGACCGTGCCAAAAGCACTGCACGCCTCGACCGTTCGCCGCGCGCGGGCGATCATCTGCTCCTTCGTGATCGAGGGGGCAAGTGCGCGATAGGCAACCGAAGCGCCGGCCAGCGTGCCCGAAGGATTTTCGAGCAGCGCGCGGGTCCGCGACTTGTCGAGATGCTGGTGCATATCGACCAGGCCCGGCAGCACCAGTTGCCCATCCACCGCGAGCGTCTCTGCTTCGCCTTGCGGTAACGACGGCCCGATCTCGGCGATGCGTCCGTCACGGCCGATCCTGATGTCGAGACGTTCCGGTCCCGCCGCCCCAAAGCGCAGGACAGAGCCCCCGCGGAGAATCAAAGGATTGCGCATGTCATCCGATCCAACAAAAAGCCCCGCTCCATCTACGCGATGAAGCGGGGCTTTGTCTCCTGGTGGAGTGGATTTAACATTCGCTCCCCACATGGCCGCATTCGCAAAAGTGGCGACCGAGAAGGGATGCGAATGTCAGAATCGGACCACTGGCATGCTGCTGCTAGCTAGAACGATGCATAGGCATTGCGGAAGGCAATGGCGCCGGCCAGGGATCTCGGCCTGGTCCGGACGCCGTGACCATCGTTGCCGCTCTCGACTATCCATTGACCATTCTCATGACCGACGATCTTGCCGACGTGATGACTCCAGACCACGATCGTGCCTACGGAAGGGCCACCGGCGTTGGAGCCGTAATGCGCCCAGGATCGCGCGAGGTTGTACTGCGGCCCCGGGTCAGACCCGACCTGGCTGCGCATGTACCATCCGCACCAGGCTGCAGGCCGTCCGCCCAGACGTGCGCTCGTATAGCTCGAACGCCCATAGCTTGAGCGCCGATAGCTTGAACGGCCGAAACCTGACTGCCCAAAACCTGACTGCCCGAAACCGGACTGCCCGAAACCGGACTGCTCGTAATTCGAGAATCCAAATCCGTTACCAAAGCTCGCGTCCCCCAACCGCTGAGCCTGCTGCCGGTATTGGTGATGGGCAAGGTGCCGATAATGGTGATGAGCATAGTGCCGATAGTGTTGATGCTGGGTTCGCGCTTCCGCGCTGCTCGTTGCAAATGCAAATAGCAACGCACTCGCACTCACGGCAATGACTCTACGCATACTGTCTTCCTTCGTACTGTTAGGGGGGATTGGGATCGCTCTACGATCCAGCGCCGCGTGATCAGTGGTTGTTCACTTTGCAGCGGCCTCAACGATGAGGCCGCCATGCGTTCGGCCACCCGCCTTAAAGGAACTGCACATGGCGAGAATGCGGCAAAGGAATGCAGCAATAACAAGGAGATATGCATGTATGCATGGAACGTCTGGAAGCGCCGACAACGTGTTTTATCGTGCGATTTCAATGCCCGCTCGAGCGGTATTCGGAACCGGAGCGTTAGCTAAAGCGCGTAAGCGGAATGTGAAGTGCCGCCCCGAACGTCGATGCATTCTCCATCGAACGTATGCGACTGCTCCATCGAACGTATGAGGATTGCGCGTCTTCATGTGCATCACATGACGTCAACATCCGAACGCGGGGCATGCGCTCACAGATGGCCGCGAGTTCTGAGATCCGTGACGACGCGAACATGCTGTCCCGGCTATTCGACCGGCGTGAACGTTGTCGAGATGGAGCGCGCGCGATGCTCGACGATGGATCCATCGTCTTCTTCGAAGCGGGTATAAAGAGCGGTTCTCAGATCGCGCGGGTACCGTATCTCGGCTCGGTTGCTGCCGGCAATTCCGCGCACGGAGCCATGGCTCGACTGGATGATTTTCGTCAGCGCATAGCTGCATGCACCGAGTTCGACGTTGACCGCGCCATCGAACGAAACCGAGGTTTTCACATCGGAAACAACCGTACCGTCCGCGCCTTTAACCACCTCGTTGAAATCGAAGGGTTTGCCGAGTCCAAAAAAGTCCCTCGTCACATCGATGGAATAAGTACTGATGCGCGACGCCGCGGCTGTTTCCCCATTGGTGCGGATTTGCATCCGGAAGCCAGTCCGATTCAACGTCCGGCGCACGAATTTTTGGGGCGAAAAAAATTCATTGACGATCGACTCGCCGGCTTTGCGGGTAACCTGTTGGTGCATTTGCACGGCGAGATGGTCTTTGCCCTTCTTTGTTCGAATCCAATCGAGCGTAAGTTCGAACGAATGCGTCGTCGATTTGATCACGGCGCAATCGAGCAACTCCGCGAGCGTGGGCGTGACAATCAACAATGCGAGAAAAGGCAACAGGCGATGCATCGGGGTACACGCCAAACCGGGTAAATACAGGCGACTGAAAAAATGGAGCGGGTGAAGGGAATCGAACCCTCGTATTCAGCTTGGAAGGCTGCTGCTCTACCATTGAGCTACACCCGCGCAACTCCGATCCCCTAACACGCTCCGAGCCCGGTCTCAACCACCAACCGCACCCTTAACAGCCGCGATTCGCCCGCCTATACTGACGTCTCCACCAACAACGAAAGGAGGTGATCCAGTGTCTTATACTAAGCGCTGTCACCTCGCTGGGATCGCCCGCTAAGCATCTGTGCTTGGCCTAGGGCGCTCTCAGCGCCTGGACCAGCGAGTTTCAAGAACGGGGCGCGACGGATCATTTCCGCCGCGCCCTTTTTGTCGTGGCCAACGCCCCGGCCTGAGCGGTATCCCGTGCCCCGTTGCGCCGGTCCATAACGCTGTGCTTTATCGATCCCAGCGAGGTCCCCGGTTCGGAAAACAACGTCGGCTCCAACATGCTGTTTTACGAACCGCTGTTCATCACGATCTTTCCCGCCTTCTACGCGTTCTATCTGTTCACTGGCGGCGCCTCCGCGAGAAAATGGATACTGCTTGTCGCGAGCGCGTTGTTCTATTTCTGGGGCGAGCCGGTCTTTGTACTGATCCTGTTCGCGTCGACCGCGTTCGATTACGCGCTGTCATTCCAGCTGAACGAACCGGCCTCGCCTGACAGGCGCCGGCTCGCGCTGGCGGTGGGAGTTGCCGGCAATCTCGCCATTCTCATTGTCTACAAATACGCCGATTTCCTCGCCGATAACCTCAACGCCGCGCTTTCCCCTTTCGGACCGCATCGCCTGCCGCTGTTGCATCTGGCGCTTCCAATTGGCGTCTCCTTCGTGGTGTTCGAAAAGATCACCTATCTGGTCGACACCTATCGCGGCATCTCCAGGCCCGCGGCGACGTTCCGGGACTACTGCCTGTTCGTGCTGTTCTTCCCAAAGCTTCTTGCGGGCCCCATTCTCAAATATCACGAGATGCAGGACCAGATCGCGAAACCGCGGTCGGTCGAGTGGAGCGATTTCGGTGTCGGCTTCCTGCGTTTCTCGCGTGGCATCGGGCGGAAACTGCTGATCGCCGATCCGCTCGGCAGCTTCGTCAATACGGTCTTTGCCACAGATCCAGCTAGCCTCAGCGCCAGCCATGCCTGGCTCGCGCTTGGAAGTTTCACATTGCAAATCTATTTCGACTTCGCCGGCTATTCGGACATGGCGATCGGGCTTGCACGGATGCTGGGCTTCGGCCTGCGGGAGAATTTCAACGCGCCTTATGCATCGCGGTCGATCACGGAGTTCTGGCGGCGCTGGCACATCTCGCTGACGACCTGGATACGCGACTATCTCTACAAGCCGCTCGGGGGAAATCGCGACGGCGACGCGCGCACCTACCTCAACCTCTGGATCTGCTTCCTGCTATCCGGGCTCTGGCACGGCGCGAGTTGGAACTTCGTGCTGTGGGGCGCTTATAACGGCCTGTTTCTCACGCTCGACCGCCTGTTCTTGCGCGATGCGCTAGAGCGATGCGGCGCGGTGATCGCAACCATCGTCACGTTATTCATCGTGATGATCGGCTGGGCGATCTTCCGCTCAGATTCGCCTGCGCATTTGACGACCTTCCTTTCGGCGCTGTTGGGCATGACGCATGCGAGTGACGCGCTGGAGGTTCCGGCCGAGTTGCCGTTCACGCTCGCGCTCGGCGCCATCATTTCGCTACTGCCGGCAACTGCTTTGTATCCGGCGCTGGTTCGCCGTTACCAGGCAAGCCGTTCTCTCCCCGCGCTGACGATCGCTGCTCTGATTGTTATCTATGTGCTCGCGATTGCGCGGGCGGTGACCGTACCGTTCCAGCCCTTCATCTATTTCAGGTTCTAAGCCATGAACCTCGCCCTCTCCCGCCCCATTGTCCGCGCCGCCTTCTGCGCATTTCTGGCGCTGTTGCCGCTTATCACCGCATGGAATCTGCTCGCGCTGCGATACTTCCCGGCGCACTTATTGAGGATCGGACCGAAACTCAGCGGCGTGACCTACGACAAGCCGGTGGTGCTGTCATGGGCCGATATACGCGACGGCAATTTTCAGAAGGCCGTGGCGGCCCGCGTCACCGATGCGATGCCGATCCGGGCGCTGCTCATTCATGTCAACAATGAAATCCGTTATCAGTTGTTCGGCGAACTGACCGCGCCGCAAGTCGTCAAAGGCGCCAAGGGCCAGTTGATCGAACGGTTATATCTCGACGATTACTGCTCGCGCACCGAAGGCATGGGCGCAAAACTCGCCGCCGACATCCTGCCGAAGCTGAAGGACATCCAGAATTACTACGAAAGCCACGGCGGCATTTTCGTCTACGTTGTCTCGCCGTCCAAGGCGGCGCACCTGCCGGAATATTTTGTCGATCGTGTTCCCTGCCCGAGCACGCCCACGGCGCGGAAGCAACTGGTGCCCGATTACGTAGCGGCGCTTCGGCAAGGCGGCATCCACGTGGTCGATACCGCGAGCCTGATCCACTCGCTGAAAGGCGCCTATCCTTTCGACCTGTTCCCGGAAGGCGGAGTGCACTGGAACGATGTCGGCGGTGCGCGCGCGGTTTCCGCTGTCGTTGATGCCATCAACCAGCAAGCCGGGCGCGAGCTAATCCCGCCCTATACGTTCACCTACACCCTGTCGAAGCCGGCAAACGGAGCCGACCGCGAACTCGCCGACCTTCTCAACGTGTTCTTCCCGCCGCTGGGCTATCAAACGCCGAAGGTGCAGTTCCAGCCTTCCGTGCCATGTTCGGAAAGCCCGGCGCGCCAGCTCGATGTGGCCATGGTCGGCTCCAGCTTCGGCCACCTGCCCGCGCGCATATTGATCGAGGCCAATTGCCTCGATCATCTTCGATTCTATTACTACCTGATCCTCGGCCGTTTCGGCGAAACGCCGATCCACGAATTGCAGCGCAATCTCGCCGACAACGACCTGATGCCGCTGCGCGACGCCAAGGTCATGATCCTCGAGGAAAACGAATCCTTCGTCGACAAAGCCGGCTACGTCGACCCGTTGCGCGCACTCATCAATCGCCCGTAATTACTGTTTCACCAGCGGACATTCGCTTTCGGACAAGGGACGGAATGCCTGATCGGCCGGCAGCGTCGCCAATACCTTGTAGTAGTCCCAGGGATATTTGGATTCTTCCGGCGTCTTGACCTGAACAAGCAGCATGTCGTGCGCCATGCGGCCGTCCTTGCGAATGGTCCCTCCCCGCGAGAAGAAATCATCGACCGGCATCTCGCGCATCTTGGCGAGAACAGCCTGGCTGTCCGCCGTGCCCGCAGCCTTGACCGCTTTCAGATAATGCGAGACGGCGGAATAGACGCCGGCATGCGTCATGGTCGGCATCGCCTTGCGCCGCTCGAAAAACCGCTTCGACCATGTGCGGGTGTCGTCGTTCAAATCCCAGTAGAAACCTTCGATGTAGGTCAGCCCGTGAGCCGTGGGCAGGCCCATGCTGTGAATGTCGGAAATGTAGACCAGCGGCGCCACGATGACGTGGTCCTTGGTCAGGCCGAATTCACCAGCCTGCTTCACCGAGTTGATGGTGTCGGAGCCGGCATTGGCAAAGGCGATCACTTTCGCATTCGACGCCTGGGCTTGCAGCAGGAATGAACTGAAATCCGGATTGTTGAGTGGATGGCGAACGCTGCCGACCACGGTGCCGCCGAGCGCTGTGATCGCTTTCGCGGCCTCGGCTTGCAGGGATATACCAAGCGCATAATCCACCGTGAGGAAGAACCAGCTCTTGTCGCCCTTGGCCATGAGCGCCTTGGCAAGGCCCGCGGCATTCGAATAGGCATCGTAAACCCACTGAATACCGTTCGGCGAACACTGCTTGCCGGTCAGTTCGGTTGTCGCAGCCGTGGCGTAGAGCGCGATCTTGTTCTTCTCCTTGGCAAGCGCCTGCATGGCCAGGGCCACACCCGAGTTCGGCATGTCGGCGATGACGTCGACGCCGTCGACATCGAACCAGTGGCGAGCGATCGAGTTCGCAACGTCGGTCTTGTGCTGGTGATCGGCCGAAACCAGTTCGATCGGCTGACCGCCGATCTTGCCGCCGGCATCCTCGATCGCCATGCGCGCCGCCTCGACGGAGCCGAGCCCGGCCTGGTCGGCATAGGGGCCCGACATATCGCTGAGTATGCCGATCTTGATCGGCCGATCGAAGGTTTGCGCTTGCGCCGCGACCGCTCCCAACAAAACGGCGAACGCCAGGATGGTGAAAGCCTTCATCTGCTTCTTCTGGTTTTTCATCAAACACCTTCCATCAATATATTCATGCGAAATCATTTCGGCTCGGGAAGCCCGACCACGGCTTCGATCTCCACCTTCATCTCGGGCAGCGCGAGCCTGCTGACCTCGATCAGCGTACTGGCAGGCCTTGCGGCGCCGAAGAACTCCTGCCGCACCGGATTGATCGCGGCGCGATCGTTGATGTCGGTCAGAAACACCGTCACCTTGAGCACATCGGCCATGGTCGCGCCGGCGGCATCGAGCACAAGCTTGAGATTGGTCAGGATCTGGCGGGTCTGCGCTGCGGCATCCGCACCGCCGACGAGCTTTCCGTCGCTGTTATGCGCGGTCAACCCGGAGACAAAGAGAATGTCTCCAAACCGTACCGCGTCGGTATAGTGGCTCAGTGGCGCCGGAAGTCCTTCGACCCTGAATTCCTGACGTTTGGCGTGGCGGGATTCGGGCATTCTTCTTCCCCTTGTTGTTTTTGATTGTTGCAAAACTCATTCCAGCGCCGGTCAACTGGCTTGTCTAGTGTCCCGATTTCCGAAGTTCATCGTTTCTTTCGGAGCCGACAGCGATGATGCGGACTTCTGATCTGCCACGCTAGCGGACCATTAGCCGCTGTCGCGCAGAACCAGTTCGAATCCGAGATCGATCCGCCGTTCGCCGCCGCGTTCGAGCGTCAACATCGCCGCCGTGCGGCCAATGCCGTGCCCGTGCACGCTGATGGTGCTGAGACTTGGCGAGATCAACTGGCCCATTTCGAGATTGCCGAGGCCAATGACGGCGACAGGCTGTTCCGACGCCGGCCCTTGACGCAACAGCCCCGCCTTGCGCAGACCCGCCATGAAACCGATGGCGTAGGCGTCGTTGGCGGCGAACACGGCGTCGACATCGGGCAAATGCAAGTTGGCAGCCACGCTTCCGGGTGCATTGCGATCGAGGATCAGACGGCGAGGCTCGGCCAGCCCCTGCGCCAGCGCCTCCTCGCGAAAGCCGCGCCAGCGGCGCCCGCCGCGCGGGTCGTCGGCACCGATAAAGGCTAGATGCCTTCGTCCCTGGGCGATCAGGTGCTTTGCCACCGCAACACCTGCCTTGTAATTGTCGAAGCCCGCGACCGCATCGATCGGGGTTGCCGGCAGATCCCAGGTCTCGACCACAGGAATCCGCGCATTTCGCAATAGCCGCGCGCCGTCTTCCGTCGCGGGCGATCCCACCATGATGATCGCTTCCGGTCGCCGCGACAAAAGCGCTGAAAGCATTCGGTCCTCGCGTACATCGTCGTAGCGCGACTGCGCGAGAATGACCGAGAAGCCGGCAGGTTCGAGCCTGTTTGATAGTCCCTGCACCGTGTCGGCAAAGATCGAGTTGGCAATGGTCGGCACCAGCACGCCGACCGAATTGGTGCGCGCGCTCGCAAGCGCCCCCGCCACCAGATTGGGGACGTAACCGAGTTCGCGCATCGCGCGCTCGACCCGGGCGCGCGTCTCCGGCGCCACCTGTTCGGGCAGGCGGACCACCCGGCTCACGGTGATCGAGGAAACGCCCGCGAGTTTCGCGACCGCCGACAAGGTCGGGGGAAGTTGCAAGGGGTCTTCCCCGATCGAGGGTACGGATTCCCGGGTCTCTTGGGTCATGGCCGTCCATGCACGAATTTGACTTGCCGATCTAACATGACAGCGCTAACATTTCATGATGTTAGCGCTAACATGGCTAAAAAATAGGGGAGCGAACGGATGATTCCTGACGGCATGGTTGAGGCCTACAAACGTGACGGAGTGATTGTTGTCCCGGAAGTGCTAGGCGCCGAGACGCTGCAACAGGTTCGCGGCGTGATCGCGGAGCTCGTGGCGGGCGCCGCTGAGGTGACCGAGCACACGGACATCTACGACCTCGAGCCCGGCCATACACCGGAAACGCCCCGCGTCCGCCGTATCAAGACGCCGCACAAGGTTCATCCGATCTTCGACGAGATCGTGCGCAGCCAGCCGGTCGTGGAAATCCTCACCCAGCTCATCGGCCCCGGCCTGCGGCTACACGGCTCCAAGCTGAATATGAAGTCCGCGCAATACGGCTCGCCGGTGGAATGGCACCAGGACTGGGCATTTTATCCGCACACCAACGACGACATCCTGGCGATCGGCGTGCTGCTCGACGACTGCGATCTCGAAAACGGTCCGATGCTGGTTTCGCCCGGCACGCACACCGGTGATGCCATATGGAGTCACCACGGCGAAGACGGTTGCTTCGCCGGCCTGATCGATCCCGATTTGGTCCAGGATGAAATCAAGCGCGCGATCCCGTGCATGGGCAAGGCCGGCAGCATGTCCTTCCATCACGTGCGCGCGCTGCACGGATCGGCCATGAACACTTCCAATCGGCCGCGCAATCTCCTGCTTTACGAAGTCGCCGCGAGCGACGCCTGGCCGTTGGCGGGCGTGAAGGATTTTGATGAATTCGACAGCCGGTTATTGGCCGGTCCCTCGGTGATCGTGCCTCGGATGACGCAGGTGCCGGTGCGCATGCCGCTGCCGCCGCCGAAACGGCAGGGCTCGATCTACGAAACGCAATCGGCGTCCAAGAAGAACTACTTCACGCGCGCCGCGTAGCGACACTGAAAATGCCCGCAGGCCTCGCTTGCGGGCAGTTCTAGAACTACGAAGAAACAAAACAAAACGGGGAAACGCATGACCAAGATGGGAGCGGATGGCGCCCGCAGCTCGCGCCTACGTGTCGTCCTGGCCGCCAGCATCGGCTCGGCGCTCGAATGGTACGATTTCTTCCTCTACGGCACCGCCGCGGCACTCGTATTCGGCGATCTGTTTTTCCCCAAGAGCGATCCAGTCGTCGGGACGCTCCTCGCCTTCCTCACCTTCGGCGTCGGTTTCGCCGTCCGTCCCATCGGCGGCATCATCTTCGGCGTCCTTGGCGACCGCTACGGCCGCAAGCCGGTTCTGGTCGCAACGCTCCTCATGATCGGCCTTGGCACGACCTTGATCGGCGTTTTGCCGACCTACTCCCAAATCGGCATCTGGGCCCCGATCCTGCTGGTCGCGATGCGGATCGTGCAAGGACTTGGCGCGGGCGCCGAATATGGCGGTGCGGTGATCTATCTGGTCGAGAACGCACCGGCCAGGCACCGCGGTTTCTGGGGCGGCTTTGCGCCGCTCGGGGTTTCCGTCGGCAATCTCCTGGCCGCCGCGGCATTCGCCTTGGTGTCGATGCTGCCGCACGACGCCCTGATGAGCTGGGGATGGCGCCTGCCGTTCCTGGCGAGCTTCGTTCTCATCCTCGTCGGCATTTACGTTCGCCTGCGTTTGTCCGAGACGCCCGTCTATACGGACGCGGTCGTGGCGCGCGGCATCGTTGAAAAGAACCCGGCCATGGAGGCGCTACGCCGTCATCCCCGCAACTTTTTGGTGGTGCTCGGCGCGCGAATGGCCGAGAACGGACTTGGCTACTTTTTCCCGGTGTTCGGGCTGAGCTACGTCATCAAGACCCTGGGCGTCCCCAATTCGGAAGCGCTCAGCGCATTGATGCTCGCCTTCACGATCGAACTGTTCGCGATCCTGGGTTTTGCCGCGCTGTCCGACCGGATCGGCCGGCGGCCGGTCTACATGTTCGGCGCGCTTGCGGGCGTCGCGCTCGCCTTCCCGTTCTTCTGGTTGGTCGGTACCAAGCAATGGATTCTGATCGCGCTCGCCTTCATCCTGGCGAGAGCCGTAGTGACCGCGGCGATGTTCGGACCGCAAGCCGCCTACTTCGCCGAACTTTTCCCGCCGCAGCGGCGTTTTGCAGGCTTCGCATTCGCGCGCGAACTGGGCTCGCTGCTGTCAGGCGGCCCGGCGCCGTTCGTGGCGACCGCGCTGGTCGCCGCCTACGGCACCTGGTGGCCGGTCGCCTGCTACGCGATCTTCTTGTCGCTGTGCACCGTCGTCGCGATCTGGATTGGCCCGGAGACGTATCAAAACGACATTACCGCTGCCGAGCCCGATCGTCGCGACGAGCTTCCAGCGGCAATTCCCCAGCGCGCTTGAACAAGCTGGATTGAACGCATGGCGCAGAAGCTTCGCGTCCTGCAATCGCTGTGGGCGATGGAGCGGCGGCTTGCCGATGAAGCGGAGTGGCCGCTTCAAACCCAGCTCGCGATGATCCGCGATGCCGGCTTTGACGGCGCCGGCGTGCGCTTCATCGATGCTGCTTTTGCCAGCGAAGTGACTGGTTTCCTGCGCGCGCACGGCATGATCTGGCAGGCGCAGTGCTATCCCAAATCGGTCGACGATTTGAAACCGGTGCTCGACCTCGTCGCCAAACTCGGCGCCGACCACCTGAATCTGCAACCGGACGTGCGCCCCTATCGCCTCGCCGATTGCGTTCCGCTGCTGGAGGGATGGCGGCGACTCGGCGAACAAGCCGGCGTCGCCGTGAACATCGAAACCCATCGCGACCGCATGACGACCGATCTGTTCTTTACCTTGCAACTGCTGGATCGTTTTCCGGATCTGCGCCTGACCGCCGATCTCTCGCATTATCTCGTCGGAAGAGAATTCGCCTGGCCGGTCGACGACACCAACCATGCGATGATGCATCGGATTCTGGACAACAGCTGGGCGCTGCACGGCCGCATCGCGAGCCGCGAGCAGGTGCAGATTTCGTTTGGATTTCCTCAGCATCAGGGCTGGCTCGGGCTCTTCATGCGCTGGTGGGAATACGGCATCCGCTCGTGGAAAACGCGCGCAGGCCCCGACGCGACGCTGACCTTTCTCTGCGAACTCGGTCCACCGCCTTACGCCATCACCGGCGCCGATGGCCGGGAATTGTCCGATCGCTGGCAGGACGCGATCGTCATGATGGACATGATCCGCGAACTCTGGGACCGGGTCGCGGCCGAAGAACAGCGCTGAGACACTCTCGCGAGATCCGCCACGGCGGTGGCAAATCGGCCGGCGCTTGACTACATTGCCCGGCATGAAAAAGATTGGCTTTCTGTCGTTCGGACACTGGACCCCGTCCCCGCAATCGCAGACCCGCTCCGGCGCGGACACGCTGTTGCAATCCATCGATCTTGCGGTCGCGGCCGAGGAATTGGGGGCAGATGGCGCCTATTTTCGCGTCCATCACTTCGCGCGCCAACTCGCCTCTCCCTTCCCCTTGCTCGCGGCGGTCGGCGCCAGGACCAGCCGGATCGAGATCGGCACCGCCGTCATCGACATGCGCTACGAGAACCCGC
This sequence comes from uncultured Alphaproteobacteria bacterium, assembly GCA_963824305.1. Classification (GTDB taxonomy): domain Bacteria; phylum Pseudomonadota; class Alphaproteobacteria; order Rhizobiales; family Xanthobacteraceae; genus Bradyrhizobium. The sequence continues at coordinate 235,976 of CAWGOW010000004.1, forward strand.
TTTATATGATTGAGGACGCCGGCAGCGCGGACCTCATCTCGCGCGGACGCTTGCAGCTTGGAATCAGCCGTGGCTCGCCCGAGCAGGTGATCGATGGCTGGCGCTATTTCGGTTATCAGCCCGGCGAAGGACAGGACGACGCCGCGATGGGACGGCGGCATGCGGAAGTGTTTCTCGATCTGCTCGGCGGCAAGGGCTTTGCTCAGCCGAACCCGCGTCCGATGTTTCCAAATCCGCCCGGACTGTTGCGGCTTGAGCCCCATTCGGAAGGCTTGCGCGAGCGTATCTGGTGGGGCGCCGGCTCGAACGCGACCGCGGTCTGGGCGGCAAAAATTGGGATGAATTTGCAAAGCTCGACGCTCAAGAACGACGAGACCGGCGAGCCGTTTCACATCCAGCAAGCCAAGCAGATCCGCGCCTACCGCGATGCCTGGAAGGAAGCCGGACACACCCGCAACTCCCGCGTCTCGGTCAGCCGCAGCATTTTCGCGCTGGTCGACGACCGCGACCGCAGCTATTTCGGCGCCGGACAGGACGAGGATCACATCGGATTCATCGATCCGACAACGCGCGCGATCTTCGGGCGCAGCTATGCCGCCGAGCCGCCCGCGCTGATCGAACAGCTCAAGCAGGACGAGGCGATTGCGGAAGCGGACACGCTGCTGCTCACCGTCCCCAACCAGCTCGGTGTCGATTACAACGCGCACGTGATTGAAGCAATTCTAACTCACATCGCACCGGCGATGGGGTGGCGCTGACGGCGAGCGGGACACCCCTTTTGTCGTTTGATCGTCGCCTATAACCTATATGACGACCAGCGGACGATTTTCAGGGAAGAGTTGATGAAGCGCGTTGTTGGCGGCCTGGCATTGCTGATGAGTTCAGCCGTTTTCAATTCGGCGCAAGCGTTATGCATCTATGCCGACAAGCAGTTTTCCGAAGGCGCCACGCTCTGCATTTCGCCAAGCGCGACCCAAACTTGCACGAGCACCGGCAGCTGGACCAAACTCGAACTGCCGCAGACGCAGCCCAATGCCTGCGAAAGAGCCTATCAGGCTCCGAATTCCGTCACCCTCACTGTCTCGCCGGACAAAACGACGCGATGACTTAAAGCGCGCGCGCCTGATATCGCGCGCCGTCCCGAACCGGGCTGGCGTCGATCGCAACGTGCAGCGCCTTCCGCTGCTTAGACAAAAGCCCGCCAGTTGCGACACTGATGGGCCTTCGTTACGCCCCCACTGATCAATTGAAGTGATAATTCACGCCCGCGCGAACGGTGTCGAAGCTGTTGTGCCAGTGGTAGGAGACGCTATCTGGACCGGTGCTGTTTACGACGATGAGTCCACCCCCCGCGGGAGGTGCGCTGGCGGTTGATTCACCTGTGGCAGAGGGGCTGCCGAGGTCAACATGAAGGTACTCGACTTTCGCGGACCAACCACGTGCGAACATCCATTCCGCACCTGCCCCCGCAGCCCATCCGACCCTGGTTTGACTCGCCGATGCCGGAAAGGTGCTCGTAGGCACAAGCGGAAGGGACTTCTGTACATTGCCCGAATTGTCGACTTGGCCATAGGCCAGACCTCCGGTGCCATAGACCAAAAGATCGGGGGTGATCGTCATACCAACGCGGCCCCTGAAGGTGCCAAACCACGAAAGCTTTTGCTCGGACGATCCTTCGAGAATCGAACTGGGGAACACGAATGGAGTAACGACCGCCAGCTTGGGTTGGGTGGCAGTTCCTGTGAGTCCGGAGCCTTGAATATCGGTTTCCAGGCCCGTGAGGAAGGAGCCTATTTGCCAATTGTACCCGATCTGGCCGCCGCCGATGACGCCGCTCGAACTCACGCCCAGTGATTGGGCCGCAACATTTGAAGCTCCAGCGTTCGGAGCCGGAGTTGCATCCGCAAGATCCGTATTGTTGTTGCCCCATCCATAGCCGACGTTCACACCGCCATAGAAGCCGGACCAGTTGGTGGCGGGAGAAACCATCGGCGCCTTGGTATAGGTCGTCGGTGCGGGCGCGAGGTCGGCCGCCGATGCACTGGAGGATATGGCGGACGATGCGAGTACGGCAGTCGCCACGGAGGCGAGGAGAGTTTTCTTCATGGGTTCGCCCCGGTCATTCACGCGCGATCGATGCGCCGAATTCGTTCGACGCTCGCAGCGATCAATTGAAGTGGTAGTTCACGCCGGCGCGAACGGTGTCGAACTGGTTGTGCCAGTGGTAGCCGACTGTGGCGTGTGCGCCGTCAGCCACGCCGTTTAACGATTCCACTCCGGTCGCTGACGCCGTTCCAAGATCGACGTGAAGATACTCAACCTTCGCGGACCAGCCCCGCGCGAACATCCATTCGGCACCGGCGCCGACCGCCCATCCGGCTTTGGTCTGACTTGTCGTTGCAGGATAACTGAGCGTGGTGAAACCGGGTTCCGAGTCCTGCGCATTGCCCGCATTGCCAATTTCACCAAAGGCCAGACCGCCGGTGGCGAAGAGCAGCAAGTCGGGCGTTGCGGTGACACCAACGCGGCCTCGGACAGTACCGAACCATGACAGTTTTTGCTCGGACGACGCTAATAACGTCTCACCAACGTCCGGCGTGAACGTCACCGCATAAGGGGATTTCGTCGAAGTGCCTTTGATCCCGGAGCCTTGAATATCCGCTTCCAGGCCGGTGAGGAACGAACCCATCTGCCAGTTGTAGCCGATCTGCCCGCCCCCGATCACCCCGTTCGATTTGCCGTTCAGCGACTGGGAGGACAGAATATTTGTTTCTCCAACAAGGGGAGCCGGCGTCGCGTCACCAAACTCCATATTGTTATTACCCCATCCATAGCCGACGTTCACACCGCCGTAGAAGCCGGACCAGTTGGTGGCGGGCGAAATCATCGGAGCCTTGGAATAAACGGTCGGAGCGGGTGCGAGATCGGCGGCCAATGCCATCGACGGCAAAACCATGGACGACAAAGCCGACGTGGCAAGCGCCACCGTCAGTGAAAGCGAGCGATTGTTCATAGAAGCCCCGGCAACTGGATGCGCGTTTTGCGCAAGATTCGATATGTTACGGTAATGGGGCAGCCTCCGACGCACTCGGCCGGAAGCGTCAACGATCCGGACTCAAACGAACTGGTTGCTGTTTGCTACCATCAGTTGCATTTGTGCAACGCGCGGCTTCTCAACTTATCCGCGCTTCTCCCTCATCCCGAGGAGGCGCGGTGCCCGAGCAGGCCGAGCGGAAGCGAGACCGTTAGCGAACGGCACCAACAATAATTCGCCGTCTCGAGGGATAGGAGAATAAAGCCACCTTCATGGGCCTCATCCTTCGAGACGCTTGCTCACGCAAGCTCCTCAGGATGAGGACCAAGTCCCACCTGTACGCGTGACAGAACGGCGCTGATCCTCAGACCGCGCCGGCCTTGCCCGATGCCTTGTCGGTGAGCGCCACCGTTTCGAAATACTGGACCTTTGGATCGTTGCCGTACCGCGCACGGATGCCGTCGCGCCAGGGACCCGAATAGAAGGCTTCGGCGTCGGCCTGGGTTTCCCACATATACACGCCGCCGGCGATGCCGCCCTCTTTCCGGCAGATGAACTGCTTGCGAAGAAAGCCTTTGGCTTTCAGAAAGTCGGGCGCGATCTTGGTGAAGTGCTCGCGGCATTCCTCAAGCCCGATCGTATCCGGCAAGTCATAAAGAACGATGGCAGTGATCATGGACGTCCTCCTTTTCTTCGTTTCAATGGGTCAGGCGGCGATGCCGAGATACGCCTGACGAACACTTGGGTTGACGGCAAGCTCGGCCGTCCGGCCGCACAGAACGATACGGCCGGTGTCGAGCACGAAGCCCGTTGCGGCGAGCCGCAGCGCGGTCGCGACGTCCTGCTCCACCAGCAGGATCGAAAGGCCCGACCTGTTGATTTCGAGAAGCGCCTTGCTCAGTTCGCCGACGAGCTTGGGCGACAGACCGAGCGACAATTCGTCGATCATCAGCAGCGACGGATTGGCCATGATGCCGCGGCCGATCGCGCACATCTGCTGCTCGCCGCCCGACAGCGTAGATGCATCCTGGTTCAGTCGCTCGGCCAATCTCGGAAAGGTCGTGAGCACAAAATCGAGATCCTTGTTGATGACCGCGCGTCCGTCGCCACGCATGTAGCTGCCCATCAGAAGATTGTCGCGTACCGTCATGCCTGCGAACAAACGCCTGCCCTCCGGCACATGCGCGATGCCCCGGCGCACGATCTCCTGCGCCGATAGCCCAAGCACATCTTGCCCGGCAAACAGGATGCTGCCTGCTTCCGCTGTCGCCACACCCGATAGTGTCCGCAGCAGCGTCGTCTTGCCCGCCCCGTTCGATCCGATCAGGCAGACGATTTCGCCGGCCTTCACCGTGATGTCCACCTCGTGCAGCACGCGGACGTCTCCATAACCGGCCGAGATGCCAGAAGCCTTCAAAAGATCCGCCGTCATGCAACGCCCCCCGAATGATCGGCGTACTCTGCGCCGAGATAGGCCGCGACCACCTGGGGATCGCGGATGACGTCTGTCGGCAAGCCGTCCGCAATCAATGCGCCCTGATGGAGAACGATAATCCGCGATGAGGCACGCATCACAACCTTCATCAAGTGTTCGATCAGCAGAATTGTAATGCCGCGCGCGGCAATCGCCCGGATCAACTCCAGCGCCCCGTCGATTTCCGTGGCGTTCAGGCCCGCATTGACTTCGTCCAGCATGAGCAAGTGCGGCCTCGTGGCAAGTCCTTTCGCCAGTTCCAGGCGCTTTCGTCCCGGCAGCGTCAATTGCGAGGCGGGCAGCGACGACATCGCGGAAAGGCCGACAAAGTCGAGACATTCCGCGGCGCGCTCCTTTGCCTCGGCGATGCTGGCGGCCTTTCCGGCAAACATCGCGCCGGCGGCGACGTTCTCCAGCACCGTCATGCGCGGAAACGGCTGGACGATCTGGAACGTGCGCCCGATGCCGCGCCTTGCGATCTGGTAGGCCGCAAGGCGGTGAAGCGGCGTGCCCTGAAAGAAGATCTCCCCGGAATCGGCCTGCTGCATGCCGGTGATGACATTGACGAGCGTCGTCTTGCCGGCGCCATTGGGGCCGATCAATCCGATGATCTCGCCCGGCGTCAGCGAGAACGACACCTTGTCCAGGGCGACAAGACCGCCGAAGCGTTTGGTGACGTCCTTGATCTCCAATAACGGAGCCTGAGAATCCGCTTTCATGGCAAACGCATTCATGACGGCATCACCGGCGGCACGACTTTGCGGCCCCGGCCGGAAAGACGAAATTTTTCGAGCTGGTGCCCGAGGCCGCGCAGACCGCCGGGCATGAAGATCAACAAGGCCACGATGATGATGCCCAGAATTCCGGCGTGGAAGTTGAGCACGTTGCGCCAAACGAATTCTTCCAGCACGAGAAATACGACCGCGCCGGCCACGGGACCAAAGATCGTCCCCACTCCGCCGATGAAGGCCATGACAATCGGCTTGATCGATAGCAGATCGTCAAAGGCGTCTGTGGGATCGATATAGCCGATCCAGGTGGCGTAGATCGCGCCGACCAGGCCTGCCGTCGCAGCGGACGCCGCAAACGCCAGAATCTTGGTCGCGAGCGTATTGACGCCCAGCACAAGGGCCGCGTCTTCGTTTTGCTCGACGCAACGCATGGCCCAGCCCCAGCGGCTGCGCCATATCAACGTGGCGAGGCCGATCGCGATCAAGGCGGCAACCAGCATGCTCGCATAATAAAGACGGGTTTGCGCATCGACACTGATGTTACCGGCGGCTGGAAGATTGAGGCCCATGCCGCCCCCGGTCAGTCCCGTTGCAGCGTTGGTTATTTCCCGCAACACCGCCGCCAGAACCAGGCTGGCGACCGCGAAATAATGGCCACGCAGGCGAAGAATGGCCGGACCGACGATCAATGAGAAAAGTGTCGCGGCGGCCGCGCCCGAGAGCCATGCCAACGGCAAAGGGGCCGCGCCACTGGTGCGCAGAATGCCCGACGCATAGGCGCCGATTCCAAAGAAGGCCGCGGTGGCAAAGGATGGATAGCCGGTAAAGCCGCCGATAATGTTCCAGGACGACGCGAGAGCCACGTACATGAACCCGATCGTCGTCAGACGCAGCAGATAGTTGGTGGCCATGAAAGGCAGCGCGGCGATCACGAGCGCCAGCAGGCCAAGGCCAATGACCGTGAGCAGCGGGCTTTTCATACAAAGCCCCGCTTGCCCATGATGCCGTTGGGGCGAAAGATCAAAAGCAGGATCAGCACGGTAAAGGACAATGTGAGCGAATGCTCGGGTCCGAAGAACAATGCGCCGAAGCTTTCGAGTATTCCGAGCGCGAGCCCGCCAATCAGCGCACCGGACACGCTGCCGAGACCCCCGAGCACGCAGATGACGAAGGCCTTGCCAAGATAGGCTGTGCCGGCAAGCGGCGAGATTGGAAAGATCGGACTAAGCAAGGCGCCGGCCGCGCCCGCCAGCGCCGCGCCGAGCGCGAACGTCACGGCGAATACCTTTTGCGTATTGACGCCCATCAGGGTCGCCGCATAGCGGTCCATTCTCACCGCAACGATGGCGCGGCCGATCCCCGTGCGCCTCAACAGCAGGTAGAGCAGCGCTATGAAGAGCAGCGCAAACAGCATGCTAGCCAGACGATCGACCGGCACGATCAGGTCCAGCGAAGGGAACGTGTCGGACAGATCGATGATCCCAAGCGGCGGCTTCAGGCTGACCTTGCGAAAGTTGGCCTGGAAGGCGACCAGCATCAGATTGTCGAGAAGCAAGGTCAGCCCGAAGGTGGTGGTCATGGTGACCAGCACCGGAGCTTCGATCACCCTGTTGATGACGACAAGCTGCACCGCGTAGCCCAACAGAAACAGCAACAGCGCGGCGATGGGTGCAAACAGATAGGGATGCACGCCGAACCCTGTATAGGCGAAGAAGGCGAGATAGGCGCCGAGGACGATGAACGATCCGTGCAGGATGTTGATGACGTTCAAGACCCCCCATACCAGCGAAAAGCCGACGGCGATGCAGGCATAGAGTCCGCCGAGCAGGATGCCGTTGATGAGGATCTGGACGTAGAGCAACGTGAACTATTCCGGTCAGCGGACGCCGAGCTGCAGTTCACCACCTTTGATCACGTCGGGATAGATCACGATGGCCTTGCCATTCTGGATCTGGAACACCGGCGGCACGTAGGAAACCGCCTGGCCTACGCTATTGAACGTCAGCGGACCGAAAAATGTATCGAAGCCGCCTTTGGCGAGGACTTCGCGAACCTTGTCGCGATCGACAGAGCCTGCCCGTTCAATGGCCATTTGCAGGACGACGCCGACCGAGCTTCCGGTTGCGTTCGTGAAATCCGGCAGCGCGTTGAATTTCTTCTGGAACATCTCGGTATATCTGACCGCACTTCCGAACACGTCCTTGCTCTCATAGCGCACGGCCGGGTGCCACCACGTCGCGCTGGTCACGTTTTCGGCGAGCGGCCCGGTGGCATCGATGAACTCCTGATACGCCGGCGCATTGATCATGGTGACGACCTGCGCCTTGATGCCGAGATCGGCCATCTGCTTGCGGATCAGAATCATGTCGTTGATGTAGCCGGTGGCAACGATCCAGTCCGGTTTCGCGGCCTTGATCTCCGTCAGCGCGGAAGCATGATCCAGCGTATTGATGGCGTATTTCTCAAAATAGATCACCTCCAGGCCACGCTTCTTCGTCGACTTTTCGAACTCCTGGCCGAGCGCCAGCGGGAACAGGTCGTTGCGGGCCAGGATCGCCACGCGCTTCACGTTCGGCGCTTTCGCCTTGACGATATCGGCCATCGGCTCGCTCAGCGTATCGTTCGCGGTAAAAGTCCCGAACAGGTTCTTGTAGCCCTGGTCGTAGACCTCGACCGACGAAGCGGTCGGCGCCAGCATGGGAATCCCGTAGCGTTCCGATACCGTGCTCGCGGCTTTGGATGCGCCGGATCCGAACGGACCGAACATGAAATCGACCTTGTCGTCGGTGGCGAGCTTTTCGGCCAGTTGCACGGCCTTCGGCGTCATCGACTGATAATCGTAGTAGACGATTTCGACCGGGCGCTTGACGGCGCCCACCGCAATTCCGCCGCCGGCATTGACGGTGTCTTTCCAGAGTTCGTAGCCCTGCTGCAGCTTGACGCCTTCAGGCGACAGCGCCCCCGTCAACGGCAGCGGCGCGCCGACACGGATCGGAGCTTCGCCTGCGAGAGAGCTGCCCGATATTCCCCATGTCGCCAGGATCGCAAAAGCTGCGAAACCACGCCGGCTTGCAAAGACATTCGCACGTACATTGCCAAGACCCATAAACCACTCCTGTTTGACCCCGCGCGCGCCCCTTCAGGAAGGCAAGGCCTATGCCAATCATATTGCCAATGTCGAGCGTTACATCCGTCTGTTGGTGAGCAGATCGGACTATCGTCTGCAGGCGCAGCAGGAACATCGCGCGATCCTTGCAAGCGCGAGGGTGCGCAACGCCGCCTCCCTCTCCGCTCTGGTCAAGCATCACGCACTTGAGACGGCGACCGCGGCAGTTCTTGCTGCTGCACCAGGAAGCAGAAATTCGAGGCGACAGGAAAAGCCGCTTGGCCGATTAGTCTAGTGCGGCGAAAGCTCCAGTCCGGAGCTTGATGGACGCTGCGGCTTACGCCTGCAATCTCGCGACGCCGTCATCGATCACGCGCAGGTCCTCATCAACCAGCTTGACCGTTTGGCCGACGTCGAAAGGCTGGCCGACCCGCGCTTGCAGTTGTTCGCGCAATCTCTGGCGATGCTCACGCATCTCATCGAGAGCCTCGCGATCCTTCAAGCTCACAAAGGCATCGACAATTAATTTGACCGAATGCGACACTAAAACACCCTTTTAAAAACTAAAAAACGCCCCTTACCGTTTAGCCCGTCGCCCCAGGCAGGCAAACCGAAAAAAGTAGTTAATAACAGTAACTTACGACTACCGGGGTAGTGCAACCCAGTTCCATAGCCATCGTCCCCTATGTGGGCACGATCGAAGTTCGAAAGGGTGCGGGGAAGGCGCGCCTGGCAGCGCGTTCGATCTGGCTTCGACACTCGGCGCACATCGAGCTTGCGCTGCACGACACGCACGAGAGTGCCCAGATTTGGACTGGGACGCCTCTTCGCAAAAAGCCAGACGAGAGATTGGAGAGCTTTCAGACGGCTAAACTGGATGGTGGGGAAGGAAGGACTCGAACCTTCGAAGCCATGAGGCGGCTGATTTACAGTCAGCTCCCTTTGCCACTCGGGACACTTCCCCGTCTCAGACCCATCGCAAACTTGCCCGCCCGAAGGTGTGGCATCAGCCTGTCGATGAGCATGAAAGCCAGACAGCTTCGTCGAAGCCCCGGCCGGGCGCGTTTATGAGCGAAGGACGGCGGCAAAGTCAACCAAGGCTATCGCCAAAATGCCAACATTTTCAGGGCCTCACCAAATTGCCTTGTAAATTGCGTTAGGCCGGAACCCGTGAGACAAGCCTTCCATGCGCGATCGCGACCGAAAGCCCAACTTCCACCGCCCCGAGGGGGCCAGCCAACGGGCCGATAAACGCCCGGGACCGCGCCGCGACCGCGGCGGCAAGGCCCCCTGGCGCGGGCGCGAGGGGGCGGCCGACGACACCGTGATCCTCTATGGCTGGCACACGGTCACCGCGGCGCTCGCCAATCCGAACCGGCAGATTCGCAGGCTGCTCCTTACCGAAAACGCCGCCCGGCGGTTGGCCGAGGAAAAAATCGATACCCGCCTCACACCCGAGATCGTGCGGCCGAACGTGATCGATCAGCGGCTCGGGCCGGACGCCGTGCATCAGGGGATGCTGGCGGAAGCCGATCCCCTCGCCTCGCCCGATATCGATACGCTGCCTGAGGACGGCATCGTGCTCGTGCTCGACCAGATCACCGACCCGCATAATGTCGGCGCGATCATGCGCTCGGCCGCGGCCTTTGCGGTGAAGGCGATCGTCACCACCGCGCGCCATAGCCCTGAGGCGACGGGCGTGCTGGCGAAATCCGCCTCCGGCGCGCTGGAACTGGTGCCGCTGGTAACGGTGCAAAACCTCGCCCGCGCACTCACCGAGATGAACGAACGCGGCTTCCTGACCGTCGGCCTCGACAGCGAGGGCGCACAAAACCTGACCGAGGTGAAATTGCACCAGCCGTTGGCGCTGGTGCTCGGCGCCGAAGGCAAGGGCCTGCGGCAATTGACGCGCGAAACCTGCGGCGTGGTAGCGCGGCTCGATATGCCCGGCGAGATCAAGAGCCTCAACGTGTCGAACGCCGCCGTGCTCGCCCTCTATGTCGGCGCGAGCAAGCTCGGCCTGATGGGCTGAAGCACTTCACAAAAAACAGCGCCCGCTACTGGAGTAGCAGGCGCCGTGTCGTTTTTTAGCCTCGGAAGACTATTCAGCCGATCAGTAGTAGCTGTGCAGCACGTGCTGCTGGTGGTGGTAGCCGTATTGGTGCCAGTGATGGTGGTAGCCGTGATGATGGTGATGGTGACGATAGCCCCAGCCAGATACGCCCTCTTCCTGATAGAAGCGGCGCGGAGCGATGTCGCCGGGACCGGTATAGGTCGGACCTTGTTCGACGTAGTAATATTGCGGCTGCGCAATAGGCGCAGAGTGATACTGCACTTCCGGATTGGGCAGACGCTCATAGGCCGCGTATGGCTGCACATACACCGTTCCGCAGGGGCTGACATAGCCGCAGGGCGAGCAGCTATAGCAAGCATTGGCGGGCGTGGCGCCCGCAGCAATCACGGCAAAAGCCGCCACCAATCCTGAAATCGTCTTACGCATTACACTCTCTCCTGTTGGGCAGTTTTCGTTCTTGAATTTTTATGATTGAACTCGAATTTCAAGGGCGGCGTGGTAGGCCTCTCGGGTCGCGCCGCTCCGGTCCTGCAAAATTCTGCTCGATGCTGGGCGCCATGATCACCGGCGGCGGATTGGCTGGAATTTCCGGCAGCTGCGGCCTGGACTCCGAAGTCCAGGATTGATGGAAACTCGGTGCGGGCTTCGGCTTGTCGGCGCCTTCGATTTCAAGCCGGCCGTAGCCCGGCGTATGCCCCGCACTCGGAAAATAATGACCGACGGGAGGCATCGGCTCGACGGGTCGGCCGCCATAGACCGTCGGCTGGTAGTGGACACCCTTGTCGAGACCCCAATCGCCTTCGACGACCGAGTAGGATGCATCGACGCCGTTGATGATGACGGGCACCCCGGGACGGCCGGGAATCGCGATGACCGGACCGTTGCTTTCGGCGCGGGCTGCGCCCGCCGTTGCAATCAGGATAGCCAGTGTGACCAGAGCGCGCATTGCATCCATCCGATAGGCCATGACCCTAATCGAAGCCGCGATTTCGAGGGTTAAAGCGGACCGCCAAACTCGTGTGGCGGTTAACAAGTCCGCATCGATGCTGCCGCGGGTTCGACTATCGGTAAGCCTAACAATCAGGCCTTCACGCTTCGTCAATTTGCGGGCTACGGGGACGCGAAAAAGTTACCCCAAGGCGGCCAACCAGGGCGGCATCAGGCTGGAGGTATCGCCGTCAGGAAAAGGCCGTTTCCACGATCGTTCTAAGGCCAATGGCGATCGTGACCAGGCCAACCGCCCCTTGCAAACCGCTATTGGCCCAGGTCAGCCAGCGCGCCGACAGCGCAATCGGCACCGCGATCACGGTCGACAATGCCCCCATCCCGATCATCGAGCCGATGCCGAACAACGCCACATAGCCGAGCCCCGCCGCCACGCTTGGCGCCTGCGTCACCGTCAGCACCAGGAGCGCGGCCGAGCCGGCCATGCCGTGCATCAGCCCGACAAGCAACGTACGCCAGCGAAAACCGTGTTCGTGGCGATGGGAGGCGCGTTCGTGGGGAACGGTCTCGCCGCCGTGGCTGTGGGCGTGCAGGTGCAGCGTCCCGTCCTGATGGCGATGTTTGTGAAAATGAACCCGGTCGCGCCACAGCCGCCACAGCACATGGCCGCCGAGCCCGACCAGCATGACGCCGACCGCGGTCTCGATTGGACGGGACATGTCGTCGGAGATCGCGCGGCCAAGCGCGAGCGCAGCACCGGCAAAGGCAAACAGCGTCAGCGTATGGCCGAGCCCCCAGGTCAGGCCGTGCTTGACGATATCGGCGACATTGTCGCGGCGCGCGGCGATGCTGGAAACGGCGGCGACATGATCGGCTTCCAAGGCGTGCTGCATGCCAAGCAGGAAACCCAAACCCAGAATTGCAAACACGCCTACCCCCTTCCGCGATCCCAAAGCGATGGCAGGATCGCGCCCGCATCCCGGCCAGTCAGGCGGCAAATTGGAACGAAAATCAAGGGATCAGACGTGCATCGCCGGCGGGCTCGAAAGGCTAGAATCGCTCCATTGATGGGCGTCTGACGAATTGGGTCACCCCCCATCCTTCGCTGAATTGACCCGTCATTGACCCGCGAGAGATTTTTCGTGTCTGACGTTGTGTCGCCGATCGCCTGTCGAGAGTACGCCCGGAACCCTGGAGCTCGATTAACGCAACGTTCACCATAACTGTTCATCATGGCGACTCTAATGAGCTTCAAAGGGTTCGAAGGCGATGATGGGTCAGCACATTCGTAGGGCTCGAGAGGGCCGCGAAAATGTCCTCAGCTTCGTTCGGCCATCGGAGCCGGATCTAGGCGCCAGCGCGCTTGATCTGGTTTACCAGGCCGCCGAGGTCTTCAGCGACATGGAAACTCGCGCTCGCGAAACCGAAGCTCGAGCTCAGTCAATGTGCAAAGTTGCCACAGAAAGGTTGCGTTCCGTCGAGGCACGGAGCGAGGCCGCGGATCGTGCGCGACGGAAGATTATCACTGCGGCCGAGTGCAAGCTGCAGGATGCATCACGCGCCTTGAAGCAGGCCGAATTCCAGATCACCGCCGCAGAAGATCGCGCGACGGCAGCCGAGGTTCGTGCTCAGGTGGCCGAGGCAAAAGCTCGCGAGGCCGTGGAAGCACTCGCGCTCGTCGAAGAAGCCCTTCGCAATCGTTTCGGCGCGAACTCTTCGACACTGAACAAACTGAGCGCGGTCGCCTGACTCTTCCCGGGTGGAAGACCCGCCGGGGATGAATCTAGCCGGCTGGAATGATCACCTAGCCGACCCTTAGATTTTCCGCGGATGTTTTCCCGCGGTTCTCCTTCTCTTCGTAGCTCACCTTGGCACCCTCATTGAGGGTGCTCAGGCCAGCTTTTTCGACGGCCGAGATGTGTACGAATACGTCTTTGCCGCCGTTGTCGGGTTGAATAAATCCAAATCCCTTGGCCGGGTTGAACCACTTTACGGTGCCTGTTGCCACTTCCTCAGTCCTTTTTGTAACCGCGCTGCCGCAGTTTACGGCTCTCCGGCTGGGTCCCGCAAGCAAAAGCCGCCGCCGGGTCTGATTCAGCGACGGACCTCCTCGCGATTACGCCAGACATTTGCTCGACTTCAGCATGTTACCGGTGCCGCGTCTCAGTGTGTCGAAACGATCACAGACACCGCCAAACAGCACCCACGAAGCCATTTATGTGAACTATGAAACATTCCTGAAACCGAAAAGCGTCTACGATGAGACTGTCCAGCCTACAGAATGTGTAAGGACAGTTCGATGTTTGAAGCCGTTATTGCAGTTATTGCATTATCCAGTGCCAGCATTTTTCTGGCGCATGCGGTCGAAGCTTACCTGACGTAGAAAACCGGGTCGCGGACCCCCGAATTTCGCTCAACGCCTCAGCCTGTCGGCATGTGCCGCCAGGCAATAGCGGCATTTGCGGTGCGATCGGGCTGGCGCAGACGAGCCCGCGGCCGAGACAACCGGCGACCTCGCAAAGTCGATCAACATTGCGCCAAGTTAGGGCCAATTGCTAATCCGTTCGACCCCAAACACCTGCTAACCTATTGCGAATACTGGTGCCGGTTGAGAGGATTGAACTCCCGACCTTCGGTTTACAAAACCGCTGCTCTACCGCTGAGCTAAACCGGCAATCAGGGCGACGGCCCGTAGGTCTATCGTCTTTCGCCGCTGCGGCCGGGGACCGGCCGCGAGTTGCGCGGCGTCAAATAGCAGAGTTGTCGGCGAAGGGCCATCGTCGTCGGGTCCCTCAAGCCTGGCCGTCTTCGAGGCCGTATTCCCGGTAGATCGCCTCCCGGTCCGCGGCCGGAAACAGTCGGCACTTGGCCTGGGCCAAATGGAGATTGACGGTTCCGGACTGACAGCCGGCGGCCAGCAGCTTCTTGATGTCGTCCATGTGCGCGGCGGGCTGGTGCTTGTCGGGCAACTGCTCAAGCGCGATCAGCGCCGTCGCCAGGGCTTCCGTAATCACCCACTCGTCGTGACCGGTGATTCCCTTTCGTGGCATGGACATCGCCCTTTCGTCTTGGACTTCGCCATATCAGAGACGACCCATTGCGGCGCAATCGCGATCAGGGACAAATATCAAGAGAAATGAGGCGGTCTTCAAGGCCGATCGGACGCACTGCAAGCCAGGTCCGCGTCAGAAGAAGGCGCACAGCAGCGCCAGATTTGCGGCGCAGGCCACAAACAACGCCAGCGACAGCGTTGTGTGAATTCTGCGGCAGGCGATCTGGCTGATAATGCTCATGGCCAAAACAACATCCGGCGATTTTATCTTCCGAGTCCCACACGAAATTTTCGGGTCCTGGGGCGATATTTCTTCGGAGATTCATGACTCGTTTACAACTCAAGGCCCGCGCTTAAAGGCTCTCTTTTCCATGCAACCGGAACCGGTCTTTTGCGTTGAGGTGGTTATTTGCGGAGCAGAGGATGCCCTACGCGCTATTTTGCAACGAGGCCCGGCTGAGTAACGCTTACCCCACCGAAGCCGACGTCTGGAAACTGGCCCGCAAAAGCGGCCTCGTTGTGGAGGCGGTGTCCTGGAATGACAGACCGGCGCCGCGGCCCGTGCTGGAGAATGACTACGAGATCAGGCCCTGCCCGGCCGATCCGCTGGAAGATCCCGTGCGCAATCAGGCCGATGCCGAGCGGGAGGCCGCGCGTGCCTTCCAGTGGGACACGCTGGCCCCGGATGCCTGACAAGACCAGCCACCGATCAACGAACGGCCCAAGGCCGGAAAAGCAAGTCGTCTCGCCGGAAAGGCTTTTATCAGGGCGTCGCGATCGCCAATGAGGCCTGTTCGGCGGCCAGTGCGATGCAGGCCTTGCGGCGATGAAGCCCGCGGATGGCGCCCGTGACCTTCTGCACCTGCCCGGCCGGACAGGCGATGTTCTGGACAAAGACGATCTCATAGGGGGCGAGCAACAGCGGCTCGGACTTAAGCACGGTCTGCGCCGTGCATGGCAACGCGATCGCGCAGAAAACGAACGCTAAGGTGAAAACGCGCATGTGTGATGTCCAGCACCCGGCAACGCTATAATAACCGACGACGGCAAAGGTTTCGCGACAGCCGAAAAAAAATTTCAGCGGCGGGTCCAGGCCGGCCAAACAACTCCCCAAAAGAACAAAAGAAAAAGGCCGGCGGTGCGCCGGCCTTTTTTGTTTTGCGTCTGGTTGCGGTGGCGAAATCAGTACTTGGAATCAGTACTTGGCTACGACCGGACCGCCCCACCCGAACCGGTAGTTGATCCCGAGCTTGACGGTATGCTCGTCGTCGCGGAAGCGCGACCCGATGATGGGCGCCGGACCGCTGGTGAAGCTGGTGCTGCCGAAGTTGTAGTACTGGTACTCGCCTTTGATCGACCAGTTCGGCGAGAACATGTATTCGAGGCCGGCGCCGACGGTGTAGCCATCGCGATGATTGCCGTCGGTGGTAACGGCAACCGGCGTACCGTTCGTGGCCACTCCGAGCAGATTGTCATTGCCGCGCCAGGCGTAACCGCCCTTGGCGTAGAGCAACGTCGGCCCGAAGGCGTAGCCGACCCGGCCCGTCACCGAACCGATCTGGTCGGTGTTGCCGGTGACGACCGTGCCACCCGGGAACGCGATCCCATTGCCGCTGCCGCCGGTCAGCCAGCTATATTGGGCCTCGGCGCCGATCACCCAGTTGTTGGAAAACTGGTAGTCGACGCCGCCTTGCACGCCACCCAGGAATCGGGCGTCGCTGCCTTGCAGACTGTTGTCGCCCGGAAACGCGCCGCCGATATGGCCGCCGAGATAAAACCCGGTCCAGTTGTAGATAACCGCGGGCGCCGTATACACCGGAGCCTTGGTGTACGTCCGCGCCGGCATGTCGGCTGCGAAAGCCGGTGCTGCGAACACAACGCAGGCAGCCGCTCCGAGCAGAATCTTTTTCATGGAAGTTCCCCGTTATCGTCTTGGTCGACAACAACCAAACAACGTGGCGTCAATTTGGTTGCTTCGTGGCACGGCAAAACACGTTTGTTTGCACGGTGTGGCAGCGGCAACACGAGCGTTTTGTTCCGCGTCCGCGGGCTTATTCGCAGCAATCTTTCGGTTTTGTCGCACGATTGGGCTCAAAGGTTCAGCGTCTTGAAACAACGCTCCTTGAATCGTGATGACGGGCGTTCCGCGCTTTGAGAGCCGACGGGCGGACCTGTTCCGAAAAATCGGTTCCGGCCGCCTACCGGGCCATTTTTTCCAGATCGGGGAATGGCGATAACGCGACACCCGCACAGAGTTCGCCGCTCTTCTCGATCATGCGGTCAAGCCGGCCGTTGACGAAAAGCACCGCCCGCTCGCGCGGCTCGCGATAACTGCCGTCGGATTCGCGCGCCGTATAGCGCAGGCAAGTGATGTAACGCATCTTGCCGTTGATATCGCGCATCACAGGCTCGCCGAGGGCAGCTTCGCGCACGCCGACCGGATTGTTGAGGTAGGTCCTCATGAAAGCCAGCACTTCCGTGCGATAGTTACCCGGAACAGACTGTGGGAGGTCCTTGCTGCTGTCGCCAAACAGGCTGAAGCTTCGGCTGTCATCGCTGCCAGCGCAGGCCGCAAGGACCATCGGTAACACCAGGGCGGCCACGCGCTTTGCCGAAATTCCCAACCGCTGCGCCCCGTATGCATGAAAGCCCATTGGAGCGATTTCTAGCGGTCCAAAAATGAAAGGGAAATAGCATTTTGGAAATAAGCATCCGGCCCAGCGCCACCGGTGTGGCGTGGGCCGGACCTAAATCCGTGAAGGCGGCGGACCGAACTACGGCCGCCTTTCCCGGATCACCTCAGCCGCGCTTGGCGGGGTGCGAAACATGCTTGGCTGAGAGTTTGTGGGACTTGTGAAGCTTCACCGTCATCTTGTTGTGGGAACGGTGATGCTGGTAATGGCGAACGTGATGATGATGGCCGTACTCCATCTTGGCATTGGCGTTCAGGGGGTTCTTTTTCACCACCTTAACGGTGGCGGACTTGGTCGTCGGCGCCAGGGTGGTCTTCGCGGCGCTGGCGGCAAACGCCGGAGCAGCGAGAACGGAGACGGCAACCAGGGCAGCAGAAATGGTCTTCAACATGGAAAGCTCCTCTCGAAAGGGATCACGGAGGCTGCCGGCCGGATGACCGGTCTCTTCGATCGTGATGTCACCTTACGAATAGCGCGCTGAACCCATCCTGAAGCCGAACCGCGGCTAGCGTTCATATCGATGAACCGGCATTCAGGTTTGGCAGACATACAAAGTGGCCCGATTGCACAGCGGCTTGATTGCAAAGCGGCACGATTCGTATGGCGTCGGACGATCAGGCCGGCCCGGACGCGGACGGCTCACGCAAAAATTCCCGAAATTTGCAAAAAAATGTCGCTGGAATGATAGCAAACTGCAGGTGTTCAAATCGACGGGCCCCCGTGTAATATCGCCCTTGACCTCAATCAGGAGAAACGCATGACCAAGACTGCGATCCGGTTTTTGACCCTCGCGATGTATGCCACAGCAATCGTGGCGATGCCGGTGGTCAACTCGGCCAAGGCTGCGGGTGGCGACACCCCCTCGCCCCCGGCCAATTCGTCCAAGGACAAGAAAAAGAAGAGCGACAAGAGCTCGAGCATCGACGATCCGAAGTTCCTCGAAGGCTACCGCACGGCCTACACCACGATCTACGATCGCCACGACTACACCGCCGCGATCGCGCAACTGAAGGCGCTGGGCCATGACAACGTCGCCGACGTCGCCAACCTGATCGGCTATTCCTATCGCAAGCTCGGTGACTACAAGGTCTCGCAGGTCTGGTACGAGCGCGCGCTCCAGGCGGACCCGAACCATGTCCGCACCTGGCAGTATTACGGTCTGTGGCAGCTCGAACAGGGCAATCGCGAATCCGCCCAGTATCACCTCGGCCGCATCCAGCAGATCTGCGGCACCGGTTGCGCCGAATACAAGTCGCTGGCGATGGCCCTCGACCAGCCGGCGGGCACCGGCCTCGTCTACTGATCTTTACACCGACCCACGATCGATGGCGCAGACCGCAAGGTCTGCGCCATTTTCCTTTTTCACGTTCTTTTCACGTCATTTCATCAGCGCTTCAACCTCGGTACGAAAAGCCCGGCGTGACGCCTCGCGCGAATAAAACATGTGTCCGCCGGGATAGACCACGAGCTTCACCCGTTCAGGCGAGCCGAAGGGCGGCAACTGATCGAGCCGGGTTTTCGATCCGAAATAAGGTGTGGTGAGATCGAACAAGCCATGCCCGACCAGAAGTCTTAGTTTCGGATCGAGCGCGAGGATCTGCCTGACATCGGACATCAATTCGACCTCGTTCCTCCCGCGTCCGTAATCCCAGGACAGCGATTTGTTCAACAGCCGGTAAGGCCCGTCCGGACGCCAGTTGAGCGTGTGCCGGGTCAGATCGACCGCCGCAGTCGTCAGCGGCGCGATCAGCGGATCGCCGGAGGGATCGTCGAAATAGCTGCGGCTTGATTCCGGGTCAGGATCGAAACCGAGCACTGAGCCGTCGTAGCGGCCGGTCACCTTGCCGTCGCGGCGATCGAACTCCCGGCGAAATTCCGAAATATCGAGCCGCCCGGCAAGCCGGCGGGTCAAGGCCTGATCGATGCCCGTCAGTGCCGCGACACGGTCGGCGAGCCGCGCGGTCGCTTCCTTGTCGGCCTGGCCCTTGAGCAGGTCGGCGATGAACTCGCCGCGCGCGTAAGTTTCGACATCGGCCATGTCCGCGCGCGTGACCGGGTGTTTGGCTTCGCGCGCAATCGCGACCATCGAAGGAAGGCTGGTAACATATTGCAGCAGGCTCGTGCCGTTGATATCGCGGAAGTCGAATGCTGGAGAAACAAGGATCACTCCCCTGACGCCGACGCCTTGTTGGGTCTGCAATTCCCTGACGATCTTCGGCACGCGGATGCCGCCATAGCTTTCGCCGACGATGAATTTGGGTGAGAGCAGGCGATCGGCCTTCTCCACGTAGCGGCGAATCGTAACGGCAAGCGCATTGACGTCGCCATTGACCGACAAGAAGGTCTTGCCGGCATCCCCGTCGGTTGAAGCGAACCGGCTATAACCGGTTTCAACGGGATCGACGAAGACGAGGTCGGTGAAATCGAGCCAGGTCTCGGCATTGGGCTTCAGCTCGACGGCTGCCGAAGAGTTTGCCGCCTCGCCTTCGATCGGCAACCGCCAGGGGCCGGCACAGCCGAGCTGCAAATAGGCGGAGGATGCGCCCGGGCCGCCGTTCAAGAAAAATGTCACCGGACGGGTGCGTGGGTCGGAGCCGTCCAGTTGATAGGCTGTGTAGGCGATGTCGGCCTGCGGATCGCCACCTTGATTGAAAAGCCGCAGCGAGCCGGCTGTCGCCGTGAACGAGAGCGTCCTGCCGCCCACGGTGATGGTTTGCTTGGTGATGGAATCCTCGGGCAGCCGGCGCGTCTCTCCCGACGTGGTCGCATTGCCGCGCGGAGAGGATGATGGCGCTGCTTTCTGACCGGAAGGCGCCGCAGGAGGTTGCGAAGCCGTTGTCGGCTGCGATGACGACGGTTGCGGCCTGGCTTCCTGACCGCCGGCCCTGTTCGCGAGCGTGAGGATGGAAAGGGCCAAAACCGCCGGCACGAGACCAAGAGCGGCAGTCCGGATGGTCATTTACTTTACTCCAGCTTTTACGGCTCACGCGCCTGCGATCACGCCCATTTCGACGCAGCAACGTATATTGTTTGCTGCAGGCGGCGGATTTTAGTCCAAAACGGCAACAAGCGTGGATCAGTTGTTAGCGATCATCTCGACAAGCGCCGGCAACGTCGTATAGACGACCAACACCTCCGCCTGGACTTGACCGGCGAGCGCCGACAGGACTTTTGCAATCCCATGACCGCATCCACACGATTTGACCGGATTGCCTTCGTCGCGAGCTCCAGCGCGGAAGCGCAGGAAGCGTTGGCGCGACTGGTTGCGGCCTACGGCAATCACGAGCCGGCGGATTCGGATGTCATCGTCGCGCTGGGTGGCGACGGCTTGATGCTGCAAACGCTGCACCAGCACATGCACACCGGCAAACCCATCTACGGCATGCATCGCGGCACCGTCGGTTTCCTGATGAACGAGTTTTCGGTCCATCACCTGCACGAACGCCTGGCGGCGGCGCGCCAAACGCTGATCAATCCTTTGCTGATGCGCGCCACCGACGTGCATGGCGCCGTCCACCTGCATCACGCCATCAACGAGGTTTCGCTGTTTCGCCAGACCTATCAGGCGGCGCGCCTCAAAATCCTGATCGACGAACACGAGCGCATGCCCGAATTGATCGCCGACGGCATTCTGGTGGCCACGCCCGCGGGATCGACCGCCTATAACCTGTCGGCGCAGGGACCGATCATCCCGATCAACGCCGCCCTGCTCGCCTTGACGCCGATCAGCCCGTTTCGGCCGAGGCGCTGGCGCAGCGTGCTGTTGCCCAACACCGCCTTCGTCGTCATCGAAGTGCTCGAAGGCGACAAGCGCCCGGTGGCGGCCGTGGCCGACCACGACGAAGCGCGTGACGTCCGCCGCGTCGAGGTCCTGACCGACAAAACCATTTCGATGCGTATGCTTTTCGACCCCGGGCACAGCCTGGAAGAACGCATCCTGTGCGAGCAGTTCACCTACTAGAGCTCCGATTCCGACGCTCGCATCCCCTCTGCGCCGCGACTTCTGCGAATGTCAAATCCACTCCACTGGCAAATCGGCTGCACCTGCCGCTCCATCGCAACCATTCATTAACGCGGCGCGGATATGGTTAACGGCGCGTATACCAGCGTTTAGGCCTGTATGCGTCTCCTGAGGCACGGCCATGTTCCGTATCGATTTTAACAAGCTCCGCTTCCTCGTCTGTGACGACAACCCGCATATGCGCCGCATCCTGCGGACGCTGTTGCATTCGTTCGGCGCGCGCGAAGTCTATGAAGCCGAGGACGGCGCAACGGCGCTGGAAATGTACACCCACTACGTCCCCGACATCGTCATCACCGATTGGGCGATGCCGATCTTCGACGGGCTTGAGCTTGCGCAGATGATCCGGCAGCCGGAATCAAAGGGCAATCCTTACGCGCCCATCATCATGTTGACCGGTCACTCCGAAAAGCGGCGCGTGACCGTGGCGCGCGATGCCGGCGTGACCGAGTTTCTCGCCAAGCCAATTTCCGCCAAGGGGCTTTATCAACGCATCCTGAATGTCGTCGCCAATCCGCGGCCCTTCATCAAGACCAAGACCTATTTCGGACCGGACCGCCGGCGAAATACCAACGGCGCTTATATCGGACCCGAGCGGCGCGTCGGCGGCGAGATGGAAGTCCTTCAGCAGCCCTCCCTGCTCGACAAGGCCCGTTCCGGCGTCTAGCAACAGAAAACGCAAGCACATGGCGAACAGCAAGTCCGACATCGAGGTCAAGAAATTCGCCGATCACCACGTGATCACGCAGCCCAACCCGCTGCGCAAGGTATTGCGCCGGGTGGCCGATGACGACATCGACGATCCCATCGCCCGCGCCGAGAAGGCGCTTGCCGACATGTCCGGCGACTTCAAGGACTGGATGGTGGTCGAATCCACCCGCCTGTCGGCTGCTTATGCCGAGATCCTTGCGAACGGCTATACCGAGCCGGCGCGCGGCGAATTGTTCCGCGCCGCCCACGACATCAAGGGCGATGCCGTGACCTTCGGCTTTGCTCCTGCTGGCGCTGTCGCCGAAAGCCTCTGCCGGATCATCGAGCACGCGCCCGATCTTGCGCGGGTGCCCCGGGAATTGATCGACCATCACGTCAAGGCAATCGAAGCGATCGTGTGCGAGCGCACCAAGCATGACACGATCAGCGTCGCGAGCGAACTTAGCCGTCGGCTGCGCGGCGTTGCCGACGAATATCTCGCGCGCGTCAACCGCGACCGGCCCGAGCACCTCGAGGCCGTCATGGCGCCGAGCATCGCGCCGGCTGACTGAGACACCAGTCGTCCCCGCGACCCGACTACGCCAAGGCCGCACCTCATCCATTGGGCGATTTGGCCGACGATATCTGGAATAACGAGTGCCTCTGGTGATGGGTCCCTTGCCCTCGCAGGGACGACACCGGACGAGGCAGATTACGCTGCGATCAGGCCGTATTGTGCCGGTTCGACGGCGTCCTCGGCCGCAACATCTGCGCAGAACAGCCGCGCCTCTTCCCGTGCCAACTCCGTCGCAAAGCGGCGCAGTAAAATCAACAACGGCGCGGCGGCGTCCTGATCGGATTCGCACTGGGTCAGAACCCGCTCGACCATCCGGCGACGCAGGCGCGCCGCACCGTCGAGCGTATCGGTAAATCCGGTCTCATGAACGACTTCGAGCGCGGCTCGGAACGCCGCGAATGTCGATTCCGGCAGACCCGCACGTTGCAGGAGCGCCACAAGGCTCGCCTCGCGGCGGTCGAACAGCAGCGACAAGACGCGCGAACGCGGCAAGCCGGACAACTCGGTGAGTGCCGCTTCGAACAGTTCGAGATTGCCGGAGAGCAGCGCGCGCAGGATCAAGCCCGCGGTGAGTTGCGACGTCGCGCGCAGATGGGCGATCAGCCCGCTCATATCGTCGCCGCGCGAGGATGCCGCAATGCTGACGGTTGAACGATCAAGCGCCTCGCCTGTCACTCGCTCGGCCCGATCGGCGCTCAGCCAGTTCCTGGCGACGACGAATTGCGCGAGCGTATCGGATAATTTGGCGACCAGCGCGACCCGCGTGGCGGCCGGCAGATCTTCCAGCACCAGCATCGCTTCGCGGATCGCCGCGAGGTGGCCGTGGCGTTCGACGATGCGGTCCCAGGAAAACGCGGGAAGCCTGGCAGAGGCGTTTTCGATCACCTCGAGCGCGGCGGCGGCGGTACCGACTTCAGCGATGGCTGCGCAGACCGAAGCCGGCAGGCTCATGCGGCGGGCGATCGCGCATTGCGTCTCGCCGTTACCGGTTGCGACAATGTCGACCAGATCGGCATCGATCAGAAGCGGTGAATATTCGAGGATGGGCAAGGCCACCGAGGGCTGGTCGAGCGCGAGCGCCTGCACAATGGCCGCCGGCGCTTCGTGGCTGCACGCAAAGACCTCCGCCATCGCACGGCGCACCAGCGGCGACGGATCGTCGAGCAACATGAGAAGCGCGCCTTCGGCGGCTCCCCTGTCGTCCTCGGAGAGATCGGAGATGAGCCAGGCCCGCGCCAAAGCGCGCGTCGCTTCAGCGCGTTCGCCTGCGGGGGCGGTCTTTATCCAACTGATGAACTGGCGAACGATCATTGCCCTGCCGGCTTACGCAAAACCTCTGGCGCCTTGTTGTTGCGCCATTGCAAGACAAAATAAACCACGACGCTTAACAAAGCGTTCACTATAACCGGCTGGTTTTATTGACCTTTCGTTAAGGCCTGCGGCACGCCGGAATTCCTGTGCTGGCTCGCCAGCTAGCCGGAGAACGTCCCGTTGCGATCGCTGAAGAGATCGAGGCGGCCGCCGGACGCTGCGGGCGGCAGCGCGGCGACAGCGGCGACCGGTGTCGTCGGACCTGACGATGTCGGCGGATCCGACGTAAGCGAACCGGAGCTGCCCCAGAGTTCGCGCACGGCTCGCGACACCGGTTGCGCACGCATCCCGTCCTGAAACAGCGAACGGAAGACCGGGCTTGTCGGCGCGGCATCGGCGGACGGCGAAGCTGACGCCACCGTGAGCGGTGCAGCTTGCGCTATCGGCGCGGCGGATCGGATAGCCGGAAAGGTCGAAAGATAGGTTGCCGTGTCGACGCCAGGCGTCGCCGGCGTGCTTGGCGCTGCACTCGCAACGGCAACGTTCGGTTTGATATCGCCGCCGACTGAAGCCATCGCAGTTTGGGTGGCCGGCGACGAAGCGGCGCTGGCGTAGCGTTGCTGGAGGACCGAATAAACCTCGGAGACGCTGCGTGCGCGCCCCGTGGTGCGATCGTAGAAGATCGAGCGGTTGGCGGCAGCCGCATTCGGAAACAGCCGCGTGGCGGAGGCTTGCGGATTATCCTCGGCATTGCCAATCAGCTTTGCGGCGCCCCCGACGCCCATGAAATGGGCCATGTAGAGTTCGCTGTCCGACGGACGCCGGCCGATCATGCCGGTCAGCTTGAAGCTGTTGGACTGGGTGAGCGCTGCGGCCATCGCCGAAGCCACGCTCGGATCGTCGCGCAGCTTCATGATCGACTTCCGCGCGGTGGGATCGGATACCGAGTAGCTGCCGTCGGAGGACTTGCTGATCATGTCGGCGTAGTTGCCATAGCCGAACTGCGCGCCCGCTTCCTTCACCGTCGCGAGCCAGGTCTGGTCGATGAACTGAAACAGCCCACGGGCCGACGAGGTCGAAGCGCCTGCGGTCGGATTGAAATCCAATTCCATCTTGGCGGTGGTCAGAAGGTATTGAAAGCTCGTGCCGCTTGAAGCGGCGGCCTGCTTGATCGCGCCGGCAACACGCACGCGCGCGGGATCGACACCTGCCGTAGCCGTGGCGTTCGATGTGTCGACCGACATTGTTTGGTCTCCGCTCCCCGCGAAATGACCCACCGCAAGGCAAGGCGAAGGCTCCCACCAACGCTCAGGCCGGGCTCACAGTGCGGTGATTATGGTTAAGAGCGGGTTAATAACCGGCGCAGCGCGTGAGCGCGGCGACGTGCGATAAGCCGGCACTTCACGCAACGATGGCGTCAGCGGCAGGATCATTTCGGATAGACAGCCTTCGGGTCGAATTCCCGTTCGGCGTCGACGAACGACAGTCGCGCACCGCCATCGGCGGCCTCGACCTTGCGATAGAAGCAGGAATGCCGGCCGGTGTGACAGGCCGCGCCGGTCTGCTCGACACGAATCCAGATCGCATCCTGGTCGCAATCGGTGCGCATTTCGACGACGCGCTGGACGTGGCCGGAGGTCTCGCCCTTGCGCCAAAGCGCCTTGCGCGAGCGGCTGTAGTACCAGGCCTCCCCGCTCGCGATCGTCTTGCGGAGCGCTTCCTCGTTCATATGCGCAACCATCAGCACTTCCGATGTCGCAACGTCGGTGGCGACACAGGTGACAAGACCGTTGGCATCGAATTTGGGCCGGAAAGACAACCCCTCTTCGATGTCGTTGCTGTCGGATGATGCGGACACTTAAGAGACCTAGCGGTGCGGCGCGCGCACCATGGAAAGGAAGCGTTCCTGCTCCGCCGGATTGTCGCGGAACATACCGGTATAACGGCTGGTGAAGGTGGTCGCGCCGTGTTTGGCGACGCCACGCACCGACATGCAAGTGTGCTCGGCCTCGATCAGAATGGCGACGCCGCGGGGTTTGAGAACTTCATCGATGGCGGCCGCAATCTGCGCGGTCAGGTGTTCCTGGGTCTGCAAACGCCGCGCAAAGATATCGGTGAGCCGCGCAAGCTTCGACAACCCGACCACGCGCTCGACCGGGGTATAGGCGATGTGCGCGCGACCGTAGAACGGCATCATGTGATGCTCGCATTGCGAGGTGAATTCGATGTCGCGCACCAGCACGAAGTCGTCATAGCCCGCGGTTTCGCCAAAGGTGCGGTTGAGCACCTCTGCCGGGCACTGGTGATAGCCCTGGTACAATTCGTCGAAAGCCTCGACGACGCGGCGCGGCGTATCCAATAGCCCCTCGCGCCCCGGGTTTTCGCCGATATAGCTGAGAAGCGTATGCACTGCGGCTTCGGCTTCGGCGCGTGACGGCCGGGGCTGGTCGGGACGAACCGCGGCGGCGAGGAATTCAGCAGGGTCGAGCTCGGCGGGCCTCGCCTCGGCCGGCTTCACGTCGGAAATGCTCGAATCATTCTTTGGGCGGAGGGATTTAATCAATGCGTCCATGTCAGCTCCGTTCGACCGGTCGATAAGACCGGAGTGTCACCGGCAGACGGGGCGGACGTGCCGCCGGACGCCTGAGTCCCCCCAACATATCGCTTTTCCGTGGCCAATGGGTACCGGGTTCGGACCACCGCGAAAAATGGCGGGGTGTATTTCCGCCATTTCCGACCATATATAGGTCCATGCGCCGCGGCCGCCAAGAGCGGCGGTGCGGCGAGAGCGGAACTATCGATCTATGCTAAATGACGTCTACAACAAGCGCATCATCGAACTTGCCGGCAATATCCCCCGACTGGGCCGCCTGCCCTCGGCCGATGCGACTGCCACAGCCCACTCAAAGCTTTGCGGATCGACCGTGAAGGTCGACCTCAAGATGGACGGTCCCGTCGTCACCGACTTTGCCCACGACGTGAAGGCCTGCGCGCTCGGCCAGGCCTCGTCTTCGATCATGGCCTCCCATGTGATCGGCTCAACGGCGAACGAATTGCGCGAGTTGCGCGAGACCGTTCGCAAAATGCTGAAAGAAAACGGCAGGCCGCCGGAGGGCAAATGGGCCGACATCGCCCTCCTGGAGCCGGTGCGCGACTACAAGGCGCGGCACGCCTCGACGATGTTGACCTTCGATGCCGTGGTGGATGCGATTGGCCAGATCGAGGCCAAAGCAACGGGCAACGCCGCCGGGCAAAAAGCCTCGGCTTAAACGACCATCTTCATATAATGGGTTAGCGCTATTGCGCCGGTGCGGCCGCGACATTCGCCGTCGGCGCCAGCGCTTCTGCCGTCCGGGTCGACTTTGCAGCCGGCGTGACGGCGTCGTTCACCGCAGAACTCGTGAAACGGTCCTGCACCGGCTTTCCTGCCATCGCCACGCCTTGCGCGGCCGCCGTGCCGGTTGACGGCAGCACTTCGGCGATCGCATCCGTGGTCATGAGATTGCTTAACCGCAGTTCGTCCCGCGATAGTTCATGCAGTTCTTCCCACGGTGGAACGCTGAGCGACAACGCCAGCAGATCGCCCCCACCGCCCATGTCGAAGGTGTATTTCGCAAGCCGCCCAATATCGCGTTCCACGATCATCAGGTCTTCGGCGGAATAGGTCGCGGCCCGGGCATCGTCGGCGCGATCGCCCATCCAGATCTGGTGCACCCGCACATGCGCCCTCTCCGGCACGTAGCGCGATTTGCCCGACAACAGCAGGAAGACGCACATCAACTCGCAATAGGCTTCCGGATCGACCGCACCGCGATCGCCTTGCGTGGTGCGGGTTCGAATGCTGGTGCCGACGGTCGTCATCATGCCGAGATTGCGAAAGCGGCGGCCAAGCGTGATGGAGTCGTTGACCGAGCCGCCGCTGGAATCCAGCACAATGGTGGTGCCGCGAAGATCGCGCCCTTGCGCGAAGTCGTCAAAATCCTTCGGGCTCTCTGCGGTCACGATGCCGACCGCGCTGATCCAGCCGCCGCAATGCGGCTGACAGGCGACCCAGTTGAACTGCATCGGCAGCTTGCGCTCTTCGAGCGTTCCACCAGCGTGGGCCAAGCGAAGCATGACCAACGTGCCTGGCACCGCAAGGCAAAGGGTCGCAACGATCAAAACCGCGCAGTCGCGGAAACGAAGTCTGACGAGTTTCAATTTGATCCCTTCCCCGCAAGCGCCGAAGGCGGCTAGCACCGGTTCAACTCGAAAACAATTCTGTCATCCCCACGTCAAGAAACGTAAACGCAGTTGACTGAATTGTCCATAGAACTTTGTTGCACTGCCGCACCAGTGGGGCGGATTTGTCATTTGTTCCGGCGTTGCGACGGGTTCCCAAAGCGAATGGCAAATCCAAAACTCCACTAGAAAACCTATATTTAGATGGCCCTTTGATCCTAAAACTTTTGCAAGAATTGAGCCGCGTCAACAGGCAAACGTTAGGATTGGACCCTCGCCCGTTGATTTCTCGAAAACTGTGGCACAATTATTGGCGGGAACGAGTTCCATGCTTTGGAACCAAGCAATTTCGCGCACAACAACACGGCAAGCCGCCCATGAAGCATTCGTCGTTGAAGCTGTCAGCCCGTTGCGAGGATTGTTCGCGCAGCATCGAACAACTCCCGCGACAGGCCGGTCGCGCAATGATCTGGCTCTACCGGCACACGCTGTCGCCTCTCGTCGGTTACAACTGCCGCCATTTGCCGACGTGCTCGGTCTATGGCGACGAAGCGATCGGACGCTTTGGCTTATGGCGCGGGGGATGGATGACGCTGGCGCGGCTGTTGCGTTGTCAGCCATTCGGCACGTCGGGAATCGACAACGTGCCGACGACGACGCCCGCTGGTGCGCGCTGGTATTTGCCGTGGAAATACGGACGCTGGCGCGGCGTCAACGCGGGCTGAGCCACTTACGCTGCGCTGCGTCACGGATCGTGCAGCGCCGGGTGGGAACCCAGACGTTCATCCGGGGTTGGGTTGATGTCTTCTTTCTGGAGGACATCACCGATGCGCTGGAAAATGAAACCCAGTGGTCACGACCCCAGGCAAATCGATTTGTTGGCGGCCGTCGCGATGCTGATCGTGATCGTCGCGGTCGGTCATTACCTGTTCGAACATCCCAAATCTCATCTGACCTCGAGCTTCATCGAGCCGAGCCAGACCGTTCACTGGTAGCGCTTCGCTTTAGCGGAACCAAAAGAATCTGGACGAAGGCTCGGGCGGTGGCGGAGCCGGCTTTGGCCTATGCGGGCGCTTGGGCTTTGGCGGCGGCAGGCTTTCGGTTGTCGAGGTCGCATCGGCCGTCACCGCGCCATCGTCGGGCAAACGGACCGACAGCAGCAAATTCGATTCATATGAACGCCAGCGGTAGCCGATGCCGAAATCCATCGGCTGGGCGCGGTGGAAAAGCTCGGCATAGGATGCTTGGTATCGCCCGGGAAACCTGTCGATGGGGCCGGCGTAACGGCCGAACGGAAAGAAGCGCCACTTCTTCGGGCTGTAATAGCCAAGCGGAATTCCGGAATCGTCCTGGATGATGGTTGCGCTGTTGGCGAGGATGAAATCGCGCACCGTCGAGAAGCCGCCGGAATGCAGAAGATAGGAGGCGCTCTTGATCAGGCTATTGCCCGGTGCAAGCGTGGCGCAGAACTTCAAAAAGCCGCTCGATCTGACGCCGGACTCGGACAGGTCGGTCGAGAAATAATACAGCGTCTTGTCGACGCCATCACTTCCCGCAAACACGATACGCACCCCACGCGTGGCGCTGGTGCCGACGTTTTCACTGGCAAAGAACGCCGTTCCCTTGTCATCGAGCGCCACCGCCGAGACGTTCTTGATGGTCATGCCCGAGCGCGCCAGGAACACGTAAAGCAGTGGCATCGCGCCGTTAAGCTGCCCCTCATGCAAGTCGACTTTCATCTTCTTGGTGATGAAGAACGAAAAGCTGAGGATTGAGTTCAGGGAATGTTCGACATTCGACAGCGCCGCGCCGACACCGCCGCGCGATAGCTTGGTCAAATCCGGCACCGAACCCGGCGGTTCGAGCGCGCTCAGCACGTAGGTCGTGGCCTTCGGGTAAAAGGCGTTGGCGTAGAGGAAGTCCGGTCCCGAAAACATGTAGAACATGGTCGCCTTCGGCGCGGCGACATTGGCATCGGACCAGGCGCGTACTTTCGAAATCTGCCGCTGATCGAGCTGGGTAAACGCCGAGTTCGAAAAACTTTGCATGACGCTGCCAGGCCGGATCCTTGGTCAGCGCCGTCAGCGGCGAGTTCGACCGACGGCATCATGCCGGCAAGAAAACGCGCGGTGTCATCTGGCGTGACGTCGGCGGCGTTCGCCGCGGCGAAGGCTCCCGCGAGCATCATAACGGCCGCGACGGCCGCGGTTTTGAAGGCGCGAAACATCTATGTGCGACCTGCCGGGGAGATCGCAGCGGAGCCGGCGTCGCCTTTCTTGCGGAAAACGGCGTAGATCAACAGGCCAGAGATCATGATGAGAGCACCAAAAAAGGACTGCAACGGCCGCTCGACGACAAGATAGTACATCATGAACAACGTCACGAGCAGGAAAATAATCGGCGTGACAGGGTATCCCCAGGCGCGGTATGGC
Organism: uncultured Alphaproteobacteria bacterium; assembly: GCA_963824305.1. GTDB lineage: Bacteria > Pseudomonadota > Alphaproteobacteria > Rhizobiales > Xanthobacteraceae > Bradyrhizobium. Next base: position 266,337 of record CAWGOW010000004.1, read on the forward strand.
CGCGGCAAATCAGGCCGCGTGATGCGCAGCTTGATGACGCCGAGCACGGTGAAGAACGAACAGAACAGAAGTGCAAACTGGATGAAGTCGAGCACCGCCTCGAAGCTGCGGGTGAACAGCATCAAGGTCGCGACCGCGAGCTGAAACAGGATGGCATAGGCCGGCGCGCCCTGGCTCGACTTACGGGCAAACACCCGCAAGGCCGGGATATCTTCGCCCATCGTCATCATCACCCGCGGACCGATCCACATCATCGCACTGATCGAGGATATCAGCCCGATACAGATCATCGCGCCGACGATGCGGCCACCGACCTCGCCAAAGATGTAAGTGCCCGCGACGCGGGCAACGTCGAGTTGGCCTGCCAGCCTGTCGATCGGCGCGGTGTGGAGGAACACCGCGTTCAACGCCACATAGAGCACCAGAACCGTCAGCGTGCCCGCAAACATGGCACGCGGCAGATTCTGGCTGGCGTCGCGCATCTCCCCGATGATGTAGGTCGCGGCATTCCAGCCCGAAAAAGAATACATCACGAAAACAAGCCCGATCGCGAACGGCGCGCTGGCGATATAGCCGAGGTCGCGGGCCTGCGGCGCAAAGGAAACTTCCTGCGGCGTGCCGACGACAAAGCCCGCGATCAGGAACGCCGTGATCAGCACCACCTTCAGGATGGTCGCGATCAACTGGAACGTCGAGGAATGCTTGACCCCCGTGAGTTGGACCAGCGACACCGCCCATACGATCCCAACCGCAAGCGAGAGCGGCGGCGCGTTCGGAACGATGGCATGGCCATATTGCTCCAGCGCTATCGCAGCCAGCGCGACGGGCGCGGCGAAGCCGACGGTCGCCGACACAAAACCCGCGACAAAGCCGAAGGCTGGATGAAAGGCGCGGCCAAGGAAATTGTATTCGCCGCTCGAGCGCGGAAACATGGCGCCGAGTTCGCCATAGGAAAACACGCCGCACAGCGCGACGACGCCGCCGATGATCCAGAGCGCCAGGATCGCAAAACCCGACGGGATGTCCTTGACCTGAAAGCCAAGGCTCGTGAAGACGCCGACGCCGACCATGTCTGCAACGACAATGGCGGTCGCGACTGCCAACGAGACCGTCGATCCGCCGGCGGGCCGGCCTTCCCAAGTGGTCTCCGGTGATCCGATGCTAACGTTCGCCTCCCGTTGCAGTGCGCACAGTTGCGAATGTGAGAATTAAGAGATCACCGCCAAATTCCGATACAGGTGGAGTTCTGGATCTGGCATTTGCTTTGCGGACCCGCGGCCAAGGGGGTCGCGAATGCCAAATCCACTCCATTGGTGCCGCCATGTTCGCCCGCATTTTGGGCGTCATGCCCTGCCCCCGTTATCGTGCGGGGTCGGTCCGGCCAATTCAAGGAGACGGTGCAAGAAATTCGAATACCGCGCTTTAGGTGCTTAAATACCTATATTCGCCGCGAACGATGGATTTGTCGAGCGAAGCCCACAATCAGGACACGATTTCGTGTTGGTTAATCGGGTTCCGGGAATGGGGAGAATTTCCGGAGGATTAACGTCACCGCAAGTCATAACCGGGACACTAGTGCACTGATATCGGCCGGTTACGGTGGTTGGGGCAAAGGGGTGGATGGTCGGGGCCAATCCGAAGTCTAGAGCTTTTGGTCGTGCGAATCTGGCAGCAGTGCCGGGATCGTCGCGTCATGCGATTCCGCGCGCCCTCGCCTCGCAGCGCTGGCTTCCGCTCTTCACCATCCTGATCCCGCTATCTCTGACGCTCGCTCAATGCGGCCAATCACCGAGCGTAGGCTCGCTTGCCGCCAACGTGCAGGGCTCAACCGACTCGTTCGACGACCGCTTTCCCAAGCCGCAATTCAGGGATCGTTTCCCGACGGAGGCTGAAAGCCTCCAGCCGCACACGGCGAGTACGGCTGACGCGCAGACCCGGCGCGTGGTGCAAACCCAGCCCTATCGCGTCGCCTCGCTGGCCCCGATCGTACCCTATCAGCGGGCGCAGCACGAAGATCAAACCGCGCTGATTGGCTTGAAATCGTCGGCCTTCCCTTACTCCGGCAACAATCCGCGCACCGACGCGCCGTTCCTGAACGTCTCCAATGGAGATCGCCGCGGCCACCGCAGCTATTCGGGCCGCGTGTTCTGGCAGGATGAAACCTTCAACGACAACCGCGTGCTGATGCACGTGCCCGAACATTTCGACGCCAACAAGCCCGGCGTCATCGTCGTGTTCTTCCACGGCAACGGCGCGACGCTGGAGCGCGACGTGCGCGACCGTCAGCGCGTGCCGCAGCAGATTTCAGAATCCGGCGCCAACGCTGTCCTGCTTGCTCCCCAACTCGCAGTCGACGCCGCCGATTCCAGCGCCGGCAAGTTCTGGCAACCCGGCGCGCTTAAGCGCTTCATCAACGAATCCGCCGACCACCTCGCGCAACTCTACGGCGATCCCGGCGCGGCGAAAACCTTCGCCAACATGCCGATCGTGATCATCGGCTATAGCGGCGGCTTCGTTCCGACCGCCTACAGCCTCGATGCCGGCGGCGTCGGCAATCGCATCCGCGGCGTGGTGCTGCTCGATGCGGTTTATGGCGAGCTCGACAAATTCGCATCCTGGATCGCCAACAACCGCTCCGGATTCTTCGTCAGCGCCTATACGCATTACACGCAGCGGCACGATCAGGAGCTGATGCAGATGATTCGCGACAAGGGCGTGGCCGTCTCCGACGACATCGATGGCCCCTTGCGCGCCGGCAGCGTCGTCTTCGTCAAGACACCCGACGGCGTGACCCATCGCGACTACGTCACGCATGCCTGGACCGACAAGCCCGTCCGCGAGGTGCTGGCCAAGATGTCGTTGACGCCGTCGCTGACGCGCCTTGCGTCGAGCAGCGCCGATAGCTCGATCAGCCGCTAGAGCTTTTCACCGCGAGATTTCGTGTCCCAATCACCGTGATGAGCGCCAGTCCGACAAAGGCCACGCCCGCGTAACCGATCCCGTACAAGAGATCGTGCGCATATAAGGCTCCGCCGATCGCTGAGCCGATCGCCTGGCCCACATAAAGAAACGACGTGTTGAGCGATACGGATGCGGAGGCAAGCTGAGGCGCCGCAGCGACGAGGCGCACCTGCTGCATCGAATTGCTCGAGGCAAAGCCGAGGCCCCAGATCGCCGCCGAACACGCCATCAGCGAATACAAGCCTGCGGAGAGCGCCCATCCCGTGACGCCGGCCAGTACCAGCGAGATGCAAAGCACCGACGTCTTCAACGCGCCCCAGGAGTCGACGATATTGCTGACGACGACGATCCCGATGAACCCGCAAACGCCGTAGATCGCAAAGACCAGTCCCACGGCATTGGCGCTCACATGGGTAAGCTTCGACAAGATCGGCCCCATATAGGTGAACACGGCGAACTGGCCCGACATCAACAGCGTCGTGATCGCAAGCAGCACAATGATCGCCGGGTTACGGCCGAGATCGGCCCATGTCTTGAGATCGACCGGCGTTCTCCTGAGACCGGCGGGCAGCCGCCACAGCAACAACAGGAAACTGAGGGCGCCGATGACGCTGACGCCGCCATAGGCGGCACGCCAGCCATAGTGGCTTGCCATGAAAGCAATCAGCGGCAGGCCGACCGCAGCCGCCAGCGACCAGCCGAGAAACACATAGGCGATCGTGCCGCCGCGCTTTTCCGCCGGCACGATCAGCGCTGCGGTACCCGCAGCCTGCGGCGTGTAGAGCGCGCCGATCGCAAGCATCACGAGGCGCAGGACGAGAAGCGTGGTGTAATCGGGCGCGAACGCCGAGGCAGCGTTGCCGAGCGTCATCACGGCGAGCGTGACCGTCAGCAAGGTGCGGCGCTCGATCCGGCTGGTCAGCCACGCCGTCAGCGGTGAGCCGATACAAAGTACGATCGCGCCGAACGTCACCAGAAGACCAGCGGTGTGGACGGTGATGTCAAGATCGGACGCCAATTCGATCAGCATGCCGGCCGGCGCCAGAATCGTCGACCCCGTGACGAGATTTCCAAACATCAGTGCAGTTGGAGCGAAGCGACGATGAACCGGACTGTCGGGCGCGAGGTTTTTCATGCAATCGCATCTAGTAGAAGGATTCGACATTGGCAACCCTCGTAGCCGCGGACGCGCAATGCGAATGTCAAATCCGCAACTCCACTAGAAGAACAACATTCGCAAAAGTGGCCGCTGAGTGGCTCGCCGCTCGGAAGGCAGCACCAAAATTATTTGGACGCTGTGCGATGTCCATGAAAGAAAGTCCCGCGAGACATGAAAGAACGCCGTCCGTAAGCACGCTACCAGACGAGCCGCGTTACTTCGTGGCCGCCTCGCTTGACCGGACGGCGGCGGCCTCTCTCGTCGGTGGACAGGTCGCGAGCAAGCTCTCCAGCGCGCGGGCCCACCCCTCGTTGGACAACTTGGTGGTTTGCGGGATCGGACGTCCGTCCGCTGCGATCGCCGTCTCTATGAGTTCAATTTGCGGCTGATCCACGAGCAAATCCAGTCGCGACCGTATCAATCGAAGGCTCCACTGCTCGAAGTTGGATCCATTTCCGACGATCAACGGTCCATTGAAATTGACGGGACTGGCACCGCCATGCGCGATCGCTACCGAGGTGCCCGCGCGCACCGGCCGCTGAAAGTCCAGGGTGAAGCGATCCGTATTGAAACAGGTAACGCGCCATTGCATCAGCCTGAAAGACGTCTCGCCGGGCCCTTTCGCAACGGCAATTTTGCGCACCGTGTTGAGCGCGTTGCTCTCGAACCTCCACGAGGTCTCGACGGTCTCGCGGCGATCCAGGCCGAAGCGCGCGATCTCTTCGCGGGTCAGGACATGGATGTCTTCGAACTTGACGGTCCTGGTAAGGGCAAGCAATCCGGCATCGATCCCCATCTTGGCGAGGTAGACCGACACAACACGATCGGCGCGCTCGCGGCCGCGCTTGTTGGCGGCGGCAATCACCTCTGCATCCGGCTGGCCGCCGTGAAAGTTGAGCACGACCTTGGGCGAGTGGATGGCGAGGATCGCATCCGGCGCGGCTTCGTGGACGGCAGCTCCCATGAAAGCGTACGGACATGCCGATGCACAGACCGCGCCATTGGTGAAGAGATTGCCGTGGAGTTCGCGGCCCGATTGCTTGAGTTTGACGCAGACGTCGCTGTCCTGCGCTTCAAATCCGCACTCCCGCACGGTGGTTCGACCGACCCTGGCGATCGTGGTGCGGCCGTGAAGCATAGTGCCCATCGCGATCGCCTGGTCGAGATTGCCGCCGGGCGAAGCGAAATAGATCGGCAGATTTCGATTGCGTTGACGATCGAGAAAAACCTTGAACCGCGCGGCGGTGTCAAATTCGACCTTTCCTTCGGCCTCGATCCAGCTATCGCAACCGCGTCCGCAAGCATCGGGTGCGCCGTTGACGACATAGAACGTCATCGGCTGTTCTTGCGGCTTGGGAGCCTCCACACGTTGTTTGGGCGGGGATGCCGATGCCGCCGCCCCGCAGCTCAACGCACAGATCAGGGCGATCGCAGCAACGGCACGCGAAATCATGGGGCGGATGACAGCCGGAGAAGACAGGACATGGGAACCTAACAAGCCCGTGACGACAAGTCTATGACGCGTCAATCAAAGGCTGCGTTCAAAGCAATCAAGCTTTTCCGCCGATTTTCTGGGCTCGGCGCGATTGCATCGCCCAATTCCCCTGCTATACCGCTTTCCATTCCCGCTTACCTGCGCTCGTTCGCAGGAGTGAGCTTTGAGGAGACGGCCATGTCTGACAAGACCCCGCCCGCACCGGGATTCCAATACAGCCTGACGAATTTGAAGCCGGCCGAACCCGTGCACAAGGTCACCCTCACATTCCCCGACGGCGCCAAGCGCGATTATCCCAAAGGCACCAGCGGCCTTGAGATTGCCAAGGGCATCTCGCCTTCGCTTGCCAAGCGGACGGTGGCGATGGCGCTGGACGGCACGCTCGCCGATCTCAACGACGCAATCGAGAACGATGCGAAGATCGAACTGGTCAACCGGGACGATCCTCGCGCGCTGGAATTGATCCGCCACGACGCAGCCCACGTGCTGGCCGAGGCCGTGCAGTCGCTGTGGCCGGGCACGCAAGTCACGATCGGCCCTGTGATCGAGAACGGCTTCTACTACGATTTCTTCCGCAACGAGCCGTTCACGCCGGAAGATTTCGCCGCGATCGAGAAGAAGATGCGCGAGATCGTCGCGCGCGACAAACCCTTCACCAAGCAGGTTTGGGACCGCGAAAAGACCAAGCAGGTGTTCCGCGACAAGGGCGAGAACTTCAAGGTCGAACTGGTCGACGCCATTCCCGGCAGCGAGCCGATCAAGATCTATTTCCAGGGCGACTGGTTCGACCTGTGCCGTGGTCCGCACATGACCTCGACCGGCAAGATCGGCAATGCCTTCAAATTGATGAAGGTCGCAGGAGCCTATTGGCGCGGCGATTCCAACAATCCGATGCTGACGCGTATCTACGGCACGGCCTTTGCCAAACAGGAAGACCTCGACGCCTATCTCAAGCAGATCGAGGAAGCCGAGAAGCGCGACCATCGCAAACTCGGCCGCGAGCTCGATCTCTTCCATTTTCAGGAAGAAGGTCCGGGCGTGGTGTTCTGGCACGCGAAGGGCTGGACGATTTTCCAGGCGCTGATCGCCTATATGCGCCGCCGCCTCACCGGCGACTACAGCGAGGTCAACGCGCCGCAGATTCTCGACAAGTCGCTGTGGGAAACCTCCGGCCACTGGGATTGGTATCGCGAGAATATGTTCGCCGCGCAATCCGCGGGCGACGAAGCCGAAGACAAGCGCTGGTTTGCGCTCAAGCCGATGAACTGTCCGGGTCATGTGCAGATCTTCAAGCACGGCCTGAAGAGCTACCGCGACCTGCCGCTCCGGCTTGCGGAATTCGGCGTCGTGCACCGCTACGAGCCGTCCGGCGCCATGCACGGCTTGATGCGGGTGCGCGGATTCACCCAGGACGATGCGCATGTGTTCTGCACCGAAGACCAACTCGCGGACGAATGCCTCAAGATCAACGAGCTGATCCTGTCGACCTACGCCGATTTCGGTTTCGAGGGCGAACTCACGGTCAAACTCTCGACCCGGCCTGACAAGCGCGTCGGCACGGACGAGATGTGGGACCACGCCGAACGCGTGATGGCAACGGTGCTGCAGGAGATCAAGGCCCAAAGCAATCACATCAGGACCGAGATCAATCCCGGCGAAGGCGCGTTCTACGGACCGAAGTTCGAGTATGTGCTGCGCGATGCCATCGGCAGAGACTGGCAATGCGGCACCACGCAGGTGGACTTCAACCTGCCCGAACGCTTTGGCGCGTTCTACATCGACGCCGACGGCTCGAAGAAGGCGCCGGTCATGGTGCATCGGGCGATCTGCGGCTCGATGGAGCGTTTCATCGGTATCCTGATCGAGCACTACGCCGGCAACTTCCCGCTTTGGCTAGCGCCGATCCAGGCTGTGGTCACCACCATCACCTCGGAAGGCGATGAATACGCCAAGGTGGTCGCCGCCGCTGCAAGGCGCGCTGGCCTCCGTGTCGAGATCGACCTTCGCAACGAGAAGATCAACTACAAGGTCCGCGAACATTCGCTGGCGAAAATTCCGGCGCTGCTCGTGGTTGGCAAGAAAGAAGCCGAGACACATTCGGTCTCGGTGCGGCGGCTCGGCAGCGACGGGCAAAAGGTGATGGCAACGGACGAAGCCATCGGAGCACTTGTGGATGAGGCCACGCCGCCGGATGTGAAGCGGGCACGGTTGATCTGATCGCCTGACCTTTCATAATCGCTCTAAACCGGCTTTCGCGGGGATGGCGGCACACTTATCTCTCGCGGTACGCCCGCCAATTTCTTTAAGGATGCATTCGTGCCTGACGCTCTCGAACTTCTGAAAACCCGCCGCTCGGTCAAGCCGCGCGAGATGACCGGCCCCGGCCCCTCACCGGCCGAGCTTGAGACCATTTTGACGATCGGCGCGCGCGTGCCCGACCACGGCAAGCTCGCGCCATGGCGCTTCATTATTTTCGAGGGCGATGCACGGCTGCGCGCCGGCGACGTCATCGCGAGCGTTTTCGCCAAGAAGAATCCAAATGCGCCGGCCGCCGATATCGAGGTCGAGAAGCGCAGGCTGACCGACGCGCCGCTGGTGATCGGCGTTGTCAGTTTGGCCAAATCGCATCCGAAGGTCCCGCCATGGGAGCAGGAGATGTCCGCAGGCGCGAGTGCGATGAACATCGTCACGGCGGCCACCGCACTCGGTTACGGCGCGTGCTGGCTCTCCGGATGGTTTTCCTTCGACCGCGACGTTCTCAACGGCTTCGGGTTGAAAGCGGACGAGAAACTCGCCGGTCTGATCCATATCGGCAAGGTATCGAAGCCGAGCGAGGACAGGCCGCGTCCCATGCTGTCGGATATCGTCACGCGATTTTAGGCCATCTGCCTCTTCCTCATGGAGAGGAGGCGTGCGTGCCCGAGCAGACCAAGCGCAAGCAAGGCCGTCAGCGAACGGCACGCAAGCACGCCGTCTCCGGACGATGCCTTGCATCGCCGGGAGAACCATGAGGCCCGGCAGTTTCGCGTCATCCCTGGAGACGATTGCTGCGCAAGCGCCTCAGGGTGAGGATCTGCGTTTCTTGATCAGCCAGGTTCACGCGGCTTGCGAAGCGCGCGTTCCGATTTTGGAAATCAGCGCGCGACGACTTCGACTTCGCCGTCGACGCCGTTAACAACGTTGAAGGCGCGCTCGTAGACCTTGCCTTCATTCTTGGCGATGGCGCGGTACTCGCCTTCCGACAGGATCACCTTGGGAAATGCGCCGATCGATTCCTTGATCACGTCGCCGCCCGGCGTGATCACCGACCATGCGGTGTTCGCCAGCGCTTCGCCGCCGCGATCGCTGACGAGCTTGAGCGTAATGACGGCGGCACGATGGGTGATGGTCACATCGGTCAGTTTGCCGGCCTGCACGCGAATGTCCGAACGCACCACCGAGTTCGCATCGCCATAGTTGGAGATGATGTAATAGGTGCCCTCGGGGATCATCGCGACGTCGCCGGGCGCGACGCTCGGAACCAGCGAAGCCCGCTCGCCGATCTCGAACTGGCTGCCCTTGTAGATCGCGAACGAAATCTGGTTCTGTGGAATCTTCGAGGTGCCGACGCGGCCCTCGATGCGCAGACCGCCGGCGGGAAGCACGAAGGTTTCGCGGTAGGTTTCCGCCTTCAGCGTCATTGGCCGTACCGCGCTGACAAGTCCGAGCGCGACATGGATCACGTAATTGCCGGGCGGCAGCACGATGTTCGGCGTGGCGCCACGGTCCTCGCGGACCATCTTCATCGCGCCCGCCTCGTCCTGCTTGTCGGCGAAGATACGCCACACCAGCCCGCCGGTGACCGCAGGCTGATCCTTGCCGAAGCGTGCCGTCAGCGCCAACACGGCCTGGTTCGGCGTCGCCGCGCCCGGCGGGGGCGCAACCACGACCGGCGGCACGGCGGCGACGGCCGGCGGCGCGGTCACGGGAGGCGGCAGATTGGGCACCGATGCCGGGCCGTTGGACGGCGCCAGGTTCATTGTGGGCCCTGCCGGCGCGTCCGGCACGTTGGCCGGCGGTACCGGGGGCGGCCGATCGCTGAACATTTGCGCCGAAACGGAGGTGTTAAAGGCCAGTACGGCAAGCAGGGCTGCGACCGGCGCCACGCGCCAATGCCCGCCCCGTCCTCGACTGCCCTGCCTTCCCCAGATCATGATGGATGCTTTTCACTGAAAACGCGGCAAATTCAAGCCTCGATCGAGCTGGACCGGAGAGATACGGAACCGGCGCGGCCCGCTCCCGTTAGGTTGATCGATTCGCCGTGGCCCCGTCACAATCCCACCCCCAACCGCGGCATAAACCATGCTTATCAGGCATTCTGGCGGGCGCGGCCTTCTCGCGATAGCCTGCCTGCGCTGACAGGAGATTGCTCCCGCCGTGTTGAACTGGATCGGCCGAGGCCATAACAACGGGGAAGTCCCCGGCAAGACCGGCAGCCGGCGGCCGGTAATCGGGCTGGCGCTCGGAGGCGGGGCCGCGCGCGGCTTTGCCCATATTGGCATCGTCAAGACGCTGATCGCGCACGGCATCATTCCCGACGTCATCGTCGGCACCTCGATCGGAGCGGTGGTCGGCGGATCCTTTGCCGCCGGACATCTCGATACGCTGGAGGAGTGGGCACGTGGCCTGCAACCGCGCAACGTCCTTTCCTATCTCGATCTCAAGCTCAATGGCTCGGGCCTCATCGGCGGCGAGAAACTTGCCGCAGAACTTGAGGCCTCGATCGGTCAGACCCTGATCGAAGACCTGCCGCTGAAATATGCCAGCGTTGCGACCGAGGTGCGCACCGGCCACGAAACCTGGGTCACCCATGGGCGCCTCGTGGACGCGATGCGCGCCTCCTATGCGCTACCCGGCATTTTTGCACCGGTTCTGATCGGCGACCGCTGGCTGGTCGACGGCGCATTGGTCAATCCGGTGCCGGTATCGACCGCCCGGGCCCTCGGCGCCGAAATCGTCATTGCCGCCAACCTCTCAAGCGACGTCTTTACGCACTCCACCACGATCTACTCGCATGGCGCCTCCGCCGTGGCCGCCGAACAGACGCTGGAGCCCGTTCCACCGAAGCGCGGTTTGGGCAAATTCTTCTCGGCCGAACGCGCCGTGAAACGTGAATTCTTCGGCGGCGGCGGACGGCCCGGCATTTCGTCGGTCATGGTCGACGCCTTCAACATCATGCAGGATCGCATCACCCGCGCGCGGCTCGCGGGCGACCCGCCGGACCTGTTGATCACGCCCCGGGTCGGCCAGATCGGCTGGTTCGATTTTCATCGCGCCGACGAATTGATCGACCATGGCGCGCGCGCGGCCGAGCGCGCCATCGTCTCAATCCAGGAAGTGGTCGACGTCCTGGCGCCGACGCCGGTCACCGCAAAGGCGATCATCGACGATACGCCTTGAGGGCGGTTCGATAGCCTCAGGCGGTCTTGATATATTCGCGCAGCGCTTCCTGCTCGTGCTCGTATTCCTGCACGCGCCATTTGACGATGTCGCCGATCGAGATCAGGCCCACCACCCGCTCGCCGTCGAGCACCGGCAAGTGACGGAATTTTCCGCGCGTCATCATTTCCATGATCCCGCTGACCGTATCGGACTGCTTGCAGCTCACGACCTTGCGCGTCATCACCGCGCTGACGGGCTCATCGAGGACGGAAGCCCCCCGCTCACCCAGCACGCGCACGACATCGCGCTCCGACAGGATGCCTTCGATCCGGCCCGCCTGCATGACGAGCACGGCTCCGATCTTGCGCTCGGCCAACATCTTGACCGCAGCAGCAAGTTTCGCCTCCGGCTCGAGGCTTACGATCTGGTGGCCTTTGGTGTCGAGAATTGCACGTACCGTCATTGTCGTCTCCCTGAAGCCGATCGCGCTCTTCGAATGAGCGCGGCCTTTTTTCATTTCGAGTCTTCAAACAACAGTGCTGCGCCTCTTTGGTTGCGGGCGCTCGCGCTTGCGCGGGCAGCTTTTAACACTCATCACGGATTCAAGGCTGTGCCGCCGCCCAAATGATGAATGAATTCGTGCGCGCCCGCAAGCGAGGCGCAACTGAAAATCAGACCTGATCGTGCGATGCGGCAGGAGGAGTTGCGCGGGGAACGGGATCGAACAGGGAAAACAACAAGAGCCCGGCCAAAAAGCCGCCAATATGCGCTTGCCAGGCCACGCTGACGCCCTCGGCGCCAATCGCAATCGACCCGAGGCCGAAAACGATATTGACGCCAAACCAGATCGCCAGAAAGGCAACCACGCGGCGGTCGCGCAATGCCTGCCACAATGGCTGCGCCGGCACTCTGGCCGCGGCGTCCGCATCGCCGCGGTTGAAGGAGAGGAAACTGCCGCGCACGAAGGCAAATCGGATGGCGGCTGCCATGGTGCCCGAAACCGAGGCGGAGGCGCCGATCATCGGCGCCAGCGCATGCTCATGGGTCACCAGATGCGCCAGCGCACCGGCGGCCGCCGTCACCGCCATGAAAGCGAAGAATCTGACAGCGCCAAAACGCCGCGCCAACGCGCTGCCGAACGGCAAAAGCCACAGCACGTTGAAGCCGATGTGGCTGAGATTGGCGTGCAACAGCGAATAGGTCACAAACGTCCAGACCCTGGCGCCCTCGCCGCCGGGAAAGCCGACAGCCAATAGCGCCGAGTTGTAGCGCTTGGGAATGAATCCGAAGACGTCGATGGTCCAGTTCTCGAGATCGGCCGGCAGCAGCACGCGCAGGTGAATGACCGCCAGAAGCACGATATAGGCGGTGAGCGCGCCCGGCAGCGTCAGGAGCGGCTCGCGCCGAGTCGGCGGTGGCTCTTCCGGCGGGATTTCCGGCAAATAATCTTCCAAGGCGGCGGCGACCTCATGTCGAGCGATGCGCCCCATTAGAGGGTTTTGCGGCGAAGTGGAAGCCGCTTGGCCTAACCTTGGTGGAACCGTTACCATGCCGCCTTCGAACAAGGGCCGAAATGCCTTAAGGAAAAAGCCGTACCGGGGAGAATCATCCATGGCATTCCACCGCAGAACCGTGCTGTGCGCTCTCGCCTCGATCGCCGTTCCGCTTCCCGCCCTCGTCAGGTCGGCCGGCGCCGCCGACAAGGTCAAAATCGGCTTTCTGCTGAAGACCATGCAGGAGGAACGCTATCAGCGCGACAAAGCGGCCTTTCTCGCCAAGGCCAAGGCGCTCGGCGCGGACGTCATCTTCAATTCCGCCAACAATGACGAACAGACGCAACTGGCGGCGTTCGAAAACATGCTGTCGCGTGGCGCGCAGGCAATCGTGTTGCAGCCGGTCAACACCGGCACCGCCGGCGGCATGGTCACCTCGGCGCATAAAACCGGCGTCAAGGTCGTCGGCTACGACGCCATGCTGGTCAACGGCCCGCTGGACGCCATGGTGATGCAGGACAGCTGGGCCGTCGGCAAGCTCCAGGCGGAAGCCATGGTCGCCTGGCTCAAGGCGAAATATGGCGCGGTCAAAGGCAACGTCGTGCTCGTTCGCGGACAGCCCGGCGATTCCAACGCCAACACGATGAGCAGCGGCGTTCTGGAGGTGCTCAAGGCCAATCCCGAGCTCAAGCTGATCGCCGACCAGTCGCATGAGGGATGGTCGTCCGACAAGGCGATGGCGACGACCGAAAATCTCCTGACCAAGTCGGGCAACAAGATCGACGCCGTGATCTGCAACAACTCCGGCATGGCGCGCGGCGTCATCGCGGCGCTTGACGCGCAGGGGCTTGCCAGCGCGGACAAGGTTTTCGTCGCCGGCTCCGACGCCGACCTCGTCAATATTCAGTATGTCGCGCAAGGCAAGCAGGCCGTCGACATCTGGAAGAAGATTGATCCGCTGGCCGAAACCGCGGTCGAGATCGCGGTCAAACTTGCGGTCAATCCCGACAAGGATCCGAAAACGCTCGTCAAGGCCGACCGGACGATCAACAACGGCGCTGTCGATGTGCCGACGCTGGTGACGCCGGTCGTGCTCGTCGACAAGAGCAATCTGGATCAGACGATCATCGCGGACGGGTTTTACACCCACAAGCAGGTCTACGGAAAATAGTGTCCGACGTCGTCCTGAAGATGGAGCATATCGTCAAGGAGTTCGCGGGCGTGCGGGCACTCGACGACGTTACCTTCGAGGCGCGCGCGGGCGAAGTTCTGGCGCTGATGGGCGAGAACGGCGCCGGCAAATCGACGCTGATGAAGGTGCTCGGCGGCGTCTGGCCATATCCGACCTATCAGGGCGATATTTTCATCAAAGACGAGAAGCGGCAGTTTCGCTCGACCCGTGAGGCCATGGATGCGGGCATCGCCATCATCCATCAAGAGCTCAATCTCATTTCCGAGCTTACCGTTGCCGAGAACATCTTTCTCGAACGCCAACCGATCAACAGCTTGGGCGCCATCGACTGGCGTCGGATGAATGCCGATGCCGCCGTCCTGCTCGGCGAGTTGGGAATTGCCGACATCAAGCCGACCGACCGGGTGAAGCACATTGCGGTCGGAAAGCAGCAAATGGTCGAGATCGCCAAGGCGCTATCGAAGCGGGCGCGCATCCTCATCCTCGACGAGCCGACTTCGGCGCTGTCGGACAAAGAGGTTGCCGAGCTTTTCAGGGTGATCCGGGGCTTACGGCAAGCCGGCGTCTGCATGTGCTACATCTCGCACAAGATGGAAGAGATTTCCCAAATTGCCGATCGCGTCGTGGTGTTGCGCGACGGCCGCACCATCGGCACGGTAACGCAGATCGCCGAGATCACACTCGATCAAATCATCGAGCGAATGATCGGCCGCCCGCTGAGCGAAATGTATCCGCATGCCGTGCGCCAGCGCGGCGAGAAGATATTCGAGGTGAGAAATCTCGAAGTGGACCACCCTTCTTTGCCCGGCGCACGGAAGGTCAAAGGCGTATCTTTTTCAGCCTATCGCGGCGAGATTCTGGGTATTTGCGGCTTGATGGGCTCGGGCCGCACCACGCTTGCCTCCGCGATCTTCGGCGCCTTTCCGGACGCGACACATGGCAATGTGCTGGTCGAAGGAAAAAAGGCCAACATCCGCTCGCCGGCCGACGCGATCGCACACGGAATCGCACTCCTGACCGAGGACCGCAAGGCGCTCGGGCTGTTTCTCGAGAAGCCCATCACCTTCAATATGACGATCTCGTCGTTGCAGACAGTGAGCTCGCCATCGATCGGCGTCATCGACAGCAACCAGGAACGCGCACTGACCGAACAATATGTCGCGCAGCTTGGCGTTCGGGCCGCAAGCGTCGATGCCGTCGTCGCAACTCTGAGCGGCGGCAACCAGCAGAAAGTGCTGCTGGCGCGCTGGCTGAATGCGAGCCCGAAGATTTTCATCCTGGACGAGCCGACCCGCGGCATCGATATCGGCGCCAAGGTCGAGATCCACAGGCTTCTGAACAAGCTTGCGGCGCAAGGCGTCGCGATCATCATCATCTCCTCCGAACTCGAGGAGGTGCTGGGCATGAGCGACCGGGTTCTCGTGATGAACGAGGGCCGCATCGTCTCGGAATTCCCGCGCGAAAGTGCCAGTCGGGAAGCGGTTATGGAAGCGGCGACCGGCGCGCGCGCGGCGAACAGGTAGGCGATCATGCACCGCAATCAGGCGCTTCTCTTCATCAGGACCAACGCGACGCTGATCGCGCTTGTGGTGCTCGCCGTGCTGCTGGCGCTGATCGATCCCACCTTCCCCACCGCGCGCAACCTGAGCAACGTCGCCCGCCAAGTGACGATCGTCGGCATCATCGGCGTCGGAATGACGATGGTGATCCTGATCGCCGGCATCGATTTGTCGGTGGGCTCGGTCGTCGGCGTTGCTGCGGTGGTCGTGACACTCCTGATGCAATACGGACTTGCGGCCTGGCTTGCCGTGCCCATTGCGCTCGTGATCGTCGGCGGCATCATCGGGTTCTGGAACGGCTTCTGGATTGCGCACTACCGCATCCCGCCGTTTATCATCACGCTCGGAATGCTGACGATCGGCCGCGGCGTCGCCTTGTCGCTGTCCGGCGGCAGCTCCGTTCCCGTGGCCGATCCTTCCTTTGCCGCGCTCGGCAGCGCTTATATTCCGCCAGCGCCGACCTTGGTCCTGCTCGCGGTCGCGGCAGCGATCGGCGCCTTCAGGCTGATCAGGGGTTTTCGCGAAGCCGGGACAGCAAATAGCTCTTCGATTGGAGAGAACCTGCCCGGCATCATCGCGGCGACAGCCGGGCTGTTGCTGGCGGCTTATGTGTTCGGCACTGGCGACGGCATGCCGGTGCCGGTCGCCATCTTTGTCGTCATAGCCGGCCTTGCGATCTTCGTTCTCGGCCATACGCGCTTTGGCCGGCGGCTGTATGCGCTCGGCGGCAATGAAGAAGCGGCACGCCTCTCGGGGATCAACGTCTATCAGACGAAAATGATCGTCTATGTCGTGGTGTCCCTGCTCTCGGCGCTGTCGGGAATCCTGCTGGCGTCCCGCCTCAACGGCGCATCTCCCAACCTCGGCACCATGTTCGAACTGGACGCCATCGCCGCGGTGGTGATTGGCGGCACCAGCCTCTCCGGCGGTTCGGGCACGATCGGCGGCACCATCATCGGTGCGCTCATCATCGGCGTGTTGAACAACGGCATGAGCCTGCTCGGCGTCTCCTCGTTCTATCAGCTCATCATCAAGGGGTTGATCATCAGCCTCGCTGTCTGGTTCGACGTGCTGCAGAAGAAGAATTGGGCGCGCTAAAAGCCGACATTCGACGAACGGCCGTCGACCTTTCTGCGGCTACGCTTTCTGGTTTCCTCCACGCGCCTTGCGCAGTGGACGATCCGCCTTACAGGCTTTGCTACCTGCCGTTTGGCCAGGCAACCATAGCCGCTGCGGCTACGCCTTTCAGCTCCGCCGCTGTGGCGCCGTCCCGCGCCTGGATCGCCATGCCCTGGAAGACGCCGAGATAGAACCGGCTCAGTCGATCGATGTTCGTTGAGGCGGGCAGTTCGCCCTCGGTCGCCGCGGTCTCCAGCCGCGACTGCAACATATCCAGCATGTCGAGCCGGACCTTCTTGACGACGTCGGCGATCGCGGCCGGCCACTCATCGCCGACGGCCGCCAGCACCGCCATGCAGCCCCCCGGTATCTCCCCGGATTGCGGCAGCGTCTCGGTCGCCGCCAGCAGCAGCTTTTCAACGGCGGCGCGAGCGCTTGCCCCTGCCGCAAGCTTGTCCCAGACGGTCGGCCCGATGGTCCGCACGTAATGCTCGATGGCTTCGAGATAGAGCGCCTCCTTGCTGCCGAACGCCGCATAGAGACTCGGCGAACGAATACCCATGGCGTCACACAGGTCGTTCATCGAAGTCGCCGCAAAACCCTTGCGCCAAAACAGGAGCATGGCCGCCTGAAGCGCCGCATCGCGATCAAACTCTCGGGGCCGCCCGACAACAGCCATCATCATCCTTTCTGTAATGGGTAACACATAAGTCATTTGACCCTGTCGATCAACCACCTAAGTAATTATGTGTTGATTATTACACAATGGAGCAGAATGCATGAAATTAAATGGAAAAAAGGCCCTGGTGACGGGTGCGAGCCGCGGGATTGGTGCAGCGATCGCGCTGGAACTGGCGGCGGAGGGCGCCGACGTCGCCATCACCTATGATAAGTCGGCCGAGCGCGCCGCCGAGGTTGTGCACGCCATCAAGGCGAAGGGACGCAAGGCGGTGGCGATCCAGGCCGACAGCGCGGACGTCGCCGCCGTTCAGGCTTCGGTCGAGAAGACGGTCAGAGACCTCGGCGGGCTCGACATCCTTGTCAACAATGCAGGGATTCTTCGGGTAGGCGAACTGAAGGATACGTCACTTCAAGACATCGACGCGATCCTTGATGTCAACGTGCGCTCGCCGATCGTGGCCAGCAAGGCGGCGCTGGCACATCTGACCAAGGGCGGTCGCATCATCACCATCGGAAGCTTCTTCGCCGACCGCGTTCCTGCGCCTGTTCTCGGCGTGTACTCGGCGTCGAAGTCGGCGTTGGTCGCGTTTACGAAGGGGCTCGCGCGGGAGCTCGGCCCGAAGGAGATCACGGTCAATCTCGTGCAGCCTGGATCGATCGACACCGACATGAACCCCGCACACGGCCCATTCGCGGGCACGCTGCAGCAGATCACTGCACTCGGCCGCTATGGCGCGCCGGAGGATATCGCCAACGCTGTAGCGTTCCTGGCGAGCGACAAGGCCAAGTACATCACGGGTTCAACACTGACCGTCGATGGAGGCGCGATCGCCTAGACCGCAGACCTATAGCGCGCGTTCATTATCTGGACTTCTGCGCGCGAATGTCCGTTTCCATCCGTGCTTCAGGACAAAAACGAAAAAGGGAGAGGCTCTGAGAAAGCCTCTCCCTCTATGGACGTTGGCCTTTTGTGCGCGGGGTTCACCAGGTGATATCCCCACCCCTCCCCGCGTAAATGGCCAATCTGTTCGACGCCAGTGTCACAACCTTGCCGCCTCTGAATAAACGGCAAGGGATCTAGTGCATTCGACCTTAGCAGGCGCCCCGCCCGCGCCAAGTCCATCGTTAACTTAACGTTAACGCTGCAAACCCTGCCCCGAACGCTGCTTCGGCATGGACGCTGCAATGCTGTTTCTGCACAACAAAACCAGCAAGGCGTGTGCGCAGAAACGGGACAGAGATGTCCCACCTGCGTTCAGGCTTGGGGGCAAAAGTCAGACATGAAACATCCGTCAAACCAGCAATTCTTCGCCTATTGGGACGAAAAGCGCGGCGAAGGCCGCGCGCCGGACCGGGGCGACTTCAAACCCGATGCCGTTCGCCAATTGCTCGGCGATATCTTCGTGCTCGCCTGCGACGAGGCCAACCGCTACCCGTTTCGCGTGGCCGGCACCCGACTTTGCGCCCTGCTCGGCCGCGACCTGAAAGATCAAAGCTTTCCAGCCCTGTTCGGCGCCGAGAGCTGTCGTGACATCGAAGACATCGTCACGGCCGTGACCGAAGACATGCTGCCTGCCGTTGCCGGCATCACCGCGACTTCGGCCGAAGGCACGGCACATCTCGAACTGTTGCTGCTGCCGTTCAATAACCGCGCTCATGTGCCGCTGAGCATGACCGGCCTGCTCGCTCCGTTCGAGACCGGACACACCCGATTGCGGGATTTCAAACTGACGTCGTGGCGCTATCTGCACCCGCCGACCGAACGCCTCGTCCCGCGTGCGATCCGCAAGCTGAAACTGGCCCGCGGACTGATGGTCTATGAGGGCCTACGCTAAAGCGTGACGAGATTTTGGATCGAGCCTGTCGTCATCGCGAGGAGCGTAAGCGACGACGCGATCCAGACCGTGAGGCAGGATTGCCTCGCGGAGCCTGTCATCGGGCGCGCGTTCGCGCGATCCGTTGGCTCGCAATCACAGTGAGCAAATGTTACAGCTTGTGACCCTTCTGGCGCAGCGCCTCGGTGAGGCGCTGACGTAGATCTTCGGCCGCCTTGCGGCCGATCTCCTGCCCTACCGCAAGCGCCTGCTGGCTGATCGCCGGCATCTTTTCCAGCATCTTCTGTCCCGTCGGCTGGCGATAGAACGCCTCGATGTCGCGCAGCTCCGCCGCCGTGAAGTTGGCGGCATAGATCGCCGCGATGCCATCCACCATCGAGCTGTAATACGGGGTGAAGGCGTCGGCGAGCATCGGCATCATCGCCTCGTAGTCGCGCTCGATCTCAGGCCGGTCCTGTGTCAGCGCCGGCTTGAGGCCAAGAAGGATTGCGGGCAGCAGCGCCTTATATTGGTCCGCAAGCTTCATGGTGTTGACGAGGCTGCGCGCCGCCGTCATGGCGTCAGATGCAGGCGCCTGCGCCCGTGCGGCCGCCGGCAACAAGAGCAGACATGCGACAATCAAAAGACGTCGGACCATGATTTCCTCCCGTCAACAATCGCGCGTTGGTCTTAAAACGAATTCTTGTGATGAATCGTCGTTACGCCTTGCCGGTGTCGAGCGCGGCTTTTCTGCTCTCAACCTCCGCGGCATCTACGAAGAGATCGGGCACTTGCGAGGCTCGATCCAGCACCCATGCGATGGCAACCATAATGAGAATGCCGACGGCGCTGACCACGAGCTGCTCCCACACGCCCCTGGTGTACTGCATCAGGATCCAATGCGCCGCAAAGGACAGGAACACGCCGAAACAGAAGATCGGCAGCGAATGCTGGCCGCACAGGATGAGCGGGCGCAGCCAGCTGGATCTCAGCGACGCCCAGTCGCGCGGCACGTAACGCGAAACGGTCAGCGCCAGCGCCAGGAAATGCATGAAGCGGAACATGTCGAGATCTGTCTTGTCGATCGGATAAATGATCTTGATCATCCATTTCGGCACCAGGGCGTCGAGGAAGGCGATGTGCCAGGTCATGACGATCAGGAAAGCAAAGACGATCCATACGAGCGCCGCGACAAGCGCCAAGCGCGACTGGACGATGGGCCAGATCCTGGTAGCGCCGCCGGTGCCGCACCAGGCGGCGAATATGAACATCAACTGCCAGGCGAAAGGATTGAAATACCAGGTTGTGCCTGGCGGATACGACGGCAAGTTCCAATCGAAGATGCGCGCGAAGGTGTAAAGGACGATCGAGGCGAGCAGCGTCAGGTTTGGCCGGCGCACCATCGCCCACAGCATGAACGGCGCGGTCGCGATCAGCACGATATAAAGCGGCAGCACGTCGAGATTGACCGGCTTGTAGCGCAAGGTCAGCGCCTGCCCGATCAGGGTGTCCGGATGCAGCAGGAAATTGTGGACGTTGAATTCGTCCTCATACATCGGATTGTCGAATTTCCTCACCGTGCGGGCGATCTGCGCGGTGAAGATCAGAAACAGCATGATGTGAGCGACGTACATCTCCATCGCCCTTTTCCACAACCGCTTGAGCGCGGCCAGAAAATAGCCGGCCTTGATGATCGGCCCGTAGATAAAGCCTGCGAGATAACCGGAGATAAAAACGAAGAACTCAGCCGCGTCGCTGAAGCCGTAATTGCGCAATGTCAGCCAGGAGACGACGTCGTGCGGAATATGGTCGAGAAAGATCATCCATAATCCGACGCCACGGAACAGATCGAGCCTGAGATCGCGCTCGACCACGACTTTGTCCTGTTCGGCCATGATGCCCCCATCCTCTGAACGGAACGTCGGTGTCGCCACATTGGCGGTGACGTGGGTTAAAGGCGACAAGTAAAACTCGGTCAGCAAATTCTCTCTGGTGGTCCGATTCCGGTATTCTCATCCCTTCTCGACCACTTGCTCAGAAGACGGCACTTGCGAATGTCAGAATCAAAAGAGCCACTACCAATATATATTGCTAATGGAGTTTCGGATTTGACATTCGCTGGGCGAAGCCACGCCATATGGGCGGCGAATGTCATATCCACTCCACTCGCGCATCGTTACCTACAGGCCGATTTGGGTCAATCCGGCAATCTGGCCTGGTCCGGCAGTTTTCCCTTCGTCCCCTATTCGACCAGTTCCGGCCACGGCACGATGGTCGACTTGACGGTCTTCATCGCCATGGCGTCGGCAACCGCGCTAGCCACGCCGTCTTCCGAGAACGGATAGATCGTCTGCATGTCGAGCCAGGGATACTTGTCGCGGGTGCGATAGAGCATGTCGACACCGAGCGGCAAGTCGTTGCCGGTGAAGCCCCACGACCCCAACACGTTGAGATCCTTGGTGCAGATGCGGTGCCAGGAGGTTTCGATCGCGCCGGCATCGGTAAACTGCCCCATCTCGACATAGGTGCCGCCGTCTCGCAGCATTTCGATGCCCTCGGGACCGGCGCTCGGATGACCCGAGCAATCCATGACGAGGTCGGCGCCAAATCCGCCGACGATTTCGCGCACGCGCTGGATGCGCGCAGCCGGCGTCTTGACCTCTTCGATATCCACGGTCGCCTCGGCGCCGAACTTTCGCGCCAGCTTCAGACGCGGTTCTTCGGGTGCGCCCACACAAATCACCCGCCCTGCTCCCATTTCGCGGGCGGCTGCGACCGCGAGAATACCGATCGGACCCGAACCCTGAATGACAACGGTGTCGCCCCAGGTGAATCCGCCGGCGCGCGTGGCGCGGTTGAAAGCGCGGATGCAGGAGGTGAGCGGTTCCGACAGCGCGCCCAATCGCAACGGCATGTCATCGGGCAGTTTGTAGATCTTGGTGCCCGGCAGCATGTCGAGATCGACATATACATATTCGGCCCAGCCTCCCCAAAGATGCGGCGCTTTGTCGAAGCCGAGATAGCGGCCGTAATAGACCGGCGTCAGGCATTTGTTGGCGCTCTGCGGATAGTGGATGCAGTAGTAACAATGACCGCAGGGCATCAACGGCGGGATCATGACTTTCGATCCCGCTTTCAGCGGCTTGCTCATGAAGTCTTCAGTGAACTCCGAACCGACCTCGACCAGCACGCCGCCGATCTCGTGGCCGAGCGTGAACGGCCACGGCAACGGCTTTGGCCAGTGACCCTTGAGGATGTGCAGGTCAGTACCGCAGACGCCGCAGGCGCCAACTTTGATCAACGCGGCCTTCTTGCCGATTTTCGGCCACGGCACGTTGCGAATGACAGGCTTTGCACCCGGCCCGTCATAGGTGCATACGCGAATCTGATCCATGGCAATCCTCCCTGCGGCGGCGTTTCTTGTAAGTCTTCGTGCGAGCGAGCCTATGTGAAGCACCTTGCGATGCCAATGACCGGCGGATAGACAATTGACAGCCGTATCGCTGCATTCCCAGACGATACCTCTATCGATTTCTTGAAGGTGTGACGTATTGCGTAACCGATGGATTGCCCTTGCCGTGCTGTTCGCGATTCGCCTGACGATGGCGTTTCAGTTCCAGAGCGTCGCGGCCGTGGCTCCACTTCTCGACCAAACATTCGGCGCCTCCCTTGCCGATATCGGCTGGCTGATCGGGCTCTATTTCGCCCCGGGCCTCGCGCTTGCGCTACCGGGCGGAGCAATCGGAAAACGGTTCGGCGACAAGCCCACGGTCATTGCATCATTCCTCTTGATGCTGATCGGCGAGCTTGCGATGGCGTTGTCGTCTTCATGGTCCGTCCAGATCGCAGGAAGGCTTATCAGCGGCGCCGGCGGCGTGATGTTCAATGTCCAGATGACCAAAATGGTCGCCGACTGGTTTGCCGGTCGGGAGATCGCGACCGCGATGGCGATCTTCGTCAATTCATGGCCCGCGGGCATAGCCCTTTCGCTGGTTTTGCTTCCCCCGATCGCAACCGCATTCGGCGTTGAGGCGGTTTATCTCACGGTGGCGGCCTTCATCGCGCTCGGGCTTGTGGTTTTCGTCGCCGCCTATCCGTCACCGCCGAAAATCGCGACGGCGGCGGCAACGGGATCGTCGTGGCCCGATCGCAACACGCTCATCGCTTTGATCGCGGCCGGCCTGATATGGGGCCTTTTCAACGTCGGCTTTGCCATGATCTTCAGTTTTGGACCCTCGATGCTAAACCAGCGTGGCTGGTCGATATCGGCGGCGGGCTCTGGCATCAGCATCGTGTTGTGGCTCGCGGTGATATCAATTCCGCTCGGCGGCGTTCTGGCCGATCGCACCGGACGGCCGAATCTGGTTCTGGCCAGCGGATGCATCATCTTTGCCGCGCTGATGATCATCCTGCCACGCACCGACGCCGTGATTTCGACGCTCACGGCGATCGGATTGCTCAGTGGCCTGCCGGTCGGGCCGACGATGAGCCTGCCGGCGCGGATATTGAAGGCAGAGACGCGCGCAATCGGCATGGGCATTTTCTATACCCTCTACTATGCCACGATGATGCTGGGTCCGGTTGCGGCAGGCGCCCTGGCCAAATCGACCGGCCAGGCGGCCTCGGCCTTCGATTTCGGGACCGCCGTCATTCTGGCCTGTCCGTTGCTGTTGTGGGCATTCAACCGGCTGCCCGACACGCGGGCGAAAATGGCTTGAGCTGCCTTCCTGCATTCTTGCTAACGGCTCATTAACCCTGCTGGCCGTAGGGTCTGATGACACCGAAAGCCGGTGTTCTGGCAGCGACATGGCGTTAGCAAACAAGAAATCTATTTTGCCGTCCGCTGAAGAGCGGCGTCGTTTTCAGCGGGTGAAGGTGCACCTACTGGGACGCTACATGCTGCCGGACCGGCGCGAATTTCCGTGCCAGATCATCAATATGTCGCCGGGTGGACTGGCGCTGCTGGCGCCGGGCATCGGCAATGTCGGCGATCGCGTCATCGCCTATCTCGATCATATCGGACGCGTCGAGGGGCGGATCACCCGCATCATCGACAACGGCTTTGCGATGACGGTCGGCGCAACCGCCCGCAAGCGCGACAAGCTCGCTGCACAACTGACCTGGCTTGCCAACCGCGATATCCTCAACCTGCCGGAAGATCGCCGCCACGACCGCATCATCCCGCGCAACCCGATCTCGCTGCTCACGCTCGAAGACGGCACCAAGATGACCTGCCGCATTATCGACATGTCGCGCTCGGGTGCGGCGATCGCGGCCGAGAACCGTCCGCCGCTGAAATCGCTGGTCATGCTCGGCAAGGTCCAGTCGCGCGTGGTGCGCAATCTCGAAGAAGGTTTTGCGCTCGAATTCGTCCACGAGCAGGTGGCCGAGACGCTCGAGGATGCCGTCACCGCGCGCTGAGACCGGGCTTCACTCGCCCTTCACCGCCGCCTTCGACAGATACTCCATCGATTGCGCTTCGCCCTTGAGCGGCGTCACCTTGTCCGGATCGATCCTGATCATGAGGTAATCGATATGGTCGTCGATTTTCGTGAACCAGTGGCCTGTGCCGGCCGGGATCACCACGACGTCGCCAGCCTTGATCTCATAGGCAACGCCGTCCTTGATGTCCGAGCCATTGTTGCCGGGCCCATTGAACTCTCGCACCGTGCGCATGGTCGATGGCCGACGTTGCCGATTGACGATATCCGGACCGAGCACAAGCGTCGCCGCCCCTGAGATCACGTGGTAGACCTCGCTGATCTGGTCATGCTCGGCGACTGAATCGGGCGCGGGCTTCTCCAGCCGGCCACGATGAACCATGCCGATGCCGATCCGCGATTTTCCGATATCGATATCGCGCACCTGCTGGTCGATCAGTTTCTCGGCGATGGCCTTTTGGGTGTAGCGCTCGAGCTCGGCAGCCGGGATATACGTCCCCGGGCACATGGCGCATGTCGGTTGCGGGTCGGTCGGATTGATACGGGCCGCGTCCTGCGCAGCTGCCGTTGGGCCGAAAGCCAGGCACACGGCTAGCGATGCCCCCCAAAACACTCTCTTCATGGTTGCCTCCCGTTTCTTGCTCTTTGTTTGCCGGCATGGATGCACGGCCGCCCGCAATTGCCAAGATTTTCCACCGCTCGCGGACAGCGTTACCGTCGCGTAAAGCCGATAAGGCCTCAAGTTTGCATTCTCCTAACCCTCACCCACCTCTCCCGGCCGCAAGGCGGCTGGCCGACCTTGCGGCGGTCGCGGTTAATGTTGGCAGCCCTTGCGGCGATAACGCCTGCATTTTCGGACCGTCGGCGGTTAATCGATAAAATTTGAATCGATTGCAGTTGTTTAAAATTTTCGTCGAATTCGTCTCAAGTATAGATCGAATTATCGGAAGTATTGATGAGTATTCGTCTCAATTGTACTTGGCATACTTAGCCGCCGCGAAAATCCTTTGTGCGAAACGTGGTCCCAACAAAAAAAGCGGGGGCCACAATGTTCGGGTTCAGGGAGCAGAAAGGTTTGGCGGTTGCCGCCATCCTGTTGGGATTAAGCGCATCGGCGAACGCGGCCGATGAGCGGACAGTTTATGCGAGCCTTGGCGACACCACGCGTGCGCCGATCGGCTGGGTGGAATTCTGCGGCGAGTATCCGGCCGAGTGCAAAGCCGGTCCCTCGCAGCCGCGCGATATCGTGATGTCGCAGGCGGCCTGGCGCGACCTGATCAAGGTCAACCGCTGGGTCAACGAGACCGTCAAGCCGATGACCGACATGGATCATTGGGGCGTGGTCGAGAAATGGTCGTTGCCGACCGACGGCTACGGCGACTGCGAAGATTATGTGCTGCTGAAGCGGAAGATGCTGATCGACGCGGGGTGGCCGCGGGAAGCGCTTCTGATCACGGTGGTACGCGACAAGATGGGCGAAGGTCATGCGGTTTTGACCGTCAAGTCCGACAAGGGCGAGTTCATTCTGGACAACCAGAACGAAAACGTCGTGGCCTGGACTGAGACTGGGTACCGCTTCGTCAAGCGCCAATCGCAGAGCGACCCGAACGTCTGGGTCGCCCTCGGCGACCCCAAGCCTGCGGTTTCGACCGCCAGCGCTCGGGATCGCTGAAGCCAACAGATTTAGGAGTTACGCGGTTCGGTCATATCCCCACCCCTCCCCGTCCCAGACCGGATCGCGCGCGGCCAGCCTTCCCCCAAGGGCTGGCCGCACCTTTTTTGGCCAAGTGTGATCTAGATCATAATTGGTCCTCGGCCGATTGGGGGATACTCGCCAATACCGGAAGGCGTAAGCCAATTTAAGATCCGGGGCTGGCAAGGCCGTGGGCGATCATACTCCGCCGACGGCCTTGTTTATTGTGGCCCCCGTCGCGCGGCTTCCCCCTTGCCTTGGTGGTGGAATATCGGCTGGATATTGGTGTCTCGGCTCTGACGGCCTAGTTTGGCCATTACCCCACCCCAGAGGATTCCGCATGAACGTACATACCCAGCTGACGCCCGACGTCGTCGGACTGACCAAGGTTGCCCCGTTCTCCCGCCGTGGCTTCATGACTGCGTCTGCCGCCGTCACAGCCGGCTATACCCTTGCCGCCGGCCCTGTGCGGGCTGACGTGATCACGACCTCTACCGACGGCCTCGACGCCGGCGACATCAAGATCAAGGTCGCGGACGGCGAAATGCCCGGCTATTTCGCGCGGCCCAAGGGCGTCGCCAATCCGCCGGTCATTCTGGTCGCGATGGAAATCTTCGGCCTGCACGAATACATCAAGGACGTCACGCGGCGCCTGGCCAAGCTCGGCGCGCTCGCGGTCGCGCCGGACTATTACTTCCGCAAGGGCGTCGACCTCACCAAGATCACCGACATTCCGCAGCTTCTGCCGATCGTCAACGCCAAGCCGGATGCCGAGCTTCTGTCCGATCTCGACAGCACGGTCGCCTGGGCCAAGGCGCAAGGCGGCAACACCGACCGGCTCGGCATCATCGGCTTTTGCCGTGGCGGCCGTACGGTGTGGGAATATGCGGCGCATTCGAGCGCATTGAAGGCCGGCGCTTCCTTCTATGGCCCCCCGGTCGACCCGGCAAATCCACTCTGGCCGAAGAGCCCGACCCAGCTCGCACCCGACATGAAGGCGCCCGTGATCGGGCTCTACGGCGAGGCCGATACCGGCATTCCCGTAGCGACCGTCGAGGCGCTCAAGGAGGCGCTTGCAAAAGCGAACAAGCCCGCCGAATTCAAGATCTATCCGGCCGCGCCGCACGGCTTCCATGCCGACTATCGACCGAGCTACCGTAAGGAAGCGGCCGACGACGCCTGGAACCAGATGCAGGCCTGGTTCAAGAAATACAAAGTGCTCGGCTGAGCTTTTATAAAGATCGCAAAAAAGGGCGCGTCGGTTTTTACCACGCGCCCTTTTCGTTTCGTGCCCTCAACCCGTCGCGGGCTTAGCTGCAAACCTGAACCGGCCTCACGCGCCATCCATGTGACGTATGCACGCGCTGCTGCACGACATAACAGCTGCCGTTGTCGTAGTAAGAATCGTCATAGGCGTAGTCCGGATAGTCCCAATAGCCATCGTAGTAGGCGCCTCCGACAAAGAAGTGCCGGCCGTGGCGGAAGCCGTGGTCGAATCCACCGCGTCCCATGCGACCGAAATTGCCGCTAGCGAAATGGTTGCCCTGGACGGCACCAACATTGACATTGCCGGTGGCCGGCGCGCGCGCGAAGCTATTGCTGAAGTTTCCGCCGCCGACACCTCGTGCGGCGAAGCTACCGCCGCCAAATCCGCCGCCACTGAATCCGCCGGCATGGCCGCCGAATCCACCACCGCCGCCACCGTGGCCGCCACCACCGCCGCCGCCTCCGCCACGGGCCAAAGCCATGTTCGGCGTCAGCGCAGCAACTGAAGCCACCGCGCACAGCGCGATCATCGTCTTACGCAACATCTTCATTCTCCTTACAGTGATAAGCCCAGCTTGGAGAAAAGACTCTCCAGGCAAGGTCCCTGTTCCTGTTATGTAGGGAAGCCGCGATGAAATGCCCCCGATACCGGCTCACTTCTACGCGACCGGTCGCGCGAGAACGTTCAGACAGCGTTCAGACTCACGGCGATTTTAGGAATGAGATCGAACGAGACGAGATCACCGTTGACCGCTATGGATCTTGAAGCATGCGCAAACTGATTGCCTTTGACGACGACACCTTCGACAAGCTCAAACAGCTGGCGCGCGACCGGATGGCGACGTTCCAGGAATTGGCCGACGAAGCCTTCGCCGATCTGCTAAAAAAGCACGGCATTCCGATCGATCTGAGGGATGCGTTGCGCAAAAGCGTCCGGCTTGCGGCCGGCACCCCTACAAAGAGTGGCGGCAAACGGAGGACCTCACGCAAAACCGAGAGGTAACGCTTTGCCAAGCGTTTGCGTCAGCCGATTTTTTTCAAACCGGCTTTGAAGCGCGGACCGTTGCGGACGTAGGATTTCGCCGCGCGCCCCATTGCCGTTGCTTGCTCAGGCGTCAGCGTGCGGATCACGCGCGCCGGCGCACCGATGATGAGCGAATTTTCAGGAAATTGCTTACCCTCGGTGATAACAGAACCGGCGCCGACGACGCTGCCGCGGCCAATTTTCGCGCCGTTCATCACGGTCGAGCCCATGCCGACGAGTGCGCCGTCTTCCAGGATGCAGCCGTGCAGGATGACATTGTGGCCGACCGTGCAATTCTTGCCGATGATGAGCGGAAATCCGGGATCGGTGTGGCAGGTCGAATTGTCCTGGACGTTGGAGCCCTCGCCGATCTCGATCCACTCGTTGTCGCCGCGTAATACCGCGCCGAACCACACGCTCGCGCCTTCCAGCAAACGCACCTTGCCGATCACGGTCGCGGTATCGGCGATGAAAAAGTTGCCGCTTTTGGGAAGATCGGGGCCTTGCCCGTCGAGTTCGTAGATCGCCATGGATATATGATCTCCTTCAAGGAGACTCTGGCACAGCCATCAAAGCGTTTTCAAGCGAAGCGGGTGCCGGTTCCGGCCAATAAGCGCGTCAAAGCGAGAAGGTTCAGACCAATAGTCCGACGGCGCGCAGGGTCATGACAAAAAAGGTGCCGGACATCAGGCTCCAGAAGCCGGCGAGCACGGTCGCCATCATCACGAACTCAAAGCGCCGCCGCTCGACTTGAACGCCGCGCAGCGTGTTGCGCATGATGATGAAGGGCGCCGCGAACACGAGAAACGGCACAGCCGCAAAGGTGCTCGGCGCAACGCCTTCCTGAAGCAGGCGAAAGCCGGCAGGCCGCTGCACGACGACCTGAAATCCCGACGTCAGCGCGCCCGCGAGCGCAAAACCGATGCAAAGCGAAAACAGGGAATTCAACGTATCCGGCGACATTTCGGTCAATCCACGCAACAGACAAAACGACGGCCCTGCTTCGCAAAATTGATGCCGCGCCGCCACAACATCCTTAAGGAAGGGTTAATAGACAAGCCCCCGGAACCGCGGCTGGAACATGGCTCGCCCCGCACGATGCCGCTCCAAAACCATGCGGGAGCGGACCTGCGCATGGCATATTTGACGTTGATTCGCCGCCTGCTTACCCGTTCACCGCTTCATCCGTTCATGACATTCATCAACTCCGCCCAAAACTTCACGCGCTACGCGAGCAAGGGCTGGCGTAGCCATTTGCTGCCGATCGTTCTGGTGGGCGCCATTGCCGTGGCGGCGCTGGCGTTCGTCACATACCTCTTGTGGCCGACTTGGGAGGTCGATGCGGCAAAGGGACCGGCACGGCTGCCGGTGAGTATCGGCGCAACGCTGTTCAACGTGCCATCCGCGTCCATCCGGATGAAGATTCAGCACCGAACCGGACCGCAAGAGCGCATTGACCTCAGCTTCATCTACCCGTCGCTCGAGGCCCCCGAGACCCCCAAGCATCTCACTGCGGCAGATGTGGATGACGCAGCCATGCAGCCGATCGACCGGATATTCCTGTCGATTGCGGCGCATCACGACGCGCTCGCGCCTGAAATGCGCGCCCGCACCATCTTTCCGCGCTATCTCGATCAAACGACGACGAGCGCGGAAGACGGTCTGGGGATGCGCGCATTCCGCGAAGGTTCACCTTATGGCGGCGAAGACTTTTTCTCCGCAAGCGCCCCTGACTTCATCGCCCGCTGCAGCCGCGAGGCGGCCACGCCCGGCATGTGCCTGAGCGAACGGCGCGTCGAAGGGGCCGATCTGACGTTTCGCTTTCCACGCAGTTGGCTCGCGCATTGGCATGAGGTCGCAGACGCGATGGATCGCCTGACCCAGCAACTGCACGGTCAGAAATAAGCGAGACTTCAGCCCTGCTCGACCAGATCGTCTTCCAGAATTGCCATCTGGAACTGGAACGAGCGATCGTCGTCTTCGTCATCGACGAAGAGAACGCCGATGAACTCCTCGCCAATATAGACCTCAGCCGAGTCGTCCTTCTTGGGACGCGGAACCACGCGGATTTTGGGGTTGCCGAATACGCGCTTGAGGTAGGCGTCGAGTTTCCTGACTTCCTGAACGTCCACGGCAGTCTCCGAATGTTTTCTATGCGAAGGTAATTTGCAGGCGGGTTATAGCGGTGGGTCTCTCGAACTGCAAAACCGCAAATCCGCCGTTTCCAGCCGAAACTCAAAGCCCAATGGCGTTGATCATCTGATCCATCGTGCGCGACGGCTCTGCGCAGCCCGCCTCGCCCACGATTTTGGCGGGCACGCCGGCCACCGTGACATTGTGCGGCACCGGTTTCACGACCACCGAGCCGGCGGCAATCCTGGCGCAGTGGCCGACTTCGATATTGCCGAGAATTTTGGCACCCGCCCCGATCAAGACGCCGTGGCGAATCTTGGGATGGCGATCCTCGTTTTCATTGCCCGTGCCGCCGAGCGTGACGCCGTGCAGGATCGAGACGTCGTCCTCGATGACGGCGGTTTCACCGCAGACAAATCCGGTCGCGTGATCGAGGAAGATGCCGCGGCCGATGATCGCCGCCGGATTGATGTCGGTCTGGAAAACCGATGACGATCGACTTTGCAGGTAATAGGCAAAATCCTTGCGGCCCCGCTTCAACAGCCAATGTGCCAGACGGTGGGTCTGTAGGGCGTGGAAGCCCTTGAAATAGAGCAAGGGATCGATAAAGCGCGAGGTCGCGGGATCGCGGTCGTAGACGGCGACCAAATCGGCACGGAACGCATTGCCGAGATCTGGTTCGTCGCGCAGCGCCTCGTCATAAGCCTGGCGGATCAAATCGCCCGAAAGAGCGGAATGGTCGAGACGCTCGGCGATCCGGTGCACCACCGACTGCTCCAGCCGGTCGTGATGCAGCACGGTTGAATAAATGAAGGAGGCGAGTTCCGGTTCACGGCGAACGATATCCTCGGCTTCGCCCCGCACACGCTCCCATATCGGATCGAGTGCCGCGAGCTTCGTACCGCCCTGCGGATTGATCTGATGCTTCATCATAACGCAGCCCCGCAAATTGTTCTGTGGTCGAGATAATCGGGCAACCCACCCGCCCGTTCTAGCACGGCCGTCCCCTCAATGTCCCCTTACTCTCACACCAAGGTGAACGCCGCCCCGTGCCGAAACGGTTTCGTTTGGACGTACTTGGTTGGCCGTTGCTATAAATCAAGCCAACTGTTGGTGGATTTTGGTATCCCACCCCTATCGGCATGGTCGGTCAATGGCGGACACCACAAATACCCTCCCCGCACGCGCCTCGAATCCGGTCGTGGTTTGGCTGATCGCTGCGGCCATTCCCCTCATGCTGCTCGCTCCGGCCTTCTGGAACGGTTATCCGGTGCTCCAATCGGATACCGGCGGCTACCTTGCGCGCTGGTATGAAGGCTACCTCGTCCCCAGCCGGTCCACGGTCTTCGGCCTCTATTTGCATTACGGCGAACACAAGGATTTCTGGCTGAACCTGGCAACCCAGGCCTTGGCGACGATGTGGATTTTGCAGCTCACGCTGCGCGTGTTTGGCCTCGCAAGACCGTGGCGACTGCTCGGCCTGTGCCTTGTGCTGACGCTGACGACGGCGTTACCCTGGCTCGCCAGCATGCTTCTCACCGATATCTTTGCCGGCCTGTCGGTGCTGTCGCTATTTCTGCTCGTGCTGTTCGGCGACAAGATCTCGGTCGGCGAAAAGATCGCGCTGTTCGTCTTTACCGCTTTCGCCGCGGCCACTCACAGCGCCACGATGGCTGTCCTGTTGGGACTGTGTTGTGTGGGTTGGATCGCGCGTCCTTTTCTGCGCGGTCGGATCAAGGCCGCCGCGCTCGCACAGGGCACGCTGAGCATCGCAGCCGGCGCGATCATGCTCGTTTCGGCCAACTACGCTCTGTCCGGTCAAATCGCCTGGACACCGGGCGGTTATTCCATCGCGTTCGCGCGCATGCTTGAGGACGAAATCGTTACCCGCTACCTGAACGACCATTGTCCTACGCAGCAGTTCAAGCTCTGCCCGTATCGCAACGAACTGCCGGAAACGGCGGATGATTTTCTCTGGAGCCGGGAAACCGTGTTCAACAAGCTCGGCCGGTTTAAAGGCATGAGCGACGAGATGGGATATATCGCCGCCCACGCGCTAATCGAATATCCGCTGTGGCAGGCCAAAGAGGCACTGCTAAACAGCGGTGAACAGATGCTCAAGGTCGATACCGGAGAAAACACCGACCACCCGTCGCTGACCCATACCTACGGCATCTTCCGCGACTATCTCCAAAAGCAATTGAAGCCGATGGAGGCGGCACGCCAGCAGAAGACCGCCATCACTTTCGGACCGGTCAACCTGATTCACGTCCCCGTAGCGCTGATCTCGACGGTGCTGGCCTTCGCCGCTCTCGCGGGCGCGATCCTTCGACGGCGAATGGACGATGTAACGCTGTTACTGGCGACCGTGTGCCTGGCAATGCTCGGCAACGCCGTGATCTGCGGCGCGATCTCGGGGCCACACGACCGCTACGGCTCGCGCCTCGTCTGGATCACGACCCTTGCGGTGCTGATCGCGGCGATGAAGCGCGCCAAACGCGAGCCCGATCCTTCAGGGACGGCGTGACAGAAAGTCCAACACGCCTTCCTTGTAAACCTTGTCGCCGACCGCGCGCATGTGATCGCGGCGGGGAATATCCAGAACTTCCGACCCTGGAATGATGTCACCAAGCGCATGCGCGGAGCCTGCGATTTCGTCCACAGTGCCGACGGCGATCAATACCGGCGCAGCAATCTCGGCGGCTTCTTGCCGCGTCATCAGCCCGCGTGACCCGCGCAAGCAGGCCGCGAGCGCCCTGCGGTCGGACCGGGTCTGGTCGGCGAAAGCGCGGAACGTCCGTCCGACGGGGTCGGTGACCTCCTCGAGCAAATCCGCTTCCAACGCCTTGGCGACATTCTCACCGGGACCGCCGCCTTCGATCAGGCCCATCCCGATGCCGCCGAGAATCGCCGAACGGAACCGCTGCGGTTCGGTGCGCGCCAGGTTCGCCGTCATCCGCGACCCCAGCGAATATCCCATGACGTCGGCGCGATCGAGCTTGAGATGATCCATCAGGGCTGCGATATCGCTCGCCATGATAGCAATGTCGTAGTCGGCGGCATCGTAGAGCTTAGAGGACTCGCCATGGCCGCGATTGTCGAAAGCGATAACCCGCCGGCCGCTCTTTTTCAGGTCCGATACCCAGGTCGGATAGACCCAGTTCACGTTCTTGTTGGAAGCAAAACCGTGCACCAGGACGATCGGATCGCCGTCGCCTTCGTCGAGATAGGCAATTTCAACTGCGCCGTGATGAAAACTCGGCATCGGTTATTCCGTGATTGGAGATGAGACTGGAAATTAGCCTGTCGTAGCGGCGCTGACCATTGCCGAGTTTGCAGCCGCAAGCCGCCGGCGTTTGCCGCGATCGATCCACGACTGCGTCATCCGCTCGGTCATGGCCTTGATCGAGGCCAGAAATGAGACGAGCGCGAAGACCGCGCCGAACACCCAGAGCGAAAGGTCGAACGCGCCGGCCGCCAGCAGCAGCGCGCCACGGCCGAGTAGTTTCAGGATGGCGCGGGTCTTGCCCCCGCAGGTTTCGGCAAGCCGCGCGGCGCGGGCAACATCTTCCGGGCCTTCGGCGATTTTGAGCGTATCGAGCGCTCCACGCGCACCGGCCTTCTCGCCGACGCGCCCGACGTCCTTGGCGAGCCGAACCAGCCCTCCCGCCTTCTCGGCGCGGAACGCCGCTGATATCGCGCTGACGGTTTGCACGGGGCGAGCGATCGAACCGGTACCGACGGCCTGTTGCAGCATCGAGGTATCGACCACCTCGCGGGCGGACCGCCCCGCCCATTCGGTCAGTCCTTCGCCCAGCCGCCCGACCTTGCGCGCGTCCTTGACCAGCGTGAGCCCGGCCCGCACCGGCGCAACGCCGCCAATCGAGACATAGGTCGCAGCCGTCACGGCGAGGCCCGCGGTTGCAAGGCCCAGCACCAACCGATCGGTGTCCTCGCCCATGAAGAGATGCTTGCCCTCGCGCACGACGTCGCGGATATCGCCGAAGACAAAGAGATCGCCGGCCACGGTGCCGGAGAGGCTGGCGGCATCGTCGGCATTTCCCGTCACGAGGCCAGTGACAAAACGCTTGGCGATTTGCCCGGCGGTGTTTTCCTCAGTGACGGCATCGCCGACCCGTTGCACGAGTTCATCCGGCAGAGGGATATTTTTGGATTTCGCAAGTTCGACAAAGCTTGAGGCGAGGCCTGTGTCATGCGCCGAGAGCGCGGATTCTATTTGGCCCACGACTATATTTTGGTTATTCCGCAGGGCAGAACTCACCTGAAGGTCGGACAATTCGGCCGGATCGTCCTGCGCGGCAAGAATAGCGACGGCTTCGTGGGCGCGAGGCCCC
This sequence comes from uncultured Alphaproteobacteria bacterium, assembly GCA_963824305.1. Lineage (GTDB taxonomy): Bacteria > Pseudomonadota > Alphaproteobacteria > Rhizobiales > Xanthobacteraceae > Bradyrhizobium. The sequence continues at coordinate 301,143 of CAWGOW010000004.1, forward strand.
ACCGTGGCAAGCGCTGCACCGCTTACCGCCATCGTCACCAACGCCAAAACGATCCGCCGCCGCTTCATCAAATGAACCTGTCTGCCTGCTGGTGTCTGGTTCCGACGTTCCTTTGAGAGGTCGCGGCAAGACTGCGGGAACATCAGTGTCGCCACACTGAGAGAAATAATGCGCCGCTTTTACAACACAACCGCCCCGACGAAAGAAGGGCTTCTCCGGACAACAAGATTGTGTCGAATTTGTAAGAACGAACCAGCGGTGATGGCTTCAAATCCGCTCCATCCGTCCCGCGGAAAGTGGACTAGGAATCGTCGGTTCCCATCTCTATGGTGAGGCCACTTTTCGAGTTGCGGAACGTCATGCCGGTGTCGTCTGCCGCTGTTGCTACAGAAGGTTAAATCCGATGTCCGACCATGTCGTCCCGCACTTCCATAACGATGCCGGCGTTACCGTTATTGAGATCGGTTCACAAGAGTTCATGTGCGTCGGCGCCAACCCGCCCTTCGACCATCCGCACGTGTTTCTCGATCTCGGAAACGACAACGAGATCATCTGCCCCTATTGCTCGACGCTGTATCGATTTGCCGCCGATCTCAAGGCCGGTGAAGCTCGCCCGCCGGAATGCGTGCTGATCGACAAGGTCGCCTGACGAACTTCGGAAAGCGGCACGCATGGCGGCTTCACGCACGATCATCGTTGCGGGTGCCGGCATCGGGGGATTGACCGCTTCGCTGGCGCTGGCGCGGCAAGGCTTTCGGGTCATCGTCATGGAAAAGGCCGAACGGCTGGAGGAAGCCGGTGCCGGCTTACAGCTATCGCCCAATGCCAGCCGTGTGCTGATCGATCTTGGCCTGCAACCGCGCCTGGCAGGCGCGGTGACCCCAGAAGCCATTTGCCTGATGAGCGCCGCGACCGGCGGCGAGATCACCCGCCTTTCGCTCGACCGGATGGCGAAATCCGGCCCGCCCTATTGGGTTATACACCGCGCCGATCTCCAGTCGGCGTTGCGGGAAGCGGTCGAAAACTGTTCCGACATCGAGTTGCGATTGGGTTGCCAGTTCGAAGATGTCAGCGCTCACGCCAAGGGACTGACCGTGATCCAGCGCAGCGGCGCAACGCGGCGGGAGGAACTTGCACTGGCGCTGATCGGCGCAGACGGCATCTGGTCTGCGGTCCGCCATCACCTGCTTCCCGATCTGCAACCGCGCTTCTCGGGACTGATCGCCTGGCGCGGCACGCTCGATTCCACGCAGTTGCCACGCGAATATACCTCACACCGCGTTCAGCTTTGGATGGGCCCGGGCGCTCATCTCGTGACCTATCCGATTTCCGGGGCGCGGCGGGTCAACGTGGTCGCGGTCGTTCCCGGACAATGGAACAGGCCGGGCTGGAGCGAGCGCGGCGACGACAACGACATCAAGACCAGTTTTGTTGCGGCAGGATGGCACGCCATCCCGCGCATGCTGATCGGCGCGGTCGACGGCTGGCGAAAATGGGCGCTGTTCACGGTTCCCGCTAGCGGACAATGGACCGAGGGTGCGGTTGCTCTGATGGGGGACGCGGCGCATGCGATGCTGCCGTTTGCTGCGCAAGGCGCGGGCATGGCGATCGAGGATGCGGCCGTGCTCGCCAAATGCATCGCCGGGCGACAAGCCGATGGCGCCGAGGCGCTATCGGCGGCGTTGCAACGCTACGAGCGGCTGCGCCGGCCACGCGTCATGAAGTTACAGCGCAGTGCCCGCCAGGCCGGCCGCATCTATCATCTTTCAGGTCCGCTGGCTCTCGCGCGCAACCTCGTCATCAAGGCGATGGGACCGAAGCGGATGTTGGCGCGGCAGGACTGGATCTACAATTGGCAGGCGTGAGATGCCGCCGCTTGCGTCATGAGAAGTTCTTAGTAGACCGTACTGCCAGATCTCATCGCAGGACGGCCGGACCTTTCGGCGACGGGAGGCGGCGGCGGCGTGGGGCTGGCGGCTTTGGCCGGGGTTTCGCGGCACTTGTTGAGCACCCACGCCTCGTCGGCGTTTTTCGCCTGCCCACGCGCGGCGATATATTCGTTGCGATAGGCAACCTCCGCGACGACGGGTCCCGCAAAGCCATCCTGGGCCTTGCTCATCAGGCCCTGCAATTCGGCCATGCGGTTCGATAGCACTTTGCGCTCGGCTTCCAGCTGCTTGCAATCATACAACTGGTACTTCGCAGGATCGGCAAACGCCGACGTCATGCCGTCGCTCATGTCGGCACAGCCGGAAAGCAAAGCAACGCAAGCAAGCACAGCCGCGCCGGCAAGGGCGCGCGCCGCAATACGGATTCGGGCTGGCGGAACGATCATTTAATCCTGTTAGTCCCTCAACGTTGAGGTTGCGTAAAGCAGGGACAAGTGGAGTAGATTTGACATTCGCTGCCCCGTAGCCGCGCATTCGAGATGCGAATGTCAAATTCGAAACTCCACTAGAAACCTACATTTGCTAGTGGTCCTTCAATTCTAACATTTGCAAAAGTGCCAACCGCGAAGGGATGCAAATGTTAGAATTGGACCACTAGGGGGCGCTGGTGTCGGGAATGAGGCTTTGCCTTGGGGCGAGCAGTCGCATAATGGTTGAAACGGCGGATTCGTCGGCCCCGCCTCATTTGCAGGGCTCAAAAACTGCGCTAAGTACCTGATCTCACGATCAAAGCGGACGTGGCGGAATTGGTAGACGCAAGGGACTTAAAATCCCTCGATGGCAACATCGTGCGGGTTCGAGTCCCGCCGCCCGCACCAGGATCGGCCGGAGGGCGGCTTCGCAAGCAGCCGTTGCTGGTACCGGTGTTTTCGCTGAAATATTCAAACGGTCGCGCCGAACGGCTGCTGCTTCGTCGGCGCTCAAACGCCGCCGACAGATCCAGGCTGCACGCCTAGGCCGCGATTACCGCCGGCGATCGAACGTCAATGCTTGCAGGCGTAAGTCGACCTGCGTCCGCAGAACCAGTCGCACTGCCTGCCGGCGCGCGATCTGCAATCCGCCTGGCACTTGTTCATGAATGCGGTCTGGCAGTCTTCGCTACTCCTGCGTTGAGCGAATGCGGGCGAAGGGCCCATGGCCGATGCACTCGCGAGTATCAATGCAATAACGATCGAAATTCGAGATCCAGAAATGACACGATCCTGGTTTGCGCGCGTCGTAATACGGCTCATTCCTCATTCCTCCATCGCAGAAAACGTCCGGTCATGAGGCTGACGGGAAGCGAAAGCGCCAACCAAATTGCGAGGACGACGACCCATCTCATACAAACACCCGAGTGTTGGAACCCAAGCCGCATGTTTGATGATGCGAACATCAAGCGGCATTTCTTACGTCCATTTTCATCGTGGTTTGTCACGGCGTGAGGCGGGCGGCATCACCCGATCGGAGGATTTTCCGCTCACAATTCAATCACGCCTTCTTTAGACGAAGCCGCTACCGCGGGATTTCCAACCAGAACGAGCAGAGCCGGGTTCACATGCAATCGTGTGTCGCGCCGCGCCTCGGTAAAAGGCATCTGCAAAAGCGGCGCCCGCTACCGCCGCCCGGCCTGAATTTGAGTTGCGAACCCGCCTGCCTGGGTTACGCTTCCCGCTCAGGCCGGCTCTGTATGACGGCTGCGCCACGCGAAACCGGCAGGAAGCGCCCATGTCCACCGATCTCTCTTTTGAGGCCGCCGTCGAGATGCGCGTCGACGAAATGGTCGATGCCTGTACCCGTTGCGGCAAATGCGTCGCGGCCTGCCCGAGCGTGAAGCCTGCCGGAATTGCGGACGCTGCCCCTCAAGATGTCATCACCGGCATCCTCGACATTCTTCGCGATGGCGAGGGAACCATCGCCTCGCGGAAATGGGCGCAAGCCTGCACGCTCTCGGGCGATTGCATCAGGGCATGCGACGAAGGCGTCAATCCGCGTTTTCTGCTGACGATGGCGCGCGTTGCGATGGCCAAGGCCGCCAACGACCTCCCGGCGCGCCGCCGCCAGGGTCTGGAAAAATACCGCGACCTCGGCCGCGATGTCGCCATGCTCTCGCAGCTTCAGCTCAACGACGAGGTACTGGAACGTCTCGGCCAGAAGTCGGCCTCCGTCGGCGCACCGAGCGAACCGCCGGACTTCGTGTTTTACACCGGCTGCAACGTGCTCAAGACGCCGCATATCGCGCTGCTCGCGCTCGACATCATGGATGCCCTCGGCATCCGCTATCAGGTGATGGGCGGGCCAAGCCATTGCTGCGGCGTCGTGCAGCTGCGGCCCGGCGATCTCGAAATGTCCGGGCGGATGGGAACGAACAGCATCGAGAAGCTGTCGCAGAGCAAATCAGGCGAAGTGATCTCCTGGTGCCCGAGCTGCTATGTCCAGTTCACCGAAACCACCCTGCCCGCGCTCGAACGCCTGCGCGGCGCGCGACCGTTCGAGATGACGCCGTTCATGCAATTCCTCGGCCAGCGGCTCGATCGGTTGACGCCGCATCTCAACCAGGACGTGCCGATGCGTGTCGCCCTGCACCGCCATCCCGGCGTCGAAGGCATCATGGAAGCGGCTGAAAAAATCCTTACCGCCATTCCCGGTATCACGCTGGTCGAACTGAAACAGCCGGCGCTCGGCTTGCAGGGCGTCAATCTCAGCGTACTGCCTGAATACAAGCGCGAGCTGACGCTGAACGAATTTCAGGCCGCGCGCGATGCCGGCGTCGACGCGCTCGTCACCGTCTATCATTCCGAACACCGCGAACTTTGCGCCCACGAGCGCGACTGGCCGTTCCGAATCGTCAACCTGCTGGAACTGGTCGGCGAAAGCATGGGATTGCAGCGCCACGATCGCTACAAGGAATTAAAGCTGATGCAGGACGCCGACCAGATCGTCGCCGACTGCGCAGACCTGCTTGCCAGCCACGCGCTCGATGCCGCGAAGGCGCGCGAGGTCGTCATCAAGGGCATGCTTGCCGACCAGCCGCTGGCGTTGCAGGGCGGCTGATCCTCAGCCTCTTCTCGCCGCTTCACTGCTCCGGCTTGTAGCCGTCGTTTAGCGTTTTCAGAAACGCGATGATGTCGGTCTCGTCCTGTGCCGTCATCGCCGGCGTCTCGCCGAGATGGCGGTTGAAGGGCGGATCGGCGACATCGACATTGGCGTGATACTGCGCAGGGAGATCGTTGTATTTCTGCACCTTCCCGTCGCCGCCGACCGGATAGACCCTCTCGGGATTCGTGTCGCGGAAATTGTAGAAATCCATCACCTCTTGCAGCGTGTGAAATACGCCGTTGTGGAAGAACACGCGCCGCACCGCCGTGTTGCGCAAGCTCGGCGTCTTGAACATGCCGCAGAATTGGGTCTGCTCGGCGATGTCCTTGCGGACGGGTCCACAAACGCCAAGATCGAAAAAGCCGGGATCCTTGTTATCCGAGAGCGCGAGATTGCGCGGCGCGCCCAGCGCTTCATACTGGGTGTCGGTGAAAGCCGGCGGGCTTCCGTCGCGGCCCGGCGCGGACGTATGGCAACCGGCGCAATTGGCCTTTTCCGGGTCGTTGAACAACTTGAGGCCGCGCGTTTCGGGCTCGGTCAGGCGAGCCTTGCCTTCCAACCAGTAGTCATACTTGCTGTCGTAGGGATGGAAGCTCGGCTCCTCGACCTGATAGCGTCCGACCGCAAACGTTGCTTCGGCAACCAGAAGCTTGGTGTCTTTGAGGATCCTTTCGCCGAACAGTGTCGCGAATTTCTTGGCATAGGATGCGTTACGCAGTTTTTCTGCGATGATCTCGATGCTGCCGCCGTCCATTTCGCGCGGATCGAGCATCGGACCTGAAGCCTGGATCTGAAGCGTATCGGCGCGGCCGTCCCAGAACAGGCCGCCCTGCGGCACGATGTTCTCGCTTTGCGCCGTCTGCGTTGCGATCTTCTCCACGCGCACTGCGGTCTTGCCGGCCTCGGCCTGCTGGGCCAGCGGAGCGACGGTATCGTCAACGTCTTCCTTCTCGGGACCGATGCTGAAATCCGGCTGCCGCTCCAGGTAGGTCAGCGAGGGAACGGTACGCAGGCCCGGCAGCTTCAACTCCGGACCGCCAAGCATCACCGGCCCGTCGGTCGGTGGACCGTAAGCATGATCCGGGCTGTGGCACGACGCGCAGGCGAGCTTGCCGGACGACGAAAGACTTGTGTCGAAGAAAATGTCGCGGCCAAGCCGTGCCATGAACGAAAGCGGTTGAACCTTGGGGCGGGTGAGACGAACGGGATTAGGATTTTCACCGGGCTGCATTTGCGGTTCGGTAGCGAAGACGGCGCCGGCCAGAAGGCCGGCGCCGAGGGACCATACGATGGCGCGATAGTGCATCTAAATCAGCTCACTTGGTCTTGCTGTCCACGATGCCGAGAGTCGGATCCAGGACCAGCTTCCGGGTTGGGGCTTGTTTGAAGTCGAACATGTCCATGATCGAGCCGGTCGTGGCGTCGAACGAACCGCCGCCGAGACGTTCACCGTTCAGCCAATTGTCCTCGATGAATTGCGGGATCGAGGCCTGCGTGATGAACACGTGGCTGACGTAGTTCTTCTTGGCGTAAGGCGAGATCAACATGAACGGCTGGCGCATGCCCGGACCGCAACGTCCTGCGACCGGATGGCCCGAAAGGCCGTTGGGCTCCGGGGTAGCGCCGGGGATGCCGCAGTTGCCGGTGCCGTTCAACGCATCGTCGACCGTGAACGAACCGTGCGTCGGCGCGGCGAAGACGTGGTCGTACCAGCCGTCGGAGTCGTCATAGGCCAGGATCACAGCGGTCGTTTCCCAGTCTGGCTGGTCCTGAAGGAAGTTGATCAGGTTGACCAGTCCGGCCTGCGCATCGAGCGGATTGGAGTTGCCCGGGTGATCGTCCTGGAACGACGCCTGCTTGATAAAGGACACCGCAGGGAAGTTGCCGGAGCCTACGGCTGCGAAGAAGTCGTCGAGGTCGTAGCCGTGGTTGGCGGGGTCGACCTTCTTGCTGCCTGGCACGTTGGTGTAGCCGATCGCCTTGGTCGACGTCGGACGGGCGTGAGTAGGATTGGACGTCGAGGCAAAGTACTGGAACCAGATGTGGTGCGGAACGTAATCGCCGTGCCCACCGCCCGTGACGGCCGAAATGCTGCTGCGCTTGCAGCCGGTCGAGCCATTGTTGTTGATGGTTTGCAGGTTGAAACCGCCGACGAACGATCCCCAGGGAATATCGGCGGCGTTCAAGAGATCGCCGATGTTCTTGCCGGTCAGCTGGGTCGCAATCAACGTGCTCGAACAGGTGTCGAAGGCGGGATCGATATCGCCGATCAGCGTCAAGCCGCCCTGCCCGTCCGGAACCGCAGCGCCGGCTGCCGCCAGAAGCGGACCGATCGCCGCAATCGTATTGGGAGTGCCCGGCGGGAGCAGCGCCGGAGAGAGAACCGGGAACGTGGCCCCGTTGGTTTGCCCTGAGAACATTTCGAGCGCGCCGGGGGTCGATGGACCGAAGGTGTCGCTCCAGGAATTGTCGCTCATCGCGAAATTCTGCGCGTAGTTCCACAGACCCGTGACGGTGTTGCCGTCAAAGTAGCCCATCACCTGGCCCTTGGTGCCGAAGGCGCCTGCACCACCCGCGGTCGCAGCACCCGTGTTGAGCGGGAACAGGTCGAGCTTGCCGCCGTCAAATGCCTGTTGCTCGGCCGTATAGCCGTGGTTCTGGTCGGCCGTGTTGGCCTGGGTACGATCGAGCCGGAACGGATTGGCAGCGCCGGTGCCGTTGAGCGCATTGGTCGCGTTGGGATTGTTGTCGAGCAACGCCGGGCTGGTCAGCAGATTGTTGATGTCCCGCTGCGTGTTCTTGGCCGGCTCAAAGACCGGTTCGCCTTCCGGATTAATGGCGTTCGGGTAAGTGCCAAAATAATGATCGAACGAGCGATTCTCGTTGAAGACGACCACGAGGTGCTTGATCGGCGTTTTGGTCTTGAGCTGGCCGGCCGTGGTGGCCGGCGTTTTGCCGGAGACCACATCGTCGATCAGGCTGACGACCGGCGCGAGCTGGCCCGCGAGGCTGTTGCCGGCCACCGAGCCGGTTGACGTGACGGTGGCGGTCATGGCGATCACTGCCGCAGTCGACAGCAGAATAGGTTTCAGCTTCAGCCTTTTCATTTTTTTCCCTTGTTGCCTCTCAAAAGGATTTTGAGTCGTGCGGCAGAGACAAATAGGGACCGTCAGTGACAGGTATGTGTAAGTTTGACGGCAAACGCGATCTATCAACGCAAGACGGCGCCGGCCAAAAGGCCGGCGCCGAGAGACCGCACGATCAGCGTGCGATTTGTTCGCTTAGTTCTGGATCGAAGACTTTTCGTCAACGAGGCCCGAGCTCTCGTCGAGAATCAGTTTCGTCGAGTTCTTCTTCTTGAAATTGAACATGTCGTCGATCGAACCGGTCGTGGCATCGAAGGAGCCGCCGCCGAGACGCTGGCTGTTCAGCCAGTTATCCTCGATGAATTGGGGGATCGAGGCCTGCGTGACCTGCACGTGGCTGACATAGTTCTTCTTGGCGTAGGGCGAGATCACCAGGAACGGCTGGCGAGTACCCGGACCGCAACGGCCCGCGACCATGCCACCTTTGACGCCGATGGGCTCGGGCGTGACACCCGGGGTTCCGCAGTTGCCGGTGCCGTTCAACGCATCGGCGGTCGAAAACGAACCGTGCGTCGTCGGCGCGAACACGTGATCGGCCCAGCCGTCCGAGTCGTCGTAGGCGATGATCACAGCGGTGGAATCCCAATCCGGCTGTTCCTGAAGGAAGTTGATCAGGTGGACAAGGCCGGCCTGTTCGTCGAGCGCGTTGGAGTTGCCAGGGTGACCGTCCTGGAACGACGACTGCTTGATGAAGGAAACGGCCGGGAAGTTACCCTGTCCAACCGCCTGTTCGAACAGGTTCAGGTCGTAGGCGTGGTTGGCCGGGTCCAGCTTGCCCTTCTTGTTGCCGGCGATAACGGTCAAGCCGACCGAAGCGAGCGAATCTGGAGCCGTGTGGTTCGCATTGGCCGTCGACTGATAGTACTGGAACCAGATGTGATGCGGCACATAGTCCGTTTGAGCCGATCCGGTACTCGGGCTGATCGTCTTGCGCGTGCAGCCGGTCGAACCATTGGCGTTGACGGTCGTCAGGTCGAAACCGCCGACGAACGAACCCCAGGGAATTTCAGCCGTATTGAGCAGGTCGCCGATGTTCTTGGCGGTCGACGAACCCGTCGTGGTCTTGCTCGAGCAAACGTCGAAGGTGGGATCGATGTCGTTGATCAACGTGATGCCACCCTGGCCATCGGGGAGCATGGCCGAGCTGGTGCCGACACCGGGCACCATGCCATTGGTCTGACCGGCAAACATATTGAGCGCGCCAGGCGTCGACGGACCATATTGATCGGCAAAGGAATTGTCGCTCATCGCGTAGTTCTGGGCGTAATTCCACAGGGCGGTGACGGTGTTGCCGTCAAAATAGCCCATGACCTGGCCCTTGGTGCCGAACGCCGCAGCGCCGCCCGCGGTGCCGCTGCCGGTATTCACCGGGAACAGGTCGTTCTTGCCGCCGTCATAGGCCAGCTGCTCCGGCGTATAGCTGTGGCCCTGGTCCGCCGTGTTGAACTGGGTGCGATCGATACGGAACGGATTGGCCGCGCCCGCGCCGTTGAGCGGGTTGAGGTTCGGATTGTTGTCAAGCAAAGACGGGTTGGTCAGCAGATTGTTGATGTCGGTCTGCGTGCCCTTGGCAGCCCTGAAAGCGGGCTCGCCTTCCACGTTCAAGGCATTCGGATAGGTGCCGAAGTAATGATCGAACGAGCGGTTCTCGTTAAAGATGACGACGAGATGCTTGATCGGCGTCTTCGTCGGCAATGCGTTGACGGTGTCGGTGACCGTGGTTGCCTTGCCTTTCGAGGCGACGCTATTGACCAGGTTCTCGACCGCGGTGAGTTGGCCGGCAATCGAACCTGTTGACGCAAAAGTGGCTGCGACTGCAATCAGCGCAGCCGAAGACAGCAGAGCGGATTTCAGCTTCATGTATTCGTTCTCCCATTGCCTCTCAAAAAAATTTTGAGCCGTGCGGGGGAGACGATTAGAAAAGCTCAATGACATGTATGTGTAGGTTTCACGTCAGAACGCCTTCGACCCCGGCCGACGAAGCTGTCGACCAGGGTCATTGAAGCGGCGCCGGCCAAAAGGCCGACGCCTGTGACCGCACGATTGTTCGATTGAGTCTAAGAACTTAGCTCAGTTGTTGATCTTCGTTTTGCCGTCGACGGTGCCGAAGGTCGGGTCGAGGATCAGCCTCGTTGATTTTTTCTGTGTGAAGTCGAACATGTCCATGATCGAGCCGGTCGTGGCGTCGAACGAGCCACCGCCGAGACGCTCACCTTTCAACCAGTTGTCCTCGATGAATTGCGGGATCGAGGCCTGCGTGATGAACACGTGGCTGACGTAGTTCTGCTTGGCGTAGGGCGAGATCACCATGAACGGTAGGCGCGTGCCTGGGCCGCAACGACCCGCAACCGGAAGACCCTTGACGCCAAGCGGCACCGGCGTGACGCCGGGAACACCGCACTGGCCGGGAGCGGTCAACGCATCCTGCGCCGAGAACGAAGCTTGCGTCGTCGGAGCGAAGGCGTGGTCGTACCAGCCGTCGGAGTCGTCATAGGCCAGGATCACGGCGGTGGAATCCCAATCCGGCTGCTCCATCAGGAAGTTGACCAGTTTGACAAAGCCCGCCTGCGCATCGAGCGAATTGGAGTTGCCCGGATGCTCGTCCTGGTATGCTTCCATCTTGATAAAGGACACCGACGGGAAGTTGCCGGAGCCAACCGTCGTGAAGAAGTCGTTCAGGTCGTAGTTGTGATTGGCCGGATCAATCTTGTTGGTGCCCGGTACGTTGGTGTAGCCGATCGCCTTCGTCGAGGTCGGACGGAGGTGGTTCGGGTTGGCCGTCGATGCAAAGTACTGCGTCCAGATGTGGTGCTGGATGTAGTCGTTGACGGTTCGGCCGGTAACCGCGCTGACGTGGCTGCGGCCTGCATTGGCAGTTACCACGCCCTGGCCGTTCACCCCCGAACACCCGCTGGAGCCATTGTCGTTGATGGTTTGCAGGTTGAAACCACCGTAGAACGAACCCCAGGGAATATCGGCCGCGTTGAGCAGGTCGCCGATGTTCTTGGCAGTCGATGAGACCGACGTGCCGCGCGAGCAGATGTCAAAGGTCGGATCGACGTCGCCGATCAGGGTGAAACCGCCCTGCCCGTCGGGCAGTTCGTTGCCGCTGGTGCCCACGCCCGGGACCATGCCATTGGTCTGGCCGGCGAACATTTCCAAGAGACCCGGTGTCGACGGACCGAAGGTGTCGCCCCAGGCATTGTCGCTCATCGCGAAGTTCTGGGCGTAGTTCCAGTACGCGGTGACCGTGTTGCCGTCGAAGAAGCCCATCACCTGACCCTTGGTGCCGAAGGCGCCGGCGGCGCCAGCAGTGCCGCTGCCGACATCAAGCGGGAACAGGTCGTTCTTGCCGGCGTCATAGGCCTTCTGCTCGGGACCATACGAATGGTTCTGGCCGGCCGTGTCGGCTTGCGTGCGGTCGAGGCGAAACGGGTTGGCCGCATTGGCGCCGTTCGACGGTTGGGTGACAGTCGCGCCGTTGGAAGGCACGACGTTGGGGTTTGCGTTCGGGTTGTTGTCGAGCAGTGCCGGGCTCGACAGCAGGTTGTTGATATTGCGCGGCGTGTTCTTGGCGGGCTCGAAAATCGGCTCGCCTTCCGGATTTATGGCGTTCGGATAAGTGCCGAAGTAATGGTCGAACGAACGGTTCTCGTTGAAGACGACGATCAAGTGCTTGATCGGCGTCTTGGTCTTCAGCGTGTTCGGATCGATGCCCCCCGCCTTCTTGGCGTTGGAAGTGACGTTCTCGATCAGGTTCACGACGGGCGCGAGTTCGGTCGCCAGATTGCCGGCGGTCGAACCAGTCGTCGCGAAACTGGCAGCAGCGACAATTGCCGCGGCGGACGACAGCAAAGCGGATTTCAGCTTCAGATTTTTCATCTTTTCCCCAGAGCTAAAGGAGTGGTTTAGCGCGGGGACAGATAGGCAGCGTCAATGACGGGCATGTGTAAGTTTCACGTCAAACCAATCCGGTTTGCGTGTTCTCACACACCCATCGCGCACTCCGCTTCAACGCGGGCGCATTTTCCTGTTCGTCGTATCGTTTGCTAAACTACGACGGGGAAAGTTATTTTTTGCCGCCAACGCGTTTTGCATTCGCTCTTTGGCAACACTCAGTTCGTACGCATGCGACTCCGAAAAAATTTCTGCTCGTAACGTCACGGTTTTTACGCCGCTTCTTATGTCGCCGACAATGTCGTCAACATTGTTGGCGAACATAAAGCACTCGTCTGCGAAGAAAACATGACAGTCGAATCGACGCGCGCGTATTTCTCTTCAAGCTTTGACCAGCCGCTCCGCTTTGCGTTCTCACAGTTCATCAGTCCGGCATCCGCCAAACGAACTTCCGCCTTTCCCGCGGCGTGGCAAGCGACCGCCATTGCAGAACTTTGGCTTTACAAATCTGTCACCGATCCTTCTTGTAAGGTGCGCCTCTCGTGTTCACCTGTCGAACCATCCCCCGAAATCGGGAGTCTTCGATGAATCCCTCCCACTTGCCTTTCGATTCAGAGACGATGCTTGCGGGCCTGCGCGCCTGGGTCGAATGCGAAAGTCCGACCTGGGACGCCGCCGCCGTCGAGCGCATGCTCGATCTTGCCGCGCGGGAAATGTCGATCATGGGTGCATCGATCGAGCGGATCGCCGGACGGCAGGGCTTCGGCGGCTGCGTGCGGGCGACATTCCCCCACCCCCGGCAAGGCGAGCCGGGCATCTTGATCGCCGGACACCTCGACACGGTTCATCCCGTCGGCACGATCGAAAAGCTGAAGTGGCGTCGCGAAGGCAATAAATGCTTCGGGCCCGGCATCTTCGACATGAAGGGCGGCAATTACCTGACGCTGGAGGCGATCCGGCAACTGGCGCGCGCGCACCTCACCACGCCGCTTCCCATCACCGTGCTGCTCACCCCTGACGAGGAAGTCGGCACCCCCTCGACGCGCGACCTCGTCGAGGCCGAAGCCAGGCGCAACAAATATGTGCTGGTGCCCGAGCCCGGCCGTCCGAATAACGGCGTCGTCACCGGACGCTATGCGATCGCGCGGTTCAATCTGGAAGCGACGGGGCGGCCGAGCCATGCCGGCTCCACCCTGTCCTCGGGACGCTCGGCCATTCGCGAAATGGCGCGCCAGATCCTGATCATCGACGGCATGACATCCGATGATTGCACGTTCTCGGTCGGCATCGTGCATGGCGGCCAATGGGTCAATTGCGTTGCCACCACTTGCTCCGGTGAAGCGCTGAGCATGGCCAAGCGCCAGGCCGATCTCGACCGCGCGGTCGAGCGCATGCTGGCGCTGTCGGGCACCTCCAACGAGGTGACATTCAAGGTGACACGTGGCGTGACGCGCCCGGTATGGGAGCCGGACGCCGGGACACTCGGGCTCTACGAGAAGGCGCGCGCCGTCGCCGCTTCGATGGGGCTTGAACTTCCGCATGTCAGCGTTGGCGGCGGCTCCGACGCCAATTTCACCGGCGCGATGGGAATTCCGACGCTGGACGGATTGGGCGTCCGTGGCGCGGATGCGCACACGCTCAACGAACACATCGAAATCGATAGCCTTGCCGAACGCGGCCGCCTGATGGCGGGCCTGTTGGCTACCTTGACTTGAGGAGCCAATCCGATGGCGAAGGCAGCCACAAAGACTCGCTCCATCCCGTTCAGCGGCATTCGCGCGCGCGCCGAAAAGCGCAAGGGCGGCACAAAAGCACTTGAAAAACTGCTGCCGCCAAAACACGGCATGAAGGCGCTGGCAAAAATGCCGGATGATCGCTTTCTGGCCGAGATGACCCAGCGCGTCTTTTCGGCAGGCTTTGCCTGGAGCGTCATCGAAAACAAGTGGCCGGATTTTGAGAAAGCCTTTCTTGGTTTCGAACCGGCCAAGCTGATCTTCCAGCCCGATGATTTCTGGGACGCGCTATTGTCCGACACGCGCATTGTACGCAATGGCGCCAAGATTACGTCGGTTCGCGTGAACGCCGCGTTCGTGCAGGAGATCGCAAAAGAGCATGGCAGCTTCGGTCAGTTCCTGGCGAAGTGGTCCTCCTCCGACCAAGTGGGACTGCTCGATCTGCTGGCCAAGCGCGGCAGCCGTCTCGGCGGCAATACCGGCCAGATGTTCTTGCGCTTCGTCGGTTGGGACGGCTTTGTCACCTCTCAAGACGTGGTCGCTTGCCTGCGCGATGCCGGGCTCGATATCGCCGAGGAAGTGAAGTCCAAGGGTGACCTCGCCAAGGTGCAGGCGCAGTTCAATGCGTGGGCGGCCGAGACCGGCCTGCCCTATGTGCATCTGTCGCGGATTTGCGCAATGTCGATCGGCGAAAACATCAGCGGATTGCAGCGAACCACTTTTCGTCGCCCCAAGCCGTGACGAGGCTTCGCCGCGGCGGTCTGGCAAGCATGCATAAGTAAGAGTGCTTCCTTGCTTGCGGCACTCGACGGCTTGAGTTTAACGTCAAGAACGACCATAGCCGAGACAAAACCATGCCCCGCATCGCCGTCGGCGGTTTTCTGCACGAGACCAATACCTTTGCGCCGACGAAAGCGGCGTACGCCGACTTTGTTCATGGTGGCGGCTGGCCCGCGATGACAATGGGCGCCGACGTTCTCGAGGTCATGCGCAACATCAACGTCGGCCTCGCCGGCTTTGTCGGCGAAGCTGACGAACGTGGTTGGGAACTGGTGCCGACGATCTTCGCCGCCGCCAGCCCCTGCGCCCACGTCACGAAAGACGCTTATGAGCGCATCGCCAAAGTGATCGTCGACGGCATCGCGGGCGCCGGTCCGCTCGACGCCGTCTATCTCGATCTGCACGGCGCGATGGTCGGCGAACATTTCGACGACGGCGAAGGCGAGATTTTGCGCCGTGTCCGCCAAGTGATCGGCAACAAGCTGCCGCTCGTCGTCAGCCTCGATCTGCACGCCAATGTCACACCCGAGATGGCGCATCACGCCGACGCGCTAATCGCTTATCGCACCTATCCGCACATCGACATGGCCAATACCGGCCGCGCCGTCGCGCGCCATCTCGCCTTGCTGCTGCGCGAGGGCCAACGCTTGGAAAAGGCCTTCCGGCAATTGCCTTTCCTGATTCCGATCAGCTGGCAATGCACCAGCGATTTTCCCGCCAAAGGCATTTACGAAAAGCTGGCTGGCATGGAGAGCGAGGCCGTGCCGACGCTTTCTTTCTGCCCCGGCTTTCCGGCTGCCGACTTCGCCGATTGCGGCCCGAGCGTTTTCGCGTACGGCAAGACAAAGGCGGACGCGCAAGCTGCCGTGGATAGGATCGCGGCAATCGTCGAAAGCCATGAGCGCGATTTCGACGGCCGCATCTATACGCCCGACGAAGGCGTCCAGCTCGCGATGCAGCTATCGAACGGTGCGCGAAAACCCGTCATTATCGCTGATACCCAGGACAACCCCGGCGCTGGCGGCAATTCCGACACCATGGGCATGTTGCGCGCGCTGGTTCGCAACAAGGCCACACGCGCGGCAATCGGCGCTATTTACGATCCGGCCTCGGCCAAGGCCGCCCATGACGCTGGGGTTGGCGCTACGGTGAAGCTGTCGCTCGGCGGCAAGTCCGGCATTGCGGGCGATGCGCCGTTCGAAGCCGCCTTCATCGTCGAAAACCTGTCCGACGGAAAGTTCGTGGCGACCGGCCCCTACTTCGGCGGCCGCGACATGGATATGGGCCCGTCGGCAGCATTGCGGATCGACGATGTCCGCATCGTCCTGAGTTCGCACAAAGCGCAGCTGGCGGATCAGGCGATGTTTCGCTATGTCGGTATCGAGCCGACCGAACAAGCCATTCTCGTGAACAAGAGTTCTGTGCACTTCCGCGCCGATTTTGAGCCGATCGCCGAAAAGCTTCTGATCTGCGCAGCACCGGGCGCCATGCCCGCCGATCCCGTCTCCCTTCCCTGGACCAGGTTGCGTCCGGGCGTCCGCCTCAAACCAAACGGTCCGGCTTTCGCTCCGCGACACCATTC
Source organism: uncultured Alphaproteobacteria bacterium (assembly GCA_963824305.1). Lineage (GTDB taxonomy): Bacteria > Pseudomonadota > Alphaproteobacteria > Rhizobiales > Xanthobacteraceae > Bradyrhizobium. The sequence goes on from CAWGOW010000004.1 coordinate 317,308, forward strand.
GAAATCCCATTCCACCGCCATCGGATAAATAACCATGCCCACCATCGACCGCATCGACGCCTTCGCCGACGAACTCACTGCCATCCGGCGCGACCTCCACGCCCATCCCGAAATCGGCTTCGAGGAAGTCCGCACCTCCGGCATCGTCGCAGAGAAGCTCGCGCAATGGGGCGTCGAGGTTCATCGCGGGCTCGGCGGCACTGGCGTTGTCGGCGTGCTCAAAGGCAAGGGCCAGGGCACCAAACGCATCGGCTTGCGCGCCGATATGGACGCGCTGCCGATGGAAGAGAACACCAACCTGAAATGGCGCTCGACCATTCCCGGCCGCTTCCACGGCTGCGGCCATGACGGCCACACCACCATGCTGCTCGGCACCGCGCGCTATCTCGCCGAGACCCGCAATTTCGACGGGACCGTACACTTTATTTTTCAGCCGGCCGAGGAAGGCTTAGGCGGCGCGCGCGCCATGATCAAGGACGGCCTGTTCGAGAAATTCCCCTGCGACGAAATCTACGGCCTGCATAACGCGCCCGATCTCGATCACGGCGAGCTTGCGGTGCTGCCGGGGCCCGCGATGGCGGGCGCCGATTTCTTCGATATCACGATAACAGGCTATGGGGCCCATGGTGCGATGCCCGAGCGCTCCAAGGATCCAGTGGTGATCGCGATGACGCTCGGACAAGCGCTGCAAACCATCGTCAGCCGCAACGTCTCGCCGAACGAGCCGGCCGTGCTCTCGATCACCCAGATTCACGCAGGCTCCGCCTATAACGTGATCCCGGGCGAAGCCAAACTCGCCGGCACCGTGCGCGCGTTTTCTGATGAAGTGCGCGCGCTGATCCGCGAACGGATGCGCGCCCTTTGCGCGGGTACCGCCGCGGCATTCGGCGTCGAAATAGCGGTCGATATCCGCGACATTTTCAGCGTGCTGGTCAACCAGGAAGAGCACTCCAGGGTGGTGGCGGATGTCGCGCGCACGGTGGTCGATCCTGCGAAGGTCACAATGCGGTCGCGACCGAAAATGGGCAGCGAAGATTTTGCCGACATGTTGCAGGCCGTCCCCGGCGCCTATTTCTGGCTCGGCCATGACGGCTCGGTGCCGGTGCACAATCCCGGGTACACGCTCGACGACAAGATATTACCGATCGGCGCCAGCGTTTTTGCGCGCATCATCGAAACCCGCCTGCCGGCCGGCTAGTGCATGTCGCAAACCGGACACTAGCCAGCCTTCGACCAAGGAGCGTCCATGAGCGAGGATGAGGCTTCCGACGCCGTCACGGCACTGCACGATCTTAGCGCCGCCGACATGATCGCCGGTTTCCGCGCCCGGCAGTTCTCGCCGAGCGAGGTGCTCGACGAGGTGCTGGCGCATGTGGCGCAATGGGAGCCTCACATCAAGGCGCTCTACGGTTTCGATCCCGATGGCGCGCGCGCCGCCGCTAAAGCCTCGACCGAGCGCTGGCAAAGCGGTGAATCGAGCAAGCCGCTCGACGGCGTTCCCGTCACCATCAAGGAGAATATCGCCACCAAAGGAACGCCCGTGCCGCTCGGCGCCGCCACGACAAAGCTCGTGCCGGCGGAAGTTGACGCACCGCCGGCCGCGCGCTTACGTGAAGCCGGCGCCATCATCTTTTCCAAGACCACGATGCCGGATTTCGGCATGCTGTCGTCGGGTCTGTCCTCCTTCCATCCGCTCACCCGCAATCCCTGGGATCTCAAGCAAAATCCCGGCGGCTCAAGCGCCGGCGCCGCTGCGGCCGGCGCCGCCGGCTACGGTCCGCTGCATCTCGGCACTGACATCGGAGGTTCGGTGCGTCTGCCCGCTTGCTGGTGCGGCCTTGTTGCGTTGAAGCCGAGTCTCGGCCGTGTGCCGATCGATCCGCCTTATGTGGGCCGCGTTGCCGGCCCGATGACGCGCACTGTCGACGACGCCGCACTGATGATGAGCGTACTCGCGAAACCCGATCGCCACGACGGCATGAGTCTTCCTCCCAACGACATCCATTGGAAGACGCTCGACAAGCCGACACGCAAATTGCGTATCGGGCTGCTTCTGGATCTCGGCGTCGGACAAGCCCTTGAGAAGGACGTGCGTGATGTGGCGGTCAAGGCAGCAAAGGCCTTTGAAGGCACCGGCGCGACGGTCCAGGAGGTCAAGGGCATCCTGACGCGCGAGATGCTCGATGGCCTCGACAACTTCTGGCGCGCACGGCTCTGGGACGATCTTTCCAAACTCGAAGGCGCCGAACGAAATAAGACGCTGCCTTACATTCTCAATTGGGCGGAAACCGGCGCGAGGCTATCCGGCGTCGACGTGATCCGAGGCTTCAACATGACGATGGCGATTCGCGCTGCCGCGGCGAAGCTGTTCGCAGACATCGACTATCTGATCTCGCCGGTCTCGCCGGTCGTGAAATTCGCAGCCGAACTCGCCGCACCCCTGAACGATCCGAACCGGCCGTTCGAGCACATCGGCTATACCGTGCCGTGGAACATGGCGGAGAATCCGGCCGTCTCGATCAACGGCGGCTACGATGCGGCAGGTTTTCCGATCGGCGTGCAGATCGTCGGCCGCCGTTTCGACGATCTCGGCGTGCTCGCCATGGCGAAGGCGTTCGAGGCCCTGCGCGGCCCGCAACGCAAATGGCCCTGTCCACCGAAATGAAATGTTACGCCTTCCGCCGTGTCAGCGCATCCCTGATCAGCGGCAGGCGGTCGTTGCCGAAATACATATCGGTCTTGTCGAGAAAGATCGTCGGCGAGCCGAAGCCTCCCCGCGCCATCACTTCGTCGGTGTTGGCCTTGAGCTGATCCTTGATCGATTGCTCGGCAATACCGGCAAAGAACGCTTTCGGGTCGATACCGCAGAGCTGGCAGATTTCCGCCAGCACGGCATCCTGCGAGATGTCTTTGTCACCGCCCCAGTAGTCCTGGAATACGGTGCGCGCAAACGGCAGCATGTCTTTGCCGAGCCAGATACAGCCGCGCATCGCCTTGACGCTGTTCACCGGAAACACCGTCGGCCGCTTGATGGTCAGGCCCGAGACGCGCGCCCAGTCCGCCAAGTCCTTTTGATCGTAAGCAACCTTCGCCGGCACAGGATGCTCGCGCCGGGCGTAGACGCTTGGATTGATGGTGTTGAAGATGCCGCCGACCAGGATCGGCCTCCACGAAATCTCCTCGTCGAACTCCCTCGCGAGCGGCTGGATGTTTTGAAAGGCGAGATAGGTCCAGGGGCTCGAACAGTCGAAAAAGAATTCGATCATGGTATTTTCCTTGTTTGCTTCACGTACTCTGCTCCTCATCCTGAGGAGCAGCCAAGGGCCGCGTCTCGAAGGATGAGTTGGGGACTTGTCCTCACTTCTTCCGCGTCATCTCCTTCGCCTTTTGCCCGAACATATTCTTGCGCGCCTTTTCGTCGAACGGCTCCTTGACGAATTTCCCGAGCGCAAGCCCCGCCTGCACCTGCGGCCGCGCGCGCACGTCCGCATACCAGCGCTTGACGTTCGGATAATCGTCGAGCGTAAAACCTTGCGCCTTGTGGGTCATGGTCCACGGGAAGCAGGCGATGTCGGCAATCGTATACTCGCCGCCTGCGACGTAAGCACCCGTCTTGCCGAGCTGCACGTCGAGCACGTGATAAAGCCGAGCTGCTTCGTCCCGATAGCGCTCGATCGCGTAGGGAATTTTCTCCGGGGCATACAGCGCAAAATGTCCGTGCTGGCCGAGCATCGGCCCCAGCCCGCTCATCTGCCACATTACCCACTGGATCACGACCGAGCGCGCGCGTAATTCGGCCGGCAGGAAGCGGCCGAATTTATCGGCGAGATAGATCAGGATCGCACCGGTCTCGAACACCGAGAACGGTCCGCCGCCATCGGGAGGCTCTTGGTCGACGATCGCGGGAATGCGATTGTTGGGGCTGATCGCCAGAAACTCCGGCTTGAATTGATCGCCGGCACGGATGTTGACGGGTATGACGTGATAGGGAATGCCGAGCTCTTCCAGCATGATCGAGATTTTCCAGCCGTTCGGCGTCGGCGCATAATAGAGGTCGATCATGGAAATTCCGCTCCGCGAGACTGCGGCAATCCTACCCCCTGCTTTGGTCGCATTCTATACTAGTGCCGCCCATTTGAAGTTCTTGCACCACAAGCGGCGAACTCGTCGAGGAACTTCAAATGGAAAGCGGCTCTAGAATCCTGAAATTTGCCAGTGCCCATAACTTTCCGAAGTTCGTAAAAGTGGCCGCTGAGTGTGGGTACGAACCCAGGAAAGTGGGCACTAGTAATATCCATGTACCTCGGCTTCAGGACATGGCATTAGACGGCCCAATAAACCTTAGACGTTAGAGGATACGCCCAACATGCTGTTTCCAACCACGATCGCCGGCTCCCTGCCCAAACCCGAATGGCTGGCCGAACCGAACAAGCTGTGGGCGCCATGGAAGTCGCAGGGCGACGAACTTGCCCGCGCCAAGCGCGATGCGACGGTGCTTGCGGTCAAGCTTCAGGAAGATGCCGGCATCGACATCGTCACCGAAGGCGAACAGGCGCGTCAGCACTTCGTGCACGGTTTTCTGGAAAAGGTCGAAGGCATCGATTTCGCGCACAAGGTCGAGATGGGCATCCGCAATGATCGCTACAAGGCGATGGTGCCGCAGGTGGTAGCGCCGCTGCGACTCAAGGGCCGCGTTCATGCCGATGAAGCCCGCGTCGCCCGCACCCACACCACGCACAAGGTGAAGTTCACCCTGCCCGGCCCGATGACCATCATCGACACCATCGCCGACAAATATTACGGCGACCGCGTCAAGATGGCGTTTGCCTTTGCCGAATTGCTCAACGAGGAAGCCAAAGCATTGCAGGCCGATGGCATCGACCTGATTCAGTTCGACGAGCCGGCCTTCAATGTCTACATGGACGAAGTCAACGATTGGGGCATCAAGGCGCTGGTGCGCGCCGCCGAAGGCCTGACCTGCGCCACCGCGGTTCACATCTGCTACGGCTACGGCATCAAGGCCAACACCGACTGGAAGGAAACGCTCGGCAACGAGTGGCGGCAATATCAGGATATTTTCCCCGTCATCGCCAAGAGCCCGATCCAGCAGGTCGCGATCGAATGCCGTAATTCAAAGGTGCCGCTCGAATTGCTCGCGCTCCTGAAAGGCAAGAAGGTTCAGGCCGGCGTGATCGACGTCGCGAGCGACACGGTCGAGACCGCCGAAGACGTCGTCGCGACGATCGAAGCCGTCTCCAAGTTCGTACCCAAGAGCGACATCATCCCGACCACCAATTGCGGCATGGCGCCGATGCGGCGCGACATCGCCGAGGCCAAGCTGATGGCGCTCGGCGCGGGTGCGAAGCTGGCACGGCAGAGGCTGGGGTAACGCCTTTGCCCTCATGGTCAGGAGGCGCGCCCTTGCACCGTCTCGAACCATGAGGCCCCAACACATCCTTCGAGACGCGGCCTTTCGGCCGCTCCTCAGGATGAGGTCCGCGAACGCGGCGAACTATTTCGCTGCGTTCCCAGCACTCGGATGCAGCACCGGCCTATAGCCGGCCGCAAACGCCCGTACGATCGAAGGCGCAGTGAGCAGCCTTGCGTCCACGATATCGCGCTTTACCGCGCGGTAACCGGACGGCGACCACAGGTATGGACGTCCGCCTACGATCAGAAAGCTTTCTTCACCCACCTGCACCATCGTGCCGTCGGGCAGCTTCTCGATCGGCTTCGGCAAGGGGTGCAGCTTCCTGCCGCTGACGAGACGCTCCCGGTGCAACACCGCATCGATTTCGGGCGCGAGCACCTCGCCGGTCCGGTTGCCCTTCTCCCAGGCGGCGCGAAAGCGGTTGGCGTCGTCCCGCCGGCAATAGAAACAGGGCCTGTGCCCTGCTGCAAAGGCGGTGGCCTCATCGAGAAAGAACAATTCGGTCCAGCTTTGCCTTTGCATCACCTGGCGCCGACGGCCGCGGAATTCCAGCGCGCAGGTGAGCCACGCGTCGCTCGACCAGCGCTTCTTTAAAAGTGTTTTGGTCGCGGGGTCATGGATGATGCCGCGATTGCCGACGAACATGCCGCGCGCCGCGATCGCGACGATCTCGCCCGACGGCAGCACGCGGTTTTGCAGGGGCATCTTGTTCTTCCCCCTCTCCCCGCACGCGGGCGCGAGGTGAAAAAGATCACGCCGCTCCGTCGCGGATCGGCGGCTGGAACGACAGCGCGGTATCCCAGGGAAAGAAGATCCAGGTGTCCTGCGACACTTCGGTGATGAAGGTGTCGACCAGCGGGCGTCCCTTCGGCTTGGCGTAGACGGTGGCGAAATGCGCATCCGGGAGCAGGTCGCGCACCATACGCCCGGTTTTGCCGGTATCGACGAGGTCATCGACGATCAGAAGTCCCTTGCCGCTGCCGCCGCCGAGCTTTGCCGTGTCGGCCGAAACGCCCTTGAGCACGTTCAGGTCGCCTTGCTTGGTGTGATCGTAGCTCGCAATACACACTGTATCGATGATGCGCACGCCGAGTTCACGCGCCACGATCGCCGCCGGCACCAGGCCGCCGCGGGTGATCGCGATCACGGCATGAAACGGCCCGACCTCGTTGAGCCGCCACGTCAACGCCCGGCAATCCCGGTGAAACTGATCCCATGACACCGGAAAGGCCTTGCCTGCCCGCTCCTGCGCACTCAGTTCCGGATGTTCCGCCATTATTTTCCCCCGCGTCCTGTTCTGGTGTCTGCTTAACGAACCACATTCAATCCGGCCAGCATTTCCTTCACCGCGCTCATCGCAGCCGCAAGCTTGTCCGCATCGCGCGAGCGCACCACCAGATTGGTGTTCGGCTTGTTTTCTTCGTCCGTGAAGGGATAGCTGCCGATGATGGCGTCGGGATGAGCGTTTGCGATGGCGCGCAGCGGACCACCGACGTCGCCCTCCCTGGCGTTGGCGCGCACGCTTTCGGAGAGCATCCGCACACCTGACTTCAGTTTCGGCGCCACGATGTCCATCATCGCCTGCATGATCGTCGGCACGCCCGCCATCACGATGACGTTGTCGATCTTGAAGCCTGGCGCGAGGATGGTTGCGCTCTGGATCAGCTCCGCGCCGTCTGGAATCCGCGCCATGCGCAGCCGTGCTTCGTTCAAATCGGCCTCGCTCCAGCGTTCGCGAAACCGCGCTACCACTTCCGGATGATGGTCAATGCCGACGCCGAAAGCCTTTGCGATGCTGTCGGCCGTGATGTCGTCGTGGGTCGGGCCGATGCCGCCGGTGGTAAAGACGTAGGTGTAGCGATGACGCAGCGCATCCAATGCTGCGATGATCTCGGCCTCTTCGTCAGCAACGACGCGAACTTCCTTCAAGTCGATGCCGATGTTGGTGAGGTACTCGGCGATGAAGCCGATGTTCTTGTCCTTGGTCCGGCCGGACAGGATCTCGTCGCCGATCACCAGAATGCCTGCCGTGACGATCTCACTCATAGTCGCTCCTACGCGGGCTGCTTGCTATGTGGTCTTTGGCCGAAATCGCGTTCTCGGCCAAGACCTTGATGTTGGGCCGGATTTTGCTGCCGATTTGAGCAGCCGCAAGCTGTTTTTTCGGCAGCCGGCCCGCCGTCCCCGGCAAATGATCGGGATCGACCCGTATCAATCCATATCCCGCTGGCGTGACCCTTGCTACCATCCTGTGAAGTCATGCACTGTAGCGTGACTACTCAGGGGGACAGACGGTCGGAGACTCATGGCGGTTGCCTTCGATGAAATGAACGGTATGGGCGGCGATCTTCGCCCGGCCTATCAGGAACTCTCCCGCTGGCTGAAAGAAACGCCGCCGGACGCTCTCGAATATCGCCGCCAGGAAGCTGAGCTGCTGTTTCGCAGGATCGGCATCACCTTCGCGGTCTATGGCGATGCAGAGGCCCAGGAACGGCTGATCCCGTTCGACGTGATCCCAAGAATCATGTCGGCACGTGAATGGGCGGTCCTCGAAAAAGGCCTCAAGCAGCGCGTGCGCGCGCTCAACATGTTCCTGCGCGACATCTATCACGGCCGCGACATCCTGCGCGCCAACATCGTGCCCGAGGATTTGATCTTCCAGAACCCGGTGTTCCGCCCGGAGATGAACGGCCAGGATGTGCCGCACGACATCTATGTCCATGTCGCCGGCATCGACATCATCCGCACCGATGCCGATAACTTCATCGTGCTGGAGGACAATGCGCGCACGCCGTCAGGCGTGTCCTATATGCTGGAAAACCGCGAAATCATGATGCGGCTGTTTCCGGACTTGTTTGCGCGCCACCGCATCGCGCCGGTAGAGAGATATCCCGACGAACTGTTGACCGCGTTGCGCTCGGTGGCGCCCCACAGCGCGGCCGGCGAACCGACGGTGGCGCTGATGACGCCCGGCGTCTACAACTCCGCCTACTACGAACATTCCTTCCTCGCCGACAAGCTCGGCATCGAACTGGTCGAGGGACGCGACCTCATCGTCAAGGACGATGAGGTGTTCATGCGCACGACCGAAGGCCTCAAACGCGTCGACGTCATCTACCGCCGGCTCGACGACGACTTCCTCGATCCCCTCACCTTCCGCCCGGATTCCGCGCTCGGCGTTCCCGGCCTGATGTCGGCCTACGCCGCCGGCAACATCACGCTTGCGAATGCGGTGGGCACCGGCATCGCCGACGACAAGGCGATCTATTCCTACATGCCGGAGGTCGTGAAATTCTACCTCAGCGAAGAACCGATCCTCAAGAACGTGCAGACCTGGCGCTGCCGCGAACCGAAAGATCTCGCTTACGTTCTCGACAATTTGAGCGAACTCGTGGTGAAGGAAGTTCACGGCTCCGGCGGCTACGGCATGCTGATCGGGCCGGCAGCGACCAAGGCCACGATCGAGGCGTTCCGTGACAAGCTCAAACGCGAGCCGGAAGGCTTTATCGCCCAACCGACGCTCGCGCTTTCGACTTGCCCGACCTGCACCGCGGCGGGCCTTGCGCCACGTCACGTCGATCTGCGCCCGTTCGTGCTGACTGGACGCGACCGCACCACCATCGTGCCGGGCGGGCTGACGCGCGTGGCGCTGAAGGAAGGCTCGCTCGTCGTCAATTCCAGCCAGGGCGGCGGCACCAAGGACACGTGGATATTGGATGAGTGAGATGTTGCAGCTTTTCGTCGCTACAAACGCAACTCTCTCGCTCCCGTCCCCCTTGCCGGGAGGGGTTGAGGGTCCGTTCGAGCGTCGCTCTCAATTTTATACCCCCCTCCCCGACCCTCCCCCACAAGGGGGGAGGGAGAAGAACTAACATGCTGTCACGCACCGCCGAAAACCTTTACTGGCTCGCCCGCTACGTCGAACGGGCCGAATACATCGCGCGCACGATCGACGCGACGCTGCGCGTCACGGCGCTGCCGGCCGCCTATATCGGCAAAACCAATGAATGGGAATCAGCGCTGCTCACCGCCGGCGTCAGCCAGAATTTTTACAATATCTACAAGGAAGCCAACGAGCAGAACGTCGTCGAATATCTGTCGTTCGATAGCTCCAACCCCTCCTCGATCAAGAATTGCATCGAGGCGGCGCGGCTCAATTCGCGTTCGGTGCGTACCGCGCTGACCAGCGAGATGTGGGACACCATCAATTCGGCATGGATCGAATTGCAGGAAGTTTGGGCCAAAGGCACCAGGACCCGCGAGGAACTGGCGCATTTCCTGCGCTTCGTTCAGGAGACTTCCCTGCGCTTCGATGGCTCCGCCTACCGCACCATGCTGCGCAACGACGCCTACTGGTTCTCGCGCCTTGGCGTACATCTGGAACGCGCCGATAACACCGCGCGCATCCTCGATGTGAAATACCATGTGCTGCTGCCCGAGGAAGAGCATGTCGGCGGCCCGCTCGACTACTATCAATGGACCTCGATCCTGCGTTCGGTCTCGGCGCTGACCGCCTATCACTGGGTCTATCGCGAGACGTTAAAACCCTGGCTGATCGCCGATCTTCTGATCCTCAACAATTCACTGCCGCGTTCGCTGGCGAGTTGCTATGGCAACCTCGTGCGCAACCTGGACCAGATCGGGGTCGCCTACGGCCGCCAGGGCGCCTCGCAGCGTCACGCGCGCGGCGTCCGCAACCGGCTGGAGCACAGCAACATGGATGATATTTTCCAGCACGGCGTGCATGAATTCATTCAGGAATTCATCAACGACAATTCGAGGCTTGGTGAAATCGTCACCAAACAGTATCTGATCTGAGTTCTAATTATCGATCTAAGATCGAATGCATCCCCGAGCACTGCTTCACCTCATGGGGAGAGGGAGCTCTACCTCAGCCTGCGGCAACGTTCGCGAACCGGAACTTCCGTCACATGCGTCTGCGCATCGCCCACTCCACGACCTATCGCTACCAACCCGCGGCGACCGGCATCACCCAGACGCTGCGGATGACGCCGCGCAGCCATGACGGGCAATATGTGGTCGAATGGCAGATCGACGTTTCCGCCGACTCCCGGCTGCATATGCGTCAGGATGCTTTCGGCAACATCACCCACGTGCTGACCGAAGGCGCGATCTCCGATCTCACCATCACGGTCGAAGGCCTGATCGAAACCCACGACAGCGGCGGCGTGCTGCGCGGCACCGACGAGCGTTTTCCGCCGAGCCTGTTCCTGCGCGCCACGCCCTTGACGGAGGTCAATCCGGCGATGGAGGCCTTTTCGCGCGAGCTGCGTTCGGAGTCGGAAAAGGACGTGCTGGGTTTCCTGCACGCCCTGATGCTCCAGATCAACGACCACATGACGTTCGATGAAGATCCCACCAATAGCGGGACGTCGGCGGCGGAGGCGTTCGGCCTGAAGCGCGGCGTGTGCCAGGACTATGCGCATATCTTTATCGCTTGCGCGCGGTCGGTCGGCGTTCCCGCCCGCTTCGTTTCCGGACATTTTCTGCGCAGCGACGGCTTGGCCGTTCAACCGGCCGGACATGCCTGGGCCGAAGCATTCGTGCCTAACCTCGGCTGGGTCGCCTTCGATCCCGCCAATGCGATCTGCGCCACCGACGCCCATGCCCGCGTCGCCATCGGCCTCGATTATCTTGGCGCCGCTCCGGTGCGCGGCACCCGCTATGGCGGCGGCACCGAAACGCTTACGGTCGCAGTCAAGGTCGATCAGGCTGGCCGCCAGGGCCAGTGGCAATCTCAATCGTAACGGCGCACAACAAAAACAATCGGTGGGGATGAAATGAAGCTCGTATTTGCAGGAGCAGTGGTGGTCATGGGCCTGGCTGCGGCGGGTGCGTTGGCGCAGTCGGCCGGTCCCGCGGCAAGCCCGGGGGGAGCGGCCGCGTCTTTTCCGGAATGGGCCTATCCGGCCAATCCGCCGCTTGCCGAGTTTGACGCGAAGGAAGAAAAGACCCTGCCGGGCAGCAGCCGCAAATACACCCAGGCGCAGGTCGAAAACGATTTCGCGCCGCCGGACTGGTTTCCCGAGGACCATCCCCCGATGCCCGCGGTCGTTGCCAACGGACGCGCGCCAGCCGTGAAGGCGTGCTCGAAATGCCATGTGACCACCGGCGGCGGTCATCCGGAATCCTCCGACCTCGCCGGCCTGCCGGAGGCCTACATTGTCAGGCAGATGGCCGACTTCAAGGACGGCCACCGCAAGGGTGCGCGCGCCACCTCGATGTTTCCGATTGCCAAGGCAGTGACCGACGAGGAGATACGCGAGGCGGCCAAGTATTATGCGGCCCTGCCCCGCCCCGCCTGGAACAAGGTTGTCGAAACCGACACCGTGCCGAAGACGGAATTGCGCGTCGGCGGGATGCGCTTTGCTCTCGCCGACAACGGCAACGAGCCGATCGGCAGCCGCATCATCGAATTGCCGCAGGCGCCGGAGCGCGCTCACTTGCGCGACTCCCGCTTCGGCTTTGTCGCCAATGTACCCGTCGGCAGCCTCGCGCGTGGCGAAGCCCTGGTGAAAGGCGGTGGTGGCAAGACGCAGCCCTGTGCCATCTGCCACGGCCCTGACCTGAAAGGCATCGCTGAGGTGCCGCACCTCACGGGACGTTCGCCGATGTACGTGTTTCGCCAGCTCAACGACATCAAAGCCGGCACCCGTGCAGGGACCAATGCGGAACTGATGCAGCCTGTCGTAGCCAATCTCAGCCAGGACGACATGCTGGCAATCGTTGCCTATCTGGCGACGCTATCGCCCTAAAGCCCATCGGACTTCCCCGCCGGGTCAAAACCACAGCCGGCCTACTGGTCTCATACCATCGGACCCTGCTACCGGCGTTGCGCCCTAAGCACTGCGTGGTACAACGTATGCCAACGGCTTTGGGGGTATAAAGATGACGACTGTCGGTGAGGTATCGTCGGCTCAATCTGCGACGGCTACGCGATGGACACAGCTTGTGCTGGGTCTGATCGCGATGATGTCGATCTCAAGCCCCCAATATGGCTGGGCGTTCTTCACCAAGCCGCTTCAAGATAGCCTTGGTGTGCAGCTATCGGCCCTTCAGGTCACCTTCACGATCCTGATCGTGTTGCAGACCTTTCTCTCGCCACTCCAGGGTTATTTGATCGAGAGGTTTGGCGCGCGCATTCTGATCGCGAGCGGCTGCCTGTTGTCCGGCATCGGCTGGATCACCGCCGGCTATGCAACCACCCTCACCGGCCTCTATTTCACCTACGGACTGTTCTGCGGCATCGGCACTGGCATCGTTTATGTCGGTGTTGTCGGCCTCATGGTTCGCTGGTTTCCGGACCGGCGCGGCTTTGCGACAGGCGTTGTCGCCGCGGGCTACGGCTTTGGCGCGCTGCTGACCAACAACGCGGTCTACAATATGATCGCCGAGAGCGGTTACCAGCACACGCTGATCGTATTCGGCATCATTCTCGGTGTCGTCGGCGCGGTGGCCGCGCTCGCACTGCGTTTGCCGACAGCCGACGACGTGCTGCCACAGCCGGCGGTGCAGGTATCGAGCGTCGGAACGCCGCCAGATCAGATGCTGCGCAGCAACGTGTTCTGGCTGATGTTCGTCATGATGACAATGATGTCGACCGGCGGCCTGATGATCATTTCGCAATTCGGGGCGTTTTCACGCGACTTCGGAGTAACCGGCGTCACTGTATTCGGCATGGCGGCGCTGCCGCTGGCGCTCAATATCGACCGCATTACAAACGGACTGACCAGACCATTTTTTGGCTGGCTATCGGATCGGATCGGCCGCGAAAACACCATGGCGATCGCTTTTCTGATGGAAGCCGCCGCCGTCACGCTGATGGTTCTGTTCCGCGAAAACACGCTGGTCTTCGTTCTCTTGTCCGGCGTCGTGTTCTTTGGCTGGGGCGAAATCTTCTCGCTGTTCCCCTCGACATTGACCGACACCTTCGGCGCCAAGCATGCAACCACGAACTACGGCCTGCTCTACATCGCCCAAGGCATCGGCTCGATCCTCGGCGGCCCGCTCGCGGCGCTCCTGCGCGAGCAGACCGGGAGCTGGCTGCCGGTTTTTGCGATCATCATCGCTATGGATGCGCTGACCGGCATTCTGGCGCTTACCCTGCTGAAACCGATGCGGCGCGCCCACGCCGCACGGTGAATTCGCCACGCCCCATGCGTCCGATTGGGGTTGGACGGCTAGGCGAAATTGGCTAGTAATTTCCGGCGCTAAAGTTTCGGGGACTGGAAATGACCTATTGCTGCGGAGTGCTGGTGCGGGACGGACTCGTCATGATCGCCGACACCCGTACCAATGCCGGGCTCGACAATGTCTCGACGTTCCGAAAGCTGCATATCTTCTCCAAGCCCGGCGAGCGCATCATGGCGGTCGCCAGCGCCGGCAATCTCGCGATAAGCCAGTCCGTGCTCTCGACCTTGACCGAGGGTATGGAAGATCCCGAGACCGGCGAGATCGAGACTTTGCTCAATGCGCCGACCATGTTTCAGGCGGCGCAACGCATCGGGCGGGCAATCCGCGCCGTCCATTCCACCGAAGGCACCGCGCTGAAATCGGAAGACATCAGCTTCGACGTGTCGTTCCTGTTCGGCGGCCAGATCAAGGGCTCGCGGATGCGGCTGTTCATGGTCTATCCGGCCGGCAATTTCATCGAATGCACCACCGATACCCCGTACTTGCAGATCGGCGAGCACAAATACGGCAAGCCAGTGCTCGATCGCGCGATGCATTTTGACGTCGAACTGTACGAGGCGCTGAAGACCAGCCTGATCTCGATGGACTCGACCATGCGCTCCAATCTCGGCGTCGGTCTTCCGATCGATGTGCTTGTGGTGCGCACGGACGTCTGCGACGCCGACCTCAACCACCGTATCGAGGCCGGCGAGCCTTATTTCCATGATCTGCGATCGCGCTGGTCGGCGGCGTTGCGCGCGGCGCACCAGAATATCCCGCGGCCGCCTTACAAGACCGAAACACCGAAAACATAAAACCAAAGACATAAAGGCAGGAAACATGACCGAGCCCAAGAACAAGATCGCCATCGTCACCGGGGCCGGAACCGGCGTCGGCCGAGCGGCTTCGCTGGCGTTGATGAATTCCGGATTCACCGTTGTGCTCGCGGGCCGGCGCGTGGAGAAGCTGGAAGAGACGTCGAGCCTCGGCGTCCCCGGCAAGAGCCTCGCAGTATCCTCCGACATTGCCGACGCCGGCTCGATTGCGGCGCTGTTCGCCAAGGTGACGGAAACCTATGGGCGGCTCGACCTGCTCTTTAACAATGCCGGCATGGGAACGCCGGCGACGCCGTTTGAGGATTTGACCCTCAAACAGTGGCAGGCGGTGGTCGATACCAATCTCACGGCGGCCTTCCTGTGCACGCAACACGCCTTCCGCATCATGAAGGACCAGACCCCGCGTGGCGGCCGCATCATCAATAACGGTTCGATTTCGGCGCACGCGCCGCGGCCGTTTTCGGCGCCCTATACTTCCACCAAGCACGCCATCACCGGCCTGACCAAGGCTACCAATCTCGACGGCCGCGCCTACGACATCGCGGTCGGCCAGATCGATATCGGCAATGCAGCTACACCCATGACCGACCGAATGGTTGACGGCGTGTTGCAGCCGGACGGCCGCAAAATGCCTGAGCCGCGCATGGACTCGAAAGCCGTTGGCGATGCGGTCGCCTATATGGCCGGCCTGCCGCTCGACGCTAACGTCCTGTTCATGACGGTCATGGCAAGTAAGATGCCGTTCGTGGGACGGGGCTAGCGACGGAGGTCGCAGCCTGGCGGAACCGCGATCACTTGCCCTTGGCCGGTGTTAGCGATTCGGAAACCATGTCTGACCTCATTTTGACCACGGGTCACGCGGTCCAAAAACAATCAAGCGGCACGCATCCAGCAATCTGGACGGCGTTGCTGTTTTTGGCTGCATCGGTCTGGCTTACGCAGCCTGCAATCCATGGCGGCGTCTTCAATGCCCTGTCCACCGACGATGCCATGCGGCTCGTCGAAGTTCGCGACCTGATCGGCGGGCAAGGCTGGTTCGATCTGTTCCAGTATCGAATGGATCCGCCGTCCGGCTTGTCGATGCACTGGTCGCGCCTCATCGACGCGCCATTGGCCGGCTTCATCCTGTTGCTCAAGCCGTGGCTCGGAATGCATGACGCGGAAGCCGCGACACTTTATTTTTGGCCGCTGCTGCTGTTTGCGATCGCGGTGGCACTCGTCGCCGCGATAGCGAGACAGTTGAGCGGCAATATCAACGCCCAGATCGCGGCTGCATTACTGGCCGTGCTGGCGCTTCCGGCTCTGGTCCACTTCCGGCCAGGCGCGATCGATCACCACAACGCGCAGATCGATTTGATGCTCGCGCTGGTCTTGATGACGGCGCAGATCGAGAGAAGCGCCGTCAAGGCCGCGCTCGGCGGCCTGATGGCATCGCTGTCGCTGGCGATCGGTGTTGAAATGCTGCCCGCCATCGCGGCGATCGGTGTTGCGGTATTTGGCCTTTTCGTCTGGCGCGGCGCGCCTGTCGCGCGACAGGCCGGCGCCTTCGGCGCAGGCCTTGCCGCATCGTCGCTGTTGCTCGCCGCAGCATTGCTGCCATTTTCCTCGCTGAACGCGCAGGTATGCGACAGCTTCGGTGGACCGATTCTGTTGTTGGCCGCCGGCGGCGGGCTCACCCTCGTGTTGGCGGCCGGTATCGACCGGTACTATCAGACACGATCCATGCGCCTAATCAGCGGGGCGCTCTTGGCGATCGTTTTGGCCGCAGCATTCCTCTCGCTGTTTTCGGGATGCATCGCATCGCCGTTCGTCCACCTCGACCCGATCGTCATGAAGCTATGGGTCGATCAAGTGGCCGAATCGATCTCATTGAACAGGATGATCCAGCTTTTTCCGGAGAGAGTTCCTGCCCACTACGGATTTCCAATCATAACACTCGGCTTCGCCGCGATCGCGCTGGTGAAATCACCTCCGCCGCAAAGGTTTCGCTGGATCGTCGGCATAGCTGCGCTGATCGCGCTGATCGGATTCAGTGTCGTCCAGATGCGCGGCGCTGCCGCCGCGTGCATGGTGGCTGCTCCGGCTTTTGCCGCGAGTCTCGTCGTTCTGTGGCCGAGGTTTGCTTCCGCACGAAACCTGCTTCTTTTGTCGGCGATTTTGTCGCCTTTCAGCCTTGGCATCGTAGGGCTATCGTCGAAACCACTGACGGATGCGATCTTCCGGCCGCAGGAAGTCAGTGGTCCGTCGCCATGCCGAAGCCTGTCCGACGTCGCTTCCCTGAAACAACTTCCCAGGGGACGCGTGATGGCGCCGGTCGATCTCGGACCGGCTATACTTGCCGAAACCAACCACGATGTCTTTGCCGGTCCATACCATCGCAACAACGACGGTATTGCCGCGCTGATCGGCTTGATGCTAGCGCCCTTGGCCGCCGCCAAGCAGATCCTGTCGGATCGGCACGTCGACTACCTCGTCACCTGCTCGGCCGATCCCAATCAGAATTTCATCAGGCCGGCTCCGGACGGCCTGCAGGCCCGGCTCGACCGCGGCGAAACGCCGGACTTTCTGGAGCGGCTGCACCTCGATCCGAACGACAAGATTTCGGTTTGGCGCGTACGCAAATAACTTGCGCCGCCCTACTCCAGCCGCTCGACCGCGCGCAGCGACGGAAACAACTTCATCCAGATCAGCGCGATCGCAACCGTGGCGACGCCACCGAGCACGGCCGATGCCACGGTGCCGAGCAGTGCGGCTGCCACCCCGCTCTCGAACTGGCCGAGATAGTTCGAGGCGTTGATAAACAGGAAATTCACCGCACCGACGCGGCCACGCATTTCATTTGGCGTCGCCAACTGCACCAGCGAAAATCGGATCACCACGCTGACCGTGTCGGCAGCCCCCAGGACCGCAAGCGCCAGCACCGAGAGCCACATCCAGTGCGATAGCGCGAACACGATCGTCGCGACGCCAAACACGATCACCGACTGGAACATCCGCATGCCGACACGGCGATCGATGGCGTGGCGCGCCAAAATCGCGGTCATGAACAGGGCGCCCACGGCAGGCGCCCCGCGCAGGATGCCGAGACCGAACGGACCGGCATTGAGGATGTCGCGCGCATAGATCGGCAACAGCGCTGTCACGCCGCCGAACAGCACCGCGAAAAGATCGAGCGAGATCGTGCCGAGAATGGCAGGATTATTGCGAATGAAACGGACGCCGGCGAAGATATCGTCGGCCGTGGCAGCGTCCGTGGCCGGCTCGGGTTCAGTGACCATGATGCCGCCGGTGAGCAAGGCGGAAGCGAGCCAGAATACCAGCATGATGCCGTACGGCAAACCGGGCGCAAACGCATAGGCTATACCGCCGAGCGCCGGGCCCGTGATGGTCGCCACCTGGGCGGCCGCGCTGGAGAGTGCGGTCGCGCGTTGTAGCGAGCCTTGCGGCGCGATCAGCGGCAGCAGCGCTGCGATCGTCGGACTTTCGAATGCACCCGCCATCCCCAGTACGAAGCTCGCAATGAAGATGTGGACTTCGGTGAGCCAGCCGCCATAACAGCCCCAGCAGAGGGACAGCGCCGTGACCGCTTCGGCCAATTGACAGAGCTGCACCACGCGCTTGCGCTCGAACCGGTCGGCCACGTGGCCCGCGACGAATACCAGCAGCGCGGTGGGCAGGAATTGTACGAGCCCGACCATGCCAAGTTCGAAGGCGCTGCCGGTGAGCTCGTAGATCTGCCAGCCGATCGCCACCGCGCCGATCTGGCTGGCAAACCGCGTCAGGCTTCGCGACAGCAGGAAGAAGAGGAATGAGGGTTGTCGAAGTAGCGTCCCGGCGCTCACCGGAGAAAGTAAAGACATGATGATGACCGGTGACCGATGGCAGCCGGGATGTCAACGGCGGCGTTGGAGTAAATGTACCTGCCCCCGGGATGCAAATGTTGGAATCGGATCACCAGAATAAGCCGCGCATGGCGTTGCACCACAAACTGTAACGCTGCCATACTGCGCCGTGGTCGCTCGTTTCCCTTATCCTGAGGAGCCGCGCAAGCGGCGTTTCAAGGGACGAGGATAGCGGGGGGCTTCCGGGGGACAAATGCTTCAACTGCAATCGGCGTTCGGCATCGTCGCGCTGCTCGCGCTCGCCTGGATTTTCGGCGAGAACCGCCGCGCCGTTTCATTGCGACAGGCGGCCGTCGGACTTGCCGTCACGTTTGCAACTGCCGTGGCGCTGATCAAATTGCCGGGCGTGGCGCGCGTATTCGGCGCGATCAATGATGCGGTGGGCGCGATCGCCTCCGCTTCTCGCGCCGGGACGTCGTTCGTGTTCGGCTATCTCGGCGGCGGCGCGCTGCCATTCGACCCGAAATCGCCGGGTGCCGAGTTCATCCTGGCATTTCAGGCGCTACCGATCGTGCTCGTGATGAGCGTGCTCACCACGCTTCTCTTTTATTGGCGGATCCTGCCGCCGGTCGTACGCGGCCTCGCGTGGGCGCTCGAACGCACGTTTCGAATCGGCGGCGCGGTCGGCTTGTCCACTGCCGCCAATATCTTTCTCGGCATGGTCGAAGCGCCGCTGTTCATCCGCCCCTATCTGGCGCAGCTCACCCGCAGCGAATTGTTTCTGGTGATGACCGGCGGCATGGCCGGCATCGCCGGTACCGTGCTCGTGCTCTACGCCACGCTGCTGGCGCCATTGATTCCGGATGCTGGTGGACATTTCGTCATTGCGTCGGTGCTGGGCGCGCCGGCTGCCATCCTCATCAGCCTGATCATGGTGCCGGAAACCAGCGACATGAAAACCGGCGGCACCTCGGGCGATCCGCGGCTCACTCAGGATCCCGACCTGCACGCGGCCTCCAGCATGGATGCCATCGTCAAGGGCACCACAGCGGGCCTTGAGCTCCTGCTCAACATCATCGCGTTGTTGATCGTGCTGGTGGCGCTGGTTCATCTCGCTAACGGCATCCTCGGCCTGCTGCCCGACATCGGCGGCGCGATCACGCTGCAACGCTTGCTCGGCTACGCCATGGCGCCGGTGTGCTGGCTGTTGGGACTGCCCTGGTCGCAGGCAGTGCCGGCGGGAAGCCTGATGGGCACCAAGACCGTGCTCAACGAACTCATTGCCTATGTCGATTTTTCGAAACTGCCGACCGACACGCTCGATCCCCGCTCGCGGCTGATCATGCTCTATGCGATGTGCGGTTTTGCCAATTTCGGCAGCCTCGGCATCATGATCGGCGGCCTCGGCGTCATGGCGCCGGAACGGCGTGCCGAGATCAATTCGCTCGGGCTGAAATCGATCGTCTCCGGCACGCTGACGACCTGCCTAATGGGGGCGATCGTCGGTGTGCTGACCTGACGCGGATAACCTTATTCCGAAATCCGAGTCTTTCTCGGTCCGAGTAACGGCGCGATCTTGTCGGCGACAAAGACCGATCCTTCCGCCGTCAGATGGGCGTGGTCGAAGGCCAACGGAATTCCTTCACCAACCAGAAGTGGGCATCGCTGCGCCGGACAGACGGCATCGACCACCGAGACAAAAGAGAATGTCGTCACATGCGGCAATGCCTGCTCCATTCGCCGATCGAAGGAAAAAATATTCGGCAGGACGAAATCCTCCGGACGCGCGCTCTCTTCCCGCAAATGCGCGCGGATCAGGATAGACGGCAACCTTGCACGAAACTGCACGGACGGCCCGAGCAAGGCGACCGTGACACCCTTGTCGCCGAGTGCAGCGATGGTTCGCGTGAGATCGGCGATCATGCCGTCGAAGCGCGAGCCTCGGCCATATTCCAGCCAATCCGCGGAGATGATGACGAGATCGACCTTGCGATCGCGAAAAAATGCATCCATTTGCGTCGCAAACGAGCGGCATGAGACGTCGCCTTGCGCGGGCGCATTCAGCGTCGGCATGCACGCTGCCTGCGTCGCTTGCAGCAGATTGATCTCGCGCCGATCGGTGACCGTGCGCAGGCCGTGATAATAATGCGCAGCGAAGCTATCGCCCCAGAGCAGCCAGTTGGTCTTGCCCACCGCGAGCGACAGGCAGGCCGGGCCGAACACGCCGCCGTTCGGTCCAAAGCAGATTCCGGAGCGGTAGAGCGAGCTGTAGTCGTAAGAATGATAGGCCTCGAGCTCTCGCGCGATGCGGTCGGCACTGGACTGCGTTCGGCCGAGCACAAGCCCCAGCGCGCCCGCAGCCAAGAGGCAGATGCTGGCAACGCCTGCGACCGCAAACGCGCCACGCCGGGTCGGCAACAGCGTGCGGCCGCGAAACGGCTGTTCGACAAATCGCCAAGACAAATAGGAAACCGCGACCGTGACGCCAAATAGAACGAGCTTGTCGGTGGCATCGAGTACAAGACCGTGTTTGGCGAACTGCGCGAAGGCAAATAGCGGCCAATGCCAGAGGTATAGCGAATAGGAAATCAGCCCAAAGAAGCGAACGGTTTCCAGCGGCGCATAGGCAGGACGCGACACGCTGGGCGCACCGATGCCGCTCCAGATGAACAGCGCAGCACCAATACAAGGCGTCAGCGCATCGAAGCCGGGAAAGCCCGGCCCCTGGCGCAAGCCGAAACTCGCGATCGCGAGCATAACCAGCGCAGTTCCGCGTGCGACCGCTCGCACGAGCGCGTGACGCGGCACCGGCAAGCCTTCGATCGCGACAAGACCGCCGATCAGAAACTCCCACGCCCGCGGCGGGCTCAGGAAAAACGCGGTTGCGGAGCGGCCTGATTTCATCAGCCAGATCGACAGCGCAAATGAAGCAAGTGACAGCACACCCAGGAGAACCGGCAATGCAAAACGGCGGCCGCGTGCGGCAAGCGATAGCGCCCAGAGCGCAACCGGCAGCACGAGGTAGAACTGCTCTTCGACCGCCAGTGACCAGGTGTGCAGCAGCGGCTTCTCCGCCGCAGCCGCGTCGAAATAGCCGGTCCGGAACCAGAAGAAGAAATTGGATGTGAAGGTGACGACGGAAGCCGCCGAACGAAAGAACTCTGCGCGTTCGGAAGTCAGGAGATAGTGGAACGAGGGAATGACTGATAGCACCAGCATGACGTAGAGTGCCGGCAGAAGGCGCCGCACCCGCCGCTCGTAGAACCGCGCAAAGGAAAACGTGCCGGTTTTCAGTTCGGCCTGGATGATGCCGGTGATGAGATAACCGGAGATGACGAAGAAAATATCGACCCCGACAAAGCCGCCATGGACCGGCGCCTCGAAGTGAAACGCCACCACCGCAAGCACGGCGATCGCACGCAGCCAGTCGATGTCCTCGCGATACTGGAACGTCATGCGGCTTGACGAAAAGTTCGGCTCATCCCTGCTCCTTGTGGGGAGGGACGAGCGCCGCATCGGTTTGGGTCCCGGCGCTCACGCCGTCAATTCGACCGTCTTGAAATCGGCGGGCAGGATCACCTCCAGCAATTCGACGTCGTCGGAATAGTCCATGATCAGGTGCTTGATGCGCGATGGCTGCGTCCACGAACTGCCTGTCTGGAACGTCGTCTCGCCAACGCCTTCCATGTAGGTCTTCACCCAACCTTTGAGCACATAGACCATCTGGAAATCGACGTCGTGGAAATGCAGCTTCGAGACCTCGTTGGGATCGCAGGGACCGATCAGGCGGATGACATGCGCCCGCGCCACACCGCCGCTGGCATCGGCCACGCCGAGATCGCGATATTGCGCATAGGTGCGCAGACCGTCGGCTTTGAAGTCTTCGTCACGATGGTGACTGATCGCGATGCGCTGCTTCGGCCGCGTGCGCTTGGCGGGCACGGCCGCACCGCCCTTGCTCGCAAGTTTCCGCCGCGCCGTCGACTTGGCAGCGGTCTTTCCTCTGGTCTTGGCAGCGGCTGTTCGCGGCACGGATTTCTTGTGCGATGATTTGCTGGCGGCGCGCGACTTCGGCTTCTTTCTGGCCATCGACATCCTCCCCGTTTTGATGTGCGGATGCGATGATAGCACAGCGTGGTAACTTGGCAGGGTGGGCTAAGCGACTCGTCCGCCGAAGCTTGAAGAGCCACGGCGGAAGCGAGCCCACCGTCATCAAGCCGCCTTGCAGTCGTGGTGGGAACGTCGCCGATGCGCCTGCCCGCCCTACTCGAACTTCGCCGGGACGACGGATATCGATCAATGCAACCGGAACACGCCGTCGACGGCGCGCAGTTCGGCGGGCTTGATCAGCTTGGAGTGCGCGACGCGGACCGCGTAGAGCGGTCCGTCGAGCCTGGTCTGCCAGAACTGAAGAAAGTCCTGCAACGCCGGAAATTTCGGAAACAGATCGTAACTCTGCCAGACGTAAGTCTGTAGCAGCGAGCGATGATCCGGCATCCGATAAAGGATTTCCGCCGTCGTCAGCCCGTAACCCAGCACTTGTTTCCGGAAGTCCTCGGAAACGCCAACCCGCGAGACCATGCCAACCCTCCAAGTTTCGAGAGTGCATTTACGGCTGGGATGGCCGGAACATGTAGAAGAGCCACCTGAGTCGGATGCACTCACACGAGAGAAATGTGACGCACGGAACCAACTCATCACAAGCCTAAATGTTTAACGATGTGTTGAAAAAGTCTGCATTGGCAGCCACTTAGCGCGGCTGCTAATAGTGACGCCTTGGCCCTGCCGCCCTCAGCGTTAACGATGCGAGCGAAAACTGGCAGGCGCCCTGTTTGACTGCCAATTTTTCTGCTATCGCCTCTTGTCTCACCTAACGCTCTGGATTATCTCAGTCTTGCCCGCTGGCACTCGTCAGCGGTGACTGCCAATTTTCGAAAATCGCAAACATCTTCAGAATCTTAGGAGGACTGCATGAAATTCCGTCCGCTTCACGACCGCGTCGTGGTCAAGCGCATCGACGCCGAAGAGAAGACCGCAGGCGGCATCATCATTCCGGACACGGCCAAGGAAAAGCCCTCCCAGGGCGAAGTCACCGCCGTCGGCCCGGGCGGCCGCGACGAGGCCGGCAAGCTGATCCCGATCGACATCAAGGTTGGCGACCGCGTGCTGTTCGGAAAATGGTCCGGGACCGAAGTCAAAATCGATGGCGAAGACCTCCTCATCATGAAGGAGAGCGACATCATGGGCGTCCTGACCGACGTCGCGACCAGCAAGAAGAAAGCCGCTTGAGCCAACTCGCTTGAGCCAAATCGTTTCCTCATCCTGAGGAGCCGGCGAAGCCGGCGTCTCGAAGGATGAGACCAAAGAAACCAGCTCGTTCTTTGAGACGCGGACAAGTCCGCTCCTCCAGCGACAACGGCGCAGCCGTTACGCAAGGACGAGGAGACAGAACAACGTAGGGAAAACCAATATGTCAGCCAAAGAAGTAAAATTCGGCGTCGATGCCCGCGACCGCATGCTGCGCGGCGTCGACATCCTCAACAACGCTGTCAAGGTGACGCTCGGCCCGAAGGGCCGCAACGTCGTGCTCGACAAGTCGTTCGGCGCCCCCCGCATCACCAAGGACGGCGTCACCGTCGCCAAGGAAATCGAGCTTGAGGACAAGTTCGAGAACATGGGCGCCCAGATGGTGCGCGAAGTCGCCTCCAAGTCGGCCGATGCCGCCGGAGACGGCACCACCACCGCGACCGTACTAGCGGCCGCGATCGTCCGTGAAGGCGCCAAGTCGGTCGCCGCCGGCATGAACCCGATGGATCTGAAGCGCGGTATCGACCTTGCGGTCGAAGCGGTCGTTGCAGATCTCGTCAAGAACTCCAAGAAGGTCACCTCGAACGAGGAAATCGCCCAGGTCGGCACCATTTCGGCCAACGGCGACGCCGAGATCGGCAAGTTCCTCGCCGACGCTATGAAGAAGGTCGGCAACGAGGGCGTGATCACGGTCGAGGAAGCCAAGTCGCTCGAAACCGAACTCGATGTCGTCGAAGGCATGCAGTTCGACCGCGGCTACATCTCGCCCTACTTCGTCACCAACGCCGACAAGATGCGCGTTGAAATGGACGATGCCTACATCCTGATCAACGAGAAGAAGCTGTCCTCGCTCAACGAGCTGCTCCCGCTGCTCGAGGCCGTGGTGCAGACCGGCAAGCCGCTCGTCATCGTTGCGGAAGACGTCGAAGGCGAAGCCCTCGCCACCCTCGTCGTGAACCGTCTGCGTGGCGGCCTCAAGGTCGCGGCCGTCAAGGCTCCGGGCTTCGGCGATCGCCGCAAGGCCATGCTGCAGGACATCGCGATCCTGACCGGCGGCCAGGCGATCTCGGAAGATCTCGGCATCAAGCTCGAAAACGTCACCCTCAACATGCTTGGCCGCGCCAAGAAGGTGATGATCGACAAGGAGAACACAACGATCGTCAACGGCGGCGGCAAGAAGGCCGACATCGAGGCCCGCGTTGCCCAGATCAAGGCGCAGATCGAGGAAACTACCTCGGACTACGACCGTGAGAAGCTTCAGGAGCGTCTGGCCAAGCTCGCTGGCGGCGTCGCGGTGATCCGCGTCGGCGGCGCGACGGAAGTCGAAGTGAAGGAGCGCAAGGATCGCGTTGATGACGCGATGCATGCGACCCGTGCGGCTGTCGAAGAAGGCATCCTGCCGGGCGGCGGCGTCGCCCTGCTGCGTGCCTCCGAGCAGCTCAAGCGCATCAAGACGGCCAATGACGACCAGAAGACCGGCGTCGAGATCGTCCGCAAGGCGCTCTCAGCCCCGGCTCGTCAGATCGCCATCAACGCAGGCGAAGACGGTTCGGTCATCGTCGGCAAGATCCTCGAAAAGGATCAATATGCTTACGGCTTCGATTCCCAGACCGGCGAGTACGTCAACCTCGTCAGCAAGGGCATCATCGACCCGACCAAGGTCGTTCGCGCCGCGATCCAGAACGCAGCCTCCGTGGCCGCGCTCCTGATCACGACCGAAGCCATGATCGCCGAGTTGCCGAAGAAGAACGCAGGCGCCGGCGCAGGCGGCATGCCTCCGGGCGGCGGCATGGGCGGCATGGACTTCTAAGCGAAGTCACATCGCTCCAGCAATTCACGAAAAGCAAAACCCCGGCAGCGATGCCGGGGTTTTTGTTTGAGGAAGCCTGCCTGACTAGGCACCGAGCCTGATCACTCCTTCTCCGCTTTCGTCTTCGGCGCCGTCCTGATGTCGTCCTTCAACTCGTCGGTTATTTGGATGCAGGTGACGAGATCGAGATAGCTCGTCGTGCCAAGCGCATGCCCCTCGCTCTCGCATTGGCTTCGGATCGAGGCCGCGGTCGTGATCCAGAGCGAATTGAGTTGCTGCTTCGCCGCCTCTTCATCATGCACACACTCATCGATGCTTTGGTCGGTGGTCGAGCGAAACAGCTTCGCGCTGGCGTCTCTCGTCTTGCAAATGGCCTTGACGTTCAGCTCCGGTACCCCCGCCGAGGCGGGCGCTATCGACAACGCGAGAGACAACGCCAGAAACACGGAAAACAACAGCAATGCGGAAAACCGGGAAGCGCGCTTCATTCGAACCCCCTTGATACAGTGAGAGCACGAACAAAGAACCTGTGGTGCTTGCGGCGGTTCCCGGTCCTCGACGCACGAGATCGCGAGGGCGCATTACCGCCGCCGCCCTCAGCGCACCGCCCGGCCGATCCGGCTAACGCGGACCCGGGCCGGCGAGCCGTCTTCGCGTGAGAAGAAGATCACGCTGACCCGTCCGATCAAATTCTCAAAGGGAATATAGCCGAGGCTCGCAACACGGCTGTCGGTCGAATTGTCCCGGTTGTCGCCAAGCGCAAAAAAGTGCCCGTCCGGAACGGTAAAGACAGCGGTGTTGTCTAGAAATCCGCCGTCGAGGCAATCGAGAAGTCTCGTAGCTCGCGCCATCGGGCAATGTCTCCCGCCAGCGTTTGACGCGAGCCCGCACCTCGCTCCCGCAGGCGTCCTGCTGTCCCCCGTCATCGGCAAGAAGCTCGCGCTTGACCGCCACATCGTTGACGTAGAGTTCGCCCTGCTTCATCTGGATACGATCGCCAGGCAATCCCGCGACGCGTTTGACATAATCGACCGCGTCCTTTGGAACGCGAAACACGACGACATCGCCGCGCGCGGGATTTGAAGAAAATATCCGCCCTGAGAACGACAGCGAAAACGGCAGCGAAAACCGGCTATAGCCGTAAGCGAATTTCGAGACGAAGGCATAATCGCCGACAAGCAACGTGGGGCGCATCGAGGACGACGGAATATTGAAGGGCTGGTAGAGGAAGCTGCGGATGCAAAGCGCGACCGCGAGCCCGAAAACCGTATTGAAAACATAGGTCAGTATCGTGCGCCAGAAGCCGAAGTTCTGGACGCGCCCGAGCATCAAGAGGAAGACGACGAACGACCATATGGACGCAGCGGCCACCAGCAGTGGAACGCTGTCCAGCGCCCCGCCTCGGCCAGCGGTGGTAGCGATGACCAGAATGATGACAAATCCAAGGATCGTCGGCAGCGCACTCCAGGCAAACACGGTGCGCATATGAAGCGCACTTGCACGACCGCCCAGCAATCCGCCAATCCAGCTCAGCATGAAGCCTGACAAATACAGCCAGACGGTACCAACCAGCGCGCCGAACAGCAGCAAACTCAGCGCAAGCTGCCAATTCAGAAGATAGCCTGCACTGTCGATGACCGAAATCTGGCTGTAGAAGCTCGCGGTCGCGCCAAGGATGGCGAGCGGCCAGACGAAATAGGTTGGCCGGGTCGCGACGAGACGCTCGACGGTTCGGCGCGGACTAAACCACACGGTGAGCCAAGGCGATCGAACGGTCTTCTCTTCGGCAGACATGACACCCCCTGCACGCGCGACAAGTATGGCCGATTCGAAGCTGACATCATCCTTTCGCTTTGCAATACTCGAATTGACAACCCGGTATCGGCAGAACTGCGCTTTTGCGAAATTCGATTTCTAGAGCTAAATCAGCGCCGAATTTGCCGTCCAGTCTCTCACCCGAAATTATTGGCTTATCGAGCCAAGGGCGAGGATTTTTCTACTTTGC
The DNA here is from genome assembly GCA_963824305.1 of uncultured Alphaproteobacteria bacterium. Classification (GTDB taxonomy): domain Bacteria; phylum Pseudomonadota; class Alphaproteobacteria; order Rhizobiales; family Xanthobacteraceae; genus Bradyrhizobium. The sequence continues at coordinate 344,732 of CAWGOW010000004.1, forward strand.
CTGGAACTAAAGCAAGGCCCTGCGGCTTTTCCATCACGAGACCGTTGCCCGCCGTTTATGACGGCGCATGTAGCGGATAGCCAAAGGTCTTCGTGACCCGCTGTTCAAAAACTAGCGCTCGCACAGATAGCCAAAGGCAACGGTCTCGATTTTATTCAATGGACTGACGGTTTCGTCATGGACAACCACACAATTGACCATACCCACAGTCGCGCAATTTGCGACGAAGTCGGAGAGCGCCTGCGAACGCAGCTCAAGCCACAGCCGCCCGAAGAAAAAACCGTCCTCGACGACAAGCTCATTCAGCTCTCGGCTGGCGAAGGAAGGCCGGCAGAGGTTCGATGATAGCCGACTGTGGCCCGCGCGGGATCGCTATCCAACGCCCCGGCCAGCACCTCGTTGAAACGATCCGCCAGTTGCACGTTCCACAGATGCCCCGCGCCCGGCTCGACATGAAGCCTCGCGCGGGGAAGCGATTGTGCGATCATTCGCGCGGCCGGCAAGTTGGCGGGATCTTTCTCGCCACAAAGGATCAAGGCAGGCGCGTTGATCCTGGGCAACGCTTGGTGGAGATGGAGCGCCTTCAACGCACGTAATGCCGCCAGCATACCCGGCTTGCCCATCGCCCGGCAGTCCTCGGCGGCGGCTTGCGCGATCTCGGGGTCACTGCTCAGCATGCGCTGCGACACGCCAATGATCGCCTTCTCAGGCATCAACGCCATGATCGCGATCTGAAGGCTAAGCATAAGACGCGGCGCGCGCACCTGCGGCGCCGAGAGCACCAGACGGGCGATGCGCGGCCGGTCGCTGAGAGCCATTGCCAGGGCCACGCTGGCGCCGGCGGAGATGCCGCACACATTGATGTCGTCAAACGCTTCCGAGGCCAGCTGGTCGGTGAGGTTCTTCGCAATCGCCGGAATTCCGACGTCGTGCCCGGCTCCCGCGGTGAGCCCGGGAAGATCGGGTGCGATCACAAAATGCGTCGCCTGAAATCGCTCGATCTGCCGCAGCCAAAGCCGATGGCCGGTTCCGATGCCGTGCAACAGCAGAAGCTTCGGGTTTTTCCGATTGCCGAATGTATGCATATTTTCGTTGAAGCGGATGAAGTGGGAGCTCGACCCTTCACTTCGGTGACAGTCGCCTGCTCACTCCACCCGCGCGAGAACCGCGAGCTTGCGGATGCCCTGGTTGTGGTAGGCGCTGAGGAAGGCGTTGTAATCGCGGAACGAGACGCAGCCGTTGGAATCGCCGTTCGGACCGAGCATGTAGCTATGCGCGAGCAGGCCTTCACGCCCGAAGATCGCATCCTCGCCGCCGACCGGCGTCAATCGCAACGCCGCCACACCGTGGAACAACGCCTCGCGTGGCTTCAGCGTATAGATGTGCGGCGGTGTCACGCCGCGCATGCGGGTGCGCGAGGAGTGCGGATCGTCGAGACTGGAGCCGAGACCGGAATGCGCCTCGAGCTTGGTGCCGTCGGGCAGATACACCGTGTGCGCGGTGATGTCGTAGACGGCGGTATCGCGATCGTAAGGCGGCGAACCGCCGAGCATCGGGTTCTGTTCGCGGGGAGCGATGCTGCCGGTCACACTGCCGGCATCGGCGGAAGCATAGGCCAGGACCGGATTATGCGAGCCTTCCTTGCCCCAGAGCTTGTCGGTGATGGATTGCCGCTCGCTGGATGCAATCGACAGGATTGCATTCTTCGCGCGTTGTGCCATGTCGCGGAACTTCGAAACGCCGCCCTTCGGCGCCTCATCGGGTTGCACCGTCGGCGAAGCGGAGGCGAGCTGAACTTTTGGCGCGTCCTTCTTCGTCTCGGCGTTCTTCGCCGGCTCCATTCTGATCTTGGGCGCTTCGGCAAGCTTGAGCGGCTCAGGCTTCGGCGCGACCGCAATCCTGATCGGCTCGTCAGGCACCGGCGCCGGTGCGACGCCTTCCGGCGATGCCGCGGCAAAACGTTCGAGGAAGGAAAGCGCAGGCTCGGCCGGTACAGTTTCCGGCGCGGCAATCATCGGCGGTTCAGCCCGGAGAGCGGGGCGAACAGCGATGCTCGCAAACCGCCGCGCGACGGGCGCGTCGTAATTGGAGCTGCCGATCTCCGGGTAAGGACTCGCGGCGAAGATGTTGGCGTAAACCGTCCAGCCGCATCCGCCCACAAGGCTGATCACTGCCGATGCAATGAACAGGCTTTGCGGGGTCCATTTGCGGGCTGGTCGTTTAAGAGAGGGTGCCGCGAATTCGTAACACGCAATTACACTGGTACTCATTCGCCTTGCATCCGGACTGGTTTCACCTCGTCTCCCCCAATAGCCGCCGTTCGATACGGTGCATGGCGCGGCACCTTCCGAACGGCGGCCAGTGCGATCATCCGCCGAATTCATTGGCAGCATCTCGCAGAGGCGCGGGACGGCATTAAGGCAAGTTTTAGTTAAATGGGGATTAAGTGCGCGGCAGTTGTGGGGCAGTCCCGGATTGGTACGGATTTACGAGCGAAAAGCCCGTAAACGGCCGGAATTCTTCGCGATTCTCCTCCCACGAATTCGCCACATTTGGGCGGCGGGAGCTAACTCCCCTATTGCAGTTCCGGCGGCGGCGAATTGTCGAGCACGGCGCGCTTAGGCCCATCGACGAGATCGAGCCCATAGGTTTCGATTACCAGCGGTCCGCGCATCCGCTTGAACTCGCCGACCCGCTCGATCCTGGCGAATGTCTCCGTCACGTAAGGCTGAGGCGAAGCCCGCACTTCGTCGACCCACAGAAGCTTGCCCGACAGTTTGGCGGGATCGGGCTCCGGCATATTGATCCAGCGGATGCGCTGGGTCGGCTGTACGACGCAAGTGTCCTTTGGAAGATAGAACGAGAGCCAGCTTGCGGTGCCGTAATCGGGTGCGAGCACGCAAGCAGCCCCGACCCGCACGCGCGTCGCTTCGATCTCCGCGGCGAGCGCGCACCCAGCCGACGCCGATGCTGCGCACCGTGGCGTCGCGGCGAAAACCGGAGAGCCAGCCGGTGTTGGCCTGCACGATCAGCGATGCGAACATCAGGACGCCGACCGGCGATGCCCAGCGCAGGCAGAAGTTCGCAAGTCGTTGCTGGCGTCGTTCCCACGGAGTTACGTCCGCGGCTACCGCAGCCGCAAGCGCGAAGGCCGGATACACCGGCGCAAACCAGTTGGCCTCGACGCGGGCGTGCGTCGAGTGCCACAGGAAATAAAGCGTGATGACCCAGAACACCGCGCCGATCAGAGCGCGGGAGGCCTGCGCCCCATCCTCGCGCCGCGCCAGCGCCCAAAGTCCCATCGCGCCGAGAATGAAAACCAGCGGCGTCGCAAACGCGATCTGGGTCGGAATCAATTCGGCCATGTACGAAAGTCTGAAGTGATCGATCTGCGAGCGCCCGAGCTGCTTGATAAAGGAAACCCAGTGGTGATCGGCATTCCAGAGTATGACCGGCGAAAAAACCGCGAGAGCGGTTAGCCCGCCGAGATAGAGCCATGGCGAGAAGAACCATCGCCGCAGCTTCGGGACGCTGATCAGCCAGATCACGATCGCGGGCCCGAAAAACATCGCGGTGTATTTCGACAACAGCGCCAGGCCGACGGCGACCCCGACGGCGAGCCACCACGCGCCGCGGCCGCTCTCCAGCACCTTGGCGAGAGAGAACAGCACGAAACTCGAAGTAACCAGCAACGGCGAATCCGGCGTCACGATCAAGGTACCGACTGCCGCCATCAGCGTGACATTGAGGAGAATGGTGGCGTTGGCCGCCATGCGCGTCCCGCCGAACAGGATTTCGGCCGTACGGAAAACCGCATAGCTCATCGGCAGCGCAAGCAGGATCGATACCAGCCGCACGCCGAACTCGGTATCGCCGGCGATCATGGTGCCGAGGCGGATCACCAGCGCGACACCCGGCGGATGATCGTAATAACCGAAGGCGAGATTCTTGGCCCAGATCCAGTAATAGGCTTCGTCGAAAGTGATCGGCGTCCAGGCCGCGCCGACCAGCCGCATCAGCACCAGCGCGATCACAGTCAGCGCGGTGTCGCGGACCAGATTCATGCAGAGATCACCGCTTGCGCCAGACGAACAGTCCGGACATCGCATAGTTCCAGACCACACCCATCAGGGCGCCGGCTGCGCCCGCCAGCCACCAGATCGGCTGCTGATCGTAAACCGAGAATGCCACGCCGACATTGGCGAACAGGCCGACGCTGCACACAAGATAGAACAGGATCAGGCCGCGCAGGACCGCAAAGCCCTTCAGCCGCTGATCGCGGTAGGTGAGGAAGTTATTGAGGACGAAGTTGCTGGTCATGGCGCATAGCGCGCCACAGGCCTGCGCTTCGGCAAACGGCAACCTGAGTATCCTGAGCCCCGTATAGAGTGCAGCCAAATGGACGACAAGGCCGAGTGTGCCGACCATCGCGAACAGCAGAAACCGCAACGACACCACGTCGCGCGTGAGTTTTGCCAACACGAGCCCGACGAAATCCAGCGCCACCATGGAATTCGAGCTTGCTCTCGCCGTGCAACCGCGAGCCGAACGTGTATGGAATTTCCTTGGCGCGAAGCGTGCCGCGGGCGGTCGCCACCACATCGAGCAGGATCTTGAAACCTTGCGTGGACAATTGCGGGGCGAGTTCTTCGAAGCGATCGCGCCGGATCATGAAGAAGCCGCTCATGGGATCGGCGATCTCGACTTGCAGCACGCGCTTGGCGACTCCGGTCGCGAGCACACTGGCGCCGGCCCGCTGGCGATTGAAACTGTCCGCACTGCCGCCTTCGATATAGCGACTGCCGACCACGAGATCGAACTCGCCGCTTTGCAGGAGCCCGAGCATCTTCGGCAGTTGCGTCTCGTCGTGCTGGAGGTCGGCGTCGATGACTGCAGCACATGGCGCGCTCGAAGCCAGAATGCCCTCGATGCAGGCGCCGGAGAGACCGCGCCGCCCGATCCGCCGGATACAGCGCACCCGGCCATCCTGACGCGAGAGTTCGCGCAGCACCTGCCAGGTGCCGTCGGGCGAATTGTCGTCGACAAAGACGGCTTCGAACGGGATACCTACTAGCGTCTTTTCCAGCCGCCGGAACAGGGTGGTGACATTGTCCCGCTCGTTGAAGGTGGGAATCACCACAGAAAGCTGAGGCAATCCAACCGCTTGGGCCGGGTTCCCGACTGCGATTTGCGAGGCGTCGTTCATGACGCCAGCGTATATCCGATCGATCGTGGGGATGCCAAGGAAACGGTCGGAAACGGCTCATTTCGGGGCAAACATCCCCAAAAATGCCAACGACCACGAACAGGTGGCGCGCGTACATCCGGCGCAGCCGAGCTATTTCGTGGTCGTCCCAGCGACGGAGCTGGGGGGAAGCATCAACGTCGCCGTTAGAAGCAAGATAGGAACGATTTGGCGATGCGCAAGGTTCGGCGAGAACCGGCTTGCGAACTGGCCAACGCGTGCGGATTTGACTAGTTTTTGAAAAATTTCGAACCCCAAGGCTGTCATCGAGGCAGCCGACAAGGCAGTCATCGTGAGCAAAGCACCCGCTTCCAAATCCGCCTCCGCCAAATCCGGCCGCATCTTCATCGGAGTCGGTGGATGGACCTTCGAACCGTGGCGCGGGGTGTTCTATCCGGAAAAACTCGTCCAGGCGAAGGAACTGCAATACGCGGCTTCGAAACTCACCTCGATTGAGATCAATGGCACTTACTACGGCTCGCAGAAGCCGGAGAGTTTTCGCAAATGGGCGCGCGAGGTGCCCGACGGCTTTGTGTTCTCGCTGAAGGGCCCGCGCTTCGCCACCAACCGCCGCGTGCTGGCGGAGGCCGGCGACTCCGTGAAACGCTTTTATGATTCAGGCGTGCTCGAACTTGGCGACCGTCTCGGCCCTGTGCTCTGGCAATTCGCACCGACCAAGAAATTCGACGAGGCCGATTTCGGCAAATTCCTCGAGCTTCTGCCGCGCGAACTGGCAGGAAAGCGCCTGCGGCATGTGGTCGAGGTCCGGCATGACAGCTTTTGCACGCCGGCCTTTGTGGCGCTGATCCGTAAATTCGAAACGCCGGTCGTGTTTGCCGAACACGGCAAATATCCGGCGATCGCCGATGTCGCCAGCGACTTCGTTTACGCGCGGCTGCAAAAGGGCAATGACGAGATCAAGACCTGCTATCCGCCGAAGCAACTCGACGCCTGGGCCAAGCGCTTTCAATTATGGGCGGAAGGCGGCGAACCGGACGATCTGCCGCGCGTCGATGACGCCAAGCTCAGGAAGACGCCGCGCGACGTCTTCGCCTACGTAATCCACGAAGGCAAGATTCGCGCGCCCGACGGGGCGATGGAACTGATCTCGCGCGTGAGTTAACCGAATGGCGCGTAGAAAGAAACTCTTCACCATCGGCTACGAGCAGACGCCGGCAAAAGCCGTGCTCGATGAACTCGAACAGGCCGGTGTGAAGCTGTTGGTCGACGTTCGTGCGGTGGCGTCTTCGCGCCGTCCCGGCTTTTCCAAGAGTCAGCTCGCGGCCGGCCTCGATGAGCGCGGCATCGCTTACGTTCATCTGCGCGGGCTGGGCACGCCGAAGGAAGGCCGCCTCGCCGCGCGATCAGGCCAGTACGAGACCCTGCATAAAATCTATGCAAAGCACCTCAAGACGGCGCAAGCAAAGGAAGAACTCGACGAACTCTCCGCGCTGGTGACGAAATCAGGACCGATCTGCATTCTCTGCTATGAGCGCGATCATCGGCATTGCCACCGGCGATGGATTGCCGAGATCATCGAAGAACGCGATGGGGTCGGGATTGAGAACCTTGCGGCGAAACAAACCTAGCGGCAGGCTTTTTATCCCCTGGCATCGCAGGCCCAGGCGCGGATCACGCATTCCTTGCCGCCGTATTTGTAGCATTCGCGCGTCGCTTCGTTGAGCGTGCCGGAAATATGCGGTTTGACCGCATAGCCATGCGCGCCACAGGGATTGGCCATATCGACGGAAAGCGCGGCGCAGGCGTGCTTCATCGTGACGGCCTTGCAATCGCCGTTGCATTGCTTGAGCGCGGCGGCCCGTGCCGCACCTTCGGCCGAATAGTCGTAAGCCTGCCCGTAGGCGCCGCATTTGCCGATCGCAAAGGCGCCCGCAGCGCGGCTTTCCGTGACCAGGCGGGAAGCACAAACGACGAGTGTGAATGCAAGAACGAATAGCGCGCGGCGGCGCGCGACGGCGGTCGAAACGATCAAGAACCCCTCCCCAGACCCAGCGGGCCGATACTTAAGAGAGAGGACGTTTCAACTTGGTGAACGGAAAATCGGAGATTAAAAAAAAAATCGTCGCACGCGAAGCCTACAATGGCTGCACGTCGCCTTCAGGCGCTACGCGCGGCCTCGAGCGCTTGAGGCGTATCGATATCGAGAAACGCACCGTCCCCTTCAACCTGGACCTCCGCCACCGCCTCATTATGCTTGGCAATGAGGTGCCGGGCGCCGACATCGCCGTCGAGCGTCATCAATTCATTGAAGAAGCGGCGCGACCACAAGACGGGATTGCCGCGGCGACCGTCGCTGACCGGGACCGCGATCAAATTGCCGCGATCCGGCGCGAAGGCCTCGATCAGACGATCGATCATATCGGACGAGATCATCGGCATGTCGCCGAGACAGATCACGGCGGCGTCGGCCTGCTTCGGCACTACCAATATGCCGGCCTTCACTGAACTCGCCAGGCCATGAGCGAAGTCGGGATTACGCACGAACTTGACGTCGAGCCCGGTCAGCGCCTTCTCGACCAGTTCGGCCTGATGGCCAGTGACCACGATCACGTCTTTTGCCTTCGAGGCCAATGCCTGCTCGGTCACGATCCGGACCAGTTTCTGGCCGTCAAGCTCGGCCAAAAGCTTGTTCGGACCGCCCATCCGCGTCGAGCGGCCCGCGGCGAGCACAACAGCGCTGACATAGCGGTTGCCGTCGGCCTCCAGGTTCGCGCGCGGCTGCGGCCGTGTCACGATTTCCATCAACAGACCGCCGACGCCCATTCCCGTGAGTTCGGCGCGCGTGACTTCAAGGCCAGCAAGCAGGCGCATCAGTACCCAATCAAACCCGTTCTCGACCGGCGAGCGCGCACAGCCCGGCGCCCCCAGCACCGGGATTTGGCCGGCCTTGCCGATAAGCAGGAGATTTCCGGGATCAACGGGCATACCGAAATGCTCGATCGTGCCTCCAATGCCCGAAAGCGCTGCGGGGATAACATCCCGCCGATCAGCGATGGCGGAAGCGCCAAACACGATCACGATCTCGGCGCCGAGACCGAGCAATTCCTTCATCGCCGCCTTCAGCGCGGTCTCATCATGCGGCACGCGGCGCTCGGCGATAATGGTGGCGCCGGCCGGCGCCAATCGCTCGGCCGTTACCTTGAGCGTTTTGTCGACGACCTTCGGCGAAAGCCCCGGCAACAGCGTCGAGACCACACCGACACGCTTGATGACATAAGGCGCCACCCGCAACGCACCGCTTCCGGCTGCCGCGACGGCAGCGTCGCGCAACTGCGCCTCGACCCCGAACGGAATCAATTTCACCGTTGCGATCATTTCGCCTTCGACCACCGGCTTGAATGCCGACAGCGTGGCAAAGGTGATCGCTTCATCGACACCGTTGATACGATCGACCACGGCACGATCAATGACCAGAACGCCGGCCTTGGCGGCAAACAAATTGGCGCGGCCGGTAAAGGCGCGCTCGACGTGGATACCATCGCCTGCAACGGCCTGCGCGATGCTGGCGGCCGCGACGTCCTCTGAGACGTCGCCATCCTCGAGCCGCACGACCACGACTTCCCTGACGCCAGCCGCTTTCAAAGCCGCGACCTCTGCCGGGCCGATCGTGGTGCCCTTCTTGAGCACCAATGCGCCTTGACGCAGGGTATGGACGGTAACGCCACCGAGCGCGTCCGCCGGACTGGCAGGGCCGAATTTCATGCTGCGGCTTCTTTTTCTTTTGGCATTCGCAGGCTCGCCGTGATCTCTGCCATGATCGACACGGCGATTTCGGACGGCGAGACCGCGCCGATCGCAAGTCCAATCGGCGCGCGAATGCGCGCGATGTCGGCATCGGTGGCGCCTTGCGCCTTCAATCGCTCTCCGCGTTTGGCATGCGTCTTTCGCGAGCCGAGCGCGCCGATATAAAAGCAGTCGCGCGCGAAAGCATGCAACAGTGCCGGATCGTCGATCTTCGGATCGTGCGTCACCGCAACAAAGGCCGTGTAGTGATCGACGTTGAGCGGCGGCAGCGCCACGTCGGGCCATTCGGCGACCAGCGGCACATCCGGAAAACGTTCGGGGCTCGCAAAAGCGGTGCGCGGATCGACCACCGTCACGTCGTAGCCGAGTGAGCGCGCCAGCGGCGCCAGGGCCTGGCTGATATGGACGGCACCGATGATCACCATGCGCGCGGTGGGCGCATAGACGTTGAGGAACAGCTTTTTGCCGCCGATCTCGACGTTGGCGCTCTTGCCCATGCGCAGCTGTTTCGACAGTTCGGCATGGAGCGGATCGCGCGCGAAGTCGGCGGCCTTCACCAGGCGCTGCTCGCCATTAGACGTGTCGGTCACGACAATCACCGGCCGCCTCGCGGCGCGTTCGGCATTCAATTCTTTCAGCGTGGCAAGCTTCACCCGACCTTCTCCACAAACACCCGGATCGTGCCGCCGCAGGACAGTCCGACATTCCAGGCGGTCTCGTCTGCGACGCCGAATTCGAGCATCTTGGGCTCACCGCTCGCAATCACGTCCAGCGCTTCAGTCACGACGGCGCCTTCGACGCAGCCGCCGGAAACCGAACCCAGGAATGTCCCGTCATCGTTGATGACGAGGTTGGAGCCCGCCGGCCGCGGCGCCGAGCCCCAGGTCTCGACCACAGTGGCGAGCGCCACGCCATGACCGGCCTTCTGCCAGTCTTCGGCAGCCTTCAGAATGTCTTCGTCGCGATCGAGCATTGGAGCACCTCGCCGTTTCTTCTGGTTCAAGCTGCGGGACGTATCAGGCTGCGGTGATGCAGTTGTGGCATCGACGACAACGCCTCGATCAACCCTTCGATAGACTTCAAATTATGCACCGGGCGAAATTCGTCAACGTGCGGCAACATCATTTTGATGCCCTGCGCCTTCGGTTCAAAGCCGCCATACCGCAGAAGCGGATTTAACCATATCAGGCGGCGGCAGGAACGGTGCAGCCTGTCCATCTCAAAAGCAAGGCGAGCGTCAGCTTCGCGCTCCAGCCCGTCGGAAATCAGCAGCACGATCGCCCCTTGGCCGAGCACGCGCCGCCCCCACAGCTTGTTGAAGGTATGGAGCGAGGTTGCAATCCGCGTCCCACCGGCCCAGTCCTCCACTGCCGAGGAGCAGCGCGCCAGCGCTTCGTCAGGGTCGCGCGCGCGCAAGGAGCGCGTCACATTGGTAAGCCGCGTGCCGAACAGAAATACCGACACCCGCTTGCGCGCATCGGTAATCGCATGCAGGAAATGCAGGAACAGGCGGGTATATTCGCTCATCGAGCCGGAGATATCGAGCAGCGCCACGATCGGCGCCGGCTTTTCGATCCGCCCAAGTTTGTGGATATCAATAATGTCTCCGCCGGTGCGGAGCGAGCCGCGCAAGGTCCGCCGCATGTCCAGCTTGAGCCCTCGCGCGTCCGGCCGGTAGCGACGCGTGCGTAGCTCAGCCTGCGGCAGCTTCATCGTGCCGATCGCGCGCGTGACTTCCGCGATCTCGGCCGCGGTCATCTGCGCAAAATCCTTCTTTTGCAGGATCTCCTTGTCGGACACGGAAAGCCGAACCTCCTCGGCCTGCGCTTGCGGCGTCTCTGTCATATGCGCCTGGGCGAAGGCTTCCTGAACGCGGCGCGAGCCTGCTTGCGGCTTCTTCTTGGGCTGGTCGGGCAGCGGCACCGAATCCAGCATCTGTTTCCACTCATCGGCAGCGCGGAAGAACAGGTCGAAAGCCTGCGCGAAAATCACCGCATGCTCGTGGCGCTTGACGAAGATCGATTCCAGCGTCGTGAACACGTCGGCGCGATTGCCGATCTCGATGAGTTCGATCGCGTTCAAGGCGTCGATCACCGCCCCCGGCCCAAGCGGAATACCCGCCGCCCGCAACGCGCGGGCAAAGCCGACGATGTTGTCGGCTGTCCGGCCGGTCGGAGCTGAACGTTGATCGATGGTCATCGTTCCCGCGACCTCGTCATCGACGCGCGATCAATTTTCGCTCGTCGCTTCTTTCAAAACCTTTTGCAGCGTCTCGCCCTGCAGCCGCGCAATATCGTCCTGATACTTGAGCAATGCGCCAAGGCTGTCGCCGATGGCCTCCGGCGTCAGCGAGCGCGCATCGAGTTCGGTAAGCGCTTGCGCCCAATCCAGCGTCTCGGCCACACCTGGTGACTTATAGAAATCCTGATGTCGCAACGCCTGCACAAAGCGCACCACCTGCTGCGACAGTTTCGCGGAGATGCCAGGCACGCGGGATTTGACAATAGCAAGCTCCCGCTCGGCGCTTGGATAATCGACCCAATGATAGAGGCAACGGCGCTTCAACGCGTCGTGGATTTCGCGGGTGCGGTTCGAGGTGACGATCACGATCGGCGGATGCGGCGCCTTCACGGTACCGAATTCGGGAATCGTGATCTGGAAGTCCGACAGGATTTCCAGCAAATAAGCTTCGAACGCCTCGTCCGCGCGATCGAGTTCGTCGATCAGAAGCACCGGCGCACCGGCGACATCGGGCTCGAGCGCCTGCAACAGCGGCCGCTTGATCAGAAAGCGTTCGGAGAAAATGTCGCCGGAGAGTTGCTCGCGATCGGTATCTCCGGCGGCTTCCGCCAGGCGGATCGCAATCATCTGCGCGGCACTGTTCCACTCGTAGACGGCGGATGCGGCGTCGAGGCCCTCGTAGCACTGCAAGCGGATCAATTTCCGCCCAAGGCCTGCCGCCAACACTTTGGCGATCTCGGTCTTGCCGACGCCGGCCTCACCTTCGAGAAACAATGGCCGGCCCATGCGCAGCGAAAGATAAGTCACGGTTGCGAGCGAACGCTCGGCGACATAGCCGCGCGAGGACAACAGCTCCAGCATGGCATCGACGGAGTTGGGTAACGCCGATCCGGTCATGGACGAGCCAGCCTTGCTGTCGCGAGAATCAACAATCTCAAGACTTCGCCGTTGCGGCTTCGACGGCCCGACGCGCCATCACGGCAATCAGATGCGCGCGGTATTCGGCACTGCCGTGAAGATCGCTGTTCAAGCCTTCAGCCGGCACAGTCAAGCCGTCGAGCGCCTTCGCCGAAAAACGCTTCTTCAGCGCCTCTTCAAAAGCGATCAAACGGAATACGCCGTCGGAGCCTGCGCCAGTCACAGTGACCCGCACATCCGACGGGCGCCTGGCGACGAACACGCCGACCAGCGCATAGCGCGAGGCCTGATTGCGGAATTTGATATAGGCTGCCTTCTTCGGCAGCGGAAACATCACTTTCGTGATGATTTCGTCGTTCTCAAGCGCGGTCGAGAACAGCCCTTGAAAGAATTCTTCCGGCTTGAGGCGGCGCTTGTTGGTGACGATGGTCGCCCCCAGCGCCAGAACGGCCGCCGGATAATCGGCAGTCGGGTCATTGTTGGCGAGCGAGCCGCCGATGGTGCCGCGATGCCGCACCGCAGGGTCGCCGATCAGGCCAGCCAACTCGGCGAGCGCCGGAATCGCTTCGCCGACAACGGCGGAGTTTGCGACCGTGTGATGCGTCGCAGTGGCGCCGATGACGAGCGAACGTCCCTTCATCTCGATGCCGTCGAGCCCCTCGATATGGGAGAGATCGACCAGATGCGGGGGGCTCGCGAGCCGCTGCTTCATGACCGGCAACAGTGTGTGGCCGCCTGCGATCACCTTGGCGTCTTCGTTCTTGACGAGCAGGTTCGCCGCCTGCCGCACGGTGCCCGGACGATGATATTTGAATTCGTACATCGGTATTCCCTGATCGTCGTAGCTGGTGCGATTACGCGAGATCGGATTTGGCCATCGCCTTGGCGCCGGCCGCAATCGACTGCACGATGTTCTGATAACCCGTACAACGGCAAAGATTGCCTTCGAGCTCTTCGCGGATCGTATGGTCGGAGAGATCGTGGCCTTTGCGATGAACGATATCGATCGCGGTCATGATCATGCCCGGGGTGCAGAAGCCGCATTGCAGGCCGTGATGCTCCCGGAAGGCTTCCTGCATCGGATGCAAGGGAGCTCCATCGGCGGCCAGCCCCTCGATCGTTCTGATCTCGTGGCCGTCGGCCATCACCGCGAGCGTGGTGCATGATTTGACCGCTTTACCATCGAGATGCACGACGCAGGCGCCGCATTGTGAGGTGTCGCAACCGACATGGGTGCCGGTAAGGCGCAGATTCTCGCGCAACAATTGCACGAGCAGGGTACGGGGATCGACATTCGCGTTAACGGGATTTCCGTTCACGATCAGGGAGATTTTCGCCATTACGGGCTCTCTTTAGCTGCGCCGACGCTGCCCGGCGGCGCAGTGATTTCAGGTGTTTCGAGGACATAATATGGGCCATACCGGCGATGAGCAACCTCATGACCGCATGGCTTGGTCAAACAGCGGGCGTTGCCCGAGCGCCCAACTCATTCGGACAGGCCCGAAAATCAGACTTCCTGGAAATCAGACCTCTCGGGAAATTAGCCTTGCACGGCCTTGGCGAAATTCGCGAAAAACTCATCTGCCAGTTTCTTGGCCGCGCCGTTGACCAGGCGCTGTCCGAGCTGGGCGAGCTTCCCGCCGATCTGCGCCTCGACATTATATGTCAGGAGCGTACCACCATCCTTTTCGGCTAATGCCACCGTCGCGCCGCCCTTGGCAAAGCCGGCCACCCCGCCCTCGCCTTCGCCCGAAATCCGGTAGCCGTTGGGCGGGTCGAGATCGCTCAACGCGACGCGGCCCTTGAAACGGGCGGACACCGGGCCGACCTTCATTTTGGCTGCCGCACGAAAACCGTTGTCCTCGGTTCGCTCCAACTCCTCGCATCCGGGGATGCAGGCCTTGAGCACCTCGGGGTCGTTCAACTTGGCCCAGACCGCCTCGCGCGAGGCGGGAAGCTGGACCTCCCCGTTCATCGTCATGGCCATATTGCATCTCCGTTCGATCAACCAACCTGCCGCTAATGAACTAATGCACGAAGGCCTCAAAAGAAAGAGCATCGGCCAATCCGTCGAGCGCAGCAGGGTTGCACCTTGGCAGTTGCCCGCGCAAATGGTTAGGTCCCCCCGATGTCGCTCTCGCCTCTTCTCGCTCCTATGCTGTCAAGCGCGGCCATGCGCGCGCTCTGCGACGACCGGGCCTACCTGCAATTCATGCTCGATTTCGAGGCGGCGCTGGCGCGCGCGGAGGCGGCGGCCGGCGTTGTTCCGTCCAGCGCGGCCGAGGCGATCGCCAGCGCGTGCAAAGCCGGCGCCTTCAATCTCGCTGATCTGGCCGAAGCCGCCACGCGATCGGGTAACCTGGCCATTCCTCTCGTCAAGGCACTGACGGCAGAGATCACCAGGTCGAATACGGACGCCGCGCGTTTCGTGCACTGGGGCGCCACCAGCCAGGATGTAATCGATACGGCAACCATGCTTGGCTTACGCGCCGGCATCGATGCGTTGCTCGTCGATCTCGACCGTGCGATCGCGGGCTTTGCGCGGCAGGCAGCACTACACCGCAATACCGCGATCGTGGCGCGCACCTGGCTGCAACATGCGCTGCCGATGCCGTTCGGACTGAAACTCGCCGAATATGCCGCGGCGCTGCATCGCTCGCGCGGCCGCCTGCTGCATCTGAAGAAGCATGCGCTTGCTCTTCAGTTCGGCGGCGCGGCCGGGACGCTCGCCGCGCTTGGCGACCAGGGCTTGAAGGTTGCCGAAAAGCTTTCCGGAATTCTTGGGCTGCCGTTACCCGAAGCGCCCTGGCATTCGCACCGCGACCGGATCGCGGAAGCGGCATCTGTACTCGCGATCCTCGCCGGCACCTGCGGCAAGATTGCACGTGATGTCCAATTGATGATGCAGACCGATGTCGCGGAAGCTTTTGAGCCATCCGGCGAAGGTCGCGGCGGCTCATCCACGATGCCGCACAAACGCAACCCGGTCGCCGCCGCCGGTGCGCTCGCCGCCGCGATCATGGCGCCGAACCTGGCCGCTACGATTTTCGCTGCACAAGTCGGCGATCACGAACGTAGCGCCGGTCCCTGGCACGCGGAATGGCCGACCTTGCCCAGTCTTCTGCTCGTGACCTCAGGCGCGCTCGCTTCGACAGTGGACATCGCGGAAGGACTGGAGGTCGACGCGTCACGCATGCGCGCCAATCTCGATGCGACCGGCGGCCTGATCATGGCGGAGGCCGTTGCGTTTGCGCTGGCCGAGAAGGTCGGCAAGCAGAAAGCGCATCATCTGGTGGAAGCCGCGAGCAAAAAGGCGGTTGCGGAAAAGAAAAGCTTTCGCGCGGTGCTGGAGCAGGATCCTGCGATCACCGCACATCTCGAGGCGAAGAAGATCGCGCAATTGCTGGAACCGATGGCCTATCAGGGCGTGTCGCAAACCCTGATCGACCGCCTGCTCGCTTCGCTTGAAGATAAACGAGACACATAAAATAATAGGATTGGAGAAACTTCCATGCCGATGATCGACGCCGACGGCTGCCTGCTCAATGTTTCGGTCGAGGGCCGCGACGGTGGCCCGACGCTGATGCTGTCAAACTCCCTGGGGACGACGATGGCGATGTGGGAGCCGCAGATGAAGGCGCTCACCCAGATGTTTCGCGTGATCCGCTACGACCGGCGCGGCCATGGCAGGTCCGGCGTGCCGCCCGGCCCCTACTCCATAGAACGGCTGGGGCGCGATGTGCTCGCGATTCTTGACGATCTCAATGTCCAGAAAACGCACTGGTGCGGGCTGTCGATCGGCGGCATGGTTGGGCAATGGCTCGGCGCCAATGCGCCCGAGCGATTCAACAAGATCATTCTCGCCAACACCTCCAGCTATTTCCCCGATCCGACCAACTGGCAGACCCGCATCAAGCTGATCAAGGAAGGCGGGATTGCAGCGATAGCCGATGCGGTGATCTCGGCGTGGCTGACCGCCGATTTCCGCGAGCGCGAGCCGCAGGCGACGCAAAATCTGAAAACCATGCTGCTCTCCACGCCACCGGCCGGCTATCTTGCTTGCGCCGAGACGCTGAGTACGTTGGACCAGCGGGCATTTTTGCCAGACATCAAGAGCCAGACGCTCGTGATCGCCGGCCGCCACGACACGGCAACGCCGCTTGCCGCCAACGAATTCATCCGCAGCCAAATTCCGGGCGCATCGATGACCATCCTGGACGCGGCGCATATCTCCAACATCGAGCAGCCGCACGCATTCACCGACGCGATGGTCGGATTTTTAACGCAGAAGTGAGAGCTTTCAATGGACGATCAGAAGCGCCGCGACGACGGCATGGCGCAGCGCCGCGAGGTGCTGGGCGATGCCTGGGTCGACAAATCGATCGCGGGGAAAAACACCTTCAACGCCGACTTCATCGACCTCATCACCCGTTACGCCTGGGGCGAGATCTGGACCCGGCCGCATTTCGATCACCGCACACGGCGCGTGCTCGTGATCGGCACCATGGTAGCGCTCGGCCAGTGGGACGAGTTTCGCCTGCACGTGCGCGCAGCCCTTGCCGAGGGCGGCTTTACGCCCGACGACATCAAGGAAATTCTGTTGCAGCAGGCGATCTATTGCGGCGTGCCCGCCGCAAATCATGCGGTCAAGGAAGCCTCAGCTGTAATAGCTGAGCTCGGGCTCTGAACGGGTAGATCGGTCGGCACGGCGACCGCTTGCGTTTGCGCCGGCGTGTCGAACAGCATCACGATTCCGGTGCCGATCATCGCCAGCAGTTCTGAAGCATGCAGCCGCAGCGCCTGGATCTCTCCGACCTGCGAGGCCATCAGCATGCTTGCAAAGCTGATTACGCTGCCGATGGTGAGTGCGATCGCCAGTGCCTCGGCCCCTCCACTCTGCTTGCGAATGAAACCACGCAGCGCGAAAACGACAAACAGGGCAAAGAAGGCGACTACCGTCAACCGGCCGAGCGCCAACAGCCACGCAAAGCGCACCGCGGTCATGGTCGGCAGTTGCAGGTGATCGGTGACATAGAGCGCGACCGATACGCTTGGCCGCTCAAAGAGACCGCGCACCGGTGAGGCCACGATGTCCCAGGCGATGATCGCCCAGGTCGGAATGAAATAGGCGGCAAGCAAAACGCCGCTGAATGAACTGATACGCCAGTTTTTCGACATGCCGCTTCCCGTTTTCCATGCGCTATTAGGCTTCGCGCTTGTTTGGGAAGTAACGCCGTTAAACTGCGATCGGCAATTTAAACCCTTTGTTTACCTTAACCCGGCGGTTTCTGCGATTTCAGCCTGGCTCGTGTCCCGGACGCGGCAGCAGCGCGGCGCATAGCGTCCGGGGAGCGCCAAAACGTCAGACCGCGCCGTGCGCTTCGACGTAGAGCGCGTAAAGCGAATGACAACTCGCCATGAACAGGCGGTTCTTTTTGGGACCGCCAAACGCCAGATTGGGACAGCGCTCGGGCAAGCGGATGAAACCGATAGCCTTGCCTTCGGGGTTGAACACTTTCACGCCGTCGAGCTCTTCTCCCTTGCTGTTGGGCGCGCCCGTGCTGCCCCAGCCGCACCAGAGATTGCCCTCCGTGTCGACCCTCATCCCGTCAAGGGCGGTCGCCCCGCCATCGATGAACTTGGCCTTGTTCGACAACGTGCCATCGGCGCCGACATCGAAGGACCAGATCAGCCGGTTCGGCTGCGCGCGAGACTCGATGATGTAGAGCTTCTTTTCGTCCGGCGAGAAGGCGAGCCCGTTAGGGCCTGCCAGCTCCGCGGTGACCAGACCAAGCTTGCCATCGGGGGAGATGCGATAGACCGAGTGCGGCAGTTCCGATGTTTGCTTGTCACCTTCCCAATCGCCACCAATGCCGAAGGGGGGATCGGTGAACCAGATCGATCCATCGGATTTGCAGACGATGTCGTTGGGCGAATTCAGACGCTTGCCGTTGAAATTGTCGGCGAGCACCGTGATCTTGCCGTCATATTCGGTGCGTGTGACGCGGCGCGTCAGGTGTTCGCAAGTGATCAGCCGGCCCTGCCGGTCGCGAGCGTTGCCATTGGCGAAATTCGATGGATGGCGGAAGACACCCCAGTTTCCGGTGGACTGGTCGTAGCGCATGATGCGGTTGTTCGGGATGTCGCTGACGAGCAGATAGTTGCCGTCGCCGAACCACACCGGCCCTTCGGCCCAGCGCATGCCGGTCGCCACTTGTTCGAGGGTGCTGGAGAATATCCGGTACTTGCCAAAGCTCGGATCGAGGATTTCGACGGACGCGTCGGGGTAGCGCTGGTTCGGCTTGAACTCGAAAGATTGGGCGCTCGCGGTCTGCTGGGCGGCCAGCGTCGCAGCGGCGGCGCCTGCGGTCGCAAGTATGTCCCGGCGGGTGACGGTCATCGGCTTTCCTCCTGAGGTCGTGCGGTCGTTCCGCTCCAAGGAGATGGCAAAGCCTTCCCTCTCGCGTCGCCGCTTGGGACGGGGAACCTAGTAGAGGTTCCCCGGTAGGTCCAGACGGCCTGCACGCACGCCGGCGCATGGGCTATTGCGATGCAAACATCCCAATCGCAAACATCAAAAAGAGAAAGGCCCCGCCGTTCCGGCGAGACCTTTCCTTAAATACTAACTCTCTGCTGGATAGCTACATCCCAGAACGGGATCGAACCTCCCGCCTTTCGAGAGGCCGCCTGCGGAGGTTATCGATCCCGGTCCGGACGCTCCTGGCCCTGACGGTTCGGATCCTGTTGCTGCTGTCCGGGCTTCTGACCGCCACCTTGCTGCTGGCCCGGCTTCTGTCCGGGTTTCTGGTTCTGCTGGCCGGGATTCTGGTTCTGATTTGACATTGCGATCTCCCTTGTTCAGTCACAAAAGAGATAACCGGGGAACCCAGACTTGGTTGCTGTGAAACCATGGTTCCACCACGTATTTTATCGACGCCGGTTCCCGAGCCACCAACATGAAAACTTCCTCTGTACAAGGTCTTAAGTCGCATTTGAGCGCTGTTGCCGCCTCAGGTTCCCGCTGTTAGAAAATGAAATGACGCGACGTCCGGCTGCCGGGAGCCTTCGCTGTGTCGGAAGTCAAAAACGCCATTTTCGGAAACGGCAAAGCTGATCTCTTTTTGCCGGAAAATGCGCCAACGATCGGCAGTGGATGGATTATTTCGCCCAGCAATTGATCAACGGCATTGTTCTGGGCTCGATCTACGGCCTGATCGCCATCGGCTACACCATGGTCTATGGCATCGTCGGCATGATCAATTTCGCCCACGGCGATATCTTCATGATTGGCGGCTTCATCGCACTGATCACCTTCCTGATCCTGCTTTCGATCGGGCTGACCGCGATACCGCTCGTCCTGCTGATCGTGCTGCTGGTGTCGATGGCGGTCACCGCGCTGTATGGATGGACGGTGGAACGCATCGCCTATCGCCCGCTGCGGCATTCATTCCGCCTCGCACCGATGCTATCGGCGATCGGCATGTCCTTTGTGCTGATCAACTACTCGCAGATTTCCCAAGGCGCACGGGTCAAGCCGGTGCCGCCGATCATCACCGGCGGCTATAACCTGTTCGAGCGCGATGGCTTCGTGGTCCGCCTCTCCAATGCACAAATCGTCGTGGTGGTCACCACCATCGTACTGCTTGCGATCTTCACTTGGCTGGTCTCCCGAACACGTCTTGGCCGCGACATGCGCGCTTGCGAGCAGGACCAGACCATGGCCGCACTTCTGGGCGTGGATGTCGACCGCACCATCTCGATGACCTTCGTGATCGGCGCCGCCCTCGCCGCGGTCGCCGGCGTGATGTACCTCGTCTATTACGGGCTCGTCGATTTCTTCATGGGCTTTGTCGCCGGCATCAAGGCGTTCACGGCCGCCGTGCTCGGCGGCATCGGCTCGCTGCCCGGCGCGATGCTCGGCGGACTTCTGATCGGCCTGATCGAAACCATGTGGTCGGCTTATTTCTCGGTCGAATATAAAGACGTCGCGGCATTCTCGATCCTGATCGTGGTCCTGATCTTCCTGCCGACCGGCTTGCTCGGCCGCCCCGAAGTCGAAAAAGTTTAAGGGGCGCGCGTGACGGGTGCCTCAACCGATCTCACGCAAGCCTCGCGCCGCGAAGCCATAGTCTTCATCCTCAAGAAAGCCTTCATAAGCGCCCTCGTCGCGCTGGTGCTGTTCTCGCTGATGATCGGCATCCGCACCGAGGCTGGTCCCACGGGACAACTGGTTTACTGGACGCGGTTCGACGATCTTGCCTCTATCGTGGCGATCGTCTTTGTCGGCAGCATCGTCATCGAATTGCTGCGGCAATGGTGGGGACCGGTCGACCCGGTCAGGGTCGTTCCGCCCGCGGTGCAGAGTGCGCTTGGGCTCGCGCGGCGTGCGATCGCACCGCTGCTTTTGATTTTCACGTTTCTGGTGCCGGTGATCTTCTACGATCAGCGCTACATTCTCGATCTGGGCATTCTCGTGCTGACTTATGTCATGCTCGGCTGGGGACTGAACGTCGTGGTCGGCCTTGCTGGCCTGCTCGACCTCGGCTATGTCGCTTTCTATGCGGTCGGCGCCTATTCCTATGCTCTGCTCTCGACCAATTTCGGCCTGTCATTCTGGGTCTGCCTGCCGCTTGCCGGCATTCTCGCCGCCTTCTGGGGCGTGCTGCTCGGATTTCCGGTGTTGCGGCTGCGCGGCGACTACCTCGCCATCGTGACACTGGCGTTTGGCGAAATCATCCGCCTCGTCATCATCAACTGGCAAAGCCTGACGGGCGGTCCCAACGGCGTGTCCGGCATTCCTCGTCCCTCTTTCTTCGGCATTCCGTTGACGCCCGGCGAGGACGGACTTGCGGCCAGGCTCGGCATTGAATTCTCGCCGACCCATCGCATCGTGTTTCTGTTCTACCTGATCCTTGCGCTCGCGCTTCTGACCAACTGGGTGACCATCCGGCTGCGGCGGCTGCCAATCGGGCGAGCCTGGGAGGCCTTGCGCGAGGACGAAGTCGCCTGCCGCGCGCTCGGCATCAACATTACCACGACCAAGCTCACCGCGTTCGCAACCGGAGCGATGTTCGGCGGCTTTGCCGGCGCCTTCTTCGCCACAAGACAAGGCTTCATCAGTCCGGAATCCTTCACCTTCCAGGAATCGGCGCTGGTGCTCGCCATCGTCGTGCTGGGCGGCATGGGCTCGCAGCTTGGCGTGGCGCTCGCAGCGCTCACGCTCATCGGCGGCTTCGAACTGTTTCGCGGCTTCGATCAGTATCGCATGCTGGTGTTCGGCATGGCGATGGTGCTTCTGATGATCTGGCGGCCGCGCGGCCTGATCGGCCATCGGGCGCCGACCGTCTTCTTGCGACAAAGCACGCCGATCTCCTCCGAACTCGCTAGGGAGGAAGGACGGGGATGAGCGGCGAGACCATCCTCGAAGTCGAAGGCCTGATCATGCGCTTTGGCGGCGTGGTCGCCGTCAACGATCTGTCTTTCACCGCCGAACGCCACAAGATCACCGCGCTGATCGGACCGAACGGCGCCGGCAAGACCACCGTCTTCAACTGCATCACCGGCTTTTACAAACCGACCTCCGGCGCCATCCGCCTGACGCATGATGATGGCCGCAGCTTCCAGCTCGAACGGCTGAACGATTTCCGGATTTCCAAGCAGGCGAAAGTTGCGCGCACCTTCCAGAACATCCGCTTGTTTCCGGGCATGACTGCGCTCGAAAACCTGATGGTCGCCCAGCACAATGCGCTGATGCTGGCCTCGGGCTTTACCTTTCTGGGCCTGATCGGCGCACCGTCGTATCGGGCCGCCGAGAACCACGCGATCGACCTGGCCAAGCGCTGGCTCGACCGGATCGGTCTGTTGGAGCGCGCCGACGATGCCGCGGGCAATCTGCCTTACGGCGATCAGCGGCGCCTGGAGATTGCGCGCGCAATGTGTACGGAGCCGGCGCTTTTGTGCCTGGACGAGCCGGCGGCCGGACTGAATGCGCGCGAAAGCGCGGCGTTGAGCCAATTGCTGCTTTCGATCCGCGACGAAGGCACCTCGATCCTGCTGATCGAGCACGACATGTCGGTGGTTATGGAAATTTCCGACCAGATCGTGGTGATGGATTACGGCATGAAGATCGCCGAAGGCGCGCCACGAGACGTGCGTGACAATCCGAAGGTAATCGCGGCCTATCTCGGCGCCGACGAACAGGAGGCGGTCGCCCTCATGGAGAGCGGGGCATGAGGAAATCTCTCGGCATGCTCCTAACCTCCCCCTCAGGTGTCCTTGCCGACCTCGTTGCTAAGGTCGAGAAACGCGCGAGCGAGGTGCCCCCCTCCCTGACCCTCCCCATTTCAGGGGGAGGAAGTGCCAGTCAGCCGGGGAGCGCGGCATGAGCGCATCGCCCACCCCCCTGCTCGCGGTCCGCGGCCTTCGCGCCGCCTATGGCAAGATCGAAGCGCTCAAGGGCGTCGACCTCGACATTCAGCCGGGCGAGATCGTCGCCCTGATCGGTGCCAACGGGGCCGGCAAATCGACGCTGATGATGACGATCTTTGGCAGGCCGAAGGCGCGCGCCGGCCAGATCCTGTTCGACGGCCGTAACATCACTGGCGTACCCACCCATGAGATCGCACGCTTGCGCATTGCGCAGTCGCCCGAGGGCCGCCGTATTTTTCCGCGGATGAGCGTGGCGGAAAACCTGCAGATGGGGGCCGACGCCACCGATTGCAGCGAGGCCGAGCGCAGAAGTGGCCTCGAGCGCGTGCTGGCGTTGTTTCCGCGGCTGAAGGAGCGCCTGACCCAGCGCGGCGGCACGCTCTCGGGCGGCGAGCAACAGATGCTCGCGATCGGCCGCGCACTGATGAGCAACCCTCGCCTGCTCCTGCTCGACGAGCCTTCGCTTGGGCTTGCGCCGCTGATCGTCCGCCAGATTTTCGACGCGATCCGCACCCTCAACCGGCAGGACGGCCTTACCGTGCTGATCGTCGAACAGAACGCCAA
Organism: uncultured Alphaproteobacteria bacterium; assembly: GCA_963824305.1. Taxonomy (GTDB): domain Bacteria; phylum Pseudomonadota; class Alphaproteobacteria; order Rhizobiales; family Xanthobacteraceae; genus Bradyrhizobium. Next base: position 367,893 of record CAWGOW010000004.1, read on the forward strand.
CCACGCGCTGAAGCTGGCCCATCGCGGTTATGTCATGGTCAACGGCCTGATCACGCTTCAGGGAACGGGTTCGGAACTGTTGCAACGTCCGGAAATCCGCGCCGCCTATCTTGAAGGCGGACGGCATTAATAAAAAGGGCAATCGACGCCCGGTTTGCCGCAAATTTCCCGATGACTTCGCCGCAAAATCAGCCGACAATGCCGCCATATCTGCTCGTTCCGGCGGCCTGCTAGTGGAGTGGATTTGACATTCGCTACCCATCCAGCCGCAAACTCGGAAAGCGAATGTCAAATCCTAAACTCCACTAGAAACCGATACTGGCTAGTGGTCCTTTTAATTCTAACATTCGCAAAAGTGGTCGCCGATAAGGGATGCGAATGTTAGAATTGGACCACTAGAAACGATCTCCCATGGCGAACTACCCGAGAGGATCTCTCATGAAATCAATCAAGCTTTTTGGCCTGGCAATCGGCGCGTCGCTCGCGTTGTCGACGGCGGCGTTTGCGCAAGACGTCACCGTCGCCGTGGCGGGCCCGATGACCGGCGGCGAATCGGCGTTCGGCCGGCAGATGAAGAACGGCGCCGACATGGCGGTGAAGGATCTCAATGCCGCCGGCGGTGTGCTGGGCAAGAAATTGGCGCTGGAGGTCGGGGACGACGCTTGTGACCCTAAGCAGGCTCGTTCGGTCGCGGAAAAATTCGCTAGCGCCAAGATCCCGTTCGTAGTGGGGCATTACTGCTCGTCGTCGTCGATTCCGGCGTCGGAAGCCTATGCCGACGGTAACGTACTGCAGATTACGCCCGCTTCCACCAATCCGCTATTCACCGAACGCAAGCTCTGGAACGTCGCGCGCGTCTGCGGCCGCGACGATCAGCAGGGCCTGGTCGCAGCCGACTACATCGCGAAATTCTACAAAGGCAAGAACGTCGCGATCCTCAACGACAAGACCACCTACGGCAAGGGCCTCGCCGACGAGACCAAGAAGTCGCTCAACAAGGCCGGCTTCCAGGAAAAGATGTTCGAGTCCTACAACAAGGGCGACAAGGACTTCACCGCGATCGTCTCGCGCATGAAGCGCGAGAATATCGATCTGGTCTATGTCGGCGGCTATCATCAGGAATCCGGACTGATCGTGCGCCAGATGCGCGACCAGGGCATGCAGACCGTGCTGATGGCCGGCGATGCACTCGCCGACAGGGAATTCGCTTCCATCACCGGACCGGCCGGCGAAGGCACGCTGTTCACCTTCGGCCCCGACCCGCGCAACAAGCCAACGGCCAAGGCGATCGTCGAGAAGTTCAAGGCCAACAACATCGACCCCGAAGGCTACACCCTCTACACCTACGCCGCGATGCAGGTGTGGTCACAGGCGGTGGCGAAGGCTGGCACGACCGATCCGAAAAAGGTCATGGACACGATCAAGGCCGGCTCCTGGGATACGGTGATCGGCAAGCTTGAATTCGATGCCAAGGGCGACATCAAGCAGATCGACTACGTCGTCTATAAGTGGGATTCCAAGGGTAGCTACACCGAGATCAACCCGAAGGGCTCATAGAGGGTTCGCGGGGGCAACGGCAAAGACCAATGCTCTCTTTCAATGCTGAGCGCCCCGGTTCGCCGGGGCGTTTCCTTATGGGTATAGACTTTGTTCCGGGAGTTCCCGCGGCAGAACGAGCCAGCAGCGGCCCATTTGATTTAAAGTGTTTCGACGGCGCAGTAAGTTGGCGAACCAACCGATACCTCGACGCCGCTACGGGCCTTGGCCCGATTCAAAATTTATGTAACCCTCGGTTGAACGGGCGAAATCCTGAAGAGGAAGTCCATGGCGAGCATTCTCGTCATCGATGACGACAAGGCTGTCCTTGCGACGATCAAGATTTTGCTTGAGCGCGCAGAACATTCGGTCGAAGCCGTGGACAATAGTCGCGCGGGCTTGCGGCGCATCGAAAAGCAGAGCTTCGATCTTCTCATCTGCGACATCTTCATGCCGGGGATGGACGGCTTTGAGACGATGAGGCAAGTGCATCAGTCTCGGCCAGAGATGCCGGTGATCGTGATATCTGGACAGCAATTCAGCCTTGCCTCGGAACACGCACCAGACTTCCTGCACATGGCGACGCGGCTGGGTGCGGTGTCTAGCCTGCAAAAGCCGTTCAAGTCTTCCGAATTGCTGACGGCCGTTAACAGCTGCCTGTCGAGATCGCAAGCGGCGACCCAGCACCGAAAGACGCGGGAAGGCATTCCCTCCGTGCGGCAATAAGGACAATATGGCCGTCAGCGCCGCCCATTTGAAGTTCCTGCCCCGCAAGCGGCAAATTCTATCCAAGAACTTCAAATGGAAAACGGCACTCGAATCATAATCTACTAGTACCCATAACTTTTCGAAGTTCGTGAATGGTGCACGCTGAAGCGGAGCGCGAACTTCGAAAAATGGGCGCTAGCTGCTTCGCAGCCGCAGAACGCTGGCGCGGCGGACCGGCGCGTGTCCTGAAAGGGATGGCCTCTGAACGAGGCGCAGGAGACCAAAGTGGAAGCAGGCGACGACCGCAATATTTTTCTCTCGACGCTGCCTGCCACCAACCGTGACCGCACCATTGCTCTTGGCGTCGTTGTGGTCTCGACGATTTTCTTTGGGGTCACCCTTCCATTCTCGCGGGTGCAGCTGCCGGCGGTTCCGGCCTTCGTCGCCAGTTATCAGTCGGCGCTGGCAATCAACGATCTGATCACCACGATTCTTTTGCTTTCGCAATTTTCGCTGCTGCGGTCGCGGGCTCTTTTGCTGTTGGCGAGCGGATATTTGTTCACCGCGATCATCGCAGTCGTTCACGGCCTGACCTTCCCCAATCTGCTCACTCCCACCGGTCTCTTTAGTGCCGGGCCGCAGACCACCGCGTGGCTCTACATTGTCTGGCATGGCGGATTCCCGTTCTTCGTGCTCGGCTACGCCGCGTTCAAGGACAAAGGCGGGGGCCGCGAAATCAAGGGCTCGGTCGCAGCAGCGATCGTCTGGAGCATCTTCGCTGTCTTTGCCGCGGTTGTTGCTGCAGTTTACGTAGTGACGGAGCTGCATCACTTGCTGCCGGCGCTTCTTGACGGCAGGAGCTACGCGCCGGCGCTCTATGGCGCGGCTGTGACCGTTTCGCTTCTAAATATTGCAGCCCTGATCGTTATGTGGCTGCGGCGGCCACATTCGGTGCTGGATATCTGGATCATGGTGGTGTTGTACGCCTGGGTGCTCGACGTGGCGTCGTCGGCGCTGCTCAATGCCGGTCGGTTCGACTTCGGCTTCTATATCGGACGCGTTTATGGATTGTTCGCCGCCTGCTTTGTGCTCACGGTTCTGCTGCTGCAAAACATCAACTTGCAGGCGCGACTGGCTCACCTGCTCCATGCGCTGCGCCGCGAGAGTGTCTCCGAGCAACGGCGCCACGGCGAACGCGAGCGCCTGTTCAGCGCCGTGGTGGAATCTTCTAACGATGCGATCATCACCCAGGCGCTCGACGGCACCATCACCGGCTGGAATCCCGCGGCCGAAAAACTGTTTGGCTATACAGCCGTCGAGGCCATCGGCGAGCACGTCGATCTTATCGCTCCGCCCGAACGGATCGCGGAGCTGAGCGACATTCTCGCTCGCGTCGGCCGCGGTGAGACCATCGCTCATCACGAGACCACGCGAAAAACTCGCGAAGGCAAGCTTGTGACCGTTTCGCTTTCGATCTCGCCATTACATTCTGTTTCGGGCGAGATCATCGGCGCCTCCAAGATTGCGCGCGATATGACCGAGAGCAGACGCACCCAGGCGGCGTTGACCCAGGAAATCGAGGAACGTCAACGCATCTTCGAAACCTCTCAGGACCTCATCCTAGTCACCGATACCAAGGGAACGTTCGTCCAGGTCAGCCCGAGTTCGACGGCGATTCTGGGAATAAAGCCGCAGGAGATGATCGGCCACAGCGCGACAGAGTTCATCCATCCCGACGACCTCGACAGCACGCGGCAAGAAATGCGCGCGGCGCGGCGCGGCCACCTGATGCGCAACTTCGAAACCCGCTACGTCCACAAGGATGGGCATGCGGTGAATCTGAGCTGGATGGGAACCTGGTCGGAGCCGGTTCGCCGTCATTTCTTCGTCGGCCGCGACCTCACCGAAAAGCAGGTGGCAGAAGCACAGCTGCGCCAGGCGCAAAAAATGGACGCTGTCGGTCAATTGACCGGAGGCGTCGCCCACGACTTCAACAACATCCTGACCGTCATCACCGGAACGATCGGAATACTCTCGGACGCCGTGGCCAACGACCCTCAGATGTCTGCGATCGCCAGGATGATCGACGACGCTGCCGAGCGCGGCGCCAGCCTGACCAAACACTTGCTTGCTTTCGCACGCCGGCAGCCGCTGCAACCGCGCGAGATCGACGTCAACCCGCTGATCATCGAAACCGCCAAATTGTTGCGGCCGACGCTCGGCGAGCAAATTCAGATCAATCCGCAACTCGCACAGGATGCCTGGCCCGCTCTGGTCGATCCAAGCCAGCTCACCACGGCCATCTTGAATCTGGCGCTGAACGCCCGCGACGCCATGCCGTCCGGCGGCAAGCTCGTAATTGAAAGCGGCAATGTCTCTCTCGACGATAGCTATGCCGAGATGAATCGGGATGTCGTCGCCGGCAACTATGTGATGGTGGCAGTGAGCGATACCGGCACCGGAATCTCGCCCGAAAATCTGGAACGGGTGTTCGATCCGTTTTTCACCACCAAGGAAGTCGGCAAAGGCACCGGGCTCGGGTTAAGCATGGTGTTCGGCTTCGTCAAGCAGTCGAACGGCCACGTCAAGATCTACAGCGAGGTCGGCTACGGCACCACGGTGAAAATCTATCTGCCGCGCGCGACGGGACTGTCGGACACGCCGGTGGAATCGAATGGTTCCGCGCGTATCGAGGGCGGCAACGAGACGATCCTGGTGGTCGAAGACGACGCGCTGGTGCGCCGTTACGTCGTCACCCAGATCCAGAGCCTGGGCTACAACACCCTTGAGGCCAGCCGAGCCTCCGAAGCCCTCGAGATCATTGACGGTCCGGAACACATCGATCTTCTCTTTACCGACGTCATTATGCCCGGTTCGATGAACGGCCGCCAACTCGTCGATGCGGCGATCGTGCGGCGCCCCGGATTGAAGACGCTGTTCACTTCAGGCTATACCGAAAACGCCATCGTCCATCATGGACGCCTCGATACCGGCGTGCTTCTGCTAGCCAAGCCCTATCGGAAATCCGATCTGGCGCACATGATCCGCCTCGCGCTCACGAGTCTTCGATGAACAATCTCCTCACCGACATTACGGGCGTTCGCGTCGGGCACGCTGGAGACGCGGACCTCGCTTCCGGCGTCACAGCGGTCCTCTTCGACCGGCAAGTCGTTGCAGCGATGGACGTGCGTGGCGGCGGCCCCGGCACCCGCGAGGGCGCTCTGCTTGATCTCGCCAACACGGTCGAGAAGATCGACGCGATCGCTCTGTCCGGTGGTTCGGCGTTCGGGCTTGAGGCCGGCGGCGGCGTGCAGGCGTGGCTCGCCGAACAGGGCCGCGGCCTCAATGTTCGCGGCGCGGTGATTCCGATCGTCCCCGGCGCGATCTGCTTCGACCTGCTCAACGGCGGCAACAAGAAGTGGGGCCGCTTTGCGCCCTACCGCGATCTCGGTTACGCCGCGGCGGCGGCAGCCACCACCGGCTTTACGCTCGGCAGCGCCGGCGCGGGGCTCGGCGCCCTGACCGCAAACCTGAAAGGCGGCATCGGCTCGGCCTCCGCTCAAACCGGCGATGGCGTGAAGGTCGCGGCACTCGTCGTCGTCAATGCGCTCGGCACCGTCACGGTCGGCGACGGACCGTGGTTCTGGGCCGCGCCTTTTGAGGTCGACAGCGAATATGGCGGCCGCGGTCTGCCGGCGACGTTTACTCCGGACATGCTGAAGATGCGCATCAAGGGCGGGCCGGCGGCAACCGAGGCCGAAAACACGACGCTGGCTGTCGTCGTGACGGATGCCGCACTCACCAAGACCCAGGCCAAGCGGCTCGCGATGATCGCGCAGACCGGCTTTGCGCGCGCGATCTATCCGGTACATGCCCCGATGGATGGCGACGTGCTGTTTGCGGCAGCGACCGGCGAACGACCGATCGACCCGCTGATCGGATTGACCCAGCTCGGCATGGTTGCGGCCAATGTCGTGGCGCGCGCGATCGCGCGCGGCGTCTATGCGGCCACTGCGTTGCCGCTTTCGGGCGCGCTTCCAGCCTGGCAGGATCGTTTCGGATAGCCGCCGAAAAGAGAGTGCATCAGACCTGGAGGGAGACCGGACTGAGGCCGAGCGGGACCGTGCCCGACTGCGCCAGCTGGTTGATCGCACTATAGGTCGACGAGGCTGACTGGCTTTGCTTCGAAGAATCAGAGCTTGAACTGCCGGAATCCAGCGCCTCCGCAAAGCTGGATGACGTAAGGCTCTGTGCATCGAATAACGCATTGATGTTTTCGGACGAAATCTGGCTACTTCCGAATCCGGAACCGGCCGTCGAACCTGACGACAATATGGCGGCACTGTCTTCGGCGTTGGACAGGATCGACGCGAACCCGGACGATTTTTTGGAAGACGATGCTTGCGGCGACATCAACGATTGGACGGCGTCGAGCGCGGCCGCGGCGGCACCGATAGCAGGCAGCATGGCACGAACTCCAAATGGGCAGGCGTGAGCCCCTCGGATATTGGTGAGCAAGCGCCGTGCCATGGCAAAAAAACCAATGAAATGATAACCTTCGTCGTTTGCGAAGGCTGCCTTTGATCGGCAATTGGTGCCGCTGACGGCAGATTTTTCCGCTTCCAGAACCCCTGCATTGCCGGCAGGAGCTTCGCGTGTTAGGCGAAAACGATCGTGCGCTTTACGCACCTCAGCTTTGGGAAGACCGCGCCGATGTCCGCTTCCTTCGCCCCTCGTCCGCTCGTGATTGCGCCTTCGATCCTGGCGTCGGACTTTTCCAAGCTCGGCGAAGAGGTGCGCGCGGTCGACGCGGCCGGCGCCGACTGGATCCATCTTGACGTCATGGACGGCCATTTTGTGCCCAACATTTCCTACGGGCCCGACATCATCAAGTCGATGCGTCCGCACTCCAAGAAGATCTTCGACGCGCATCTGATGATTTCGCCGTGCGATCCGTATCTCGAGGCTTTTGCAAAAGCGGGGTGCGACCACATCACGGTGCACGTCGAGGCCGGCCCGCATTTGCATCGCTCGTTGCAGGCGATCCGAGCGCTCGGCAAGAAAGCCGGCGTCTCGCTCAATCCGGCGACCCCGATTTCGGCCATCGAATATGTGCTCGACAACATCGATCTGGTGCTAGTGATGTCGGTCAATCCCGGCTTCGGCGGCCAAGCTTTCATTCCCTCGACCCTCGCCAAGGTCGCTGACCTGCGTGCGATGACGGCGGGACGGCCGATCGATATCGAAGTCGACGGCGGCGTGGGAGCAGATAATTCCGGCAAGTTGGCCGCTGCCGGCGCCAATGCCTTCGTGGCCGGTTCGGCCGTCTTCAAGGGCGGCACGAAGGAGGCCTACAAGACCAACATCTCGGCGATCCGTCAGGCGGCAGCCATCGCGCGGGGCGAAGCGATTTAGGGCTGCACGGAAGTACGGCACACAAGGGGTTAACGATGCGCGCTTTTCATCTAGCCTTGATTGCCACCCTTGCGCTCACCGTGTCCGCATTTGCGGACACCGCGCTACGGTTTCAGGATCCCGAGAAGTTCATCGTTGACCTCTTCGGCACCCCGCCCCGGATTACTGCCGCCGACGCGGCAAAAACAATTGCCGCCACGATCGGAAAGCCTGCCGCCGCCGAGGCGCTGGAAAAGGCACTAAAAATATTTGATGGCAAAAAGATCGAGACCTTCAACAAAGTGATCGATACCGATTTTGGCGGCGCGCTTCGTCAGGTCATCTATTACGCTTACGTCCAAGACGTCGGCTTCATTTATTTTCGCTTCAACTTCAAGATGACCGGCACGGGCTGGCTGTTGGCGAACTTCACCTACAAGTCCGAGACGGAAGAGCTATTCCCGAAGGACTTCATCACACGATAATTGGCGTCCATACGCTACGAGGCGCTAGCGCCCGCGTACCTCGATACCGCGCAGCAGCAGCGCGATCAAAGCGTCGATCCGCGCCGGCAGTTGCGGATCTTTCCATTCGTCGGAATGGGCAGGATGGTGAAAGCGGGTCACGGCGGTGAAAATCGCCTGTGCGGTGACCGTGGTATCGGCAATCTCGAAAGCGCCCTGCTTGAGGCCGTCGGCCAGGATCAGCTCGAGCTGACCGGTCAGGCAGGTCTTGTGTCCGTTGACCGTCTTGCAGGCTTCGCGCGCGAGGGTCAGGTAGGTCGCAAACATCTCGGGATCTTCGAGATATCGTTTCTGCTTGGCGTTGAACAATTCGCGCAGCCAGCGCTCGAGTTTGGCGGGCGCTGGGCCCGCGCCTTCGGCGATGTTGGCAAGCGGCGTCGACACGCGCTCAAGCCAGCGTTTGGCAACCGCCTCGCGGAGCGAGGCTTTGCTGGGGAAATGGCGGTAGACGCTGCCGTGGCTCACATCGAGCGCACGGGCAACGTCAACGACGGTAGCTTTGGCTAGTCCGTAGCGGCGCAGAACGTCTTCGGTGACTTCCAGAATGCGTTCCGGGGTCAAAACCACATTCTCGTTCATGGGCGCTCTCCTGCTTGCGTCAGCCTAACCTATATAAAGCCGGCGATCTCGCGGTTAGCGGGCGAGGCGTTCTGCCTGTTCGGCGAGATGCTCTGCAATTCGCCGGTTCAGCCAACGCTGGATTTGGGTCGTCAGGTGTAAGATTTCGAATGTCATAGCCTTAGTCCTTGGATTTTGGTCCTGGCTGGCCGCCGGTGCGGTCCGACAGGGACACCTCGGTACTGGTGTCATGTCCAATATAGGGTATCTCGCTGACAGATTTCAATATCTGTCATTCAATATTCTGTGATAGGAGGGTTGCGGCGGCCGTCCACAGGCTCGGTGAAACGCCCTCAGGTAGCGGTTTGTCACCCCTCGCCCGCTCTGCTAAAGCGCCCGTAACCCCCTCAAAAGGCTCAGAGTCGCCAATGATCCCCCGCTATACCCGCCCGGAAATGGCTGCAATCTGGGAGCCCCAGACCCGCTTCAAGATCTGGTTCGAGATCGAGGCGCATGCGGCTGACGCGCTGGCGGAATTGGGGACCATCCCGAAGGAGGCGGCCAAAACCATCTGGGCCAAGGCCAAGGATGCGACCTTCGACGTTGCACGGATCGACGAGATCGAGCGCGAAACCAAGCACGACGTCATCGCCTTCCTCACCCATCTGGCCGAAATCGTCGGCCCCGAGGCACGCTTCGTCCACCAGGGCATGACGTCGTCGGATGTGCTCGACACCTGCCTCAACGTACAGCTTATGCGCGCGGCGGACCTGCTGGTTGCCGACATCGACAAGGTGCTTGGCGCCCTGAAGAACCGCGCTTTCGAACACAAGATGACGCCGACCATCGGCCGCTCGCATGGTATCCATGCCGAGCCCGTGACGTTCGGGCTGAAACTCGCCTATGCCTATGCTGAATTCTCGCGCGCCCGCGAGCGGCTGATCGCCGCTCGCCACGAGATTGCGACTTGCGCGATTTCGGGTGCTGTCGGCACCTTTGCCCAGATCGATCCGCGTGTCGAAGAACACGTCGCTAAAGCGATGGGCCTGCGGCCCGAGCCGATCTCGACGCAGGTGATACCGCGCGATCGCCACGCGATGTATTTTGCAACGCTTGGCGTGATCGCCTCGTCAGTCGAGCGGCTTGCGACAGAGATCCGCCATCTGCAACGCACCGAAGTGCTGGAGGCCGAAGAGTTCTTCTCGGAAGGACAAAAGGGCTCGTCGGCAATGCCGCACAAGCGCAACCCGGTGCTGTCGGAAAATCTTTCAGGCCTGGCGCGCATGGTGCGTGCCTACGTGACGCCGGCGCTGGAAAACGTCGTGCTCTGGCATGAGCGCGACATATCGCACTCCTCGGCTGAACGCATGATCGGACCTGATGCAACCGTCACGCTCGACTTCGCGCTCAACCGCCTCGCCGGCCTGGTCGAGAAGCTGTTGATCTATCCGCAGAACATGCAGAAGAATCTCGATCGCCTCGGCGGGCTCGTTCATTCACAGCGGCTGTTGATTGCGCTGACCCAGAAGGGCGCGAGCAGAGAGGATGCCTACAAGCTCGTCCAACGCAACGCGATGCCGGTCTGGCGTGGCGAAGGCGACTTCCTGTCGCTGTTAAAGAAGGACGCCGACGTCAAGAAATACCTGACGGACCCCGAGATCGAGGAACAGTTCGACCTCGGCTATCACCTCAAGCATGTCGACACGATCTTCAAGCGCGTGTTCGGCAAGGCCTGAGCCCGTCAAGCTCAACCCGGCTGGCCGTCCACCATCCGCGCGGCGACACGGTCGCGCTTGATGAAGTGATGCCAGGCTGCGGCCGCGAGGTGGATGACGATCAGCGCCAGCAGCCCGTAAGCGCAATAGATGTGCAGGTCCTCATAGAGCCCCGCGGCTGCCTTGTTGGGCGTCGTGAACTGCGGCACGTTGAACAGACCGAACCAGCTCGCGTAATTCTGTTCACGCGCACCCGAATGCGCCCAGCCCAGCATGATCACGACAAAGGTGATCAGATAAAGAGCGCCGTGGCTGGTCGCTGCAGCAACGCGATGCCACGGCGGCGTATCCTTCGGCAACGCCGGCGTCGGATTGATCGCGCGCCAGATCAGTCGAAGCGCGACGAGCACAAGCAGCAGATAACCGATATCGGCGTGGATCGAACGGTAAAAGAAGCGATCCGGCCGCGCCGGGATGTGGTTCATCCACCAGCCATACGCCAGCATGCCGATAATGATGAGACCGATAATCCAGTGAAAAGCGCGCGCGACGCTGCCCCAGCTCGAAGTCGTATTCCGTATCATTCGTGATCTCGCGGTTTCAATTCGTTCCGATTACGTCGGACTGATTACAATAAAACGATGGTTCGTCGCGCCGGATTTGGCGGCACTTCCCTTAGAACTCATGCAAAGCCAAACTTATTCCCGGCCGGCTCCCCTCACCCTGCCGCCGCCCCGTAAAAGGCAACTGAAAGGTAACCCGGGATCGGCTACGTTGGCCTCCATGGGCAAGTGTCCGACCATTCTTGTTTTCGATTCCGGCCTCGGCGGCCTCACTGTGCTGCGCGAAGTCGTGCGCGCGCGGCCCGACGCCCATTATGTATACGTCGCAGATGACGCTTTTTTCCCCTATGGCCATCACAGCGAGGAAGAGATCGTCGACCGCGTGGTGCCCCTGATGGGCGAACTGATCGCCGAGCATCATCCCGACCTCGTGGTGATCGCCTGCAATACGATGTCCGTGTCTGTGATGGCCCATCTTCGCATGGCCTACACCTTGCCTTTCGTTGGTACCGTACCGGCGATCAAACCGGCCTGCGCGGTCTCGAAAACCAAGCGAGTCTCTGTGCTTGGCACCAAAGCCACCGTGAAACGCGAATACACCCAAGCCCTGATCCGCGATTTCGCCGGGGGTTGCGAGGTGACGCTGGTCGGATCGGCGGAGCTGGCCGCGCTCGCCGAGACAGCGCTGAATGGCGGCGCCGTCAGCGATGAAGCCATCCTGGCCGAGCTGGAGCCGTGCTTCGTGGGCACCGACCGGGACGCCTCGCGGCGTACCGACACGATCGTGCTCGCCTGCACACACTATCCGTTATTGTTGGAGCGGCTGGTTCGACTGGCGCCCTGGCCGGTCGACTGGATCGACCCGGCCCCCGCAATCGCCCGGCGCGTGGTCAGCCTGCTCGGCGAGGCGGCCGGGGGAAACCTCGAACCTGCTTTCAGGATCATTTTCACCTCGGGACGAACACCTCGCCCGAACGAGGCGTGGGCGCCATTTTTCGGCGGAGCCGTCACGGCTTAGATATCCCAACATTTCCATATATTTTTCAGATATTTATCTCCGGTTCATCTCGCGCTCCGTAAGCTCGAAACTCAAAGCTGGCCGCATGGCCGGTGCGCCGTGCTAAGTCAGCCGACGACAGGCGATCCCACGTCCGAGGAAGGAAACCGAGCGGAGCGATGCGCGGAACGAAACGAAACATCTCATTGCCGCGTCGTTTCCTGATCGATTTCATGCACGCGTCGATGCGCGTGCCCGCGATCTCGTTCTCACGCCCGCTCGATATCGGCCCCTTCATGGCCGCGCGCGCCAAGGCCAAATCCCCACCCGGCTGGGCGGCCGTATTCGTCAAGGCGTTTGCGATCGTGGCCAAAGAGGAGCCGGTGCTGCGGACCCTTTACGTCAAGTTGCCCTGGCCGCATTTCTTCGAACTGCCGCGCAGCATCGCGATGGTGGCGGTGGCGCGGACCGAAGGCGGCGAGGAGTTCATCCTGCCCGAGAAGGTCCCCACGCCGGAGGATCGCCCGCTCCCGGAGATCGACGCGCAGATTCGCCACGCCAAGAACGCGCCGATCAAGGAAATCCCGAATTTCCGAAAAATTCTGATGGCGAGCCGCCTGCCGCTGCCGCTGCGCCGGTTGAGCTGGTATCTCGGACAGAATTTCGGGCGCATGTGCGCCAACAATTTCGGAAGTTTTGGGGTGACCTCGGTGGCCGCCTATGGGCCCGGCAAGCTCCAGGCCATCAGTCCGAGCCCTTTCCTGCTCAGCTATGGAGTGGTTGGCCCGGACAACCGGATTGACGTCAGCCTACGCTGGGACCACCGGATTACCGACGCCGTGGCGGTCGCGCGCGCCCTGGCCCGGCTGGAACGGGTGCTGAATACCGAGATTTCGGCCGAAATCCTGGCGCTCGGCCACTGAACCCTAGCCTCGCTCGCATTGACAGTTTGGCCGTTTCTGCCTAGAAACCGCCCTGCTCGCGGGCCGATTTCGGCCCGCGATGCGTTTCGCGACCCGCGGTCCACTCTTTAGCTTAGGAGTATGGACCTGTCGGCACCGGGAATTCTCTCGGGGCACAGGAGGGCGCGTTTCCTCAAACCAAAGAGAAAGAGGACGCGATGACAAAGCGTAGTGAGGCGAAATACAAGATCGATCGCCGTATGGGCCAAAACATCTGGGGCCGCCCGAAGAGCCCCGTGAACCGCAGGGAATACGGCCCCGGCCAGCACGGTCAACGCCGCAAGGGCAAGCTTTCGGACTTCGGCGTGCAGCTCCGCGCCAAGCAGAAGCTTAAAGGTTATTACGCCAACATCAGCGAGCGCCAGTTCCACGGCGTCTACGTCGAAGCCGGCCGGATGAAGGGCGATACCGGTGAGAATCTGATCGGTCTGCTGGAGCGTCGTCTCGACACCGTGGTCTTCCGCGCCAAGTTCGTCGCCACGATGTTTGCCGCCCGCCAGTTCATCAATCACGGCCACGTCAGGGTCAACGGCCGCAAGGTCAATATCGGCAGCTACAAGCTGAAGGTCGGCGACGTCATCGAGGTCAAGGAATCTTCGAAGCAACTGGCCCATGTGCTTGAAGCGAGCCAGCTTCCCGAGCGCGACACGCCTGATTTCCTCGAAGTCGATCACGGCAAGATGACGGCGAAGTTCATTCGCGTGCCTGCGCTGACGGATGTACCGTTCGCGGTGCAGATGGAGCCGCATCTGATCGTCGAATTCTATTCGCGCTAGTGGATTAGCATTTGATGCGAGATCAAGGCCCCGGTTTACCGGGGCCTTTTGTTTGACCGCGCTGGTTGCTTTTCGTCGTGCCCGGCCTTGTGCCGGGCATCCACGTGTTTATGGTCGCCAAAAAACAAGACGTGGATGGCCGGGCATAAGCGAGCGGAAGCGAAGCCGTTCTTCGAACGGCTATGCCGGACATAACACAATGACGGAGACCTCATCCCATGGCCTACACCCCCGCTCGCCGCGACCCCAAGGCGCCCCCGGTTCGTATCAACCTGTTGTCGGACACCCAGACCCGCCCGACGCCGGGGATGCGCGAAGCGATGGCGCGCGCTGAAGTAGGCGACGAACAGGTCGGCGATGATCCTTCCGTCAACCTGCTCTGCGACCGCGTCGCCGATCTCATGGGCAAGGAGGCCGCGGTGTTCCTGCCGTCCGGCACCATGTGCAATGTCACCGCGACGCTGGTGCATTGCCGGCCCGGCGATGAAATCCTCGCGCACGTTTCCGCCCACCTCATCGCCCGCGAAGGCGGTGCGCACGCGGCGCTCGGCGGATTCCAGATCACGCCGCTGCAAGGCGCGGACGGCAAATTTACGCCGGAAACCTTCCGCGCCGCGCTTCATCCGCGCACGCGCTACCAGCAGCCGCAGACGCTGGTGAGCGCCGAGCAGACCGCCAATATCGGTGGCGGCACCATCTGGAAGAAAGCCGATCTTGACGAAGTCACGGCGATCGCGAAGGCCAATGGCCTTGCCACCCATATGGACGGCGCGCGGCTGCTCAATGCCACGGTTGCCACCGGCATCAGCGCCCGCGACACGACCGCAGGCTGGGACTCGGCCTGGATCGATTTCTCCAAGGGCCTCGGCGCCCCGATCGGCGCGGTGCTCGCCGGGACGCGTGATTTCATCGACGAAGTCTGGCGCTGGAAACAGCGCCTCGGCGGCTCGATGCGGCAGGCCGGCATTTGCGCCGCCGCCTGCACCTATGCGCTCGATCATCACGTCGACCGGCTGGCGGAGGACCACGCCAACGCGCGTGCGCTGGCGCGCGGACTTTCCCAGATCCAGGGCGTCGAGGTGCAGGAGCCCGAAACCAACCTGGTGTTCTTCAAGCCCGATGGCGCCGGCATCAGCGCTGGCGACATGGTCGCGGCCTTGAACAAGCGCGGCGTGCAGATTGCAGTGATGGACGGCCGCATCCGCGCCTGCACCCATCTCGACGTCACATCGGCAATGATCGAGGAAATGATCGGGCACGTGCGCGAGATCGCGCGGAAGGCGTAAGCCCTCTTCACTTCTCGAGCGCCTGATAAATCAGCGTCTTCAATTCCACCTGAATGCGCTGGCGTTGCGAGGGCGACTGCAGCATGCAGATCGCAAACAGATCGTCTTTGGGGTCAACGAAGAAGAAGGTGCCCCCGGCGCCATCCCAGCGATATTCCCCGGTCGGCAGCGGAGGATTCTCAACGACGCGGACGGCGAAGCCAAGGCCAAAGCCGCTGTCGCCGCTCGGGAAGTAATAGTAATCGCGGGCGATGTTGGTTTCCGGCGGCACGAGATCTGAGGTCATAAGAGTGACCGTCTCGGGCTTGAGATATCGCCTGCCATCGAGCGTCCCGCCGTTGAGCAACATCTGCGCGAAGCGCCCATAATCGGCCGCGGTCCCGAGCATACCGCCTCCGCCGGATTCCCAGCGCCGCCGCCGGACCGGATCGCCGAGGCCTCTGACAGTGCTCAGGGTATTATCTCCGGGAAGCGGCTCGGCGATGCGCGAGCGGTTGGCGTCGTCAACTTTGAATGCCGTATCGGGCATGCGAAGCGGATCGAGCAGCCGCTCCTTTTCGAACTCATACAGCGATTTTCTGGAAACGACCTCGATGACGCGGCCAAGAACGTCGGTCGAATGCCCGTAATCCCACAACGTGCCCGGCTGTTCGGCGAGCGGCAATTTCGCGAGCCGCTCGGCGAGCTGCGCATTGTCGACGTCGCCGTCGAACAGCTTGCTCGCCGCATAGAGCTTTCGAACGGGACTGTCGCCGTAAAATCCGTAAGTAATGCCGGAGGTATGGCGCAACAAATCGTAGATGGTGATGGGGCGGACCAACGGCTCGGTCGTGAGCGCGATCTGGCCGTTTGCGTCAGCCGTTTCGACAGCGACTTTGGTCTCGGCAAACGCCGGAATGAATTTCGACAAGGGATCGTCAAGCGAAAGCTTGCCGTCGTCGACCAGCATCATGGCGGCCACCGACGTGAGCGGCTTCGACATCGAATAGAGCCGGAAGATCGCATCCTTCGTCATTGGGCGCTGGCTGTCGACGTCCAATACGCCAAAGCTTTCGAGCAGAACCGGCTGGCCGTGCTGCTGAATCAACAGCACCGCACCGGGAATCTTGCCGGTCGCAACCTCGTTGCGCAGGTAGTCGCTGACTTTAGCGAGACCTTCGCGTGAGAAGCCATTGGGAGCGGCCAGCGGCGATTCCGCGCAAGCGACACCGCTCGCGAATCCAGCCAGTAAGAATGACAGCGCCGCCACGAGTTGAAAGCGCAGGACGCCGCTGATGCTTCGAAGCTTCATGAATAAGCCGCCGCCCTCGAAAGGTTGGCAAAGTGTAGCGGCCGGACCGTCAGGCACAAGGCTCGCCGAACCCACCTAACACCCGTTCGTGGAAGGCGGCGCTGTCTTTGGAGAAGCAGCAAAAGATTACGTGGCTGATCGCAGACTTGGTCTGCAACGCCTTGACCGTTGTCGAGACCGCGATATTGGCGGCACGATCGGCCGGAAAACGATAGACACCGGTCGAGATCGCGGGAAAGGCGATCGAGGTCAGGCTGTGTTCGTTGCAAAGCTCGATCGAGCGGCGATAGCAGGAGGCGAGCAGTTCGTCCTCGCCGCGTTGGCCGCCGTTCCAGACCGGTCCTACGGTATGGATCACATGCCTGGCAGGCAGCCGATAACCTCTGGTGATTTTGGCATCACCGGTCGCACAGCCATGAAGCGTGCGGCACTCGGCTAGTAGCTCCGGCCCGGCAGCCCGATGGATCGCGCCATCGACGCCACCCCCGCCAAGCAATGAAGTGTTGGCGGCGTTGACGATTGTCTCGACGCGCAAGGTCGTGATGTCGGCGACGAGGACTTCAAATCGTACGCCGCCGATCAAGATCAGGCGGCGGTCGAAACCGGCACGCCCTTGTCGGCAAACAGCTGCTGCAATTCACCGGCCTGGAACATCTCACGGATGATGTCGCAGCCGCCGACGAATTCGCCCTTCACGTAGAGCTGGGGAATCGTCGGCCAGTTCGAGTAAGTCTTGATGCCGTTGCGAAGGTCGGCGGACTCAAGGACGTTGAGGCCCTTGTAGCCGATCCCGATGTGGTCGAGGATCTGGACGACTTGCCCGGAGAATCCGCACTGCGGAAACTGCGGCGTGCCCTTCATGAACAGCACCACGTCGTTCGACTTCACTTCGTTGTCGATGAATTGCTCGATGCTCATATTCTCGTCCTTTTGGAGCGGGTGACACGCCCACTTGGCTATCGGGCTCTGCGACCATACGCCGGCTGGCCCTCTACAACTCCCATATATGTACCCCAAACGCTTGTGCATCCAAAGCAATTTGGCGGTCGGAGCTGCCATGCGGGTGCGGCTCGGCCGGGCTTTTGGGGCGCCGGAAACGGCGACCGGTCCTTGTCCGGTTTAGGCTCATGGGAGGCTTTTTTCCCCGACAGGAACTCCTATCTAGGACAGGCTGTTCTCAAGGAACCACCCTTCGAGGCCAACGTTCTCCCTTGCGACCCGGAGACCCCAGTGACGAAAACAGTATCCGCCATTGCCGCCTCTCGTCCGTCGTTATTTTCCGAAAAAGCCGGCCTCGCAGACGAGCTAATCGACGCTTTTCTTGCGGTGCGAAACGAGACGGAGCGCCGCGCCGCGCCGCTCAGCCCCGAGGACCAGCTGATCCAGTCCATGCCCGACGCGAGCCCGTCCAAATGGCATCGCGCCCACACCACCTGGTTTTTCGAGCAGTTCCTGCTCGGCGAGCACTGCGCCGGATACAAGCCTTACCATCCCGATTACGCCTTCCTGTTCAACTCCTATTACGTCACTGCCGGGCCCCGTCACGCGCGCGCCCGGCGCGGCGACCTGACGCGGCCGTCCGCTGACGAAGTTACGGCCTACCGGCGCCATGTCGACGCGGCGATGGTTAAATTTTTCCGCGAGGCCGACGAGGAAAAGCTTTCCACGCTGGCGCCGCTGATCGAGGTTGGCCTGAACCACGAGCAGCAGCATCAGGAGCTGATGTTCACCGACATTCTGCATGCCTTTGCGCAGAACCCAATTCCCCCCGCCTACGATCCATCCTGGCGCTTCCCGCAAGCGAGCGGCGCGGGCGAAGACTGGATCGATCTCAAGGAAGGCATCCATGCAATCGGGCACGCCGGCGAAAGCTTTCATTTCGACAACGAAAAGCCGGTGCACCGCGCGCTGGTGGGGCCGGTTCGCCTCGCCCGCAACCTCGTCACCAATGCCGAGTGGATGGCCTTCATGGCCGACGGCGGCTACACGACGCCGACGCTCTGGCTGATGGACGGCGTTGCCGCCGCCGCCAACGAGCAATGGCAGGCGCCCGGGCATTGGCGCGAGATCGACGGCCAGTGGCACATCATGTCGTTGGCCGGCCTGAAGCCGGTCGACCCGCAAGAGCCGGTCTGTCACATCAGCTATTACGAAGCTGACGCGTTTGCGCGTTGGCGCGGCAAGCACCTGCCGACCGAGATGGAGTGGGAAGTCGCCGCCCGCGCCGGCCTTCTCAACGACGCCTTCGGCATCGTCTGGCAATGGACCCGCAGCGCCTACTCGCCCTATCCGGGCTATCGCGCGATCGAGGGCGCGCTCGGCGAATATAACGGCAAGTTCATGGTCAACCAGCTGGTGCTGCGCGGCTCATCGCTGGCAACGCCCGACGGTCATAGCCGTGTCACCTATCGCAACTTCTTCTATCCGCACCACCGCTGGCAATTCACGGGCTTAAGGCTCGCCGACTACGCCAACTGACTTTTGACTGTAATAACGCGCGGAAAAGCGCGTCCGGGAGATTTGTCATGAACGTGCACGCCACCGCTTTGGCTGAAGCGCACCGTTTCGATGAACCGACATCGGTATTCGCGCGCGATGTGATCCACGATCTGTCGCGCGCGCCAAAGCGGCTGTCGCCGAAATATTTCTACGATGTGACCGGCTCCGAACTGTTCGAAAAGATCACGGTGCTGCCGGAATATTATCCGACCCGCACGGAGCTTTCAATTCTGCGTGATCGCAGCTGCGACATTTCGGCGATCATTCCCGACGGCGCGGCACTTGTGGAGTTCGGCGCGGGCTCAACCACCAAGGTGCGGCTGTTGCTCGGCCAATGCCGGCTAGGGGCCTACGTTCCCGTCGACATCTCCGGTGATTTTCTCAACGCGCAGGCCCAAGCCCTGCGCGCCGACTATCCGGAGTTGGCCATTCATCCCGTGACTGCGGATTTCACCGCCACCTTCGAATTGCCGGAAGCGGTGCGCGACATGCCGAAGGTCGGCTTCTTCCCCGGCTCCACGCTTGGCAACTTCGAACCCGGCGAAGCCTGCACGTTCCTGAAAAGCGCGCGGGCGATTTTGGGCCGAGGCGCACGAATGGTTATCGGCGTCGACCTCGAAAAGGACGAACGCACGCTCTATGACGCCTACAACGATACGGCCGGTGTCACCGCACGCTTCAATCTGAATGTGCTGCACCGGATCAACCGCGAGCTCGGCGGCGATTTTGACGTCGGCGCGTTCATCCACCGCGCGATCTATAATCGCGACCGTCACCGCATCGAAATGCATCTGATCAGCAAGAAGGCGCTGACGGCCGAAGTGCTCGGCACCAAGTTCTCATTCCGGCCGGGCGAAAGCATCCACACCGAGAACAGCTATAAATACTCGATCGAGCGTTTCAACCTGCTGGCGCGCGTCTCAGGATGGAAGCTGCTTCAATCCTGGACGGATGAAGCTGGCTTGTTTTCGGTTCACGCGCTGGTCGCCTCCGATTGAGATTTTTTGGGCAGGGACCGTAGCGAGAGCAATTCCCAGATCGCGACGACCACCATCAGCAAAGTTGCCGCGATCGAGAGCATCAGCGGCGACAGCTCCGCGCCGTACCAACCGAGCACGCCGAGCGCGACGATTCCTGCACCATGGGATGGCTGAAGCCAGCCGCGGACCGCGTGTTTGAACAGGATTGCGCCGATCAAGAACAGCATCGGCCCGCCGACGGCGCTCACGATCACCCTCGTGTCGGATTGCCCGACGGGATGATGGAGCACGACTTCATCGGCGACGGCGGACAGAATGATGCCGGCGACGATCGGCAGATGCAGATAGGTATAAGCAAGCCGTGCCAACCGCCCCGGCTCGTTTGAATTCGAGATCAGCTCGGAGCCCGCCTCAACACCCCTGTGGAAATAGATCCACCACATCGCAAGTGCCGCGACAAAGGCCGACAGAAATGCCGTAACGACCTCGGGGGTCCATTTCAGATCGGCAAAAGTCGCACCGGTGACAACGATGGATTCGCCAAGCGCGATGATGATGAAGCCGGCGCAACGCTCGGCGAGATGACCGCCCTCGACATACCAATCCGTAACTGACGACGCGCCGTATTTCGGAATCCAGAACCGCACCGCGGGCGAGACGTATTCGATGCCGAGCGCGATCGCCCACAGCACGAGCCTGTTCTCACCTTCCGCGAAGCCGCCGGCGAGCCAGAAGACGCCGGAGACCGACAGCCAGACCAGGATGCGGATAGCATTGGTCCGCGCGGCCGGGCGCGCCCGCGGCGTCGATACCAGCCAGAAAGTCGTGCGCCCGACCTGCATCGCCGCATACGCGATCGCAAACCACAGTCCGCGCGACTCGAAGGCTTGCGGAATCGAGGTCGACAGGACGAGGCCGCCGAGCATCAACAGAAATAAGAGTAAGCGGACCGGCGTGAGTTCGGGGTTGAGCCAGTTTGTGACCCAGGAGGTGTAGACCCAGACCCACCATACGCTGAGCAGCAGGAGGGTCGTCTGAACGGCACCGAGCGGGGTGAAGTGCGCAAGCAGCGTATGCGACACCTGCGTGACCGCGAACACGAACACCAGGTCGAACAGCAATTCGGCGTAAGTGACCCGGCTGTGCTGGTTTGCAACGATGGGACGAAATAACGGGCCGCGCTCGATGTCCCGGCTCACCGCAGCTCCTTGCCCGTTATTTGCCGGATCAGGCATTTAGACCCGGGATGCGAAGGTTAGAATCGGACCACTCGTCTATTCCGGCACGCCCGTCTGCAATGCCAGCGCGTGAAGCACTCCGCCCATCTGGCCTCGCAGCGATTGATAGACGATCTGGTGCTGCTGGACGCGAGATTTGCCGCGAAACGATTCCGAAATCACGGTGGCCGCGTAGTGATCCCCGTCGCCGGCAAGATCCCGGATCGTCACCTCGGCATCGGGAATCGCGGCCTTGATCATCAATTCGATATCGTGGGCGTCCATCGGCATTCAGGTTTCTCCTTACCCTCAGCGCGGCGCGCGGTCGGCGGCCAGCTGGAATGCTTCAACTTAGCGCGAATGGCCTTCTGGGTCACGCCTTCTCGCACTATATTCCCTCAACGATCACAGGGAGGCCCGGCTACGCTCGGGCCGAAAGGCGAAACGACCATGAAATTACCCGGCCCCGACCATCCGATCACGATCACGGCTAATCCACGGCGAGTGCGCGTTTCCGCAGGCGGCGTTGTGATCGCCGAATCCAGCGGTGCGCTCACGTTGAAGGAAGCGAGCTATCCGGCGGTCAGTTATCTGCCGCGCAAGGACGCAAACATGGCGCTGCTCAAGCGCACCGAGCGGACGACGCATTGTCCCTACAAGGGAGACGCCAATTATTTCAGCATCGTCGCCGACGGCAAGACCATTGCGGATGCGATCTGGACTTACGAAAATCCATTTCCTGCCATGGCGGAAATCTCCGGCCACCTCGCCTTCTATCCCGACAAGGTCAAGATCGAGGAAGTGGCGTAGTCGTTCTGTCGACGCCGTGATTCCGGGTCTGGTGCTGTCGCACCATCCCGGAAGACGTGGGGCGAGTGCGGCTACACCCGAAAGATCGTGAGCCCGAGGATCAATAGAACCAGGAAGATCACGACGAACACGTAGAACAGGAAACGCGCAATATCGGCTGAGGCAGCCGATACGCCGGTAAAGCCGAGGATACCGGCAACCACCGATATCACGAAGAAAAGCAGCGCCCATTTCAGAAGCGTCATCTAATTAATCCTCCACGCCGTTCATCCGACCGGTCGTTTGCGCACTTAACTTCGGGCCTTTCACGAAAGTTCCCCTCCCGCTGTTCTCACGGCGTCGTGACCGGGGATTTTACCGACCACCCTGCTGGCGGGTCAGCCTAATCCAGGCGCTGAAATCCATGTCGATTGCGGCTGATGATGCTTGTTGAATCGCCGCACACGCGGCAACATCCGCGGCCATCACCATGCCGGATCGCGCATGACCACCACCCTCTTGCCTTCCACTGACGCAATCGAAGCAAAGCCGGCCGAAGCAAAGCCGGTCTCGGGCGCGCGCAATATGGCCTTCGACCGCGCGCGCAGCTGCATCATTGTCATGGTGCTGATGCACCATTCCGTCATTCCCTACACGTACTACGGCCACACCGATCAGCAGTGGTTTCTCCCTTTCGATGGATTCGTGACCTTCAACGACAGCTACTTCATGGCGGCGATGTTTCTGCTGTCGGGACTGTTCGTGTGGCCCAGCCTCAAACGCAAGGGCGTGGGCGATTTTCTGCGCGGACGTTTGTTGCGACTTGCGCTGCCGTTTGCGGTCGGCGCCGTCATCTTGATGCCGATTGCCTATTATGCGGTCGAGCTTCGCAACACCGGTCCGGGCGCGGGCTTCTTCGCCTTTTGGTGGAAGACGATCACGGTCGGCCCCTGGGAGAGCGGGCCGATCTGGTTCCTCGGCGTGCTGTTCGTGTTCGACATGTGCGCGGCCGCCATCTTCAGCATCGCGCCAGGTTTCATCGAAGCCATCGGACGCATCTCGACCGCGCGACTGAACAATCCTGCCTACGCCTTCTGGATGTTCCTCGCCGCTTCCGTGATCGTCTACGCGCCGCTGGAGTTTTATATTGGCATCGGACGATGGTTGACGCTGGGGCCACTTGCAATTCAGACTGACCGGATTTTGCTTTATCTGCTTTACTTCTTCGCGGGCGCGGGCATCGGTGCGGTCCACGGTGATCGCAGCCTTCTATCCGACACTGGCGCGCTGGCGCGGCGATGGCCGGCATGGCTTCTCGCCACGATCGTGACGTATGCCGGCCTGATCGGTCTGATCTATTACAAGCGAGAATATTTTGCGGACCCCAACTATCCGCCGGCGTGGTGGAACGCCGCGCATGCCGTCGTCTTCGCCTCCTTCAGCGCGTCACAGACCATCAAACTGCTCACGCTGTTCCTGAGATTCGACAGCCGCGGCTCCAGCATTCTCGATCCGTTGCGTGAAAACTCGTTCGGGATCTTCTTGGTCCACTACATTCCGGTGCTCTGGCTGCAATACGCGCTTTACGGCATCACGTTGGCCCCTATCCAGCAGGAAACCGCAATCCTGAAAGCCTTGATCGTGTTCGTGCTGACGCTTGCGATCAGCTGGTCCGCAACGCTCGCACTACGCCGCTTTCCCGGCGTACGGCACGTGCTGTAGAGCATGATTGGAAAAAGTAGGTTTGGTTTTCCTGGCGCGACAAGCGCGAGGCGCTTGCGCGGAGTCAGGCTTTTCCTGCCATATAAGCCGGAAGCCAGCCCTCGAAACCGTCTTTCAGTGAAGCGACTGAAACGGTCTCCTCGCCCACGACGGCGATCGCATCGCCACCCGTGGTCCCGATCCGCTGGCAAGGCACACCCGCGCCCTTCATCTTGGCGAGAACCAGGCCCGCCTGCTCGGCCGGGACGGTGACGACATAACGCGCCTGGTCCTCGCCGAACCAGAACGCGTGCGGCACGATCGAACTGGGTGCGGCCAGCAGCTGCGCGCCGGTGCCGCTTGCGATTGCCATCTCGGCGAGTGCGATCAAAAGGCCGCCGTCGGAAATGTCGTGGGCTGCGGTCGCGGTGCCGGCGTGGATCATGCCGCGCACCACGTCGCCATTGCGCTTCTCGGCCGCAAGATCGACCGGCGGCGGCGCACCCTCTTCGCGGCCGCAGATATCGCGCAGATACACCGATTGGCCGAGCCATCCCTGGGTTTCGCCGATCAACAGGATCGCTTCGCCTCCGGCCTTGAACGCCAGCGTCGCAGACTTGGTAAAATCGTCGAGCAACGCCGACGCCGCCGATCGAGGGCGTCGGCAGGATGCCGCGGCCGTTGGTTTCGTTGTAGAGCGAGACGTTACCGGATACGACGGGGAAATCGAGCGCACGACAGGCTTCCGAAATGCCCTTCAGGCAGCCGACGAACTGACCCATGATCTCGGGCCGTTCCGGATTGCCGAAGTTGAGGTTGTCGGTGATCGCGAGCGGCCGCCCGCCAACGGCGGTGATGTTGCGCCAGGCTTCGGCGACCGCCTGCTTGCCGCCTTCGAACGGATCCGCCTCGCAATAGCGCGGCGTGACATCGACGGTGAGCGCCAATCCCTTCGGCCCGTCCTCGATCCGCACGACGGCGGCATCGCCACCCGGCCGCTGCATCGTGTTGCCGAGAATGACGTGGTCGTATTGCTCCCACACCCAGCGTTTCGAGCACAGCTCGGGCGTTGCGATCAGCTTTTGAAGCGCCTGCGCGACACTCATCGGCGGCTTGACCTCGCGCGCGGCAACCACGGGCCTTGGCGGCTGCGCCACATGCGGCCGGTCGTAGAGCGGGGCTTCGTCGCCGAGTTCCTTGATCGGGAGGTCGGCCATGACATCGCCGCCATGCTTCACGCGAAAACGCTTGCTCGGCGTCGTGTAACCGACCACGGCGAAATCCAGCCCCCATTTCCGGAAGATCGCCTCCGCCTCTTTTTCCTTCTCGGGCTTGAGCACCATGAGCATGCGCTCCTGGCTTTCCGAGAGCATCATCTCGTAGGCGCTCATGCCGGTTTCGCGCGTCGGCACCGCATCGAGGTCGAGGTCGACGCCGAGGTCGCCCTTGGCGCCCATCTCGACAGCCGAACAGGTCAGGCCCGCCGCGCCCATATCCTGGATCGCGATCACGCAATCGGCGGCCATGATTTCGAGACACGCTTCCAGGAGCAGTTTCTCGGCAAAGGGATCGCCGACCTGTACCGTCGGACGCTTCTCGGCCAAGTCGTCGTCGAATTCAGCCGACGCCATCGAGGCGCCGTGAATGCCGTCGCGGCCGGTCTTGGAGCCGAGATAGACGATCGGCATGTTCACGCCGGAAGCCGCCGCATAGAAGATCTTGTCGGTATCGGCGAGACCCACCGCCATCGCATTGACGAGGATGTTGCCGTCGTAGCGGGTGTGGAAGCGCACTTGTCCGCCGACGGTCGGCACGCCGAAGGAATTGCCGTAACCGCCGACGCCCGCGACCACGCCGGACACCAGATGACGCGTCTTGGGATGTTCCGGCGCACCGAACGACAGCGCGTTGAGGCAGGCGATGGGGCGCGCGCCCATCGTGAAGACGTCACGCAGGATGCCGCCGACGCCGGTGGTCGCGCCCTGATACGGCTCGATGTAGCTCGGATGGTTGTGGCTCTCCATCTTGAAGACCACGGCCTGTCCGTCGCCGATATCGATGACGCCGGCGTTCTCGCCCGGCCCCTGGATCACCCACGGCGCTTTGGTCGGCAGTCCCCGCAAATGGACGCGCGAGGATTTGTACGAGCAATGCTCGTTCCACATCGCCGAGAAAATCCCGAGTTCAGTGAACGTCGGCTCCCGTCCGATCAACTTCAAGATGCGCTCGTACTCGTCCGGCTTGAGACCGTGACTGGCAACGAGTTCGGGGGTGATTTTCGGTTCGTTGGTAGGCATATCGTACTAAGCGGCCCGATCCAGATGATGGGCGACGAGGCCGGCAAATAGGCCGCGGCCGTCGGTACAACCCATAATGTCTTCGACGTGGTTCTCCGGGTGCGGCATCATGCCGAGCACATTGCCGCGCTCGCTGACGATGCCGGCGATCGAATGCGCTGCGCCGTTGATGTTGGCATGTTCGTCAACCGCGCCATCCGTCGAGCAATAGCGATAGAGCACCCGCCCCTCGCCTTCGAGGCGCTTCAGCGTCTCTTCATCGGCCTCATAATTACCCTCGCCATGGGCGACAGGGACGCGAATGACCTGGCCGGCATTATAGCCGCGAGTGAACGGTGTATCCGAACGCTCGACCCGCAGATGCACGTCCTTGCAGATAAACTTCAGCCGTGCGTTGCGCATGAGCACACCGGGCAACAGGCCAGCTTCACAGAGAATCTGAAATCCGTTGCAGACGCCGAGCACGAGGCCGCCGTTGGCGGCGAAGTCGCGCACAGCATCCATCACGGGCGCACGCGCCGCTATCGCGCCGCAGCGCAGGTAATCGCCATAGGAGAAGCCGCCGGGCACGACGACAAGGTCGGTACCATCGGGTAGCGAGGTGTCGGCATGCCAGACCATCGTGGTCTCGTTTCCGGACGCGAGTTTCAGCGCACGCGCCATATCGCGCTCGCGATTGATTCCGGGAAAGACGAGAACGGCCGATTTCATTTTCAGACGAACCTGCTTCCTTCCCCTCTCCCCTTGCGGGAGAGGGTGGTTCGAAATGCCGCTTGCGGCATGCAGAACCGGATGAGGGGTTATCCGAAAACGAGTTGCGCGAACCCCTCACCAGGCTCGCTTCGCTCGGCACCCTCTCCCATAGGGGAGAAGGAAACTCTAGCTCAACACTTCGACCCGATAATTCTCGATCACCGTGTTGGCGAGAAGCTTGTCGGCGGCATCCTTCAATGCTGCTTCGGCTTTCGCCTTGTCGGCACCAGCAAGCTCGATGTCGAACACCTTGCCCTGGCGGACGCTGGCAACGCCGTCGACGCCGAGCGATTTCAGCGCGCCTTCGATGGCCTTGCCTTGCGGGTCGAGAATGCCTGTCTTCAGCGTGACGGTGACGCGTGCTTTCACGTCCTCAGCCCTTCACCAAGACGGGACCCGAGCCGGCCGGGCGCTCATTCTCCATCAGAATCCCCAAGCGCTTGGCCACCTCGGTATAGGCCTCCAGCAACCCGCCGAGATCCCTGCGGAAACGATCCTTGTCGAGCTTCTCGTTCGACTTGATGTCCCACAACCGGCACGAGTTCGGGCGAAATTTCATCGGCGACGATGATCCGCATCATCTCGTTTTCGAACAAACGCCCGCATTCCATCTTGAAGTCGACCAGACGAATGCCGATGCCGAGAAACAGCCCGGTGAGGAAATCGTTGACGCGGATGGCGAGCGCCATAATGTCGTCGATCTCCTGCGGCGTGGCCCAGCCAAACGCCGTGATGTGCTCTTCGGAGACCATGGGGTCGTTGAGCTGATCGTTCTTGTAATAGAACTCGATGATCGAGCGCGGCAGTTGCGTGCCTTCCTCGATGCCGAGGCGTTGCGACAATGAGCCGGCCGCGACATTCCGCACCACGACCTCGAGCGGCACGATCTCAACTTCGCGAATCAGTTGCTCGCGCATGTTGAGACGGCGGATGAAGTGGGTCGGCACGCCGATGTCGTTGAGGTGTTGAAACAGGTACTCCGAAATCCGGTTGTTGAGGACGCCCTTGCCCTCGATTACCTGGTGTTTCTGCTTGTTGAACGCGGTCGCATCGTCCTTGAAGTGCTGGATCAGGGTTCCCGGCTCCGGACCCTCATAAAGTACCTTGGCTTTGCCTTCATAAATGCGGCGACGACGGCTCATTGGGATGTACCGTGTGTTGTTGAAATCCATGAATTTGGTGTGCTCCGGATGCCAAGAGGGACGACCCACGACGGAGCTGCCGTGAAGGGCCAGGGAATGGAAACAGAACAAGAACCGGACCTGGAATCGACCCTATCCGATTGGCCTATCCAGTACAATCGATCCGGCTCTTCGCAACCCAGTTTTACCGCCGGAAAGCACAACGGTTTGACGTACGTGACCTGCTGAATTCACAGTATTATTTAAGTATCTCGCCGCCCCACCGCAACAAGACGGCAAGGGGTCCAAACGGCGGCCCGCGGAGGAACTTTCGCCATGACCACCTTCGACAAACGCGAAGAAGGCTTCGAGAGAAAATTCGCTCTCGATGAGGAGTTGAAATTCAAGGCGGAGGCCCGGCGCAACCGCCTGCTCGGCCTTTGGGTTGCCGAGAAGCTCGGCCTTTCGGGAGACGCCGCCCTGGCCTACGCCAAGGAGACGGTCGCGAGCGCCTTTGCCGAGGGCGGCGACAAGGCCGTCGTCGCCAGGGTTGCGGCGGACCTTTCCGCGAACGGCGTCACCGAAGACGCCATTCGCAGGCAGATGACCGAACTGATGGCGCAGGCCATCGCGCAGGTGAAAGCGGGAGTGTAGGCCTAGCAATCCTCAACCGTCATTTCGTGGAGCGTGAGCGACGAAGCAATCCAGTCTTTCGTTCGTTGAATGCTCAGGATTGCTTCGCTTCGCTCGCAATGACGGAGACTACCCCTCCTTGAAACCGTATTCCGGCACATTGCCGCTGGCGCCGTAATATTTGTAAGGCAGGAACTTGCCGGACATCGTGAACTTGACGCGGTCGCCCTTTGGATTCGGCAGGCGCTCCATCACCATATCGAAATCGATCGCCGACATGATGCCATCGCCGTACTCCTCCTCGATCAGCGCCTTCCAGGCCGGACCGTTGACCATTACCAGTTCGTAGAAGCGGTAGATCAGGGGATCGGTCGGCGGCATCGGTATGCCGCGCATCGGGGTCTCGTTGAGCATCGCAGTCTCGGACTTCGACAGTTCGAACAATTCAGCGGCGTTGGCGGCCTGCGGTTTAGTCAGCTTCATCTGGCCGAGGCAGGCGCCGACGATCAGCACTTCCGAATAGCCGCCGATCTTTTCGCAGATGTATTTCCAGGTCCAACCCTTCTCGCGCTTGATGTCGAGCAGCTTCTCGGTGAGATCCGATCGTTTCATGTATCACTCCCTTCTTGATTTCCGGCTCTAGCCGGCAGTCCCTGTCCATGATTTCTGTACGTCCGACGGCCCGCCGGAAATCGCCGCGATCGCCAATTCCGGCTTCCCGATCTTCACCACCGGCACGTGACGCGGATCGTGGCCGGGCGTATCCGCCGCAAAACTCTTGCTGCGGCTGACCAGGAAATCGACGATGTGATTGCGCAGCGCGTAGTAATAGGGATGGCGATGCAGATCAATGCGGCCGCGATTTTTTGGCAGCGGATTTTCCACGATCTCGGCCAGCACCGCGCCCGGCCCGTTGGTCATCAGGAAAATCTTGTCCGCGAGATAAATCGCCTCATCGACGTCGTGAGTGATCATGAACGCGGTCTGCCCGGTCTCCAGACAAATACGGCGGACCTCGTCCTGCAAGGTGCCGCGCGTCAGCGCATCGAGCGCCGAGAACGGCTCGTCCATCAGCATGATTTTCGGTGTGATGGAGAGAGCGCGCGCGATGCCGACACGCTGTTTCATTCCACCGGACAGTTCCGACGGACGCTTGTGCTCGGAACCCGTGAGGCCGACGAGATCGATGAACTTCTGCGCATGCGCCTTTACCTTGGCGCGGTCCCAGCTGCGCCATTTCGAGGTCACGGCGTAGGCGACATTGCCGAGCACGGTGCGCCACGGCAGCAGCGCGTGACTTTGAAAGATCACGGCGCGGTTGAGGCTCGTTCCCTGAATGGCCTCGCCGTCCACGATCACCACGCCTTCACTCGGTGTATCAAGCCCGGCAAGGATATTGAGCACCGTGGTCTTGCCGCAGCCGGAATGGCCGATCACGCAAGCGAACTCGCCGCGCTGAATTGACAGCCACAGATTTTCGAACACCGCGACCTCGCCGCTATCAGCGCCGGGATATCGCTTGGCGATCGCCTCTATCGAAATAAATTTGTCGGTCATCTCGTCATTCCGGGAACGTCACCATGCGAGTGAAGCGCGCGAGGATCTGATCGAGCAGCATGCCGACGAGCCCGATCCAGAGAATGGCGATGATGACATTGGTAATCGAGAGGTTGTTCCACTCGTTCCACACGAAGTAGCCGATGCCGGTGCCGCCGACCAGCATTTCGGCGGCGACGATCACGAGCCAGGCGATGCCGATGGAAATTCGCATACCGGTGAGGATGGTCGGAGCGGCAGCGGGCAGGATCACGGTGAAAGCGCGCCGCAGCGTGCCAACTTCGAGCGTGCGCGCGACGTTGATCCATTCCTTGCGCACGGCGGCGACGCCGAAGGCGGTATTGAGCAGCATCGGCCAGATCGAACAGATGAAGATGACGAAGATCGCCGACAGACCGGAATCCTTGATGGTGTAGAGCGCAAGCGGCATCCAGGCGAGCGGCGAGATCGGTTTGAGAACCTGGATGAACGGATCGAGTGCGCGGCTGGTCAAAGGCGACATGCCGATCAGGAAGCCGAGCGGAATGGCGACGGCGACTGCCAGGAAATAGCCGAGGCCGACGCGGGCGATCGAATAGCCGAGCTGGATGCCGAGCCCCTTGTCGTTCGGGCCGTTGTCGTAGAACGGCCGTTTCAGGTGCTCCCACAGCTTGGCGCCGACCTCGAGCGGACCCGGCATCGCCGACTTGCCCTGCGTTGCAGTTGCCCCCATCAGCTTGGCATATTCCGGACTCATGCTGGCGACGGTGCTGTTACCCCGGGTCGCGAGGTGCCAGACGCCGATAAAAGCGAGGAACAGCGCAACCGAGATGACCGCCGCGCGCAGGCGAAGTGAGGATGTCATGCAGGCGTCCACAACGTTCCTCGGGCCTCATGGTTCGAGACACGCGGCTTCGCCGCGCCCTCACCATGAGGGTTGATGATCACGCCAAGAACGAGTCCCACATCCTGAGGAGCCCGCCATGGGCGGGCGTCTCGAAGGATGGGTCGGATAAGTCCCTTCCCGCTCACGACGACTTCCTGATCTTGAAGCTGTTGAGATAGTCGTCGGGCGTTGCCGGATCGAAGGTCTTGCCCATCACCACAAAGGACTTGTAGGCGTCGCCCGGCGCAGCCAACCCCATCTCAGCCATTGTCTTGCGCGTGCCGGTCGCGAGATAGACCTGTTCGGCGATGGCCTTGTAATCCACATCGCCCTTGATCTGGCCCCAGCGCTTCATCTGCGTCAGCATCCAGACCGCAAAGGACTGCCAGGGGAACGGATCGAAATCGACGCGTTTGGGGTCGGTCTTGATGCCCCCGAGCCCATCCGCATAGGTCCCCGTCAAAACCTGCTCGAGCACCGTGACCGGTGCGTTGATGTAGTTGGCCGGCGCGATTGCTTCTGCAATCTGTTTGCGGTTTTCCGCTTTCGAGGCATACGCGGTCGCATCGAGAATCGCCCGCGTCAGCGCCGCGAAACTGTTCGGCGCGGTCGTGATGAACTCCCTACTCGCCGCGAAGCTACAGCAGGGGTGGCCGTCCCAGATCTCCTTGGACAGCAGGTGCATGAAGCCGACGCCGTCATAGATCGCGCGCTGGCAGATGTTGTCGGGCGCGAGGAAGCCGTCGATGTTGTCGGCGCGCAAATTCGCGACCATCTCCGGCGGCGGCACCGACCGCAACTGCACGTCGGTATCCGGATCGAGACCATGCTCGGCGAGATAGTAGCGCAGCAGGTAGTTGTGCATGGAGTAATCGAAGGGAATGGCGAACTTCATGCCCTTCCATTCCTTCGGATCCCGCCGGTCCTTATGCTTCATGGCGAGCGTAATGCCCTGCCCGTTGATATTCTCGATTGCGGGAACCGCAAAGGGAATTGCCTGTGCGCCGAGACCGAGCGAAATCGCGATCGGCATTGGCGCCAGCATGTGCGAGGCGTCATATTCCTTGTTGATGGTCTTGTCGCGGACCACCGCCCAGCCGGCGGTCTTGACCACTTCGACATTGAGACCGTGCTTGGCATAAAAGCCGAGCGGTGCGCCCATGATGATTGGCGTCGCACAGGTGATCGGAATAAAGCCGACCTTAAGATCCTTCTTTTCGGGTGCGCCTGCTTCGGCGAATGCTTCGGTCGCCGTCTTGAGCGGAAAGAATTGCGAGATCGCGGCCAGCGCTGTCGAGGCTCCGACCGATTTCAGGAAAGCACGGCGCGCGGCATCTTTCGGAAACATCGCGCGCATCACGGCGGATGCAACGACGTCCTCGTACTGTTTTTCCCGGCTCTGTTGGCTCGTCTCGCCCACGACCGGCTCGCAACGCAAGACGCGCGCCGCCTGCGCGTGCTCAGCCTCGGAGCGGTGCTGACCGCATACGCAACCGCTCAGCGACAATTCGGAATCAAAAGGATCGTCAAAGGTCGGCATACCTGCATTTCCTATCGCGTCAGCTGGTGCGGCATCCCGCCACACCAACACGTTCATCGCCCGGCCGCTGATACGGCCGGGCGATGAAAAAACATGCAGGTTCTATGCCGCTTTGCTGGTCAGCTTGGGCTCGACGGGCAGACCCTCCTCGATCGGCAGTGCAGGATCGCGCGACCATTCATTCCAGGAACCGAAATACATCCTCACATCCTTCACGCCGGCATTTTTCAGCGCCAGGAACGTGTTCGAGGCCCGCGCGCCCTTGAAACAATAGAGATAGACCGGAGTGCTCGGGGTGATGCCGACTGTGGCGCATTCGGCGAGGATTTCGTTCTTCGACTTGAAGCGCGGTCCCTCGGCGGTGGGCTTCATCATGCGATACCATTCGAGCCAGACAGCACCGGGAATGCGCCCCTTGCGCGGACAGAAATCCTTTCCGTACGGAGACGAGCTTTCGCCGATCCATTCGTCGATGTCGCGCACGTCAAGCAGTGCAATGCCCGGCTTGCCGACGGCGGCGAGCACGGTCTTGGCGTCGATCAGGATGTCGCCTGCTTCCGGGATGATCGAGAACGAAGCCGCTTTCGGCGAGGGCACCGCAGTCGTGGTCGGCAGCCCCTTGGCGGCCCAGGCGTCGTAGCCGCCGTGCAGCACCTTGATCTTGGGATAGCCGAGCATGGTGAGAAGGTAGTAGCCGCGGCAGGACTGGCCGAACCCCGAATTCATCGACTGTTCGTAAATGACAGCAGTTTCCTTGCCCGACAGTCCGGCCTTGCCGAAGGCGTCGGCGAATTTCGTCTTCAGTTCGTGAATGCCTTCGGGCGTCGAGGTCGCGAGATACGTGAAGATGTCATGCACGTTCACCGCATTGGGAAGGTGTCCCGCGGCATAGGAATCAGGGTTACGGGTGTCGATGACGACACACGGCTCCTTTGCGGTGAGTTCGGCGAGTTCGCTGGCAGAAATCAGAACGTCCGTCATGGCAGCCTCTCCTGTTTGTGGTTCAAGTCTCGGTGGAAGTCGAAAACCTCACATGTCCGCCAACATCTTCCGCAGTTGCTTGGTGGCGGGCGTCACGATGGCAACGAAATAGGCTTCGCGAAGCCGGCGCTGAGCGCGATGACTTTTCAGGTAGCCGCGCGCGCCGCAGTGAAGCATCGCCGCATGCGCCGCCGCGACGCTCGCTTCACCCAGGCGCAAGCGAAGCGCGACGACCTTGCGCCAGTAGCTTTCGTCTTCGTTGTAGGGATCGGCGGCGAGCGCCATCGCCTCGGTTTCAAGCTCGGTGAGTAAATCCTGAAAGTTCACCGGCTGCTGCGGCAGGTAGCGATTGACGTGGCCGAGCGGCGGATCAACCTCGTTCATGATGCTGATGCAGTCGCGAATGAGGCCCGTGGCCATACCCGCCTGGAGCAGGATGAACCCGGCGCGAATTTTCTTCACAAAGGGACCAGCCGGATCGGCCAGAATGAGATTGTCGGGCACAAAGACGTCGCGGAACTGCACGCCATAGGTGCCGGTGCCGTCCATGGCGAGGAACGGCTTGCAGGGCTGCAAGCTGATCGCGGGGTCCGAACAATCGGCGAGGAACATCACGACGCCGCCGGGCTCGTCCTCGCGCTCGAAAATCGTGCCGAAGAAATGGTTCGGCCCAAGGTTCGAAACCCAAGGCAGCGCGCCCTTGACGATGTAGCCGCCGTCGACCTTGCGGCCCTTCAGTTTCAGCTTTTCGATTCCAAAAAAGCTCTTCATCGGGTTGGAAAGCCCGGTGCCGCCGAGCATCTGCCCGGTGGCAAACTTGTCGCCGAATTTCGCGACCAGCTTCGGATTGGTCGAATTGGCGACGTACCAGACGAGCGTGTTCTGGCACCAGGCCATGAAGGCGGTGGCGCCGCAGACCTCGCCCAGCGAGGATATCGATTGAATGGCGCAGCGCAGATCGGCTGCGCCATTGTTTGGGTTTGGCAGATGGCTCCCCCACGCGCCGACATCGCCGAGGCGATGCAGCAGTTCCTCGGGATAGACCGTGCCGGCGTCGATGGCGGCCGCCATGGGAGCAAGGTTCTTGCTGGCGATGGTCGCGACCTGCTCGGCGATCGACGCTGAGGTTAGTTCGTTCCCGACCACATGCCGGTTTAAAGCCACTGAACCCATGAGCCCCTCCAATGTGCTTCCGGTTTCGCTCAATCGATCAGGACGCGCTGACCTCGAGATTGACCGGGCGGATGAAGGTGTTGGCGACCGGCGACCACTGCTTGACGTGGGTAACGAGCGCATCGATCTCGCTCTTTGGAACGCCTTCGCATTCCATGTCGACCTTGACGCGGACATCCGTGAAGCCGACCGGCTTCTCGCTGACGTCGCCAGTGCCCCAGACGGCGGTGATGTTGAGATCGCCCTCGAGTTCGAGTTCGAGCTTGTTGACGGTCCAGCCGCGATGCACCGCATTGGCATGAAGGCCGACGGCGAGGCACGAGCCGAGCGCTGCAAGCGAAGCCTCGGACGGATTGGGCGCGGTGTCGTCACCCAGAAGACCCGGCGGTTCGTCGACGATGTAGGGCGCGAGGTTGCGGATGTAATTGGCGTGACGGAACTTGCCTTCGGCGACCGTTTTGCATTTCAAGGTCTTGATGACCTTCGGGTTGGCCTTGCCGTTGGCGATGAGTTGTTCCAGGCCCAGTTTGTCGATCGGGGCGAGGCAGCCGGTGAGCGCTGTTTTTTGAGCGACCGCGGTCATTTAGTTTCTCCCTAGGAGCGAGGATACCGAACGGTCTGTTTCCTGCACGAAGCGTGCCAGAAATCGAGTCGGAGAAAAGGCGAAGCCGTAAAGCCGCTTAGCGACGGCTGCCTGCAAATCGATCAGCAGCCCCCTGCCCAATCGCGGTGCATTTGCGCTTTCGCAGCGATCAATTTGCGCGCAAACAGAATGCGACTTGATGGGAACGGGCCAGTCGGATTAAGTGGCGTCATGCGAAAGCCATCTTCGAAGAATCGTTCGGCTCCCGCCCCTCACGAGGCGAACGATGACGAGTTCCGCGCGCGGTCGCTTGTTGAATGCGGCGACGTATCTGTTCTGCAAGAACGGCATCAACGCTACCGGCATCGACGCCATCATCAACGAAGCCGGAACCGCAAAGACCACGCTCTACAAACTGTTTGGCTCGAAGAACAACCTCGTGCATGTCGTGCTGGAGACCGAAGGCAAGCAGTGGCGCGAATGGTTCATCGGCGCGATCGAAGCCAACGGCGGCAGCCCGCAGGATAAACTGACGCGGATTTTTCCGGTGCTGAAGGACTGGTTTCGTCAGGAGCGCTTCTACGGTTGCCCTTTCATCAATGCCGTCGGTGAACACGACAAGGACCAGAAGCAGCTTCGCGCAATCGCGATGCGGCACAAGAAGGTCGTTCTCGGCTACATCGAGAAACTCGCCGGCGAGACGGGCGCGGCCGAACCCGCCATGCTGGCGCATCAGCTCGGATTGCTGATGGACGGCGCCATCGTCGCGGCCATGGTCACGCGCGATCCCGGTGTCGCCGATACCGCGGGCCTTGCAGCCGGCTCGCTGTTTGTCCCGTCGAAGCCGAAGAAGGCAAAACGCGCGGCAAGCACGGGCGAACAGCTCGCCGCAGTCTGAACCCATGAAAGCCGGGCTCGAAAGCCCGGCTGCCAGCGCAGCCGCCGCCGTTCCCTCGCCTCGCGCTACTTGCCGAGGTGCTTGTCGAAGAAGACCGCGATTTCCTCGAACACCTCTTTCGATTCCGGCGCGGTATCGTCGCGGATGTAATGCGCGTGCGCCATTCCCTCGTAAACCTGAAGGGCGGCCTCGACGCCTGACTGACGCAGCTTGCGGTGAACGCGAACCGTGTTGCTCAGCAACAGATCGCGCGTGCCGCTGGTGAGGATGGTCGGCGGAAATCCGTGCATGTCGCCGTAGACCGGCGACAGCATCGGATCCTTCATATCGTGCCCGTTGGCATAGACCTTGGCGCCGTCATCGCAGAAGCCGTCGGGCGAGACGAGCACGTTGTCGACCATGGCGTTGGTCTGGAAGGTGTCCCCGACCTTGGTGACGTCGGACATCGGGGTGCCGGCAGCGATTGCGCCCGGCATCGCCAGGCCCAGCTCTTTTGCCTTCAGCCCCATCTCGAGCACCAGCGCGCCACCTGCCGACGTTCCGAAGAACGCCATGTTCTTCGCCGGCGTTGTCTTCATCAGGGCCTTGTAGACGGTGATGCCGTCGTCGAGCGCGGCCGGGAAATAAGCCTCCGGCGGCATGCGGTATTCGACCGAAATCACCTTGATATGCCCGAAGCCGGCCATGAACAGCGCTTCCGGCAGGCTCGCCTCGCCGGGGTTGAGGACGTAACAGCCGCCATGCATATGGACGAGCTGGCGGTTGCTGTTTTCCGGCGCAATCGTCTCAGGCGTCAGGATAAACGCGCGCACGCCGTCGATCGTGGTCTTCTCGACCTTGACCTTGAGCCGCTCCATCATGCCCGGGACCAGCTTGGAAAGCGCCGCCGCGCCGGCATCCGCCACCGGTTTCCACTCTTCACCGGTCTTGGGATGGATATCCCAGTTCGACCGCAGCGGCGCGCCGATGATCTTTTGAAGCTGCGGGCTGACGTCGGTCGGTGTCGGAAGCGTCTTGGCCGGCACCTGCAGCGTCCCCGCCGGCGGCGTTTGCGCGTTCGCCACCGTCGCAAAGCAAAGCAGCGCAACACCGGTCAAGACAAGGCTGCTCAAGGTCAGAATGGTTGGCGACAGGGCATGCCCCGTCGCGAGCTGCGACTTCTTCATCAGTCGTCTCCAATTCCAAGATTATGTCGTTGAAAAACCGTGCTCTACTTGAGCGCGTCGGCGACCTTGGCGATGCCCGCATTGGCGCAGACTTCGTCCTTTTCGCCGCCCGGTGCACCGGAGACGCCGACGCCGCCGATCACCTCGGTGCCGGCGCGGATCGGAACGCCGCCGCCGACGCCGACCACGCCGGGGATCTGCCGGATGAACGCATTGGCGGGATCCTCGAGCATCTTCATGGTCTGCAGCGAAGTCTGGTTGCGCGTTCGGGCCGTGTAGGCCTTCAGCCGGCTGAATTCCATGGTGTGCGGGGCGGTGCCATCGCCACGGATCTGGGCGGCGACATTGCCGCCCTTGTCGACGATGGTGACCGAAACCTTGTAGCCGTCCTTGGTGCATTGCTCGATTGCGCCCTGGATGATGGCCATCGACAGCGCCATCGACATGTTTTTCTCGGATTGGACCTGCGGCGCCTGCGCGAATGCGGGGGCGGCGGCGAAAAGCGGAGCGGTGGCAAGCACGGCCAGAGTGATGCGACGCATAGGTTGTTTCTCCCGGGTTTGTTATTGCTTCCTTGAGGAGGAACCCTAATCCAGCCGGCTTAATCCTGGCAACCCGACAGAAATTCGCAAAAGACCATCGGGATGCGGCATTCAGACGCCCGCTGGTAGCAGCTGTTGGAGCCGGTCGAGTTCGGCCGCCAGATCGCGCTCGACGTCCGCAACCGCGATATCGATCACGCGATAATCGCGGGCTTCGAGCCAGGTCCGCCGCTCGGCGCGATCCTTGATGATCGCGTCCGACTCGGCCGCATTGGTCAGTTCGATCGCAATCCGGTGCACAAAGGAAACAAAATCCGGGATCTGGCGCCCGACCGGCGTCTGACGCTTGAAGAGACCCGCAAAACGGCGGTCGCGGGTCAGCGACTGCCACAGGATGCGCTCGGCATCGGTCGGATTGCGCCGCAACAGCCGCGCCAGCCCGCGCACGGTGCCCTCGGCGGGCGTACCACCCTGCCCGTGCTCGGCGAGCAGCGCGCGCAATCGCATCGCCTGTTCGCCATCGAGCACGCCGCCCTTGGCCGGACCTTTTCGTCCCTCCGCGATCGCCGTCACCACGCCGTGCAGCGTGTGCATGTCCTGTTTGGTCGGCTCCATCCGGGTAAAGATGTTGCGCAGGTTGACGAGCATGGTGTCGCGCTTTTCGGCGGGCCGCAGAAATTCAACCTTGTCGAGCTCGCGCACGAGATTGTCGAAGAAGGCCTGGATCTGGTGCTGCGATGCGGGCTCGGAGCGTTCCGGCATCGCAAACGGCAGCTCGTTGGCAGTCGAGAGCTTGAACCATTCATAGCCGACCAGAAGGACGGCTTGCGCGAGGTTGAGCGAGGCAAAGCCGGGGTTCACCGGGAAGGTGATGATACGGTTGGAAAGCCCGACCTCTTCGTTGGTCAGCCCCGAACGCTCCCGGCCGAAGAGAATGCCGACCGAACCGCCGGCCTTCATCTGGCCAGCCATCTCGGCGGCGGCGGCATCGGGAGCGACCACAGGCTTGGCCTGATCGTGGGCGCGCGCCGTGGTGGCAAACAGCAGCGCGCAGTCGGCAACCGCCGCTTCGACTGTGTCGAACAGCTCGACGCCGTTGATGATGTGGTCGGCGCCCGCGGCGGCACGTTGCGCGGCGACGTTCGGCCAGCCATCGCGCGGATTGACGATGCGAAGCCGGGATAGCGCAAAGTTGCCCATCGCGCGCGCGGCCATGCCGATGTTCTCGCCAAGCTGCGGCTCGACCAGAATGACGACGGGACCCGTGAGGTCAAAGCCCGTTTTGGTTTTGTCAGTGCCCGACATCAGTGTTTCTTCTTTAGACCAGGATATCCGTAGGGTAGGCAAAGGCGCACTTGCGCCGTGCCACCCACGAAAGTTAGTCGGCGCGTTTCTCGCCGCGCGATCCTTCGTTATGACGGCTGGATTCATAATCCAAGACAATTTCACGCATGCGTCGGCTTCCCGCGGACCGCAAGCATCCCGAGTCTTCAAGAACAAGTCCCTCTGAAATTAAGAGGGCGCAGGGAATGCCGGGTGATCAGGCTCACCCGCAGCCTCGCGTGCAAAAGTAGAAAGCACACGAGTTAGTCACCACAGGTTCGCCGAACATTCCGGCATTCCCTGCGCGATGGTTTTAACGGCCTGTTCCGGGCTCTCCCCGGCGATCGGGCGTTTTTGTCACCGTCCCCAACGTGACGCGTAAGCGTCATCGTCGAGTTGATATCAGCGTCGAGATATCAGGACCACACGGCTTGGCCGTCCGCTCCACCCACGTTCGTCGCACGTAGCCAAAGCGTCCATCGCATCCCGCGTCCAACGTTCGTGACGATCGCGAAACGTCCCTCTTATCGGGCGCGAGACAAGCGAGCTTCTAGAATTGATTTGCCCGACGGCGCAACTTGGAGCCCCGCGACAGATTGGCACGACGGGCAAATCACGCAAGTAACGCAAAATCCTGTCAAGTGAAGAGCAATTGCCTGCCGTCTTTTCGACGCGATGCTTATCGCAAGCACCTGCCTGTTCTACGACGTGCGATGACCATTATTCGGGCTATGTCTGACCGGGTCCGCCGGGAACCAAAGCGAGCGCAGACGCCTTATTGAGCATGACCAACAAATTATTGCCCGCCATGGCTTTCAAGTCGCCGGCCATCGCCCTTTCGGGTGTGGTCGACTACGAAATGTATACAAAATTCAGGACGCAATTCGATGCTGCCTCCGACCAGAACATCATCGTTATCGAGCTTTCTACTTTGGGCGGCGACCCAGAAGTGGCGCGGATGATGGGCGAAGATGTTCGCTTTGCGAGCGAGACTGAACCGGCGAGACGGTTTGTCTTTCTTGGCAAGGCTGCGATCTACTCAGCCGGCGTTACCTTCATGAGTTTCTTCGCGAGAGAAAACAGATATCTCGCTCGCGGAACGCGGCTAATGATCCACGAGCGAAAACTGTCCAAGCAACTCGTTATTGATGGGCCGCTCACGACATGCGTAGCGGTCGTAAAGGCGACGTTGAACGAGATCGAGTGCTCGATCGCCATTCAGAATGAAGGCTTCCAAAATCTCGTTCTCGGATCGAGCGTTACACTCGAAGACGTTCTGGCGAAAGCACCATCAAATTGGTACCTGGAAGCTCAGGAGGCGAAAAGTCTTGGATTAGTTGAAGCAGTCCTGTGACCCCAACATCTTGCGTCCTTTTCATAGAATTGCTTCTCAGCGCTTCAGTTGGAGTTGCGCTAACGATTGCAGTCAAGTCGCCTTTTACCTGCTCTCCTGCACTGCCGATATCGGTCGATTGTTTGTGCAAACATGACCTCGGCATCAGCTGCCGATAAGCTTGCCAGCTGTTCGGCCAGGGGCCGACCAACCTGAAAGTGCTGGTAGTCGATAGGATTTTGCCAGTCGCCTCCCCAAATCGAAAAGCCATTGTCGGCGAAGATGTCGATGACTTTCTCGGCCATGCCTGGCTTCGCGGGCTTTCGGTTGAGATATAATTTGCCTTCGTCGGGCGAGACCTTCCGCTTCCCTGCCGCAATCTGGATAAACGGATTCTCGACGGGGTTTAGGTCAATCGCGAGGCCGTAGGCATGCAATGATAAGGTAGTGGTTCCAGCGACGACACGATCGTTGAAAGATGAGGTGTTGTCGTCGACGTCCGCGGCATCATCGTCGCCGTCATAGTGATTCATCTGTCGGGCCTTGGCGATCGGGAAGCGGCGATCAAGAAGCGCGTCGAAGATGGCAGCGACATATGGCGCAGCGGCATCAAGGACGACAATCTCGCCCTCAGAATGCACAGCGTTGTCAAATCCGAAGTAGCTGAACCTGATGAGTTTTAATCGGCCGCAACTGACCGGTCCTTTCTCAGTCAGGGTCTTGTGTCGAACCATCTCAGTGCAGAGTTCAGTCGATACGGCAGCTACGACAGCGCGATCTTCAGTCGCCGAAGCAACATCGATTGCGCTGCCCAGACAGGCAATGAAGGCCGAGGTTACCAGTACGGATAGGTGTCGCATTATTGTCCGATTAGCTTCCGCTTTTTGGCACTTGATCGACATATCAGGCCGCGCTCGCATTGTCTGCGGTGGAGGGCAAAAGAGGCATTCGGTTCCCGCCGAACCACTCTCGATGGAGAGCCATGTCTAGCCCGTCCGAATCGAGAGGGCGTAAAGCCATCCCATCAGCGTCACAACAGACACCAACGTTGTGATCGAGACTGTAGACGCGACCAAGGCTTCTTCCACCTTGTACTCACCCGCCAGGATGTACACCGTCTTGGCGGTTGGCACGGCCGCACAGATGACGGCGGCGATCGTGTAGAGCGGATTGAGGCCCGTCGCCAAACAAAGCCCATACACGATCAGCGGCATGATCAGGAGCTTCACGACAGCGAGCGCGATGGACGCCACGAGATTCGAGCGTATCCCTTCAACCGACAGGCTCAGTCCAATGGCGAACAGCGCGCACGGCGTCAGCGCAGCCGCGAGGATATTCATATAGGCCGCGAGCGAGGCCGGCATCGGCAGGCCTATGATCGTCCATATCAGACCAATCAAGGTCGACAGCACCATGGGGTTGAGCACGATCTGCTTCAACACGACTGCCAAACCTGGTGACGCCGCATGTGCACAGTTTTCCTCGCTTTCCAGCAGAATAACAGTCGCAGGGAACATCACGCCCGCCACGAACACGGTCGCGATAGCGGCAGGCAGGACGGCAGGCTTTCCGTAAATGGAATGCAGGATTGGCAATGCCACGAATCCGGTATTGGTCATCGCCGCGGCCATCCCGTAGATCGTGCTGCTGGCTCGCTGATGTCCCAGTCCGGCACGCACAATCATAAAGATCAGCGTGAAACACAGGATGGAGCCACCACCGAACGATAGCAAAAAACGCCATTCCAGAAGGTTACGTGCCGGCTCCTGCGCGATGGTGACGAATAGCAGCGCCGGCATCGCGACGTTATAGGCGAAATGCACAAGACCGTCGGCCAAAGTCCGCGGTATGTAACCGAGCCAGCCGGCCAACCAGCCCGTGACGATAATCGCGAACACGGGAAGGACTAGATCGGCAACGGCCATCTCGCATTCTCCTTGAAGCATTTGACGGATAGAAATCAGATATCCGGCGCGCAGAGAAATTCTAGTTATTAAAGCCAAGCTGCCAGCCTCTGGACGCTGCGCTAGCAACCAACCACACATGCGCGTGGCTCACGCACGAAAGGTCAGGATCGTCGCTCAATCTGCCTCGCGTGCGAGCAAGGGTCCATAGCACATTCCGTTCGGCGAAATTCTCAAACTATCCACCTTTTGTCCGAACCGCGATGTGGAGTGCAACAACCTCCGCTTGCGCGCCATTTGCTTTCGGATACGCTCACTCACGAAATCAAAACGCACCCGACATGCAAACGATCGGGGCGACCGGGGACAACGCAGGGAGGTGATCATGCGCCGCAGATGGACTCTGGCGATCATTGGGGCTTTTCTGATCCTGGCCGGCGGCGTGCTCGCCTACTTGACACAAACCACAGGCGGGATTCAAATCCGCGACGTGCGGTTTACCGGCGCCAAGGGCAACACCATGAGCGCCCTGCTTTACGTTCCGCCGAATGCGACCGCGCAGATTCCTGCGCCCGGCATTCTCGCGGTCCACGGCTACATCAATTCGCGCGAAACCCAGGACGGCTTTGCGATCGAATTCGCCCGCCGCGGCTACGTGGTGCTGGCGCTCGATCAAACCGGCCACGGCTATAGCGAGGGACCTGCTTTCGCCAACGGTTTCGGCGGTCCCGACGGGCTCGCTTATCTCCGCAGCCTCGAAATCGTCGACAAGGAGAATATCGGCCTTGAGGGCCACTCGATGGGCGGATGGACCGTGCTGTCAGCGGCGACTGCGATGCCCGACGACTATAAATCGATGGTGCTGGAGGGCTCCTCCACCGGCAAACCATTCGCCGCTGAAGGCACGACGACCTGGCCACGCAATGTCGCGCTGGTGTTTGCCCAGTATGAGGAGTTTTCCGAATTGATGTGGGGCGTCGACAAGGCCCGCGACGTCGCTCAAAGCCCGAAACTATGGGCGCTGTTCGGCACGCAAGGCGCCGTCGAACCCGGAAAGCTCTACGGTGAAATCGCCCAAGGCACCGCGCGCGTCCTGTACACGCCCGCGATCACCCATCCGGCCGAACATATTTCGCGGGAGGCGATCGGCTACAGCCTCGGTTGGTTCGCCAGGACCTTGAAAGGCGGCACCCCTTTGCCGTCCGACGACCAGATCTGGTTTCGCAAGGAGATCGGCACCCTGATCGCCTTGATCGGCTTTGTGGTGCTGCTGCTCGGCGTCTTCGATGGTCTGCTGGAAGCGCCGATCTTTTCTCACCTGAGGCTGCCGGACATCGCCGACGGTTCCGCGCCGGCCGAAGTCGCAACGCACGGCGGACGCTGGCTGGCCGCGCTTCTGTTGTCCGCTTTCATTCCGGCACTGACTTATTATCCCGCCTTTGCCCTCGGCGGCACCTTCGTCACGGCATCAAGCTTCCTGCCCCAAAACATCACCAACCAGATCCTGGTCTGGGCCGTCGTCAACGCGCTGGTCGCGCTTGCCTTGATGCCGTTTGCACCGAAGCGGGCGCGCCGCAGCGGAATCATCGGACCCTCCGTCCTGATCGCGGTCATCACCGTAGCCGTGGGCTATGCCGCGCTGTGGGCGGCCGGCCTTGCCTTTACCATCGACTTCCGCTTCTGGATCATTGCCTTGAAACTGATGAGCGCGAAGCAATTCCTGATCTTCCTGATCTATCTCCTGCCATTCACGGCATTTTTTGTGATCGCGCTGCACCTCCTGCACCGCAATTTTTCGACGCTCGGCGCCTCGCGCGGCGCGCTTTACCTCACCAATATCCTGGCACTGACACTTGGATTCATCGTGCTGGTCGGCGCGCAATATCTGACGCTGTGGCTGACGGGGAAATTGTTCAACCCGATCCCCGACCCCGGCTTCGTGCCGCTCTCCACCATCGTCGCGATCCAGTTCGTGCCGCTGCTGGCGATATGCGCCGTCATCGCCACTTTCACCTGGCGGCGCACCGGCTCGAGCCTTCCGGGCGCCCTGATCTGCGGCATCTTCGTCACCTGGTATGTGGTGGCCGGC
Source organism: uncultured Alphaproteobacteria bacterium (assembly GCA_963824305.1). Classification (GTDB taxonomy): domain Bacteria; phylum Pseudomonadota; class Alphaproteobacteria; order Rhizobiales; family Xanthobacteraceae; genus Bradyrhizobium. The sequence goes on from CAWGOW010000004.1 coordinate 412,147, forward strand.
ACGGCCACGCAGGCGGCGTTCTGACGACTTCTTCTTCCTCCCCGCGGAACGTGGAGAGGGTGGCCGTCGCCGAAGCGGCGGTCGGGTGGGGGCTTTTTCTCGGCATCCCCCACCCCGATGCTCGTTTCACTCGCATCGACCCTCCCCGCCACTCGCTTACGCTCGCCTGGGGAGGATAAGCCCTGCCAAAAAATGGGCTGAAACCGCATAACAGCTCGGCTTTCACAGCCGCACGGGCAATGCTATAGCGCTGGCGTCAATCCGGTTTCCGCGCCGCTTTCCAAGGCGCTCTTTCAACAAAGGCCCGTCTTCCCATGGCAAAAATCAAGGTGACCAACCCCGTCGTCGAACTCGATGGCGATGAGATGACGCGGATCATCTGGCAATACATCAAGGACAAGTTGATTCATCCCTTCCTCGATATCAACCTGATGTATTTCGACCTGGGGATGGAATACCGCGACAAGACCAACGACCAGGTCACGGTCGATGCGGCTCACGCCATCAAGAAGGTCGGCGTCGGCGTCAAATGCGCCACCATCACTCCGGACGAAGCACGCGTGAAGGAGTTCGGCCTGAAGGAAATGTGGAAGTCGCCGAACGGCACCATCCGCAACATCCTCGGCGGCTGTATCTTCCGCGAGCCGATCATCTGCAAGAACGTGCCGCGGCTGGTGCCGGGCTGGACCAAGCCGATCATCATCGGCCGTCACGCCTATGGCGACCAGTACCGCGCCACCGACATCAGGTTCCCCGGCAAGGGCACGCTGACGATGAAATTCGTCGGCGAGGACGGCGCCGTGATCGAGAGGGAAGTCTTCAAGACGCCGGGCTCCGGCGTCGCCATGCAGATGTACAATCTCGACGACTCCATCATCGATTTCGCGCGCGCTTCTCTCAACTACGGCCTGATGCGCAACTATCCGGTCTATCTCTCGACCAAGAACACGATCCTCAAGGTCTATGACGGCCGCTTCAAGGACATCTTCCAGGACGTGTACGACCGCGAATTCAAGAAAGAGTTCGAAGCCAAGAAGCTCACCTACGAACACCGGCTGATCGACGACATGGTGGCAGCTGCCCTGAAATGGTCCGGCGGCTACGTCTGGGCCTGCAAGAACTATGATGGCGACGTGCAGTCCGACACCGTGGCGCAAGGTTACGGCTCGCTCGGCCTGATGACCTCGGTGCTGCTCACGCCGGACGGCAATACAGTGGAAGCTGAGGCCGCGCATGGCACGGTGACGCGCCACTATCGCGAGCATCAGAAGGGCAAGGAGACCTCGACCAATTCGATCGCCTCGATCTTCGCATGGACCCGCGGTCTGGCGCATCGCGCCAAGCTCGACAACAACGCCGAGCTGGCGAAGTTTGCCTCCACGCTGGAGAAGGTCTGCGTCGACACCGTCGAGGCTGGCTTCATGACCAAGGATCTGGCGCTCCTGGTCGGCGCCGACCAGCGCTGGCTCTCGACCAACGGCTTCCTCGACAAGGTCGCCGAAAACCTCACCAAGGCGGTGTAACGTGGCGGGCATCCGCAATGCCGCCCTCGCCCTCTTCCTGCTCTCAGGCCTTGATGTGATCGCGAACGCACAGACACCTCTCCCCGACGCCATCGCGTCGCCGGGCGAGACCGTCGTGCTTAGCGTGCATGCCGAGGGCGCGCAGGTCTACGAATGCAAGGCGGGCGCTGACGGCAAACTCACCTGGGTGTTCCGCGAACCGATCGCGACCCTCTTTGTCGACGGCAAGACCATCGGCCGGCACTATGCCGGCCCGAACTGGGAGCACATCGACGGCAGTGCCGTCGTTGGCAAAGCCGCCGGCAACGCGCCGGGCGCGACTGCCGACGACATCCCCTGGCTGAAGCTGCAAGTGACGGCCTCGCGCGGCAACGGCGTGCTGAGCGGCGTCACCACCGTGCAACGGATCAACACCAAGGGCGGCAAGTTCGACGGCGCTTGCGACAAGGCCGGCGCTTTCAAGTCGGCTCCCTACTCGGCGGATTACGTGTTCCTGAAAAAGGCGTAAGCCGAGACATCGGCCACATGGTTCTCCCGGCGATGCACCGCATCGTCCGGCGCGCGTATTTTATTGCGCCGTTCGCTGACGGCCTCGCAGCACTCGGCCTGCTCGGGGCTCTGCCGCGCTCCTCACCATGAGGGTCGGAAAACCTCGACCTCATCCTGAGGAGCTCGCGGACGCGAGCGTCTCGAAGGATGAAGCGTCCGTCCCCCAAGACATTGCCGGATCACACCGGCATCGCTGAACCGCGAAATTAAGGGTCGAACCGGGCGCGGCTTTTCGGTAAGCCGCGCCTGACCAGCCCGTCCTCAAGAGCGGGCCTCGGCCGTTCAGGAGGAATCATGCCCGCCTATCGTTCCCGCACCACCACCCACGGCCGCAACATGGCCGGAGCCCGTGGCCTGTGGCGCGCCACCGGCATGAAGAACGAAGACTTCGGCAAGCCGATCATCGCGATCTCCAACTCGTTTACGCAGTTCGTCCCCGGCCACGTGCATCTGAAAGACCTCGGCCAATTGGTGGCGCGCGAGATCGAGAAGGCCGGCGGCGTCGCCAAGGAGTTCAATACCATCGCCGTCGATGACGGCATCGCCATGGGTCACGACGGCATGCTCTACAGCCTGCCGTCGCGCGAATTGATCGCCGACAGCGTCGAGTACATGGTCAATGCCCATTGCGCCGACGCGCTCGTTTGCATCTCCAATTGCGACAAGATCACGCCCGGCATGCTGATGGCAGCACTCCGGCTGAACATTCCAACCGTGTTCGTCTCCGGCGGCCCGATGGAGTCCGGCAAGGTCACCATCAATGGCAAGGTCAAATCGGTCGATCTGATCGACGCCATGGTGGCGGCCGCCGACGACAAAGTCAGCGATACCGAGGTCGAGGTGATCGAACGCTCGGCTTGCCCGACCTGCGGCTCCTGCTCGGGCATGTTCACGGCGAATTCGATGAACTGCCTCACCGAGGCGCTGGGCCTGTCGCTGCCCGGCAATGGCTCGGTGCTGGCGACCCATGCCGACCGCAAGGGGCTTTTCGTCGAGGCCGGCCACCTGATCGTGGATCTGGCGCGGCGCCATTACGAGCAGAACGACGACAGCGTGCTGCCGCGCAATGTCGCGAGCTTCAAGGCGTTCGAGAACGCGATGAGCCTCGATATCGCCATGGGCGGTTCGACCAACACCGTGCTGCATCTGCTGGCCGCAGCCCATGAGGGCGAGATTCCTTTCACGATGAAGGACATCGACCGCCTGTCGCGGAAGGTACCTGTGCTCTGCAAGGTCGCGCCGTCAGTCGCCGACGTGCATATGGAAGACGTGCATCGCGCCGGCGGGGTGATGGCGATTCTGGGCGAGCTCGAACGGGCCGGCCTCATGCACTCCGATCTGCCGAGCGTGCATTCGACATCGCTCGAAGCGGCGCTGGAGCGCTGGGACATCACCCGCACCAAGAGCGACAGCGTCCGCAACTTCTACATGGCCGCGCCCGGCGGCGTGCCGACGCAAACGGCTTTCAGCCAGGATCGCCGGTTCGAGGAACTCGATCTCGACCGCGCCACCGGCTGCATCCGCAGCGCCGAGCATGCCTATTCGCGCGACGGGGGCCTGGCCGTGCTCTACGGCAATGTCGCCGTCGATGGTTGCATCGTAAAGACAACGGGCGTCGACGCCAGCATCCTGAAGTTCTCAGGCTCCGCCCGTGTGCTGGAAAGCCAGGACGCCGCGGTGGAAGCGATCCTCACCAACAAGATCAAGGCCGGCGACGTGGTCGTCATCATCTATGAAGGTCCGCGCGGCGGCCCCGGCATGCAGGAGATGCTCTATCCGACGAGCTATCTGAAATCGAAGGGCCTCGGCAAAGCCTGCGCGCTGGTCACCGACGGCCGCTTCTCGGGCGGCTCGTCCGGTCTCTCGATCGGCCATGTCTCGCCGGAGGCCGCCGAAGGCGGACTGATTGGCCTCGTGCAGGATGGCGACCGGATCGAGATCGACATCCCCGCCCGTTCGATCAACCTCGCTGTCGAAGAAGCAGAGCTGAAGCGCCGCCGCGAAGCGATGCAAGCCAGGGGCGAGAACGCGTGGAAGCCGGCGAAGCGTGCCCGCAAGGTGACGACCGCGTTGAAGGCCTATGCCGCGCTCACCACCAGCGCCGCCCGCGGCGCCGTGCGCGTGGTGAAGGATTAATCGCGCCAAGTCATGACCGCGCTTGACCGGCCATCCCCGTCTTTCCCCGTGATCCACACAGTAAGACGTGGATGTCCGGCACGCAGGCTAGCGAAAGCGACGCCGTTCTTCGAACGGCTATGGCCGGGCAGGACGGAGGACTAGACAGAGCGGCGCTGATTTCCCGAGATGTCGCGGCGCGGCCTCACGCCCCCGCTATCGCCTTTTCGATCGCAGCGAGCGCGGCGTCCGCCTTGGCGCCATCGGGACCGCCGGCCTGCGCCATGTCGGGCCGGCCGCCGCCGCCCTTGCCGCCGAGCGCCTCAGACGCGACACGCACGAGATCGACCGCGTTGTAGCGCGCGGTGAGATCGGCCGTGACGCCGACAACCACGCCGGCCTTGCCGTCCTCGGTGACGCCGACGATCGCGACCACGCCGGAGCCCAGTTGTTTCTTGCCGTCATCGGCGAGGCTCTTGAGATCCTTCATCTCGATGCCTTCGACCGCGCGCGCCATCAGCTTGACATTGCCGACTTCGCGCACGCCGGCCGCAGCCGATCCGTTCGACGCGGACGCACCACCACCCATCGCGAGCTTCTTGCGGGCGTCCGAGAGGTCGCGTTCGAGCTTCTTGCGTTCTTCCATCAGCGCCGCGATGCGCGAGGGCACATCGTCGAGCGACGTGCGCAGTTCGTTCGCCGCCGTCCTGGCCAGCGCGATCGCGTCATTGGCATGCTTGCGCGCGTAGTTTCCGGTCAATGCCTCGATACGACGCACGCCGGATGCCACCGCGCTTTCGCCGGTCACCGAGATCAAACCGATATCACCGGTGCGCCTGACATGGGTGCCGCCGCACAATTCGACCGACCAGCCGAGCGCGTTCGCGCCATGTTCGCGCGCCCCTCTGCCCATCGAGACCACGCGGACCTCGTCGCCGTATTTCTCGCCGAACAGCGCACGCGCGCCGGCCTCGCGCGCCTCGTCGACGCCCATCAGGCGCGTGGTGACTTCGTCGTTCTCCAGCACCACCTGATTGGCGATGTCTTCGACGCGGGCGAGTTCTTCGTCCGTGATCGGCTTTTGATGCACGAAGTCGAAGCGCAAGCGATCCGGCGCGACCAGCGAGCCGCGCTGGGCGATATGATCGCCTAGCACCTGGCGCAGCGCCTCGTGCAGGATATGCGTCGCCGAGTGGTGCGCGCGGATCGACGAACGCCGGCCATGATCGACGTCGAGCTGCAACGCAGCGCCCGCTTTCAGCGTGCCCTGCTCGACGGTGCCGAGATGAACAAAGAGATCGCCGGCTTTCTTTTGGGTCTCAGTGACGCGGAAACGCACGCCTTCGCCGATCATGACGCCGGTGTCGCCGACCTGACCGCCGGATTCGCCATAGAAAGGGGTCTGGTTCAGAACGATCGCGCCGCTCTCGCCGGTCTTGAGCTGGTCGACTGCCGCACCGTCCTTTACCAGCGCACCGACCACGCCTTCGGCGGTTTCGGTTTCGTAACCCAGGAATTCGGTGGCGCCGAGTTTCTCGCGGATTGGAAACCACACCGATTCGCTCGCGGCATCGCCGCTTCCCACCCACGACGCGCGCGCCTTGGCGCGCTGGCGTTCCATGGCGTCGGTAAAGGACGCCTGATCGACGCTGATGCCGCGCGACTTCAGCGCGTCCTGCGTCAGGTCGAGCGGAAAGCCGTAGGTGTCGTAGAGCGTGAACGCCGTGTCGCCGTCGAACATGTCGCCCTTCTTGAGGGTCGCGCTCTTCTCGTCAAGAATCGCAAGTCCGCGGTCCAGCGTCTTGCGAAACCGCGTCTCTTCCAGCCGCAGCGTCTCCTCGATCAGCTGTTCGGCACGCACCAGTTCCGGAAAGGCCTGGCCCATTTCGCGCACCAGCGCCCAGACCAGACGATGCATCAACGGCTCGCGTGCACCCAGCAACTGCCCGTGCCGCATCGCGCGGCGCATGATCCGGCGCAGCACATAGCCGCGGCCTTCGTTCGAGGGCAGCACGCCATCCGCGATCAGGAATGACGAGGCGCGCAAGTGATCGGCGATCACACGGTAAGACGCGATGTTGTCCTTCCCGGGCCCCTGCCCGAGCGCTGTGGCCGTTGCCTCAATCAGATGCCGGAACATGTCCGTCTCGAACACGCTTTCCACGCCTTGCAGGACCGAGGCCATGCGCTCGAGCCCCATGCCGGTGTCGATCGACGGACGCGGCAAGTCGACGCGCTGTTCCGGCGTCATCTGCTCGAACTGCATGAAGACGAGATTCCAGAATTCGAGGAAGCGGTCGCCGTCCTCTTCCGGGCTGCCGGGAGGACCGCCCCAGATGTGCTCGCCGCGGTCGATGAAAATCTCCGAGCAGGGTCCGCAAGGACCGGTATCGCCCATCGCCCAGAAATTGTCCGAAGTCGCAATACGGATGATGCGGTCGTCGGTGAAGCCCGCGATCTTCTTCCAGAAGCCGGCCGCAGCGTCATCGTTGTGGTAGACGGTGACGAGCAGCTTGTCCTTTTTGAGCCCGAACTCTTTGGTGATCAGCGTCCAGGCGAGTTCGATCGCGCGTTCCTTGAAGTAATCGCCGAACGAGAAGTTGCCGAGCATCTCGAAAAAAGTGAGGTGGCGTGCGGTATAGCCGACATTGTCGAGGTCGTTGTGTTTGCCGCCGGCGCGCACGCATTTCTGCGAGGTGGTGGCGCGCTGATAGGGCCGCTTCTCGACGCCGGTGAAGACGTTCTTGAACTGCACCATGCCGGCATTGGTGAACATCAGAGTCGGGTCGTTGCGCGGCACGAGCGGCGACGAGGACACAATTTCGTGGCCGTTGTCGGCAAAAAACTTGAGGAAAGTCGACCTGATTTCGTTAACGCCGCTCATCAAGGGATCCAATCAAACTGCTTAATAGGCGAGCGGTCATGCGGGCCGATGGCGCTCTGCCGAGACGCTTTTAGACAAGGGGCAAAGCGCTGTCCAGAAACTTGCAACGGCATCAGAGGGTTGCAATGGCTGCCTGTATTTGTCGCCATAGGTGCCTTGGATTTGACGTTGATAGCGGCTCGCGCTCGCGGTTGACGGGCTTGGCGCGGCTCTGTTTTTCGCTTATCTACGTCAGAGTCACGTCGGGAGAGATCGGCCGAAAGGCCGGCGCCGAAGGAGCAACCGCCCCGGAAACTCTCAGGCAAACGGACCGCGTGACGTTGATACATCTGGAAAGAGGCGACTGACGGGTTTTACCCTGATGCGCCCGCCGACGGGATAATACTCTCAGGCACAGCGACAGATGGGGCTTTTCGGATTTGGAGGGAATCAGCCCTCGGCAAATCCGTGAGGGCTCCGTGATGCTTGCCGCCGAAGTTTCCGCCTCCCCGCCCCCCCTCAAGCAAACGCCATTGCATGCGCTGCATTTGTCGCGCGGCGGCAAGATGGTGCCGTTTGCCGGTTACGACATGCCGGTGCAGTACGCAACCGGCGTGCTGAAGGAACATCTGCACACGCGCGCCAGTGCCGGCCTGTTCGATGTTTCCCATATGGGCCAGATCCGCTTGCGGCCAAAATCCGGCCGCGTCGAGGATGCCGCCCGCGCGCTGGAATGGCTGGTGCCCCAGGACATTCTGGCGCTGCCGCCGGGCCGGCAACGCTATGCGCTGTTCACCAACGAATCCGGGGGCATTCTCGACGATCTGATGGTTGCGAACTTCAGTGACCATCTGTTTCTGGTCGTCAATGCCGCCTGCAAGGCCGAGGACGAAGCACTCCTGAAGGAGCATCTGTCCGATGTCTGCATCGTCGAGCCGCTACGCCAACGCGCGCTGATCGCCCTGCAAGGGCCACGCGCGGAATCGGTGCTGAAAAAATTCGACGCCGAAATTGGCGCGATGAAGTTCATGGATACCGGCCCGCGGCGCCTCGCCGGTCTCGACTGTTTCGTTTCCCGCTCCGGCTATACCGGGGAGGACGGATTTGAGATTTCGGTGCCGGCGGAAGCGGCCGAGCAATTCGCCAAACAGCTCCTCTGCGACGAAGCCGTGCTGCCGATCGGGCTTGGGGCCCGCGACAGCCTGCGGCTGGAGGCCGGGCTTTGCCTTTACGGCCACGACCTCGACGCCACCACGACGCCGGTTGAAGGCGCGCTGGAATGGTCGATCCAGAAGAGCCGCCGCAAGGGCGGCGCTCGGCCCGGCGGGTTTCCCGGCGCCAACGCGATCCTGAACCAGTTCGAGCAAGGTGCGCCGCGCCGCCGGGTCGGCCTCAGAGCGGAAGGCCGCGCACCGGTGCGTGAAGGCGCGTCCCTCTTTATTGACGCAACGTCGCTATCGCCGATCGGCACCGTCACCTCCGGCGGCTTCGGCCCGAACCTCAACGCGCCGGTCGCGATGGGATATCTGCCGTCGTCGCACGCCACGCCCGACACCATCGTGTTTGCCGAAGTGCGCCGCCAGCGGCTGCCGCTGCGGGTAGCGCAGATGCCGTTCGTTCCCAACACCTATAAACGCTGAGGGATTTTTCATGGCGACAACCACGCTTTACACCGACGACCACGAATGGCTCCGGATCGAAGGCGACGTCGCCACCATCGGCGTCACCGATTACGCGCAATCGCAGCTTGGCGATGTCGTGTTCGTCGAACTGCCGAAGGTTGGCCGCACGCTGAAAAAGACGGAAGCCGCTGCCGTCGTCGAATCGGTGAAGGCCGCTTCCGACGTCTATGCGCCGATTTCGGGCGAGGTGCTCGAAGTCAACAGCGAGCTAGCCGCGGAGCCCGCGCTCGTCAATTCCGACGCCGGGGGCAAAGCCTGGTTCTTCAAGCTGAAGATCGCCGACCGCAGCGAACTTGGCGGGCTGATGGATGAAGCCGCCTATCAGAAGCATATCGCGTGATCGCCAAGGAAAAGCGGAAGGAACGCCGATGACCGCGCCCATCAAATCGCTGACCGAGCCCGCCACGACCTTTGTGCGCCGCCATATCGGCCCTTCGCCAGGCGATGTCGCCGCGATGCTCAAGAGCGTCGGCGCCACCAGCCTCTCGGCGCTGATGGCGGAGACGCTGCCGTCCTCGATCCGGCAGAAAGCGCCGCTGGATCTCGGCAGAGCGTTGAGCGAAACCGAGGCGCTCGCTCACATGCGCGATCTCGCGGCGAAAAATCAGGTGTTCACCTCGCTGATCGGCCAAGGTTATTCCGGCACGCTTCTGCCGGCGGTGATCCAGCGCAACATTCTGGAGAACCCGGCCTGGTACACGGCCTATACGCCCTACCAGCCGGAAATCAGCCAGGGCCGGCTGGAAGCCCTGTTCAATTTCCAGACCATGATTTGCGATCTCACCGGACTCGACGTCGCCAATGCCTCGCTGCTCGATGAAGCGACCGCCGCGGCCGAGGCGATGGCCCTCACCGAACGCGCCTCCACCAGCAAGACCAAATCGTTCTTTGTCGATGCCGACGTGCATCCGCAGACGCTCGCCGTGCTGCGCACCCGCGCCGAGCCTTTGGGATGGGAACTCATCGTCGGCGATCCCCTGACGCAGCTTGCAGGCGCTGAGGTGTTCGGCGGCCTGCTGCAATATCCGGGTTCTTCCGGGCAGTTGCGCGATCTGCGTCCGGCGATATCGGCGCTTCACGCCAAGGGCGCGCTTGCGATCGTCGCCGCCGATCTGCTGGCGCTGACGCTACTGGCGTCACCGGGCGAACTCGGCGCCGACATCGCGATCGGCTCGGCGCAGCGCTTCGGCGTGCCGATGGGCTATGGCGGCCCGCATGCAGCCTATATGGCGGTGCGCGACGCGCTGAAGCGCTCGCTGCCCGGACGGCTTGTCGGCTTGTCGGTGGATTCGCGCGGACAACCGGCCTACCGGCTGGCGCTGCAAACCCGCGAACAGCACATCCGCCGCGAAAAGGCGACTTCCAACATCTGCACCGCGCAGGTGCTGCTCGCGATCATCGCCTCGATGTATGCGGTCTATCACGGCCCGGAGGGCCTGACCCATATCGCACGCACTGTCCATCGCCGTGCCGCGGTGCTGGCGGCGGGACTGCGAAAGCTCGGCTTTGCGCTTCGCTCGGCGGCGTTTTTCGATACGGTGTCAATTGATGTCGGCGACAAGCAAGGCGAGATCGTTGCGCGCGCAAGGTCCGAAAAAATCAATCTGCGGATTGGGAGCGGCGTACTTGGCATCGCGCTCGACGAAACCACGGGTGAGGAGACGATCGAGGCCGTATGGCGCGCCTTCGGCGGCAAGCTCGACTACGCGGCAATCGAAAAGGCGGCCGACGATACGTTGCCGCCCGAACTGAAGCGCGAAAGCGCTTTCCTCACCCATCCGGTATTCCAAGCTTATCGCTCGGAAACCGAACTGTTGCGCTACATGCGCAAGCTTTCGGATCGCGACCTCGCGCTCGACCGCGCGATGATTCCACTCGGCTCATGCACCATGAAGCTGAATGCCACCACCGAAATGATGCCGCTGACCTGGGCAGAGTTCGGGTCGCTTCATCCGTTGGCGCCGCGCGAGCAGGCGAAAGGTTATCATGCGCTGTTTGCGCAACTCGAAAAGTGGCTGTGCGACATCACCGGCTATGACGCGATCTCGCTGCAACCGAATTCCGGCGCGCAGGGCGAATATGCCGGGCTGCTGGCGATCCGCGGGTTTCACGCTTCGCGCGGCGAAGGTCATCGCAACATCTGCCTGATCCCCTCTTCCGCCCACGGCACCAATCCGGCGTCCGCCCACATGGCGGGCATGGAGGTCGTGGTGGTGGCGTGCGACGCGCGCGGCGACGTCGATGTCGCCGATTTGCGCGCAAAGGCCGAGAAGCACGGCAACAACCTCGCGGCCGTGATGATCACCTACCCCTCCACGCACGGCGTGTTCGAGGAACACGTGCGCGAAATCTGCGACATCGTGCATGGCCATGGCGGGCAGGTTTATCTCGACGGCGCCAACCTGAATGCGCAGGTCGGCCTGGCGCGGCCCGGCGAATACGGCGCCGACGTCAGCCATCTCAACCTGCACAAGACCTTCTGCATTCCGCACGGCGGCGGCGGCCCCGGCATGGGACCGATCGGCGTGAAGGCGCATCTCAAAGCCTTCCTGCCTGGTCATCCAGAAGCCTGCGATCCCGCGGATGGCGCCAGCGCGGTCGGGCCGGTGTCGGCCGCGCCCTACGGCTCGGCCTCGATTCTCACCATCTCCTACATCTACATCCTGATGATGGGCGGCGAAGGACTGACGCGCGCCACGGAGGTGGCGATCCTCAATGCCAATTATATCGCCGCCAGGCTGGAGAGCCATTTCCCGGTGCTGTACAGGAACGCCAAAGGCCGCGTTGCGCATGAGTGCATCATCGATCCCCGCGCTTTGAAGAATTCGACGGGCGTCACGGTCGACGATATCGCCAAGCGCCTGATCGATTACGGCTTCCATGCGCCGACCATGAGCTTCCCGGTGCCGGGCACGCTGATGATCGAGCCGACGGAATCCGAATCCAGGGCCGAGCTCGATCGCTTCTGCGAGGCGATGATTGCGATCAGGCGGGAGATCGCCGAGATCGAGAACGGCCGCTGGAAGATCGAGGCCTCGCCGTTGCGTCATGCGCCGCACACGGTGCACGACATCGCCGACGACGCCTGGGCTCGGGCCTATGGCCGCACTGAGGGCTGCTTTCCGGCCGGGACCTCGCACACCGACAAATACTGGTGCCCGGTCGGGCGGATCGACAACGTCTATGGCGACCGCAACCTCGTCTGCTCCTGCCCACCGGTGAGTGAATACGCGGAAGCTGCGGAGTGAAGCGCTAGCGCTACTCCGGGCGCGCGAAAAGCGCGAACTCAGGTGCGCAATTGCGCACCTGAGAATCTATTCCTCAACACAACTCGTGGCACAATGGATTCCGGGCCTGCGCCTAGCGGCGCATCCCGGAACGACGACCTTACCTCAATCCTACTCCTCCGCCGGCTCCTCGCCGTCGGCGTCGCGCTCGGGCGTGCCGGCCAGGATCTGTTCGGCGATCAGGCCGGAGTTCTGCCGGATCGCGGTTTCGATCTTGGCGGTCATGTCCGGGTTGGCCTTGAGGAACGCTTTGGAGTTCTCACGGCCCTGCCCCAGACGCTGGCTGTCATAGGAGAACCAGGCGCCAGACTTTTCGACGATGCCGGCCTTGACGCCTAGATCGAGGATTTCGCCCATCTTGGAGACGCCCTCGCCATACATGATGTCGAACTCGACCTGCTTGAAGGGCGGCGCCAGCTTGTTCTTCACCACCTTGACGCGGGTGGTGTTGCCGACGACTTCGTCGCGTTCCTTGATTGCGCCGATGCGGCGGATGTCGAGGCGGACGGAGGCGTAGAATTTCAGCGCGTTGCCGCCGGTCGTGGTTTCCGGCGAGCCGTACATCACGCCGATCTTCATACGGATCTGGTTGATGAAGATCACCATGGTGTTGGACTTGTTGATCGAGGCGGTGAGCTTGCGCAGCGCCTGGCTCATCAAGCGCGCCTGAAGGCCGGGCAGCGCATCGCCCATCTCGCCTTCGAGTTCGGCCTTCGGCACCAGTGCGGCAACCGAGTCGATCACCAGCACGTCGACCGCGCCGGAGCGCACCAGCGTGTCGCAGATTTCCAGCGCCTGCTCACCGGTATCGGGCTGCGAAATCAGGAGTTCGTCGATATTGACGCCGAGCTTGCGCGCATAGACCGGATCGAGCGCGTGTTCGGCGTCGATGAAGGCGCAGATGCCGCCCTTCTTCTGCCCTTCGGCCACCGTGTGGAGCGCGAGCGTGGTTTTGCCCGAGGATTCCGGTCCGTAGATTTCGACCACCCGCCCCCTCGGCAGGCCGCCGACGCCAAGCGCGATGTCGAGCCCGAGCGAACCTGACGAAATCGTCTCGATATCCATCGAGCGGTCGTTCTTGCCCAGCTTCATCACCGAACCCTTGCCGAACTGGCGCTCGATCTGGGACAGCGCAGCGGAAAGGGCCTTACTCTTATCCATGGAGGATCCTTCGACGATACGCAGGGCAGTAGCAGACATTTCGGTGCTCCTTATGGCGGGATTCGCGAGCGGGACAAACGTTTGAATCGGCGTGGGAGCAAATGTACACTATTTGTTCCCTGTTCGCAATATGTTCTTTTGGAGAGCGCGGCAGATATATACCCTTTGAACATGTACTCTAAATCAGGTACATCTCGGCCTCTGCCACAACTAGCCCTAGAGTCGGGCTGCGGGGCATGGCATGGTAACTTAAGAATGTCATGAACGTCGAGGCGGTACGCCCAGACTTCTGGGCCCGTGTTCCGATAGCCTTAAACCGGCGTGGCGCAACGGTGAGCGAGCAACAGCCTATTTTGGCTTAGAGGACTTGGTAGCTAGGCCATATCGTACACGATGGGCGATGTTTGGCCGTTCGGGCTTGGTGCATAATCGTGTGGCGGATTAGCCAGATGGATTGGTATTTTCCGCAGTATCGCTGCAGCTGTCCACGGTTCCTAGCGTTTCGGTTCAGGGCTCGAAAACAATCGATTTACCTTACTCGGAACGGACGTAACACGCAAATTTATCGCTTCGGAACGACAGCCAGCAAGTGATGTTCTATCAGGATTGAAGAGGGCTCAGCAGCTTCGATGGCGAAGAGGGCCGACCTGGATTACATTCGACGGGATTAGGCACCAGTCATTATGATCACGCCGAATGGCTGGCATGCTCGGATAAATCTAGTCACCATTGAGGACTATCCAAAGCTAAGGACGGTCGGATTGACGGCGTATATGGAACCGGATAGATGTTCAAATATGGATCATTCCGCCGACGCCCGTGCATTATCGGCTTAACAGAAGGTAATTAACTTCACCGATTGCATTCAGCGATAAGGCCCACAATCGAGAGAATCAATTTGTTTTGCTCTCAAGAAAATCGACAAGAATCGATGGCCACAACAGCTTGGGATAAACAGCATGACGAAAGAAGCAAAAAGCGTTTCGATAAACTCTTGCAGGCAATGGCAACTCAACCCGTACCTTCGGAAAAGCCTGCAACAAAAGCTCGAACATCAGCTGCAGGCTGATTCCGCAAGTTATGGCGATACTCGAACTCGCGAAGGTAAAGCTGCAAGTGCTTCTTCGAAACCCAAACGTAAGTCCCGTTGATCCCGCGCTTCACCTGCGACCAGAACGACTCGATTGAGTTCGTGTGAACGTCACCGCGAACGTATTCCTTGGCAGAGTGATCGACCGCTTCGTGATCGTAGCCATACTTTTCAGTCAGCAGTTTGAAGTTTGACGCTTCGTCCGTGTGAACGCGCGACCCCTCTTTCACGAACCGAACGATATGCGGCAGATATGTGTGCTTGGTGCGAGCCTGCACAACGCGCGTAACAACGTCGCCGCCCCGCTCGATCATGCCGAGCACAATAGCCTTGTCATCGGGCTTGTCGTGATCACGCCGCCGATGAAAGTTTCGTCCGCCTCAACCGTCTTGCCGGGACCGCCAATCGGGAAGTCACCATCGACGTAGCCCATGTAGAGCCGGATCAGGTGGCACATGCGCCACGCTGTCTTGTAGGTCACGCCAAGCTGGCGCTGCACTTCCTTCGCGGCCACGCCGTTCCGCGTCTCGCAGAACAGGAACATGACGTAGAACCAGTCCCGCAGGCTGGTGCGGGTCTTTTCAAAGGGCGTCCCGGCAGTCGGATAGACCTGATAGCCGCAATGCTCGCAGACGAAGCAGCGGCGGGTTTTGACCCGGTAATAGGTCGCCTCTTTCTGGCACGAGAAGCAGGTGAACCGCTCGCCGAAACGGTTGCGCATGAGGTGCGTCAGGCAGGCATCCTCATCCGGGAAGCGCTTCTGAAACTCGCGGATTTTTGAAGGTTTCTGAGCCATTTGCGAACCGTTCTCACTAGGTCCCATCAAGGGAATAAAACTACTTTATCAGGGTTTGTTCTACATGTCTAGAGGGTATATATCCGGAGGAGGTACTGGCCTGCTTTAAGCCCTCAGTGGCTTATTTTGAAAATCACCGTGGCCTAATTTGCTTTTGGCCGGATACACTATGCGGACTGTGCCAAAGCTTACCGGACCAGAGAAACGGGGACTTGAGGCAACCGCGCGCGGTGAGGTTAAGGGGCCAGTACCGAGAGCGCGGGATACTGCCCGATTTGAGGTCCGGGTGTCCTGATTTCAGGTCCGAAGTGTCCTAATTCGGGAGGTGAGCAATATCGCTCACAAAATCGGAACGGATCACAACCGGAAGTGTTGGTCTAATATCACCGCAACGTTTGGGCAGTTACCGGTGACTGAGAGCGTTGTGCTCCCGCCTCCAGGGGGGACGATCATGAAGATTTCCGACAAGTACCGCGACAAGGCTTTGGCGTGTGAAAAGCTTGCGCGAGAAGTGCAGAACTATGACTTTAAGTGCGCTTGGACAGAAATAGCGATTGAGTGGCACGCACTGGCGGCCCGACGGGCGCAAGAGGTGGGTCAAAATCCCGAATTGCAATTTAGCTGAGAACTTGGAGGCCGCCTTAGTGGGCGGCCGCTTTCATTTCCGTCTTGCCCTGTCTCGACCACAAGTTGCCTGATTCAATTTTGACAGTGGCCTGTTTTGAAACGGTCCAAGACCTATATGCAGGGTATCACCGACCGGACCACGGCTGCTATCGGTGACTGAGAGTGTTCTGCTCCCGCCGTCACGGGAGTGTTGATATGCCCAAACTATCCGCACAATACCGGGTTAAAGCGTTGGCCGCCGAGGAATGCGCGAAAACCGCGCCTAACCCAGAGACGAAAGTCGCGTGGACGGAAATTGCCATCGAATGGCACGCGCTCGCCACTAAAACGGCGGTGGGGTTTGCTGACGACATACAAATTGGATGAACGGGGCCGCCCCAGTTGGCGGCTATTTCGTTTCAGGCACGGAAGACCCGACGGGGTTGGGACAACCAACTCCAATTGCGTTTGGTCGCCAAGCCTTTCGGGCAATCTTGTTTTCATCGTGAATTTGGCAGCGATATCGGCATAGACAGTCGGTGACGACGGCCATTTCGTCCGCGCCATTGTTTTATGTTCACTTTTGCTCACTTTCCTCGGAACGAAAGTCTGCCCCCGCGTGTACCCCTGCTGCTCTTATGGGAAGCACATACGTCGGGGTTCCAAGTGGAAAATCAAATAGTTGTCCTGGTCGTCGATGACGATCAGCTCGTTCAGGGCGTCGTTGAGGACTGCCTAAGCGAGGGTGGATATGGGGTGGTAATTGCTTCGTCAGGCGAAAATGCCGTCGAGCTGCTTGATGCCGCCGAAGGCAAATACCGGGCGCTTGTCACAGACGTCAATCTGGGACCGGGAAAGCTCGACGGGTGGCAGGTAGCCCGACACGCGAGAGAAATCGACCCCAACTTTCCCGTCGTTTACATGAGCGGAAAGGATGCCGACGATTGGGCGTCCAAGGGTGTCCCTAACAGCATCATGCTGGCGAAGCCGTTCGCGCCGGCGCAACTTATCACTGCCGTTTCGCACCTTCTCAATACGAGCCAGCAAACCGGGCCAATCGAGTAAGGGCGCCTCCAGTCGGGTACTGGCCTGTTTCGACCGCTGGTGGCCTGCTTTAAAAGTCACAGTGGTCTTATTTGTCTTCTTATGCTCACAACGTGACACACCGCGTTCAGGTGAGCGGTATATGTTGAGCCATCACCGGCGTAGTCGAGGCATCCATCGGTGCCTTAGAGTGTTGCGCTCCCGCCCTATCGAAACAGGCGTGGAGGAATCCCGTGAAAGACTACCGCGCTTCCATCGAAAAACTTCGCAGGGATGCGGTTGAGGCTGCGCTCATCCGTGACCTCGCAACGGACCATGCCAAGCGCGATCTTTATGACAATCTCCACAAGCATTTCAACCGACTGGCCGATGAAGTTGAGCAAGCCGTGAAGTCTGGTGCGGAAAAGTGGGCCAACTCGCCGGGCCTACGGCCGCCGGGTAAATAAAAGCTTTTATGACCCCAGGCAGGTCGCCCTTTTTCCGGGTGCCGGCCTGTAAAAAAACCGGTCAAAGCCGGTGTGATCCTGAGGCAAGGGAGGATGGTCTCCCCAAATCAGGAGATTGTCATGTCCCATACTCCTTTGCGCGGCAATCTCACCGCCTTCGATTTAGGATCGGACCGACCCTACACGTTCGAGGAAATAGCCAAGATCACGGCTGGTGCAGTTGCATCGCTGGTCATCGTTGGATGGACCGCCGTGCTCGCCCTCGCATTTCTAACCGTCGGGTAAGGCTCTGTCTGGGAGCCACGACCCCGGCCGAGGCCGGTCACAAGTGCTAAGCCCCCCTGCTAACGACTTTCATCTTTCGTCGCTCGTGAGGCCGCCTCCGTGGGCGGCCTCTTTCATTAAATGTCGCGGTGCGTATCATCGCCTTGCAAGGATGGAACCATGAAAACACATTACATCGTGGCATTGTCGATGCTGGCAGGCGTTGCGGTTGGAGCGCTCGCAATTCAAGGCCTTCACGCGCAAGCCAAGCCACCTGTCTATTTCGTCGCCGAGAACGACATCAGTGACGCGCCGAGCTATGCCAAAGAGTATGCTCCGCGCGCTCGCGAAATGATCAAAGCCAATGGCGGCCGCTACCTGGCGGCGGGAGATGCGACAACATTTGTGGGCGAACCGCCCAAATCCCGGGTGGCCATATTCGTGTTCGACGACCTTCAGCAAATACAAACATGGCTGAACTCCCCCGAGTACAAAGAGCTCAGGAAGGTGGGCGAGAAGTACGCCAAATTCCGCAACTACGCCGTTCCCGGGGTTCCACACTAGATAGCCGGCTACCGGCCTGATTCCGGTTTGAAAACGTGAGCGGCCGGTTTTGAACCGGCCCATCTATGAAACGTTAACAGGCATCACCGACCGGCCCTTGGCATACACCGGTGATGAGAACGCTTGGTAGCGCTCCCGCCCAACACAGCGAGCGCCATATGACGTATTATCGGGCCCACCTGATCGGCGATGACGGTCGTTTTCAGAAAGCCATCCACCTCGACTGCAAAAACGACGAAGCCGCCATCGAGTCAGCAAAGCAGCTCGTGGACGGCCACGATGTCGAATTGTGGCAGCAGGATCGCAGGATCATCCGCCTGTCTCAGAACTCGAAGTAAGGGACCTTAGAAGCGTCCTAATCTCGCTTGCGGGAACAAAGGTCCACTTTTGAGCTTAGCGCCGATGTTGTAGAGTCCGGCGCATGCACGACGATCAAAAGACGCTGGCGCGCGATGGACACCGGTTTCTTCACTGCCCGGCGTGTTCTGCCGCCCTCCAACTCAGCCATCAGTTTCTCGATCCCAAGCAGGGAAAGACAATTCGTCTTTTCAAATGCGAAAGGTGCGGCGAGCGCATTTGGGACGAATAAAGCGGCCGCAGCGGTCGGCCTCCTTCATTATGAATCCTCCGTGTTGCCCATTGACCGCCGGCGTCATTTTTCAGAATTAGTTGTTTCCCAATTCGCAAATGTTTCACAGGGCGAAACACGATTTAGGTGGACTTACGAACCCAAGAATCGCCCTGTTAATGCATCATCGCGCTGCACCCTTCCGCCGAGGGAACGTCAACCTTCGCCAGCGGCCCAAAAGAAACCGGCTCCAGCAGGGGCGTGCTGGAGCCGTTTCAGGTTGGGGTGTGCCGTGGGGGACAGCACGGCCAGTTAACCCGCCGTCTCGCCAATGGTTCCAGCACCCTGGAAGGCGGTGGCATCCCGACAATCGCCAGCGCAACCACAACCATTATCCCGACAATGACGATCGCGGCGGCATCCGCATTCGCACTGACGTGTCAAAGGAAAAGCCCCACCACGCTCGCGCGAGGCAGGGCTGATCTGTACCGTCTTGGGGGATCGGAAGAAGGACTTCTTCACAAGACAGACACCCTCAAACCTAACGCGTGCAGCTTACACGCGCCTTACGGTGGCTGTCCTGTTTGCGTTCCTGTTTTACCGTCACGAGGGTTCGACTTCGAGTCTGCAACCAGTGCGGCAAGCGGACGTGGGGCGGTGAAAGGCAGAGCGCGCCTTCGGATTTTAGCTATTTGCTCCTTTTGAGTAACCGGACAAATTCCTGAAAAGTTTCAGCTCAAAGCGGAGATAAATGACTGGCCATGTCCGGGTTTGAGGACCAAGCTCGATGCATCACCGCGCGGTCCTCGGCTTTTATCGGTGATGAGAACGCCAGTTGCGCTCCCGCCCCAACCGACAAGGGAGCAGCGCCATGCTAAAGCGGCGTCGTTTCAAACAAATCGAAACTCTGAACGACAGACTTGTCGCGTTCGCGAAGGAAGCTCGCGAAAAGGCGATGGTGTTATCGGGTCGCGAGAGACACACGTTGCTTCGCAAAGCGCGTCAGGCCGACACTGCGGCTCACATTGACGAGTGGGTCAACTCGCCCGGATTGCAGCCGCCAAAGTAAGGCCGCGCCCGATGTGACCGGCGCTATCGGCACCCTGCCCGCGTTGCCACTGCCAATCATATTTCGCCGAAGGTGAGGCCCCGACAAAAAGGCCGCCGACAAAAACGGCTCCGCCGGGTTGGATCGGCGGAGCCGTGGATGGAGGCCGGATGCTTGAGGGGGACTACCGGGACCATCCGGGGCATTCCTACGCGCCAGTCGAGCGAAAGTCTGTGCACTGGTTCACAAGATGCATGTGCGCAAACAAAAGCCCCACCGCGACGCGCTGGAATCGCAGCAGGGCTCTGATGGCTGCTGCCCGAAGCTTTGAAGCGAACTTCGGGCGCGCCATTCGGATAGTTACGGCCAAATGCCAGACTTGGTTTCACAGGCTTGGTCAATCGGCACACATTCAGCCGAACCCCTGCGTGAGGAACGTCCGCCTTCTCCCCCAAAAGGATGATGAACCTGATGACGGCTAGCGCCAACTCATAGGGGACCGGGCGGATTTCAGGGGCTTGGTGACCACGCCAGCGCCGTCAAGCGATCATATTCCGCTTGGACGGCGTTGTGCTTTTCGGATTGTATTTGCCAGGCAATAAAAAGCCCCACCGTGCTTAGAGCACGGCAGGGCCAAATCTGATCCGACTTGGGGGGCATTCTCCTAGGCGGACCTCGCCGACAATAGCCAGCCCAGCTTACACCTGCCTTACGCTGGCCCGGCCCTTTAAGCGGCAATCGCCGTAATTACGATCGTGGAACAAACCAGCAGGCCTTGCCGGAGGACTTCGTTGGAGGACTAGCTCGTCGATGAATTTCTGGTGCTTGGCCTTTTCCCGTTCCAGAACTGGATGTGGCTCGCCATTGTCATGGCCGCGATCAGCATTGCCATCTCCGCATGGTGGGTCCGGCACTAGCGCTGCGACCTCTTGATGCGAACCTCGGAATGAAAGGAGTTCCACGCGCACCGCCGCACCGGGCCGCTGCCGTATTTGTCCGGCCAGCGGCAGGCACTTTTTGAGTAGCGCATGCACTCGCGATCAGGCGTTAGCTCTGACGTCGCGTAGAGCTGGCCCGTTGGGCCACAATTTTAATTGCGCGGCAGGGGCCGTCGGCTTGTTGTGAACTCGGTCGACGGCCCCGCCCGAACTACTGGAGTGGATCTGACATTCGCTTCCCGCTTGGCCGCAGGCCCGACAAGCAAATGGCAAATCCAAAAACCCACTAGAAACCTATATTTGCGAGTGGACGTTGATTCAAACATTTGCTGCCTGCTTCATCGGGGTGCAAATGTTGTAATCGGACCACCGGCTGCGACGTGCGGTTCTCACCCATCGCGCAATGGCCATAGCACAAATCAATTAGGGCAGTTTTCCGGCAAACGGAGGAAATTCCGCCTCTCCGTGAGATGGGAAAGGTCAGTAATTTCCGGAAATAAATGCTATGATGCGCGTGCGAGCCATCCTGCGCGTTCGATTGCCGGACAGCCGCGCGGCCTTACGTTGAGCGCGAGTAGTCGATGACTGTACACGCCCCCAAGCTCCTCACTCCCGAAGAATTTGCCTCCCTGATCGAAATCGCGATCGCTGCCGAAAATCCCACGGTGCCTCCATACCACCTGTCGAAGTTGATCAGCCTTGGCTATGTCCTCGAAACCGCAAACGGCCCTCGCGTGACCGGCGACGGCCTGATCCGTATTACGGAAAGCGAATAGAGGCCTGAGCGGCGAGCCCGTAACCTTCCGGAATTGATCCACAGCCGGATTGAGCGTCAAATCCAGCCGTTTCGAAAGGGGCCGCTATTGGTCCAATTCAACGTTGCATCCTTCCCAGCACGCACTTCTGCAACGTCGGAATCAAAGGACCACCAGCAAACATCAGGCCCTGGTGTGCGGTTACTTTGTGGGTCTGTGTCATGCCGCGCTATTTCTTTCGCATCCGAAATGGCCGCTATTCCGGGGCCTCCGAGAAGAGCATTGAACTCGCCGACCGCAATGCGGCCTGGCAGGAGTTGACCCGTTCCTGCGCCGATATGGTCAGCGGGATCTGCCGCAAGCTCGGCCAGAATACGCAGTGGGAAATGGAGCTTCTGGATGAGCGCAACGAGCCGGTTTTCCGGATTTGCCTCGTGGCGGACTCGCTCGACAACAATCCAAAGCCGGCCGCCAAAAAGCGGCAACCTGCAGTGAGCAATCCTGAAGCGATCGAGGGTTAGTTGGCGGAGGCGCCGCTGCCCGCCGTATTCTTGGTCTTTTTGGCCGTTGAAGCCGACTTGGCGGCGGGAGCCGCGGCCGCATCGCTTCGCACGCTGCCCCAGGGATCGGAGGGCGCTTTCTGATCCGGAATCTTCTTCAAGGAATCCTTGTAGGCCTTTTCCTGGGCCGCCTCGGCATTCTTCTCGTCCTCGGTTTTGCTGGGCTTGTCCGCCAGCAAATTCAACTTCGGGATCTGCGCAAAAGCCGGCGAAGCCAGCAACATGATCACGGCCGCGAGGCGTACAGCCCTCATGGAAAACTCCTTCGGTCCTTCAAGCGGCCAACATATCACCGCCCGGATGCCTGCGCCAAGCGCATATAGACGCGGCCAATCGCGGCGGCTCTGCAAGAAACGCCTGAAGGGAACGCCAGTGTCGCCACGCTAAAGATGGTCGGACTTGCAGGATTTCTGCGAGGCAAACCAGTCATCCCAGATCGGCCCGCATTTGGTGCAGCCGTTCAGCATCAAAGCTAAAGCAACGACACTTCCGATCATTGCCAAACGTTGCCACATGTCAAAAACCCGTCCCCTGCCCGCACATGATTAAATGTGCGACACCGAATTTTCAAGCGCGGTCCCTCGCAATCGCAGACCGCGCCGGGGTAAGATTATCCGATGCGACGGCGGGCAATTTCTTTCATCATCACATCGGCAGGCACAGCGCTGCTCCTTTCAGGCTGTGGTCTCGCCGACAGCAGATCGCCGCTGCCGCTGCCTGACTTCATGCGTGCCAAGGCCGCCGACCCGCCGCCGCTGGAGCAGCCGCCCGACGTCCGGCACATGGTGCGCGAAAAGCTGGACCAGGTCTTCGTCGCCCAGTCCTATCCGCAGAACGTACAGGTCTCCGAAGCCCGCCACGAACTTCGCGGGCTCGGCTGGTCGTCCTGCGTCAAGGCGGAACTCACCTCGGCCACCGGCAAGCCGCTCGGCGAGGAGACCTATCGCATTTCGATCAACAACGGTGTCATCATCGACCGGCGGCGCGCGCTACCCGAGGATAACTGCGCCTCCGAATTCTATCAGCCGATCTGAACGGACGAGTTTATCGTGAAATCCCCGAGTTGCATCGCTACCGCCATGGTCGCTTCGCGCAACTCTTCAGCGAGCTTGCGATCCTCGATTGCGCGCGCGAGCACCATGCCGCCAAGACAGAGTGCGGTGAGCGAGAGCGCCACCTGCCGCGAAGGCTGGCCGTTGGGGCTCATGCCCCTTTCGAAGGTGTCGACCATCATCCGCAGCGCGGACTCCTGGGCTTCCCGCACCGATTGATCGGTTCGCGAGACATCGTTGGGAAGACCGATCAGCGGACAGCTCGCCTCGAGTTGATCGAGTTGCTGATGCGACAGGTAATCGCGCAGCAGCGTGACCGCGCGGTCCGAGGCCTTCTCGGAACTTGCGATGTCTTCCTGCTTCTCGGTGACGAAACAGCTGATCGTCTCCGCATAGAGCTCGCTCTTGCTCTGGAAATAGCTATAGAAGCCGCCGCGCGTCATTCCGGCGCCGGCCATGATGTCGTCGATGGAAGCCGCGGTGAAACCGTGGCGATTGAACAGTTGCAGCGCGCTCAGAATGATTTTTTGCCGCACTTGTTCGCGGTGATGAGTCTGGACTTCCATGTTACCCCCACACCTGCGCAGAATTGGCGATCGGGGCGACATGTTCAAAAAAATCAGTCGGTATTTTCTCGGTCATTGTCTTCCTGATAGGTTCCGTCCCGGCATTGCGTTTTGTCCACGCCCACCCGTCGACAAGGACTGATTCAGTGACGCGAACATTCCTTGATCACGGAAATGTAATTGTGCGCTCCACTCAATGCGGAGAGGCGCGTGGAAATCAGGTAAGCGTCGCAGCGCGGTTCGAGCGGCTGCGATCGCGCGCAATCATCTCGGCCGAAACTCAAGCCAGGGAGATGCGTGCCGACCAAGCGGTTGAATAAGGTGTGGCCTTATGACCTCACATGCGAACGCGTCGTCAATGACCGGTTAACGATAAAGATCAAATTGAATTCCCCCGCCAACAGCATTTTCCGAATTTTCCGCTAGCGTCGTGCCTTCAGGACGGAAAAAGCGCGGGGCACCTGTCACGCCCGCGTCTTAAATGTCGACGGGGAAACTGGAACGTGGCTGAAGCGGCTGACATTGCGGACCCGTCGCACCGATCGATCAGCGATAAAGCGGACCGGCATGCGCAAGCCGTCGCGGCTTCAGCACCGGATTTGCCGCCTCGCGGCCTCGGGCCGCTGACCTCCGTTCCGGTTTCGCAATGGCTGGCGCTTGCCGAACGCGCGATCGAACCGAACGGATACTATCTGCCGGCGTGGGAACTCGCCGTGAATGCAACGTCGCCCGGCCGAACCGGCGCCGACGCGCTCAGTGCGTGGGGCGCGGCCTCGCCAAACGAATTGGCGCCAAGTCAAGCGGAGCCAGACGGGCCTGCCAGGTTGATCGGCCTGTTGCCGGTCGTCTCATTGTGGCGCGCTTGCAAAATCCCGTTGCCCGCCTTGGCGAGCGCAAGTCCCTACGGCACGCTGTGCACGCCGCTACTCGATCGCACGCATGCCGAGGACGCGGCGAAGACCTTGATGAACGAGGCGCGCGAGGCGGGCGCGCATGCGCTGGTCTTGCGCGACGTATCGCTCAACGGCGCGGCGATGAAAGCTTTTGCGTTGGCGCTGCGGCAAGAGGCATTGCAGCCGGTCGTGCTGCACTCGCATCTGCGCGCCTGCCTCGATGCGAGGCGCGCGGCCGACGACGTACTGCGCGATGCGCTGAGCGCCAAGAAGCTGAAGGAATTGCGGCGGCAACGCAACCGCCTGGCCGAGCATGGTGACGTGCGGTTTACGATCGCGCGCAGCACGGACGAAGTTGCCCGCGCGGTCGAGGTTTTTCTGGCGCTCGAAGCCTCGGGCTGGAAAGGCGAGCGCGGCACAGCGCTTCGGCAGAACCAGGGCGATCTGGGCTTCATTCGCAATGCGACGCGAGGCCTCGCGCAAACCGGCCAATGCGAAATCGTGACCATGCATGCCGGCGGCACGCCGGTGGCGGCCGCGGTCGTACTGCGGCATCTCGACCGCGCCTTCTACTTCAAACTCGGCATCGACGAGGCCTTCTCGAAATTCTCGCCGGGCGTCCAGCTGACGCTCGACCTGACGCGGCATCTCTGCAGCGATGCGGTGATCGCGACCGCCAACTCCACGGCAAGCGCCGATCACCCCATGATCAACCCGATCTGGCGCGGGCGGCTGAAGATCGGCGATGTGATGATCCCGCTGCGTCGCAACGATCCCATGGTCTCTGCAATCCACGCAGCATTGACCGCCCGGCACCACCTGCGTGAAGTCGCGCGACGCGCCATACATCGCTTCCGCGCGGAATAAACCTACTCCGCAGCCTGCGCGTTGATTTCCCCCGACACCTGACGGATGGCGGCGGCCAGCATATCCGGCGCTTGCGCGCCCGAGACCGCATACTTATGCGCGAACACGTAGGTCGGCACGCCGGAAATGCCTTTATTTGAAGCTTCCTCGGCCTGCGCTGAAATGACGGCGACGTCTTCATCCGTGGCAAGCCGCCGGCGCGTCTCTTCGGCGTCGAGCCCGCATTCGGCCGCCGCCTGCACCAGCACGTTAATATCCGTGAGATCGCCGCCGTCGCGGAAATAAAGCTCCATCAGCCGCTGCTTCATTTCGGCCGCCTTGCCCTTGGCTTCGGCCCAATGGATCAGGCGATGACAATCGATCGTGTTCGGCTGCCGCTTTACGAGATCCGGGCGATACGTCAGCCCCTCCTCGCCCGCGGCGGCAACGACACGGCCTGCAATACCCTTATAGGCCTCGACCGAGCCGAATTTGGTGGTGAGATATTCCTCGCGGCTGATGCCTTCGCGCGGCACCCAGGGATTGAGAAAGAACGGCCGCCAATGCACCTCGACCGGCACATCCTCGACGAGCTTGAGTGCGTTCTCGATCCGGCGCTTGCCGATATAACACCAGGGGCAAACGACGTCGGAAACGATGTCCAGGCGGACCGGCTTTAGGCTGCTCATGGAGGTGCTCTCCAGCTGAAGGTTCGCCAGAGATAGGCCGCGGCGACGGCCTGAACAAGGGCGGCTATTGCCCGTCTACTGCAATCCAGCCGCCAATTTCCGCATGCGCTCGGCGGTGAATTCGTCCGCCGGGAAGAACGTTTCCAGCGCCAATTCAGAGAGCGTGACGTCGGTCGGCGTGCCGAAAATCATCGTCGCCGACATGAAGCTCAGAACCTCGCCATTGAACCTGAGCTTGAAGGGAATAGTGACGCCGTCGGCGGGTAACGGCACGGAGCGCGCGGGGATCGGATAAGCCTTCAGCTCGTCATAAAGCTTGATCAGGCCGGGATCGGCGGTCGCCTCGCATTGCCGGCGCAGGCGTTCGAGAAGATGCCCGCACCATTCGGCCACGTTCACCGTGCGCCGGGCCAACGCCTCGGGATGAAGGGCCAGCCGCATGATATTGATCGGCGGCGTCAACAGCCACTGCGGAACGCCAGCAAGCAGCGGCAATACCATGCGGTTGCTGGAAACCAGATTCCAGTGGCGGTCATAAGCGAGCGCCGGGCTCGGCTCGTGAGCGCGTAACATCCAGTCGATCGCCGCGCGCGCCGATTTCAGCGCGGGATCGTCCAGCGCGCGTTGCGAAAACGCCGGTGCAAATCCCGCCGCCACCAACAGCACATTGCGTTCGCGCAAGGGAACGTTGAGCCGCTCCGCCAGCTTGAGCACCATGTCGCGCGAGGGCGCGGCTCGTCCGGTTTCGATGAAGCTCAGATGACGCGTCGAAATCTCGGCATCCTCCGCCAGATCGAGCTGGCTCAAATGCCGGCGTAACCGCCACTGGCGCAAATGCTCGCCGATATGGATGGGCTCGGCGCGCGCGGTGATGGCCGTTGCAGGATACGAACTCATGGCCACGAACCTATCACGCGGAATTCACTGCTTCCATTACCTGCGACGTAATGGATCGGCCTCGCAAGCGCGGTCATCGTGGCGGCCGGAGGAGATGACGCGCCGCCCGGCGCGCTGATCCGTCTCCCACCACGAAGGAGAACCACGATGATGATCCCGTCCCTCTTCCTGCGCCGCGCACTCCAGGCCGATGCCATCTTCAGTGGCGCCGGCGCCGTGATCTTCACCCTGGGTGCGAGCATGCTCGCGCCGCTCACCCATCTGCCGGAGGCGCTGTTGCGCGAAAGCGGCCTGTTCCTGATTGCTTATGCAGCGTTCGTCGGCTGGCTCGGCATGCGCGAGTCCATGCCGAGAATCCTGGTCGGGCTCGTCGTCGTGGGCAACGCGGCCTGGACGCTCGCCAGCATCGCACTGCTGTTCAGCGGCGAAGTGACGCCGAACCTGTTCGGTGAGGCGGTGGTCACGGCGCAGGCCATTGTCGTCGGCGCGCTCGCCGAACTGCAATTCATCGGCTTGCGCCGGAGCAGCGACCTGGTCGCCGCTTAAGCCAAACGTCGCGCAGCTCAAAGCTTGCCGCGCCTAACCGTTACTGGTCGCCGCGGAAACCGCGAGGCTTGGCGTCGTGAAAACGGCGGAAGCCTCCGGCGCCGCGGCGGCGACTTCGCCGGCAGCCGTTGCCGGTTGCGGCGGGATTGTTCTCGACTTCGGACGGCTGCGCCGTACTGAGCCCCCAACGCCCGCGCGAGCGCCACCGGCAACCTTGCGCTTGCCCGGCCGGCTGCCGGTCTTGAGGCGAACGGTCGGCGTCTTGGACTTGCTATCGAGCTTGCGCTTGCGGTCCGGCTTGAGTGCACCCTTCGCCTTTTCTTTGGCCTTTTCTTTGGCCTTTTCTTTGGCCCTCTCCTTGACCTTGTCCTTGGCCTTCTCTTTGGCTTTTTTGGCCTTGGCGCGCTTGGCCGCCCGCTTCTCGGCCTCTTTTTTGGCCTTCCGCTCCGCCTTTTTCAGCTCCTTGGCCTTCAGGCGCAGCCGTTCGGCGCGCGCCTCGGCGCGCTTCTTCTTGCGCTTTTTCTCGCAAGCCACACACTTGCAGCCGATCGGCTTCAGATAGGCTTTGAAATAGTCGGTGCCGTAATCGTAGTTGATCTCGTCATCGGGCTCGATGTTCTTGATCGCGCGGATGAAAACCTTGCGCTTGCGCGGTCTGACGTCGCTTTCCGCATTCGGCTTGCAGGCATGATTGATATAGCGGGCGACGTTTTCGCGAACGGAACCGTCGATGGTCCAGCGGTTCGTTAGTTCGAACAGATATTTGTTCTCGATTGCGTCTTCTTTTTTCTTCTTCGAATCCAGCAGCGGTCCGAAATATCGGATGATCCTGGTACCCTTCTTGATCCGCTTGGTGGCGAAGAGGCCGAGTCCGGTGGGGGAGCGGCCGATACGGTAGGGTTTCTTCGACGAGATTTCGGGCATGATGAAAGGCGACTACACCGCTATGAAGCAACGAACCGAAAGGCAGAAGGTTCTAGGACGATTCCATGCAAATGTCAGGCCTTTCGCGACGTTGGCGACAACCTTCCCCAGAATAGGCTAGTGTTTCGCTGGCAGCAAACCGCCGACGGTTTTGCGACAACAATTTGGGGAGACGCGCGAAATGGCCGTGGACGGTAACTGGAACATCACGATGTCGACGCCGATGGGCGATCGCCAGACCACGCTGAGCCTGAAGAGCGCTGGCGGCGCACTGACCGGCACGCAGGCGGCCGAGGGCGATTCCGCCGAGATCTTCGACGGTAAGGCCAATGGCGACGACCTTTCCTGGAAAGTGTCGATCACCAACCCGATGCCACTGACGCTTGAATTCACCGGCAAGGTTTCCGGCGACACCATTTCCGGCGAAATGGGCATCGGCCCGATGGGCAGTTTCCCATTCACGGGAAAAAGAGCGTAGGCAGTAATTGTTGAGCGAAAGCCGTCGAACAGCGTCACCCAAGATACCTGGTACGGCATATGGGTGCCGGCTCAAGGCCGGGACCACGTCGTGAGATTTGCTGCAAACACACTTCTACCTCCTCGCAACGCGTCGCGCCCGAGTCGTTCATGAAATTCTCGCCCCCAATCAGAGGGCGCAGGGAAAGCCGGGCGCGCGACGCACCCGCAGCCTCGTATGCAAAGGTAGAAAGCATACGAGTTAGTCACCACAGGTTCGCCGGCACATCCGGCCTTCCCTGCGCAATGGTTTTAACGGTTTCCTTCGGGCTCGCCCCGGAGACCGGGCTTGTTGTCTCCGTCATCCCTGAGAAGCGTTAGCTTCTCAAGAACTTGATATCAGCGTCGGGATATCAGGCCCACACGACTTCGCCGTCCGCAGGTCAGCGCATTCGTCAGCACGCCGCCCACATCCATCGCATCCCGCACCCAACGTCCGTGACGATCGCGAAACGCCCCCTCTGAAAGAGACGGGATGATTCGCTTCTATTGCTGCTTCTACCAAGGCGTCAAGGTAGATTTCGGATAAACCGAAATCGAAGGCGTTCTGCCGAAACGCTCGCCCCAGGCCGGCACCCGCCCCGCAACGCCATCGGCGATGAAACTTGTTCGGTCGTCAGAACTTATGCCCGGTGAGGCTTAAAATTTCTTTTTGCCGAGTAAACCAGGAGACCGGAGCATGGGTATCTTCACCAAAGACATCAAAACCATGGAAGACATGTTTCTCCATCAGCTGGAGGACATCTATTACGCCGAGCAGCAACTCACCAAGGCGATTCCGAAAATGGCCGACATGGCGACCAACGCCGATCTGAAAGCCGGACTTAAGGCCCACGTGATCGATACCAATAATCAGATCGAGCGCCTCGACAAGGTTTTCACCAAACTCGGCCATAAGCCCAAAGGCACGGATTGCCCGGCGATCGACGGTTTGATCAAGGAAGCCAACCAAACGGCGGGGGAGATCGACGACAAAGCGGTTCTCGACGCGGCTATCGTTGCCAATTCCCAGGCCGTGGAGCACTACGAAATGTCCCGTTACGGCACGCTGATTGCGTGGGCCGAAGAGCTTGGACACGATGATGTGGTTCGCCTTCTGACGACAAACCTCAACGAAGAGAAGGCCGCCAATACCAAACTCAACACGATTGCGGTGCGTAAAGGGGTAAACAAGAAAGCCTCTGCCGCATAGGGCGCAAACTAAAAGGCCCCGATCACCTCGGGGCCTTTTTTCATCACTGGCTTGAGCAGCCGCATCCAGGTAGCGCCATTCGCATTGGCTTTAGCAGCAAAGTCATTCTGCCGCCGAAAGCTTGGCTGAGCTGCCCGCAACCTCGCTTATCGCCGACATCAATTGATCCGTGGCGGTCTGCTGGATCATGTGACCGTTTCCTGGGAGCCGATGGAAGCTGCTCTGGGAAATGTCGGAGTGTAGCCGGGCCGACTGAGTATCGATGTCGATCAGCCCGTCCTCCTCGCCTGCAATGATAACGACCGGCATTTTCAAATCCGCATATTGATGGCGCGCCCTGAAAGCGTCCGGGATCATCATGGTGGATTCCGCGGCGGCTGCCCTTATCTGGGAAGGGCGCAATGCCATTTCTTTCGGAAATCCCGCGAACTTCTCCGGCACGGATTTGGGACCAAATATCTTCTTCATCGCCATCGGCCATGTGGCCCGGCTGATCAGGGGCGATACGGTATGACTTAAGATATCGCCAATGAGCGGCAAGGAGGGCACGGCCGACGCAACGACGTCCGCGCGAACGGTTGGATAGTAATATCCTGATGCAAGAACCAGTCCCCGAACCAAGGCAGGGAACTTCAAACCCAATGCAACTGCAACCGACGCACCCCATGAATGGCCGAGCACGATCGCGTTTGAGATTTTCAGTCGTGCCAGCGCATCCTTGATCAATTCGGCCTGGGCATCCGGCGTCCAAATAACGTCGCGCGGCCGGTCGCTGTGGCCGAATCCCGGACGATCGAAAACGATCACCCTGTAATTTTTGGCAGCGAGATCGATCAGCCCGCTGGACTCGAAATCCTGGATCATGCTGCCGTTACCATGAAGCAGAACAAGAGGGGCACCTGCCCCTCGCTCGATGTAGTGAAGCCGCACGCCGTTGAGTTCGAGGAAACGCCCGGCGGGCGGATTGTCCAGCGCTGCTTTTTTCGCAAAATGGCGATTGACCAAGGCAAGGGCGGCCAACACGCCAATCGCAACCGCCGTCGCTCCCACGTAAGAGGGCGGCCTCGAGCTTCGGAACTGACGAGGGACAGACCGGCGAACGCGTCTGGTGAGTTGGGCTGCTGTCATGCTCATGCTATTCCTGGTTCTGCTCGACCGCAGCCGGCATCTTCGCAACCGACATCAGGCTTCGTGCGATCTGATTCAGCAACTGATCTGCATTTTCCTCCTCTGCCAGCGACTTTGAAACCAAAGCCACGATGGCCGTGTGCCGGGCTTGCTGCGCAAGATTTCTCGCCGTGGTGTAGCCTGATATTTCGTAGTGCTCGACGCGTTGCGCCGCGCCAATCAGCGCGAGATCGGCGAAGGCATCTTCCTTTTCCTCGCCTTCCTCCATGACTTCCTGGCCCTCCTCGACAAGGCCCATCATGCCTTTGCAAGGCTTGGCGCGCGCTGTTTCTCCGAGCAGCGAAAAGCACTCGTTGAGCCTTTCGATCTGCTCTCCGGTTTCGAGAAGATGCTCTTCAAAACATTCGCGCAAGCGGTCAAAGCGCGCCGCCTTTGCCATCTTTGGAAGAGCTTTGGTCAGTTGCTTCTCGGCATGAAGGATGTCCCTCAGTTCGTCGACGAGAAGTTCGTTGATGCCGTCCGGCGAGGGCGACGGCGCGCTTTCTGTCCTGATCGTCGCATCCGGATCCGAGCCGTTGGGCGACAAGGCAGGCGATTTCATGAACTCCCAGTCACCGCCTTCATTCCAGGGACCGCGTGTGTCGATCTCACCTTCGTCGCCCGCGCCCGTGGAATCGTTGAAGAATTGATCGACGAGACCCGGAGTCGGAGCGAGTTTGCCGATCGAAAACGCGGGCTTTTTCATGCTCTCGAGCGCGGCGGAAAACGCCTTCATGTGCGTGATCTCACGCGTCATGAGAAACTGCAGTGCGTCCTTGCTGCCGGCGTCGTCGCAAAAATTGATGAGCCGCTCATAAACGATTTTCGCGCGTGCTTCGGCTGCAATGTTGCTGCGCAGATCGACATCCAGCTCTCCGGTTATCTTCAGGTAATCGGCGGTCCACGGATTGCCCTGGGAGTTGAAGAGATTGACGCCGCCTCCGCCTGCGATCGCAATGAGCGGATCGGCCTCGGCCTTCTCGCGATCGAACTTCATCGGCTTGAGATGCATTCGGGCGAGGCAGCCAACGATTTCGAGATGGCTCAGCTCTTCGGTCCCGATGTCCATCAGCAGGTCTTTACGGTCGGGATCTTCGCAATTCAGGCCCTGGATCGAGTACTGCATGGCCGCCGCCAGCTCGCCGTTCGCTCCGCCGAATTGTTCAAGCAGCATGTTCCCGAAGCGCGGATCGGGTTCGTCGACGCGAACGGTGTACATGAGCTTTTTGACGTGATGATACATGACTGCCTCAGCGGTTTGCGGGAGCGATCATTACCAAGTCTTCCCGGTCGAGCGCGTTCCTAATTAATCTGAAATGCTTTATCCGGCTCGAAAGGCGTCGTGTCCGTATCGATGCCGAAGTTCAAAACTTCATCCCGAAAATGCTATGAACTTCGGAACCGGGCCACTGGTGCGGCGGCGGCCTCTATGCTTTTATCGGAAATAGATATTCGAGGGCTTGAGCCGTCTTCCGGGGAAGCGGTTAAAAAAAGCGCTGCGGGGGCTAAAGATGAATGACGTCAAGACGCCGACAATTACAGAGATGCGCAAACGTAAATTTGCGTATCAGATCGGAGCGGTCCAAGAAAGTGGAGCGGTCAACGACAGCTTTTTCGAGAATTACTCCGGCGATCAGAGTTATGAAGAGGTTTTCGAAGACGCGTTCAACGCGCAGTATCTTGTTGATTTTATCAAGGCCGTCTGGGGCGCGGAGCCGCGTTACAAGTTGCTTGATTGCGGCAGCGCGAATGGCCTGACGCTCGGACAGTTCGCCGAGCTCGGTATCGACGCCTGGGGCATCGAAAACAACGCGCATATCGTCTCCAAGACGCCGGAGCAGTGGCGCGAACGAAACCTGCTGGGCGATGTGTGCAAGATTCCGTTCGAGGACAATGCCTTCGACTTTCTCTACGTCACGTGCCTTCCCCACCTGCCCGAAGAAAAGATCGACGAGGCGATCAAGGAAATGCTTCGCGTGTGTCGCGTGGGACTTATTCTCCAGGGCGTGACCACCGATATGACCGAGGAAGTCATCGAGGAGTATGAATTATTCAATGGCCTGGTGACCTTTTGGACATGTTCGGAGTGGTCCGATGCGATGGTGCGCGGCGGATTCAAGCTCGCCATTTCGGATGCCGCCACGCTCGACGCGGTTTGGCGCGTCGAACAGGAAACCGACGAAGAGGACTGGAACTGGTATCCGGACAAGGAGACCATGCGATATCACTTTTTTAGCAAGCCCTAAACCAATCGAAATCCTCGAACTTCGGAATTGGGACACCAGGTCCTCGCGTGCGTCGCCTGTCATACAGGAGAGCCATACATGGTCCGCTCAAACGTGTTTCTTTCCGCCGTGATTTTTTCCTCGATGGCCTTTCTCGTTGGTCCGGCAGTCGCATTTCCTTTGGGGTTGCCGCCCACGGCTGCGACCAAGGGGGAAACGGTGGAAGTCCGCTTGACCAGAAGCAACGCTTGCAAGCCGAAATACAGGCACAAGAAAGCCGCCCAGCATCTTCGCGAAAGAGCTCACTGCAAGTAACGCGGTTGTGTGGACCGCTTGGTGACGCAACAGGCCGGTTCCATCGCTCTCCGCCCGCTCGCATCGACATCGAATGTGCACATTGGGCTTTCCTTTTCGGCTCTAAAAACCCAGTGTGGTGACGGCCTGGCCCGGGATTTCCTGCAGATTGATAAGTCCGACAGCCATGGCAGCGGAACTTCACAGCCGGCGTTTGAGAGGACGTCATGGGCGTAATCGAAAGAAACAATGTCCAGGTTCGCGGATCGGGTCAGCGCGGGATGATGTTTGCCCACGGATTCGGCTGCGATCTGAATATGTGGCGGTTCGTGGAGCCCGCCTTCGAACCGGCCTTCAAGACCATCTTGTTCGACCACGTCGGCGCCGGCGGCTCCGACCTGAAGGCCTACGATAAAGCAAAATATTCGACGCTGGCCGGCTATGCCGACGACGTCGTCGAGATCGGGCATGAGCTTGGACTGACGAATGCAGTTTTCGTAGGCCATTCGGTCAGCAGCATGATCGGCGCCCTGGCTTCTCAAAAAGCGCCCGGCATGTTTGGAGCGCTCGTGATGGTCGGACCATCGGCACGCTACATCGACGACGGCGACTATGTCGGCGGGTTCAGCGAAGCGCAGATCGAGGAGCTTCTTCAGTTCCTCGAAGCCAATCACATGGGTTGGTCCGCGCAAATGGCTCCGGTGATCATGGGCAATCCCGATCGCCCCGAACTCGGCCAGGAACTGACCAACAGCTTCTGCCGAACCGACCCGGAAATCGCCAAAGCGTTTGCGCGGGTCACGTTCACATCCGACAATCGGGCGGATTTGGCAAAGATCGATGTCCCCACACTGATCCTTCAATGCAGCGAGGACATCATTGCATCAAAGGAGGTCGGCGAATTCGTCCGCCGCCAAATTCCCGATAGCGAGATGATCGTTTTGGAAGCCACGGGCCATTGTCCCAACCTCAGCGCTCCCAACGAAGTCATCGCCGCCATCAAAACATTTGTCTGAGTCTGCCGGTGATCGAGACTCCCATCGACGATTTCCAGGACATGTTCGAGAACGCCCCCTGCGGCTATCTCACTCTGCTGACCAACGGTCGCATTCAGCGCGTGAACAAGACTTTGCTGGCCTGGACCGGCCATACCTCCGATCAGATGACCGGCAAACAATTCAGCGATTTCCTGAATATGGCCGGTCGCATCTATTATGAAACGCATATCGCGCCACTGCTTCGAATGCAGGGCTTCTTCAGCGAGTTTGCCATCGACATGGTGAGCGCGACCGGCGAGCCGATCCAGATGATCGCCAATGCTATCGAGGGCCGAGACGCCGCCCGCAACCCGCTTTTTATCCGGCTCGCCGTGATTAGAGCCACGGATCGGCGGCGCTATGAGCACGAGCTTTTGGAGTCTCGCGAAGTCGCGAAACTCGGCCTGGAGCGCGAACGCGAAAATTCGGAACTACGGGAGCAGTTCATTGCCGTGCTTGGCCATGACCTCCGAAACCCTCTCGCATCCATCAGCGCGGGGGCAAGACTTCTGGGGCGCGATGCCAAGACGGAAAAAGAACATCAGATCGTGGCGATGCTGCAGACCACGGTGATGCGAATGGCGGGACTGATCGACAATGTGCTCGATTTTGCGCGTGGGCGGCTCGGCGGCGGCATCACTCTCGATCGGGATTCTTTCAGACCGCTTGAGCCGGTACTGCATCAGGTGATTGACGAACTTCGCCTGTCTTTACCGGGACGCCAAATCGACGAAGAGTATGCGATTGATGTTCCCGTGAATTGCGACAGAATTCGAATTGGTCAGCTCGTCTCCAATCTCGTCGGAAATGCCCTCACCCATGGAGCCACGAACCTGCCCGTTCGCGTGCGCGCAGTGACGGAAGGCGGCCTCTTTAAGTTGTCCGTCGCCAATGGAGGCGAACCAATAACCGAGGCGGCGCTGGAACGACTGTTCGAGCCGTTTTTTCGGGGAACGGTGCGTGCGAGCAGGCAGGGTCTGGGGCTAGGACTGCATATTGCGGCACAAATCGCAAAGGCTCACGACGGGGCACTGACGGTAACGTCCACGCCCGAAGAAACCCGGTTCTCTTTTGTGATGCCGCTCAGGTGATGGCAGCAGCCCGCGACCGTCGAAGCGACCCCCTGTGGGGTCACTTGGTCTTAAGCCTTGCGCGTCGGCTTTGGCGTCGGTCCAGCCTCAGGCTCGGCTGCCGCGGCTTCTCGAGCCAGCCTTAGAGCCTTCAATCGTTCTCGATTCTCGTGAAAAGCCTTTTGTGAGAGCTCGTGCTCCGACATGGCTTTGGAAGCCTCTGCTGCCCTGAACACCTTTCGGGCTTCGCGTTCTGCCGGGGTCATTACCTTCCGTTCGGACGTATCGCTCATCCATGATCCTTGATGTGGGGAATGGGTAGTAACGCGGCGGAGGAACTTTTGTTCCAATCCACCGTCCGAAAGCCTGGCCGGCCCTTGGAGACCGCCGCTTAACCCAGCCGCCACACCGCGACCGGCCGTTCGTATCCCCTCACCTTTATCTCCCCGAGCGGCACGGCATCCCGCCCCGCCTCACCCAGCGCATCGTATACCGCGGCCGAAATCAAACACTGGGTGCCAAGTTCCTTGTTGAGGGATTCCAGCCGCGATGCGAGGTTCACCGCATCGCCGATCACGGTGTATTCCTTGCGGCGCGGCGAACCGATGGTGCCTGCGACCACCTCGCCGACGTGCACCCCAATGCCGATCCGCAACGCCCAGTCGCCCGCCGCATTGTCGCGTTCCATGGCGGCCAGCATGTCACGCGCCGCATCGACGGCCTGGCGTACGGCGTCGTCATGAGCGATCGGCGCACCGAACAGTGCGAGCAGGCCGTCGCCGAGAAATTTGTTCACGATGCCGCCGTGCCGGTCGAGGATTTCGACCAGGACCGCAAAAGCACGATCGAGCCGTTCGACCACTTCCCTTGGCGAGCGTTGTTGCGCCTGCACCGTGAAGCTCCTGAAATCAACGAACATCACGACGACCCGGCGCAACTCACCGGTCGTCGCCGTTTCGTCCAGCAGCAATCGCTCGACCACCTGGGGCGACACGTGCTGACCGAAAAGATTGGTGACCCGGTCTCGCGTGCTCGCCGCCACGATGCTCGCCTCGAACTGACGCCGCAGCCGGAGCGCAACGCCGCCGGCAAGCAAACCGCAGATGAGGATCACGACGCTGCGCATCAGGTGATAGTCGACATTGCGCGGCAGATCGGGATGGTAAAGCATCGCCATCGCGAACAGCTCGACGGCCGCGACAAGCCCGGTAAAGGCCGGCAGCCAGAAGTCGAGCCGCAGTGTCGAAAGGACGATGAAGAGGAAATAAACCAGCGGCGCAACGAAGCCGAGCGCCTCGGTCGCACCCATGGCGGTGATGTGGATCGCAAGCAGCACAGTCGGCAGACTGGTTTCGATGAAGCTCCCGACATAGCGGCGTACGACCGGTATATCGCGATCCAGCGCGATTCGCCGTTTGACGAGATACAACACCGCGAGCTCAAACGCGACAAAGGGCAGCACGATCGCCAGGACCAGGGGAGGCGCGAAGTGACCATGCCAGATACGGTCGATTCCGGCAGGCGCGATGAAGTAAATCGCCAACGCCGTCAGTGCCAGTGCTGACGTGAAGACGATGACGGCGGTGACCCGCACGACCTCGGTCTTCAGAATCTGCCGCATCAGCGCGTGGTGGAACTCGGCAGACACATCCGTCGATGGGATATGAAAGTCACGCCACGGCCAGCGCATGGTCCCCTCGCCTCCGTCCGCGTGGCCGGGCTGCTTGAACAGTCGCCGATCAGTACGCCGCGGGATCCGGTGAATCCGTCGGCTGTTCGAAGGCGTGCTTCATCGCCGGGCTCATCGGAATATTCAGGTTGACGTTCTTCGGCGGGATGGCTTGCGTGAACCACTTGGCATAGAGCGCAGCGCCTTCCGGGCTCTTGTAGAGCGCGGAAGTCACAGCATCTGCAAGCGCCTTGAACGCCACGTCGCCCTTGCGCAGCATGATCCCATACGGCTCCGGTTTGGAGAAGGCGTCTTCCGAAATCATGTAGGCCTTGGGGTCCTTTGAAATCGCGATCAGGCCGGCGAGCACGATATCGTCCTGGACAAAGGCCACCGCCCTGCCCGTCTCGACCATCAGGAACGCCTCGCCCTGATCCTGAACCGGCACGACGGTCATTCCCAGGTTCAGCCTGGCGTTGAATTCGAGCGCCTGCTTGATGTTGGTCGAACCGGCAGGAGCGACGACGGTCTTGCCCTTGAGGTCGGCGATCGATCGAATATTGGAATCGACCCTGGCGAGAAAACGGCTCGCCGTCAGAAAATGCGTGTTGGTGTACCAGACCTGCTGCTGCCGCTCGACGTTGTTGGTGGTGTTGCCGCATTCAAGGTCGATGGTGCCGTTGGCCATCAACGGAATACGTGATGGAGACGTCACCAGCTGATACCGCACCTCGAGCTTGTCCAGCTTCAATTCGCGCTTTACCGCGTCGACGATCCTGGCGCAGATGTCCATCGCAAATCCGACCGGCTGTTGCTTGTCGTCGACATAGGAAAACGGCACTGACGCCTCACGGTGCCCGATGGTGATGTATCCGAGCTCCTTGACCTTCGCGAGCGTGCCTGTGAGTTCCTCGGCCCTCGCGACCGCGCTGGCCGAAACGAGCGCTGCCAGGGTGAGCGCCGCGAATACATCTTTACGCAAAGGAGTTCTCCATCGCCGATTTGGCCGTGGGGGCAATCGGACGCGATATTGAGTTATTTTTCAAGCCGGCAAACGGAACACCGACCCGCCATTGGGAGATGGATGACCTTGTAATTGCCGCACCGCAATGGGCTAAGTGACCTTGAGGATTTACAGGTGGGAGATCGGGATGGACGATCGAACCGTGCGGGCGGCGCTGCAACGCCATTGGGATGCTTCGGACGCCAACGATTTCGACGTCGAACACGAAATCTACCGCGAGGACGCCGTCCTTACCTATCCGCAATCGGGCGAAGTGATCCGCGGCCGGCGCAACATTCAGGAGAGCCGGTTCGTTCAACCGAACAAGAAGCGTTTTACAGTCCGGCGAATTGTCGGCGGCGGCGATCTATGGGTCACCGAGTTCGTGCTCAGCTATGACGGCATCCCGTCATATACTGTGAGCATCATGGAATTCCGCGACGGACTGGTCGCCAACGAAACGCAATATTTCGCCGACCGGTTTGCCCCCGCTCCCTCGCGCGCGCATCTTGTCGAGCGCGCAGGCTAGCTTTGCGATAAGGCAAAATCCGCGGTTTGGCTGGGAACCTGCTTATGGGTTCCCTGCCGCAGTTAGCCGCTCGGGCAGCGGCTGGCCAAGGCCTACGGGATGATCAGCGATCAGCACTCGGGCGCGCTCCAGATCACCGAGATAGCCTACAGTGCGGGATTTAAAGATCTCTCCTACTTCGGCCGCACTTTTCGAACAAAGTACGGAACCTCACCTTCGGATGTGAGAGCCGCCTCGCGAGCGAAGATCTGACGCGAGCCGAAAGCGATTAGCTGTTTGCCCCGGGCGAAGCAGCATGGCCGTGCGGGCGCAGCTCGGCGCGGGTATCCAAAGACGGGATCAGCGATCGCCGCCTGCACGCGTGTTCCAGGTGCTCCAGTTCACGCCGGTAAGGCTGCCAAAGTCTGTCGCGCGTGGCCGCCTGCTTTCCCGCTCATGCACGGCAATGCAACGCTCGGACTCCGCGATCTTGCGCTTGAGGTCCTCAAGGGATTGCGCGGCGTGCCGGCGCCCGGCGATCTCCCCCGTCGTGAACCGGGCGGTTTCCAAGGCCTTCAGCGCCTCGCGGTTCTTCTTGAGCTGAACCCTATGCCACGCGATCCGACTATCGCTGTCTGCACTCATGATCGGGATCCCTGATTCGCAGGAGAGCCTAGCATGGCACGGAAAAAGGGCAGCCGTTCGGCCGACAAAAAGGCGACCGACTGTGACTCCGACGCAACGCTGGGCCGGCTGGATTATATCCGCCGCCTGCCCCAGCCGCGTCCGTAGCCGCCGCCGAACAACCGGAGCAACAGCAGTAGGACAACGGCGCCGATAAAGGCGTTTATGATCAGGGCAACAATCCCGACGCCCAAGTGGATGCCAAGTCGCGGCAAGAGCCAATCGCCGATAAAGGCGCCGATCAAACCGACGATCAAATCACCCACCAGTCCAAAACCTCCCCCCTCCATCACCCTGCCCGCCAACCATCCGGCGACGATTCCCACAACGAGGATGATGAGAAGACTCTGATTGGACAGGTGCATGACGTTTGTCTCCCGAGAGGGTACCCCGGGTAATGCCGGTCCATCACCGTTGTTCCATCCATCGACTGAATCGCTTTGACGCTCGCGTGGCCGTTCATTGCGCTTGACGGACATCGTCGATTGCAACCGCACATGACCTTTCGCGGTCAGCGGGGCGAGAGCAGCGCATCAGCCATTCCAGAAAATGGGTTGTGCATCGCACCATATCCCATACTTCTCTGCCGACCAGTGAGGTGCGCCGCGTGGCCAATGTAAATGCTGATGCTTTGGTGTCGTCACGGCATCAGCCGATGGGCTTTCCGGAGTTCGTCTTGGTGATCGCTTCGATCATGGCGCTAAATCCGTTGGCGATGGACATGATGCTACCGGCGCTGCCGGACATCGCATCGGCATTCCACATCACCGCCGCCAACAAACCGCAGGAAGTGTTGTCGGCGTTCCTGGTCGGCTTCGGAATTGGCCAGTTCATCATGGGCCCGCTTTCGGACCGTTTCGGCCGGCGTCCGGTCCTGATCAATGGCATGGCGTTGTATTGCATCGCCAGCCTTCTTGCGGTCATGGCGTCGTCGTTCGAGACATTGTTGCTGGCGCGCGTGCTGCAAGGCCTGGGCACTTCCGCAACCCGCGTGATTGCAACTTCGATCGTCCGCGACTGCTACGTCGGTCGCCGGATGGCAAGCGTCGTGTCACTGGCGATGATGATCTTTATCGCGGTGCCGGTCATCGCGCCGTCGTTGGGTCAAGCGGTGATGTTGTTGACGCAGTGGCGTGGCATCTTCATCGTCTTGATGTTCTATGGCGTGCTGGCGCTGATCTGGAGCGCGGCGCGGCTGCCGGAAACCTTGCCGGAAGACGAGCGCAAGTCGCTTGCTTTTTTCGACGTGCTCGGCGCCTTTCGCCAGACCATCACCAATCGACAAACCCTGGGTTATGCCCTGGCAGCCGGTGGCGTGCAGGGCTCGCTGTTTGCCTTCGTATTCGCGGCGCAACAGGTATTCACAGAGATTTACGGGCTCGGGCACTATTTTCCGCTGGCGTTCGCGGCCGTCGCAATCGGCATTGCCATCGCTGGCTTTCTCAACGCCCTTTTCGTCGGCCGAATTGGAATGCGCGTAATCTCGCATGGTGCGCTGGTCGGTTTTGTCGCGGTTGCCGGCATCATGCTTCTGGCGGCCAGACTGCAAATGCTGCCGCTGCCTTTGTTCTTGGTGCTGTCAGCGTTGATGATGTTCGCGTTCGGACTGACGTTCGCCAATTTCACGTCGCTTGCGATGGAGCCGCAGGGGCACATCGCCGGTACCGCCTCGTCGCTCTATGGATCGATCACGACGCTGTTGGGCATCGGCATCGGCACAACGATCGGCCAAGCCTATGACGGTACGCTTTTGCCATTTGCGACCGGTTTTTTCCTTTGCACGCTGGCGTCCTTGGCGGTCGTGCTGGTCGTAGAAAAAGGGCGGCTGTTCAGACCGCATGCGAGGCCGGTTGTGCAAGCCGAAAGCGCCTGAGCTTACGCCGGCCGGCGCGGCACAATCGCGATCGGATTGAAGGTATAAACCGCCTCGCCGTTCTGGTTGTAGGCGGTCCATTTGACGCGGGCGACGCCCTGCGGCTTGGTCTTCGAG
The DNA here is from genome assembly GCA_963824305.1 of uncultured Alphaproteobacteria bacterium. GTDB lineage: Bacteria > Pseudomonadota > Alphaproteobacteria > Rhizobiales > Xanthobacteraceae > Bradyrhizobium. The sequence continues at coordinate 453,774 of CAWGOW010000004.1, forward strand.
GGGATTAGTTCCACCACCTCGCCTTCGAGATGGAGGGTATCGCCCGGCCGCACCGGAACCATCCAGCGCAACTCATCGACGCCAGCGCCGAACAGCGGATGCGGGCCAAAAGGCTTGGCAGAGAGCGCCAACCGCATCGATATCGCCGCCGTGTGCCAGCCGGAAGCGGCAAGCCCCTGCAGAATGGTGTGCTTGGCCGCCTCATCGTCCAGGTGAAACGGCTGCGGATCGAATTCGCCGGCAAAGCGCAAGATCTCTTCTTTGGAGACGGTTTTGCTCTCGCTCTTGAAGCGCATGCCGATCTTCAGATCGTCGAACCACTCGACCATTGTGATGCCCCCTTCCTCATCCAGAGGAACGGCACCTCGCCGCGCATCAAAGGATGAGATTGCCTGCTCTCACGGTTCTCCCGGCGATACCGAGTATCGTCCGGCGACGCACGCCATTTCCGCTATTGCGCCGTTCGCTAACGGCCTCGCTATCACTCGGCCTGCTCGGGCGCTACCCCAGGTTCAATTCCTTGAAGAAGTCGTTGCCCTTGTCGTCGATGATGATGAAGGCCGGGAAATCCACCACCTCGATGCGCCAGATCGCTTCCATGCCCAACTCAGGATACTCCACGACCTCGACCTTCTCGATGCAGTGTTCGGCGAGGTTGGCCGCCGCCCCGCCGATCGAGCCGAGATAGAAGCCGCCGTGCTTCTTGCAGGCCTCGCGCACCGCGACCGCGCGGTTGCCCTTGGCGAGCATCACCATCGAGCCGCCGGCCGCCTGGAACTGATCGACAAAGGAATCCATGCGCCCCGCCGTGGTCGGACCGAACGCGCCGGAAGCGTAACCTTCCGGCGTTTTCGCGGGGCCCGCGTAATAGATCGGGTGGTTCTTGAAGTAGTCCGGCAGCGGCTCGCCTTTGTCCAGCCGCTCGCGCAATTTGGCATGCGCCGAATCCCGCGCGACGATCATGGTGCCCGTGAGCGACAGCCGCGTCTTGATCGGGTGTTTCGCGAGCGTCGCCAGGATGTCCTTCATCGGCTGATTGAGGTCGATCTTGATTACTTCACCGCCGAGCGCCTGCTCGACCTGCGGCAGGTATTGCGCCGGATTGTGCTCGAGCTCCTCGAGATAGACGCCGTCCTTGGTGATCTTGCCGAGCACCTGGCGGTCGGCCGAGCACGACACGCCGAGCCCGATCGGCAATGAGGCGCCATGGCGCGGCATGCGGATGACGCGAACGTCGTGGCAGAAATACTTGCCGCCGAACTGCGCGCCGACGCCGAGCGACTGCGTCATCTTGTGAATTTCCTGCTCCATCTCCAGATCGCGGAAGGCATTACCATCCGCCGAGCCGTGGCTCGGAAGCGCATCGAGATAGCGCGCGGAAGCCAGCTTCACGGTTTTCATGCAGAGTTCAGCCGAGGTGCCGCCGATCACGATCGCAAGGTGATAGGGCGGACACGCCGCGGTGCCCAGCGTCAGGATCTTTTCTTTCAGGAACGCCAGCAGGCGGTCTTTCGTCAGCACGGAAGGCGTCGCCTGAAACAGAAAGCTCTTGTTGGCCGAACCGCCGCCCTTGGCCATGAACATGAGCTTGTAGGCGTCGTCACCCTCGGCATAGATCTCGCATTGCGCCGGCATGTTGTTGGCGGTGTTCTTTTCCTCATACATCGAGAGCGGGGCGACCTGCGAGTAGCGCAGGTTTCGCCGTAGATACGCATCGCGCGCGCCTTCCGACAGCGCCGCCTCGTCCTCGCCGTCGGTGATGACGTTGCAGCCCTTCTTGCCCATGATGATCGCGGTGCCGGTGTCCTGGCACATCGGCAGCACGCCGCCGGCGGCGATATTGGCGTTCTTCAAAAAATCCAGCGCCACGAACTTGTCGTTGGAGCTGGCTTCCTTGTCGTCGAGGATCGCGCGCAATTGCTTCAGGTGGCCGGGCCGCAAATAGTGATTGATCTCGCCGAAGGCGGCTTCCGACAGCGCCCGGAGCGCCTCACGCGACACCACCAGCATGTCTTTCCCCAGGACCTTCTCGAGACGAACACCCTCGGCCGTGATCTTCTTGTAAGGCGTGGTGTCCGCGCCTAGCGGAAACAGCGGCGTGTGCTTATAGGGCGGAACGGGTTTTTGCTGCTCGGGAAAGGCGGAAGGCGCGTTCATGGGAGGGCTCTCTAGCTTTGGGTCGCGACCAATTACGAAGTAATGTATATTGAAGGCATCTTGGAAGCCTCATAAATGTTCCGGAATCCCAAACAAACATAGGATGCCTGTTGGGCGCCTTCGGCATAGTCCAAGAAGGGAAATTCAAGATTTATCCTATGCAGGGAAATGAATTTCCAGAAGCGAGGTCATCGCCTTCTTTATCCCTCGAAATCGCAAGAGCTGAATCGCAAGCAACGTAGAGTAAACGCTGCAAAGGCTAGAAAAGGCAAATAACCCGTACGCCGAAATTGGGCTCACAAGAACTCCGGGCGAACTCTGCTTACATCCTCAACGTTTCACCCCTTCCCCTCTTGTTTCTCCGCATAGGCATCCACCAGCGCGCGGATCATGCGCTGGTACGGGACACGGCGTTGGCGTGCGGCGCGCTTGAAAAACATCACGGAACGCTCCGACAGGCTCAACGTTACTTTCACGTTGTTCTCGCGCAATACCAACTTGTCCGGCGACGGCAGAAAGTCCTCGACGATCCTGACCCGTCCGATTTCGCCTTTGCTGTATTCAACTGTTGGCTTTTTCATAAATCGCTCTTCCTTTCCGCCAGTACCCTGCCCCGAAAATCCTGATCCTTTGGTTTCGCCAAGTGAACCGCACTGTCATGACGGCCCCCTCGACCTGGCCAAAACAGAAATAGCGCGGCTCACCGCCGCTATGATCGAGGTCCTCAGCTATCACACGTAACGGATCGAGAAAGGCATGCTGGGCAATCTCGAACCCGATGCCATGTTTTACCCGATTGACCCTGTCCTTCGCAGGATCCCATTCAAAATCGGGCATCGACCTGAGCCACCATTCTGTATGTACCTATTACCATACTTTTATATGGCAAGGAATAGCGGCAGTCGCCCTCTGACACAAGTGAGGTCGCCGTTCACCAGGTGCGGGGCCTTGCGTCATTCCGATTGGCAACGAAACGAATATCCAACCCTTGCACTTCCCGTCCGCTTGAGGCTTTTATGCCCCGAACTCGAGGGGCTGCCACGATGACACCACGAAGCTTTCGCCGACCGATCCTGCTTGCTGCCGTCCTGGCGGTATTCTCCACATTCGCCACCGCGCCGGCGCACGCCGACCGCTGCGGGGATATCGCCAACCAGCTCAAGGGACAGGTCGACAATCTGAAGGTCGGTATCACGGCCGCCAACATGATCTATCTGTCGCATCCGCAGGCCAAGGAAATGTCGCTCGGCTGCACCAACCGCAAATACTCCAACGAACTTTACATCAAGGGCAACAGCCGCAAGCCGAAACCGGAATTCATTGCCTTCGTCGCCGGTGCGGCCGCGATCGTCTTCACCTTGCCCAAGGACGAGTTGGTCAAAGGCGTTTCGAGCTGTTTTTCGCGGATGGGTCTTTTCCGCGGCGACGACGTCTCGATCCGTTACCGCCGCCTGGACATGAACTGCACGCGAACCAAGGCGGACGCCGCGATCGCAATCTCGCGCTCCGTGGACCAATAAATCAGGTCAAGCTTTCTGCTAGCCGCCTGTTCACCATAGCGGCGGCCCGCGCCCGATCGCTCGCATTTTAGCGATTGCGTTCAGAGAGCCTTGGGCTCTGCGGCATCAGAGTGTGCTCAAGTTCCGCGTGTAGCAGGATTTGAGATCCCATGAGCGTTTCAAGCATTTCGTCGCCGTCCGCGCCGCTGCCCTACAACTATCTCGACACCACCTCGAATACGCAGGCCGTGCCCGCCGTCGCGAACGATAACGGCAACGACTCCAACAATGACGCCGGTGCGACCCAGCCGCCGGCTCCCGCTCCGCTTCCGCCAGGACAGGGAACACGGGTCGACCAGCTCGTCTGATCGCTTTCCCCTCGCACGACAGCGACGGCCAGAAATGCTAAATCTGCTCCCGTGAAGCGGGAGCGGACGAATGCCAGACACCAAAACCCTGACCGGCGGCTGCCATTGCGGCATGGTTCGCTTCGAATGCACGACCGATCTTGCGATGGTGACCGCCTGCAATTGCTCGATCTGCACCAAGCGCGGCTTGCACTTCGCCTTTCTGGCGCCCCAGAGCTTTCAATTGCGCGCCGGCGAAGACAATCTGGGCGAATATCTCTTCAACAAACACGCGATCCGTCACCAGTCGTGCAAAGATTGCGGCGTCGAAGTATTCGCGCGCGGCAACAAGCCTGACGGCACTGCCGTGGTCGCGCTCAATGTCAGCTGCATTGACGGCATCGAGCTTTCGAAACTCAAGATGACGCCGATGGACGGCAAGAACAGGTAACCATGTCATTCCGGGGCACGCGTCAGCGTGAACCAGGAATCTCGAGATTCCGGGTCTGGTCCTGGCGAACCATCCGGAATGACGAAGCGGTTTAGGCATCGAGCTCTTTGTAGTGCCGAAAGATGCCATCCTCGTTGAAGGGAATGCGGCGCTCGCTGGCAAGATAGGCCGCGATCTTCGGGCGTCGGGCAATACGATTGTGCAGCTCGATTAATTCCGGAACTTTCTTCTCGAAGGCCTTCATGCGTTTCGGGAAAGCGTAACGCAGCCCCTCGACGAGCTGGAACATCGACAGATCGATATAGGTCAGCCTGCGGCCGGTCACAAAAGAGCCGCCGCTTTTCTCCAACAGCCGCTCGAAATAACCGAGATATTTCGGCACGCGCTCGTTCCAGAAATCCTCGGTGCGCTTTTTCGCTTCCGGCTTTTGATCCTTATAATAAAGCGACGGGCCGAGCGGATGGTGGGTGTCGTGAACCTCCACCACGAAATCAGTCACCGTTAGCTGAAGCTGATGCAACCAAAGCCGGCCTGCTTCGGTCTTTGGCGCCAGACCATGACGCGCGCCGAGATAAAACAGGATGTTGGCGGTCTGGCCGATCAAGAGCTTGCCGGCCTTGAGGAATGGCGGGGCGAACGGCGGCGTTGCGCCCTCTTCCATCATCCGCATCATCGAGGCCGTGCCGCGTTCGCGCGCAACGTCGAGGTAAGGGTGACCCGCCTCTTCCAGCGCCAGGCGGACATATTCGCCGCGGCCCTGGATCGATGGCCAGTAGTAAAGCTCATATCTCATCGCCAAACCTTTCTGGTGCTTTGGTTCAGAAGTCCGCCGTCATTGCTGCTGTAAGTTCGTCATCCGGACTTCTGAACCGAAGCCGCACCGGCTCAATATTTTCTCTAGTGTCCTTTCGATCTGTAGTCCGCAAACGAGAGGCCGCGCGGACTTCGGATCGGGACGCTAGCTTAACCGATCGTTAAACCTTGCTCACCTTAAGCCGGTGGCAGAAACAACGCCCAAGTTCCGTCGATGTTTCTTACAAAATTTCAACGCTATTTCGCAAAGTGCGGCGACATTGACGCGCAAACTCTTCGCCAGTTAACTCTGCCGCCCTAGGCTGGTGGCAGGGAAAAAATGCCATGCTCTACTCCTCCGCCGAAAGCTTTGCCTATCAGCAGGTCCTGGTCGCATTTGCGGGCGCAGTCTGTCTGTTCGGCACCTGGGTCGGCATGCGCCACTTCGCGCGCGCCCGCGCCACCGAAGGCCCGACCCGGCTTGGCTGGCTGTTCATGGCCTCCGTCGGCACGGGCGCCGCGCTATGGGCTTCGACCTTTATTTCAATTTTGGCGCTCGACCCCGCGATGGTCAGCGCCTTCGAACCGCTCGCGACCGGATTGGTACTTGCGATTGCGATCATCGCCTGCCTTGTCGGCTTTGAGATCGGCAGCCGGCACTTCCCGCTCGCGCCGGAAATTGGCGGCGTCGTCATGGGCGTCGGCATTCTCGCCATGCATGTCATCGCGCTGGCGGGCTGGAATATCGAAGGCAATTTTGAATTGAACGGCTACGGCGCGGCGCTGACGGTCGCGCTCGGGCTCGGCCTGAGCGTCGTCGCCGTCAATCGGGCCAACCGCCCGGTCACGCGCTGGTGCCGTCATGGCGCGGCTATCTCGTTCGCCGTCATGATTTGCGCCATGCACTACTCGCTGGTGGCCGCGGCCACTGTCGTGCCGGATGTTTCCGTGACGCTGCCCTCCGGCCTGCTCCCCGCGCATTTCCTTGCCGTTGCCGTGGTCGGCGCGGTTCTACTCGTCATGGGAAACGGCTTTTCGACCTATATCATCGACCAGCGCGTGCGAACGGAATCGGCCGATCGTATCCATCAATTGTCGTTCAACGATACCATGACGGGATTGCCCAACCGCATCGCCTTCAACGAGCGGCTCGCGTTCGACAGCGCCGAGGCCCACGAAAAGGCGCACAAGCTTGCGGCTTTCTCCATCGACATCGACGGCTTCAAGGACATCAACGATCTCTATGGCCATGGCGCCGGCGATCTCTTGCTGATCGATGTAGCCGAACGCATGCGCCAGCAGCTTTCATCCGGCGAATTTCTGGCGCGCCAGAGCGGCGACGAATTTCTGGCGCTGACGACATCACCCAACCATCCGCAGGACGCTCACGCCTTTGCCGAGCGGATTTCGCAGGTCTTTGCCGCGCCGTTCATGGTACAGGGCTATGCCGTCAACCTGACTGCCTCGATCGGCTTCTCGATTTTCCCGACCGATACGCCGGAACGCGACCAGCTCCTGAGCAATGCCAAGCTCGCGATGCATCGGGGCAAGAGCACGCAAGGCGGTTCGATCTGCGCCTACAGTCGCGAAATGGACGACAGCGCCCGCAAACGCCGCGCGCTGGCCCGCGATCTCGAACATGCGGCTGAACGTCAGGAACTGTTTTTGAACTATCAGCTCCAGATGTCACTTAATGACGGCCATATCTGCGGCGCCGAAGCCTTGATGCGATGGAAACATCCGAAGCTCGGCATGGTTTCGCCGGCGGAGTTCATTCCGCTGGCCGAGGAAACCGAAGCGATCTACGACATGGGCGAATGGGCGCTGCGCGCTGCCTGCCGCGACGCCGCCGAAGGCAAGATTCCTGGAAACGTTGCGGTCAACCTCTCGCCGGTGCAGTTCGGCCGCGAGGATCTGGCCGAGATGATCCATGGCATTCTCCTGGAAACCGGCTTGCCGCCGTCGCGTCTCGAGGTCGAGGTGACGGAATCGACCATCATGTCGGACCAGAGCCGCGGGCTTCATATTCTGCGCAAGCTGAAAGCCATGGGCATTACGGTGGCGATGGACGACTTCGGCACCGGTTATTCGTCGCTGGCGACGCTGCACGCCTTCCCGTTCGACAAGATCAAGCTCGACCAGTCTTTCGTCAAACGCCTGCCGCACGATGCCGCGGCGGCAGCGATCGTTCGCACGGTGCTGGCGCTCGGCGAAAGCCTCCGCATGCCGGTGCTGGCCGAAGGCATCGAGACGGAAGCGCAATGGGATTTCCTGGCGCGCGAAGGCTGCGCCAAGGGCCAGGGCTATCTGTTCGCGAGGCCCGTGGCGGTGACGGCATTGCCGGGCGCGATTGCGGCTGCCGCGCATTTCGAGCGCGACGACGCGCCAGCCCTTGGTGAGATGGACGCGATCGTCGCGGCATAATTCAGCTTCAGCCCGGGGTCCGCTCACGCCGAGTTGAGCGATCGGCGAGCTGGCAGCTTTCGATCGAGTACCGCTGCCGGCCCACCGGTCGGGCACGCGTTATTGCGTCTTAAAATGGCAGCCATCGATGACCTGAATGGTCGAAAACGCCTGCTGGTCCCAAAAGGCGTCTTCCTGACCTTTCGCCACCTCGACCTTACCTGCCGTCTCGCAGTCTATCCTGAGCGCAAGGTTGATCTTGCCGCTCGGATCCTTGGCAACCGTGATCGGCTTTGAGTTGCCAGGTTCGAGCGTGAACGACTCCAGATCTTTTCCCAGCATTTTATCTTTCACCTGACTGAAGCTGGCTTTCATAATGCCGCTCTTATTCACAAACGTGATCTGGGCATTTTGCGACGCCTGACTCGCGGCTTGCACCGCCCGTTTTTCGCACTTTTCTTCCGTCATCACGATCGCGGTGTGCGAGCCTTCGACGACCAGACTGCCGCTGCATTTCTTGTAAGCGGTTCGATCTCCGCCCTCCGGCGTGGCCTCCCAATCTATCTTGGTTCCGTCGGGAACCTTGTCGACCGCATGAGCATATCCATTGCTTAGACCTTTAATATCTTGCGGTTTGAGTTTGGGATTTTTGGAAACGTTGAACGTCACATGGAAAGCGACTGGAATTTTACTTTCAAATGTCGGCTGCAACAGCTTTTCGGTCGTTGTGGTCGATGACGACTTTGTGGTTGATGTGGTTGATGATGACGACTTCGAGGTTGATGGCTTTGAGTCGGCAACGGCTACCCCCGCCATCAGTAGCGTGGCGATCGCAAGCGCACCCACCGAAGTCGCAGCGGTTGTCATGTGTTTGTTCAGGTTTGTTGCAGGCATTAATTTTCTCCAAGAGCGCGTGTTCGGGCCATCAGTCGCGCAGAACGAGCATTGGGTTCACATCTATTGGTGCTCTGGTCGAATAAGGCTATGACCGACGCCCGACATCACCCGATCGGATGATGTCAATGATCGCATCGTGAACCGCCAATCAGGACGTTTTGAAACATGCGCAAACCCCTGAGCACGCCACCGTGGCTATTTGGATTGTGTGCGGCATTGGTTTGTCTGTTGCACGCGGCATTCGCGGCCGAATCCACGCCGCCTTGGCATGCCGATCTCGCCGAGATTCGCCAGGCTGCCGGCATGATCCCGGGTCCGCGGCCGCTTCGGGTCAACGTCATTAAATTCGCCGAAAGCCGCCGCACGAAGAATTTCGCGGTCAAGGGATTGCCGGCTGAGCCGAGCGTGCAGGCGCGCACGGCCTACCAGATCGTCTATGCCGACGGCACGATCATGGTCGATACCGGCATGGACCTCGCCACCCACCGTTTCTTTGGCCGCGGCGTCGAAGAACCATACTTTCCCGAAGCCGAGGCGCGCGTTGCGCAAGCCCTGGAAAAAGCAAAGGCGATCATCGTCACCCATGAACACGGCGACCACATCGGCGGACTTGTTCGCAGCGAGCATTTTTCCGAGTTGGCGCCAAAGACGGTGCTGACCCGCACGCAGCTGGACACGCTGATCAACGCGCCGCAAATGCCGGAGCTGCGACCGACGCCTGAGATGGCCTCACGCCTGCGGGTGATCGACTATACCGGCACCTTTGCCTTCGCGCCGGGCATCGTACTGATCAAGGCGCCCGGCCACACGCCCGGCTCTCAGATGGTCTATGTGGCCCTGCAATCGGGCAAGGAACTGTTGCTCGCCGGCGACGTCGCCTGGCACATGGACGGCGTACGCTTGAACCGGACCAAGGACGCGCCGTGGATCAAGGAGCCGGTTGAGTTGATGGCCGCCGAGCTTGACTGGCTCAACGGCCTCAGCCGAACCGAGAACAACCTTGCGATCGTGATCAGCCACGATGATGAACAGCGCCGCGCCTATATCGAGCAGGGCGTGCTTGGCGACGGCTTCGAGTGATAAATGCTGTAGCGGGTTTGCGATCAACGTCGTACCGTCTCTGCCAAGCAAAAAATAATCCGAGGGAATGCAATGAAGGCCATCATCCGAGTGACGGGATGCATCGTATTCGCGCTGGTCATCTCAGCGTCACCGGCGCAAACCGAGCCGATTGTGGCCACACGCCTGACGCCTGACGAGATCAAGTGGGAAGGAGATCCGTCCGGCGTTCAACGCGCGCAACTTGTGGGAGACGAGAAGAAGCCCGGCATGTACACCTACCGGGTGCGATTCCCGGCCAATCACAAGGTCCAGCCGCATTTCCACCCCGACGAACGGGTCGTCACCGTGATTTCCGGCACACTGTATGTCGGCTTCGGCGAGGTATTCGACGAGAGCGCCATGAAGGCACTTCCCACGGGAAGCATTTGGACCGAACCGGCCAGACAACCGCATTTTGTTTTTGCCAAAGCTGGCGAGGTGGTCTTCCAGGTGGTCGGCGCGAACGGACCTTCGGGACTAACGCGCATTGAGTCCAAATAGTCCGCAAAAAGCTGGCGTGGCGGCGCGTGATAACGTCAGGCGCAGCCAAGCAGAGGACGTTTCGACGATGAGAATTGTTCTGGCCGCCGTTTTGGCTCTGGCATTCGGAGGGAACGGGACATCGTTCGCTCAACATTCGCCGGATCCCCGCGTAGCAGATCTCGTGCAATCCGGCACGCTGCGCGTTGGACTTGGTCTTGGGAGTTTGACGACAGCAACAAGAAATCCGGCGACTGGCGAGGTCAAAGGGCCGGCGTTCGAGTTGGGACGTGCGCTCGCCGGGCGAATGGGGATCCAGTTCGTATCCGTCGAATATCCAAGGCCCGGTGCGGTGATCGACGGCCTGAATACCAACGCCTGGGATGTCTCCATCCTCATTGTCGACCCCGTGCGTGCGGAGCAGGTGGATTTTTCGAATCCATTCATGCAAACCGACCTCACATACCTGGTCGCCGCCGGGTCCACGATCCAAAACGCCGCAGGCGCGGATCGTCAGGGAATTCGTATCGCCGTCGCACGCAACGATACTTCGGATCTGTATTTGACCCGCGTGCTCAAGCAAGCTGAATTGGTCCGGACGGAAAGTATTGCCGCCGCCGCTGAGCTGCTGCGGACGGGAAGCGTCGACGCGGTAGCGTTGAACCGCCCGAGCCTGACGGCTCTATCCGCTGCGCTGCCGGGTTCGCGCGTTTTGAGCGATGGCTTTGCCGACATCTACTCCGCGATGGCCGTACCCAAAGGACACAGCGGGCGGCTTGCGTATATCAACGAGTTCATTGAGAACGCGAAAGCTTCCGGCCTTGTCGATCGCATGATTGAAGCGCTGGCGCTGCAAGGGGTTCGGGCCGCTCCGCCCGGTTAACCCAAACCGATACGAGTCCTCTGTTCCGGTTTCCGGGTGAGCGCATCGACAAGCCAATTTACGTTCCGTTCGGCTGAGTTGAGAGCATCCGTTGGCGAAAGGTAGGTAACGCCCGAATAGTATTGTACGGGCGTCCATTGCCCGCCATCTTCAATGTCCCGTCGAAATTCCTCGAACCCGTAGCTACCATCTTCTCTCGAAAAGAAATCCACGCATCTGTCGTGCTCGGGATTTTCGACGCTGACAAAAACGATCCAGGACTTTTCGATGCGCTTTGACATGACTGTTTTTTCGCTGGCTCTTCACCAGATCTGCATTCGCGCGGGCCATCGGGATCGCGGGGAGCATCGACCTCTCCCGTTTGCCGGGAGAGGCCGAGGAAACATTCGGTAGCCGCGTCAGTTCGCCGCGAAACAATAGAGCAGGCCGTCGCCGCCGGTGCTCTTCAAGTCGGCTTGCGAACAGCCGCCATCCGGACCCCGCGACGGGTGCGAGGAGTTCCAGGACTTCGACGCGTCATCGTCGCGAAGTCCAATGCGGTCGATATGGCCCATCATGGCCGCACCTTGCGTCGAGCTCGTCCAGTTCTTGCAAGTGCGGTCTTCGCCGGCGGCGAATGCGGTACCGTCCGGCTGCGATCCGGTCAGGGCATCATGACGGTTCGGCGTATCGCCACGGCCATTGATCACCTCGCCCTTTTCGCTGAGCGCGGTCTGCTTGGTCAGGTTGTTGGACGCGCCGTGCAGATCTGCAACGTCCTTGGCGACCACGACACCCTTTGAATTCTGCCACGGTCCCTTGCCAATGCGGTCGCGGGCATTCACGGCGGGCTTGCCGTCGGCGGCCTGCGTCGAAAGGTAAGCGTGCCAGGTCTTGGCGGTCGCACCGCCAGCGGTCGCAAGGGTCTGACACAGCTTGTCGGCGCCCTCGATACCCCCGAGATCGCCGCCCTTGCCGGGCCCCGCCGAGGTTACAAAGAACGTGGTATTGGCCGATTGGGCCTGCGCCGGTTGCACGGCGAGGCCCGCGAATAATGCGGCTGCCGCGACCAGACAAAGGCGCGAGACGTTTCGAGTGAGACTAGTCATTTCAGTTCCTCCCTTGGTTTCTTGTTACGCACGAGCCGATCAGCAACTCAAACCCTTGCTGGCCTAGGTTATTCCAGTTTAGCGGCGCCGATATAAAAAGACGCCGCGGTTTCGCCGCGGCGTCTTGACGTCTTGCGCTGTTCTCCGCCGATCAGGAAGTCTGCTGGATCGCTGATACTTCCCAATTACCGCCGCGTGGGCGCACGAAGGTCCAGACTTCCGTGACTTCTTCCGGCTGCCCGTTACCTTCGACGACGCGGCCGCTCGCGCGATCGACATAGGTATCGACCACCGAATAGCGCATCGCAACGCTCGCATAATCAGTCTCGCCCTCGCGCCAGGCTTCGGCAAGATCGCCCTGAAGCAGCTTGGTGCCGGCGACCTTATTGAGGACGTTACGCGACTTGTTCTCCTCCAGGTCGCGGGCGAAATAGGTCACCATTTCCGGCGTCGCCAGCGAACGATAGCGGGCAACATCCTCGTCCGACCAGGCTTGCTGAACTTCACCGAGCAAACGTTCGAATGCTTCATAATCGGCGGGTTGAATCGTGAGCGGCGCGCTGCCCGAGCCGAGCCCAAAGCCGCTCATTCCCGCGCTATAATTGGTTTGCGCACCGGCCGGCGAAGGCCCGCCTGCGTAAGCCGCCTGAGCCTCGCTGCGCCGATGCCACCACGACATCGCCCACCGCGCCAGCAGCACGATCAGGCCGACTTGCAGCAGCAGGCCGAGGATCGACGAAAATCCGCCGATGCCACCGAACAGTCCGCCGCCAAACAGCATGCCGAGGAGTCCGGCTCCAAGAAATCCCGCAGCGAGCCCGCCGAACAGGCCCATGCCCGGGCGGTTGAAGAAACCGCCACCGGCGGGCGTGTTCACACCTGGGGTGCCCGGCTGGGCGGTGGTGCGGTTGAAAGGCTGCGCGGCGTTCGGCGCAGTCGGCGTCGTCGGCGGCGCGGAGAACGTCCGCCCGCCGCGCGAACCCGAGCTCGAGCCACCGCCAACGCGTGCATCGGCCGACGAGGCCATGACGACCAGCGGCATTGCCAGCGACAAGATAACGGCGAGCGCCTGTACCAAACCAAAAGCCCGATGCCTGAAATTCATGGCGATGTTCCTCAAAAACCTGCTTTCCCCGTGGTCTTGTTGCGCCTTATCGGGGAAGCGCCCCTTAGATGTGCAAGGTCGCTCAAAAGGGAAGCCACAGCGAGGGGGATGGGCTGCGGCGCGGCGTCGCGGGGATAGTGCGCGGTTCTGACATTCGTACCCCTCGCAGCGTCCACTATCACGAATGTCCGAACCAAAGGGACACTATTAACTACATGATTTTAGTGGCTTCTACTCTGACGCTACTTTGCAGGATTCGCGGCGGCACTGAAAGGAACGTCAGTGTCGCCACAGTAGCACTTGCGAAGCATTGTCAACGTTGCTGCCTCACTGCGGCGTCATGGTTTCCTTCACCGCAGCCACCAGTTGGCTCAGCGTGAAAGGCTTTGGCAGGAAAGCGAATTGCTGGTTCTCGGGCAGGCTCTTCTCGAAGGCGTCCTCCGCATAACCTGAAACGAAGATGATCTTCAGATCGGGATTCTTGCCGCGCATGGTCTTGAGCAGCGTCGGGCCATCCATTTCCGGCATCACCACGTCGGAGACGACGAGATCGACCGCACCCTCCTTTTCTTCCAGCGCTTCGAGCGCCTCGATGCCATTGGAAGCCTCGATCACGCTGTAGCCGCGCGAACGCAAGCCGCGCGCGTTGAGCGAACGCAGGCCTTCCTCGTCCTCGACGAGCAGGATCGTGCCCTGCCCGGTCAGGTCGGTGCGCGGTTTTGCCTCAGCGGATGTTTCCTTCGATGCACCATTCGCGACGGCCGGCTCCGGCACCGCCACCTCCTCGGCATGATGCCGCGGCAGGAAGATGCGGAACGAGGTCCCCTTGCCGGTCTCGGAGTCCACATAGACGAAGCCGCCGGTCTGTTTGACGATGCCATACACCGTCGAGAGCCCAAGGCCGGTACCTTTGCCGACCTCCTTGGTCGAGAAGAAAGGTTCGAAGATCTTGTCGATGATGTCGGCGGGAATGCCGGTGCCTGAGTCGGTAATGTCGATCCGGACATATTCGGCGGCCGGCATGCCCTTATAGGCCAGCCGCGTGGATTCTTCGGTCGTGACATTGGACGTGCGCACGGTGAGTTTGCCGCCATCAGGCATCGCGTCGCGGGCGTTGACCGCTAGATTGACGATCACCTGCTCGAACTGCGAGACGTCGACCTTCACCGGCCATAGGTCGCGGCCGTGGATGAGGTCGAGCTTCACCTTTTCGCCGATCAGCCGGCGCAGCAGCATGGTGAGATCGGACAACGCGTCGCCAAGGTCGAGCACCTGCGGCCTCAACGTCTGACGCCGCGAGAAGGCGAGCAGCTGGCGCACCAGTGTCGCCGCCCGCGTCGCGTTCTGCTTGATCTGCATGATGTCCTGGAACGACGGATCGGTCGGCTTGTGCGCGTTCAGGAGGAAGTCGTTTGCCATCATGATCGCGGACAGCACGTTGTTGAAGTCGTGCGCGATGCCGCCGGCGAGCTGGCCGACCATGTCCATCTTCTGCGACTGGTTGATCTGGTTTTCCAGCGCGCGGCGTTCGGTCGTCTCCAGCATGTAGACGATGGCGGCTTCCGCCTCGCGCTCGTCTTCCTCGACCGCCGTCACGAAAAACTGTCCCCACCGCTCCTTGGTGCCGTCGAGCATGACCTCGGCGGGGGTGATATCGCCCTGCCCCTGCGCCGCCTGGTTGATGGCTGCAACCAGCAAGTTGCGGTCGCGTGCATTGACCGTGCTGAAAATCGATTTGTTGGCGGCGCCGTCGGAGCCAACGCCCTGCGCAAGTTTGGCAAAGCGCGCATTGGCGCGGACGATCGCGCCGTCGCGATCCACCGTCGCAATCGCCATCGGCGTGTGGTCGAAGAAGCGCATGAAGCGAACTTCGGCCGCTCGCTGCGGATCGGCGCGTTCGTCGCGCGCGCGGCTGATCACGAGCGTCCGCGAAGCGCCCGGCACGCCGTCGGCGCCGAAGGCAAGCTTGTGATAAAGCCGCACCGGCATGGTCTTGCCGGTCCGCATGCGCAGGTCGATATCGAAGACTTCGGTCGTGACCTCGCCGGGCACCGGCGTGATCGAGGTCAGGAGCGCAGCGCCGTCGCCGGAAACGATGTCGGTCAGCTTCAAGCCGCCCGAGCCGATTTCGGCCAGGTCGTAATCGAGCCAGTTGGCGAGCGTCGCGTTGACATAGGCGACCTCACCGGCGGGGTTGACCGAGAAGAAGCCGCATGGCGCATGATCGAGATATTCGATGGCGTGCTGCAACTCCTGAAACACGTCCTCCTGCCGCTCGCGGTCGCGGGTGATATCGGCGATCGACCACACCGCGTATTTCAATTCGCGCTTGCTCTGGCCGAGCGGGCGGACCCGCATCCGCAGCCAACGGCCGTGGACGCTATCGGTGCCGGCGAGACGGACTTCTTCCTGCTGGCGCTTGCCTTCGCGCGCCGCCTTGAGCAGCCGAAATACCGCCTCGGATACGTCGGGATTGCCGATGAAAACCCGCTCCACGGGGCGAACATCCTGCGGGCTCAAAGCCCCCGTAAGCGCCAGATAAGCGGAATTGGAATAAACGACATGACCGGAAGGGTCCGTGACAGCGATCCCGTCATAGGCCAGATCGGCGATGCGGCGGACAACGGGATCATCGATCGAACGGTCGGCAAATCGGACGATCCCGGCCGCAAAGGCAAAAAGATTGAACAGCCCGACCATCGCGAGCAGCGACAACAGGCCGAGAATATAAGGCTGGGCCTGCGCCCGGCCGATGGTCATGAGCGCAATCGCGACCGCGATAATGGCGCCTGCCACCACGAGCACCAAGAGGATGCTGCCGCCGCGCCGTACCGGCTCGTGGGCGGTGACCGGCTGTTGCGGCGGGTAGTGGTCAGGTTCGGCGATCATCGGAGGGAGAATAGCCTGTCGACACAGAGAGGACGCGCTTATTTACGCTAGATTCGGCGGCACTCCAGTGTCCCGGTTCCGACATTCGTTTCCTGTCGCGGGGCACTTTACGAAGTCAGAACCAAAGGGACACTAGCCAATATTGGCTTTCCAGTGTGGCTTTGACGCCGACATTCCTTTGAAGAGCAAAACTGTAGGGAACGCTCAGAGTCGCCACACTAGCCTCCCAAGTGCCTGAATCGCACCCAAAAGCGCAAGTCCATCCCGCAAGTTATTCAAGATGCTGCTCGCCCCGGGCCGGAACGGCGCGGAACCAGTCGCCTGCCGTATCATGTCCGCCGGGCCGACGCTCCCCGCTTGAGGCCCATGACGTAGCCGACGATCTCGGCGACCGCGTGATAGTGCTCCACCGGAATCTCCTCGTCGATCTCGACCGTGGCATAGAGCGCGCGCGCCAGCGGCACGTTCTCGACGATCGGGATATCGTGCTGACCGGCGACCTCCCTGATCTTGAGCGCGATCAAGTCGACGCCCTTGGCCACGCAAATCGGCGCTTGCATGCCGCGTTCGTAGGACAAAGCGATCGAATAGTGGGTCGGGTTGGTGATGATCACGGAAGCCTTTGGCACCGCCGCCATCATGCGCTTCTTCATGCGCGCCTGCCGCAACTGCCGGATCCGGCCCTTGATATGCGGATCGCCTTCCGACTGCTTGAACTCCTCTTTCATCTCCCGCAGCGACATCTTTTGCCGCTCGTACCATTGCCGGTACTGGAAGAAATAATCGGCGATCGCGACCACGGCGAGCATCGCGACCACCGAGCCCATCAGATGCACGCTCAGACTGACGATAACGCCGAACAGCGAGGCCGGATCGAAGCGCAGCATCGACTCCAGCCGATGCCGCTCCGGCCACAGGATCGCGGTCATGACCGCCCCTAACGCCACGAGCTTGAACAGGCCCTTGAGGAAATTGGCGATCGCCTGTTTGCCGAAGATGCGTTTGGCGCCTTCCATCGGCGAAATCTTGGAAAGCTTCGGCTTGAGCGATTCGGCCGACCAGACCAGCCGGTGTTGCAGCACGTTGCCGGCAATCGCCGTCAGCACCAGCATCAGCAGCGGCACGCCGATGGCGGCAAAGATCGCCCATTCCAGGTGTTGCGCCAGCAACAGAAGGCCCGCACCGTCGGTGCGGATCATCCAGGAATTGGCAATGATGTTCTTCAGCGGCGTCTGGATGCCGCCGATCGAGCCGGAAAAGGTCGAAAGAACAAGCGTTGCACCGGCGATCATGAACCAGGTGTTGACCTCCTGGCTCTTGGCAACGTCGCCGCGTTCTAGTGCATCGTCCAGACGTTTTTGTGTGGGGTCTTCTGAGCGTTCGCCGCCATCATCCTCATCAGCCACGGTCAGACACCTTTTACTTGAGAGGAATCAAGTCTTACTTGAGAGGAATCAAGTCGTGCATGACGGCGATAAAGTAATCGAGGAAGCTTCCCATCATGGCCGCCAGCACGACGGCGAAGATCAGAAAGCCCGATAGAATCGATAGCGGTACGCCGACGAAATAGACCTGCATCTGCGGCATCAGCCGCGCCAGCACGCCAAGGCCAATATTGAAGACGAGGCCGAAAACCAGAAACGGCGCAGACAGTTGCATGCCGATCTTGAAGGCGGCCGCGAACGCGCGGGTGGCAAGCGCGGCCACATCGCCGCTTGGCATCGCCTCGCCCGGCGAAAAGATCGAGTAGCTGTCGTTGAGCGCTGCGATCACCAGATGGTGGCTGTCGGTCGCAAACAGCATGGTCACGCCGAGCAGCGTGAGGAAGTTGCCGATCACCACGCCCTGCTGGCCCTGCGTCGGGTCGACCGAGGTGACAAAGCCCAGGCCCAGCTGCTGGGCGATCACGGAGCCCGCGACCTGAAGCGCGGCCAGCGTCACCCGCGCGGTGGCGCCGAGCACGATGCCGATTAGGATCTCGTATATCATCAGGACCAGAAGCGCGGGAAGCGCGTCCAGATTGACGTGATAATCCGCGCGGTGCAGCGGTAGGATGATCAGCGCCAGGAGAAGCGCGGTCGAAAGCTTGATGCGGACCGGGATATTGGATTCGCCCAATCCCGGCAGCAACATCACCATGGCGCCGACACGGGCGAACACCAGCAGGAAGGCTGCCGCCAGAGCCGGCAAAAGCGAAATATCGATGCGCATACGCCGAATGTCCCGGCTTGAGCATTCGCATCCCGCTGCGGCAGGCTCTATTGCGAATGCTCAAGACATAAATTTTGGTCGAGCGATTTGGGATTTGGCGTTCGCCAACGCAACTCGCGGGCAAACTGGAAGCGAACGTCAGATCCATCGCGTGACTCATGATGCCATCAGCCGCCTATGATTCGCGACGATATCCGCATCATATGGCTGTGTAGCGCGTCGGCCATGAATGGCAGCGCCAATAGCAAGGTCACGAAGATCGCGAGGATCTTCGGAACAAAGATCAGCGTCTGCTCCTGAATTTGGGTCAATGCCTGGAACAACGACACCACGACGCCGACCACAAGCCCGACCACCATCAGCGGCGAGGACACCACCACGATCGTCCAGATCGCGTCGCGTGCCACGTCGAGGGTTTCTGCACCGGTCATTTCACGCTCTCACTGCTTGGACTGCTTCGTTACTGGGTAAGCGAATAGTGAGTAGCGAATGGACGGAGCCCCATTCGCTACTCGCCATTCCCCCCGTCAAATCGCCATCTTCATGATGTCTTCGTAGGCCGCGATCACCTTGTCGCGCACCGACACCAGCGTGGAGACCGCGACGTCCGTCTCTGCGACCGCCGTCACCACGTCCATGATGTTGGCCTTGCCGGAGGCCATCGCGACCGTCTGCGCATCGGACTTGTGCCCGGCGTCCAGCACGCCGCCGACAGCTTCCTTGAGCACGTCGCCGAAGGAGAGCCCGCCGGTATCGGCAGGCTTGCCTGCCCCGCCGGTGTCCAGCATGCGGGCGGCAGAAGCATAGGCATTGGCGGCAATCGTCGGTGAAGCCATGGGCTAAGCCTTCCTGTCAGGTCTTCAAGATATCGAGCGTGCGCTGGATCATCCGGCGCGTGGCGCTGATGATGTTGAGATTGGCTTCATAGGATCGCTGCGCCTCCCGCATATCGGTCATTTCGACCAGCGGATTGACGTTGGGATATTTGACGTTGCCGGTGGCATCCGCGGCCGGATTGCCCGGCTCGTATTTGACGTGGAAGTCCGACCGGTCGGGCCTGATCTTGCCGAGCGTCACCACCTTGGCATCGAGCGCACGATCAAGCGCCGAAGAGAACGTCGGCACCTTGCGGCGGTAGGGATCGCCGCCCGCCGTCGACGCGGTCGAATTCGGCGTTGGCGATGTTCTCCGAGATCACCCGCATGCGGCCGGCCTGGGCACGCAAGCCCGAGGTCGCGATGCCCATCGAGCGGACGAAATCATTCGCGTCGCTTGCCATAATGCGTCTCCCCCGTGGCTATGCGGACCCGACCGGAACGTTCTGGCTGCGTATCATCTGCTAGCCCTTGCCGATCGCGGTCTTCAGAAGATGCAGGCTCTTGGAGTAGAGCGAGGTCACCGCCGCGTAGTCCATCTGGTTGGCGGAGGTCTTGAGCATTTCGTCTTCCAGGTTGACCGCGTTGCCCGCAGGACGGGTCAGGAATCCCGCCCGGCGGTTCTGACCGAAGGTCGGATCGGAGCTATCGACAACCAAATGGCTTGTGCTGGTGCGCGTCATCGGCAGCGATGCGGAGCCGCCGTCGACCTTGCCGCTGCCCGCTTCGAATTTGGGCTCGACCAGGTCGCGCGGCTTGAAGTTGGGCATGTTGGAATTGGAAACGTTTTCGGCCAGGACGTGCTGGCGCTCCTGATGCCATTGCATCTTGGTACGCAGCATCGACAGGGCCGGAAGGTCGTTGATAGGCATCGCCGCGCTCCCCTTGACCAGCGGCCCGATGCCGCTGGGTGTGGCGGACTTCGGAATCGGGACTGGCGGTAGGCAGAATTTGCCGTGTGTATGGTTAATGGCTGGTTAAGATCGCGCCGGCGTGGGGCGCTCGCATCCTGAGCCCGATAGGCGACGCCCAATCGATTCGAGCGCAATTCCGCCACGAATGCTCCGTTAACCAACCAGATCATTCGCATCCGCATTTCCAGAAGTCGTTTTGGCCCTGCCGATTCATAGGTTATTAAGGCTGGTGGGACGGCAGGATTTGCCGTGGGAAATTAACCTGAGCCGGCCTTGAGCGGCTCATGAGGCGTCGAGGGTTGCTTCGACCGCACCTCTGGCCACCGGGGCCAGAGAAGCGGTTTGCCGGGGACAAAGCATGCAGGCACTTACATTTTTCTTGGCGTTTGTGGTGGTCCTGGCGCTGATCGGCGTCGTGGCCTGGCTGATCCGCCGATTCGCCCTCAAACCGGCTCGGTGCCAATACCCAACGCGGAAGAATGCCTCGTCTGGCGGTCATCGATGCCGCAGCCGTGGACGGACGCCGGCGGCTCGTGCTGGTCCGACGCGACAATGTCGAACATCTCCTGATGATCGGCGGCCCGACCGACATCGTCGTGGAGCCCAATATCGTGCGTGGCGCGCCCAGCCGCGATCAGTTGCCGCCACGACCGGCGGTCGCGAGCCCCGACATGCAGCCCCGCATCGCGCCGCTGCCCGACCCCGCCGCCTGGGGCGAAAACGAGGCCGCGCGCGCGGAACCCTTCGATCACGCCGAACCGCCAATGCCGGAGCCGCCGCCGCGTCCAACACGGCCGGCTTTTGCCGACGAAGTGCGCCGTCCTCAGCGTGAGCGACCGGCTGACCCGCTCGCCGGTTTCACGGCCGAATCGATTGGTGGCCGTCCCGAGCCCGTCGCGCCGCCCGCCCCGCCACGCATGCCACGAGGCGAACCGATGCCGCGAAGCGAGCCGATGATGCCGCGCCCCGCCCGGCCGATGCCGGTTGAGACGCCGAAGGCTCCGCCACGCGAGGCGCGTCCCGCGGCCCCGCCGCCCTCGCCGCCGCCGGTAGCTCCGATGTCGCCTCCGATGTCTTCGGCGGACCAGAATCTCGCCGAGATGGCCCAACGGCTCGAAGCAGCACTTCGACGGCCGGGCGGTGACGCTGTTGCGCCACCGGTTGCACCGGAGCCGCCGCCAGCCCGCCCTGTTCCGCGCAGCGAACAACCGCCGCCCGCACCCACATCCCCTGCGCCGAAGACCGGCTTCGACAATCTGGAAGACGAGATGGCCTCGCTTCTTGGTCGCCCGAAGAATTCTTCGTGAGGCCCGGACAACGTCCGCGTAGAGTTTTTTTATTTTTAACCACTGTTCTCACCGCCGCCACGGCGGCCGCGCCTGCATGGGCGCAAGACATCAGCATCAATCTCGGCGGGCAGGGCGGCGGCGGAGTTACCGAGCGCGCGATTTAATTAATCGCGCTGCTCACCGTATTGTCGATCGCGCCCTCGATCCTGATCATGATGACGTCGTTCACGCGCATCGTGGTGGTGTTGTCGCTGCTGCGCACCGCGCTTGGCACCGCGACCGCGCCGCCGAACTCCGTCATCCTTGCGCTCGCGATGTTTCTAACCGCCTTCGTGATGGGACCGATCCTGCAAAAGTCCTATGACGACGGCATCAAGCCCCTGATCGCCAACCAGCTCAGTGTCGAGGATGCCTTGCAGCGGGCGTCGGTCCCGTTGCGCGGTTTCATGCTGAAGAACGTCCGGGAAAAGGACGTCAAACTGTTCATGGACATGTCGGGCGAGCCACCGCCGGCCACGCCGCAGGACATGTCGCTGCGCATTCTGGTGCCGGCCTTCATGATCTCCGAATTGAAGCGGGCATTCGAGATCGGTTTTCTTCTGTTCCTGCCGTTCCTGATCATCGACCTCGTGGTGGCCTCGGTGCTGATGTCGATGGGCATGATGATGCTGCCGCCGGTCGTGGTGTCGCTTCCCTTCAAGCTGATCTTTTTCGTTCTGGTCGACGGCTGGTCGCTGGTCGCAGGCAGTCTGGTGCAGAGCTACGGCGGCAATTGAGCCGGCGGGCGGCTTGGCCGGCTCAGCCTTTCACGTCGTACTGCTTGCTGAGATGGTCACCGATCTGGACGATCATCGCGACGCATTCCGGATAACCCGGCCGGGCAATGGTGGCCTCGTCAGCCGCCGTGCGGAACTCCCAGCTGCCGGCGTTGGGAAGGATGGTGATTTCGATGCCGTCGGGGCAGTCGAACTCGTGCACCTTGAGTTCGGCGCGCGCCATCGCAATCAGTTCGGATGCGGACCTGGTGGGCTTGCTCATCGGGCGTCCCTCTGCTCGGCGTTTGGCAAAATGACGCCTTGGCCGATATCTGTCGAGGGAATTGAGGCCGCAAGATAACCTGGACTATCTGAAAGCCCGCGCCTGCCTAGCGCGGCCAATTTGAAGTTCCTGTCAGGATTGCGGCAAGGTCATCATAGGAACTTCAAATTCAAAGCCGCACTAGCGATCAATAAGTGGCCAGAGCTCCTTTGATTCCGAAGTTCGCGTCAGAGGCCGCCGCGACCGCTTGCGAACTTCGGAATCGGAGCTCTGGTTCCGACGATCGCGGGCAGCGACCCCGTCGACACCGGATCGGCTTTTGCCATGCCCGGCGGCATGTTCGCGCGCGCAGTCGCGTCGGGATAGCGCGTCTTCATCTCGCGCAGGAACCCATCGAGCGTATCGACAGTCGCCGCCATTTTGGCGATCGCGGCAAAGTCGGAGCTGCTCGAGCCGACCGGCTTGCTCGCGATCTCGAAGGCGGTGCGATCCACCTCCCCGCTCATCAGCGGCAGGTATTTTTCGCGAAAGCGCGTAAGCCCGATCGTGTCCTCGGCAAGCGCATAACCGACCACCGCTCGAATGACGTCGCTCTTCTCGGCAGCCGTCAGAGGTTTGAAGTCGCGCCAGCGATCGGCGTAGTAAAGTTCGATCTGCTCGGCCGACTCGCGCCACTTGCGCTGCGCCCAGTAAATGTCGGAACGCAGCCGGATCGCTTCGCGGCCGCTGACATTGGAAATGATGTCGAGCCCAAGGTCGTGACGGCCGACGTCGCTTTGTCCGCGCGCCTCGAGCAACAGGCGCTGCTGTCGCAATTCGCCGGAGAGATCGGCGATGCGGGTCGAGCGAAGCGCGATGATCGCGCGCTCGGGCTTGCGGGCAGTAAGATAGACCATCGCCAGGCGGGCTGCGACCTGCGCACGTGCCGCGCCTTCGAGCCGCTTGTCGACCTGATATTGCAGAAGCTCGGCGGCCTGGTCGAGCAGATCGACCGCCACCAGCCGATCCGCAAGACGGCGGATCATCTCGTCGCCGCGCCGGCCGATCGGTGTCAGGTCGCGATACTCGTAGAACATTCCGAGCGCGTCGATCGGCGGCAGGTCGTCGCCCTTCGGCCCCAGAAAGAGCTGCGAAAACAGCGCCGCCGCGGCGTCCTGGCCCTGGCGGGCAACTTCCAAATTGGGCGCCAGAAGATTGGCGGTCCGCACCGCGCCGAACGATTCCGAGAACCGGCCGGTATCGGCATAGATCTTTGCCATCATTTCGAGCGTGTGCACCTCGAGCGCATCGCCGCGCCAGGTGATGGACAAAGTCTCAAGCTCGCGCAGCGCCTCATCCTGGCTGATTTCGTTGCGCTTTTGCTGCAACGCGATTTGCAGAAGCTTGGCTTCCGCCGCCGCCGGGCGGTCCGGCGAAAGAGCCGCGCGCCTGTATTCGTCGAGCGCATCCTTTTCGTGACCGAGGCCTTCGGCGAGCCGGCCGCGAAGCACGGCAACCGACGCTGTCTGTTCCGGAAGGGTCCCGATCACGTCCAGTTCGCTCGCGGCCTTGGCCGCGCCGGGATAGTCCTTGACCTCGATGGAGGCGCGCATCGCTTCTGCAATCACGAGCCGCTGCAGCTCGATCGGCAGCGAGGTCACCGTGAATTCGGTTGCCTTGAACTTTTCACGCGCGTCCGCCCACTTGCCCTGACGCGAGCCCGCCATCGCCTTCCAAAGCTGCGAATCGAAGTTGCTTCCGATCACGGGGCTGGCAAGATCCTTCAGCCCGCGCTCGGGGCGGCCCATCAAGATGTTGGCGACCGCGCGAACGACGAGGGCTGCCGGATCTTCCATTCCCGGTTTGGCGTCGGCGAGTGCCAGATTGAGCACGCCGACGGCCTCGGTATACATCCCGCGCGCCATATAAAAGCGGGCAAGATCGACCTGCCCCGACGTGCGTTGTTCGAGACTGCCGGTTGCGGCATTACCTGCGGCTTCGATCAACGCGTCTGCGCGGTCGTTGAAGTTTCCGTCCTGGTTCTTGTGCCATTCGCCAAGGTCGAAAATCGGCCGCACAGCCGTCGGCGCCCGCTCGGCCCCATTTTGGGCTGGCGATAGCGTCAGGCCTCCGGGCTTGCCCAACATGACCTTGTCGGGCCCGACCTCGGCCGTCACGTCGTCGGAGTTCGGATGGATCGCAACGCCGTGAATCGATTCCAACACCGACAATTCGACGAAATCCTGCCGCTTGATGAAACCGCGCGCCGGAGGCTTCGCCGTCACGACGAACAGGGTGTCCCCGGCGTCCGGATCGGTGAAGCGATGAAGCAGCCCGGCGCCCTGCAACGGCACCGTGACATTGGCCAGCGCCGGATCGGCGATGTTTCTGATCGCCGAGAGCGCCTGCGACGGCGTCTGTACGGTGTCAGCGAAGGTAACGATCCAGTTGGTGCCGGTTGCGGTATCCTCCCCCAACAGCGACGGCAATTGCGGTCGGTTGAGACGCAGGCGCACCGCCTGGCCGCGTTCCTGCGGCACGACGCTGATGTCGGCCACGGCCGCACCGCCCTGCCCGCGGATCGGCTCGACATCAATCGGCTTTTTCGAATCGAGCACCAGCCACAGCGTATCGGCGCGCCGGAATAACGCTGCCGGTGTTCCCGGCGGCGCGGAGAACGTCAGATGCAGCCCGGTGCTGTCGCGGACAGCGCTGACGTCGCGCCGGCCGGCTTCCGGCTTCGCCGCGGCGGGCGCCGCCATTACAGGCGCCGTGACCTGATTATTGATAGGCGCATCACTCTCGGCCGGCTTTTCATCGGCCCCATGCGCCGGCATCGCGGCTTCCTGCGCTGGCGCCATCTTTGGCGCAGGCTCGGCGGCGGTTTCGTGAATCGCCGGCGCGGTCATTTGAGTAGCTGGCGCGGCCATCTGACTCGCTGGCGCGGCCATGGGCGGCGCTGAAGGTTGTGGCGGCGCGGCTGCCAGCTTTTCCATCGCGACCGGCTTTTCGGATGCTGGCGGAATTTCGGTCGCGGCGGACACTTTCATCATGGGCGCTGCCGGCGCCGGCATCTCGGATACGGGAGCCATCGCCACGGGAGATGCAGGTTTTTCGGATGTGTGCGCTGCAGGCGCATGCGCCGCTTCCGGGACCTGAGGCAACGCCTGTGCCTTGTCCTTGTCGGGCTGCTGAAAGGCCACGTCGATAACGTAATTCTTGTCTTCGCGAAACGAGTGGACGTCGACGTCGCCCATCATGACGAGTTCCACGACCGCCGTATCGCCTTCGATCTTCTGGGTGATGCCGGCGACATTGGGCGGCAACGAGACCTTGGCATCCGCGAGATCGAACGTCAGCGCTTTGGTAAATACCAATTTGAGCTTCTGGTCGTTCAGCACCGAGGACACGCCGACGCCGTCCTGCATTTCAAAAACAAAGCGCACGAAGGTCGGCTGAATCGAAGCGCGGACCCGCACCGGCGCGCGTTTCTTCGCTTCCGACAGCGCGCGCTGCTGGCGCAATTCGCGCTCAGCCGCGCGGGCGCGTTCGGAGAGTTCGCGAATTACCTCGTTGGGAAGAGCCGGCGGTGGTCCTTTCCAGGAATCCGGCAACAGGTCGATGAACAACCGCTCTCCGGCGGTCATCGTGTTGACGGTCACCCTGCGCAACAACGACAGTCTTATCGCCGAACCGTCCGGATCACGCCGCACCGACCCGATATAGTCCGGAACGGACTCGGCCAATCCTTCGGCGGAAACATCGACCGGACGCTCGAACTTGATCACGATGATCGAACCGGCCGTCAGCACTTCCGAGCTGACGTCTTCGGCGAATTTAACGACCAGCCGCGCATAGCCGCCGGCGGATGAAATCGTCGCCTCCGCCCTCACCGCGTCCGCCGCCAACGCCGGGGAAGAAAAAGCGAGATACGCCAATGCGCCGAACAGAAGAGCTGCCACGGCGCGCGAGGACGGCACACGGGCAAGCGGAATGGCTTGCGCGAAGGCGCGCAGTCGCGACCAAAATCCAGCGGCAGCCATTCGCGCCATTTGCGGTCAAGTCTTTCAGTTCATCCGATCGCTGTCGGCTCGCCAGACGGCGCTTCCCAATTCTAGAATTCGCGATTTAAGGACCTGTTAAATATCCCCGCTAATTGGTCTTTTGCGGTTGAAGCATCTTGCCTTCGATCTTCGGCAGGTCGGCATCGGAGCCCGACTTTTCGGTGCCGGCCCGGCGCGCCATCTCGACTGTGAGCCTCTCGGCGACTTCCGGCGACATCACGCCCATAATGTCGGACATCTTGCGCGGGGCGATATGGGAGGCGATCTCGAACAGCACCGGCATCTCCAGCCGGTCGAAGACCTTGGCAGCGTCTTTCGGCTTCATGCCCTCATACATCGTGATGATGCCCTTGAAGCGAGCTGCGTCATCGTCGGCTTTCTGCTGGGTGGCGCCGGTGATGCGGGATTCGATCGCCTTTAATTCCTCTACCCGGCCCTCGGCGCGCTTTTCGGCGGCCTTCAGCAAGCTTTCGCGAATATCGATCTCGCGCGCCCTCGCCTCGAGTTCCTGACGCCGCGCCTGTAACCGCTCGAGAATCGCGCGTTCGGAGGCAGACACCGGCGGGCCCTGTTCGGGCAGGCCAGTCTCGGCCTTTACCACTTCAGGCTTGGCTTCCTCTTTGGGTTTCTCTTTTTCCTTCTCGACCGAGCCGGTGATGTCGGACGTATCGACGTAACCGCGGCCGCCGGGAAAGTTGAACGTCTCCTGCGCCCAGGACGGCTTGGTCGCACCAGGCCGGTAGTCGAACACATATCCGCCGTCAAGCACGAGGCCCGCGATCTTCAGCACCGCAAGGCCAAAGACCGCAACCAGAACAACGGGAAGGACGCGAATGTTACGAAACGGTTTCATGCCGCCAGTCCGCTGGACCTTTTGCGCTCGGAGAATGCCTGAGCTGCCGCCGCCACCGCTCTGGCGCTCGGGATCGGACTGGGAGCGAGTGCCGGCAGCGGTTCGGGTATCGGTTCCGGCGCGGCCGAGGCGGGACGCGCCGCGATCGTGATCTTCGACAGGCGGCGGACCACGCCGTCGCATTCACTGAGCTGCTTCTTCAACTGCTCCGACATTTCGGTTGCGGCCGCCAACTGAGAACCAAGATTCCCGTTAACGTCGCGCACGGTATGCTTGAGGCCGCCGATCGCGCGCTCGGCGATCTCGGTCGCGGTAATGAGTTCGGCGATGGTTGCCTTGAGCGAATGCTCGTCGGCCTTGAGCCGCTTCAGCCGCCTGTTCAACAACATGCAGTAACCGATCGTGAGCATGAGCAAAATCGCCACAAGGCTCTCGATCACTACGCCCAGGGAATGACTCATGGGGCCTCCATCATTTTGGTCTGTTCGTCGGCTTTTTCGAACATGGCGAATGTCGTATTCGGCCTACGCAATTGCTTGGCGACGCGAATGGCGACGCGGTCACCGACCCGCCCCATCCGCCCTTCGGTGAGGGTTACGTTGCCGCAGCGCACGGCGACCAGCGCATCGGCTCGCATCTCCAGCGGCAAGGTGTCGCCGACCTTCAACTTCATGAGCTGCTTGAGCGGAATGTCGGCCTCGTAGAGCACGGCATCGACGGCAATCTCCGCCTGCGCCACTTCGGTGGCGAAATGCCCTTCCCAGATCGGATCACGGCCGAACTTTTCGCCCATGAACATCTGCAGCAGGACATTGCGGATCGGTTCGATGGTCGCATAGGGCAACAGCAATTCGATATTGCCGCCGCGGTCTTCCATGTCGATGCGCAGCCGAACCAGGATCGCGGCATTGGCCGGGCGGCTGATCGCGGCAAAACGCGGATTGGTTTCGAGCCGGTCGATGGTGAACTTCACCGGCGACAGCGGCCGGAATGCCTGTTCGGCATCGGCCATCACGACCTCGACCAGCCGCTTGACCAGATTGGTCTCGATCGTGGTGTAGGGACGACCCTCGATCCGCATCGAGGTCTGCCCGCGGCGGCCTCCGAGCAGAACATCGATCATCGAATAGATCAGGCTGGAATCGACGGTAGCGAGGCCAAAGTTTTCCCACTCCTCGGCCTTGAACACGCAGAGCACGGCCGGAAGGGGAATCGAATTCATGTAGTCGCCGAAACGCACAGACGTGATGCGGTCGAGCGAGACCTCGACGTTGTCGGATGTGAAGTTGCGCAACGACGTCGTCATCAGCCGCACCAGACGGTCGAAGACGATTTCCAGCATCGGCAGACGCTCGTAGGAGACCATCGCCGAATCGATGATGGCGCGAATGCCGGAATTGTCGTCGAGATTGACCTCCCCGACATTGAAGCCGAGCAGGTTGTCGATTTCCTCCTGCGACAGAACCCGTTCGCCGCCGTTCTTGCCGGTGCCGAAGTCCTTGCTGCCGTCTTCGACCATGGCCGCCCATTGCAGGGCCATGTTTTCGGAAAGCTCGTTGGATGCCGCCTCAGCGGCTTCTTTGGCCGGGTCCGCGGAGTCGAGCGACGCTTCCCATTGCGCCGCTATCGCATCCTGGTCGACTGGATCGTTGCCCGCCATGTTTTTCAGATCCACATCGTCACTGAATGACGACTTCCTTGAACAGAACCGCGTTGACCTGGTTTGGCGCGACCGCCGCGTTGACGCGCCGCGTCAGATCTTCCTTGAGGCGAAACAGGCCCGCCGAACCGGCGAGGTCGGACGGACGCAGTTCGCGCAAGTAGGTCTGGAAGATGTCGGTCACCCGCGGCAGCGACGGCTTGATAGCCTCGGCCTGCTTCTCTTCCTTGACCTCGAGGACAATCTTGGCCTTGAGATACTGCACCCGCTCTCCGGGGAGCCCGATCAGGTTCACCAGCATGTCCGGCACTTCGACATAGGACAGCGGCTTCGGCGGCGGCGCCTCCGCGTGTGCGGCACCATGTCCTTCCTCGCCGTGACCTCGCAGGAAAAAGAACCAGGTCGCCCCGCCGCCCGCGACTGCGAGCACGGCAACGACAGCGATGATCAGCTTGAGTTTGCCTTTGGGCGCAGGCGCCGCAGCTTCTGCTGCGCCTTCCTTCTCGTCGTCCGCCATCGCCCGCCCCGTTCCGACCTGAAAAATGGATGCAATACCGACAGGCGAACCTCTGACGCGATACAACGCGGCACGTCCTGCGCTCTTTTTCAACGCTACGGTAATAATGGTTAACGGAAGCTTTCTTTTGCCGGCCAGGTGGGAAAAAGTTGCCGGGCAAACATGGTCAACAAGACCTTATTGCCGCCCCCAAATTACCCCTCTCAACTGCCCAACCAATTGAAATAGCGTCGATTTCTCAGTTGGCACAGCTTTCGCTCTAACACTCCCGAACCGGAGGCTTGGGAGAGCCCGAAGGTTTGAAGATCGGCAAGCGGCCTGGGAGGGCGAGCGTGCGGATCGTTTAAGGGGAGAAATTGAGCGATGGAGAATGCGCTTCTCATCGGACTGTCGCGGCAAACCGCACTCGAGCGGCAGCTCGATGTCATTGCCAACAATATCGCGAACGTGAACACGGCCGGCTTCAAGTCCGACAACAGCCTGTTTGAGGAATATCTCAACACGCCTGCGCACGAAGACAACTTCGTCGGCAGCGATCGTCGCGTCAGCTTCGTCCAGGACCGCGGCACTTATCGCAACATGACCCAGGGCGCGGTGGACAAAACCGGCAATCCGCTCGATGTCGCGATCGACGGCTCCGCCTTCCTGGCCGTGCAGACGCCGGGCGGTGAACGCTATACCCGCGACGGCGGGTTTCAAATCAATCCCCAGGGCCAGCTCGTGACGGTTGCCGGCAATCCGGTGCTTGGCACCAGCGGCCCGATCGTCTTC
Source organism: uncultured Alphaproteobacteria bacterium (assembly GCA_963824305.1). Classification (GTDB taxonomy): domain Bacteria; phylum Pseudomonadota; class Alphaproteobacteria; order Rhizobiales; family Xanthobacteraceae; genus Bradyrhizobium. Next base: position 484,037 of record CAWGOW010000004.1, read on the forward strand.
CAGCAGACCGATCACGACATCAGCATCACGCCCGACGGCACCGTCACGGTGGTCGAAGGCAATGGCCGCACCGATTCGATCCGCGGCACGCTTCGCCTCGTCAATTTCACCGATGCGCAGAAGTTGCTCAAGGAAGGCTTGAACCTTTATGCCGCCGGCGACGGCGGCGCGGCGCAAGCCGACACCAAGTCGTCGGTGCGCCAGGGCTTCATCGAAAAGTCGAACGTCAACTCGGTCGTCGAGATGAGCCGCATGATGGAAGTCTCTCGCGCCTACACCTCGATTGCAACGCTGATGCAGCAGGCGAGCGAGTTGCAGAAGAGCGCCATCCAGGCACTCGCCGACGTACCGGCCTAACGGTCATCCAGGAGACGATCCATGCAAGCTCTTCACACTGCTGCGACCGGGATGGCGGCCCAGGAACTTAGCGTTCAGGTCATCTCCAACAACATCGCCAACCTCCGCACCACCGGTTACAAAAAGCAAACGGCGTCGTTTCAGGATCTGCTCTACCAGCACGTTGCCCGCGTCGGCGCGCAAGCCTCCAGCCAGGGCACTATCCTGCCGGTCGGCATCGACATCGGCGGCGGCGTCAAGGTGGTCGGCACGCCCCGATCGATGACCCAAGGCACGCTGTCGCAGACCGGCAACGATCTCGACCTCGCCATCACCGGCGAAGGCTTCTTCAAGATCCTGATGCCCGACGGCAGCTTCCATTATACCCGCGACGGCACCTTCCAGATGGACAACACCGGCCGCATCGTCAACGCGCAGGGCAATCCGGTGCAGCCGACGATCACGATCCCGCAGAATTCCTCAGGCCTAACCGTCAACGCGCAGGGCCAGGTTTCGGTTACGCAGCCGGGATCGACGACCTCCACCATCATCGGACAGCTCGGGCTCACCCGGTTCGTCAACAAGGCCGGCCTCTTGCCGGTCGGCAACAACGACTTCACGGACACGCCATCGTCGGGAGCCCCGCAGGACGGCATCGCAACCCTGGAGGGTTACGGCACGATCAACCAGGGCAGCCTCGAACAGGCCAACGTCGACGTCGTGTCGGAAATGTCGGACCTGATCGCAGCGCAACGCGCCTACGAAATGAACGGCAAGGTGATCAGCGCCGCCGACCAGATGTTGCAGTCGACCACCGCGTTGTTCCGCTAAGGGAGTAAGTGATGATTGTCCGCTCCATGCTCGTGATCGCCGCGCTGATCGCTGTGTCCTCTGCTGCGGCTGCGCAGGAAAAAGACGATGCCATCGCGACGCCGGTGCTGCGCGCGCAGGTCACGGTGGAAAACGACATCGTGCGGATCGGCGACATGATCGAGAACGCCGGGTCGGCGGCGCAGATCGCCATCTACCGCTCGCCCGACCTCGGCACCACGGGATCGTTGCAAACCACGCAGATTATCAACGTCCTACAGGCGCATCAGGTGATCGGCGTCGACACCAAGGGCATCAAGTCGGTCTCCATCACGCGGTTGGCGCGCACTGTCGAAGGCAAGGAAATCGAATCCCTGGTCGCACGCGCGCTCGAACATCGCAGCGGCCTTGGCGATGCCGCCAATCTCGCTTTGACCTTCGACCGCGAGGTACAGGATCTCCGGCTCGATGCTTCCAACAACGGCGCGTTGCAGACGGTTGCCGCGCGCTACGAGCCGCGCAGCGGGCGTTTCGACGTCTCCTTCGAGATCACCAGCGACACCGCCGCCTCCCGCACCAAGCTGCGCTTCACTGGAATTGCGATCGAGATGCTGGACGCGGCGGTTCTGACCCGCAACGTCGAGCGCGGCGACCTGCTGAAATCGTCCGACGTGATGACCGAGCGGCGTCCGAAGGCCGAAGTGGGCAACGACGCGGCGCCCCGCGGCCGCGCCGTCGGCATGCAGATGCGCAAAGGCGTGCGTGCCGGACAGGCGCTGAAAGCCTCCGACCTCGGCAAACCGGATCTCGTGCAACGCGACGACAACGTCACGCTGATCTACGAAGCCGCGGGCATTTATATCACCATGCGCGGCAAGGCCATCGAGGCCGGTACCGAAGGCGACACGGTCAGCGTGCTCAACCTCCAGTCCAAGCGCACCATCACAGGCACGGTTATCGGCCGCGACCAGGTCGCCATTGCCGCCCCCGCCCCTCGCCTTCGCGCTCCTGACGTCACTTCCTCGATCGGCGCCGCCGATGTGGACGCCCCGGTTTCCGTTGCCAGCCGCAATAACGCACAGACGACTTCAAACCCAGAGTAATGTAGATGTTGATTTCCAGGTTCAGCCGCATCGCACTCGCCGGCACTATGCTGACCGTCGTCAGCATCACGGGCGGCTGCTCTTCGATCGATCGGCTCTCCCAGATCGGCGAACAGCCCAAGCTTTCATCCATCGAGAATCCGACGACGCAGCCTGGCTACAAGCCCGTGCAGATGCCGATGCCGAAGCCGGAGGTGGTATCCTACAATCCGAATTCGCTGTGGCGGAACGGTTCGCGCTCCTTCTTCAAGGATCAGCGCGCCCATCAGATCGGGGACCTCCTGACCGTCACCGTCAACATCACCGACCAGGCGAACTTCGCCAACGAAACACAACGCAGCCGCAGTGCCACGGAGGATTCCGGCATTACCGCGTTTCTCGGCTCGAGCCTGTTCGGACAGCGGGCACAGTCGGTGCTGCCCGGCCGTTTCCTGACCGCGGATTCGACCATGGCCACTGACGGCAAGGGCTCGATCGTGCGGCAGGAGACCTTACAGACCAATGTCGCCGCGATCGTTACCCAAGTGCTGCCGAACGGCAACCTCGTCGTCGAAGGCAAGCAGGAAATCCGCGTCAACTACGAGAAGCGTGAACTGATCGTCGCCGGCATCGTGCGGCCCGAAGACATCCAGAGCGACAACACCATCGATTCCTCGAAGATCGCGCAGGCACGCATCGCCTATGGCGGTCACGGCGAGATCAGCGACATCCAGCAACCGCGCTACGGCAGCCAGGTCATGGACGTGTTGCTGCCATTCTAAATACCAGCTCCCACATCGCACCGCGAACATAGGCGCGGTGAGATGTTCAATGCGGCCTTCGTCAGCTCCCCTGACGAAGGCCGCAGCTGTTTTGAGTTCGGGAAATCGCGGCACAAAAAAAGCGGATCGCAGCAAAGCGATCCGCTCTCAGACTGCTTGCGGGCGTGAGGTTCAGGCGACCGAGGGGATATCCTGCGCTGGCGCTTCGTCGGGGAACAGGCGGTCGCGGCCGCTGGTATATTGCAGCTCGCCCGCGTGAAGCCGCTCGTTGTTGGCCTCCCGTTTGGCGACATCTTCCTCGCCGTAAAGGAAGGCGAGGAACGCGTAGCGCTTGCCTTTCGTGACCGGCGTCACCTGATGCAACGCGCCACACGAAAACACCAGCGCACCGCCTTCCGACGGCCGATATGCCTTGCGGCCGAATTCCGGAAAGACGAGGTCGCCGCCCTCAAAATCATTGTTGAGATTGATCGAGAGCGCGAAGCGCCGATGCTGGGCTCCGGCATTGATGTTGTCGCGATGGCGGTGGAAGTGGGCGCTGACGGCGCTGTCGTAACAGGCGACGACATAGCGATCCATGCGCGTCGCCTTGAACTGGAAATACCGCTCGATCGGGCCGATCAACCGGCGCACGACGTGATCGCGGATGAGGTCGCGCACTTCGTCAACGCCGACCGCAACGTCGCTGCGCCGCTTGAGCCGCCAATCGGACAGCGTGACCGTCTTGCCGTCGACGTCGAACTGAAATCCGGAATCCACCGCGCCTTGCGTCTCATAGAACTGAATCAGGAAATCGCAGATGCCGAAACTGAAAACACGAGGCACCATCAGCGCCGGCGCGAACATCGGCACGCCGGCGGAATCATCGATCGGCGGCAGCCCTTGCAGGACTGCGCGAACCATATTCGCGTGTCCTTGCGGATGGTCCCAGGCGATATCGGCAATCGCCCGCAGCATCGGATCGAGAACGACCGTGCGCGGCATATCGCCTGCGCCGAATGCCCGGCTGACAGAGCCGTCATGATCGGCGAGGAACGACAACGTGCTCGTGGAGATCGCGGTCAAATGATCGGTTTGGCTGGGATGTCCGGTGAATACGCATCCGATGACGAGATGATCGTCGCTCGACGACGCGCTCAGATGAATTAGTTCTGCGACCTCCTCGATCGCGCGCGGGTCAGCCAGTGAACCGAGAAAGCTCAACACCACCCAGCGGCCGGCGCTGGCCTGCAGGTCAAAGGACCCGCCGCTCACGACCGGCAGGCCGAACCATGGCACCGGATCGCCGAGAATGATGGTGCGGTTCGATGCTTTGGTGTCGCTCATGTCCAGTGTCCGCTTAAAAGTCGATGCGCTTACCGCGATAGTCGAACCGACTTAATGAAATCTTCCGCCTCGAGACCGGCATGTTGCCAGATGTTGCGCACGCGACTTCGAAAACACTCCGAAACAAAAATCTCTATTCCACCGCTTCAGACGCACGTCCGTCTCCAACCACTATCGCCTTTTCGAATCGCCAAAGACCGGGCTCGGCTTCTGCAAACCCATTGTCTCGATAGAGGTTGCGCGCCGGGATGTTACGCGGTGTCGGAATGATTCGCGCCAACAAAGATTGTGAACTTTCGCTCCACTCGTCCAGGATGTGTCGCAGAAAGCGGTGCTCGATACCCATGCCGAGTGCCCGGCAGCTGATCGCGAAACCCGCGATCTGCCCGTCGAAAATGACGGCGGCACCGACCAGTCCATAATCCCCAAGGCGATCCAACACCTCGACCGCAAACAGGCGAGCGCCTGGATTTGCCGCCACGGCAGCAAGTTCGCTCGCTGAAAATTTCCGGCCCGTCGTGTTGAACTGGGTGGTGCGCTGAAACAACTCTTCGACGCGTTGCAGTTTCGGCGACGAGGCCGAGAGGCGCTCGATCGCGCATTTGATCTGCAACTGCTCGATATATTCCGTCTCCCCCATCGTCTCGCTGCGCAGCTGCCGGCGTGCGATCTGCGCCTTGACCAGTTCGCTGCGGGATGCGGCTTCCGCGGTAACAACCGGAATCTGCAAACGCGGATCATTGAGCAGCCGGCGGCGCAGGCCGAACGGGTCCTCGCCCCAGACCTCGACCTCGGCGAGGCGCTGGCGGACGCGGTCGCGCTCGACCGGATTGTCATCGATGAACAGGAAAGTCTCGAGGGCAAAGCCGAGTTCTTCGGCAATCGAGCGGATGTTGCCGACCTTGTCGTCCCAGTTGACGCGCCAGGTAACGAAATCATCCGGCGTCAGAAGCCGATGCTTTGGGTAGTGGTCGGGATATTTCCAGAGCTCGCGAACGGTGGCTTCGTCGTTCTTGCTGACACAAGCCAGCACGATGCCACGCTTCCTGAGCGATTTCAGCGCTTCGTGCAGTCCGAAATAAAGTCCGACGAAAGAGAACGGGCCCGATATCTCGGGCGTCCAGGCAAACGGACTTCCGGTCTCGGCCAGCACCCCCGGCCATAATGTGCCGTCGAGATCGACGATCACGCATTTCTTGCGATCAATCCCGGTCACGGTGACAAGCGCATCGATATGCTTTTCCGCAACTGCCGCTTCGCGGCCATAAGGATCGCCGCCGAGCGCCTGCGCCAGCGGCGTGGTGTCAGGGAAAATGCCGTGGACGGCGGCCTTTTCGCTTTCCGGCCGTTGCAGCATCCAGCCTGGCGAACCGAAATGGGTGAAGCCGACCTCGCCATCATCGAGCAGCTGTTCAGACCCAATGGCGCCAAGCGCTCCCGCGATATCGACGATATGGACGTCGGAAAAGGCGACGGCGAGTTCGGCGAGCGCCACGTTGGTGAGGCGGAAGCGCGTGCGATGACCTTTCACCCCACGCTCCGCCAGTCCCAATGGCTGAACGGTAGGTTCAGGCAGATTGTCGATCAGGATCGGCGCCGGACTTGTCTCGCGAAGCCTGGTCAAGAGTTCGGTGGCGTGCGCAATGTAGGCCGCATGCGGATTCAACCCGTTGTCCAGGTCTTCGACGATCAGATGCCTTGCCCGCAGGGCGCCGACGAAGATCACGTCGTGCTTGTGCTCGGATGCGAACCTGACATCGTCCGGAAACGTCGCTGCGACGTGCAGGTCGATGCCGCGACGTCCGGCTTCGCGGCGCAGGAAATCGGCCTCCATCTGGATATCGCAGTCGCCGAACAGCAACGCATCGACACGTTGTCGTTTGCCGCTGAAATCTTGCATGCCATAGGATGCTCCGACCGCCCAATAACTTGTGCCGCCTTCCCTGGATTGGCGGCGGTAACTCTCCAGCATTTCCGCAGGGTCGCGCCCGTGTTTGGCGGAAAGCTCAGCGCCGGCCGCAGCGAGTTCCTCCTCGGCCGTCATTTCGGTGAGGATCTGGCGTGACTTCAACTCGATGACGGTACGCTCGATCGCGTCACGCAACGCAGCCGGCTGATCGGTCGGCTTCGCGAGCAGCGCCGCCAGCGCGTCGCAATCCGCAGGGACCCGGCGGCCTTCCACGAAATACTCCAGCAGCGCCGTGATCTCGCGATCGACGGGAAGGCGCATATGACTGATCGCATGCACGAGCAACGTTCGCCCGGGACCGACCGGCAGGAGATGAACGAAGCGGGAGCGGCGGAGAATCATAGTAGCGGTCGGATTCTAACATTCGCATCCCGTTGCGGCGACCACTTTTGCCTGTGTTAGAATCTGGGACCGCTAGCAAATATCGATTTGGGGGCCGAGCGGGTTGCGAATGTCAAATCCACTCCACTTGCCATCGTAACGGGATGGATGCAGATGTGAATGCCGTCCACTTGACGTTGGCATGAAGCGGGGCGCCAACGAAACTCCAAGTTCTTCAAGCACGTCCTTCAAGCACGTCCTTCAAGCAGGTCCTTCAAGGCTGAAATATAATGAAACAGGAAAGGCCGCCGGCCTCACCACGCGAACCCGGAAAGCCCGGCGCCGACGCCAGCCAGTACCTCTCGACCCGCGGGCTCGCGATCGTCTTCGCCGGCCTCGCGGTTGCGCTCGTGCTCGGCTATCTCCTGCTCAACAAGCTCCTGGATATTTCGCAGGAAGAAGACTGCGCACTGGCGCATCGCTATAATTGCGGGGCCGTCGAAGTGCCGCGCTAAAAGCGTTTTCGAGCGAAGTGGGAAAACGCGTTAAACGAAAGAGATGCCGATCACGACGCCGGATCAGACCGCTTCGCCCGCTTGCCCTTGTCGCCGGAACCGACCAGACGGGCGAGCGCCGCCTCCTTGCGCATCCACTGAAGCCGCGGACGCGCCGGATACCCGCCCCAGGTCTCGCCGGCGGGAATGTCACTGATGACGCCGGATCGTGCGGCCACGCGTGCGGCCTTTCCGACCGTGAGATGCGGCGCGAGGCCCACAGCGCCGCCGAGCAACGCATAGTCTTCCAGCGTCACGCTGCCGCTTAATCCCGAAAGCGCAACTACCACGCAATGCCTGCCGATCTGGCAGTTGTGCCCGATCTGGCAAAGATTATCGATCTTGCTCGCCTCGCCGATGACGGTGTCCCTGATGCCGCCGCGGTCGATGCTGGTACCGGCGCCGATCTCGACATCGTTCTGGATGATGACGCGGCCGGTCTGCGGGATCTTCTGCTGGGCGGCGTCTTCGGTGTAGCCGAAGCCGTCCTGGCCGACGCGGCAACCGGGATGGATGATCACGCGATCGCCGATCAGCGAATGCGTGATCGAGCAACCGGCGCCGATCCGGCAGTCGCGGCCAATCGTGACGTCGGGACCAATGACGGCGTTGGCGGCGATGACGCTTCCGGCACCGATTTCGGCGCGTGGCCCGATGACGGCGCCGGGATCGACCGTGACATCGCTTTCGAGCCGGGCGGTGGGATGGACAATTGCGCCTTCGTAAATGCCGTCGGTTTCAAACAACGAAGTCGGTTGAAGCGATTGCGGAAAGAGCTTTCGATGCACCGCGACGAAAGCGCGATAAGGCTGTTCCGTTTGCAGGACGATGAGCCCCTTCGGCGCGCGATCGACAAAACGCTTCGGCATCAGGCAGGCGCCGGCGCGAGTCCTGGTCAGGGCATCGACAAACTTGTTGGCGTCGATAAAGGCGAGGTCGGAGGGGCCGGCGAGATCAGCAGGCGCTACGCCGTCGATCACGTGCGACATCGAGGCGGCGTCGCTGGCTTCTGCGCCCGTCAGCGCCGCAATGTCAGCGATCGTCAAACCCGACGGACGATCAAAGAAGAGGCGATTTCCCATTTACCAATCCATCAATAACGAGACCGGATTTGACATTCGCGTTGCGAGTTCGTGGCCAGTCCGGTAGCGAATGTCAAATCCGAAACTCCACACCATAAGCCGTGCAGGCGATCTCGACTTCAACCAAGATGTGAGCACACAAGCACAACGGACCACGTTGACAGTCATCTGCATTCAGCCGATGCTATTCTAAATACAAAGCAAAATTTCACATTGTCGAAAAGCTGAAACGTCGAAGTTCAGCAGTTAACCGGGAGCGAATAATGACTTTTCGTAGCCATTCTAATGCCTGTCTCGCCGCGGTCGCGACCGCTGCACTCGTGACGGCATGGTGCGGCCCAGCCAGTGCACAGCAAAAGAAGGCATTGCCGGTCAAAGCCGACGCAATCGGCGGTCAGGTGACCGGCGCCAACGGTCCTGAAGCCGGCGTCTGGGTCATCGCAGAGACCACCGACCTTCCGACCAAATACGCCAAGATCGTCGTCACCAACGATGACGGCCAGTTTGTCATCCCGCAGCTTCCTTCAGCCAATTACAAGATCTGGGTGCGCGGATACGGTCTTGTCGATTCCGACAAGCAGGATGCAAAGCCCGGCAAGAACATCGACTTGAAGGCAAAGGCAGCGCCGACCGCGGCCGCCGCCGCCGAATATTATCCAGGCATGTACTGGTACTCGATGCTGAAGATTCCGCCGGAGAGCGAGTTTCCGGGTTCGGACAAGAATCCAAATGGCACCGGAATTGGCATGACCTCGCAAGCGGTCTGGATCGACAGCATCAAGAACTCCTGCCAGTCCTGCCACGCACTCGGCAGCCAGAACATTCGTTCGCCCCACTTGAAAGAACTCGGCAAGTTCAAGAACTCGGAAGACATGTGGGAGCGCCGCGTACAGTCCGGCCAGGCGATGAACAACATGGCGCTGACGCTCAGCCGTATGGGACCGCCGCGCGCCTACAAGATGTTCGCCGACTGGACCGATCGCATCGCAGCGGGCGAACTTCCCGCCGACAAGCCCGAGCGTCCGACCGGTGTCGAGCGCAATATCGTCATCACGTCGTGGGCTTGGGGCAAAAAGGGAGAATATCTCCACGACGAGGTTTCGACCGACAAGCGCAATCCGACGGTGAATGCCTACGGAAAGATCTACGGTTCGCCGGAGGAAAGCTCCGACGACGTGCCGGTGCTCGATCCCATCAAGCACGTCGCATCTTACATCAAGGAGCCCTTCCGGGATCCGGGTACACCAAGCTCCGAGGATGAGCCGATGGGACCGTCGGTATTCTGGGGCGATGAGGCGATCTGGGATGGCCATACCTCGATCCACAACCCGATGATGGACGAAAAAGGCCGGCTCTGGCTCACGGCGCGAATCCGCAAGGCGCCAAACCCGGCGAGCTGCAAGGCAGGCTCCGACCTGCCGTCGGCGCAGGTCGCGCCGCTCAACGAGTCGCCCCGTCAGGCATCGATGTACGACCCCAAGACCGAGAAGTGGACGATGTTCGATACGTGTTTCGGCACGCATCATCTGCTGTTCTCGCCTAGCGACAGCAAGCTCTGGTTCAGCCAGGGGCAGCCCTACAGCGGCGTGGTCGGCTGGCTCGACGTCAAGAAGTTCGAGGAAACCGGCGATGCGATGAAGTCGCAGGGCTGGACCCCGATCGTGGCGAACGTCTCGGGCACCGGCAAGCGCGAGCCCTTTGTGGCCGCCGACAAGCCGATCGAACCCGGCAAGGACAAGGCGGTGAAGGCGGCCTTCTACGGCATCATGCCGAGCGTCACGGGCGATGTGATCTGGGGCCAGACCATGGGTCAGGGTTTCTCGCGCATCAACCAGCCAGCGTATCTGATCCGGATGATCCCCGGCAGCGATCCGACCCATACAGCCGTCTCGGAAATCTTCCAGTCGCCCCCCGGTACCTACGGATCCCGCGGCGTGGACATCAACTCCAAGGGCGTAGCCTGGACCGTGCTATCCAGCGGTCAGGTCGCCAGCTTCGACCGCTCCAAGTGCAAGGAGAAACTCGAAGGGCCGAACGCCGCCACCGGTGCTCAGTGCTATGAGGGCTGGACGCTCTACCGGATGCCTGGCCCGCAGTTCAAGGATGTCAACGATCCCCAGGGCAGCGCCAACCACGCTTACTATATGTGGGTCGACGTCCATAACACCCTCGGCCTCGGCAAGGACGTTCCGATCGCGACCGCCAACGGCAGTGAATCGCTGCTGGCTCTCGTGAACGGCAAGTTCGTCAACATCCGCTTGCCCTACCCGCTGGGTTTCTTCGCCAAGAACACCGACGGCCGGATCGACGATGAGAAGGCTGGCTGGAAGGGCCGCGGCGTGTGGACGACCACCGGTACCCGCGCCTACTTCCACAGCGAAACCGGCAAGGACGAGAAGCCGCGCGTGTATCACGTGCAGCTGCGCCCAGATCCGCTGGCCGACTAAAACAAGACTCCCTGCAGGGAATCTGCGGCGGATCTTAACGCGACAAAAAAATGCTTCGCTGCATCGAAACATGCAGCGAAGCATTTGCATTTTAGAGGGTCGCAGAACGACGAACCGTTCGCGCCCGTGATCGTGATGCCGATCATGCTCGTTATAATCAGTCGGATCTCGACGCCGCCCAACTCAAACTGAAATCCGGCCAGATCAGCCGCACGGGCAATCCGAGCGGACATGCGGCCGTGCTAAGCGCCGGCCGGCATCCATCAATAAAAAAACGACCTACTCGTCGCGATAGACCTTCTCGCGCTTCTCGTGACGCTCCTGCGCTTCCACCGACAGCGTTGCGATGGGCCGGGCTTCCAGCCGCTTCAACGAGATCGGCTCGCCGGTCTCCTCGCAATAGCCGTAGGTGTTGTCTTCGATGCGCTGCAAGGCGGCATCGATTTTCGAGATCAGCTTGCGCTGCCGGTCACGCGCCCGCAGTTCGATCGCGCGGTCGGTTTCCGAAGACGCGCGGTCGGCGAGATCAGGATGATTGACGTTCTCTTCCTGGAGCGTCTGCAGCGTGATCTTCGATTCCCGCAGGATCTCGTCCTTCCAGGTCAGAAGCTTGACGCGAAAATACTCGCGCTGCCGCTCGTTCATGAAAGGCTCTTTTTCGGTCGGTCGATAGTTCTTCAACTTTTCCAAGACAGCCCATCTTTCGCCTGAAGGCGCCGCTTCTTTGCGGCACTGCGGGAGGGGAGTTCCCCCTCGCGCGGCGCCTTATATAGCGGCCTATTGCGACAGACAATGTTTGCGTGACCGGCCGTACCACCCGGCCAAGCCCTTGCACAGACAAATTTATCCGGTGCCTTAATAACCAACGGTAAAGCGCACGCGGATATGGACCGGCCGCTCGATCTCGTCGGCCGTCGCAATTGCGAAATCCTCGAACGAGATCCAGCTCTTTCCGGCCGGATCGACCAGCAACTGATCCCCGTCCAGGCGGAACTTGCCGGTCCGGTTCCCGGGGTCGAACAGCGCCGAGGGCGACAGGAAGGTCCAGTTCAGCTGCTTTTCCTGGCCCAACCGGTGCAGAAAGGCAGCTCCCTTCTCGGCTTCGGCTTTGTATGGTGCTGGAAAATCCGGCGTAGCTACCAGCCGCACGTGGGATGCGACCTCGAGCGACCCGGCGCTTCCCACGATGAGGTAACGGGGCACGCCCGAATCCCTGGCCGCGCCGATCAGGGTCTCCGCGTCGCTGGCCGAGAAATGAATGGAACTCATCGCCGCGTCGAGGCCGGCCCATAGGCTGGCGAGCGCCGCACGGACTAATGTTGTCCAGCTTTGGCGAGTTCGACCTCGACGCGCAGCTCGATCTCGGAGAGCACGGAATCAAGCCCGGGATCGCCTGAAGAAGACTTCAGGTTCGAGGCCGCCTCGCGCAACCGGCCGACGGCTGCGGGATCGAACTTGCCGGACAACAGGGCGATCTTGAGATCGTCGAGCACATCGAGCGCGCGTTTGCCGCGTTGAACCGAACGTTTGCGGCGTTCGACCGGATCTTCCTCGATCCCCTGCAATGCGAGCAGCGCATCGATGCCCGCGGTCGCCTTTGGCGCCACCGTCGTACGCGTCTCGGTGGCGGAGGCCGCATCGGGCAACGAAAATCCGCCCGGACCCGTTCGCCGAACGCTACTGGACTGCGTTCCCAGAGTGGTGCCGTTCGGTCCTTGGATGCGCATGAATGGTCCTCGCCACGATAACGCCAGCATCGCCTCGGGATGGTTAACGCGACGTAAATCACCCGGCAAAATCTGCCGACATGCGGCAGTTTCGGCTTTGTCGCCAAACGTAACGTGTCCGGCCTCCATAAAATTTATGCATAAAAATCAAAATCTTAATCGGCATGCACCGCATGGCATGGCGCTCGCATAGTGGAATGCGGGAAGCGCCCTTCATGGGAGTGTCGGGCGTGTCCTTCAGTTTACGACCTCAGCGGGGAGCAGAGGATGCCTAGGGTTCATTGGGGAAGAGTATTGCGACTGGCCTGCGGGGCGCTGATGGCGCTCCAGCTTGGGGCCACGCCGGCCGGAGCGACGTCGCGGATCAAGGACCTCGCCAATATCGAAGGCGTGCGGCAGAACCAGCTGGTCGGTTATGGTCTCGTCGTCGGCCTCAACGGCACCGGCGATACGCTGAACAACATCCCCTTCACCAAGCAATCGCTGCAAGCGATGCTCGAGCGCATGGGTGTCAACATCCGCGGCGCCACCATCCGCACCGGCAACGTCGCCGCCGTGATGGTCACCGGCAATCTGCCGCCGTTCGGAACTCAAGGCACCCGGATGGACGTGACGGTTTCCGCGCTCGGCAATTCCAAGAACCTGCAAGGCGGCACCCTCCTCGTCACCCCCCTGCTCGGTGCCGACGGCAACGTCTATGCGGTGGCGCAGGGTTCGGTCACTATCAACGGCTTCCAGGCCGAAGGTGCTGCGGCGAGCATCACCCGCGGCGTGCCGACCGTCGGCCGCATCGCCAATGGCGCCATCATCGAACGCGAGATCGAATTCGCGCTCAACCGCCTCCCCAATGTACGGCTCGCGTTGCGCAATGCCGATTTCACCACCGCCAAGCGTATTGCCGCCGCGATCAACGACTTCCTCGGCGCCAAGACCGCCGAGCCGATCGATCCCTCGACGGTGCAGTTGTCGATCCCGCCGGAATTCAAGGGCAATGTCGTTGCCTTCCTGACCGAGATCGAGCAGTTGCAGGTGGAACCCGATCTCGCCGCCAAGATCATCATTGACGAGCGTTCCGGCATTATCGTGATGGGCCGCGACGTCCGCGTTGCCACCGTTGCGGTAGCCCAGGGCAACCTCACCGTTTCGATCTCGGAAAGCCCGCAGGTCAGCCAGCCCAATGCGCTGTCGCTCGGCCGAACGGTCGTGACACCGCGCAGCAGCGTCCGCGTCACCGAAGACGGCAAGAAACTCGCCGTGGTGAAGGACGGCGTCTCGCTACAGCAGCTCGTCGACGGCCTCAATGGGCTCGGCATCGGTCCGCGCGATCTGATCGGCATCCTGCAGGCCATCAAGGCCGCCGGCGCGATCGAAGCCGACATCGAGGTGATGTGATGCAGATGGCTCCGGTCAATAACAGCCATGGCGCCGCCGCCAGGACAGCGATGCCGACCTATAACGGCCATCCCGATTACGATTTCGCGGCAGCGCTCGATAAGATATCGCCGCAGGTGAAAGCCAAGGCCCAGACCCAGGCGCAGAACTTCGAGGGAATGTTTCTCAACTCGATGTTCTCACAGATGACCAGCGGGCTGAAGGGCGAAGGTCCGTTCGGAAACACCGTCGGCACCGGGATCTGGCGCTCGATGCAGATCGAACAATATTCGAAATCCTTCGCGCAGGCCGGCGGCGTCGGCATCGCCAAGGAAGTCTATCGCACGCTGATCATCCAGCAAGCCAAAGCTAACGGCCAAACCCAAGGCAAACAGGTAGGGAAACAGGCATGAACCAGCCGTCCTCGCGACAGCCGGCGCCGGTGACCCCGTCCGTTTCCACACCCGCCGAGGCGCGCAAGCTCGCCGAAGACCTGGTGAATGCGATGAGTGCCCTGCTCGGCGTCATCGAACGCGAAACCGAGCTGGTCCGCGCCGGCAAGATTCGCGAAGCGATGGCGTTCGAGCCGAAGAAAACAGAATTCTCTCGCCACTATGTCGGCCTCGTTACCCGCCTGAAAGCCAGTCACCCGTATCTCTCCAAAAACTCGCCGGATCTGCTGGCGACGCTGCGCCGTCACCACGATACGTTTCGCGCCATGTTGCAGGTCAATCTCACGGTGCTTGCGACCGCGCACGCAGTCTCCGAAAGCATCGTGCGTGGCGTCAACGCCGAAGTGCAGCGCCGCAACATTCCGAGCACCTATGGCGCAAGCGGCAAGCGCGTGAATCCGGAAGCGCGGCACATGCGTCCGCTCGCGGTCAGCCGCTCGCTCTAAAATAGATACAATTTTCTGCAAATTGGCGCGCCGCCGTCAGCGCATAATTGACCGCGTTCTCTAACAGTGCGTTGATACGTCACCTTCATAATTGCCGATGTTGAGGGGTTGGGATTTGAACTCGAGGAGAGCCAGGAGGGCTGCCATGAGTACGGATTTCAGCATTAGATCGGTGGGGGCGCCGGTCGCAGCGTCGTTTCCGACTGCCGCCAGCAACGCGGCAATCGGCGGCGTGCCTACCCAATTGCCCGCTAGTCAAACGGTGACGGCGACGGATTCGAGCACCTCGAGCCGTAACGATCTACCGAGTTCGAGCGATTTGTCGCACGAGGCGTTTTTCGATACCGCCGCGTCGGCCGTGGTTTTTCAGTCCGTTGACGCTTTGACCGGCCAGGTCGTCCAGCAATTTCCCGACGACGCGATGTTGCGCCGCCGCGCTTATTTCCATTCGCTGGATGCTGCCAAGGATTCCTCGCCGCGCCCGCTGGTCACAGACCTGACGGCGTAACGCCCGAACCGGCGCAAAAGTCGTAGGAGAGAGTGGCGGAGAGGCTCAGGCCCTGCCCGCGAGACCGGCCGCGATATTGCAATTGATGTCGATCAACGACTTCAATTTTTCCGGGTGCGGATCCATTTGCATCGCGAGCGTCTGATGCATGACGAAGACGCTGATGTTGGCGATGTTCTGACGAACTTCGAGCGGCTGAGGATGATCGTTGGACTCGACCGAACTCAAGAAGATCGTCCACAGGCGGCGATTGAACAACAACGCCTTGTGCATTTTGGCGTCCGGGCCGGTCCAGTTCGCCTGTACGTCCCTGAGTTGCTTGGCCGCCTTCAACAGCGCCTGCGCCTCGATGTCCCTGGCCGTCCCGGTTGTCTGCGATGTGCGAGCATAGGCTTGGGCGGCGCTGGACATTCATCACTCCAAACTGGGATTTCAGCAGTACGCGGACACGCAACTGCCCAAGTTTTATAGGTCGTCTGCCTTTAAAATAAGGTTAGCGGTGGACGCAGAATGCACCGCAAAACGACGGACCAGGCAAATTTCTGGATCATTGTGCATTAGTTAAACAAAAACGGCGGAGTTTGCTCCGCCGTTTTTTATTGTGCCGTTTGCGCTTCGATCAGCGGAGAAGCTGAAGCACGCTCTGCTGCGACTGGTTGGCGAGCGCGAGCGCGGAGACCGCGATCGACTGGCGAGTCGACAGCGCCTGGCTGTTGGCCGCCTCTTCGTTCGGATCGGCCAGCGTCAGGTTTGACGCGCCGGTCTGCAGCACGTTGATCAGGTTCTTGTTGAAGTCCTGGCGGATCTCGACGATCGACAGGTTCGAACCGAGCGAGGAAGCCTCCGAACGTAGCGTACTGCTGGCCGCGGTCAGTTGCGTCAAAACCCCATTGGCCGAGTTGCTGTCGAGGAAGTCGGTGGCCGTCGTCAGGGTCGAAAGGCCAAGTCCGGCGTCGTTGAGGGTTACACCCGTGATGGAGAGCTTCGACGCACCGGTCTCGTCGAACACCAGGCTCAGGGTGTCGCCGTTCAGCAGATTGATGCCGTTGAACGAGGAGTCCTGCGCGGTCGTGTTGATCTGCTGCAGCACGTTGTTGTATTGCGCAACCAGGCCTGCGCGGGTCGCCTGCGATGTCGGATCGGCTACCGGCGCGGTTGCCGTAAGACCGCTGAACACCGTGGCCGTTCCGCCGATCGTGCCGATCGTGGACGAAGCTGCGTTGTTCGAGGTCACGATATTGATCTGACCGGTGGTGCTGATGCTGGCCTGCAGGTTGTTCGCCGCCAATGCCGCGTTGAGCTGGTTAAGCGTCGAGACCTGACCGGGGCCGGTACCGAAAACGACGCTGGTCGCCGTGCCACCACCGGTGGGCGTGATCGTCAGCGATTGACCCTGGAGCGGCGGCGGCTGGAGCTGTGTTGTTCCGGCCGTCAGACCGAGCGCGGTCAGCGTGCCCGCGGCACCACCGATGGCCAGAGGCTGCGTGGTGCCGGTACTCAGGGTCAGCTTGGTGCCGCCCAGTGTCGAGGGTGTCGTTGCCCCGGTGATGCCATCAATGGCCGAGAGCAGGTCGCCGACGGTCGCCGTGCTCAGGTCGAGCGTTTCGCCCGTCGAGGTGAAAGTGTTGCCGCCGGAAGCGGCGAACGTGATGGTCTTGCCGTCGATCGTGAGGCTGTCCGCGGTCGTGATGGCCGTCGTCAAGGCGCTGAGCTTGGTGGTCGTCGCTGTCGCACCCGGAATGGCAGCGCCCGTGACGGTGTTGTTGGCTGGCGGACCGAGCAGGTTGTTGGCGGTGGCGCCGGGGATCGCAGTCGCCGTTACGTTGGACTTCGTGGAGTAACCGACCGGGCTCTGCAGCACCTGGTTGGCGATCGACTGCGCGTTGGCGATCAAACTCTGTAGCGAGGTGATGCCGGTGTTGGCGGCCTGCAGCACCTGCACACCGTTGCCGATGCTGTCGAGCAGGTTGCCGATATCGCTGGCGCGGTTGTTGAGGCCCGCCGCGGTGAAGAATTCGGTCGGGTTGTCGAGCGCCGTGTTGACCTTGTTGCCGGTGGCGAGGTCATTTTGAGTCGTCGCTAGCAAAGCGGCGGTCGACTGCAAAGAGAGAAGATTTTGGCGGACTGATGCCGAAAGAACGATACCGGACATTTGTTGACCTTCCTATGCAGTGACGTGTCCGGCAGCCGATTCGGTACGCGGCCGGGAGCTTTCTTCGTCAAGATAGGCAGGCGTCCTTTAAATTATGGTTAATCCCGGTTTAAGTTGTTTGCTTAACACGGGGTTAACGGCCCCTCCCCGGCGGGATTTCAGGGAAATAACAGATATTTCAAAGGCCCAAACGCAAAAACGGCGGGGTTTCCCCCGCCGTTTGGCGTTTTGGTTGGCTGGTTTTCGCGATCAGCGGAGCAGCTGAAGCACGCTCTGCTGCGACTGGTTGGCAAGAGCCAGCGCCGAGACTGCGATCGACTGGCGGGTCGACAGCGCCTGGCTGTTGGCCGCCTCTTCGTTCGGATCGGCCAGCGTCAGGTTGGACGCACCGGTCTGCAGCACGTTGATCAGGTTCTTGTTGAAGTCCTGGCGGATCTGCACGATCGACAGGTTCGAACCGAGCGAGGAAGCTTCCCCACGCAGCGTGGTGGAAGCCGCGCTGAGCTGCGTCAACACGGTGTTGGCCGAGTTGTTGTCGAGGAAGTCGGTGCCCGACACCAGGGTCGAAAGGCTGAGGCCGGCGGTGTTGAAGGTAACGCCGGTGATGCTCAGGGTCGACTTGCCGGTCTCGTTGAACACGAGCTTGAGGGTATCGCCGTTCAACAGGTTGACGCCGTTGAACGAAGAGTCCTGCGCGGTCGTGTTGATCTGCTGCAGCACGTTGTTGTACTGCGCAACCAGGCTGGCGCGGGTGGCCTGCGAGGTCGGATCGGCAACCGGAGCCGCCGCCGCCGCGCTGGCGAAAGTCTGGCTGGTCGCCGTCGCCGTTCCACCGATCGTGCCGATCGTCGACGAAGCCGCGTTGTTCGAGGTCACGATGTTGATCGCGCCGGTGGTGCTGATCGTGGCCTGCAGGTTGTTCGCCGCCAACGCCGTGTTGAGTGCGTTGAGCGTCGAGATCTGGCCGGCGCCGGTGCCGAAGGTGATGTTGGTCGCCGTGCCACCGCCGGTAGCGCCGATGGTGAGTGTCTCGCCTTGAAGCGAAGGCGGGGTGATGGCAGTCGTGCCGGCCGTAAGACCGAACGTGGTCAGCGCGCTGGTGCCGCCAGCCGCAATCACCAGGCTCTGCGACGTACCCGTGCTGAGCACGAGCTTGCCGCCGCTGATGGTGGAAGCCGTGGCAGTACCGGTGATACCATCGACCGCGCTCAGGACGTCGCCAACCGTCAGCGTGCTGCCGGTGCCGACACCGATCGTCACGTTGCCGCTGGCATCGGTGCTCACGTTGGTCTGCGCAGTGCTGAAGGTGATGGACTTGCCGTCAACGGTGAAGCTCGAACCGTTCGCGGGCGTGGTGGCCAGCGTGTCCGAGTTCGTCGCGGAAACCAGCTTGGTGGCGGCTGTGATCGCAACCGGGGTGCCCAGGTTGTTGTTGACCACGGAGCCGGTGACCGTGTTGTTGGTTCCGGGTCCGAGCAGGTTGTTGGCGGTAGCGCCGGTGATCGCCGCTCCCGTCACGTTGGACTTCGTGGAATAGCCGACCGGGCTCTGCAACACCTGGTTGGCGATCGACTGGGCGCTCGCGACCAAATTCTGCAGCGAGGTGATGCCGGTGTTGGCGGCCTGAAGCACCTGCACGCCGTTGCCGATGCTGTCGAGCAAGTTGCCGATGTCGGAAGCGCGGTTGTTGAGGCCGGCCGCGGTGAAGAAGTTGGTGGGGTTATCGAGGGCCGAGTTGACCTTGTTGCCAGTGGCGAGGTCATTCTGGGTCGTTGCAAGCAACGAAGCCGTCGACTGAAGCGAGAGGAGGTTTTGGCGAACTGACGCCGAAAGAACAATACCGGACATAATTCAAACCTTTCTGGTGTGAAACTCAAAACTGACCCGATCAGTCCAAGATCAGGCGTCCCCGGCACGGTGTGGTTAAGTGGCTAAAAAAACATGAACCATCGGCCGCGCCCTCGCCTCGCAGGGCAACCGCAAGGGTCCCCGGTGGCTAGCCTGCGCTTACCAAACCTAGCGAGCCCTTTGATCTCGCTATAGATTCCGAAATGACGCCCTGCCTTCATCAAGTGCTAACCATAAGTGTAAAGGATAATATTGGCCGACGAAGACCGTCGGGATTCTCAACGCTCAACAGCAAAAACGGCGGGGTTTCCCCCGCCGTTTGGCGTTTGGTTGGCTGGTTTTCGCGATCAGCGGAGCAGCTGAAGCACGCTTTCCTGCGACTGGTTGGCAAGAGCCAGCGCCGAGACTGCGATCGACTGGCGGGTCGACAGCGCCTGGCTGTTGGCCGCCTCTTCGTTCGGATCGGCCAGCGTCAGGTTGGACGCACCGGTCTGCAGCACGTTGATCAGGTTCTTGTTGAAGTCCTGGCGGATCTGCACGATCGACAGGTTCGAACCGAGCGCGGAAGCTTCCGTGCGCAGCGTGGTGGAAGCCGCGCTGAGCTGCGTCAACACGGTGTTGGCCGAGTTGTTGTCGAGGAAGTCGGTACCTGCGGTCAGGCTCGAGAGGCTGAGGCCGGCGGTGTTGAAGGTGACGCCGGTGATGTTCAGGGTCGACTTGCCGGTCTCGTTGAACACGAGCTTGAGGGTATCGCCGTTCAACAGATTGACGCCGTTGAACGAAGAGTCCTGCGAAGTCGTGTTGATCTGCTGCAGCACGTTGTTGTACTGCGCGACCAGGCTGGCGCGGGTGGCCTGCGAGGTCGGATCGGCAACCGGAGCCGCCGCCGCCGCGCTGGCGAAAGCCTGGCTGGTCGCCGTGGCCGTTCCACCGATCGTGCCGATCGTGGACGAAGCCGCGTTGTTCGAGGTCACGATATTGATCGCGCCGGTGGTGCTGATCGTGGCCTGCAGGTTGTTCGCCGCCAACGCCGTGTTGAGTGCGTTGAGCGTCGAGATCTGGCCGGCGCCGGTGCCGAAGGTGATGTTGGTCGCCGTGCCACCGCCGGTAGCGCCGA
Source organism: uncultured Alphaproteobacteria bacterium (assembly GCA_963824305.1). Classification (GTDB taxonomy): domain Bacteria; phylum Pseudomonadota; class Alphaproteobacteria; order Rhizobiales; family Xanthobacteraceae; genus Bradyrhizobium. Next base: position 504,367 of record CAWGOW010000004.1, read on the forward strand.
TGGTGAGTGTCTCGCCTTGAAGCGAAGGCGGGGTGATGGCAGTCGTGCCGGCCGTAAGACCGAACGTGGTCAGCGCGCTGGTGCCGCCAGCCGCAATCACCAGGCTCTGCGACGTACCCGTGCTGAGCACAAGCTTGCCGCCGCTGATGGTGGAAGCCGTGGCAGTACCGGTGATGCCGTCGACCGCGCTCAGGACGTCGCCAACCGTCAGCGTGCTGCCGGTGCCGACACCGATCGTCACGTTGCCGCTGGCATCGGTGCTCACGTTGGTCTGCGCAGTGCTGAAGGTGATGGACTTGCCGTCAACGGTGAAGCTCGAACCGTTCGCGGGCGTGGTGGCCAGCGTGTCCGAGTTCGTCGCGGAAACCAGCTTGGTGGCGGCTGTGATCGCAACCGGGGTGCCCAGGTTGTTGTTGACCACGGAGCCGGTGACCGTGTTGTTGGTTCCGGGTCCGAGCAGGTTGTTGGCGGTAGCGCCGGTGATCGCCGCTCCCGTCACGTTGGACTTCGTGGAATAGCCGACCGGGCTCTGCAACACCTGGTTGGCAATCGACTGGGCGCTCGCAACGAGGCTCTGCAACGAGGTGATGCCGGTGTTGGCGGCCTGAAGCACTTGCACGCCGTTGCCGATGCTGTCGAGCAAGTTGCCGATATCGGAAGCGCGGTTGTTGAGGCCGGCCGCGGTGAAGAAGTTGGTGGGGTTGTCGAGGGCCGAGTTGACCTTGTTGCCAGTGGCGAGGTCATTCTGGGTCGTTGCAAGCAACGAAGCCGTCGACTGAAGCGAGAGGAGGTTTTGGCGAACTGACGCCGAAAGAACAATACCGGACATGCTGTTACCTTTCTGGTTTTCTAAGTACCCGGACCTTCAGGGCCGGATTACCGACGCACCGTGGAGGCAAGCCATCTAACAAAACATAAATCGGGCACTTTCAATTCGATCCAAACGTTTGAAAAACAACGATAAAAACGGATTTTTCACTATACCGGCGCTGGCGCAGCCTGTTGGAATCACAGCGGATTCAGGTACCGCCGCCGCTCGTTTACGAATTTTTAAGAGCAACTCAGGGAAGACTCGATTGGCTGCGATTGTTTGAGTTCGTCGCCGGCGTTTCGAGCGCGATCGCGCGATCGAACATCACGTCCCAAAAAGGACGGCAACGGAGAACAGGCATGGCGCTCAAGGTCGAACTCAAGCCGCACGAGCGGATCATCATCGGATCCTGCGTGATTACCAACACCGATCAGCGCGCCCGGCTGCTGATCGAAGGCGAGAAGGTGCCGATCCTGCGTGAGAAAGACATTCTGACGCCGGAAACCGCCGACACTCCGGCCAAGCTGATCTATCTGGCCGTGCAGTTGATGTACATTTCGCCGGAGCCCGAGGCCAATCACGCAACATACTTCAATTTGTTGCGCGACGTCGTCACCACGGCGCCGAGCATGTGGCCGATCATCGAAGGCATCAACATCAACATCCTCAACAGCGATCTTTATCAGGCGCTGAAGGAAGCAAAGAAGCTTGTGGCTTACGAGAAGAAGCTTCTCGATCACGCCCGCGCCCAGCAGGCCAAGAAAGCGGCCTGAACCGATCGGCATTCTCTCGTGGGATTTTCTGGCGGCGTCACTCCGCCAGCTTCACGCCGCGTGATCTTCCGCAGATCGCCGTGCGCCGAATTCCAGCACCGCGGCCAGAAGCGCGTCGAGGTCGCGCGTGTCGGTGCGATGATTGACGATCGCCGCACGGATCGCGAGCTTGCCGTCGAGCGTCGTCGTCGATGGCGCGGCAATGCCCGACTCCTGGATATCGGCAACGATCTCGCTATTGATGCGATCGGCATCGTCGGCTCGATAACGGAAACAGACAATGTTGAGCTGCGCGGGCGCGATCAACTCCAACTGCTGCTCCGCTGAGACCTTCATTTCCAGATAGCGCGCGAGCCGACAAGTGCGCTCGATCATGGCGCCCAGCTTTTCGGTACCGAATGCTTTCAAAGTGAACCACGTCTTCAGCGCGCGAAAGCCGCGCGAAAGATCCGGCCCCAGGTCGCACGGCCATGGCGAACCCGCCGCAAGTCCTCGCGTCTCGCGGCGCAGATAGACCGCCGGCGCCGCAAAAGCGTCGAGATGACGTTGCTGATCGCGAACGAGCAGAAAGCCCGCGTCATACGGCACCTGTCCCCACTTATGGAAATCGAGCGCGATCGAATCGGCGCTCTCCAGTCCCGCGAGACGCGGCGCGAGCGCCGGCGAGAGAACGCCAAGCGCGCCGTAAGCGCCGTCGACATGAAACCAGAGTTTTTCCTCGCGGCACAATGCGCTCAAACTGACGAGGTCGTCGACCGCGCCGATGTCGACCGTGCCGGCCGAGCCGACCACAAGAAAAGGCTTCAGGCCGATCTCGCGATCACGTTTGATTTGCGTGCGCATCGCTTCGACATCGACGCGATGCAAACCATCGACGGGCATACTACGCAGCGCATCGGTGCCGAAGCCCGCAAGATCCATCGCCTTGGAAACGCAACCATGCGCCGCCTTCGACGTGTAGGCTGTCAACAAGCCGCCTTCGCCGCCGACGCCGCGGGCTCGTGCAAGTATTCCAAGCGCGGCGGTGCGCGCCACCCACACCGCCATCAGGTTCGCGATCGACGTGCCCGTCACGAAGACGCCGCTCGCGCCTTCGGGAAAGCCGAACATCGTTCGCGTCCATTCCGTGATCTGACGTTCGACCTCGATTGGAATATGATCGCGGCCACCGAGATTCGCGTTGAGCCCGCCTGCGAGCATCTCCGCCAACATGCCGACGACGTTGCCGCCGCCATGCACCCATCCCATGAAGCCGGGATGGACGTTGCCGGTCGCGTAAGGCGCAATCAGTTGCGAATATTCTTGATAGATCTCGCCGAGCTCAGACGGCTCCCGCGGAAGTCCCTCGCGAAACCGCGCACGAACGTCATCTGGAATCGGACGCCAGACCGGCTGCTCTCTGATATTGGCAATATTGTCGATGGCTTCATCGAGCATGCGATGGGCCTGCGCGCGTACATCGTCCCAGTTTGACGGGTCGAGTGTTTCGCTCGGCCCGACCCCTGAGGACAATTCGGCCGGAGACTTCGTCACGCCGCTATCCCGTTGGCGCGTCCGGCGCGACGATGTAACATGGCTGCGAAAGCATCGAACACTTTGCGCATCGCGGGCACCTTGTACGGAAAGATATCGGGCGGGTCCATGTCGTGGACAATCGCGGTATTGTCGGCTTCGAAGATCAGCAACGATCCTTCTCTGGTTTCGCCGCAATCGACCGTGAAGTAATCGAGCGCGATGCGCTTCGCAAGACCCGATAGCGCCGCACGATGGCGCTGGGCAAAACCAACATCGAACGTTTGCATGAGGGCTTCTTCTTCGCCGCGCTTGCCCGCGCTCGCCGCCATCTGCGCATTCATGTACCAGATGTCCCAGCGATCGGCGATGGCAAGATGACACGCATGGGGTTGCCCGTCGATGAAGACGATGCGATATTTTCGGAACAAGCCATCGTCGCCTCGATAATCGACAAAGCGCGAGGCGAAAAGCAAATCCTCTTCGTGTTCGCCCAGATAATTTTCAATCGCGTTGACGTCGTCAAGTTTTGCCAGGCCTTTGCCGGCGTGTGAGCCGCGCGGCCTCACGATGATTGGAAAAGCGAGACCGGAAGCGACATCGGAAATCGCGAGAGATGGCTGCGAAAGCAACATAAGCTGCTCGCGCGTCAAACATACCGTCTGTGGAATTTCGAGCCCTTCGATACCGTCGAGCAGGCCGTGCAGCTTGTCGCGATCGAGGCGCTCGATGAACTTCGGAAGATTAAGCAACGGCCGCGGCCAGGTCGGCGCGGCATGAGCGATCTTGTCGAGCGCCGCGCGACAATCGTCGGAGTCCGAAGCAATCACCATCGCGACGTCGTGCGCAGGCAGCCAGTCGGGCCAGTCGACGTCCGGCATTACATAGAGCGTCGTCAATTCGATACCGCTGCCCTCGAGCAGGAATTCGATCGGCGTGTTGCTGCCGATGTCGGTGGCGGCGGCGAGCGCCAGAACACGCAAGCGCGGAGGCTTTGCCGCGCAAGGCGACCGGAATAGCTGATGCGAAGCCAATATCGTTTCTTGAATCGCCAGACCCGCTTCCTTGTCGCCGAGCAGTTGCGCAATCACGGAAAGATCGAGCCCCTCGCCCGCCTCGATCGAGCCATCGAGCATTCTTGCGATCAGCCGGCGCCACAACGGCCGAAGATCGTATCCGGCTTCGGCAGCCTTCGTCAGTTTGACAAGACCGATGCGCTCAGCACAACGCGGCCGGGGAACACCGGTTCGATTTGAAAGCGCGGCGTCCGCCTCAGGCCGCATCGGTCGCCAGCGCCGGGCTTGCAAACTGCGAGGCGACATCGCCGCGAAATACCGAAGGGCCGACATGATCGAGGCAGCTCTGAAGATCCGCCCAGATCTCGCCGCCGATATCGGTCCAGCGCTTGCAGAAAGCGAAATCCTCGCTGAGATAAGTCCCGGTCGCCGGGTCGATCATGCACTCGAACAACGCAAAGCGGTTGGGGCTTCCCGCCAGCGCATCGTGCGAATGCTCGCGCAAAAATTGCAGCGGCGCGTAATCCGGATGCGCGCACATCTTTTCAAAGACGTGGCGGCGGATCATCAAGAAGCCGGTGCCGGCGTAGCGCACCCGCGTAAAGCCGTTGATGACCGCGACATGATCGGGGTCGTTGAGCTCGAGCACATAATCGAGCGACGCCGCCGGCACTTTCGGCCGCCTCTCCTGGATCGCGCGCTGCGCCTTTTCCCAATTGACCCGCTTGATCGGATAAACGCCGGCCACGACGTCGGCCGCCGACTCGATCAGCCGAAACACCTGCTCGGGCGTGAAGCCGATATCGGCGTCAACGAACAGGAAATGTGTCGCGGAGGGATCGTCGAGAAAGGACGTCATCAGGTTGGCGCGGGCGCGCGTGATCAGCGCGTCGCCGTCGCGCAGCTCGACCTTGAGCCGTACGTTCGATAGCGAGCGCACGGCACGTTGCAGGGCGAATATCGAGTTGACATAGAGGGTGGAGACCTGACCGCCGAAGCAGGGCGTCGCCACTACGAGGTGAATCTGCTCGGTCATGAGATGCTCCATGCGGCTAACGCCGGTATTCCCTGGCCGCAATCGTCACCAATAAGTAAACAGACGTGGTTAATGAAATCCTAATGACCACGCTCCGCCGCTCAATTCGTCGGCGAGGCGGGCGATGACGCTGTCCCAATCGCCAAAGGCTGGCTGGCGCAACAGTTTTGCGCTTCCGTACCAAGGCGTATCGCTCCGTTCGCGCAGCCAGCGGAAATCCGCCGCATGCGGCAGCAGGATCAAGACCGGCTTGCCGAGCGCACCGGCCAGATGCGCCACCGATGTGTCGACCGAGACCACGACGTCCAACAGCGAGATCACCGCGGCGGTCTCAGCGAAATCGGCAAGCTCGGGGCCGAGATCGACGAGGTTTGGCAAACCCCGCAAAGCTTCACGGTCGGCGTCGCGCATCTCGCGTTGCAGGCTGAAGCAGGCAGACGATGGGTTGGCAAGCAACCGGCCCAATTGCGCGAGCGGTATAGAACGATTGGCATCGTTCTTGTGCGCTGGCGAGCCGGACCAGACAAAGCCGACACGCGGCCTCCCCTCGCCCAAGCGATCGCGCCACCGGGCCACCCGCGCCTCGGGCGCGGCGAGATAGGGAACTTGCGCGGGGATGGTCGCAAGGTCCGTGCCGAAAGCGAGCGGCAAGCTCAGAAATGGACAATGCAGGTCGAAGTGCGGCAACACACCGCCTTTGGCGATGGTCTCGATGCCTTCGAGTTGTCCAAGCAGCGACATCAATTCCGGCTGTACTTCACAAATCACCCGCGCGCCACGGCTCGCGAGCAGCGGCGCATAGCGGACGAACTGAAGCGTATCGCCAAAGCCCTGTTCGGCGTGAAGCAGGATAGTCTTGCCGGCCAGGGGCGCATTGCCCTGCCACTGTGGCTGACGAAATGAGCGACGCTTGTCGGCAAATGCGCTGGTCTTCCAGCGCCACTCATAGGCTTTCCAGCCCGCCTCGAAATTGCCGAGCGCGAGTTGCGCCAGCGCCGATTCAAAATGAGCCTCTGGAAAATCCGGACTCTTCTCGATCGCCACAGCCAGACTTGCCAGCGCTTCCTGCGGCCGGTCGAGCCGGCGCAGCGCATGGCCGCAATTGGTCAGGATTTGCGGATGGTCCGGCATCAGCGCCAGCGCCTGCCCGTAGCTTTCAAGCGCTTCAGCCGGACGGTTGAAACGCAGCAGCGTATTGCCGCGGTTGACGCGCGCGCCGACATGCGAAGGGTGATTGGCCAGCGCCTCATCGTAGCTTGCAAGCGCTTCGATAATGCGATCGCGCGCGAGATAGGCGTTGCCGAGATTGTAGGAAATTTCAGGATGGTGCGGCGACAACGCCAGCGCATTGCGATATTGCGCGATGGCTTCCTCGAAACGCCCCGCATTGTGAAACGCAAGCCCCAGATTCGACGCGGCATCGACCGAGCCGGGGTTGGCCTTCACCGCTTTGGCGAGAGGCCCGATCGCCTCGAGATGACGGCCGCGCTGGAGCTGGATGTATCCCAGCAAATGCAGCGTGTCGAAATGATCGCTGGAATATTCCAGTATCGCCGCGCACAGCCTTTCCGCCTTTCCGAACTGTCCTTCCTCGAAGGCGCTGACCGCCTGCCGATGCAAGCGCGGCAGGTTCGGGATCCGCGCAGAGGCGCTTTTCCATTGAGCGGACAAAGAGGGGCACCTTCTCGATGCGGGTGGGCGGGAGCCACTTTCGAATCATATGTCCTGAGAATCCTATCATTTTCGCCGTCTTGGACTGAAGCTGGCGCATCTGCCGGTATCCACCGGTGGTCCGCAATTTGCATTGGTTGGAGCTGACGCTTTCATGACAACAGGTGGGCCCATGCGTAATTTCCTCAACTTCGCTGCCGCGACCGTGATGGCGGGGCTCTGTGGATTGCCGGCGCACGCCGAAACCACCCTTCGCATCGCCATGACCGCTTCCGACATCCCGACCACGACCGGCCTTCCCAATAACGGCTTCGAAGGCATGCGTTTTCTCGGCTATCCGATTTTCGAAGGGCTCGTGTTGTGGGATCTGACCGGCACGGATCGTCTGGCGGACTTGCGGCCCGGGCTTGCGGAGAAATGGGAGCAGGCGCCTGACGACAGCAAGACCTGGGTCTTTCACTTGCGCCAGGGCGTCAAGTTCCACGACGGCACCGACTTCAACGCCGACGCCGTGATCTGGAATCTCGATCGCTACTTCAAAAACGATAGCCCGCAATACGAGATTGCGAGTTCGGCAATGACGCGCGCCCGTGCGCCGCTGCTCGTCTCCTACAAGAAGATCGACAACTCGACGGTGGCGATCACCACAAACAAGCCGGCCTCGTATTTCCCTTACATGGCCGTCTACATTCTCTTCACCTCGCCCGCGTCATTCGAGAAAGCCGGCCGCGACTGGACCAAGGTTGCAACTTTACCGGCCGCCGGCACCGGACCCTTCCGCATCACCAAAGTCGTGCCGCGGCAGGAGGTCGATCTCGCGCGCTGGGACGGCTACTGGGATGCGAACAAGAAGGCCAAGCTCGATAACGTCGTGCTAATGCCGATTCCCGAGGCCAATACGCGGCTCGCCGCGTTGCGCTCCGGTCAGGTTGACTGGATCGAGGTGCCGCCGCCGGACGGAATTGCCTCGCTCAAGGCTTCCGGTTTCAACATTGCGACCGGCTCCTATCCGCATGTGTGGCCGTGGTTTTACAACATCGGCTCGGCGACGAGTTCCTTCAAGGACGTCCGGGTCCGGCAGGCGCTGAACTATTGCGTCGACCGCGCCGCGCTGGTGGAACTGCTCAACGGCACTGCCGAACCTTCCGCGGGCTGGCTGAAGGCGAACGATCCAAATTTCGGAACTCCGCAAAACCGCTACACGTTCGATCCGGCGAAAGGCAAGAAGCTGCTCGCGGAAGCCGGCTTCACACCGGACAAGCCGCTTGCCTTCAAGGCGATGATCTCGACCTCCGGTTCGGGACAGATGTCGCCGTTGCCGATGAACGAGTTCATCCAGCAAAATCTCAAAGAGGCCTGCGGTGTCGACGTGTCCTTTGACGTCGTGGAGTGGCAGATCCTGCTCAACGCGGCGCGGGCCACGCCCGACAGCCCGAACCTGAAAGGCGCCATGGTGATCAACGTCTCGTCGCCCTCCTCCGATGTCGGCGTCATGGCGCGTTATTTTTCCTCGGCCAACTTTTCGCCGAACGGCTTCAACTTCGAACAATGGAAAGATGACGGCTTCGACGAGGCATTGACGACGCTGGCCGAGGCCAGCGATCCGGCCGTGATCTCCGGTGCGTTTCGCAAGGCGCATGAGCGGCTGGTCGACAATCCGCCCTGGCTCTACATCGTCCACGATCTCAATCCGCGCGCGATGAGCCCCAAGGTCAAGGGATTCATCTCGCCGCAATCCTGGTTCATCGACCTGACGCTCGTCAGCATGCAGTAACAACGGCCAGCTAACGCGGCGGAATGACCGGCAGCAACAGCTGGCAGATCCCCTGCCGGTCGAGATGTAGCGTCGTATTTCCTGCAAAGCGCTGGCGCGGCCGGTCGCGCGGGTCATCGTGCAGGAACGGACCGCATCCCAGGAGTTCGTTCTTGAAGTTGGATAGTTTCGCGCCCGTGCTCGCCTGCCACATGTAATCTTTTCCGCGCACGCTGAGCGCGATGCGATATCCCTTCGGCACCACGATCGAGGTCGGCCACAGTTCGACTGCGAGATCGACGGGTTTGCCCGGCTGAAGCGCCTGCACTTCGTCGTGGGTATGGTAGGGGCGATACGGCCTCGACAATTTTTCGTCGAGCTTGCGATGTGAAGCGCGTAGCCAGCCCTGTGCGACCGGCGTATGTGGATCGATCGCGCCGAGAAATGTGATTTCGCGCAAATCGCCCGTGAAGACGCGAAACACAAGGAAGATATCGGCATCCTCGGTGCTGGAAGAAATGCGCAAGATCGCAGCCACCGGCCCGGTGATCTCGGTTTCCTCCGCAAGCGGCTCCGACATGAAGGTCAGCCCGTCGCCATCAGCCACAAAGCTGATCTCGGCTTCTTCCGACGGCGGCTGCCAAGAAAGCGTCTGGTTTTTCGGATCGAGATAAAATCTGGTCCAGCGTGTGGAAGGCAACGGCCAATCGCTCTCATGCCGTTCGACGAATTTGTCGACATGACGAACCTGAAGCTGAACCTTCGGCTGCTCGTTCCAGCCGTTCGCTTCGCCCTTGAGGTGGAAGTCGAAAAACCGGCGCTGCAATTGCCGGCCGTAGTCGGTGTAAAAATGCGACCAGTGCTCGAGCCCGTGGCATTCGAGCCATTTCTGTTTCGACGCCGCGCGAACAAATCCTTCAAAATTGCCGCGCGGATGCAGGCCTTGCCCGCCCCAGTTTGCCGCCGAAAGGAACGGCACCGTGACCTTGCTCCAGTCCGGCGAGCGCGCTTTGTGATAATCATCATCGAGCGGGTGGGCGAGAATCTCCTCGCCAAAGTTCGCGCGGCTACGCGCGAGTTCCTGGTCGGACAAGGTCTCATCGCCGCACACCAGCGCGCCGGTCACGACACTGCGCGGGCCCCTCTCGCCAAGGCCGTATTGTACCGTCTTGACCTGCATGTCGTACCAGTTGGCCCAGAACGTCGACAGGATTCCGCCGTGATGCGTCATGTCGCGGTACCAATCGGCAGCGCCCTCCCAGATACACATCGCCTTCAAATGCGGCGGCTGCAGCGAGGCGACATGCCACTGATTGATGCCGTAGTAGGAAACACCGTTCAGCCCGACATTGCCATTCGACCATGACTGCACGCCGGCCCATTCGATGCATTGATAGAAATCGCGGGTCTCGCGCGGCGAAAAATGATCGATAATGCCGGGCGACCGGCCGGTGCCGCGGGAGTCGACGCGCACGCAGACATACCCGTGCGGCACCCATTTCTCGGGGTCGACCACCTCCCAGTTCTGATATTTGTTGCTCGATCCGAACGCGACATCGGGATGGCCGGCGATCATGTTTGTCCAGGCGCTCGGATAGCCTTTCTGAAAAGCCAGCCCCTTGGCATACGGACCATATGTCAGCAGCACGGGGAATTTTCCTGGAGTTACCGGCCGGAACACGTCGGCCCGAACCACCAGCCCGTCGTCCATGGCGATGCCGACATCCCATTCGATGAGCATGCCGTCCTGTTCGATCGGCTCGACCATTCCGTGATCTCCTGACGCGAGCGGTTTGCGTCCGCCTCTGATTTTCCGCACGGGTCGGGACAAGGGATCGAGGTTCCCTCCGAGCTTTAACGTGCCGCAGGCGAAATCCTGCAACTATTGCAGCTACCCGGCAAGGCGGTTGCCTGACCCGCGCCCGAGCGGGCCGGGCGAAGAGAAGCCGTTAGCGAACGGCGGCATAAACGCCGCTCACGCGGCTCCTCAGGATGAGGAAAGAGCGTAGCCGCCTTAAGCCGCCTGCTCGCGGTCCCGCCTTGCGCGCTGCATCATGGCCGCAAACGCGTCGAAGATCTTGCGCATCTGCGGCGCCTTGTAGGGGAACACGTCCGGCGAATCCATATTGTGGACAACGGCGGTGTTGTCCGCCTCGAAAATCAGAAGCTCACCGCCCTTGTTTTCCGCGCAGTCGATCGTGAAATAATCGAGACCGACGCGGCTCGCGACATCGGCGAACGCCGCTCTGTGACGAAATGCAAAGCCGTGGTCGAAGTCGCGCATGAAACGCGCCTCTTCGCTCCGCTTTTCTTCGCTGAGGGCCATACGGGCGTTAAGGTACCAGATGTCCCAGCGATCGGCGATCGCCATGTGGCAGGCATAGGGTTTGCCGTCGATAAAGACGACCCGATACTTGCGATAGAGGCCGTCCGCGCTCGAATAATCCACAAACGGCGAGACGAAAAACGCCTGCTCCGGCCGTCCATTGAGGTACTGCGTGAGAGAAGCGCGATCTTCGACCTTGACGAGCCCGACGCCGGCATGCGAACCGCGCGGCCGCACGATGATCGGAAATTTCAATTCGGCTGCGATGGCGGCAAGGTCACCGGATTGCGCCATCGACATCAGGTCGGTGCGGGCCACGCCGTGGGTTACGGGAATTTCGAGCCCGCCGATCCCGCGCAACAATCCGTACAGCTTGTCGCGATCGAGGTTGCGGACAAGGTGCGGCGGATTGAGCAGCTGCCGCGGCCAACGCGAGGCCATCGCGTCGATCTTGCGCAGCGCCTCGACGCATTCTTCCGAGTCGGATGCAATAACAATCGCCACATCATGTTCCGGAAGCGGCACCGGCAAATCGACGCCGGCGACCACATAGAGCGTCTGCAATTCGATGCCCGAATTCTCCAGCAGGAATTCGATCGGGGTGTTGCCGCCCATATCGATCGCCGCCGCCAGCGCCAGCACGCGCAGTTTCGGCGGTTCCGACGAACAGGGCGAACGATACAGTTGATGATAGTTTAGGATTTCCGCCTGAATCGCCAGGCCCGTCTGCTTTTCACCGAGCAGCTGAGTGATCAGTGAAAGATCCAGCCCCTCGCCTGCACTTGCCGTCCCATCTGCAAGCCGGCCGATCAACTGGTCGCGCAACGGGCGGAGGTCGACGCCGTCGAACGCCATGGTCGTCAATCTGGCGAAACCGATCCGGTCGGCGCTCGGATAGCGCGCAAGGCCGATCGAGACATTCTCACGATCCATGAGCGGCATCCATTTGTTCAAGCCTGCTCGTGTCAGCGAGCAATGATTCGAGATTGGCGATCGCGGCGGCCGCCTGATCGATGGCGCGTTGCAGATTGCGTTGGGCGACGTCGGCATTCGGCGACCACGCCTCCGACACCAGCCGCGCGCTCGCACTGATCCGAAGTGCGGCCGGCGGGGACGCATTGCGTCCGAGAGCGACCGGCTGGCCGATCAGGCACGGTTGGGCCACGGCGTTGTTGCCGGCATTGCCGGCCAGCGCGCGATAAAGCGCCCGGCATTCCTCAAGCGACCGCAGGCGTTTGCCATGCCGGATCACGAACGAAAAGATCGTCCGCTGCGCCATCTCCTCGTCGGCGGCATCGACCGCCCTTTCCTGCCAGGGCAAAAGCTCTAGCGACGGCGCTTGCGCGATCAACCTCTCGACCGCGCCGCCGAAGCTCGCAAGCGCGGTCTGCCGAAACGTCTCGGACACGCGGTAGTAAGCGCTGATCTCCTCGATCGCAGCTTCCCAGCGCAGCCATTGGCCGAAATTCATCCGGACCGGGAAATGCGACCGCAGAACCGGCCAGTTTTGCGGCCAATCGCTGCGGCTGGAATATTCGAGCAGGCCCGGCGGAATTGCATTCGCAGCGTCAATACGGGAAGCCAGCGCACCCGGCACCAGCAACGCGCCGCTGAAGGGCGGACCGGTGAAGAATTTCGAGCCGGTCACGATCACGATATAGCCGCGGGCGAGGCAACGCTTGAGCCGCGCGCGGCCAAGCCGCATCTGGCAGGCATCGACCACGACCTGCACCTGGTCGGGCCAGCGCGCCGTGATGGCTTCAACACATTCATCGCTCGGCGCGCGCCAGCCGAACTTCGAGGAATCCATGACCTGAAGCAGCACCTTCGCACCGCCGGCAACCGCATGTTCGACGGCTTCGAACACGATGGCATCGTTCGCCGCCGAAGACCTGCTCTTTCCGGTCTCATCGAATAATGGAAGCGCGACGCTCGTCACCGCGGAAGCAAGCCCCGTGATCGGCTCGCCCTTTTGCACCCGGCTTCCGTTTGCGGTCGCAGCGCTGAAATGGCAGCCGCGCGAAGTATTGACGGTGCCGCTGCCAGTCTGGTCGGCGGCTACGACGACGCTGACCAGTTCGGGTCCGAGCAGCGCGCGCACCAGAAACAGCGACTGAAGTTGCGAGTCCGTCCCCGACGGCGAAAACACCACATCGGCAAACGCCGGCTTCAAATCCAGGAAAACCCGAAGCTCATCCCGCATCTCTTCGAGGCGGTCGTCAAAGGCAGCCTCAACGCCGACATCGATCGACGATCGCATCAGGCTCTCGCGCGCAGCCAGGGCGCGGTCATAAGCACGCTCTGAAATCGACGTCGCCGTACTGGAGGAAAAGCTCAGCGTTTCGGGGCAAGGCGTTGATTGACAACCGTATTCATTGAGGCCGTTCGCCGGGTTGATGGCAAGGCGCGAGTCGCCGCCCGCAACCAGCAGAGAATCCAGCGGCGCGAACAACTCGGCCATCGCGGAGGCCGATCGAGACCGGCCTGCAGAACCTGCCGTCTCCGACACCTGCAATCGAACGCTACCGTGCAGCATTCCAAAACCTCAATGCCCGCCTTGATCAGCGGAACGTCTATGAGCGATGGCCGCTAATGCGGCGTTAACCCGTGTTAGGAGAAGTAAACAGCTATGGTTAACGAAAGCTTTATGGCCCGCGCGAACGCGCCGCCCGCCTTCAGCTGCGCAACTTTAGCCGCCCGGCACCAGGAACTTGGTCAGGCTCAACCCGGCCAGGATCGAGGTCGTCTGGTAGGACGCCGACAACGTGGTTTGCAGTTGCAGGATCTCGCTTGCGACCTGATCGGTCGAGACCGTCTCCGTGGAGTCGACCAGATTTTGCAACATGGTCTGGGTCTGGGTTTGTCGCGCGGACGCGGCCTTCATCTGGGTCTGGGCGGCGGCGAAATCGGTCTGAATGTCCGCAATCGTCTGCTGCCCCGGCTGGGACGTCAGGTTCGCGGCGATACGCGACGACAGCGCCGACGCCGCGGCTGCTGAATTGGTCGCAGTCGGCGAGAAGCTGACCGCGGCGTAAACCGCAACGCCCTCGATCTGTTGACGGATAGCCTGCTCGTTGGCCTGGGCACCGTAGTCAACCGTGATTCCGGAATCGATCCGGGCGGTTGATGACGCGCGCGGATCGGACGAATTGTTTCCGGTGTACCAGGCGACCGTGTCGGCCGATCCATTGACGAGCGTGGTTGCCGTGCTGGCCGGCGACGGGACGCGCAGCGGCGGCTGCACCGCAGTGATCGGACTGGTGCCAAAGCCAAGTGAGGCCAGCGCCGCCGTCGCGTTTGCGGTGGTGCCCGAAATCGAGAAGTTCGCCGCGTTGGGCGTGTTCAGCGTGACTGCGCCACCATCGATCGAGGAAGGCGTCGAGGTGCCGGTGATGGAGTCGATCGCCGACAGGAGGTTGCCGACCGTGCCGGTGGTCGGATCGATGTTGTAGTTTGGCCCCGTCAGCGACGTCGGCGATCCCGTCGAAAACGTGATGGTCGTGCCGTTGACATTGATGGAGTCGCCATTGACGAAACTGGTCGACAGCGAATTCGACGGCGCGGTGCCCGATAATGCGGTGGCGCTCGTGATCGGGGTTGGCGGTGCCGTGCCCGATTGGTTGGTTGCAACAGTGCCCGTCGCGGAACTCGAAGGATCGAAGAAATCATTGCCCGCCGCAACTGCGGAGGCCGCGACCAGCGAGGTGTTGGCCACGGTGCCGATCGCCGTATTCAGCGCGGCATTGAGGTTAGCGGCGGTCTGCGCCGGCGTCGATCCAATGGCAAAGCTATTGGCGGGTGGGGGCGTCGCGCTCGACGCCGTCAATTGCACGGAAGCGGTGGTGCCGTCCGGTAGATTGAAAGCGAGTGTAACCTGATCGCCCGGATTGGGGTTGGTCGAGCCGAAACTGAACGACACCGCGGCCGGAGAACCGGATGGACCGCTCACCGTCGCGCCCGTCAGCGACGAAGACACCGAACTCAGCTTCAACCCGAACGGCGAACCCGCAGCGCCTTCGGCGACTGAAAAAGACGTCGTCGTCGCGGGCGCCGTCCCCGTCGTGGTCGGCGCCGAGATGGTCAGGCGGCCAAGACCGGTTGTGCCATCCGCTTGCGCCCGTTCGGCGATAAGCTGCTTTAACCCCGCCTGTGTGCCGTTGCCGTTCAGGATGGTATCGACGTCGGCAACCGGCGGCGTGCTGATCGCGCTTCCCGAAAACAGGTAACGATCGCCGGCCTGGGTGTTTAGAATACCCACGACCGAGGAAAGCTCGGTCAGCGCATTCTGCTGCCCGATGGTCTGGCCGGTGCTGTTGAGATTTTGCGGCGTCGTCTGCGCATCGCTCTGCACCGTCGAGCCGATGTCCGACAGCGACTGCAACGCGGTGTTGGCGGCCGAGATGCTGGTATTGACGTTAGTGATCGTGGTCGTGAAGGCGGAGATGTTGGAAAGCTGCGACCGCGCGGCGATCGCGAAGCCCTCGTTGCTGCCCATCCCCGAATAGCTCGTCGACTTCTCGCCGGTCGCGAGTTGCGTCGACAGGTTCGTGAGCTGGTTATTGAGGTTCTGGACCGCCTGGCCAAACAGCGAATTATTGAAGCCAATGCTGTTAATCGACATCTGGTAATCGCCTTACACTTGTGACCTACACGCGTGGTCTAGACTTCAGTTTTAGACTTCATTCTTAGACTTCAATTTTAGACTTCAATTTAGACTTGGGCCTGCATCAGGGTATTCATCATGCTTTGAACGACCGACATCACGTGGGCGTTGGCGGCATAGGAATTCTGCAACGCAATCAGGTTCGACAGTTCGGCGTCGATGTTCACCGCCGAGGTCGAGTTGAACTTCTGCTGCAACGTACTGACGACGACGCTCTGTCCCTGCTGCAACTGCGTTGCGGAGGAAGCCGTCGCCGCCTGTTGACTGATGAACTGCTGAAGATAGTCGCCGATGGTGCCGGTAAGAGGAGCGGTTGCCGTGCCCAGTCCCGTCTTCGGTGAAAAAGTGAAGGTGCCGGTCGTGAGCTGCGAGAAAATGAAATCGGATCGCGTGGTATCGCCGGCCGGCGTCGGCGGCGAATTGCTGTAGACCGTGAGGTTCGACGGATTGGCAAGCAGCGCCGGATTGACCTGGATGCGCCCCGCCAGGCCGGTCATTTCCGAACCGCTGCCGGTGATCGCGCCGGTGTACGCCGAGCCGGCGTCTGTGAATAACGGCAGTTGCGGACTGCCGCTGGTCAGCGACGTCACCGTGGCCGTCGTCGAGGCCGAATTCACGGTGACGTTGTCGCCCGAACTGGCGGCGACTTGCAGCAGACCGGACGAATTGGAAAATTGAAGGTGGGTCTGACCCAGCGCTGCGTTCAGCTGCGCCGCCACCGACGCCGTCCCGCCGGAGAAATTGATCCCGATCACCTGCGGACTGACGCCCGGCTGGTTCGGAAGCGGCAGCGCACTCGGATCGTCGACGCGGACGATCTGCACCTGCTGCTGCTGGCCGGAATTGTTCGTGTAGGTCAGGTTGACCGAATTACCCGGCTGCACATTGCTCAGATCGAGTGTGAAGCCGGACAACGTACCCGACGTGACCGCGGTGCCCGGCGTGGTCTTATCCGACAGCGAGCTTGAAAGCGTCGCGGCCATCTGATCGACCTGGGTCTGCGCCTGCACCAATGTCTGATCGCGCAGTTGCAGGTCGGCGGCGATTTGCCCCGAGCTGATCACGTTGTTGGCCACGACATCCAGGCTCGCGCCGTTGGGAAGCGTGACGGTCAGCGTCCCGACACCGGATTTGGCGGGATCGGAGTTGTACAGCGACGTCGGGCTCAGCGTTCCGCCAGAGCTGAAGTTGAACTGCGATGCCTGGCCGGCTCCGACGAGCTGAATGCCGGTCGTGGTGAACACGCTCGTCTCGTTCGTGCCGTCGGTATTGGCGCGAACGTCGACATATTTCGACAGGTCGTTGATCGCGCTGTCACGCTGATCCTCCAGCGTCGCAGCCGACGGATCGGTCGCGCTCAAGCTTCCGAGTTTCGTATTGATCGCGGCGATCTGCTTCAGGTCGGTGTTGACCTGCGACACGGAGTTGCCGATGTCCTGGTTGACATTGGTGCGCAGCGTCTGAATGCCCTGCGAGGTCGTATTGAGCTGCTGCGCCAGGGTTTGCGCCGCGCTTAACGCGGTGGTCTGCGCCGACACGCCGGTCGTGTTGGTCTGGATCGCCTGGATCGCGGACGTAAAATTATTGAACGCCGTCTCCAGCGTGCCGGTGCCTCCGGGCGTGCCATAGATGGTTTGCAGTTGCCCGAGGATATTCGAGACCTGGTCGGCATAGCCGGCGCCGCCGGTCTCGGTGCGCAATTGCCCCTGAATGAACTGATCGAGTTCGCGGGTCACGCCGGTGACCAGGACCGAAGCGCCGGAGCTGCCGCTCGGCACCTCGATCTGATTGACGGATTGGGTGGTGTAGCCGGGTGTATTGGCGTTGGCGACGTTCGCCGACGTAATAGAGAGCGCGGCCTGGTTGGCACGCAGGCCGGCTACCGCACTGGCAAGGGCAGAACTCAAACCCATCTTTACCCGCCTTGTTTTAGATCACGCCGGAAATAACTAGTGGAGCGGATCTGACATTCGCCAACCAGGTTGCCGCGAGTTTGAAAAGCGAATGTCAAATCCTAATCTCCCCTGGAAACCTATATTTGCTAGTGGCCCTTTGATTCTAACATTCGCAAAAGTGCTCGCAGCGAAGGCACGCGAATGTTAGAATCGGACCACTACCGCCGATCAACGCAACACGTTCAGCAAGCTCTGAACCATGTCGTTGGCCGTGGTGATGACCTTGGTGTTGGCCGAATACGCCTGCTGGGTGATGATCAGCTTCGTGAATTCGTCGGCGATGTCGGTGTTGGAGCCTTCGAGCGAGGAACCCGCGATCGTGCCCGAGGCGCCCTGGATCGCCGCTCCGGAATCCGCGGTGGCCGCATAGGCTTCGCCATCGAGCGCTTGCAGATAGTTCGTGCCGTTGAAGTGCGACAGCGTGATTTCCGCGAGATCGATGTTTTGACCGTTGGAGAAGGTGCCGACCACAAGGCCGCTGTTGTTGATAGCTACCGACTGAAGTTGACCGGCGGCAAAACCATTCTGCGTGATCTGGCCGACGGTCGCGCTACCGGTCGTAGAAGCAAATTGCGACAACGCGCCGGAAGCGATGTTGAGTTGAACGTCTCCGACCTGCTGACTGTTGACCGTGAGGTTCGGAATGGTGATGCCGCCGCCTGCCGGGCTCACCAGGTTGCCGTTGGAGTTGAAGACGAAACTCTGACCCACGTTGGTCCACGCCGTTTGGCCCGCCTGGGTCGCGGTTGAATTGCTTTGATAAAATAGATTCCAGGTGTTCGGGGCGACCATAGCCCAGCGGAGCTGAACGTTGACCGGCGTGCCGGCCGAATTGTAGACCGTGATGGCCCCGCCGCTGATGCTCTCGTTGTCAAAGGTAGTCACGTCGGGGCCAGCCACAGCGCCGGTGCCTATCCCGCCGCCACCTGTCCGGGTTGCCGCCGGGTCCGCCGAGAAACCGAGCTGCGAGAATACCGCATTCGAATTGCTGTCCGTAATCACCAGATTGTTGGCTGTGCCGGTGTTCAGGGTGATCTCACCTGGCGTAGCGGATGCAGGGGATGCGCTGATGGTACTCGGGTTACTGGTATTGCCATTGATCGTGTCGATGGCAGAAAGCAGTGTTCCAAGGGTAGCGCCGCCTGAAGCCGTTGGGCCGACATTGATGGTGTAGGGGCCTCCGCCCGTGAACGAACCCGAAGTCGCCACGGTGCTCGAGAAATTGATGACGGATCCATCGACCGTGATGGAATTGCCGGCGATGCTGGTCGGCAGCGAGTTCAGTGCAGTTCCAGTGCCGATCGCGGTCCCGCCGATGGTGACCTGATTGCCGACCACGGCTGAATTGCCGAACGCCGGTGGCGCCGTCCCCAAGACCTCTGGGTTCTGGCTGAAATCGGCGGGGTTGAGGCCGCCTTGGCCGACGAACGAGGTCTTCGGGGCATTCGCACTCGCCGTCGTCACCGGGACGGTCGGCAGGTTGGCGGCATATTGAATCGCGGTCGTCGCCTGCGCGGGCACGAAGTTGTTGTTGAATTGCAAGACCGTTGGCACGCTGCCGAGCGGGTTGCCGGTTTTTGGATCGACCGGCGTACCCATCAAATAGTAGCCGGCGCTGTTGACGAGATAGCCCTGCGCATTGACCTGGAAGTCGCCGGCGCGGGTATAATCGGTGACACCGTTGAATGTCGGCGTGTTGTCGGTCGTCCCGGTCGGCTTCTGCACGTTGAAGAAGCCGTCGCCGTTGATGGCGATATTGGTCGCAACGGTCGAGCTTGAAACCGTACCCTGCGTGGTGATGGTCTGTTGCGCGTGCGCGGTGACGCCGCCCGCGACCTGCTTGTTCACCGTCAGTGCTGCCGGGATCAGGTCTTCGAAGCTGGTATCGATGCCCTTGTAGCCGACGGTGGAGGCGTTCGCGATGTTGCCCGATATGTTCTGCAACGCGAAGGATTGAGCCTGTAGGCCGCCCACCGCAACGTTTAGCGCGTCGAAGATACCCATAACTTTGTCTCCACGTTCGATCCCAGGACACCGGGGGCCGTTCGCCCACGCATGGCCGTCCTCGAAGGAGACGTCGCAATCGCCGTGCCAAATAAAGGATTTGAGCTATTTCAATCGCTTAAACGAAAAACCCCGGTCCAAAAGACCGGGGCACAATTGCCGGGCAGGCAACAATTGCCGGGAGCAAAATTCCGACAAGCGGACTGAAGTGCTAGCTCGCGGACGCCGCCGCGGGACTGAAAGTCAGGGCGTAGCCGTCCATGCAGTAGCGCAAGCCGGTCGGCTTCGGACCGTCCTCGAAAACGTGACCGAGATGACCGCCGCAGCGGCGGCAATGAACTTCAACACGCTTCATTCCGAAGGTGCGGTCCTCGTGGGTGGCGACGGCGTTTTCGAGCGGCCGGAAGAAGCTCGGCCAGCCGGTGCCGCTTTCGAACTTGGTCTCTGAAGAAAACAGCGGCAAGTCGCAGCCCGCACAGGCAAAAGTACCCTTGCGATGTTCCTTGAGCAGCGGGCTCGTCCACGGGCGCTCGGTTCCTTCCTTGCGCAGGATTTCATATTGCTGCGGCGTGAGCTGGGCGCGCCACTCCGCGTCGGTCTTCTCGATCTCGAATTTTTCGGCGGCTTGCGCCGCTTCGCCACGCAGCCAGCGCAGCGCCGCAAAGCCAAGCAGTCCGGCAGTGGAAGCAAGCAGGATACGGCGATCGATCATCTGATATCTCCGTGACATAGCGGATATTGTTTGTTTCCCAGATACGGCCGCTGAAGCGAAAAGTTACATCAGTCCGGCGGACAATTTTTCACGTTCTAGTGTCTTGAGCCTCCCTCGCCGGGCTCGGTTCCGGCTGCGCTGCCGGTGGAGGATTGCGCGGAGGTCTCGGATTTGGCTGGCCCGGCGGCGGCCGGGGCCGCGATGGTCTCGTTCCCGCCAGCCTGTTGGCTTCGGCCAGACGCGCCTCGCGGACATGTTCCTGTTTGCGCAGCCGCTCGCGATAGCGGGCAAGCGCGCCGGCGGCCGCAGAACTTCCGCGTTCCCATAAACCGATGAAATGGCCGGCGACCCGCCCTGTGGCGCCGCCCGCCCAAACCAGTTCGAACGGCGAAAACAGCCGCCATCGTTCGTCGCCCCAGAGGATGCTGCGGGCAATCAGTTGCCCTGCCATCGCGCTCGTCGCCAATCCCTGACGGCCGAATCCGCTCGCGACCCAAAGCCCCTTGCGCAACTGTCCGACCTGCGGCATGCCGTGCACAGTCTGGCCGGTTGCGCCGCCCCACACATCCTCGATCTGCACGCTCCCGAGCTGCGGGAAGATCGTGCGGATGCGCCGCGCGATCCCTGCCGCAAATCGCTGCGGACGGGCATCCCAAGTGGTTTCGGGACTAGCCCACATCAAACGGCCGCCCTCGGCGATGCGGAATTGATCGACGCCATCGGTATCGATGACCGATCCCTTGAACGCAATCGCCTCCGAGAGCCGATCGCCGAGCGGCTCGGTAATCCCGGCGTAACGCCAGACCGGCAGCAGTGTTTCCGACAGGCGCCGCGAAGGCGCACCGAGGTGAACGTTACCCGCCAGAACGATGTGCGAGGCGCGCAACCGTGCCGACGGGGTGACGATGCGCTTGCGAATTCCGGATGCGTCGATGCCGACCACCGGCGTGTCCTCGAAGATCCGTGCGCCCGCCCGCGTCGCCAACTTCGCCAGGCCATGCACGTATTTGCGGCCGTCGATCTGGAAGGCTTTCGGAAAGTAGACGCCGTGGAAATAGCGATCGGTCCTGAGCTGCGCGCGGACCTGATCGATTTGCCAGCCTTCGACTTCAGTCCCGAAATCCTCGCTCAGCATTTGCAGTTCGCTGATCAGGCGATCGCCGACATCGACGTTGGAGACTTCGAGTGCACCATTGGTGACTGCAATCCCCGGCATCAGTTGTTCGCTCACCTGCGCGCGGACGTATTCGGCGCCCTCCTTCGACAGGTCCCAGAGTTCCCGGGCATCCTCGAGGCCGACGCGGGCGATCAGATCCTTGAGCGCAAGGCCGAAGCCTGGGATCACCGTGCCGAGCAACGCGCCGGAAGCCGACCAGCCGACATGGCGGCCTTCCAGCACCACGACGCTCGCGCCAAGGCGCGCTGCCTCCAGCGCGACCGTGAGGCCGGCAAGCCCCGCGCCGACCACGCAAATGTCGGCATCCAGATCGAAGGTCAGCCTTGCGCGTGCCGTTTCCACCGCACCGGCTGTTCCGGTAATTATTTCACCCATACCGTTTTCTTACGAAATTCAGACGGTTCGTACTAGCGCTTGTCACCTTGTCTTACCCCAAGTTCTGATCTGTACTTGATCCGGCAAGCCAGTGAAGCGGATTCGGCATTCGCGAACCACCTGGCCGCGTGTTCCTAAGCGAATGCCGAATCCAAAGCTTCACTGACATCTTATATTTGCTCGGGGTCCTTTAATTCCAACATTCGCAAAAGTGCGAGCTGAGAAGCGATGCGAATGTTAGAATTGGACCACGAGAGATCGAATTGGGATGCTCCATGCGCCGTCTGATGCTGTTGCGGCACGCCAAGACCGAAAGCGACGCACCGAGCGGCCGCGATCAGGACCGCAAGCTCGACAATCGCGGCCGCCACGATGCAGCCGAGATTGGCGGTTTTCTTGGCAAGAATCCGCCGTTCCCGGACCTCGTGCTGGTTTCGCATGCAGTGCGGGCCGTGCAGACTTGGGAAATCGCCTGGGAAGCGATGAAGGAGCTTGTGCCAGCGCCCCAAGTCCAACTAATGCCGGAACTTTACGGCGCCGACCTTCCCCAGCTTCTCGAAACCGTCCGCAACGTATCGCTCACCGACCCGAAACGGCTGATGCTCGTCGGACACAATCCTGGAATGCATGAGCTCGCATCGGCGCTTGCAGGCAGCGGCGATGCCGCCGGGCGCGACATACTGGCCGAAAACCTGCCGACGGCGGGACTGGCGATTCTCGATTTCGACATTGACGACTGGACCGATGTCCGGATCCGGCGCGGCCGGCTCGAGCTGTTCATCAGCCCTAAATTGTTAAAGCAGGCGTCGGGCGACTAAGGATTAAGGTCTCACTTCCGCGGCTGTCGCCAAACTGTGCTAAGCTGCGTCCGAATGAACCGACATCTTAAAGGGAGGGGTAGATGTTCAGTTCCATCCTCGTGCCGCTCGATCTGGCCGACACCGATCTCGCGCGGCCCGCGCTCGCCACGGCGGCCACCCTTTCGCAAAACTCGAACGGCAAGATCAGGCTTCTCAACGTCCTGCCGATGACGCCGGTGATGCTGGCCGAATATGTGCCGGCCGATTTCGACATTCAGCAGCGCCAGACCTCCGAGGAGGCGCTCGACATTATTGCGCGAGAATCCGGCATCGATGCCTCGCGCATCTCGACTGCGGTGCGGCAGGGCGGCATCTATCACGAAATCCTCGAAGAGGCTGCCGCGGTCAAAGCCAATCTGATCGTCATGACCTCGCACCGGCCGGCGATGCGGACCTATTTCCTCGGCTCCAATGCCGGCCATGTCGTGCGCTACGCCAAGTGCTCGGTGCTGGTGGTGCGGCACTGAATCAAGTATCGCGCCTTAGTGTTTAAGGTAGCAGCGCTTTCGGCAACGCGCTGAAACTGTAGAGCAACGGCTTGTTGCGCCGGACAAAGCCACCCACCTGCCAGGCAAACAAGGCGGCGAAGCCCGCGAGAAACAGCGCGCCCGGCCATTCGCTGGATGCGACCGACTGCACCATGAGGCCGCCCATCGCGATCGCGACCAGCGTCACGCAGATGATCGCAGCCGCATAGACGCGCGGACCAAGACCGGCGGTCAGTGTCGCCCGGCTTCCGGTCTTGGCCATGCGCGCATGCAATTCGATGATGAAATCGCGATAGTCCTTGTCCTGGGGGGCCATCAGCGCCGCAGTCTGCCAGCTGGTCGAGAAAATCGAAAGCCGGCCGCCATCGGCGTTGCCGATATCGGCGCGGAACCGTCGCGCTTGCATCGAAACAGGCCGGTAGGACAGCCGCACGCTCGCGATATCCTCGTATGGCCAGACGCCGGAGCGGCCGGCGATGCGCCACGACAGGCCCTGCTCCGTCAGTTCGAACCGATGCGCGGCGCCGATCAGCGATGCCTTATAGGCGTAATGCAGGTTGGCTTGCTGTGCGATCGTCATACTGAAGACAGGCAGGCCCAGAAAAATGCCGCTGTGGCGAGACCGCCCATCACGGTTCGCGCCGCATGAATGGCGCCCCATTTGACGATGAGCGCGCGCGTCGGCGGCCCGGCCTTGTCCGGCTCCGTCGCCAGCAAGGCATCGTTGACGGGCTTGATGACAACGAGCGTCCACGGCCACGGCGCGATGATCGCGACGGCGCCGAGCAGGAACGCGACGTGAGAGGTCTGCCACCCTGCCGCCAGCCCCAGGAAAAATCCGACGAGCGCGAGCGGCGCCTGCATCGTCGCGCCGCGCTTGTAGGACGGCTTCCATTCGGTGAGGAGCGCGCCATCATCGAGCGCGAGCCGCGCAGGTTGCTCGGCGAAATTCACATAGAACGCAGCACCGGCGAATATCGCCGACGCAATCAGCGCAAGAAGGCCGAACGCCATGGTCGAACCTCGTCAAGGAGCAGGCAACCGGCTTGCGCCGATCGCTCCCCCTATTCTACAACTAGTGGAGTGGATTTGAAATTCGCTATCCACCTGGCCGCAAATTCATAATGCGAATGTCAAATCCTAAACTCCACGGGAAGCAAGTATTTGCTAGTGGTCCCTTTGATTCTAGCATTTGCAAAAGTGGCCGCTGCGAAAGGGATGCAAATGTTGGAATCGGATCACTAGGCCATGCCCGAGACGACTCCCTTTCCAAGCCGCCTGATCCTCGCCGCGGCCGCAATCACGGGCGTGCTGCTTGCGCTCGCCGTGCATATGCTCGGCGCAAGGCTCGGGCTCGATCTCGGCGGCCTCTGGCGATCCGACGCCACCGTGTTCATGCCGGCCGGCGCGGCGCTGGCGTGGTGGCTGATCGCGACCGTCGGCTTTTGCGGCGGCTATTTCACCGCAACGCTGATGCACAGCGCCGCCGCGGGACAGATTCCAATGCGGATGCGACAGTTTTTGATCGCGGTCGGTGTGCTGTTGCTCGCGGGCGCTGGCCAGGCCGCGTCAGGGCCAAGTTCGATCCCGACCGCCGCCGGATTCCTGGCAGCGCTCGCCGCCCTCGGCCTTGGCGCCGTGATGGCGTTTTGCGGCGCTCATTTCGCGCTCCGCAGGGCGTAAAGTCGGTCAGAGCTTAGCCTCGATCCCCGCTTGCGGCGCCGCGCCAGATCACCACGCTGGCGATCAATAGAAGCGCCACTGAGATGACAAGGGCAAGATGCGCGCCACGCATGAACGTATCGGGCTGGCCGACCAACGCACCGAACAGCGCGACGCCGAGCACGCTCCCGGTCTGGCGCGTCGCATTGAGAACGCCGGCCGCGATCCCGGAGCGTGACTTCTCGACGCTGCCGAGCAGCGTTGCGGTGAGCGGCGGTACCAGGAGCCCAAGTCCTCCGCCGATGATCATGAGCTGAACCAGCGTCTTGAAGTATGAGGTGCCGGGCTCGATCCCGAGCAGCGCCACGCATCCGAGCGCCGCCAACACGCCACCGATCGCAATCGCGGCAGGCGCGCCGATGCGCTCGCTGATGCGGGCGGCGACGAGATTGGCCGGCAACACCATGCCCATCATCGGAACGAAGGCGAGCCCGGTTTGCAGCGGCGACAGGCCGTTGACGCGCTGGAAATACAGGCTGAACACGAAGATCAGCCCATAAAAGGCGACGTTGACGAGCAGACCGACGAGCGACGTCAAGGCGAACAGGCGATGCCCAAACATCGACAGCGGCAGCATCGGATGCGACGAGCGCCGCTCCTGCGCGATGAACAGCATCGCGAGCAGCACCGAGCCGGTAAAGGCTGCGATCACCCACGGGTTGCGCCAGCCGAGCGCGCCGCCCTCGATGATGGTGCCGGCAAGGCATCCAAGCGCTGCGATCGCCAAAATCTGGCCCGGCAGATCCACCTCGCGCTGGCGGTTGCGCGGCGTTTCGGTGGCGGAGCGCCAGCCCAACCACAGCCCGGCGATGCCGATCGGCAGGTTGACCAGAAAGATCGATCGCCAGCCGACCAGCGCGATCAGCGCACCGCCCGCCAGCGGCCCCGCCGTGAGCGCGAGGCTGGCGCCAGCGGCCCAGATTCCGACCGCGCGTCCGCGCGCCTTTTGGTCGGGATAGGCATGATTGAGCAGCGCCAGCGAATTCGGAACGAGAACGGCGGCGCCCAATCCCTGCACCGCGCGCGCCACGATCAGCGTGACCGAATTCGGAGCGAGCGCGCAGGCGAGCGACGCTGTCGTGAAGATGGCAAAGCCGGCCATGAAGACGCGCTTGGCGCCGATGCGATCGCCGAGCGCGCCCGCGGTCAGAATGAACGCGGCGAACGCAATCGTGTACGCATTGACGACCCATTGCAGTTCCGACACGCCGCCACCGAGCGAAGTGCCGATGCTATCGAGGGCGGTGTTGACGATGGTGACGTCGAGCTGAACCACGCCGTAACCGAGGCTCATGGCAAACAACGTCAGAGACGCCGACAGGCCTCGCCGTGGTTCCTGTTCCGAAATCCGTTCGGGGCGGGACGTTTCGTAAGGTGAAGCTTCCGGAACCGGCCCTAATTGAACAGCAGCTGTTGGCATGGGTGCCTCCGTTGTCAGCGGCCCAACGCCAAAGATAGCCCGTCAGTTCACCTCAAGACTTCGATGAATGCCGAAGTATGCTGGGAAGGCAGGAAGGTTCCAGACAACCCTTCGGCCGCGAGGCTTACGCGCCGGGGCGGCGCGTCGGCATCTGGACATCCCAGGCCAGGCCCACCAGCACGAAGAAGCGCAGCAAAAGATAGGTCAGATCGATCTCCCACCAGTGCCGCTGGTTGCAGGCGCAGCTCGGCTCGGCGTGGTGATTGTTGTGCCAGCCCTCGCCGCTCGCGATGATCGCCACCAGTACGTTGTTGCGGCTATGATCGCCGGTATCGTAATTCTGATAGCCGAACACATGCGCCAGCGAGTTCACGCTCCAGGTGATGTGCCAGACGATGACGGTGCGAACGACGACGCCCCACAGCCATACGCTGGCGCCGAACTGAACCGCCGCCATGACGTCGCGGCCTGTCGCGAGCGCAATCAGGAAGCCGACGCCATAATAGATCAAGGACTGCGCGAGCGTGATCCACACGACATGGCGCTCGACGAAGCGGTAGAAGCCGTCGCGCAGGATATCGCGCGCATAACGGTCGTAGGCGCTTTGGCGGCCGAGATCAGTGTTCTCCAGAAACAGCCAGCCCATGTGCGACCAGAAGAAGTTGACCAGCGGGCTGTGCGGATCGGGGCGCTCGTCGGAACGATGGTGATGCATGCGATGGGTCGCCACCCACCGCGCCGGCGTATCCTCGACGCACCAGACGGCGAGAAGCGCAAAGCCATGCTCGAGCCAGAGCGGGCACTTGAAGCTGCGATGGGTGAGCAGGCGATGATAGCAGAGGTTCATCCCGCAAGCGCCATAGACATAGACACCGATAAAGGCGAGCACGGCGCCCGATGTCGAATAGAACCATGGAACAAACGCAAGAAGCGCCAGCAGGTGATAGGTGCCGACGGCGGACACATATCGCCAATTGACCCGCCGCTCGCTGGTCCCAAGCGGAAGCGGCAGCGCGGCAGGGTTTTTGACCACGCCGGTCACGGTGGTGCTGACGCTGCTATGAAACGGCTTTTCCAAAAAAGGCCTCGCGCCCCTCAAATTCCTGGAATCTTCTTTGCACAATTGCCGGCGGTTCGCGAGACCGAAGCCAGGAAAATATGCGGCTCAAATGGGCTTTAGGACGATTCTACCTCAGACGTGTAGTGCACAGCCCGGAACCGGCCCATAACGACAAAAGCTGTGCCTAAAACGCAACGCCGCGGAACCAGGATAACTGGACCCGCGGCGTTTTTCCGAATGACGGCGAGCAGATCAGCTTGCCGCGCGCATGTTCACCTTGCCCTCGGCGAGCGAGGTCAGTTTCTTGTCGGTGGTTTTCTCTTCATCGAGCGTCTTCTGAAGTATTGCCGCGCAATCGTTGCGGCCGAGCTGCCTCGCCCAGGCGATCAGGCTGCCGTAGCGGACGATCTCATAATGTTCGGCGGCCTGAGCCGCATTGATCAGCGCCGCATCCAGGACCGATTTGTCGGCGACCTCGCCGGCCACTTCGTCGGTTTCCTTGATGATGCCGTCGATTGCCGGACAATCGACCGCCTTCACCTCGGCGCCACATATGCGAAATACCTCCTCGAGGCGCTGCACGTGGGTTTTGGTTTCCTCGAGATGGGTCAGAAAACCATCCTTGAGCTGCCTGTCGGTCGCCTTGTCGGCCAGCTTCGGCAGCGCTTTCACCAGCTGTTTCTCAGCATAATAGATGTCCTGAAGCTGATGGATGAAGAGGTCGTTCATGGTTTTGATGTCGCGGGTAAACAATCCCATCGTTCTAATCCTTCGTGTTTCAAAGTGAACACAACCGCGCGCCCTCGTCCTCAACCCACGCCGATATGTTCGATTGCCGATGTTGCGCTAACGGACCGGCAAAGCCGACGTTCCTGCTCGGTGCAAACTTGATGTTTGGGAACATCCGGGAATCTACGGACACCGAACGGCCATGGCCGCTCGTTCCGGTTCAGTTCCGGCTACCTTCGGAGTTTCGGGTGAGGCGGATGCGCGACAGTCGGTCGCTTTGTCAAGGACTGCCCAAACAAACGTTTTTGCCTTATGTGTTTGGTTTCCGAGAGCGATCGGCGCCAAAAGCCGTTGGTCTCTTTGAAGAAGGCCGGCAACGCCGTTGCGGCCCTGCCGGGAGGACGAATGGTTCGGCTATTGGCCGCGCTGGGGCGCGGCTTCAAGGAACGGATAGGCTGGAAACGGGTCGGAATCGCCGCCAGCCTCGTTATTATCGCCTTTGCAATCGCAACGCTGGTCCGCACCCTCAAGGGCATCGACACCGGCGTCATGCTGGTGGCACTGACCGAGATCCCGCTCCATCACATCGTGCTTGCCGGGCTATGCGTGGTTTGCGCCTTCTGCACGCTGACGTTCTATGACTTCTTTGCGCTACGCACCATCGGCAAGAAACATGTGCCCTATCGCATTGCGGCACTGTCCAGCTTCACCAGTTACTCGATCGGTCACAATATCGGCGCCACGGTTTTCACCGGCGGCGCCATCCGTTTCCGGATCTATTCTGACTACGGCCTGAGCGCCGTCGATGTCGCCAAGATCTGCTTTCTGTCCGGATTGACGTTCTGGCTCGGCAACACCTTTGTGCTCGGCATCGGCATGGCCTGGCACCCTGCGGCCGCCTCCGCCATGGATCAGCTTCCGAACGCGATCAACCGGCTGATCGCCTTCGGCGTACTTGGCGCCATTGGCGCCTATTTCGTCTGGCTCAGCCTCGGCGACGAACGGCGCGAGCTCGGGCAAAACGGCTGGAAAGTCCGCCTGCCTTCGGCGCCGTTGACGCTGGTCCAAATCCTGATCGGCGTGGTCGATCTCGGCTTCTGCGCCATGGCGATGTATCTGCTGATGCCGGCCCAACCCGGCATTGACTTCGTGTCGCTGGCGGTCGTTTTCATTCTGGCCACCCTGCTCGGCTTTGCCAGCCACGCGCCGGGATCGATCGGTGTATTCGATGCCGCCATGCTGGTGGCGCTTCCAGAATTCGGCAAGGAGCAGTTGCTGGCGACGCTGGTGGTGTTCCGTATTCTTTATTTCATGATCCCGTTCGGCATCGCGATCTCGATCATGGGCACGCGCGAGCTTTGGCTCAACGTGGTGCGGCCCTGGCAGAAGCGCCGCAGGCAAGCCGGGATTGGCGCAACAATGACCACCGAGACCGCTGAAGTCGTCGAAGTGAAGACGCTGCCGTTCCCGCAGCGCTCGCGCGCCGGCTCCCGCCGCTAGTGGAGTGGATTTGACATTCGCAAGCGTGCCCGCTGAGACGGGATGCGAATGTGAGAGCCGAACCACCAGGCGAGCTTCGGAAAAACTCAAGGCTTGGCGGGCGGCGCGGACTTCTTCATCGCAGGTTGCTTGGTCGCGACCGCCTGGGAAGGCAAATACTTGGCGATCACCGTGGGATCAAGCGAAGCGAGTTCGGTGTCCGGCAATCGCTGCCAATACTCGTCCTTGCCGAGCAGCGGCGTCATCACGTAGCCACGCAACGTAAGCTGCTGCCCGTCCGCGCTCAAGGTCATCTTGGCCTTCCAGACCTGCCCGTCACGGGGATCGAGAATATTGCCGCCTTCATATTCGAGGCCGTTACGTTTCATGTCGCGGATGAAGGAAATGCCGAGCACCGCTGCATCCTTGCGGTCGTCAGTGCATTTCGAGCAGTTCAAATGCGGGGGTATGCCGGGCTTTGGAAAGGTCTTGGCGATCGCGCCTTCGAACGTGCCGTCATGGTGATCGACCATGAGAACCCAGACCACCGGCTTGCCGTCTTCGATCTTCTGCCACAGGCCTGCGGCCGTGGTCTCTGCTGCGTGAGCGGCAACGGCAGTCACGAGCGTGAGCACGCATCCGCCTGCGATCGAAAGCCACGGCCATCGTCTGGAGCCCGCCATCATCGTCACCCGATCCGTTGGGTCTACATTCGCTCGGAATAATATGGCTATTTGCCGGAAGCAGCCAGTGCCGCCGGGGTCGCCAACCCTAACCTCGTACCTTCACGCGCCGTCTTCGCGACACGCCTGTGACGCGTTGAAATTCCGGTTATTTTTTCGCTCAGGCTGCGGCCTTCAATTGACGCCGAGTTTCTTCTGCAGGCTCGTGGACGACGTCGTGTACTGGAACACCAGGCGCTTGTCCGGATAGACGTAACGGTGCGCCTTCTGCGCCATCAGCGAGCCCTCGTGGAAGCCGCACAAAATGAGCTTGAGCTTGCCCGGATACGTGTTGATGTCGCCGATCGCAAAAACTCCGGGCACGCTGGTCTCGAACGCCGAGGTCTCGACCGGAATGAGATTGTTCTCCAGCGCAATACCCCAGTTCGCGACCGGTCCAAGCTTCATGGTGAGGCCGAAGAACGGCAACATGGCATTGCAGGTAACCTTCGACATCGCGTTGTCGTTGCCCTTGACGTGCGCGCCGGAGAGATTGCCGCTCTCGCCTTCGAGCGCCGTAACCTGACCGATCTTCAGATCGAGCTTGCCGCTCGAGACCAGCGCGCGCATCTGCTCGACGCTGTGGGGCGCGGCGCGGAAGTCGTCGCGCCGGTGCAGCAGCGTGACGCTATTGGCAATCGGATGCAGGTTGAGCGTCCAGTCGAGCGCGGAATCGCCGCCGCCGACGATCAGGATGTCCTTGTCCCGGAACTGTTCCATCTTGCGCACGGCGTAAAACACCGAGGTGCCCTCATAGGCCTCGATGCCCGGCACCGGCGGACGCTTCGGCTGGAACGAACCGCCGCCGGCCGAAATCACCACCACCTTGCATTCGAACACCTTGCCGGCGTCGGTGGAGACGCGAAAAGCGGGATCGCCGATCTTCTCAATCTTCTCGACCATCTCGGTGAGATGAAAAGTCGGGTTGAACGGCTTGATCTGCTCCATCAGCGCTTCGGTGAGACCTTGTCCGGTGACAAACGGAATGCCGGGAATGTCGTAGATCGGTTTTTCCGGATAGAGCTCGGCGCACTGGCCGCCGACCTTGTCGAGAATGTCGACAAGGTGGACCTTCATATCCAGAAGGCCGAGTTCGAAAACGGAAAACAGTCCGCACGGGCCCGCGCCAATGATCAGCACGTCTGTCTTGATGACTTCGCTCATGTCGCTTCTTTTCGGTTGAACGGATGCGGGGTGCGTCTTTTGACCCGCGTCTGTCTAACCAACAGGAAGGCGGGAGGAAAGCCATAATACGGGTTGCGGACTGCACGACAACCCCTTGCCGTAGCTCAACAACTGCGCTGTAAGAGGTACCGGTTTCGAAGGACCCTTCTCGTGAACGCCCACGCTGCACCCGACCAGACGCCGCGACTGGAGGATTTTCCCTACCGGCTGACCGATAATGTGCGATTTGCCGATCTCGATCCCAACCAGCACGTCAACAACGCGGTCTATGCGACCTATTTCGAGACCGGCCGCGTCACGCTGATGAAGGATCGCAGCTACGGCTTGATGCCGGAAGGCCTCGCCTGGATCATGGTGAGGCTCGACATCCATTTCCGCGCCGAGTTGCGCTGGCCGGGAACGATCGAGATGGGGCTTGGGGTCAAAAAATTCGGCCGTACCTCCGTGACCTTCGATCAGGTGGTGTTTTCAAGCGGCCGCTGCGTTGCCTCGGCACAGTCGGTGACGGTGTTGATCGATGAGGCCACGCGCAAGCCGACGCCGCTGACAGCCGAGATCCTCAGAAATTTTCAGCCCTGGCTTCGCCGCGGCGTCGTCGAGAGCTGATCAGGCCTGCCGTTCCGGCGTCGAAACCACGAGGCCGTCGAGCTCGTCGGAAACTTTGATCTGGCAGGATAGGCGCGAGTTCGGCCGCACGTCGAAACCGAAGTCCAGCATGTCTTCTTCCATCGGCGAAGGCGGACCAACTTTCTCGCGCCAGGCTTCGTCGACATAGACGTGGCAGGTTGCGCAGGCGCAGGCGCCGCCGCATTCCGCCTCAATGCCCGGAATCGCATTGCGGATAGCCGCCTCCATGACGGTGGCGCCGTTTTCGACGTCAAGGGTTCGGGTTTTGCCGGAATGGTCGACAAAGTGGATCTTGGCCATGTTCGCTCGTACTGCCGAAAAAAGGGTCCGGCAGACCTATAACGGGTCGATCCCGTCAGCGCTAGTGGAGCGGTTTTGGCATTCGCTTCAGTGCCAGCCCCGGGTTCGCCAAGCGAATGCCAAACCCTGGACTGCTTTGGCTCGATCAATCCTGGCGCAGAACCGCGTCGATCGCGTCCCTCGCGTCCGTGACGGCATCATTGAGTTCGCCCAACGCGCCGGCGGTGTTGCCGCCGGTCTTGATCAGGGTCTCGAGATGGGCCGCCGCATCGCCGAGCGCGAAAGCGCCGACCGCCCTCGCCGACCCCTTCAGAGTATGCGCCAGCGCGGACGCATCGGGCGGAAGCGCGGCAAGCGCTTTGGCGAGACGCGAGGCTTGATCGGAAAACATGCTCAGCACTTCGCGCTCTAACGCCGCGTCGCCGAGTGTCATCCGGCGCAAGTGAGCGATATCGATTGGGCCGTCATCGGGAGCGAGCGGTGGCGATGGCATCCATTCAATCCGGTCAAGATTAAGCGACATGGGCTAGCGTCCCGGTTCCGACATTCGCATCCTGTCGCGGCCGGCTCGCTTGCGAGCCAGTGGCCAAGTGGGGCAGCGAATGTCAAATCCACTCCACTGGCCCGAATCGTTGGTTAAGCCTTGCCGTTGATCGGAGAGGCTGCGGGCGAGCGAACCATGGAATTGGTTAACGGATCGTTCGGTGCTGTGGACAACCTCTCCAACCGTCGCCGCGACGCCCCACCTTCGCCTTGTTTTTAGCGAAGTCCCGCCGCAATTAACCCTGAGCTACGAAATTTTGAAGCTTTGTAAGACCTTACGGCGCGACGCTATTAACGATGATTAAGATTGTATTAACCGCACCATTTCTTTCGTGACGCCTACCCAATAGGATGTTTGGCGGACTTGCGCGGGACGGGCCGACCTTCGGGCGGCGGGGCGCAGCGCTGGATCATGATTTCTGGTTTTGGACTTGCGGGCAATCGCAGGACCTCTGCCGGACATTGCGTAAAAAGTAACACGAGGGCTCGGACTGAACATGGCGAACACCCCCAAAAAGGTCAAAGACCCGACGGAAGTCGCACTCTCCGCCATTCAGGAAGCCCTGAACATCGCCGACGCCTCGGGCGTCCCTGACAATCGTGGTCAAGCCCGCAACGAGGCTGCGCCCGAGTTCACCGCTTCTTCGCCTTCGTTCGACGAACCCTCATTCGATACGCGGCCGGGCAACGACCACTCGACTTTCAACACGATGGAAGAACCCCGCGCCTCGCGCCGCGCCGCCAATGATGACCGCGAGGCGATCGGTCAGGCGCTGCAATCGATCCAGCGGGGCCGCGTCGGCGGCAACGCCTACACGTTCGCCATCATCGCCAGCATTCTGTGGATCGTCGCCGGCCTCCTCCTCGTCGTCGGCTTTTGGTCCTCGATAACGGCGGCGATGGGACAAGGCGCTGGCGGCATGCTGGCGCTGGCCGGATTGATCGCGTTGCTGGCGGCACCGGCTCTGATGTTCTTCTTCATGGCGAACCTGTCGTCGCGTGGCCGCGAATTGCAGACCATTGCGCAATCGATGGCGCAGGTAGCGATGCGTTTCTCCGATCCGGAGACCGCCGCCAGCGACTCCATGGTGACGGTCGGCCAGGCGATCCGCCGCGAAGTTGCCGCGATGGGCGATGGCATCGAGCGCGCGATCGCGCGCGCCGGCGAACTTGAAACGCTGGTCGCCAATGAAGTCGCAGCTCTCGAGCGCGCCTATAGCGACAACGAGGTGCGAATTCGCGCTCTGCTTCAGGATATCGCCCACCAGCGCGACAACCTGGTCGGCCAGGCCGAGCAGGTGCGCAGCGCCATTTCCGGTGTGCAGATCGACCTGCGCCACGACATCGCGCTGATTTCGGACGCGATCGCCTCTCGCGTCGACGAAGTCGCCAAAAGCATCACCGGCGCGCTGGAAGAACGCGGCGCGCATATCACGAGCGCGCTCTCCAACGCCGGCGACAACATGATCCTGGCGCTCGGCGAGCGCGGCGGCGACCTGCTCGACCGGCTTGAGGAAGCAAGCGCCGAGACCACGCGCGCGGTGCTTGACGCCTCCGAGCGGCTGACCACCAGCCTCAATTTCAAGACCGGCCACGTTCACGACGAGTTCGTCGAACTCGCCGATCGAGTCCACGACATGCTCAACGAGCGTCTCGATCGCGTCACTGCCGATTTCGAACAACGTTCGGCCACCATCGTCGACGGCATCTCGGACCGCACCGAGCAGGTGCACGACTCCTTGAAGAACTCCAGCAACTCCCTGCTTCTGGAGCTTGAGCTGCGCTCGGGCGATCTCGTCAACAGGATCGACGAATCCGGCAACCGCCTCGCCTCGAAGATTCTGTCCTCGGGCGAGAAGGCGAGCAACTCGCTGGACGTGACCGTGAATTCGCTGGTAGCCAAGGTCATCAGCCAGACCGAAAGCGCCCACGATGCGCTTTCCCTGCAAATGAGCTCGTTCGACGAACTCGTGAAAAGCCAGGGCTCGGAGCTTGCGGAAAAATTCGCCCGCGACTCCGGCACGCTCGGCGCGCTCATCACCCGCCACATCTCGGAATTCGATCGCACCGTCAAAACCTTTGGCGGCGAGATCGTCGATCGGATGGGACAGCGCACCAGCGACATTGCCGAGACGCTGAAGGGCTATGTCGACAACTTCGACACCCGCCTCACCTCGAACGGCGGCGAGATCACTGCTTCGCTGGATCAGCGCCTGCTGCAATTCGAAACCACGCTGCACGGCCGTGTCGAACATCTCGACACTTCGCTCGACGGCAGGATCAAGGCGTTCGACGAAGCGATCAATGGCCGCCTGAAATCGCTTGAACAGACTTTCGACACCCGCGCCCAATCGGTGACGGAGACCATCGACGGACGGCTCGGCACCCTCACCGCCTCGCTCACCGATGGCTCGGCGCAGGCTGTTGCCGCCATCGACCAGCGCATCGCCAGCGCCCACGAGACCATCGATGGCCGCAGCCATCATCTGACCGAGACCATCACGGCGCGCTTCCAGGAAATTCATCAGGGCATCGAGACGCGCATCGGCGCGGTCGCCGAAGATATCGGCGCGCGGGTTGCGCAATTCGAGGAACTGCTCGATTCGCGCATCGAAGCGGTCGCCGGCCGCATCGAAAGCAGCGGTCGGCAGGCCAGCGAAGGCCTCATGGCCCGTGCCGAGGAGTTGTCATCCGGCATCAAGTCCCATGTCGAGGACGCCGAACGCTCGCTCGCCAACCTGGTCGTCAATACCAGCGAGACGATCCAGACAAGTGCACGCGCCGCGCAACAATCCCTGCTCGGCGTCTCCTCGGAAGTTGGCTCTCAACTGAAGCTGACCTCCTCGGAAGTCGAGCGCGCGCTCACCGCCGTCGGCGGCAGCGCCGCCAACTCGATCGTGACCAGTGCACGCGACGCGCAGACCTCGCTGGTATCGGCATCGTCCGACGCCGCCAACCAGGTCAAGGCGCTCGCCGCAGATATTGAACGCTCGCTGTCCGCGGCAAGCTCCGCGACGGCCAACGCTGTCGTCGCCGGCGCCCGCGAAGCCCAGACCACCCTCGTCACGGCATCCTCGGATGCGGCGGCCCAGGTCAAGTCGCTCGCTACCGACATCGAACGCTCGCTGTCGGCCGCCGGCAGCGCCACCGCCTCCTCGATCCTGGCCAGCGCACGCGACGTTCAGACCACCCTTGTCGGCGCGTCGTCGGATGCCGCCAACCAGGTCAAATCACTCGCCGGCGACATAGAACGCTCGCTCTCCGCCGCGGGCAGCGCTACCGCTGCTGCGATCCTGGCAGGTGCGCGCGAAGCCCAAACCACCCTCGTCGGCGCGTCGTCGGAAGCTGCCGATCACGTCAAGACACTTTCGGCCGACGTCGAACGCACCCTGACGGCGGTCGGCACCGACACCGCAGCGTCGATCCTCAACAGTGCACGCGAGGCCCAGACCTCCCTCACCGCGACCTCGGCGGACGCCGCGAGCCAGATCCGCGCGATCTCGATCGATCTCGAACGCTCGCTCTCCACGGTGACCACCAACACCACCGACCGGATTGCCGCGACCGCGCAGAGCGCGCAGCAGGCCATCGTTGCGGCCTCCAACGAGGCGTCCTCGAAGGTCAAATCGACTTCAGCAGACGTCGAGCGTTCCGTTCTCACCGCCTCAAGTTCGTTCGGTACCGCCATGACCGGCAAGACCGACGAAATCGTCAATTACGTGCAGCTACAGACCGATCGTCTGTCGCAGGTCATCGACGGCAAACGCGGCGTGCTGGTCGAGGCCCTTGGCGCCAAGACAAGCCACCTCACCGCCGAAGTCGACCGCGTCACGGCGGAAGCCCTGCGCGCGATCGAAACCCGCGGCCAGGGCTTCTCGCAAGCCTTGCTCGGCAACAGCACGGAAGTCGCACGCAACATCACCTCGGCCGGCGAACTGGCCACCTCAACGGTCAACAAGTCGCTGAAGGATCTGGAACTGGCGTCGCGCACCGCGATCGATCAGTCCCGCCAGGTTTCGATCGCAGCGGTCACCGAGATGCAGGAGACCAGCAAGATCCTGCGTACCGACACGGTCGCCCTGTTCGAGCGGCTCCGCGAAGGCAACATCCTGCTCCAGGAAGTGCTCACCGGCGCCCACGACAACCTCAACTCGCTCGAGCGCGCGCTCGTCACGCGGGTGGCCGATTTCGTCTCGGCCATGAACGACGTCACCACGCGCAACGGCGCGGCGACACAGACGCTGGAAGATCAGTTGAGCGTCTTCAACTCCAAGACCTCGAAAGCGCTCGCGGACCTCCATTCGCTTTCCAGCCAGTTCGAGACCCACGGCAAGGCGCTGGTAGAAGCGGCTGCCGTCGTCGAACAGAGCAACCGCTCCACCACGACATCGCTTGCCGAACGCAAGTCAACGCTGAAATCGCTCGTCTCCACGATCGATCTGCGCACCACCGACCTCGATCAGCGGCTGTCGCGTTTCACCAGCCTGCTCGACGAGTCGCTGGCAGCGGCGGAAGAACGCGCCCGCGACATCGCGCGCGTGGTGGCGGAAACCGCCGGCGCCGGGTCTGCCGCGATCAGCCGCCAGTTCGAAGCCGTACGTGTGGCCGCCGAGCAAGAGCGTCGCCAGACCTCGGACGAGATGGCCCAGATCTATCAGCAGAGCACCGAAGAAGCGGATGCGATGTTCAAGCAATCCGCCGAGAAGTTCGCCAATATGGTCGGAAGCATGAAGCAGATGGCTGGCGAAATGCAGCGTGAGCTCGAGGCGACCCGCAACGAGCTGCGCCGTGGCGTTCTGGAAATGCCGCAGGAGGCCGCCAACTCCACCGCGCAGATGCGCAAGGTGATCGTCGACCAGATCGAGGCGCTCGCCGAGCTCAACCGTATTGTCGCCCATCACGGCCGTGGCCTCGACGTGGTTACAACCAATCGCGCCACGACCACCGCCTACCGCGAGGAAGAGCCTGCCCTCGCCGCCGCAGCCGGCGGACGCGCAGAGGCGCGGTCCGCTCCGCAACGCGGCAACGCCGCCTCGAGCCTGCCACCGCCGGATCTCGGCTTGCCGGCCGCGCGACGCACCGAAGCGCCGCCGGTGGCGCCTGCCGCTTCGGGCCAGGGACAAGATGGATGGCTGTCCGATCTCTTGAGCCGCACCGATGGCGCCGGCGCACCGCCGCCTGCCCAACGCGGCCGTCCTCAGCAGGGCGGCGGCAATCCGCTGGAATCGCTGTCGCTCGACATCGGCCGGCTGATGGACCGCAACCTCGCCGCCGAAATGTGGGACCGCTACCAGCGTGGCGAAGGCAAAGCCTTCTCCAAGCGGCTCTATACGCCGGCAGGCCAGAAGGCCTTCGATGAGGTCTCCCGCAAGTATCGCAGCGACCGCAACTTCAAGCAGACAGTCGATCGCTACATCGCCGAGTTCGAGCGCCTGCTCGACGAAGTCGCCCGCGAAGATCGCGGACCGCAGGCGCTGCGCGGTCACCTGACCTCGGAGACCGGCCTGGTCTACACCCTGCTCGCGCACGCCGCGGGACGGCTGGGGTGAGCATTGAGTGGCGACCAGCCAATCGCGAATAGAAAAGAAAAACGGAGGCCTTTCGGCCTCCGTTTTTATTTCCGCCTGGCCAAGATCGTGGTCATCCCTCGCGTACGGCGCATCATTCCTTCTCGGCGGGCATTATTGCGAACATTGGAACCACCGGACTCCGGGCAGATATAATTTTTCTGATGAAGCGGATTTGACATTCGCGTTTCCGAATCCGTGGCTGCGACGCAGCGAATGTCACATCCACTCCAGCGGTACGACGCGGCTTCTCAGATGAAAACGATGTCTCTGGAATACTGGCTCGTCCGCCTTTGCGGACGATGACAGAAGAGGTTGCTACTGCGCGCGCCGCGGCGCCGGTGCTGCCGCGGGCGGCGGCGTGGGCGTCGAGGCCGAAGCGGCAGACGGCGAGCTTGAATTGCCGGCGCCAAACAACAGCCGCGTCGGGTTGCGGTCGAGATTGTTCACCGCGCGGCTGATATCGCCGAGCGTCCGCCGGCCGTCGGACATCAGAGCGCCCGAGCGCTTGTCGAAGTCTTCCGCCAGTTCGCGGATCGACTGCACAGTCAGGAACAGTTCTCCGCCATCCTTGCCGCCGGCGAGCCTGTTGAGGCCGAGCATCAGGCTGTCGGCCTTGCCCATCACGCCGTCGACCTTTGCCATGACGTCGTCGATCTTCGCAGCGTTGCGCGACAGCGCCCCGGTGAAGGTCTCCAGATTATGCAGCGAGTTCTTCACCGCCTCCTGGTTGTCGGCGACCACACGGTTGATGTTCTGGAGCGTACCGCGAATCGCCTCCGTGACGTCCTGGAGCGCGC
Source organism: uncultured Alphaproteobacteria bacterium (assembly GCA_963824305.1). GTDB lineage: Bacteria > Pseudomonadota > Alphaproteobacteria > Rhizobiales > Xanthobacteraceae > Bradyrhizobium. The sequence continues at coordinate 543,653 of CAWGOW010000004.1, forward strand.
TCGGATCGGCGGTCAGGACGGGAATGCCATCCTCGCCGAGCGGAACCTGTGGGGCGTTCTCGTCGCCGCCTTTAAGCGAAATGGCGGCGACGCCCGTCAGACCCTGAAACTCAAGGCCGACGAAGGTGTCCTTGCGGATCGGCGCGTTGTTTTCGACCATTGCACGTGCGACGACGCGACGCGGATTATCCAGCTTCACAGAAACGACTTCACCTACCCTGATACCGTTAAAGTTGACGCTGGCGCCGTTTCGCAGGCCAGCGGCCGGCCCTTCGAAAATGACGAGCAAGGGGCTGCGCAGCTTGGTGGTGTGCAGGCTCTGGAACCACAGCACGAATCCGAACGCGGCGGCGATCACGGCAAGCGTGAACGACCCGATCAGAACGTAGTTCGCCCGCGTTTCCATTACCCGACTCCGAAACCGACCAAAAACGAGCCCGCTAACCAGCACAACGGGCGAAAACTGAACTATCCCATGACCGCGCGAGCACGTTTTCCGTGGAAGTAGGCCCTCAACCAGGGATGCTGCGAGGCCTGCATGTCGGCCATCGATCCTGCGGCAATGATCTTACCGTTCCCTAAAACGGCAATCCGGTCACACGCCGTGTACAGGCTGTCGAGATCGTGAGTTACCATGAAAACGGTCAGGCCCAAAGTCCGCTGCAGGGTCCGTACCAGTTCGTCGAAGTCGCCGGCGCCGATCGGATCGAGGCCGGAAGTCGGCTCATCCAGAAAAACCAGTTCCGGATCGAGCGCGAGCGCTCGCGCTAGCGCCACGCGCTTGATCATGCCGCCGGAGAGTTCGGACGGAAAACGATCGGCAACGTCGGGACGCAATCCGACCATGACGAGCTTGGCCATGGTGATCTCGTCGAGCAGGCGCTGGGTGACATCGAGATATTCGCGCACCGGAAACTGGATGTTCTGCCGCACCGTCAGCGAGGAAAACAGCGCGCCCTGTTGAAACAGGATGCCCCAGCGCCGCTCCACCGCGCGCCGTTCCGACGAACTGGCGGCGTCGAGGTCGACGCCGAACACCTCGATCCGCCCCGATGTCTTCGGCACCAGCCCGATGATGGTGCGGGTGAGGACGGATTTGCCTGCGCCGGAGGGGCCAACGAAGCCCAGGATTTCACCGCGCTTGACGTCGAGATTAAGACCGTCGAGCACCTTGGTCTTGCCGAACTGCACGGAGATATCGCGGACCCGGATGATGGGATCCTGCTGGATTTGCACCTGGCCGGTAGCTTGGCCCGTAACCTGGCTCTGAACTTGGCTTTGCACCGGGACGGCCATCGTCACATCCCGATCGATGCGAAGAAGATCGCGAATACACCGTCCATCACAATCACGAAGAAAATTCCCTTCACCACCGACGACGTCGTGTGCTGCCCGAGCGATTCCGCGCTGCCCTGCACGGCAAGCCCCTCGACGCAGGCGACGATCCCGATCACGGCCGCCATCACGGGCGCCTTGATCAGGCCGACGGTGAAGTGATCGATCGAGATCGCATCGCGCAACCTCAGCAGAAACGCTTCCGGATCAACCCCGCCATAGAGCCAGGCCACCAGTCCCCCGCCATAGAGGGCAGCGATCGCGCCGAGAAAGGCCAGGATCGGCAACGCAAGCACCAGCGCCAGCATCCTGGGCAGGATCAGAACCTCGATCGGATCAAAACCCATGGTGCGCAGCGCATCGATTTCCTCGCGCATCTTCATCGAGCCGAGCTCGGCGGTGTATGCGCTTCCCGAACGGCCCGCCACCATGATCGCGACCAGCAGCACGCCGATCTCGCGCAACACGAGTACACCCAACATATCGACCACGAAGATATCAGCGCCGAACCGCCGGAAGTGGAAGATGCCCTGCTGGGAGATGATGCAGCCGATCAGGAAGGTGATCAGGACGACGATCGGCACTGCGCGCCAGCACACCTGCTCCAGGTGATGCACGGTCGACGTCAGGCGGAAGGTCTTGGGGTGCGTAAAGACGTGCCAGCCTGCGGCCAAGACCGCCCCCAACATCTCGACGAGGCTGCCGAGCGTGCTGCCGATCCCGGCCATGGTGCGGCCGACCTGGTCCAGAATGCCCGTGATCGTCACGGCCGTGACGTCAGCGGCCGGCGCCTCCTGCACACGGCGTACTTCCTCGACCAAGGTCGAGTAGTCCGCCGACAATCCGGCGATCTTGGCCTCGATGCCGCCCTGGGTGAGGCTGCGGCGCAGCCGCTCGATCAGCCAGGCGCCGAAGGTATCGAGCTTGGAAACCTGGGAGACGTCGATGAAGACGTTCGCCGCCCGGCCTTTCAACCGTTCGGCATCCGAAACCATCCGCTCGAGTTCGGCAGCAAAGCGCGCGGTCCAGGGGCCTGCCGCGCACAGCGCAAGACCGCTGCCCCTTGCGATAGGCTCTAATGTCGGGTCGCCGTTCACGCTTCCAACTCCTGCGCCTGTCTACTCGAACGTCGGTTGAAGGGGAAAATCCGGATGTGTCCTGATAATAATATTGTCTAGCATAGAGCCGGCAGTTCGGCGCTCAAAAAAATCGAGATATTAAAATGGCTTCCGGCAAAGTGCCAACATTAGAGGCGAGAATCGAACGTTGGCCGATCGAAGGGAACTTCACCATCAGCCGCGGCGCCAAGACCGAAGCGGTCGTGGTGGTGGCGGAAGTAACCCACGGTAACACGAGCGGCCGCGGCGAGTGCGTCCCCTACCCCCGATATGGCGAAACACCGGACGCGACCTTAGCGGCGATCGTCGACATGAAGGACGCGCTTCGCGCCGGGCTCGACCGGCAGGCGTTGCAAACGCTGATGCCGCCTTCGGCCGCCCGCAACGCGCTCGACTGTGCCTTGCTCGACCTCGAGGCCAAGCAAGGAGGAATGCGCATCTGGGACCGGCTTGGCCGCCCCGCGCCCGGCGCCTGCGTCACCGCCTACACCATCTCGCTCGGCACGCCGGAGACGATGGCGGCGGCGACCGCCAAGGCCTCGCACCGGAAGCTGCTCAAGATCAAGCTTGGCGGCGACGGCGACGGGCTTCGAATTGCCGCCGTGCGCAAGGCCGCGCCCGATTCCGAACTGATCGTCGATGCGAACGAGGCCTGGACGGAGGCCAATCTCGAGCAAAATCTTGCCGCCTGCGCCAAGGCCGGTGTCACGCTGGTCGAGCAGCCGCTGCCGGCCGGCCGCGACGGGCGGCTCGCCCAGATCAAACGGCCGATTGCGGTATGCGCCGACGAGAGCGTGCATGATCGCGCTTCTTTGGCCGGTCTTCGCGAGCGTTACGACGCGGTCAACATCAAGCTCGACAAGACCGGCGGCTTGACGGAAGCTCTGGCCATGGCGGACGCCGCGACCGCGCAAGGCTTTGGCATCATGGTCGGCTGCATGGTGGCGACGTCGCTTTCGATGGCGCCCGCAATGCTGCTCGCGTCAAAGGCCCGCTTTGTCGACCTCGATGGTCCGCTGTTGCTGGCGCGCGACCGCGACGGCGGCCTGCGCTATGACGGCAGCCTCGTCTACCCGCCGGACGCGGCACTCTGGGGCTGAGCAGTCTCAAGTGAACGGCGTGCGATCAACATGATGGCAGTGCCCGAAACCGCCATGACGGCCATCGCATAGTAGGCGCCCTGGCCGTACCGGGCATAGATCATGCCGGAAGTGATCGCGGCGCTTGAGGAGACAATGCCGCCGCAGGCCGCCAGATAGCCTTGCGCGCGTGTCACCACGGAAATCGGCACACGCCGAACCATCAGTCCCATGATGCCGACCTGGGTAAGCCCGAAACTCAGGCCGTGCGCGAGTTGGATCACGGCCAGGACCGCAACTGGCGGCTCCTGCGCCGTGATCAGCCAGCGCGACGCGGCCCCTAACCCTCCGATAATGACCAGGGTCGACGGTTGCAGCGTCAGCCGCGGCGATATTGCGAACACCGCGATCTCGGCGGCGACGCCCAGCGTCCAGAGGACTGCGATCGTGAGGCCGCCGAACCCCGCAAGCTGCCAGGTGATTGAGCCAAAAACGTAATAGGTCGAGTGGCTGCCCTGTATCAGCGCGGACGCGGCGATGATGGCAAGAAAGCCGCCGTCGCGCAGCAAGACCCCTGTGCCGTGGACCACCGGGGGTTTGTTCGTACGGCTATCCAGGGGCTGCAAACCGAGACTGATCAGGGCGGCAACCACGCCGGTGGCGACGATGATCCAGATCAGATGCTTGGCCGCAATCAGGTCGGCAAGCAGCCCACATCCGAGCGCGCCGGCGATAAAGGCCGCTGATCCCCACAGCCGCAGCGGTCCATAATTCAAGCCGTATCGCACGACGCCACGCAGCGCATAGGCATCCGTCAGCGGCAATGTCGGGGTCCATGCCACGGCGGTCAGGGCATAGGCGAGGAACACGGCGAGCGGCAGATGCTGGGCGCCGATCACCGCAAAGCCGAGGGCCGTGACGATGGCGGTTGCGACCATGGCACCGCGCACCGTGGCGTGGCGCTCGGCAAGGCTCGTCACGGCTGGCAGGACCGTAAATCGCGTCACAGCCGGGACCGCCGCGATGACGCCGATCCAGGCCGCGTCGATCCCGACCGCCCGCAGCCACACCGGAAAGAACGGCAGATGGCAGCCGATGAGAGCGAAGATCGCCCCATAGAACAGCGCCAGGCGGCGGGCGAATCGTCGGGGCGCCAGTGAAGATGCGATGGGGATTTGTGATTCGGAAGGCATCAATTCAATTGCGATTCGAGCGCGATCATGGTGATCGTTAACTTAACCCGTGACGATTTGCGCGGGGCATGAGTTAGCCATGGCCGACGACGCATTTGCCCTGTCCCCGATTTCCGCGCGCGCGGCCCTGCCGAGCGAGGCGGATTACGACGCGATACAGGAAGCGTTCATGGAGACCTCACGCGGGCGCTGGTTTCTCGGCGAGTATGCCAAACGCAACCGCAATACCGACACCAAAATGGTGCTCGATGCCGTGGCGCGGATCGAGGAAACGCTGGCCGCGCAAAGAAAGCCCGAGCGCGATCCCCTGCTCGATCAGGCGCTGGAATCCCTGCGCGCAGCATTGACGCAAGCGCGTGAGGCCGCCCACGCCGCGCTCGCCGATCTGGCGCTGGAGCAGAATCTGGCGCCGGTGCGCAAGGGCGCCCGCGTCATCCGCGAGATCGCCTGGCGTTTGCGGGAAATCGGCGCCGACGGCCGGATTTGCGACCTGATCGACTCCCAGGTCGGCGCGATCGAACGCGCCGCAGCCAAAATCGCGCCTGCCGATCTCGCTGTTGCTCTCAGCGGCGCTTTCGACCGGATCGAGGCAAAACTCGGGGCCTTCGACGCAGGCGAGGTCGCGGCCGAGCCGACGCCACCACCGGCGGCCGAGCCGACGCCGCCGCAGACCGAAATGGCTTCGCCTGCCGCGCCTGACGTTGAAGCTGCCGTAGCTCGCCCCGAGGCCTCAGACGAAACTCCTGTCGCAGCCGCCTCGAGCGAACCGCCCGATGCTTTCGACGCCGGCGACGAAGCCATGCTCGACATGATCGCCATGGAGATGGCCGCGCCGGACACGGATGCCGCCTATGAGTCCGGGCTCGATGATGCCCAACCCTTCGACGATCAGGCCCAGGAGACCCAGATTCAGGAGGGCCAGATCCGCGCGAACCAGGCGGACGACCCGAACGCCGGCGAGACCTCCGCGGCGTCCTACGAGATCGACGTCACTTTCCCGGACTTGAGCGACACGCCACAGCCGCCGGCCACGCCGCCTGTAGCCAGCCCGGTTCAATCCGCGCCGATGCCGAAACCCGCGCTTCCGGCTGAGCTTGTGCCCGAGCCCGCGCCGTCACTCGGCGCGAGCCTGATTGCGAACGGAATCGTGCCGCGGCCTCGCGCTTCCCGGCCCGATCCGCTGGCCCCGATCCGGCGCATGAGCCAGACCGAGAAGATCGCGTTCTTCTCTTGAACGCCGGCTACAAAGCTCTCGCCCCGGTCACTTCACGTCGAAATGCACCATGCTGGCGCCGCCGGAGGCGTAATTGGGCACGTCGGCCGCGACCGCCTGTCCCTCTTTCGATCCGAGCGCGCTCATCAGCGCCGCCTCGCTGTCGAAGTCGGCCTCGAAGATACAGAAATACGCCGACTTGTCGGTCCCCAGCAGCTTCGCGTCGAACGAATAATGTACGTTCTTGATGCCGGGAATTTTGTTCGCCAACGGCGCATGCGTCTCGACGTAGTACTTCTTGAAATGCGCGGGGTCTTTGGGTTCGTTATAGAGGACCAGCAGTCTGTGCATCACCAACCTCCCGATTTGTTTCTTACCCGCGTCTCTTGAAAGCGCGTAGCGCGACGATAGCAGACCAATCGGGTTTCCGGGAGGTGTCGCGGCAACGATGCCGGCTTTCAGGCGATCAGGCGCGAATAAAGTTCCGAATCCACATTGCCGCCGGACAAGACGATCACGATCGTCTTGCCGCGCACATCGATATGGCCGGCGAGCAGCGCTGCGAGGCCCACGGCCCCGCCCGGCTCGACCACGAGTTTCAGTTCGCGGAACGCAAAGGCGACCGCATGGCCCACTTCCGCATCCGTTGCGGTGACGCCCTTGGCGAGCAGCCTGCCGTTGATGGCGAAAGTGATCTCGCCAGGGATCGCCGCCATCAGCGCATCGCAGATGGTGCGGCCCTCTGCGCCATGGGCCTCGCGCTTGCCGGCGCGCAGCGAGCGGGCGTGATCGTCGAAGCCTTCGGGTTCTGCCGACATCACCATCGCTTGCGGAAAGCGCGCCTTCACGGCGGTGGCGACGCCCGCGATGAGACCGCCGCCGGAAACCGGCGCCACGACGATATCGGGCGTCATGCCGAGCGCGGCGAGGTCTTCGCAGATCTCCCGCCCCACGGTGCCCTGCCCGGCGATCACCTTCGGATCGTCATAAGGCGGCACCAGCGTCGCGCCGCGTGGGCCTGCGATGCCCCGCGCGATCGCCTCGCGGTCCTCGCGGTCGCGATCGTAGAGCACGACCTCGGCGCCAAAGGATTTGGTGCGCTCACGCTTCAACAACGGTGAATCCGCCGGCATCACGATGGTGGCGGGCATGTTGAGAATCTTGGCGGCCGCGGCGACCCCTTGCGCGTGATTGCCGGAAGAAAACGCCACCACGCCGCCCTTGCGGGCGCTTTCCGGTATCGAGGCGAGCTTGTTGAAGGCGCCGCGGAACTTGAAGGAGCCGGTGCGTTGCAGGACTTCCGGCTTGATAAACACCTTCGCGCCAACGCGATCGCAGAGCACCGGCGGCGACAGCAGCGGCGTTCGGACCGCATACGGCGCGATCACCTTAGCGGCCGCGTCGATGTCGGCGGAACTCACGGGCGCGTGAGTGAGAGGTTCGTTCATGGCCGCTGTTTTAACGCCTCTCGCGCGGCAACGGCAAGGGGACAGCAACGGCACAACCGGCCTTATCCTTGGGCAAGCAAGCAGGAACGTTCTCGCTCGACCGGCGTGCCGGGGATATTTTTACGCCGCCACGCGGGCCGCGACCGAAGGCACGGGAAGCTGCTGCTGCGCCGGGTCCGTCCAGCTGATGATCTCGAAACGGCCGTCTTCGTGCTCGACCAGCGCCGTACAGCTTTCGACCCAGTCACCGCAATTCATGTAGCGAATGCCGTGATAGTTGTCGCGGATCACGGCGTAGTGGATGTGACCGCAGATCACGCCGTCGGCGCTGTGACGCCTCGCTTCGGCGGCGAGCGCGCTCTCGAATGCGCCGATATAGTTCACCGCATTCTTCACCTTCTGCTTGGCCCATTGCGACAGCGACCAATAGGGCACGCCGAAGGCGCGGCGAAAGAAGTTGACCAGCCGGTTCATCTGGATCGCGAAGTCGTAGGCCTTGTCGCCGAGATGGGCGAGCCAGCGCGCATTCTGCACCACGAGGTCGAAGATATCGCCGTGAATGACGAGATAGCGGCGGCCGTCGATGCCGGTGTGCACGGTGTTTTCCAAGACCTCGATGCCGCCGAAATGCGTGCCGTAGTAGTTGCGCAGGAATTCGTCGTGATTGCCGGGGATATAGATGACCTTGGCGCCCTTGCGCACCTTGCGCAGCATCTTCTGGACGAAGTCGTTATGCGATTGCGGCCAGTGCCAGCTCGACTTCAGCGCCCATCCATCGACGATGTCGCCGACGAGATAGATGGTGTCGGCATCGTGGACGCGGAGGAAGTCCAGCAGCTTGTCGGCCTGCGAGCCGCGTGCTCCGAGATGCACGTCGGAGATAAACAAAGTGCGAAAACGCCGCTCCGGCTGGTCTTCACTCATCGGGTCATTTCCCATATGCGCGCCTAACAGATTCAGATGACACTTCCATGAAATGGGTGACGTCGCATTGTTTCAAATCGAGCGCCTGATATTATCACTCGCGATAACAGGCGCTTGCGACAAACAGGCGACATCGACGCGGCGCAAAACAGGTTCATTTCAGACAACAATAGTTAACGGATGCGAATTCACCCACGCCGATCGCAGCCACGACTCAGCGCTTCTCGCGACACAATGCGCCCGAGCTATGCACAACGATGAGCCGCTCCAAAATGGAGGGCGCAGGGAAGACCGGATGTCCAATGCACCCGCAGCCTCGTATGCAAAAGTAGAAAGCATACGAGTTAGTCGCCACAGGTTCACCGGATCGCTCCGGCCTTCCCTGCGCAATGGTTTTAACGGCTTCTTTCGTGCTCGCCCCGGAGACCGGGCTTTGTTGTCTCCGTGGGTGACAACGCTCGCGCGTTGCACCGGATATCAGCGTCGGGATATCAGGCCCACACGACTTCGCCGTCCGCTTGCCGGTGCATTCGTCAGCCGCACCGCAAGCGTCCATCGCATCCCGCCCAACGTTCGTGACGATGGCCAACGTCCCTCTTCTCGGGCGAGACGGGCGGGCTTGTAGGAGTGATTTGCCCGACGGGTTAAGCGGAATATTTTTTCAAACGGGACTGGACAGCTAAAATCAGATTGAAGCGGCTTGAGAAATCGAGTTTTTGGCGCGAGTTATCCCGCTCACTTTAATCTCCGAACACCTTGTCATGCCAATACTTCTGATCGTCGGCAAACCAGCTTTCATTCTCCGAAGTGCGAAGTGCTCTCGGCCACTTCATGTCGAGATCGTATCTAGACATTAGTCCGAGAAGCTCTCGAAGGCTAAACTCGTCAACCGGATCACTCAGCGTGATCTCCAACCCGCTTGGAACACCGACAAAATCTTTTACTGCTTTAAGAGACTTCAGCCAGTCAAAGAAACTGTCCTCGTCGGCGTCCGAAAACCAGATCGGCTCCCTAATCACGACCTTCGTCGTTTTCATAAGAGATCCTCAATATTCTGTCCCGGACGCACATTTATGCCTTTGCCACCAGGAAAGTTTGCTCGTTAAACGAGAATTTGTCGAAAGGGATTGTATTGGGTCCAGCGCAAGGGGCTCGTGGGCTTATTCGGCGAGAGGCCGGCTCGGACCTCGTCACGAGCTGCGGCACGCTCCTGCGACAAACTGTCATTCAAAATATCCCCCGATCGAACGAACCCGGTTCTGCGAAGCTGCGTCTGATCGGCATGGGGTCAGACACATTCAGCAACTTGCGCAAACCCCGCGCCAATACAGGGACCAAACCATGTTTCGCAAACTGACGATTGCCACCATTGCCGCTGTTTCGCTCGGCGCTGTGCTTGCGCCCTCGATCGCCTCTGCAAAAGGCGGCGGATTTGGCGGCGGCCATCACCACTTCGGCGGCCGCGGATTTGACGGTGTTGTCGGCGTGGTCGACGTAGACACTGTCGAGACCGTCGACACCGTCGTCGACGAGAGCTGCTTCGTCACTCAGCGCGTCGTGACCCCGTGGGGCTTCCGCATGCGCACCATCAATGTTTGCGCGGACTGACGGAAGCTCACTCCCGCGATATCAGCCGCTCCGGCCGCGAACCGCCGCCGGAGCGCCGCATTAGGTCCAGGTTCGGCCGCTTCTGGATCGGCAGCGGCAAGAGCAAGTCCACAGGATTCGAAGTCGAGTTCATCTCCGCCACCGGTCCCAGCGCGGTTCGTCGGTGGCGAATATCACCGCGCTCACCGTCGATGCGCTCGAATACCCCATTCCCGCGCCGTACAACCGCTCAAGGCACGTCGTGTGGAAGCGCCTGAAGTAGCGGGTCTCCGGAACCACGCGGCGGGTGGTCTAATTCGAGCGCGCTGCGCGATACCCCAATTCTTCGTGGATGTTGATCCCGGCCAAAATCCACGGTTTGGGAAAATGTCTTGCGAGGTCTGACCAGCAATACCTCGCCATTTTCGCCGGCGATGGCGATGGGCCGCGTGCATGTCCAGTTGCCGGCCTCGTTGCGCTCGAAAAGTGTCTCCAGAATAATTCTGGGCTGCGCGTAGTGCGCAGGAGCGAGTTCGCGCAAGGCGTAGCCCGTCCAGTTTCCCGCGAAGCTTGACCGCCATAACGGATTCTCGACCCGCTCAGGGTTGGCGATGCCATATCGGGTACGGGATGGGATATCGGCCACTGGTGAAATCCCTTGTTTCGGTCAAGCACGCCCCTGTTATGGCACGTGTCCAGACGCCTCTCTTCTAAAAATGTCCGAGCTCATTCGAGCGAAGAGCTGTTGCCCCTTCCGCCTATTGCGAAGCGACGCAGCCAGGTACATCGAACAACGCCTGAAGGCCGCAAGGTGAATTGATCATTTTGCCTCCGTCGTGGCCAACGCCAGGCACGTCCCACACCTTATGCATCGGCGTGCCGTGGTTTCTGCGAGCCATCCGTCGCGCATATTCGTGGCCGCGGTCATATCGCGTAGGACCCTCGGCTTGCGCCCCGCAACTCTTGTCGAGGTCCGGATGGTTCGGGTCGTCGTCATCCGTGCCGAGGAGATAGATGACCTCTCGCGAGACGTAACGACGCTCGAGATCTTTAGGATTCGCTCCCGCGAGATAGGGAGGACGATCTTCCAGGCCATATTTCCATTTGTTGAAGCCCCGGCAGGACGCAGCGATGCCAGGCTCCGGCCTCTGCGAGTCGAAATAGGCGTAGGTTGACGGGTTTGCTACGACGTAGCGCACGCCGATCCCGCGCCGCGTCAGGTCGGCGTCGGCTTTTCCGGCTATCGCGTAACGCTGCACGATCTGTCCGCCGCCTGAGTGTCCGGCAATAACGACGGCTTTCAGATCGGGGAACAGCTTTGGGTTCGCCAGGGTCCTGAAGATGGCGTCGAGGGCATCGAATGAGCTGACCGTCGAGGGGCCGACCGCCGGTTCGCCTCCTTCCCAGCTGCCGCGAGACCAGCGCAATACGTCATCCGGCAATTCGTGCGCATCGGCATCCGCCTCGTTGAGAAACTGCGGCGCGATGATGATCGTCGATTGCTCGGTTTGACCTGCCGCGGAGGCCGCTTTTTCCGCGGCTCGAAAATAATTGGATGCATTGCGATGCAGGCCATGCACGACGACCACAGCGCGCGTGATGCCGGGCGAAGGAACAGCCCAATCCGTCGAGGTGAAGATCGGCAATGCGCCGGCTCGTCCCAGGTCCAGGGTCTGGTCGCCAACGACCTTCACCGCCTGGGCTTGACCTGCTCTGCCCCGAGCGTGTGCCTGGCTGACGGCAAGAGCAAAAATGATGAATAGGTGAACAGGTCGGAAAGTCATCGCCCGCCTCGTCTTTTGTCAAATGATGCCCAACGGAGGTCAACGGCCTCCTTGAGCGTATTCCACATCGGGTTTGACGCGCTTTTCTTCCGTCGCTTTGATGTTTGAAAGTGCCAATTCCAGCAAAAAGCTGAATTTAGGACTCGCTTTCCAATGTCGGGAGGCGGAGATTAAACCATTACAGCCCGGATCGTGGCTTTCACCTGTGATGAGAACGCCGGTTGCGCTCCCGTCTTCGTCCGGGGAAAGGAGCACGCCATGCAGTTACGGCGCCATCCCAGACAATTTCTCCCGCTTAAAGACCGGCTGGCCATGTGGGCAACCGAAACGCTGAAGCTGGCCAATTCGCTTCCGCCCGGCCCCAAACGAGATCATCTGTTGAGGAAGGCTCGTCAGGCCGACACCGCCTCACATCTGAACGATTGGGCAAACTCTCCCGGCCTCCAGCCGCCAAAATAGAAACGTCGCTGGCGATACTCATCGGACTGATCGGACCGGTGGTGCGATTGAAGCCGCCATCGTCGTGATTCATTTGATCTGCACGGCCGGCTGCGCCGCCAATCTTTCCAAGGACGTAAGTCTCAGCTTCTGACACATGGCGCGGCGGCTTGCCGCTGCCGGTCGCATGAACCTGCCCGTACCGGCTCATCACTAAGAATGACGAAGTCCGCTTGAGTCCAACTGCGCGTCCAAGAGAGAGGCCATGGTTCGATCCCGATCGTTTTCCGCCCTGCCAACTTTCGCGGCATTGACTGTCGCGACCGGCTTGATCATCGGCTGTGGGACGGCAAACGCGGGGCATCCCGACGAGAGATGGGGCGTCACTCTCAAAGGACCCGACAAGGAAAGCCTCGATCCAAAGATCAAGACCTGGACGCTGCAACTGTTCGATGCCGTCAGCTGCGAGAAGTTGTCTCCTGCAAACACCATCGCCAAGTCGGGGAGCGTAAAACTGACGCTCCTCGCCCGGGAAGGCGCGGGTTCGGCGACCAAAGGGCAACTCGGCGCGCATTTCCGATGGCAGGTATCGGGCATGGCGCCGAATCCAAGAGGGCCCGGACCAACCAAGATGTTCTTTTGGGGCGAACCAAAGCCGACCAAGAAAGGCGCTGAAATTACCATCGTAATCAGTGCGGATCTCGGCACCGCGAAGCCTCACGACATTGGCAAAAGCGCAGGTTGCGACAAGGCGCTTCCCGCCAGCTCAGCGCCGAAACCGACCGGCAAGTCGAAATGACAGGTTTAGTTCGCTCAGTGCTGTGAAAGCGAGCGGCGCTGCGGCTCAGTTCGGATTGGAGATCAACAGGCGAACGCGCGACAGCGCGGGATCGGGGACTTCGGCGATTTTGTTCGCACCGGTTACGTGGTTTGCGCCTGTTTGATCGACAGGTGCAAAATGCCTCACGGCGCCGAACAGCAGCGCGATCCCGAGTGCAACGGCAGCCGTTGTCGGGACGACAATTCTAAAAGCAGTCTTACGGGTCATCGCGAATCCTCGCTTTGACCTACCCCGATAGCAAAATGCCATCTTCAGCTGAGTCGGGAAAGCGCGCGATGCGTCGCTCGTATCCTCAGATCATTCAACGCGCCTGCACCATCGGCAGTGAGCGGATGTTGCCTGCGCGCTTCAGTCACCTGTGAGCGTTGAGCGCGGCAATATTTCGTGGCTGCCAGCGGCAATATTTCGCGGAACTGTTGGTCGCGTAACTTCTTGTTTGGACAAGGAGGATCCTGCTCCATGCCATTGTTCCATTTTAACTCTTTGACGGACGGCAAGGTACTTCGCGATCTCGAGGGAGAAGACCTCCCGGACGCCGCCGCCGCTCGCAGAGTCGCGGAGAAATCAGCACGCGAGACTTTGATTGAGGCGGTCAAGACCGGCGACACGGCTCCCGACTATATCCAGATTACGGACAGTGAGGGCCGGGAGATTGGCATCGTCCCCCTGCAGGAGTTACTGAACGGACCGGACGCCCAGAAGTAACACAACCAATTTTCGGGCGAGCATCGCGCGAAACGAAGCTATCCATATTCCGGCGCATATTTCCCGGCACGCATATTGCACGACCGATGGAGGCCGCAGCCTGGTATCCCCCGGATTGCGTTCCTCCCTAAACTGGCCCGGCGCGGTAGCGTCGGGCCTTTTTCGTCGGCGTCGGCCCGTCTTCAATTGCCCATTTTGTGATTGGCGGATCGAGAATTGTTGGCACTTGTGTGTACAAGTAGACTGTTCTCGGCTTGGAACCTCGCCACACTCGATCCCATCACAGCCCGATCCGCGGCTTTCACCAGTGATAAGGACGCCGGTTGCGCTCCTGCCTTCCTCTAACGGAAAAGGGGCGCTCGCCATGCAAGTACGGCGTCGTTTCAAACAAGCTCTCTCGCTAAGTGATCGGCTCAGGCTTTTCTCGGACCACCTGAAGGCGAAGGCGGCCGAACTTCGACCAGGCCCCGAAAGGGACGCCCTGCTCAAGAGGGCTCGCATAGCCGACACGGCCTCCAATATCGACCAGTGGGTCAACTCGCCGGGATTGCAGCCGCCGGAATAAGGTCGGCACATGGCTTATTACCGAGCCTACCTTGTCGACCGCGACGACCGTATCCAGAAAGCTGTCGATCTGGACTGCGCGGACGACGGAGCCGCCATTGAGGCTGCAAGGCAACTCGTCGACGGCCACGATGTCGAACTGTGGCAGCATCATCGCAAGATCATTCGGCTGGAGCACGAGCCGAAATAAGCCCGTCTTGTCACACCTTTGGAACGCCGCCGGTACTTGCTGCTTGTCTCTGCATGATCACGCGCCAAGAAGAGATCGACAAGGAAATTGCGCGCCTGAAAATGTTGGAAAGCCAGGTGCTGGACCACCAGACACTGGAGGGTATTGCGGGATTGATTGCCGACCTCGAAGCGGAGAAGGCGGCGCTGTCCGACGAGACGTAACGCCGCCGCCGGTTGCGGCCATCGCGTTTGGGACGCGGGCCTGACGGCCTGCTCAGTCGTCGTCGTCTTGGTAATATGGATCTCGCGGTGGACGCTGATAGCGACGGCGAGGGTCGACATATTGAGGCGAGGAATCCTGAGGCGGCGGCGCCGGGAAAAATACGTCGTAACATGGCCTGCTCAGGCGCGGCCCGTTATTTCTCAGGCACGCTGTAATGCGATCGGCGTCCGGGATGTAGGCTCCGCAAAGCCGAAATACATCCGGCGTGCAGGCTTGTCGCTGTTGCTCCGTTCCTTGCGCGGTCGCAGCCGTCCCCGCAGACAGCAGAAGTGCAAACCCGAATAGACACGACACGATCCTGTATTGCAGCATGCTTCTCACCCTGGGGCAGTTTGCTCCCGCCCGATTATCGAATTCCCGGATGTGCCGCGTAAACATGCCGTTCTGTGTCGTCCAACACCTCAACGCCGGCAACGCCTGCAAATATGACTACGAAAATAGCCTTTTTTTGGCGCCGGCGTTCGACACGTCCGGCAACTGTGTTCAATAAAAGCGCCTTATGTTTAATTTTTAACAATCGGTATCGTGATCGTGCCGTGAGAAACTCCGCAGCTTCCCGGTCGTATACCCTAGGATGGCGGATAGTGCCTCCTCACAGCGTCCCGCCGTCGGCGGCTCCGCCGTCTCGCCCAGACCGGCGGGGCCGTCCTTTGCCAAATATTTTTGACGGGCCGACCCGGCCCGCGCGATCAGCGTTGCGGACCCGACAGGTTCAGCTCACGCTCGGCGCGGAAAACATTGGCGTAAAGGTTTGCGATCCACTGCCGTCCGCTCGAGGTGACATTGAGGTATCGTATCGCCATTTGAATCTGCGGCGCGACGTTGTTCCAATAAAATTGCGGGTACTTGTAGACGACGTCGGCGGGCGTGTCGTAGCCGAGCTTTTTGTTCAAACCGATTTCTTCGAATTCGTAGAACAGCGCATTTGCCTTTCTCAGGTAATTTGGATCGCCGAGTTGGCCGATAAGATCGGCAGCCCGCAGCAGCAGGCCTTCCTCTTCGATCAGATCGTCGTCGTCGTTCGAGGACGATGAATATGGAAAGCGCGTATATTCGATCGCTCGCGCAATCCGTCCGGCGTCCACCTCTTCGGTGCCATCGAGGCGCTCGGAGACGAACAGCTTGGACCGGTCCACGTGATAGGGCGCGAGTGCGGCGTCGGACGAGCCTCGCGGCAGGTGAATCGTGCGGCCACTGAGATCCGCGACATAAGATTCCCCGTCATCGCCCTGCAAAATTCCCCGAACATATCCGATGTCATGGGCGAGGCACGCCAATATGAAATTCGCATAATCCTCTGCGGTCGTTGCCCGCAGCATCTGCCGTCCCATCAGGATGTCGTGGCCTGCGAGGGTGACTAGCATCGAGTGCTCGATGTTGTGATAGAGCGCATCGCTGTTGCCGATGCAATCAAGGGTCAGTCTGGCTGCGAAAGGGACAACTTCGGCGAGGCGCGCGTGCGAAGCGCCAAACCTGCTCCTGGTGTCCGAAGTTAGAAACGATCCCAGCGCCTGCGCCACCAATTCCGGAATAGTGATCATCGGAACACCCATCGATTGAGCGCCGTAGGTATGACAGATTCCTGTGACGAGATTTCTTCGTCGCGCCCGATGATAGCACGCCGGTCTCATCCGCGCTGGCAAATGTCGTCTTTGGGCGCTGCACGGCCGTCACGGACGAGGGTCAATACCCTGCCGGCTCAATCGAACCTGATACCGATCCGGAATTCCATGCGCCGCACCACCTGACAGGCCAGGGCCAATTTGTCTTCCGGAATAACCAATGTAAATTTTGCCGGCGCGTTCTTTGGATCGAAAACTTCGAGCGATGCCCCGGTCAGCGATAGATCGCACACCGTGCACGGGATTTTCTCGCCGCCGTGCTCGATCCAGGCAGACTTCTGAACACGGTATCGAGATGCCGCTCGGCCCTCTTTCATGTCTTAAGCCTCAGGCATTGCGCGTCTCCGGCGCGGTGGTTGCTACGAAGAAATTTTAGAGAGAAATATGCGGCCCCGGCGTTCGGTTTCCCGTGTCTGGCGGGAGAGGCATGACGCTTGCAAAATCCCAGAAAGAACCAAACTCTTCCGGCGATTCATGGAGCCATGTTAGGGCATCGCGCGCAGTCAGCCTGATGATGCGCTCTTCCCGCTCCTGCTTGCCGTTGGATGACATGTGCAGCCAAAAGCCGCCATTGATGGCTCGGAATAGTCTTTCGAGCCCGATGAACTCGGCCATTGTCTGGTAGTCGACCACCGGATATTCGCGGGACGTCAGCAAATGCATGGCTATCAAAATGTCAAAAATGCCGAACCGACTTCTTTGGCGTCAAACGACGCCGGTTCGCTGTCCACAATCGCTCTGGGGTACAACAAAAGATTAAAGAAATACTAAAGAACCCATCGCTCTTGATATGGTCGTCATCATTCAAGACAACGATCCGACGCGGCTCGGCACCTTGAGCGAGCATTCCTGCGTCCTTGATCGGCGGCCCCTTGAGAGAATGCTCGGAGCCGATCAAATGGCTCCGCCCCGGTTGGCCGTGTGCATTCGCTGGAGGCTCGGCCGTATCGCCCTCCTCCTCGACAAGCCTGCGTCGATCTGGATATGTTCACGCCGCGATGCCGTGGCGGCCTGAACTCGCGCGGGTTGTCATGCGGGAGACGCCGGAAGATGGTCAGCGCTGTCAATGAGCAATTGCTGGACGAACGTCTGGCCGAGCTTGAAGCAGCCCGGACCTGGAGTCCGCGGCTCATATCAAGGCTCGAAAGTCACATCCGCACCGCGGACGACCAGGCGTTATTCCGGATCAACGCCTTCAGCTTTGCACAGCAGCGCCATCTGGACGAAAACGAAATCATCGATCTGTTTCTTCATGCTACCGCTCTTGGCCTCTTCTCGATGGATTGGTCGCTTTACTGTCCGCAATGTTGCTGCGTGGTCGAGAGCTTCCGCAGCTTGAAGAGCCTGCACAATCACTATCATTGCGCGTTCTGCCAGGTGGGGTATGACGCCGCGCTCGATGAATATATCGCGGTCGCCTTCACGGTCAGTCCAAGTATCCGCAAGATAGCGTTTCATGATCCCGATCAGCTCTCGGCCTGGGACAAGTTTTTCAAGACACAGAACACAGCCGAGGGCCTGCTGCCCGATGGGCAGCCGCTGGTGAATGCCAAGGCCGCGCTTGCGCGGTCGGTAACCTATCTGCCGGCGGGTGAGACCACGTCCATCGAAATCGAAGTCGATCAAGGCACGGTCGTTGCCACCTGTCCATTCGGCAGAGCAGCGCTTGTGATCTCGATCGCCGGAGCGCCGGCATCAGCTCCGCAAGTTGTGCCTGTCGCTTATGGCGACGATAAAGTGGACGGCCACGACGTGCGCGAACTGGCGCCCGGCAAGATTGTTTTTACGCTCGCGAACAAGACCGCCGAGCGCGGCATGTTTGCCATCGCGGTACTGCCGCCCGGTTTCGACATGGGCGGCGCGCCCGTGCATTTTATCCCGTTTCTCAACGGCAAACGTCTCGTGACCACGCAGGCCTTCCGCGATCTCTTCCGCTCCGAGATCATCAGGGCGCAGGAGGGAATTGGGGTCAAGGACATCACGCTGCTCTTCACGGATCTCAAAGGGTCGACCGCGCTCTATGACCGCATCGGCGACCTCAATGCCTTTGCCCTGGTCCAGCGGCATTTCGATCTGATTCAGGATGTCGTGGCCCGCCACCATGGTGCGGTCATCAAGACCATTGGCGATGCCGTCATGGCCACGTTCCTGGAACCCGCCGACGCGGTCGCCGCAGCGCTTTCGATGCGCAACGAGATCGATGCTTTCAACCGCAAGCAGGCCGACCGGGCTATCATTCTCAAGATCGGGATCCATAAAGGCGCGGCGATCGCGGTAACATTGAACGAACGTCTCGATTATTTCGGCCAGACCGTCAACATCGCGGCGCGCGTGCAGCAGCTCGCCGATGCGGAAGAGATCTTTGTCTCGGAGGATGTCTATTCGGGCGAAGGCGTGCACGCGCTGCTTGCTCCCCGGGAAGTCGTCTCAAGCGTCTTCAAGCTAAAGGGCGTTCAGCAGGACCTGCGCGTGTTCCGTGTCGCCAAGGATTAGTGCTGATCGAACTCTCCGCTTGCGGTGCGACGACTTCAGTTCGACACTACAAGTGTTCCGATTCCAACATCTGCAATCCCTTCGCAGCCGCGCAAGCTGCGCCTCCGTGCTCTGCCGCGGATAAATCCGGCCGGCAACGTCGAGCATGTCTGCGTTATCGCGGCGCCGCACGACTTCGCCTTCCGCTTTCGCACCGTCCGCGGTCGTCACGTCATGTGATGCGATTAAGAGACAGAATTCCGCTGGCGGAAAATCATCGGGCCAAGCGTCGATGCACATACGCGAGATCATCCATGAGTTGAACTCGCCATCGAGTATCGTGTCGGCGCTACAAAATTACGAAAATCAGGGAGGACAGATCAATGCGCCGCCGAATTCATTTCGCCTGCGCGGCTATGGGCGTGTTTGCCTCTACCGCGATCTCAAGCACGCCCGCCGCAGCATCGCCATGCACCAATCTTCAATCCGTGCAGCTGCGTGACACGACAATTGCGGCGAATTTTGCCTGCATCACGGACGATAACGACTTCAACCAGATGCCGGCCCCCAAGTTCGGGCCGTGAGGTGTGCGACACCGGCGAGCCTCGTGCTCGCCGGTGCTTTTCTCGCGTGACAGGATCAGGTCGCTTTTGAAGATTCCGTCAGGCGAATGATCAGCGACGCCGCGGCCACCACCGGTGGCACGACGAAACACCAGACGCCAAACCGCGCATAAAGCAGCGCCGCACTCGCGCAGCCGACGGCGAACACGACGACGTTGACCGACATCTGCATCAGCCGCGCCGGCGGCGTCTCCGCACCCAGCCGCGGGTAGATCCGGTCGGCAACGTCGAGCATGATCTGCGTCGTCGTTCCCGTCATCAGCGTCGAGGGCGGCGAGCTACTAAGGTGGACGCGATGCACCGCGTTCTGGATCGCCATGGCGGCCACCAGCACCATGCCGGTTGCGATCGCCTGCAAGCTGTCGCCGTCGTGGAAAGGACCGAAATGGATCGCCAGCGCCGAGCCGGCTGTCAGCAGCAGCACCTTCAAGACCAGAAGCGGCACAAAGGGATGCGCGGATCGGTGAGACAACAGCGTGCCGAACCATCGCGCGGCGATCACCACGATGCAGAACACCGGGAGCGCCAGCAGCTTGGCGATTGCACCTGAAGTACCCAGCACCAGCGAAGCGCCGAGCGTGACGAAGTTGCCGGTGACATGTGCAGTGAAGAGTCCCTGCAGCGCGAGAAAGCCCGCGGTATCTACAAAGCCGGCATTGAAGCTGAGAACCAGCGGCAATGCGGAGCGAGACGGCGCTAAAGCCATGAGCTGATATCCGGCGGTTATTGTGGCCCGTCAAAGTCTATCGATCCGCCGCAACAATGGCTACGCCCCTCCGCTTAGATCGGCTGATGTCACGAGTGAGCCTCGCTTTCTTGAGCCGCGGCAGTATCGCCAAAAACAGAACGGCTATCCCTTGATGAAGGCCAGCAGGTCGGCATTGATGGTCGCTGCTTCCGTGGTCGGCATGCCGTGCGGAAATCCCTTGTAGGTTTTCAACGTGCCATTTTTGAGAAGCTTTGCCGACAGCGGACCGGACGCGATGTAAGGCACGATCTGGTCGTCTTCGCTATGCATCACCAGCACCGGCAGTTTGATCTTCTTCAGGTCCTCGGTGAAATCGGTCTGCGAGAAGGCGACGATGCCGTCGTAATGCGCTTTGGCGCCGCCCATCATGCCCTGACGCCACCAGTTCTCGATCACGGCTTCCGACGGCTTGGCGCCCGGTTTGTCGTAATTATAAAACGGACCCGCGGCGACATCGCGATAGAATTGAGAGCGACCGGCTGCAAGCGCGGTCTGAAATCCGTCAAAGAACTCCTTTCGGAAGTCCATTCGGATTGGCGGCTGTCTTTACCATCAGCGGCGGCACGGCCGAAATAATCGCAGCCTTGGTCGCCCGGCCTTCGCCGTGACGCGCGAGATAATGCACGACTTCACCGCCGCCGGTGGAGTGGCCGACGTGAATTGCTTCCTCCAGATCAAGATGCGTCACGACGGCGGCGAGATCGTCCGCATAGTGGTCCATATCATGACCGTCGGCGGTCTGGCTCGAGCGGCCGTGGCCACGACGGTCATGCGCAACGACGCGGAACCCATGGTTGAGGAAGAACATCATCTGCGCGTCCCAGTCGTCGGACGACAGCGGCCATCCATGGCTGAATACGATCGGCCGACCTTTGCCCCAATCCTTGTAGAATATCTCGACCCCGTCTTTCGTCGTGATTACAGGCATCTCGTCCTCCAAACAGTTGGTATGGCCATCCTTCGCCGGCCGCGGACATCATGCTCACTTTCCTGTACGGCTTTTTGACGGTACGAAATTCCTCAATCGAAACGATGAAAATGATGGATCGGGCCGTGGCCCTTGCCGACACCCAGGCTGTCGGCGGCCGCAATCGCGGCCGATATCCAGGTCTTCGCATGGCGGACGGCATGCTCCAGCGGTTCGCCTTTGGCGAGGCTGGCTGCAATCGCCGACGACAACGAGCAGCCGGTGCCATGGGTATTTTTGGTCGGGATGCGCGGCGCGGGAAACGCCATCACATCATCGCCCGTGAAGAGATAGTCGATACTTTCGCTGCCCTGCCCGTGGCCGCCCTTGATCAAAACGGCGCGCGCGCCCAATGCCAGCAGCCGCCCGCCTTGATCCGCAATCGCCGCCTCGTTCGCCGCGACGTTCTCCTCCAGCAGCGCCGCGGCCTCGAGCAGATTCGGCGTGATCAATGTGGCAAGCGGGAACAGATCGCTGCGCAAGCGCTCGATGGCTTGCTCCGACAGCAACCGGTCGCCGGAAGTCGCCACCATCACGGGATCGAGCACCACGTGCTTGGGCTTCCAGCGCGACAGGCCAGCGGCAATCGCTTCGATGGTTGCGGGTTGCGCAACCATGCCGATCTTGACGGCCAGAACGTCGAGATCGTCGAACACCGCCTCCAACTGCGCGGTCACGAAATCTGAAGGAACCGGATGAATACCGCGTACGCCTTGCGTGTTCTGCGCGGTCAGCGCCGTGATCACGGAGGCGCCATAGACGCCGAAAGCGGCAAAGCTCTTCAGGTCGGCCTGAATGCCGGCGCCTCCGCTCGAATCCGAGCCTGCAATGGTGAGCGCAATCGGTACCGTCATCGCCTCGTATCACCGCCAAATATCAGCATTTCACGCGGTCAACTGCGTAAAAAGCAGGTTTAACCCTCATCCCGAGGAGCGCGCTTCGCGCGCGTCTCGAATTTGAGGCTTCATGGTTCGAGACGCCGCTTCGCAGCTCCTCGCCATGAGGATCTGACACGGTAGGACTAGCGCGGGGCGTTGTTGCCAGCAAGTTTGACGGCGCTATATTCGGGTTCAGGTGTGCGACAATAGATGCCTTTTGGAGACGACGGCAATGATCCCCTTTTTCATCCAGATCAAATGCAAGCTTGGCCAGTCCTACGTCGTCGCCAACGCCCTTGCCGAGGCCGAGATCGCCTCCGAGATCTATTCGACCGCCGGACACTACGATCTGCTCGTCAAGTTCTATGTCGATGAGAACACCGATATCGGCCACTTCGTGAATGAAAAGGTGCAGGTCATTCCCGGCATCCAGGACACCCACACCATCATCACCTTCAAGGCGTTCGGAGGCGCCTGAAGATAGCGCCTCGGGACCAACCGAAGAACGTCAGTTCTTCGCGATGACCGGCGGCGGGTCGAGCGCGTAATTGAGGCCGATCTGGCCACCATAGGTGGTGACGTTGTTCTGGCCGAGCGCGGCAATCACGGCAGCATAGCCGCTCAAGCGTTCGCCTAATTTGACCCGCGTCCCCACCGTTGCCGTTGCCCAGTCGCGGCCGAGCACGACCGCGGGCATCGTGAAGCTTGGCGCCACGATCGACGTCAGCGACGCCGCCACCAGGCGATCGAGGTCGGCCCATTCGTGATCCCACACCACCTTCGCATAGGGCTCCCAGATTCCGTATCGCAGGCTTGCCTGATAGCCGAGTTCGGAAATCGTCGAGTTGCGCGTCTGCGAGCCGAACGACAAGGCCGTCGGCACGCCGCTCGAATTGGTCTCGGTAAAGCCGTTGATATAGACCTGTTGCTGGATGAGCCCGGCGACCGGTCCATGCGTGAGCAGCCAGGGCTGCGCGGCGGGCGCTTTGTACGCAAGACCGGAACTCGCGTTCCCACCCAACGGCGTCGTGAAATCGTAACCGACTTCGACGGCAATCGAGGTGTTGCTGCCGCTTGTGGAGCCGAGGTTCAACTGCGTGGTGATGCCGATCGGCACCTGCCGGTTCACGTTATCCTGTAACCCGCCCCATGTTGCGATCGCGTCTGCCCACAGGGCATTGTGACGCCAAGCCGTATATAGGCTGATCGCGTATTCGGTTTGCGTGAAATGCCCGCCGAGGCTGAAGCTCTGCGACGTGGTCAGGCCGGAGAATGCCGCGCCGACCAGCCAGTTCGGCGTGATTGCGTAATCGAACCCGGCCGTGGTCGCAACCGGTGTACCGGGATCGTTGGGAAAGCCGGGCAGGTTGTTGGTCATCTTCAGCCAGGAGACGTCGCCGCTGACCCAGCCGTGAAAGGTACCCGGCGTGCTGTAAGACAGCGGAATCTGGTTGGTGATCGCATTGATGACGCCAAGCCGGGTCTGGACCGGCGCTTCGGCCAGGAACGAAATCTCGCTCGGCGCGACAATCAGGCTGTAAAAGTAGTCGGCCTCGACCTGCTGCATCGCCGATGCAAGATGCCCGCCGCCTGTCGAGGCAAGCGGTCCGTCTGCGTAAAAGTAGGTTTGCGGGGCGTTCGGCACCACGTAGTTCGCAGGCCCGCAATTTTGCGCGGCCGTCGTCGCGCCGCAAGCCGGCGTATTGACGTTGGTGACGGTGATGCCAAACGGCGTCGGATTGAGCAGAACGTAATTGTAGACGCTGTTGAAGTCGGCCGGAATGAACCGGACGCCCTCGCTGGCCAGCGTGCC
Organism: uncultured Alphaproteobacteria bacterium; assembly: GCA_963824305.1. GTDB lineage: Bacteria > Pseudomonadota > Alphaproteobacteria > Rhizobiales > Xanthobacteraceae > Bradyrhizobium. The sequence goes on from CAWGOW010000004.1 coordinate 567,459, forward strand.
CCAGACTGTTTGATCGTAGAACGCACGCGACTCCACAACATTGGCATTGAAGCCAAAGCCGGACGCGACCCCCGCTGCCGGGCTCGCGATCGAGATCGTGTTGGGGACGAGGATATAGCGCGCACCGGCGGCAGCGAGTTCAGCCACCTGGCCTGCCGCCTGCTGGCCGAGCGTCGTGATGCCGGCGAAGTTCGGAGGGTTGACGATGTTGCCGAGGCCGCCGGTCGTGCCGGGTTTCAGATCGTTGACGCCGACGGAATAGACGTAGAGTGAATTCGGGTTGGCGATGCCACCGGTCGAGGCGAGATAGGCGGCGATTTGCGAAGCCGTCGACCACTCATTGTTGGCGGGATTCTCGAACGAGACACGCGCGCCGCCGGCGGCGTAATTGTTGCCGCCGCCCGGAGCATCCGAGGGCGTCACCGAAAGGCCGAAACGAGACCCCAGCGCCACCGACCATGCCGGACCTGGATTGGTCGTATAGGCGCCACCGGTCGCGAACGTGGTCGGGTCGCCCTTGACCTCGGGCAGATACAGGTAGCGGCCGCTGTCCACGTTGCTGTCGCCGAACAAAAAGATTCCGGAAACCTGCGCGTGCGCGGGCGTGCCAGATGCCAAAAATGCCGCGGCAAGTAGCCACTTCGAATATCGCATCCAACCGTCCAAAAGGCGATATATCCACTCTACCTTAGCTTGCCGGCCCCACATTGGCTGTTGCGCAGCCGCTACAGTCACATGATTGCTTCGGGACCCGGCAGCTGCACCAATCTCAGAAGAATCCGGGGCTGAGGTCGAGGCCATAGGTCAACGAGATCACCGACAGTAACAGGCCGATCCCGCTCAGGATGGCGACGAGTTTCAGTGCCTCTAGTTCAGCACCTGATCGAACGGCGCGCGACAAGGCGTATGCAATTGCGGTCACTGTGGCCTCCTTCCTCTTGTTCCAAACCTTGAAGACGGTCCCCAAACAATGGAGGTTCAACGCGGCGCCGGTCGCGCTGAGACTCGAGGGCCAAAGTTGCCTCATGGCTTGACGCAACGCCTTCAGGCCACCTTATTTTTTGGTCATGAAATTCATTATTTTAATTAACGTAAGCCGCATTAAGCGCGCGACGGATGACCGTTCAAGCACGGGAGTTTTTGAATTTGCTTTATTTTTTTGAAAACTTTGTCCTCGATCCGGGCCGGCGTGAACTGCGCTGCGGCGCAACCCCGATCGCCATGGAGCCCCAGGCGTTCGACCTTCTGCTCCACCTGGTGCGTCACCGCGAGCAGGTCGTCAGCCGGGACGAGATGATCGAACAGATCTGGGACGGGCGCATCGTGTCCGAATCGGCGCTCAGTACGCGGATCAACGCCGTGCGCAAAGCGATCGGCGACACAGGAGCCGAGCAGCGCCTGATCAAAACCCTGCCGCGCAAGGGCGTCCGTTTCGTCGGCGAAGTCCGCGAGAGTCAGGACGCCTCCGAGGCGGCGGACTTCGTGGACGCTCCCAAAACCAACGGCGGCCCGCCCGCCCCGCAAGCGGCGGAAGCTGAACGGCCTGACGGTCACTCGCATGCGCTGACCGCGGTCATGCCGCCTATCGCCGCGCCGCGCCGCGTTACCGTTCCGCGAGCCGGCGCGGCGGCGATTGCAGCCATCGGCCTGATCTGTTTCGCAATGTTGCTGTGGACCTACTTCGCGCATTCGGCGCAGGTCGAACAGGCGAGAGCGAATATCGAAACCGCGGCGAAGCTATCGCAGATTGCCGAGAAACTCGATGTGATCTCGCGCGAAGATTACGAGGCTGTACGTGCACTCGGACAGTGGGCGGTGGACCTCGACCCGGACAACGCTACGGCGCTGACGCGTTTGACGCGTGCGCTCACAACCGGCGTCCTGAACCATTGGTCGAACGATGTCGCCAGCGATCTGCATGCGGCCGATCAAACGCTGCAACGCGCCGTTCGCATCGCGCCGGGCAGCATGGGAGTGCGCGGCGCGCAGTGCCATATCCTTCGCGCGATGCGACGATACGAAGTTGCGATCGACGTATGCAGCGAAGCCGCCGAGAGCTTTCCGACGTATCCGTTCCTTCACAAGGAGATCGGATATAACAGGTTGATGCTCGGTGAGCTCGATGAGGCGTTGGCGGAATTCAAGGAAGCAGACCGGATCGCGCCCGACTCGCGGCTGCGCTGGAGCTGGTATCAGGGAGAGGGTCTGGTCTACCTGATGCAAGGCCAGGACCTGAAGGCGATCGACTATCTGTCGCGCGCGACACTCGAGGCGCCCAATACCGGACATCCGGCGGCTTATCTCGCTTCGGCCTATGCGCTGGTGGGCCGCGAACAGGAAGCGCGCGAGGCGCTGGACCACTACATGAAGCTGTGGCCAAAGACGGCGTTGAACAATTTTGGACCCATGGTCGGCAACGCCGCCTTCAACACCAAGATGGAACGCGTGCTGAAGGGATTGCGGATCGCCGGGCTCACCGAGTGATGGCTACCGATTCAGCGAACATCAGCGTGCGTTCGGATTGTTTGGCGATATGTCCGTAGCCGGCGGAATTGGACGGTCGCCGGGATCGGGAGTGTTGCCGTATTGGCAGCTCAGAATCGAGCCGTCCCATTGCACCTTGCCGCTTCGACAGATTGTCCGGCTTATGTAGTCGTAGATCAAATCGAAGGGATTCTTGTCCTGATATTCCTTCGGCAAGGTGGACGTGTAATTGATTTTCTCCGCCGGTTGCAGCTCACCCAGTTCTTTCCTGAAGATGTTGATCCTCTTTCGGGCGTCGTCCGCTTGTTTGAGCGCCTTCTCAATATCCGCTTTGGTTTTTGCGGTCTTGGCGGCGTCCACGTAACGCTTCAAATCTTCTTCGGCGGCACGAAGCTGTTTCTCCTTCTCGTCGTGTAGCTTTCTCAGATCCAGCACGGTCCTTGACGGGCAGCCGTCTTTCCCGACGTCCTTGAGCGAGCACCCCCCGCTGTTTCCTGAAGCGCTGCCACTGCCACTCCCGCTCCCTTGGGGCGCGCCGCTGCCGCTGCCCGATGCGCTGCCTGCACCGGCGCCAACATCGCAGGTCACATCGATGCTTCGGCTCCCGGAGATCGAGATCGAGCTCTTGCCGCACTCCTTGCCGCCACTTTCCGCCTTCCAGGTGTAGTTTCCAGACTTGGGTGGAATGCTGATCGTCGTGCTGCCGTTAGCACCGGCAGATTTTTTGTCTCCCACCTTCGATCCGTTGAGCAGGATGGTGACGTCGGCAGACGTTTTGCTCTTATTGTTGACCGTTATCGTCCAGTTGTTGTCGGCGGTTGCCGTTCCCGCGAACAGCGCGACAGCCGCGGCGCCACCCACCATCGCATTGCAAAATATGCGAAGCATTTGGTCCCTCCCAGACACGACCACGTTTCCGTCCGTTAGTGTGCGGGCGGGGTTGACAGGTTCAACAACGGATTGCGTGCCCTTGCGCACCCTCGCGCGCCGTCAATATCCGCGTCAACGTTTTTCGCAGTCTGCTGACGACCGACCTCGGGCCCGTAACAGCCATGCGCCGTGTCCGATCCGCTGTCCGCTTTCGGATTTGAAGCAGGCTGTCGTTCAACGATCTAGCCGCCCTCTTTCTTCTCGGCCTTCTTCGGCTTCGGCGGTCCCTCCACCGGCGGCAATGATTTCAGATAGTCCGCAATCGCGGTGCGATCGGATGCGGGAAGTTGCGAGGTGTTCTTGATCACGCGCACCATCGAAAGTGAGACCCGGGTTTCCCCATTGACCCTCAGCCGATATGTTCGAAATGCGCAGAATGTCCGCGCTCGGAGCGCGAAGCGACGTCGATTTGTCACCTGCGGATGTCACTGGGCGGAGCTAAACGGACATTTCCCGCAGGTGCAGGGAAGCCCTGTTCCGTCAATTTGCTTTGGCCTCGACCCAAGCTTTGTCCTGGTAGATCAGGCTGGCACGGAGTGGCGGCGGAAAGCGCCGCCACCAGTTCATATCGCGGAAACCCGACCTTCCCCAGCCATTGCAGTTGTTCGGACCGACATCCGTCTGTCCCTTGCCCTGACGAACGGCATCATACCAGCCGACAACCTCCTCCCGCCGAAAGGTGGCCGGCGCGCCTTGCGCGACCGCCGCGTCACCGAGCCGGAGCAATGTGACGAACACGGCTAAGTTGTGATCGACCGGATCGTCGAACCTGTCCGTTTTGGAGGTGTCAATGAACTCCTTGCGCAAGATTTCTTTTGTGGGTTCGTCGGCTTGCCCAAGGCGGCAAATGGCGAGTTCCGGCACCAACGACTTCGACGCGCTCCTATTTTGCAACTTCGCCAACTCGCGCTCGTAAAAGCCCAGTGTCCTTGGTCCCGCATCCGTCATTCTGAGGTAGAATTCGCGAAAGTAGTCCCAGCCTCTGGAAGAACCGAGCGCGTCCAGCAGCTGGTTCACCTCGTCATCTGGCATGCTGGCATAGGCGTCGCGAGGCAGCGTAACGAGGCTTTTGTCCAGGAGCCTGTACCATTTGTTGTTCACACCGATTGAGGCTCGCGTAAGCTGAAGGAAACGCGTCGCAATCGCATCCCTCAAAGGAATCAGCTTTTCGGGAGCTGCCAGCACAGCGCCCTCCATCTCGCGAGGTGGAGCTATGGCTCCCTTGTGGACGATGTTGATGAACACCCCCGTTCCGGTTGTCTCGACGGCGCTGTCTTGAACGAACTCGACGAACTGGCTGAAGAGGTCTACTTTGTGATTGCCATCGAACTCCGTCTGTTGTTGCGGATAATTGTCGATTTGCTCAATGAAAGCCTGCCACCGGCCGTCTCCCTTGAACTCAACGTAATCGTTCGGGAGATATTTTCGCAGGCCGAGAACGATGCTCTCGGGCAAGTCGTATCTCGCGCTGTCGACGTTGTCCGGTGTCGTGTTGATGACCTCCAGCGCATGGTTGAAATTGGCAAAGCAATCCCACGACGGGGCACCCGAGTTCAGCGCGCAGCCGATCAACAATAGTGGAAAGGGCGACAGCCGCCACACAGATGCGGTGCGGTAGGTCGCAAACGGCTTACCATCGAGGCTGAAATCGGTGGTCTGCTCCAGTATGCCGCGTTCACGCCGCCATACTGCATCGTCCCCGCGTCGTGTTACGACGATCTGCTGCAGCGGCGGTTTCTCCGGAAAATTCAGCAAGCAGACATCCTTGATGTAAGTCGGCATGATGGCGCCGTCTTCGACCCTCACCTGCGTTACGAGGCCGAATGCGGCTCGGGATCGTTGAACACGCAGTCGTGCCTGCGCAGCGGTGGCGTCCGCGCACTGCTCGCGATTCAGCAGACGATGCGAGACAAATCCCTCCGGCCTGAAATTTGGATTGGCATCGTAGGCCACAGGCACATTGTAGTGCCCGGCCACAAGTTGAGCGTGCGCTTGCGGCAGCACGAGCGAGTACTGTGCCGGATCGAAAGGCAACACCAGTGATGGATTGCCTGCCCTAAGCTGTTGGGCCTTGGCGTGGATCTCGCGGGCCTGCTGCAGGTACATTACATAATAGCCGGCATAAGCTGCCAGAGGCACGACCAAAAGGAAGCGGGGCACTCGACCCAGCGCCGCTTCTACACCGAGGGCGATCAAGAACGCCTGCACTGCGAGGCCGCACCACAGCGCCCCGCCGAGTACCATGAGGATAATGCCGGTATACGGGAACAGCTGCAGCAACCCGAGAACGGCAAAGGCAATCAGCGCCCAGACAGAAACCAAGTTCGTTAACCGCGGCATCGATGGCACCTTCTCGCCGAACAAGACGACTGCACCTGAAGCCTTTTCTCTCGTAAGTGAGATCGTTCGCGCGGCAGCCCCTTTGATCAGGCGTAGTTTAGGTTACGAACTACGAAAGGTTGCAAACATCGAATCCCGTTTTTGCGTCGATGGTTTACGGATACCAAATGGCGGTTGCGGCTTTTTCATGCCGATCTTTGAAAGCGTTAAAGCCTGATCGCGTCCGATTCCAGGACCTGGGTCACGTCGCCTGTTGGCCAGAACTGACGTGCAGGATGTGGCATCCGATGTCGGTTTTCCAAGCTTAAGCGGACCTTGATGGGTGCCTAGGCCTAGCCACCCTCTTTCTTCTCGGCCTTCTTCGGCTTCGGCGGTCCCTCCACCGGCGGCAATGATTTCAGATAGTCCGCAATCGCGGTGCGATCGGATGCGGGAAGCTGCGAGGTGTTCTTGATCACGCGCACCATCGAGCCGCCGGCGGAATCGCCATCGGGCGTTTGACCGGTCTCAAGAAAATAGTCGATGTCCTTGACGCTCCACTCACCGATTCCCTTTTGCGTGATATTGGGCACCCAGCCCTCGCCTTCGGGATTGGGGCCGCCGGCAAAGCGCTGCGCCTTGACGATGCCGCCGAGAAAATTGCGCGGGGAATGACATTCGGCACAATGGCCGAGACTGTTCATGAGATAGGCGCCGCGATTCCATTGCGCTGACCGGCTCGCATCCGGCGCGAACGGCGTCGAATTGAAAAACAGCAGCTTCCAGATGCCGACGTTGCGACGAATGTTGAACGGGAACGGCAGGTCGTGATCACGCACCTTGCCGGACACGGGGCTGAGCGTTTTCAGGTAAGCGAAGAGGTCCCTGATGTCCTCAACTTTGGCATGGGCGTAGGACGTGTAGGGAAAGGCGGGAAAATAATGCGTTCCGCCAGGCGAGACACCTCTGGTTACCGCAGTGACAAATTCGGCCTCGGTCCAGCGACCGATGCCGTCCTTTTCATCCGGCGAAATATTCGGCGCGTAAAACGTGCCGAACGGCGATGGTATCGCAAGGCCGCCGCCAAGCTTGAGCCGATCGGGCTGGTTCGGCACCGCGTGACAGGAAGCGCAGCCGCCGGCATTGAACGCGACGATGCCGTTGGCCGGATTTGGCGTGCGGGCCGGCAGGGATTGCGCGGAAATACCGGCTGCCGCCGTCAACCACCCGTAAACGCCAAGGCCGATAATAGCGGCAATTGCTGCCCCAAGAAAAATTCGTCGCCGCATCATCGATCCGTCATTCGAGCGCTTATACCAGTATAGTCATGAGGCGGGCCTTCCCCGGAGCGGAAATTCTTCAGGTCAAAGGTCCTATTTTTGGGAATAAAATTGGAACCCAACTGTTGTCAGTTTCGTACAATGATGTGGGACTACATCCAATTCGCGTCACAGGGAGAGAACCATGAGAAAGACTGTTTTCGTTACGCTCGCGCTCGCAACGTCGGTCGCCTTCGCCGGTGCGGCATTCGCCGAGAAGTTCAAGGCCACGCTCGACGGCAAGTCCGAAGTGCCGGCCACGACCTCGACCGGCACCGGCACCGCCGATATCGACTATGACCCCGCGACCAAAAAGCTCTCCTGGAAACTGACCTATACCGGACTCTCCGGCGCCGCCAAGGCCGCTCATTTCCACGGTCCTGCTGAGCCCGGCAAGAATGCCGGTGTCGCGGTTGCCATTCCCGGCGCCACCTCGAGCCCGGCCGAAGGCAGCGCTACGCTGACCGACGCGCAGGCCGCCGATCTCGAAGCCGGCAAGTACTATGTCAACGTCCACACCGAGGCGAACCCGGGCGGCGAAATCCGCGGCCAGGTAACGAAGTAAGCAACATCGACGACCTCGCCGCATTCCGTTAAATGCGTGATGAGATTGCGTTCGATACCGCCGCGATGGAAGGTATGCTCCCTCTCCCTTTGGGAGAGGGTCGAGGTGAGGGGTTGCAGTCTCTCGTAAGAGCCGCCCCTCACCCGGATCGCACTGGACGATGCTTTCGCATCCCGAGGAGCGATCCGACCTCTCCCCAACGGGGAGAGGTAAAGGACGAAATTAAACCGACAAATAAGATCGACAAAAAAAGGGGCGAGCATTGCGCTCGCCCCTTTTGCATGACGCCATATTTGCGAAAGATCAGCCCTTCTTGATACGGAAGGTCTCGTGGCAGCTGCCGCATTCCTTGCCGATCGCCGGAGCGTTGACCTTCAGCGTTTCGAGATCCGTGACCTTGGACTTGGCCTCGGCGACGATCTTGGCGAAGCTGTCGATCTTGGCCTGGAAGCCGGCTTTGTCTTCCCAGATCTTCGGCGAGACCTGGTAATCGCCGGTGGGATTCATTCCCTTGATGCTGTCGGGAAACATCTTTGGCAGTTTCTTGGCGGTCTCTTCCAGTTGCGCCAGTCCAGCCGTCACGATCGCCTGATCGTAGGGCTTTTCGCCCTTGACCATCGCGACCATGGCGCCGAGATTTTTCGCATTGGCTTTCATGGTGTCCTGGTTTTCCTTGACCAGATCCTGCTGCGCCATCACCGCGCCGGCGCCCAGCAACAAAGCTCCAACAATCAAGACAGTCCGCTTCATCCTTTTTGTCCCTTATGTTTTATATTGCACGTCAATATATCCCGTCGGTCTTCTCAACACCGTAACCGGTGTTTCATTCCCGCGATCGTCCTAGCTGGCCGTCATAAACTGTGCCGGCGGTGATGCTCCTGGATCGCGGTCCATACCCGCTCCGGCGTCGCAGGCATATCGATATGGTCGATCTTGTACTCGCGCCAGAGCCCCTCGATAATCGCATTGACCACCGCCGGGCACGAGCCGATCGCCCCGGCCTCGCCCGCACCCTTCACGCCGAGCGGATTGGTGGTGCAGGGCACGTTGTGCGTCTCGAACACGAATGACGGCCCGTCGGCCGCGCGCGGCAGCGCATAGTCCATGAACGTACCGGTCTGGAGCTGGCCGTCGCTGGCGTTATAGACCGCCTGCTCCATCAGCGCCTGGCCGATGCCCTGCATCGCGCCGCCATGCACCTGGCCGGCGAGCAACAGCGGATTGAGGGTCACGCCAAAATCGTCGACGATGACGTAGTTGACGATGCGAATGAAGCCGGTCGCCGGATCGATTTCGACCTCGGCGAGATGCGTGCCGTTCGGAAAGGTGCCGTCGGCTTGCGTAAAGGTCGCGCTCGCATTGAGCTTCGATGGATCGGCACCCGGCCGGCGCGCCAGATCGGCAAAGCTGATCGAGCGGTCAGTGCCGGCGACGCGGATGATGCCGTCGTTGATCTCCAGGTCACCCGCGCTCGTCTCCAGTGCCTCCGCCGCGAGTTCGCGCAAGCTGTTGCCCAGAGTGCGCGTGGCGCGTTCGACGCTGACCCCGCCGGTCGGGATGGAGGCCGAACCGCCGGTGCCAAGTCCGGTCGCGATCATATCCGTATCGCCCTGGAAAACATGGACGCGCTCCGGCGCCAATCCGAATTGCTCGGCGACGATCTGCGCATAGGCGGTCTGATGGCCCTGCCCGCTCGATTGCGTGCCGATCAGGACCGACACATCGCCATTGGGATCGAGCGCGACCTTCGCGGTTTCCTCGCCCATGGTGCCGCAGACCTCGACATAGCAGGCGAGCCCGATGCCACGCACCAGCCCCAATTTCTTTGCTGCCTTTGCGCGCTTTGAAAAATCCTTCCACTCGCCGACCTCCATCGCGCGCTTCAGATGCGCGGCAAAGTCGCCGGAGTCATAGACCTTGCCGGTTGCGGTCTTGTAGGGCATCGCGCGTGGCGGAATGAAGTTCTTGCGCCGGATGGCATCGACCGTCATGTCGAGTTTTCGCGCGGCCGCATCGACCAATCGCTCCACCACGTAAGCGGCTTCAGGCCGCCCGGCGCCGCGATAGGCATCGACCGGCACGGTGTTGGTGAAGACCGTACGCACGCGGCAATGGAAGGCCTGGAAGTCGTAAAGGCCGGGCAGCATGCCGGCGCCGCCATGCGGAATGTAGGGACCGAAGGTCGACAGATACGCGCCCATATCGCCGATCAGATCGACATCCATGCCGAGGAACTTGCCGTCGGAGGACAACGCCATCCGCGCGGTGGTGGCGTTGTCGCGCCCTTGCGCATCGCCGATGAAGTGGTCGGCGCGGTCGGCAGCCCACTTCACGGTCTTGCGCAATTTGCGCGCGGCCACCGCAATCAACGCGTATTCGCGGTAGGGAAACAGTTTGGTGCCGAACCCGCCGCCGACATCGGGGCAGATCACGCGCATCTTTTCCGGCGGAATCTTCAGCACCATGCCGCCGATGATTTCGCGGATGCGATGACTGCCCTGGCTGCCGACGGTCAACGTCAGATGGTCGCGCTTGGCGTCGTATTCGCAGACGGCCGCGCGCGTCTCCATGAAATTGGTGACGATGCGCGGATTGACGATCGAAATCTCGACAACGGCGTCCGCCTTGGCGAACGCGGCTTCGGTCGCCCCCTTGTCGCCGATCGAAACGTCAAACAGTGTGTTGGCGGGATGCTGCGCCCAGACCTGCGGTGCATCCTTCTTGATGGCATTGCGCACGCCGACCACCGCGGAAAGCGGCGTCCACTTGACTTCAATCGCCTCGATCGCGTCGCGCGCCGCATCGACGGTTTCCGCGACAACGAAGGCAATGGCGTCACCGACATGGCGCACTTCGTCCTTGGCGAGGATCGGGTACGGAGGGCCGGTGAAGGGATTCTCTTCGAGATTGAACAGGCACGGCAGATCGCCGAGGTCGCCGACGTCTTCGGCCGTCAGGATCAGCGCCACACCAGGAACGCCACGGGCGCGCGTCGCATCGATGGTGAATTTCGCATGGGCATGCGGCGAGCGCAGCACCAGCGCGTGCAAGGTGGGCGACGGCGCCACATCGTCGGTATAGCGGCCCTTGCCGCGAATGAGCGCATCGTCTTCCTTGCGAAGGACGCTTTGACCGACACCGAATTTGACGGGAGCCATTCAGTCTCCGTATCCTACTTGTGTTCTATTCTTGCTGCGTCATAAGACCCTCATGGTGAGGAGGCGCCCTTGCGCCGTCTCGAACCACGAGGCCACGTTACCATTTCCGGGCCTCATCCTTCGAGACCCTTGCTCACGCAAGCTCCTCAGGACGAGGCGATAAGCCGGTTATGACACAATAAGACTATTTCCGCACCAACAGCGAGATTTGCATTTCATATTGGCGCGGATCAGCAGCCAGCGCAAACTTACCGTTATCCCTGCGGGAACCGCTAAATACAGAGCGATAGAGGCGACTGCGGCGGGCCGTCAGGGCAGGCCGCCGCCTTCCGCACGATCACTTCTGCTCGACGCCCTCGACCGCGACCCCGCGGAAGCTGGCATATTTGCTGCCAAGCTCTGTCTCAAGCTGCCTCTGTTTGACATTGAATGCCTTCAGCATGTCCATGTCGGGGAATTGCAACAGCACCACGCGAGCTGGTGGAGGCGACCCACTCATGCTGATCGATTTGTTAAAGCCGCCGGCGATGTATTTACCGCCGCCTTCCTTGATGTTGGCTTGTGCCTTGGGCAGGAATTCCTTGGTGTAACCATCCTGGTCTTTGACATCGACTTCCACGAAGGCATAAGCCGGCAACTTGGCCTGCGCGTGCAAGACGCTGACCGTGCCGCCGCCTAGAACAAAGCTGGCAACTATAGCCGTCGCAATTTTGTAATTGGACTTCATCGCCATTTCCTCCTTGTCGCGCGCGCAGATGCCAGGGCGCACGCCGCCCGGTCGAAATCAGCAGCGTTGCGAAAAAACCGTCTAATTTTTTTGAACATGCTTAGGTGAAATCGAAGAAATTAATGTTGAAGCTTATTCTATCGGCAAGCGACTGCAATGGTCCGCGTTGGGTCGAAAACGACAGTTCTAGCTCAATAAGCGTAGGTCCGGTCGCCGCCAAAATCGGACGATGACCGTTGATGACTGCACTCACTAGCCCTTTACGAGCGACATCACCCAGCTCCTGCCAAAGAGCAGGAGAATTGCTCCCGCATAGACCACCGCGCCGACGACGATCAGAGCCAGGAACACGGTTTCGTCGTGCAGCGTCTTCACGCCCGCCAGATAGGAAGCGGCAAGGTGCGCCGCCAGCCACAGCGCCACGCCGAGCACCGCGCCGGCCGCGACAAATTTCGCCATCGATCGCATCAGGGCCCCATCCAGTTGCAGGTAACCGGCACGCACCGCAAAGGCGATCACCAATGATAGATTGATCCAGGCGCCGGCCGCCGTCGCAAAAGCAAGACCGACCTGGGCGAGCGACCCGACCAGCGCAATCTTCAGCGCGACATTGATGGCAACGCCGATCAACGCCGCCTTGACCGGGGTCGCGGTGTCCCGTCTGGCATAGAAGGTCGCAACCGCGCTTCGGATCAGGACGAAGGGAATGAGCCCGATCGCGTAGGCCGCAAGCGTCGCGCCAGCCGCCGCGGCATCGCCTTTGGTGAAGGCGCCACGGGCAAACATCGCCCGCATGATCTGATCCGGCACCACGAGAAAGGCGACCACAAACGGCACCGACAACAGCAACGTGAAATCAAACGCGCGCCGTTGCGCGACAGACGCGCCATCGTGATCCTCCGACGTCAGCCGCCGCGACATTTCCGGCAACAGCACCGTGCCGACGGCAATGCCGATCACGCCGATCGGCAGCTGGTTGAGGCGATCGGCGTAATAAAGCGCGGAGAGCGCGCCGGCGGGAAGAAAGGTCGCGATGATAGTGTCGGCGAACAGCGCCACTTGCGTGCCCATCGAGCCAATGGTCGCTGGTCCCAGCGCACGGAAAAACGCGCGAACGTCGTCATCGAGCTTGATCGGCGCAAAGCGCGGCAAGCCGCCATGGGTGCCGAGGTCGCCTGCAAGCAGGAAATATTGCAGGAAGCCCGAGATGAGCACGCCCCAGGCTGCCGCATGGCCGGGCGTCGGAAACCAGACGGCGACGGCGAGCGTCGCCATCATCGAGATATTGAGCAGGATGGAGGCCGCGGCCGCGCTCGCAAACCGATGCATCACATTGAGGATGCCGCCATAGAGCGTCACCAGCGTGATCAACAATAGATAAGGGAACGTGATCCGCGTCAGTTCGATCGCCAGACGCCGCTGCTCGGCATCGTCGGTGAATCCGGGCGCCAGGATGCTCATCGCCTGCGGCATGAACAGCCACGCCACAACCAGCAGGACAAGCTGCGAGACGAACAGAAGCGTGAAAATGCGGTTGGCGAACAGGCTTGCGGCCTTCTCGCCGCCTTCTCCGCTGACATGCGCGTAGGCCGGCACGAAGGCGGCGTTGAAGGCGCCCTCGGCGAAGATGGCGCGGAAGTGATTGGGCAGCCGCAGCGCCACAAAGAAGGCGTCCGCCGCGGGACCAGCACCAAGGATCGCCGCCAGCATGATGTCGCGGGCAAATCCGCTCACGCGCGAAAGGAGCGTATAGCCGCCGACGGTGAAGATACGACCGAGCATGCGCCGCTTCTAAAGCATGACGCGCCTACTTTGAAGGGGAGAACCGCTTTCCACCTGTCCCCGATGGTGAGAGGTGGAAAGAGACGCAGCCATGGGCAGCTTCAGTTGCGCACGGCCTCATGGTTCGAGACGCCGCAAGTGCGGCTCCTCACAATGAGGGTCCAGGCTCGCGCCAGAAACAACAACCTCATCCCGAGGAGGCGCGTAAGCGCCATCTCGAGAGATGGGCCGAAAGCGGCGAGAGAACGCGAAAATCAAGCGCCGAAGAAGCCCCGAACCGCCGCAATGACCCGGTCCTGGCTCGCCTCGTCGAGATAGGCGTGCATCGGCAGACTGATGACGTCGGCCGACAGGCGCTCGCTCACGGCGAGGCCGCCATCGGCCATGGGGTAATCCTTGTATGCCGTCTGCTGATGCATCGACTTCGGATAGTAGATCGCGGTCGGAACGCCCTGCGCCTTCAGCGCCGCGGCAAACGCATCGCGATCCGTGCCCTCAGGCAAGCGGATGGTATATTGCGCCCAGATCGAGGTGTGGTCCTTGGCGAGGCGGGGCACGGTGACGACATTGCCGAGAGCTTGCGCGTAGCGGTCGGCGATCCGGTTGCGCGCGGCGATTTCGTCGTCGAAGATTTTCAGTTTTTCGAGCAGCACCGCCGCCTGGATCGTGTCGAGGCGGCCGGTCAGGCCGAGGCGGACATTGTCGTATTTGTCGGAGCCCTGTCCATGCACGCGGATGCTGCGCAACACCTCGGCCAAGGACGCATCGTCGGTAAAGATAGCGCCACCGTCGCCATAGCAGCCGAGCGGCTTGGCCGGGAAGAAACTGGTCGCGGTGATAACACCCATGCCGCCGAGCCGGCGGCCTTTATAGCTTGCGCCGAACGCCTGTGCGGCGTCGTCCAGCACGAACATCCCTTCGGGGACGGCGATGGCAAAGACTTCATCATGATCGGCGCTCTGGCCGAACAGGTCGACAGCAATAACGCCACGCGGCTTGAGGCCCAACCGCTTGGCAGTCGCGATCCCGCGCTTGAGCGAAGCGGCGTCGATGTTGAAGGTCGCTTCATCGACGTCGCAAAACACCGGCGTCGCGCCGGTCAATGCCACGGCTTCGCCGGTCGCGCAGAACGTAAACGACGGACACAGCACCGCATCGCCCCTGCCGACACCCTTGGCCATCAGCACCATGACCAGTGCGTCGGTGCCGCTGGCGCAGGTCACGACATGTTTGGCCCCGCACAAGGCTGCGAGCGCGGCCTCGAGCGCAGCGACTTCCGGGCCGTTGATGAACTGGCAATGCGCCAGCACGCGTGCGACCGCCTCCTCCACCGCAGGGCCAAGCCGGCGGCGCTGCGCGGCGATGTCGATGAACGGAATGTTTTCGGGACGCATGTGCTGGTTCATGGAGCCTTGCAGGATTTTCAGGAGGAAGCGTTAGCCGACGACCCGGCGCGGTCCCTTGCGGGGCGACGAACTCGCCGCCGGGCGCGCCGGCGTTTCCAGGCAGCGGATCGCGATCTCGAGGCTTGCGACGCCTTCATCGCCGGTAACCGCAGGCACCTCGCCGCGCACGGCGCGCAGGAACGCGATCAGTTCGGCGCGCAACGGCTCGTCATGACCGACCGGCAGATGGCGCATCGAATAGCTGCCATCGGGTTTGAAGCCGAAGCATTCGGTGACCTGGCGGGTCAACAGATCGCCCATCACATACTTGCCGCGCGTCGCGACCGTCACGTTGCGGGCCTTGAACGGCGTCAGCCAGTTGGTGTTGATGTGGGCGAGCACGCCGGAGGCGGTTCGAAATTGCAACAGTGCGATATCTTCGCGCTCGGCCACGGCGCTGGAGAGTTGCGGCTGCACCTCGACAATATCCGACTCGGTGAACCAGCGGATCAGGTCGATGTCGTGGACGGCAAGATCGATCACGACGCCGACATTGGACATGCGCGGCGGGAACGGTCCGACGCGGGTGATGCCGATCGAAAGAATGTCTTCGCCCGAGATCGCCTGCTTGATGGCGGCGACGGCCGGATTGAATCGCTCGACATGACCGACCATCAAGGTGACGCCGGCGCGGCCGGCGGCAGCGACGATCTCGCGCCCCTCCTCGACCGTTGATGCGATCGGCTTCTCGACCAGGACATGGATGTTGCGGCTGATGCAGTTGAGCGCGATCTCATGATGGAGATGGGTCGGGGCGGCGATCGTCACGGCATCGACGCCCTCCGCCAGCAATTCATCGACGCCGGCAAAGGCACGGCAGCCGACGAGCTCGGTCGCGCGGGCGCGGTGTTCCGGCAGCGGATCGACAACGCCGACAAGCACAGCACCCGGCAGACCTGCGAGCACGCGGGCATGATTGGAGCCCATGATGCCGGCGCCGATCACACCGACACGAAGCGCGCTCTCGGCTATGGCGACCGCCTTTGAAACCATGAATTCAGACCCCCGATACCCCGAACTAAAGCCCAACACCCCCGAAGGGCGGTTAGTGCAAGTGCGCCAACTACATAGCCAAAAAATAGCGGCGCAAATCACCTCTAACGAGTGATTTCCTAGCACGTTGCCTCAGATGTGGCGAACGGTCGCCAACAATACACAAACACGTTTTGATTCAAAGAATTACAGTAGGGGCGTGGATGACCTCGACTGGTTCCAGCCGTTTCTCCTCCCGGCATCGCCGATCGGAATATGATTCGCGCGTATGACGCAGGGCCAGAGGCGACAAGCCCCCGGCCCGATCTCGTCGAAACCTGCTGTCTGTCGAAACCTGCGTCTGAAGGTTGCTTAATTCATTCGGTCAACAGCCATCGGCGCGATCCTCGCCCGAATGATTTCATCGCTGCGACACGGTCGGCGAGATCTGTAAATCTTCGCAGCGGTCGAGCGGCGGCTGGTTCGCGCAGGAGTGCTCAACGTTGGAAACCTCGGTCGATCCGGCGCCGCCGTTTATCGTCGGTGCAGGCATCCGGATCGCTAGGTTTGCCTTGGCCGGTTGCGCCTCGCCGCAACGGCCGTCGGCGGCGCAATCGGCACGATGCCACGCGCAAGAATAGAGACCTCCGCTTTCAATGAACTGGCCGCCCTTTTCGTCGCACAACTTGTGAATTTCGTCGCGCGGCGGCGTTTGCATTGCACCTTGGCCGAAGGCCGCATGTGTCAGGTGAGGAAAAGCCCAAATGAATATGCCATTCGCCAAGGCAGGCAGTATCAAAAGGGCGAATGCCGCGGTGGCCAGTCTCTTACTCATCAAAATCTCCGTATGCTTTTTCAATTCGGCACGCATTGCCGATCGTCACTGCCCCGATGCCCAGGTGTACAAGCGCTGCTCTCTGGCCGCTTCGCGGGGCAGATAGCCACAGCCCGGCGAGAGCGTCTTTAACCAGCAGCGAACCGAATTTGGACGGAACCGAATCTGACAAGATGTTGACAAAGCGCTGTCACATCGGCGCCACGGCAGCGTCAGCCTTTGCACATGCGCGAGCGAACGATGCGTGGTTGTCCTGCGCGTCCGTCTCTGCCTCAGCCCTTCCGGCCGCGGATGTTTCCCGGAGCATCGCCGAAACGTCTTCGAAACGCGCGATTGAACGTCGACTGCTCCGCGAAACCGACTTCGGTTGCGATGTCGCCAATCCGCATTCCAAATCGGGCAGGATCGGTCAGCAGCGCAAAGGCGCGCTGGAGCCTTCGCTCTTCGACGAACTGGCTGAAGGTCTGGCCGGTGTCCTCGAACAGCAGATGAACGTAACGGTCGGAAACGCCATGGCGGTTCGCGATCATCTTCGGCGATAATCGCACCTGCGACAGGTTGGCCAGGATATCGGCGCGAACGGTCGCAAGGCGCGCGGTTCGCAGCGCTCCGCCCGTCGCCCGCGCGCGCACCTCCTCGGTCGGACCGAGCGCAAGCGCGCACAAATCGATGATGTGCTGGGAGGCACGGTGCGCCAGAACGGGATCTTTGCCGGGCCCCTCCTGACGCAACAGCGCGACGTAGCGCATGAGTAGCCGCAACGCCGGCGCGTCAGGCGCGATCTTCCGGACCGGGAGCGCTTCCAAACCCCGCACCGCGGCCGTCAACGCATCGTAGCCGATCCGGATCGCGTTGACGCGGCCGGTCGCAAGGTAGCTCAATTTACCGACCGCGCCGTTGAACAGCAGCATTGGTTTGCCCGCATCGATTTCCTCGACAACGCCCAGCGCAGTGAATTGCGCCGCCGCGCTTTCGGTCCAGGCCAGACGGAAGTCATCGTTGCCGTCGCCAACCAGTGCTGCCGTCCGCGTCAAGCTGACGGGGTCGGTATGCGCGAACAGAAGCGACACCGACGACCAGGATTGCTGCTCGAAGCGGGCTCGGTAAGGCTGAGCTCCAAGCGGCGTGATCTCCGCATTCACGTGCAGGCGGGCAAACGCTTCGTACGAAACTGCCGCGCGATTCCCCAGCGGCACATCATCGGTCGAAAATCGCAGGATCGACGGCTTGCTGACCGTCGTGACGCCGGCCGGCGAGGACTGAGGAAGCGCCTCCTGCGCCGGTTGCGAATCACGCGCGCCGGCAAACCTGGCTACGAGCTTGATGAGATCGGCGCGATCGCCCGCACCGGTTTTCCGGAACACCTTCTCTAGATGCTGCTCGACCATCGCTGCCGGAATACCGAGCGCCACCGCGACCTCGCAGATGCTGCCAAGCTCGACGATGGCCAGTCCAACACGAAGTTCCGACACCGTCAGATCATACGTCTTGCTGAGGAGTTCGGGCAGCGAGCACGATTCCGCAACCGCCTTGCAGACAAAGACAGCCGCAACCGCGGCGTATCTGAGGCCGGCCCGACGGCGATCGCCTGACGTCAGAGGCAGGATATGAGCCACGTAGGGTTCGTTACGATGCGAGGTCAAGGGCAGCGAGACGCCCTCGCCGCCGATCGCCGCATCGCCGAACGAAGCGGCGGCGATCAGCTCGTTGAGCGCCTGATCGGCCTGCGGATCGACCGTCGCGAGCTTGCCGCCGATCGCGCCGAGCACATCGGCTTCGTCAAGCATCACGTGGCCGGCGGAATTCGCATGCACGATGCGTGCGCCGCCATCGACGAGGAACATGCCGGCATTGATCGCGGCGGGGAAATCGGCAAACGCCGCGGCTTGCATGGTTTTCAGATCGATCAGCCCGCCGACGAGAATGGCGCGGCGAAGGTGCGGCACGACAAGCCGCATGCGCCGCCGGGCCTCGTCATCGACGACGCCGTCGCGCTCATGCCGGAACACGCTGAACAGCGCAGCCGTCGCAGTCGATCGTTCGAGCACGGCGGTGGCGGCGTCGACCATGCCCTGCGGACGGACCCACTCCTGAAAAAAACGAGTCTGGACAAACTCGTTGCGGGACAGAAAATCGTACCCGCTGGTCGGCTCGCCGACCTTGCTGAGCAGCACGCCGGTCGTGGTCGGATCGAGCTTGATATATTCCTTGAAGTAGCTTTCCCGGTAACGGTGCTCGATGCCGTGAGCCTGAAGGATGCCGCCGGTCTTGCTGGCGGCATTCTTGTAGTACACCGAGGCGCCCATTCCACCGATGAACGATGACAGGCGGCGAAGCGCATCGGGCCAAAGCGTTTGATCCAGCGCGGCGTCGTAGATGTCGCCGATGAGGTCGGAGAGTTCTCGCGGATCACTCGTTGCGTAGATCGACGGCATCATTGGCGCCTGGTAATTCAATACCGTATCTCCTCAAAAGCCTTCGAGAAACGATGCCGCTGCGGTGCGGAAACTAGCCAGACCGGCACAGTCCGTCTTTGACCGTCAGCGAAGTAAATTTTGGACGTCACTGAAATCGTAGAGCGCGGCGACCGCGATTGGCGAAGCACGCATGTTCGGCTGCCGGCAAATCGGCCGGCGGCGAATGCACCTGCGTTGCGACAAGACCAATCGGCAACTCGCGAATTCGCTATCGGGCGACCTCGCGAGCGGTCGTTGGATAAACACCCGCTGGAGATCGCTATTCCAGCCGCATCTTCCTGGTGCGACGTGTCACGCCGCCGCCGCCGCAAGGTTCGCGGCGAAGAACCTGCGGGCATCCGAATATTCTTTATGACGGAATGGAGTGTGTGACGGAATGGCGTGGCGGATGCGTGAGACCAGGCGCGTCGCTCACGAGCGCTGATAATCGTCCTCGATGCGGATGATATCGTCCTCGCCGAGATAGCTGCCGGTCTGAACCTCGATCAATTCAAGCGATATCTTTCCGGGATTCTCCAGCCGATGCACAGAGCCGATCGGAAGGTAGATCGATTCATTTTCATGCACCGTCTTGACGGTCTCATTCAGCGTGACGAGCGCGGTACCCCGCACCACGATCCAGTGTTCCGCGCGGTGATGATGCTTCTGCAGCGAGAGCCGCCCGCCCGGTTTCACGACGATGCGCTTGACCTGATGCCGCTCGCCCATGTCGACCGACTGATAGGAGCCCCAGGGACGATGCACCTTGAGATGGTCTTCGGTCACCTGCGGCGCGACCGTCTTTAATTTCGCGACCAGGCGCTTCAGCCCGTTGGCGTCCTTCTGGCGCGACACCAGGACGGCGTCTTGCGTGGCGATCACCACCAGATCGTCGACGCCTTCGAGCGCCACGATGGCCTTGTCGGTCGAAACGTTGCAGTTGCGGGAATCCTCGAACACCGCAGCGCCCTGCGCCGCGTTGCCGTTGTCGTCCTTCCCCGACAACTCCCAAACCGCGTGCCAGGATCCGACATCGGACCAGCCGCAGGCAACCGGAACGACGGCCGCGAGCTTGGTCTTTTCCATCACCGCATAATCGATCGAAATCGGTTTCGCCGATCCGAAGGCAGCTTCGTCCAGCGTGACGAAGCCAAGATCGCGACCAGCGTTGGCCACCGCGTCGGAGACCGACTGTACGCTCGCAGCCTCGACGTTGCGATATTCATCGAGCAGAACATTGGCGCGGAACATGAAGTTGCCGCTGTTCCAGAAATAACCGGCCTTGACGTATTCGGCGGCTTTCGCCGCATCGGGCTTTTCGACGAACTGCTTGACCGCGCGAACGTTGCCGGAGACCACCTCCCCCGGATTGATGTAACCGTATTCGGTCGCGGCACGCTCCGGCTTGACGCCAAACGTGACGATACGCCCTTGATCGGCCGCGATCAGTCCCTCTCGGCAGGCCGCAACAAAGGCGGCGTTGTCGGTAACGACGTGATCGGCGGCGAGTGCCAGCACCACCGCATCGCTGGCGCGCGCCTGCGCAAATGCCGCGCCGGCCGCGATCGCCGGGCCGGAGTCCCGCCGCATCGGCTCAAGCAGAATGTCGGCCTCATATCCAATTTCGGCCAACTGCTCGGCGACCATGAAGCGGTAGGCTTTGTTCGTGATCACGATCGGACGATCGAACAGGCCTGCGTCCGACACCCGCAAAATTGTTTCCTGAAATGTCGATCGCGTCCCGAACAGAGGCAAAAATTGTTTGGGGCGAACCTCGCGGGAAGCTGGCCAGAGCCGGGTGCCGGCGCCGCCGCACATGATCAGTGGAACAATTTTTTTGTCCATCGGTGTCTCATCAGTTGCCAGCGTCCGGATGCGAATCGCGGATCGTTAACATCAGCCGTTAACGATTGCCGCAATCGGCGAGTTGGCCGCCAACGGCCCTCGCCCGACGGGCTTCTTTAGCCGCCCCGTTGCCGGTGCCGCAATAGCCGGTGGCGTAGATTTGGCAACCGCTAATCCGGTAACCCTAAGCGCTTGCCAGATCGGTCCTAAAACCATACCAAGGCGCGGAAGTCTGGTGCGCAACCTGCTTCTGCACCGTTGAATATCCCCAAAACCTGGCCAGTGCGGGCTAAATGCGCCGAATCCTGCTTTCTGCGATCAAGATACTGGTCTCGGCTGCGCTACTTTATCTTGCGCTCCGCAAGGCCAATTTCGCCGATCTTGCCGCGCGCCTCGATCTAACGAGCGCCGCCTGGCTTCTGGTTGCGTTGGCCGTGACGTTCTTGCAGATTTTCGTCGGCGTCTTGCGATGGCGCATCGTCAGCGTCGAATGCGGCGCCCCGCTGCCGCTCCGGCAGGCCATGCGCTACAACGTGATCGGTACCTTCTTCAATCAGACGCTGCCTTCCTCGATCGGCGGCGACGCCGTCCGGCTTTGGCTGGTGGCGCGCTCGGGCGCCGGCTGGCGCGCGGCGACCTATTCCATTTTCGTCGACCGCGCCGTCGGATTGATTGCCCTCGCCATCATCATCGTCGCGAGCCTGCCCTGGAGCTCCCACCTGATTGCGGATGCTTACGGCCGATCGGCGCTCACGCTGCTCGATTTCACCGCGCTCGCCGGTGGCGCGGGTTTTCTCGTGCTCGGCGTGTTGCCCTGGCCGTGGCTGAAGACGTGGTGGGCGACCCATCACATTCATGCCTGCGCGGTGATAGCCAACCGGGTGATTTTCAGCTCGCGAAATGAACCGGCGGTCGCGGTACTTTCGTTCCTGGTGCATTTCCTTGCGGTGGTGATCGCATGGTGCGTCGTGCAATCGATCGCGGCGCCCGTCGGATTTGGCCAGACCTTCCTTTTGATTCCGCCGGTCATGCTGATCACCATGCTGCCGATCTCGATTGCCGGCTGGGGCGTTCGCGAAGCCACGATGGGATTGGCATTCGGCTATGCCGGCCTCGTGACCAACGAGGGCATCAACGTCTCGCTACTTTTTGGCGCCGTGTACTTTGTGGCCGGCGCGATCGGTGGACTGGTGTGGATTTTCTCGGCCGAGAAAGCCGCCAAGGACACGGAGCAGATCGAGGCGGCGGAATGAACGCCTGTCCGGAGTCGATGACCGCTCCGCAATGGTGGCTGATACCGGCTGTGACGTTGGCCGCTGCATTCGTTTCAGCCGTTCTGATCCTGATGATCCGGCCTCATCTCCTCAAGCACGCTTTGGCAAAGCCGAACGCGCGATCGTCCCATCGCGTTCCGACGCCGCAAGGTGCGGGCATTGCCGTGATCGCGGCAACTCTGGTGATCGCAGGCCTCGCGCTGGCAAGCTTCACCAGCGCCGGCCCGAATTTCCCAGTCGGGCTTTTCGCCGCCACGCTGTTCATCGCGGCGCTCGGCTTTGCCGACGACATCAAGCCGGTCCCGGTGCTGCCACGGCTTTTGCTGCAAGCGATTGCGGTGGGTACCGTCGTGCTCGCGGGCCCATGCGATCTCCGCATCTCGCCCCTGCTGCCGGTGTGGGTCGAACGCGGCCTGCTCGTGCTTGCGGGTCTTTGGTTCGTCAACCTCGTCAATTTCATGGACGGGCTCGACTGGATGACCGTGGCCGAGGTCGTCCCGGTCACGGCCGCGATCGCGTTGCTCGGTCTCTCAGGAGAGCTTTCATGGACGGCGGCGATCGTTGCCGCCGCGCTTTGCGGCGCGATGATCGGCTTCGCGCCGTTCAACCGCCCGATTGCTACGATCTTTCTCGGTGACGTCGGCAGCCTGCCGATCGGCCTGTTGCTCGGCTGGTGTTTGCTGCAACTGGCCGGCCAGCATCACCTCGCCGCCGCGTTGCTGTTGCCGCTTTATTATCTGGCCGATGCTACAGTCACGCTGCTGCGCCGGGTGATACGCCGCGAACCGTTCTGGGTTGCCCATCGTTCGCATTTCTATCAACGCGCCACCGACAATGGCTTCACGGTGCAGCAAGTGGTGCGCGAGGTGTTCGGGCTCAATCTGGCGCTGGCGGCGCTGGCAGCGATCTCGATCAAGACCGCTTCACCCAAGGCGGATTTCGCATTGATTGCGCTCGGCGCCGCCGCGGTGGCGGTCGTGATGCTTCGCTTTTCGCGCGAAGTTAAAAGGATTTAAGCGGCGTTCGAGCCGAATTCCGGCACGGCGTCTTTCAGGATCGCCTTGATCGTGGCGGGATCGTCATTTTCGGTCGCCTGCCGGAGCGCAACCATCCAGTTCTTCAGCGTCTGCATCGGCGGCTCATTGGGTTTCGCCGCCATGATGCCGGCGACCCCGATCTCGACCGGCGGCTCTTCGCTCGCAAACAGGATTTCGTTGAGCCGCTCGCCCGGCCGCATGCCGGTGAAGACGATTTCGATATCGATGCCGGGCTGCAGACCGGAGAGACGGATCATCCGCTCGGCGAGGTCGACGATCTTAACGGGCTGCCCCATGTTGAGTACATAGACCGACACTGACCGTTGCGCGCCGAGCGCGTGCGTCGCCGCGGTAATCACAAGATCGCAGGCTTCGCGAATGGTCATGAAATAACGCACCATGTCGGGATGCGTCACCGTCACCGGGCCGCCCGCCTCGATCTGCGCCTTGAATTTCGGCACGACCGAACCGTTGGAAGCCAGCACGTTGCCGAACCGTACCGAGATCAACCGCATGCGCTTGCGGCCCGCCTGGACGCCAAGATCATGGTCCAGCGCCTGGCAATACATTTCGGCAAAGCGCTTGGTCAGGCCGAGCATCGAGACCGGCTCGATCGCCTTGTCGGTCGAAATCATCACCATGGCTTCGGCGCCGGCGGCCAACGCCGCGTCCGCAACGTTGACCGAACCGAAGATGTTGGTCTTGACCCCTTCGCTCCAGTCGCGCTCGAGGATCGGCACGTGCTTCAGCGCCGCCGCATGGAACACGAGGTCCGGCCTGAACTCCGTCATCAACCGCAGAATACGTTCGCGGTCGCGGATGTCGGCGATGCGCCCGTCCACTGCCGCATCGACCTGGCGGGCGGCCAGCGCCTCGGTGATGGCGTAAAGCGCGGGCTCGGAATTCTCGATAATCAACAGACGCGCCGCGCCGAAGGCGACGACGCGGTGGCAGACCTCCGCGCCGATCGAACCGCCGCCACCGGTCACGATCACGGACTTGCCTTTCACGAGAGCTTCCAGCCGCGCATAATCGATCGCCGTGCTCTGGCGCAACAACAGGTCTTCGACCGCAACCGGCGCAAGCCGCGGCACGTCGCCGCTTTCCAGCGACGGCAGACGGCTCACGATCAGCCGCAGACGCTTGGCGCGCATCAGAAATGTTTCCGGATGGGCCTCAGCCTGAAAGGCGGAAGGCAACATCACGGCGCGTGCAAGCGGCTTGTTACGGCGCGCGAAGTCGGCGGCGACATCCTCGACATCGTCGATATTGCCGAGCACGGGGACGTTGCGGATCAACTGGCCACGGTCCGCGATCGAGGGCGAGAGGATACCGGCCGGCCAGATCCGCTTGACCGCACCGCTTTCAATGCCGCGCAAAAGAATTTCGGCGTCGGCGGTGCGGCCGACCAGAAGTGTCGGTGAGGCGTCGTCGGCCCGCGCGTGGTGGCGGACCCGCGTATAGCGGAAATAGCGGTAGGCGAACCGCAACGCGCTGAGCAAGGAAATTTCGAGAAACCAAAACAGGATGATGGTCACCTTGCCGAAAAAGAAGGTGCCATGGACATTGGGCGCTACCAGGATGTAGTCGAGCACCAGAAGCGCGGTAGCGAGGAGCGTCGCGACGCGCAGGATGTTGAGGGCATCCGGCAGCGAGATGAAGCGCCATTTGGTGGTGGTGAGATTGAAGAGGTAACAAACGACGACGCTGAACGCCAAAAAGTACGGCAGGATACGCAACAACAGCGGCAGCCGCTCCCAGAACTGCTCACCGCCATCGAAACGCAGGTAGAAGGCGACCAAGAAAGCCGCAGCCGACGCGCCCGCGTCATGCAGGGCGATCAGGTAGTTGCGCAGCGTGAGATGCGTCAAACGCGTCATTCAAAGACCGATAGCCCATCTCGCACCCGCTGAAAAGCGCGAGGAGACCACATTCATAAGTCCACTGCGGAGGCGTCCACCTGCCCGCGAGCCTTCGCCACGACGCCGCCGGCGACGCCGACGCCGAGCACATACATCCAACCCTCGTGAAAATCGAAAATGTGGGAGTTGAACAGCGACGTGAAGATGTTCTGCACCACGACCAATAGCCCGATCCAGTTCGCAAGGCCCTCGCCGCGGAACAGCAACAGGTGCGACATCCACATCGTATAAAGGATCACGACGCCAAGCGTTCCCCACTGCACCGCGACGTTCAAGGTCTGATTGTGGGGATTTCTGACGACTTCGGCGGCAGCACCGGTCTGTCCGATCGCCGACTGTATGAACAGGCCCTCGACCGATCCGGTGCCATGCCCGATGACGGGCGCCTGGCCGAAGAAATGCAGCGACTTGCGATAATATTCCAGCCGCTGGCCGATCGAGGTCGACGCGCCTTCCGCGGTGTATTTCTCGTATTGCTGCTCGAACGTGGCGACGGTCGCTTCCAGTTGCGGCGAGGTGAACCAGGCGATAGCGCCCGCGACGGCGCAAGCGCACAACGCGATCAGCGTGGTTTTCAATCGCAAATGCAGCACGGCGAAAGCCGCCAGCATGATCGGAATTGTGACGAGTGCAGTGCGCGAGACAATGACAAAAGCCATATTGGAGAGAAAAGCCAGCGAAAGCGCACCAAGCGCGAGCGCCAGCGCCACCCTTTTGGCGCGCAGCAACGTCGCGATCGGATAAGCGAGCGCCACCGCGCACAGCGCGAACTCCTGGCTCTGGTCGATATAGTTCTTGACGAAAACGCCGCGCGAAGCGGCGTCCCCGGTCTTGAGCGTCAACTCGGGAAAATAAGCAACGATCCACGACACCACGACCATCACCGCGCAGGAGGCGAGAAAAGCCGTGAAAACCCAAACGCCCCGGCGCGACCGCTCGAAATGATAAAACAACAGCGGCAACAGCAGGAGTTTGGCGGTCGGCGCGACCGAATAGAAGCGCATGCCCCAGCGCGCGTCCGACCACAACGTGCCGATCAATGCCAGCACGAACAGCGCGATCGGCGCGACACAAACCGGGCGCTTGAGCGAAGTGATGAATGTGCCGGCGTCGATCGTGGGCAGCATCACGAGCACCAGCACGACGCCAAAGATTCCGACGAGCGAGGTCGACCAAGGCAACGACAAAGCCAGAAGCACGGCCACGATATCGGCCGCGGTCATCCAGGCTGCCGGATCCCTGAACCGTTTCAACAGCAGCGCGCCGATCGGCCGGCTCGCTGCAATCACGCCTTGCCTCCGCGTGCGCGATCGACGAGCGAGGTCGTACTGAAGCCTGCCAGCACCTCGACCAGGACCACCTCGCCGCCATGCGCTTCGACAATCTCGTGACCGACCACCTGCTCGCGGGTGTAGTCGCCGCCCTTGACCAGCACAGTTGGCTTGATCTGCTCGATCAGCTTGAGCGGGGTGTCTTCTTCGAAGATCGCGACGAGATCGACCGCCTCCAGTGCCGCCAGCACTTCGGCGCGCGCGCGCTCGGTCTGTACCGGCCGCCCCTCGCCCTTCAGCCGCTTGACCGAAGCATCGCTGTTGAGACCGACGATCAGGCGATCGCAGGCGCCGCGCGCCGCGGTAAGCACTTTGACGTGGCCCGGATGCAGGATGTCGAAGCAACCGTTGGTGAAGCCGATACGCAAATCCTGTTTGCGCCAATCGGAAAGCTGAGCCTCGAGTTCACGGCCTGGGGCAACGATCTTCTCTTCCGCTGCGAGAGAGGCATGGGGCAGGATCTGGCGGCGCAGTTCGGCCGGCGTGACGATCGCAGTGCCTTTCTTGCCGACTGCAACCGCCCCTGCCGCATTGGCCAGCCGCAATGCCTCTTCCCAGTCGGCGCCGGCTGCGCGCGCCACCGACAAGATCGCGACGACCGTGTCGCCGGCGCCCGAGACGTCACGCACCTTGACCGGATAGGCCGGCACGTGAACCACCTCGCCCGTGCGCGGCACCAGCGTCATGCCACGTTCGCTCTGCGTCACCAGAATGGCCTCGCAATCGGCGAGTTGCATCGCATCCTGGGCGGCGGCGGCGATGCTCTCATGCGAATCCGCGCGGCTCCGCGTCGCCTCCGAAAACTCTTTCCGGTTCGGCGTCAGCAAGGTCGCGCCCCGATAGATCGCGAAATTGGCGCTTTTGGGATCGACGATCACGGCCTTGCCCGCTTTACGCGCGGCGTCGATGACATTGCGGATCACCCGTGCCGTCAGCGCGCCCTTGGCGTAGTCCGACAACAGCACGATATCGGCGCGCGGGATCAGCGGCAGAATCGTATCGATCAATTTCTGCTCGGTCTCGCCGGTCGCCGGATGGGTCATTTCCCAATCGGCCCGCAGCATGTGGGTGAGGAAGTGTTCGGAAACGAACCGCACCTTGCGCGTCGTCGGCCGTGACGCATCAGTGACGATGACGCTCTCGATCAGCGGCTCTTTGGCGAGCGCCGCCTTGAGTTCCGCTCCCGCCGCGTCCTCGCCGATCAGGCCGACAAAAATGCATTTGGCGCCGAGCGAGGCGATATTGCGCGCGACATTGCCGGCCCCGCCGATATTGGTCTCGCTGCGCCGCGCGGCAATCACGGGTGCCGGCGCTTCCGGCGAAATCCGCGATACCTCGCCGTAGACGAATTCGTCGAGCATGAGATCGCCGACGCAAAGCACGGTCTGGCGAGCCATCGCACGGTGAAAGGAGTCGAAATCGAACATCGGTTTGCCTTGAACCGTTAGCGATAGCGATCGGGGTTATCCAGATAGCCCTTGACGTAAAGCCCGACCGCTTCTTCGAGCGCGGTGAAGCCGCCGTTATAGCCGGCGCGCTGCAACCGATCGACCTCGCTCTGGGTGAAATATTGATAGCTGTCGCGGATCGACGCGGGCATGTCGATATAGCGGATGTCGGGTTTGAGTCCCAGCGCCGCGTAAGCCGAAAGCATCAGATCCTTGAAGCTGCGCGCCTTGCCGGTCCCGACGTTGAAGAGACCCGAAACGGTGGGCGTCGCGAGCAGCCACGTCACTACCCGCACCACGTCGTCGACATAGATGAAATCGCGCCGCTGATCGCCGTCCGCAATCCCGTCGCGGTACGACTTGAAGAGCTCGATGGTGCGGCCGCCCCTGATGTCGTCGAAGCGCTTCGCCAGCACGCTCATCATCGTGCCCTTGTGATATTCGTTGGGCCCGAACACGTTGAAGAATTTGAGGCCGGCCCATTGCGGCGGCAATTTATCGGCACGCGCGACGCGTTCGATCACCGCCATATCGAACAGGTGTTTGCTCCAGCCGTAGAGATTCATCGGCCGCAAGGTTTTCAGCGCGGGCAACGAAGGATCGTCGGCAAAGCCCTGTGCGCCGTCGCCGTAAGTTGCAGCCGACGAAGCATAAATAAAGGGCACCGCATGCGCGGTGCACCAGTCGAGCAATCGCACCGAGAAACGGAAGTTGGTCTCGATCACGAGATCGCCGTCGGTCGCGGTGGTCTCGGAAATCGCACCCATATGGATGACCGCATCGAGCTTTCTGCCCTCGAGCCAGGCCAGAAGCTCAGCCGGCGGGACAATGTCGGCGAGCTGCCGCTTGGCGAGGTTGCGCCATTTGCCGTCCTGGCCGAGCACGTCGCATACGGCGACATCCGCGTGACCGGCGTCGTTGAGCGCGGCCACGATATTCGACCCGATAAAACCGGCCCCACCGGTCACCAGCAGCATTCGATGCACCCTGTCCTAGAAACCCCAGCTTTGCCTTAACCGGGTCCGGCAGGCAACTTGGGTTACCTCGTATAGTGAAGGTCAAAGCGAGGCTTTACCTCGCCCTGCGGAGCCGTTACCGAGTTGGCGATGGGCGATATCCCTAAAGCTATGAATATTGATTCAGACCATTCCGTGGCCCTGGAGGACGCGCAGGATACGCGGCCCATTCTGATCGTGCCCTATATGTGGATCGGCGATTTCGTCCGCGGCCACAGCGTGGTTCGGGTCCTGAACCAGCGCTTTCCAAACCGCCCGGTCGATCTGCTTGCCACCACCCTGTGCGCGCCTTTGGTCGATTATATGCCGGGTGTCCGAGCCGGCGTCGTCTTCGACCTGCCGCGTGGCCGGCTCGCTATAGCCAAGCAACGCGCGCTTGCTGCGGAGTTCAAGGCGCGCAACTACGCAACCGCGCTCGTCCTGCCGCGAACCTGGAAATCGGCGATCGCGCCGGCGCTTGCCGGGATTCCCGAACGAATTGGTTTCGTCGGCGAAGCGCGCTTCGGCCTTCTCAACCGCTGGCGCTGGGGCGAAAAGCGCCTGCCCCGTTTTCTCGATAAAAACGCTGCGCTCGCTTTGCCGGATGGCGCCGCCTTGCCGCCGGAATGGCCCGTCCCGCAATTGCGGGTGCCGCGCGAGGAAGCGATTCGTTTTCGACAGACGCATGGGCTCGGCGAAGGCACGGCGGTGGCGCTGGCGCCGGGCTCGGTCGGCTCATCCAAACGATGGACCTATTATCCGCAAGCCGCAAAGCTTCTGGCCGAGCGCGGTCTGGACGTATGGGTCATCGGCGGCCCCGGCGAGAAGGCGATTGCGACCGAGATCGCAGCAACAGGAGGACCGCGCGTGCGCGACCTCACGGGGACGGACCTGCGCAACGGCATTCTGGCGATGGCGGCAGCACGATTGGCGGTCAGCAACAATTCCGGCCTGATGCATATCGCAGCCGCGCTGGGCACGCCGACCATGGGCATTTTCGGCCCGACCAGCCCCTATCACTGGGCGCCGATCAACGGCCTGGCTGCGACCGTGCAGACCAAAACCGTTGTGCCCTGCCAGCCCTGCCACCGCCCGGTCTGCACCATGAACGATCATCGCTGTATGCGGGACATTCCCGCATCCGACGTGGCCGATGAGGTGATGGAGTTGATAGCTCAAGCGGCGCATTAAGCACGAAGCGCGCTTGCGCGCGTGGCTTTCGCCAATTACCAAAGACAGGCCATCACGTTAGCGGGGACGCTTGAAGCAGAGTTCGAAAGATCCGATTGCCGCCCACCTTGCGCTTTCGCGCGAGGCGCTGGAGCGCGCGAGCGGCGATGCGGGTCTGCTCGAGGTGGCGCGAAAGATCGCTGAGGTCATCGCAAGCGCGCTGCGCGGCGGCGGCAAGCTCCTCGTTGCAGGCAATGGTGGCAGCGCCGCCGACGCCCAGCACATCTCCGCCGAAATCGTCGGCCGCTACAAGAAGAACCGGCCGGCCTACGCGGCCATCGCGCTGACCACGGATACGTCGGCGCTGACGGCGATCAGCAACGACTATGGCTTCGAGCAGGTGTTTTCGCGGCAAGTCGAAGGGCTCGGCCGGCGCGGCGACGTTCTGCTGGCGCTGACGACCTCGGGCCGGTCGCCAAATATCCTCGCGGCATTGAAGACGGCGCGGCAGCAGGGATTGATCACGGTCGGGTTCACCGGCAACAAAGGCACGGCACTTGCCGCCTCATGCGACCATCTGCTGGTGGCGCCGAGCGACGACACCGCCGTGATCCAGCAGATTCATATGGCCTTCGCGCATGGCATCTGCGAGGTGATCGAGCAGACGCTCATGCATGGCGGCTGACATGAGCGATATCTCTACCCGTCCCGCACGACGGCCGGCGGCCTTTCTCGACCGCGACGGCGTCATCAATTACGACGACGGCTATATGGGCACGAGCGACCGCATCCGTTGGATGCCGAATGCGGCCAAAGCGATCCGGCGGCTCAATGACGCCGGCTACCTCGTTTTCTTCTTCACCAATCAATCCGGCGTCGCGCGCGGTTACTTTACCGAACAAGAACTCAACACCCTGCACGACTGGATGCGCTCAGAACTCGCGGCGCAAGGCGCCATCATTGATGACGTGCGCTATTGCCCACATCACCCGGAAGGGACGGTTGCGGGCTATCTTGAAGACCATCACTGGCGAAAGCCGAAGCCCGGCATGATCCACGATCTGATGGAGCACTGGCCGGTGCGTCACGACGGCAGTTTCGTGGTCGGTGACCGCGCCAGCGACCTGGAGGCGGCCGACGCCGCGGGCCTGCCCGGTTTTCTGTTCGCGGGCGGCGACCTCGACGCGTTCGTGGCCGACATTCTGGCAGGGCCCACTCGGCGCTCTGGACACTTGGCTTGAGCTCAAAAAAATCAAGCGGTTACGCCTGATAATTCAGAGGTGAATTAGCTTGAAAATCGGCTTAAGTG
Source organism: uncultured Alphaproteobacteria bacterium (assembly GCA_963824305.1). Taxonomy (GTDB): domain Bacteria; phylum Pseudomonadota; class Alphaproteobacteria; order Rhizobiales; family Xanthobacteraceae; genus Bradyrhizobium. The sequence goes on from CAWGOW010000004.1 coordinate 598,782, forward strand.
AGGGCAAACCGAAACCTCCAAGGCAACCCTGACTCGGACGGATATAAGTAGCCCGACGTCGATGGAATGTGGATGGCCGAATTTCCAAAGAAGATCACTGACGATCCCTATGGCGCGATGATCCTGATCCGTCGCCTGGTGACGGAACAGGGGCTCGGCTACTGGCGGCAGTATCTCATGGCCTTCACGCTCATGGGCATGGTGGCGGCGGCGAGCGCGGGCGCGACCTACGTGCTCGGGCAGGTGATCAACCAGGCTTACGTCAACAAGAACGTCGCCGGCATCGCCGCCCTCTCGGGTATCACGGTTATCCTGCTGTTCATCAAGGGCGTGGCGACCTACGGCCACACCGTGATCCTGTCGAAGATATCGAACGCCATTCTCGCCCACAACCAGCGCCAGTTGTTTGCCAAGCTGATGAACGAGAGCGTCGGCTTCTTTTCCGAGCGCCATTCGTCGGAATTTCTGGCGCGCATGACCGCCGGCGCCAAATCCATTACCGATCTGTTGAACATGCTGATCAATGCGATCGGCCGCGACTTCCTGATATTGGTTGCGATGATCGCCGTCATGGTGAGCCAGGACCCGATCCTGTCGCTGATCGGCCTCGTCGCGGTGCCGCCGGCGATGCTGATGCTGCGCAGGCTCGTGAAGCGCATCAAGGGTCTCGCCCACACGCAGTTCACGGGCACCGCCAGCATCATGGAGACCATGCAGGAATCGCTGCAAGGCATCCGCACCGTGAAGGCGTTCACGCTGGAAGGCGCGATGCAGAAACGCATCGACGGCAACATCGCAGCCGTCGAACGCAACGCCAACAAGATGGCGCGGGTTTCCAACCGTTCCAACCCGCTGATGGAAATGCTCGGCGGCTTTGCGGTCGCAGGCTGCCTGCTCTATGCCGGCTACAGCGTGGTTGCGCTCAATGCCACGCCGGGAGCGTTCTTCTCGTTTATGACCGCGTTCCTGATGGCGACCGAACCGGCAAAACGTCTCGCGCGGCTCAACATCGATCTCAACAGCCAGCTGGTCGGCGCGCGCATGCTGCTGGAAGTGATCGACAGTCCTGCCACCGAAAAGGCCGATGACGACAAACCGGCCCTGCAACTCTCGAACGCCCAAATCGAATTCCGCGACGTCTCGTTCGCTTATCGGGTGGATGAACCGGTCTTGAACCGCATGAGCTTTGTCGCCGAGCCCGGCAAGATGACCGCCCTCGTCGGCCCCTCCGGTGGCGGCAAGTCGACGGTGCTGGCGCTGTTGCTGCGCTTCTACGAGACCAAAGAAGGCGCGATCCTGATCGACGACCAGCCGATATCGGGCGTGTCGCGGCGATCGCTGCGGCAACAGCTCGGCTATGTCGGCCAGGATGTGTATCTGTTCCGCGACAGCATCCGCGCGAATATCGCCTTCGGCAAGGAAGATGCGACCGAAGCAGAAATCGTCGAGGCCGCGAAGGCGGCATGCGCGCACGATTTCATCATGGCCTTCCCGCTCGGCTACGACACGCCGGTCGGCGAACACGGCGCGCAGCTGTCGGGAGGCCAGCGCCAGCGTGTGGCGGTTGCCCGCGCGCTGCTGCGCAACGCGCCGATCATCCTGCTCGATGAAGCCACCGCCGCGCTTGATTCCGAATCCGAAAAGCAGGTGCAGGAAGCGATCGAACATCTCTGCCAGAACCGCACCACCATCGTGATCGCGCATCGGCTGCACACGATCATGCATGCGGACGCCATTCTGGTGGTGGAAGCCGGCGAGATCGTCGAACGCGGACGTCACGAGGATTTGCTACGCCGCGGCGGCCGCTACGCCTCGTTCTTCCGCTTGCAGCAGCGTGACACCAATTATCTGACCGCGATCAGCGCGGCTGAATAATAACGTCACCTGAACATAGACATAAAGATCAGGCCGAGGACTCCCAGCGTCACCGTGTATTTCAGCGCGTAATACACCTTGCGATTCCAGTCCTTGAGGCGGCGGCTCGACTTGTGGATTCCGTAGATGCCGCCGAAGAACCGGTTCAGCGCGCCGACATGCTCGCCTTCGACGTTTTGCGTCGCCGACGCCTTGACGATGTGATGGCTGACCCAGCGGTTGATCGCCGTCATGAAGCCGTACTTCATCGGGCGCTCGACGTCGCAGAACAGGATGATGCGGTTGACGTCGGTCTTGTTCTCCGCGCTGTGAATGAAGGTCTCGTCGAACATGAAGGCTTCGCCGTCGCGCCACACGCATTGCACGCCATCGACCAGGATCCGGCACTTGTCCGAATTGGGCGTCACCAGCCCCAAATGATAGCGCAGTGAGCCGGCGAAGGGATCGCGATGCGCGCCAAGCTTGCCGCCGGGCGGCAGCATCGCAAACATCGCGCCGTGAACGCTCGGGATCGAGTTCAGGATTTCCACCGTCTGCGGGCACAGCGAGCGCGCCGACGGCAGAAAGTCGTCGTACCATTTCAGGTAAAAGCGCTTCCAGCCACTCTTGAAAAACGAATAGAAGCCCCAGTCGTTGTTCTTGGCAGCTGCCCGGATAAAGCCCTCGTCGAACAGGCGCGTCGCCTCGTCGCGAATGGTCTGCCAATTATCGCGAAGCTTGGCGAGTTCGGGAAACTGTTCCAGCGGGATGACCGGCTGGTTCGGCACGGCCGAACCCGCATACATCAACACATTATATGGCGCGAGATAGGTCGAGTGGTCGCCGAGCTGACGGCCGAGACGAAGCCGTTCGCGGCCGCGAAAGTGAACATAGACGGTGGAGGCTGCCAGCACATAAAGGCCAATAAATTGCGGGGCAAAAAGCTGTTTCAACATGGACGAACCCAGAATAGATCGGCGAAGAACCGGCCGTTCCTTTTTCCCAAACGCGCGATGCCAATCCCGAATTCACCACGCCCCGGCAGCGCCTTCAAGGCCCGAAACGGCCAGGCGCAGGGCGGCACGGCGCTGGCGCGGCCCCCTACAAACGCGTAAAAGCGGGGCGATTTTTCCTCACAACCCCGAGATTGCTTGATGACCGCGACTTCCTTCGTCATTCCCGTACCGCCCCAGCCCCAGCTCCCCGTCGTCGGCGAGGCCAAAGCCTATCCGGTTCGCCGTATCTGGTGCGTCGGGCGCAATTACCTCGAGCACATCCGCGAGATGGGAAATGACGAGCGGGCGCCGCCGTTCTTTTTCGCCAAGCATGCCGACATGCTGGTGCCGGATGGCGCGACCATCCCCTATCCGCCGCTGACCAAGGACCTGCATCACGAGGTCGAACTGATCGTCGCCATGAAGAGCGGCGGCTTGAACATTCCCGCCGACAAGGCGCTGGAGCACGTCTACGGCTATGCGGTCGGCATCGACCTCACCCGCCGCGACCTGCAAATCGCTTCGCGCAAGAAGGAGCGGCCGTGGGAGGTCGGCAAGTCGTTCGATTATTCCGCGCCTTGCTCGGCGATCGAGCCGGCCGCCAAGATCGGCCATCCCTCCAAGGGCAAGATCTGGCTCACCGTTAACGGCAAGGAAACGCAAAAAGGCGATCTCACCGAACTGATCTGGAGCGTGCCGGAGATCATCTGGCAATTGTCGCAGCAGGTGAAGCTCGCCGCGGGCGACATCATCATGACGGGCACGCCGGCCGGCGTGTCGCAGCTTCATCCAGGTGACAAGATCGAGTGCGGCGTCGACGGCGTCGGTAAACTGAAGGTCACGATCGGTCAGCCGGAAACGTGAGGTTCGTCATTCCGGGGCGCCGCAAAGCGGCGAGCCTGGAATCCATCGTGCAATGACAATGCGGGGAGACATGGATTCCGGGCTCGCGCTAACGCGCGACCCGGAATGACGACGGATGGGGGATCGCTCGATAGTGCCGGAAAAAAGGCTTTCGGCCGAAACTATCCCTGCGCGATCGCCTGTAAGCCCTTGAAGGTCAGGCGCTTCGGGTCCTTGACGCCCGCCAGATAGAACCGGCGAATGAAGGTCGTGACCATTTCGCGGTCACAATCGGTCAGCGCAACAACGGCATCGATGGCAATTCGCTGGGCGTCCATGGGCTTCCTCATGCGGCCTGAAAAGCGACCGCCTGATTTTAGGGTTCCACCGATTAATTCGGCGTTAACCGTTTCCCATGATCCACGATTCGGCCGCGGCTACGTATACGCAAAACAACGCATGCCGGATCGTTGAAGACCCCAATTTGCCTCAGGAGTATTTCATCACGCCGTCATCGACCTTACCGAGGCGCAAGGTCACGATGTCGATGGCGTAGTTCTGGAAAAGGCGCCACGGCCGCTTGGAGCCCTGCTTCGGCAGCGTCCCAAGCGCGCGCTGCACATAGCCGGAGGAGAAGTCCAACACCGGCAATTGCTCGACCGACGGATCGACATTGTGCGGCATGCATTGCTTGTAGCCATGCCGGTCCATGTAATTGAGCAGGCGGCAGATATATTCGCAGGTCAGATCGCACTTCAGTGTCCAGGACGCGTTGGTATACCCAAAGGCGGATGCAAGATTGGGCACGTCCGAATACATCATGCCCTTGTAGTTCATGGTCTTGGCGAAATCGATCGGGCGGCCGTCGACGACGGTTTCCATGCCACCCAGAAGCTGTATCACGAGGCCGGTCGCGGTGATGACGATGTCGGCTGGAAGTTCGCTACCGTCTTTGAGGCGAATGCCGCTCTCGGTGAAACGGTCGATCTCGGCCGTCACGATAGAGGCGCGCTTTTGCTTGATCGACGTGAAGAGATCGCCGTCCGGCACCAGGCACAGGCGCTGGTCCCAGGGGTTATAGCTCGGGTTGAAATGCGCAAGGTCGTAGTCGGGGCCGAGCGCCGCGCGGACGCCGCCGAGAACCATTTTCTTGAATCGGGCGGGCCTGCGCCGGGCGAACTGAAAGAAAGCCAATCCCAGAAGCACGTTGCGCCAGCGGATGGCATGATAGGCGAATTTCTTGCCGAATTTCTCGCGCAAGGATATCGCGAGTTTATCCTCGGCCGGACGCGCCACCACATAGGTCGGCGATCGTTGCAGCATGGTGACGTGATCGGCGGTTTCCGCCATCGCCGGCACCAGCGTCACCGCGGTGGCGCCCGAGCCGATCACCACCACGCGTTTTCCCGCATAGTCGAGTTTGTCAGGCCATTTCTGCGGATGGATGATCTTGCCCTTGAAATCGTCTCTGCCTGCAAATTCCGGCGTGTAGCCGTCGGTGTAGCGGTAGTAACCGGAACATGAGAACAGGAAATTGCAGGTGAAGCGCACCACGTCGGAGGCGCCCTCGCCCGCGCCGCGCTCAGCCTCGATGGTCCAGCACGCGTCCTGCGTCGACCACGAGGCACGCTTCACCCGGTGGTGAAAACGAATCTTCTTGTCGATGCCGTTCTCGGTCGCGGTCTCGCGGACATAGTTCAAGATGCTCGGGCCGTCCGCGATCGCCTTCGCATCGGTCCACGGCTTGAACGAATAGCCGAGCGTGAACATGTCGCTGTCGGAGCGGATGCCGGGATAGCGGAACAGATCCCAGGTGCCGCCGATGCAATCGCGGCCCTCAAGAATGACGTAGCTCTTGCCAGGGCAGTTCTGCTGAAGGTGATAGCCCGCGCCGATGCCCGACAGGCCAGCGCCGACGATCAGGACGTCAAAATGTTCTGCGTTCCGGGTCGTTTCCATGACCGTCGATTAGCACGCAAAGTGTGGCGGAAATCAACGACAAAGCAAAAGGCCCGAACGATCTTGGGCCATCCTGAAGTCGTTCAGGTCGGGGTCATTCCGTGACGCGGATAAAGCGCCGGACGGATCGAAAACTCGTCGTTTGGTCCGGTTCAAGAGCCGACCAGAGTTCGCCTGACATCGACGAGATGGTTCTTCATTTCGAGCCCGGCACGCTGCGCATCACGCGCTCTCAGGGCTGCGAGAATACCGCGATGCTGCTTTTGCGTTACGCCGCGGCGCACTGGCGTCACGACGCGCTCCTTCAAGGCAGCCCAATCGGCCTTGCGGCGCACCGCGTTGATCGCGTCATAGATGTCGATCAGGAGGTGGTTGCGGCATGCCGCGACAATCGTCTGATGAAATAAGCCATCCCACATCTCGAATTCAGCGACCGTCGGCGCCGCTTCGCCCTTCCTCAAACATTCCGCCATGGCGTCGAGCTCGGCGCCGTTGGCGCGGGCAGCGGCGCATTCGGCCGCTTGCGGTTCTATCATCAGACGCACTTCCATGATCTCGTTCGGGCTCGCGTTCTCGATCCGGCGAGCCAGTTCGTCGGACGGTATGGGCTTTCCTTGCTCGACAAAGGTCCCGCGGCCGACATGCCGCACGATACGGCCGGCGTCCTCCAGTTGCCGTAAGGCGCGGCGAATGGTGTTGCGCGCCATGCCATAGCGGTCCGACAACGCGCGCTCGGTCGGAATCCGCTCACCCGGCTTCCAACGACCGCTGTCGATCGCTTCCTGAAGCGACGACAAAAGGCGATCCGTCGATGTCTGTTTAGGCGCGCGTCGTGTGATGTCGATGCTCATACAAAGTAACCGGAGAGAGATTGAGAGAAACCGAGAGGATGATCGCCACGAGCTATACCAATTGAACCAGGTGGAACCAAGGGATATCGATCAACGTTCTGCGCAAGCGCAGATAAGGGCCGCGATCTTTATATCTGTGCGAAGTCTTGACGATGACTGAGGCCGGTGCCAACATCAGCTATTATACATTGGTTCAGTTGGTTCAATTTTAGAACCGCTCGCCGCAACAACAAAAAAAGCGAGGAAGCAAGCATGACGACCGCATTCACACCGCACGCCAAGAACCATGAAGGCCTCGGCCCGCTCGCCTCGCGGCTCGTGCACGTCAACGACATGGCCTGGGAGCCGATCCGCTATCCGGGCTGCTACGTCAAGACGTTGATGGTCGACAAGGCGTCCGGCCTGCTCACCGTGTTGTTGAAGATGGACCCGGGGGCTGAACTGCCCGACCACGAACACGTCATGCTCGAGCAGACCTTCATGATCGAGGGTCGCCTGGTCGACAAGGACGGACCGGAGAAAGGCCTGTCCTGCGGTCCTGGCGAATTCGTCTGGCGTCCGGCGGGCAGCCGTCATTCGGCATGGACTCCCGAAGGCGGACTGATGATCGCCGTCTTCCAGATTCCGAACAAATTCTACGAGAAGGACGGCAAAGTCGTAGACCTGGTCGGCGACGACTGGGGCCTGAAATGGGGCAAGGCGCTCGAGAAGGCCTAGCGATCGAGCGTCGTGCTGCTTCGGCACGCCGCACTTTGACTTCAAAAAATACTTCGACTTCAAAAAAAGAATGAGAGCACCGGATAGCGCCGGCATATGCCGGCGCGATCAAGGTCGCGCGATAAAAATTTTCAGGGGAGGAATTCGATGGCTGAACAAATAGCCAACGCGACCGCCGAACGGGGCGGCGCTGTTCTGGGATGGTACCAGGAACTTTCTACCAGGGAGCGCCGGACGTTTTGGGCCTGTTTTACCGGTTGGGCTCTCGATGCGATGGACGTGCAACTTTACAGTCTGGTGATCGCGACGCTGACCGCGCTTTGGTCGATAAGCCGCGGAGATGCCGGCTTGCTTGCCACCGCGACGCTGCTCGCCTCCTCACTCGGGGGCTGGCTGGTCGGCATCCTCGCCGACCGTTATGGCCGGGTGCGCATGCTGCAAATCACCATCCTGTGGTTCTCGGTTTTCACCTTCCTGTGCGCCTTCGCAACGACCTACGAGCAGCTTTTCCTGTTCCGATCGCTGCAGGGCTTCGGATTTGGCGGCGAATATGCAGCCGGCGCGGTGCTGATCGGTGAAATCATTCGCGATGAGCATCGCGGAAAAGGCAACGGCATCGTGCATTCGGGCTGGGCGGTCGGCTGGGGCGTCGCAGTGATCGCCTACACCGTGCTGTTCTCGTTCCTCCCCGAGGCGGTGGCATGGCGCGCGCTGTTCGCCGTCGGAATCTTGCCGGCGATCTCGGTGTTCTTTGTTCGCCGCTTTGTCGATGAACCGGCGCTGTTCCTGGATGCGCAAAGCCGCTACGCGAGCGGCCGGGAGACGCGGCCCAGTTTCCTCAAGATATTCGCCCCTTCCCTGTTGCGAACCACCCTCCTGGCTTCGCTTCTCACCATCGGCACCCAGGGCGGCTACTATGCGATCATGATCTGGCTTCCAACTTACTTGAAGACGGTGCGCGGCCTTTCCGTCTTGAGCACCGGCGGCTATCTCGCAGTCGTGATTGTCGCGTCATTCTTTGGCTATGTCGTCAGCGCCTATCTGACTGATATCCTGGGACGGCGAAGAAACTTCATCCTGTTCTCCGTCTGCTCCGTCATCACCGTTCTGGCCTATATGTTCCTTCCGATCAACAACTCCGCCCTGCTCTTCCTCGGCGCACCGCTCGGTTTCTTTGCGTCGGGCATCTACAGCGGCATCGGTGCGCTCTTCAACGAGCTTTATCCGACCAGCTTACGCGGTTCGGGCATCGGCTTCTGCTTCAACGTCGGCCGCGCCCTTGGCGCCTTGTTTCCGGCTCTCGTCGGTTACATCAGTGCGAGCATACCGCTCGGCGAGGCCATCGGCATCTTCACGATCGCAGCCTACGGCCTGATCATCCTGGCAGCCCTGCTGCTTCCTGAAACCAAGGGCCGCCCACTTCTGGCCTGACACCGGTGGGCGGCTTGCTCACGGCGCGCCGTCCGCGCCAACCTAAAAAGAGGACTTATGAAGCTTGCTCGCTATAGTGTGAATGGCGATATCAAAATCGGCCGCATCGATCAGTCCGAGACGAAAATTACGCCGGTTTACGGCGCCGGCGATATGTTCGGCGCAATCGAACGCATCGCCGAAATACGGGTTCAAGCCGATGACGCGCAGGCGGTCTCGATCGCCGACGTCACGCTGCTGGCGCCGATTCCCGTCCCACACCGCAACATATTCTGCGTCGGCAAGAACTATCGCGATCACGCGCGTGAATTTTCAAACAGCGGCTACGAGGCCGGAGCCGTCAAGGGCGCCGAAATCGACAGCCACCCTGCGGTGTTCACCAAGCCGGCCAACACGGTGGTAGGGCCGAACGACGCCGTTCAACTGCATCCGCACATCACATCGAGCGTCGACTATGAGGCGGAGCTTGCGCTCATCATCGGCAAAGGCGGCCGGGACATCAAAAAAGAACATGCTTACGACCACATCTTCGGATACACGATCGTCAATGACGTCACGGCGCGCGACCGCCAGCGCAACCACAAACAGTGGTTTCTTGGCAAGGCGCTCGACACGTTCTGTCCGATGGGACCATGGATCGCGACCGGCGATGAACTCGACCCCGAAAATCTCGATGTCAAATGCTGGGTCAACGGCGAACTGCGTCAGAATGCCAATACGCGCGACCTGATCTTCGACATCCCGACGTTGGTGGCGACGATTTCTGCGGGCCTGACGTTGAAGCCGGGCGACGTGATCGCAACCGGCACGCCGGCCGGCGTTGGGCTCGGTTTCAACCCGCCCAAATTCCTTCGACCCGGCGACAAGGTGTCGATCTCGATCAGCCATTTGGGAACGCTGACCAATACGTTCCAATAGTCACGGCGTTGCCGATGACGCGATAAAAATAAAAGGAGAAGCCAATGTCATTCTACCGAGGCATGACCTGCGAGAACGTGACGCTCAAAGGCGACAAGGGAACACCCATCACCGCTTACGTGGCCAAGCCATCCGGCGCCGGCCCTTTTCCCGGCGTGGTGCTAGTCCATCATCTTCCGGGCTGGAGCGAGTTCTATATCGAGACGACGCGCCGGTTCGCCCATCATGGCTACATCGCGATCTGCGCAAACCTGTATGAGCGCGCGGGCCAGGGCAATCCCGACGACGTCGCCGCCAAGGTGCGCGCCGAGGGCGGAATTCCCGATGCTCAAATGGTCGGCGACACGGCGGCTGCCGTACAATGGATGCGCGCCCAGCCAAACCTCAACGGCAAGGTGGGCATCTTCGGATCCTGCTCCGGCGGCCGCCACGCCTTCATCTATTCGTGCCAGAAAAAGGACGTCGACGCCTGCGTGGAACTTTGGGGCGGACGGGTCGTGATGGGCAAGGAAGAACTCAACGATAAGACACCTGTTGCGCCGATCGACATGACAAAGGACCTCAACTGTCCGCTGCTCGGTCTGTTCGGCAACGATGACCGTGCCCCGAGCCCGGAGCAGGTGAATATGCACGAGGCCGAGCTCAAGAAGCAGGGCAAGGCGCACGAATTCCATCGTTACGACGGCGCCGGTCACGGCTTCTTCTATTGGCACCGGCCGCTTTACCGGCCCGAACAAACCATGGATGGCTGGAGCAAGATCTTCGCTTTCTTCGGCAAGCATCTCGCCAAATAAGGAGAACGAAAGAATGTGCACATCCATTATCGAGGTCGTGCGCGCCGAAGGCATGGCCAAGCGCGAGAACGAATGGTTTCCGCTCTCCCACGGCGTCGTGGCCTATGACCACGCGCGCCATGCCGCGCTGGGCGACGTCATCACGCTCGATTTCATGAATGTCGATCTCGATCCCGGCGCACGCGCGGGAATCGAGCTGACGCTCGAAATCGGCCAAAGAACTGCGCGCAGCGCTCGACCGCGCCATTGCCGCGGCCGATTTCGAGGAGGCGGAGGTCAGGGGCAAGGGCGCGCCGGCCAGCATCGTTCGCGCGGCCTGACTGCAACCGGTACGGCACCCGCCGCTGAATTGGTTGAAGACGACCGATGTCAGACATGGCGTAGAATGTGGGGACTTTGGCGAAGCTTTCTGGTTGGGCACGGCTACATAGCGGTTATCGAACTCGTACGACCATCGCCGTCGATCTACAAAATTGCGGCACGCAGAAGTTCGAGATCGCCCGATGTCAACGAAGAGGCAACTCTCATGGAACGCTTTCCAGTCTACACGCTCAACTCCGCCCCCGAAGCCTCAAAATCCGCGCTGCGCGACTTGCAGGCGAGGTTCGGGATGATTCCTAACCTGGCCGGCGCGATGGCGACATCGCCCGTGCTTGCGGTGCGCGACCGTTGACCTGTGAGCGCGAAGAGTTGCGCCCTGCTGTTTGAAAATTGAACGGATTGCCGCTGGAGTTCAGGCACCGGCCGGAAGCGCCCGGCCGCGCATTGACGGTGCTTGCGCCAGCGCAATCAACACCACGAACACCGCAACAAGGACCGGCGCCGCCAAAACGAAGCCGGTGGCCTTTGCGACCGGCGCGGCGAGGAGAGGCGCCAGCATCACGGCGACCATTGCAGCGGTAATCGCCACAGGCGAAACCCTCTCCTGCTCCTCGCCAGCTTGCTTGAGCCAAACGGCGACAAACGCGCTCATCACGAGGTCGTAGTCCTGCAAGTATGGCGTGATCAGGCAGGTGCCCATGATCACCAGCGCATTGCGAACAGGCGCCGGATCGTCACGCCACCAGGATCGCGCGACGGCGATCGCGGCAATAATCGCAAAGACGGCCTGTACGGCATAAGCCGCCTGCACGCTTGCGCCGACGTGCCGCGCAAACACGAATATCGACATCGACCGGTGCCAGACGCCGGCGCCGTCCTCCAGGGTCACGACACGGAAAATGTCGAGGTTGTGTGCGTAGTCGATCCAGCACTGCAGCCCGAACAAAGCGACGCTCATTGCGACCAGCAGCATGGCGGTCGTGCCGGTTGCCACGACGGTCGTCCATCGCCGGCCGGCAATCAACGCAAAGGGCAGGATCAGCGCCAGATGCGGCTTGTAGACGAGACAGCCCAACAACACACCGGCCACGATCGGCCGGCGGTCGAGCAGCACCAATCCGCCGCACATGAGAGCTGCGGTCAACGCACCGTTCTGTCCGCCGACGGCGCTGACGAACAAGGCCGGCGTCGCCAGCGAAAGTAGCAACGCGCCCTCGCCGCTCGCGGCCTTTAGCACGCGATAGAACGCGTACCAGGTCGCCGCCAGCCAGACGCCGAGTGCGGGCACATAGGGGATGAGCGCGAGCGGCGCAGTCAGCAGCAACAGTACCGGGGGATAGGAATAATTATAGGTGTCGATATGTGATCCGACCACCGAGGTCTCGAAGGCATGGAAGGCGTCGAAATCGTAGATCTCTCTGACCCGTTCGTGCACGGCGAGCCAGGGGCCGGACCAGTAGTTGATGAAGTCGTCACCGAACGGCCGGCGAATGCCGTCGGTCAGATCGAGGCGCGTCTGTTGCAGGAGATCCCAGAGATAGATAATGGGGGCGACGATGATCCAGCACCGCGCAAACAACTTGAGTCGCGCAGGGTCCGTGAGCAGACGGCTAAAAGATTCTCCGACAGGAGCCTTCGCAGGTTGATCGATCAACGTCATGCCATGCACCGGCGGCTTGATTTTCCAGGTGCCAAGATGCAGCCGCCGGCTTAGCGCATCGTTAATGGTTGGGCCGATTTCGGCGCTGGCTCGGCGCTTGCGTCCAAACAAAAGCCCCGGACTTCATCCGGGGCTTTGCCGAGGCCGGCTTTGAGGTGGAGTGCCTTAATACCGGTAATGATCCGACTTGAACGGGCCTTCCGTCTTCACGCCGATATAGTCGGCCTGGTCCTTGCGCAAGGTCGTCAGCTTGACGCCGATCTTGGCGAGATGCAGGCGAGCCACCTTCTCGTCCAGCGACTTCGGCAGCACGTAGACTTCCTTCTTGTACTTGCCGTCCTTGTTGTTGGCGAACAGCTCGATCTGCGCCAGCGTCTGGTTGGTGAAGGACGCCGACATCACGAAAGACGGATGGCCCATGGCGTTGCCGAGATTCACCAGCCGGCCTTCCGAGAGCAGGATGATGCGGTGCTTGTCGGGGAATTCGATCTCGTCGACCTGCGGCTTGACGTTGGTCCATTTCAGGTTGCGCAGGCCGGCGATCTGGATCTCGTTGTCGAAATGCCCGATGTTGCAGACGATGGCGCGGTCCTTCATCGCGCGCATGTGCTCGATGGTGATGATGTCCTTGTTGCCGGTCGCGGTGACGAAGATGTCGGCACGCGGCGCCGCGTCTTCCATGGTGACGACTTCATAGCCTTCCATCGCCGCCTGCAACGCGCAGATCGGATCGACTTCGGAAACCATGACGCGGCAGCCGGCCTGGCGCAGCGAGGCGGCCGAACCCTTGCCGACGTCGCCGAAGCCCGCGACCATTGCCACCTTGCCCGACATCATCACGTCGGTGCCGCGGCGAATGCCGTCGACCAGCAATTCACGGCAGCCATAGAGGTTATCGAACTTCGACTTGGTGACGCTATCGTTGACGTTGATAGCGGGCCACAACAGCGTGCCGGCCTTCTGCATGTCGTAGAGACGATGCACGCCCGTCGTGGTCTCTTCGGAGACGCCCTGGATCGACTTGGCGATGCCCGCGAAGTAGCCCTTCGGCTTCTCCTTGAGCTGCTTCTTGAGCAGCGCGAAGAATACTTCCTCTTCTTCGGAAGCCGGCTTGTCCAGAAAGGCCGTGTCGCCGTTCTCGGCCTTGAGGCCGAGGTGCACATACATGGTGGCGTCGCCACCGTCATCGAGGATCATGTTGGGATGGCCACCGCCGTGCCAGTCGAACAGCTTGGCGGTGTAGTCCCAGTATTCCGAGAGGCTCTCACCCTTTACCGCAAACACCGGAATGCCCGCTGCCGCGATTGCAGCGGCCGCGTGATCCTGCGTCGAATAGATGTTGCAGGAGACCCAGCGAATGTCGGCCCCGAGCGCGGCGAGCGTCTCGATCAGCACGCCGGTTTGAATGGTCATGTGCAGGGAGCCCGCAATGCGCGCGCCCTTCAACGGCTGCTTCGGGCCATATTCCTCGCGCGTCGCCATCAGGCCGGGCATTTCGGTCTCGGCCAGCGAGAGCTCCTTGCGGCCGAACTCGGCGAGTGAGATGTCCTTGACGATGTAATCGGTGAAGCCGGGCTTCTTGGCGGTGGCGGTCATGTAAGGGTTCCTGATGTCAATTCATTCATTTCATTGCGCTTGTCGTTGTGCCCTCTCCCCTTGCGGGAGGGGGCAGAGATAAAGTCACGACGAACTCGGTTGGGTGAGGGTTCGGTCTCACGAGAGCGCAAGACCCCTCACCCGCCCTCGCTTCGGCACCCTCTCCCGCAAGGGGAGAGGGAAAAAAACTACACCGCGCGCCTGAGCGCCTCGGCGAGATCGGTCCTCTCCCAGGAGAAGCTGCCGTCCTTTTCCGCCGCACGGCCGAAATGGCCGTAAGACGCGGTCTTGCGATAGATGGGACGGTTGAGCTTCAAGGTGCGGCGGATGTTGGTCGGCGTCAGGCGGAACATTTCCGGCAACACTTTCTCAAGCTTCTTCTCATCGACCTTGCCGGTGCCGTGCGTATCGACGAGCAGCGACATCGGATCGGCAACGCCGATCGCATACGCCACTTGAATCGTGCAGCGGTCGGCAAGGCCGGCCGCGACCACGTTCTTGGCGAGATAGCGCGCGGCATAGGCCGCCGAGCGATCAACCTTGGTCGGGTCTTTTCCGGAGAAAGCGCCGCCGCCATGCGGGGCGTAGCCGCCATAGGTGTCGACGATGATCTTGCGCCCGGTGAGGCCGCAGTCGCCATCGGGACCGCCGACGACGAAGTTGCCGGTCGGATTGACCAGGAAGTCGGACGACCTCGAGGGCATCCAGCCTTTCGGCAGCGCCAATTCCACCGCGGTCGAGATCATGTCCTTGATCAGGCCGGGCGAGTACTTCTTGTTGTTGCGGCTCTTCTCGTTGTGCTGTGTGGAAACCACGACCTTGGTGCAACCGACCGGCTTGCCGTCGACGTATTTCACCGTGACCTGGCTCTTGGCGTCGGGCTGAAGGTCCGCGAGCGAGCCGTTGCGGCGCTTCTCGGAGAGAACCTTGAGGATGCGGTGCGCGAAGAAAATCGGGGCCGGCATGAACGAGCCCTTCTGATAGACCTCGCTCTCGGTGCAGGCGTAACCGAACATCATGCCCTGATCGCCGGCGCCCTCTTCTTCGCCGCTCTTCTTTTTCTTGGCGTCGACGCCCATCGCGATGTCGGGCGACTGGCCGTGCAGCAGCACCTCGATGTCGGCGCCGTGATAGGAGAAGCCGTTCTGGTCGTAGCCGATGTCCTTGACGACATCGCGCGCGATCTGGCTGATCAGTTCGCGATCGACCACCGAGACGCCGTGGATGTCACGGAACAGTTGTCCGCGGCCCTCGCCCGCGATCACGATCTTGTTGGTCGTGCACAGCGTCTCGCAGCCGAGCCGGGTGTTGATAAGGCTGTCGTCGGCGATGCCGAGCTTGACGTCCTTTTCGATGAAGGCATCGAGGATCGCATCGGAGATCTGATCGGAGACCTTGTCCGGATGACCTTCGGAAACCGACTCTGAGGTGAACAGGTAAGACGCGCGCATCAAGGTAGCCCCTTCTTCCGCCGATCCCGGCGGTTCGTTTCTAAATCTGTCCTGAATGGTCAGTCCCGACGGCGCGAGATGACGTAGGATTCGTCGTAAAACCAGAGCCCGTTATGCCTGCGCAAAACCTCTCTGACGGCATCGAGATAACGGCCACTCTGGGTCATTTCCGTCAACCGGTCGTCTTCAATCTGTGCGACATACACCGCCGCATTCCAGGCTGCAAAGGCCGTCGAGGTTCCGATCGAGCCGGTGACCTCGTTGGGCAGCGCTTCCATATCATAACGGAAGATCGAACGGGCATCGGCATAGGCGTTAAAGTTAAGGTCGCGCCCGGCCGATCCAAGCTCGTATTTCACCGCGCGCAATAGCTCATGACGGCTCACGGCGAAAGGATTTTCTCCCGGCCATACCGCCTGGATAATCTCTAATCCGGGGTCCTGCCCATGGGAGTGAATTCCGATCAAACGGCCGCCGGCCCGCAACGCACGCCCCAAGGGCGCTATAATGCGTTTGGCGCGAAAATTAACGCTGGATTTGGCCCGGTATGGCTGGGATGCGATGATCAGGTCGAAATTGGCCTCGACCCGGCCGGCCCGGGGAACGATCGAATCGAGCAAAAACCGGTGATCTTCCCGGTAAAGCACCAGCGCCACCGGCCGCTCATAGGTCGGCATCCCTGACCGGGGCGAGACGCTGGCGCGCCAGTTTTGCTCCAGAAACGGCCCTAATTCTGCAATTTGGGCCTCAAAGTCGCCCGAAGAGGCTCCCCTAAGCGGAACCTCGTGCCAAATCATACCGGCAGCGGCCACGGGTGAAGCCGGCGTCAGCCAGGGCGCCTCGGCATAATGCATATTTGTCAGGACAAAGACGGTGGACGGATGCTCGAACAGCCGGTCCGGCACCTTGTCCAGCGTGAGCCTGACATCCTCGACGCTGAGCTCCTTGCCGGCAATGTAGAACGGCATGTGGGGAAAGCGGCTGTGCATCGAGCGCATCACCCGCGCGAGCACGGTGCCGTCGCCGCAGCCGGCATCGAATACCCGAAGCGCCGGCGGACGCGGATGGATGGCTGAAAGCTCCAACGCCACCCTGGCGGCGACCACCCGTTTCTCGCTGCAGGTATGGACGAACAACAGGTATTTCTGGCGGTTCTCGAAGAAGCGGAAATTGCTCTTGGGATCGCGCCTTTCCGGCTCCACTTCGAGACCGCGTGGACGTGGCGCCATGCCGCCCGGCATCGATGCCGCGATATAGGCCTGGATGCGATCGAGCGTGTCGATGGTGATGCGCTTGCCCTCGCGCAACCTGGCTACCAGTTTGCCGTCATTGACGGCGCGCCGCCCAAAAGTCGATTCCGCCATATCGGCGTTTCGGCAGAATTCCGATATCTGGGCGAGGATTTCGTCGTTTTTCATTGGGTGGGAATCGCGGTGGGCAGCGGCTCGAAGGCACCGTGTCGTACCACCGTCTGCCCACCGGGGATAACCCCCTATCGCGCGCTTGGGCCCACCAATTCACCGACCATTTTTGGCAGCGGGGCCACGGCCGACGGGAATTTGTTCGAATTGCTGCACGGCTGAGGTAGGTTTTGCCGGCTCAGACCCACCCGGATAAGCGGCGATCCATGACCAAGGATAACAAGCGCGTTAGAGGCAACACCGGCGACATTCACCGCCCCCCATCTTCCCGCTCTTTCTTGCAGCTGCAGGTCTATCGCCGTGAAATGACCTTTCGCGCGATGGTCTACGTTGCGATGGTGGCCGCACTGACGATCGTTTTCTTTGAGCCGCGAATTCTGCTGCACCTGTTTTCGAGTCAGGTCTCGGCTGCGCAACCGACCATTGGCACACCCCCTCCTGCTCCGACGAAGAAGCCAGATGAGATCGCGCCTTCGTCCAAACCAGCGACACCGATAGCGGGAGCCGATTCAGCGGCAGCACCTGTAAGCGACAGCAGCAACGCGATCGCCAATTTTTCGAAGCTGCCGCCTCTGCCGGCTTTTTCGATTTATCCGATCGAGACGCCCGGGCTCCACAGCGTGCGAATTCCGCTCACGTCTTACGTCACCGGCGCCCGGCATCCCGCAACCCGATTTCTCACGGTCGACGAGCGCCCGTTTATCAATTTGCCTTACCAGCTTCGCGAGAAACTGAAGGCCGCGTTAGCTGCCCGTGCAGATGAAGACAGCGATCGGATGCGGGAGATCCTGAACGGCGTCGAATCTCCTGATGGCACGCCTGAATTATTGATCGGTTTATCCTATTTGATCCGCGCGAATGGAGAGGGAGCCCTGCTTGCGGAGAAATCATATCGCGTCGCCTTGCAGAAGGGACAACCGCAAGCTCCGGTCTTGCTTGGCTTGTTGCTGACGACCGGCATCAAGGGCCTCGGGGGGACTCCGGAGGAAGGAAAATCGCTGATCCAGTCCGTCATGAGCAATGACCGTATCGCGTGGCTTGCCACCGGCAACAGCTATTTGAGCGGCGAAAGCGGAAGCCTCGATCCAGCCAAGGCCGCGCCGTTGATCGTCAAGGCCGCGGAAGCGGGTGAACCGCTCGCGCTGTTGCAGTACGCCCGTCTCGCCGAGGGCGGCATCGGCATGGAGAAGAATGTCTCATTGGCAGAAGGAGCGCTACGCCGCGCCGCGGAGTTCGGGCTTACCGAAGCCGAAGTAATATTGGGACATTGGATCGATATTGCCTACGAAAAAAAGTTTATCGAAGATCCGACAGAGGGCGTGAAATTCCTGGAGAAAGCCGCAGCCAAGCATTCCTACGAAGCGGTAAGCCAGCTAGGCGCCCTTTACGCGATCGTCGGTCGAGGAAGCTGGAAGGACCAGGCGCGCGGTTTGAAACTGCTGCAGGAATGTGCCGCCTACAAGCTATGGACTTGCCATAGCAATCTCGCGGTCGCCATGCAGATCGACCGGGATATCATTGGCGCGTGGGCGCATTACGACGTCAGCCGGCAACTAGGTGGCGGAGACTTTCCGATCTCGCGACTGACGCAGCTCGAGAAAACCATGACCTCTGGCGAAAAAGACGAGGCGCGCAAGAAATCCAAGGAGGTGATGGATCAACTGAAAGCCCTGCCACCGATCATCAGCCTTCGACGTAATTGATTTCGAAACCGATAACTCATTTCTTTCCGGAATTGCGAATGCCGCGATCGCCCGGAAGCGGCCTTTTCAGCGGTCAGCCATCGATCCCGGCTACAGTTTTTCCAGGCAACCGATAGAACCCGCCAGTCGATACTCATTTCCATTCTTTTTCAGATAGGCTTTTGCCTTCTGATTGATTTTCAGAATGGTCCCATAATTTCCACCGGGAGGAGGAGCCGGTTCGTAATATTGGGCATCGTAATGAACCATAATTGTCGTTTGCGGCGTCAGCCCATTCGCCGATCGCTCGACAACGTCAACTCTGGCAGTCAGCGATATGTCATACGTCGTTACCGAGCCGTCTGGTCCCCCATACGGCTTCGTTGACGTCTTCTGATCGACCGATAAAACCGTGATGCTGACGACATCCGTGGCCGCGTCTCGCCAACTCTGTATGGTCGAAATCGGAACGGCCGCCAGGACAAAATTGCCGGCGGCAATTACAAAAAATCCAATCTCGCAAATTGCAATCGCTGATTTAAACACAAATCCAACCTCGCAATGTCTTCCATGGGCAGCATCTGAAATTGCCAACCGAACGGCATGGCAGAATAGCTGATATCTTCAGCGATGAAAGACCGCGACTTGGGCGGCCTGCCTATCCGGCTTTGATTTTCGCATCACGCAGTAACCCAAATGATCAGTCCGGATTTGCACCGGCGAACTTGACGACCTTGCCCCACTTCTCGGTTTCGTCGGCAATCAGCTTGCCAAGGTCAGCGGGACGAGCCGGGAAGTAGCGTGCCATCTCGTCGATCAACGTCTGCTTCTGGATAGAGGCGGACGAGAGCATGTTTCTCGACTTCCGCTTCATGAGGCGCGCAGGCGACCGGCCGGGAAAACCAACTTCGCAGGTTGGAGTCCAACCCGGCTACAGAGGTTGATACGGAACTTAACTCGCAACAGGCAGTTCTCCCCGTCTGAAGTCATTACTTCAAAGGAGACTTCGAATGGAATTGATCCTCATTATTGTTATTGTGATCCTGTTGTTTGGTGGTGGCGGCTATTGGGGTCGCCGGAGAGGTCACTGGTAGGATTGGAGCCGCGGCGAGTCCTGATCGACGCAACGGTTGTTCGGTGCAGCGAACTTAAAACATCGCCGCGCGTCGTCGATCTCGATAGCGAACTTCATCGCCCCTTCCGGGAGTGATGTGGTGCTGCAAGGCGGCTACCCTAACTGCTGACGAGAGGTTTATATGGGAGCAAACGACGACTTACGAACGGTGTTCGACAAGACCGCCGATGCTGTGCGCTCCGCGGCAGAAGTCGTCCAGTTGACCACCGAAAGCATCGCGGAAGCGATCGACGATAGCCGGCGTCCCGGCGGAGTGCTTGCACATGTGAGCCGCGTAACCCGCGAAGCGCCGCTGCGCGCGCTCGCTCTCGCCTTTGTGACTGGTTGGATCGTCGCGCGTCGTCGTGGCCGATAGCAACCAACCCGGCTCCCGCTCGTTGTTTCTTTTTCGACAGAAGGAAACGAGCCAATGAAACTTCGAACAATCGCGCTGGCGACAACGCTGGCGATGACAAGCTCCCTGGCACTTGCTCAGGCTGGTGGCGGAGCGGCTACCGGTGCAACAGTTCCCGAATCATCGGGCACTGCGGTCGACGGCAACGGTGTCGCCGTCGGCACGGTTGATCGCGGCCGCATCGTGAATGAACCCGGCGCAACGACAGGCATGGCGCCCGTTGCGCCGACTGGCCCCGGACTTGAGCCCGGTCGTCGGGACGAGTCGCGTCCAGGCGGACGCGGGGTGAACGATCGACCGGCCGGCAACTAGAACCCCACTTGCCTAGGAAGGCCCCGCATCACGCGGGGCCTTTTCGTTTGCGATAGAGACACTACCGAGCCCTCCGGCCCGGAAGCGGATCAGGCGGCGGATTTCATGACTCAAACCGGTCACACGCGTGAGTTATATTGCGCGTTCGACAATTGCTGACCGAGAGGAGATACATGCGTAACCGGATCACGATCTATGGCCTGACGGCCGGCCTGATGATCACGATATCGGTGGCGCAGGCCTCCGACGTCTGGGTCAAGCAGGCGCGCGGACGCATTTCCGGCGACACGCCCGTCGCCGAGGAGAACAAGCCGAAGACCGCGCCTGAGGGCGGTTCAACGGCTGCGGCGGCCGGCAGCCCCACAAATCCCGCCACCTGCAACCAACAGAATGCTGCTTCGCCAGCGTGCTACAGCGCGACGCAGCAGACCAGGAGCAAATAACCGGTCCGCTAGACGAGAAGCTGCCGTCAGGCGGACCATACGCCGGAAGCCCGAGGTCCGCCGGCTAACGCTTGATTTGCGAAGCCAGATATTGGCGGATTCCCGCGCCGTAGGGCGGGCGAAGCATCCGCAAGGCCATGTCATTCTTCATCTGATGGTAGACTGACTTCCGGTGACTGAATTCACGGAAGCCGTCGTGGCCGTGATAGGCGCCCATGCCGGCAGGTCCAATGCCGCCGAACGGCAATTCCTCCTGAGCGACATGCATGACGACGTCGTTGACCGACACGCCGCCTGACGTGGTTCGATCCAGCACCCGGTCCCGCTCGCCGATGTCCGAACCGAAATAATAAAGTCCAAGCGGGCGATCGTGCGCGTTGACGTAGTCGATGGCCTCATCGAGTTTTTCATAGGCCTTGACCGGAAGCAGCGGCCCAAAGATCTCTTCCTGCATGACCTTCATGTCGTCGGTCGGATTGAGGATCAGGGTCGGAGCCATGCGGCGATGCGGCTGCTGGCGCAGATCTTCGCCAGCCGGATTGATTTCCACGATTTCGGCGCCCTTGGCGCGCGCATCATCGACATATCCCGATAGCCGCTCGTAATGCCGGTCGGCAACGAGCGCGGTGTAGTCGGGATTGTCACGGATGGTCGGGAACATGTGGTGGACGGCGGATTTCGCCGCCTCGACAAAGCCGGCAATCTTGTCGGCCGGCGCCAGCACATAGTCCGGCGCCAAACAGATCTGGCCGGCATTGAAGGTCTTGCCGTTCATGATGCGCGCGGCCGATGTGGCGAGATCGGCGGACCGGCCAAGGATGACAGGGCTCTTGCCGCCGAGTTCAAGCGTGACCGGCACGAGGTTCTCGGCAGCCGCCTTCATGACGTGACGCCCGATCGACGTGGCCCCGGTGAAGATGATGTGATCGAAGGCGAGACCGGCGAAGGCCTGCCCGACGTCCGGGCCGCCGGTCACGACAGCGATTTCCTCTTCGTCGAATGCGCTCGCAAACATCTTTTTCATGAGCTCTGCGGTCACCGGCGTCATTTCCGACGGCTTGATCATCGCCCGATTGCCCGCAGCCAGCACGCCGGCCAATGGCGAGAACGTCAGGTTGACCGGAAAATTCCAGGGGCTGATGATGCCGACAACACCCTTGGGCTGGTGGTGAATCTCGGCCTTGGCGCCGAACAGGCCGAGGATGCCGGGCGTGGTGTGCCGCCGCTCGGTTTTCATCCAGCGCGCCAGATGTTGCCGGGCATGCTTGAGTGGACCGATCGAGGAGGCAACGTCCGCAAACGCCGTGACGTGGCTCGATCGCGCGCCAAAATCGGCATTCAAAGCCGTCTCGATTTCGCTGCGGTGGTCCACCAGCAGGGCAATGCAACGGTTGAGCCGGTCAATTCGAATGGCCGCCGAAGGCGCGCCGTGGCGCAACTGAGCGGCGCGTTGTTTGGCCAGCAGCGCATCGAGCGCGTTACGAACGGCAGTGTCCGAACCGTTAGCGGCAATCGGCATGGATAAGCTCCCGTTCCTTAGAGCATGATCCGGAAAAGTGTGCGGCGGTTTTCCGAAAAGATCATGCTCAATCGAGGAATTAAAGCGCGATGAAGATCGCGCTTTAGGCGTGCACGGCGTTTGCGACTTCACCCGCCAATTGCTCGCGCCTTGCATCGATCCGCAACAACACCACGACAACGGCGCCCAGCAGTGCACAACCCGCCAGCAACAGAAGGCCTGCCGTGAAGCCGCCCGTCAGATCCTTCAGGTAGCCCATCGCGTAAGGACCGGCGAAACCGGAAAGATTTCCAAGCGAGTTGATTGCAGCGATGCCCGCGGCGGCCGATGCGCCCGTCAGGAAGCTTGCCGGTAGCGGCCAAAACATCGGAGGTACCGCAGAGATGCCGATTTGCGCAAAACAGAGCAGCGCGATGACGATGACCGGATTGGCAATGAGGCCTGCCAGCCCTACCCCTACCGCGGCCATCACAAGTGCCGCGGCGACGTGGCCTTTTCGTTCCATGGTCCGGTCGGAATGACGCCCGAGCACCACCATGCCGATGGCGCCGAAAACAAAGGGCAGCGCCGCCAGCAATCCGGTCTGGGCGTCGCTGACGCCAAAACCCTTGATGATGGTGGGCAGGAAAAACGCCACGCCGTAGCTTGCGGCATTCAGGCAAAAGTAAACCAGAGCGCACAATAGAATGCGCGGATCGGTGAGCGCCTGCATCAACGACAGGTGTTCGACCTTCTCCTTGTTCTGTTTCTCGATGGCCTGAACGTTCTCGAGCCAGGCGATCTCATCCGGTTGCAGCCAGCGGGCCTGACGCGGGAAATCGGTCAGGTAGGTCAGGACGCCGATACCCACCAGAAGGGAGGGCAACGCCTCGAGAACGAACAGCCACTGCCAGCCTTCCAGGCCCCAGCCGGTCACGCCGAGCAGCAGTCCCGAGATCGGAGATCCGATGATCGACGAGATCGGGATGGCCAACATGAACAGGCTGATGACGCGGGCGCGGTACACCGCCGGGAACCAAAGCGTCAGATAGAAGATGATGCCGGGAAAGAAACCGGCTTCGCAGGCGCCGAGCAGCAAGCGGAGGAAATAGAAAACACCCGTGGTCGGAAGTCCGCTGGCCGACGATATTTGCGGGATGAATGCGAATGCCCCCGAAACGATCCCCCAGGTAATCATGATGCGTGCGATCCAGACCCGCGCGCCGACTTTTTCCAAAAAGAGATTGGAGGGCACTTCGAACAGGAAGTAGCCAATGAAGAACAAGCCTGCGCCGAGACCGTAGGCTGCCTCGCTCAAACCAAGCGCCTGGTTCATGTGCAGTTTGGCGAACCCGACATTGACGCGATCGAGATAGGCCACGAAATAACACAATATCAGAAACGGAATGAGCCTCCTCATCACCTTGCCGATGACGCGCTTCTCGATGTCGTCCATGCGAGGCCTCCCGTCGTGCCATTGAGGGCCGGTCCGTAAAACGTCCGGTCTGTTTTTTGCAAAACTATGACGGTGACGGTCGCTGAGTGCAAATGGCATTTGCATGGTGCACTGCGGCCGGCGGCCAAAACGGCGTGCCAACAAACGATAATCAGATTCCTGCTTTGGCGACGGTGACCCGCGTCCGCCACCGCTCCGCTGCGGCGGAATTGCGCCAGGCGAGCCACAGCCTCGTGAAGGCGTCAGCTTGGATGCCTGGGCGCCGTTCCCTAAATTCACAAGTGCGCGAGGGGCGGCCAAATCACTTGATCGTTGCTACCGAAAGAATAGCATTGCTACAGATATAGTAGCAAAGGAGGCAGCATGTCCCGTATTCGCCCGTTGGAACCTCCGTACACGGATGACGTTCAGCTCTCTTTCGACCGGATCATGAAGGGCAAGGAGCCTCTGCTGCTCTTTCGAACGATAGCGGCCAGTGCAAGGGCCTGGGAAAAATTTCGAAGCGCGTCGTTGCTCGACCGCGGCCCGCTTTCCCTGAGGGACCGGGAGATCGTTATTGACCGTACGACGGCGCTGACAAATTGCGAATACGAGTGGGGTATCCACGTCGCGGTGTACGCTGAGCACGCTCATCTTACAGACGAACAAATCCAGGCGACGCGTACGGCGGGAGCGGACGCTTCATGCTGGAATGGCGCCGAGCAGGCGCTGATCGCGGCTGTCGACGCCCTGCACCTCAGGGCGACCCTCGACCGGGCGGAATTCGATCGACTAAACGAGCATTACGACGATAGCCAGATCCTGGAGATCTTGATGCTATGCGGATTCTACCGCACCGTCTCCTACGTCGCCAATGCTCTTGATCTCCCCCTGGAGGCAACTGGTCGGCGCTTTCCCGTTTCGCACAAACAATCTTCGGCGCCGGGCGGACCAAGCTGAGATGGTCAAAAAGGCTGCGAAGAAGAGCGGAACACCCCTCCCCGGCAAGCGCGTTCGAGGATCGGAAACCGGGCGACCGCTCATGGCTCTGCTCGATCTCGCATCGAGAAAACAGCTTCTTCGCATTATCTGGGAGTTGAGGCACGGTGCTCTGAAATTCCGGCCGTTGCAGAAAGCGTGTGGTGACATTTCGCCGTCGCTTCTCAATCGCCGGACCAAGGAACTGCGCGAAGCCGAACTCGTGGAGCTTTCTTTGGAGGGCTATCGGCTCACCGATCTTGGCAGCGCCCTCTATCGCGCGTTCGAACCCATTACAGACTGGGCGGACCGCTGGTCCGAGAGCCTGACGAAGAGTTCTGCAAAGCGCTGAGCCCGCAACGGATAGAGACGACTTCGATCGGGGCATATCTGAAGCTGGCCGGAACCTGCAATATAAAAGGAGATCGTGATGCCGGTACCACAACTCTTCAAGCGCCTCGGCATGGTCGCGCCAGTATTCCAGGCGCCGATTGGCGCGGTTGCCTCGGTCGAGTTGGCCGCCGCTATCTCGGAGGCGGGAGGCCTGGGGCATCTGGCTTGTACCTGGCGCAATCCCGATCAGCTTCGGGAGATGTTTTCCGCCGTGCAAGCGCTGACCAAACGGCCGTTCGGCGCCAACTTCGTGCTGGATTTTCCGATCGACGAACGGCTCGGGATCGCCTTGGACCATGGTGTACGCGCCATATCGTTTTTCTGGGGCGACGGGAGCACCCATCTCCGTCGCGTACAGGCAGCGGATGCCGTCGCCATACAAGTCATAGGCACCGTTGATGAGGCCAAACGCGCCGCCGACGCGGGCTTCGATCTGATTGTCGCTCAGGGACGCGAGGCTGGCGGCCACGTCCGCGGCGATCTCGGGACCATGACTCTGGTGCCACAGGTGGTCGATGCGGTTGCGCCGCTGCCCGTGGTGGCCGGTGGGGGCATCATAGACGGGAGAGGCGCGGCCGCCGCGCTGCGTCTTGGGGCCGTCGGCGTGTGGGTCGGCACAAGATTCTCTGGCTGCCCAGGAAGCAAACATTCATGTCGATTATCAGCAGCGCGTCTTGGCGGCATCCGCTAATGACACACTTTTCTCGCAACTATTTGACATCGGTTGGCCCAACGCCGCGCTCCGAAGCCTGAAAAATTCGACGACGGCAAAATGGGAGCAAGCTGGTCGCCCTCAAGCGCCGAATCGTCCCGGCGAGGGCGATATTGTTGCCTGGCGAGCGGATGGAACCGGCATCCCGCGTTACTTCTTTGGGTCACCCACGCGCGACATAAGAGGTGAGGTCGAAGCGATGGCGCTCTATGCGGGCGAAGGAGTAGGCCTTGTCCGCTCGATCCAGCCGGCTGCCGCAATCTTCGAAGAGTTTGCGAACGCCATAAGCGAGACTCGCTAAGATGACTCTTCCGCGATGCTACATCGACCTTCCTAGCCATCCCATCGATGCGTTGATGCTACGAATGAGAAATCCATGGCACGAAGGCTTAACTGCATGGCAGCAGCGCCGGAATCAATGCAGGGCTTGATGACGCTGGAGGCGGCGGTCGCGGCAAGCGTTCTCGAACACGGTCTCATGCTGCTCGTCAAGATTTGGGAGTTCACTTAGCAGACACGTCCGAACCGTCTGTTGAGGGGAAAGCCGACATTGCTCGGACCCAGGACCATGTCTGTCTATGACCCGGAGCGGACATTCCGTGGCTTGAATATTCGAACGAGAAATTCATCGATTATCAACCTATGCGTGCTCCTTATCCAAACAGATCAGTGTCAGGACGTGGTTCGAGAGAGCGCGAAGGGCGACCATGGATTTTCGTGACAACAAATCTGTCAGTGTGTCGCCGCCTCCCTTGCGCGATGGACGACCCGCCGTGCCCCGCTGGCTCGGCATCTATTTCGCCGTGTTGATTACGTTGACGATCGTCGCTTTCCAGCCCGGTGCGATTACAATCGCAACCCTTTTCATGATTGTCCCTGGCCTGGTTTTGCTTGCGTCGCCGACGTTGCTCTATTATTCGGCTGCCCTCCTACCATCCTTCCTAATCAATCGGCTTCTTGGGCGGCCTCTTGTTGCATACCTAGTCGCAATCGTTAGCCTTGGCAGCGCAGCCTTGCTGCCTCATTACGTTTCCCGGCTTGAGAGCGTGTTTGCCGCGAAATCCACGTTCCGGGGAGCGTATCCGAAACGGCCATTCTATTTTGGCACTATTGCCTGCCCGGGTTTTAGCGTGTGCCTGGTAATTGCACGCGATTGATGGACTACTCTGGCTCCGAGCAAGACGACCTGAAACACTCTGCGACCACTGAAGAAGTGGCGTGAGGTGAGTAGATACGCGCTGAGATATCGCTTCTGGCACTTAGCCGACATGCCGGCAGTCGAATGTCCGTTGCTGAGAGGAAAGCCGACATTGCTCGGACCCAGGACCATGTCTAGGACCATGTCTGTCTATGACCCATTGCTGACATGATTCAGTCGCAGGTCGTCTCGCTCGGGCCGGTCGAAAATGCGAACCTGCTCCGCTGCTCGTGCGCTTGACGGGGTACGGAATAGCAACGATCTTTGCGCCCTCGGTGCAACGCGCCGTCAAAATAGCAACTCGGCCATTGCAAGTGCCGGGAGAAAGCGGGGAGGCGTGGCGGCTGCCAGCGATCGTGATCAGGCGCGCGGGCGCTCGTGCTGTTGCAACGCGGACGATGGCGTAACGAGCCGCCGCGATGTGGTGCTGCTGGGAGCAGCCTTCGTGGCTGCGTCGGCTTTGCCGGCTGCGGCCGAGCCGGCCGACGAGCGGCCTCAGGAAGGCGACTTTTTGGTTCGCACCGATGGCCCTCCAACACCCCTCGGACCTAGTGATATCTCTGCTCCGCAGGTGATCGCCTGGCCGATGGATCCGGCCACGAAAACGGTTCGCGACGGATCGCGCCTCAACAAAGTGCTGCTGATCCGCCTCGATCCGGCGACGCTCGAACAGCCGACGCAGGGGCGCGCTGCCGATGGCGTCGTCGGATATTCGGCGATCTGCCCGCATGCGGGCTGCGAAGTTACCGGCTGGCAGGCGGATCAACTCATTCTCGAGTGTCCGTGTCACAATTCTCACTACAATCCGCGCGAGGCGGCAGCGATCGTGGATGGACCAACTCCGCGCGCACTGGCGTCGCTTCCACTCAAGATTGTCGATGGCAAGCTTGCCGTCGCCAAGCCATTCATCGGGAGGCTCGGCATCGTATCGTCCTGATCGATAAACCTAAATAAAAAAGCAGGGAGGCGTTCATGTCTGGATGGAAGAGGTGGCTGCACGGCATTTCTGCCTTTGCGGTGATGACGGCTGCCGGTCTCGCCAACGGATCGGCGCAGGAAATGATGGCGTCGCCCCCAGCGGGTCCGTTGCCATTGCCTCAGGTGCTGCAGAACTATTCGCCGGTCACCGCCGATCGGTTGCGCAAGCCTGAAGATTCGAACTGGTTGCTGTTTCGGCGCACCTATGACGGATGGGGTTACAGCCCACTCGCCCAGATCACGCCGGAGAACGCCGGTCGTCTCCAGCTCGTGTGGAGTTTCGCAACCGGCCAGGTCGAGGGACACCAGGCGCCGCCCATCGTCAATAACGGCGTGATGTTCGTCGCGACGCCCGGCAACCAGGTCATCGCCATCGAGGCGAAGACCGGAATGTTGCTGTGGCGCTATAAGCGCCCGCTGCCGGAAGATCTGGTGAACCTGCACCCGACCAGCCGTGGCGTCGGACTCTACGGCGACAAGGTTTACTTCGCATCGGCAGACACCACGCTGGTGGCGCTCGACGCGAAGACTGGCAAGGAAACGTGGACCGCGAAGGTCGCTGACTACCGCAAGGGCTACTACACCTCGATCATGCCGCTCGTGGCCGACGGCAAGGTCATCATGGGAACGTCGGGCGGTGAACTCGGTATCCGCGGCTTCGTGGCCGCCTACGACGCCGAGACCGGCAAGGAAGCCTGGCGCACCTTCGCGGTGCCGGAGCCCGGTCAGCCCGGTAGCGAGACGTGGCCGAACGGCGATCAGTGGAAGACCGGTGGCGCATCGATCTGGGTGCCGGCGACCTACGATCCGGAGACCAATCTCTCGTACTGGGGCACCGGAAACGGCGGGCCGTGGATGGGCGATCAGCGCCCGGGCGACAATCTCTATACCTCGTCGGTCATCGCTCTCGACGGCAAGACCGGGTCGATCAAGGGACACTTCCAGTATCACCAGAATGACTCTTGGGATTGGGACGAGGTCTCGCCGCCGATCATCGTCGACTACAAGCACGGCGACAAGACAGTGAAGGGCCTCGTCAACGTCGCCCGGGATGGCTACCTCTGGCAACTCGAGCGCACGGATGGAAAGATCAACTTCATCACGGCGCAGAATTTCGTCAGCCATAACGTCTTCAAGGGTGTCGATCCGCAGACCGGACGGCCCATCGTCGATCCCGATCACAAGCCGACGACCGGCAAGACGACCTTGTTCTGCCCCGGCACGTGGGGCGGAAAGGATTGGCCGCCGGCAGCCTACAGCCCGAAGACGCGGTTGCTTTACATTCCGGCGAACGAAAACCTCTGCACCGAGCTGACGACGGAAGTGCCGAAATACGTGGTCGGAGAACGCTATACCGGCGTCACCAACAACGTGCTGCGGATGCGCGCCGGCGCGGATCACATCGGCGAGGTGCAGGCATGGGATCTCGACACCGGCAAGCGTGCCTGGACCACCAACCTGCCATCGGAGAACTGGGGACCGATCCTCGCGACCGCTGGTGACGTGCTGTTCTCCGGCGGCACCAACGACCGCTTGTTCCGCGCCTTCGACGCGAAGACCGGAAAGATCCTGTGGCAGTATCCCACGATCTCGGGGGTCAACGGCGTTCCCGTGTCGTTTGAGGTGGACGGCAAGCAGTACATTGCCGTGCAGACTGGCTGGGGCGTCGATGCCGCCCGCATGCAGGGCAGGTTGAACCAGACCTTCCCGGGCAAGTATCCGGACGTGCCGCCCGGCGGCGCCGTCTATGTCTTCGCGGTGAACTGATCTGTAATCATCATATGGCCGCGGGATGCATCCCGCGGCCATAACCCGCCGAAGCCGACATGCAGACGCCGGGTCACGTCGTAACTGGTTTTCGCCACCGCGTACGATGTCAGCACCTAAAGATAGGATTGGGTAAATGAAGATCGATGGACGCTGCCACTGTGGCAACATCGCCTTCGAGGCTGAGGTTGATCCTGCCACGGTCGTCATTTGTCACTGCACCGATTGCCAGACGCTATCTGGCACCACCTTCCGCACTGTCGTGCCGACAAAGGAAGGAAGCTTTAGATTGCTGTCAGGCACGCCTAAGGTTTACGTCAAGACCGGCGAAAGTGGTAACAAGCGGGAGCAGACGTTTTGCCCCAACTGCGGTTCACCAATCTATTCGGGGCCCGTCGGCGACGCCGCAAAAGTGGTGAGCTTGCGCGTCGGCACGATCCGCCAGCGCGATCGGATGATTCCGACTGATCAGTACTGGTTTCGCTCGGCCCAAGCGTGGCTCAGTGCTTTGCTCACGACGCAACGACGAGAAACACAGCCCGTCTTCGATCCCAAAGGGGGGTTCGGTCGTTAGTTGCGACGTTGCTTGGCAATTCCGTTGTTGGCGCTTTTCCGAAGTGCAGTGACGCGCGCATTATTCCGAAATAACCACCAAAGCAGACCTCTGCCGACCGCGCCAAATTTATGACGCCCTAGTACTTCGCGACCAGCGCTTCGCTCTGCAGCTTCGTAGCGGCGGCAATTTCAGCGGGCACCGCGGCTTTTTGCAGTCTTTCAAGCTCGCGCATGAAGGCCTCGCCCGCCACCCTGTCCTTGAAATCCCAGAGCTTGTTCTTCACGCCCTCGAAGATCAGCGAATAGACCGCAAGCTGGATGCCTTCGCGCACCGCAAGCGTCGGCGGCGTATTTTTCGTGAACCCGATGTCGGCCTGAAGCAGCTTGTCGACCGCGGCAAACAGGAAGCCGGTGCCGGCGACATTGATCGAATAGACGATCTTGGTCGTCGTCACGGAGGCGAGCACCCTCCCCGACTGCACGCTGACGGCGCGCAGCGCCACCGTGACGATGTCCTGCCGGTACTGCACGTTGGGGCCAACGCCGAGATAGACGGCGCCGGCGCCGCCGGTGCTCTCGTTGGTGTCGTAGCCGATCACCCCGCCTTCGAGCAGGATGCCGGCGAAGCGGAGCGGTGGCAGGCTCTGGGCCTTGTCGCCGTCGATCGCGGTGCGCGTGTTCTGAATGATCTGCCGTTCCTGCAATAGCGGCTGCAGATCGGCGCGCTCGGATACGTCGAACCACGCCCCGCCGCCTGCCTTCACCACGACGTCGGTCAGGATGGACGAGCCGCCTTGCGTCAATGCGCGCGAGAATTCGGCAAAGTTGTCGTTGGATTTATTCTGGCCGGTCAGGTCGGGGAAATTGTAGACGGAGACATCGAGCTTGCGCCTGGGCGGCGGCAGGTTATCGAGAACGAGGCCGGTCTTGGTTGACGGCACCATGAAGGCAGCTTCGTCGACGGGGTCCTTGGCCGTTCCGGCCATCGGGGTGAACATGCAGCCGCCCATCGGCAGCACGAACAGCAACAGGCATGCCAATCTGGCAACACGCAAACCCAATGTAACCCCCACCCAATCGATCAGCCGCAAAACCCGGACTTGTTATCAGCGCCACATGACAGCTGTTCGAGCCGGCGCGGACATCCCCTTGCACTTGCGTCAGGGCATGGGATGGCGGCGGCCGAGCGGGTTTGCCACCGAATTGTTGGTCACCGAGCCGCTTCCGGAAGCCCCGCTTCCGCCAGCTCCCCCGCCGCCCCCACCACCATTGTTTCCAAGACCGCTCAAAGCGTTGGTCAGGCCTGACAGATCCGGACCCTGATTGCCCGACTTTGTGCCTTCGCCCTGCGACTGCGCCGTCGAGAGCAGGAACGAACCGTTGTTTGGATTGCCGCCCAAAGCGGGGCTTATCGGATGGTAGACCTGCTCTGTGGCGAAGGCCGTCGTCGTAAACCCGATGCAGCCTGCAATACACGCCACCCGAAATGCGATCTTACCCATGTCCGTTTGCCCCCTTTGCGATCACGCAACTGTTTCGTTCGAACCCTCGATTACCTGACCACCAGCACGTTGCCGACGCGAATGATGCTGGCCTGCGGCACGCCCTTCGGCTGAATGATGTCGAATGCGCCGTTCGGCAACCGTGCGATCAGCATATTGATCGGCGACGTGCCGGGCGGCTGCAGCACATCGACCGTTAGTCCCTGCACGCCGACCAGCGCCACGTTGGAAACGAGCCCCTGCCCGTGCTGGAATACGCCGACCGTGTCGTGTGAACCGCCGATAATCCCGACATTGGATTTGTTGCCCGAACCGGACTGGGCCTGAAGCGCGAAGTTGTTTCGGCCCATCTCCAGCGTACCGGCCCAATTGCCGCCCGAGGCAGGCACCGTGGTCTCCGGCGTTGCCGGTGTGGCGCCGCCACGCGACGCATACGGAAGCGACGGCGGAACATTGATCGGGGTTGAGATGAGGGAATGGCCGGAAAAGCCGCCCTTGCTGGCCTGCGTGACGAACGCACTATCGGCAAAGGCCGGCTGAGCGACTGCCGGTATGGCGGTTACGACGAACGCAACGGCGTACAAATGATTTCTCAAGGCGAAACGCATGAGACACTCCCGGAATTTGAGTTGACCACCAGCTTCGCCTGGAAGTGACCCGCATCGGATGCACCCAGGAACGTGGTCGAAAGAATTTCTTCCCTATCGGATTCGAGACTGAATTCGCCGCTTTGGACGTTGTGGCTCGTGCCGGCAGCACTGCGCTTCTGGATATCGAGCCGATAATTGCCGGTCACGTCTTCGCGGCTCGTCGCAACGGCTTCGATGCGGACGGCTTCGCCCTCCGCCGTGACCCGAATACGACACCCGATCGCCATGACCTGCTCGACCTTCACGGGCCTCACGCCTGCCCATGCACAAGAAACAACAACACCCAAAACTGCTGTGGTGAGACTCCTGATCAGAACCGTGCGTGCTTTGGACATCGGTTCCTCGCAAAAAAAGAAGCGGCGGGAGGTTGTCCCGCCGCTTCAGGGATTACTTCTGTGTGGTCATCGCAACGTTGTGCGAACCGAACTGCGCCGTCACCGAGGTGTTGGAGACGCTCGCGCTTGCGGTCTGCACCGTCGTGGCGCTGTTGCCATTGCCGACCTGAACCGTGGCCTGAAGGTTCGCACCGATCATCGGCTGGAGACCGGTGTCGGCTTGATGCACGTTCGCGGTGTTGTTCTTGCCGATTTGCGCAATCAGCGAGCCGTTGATTCCGCTGTTCAACGGGTCCGCGAT
Organism: uncultured Alphaproteobacteria bacterium; assembly: GCA_963824305.1. GTDB lineage: Bacteria > Pseudomonadota > Alphaproteobacteria > Rhizobiales > Xanthobacteraceae > Bradyrhizobium. Next base: position 631,861 of record CAWGOW010000004.1, read on the forward strand.
CTTCTGGGTGGTGGTCGCGGTGTTGCCGTTGCCGAGTTCGAGCGTCAACGAAGCGTTGACGCCGGTGCCACCATCGACATTTTTCTGCTTGGTGCTGGCGGTGTTGTTCTTGCCGGCCTGCACGGTTGCCTGCAGGTTGTTGCCGTTGGTCTGGTTGGCGGTAGACGTATTGTCTTTGCCGAACTGGGCGGTCAGCGAGGCGTTGACGGCCGTTGAGTCGTCGGCATTCTTCTGCTTGGTCTTGGCGGAGTTACCTGCGCCGACTTGCAATGTGGCTTGCAGATTGTTGCCGTTGACCTGATTGGCCTTCGCCGTGTTGTCCTCGCCGAACTGGGCGGTCAATGAGGCGTTGGTCGCCTGGTCAGCCGTATTGCCCGGATTCGAGCCGCTCTGGTTGGTCTTGGCCAGATTGTCCTTGCCGACCTGGAGCGTCGCCGCCTCGTTGGTGACGCCGCTCGAATCCGTCTTCTTCGTGGTGCCCGAGCCGATCGAGCTCTGATCGGTGACGGCTTTGTTGCCCGCACCGAACTGCAGCGAGATCTGGTTGTTGTCTCCACCCTGGCCGGATTTCTTGCCTGCAACGCCTTCCGAGTCCTGGTTGACCTTCGCCGTGTTCTCGGTACCGGCCTGGACGATAGCGGAGTTGTTCTCGCCGGCGTTCGCGCCGGTCAACTGGCCCGTGACCGCAAGGTTGTTGGAATTCTTGCCGGCGCCAAACTGCAATGTGGTCTGCGTGTTCGAACCGCCGGCCTGACCGGCTTCCGAGGTGCTGCCATTACCGAACTGCCCGGTGAACGACTTGTTCTTGTTGTCGGTGTCGTTGGACTGAAGCGTCACGGCGTTGTTGAGGTTGCCGATTTGCAGCGTGCCTTGCGCGTTGTTGCTGCCGAGTTGACCAACCGTCGAAGTGTTCTTGTTGCCGATCTCGAGCGTGCCGGACTCGTTGGAACCTTTACCGCCGTTGGTCTGCTGCGCGGTGATGGACTGGTTGTCTTTGCCGAACTGGGCCGTGCCCTGCTTGTTGTTGCCGTTGATCTGACCGACGATCGCGTTGTTCTTCTTGCCGGCCTGGAGGATGAAGAACTCATTGCTGGCGGCAGAGGCCAGCGACGTCGTGGCCAAAAGCATGGCCAGCGTCGTGAGGTGCTTCATGACACTTCCCTGTTTTCCAAAGTGGGGCCAGCGACGATCGCCGCCCTCGCGCGAGCCGTTAACACGCTGTTAACGGCGGCCACAATGGGCTTCGAAAAATTTCATCTAACCGTTACAATCGATAACGGGGTCGCCCTGCAAATCGCGGGCTTTTTGATTTTTTCGTTCGAAGAATTCAAAACGCGTGAGATGAATCCGCGTTTGGATGAAAAACGCCGGCTGTGGATGCCGCGACACGGATTTCGGCCTGCAATGTTACTGTCACGTTCAGCCTTTAAAGGTGGCGGAGTTGTCGGATTTTTAACCGCCGACATATGTGTCGACGCTCCCCGCGTTGTAGACTGCGTTTCGATTCCCGCTTGAGGCATCGGATCGCGGCTACGGATACGTATGACGACAATCGAACAACTGGTCGAAGCGAACGCGATCTCGCGAATTCAAGTCGAGATGCATCCGCGCGACCAGGAGCAGCGATTGCTTTACGGCACCCCGGACTTCATCGACTGGCTTGGCCGGTTGGCAAACGGGGCAGAACCGGAACGGAGGCTCGGAGAAGCAACGGCGGCGGAACAGGTCGACGATCTCTTCAATACGTTTCTGAGCGGCCAGCCTCTGATCTACATGAAGCAGTTTCGATCAATTCGTGCGGAGAAGAACGCGGTTTGGGAATTGAAAACTCCGGATGTCCGGATCTTCGGCTGGTTTTTGCGGAAGGATTGTTTCGTCGCGGTGTTTGGAAACTGGGCGGATGTGATCAAGGATCACGATCTCTATCGCGGATACCGAATTTCCATCCGCAGGCTGCGTCGAGAACTGGGAGTGGACGACAATTTGTGTGTGCAGGGGGTGATGCCGGGTGACGTCCTTTCACTTTGATATTGGCGGGCGGGCGCGCCATGCCGGCCGGTTCATCGGCCGCGTGCGAGGCGAATTGCTGCGCGCGCTTTCGGAGCGCAAGAGCGAACGAGAATTTTCGCAAGAGACGCTGGCCCGCAAGCTCGACACCGAGCGCTCACTGATCAATCGGCAGCTTTCCGGCGAAAGCAATCTGACTTTGCGGTCGCTTGCGGATCTGGCCTGGGCGATGGACTTCGAAATCTCGTTCGAGTTGAAGCAGCCAGCGGTTAACGACGGCCAAAATCAGCCCATAGCAAATCAGACAATGACGACATCGACGGTGAGACACAGCCAGATCAAATACATCAACGGCGCCGCCAAACCGGCGCCAGCGCGCGCGATGCTTGCGAATTCCGAACTCGGACAGCCGAAACCCGCATGATGGAACGATACGGCTATTCGATTTTCTGCGACGACATTCGCAACGAACCCGGCGGCAAGCTATCGTTCGTCGGGTGCTACAATGCGGTGATGTTCACTGCGCCCCGATTTCCGCTGGTGCTGCCGAAGTTCTGCATCCACTTTCACGTGTTTTCGCCGGCGACGCTGCCCTACGAGTCCGTGCTGTCGCGGTGTTACGTGCCGGGCCGCACCGATCCGATCGCTGAAGAAGCAATCGAGGTGCCGAGACTCCAGGACCAGATCGATTTGCTGGCGGGCCTGCCCAAAAACGGCGGCGCGCCGCCCTGCATCGTGGTTGCTGCAAGTCTGGTGTTCGCGCCACTTGAGATTCCGGAGCCCGGAATGATTCAGGTGCGGGCACTGATCAATGGCGGTCCGGCCGAACTCCACGTCGGTGCGCTGACGGTCACACCGGGATAAGAACGGGCGCGACGCACGGCAATTTTTCGGTTGAACGTGATATCGGCCGCGCTGTTCGCCTCTCCCCAGTGGCCTTGCGACAAAAGCCGCCGTTACTTTCCCCAGACTTCCTGCGCCACTTCGACCGCAAGCCGCAGCTTGGCCCATTGCTCTTCTTCGGTCAGGATATTGCCTTCCTCGGTCGAAGCAAATCCACATTGCGGCGACAGCGCGAGCTGATCGAGCGGTGCAAATTGCGAGGCTTCATCGAGCCGGCGCTTGATGTCGTCCTTTTTCTCGAGCTCGCCGCTTTTGGACGTGATGACGCCAACCACCACGACCTTGTTGCCCTTTGGCAAATAGCGCAACGGTTCGAAGCCACCGGCCCGGTCGGAATCGTATTCCAGGAAATAGCCGTCATAGTTGGTGCGCCCGAGCAGCGTCTCGGCCACCGGCTCGTAACCACCGGATGAGATCCAGGTCGAGCGGAAATTGCCGCGACAGACATGGGTGGTCACGGTCATGTCGGCGGGCCGTTCCGCAAGCGCATAGTTGATCACGCGGGCATAAATCTCCTGAAGGCCGTCGAGGTCGTTGCCGCGCTCGCGCGCCTTGTTCAGTTCCTCCTGCGAGCAGAGATACGCCCAGACCGTGTCGTCGAACTGCAGGTAACGGCAACCGGCGTCATAGAACGCTTTCACCGCCTTGCGATATGTCTTGGCGAGATCGTGGAAAAAAGCGTCGATGTCCGGATAGGCTTGCTTGGAAATCGCATTGCGGCCGCCGCGGAAATGAAGTACTGCAGGCGACGGGATCGTCATCTTCGGCACCACATGCGCTGCATCGCATTTCTTCTTCAGGAATTTGAAATGCTCGAGCATGGGATGGTCGGCGGGAAAATCGAGCTGACCGATCACGCGCACCGCCTCGTGGCGTGTCTGGACGCCGGCGAACTGAATGCCATGTTCGGGATGAAACATCTCGCAACCGGTCAGTTTTGCGAGGAAATCAAAATGCCACCAGGAGCGACGGAATTCGCCATCGGTCGCAAGCTTCAACCCGGCCGAAGCCTGCCGGTGCACGACCTTCTCGATTTCCACGTCCTCGACCTTGCGCAAGTCATCAGCGCTGATCTCGTTCTTTTCGCGCCTGGCGCGCGCTTCCTTGAGGCGCTGCGGCCGCAACAGGCTGCCGACTTCGTCGGCGCGGAATGGAGGTTTTGTTCGTTGCATGGTTTTGTCTTTCTAAGCGGAGAGCCTTTTGCTGCAACCCTCATCCAGAGGAGCGGCCGAGAGGCCGCGTCTCGAAGGATGAGATTGGGACGAATTATGGCCTCTTGGTTCGAGACGGCGCAAGCGCCTCCTCACCATGAGGATCACCCGCGCTCGCAATGACGGCGGCCAAGCGGTCACGACTTGCCCGCCACGCCCAGAAACCGTTCGAGCGCCGAAGGATCGGCCTTCAGAGCCTCACTTGCCGCCTCGTGCACGATCGCGCCACGATCCAATATCACGGCACGGTCGGCAAGCCCCAGAATCTTCCGCGCGTTCTGCTCGACAATGATCGAACAGATACCGCCCGAACGGGTGATGGCGCCGAGTGCGCGCAGCAGTTCCTCGACGATGATGGGTGCAAGCCCCTCGGTGGGCTCGTCGAGCAGCAGCACTTTCGGATTAAGCGTCAGCGCGCGGCCGACCGCGAGCATCTGTTGCTCACCGCCGGAAAGCTGGTTGCCGAAGTTGCTGCGCCGCTCCTTCAGACGCGGAAACATCTCGTAGACCTTTTCGACCGTCCACTGCCCGGGCTGCGCCACGGCCGTCATGTTCTCTTCCACGGTCAGCGAGCGAAAAATATTGCGCTCCTGCGGCACCCAGCCGATGCCGGCACGCGCCCGCTGGTCGGGCCGCATCGCCGTCAAATCGCGGCCCGCAAGCGCCACCCTGCCGCCGAAACGCCGCGTGACGCCTACGATTGAATTGATCAGCGTGGTCTTGCCGGTACCGTTGCGGCCGAGCAGCGCCAGAACCTCGCCTTCCCGCAAGCGGAGCGTCATGTCCGGCAACACCACGGCCTCGCCGTAGCCTGCACGCAGGTTTTCTATCGCCAGGAGGTCAGCCATCGGCGCCCTCGCCAAGATAGACTGCCTTTACCTGCGGGTCCCGCGCCACCTCGTCGGGCGCACCCTCCACCAGCATCGCGCCGTTGACCAGCACCGAAATCCGGTCGGCAAAGGAGAACACCAGATCCATATCGTGCTCGATCAGGAGCACGGTGACGTCGCGCGGCAGCGCCGCCACGGCGGCCAGGATATCGTGACGCTCGCTCTCGGGAACTCCCGCTGCGGGTTCGTCGAGCAGAAGCACCCGCGGCTTGGTCGCGATCGCAACTGCAATTTCAAGCAGGCGCTGCTTGCCATAAGGCAAGGTTGCGGTCACCTCGTTCATGACGTCGGTGAGATGAAAGCGTTCGAGGTTCTCGGCGATCTCGGCATTGATGTCGTCGCGCGTGCCCATCACCCGCCACCAGTCGCCGCCGCGGCCGAGCCGCTCCGACACCGCAAGCCCAATGGTCTCGATCGGCGTCAAATCCGGATAAAGCTGGTTGATCTGGAAGGTCCGCGACAACCCGCGCAACACGCGACCATGCACCGTGACATCGGTGATGTCATTGTCTTCCAGCAAAATCCGCCCCGCATTCGGCTTGAGCACGCCGGTCAGGAGATTGATCACGGTGGTCTTGCCGGCGCCGTTCGGACCGATCAGTGCATGCCGCGCACCTTGCGCGATCTTCAGCGACAGGTCGCGCGTGACTTTGAGTCCGCCGAACTGCTTTGCCAATCCTCTCGTTTCGAGTGCAAGCGTCATGAAGCATCGCTCTCGGGAATGGCGACCGCGGCCTTGCCGCCTGAGAACTTCCGGATCACCAAATTCGGCATGAACAGCACCCAGCGGTGCAGCCCCGCGCGCCCGATCAGCACGATCACGACCAGCACCAGACCGATCCAGAACTGCCAGTATTGCGGCGTGATGGTCGAGAAGAACTCCTGCAACATTTTGAACACGACCGCACCGACCAAGCCGCCATAGAGATAGCCGGTGCCGCCAATCACAAGCACGAGCATCAGGTCTGCCGAACGCTCGAACGCAAAGACGTCGAGCGAAGCAAGCTGCGTGGTCTGAGTGAACAAGGCGCCTGCAATGCCGGCATAAAGCGATGACAAAGTATAGACCGCGATCAGGCGGCGGTTGACCGGCACGCCGACGGCCGCCGCGCGCAACGGATTGTTCTTGATCGCGCGGAGCGAAAGCCCGAACGGCGAATGCACGATCCTTCGGGCGGCAAGAAACAGCACGAACAGTACGGCGAGCGCATAGAAGAACCCGACCTTGCCGAACATATCGAACGAAAAGTAGCCAAGGATCGGCGCCATCTCGATGCCTTGCAGGCCGTCGGTACCGCCGGTGATATTGGAATAACGCTCCGCGAGCGCTTCAAGCAAAAGCGCGATGCCGAGCGTCACCATCAGCCGGGTCAGATCGACGCCACGGATCACGAGAAAGCTCGTCAGGAACCCGACCGCCGCCGCGACAAGACCAGCGATCACCAGCGCGATCACCGGTTCGGTGATGAGGCCGTGCAGCGAAAGCAGGCCCGCGGCATAGGCGCCGATGCCGAAAAAGGCGGCGTGTCCGAGCGACACGATGCCGGCATAGCCGAGGATCAGATCGAGCGAGAGCGCAAACAGCGCCAGCCGCACGATATCCGTCATGATCAGGTATCGCGAGGGAAACAAGAAGGCGCAAGCCAGCGCCAGACACCAGAACGCGATCTCGCTCCAGTGCCAGTTGGCATGGGCCCTTGCGATACGTCCGATGTCGGATGAAGCGGCCATAAATTGCTTAACGCGCGGCGGTGCGGCCGAACAGGCCGTTGGGACGCCAGATCAGGATCACGATCATGATGGTGTAGATCACGAACGGACCCATCTTCGGCACGTAGTATTTGCCAGCGACGTCGCCGATGCCGAGCAGCAGCGAGGCCAGAAACGGACCGGTGATGCTGGAGGAGCCACCGACCGTCACCACGATCAGGAAGTAGATCATGAATTTCAGCGGAAAATACGGATCGAGCCCAAGGATCTCGGCACTCAACGCGCCGCCCAAGCCGGCAAGCCCGCATCCGAATGCGAACGTAAACGCAAACACCTGCGGCACATTGATGCCAAGGCCGCTCGCGGCGCGGGGATCGTCGACCGCAGCGCGCAACCGGCTGCCGAAGCGCGTACGCGCCAGGATCAATTGCAGCAACGCGGTCAACAGTCCGCAGATCACGACAATCATCAGCCGGTAGCGGCCGACGCCGACGCCGAAAACGTCGAGTTGCCCCTCCAGCACGGAGGGAAGCTGGATGAAGACCCGCGACGATCCCATGATGTAGTCGACCGCGGCTACCGACATGAAGACCAGTCCAATCGAGAACAGCACCTGATCGAGATGGCTTCGTGTGTAGAGATGACGGTAGAGCAGGCGTTCCAGCGCCGCGCCGATCAGGCTGCTACCGACAAAGGCGAGCGGAAGGGCTGCAAAGAACGGCCAGCCGTGCCGGTTGACCAGCACCGCGCAGATATATCCCCCGGCCATCGCGAATGCGCCGTGCGCGAGATTGACGAAATTCATCAGGCCGAGCGTCACCGCGAGCCCGCACGCCAGCACGAACAGCAACATGCCGTAGGCAACGCCGTCGAACAGGATGGTGAGGATCGTGGTCATGCGATCTTCCTAATCCCTCCCCTTGCGGGGAGGGTCGCGCAGGCGGCCTTCAGGCCGCCGTCGGTTAACAGAACGCCGATGCTTTCGCATCGGCTATGGCAAAGCGAAGGCCGGGGTGGGGGTCGGTCCAAGGTACACCCCCACCCGACACGTTGCTCGCTTCACTTTCAACGTGCCACCCTCCCCGCAAGGGGGAGGGATGAGAGCGCCCCGGGATGACTCCTTCGGCGTCACTTCTTGGTCTTGCCGGAATCCTTGACGCCCTCGAAGGTCGCAAACTCGACGTTGTAAAGTTCGCCATCGACCTTCTCGACCTTGCGGACATAAACATTCTGCACGATGTCACGCGTCTCCGGATCGATCGAGATCGGCCCGCGCGGGCTTTCCCACTTCATGCCCTTCATGGCCTCGATCAGGGAATCGCCGTCGGTCTTGCCGCCGGTCTTCTTCAGCGCCTCGTAGATCAGGTGAATGCCATCGTAACCGCCGACCGCCATGAAGCCCGGCCGCTGGTTGTACGCTTTCTTGTAGGCGGCGACGAATTCCTTGTTCATCGCTGACGGATGCGCGGCCGAGTAGATATGCGCGGTGACGGTGCCGAGCACGGCATCGCCCATGTCCTTCAGCAGATCGTCGTCGGTGACATCGCCGGGGCCGATCACCTTGATGCCGGCCTTGTCGAGCCCGCGCTCGGCATATTGCTTCATGAAATTGCCGCCCTGCCCCGCCGGCACGAACACGAACATCGCATCCGGCTTGGCGTCCTTCATGCGTTGCAGGAACGGTGCGAAGTCGGGATTGGCGAGCGGCGTCTTCACTTCCTCGACGATCACGCCGCCGCCTGCCGTGAAGCGTTCCTTGAAGAAATTCAGCGCGTCATTGCCGGGTGCGTAATCCGAGGTCAGCGTCGCGACCTTCTTGATGCCGTTCTTCACCGCCCAATCCGCGATGATGGTGGAGGATTGCGCCAGCGTGAAGCTGGTGCGCACGATGTAGGGCGAACGTTCGGTGATGATCGAGGTGCCGGCCGCCATCACAACCTCGGGCACTTTCGCCTGTGTCGCCAGCGGCGCCGCGGCAAGTGCGGCCGGCGTGACGCCCATGCCCGCAATCACGCTCACCTTGTCGTTGACGATGAGTTCCTGCGCCAGCCGCTTGGTGTTGTCTGGCAGCGTCGCATCGTCCTTGAGGATGACTTCGATTTTCTTGCCGGCAACGATGTCGCCGTGCTGCTGCATGTAGAGTTTGACCGCGTTGTCGATCTGCTTGCCGGTCGAAGCCTGGCCCCCGGTCATCGGCACGATCAGCCCGATCTTGACGACTTCCTGCGCCAGCAGCGGCGCCGGAGAAAGCGCATTCGCGGCGGCCACGACGCAGCCTGCGAGCAAGAGGTGACTGCGAACGAACATCAACGTTTCTCCCTGATCGGTTTGTCTTGCGGCTTCGCCGGCGCCCAGGCGGTAGAAAGCATCGCTTGCGCCGCCGCCGTCAATTGAACGAATGGTGGCTGGCCGGATCCTTGGCCAAAATCCTAACCCTCAAGTCCCCCAACGCGCGCCTTACGCATCCAAATTCGAACGCGACCTCACTATGGTGCCATGGTACTGTCAACCGTTCAGGGTCGGCACAGCCCTGACCAGCAATCGCGTTCCGCGAGAAAGCGCGGCCCTCTCGCCTGGCTTCTCGCCCAGGTTCATTTGTACGAATGTACAAATCAGATGGTCTTGTCAACAAAAAGTCCCGGGCAGGAAACCGTCAATGGCTGCGGACGCGCCGCGGCCTCAAATCCATCTTTTTTAAAGACCAAAGCCCTACCGTCCCGCCGATGAAAGCATGCGCTCGCCATATCGTCACGATTGCCGCGCTCGCGCTCGCGGCGACGATCCTTGGCGGCTGCTCGTCGATCAATGAGAGGCTTGCCCCCGCCGTCGGCGAGGCGATACCGCAATGGGCCGGTGGCTTGCCGAAGGATGTGCCGCCACGCAGAGGCACGCCGGAATACGATGCCTACATGCAGGAGCGGGAACGCAGGCGGCTCGAGCCTGCACCCAGCAACGCCAATGCATCGGCACCGGCGCAGCTCGAACCGGTGCACTAGATTAAGCGTGAAACATCACATCGAAACGTCATTCCGCCTCAGTCCATGAACACGACGGTCTTGCGGCCATTGAGGATCACGCGATCTTCCAGATGATGCCGCACGGCACGTGCCAGCACCCGCCGCTCGATATCGCGGCCCTTGCGCACGAGGTCGTCCGGCGTGTCGCGATGACTGATGCGCTCGACGTCCTGATCGATAATCGGTCCCTCGTCGAGATCGCGGGTGACGTAATGCGCGGTAGCGCCGATCAGTTTGACGCCGCGTTCATGCGCCTGATGATAGGGCCGCGCGCCCTTGAAGCCCGGCAGGAAGGAATGATGGATGTTGATGCAGCGCCCCGAAAGCTTCGCCGACATCTCATCCGATAGAATCTGCATGTAGCGCGCGAGCACGACGAGATCGGTCCTGGTCTTTCCCACCAACTCCCAGATTGCGCCCTCCTGCGCCGCTTTGCTCTCTCTCGTCACCGGCAGATAGTGAAACGGGATGTCGCCGAAATCGAGACTGGCATAAGTCTCGCGCGGATGATTGGACACGATCGCGGTCGGGTCCATCGAAAGCTCGCCGGTGCGCCAGCGATACAAAATATCGGCCAGACAATGATCGGATTTGGAAACCAACAGCATCACGCCGCGGCGGCTGGCGCGGTCGCGCATCTGCCACTCCATGCCGAACCGGTCGGCAATCGCCGTAAAGCCGGTTTGAAGCGCGGAAAGCCCCACGGCGAGATCGGCGGCGTTGAACACCACCCGCATGAAGAAATGTCCGGTCTCGACGTCGTTGAACTGTTGGGCGTCGAGAATGTTCTGTCCGTTATGGGACAGGAACGTCGACACCGCGGAGACGATGCCGGGGCGATCCGGGCAGGAGAGCGTCAAGACAAACTGATGATCGGGCATGGCGGCCGTGATGAAAACATGACTGGAGGGCAGAAATCTGCGCCCTGCTCTATCAGCTAGCGTGCCCTTGCGCCAATATCCGGAGCGGGATCAAGTGAACAAACTGAAGGCAGCGTAAACCGGGATATCAAATCATGGCTGATCGGCTGAACGGCTACCGGATCCTGATCCTGGAGACGCGCGAGGAAGCACAATTCTCAAAGCTCCTCGCCGAGCAAGGCGCCGATGTGCTGCAATGCCCGATGTTCACGATCAACGATCCGCCCGATCCCACCCCCGTGGCGGCCTGGATTCGCGGCGCGATCGAGCAACCCTTCGACGATCTCGTGCTGATGACCGGCGAAGGCCTGCGGCGGCTGATGAAGGCGGCGCGCACGATCGAGCTAGATCAGGAGCTCATCGCCGCGCTCAGGGGCCCACGCAAATTCGCGCGCGGGCCGAAACCAGGACGCGCGCTGCGCGAGATCGGCCTAGAACCGCAGGCGACGACCGAGAAGCCGACGTCCGAAGGCGTTATCGCGATGCTGTCGCAGGCGGATCTCAAAGGCCATCGCGTCGGCGTGCAGCTTTACCCGGACAAGGACCACGGCGCGCTGTTAGGTGCGATCGCGGGCCAAGGCGCGACCGCCATTGCGGTGACACCTTATGTTTACGACGCGCGCGCCGCCGATAGTCATATCGTCACGGCAATCGAGGAAATGGCGCAAGGGCATATCGATGCGATTGCGCTGACCAATCTCGGACAGATCCGCCGTCTGGTCGATGTGGCGCGCGCACGCGGCCTGGAGGCTCGTCTGCGCGAGGGCCTCGCGAAAACGCCGATCGCTTCGGTCGGCCCCGCGGTTTCCGATGAGCTGAAGTCGCACGGCTTACAGGCGGATATTTACCCGGCCAACGACGCCTTCTTCATGAAACCGCTGATTTCAGCGATGGCGGTGGAACTGGGGAAGAAGCCGCCGCGAGCAAGGTAAGTCACGTCGTCATTGAGAACGCCGATTTTCATTTTCGTCATTCCGGGATGCCCCGGCATGACACCGTATCGGTGGTCGGCCGTTACTGCTCCGCCGCCTGCATGTGCTCGCGCAAATAGGCTTGATAGGCGAGCCTGATCCCGTCCTGCAATGAAGTGCTTGCCTGCCAGCCAAGCTTGGCGAGCCTGGAAACATCGAGCAGCTTTTGCGGCGTGCCGTCCGGCTTCGAGCGATCGTAGCTGATCGTGCCGGCATAGCCGACAACCTCAGCCACCACGCGGGCGAATTCGGCGATCGCGATGTCCACTCCGGTACCGATATTGACGAGTTCGTCGCTCGAATAGGTCTTCATCAGATGGATGCAGGCGTCCGCGAGGTCGTCGACATAGAGAAACTCGCGGCGCGGCGTACCTGTGCCCCACACCACCACGTTCGAGACCCCCGAAATCTTCGCCTCATGGAAGCGGCGGATCAGCGCGGCGACGACATGACTATATTCAGGATGATAATTGTCGCCGGGACCATAGAGGTTGGTCGGCATTACGCTGATGAAGTCGCTGCCGTACTGACTGCGATAGGCTTGGGCCATCTTGATGCCTGCGATCTTGGCGATGGCATACGGCTCGTTGGTGATTTCGAGCGGCCCGGTGAGCATCGAATCCTCACGCAGCGGCTGCGGCGCAAGTTTGGGATAGATGCAGGAAGAGCCCAGAAACATCAGCTTTTCGGCGCCGTTGGTATGGGCGGCGTGGATCACGTTGGTGGCCTGGATCAGGTTGTCGTAGATGAATTCCGCCCGCAGCGTATTGTTGGCGACGATGCCACCGACTTTCGCCGCCGCGAAAAATACCGCCTGCGGGCGGTTCTTCGCAAACCAGCCAAACACCGCGCCCTGATCGCGCAAATCCATCTCGCTGCGCGGCACGGTGAGAAGTTCGACCCTTTCGGAGGCGAGCCGGCGCAGCAATGCGCTGCCGACCATGCCGCGGTGGCCGGCGACGAAAACGCGCTTACCTTTCAGATCAAACGACGTGCTTGCCATTGGTTATCTCGCGCCGGGCAATTTCAAGGTCGCCCGCCACCATTTGCTTGACGAGATCGGCGAAGCTCGTCTGCGGCTCCCACCCGAGTTGCTTGCGCGCCTTGCTGGCGTCACCGATCAGAAGATCGACCTCCGTGGGGCGGAAATACTGCGGGTCGATCCGAACGAGGGTCTTGCCGGATTTCTTGTCGACCCCGGTTTCCTCGACGCCCTTGCCGCGCCACTCGATCGTTCGGCCGACCTCCTTGAACGCAAGTTCCACGAATTCGCGCACCGAGCGCGTCTCGCCCGTCGCCAACACGAAATCGTCGGGCGTATCGGCCTGGAGGATTTTGTGCATGCCGACGACGTAATCCTTGGCGTGACCCCAGTCACGCTTGGCGTCGAGATTGCCGAGATAGAGCGTCTCTTCGAGACCGGTCTCGATACGGGCGATCGCGCGCGTGATCTTGCGAGTGACGAAGGTCTCGCCGCGGATCGGGCTCTCATGGTTGAACAGGATGCCGTTGGAGGCGAACATGCCGTAGGCTTCGCGATAGTTCACCGTGATCCAGTAGCCGTAAAGCTTGGCGACCGCGTAGGGCGAGCGCGGATAGAACGGCGTGGTTTCCTTCTGCGGAACTTCCTGCACCAGGCCGTACAATTCGGAGGTCGAGGCCTGGTAGAAGCGGGTTTCTTTCTCCATGCCGAGAATGCGGATTGCCTCCAGAAGCCGTAGCACGCCGATCGCATCCGCATTGGCGGTATATTCGGGGCTCTCGAAAGAGACGGCCACGTGGCTTTGGGCGGCAAGATTGTAAATCTCGGTCGGTCGGATCTGTTGCACCAGCCGGATCAGGTTGGTGGAATCCGTCATATCGCCGTAGTGCATCAGGAACGGCACGTTGCCGGCGTGCGGATCCTCATAGAGATGATCGACGCGCGCGGTATTGAAGGAAGACGACCGCCGCTTGATGCCGTGTACAGTGTAGCCAAGGCCGAGCAGATGTTCGGCGAGATACGCACCGTCCTGCCCCGTCACACCCGTAACGAGTGCCACCTGCCGCTTCGCATCCTGAGCCGTCATTCTACCTCCTGAAGGACCGGCAGCCCATAGCACCCGCATCCCGCGAAGTCTAATGTAAAAGACATGGAAAATCAGGCTGATACAATTGGAATTGAAGGATTTGGTTACTCGCCATAGCTGCGCAGGCGATCGAGATCGAGGATCGTCACCCCACCATATTCGAGCCGCAACAGGCCCTCCTTTTCCAGCCGTTTCAGGCATTGGTTGGCGTTTTGACGGGAGATACCTGACAACGCTCCGATTTCCTCCTGGGTGATCTCGAGGTGGCGGTTCAGATCGGGATAGAGGATCGGATTGAACAGCGAGGCAATCGAACGCGCCAGCCGCGCGGTGACGTCCAGCGTGCGGCCATATTCGACAAGACCGATGAACTGACCCAACCGCTCGTTCAGTTGAACGACCAGAAAGCGGTTGAAGGCGACACTGTTCTCGTAGAGCCAGAAGAAGGTGCTTTGGTCCATCAGGGCGATGCGGGTGTCGCGCAGCGCCACCATGTCGTAGCGCCGCGCCTCTTTCTTGAGCACGGTCCCCTCGCCAAACCACGCACCGGCGGTCAGGCCGGTAAATGTCATCGCCTTGCCGCCGCGCGACACCGTTCCCATCCGCACCAGACCCGAGACCACACCGGTCCAATATTCGAACTGATCGCCGCGCAGAAAAATAGATTCGCCCGGCCGGTACGACTTCTCGGTAATGCCGGCGCATGCGGCTTCGATCTCGCGCTCCGACAGTTCGCGCGACCAGACCGCAATCCTCGCCAAATAATCCGCCGTGATCATCGTTCCGCCCGACCGGCCTCCGCGCGTAAGCGGTGACTTTTCCTTGCTGCATCGCAACAGACCCGCGACAATTTACCGGCCAATTGTCGAATGCAAGACAGTCCCGCTACCGCCTTTAGCCTATGCAGAGCGTCACTCCCAATCCCGCCATTGGGCGCGGCGCGGTGGGATGGCATCCGATAATTGCCATTGGTCGCATGGCTTCGCCGGAAGTGCCGATATAGGATCGTATTGAAGTTTCAGGGATATCAGACCAAGAGCGCGAAAAGCGCCTGATCCAGCGTGAATAAGCCGGGAGGGACGATTGGACCATACGTTGGAGGTGCGCGGGGTTTCGTTGCGCTTTGGCGGCGTGCGCGCGCTGACCGACGTCAGTTTCGGCGTCAAATCCGGCGAGCTGTTTTCGATCATCGGCCCCAATGGCGCCGGCAAGACCTCGATCGTCAACTGCATCTCCGGCCGCTACCGGCCGACCGAAGGCCAGCTGTTCTATCGCGGCCAGGACATCACGGCACTCAATCCGAATGCGCGGCCGCGGCTTGGCATCGGCCGCACCTTCCAGAACCTGGCGCTATTCCACCATATGAGCGTGCTCGACAACATCATGGTCGGGCGGCACCATTTGTTGAAAAACAATTTTCTCACGGGCTCGCTGTACTGGCTGACCGGCGCACGGCGCGAAGAACTCGAGCATCGCCGCAAGGTCGAGGAGATCATCGACTTCCTCGATTTGCAGTCAGTACGCAAGGCGACTGCGGGCACCCTTCCCTACGGTTTGCGCAAGCGCGTTGAACTCGCCCGCGCCATGGCGCTGGAGCCGCAGCTCATCCTGCTCGACGAGCCGATGGCCGGCATGAACTTCGAGGAAAAGGAGGACATGGCGCGCTACATCGTCGATCTCAACGAAGAGTTCGGCATGACCGTGATGATGATCGAACACGACATGGGCGTGGTGATGGATATTTCCCATCGCGTCATGGTGCTCGATTTCGGCCGCAAGATCGCGGAAGGCGATCCCGCCGCCGTACTCGCGGACCCTCACGTCAGGCGCGCCTATCTCGGCGAAGAAGACGAACTGCTGGTCGATCCCGACGAGGCGCCCATTCCTGCTGTGAAAGCGGAGAACGCGGCATGATGGATTACGCCGGGCGCGTCGAACAGGCCGACACCTATCCGAAGCTGCTGCGGCTCAACGCCCGCGAATTCGGCCAGGAGATTGCGCTGCGCGAAAAGGACCTCGGCCTCTGGAAGCGCTTTACATGGGACGACTACCACACCCGTGTGAAGGACTTTACGCTCGGGATGGTCGAACTGGGCTTAAAGCGCGGCGATGTCATCGCCATTATCGGCGACAACCGGCCGGACTGGGTGGCGGCCGAAATCGCCACCCACGCGATTGGAGGCTTGAGCCTCGGCCTCTACCGCGACGTACTCGACGAAGAAGCCGCGTATCTTCTCAACTACGGCGAAGCAAAACTTGTCTTTGCGGAAGATGAAGAGCAGGTCGACAAGCTGTTGAACCTTGCCGACCGTGCGCCGTCGCTCAAGTACATCGTCTATTCCGATCCCCGCGGCATGCGCAAATACGATGATCCGCGGCTGATGTCAGCCGAGCAACTCGTCACACGCGGGCGTGAACGCGCCACGCGCGAACCCACGCTCTACGATACTCTGGTGGATGCAACGCGCGGCGAGGATGTCGCGATCCTCTGCGCGACATCGGGCACGACCGCCCATCCCAAGCTTGCGATGCTCGCTGCGGGGCGCGTGCTTAAGCATTGCGCCATCTATCTCGCCTTCGATCCGAAGGGGCCGAACGACGAATACGTCTCCGTGCTGCCGCTGCCCTGGATCATGGAGCAGGTTTACGTGCTCGGCAAAGGGCTCTTGTGCCGGATGAAGGTCAACTTCTTCGAAGAACCCGAAACCATGCAGAACGACTTTCGCGAGATCTCGCCGACGTTCGTGCTGTGCGCGCCTCGGGTCTGGGAAGCGATGGCCGCCGACGTTCGCGCGCGGGTGATGGATGCCTCTCCGCTGAAGCAGGGACTTTACCAGCTCGGGATGAAGGCTGGTCTTTCAGCGCTCGCCCGCAACCGGCGTTCGATCATCGCGGAGACACTGATATTTCGTGCGCTGCGTGACCGGCTCGGCTTCACGCGGTTGCGCTCAGCCGCCACCGGCGGCGCGGCGCTCGGCCCCGACACGTTCAGGTTCTTCCGCGCCATGGGCGTGCCCTTGCGCACGCTGTACGGCCAGACCGAGACACTCGGAGCCTACACGCTGCACCCGGAAGATGCCGTCGATCCCGACACCACGGGCGTCGCCATGGCCGACAGTATCGAGATCAGGATCGACAATCCCGACATCCACGGCGTCGGCGAGATCGTCATCCGCCATCCCAACATGTTCTTCGGCTACTACAAGAATCCCGAAGCATCCGCAGCCGAAATGAAGGACGGCTGGCTGCAATCCGGCGACGCCGGCTATTTCAACGACAAGAAACAACTCGTCGTCATCGACCGCATCAAGGATCTGGCGGAAACGTCACGCGGCGAACGCTTCTCGCCGCAGTATCTCGAGAACAAGCTGAAATTCTCGCCCTATGTCGCGGAAGCCGTGGTGCTTGGCGCCGGCCGCGAGGCGTTGGCGGCGATGCTCTGTATCCGCTTCTCGATCGTCTCGAAATGGGCCGAGAAGAACCGGATTACGTTCACGACCTATACCGATCTTTCCGCTCGGCCCGAGGTCTATGCGTTGCTGCAAAAGGAAGTCGAGGCGGTCAACGCCACGCTGCCGCCGGCTCAGCGCATCTCCCGCTTCCTGTTGCTCTACAAAGAGCTCGATGCTGACGACGGCGAACTGACAAGAACCAGAAAGGTCCGCCGCGGCGTTATCAATGAAAAATACCTCGATATCATCGAGGGTATCTATACAGGCCGAAGCGACATTCCGGTCGACACCGTGATCCGTTTCCAGGACGGCACCACGCAACGCATCCGCACCACGCTGAAAGTGATCGATCTCGCAGGCCGTTCCGATTTCGCGGAGGCCGCAGAATGAACTCGCATCTTCGCTCGCCGTGCTTCGCACGTCGGCCTCTCACCGCACGCGGGGGAGAGGCGAAAGCATAGCGCATGAACACGTCGTTCCTGATTCAGCTTCTGGTCAACGGCCTCGTGGTCGGCACGCTCTATGGCGTGGTCGCGATGTCGTTCGTGCTGATCTACAAGGCCACGCAAGTGGTCAACTTCGCGCAAGGTGAGTTGCTGCTGGTCGGCGCATGGGTATGTTGGGCGCTGCTCACCAAATACGGCATGCCGTTCTGGATCGGCATGCCGCTCACGCTCGTTTTCATGTTCGCGTTCGGGATCGCGATTCAGGTCGTAATCCTGCGCCCGATGATCGGCGAGCCGATCATTTCCGTCATCATGGTGACGATCGGACTGTCGACCGTGTTCGACGCCGCGCTGAAGTGGATCTTCGGCGTCAACCCGCAACCGTTCCCGCGGGTCTTCTCCAGCGACGCGATCAGCCTGTTCGGCCTGCAAATCCAGACCGTCTATGTCATGAGCCTCGCGGTCTCAGTGGCGATGATGATCGGCATGGCCTGGTTCTTCCGCGCCTCAAAGTACGGTCTTGCGATGCGCGCGACAGCTTTCAACCAGCAGGTGGCACAGTCGCTCGGCATTTCCGTGAAAAACGTATTCGCGATGGCCTGGGCGATCTCGGCTACGGTGTCGGCGGTCGCGGGCGTCGTCGTCGCCGTCGTCAATGGGGTCTCGTCCGGGCTTTCCGCCTACGGCATCAAGGTATTTCCCGCCGCGATCCTCGGGGGCCTCGATTCGATCGGCGGCGCGGTGCTCGGCGGCATCATCATCGGGCTTCTGGAGAACGTCGCGCAATATGTCGACAGCGAATATCTGCACTGGGGCAATCTCTACGAGATCGCGCCCTTCTACGTGCTGATCATCATTCTCATGATCAAGCCGTATGGCCTGTTCGGCACCAAAGACATCGAGCGGGTGTGATTCACGATGGCAAGTCCTTCGCTCATCCCATCCGGCGACTTCCGCACTTCCTACGCGGCAGACACCACGATTTTCCCGACCGCGATGAGCCGCAACTTCGCGATAGCCGGCATCATCGCGGCATGTTTTGTGCCGTATCTGCTTTCCAACTACTGGCTCAGCATCTCGATCCAGATCGGCATCTTTGCCATCGCGGCACTTGGCCTCAACATTCTCGTCGGCTTCACCGGGCAAATCTCAATCGGCCACGCCGCCTTCTTCCTGTTCGGCGCGTTCACCTCCGCCTACATCTCGAACAATTTTCCAATTCCGGTGTTCTTTGCCATTCCGCTTGCCGGCGTCATTACCGCGCTGGTCGGCCTGATCTTCGGCCTGCCGGCGGCACGGCTGAAAGGGCTTTACCTCGTCATCGCAACCCTCGCCGCGCAATATATTCTCCTGGATTTTTTCTCGCGCGCCGAATGGTTTTCCGGCGGTTCGGTACCGGCGAGCGCCAATCCGTTTTCGATCTTCGGTTATACATTTCGCGGCGACCGGCAATATTTCTATGTCGTACTTTCCTATCTGGTGATCTGCTTCCTGCTCGTCACCAACCTGATGCGCACGCGCGACGGCCGCGCGCTTGTCGCTGTCCGCGATCACTATCTCTCCGCCGAGATCATGGGCATCAATCTCACGAAGTACCGCACGCTATCCTTCGGGCTGGCCGCGTTCTTTGCCGGCATCGCCGGCGCGCTCTATGCGCACTACCAGCTCGTGATCTCACAAGAAGGTTTTGGAATCGAACGCTCGATCCTGTTCCTGGCGATGATCATCATCGGCGGCACCGGCTCGATCATGGGCACCCTGATGGGCACCGCTTTCGTCGTGCTGCTGCCGGAATCGATGGAATGGATCAGCACGACCCTGAAGGGATCGAGCATCGACCGCGCGCTCGCGCTCAACAACAACATCACGTTCCTGCGCGAGATCACCGTTGGCCTCATCATCATCGGTTTTCTGATGTTCGAGCCCGATGGACTCGCGCATCGCTGGCGACAGATCAAGACCTACTGGAAACTCTACCCGTTCTCGCATTGAGGTTCGACTAGTGCCCACTTTCCGAAGTTCGTGTTTCACTCCGCACCCACTTTCGCGAACTTCGGAAAGTCATGGGCACTAGCAAACTTTATTGACTTCAGTGCCGCTGCAGGAACTTCAGACGGGCGGCACTAACCGAAACTGCAATAACGTTTAACAAACAACATCGGAGGAAACACCATGACCCTGAAATCCCTGGCTAGCACTTTTTCGCTCGCCGTGTTGCTTAGCGGCGCCGCCTCGGTGGCGCAGGCCCAAATCGCGATCGGCCATCTCGAAGATCTCTCCGGCGGCACGTCGGACGTCGGCACGCCTTACGGGCAGGGCGTCGCGGATACCTTTGCCTGGATCAACAAGAACGGCGGCGTCGGCGGCAAGCAGCTTTCCGTCGACTCCAACGACTACGGCTATCAGGTGCCGCGCGCGATCGCGCTGTACAAGAAGTGGTCGGCGTCCGACAGCAAGGTCGCGGCGATCATGGGCTGGGGCACCGCGGACACCGAGGCGCTGACCGGCTTCCTGGCGCAGGACAAAATCCCGGACATGTCGGGCTCGTATGCGGCAGCCCTGAGCGATCCCGAAGGAACCAGCGGCAAGGCCAAGGCGGCACCGTATAATTTCTTCTATGGCCCAACCTATTCGGATGCGTTGCGCGCCGAACTGACCTGGGCGGCGGAAGACTGGAAGGCCAAGGGCAAGCCCGGCAAGCCGAAGTTCGTCCATATGGGCGCGAACCACCCCTATCCCAACGCGCCGAAGGCGGCCGGCGAAGCGCTCGCGGCCGAACTTGGCTTCGAGGTGTTGCCGCCGCTGGTGTTTGCGCTCGCGCCGGGCGATTACAGCGCACAATGCCTGAGCCTGAAGAGCGCCGGCGCCAACTACGCCTATCTCGGCAATACGGCGGCCTCGAATATTTCGGTCATGAAGGCCTGCAAGACCGCGGGCATCGACATTCAGTTCCTCTCCAACGTCTGGGGCATGGATGAAAACGGCGCCAAGACCGCGGGCGACGCCGCCGACGGCGTGATCTTCCCCTTGCGCACGGCGGTCGGCTGGGGCGGTAACGCGCCGGGCATGAAGACCGTCATGGATATCTCGAAGATGAGCGACCCGACCGGCAAGGTCTATCGTCCCGTGCACTACATCGCCGGCGTCTGCTCGGCGTTGTACGTGAAGGAAGCGCTCGATTGGGCGGCGAAGAACGGCGGCGCGACCGGCGAGAATGTCGCCAAGGGATTTTATCAGAAGGCCGACTGGGTGCCGGCCGGCATGGAAGGCGTCTGCAATCCCTCGACCTGGACCGAGAAGGACCATCGCCCGACCACCAAGGTCGATCTCTATCGCTCGAAAGTGTCCGGCCCGACCGACGGCGATATCAACGACCTGATGGCCAAGGGCACGATCAAGCTCGAAAAGGTGAAGACCGTCGAGCTGCCGCGCAAGGCCGACTGGTTCGGATGGTGATCGAAGCACAGGTGCCATCCCTCCCCCTTGTGGGGAGGGACGGATAAGCTAAGCGCAGGCCGGGGTGGGGGTTTACGGCAAGACGCGTCCCCCCATCCGCCGTGTCGCCAGCTTCGCTATCGACACGCCACCCTTCCCCACAGGGGGGAGGGATAAGAGAGACCTCTTGCGAAAGACCTCATTTTGCAAACAGAAGCGAACATCGATCGTCATACGGCCCCGGCCACCACCTCTCCCCTCCTCGCCGTGCGCAACATCGAGGTGGTCTATGACGACGTGATCCTGGTGCTGCGCGGCCTGAGCCTCGACGTGCCCAAGGGGTCTATCGTGGCGCTGCTGGGAGCTAACGGGGCCGGCAAGTCGACCACGCTGAAAGCAATCTCCGGCCTGCTCAAGACCGAAGACGGCGAAGTGACGCGCGGCGAAATCCTGTTCGATGGCGAACGCATCGATGGCATCGATCCCGAAAAGATCGTCCGCCGCGGCATCTTTCAGGTGATGGAGGGCCGCCGCATCATCGCCGACATGACATCGCTGGAAAACCTGCGGCTCGGCGCGTTTACCCGGAGCGACAACCAGGTCGCCGCCGACATCGACATGGTGTTCAACTATTTCCCTCGCCTGAAGGAGCGCACGGGCCTGGCCGGCTATCTCTCCGGCGGCGAACAGCAGATGCTCGCGATCGGACGCGCGCTGATGGCGCGGCCGAAAATGATCCTGATGGATGAGCCGTCGATGGGCCTGTCGCCGCTGCTGGTGAAGGAAGTGTTCGCCATCATCCAGGCGATCAACCGCGACCTCGGCGTTACGATTTTGTTGGTAGAGCAAAACGCGCGCGCTGCGCTTTCGGTCGCAAGCCACGGCTACATCATGGAGCAAGGCAAGGTGGTGCTCGACGGCACCGCCGATGAATTGCGCGACAACGAGGACGTAAAGGAGTTCTACCTCGGCGGCGCCGGCGACCAGCGCAGGAGTTTCAAGAATTTGAAAAGTTTCAAGCGACGGAAGCGGTGGCTGTGAGCGCAACCGATCACTACGACACTCTCGAGACCCGCGCGCCGGCGACGCGCGAGGCTGAACTGTTTTCGCGGCTACCGAACATATTACGCAAGGCAATGGAAGCACCGGGCTACGCCGCACACCTCCGTGGCATCGACCCGGCGCAAATCACAAACCGCGCGGCACTTGCGAAACTTCCGGTCCTGCGCAAATCCGACCTGCCCGCGCTTCACAAGGCCTCTCCCCCATTCGGTGGATACGTCACGGGTTTTCCTGGCGCCTTTGCGCGGCTCTATACCTCGCCGGGACCTATCTTCGAACCTGAAGCTGCTCACAACGATCCGTGGCGCGGGGCACGCGCACTGTTTGCCGCCGGCTTTCGTCCGGGCGATGTGGTGCTGAACACGTTCAGCTATCACCTCACGCCCGGCGGCTTCATCTTCGATACGGCGGCGCGCGCGCTTGGCTGCGCCGTCATTCCCGCCGGCCCCGGCAATGTCGATGCGCAATTCGAACTGATCGAGGCTTACCGTCCGGTCGGCTTTTGCGGCACGCCGGACTTTCTCAAGATTCTGATCGATGCGGCGGTCGCCGCCGACCGCGATGTATCGTCGCTCCAGCGTGCGGTGGTTTCCGGCGCCGCGTTTCCACCGTCGTTGCAAAAGGAGATCAAGTCGCACGGTATCGAGGCGTATCAGGCGTTCGGCACCGCCGACCTCGGGCTGATTGCTTATGAAACGCCGGCGCGCGATGGCCTCGTGGTGAACGAGGACCTGATCTTTGAAATCGTGCGGCCCGGCACCGGCGATCCCGTTACCGAGGGCGATGTCGGCGAGATCGTCGTCACCACGCTCGATCCCGATCATCCCTGGATCAGGCTCGCGATCGGCGACCTCACAGCCGCGCTATCGGGTGCGAGCCCCTGCAGACGCACCAATTCGCGCATCAAGGGATGGATGGGCCGCGCCGATCAGACGACCAAGGTGAAGGGCATGTTCGTTCGCCCTGAGCAGATTGCCGAGATCGGCAACCGCCACCGCGAACTCGGACGGTTGCGCCTCGTCGTCCGGCGCGACAACGAACAGGATGTAATGACGCTGAGATGCGAATGCGCCTCTCCCAGCGATGCGCTGCGCGATACGATCGCATCGACCCTGCGGGCCGTGACCAAGCTCGGTGGCAGCGTGGAACTGGTGGCGGCAGGCAGCCTTCCCAACGACGGCAAGGTGATCGCGGACGAGCGGGGTTAGTTGCGACGAGTGCGAACCAAAGACCGGTGTCCGCCCAGGTTGTGCCAAAGTGCCATACACCTATATTGACTGGACGCCAGCTCCTGTATAACGACTAACTATCGATGATACGGAGCGTTTTCGGTGTATTATACGACCCAGGTGCCGATGCTGGTCAGTCGGCAGTTCGACGATGAGATCATTCTGGCGAACTTTGATACAGGAATCTACTACAGCCTGATCGGAACCGCCGCCGACATCTGGCTCGGACTGAAATCCGGCGCCGGTATCGAGGAGATCGCCGCAGCCTTCGCCAAGTCTGGCGCAGCGGGGCACGCCGTCACGGCGGAGGATATTACGAACTTCGTCGAGAAACTGCTGACCGAGAAAATCATCGCTCCGCGCGATGACAGTCCCGTCCGTGAGTCATGGTCTCTTCAATTCAGCGATCCGGCTTCCCCGCCTGAACTCGACCGCTTCGATGATTTGCGCGACTTGCTGTTCCTCGATCCGGTTCACGATGTGAGCGAAGGCGGCTGGCCGCTGAAAGCGGCGGATGTCGATTGAGGCCCAGTTTTCCCAGGCCATCGATCACGCCTTCAAACAGAGCCTAGCGACCCCGTCCGTCGAATCCTTTGCAAGGTCGGGATCGCATCTCCTCAGGCTATGTTTTACCGACAAGGCGCTAAGTGCCGAGTTTCTTCCGTCCTTTCTGCGTGATGAAGCTGGCTCGCCTGACCTTGAGATCGGCTTTCTGACCGGCGACCAACCCGATCTGTTGCCGCTCGTGCCGCATCCGTCGACTGAATACAGGGTCGTCGCTCGCGATGATTGTTTTGCGCTTTGGCAGCCGGGCGACCTGCCGATGCTCTACCTGCTGGACAGAAAATCCAGGCGCGCGCTGATCTGGCTTCCCTCCGGCGCGGCACCGGACTGGATCGCAAGCAGGCCGGCGCTGCCGATCATGTATGCATTCTCCGTCGGCAAACCCTGGATCGCGCTGCACGCGGCCGCGGTCGGTCTCAACGACCGCATTTTGCTGCTGGCGGGCGAAGGACGCGTTGGCAAGACAACGGCAGCGCTGGCGTGCGCGCGCGCCGGCTGGACCTACGCCGGCGACGACTATGTATTCACCAATACCAGCAACGGAAAGGTTGAACCGCTATATTGCTCGGCGCGTTTGCGCGCAGACATGGCCGAGGCGTTTCCCGATCTTGCCGGGGTAGCGGCCGGAGTATCGAGTTCGGACGGTGAGCCGCGCTATGAGTTGAGGCTCGCTCAGCAACTGACGCCGAGGCAGCTCCGGGGCGGACCACTGGCCGCAATTCTCTTACCGAGGCGGCGCGGTGCGGCCTTGCCGCAATTTTCGCCTGCCCGCCGCATGGACGCCGTGTCTGCCCTATATACGTCAATGACGCTCACTCAGCTTGGATGGCGCGACGAGTTGATCAAGAAGGCCGCGTTGACCGTTGGCCTTGCGCCCGTCTTCTTTGTCGATACGGGACAGAATCCAAGCGCGATACCCGATAGTTTTGCGGAATTCCTAAGTCGCTTGGAGTGATGATGGATCGGACAAGCGTTATCATTCCGGTCCGAAACGGCTCGAATTTTTTGGGCGAAGCCGTCGCATCTGTATTGGCTCAACTCGGGCCGGCGGACCAGTTGATTCTGGTGTGGGACGTCTCGATCGACGACACGCAAACGTTAATCGAGCGCATTTCGGATCTGCGTGTTCGCCCAATCAAGGGACCGGGACTGGGAGTTTCTGCTGCGCGCAACGTCGGAGTGGACGCCGCTCAAGGCGATCTCGTTGCCTTTCTTGACCACGACGATCTTTGGCCGCGGGATCGCCACAGGACGATGATGCGCGCGTTACAGGACGATCCGCAGCTCGACGGCGTCTTCGGACGCATGCGTGTCAAACTGGAATCTGACGCCACACCATGGCCATGGATTATGGACTATGACGGTCGCCACGTGCCAGGTCCCAACCTCGGAACCGGTCTGTTTCGCAGCAAGTTTTTGCGCAAAATCAGCGGCTTTGACGAAACCTTGCACTTCGGTGAGGATCTCGATTACTTCGAAAAGTTGCGTGAGGCAGGACTTCGCTATGCTTTGTGCGATGTCGACGGCCTGATCTATCGCCGACATGCAGCGAATTGCACGAACGACCAACGCGCCGTTCAGCAATCGGTTTTTGACGTTATCAAGCGCAAGAGGGCAAGAGCCAAGTCTCGTGGACCAGGAGTGAATGAGTGAGCTCGAATGGTCGACCCACTTGCGTGATCGTACCGGTCCGCAACGGCGCCCGGTTCATCGAAGACGCGCTCGGGTCGGCACTATCCCAACTTGCGGCCGATGACGAGATAGTTGTGGTCGACGACCTATCGACGGATGCGACGCGGTTGATAATCGCAAACATGGGAGAACCGAGGATTCGTCTACTGGGCGGACTGGGACGAGGCGTTTCGTCTGCCCGCAACGTCGGCCTAGCGGCCGCAACGGGAGAATTCGTCGCCTTCCTCGATCATGACGATCTGTGGCCGCGGGATCGCCACAGGACGATGATGCGCGCGTTACAGGACGATCCGCAACTTGACGCCGTTTACGGCCGCATGCGCGTCAAACTCGAAGCCGATGCGATCCTGTGGCCATGGATCTCCGACTACGACAGCCGTCATGTTACGGGGGCTAACCTCGGGACCGGTCTGTTCCGCCGCAATGCCTTGAGCAAAATCAGCGGATTTGACGAAACCTTGCACTTCGGTGAGGATCTCGATTATTTCGACAGACTCAACGAGGCGGGATTTCGCTACGGTTTGTGCGATGTCGACGGCCTGATCTATCGCCGACATGCAGCCAATTGCACGAACGACCAACGCGCCGTTCAGCAATCGGTTTTTGACATTATCAAGCGCAAGAGGGCAAGAGCCAGGTCTCGTAGATCAGGAGCGAACGGGTGACCTCGAATGACCGACGCACGAGCGTGATCCTACCGGTACGCAACGGCGTCCGGTTCGTCGAGGACGCGATCAGGTCGGCGCTGTCACAGCTTGCGTCTAACGACGAAATCCTGGTGGTCGACGATTTATCGACCGATGCGACGCGGTCGGTGGTCGCAAACATGGGAGAGCCGAGAATTCGTCTACTGGACGGACTGGGACGAGGCGTTTCTTCTGCCCGCAACATCGGCCTTGCGGCCGCAACGGGAGAGTTCGTCGCCTTCCTCGATCATGACGATCTATGGCCGCAGGCGCGTCACGCGGCGTTACTTGAGGCGCTGCTGGCAAACGACGAACTTGATTGCGCGATGGGCCGGATCCGCCTGCGGATGGAGGAGGACGCCATTTCGCTTCCTCAGCTCGTCGATCTGGACGGTCAACTAGCTCCCAACCTTAGCCTCTGCACCGGACTATTTCGCCGCCGTATTCTCGATTTGGTTGGCGAGTTCGATGAGGGCATGCGGTTTTGCGAAGACACCGATTATTTAATGCGGCTGTTGGAGCACAACTATCGCATGCTTCTTTGTGACGTGGACGCCCTCATCTATCGCCGTCACACCACCAATGCGACCTGTGACGTTGCGGGGTCAAAGGACGGGGTCATGCAATTGATCCGACGGCGTCGTATTCGAATGTCCCGCCAAAGAGAAGGCGGTCGCTGAAATGCGCATATCGACGATCATACCGGCCTACAACGCCGATCGTTATATCGCCGCGGCGCTCGATAGCGTGCTTTCGCAGACCCGGCCGCCGGATGACATCATCGTGGTCGATGATGGATCGACGGACGGGACGCCCGACGTGCTGAAGACTTACGCCGCGCGCATCCGGATCATAACCCAGGAAAATCAGGGCGGACCGCGCGCGCTTAACGTCGCCATCGCCGCCGCGACCGGAGATACGTTGTCCTTCCTCGACGCCGATGATCTTTGGTTACCGGAGAAGCTGCGAGTTCAGGCGGCCGTGTTATCCGCCGATCATGAACTGGAGGCGGTATTTGGGATGATCCAACAATTCGTCAGTCCCGATCTGGATGCCGCGGATACTCCGGGCTACATCGTGTCGACCGAGGCTGCGCCAGGCATCAGCAAGGACACCTTGTTGATTCGCCGTCAGGCCTTTGACCGGATCGGCCCCTTCCACGAAAAGTATGGGTCCTCTGACTTCGTCGACTGGTACGCTCGCGCCATCGGGCTCGGTCTACGCTCACGAATGCTACCAGACCTGGTTGCAATGCGCCGCCATCATCCGGGAAATATGGGCCGAAGAATGCGTTCGGAACAGCAAAGCGAGACGCTGCAAATCCTGAAGCGGTCGCTGGATATGCGGCGTCGACGATCGCGGCCCGAAGAGACCCCGTGACCGTTTGATCTCTCTCATCGGCCGGCATCGAGCTTCTGTTCTGCAAAATAGCGCCGGTATTCGCTGTAGTCGATGCCGCGCAGTTCTGGCAATTGATCGGGTTTCGCGGGATCGATCGGGCGGTAGGCAGATCCAGCCGGCAGATCGATCAGGGAATGGATGTTCGGACTGGGGGCATACACGATACTGGTAACCGGGATTGCCCAGGGAACGGCCATAAGACGCCAGGCTGTATCGGCCCTGGTGTTCCCGGTGTGTTGCATCGCCTCCCATGGCACCAGTCCCCTTGCATTGGCAAGCCGCGATCGCAGATCGACGACGTAAACGTGCCAACGCTCGGTAGCAACGAGGTCCGCTACGGTCTGAGCCATGCATAGCGTGAGCAGAATCCAAATCGTCACCGGTTGCATCCAGAGCCTGTCCGGCAGATCAACCCACAAGATAAGAATCGCCATCGCTCCCAACACCGCGCTGACAAAGACCGGGTGGTAGCGCGCCTGCAGCTGCGCAAAGGGGGCGAAGGATTCCTCGACTGACAGCGACGCCGTGATCGCCACCAGCGAAAATATCGCAAAGCCGATCGCAATCCTTCGGAGGTAAATAACGGCCGTGGCAGGCTCGGCGAGCTGCGCAAGGACTACGCCGATCAGCGCGGCCAATGCGACAATCCCGTTTATTAGTGGAAGATTCACGTGGCCGTCCGCAAGAACGAACTGAAACGTCGTCAGCCCATCAAAAATGGCTTGGCGATCGAGCGGGTACTGCGGATGAATAACACGATCCAGTTCGTAGCCGAAAACGACGAGAATCAAGCAAGCGCTGATAGCGAGAAAGCCTTTTTCCTGCCTGCTATTCGCTCCGTATGCCCGGTAGGCGCACCCGATCAATAGCACTAACATCAGGGAGAACGCGCCCTCGTGCAATTGAAGCGCAAAACCACAGAGCACCAAGAAGAACAATTGGGAAGCAAGCTTGCGCGTACGGAACAACAACAGAAAAAGCATGATCCAAAAATAGCTGGAGGCAATTGCCCCCTCTCCTATCGCATGTATGGATGTGGGCGCAAATCCGATAAGCAGATAGGCAAGAGGGAACAACATCCAGACTTTGCGGCTACGCGGCGTTATCATCCAGCACACAAGGCTGAGCAAAGCGGGTAACAACAGCAAAACGCCGGAAAAGACCTGCGCCCGTCCAAACAGCGACATGCCCGTAAACTTCGATAGAAAAACTATTGGCGCTTGCCGCAGAACCTGAACGACGTTGCGCGCCGGATCGTGCAAGAAGAATCCATCGCTCGCGGCCATTTTGAAAAGATAATAGACGCCGTCGTGATAGAGACCGCGGGCATCGATCGATGCATATACGCCGCAAGCAACGCTTGCGCCCAACACGACCACGAGTATGGTCCGCAAATAGCGTTCATCGCGAACCACGGTCAGATTTTCATCGGTGAAGTTGGCGAGCGAGCGCAGCGCCCGTACACGGCGCAACCCGGGCCGTAAGAACGGGATAGCCATTCTGACCTTGCTGCTTCTCGGAATTAACTCATTCGAACGGAGGATGCGGATCTCCCAGGATAGGTTTCATCCTACCCCACTCCGGCCTCAGGCACCGACCGACTTCCTTCAAGCCAAGAAACCCGGTGTTTTCAGCACAGGATTTTCCATGCGAAAACGACGGCTTATAAGCAGGTCGGCGTGGGTATAAGAAGGTCTGAGCTTGGCTAAAAATCCAGTCACTATTACCGACGATCAGCGGCTGCTTCTGCAGGCGGCGTTGGAGGAGCCAGATCGCGCCCTGCGTTGCTTCATCGGCTGGTGGCAGGACGTCAAGCTCGAGAATACCGGCGGCACGGAATATCGTCTCCTGCCCCTCGTCTACCACAATATTGGTCGCCTGATTCCCGATGCGATTACAGCTGCGCGCGTCAAAGGCGTCGCCAAGCACGTATGGCTGTCAAATCAACTTAATGCCGCGCTGGCGAAAACCGTTCTGAATCGCCTGAACGCGGCGAATATACCGAGCGTCATTATCAAGGGCAGCGCGATGATGGCCGCGGTGTCAGAGAAAAATACGCGGCTGATGGGCGATTGCGACATCCTGGTCGATGTCGACCGAGCTCCACAGGCACTCGCTACACTACGAGAACTTGGCCTCACTTCGCCGCACGAAATCAGCTGCTTTACCGCGGCCGATTACAGCCTCCTTCACGGATTAACGATGGTTCGCGAAGGAGCCCAGAAAGCGCTGATCGACATTCACTGGCGACCGTTTCGCAACGTCGGAACCGACGAACTGACACGCGAATTCTTCGAGCAGTCCGTGCCCTGCCTATTTTCAGATCAACCAACGCGAAGGCCGTGTTTCCCGCACATGTTATTGCATGTCATCGTGCACGGGACGGAATGGGCTGTTGTGCCGCGCTACGATTGGTTCGCGGACGCGGTGCTCATTCTCCGGAAAGCGGGATCCAGTTTCGACTGGGACCTGCTTGCCGAAACCGCGGCTCGATATCGTCTCGGCTCAATCGTCCGTCGCGGGCTAGGCGAACTGACGCAAACGTTCGACGTACCGGTTCCGGCAGACGCCTTCAGGCAACTGCCACGAGAAAGTTTTATTGATGGTGCGGAGGCGAGATGGCGTCACAGGCCGCCGTCCCGGATGCGCTTCGGTCGCCGTTCGATCATGAAATTGCAAGCGTATCGACGTCGAGATCTACAGCTTGCTGGCAAGCCTGCCTGGGCAGTCGTTCCTGAAATCTGGCGAAGCGTTTTTGGGCCTCCGCCCCGCATTCAGCTGCATGCCGTCATGGCCGCCGATGCCAACGACCACATCATATATCTTTCGGGATGGTACGAGCACGAACGGGGCGGAAGGTGGAGCAATGGTCCGCTGGCGGCGCTTTCGATCCAGCGTGCTCCCGGACGAAAGGCAGACCTTCTGCGCATCGTTGGCTACCCGATGCAGCCAGCGCCCGATCAGTCGCAGATAATCGACGTCTTCAGTGGCTGGCGACGTCTCGGACGTCTGACATGGGGGGTGTCTTCGAGCAAAACCTGCGTCGGCATCGTTCAGCTTCCGGTGGCGCTGAGCCGTCGCGAAGTGCTCACCCTGCAATTTCGCATCGCCAAACCAACGTCGCCTGCCGATGTCGGTCCAAGCGAGGATGTTCGCCAGCTGGGGATATTTCTCCAAGACATTCGCACGCTATCGCTTTGCATACGTGACGCGACCCAGTCACCGCTCAAATTTCATCGCGATAGTGGTGACTTGCCCTTGCTGTTAAGCGGTTGGTCAGAGGCCGAAGCCAAGGGATGCTGGACAGATGGATCCGATGCATCGTTGGGATGGACTACTCCAGTGGACGTGCCAAGGAGCGCAAACCTCGTGATCCGAGGTGAGATCTTTGCGTTAGCAAACGAGACACTCAAGGGATCAATATCAATCAACGGCCGGAAGGCGGGCGATTTCGTTCGCCCAAGAGGTGAGGTCGTACTATCGGTGCCGATTTTCGCCTCTACCGGCGCGGCGGATATCCATGTCCGGCTTCAATTCAATAACCCGAAATCCCCCCACGAAGCCGGCCTTTCCTCCGATCAGCGGAAGCTTGCCTTGTTCTTGACGTCGATCGGCATCGAAACCTGAGGCAGACGAAGGCAACTTAAGCGCGGTACGCACGATCATATCAGCGGCGCCCACGAACGCTCCGCCCGGCTGGAAAGCGCACCAAAAATGGAGCGATTGCGAATCCGTGGTTCATTCAAAATTGATGCGCTCACGCTCAATCACGAGCGGCTTTCGCCTAACCTGATTGAAAATCGCCAAAATATACTCGCCGATTAACCCGAGAAAAAGCAACTGCACACCACCAAAGAAGAAGAGCGCGGCAATGATGGTTGGGACGCCCGGGAAGGTTTTAACGTGTCCGGTCAACGTCAGCAGCGTTACAATCATCGCGTACACCACGCTCGCCGAGGCAATCAAGATGCCAACAAACAGCGCCAGCCGGACCGGGACACCACTGAAGCTGATGATCCCGTTCATTCCCTGATCCAACATATGGGAGAGCCGGTTTTTTGACTTCCCGTGCTTGCGCGCTCTCCAGGTGTAATTCAGCCCAATCGAACGAAAGCCGCAATCGAACGTCATAAGCCGCATGAATGGCTGCGCATCGTCGATACGCTTCATTGCCTCGAGCACGCGTCGGTCAACCAACTGGAAGTCACCCGCATCTGGCGGATAGTTCACATATGTCAGGCGACTGAGAAGTCGATAGTAGCCTTTGCGCGCCAACTTCAGAAAAACGTTTTCCTCGCGCTGCGCCCTGATGCCGTACACGATCTCATATCCTCCCTCCCATAGCTTGACCATTTCGGGAATGAGTTCCGGCGGATCTTGAAGATCTACGGGCAGAAACAGCACGATTCCATCGCCGCTCGCGGCGAGCACGCCGTTGTAGGTATTCTTGAGAATCCCAAAATTTCGGGAGTTGACGATTATCTTTACGCTGGGATTTTTCGCAGCAATCTCTTTTAGAATTTCGACCGTACGATCGGTTGAGCAATTGTCGCAAAAGATATGCTCCAGACCATAGCCCGGGAGATGCTCTCTGAAGATTTTTTGGACAGACTCAATACACTCAGCAATGCTCGCTTCTTCGTTGTAGCAGGGCGTAATTATGCTGATGATCTTCATGAGCGTTTATCTCTGGGAGAAATAAGTGTTTGAGCAGGCACGATAGAGAGCTGCCCGCACTTCGTGGAGGGTCATCCAACTTCCATTGTCCGGCGTGACACCCGTCTCGTGTGCTTTTCTACCTCGGACCACAGCTGGATGGACGCTTCATACCATGGCAGCCATGGCACGTCATCATACAGAAATTCCGAGCAAAGCTGCGTCAGGACATCGACGCGTCGATCGAATTTGCCGGAGGTCTCCTCAATCGAAAACGGGTCTGGCAGATCGACTAATGCTTCACCGTAGTTGATGTGAAACTCTTCGACAGCTGAATTGGTTTCGACCACTGTGTAAAACGCCGGCAACGCCGGTCCGTCGAATTTCGCGTACCAACAATCCGCCTCCGGTCCGGACTGCGGACTGACTTCCGAAAACGATACGGTGTCGTAACCAAGCTCCGCAAGGAACGCTATCACGTGAATTCCAAAGAACCGGACGGCTCCTCCGCCCTGCATGACCTGCCGTTTCCAGGTTTTTACGCCGGTTCGGTGATGATGTGCGCAAAACCGCCACCGCAGACTTGCAGGACCGATCTTCGGTTTACTCGCGTACACGGACAGCACTTCGCGAAACCAACGCGTATAGCGAAATGTGTAGCCTATCCGAAAGGTTCGTCGCGCAGCCAGGAGCTCGCGGATCAATGATTCCGCTGCTTCGGGGTTATGTGCGAGGGGCTTCTCCAGCAATAGCCGCTCGATGTTGCTCCTTACCAGACAATCGCCGACGACACGAAACTGATCCTCGGGTCGTCTTGCGATGACTACCGCGTTAGCGGCATCCAGGACAGAGGATTCGTCGCGAAGCCATTCAATGCTCTCTGCGAGAGACGCTACATCCTCTCTCGCCAGTAATTGGGATCGGTATTTCTCCGCCAGCAGGACATGCTCACCGCAGCCTCGTAGAATCGCGGGAAGATATCCATAAAGCCCAAATCCGGAGCCGACTATGCCGACCTTCATCACGACGTTCCCGCAAAATCCTCCGATGAAATGATGTCAAGCACGCGGCCGGTATAGCCTCGCTCCTGCATATAGGTTCGGATCTCGCCTGAGATATGCCATGCAAGATTTAAAAGCGGGCCGGCACCCGGTGCAAATTCATCGTCGGAAAGGATTGGAATGCGGGTACCCGGAACGTAATGCCCGATCTTGCCTGATCCCGGCTTCTCGTACACGGCAGAGATCATTCGTTCATCAAGGCCAAGCATTTTGATGGGAATAGCGGCGCGACCCGGAAAGGCCTTTGCCGCAAGTTTTCCGTGCGCCTCAAACTCACGCTGAAGCTGATTCCGCTTTTTTTCTTTCCATCTTTCGATGTTTTCAGCAAGATTTTGCAGTTGGATGCCGTACTGCCGTTCCTGGGCGCGCAAGTCGTCCCATTGATCGCGCTTGGCTTCGGCTGCAACCGTCATGAACACGCGGATGTTGCCGCCATAGCGTTGGGGGAATTCGGCTTTTGCTATCCGCATTCCGAGCTGGTCCGCAATGAAGGTAAAGGACGTATAACTATAGGTGCGAGGATGCTCGTGATAGAATGTATCAAACTGGTTCTTTTTCAGGATTGCTCCGAAATAGTGGTTTTCGATCACAATCATCG
The DNA here is from genome assembly GCA_963824305.1 of uncultured Alphaproteobacteria bacterium. Classification (GTDB taxonomy): domain Bacteria; phylum Pseudomonadota; class Alphaproteobacteria; order Rhizobiales; family Xanthobacteraceae; genus Bradyrhizobium. The sequence goes on from CAWGOW010000004.1 coordinate 665,841, forward strand.
TGCGAGGCGAGCACACTACCTTTAGCGCTTTGATGACGTGCTCCAGGTCTTCGATGTGTGCAAAGACATTCGTGAAGGAAATCACGTCGGGCGAGCCATGCTCCAACACGAACGCCCGAGCAACGGCTTCGCTAAAGAAGTCCTGTATCACGCGATGACCACAATTCCTGGCATCTTCGGCTGCTCCGGTCGGTTCTATTCCGAAGGTCTTGGCGCCTCGCTCAGCGAAGATCGCAAGCAAACTGCCGTCATTGCAGCCGATATCCAACACCTTCTTTCCGCGAAGATCGCCATAGAGATCCTCGCAGGCAGCTACTAGCTGGCGCATACCCGCGAGCACGTCCGCCGTTTGACGCGATCGATAATGATAGCTTTGGGGAAAGAGTTCGTGTTTTGGAATTTGAAAACGCTGGTGGGCTGTGACGCACCGATCGCAGAAGAGAATATCGATCGGGTAGGTATTGCAGATACGATGATCGCCGATTTGAACGAGATCGTCACACATGGGATGACTTCCCAGGTCAAGAGCCCGGCGTAAGCTGCCGCTACCACAGACTTCGCAGCGAAAAATCTCGCTTAACCCGCTTGTCGCCATTACACGTCCCCGAATAACACCCGCATGAGGTGGAGATTACGATCAGCAGAGACCGCCGTTGATTTAATTGCCGGTGTTCAAGCTCTTTTCGAGGAAAGAATCCAGCTGCTCGTGCGTAACTTTTCGAACCTCACCATCGACCTCGCACGCACGATACCACTCGACTGAAAGCCGGAGTGCACTCTCCAGGTCGATCGAGGGGCGCCATGCGAGCCGATCTCTGGCCTTGGAACAGTCCAGTCTGAGATAGTTTGCCTCTGGGGGATGCGCTCCACCGTCTTGCTCCCAAGAGGCGCTGCGACCCCAATGGCGCACAAGGGCTTCCGCCAGAGCCGCAACCGGAACTTCGCTTTCAGGCGGCGGCCCAAAATTCCACTCTTCTTCGAAGCGTTTTCCATCGCTCACGAGGCGTTCAGCCAAGAGCACATATCCAGCAAGAGGATCCAGTACGTGTTGCCAGGGTCGAACCGCCGCCGGATTTCGAATTGCAAGCGGTTTTCCGGCATTGAAGGCGCGAACCGCGTCGGGAACCAATCGATCCAGCGACCAGTCTCCTCCTCCGATTACATTGCCAGCTCGCGCAGTGGCGACTCGCGCTCGCGATTGGCCGCCCAGGAAGCTGCTGCGGTAAGCGGCTGTCACCAGCTCTGCGCAAGCCTTACTGTTGCTGTAGGGATCGCGGCCTCCAAGGCGGTCGGTCTCCCGGTATCCCCAGATCCATTCTTGATTCTCGTAGCATTTATCGCTGGTGACTATCACGGCAGACCGGACAGTCGGCGAGTGCCGGATGCATTCCAGCAGATGGACGGTGCCCATGACGTTGGTGGCATAGGTCTCCATCGGATATTGATAGGAATAACGCACCAACGACTGCGCCGCCAAGTGGATGACGATCTCTGCTTGAGATCTTTCCAAAGCCTGCCGCAACGCGTCGAATTCCCGAATATCCCCGATAACATGATCAATGCAGCTTTCTACTTCCGCGGAGACGAAGAGATCGTTGTTGGTCGCGGGTTCGAGGGCGAAGCCGTATACCCGGGCTCCCAGCCGCGATAAGAAGAGTGAGAGCCAAGCGCCTTTGAAGCCGGTATGCCCTGTGACAAAGACACGCCTGCCCGCCCAGAAGCGCCGGTCTATCACCAGACCCTCCAACGCGCCGCGCCCCGCGCCCATTCTTCTTCCAGGAAGTTGCGCTCTCGCAACGTGTCCATGGGATTCCAGAATCCATCGTGCACAAAGGCTCGCAATTGGTCTCGGCGCACTAGCTCTTCAATCGGTTCGTGTTCCCAGATCGTCTCATCGCCCGCGATGAGATCGCCGACCGATGGCGATAGAAGAAAGTAACCGCCATTAATCCAACCGCCGTCGGTGGCCGGCTTCTCCGCAAAGTTGACAACCCTTTCGCCATCCAGACGCATCGAGCCGAAACGTGCTGCCGGCCTGACCGCTGCAATCGTCGCCCAGCGGCCGTGGGCCTGATGAAACGCAAGTTGTGCACGAAGGTCGATATCCGCCAGTCCGTCGCCGTAAGTCATGGCGAAAACCGGATCGTCCTTCACATATGGCAGCACGCGTTTGATGCGACCTCCGGTTTGCGTCGCACCGCCGGTATCGATCAACGTCACTCGCCACGGCTCCGCGTTATTCCGATGAATTTCCATTCGATCTTCTGCAAGATGGAAAGTCACGTCGGAGTTATGGAGGAAGTAGTTGGCAAAGTACTCTTTGATCAAATATCCCTTGTATCCCAAGCATACGATGAACTCCGAAAATCCATAATGACTATAGATTTTCATGATATGCCAAAGAATAGGTCTTCCCCCGATCTCCACCATCGGCTTTGGTTTGAGGACCGTCTCTTCCGACAGACGGCTTCCCAGACCTCCCGCCAAGATTACAACTTTCATGTTGTGTTCAAGTGTCATCGGGTCGGTCCCACATCAACACGCTTGAAGAATTCGCAGCGGATTCGGATCGCCACGAGGCTCATTGCATCTTGCCATATTCGCGATACCATCTCGCAAAGCGCGCGATGCCGTCCTCGATCGAGGTGGCGGGCCGAAAGCCGACGTCGCGCGCGAGGTCTTCGATATCGGCGTAGGTTGCCGGAACGTCGCCGGGCTGCATCGGCAGCATTTCCTTGATCGCGGGGCGGCCGAACTCCTTCTCGAGCAGCGCGACGACGTGGATCAATTCTTCGGGGCGGTTGTTGCCGATGTTGTAGATCTTCCACGGCGCGGCGCTCGACGCCGGATCGGGGTCAGCGCCGGACCAGGCAGGGTTGGCTTGCGGCGGACGATCGATCAGGCGGACGATCGCTTCGACGACATCGTCAACGTAGGTAAAGTCGCGCCGCATGTTGCCGTTGTTGAACAGCCGGATCGGCTTCCCCTCTGAAATGGCTTTCGCGAAGATGAACACGGCCATGTCAGGACGACCCGAGGGGCCATACACGGTGAAGAAGCGAAGGCCAGTGCATGGAATTCGATACAAATGGCTGTAGGCATGCGCCATCAGCTCGTTGGCTTTTTTCGACGCGGCATAAAGGCTGATCGGATGATCGACATTGTCCTTGACCGAGAATGGCAATTTGGTGTTGGCGCCATAGACCGACGATGAGGATGCAAAGAGAAGATGTCCGCAGCCGTAGTGACGGCATCCCTCAAGCACATTCAAAAATCCTTCGATATTCGCGTCCGCATAGGCATGCGGATTTTCCAGCGAATAGCGCACGCCGGCTTGTGCGGCGAGGTGAATGACGACGGGAAAGCGGTGCTTCGCAAATAGCGTCTTCGTTGCTTCGCGGTCGGCGAGATCGGACTTCACAAAGCTGAATTTCGGCTGGCGCTTTAGGACATCGAGGCGCGCCTGCTTGAGTGCCGGATCGTAGTAATCGTTGACGCTGTCGAGACCGACGACTTCTCGGCCGAGCGAAAGTAATCGCTGCGCGACATGAAAGCCGATGAAGCCGGCGGCGCCGGTGACAAGGATTTGACCTTCCTTCATGATCCCACCAGTCTCGCGCTCAAAGCCGCCACAACTCGATGCCGTCAGGCTTTTGGCCGCGGTCGAGCTTCATCTTGATATCAAAGACCAGACCCGAGCCGCCGATCAACAGCTTCTCGATCAGCGGCCAGCCACCTTCAATGTAGCTGCCATGCGCGACAGCCAGAATGACGGCATCCGCCGGACGCAACGAATTGAGTTCGGTAATGGTCAAGCCGTATTCGTGTTTCGCATCTGCGGGATTGGCGAGGGGGTCGTGGACCTGAACCTTTAGACCAAAGGACTCAAGTTCGCGGACGATATCGACGACGCGGGAGTTGCGGGTGTCCGGAACGTCTTCCTTGAAGGTCAGGCCCAGAATGGTGACGACACCGCCCGCCCCCTTTCGCCGCAATAGTCCCCTGACGCATTCCTTCGCTACGCGTTGTCCCATGCCGTCGTTGATGCGCCGGCCGGCGAGAATGACCTCGGGGTGATAGCCCGCCTTCTCGGCGCGGTAGGTCAGATAATACGGGTCAACCCCGATACAGTGACCGCCGACCAGCCCCGGCTGAAACGGCAGGAAATTCCATTTTGTCCGGGCGGCGGCGAGCACGTCGCCGGTGTCGATTTCAAGCGCCTGAAAGATCAGCGACAACTCGTTCATAAAGGCGATGTTGAGGTCGCGCTGGGTGTTTTCGATCACCTTGGCCGCTTCGGCGACCTTGATCGAAGGCGCGCGATGGATACCGGCTTTCACCACGGATCCGTAAACCCCGGCGACAATGTCGAGCGTCTCCGGGTTCTGAGCCGACACCACCTTCGTGATCGATTCGAGGCGGTGCTGCTTGTCGCCGGGGTTGATGCGCTCCGGCGAATAGCCGACGTTGAAATCGACACCTACTTTGAGTCCCGAACACTGCTCCAGGATCGGCGCGCATTCTTCTTCGACAGCGCCGGGATAGACGGTCGAACTCGTAGACCACGATATCGCCCTTCTTGAGCGCGGCCGCTACAAGGCGGGATGCATCGAACATCGCGCGAAGGTCTGGTTGCCGCGCCGCGTCGATCGGGGTCGGCACCGTGACGATGAAAAAATCACTGCCGCGGAGATCGTTCGCCTCGCCGGTAAATCTCAGCGAGGAATGCCTCAGATCGGATGCCTCGATTTCACGCGTGCGATCTTTGCCGTTCTCAAGCTCCTCAACACGCGAAGCATCGATATCGAAGCCCGTCACCGCAAAGCCTTCGCGCGCAAAGGCGACCGCGACAGGCAGCCCGACATAACCAAGACCGATAACTGCGATTTTCCGCCGCGACGACATCAAGTGACTTCCAAACTGCAGAGGTTGTTTAGCCGGTGCCGGATAGATCGCAAGGGGAAACTAGCCTGACTACATCCCGGACCCCGATGCCGGTGCCTGCGTAAGCTAATTCGCGCACCATTTATCGTGCCAGGCTTGCGCCATCAGGACATTCCAAAGCCAGTAGCCATGGTTCTTCCGCCCGCTCATATGCTCGTCCATTCGCGTCGAAACACGGCTGACATTGAACAGGTTCTGGGCTCGTAGCCGCGCCGGCGACAACAAATCGCTCGCCCAGGGCTTGATCGGCCCGCGCAGCCAGTCGTCGATCGGGACGCCGAAACCCGTCTTGGGCCGGTCGACCAGCGCGGCCGGGACATGCTGATAAAGCACCTGGCGGATGAGCCATTTGCCGCGGCCCTCGCGGACCTTCATGCCGGGCGGGATGCGAGCGGCGAATTCCACCACGTCCTTGTCAAGGAACGGCACCCTCGTTTCCAGAGCAACCGCCATTGCGGCCCGGTCAACCTTTTGGAGGATGTCATCGGTCAGATAGCTCAGAGAATCGGCGAGCGTCATCCGATCGAGGGAGCCGAGCTGGAATGTAACCTTGTCCATCTCGTCGCCCGACCAGCTTGCGCGCTCTTCGCCTTGCAGAACCGTACGAGTGGGATCGTTGTCGAGAGAACAAAGCTCCCTGTACATATCATCAACCGACGTCGAGCCGATAATACGTGCGAGCTTCGCCACCTGATCGCCGGCGCGGCGCACGTTGAAGCGCTCTGGCAACAGCGGTGCCGCCATCCGCGCGATCGTGCCGACGGGTTCAGGTGATATCGCACGCAGGAACACGCCCAACGCGCGCCGAAGCGGTGCCGGCATCGCCCCAAATCGTTGGTTCAGGCTGTTGCCCCAAACATGCCGGTTATAGCCGCCGAATAACTCATCGCCGGCGTCGCCCGACAAAGCCACGGTGACGTGCTGTCGTGCGAGTGCGGATACGAGATGGGTCGGAATCTGTGAAGAATCGGCGAACGGCTCGTCATACATCGTGGGCAGCTTCGGAATGACATTTCGCGCCGTCTCGGAATCGACATAGAGCTCGGTATGCGAGGTGCCGAGGTGAGCAGCCACCTTGCGCGCCTCGGCCGCTTCGTCGAACGCATCCTCGCGGAAGCCGATCGTGAAGGTACGAATTGGCTGGCTGGCTTGCGCCTGCATCAGCGCCACAATGGTCGAAGAATCGATGCCGCCGGACAAAAATGCGCCGAGCGGTACGTCCGACAGACATTGACGCTTGACCGCGATCGACAGCAGGCGCTGCAACTCGGCGATCGCTTCCCGTTCATCTGCGATGCGCCTGTCCTGCGCGGCCATCACCGTCTCACGCAGCGACCAATACGGCTTCGGCGCCGGCATGGCGCCGGCAACCACCCCGGGGCCAAAGGTCACACAGGATGCAGACGGCAGCTTTTGAATACCGGCCCATATCGTGGCTGGCGCCGGCACGTAGGCGTAGCGCATGAACGACGTCAGTGAGGCGCGGTCCAGCGTCGGAGACCACGAAGGATGTTTCGCCAGCGCCTTCAGTTCGGAGGCGAAGACCAGATCTTTGCCGTTCCAGCCATAAAACAGCGGTTTCTCGCCAAATCGATCGCGGGCGAGCGTCAGTGTCTGCTCTTTCGCGTCCCATAGCGCCAGCGCAAACATGCCTGCGAGGCGCTGCAGCGCCGCTTCGATGCCCCAATGCCTGATGGCGCAGAGCAATGTTTCCGTATCCGAATGTCCGCGCCAGTTTGGCGCGGCGCCGGCGGCTTCGAGTTCGCTTCTGATATCGAGATGGTTGTAGATCTCGCCGTTAAACGTCATCGTCAGCTGGCCGCAGTCGCTGTGCATCGGCTGGCTACCGGCTTGCGACAGGTCAAGAATGGAAAGCCGGCGGTGCCCGAAAGCAATGCCCGTTGAAGCATTGGTCCAGTAGCCATCCCCGTCCGGTCCACGATAGGCCAGCGCATCGGTCATGGCTTTTGCGATCGCCCGGAGTTCGTTTTCCTCGCCCCCGCCGGTCCGAAACAAACCCGCAATGCCGCACATTAAGCCGTTACCGCGTCAAGAGACCGCGCATGATGCTTGCGCTCGCGGATTTCGATTATTTGGGGCCAGACGACAGACAGGCTCATGACCTAGCTTCCGGCAAAACGCGGGTTGACGGCCAGATAGTTCGTTGTTGAGAAAAACTCGTCGCTCTCGCGATACTGCGCCACACGTTCGGCACCGAACGGCGTTATACGATAAAGCGCAAATTGGTGCTGCTCGAACAGGTACCAGAAATCCTGGAAGTACGTGCGCGTATCGATGTTGCAGCCACCAAACTCGAACTGAAAAATCGCCGTTGCATTCAAAGCGCTACCAAAACCTTTGAGAACCGCTAGTTCGTGCCCCTCGACATCAATTTTCGCCAGATCAATCTGGCGACTCTGAAGCTGGTCCCTCCAGTAGTCTTCAAAGCGAATCGTATTGACGGTTTCCGCGACATCGAAGGCGATATTAAAATGATCCAGCCTGCGCTTTGTGAGGCTGCCGAGACCGGAGCCGGCCTTGTCGGAAAACAGAGTGGCGCTGCCAACATCATCGGACAGCGCGTACGGGACCAATTTGGTCAGGCCGTCGAGTTCGAAACGAGCAGTCAGCCTTGCAATGTTTTCGGCAGACGGTTCGAAAACATGTATCTCCAGCTCAGGTTTCCTTCTCCTGAGCTCGGCCGCATAATGACCGATATTGCCGCCAATATCGATCGCAAGCCTTGGCGGATGGGTCAACAGCCCCAGCAGCAGGTCGATCTCCCGCTCGGTCGTTGCCGCTCCGTATCCCTTGCCTTGCGCATATGCCGCGGCTCGCTCAACGAGGCTAAGTACCCTGAAGAAGGACTTTGGCGCTGAAAATACCATACTGCTGAACCGGAAAGCTCTATTTCACCATTTCGCAGCGGACAGTCCAAACAGAGCGACCGCGCGACGCAAGAAAACGATTGCAAGGCGCCTGATGTACTTCAGTCCGCCCCAGATCAACAGCACGGCGCATTCGCCCCGGCTGATCAATCCTTCCTTTACCAGGAAGAAGCGCGCGCGCATCTCCCCCAACTGCATCGCGTGCAGGCGGCCGCTCAAGCCCCCCTCTCCAAAAGCCGGCTTATGCGCTCGCGCGAGAGCTTGGTTCAGAAAAACGGCAGGTATCCCCGACAGCACATTCGCCGCCACGAATACATAGTCCTCGCCGGCGTAGGAGTGGGGAAACGGATACTTGATGGCATCCTTGCGTATCACGACCGTCGAGATCGGCGTGAAATTGAGAAACAGCAGCGGCAACCGGCGAATTGGCGAAGCCTTGGGTGGCGCGACAAGCTTCGTCCACGGAACACCCCCAAACTCTTTCGGATGGCAACTGAACGATGGCGCGCCGGGCCCAAGCATGACGGTCATCTGACGCTCGAGCTTTTCCGGGTGCCACTCGTCGTCAGCGTCGAGAAAAGCCACGAACCGCTCGCGGCTCGCAGCAATGCCCGCGTTGCGTGCGCCGCCCGGCCCGACATTCGTGTCCAGGGCAATGAGTTGAATACCCTGTAGCTGCGATGTGCCGCAGACGCGCTCGGCGTTTCCGTCCAAACTGGCGTCGTCCACCACAACGATTTGAGAGGGACGTAGCGTCTGGCTCTCAATAGAACTCAGGGCCCGCCGCAAGGCGTCCCCATCGCGATAAGTCGGAATGACAACGCTGACGGGCGCCTCCGCGATGCTTACGGGCGTCTCGCCCATCAGACCAGCATCCAGGCCGAAGGATACAGATCCTTGGTATTGCGCGTCAGCAGGCCTTTTGGCGTAAACCAAGCCCGCGGAGCAATGACGATTTTGTCCGATGATGGATTGAGCCAGGCCCCCCACCAGCTGAACGAACTGTTGGCGATCACATGGTGGCGACACCTCGCGATAAGCGTCATGTCTTCCCAGGGTTTGTCGGGATCGCCATCCACAAACGTCACGCGCGCGGGAGGGACGAAACTCATGACGCGCGCGGCAGCCTCACGATCGTCGGAGAAGACGAACAAATCGGGCGCGCAGCCGAGGCGGTCTTCCAGGCTTGCCAGCGCGGCCCGGTAATAGACCTCGTCGAGCAGACCGTGAACGGCGGCCGTGGACACCTGGAGATAGTCCCCACGCCTGATGTGAAGCGACACCGGCAGTGCGCTTTCGGCAATGCGCTTTGCGGCCGTTTGGGCAATCGCTCCAAGCGGCTCGCGCGGCGCGAAATAGTCGCGGATCCGGTCGGCAATCGCGCCGAAATAGCGCTCGCTCTGAAAATAACCAAACAGCTTCGTGTCCGGTCCGAGGCGAGCGAAGGCCTCGTCGAAATGAAAATGAGGTTCGCGGTAGTTGCCGGACGACGAACGAAGTCGTGGCAGGCCGAGGCGAGCCAACAGGCGGCCCATGCGCTCGCGTCTGCGTGCACGAAAGAAATAACTCCCCGGATTTGTCAGAGCGGCCGCCTGGGCCGTCTCGCCTTCCGGTACGCATAGACGGCTTAAGAGGAAGGCCCGGTCCGGATGAGCGCGAAAGCCGCCGAGATCGAATCCTAGCCCGACTCCATGGTGGTCGGCGAGAGCTTTGGCGGCGGCGTACTGGAACATCTGGTTTCCCAGACCGCCGAACAACGACACCGTGATCATCGGCGAAATTCAAAAAAACCGCAGCCGTAGTCGAGCTGCGGGACGTCTGCCGGAGAAACATCCGAGATCAACGACCCGTCGTCGGAGACGTAGGAAAAGCCCGCAAGCGTCATCTGCGTGAACCAGGACACGATCGTTGCCGGTGCAAACACCCGGTGGGCGTTGAAGCAAACGCGCTCGCGCCCGATGGGCGTCGTCAGATACAGATGTCCGCCTCGCTCAACGACCCGCTGCAATTCCGCAACCGCTTTTCGCGCGCCGTCGGCGTCCAGGCGATCACCATAACGGCCGAGACCGATATGCTCAACGACATGCAGGCAAGACAGGCTCGAGACCGATTGATCCGCAAAAGGCAAACGACTGATATCGGCAGCCACGCAGGTCAATCCGTTCTGCCTCACCATCAACGGACGATAGTCGAGGAAGATGGTCGGCACATGCGCGGAGAGCACCCCGATCGTCAGGATGCTCGAGCCGATATCGACATGCTGACGCGGCTTCGCTTCCGCCAACCGTCTTGCCAGCCAATTGCCTTGATAGAAGTAATGCGGGTCGAACGGCGTTGTCGGCAACCGGTCCGCAAGACAGGGATAGCTGTCGGCGACGGCGACCGACCACGTCCCGGCCTGCCCGCGAAACGCGAGCCAATCCGAGACGTAGCGCGGCAAATAGCGCAACGCGACCAAGCGGCGCCAGTCAAATAGCGCACCAATCCAGCGCTGTGCAAATTCCATCATCGCAACCGATGTTAAAGCTGATTTCCAGCGGGCCAGTAGCCGCCGCAAGACAGGTTCGTCACCGAAACGCCGACCAGATCCGGCCGGCGCCACGCCAATGGCGCGAGGCGCGAGCGGGCGCTCATCGCGATCCGATTTGCTCCGCTGTAGAGCGTCGTCAGCAGCGCACCGGAGCGAGCGCCTTTGACTTCTCGGATTCTGGCGTGCCGGCGCTCACGCTCATACGCTGCCGAGCTAGAGATGGACTTTTGTCCGTCATGACGACGAAATGCGCTGAATGTGACCGGCACATACCGCGCGTGACTGGCGAGCGCCATTCGCAAGAACAAGTCGTAATCCGCAGCATACTGCAAACCTGCATCGATGCCGCCAACCTTCTGGTAAAGCCCGCGCCGCCAGAAGCACGCATCCTGCAAAGGCGTCCAACCGCCGTAAAGCATGGCGGTGCGCAAGCTGGGTACCCAACCGCGGCTAAAAGCGAGGATCTTGTTATCCTCGTTGACATAGAAATCGTCGCCAAAAATAAACTCGGTGTCAGGTTCGAACAATCTGCACGCCGCTTCGAAGGCGCCGGCGAGGTAAAGATCGCCCGCATTGATCCAGCAAAGAATGTCACCGCTCGCCCGCGCAAAACCCTTGGCGATGGCTTCAGCATAGCCCTTATCCGGCTCGCTGACCCAACCCGTGATACGATCTTTATAACGTTCGATGATGTCGAGACTGCCGTCCGTCGACGCGCCATCAATGATAAAATATTCGTCGCCATCGCGAAGATTGGCGAGCACCGAAGTGATCGTGTCTTCCAGATAGCGTCCCATATTAAAGGACGGCGTGACGACAGAGATGCGCATCGAATTTAGGGCCAGCAGCGCCGGATCGTGGCGAACTGATCCAGAAAGCCGACGGCGCCCGCGACATAGTCGGACGGGCTGAAACGGCGCGCCCGAGAATGACCTGCCGCGACCAGTCGCGCGCCCAGCGTAGGGTCGGCAAGCAGTTTTTCGATGGCGCTCGAAATGCTGTTGGGATCGCCCGGCTCGCACATCAAGGCCGCTTCACCAAGCTGTTCATCCGCGCCTGGAATTTGCGACGCAATCACCGGGCATCCGAGCGCGAACGCCTCCAACGGTGGCAGGTTCTCCGGCCCACACCACGATACATAGGTCAGCGCCAGTGCATCACGGTAGAGAGCGACAAGATCTTCGCGAGAGACGAAGCCTAAAAAATGCACCTGTTCCGAAATGCCCTCGCGCGCGGCCAGATCGGCGACAAACTGCCGGTTGCCCTTATCAGAGCCAACCAGCGCGAGATGGATTTCCCGGCCACGACGCTTCAACTCGGAGATCGCAAGCAATAAATTGGTGTGGTTCTTGTGTGGCCAGAACTGTGCAGGATAAAGCACAAAGGGCTTTTTCAGCCCCAAGCGCGCGACCGCCGACGCACTGTCCGCGGGAGCCGCACTGAGAGCGTAGGATGGCGTAGGGTGAGGAAGAATCAAGACATTCTCGAAGGGTATCTGGAAAAACTGGGTGAGCTGCGCCCGGCCGATTTCCGTCCCTGTGACAATCTTGGTTGCGCGTTGGAGAAACCAGCGATGGGACGCATCGCGACTATCCCAGACGCCGCCCGCGCTCATTTCCGGAAACCACGGCGTTGCACGATGCTGGATATCCCAAACGACCGTCATGTAAGGAAGGTCGGTCCGCTGCTGATGAGCGCTGATGAACCAGATAAAGTCGATCTTTTGCGCGCGCGCGACGCGATCGAGATCACTCGGCCGGCGCCAGTGCGCCCTCACCGCCTCGATCTCGCGAAACAGCATCGAGCTAACGCGGCCAGTGCGCTGTGGAACAGCCGCGACGTCCAGGCTCCCCGACAGCACTTTTTTCAACGGCTCGGCTGAAGCTGACGGTGCCAGCACCGTGAAGCGATGCGCCGACGAAGCAGCAGCGTCCTTCAACGCCCACAGGATCTCCTGCTCGAAGGTGTGGCCGCCGCCCGATTGCGGGTCAAAGCCCGCAATCACCGCTCCGACATGCATTCGCGTCAGCGCCTCGCCTTGGCAATCGCCTCGCAGACGCGGGCGATTGACGCGCGGTCAAGTTGATTGCCGGACGGAAGATAAAATCCGTCAGACCATAAGCCCTCGGCGACGGGACATGGGATGTCGCGATGACCTTCCTGTTTGCGCAAGAACGGTTGCATGTTCATCGGACAGAAGAACGTTCGCGTTTCGATGCCCTGCTCCGACAGGATCGATGCCAGCTCATCGCGGCTGCGGCCGAATTCCGGCTTGATGACGATCGCGTACATCCAATAGACGTTGAGAGCCTCGGGCAACTCCGCAGGCAGCTGAATGCCGGGGATGTTGGACAGAAATTCGCTATAGGTCGCCGCGACGCGTCGCTTTTCAGCGATGAAACGATCGATCTTGGCGAGTTGGGCCAGACCAAGCGCGGCCTGCATTCCGGTCATCCGGAAATTGAAACCCGGCACCTCGTGATAGAACCGAGGCTTGCCAAAACCGAGGTTGCGCAGCAGCCGCAATTTCTCGGCAAGCGCCGCATCGTTGGTGGTGACCATCCCACCTTCGCCGGTCGTGATGATCTTATTGGCGTAAAAACTGAAGCAGGCCATGTCGCCGAAACTGCCGGTGATGCGGCCTTGCCAGGTGGCGCCGTGTGACTCCGCGCAATCTTCGATGACGACGAGATTGTGGCGGCGCGCGATGGTCATGATCTTGTCCATCTCGCAGGGGTGACCGAACAGATGGACCGGGATGATCGCCTTGGTCTTCGGCGTGATGAGGCCTTCGATCAGGTCGGGATCGAGATTCCATGTTACCGATTCCGAATCGATCGGCACGGAGACTGCCCCATTGTGGTAAGCGGCGAGCGCGGTCGCGATGTTGGTTGACGCGCTCATCAACACTTCATCGCCGCGACCGATGCCGGCGGCGGCCACCGCGAGCTGCAAAGCGGTCGTGCCACTGGTGACGGCGACGCCGTATTTGCAGCCGGCGAACGCCGCAAAGCGCTCCTCGAACTCTGGAAGTGCCTTGCCGAACGAGCCTGAAATTTCGCCACGCCGCAGCGCTGCGAGAACCGACTGAATTTCGTCCTCGCCGATGTCCGGCTCGTGAACCGGTATTCTATTTTGTGCTGACATTGATCTTATCGAGTTTGTCGCCGAAGAACGGCCCCTGCTTGACACTGACGCATTGCATGTCCTCGATCACGCGAACGGCGTGAACGCCATGCACGATATTGATCGCATCTCCAACCTTCAGAATGACCTCGCGAAACTTGTCGCCTTCCCTGGTGAAGAACTCAATCGCAACCACGCCACGTTGCACGACGAGCATCTGCTGGAGGTCGGAAATCTCACGCTTGATTGGATGATGATAATGGGCAGGTTCGACAAAACCTGCTTCATGCGCAAGAAGTCCAAACTGCAGCGACGAATTCGCCTCAGAGAAGAAACGGCTTTTTTCGACGGTCGTGCCGGCCCAGATCACCTCAGCAAACAACGTGCCGTCGCGTTCAATGCGTTCGTAAGACATGCTTCAGCGATCCATTTTCAAAAAGCGTCATGCTGCCGGTGCGGGACCGATCTCACGGATCACCCGCGCTGGGTTTCCGGCAACCACGGTCCGCGCCGGAACGTCCTTGGTGACCACGCTGCCCATCCCTACCACAGCGCCGGCACCGATGGTCACCCCCTTGAGGATGATACTATGTGCACCGATCCAGGCACCTTCGCAAATACGGATCGGCGCCATTTCGGTATGTGACCAGTCATGCCGACGACCATCCATCCATGTCGCGAGATCATTTGTTCGATGTTCGGAATAGAGGCTGTGATTGTCAGCGTCCGCGACAACACAGGCATAGCTGATCAACACGTTGCGCTCGATGACGACCGACAACGCGCAATCGATGACGGACCCGCCGCCCAGAAGCACGTCGTCGGCAATCGTCACGCGGCTCTCGTCGCGCTCGGCAACAATCTGCCCCTGAATGAGACAACGGCTGCCAATCCGGATTTCTGCCTTGCTTGCACGACGATCGATCTGTCCGGGCAGACGTGTCCCGGTCCCAAGCTGCACCAACTGGCGGCTGTTGAACCGCTCACGACGGCGATGCACCAGCTTGCGAAGCAAGCCGATCATGGCCGGCTTTCACCAACGACCCGTGCGGGATTGCCGACAACGATAGCATAGGGCGCAACGTCGTGGGTGACGACCGAGGCCGCTCCGACGATCGCGCCCTTGCCAACCACAACCCCTTTCATGATCGCGCAATTGAACCCGATCCACACGTCGTCTTCGATCACGATCGGCTTGTGAGATACGGTCTCCGGCTGGAGATGACGCCCGATCGTCTGCAATTCATGGAACCGCGCGTGACGCTCGGCCGCCGAGAGGCTGTGCGAATTGTTGTCGAAAATCTGCACACCGTGAGAAATGAAGACCCGGTTTCCGATCATAATCCGATCCAGAGCCCAGATTTTGGCCGCTGGACCAACAAAGCACCAATCTCCAACGCTGACGCGCGCACCACTGGCAATGACGTTGATCTCACCCATGAAGAGTGTATTGGCTCCGACTTTTACGTTTTCGGTGCTAAAGGGATTGTGGATGATGGTCTCACGAGTGAACGTCACGTTTTCCGCCGCCACACATCGGCTGCGAAGACGAGCGATACCGATCCGTTCGCGCAGGCGCACAGGCAACGCAAGCAAAGCGCCACCAAAGCGACCGACCATGCCGTTCAGTGATAGCAAAGAAACCACTTTCCGACCGAGATTCGATCGTTCCAGTTGGAATCGAGAACGACGACGCGATGGAAATTCTTCTGGAAGCGACCGACCCACCAGGCCGGCGAGCAATTGTGAAAGCTCTGGTACGTCTTCATCCAGCCTTCGTCTTCACCTGAGCGCGACGTCGGCATCATGTGGAATGACCCGGTTTTCGTCACGCGGGCCGCTTCAGCGATGAACTTTTCAATACCTTCCTCGGTGAAATGTTCGAGCGATCCGATCGAATAGGACCAGTCGAATTCTCCATCTGCGTAAGGGAGCTTGGTGGCGTCACAAACCTCGAGGCTTTCTGCTGGCAAGCCGCGTTCAACCGCCTTCTTGATCAGGAGATCCGAAATATCGCATCCCTTGATATCAAGGCGCGAACGATCGAGCAGGGTCATGGTCTTGCCGGTGCCGCACGCGATATCGAGGGCACGGCCGCTGCAGTTCGCCATCAGGAACTGCACCTCGAGCCAGGCATTGCCGTCCGCCCAGGTCTCCAGGATCTGCGCCATTTCGGGCGTCCAATACAGATCCAGATCCTGATTGTCTCCGCTGGTTCTGATCTGGAACGGCTGAACCCGGCTTCGCAAACTTTGCAAGCTGCGCCAGACAAGCGGCGGGCAAAGGTCTCTGATCGTGTCTTTCATGATCTCACGCGTTGAATAATTCTGCGGAAAAGGCTCGGTCGTTCGCCAAGCAATAGTTGCTTCACCTGCTCAAACGCGTTTGCGTCTGTTGCGATCGAGTCCGGCCAATCGACGTTTGCGTAGCCGGAGGTGGCAAAAGCGCGTTGCAGATTGGGCCGTCCTGTACCATGCGTACCCGACGCATCGGCACCGATGTTCGTAACCAGCGTTTCCCGGGGATAGAGAACAAGGCCATCCCGCGCAAAAAGGCTCATCTGCCAGCGGATTCCCCAGGAGTCCAGTTGTCCCCGCGCCTGCTGACACGCCATGGCGTAGTAATCGTAAGCGCCATCAAGATTGAAGCGGTGCCGCAAGGAGCGGTCTTCGTGCAAGCGCGGGAGCAACGACATCGCGCCATCGAACTGTGACCAGGCGCGCGACCAGGTCGCCCATCCCCAGCACGAGACCATCGGCAGGAAAAAGGCATTCGCGGTGGTCTTATCGTGCGCCGGATAGGAATAGCCGGAGATTTGCAACACCGCGGGCTCGTCTTGATATCGACGCAGGCCCGCGTTGAGGAATTCAAGAAAGTGAGGCGCGACCAAAAGATCGTCCTCGACCACGATCGCGCGGCCATGGACAGCACAGACGTCCGAAACTCCCGTCATAATCGAATTCGCAAGTCCCATATTGGCGTCGCGCTCGATCAGCCTGACGGACCGAAAGCCTTCGGCGGCGCGAACCACATCGCGTGCCTGCGCAACGCTTGCAGCGTGTTCCGGCTTTTTTGGGCCATCCGCATAGACGATTAGATCGCTATCCTGCGCGAGCGGATTCGCAGCCAAGGCCGCCAGCGTCCGGCGCGTGTGCTCCGGCCGGTTGTAGACGAACAGTATGATAGGCGCGAAGTCAGATGCGTTCACACGCCAGACCCTTGCTGTGTCTCGATCTCATGCGGTGTCTAGGCAACACTAGCCTTGCAGGCGTCTAAAATGATCGACGTATAGTTCAATGTCCCGCCGCCATTTCTTTCGTCAAACCGTTTGGAACGATTGATTTTCCCGTCTGCGGGATTCCAATCAGCGTCATGAAACTGGCCGCTCGCGTCGAAGTACTCGAGCAAGCGAACCTGAAAGCCGGCCTGTTCGAAAATCCTGGAAAAGGTGACATGGTTATACAAAACCTTGTGGTCGTCGGCTCCCGGTCCAGTTCCGCCCGGCTTGACGTGAGCGATGTAAGTCTCATCAGGATGGAATCCATCCGGCACGGCCACCCTCAGATATCCTCCGCGCCTTAAATATTTGAAGCACCGCTGAGCGGCCTCCTGCCCGTCCTCGATCGTGAGGTGCTCCCAAACGTGCTCAGCAAGCACCGCATCGATCAACTCTTCCCTGAAATACCGCTTCCAGTGACCGGCATTCAACAGATCCAGGTAATTCACATCGCTCGGAACCCATCCGGCATCGTAAATGCCTGACGCGCCTACGACCAATTTCAAAGGTCTTGCTCGTGTGCGCGCCTTGAACCGATAGGCTCTGAGCTTGTCCTTGATAGTGCTCAGCACTGCGGCCGCCCCATCCCTACACTACCGAACCGCCGGCAGACATACGAGCAGACACGACCTTTACACCTTCCCGGGAAGAAAGGTCGTAGACTTCGTTAACTTTCGATGTGACGACGTCATCGTGGGTCACAAAGATAAGGATGCGACCATTGAACTCCCTTAGCAAATTGCCGACAACTTGTTCTCGTGTCGCTGGATCCAGGGCGCTGGTGCTTTCGTCCAGCAAAAGAACGTCCGGGCGCCGCAGAACCGCTCGCGCGATCCCGATGCGCTGCTTCTGGCCGCCTGAAAGGTTTGACCCCTTGTAGTTCAGGGTCGTTTCATAGCCCTTAGGAAGGGTTGCAACAAAATCGTCAATGCAGGCTATCTCGCAAGCCTGCTGCACCTCTTTCGGAGAAGCGTTCATCCCGAGGCAAACGTTGCTTCGAACGGTATCGTTAAAGATAACGGCATCCTGCGCAACGAGCGCGATCTTCGCTCGCAGATCAGACAGGCTGATTTGCGCATGCGGGACCTCGTTGATGAAAATATTTCCGGACGAAGGTGCGAAGAAACCGAGCAACAAATCGAGGAAGGTGGACTTGCCGGACCCAGACGGGCCGACAAGCGCATAGCTTCGGCCTTTCCGTAAAGTTAGATTAAGGTCCGTTAGAACCTGCTTGTCTGGGCTATACCCGAAGCCCACATTCGCAATCGATATCGTCTCGATGTCCGCGGGCATGGGCATGCGAGGCACGGTCGGGGCTGGCGCGTATTGATATTTTCCGATGATCTCCGTCACATCGCGGCCGGCGCGCGCATCGGCAATAACACGCAAGGTCAGATTAAGCGCCTGTCCGACGGTGGGGAAAAATCGCAGCAAAAGAATTATAATCGTAACGAGGAATGGAAGGTCAAGAGAAACGGCAGCGGATGAGTTACCTGACCACATCACGAAAAGTGCCGCACAGGAAAATAGAAACAACACTGGCCCCAGGCGAGCGGCCATGGAAATCCCATCGATCAGGGCCAATGTCCGCATGTAGCTGCGCATCAGCCAGAACTGGCTGGTCGTGATGTAGTCCTCCGCCGAATACGATCGAATGGAGCGGAGTGCATTGATGGCATCAACGAAGAACGCGCCGGCAGTTTGCGATTCCTCGATCTGCCGAACACCCAATCGGTGAGATATTCGGAACGCCTCGAACAACACCGCGAACGTAACTCCAAGGAACAATGTGACCGCGATCGCGACAGTTTTGGAATACGCCGCGATGGCAGCGAAATACAGCACGCCCAGCAATATCGTGGATAGCGCGCTGTTGACCGAAATGATCAGATTACTGGCGCGGCTCGCTTCGTCACCGACGAGCGAGATAAAATATCCAATACTCTTTTTTTCCAGTTCGGCGACCGGGACGTTTCGGATGAGCGCGGAAAAGGCCCGCGTATTCAGCTGCAGCAATATTCGCTTCGAAAGATAGATTGTAAGACCTTGGCCGACGAACAGCGTCAGAATGCGGGCGGCAAAGAGTGCGATAAACGAAAGCAGCAGCGCACGGCCGTCTGCTGGCAGGCCCAAAAACTGTAGTGCGCGGACCAAAGCGCCGTCCGGTGGCACCGTCTTGTCGGCGCTCAGATTCGCAAGCGGCATCAATGCCGTCATCGCCGCAAGTTCAAGGAATGCAGAAAACACCGAAACGATCAGTGCCACATAGAGCAACAGATTGTTTCTGAACGCAAAAGCAAAAAGCGATCGAAGATAGAAAAGATGCTTCATTCGGTCCACGCGCGGCTCACCACAACTGCGCCGTCCCGCGCAGCGAAGATCGCCGCGCCTTCACCGTCGTCCCGATCAAACTTCACTTCCGTCCAGCTCTCGGCAAGCCGACTTGTCTGCTTATCCCGACAGATGCAAGCCTGCTCTCCAGACAAGCATCGTGCGACCAGGACGATCGTCCGACCACCAGAGAGCCAGACGGCAAAGCCCCCTCGGGCGAGGTGACCTCCAAGCCGGAGGTTTTTGTTGCGCTCCTCCTCGGAGAGCTCAAATCCCCGATAAAAATATGGAATGTCATCCGATTTTTCGTAATCGATCGCGATAGGCGGCGAAAACTCGAAACGCTTCTGCACGACACGCGCTGGCGCACCAACTACTACCGAATAGGGCGGGACATCGTGCGTTACGACGGCATTCGACCCAACCACACTCCCTCTGCCGACGGTCACACCTGGCATGACGACCGAATTCATCCCGAGCCAGCAATCCTCTTCGATCGTGATAGGCCTGCTATGGGCTGTGCTCAACTCCAAGTCAGCGGTGACGCGCGCATCCTGGTCGCGAATCAAAAGTGGCGGCCACTTATTGAAATAGTGCCGGCCCGATGTCATCAAGACATTCAACGACAGCACGCAATAGCGACCAAGATTAACATCACCGACGAGAATGCTCCGATCCTGAATTGACGAGTAGTCTCCAATGACGATGTCGCCGCCAGCGCTTACTTCGACATTGCGGCCCAGATAGCAATTCTTTCCAATCGCGAGGCTTGCGCGGTAAGGCACCAGAATATGGCATCTCTCGCCAATGGCCGCCTCTTTCCCGAAGCTAAGCTCCCCGACAATGACCATGTTGGTCGTCGGATCAACCGAGAGGCCCGGATAGCGGAACAAATACCTCAGATGCCGAAACAGGGACCATCGGCCCAAAGCCGACCTGACGGCATAGCTCAACCCGCGGAGCACGCTCAACCAACGCCGCAACACGAGTCGATTACGCCTTTCGCAGGATGTACATCGAAGGGTACATCAACGGATTGTGCGCCGACGCGACCTTCTCGACTTTTACGTTGTTTAGGCTAAGGTTCCGAACAACCTTGTCGAAACCGCTGAGGTAGTCGACTTTGCGATGCTCGATTTTTCCGAGAACTCCGCGAATATTCATAGGATAGTTCTCAGGAACGGGTTCAATATGAATTGAGCCCAGCCTGGCGTGAGCGAGAATGTTTCGCACGGCGACTGCGCTATCTTTGGGTATTTGCTCGAGCGAGAACATCGTGAACGCCACGTCCACAGGCGGAAAGACGTACTTTTCCGGCGGATCATACAGATAGTCGAGTTGCGCATAGTGCACGTCGCAGCCGAATTTGGCTGCAGCCGCCCGAGCCACGTCGACGCCCGGCTGGCAAAGCTCGTAACCGTAGCATTCGAGTTCGGGCAATTGCCTCTTCAAGAACAGCAGATTTCGACCAAGGCCGCAGCCGAATTCACCGACCGAGTGGGCCGACGGAAAATGTCGTCGCAGAGCGTCCAACAGAACATTCCGGTAGTAACCCAGCGAGTCGAATGCCTCATGGGCAAGCTTGCCGTCCACATTATAATAAGACGGCGTATCCTCGACGCCGGGTATTCGCAACCACGTGTCCAGAGTTGACGCGTTCCTTAGATGTTCGGCGTACTGGCTCCAGCTGCTCGAATACTCGTCGAGCACGACGCCGGTCTGCCGATTTAGCTGTCCTCGCCGCATCGTTTGCCAGCTTGCCCTTGCATAGAAATGCAGACGATCTCTCATCGCCAGTCGGGACATCAGGCCAACTCTCCCTTGATGTAGTTGGAGTAAACGCGGGGATAACGTTTCGCCATATCCGCGAGATCAGGATGTAGAACGCGCGTGATGCGAGACACAGGAATCTCACCGCCAAAAAGGCTGTTGGTGAACTGCATTTGAAAAATCAGCCGATCGCCGCGGGTCACGTGCTTGCCCTTGTGCAGGCCGCGGGTATCTTCGGCGATGATGGTGCCGCGAGGCGCAGAGAATTCGACGAATTTATCCCGCTCGAAGCTCGCAGAGACCTCCTCATCGGTCAGGCGCGAATAGCCCTTTTGCAACAGGGCATCGGGAATTCCCCCGCGCCGGTGCGAACCGCTGATGAACGAGTGCGGACCATTGTCCGGTCCGACATCAGTGAGATACACAAAAAACTTGAGCCATTTGATGCGGTCCATATCGAAGTGCCAGTACTGCGCCGCGCCCTTGTCCGGGATCAACGAAGTGGCATTCCACCACATGGTGACGATATCGATGACCGGCTGCGATTGCAGATAGCTTTGCGCGACCGCCAGCAACGACTTGTCAGCCATCAGCGCTTGAATAAGCCCGTTGTTGATAAGATCGCTCTCGGCGAAATCGTATCGGACACCATCGGGATTTTCCCGGGCGAATCGATCCAGGTTGCGATCGCCGTCCTTGCTGCCATCTGTCGCTCGGCGAATACACGGCGACGTCGTGGCGTAGTGCAGGAGATCGTCGCAAAGCGCGTCGGGCAGGCGTTGCGCGAAAACATGATATCCCTTGTCCCGGATATCATCGGCGACCTTCGTTACATCGTCCGGCGAAAGGTCGCCGAGGATGCCATCCGTTCCGGAAAGCTTGTAGGGCCGATGCACGAGCGATAAGAGCGATGCGATCGCGTCGTTCGATCTGCCGCCGGTCGCACAAAACAGCTGCAGCATGCTCTGATAGGCAAAATTCGGCGTAGCACCGCTGCGCGCGTAGGCGGCCGCGCCGAGGAGCGTTCTTGCCGCGTTGGAAATTTGTGCCTTGGCTCCCATTACGATTACACCTTCCTTACCCAGCAGTGTCAGCTCGCGATCGCGTCCGACGTCTCTTCGGCGCCAACCAGACGCTTAAACAGCCGGCTTCGGGAGCGAGCTTCCCGGGTCGGAAACAATGCATTTGCCAACCGGTAGACTTCCCGCCGCAAGGCTTGCTGCTCGTGCGCCAGCAACTCGCGATCAGGTGCGACGGGCCGCAGCAGGTCGACCAATGTGGTCACGTCGGATTTGAAAAATTGGTTGATCTGATCATCAGGCCCGACGGCAAAGTTCCGCCGCACGCAGTCCCAACGCTGCTGTGTGCCCGGCACGATCCTTCGGTCGAATTGATCGACAAGTCTTTGGCCGAACCGACGAGTTGCTCCTTCCCTTCTGGGATATCGATCGCCGATAAATAGTGAGGCGCGAATGAATTCGAACACATACCAGCGATAAGCTTGCCGCACGCGGTCAAAGCTCCAACCATCGGCCAGCGCCCGATCGATTGCCGCGAAATAGTCGGTCAGTGTCGTTCCCACATAGCCGAGATCGGCCGGATAAAACGCAAGATCGGGGGCATACAGAACAACCGGTATTCCCAAAAGCGCCATTTCCTTTCCGACGCTCGACCAGGAATTGAGAAAGACGTCTGCTTGATCGGCCAGATCGTACATCGATACGCCCTGATCCGGCCAGTTGACCGCGATATTCGCCGGCAGATTTGCAAATGCCGATTTCAGTTGCCGGGCATGATGTGACATCGCCCCTTCCCGCTTATTGGGAAATTCGCGCGGATGCACGCGCAACAACAAGAACAGATCGTCGCGGTCCTTCACGTGCTCGACCAGGGCCTGCACCCAGGCGATCTGGGTTTCGAACAACGGCTTGCTGGTATGGACTCGCGCGCCAACAATTTCGGCAGCGCGTTCTTCGTCGTAACTGCCCAACGTCGCGACCAGGAGCTTCTGGTTCGCACCGACACCGAAGCGCGCCCGGACGTCCGAGTATTGTGCGGACTTGGGGCTTGAATAGACGAACACGCTCTGACCTCGGAACAACTCGAGAAAATGATCTGTAATCGATGCAAGATCCGTCCCCGAGCAGGGTTGAGTGGCGAACTCGGGCCACTTGCGGACAAGGTACGGGAAAAACGAGAAAGTATCGCCGCGGCCGATCCACAAGGTTTGCAGACGATTCGACAGATTGCCGCCGGCATGCATGAAGTAGTGCGGAATGCCACGACCCGCCGCCAGCAGACATACCGCCCTGTTTACGGAATAGAGTGCGTTGAGCACGACGACGGCATCCGGCCGATGCTGGTCGAGTAGCCGCCGCCCTGCATAAAGAGCAACGAGAGCGTTGCGCAGCTCGACGATATATTCTTCGAACTCGTCATCGGACAAATCGGTTTCGAGCCGCTTGCGACGAAGCATCAGTTGGTATAGCGCGATGCGGCCGATCGCTACGCCGTCGACCGTCAGTTGCTCCAGTGCCCCCCGATCCGGGTTGGCAAGAATCCGATCGATCTCACGACGCATGTCATCGTCGATGACATCCGACAACTGAGGGCCGGCAAAGCCGAATGCGGACCGTATCCTCCGATCCTTGCCGACGCATTGGGTGCAAACTTCATCGCGGATTGCGCGCGCCGTATGGACACTCATGCCATGCGCCGCCATCGGAACGCAAAAATCGCTGAACGACTTGTTACAGCCGACGTAGACGATGTCGTGCCCAGCACGCTTCAGGCTCTCGGCGACCAGCGCCTCAGGAAATGCCTGAACCCAAATGTCCGCATGCATGGAGAAGAACAGGATTTTCATGCGGGGAGAATCTTCGGTACGCGATCCACGACATCCTGAAACCAGAGCTCCAGATTGAGCAGCTGCCACAGGAACATCATGTGATTGTCCCGCGGCAACCCGCCGGAGACAATCTCGCGATGTTCCTCGATCAGGCGATTGACGGTCTTGACGTCGTAGATGCCGCGGCCGCCGAAGGCTCGCGAGTTTACCAGGTCAAGCAACTGATCGACCGCCGGCCCGTTGAACCACAGATGGGCCGGTGCGTTCCAGCCGGTCTTCTTGATCCGCGTTCGCGTCTCTTCGGGCAGAATCCCTTTCATCGCTTCCCGCAACAGGCGTTTGGTGACGCCGTCGCGGATCTTCATCGAGCCAGGCACTCGAAACATGAACTCAATCAAGCGATGGTCGAAGAACGGATCGGCATGAGCCAACCCGGCCGCCTCGCAATTGCGGTCCTCGGCACGCAAGCAGCAGGGCGCGGTTTCACGAAAGATATCCTGATAGGTTCGGTTCTTGAGCCAACTGGCAAACGGATGATCGAGTGCCGGCGTGAACTGTTCGAGGTCGTAATAGGGGGCGCAAACGGCGGGATAATATCTGGCGAGCCGTTCGCGGTCGGTCAGAACCTCACCGGGCCGTGGCCCGGTGAGGCGCGTGAGGTGATTCATCGCGGCCGCACGATCCTTGCGGTAGATCGGGTGGTCGTGGTGTCGAGCCCATGCCGAGATCTCGTGCTCGAGATCGGCGCTTAGCCCCCGCGATCGCAGATCGGCAAAATTGAAAATGAAATACTCGTACTCGCCTGCGTTAAGCTCGTCACCGCCAAGCCCCCCGAACAGCGTGTCGTAACCTTGTTCGGCGACCGAACGTGTCAATAGGAAGTGCGACAGCCAGGTTGCGGTTGCGACGGGCTCGTCATGCGCGCGCACCATGCTTCTGACGGTGTCGAAGAGATCGAAGCCCTCGATTGGAATCGATTGCCAACGGCTGACCTTTTCCTTGACGAAACCCTTGATGTCGTCGCTCTCGTCGTACGTCTTGTCGTGATAGACCGAAGAGACGGCTTCCTGCTGCGTTCCGGTCAACTGAACCGCGCACGCCAGCACCGAGGAACTGTCCATGCCGCCCGACAGAGTAAAAATCGGCTTGCGCGCAGACCGCAGCCGGCGATCGACGGCATCGAGCAGCAGCGCGCGGTAGCGCTCCGCGAGAACATCTTCCGCATCAGTCCATTCCGGTAGATCGGCCAGCGACCAGTAACTCCGGACATTGATGCCGTCCCGATCGAGCTTCAGATAACTGGCCGCCGGCAACTGGCAGATAGCGGCAAACGGCGATTCATCCGGCACGTTATCGATGTAACGGTAATGACTGCCGGCAAAGGCGGCCACATAGCGGCGGTTCACGTCTTTCGATACGCCATCGATCGCCCGTAACGGATTTGGGCGTGATGCAAAAGCAAAACCGTCGCGCGTGGACGTGTAATAGAGCGGCCGGACACCAACCCGGTCACGTGCGAGCCATAACGTCCGGTCTTCTTCGTCGAATAATGCGACGGCAAAGTCTCCGGCGATCTGCATGAGCGCCTCGACGAAACCGCGTTGACGATAGCAGGCGATCAACTGCGCGGCGGCGCTCGCGTCCGCACCGCCCGGTAATTCGTTAGCGTTCGAAAACGCTCCGTCCACGACTGCGATGCAGCCGGACATACGAACCGCATCGCGGCTGCCGATGCCCGACGCCGCAAAAGCGCCCGCCTGAAACTCCGACGCGCTCACCGGTCCGCCCGCCATGAGTTGCACCATGCCGCGTGCCCAGCGACCGGCCGAGGGATCGCGGCCCTCCCCCAGATATCCCGCAATCCTTGCCATATCAGCCGGCGCGCTGGCCCATCACCTGGCGATCCGCCACCAGGAACGTCCAATAATGCGGATAACCGATCACGGTTTCGGGCTGCCCCCCCGTGCGCCGGTCGACAATCGCTTGCGGCCGAAATCCATATGACGCCACGAACGCCGAGACCTCATCGATATCGTAGTGATTGACGTGCACGTTCAAATCGACGCCGGGATCGAGAAAAGCGTCACGGACGTAGTGATATTCGGCACCGCGCTTCAGCGATTCGCGCAAGATCACACTCTTGCGCGCGATTTTCAGAAAGCGTTCGATCGGCCGGTGGTAGTTGTCGATATTGCTGAGCACGTTCAGGCAGACCACGTGATCAACCTCGCCATCGAGATCTTCGATGCGCCCTTTGATCAATCGCTCGGCCGGCAAGCCGAATTTCGGAAGGATGTCGCGGCCGATCCCGAGCAGCACTTCGCTGGCATCCAGACCCCAATAGTCCACCTCGAGGCCGCAGCCAACCAGCGAGTGATAGAAATAACCGCTGCCGCAGCCAACATCGAGCACACTATCTCCTCTTGTCACGCGAGACGAGAGTATCTCGGCGGCTTGCGCATGCGCCGTCATCTCTTCCGCCTCGCGACGGCAGCGGCGCGCGTAAAGATCGCGCACCGTCGCACTGTGCTCCCAGATCGAAAAGTTTTTCCAGCCGTCGTCGGAAATGGGCATGCGAAGACGTCGCCTAGACCCGCTGCGCTACGATGAAGAAAGCGGATGCCATGAACAGCCCTCGCCAATCCTGCGGGTCAGCTTCCATCAGGAGGCTCGCTTCGCGAAACAATCGCGGGGCATGACCACTCACCATCGGCGGCAAGCAATGGAAATGATAGTAGTAGAGCCGTGCGCTACTGAACCCATGCGCCAGAAATTGCCGTTGCAGCAGTAGCGGGTTGTGCGAGCGCGACAGCACTTCATCGTAACCCGGCTCGCCCTGCTTGCCGCGACGGACCGGCGGCAAGTCGTTGCGAAACATATTTTCAATCTGCGTCAGCGCCGTATCCAGGCCGGCGCGCTCGTCGGCCGCCATTTGCTTCAGCCCATCGATTGCGAGCAGCTTCTGAAAATAAAAGTCGCGCGAGTAGCGATTGAGCGTGAACATCGAGAACAACTCGTTGCGCGCCTCGACGATCGCAACGCCTCCGGGTTGCAAGGCGCCGTGGATATTGGAGATGACGTCATTCTCAATCGTCTCGGGGATGTGCGGCATCACTCCGCACGAGAGCACGCAATCATAGCCGGCCCGCCCGTCAGGGCCGGAAAAATCCTCCGCCGCACCGACACTTCCCTGCCATATCCGGTCCTCCGGCAGGCCAAGACCAACAGTGACGCGTTTTGCTTCGGCTACCATCTCCGGCGTCAGGTCGAAGCCAAAAACATCGCGGCCCGGCGCGATCAAATGACGGAGCATCGATGCAGGACCACAGCCAGCATCGAGCAAACGTGACGGCGCCCGGTCGGCAACCAGCCTCTTCACGAGATCAAGATGGACGGGCGGATACGGCGCGGCCTCGCCATAATAATCGTCATAGTAGGATGTGCCCCAGGTCGAATAGCAATGCTTCACCGCATGCTCGACACTGCTTTTTTCGGGAGCGCTCATGAGGATCTCCGCGCCAGTCCCGGTTCCGGCGCCAAGAAGGCCCGCAAGGTGAATTTCGTGCTCGGCTCCTGCAGGCGTTCGACTGCGATCGGCCGAAAGCCGGCGCGTTCAGCCAGCATCACGATCGACCTGAAACTGAAGACATGAAGATGCTCGACGAAGAACTCTTCGCGGCCAAAGCCTTCGGTCGAAGCCGCCTCGCCATCCGGCAGTTCGAGATAAACGAAGCCTTTGGGATCGACGAACCTGCCGGCTCTCGTCAACATCGCCACGGGATCTTCGACGTGCTCAAGCACTTTGTTGAAGGTGACGATGTCGAATTGCCCAAGGTCATCGACTGCCATGAAGTCGCCGCAGACGGCTTCGATACCCACGTGCTCGCGTATATGAGAGACTGCGCGCGGGTCTGGGTCGATTGCCGTGCAACGCCACCCCGCCCTTTTCACGGCGTAGGGGAAAACGCCTAGCCCCGCACCGACATCGAGCAAGCGGATTTCGCCCTCTCCGCCGAAATGCGTCTCCGCAAATGCCCGAATGCGCGCGATACGTCCTGCATTGTCGGAACGGTCCGGCGGCAGCGCGATGACCCGATCGAAGGCAGCCTTCAGACCAGCGGTGTCGCCGTAGGTCGCATTGACGTAGTCGCCGGCATAATCGGTGGCAACCGTCATGGCGTGACGGGACACGAAATGGTTAGAGTGTGCAAACTGCCAGATCTCGCGATGATAAGCCTCGTTGGCTGGACGACGAAAGCCGATTTCGCCGTTCGGCGAAGCGTCGTAGACGAAAACTTTTTGTGCCTCGCGTTCGCCCGAAATCGGGCACGCGAAAGGGCGGAGTTCGCTCACTTCGCCGCCTCCATGGCGGCTTCCAAGGCCTGCAGGGCCTCCAGGGAATCAAGCCAGGTAATGATCTTCAAGGGTTCTTGCGCAACGTATTTTTCGAACGCCGCTTCCTTGCCGCGCTCGACCAACATGACGAAGTAACGATCGAGCCGGTTCTTCACCAGAACCGCCCTCAGATTGAATCCGGCGAGGCGGCCATTGAGCGAGGGCGTGGCATAAAATCCCCAGTCCTTGCGCGTCAGATCGTACTCGCCGCCGTTTTCGGTCAGGAACGTGATCTGCTCGTCCGGCGCAAGCTGCATCGACCCGCAATCGCGGATGATGCCCTTGACGTCGTAGCCCACCTCAAATTCGCGCGGAGGATCTTTGGGATAAAATTTCATGCGCGCACCGCGGCCCTAGTCTGCCGCCAGTCCCAGTCGGAGATCAGGAAGCCAGGAATGCTCCAACATCCATTCTTTTGGGACCAGATATCCTTGTTACGGAACGTTTCGGCGATCTCGAAGAACTTTCCGGTCGAAATGCCAAGGAATTTGCAGAGCTTGTCGATATCGGCATGCGGCGTCTCGTCACCGCGTTCCCGCACGACGGCAACGGCCTGTTCGCGGGTAACGCGGCCGTTGCGGATTTCGAGCGACAGATTGTCAAACAGTCGCGTGAAACCGAACTTGTACCATTTGAGCCAGTGATGGATCGAGATGAAGTCGTCATCGATATCGGCGAAATCGTAAAGACCCGTCCGCGGCCCGCTGCGTTCGGCAACGAAACCATGATCGGCCGCGACCTTTCGCGTGGTTTCCGGGTCCCACTCGAAATAATAACCGAGGAAAACCGCAAGCACACCGGCAGCATCGAGCTCGGTTTCGCTTGGACCGAAATATGGCGTCAACTCCCGCTGCGTCAGACGCTCGGATATCCAGTCCTTCGCCATGGTCCCGTGGGTCACGCCATGGCGTTGCAGCCAGGCGCCGTCCAGTCGAAATCCCGTTTGCTCTTCCTCGCGCCCGCCGTATTCGAATGCCGAGTTCTCTCCCCAGACTACGAGCGGAATCCCGAAGCGGACGGCAATCTTCGCGGGAATCGCAAATATCGCCAGATGCATCGGAATCGCTGTCGATCCATAACGGACAAAGGCGTCGAGCATGAATTTGCGCTCGATCGCCGGGCTGATCTGGTAATCGATGTGATCCACGCCGAGCGACATGAGATTGTCGAGATTGCGTTGCCCGATGGCGGTGCGCCCCGGCGTTCGCCACGTCACCGCCAGCGGATTGAGCCCGGCTTCCAGGCACGTCACCACCTGCCAGGTGCTATCCTTGCCGCCACTCACGGGAATGACGCAGTCATAACCAGTGCTGTTCGCACGCGCGCGAGTAACAACCGCCTCGAAAGCACGCCGGCGCGCGGGCCAATCGATCGCGCGCTTGGTGCCGTGCGAGGTGCAGGCGTTACAGACGCCATCTGCTCCAATCACGAGGTTCGGCCTCGTATCCGGCAAGATGCAACGCGCGCAATAGCGCATTACGCGGCAAACTCCTCGAGGAACATCTTGCAGTTCAGGAAATAGAACAGAAACTTGCTCTGGCTGTTCGGCAACTCGGACTTTGTCATCAACTCGGCGATCTTGTCCCGCCGAACATGATCATAGACTGGACTGTCGTTCAAAACATAGTCACGCACGGCCGGGTCGGCGACGTCGAGATAGTCCAGCATCGGCGCGTTGAAGCCGACCTTGCGTGGATTGTCCACGATGCCGTCGGGTGCGATGCCGCGAACGGCCTCGCGCAACACCGCCTTTGCCCTGCCGTTGTTGATCAGATGCCGGGTAGGAATGCTGTTGCAGAATTCGAAGAGATCGCGATCGAGAAACGGCGAGCGGTTCTCCACCGAATAATACATCGCGTTGAGGTCGTCCTCATGCAGGATGACGGGCACGGCCTCATGAAACAGCTCGTTCAGCATCCGGTTTCGCAACAGATTGTCGCTGTAGTGGGTCTCGGCAAATGCCTCCTGCCATGGCTTTTGCAGGTAATGGCTGAACTCCTCGGCATCGAGAAAGACGTGATCGCGAAACTTGGGATTGTCGACAAACAGATCCGGATTGCCCAGATGCGGATTGCGGACTACCGGCTGTACATGCGTCTTCCAGTTCGCCAGCGACGCCGCGTGATGGGCCCGATCTGACCTGATTTCTTGCAAGTAGGCCAGATGGTGGTCGTAATAGCCGCTGAACAGTTCGTCTGCCGCGGTACCGCTGATGGAGATGCGATAGCCGGCGTCCGCAATCGCTTTCTGCAACTTCCACTGCGCGTAGTAAGTGATCGTGTAGACCGGTGCATCGTGCTGACGGATCAGCTCGCGCAAACCATCGAGAAAACCTGTGGTCTCGACCGGGATTGCGGTATGTCGCACACCGAGTTCGCGGACCGCGAGGTCGATCATGTCGGATTCTTCATACCGCGCATCGGTATTCACGATCGTAAAGCCGTGTACGTCGTAATCGAACATGCGCTTTGCGATGCTGATCAGCGCATTTGAGTCAACACCGCCGCTCATGCAAAAAGCCAGCGGTACATCGGCCCGCAACCTGAGCTCGACGGCACGGATCAGGCGATCGCGGGCGCCGGCGACAGCTTCGGCAAAGCTCATATCACTGCTGATTGCGATCGAAGGCGTCCAGTATCGTCTGTTCTTGACGACCTTGCCGCCCTCGCAAACAACATTGCAACCGATGCCGACCTCGCGCAAGCCGCGAAAGAATCCGTTGGCGTGGTTCTTGTAGATCGCCTTGTAGCCATTGACGAGATAACGCCAGAGATGGTCGTGATTGACGTCCAGTCGTCGCCCAAGCAGCGCAACGATGAATTTGATTTCCGACGCGAAGAAGATGCCATCGTCTGTAACGAAATAATAAAGCGGCTTTTCGCCGAACCGGTCGCGCGACAGCGTCAATTGCCCGGTCGCCTCGTTGTAAAGGCCGAATGCCCACATCCCCTCGCAACGATCCAGGACATCCCAGCCGAAACGGCTGATCGAGTTAAGTAGGACTTCCGTATCGGACGTCGTCCTGAGCTTTACGCCCGCGACTTCGAGATCCCTGCGCCGCTCGACAAAATTATAGATTTCCCCGTTCAACGCGATCCAGTTGCCTTCGAACCCCATCGGCTGGTTGGCGCGGGGGTCGAGATCGATAATGGAGAGACGGCTGTGCAGAAACACCGTGTGCGTTTCGCCATGTTCCCAGCTCCGCGCTTCGCGATGATCGGGCCCGCGCCTGCCCATCAAATTCAGGCACGCGTCGATCCGCGCCTGCGACAGCGGTTTGCGCCCCTGATAACCAGCGATGCCGCACATCAGTTCACCATGACCCGGCGCAGATGAAAGGGATCGGTGCCGGGCGGATTGATGCCATCGATCGCCGTCGGACAGCAGACAATGTCGTGTGCCTTGAGCTCCCTGATCACATCCTCGGAGAAGCAATGAGCCAGTCCCTCCGGATAGGAGTAGTGTGACGTCGCAAGTCCGGCATTGGTCTTCAGCATGGAGAGGCTGGTTTCGATTTCATGCCGAAGCGCGGCCGGTTGAAGAAAGCTGAGGATCGCGTGCGTGTGACTGTGGCCGCCAACGAAGAAGCCTCCGGCAGGCCATGACCGCACCTGATCCCAAGTCATCTTGCGATCAAGTTGGTCGTCGCTCGCATGCACTTCCTCGCAATCGAGCTGTCGAAAGATGTCGCCGACAAAGGCATCGACATTGAGCGACGGCGTTGATTTCACATGGCGCCGGATATCGTTCAGCAAGGCGATCTTGTCCTCATCGTTCGCAAACGCCGATGGCGCCGGCGACCACGGCAGTTGCAATTGGCCCGATTGAACGGCTTCAAGGCAGTACTCGACGCGGTCGATCCAGGACATGCCGTTCTCATCAATGAAGCGCGACGTCACATAGACCATGGCCGGGATGCCGAGATGGTCGAGGATCGGCCGGGCAATTGTCAGGTTGTTCTCGAAGCCGTCATCGAAGGTGACGGCAAACGCTCCCTTGGGAAAAGGCTGCCCACTGCGGCATATCCCGGCAACGTCGTCCATCGACAATGCGTGCCCTTTGCGCCCCACCTCTTCCATCATGGCGCGAAATTCGACCGCGGGAAGGTGTTTTCGCGTGTAGTTCCGGACGCGATGGCGCTGCGCCTCAATGACACCGTGAAACAGGAAGATCGTCAGGCTTCCGTCCGGTGCCAGCCGTTCACTGAGCTGCATCATCGCGGCGTGCGCTTCCCGAAGCCGCCGGTATGCTTGGCAAAACGTCCCACGCAAAGTTCCTTGAGCACGGCGGGCATGAACGAATAATACCTGCCGCGCGCGCGCTGCTGTCGGCTTGGCACATCGTCGTTATTGCTGAAGGCGCCGAGCGCCGCGAGGAAGAGGCGCACGCACGCTTGCGTATTCACGCTACGCAACTGGTGAAGCGGCATTCCTGGCTGCAAAGCCAGGCTTTCCTGAAGACAGATGTCGCCGTCGTCGAGATCGGCATTGATGCGATGGAGCGTGGTCACGAGGCCAGCGAAATCGCCGTGATAGATCGCCCACAGATGCGTATCGAGTCCACGGTACTCTTCGGGATCGCCGCCGTGAAGATTGAGAAACACACGAGGCCCATTCCCGATCAAGGCAGACGACAGTTTGCCGGTGCCGAAGACAACCGCGATGTCAGCCCCGATATCGGCGAGAGCGGCAACGCCATCAGCAGCATTCGCGCTTTCAACCATCTTGGTCGGCGCAAACTCTGAGATTTTGGCGTCCTTGCCACTGAACCAGTGATCCCGCTCGAACGCATCCCGTTGCGTCTCGAAGTCGTGGCGCGTATCGAACGGCGGCTGTAAGGCCTTCGTCTCGCAAATAACGCTAACGTCCGGATTGTGCGCCACGATCTCGCGCACGAAGTGGGCGTGATGCGTCGTTTCAGTCGTCAGGATCGCGATCTTCATCGTTCAGTCGCTATGCAAAGTCGCTCGTCTGGAGGATCTGCCCTTGTTGCACGTCGCGCGCCAATTTGTGCCCGATCGCGCTGGCTTCGCTGCCCGGCGCGAAGCCTCCTCCCGGGCGAACCCAGGTGAGGTCATCCCGATGGATCGTCGCTCCGGCCTTCAGTGGACGGGCGGCCGCGATTGAGCGGCGGATCGCCACACGAAGTGGTTCTTCAACCGCTACCGCGCGCTTGCTGCCATCGCCGAGCAAAACCTCCGCCTGCCGCACCTGACTCACAAGCTCTTTCATCTCAGCCGGATCGGCGGAGAGCTGATGATCGCGAAAATCGGAAAAATCCTTGCGCAACGTGAAGTGCTTTTCGATCAACCGTGCCCCAAGGCCGACGCTGAGCATCGCAGCTTCAATTCCAAGGGTGTGATCTGAATATCCGATCGTACAGTCTGTGAATTTGTCGGCCAAAGTGCGGATCGCAGCCAGGTTTGCCGCTTCGGGCGGCGTTGGATAGCTGGACACGCAATGCAGGAGCGCAAGTTCGCCCGAATGGTTCAGTGACGACCAGACGGCTTTGATGCGGTTTCGTGCCTCGTCCACGTCGGACAAGCCCGCCAAACCCGTCGAAAGAACGATTGGCTTGCGGAAGGACGCAACCCGCTCAAGCAACGGGAAAAAGTTGTTATCTCCCGACGATATCTTGATAGCCGGACTGAATTTCGAAAGCGCATCCGCGCTGATGAGATCGAACGGCGTCGAGAAGAATTCGAGGCCGCGCGTATTGGCGAACTTCGCAAGGTTTTCGAATTGCTCGGACGAAAAAGCGAACTTCCGCAGCCGTTGCAGGCGCTCCGTCTGGTCGCAAGACACATAATGTTCGGGAATGAAGGTCTGGAATTTGACCACGTCGGCGCCGGCCTCGGCCGCACGGCCGATCATCTCCTCCGCAAGGCCATAGCTGCCCTCGTGATTGTTGCCGATCTCCGCGACGATGCAAACGCGCTGGCGCAGATCAACCTGCCCGATCTTCATTTTACAATCACTCCGTCCTTGACATGCGCGTGCAGCACATAGGCGCTTTCCGCGATCCGAAATCCCATCTTCTCGTAGAGCCGCATCGCCGGAACATTAGAGACCTGGGTGCCGACGCGCAGGCGATCCGCGCGGCCGCGCCAGGCCTCGACGAACATATGGCTCAAGCCGCGACCGATGCCCTGACCCTGATGAGCTGCATCGACACCGACGAGATCGATGATCGCGTCGGAACCGTTTAGCGAACGGCTCTCGAGAACCGCCAGAAAGCCGACGACTGAGCCAGCCAGCCGCGCTACATACACCGTAGCCGCACGTCCCCGGCAGGCATTGCGTGCCCACTGCCGTTTGATTTCGTTGGCACGATCGAGGCCAATCGCATCATCAAGGTGAAAACGCGTATAGCGAAAACAGCCGGCGGCGATATTTTCGATTGCGACGGCATCATCGCCTCCCGCCGTCCCAAACGTTGCAGCTGCGGCTCGCCCGGCGCCAGGCGTCTCCGCGGGCGGCGCCCAATCGAAGGTCATATTCACGTCGACAACCCGGAAGCCCACGCGGGCAGCGTTTGCGACGGCTTGCGTTTCGGTGGTGAGGATTTTCGCGGTGAAGAAGGCCGCGCTTTTCCCATGCTGTTCCAGTTGGGCGCGCAGCTCGGACACAGGCGTCGAAGCTGCAATGCCGGCAACCTTCCAGCTCGGCGTTTCGAGCACGTCTGACAACCAGCGATCCGGCTCGACACGAATCATGGATCAGGCGAAGTAGTCCGGGTGTTTGGCGGACAGCTCCTTGTACCAGGCGATGTAGCGCGGAAAGCCCTTCTCCAGCGGGTATTGCGGCTCGTAGCCGATCAGCCGCTTTGCTTTCTCGACGGACAGCGTGCCGCGCTCTGGCATCAAGCCATCGCGGGGATTGTGAACGACCTCGATTTCCGGGAAAGCATCCCTCATGAGCTCGATCATCTGATTTAAGGTGCGCGCGCCGCCGTAGGTGAGATTGAACGTCTGATTGCGCGCCTCTGGCAGGGCAATGCAGCGAAGCAAGCCCTGCACCAGGTCCCCGATATAGGTGAAGTCCAACGCATCGTTGCCGTCGCCGTTAACGGTGAGCTTCTTGCCGCGCAACGCGTTCTCGATGAAGGCCTGGCCGACACGACGGCTGACGCAACGCTCGCCGTAGAGCGCCGACGGCCGCACGATCGTGTACGGAGTATTGAACACCTGGTTGTGCGCGATGACGAGTTTCTCGCCGCCGTATTTTAGCGCGCCGTAGATTCCCATCGGCTCGCAATGCCGCTCCTCGACCGCGGCCTCGCCTTCGAAATTGCCGTACACCATGGACGACGAGAAGTAGACGAAGTGAACATTCTGGTCACGCGAGGTGTCAAGCGCGTTTTCCAGCGTCCGGAACGAGTGGTCGAACGTGCTGTAAGGATCCTTGTTCGATCGATTAGCGTGCGCAATGGCCGCGAGCTGAACGAAGCAGTCGGCCTTGATCTCGCCAAGACAGCGCGAGAGCGCATGATAGTCGCGCGCATCGAGCACGTGCAGCGGGATGCCCACTTCGCGCAGAAGACGCATCCGCTCGAAGATGAAATTGACGTAGAGATTTTTATTGGGGTCATCGCCAGAGTTGGTGAAGGCGCCCAGATTATTGACCTGGAGGCCGTCGATCACGTGTGGATCTGCACCATGACGCTTCAGCGCCAGAGCGAGATTGTGGCCAATGAATCCGGCACCGCCGATCAATGCGACGGTGCGTCCTTTCAGTTTGTCTTCAAACACGTCAGAGATCCCTTACGATCTTGGTCAGTTGCTCAGCGATATAGCTCACGTCGTCGCGCTCGAGATGCGGCCCGACCGGTAACGCGATCGACTGGTCGCTGATCCGCGCCGCATTGGGGAAGCGCGCCAGATCCTCGCTGTACTTGTCCCGGTAATAGGCAAGCCGCGGGATCGGGTGAGGATAGTAAACGCTGGTGCCGACGCCCGCTGCATTGAGGCGCTTGATCACCTCGGTACGTCGGCTCGCGAGCGGCCCATCCAGCACCGCGGTGAGACAATAGTGGCTGTTAGTCTGCGCTGGATCGGTGGCGTCAAGCACCGTAACATGCTTGATCCCGGCGATTCCCTGCTTGAGTTCTTTGAAATTCTCGGCGCGGCGCTGCAGGATCGTATCCAGCCGTTTGAGCTGCTCGCGGCCGATCGCCGAATTGATGTCGCTGAGGCGATAGTTGATGCCGAGCGACAACACATCGTAGACACCGGGCACCGTGCGCTCAGTGAATGTGCGATCGACACCAAAGGCGCGTGCCTTGCCGATCTTTTGCGCAAGCTCGCCGTGCCGGGTGATCAGCATACCACCATCGCCTGTCGTAATGTGCTTGACCGGATAGAACGAGAAGGTCCCAACATCGCCAAACAGGCCGGCATGGGTGCCGGCCCAACGGGCGCCGAGCGCCAGCGCGCAATCCTCGACCACCTTCAGATCGTGTTCCCTGGCGACCGCCATGATCGCCGGCATATCGCAGGGTATGCCGACAAAATGCACGACGCCGATCGCGCGCGTTTTCGGCGTGACCGCCGCCGCAATCGCTTCCGCCGTCATGTTACCGGTCGCGCGATCGCAGTCGACAAAAACCGGGCGCGCGCCGACCATTTCCACCGCGTGCACGGTGGCGACATGAGTCTGGGCGGGCACAATCACTTCGTGGCCCTTCCCGATACCGAGTTGCCAATACGCCAGATGCAGTGCGGCGGTTCCGTTGCTCACGGTGAGCGCGTGCCCTCCTCCGACCACGGCGGCGAACTCGGTTTCAAACGCATGAGCCTGCGGGCCATGGGTGAGCACGTCGCCGGCGAGCACGCCGAGCACGGCGTTGCGCTCCGCGTCCGTAATCCAAGGTTTTCCGAAGGCAATTTTTCGCTGCTGCGTCATTGATAATCGATCTTGATTGAAGTGGATGTTCGAGCCGCCTCGTCGCACGCGAGCGCAACCGCCATTCCGTCAAGGGTCGCCGCAAGGTCCGGCGTTTGCTGAGGCCCTTTCGCAACGATGGCTTCGACAAAGGCCGGGATCAGCGTCCCTTTGTGAGCTGGTTTGACTGCGAGCCCCAATGCTTCAGGCCTTGCGATCGGAAGTCCTCGCTCGAGCGGATCGCGAGCCGACATCAGACGCGCTCCCGCATCGTCGAGGACGAACGTTTTTCGTGTGCCAAAAATGCGAACCGCATGCTGATGGTGATGGACGCAGCCGAAATTCGCGGTGATGCGCCCGATCATGCCGGAGGAAAATGTCAACGTCGCGGCGGTGAAGTCGTCATAAGTGAAATCCGTACCGCGGGTACTGATCGCGTTGCCCACAGCCTGCACCGATACCGGACGCTGACCGGTCAACCACAGCATGAGGTCGATCATGTGGATTCCGCCGCCCTGCATCACGGAATAATTGGCCACCTCGCGGCGCCAGCCTTCTGTGATCTTGTGCAAGCGCCCATAGAGATAGTCGCCATCGAACGAGTAAATTTCTCCAAAATTGCCCGCCGCGATTTCCTGGCGCAGCCAGCGAAACAAGTCTGCCCCCCGCAACACAAGGTTGCTCGCCAGATGCAAGGCCGGGCGCGAGGCGAGCGTCCGGCGGATCTGCGCGAGTTCGGCGGCGGTGCGGCACATCGGCTTTTCGACAAACACGTGCTTGCCGGATGAGAGCGCACGCATCACCTGGCCGAAATGAGCATCGTCGAACGATGCGATCGAGATGATGTCGACATCACACCGCTCAAATGCGCCATCAATGGCATCGCTTGCCTCTGCGCCGGGAAATTCGGTTGCAAGTCGCTCCGCTCGCGACCGGTCGAGATCGACCACCAGGCGGACCGCGCATGACGGCAGGGTTGCATACATGCGTGCGTGCTGCTCGCCGATGCCAAGCCCGATCACCGCAATTCCGAGCGGCGACGTCATGCGACCTCCGGCATCGCCAGCGCTGCAAAGGCGGGACAGCAGTCGTCTCTTGCCTCGAGATTGCGAAGATCCTCGATCGTGTCGACCACCATGCGTGTGGAAGCCTTCTCCGGCCGCGTACTGGTCACGCTTCGCACGCGCCAAGTTCCCGGCCGTTCGTAGAACACCTTTGTCACGTGTTCACGCTGATCTCCTGTCAATTCAACCGACCGGAGACTGCGAAAGGTTTCACTTCGCACGCATTCGATGCTCTGGCCCGGCGGAAAAGTCCGGCGCACCACGTTCGACACCAGGTCGTATTCCGGCGCGCATAAATCCATCATGGCTTGCACCAGCGCTGGATCGATCAACGGGCTATCACCGGAAATGCGCACGAACCACGGGCACGGATGCTCGGAAAGCGCAGACTGAAATCGCCCGACAACGTCATCGAGATCGCCGCGAAACACCGGAACGCCACAGCGGTTCACGACAAAATCCGCAAGCGGGTCGTCGCTGGCATCGCTGCTAGTCAGCACGACAAGATGACCCCAGAGGTCAGTTTCACGAAACCGCCCCAATACCTGAGCAATCAGCGGGCGTCCACGAAATGGCGCCAACATTTTGCCCGGAAAACGGGCCGAACTCATGCGGGCCTGGATGAAGATCCGATAGTTCATCAGACAGATCGATAGGCGTGAGGAAACAGGTCCATGTGACGCTTGCAGAATCCCATGCTACCGCAGTCCGGGTGACTCAAGCGTCACCCGGAGACTCCGCGAACCGCGGAGTGAAGTAAGCGCGCCACGAGAATAGCGCGCAATTGAGCCGCTCTCTCTAGGCGGCGGCGACCAGGTCCGCGTCGATCAGGACCCGTACCTTGCGGCCAAGCATCTCCAGCAGAATTGAGATGCGATCGTGATCTGCCAAACCGTGGAACAGGCCTGCGCTGTCCAGAAACGCGCCAGCCAAAACCCTGACCTTGTCACCCGGCGCAAACGAAGGCCGCGTATCCATCTGAATGAAGCCCTTCGCATCCTCGCGCGCCTTGATCGCGCCGACGACGCCAGCGGGGACCGGAGCCGGCGCGTCACCGTTCGTGACGAGCCGTGCGACCCCGAAGGTCGATTGAATCGAACGCCAGCGCTGCGTCGCGGTGTCGATGGCAACAAAAATGTAGCGTGGGAACAGCGGCTTTGCAGCGTAGTCGACCTTGCGGGCATGCCGACGGCGCTTCAGATAGCGCGGCAGGTAGACTTGGTAACCCTGGCGGATGAGGTTCTGCGTCGCTTTCGCTTCGCAGTTCACCTGGGTTTGCACCACATACCAGGCAGTCTCGACTGCCGTGCTCATCTGGCGCCTCCTGCCGGAGCATTGAGACGCAATCTCAACAACGCCGGCGCCAACACGCGCTCGGCGCCAAAAGTTGTAACCGCCGCTTCATAGGATTGGATCGCCCGGGTGACATCGGTCACCAGCACCGCGTCGGATTTGCCCTTCACCTCGGCAAAAGTCCTGGCGACGTCTACCCCGGCGAATTTTGTGGCCACGCTTTGCCCGTCTACCACAGCCACAATGGTGATGCCCGCGTCCAGCGCGCAGAGAATGGCAATCTCGGCAAGATCAGATTGCCCTGCCAGCACCAGCCTCTGAAAGCCGAGGCTCTTGGCGGCTTCGAGCGCCTGCGCGCAATCACTTTTGGCGAGGCGGAAAAAAGAAAACGAATTGGACAGATACTGGACCGTCAGCCGCGACTTTTCAGCGAACCCCTTTGGCGTCAGGTAGTAGGCGTACCGCCGCGCGGGCGCATCGTGGACCTTGATCAACCCCTTCTTGACGCAGCGTTTGAGGTAGGCATTGACGAGACCCAGCGCGATGCCGAGCTCGGAGGCGATGCGGCGCTGCGACCGCTCCCCGTCACTCTCCAGCGAATCGAGCAATCCGAGAACGATCCGCTCGTCGACGTGCTCGGTTTCCAGCAGGTGATCCATTCCCCGGCCCCCTTTGCCGGCGACGGTTTAGCTCGTTCACGGGATGAACGTCAAGGGGCATGTTCAGATCT
Source organism: uncultured Alphaproteobacteria bacterium (assembly GCA_963824305.1). GTDB lineage: Bacteria > Pseudomonadota > Alphaproteobacteria > Rhizobiales > Xanthobacteraceae > Bradyrhizobium. The sequence continues at coordinate 705,919 of CAWGOW010000004.1, forward strand.
TGAACAAGATGTAACTAGTTGATATCTATAGCATTTCTAGCAGATGCCGCGCTCGGTTGAGACTTAAAATTGAGAGTCGATCCCTCCCAATAGAGAAAAGTCGGAATCGCGACGCAGTCATTGCCGATCGCAGGGTTTCTGCCCCCCGCCTTGTCGACGGCAAACTGCTCGGCGCTTCGAAGTATCAGAACAAAGCAATCACCGCTCCGATCTATCCGACTGCTGGCATCGGATAGCGGGAAGTAGCCCCTATCCGGGGCTCCGTTGACAGATTCGGACGTCAACGTTTGCTCGAGGCCCGTCTCAAACGGGGTTCGGGGTTCGCCACGGGCATTGGCGACAAACACCAGATAACGTGGATTGGTAATTCCCTTCGACATGAAGAAAAAGCCAAGAGCCTGCACCGGTTCGTAGTCAAAATAGTTGAAGCTCTTGATATAGATCGGCCAATCCGGATGCTCGTGAGTCAGGCGTTGCGCTTCCCGCAAGCCATCGTCGAAGACCGAGTTGCGTGCGACATTGGCGGCGGCCGCCGCCGGCAACGCCGGCAGCGCTCCGGCAACAAAGATCAACATCGCTGCGCCCATAAGTGCCCCGACGGTTCCCGTCACCGCGCGGCGCGCGTCGAACAGATTTGCAACGGCACCGAGGCCGTGAAGCAACAAAATCGCCAATGCTGGAAGGGCGAGCAACGCCGGGAAATCGTAGCGAATTCCGGAAGGAATCCGGCCCGTATAGAAGGCGTCATTAAAAACGAAGATAACCAAGATGACCGCAGCATAGCCGAGATACTTTCTTGTTAGCTTCATGTATCGATCAAGCCGGCCTTTGTCTCCCGCCCTGCGCAACAGCGCGATCGTTGTTAGGATGCTGATCGTAGTAACAGCCGTTGCTGCATAGACGAAAACCATCCCTTTCGCCCCGATGAGCGAGGTGCGGAGCGTGTGGCCGTAAATATCTTCCACTTTCGCACCAAAAAAATAATCGATGATGGAAGCCGCGATCCAAACGCCGAACGCCAAAGCTACCGCCAGAACCGTGACGCTTCCCCAACCGATCCGGCGACGCCACAGTCCGGCCGAAAGCGCTGCGAACAGCGGCACTTCGAGAAGCAGCATGTTTTCCTTCGCTCCCATAGCGATGATGGCCCCAATCGCCATAGCAACGCTGGGCGCCGCGAGCGTCGTTTGGCTACGCCACCGTTCGAGAAAGAACCAAGCGCCCAGCGCAAAGATTGCGGTACCTAAAGATGCATATTGCTCTGAAGGCCCCGTCGACCGCGTCCAGATATCGACCCACATCGGCAGAGAGAGTGTAAAAGCCGTAATCACCGCCCCCAGCACCACTCCCACACACTGCGTGCAGAGCCAGAACATCGCAGCGATCACCATCCCGAACATCACTATGCGCCAGCGATACCAGTAGCTGCCGTTGAGTCCCCACAGTGCAGTCTCAGTTAGCCGGGCAACATAATAGAACGGGCGAAAACGCTGGCTCTGACCGAACTGACCGAGATCAGTCTTCTCGACCAAAAGCCGCGGTATGTCAGCGAACGAAATCTGTCCCCGCGTCCCGACGTATTGCGGAAGGTCGTTCTCGTCGGTTAGGCCAATTTTCGAGTTGGCTAACTCACCAATGAGGAATCCGCTGGCCAGAAACCCGCAAACGACCACGAACACGGTGATGATCTTGCGACGAAGAGCCGAGACAGCCGCGAAATCCTCCCACCACCAAAGACCCCAGTCGTACAAACGCGATCACTCCGTCAAATGCGAGTCGGTTCAACAGGCAGCACCAAGATTAAAGCCAAGCTTACGGTGTCTTGGCTTTCCCGCGAAATCAAGTCAAGGCTGACAAATGCCCACTTTTTTGCAACTGAGCGGCTGGTCTGACTTCTTCCGATACGATACGGATCGCTGGATTGATTGATGCAGATTTATTTTCCTGAAATTCAAATAGCTGTCGCCGATCTACGCTCAAAACCCAATCCCGTTGCTACCGAGACTCCATCCGACACGTGCGCTCGTATCGAGAAATCGCATGGCATTGAGCCTGACCACCATGGCGTCTGAGCTTGAAACCGCAAATTAACGCAGTATTAAGCATGGCATTCGAGTAAAATCGCAACGCCATGTTCGCGGGCATGATTTGCTGCGTTTATTGGGGAATATTTCGGGGCGAACGAACCGCCCATAATTCCCTTTTCGAATCAAAGGCTAGGCGATGAAATCTCGTTCGGTCTCGAACCTTCTGGATACAACCCTCGCAAGCTTCGATTTTCTCCCAATGTCGCAGGAGACCGGGGTCACCTTGGGCAACGAGGGCTCCCATCGCGACGACGCCTCGGCGATGGCGAGCCTGGCGGACGTGCCGGTGACATCCAGCGGGAGCGAGTCTGCGAGCGCCAGCGAAGCCGGTTTGACCGCGGCTCCCTTCGCCTTGCTCGACACTCAGGCAGAAGCGGGACAACCAGCGACGAATTCGCCTCTGACGGAAATTGCTGACGCGAGCCCGGGTTCTGGCAGCATCAACGTCATCGGGACGCTGCTTCCGGAAATCAACGCAGGCCTGCACATCGCACCGCCTCTCGACAGCGATTTTGCGGCGACAACCGACGCCTTGTTCGCCGCGGCGCCGTCGGCACTGCCGCCGGTCGTTGCGGTAGGCCTAGCCGACCTGACGTGGATGGCATCAGCAGGGCACGGCGCAGAAGCGCTCTTTGCACATGGTGCTTCTCCAGCCGCTCTGGATACGAGTTCAGCCGCGGGCACACAGGGAGCGACCACCGCCGGTTTGGCATTTCTGGAAGGTTCGTCGGCCGGCTCGCCGATCGCCAACGCCGGTGTCGGCGGAGGCGGCGCGACCGCCGCACAGGTGCTGGCGGCGCTGGACGAAAGCGGGCTGAGTGTCAACGGCTCCGGCATCAAGGTTGGCGTGCTGTCCGACAGCTTCAACGATCTCGGTGGCGCTGCCGCTGACGAGGCGAGCGGCTCGCTGCCCTCCAGCGTCCAGGTGCTGCAGGATCTTGCTTCGGGCGGCACCGACGAGGGCCGTGCGATGATGCAGATCATCCACGACATTGCACCCGGCGCGGGTCTCGCCTTCTACACCGCATTCAATAGCGAGCAGGATTTTGCCAACGGAATTTTGGCGCTCGCTAACGCCGGCGCCAAAGTCATCGTCGATGACGTCGGCTATTCCGACGAGCCGTTCTTCCAGAACGGCGTGGTAGCGCAGGCGATTCAAACCGTGGAAGCGGAAGGCGTCGCCTATGTCACGGCGGCCGGCAACGATGGCAGCAATGGCTATCAAGCCGCGTGGACACCTATTTCAGGAACGTTTGACGGTCATTCGCTCGCCGATGCGGAGAGCTTCGGCGGCAGCCTGACGCAAACCATCACCGTCAACAACGAAGGCACCGGCGACACCATTCCGCTGGTGCTGGAGTGGAACCAGGCCTTTGGCGCGGCCACTTCCGATCTGGAGCTGCTGGTTTTTCACAACGGGACCCTGGTCGGCACAGCTACCAACCGGACCAGCGGAGAGCCGAGCAATCCCTGGGTCGAATACGATTTTGCGGCCTCGGGCACCTATCAGGTCGCGATCGAAAATCTGTCCGGTCCCAATCCCGGCCTGATCAAGGAGATCACCTGGGGCGACGGTCTGCCGGCGACGATCAGCGGCGCGAATGCCGGCACGGTCGTAGGTCATGCGATGACGCCGGGCGCCATTACGGCCGGCGCCGTCAGCGCCGCCGATACGCCAGCTTTCGGCTTCACGCCATCGAGCGAAAGTTTCTCGTCATCGGGGCTGGGAACGGAACTGTTGTTTGCCAACAACGGCACGGCGCTGTCGTCGCCCCTGTTGCTCAACCCCGTTGCCGTCTCCGGCATTGACGATATTGCCACCACGGTTCCGGGCGGCCTCAGCGATTTCTACGGCACCTCGGCGTCATCGGCGAGCCTGGCTGGCGTTGCTGCGCTGATTTTGTCGGCCGATCCCAATCTCACGCCTGCCCAGGTCGAACAGATCATGGAGCAGACAGCGCTACCGATGGGCAACTCGGCCGTCGCCGGCGCAGGTCTGGCCCAGGTCAATCCGGCCGTGGCCGCAGCGCTGGCGATGATGACGCATACGATTCAGACTGATACCAATTCACTCGGCACCACCGTTCTGACGGCGGTCGGGAATGACTACTATCTCTACAACAGCAGCGGCATCGGTCCCGAACTCAAATATATGGGCGCGCCCGCCACGGTCGGAGAATTTGGCGCCGTTACTCCGGTCGGGGCTGCGCTGACGTCGACCGGCTATGAAGTCGCCTGGCAGTTCACCGGCACCAACTATTACACGGTCTGGAACACCGACAGCAACGGTAACGACGTTTCAGACACCATCGGCATTGTGGCGGGCAACAGCGCGACGCTGGAATCGCTCGAGACCAGTTTTCACCAGGATATCAATGGCGACGGCGTGATCGGGAATCCGGTCATTCAGACCGATACCAACTCATTCGGCACAACCGTCCTGACGCAGGTCGCAAACAACTATTATCTCTACAACAGCAGCGGAGTGGGTCCCGAACTCAAATATTTGGGCGCGCCGGCTACGGTTGGAGAATTTGGCGCCGTTACTCCGGTCGGGGCTGCGCTGACGTCAACCGGCTATGAAGTCGCCTGGCGGTTCACCGGCACCAACAGCTACACAGTCTGGAACACCGACAGCAACGGCAACGACGTTTCCGACACCATCGGCATCGTAGCAGGCAACAGCACGACGCTGGAATCGCTCGAGGTCAGCTTCAATCAAGATCTCAATGGCGACGGTGTCATCGGAATTCTAGTTCATACGGATGCTAATTCGATCGGTACGACCAGCCTGACGCAGGTTGGAAACAACTACTACCTTTACAACGGCAGTGGAATTGGCCCTGAACTCAAATATATGGGCGCTGCCAGTTACGACGGGAGAATTTGGCGCCGTTACCCCGATCGGTGCCGCACTGACGTCAACCGGCTATGAAGTCGCCTGGCAGTTTACCGGCACCAACTATTACACCGTCTGGAACACCGACAGCAACGGCAACGACGTTTCCGACACCATCGGTATCGTGGCAGGCAACAGCACGACACTGGAATCGCTTGAGACCAGTTTCCACCAGGATCTCAATGGCGATGGGGCGATCGGGTCGCCTCCCGGCGTCCACGAAGTCGCGAGCAATTCCGCGGCGACGAACTCCACCGCAAATGCAATCCCTGACAACTTCCATTTCACCGGCGAAGGCAGCGAAACGCATCAGGCGAGCGCGTTTTCCGCTCACGCGGACGGTCGGAATGCGGACACACCGAACGGAGCAACGGTGATGGCCGCACATAACGCCTTCCTCTTTGCTCCCGATTCAGGCGCGTCAAAATCCGGCAACGCAGGATTGGCCGACGGCCACGCGGCGCCGGCCGGCGCTCACTCGGATGCCTTAAGCAACGACTCGACCCATGCCGGTGCGCAGGGAGCGCAATGGCTGGCGCATCATGATTTCCACCTGATCTGAGTCGCTTCCTTACGTCGAACGGATGAAGGCCACCAAGCCTGCGAACAATCAGCAAGCGACGACGTAGACTCCTGCGCTTTGCTCGTACCACGTCGGCCTGTTGATATGCCGTCGCCAAGCGTCGAGGCCATGCTTGCGATGCGATCGATCCGGCGTTGCGGAAAACGCCTATGAGGCCTGAAGACGCTCGCCCGTGTTGCTCGCCGCCGAATTGCTGGATAGGTTGGCAATCACTTCATGCAAGCGAGAACTTTCATGGCTTCGATGGCCATCGATTACCAACGATCTCGAATATTGCCTGCACTGGCGACGTGCATTCTCATTCTGTCCGGGCTTCTTGCGCCTGCTCGTCCTGGGCTATTGTCTCGACATCATCGCGCCTGACGGATCCTGCGGCTGTCGATCCGGCCATGGCCGCTCAATTCGTCGATCCAAGGTGGCTCCGCCCCAAGCCCCACGATCGTTTTATTTTCCCGGCCATCGTCGTCTGCGGCTTCGCGTTGCTCACGCTCATCACTGCGCTTTGGCGCGAGAGACTGAAACAACCCTTCGACCCTCGCGCGGCATTCCTATTGTGTGCCGCGCTGTCCGGCGCAATCGCTCTATGGTTGGGCCTGTGGAATGGGTTGCTTCAGCTATTCTCTCGGCCACACTCCACCGAGACTCTGTTCTGCCTCCTGATCGCGGGCATCGTCGCTTGGATATCGACGAACAGCCGACCGATATTGATTCGCAATTGGCTGCTGATCGCGGCATTCCTTTTCGCGGCGCTATTCACCGCTGCAACACGAATATTCACAGCCTCGACGATTTCGTATGCCGCACACATTACCTCTCACTACGAGGCCGCGGTCTACTCGATAGTTCACATCGCAGGCGGAGGAACCTGCCTCGCGGACGTGCTGCCTCAATACGGTTGCTACGGCGAGTTCATCGCCCCGATCGTCCGGATGATTGGCGCTTCGCCCCTCGCGATAACGTCAACTTTCGTGGTGGTGCAATCGCTTGCGCTGCTCGCGATCGTTATTTTCGCGGCAGGACTAATTCGAAACGCCGCGCTGCTGATAACCGCCTTCAGTTGCGTCGTGATCCTGACGAGCATTATCCTGATGCTGGGTTCGCCCGACCCGTATTTTCAATACAACCCCATCCGGCTGCTCTTTCCGGCGTTAAGTCTCTTGTGCGTTCTGGCATTCCAGCGCCGGCCGTCTTTTGCGAATGCCGTTCTGATCGGCGCGTTTGCTGGTGCATCCATCGCCTGGAACGTCGACACCGGCGTCGCGGTCGTCGGCAGCCTGGGACTATTCATCTTGGCGGTAGGCTTTACCGAGCCCGGGTGGCTGTCCCTGCCAACGATCTTTACCGGACTGAAACGTCTCCTGTGTTTCGGCGCGGGTACGCTTTTATTTGTCGTCGCCTTTTACGCCTATCTCGAGGTCAAGTCCGGCATGGGCGTCGACCTCGCCACGGGCCTGGCTTATCAAAGCGCGTTTTACGTTGCCGGATTTTCGATGATCCCGCTGCCTGCATTTCCCGATCTATGGACGATCGCCGCGATCATCATCGTCACCGGGCTTCTTGCCGCAATGGCTGGGGCTTCAAGCAGATCTGACAAGATGCTGGAGCGCGCGTCCTATCTCGCGATACTGTCAATCGGACTAATGCTCTATTACACTGGTCGGTCACATTGGCTTGTGCTGCGCTTCGTCGTCTGGCCTGAAGTGATCCTCTTCTACTACCTTGCGGATCGGTTCATCGAGAACACGGGAGCGTCCGCCAAAATGGCGACGATTTGGACCGCGGTTTTTTTGCCTCTCGCAGCTACGGTTTTCTTTTGGCCCGTGTGGTCGGACACCGTTTTACGCATATGGAAGCCGGCGCCGGAGTCAGAGCTCGTCGAACAGGATATCTCGTTTTTGAGGTCTCAAACGACACCCGGCGAGAAGATTGCAATCATCGCGGAGAATCAAAGCACATTTTACGCTGCAACTGGCACGTGGCCCTCCCTGAGGGGGCCATCACTGGCAGAATTGCAGCTGGTTCGGGATCGGGACGCTCTGAAGGACGAAATTGCAAAAGAAGGTCCGAAAAAGCTATTTGCCAACCCAGAACCCATGACCGTCATCAAGGTTTTTGCCGGCTGGCTCAATCTCGAATCTCACTACGACGTTAAGGCAACGGGTCCGGGCGGACGGATAGTTTATTATGTGCGTCGGGATTAGAGCGCTCGGGCCCGTGGCAAGACTGCCAACCGCAGTCGCTCCATTGACTAAGATGACTAAGACCATGCTTGATGTGCTTAGAGAAGCTGGTGGGAAATGCCGGCGCGGATCTAATTCTTCGGTGCTCGCTGAACCTCCTTCGAATTTTAAAAACGGCCTTCGTCGAAACGAGGGTGAGCCACCGACGACTTGTCGTTCATGCTTTGTCACATTGAACCTGACCCAAAACTATTGGTACTAGCTAGGAAACCTTGTTAGCCCGTATGAGCGTGACAAGGGACCGAGATTACCCCGAGCGACCAGGTCCATAACCTTGTGAACCAATGACATCCGCGGACGCCACGCCTCTTCGAAGGTTGCTTTACGTCGCCAACGAGGATTGGGCCTTTTTGTTGAACCGCCTGCCGATGGCCCGGGCCGCGCGAAAGGCAGGCTTCGAAGTTCACGTAGCTACCCGGGTCAACACTGGCGGAAGCGCGATCGAGGCCGAAGGCTTCAGGCTGCACCCGATTCCACTGCGGCGCGGCGGAATCTCGCCGCTAACGGCCATACCGGCGATCCTTGCGCTTCGGCGAGCTACCGGGCGCATCAAGCCGGATCTTGCCCACCACTCCGGCCTGCAATGCTGCGTGTACGGCGCAATTGCCGCATTCGGCAGGAAATTCCCCTACGTCAGCGCCATGACCGGATTGGGTTACGTTTACACGTCGGCGACGTGGCGAACCCGGTTTCTGAGAGCGATCCTGAGGCGGCTTTTGCCCTCGCTGCTTGACCGGCCGGGCAAGGTTGTTCTGGTCCAAAATCCGGATGATCGCGCTGCACTTGTCGGTCTTGGGATCGGTGAGACGAGAATAACCCTGATCCCCGGATCGGGCGTCGACACCGATGCGCTGCAGCCTTTGCCTGAGCCCGACGGGCCCATCACCTACGGCTTTGCCGGCCGCTTGCTAACGGACAAAGGCATCCGCGCGCTGGTCGCCGCGCACGGCATCGTGCGCAGCCAGGGCCTGGAAACCAACCTTCTTATCGCCGGGAATCCGGACCCGGCCAATCCTGCCTCGGTCTCCCTGCAAGAGGTCAACGAATGGGCGCAACGCCCGGGGATCACGTGGCTTGGACATATCAAGGATATCTCCTCGCTGTGGCGGCGATGTCATTTCGCCATCCTGCCGTCGCATCGGGAGGGCCTGCCCGGAAGCCTGATGGAGGCGGCTGCCCATGGTCGCGCCATGATCGCAACGGACGCACCGGGCTGCCGCGAAATCGTCATCGACGACCAGACGGGCCTTCTGGTGCCGATCGAAGATCCGCAAGCGCTCGCCCAGGCCATCACGAAACTGGCGACCTCGCCCGAGTTGCGCGCACGATACGGCAAGGCTGCGCGGGAACTGGTCGTCAGCAAGCTTTCGGCCAAAATAATCGGCCACTCGATTGTAGAGCTCTACAACGGCATGATGGACGAGCCGTCACGTCGGCCACCTTCGGCCTGAGACGCTATTCCGGCGGCTTGATCAAAGGACCACCGCAAATATAGCACTCTGGTGGAGTTTTCGGATTTCGCATTCGCATCGCGAGTTCGCGGCATGCTCGCTGCGAATGCCAAATCCGCTCCGCTAGCAGCCAAACAGCATTGTCGATCAGGGAGCGGTCTCCTATACCTGCATCTGCTCTTTGTCCCGTCGGAGTTTTTTGAAAGATGTCCTTCCCGCGCGCCTCGCAGGCCCTCGCCCGCTTTACCGTGCTCGATCTTACCCGCGTCCGGGCCGGTCCGACCTGTGTGCGGCAACTGGCCGATTGGGGCGCCAATGTCATCAAGATCGATGCGCTTCTGGAGGATGGTGGGGAACAGCTCGGCGGCCCGCGCCAGGGTTCGGACTTCCAGAATTTGCACCGCAATAAACGGGCGATCGCGCTCAACCTGAAAAATCCGGAAGGCCTTGCGGTATTCCAGCGTCTGGCGAAACAGGCCGACGTCATCGTCGAGAATTTCCGCCCTGACGTGAAGGCAAAACTCGGTGTCGACTATGAAAGCGTGCGCAAGGTCAATCCGCGCATCGTCTATGGCTCGATTTCCGGCTTCGGCCAGGACGGCCCCTATCACAAGCGTCCGGGCTTCGATCAGATCGCGCAAGGCATGGGCGGCCTGATGTCGATCACCGGCGCGCCCGGCGAAGGCCCGATGCGTGTCGGCATTCCCGTCGCCGACCTCACCGCGGGTTTGTTTTGCGCCATGGGCATCCTCACCGCACTTCTCGAGCGCGAGGTCTCCGGCGAAGGCCAGTGGGTGAAAACCTCGCTGTTGCAGGCACAGATTTTCATGCTGGATTTCCAGGCGTCGCGCTGGCTGATGGAAAAGGATGTCGCCAAGCAGGCCGGTAACGACCATCCAACCTCGATTCCGACCGGCGTCTTCAAGACCTCCGACGGCTATATCAATATCGCCACCACCGGCGGCCGCATCTGGCACCGTTTCTGTGAGGCGCTCGGCGTACCCGACCTGATCAACCGGCCCGAATATGCGACCGGACCCGACCGCTCAAAGAACCGAAAAGCACTCAACGCCGAAATCGGCAAGCTCACCGAGAAGAAGTCGAGCGAGACCTGGGTAAAGGAATTCAACGCGGCCGGCGTGCCGTGCGGCCCGATCTATTCCATCGACCAGGTGTTTGCGGATGCACAAGTCGAACATCTCGGCATGGCCCAGGATGTACCCAACGCCGAAGGCCGCCACATCCGGCTGGTCGGTCAGCCCTTCACGCTGTCACGCACGCCGAGCAAGATGGCGGCGCGGCCGCCGGAATTCGGCGAGCAGACCGACGAGGTGCTAACCGAGTTCGGATTTACCAAGGACGAGATCGGCTCGCTGCGGAAGAACAAGGTTGTGTGACGACAGGACTGCCGCGTTCTCATAGATTCAACAACTTATGCAAACATGGGTGCACTGCTCAGCTCGTCTCAAGTGTCATGGAGATTGAGGAGCAAGCCTTGCCTTCACGTTTGGGAAGGCGAGGTGCGCCCGATGCAGATGGCTGAAAAGAACAGTGTAAGCGAGCAACAGTCTGTAAAGGCCCATTTCATCAATCCGTTCCGTTATCCGTGGTGCGTTAGCCACCGACTTGTAATTAAAATCTACCCCCCGCTTCGGGATAATCGGTTGCGCAAGTCCTGGGGCTGAGCTTGAGTCCAGCCTGGGTCCAACTAAGGATCGAGAAAGCAAATCTAAATCGCTAGCGTTGCCGCAACGACAGATGCTCTTGCCCTCAATCACCCTATTCATGCAACTTTTGGCAGCTCGTTAAGTAGGAATCCTGCCCAGAAGGGTTAGCCGCAATCCCTAGCTGCTCCCGCGCCGATCGGCGGAATCATGGGGACGCCAGCCCTGACCCGACGCCGCTCCGAGGTTCACGGCCGCCCCACCCCGAGACGTAGCACATCTATTACGAGGACGTACGTGCCGGCACGATCGGCAAGCGAGTGGCAGTGCGCCGGCTCAAGGGGCTGTGGAATTTCAATGTGTGTTCTGCCCGTGCACGCCTTGTCGATTGAACCAAAATGACACCTCTTGCCACGGTTGATCGCGGAGAGGTTGAGGTGTTAAGCGTTCTATACATCAAGAGACAGACAAATGATCCGACATCGGGGGCCGAGACATCGTCCCTATATCCAAGGTTTGCGGGCAGTCGCCGTTAGCGGCGTCGTTTTGTATCACTTTGGCGCAACGTGGCTTCCAGGAGGATTTGTCGGGGTCGATATTTTCTTCGTCATCTCCGGTTTTCTAATCTCTGGGTCGATGTATCGGGAAATCGAGACTGGAGAATTCGGCCTGGTCGATTTCTATGAGCGGCGCGCGCGGCGAATTCTGCCGGCGTTCTTTGTCGTCACTGCCGTTTCATCGCTCGCTGCCTATTTCCTGCTGTTTCCGAACCAGCTCGTTTCGTATGCCTACTCCGTCGCGGCATCCGCGTTATTTGGCAGCAACATCTACTTTTACGCAACCGCCAATTACTTTGCGCCAGCCGCTTCGGAAATTCCACTGCTCCACTATTGGTCACTCGGCGTCGAGGAGCAGTTCTATCTAATCTTCCCGATGCTGGTTCTGGCCCTCTACCGGATAAAACAATCCACTGTTTTTCCGGTCATCTGCGCCATGCTGGTCGTATCGCTCGTCGGGTGCGAGATCGCTCTCCGTCACAGTCCGCAAGCTGCGTTCTATCTCCTGCCGTTCCGTGCTTTCGAATTTCTCATCGGCTCTGCGCTCGCACGGCGCGAGGCGCTGGTCACGGCGAACTCGCTTATCGCCACTTGTACCGTGAGCCTTGGCCTCCTGCTCATCATCCTCAGTATGGTATTGATGACGGAGCGCACCAGCTTCCCGGGATTCAGCGCGCTCCTTCCATGCGCCGGGACTGCACTCGTCATATGGAGTTCCGAACGTTTCCTAACATTGCCTTCGCGGCTACTCGGAGCGCGTCCCATTGCGGCGATCGGTGACATCTCCTATTCGCTTTACCTAGTGCACTGGCCGGTCGCCGTCTTTGTCAAAATCATTTTTCCAGACTTGAGCGCCATGGCATTTTTGATCGGAGGATCGTTGCTATCGGTTGCGCTGGCGTGCCCGTCATACCGCTATGTGGAACAGCCGACCCGGCGCACTGGCCGACTGCAACTGCGGCGCCCAGCTACCTTTGCGATCTCAGCAGCGGTAACCATGCTGCTCTGTGGCGCATCGCTTGCGACAATCTCCGAAGCAGGGTTTCCTTGGCGCCTAGACCAAGAGGTCAACCGAATCCTGGCTTATAGTCAGTACGATTACAAACCGGAATTCCGGGAGGGCACGTGCTTCCTACGCCCAGAACAGTCCCCATCCGAATTGGATCTCCGGCAGTGCATGCCATCCGGGCGCCCGCTGGTCGTGCTGTGGGGTAGCAGTCTCATTGCCGAAGTTTATTGGAGCTTCAAACCAAGATTTGAGGCCATAGGCTTCAATCTCGGCCAACTGACTGCTTCCGCGTGCCCGTCATTTCTCGCCATCGACCGTCCGGGTCGACCAATGTGCCGCCCATTTAATGATTTTGCTGCTGCCCAGATCGTTGCAGCGAAGCCGCTCTTGGTCGTAATTGGAGGCGATCCCCTTCGTGAGGATCCCGATCTCGCTGCGCTAGAACGTGCGGTCTCGCTCCTTACCGATAGCGGTATCGGTGTTGTCATGCTGGGACCATGGCCGTTCTATAAGCGTCCGGTTCCTACCATTTTGGCCGAACGACTGACGGCAGCTAATGCCGATACATGGTCGCGCGGCGATCTGGAGACGTGGCCCTTTGCGATCGACAGCGCATTGGAAAGCCGATTTTCGAAGACATTGAGCTACATTTCGCCGCTAAAAGTCGGATGCCCGAACGGCCAATGTCAGATGAAACCTGACGGCGTGCCAGCCAGCTTTGATGATGTCCACTTCACGCGCGCCGGCGCGGATTACTACGTATCACAGATGTTCGAAAGAATTGCTGCCGTATTGGCGAAGCGGTAAGATAACAAATCTCGCACGGGTTGATATTGCAAGGGTAGCGGTGATAGGTGTTCCCATTAACCCTCTCAACTGGAGGGGTATCTTGGAAGCGCCGATGCATTCAATTCTACGAAGGTCTGCCAACGTAGCGGCTCTATTGTTCGTCTTTCTGGCAATTGCCTTTGTAAGTCGCGACAGCATTATTATTGCCGGCGTCGATACGGTTCACCATTTGGTACTCGTCGATGAACTCGCTCGGCATCACACAGTGCTGCCCGCAGATGCTTCGCGCCTCGAGGTCATGTCGATATATCCGTCTGGATCGCATTGGGTTGCGGCGCTTCTTGCCCCGGTTGCGGGATCCGGCTTGGTGGCCATGACCTGGGTCGCGATCGGGTCGATTTTTCTCTGCTACGCGATGTTGTTCTGGCTTGCCCAGCGTGATCTTGGTATCGCGTCCGCAGCCGTATTTGCGGCCATCCTATTTATCGCATCTCCGCTCCAAAGCCTCATCGGTTGGGAGATCATCGATAACTTCTTCTACCCGCAACTCGTAGCCAACGCGCTACTGCTCGCCTTTCTTTGCCTAACTGTCTTGTCAGGAGTGGCTGAACGATTGCTGCCGGCACTCACCCCACTTTTCGGCGCGGTGCTGATGAATTTTCATCCGCTGGTCGCGATACAAGCGATGGGCGCCGGCCTCACCATCATGATGACGACGATCACGCATCAATGGTGGTCTAGGCGTGAGTTAAATTTCCGCGGCGCGATTTTGGTGCTTCTATCGGCTGCATTTTGCGCGATCGCAGTTTTGGCAAGCCCAAAATTCTGGTTGATGCGTAATGTCGCTAATTATGACGGTACCATGATTGTCGCCATCTCACACTTGTCGTTCGCAATGCTTGCGGCACTTGTCGTAGCAGGCGCACTACTGTGGATGCTCTTCACCGATCGAGGTACGAGAACGGATGGCGTCATAGGAAGTGCCCTTATAGCTTCGACATCAATGATGGCGATGCAGGACATCGCTTGGATTGCCCTCCACTCTGGATCTCCATACTCGGTTAAAAAACACCTGTTTGTGGTCACAACACTGACGGCGCTCGGGGCGGCGCGTATCTCCGCGCGACTGTTCAACGAAACTATCCGGCCGATCACCGGGCCAGTCGAGATAGCCGCTGCGGCCGTTTTTACGTTCTGGATAACTATCGGTCACCTTGTTTCAGCCGAGCCGATCAGGTCATCGCTTGAATATGCAGAATCCGCGTCGAACCAACTGCACGCGGCAGATGGCGCCATTGCCAGCGCCGACCGGACGGCGAGTGCCGTTACAAATATCATCGTTAGCGTCGTGGGATTCCGTCATATGAACGGTGGCAGAAGCTATCTCGCCTACCTTGAGGGCGATGGCGGACAGGAACTCAGTAAACGCATCATGGTGCGGCACACAGCCGACATTGACCAAAAATGCCCACAACAGTTCGCGCCCACGTCAGCATACTCGATCGTCGATTCGGACTGCCTGTTCCGCTACGACGTCGGGAAGACCCTCACGTTTGGCACAGGTGGAAACGCTGGCGCTTACCTCCAAACTTCCGAATGGTCTGTTGCCGAAGATTGGGGACGCTGGGCAGTCGGTGAAAAAGGAAGTTCAATTAAGTTGCAGCTGGGCGATTATTCCGGGCCTCTAGAACTAAGAGCTGTAGCCGGTGCATTGAAACGTGAAGATCGGCCACGCATCATACATGTGAAATCTAACGGCGAAGAAATCGCTGTCTGGCGGATGTCAGAGGGACTAAATGGGGGAGCATATTCGGCTACCATCCCTGCGCATCTGTCCTTGAGCGGCCTCGTCGAACTTTCGTTTGTGCCAGATGAAACTATTGTTCCCGGCCCTGCCGATCCTCGCCATCTTGGAATTGGAATTAAGTCCCTCGTGTTAACACGGCCTCCGCATGCTGAGGCTCGGTAAAGCACTTAGCTAATTCCAAGTAAATCGGGTCGATTGGCGCAGCGCGGCATTGCCGCCGGCCTTCCTTTTTCCATCACGCGGTATCCGCATTTGAAGATGCGGGACGGTACTTATCTGGACGATGCCCGAGTTTGCGGCGCATAAGATCAACCTCAAGCTTTAGCTTCTTCGGTGCCGAGCCTAATAGGCCTTTCGGAAGCGCGATGTGCAGTTCATCGTCTAGGACGCGAACCCTGCATGTCGAGAGTCCCTTACAGCCGCGAGGCGAGAAAGCGGGTCATGGTCGATGATGCTTTCACTCGTCTGGATGAGTATCGAAAACGCAAAGTGTCTCATCTTCGAGCCCAAATCAGCCGGTGAGACAATTCAGGAGAAAAATGGTGAGAATCCGCCGGCGACCCGTCGGGATATTAGGTAGACCAGGCCGAACCGGGCGAATGTCCCGGAATCCCCAAATGGTCCGCGAGATCGTAGAGAGGATTCCGAAAAAGGCTTGTCGCGTAGCGGTTCCTGCTGATGGCAGGCGCCTCCCAATTCAGGTGGTCACGCCCAAAATAGGCTGCGATGAGACCGTCCCCACTAAAACTTTCGTGCACATCATGTTCAGCCAAGATCTGCCCGCCGAAGTCCGAAATCATCGAGAGGCACCTTTGATGAGTAAGCGGGTCGTTGCTGATATGATGGGAGTGGGTGGAGACCATACAGAAGGCGATCTTCTTGTCGCGGAAAAGTTGCTCACATGCCTGCAAAACCCTGGTTTCGTTCCCCTGAATGTCGCAGTGAAGAAAGTCCAGCGAAGCCAGGCCGTTCTCGTTCATGATCTGGGCGACGGTCGTTTCCGCTACGGTTTGCAGCCCGGCGCTTTCGGTTTGAAATGACCGAGGTGAAAGACACTGATCCCCGGCGCTGGCCTGCACAAACTCTACGTTAGCGGTCCCGTTGAGTTGCGCATTACGCTTCCCCACAGCCAGATGATTCGGGTCCGGCTCAATGACGATCGCCCTTCTCGATGGCGCGCCGTTCAAAAACCACAGCGAATAGTAAGACCAGAAACCTCCGAGTTCGATCATCGTCGCCGAAGGGCTCATGAATCGCATCAGGTGGTGAAATATGAGTTCTTCCTGAGGTTCATGATGCCCTTTCAGTTCCTCGATGATACGGCTCATCCACTCGCCATAATATCCGCCAGCGACGACATGCAGACCGTTGTGCATAATCTGGACCGTCTCCCCCTGGGCCACGGTCATCTGGCCGGCGCGATGAACCTTGGGAATACTGTCGGCGTCACGGCAACTCGTCGTCATCTGCACGCGAAAATCGTCGTTGTGGATCACAGGCGGCATTGGCATGGGATGTCCTAACGGCTTCTCTTCGCGGGCTACATCGACCGAGCGGCCAACTCGCACCTCTACATAGAATTCAAATCACGGTACGCATCGAGCACAAGTCCTGCGCTTCGATCCCAGTCGAAGGTGCGCGCTCGGCGAATCCGCAATTCACGCAACTCCTCATCGAGATGTTCGTGACTGGCAAGCGCCACTTTGAGAATGGAATTCCATGCATCGACGTCCTGTGCAGGGGCAGTTCGGCCAAGGTCGGCAGCGATCTCCATCATAGACGAATTGGCGGTGAAGGCCACGGGCGTCCCACATGCCAATGCCTCGACGATCGGCATGCCGAAACCCTCGTAGAGCGAAGGCATCAAGACGAGGCGCGCTCCTTCGTAAAGGCTGCTGAGTTTCAAATTTCCGATACCTTCAATAAAGCGCAGCGAGCCATCGGCACGAAGCGAATCGGCTTGACGCGGCAGGTTCAGGTTCCCCCACCCCTTTTCACCGACAATCACAAGCGGACATGGCGCGCGCGCGGCAGGAGCAAGCTCAGCATAGGCTGCAATGAGCGTGCGGTAGTTCTTTCGAGGTTCGAGCGTCCCGACCGATAAAAAATACTGTCCTGTTTTCAGACCGAACGGTGCGAGATTGCGCGATGTCTCCGCTTCGCCCCTTGGCGCGAATACCGGAGCCGCAGCGGGCGGCGCGACAAGAATACGCTCCGCCGAATAGCCGAAAAGTTCGACTATCTCACGCCTGCTGAATTCAGAAATGGTCTGCACGACCGGCGCGCACTTGATGCACGCCTCCAGACCAGCGAGCCATTTTACGCGATCAACCGGATGAAACTCAGGATAACGAAACGTCGAAAGGTCGTAAACAACCGGCAAGACCGGGACGCCAAGATCGAAAGGCGGCAGAAAATTGAAAGCGTGAAAGAGATCAAAGGATTTTTTTGAAGCGGATGACCGGAACGCCGTCCGAATCTTTCGAGCCGAGGATCGAGCCGATCTCAAAACCGAAATTCGAGCGGCTGCGTTGCGCCATCGCGCGAGCCGGGTTTTGACATACCTGCCCGCTGGCCCCTCGTCATCGGTATGTGCTTCCTGTGCCGATATCGGTCCAAAATCGTCGCAATCGGTGCTATGCCAAACTCGTCCAGTTAATCCGATATAGCGAAGTTCCGGTTCGAGAAGCAGCGCCGACTTCATCAGATTGAGAGTATAGTTCACGACGCCCGTTGCTGGGCCTCGAAAGAAACTGGTATCAACCCCGACCTTGAGATCACCTGTGCCCAAGACTGTTCCTTGCCGTCCATTTCTCGCCATTTGTCCTGTATCATAGCGTGGCGAATTTCTAGAAGGGATCGAAGCGGGACCTTCCAATTCGCACCGAGGGCCCAGCGGGCGGCGTGCATAACCGCAGTTTATGGTTGAACTTTGACTCGTCTACCGCTCTAAATTGCGATAACGAAGGTCATCAAAGAATGGCAAGAATGCAGGTTCAACCGTTGCCGACGATCGCACCCCCTATCTCCCCCGCCCAAGTCGGTACCTCGCCAAGTGCCGCCATTCAAGGGCCCGTTGCCGACGTGATGGCTGGAGAATCTCCGGTCAATTGCCGACCCGCTGAACTTGGAGCGCCGATTTGAGCAAACGGGTGCTAGTTACGGGGGCGACCGGACAGGATGGTCGCTATCTCTTCGAGTTGCTCCGCCGCGACGGTTGCGAGATCTTGGCCCAAACACGCCAGCCCTCGCCGGCGCCGACGACCGGTGTCGCTTGGCACTCCGGTGATCTGACGAACGCCGAGTTTCTGAAATTCCTTGTCGTTGAGTTGCGGCCTGACGAAATCTATAACCTTGCAGCGCTTTCGCGGCCAAGCCAGTCGTGGAAGGCAGCGCGAGAGACCGCCGAACTCAATGGGTTCG
This sequence comes from uncultured Alphaproteobacteria bacterium, assembly GCA_963824305.1. GTDB lineage: Bacteria > Pseudomonadota > Alphaproteobacteria > Rhizobiales > Xanthobacteraceae > Bradyrhizobium. Next base: position 724,428 of record CAWGOW010000004.1, read on the forward strand.
TACCGCAGATGATCTGCGAGCTGCTGGTTCATTACCGCCCGCATAGCCGCCTCTTCCAGGCAACTTCATCTGAGATATTTGGAGATGCCGGCGACGAGTATCAGGACGAAAACTCGCGATGCCAACCACGATCACCATACGGTCTCGCAAAGCTTTATGCCCACCAGGCGGTCGGCGCCTACCGTCGGCAATACGGACTGCACGCCTGCTCGGGCATTCTGTTCAATCATGAAAGCCCGTATCGGCCGCTCTCATTTGTTTCCCAGAAGATTGCCTATGCGGCCGCAGCGGTCTCATGCGGCCTGCGCGATACGCCTGAATTGGACGAGCTTGGACGCCCGATTCTCTCGGGCGGAATGCTATCGCTTGGCGATTTGACCGTGCGGCGCGATTTCGGATTTGCGGCGGATTACGCGGAGGCCATGCGTCTTATTCTGCGGCATCCCGAGCCCTCCGATTATGTGGTCGGAACTGGAAAAGCGCATTCGATCGAAGAGTTGTGCGAAACCGCGTTCGCTTCGGTAGGACTGGACTGGCGACCTTACGTCAGGGTGGACCAGGGTTTGATTCGCAAAACCGACAGTCGCTTCACTCGGGCCAATGCGACAAAGATCCGCAATACCCTCGAATGGCGCCCTCGCGTAACGTTCAAGGAACTTGTAGAGATCATGGTTCGGTCGCAGGTGGCGCACCTGCGCTCGCTGCGGCCTGCTGGAATCTCCGCAAACAAATCTGCTTAAAATCGTCATGCGCGCCTTGCACGCCTACAAGATCTACTGGCCGGACGGTTACGGCGGTATTCCTCAGGTCATCTCCGTGCTCGGACGGGTAGCCGGCTTCGAGAGGCACCTGCTGGTCGCCCGCAGGTTCGGCTTCGGGCGCTGCTTTCATGATGGGACGGACGACATCACTGCGGTCGGCTCCCTGGGAACTCTTTTTTCGACTCCGATGTCCCCGCTCTATCCCTTCGCCTTCGCCCGTAAGGCGGCCAACGTGGACCTTGTCGTGCACCACGCTCCATTTCCATTGGCTGATTTGGGTCTGGTGTTCGGACTGCCATCAACGACTGCCCTGGTCGTCCACTGGCACGCGGACATGATCGGCAGACCATTTCTTGCGCGAGTGATCTCTCCCTTGATCCGGCGTACCCTGGAGCGCGCCGACCGGATTGTCGTATCCGATTCAGTCATGGCGGAACGATCGCACCTTCTTTCTCCTCACCTGCAGAAATGCGTTGTGGCGCCCTACGGATGCGACGTCGAATATTGGCGCACGCTCGATGCAGCCGGCCGCAAAGCCGTCCAGCACATAAAGAACCAATTTCCACGATTGATTGTCGCGGTCGGCCGCCTGGTCAGCTACAAGGGATTTGATATTCTGCTGCAGGCGCTGCAATCCGTCGACGCGCACACGATCATCGTCGGTGAAGGACCGCTGAGAAGTAAACTGGAAGCGCAGGCACTTGAGCTCGGTATCGCCAGCAAAGTATCGTTCTTGGGAAGTCTGCCGCGAGACCGGGTCAAGGAATATCTTCACGCAGCCGGCGCTTTCGCCTTTCCTTCCCTAAGCCACGCGGAGGCCTTTGGCCTGTCCCAGATCGAAGCGATGGCCGCCGGGTTACCGATTGTCAATACGAAGCTCGAAACCGCAGTACCGCGTGTGGCACGCGATGGCCTCGAAGCCCTGACGGTTCCGCCGGCGGATCCGAACGCGCTCGCGGCTGCGCTTCGAGCTTTAATCACGGACGGGGAGCTTGCTAAAAGGTTGGGTTCAGCGGCATCCGAGCGGGCAAGCTCCGAATACGATCAAAGCCGCTTCCTGGCGCGCATCGCAGAAGTATATAAGGAGGCCGTAGAACAACGGCAAAGGACGGCATGATCACACTCCCCATCGAAACTGTCGAATGGCGCGACTGTGAGCGGCGACTGTGACAAACCAGAACCGAAGCGGACACAAGGTTCGCTCCGCCATCGCCGATATCGCCGGTGGCCTTGCGAGTTGGCGTATTTGGACCAAACTCGGCTGGAACGATATTTTGCAGCGTTATCGTCGGTCGTTTCTCGGTCCGCTTTGGCTGACCGTAAGCATGGCCATCATGGTGACCGCGCTCGGCGTGATCTATGCCGAGATTTTCAAGGTGAGCCTGCAGGATTTCATGCCGTTCCTTTGCGTGGGCCTCTTGATCTGGAATCTGATCAGCTCGGTCTTGACCGAAGCGGGCGGTCTGTTTACGGGGGCCGAGTCCTACATCAAGCAGGTTCGCCTGCCCTATTCGCTCTACGCATTTCGCTTCATGTGGAGCAAGATCATCGTGTTCGGCCATAACCTCGCGATCTATTTCGGGGTTCTTCTTTATTTTGAGATTTGGCCGGGGCCCGCCGCGCTTTATGCGCTGCCCGGTTTCGTCATTCTTGCGGCGAATGGAATGTTCGCCGCAACCTATCTAGGCGTCATTTCGGCGCGCTTCCGGGACGTGCCCCAAATCACGGCAAGCCTTGTTCAAATCGCTTTCTTCGTAACGCCGATTATGTGGAAACCGGAATTTCTCGGAAACCGGCAATTGGTTGCGGAGTTGAATCCTTTCTTTCACCTGATGGAGATTGTTCGGGCGCCACTGCTTGGCAAAATTCCGACGCCCGACAATTATATCGCTGTGACCCTGATCACGACCGTCAATCTGTTGCTGGCGGGCTTCTTTTTCGCGCGCTACCGGGCGCGCATCTCATTTTGGGTTTGACCGCGATGTCGGAAGTCATCCAGCTTCAAGGCGTAAGCGTTTCATTCCCCGTCTATCAGATCGGCGCGCGCTCCCTAAAAAAGAGGCTGCTTTCCGGAGGCTCCGGGGGACGTATTGCACGTGATGCTAACGACCGGATCATCATCGACGCGCTGCAGAACATCGATCTTTCGCTTTCGCACGGCGATCGTCTCGCTTTGATAGGTCCCAATGGAGCCGGAAAGACCACGCTTCTTCGCGTGATGGCCGGTATCTATGAGCCGTCGATCGGCAACGTTACCATCCGAGGCCGTGTCTCGCCAATGTTCGATATCGGACTGGGAATCGATCCTGAACTCTCCGGCTACGACAATATCCGCATCCGTGGATTGCTGCTTGGCCTGGACGCTCAGGAGATCGAGCGGCTGTTGCCGCAAATCTCGGACTTCACCGAACTTCGCGAATATCTCGATCTTCCGGTTCGGACCTATTCTTCCGGAATGATCTTGCGCCTCACTTTTGCGGTCGCTACCTGCTTCGCCCCAGAAATATTGTTGATGGATGAATGGTTTTTGGCCGGTGACGCCCAATTCATGAATAAAGCGCAGACGCGTATCGACGCCTTCGTAAGCAATGCCAGCGTCCTGGTTCTTGCCACTCACAATCTCAGCGTTTGCCGCCGATGGTGCAACAAAGCTGCGTGGCTGGAGCGCGGCCGCGTGGAGGCCGTGGGCGCGGTGGATGAAATCATCGAAAGGTATCAACAGAGAGATAACGGCGCAGCAGGCGGTGCGATGGACCGGTGAATTGAGACCGGCAGGCCCTTGGTTGAAGCCGGGATCGACGTCGACTACTTTCGCGCGATTTCAACTTTCGCCAGACGCATCGATAGACCGTAATATTCGGGGTTCGTGTGCATCCAAATATACAAGCTGTTTTCACCCATCCGAAGAACATGTGAGGGAATCTCGGCCTCGACCACCCCTTCCGACGGCCGAAGCAACGAAAGCTCTTGGCCGTTCAACTGCACTCGTGAGTCCTTTAGCAAGCTCATATCGCCTTCGAATTTGGCGGTGAAACGATATGAGACCTCCTGAGGGACAAAATCAAAATAGAGGTAGGAGTCTTCGTTCGCTTTCCATGCAAAAGCGTATTGTCTCCAGGGCTTGATGATCCATTCCGTTTCGCGCCAGCCAGACCCTCGGGTTGGAATGTCGAGGTTCCAGTACTTCCCAAAACTCCATTGATAGTGATCCCCTGTCATCTCGTCCTTGAACATACCCAGATGCCAGGAAGGGTCTCTCAAAATTCCGCGGTAGCGCCTCGCGATTGTATCGTGGCCATTTTCGCGGCTGGAACGAAAGGGCGATGATGAGATATCCGCCTGGTTCTTGTCATACGGACCAACGGATACAACGATCACGTCGCTCTTGTTCAATTTCAGATCAGGCGATGCAGGAGGTGAAACGTACCCAGGCCCTTTGACGGGCGTTGGATACCGGAATGTCCAACTGTTATCGTCTTCAACGCAGGTCCCCTTTCGGCCCATGCCATCAGGTAGCTGCCACTCCATGCCGCTTCGGCGACATGTCTGAATCTCGTTGACTGAATGGCCATACAGGTAACTAAGCGTATAGTGCAATGCGCCAGGCAAGAACATCCACGTACTGCCCGCACTATTGGTTCCATCCAGAACGAGCAGCGTTTTATTGCCCAGGTTGCCGTCAAATTTTTCAACGATCTGCTTCAAGATCGAGCGCTGACGGTCGGAAATATCAACATAGTGATGAAACTGATACAGCTGGGCGCTGAAACCCAATACGGCCATCGCCGCAAAAACAATTTCAGATCTGATAAACCGCGCAAGGAGACCCAGAACACCAACCCAAAGCAGAACGGCTCCGGGAGTGGCCCAAAGATAGGTTCGCTGCGTGATCGCCATGTGAGCGGGCGAAACGATGAAAGGGGCGTAGCCGAGCAACATGGCCGCAAAGCCCACGACAATCAGCCTCAGAGCGAGAGCTGTCGATAGGAAGGTTGCGTTGGCAGGCAAATGCCCCTTCGGAACGCGAACAAGCCACAGCGACATTGCGGCGATCAGAATCGTGACAGCAAAAAGGTACCAGTAACTGCTGTATTCGGTTGCCAGGATACGGATTGCGTCGATCCACCCACCAACTATTGCGCGAGCCGCTCCGACCGAGAACAATTTCGGTAGCGCGCCAACGAGGGCAGAGACGACGTGCCCGTTACTCGGCAGCAGGGCAGCCTGGTAGGTGGGCGTCAATCTTGAGGCCCAAACGACGAAGCCGAGATAAAGAAGCGGCGCAAGGAAGCATAAGCCGGCAACGCCAGGGTTATTAAGGAATCGGCGCAATCCGGGCCGCAATCCCTTTCCGATTATAAGAAAAGCCGGAGGGAGGATCGCTGCCATCACAGCGACCTCGTAGGTTAGGCATGCAACGAGAGACAGGAAAACACCGATCAAACCGCAAACGTAGCGCTGCAAGCGATTTTCAAGTTCGAATGAGCTGTAAAGGAAAGCTGCTCCGAGCAGTGAGCAAGCGCTCGCCCAGTTGATACTGATACTTCTGAAGGAAAGCTGCATGGTGTCTGCCGGGTAAAGTAGCAGCAGGACCGCAGCCATAACGCCGTACTTGTAGGACCTGGTCGCACGGCCCACCAGGTGGGTCATCGCAATTCCCTTGACCAGCAGGGCCGCCAGCATCAACAGATGCCAGGCAAAGAACGAGTCACTGTCCAGAAGATAGGCGATGCCGAGGCTCAAGGGATAGAACGGCCGCAGAATGTGTTGGACAATCGGCCCACCCGGACGAATGTAGAGAAAAAGGCCGTTCGTCGTGAACCAGCCAAGAAGGTCCCACTCCTCTATCAAGCCGATCAACGAAAACCCGAAGGGCAACCATAGCGCAGCGAGCAGCACCGCGGTTGGCATTGCGTAAACGCCCGCCGTGTAGAAAAATCGAGATCTTTTGGCTGGATATGGCCGAACAAGCGCCGGCATATTGATTTGCTCAGTCAACAAGGAATCTTCCGTTCTAACCCTCAGACAGTAGCCGAACGGGCGCCAAACCCCTGCGCTGTCATCGCCGCGATGAAGACTTCGACGACGCGTTGCTGGTCCGCCTCGGTCAGTGTCGGATATGACGGCAACGATACGCCACGGCTTGCGATGGCTTCCGCTTCCGGAGCACGCACCGCTTTAGCATGGTCGGCGTAGACTGGCATATGGTGAGCACAAAAGAACACGGGACGCGTCTCGACGAGTTGCCCGGCCATGTCAGCCATAAGCCGGTCTCGATCGCAATCCGCGGAAAGCAGGACCGAGACCAGCCACTCATTGCTCTCAACGCCCGCATCGGGCTTCTGAAATGTGACGTCCAGATCCGAAAGCCAGGCGCGGTATCGGCTCGCGATGGCCCGCTTGCGGTCCAGAATTTGCGGCAATCGTTCCGATTGTGCCAGACCAATAGCGGCCGCGACGTTGGTCATGCGGTAATTGAAACCGAGTTGTTCATGCCAGTACCGGCGCGTCAGGCTCTGCCCCTGGCCCTTGACGATGCGTAACCGCTCGCTCAGTTCGGGATCTTCTGCAATGACCGCGCCGCCTTCACCCGAAGTGATGGTCTTGTTCCCGAAAAAAGAGAAGGTTCCGATATCGCCGAAGACGCCAGCATGCCGCCCATGCAACGTCGCCCCGACACTCTCGGCACAATCCTCGATGACTTTGAGCCGATACTTGCGCGCTATTTCCATGATTGCCGGCATGTCGCATACGGCACCGTACAAATGCACCGGCAGAATGGCCTTTGTACGGGGCGTGACCAGAGCCTCTATCTTGGTCGGATCGATCAGCCAGTCACTTCGGCGGCTTTCGGCGAAAACTGGCCGCGCACCGGTCTGGGTAATCGCGTTGACCGAGGCGATATAGGTGAAAGTCGGAACAATCACTTCGTCGCCGGGGCCGATATCGAGGCAATGCAGCGCCAAATGAAGAGCCACGGTGCCGTTGCAGAGAACGATGGCATGTGGCGCACCCGTTATATCGCAGAGTGCCCGTTCGAATTTCTGGACGTACTCGCCGTTCGACGAAATCCAGGTGCTGTCGATACAGTCCAGGACATATTTTCGTTCGTTTCCGCTCAGGTCTGGCCGGTAAAGCGGGATCCCGCCGTCCGCGATTGGCTTCGAAAAACTGGCGAGGACCATTGGTCAATTCCTGTGACTATCCGCCAGCATCTCGGAGAGGTTTCTCGATACGCGGGAAACCGCAGAATTGTCGGCGCTGACGCCAATATCCCCAAGTATTTTACCTAGCTTGAACGCAGCGCCAATAGCCGGGGCGGCCGCGGTGGCGGCTTCGATAGCCGGCAAAAGCCGGTCAACATAATAGGCAGCCGAATGAAATTGCAAGGCATGGGCGCGAGCACGCTGACCCCGCGCCAGCGCGGCAGCGGGTTCCGCGAGGATCTGCCGCAGATGGGCTGCGACGTCGGCCGCTTCATGCCCCGGCGCGCAGGGGAGAACCGTATGATCGGGTACTTCCGCATAGGCGCCGTGCCAGGACACGAGCGTCGGCCGCGCCGTATACATTGCCGTCACAAGCGACGCCGAGCCTGCTTCAATGACTGGATAGCGCAGGCATGAGATGACATCCACCTCCGCGATGGCCGCCTTCAGATCCTCGTCCGACAACCACCCGGTAAAGCGGGGCGGCGGAATGCCAAGCTCGGCTGACAGGCTCACCAGGCGTTCGCGATCGGCGTCCGCGATCGGGCCGAACAACCGATATTCGCATCGATCGCGCAAAACGGGATCGCTGGCGATAGCCCTCAATACTTGATCGGCTCTTTTGTTCGGATTGACGTGACCGATCGTACCTATAACCAGCTTGCCACGATGTTCTTGAGGCGGCGCTACCCCAAAATCTGGGAATGCAAGCGGAACAATGTCGACTTTCCCGGAACAGGCTGCCTGTGATCGTGACGCCCAGAATGCGGAGTGCGTCACAATTCCCGCCGCCAGTGGCGTCAGCCATTCTGTCATCGGTCGCGTAGATACAAGGTACTCAGCGCGACCCCAATCCCAATAGGGTTCTTCGCTTTTCCAGGCGCCTTCGCCGTAAAGTTGTTGCACCAGAGTTCGCAAACTGCCTTCTCCCGCGCCGGCATGATATGCCCATCCCGCAGCCAAGTCCGCGATCAGCCCGTCGTGAAAGATCACCAGACAAGGGACACGCTCGAGCAGTTGTATGAGCGAACCGTGAAACGGATAGTGATTTCCGATGTTCGCCACGACACCGTCGAAAGATCGGCCAAGTGCCTCGATATTTTCCTCATCAAGATTTTTCACCTCAATCGACGCCGGCAAAGGCTTCTCGTTGAGGGCCTCGCCTGCTTCCGTGCGAAACACCGTGACTTCATGGTTTCGCGCCAACATCTCCGCCACGATAAACTGGCCGAAAGAAGCGATGGCGGAACGATCGTTCCATGGTCCACACCAAGCGAGACGCATCATGCCAATAGCCTCGCCAAGGTCCTCGGCCACGTGATGTGAAGCCCGGCGAGCAGCGATTGCCCGGCTGCACCCATGCGTGACGCATTCGATCGGTCCGCCCACATCTGCGCCATGGCTCGTCCGAGCGGCTCCGCTGCGGGTTCCGTCACGAGGCCGGTTTCACCATCAATCACGATTTCAACTACATCCCCGGAATCCGTCGTGGTGATAACGGGTTTGCCGGCCTGAAATGCCTCCATCGTGACAAATCCGACGCTGTCCTCATCAAAAGGAATATAGGCGGATGCTGTGCAATTATTCACGAGTGTTGCCAATTCCTGCCTTGGCAAGAAGCGCAGGTCGAAGGTGACCCGATCCGTGACGCCGCAACGCTCCGCCAGTGCCTGCAACAAACCCGGATCCGACGCTTCGTCTGGCGGACCCGCTATTACCAGGCGAACCCCCGGCGCGTGCGCGAGCGCTTCGACTAGTAATGCCTGGCGTTTGGCTTTGCCGACCCTTCCGGCGGCGAGAATGTAACCTGCGTCTTCGCCGCCCGAGAAAAGCTCCGGATCGTTGAGGGGTGCCGGAAGAGCAGGCGCCGTCACACCATGATATTTCTTTAGCCGCTTTGCCGCGTTTGAAAGAGCGAAAATGGAAACTGCCGAACGAAACGCCTCCTCGTCGGCCTTCCGAATCGCGACCCGAAGGGCGTCGCCTCCCGGAGTGGCCTCGATATGTGATTGTCCAGCATCAAACAGGTCATAGGCTTGCCGGAACTGGTGCAAAAGCCAAATGACTTGATTGTGGTGAGGAACGAGGTAGGCCGGAAATTTCAAGGCGATCACACGATCTACATTGGAGAGCCGCAGCGAGCGCGCGATCACCATTTCATCGATTAATCTCTCCGCGGGGTTCCACGAGAACGGAATCCGCATCTCCTCTGCTTCGTGACCGGCCTCCCGAAGCCTGCGGACAAGATTGAACGAAAGCTCTTCCGCCCCGCCCCACACAAAAGGTACTCGGTTTGATAGAACCAATACTTTCAAGACAGCAATCGCGCGATCACGGCGTCCCAATTTATCTCTAGTTCGTCAACTCTTGCCGAAGCCCGTTCACCCATTTTTCGGGCATCGTCCCGGTTCTCATAGAGGCGATCAAACGCGCGAGCGAGCGCCTCGGATTGCGGGTCGACAATGAGACCATTGTCATCATGCCGAACAAATTCGGAAACTCCTCCGCTGTCGCTTAGGGTGACAGTACAGCGGTTGGCGTGTGCCGCCTCGAGCGTCGGGAAGCCGTAAAATCTTCATCGAAGGGAATGTAAGCGGCTGCGAGACTGACCGCGAGACGATCGGCTTTTTCCTGCTCGGATATCCAGCGATGCTCTATAATCACACGCTTCGCCAGCTTGTGTCGATTGATCGTCCGCATCAAATTATCCGCGTAAGACGGATTTGACGCAATGCCACAGAGCCGAAGTTTAACGGGCGTTGTCACGTACCGCATGGCGTCCACCAGTACGTGCTGGCGTTTGTGATTTTCCATTCGGGAAATGCACACGATTTCGTCACCAAAAGATTCCGACCGGAATTTTTCCGGATTCAAAACCGGCGGATAGAGCACCTCGCCTTCAAGATTGTTGTATCGCCGCAACCGATCGGCAATTACCCGGCTATTGGTAAATAGCCGATGCGATTCAGACAGCGCAGCGGTATCGGCTCGGCGAATCGTATCGCGAAGCGCCCTCGTTTGAGCCGTGTTGGGCAGGTCGCAGTACTCGGTGCCCCATAGGTCGTAGAATATGCGAATATGATGGATAAACCAGCAGACTTTCCGTCGATGCTTGATGAGGTGGCTGGGTGGCCGGAACGTAATGACGCGGTCGAAATGCGGATCGAGATCGATCATTCGAAACGCCGCCATCTGTCCTAGAATGGTTTCGGGGTCGTCGGTCGTCGGGATATAGATCGTTTCGACGGAATGTCCGCGATCACGCAGTTTCTCTTCCAGCCACTCAACGATAAAGCGATAGCCGCCCAAGATCAGTGGAACGGCCGACGAGACCAACCCGATACGCTGAGGCGTCATGAACCGCGCGTACTAAGAGGCCGCGCCGGAACACCGGCCACCCGGGCACCTGCTGGAATATCGTTTACAACGACCGAACCAGCTCCCACGATTGCATCTGCACCTATCGTGACGCCGGGACGGATGGCAGATCCCACTCCTACAAGAGCTCTCTCACCGATGGTCACCCTGCCTGAAAACGCGCAGCCGGGCGCTACATGGGCTGCTGGGCACAGATGATTGTCGTGGTCGACCACCGCGCCAATGTTCAAAATGGCAAAATCGTCAATCGAAGTCTGCGTCCCAACAACTGAGCTAGCCATAACCGCGACACCCGCTCCTATCTGCGCGGATGGAGAAACCACCGCCGACGGATGAATGGCCGCCGGCAGTGCGAAGCCGGCAGTTCGAAGTTGCTCGCCGAGGCGCTGGCGCTGCTGATTGTCGCCCAGTGCAGCGAAAGCGAATGCTATTCCCTGCTCACGCAGGGTCGGGAGCACCAGGTCATCGCCGAGAACCGGAACTCCCAAAACAGTTGACGCAGACGGATGGGGGTCTACGAAGCCGACAACATCGAAACCGCGCATGGCGCGGAAGACTTCGAGCATGATCCTGCCAAGAGCGCCCGCTCCCACGACAACCAGCTGATTCATGCCTTCACCCGCAAGCGAGGCCAGCGAGATGGAGAATCCCGAAGAAGGAGCAGGTTTATTGTAGACACTTCTTCTAACCCTGAGGAGCGTAGCGGACGAATGGCCTGCGATTCATCGTCAATCTCCCACAGGGTAAAGCCCGGCGCAGTCAGGGCCGCAATCCACGCCTCGATGCTCACGCCCGATCGCCGCAGATGATGTGGACCAAATTCGACGATGATAGCCATGTTCGGAGCATCGCGAACGGTACGTTCCATCCCGTACCAGACGTCGAGCTCGGAGCCCTCAGCGTCAATTTTTATCAAGGCAGGAACAGATCCGCTTGGCAACATGGCATCCAGGGAGCGGACCTCGACCGCCACGCTGCCTGTTTCCTTCTCGAGCGGCATGAGAGAGTTATGACCCGACGTCCGACCGATACGAAGCATCGCCGTACCTTCTTTGGCTCCCGCCGCGCATTCTTCGATCTGAATCATCTGATCAAGTCCCGCGAAGGCGCAAGTTCGTCGAAGCAGCGCGGCGGTGCGGGGCGTGGGTTCGACGGCAAGAACGCGTCCCCCTGGCGCGACGCTCCGTGCCATTGCCAGGGTCAACATACCGACATTAGCGCCCACATCGACGACAAGGTCGCCGGGTTGCAACAGCGCCTGCATCACTGCGACAATTCCGGGTTCGAGAACGCCGCCAGTCTCCAGCATTACTTCAATCAGCGCGACATCCTCCGCCGGTAGCAGCAGCCATCCGAACGGAGAGCGAGTCAGCACTTCGTCGCCGAGCGACAGGGCGCGTGCCTGTAGCAGTTTGCTCGAATACTCGGCGGCGACAGCCGCAAGTTCCCTAGATTTCTCGACGCCTATGTTGAGGGCGTCGGCCGTCTGCTTCAGTGCTTGCAACCGCGTATTGCCGGCACGTTGTTCCGCAAGCAACTGCGCGACGCTCGGCGCTGTCTGCTCGCGCAGCTCCTGTACCGCGTCGGACAATGACCGCACGTTGTTCGCCATTACATCCAATCGCATCCGCATGTCGTTCTGGCCGGCGAGCGCCTCACGCATCATTTGAGCCGACCGTGATTCGTCAACGGCCAGAGAAACCCACCGTTTGAGACGAACGAGAAACGGTAACGCGAGCGGCCGGATCAGTTGCAAACAGCGTCGCCCGACGCGGCGGGAGAAAGGAATTCTGGTGAATTGCGTCGAGAAGCGAGCTATTCCCATCGGTCGGACTTCCGTTGGATCGGACGGATGAGATGGAGACGATTCGGCGGAACCTGGCGATAGCTGCCTTACCGCAGCATGGGTAATGCCACCGCGCAGCGCAGCAAGCAATTCAACCAAAATCAAGCTTCCTCGAAATGAGACATGGCAACGAAATGGAACCGCTACGGTAATGTAAAACGCTGTTACCAGCAACCTTTGCAGGGCGTTATGCTGAGAGTAGCTTTTCTAGCAGAAGGACTCCGAATCTCCTAGGCGGTGGTCTCGGTTAAGACTGATGAACCAGGTGCGCACTGGTCTTTACCGTGGCGCGTCATCTGAGCAAATTCTGCCTCGAATGGACAGGGCCATCGTACTTATGTCGCGCTCATTCCGGGATGGGATTTTCCCAATTCCGTATTGCAAGCCTGATACCTTCTTCAAATGGCCGTGGCCTCACGCCTAACAGCGACGACATCTCCTGCGTCGAAAAATCGGCGCTTTCGCCGAAGCGCCGCAAGATGTCCGAACTCGGCGTCCTAAGCCCGATACGCTTTAGGATATCGAGTAACAAAACGGCAGGTGGAATTGGAATGGTCACGAACAATCGTCTGAGACCTTTTGCTTCCGCACACGCAGCCGCCATATCGCGCCAGATCAACGCTGGCCCAGCAACCGCGAAAGCGCTCGGCGCATCCCATTTTTTTTGGACAGCTCTGAAAATACATTCAACCAAGTCGTCAATATAGATGGGGCGGACGATCTGTTGCCCGCCGCCCGGAATCGGCACGATTGGAAGACGCTGCAAAACCGAAACCAGTCGTTGAACATTCCTTTCCTGGAAGCCACCATAAATCATGGCAGAATGCAGCATTACGCCGCGCTTGTCGCTCGCCAGAAACGCGTGCTCCGCGGCTCGCACCTCGTCGGCTGCCACATTGGGCACCATGGAGAATCGCCATGCCGAACCCATCAAGACCAACTGGGTTCCGGGACGGCAGAATCTTAGCAACGTACCGGTGTATCGGGCATGAGCGCACGAGATGACCTGATCAGCATCTCTCACCACCTCATCGACCGCCTCTGAGGTCTCCAGGTCGGCTCTAAATCCGCCCGGCAGGCGGCGGGAAACCCTCCGTACCGTCAAGCCGGCGTTTTCAAGCTTCCGGGAAACCCGTTGGCCGACATCCGACGACGCGCCAAAAAGTACAATCACCAGTCTGGAGCCCCTTACGCAGACGTCAATACCTAACCCTGGACGTCGCCGCTCTTTAGCGCTCGCGGCCCTAAGGCTGCCTTTTTAGGACAGCTCGTGGCCGTTTCGCAACTGATAGCATGACATCAAAATATTCGTCGCAAGGTCGCGGTTAGTCGCGGGCCAGGCAGCGTCGTCGAAAGAATTTCACCAAAACCAAAATTCAGGGCATAGAGACCGATGAATTCAATTTCGGCCAGCCAAGATGAAGTCTGACACCTCATTTCATGCAAAGGAGAATTATCGCCGCGACATCGATGGATTGCGCGCGCTGGCCGTGGTTTCGGTCGTGCTCTACCACGCGTTTCCGACGGCGGTTCGCGGGGGTTACATCGGCGTCGACGTCTTCTTCGTTATCTCGGGCTTTCTCATCTCATCGATTCTGTTGCGAGAACTGTCTGAAGGAATTTTCTCTCTTTCCAATTTCTACGGCCGACGTATCCGACGCATCTTTCCGGCCCTTGCCGTTTGCCTGGCTGGCGTGTTGGCCTATGGCTATGTTTGCCTTCTGCCATCTGAGCTAATGCAACTCGGCAAGCATGTGTTCTTCAGTGCCGCGTTTCTCTCGAACATCGCAACCTGGAGCGAGGCAGGCTACTTCGACATCGCTGCCACTTTGAAACCCCTGCTTCATCTGTGGTCGTTGGGGATCGAGGAACAATTCTACATCATCTGGCCGGCACTCCTCTGGATGATTTCCAAGATGAAAGCGCCCCTTGGGCGGCTGTTGATACTGCTGTTTCTAGCCTCGTTCGCAATAAACATTTGGCTCTCGACTACCAGCACCGTTGGCGATTTTTTTCTACCCTTTCCACGCTTCTGGGAGTTGTTGGCGGGCGCGGGCCTGGCGCACCGAAATCGGTTCGATCTTACGCCCACGATTCGATCCTGGCTCTCGGTCGGGGGCTTGGCGGCCTTGATACTTTCTGCAGCGTTGTTCACACCAGAGCTACGCTTTCCGGGATGGTTTGCACTGCTGCCGGTCGCAGGTGCCGTCGCCGTGATCCTTGCGGGTCCGCACGCAATGGTGAACCGGACACTTTTGTCCGATCGCAGGATCGTCTTTGTCGGATTGATTAGCTATCCGCTCTATCTTTGGCACTGGCCGTTGATCTCTTATGCTTACATCATTCGCCTTGGCAAACCACCGACACCTTTGATGGCTGCTGGGCTTGTAGCAGCAAGCTTCCTCTTGGCCTGGATGACCTATCGGTTTGTCGAATGCCCGGTCCGCTTTGGTGTGCAATCGCGTCGCCGCACGCGAATCGTTGCGTTTTGGGTCGCTGCCTTGGGTGCGGCCGGTCTGGCAACATGGACGATGCATGGTGTCCCCGGCCGCTTCACTGCTCTTCCAAACATCGACATACGGAAAATCAGCGAGGCGAGAAATGATCCTGTTTTCCGACCTACCCGAGGGATGGATATAACGGACCATGACCACACATGGATCGCCCATCTCGGCCAAGGCGAACGCAAGGTGGCGCTCAGCGGGGACAGTTTGCTGTTTCAGTTTGGACCTAGACTGCAACAGCTGGCCGACACAGGGCAGTTGCGTGCCAATACTTACTTCGTCGTTGGTGGCAGCTGTGCGCCAGTACCTGGGATAATTCAGCAGGGAGACTTTGCGCATTGCGCAAACATGCCGGATCTGCTTCTCGAGCTAGTCCGACGCGAACACATCGCAACCGTGGTATTGGGTGCGTCCTGGCTTGGATATCGTGACACAAGCTTAAGGATTCAACGAGAAGGCAAACAACTTTCACTGGGGACCGTGGAAGGACGACAAGCCTTTTTCGCGAACCTGGAAGATTATATCCGCCTGCTTCAAAGCGCGAAGGCCAACGTCTATTTGATTTTAGGAGTGCCAATCCAAAGCGCTCGCTTCGACCCAAATAAAATGGTTATTCGTAGCCCAATTGGCTTTTCGGTCGCACCCGACGCCGATGAAGATGTCCCAATCTCCGAATTACGAGCCGGGTACGCCGATATCGACGATAACTTGCGCCGCGTCGCCGAGAGAACAGGGGTCACAACGCTCGATGCCTTCCTGGATATCTGCGGCACCGGCAACGGCTGTTCACCCTTCTACGGGGCCGCCGAACCAAAATATTCAGATGGCATGCATTTACGCCCGTCCTTTGTTCAAGAAAACCTGCGTTTTCTGGATTTTTTACTCAAATAGCCGACGTGCGCCTGCGGCAACGCAACTGAAGCTGACGTAAGAGTGGTCGATGCGCTGGAGTGGAGACCGTGCACGATGGAGGCATTCTCGGCAACGAGCAGCAATACAGTCGGAGCCTCAGCGGCACGGAAAGGTCCGCGCCAACAGCGCATTCAAATGAACTCGCAGCCTGACAGGAAATGGACTATACCGTTTTTAATGGACTCGAAACGACACAGATCTGCGCATCACAAAAGCAAGCGATAATCGGTCAGGCATCCGACCATTCGCCCAAAAGAAAATAAAATATGGAGCGGTAAGCATCTTGGCGCCGAGCAACAGCTCCGATTTGGAAGGCCATGTCGCAAGGTGGATCGCCCTCACTCTCGGTCTCGCCGGAGTGATATCGTTTGCGGCTTTTGCAGTATTACTATTCGTCGCCAAGCAAGTTCATGTTGATATTCCCTACGCACTTGCTGTCAAACTTCCCTTGCTGAAAGCTCAACCCGACTTGATTTTCGCCGGCGAGAGTCGCACGGAATACCAGGTCGACCCGGCGCTCGCGGCGAAAATGACTGGCAGGCCCAGCGGTGCAGCGGTAAATATCGCTTACGATGCGGGCGAGCCACTAGCCGTTCTTGCGGTGAGCCATCAAAATTCGGAAATATTTCGTAAAGCGCATCTCGTCTTAAGCGTTGCGCCTTTTATTTTTAATGAGGGGGTTCAGTCCGCTGCAGTGTTCCCGCTCGACGTCGCAGCTCGACTCAGCGTTTTCGAACAAATCGCTACCTTTCTGCCATTTCGCATAGGAACACTCCTCCGGTTTATTCGTGAGGCCTTCAGAGCACAACTTGCTCTAGATCAACAGCTTTCGACACAAGGGCCAATCCCGCCGGCCTTCGGGGTCGTCGCCATTGGAAGTCGGCAGAGCGATGATCGATGGCCCAGCGATCTAGGGAAACACCCACATTATGCACGCTGGGATTTGTCGGGCCCAAAGGCTCGCTTAGAAACAGCCGCTCTATGTGAGCTGGCTTCTACGGTCCGGAAATTGACGGTTGTGGTCCCGCCTTGGGCACCGCGCTACGACCGAGATAACGACAAGCTTTGGCGGGAACAGGATGATCAGTATGTTACTCTTCTGGAAGATGCGGGACGTAGCTGCGGATTCGGAAGTCTTAAACATTCCGGCCGTTCCCGGAGTGCGTCAATCGGACTACGCGGACGAAATGCATATTCTTGCCTCCGCGGTTCCGGCCTACACGCATTACCTCATTGAACGCCTCTCGCCATAGTTCGAGCGTGAGAACGTTGTTACACAATGGACAGGTGGCCAAGTAGTCGAGGACAGGCTTAACTCACTCGACCACACGGCCGCTCAGCCGCCGTTCGCCCGGTCGAGAAACGCCTGCGCCAATGCCGCGCTGTCCGCCCGCAAAACGCCGCGCTCGGTGATCAGCCCGCTGACGAGGCGCGCGGGCGTGACATCGAAGGCGTAATTGGCGACCGGAGAACCGTCCGGGACGATCCGCACCGTTTCGATTTTTCCCGCCGCCGTGCGTCCGGTCATGGTGGCGACTTCGTCGGCGCTGCGCTGCTCGATCGGAATTTGCGTCACGCCGTCGGACACGGAAAAATCGATCGTCGGCGACGGTAGCGCGACATAGAACGGCACACCGTTGTCGTAGGCGGCGAGCGCCTTCAGATAGGTGCCGATTTTGTTGCAGACATCGCCATTGGCGGTGACGCGATCGGTGCCGGTAATGACGAGATCGACCATGCCGTGCTGCATCAGGTGACCGCCGGTATTGTCCGCGATCACGGTATGCGCCACGCCGTGGTGCGAAAGCTCCCACGCCGTCAGCGAGGCGCCCTGATTGCGCGGACGGGTCTCGTCGACCCAGACGTGGACGTCGAGGCCGCGATCATGCGCAAGATAAATCGGCGCAGTCGCCGTTCCCCAATCAACCGTTGCGAGCCAGCCCGCGTTGCAGTGCGTGAGGATGTTGATCGCCTCACCCGGCTTCTTGCGTGGCGCAACCGCTTCAATCAGCCCAAGGCCGTGCCGGCCGATCGCCTGGTTGATCTCGATATCCTCTTCCGCGATTTCGCCGGCGCGCACATAGGCCGCCGTCGCCCGCGCGGATGGCGAAAGCGGGGTAAGTGCTTTTCGCATCTCTTCCAGCGCCCATTTAAGGTTGATCGCGGTCGGACGGGTCGCGATCAGGCTTGCATAGGCGTGTTCGAAAGCGGCATCGGAAGCCTCAACGCGCATCGCCAGCGCCACGCCATAGGCTGCGGTCGCACCGATCAGCGGCGCGCCGCGCACCAGCATGGAACGGATCGCTTCCGCCGCCGCCTCGCAGGTCGCAAGCTTTGCAATGACGAACTCATGCGGCAGGCGACGCTGATCGATAGCGCCGATGGTCCAACCATCCGGCTCGACCCAAATGCTGCGGAAGTGCTTGCCGTCGACCTTCATTTTCGCAGTACTCTTCCCGCCACGGCGTCGAGCTTTTTCAACAATTGGGGATCGCGCGCTTCCGGCGCCGTGATCAAGGCGGAATCGAGTGCGCGATCCGAGCCGATCGGACACGGCTCATGCGCTCGCGGAAAATCCCGCGCCAGCCGCGCCACAAGTTGGCGCGCGTTCTCGGCATTGGCGTTGAGTACACGAATGATATCGGCGACCGTGACCGCGTCGTGGTCGGGATGCCAGCAATCGAAGTCGGTCACCATGGCGACGCTCGCGTAGCAAATCTCGGCCTCGCGCGCGAGCTTGGCCTCGGGCATGTTGGTCATGCCGATCACCGAATAGCCGTGGCCTTTGTAAGTCATGCTTTCGGCGAATGTGGAGAATTGCGGGCCTTCGATGCACACATAGGTGCCGCCCTGCGCAACCGGGATGCCTTCGGCTTCGGCTGCCGATGCCAAATGCAGGCGCAAGCGCGGCGACACCGGGTGCGCCATCGAGACATGCGCCACACAGCCGGTGCCGAAGAACGAGCTCTCGCGCCGATAAGTGCGGTCGATGAACTGATCGACCAGCACGAACGTGCCGGGCGGCATCTCTTCCCTGAAGGAGCCGCAAGCCGAAAGCGAGATCAGGTCGGTGACGCCGGCGCGCTTGAGGACATCGATATTGGCGCGATAGTTGATATCGGAAGGCGACAACCGATGGCCCTTGCCGTGCCGGGTCAGGAACACGACCGGCAAGCCGGCGATGGTGCCGCGGCGAAGCGGCGCCGACGGCTCGCCCCACGGGCTTTCGGCGATCTCGTCACGGGCATTTTCAAGTCCCGGCAGGTCGTAAATGCCGGATCCTCCGACAATGCCAAGCACCGCATCCGTCATGACTGCTCCGATTTTGCCGGGATCGATCACCCCGGGTCGACTATATCGCAAAGCCATCTTCGACTAATGTTCCTTTACCGCAAAGGCTTCTGGCGATCTTCTCATTAGCGAGTAGCCATTTTCGCAAGGAAAGGCCGATGTCCTCATCCAACGACCAGGCCAAGCGCCGTCAGATCATCGACGCCTGCCGCGAAATGAACCGGCTCGGCATCAACCAGGGCACGTCGGGCAATATCAGCCTGCGGCATGACGACGGCATGCTGATCACGCCGACGTCGGTTCCCTACGACGCCATGCAGCCGGACCAGATCGTGTTCATGAAGCTCGACAGCGCGCCTGCCGCCGGCCAACGGCCCTCCAGCGAATGGCGCTTTCACCGCGATATCCTCAACGCACGCCCCGAAGTAAACGCGGTGGTCCACGCGCACCCGCCGTTTGCGACTATCCTGGCCATCATGGGCCTCGAGATCCCGGCGGTCCATTACATGATCGCCTGCGCCGGCGGAGACACCATCCGTTGCGCACCCTATGCGACGTTCGGCACCGAGGAGTTATCGCGCCATGCGGTTGCAGCGCTTGCAGACCGATCGGCCTGCCTGCTCGCCCATCACGGCCTGATCGTGGCGGGTGCTTCGCTTCCCAGGGCGATGTGGCTTGCGGTCGAGGTCGAGACGCTGGCGCGGCAATATCACGGCTGCCTGCAAATCGGCACGCCACAGCTGTTGCCGAAGGCCGAGATCGAAAACGTCCGCGCGCGAATGGCGGGATATGGCGTCAGTGGCGAGGCGTGACTTCCTGACTCACTTGCCCTTGAATTTCGGCGCCCGCTTGTTGAGGAAGGCGTCCATGCCCTCGCGGAAATCTTCGCTCATATAGGCCTTGAGGATCAGGTCCTCGCCCTCGTCGCGGGAGAGCGTGCGGCGGATCCGGCGCACGGCCTCCTTGGTCACCTCCAGCGTGATCGGCGCGTGGCCGGCGACAAGCTTCGCGGTTTCGTCGGCGCGGCGTTGCAGCGTCTCGACGTCGGGCACGATCTCGTTGAGCAGGCCAAGCGCCAGCGCCTCCGGCGCCTCTACCAGGCGTGCTTTGAAGATCAGGTCCTTGGTGCGCGCCGGGCCGATCAGCGACACCAGCCTCGAGATATTGGACATCGAAAGACAGTTGCCGAGCGTGCGTGCGATCGGAAAGCCGATGCGCGTGGCTTCAGTGCCGATGCGGATATCGCAGCAGGCCGCAATGCCGGCGCCGCCGCCGGTGCAGGCGCCGGCGATCGCCGCAATCACGGGAACGCGACACTGCTCCAGCGTGCCGAGCACGCGGTCGATGCGCGCCTCATAGTCGAGCGAGTTCCTGCGCGGTCTTGAAGGCGCGGAACTGCGAAATGTCCGTCCCCGACGCAAACGCCTTGTCGCCGGCTCCCGTGATGATCAGCGCCTTGATCGAATGGTCGGCATTGATGCTCTCGCAGATCGAGGCCATCTGCTCGTACATCGCAAAGGTCAGCGCATTGCGCGCCTGCGGGCGGTTGAACGTCATCCGGGCGATGCCGTCCGTGACGGAATAGATCAGGTCTTCATTGGCGGTGACGGGGGCGTTCATGTCGCGCTCTTTCGTTCTTGTTGAGGTCTGCACAGCTGTTATGCTACCGCCGCCTTGGGCATGGCGACCACGTCGCGGTTCTTCAGGATGTCCATGGCGGCAAGCACGCCGCCCGAGCGGTGCGGTATCTTGGCGAGATCGAGCCCCATCTCGACGCCCGAGAGCGCGCCCATCAGCATGAGGTCGTTCATGTGGCCGATATGGCCGATCCGGAACGCCTTGCCCTTCAGCCTGCCCAGACCGGTGCCGAGCGACATGTCGAAATTTTCCAGCACGATCTTGCGGAACGCATCTGCATCGTGCCCCTCGGGGACCATGACCGCGGTCAGTGACGGCGAGTAAGCGTTCGGATCGAGACAGACGAGTTCGAGACCCCAGACCTTCGCCGCGGCGCGCGTTGCGGCCGCATGGCGCTTGTGGCGGGCCAACACGTTCTCGAGCCCCTCTTCCTCGAGCATCGCGATGGCTTCGCGCAACGCGAACAACAGATTGATCGCCGGCGTATAGGGGAAGGTGCCGATCTTGTTGTACTCGAGCATGTCGTGCCAATCCCAATAGGATCGCAGCGAGGTATTGGCCTTTGAGATCGCAAGCGCCTTCTCAGAAACCGCGTTGAAGCTCAGGCCCGGCGGCAGCATCATGCCCTTCTGCGAGCCGCCGACCGAAACGTCGACGCCCCAGGCATCGTGCTCGTATTCGAGCGAGGCGAGGCCGGAAATGGTGTCGACCATCAACATCGCCGGATGGTTGGTGCGGTTGAGCGCCTTGCGCACGTCGAGCGGATGGGTGACGCAGCTCGTCGAGGTCTCGTTATGGATGACGAGCACGGCCTTGATCTTGTGCGCCTTGTCGGCGGCAAGCCGGGCCTCGATTTCGGCAACGTCGGCGCCGCGGCGCCAGTCGGTCGGCATGAATTCGAGGTCGAGCTTGAACCTCTCGGCGATGCCCTTCCAGAGTACCGCGAACTGGCCGGTCTCGGCGAGCAGCACCTTGTCGCCCGGGGACAGCGTGTTGACGATGGCCGCCTCCCAGGCGCCGCTGCCCGACGACGGGAAGATCATCACCGGCTGCTTGGTGCGGAAAATGCGCTGCATTCCCGAAAACACGGCAAAACCGAGCTCGGCGAATTCCGCACCCCGGTGGTCCAGCGCCGGCATGTCCATGGCGCGCAGGACCCGGTCCGGTATATTGGTAGGGCCTGGAATCTGGAGAAAATGCCGTCCTGTATGCAGGGCCATGGAGCGTCCTTCCCGGGGAATCTCTGGTAGCGAGCCGCGATCTATTGGCGGCGTTGTCCCCTAGCCGGTCAATCCCGTCAATCCATAAGTATGGGTAGCCTCACCCCGGCTTTTATCCCCGCTATCGCTCAGCCTGCTCGGGCGGGGTGCGCTCCTCACCACGAGGGTCCAACCGCTCACTTCGCCGGCAGCGTCCGGGCCGCCGGGATCAGCGGCGCGGTCTCCTCGAACGGCGTTTCCGGATGCATCATGAAGGCGCAAAGGCCACCCAGCAGAAGCAGCCCGATCGACATGATAAATGGCAGATACCAGTTGCCGGTCACGTCGATCACATAGCCCGCCACGAGCGGCGAGACGATGGCGGCGAAGGCCGAGCCGGTGTTCATCAAGCCGGATGCCGTGCCGGAATATTTCGGCGCGATATCCATCGGCACCGACCAGATCGGGCCGATGATGATTTCAATAAAAAAGAAGCCGGACGAAAGGCATAACGCCACGACCGTGATGTCGTGGATGAAGAAGATCGGCGCCAGCGACAACAGCGCGCCGGTAAAGCCGGTCACGATGACGGACAACCGCGCAAACCTGACGTTGCCGGTCCGCTTGAAAATTCCATCGGACAGAATGCCGCCCAGGCTGTCGCCAACCACGCCGGCGAAGAACACGCCGGAGGCGAACAGCGCCGAATTCTTGATATCGAGCTGGTAGTTGTTCTTGAAGAATAACGGCAGCCAGTTGAGATAGAGCCATAGGCTCCAGCCGTAACAGAAGTAGGTCAACGTCACCGGCCACATCCGCTGCAACAGCGGACCCCACGGCACCTGCGGCTTCGTCGCGGAAGAAGAACGTTCCGGCAGCGTAGCCAACTCCTCCGGCGTGATCGACGGATGCTCCTTGGGGTCGTTGCGGAAGTAGGACACCCAGACAAGCCCCCAGAGCAGGCTCACGATACCGAGCAGGATGAACGAGCCGCGCCAGGTCAGCCACGCCATCAGGACCGCGATCAAGGGCGGCGTGATCGCATTGCCCAGGCGCGCAAAGGCGTGGGTCAATCCTTGCGCAAAGCCGCGCTGGCCCGCAGGGGTCCAGTATTGCATCGCGCGCGTGGCGGTCGGGAAAGTCGCGCCCTCGCCGAAGCCGAGCGCGACGCGGGCGATGAACAGCGTGGTCAGGCTGGTGACAAAGCCGGTCATGATGGTCGAGGCGGCCCATATCAGGCCGCACCAGAACAGCGTTCGTCGCGGACCGAAGTGATCGCCGACCCAGCCGCCGATCACCTGGAACAGAAGATACGGGTAAGCGAAGGCGGAGAAGACGAGCCCAAGCTGGGTGTTGGAGAGGTGGAGCTCTTTTTGAATTTCGCTCGCCGCCGTGCCGATGTTCACCCGGTCGACATAGGTGATGAAATACATCACGCAGAGCATGCCGAGCACGACATGGGTCGCCTTCAACCGAAGTCGCATCTGCTCAACCTCCCCTGCAACTTTTATTTTGACTCTGACATCATTGATTGGTCAGGACAAATACGACCAATGGATGGTGCCGGTTTCGTCGGTTTCTTAAGGCCTGACCATCTTGAGATGGGTCGGCGCGTTGGACTGGTCGGCGTCCTCCAGCGACTTCATCGCGGCATCGACGCCGCCCGCACGATGCGGCACGCCGGCCGCCGTCAGGCCCATTTCCACGCCCGACAGTGCGCCAAGCAGCGTGAGTTCATTGCACTCGCCGAGATGGCCGATGCGGAACACCTTGCCGGCCACTTTGGAAAGGCCCGAGCCAAGCGAGATGTTGTATTTTTCGAGCGCCACCTTCCGGAAGTCGTCGGCGTTGTGCCCCGGCGGCATCAGCACCGCGGTCAGCACCGGCGAGTATTCGGCCGGCTCCTGACACAGCACCTCAAGTCCCCAATGGGTGACGGCGGCGCGCGTCGCCGCGGCCAGACGCTTGTGGCGGGCGAATACGTTATCGAGCCCCTCTTCAAGCATCATCGCAATGGCTTCTTTCAGCCCGTAGAGCAGATTGGTCGCCGGCGTATAGGGGAAGAAGCCGTTGGCGTTGGGCTTGAGCATTTCCTCCCAATCCCAATAGGAGCGCGGCATCTTGTTGGTCTTGGCGGCGGCGCGGGCCTTGTCCGAAACCGCGTTGAAGCCGAGCCCGGGCGGCAGCATGAAGCCTTTCTGGGAGCAGCTCACGGTGACGTCGACTTTCCACTCGTCGTGCTTGAAATCGACCGAGCCGAGCGAGGAAATCGTATCGACCAGCAGCAGCGCCGGATGGTTGACCCGGTCCATCGCCGCGCGGATCTCGCCGACCCGGCTGGTGACGCCGGTCGAGGTCTCGTTATGAACGACCATGACGGCCTTGATGGCGTGGGCCTTGTCGGCCTTGAGCTTCTCCTCGATCTCGGCCGGGTTGGCGCCATGGCGCCAGTCGCTGGGAAGAAACTCGACATCGATGCCCCAGCGCTTCGCCATCTGCTGCCAGAGCGTGGCGAAATGGCCGGTCTCGACCATCAGCACCTTGTCGCCCGGCGACAGCGTGTTGACGATCGCCGCTTCCCAGGCGCCGGTGCCCGACGACGGAAACACGATCACCGGCCCCTTGGTCTTGAAGATCTTCTGGCAGCCCTCGAACACAGCCTTGCCGAGTTCGGCGAACTCCGCGCTGCGGTGGTCGATGACCGGCATATCCATGGCGCGAAGCACGCGGTCCGGAACGGGGCTCGGGCCCGGAATGTTCAGGAAATGCCGTCCCTGCTGCTTGCTCATGGTGTTCTCCTCCACATTGGTCTTCCATATTGCATTCAATTTTACCGGCATCAACATCTAAATTGCACACAAAGAGGGTCGACGGGCGGCCCTCGTCTGCCGTATCGTTCAGTCATGAAACCGATGATTCCAAACGATCCGACGGCGCTGGCGCTGGGCGAAAGCGCGCGGGAAGAACAATCGCTGCACGACGAGATACTGGCGCGGCTGCGCGACCATATCGTCGAGGGCAACATCCCGGACGGCGGACGCGTTCCCGAGCGGCAGTTATGCGAAATGCTCGGCATCTCGCGCACACCCCTGCGCGAGGCGCTCAAGGTTCTCGCCGCCGAAGGCCTGGTCGAACTCCTGCCCAACCGCGGCGCGCGGGTCCGGCGTTTAAGCGAGCAGGACCTCGGCGAACTCTTCGACGTGATGGGCGGGCTGGAAGGCCTCGCCGGAAGGCTTGCCTGCGAGCACATTACGGACGAGGAAATCGCTGAAATCGAGCGGCTGCACTATGAAATGTACGGTTTCTACCTGCACCGCGACATGCACAGTTATTTCCAGGTCAACCAACTGATCCATCAGAGGATCGTCGAAGCCTCGCGCAACGAGACGCTGAAGGCTGCCTATGCGAATTTCGCCGGCCGCATCCGCCGCGTGCGCTATTCCGCCAACTTCGCACGCAAGCGCGAGCGATGGGGCGAGGCGATGCGGGAGCACGAGACGATCCTGGAGGCCTTGCGCCGCCGCGCCGGCAACGAGCTTTCGGACATCCTGTTCCGCCACCTTCGCAACAAGCGCACTGCCGCGGTCGAGCATCACAAGACGGGCGACGCCACCGCCATCGAACCAACCTGATCGCCCTCCAGCCGGGTCGAAAAGCCAAATTTTGCATTCAAAACTGCGAATTCAGATAGTTAGCTGGATTTGACATGCGACCGCGCAGGAGACGTGCTCCCTCGCTCCACACGGGCCTCGTGGTTCGAGACGACGCGTCAATTGACGCGGCTCCTCGCCAGTGAGGGTCTGATCGAGTGACGCGGTTCCTCACCATGAAGGTCTGATCGAGCTAACAATGAAGGGTCCGGATCGAACCACATGTGACGACCTCATCCCGAGGAGGCGCGAAGCGCCGTCTCGAGGGATGAACCGGCGATCGCCGACTACGTGATGTCCCCACTGCAAGCGGGGCGAGGTGAAGCAGACCAGTCCAGTGGAGTTGAGATGACCGACACGGACGTGAGCTTGAAGGACAGACTGTCGCGCGAGATCACGGGCGACGTCTTCTTCGATTCCTTCAACCGCGGCCGTTACGCCACCGACGCCTCGTTCTACCAGATCGTTCCCGCGGGCGTGGTGGTCCCCCGCACCATCGACGAGGCGCTGCGGGCGCTCGCAATCGCGCGCGACGCGGGCCGGAAAGTCACCCCACGCGGCGGCGGCACCTCGCAATGCGGTCAGACCATCAATAACGGCATCGTCGTCGACCTCTCCAAGCACCTGAATCGTCTTCTCTCGCTCGACGTCGAAAACAGGACCTGCGTGGTCGAACCCGGCATCGTGCTCGACGACCTCAACCGCCAGCTGAAAAAACACGGCCTGTGGTTTCCGGTCGACGTCTCGACCGCCTCGCGCGCCACCATCGGCGGCATGGCCGGCAATAATTCCTGCGGCGGGCGAAGCCTGCGTTATGGCACCATGCGCGACAACACGCTGTCGATGGATGCGGCGCTGGCCGACGGCACGCTGATGCATTTCGGCGAAGTGCCGCGTGATCTCACGCAAGCCAATTCGAACGACAAGGCGTCGGAGCTGTTTCGCGACATGCTGGCACTCGGCGCCCGCGAAGCCGCGGAAGTGGCCGACAAGTTTCCGAAAGTGCAGCGCCGCGTCGGCGGCTACAATCTCGATGCGCTCGTCCCGCGCAACGCCGCCAACAACATGGCGCATTTGCTGGTCGGCTCGGAAGGCACGCTCGCCTTTACCACGCAGGTCGAGCTGAAACTGTGGCCCGTCATCCGCAACAAAGTGCTCGGCGTCTGCCACTTCGGCAGCTTCTACGAGGCGATGGATGCAGCCCAACATCTCGTCAAGCTTCGCCCTATCGCGGTTGAACTCGTCGACCGCACCATGATTGCGCTCGGGCGCGACATCGCGATGTTCCGCCCGGTGATCGAAGCCACGGTGAAGGGCGATCCCGACGCGCTTCTGATTGTCGAATTTGCCGAGGAAGACCAGGACACGAACCTGCAAAAGCTGAAACAGTTGTCCGAGCTGATGGGCGACCTCGGCTTCGATTGGAACAACGACAAACGCAAATGGGGTGGCGTGGTCGATGTCGTCGAGCCGGCCGTGCAGGCTGCAATTGCGGATTTCCGCACTTCCGGCCTCAACGTCATGATGTCGATGAAACAGGAAGGCAAGCCGGTCTCGTTCGTCGAGGACTGCGCGGTGCCCCTGCCCCACCTTGCCGACTACACGGAACGGCTGAATCAAGTGTTCGCCAGGCACGGAACCCGCGGCACCATGTACGCGCACGCGAGCGAAGGCTGCCTGCATGTCCGCCCCGTGCTGAACCTGAAGCTCGAGAAAGACGTCAAGGCGATGCGCGCCATTGCGGAAGAAGCGTTCGCAATGGTCCGCGAGTACAAGGGCTCGCATTCCGGCGAGCATGGCGACGGCCTCGTGCGCTCGGAATTCCACGAGACCATGTTTGGCCCGCGCATCATCGCCGACTTCAAAGAAGTGAAAGAGCGCTTCGACCCCGGCCACGTGCTCAATCCGGGCAAGATCGTCGATCCGCCAAAGATGGACGACCGCTCGTTGTTTCGTTATGCGCCGGGCTATGCGATCGGCGACTTGAAGACCGAACTCGACTGGTCGGCCTATCCCGGCGCCGGCGGCGGTTTCCAGGGCGCGGTCGAGATGTGCAACAACAACGGCGCCTGCCGCAAGCTCGAAGGCGGCGTGATGTGCCCGTCCTACCGCGCCACGCGCAACGAAAAGGACGTCACGCGCGGCCGCGCCAACACGCTGCGGCTCGCGATCTCCGGGCAACTCGGGCAGGACGCGCTCTCTTCCGACGCGATGATGGACACGATGAAGCTCTGCGTGTCCTGCAAAGCCTGCCGCCACGAATGCCCGACCGGCGTCGACATGGCCAGGATGAAGATCGAGGTGCTTTCAGCGCGGCGCGCCAAACACGGCCTCTCCTTGCGTGATCGCCTCGTCGGCTTCCTGCCGCACTATGCACCTTTGTTCTCGCGCCTCGCCCCGCTTGCCAACGTGCGCAACAACAGCAAATTGCTGCGTGCACTGTTCGAGCGTGTCACCGGCATCAGCGCCAAGCGCGCATTGCCCGCATGGCGGCGCGACGTGTTCGATCCGCAAGGCGACGTATTCGGTCCGGCCGATGGCCGCGAGGTCGTGCTGTTCGGCGACACCTTCAATCGCACCTACGAGCGAGAAAATCTCGACGCTGCGCTCAAGGTGCTGATCGCGGGCGGCTATCGCGTCCATCTTCCGAAGCCGGCGGACGACGGCCGTTCGCTGTGTTGCGGACGCACGTTCCTTTCAGCCGGACTGGTCGATCACGCCCGCGCGGAACTCGATCGACTCGTTGAGACCTACGCGCCCTTTGCGGCCCGCGGCGTGCCGATCGTGGGACTTGAACCCAGTTGCCTTCTGACGTTGCGCGACGAACTGTTGTCGCTGCGTTCGGACGAGACCGCAAAGACCGTCAGCGCCCATGCGTTGATGTTCGAAGAGTTTCTGGTGCGCGAGGCCGCGGCGGGACAATTGTCGCTGCCGCTGAAGCCGATCGCGGAAAAGGCCGTCGTGCACGGCCATTGCCACCAGAAATCATTCGGCGCGTTCAAGCCGGTCGAGCAAGCGTTGCGGCTGATCCCGAATTTGAAGGTTGAGACCATCGAATCGAGTTGTTGCGGCATGGCCGGCGCATTCGGCTACGGCGCAGACACCTATGACGTCTCCATCGAGATGGCCGAGATGTCGCTATTGCCCGCCGTGCGCCGCGCCGATGCCAACACGCTCGTGATCGCCGACGGCACCTCCTGCCGTCACCAGATCAAGGACGGTACCGAGCGATCAGCCATTCACGTCGCCCGCGCGCTGGCGATGAGCCTTTCCGGGACGCAAATGCTTCCAGGCCCTCATGGTGAGGAGCGCGTTTTCGCGCGTCTCGAACCATGAAGCCCCGATATCGGCCTCATCCTTCGAGACGCCGCTCTCGCGGCTCCTCAGGATGAGGAGAAGAAGACTTCCGCTGCACAAAATCTAGTCGTATCATCCAACTCACAAGGAAGCCCCCATGTCCGACCTTACCCTCGACATCGCCCGTAAGATCCTCGACGCCGCGCTCGCCAAGGCTGTCGAAAAGAAATTGAAGCCGCTGGTCATCACCGTGCTCGACGTGCGCGGCGCGGTGAAGGTCACGGCGGCGCAGGACGGCACCAGCCTGATGCGGGCCGAGATCGCGCACGGCAAGGCCTACGGCGCGCTCGCGCTCGGCATGGGATCGCGTGCACTGTTCCAGCGCGCGCAGGAGCAGCCTTACTTCGTCAGTGCGGTGAACACGATGGCCAAAGGGCAGCTGGTGCCGGTGCCGGGCGGCGTTTTGATTCAGGACGGCACGAAGCTGCTGGGCGCCGTCGGGGTCTCCGGCGACACTTCCGACAATGACGAAATCTGCGCGATCGCCGGTATCGAGGCGGCAGGATTGAAACCCAATCCGGGGTAGCGCCGTGGGCGGGCACACTTATTGTTGTTAGCGTCGGTATTTTCAGGGCTCATGCAATGGATGCCCTTGGCTCTGGTCGCGGCCAAAGGCGTCCAGCTGCGACTAATAGCTGCCTAATAAAGGCAGCGAAATCGCTGTGCTGATCTTTACGAGACGTTCATGGCGACCCGCGAAACTCGAAGCCATGCAAAAGCTCGGCCTGTCCATTGTAATGATCTGCCTGTTCACCCTCGGCGGTTGTGGCTGGGGTGGGCCATCGTATTGGCTTGGGCAATATCAGGCACGCATCGAACACGGGACCCGAACGATTGAGGCCGCCCAAGACGACACTGGGCGCGCCGCCGGCCATACCGAGCGGGCGCGAGGATATGCCGAACGTGCGCGCTATTCCCGGGTGTTCAAGCTGGTCAATATCCGCGAGTACGACCGGCTGTTCGATCAGGCTCTCCAAGATCACGAAGCCGCGGTGCGTCTCGATCCCCGAACCGCAGAAAACTTTTTCGCGCGGGGGCTTACCTACCACGACAGAGCGTGGGCCGTTCGCCAAGACAACTTCGGCTCTCTGGCTGATGAAAGATATTGGCCTCTGGCCGCCGATGACTTCACTAAAGCCATCGAACTGGATGGCACGCGCGAACAGGCCTTTGACATGCGCGGCATCTCCCGCGAACACCTCCGCGAGTACGACGGTGCAATCGCCGACTACACCAAGGTACAACAGTCAGACGCGCGGCTTGGCGGCATCAGATTAGCTGACTTGTATTGCGAACGAGGGAATCTGCGGTTGGGAGAGCGCAACTACGCTGACGCCGCGGCTGACTACGAACGATCGGTCTCGATTGATGCGCCGACGGACGGCTGCAGCTGTGATCCGTATTCCAGTCTGGCATCGACATATTTGCAGCTAGGTGACAACGAGAAATTCCGGTCGGCGGTGCAGCGGGCCCAAGCCCGGCGACGTTGGATCGCGCCGGAGGTTCTAGAGCAACTTAAGAAGACTTCTTGACACGCGGCCACGCAAGACCTCGCGATGGAGCCTTGCTCGCGATGCCGCTGCACGCCCGGATTGGCAACAAATTATCGATTCAACAAGCTCAACGTTCTGGCCAGACAGGCCCTCGGCGTGCCTGACGCCGCGCAAAACACAATATGGTTCAACATTACAAGGCAAATAAGCACCAGGAAAACTTCCATAATACCGGCGCACGTAACAATGCTCCAAAACAGCCTGGGGCTCGTCTCGCGATAGGCAATTCCTCCTCGATACCGCCATCTACCTGCTCGAACGGCATGAAAAATAAGCCAGGCCCACACAAATGTGCAGACTATAACTGCAGCGGCGCCGACCATATCCGCCTTCGACATTTAATTTCCCATTTGTTCGGCAAGGCCTAACCAACGCTTGTTTCGATTGTGCGTTGCTGGCCGTATCAAAACAAGGTTGGACTCCCGTTTCGGATCGGTCACAGACTCGGTTCGGCGAAGGCGCCGCACCTCTGATGTTCCCCGAAAGGCAGACATCGTCAACCATCTTGAACATGCCTGGCGCTTCTCGAATGCCTTGATGCAGGCGCCGCGCGTGCGCTTCCAGCGCGCGCAGGAGCAGCCTTACTTCGTCAGTTCGGTGAACAGACTCGCGGAAGACGCCTGGTGCCGGTGCCTGGCGGCGTTTTGATTCAGGACGGCACGAAGCTGCTGGGCGCCGTCGGGGTCTCCGGCGACACTTCCCACAATGACGAAATCTGCGCGATCGCCGGCATCGAGGCGGCAAGATTGAAGCCCAATCCGGGGTAGTGCTGGGCGCAACGGCAGAACGCACTTGCTATGCCCATCATCGCCTGCGACAAACGCAAAGCGTTTGCGCAAGGGAGCACCGCGACGAAGCGATCCATCTTTTGAAAGTTCTGGATTGCTTCGCTCGCAATGATGGAAAGTGCGGCACCTCCTCTTTCGCACCGCCTCTGACCCTTCGCTGAGCCCGGCAAAAACGGGTGAGTGCACTGTTTCAGATGCAATCGCTGGCATGAAGATTGCTGTATATTCAGCAGAACTCATCAGCCAGTCCGCGGAGATCAGGAATGCTGGACGGAGCCGACGTGCGGCTTGCCGTCGATATCGGGGGTACGTTCACGGATATCGTGCTGGACGTTGGCCGGGATCGCAAGACGCGCAAGGTTCTGACCACGCCCGTTCGTCCCGAACAGGCGGTGCTGGACGGGATACGTCTCATCCTGTCCGACGCCCGCGCTCACTTCCGTGACATCGACGTCTTCATTCATGGCACCACGCTCGCGACCAACGCCATCATCGAGCGCCGCGGCGCGAAGACGGCATTGATCGCTACCGACGGATTCCGCGACGTGCTCGATATCGCCACCGAGAGCCGTTACGACCAATATGATCTGACGATCGACAAGCCGACACCGCTGGTGCCGCGTGCGCTCCGTTTCACGGTGCCTGAACGCGTTGATGCCCATGGCGGCGTGCGGTTGCCGCTTGATGAAACCGCGTTGCGGGCGATTGTACAGAGACTGCGCGCGCTGGATGTGAAAAGCGTCGCGATCGCCTTCCTTCACGCCTATGCCAATCCCGCGCACGAGCGGCGCGCGGGCGAGATCCTGCGCGCGGAGATGCCGGATGTCCGGCTGACGCTGTCGTCAGCCGTATGCCCTGAAATCCGCGAATACGAGCGCACGTCGACCGCGGTCGCCAACGCCTACGTTCAACCGTTGATCGACGGTTATCTCGGGCGGATGGCGGAAGCGCTTGAAGTCGAGCGGTTTCGCGGTTCGATCTATCTCGTGACCTCCGGCGGCGGCGTCACGTCGATCGACACGGCGCGGCGCTTTCCGGTCAGGCTTCTCGAATCCGGCCCCGCCGGCGGAGCGATCTTCGCAAGCCAGATTGCCGCAAGCCTCGGCGAGAGCAAGGTGTTGTCCTTTGACATGGGCGGCACCACGGCAAAAATCTGCCTGATCGAGAAATACCGGCCGGAGACATCGCGTCTGTTCGAGGTCGATCGTGCCGCGCGCTTTCTGAAGGGATCGGGCCTGCCGGTGCGCATTCCCGTCATCGAGATGGTCGAGATCGGCGCCGGCGGCGGTTCGATCGCGCGGGTCGACGCCATGAAGCGCGTCACCGTCGGACCGGAGAGCGCATCGTCCGAACCCGGACCCGCATGCTACGGCCGTGGCGGCGAGCACCCAACCGTGACGGACGCCGACGTCGCGCTTGGCAAGATCGATCCCGATGGATTCGCCGGCGGCACCATCAGGCTAAACCCGGAGCTGTCGCGCGAGGCACTGCTGCACGATATCGGCGAGGCCTTGGGGCTGTCGGCCGAGACGTCAGCTTATGCCGTGCAAGAGATCGTCTGCGAGAACATGGCGAGCGCGGCCCGTGTTCACGCGGTCGAGCGCGGCGCGGTCGTCGCACAGCACACGCTGATCGCCTTCGGCGGCGCGGCGCCTCTGCACGCCGCGCGCGTCGCCGAGCGGATCAGCGCTTCCCGCGTGATCGTGCCGTCGAATGCCGGGGTCGGCTCAGCGGTCGGATTTCTGGCGGCCCCGATCTCCTACGAACTCGTGCGCAGCCGTCATGCCCGGCTCGATGAATTCGACAGCGAGGCTGTTTCCGATCTGTTGCAAGAGATCGCGAGCGAGGCCCGCGCCCTGGTTGAGCCGGGGGCGCGCGGCGCAGCTGTGCATGAACGCCGCATCGCCTTCATGCGTTATGTCGGACAGGGCCACGAGATCGCGGTCGAATTGCCGCAGCGACGGCTCACGAAAGCGGACAGTGAGTCCCTGCGCAAGGCTTTCGAAAAAGACTATGCTGCGCTGTTCGAGCGGTCGATTCCGGACGCGGCGATCGAGATTCTCAGTTGGTCGGTGCTTGCGACCACCGAGCCGCGAAATCCGGCACGAATTGCGGAAGTGGCGCGCAAGCCGGCCGGCACGGCCAGCGGCCACCGGCCATTTTTCGACGGGCGCGCGGGAAAGACAATCGACGTTCCGCTCTATCGCCGCGAACAATTGTCGCCCGGGGCGACCGTCGCAGGTCCCGCCATCATCGCGGAAGACGAGACCTCGACGTTCATCTCGATGAGTTTCGAGGCCCATATCGACAGTGCCGGCAGCATTGTCATGGAGCGAAAGGTAGCCCGACCATGAGCAACAGCGCAAACCTCATCGATCTCCAGATCATGTGGAACCGGTTGATTGCCGTGGTCGAGGAGCAGGCGCAGGTCCTGTTGCGCACGGCTTTCAGCCCGATCGTTCGCGAGTGCGGCGACCTCTCGGCCGGCGTGTTCGATGTGAAAGGACGGATGCTGGCGCAGGCGGTGACGGGAACGCCGGGTCACGTCAACTCCATGGCGGAATCGGTCAAGCATTTCATCAGGCATTTCCCGCTTCACACGATGAAGCCGGGCGACGCCTACATCACCAACGATCCCTGGATGGGTACCGGCCACCTCAACGACTTCGTCGTCACGACGCCCTGCTTCAAGGACGGCAAGCTGGTCGCGCTGTTCTCCTGCACCAGCCACTTGATGGACATCGGCGGCATCGGCTTCGGACCTGATGCCACCGACGTCTTCATGGAAGGTCTTTACATCCCGATGTTGAAGCTGATCGATCAGGGCGTCGTCAACGAAACCCTGATGGCGATGATCCGCACCAATACGCGATTGCCGATCGACACCGAAGGCGACACCTATTCGCTCGCGGGCTGCAACGACGTCGGTTGCCAGCGCCTTGTCGAAATGATGAACGAGTTCGGGATCGAAAAGCTCGATCGGCTCGGCGATCACATCTGCGACCGGTCGCGCGAGGCGGCGCTTGCGGAAATCGCCAAGCTGCCGAAGGGATCGTGGAAGAACAGCATGGTGGTCGACGGCTATGACGAGCCCGTCACGCTGTCGGCTACGCTGACGATTTCGGACGCGGGCATCCACGTCGATTTTTCCGGGACCTCGGCTGCATCGAAGTTCGGCATCAACGTGCCGCTGTCCTACACCACCGCCTACACGGTGTTTGGCCTCGGCTGCGTGGTCGCTTCGCAGATTCCGAACAATGCGGGATCGCTGGCGCCGCTGACCGTGAGCGCGCCTGCCGGCTGCATCCTCAATGCGCCGAAGCCGGCGCCGGTGGCATCGCGCCATATCATCGGCCAGATGCTGCCCGACGTCGTCTTCGGCTGTCTTCGCCAGCTCATTCCCGAGCGCGTACCCGCCGAGGGGACTTCCTGCCTGTGGAATCTGATTGTACGCGGGGAGACGCGAAGCGGCGCCAGCGGCAATTACGGGTTCTCCATGGCCGTGACCAGTAACGGCGGCACCGGCGCGCGCTTCGCCAAAGACGGGCTGTCGGCGACCGCCTATCCAAGTGGGGTGCGCGGCACACCGGTCGAAATAGCAGAGACGCAGACCCCGCTGATCTTCTGGCGCAAGGAGTTGCGTCCGGACTCCGGCGGGGCCGGCCGCACCCGCGGCGGTCTCGGGCAGATCATCGAGGTCGGCAGCGGCATCGGCACGCCGTTCGACATTCTCGCGGCGTTCGATCGCATCGATCATCCGCCGCGCGGACGCGACGGCGGCCACAACGGCGAGAGCGGCTACATCGGCCTCAAATCGGGATTGAAGATGAAGGGCAAGGGCTTTCAGACCGTGCCGGCCGATGACCGTCTGCTGGTTATGACCCCAGGGGGCGCCGGCATCGGCGATCCACGCGAGCGCCCCGCCGCGGGCGTGCGTGACGATCTCGAAAGCGAGTTGGTGTCAGCTGAAAAGTCGGCGACCGTCTACGGGCGTCCCCGCCAGTAGTCGTCGACGCTGCGCTCCTCGTTACTTCATCGGCCACGCCGCCTCGGCGACCGCCGCCTGCGGCGGAAAGATCGTGACGAACTTGCCGCCAATATATTGCAGCAGCACGGGATCGGCATCGTTGTTCTGGCCGGTCTCGTCGAACTTGATCCGTCGCCACGGCATGATGGTCTGTTCGCCGGGGATGTCGGTCTCGCTCAACGCATCGCGAATCTTCGGACCGTCGGTCGACTTGGCGCGATTGATCGCATCCGCCAGAACCAACAGCGCCATTACCTCCCGCGAGGTAAGATCGTTGAGGTCCTTGCCGGATTTTTCCCGGAACATGGCGTTGATGGTGCCGACCATCGGCCGCTTGCTGGCAAGATCGAGCGAGAAGGTGCTGCGGGAAATCACGCCGTTGAGCTTGTCGCCGACCGCGTCATAGAGCGGCTGGTCGGAGAAGCCCGCGTCCTGCGCCACGATCGCGTTCGCCTTGTAGCCAAGCTCGGCCATCGTCCGGATCAGGAGAATGCCGTCCGTCGTATAGCTCGACGGCATCAACACGTCTGCATTGGCCGCCTTGAGCTGCTGCACCTCGGTCGAAAGCGAAGGGCTATTCGCCCGGTACTTGATGTCGGCGACGATCTTGTAGCCGCGCTCGGCCGCGAGCTTGGCCTGCGTATTTCCGGAGTCAGTACCGAAGATCGTGTCCTCGTGGAACAGCGACAGCGTCTCGATTTTAGTGCCTTTCTTCTTCATCGCATCGAAGAAATCGAACATCGCCGCCGAGTACATTTCATCATGGGGTGCGGGGCGGAAGTAGTATTTCAGCCCGCGCCGATGCAAACTCGGCGAGGAGTTTTCGGCAGAGACAAACGGTATCTGGTAACGCTCGCAGGTTTGGCTGACGGTGACCGCGACCGCGCTTTGATAGCTGCCGATGATGGCGCACACCTTCTCCTGCGTGATCAGGCGCTCGGCCTCGGCGCGGCCCTTTTGCGGATCGGATTGATGGTCGGCGAATATCAGGCGCAGCTTGGCACCGCCCAGGCCGGGCAAGCCGACGCCCCTGGCGAGCGGAAGGTCGAAGTCGTAGTTGTTGTTGATGATCTCGGCGGCGATATCGAACGCCTTTTGCGCATCGACCCCGATCTGTGCGCCTGAACCCGACAAAGGATAGGTGAAGCCGATCCGAACCTCGGCGTCTTGAGAAAATGCGGGCAAATTACCGGCGGCAAGCGCAGCCGTACCACCCAGAAGAAGCGACCTGCGATCCATAATACCCATCCCCTGTTCCAGAAGATTCCCTGCAATTCATATGCCGGGTGCGCCCGTGAAGATGGAGGTAGGGGCAAACCGGCCGGATGAAAAGCCATTGACGTCATTGCGACAGTCGGCCGCAATGAGACGTGCGCCGATCGTTCCAACGATCTTGTCAGTGATATCGGCGGCAATAGTCGACCACGGTATCCATCAGGACCTTTGCCGCCGGTGAAAGCGAGCGGTCGCTGCGCGAGCAAATGCAGAACACCAGGGGATCGGAGCCAAATTCCCGCACGGCCGCCGTCTTCAGGGACCCGGCCGCCAATTCCTGTTGCACCACAAATCGCGGCAGCAACGTGCACTGCCGGCCAATGCTTGCGAGCTCCTTGACCAGCGCCAGCGAGTTGGTGACGCAAAACGCCGCCGGCTGGAACCCGTGTCTGGCAAAAACCCGGTCCATCTGCTGGCGAAGGCCGAACGACGGTTCGGTCAGTGCGAACGAAAAGCCCTCGAGATCGCGCAACGATATCGTCTTCCGCCGCGCCAGCGGATGGGTCGGCGAAAACACCGCGACCATTCTGTCGCGAAATACTTCCAGGCTTGTGATGACATTCCTCGCAGGCGCGTTGAGGACAAGGCTGATCTCGGCAGTGCCCGCAATCAGCGCCTCCATTGCCTCGTCGGTGCTGCTCATCCGGACATTGAAAGTCACCTCCGGATATTGCGTGTGGAAGCGGTTCAGAACCGGCGCAACAAAACTCTCGATAGCGGTCTGGAAACAGCAGACGTCGACGTTGCCGGCCTTGAGGTCCTGCAACGCGGCAATGTGGGACTTGACCCGCGAGAACTCGCTCATCACGCCGTCGATCTTCGACAGCAGTATCTCGCCGGCCGGCGTCAGCTTCATGCCCTGAGCGCGGCGGTCGAAGATCGGCGCACGAAGCTCATGCTCGAGCTTGGCGATCTGGCGGCTGATCGCCGATGGCGAGACATGCAGCCGATCCGAAGCGGCGCGGATCGAGCGAGAGTGAGCTGTGGCGCTGAAGTATCGAAGTGCCGTGAAATCCATCGGCGCGACCTCCCTGCCAGGGTGTTGCATTCTCGGCAACATAACGGTGCTTGGATTGATATGGCATCAACACCGGTCCCGGGTCAATTATCCGCTCGCAACTTCACCCCCGACTTGCGGAGAGCACAATGCCCTATATCCACATGCTGCCCGACCCGGGCATGAATTACACCCTCAACCGGCCGCTACTCGACGGCACTTCGCCTGCCCGGCTGAAGGAAGTCGGCGCGATCGCGCCACGCATCAAGGACTATGAATCCTGGCACACGGCCTGGCTCGAACTCGCGACCCGCGCTGAAGCCGAAAAGCGCTGGTCGGATGCCGCTTCGTATTACCACGGGGCCGAATTCTATCTGCCGGCCGGCGACGCCCGGAACAAGCTCTACGACGATTTCAAGCGCAACTGGGCACTCGCCATGCAAGGCGTCGCCGGATACGAGCGTATCGAAGTGCCCTATCCCGGCGGCCATCTTCCAGGCTTTCGCTTGCAGGCAAAGGGCAAGGAAATCTCCACCTTCATCTTCAACGGCGGCTACGATTCCTTCGTCGAAGAGTTCTATGCGTTCCTGCTGCCGCTCACCGAGCTCGGCTTCACCGTGATCGGATTCGACGGACCGGGACAGGGCGGCGCGCTGCGCCAGGGCATCTTCTTCGAACATGCCTGGGAAAAGCCCGCCAAGGCGCTGCTCGATTATTTCAAACTGGACCGTGTTGAATGGCTGGGAGCGTCCTGCGGCGGCTACCTGTCGATCCGCGCCGCGGCGTTCGAGCCGCGCATCCAGCACGTCATTTCGATGCCGACCTCCTATTCGGGACTCGACATGACGTTAAAGCAGATGCGGCCCGGCAAGGCGCAATACCTCATGTCGTTGTTCAAGGCAGGCGATCGCAAGCAATGCGAAGCACTGATCGCGGAAGAGCGGCTGCCCAGCAGCGTGTTCGAATGGTGCATTACGCAAGGCATGCACATCACGGGCACCAAAACGCCGTTCGACTTCCTGACAGCGATCGCCAAGCACTCGCTGGACGGGATCCTGCACAACGTGAAGCAGGACATCCTGCTGACCGAAGGCGAGCAGGACCACCTCTTCGACGTCGATTGGATCTACCGCACCATGCACGAGCTGGTCTGTGCGCGGTCGGTGACGGCGCGCATCTTCACCGCGCGGGAGGGCGGCGAGCAGCATTGCCAGGTCGGTAATTCGGCGCTGGCACGGGAAGAGATCGTCAACTGGCTTGCGCGTTTCTATCCCGGCATTCGCACCGCGGCCGCCTCGCAGCAAGATGCCGTGAACCGGAGCGCGAAACGCGTTGCATGACGGCGCGGACGAAAATCTTCCCTTTGGCTGAGGTAATCATCATGCGCTTGTCATCGCTATCATCAGCAGCACTTGCCGCGGCGGTCGTCGCCGCGGCAGCCGTGCTCGCCTTCTCCGCACTTCCCAAGCTGTTCGTCTGGGCCGCCTTCATCGGATGGGCAAGTTACGACCACTCCGGCGCCACCGTGCAGGCGGCGATCCGCTCCTCGGCGGCGCTCGTGTTCGGCGTGATCATGGCCTGGCTGGTCGCCGTGACCGTGGAGGCGCATGTGTTACCGGCGAACGCGGCAGTGTCGACGGCAATCGTCGCCGGCACGGCATCGTTCCTGATCGTGATTGCCTCGCGCACGGCGCTGCTCAGCGTCGTGCCGGCAACGTTCTATGGCTTTGCATCGACGTTCGCCTATCTCAGCCTTTCCAGCGGAGCCTTTACGATGGAGATGCTGACTTCGCTCGGTTGGCGTAACGCCATCGTCAGCGTGCCGGTGTCGTTGCTGATCGGCACCGGGCTCGGCATTGTCCACGGCTGGCTGGCGAACGTCATCGCTGCGCGCGAATCCGGCGCCGGAAAGCTGGGTCTTTCGGGAGAGAGCCGCGTTTCAAGCCACGCCAGACAATGATCATGTCTGGAGCGTAGCGTAGTCCGTCTCAATCGCCTCATTGCCGGTCGTCGCATCCGTGATGACGCTGCTGATCGTCATCTTGCCGGCGGCGGTCAGCTGCATCTGGGAATCGCCGATGCGGAAGACGTTATTGGTATTTATCAGGACACGACCGGTCTGAAGGCCGCCGTCGGCGGTCTGGAAGCGGACGTTGGCGCGATAGCCGCTGACATTCGAAATGGTGAGCGTCACCGGCTTTCCGTTGGAGTTCTTTGTGGTCCACGTGCCCTGCCATTGCGTCGGATCGACGTTGGCAAACTTTGAGCCGGGCGGAATCGAGGCTTGCGTCGAGGGCGTATAGGCCGATTGCAGAATGCTGAAGATGTTGGTCGCCGACGTCGTTGCCATCCAGCTTCTCCACAGATCAGGGCGGCCGCCCCGTGAAGAAACATCGTCTGCCGACCGTGGTTAATGTTTTCTCAATATCCGCAGGAGATTTGTTTCGGATGATTTCCAGATCGAAAACATCAGCCGAGGGATCGCGCGGCCGGTCCTCATTTTCGCATCGCGAAGAAGGCGCCGATATCGGGCGCCGGCGACTTGATCTCGACCACGACAGAGTCTTCGATAGCCTCCAATCCGTGGAGAACTCCTTTGGGATGCCGGCACACATCGCCGGGTCCCATGATGAATTCATCTGAGCCGACGGTCGACTTCACTTTGCCTTTGACGACATAGGCAATCGATTCGTGCGTGTGGGTGTGAAGCGGGGCGCCGACTCCCGCCGTATAGTGCATCTCCAGGAATGTCATCTCGTCGCCCTTGATCAGCGGCTTGACGAGCATAACACCGTTATACACCGGCTTGCCCTCGACGGCGCTCACCGCCACAGCTTCGACGTCGGCATTTCTCGACTTGATCACACTGGCCTCCCTTCGCTAACAACTCCGACAAGCTAACTCGGTTCTCTGATCTATTCCTAGCTTGTTTGTTCACGCCCGTCGCTTTGGAGTATCGCATGCGCCGTTTGCTGGGAGCGTTGTTGGGGCTTGTTCTGGGCTATCCGGTCTTTGCGTTCCTGGGTTACTGGGCGATTGTTTTGCTTTCAAACAACCAGTTCGACCGCAGCGTTGAAGCCAGCATGACGGCGGCGTTCGCCATTGGCCCGGCGGGCGCGGTTGCCGGCCTCATTACCGGCGCGATCCTCGGCGGAAAGAAGCGCGTGCCGGCGCCGAATGAATAGGGCAACAATCCCGGTGATCGGCTTCGCTACGCCGTCTGATGCCGCTTCAGGAAGGTGCGCCCGCGGTTGATGGTGCGCGCCTTCAGCTCCGGCTGCTCCTTCCAGGGGAACACCGTGATCTCGGCATTCGGGCAGAGCGAGGCGACGTCGATCGAAGCCACCAGCGGATGCGCGTCGACGTCGTCAGGTAGTACCAGCATCGGCGTCTGGCATGATTTCGCGAAGTCGCGCGATACGCTGTACACGAAATCCGGCCGCACCCGATAAAGGTCATGCAGATATTTATCGATGGTTTCCATCGAGACGTCGGGCCGGCGCTCGCGCAGTTCCTTGGCCCATACGGTCTTGCCGGCGTCGTACATGTAATCCGGCTTCGCCGGGTTGTGCCCGACCGGCTGGCTCAAGATCGCGGCGACGACGCGCTGCGGCGCCCGCTCCATCAACTTCATCGCGAACGGGCCGCCGATGCAGTTACCGAAGAACAGGAACTTTTCGATGCCGAGATGGTCCATGACGCCCAACTGATCGGCGGCGAACGCGCCCCACGGATCGTCCGATGGCACCGGGCCGGTGGACTCGCCGCCGGTGGCATTGCGCTGGTCCATGGTGATCACGCGGAAGTCGTTCCTGAACTCCTGAGGGATGTTGATCACCGCACGCGCCCACACCGCCATACAGGAGTTCAAGCCGCCGCCGGGCGTCGCCAGCAGCGGAAAACCGGAGCCGATATCGGCGTAGCGGATGCGGACGTCGCCCTTCTCGTAAAAGCCGACCTTGGCGCCATCAGGCAATCCGGGAACCGCCCCCGCCGTCTGTGCCTGGGCCTGTGTCTGGGCGAACACTTGCGGCACTGCGCTTGCCGCCGCGGCGGCAGCACCGCTTGCAAGAACGGTGCGTCGGCTGGAATTGATCATTTTCTACTCCCCTGTGCGGTGAATTTGAAGTTCTTATCGGCTTTGCCGCGAGGCCATTATAAGACTTCAAATTCGAAGCCGCACAAGGATCAATAACTTGCTATTTTGCTGGAATGTTTCTTCCCGCTCGCGGGCCCTTGCCACCAAAAAGAGGCAATATGAAAATCAAGAGGATTCAGGCGCACTATGTGCGCATTCCCTTCGACATGGGAGCGCCGCTGGAAGATATGGGCGGCATCCGCTTTCCCTCCATGGATCATCTGCTGGTCGAAGTTACGACGGACACCGGCCTCACCGGATGGGGCGAGGGTTTTGGTCACACCATCATTCCCGCCACACAAGCCGCGCTCGAAAGCTTCGTTGCGCCGTGGTTTATCGGCAAGGATGCGACCGATATCGAGGGATTGCACCGGCAAGCCGCACAAGCCTTTCACATCTTCGGCCGCAACGGCCCCGTGGTTTATGCCCATTCCGCGATCGACATTG
Organism: uncultured Alphaproteobacteria bacterium; assembly: GCA_963824305.1. Lineage (GTDB taxonomy): Bacteria > Pseudomonadota > Alphaproteobacteria > Rhizobiales > Xanthobacteraceae > Bradyrhizobium. The sequence goes on from CAWGOW010000004.1 coordinate 766,395, forward strand.
CGCTGTGGGACATCGCAGGCAAGCGCGCCGGCTTGCCGCTTTATCAGCTGCTTGGCGGCGCTTCGCGAACGCAGGTTCGCGCTTATGCAAGCCTGTTACGCTACGGCAAGCCTGAAACCGTGGCGCGCATCTGCGCCGATCGCGTTCGGCAAGGCTTCAGGCACATCAAGTTGCACGAGCACGATACTGCGGCTGTCATCGCCGCGCGAGACGGTGCGGGCGCCGATACGGCGCTCATGAACGATGTCAACTGTCCCTGGTCGGTGATTGACGCCATCGATATGGAACGCTCGTACCGTAAAGCCAATCTGTATTGGCTGGAGGAACCGGTCTGGCCGCCGGAAGATCACTCTGGCCTCGCTCGTGTGCGCAGCCGCGCTCAAACGCTGATCGCCGCCGGCGAGAACGCCGCCGGGCTTCACGACTTCCGGGATCTCTTCGAAAAAGGCGCCATCGACATCGCGCAGCCAAGTGTCACGAAGATCGGCGGCATCACTGCGATGCGCAAGATTGCCGCGTTATCCGAGGCGCACGCGATCAAATTTATTCCGCATTGCGCCTATTTCGGGCCCGGCAATCTTGCTTCGATCCATATCGTTGCGGCTCACGGACCTGACACATTGCTTGAGAATATCTATGCGAACCTGCAGGCGTCCCCGTTCGGTGACGCAATGCAGGCACGCAATGGCATGGTGGCCGTTCCGCAATCTCCCGGTCTCGGCGTCGAGCCGGACATGGCTGTGGTCGCCAAATATCGCCAAGGACCAGTCTCGAACATCGCGTGATCGGTTGCCGTCAGATCGCCGCGGGTTCGAGCAAGGTGGCCTTGGGGCGCTCCTCCCCGCCTACCCGCTCGATCGGGCCCATGACAAACAAGAACAACAGGGCAGCGGCGATGCAATGCGCGCCGACGAAGTAGAGCCCGGCGCCGTAATTGCCGCCCGTCACCGCCACGATGTAGCCGAACACAATCGGCGTCACGATGCCGGCGATGTTGCCGATGCAGTTGAAGATCGAGCCGGCCAAGCCGACCGCCTCCTTCGGCGCGGTGTCGGTCACCACGGCCCAGGTACCAGCACCGGCGGCGAGGCCCTTGGAGAAGTAGGCGAACGACATCAGCGCCACGATCACGACGTTGCTGTCGGAGAGCGCGGCAAAGATCAGGCTGGAAGCCGCAAACATGCCGACGATGTAGGGCGTCTTGCGCGCAAAACTGACCGACCGGCCGCGCTTGATCAGCCAATCGGAAATCCATCCGCCAGAAATGCCGCCCGCAAATCCGAACAGCGACGGCGCCACCGTGGCGAACCCGGCGGACATGATGTCCATGTGACGCGCCTGCACCAGGTAGATCGGAAACCAGGTGATGAAGAAGTAGCTGAGCGCAATCGTCGCATACTGGCCGAGATAGACGCACCACAGCATGCGGCTGGTCAATAGCGCCCTCACGACCGCGCCCGAGACGTGCGGCTTCGTCCGCAGTTCCTCGCTCTCGTCGATGTCCACCAGCGCACCGCCCGCGATGATGTGGTCCAGCTCCGCCTGCGAGATCTTCGGGTGAAGGCGTGGCTCGTGCATGAACCAGACCCAGACGAACGCTGCGGCGAAGCCGATCGCGCCGAGGACGAAGAAGGGCCAGGGCCAGCCGAACCTCGACACCAGCCAGCCGGCGAGTGGCGAGAAGATGCCTACCGCGAAATAGGAGGCCGAAGCGAACAGCGACGTGACCCGGCCACGTTCGAGCTTGGGAAACCACATGACCGCGATGCGGGCGTTGGCCGGAAAGCTCGGCGCCTCGATGAAACCAAGGATGAAGCGCAGCGCGAACAGCAGGGCGACGACCCCGGCGACGCCGCTGGCGAACTTGCCGACGAAGCCCAGCAGAAATGTCGCAAGAGACCAGATGACCAGGGTAACGCCGTAGACCCGCTTGGTCCCGAAGCGATCGAGAAGCAATCCGCCCGGAACCTGGCCGATGACGTAGGCCCAACTAAACGCCGACAACACAAACCCGAGCTGGACGGTACTCAGGCCAAACTCGTCCTTGATCGCAGACCCCGAGATCGAAAGGATGGACCGGTCGGCATAGGCTACGGTCGAGAGAAGCAAGATCAATGCGCAGATCCAGACGCGGACGTGCGTTCTCTTACCCGCAGTGGTTCGAGGCTGCGCTGTTTCCATCGACATTGTTGGAGACCTCCCTGATGGAGACAATAGATCGCTTTTCCGCTTCGCCTATTGCTCAAACCGGTGCGGAGGGTAACATGGTGCGATATCGAGAATTTTACAAATTGATGTTTTCAGCCCATGGCGATGCATGAGCCTCCCTGACGATACTGACATCTCTGCAACGTCGAACATGTCTGCACTTATCCGTGCGAAGGACTGGTCCAAGACCACGCTCGGCGATGCAGACCGTTGGCCGGCGAGTCTTACGCTGGTCGTGAATCTCGTGCTCGCCTCGGGCTTCCCCATGGCCGTCCGGTGGGGCCCGGATTTCGTCTTGATCTACAACGACGGTTATCGGCCGATCCTTGGCGATAAGCATCCGCAAGCCCTCGGCCTGCCATTTCGCGAGGTTTGGCCGGAAGTGCAGTCGGTTCTGGCTCCCTTGCATGAGAGCATCTTAAGCGGTGAACGCAGCGCTTTTTTCGCGGAAGATCTGCTTCTCGAAATTCAACGGCACGGTTCTCTATGGGAGAACGCGCATTTTACCATCAGCTACAGTCCGATCCCCGATAACTCGGCACCTACCGGTGTAGGCGGGGTGCTTATCACCGCTATAGAGACGACAAATAGAGTGCTGATGGAGGAAGCTCTGCGCAAGAGCCAGGAAATATACCGATCGGCAATGCATCTGGGTCGAATTGGAAGTTGGGAGATCGATTTTGTCAAAGGGATACGAACCTGGACGCGCGAAGGAATGGCGCTGTTCGGGATCAATTTACCAGACGGCTTGGGGCAGGTCGGTGGACAATCGGATGAATTTTACCAGGCGATGCACCCCGAAGATCGACACTTGCTTGGCGAATACCATGCCATAGCCAGCAAACAAGAACTCTTTTCCCGCCGAGTACCGCATCCTGAAACCGGACGGTCAAGTTTGTTGGCTCGCAGGGTATGGGCGCGTGCTCGATCGACAACCGAATGGCCAAGCACACCGGGTAATCAACGTCGCCACCGACATAACCGAACGAAAAGCTGCAGAGACGCATCAGCGTTTTCTTTTGCAAGAACTCTCACACCGATCCAAGAACCTTCTGACGCTCGTGCAGTCGATAGCGGATCAATCGTTTCGCAAGAGCAAAGATCAAAAGGATTTCCAAAGCCGGCTAAGCGGCCGCCTGGGCGGCCTTGCGGCCTCCAACGAGCTGCTTGCGCGCGGTGACTGGCACGGCAGCTCCTTGCGCACGCTGGTCGAATTTCAGCTTGCTCCATTCATCGATCTGTCCAGTTCGCAATTGGAGATACAGGGACCGGAAGTCAACCTGACGGCCGATGCCAGCCAAGCCGTTGGATTGGCACTCCATGAACTCGCTACCAATGCGGTCAAGCACGGCGCACTGTCGCTGCCGCGCGGGCGCGTCCGTATCTCGTGGACGGTCGATCACGCATCTCGCACTGGCGGTTTGACATTGGATTGGCGCGAGCGCGAAGGCCCGCCGGTGGCCGCACCGAACCAGACAGGCTTTGGACATGTTGTGATCAGGAGCATGATTGAGCAGGCCGTTCGGGGAAGTGTCGAACTTAACTTCGCCAAGGAGGGGCTGCACTGGTCGCTTCGAGCTCCCGAGAGTGTTTTTCTGCGATAGGCATCGCGTAATCAAATGTCATATATCGACAAGGCACTGGGGCCCGGAATGACTGCGAGGGTGCGACCACCGGCTTAAGCTTCCGAGACGGCCGCCGGCCTCCTCACAAGCATGTTTCGTCGATCGTGTATCAAACCCTCCAGCCGATGCGCGGCCACATTGAGCGTCGTGTCATCGACCGCATTCTCGTCCCCGCGGGCGGATTTGTTGCGCTGCGCGTTGAGGATGCCGTCGATCTCTTCTTCGATGTCTGAAAGCTCCGCTTCCGTCGCGGCCTTGCGGATCCGGCGTCCCAAGGCATAGAGGGAGTCCAGCGGGCCTTGCCCGGTTGCAGGCTGGCCTAGCCCAAGGAATTTCCAGGCCGCGGCGAGTAAGGTGGCCGCGCCCCCGAGCGCCATCGGCGTCAGGTAAATCCAGTTGCCGTATTCATCCATGAAGCTTTGCTGGGTGCTGTTGTAGACAGCCGCAGCACCTGGATGCAGCGGAAGATAGGCATCCTGATCGGTGCTGGGCGCGGTGATCTGTGCGAAAATCGGCTCCTCAACGAGAAGCTCCCTGCGAGCTTTCATGATCGCTAGCGTAAGCTTGGTGATCACGTCGGCGCTGAGCTTCTTGTTCGCAACCAGATACAGTGAAGTCCTCAAGGTCGTCAGGTCATCGTCCGGCACCGGTGGCGATCCGCGCAGCGTGCCCTTGGGGATGTCGAAGCTTTCATAGGCGCGTTCGGCTTGTGCGATGGCCCCGGCGGACTCGATCGGGACCAGCACCGGCAGCGCTTTAGAGCCTCCCTGTTGAAAGAAGTCCCGCACCAGCGACAGATATTTTCCAGCCAGCGGGATCACGACCAGCAGCGCGCTCACCTCTTTGGATTGAATGGCGCGCCGGGCATCCGGCAACGCGATGTCCTTGAAGACCTTGGCGCGATCGAGGCCGAACTCCTTGCTCAGTACGTCGACAATCCTGGTATTGGCGTCCCCGCCGATCACGCCGACGCGGCGGCCCTTCAACTTGTCGATACTGTCGATGGCAGAGCCCGGCGGCGCAATGACGAGCACGACCACGTGGCTCACGACCACCACGGCTTGCGCTTGAGACAGATCGCCCGCGTCACCGCGAACCACCGCAAGGTCCGTCTTTCCCGCCGAAAACGAACTGGCAGCTTCGAGCGCGGTGCCGCTGTCGACGACCTTGAGCCGCACCGGCGCGTTGGTCGAAACGAGCCGGCTTGCAAGGACTGACATGGCCTTGGCGGCTTCGCCGTCGATCGATCCCACCGCCACGCTCAGCGTTACCGGACGCGTATAGTAGCGATAGGCAAGGAGACTCGCGCCCGTCGCAAGACCAACCACGCCGACCAGCAGGACGAAGCGAAGCCAGAGCGGAAAATTCAACGAACCCATGCCCATCGCTCCTGACGCCTCGACCGATTGACATCCAGCACGGCTGGATTTCTTTTGCCAGGCAGCGGCCGAGGAGGCGCCGCGTCGTTGCTTGCCAAAGCGCTCATGTGATCGCCAAGGGTAGGCGGCCATCACAGAAGAGTCCATTCAATTGCCTTGTGCGATCGACGCAGCGATAGCCTGTTAAAAGGCGGGAATGACGAGGCTTTAGTCGAACTTAACTTCGCCAGGGAAGGACTGCACCGGTCGCTTCAAGCTCCGGAGAGTGTTTTTCCGCGATAGGCATCGAGCGATAGAGTCAAGTTTTCCGATGTTGCGGCCGCCGGCCTTAATCGAGAGGTGTCCGCTTCGGTCGTCAGCGGCAGGCACGAGATCAGCACGCAGATTCAGAAGCGGACATGCGCGCTCTCTCCCGCAGGGCTACGCCGCCGACCGGTGTCAGTCATTGAAAACATTTCGATAAATACTGAAATGATACTGGACTCCTGACCATTAATTCGATATTCGTCGAAATATGGAAAAGATAGAAGTCGTAGCGGCATTAGCCGCCCTCGCCCAAAATAATCGCCTTGATGTCTTCCGCCTGCTTGTCGAAGCGGGGCCGGAGGGCATGCCTGCCGGTGCGGTCGCAACCGCCCTCGACCTCGCACCTAATACGCTGACTTTTCATTTTGATCGGCTTCGCACCGCCGGCCTCGTCACCGTGCGTCGCGATGGTCGCTCGATGATCTATGCGGCGCAATTCGAAACGATGAACTCGCTACTCGGCTATCTCACCGATAACTGCTGTGGCGGAGTTTCATGTACGCCTTCCGTCGAATGCAAGCCCGCACGCAAGCGCGCCAAAATTCCAGCCTGAAGGAAAGACCCATGAAGCGTCTGCATGTTCACGTCGCCGTCAATGACCTTTCGCAATCCATCGGCTTCTACTCGGCACTGTTCGCAGCACAGCCCACCTTAGTCAAAACGGACTACGCCAAATGGATGCTGGATGATCCCCGCGTGAATTTTGCGATCTCCACCCGAGGCCGCGAACCTGGCCTCGACCATCTCGGCATCCAAGTCGAGGACACCGGCGAATTGCATGAGGTCTACGCGCGTCTCCGGCAAGCTGGTGGTAATATCATTGAGCAAGGCGAAACCGCCTGCTGCTACGCGAAGTCGGAAAAGTCCTGGATCGATGATCCTGCCGGCATCGCGTGGGAGACCTTCCTGACGACAGGCGAGAGCACCAATTACGGCGACGGAACGGGCGAGAATACCGCCCGGGTCGCGCATGAAAAGCAAAGCGCTTGCCGCGTACCGCAAGCCGCGGCGACTCCGACTGTTGCCGCCTCGGCATGCTGCAAGCCGTAAAGGTGCGTCGTGACTAACCTTCCTTATAACGTGCTGTTCCTCTGCACCGGAAATTCCGCTCGGTCGATTATCGGCGAAGCGATCTTGAACAAACTGAGCGCGGGAAATTTCCGCGCCTACAGTGCCGGTAGTCAGCCCAGAGGCGAGGTTAATCCGAACACGATCCGTCTGTTGCAGAGCCTCGGCTACGACACATCTGGCTATCGCTCGAAATCGTGGTCGGAGTTCACGGAGGGGAACGCTCCCAAGTTCGACTTCGTTTTCACCGTATGTGACAGCGCAGGGTCAGAGACGTGCCCAATTTGGCCGGGCAAGCCGGTGTCGGCCCATTGGGGTGTACCCGATCCCGCTGACGCCAAGGGGACGCCTGCAGAGATCGCCCTAGCGTTCAAGGAAACCTACCGGCTTCTCTTTCAGCGGATCAGCGTCTTCACGGCGCTGCCGTTGCGGTCGCTCAACGGACTGACCCTGCAAGGCAAGCTGCGCGATATCGGCTCTATGGAAGGTTCAACCGCCAAGGTGACGGAAGCCAATTGATGCCGTCGCTGGCCCGACGAATCTTCGCGGAAGGATTGGGCACCGCGTTTCTGTTAGCGGCTGTTGTCGGCTCCGGCATCATGGCCCAGAAGCTCGCAGGAGGGAACGTCGCGCTCGCGCTTCTGTGCAATACGATACCGACTGGCGCAATACTCGTTGTGCTGATCTTGGTCTTCGGACCGCTATCCGGTGCGCATTTCAATCCAGCCGTCAGCGCCGCATTTGCGTTGCGGCGCGAATTGCCTTGGTCGATTGCCGTCGGATACATCGCTGCGCAAATCATAGGGGCCGTTGCTGGCGTGTGGGCCGCGCATCTCATGTTTGAATTGCCGGTGTGGCAATTCTCGATCACGCAACGTGCTGGGACCGGGCAGTGGCTTGCCGAAGCAGTCGCCACGTTCGGGTTGTTGCTCACCATTTTCGGCTGTGCCGCGCGGACACCGGCAGCCGTTCCTTACGCTGTCGGTCTTTATATCACGTCGGCATACTGGTTCACCGCCTCGACGTCGTTCGCCAACCCCGCCGTCACCATCGCGCGTGCGTTCACCGACACATTCGCGGGGATCGCTCCGGCCGGAGTGATTGCGTTCATTCTCGCCCAGATGACGGGTATGGCGGCGGCGGTCGCTCTGGCGCGTTGGTTTTGGCGAGCGGAAACATGTTGAAGAGTCCTCCGCCGAGGGCCGCAGCGACACCAAAACCGGGAAAATTAGTCGGCCCTTATCCGAGCGAATCAAGAACAAATGTCGGCCTCGGCACTGCCCCAATCGAGCCCAACGAAAATCCCAATCCGTAAACTACAATGTTGGTTGCAGCAGGGGAAAATTGTTGCTGCAACAGGGGAGCGACAGAATGCGCCAGGAGCAGCGATCGATAACGGCCGAGTTGAGTGCGGTAGATTTCAGATTTCACTTTCAGATGACGAATGCAGGCGGGCGACATGCCTGTACCGTCGCGATACGAGCGCCAAGCGAAGCCGACGCATCAGCTATTTTTCGAGCCAACTGGTTCATCATCGAAGACCTGGCGCGCCGCGGCCTCGCGGAAGAGAATCGCAGAGAAATCAGGCTGGAGCCGGCGGCCGGCTGATTTGAGCCGGAGCCCGAGTTGTTGAAAGGTCACAGCCAGTCGGCTGCCCGATCGCCACCGGGTGCGCTGCTGTTCCTCTGCGTTGAACTCGCCATTTCCACGATCGTATTGCCTATAGCCGCGACGGGTCTGCTCTAAGCCCCTGGGAACCGAAGCGCGACAGACGCTTTCTGAATCCCGACTGGATTGTGATCTCCTTCACATTGATCCGGATCAGGCAGTGCTAACTATATTGCCTGCCGCGGGAGAAGATTGGGGTGGCTAACGCGACGTTTGCGTGACAGCCCGCAGGATGCCCCCTCTTTGCTCATCTCCACCGTCAGCGACAAGACGACAACCAGCACGCGTACCCTCCGGGGTATTTTGAGAGTTTATTTGTTGGGGTGTGGCCATGAACGAACGAATTGCCCAACTGCAGACCCTTCAAAACAACATCGCGCGCTACGAAGAGATGCTGAAATCCCAGCTGAGCGCGACTGAGCTTCGATTTGTTGAAAAACGCCTGTCCGAAGAACGATTTACTTTGGCAATGGTGCAATTCATGGGACCAGGCGATTTACCGGAGACGATCAAGTTCCCCGATGGGCAGCAATAGCGGCATCACCCGGATGAACCTTTTTACGACGCGCGAGACATATCCTGCGACCCCGAGATTTTGCATCCGTCCAGGAACTGTTCCCATGTTAGCGATCGTCATTGCCATTATTGCCGCCGCCAGCATCAGCATTTTTCTCGTGCACGCGGTTGAGGCTTATCTCACTCAGTAAGCCTCCTACGGAAGCAGTCTGCCTGAAGCGCCCCTGAGTTCTCGGTCCTGTGTCCCGATATGACCGCAGCGCATGCACTGAAATGCCTTCTTGCCGTCTTGAGTTCGGACGCGAACCAACCAGCTGTCCGCACCTGTCGCAGTATGCGCAAGCAATTGCTTCTCACTTGACATGGATTTCCGATCGCGACCTGATTTGCCCGTCGTGCCAATTGGTCACAGGCGCGTTCGCTTGCGACGACGGGCAAATCACTGGCATTTCTTCGCGCGTCTCGCGCCCACATGAGGGGCGTTTCGCGATCGTCACGGACGTTGGGTGCGGGATGCGATGGACGCGGTAGAGTCGCAAGACGAACAACTCTCGCTGCGTACGGCAAAGCCATGCGGTCCTGTCGCCCCGATGCTGGCGTCAAGTTGGCGACGATGCTCTCGGTATCGCCGCCAGCGACGGAGACAACAAAGCCGGTCTCCGGGGAGAACATGGAATAAGCCGTCGAACCGTCGCGCGGGGAAAGCCGGATGATCCGGCAGTACCTGTAGTGACTAACTCGTGTGCTTTTTATATGCACGCGAGGCTATGGGTGCATGTCGCGCACCCGGCTTTCCCTGCGCCCTCACTCGAGGAGGGACACTATCTGGCAACCACTCGGGCGCAATTTCGCGCCGCGAGAACGCCGACACCTGGCCTCTGCCAACTGACAAGAGCCGCGCCGGCTTTGTAAGCGCGCGCCTCTCTGTTATTGATTTCAAAAGCGAGCGGCCATCGTCAGGTTGTCGATCCAATCAATAAAAAGGATTGCTCATGAAGCTTCAAACCACCCTCCTCATGACAGCGGTTTTGACCTGCGCCGCGGGTGCGGCAGCGGCCCAGTCCCCTCCCCCCGCCGACATCGTTTTCGTCAACGGCAAGGTTTTTACGGCCGACGATGGCGACCGCGTGGTTCAGGGTTTTGCGGTCAAGGGCGATCGGTTCGTTGCAACCGGCACTGACGATGACGTCCGCCGCTATGCCGGTCCGCAAACCCGGGTGATCGACCTCAAGGGCCGTTTCGTGTCGCCGGGCATCACCGATGACCACTTCCACAACGAAGGCGGCGGCTCGGGTGTCGACCTTAGCCATGTACGCTCGCTTGGCGAACTTCTGACGACCGTTGCCAATGCCGCCACTGCTGCGCCCGCGGATGTCGTCATCGTCTCAAATTCCGACTGGCACGAGGCGCAACTGAAAGAGCAGCGCCTGCCGACGGCCGAGGAAATCGAGCAGGCAGCGCCCGGCAAGCCCGTGGTGCTGGTGCGCGGCGGCCACGAATACATCCTCAACTCGACGGCATTGAAGAAATGGAACGTCACCAAGGACACGCCGGTGCCGGCGGGCGGCCAGATCAGCCGCAACGAGGCCGGCGAACTGACCGGCGAACTGTTCGACGAGGCGAAAGCGCTGGTGAGCCTGCCGCGCCCGAAGCCGGTCGGCATGGAGGATATCCTCGCGACCCAGAAAGCGGTGGCGCCTTACGGCATGACCGCGCTGCGTATTCCCGGCTCGTACAAGGGCGACATGATCGCGGCGTATCGTCTGATGAAACAGGCCGAAGCGGAGGACAGACTGACTTTGCGTTGGACCGTCTATATGCCCGGGTTCTCGCTGCGCTCGGCGGAGGCTGCACGCAAGGCGATGGAATCCTGGGGAACGCATCAGGGGGAAGGCGACGACTGGGTCAAGGTCGACGGCGTCAAGCTGATGGTCGACGGCGGATTCGAAGGCGGTCACCTTTCAAAGCCGTATCTCGAGCCCTATGGCAAAGGCGGAACGTTTACCGGCCTGACCGTCTCGCCGCCATCCGCCTACACCGAAGTCGTGCGCGAACTAAATAGCAAAGGCTGGCACGTCATCACCCACGCGGTCGGCGACGCGGCGCTTGACGAAGTGCTCGACGGTTATGCGGCAGCCGACAAGGACGCTTCCATCAAAGGCAAGCGCTGGTCGGTCGAGCACGCTTTCGTTTCGCGGCCCGAGCAGGTCGCACGTTTGAAACAACTGGATATCGCGGTCTCGGCGCAGGATCACCTTTATCTTGCGGCACCGGTGTTGAAGAAATACTGGGGCTGGGACACTGCCAGCGAAGTCACGCCGGTGAAAACCTATCTCGATGCCGGCCTGCTGGTCGCCGGCGGCACCGATAGCCCGGTGGTGCCGTTCAATCCATTCTGGAATCTCTATCACATGGCAAGCCGCGATACGATTTCGGACGGCGTCTATGGCGCCGATCAGAAGATCGCCTCGCGGCCGCTGTTGCTCAAGCTCGTTACCATCAACTACGCCAGGCTGATCGGCGAGGAGAAGACGCGCGGCTCGATCGAACCCGGCAAACTTGCGGATTTCGCGGTGCTGACCGACGACTTCCTCACCGTGAAGCTGGATGCCATCCGCGACATGAAAGCGCTCGCGACCTGGGTCGGCGGCCGCGAGGTCTATCGCGCGGTGGGATACGAGTAGAGAGAGACCCGCCTGCACAGCGAGTATGTATCAAGTCACCGAACTCGTGAAGAAAAGCCGTTTCGGACTGTCCGACCAGTCGATCTCCTTTACGGGCTTGATCTCGACCTTAAACACGGGATCGGACGCAGCAATAACGGCCGCTCGAAGCTTATCCTCCTCTCCTAGGCTGAGACTTTCGCGACCGCCGACCTGGACCGTAATCGTGTCGATGGCGTCTTGCCGAAACCGGCATTCCGTGAACTTGACAACATTGACCAGCAGTTTCGTAGAAAGAAAAAACGGCAGGTATGTTCCATCGGGATGCCGCAGAAAGTGTTTTCCTCTTCCGTAGATGTGGGAAATCGTCGGACCGTCATGCCCACAGGGGCACTCGTCATGCAGCTTGCCGAAATCTCCGATGTCGTACCGAATGAGCGGCGTCGCATACGAGTGCAGATGCGTGATCAGCAGGCGGCCGAGTATTTCCCCATCAAATGTAGTCGTCAGCTTTTGATCGCATTCGACGATGACGTTGGTGGTAGCCAGGTGAAAATAGCCTTCGTTTGTTTTGCATTCGTAGGCGATCGGACCGGTTTCTCCGGCCGAATAATTCGACAGTGAAAGTATTCCGATTTTCTTCAACTGTTCGACGGCGTCACGCCTTCGAAAGTCCGACTTGTGAAACCAGACCTTGATGCCCAGTCTTTTGAATAGATCCAAGCCGCCATATTCAAGTAACTGCTCGACAAACTGGCTGTGGCTCACGAGATGGCCGACGCCGTGTTTTGACATTTCTTCGACAAGACCCGCGACATCCTTGCTGTGTCCCAAAACCTTGTTGGTGCCGTTCTGATAGATCCTGCTCAACGGACCGGCCCAGGTCGAGCCGGTCTTGTACACCGCCGTTTTCTTGAGGTCGCCCGAGCGAATGGCGGGAGTTATCTCGACGCGATTTTCATCGAAAGGCAGATCGTAGAAAAAATACTGCGCCAGCCCGCGGACGGGATTGTAGTGGGCGCTCTGCGGGCAAACGAAGACCTTCAGCGGCGTGCCGGTCGATCCCGTCGTTTGATAGGTCTCGACGCTCTGCTTTTTATCGCCGAGAATCGAGCCTTCTCTCTGTACCTGGGCGGCGATCTCTCCCCGCGTGAGGATCGGAAAATTTTGCAGTGCTTCCCGCCGGCCGGCACCGGTTGGAATCCTCTGCCGCCAGAACTCGGACCTGAGGTAGGCGTGGTTGACGAGATTGCTGAGCTGCTTTTTTTGCCAGTATTCGCGCGCAGGCCGGTCGCCATTCTCGATCATGTCGATCGATGCGATGCAGCCCAACACCCTATGGGCGTCGGAATCGACAAAGGCGAACGGTTCGTCTGCGTAACCGTTGATGTTCTGATGACGCCCTCTGAAGCTCAACGGCATCTTGAATCTGTGCCCGAAAAACCACGTTCGCAAGTATATCGTGCCCCAGTCATTTGACCTCCTCCGATCGGCGGATGCCGCGCGCTCTCGAGTCAATTATCGGACAGAGCATCGGATTTATGTTCGCACATATAGAGTTTGGGGGTTCGAAAATGAAGAGACTTTTGTTGGCTACGACGTGCCTGGCGTTGAGTTCGGTGACCTCGATGGCCGCTGATATGACGATGCCGATGCAGACCAAGGCGCCGACTTATGCGGCTCCGGCGTTCAGTTGGACCGGCTTTTATATCGGCGCCAACGTTGGCGGCGGCACGACAACCGATCCTACCGCCAACAACTCTGAAGGCGCGTCGGGAACGCTCGCGAATGGCAAGGGCGCCGTCGCCGGTGGCCAAGTCGGTTACAACTGGCAAGACGGCAACTGGGTCCTTGGTGTCGAGGGCGAAGGCTTCTGGTCCAATATCAAGGGGATCGAGAACAGCAAATTCTTTGATACCACCGAGACATTTTTCGGCACGGCTTCTCTCGAAAACAGATACGACTTCACCGTGGCAGCTCGCGCAGGCATAGCGTTCGACCGCACCCTGATCTATGCCAAGGGTGGCTGGGCCTGGGGCAACTACCAGGCCAATAGTCTCTCCAGCTCAACGTTGAGTTCCAATACGAGTGGGTCCAACTTCGGCGGCACGTTGGATGGCTTCCTGGTCGGCGTCGGCCTCGAACATGCACTGACGCGTAACTGGACAGTCAAGCTCGAGTACGACTACATCGGCTACGGCACCAAGGAAGTAAACTTCAATAGCTGCAACAACGGCGCTTGTACCTTGACGAGCACGACAACGATCAGCTCGACAAAGCAACTCGTTAAGATCGGCGCCAACTACCTGTTTAGCATGGATGGCGCGAAATACTGAGTTCGCTGAACCCGTCACGATACGTAACATGCCGTTCCCAAGAATTTGGGGGCGGCATTTTCTTTTGGCTCAGGACGCGGTGCTTATTTCCCCGGCCACACCGGCTTGCGCTTCTCGGCGAAGGCCTTCAGCCCTTCCTTGGCGTCTTCGGTCATCGCGAGGAGCGCGATCTGGGTCTCGGAATAGGCAATCGCCTCGTCGAACGACATCGAGGCGATGGCGCGCATCGCGTATTTGCCGCGCCGGATCGCGGTCGGCGACTTGTCGGTAATCCGTCCGATCAGCCACTCCACCTTGGCGTCGAGTTCGGCCGGCGGCACCACGTGATTCAGCAGCCCCGCGGCCAGTGCGGTCCCGGCATCGAACGGCTCGCCGGTGATGGCCCATTCGCTGACGATTCGCCGGGGTGCGATCGTTTGCAAAAGGCTCAAGACCTGCATCGGAAATACGCCCACCTTGACCTCCGGCAAGCCGAAGATCGCGCTGTCGGCGGCGACCGCCATGTCGGTCATGCACAACAAGCCCATGCCGCCGGCCATGCAGACGCCGTTGACCCGCGCGATCGCGGGCTTGGTCGCGTTCTGCGACAGCCGCAGCAGGTCGGCGAAGTCGACATTGGGCTTGGCGAAATCGTGCGCAAAGGCGCCGCCGGTATTTTGCAGATCCGCGCCGGCACAGAACGCCTTCTCGCCCGCCCCGGTTAGCACGATCACGCGTACAGCCGAATCGTCAAGCGCGGCGCGGTAGCCTTTCGCAATACCGGCGATGACGTCGGCATTGACCGCGTTGCGCTTCTCCGGCCGGTTGATGGTGATCCAGAGCGCGCTCCCGCGCTTTTCGATCAGGACGCTTGATGTGTCGGTCATGGGTTTGCCCGCCTGTCGTTTCAGGGGGACAATAGGACAAGAACCGTCAAAGTGGGAGCGTCCCTGCGTCTCATCCCTCGAAACGGCGCTTTGTCTATTTGCACCGTTCGCAACGGCCTCGCTGGCTCGGCCTGCTCGGGTGCCCGCGCCTCCTCGGGATGAGGGTCGTCTTTCGGCGGGCGGTAGTCCCTCATCGTGAGGAGCCGCGCTCGCGCGGCGTCTCGAACCATCAGGCCTGTATGGAGGGATGATTCACGGCGTCGGAATTGCGCCCGCCTCGGCCTTCCTGATCCAGACCTTGTTGTCGTGGAACGCGGCGCCGCCGACGGGGGCGACGGCTTCGGCGCCGGTCAGCATGTTGATGCCGCGACCGCCGATATGGTTCTTGTTCGGATGAATCGACTCGGCGATCAGGACGCCGCGCCGCACACCGTCGAAGTATTTGGCGATCAGCGAAGTCTCGCCGCGCGGGTTACCGAGCGTGACGGCCTCGCCGTCCTCGATCCCAAGCGTCGCCGCATCCTCGGGATGGATCATCACGCTGGGCGCGCCCTCGCGAGCTTGCGACGACGGGGTCTCGTTGAAAGACGTGTTGAGGAAGCTGCGCGACGGGCTGGTCGCGAGGCGGAACGGATGCGCCTCATCCGCTTCCTCGATCGCGGCCCAATGATCGGGCAGAGATGGCATCTTGTCCCAGGCCCCCATCATGCCGGCATTGCCGAGCGGCACATTCGGCCAATCGGCCTTGAAGTGGAACTTGCGGTCCTTGTGCGCAAAGCCGTCGAGATAATGCGAGGTACGGAAGTCCGGCTGAAGGTCGCGCCATAGATCGGCCTCGAGCTGAGCGATCCCGCCATGGCCGCTCTTTTTCAAAGTGGCGTCGATCAGCTCGCGTGGCGACATTTCAAAGCCCGGATGCGAAATCTTCAAACGCGTCGCCAACCCTTGCAGAACCTGATGGTTGGAGCGGCATTCGCCGGGCGGCTCGATCAGCTTGGCGCCGACCGAGATGTGCTGATGGCCGCCACCGTAATAGAGATCGTCGTGCTCCATGAACATGGTCGCCGGCAGCACGAGGTCGGCCATCTGTGCGGTCTCGGTCATGAACTGCTCATGCACCGCGACGAACAGGTCCTTGCGGGCAAAGCCGAGCCGTACCAGCGCCTGCTCCGGCGCCACCGTCATCGGATTGGTATTCTGGATCAGCATCGCCTTGACCGGCGGCCCATGATGGAGCGCGGCCGGATCGCCGGTGAGGATGCGACCGACCTTGGATTGGTCGAGCCGGCGCGTCGTGGAATCGATCGCGTCGTGGCCTTCGATGATCGACTCGTCGAATTTCCAGAGCGAGAAGTTGTTGAAGAACGCACCGCCACCTTCGTACTGCCAGGCGCCGGTCACCGCGGGAATGCACAATGCCGCGTGCATCTGGGTCGCGCCATTGCGGCTGCGGGTAAAGCCGTAGCCAAGGCGCAAGTAAGTCCGCTTGGTCTGACCGATCAGGCGGGCAAAGGATTCGATCTCCTCGACCGGCACGCCGCAAATCGCCGACGCCCATTCCGGCGTGCGGCTCTTCAGGTGCGCCTCGAGCTCGTTCGGACAATCCGTGTATTTGTCCATGTAGGCGCGATCGGCATAGCCTTCCCGGAACAGCACATGCATCACGCCGCAGGCGAACGCGCCATCGGTGCCGGGCTTGAGCAGGATCTTGATATCGGCCTGCTTCATCGTGTCGTTGTTGTAGACGTCGACGGCCGCGATCTTGGCGCCGCGCTCTTTACGTGCGCGCATCACATGCGTCATCACGTTCACTTGGGTATGCACGGGGTTGGTGCCCCAGATCACGATAAGGTCGGAGAGGCCCATCTCGCGCGGGTCGACGCCACCGCCATTGCCGGTGCCGGCAGCAAAGCCGACGCGTGCAATGGTCGAACAGATCGTCCCGTAGAAACGCGAATATTTTTTTACATGCGCGAGGCGGTTGATGCCGTCGCGCATCACGAGCCCCATGGTGCCGGCATAGTAATAAGGCCAGACCGATTCCGCGCCGAATTCGCGCTCGGCGGCATCGAACCGTCCGGCGATTTCGTCGAGCGCATCGTCCCAGGAAATCCGCGCGAACTTGCCCGACCCCTTCGGCCCGACGCGGAACATCGGATAGGTCAGCCTGTCCGGATGATGAATGCGCTCAGCATAGCGCGCCACCTTGGCGCAGATAACACCCGCCGTGTAGGTCTGGAGCTTGGAACCGCGAACGCGGCCGATCGACACATTATCGACCACCTCGATGTCGAGCGCACAGGCCGACGGGCAATCGTGCGGACAGGTCGAATGCCGGATCGCGATCTTGGCGCGCGGTGCCGGCGTCTCGATTTTGGCGTGCTGGTTCATGACGTTATGATAAACTCAAAAACTCGAGTCGCCAGCGCCATTATCGGGCAATGCAGGGATGAAATAGGCACATTGCATCTCCCCAAGCGGGGCTTCCGAGGTTGCCCAGGGCCCACCGTTAGCCGGCCGAAGGCCTCAGGAACGGAATGATCATCGGCACGCGGCGACAATAGGCCGCGTAGGCGTCGGTGCCGAGTTCGACGGAGAGGAAGCGCTCCTCCATCCGCGCCTTCTGCCATTCACCGAACGGAATCAGAAGCGTACCGAGTATGGCGGCCCAATTACCGATCGCAATCCCAGTGGCAATCATCCCGACAATCTGGCCGGTATAAATGGGATGCCGCACCACGCCGTATGGCCCGGTGTCGATGATGCGGTGGTCTTCCTTGTGAGTGATGGCGTTGGACCAGAAACGGCCGAGATGGATTCTCGCCCACCAGGTGAAGCAAAGGCCGAGCACGACCACCAGCGCCAGCCCATAAATCACGGTATTGCTGAGATGATAGAGCGGTGTGGCGCCTAACAGGCGCTCGACTGGCGGAGCCAGAAAGATGGCCCCCAACAGGATTGGGCCCCGGTAAACCCAGGAATCGAAGGTGCGCACCGCGGTCTTGGTTCGGCCCGACCAGACCGAGGCGATAATCCAGCTTGAGATCCATCCAAGCCAGATCAGCGACAGCAACGCGGTCGGCCACGTGACGACCCAGCCGCTGAATATCGACGCCAGAACTTCGCCGGGAATATCGAGAATATTGGACATGGCCCATAGGTCGCCGACCGCGCCCGGCTCGTCAACCCCGAATTCGCCCTGCCCCCCGAGCTATGCAGGACCTGCCCTATACCGTGATTACGTCGCATTGATTTGCAGGCAGCGAGGCGCGCGCTTCATCCGCCGAGATACGCCCCGCCATTGGCGTGGATCGCCTGGCCGTTGATGTAACGCGCGGCCGGACCGGACAGGAACCTCACTGCCGCCGCGACGTCTTCCGGCTTGCCGCGTTCGCCGGTGATGGTGCGGTGGATCAGGTGATGCGCCGGCTCCGGCGTGTTTCTCGGGCGCGGCGTGCCGATGATACCGGGCACCACGCAATTCACGGTAATGCCGTCGGGCGACAGGTCATGCGCCAGCGCGCGCGTGAAGCCGACGATGCCGGACTTCGCCGTCACCACATGGGCGCGATCGCTGGCGCCGGTATGCGCGCTCAAGCCCCCGATGTTGACGATGGTCCCTGCCCCGCTGTTTTTCAAATGAGGCAAGCAGGCCTTCACGCAATGAAAGGTGCCGTCGAGGATGACGCTCATCACCTCGCGCCAGTCGGCATAGCTCATCTCCGCAAACGGCTTTTCCCGCCGGAGCGCCGCATTGTTGACGAGAATGTCGATACGGCCGAACTCTGCGATCGCCATATCGACCATGGCTTGCACAGCGGCCGGATCGGCGATGTCGCCGATATGTACGACTGCCTTCTGCCCGACGGTTTCGATCTCACGGACGACCGCCTTGGCCTCGTCGCGATTGCTGCGTGAATTGACGACGATGGAAGCGCCGTCTTCCGCCAGTGCGAGCGCTATCGCTCGGCCGATATTTCGGCCCGAACCGGTCACGATCGCGACCTTGCCGGCGAGTTCACCTGTCATTTTGTGCTCCGTCATCGTCCGCGAAGGCGATCAAGTAAATGCCGACGCCCGCAATTGATCCGATCGTTCTCAGCATACTGGATGGCCCGCCGTCGCGGCATGACAGCTGGGGGTCAAGTACGCAACGCGCCCAGATCAATCTTCCCGCCGTAAAACCGCGCGAGCGATTTCAGCGCGGCCTCCCCCTGGACTTTACTCCAGCCGCCATGCTGAACGTTGAGCGCGAACTTGTCGGTGACGTCCTGCCGCGTCAACGGCTCCTTTACGCCGCCGCGCAAATAAGGCTGCCGCTCCTCGACGACGCGGCCGTCTTTCAGGGTCGCCTTGATATGGCCGGTATAGTTGGTCGGGTAAGGATTGTCCGGATCGATCACGAATTTCACTTTTGATGCGAGCGCGAGAACGCGTTCGTCGTGGATCGCGCTTTCCGTGAATGCGCCCAAGCCCACGCCGCCATGCACGAAGCCGGTCGCCAACAGATACGGCACCGCGAATTTCGCGGCGTAACCGTTGTGCGGGCGCTGTTTGTCCGCAAGCGGCTCCCACAGCCGATGCACCGTCCCTTCCGCGACCTCGCATAAGATCAACTCGATCTCCTCAAGCTTGATGCCGCGCGCCGAAAGCCGTCTGGCGCAATCGATATAGGGCTGCGCCATCGTCCCGCACGGATAGGGCTTGAACGCCAGCGTATCGGTCACCCATCGCGTGCCGAAGTCGCCAATGAGCGCGTCATAATCTCCCTTGGTCGTGTGGGCAAAGCCATGGAACAGCCCATGCACGCCTTCGAACACGGTACGCGGCCCGACAAAGCCTTGCTTGGCAAGCAGCGCCGCACGGATGCCCGACTGCGCCGCCCAGCCGGCATGCATCCGCTTGGTCCAGGCGCCTTCAGCGAGATACTCGATGATGCCGCCCGCCATGCTGCCGGCGATGCCGAGCGCATCGACGATCTGTTTGGCATTCAGGCCGAGGGCTGCGCCGACGCCGGCCGCAGCTCCCATCGCGCCGAAAATTGCCGTGGGGTGAAAGCCCGCTTTGTGAACGGCTTTCGGCACCACGAGGCTCAAACGACATAGCACCTCGGTGCCTACAGCAATGCCGGTCAGCGCATGGCGACCGTCCGCATGATGGCGCTCGCAGGCGGCGAGCACCGCCGGCACGATCACGGCGCCCGCATGCACCGGGCCGCCTTCAAACGTGTCGTCGAAATCCTCGCCATGCGCGGCGGTGCCGTTGACGAACGCCGCGCCTGATGCGGTCAACGCGCGCGCGTGGCCGATCACAGTGCAGGGACCGTCGTCTTCGCAAGCCGCAAGTGCTGCCTTGACGTAGTCTTCATTGCGCGCGGTGACGCAGAGACCGACGACATCGATCAACAGGTCTTCGCATTTTCGCGTCGTCTCGGCCGGCAGGACGCCGGGCTTCAACGCAGCGATCTTGTTCGCCAGAGTCTCGGCGACGGAAACCTTCGGTAATTCGGAGGACATGAAGATGGCTCTTAACTACAAGGCGGATCAAACGCGAAAGATGCGGGTGTAGCGCTGCTTGATGCTGGTGCCTTGTTGCTCCACAGCGGCTGGATCATCCTTCAGCGTCTTGATATCCTTCAGCGCAAGCCAACCCTGCTTTTCCTTGGTCTGCGGGTGCACGGAGCGCAAGCCGCCGACGTCGATAATGAGTTGCTGCGCCTCGCGGCTGAAACAGAACGACTGGAAAAGCTTCGCAGCATTGGGGTTGGGCGACCCTTTGAAGATACCGTTGGGCCCGATGATCATCGGCGAGCCCTCGGTCGCATAGACCGGTTCGACCGGGCGGCCGCCTTCCCGCAGTTGCAGGATGTTGTACTCGTTGCCATCGGCCATCACGGCGCGTTCGCCGAGCTCGAGCTTCTTCGGCGGATCGGCCGAGGATTGCACTTGCATGACGTTCTGCTTGGCGAGTTGTTCGAACCAGGGCCAGCCGAGATCGCGCTGCAATTGATAGGTCGCGGTCATGATGGTGCCGCTGTAGCCGGGATGCCCCTTGACGATCTTGCCTTTCCATTTGGGATCGAGCAGATCGGCAAAACTTTTTGGCGCGTCGTCTGCCTTCACCATGCCGGTGTTGTAGGCGATGATGGAAAGCCAGACGCGCCAGCTTGCGAACTGACCGTCAGGATCCCTGTGCTCCGGCGGATAGTACTTCGCGACATCCTCGGGCACGTAAGATGCGAGCAAGCCGTCGCGCTTCCAGACGATGAAATGCGCCGCGTCGGATGAATTCACGACATCGACGGCGTGGATGTTGCTGGAATATTCCTGTCCGATACGCTGGAACACGCGCTCGGCGCCGGTGCGCTCGACGCGCACGGAAATACCGGGGTATTTCGCCTCGAACGCCTTTGCGAGTTTCTCCGCAACCGGCAGATCGGTCGAGGTGTAGTGGACGACCTGGCCTTCTTTTTTCGCGGCCTCGATCAGGGCCGGTGTGACAGCCTCGGCCGGCGGCGCATCCGCCAATACGCGGGTCGCCAACGCCGAACTCGCCAGCAGTCCGCCCGCAACCTTCAACGCCTCCCGTCGGGAAATTCTTGCCTTTTTCATCGCTTCCCTGATTCACTTTATTGGCCGGCCTGAGCCGGCGTAGCTCCAGCTATTTTATTCCGTCCACGAAGCTCAAGTCCATGACCCCTTCGCTGGACATAAATTCCCAATCGGGTCAAAAGACGGGCCGAAAGGCCTACAAGACAGGGCCGAAACCGAAGAGCGAGAGTTAACGTTGAAGTCCGCTGATCGAGAGCCAACAGACTGGAAAGGCACGGTTCGGATTGCTTTCCGGGCACTGGCAGCCGTTTTCCTTCTGCTGCAGGCTTTTGCGCCGAGCGAAAGCCGCGCGCAGGATTATCCGAGCCGCTCGGTGCGGATCATCGTCCCGTTCGGCGCGGGCGGACCGGCCGACGTCGCGGCGCGTTTGGTCGGCAACGCGCTTGCCGACAGCCTCAAGCAACCTTTCGTGATCGAGAACCGTCCGGGCGCAGGATCGGTGATCGGCACCCAGGAGGCGGCGAAATCGGCGCCAGACGGCTATACGCTGTTGTTGATGTCGAATGCCCAGACCGCCAACGAATCGCTGGTGCCGCAACGCAAGTATGACCTGATGCGCGACCTCATGCCGATCGCGCCGCTCAATGTCGCCGATCTCGTGATCGTCGTACATCCTTCGGTGCCTGCGAACTCGCTGAAAGAATTCATCGCGCTCGCAAAGTCGCAGCCGGGCAAGCTGAATTATGCGTCGTCCGGCCAGGGCACGCCGTACCACATGGCGGGCGAGCTGTTCAAAATCATGGCCGGCATCGATGTCGTTCACGTGCCCTATCGCAACAGCGGCGAGGCGCGCACCGGCGTCATCGGCGGCCAGGTGCAGATGATGATCGATGCCGTAACGACGATGGCGCCGAATGTGCTGCAAGGACAGGTGCGCGCGCTCGCTACCACCGGGAAGACACGCTCGGCCGCGCTGCCGGACGTGCCGACCGCAGAAGAAGCCGGCGTCAGCGGCTACGACGCCACCATCTGGCTCGGCCTGATGGCGCCGAAGGGAACGCCGCAAGCCATCATCGACAAGCTCAACGCCGCTGTGAACGAGGCCATCAAGCGGCCGGAGATCATCAAGCTGTGGGCGGATCAGGGCGCGGTTCCGATGTCGATGACGCCTGCAGCCTTCGACAAATTTCTGCGCGGCGATATTGTAAAATGGGCCGAGGTCGTCAAACGGTTTCCCGAGCGGCCTTAAAATCAGGATTTTCTGTTTTCAATGCCGAAACTTCGCTTCAGCCTCAACGGCGTCGAGACCGAGATCGACGCCGACCCCGACACGCCGTTGCTTACGGTTTTGCGCGGTCCGCTTGGGCTGACCGGCTCGCATTTCGGCTGCGGCGTCGGCGAATGCGGCGCCTGCACCGTCCTCCTCGACAATCATGCCGTCAACGCGTGTGATACGCCATTGTGGTCGGTTGCCGGCAAGGACATCACCACCGTCGAAGGCCTCGGCAGCGAACAGCACCCGCATCCATTGCAGCGCGCCTTCATTGCCGAGCAGGCGATGCAATGCGGCTATTGCCTGTCCGGCATCATGATGAGCGCGGCGGCGCTCTTGAAGAAAAACGCCAATCCGACAAGCGCCGATGTGAAGACCGCGCTCGACCGCAATTTATGCCGCTGCGGTTCGCATAACCGCATGGTGCGCGCCATCCTGCGAGCCGCAGCCGAGATGCGCGCGTCATGACGGCCGGCCCTGCCGCACCCACGCTGCCGCCATCTCTGGCGGCCAATCCGAAACTATCGTCGTGGATCAAGTTCGCGTCCGACGGACAGGTGATCGTCTCGCCCGGCAAGGTCGAGATCGGCCAGGGCATCGTCACGGCGCTCGCGCAAATCGCCGCCGACGAACTCGACGTCGATATCGCGCGCGTCAGGATGGTACGCGCTTCCACCTTCGCAAGTCCGAATGAAGGCGTCACCTCGGGTAGCCTGTCCGTGCAGCATTCCGGCCGCGCGATCCGCTTTGCCTGCGCGGAAATCCGCAATATCTTTCTCGCCGCCGCCGCCGAGCGGCTCGGCGTCGCGGCTGACGTGCTCACGATCACCGACGGCACCATGGCCGGTCCCGGCAACGTTTCGACAAGCTATTGGGAACTTGCAAGCGACATCTCGCTCGACCGCGACGCCACAGCCGCTGCGCCACCGAAATCATCAGCGCAACGGACACTCGCCGGCCATTCGGTGCAGCGGATCGACATTCCCGACAAAGTGTTCGGCCGCCCGCGTTTCATTCACGACACCCTCCCGCCCGGCACCGTGCACGGTCGCGTGCTGCGCGCCGAGCTTTCACAGGCGACACTCGACGAACTGAACGAAGAGCGCGCACGCAAGGTCGAGGGGCTGATCGCGATCGTACGCGACGGCAATTTCGTGGGCGTCGTCTGCGAAACCGAAGCGAGCGCCGAAGCTGCCGTGGCCGCATTGCGCAAGGGCGCCATCTGGTCGCCGGGCGAGGCCCTGCCGAACGAGGACGAGCTCGCCGAGTGGCTGAAGCATCAGCCGGCGGAAACGACCGTGATTTCCGACAAGAAAGCCGCCGCACCTGCCGCAACCGTCCGCACGGTGAAGCGGCAATATCACAGACCCTACATCGCGCACGGTTCGATTGCGCCGTCCTGCGCCATGGCGCAATGGGACGGCGACAAGGCTCGCGTCTGGACCCATAGCCAGGGCGTCTATCTCCTGCGCTCCGATCTCGCGCTGGTGTTCAAGCTGCCGCGTGAAAACTTCATCGTCGAACACATGGAAAGCGCCGGTTGCTACGGCCATAACGGCGCGGACGACGTCGCGCTCGACGCGGCGCTGTTGGCGCGCGCCGTCAAAGGACGCACCGTGCGGGTGCAGTGGTCGCGCGCCGACGAGATGTCGCATGCCCCCTTTGGTGCGGCGATGACGATCGAGATCGAAGCCGACCTCGACGCGAGCGGCGAGATCGTGGATTGGCGTCACACGATCTGGGGCAACGGCCACACCGCGCGGCCGGGGCGCGCCGATATTCCGACCTTGCTCGCGGCGAGCGAGCTGGCCTCGCCGTTTCCGCGCGCGATTTCGGTCGATCCGCCGGCGGCTGGAGGCGGCGGTTCCGACCGCAATTCGATTCCGCTCTACGATTTCCCGGCGTGGCACGTTAAGGCGCATCGCCTTACCACGATGCCGGTGCGCACCTCGGCGTTGCGAACGCTTGGTGCGCAGGGCAATGCGTTTGCGATCGAATCCTTTCTCGACGAACTCGCTTCCGAGCGCGGCGAGGACCCGGTCGCCTTCCGCCTGCGTCACCTGTCCGATCCACGATCAAAGGACGTGATTCAGTCTGCTGCCCGCCGCGCCAACTGGAAGCCGTCCAAAGCAGACGGTGTCGGATACGGCATCGGCTTCTCGCGCTACAAGAACACCGGCGCCTATTGTGCCGCGGTCGCCGAGGTCGAGGTCGGCGAAGACATTCGCGTCCGCAAACTGACGCTCGCCGTCGATGTCGGCGAAGCCATCAACCCGGACGGTGTCATCAACCAGATCGAGGGCGGCGCTATTCAAGCGACGAGCTGGGTGTTGAAGGAGCGCGTGCGTTTCGACGCCACGCGCATCACCAGCACGTCCTGGACGGAGTATCCGATCCTGCGCTTTTCCGAGGTGCCTGACGTCGAGGTCGAGGTGATCTCGCGGCCGGAGATCGATTCCGTGGGCGCCGGCGAAGCGGCGCACGGCCCTGTGACCGCAGCGATCGCAAACGCCGTGTTCGATGCGCTCGGCGTGCGCCTGCGTGAACTGCCAATCACACGCGATCGACTGATCGCGGCCATGGAGCTTTCGGCATGACTACCCTCAACATTTTAAGCGGCGGTGCGGCGCAAGGCCTCGTCGGCAGCCTGGCGGCCAAGCTCAAGGAGCAGACGGGCCTCGATATCGGCGGCGACTTTGGCGCGGTCGGCGCGATGGCCGACAAGCTGCGAAGCGGCACGCCCGCCGACATTCTCATTCTCACCTCTGCCCTGATCGCGACGCTCGCAAAAGAAGGGCTTGCCGATTCCGCGTCGGTGAAAGACGTCGGCCGGGTCGAGACGGCGCTTGCGGTTCGCGAGGCCGATACGCCGGTCTGGGCTCCCGATGCGGCACGCTTGCGGTCGGCATTTCTGGCGGCGGACGCGATCTTCGTACCGGACACCAAGGTCTCCACTGCCGGCATCCATGTCGCGAAAGTTCTGGAACAACTCGGCATTGCCGACGAGGTCGAAGGCCGCCTGAAGATTTATCCGAATGGCGCGACCGCGATGCGCCACATGGCCGCAAGCGATGCGAAACATCCCGTCGGCTGCACGCAGGCGACCGAGATCATCGCGACGAAAGGCATCAGGCTTTGCGGCGCGCTGCCAAAGGGATGCGATCTTGCGACCATGTACACGGCGGCCGTGACCAAAGGCGCGGCGCATGCACGCGAAGCACAAATTCTGATCGATCTGTTGACGGGACGGGATCAAGCGCTTTCGCGTGAGCGCGCGGGCTTTATCGATTAACGAGCGATCCGCCAAGGCGGGAAGCGGCGGTTCTCGCCCGCGAAGTACAGACAGAGCCTGTTGCCGGCGGGGTCGTGCAACCACGCTTCGCGCCAAAGCCAGCTCTGGTCTTCGGGACCGCTGTCGAACGCAACGCCTTTCTCTTTGAGCGCCGCAACGCAGGCGTCAAGATCCTCGCATTCGAAATAGACATGCGCGCCGTCGCCGCCATTCGAACGAAGTTCGAGGGACACGGTCGAGAAGTCCAAAGGATTTTCCAACCGCGCGTAGTGAACATCTTCCACGATGAGAACGAAACCCAGCCGCCGGTAGAAGGCGATGGAAACGGCGAGATCGGTCGCGGGCAGCGTAACTTGATTGAGCTTCATCAGGCGAGGATTATCCGATCGATTTCCGTGAAGCTAATTCACGATATCGTTCGCGGCTTTTGACGAGGTGTCCGCGCATCGCATCCCGCGCCTTCTTCGGCGAATGCGCGGCGATCGCCTGCAAGATCGCCTCGTGCTCTTTCTCAATGCGGCTGAGATATTGCCGCGGGCCTTCCGAGGCGCCCTCGAAGGAACGGATGCTCTGCCTGGGGATAATCAGCCGGCCGAGGAAATCCAGAAACTCGACAAAGCGGCTGTTTTTGGTCGCGGCCGCGATCGCCTGATGAAACGCGAAATCTTCCTTGATCGCGCGGTCGCCGCTGGTGATGGCGCGGCTGAACACGCGCTGGGCTTCGCCGACCGCCCTGATCTGCGCGGCCGTTGCGCGCTCGCTCGCAATCGCAGCGGCTTCGGATTCGACCGCCATGCGCAACTCAAGAATATCGAGCACGCTGTCGAGCGAACCGAGACCTTCCGGATCGATCGCATAAGGTTGCCGGCCGGCGGCGCGATCGACAAAGGCGCCCGCCCCTTGCCGCGTCACGACGAGGCCGCGCGCCCGTAACGCCGCCACCGCTTCGCGCACCACGGTACGGCTCACACCCATGCCCTTCATCATTTCCTGTTCGGAGGGCAACTTGGCGCCGACCGCCAGTTTGCCGGACATGATCTGCTCGGCCAGCCGGTCGATCACCTCGGAACTCAGACTTTTCGGCGCGTCGAGCGGGCGCAGCAGCCTCTCGCGCTGCCGCCGCGTCGCATCCGGCGTGGCCGAGCTTGACTGAGGTTGTCGGGTCATCGTACAAGTTTAGCATGCCCCCGGCGAGCCGGCAAATCCCGGTATATTGCTTTTTCGGATTTGTCCGACCGTGGGCGGCCTGCTAGTTGTCCGGTCCTAACAACAAAAAAACAGGTCAGGCAATGACCGCACATTGAACAGGTGGGAGGAGAAGCGATGAAGCGTCGCGATTTTATGAAGCTTGGCGCCGGTTTCGGTGCCGCAGGTTTGGCAGCCGGCCTGCCCTTTAACGCTGCCGCGCAGACCAAAGCGGTATTTAAAGCCTCCGACGTCCAGCCGCCCGGCTATCCGACCGTCGCCGCCACCGAAAACCTCGGCAAGAAGCTTTCCGAAGCGACCCAAGGACGGCTGTCGATCCAGATGTATCCGTCCGCCCAGCTCGGCGGCGAGAAGGAAACCATCGAACAGACGCAGATCGGCGCGATCCAGATGCTGCGCGTCAGCGTCGGCTCGATGGGCCCGATCGTCGACGACATCAACGTCATCAATATGCCGTTCCTGTTCAAGAACACCGCGCATGCCAACAAGATGATGGATGGACCGATCGGCCAGGAGTTGCTCGACAAGATCTCCGCAAGCCCGAACGCCAACCTCGTCGCTTTGTGCTGGATGGATTCCGGCGCGCGCTCGCTCTACAACACCAAGCACCCGATCAAATCGATCGAGGACCTCAAGGGACTGAAATTTCGCGTCATCGGCAATCCGATCTTCGTCGACATGATGAATTCGCTCGGCGGCAACGGCGTTTCGATGGGCTACGATCAGGTGTTCAGCGCGCTTCAGACCGGCGTGATCGACGGCGCGGAGAACAACATGCCGAGCTACGTGTTCTCCAACCAATACACCGCCGCCAAATACGTCACGTTGACCGAGCACCTCATCATCCCCGAAATGCTGATGTTCTCAAAGCGTGTCTGGAACACGCTGTCTGCCGACGACCAGGGCCTGATCAAGAAATTCGCCCGCGAAGCCCAGCTCGAGGAGCGCGAATTCTGGAATCAGTACGAGCAAAAGGCGCTGGAGAAGGCGAAAGCCGCGGGCAGCCAGATCATCGAGATAGCCGACAAGACGCCGTTCCAGAACGCGGTGAAACCGGTCTGGGACAAGTACGGCCCGAAGTACCAGGATATGATCAAGCGCATTCAGGCCATTGCGTGAGGCTCTCGCGCGTGGGCGTGCTGTCATTGCGAGACGTACCAACAACGCGAGCGAGCTATGGTGCACGGTTCGTGCACCGGAGAATCCATAGCCATTATCGGAAAGATGGATTTTGGGCCTGCGCCTTCCGCGCAAATAGCTTCGCTATTTGTCGCGACGGCGCATCCCGGAATGACGAAAACAATATGCTCGATTAGCAAACGGGGAGCGTAACACCATGGCAGCCACATTCCGCCGCGCGATGGACTTTCTCTATCTGGCGTGCGTTTTCGTCGGCTGTGTGGCGCTGGTGTTGATTTCGGCGGTCATTCCCTGGGCGGTATTCACGCGCTACGTGCTCAACAGCGCTGCCTCCTGGCCGGAACCGCTCGCGGTGCTCCTGACCATTGTGCTGACGTTCATCGGCGCGGCTGCGGCCTACCGGCTAAACCTGCATATGAACGTCGGCTATTTCGCCAATCAGGCGCCGCAGCCATTTCGCAAATTGCTCGATCTCCTGGTGCAGTTCCTGATGGCGCTGATTGCGCTCTTCATGATCGTATGGGGCGAGAGTTTGGTCGAGGTGACCTGGCACAACACGATCGCGGACTTCCCCTTCCTGTCGGTGGGCATCACATATCTGCCGATTCCAGTCGGCGGCGTGTGCCTGCTGCTGTTTATCATCGAGCGGATATGGCTCGGCGCCCCGCCCGATCCACTCCCGTCGCATGAAGGCCTCCCCGCCCATGGCGAAGCCGCGCCGTTCGAGTAAGGGCTGAAGGAATCGGGCCATGGATATCTTCATTCTTCTCGCCACCATGATCGTCTGCTTTCTGATCGGCATGCCGATCGCCTATTCGCTGGCGTTTGCCGCGATCGTCGGCGCCTGGTCGATCGGCATTCCCCTCGAAGCGGTGATGCTGAAGATCTCGGACGGCGTCAGCAAGGTCGCGATGCTGACGATCCCGTTTTTCGTGCTCGCCGGCGCGATCATGGCCGAGGGCGGCATGGCGCGCCGGCTTGTGGCCTTTGCCGACGTACTGGTCGGGTTTACGCGCGTGCGCGGCGGCCTTTCGGTCGTCAACGTGCTAGCCACCACGTTTCTGTCCGGCATCTCCGGTTCGGCCGTCGCCGATACTTCGGCGATCGGCTCTGTGATGATCCCGCAAATGGAGAAAGCCGGCTTTCCCCGCGTCTTCGCCACCAACCTGACGATCACCTCATCGGTTCAGGCGCTGCTGGTTCCTCCGAGCCATAATGCGGTGCTCTATTCGTTGGCTACCGGCGGCACCATCTCGATCAGCGCGCTGTTCATGGCCGGCGTCTTTCCGGGCCTTCTGCTCGGATTCTCGCTGATCATTCTGTGTCTTGTGTTCGCCTATCGCGACAACCATCCACGCGGCCAGACCGTGGCGGCCAAGGACGCGGTCAAGATCACGATCGACGCGGCCTGGGGCCTGATCACCCTCGTGATCATTCTGGGCGGCATTCTCGGCGGTATCTTCACCGCGATCGAGGCCGGCGCGGTTGCCTGCATCTGGGCGTTCTTCGTCACCATGTTCATCTACCGCGACTACAAATGGCGCGACATTCCCGTGCTGCTGCATCGGACGCTGCGGACGGTCGCGATGGTGCTGACCTTGATTGCGTGCGCCTCCAGCGTCGGCTATGTGATGGCGCTGACGCAGATGCCGGCAAAGATGACGGCCTTCTTCCTGTCGATCTCCGACAATAAGTACGTCATCCTGTTCCTGATCAACATCCTGCTTCTGATCCTCGGCACGCTGGTCGACATGGCGCCGTCGATCCTGATTGCGACGCCCATTCTGCTCCCGGTGATGCAGAACTTTGGCGTCGATCCTGTTCACTTCGGGATGATCATGCTGCTCAATCTCGGCATCGGTCTCTGTCACCCGCCGGTCGGTGCGATCCTGTTCGTTGGATGCGCGGTCGGCAAGGTCACGATCGAAGAAGTGATGCGAAAGATCTGGCCGTTCTACGCCGTGATGTTCTTCGTGCTGATGCTCGTCACCTACTTGCCGGAAATCTCGCTATGGCTGCCGCGGCACGTGCTGCGCTGACACCTCTCCTCACCTGACCGTCGCCCCACCCGCAGGTTTCTGCGCGCAATTCGCGCGGGACCGGCGTGGTTTAGAATTCCCTAACCCGATCATTCGATTGCACGTTGATGCTCAGCCTGAGCCTTAAAGCTTCAGGCGTAATGTCGGCCCCCGGTGGATAAAAATAAGAACGGCGGGGGCCAAAAATGACCATCGAAATTCTCGTCTATCCGACATTTGCGTTTCTCGCGGTCGCCATGACCGCAAAACTCATCGAACGTCAGCGCGACGTGCTGTACGGACCTTACATTTGGGGCCGCCAGACCGCATTCGATGCATTCAGCGAAGAACTTGATGCGTACATGGTCGCACTCGGCCTGAAGCGCGAATACAGCCGCTTCGCCGTGAAGTTCGCCAGCCTCAGCATCTTCGCATCTGCGATCATCGGCTGACGGCAAGCCAATGAGTTTGTCCGACCACATCTGCGAAACACAGCCGGGACTGAAGATCGTCTGCGAGGCGTGCGGGAATTTGTCGATCAAGGCGATCGACCCCATGGATGCCGAGGACAGCGCCAGCGTCCATTGCCGGCGTTGCAACGCGGTGCGCGGGACGGTTGCCGACCTGCGCGCGCTGGCGCGGCAGTCAACCGGCGAGTTCGAATTCTAGTCCGGTCTAGAACAACCGAAAGCCGATACTGGCGAGGCTGTCGGCCGGCGCTTCGGCCGGACGCGGCCGGAAGCGAAGCTGTTCGGTCCGCATGTCCAGGAAGTCGCGCAACTCGACCTCACCCTGCCTGATACGGTTTCGAAGCTCGCGGCGATCGAACTGAGTGAGTTCGGGACTCGCAAGTTCGCGCCAGGCGACCTGTTGCTGCGCCATAAGCATCGTGATTTCGCTACTCAAAACGTCGGGCTCAGTCATGTCATCCGACCTTTGTCTTTGAGAGAATCCTCCCCTCCAATCTCGCTCGCCAATTGCTTAAAAATGGTTAACGAAACCCTTACGCTCCTGCCGCTTTGCCGGCCTGCAGCCTGCGCGACGCCGCGCGAGGGTCGTTCCGGTTATCCGCCGGTTCGCCGACGTCGCTAATCCGCCATGAGCCCGATTGCGGGCGCGCTTATTGTGCGCTGCATCTTAAAGCCATCCGTCTGGCGAGGCTGAGCCGACGCGAGCGGATTTTGCCGGCGCATGCGGCCTGCGCGTTTTGACCGGATTTACGCAATTTCCGCCGTTTGCTAATGGCGATCTCACAATAATTCATTCGTGGGGGGTTCTATGGTCGATCGCCGGACATTCACGACACTGCTTGTAGGCACCATCGCCGCTCCTTCCCTCGCTTTCGGCAAACTCATGACATTCAAAAACGTTTTCTACTCGGCGGTCGGGCCGGAACTGACCGCCTATGGCGTCGACGTCAACAGCGCGACGCTTTTCAAGCTGGGCACGGTATCGCTGCCCGCCAACGTTCAATACGCCTGGCGACATCCGAAGAAGCGCTTCCTCTATGTCGTGTCCTCCAGTGGCGGACCGGCCGCGGGTGACGTGACCGGCAGCGTCCATACCGCCAACGCATTTTCGATCGATCGCGCGAACGGCGCACTCAAACCGCACGGCGAAACCATCAAGTTGGCTGCCCGCCCGATCCACGCCAGCGTCGATCTCTCCGGCAAGTACCTACTCGTCGCCTACAACAATCCGTCCAATCTCACGGTGCATCGTATCAATGCGGACGGCAGCATCGGCGACAAGGTTGAACAGCCGAACCAGCTCGACACCGGCATTTTCGCCCACCAAATTCGCGTCTCGCCGGACAACAAGCACGTCATTCTGGTGACGCGCGGCAATAACGCGCCGTCCGACAATCCGGTCGATCCCGGCTCGATCAAGACATTCGCCTTTAAAGACGGCGTGCTGACCAACCTTGCGGCAATCGCGCCCGGCGACGGCAAGCAATTCGGACCGAGGCATCTCGATTTCCACCCGAAAAAACCCTGGGTGTTTGTATCGATCGAGAGTCAGAACCAGCTTGCGGTCTACAAGCTCGAAGACGCCACCGGCCTGTCGCGCGATCCGCTGTTCGTCAAGAACACGCTCGCCGATCCCAATTCGAAACTGCGCCAGGCCGCCGGAGCCGTCCACGTCAGCCCCAACGGCCACTTTGTCTATGTCGCCAACCGCGCCTGGTGGACCACCGACGTTGAGGGCAAGAAGGTTTTTACGGGCGGGGAAAATTCGGTCGCGGTCTACTCCATCGACCAGAAGACCGGTGAGCCGAAGCTGATCCAGAACGCCGACGGTCACGGCAATTATTTGCGGACGTTCAATGTCGATCCCTCCGGCAAATTGCTCGTCGCTGCCCCGCTCTGGGCGATGGCGGTGCGCGACGGCGACAACATCACGACCGTGCCGGCCGGCCTTGTGCTCTACCGTGTCGGGAACGACGGCAAGCTCACTTTCGCGCGCAAATACGACATCGACGCCACGGAAAAGAAGCAACAGTTCTGGGCCGGAATGGTACCGCTCGCATAACTGCCGAGGTGAAAATGTCTGACTCGCCAAGCCTGATTTCGCGCCGCTCCGTCCTCGGAACGGCGGCCGTCATGGCCGCAACGCCTGCGTTGGCTGAAGAATGCCGCATCGGGCCGCCGCCGCACGAGAAAGGCGCGAAGGTCTGGATGGACATGGACCAGGTCGAACTCGACGCGTCCTGTGATCAGGCCGCCTACGCGCCAATGATCAATCAGTTCACCAAGCGTTTTGCCTCGATCAGCGCAACCACGCGCAAGCGATTGGGAGCACCGAAACGATTTGCCTACGGACCGACGCCGATCGAGGGCCTCGATCTTTTCCCGGCGAAATCCGCCAATGCGCCAATCTTTGTTTTCGTCCATGGTGGCCGATGGATCCGGGGCAAGGCCAGCGACTACGCCTATCCCGCCGATCTCTTTGTCAATGCGGGCGTCAACTATGTCGCGCTCGATTTTATCGCGGTAGATGCGGCAGGCGGCGACTTGCGGCCGATGGCCGATCAGGTCCGGCGCGGCATCGCCTGGGTTTACAAGAATGCCGCGAGCTTTGGCGGAGATACCAGGCGCTTCTACATCGGCGGGCATTCCTCCGGCCCCTACGGTCCGAACGGCCTTGCCGCGCTCAAGCTGATGAAGCTGGCGTGAGCGCCTCGCGGGCCGGCACGTCCCGACGAAAAGCCGAACGAATGAAACGCTGCGCCGGCGCCTCGAAATAGCGGAACGTGAAATAGGACAACAGCAGCGTCGTCAGCAGATAGACGGCGAATAGCGCGCCGCTATAGACGGGAATGGGCCGCGCGGCGACCGTAAAGCCAAGCACGATCGCAAGCTGAATCGGGAAGTGCAGGAGATAGCTCGAATAAGTCATGTTGCCGGCCGCCACGATCGCGGCCTGTATGGGGCGCGGCACGGCGATCTCGCGCGACAGACAAAACAACAGCAGCGGCGTGTAGCCAAGTAGCAGCGGAAAACTTATGCCGTTTAGCCGATCGCCCGCCGCGAATACCGCCACAAACGGAATCACCACGACGGCGAGCCAGGCATAGGCCTCGATCACCGTCCGATAGCGCGATGCGCCAATCGCCCGTCGCGCCATTGCCGCCAATCCGCCGATGTAGAAGAACGCCAGACAAAGCACGATCTGCCAGGCGATGCCGTTAAGCACGGCGTCCATACATGCAGCGACGATAACGACGTTGAGCCACCACGACCGCGTCACGCGCAGCATCAGGAAGAACCAGAGATAGACCAGCACTTCGACCGAGACCGACCAGATCGGTCCGTTGAAGCTGAGGTTCTCCGCACCATCCCATTCGCTTGCCAGGAAGAGCTGCGCGAGGAAGCGCCAGACGTCGTTGCTTTGGTAGACGAAGAAGAACCCGTGCAAATTGAAATATATCGATTGAAGCAACGCAACGATCAACAACGTCACGAAATGCAGCGGATAAAGCCGCGAAAAGCGAAGCACAAAGAATTTCCAGCCGCCGACAGCGCCTTCAGAAATAGTGTCGCGATACTTCCAGAAAAAAATAAACCCGCTGATGCACCAGAATATCCATACTCCAAAACGTCCGGATTCATAGAAGACGTGCAGGACACCGTAGAGCGGCAGGCGGTCCTGCACGAATCCCACCGGCTCGTCGGCGACGTAGAAGAAATGCCGATAATGGAAGATGAGTATCGCGAAGGCGGAAAGAAAGCGCAGGACCTCAAGCGCAATCAGCCGATTTTCCCGCTCGGGAGCGAGTTCTTTCGAGGGAGACGACATCAGTGCGTGCCGCATGCGCTCGACACTCCCTTGAGCACGGCAGCATCCCAGACCTCATAGCCGGCGGCATCGAGATGGACTCCATCGATCGTGTGAGGCGCGCCCATCGGCGGCAGGGAAGCGAACGTCGCGCCGGCCTTTTCGGCCAAAACGGGGAGTGCCGCGTTGAAGGCATCGATACGGCGCATGGTCGCGGCTTGATAATCCGCCGGCATGCGCCCGCGCACTTCGAGGGACGGAATGCCGAGCACGACGAGATGGTCGGCGGTGTCTTTAAGCTGGGCGAGCAGCGATCGGTAATTCGTCTCGAACTCCTGCTGCGCGCGTACTTGCAACGCGTCGTTGGTACCGAGCGCAACAAGGATGGCGGCAGCGCGCCTGCCGTTGAGCACGTCCTTGAGCCACGTTCCAAGATCGCTTGCGGTCGAAGCGCCGTCGAGGCCCGCGTTGACGAGGGGGTGATCGCAGTACGACCGCGGCAGCGTCGAGGCTTCCGTGATGCTGTCGCCGAGCACGATGATGGGATGTTCGGCCCGGCTCAACGTGTAGTGCAGAATGACCTGACGGGTATGCCGGTGTGTATCGACAATCGTGTTCGGTCTGAAAAACGAAACGCCCGCCAGAAGCGCCCCGATCGCGAGCACCGCTACGGCGACCACCATTATAATAGGTCGCGTTCCGTTCATCTCGCCACCGCGACGTCAGGTCGCCGATCAGGTCTACAAGAAACGATAAAAACCGACAAAGAAATCGACGCTTCACGCGTGAGGCGTCCGGCTAAAAAACTAGCAGGAGGAACCTTAAAATATCATGCGAAGGAGGTAGGGGAAAATCGTTAACCCATTTAGCGTGGCCGCTGTGATGCTCCCCTTTCAGTGGGCGGCTGCGACTCCGTTGTAGGACACCAGCTTGACAGGCGCGCCCATCGCACCCTCAATGCCAAAAATCTCAAGAAATGAGGGAGAGCCATGGCGCGAAAACTGATCGACATCTCCGTGCCGCTGCAAAACGATGTGCCGGCCGATCCGCCCGGCATCAATCCGCGCATCGAATATCACGATCACCAGCAGAGCCTGCCGCGCATGCTGGGCTTCTTCCCCGGCCTGAAGGCAGAGGATTTACCGGACGGCCAGGGCTGGGCGATGGAGACGGTGCAACTCTCCACTCATAACGGCACCCACCTCGATGCCCCCTATCACTATCATCCGACCATGAACCGCGGCGAGCGCGCCTGGACGATCGAGGAAGTCCCGCTCGAATGGTGCTTTCAGCCTGCCGTCAAACTCGACTTCCGGCACTTTCCGGACGGCTACGTCGCGACCGCCAAGGACGTCGAGACTGAATTGAAGCGCATCGGACATACGCTGTCACCGCTCGAAATCGTCGTGGTCAATACCTCTGCCGGCGTCAAATACGGTCAGGCTGATTTCGTCAATTCCGGCTGCGGCATGGGATACGAGGCGACAATGTATCTGCTCGAGCGCGGCGTGCGGCTCACCGGCATCGACGGCTGGAGCTGGGATGCCCCGTTTGTCTTTACCGCGAAGAAATACGCCGAGACCAAGAATGCGGGCCTGATCTGGGAAGGCCACAAGGCGGGACGTCACATCGGCTATTGCCATATCGAGAAGCTGCACAATCTGGAGCACCTGCCTTCAAAGGGCTTCATGGTCTCGTGCTTTCCGGTGAAGATCGAACGCGCTTCTGCGGGGTGGACGCGCGCGGTCGCCATCATCGACGAATGAGAATCCGTGAACGCCGAGAGTAGAGCGCCGTTAAGAGGTATTTGCGACCGGCGTCCACTGTCGGCGCTAGGCTTGACCGACGCTTTCAGCCCGGCGCTGAGCGTAGCTCGCACCATTTCCGCCACATCGCGCGATAGGCCGCTTCCATGTCGCGAGCGAACGCCGCGAAGTCCATCATCCGGCTTACGCGCATCCTCCGCCTGAGATCGCCACGCATCACGCGTAACCGCGGCGCGTCGCCAGCCAGAGCGACCGCAAGTTCAATGTAGGCGGCCTCATGCCCAGCGACCAATTCCGGCAAGCCGACATTGTTGAGGATCGTGACGCCCATGCGCGCGGTGAAATACTCGCCTGCGAGCGTCACGACGGGGACGCTCATCCAAAGAGCGTCCAGGGTCGTCGCGCCGCCGTTGAACGGAAAGGGATCAAGCGCGATATCGATGCTGTTATAGAGTACGTATTGGTTCGATCGTTTGCGCGGTTCGAGGATGACGCGATCGAGCGGCAACCCAAACCGATCGAGGCGCGCCTCGGTTTCGCGGCGAAAATCCGCGCCGTCGATGCCGACGATTTCCAGCAACAACCGCGCATCTGGAATGCGGCGCAGGATTTCCGCCCAGCATTCCAAGGTACGATCGCTCACCTTGGTGAAATTGTTGAAGCAGCCGAACGTCACGAAATCGTTGTCATCGCGCGGCGGATGATCGATCGGATCCGCGATGTCGGTGCGGGGCTGATAGCAGCAGAAGGTTGACGGCAAACGCCACAGCGTTTCGGTGTTCAAATGCTCGGTCATACCGGGCGGATCGGCGTAAGGGTCGGTGATCCGGTAATCGATCGCGCTCACGCCTGTGGTGGTGGTGAAACCGAGCCAGGTGGCCTGAATGGGCGCCGGCTTGCGCGCGAAGACGAGCAGCCGGTTGGCGGCCATGTGGCCGGACAAATCGATCAGAATATCGATCCCATCGGCCTCGATCAGATCGGCAACGGCATCATCGCTCATCGCGACGATATTTCGCCAGATATCGAAACCGTCTCTTAGACGCGCGGTGACCGCGTCTTCCACGTGCATATGCGCATAGGCAAAAAATTCGAAGTCGGCTTTCTGGTGATGCCGCATCAACGGCTCGAAGAAATAGTTGACGGCGTGATCGCGAAAATCTCCCGAGACATATCCGATACGCAGCCGCCGGGTCGGATCGGGCACATTAGCGAGTTTCCGGTGTCTCAGAAGCGGCGCGGCAATGTCGCGATCAAACTGGCGGGCTTGATCGACGAGAACATGATGCGGCACCTCGGCGGAATAGCCGAGCAACATGATCAGATTGCTGTGCGCATCGGTAAATTTCGGATTGAGGCGGATGGCCTCCCGGTAGCTCTCGATAGCCTCGGGGATCTTACCCCGCGCCTTGAGCGCGCCGCCCAGGTTGTTCCATGCCGCCGCCATGTCCGGCTGGTGGCGGATGGCTTCACGAAAACTGGATGCCGCTTCGTCGAGGCGGCCTTCCCGTAACAGGGCAATGCCGAGATTGTTGTGCGCCTCGGCAAAATCGGGCCTTTCGCGGAGCGCTTCGACCAGATGAGCGATCGCCTCGATCTCCCTGCCAGTATCGAGCAGGAGTACGCCGAGATTGTTGTGGGCTTTGGCCGTGTTGACGCCACCGGCGATGACGGCATTGAATTGACCGATCGCGGCCTCAAGATCGCCTCGCGCCCGGTACATATTGCCGAGGCAGGTCTGGGCCTCCGGAAATGCCGGCTGGAGTGCGAGCGTGTGCTGGAAGGCCTGGATCGCGCCTTCCACTTCGCCGCTATCAGCCAGCACATTGCCGAGGCTGCAATGGAACGCGGGAACATCCCCCTTGATGCGGATGGCCTCGCGGATCAATTGCAGGCCCACTTCGGCGCGCCCCGTCCCGGCCGCGAGTTGACCGATCATGTGCAGGCTTTCGACATGGCCAGGGTCGGCTTTCAGCACCGCCGTATAAATGCTCTCGGCTTCATTCAGCCGTCCGGCCGCGTGATGGTCGAAGGCGGCTTGATAAAGCTCCGCGCAATCGATCCGCAATTTGAGTGCGGCAATTTCGGGCGTTAAAAACCCGCGCGCCGCTGCCCGTTCCAGAACGGCGCGGGCGTCGCCGGCTGCACCCGTCATCAGCAAAGCTTCCGAGAACGAAAGCCAATGATGGCCCTGTTGCGGGTCCGCCTGCAACGCCGTGCTGAGGTACGACAAAGCGGATTGCGGTTTGCCCTGGCGAACGACCAATGTGCCGAGCGCGTGGTTGGCCTCGGGATTATTGGGTTCGGATTTCAAGACGCTGCGAAACAACCGTTCGGCGCTGTCGACACGCCCGGCATCGAGATGAGCGAGCCCTTTGCGGACCGCCTTGTTGGTCGGGCGCGTGTGCGCATTCATTCGCAGGATAACAGCCGGAGAGAAGCGGTGGGCAATTCCTATCATTGATTCGGGAGGGTGTCCGACCCAAGAGGTGGCCCGTTATGCGCTCTTATCTTTCGTCTGATTAGCCCATGGCCTGGGATCGGCAGCCTGCCGAGGAATGATAGCAGGACAACCGCGCAATCTATTGAATAAAAAGGGAAAAAGTCCGCCTTGGGATGGTTCGCGCATTTTCAGCGCGCCCGTTAACGCTGCCGGAGGAGCGAAGGCTATGCGACCATTTTCGTCTTTCCAAGGCGAAGGCGGGGTCGTACCACCTGAAGCCGCTGCTGCCGTTGCGCTTTGCTGGCGACGTTAGCGAAGCTACAATGAGACCAAGGCTGCCAAAGCCAACAATAACAAGGCCAGCGACGCCAAAGGCTGCGCTGGCCTGAAGAACAGAGAGGAACGTCATGACAACAACATCTATCCGCTCGCTGCTGGGCGCGACCGCCTTGGGCCTCGTGCTGGCTGCCGGTCAGGCGCTCGCCGCCGACCCGATCAAGATCGGCGTCATTGCGGAAGCGCAAGCCATCGCCGGCGCCTCGATCCCGCAGGCCGCCCAACTCGCCGCCGACGAGATCAACGCCAAGGGCGGCGTCGACGGACGCAAGATCGAAATCATCACCTATGACAACCACTCCTCGTCGGCGGACTCCGTTCGCGCCTTCCAGCGCGCGGTGAACGAGGACAAGGTCAACATCGTCATCGCAAGCTACATCAGCGAAGTGGTGCTGGCGCTGGAGCCCTGGGCTTCGCGCCTGAAGACGCCTTTCATCACGCCGGGCGCGGCCTCCAACGAGATCAGCAAGAGCGTTCACGCCGACTATGAGAAGAACAAGTACACCTTCCACGGCTACCTGACCTCGGCCGCGCTGGCGCTGTCGGTCTGCGACGCCGCCAAGGAACTGCTTGTCGATCAGAAGCAGATGAAGACCGCGGTCATCATGAGCGAGGACGCCGCCTGGACCAAGCCGCTCGACGTCGGCTACGAGGAATGCCTGCCCAAGATCGGGCTCAAGGTGCTCGACCACATCCGCTTCTCGCCCGACACCACCGACTTTACGCCAATCTTCAACAAGATCGAAGGCGCCAAGCCCGACGTGATGATCACCGGCATCTCGCATGTCGGCGTGCAGCCGACGGTGCAATGGAAGAACCAGCAGGTCCCGATCCCGATGTTCGGGATCTCCTCGCAGGCCACCAACGAAACCTTCGGCAAGGACACCAACAACGCCTCCGACGGCGTGCTCTATCAGGGCGTGTCGGGACCGGGCGTGGCGGTAACGGAAAAGAGCGTGCCGTTCGCCAACGCCTTCAAGGCGAAGTTCGGTAACTTCCCTTCGTACGCCGGCTATACTTCCTATGACGAGGTCTACTTCATCGCCGACGCCGTGAAGCGCGCGGGCTCGACCGACGCCGACAAGCTGGTCGAGGCGCTGGAGAAGACCGACTGGACCGGCACCATCGGCCGCGTCCAGTTCTACGGCAAGGACGATCCGTTCACGCACTCGATCAAGTACGGCAAGGGCCTGATTACCGGCGCGATGCTGCAGTGGCAGGACGGCGCGCAGGTGGCCGTCTGGCCGCCGGAAGTTGCCAAAGCCAAGTTGAAGTTCCCAGCCTTCATCAAGGTCACGTCGAACTGACCTTGAACATGCTCCCGGAATTTCCGGGAGCATTTTTCATGGCGTGAAGTTCTCTCAAGGAGGGGGCAGCGGGGGCTGCTGCGGCCGGTAAAATGCTTGCGTTCCAGATCCTGATCGACGGTTTTGCCATCAGCGCGTTGTATGCGCTAGGCGCCACCGGATTTACCCTCATTTTCGGCGTCTCCGGCGTGCTCAACCTGTCGCATGGCGCCATCATGGTGCTGGCGGCAGTGGCTGCGTGGGCGGCGGCGAGCGTATTGCATCTCGACACCTATTCCGGCGCGCTGGTGGGCGTGGCGGTAGCGCTGATATCCGCCCTCATCACTTATTTCGCGGTGGTGCAGCCGATCCAGAAGTCGCGGCGCATTCCGACCGAGGAGAAGGAGATTTTCGTCCTCACCGGCACGCTGCTCTGGGGCATCATGATCCAGGAGCTGATCGCTTACTTCTTCACCAACAACGCGAAGACCGTGCTCCCGATCGTCGAGGGCGTCGTCGACATCCTCGGCGTCCGTACCCCGCGGAACGAAATCTTCACCGCCTTCGTCTGCTGTCTTGTGATCGCCCTGCTCTGGCTGCTGGTCAACCGCACCCGCACCGGCAAGGCGGTGCTCGCAGCCTCGATGAACCCCCGCGGCGTCACGCTGCTCGGGCTCGAACTCGGCAACATCTATGTCGTGGTCTGGGCGATTTACGGCATCCTCGCCGGCATCGCCGGCGTGCTGCTCGGCATGTTCCTCGGCGTCAGCTCCTACAGCGTCGGCCCGCTGACGGCGAGCGCGTTCTCGATCGTGGTGCTCGGTGGTCTCGGCAGCGTCTCCGGCTCGCTGATTGCCGCCTTCGTGGTCGGCTATCTCGAAACCCTCACCGCCTATCTGATCTCGCCGGCCTACCGGACAATTCCCGCCCTCCTGCTGCTGGTGGCGGTCATGTACGTGCGGCCGCAGGGCCTGCTGGGGAGGCGCTAGTACCGCCGATCTGAAGTCCCGCAGCACGAGCCGCGGGTTCTTTCGGGGACTTCAGATCGATAAAGCGGTACTAGCTTTAATAAGTTTGCTAGTGCCCATGACCTTCCAGAGTTCGCGAAGGTGGGCGCTGAGATGGAGCACGAACTTTGGAAGGTGGACGCTAGAGCATGGGCAGTTTCTTCACCTCGCGGCTGTTCTTCATTTCGCTTGCGGTCGTCATCATCGCCTCGACGCTGCCGCTCTATGTCTCCGGCTATGTGCTCGGGCTGCTCACGGTCGCCTATTACTTCGGCGTGTTCGCGATGTCCTGGGACCTGCTGTTCGGCTTTGCGGGCGAGGTCAACTTCGGTCCGACCTTCCTGATCGGCGTCGGCGCCTATACCGCCGGCATTCTCAACAACCAATACGGCTGGTCGGTCTATATCTGCATCGTGCTTGGCGCGCTCGCCTCCGTCGTCGCCGGATTCGTGCTTGCGCTGCCGGCGCTTCGCGTGCGAGGCCCCTATTTCGGCCTGACCACGCTGGTCGCCGTCCTGATGCTGCAAAATTTCGTGGTCGTATTTGCCGACCTCACCGGCGGCGAAATCGGCCTGACCATTCCCGACGTCATCACGATCAATGCCAGCGCGAACTACTGGATCGCGCTCGGCTTCATGACCATCAGCGCACTGATTTTGTACGGCCTGTCGCAATCGCCTGTCGGACTTGTGTTGCAGGCAAGCGGCCAGGACCCGGTGCAGGCCGGCGCGCTCGGCTTCAACATCGTCAAGCACAAGCTTGCCGCCTTCATCGTCTCTGCCTTCTTCTCTGGCCTCTCCGGGGCGCTTTTGGTGTTTTACTTCGGCACCGCTTCTGTCGGCACGGTCGTCGATGTGGCGGTCGGCGTGAACGTGATCGTCGCGGCCGTGCTCGGCGGACGCCGCACCGTGCTGGGCGCGGCACTTGGCGCCATCTTCCTGATCGTCGCCGGCGAATTCCTGCGGCCGACCGGCGAGCTTGCGACGTTCATCGTCTCGGCGGTGGCGCTGCTCGTCGTTCTGTTCTTCCCCGGTGGCTTCCTCGGCGCTGCCCTCTCGCATGAGGGACGTTCATAATGGACGCTACCACTAATAATCCTCCCATCCTCGAAGTCCGCGGCCTCACCAAGCGCTTCGGTGGCCTGACCGCGGTGAAGAACCTCAATCTCAGGGTTCACGCCGGCGAAATCTTTGGCCTGATCGGCCCGAACGGCTCCGGCAAATCGACCGCCATGAAATCGATCATGGGAATCGAGCGTCCGAGCAGCGGCGAAGTCATTTTCCAGGGCGAGAATGTCGCAGGGCTTCCCGCGCACAAGATCGCCCGCAAGGGATTCGGCATGGTGTTCCAGCACTCGCGGCCGCTCAATCGGCAGACGGTGCTGGAAAACATCATGGTGGCGCTGTTGCCGGACAGCCTGTTCATGCTGTTTCCGGACAAGGCGCTGACCGAGCGCGCCAAGTGGATCGCCAACCGCGTCGGGCTTGGTGCGGTGATGGACCGCCGCCCGCCGACGCTACCCTTTGCCGACCTGCGGCGGCTCGAACTTGCGAAAGCGATCGCGCGCGATCCCAAGGTGGTGCTGGTCGACGAACCGTTTGCGGGGCTGACGCTCGCCGAAGTCGGCACGTTCTCGGAGCTGATCCGAAGCTTCCGCGACGAAGGCCGCGCGGTGCTGCTTGTCGATCACAACGTCAAGAGCGTCGCGGCGCTGGTGGATCGGGTGCTCGCGATGTATCTCGGGGAGGAGATCGTCACTGGCCGTGCCGACGAGGTGATGCGCAACGAAACCGTGCGCCGCGTCTATCTCGGTGGCGCGATCGAGACATCGGCGCGTGCCGAGACCAGCTTCAAGGACAAGGCGCCGCTGCTGCGGGTCGAAAATGTCAGCGTGCACTACGGCAAGGCGCAGGCTCTGGATAACGTGTCGATCCACATCCATCATGGCGAATTCGTCTCTGTAGTGGGACTGAACGGGGCCGGCAAGACCACGCTGTTCAACACGATCTCGGGCTTCCTGCCCTATTCGGGCGAGATCATCCGCGACGGCGAGAAGCTGCGCGGGACGAGTCCCGCAAAGATCGCCCGCAGCGGTATCGTGCAGTGTCCGGAATCGCGCGAATTGTTCGGCGAGATGAGCGTGCGGGAAAATCTCGACCTCGGCGGCCAGCATCTGACTGACGATAGCAGGCTCAAACAGCTCGAATGGCTGTTCGAACTGTTCCCGATTCTGAAAGAGCGTCAGGGTCAACTGGCGCAGACGCTCTCGGGCGGCGAACAGCAGATGCTCGCGATCGGGCGTGCGCTGATGATGCAGCCGAAAATCCTGATTCTCGACGAGCCGACACTTGGGCTTGCGCCGGTGATCCTGGAGACGCTGTCGAAAGCACTCGAGCGCTTGCGGCAGACCACCGACATCACCGTGTTGCTCGGCGAGCAGAACGTGACGTTTGCGCTCCCGCATGCCGATCGCGTCTATGTGCTCGAACACGCGCGGATCGTCTGGGAAGGCGATCCGGGCCGGTTCGCGGTCGAAGCTGGCGAAGGGTACCTCTAGCGGAGCGGATTTGAAATTCGCTACCCATCCAGCCGCAAATTCGGCAAGCGAATGTCAAATCCACTCCACAGGAAACGCCGTCCATTTCTTGGACGATGTCTTGACCTTGGTCTTGGCCTTATTGGGCGCGGACCGTCCGCAACGGAACGGTCATGCCCGGCTGCGCTGCCTGCACCGGTACGTCTTCTGCAGCGCCGCTACCGCCAAATTCCGCCTGGACGGCTTGCGAAATCCAGATCGAGGCTTTCGGATGGAGGGTCGCCAGCATGATCAGCGCAAGTGCGACGACGGCAGGCAGGATGAGAAATCCAATGCCGCTTTTCGATTCGGTGCGGTCGCTACTCTTGCGCGACCTGTCGTACGGAGCATGCATGGACGCCTCCACTTTGAGGTTGACCCCCGCATCACTCTAGCCCGGCGTCTATCAAGCGCGTGTGAGCCGCTTCACACGACAATCACGTTAATCTTGCGTTAATCATCCTCCGGAGCCGTGCCCGCGATCTCCTGCAACGGCCCGAGGTCCAGCACGACGATCGCGCCGTGTTCGAGACGAACCCAGTTGCGCATAGACCAGGCGCGCAGCTGTTTGTTGATGCTCTCGCGGGACATGCCCACCATCTCGCTGATTTCCTGCTGGGTAACCGCGATGGTACGGCCGTCTTTCGTTGCCTTGCGTCGTTCGGTCAGGC
Organism: uncultured Alphaproteobacteria bacterium; assembly: GCA_963824305.1. Classification (GTDB taxonomy): domain Bacteria; phylum Pseudomonadota; class Alphaproteobacteria; order Rhizobiales; family Xanthobacteraceae; genus Bradyrhizobium. Next base: position 810,872 of record CAWGOW010000004.1, read on the forward strand.
GGATCAGGGCGCTCGCGAGCCGGCCCGGCAGATCCTGCAAGATCACCTGCTCGACCTGGTCGGAGGTCCAGCGCAGCCGCGTACATAACAGTTCGATGAATTTCATCGCCAGCGATGGCTGGCTGCGCACAAAGGGCAGAAATTCGCGACGATCGATGACGACGATTTCGCAATTGCTGTTGGCGGTCGCATCCGCCGTTCGGGCCTGGCCGTCGAGCACCGCGACCTCGCCAAAAATTTCGCCCGGCCCGATCAGGTTCAGGATCGCGCTACGGCCGTCGGGCGAGGAAATGCTGATCTTGACGGTGCCCGAAACTACCGCAATCAGACTGTTACCGGGATCACCCTTGGAAAAGATCGTCGCGCCGCGCTTGAGCGTGGCGGGTTTGGCGTAACGGCCGAGTTGCTCGAACGCGTCTGCATCGAGATCGCAGAAAATCGGGTGCGCGCGCAGCACCGCGAGTTTGCTGCTGATTACCTGCCGGGGCTCGATTGTCTTGTCCTGGGGCACGGTCTGCCAGTTCTCCGGATGGGAAAGCTCTGCGCGAAAACCTTGGTCCGAAAACCCCGGCCCTAAATCACCGGCCTGATAGCCATCTGGTCGACCGGCCGGGCAACAGTGTGGCAGCCGGGTGCCGTTTGGGAAAAATTCTGTTCGGAACGATGATTTAAGAAATTTTCTAAGTAGTGCCGGAAAGACCGGCCGCGAACAAGCCCTGTTGTCAATGAGGTACTCACGGGGCACCCTGTTCCAATGAAGGCTCCTGTCAACCTTAAAACTTCGATAAAGCAGGCCCCGCCCCTTGAGGGCTCCATGACCTGTGAGCTTGCTTTCCGGGCTGCCGCGACTCACTACCTTCATCAATGGACGGCGCTGGATGAGGGAACCGCTGCGGGTGATGCCGCATCACTGCACGTTATGCGTGTTGCCATGAGTCGGCTGCGGACCACCATCGCCCTGTTCTCGCCCATGGTCAAAGGCGACGAACTAGTCCGGCTGGCCGCGGAGCTGAAGTGGCTTCGCGCCCACCTCGGTATCGTTCGCGACCTCGACGTCGCGCTGGCGCGCTTCGCAAAGATCAAGGCAGCGATCGACGATCGGCCCTGGAAACGGGAGCGCGCCGCCTGCCAGCGCCGCCTGACCCGGGCGCTCCGCTCGCCGCGGTACCGGCGGCTGATCGAGGACATCGCCACCTGGATCGAGCGCGGCGACTGGTCGCGAAAGCGGAGCGGAGCGGCCGCCGAACGGCGCGCGCAGCGGGCGAACGAATATTGCGCCGACCAATTGCAGGAGTGGCAAAAGAAGCTTTTGAAGAAGAGTCGCAACCTCAAAGCGCTCGGCACGAGAGAGCGTCATCGCGTGCGCCTCGCCAACAAGCGGCTGAGCTATGCCATCGAGGCGGCAGAAAAGCTGGCACCCCCCAGCGAAGCGCCAGCGCGAGAGGTCATGCTGAAGGTCCTGCGCGAAGCACAGAAATCGCTCGGGCAGTTGAATGACAATGCGCGACGCCGCGCGCTTGCGGCCGCGTTTGGCGGCAAGGCGGATGGAAACGATCTGCTGCTCGACGCCGAACAGAAGAAAATCCTGCTACGCCGGGCGGCCAGCGCCTATGTCCAGCTTGCGGCGCTCAAGCCGCTGAAGATTTCGGGAAGCTAGCGCTTTGGTCTCGCCGGCGATCGCTTATCCATCCCTCCAGACGGCACGCTTTATCTGCACCATTCGCGACGGCCGCGCTACCGCTCGGCCTGCTCGCGTGGACGCCTCCTCGGGATGAGGTCGTGATTTTTGGCTCGAATTCGACCCTCTTGGTGGGGAGCCGCGTGAAGCGGCGTCTCGAACCATCAGGCCGCCACTCGTGGCCCTCTGATACCAGCAAGCGCAAAGATAAACCCGCGCTCAGCGCGGTACGACCGCGGTAGCCTCGATTTCGACCTTCGCTTCTTTCTCGACCAGGCGCACGACCTGCACCAGCGCCATTGCGGGATAATGCGTGCCAAAGATCTCGCGATAGATCCCCCCGAGCGCCTTCAGGCTCGCCAGATACTCGTCCATATCGACGACGTACCAGGTCAGGCGGACGAGATGCTCCGGCTCCGCACCGCCTTCGTCCAGAATGGCCGCGATGTTGCGCAGGGTTTGGCGCACCTGCACCACGAAATCCGGCGGCAGGCGACCATGGACGTCCCAGCCGATGACACCGCCGGTCACCACCAGCCGTCCCTCCGCGGTCATGCCGTTGGCGTAACCTTTCGGCGTCGGCCAACCGCTCGGTTGCAGAGTCCTCACTCCCGTTTCGTTTTCGGTGCGAACGGCGGAAGCCTGGGCTTTCGATGGGTTCACCGGCAATTCTCCCTGTTTACTCGGCCGCGACGCCGGGTGACGCGCTTTTGCCTTGCGCGATTTGCCGCAAGGCAAAGCGCTTCAGCTTGCCGGTTTCGGTCTTCGGCAATTGGGCGACATATTCGATCGCGCGCGGATATTTGTACGGCGCGATCGCCTGCTTGACGTGTTCCTGCAGCTCGGAAGTGAGCGCTTCGCTCGCGGTGACGCCGGCGGCAGGCACCACATAGGCTTTTACGATCATGCCGCGCGCCTCATCGGGCGCGCCGACCACGCCACATTCGGCCACGGATGGGTGGCTGAGCAGCGCCGCCTCGACCTCGGGACCGGCGATGTTGTAGCCGGAGGAGATGATCATATCGTCCGAGCGCGCCACGAAACAGAAACGGCCCTGTTGGTCACGGGTGAAGGAATCGCCGGTCAGATTCCAACCCCCACGCACATAATTCGTCTGGCGCGGATCCGCCAGATAACGACAACCGGTCGGGCCGCGCACCGCAAGTTTGCCGACCGCGCCCGCCGCCAACTCGTTCATGTTCTCATCGACGATCTTGGCCTCGTAGCCTGTCACCGGCGTTCCGGTCGAACCTGCTGCCGCGCTGCCGATGCGGTTGGTGATGAAGATGTGCAGCATCTCGGTAGAGCCGATGCCGTCGAGAATGGTCTTGCCGGTCTTCTTGATCCAGCTTTCGAACACCGGCGCGGGCAACGTCTCGCCCGCCGATACCGCAAGCCGCAGCGACGACAGATCCGCGCCCTGATCCATCGCGGCCATCATCGCGCGATAGGCCGTGGGCGAAGTGAAGCAGATCGTCGCCTTGTAGGTCTCGATAATCCTGATCATCTCTGCAGGCGCAGCATTTTCAAGCAGCGTGGCGGTTGCGCCGAAACGCAAGGGAAAGATCGCGAGTCCCCCAAGCCCGAATGTGAAGGCGAGCGGCGGCGAGCCGACAAACACGTCATCGGACGTCACGCCCAGCACTTCCCTCGCATAACCGTCGGCAATCATCAGCAGATCGCGATGGAAGTGCATCGTCGCCTTCGGTTCGCCCGTCGTCCCCGACGTAAATCCGAGCAGCGCGACATCGTCCCTGCCGGTCTTGACGGCCTCGAAGCGCACCGGCTTGCTCAATGCCACGCGGTCGAGTTCGGCGTCATGGTTGGACGTGCCGTCGAAATTGACGACCTGCTTGAGGAAGCGGCTGGTCTTGGCGCAGGCGACGAGTTCGTCGGCGATGCGGCTATCGGTCAACGCCAGTGAAATCTCGGCCTTGTCGATGATCTTGCTCAACTCGCCGGCGCGTAGCAGCGGCATGGTGTTGACGACCACCGCACCGGCTTTGGTCGCCGCAAGCCACGCGGCCACCAGCGCCGGATTGTTGCCGGAACGGATCAGCACGCGATTGCCGGGCTTGACGCCGTAGTTTTCGACAAGCGCATGCGCAAGACGGTTCGACCAGTCGGCAAGTTCTTTGTAGGTACGCAGCCGGCCATTGCCGATCAGCGCGGTGTGATCGCCGAATCCTCTCTCGACCATCCGGTCGGTCAGTTCGACGCCGGCGTTAAGATATTCCGGATATTGGAAATCAGGCCGATCGAGCACGAGCTCGGGCCATAGCTCGGATGGCGGCAGGTTTCGCCGCGAAAAATCATCGACGTGACCGGACGGGCCAAGCGATGCGGAAATTCGACCTGACATTTCCATCGTCCCCTGTTTGCGCGGGATGAGGGGTACTTCCGAAATCATTTTATACTTAAAGTAATTCGGCGCAATAGGCCCGCGTGAACCATTTGGGGGTTACGCCATTAGCGGCCTGCCAATTCCTTGAGCCGTAGCGTCATGGGAGAAGCCGGATCGGCCATGGGGGCAATTGCGGTGAAATGATTGGCCGCGGGAACCACGCCGTACCGGGTCGCGAGACCCGCGTTGCCCCAGGCTTCGACGACGTTGCGGCTTTGCCGGTGATATTCCGAGCTTTCGGCCTCGCCAACCACCGCATCGAGGCTGCCGTGGGACGGCGGTTTCCAGAACAAGGGGCTGGCAGCGTGGGCCGTGGCCTGATCGAGCCCCAACGCCTTGTTGATCGACGTCGGAACCAGCGGTTCAAGCTCGAACAGGCCGGAGATCGCGTAGGCCGAGCTCACAAGCTGCGGCGGCAACGAGGCATCATACGTCTTCCAGTCGGTCGCGAGCATGCAGGCGGCGAGATGGCCGCCCGCGGAATGGCCGCTGATGATCAGCCGGCTTGAGAGCTTCGCCAGCTCGCGCGTGGCCTGACGCATTTCCTCGATGATGTCGGCGACCGAAACCTGCGGACAGAGCGTGTAGGTCGGAACGGCGACACCAACGCCGTGGGCATTGAGCCCGCGCGCCATGTGGCTGAACCACGAGCCATCCAGTGCCTGCCAATAGCCGCCATGAATAAAGACGACGAGCGGCGCTTTGTCTGTATCCTGGCTTTTGCGCTCGCCGGCAAAGACATCGATCACGTTGCGCGCGCTTGGCCCATATGTGAGGCGGCGCGGCGCACATTGCTCGCGATAGGCCGCCGCATCCCTCGCCCAGCCCGCCATCAATTCCGGATTTTCCGGAACGCGCGCCCGGTTGTTGTATTCGACCTCGTAGTCGACATCAGCCACGGTGTTTACAGCCTGCTTTGCGCGGACTTTTGCGCGGACGCCTTGGTCTTGGCTAACAGCCGCATCAACTCGCGCACGTCTTTCGGGGACAGGCCGGAAAAGATATCGGCAATCCAGCTTTCATGCTCGGTGGCCATCTTGCGAAATTCGGCGCGGCCGGCCTTCGTCAACCGGATCACTTGCACGCGGCGGTCATTTACCGACGTGCGCCGGTCGAGATGGCCGGACTCGACCAACCGCTCGACGAGCCCCGTGACATTGCCATTACTAACCATCATCCGTTTGGAGACATCCGACAGCGTCATGCCTTCCGGCACCTTGTCGAGCTGCGCCATCAAATCGAACCGCGGCAGCGTGACGTCGAACTGCTCCCGCAGGCGGCCGCGCACTTCACCTTCGATCAGGGTCGTGCAAGTCAAAAGCCGCAGCCACAGCCGGAGCTCGTCGCCGTGATCGCCGGGAAGCTCTACGGCCTTGGTCTCGGAATCGAGGATCATATTGCAACCATGCTTGGCTTTTGAGCTTCACGTAATTGAAGCGCCGCTTCAAGTCAAAACGCCAAACCGGCCGGTCGTTTCCGCGAGTCGCGAATTTCTTTAGGTTTCAAACAATTGGCGCGGCCCTTGCATATTACCTTCAGGTCGCGGCAGCCGGTCGCTTGCCGGTCGCACCGTCATCGGCATAAGCTGTCGGCCGCGGAAAAACACCGTCACGCGGGCGATCAAGAGGAGAACAGTTATGCGTCAGCAGTTGAAATGGGCCGCGCTCGCGGCCGCGTGTGGGGTTTTTGCGGCTCCTGCGGCAGCCCAGGAAAAGCTGAAAATTGGCCTGGTCCTGACGCTGTCTGGTCCCGCGGCGGCGTTGGGTCAGCAGGTTCGCGACGGCTTCAACCTCGCCGTCAAGGACCTCGGCGGCAAGATGGGCGGCCGCGATGTCGAGATCGTCGTCGCCGACGACGAGCTTAAGCCGGATACGGCCGTCACCAGGGTCAAAGGTCTGCTTGAGCGCGACAAGGTCGATTTTGTCGTCGGCCCGATCTTCTCCAATATCCTTCAGGCGATCCACAAGCCCGTTACCGACAGCAAGACTTTCCTGATCTCGCCGAATGCCGGCTCCTCGAGCTATGCGGGCAAGAACTGCAGCCCATTCTTTTACGCTACCTCTTACCAAAACGACCAGGTGCACGAGGTTCTGGGTAAAGTGGCGCAGGATCGCGGCTACAAGCGTGTTTACGTGCTGGAGCCGAACTATCAGGCCGGCAAGGATTCCGCGGCCGGTTTCAAGCTCGACTATAAAGGCGAGATCGTGGAGGAGAGCTACGTGCCGCTCGGCATGCTCGACTTCCAGGTCGAGCTTTCCAAGATTGCATCGCAAAAGCCCGACGCCGTCTTCACCTTCATGCCGGGTGGCATGGGCGTGAGCCTTGTCAAACAGTTCAAGCAGGCGGGGCTTGCCGATCAGATTCCGGTGCTATCAGCGTTCACCGTCGATGAATCGACACTGCCGGCGCAACAGGATGCGGCGGTCGGTATGTTCGGAGGCGCAAACTGGGCGCCGAACCTCGACAATCCACAGAACAAGAAATTCGTCACCGGTTACGAGGCCGCCTACAACAGCGTACCCGGCAGCTACGCGATGCAAGGCTACGACGCCGCGTCTTTGATCGACAGCGCTGTGAAGGCGGTCAAGGGTGACCTGTCCAACAAAGATGCGGTCGCCGCCGCGCTGAAGAAGGCGGATTTCGTTTCGCTGCGCGGCAACTTCAAGTTCAACGTCAACGGCTTTCCGATCCAGGATTTCTACCTGACAAAAGTCGCCAAGCGGCCGGACGGGAAGTTCCAGACCGAGATCGTGCAAAAGGTGTTTGAGAATTACGGCGACCGCTACGCCAAAGAATGCGTGCCGGGCAATTAGTGACATTCGAGAGGGAGTAAACGAGTATGACGAGCGAGATCACCGGCATCACCCGCGCCAATGAAGGCATTCAGGGCATTTCCTGGAACATTCTAGGCCAGACCTACGTGCCGAAACACCATACCGACCACTCCTTCTCGTGGCATGCGACGTTCCCGCCGGGCACCTTCGTGCCGCCGCACATTCATCCCGACCAGGACGAATATCTCTATCTGCTGGAAGGCAAGCTCGACTTCATGCTCAACGGCGCCGACGCGCAAGCCACGCCCGGCGACCTGGTCCGGCTTGGCATGGGCCTGCCGCACGGCATCTTCAACAAATCCGATCAGGTGGTGAAAGTGCTGTTCTGGGTCTCGCCGACGCAGAAGCTCTACGACCTGTTCTGGGCAATTCACAATTTGAAAGAACAGAATCCGGAAACCGTGGTGGCGCTCGCCGCCGAGCACAACATCCATTTCCTGCCCCCGCCTTCCGGCGCGTGAGGCTTCCTCGACGCGCGTCATGGCCAGGCCCTCATGGTGAGGAGGCGCTCTTGCGCCGTCTCGAACCATGAGGCCGAGGAGCAGGCCGCTTGGTGGCCTCATCCTTCGAGACGGCCGCGCTGCGGCCTCCTCAGGAAGAGGCCGGTGGGTGTCTCCTCATTCGCGATCGACCCTCCCCACAAGGGAGCGCGTCTGCTGCTATCCTCTCACCGCCGCCAAACCGGGCACGGCGGCGAAGCCGGCTTTGCTGGCATAGCCGCGCACGATCGCCTCGCGTTGGGCGTAGCTCAGCACCTTCTCGATATCGCTAAATCCATCCGGCGCTAGCTGCTCGACCGCATCGATCACGCCTTCGGGCCCGCCCCGACGGTTGGAGCGTACGATCTCCGCCGTCATCGGCAGGCGCTTTTGTTCGTAGGCGACCAGGGCCTGACGTGGATGTTCCGACCGAACGAGGAGATCGGCGAGACAGCGCGCATCGAGAATGGCCTGCGAGGCGCCGTTCGAGCCCACCGGGTACATCGGGTGCGCGGCATCGCCGAGCAGCGTGACGCGTCCATCAGACCAGTACGGCAAGGGATCGCGGTCGCAGGTCGGATACTCGTAAAATTCCGATGTCGCCGAGATGAGGCTCGCGACATCGACATGCGGCACCGAGAAGCGCGCGACATGCGGCATCAATTCCTCGCGCCGGCCCGGCCGCGACCAGTCCTCACGGCGAGGCGGCGCCGAATTGCCGTCGCCGATTTTCACCAATACCGCCCAGTTGGTCAGGCGGTTCGACGGGCTCGTGCCCTCCGCGATCGGATAGACCACGACCTTTGCATTGAGCCCGCCGGCGACGATCATCGAGCGGCCGGTCAGGAACATCGGCCAGTCGCGTGCGCCGCGCCACAACATCAACCCGTTCCAGCACGGTGGGCCTTCGCTCGGAAACAGCGTCTCGCGCACGCGCGAGTGAATACCGTCGGCGCCGATCAGGATGTCGCCGCGCACGGTCTTGATATGGCTGCCGTTGCGGTCGAAGAAATGCGCGGTCACTCCACCCTCGTCCTGGGTGAAAGCGCCGAGACGGTGACCGGTGTGAATAGCTTCCTTGCCGAGGCGTTGCTCGACCGCCCCGAGGATCACGCTTTGCAGCCGGCCACGGTGGATCGAGAATTGCGGCACGTCGTGGCCGGCATCGACGCCGCGAACGTCGCGCCAGACTTCCTGGCCATGACGGTTGAGATAATAAAGCACGTCGGTGCGAATCGAGATGTCGTCAAGTTTTTGCAACAGGCCGAGCTGGGCGAGTTCGCGGATCGCGTGGGGCAGCGTATTGATGCCGACGCCAAGTTCGCGGATGGTATCGGCCTGCTCGAACAATTCGCAACCGATACCGCGCGTTCGCAACATCAAGGCCGTGGTCAGGCCGCCGATACCGCCACCGACGATGATCGCCTTCATCGCTCAACTCCACTCAACTACGACCGAACTCTCACACCTCTCCCCCTGGGGCGAGGGAGCCGATTTAGCGTGCCATCCGGCCTATTCGGCCGCAAGCGGCTTTGTGGCTTCGGCCTTGAGCTCGGCGCGGGTCTTCGGCTTAGCCTTAATTTTAAGCTCCTCGAAATCCTGCCGGTCCCGCACGCTGTTGCGGAAAATCTGGTCCTTGCCTGGCAGATATTGCGGCGGGCAGAACGCATCTGTCGCCCCGTACCAGGCTGCCGCTTTCAGCGTAAACGCCGGGTCGACCAGATGCGGGCGGCCGAGCGCCACGAGGTCGGCGCGGCCGGCGGCGAGGATGGTGTTCACCTGATCCGCCGATGTGATGTTACCGACGCACATGGTCGCCACCCTCGCCTCGTTGCGGACCTGGTCGGAAAACGGCGTCTGGAACATGCGGCCATAGATCGGCTGCGCGTCGCGCACGGTCTGCCCCGTCGAGACATCGACGAGATCGACGCCTCTTTCCGCAAAGGCGCGCGCGACCTCGACCGCGTCGTCGCCCGTGATGCCTCCCTCGGCCCAGTCGGTTGCCGAAATACGCACCGACATCGGCTTGTGGGGCGGCCAGACCGATCGCATCGCTTCAAAAATCTCGACCGGGTAACGCAGGCGATTTTCGAGCGAGCCGCCATATTCATCGGTGCGCTGGTTGGTCAGCGGCGAAATGAAGCTTGCAAGCAGATAGCCGTGGGCACAATGCAGCTCCAGCATATCGAAGCCGCAGGCATCGCCGCGTTTCGCGGCCGCCACGAATTCGGCTTTCACCTTGTTCATCGCGACGCGGTCCATCTCGCGCGGCACCTGGCTGTCCGGAAAATAAGGAATCGGAGACGCGGCGATCACGTCCCAGCCGCCCTCTTCCAACGGACGGTCCATCCCATCCCACATCAACTTGGTCGCACCCTTGCGCCCGGCATGGCCGAGCTGGAGACAAATCTTTGCGGCGGAGTTTGCATGAGCGAAATCGACGATGCGCCGCCAGGCGTTCTCCTGCTCGTCATTCCACAGGCCTGCGCACCCCGGCGTGATGCGGGCGTCTTGGCCCACGCATACCATCTCGGTAAAAATCAGCCCCGCGCCCCCGAGCGCGCGGGAACCGTAATGCACGAGGTGGAAATCGTTCGGCATGCCTTCCTTGGCCGAATACATGCACATCGGCGACACCACCGCACGATTGGCAAGCTGCATCTGGCGCAAACGAAACGGCTGGAACATCGGCGCCAGGGGCTTCTCGACATCGACCTCGAAACCCTGGTCGCGGACATGGCGCGCGAACGCCCTGTCGACCTCGCTGACAAACTCCGGCGCGCGCAGCGTCAGATTGTCGTAGGTGATCGCTTTCGCGCGCGTCATCACACCGAAGGCAAATTGCACGGGATCGAAATCCCAGAAGCGATCGACGTGCTCGAACCAGACCAGCGAAACATCCGCCGCGTGCTGCGTCTTCTCGACTTCCTCGCGGCGGCCCTGCTCGTAAAGCGCAAGCGCTGATTGAACCGTCGGCGCACCTTGCATGGCGTCGGCCAATGCAATCGCATCTTCCATCGCAAGCTTGGTGCCCGAGCCGATCGAGAAATGCGCGGTCGCCTTGGCATCTCCCAACAGCACCATGTTGTCCTTGACCCAATGCTGGCTGCGGATCATCGGAAAATTCCGCCACATCGAGCGGTTGGTCAGCAGCGGATGCCCCTCGAGGAACCAGCCGAAAATCTCCGCCATGCGGTCGGCGGATTGCTTTTCGTTAAGTCCAACCAGCCCGGCGCGCTTGAAAGTCTCGGGATCGGTCTCAAAAATCCAGGTCGATCGACCCACCTCGTATTGATAGGCGTGAGCGATGAACGGTCCCCACTCCGTCTCCTGAAAAATGAAAGTGAAGGCATCCAGCGGACGGGTCGACCCCATCCAGGTGAAGATGTTGGAGCGCAAGTCGACCTTGGGCGCGAAATGGTCGGCGTATTTCTCGCGGAACCGGCTGTTGATACCGTCGGCGAGTATCACCAGATCGGCGTCGGCGAAGCGCGCCTCGTCATCGATATCAGTCTCGAAATTTAGCTTCACGCCGAGTTCGCGGGCGCGCTCTTGCAGGATCAGGAGCAGCTGGCGGCGCGAGCAGCCGCAAAAGCCGTTGCCGCCGACACGATGCACCGTGCCGCGGAAGTGCACGGCGATATCGTCCCAATACGCGAATTCCTGCGTGATGCGACGATAGCTCGGCGGATCGTATTTCTCGAAATTGTCGAGCGTCGCATCGGAAAAGACCACGCCGAAGCCGAAGGTGTCGTCGGCGCGGTTGCGCTCGTAGACGGCGATCTCGGCCTCGGGCCGCTGCTTCTTGAGCAGGATCGCCGAATAAAGACCCGCCGGGCCACCGCCGATGATCGCGACCTTCATGGGAACCTCACTCGCGCATTATTCAAGGCCGAAATTGTTTTAAACCTAAAACATCTCGGCGGCAAGCGCTTCAGCCATCCCTTTTCCGACCTGATGGGTTCGAGACGACGCTCTCATATTACACCATACGCGACGGCCTCGCGGGAGGCTCGGCCTGCTCGGGTGTGCGCGCCTCCTCGCCATGAGGGTCCGGGTTTCTTTGGCCGCTTGCTCCGAACCTCATCCTGAGGAGCGGCCTCTGGGCCGCGTCTCGAAGGATGGCCGGGAAACGGTCTTCAATTCCCCTTGAACACTGGCTTGGTCTTTCCCGCAAAAGCCTCGAAGGCGCGGGTGAAGTCCTCCGTCGTCATGCAGAGGGCCTGCGCGATTGCCTCGGCTTCGATCGCTTCCTCCACCGACATCGCCCATTCCATCGCCAGCATGCGCTTGGTCATGGTGTTGGCGAAGGTCGGCCCCGCCGCGATGTCTTTGGCCAAAGCGAGTGCCTGCGGCAATACCTCCGCCGGCGCAACCACGCGGCTGAAAAAGCCCCAGCGCTCGCCCTCCTCCGCGCTCATGAAGCGGCCGGTGAACAGCAATTCCGAGGCACGTGACTGGCCGATGATGCGCGGCAGGATCGCGCACGCCCCCATGTCGCAGCCGGCAAGGCCAACCTTGTTGAACAGGAACGCGACCTTGGCGCCGGTCGCCGCGACCCGCATGTCGGAGGCCATCGCGATGATCGCACCGGCGCCCGCACAGATACCGTCCACGGCGGAGACGATCGGTTGCGGGCAAGCGCGCATCGCCTTCACGAGTTCGCCGGTCATGCGGGTGAAGGCGGTCAGCCCCTTGGTGTCCATCTTGACCAACGGCCCGATGATTTCGAACACGTCGCCGCCGGAGGAGAAGTTGCCGCCGGCGCCCGACACGACCACCGCTTTTACTTCGTCGTCGAATGCGAGCGCGCGGAAGAAATCGGCGAGTTCGCGGTAGCTCTCGAACGTCAGTGGATTTTTTCGCTCAGGGCGGTTGAGCGTGACAGTGGCGACGTTGCCCTCGACCTTCAGCAGGAAGTGGCGCGGCTGATATTGCGCGAGCGGAATTGAAACCGGATTGGCTGGCTGGCTCATGAACGTTTCCTCTATCGGTGCCATTGACGCCGCGTCAAATCTCTCCACCGGCGACCGCAATCGACTGGCCTGTGATGGCGCCCGTGCCCTCGCCGCACAGCCAAAGAACAGTACCCGCGACTTCTTGAGGCGATATCAGCCGCCCCTGCGGATTGTGCCTGGTCAATTCCGCTACAGCCTCGCCGCGGTCGCGGCCGGTCTTTTTCATGATGGTATCGATGCTGCCGGCGACAAGATCGGTGTCGGTAAAGCCGGGGCACACCGCATTCACGGTGATGGGCGTGGTCGCAAGTTCAAGCGCCAGCGAACGTACAAGACCGATCGCCGCGTGCTTGGCCGCGGCATAGGCGCTGACATAGGCATAGCCTTTCAGGCCGGCGGTCGAAGCGATCACGACGATGCGGCCAAAAGGACGCCCGCGCATCGAGGGTAAGGCAGCCTGGATGCTGTGCACCACGCCCATGAAATTCACGTCCATCATGCGCGAAAACAGCGCGGCGTCCGATTTGGCGAAGCTTGCCGATTCCGCCGCACCGGCATTGGCAATCAGGATATCGATCGGCTGGCGGCCAGCGGCCTCTCGCATCGCGGCATTTACCGCGGCTTCGTCCGTCACGTCGGCGATCGCGAAAAAATGCGCGCCACCTTGCGCAACGAGTTCTTCAAGGGCCGAGCCCTGACGGCCGAGCACGGTGACGACGGCGCCTGCTTTGCTCAGTTGGAGCGCGATTTCCCGGCCGATGCCGCGCGCGGCACCCGTCACGACCGCATGCGGGGAATTCGGCAGTTCCACCATGCGCCCCCTCTCCCCGAATGATTTCAGAGCCTTCGGGTTCGGATATATTTTATACTTCAAGCTTTGGCAAACGAATCCGGAAATATCCGAGAACGGAAAAGGCTGAGGATTTGAAAGCAGCGTGACAGGGCCGTGGATCAATTGGCCGGACGCGCACCGATGGCAACCGGCACGATCGCCGGCGAACTCTGTGCGGCCGCCGGCGCGCGGTCCGTGGCAACGGCAACATCCGGAGCAATGGCGCGCCACTGTTCCGCGCCGAGCCTGCCGGCCACCACCACCAGAATTCCGGCAAGCAATAGCCGCAGCGCGGTTTCCGGAACGCGGACCGCGAAATAGCTGCCGATTGCAATGCCCGGCAGCGAGCCGATCAGAAGCACGCCCATCAATTGCCAATCGATCGCGCCCATCGCCCAATGCCCCATGCCCGCGATCAGCGTCAGCGGCACGGCATGAGCGATATCGGAGCCGACAATGCGCGACATCGGCAATTGCGGATAAAGCAACAACAGCGCAGTGACACCGACCGCACCGGCGCCGACCGATGAGATCGAGACGATCACACCAAGAACCGCGCCGACGAGAATAGTCGCGCGCGCGATTGTCGCGTCGTCCACGCGCTCCATGCGTCTGCGCAGCTTTTCGATCACTTGTTTACGGAAGATCAGCGAGGTCGCGGTCAGCAGCAGCGCAAAACACAGAACCGAATTGACCAGGGTTCGCGCCGCTTCGGTTGAGAGGTCAAGCTGCCAGAGCACCAGCAAGGTGAGAACGCTCGCGGGCATGCTGCCGGCCGCGAGCCGGAACACCGCCCGCCAATGGATGGTGCCCGCCCAACCGTGAACGAGGCCGCCGCCGGTCTTGGTCGCCGCCGCGTACAACAGATCGGTGCCGACCGCTGTGGTTGGGTGAACGCCGAACAGCATGATCAGGATCGGCGTCATCAGCGAGCCGCCGCCGACGCCGGTCATGCCGACCAGTAGTCCGACGCAGAAGCCCGATGCCACGAAGAGAGGGTCGATCACGCGCGTCCCTCAAGCTCTTGGCGTGAGCAGCCGATCATGCCCTAGTAGCCTGGCCGCCATGGTGATGCCCCTCCACAGTCCCATTCCGATAGAACGCCCGAAGAAGGTGTCAGGATCCCGACGATAGCTAGGAATATATTTTCCCGGGCGGCAATAGCATCCACGAAAAAAGCATAATCTTTCTACGCGGGGTCGATTACGGGGTGATTCTAGTCTCTCAGGCTGATCTGGCCGGTCATCCCGTTACCGTCCGATGTGGCATACGGACAGCACGGTCAGACCGCGAACGGGCGCGGCTTAGGCGGCGTCCCGGCGTGGGTGAAAAATCACCGGCTGCTTTTCCAGCTCCGCTGTCGGAACCGCGCGTCCAAGCAGATAGCCTTGCGCAAAGTTGACGCCGAGGCATTTGAGACCATCGAGCTGCTCGATGGTTTCGACGCCTTCAGCCGTCACTGACATGCCGAGGCCCCGCGCCAACGTCACGATCGACGAGATGATCGCCGAACTTTTGTATTGTGCCGACAGGTTGCCCATAAAGGACCTGTCGATCTTGATCTTGTTGAAGGGAAACGTGGTCAGGCAGCTCAACGACGAATAGCCGGTGCCGAAATCGTCAAGCGCGAGCGATACGCCGAGATTGCTTAAGCGGTCCATGAAAGCAAGGTTCTCCACGGCGCGCTCCAGCAGCACGGATTCGGTGATCTCGATCTCGAGCCGCTCCGGCGACAGCCCGGAATTGCGCAGCGCGGATTCGATGACGTTGAACAGTTTGGCCTGCTTGAACTGCACCGGCGAAAGATTGATCGAAACCATGGTGTCGGCGGGCCACTGGGTGGCGTCATCGCAGGCCTGCCCGATGATCCATTCGCCGAGTGGCACGATCAGCCCGGTTTCTTCCGCCAGCGGAATGAACTGGTCCGGCGGGATCACGCCCCTGACCGGATGATGCCAGCGGATCAACGCCTCGGCTCCTCGCCTGCGTCCAGTCTCAACATCGAAATACGGTTGATAGTGAACTTCGAACAGGCAGCGCGCGATCGCATCGCGGAGATCGCCTTCCAGTGTATTGCGTGCTTCGAGTTCGGCCGACATCGCCTCGTCGTAGACGGTGAAGCAATTTCGGCCCGCGGATTTCGAGCGGTACAACGCGAGATCCGCTTTCTTCAATAGCTGCTCGCGATCATCGCCGTGCACCGGCGCGATCGCGATGCCTATGCTGGTCCCAATCTCAACGCGATTGCCGATCAGCTGGAAAGGGCCGGCGATGAGTTCCTGAGATCCGCCCGGCCAGATCGGCCGAATTGGTGCGCTGATCGTGACTCCCCGCCTGGATGATGGCGAACTCGTCGCCGCCGAGCCGAGCCAGTACGTCCTCGCCGCGCAACGCAGAGCGCAACCGAACGGCCACCTGGCGCAGCAAGGCATCGCCGGCGGCATGCCCCAGCGAGTCGTTGACGTTCTTGAAGCGATCGAGGTCGACCATCAGGACCGAGAACACGCCGGGGTAGCACGGATCGGAGCCTGCTTCCCTCAACTGCTCCAGAAAGAAGGCGCGATTGGGAAGCCCGGTCAGAATGTCGGTCTGCGCCAGTTCGAGCACGCGGCGGTTCGCCAATGCGAGCTCGCGGGAGTTACGGCTTGCCATGCCGAGATAGACCGCAAGGAAGATGGTGATGGCGGAGCCCGCCGTGAACACGGTCAAGGCACGGTCGAAACGCGGCGTCAGACGGCCTCCGACCGCGGGCACCGCCTTCACCAGCCAGGTCGCATCGCCGACATTGAGCGCGCCGGACCAGTATTGTCCGTTTGCGAAAGCCAGCGCCGTCCGCGTTGTCGCGGGCTCGGACGAATAATCGGGTTGAGCCCGCGCCGTCCCCTCCACACCCGGCGGATAGGCTGACAGCACAACCCCGGCCTTTTCAGGCGTGCTAACCCGGATCGACTGAAGGAGCTGTCCGAGATCGAACATGCCAATTACAAAGCCGGTGAGGTTGCGCCGCCGGTCGGCAACCGTCGCCCGCGAAGTTCCCTTCACGTAGACCGGCACCGCCGCGAGAACGCCGTGTGCACCGCCGTTGTCGTTCTTGATCAGACGGGTCGGTGTAACAGCGACAGTATCGGTGTCGCGGGCGCGCTCGAGCGTGGCCCACCGGATCGGATCGGTGGAATAGTCCAGGCCGTAGACGGGCGAGATTTTCGGTTCGGTCGAAAAATAGATCGGAAAGTAGAACTGGTTCTCCGGCGCAACAGAAACGGCGCCGTTTGCCAGCGATTTGAAATGATAGGCCGGAATGCCGTCATTGACGGCGGCGGCTTCGAATTCCACGCGCTCCTTGCCGTAGACCTTCGGCAACCAGCTGACACGAAGCACGCCGGAATGATGCTCGAAAAGCCGGCCGCCGAAAACCTCGAACTCGCTACGCGTCACTTCGTCGTTGGCGGATTCGAACAACGCACGCAGCGTGCCAAGCCGCCCGAGATATTCGTTGATGCCGTTCTGCATCTCGATGAGCTGGGTCGCGGCGACCCCTTCGAACTCGGTCCAGATGACGCGTCGCTCCCAGCGCGCGACGGCATAGCTAGCCGCGGCCGTCAGCAACAGGCCGATGCCCGCGGCCACCCACGCCGGCCGATAGAGCCGCGACCGGGGTGAAGCAATTTTTCTCCGCTCGACCATGTTTTCCTGGCGATCTTCGCCGGGATTGAGAGCGCTCATTTTCGCTTTCGTTGCCAACGGAATAGCTTTTGGCCACCGTCGCCCGTTTATGGGCGGCCGCGGGTTAAAAAGCCTGAATGTCGATGGACAGGGTTCCGCATTCGGACACCTTAGTTAACGATCCTTCGCAGGCTCCATCCGTTTTCGTGGCATGCCAGAAATCTCGCGCAACAAAGGCTGCGAGCCACAGATTTGTCTGCCGAAAATGGTTTTTGACAACGGAGTTAGCCAGCTCTTCATCCCGCTTCGGTAGCGTCTCCCCCGAACGGTGGAATCAATCACGTATAAGTGTTTTAATGAAACCTATGCAACTCAAGGCTTTGTGCTGGCTGTGGCTCCTCCTGGGTCCAGCGCAGGCCGACGAGATTGGCGTTACCGCGGACCGAATCCTGTTCGGCCAGGCGGCTGCGATGTCCGGTCCTTCCTCGGCTTTGGGTCTGAAAATGCGCCAGGGCATTGTGGCGGCTTTTGCCGAGGTCAACGCCAAGGGCGGCGTTCACGGCCGGAAACTCGAACTGATCAGCCGCGACGACGGCTACGATCCAGATCGCTCCGTCTTGCAGACATTCAAGCTGATCGATGAAGACAAAGTCTTCGCCCTGATCGGCGCGGTAGGGACGCCGACATCGCTGGTGACTGTGCCGATTGCGAAGGCGCAGAATGTGCCCATGATAGGCCCCTTCACCGGCGCCGGCTTTCTTCGCGAGCCAGACCTCAACAACGTCGTCAACATCCGCGCGAGCTACGCGGCCGAAGCCGAGGCCTGGGTCAAGCATCTAACCGAAGATCGCCACATCAAGCGCATCGCGATCTTCTACCAGGACGACTCCTACGGCCGCGACGGTTTGGCCGGCGTCAAGCTGGCTCTGGAAAAGCGCGGCATGGCGCTTGCGGCCGAAGCCACCTATGAGCGCGGCACCAAGGCAGTCGCCTCGGCGATGCGGGCCCTGAAGCGTGCAGAGCCGGAAGCCGTGGTCATGGTCGGCACCTACGCGCCATGCGCCGAATTCATCAAGCTCGCGCGCCAAAGCGGATTCAACCCGGCTTTCGTCAACATCTCCTTTGTCGGTGCCGTTGCGCTCGCCCAGGAACTGGGCCGCGATGGTGAAGGCGTGATCGTGTCGCAGGTCGTGCCGTTTCCGTGGGATGCGTCCATCAAAGTCGTGGCCGATTATCAGGCAGCCCAGAGGCTGCTCGATCCCGAACTGGAGCCGGACTTCGTTTCACTGGAGGGTTATCTCTCCGGCCGGCTCGCCGCCGCGGCTCTCGAAATGGCCGGACCAGATCCGTCGCGCGAGGGGCTGCTGCGCGTCATCAACGAGGTCGGTCAATTCGACATCGGCGGCTATCACCTCACGCTCGGACGAGGGACACACGATGCCGCGGCGGATGTTTTCCTGACGCTCATCCGAGGCGACGGTACCTTCACACCCGTCAACAAGCTATAGCTGCGGTCAAATTCGCTTAAGCGCCGTCAGGATCAGTTCGGGCGTCAGCGGGATTTCCGTAATCACCGCGCCGAACGGCGCGAGCGCATCGTTCACGGCATTCGCCACGCAGGCAGCCGCTCCAGCCGTGCCCGCTTCGCCCGCGCCCTTGGCGCCAAGCTCGCTTTCCGACGTCGGCGACACCACATGGCCGATATCGATATCGGGCATCTCGCCCGACATCGGCACCAGATAGTCCGCCATGTTGGCGTTGGTCAGTTGCCCGCGTTCGTCATAGAGGCATTTCTCGAACAGTGCCGCGCCAAGCCCCTGCACGACGCCGCCGCGGATTTGTTCGTCGACCAGCTGCGGATTGATGATGGTGCCGCAATCCTCCACTACCCAGTGTTTGAGCAGTTTCACAAACCCGGTGTCGGTATCGACCTCCAGCCATGAGGCCTGAATGCCATTGGTGAAGGCGAAGGGATATTCACGCGGGACGTAATGGCGCGTTGCCATCAACTCCGGCTGCAGGCCGGGCGGCAAGGTGTCGGGGCGGAAATAGACGATGCGCGCGAGTTCGCGCAGCTCGATCCGCGGCGCGCCATCGCCGGCATTCACGATCGCGTTGTTGGCGATGTCGAGTTCGGCAGGTGTCGATTGCAGAATGGCGGCAGCAACATCGAGGATGTTCTTGCGCAGGACTTTTGCCGCCTGAAGCGCCGCCTCGCCACCGATGCCGGCGCCGCGCGATGCCCAGGTGCCGCCGCCATAAGGCGTCTGATCGGTATCGCCGAGGATGACGCGCACCTTTTCCATGGATACGCCGAGCACGCTGCCGACGATTTGCGCGGTGAGCGACTCCGAGCCCTGTCCCTGTTCGGTAATGCTGGTCTGACAGAACACCGCGCCTTGCGCGTCGAGCCGCACCGCGACACCGTCCTGCGCGGAAATCTTCGCGCCGCCGACGCCATAAAACGCAGCGCTCGGATTCGTCACCTCGATGAAACTCGCAATGCCGATGCCGCGATGGATGTTCCGCTCGCGCAAGCTTGCCTGCTCGACGCGTAATGCATCGTAGTCCATCATCTTGAGAAGCTTGTCCAACGACTCATGATGCGACAACAACTCGAAACGCAGACCCGATGCGGACGCACAGGGGTAAGCGTCATCGGGGACGAGATTGCGTCTGCGAATTTCCACCGGGTCCATGCCGATCTTCGCCGCGGCGAGATCGACCAGCCCTTCCGTGACCGAGCATGCAATGGGATGACCGACCGCGCGGTACTGGCACATAACGTTCTTGTTCTGGAACACGACGCGCGCGCGGGCGCGATAGTTCTTTGTCGTATACGGTCCACCGACGAGGTTGACGACCTGATTGGCCTCGATCGCGCTGGTGCGCGGATACATCGAATACGGCCCGATGCCGGTGAGATCGTCGATCTCGAACGCGGTGATCGTGCCGTCGCGCTTGACGCCGATGCGACCTTTGCAGCGATGGTCGCGGGCATGGATATCGGTGTTGAAACTTTCCAAGCGGTCGGCGACGAACTTGACCGGCCGGCGCAGCATTTTTGACAACGCGTAAGTTGCCATCTCGTCGGCATAGATGTGAACCTTGATACCGAACGAGCCGCCGACGTCCTTGCAAACCACACGGACCTGCGCCTCTTCGAGGCCGAGATGCAGCGCTGCGATATTCTGCACCATGTGCGGCGCCTGCGTGCCCTGATAGATCGTGAGTCGCGCTTCGGCGGCGTTCCAGTCCGCCACCACCGAACGCGGCTCCAGCGTCACGCCGGTGTGACGGCCGAATACGAATTCGGCTTCCGCGATTTCGTCCGCTTCGGCAAAACCCGTATCGACCGCGCCGGCATCGAGCACGCGCTCAAAAGCGAGATTATCACCCAACGAAGAATGAATGACCGGCGTTGCGGCATCGAGCGCGGTGCGCATGTCCGTAACCGCGGGCAATTCCTCATAGTCCACTGCCACGACGTCTGCGGCATCTTCGGCCGCTGCGCGGCTGGTCGCCACGACCGCTACAACCGCCTCGCCCTGCCAGCACACCCGGTCGATCGCGATTGCGCGCTGCGGCGCGGATTTCAGTCCCTTGAGATGCGAGAGCACGCCGACCCACGGCGTAATGACGGGGGCGAGTTCTTCGCCCGTGACGACGGCGACGACGCCGGGCATTTTCCTGGCATCCTGCGTCTCGATCGCCGCGATCCTCGCATGCGCGTAAGGAGAGCGGACAAACACCACATGCGTCATCCGCGGCAGTTCGAGATCGCTGACGTATAGCCCTCTGCCCTGAAGCAACCGATCAAGGTTCGGCCGTGGCACAGACTTGCCGATATATGAATTCGGCCGGTCGAGTTCTGACAGCGCATTGCCTTCCGGCTTATTCATAGGCGAGCCTTGTTCATGTCCGCCTCTTGCGCGCCTTGGCGGTAGCTTCGACCGCGTCGACGATGGCCTGATAGCCCGTGCAACGGCAGTAATTGCCGGAGAGATGTTCGCGAATGCGTTCCCGGTCCGGCTCGTTTTCCGCTTTGAGCAGGTCCTGCGCAGAGATCAGCATTCCCGGGGTACAAAAGCCGCATTGCAGCGCGTTGCGTTCGCGAAACGCGGCCTGAAGGTCGGATATCTCGCCGGAATCCGACAGTCCCTCGATGGTCTCGACCGAGGCTTCGTTCGCCTGCACCGCAAGCATCAAACACGAGCGCACAATCTCGCCGTTCACCCGGATGGTACAGGCGCCGCAAACCCCGTGCTCGCATCCGACATGCGTGCCGGTCAGCTTCAGATGATCGCGCAAAAAATCGGCAAGGTTGATCCGCGGCGGAATCAGCGCCTCGACGCGCTCGCCGTTGACTTCCAACGAGATGGAATCAGCTGCAGTCATCCCGGCTTTTAAGGCCCGACCTCCCGATGATCTTTTAAGGGATTAGACGGGCCGATCCGTCAAAGGTCAAGTTTGTTTATCGAACGATTATTTCTGATGACCAGCGGAGTGGATATCGTCCATAATGCGAGGGGACGCACCAAAGCGTCTTCAGGAGAAAGCGAAAGATGAAACTGGGTTTCTTCACCATGCCGATCCATCCTTTGGGTAAGGATTGGCGGGTTTCGCTTCAAGAAGATCGCGAGGCGTTTGTTCTGGCCGACGAACTCGGCTTCACCGAAGCCTATGTCGGTGAGCACGTCACCGACCGTGCCGAAAACATCACGTCCTGCGTTGCGTTTCTGGCCTGGATTGCGGCCGCGACCAAGAACATCAAGCTCGGTACCGGCACCATCAACATGCCGAACACCCATCCGGCCGCGACCGCTGCCTCGCTGGCGATGCTCGACCACATGTTGGACGGGCGGCTGATCTTCGGCATCAGCCCGGGCGGCCTTTTGTCGGATGCGGAACTATTCGGCAATCTCGACGCCAACCGCAACGAAATGTTCCTGGAGGCGATCAATCAGGTTCTCGAGATCTGGGCCAGCGAGCCGCCTTACAACATCAAGGGAAAATACTGGAACATCTCGGTCGAGCGGACGCTGATGGCCGATATCGGGCAAGGCTTTATCGCAAAGCCGTTGCAACGGCCGCATCCACCGATCGTGGTGACGGCGGTTGCGCCTTTCTCCAAGGGAGTCACTGAGGCGGCTGTGCGCGGCTGGGAACCGATCTCGGCGAACTTCCTGATGCCGGCCTGGGTGAAAAGCCACTGGCCAAAATATGTCGAGGGCTGTGAACGCGGCGGCCGGCCGGCCGATCCTGCCAACTGGCGCGTCGCGAAAAGCGTGTTCGTCGCCAAGGACGCGGCAACGGCCAAGGCGTATGCGACCGACCCGAACGGGCCCTACGCCTTCTACTACCACTCGCTCTACACCAAGCTGAAGAAGAACGGCCGCATCGAACTGTTCAAGACGCGGCGCGATCAGCCAGACGACGAGGTGACGCTGGAGTCTGTATGCGACAAGCTCGTCATCTATGGTACGCCTGACAGCGTCGCCGATCAGCTACTCGCATTCCAGGAAGAAGTCGGCACCTTCGGCACGCTGCTTTATGCGGGCAAGGACTGGAAGGACCGCGAACTCGGCCGACAGTCGATGATCCTGATGGCTGAGCAGGTCTTGCCGCGCGTCAATGCGGGGATAAGCAGGTAGCTGACGCGGACGGTACTCCTCATCCTGAGGAGCGGCCGCTTGGCCGCGTCTCGAAGGATGAAGCAATTAAGGATGCTCAGGGTGCCTCATGGTTAGAGACGCCGCTGCGCGGCTCCTGACCATGAGGAACTTCCTACACCAGCACCTTCACTGGCGGCTTGCGCGCTTCTTCCTTCTCGCCGAAGACGCTTGCAAAACCGGCGAGAAACGCATCGACCGCATCGCCGATCATCTGCTCTTTGCTTTCGAGCACCGGCGCTTCGTAGATGAATTTGCGCACGCCGTAATAGAAGATGCCGCTGTGAAACACCCAGGCCATTTCGAGCTCGGCCGCGCTCGGCCGATTTTGCGCCGGTAGTCCGACCTCGTTCCGGCATTCCCGGATGATGCGGGACAAAATCTTGTCGCGGACGATGCCGACATAAGACCGGTTGATCTCGAGTCCTTTCAAACCAGAATAGAAATAGATGCGCAGCCACGTGCGGCTGAAAATCACGCCGGTGTAAGCGCGGTAAAATTCCTTCAGCCGATCGGGCAACGGGCGCGTGCGATCCGAGAGCAGCTTCTCCCAGCCATCGCCCAGCGGTTCGAGATAAACCGTGCGATAAACCTCCTTGATGAGGTCGTCCTTGCTCGGAAAATAGCGATAGAGCAACGGCTGGGTCACGCCCAACCGGCGCGCCAGCGCGCGCGTGCCCCCGCCAAATCCTTCTTCAGCAAAGAATTCGGTGGCTTTGGCGACGAACTCCTGGCGGCGATCGTCTGGTGACAGCCGCCGCTGTTTGGTCCGCGCTCGCTTCGCTTTCTTGCTCATGAGCTGGCAGGCACCGCAACGCCGCTCTTGGCAAATTGCCCGAAGCCGCCGCCGAGAAACAACAGCGGTTCCTGCTTGTTGAAGGTGTAGGCTTCGACCGCGCCAAGGAAGATCACGTGGTCGCCGCCATAGTAGCGGTTGGCGGCACGGCACTGGAATTGGGCGACGCTTCCAGCCAGCAACGGCGCATTGCCAAGCCCCGGCTTCCAGTCGACGCCGGCAAACCGGTCGACGCCGGATTTTGCGAACTTGGTCGCCAGCGCCTGCTGTGAGACGCCGAGCACGTTGACTGCGAAATAGCTTGCGTTCTGGAAGATCGGCAAGCCCTGCGAATACATCCCGAGACTCCACAGCACGAGTGGAGGATTGATCGAGACGGAAGCGAAGGAGTTACAGGTCAAACCGTAAGGATTGCCGTCGTCCGCCACCGCGGTGACGATGGTGACGCCCGTCGCATAGGTGCCGAGTGCGTTGCGGAAGTCGCGCGGATCGAGCGCGGAGCTTCCACTCGCCAGTTCATTGGCGGTCTCGGGCTCCGGCACGTGTGTTGGTTTATCGTTCATCCCTCAGGACCGTCTCACAGCGTCAGATTTTCGGAAGGCAGGCCGAGCGCCACCCTGCCGTAATTGGTGCCGGCCGCATCGAAGTTGAAGGCGATGTGCGAGTTGATCGCATGCGCATCGCGGAATTGCCGCTGCAATGCGCCGGACATATAAAGGCCTCGCGCGCCGCTCGCGGCAAACAACAGCGAGACGGCCTCGGTGCAAAGGTTGACCGAAAACGCGCCATCCCGGCGCAGCTTGGTTTTTCTGGCCATGTCGGGAATATGTCCGCGCCGCGCCTGGCTGAGCGCATCGATACATGCGGAGCGCATGATCAGGCGTGCCGCGTCGATCTTGGAGGCAGCCTCCGCGATCTTGATTTGCGTCGTCTGGAGATCGCCGAGCTTGGCGCGGTTATAGGTAGAGGCGCGATGCCGCGCGAGATCGACATAATCGTCCAGGCAGGCTTGGGCATTGCCAAGCGCAACACCGGAGAGCACGTAGGGAAACAGCGAAAACACCGGTAGCTTATAGAGCGCGTTCGGATTGACGGCGCTGCCGGGCGTTGCTCCGCCCGCGACTTCGTGTACGCCCACCGTCATGGCCTCAGCCACGAAGGCATCCTCAACCTCGACATCGTTCGATCCAGTGCCGCGCAGGCCCGTCGCATCCCAGGTGTCCTTGATACGGTAGTCGCTCTTGGGAAGCAGGAAGATGCGATATTCGATGCCGTCGGCGTCATCCTCCGACGACACCACGCTCGCCAGCATATTCCAATCGCTGCAATTAACGCCCGAGGAAAACGGCCAGCGGCCGCGCAGCACATAGCCGCCATCGACTTTCCTGGCGCGCCCCGCAGGAAAAATGAAGGATGACGCAATCAGCGTGTCGGGGTTCTTGCCCCAGACCAGATCCTGCGCGCGCTGATCGAACATCGCGAGCATCCAGTGGTGGCTTGCCAGATTGGCGAACGTCCAGGCCACGGAGGCGTCGCCCTGCCCCATCGCATCGGCACAATCGATCAGCGCGATATAATCGAGCTCGGAGCCGCCGACGCGTCTGGGCTGTACGATCCGGAAAAGGCCGCTTTCGTGCAATTCGCGCTCGGTATCCTTGAGGAGACAGCGCAACTGTTCCGAACTCGGCGCGCGCTCGCGCAAGCGAGGCGCGAGCGCCGCAGCACGTGTCACCATAGCCTCGTAGGCGCGAGTGTCCCCATCCGCGTCAGTCCGCGACGTCGCATTCGTATTCAGACCGGTAGCTGTCATGTCGCGGTCCTTCCGATCACGCCCGCCGTGGCTGTCGTTATACGCTTGATTCTTCTTCTCTGTAGCCATGCCGCTTGACCGGCCAGCGATTTGACGGTTGTTTATCGCCCGATCACTAATTAAGGCGCGGCCTGCGTTGCCCGTCAATCGAATTCGACTGGTTGGCGTCTCTGACGTTCCTTTCAGTTTCGGTGCGGTCTCTTCGAAGCAGCGTCAGAGTCAAAGCCACACTAAAATCATATAGTTGCCGTTGGCCCTTTGGTTCTGACATTCGCAAAAGCGCCCGCCGCGATATGATACGAATGTCAGAACCGGGACACCAGGAAGGACAACTCACATGGACAAGACGGTAGGGATCGTCGGGCTCGGCATCATGGGCGGCGCGATTGCGCGTAATCTGATCGCGCGCGGGTGGCATGTGGTCGGCTTCGACACCGATTCCGCCAAATGCGCCGAGCTCGCGGAAGCCGGTGTCGCCATCGTCGAAAGCGTGGCTCATGTCGCCCGTAATTCGCCGATCATCATGACGAGCCTGCCGACGCCAGCCGCGGTCGAAGCCGTCGCCCGGCAGATCGCCGATTCCGGCGAACGCCAGCGCATCGTCGTCGAACTTTCGACGCTCACGCTCGCCGATAAGCTTCATTTCGAGGCAATCCTGAAAAAGGCCGGCCATATCGCGCTCGATTGTCCGCTATCCGGGACAGGCGCGCAGGCCAAGATGCGCGACCTCATCGTCTATGCCAGCGGTGACAGCGCGGCGATCGCCAAATGCACTCCACTATTCGCCGACTTCGGCAAGCAAAGCGCCGACCTCGGCGTCTATGGCAACGGCAGCCGAATGAAGTTCGTCGCAAATCACCTGGTCGCGATCCACAACGTTGCCACCGCCGAGGCGATGATTCTGGCCGAGCGCGCCGGACTTGATCCGAAGCTGGTGGTCGAAATGGTCGGCCCCGGCGCCGGCGGGTCGCGCATGTTCCAGATGCGGGCACCGATGATGGTCGAGGGCAAGTATGAGCCCCCCACCATGAAGGTTTCGACCTGGAAAAAGGACATGGCGATCATCGCCGAGTTCGCCGAAGATGTCGGCGTCGAGACCCCGATGTTCACGCTGACACAGCCGGTCTACACGCAAGCCATGACCATGGGGCTGGGCGATCAGGACACGGCTTCCGTGTTCGAAGTGCTGAAACGGAACATCGTCAAGGCCTCCAAAAGCGGCAGCTAAGGCCAATCGTCGCAGTTCACCGTCCGAAGCGCGCCGGCGCTACCGCACCGCGTCAAAAACGCGTCCGATGCGTCTGTTTTCGACTTTAGTGCGTGGCGGATCCGGCGCGGGATACGTGGTTATCACTTGATCATTTAGGGCTTCCGTCCGATAAATCGTTCAAGAAAACAAGAAGCACGGTTATTTCCGCTCATTGCCCCGGGAGGGATCATGACGATTTCACGACGACAATTCGTCTCCGGCGTTGCCGGTGCAGGCCTTGCGACCATGGCGAGCCCGAACCTCGCATTCGCGCAAGGTAGCGGTCCGGTTCGCGTCGGTCTGTTGGCGGCCAAGACGGGACCGCTGGCTTCCGGCGGCATCGACATGGAACTGGCGCTGACCATGTTCCTGAAAGAGCGCGACAACACCCTCGCCAGCCGCAAGATCGAGCTCATCGTGGCCGACACCGCCGGCGTTCCTGCTACCGCCCGCACCAAGGCGCAGGAGTTGGTGGAGAAGAACGACGTCCATTGCATCATCGGTCCGCTCGCGGCCTTCGAGGCCCTCGCCATCATCGACTATCTGACCGAGAAGCAGGTACCGACCCTGGGCGTTTCGGCGGCCGAAGACATGACGCAGCGGCACCCCTCACCCTGGTACGTTCGACTGACCTCGACGGCAGCGCAGTGCGCCTACCCGCTCGCGGACTATTCCGCCAAGGAACTCAAGTACAAGAAAATCGTCACCATCGCCGACGACTTCGCCTATGGCCACGAGATGTGCGCTGGCTTCCAGCGCGCCTTCGAGGACAATGGCGGCAAGATCATCCAGAAAATCTTCACGCCGCTGGCGACACCGGATTACGGCAGCTATGTCGCCCAGGTGAAGAACGCGGACGCAATCTTCCTCGGCACCGCCGGCTCCAACGGCTTCCGCTTCCTGCGCCAGTTCATCGAATATGGCCTGAAGGACAAGATGGCCGTGATCGGCGGCATGACTGCGCTCGACGAATCCGTACTGCGTAACATGGGCGATGAGGCGCTCGGCATCGTGACCACGAGCTTTTACTCTGCCGAACTCGAAAATCCCCTCAACAAGGCGTTTGCGCCGGCCTTCCGCAAACAGTTCAAGTACGATCCCGGTTACTATGCCGCGAGCACGTACATTGCCGGCGAAGTGCTGGAAGCAGCGCTGAAAACCACCAAGGCCAATGCCGAGGACAAGAAGGCGCTGATGGCCGCGATCCGCGGCACCAGTGTCGACACCATCCGCGGCGTCATCAAGTTCGACGAGTTCGGCAACATCATCGGCAATGTCTACATCCGCAAGGTGACGCGAAGCGACGGGCGGCTGGTCAATTCGGTGATCAAGACCTATCCGGACGTCAGCCAGTTCTGGACTTACGACAAGACCGAATTCCTGAAGAACCCGGTCTATTCGCGCGATTATCCGCCCGCCAAGAATCTGGAGCTGTAACTCGCGAGTTAAGGCGCGCGGGTTACGGTCTCTCGTTGGAACGCCATCATCCCGCACCCGATTTGAACTGGACAATGCTACGCATCGCAAGAAGCAAAGCGACCTCTCCTCAGCGGGGAGAGGTGAAGCAGGGGCAGGACAGCGTCGGGCCACTAGTGGAGCGGATTTGACATTCGCAGAAGTGCCAGCCGAGAAGTGATGCGAATGTTAGGATCGGGCCACTAGTGGAGCGGATTTGACATGCGCGACACACCTAACCACAGAAACGTAATGCGAATGTCAAATCCAAAGCTCCACTAGAAAATATATATTTGCTAGTGGCCCTTTGATTCTAACATTCGCAGAAGTGCCAGCCGAGAAGTGATGCGAATGTTAGAATCGGGCCACTAGATGCAGTTTTGGATCATCCAGGGTCTCAACAGCCTCTCGCTCGGAGGCTTGCTGTTTCTACTGTCGTCCGGCTTCTCGCTGATCTTCGGCCTGATGCGGCTTGCGAACCTCACGCATGGCGCCTTCTTCATGCTCGGCACCTATTTTGGCGCCGTGGCGTTACGCGACTACAGCGGGCTCAATATCTGGGTGACGGCGATCGGCGCGGGCATCGCCGTTGCTGCACTTGGCGGGCTGTTCGAGCGCCTGGTGCTGACGCGGCTGAAGACCAATCCGCTCGGCCAGGTGCTGGTGACGCTTGGCATGGCCTTCATCATTTCCGATGCTTGCCTTGTGCTTTGGGGCGGCGATTCCATTCCCGTGCCGACGCCGCGCAATCTCCAGGCGCCAACGCGGCTGTTCGGCTTCGTCTTCCCCACCTACCGGCTGGTGCTGGTCGGTATCGCCGTCGTCGCCGCGATTGCGCTTTACGTCCTGATGGATCGCACCCGGTTGGGCGCCATGATCCGCGCAGGCGTCGACGACCGGCAGATGGCGCGCGCGGTCGGTATCCCCGTCTCGCGTCTTTTCACCATCGTGTTCTGCCTGGGTACGGGGATTGCGGGAGCGGCCGGTGTGCTCGGCGGCCCCATTCTTTCCGCCTATCCCGGGCTTGACGCCGACATGCTGCCGCTCGCACTGATCGTCGTCATTCTCGGCGGCATCGGCAGCCTGTTCGGAGCCTTCGTCGGCAGCTTCATCATCGGCTTCATCTACACCTTCGGCACCGCGCTGTTTCCGGAACTTGCCTACATCATCCTGTTTCTGCCGATGATCTTTGTCATCGCGTTTCGGCCGCAGGGCTTGTTCGGGCGCCTTGCCACATGAAGTGGATCGCGATCGCCATATTCGCCGCCATCGCGCTGTTGCTGCCGTTTGTCGCGGGCGACTTCTACATCAACCTTGCGAGCCAGATCCTCATCGCGGCGATCTTCGCACTCAGCCTCAATCTTCTGGTCGGTTACGGTGGCATGACATCGCTCGGCCACGCCTCTTATCTCGGCGTCGCCGCCTACCTCGCCGCGTTACTCACCAGCCGCTACGGCTTCGGCCACGGCTCTGCCGCACTGATATCGATCCTCGGAACGATCGCGATGGCGGCGTTCTTCGGCATCATCGCATTGCGCGCGACAGGCCTTGGCTTTCTCATGATTACGCTTGCGCTATCGCAAGTGCTGTGGGGCCTCGCCTACCGCATGTCCGACATCACCAACGGCGACAACGGCGTCACCGGCGTGACACGCCCGGCGCCGTTCGGCATTTCGCTCGAGAGCGCGACCTCGTTCTACTGGTTTGCGCTCGGCATCGCGGCGCTCTCGTTTGTGATGATGGCGATCTTCGTGTCATCGTCGTTCGGCTCGTCGCTGAAAGGGGTGCGCGATCAGCCGCGCAGAATGGCAGCACTCGGCTTCAATCCCTGGATGATCCGCTGGATCACCTTCATCT
Source organism: uncultured Alphaproteobacteria bacterium (assembly GCA_963824305.1). GTDB lineage: Bacteria > Pseudomonadota > Alphaproteobacteria > Rhizobiales > Xanthobacteraceae > Bradyrhizobium. The sequence goes on from CAWGOW010000004.1 coordinate 840,559, forward strand.
ATGCCGGCTTCTGGGGCGCGATCTCGGGGCTGCTGTACGTCTATTACAACAAGTATATCCACCCGACTTCGCTTTCGACCACGAGTTCGGCTGAAGCACTGCTCGGCGTCATCGCCGGCGGATCAGGCACGCTCGCCGGGCCTGCGGTTGGCGCGGCGCTGGTGCTGCTGTTGAAGAACTATGCCTCGGCCTATATCGAGCGCTGGAACATGCTGCTCGGCCTCGTGTTCCTGTTCATCGTACTGGTGATGCCGACCGGCATCGTGCCGGGCTTGCAGAAGCTCACCGCGCGTTTGCGGGGGCGAGCGTCATGACCGGACCCTCGCCAGATTTCGCGCTTGAGATCATTGGCCTGAACAAGGCGTTCGGCGGGCTCAAGGTCACGCAAGGCGTTTCGCTCGCGATCAGGCCGGGCGAGCGGCGACTGATCATCGGCCCCAACGGCGCGGGCAAGACGACGCTGTTCAACCAGATCAGCGGCGATATGCGGCCGAACGCCGGCCATATCAGGCTATTCGGCGAGGACGTCACCGGGCTTGCGTCCTACCAGCGCGCGCATCGCGGCCTCTCGCGCACCTACCAGATCATCACGCTGTTCGCCGACGATACGCTCGAACACAACGTCACGCTCGGCCTGCTCGGCCTGTTGCCCTCGCGCTGGCAGATGTGGCGGCCGCTGTTGTCCTATCGGCATCTGGCGGAAGAAGCGCGCCGGACGCTTGACAGCGTCGGCCTGTTGCATCTTGCCGGTCATCCCGTTTCCGATCTCGCCTACGGCGAGAAACGCCGGGTCGAACTGGCCATGGCGCTGTCGCAAAAGCCGCGCGTGTTGCTGCTCGACGAGCCGCTCGCCGGCCTGTCCAACAACGAGCGCGCAACCGTGAAGGCGTTGATTGCCTCGATCCCGAAAGAGACGACCGTGGTCATGATCGAGCACGACATGGATACCGCGCTCGACCTCGCCGAAACGGTGACGCTGCTCAATTACGGCAAGGTCATTGTCGACGGCGAACGTGACCAGGTGATTGCCGATGAACGAACGCGTGAGGTGTACCTTGGCGCGTGAGGCCCTCATCCTCTCCAACGTGAACGCATTCTATGGCGACAGCCATATTCTGCACGGTGTCGGCTTCTCCTTGACCGAGGGCCATGTGCTGGCGCTTCTGGGGCGAAACGGCGCCGGCAAGACCACCTGTATTTCCACCATCGTCGGCTTCCTGACGCCGAAGCAAGGCGACATCCGCCTGTTCGGCGAGGCCATCGGCGGCCTGAGTCCCGAACGCATCTCACGCCTTGGCATCGGCCTTGTTCCGCAGGGCCGCCGGATCTTCCCGTCGCTGACGGTGCGTGAAAACCTGATCGTCGCCCGGCAGCGCGAGCGGCAAGCCACGAAGCCGTGGAACGTCGAGCGCATCTTCGAACTGTTCCCGCGCTTGCAGGAGCGCCACGCACAATTTGCCGGCACGCTCTCCGGCGGCGAGCAGCAGATGCTCGCGATTGGCCGCGCGCTGATGGGCAATCCGCGCGTGCTGCTGCTCGATGAACCCTCGGAGGGCCTGGCGCCGCTGATCGTGGCCGAGGTCGGCCGCACAATCAAGAGGTTGAAGGACGAAGGTCAGTCAATCGTGCTGGTCGAACAAAACCGCAAGCTCGCGCTCGATGTGGCCGACCAGGCCGTCATTCTCAACACCGGCCGCTGCGTCTTTGCGGGCGAAGCCGGCGAAGTTTTAACCAATGAGGAGCTGATCGCGCAGCATCTTGGCGTGTATCATGCCCACTGAACCAGGCACTATCAGAACCCAGGGACCAAAGATGAAAGTCGGCGTTTGCGGAACAGGACGAATGGGCGGGTCGATCGCGGAGCGATTGATCGCGGTCGGGCACGAAGTGGCGGTGTGGAATCGCGACGCTAAGAAGACCAAACCGCTGGTTGATGCCGGCGCCAAGGCCTTCGCTTCCCCGGCCGGGCTTGCGGACGGCTGCGACGTCATCATCGTGATGCTGCTTAATGATGCCGCTACCGAAGCCGTCTATCGCGCCGAGAATGGTCTGCTGAAGGCCAGGCTCAATGGCAAGCTTGTGATCGACATGAGCACAATTCAGCCGGAGACCATGAAGTCCGTTGGCAATGCGGCGGCAAAGCTGGGCGCCGCCTTTGTCGAATGCCCGGTCGGCGGCAGCAAGGTTCCGGCGAAGGAAGGCAAACTGTTCGGCTTCGTCGGCGGATCCGATGCGGACGTCGCGCGCGCCATGCCCGTGCTGGAGCAACTCTGCCGGCGGATCGAGCATGTCGGGCCGCTCGGCGCCGGTGCCACGCTGAAGCTTGCGGTCAACCTGCCGCTGCTGGTCTATTGGCAGGCCCTGGGTGAATCCCTGACCATCTGCAAGCCGCTCAACCTTTCTCCCGAACGGCTGATCGATATTCTCTCGGATACTGCCGGGGCGCCCGCCGCGATGAAGGGACGAGGCGCCGTGATCGCCAAGGTGCTCGGCGGCGCGCCGCTCGGCGAAACCGCTTTTGGTATTACGGCCGCCAAGAAAGACCTCGCTACCGCCGTGCAATTCGCCGCCTCCCTCCATGCCGAACTGCCGGTTGCGAAGAGCGCGCTGGCCTGCTTTGAGGAAGCGGAAAAAGACGGGCTCGGCGAGGCGGATGCGACCACCGTTTCCGTCCACTGGACCCGGCGCAAGCCCAACGCCTGATTGAGCCGTCAAACACAGCGATCCATTTCCAATCCAACAACAGAGCCCTTACATGATCGATGCCAAGAACCGTTATGGCCGCACCGCCGCCCGCAATCACGATGCAGACGGCCTTGCGCGGCGTCCCTCCTCCACCACGATCGACATTCACGCCCACATCGTGGTGCCGCAGGCCGCCAAGGTTGCCGGACCGCATGTCGATCTGAAGCGCGTGCCGCTCGCACATTTCGCCGACGCGCTGACAAAGGAAATCAATGCGCAGCAAGAAAAGGACGTCGCGGAGGTGATGACGACCATCGACCGCCGACTGTTCGATCTCGACAAGATGGGAATCGATATCCAGGTCGTCGCGCCCGCGCCGCCGCAATGCTATTACGCGGTCGATCCCAAGATCGCCGAGCAGGCGCACAAGCTTGCGAACGACGGCGTCGCCGAATATTGCGCGCGCAAGCCCGACCGCTTCGTCGGCCTCGGTGTCGTCACCTTGCAGGAGCCGGAACTTGCGGTACGCGAGCTCGACTACATCATGAAGGATCTCAAGCTGAAGGGCGTTGAAATCCTGACCAATGTCGACGGCCAGGAATTATCCGATCCAAAATTCCGTCCCTTGTTCGCCCGCGCCGAACAGCTTGGCGCCTTCATCATGATGCATCCGAACGGCTTCACCCATGGCGACCGGCTGACGCATTTCTATTTCAATAACGTGCTCGGCAATCCGCTGGAGACGACGCTCGCGCTTCACAACCTCATCTTCTCCGGTACGCTCGCGCGCTTCCCCGACCTCAAGCTGATGGCGGTGCACGGCGGCGGCTATTTGCCGGGTTACTCGGGCCGCATCGATCACGCCTGGGGCGCCCGGAAAGATTCCCAGGGCGAACTGCCGCTGCCGCCGACGACTTACCTGCGGCAGGTCTATCTCGACACCGTCGTCTTCAGCTATCACCAGCTTGCTTATCTTATCGACGTGTTCGGGCCCGACCGTATCGTCATGGGCACCGACTATCCCTTCGACATGGCTGAATATAATCCGATTGGACATGTCGCGGGTGTGCACGGCATGGACGAAGCGATGCTAGCGCAGATCGCCGGTGGCAACGCCGCGCGCGTGCTGGGGTTGGATGTCTGAGTGCGACGCTTTCATGGATCGAGACGCGCGGAATCTTACAGCGCCGTTCGCTGACGGCCTCGCTTTCGCTCGGCCTGCTCGGGCGGTGCCGCGCTCCTCACCATGAGGCGACCTCATCTTGAGGAGGCCGCTAAAGCGGCCGTCTCGCAGGATGAGAGCGTCAATGCCATATTGGCTGAGATCCACTCAATGCTTCGCGGCCGCCGTCTTGTAGTCGGGCTGCTCGAAAGGATGCGAGCTCGAAAATTCCGGCATCGCAAAGCACCGATCCGAGATGCTCTTCACCAGCGGATACGGATCCAGGCCGATCTTGACGTATTGCGCGCCGACCACCTGACCCGCGATGCAGATATCGGCGAGACCGACCTCCTTGCCGAGCGCAAAGGGTGCAGGCTTGCGTCGCGCCAGGAACCGCTCATAGGCCGCGAGCCCTTCGGTGGTCCAATGCGCGCCCCACTCTTCGATCGCGTGAGCGTCGGCCCCAAAGGTCTTGGCAAGATGCTTGCGCACCCGCGGCACGGTCAGCGGATGAGCGTCGGCGATCGTCATCAATGCCAGCGACCGCGCGTAAGCGCGTTCCTTGATGTCGTCCGGCAATAGCCGCGGGCTCGGCTTGATGTCGTCGAGATATTCCATGATTGCGAGCGACTGATATAGCGAATGCCCGTCGTGGATGAAAGTCGGCACCACGTGCTCGGGGTTGACGGCGTCGTAGCCGGGCTCGAACTGTTTTCCCTGGAGGATGTCGATCGAAACTTCCTCGAACGGCAGTGCCTTTAACTTCAACGCGACCCTGATGCGGAAAGACGCGATCGATCGCCAGAACCCGTAGACCTTGATGCTCATCAGAAAACCCTTCTAACCCCGGCTGTAAACGTCCGATCGCTCTTACCATTCGCGGGCGAATAGACAAGCGCCTTCAGTCGGCGTGATTGTGTTGCTGCCAGCGCAGCAGATATGCCTGAAGCCGCCGGATCAGGGCTGCGAGCACAACGCCGACCAGCATCAGGACGGTGACCGCGACCATCATGCCGGAGGCCTCGCCCCGCGCCTCCGACTCGATGATGAGCCGGCCGATGCCTTTTTCAGCGCCGATGAATTCGCCGACGATGACGCCGATCAACGCGAAGGAAATCGCAGGCGTCAGCGAAGCAAATACCCACGCCATGGTCGAGGGGATTACGACCGTGCGGGTAATCTGCCATTCGCTTGCCCCCAACAAGCGCGCGGCATGGATAAAGCCTTCGTCGATCGAACGCGCGCCCTCAAACGTGTTGTAGAACACGAGGAACACCACGACGATCCACGAAGTCACGATCTTAGAGGTGTCGCCGATTCCGAACGCCAGCACGATGATCGGCGCCAGCGCGATTTTCTGGAATCGAATTCACGGCCGTAATGAACGGTTGAAAGATCGCGCTCAGCCGGTCCGAGCGGCCCAGAACGAGCCCGGCGGCGAAACCCGACGTGACACCGGTGACAAAGCCGAAAAACGTGTTCTTGAGCGTGATGGCGGTCGCGACCCAGAGATTGTTTTCGGTGCGCGCCATGCACTTGGCAAAGTCGCCGTTGAACCAGCCGTTGAAGACACCGAGCTTGGACTTGAGGCAGCTCAGGATCAAGAACTGCTCGAAAATCTCCGACGGCTTCGAGATGAAATAAGGATCGAGCAGATCGGGAACCAGCCAGGGAAAGCGGGTGTGGAACTGATAGCCCCATTGCCACACCGACAGCACCACGACGCAGATGGTAACCTGCCATGCCAAGGTGCCGAATGCGTGCCGGCGCATCTTCATCGCTCACGCCCCTTGACGAACTCCTCGCCCAGCGAATGCCAGATGTGCTGGAAAAGTTCAGCGTAACGCGGCGTCTCCCGCACCTTCACGGCATCGCGCGGCCGCGGGAAATCGACCTCGAACATGTCTTTGATGCGGCCCGGCCGAGCCGAAAACAGGATGATGCGGTCGGCGAGCGTCAGTGCCTCGCCGAGGTCGTGGGTAACAAACAGCACGGTCTGCTGCTCGCGCTCCCAGATACGCAGCAAGACCTCGTGCATATCGATCTTGGTGTGCGTGTCGAGCGCGCCGAAGGGCTCATCCATCAGAAGGATCTGCGGCTCGACTACGAGCGTGCGCATCAGCGCCGCGCGCTGGCGCATACCACCCGATAGTGCCGACGGATAGGCATCACCGAAACCCTCTAAGCCTGCTTGTCTGATGCAGGCCGCAACGCGCTCCTTACGCTCGGCCTCGCTCTTTCCGGCGAGTTGCAGGCCATAACCGATATTGTCGGCGACCGTGCGCCAGGGAAACAGCGTATCGCGCTGGAACACGTAGCCTACATTGGGTGTCGCTTTGCCCGGCACGATCGGCGCGCCATCGATCAGGATCTGCCCACCCGACGGCCTGATCAGGGTCGCGATCATGTTCAGCACGGTGCTCTTGCCGGAGCCCGACGGCCCGAGCAGCGCGACGAACTCTCCGCGCCGGACGCTAAAGGAAACCCCGCGCACCGCTTCGATGGCGGTGCCAGCAAGCTGAAAAGTCTTGTTCAAATCCCGGACATCGATGCGGCTCGCATCCTGCGATCGATCAAGCGGCATGGCGTCCCCTGGTCCCTCGCCTTCAGGCTTCGCGGCTTTCCGTCAGCCGGGATACGCCTTCCTGGCCGCCAGCACGAAATCGGGAGCGACGACATCGGCCATGGTCAGCGGTTTGATGCCGGTCATCTCGCGGAACCAGACTTTCTCGCCGCGGGCAAAACTCGCCGCGTCGATCGCACTATCATAGTCGGCTACTTTCTTGAGCGCGGCAATCTCGAGGATATTAGCCTTGCGCGAAGTGCTCCCTACATAAGGTTCGATCGCGTCGCAGACCTCTTCGGGCGAATGCGACTTGATCCACTGCGCCGCGCGCCACAAGGCGGTGGCAAACGCCTGTATTTTTGCCGGATCCTTGTCGATCGTCGACTGTACCGTAAAATGGCAGGTCACCGGTACCTTGCCGCCGATATACTTGTTCCAGGTCGCCTCGTCCGTCCCGTCGAACAAAAGCGTGCCCCAGCCCTGCTCCTGCAACTCGTCCAGAAGCGAAAGCGAGCTGACGAGCACGTCGACCTGCTTGCTCTTCAGTGAGCCCAGCATGGTGTCGACATTGCCTGTGCCGATCCAGGTCACCTTCTCGGCCAAGCCCATTGTCTCCATATAATAAGACGACCAGACGTGATTGGTACCGCCAAGCGAAGAGACCGAGACAATGGGCTTGCGGCTGTCAGGCCGTTTCCACTCTGTCAGCTTTTCCAGCGTCGTGATGCCCTGATCCCAGAGATCCTTGCGGATGATGAATATCACGGAGCTGCTGCGGGTATCGGTCGGCATCAGAATGCGGCCCGCGCGCCCGTGATTGGCGAGTTGCATCGGATGGGTGACGTCGCCAATTCCGACATCGCCCTGCGATGAGGCGATGATCTCGCGGGTCTTCACGCCGCTGCCGCCCTGAAGGAGCTTGCAGTCAAGGCCGGCTTCCTTGAAGTAACCGACGCGATCAGCGACGAACTGCGACTGATAGATCGGGACGGCAACGGGATAGATCGCGCGCCCGCCAATGGATTCGGCTCGCGTGCGGCCCGTGGCGGCCAAGCTTACGCCACCGGCAACGACGGTCAACGCTGAACGGCGAGTGAGGATCATCGCCATCACGCCTTCTCCTTTACGTCGCTCGCGACCTTGTCGAGCGCCGCCAACACCGCGTCTCCCATCTCCCTGGTCGTCAGCTTGCGGACGCCTGCTTCCGCGATATCGGCCGTGCGTGCGCCAGTTGCGAGCGCGAGATCGACGGCCTTTTCCAACAGGTCCGCATCGTCCGGCCGGTCGAGCGTCATGCGCAGCATCATGATCACGCTCTGGATCGAGCCGAGCGGATTAGCGATGCCGCGCCCGGCAATATCGGGCGCGCTACCGTGCACCGGCTCGTACAGCGCCTTGCGGCGGCCGTAGCGGTCGACCGGGCCGAGCGAAGCCGACGGCAACATGCCGAGCGAGCCTGAGGCCATCGCGGCGCAATCCGACAAGATGTCGCCGAAGATATTGCTGGTGACCATTACGTCAAACTGCGCGGGATCGCGCACGATCTGCATCGCGGCGTTGTCGACATACATATGGCTGAGTTCGACGTCGCGGAACTCTTCCGCGTGCAGCGCCGTGACCTCTTCACGCCACAGCACGCTGGTCTCAAGCACATTGGCCTTGTCGACCGAACAAACCTTGCCTCGCCGCGTACGTGCGAGTTCGAAAGCCGATCGCGCGACGCGACGCACCTGGCTCGTGGTATATTGCTCGGTGTTGAAGCCGCGCCGCTGACCGTCCGGCAACTTCTCGATCCCGCGGGGCTCACCGAAATAGATGCCGCTCGTCAGTTCACGGATGATGACGAAATCGACGTCTTTCAACACGCGCGCTTTCAGCGGCGAAGATTCGGACAACGCCGGGTTGGCGCGGATCGGCCGCAGATTGGCGTAGAGATCGTACTTGCTGCGCAGCGACAGCAAGCCGCCCGCTTTCCGCGCTTCCGCAGGCACTTCCTTGGTCTCCGGGCCGCCGGTCGCGCCCCAGAGGATCGCGTCTGCCTCTTCCATCGCTTCGGCAGTGTCATCGGGAAGCACCTTGCCGGTCGCAAGATACGGAATGAGGCCGTACTGCGCCTCACGCAACACCATCGGCACGCCGCGCTTGGCCGCAAACCAGTCGAGAATCCGCCGGGATTGCGCCGTCACCTCGGGGCCTATGCCCTCGCCGCCGACGACGGCGACCTTGATCATGTTGGATGAAGCGCTCATGCGTGATCCCCGGCGAAATAAATCCAGGGCCGCTCGGCCCGGTCGGCAGCCTGAAAGGCGCGAATTGCGTTGTCGCGCTGTAACGTCAGCGCGACTTCGTCGAGACCTTCCAAGAGACCCGCGCGGCGGCGCGGATCGATCTCGAAGCGATGCACTTGTCCCGATGGCGAGGTGATCGTCTGTTCTTCCAAGTCGATCGCGACGCGCCCCGCGCCCTGGCTGTGCTCGACTTCCATCGCGAGCCCGTCGACAATATGCTTGTCCACGACGATCGGCAGGATGCCGTTCTGGAAACAGTTAGCGAAAAAGATATCGCCAAAGCCAGAGCCGATGATGGCGCGGATACCCTTCTCCTGCAGCGACCACACCGCGCCTTCGCGCGACGAGCCGCAGCCGAAGTTCGGACCCGTAATCAGGACTTCCGCGTTTCGATAGGGCTCACGGTTCAGAATGAACTCCGGATTTTCAGAGCCGTCCGGCCGATAGCGCAGCGAGCCGAACGCCCATTTTCCGAGAGTGCCGCGTATGGAATTGCCAACCAGACGCTCGATGCGGATAATCACGTCGGTATCGATATTGCTGCGCATGATCGGAGCGGCAATGGCGCTGAGCTTCGTGAACGGCTTTGGCATCTAGCGCTCCATAGTCCTGACGTCGGCGATCGCGCCGGAAATCGCGGCGGCCGCCGCCATGGCGGGGCTGGCAAGATGGGTCCGCGCCTGCGGTCCCTGCCGGCCGATGAAATTGCGGTTGGAGGTGGAGACCGAGCGCTGACCCGGCGCGACAACTTCACCATTGGCGGCAAGGCACATCGAGCAACCGGGCTCCCGCCATTCAAAGCCTGCTTCCATAAAGAGTTTGTCCAGCCCTTCGGCGATGGCCTCTCGTTTGACCGTCTCCGAACCCGGCACCACCCAGGCGCGCACACCGGGCGCGACCTTGCGGCCACGTGCGATCGCGGCCGCCGCGCGCAAGTCGCTCATCCGGCTGTTGGTACAGGAGCCGATGAAGACCCAATCGACCGGCGTACCAACGATCGGCGCACCGGGCTTGAGGCCCATATAGTCGATCGCAGTTTCTATCGCGGTGCGGCGCGCCGGATCGGCGATGTCGGCAGGGACCGGCACATGACCGTCGACGCCAACGACGTGCTCAGGGCTGATGCCCCAGGTGATCTGCGGGATGATCTTGTTGACGTCGATCGTGACCTCGCGATCGAACACCGCACCCGCGTCGCTCGGCAGTTGACGCCAGGCACCGACCGCACGCTCCCACATCGCGCCTTTCGGCGCATAACGCCGGCCGCGGACGAAGTCGTAGGTTTTGTCGTCCGGAGCGACCATGCCGATCTTTGCGCCGAGTTCGATCGAAAGATTGCAGATGGTGAGCCGGCCTTCGACCGGCATGTCGCGGATGGCGCTGCCGGCATATTCGACGGCATAGCCGGTGCCGCCGGCGGCGCCGACATGGCCGATCAGCGCCAGGATGAGGTCCTTGGGCGTCACACCGGCGGACATTCGTCCCTCGAATTTCACGCGCATGGTTTTGGGACGGCGCTGGATCAGCGCTTGGGTCGCGAGCACATGCGCGAGCTCGCTTGAGCCGATGCCGAACGCGAGCGCACCCAAGCCGCCATGCGTGCAGGTGTGGCTGTCGCCGCAAACGATCAAACAACCGGGCAAGCTCAAGCCGAGCTCGGGACCGATGACATGAACGATACCCTGACCCGGCTGATCCAGATCGAACATCGTAATGCCGCTGGCGGCAGTCTCAGCGCGCAAGCCTTCCAGAAGTTCCATCCCGGTTTTGCTGGTGCCGGCACGACCGCGCGCCGAAGAGATCGCGTGATCCGGCGTCGCAAACGTCAGTTCGGGATTGTGGACCGCAAGGTTGCGGCTCTTGAGGTCGAGCAGGCCGCGCGAGCCACCGAGGTCGTGCAGCAAATGGCGATCGATGTGGAGAAGGTCTGTATCATCGCTGATGCGGGCGATGACATGCTGGTCCCAGATCTTGGCCAGCATGGTGCGGCCGTGTCTTTCCAGGCCTTGCGTTTCCAAGTGCACCTCCCTTATTGGCCACGGAGTTTCACCGTCATCCGCCGTTTTCGGCTTGGGTCATGAAGGGCCTCATTGGGCCCCGGCCTTGGACGCATCAAAGCACAGGACCTTCGACCTGCGCTAGGGTCTCGGGAGATGACAGCTAGGCCCTGCATGGCTCATTATTTCAGCAGGCCAACAAAAGTCTTTGCGAAGGTATGGACATCGCCCGGCCACCGAGCCGAGACATAATTCCGGTCCCGCACGACGAAGGCGGGGCGAGCATCGTCCATGGTGTCGCGCTGCAAGCCGGACGTTTTTTGTCGATGGTCCGGATCCGTTCTGGGAACGTCCAGGAAATCTTCGGCACGGGCCAACGCCCGCGTGACTTCCTGCTGCACCGACATGTAGCCATTGGGCTCCCCGGCCCGTTCGAGATAGGTCCGATAATAGTTCGGATCCCAGAACCGCGTGAGGCGCGCGACCTTCCAGGCGCTGTTCTCGAGTGCCCAGGTCAGCGCCGTCGTCTTATAGCCGCAGAGCACCGACCGGCCATGCTTTGGCGAGACGCTGCGGGCGGCGAGCAGAACACCGTGGCAGATCGCCGCCACGGGTTTTTCCTCATCGAAGAAATCGACCACGCAATGCTGAAGCGTCTCGCTTTCGAGATAGTCGCGCATGCCCCGCGCGCGGTGCCCGCCCGGTAGAAGCAGCGCGTCGAATGCGGAAGGGTCCACGGAATCCCAGCGAAGCGGCGCCACATAGTTGGGATCTGCAATCATCGCCGCGTAGGCAATTCGCGCGTCGCTGTTAGCGCGCATCAGAAGCCCGATCAGCGGCAGCTTTCGCAACAGCGGAATCGCGCCCCAGAGATCAAGCCCTTCCCCGGTCAGCATCATGTCGTCGGCGGCGGCAGACTTGCCGTCCGGCGTTGCAAACATAATAGTGTGGCCCGCGTCCAAAAGTACTTGCCAACTCACAGCAGCTTCGCTCGGGTCGAAGTCCCTCGCCGGCAGCGGAATGAGAACGCGGGCCATCGCGCCTCACACCTGGAAGACGGTCGATCCCGTCGTCTTGCGTGCGGCCAGATCGGCGTGGGCCTTCGCAGCGTCCTTTAACGCATAGGTCTGGTTGACATTGATCTTCACGGCGCCGGAAGCCACGACATCGAACAATTCTTTGGCCATGGCACGAAGATTTTCGGACTTGGCGGCGTAAGTGTTCAGGGTCGGGCGGGTGACGTAAAGCGAGCCCTTTTGCGCCAACAGGCCGAGGTTCAGCGGCTCGACACCGCCGGAGGACTGACCAAACAGTGCGGCGACGCCGAGCGGCGCCAGACAATCCAGCGACTTCAGAAAAGTATCCTTGCCGACGGAATCGTAAACAACCGGCACTTTCTTTCCGCCCGTAATTTCGTCGACGCGCTTCACAAAGTCCTCGCGCGAATAAACGATGGTGTGTGCACAGCCATGGGCCTTGGCGATCGCGGCCTTCTCGTCGTTACCGACGGTGCCGATCACGGTGGCGCCAAGATGCTTTGCCCATTGCGACAGAATGAGACCGACGCCGCCGGCGGCCGCATGAAGCAGGATGGTGTCGCCCGCCTTGACGCGGTAGGTTTGACGGATGAGGTATTGCACGGTGAGACCTTTGAGCATCATCGCAGCCGCGGTCTTGTCATCGATGCTATCGGGCAGTTTGAGCAGCCGGTCCGCCGGAATGAGCCGTGCTTCGGCATAGGCGCCGAGCGGCGCGGCACCATAGGCGACGCGATCCCCCGGCTTTAGATCGGTAACGCCGGAGCCAACTTCCTCGACGACACCAGCGCCTTCACCGCCCAGACCACTCGGCAGCGGCAGCGGATAGACGCCCGAGCGATTGTAGATGTCGACGAAGTTGAGCCCGACCGTGGTGTGGCGAATACGCGCTTCGCCCGCCCCCGGCTTGCCGACGTTAACTTCCTCCCAGACGAGGACTTCGGGACCGCCGGTCTTGTGAAAGCGGATGGCATGGGTCATGGGACAACTCCTTGAGGGGTAGAAACAACAAAAAAATGCGACGTGATCGCCGCGCCGGATCGATCGCGGGAGACATTACTATACCGCCGGCCTGAATACGAAAATACACGCCCCTGCGATCCACGAGAATCGGACCGACCTCAAAGGCTGCTCCAGAAACGAAAAAAAGCCCGGCGGCCAGACGGCCACCGGGCTTTTACGTCTCAAAGATTTAATTCAGCGATTAGCCGGCCGTAACCAACACCTCGCCGAAGACGCCTGCTTCCGCCAATGCCCCTATCTTTGCGTCGTCATAGCCAAGCGTGTCACGCAGCACCTCCCGGGTGTGCTGGCCAAGCAAGGGAGCGGCAAAGGGATCGATCGCTGGCGTCAGCGAAAGATTGAGCGGCGATTCGATGTTCGGCACGGAGCCCGCTTTGGGGTGCGGAATCTCGCTGACGCGGTGGCGTTCGCGCGCTTCTGGCGAGTTGAACGCTTCCTCGACGGTGCGTAAGTAACCAACCGGGATATTGGCCGCCTTCATCTTGCCGACCCAGCTCTCGCGGGCGTCGGCAGCAAAGACTTCGGTGAGGATGGCGCGCAACTTGTCCCGGTTTGCAGTGCGCGAGCGCCGATCGCCAAATTCGCCGCTGACCAGATCAGGACGGTTCAACACCTCGACGACCAGCCGGCGATAGAGCCGATCATTGGCACAGGCGATGTAAAACGGTCCATCGGAGCCGTGATATATGCCGACGGACGGCGAGCCGTTGGGTGAATTACCCTGACGGCTCGGATTCACCCCGCTCATCAGATAAGCCATGCCGTAAAACTGCGTCATGGCGAGTGCCATGTCGAACAGCGCCACCTCGACATGCTGGCCGCGGCCGAGCTTGTCGCGGGCCAGCAGCGCCAGAAGGATCGCGTTGCAGGCGGCCATGCCCGTGAGCATGTCAACCGCGGGCGGTCCGGTCCGCACCGGCGGACCATCTGGAAATCCATTCAGCGACATGAAGCCGCTTTCGGCCTGTGTGATCGGATCAAAACCGGGCCGAGACGCAAATGGACCTTTGCGGCCATAAGCCGAAATCGAACAATAGACGAGACGCGGGTTGCGAGAGGCCACCGACGCATAATCGAGGCCGTATTTTTTCATCACGCCGGAGGAAAAATTCTCAACCACCACGTCTGCCCGCGCGATCAATTCATGCGCCACCACGCACGCCTCGGGCTTGGTAAGATCAAGGGCAATGCCGCGCTTGTTGCGGTTCAAGCTGATAAAGGCGGCGCTTTCGCCAGCAAGGTCCGCATGCTCATATTGTCGAGAGTCGTCACCGCCCTCGGGGTTCTCGATCTTGATGACTCTGGCGCCGAAATCCGCCAGTGTCTGGGTGCAAGCGGGGCCGGCGACGACGCGGGTGAAATCGACAACCAGCAAACCGTCCAGGGCGGTCGGGGCTCCCTTCTCTCTCGGCGTCCGACCGGGCAGTTGCGGTCTTGCTGTCATGATCGACGCGTTCCTTCCCGTTGCTCGATCCTGTCCGGATCCTTACACGAGATTGTATACGCGCCCTGGCCATCCTTCCAAGAGACGTCGGCGTCGTGGCTGCACCGCTATCGCCTTTTCGAATGGGTGCTATGAGAAGAAGTGCCGGAAATGAGGCCCTTGCGCCAATATAGCGTATCCGGAAATGCCCATGGGCATGACGGGCGATACATCCGATAGCCCGCCCGTATGAAGTTGTTAGCCGACACGATATTGCCGGTCGTATCCGACACCACGCAACTCCAGCGGTTGCGCCGCGCCCGCGTTTCCGAAGCACGCATCAGTCGTAACTGAAGGCGATGACCCCAGTGGCGCCGCAACACACCGACCCTGCAGAAATATCCGGCGTTACGGACATGGGTTGAGGGCACGAGGCCCGCGAAGGCAACGGGCGTTTCCCCGCAATAAGCGAGCCACCAGTGTCCCCGGTCGAAACGCGGGACCGAGGCGTCATTGAAGAAGGTCAGAAGATGCAGCTCAGCCAGGACGTCCGCGATCGCATCGTCGTGTCCATCCACCTCGCGAATAAAGTAGCCTGACGTTACGACTTGAGGCATCGTTTCGCCCGCTCGATATCTTTCGGTGAAAAGCCCTTGGCACGCGCGAAAGCTTCAGCCGCTGCCTCGCCATATTGCGCTACGGCGCGTCTGACGACCCAGCAGGGAACGGCATCTGCCGGGGATGATGCCAGCATCGTCAGAAGCAATACGACATGGATCATTTGCCGAGCATCGCCTTGGTGCCGAGCCACACCGCGCCGAGAAAACCTGCGACGATGATGCTGATCGCGGCCTTAAAGGTAAAACCCTGGGCTTGCTCGACGCTTTTGCGCCAGCGCCGCAGGTGCTGAAGATCGGCGCGCAATTCGCGGCGATCATCTTCCTCGATGCCAAACGAACCGAGCACTGTGGCGATAGCGCGATCCACCACGGCTTCGATGTCGCCGCGATGTATCCTTTGCTGTTCGCACAGCGTCTCCGTCACGACAGCTCGGATCGAGTCTTCACTGATATCAGCCATGACGGCACGCTTTCCGAATCATCGTTTGATGATCCTGGCGACGTTCTCGAAGCCGCGCTTGGCAAAATAGGACGCAACGATGAGATTGGCCGTCGTGGAGGCAAATCCCGCGAGTCCATCGGTCGTGCCAAGTCCGAGGACCTTGTCGAAGATCAAGAGTTTCGCGAGGTAAATCGTGACGCAATAACCCATCAACCGGTCCGGCTCGAACGCAAGCTCGGCTGCGGAGACCGCCGCGAGCGCATCGGATTTCTCGGCTGATAACATCGCCTTCAGGTCAGAGGTGGACATTTTCGGCATGGAAACTTCTCTCGCGAAGGGATGAGTGAATGCAAAAAGCCCGCGGAGCCGGTTTGTGCGGCGCGCGGGCTTTTCTGAATTTGGCAAGGGTGGACTTATGGCGGTGATTTGCCCGACGTGTCAAATCGACATTGGAGAACGGTCAGAAAGGGATTGAACAACTTCAGATTGCTTCGTTAGGATAGCAATTGGCGGATCGCAAGCCACGTCAGAAGACCCAAACCACACGTCGCCATGACCGTGCCGGCCTGCGCGGTGCGCGGCGCCGGCACCAGATTGACGACGAGCATGCCGCCAGCCAGGGCGAGGAGACCGGCAGCGGCGATGAGGTGATCGAGGTTCATTGGATCTCCCTTGAGGTCGAACAGCAGGGTAACCAGGATGACGGACCTACCGGCAGCAATGACGCAGAAGCGCCTGGCGCTCTATCTCGACGGCACCTGGAATCAGGTCAGCGACAACACCAACATCTGGCGTTTCCGCGCGCTGTTCCTGCCTGCAAGCGCCGACGGCTGCGAGCAGCGCGCGTTTTACTCGACCGGGCTCGGAACCAAATTCGGCGAAAAGATCAGCGGCGGGCTGTTCGGCGCCGGCATCGATACGGCGATCACCAGCGCCTACGAATGGCTGATCGACAATTACACGCCCGGCGACGAGATCTTCATCTTTGGTTTCAGCCGCGGCGCCTACACCGCCAGAAGTCTCTCCGGTTTCATTTCAAAATGCGGACTGCTGCAAAGCGGCGCGCCGCTCGGCGTCAACCAGCTGTTCACGCGTTACCGGCGCGCGGGCCAACGAACCATCCGCGATTTAATCGCGGCGCAAGCGGACGGGCAGACCGCCGACTTCAGCTTCGAGGAAAAGTGGATGCTGAAATATGCGTTAGCCGTCCCGATCAAATTCGTCGGCGTGTTCGATACCGTGGGCGAGCTTGGTGTCCCCTTCCCATGGTGGCGCTGGTTATTCGGCTCGGCCTATCAGTTTCTCAACACCGGGCTGCGCCAGAGCAACGAATTCGCCTTTCACGCCATCGCCATCGACGAGCATCGCAAGGCGTTCGCGCCGACGCTCTGGAGCAATCAGGGTGCAACCAATGCCGCGCATCGGCCTGTCGAACGCACCGAGCAGCGATGGTTCGTCGGCGCCCATGCCAATGTCGGCGGTGGATATTTCGACGATCCGCTGCCCCAGCTTCCGTTCAAATGGCTGGAACGCAAGGCGGCAACCCTCGGGCTCACCTTTCGCGGTGACTTCGATGTCGACCCCGCGGTCAAGACAGCCAAGGTTTCCGACTCCTACGCAGAGTTCATGTGGGGGCTTTATCGGCTCTACACGCTCGACCGTCGCTATTATCGCCCGATCGGGGTTCCCCCCGGAAGCGAAGGCGACGGCGTCATCAACATCAACGAGACCATCGATGTGTCGGTGTTCGAGCGCTGGCGCGACGATGCCGCCTACCGCCCGCCGGGCTTGCAAAACTGGGCGACGGCCAAATCAGTCGACCCCGCGACGATCACCGCGTCGGTGCGTGCTGATGATCCGACCGTGGCGGTCGCGGATTAGTGCGGCGAAGGATTTAACGGTCGGCAAAGTTGGCGGGATTGTCAAAGGCAGCCGGCGCGTTTGGAAGCGGGGCGGAGCCAAATCTTATGTAGCGATCTATAAACGGAGTTGGACTGCCAGGCGTGGAACGCAGAGCGGGGCCAGCTGCGGCACCTGAACCGGCCCCTAACGGAACAGCAGGGAAATATTGCGACGGCGGCACCGGCCCGCCATGTACGGCATCAGGTGTGTGACTGTTTGCGAAATTGCGGATCGTCGCCGTAGAGCCTGTGCCAGTATTCGGGATCGTCTCGATAGGCTTTCATCGCCTTTTTAAAGTCTCCCAGGTGAAGATCCGTTGATACGTTGCGCGAAGGCTTCGTCGTTGTTTATCGAATCCGCTCCAAAGTAATGAAATCCGAGCTGACTTCCGGCTCGGCGACGAGCGAGCCAGAGAATAGATTGAGGCAACCACCACATATGATCCTCCTGTAAGGTGACGTCATCGAAGAAAGCAGTGTCATTGCGCGACGGATGCCAGCATGACTTCGATATTTGTAAAAATTTTCCTCGTGCTGGTCGGCTTGGCTCTCGTCAGCGCCTTGATCTTTCCCCCGGCGCGCATCAAGCACGGCGCGATCTGTATCGGGATCGCAGTCCTGGCCGCCTGTGTCTTTGCAGCAATCGACCATTTTCAACTGATGCCGTGATTATGCGGAGTTTTTCGGCGCGACGCGCCTACGCGGATTCAAAGAAGGCGAGGTGAAACTCTCGCCTCACACCCACCCCTGCTCCTTGTACTGGATCACGCGATTGAAGCTGCTCGATCGGCCCGGCGCCTCGTAACACACCGCCATCAGGCCGAGCGCGTCGGCCGCGTGTGACGACCAATCATGCTCGGGGCCAAGGCCGACCTGGCGCGCATCGTCGCGCTTCTCGTGATAGAAGCCGAGCGCTTCGCGCCCCACTTCCGTCGTCGATTCGTTGAACCAGAGCTGCGGCGAAAGCCGTCGCAGCGCCTCGATCCGCATCATCGCCGCACCCCTGCCCTGATTTTTCACCGGCGGCTCGACGGCAAAGCCGGCCTCCCGCCAGTGCTCGGCATAGGTCTTGCCGGTGATCGCGTTCGCATTCACGCCGTCGTGCGGAAGATAGTTGATCGCTTTGTCGTAGCCGCGCTCGCGCATCCAGTTGACGTGAAAGGCAAGCACCTGGCCCGCGCTCTCGTAATAGTCCAAAACCCTAACTTCGTGTCCCACCCACTGCACGATCCAGATGGTGTAGGCGTCAGCCTGCGCGCCCGCGCCGCCGATGTCGTGAAAGGCGCGCAAAGGTAATAAGGGATCGGCGGCGACCTTGCCGATGCGCCCCTGCGCGCGCGCTTGCGCCAGGAGAGGCGCAAAGTACGCGCCTTCGAACGCTCTCACATAGTCTCCTTCCCATACGTGCGCATAGCGGTCGGGATAAAGCGTGAGATCGGTCCTGCGCTCGTCTTCGAGCACGGACGGAAACCAGGGATTGTCGCGCCAGTTGGCTTGAACGAGAATCGCGCCTTCGGGTTTCTTGGCGCGAAAGAAGTCGTCGATGGCATCAGAGCGGCGTCTGGGATTCCACGACGCCCAAAGCTCCGAGCCCGGCGCGCGGATGGTCGGCCGCAGCAGCGCCAGCGAGCGAGCACTCAGGGATTGCGCCTCGTCGACCCAGGCGATGCGAAAGCCTTCCAACGACTTGATGGAGTCGGCGGTGTGGTCTTGCATTCCCCGAAAGATGATGAGGCCGTCACCGGGCGTCGCGATGCGGTCGCTGTAGAGTTTGAACCGACGCGAAAGGCCGAGCTTCTCGATCTTGCTTTCGATCAGCCGCTTGGAGGATTGCGCCAGCGTCTTCTGCGACTCGCGGATACACACAGCGGATGTCCCGCGCTCGGCTTCGCAAAGCTCGATCAAGAGCTCGCCGAAGAAATGCGACTTGCCAGAACCGCGACCGCCATACAAGCCTTTATATCTGGCCGGCGCCAGCAGCGGCTCAAAGACTTTCGCGGTGGGGATTTTCAGCGTCGACATGTTCGGGCTGCACGATGACGCGCTCGATGCGATGAATGAGTTCGAGCGCATTTTCGTCGTTGCTTAGCGATTGCGTCGGCTTGCCCCAGCCGCGATCGAGGATCGCGTTCGCAGCCGCGACCCGCGCCGGCGGCGTGGACTTTGCATTACGCATCACGGCGACGAGGACGTTCAGCGCCGTGCGCGTATGGCTTCGCGCCAGTGAGCGAATTTCGGTGACGGCTTTCGGCATTTCTCTCCAAACTTTTTCAGATGAACTCCCGGAAATCGGGTGGCGCGCTTGGCCGCGATCGACTGGCGCTTGTTGAACTGGCGTGACGATCGCACAAGCTAACCTGCGCGTCACGCCAACTCGTCGTCCCCTTGCGTGCGCGTAGGCCAAACTTCGCACGGTGCAGTGTCGGCGTGATCCATCACGAGATCGTTTTCGTGGGGCCGCGAGCGAAACAGGTACGAAATATCAAGCGGACGATGGTCACGGCGCTGCCGTGGAACGAACTGAATGATCTCCGCGCTCATGAAAGACTTTCCCAGAGCACGACGAGGATCAGTAGCGTCAGCGCAAGCGCGATCAGGTAGGCGGCGGAAGCGGCCATGCAGGTCCTCTTTCTGGGGATGGTTTCTTGATAGAAAACGCGGCATGAGCTTGCAGCTTGGTGCGCCAGCTCATTTGGGGCGCGAACCTTGTCCCTCTCGGGGAGAATCAGAGGGGCCGCGGCCGGCGCGTTCGCGCACGCCGGCAAAGAGCAAGACTTCACGCATCCCTCGAGACGGCGCTTACGCGCCTCCGCGAGATGAGGTCCTCATGGTGAGGAATCGCGCGCAGCCGAGCAGGCCGAGCGTAGCGAGGTCGTTAGCGGATCGTATCGTTGGCTTTCCGATAGGTTTGGGCGTGCAATCCAAAGCACAACAAATGAGCGAAACGATATCAATAGACGCCTTGATGCTTCGTGAGTTTTCCGGCCTTTCAAAGGGCGTTTAAGAGGGAGACACTTGAACCCGCACCTTGTGCCCGTCGCGTTGAAGACATTTCTGCGCCAACCCATCGCCGCCCGACGCCAGGCAAAACAAAACCCGCGGGCCGTCGCCGAGGCCGCGGGTTATGGTTTGCGAGGGTGGACGTATGCCGGTGATTTGCCCGACGTGTCAAATTATTGCTGGCGGCGCCGTTAACAGTCATGAAGCGTCCAGCATAATAGCCGTAAAATAGTCAGAACGAACTCTTGGCTAGATCGCGCGACAGGATTACGTATGGGTGTCGAAGCCGTTCCGCGAGGCACTGCCATGAATATACCGATGATCAGGCTGACCCTCGCCGCAGCGTTCGGCATCGCGATCGCTTCGCCAGCTTTCGCGCAAAGCACGCTCGGCGGCGCGAAGCCTCAGCAAAACAAGATTGGCGGCGTGGCGAAGCCCGCGCCGGTCGTTGGCGGCGCCGTGACCCACACGCCCTCGCCGCCCACCCCGCCAAAGCCTGGCCCGGTGGTGAACACGGTGAAGCCGGTCTCGCCCGGCGCGACGACCCCGGGCATGACGTCGAATGCGGCGCTCACCCAGCGGCCGAACCCGCCGGTCACCGCGCCCAAGCCAACCGGCGCGGTCGTCACCTCGAACCTGAAATGCGCGAACGGCGCCTGCACCTCGAAGGGTCCGAAGCCGTAAGGCGTCGTCATTCTGGGGCGCGAGCGTAGCAAGCAAGCTATGGTGCGAAATTGCGCATCCGAGAATCTATCGCGCCGCAGGAGTTCAGTGAGAGATGGATTCCTGGCTCAGCCCTTGCGGGCTGCCCCGGAATGACGGGTTCTGGTTTCCTGGCTGCGCCACAAATCGCGATCTGCCGGCCGATCGCGGCCACCTGATCCTTCGGAAGGCAAAAAAGTCTGGCGACTCTCGTCGGCGGCCAACCGAAGCGGAGAGATTTGTGCCGGGCGAGGGAAATATTTCGTCTAAGATTTGTCGGCCAATCATTTCAGGACATCAAACCTTTTATGGCTGAAATCAGCCGTCCAAAGACCCGGAAACCCCGAAATATCGTGCTTCGGTTGCTGGGGCCGGGATTCGTGACCGGCGCCGCTGACGACGACCCTTCGGGCATTGCCACGTACTCGCAAGCCGGCGCGCAATTCGGCTACGGCCTGCTATGGACGGTACTTCTCACGACGCCGTTCATGATCGCGATCCAACTCGTGAGCGGACAGATCGGTCGGGTCACCGGCAAGGGACTCGCCGCCAATGTGATGGAACTGGCGCCGCGCTGGGTGGTGCTGGCGCTGATTTTTCTTCTGGTCATCGCCAACACGTTCAACATCGCTGCCGACATCGTCGCGATGGGCGAAGCGCTTTCGCTTGTTATCGGCGGCCTCAATCACGAACACGCGCTGATCTTCGCTTCGACCTCGGTCTTGCTGCAGGTGTTCGTGCCCTATCACCGCTATGCGCCGGTGCTCAAGTTCATGACGCTTTCGCTGTTCGCTTATGTCGCGACCGCCCTGACTGTCAGCATCCCTTGGAACACCGCCCTGCTCTCGATGGTATGGCCAAAGGCCAGCATTGATTTAGACTATTTCTTCATGGTGGTTGCGGTGCTCGGCACTACGATCAGTCCCTATCTGTTTTTCTGGCAAGCCTCGCAGGAAGTCGAGGAAATGAACAAAGGCAGGAAGCGCCCCCCACTTCGCGAACTGACCCGGGGCGGCAGTCCCGAGATGGATCGCATCACGATCGACACCGCGATAGGCATGATCTTCTCAAACGCCATCGCCTTTTTCATCATCCTGACCACGGCTGCGGTGTTGAACTCCCACGGCGTGACCAATATTACGTCGGCGGCCGAGGCGGCCGATGCGTTGCGGCCGCTCGCCGGCGAGTTTACCTTCCTCTTGTTTGCGCTTGGCATCATAGGCACCGGCATGCTGGCGATTCCGGTGCTGGCGGGCTCAGCCGCCTATGGCGTCGCCGATGCGTTCGGATGGCGCGCGAGTCTCGAAGCCAGGATCCCGGACGCCACCGGCTTTTACGCCATCATCGCCGCCGCCACGGTGATCGGATTTGCGTTGGGCTTTACCGGCATCGATGGCGTTCACATGCTGGTGTGGAGCGCGGTACTCAACGGCATTGTCGCCGTGCCGATCATGGCGATGATGATGGCGATCGTCGCGAATTCAAAGCTGATGGGACGATTCAAGGCGAGCATATGGCTGATCGCAATAGGCTGGATCGGCACGGCGCTGATGACACTGGCGGTGATCGCCTTGATCTGGTCTTGGCTTGCGGGGTAGCTTTTTCTTACAAGGGCTTTGTCTTGGATCAAATCGCGACCTGCCGCCCGATCTCGACCACCTGGTCGTTTGGCAGGCTGAAGAAGTCGCTGACGTGAACCGCGTTGCGCTCCATCACGGCAAAGAACTTTTCTTGCCACGCCGGCAGGCCCGCACCGTCCTCGCGGCCAATTACGGTCTCATGCCCGACGTAGTAGGTGACGTCACCAAGATCGATCGTGCAACCGAGCGACTTGGACGCAGCGAGCAGGTCCGGAATGTGCGGCCGTTCCATGAAACCGAAGAACGCGTCCGCGCGCCAGAAGTTCGGCGCAACCTCCTGGACCATAATGCGGCCGCCGGATGAGGCCCATGGCGCCGACGTGATCTCGACGCGTAGCACGAACAGGTGCTCGTGCAGCGCGCGGTTGTGCTTGACATGCCACAGCATGACAGGCGGTGTGCCGCTCTCGGCGCGGGTCAGAAACACGGCGGTGCCGGGCACGCGCGGAATGCCGGCGGCGGCGATCTTCGACATGAATTGATCGACCGGGATCAGCGCTTCGCGCAGGCGTTGTGAGACCGCGGCTGCGCCCTGATGCCAGATCCACATCACCCCATAGACCAGGAGCGCCAGTACCAACGGCACGTAACCGCCTTCGGCGATCTTGGAAAGATTGGCGAGAAAGAAGGCGCTGTCGACCACCAGAAAACAGCCGGCGACAAGGCCCGCCGCCAATACACTCCAGCCCCAGATCTCACGCATCGCAATGAAAAGCAGCGCCGACGTCATCAGCATGGTGGCGGAAACCGCGATGCCGTAGGCTGCGGCGAGATTGTCGGATTTGCCGAAGACGATCGTCAAGCCCACGGTAACGCCCATCAGCAGCCAGTTGACGACGCCGACATAGATCTGGCCATAGCCTTCGGAAGAGGTCTGCTTGATGTACAACCGCGGCAACCAGCCGAGCTGGATCGCCTGCCGCGTCATCGAAAACGCGCCGGTGATGATCGACTGGCTGGCGATGATGGTCGCGACGGTTGCGAGCCCGATCAGCGGCAAGAGCAGCGGCTCCGGACACAGGCGGAAGAAAATATTGCCGTCGGTCGGCGCGCCCTCAAGTACCAGAGCCGCCTGCCCGGCATAGTTGAGGATCAGGCTCGGAAACACGATGGCGAACCAGGCGAGCTTGATCGGCCGGCTGCCGAAATGGCCCATATCGGCATAGAGGGCCTCCGCGCCGGTAACACAGAGAAACACCGCGCCCAGAACCAGAAAGCCGGTCATGCCGTTCGAAAGCAGATAATGCAGTCCGTAGGTCGGACTGAGCGCAGCAAACACGGACGGGTGCCGCACGATTCCCGCGACACCCATCACCGCCATCGCGACAAACCACACCAGCATGATCGGGCCGAAGAAATGCCCGATCGCCGCGGTGCCCCGCGACTGGATCGCAAACAGCGCAATCAGGATCACGACAGCGGCCGGCACGACATAGGGCTGGAACGCAGGCGTCGCCATGTTGAGGCCTTCGAGAGCCGACAGCACTGAAATCGCCGGCGTGATCGCGCCGTCGCCATAGATCAAGGCCGCGCCGAACAGGCCTACCGCGACGATGGTCGGCCGGTGCTGCTTCTTCACCCCGAGCAGCGCCATCAGCGCGAGAATGCCGCCCTCCCCGTCATTGTCGACACGCATGGCGAAGGAGACGTATTTCACGGTGGTGATGATGAACAGCGTCCACAGCACCAGCGAGAGAGCGCCCAGAACCGTCGCCGGATCGGACGGCGCGTTCGCCGTGCCGAGCACCGTCTTGAACGTGTAGAGCGGGCTGGTGCCGATATCGCCAAACACGATGCCGAGCGCACTCAGCGCCAGGGCCGGCATGCTGCCCCGTGGCGCCTGCCGCGGATCGGACGAAACTGTTGTTTGCTCGGTCACGGAACCGCCGTTCTGTTGATCCTGCCGGCTGAGGGTCCGCACCATCGAGAGGATCCGGACCGGCGTCATCCTTCTTACAAAGTATCTCCACCGATTGCGACAGCCAAACGACCGGAGATTTGCGGGGCGTCGGCAATCGACAGCGAACTGAATGGTGTTATCGTTGCTGCACCCCGCTCAGCGAGGACGGCATGAACGAGCGTGAAAAACGAACTCCAGACGCCCTCAGCCGTTCGCGGCCTTACGGGCTGGCTCGGCCAACGGCAGGCTCCGGTCCGCATGGGTGTATTGGCGGAAAGTGCCGATCGCGGCGGGGCGGCCGAACAAATAGCCCTGCACCTCGTCGCAGCTTTCTTCCTGCAGGAAGCGCAGTTCGTCGTCGTTCTCGACGCCTTCGGCGATCACAGGCAGCCCGAGGCCTTTGCCGAGACCAAGTACGGCTCGCACGATCGTCGCCGCCTGCTGGTTGGTATGCACCTGCTTGATGAAAGAGCGATCGATCTTGATCCGGTCGAACGGAAACGCGCGCAGGTTTGAAAGCGAGGAATAGCCGGTACCGAAATCGTCCATCGCGATTTCGACGCCAAGCGCCTTGACCTGACGCAGCGTCGCCAGCGTGCGGTTGAGGTCGCGCACCAGCGCCGTCTCGGTAATCTCGATCTCAAGCCGCTTTGCAGGCAGCCCTGTCTGGATCAGGGTTTGATGGAGTTGCTGCGCGAACGATGGGTTGTGCAGTTGCACGGCCGAAACGTTGACGGCGACCTTGAGCGGCGTCGTCCAGGACGCAGCCTCGCGGCAGGCCTCCGTCAGCACCCAGTCGCCGATCGGCAGGATGGCACCGATCTCTTCCGCAATCGGAATAAAGACGCCCGGCGAGATTTCGCCGCGGGTGGTATTTTTCCAGCGCAACAGCGCTTCGAAGCCGACGACCTTGCCGCGCCGGATATCCATCTGCGGCTGATAGGCGAGCCACAATTCGCCGCGCGAGATCGCTAGCCGCAGATCGTGTTCGACCTGGCGCCGGTCACGAACCTCGGCACCCATCCTGGCCTCGAAGAAGCGGTAGGTATTGCGTCCTTCCTGCTTGGCGCGATAGAGCGCAACATCGGCATGATTGAGCAGCGCCTGACGGTCGGCTGCGTCGTCCGGGCTGAGCGCAATCCCGATGCTGGCAGCAATCGATATTTCCGGCGTGTCGTTAGCTTCGCGAAGCGCGTCCATGATGGATTCGGCAAGCCGCACGGCGGCTGCGGGACCGCTGACATCGGGCAGCAGGATCGCAAATTCGTCGCCGCCGAGCCGCGCCATCATCTGCCGGCCGTCAAGCAACGGACTGACGCGTGTGGCAAAGGCCTGCAAGGTCCGATCGCCGGCGGCATGCCCGAAAAGATCGTTGATCTCCTTGAAGCGGTCGAGATCGAGGCACAGCACGCAGAGGCTCTTGCCGGGCTGAATGGCTGCGATCTCCCGATCGACGCGCGCGTTGAAGAAACTCCGGTTCGGCAATCCGGTCAGCGCGTCGTGGTGCGCCAGGAAATGGATGTGCTGCTCGGCGTCCTTTCGCGCCTTCAGGTCGCGAACCGCGATGACGACATGCGCTCGTTCGGCAAAGACGATGGGCCTCACGATCAATTCGACCGGCGTAACCGAGCCATCGCGGACGCGCAGCTCCGTTTCGACCGGAAGGTTCGCTTGCGACATCAGCTTTGCAAGCGCGATCTTGTCCGGGAAACAGCTTTCGAGCAGGCTGCCGACCAGCCTGTCGGCGGAGCTGTTCGCAAGCTCCGAGAAGCTCCTGTTAGCCGAAACGATGATTTCGCCATCGCAGACCAGAAGTCCTTCGACGGAGGCGTCTGCCAGCTCGCGCATCCGATCGGTCTCAAGCTCGGAGCGACGGTGATCGCGAATATCGATGACGACGCCCGCGGTCGCCATGCCGAGAATGGCAAGGCTTGCAATCGCAACACCGATCGCGAGCCATTCGGCCGGCAGAGCCGACTGCGATACCGTGATAGACGCATCAGGGATAATCGACACCGCGCCCATCGCCGTAAAATGGTGGCTGCAGATCGCAAGCGTCAAAAGCAGCGAACCGCCGATTTTCCAGTACTCGCTGTCGCCGTGCAGGCCGACCGGCAACGCGATAGCGCCAATCACGGCGCCGAGCAGGATCGAGGTTACGACCAGCACCGGATCCCACATCACGGTGCCCGCGACCTCGAAGGCCGCCATGCCCATATAGTGCATCGTCGCAATGCCGCCCGCCACGATGGCGCCGCCGATCCACGGGCCGTGACGCCAGTTCTGGATCAGCGACACTGAGAGGCCCGCGCCCGTTAGCAGGACCGCGGCGACCAATGAGAGCACGGTTAATGCGATGTTATAGCCGCTCGGAATTCCTGGCGTGAAAGCGAGCATTGCGACAAAATGCGTCGCCCAGATGCCGAAGCCGGTCGAGATCGCGGAAACCGCCAACCAGACGTGACGCATCTGACCCATGGAGTTACGGGCATAACGTAGCAACCGGATTGCAGCGATCGACGCCAGAACGCACACGAAAGCGGCAAGTGCGACGAGCTTCAGATCGTGCTCGGTGGCGATACAGTTATAAACTTTCAACATGAGAAATTCCGCTCTCGCATACGCATACGTCAGCGGAACTTACCTTTGTGGGTGTGAAGGTCGCGTAAACTCAGTTGCGCCGAAAGGCAGTTATGCAAAATCCTCCGAACAGAGGATGAGTTACACCAGCCCAAGTTCCGTCGGATGCACGCCAGCAAAAATCCGCTGAACGCTCGCTTGTTGCAACCCGTAGAGGTGCTGAAACAGACCTGCAAACATAGCGCGATAATCTGTCAGCACGGGATAATCGCGATTCTGAAACAGCGTCGCCTGCTCGACCTTGATCTGCTCGCCGACAATGCGTCCACCATTGATGCCGCCACCCATCACCCAATAGACGCTGCCGTGGCCGTGATCGGTGCCGCGATCGCCGTTCTCGCGGAAAGTACGGCCAAATTCGGAGATCACGACGACGATCGTGTCGCGCCATGCTGCGGCTCCGATTTCTTCGGAGAAACCCGAAAGCCCGCGGCCGAGTTCACCGATGCGATCGGCGAGATAGCCGGTGGCCGCACCCTGATTGACGTGCGTATCCCAGCCACCGACATCGACAAAGCCGAGATTGAATTGATCGCGCATCAAGCGGCCGATGCGGCGCGCCGACAGCTCGAAGCCGCGCGGCGACACCGCGCCGCGATTGGCCGCGGTCATTTCTTCCGAGATCGAGCGATAGACGTCGTCGCGAATCCGAAAACCTTCCGAGACCGACGACGACAGATCGCTTTGCGCATACATGTCCTTGATGAGGCGCGCCTGGCGATCGTCGACGCCGGGCTTGCCGACGCTGTTGATGCCAATGTTCGGCACCTGCGTCTTGCCGCGGAAGATCAGCGGCAATTGATCAGTGAAGGCGATCGGCTTGGCGCGTGCAAGTTCGGCGGCAAGCCGGCTCATGAATCCGGACCGATAGTCGCGCGAACCGCCAGTCGTTTGCCCGAGTTCGATCGTGTCCTGCGTCTCGAAATGGCTGCGCGTGAGATCGTCCGACGTGCCGGCGAACGGCACGAACGCGATCTCGCGTTTGGCCCATAATGGATAGATGCTGTCGCGCAGCGCGGGGTGCAGACCCCAATCGGCATTCAGCGACAGCGCCGCGTTGGGATTTCCCGCATCGGGTTTGGCGAGGTGAAGCGTCGGGCGCGCCGCGTGATAAAAGTCGCCGCTGACCGGAGCAACGATATTCGCCGCATCATACGCGCCGCGCAGAAATACCACGAGCAGTCGCGCGTCCGTTGCGGGCGCGGCCCAGACGCGGCCGGCCACAGTGAGAGGAACGGCGCCGGCAAACGCCTTGATCAATTCGCGGCGGTTCATGTGCGGCCTCCAAGATTGTTAACGCATGAATTCGGGCGACGACAGAAACAGCGTGTTCCAGTCCTGCGGCGATACCGCCTGATCGAGCGCTGCGAGCGTGGCGGGTCCGAGCGTCTGACGCAGGCCGTTGAAATACAGCGCATTCTGGATCAGCGGGAACGCCGGCTTCTCGGTCGCGTTCGGTACATCCGGCTTGAACAAACCGGCCGAGCCTGAGCCGATCTGTCGCGCGATTTCGAAGCGCAATGTCATCTGGCCGGGGCCGTCCCATGACGCCGAGACCATCGAATAGCCGTCGGGCGTTTCGTGGTTGAACAGTCCCTCGCCGAGACGATTGAGCCAGTTCTGAATCGGCTGGGTGTTGAGAACCACCTTGTCGTCATAGGCGAGCCGGATGGCAGAAAAGACGTAATGCACGGGATCCTTGAATTTCACGCCGGGTTTCAGCGACGCAGTAAATTCCGGCGCATGCACCATGGTCGCAAGCACCTGGGCAATGTCGCCATCCGATGCCTTGAAGGTCTGAGCCATCTTCGCAACCAGCGTGTCAGGCGGATTGTCGGAGACGAAATAGGTTGCGATCTGCTT
The DNA here is from genome assembly GCA_963824305.1 of uncultured Alphaproteobacteria bacterium. GTDB lineage: Bacteria > Pseudomonadota > Alphaproteobacteria > Rhizobiales > Xanthobacteraceae > Bradyrhizobium. Next base: position 869,448 of record CAWGOW010000004.1, read on the forward strand.
CGAAAGATGCGTCGCGGTGGCCGGATGATGTACGAGAATATCAACCGCCTCATCGACTTCCGCAAATCCCCTGCCCTTGATCGCATGCCCGAGGAAGGTCTTGTCGCCAAAATCGTGCCGCGCCGGATTGAATTCGAAGGCGCCCTCGCGCAAGAGCAACGGACGCTGTTCGGGGGTCAGCTTCGGCTCCTCCGGTTTGATGTCGATGCCGACGCCGGTGAGAATCCGCGCCAACGCCTCGACGTCGGCTTGCGCATAGCCAGAGCCGACACCCATGGTGTGCAGTTCCATGATCTCGCGGGCGTAGTTTTCGTTGAGATGGCCGCTCGCGTTGTCGGTGTTGTCGAGATAGCGCAGCATGGCGGGGTGACGGAGCGTCGCGACGAGGAGATCGCGGAATTTTCCGAGCGCATGTGCGCGGATCGCGCGATCCTCATAATCGCCAACGAGAACGCGCAAGTTCGATTTGTATTGATGCACGTTGAAATGATTGAACCAGAACCAGGTCATGCGCTGGCGCAATTGATCCGGCGCGTAGAGCGCATGCAGAACCGAGCGCGCTTGCGCTTGCTTCATCCGGTCGTTCATCGCCTGCTGATACACCTGCTGCGCGGCCTTGCGCTGGTCGGGATCGGCGACCTGATTGGCACTTTTCGCCTGCGCATCGAACGACGATAAAATTTCGATCGCAGACTTGTTCAGATCCGCCATCGGCTCGATCAACGATTGCGCCGCCTGCGGTAAGGCGGAGTTTGCCGGCGGATGCAATTGCTCGTTGAGCCAGCGCTCGGTACCGGCGGCTTGCAAGTGTGCCGCGCTCGAGGCGTTGACGCCAAAGGTCAGTCGATCGAGCAAGATCAGGTCATGCGGCGTCAGATCGGCGCCTTTGGCGGGTGTGACGGCCACGCCGATTGCCATCATTGCGCAGCCCGAGAGAATACTGATCAGGCCGCGGCGGAACTGGCTCGAATCGATCGGTTCCATAAAATCGGGCTCGTCATGCAATCCCTCGCCGCCTGCAAAAACGCCGTCCGCGGAAGGTCAGCTAATTTGGCGCAGTACGCATGAATAGGCTCTGAACAATAATGATAAATCGTGGCGAAAAAGATTGCACCAAAACATTCATGGCGGAAAGGATTACCTTCCCGCCATGATACCTGTCGACTTCTTCGATCCCTCGAGACGGCGCTTCGCGCCTCCTGGGGATGAGGTCGTTATTCTCGGCACGAAAACCAACCCTCATGGTGAGGAGCCGCGCTTCTGACGCGGCGTCTCGAACCATGAGGCCGAGCGGCCACGACGCCTCTTCTACAAAACCTTGAAAACGCGCTCGTCGTAGAGAGCGCCGCCGATCGGCTGCAATTCCTCGCGGAAGGTGCGCGCGCTCTTCGACGAAATCCAGCTGTTCTTCTCGGCCTGCGACTTCCAGGTCTCGATCACCGTGAAGTGGTTCTTGCGGTTGGCTTGAACGACATCGTCGAAGCGGAGGTTGCCTGGTGCATTGCGGCCCTCTTCGACGAAGGCTTTCACCTTGGCCGTGCCGGGCTCGACTTGCGTCGGAACCACGTCGACATGGGTCAGCACCAGGATCGCGCCGCTGGCGGCCGGCTTTGCCGGTCCAACCGACAAGGCGTTGTGAATGCGTTCATCATAGGCGGCGCTGCGCAGCGGATCGAGCGCGGCGCGATACTTTGTGTAAGCATCCGTTTGCGCAAAGGCCTGCTTGGCGGCGAGGGACTTCCACTGTTCGACAATCCCGAAATGACCGGGATCGGAAATCCGCTGTCCGGCATCGACCTGCACGGCGCCATCGGCCTTGCGGGCGGCGGCCACATAAGCGAGCACGAGCTTGCGTGCCTCGGCCGCCTTCGCGGGCGCGACTTCGGTGTAGACGACAACGGTCGCTGGCTGGCTTGGATCCGGCGCCGGCGGCGGTGTTTGAGCTCGCGCGGCAGAGCCCACGGCTACAAGGCCGGCGACGACGACGACAGCCGCCAGAAAAGAACGATGCATCTGTAATTTCCTCCAGAAATGACGGGGACCCTCGCTTGAAAGGTGTCCTTTGATCTTTGGTGCGCGCCCTGCGGTCCGTCTTGCCTCGCGAGGCTTTTTGAACGGCGCTATGTTGACCGCACGGGACTGGCCCGCGTCAAGCCTTGGGGAGACCGGAGGCCGGAATAAAATGCAGGGAAAACTGCGCGCCGCCCATCACCCGGTTCTGGACCTCGATCCTCGCGCCGTGCAATTCGGCGATACGCTGCACAATCGATAGCCCCAGCCCCGAACTGCCCTGGCTGTTGCGGTCACGCCGCCAGAACCGGAGAAAGATCAGATCGCGCTCCTCGTCCGTGATGCCGGGACCGCGGTCCTGCACGGTTACCGTGCCGTTCTCGCCGACCTCGAATTCGACGACCGTATCCTTTGGCGCGTGGCGGATCGCGTTTTCGGCGAGGTTACGGATTGCCCGCTTGATCATCTCGGCATCGCCCTTGACGAAAACGGGCGCGGTTGCACCGAGCAGCGCGATCTCGCGCCCCTGTTCGAGCGCAAGCGGAGCAACGAAGCCGGCCACTTCCGCAGCCGCCGCTTGCAGATCGGCGACCTCCTTGGGATCGATCGCAAACGCCTCGAGTTCGGCGATGTCGAGGAGTTGGCCGACGACCCGGCTCATCGCCTCAATATCCTGATGCAGGGCTTTGGCGACGCGGGGATCATCGAGTGTCTCCACGCGGGTACGCAGGATGGAAAGCGGCGTGCGCAGCTCATGCGCCGCGTCGGCGGTAAATTCGCGCTGCAGGCGAAACCCTTCGTCGAGGCGATCGAGCGCTTTGTTGATCGCCGAAACCAGCGGCCTCACCTCCGTCGGAATGTCGTCAAGCGGCAAGCGGATGTCGGTGCGTGCCGGCGTGATTTGCTGCGCGGTTTCGGAGGCCTGCCGCAACGGCCACAGCGCGCGGCGAAAGATCGCGATATCGGTCACGAGCAGCACCAGCAGAATCGGCAGCGTGATCCAGCCGACATGCCGGTAGAAATCATCGACGATATCGTCGATCAGCACGTCACTGTTGGCGAGGTCTTCGGCAGCCTGCACCCACACGACCCTGCCGCCGACACTGCGGCGAACGCTCGCGCCCGAGATGGCGGCATCGCCTATGCGGGTTTCGAGAAACTGCACCGTGCTGGCGCGCGGATCGCTGGCGAAGATCGGCGCATTGTCCTTTAGCGAGGAGAACAGCGTCTTTCCGGCCTCGTCAATCACGGCGTAGGCGTATCGGCCATAAGGCTGCGAATAGAGACCTTGCAGGTGCGGCGGCAAAGCAAGAGAAAAGCTCCCGTCTGCCTGTGGCACAAGGTGTTCGGCAAGCGAGACCGCTTGCTCTTCCATCGCCTGGTTGTGGATGTTGTTGGTGGCCATGCTGAGCAGCCACGACAGCGCCACCGACATCAAGACCGATGTGATCGCCACCACGATCACATGCAGGATCACGATGCGCGAGATGATCGACTTAAACCGGATCACGCTTTTCCTCGGCGATGAGATACCCGACGCCGCGAATGGTGTGGATCGTCACCTTGGCGCTCCGGTCGGACAGCTGTTTGCGCAAGCGGTGAACGTAGACCTCGACGGCATTGGAGGCGACGTCGCCGGACAGGCCGAAAATATGATCCTCGACCTGCTTCTTCGAGACCACCCTGCCCTTGCTGCGCATCAGAAGCTCGAGCACATCGGTTTCACGCGCCGAAAGCACCTGCGGTTGATCGTCGATCAAGGCTTGCCGGCCGCGCAAATCGAATTCGAGATTGGCGATGCGCAGCGAGTTGCCGAGTTGCTGGCCGGGCCGACGCAGCTGCGCCTCCAGCCGCGCCACCAGCTCTTCGAGGGCGAAGGGCTTCACCATGTAGTCGTCGGCGCCCGAACGAAGGCCACTGACGCGATCCTGCAAGCCGCCGCGCGCGGTGAGCACGAGCACCGGCGTCGAATCCTTGCGATGGCGCAGTTCGCGCAGCAGCGCGAGCCCGTCGCCATCGGGCAATCCAAGATCGAGAATCACGGCTGCATAGGTCGTGGTCATCAGCACGGCACGCGCCTCGGCTGAGGTCGCGAGCAGATCGACCTCATAGCCGGCCGTCCGCAGGCCCTTGGCGAGCAGTTCGGACAGCACCGCATTGTCTTCAATCACCAGTAGTCGCATCGCAATAGCCGTGTGAGTTTCCAGCTACCCAGATTTGGGCCCTTTTGCCGGCAACGACAAGCTCACAGACGGGCTGCAGTTAACGAAAAACGGCGCTGTAAGGCTGACGTAAGAATTCGCTATTTCGAAAGGTACTTGCGCAGAATTTCAGTGAGCTTTTGGGGCTCGGTCTGCGGGGGCATGAAGCCGAGATATTCGCCGTCCCGGCCCATCAGATAGATGATGCCGGTGTGATCGATGGCATATTCGCCGCTCGGTGCCGGCGGAAGTTTGGCATAAAACGCCTTGTAGGCATTGGCGACCTGACGGACTTCTTCCGGCGTTCCGGTCAGGCCGACAAAACTTTTGTGAAAGCCCGAAAGATATTCGCCGAGTACCTTGGTGTCGCGTTCGGGATCGATGGTGATGAAGACCGGCTGGATGCCCTCGGCCGCTGGCCCCAAGGCATCGAGCGCCTGCGTAATCGCCATCAGGTCGGCCGGGCACACGTCGGGACAGAACGTGTAGCCGAAATAGACGATCATCAGCTTGCCGCGAAAGTCGCTGTCGCTGCGCTTCTTGCCGGTCTGGTCGGTGAGCGTGAACGGGCCGCCGACCGTCCCGCGGCCATACATCAGATCTTCCATCATTTCCGCTGATGTGAACCGGTCGGGTAGATTTTCTTCGGCTTTTGCGGCGGGGACGCCAAAGATGAGCAGCGCGGCGATCGCAAGCCACGCCCTCGCTTCCGCCAAAGGCACCGCTCAAATGCCGAATGTGATGCGGGTGCCGGTCGTGGTGGTCAGCACCTTGCCCGGCATCTGTCGCTGCGCCTCCTCGGTGAAGTTCAGCCCGCTGCAATGCATGGGAATCACCACATCAGGCCTGAGCTTGCTTATCTCGGCGACCACCTGGGTCAGATAGTCTGCAGGCGCCGGCCCGAGATGGAAGCCACCCATGATGGCGTGGACCTTGTCGACGCCGGAAACTTCCATCGCTTGCCGCACCGAATTGACGATGCCGACATGGCCGCAGGAAGAGATGACGATCAGCCCCTTGTTTTTCAGGTTGAAGCAGGTGGCGTGCTCGTGGATGTGCTCGTCCGGCACGATCTTGCCTTCCATTTCCGCCGGCAGATAATGGCTCCGGTCGCAGCCGGCGCCGTCTTTTTGCTTGAACTCGACCACTGTGTTCGGCAGTACTTTTTCGATCGAGTTGCGCTTGATCTTGCCGGTGGTGAAGGCGACGTCGCCGATCACGGTTGGCGTTTCACACAACACCACCTTGACGTCGCGCTTTGCGAGATCGCGGCGGTCGAGCATGCCGAAATCGCTGAGATCTCCACCCTGGCTGCGTTGATAGCGCTGGCAGAAATTGTCCTCGCCGCCGGCATACATCGAAAGATCGGCCGGCATGGACTTCCGGTGCCGGTCGAGGAAGCCCATCATGCCGCCGAGATGATCCCAATGGCCGTGGCTCATGATCAGCGCGTCGACTTTCGACGGATCGACTTTGAGCAACTCCATGTTGCTGTTGATGGCTTCGGGGGTCCAACCGAAGTCGAGCAACAGGGTGCGCTTGAGATCACCCTGCTGCGGCTCGAGATAAAGGGAAAGCCCCCATTCGCTATGCAAAGGCCGCAGCGAATTTGCCGGCCGGCCGGGTTCGGTCTTGACGCCCGCCACCTGCGATGGCTTGAAGAAGATGTCGCTGGCGCTATCGACCAGAACCCGAACGCTGAGCTTGTCGATGACGGGGACCTGGATCGGACCTGCTTTGGCAAGCTCAATACACGAAAATCCCGATGCCGCTGCGGCAAACCCGGCGGACATTTTCAGTGCGTCGCGTCGATTGAAGTTCGGCATTCGTCCCTCTCCTAGCCGCTTAACGCAAGTACAGGGCCAGCCGGGTGGCGTGTCAACGCAAATGACGGATATTAAGCCTCGAATGGAACGCCTCTTCCGCCTGGAACGGATTGAATGATCCGGTTTGCCAAACTATCGTGCGCAGCAATGAAGATATTTTGCCATATGAGATTCCGCAGCCTTGTGCTGGCGTCCCTCGCACTCCTGACCCTCTCCGGCGCGCCGGTTCCGGCGCTGGCGCAGAATTATCCGAGCCGACCGGTGCGCTTCGTCGTGCCCTTTGCGGCCGGCGGCGTTGCCGACTCCACGTCACGCATCGTGGCGGAGAAACTTTCGGAAAAACTAGGGCAGCGCTTCTTTGTCGAGAACCAGCCCGGCGCCGGCGGTATCGCCGCCGCACGGACCGCGTTGGGCGCGGCACCGGATGGTTATACGTTGATCATGCTGACCAACGGCACCGCGGTCAGCGTGTCGCTGTTCGAGAAGTTGCCGTTCGATCCGGTAAAGGACTTCACACCGATCTCGAGCCTTGGATTTTTCGACTTCGCCTTCGTCACCAGCGCTTCATCCGGCTTCAAGACGCTCGGTGAGTTCATTGCGGCCGCCAAAGCGAAGCCGGGCGCGCTGAACGTCGGCACCATCAATGTCGGCTCGACGCAGAATCTCTCCGCCGAACTGTTCAAGACGGCAGCCGATATCGATTTCACGCTGGTACCGTTTCGCGGCAACCACGACGCCGAGGTCGCGCTGTTGCAGGGTAATGTGTCGCTCGTCGTCGACAGCTATTCGGTGCTTCAGGGCAACATCGTCGATGGCAAGCTCCGGGCGCTGGCGTCTTCCGGTCCGGTGCGGTCAGAATCGACGCCGGATCTTGCGACGGTAAAGGAAAGCGGCGTCAAGGATTATGACGTCGTGTCGTGGAATGCGTTGTTCGCCCGCACCGGCACGCCGCCGGAGGTGGTCAAGAAGCTCAACGGAGCGTTGCAGGAAATCCTAGGCGACGCCGAAACCAAGAAGAAATTGCTCGCACTCGGCATCGAGGCCAGGGCCGGCCCTCCGGAAGCAATCGAGGAACGGCTTAAATCCGACATCGACAAATGGCGGGCCGTGATCGAGAAGGCGAAGATTCCGAAACAATGACGTCCGCGCCAACAGCGCGTCGGGAGTGAGATGCCCATGACATCCCTATCAAGCGATCCCAAGCAATGGCATGTCGGCCTGATCGGTTATGGCGAGGTCGGCCGCATCCTCGCCGAAGACCTTCGCCAGCAAGACGTCAAAGTGACCGCTTACGACATCAAGCTGCGCAGCGATCAGTCGGGCCGCGCATTGCGCGATCATGCCAAGCAACACGGCGTGGCTCTCGGCGCTTCGCATGCAGATCTGGCCGCGCAATCCGACTTCATCGTTTCGGCCGTGACCGCGAGCCAGGCCGTCCCGGTCGCCAAGGCCTGCGCGGAAACCGTCAAGCAAGGCGCGTGGTATCTCGATTTCAATTCGGCCTCGCCCGGCGCCAAGCAACGCGCCGCTGTCCTGATCGATAATGCCGGCGGACGCTATGTCGAAGGTGCGGTGATGACGTCGCTGCCGCCCTATCGTATCAAGGTGCCGCTGTTGCTCGGGGGCAGCGGCGCAGCCGCGCTCGCACCGCTACTGCTGGAGCTTGGATTCGCGGCCAAGGTCGCAAGCGACAAGCTCGGCGTCGCATCGGCGGTGAAGATGTGTCGCAGCGTGATGATCAAGGGGCTGGAAGCGATGGTGATCGAGAGCTTCACCACCGCGCGTGCCTATGGCGTGGAGGATGAGGTGCTGGCCTCGCTGAAAGAAACGTTCCCCGGCATCGACTGGGAGAAGCAAGGCGCATACTTCTTCCAACGCGTCATCGAACACGGCCGCCGCCGCAGCGAGGAGGTTCGCGAGGTCGCGGAAACCGTGCGCGAAATCGGTCTCGACCCGTGGTCGTCGCAAGGCACCGCCGAGCGTCAGGCCTGGGTCGCCGACCTCGCCGACGAAGGCCTGTTCGGCGAACGCGGCAAAAAGGAATTCGCACGCAGCGCCAATTGGCGAACCGAAGCGGACCGGATTTTGGGAGCGATCAAATCTAAGAAGCCAAACGCGTGATGTCGTCCCTGCGAGAGCAGGGACCCATAACCACAGCCGTCATTTTTTTAAAGGACCACAGCCACATCGCGAAACTGATAGATTCCGCGGTATGGGTCCCCGCGCCAGTGCGCAATTGCACAAGGCGCGGACGACAAGTGGATAGAGTCGACCAAACCGAGCGAGCCACATCATGAAATTCGAAAAAACCCCGGGCTGGCTCGACTGGTATAGCGGCCCGTCAAAACCCCGCTTCAAATTGCCCGACGGCGCCGTGGACACGCATTGCCACGTGTTCGGGCCCGGCGACGTCTTCCCTTTCGCCGCGGAGCGCAAGTATACGCCCTGCGATGCCTCCAGGGATCAGCTGTTTGCGTTGCGCGATCATCTCGGTTTCTCGCGCAATGTGATTGTGCAGGCGACCTGCCATGGCGCTGACAATTCCGCCGTCGTCGATGCGCTGCGTGCAGCGAACGGAAAAGCGCGCGGCATTGCGACCGTGAAGCGAAATATCAGCGATGCCGAATTGCAGTCGCTACACCAAGCCGGCATCCGTGGCGTGCGCTTCAACTTCGTCAAACGGTTGGTTGATTTCACGCCCAAGGACGAGTTGATGGAGATCGCGGGGCGCATCGCCAAACTCGGCTGGCATGTCGTGATCTATTTCGAGGCGGTGGATTTGCCGGAGCTGATCGATTTCTTCACCGCACTACCAACCACCGTCGTGGTCGATCACATGGGGCGGCCTGACGTCACCAAGCCCGTGAACGGGCCGGAGTTCGCGCAGTTCGTGGATTTCATGAAAGCCAACGAGAACGTGTGGTCGAAGGTCAGTTGCCCGGAAAGGTTGTCGGTGTCGGGCCCGCAAGCGCTGGGCGGCGAGCAGCGCGCCTACCGGGACGTGGTCCCCTTTGCCAGGCGCCTGGTCGAGACTTTCCCCGACCGCGTGCTTTGGGGCACGGACTGGCCCCATCCCAACCTGAAGGGCCACATGCCGGACGACGGCCTGCTCGTCGATTTCATTCCGCATGTCGCGACCACGCCCGAGCTGCAACAAAAGCTGCTCGTCGGTAATCCGATGCGGCTTTACTGGCCGGAAGAGGTCTGAAAAGCCAAAAACCAAGACTCTTCAATGCACCGTTTCGAACCGGTATTCCTCGCCCTCGTCGCCCACCGACATGATGGTATAAAGACGCTGCAGTTCTTCTTCGAGGTGTTCGTTCACGAGCATCAGCGCCTCAAGCGCCCCCCGCATGTTGCCATCGCAAGATGCTATGATTTTTTCGATAGCAACTTCAGTCCGCTTGTACGCCATTGGTAGTCCCCTACTAAAACGCCCGATGCCATATCCGGGTGTGATTGGGGCAAAATTCGGCGCCGGAAGAGATGATTTGGTGGCGTTGGGAAGTTTTCCCCTATCGCGTCTTTTTAGGCGTTTTCAGGCCGCAACCGCGACAGCGCGCGGGCTGACCACGTACTCCTTCAAGACATTGTCCTTGGCGTCGACCTCAACCAGGGAGACGTCATAGGTCCAGAGGTCGGCGAGATGCTGCAGCACACGCCTCGCATCGGTCTCGTTGAGCTGGGCACCCTTCACTACCACATGGCGAAGCATCAAGCGGCGATCGCCGGCGAGATCGACGTCCATCACCTCGATATTTGGATCGATGAAGCCGACGTCGTACTGCCGCGCAAGCTCTCGGCGAATGCGGCGATAGCCTCGCTCATCGTGAATCGCATCGACCTGGATGCCTTCGCTGAATTCCGGATCGTCGTGCAGATGAAACATCCGCCAGCTTCGCATCAGCCTCGGCGACAAGAACTGGCTGACGAAGCTTTCGTCGCGGTAGTTGGCCCACACATCGCGCAGTACACCCATCACGTCGCCTTTGCCCGCGATGTCGGCAAACCACTCGCGGTCCTCGTCTTCGGGAGCCGTGACGATGCGCTCGATATCCTGCATCATGGCAAAGCCGAGTGCATATGGGTTGAAATCGGAGAAGCGCTGATCGTCGAATTCGGGCTGGAACACCACGTTGGTGTGGGATTGCAGGAATTCGAGGAAATTCCCGTCGGTGAGCCGGCCCTGCTGATGCAGACGGTTCATGATACGATAGTGTACGTAGGTTGCCGTGCCCTCGTTCATCACCTTGGTCTGGCTCTGCGGATAGAAATACTGCGCGATGTGGCGCACGATGCGCAGCAGCTCGCGCTGCCAGGGATGCAGGCGCGGCGCGGTCTTTTCCAGGAAGTAGAGAATGTTCTCCTGCGGCAACCCCAATAGCGCGCGCCGCCGCTCCGAACTCAAAAGTTCGGCGCTCTTGGCAGGTCCCGTCGGCACCGTGCGCCAGAGATCGTTGAACACGCTCTGCTCGTGCTCGCGGCGTCCCCTGGCGCGCTTTTCTTCCAGCCGAAGGTCGAGGCCTTTCTTGCCGGGATAACGATCGATGCCATGCGACATCAGCGCGTGTGCAGCATCCATCGTGAGCTCGACCGCGCGCGTCCCGTAGCGCTCTTCGCAGCTCGCGATATAACCCTTGGCGAAATCGAGATAGTCGAGAATGCCTTCGGCGTCGGTCCACTGCTTGAACAGGTAGTTGTTCTTGAAAAAGTGGTTATGACCGAAGGCGGCGTGCGCGATCACCAGCGTCTGCATGGTCGCGGTGTTCTCTTCCATCAGGTACGAGATACACGGCGAGGAGTTGATCACGATCTCATAGGCAAGCCCCATCAGCCCCTTGCGGTAGAAGGTCTCGTGATGGGCGAAACGCTTGCCGAACGACCAGTGCTTGTAGAACAGCGGCATGCCGGAGGAAGAGTATGCATCCAGCATCTGCTCGGCGGTGATGATCTCGATCTGGTTCGGATAGGTATCGAGACCCAGCTCGCCATGTGCGATCTCCTGGCAGGCGTCGTGAATGCGCTGCAATTGCTGGAAATCCCAATCGGCGCCTTCGAACAACCGTTCGTGGGTCTCACTCATGACGCAGCCTTCTCCTGGGCTCGGCGACGCTGGAACAAATCGTGGAACACCGGGAATATCTCGCTGCGGTTATTGACCTTGCGCATCGAGAGTGGCGCACCTTCGCTGCGCAGGCGCTGATACAGCGTCCACAGCGAGGAGTCCGGCATTTCGAAGGTCGAACCGCTAGCCTCACCGACCTCCAGATAGGCGAAGAACTGGCTCACCGGGAGAATGTTCTCGGTCAATAGCCGCCCGGTGAGCGCGCTGTCAGCGATCGAGTTGTCGCCGTCCGAGGCTTGCGCCGCATAGATGTTCCAGTCGGAGGGACGGAATCGCGAGCGCACGATATCGTTCATCGCCTGCAACGCACTCGACACCATGGTGCCGCCGGACGCCGGGCCGTGGAAGAACGTCTCCTCGTCGACTTCCTCGGCACGGTCGGTATGGCGGATAAAGACGATCTCGACATGCCGGTAGCGGCGGGTAAGAAACACGTAGAGCAGCATGTAGAACCGCTTTGCGAGGTCTTTCATGTGCTCCGTCATCGAGCCCGACACGTCCATGAGACAGAACATCACCGCCTGCGCCACCGGCTTCGGCACGGTCTCGAAGCGACGGTAGCGGATATCGATCGGATCGATGAAGGGAATGCGCTTGGCCTTTGCCTTGAGCGCCTCGATCTCCGCCAGAAGTTCGGCGCGGCGCTCCTCATCGGTGCAAGCTTCGCACGCCGCCTCGAGTTCGGCGATCTGCTCCGGTTTTGGCCGCTTGAGCGCGACGCGACGCGCCAGCGCCAACCGCACGGTACGGCTTACAGAAATATTCGCAGGCGAGCCCGACGTCGAATAGCCGGCGCGTTGCAACCCCTGGCTCTCGACTTCCGCGAGCTTGCGCTTGGCGAGATCGGGCAGTTCGAGATCGTCGAGAAACAGGTTGACGAATTCGTCGCGCGAAAGCACGAATCGGAAATCGTCTTCGCTATCGCCCTCGCCGGCTTGCGAGCCGCGGCCACCGCCGCCCTTCGGGCGCTCGATGATGTCGCCTTCGACGAACTTCTTGTTGCCCGGCATCACACGGTCGCGCGTGCCGCCTTCGGTGCGAAAACGAGGCTCATGCATCCCATCCAGCGGGATCGAGACCTCGCCGCCTTCCAGGACATCCTTGATGTCCCGGCCTTCGGAGGTTTTCTTCACGGCGCCCTGAACCAGCGCCTTGGCGCGGCGCAGGAACCTCTGGCGGTTTTCCAGGCTCTTGGAGCCTGGATTCAATCGCCGATCGACAATGAACATTGCCACTAGTGCCCACTTTCCGAAAGTTCGTGTTGCACCTGCAGCACCCACCTTTCACGAACTTCGGAAAGTCATGGGCACCAGCAAACCCAAATTTTCAGTGCCGCTTTCTATTTGACGTTCCTGTTTCGCGTTCGCCACTTGCGGTGCAGGAACGTCAAATAGGCGGCACTGTTGCTATCGCCTCATTGTTGCGTTCGCGTCAGCCAGCTTGTTTTACCCGCATGTACCACTCGACGAGCCGCCGGACCTGACGCTCGGTATAACCGCGCCCCACCATCCGCGCGACGAAATCGCCGTGCTTCTTTTCGGTCTCGCCGTCCTTCTTCGACCCGAACGAGATCACCGGAAGCAGATCCTCGACTTGCGAGAATATACGCTTTTCGATCACTTCACGGATCTTTTCGTAGGAGGTCCAGGACGGATTCTTGCCGTTGTTCTGTGCGCGCGAGCGCAGCGAGAACTTGACGACCTCGTTGCGGAAGTCCTTGGGGTTGGCGATCCCCGCGGGCTTCTCGATCTTGGTCAGTTCCTGGTTGAGCAGTTCGCGATTGAGCATCTGCCCGGTGTCGGGATCCTTGAAGTCCTGATCCTCGATCCAGGCGTCGGCGTAATCGACGTAACGGTCGAACAGGTTCTGGCCGTAGTCGGAGTAGGATTCCAGATACGCTTTCTGGATTTCATTGCCGATGAACTCGGCATAGCGCGGCACGAGATCTGCCTTGATAAATTCGATATAGCGCTTCTCGACTTCCTCCGCCAACTGCTCGCGACGGATCGCCTGCTCCAGCACATACATCAAGTGCACCGGATCGGCACCGACTTCGTTCGTGTCATGGTTGAAGGTCGACGCCAGTATCTTGAAGGCAAAACGAGTCGAGACGCCGTCCATGCCTTCGTCGACGCCGGCGGCGTCCTTGTATTCCTGTACGCTGCGCGCCTTCGGATCGCTCTCCTTCAGGCTCTCGCCGTCATAGACGCGCATCTTGGCGAAAGTCGTGGAATTCTCGTGCTTGCGCAAACGCGACATCACCGAGAAGCGCGCGAGCGTTTCCAGTGTCGACGGCGCGCAGGGGGCGGTGGCAAGTTCGGAGCCGGAGATCAGCTTCTCGTAGATCTTCTGCTCTTCGGTGACCCGCAGGCAGTACGGCACCTTGATGACGCAGATGCGGTCGATGAAGGCTTCGTTGTTCTTGTTGGACTTGAAGCTCTGCCACTCCGCTTCGTTCGAGTGCGCGAGAATGACGCCGGTGAACGGGATCGCACCGATATTCTCGCTGCCGATATAATTGCCTTCCTGCGTCGCGGTCAGCAGCGGATGCAGCATCTTGATCGGCGCCTTGAACATTTCGACGAATTCGAGAATGCCCTGATTGGCGCGGTTGAGACCGCCGGAGTAGCTGTAGGCATCCGGATCGTTCTGCGCGTAGGTCTCGAGCTTGCGGATGTCGACCTTGCCGACCAGCGAGGAGATGTCCTGATTGTTCTCGTCGCCCGGCTCGGTTTTCGCGACCGCAATCTGGCGCAGCCGCGAGGGCTGGATTCTGGCGACACGAAAGCGGGAGATGTCTCCGCCAAATGCCTCGAGCCGCTTCAAGCACCACGGGCTCATCAACCCGGAGAGACGCCGGCGTGGAATACCGTACTTCTCTTCGATCATCGGGCCGAGCTGGTCCGGGTCGAACAGACCGAGCGGCGACTCGAACACGGGCGAGAGTTCATCGCCGGCCTTGAGCACGTAGATCGGGTGAACTTCCATCAACGACTTCAGCCGCTCGGCGAGCGATGACTTGCCGCCACCGACCGGACCCAACAGATAGAGGATCTGCTTTCGCTCTTCGAGACCTTGAGCTGCGTGCCGGAAGAAACCGACGATACGCTCTATGGTTTCTTCCATGCCATGAAAGCCGGCGAAGGCCGGATAGACGCGCATCGTCCTGTTCAAAAAAATACGGCCAAGGCGTGGGTCCTTGGCCGTGTCTATCATCTGAGGCTCACCGATCGCCGCTAGCAATCGTTCGGCTGCATTCGCGTATCGCATCGGGTCGCCTCGACACAACTCCAGATACTCCGCCATCGACATGTCAGTTTCGCTTCGCGCCTCGAAAGATCTCGCGAAAGCATTGAACAAAGAGTCGTTATACATTGATCCCGCTCCTCATCTGGTTGTCGGCGTCGCTGCAACGCTCGTCATATTCGCGTCGTCAAATGACGCCTGTACCGGCCCCTCGAATCAGTCTCATCACTGCCGTCCATTGGACACGCGACCGACTCGATGAGGCAATGCAATACTTGTGCTAGATCATCCGCCGTTGCCGAAATTAAGTTTATTGTTGTAGAATGTAGCTATCCCGCAACATCCGGACCACTACTGGCGCGCGTGGAAGCTCATTAATCTTTTGTTAATATATGCGTTCCTGAACGGCTTTTAAGGGCCTGGAATTGCAGTGGAGCCGGCGTAACGGGGCTCTGTGCTTCACAAGCGCGGGATCAACGCGACCCAGTGACGCGGTGTATGGAACCAACGCCTCCGACAAGAGTCTTAGGCGCGCCGTTGGGCAGTGTGCTTCGCTTTTCTCGACGAGTGATTTTCGACATCGGCGGCCCGACAGCCGGTTGCTGTCGATAACATTCGCAAAGGTGTCCGCTGAGTATGGATGCGAATGTTAGAATCGGACCACTGGAAGCGCGCGGTCAGCTCTCAGGAGTCGTCCTCGCCTTCGCCGGCCTCCACTCCTCGACCTGTTTTGGTGCCTCACGCGTCAGGTCCGCCGCTCCCAAATTCGCAGGCCCCGGTTCGCCGGCCTGTCGCCGGTTATTACTTGACTATTTCTTTGGCTATTTCTTGGGCGCACGCCTGCGCTCTATTCGATCATCTTCCCTAGCGGTCCCCTCGGCTCTTTCCGCAGAGCGATATCGGCGGGCCAGCCCCTGCCGCCCCAAGTCTAATCCGCCCGCTAATCCGCCTGCCAATTCGCCTTATTCGACCAGTGGATTAGAAGGCCGACCGCCTTTGGCTGCCGATTTCGGGGTATAGTTGCCCCCGGCGGAGTGGATTTGACATTCGCTACCCACCTAGCCACAAACTCATCAAGCGAATGTCAGATCCAAAACTCCCCCGGAATCTAATATTTGCCGGAGGTCCTTCGATTCCAACATTCGCAAAAGTGCACACCTCGCCCGATGCGGATGTTAGAATCGAACCACCGGTGTCACAACCGGTAGTAACGGCCCCATGCGGCTGCCCGGGATTTCAAAGGGCGGGCCGAAGAGAAGGCAATAACCGGCGAATTATTGCGGCAAGGAACGGCCATGACTCCCAGCGCAGACCTGTCGACAATTCTCAATCGCATTCTCGACACCGCCGCGGATAATTTGCGGGTCGCCAAGATCCTGATCCAGCTCGGGCTCGATCCCAACAACATCACGTATGACGCGATCTTCAACCGTCTGCTCGAACTGTTCCTTGCGAATATTACCCTTGCCAATCTGTTCGCCCTGATTGGCGCCATCTTCTTCGTCGCGACCCTTCTCACCCAAACCATGGTGCCCTTGCGCGTCGCCAACATGTTCGGCTGCGCCTTCTTTGCCGGGTTCGGTGCGCTGTCGGCCAATATCTCGACGTTCCTGCTCTACTTCCTGATGGTGCCGATCAACGCTTTCCGTCTGCGCCAGATGCTCAACCTCGTGAAGATGGCGCGCAGCGCCACCCAAGGCGACACGTCGATGGAATGGCTGAAGCCGTTCATGACCGAGCGCAAGTACCGCAAGGGCGATGTGCTGTTCAAAAAGGACGACAACGCCGACGAGATGTTTTTGACGGTGACCGGAAATTTCATCGTCAATGAAATCGGCGTCGAGCTGCCGCCGGGACGGCTGATGGGCGAACTCGGCTTCCTCTCGCCCGACAACAAGCGCACGGCGACCGTGACCTGTCTCGAAGACGGCCACGTGCTCACGATCACCTACGAGAAGCTCCTGGAAATCTATTTCCAAAATCCGCAATTCGGCTACTACTTCCTGGTGCTGACCAGCCAGCGCCTGCTGGAAAACATCGCGCGGCTCGAGGGCATCATCGCGCAGAACAAGATCGCCGCGACGACGGCGAGCTAGAGCGAGGGCTCGCAACGGGTGCCGACAACGCCGGTCGCGCGCTCGACGTCCGCTGTTGAGGGAAAAGACGGGCCGCTCGGGACGAACCACGTCCGCTGATGACCCTCAGCAATCACCCGATCCAGACACGGGGCCTAGCCCGAACGCACCCGCCGTGCTTTGATAAAGCGGGGGGAATGCGATGAGCGACTGGATACACGATCTGCCGGTGTTGTGGATGGCGCTGGTCGTATTCGGCTTCACCTATCTGCTTGCCGCGATCGTCTTCGCAGCCGTGACGGGGCTCGCGACCGGAGAGCGCGCCAAATCGCTCAAGGCGGTGTCTCCAGGAATGCTGCCGGTGCTCGGCATTATCTTCGGCCTGTTCGTTGCGTTTACCGCGGCGCAGGTCTGGGCCGACGAAGAGCATGCCGGCGCTGCGGTGAGCCGCGAGGCCAGTTCGCTGCGAGCGGTGACGCTTCTCGCCGCCGGCTTGCCGGCCGAGCAGGAGGCGCGTTTGCTGGCGCTGATACGCAGTTATATCGAGCAGGCCGCGAACGTCGAATGGCCTGAGATGGCGCACCAGACGGCCTCTCTGAAGGCTTCGCCGGCGGCGCTTGCCGAGGCGCTGCAACTGGTTGTCGCGATGACACCGCAGGGGGCGGGACAGCAGACTGCGCAGCGTGAAATTATTGCTGGCCTCGGCACCGCACTGGATGCGCGCCGGCAGCGCATCATCATCAGCCAGTCGGAGGTCAATCCGGTGAAATGGTGGTGCCTGTATTTGCAGGCGGTATGCGAATTGCTCGCGATCGCCATCGTGCACTGCGACAACAGGCTGGCCTCGGCCATCGCGTTGGGCCTGTTTGCGACGGGAGTGGCCGCTTCGGTGCTGCTGATCGCCGCACATGATCGGCCGTTCATTGGCCAGATTTCCATCGGACCTGACGCGTTGCTGCAAATCATGCCGGGAGAACCGGCGAAGCGGTGAAGCGTGCTTGGATGACCGCCGACAAGCTTCATTGACTTGATGCAGAGCGGCGGTCGGCTTCTGGCACCAAGTGGACATGGCTTTCATGTCCGCCCATCTTTCGCTTTTGGGCGTCAAGCAGAGACGGTATGTTTCCGTGGACTAACGAAAATTGAGAAGGCGCCTCGTGTCGGAACCAGTTCCCAAACATTACGAACCCGCAAAGCGTGAGAACGCAATATGAAAGGCTGGCGCGCCCGCATCGGATTTCTGGTGCCACCCGGCAATCCCACGCTCGAACCCGAAATGATGGAGCTTGCGCCCGAAGGCGTGTCGCTTCATTTCACGCGGATGAGCGCAGAAGGCCCGGCCGGGACCCACGCCGGCCAGGAAGAACGCAATCTGAGCCAGGTCGCGAGCTTGCCCGATTGCGTCAAGCTGCTCGCCATGGTGTCGCCGCGCGTCATCGCGATGGCGCATACGGCAACGAGCTACACACTCGGACAGCAACGGGAAGCCCAGCTCACGGCGCAGATGGAAGCGATAGGCGGCACGCGGTTCATCACCGCCTTTGGCAGCGTGCTCGCGGCCTTTTCTCACCTTGGCGTTCGGCGCATCGCATATGGCACGCCCTATTCCGCCGAGATGACGGCGCGCGGCAGGCAACACCTCGAAACCTGTGGTCTCACGGTGGTCAGCTCCGGCCATCTCGCCAACGTGCGCAACATCTACGAAGAGAGCAGCGAACGCGCTTACGCGCTCGGCCGGCAAGTCGACGATCCCGGCGCGGACGCGATCTTTCTCTCCGGCGTCGGCATGCCGACGCTCGATGCGTTGCAGGTGTTGGAGGAAGACACCGGCAAGCCGGTCATCTCGGCGGCTTCCGCCATGATGTGGCACGCGCTGCGCACAGCGGGCGTCCATTGCAGCATCAAGGGCTACGGCCGGCTGCTCGAGGGCGGTTAGATCTTTGCGATCAAGCCTGGCTACAACTGGCGAAGCGTCCGGCTTCACCCACATTCAGCATGCCCGTAATTCCACGGAGCTCGGGCGGCCGTCAGCGATCGCGGCAACGTGCTAGCGCCAAAATTAATGGGATCATCAACGTTTTCAGTGGCGGGAGTACTACAACTTAAAGGAGATCGGATCGGAAATTGCTAACCATTCCGTTGAATAGCCATCCTGCATTCGGAGGAGATGCCTTTCGGCAACCTTTCGCAAACATCCCAGCGCTTAGGCTCATGGTTTCCAGAAGGAACTGAAGAGCGGCCTATGCCTGGAGTTCGCCCGATTACGTCAGTGCCCTTCGGAGCGCCAGCCAGGAAACAGGCCGGCGCCGCCGGTGACGGCGCGCTGCTCGCGGCGAAGGACTCGGAAGTCGAACGCCTGCGCGACATGATTGCGCAGTTGATGCACAAGACGGCGCACGACCCGCTGACCGCTCTTCCGACGCGCGGCGTGCTTCTCGAACAGCTGGAACAGGAACTCGCGCGCGACCCGTCAGACGGCGCGCAGATCGCGATCCTGTTCGTCGATCTCGATAACTTCAAGCTCGTGAACAACTCGCTCGGCCATGGCTGCGGCGATGCCGTGCTGCGCGAAATGGCGGACCGCATCGTCGACTGCATGGGGCCGGAAGACATCGCGAGCCGGTTTGGCGGCGACGAGATGGTCGTGCTGCATGCGCGCGCCACCGATCAATCCGGCGTGACGCTGGGCAACCGCATCCTCGCGGCCCTTGCCGAGCCGATGCTCGTCTCCGGCAAGGAGGTCGTGGTGTCGGCAAGCGTCGGCGTTGCGCTCTGCAAGCCCGGCAAGAAATCCGTCGAGCAATTGCTGCGCGAAGCCGACACCGCGCTTTATGCCGCCAAGGACCGCGGCCGTGCCCGGCTGGAGCAATTCAACGACGAACTGCACGCGCGCGCCGAGAAGCGCATGCGGATCGAGTCGGATTTGCGGGTGGCGTTGCGCGAATCTCAACTCTTCGTCGAATATCAGCCGCAGGTCCGCCTGAAGGATGGCTGCGTGGTCGGCGTGGAAGCGCTGGTGCGCTGGCGGCATCCCGAACTCGGCGTTATCCCGCCCGGCGACTTTATCTCCGTAGCCGAAGACAGTGGGCTGATCGTCAAAATCGGACGGTACGTGCTTAGCGAATCCTGCCGCCAGCTTGCCGAATGGACCAAGCTGATGCCGGGCCGGTCATTGGCAATGACCGTGAACGTCTCGCCCCGTCAGATCACGGAGCCGGACTTTATCCCCGACCTCCGCCAGGTCCTGGCAGAGACGAACATCGATCCGACCTCTTTGTGCGTCGAAGTCACCGAAAGCGTAATGACGAGCGCGCGGCAAGAGGTCATCCAGGTGCTCGAGGAGGTCAGGAAACTGGGCGCCTTCATCGCGATCGATGACTTCGGCACCGAACACTCCTCTCTGTCGCGCCTGCGCGACATGCCGGCCGAAGTTTTGAAGATCGACCGCAGCTTCATCGACGGTCTCTCCAGCGAACCGGGCGACACCGCCATCGTCTCGTCGATCCTCAGCCTCGCTTACGCCATGGGCAAGCACACGATCGCCGAAGGCGTTGAAACGCGCGAACAGGCGGCGATGCTGCTGCGCATGGGCTGCGAAGTCGCGCAGGGTTACTTCTTTTCGCGGCCGGTTGCGGCCGAACGTATCGCGCCGATGCTATCGAGGGCGCTCTGGCAACCCCGTTCGGCACCGGCGCTTCATGGCGTGCATTCCGCCGACGGTCCCGCGCGGCGTGGTCATCGTTACTTCATCGACGAATTCCTCGAACATATCGGTGCCCCCATGGGGACCAGGCTCGCAGGCCGATCATGATGTCGATCGTCGTCGGTCTGGGCAATCTGGCAATTGGTTTGGCTTATGCGAGCCTTGGTGTGCTCAGCGCATGGGAAACCGCGAGCCTTCACCGCTACCGGGGCTGGTCGCGCTTTGGCCTCGGCTTCTCGCTGATGGCTGCAAGCTGCGGTCCGCATCACCTGGTGCACGGCTGGCACGTGCTTCAGGGCGCAAGCGTGTCGTGGCCAATGTTTGCGGCGACCGTGATCGGGCTACCGGCCGGACTCACTTTTGTCTTGCTGCGCCTGGAGCGGATGTGGGGCGGTCAGGGCGAGCGCATCGTTACGGCCACGGCGGATCGCATGGCGATGCTGGCGGGCGCGTTCATCCTTGCGACCGGCGTGCTGGCGGCTGGCGTTCTCGTCCAACCCGGCTCCGACGCGCTGTGGCAGTTCGTCTGCACATCGTCCGGTCTTGTGACGCGCTCGGAGCCCGGCGTCGACTTCACCTCGCTCACGTTTATCGCCAACGTGTTCGTTACCGTCACCTACGGCATGGTGGGCTGGTATCTGGGCGACTGTCAGGTACGCCGCTATCTCACGAACGGCGTCTGGTCGTTGTCAGGCGTGTCGCTGTCCGGCGTGTTCTTTACCTGCGCCCTGATGCATCTCGTCGATGCCACCACGCATGGCGACAGCGGCATGCTGTTCTTCGACCTGTTGGGCATTCCAGCTTCGATCTACTTCCTGTGGGTAGTCAAACTCGTGCACAACAATTCCGTGATGGACTGGAATCGCCGCCCCGTTGTCGGCGCCGCGGCTGCTCCCGCACGTCCCTCCCCGTGGAGCGGGGAAACTCAGCAACACTAATCACCCCACGTGGTTGCCGGATATCTGGCCGCGCCACATTTCGGCCGCGTATATTTTCCGACAAGGTGCTTGCCGCGATATCAAAAATTTTCTCTAGTTTATTCTCTGATTCGAAACGGCCCTGCGCCAGGATGAATTTGAGAGACGGGCGGTTCATTCAGCGCGGCCGCCAGTGGAGTGGATTTGTAGGGTGGTCCTTAATTCTGACATTTGCGAAATTGCCTCATGAGAAGGAATGCGAATCCAGGAATCGAACCACTGGTTGAAACCGGGTTCGATCCTTTCCCTTTGATCCCTTTACGGAGGGTGCAATGTATTTTGTAGCTGCAGCGCTCGCAGTCCTGTCCGCCCTGTTTTATGCCGCCGGCAAACACGAGATCGGCGATCTCGGCACAACCATGTGCCAGTATGGCGGCACGTTCTGCGAGAATCCGCATTACGTGCTGGTTGGCGCCATCCTCGCCGGGGTTTGGGCCAAGTTCGTCAGCATCCGTTAGATCAAATCGCTACGATCTAATGCACCAATCCCGGCTCGGGATTTGGCGGATCGGTGCGCTTCGGCCCAACCGGATCAGGCTCGAGTTCGGATTTCGGCGCTGTCGGTACGACCTTGGCGCCGACCGCATGCGCGGCCTCACCCGTGGTCTGAAAGATGGCCATACGCGGATCTTGTGCCTGCGCACGCGCCCACGGGCCGTGATCGACCAGCAACATTGCCACAATTCCAAAAACTGCGACCGCCAGCGCCACCCAGACCGGGCGAACGCGACCATATTTCGTCTGATCGGAGACCATTCGAACACCTCGCCTCACGTTTCCAGATAAGGTCAATGACACGCGAGGGCGATGGTTCCCGCTTCCGGGGACGTTCAGTGCTCTGGCGGAATCGCATTCGTCGGCGTCGGACGGTCGGAGATCTGCTGACCGAACAGGCTACCGATCAGTTCCACCACACTGCGCGCGGTACGTCCGCGTTCGTCGAGGAACGGATTGAGTTCCACGATGTCCAGCGAATGCACGATGCCGGAATCGTGCAACAGCTCCATGATCAGATGCGCCTCGCGATAGGTTGCGCCGCCCGGCACCATGGTGCCGACACCCGGCGCCACCTCGGGATCGAGAAAGTCGACATCGAAACTCAGGTGCAGCACGCCGCCCACCGCCTTCACCTTTTCGATGACGCGGCGGATCAGGACGCTGACGCCGAACTCGTCGATCTTGCGCATATCCACGAGGCTGATGCGGCGAAGCTTCACCAGATCTTTTTCGAGCTTATCGATCGAGCGGGTGCCGAACAGCTCCAGCCTGCTTAAATCGATCGGCGCACGCGGCTCGGCGCCGAGCAAGCCTTCGAGCCCCTCCTCGCCGCACAGGAACGCCGCCGACATGCCGTGCATGTTGCCGGTGATCGTGGTCGCCGGCGTGTTGTAGTCGGCATGGGCGTCGAGCCACATCACGAAGAGTTCTTTGCCGGTCTCGCGGCAATGACGCGCGACCCCGTTTACCGAACCCATCGAGAGCGAATGGTCGCCGCCAATGAAAATCGGAATGGCGCCGCTTCGTGCAAGATCATAGCTGCGGGCGCTGATGGCCGGAATCCAGCGCTGGATTTCGCGGTAATGCTTGGTGTTGCCGGGCGGAGTGTCCTTGAGCGTGGCAACGCCTTCGACCGAAAGATTGCCATGGTCTTCGACGGCAAAACCGAGGCTTTCGAGCAGGGTCAGGAGCCCGGCGGTGCGGAGCGCGTCCGGCCCCATCAACGTGCCCATTTGCGACGCGCCGATCTCGATCGGCGCACCGAGGACGGCGATCTTCTTCACTTGAATGGACGCGATCACGGGCTGGTTATCCCACAGGTTCCACTGGTTCGAACAGCTTCGACTTTAACTGGGGACGTTCGATTCTGATATTCCAGTAGATGTACGGAGCGACCGGCTGCAGTTCCCTGCTATTTTTCTCATATCTTATGACGTGTAAAAAATGTATATACAACCCAAACGGGAGGTTGGTTTCAAGGCAGCGCAGAAAAGTACCGGCCGGCATCAATCCGAGGTCAGATATTTCCGGCCTTTCGTTTAGGTTGCGAAGAATGACTGACGAACATCGGATTGCAGCCCGGCATCGCGTACTGAAAGGCGCCGGAATCGAATTCGGCGGTAGCGTCATCTCGTGCACGATCAGAAACATTTCGGACACCGGCGCGGCGATGGACGTCAGCCCGGTCGGGATCCCCGCCCGGTTCACCCTGGTTGCGGAAGGCGTTCGCCGGCCGTGCCGGGTGGTCTGGCGCAAGGAAAAACGCATTGGCGTCACCTTTGACAAGTCGTGATCGGTCATAGTCTCGGGACGGCACCGAAAGGAGCGTCAGAGTCGTCACATTTGCTGCGCGAATCAGCCGATAGTGGTGACACCTTCATTCGCTTCGACCCACGCCTGCGATGACCGCCAGACCAAAGAACGCACCGACTGCCAATTGGGCGCCGCGCCTTGCACAGGAAGCGCGGCTCGCCGAACTCGAAGCACAACTGGCGTTGCCCGGCGATGCCGAAGCGCGGCTGAAGACCGAGATCGAACGGGCAGCCCTGCTTGGCGCGCTGGATCGAAAACTCGATGCACAAGCCGCCTTCATCGATCTCCTGCGCCGGCATCCGACCCATTTCAGTGCGCTCAACGAGTTCGGAACGCTGCTTGCCGCGCAAGGCGCGATCGATGCCGCCTGCCGGGTCTATGCCGAAGCGATCCTGCATCATCCGGATAATCCGATGGCGCGCGTGAACCTCGGCAATCTCCTGCTGCGCGCCAACCGCCATGCGGAGGCGCGCGCTCACTATGAGGCGGCGCTGAAGGCCGATCCGGATCACGCCGCCGCGCATCAGGGCATGGGCGCGGTGCTCGCCGACGAGGGCGATCGCGTTTCGGCGCGCGAACATTTTCGAAAGGGTTTTCGCGGCCATGCCGTCTCTACGCTACCCTACCGCGGCGAAGGCCCGCCGATCCCGCTGCTGCAACTCGTCTCGTCCGGCGGCGGCAATATCCCAACCGCACCGTTTCTCGACGACTGCGTGTTTATGACCACGGTCGTGGTGGCCGACCATCTCGACGCGGCAATGCCGTTGCCGTCGCACCGGCTGATCTTCAACGCGATCGGCGATCCCGATCTGTGCCAACCGGCCCTCGAAGCCGCCATTCGCCTGACCGCGCGAAGTACTGCGCCCGTCATCAACGATCCCCGCGCAGTGATGACGACGGGGCGCATTGACAATGCGGCACAGCTTGCGGGCTTGCCGGGCGTCATGACCGCAAAGACCCTTGCCGTCGCCCGCGAGATTCTTGCCGGTCGGCAAGCCGTCTCCTGGCTTGCGGGCCATGGCTTTGCCTTCCCGCTCTTGTTGCGCTCGCCCGGCTATCACACCGGTCGCAACTTCGTGCTGGTGGAAGGAGCCGCCGATCTCGCCGGCGCCGTTGCGGAACTTCCGGGCGAAGAGCTCCTCGCGATCGAATATCTCGACGCGCGGGGGAAGGACGGCAACGCCCGCAAATACCGCGTGATGATGATCGGCGGCAAAATCTTTCCGCTGCATCTGGCGATCTCAAGAAACTGGAAGGTGCACTACTTCACGTCGGACATGGCCGACAAATCCGATCATCGCACGGAAGAAATGGCGTTCCTCGAAAACATGGACGCCGTTCTCGGCGGCAGAGCGATGGCCGCACTGCGCGCGATCTGCGACACGCTCTCGCTCGATTATGGCGGGGTCGATTTCGGGGTGAATGCTGACGGCGACCTCCTGTTATTCGAGGCCAACGCCACCATGGTGATCGCTTCGCCTCCCGGCGACGATCCGCGCTGGGCCTATCGGCGCGGCGCGATAGCCACCGCGATCGAGGCAGTGGTGGCGATGATCAAGGATAAAGCGGGCGCGTAACGCTACTGGAGCGTCAGTGCGTGTGCGGCATCCTGAAAACAAACGTCGTCTCTTCCGCGGTTAAATCCGCTGTCAGCGTACCGCCGTGAGCGCGGGCAATTTCCGAGGCGATGAAGAGGCCAAGTCCGAGGCCATGTTGACTCGGACTGTCGCCGCGAGAAAACGGCTTGAACAAGTTTTGCATCGCCTTACTCGAAATCGGCGCGCCGAAATTCGTGACAGTCAGTTCGAAGACCCCGTCGCCTTGCGTCTTCGCGGTGACGCGGACCGCCTCCTCGGGATCGCCATGAGTGATGGCATTGCCCAGCAGATTGGAGAAAAGCTGACCGATCTTGGTTCGATCGCAGTCGACAGGCTCTTTGATATCGATATCCGTTTCGATGATGACGAACGGCCAGACCAGTTTCAGCTCACCGATGACCTGCTCGAGAACCGGCGTTAACGGCGCTTTTGCATCTCGTCTGACGGTTAAGCCGCCGCCGAGCCGTCCTCTGGCAAAGTCCATGATGTTGTCGACCAGGCTTGCCATGCGCATGACCGACTTCTGAACCATGGAGATGATTTCCGGCGCCTTGCCGGTATCGAGGTTCTTGAGGAGGATGCGCATTCCGGCTTCGACGGAAGCAAGCGGGTTGCGGAGGTCATGCCCGAGTACACCGATGAACTGTTCGCGGAGCTCGGCGGTCTTCCGTTCGTCCAGCAAATCGGCTTCGGCGGAGGCGCGCTGGGTCTCGCTGGCGCGAAGGTTGGCCTGGCTTTGTTCGAAGCGCCGATCGAGCTCCAACTGGGCAGCGATTAACTCGCTCAACAACTGAAACGAGCCAAGAACCTCAGGCTTACCGAGGTCGCGTGGCTGCGGATCGATCGCACAGAGCGTCCCCCATATCTCACCGGCGAGGATGATAGGGGCGGAGATGTAGCTGCGGAAGCCGTACATCGCAGGCGTCAGGTGGTTGCAGAATGCCCCGTCGGTCGCCACGTCGTTAATGACGACGGTTTGGCCATGCTGGCGTATCTCGTTGCATATCGTCGTTTCGACACGAAGCTCGCTACCCGGTTCAAGGCCGAATTGGATGTTGTCCCGAACCGCACAGCATACCCACCGGTCCGAGGTGACGCGCGCGACGGCGACAAAGCCCATGCCGGTCAGTCGGCTGGCGACGTCCAACACCTTTGGCACCGCGCCGATCTTCTGGATGGCGTCGATGTCGGCCTGCAAATCGCTCGTCATGATCGAATTATTACCGGAGTATCTGCAACAACGCTTGGCCTTCGCAAAGGTTCTTTGGAACATATTGCGGCCTTGCGGGGTTGTGTTTGTTCAGTGGAGTTACAGTGGCCTTTTCAGAAAAACAAAAACAGGTGGTTCTGGTTGTCGAGGACGAGGCGCTGATCCGTATGCATGCGGTGGAAATGATCCGCGATCTCGGATTCGGGGTCATCGAGGCCGCAAACGCCGACCAGGCGATATCGCTTCTGGAGTCCAGCTCAGAAATCTCCGTGGTATTTACCGACATTCAGATGCCGGGCTCGATGGACGGGCTCCGGCTGGCCGCGGCGGTGAGGAAACGATGGCCGCCGGTCGCGCTGCTGGTGACATCGGGCCAATTCCGGCCGGGGCACGGTGATTTGCCGGAAAACGCCCACTTCCTTCCAAAACCATACATGTTTGGCGAACTCAAAACCCATCTGGACGAACTCGCCCAATGAGGCGTGGACGCTAAGGCACATCCCGTCATATTGCACTGCAAAAACCTGTTGCAAAGCAATAACTTTCGCAAAATTAATACTCTTCCGCCTGCAACCGAACTCGCGGTTGTAACGTCTTATGACCATCTCTTGAGCAGAGGGACGGACACGATGAAACGGGCCTTGATCGTTCTGGCCTGCATGTTCGCGGCAGTCGGCGGCCTCTATGTTGCCGGCAGCAAATGGGCCATTCGGCACGAAACGCTCGAGCTGTTCGACGCCGCGCGGCAGCGGCCGGTGGCGGTCGATCTCGCGGTGCGCCGCGACTATGAGATGCGAGCCGATCAGGGCACCCGCAGACTGCCGGTCGCGATTATCAGTAACGGCAACACCGTCAAGAACACCGAGTACTCGTTCCTGGAAAACGTGCTGGCAGCGCGCGGATATCTCGTTGCCAGCGTCCAGCAGGACCTGCCGAGCGACCCGCCGCTGATGACGATCGCCGGCCAGCCTTATGTCGGCCGCCTCGCCGTCTACAAGCGTGGCGAAGCCAATATTCTCTTTGTGCTCGGCGAGTTGAAGAAGATGCAGCCGAATGCGGATTACGAACACCTGACGCTGGTCGGACATTCCAACGGCGGCGACGTCGCGATGTTCTGCGCCAAGGAACACCCCGAACTGGTGTCGAAGGTGATTACGCTCGACAATCTGCGCGTTCCGTTCGTGCTCAACGACAAGATGAAGATCTTGTCGTTCCGCTCGACCGACCCGAACTTCACGACCGACCCCGGCGTGCTGCCGACGCCGGAACAGGCCAAGGCCGAGGGCATCGACATCGTCAGGACGCCGTTCCAGCACACATGGATGAGCGATCGCGGCCCGGAAGAAGCGCGCGACAAGATTCAGGCGACGCTCGACAAGTTCCTGGGGGACTCCGCCAACAGCGATCTGTCGCCGGTCGCGACCGAGAATCCGCTGATCGCCAAGATCGGACCGGGTCCTTACCCGTAAACAAGTCGCACGCTGCACCCCTCCCCGTCATTACGAGGAGTGGAGTCGCTGTTGCCACCGTTTGATCCCACAGCGCTCGTTCGACGCGATGGAACTGAAATGGAACCCGAGAAACGGCCTCTTGCCCAAATGTTAGGCCCTTCTTCAATCTGCGGGCGAGTTATTCGCCGTTATGTCTTTTCCAGCAGGTCGGGAATCGTCCATACTGGCGTCGGTTTTTGAGTCGCGTATCCCTTTGAAGAATAGGGAAAAACGAAGGTGGCCAGAAGAGGGTACGAATGCTGGACGTTCCAAAACCGACACCTACCTGTACGCGCTTTCAGACCACGACTGAAATGATATGCATCAAGTGTAATGATCGGATGAAGCTCATCCTGATCGAACCCAGGGACGAACGCCTGAATTTCGTCACCTACCGCTGTAGCGGATGCTCTGCGAACGAGAGTTTTCTGAAAGCGATCTGAACCGATCTCGTTTCGCGCAAATTGACAAGGCCGCACAAGATGGCGGCGGCTTTTGAAAATCGAGGGTCGCCTCTGCGGCTTAAAACTTCGGCTTCATCGAATTTTTTGCAGCCGACATCACGTCTCCCGTGATTTGCCGCATATGTTCACCGGCATTGGTGAACTGACTTCGCAAAAACTCCGACTGGATTTGCAGCGCCTCTGAAAGGTCGTGCGCGTGCACGAGCTTGCGTGCATGTTCGAAAGCCGCCTTCATGTTCTGTTCGGTAAACGACAGCGCCTGCTTCGATATTTCCGTTCCGGGGCTTGGGATCGCGGCCACCGACTTGTTGGCGGCCTCGAAAAACATGCCGAACGCCCGTTCGGCCTGTTCGATGGTTTTCTCGGCCAGGTCGCGCAGCTCGGCCGGCACTTCCAGTTTTGGTTCGGACATCGGCAGCATCCCTCGTTCTATTGGCCTTATTTTTCCGGTCTTAGCACAGATAAGATGGCGAGGCGAACGTACGGTGACAAGCCGCAGCCTCCATTGCGCTGACAGTGCCGTGCGAGACCTTCCCCCCAAGGTTCAGATTGCATTCAGATTTGGCCCTCTAAGCCTCAGCACGGGGCGCATCTTTTTTTGACAGGAGAACCTATGACCTTACAGCGATTGATGACTGCGTGCGTGATCGCGGCCGGCATCGGCTCAGCTTCGATGGTCGCTTCCCCGGCCCACGCACAAAACGCGACGGAGGCGGAAATCATCGGCTTCCATCAGCTATGCGACAAGGGTGACCGCAAGGCCTGCATTCGCTTCGGTATCCTGATCGGCCGCAATGAGCAGCGCAATGCCGACTGGCGCCGCGCAAATGCCGACTGGTTCTGGTTCGAACGCTAAACCCTGGGCTCTCGAAGCGGCCGCGGGCAACGCGGCCTCTTCGTTGGATTTCAATTACGTGAAATTCGTGAGAACTCTTTAGAGTAATTCTTGAACAGGAATTCGCGGACTACCGCACGGCGAGCGGCGAAACATCGATCGAGCTGAAAAATTATCGCGGCGTAAAACGTCCGTTGACGCCGTCCGGAAGCGGCGCGGGATCGGTAGCAAGCTGCTCCACGAGCGCAAGGACGTCGGACCGCTGCGACGGCGAAAGCTTGAGAAAGGCCTTCCACAGCCGCAAACCCTGCATAGTTTCGCTGGAAGGAAATCCGAGCGTGGCACTGACTTCCGATGCAGATGTGCGATTTTTCATCTCGTGCCTTCTCGCAAAATAGTTTCATGCGGGCGACAACAGCCGCAATTGCTTCGTGAAAAGTATGCCAAGGAAGATCAATGCGAGCAAGTTAAGTCGAGAGTCCCGCGCAAAGGAACTTTCGCGGAGGTAGAATATACGTGTTTATACGCGCTCCTGCGCTTGGCATTCAAAATCCGCGTCAACTCGCGTATTGCGTCCAGCAATCGGCATGCTCTGGACTCACAGCGAACACGCGAATTGGACCCACCAGAAGCTGTCGGCGTCACTCAAGAAATGACATTTCGACCGCAGGTTGTTTCAGGTTGTGTCAATCGCCGTCACTACCCGCGGCCTGAGGCAAAGATCGACCGCGCGTGCCCCGGCGCGTGGCAAGCCTGTCGTCTCGCTCACCGGTACGAAGGTCGGCGGAGGTAAAAGCTCACTTTTAAGTGACCCTCCTGAGCGGCCTCGAGGTGGAAAGCCGCCGAAATAAACGCTTCCAGTCGCGGTTCCCATCAAGACGGAAACAACACGGAATCCTTTGATGCCCAATGCTGCCCTGCTTTCGCTCGCGACCTCGGTCCCTCCCTACAGCTTCCAACAGAAGGACGTTCTGGAGGCGGCGTGGGAAGTCTTCGGCAGCCGTTTTCCCGATTATACCCGCTTCGCCAGTATTTTCGCCAACACCGGAATCGTCAGACGCTACGGCGTCAAACCGTTCGAATGGTACCTTACGCAGCACGGCTGGCCGGAGCGCACTGCGGCCTATCTCGAAGGCGCCGAACGCCTGTTCGTCGAGGCCGCGACCAAAGCCTTGCACGAAGCCGGACTTGACGCGGCCGATATCGACACCGTCGTCACGGTTTCCTCCACTGGCATCGCAACGCCGAGTCTGGAGGCGCGTGTCGCGCGGCGGTTGGGGTTTCGCTCCGATATCTCCCGCGTGCCGGTGTTCGGGCTCGGCTGCGCCGGCGGCGTCTCCGGCCTCTCGATTGCGGCCCGTCTGGCGGAGGCGCGTCCCGGCACCAATGTGCTGATGGTCGCCGTCGAACTCTGCTCGCTCGCGCTTCGTCTCGACCAACTCACCAAGGCCAACATCGTCGCCACCAGCCTGTTCGCCGATGGCGCGGCCGCGCTCGTGCTGCGCGCGGGCGATGGCGGCGAGACGCAGATCGAAGCGTCAGGCGAACATCTCTGGCCCGACACGCTCGGCATCATGGGCTGGAACGTCGATCCCTTGGGCTTTGGCGTGATTTTTCGCCGCACCATTCCGGAATTCGTCACCAAAGAATTGAAGCCCGCACTTGGCCAGGTGCTCGCCCGAATGAAGCTTGGCCTCGACGATGTCGACCGCCTGATCTGCCATCCCGGCGGCGCCAAGGTGATCGACGCAATCGAGGGCGCGATGTCGCTCGATCAGGGCACGCTCGAGCACGAGCGAAGTGTGATTGCCGACTACGGCAACATGTCCGCGCCCACCGTGCTGTTCGTGCTCGAACGCGCGCGGGCGCACGGCCTGCCGAAGCGTTCGCTCGTCACCGCGCTCGGCCCCGGCTTCACCGCCAGTTGCGTCTCGCTGCGGCACGCGGCGTGACGGCGGCCGAGATCATCCTGGCACTTGTGACGGCCCAGCGCGGCGCCGAGCTTGTCCTTGCCCGCCGCAACACCAAAGCATTGATGGCGCGCGGTGCGACCGAGATCGCAGCTACGCATTATCCGCTGCTCGTGGTGCTGCACGCCTCGTGGCTGCTGGCGCTCTGGATCTTCGGCCATGATCAGCCGATCAACGTGGTCGCGCTCATCGCCTATCTCGTGCTTCAGGCGTTCCGCGTCTGGGTGATGGCCACGCTGGGGCCACGCTGGACGACACGCATCGTGGTACTGCCGAATGCGCCGCTGGTGACATCGGGTCCCTACCGCTTTCTGCGCCATCCCAATTATGCGGTCGTGGCCGGCGAGATCGCCGTGTTGCCGTTGGCGCTGCATCTGCCGGCAATCGCGGCTTTGTTCTCGATCCTGAACGCGCTCGTGCTTTTCGTCCGCATCCGCGCCGAAAATCGCGGTCTTGCATCGCCGCGCACAGCCGCCGACCAAGCCGCCTCATGAGCCTCGCCATCGACGCCAACGTACGGGAAGAACCAGGCCTCGCCACCTGGTTCGGCTTCCTCCTGATGTGCCTTGGCATGTTCATGGCGATTCTCGACATTCAGGTGGTCGCGACATCGCTGCCGGCGATTCAAGAGGCGCTCGATATCTCGCGCGATGCGATGAGCTGGATCCAGACCGCCTATCTGATTGCCGAGATCACCGCGATTCCCCTGACCGGCTGGCTGACGCGCACGCTATCGCTGCGCTGGCTGTTCGTCGCCGCGATCTCGCTGTTCACGGTTGCCTCAATCGGTTGCGCGGCAAGCGACAACTTCGCGACGCTGATCTGCTTTCGCGTGTTGCAAGGCTTTGCCGGCGGCGCCCTGATCCCGGCGGTATTCTCTGCGGTGTTTCTGCTGTTTCCGCTGCGCCTGCACCCGGTTGCAACCACGCTCGCCGGGGTCGTCGCCGTGCTCGCGCCAACCGTTGGGCCGGTTGTCGGCGGCTGGATCACCGAGACCTGGTCGTGGCACTGGCTGTTCCTGATTAATGTCGCGCCCGGCCTGGCAGCGGCCGCCGCCACACCGTTTCTGTTGCCGCAGGACAAAGCCGATTTCACCGAGTTCAGAAATCTCGATGTTCTCTCGTTGATCCTGATGGCGGCGACCCTCGCCGCGCTCGAACTCGGCCTCAAGCAGGCCCCTCATGGCGGCTGGCTGGCGCCGCAGCCGCTCGCGCTGTTCGCGACCAGCCTCGTGAGCGGCGGCATCTTCGTGAAGCGAACAATCGAGGCCACGCATCCGATTGTCGATCTGACCACGCTTGCCGTGCGCCCGTTTGCGGTCGGCTGTGCTTTGAGTTTCTGTCTCGGCGTGGGCCTGTTCGGCTCGACCTATCTGATGCCGGTGTTCCTCGCCTACGTTCGCCGTCACGACGCTTTCGAAATCGGCAGCATCATGCTCGTCACGGGCACCGCGCAACTCATTACAGCGCCCGTCGCGGGTTATCTCGAAAGCCGGCTCGATCCGCGCAAGCTATCCGCGTTTGGTTTTGCGTTGTTTGCGCTCGGCCTGGGCCTGAGCGCGTTTCAAAGCCGGATCGCCGATTTCGACGAGATGCTCTGGCCGCAAGTCGTTCGCGGCATCGCCATCATGTTCTGCCTGTTGCCGCCGACGCAGCTCGCGCTCGGCGTACTCACCGCGGCGCAGGTACCGGACGCCAGCGGGCTGTTTAACCTGATGCGCAATCTCGGCGGCGCGATCGGCATCGCCGCGATCGACACAATCCTTTACGGGCGCAGCATTGGCCACGGCGAAGCCTTGCGCGATCGCCTGCTCGCGGGCGACGTGACGGCGGCAAAGGCGATCGGGCTTGACGTGCAACTCTTCCTGCATCCGCCGCCCGATGTGACGCAGGCCACGATCGAGGCTTACGTGCGCCCGATGGTGGAGCGCGCCGCCTTTGCGATGTCGGTCAACGAAGCCTGGATGTTGTTAGCGGCGGTGGCGCTCGCCGGGCTAACGCTGGTGTGGTGCCTCGGCAAGCCGGCTTCAAGATAGAAGCAGCAAACGGCAGCCTCAAAGCTAGGCTTCCTGTTCAGCCAATTTGTTTTGGGCCAATTTCGTTCGCGTCGCCATCAGCGCTGCGTCGTATGTCAGGATCATCCGCTTGTACATGAGGATGGTTTGGGGGGTGAAGTCGATCCACACCTTGTCCTTGGGCCGAAAGCCGGCGGAATACGTGCCGGCTTCGAACTTCGCCACCATATCCCTGACGAAGGCGAGGTCCGTTTCGAGCGAGTGAGCGTATTGTACCAGGTCCACCATCGCGGTTTCCTCGGGCCTTGTGGCCGCAAGAATACAAGTGGCGCGTCAATGGCAGGTAAACCGGACCGGAAAAAAGGCCTTAACGAATAGCGCTGCCCAGACGTCGGGGCAGCGCTATTGTTTCATTTAACCGACCTTACTTCGCGAACGCTGGAAATTCCGGCAGCTTGCTGATGTCGCGCGCATCGTGCTGGATGATGAGTTGACCTTTCAGATTGGCGAGGATCTTCTTGGTTCGCTCCAGCGAGGCGACAGTTTGCGCGCGGTCGTAGTTGAAGGCCGGCACGCCGTCTGAATCGTAGTTCTCGCGGAAGTGGACGGAATCGCCACTGAGAATGACCGGCCCCATCTGGGCAAGCTTGACCAGCAGGCTGGAATGACCCGGCGTATGGCCTGGCGTGCGCAGCACGATCACGCTGCCGTCACCGAACACATCCTTGTCGAGGCCGAGCGGAAGTGGCTCGACCTTGCTGTCACCCTTGATCCAACTCTCGAACGGCTTGAAGTTCACGCCCTCGGCCGGCTTGGGAGCCGAGATAGCGTCCCATTCGCGGGTGCCGATCAGCAGCGTTGCTTTCGGAAAGGACGATACCTGGCCGGTGTGATCAGCGTGGTAGTGGCTGATGCCGACATACTTGATCTGCTCGGGCTTGACGTCGATCTTCGCAAGCTGATCGACGAGGCTCACCTTCGGCGCGACATTGGGCATGGTCATCGCATGGCCGGTATCCCACAACATGTACTCGTCACCATGCTTGATGACATAGCAGCTGAAGGTGAGCTGAAGCTTCAGGTCACCATAGGCAAATGTATCCGAGAAGCGCTGATTGACGGCGGTCGGCGCCTGCGCCGTGCCGCAATCGGCAAAGCGCGCCAGCGATACGTCCGCGGCCCGTGCGGGCGCGGCGAGACCGGCAAAAAGGATAGCGCCGGCAGCAAGCTTGGTCAGTGTTCTCATCTTTGTTTCTCCCATTGATTGGCCCGATGATGGCACGCGCAGGATACATGCGTGTGAATGGCTATGAAATGTCCGCGTCCGGGCCGAAGCATCCAGGCTGCTTTCCGCCTCGGCATTCCTTCTACATCGAAAGTCCGGAATTATTCCCGCGCGGCGAGGGACGGATCGCACAATTTGCTTCTTGCCAAATCCGCCGCGACCGCCGGTTCACGCTTTCCTTGCCGACCCTGCAAGCTCGATGCGGCGGTGATGGATGAGGGTTTCGAGCCGTTGCGCCAGCGCAATCACGGCCAGTGTCTCCGACCCGCCCTCGTCGTCGCTGGCCGGTTTGGCGAGCTGCGCGTGCAGCGCTGCGTCGATCTCGTCCTCGACCTTGCGCAGGGCTGCTTGATCGGGAACCTCACGGATCTGCCCGCGCAATGCGCAGAGTCGCGCCAGCGTTCCCTGCGCCACGCCGTGTGGGCGGATGCCGAGGAAGCGCCAGGCAGCTGCAAACACCGAGGCCAGACCGCCGAGCACCATCGGGGTGAGATAGATGGCATTGCCCCAGCGGTCCATGAAACTTTGCTGGGTGCCATTGTAGAACGCGGCCGCGCCGGGATGCACCGCGATATAGGCATCCGCATCGAGCGTCGGCGTCGCGATGCCCGCGATCAGCGGCTGTTCGGCTGCGAGGTCGCGCCGCGCCGCCATCACGCGCTTGGTCAGTTCTCCGACCAGCTGCTGGTCAAGATGGCGGTTGGCGACGAGCATATAAGGCACGCGCAACGTCGTTACATCGTCGTCGGGAACGGCCGGGGAGCCGCGTAGCGTGCCTTTGGGAATGTCGAAGCTTTCGTAAGGCCCCTTGGCATCGGTGATGGCCCCTGCCGAATCGATCGGGATCAGCACGGGCGCCGACGTCGCGGTTTCGCGAAACAGACCCTTGATGAGCGATATGTATCTGTCTGTGAGCGGCGTCACCAGGATCAAGGCTGCGACCTGCTTGGCCTGCACGGCTTGCCGCACGTCCAAAGGCATGAGGTCCTTGAAGGTGACGTTGGCACGGTCGAGATCGTATTCCTTCTTCAGGGCCTCGACGACGTGATGATTGATCTCGCCGCCGACCACGCCGACGGTGTGATCGCGCAACTTCGCAATGCTCGTGATGTTCGATCCCGGCGGCGCCACGATGGTGACGACCCCCTGCGCCGTCACGGCAACGGCGCGCGCCTGCGAAAGATCGCCGACGTCGGCTCTCACCACCGCAAGATCGGCTTTGCCGGCGGCGAAAGCTTTTGCCGCGTCGAGTACGTTACCGGTGCTCTCGATCTTGAGCCGGATCGGTGAGCCGGTGGCGGCGAATTGGCCTGCGATCAGCGAAGCCGACTGACGCGCTTCGCCATCGAGCGAGCCGACCGCCACTGTAAGAATCGTCGGCCGCTGTGAGAGCCGATATGAAATCAGCACGACGCCGGCGACAAGGCATATGACGCCGGCCAGGAGAACGGCGCGAACCCAGACCGGCAAGGTTTGATGAAATCGATCCATGAAATCCGAATGAAGAGCGACGCGGCAACACTCACCCTATTTGTCGCCGATACCCCTTTTCAAGTTCTAAATAGATGGACGAGCGCTCCGAGATAGCGGGACCATCTGCCGCCCGCAGATGTGCATCGGCGTTTACCTTGTTTGCGCTTGGACGGCTTCGCCAGGTATCGGCGGCGCACGACGCAAGACGATAGCCATGACCTTTGGTGATAACGCGACCGGGACAGCATCTTCATCGACGCCTCCATCTATGGTCATTGGTGGAGGCGTCGCCCCGCATCGTTCGACAAAGCGCGGGTTACAAATCTGCAAGCTAAATTAAGCTTGCGTAAGGCGGCCGAACCGCTTCGCACCTCGCCACATCCAATGGATGTTAGGAGGTGAAGAACATGAAGATTACGTCTGCATTGATTGGTATTGCCGCCCTTGGCGGTGTTGCATTCTCAAGCGGCGCGGCATCGGCGATGCCTGTCACCGCTCCGGTGCAAACATCATCCGTGGTGGTCCCCGCCGGGTACGTCTGCAACGAGTGGGGCCATTGCTGGCACCGCCATTCCTACGGCTACCGTTACGGCTACTACCATCCGTACTATTGGGGCGGATGGGGCTGGCACCACCACTACTGGCATCACAGCTGGTACCGTTGGCATCGCTGGCACAGCTGGAACACCGGCAACTAACGATCGCTGACACACGATGAGAAAGGGGCGCGAGCCCCTTTTTTTCGCGCGCTGGGGATCGTTCGTCATTGCGAGCGAAGCGCCACTACTTCCCCGCGGAATCCTTGGAGAGCGTCGCGAGCGCCTCCTGAACCGTCGTCATGAACTGCGCCGGGAAGATAATGGTCGAGTTCTTCTCGGTCGCGATTTCGGCCATCGTCTGCAGCGTGCGCAACTGAAGTGCGACCGGATGCGCGGTGATGATGTCGGCGGCCTCTCCAAGCTTCACCGCGGCCTGGTACTCACCCTCGGCGGCGACAATCTTGGCGCGGCGTTCGCGCTCGGCCTC
Source organism: uncultured Alphaproteobacteria bacterium (assembly GCA_963824305.1). Classification (GTDB taxonomy): domain Bacteria; phylum Pseudomonadota; class Alphaproteobacteria; order Rhizobiales; family Xanthobacteraceae; genus Bradyrhizobium. The sequence continues at coordinate 906,286 of CAWGOW010000004.1, forward strand.
GGCTTCGCGCGCCATCGCCCGCTGCATGTTGTCCGGCAGCGTGATGTCCTTGATCTCGACCGCCGTCACTTGCGCGCCCCATGGCTCGGTGTGGGTGTCGATGACGTCCTTGATCTGCTCGTTGATGCTCGCAGTATCCGACAGCAACTGGTCGAGACTGAAGCGCCCGACCACGTTGCGCACCGTGGTCTGGCTGATCTGGTTGATCGCGTTATAGACGTTCTCGATCGCAATCACCGCCTTCTCCGGATCGGTGACGTGATAGTAGGCGACGGCTGCGATATCGATCGAGACGTTGTCCTTGGTAATGATCTTCTGCGAAGGGATCTGCATCGTCACCGTGCGCAGCGACACCCGCGTCATGGTCTGGACCGGCACGAAGACCAGCGTCAGCCCCGGACCGCGCACGCCCTCGAACTTGCCAAGGAAGAACACCACGCCGCGCTCATACTGCTTGAGCACGCGGATCGAGGCGAAGGCATAAATGATGGCCAGAAAAATCAGAACTGAAATCAAGCCCATGGCGCGCTCCTTTGCTTTGGCCTTTCAGCCGGACGGCGATACTCATGTGGGGAGGATGAACCGGAGCTACAGGCCGCAATCGAACGTAGTACTATAACACGCCCGAAGCGCTTTCTGCTTGCCAAACCTCCCTTGCCAAGCCTCCTTCCCTCGGGCAATTTTCCACTCGAACCAGCCTGCCAAAAGGCCGGTCATCACACGGGAGGTCACCTATGCTCTCACGCCGAGATTTCGCCAGCGTCGCATCGTGCGCGCTCTGTTCTCTGACCGGCTTCATCGCGTCGGACGCTTCCGCCCAGACGCCGCCTGCCACCAACGGTACGCCGGGCGTGACGCGAAAGATTCTCTCGCAGACCGACGGGCCGACACCCGGCTACGTCACGCTGATTGTCGACATCGAAATCGAGCCCGGCGTCATGATCGGCCGCCACACCCATCCCGGCATCGAGAGCGCCTATGTGCTCGAAGGCGGATTTGATCTGCCGATCGAGGGACAGCCGACGGTCGCGTTCGAGCCCGGCATGGGCGTCGTCGTCCCGCCGAATACGCCCCACGCGGGCGGCAAGAACGGCGACAAGAAAACCCACATCGTCTCGACCTACATCGTCGAGAAGGGCAAGCCGCTGGCGTCACCGGCGTAGGGCACGCCCTCGCCGCTCACGCGCTTATTGCCTGGTCACGGTCACGAACTTGACGTCGTAAAGGACGAGCCCACCGGTCATGTGCTGGTTTTCGCACGTGAGGAGCGTGCTGTCGATTTTGAACGTGAGGACACTGGTGGATCTCGGAGCTTCTGTCACGATCCCCTGCCGTTCAGCGGAGTCCTTAAGGTAATCGCGGAGTTGCAGGGCGTCACCCCTTGTCATGCACGCCGAACTGTCGAAATGAACGAGCTTGTTGAGTAGCACGTTGGAGCGAGAGGTCAGCTCTCCCGATGATGTGGAGCGGCTGAGATTGTCAATGCCTCGGCGCCATTGTCCGGTGAAACTATCGATCTGACCTTTGAGACGGTCAGACGCCGCCTTTGTATCCATGATGGCTTTGACGGGCGGTTCGGCCGATGCGGGCGCGAAAGAACCTGCGGCAATCAGGACAAGAAAAGACCCGGCGACGGTCCGGGCAAGAATATTCAAGCGGTTCAAGGCGATTCTCCTTCGAGGGGGTCCAAGCGGGGCACATGGCGCGGTTAGCCGAAAATTGGTTGCCGCTTGTTTTTCGCGCTGTCTTGGATATTCCGGCCGAACCATTGGACAGATTCTCACTACTAAGCATCGAGACGGCGGTTGCCGCCTCGACCGCCCCTAACATACCCATCCAGGAGAAAGATCGATGAATTCCGCGAAGGCCATTGTGGCGCTGTGCCTGTTCGGTATTTTGACCTCGACGGCCCATGCAGAGTTGAAATGCGGGCCCAACGATACAAAGGAAATGCAGGCCGGCCACGCGATGTGCTGCTACACCGAAACCAGCACCGAAACCTGTGGGGATCGGGCGAAGACGGCCAAGGTCGGCGACAAGATCGATTGCGGAAAGACAAAGATCAACACCAAGAAGACGTGTGTCGACATCGGGACGCGGAGCAAGGACCTCGAGAAGAAGAAGTAGCGTCGCCGGCGTGGGGCCGAGGCATACTGTCGCTCCTGCGAACGCAGGCGCCGATACCGCTGAGTTTTTCCGTTTCGCGAAATGATAGACGTCGCCCGCAACAACCACGACCTGTGGTTATGGGACCCCGCGTTCGCGGGGACGACAAGACGAGGCAAACCCCCTCGCGCGTGAAACGAGAAGCGAGCGAGCTATAGTGCGCAATTGCGCATCGGAGAATGACGTAGGATAGAGTGTTACTGCTGCTTTTCCCAGAACGAGAGCAGCCCCTGCCCGGCCGAACCGCCGATCACGCAGGGAATACCGATCGCAACGGCGCCCAAAGCTGCCGCCGAAACGCAGCCGAGCGCGACCGCGCCGACGCCGACCTGGCCCCAGAAATCGAGGTTGCGGCGCGAGTCCGAGCCTTTCGATTTCAGTTCGTCGACCGCGGCGAGTGCATCCTTGCGCACCGCGCCGAGCTGCACGGTGTCGGCGGCCTCCACCACCTCGGTCAGCGGTACCTTCACAGCATCGCCCTGCACTTTCAGCTCGCTGCGGAGATATTCACGCAAAACCGAATCGCGCACGGCGTAGCTTGCGAGCGTGTAGCGCGCCATGCTGCCGACGGTGAGCTTGTCGACGGTGTCGCGGCTCTTGCTCCAGGGCAGCATCGCCATGATGCGCAGGATCGGGCGGAACGAACCGGTCGCAAAATAATAACCCCACAGCGTATCGAGCAGATCCTGATTGCCCGCGAACGTTTGGCTCATCTTCAGCTTCTTGTCTTCCTTGGCGAACGGGTTCTTGGTCAAGACCGCCTTGACCTTGTCCATCGCTCCCGGCTGCTTTTCCTCCAGCGGAATGTCGGTCAGCGTCGGCAGCGAACCGGCAAGATACGCATCGATCATGACCTGCCGCCCCGGCATTTTCGGCGCGACCTTGCGCAACAAATTGCGCCAGTCGGGAATCCCCGAAAACGCGATCGCGCGCACGATCACCCATTCGTCTTCCGCCGGCACCGGGAAGAAGCTGTTGATCAGCGTTTCCGCTTTCGCCGGGTTCGATGCAATCGCGCCCGCAATAAAGCCCAGATAGATGCCGGCATTCTCCGGCTCCTTGAAGGTCTGCGCATGAAACAGCACGCGGACGGCGGCCGGAATGTGCGCATAGTCAGGCTTGGCGCGATAATTGTAGATCCACTGCTGCACCACGCCGAGCGAGGCGCGCGGATCGATCTCCTGCGAAGGGGCGGCGGCCATGACGGGCTGGATCGAGATCAGGGCAGCAAGAAAGAAGGCTACGCAACGCATGTGATGCTCCCGGCAAGCGTGCTGCACCCCGAGGTCCAGCAGCGCTATTTGGGCAACAGGCTAAAAAACATTTGGAGCGGCATAAGGACATTTTCTGGATGGCCGGCCGCCACTCGCGTCGAAATTGTGGCGGGCGTTAATGTTTAAGGCATCATCTCACCCAGCCCGCGACATTGTTTCGCCCTTGCCACCAACTTGGATGGAAGCTGGACTGGGGCTAACGGGATATCGGGCCAAGCGTGACGCGCGTAACCAGAGTATTGATCGCCTTGAGCCTGGCCGCGGGCCTTTGCGGGGGCGCGACGTCATTAGCGGCAGCGGGCGGGGACGACAAGCCACGCGCCGGCGAAAACAAGAACAGCGATTACGAGGAGCGCGCGCGCGCGCTGATTGACGTCGAAGGCAACAAGCGCGTCGATATCGCAACCGTGCGGTCTTATTTTCATGCCTCGCCCGACGGCCGGCTTGATGAAGCCGCACGCGACGCCGCGCTCAAAGCACTGGTCGCGACCCACCTGTTCGATCAGCTCACGATCGAGCGCAAGGGCGAGCGGCTTCTCGTGCATCTGCATGAAGCGCCGGTCCTCGACAAGGTTATATTCGAGGGCAACAAGCGCGCAAAAGAACTCGGATCTTTCACCATCGATCGAATCCAAGCCGCGCGGCAGCCTGCAACGCGCAACCGTGCAGTCCGACGTCAACCGCATCATCGAAGCCTATCGCCATCTCGGGCGCGACGACGTCAGCGTGAAACCGGTCATCATCGATCGCGGCAACGATCGCGTCGATCTCGTTTTCGAGGTCACCGAAGGCGACAAGACGCCGGTCCGACAGGTCAACTTCGTCGGCAACAGCGTCTTCGGCAAACGGCAGTTGGCCGCCGTCATCAAGACCTCCGCCACCAACATGCTGAGCTTTCTGACCGGCGGCGACGTCTACGATCCCGATCTGGTCAACGCCGACCGCGAGGCGATCCGCAACTACTATCGCAGCAAAGGCTATGCCGACGCCAACGTGGGCGCGGCCAATGCCGAGTACGATCCCGCGACAAAGGGGTTTACGATCACCTTCTCCATCGACGAAGGCCCGCTCTATCGTTTCGGCGATGTCGCGATCGATTGTCATGTCGATGGTGTCGACGGCGAGAAGCTTCGCCGCCTGCTCTCGGTGCAGGGCGGCGCGCAGTTCGACGGCACGGCGCTCGACAAGAGCAGCGACAAGCTTTCGACAGAACTGGCAAAGCTCGGCTATCCCTTTGCACGCGCGCAGTTGCGCAGCCGGCGCGATGCGAACGCGCGCCGCATCGACGTGACTTTTGCCATCGAACAGGGTCCGCGCGGCTATGTCGAACGCATCGACATCCACGGCAACACGCGCACGCGGGGTTACGTGATCCGCCGCGAGTTCGATATCGCCGAAGGCGATGCGTTCAACAAGGGGCTGATCGACCGCGCCGAGCGGCGGTTGAAGGCGCTGGATTATTTCAAGACCGTCAAGATCACGACCAAGCAGGGTTCGGCGTCGGATCGCATTATCCTCGACGTCGACTTGCAGGAGCGTGACACCGGAAACTTCAACATCGCCGGCGGCTATTCGACCACCGATGGCTGGCTGGCCGAAGTCAAGCTCGGCGACAGGAGCTTTGGCGGCACCGGCGTTGCCCTCGCTTCGACCTTCACCTACGGCCAATACACCCGCGGCTTCGATGTCTCGGCGACCGATCCCGGCTTTTTCGGCAACCGGGCGTCGGCCGGCATCGACCTGTCGGCCAAACAGACGGTCGCCAACGACTACGTCTCCTACGGCACCGAAAACTACGGCGCGACCATGCTGATCGGCACGCCGATCTCCGAGCAGCTCGGCGTGCAGTGGCGCTATTCGATCTCGCGGCAGCAGATGACGCTCGACCCGACCTCGCTCGCCGCGCCGCCCTCGATCGTGGTGCAGCAGGCGGCAGCCGCCGGGCCGCAATGGGTCTCGGCGGTCGGTGACACCGCGACCTTTTCGACGGTCGACAATCCAAAGGCGCCGACCAACGGCTTCAGCTCTCAACTGCGCCAGGATCTCGCTGGCCTCGGCGGCGACGTACGCTTCCTGCGCACGACGGAGGACATGAAATATTATCACCAGATCAACGACGATGTGGTGGGCTTGGCGCGTGCGCAAGGCGGCTACATCACTGGCTTTGCCGGCAGCCAGGTGCCGCTGATCGACAATTTCTTCGGTGGCCCGTCGATGGTGCGCGGCTTCGCGCCGTATGGCTTCGGTCCGCGCGATCTCACACCCGGCACCACCATGGATAATGTCGGCGGCAGCATGTACTGGGCGACGACCGCCGAACTACAGAGCAACATTCCCGGCGTGCCGGCGGAATACGGATTGAAAGCCGTAGCTTTCGTCGATGCCGGTAGCGTGTTTCGCTACAACGGGCCGACGACGTTTCCGGGCTCGGCGCAGTCGCTGCAACTCGCCAATTCCAACGTGGTGCGCACCTCCGTCGGCGCGGGCCTGACCTGGGCCTCGCCGTTTGGCGCACTCACCGTCACCTATGCCGCGCCGCTGACCAAGGCGTCCTATGACGTGACGCAGCCGCTCGGCTTCACGGCTTCGCCGTTCTGAGTGCCGCTTCTTTCCCAAGTTTGTGAACGTCGACGGCCGAAAGGCCCCTTGAAGCCTCATGGGGCCACCTCAAATTGAGAGGCGAAGATGAGGTAAGCGAAGATGAGGTAAGCGTCGACCATTCGGCACGACGTAAATCATAGAGGCGATCATGAGAACATTTCTTTTGACGGCAGCGTTTGCTGCCGCGCTGACGGCGGGCGCGATTGCGCAAACCGCGGACTCAAGCATCCCGCCGAGGGACCCTGCTTTCGGAAAGGGCAACGCGGACAACGACACCTTTCATCTGCTGAGCGAGACCGACCTCTCGCGCAATGCCCGCGGCAGCATCACCTACGGCGAGACATGGAACGGTTTTTCACGACAGCCGAACCGCCGCTGAAATAAATCGCAACAAAACTGGTGGCTTGGTCGGCCGTGATTGGTGGTAGGAAAACGGATTCCTTCCACGCGTTGCCTGTCGTGCGCAACGCATTATCACGGAGACGGTCGTGAAGAAGATTCTTTTGGCGGCGGTGTTTGCTGCCGCATTCGCCTCAGTCGCGATCGCCCAGACGGGCTCAAGCATACCGCCACGAGATCCCCCCTTCGGAAAAGGAAACCCCGACAACGAAACCATGCATGAGCCGAGCTCTGCCGGCAGCGCTCATAGCGACAACGTCGAGAGCATCCCGCCGCGAGATCCTCCGTTCGGAAAGGGAAACCCTGACAACGACACCATGCATCAGCCGAGCTCTGCCGGCAGCGCACATAGTGACAACGCCGAGAGCATCCCGTCGCGAGACCCTCCGTTCGGAAAAGGAGAGCTGCGCAACGAACCGACGCATCTGCCAAGTTCGGTGCACACCCAGGGCAAGGCTGGCGCGGACCGCAGCAAGGGCGACGTCCAAAAAAGTGCGAAGTCCAAGGACGCCCATACCATGAGCGCGGCGAAAAAGGACAATCCCAAGGGCGTGGCGAAGCCGGACAGCACGCCGAAGACCGACACCGACTAGCGGCTTGCCTTCGCCCGCGCGGCGCAAGCCTCCTGAACTTCCCGTCGTGATTCGCGCGAACGCTCCCGGGCGGAACTTACCGGCAAGGCGCGAGTTAGCGCTCGCCTGTCCATTGGGTTCCATTCATGAAACAACCGATATTTGTGGTTTGTATCCTGCTCTCCGCACTCACCTTGAGCGGCTGCGGTGTCAAGGGCGATAAAGGCGACAAGGGTGACAAAGGCGATGCCGGCGCGATGGGCCCAACCGGGGCGCCGGGTCCGCAAGGCATTGCGGGCGCTGCCGGAAAAGACGGGCGCGACGGCGTTTCGCCGCCGCTGCCGTTCCGGGTCATACGCTCGGTGGCTGACGGCGGCATTTCCAAGCCCGCGATGTGCGGCACCGAAGAGGTGATGATCAGCGCGACCTGCATCGTCAAATCAGGCGATGCCGCGCTCGCGCCGCGAACGCTCGGCGATAGCGGGGCAAGCTGCGACGCCAAGCCCGGCCAGGCCGATCCGCCGCAAGCGGTCATTCTGTGCACCAAGCAATAACGGCGGCCACGAGAGAGGGACACAAGATGGATCGTCCGAACAATCCGACATCTTTTCAGGAGCGGCTGAGCGCATTCGCAGAGGACGAACGCAACAAGGCTTCGCAGCTACCGCCCGGCGCCGAAAAAGACGCTGCGCTGATGAAGATTCGCCAGGCAGAGACGGCGTCTCATTTGAGCGATTGGGCTCGTGCGACGGAATTGCCGGCGAAGTAACCTGCGCTGATCCGGCAATTCTTCATCCGTGACCTCGGCGCGACACCCTGCGAAGGCGGCTTCTCAACGACTGAAAATTCCAACCCCGGCCTCGTTCGAAGAGGCCAGGGTTTTGTTTGACTGATCAGGCAAAGTTACAAACGGCAGTTCCGTTGCGCGGAACTGAACCATTTTTCAGCACGGTTCGCGCGAAACTATCCGGGCATTTCTCGCATTGACATACGTTAGAAACGAAGAAACCCAGGTTGGAAACGCGAGGCTCGGACGATGGGACAATCAAAACCTTTTCGGCCAACCGCTTTGGTGGTGGAAGATGATCCGATCCAGCGCGAGATGATCGCGTTGTTGCTCGATGAAACCAACTACAACGTCATTCAATGCGAGGACGCGGAGACGGCGGTGCTTGCCTTGAAGAACCTGCACCCCACCCTGCTCGTGACCGACGTCACACTCGTCGGTGAGATGACCGGCATCGATCTGGTGGAGCGCGCGCGTGAGATCAATCCGGCGCTTCGTGTGATCGTGATGTCGGGACGGCCGCCGGTACGCGACTTGCCGGAGGGCGTGACTTTCTTCGCAAAACCGTTTTACCCGATCGAACTAATCCGCGAGCTCGGCGGCGACCGAACGCATTGAGCTAGGCGGAGACGGGTCGCGGGTACGACGAAAGCGGCGATCTCAGTTCTTCGTCCGCGACGAAGCGAATGCGTCCTTTACGGCGGTCGACAATTTGGACAGGGTGCAGGACAGCGTTTCCTCGGTGCAGCGCTGGCCCTTGGCCCGCTGCTCCGCCACGCGCCGAGGCACCGGCAATGGCACGTTGGCCGGCATCAGCGAAAGCGGCGCACCAGCCGGCTGGCGTGCGCTTTCGATATCGGCACGCAGCCTGTCGTTCTGCTGCTTGGCGAGCGCTTCGGAAATCGCTTCCCGCCGCTGCCCCTCGAGGTAGGTGATATATTCGCGATCGATCGCCTTGCGCTCGTCGGCTGTCGGGTTGGGGCCCGCGATGTCGAACTTCCGGTCCTGCATGAAGTCGTAATAGCTGTAGCCGCCTTCCGCGTTGCGCCGTCCCGCAAACCGCGCGCCGCAGCCGGCAAGCCCGCCGTTCATTTCCTCACCCGCCAGATTGAGTGCCTGCATCCGTTCGACACAATCCTCATAATCGCGCGCCAAATCGGGCGAGGATCCGCCGGAGAACAGCCACACCACGGTCAGCGCAACGAATGCAGCCGCGGCTACCACCGCTGCCGACACCCGCGCGCCATAATCCAAATGAAACATTCTTCGGTCCCCCGCGATGTCGCTATCGATCTGAAGTCCCCTGCGCCGCCCGCGACCGGCGACTTTGCAGAGAGACTTCAGATCGATAGCAGCACCAGACCCACCAATTTTTCAGCGCCCCATTTCCTGCTGCCGGCCTTTTAGCAAATCGCAAAACGCGGCAACGCCAGGACGAAATTGCGAACGCGAAAAACCAAACACCAGTTTTGATTCGCCCACTAGGCCGCTGGAATACGGGTTTTTGCAGGCAAGATGAGGATGATGTTGCAGCACTACCACAGGGGGCGGTTATTTGGAGCGAGCATTTTCTCGCCATCTTTGCGCTGGCATCGCAGGACACAGTGCATCCGTTACTTCGAATACAGGTGCGTCATGCCGGTCACTAAGTTGATTACAACCTTCGCTTCAGTCGCAGTCGGAGCCTGCGGTTTGTTTGCTTTTAGCTGGGTTAGCCTCGCGCTGCTTGGCTTCTGAGCCACACCCGTTGAAGCAAGCGTGGCCCGAACGTGGCTCCAGGGCCACAGATTCGGGCTTTGGTTTGAAAGGGCCTGATCGGATTTAATGTGTTGCACCAAAGCGACAGCGGGAACCGACGCTGGCGAAAAAGGCCATACCGCCAAGCCGGGCCTTAAGATCGAGCCGAAAAGAATCTCACCCAAATTTCTTGAACGCGCTGTTCAGATCGGCAAATGCCGACGCTATTTCGTCGCGGATCGATTCCAGTTGCGCGAACAGCCGGTGAACTTCCGCGATGCGCTGTTCGGCCCCGCGCTTGTTGTCGGCGAAGCCCGCCACGCGCGTGCCGAGCGTCTGGTTGCCGCTGCTTTCCATCTCTTCCAGCGCGTTCATCAGTTCGGCCTGCCGCTTGTCCAATTCTTCGATAACGGCATGAACGCCGTCCCCTGGCGCGCGCAGCGGCGACAATTCGTTTTGCGAGTGGATCAGGTCTTTGCGGTAGCGGTTGAGCGTCGTCAATATTTCCTGCAACGCGCGCAAGCGGCTCCGCGTTTGCGCCGAGAACTGATCCAGTTCCTCAAGACGCGCATTCAGGCTCTTGCCGTCGGAATCGGTTTCGACCTCGGCAAAGGCCACCGCGAGGTCTTCCTGGCGCTGCTTGAATTCGGCCATGTCCCGCCGGATCGTATCCAGCACCGCAAACGACTGCTCAAGCCGCGCGATCCGCTGCTCGACGTCTTTTTTGCTGGAATCGAGCGTGCTGACGCGCCCCGAGAGCGTTTCGCCCTCGGCTGTCGTCTCCAGCGCCTCCACCGCCTTGACCAGATGATCGCGCGCAGCCTGAACTTCTTCCAGCAACGCCTTCACCCCGTTCGCGGGCGTCTGCAACCGCGTCAGCTGGTTCTGCGAGGTTGCGATGCCCTCCTTGAGGCGGCTGAGTAACGCGAAGGCGTCCTGTAGCGCCTGATGCCGCGCCTGGATCGGGCCGGTCTTGAGGTCGAACTCTTTCAGAAGATCAATGAAGTTGTTGTTGTTGTCGTCGGTCTCGATCTTGTCGAGCGAACGAGCGAGCTGGCGCTGGCGGTCCTTCAACTCCTCGAACACCGGTTCGATCGCGCGGCGTTTTTCGGCGACTTCGCCGATCTGCTCGCGCAGGGCTTGTTGACGGCGGCGGACTTCTTCCAGCCGTTCCTTCATGTCGGTGGCTTCGTTGCGTCCGCGCTGCAAGGCAAGCCGCGCCTCGGATTCCGAAAGCTGCTTGTGGATCGAGGAAAACGCATCTTCCGGATCGCTGGCGGCAAGATGCGAAACGGCGGCATCGAAGTCCTTTTGCGCAGCGCCGGCGGCCGCGAGCGTGCCTTTCGCGTTCGCCACGCCCTCACGCAGCGCGCGGGCATCCTGCGCCTCGCGCGCCACGCGCCATGCCTGATAGAGGGTGGAAGCGATCAAGCCGAGCGCAACCAGGGCGATCAGGATCGCCGCGACCTGCTGCGTCGGAGAAAAAGCCTGGAAGGCGGCAGGAATAGAAGCCACGTCGAAATGAAACGCCACGCCTGCGAGCGCAACGGTAGCGGCCAGCAGCGCCAGCCACGCCAGAAGACCCCACATCGCAAATCCCCAAACAAATAACGCACCCGGCCTCGTCCGAAGCCGGTACCGGAAACAAGGAAGTCGGGCAAAAAGGCCCGGTAGCGGTAATTAATGGAGGTATCAATATCGGCCCAAAGCGGGGGCTGCAATGCTTCCAGAGGCAACCCGGACGGTTCTTGAAGGTATCACAAGGCCTGTCGGCCTCCCGGCGGCCTGTTGGGCTGCTTGCCGAAGCCTGGAAACGCCAGGCTGGAGGCCGATGCCGCGCCGCGCCGTCAGGCTACGCGGCTCCGCACTCGCCATAAACCAGCTCGAACCGGCCAGGCAGCGCCCGCTCGTTCAAGTTTTAGCAAAGCCCCCAAGGCGCCCTTAAAGCCTGCCATGCATATTGGAAGCTTCGAGTGCTTTCGAGGGGCGGTCATGGTCGACGACAAAGTCAGAATCAAGTGCACGAAGTGCTCGCAGATCTTCCGCGAGCGAGCGCAGCGAGTCCGCCCCAACTTCCAGACCAATTGCCCTCACTGCAATCGGCTGATCACGTTTGATCCGACCGCGGAGGATCGCAATATCCGCAAGGCGCTGAGTGGCGCCAAGGAGATTCGTTACGAGATCGAGGCTGCCCGCAAAGCGGCTGCGATCGCCGCGGAAGCCGGACCGGTGCCGGTCATGGACCGCAGCCAATACTGACAATGCTTGAAGTTGCGGCGCAACAACCAGCGTCGGGATGCAGCTCGGAAGTTCGGCGTGGTAAACGCCGGCTTTATGACCGCTGCGGGTTTGATCACCTTTAACCACGCCTCGCGGATTACCTCCCGTGTAAACACGGCTTAAGTCCGCCTGCGGCGATAACACGCGTCCGAGTTTCTCGGTTTTCTCTGGGGCGTTTTCGAAAATGATCGCGCGCGGCAAATGGCTGCTCTGGATGCGGGCTTTCCTGCAGCCGGCTGCTATTGCCGGCCTGGTCATGATTGCCGCGAGCTGGTTCGTCGCCGCCTACATCTCCTCCCTCGAGCGCGAGAAGGCGATCGAGGAAGCGATGAAGCAGTCCGACAGCCTGGTGCGGCTGTTCGAGCACAACACCGTCGATACGCTGGCCCGGTTCGATCGCACGCTGTTGCTCTTGCGCAAGATCTACGAAGACGACCCTGATCACTTCGAGCTGAACAAATGGGCCGAGCAAAGCGCGCTGATCAGCGGAGACGCAATCCTGCTGACCCTGATCGATGCCAACGGCTATACAAAGGCCGCGACGCTGCCCTTCAGTGGTCCCCCGCCCTATCTCGGTGATCGCCCGCACGTTGCCAAGGCCTTGCAGGCCTCCGACGACGAATTGCAGATCAGCAACCCGGTCGTAGGACGAACGACAAATCGCATTTCTTTCCTGTTGCTGCGCCGGTTACGGAATCCGGACGGCTCAACGGCCGGCCTCATTACGCTCTCGATCGACCCCAACTTTATCGAGCCGTTCTATCGCAGCGCCAATCTCGGCAGTTCCCGTGGCAGCATCTCGATCCGGAATGAGAAAAACGTCATTCTCGCCGCGCAGGGCTTTGCCGGATCGACCGTCGGCCGCACGGTCCCCCGCGGCAAGCCGCTGGGAGGCAACCCCAGTGCCGCCTCGGGTCACTATTGGGGTGTCGGCTGGGTCGATGGCGTCAATCGCCTGATCGCCTACCGCGTCTCGGAGAAACACGGGCTGAGCTACATGGTCGGCTTGTCCGAGGACTCTATCTTGAACGAATTCCGCCAGCACCGCGCGGCCTATCGCGTGGTCGCCTCGGTCGTCACGCTTGCGGTCCTGATCGGCATCGGCTTTGCGATCCGCTACCACGTCAGGCTCGACCGCAGCCAACGGGCGCTGCGGCAGCTCAACGAGGAAATCTCGCAGCAGAATCTCCGCTTCGATGCGGCGTTGACCAACATGTCGAGCGGCCTTGCGATGTTCGATGCCGACGGCCGGCTGACGGTGTGGAACGAACGCTATGAACAAATCTACCAGATGCCGCCGGGCCTCGTCCGCCAGGGCGTGAGCATCTATGACATCCTGAGGTTTTCAGCCGAGAACGGCAAACGCGGCGCCTTCGACGTCACCGCCGTCGTCGACAAATTCCGCCGCGAGCTGACCGAAACCGGCAAGAGCCTAGCGACCAATTATCTCGTCGACGGCCGCATCATCTCCATCGTCAAGACCGCGATTGCGGGCGGCGGCTGGGTCGGCATCCACGAAGACGTCACGGCCCAGCGCGCGCAGGCACAACTGATCGCGGAAAAAGCCGCCGAACTCGAACTGACCAATGCGCGCTTCACGGCAGCGCTTCGCCATATGTCGCACGGACTTTGCCTGTTCGGTCCGGACCAGCGCGTGGTGGTCGCAAACGCCCGTTATGCGGAGATCTACCGCCTCACCGAGGATCAGGTGAAGCCCGGCACGGCGCTGCGGGACATCCTGCAGGCGCGCGAGGATAACGGCACCGGCTTTGCGACCAACGTGGACCACTACGTCCAGGTCAACGTCAAGCAGGCTGCCGAGACCCAGAAGATCGCCGACGGCCGCATGATTTCGATCAAGCGGCAGCCGATGGCCAATGGCGGATGGCTGACCACGCATGAAGACGTCACGGCCGAAAAGCAGAACGAAGAACTGCTGGCCGAAAAGGCCAGCGAACTCGAGGTGATGAATACGCGCTTCTCCAGTGCGCTCGACAACATGGCGCAGGGCCTGTGCATGTTCGACGGCAATCAGCGGCTGACGGTCTGGAACGACCGCTACGTCGAGCTCTTGAGCATGCCGGCGCACCTGTTGAAGGTCGGAACGCCGCTGCACGAAATTCTCGCCAGCCGGGTCGCAACCGGCATGAGGCGGGAGCCCGCCGATCCCGCGGTCAAGGCCAAGGTAAAAGAGCTGCTCGCGCTGCCGCCCGATGCCTCGCGCATCGACGAATTGGTGAACGGCAAATTCGTGATGCTGACGCGCCAGCCGATGGCGGGCGGCGGCTGGGTCACGCTGATCGAAGACATCACCGAACGGCGGCGCGCCGAAGCCGAGATCGTGCATCTGGCGCGGCATGACGTGCTGACCGGGCTTGCCAACCGCGCCGAATTCAACGCTCGCCTCGAGGAAGCCAGCCGGCGGCTGAAGCGCAACGGCGGCAACGTCACCGTGATGATGATCGACCTCGACAGGTTCAAGGCGGTCAACGACACGCTCGGGCATCTGGCAGGCGACCAGCTGCTGAGCGAGGTGGCGCGGCGTCTGCAATCCACCGTGCGCGACACCGACGTGCTGGCGCGGCTCGGCGGCGACGAATTTGCGATCATCCAGGAGGGCGCGGCCGATCAGCACGAAGGCGCGGTCGCGCTGGCGCTGCGGATCATCGAGTCTATTTCCGTCCCCTTCGGTCTCAACGGACAGGAAGTGGCGGTCGGCACCTCGATCGGGATCGCGTTGGCGCCGGAAAACGGCGTCGAGCCGGACGAACTGCTCAAGCGCGCCGATCTTGCGCTCTACAGCGTCAAATCCTCAGGCCGCAATGATTATTGCCTGTTCCGCAACGAAATGCTGGAGATCGTCCATACCCAGCAGTCGGCGGAGCGCGAATTGCGCGAGGCGATCGCGCAAGAACAGTTCGAGCTGCATTACCAGCCGGTGGTCGACATCAAAACACGCGAACTCGTCGGGGTCGAAAGTCTGGTGCGCTGGCGGCATCCAACGAAGGGGCTGATTCCGCCGGATCACTTCATCCCGCTCGCCGAATCCACCGGCCTGATCGTGCCGCTCGGCGAATGGATCCTGCAACAGGCCTGCGCGGAGGCCGCGAACTGGCCCGCGCATGTCAAGGTCGCCGTCAACATCTCGGCGATCCAGTTCAAGAAAGGCAACCTGTTCGAGATCATCCTGGCGACGCTGGTGAAGACGGGATTGCAGCCGGAGCGGCTCGAACTCGAGATCACCGAGACCTCGCTGCTCGAAAACCAGGAAGCGCACCTGACCACGATCCGGCAGTTGAAGAATCTCGGCCTGTCGATTGCGCTCGACGATTTCGGCACCGGTTTCTCGTCGATCAACTATCTGACGATCTTCCCGTTCGACAAGATCAAGATCGACAAGTCCTTTACCCGCGGCATTCTCAGCCGCGCCGACTGCAAGGCGGTGGTCGCCTCCTCGCTGGCGCTCGCCAAGGGGCTTGGCATCATCACGACCGTCGAAGGCATCGAAACCGAAGACCAGCTCGACTACATGCGTGCCGCCGGCGTCGAACTCGCGCAAGGTTATCTGTTCGGCAAGCCGGTGTCCGTGTCCGAATTCGGCCGCGCGAACGCAGCGATACTGACTGCGCTGGTTGCCTGAGGGCGGCATGAAAGAGGCCGCCAACCGAGGCGGCCTCGTCGTTAGGTAAAATCAAAAGCGCTATTGAGCGATCCCTTCGACAGCGTAGGTGCGGAATTTCGCCAGCTTGTTACGAATTGGCAGCAGTTCCTTGAAGGCCGCCGAGTTGCGATACGCCTTGATTTGCTCGATGCTGTCCCATTGCTGGATGACGATGCGGGATTTCGGCGGCTCTCCGTCGAGCGCCGTGGTCTTGCCGCCGACAGCGAGGAACTTGCCGCCGCCAGCCTTGATGGCGGCGCTTGCTTTCGGCACGTAGTCTTTCGAGTAGGCCTCGGGATCGATTATCTCGACTTCGGTGACCTGGTAGACCGGCACCTTGGCTTGAGCGTGAAGTCCCTGCACCGCGACCGTGCCAAGGCCGAAACCTGCGAGCATTGCCAACGCGATTGTGTAATGGGTTTTCATTGCACTCTCCCTGCGAGGCGAGGATCCGCCACAGGCTCACCGTAGCATACGGATTGAGAGACCGGCCGAGACAACCTGAGGGCGCCGGCACTGGCGTAATTGGCCGGCCCGCTCGCCCGCCATTGAAATCCCTGCGCAAATGCCGGTTTCGCGACCCCCCGCCTCATAAGGCGACGCTTCCGCGCGGCTCAAACCTTGCACTCTGCGAGATGCGAAGTATGCTTCGTATTCCACGGATTGCGGCAAGCGATCGGTTGCTTGCCGGCGCGGTGCGCGCGTATGTCACGCGCTGTTTTGCGCGCCAATGCCCAAGGGAATGGATAGACTGATCGACGGAATTGCCTGCCGGGTGCAATGTTCAAAACTAGGTTTGAAACCAACAGCGTGAGAGCGGAGAGCCACAATGAGATCGACGATCAGACATCTTTCGACGGCGGCACTGGCGATTACCCTTTTAAGCGGTACGGCGCTTGTAAGCGGCCCGGCGCTCGCCGAAACCATCAAGATCGGCGTCAACGAGCCCTTGACCGGGGCGTTTGCGGCTTCCGGCACCTATGTCGTCAACGGCGCCAAGATTGCTGCCGACGAGATCAATGCCAAAGGCGGCGTCCTGGGCAAGCAGATCGAACTCGTGATCGAGGACAACAAGAGCAATCCGACCGAAGCGGCGGCTGTCGCCGAAAAGCTGATCACCCGTGACAAGGTCCCGGTGATGATGGGTGCCTGGGGCTCCAGCCTCACGCTCGCCGTGATGCCGAAGCTGATGGAATACGAGACGCCGATGGTCGTGGAGACCTCGTCGTCGAGCAAGATTACCACCAGCGGCAACCCCTATATCTTCCGCATCTCGCCGCCGTCTCCGGTCGAAGCCGCGGCATTCAGAGGGATTGTCGACAAGCTCGAACTGAAGAAGGCGGACTTCCTGGTTATCAACAATGACTGGGGGCGCGGCACGGCCGAGGACTTCAGCAAGATGTTCAAGGAAAAGGGCATCAATGTCGGCCTGGTCGAAACCATGGATCAGGGCGCGCAGGACATGAGCGCTCAGCTTTCCAAAATCAAAGGCTCCGATTCCGAAACTCTTATTATTACCACGGCGGTCGATCAGCTCACGCTCATCTTCAAGCAGGCGTCCGCGCTGGGCTTGAAAAAGAAGATCATCACCACCGGCGGCTCGCAGAACCCGGACCAGATCATCGCGCAGGCCGGGGCTGCTGCCAACGGGACCATGCATCTGACGACCTTCCTGCCCTGGTTCCCGGAGAAGACGCCCAATCCGAAGGCGACCGAATATTTCATTTCCGAATGGAAGAAGCGGGGCTTTGATTTCGCCGGATGCACCGAGAGCTTCCGTGGCTATGACGGCATCCGCACCGCCGCGGCGGCGATCGAAAAAGCCGGCAAGGCCGACGCCGCAGCGATCAAGGCGGCCTTGTGGTCGATCGACGTCAAGGGCCTCAACGGCGACATCGTGTTCAAGAAGTCCGGTCCCGAAGGCAAGGAAAGCGGCCAGAGCCAGCCCAACGTTTATCTCATCGAGATCAGCGACGGCAAAGTCGGCATGAAGTCGCTGTAATATTGAGGTAGTATCGGGGCGAGGCGCGATTAAATCGCGCTCGCCCTCGCCCTTGCCCTTGCCTTGCCTGGTCTGCCTCTAAGCCCTCGGATTTGCGTTGAACGAGTTTCTGCAACATCTGGTCAATATGCTCGTCCTCGGCGGCACGTATGCGCTGCTGGGGATCGGGCTCACGTTGATTTTCGGCATCATGAACGTCGTGAACTTCACTCACGGCGTGCTGTACACGTTCGGCGCCTACATGATGTTCATCGTGGTGAATCAATTCGGAATGAACTTCTTCCTCGCTTTGCCGGTTGCGGTCGCTGCCGGCTGGGCGCTCGGCGCAGTCATCGAACTGACTTTGCTGCGGCCTTTGCGGGGCTCCGACATCGATACGACCATGCTTGTGATGATCGGCGCCTGGATCGCCATGCAGTCCGGAGCGCTGTGGATCTGGGGCGGCGTCGCCAAGTCCGTGGCCACGCCGTTCCCGGAAGAACCGCTGGTCATCGGGCCGGTCTCGGTGTCGTGGCTGCGGCTATTTGTGCTGGCGGCCGCGGCACTTCTGATCGTTGCGACTTACTTGCTGATCAACCGCACCAAGCTCGGCTGCGCGATGCGAGCGACGTTCCAGGATCATGACACGGCCTCACTGATGGGCGTCAATGTCGATCTGATCTATACCTCGACCTTCGCCATCGGATCGAGCCTTGCGGCCGCGGCCGGCGCTTTGCTTGGGCCCGTCTATGTGATCTTTCCGCAAATGGGCGATCTCGCCGCGGTCAAGGCATTTGCGATCGTGATCCTTGGCGGATTGGGTAACATCACGGGCGCCGTCATCGGCGGATTCATCCTGGCGCTCGCGGAAGAACTGGGTGCGGGCTACGTGTCGTCGGGTTACCGCGACGCCATGGGCTTTGTCATCATCATCGCGGTGCTGATCGCCAAGCCGACCGGACTGTTCGCGCGCTCGGAGCGCGTGGGATGAAGCTACTCGCAACGGTTCTTTCGATCGCGGCGCTCGCCTCGGTGCCGCTGTGGCTGCGCGATCCTTACTTGATGAATGCGCTGATCACGACCGGCATCTTCATCATCGCCGCGATGAGCCTCAATCTGCTGTTAGGGTTCACCGGCCAGTTGAGCCTTGGCCATGTCGCCTTCTTCGGCATCGGCGCCTATGTGAGCGCACTCACCTCGCTCGGCTTCGATGTGGGACTGCTCGGCGATTTCCACATCGTCCACGAACCCTGGCCGCCGATTGCCGGATTTTTTCTGGCGATCGTGATTGCCGGGCTCTGCGGCTACCTGGTCGGACGGCTGTCGTTTCGCGTTCGCGGGGCCTACTTCGTCATTGTGACGATATCCTTTGCCGAAGTCGTGCGTCTGGTGGCGCTCAACTGGATCGAGCTGACGCAAGGGCCGCTGGCGCTGAACAACATTCCTTCGATCGCGATTCCGCTGCCCGGAGTAGGCGAGTTGGTGATGCGCACCAAACTCCATAACTACTATCTGGTGCTTACGGTCGCGGTCGTCGCCTATGTCCTGATCGCGCGGCTGGTGCGCTCGCATTTCGGCCGCGCCATGCGCGGGCTGATGGAAAACGAAACGCTCGCGGTTTCCGTCGGCATCGACGTGACGCGGACGCTGACGCTCGCCGCGGTGATCTCCGCGGCGATCGCGGGCGCGGCCGGCAGCCTTTACGCGCACTATATCCGTATCATCGATCCCGACATCTTCGCCTTCATCAACACGGTGACCATGGTGATCATGGTGATCTCCGGCGGCAAGGGATCGCTCGCAGGTCCAATCGTCGGCGGGCTGATCTTCGGCCTGATGCCGGTCTTCCTGCGGCCGATCATGGCGCCCGAGGCGCAATGGATCGCCTATGGCGGCGTCCTGATCGTCATTCTTTTCCTGCTGCCGCGCGGCATCGTACCGTCGCTGGCGCGCTTGTTCTTGAAAAGCCGCGGCGAAGTTGCCGTACCCGACGCTGCCGCCTTTTCCAAGCAAGATGCAAAGGAGCCGGCGTGATGACGGCGCGGGCTTCCGCATTGAAGGTAGAGCATGTCGGCATCCGCTTCGGCGGGCTTGTGGCCTTGTCGGACCTCAACTTCACCGTCGACGAAGGCGAGATCGTCAGCCTGATCGGACCCAATGGCGCCGGCAAGACCACGGCCTTCAATATCGTCACCGGTTTCTTGCCGCCGACCCACGGCAGCGTCAGTTATCGCGGAACCGCGCTCAACGGGTTGAAGCCGCATGAGATCGCCGACATCGGCCTCGTGCGCACCTTCCAGCGCACCAGCGTCTTCCCGAACGATACCGTGTACGACAACCTCCTGATCGGCCTGCACCGGCAAAGTCGCGTTGGTCTTTCGCAGGCGATTCTGGGCCTGCCGCGCGCGCGTCACGTCGAGCGTGAGGTGCGCCAACGGGCCACCGAACTCGCCGACCGAGTCGGGCTCCACCGGCGCCTCCATGATCTCGCGGGCTCGTTGTCCTACGGCGAGCAGCGGCTGGTCGGCGTTGCGCTCGCGCTCGCCGCCGATCCTTCGATGCTGCTGCTGGACGAGCCGGTCTCCGGCATGAACGCCTCGGAGACGCACACCTTCGTCGAGCTCATCCGCAACATTCGCGACCGCGGCGTGACGATCCTGCTCGTCGAACACGACATGCCGATGGTGATGAGCGTCTCGGACCGCATCGTGGTCCTCAACTACGGACGCATCATCGCGGAAGGTCCACCCGATCTGATCCGGAACGATCCGGCTGTCATCGAAGCCTATCTCGGAAAGGCTGCGGTGCATGCTTGAGATCCGCGACATGGTTTGTGCCTATGGCGGCGTGACCGCACTCAAGGGCATTTCGCTGGAGGTCAAGGCCGGACAACTGGTCGCGCTGATCGGCGCCAATGGCGCCGGCAAGAGCACGACGCTTCGGGCGATCTCGGGGCTGGTGCCGCCAAGCTCCGGCACTCTGTTCTTTGACGGCAAGGACATGACCGGCGCCAAGCCGCCGCGGGTTCTGGCATCCGGCATTGCGCACTGCCCGGAAGGCCGCCGTATCTTCCCGCACATGACGGTGGAAGAAAATCTCAACATGGGCGCGTATCTGCGCACCGACGCGCCGGAAGTCGCAAATGACCGCGAGCGGATCTATACTGATTTCCCACGCCTCGCCGAACGGCGGCTGCAGGCTGCGGGTACCTTGTCGGGTGGCGAACAGCAGATGCTTGCGATTGGACGCGCGATGATGTCGCGGCCACGCCTGATCCTGTTCGACGAGCCTTCGCTGGGTTTGGCACCCAACATTGTCGAGCAGACCTTCGCGATCATCCGCCGCATCCAGGCTGCCGGGACCACCGTGCTTCTGGTGGAGCAGAACGCGTTTGCGGCGCTCGGCATGTGCGATCACGCCTATCTGCTCGAGGGCGGAAGGATCGTGCTTTCCGGCGCCGGCAATGAGCTGATCGCGAACGAACACGTGCGCAAGGCCTATCTCGGTGGATAAGGCGAACGAAAAACCGTCGGAACGAGCGGGATGGACGCAAGTCTGCGCGCTCGAACGCCTGACCAGTCAAGGCATCGTCTGCACGAAGCTGGCGGGCACTGACCTCCTCCTGATCTGGAGCGACGGGCGTGCAGTCGCATGCGAGCGAGCCTGCCCGCACGAGCAAGCCGATCTGAGTCACGGGCATCTCTCCGCGGGCCGGCTGGTCTGTCCGCATCACGCCGCCTCGTTCAATCTCGAAGACGGCAGCATTTCGCAGGGCTGGGCGAGCCGGCCGTTGCGCATCTATCCCGTTCGCGTCGAACTAGGACAGGTGTGGGTCAAGGTCGCGGGCGAATAAAGCGAGGCGCTTGTGGTTCGCATCTGTTGTGGGGCTGTATTTATGAGCCTCCTATCCAGTCAGCCGCCGACGTCAACAACGATCTTGCCCGCCGCCGCTCTGGATTCGACGAGAGCATGCGCTTGTTCGATCGTCTCGAAGTCGAAATGACGTGGGTCGATGCGAGGCACGATCTTTCCCGCCTCGATGAGCTTTGTCGCCTCACGCAAAATCTCGCCGTGATGCGCGCGTCCTTCGCCCGTCAACAACGGCAACAAGGTGAAGACTCCGGAATAACTGGCAGCCCGAAACGACAACGGCGCCAGCGCGTGCGTACCCCAGCCGAGTGCGCTCACGACGTGGCCGAAACGAGCCACTGCGTTAAACGACGCATCAAGCACAGCGCCGCCAACCGCGTCATAGACGAGATCGAAACCACTGCCCGCCGTGTGTGCCGCAAGGTAATCCTCGACCGACGTCTGCGCGTAATCGATAAACACGGCGCCCAATCCTTCGATATACGCCTGATCCTTGCGCGACCCGGTGGCGTAAACTTGCGCATCGAAGGCTCGCGCGAGCTGAACCGCCATATGCCCGACACCGCCTGCGCCGCCGTGAACAAGGACTTTTTGGCCAGCGCGAACGCCGGCCCGATCGACAAGTCCCTCCCAGGCGGTGATGAAGGCGAGCGGAACGGCAGCCGCTTCCCGCATCGCCAGATTCCTAGGCTTTGGCGCAAGAAGCACGGCGTCCGCGGCCACAAATTCGGCAAGCGAACCCTGGAGCCCGCCGACACCGCCCGTCATCCCGTAGACTTCGTCACCGTTCCTCACACCCCTGACATCTGCGCCCACGCTTTCGACCACACCCGCCAGATCAATCCCCACAACGGCCGGCAGCGGGTGCCGGGCATGCGCCGCTTGTCCCTTCATGATCTTCAGATCGAGAGGATTTACGCCGCTCGCCTTGATGCGAACCAGCACTTGCCCTGGCGCCGGTTCCGGAAACTCGATCGAACTGGCCTGAAGCGGTGTGCCGGGGCTTGTCAGCACCAGCGCTTTCATCTGCTTGGAAGTCATCGATTGATCCTCTCGGTTCGTCTGCAAGCTGACGCATCAGTCCCGATGCAGCAAACGTTATCGGCGCCAACTGGTCGATCCAACCGTATTGTGAGCCTTCAAATGATCACTTTTTACCATTGGTCGGAGGGCGACGATATCGTCGCGGCAACGGAACTGCGGTTGGCGCCGACCGTTCTCCCTCCTGATGAAACGGAGAGACCAATGGCCAGCCAAGACGGTGACGTTGAACGCGTCTGGAACTTAATGGAAAAGATCGGCTTCGCGATGTTGGTGACGCTCGATCAAGACAAGCTGCGCGCGCGTCCCATGAGCGCTTATGTTCGACCGGCCGAGAATGCAATCTACTTTCTCACCGACGCACGGCGGCACAAGGACGAAGAAATCGCCCAGCACCCCGGCATCAATCTCTCGTTCGCGGACACGAGCGGGCAAAAATACGTCTCGCTGACCGGCAAAGCCGAAATCAGCAATGACCGGGCGAGGATCAAGGAATTATTCGCCACTCCGGCCAAAGCCTGGTGGGACAGTTCGGACGATCCAAACATTCGCTTACTGAAGATCATGCCGGAAGATGCCGAGTTCTGGGACTCGCCGGGGAAAGTCATTTCCTATGTCAAAATGGCTGCTGCGGCGGCTACCGGGTCGCGGCCTGATCTCGGCGACAATCGCAGGGTCACGATGTAACGGGCGATGTCGGCGTGGCAGCGCGCAGATGCAAAGCGAGCGTGGTCTCACCTCACCATTTGTGAACGGTGAGAACCGCCTCGACAAAAGCGCGGGGCGCTTCTTGTGAAATGTTGTGCCCCGCGTTCTGGATGACGCGGTGCTCGTGACCGCCCGTGAAGTGGACCGCTTGGGCCGCCGTGCCGGCCGGCCGTATGCCATCAGTGGCTCCGTCGAGCGTGACGGTCGGAACGGTTATGTCGGGCTGCCTGGCCAGGCGTTGCTCGATCTCATCGTAATTCGGGTCGCCGGCCACCACCCCGAAACGATGCCGATATGAATGAATAACGACGTCGACGAAATCGGGATTGTCGAAGGACTGCGCGGTTCTTTCGAATGTCGCCTCGTCAAACTTCCAAGTTGGCGACCACAGTTTCCACAACAGATGGCAGAATGCCCGCCTGTCCTTTTTTAGCCCCGCACGGCCGCGTTCGGTTTGCATGTAGTATTGATACCAGATGCCGTACTCACCTTCCGGCTTGTCCGGCTCCTTGGCCTTGGCGATATTCTGGATATTGTAGCTGTTGTACGAGACCAGGCCACTCGCGCGGTCCGGCCAAAGTGCCGCGACCACGCATGCGGCCCGGCCGCCCCAATCATAGCCGGCCAGAAGCGCCGAACTGATTTTCAAAGCATCGAGCAAAGCGAGGAGGTCCGCACCCAGCGCTCCCTGTTGCCCCGATCTCGGCGTTGTCGATGACAGAAAGGCTGTCGGGCCATAGCCGCGCAGATAGGGCACGATGACGCGCGCGCCTGCCGCCGCCAGTTCTGGCGCGACCTCGTCGTAGGCATGAATGTCATAGGGAAAGCCGTGGAGAAGAACGACCGGCCACCCGCTGGCCGGGCCCATCTCCACGTAGCCGATGTTCAGAACGCCCGCGTCGACATGTTTGATCGAGTTCAGCATATCAGTTGCCTGTTGTGGGGGATTTCCTGCCTGATCCTGGGCCAGACGGACCGGCCCAGAACCATCTTCGGCAGCCGCGATGGACGCGATTGTGGAGGAAAGAAAACCACCCACCAGAGAGCGGCGGGATATATACATTGGGGTCATTGCTTTTTCTTTGTGTACCCAGACCTGCATTCGCTAGCCGCTTTTGCCGCTCCGTTCAACTGACGTGAGACGCCACCACCGAATTAAGACGCCGAACAGAACCTGGTCCAGGCCAACCGCGACATTATTGCCTCGAACCAATGCACCGAACGGCGACACCAATATGTTTATGGAATTTCGAAGACATCCTCATTGCCGCAAGGGGAATTGTAATGACCCGAAAATTTGCCTTTATGCTCGCGACTGTCGCGATCGCCGCCACGGTGCCGCAAGTCGCGCATGCGTCGTGCAGCGGTAACGCGTGTTCCGCGTACAGCTATGGAGACGGCAAATTCACCAACACGGACAAGGACCGTCAGATACACCTCACGGGATGTTTTCTAACGCCCAGTAGCACATGCAACGGCAGTTTCGACGTTACCGTCGATGCCAAGCAGGCCAAGGCGGTCACCGCTCCAGCCGGCGCGGGCGCAAAACCAAAGCTGGATGTCAAAACCGCCGTGTTCGTCGGACCGCCGCCACCCGCCGCAAGCGCACCGACACCTCCTCCGAACCTTCGGCTGAAATCCGCAGCGGAACTGGAGAAGGAAATCGATGAGACCGAGAAAGATCTCGCCAAAGCCAACGACGAACTCGACAAGGTCGACTCAAAAGCGAAGCTTGAAGAACTCAAGAAGCGAGCGAGCAAGGACCGCGAATCCATCGACCGCGTGAAGACGATTCTGAATGGCCGTCAGAGGAGCGTGATCGAGACCAACCCATCCGACTGGACGGTCGTGCAGCAGAAAACCACGGATGTGGGCGCGAAGGCTGAAGCATTTCAAAAGAAAGTATTGCGTTGTGTGCTCGCTGGCGATCTCACCCAGCCCGATCCCCCGAAGCCCGGCTCCACTCCCCCGAACCCCAACATAGCTCCCGCGACCAACATCGACCCCAGTACCCCGGGCAAACATGCCGTCGGGTGCAAAAAGGAGTTTTAGTTAAACAGGGGCCGATATTCTCGATACAGGCTTGAACCGGTCGCCTCGACCTCGGTACAAACTCGAAAGTGTCCGATTTCGCAGAAGCCATTTTTATCAGTACGCAGCCTTCAATTTGGCACCGATTTATTTGGAGGAAAAGATGCTTAGCCCCAGCTCGCATGTTTTGAATCTATCGATATCCACGCTTCTCGTAATGGCCCTTTGCTGGCCGAATACTGTAAAGGCCAATTCTACGCTCTCATTTCGTTTGATAAATCGAAGCACGACGAAGACCAAAATCCACGTTTGGGATGAAAACCAGTCGCACAAGGAAATTCTCAATAAGGAGATGGGTGGCGGCGCCGAATTTCCCCTTACAGCGGTGGCCAAGAGCCCGACGAATCCTCGAAGCAAGGCACCCGGCATACACGTTTCGTGGAAGGTCGAAGCTCTTGACGACCGGGGTTTCCCGTTGAAGCCGGGAGAGAAAGGGCCGGTTCGTTGCGGCGGATTCACGACCCCGAACGACAACCAGCGATTTGATGTCGGCCCATACAAGAACGTACCGGGGGCCGATTGCTGAGCGCAGCCGATCGAGGTTGCAATGCCGATCGTCAGAATCCTCCCGGTGCTTCTCGCGCTCGCTTCGCCGGCGTTCGCGCAGGACGGCGCGCGCGATGCGTCCGTCGCGCGTGACGCCGCGCAGGCCTTCCGGGTCTACGTCGAAGGCGTGGCAAAAACCAACGGCCGGCCGGACCTGACCCGGCCGGAAGTCGCCGCGCTGCTGAGGCACGTCTTCGACCTTGACGCCTTGAATGCGCTGCCGCCCGCGCAGGGGAGCGATCTTGACTGGCTGCTCGACTGGGTCCAGGCCGCAAATAACACCATCAAATTGTTCACCCGCTACGGCTCGAAGCCGGGGCCGCAGCCCGATCTGGCCGCGCTCGAGCGCAACATGACCGAGTACGAGGACCAGATCGCGGTGGCGATGAACTTCATGGTACGCGGCCAGGCGCGCGAGGTGGTTTCGATGAAGCTGTTCTGGGCGGGCCTCGCGCCGGAGCAGCGCACGCGTGTGCGCGAAGAGGGATTCACGGGCGCGCGGAGGACCACCGCCGAATGGATCCTGGAAACCATCTGCTCGACGATACCAAGCGCCGCCAATCCCGCCAACGCTCGCCTGGTGGCGGCGGCTATCCGCGATACGCGAGAGGTCTGGGCGAGCATTTTCCTGCCAAAGGATCGGGCCCGCGTGATCGAAGGGCTCGCTGTCTATCAAAAGCAGGTGGCGGATGAGACAGCGCGAGCCGATCTCGCCGAGTTCGCGGCCGCGCTTCAAGCGGCGAATTGACCCGACTCCGGTAGCCGATTAGCGAGACGAATTTTCAACGGAGGACATTTCGATGTTCAGTACAATTCGGAATATGCAAATGATGGCGGCGACCACGTCGGTGGTTATTGCAACCATGATCGGCACCGGTATATCCCGAGCCGACGACCTGGCGACCCTCGAATTCGTGAACACGCTGCCTCAGGAAGTGGTGCTGGACGTGACAGACAAGAATCCGTGGACCGCTAGCACGAGACACATTCATCTGGATCGCGCCTTGATCGACGGAAAACCATCACACATGAATACTGCGCTTTTCAAAACCCCGAAAGACAAGAAAGGCGGCATCGATCTCAAGGTCACCGTTCACTGCGGCAGCAGCACCGACAGCGTCACCTATACGAGGCCGCCGGCGGCGGGCAAAATTCGAGTCACGTTTGGCTGCAAATTGACGAGACCCTGACGCGGCCCTCCACAGAATAAAAACGCCGAAAGCGATCCGGTTTCAAGTCACGACCGGCGATTGCGGTTTCGCCGGCGAAGCTCACGACGTTTTCGACACAAAATTGCGCGGTCCGCAGCATATTTGATTGCACCATGTGGGTTGATGAATCGCACCACATCGGTCCATAAGCGTTCGCGTCGGCGGTGTGTCCCGCCGCGGAATTTCGAAGGAATGCTGGCGTGGTAAATATCAATCGACAGATCGCCGAGGAACTTGGCGTTCGCGAACAACAGGTCGCTGCGACGGTGGAATTGCTCAACGGCGGCGCGACGGTTCCGTTCGTCGCGCGCTACCGCAAGGAAGTCACTGGTGGCCTTGACGATACGCAACTGCGCACCTTGGAAGAACGCCTGACTTACTTGCGCGAGTTGGAAGAACGCCGCGCGGTCGTTCTCGAATCGATACGCGAACAGGGGAAGCTCGACGCCGCTCTGGAAGCTTCCATCCTGGCGGCCGACAACAAGGGCCGGCTTGAGGATATCTACCTGCCGTTCAAGCCGAAGCGCCGCACCAAGGCGGAGATCGCCAAGGAAGCCGGCCTTGAGCCGCTTTCGGAGTTGCTGCTCGCCGAACCGCAGAACGATCCGAAAAAGATCGCCAAAACGTTCGTCGATCCCGACAAGCAGGTTCCAGACGTAACTGCGGCGCTCGACGGCGCACGATCCATCCTGGTTGAGCGCTTTGCGGAAGACGCCGATCTGATCGGCGCCCTGCGTGAGCAGATGTGGTCGAATGGTTCGATGTCCTCCACCATCCGCGCCGGCAAGGCGAAGGAGGGAGAAAAATTCAAGGACTATTTCGATTTCAGCGAGCCGCTGCACAAGCTTCCGTCGCATCGCATTCTTGCGCTGTTTCGCGGCGAGAAAGAGGAAATTCTCGATCTGGCGATACAGCCGCAGCCGAAAGCCGTGTCGCCAGTCCCGGCGACGACGCCGAGTTCTTATGAACTGAAGATCATGCAGCGATTTGGCATCTCCGATCAGGGCCGCCCTGGCGACAAATGGCTGGTTGAAACCACTCGCTGGGCCTGGCGTACCAAGATCCAGGTGCATCTCAATATCGACTTGCGGGCGCGGCTGTGGGCCGCTGCCGAGACAGAAGGCGTGCGCGTGTTCGCGTCGAACCTGCGCGACCTGCTGCTGGCGGCGCCGGCCGGTGAACGCGTCACCATGGGCCTCGATCCCGGTTTTCGTTCCGGGGTGAAGACCGCCATCGTCGACGCCACCGGCAAGGTTGTCGCGACGACGACGATTTATCCGCATGAACCGCAACGCGCCTGGGAAGCGTCGCTGGCGATGCTCGGCAAGCTCGTCGTGCAGCACAAGGTCGACCTCATCGCGATCGGTAACGGCACCGCATCGCGGGAGACCGACAAGTTGGCGTCGGAACTGGTCAAGCTGCTGCCCGATCTGAAGATGTCGAAGATCGTGGTGTCGGAAGCCGGGGCTTCGGTCTATTCGGCGTCCGCCTTCGCCTCCGAAGAACTGCCTGAGCTCGATGTCACGCTGCGCGGCGCGGTATCGATCGCGCGGCGCCTGCAGGATCCGCTGGCCGAACTGGTGAAGATCGATCCGAAGGCGATCGGCGTTGGCCAGTACCAGCACGACCTCGGCGAGTCCAAACTTGCCCGCTCGCTCGATGCCGTGGTCGAAGACTGCGTCAACAGCGTCGGCGTCGATGTCAACACGGCCTCAGCGCCACTGCTTGCCCGCGTCTCGGGCATCGGCTCCGGCCTTGCGCAAAGCATCGTGCAGCATCGCGATGCCAATGGCCCGTACAAGTCACGAAAGGCGTTGAAGAACGTACCTAGGCTTGGCACCAAGGCATTTGAGCAATGCGCCGGCTTCCTGCGTATCCATGATGGCGAGGATCCACTCGACAAATCGGGCGTGCATCCGGAAGCCTATCCTCTGGTAAGGAAGATTTTGGAAGCAACCAAGAGCGACATCAAGGCGATCATCGGCAACGCCGAGATACTGCGCACGGTGCAGCCGAAGACCTTTGTCGACGACAAATTCGGTCTGCCGACCGTCACCGATATCCTGCGCGAACTCGAAAAGCCCGGCCGAGATCCTCGCCCCGCCTTCAAGGCGGCCGTGTTCATGGAAGGCGTCGAGAAAGTGAGTGACCTCAAGCCGGGGATGATCCTGGAAGGCGCGGTCACCAATGTCGCCGCCTTCGGCGCTTTCGTCGACATCGGCGTGCATCAGGATGGCCTCGTGCACATATCGGCGATGTCGAAGACCTTCATCAAGGACCCGCGCGAAGTGGTCAAGCCCGGCGACATCGTCAAGGTGAAGGTGCTGGAAGTCGATGTCGGGCGCAAGCGCATTGCGTTGACGCTACGCATGGACGATCCGGTCGGCGCCAAGTCCGATCGCCCGCAAGCCGATCGTGGCCCGCGCGTCAGCGAGCGCCAGATGACCTCGCGTGAACCGGCCAAAAAGGACAGCGGCGGCGCATTTGCGGAGGCGATGCGGCGTGCGGCGGAACGCGGCGCAGGCAAGACGAAATGACGCGACATTGCGCTTGCGCTTTCTACAGCGATAAACCAGCTTCAATGCCAGATCGACACCGGAGAACCAAAAAAATGCGATACAAGACCTTGCTGCTCGCTGGCGCTGTCGGTGCCGTCCTTTGCGTACCCGCTTCCCGTGCCGTCGAACTGAAACTGCTCACCGCCGGCGCGTTCAAGTCGACCGTCGTGGCGCTGCTGCCTGAATACGAGAAGGCAAGCGGCAACAAGGTTACGGTCGAAAACGACACGGTCGGTGCGCTGATGAAGCGGATCGAGGGCGGCGAAAGTTTCGACGTGGTGGTGATGACCCCCGAGACGGTCGACCAGCTGACCGGCAAGGGCAAAGTGACTTCCGGCAGCCGCACCAACCTCGCACGCGTCGGCGTCGGCGTCATGGTGAAGGAAGGCGCGAATAAGCCCGACATCTCGACCGTTGACGCTTTCAAGAAGGCCGTGCTCGAGGCCAAGTCGGTAAGCTTCATCGATCCCGCAAGCGGCGGCTCCAGCGGCATCTATGTCGAGAAGCTGCTCGAGCGCCTCGGCATCGCGGATCAGGTCAAGCCAAAGGAAAAGCTCAAACAGGGTGGCTACGTCGCCGATTACATCGAGTCCGGCCAGGCCGAGCTTGGCATTCACCAGATCAGCGAGATCCTGCCGCATGCCGGCGTCACGCTGGTCGGGCCGCTGCCCAAGGAAATTCAGAACTACACGGTGTATGCCGCCGGCATCGGTGCAGGCAGCCAACACGGCGACGCCGCCAAGGCATTGATCGCCTCTTTGGCCGGCCCATCGGCGCAAACCTTGTTCAAAACGAAAGGCATGGAGCCAGGCGCGGACTAAGCGTGCTGCGTCCCCGATCGCGGCGAGTTTTGTTCGCGCCGAGCCTTATTCGGTGGGGCGAAGGATCAGCTTCTGCACCCGCCAATTGGCCGTTTCCGCGGCATAGATCAGATTTTCCGACGGGCATGCGAGCCCATGGGCGCCGGAAAATTCCTTTAGCTCGCGGCCGGACTTGCCGATCACACCCAACACTTTGCCGTCGAGCGCGACCTTGAAGATGCGGCCGGGAAAGGTCGTTTCGCCAACGAACATCACCTGGTTGGGACCCGGCGTGATGCAGATGGAGTTGGGCGCACCAATCACCTGTGCGAGGCGGTCGCCGGTCGGCGTCGCACCGTAGACGGCGCGCGTGGTCGTATCCGGCGGCACGTTGATCGCGAACATCCGCAGGAACTTGCCGTCGGTATCGAACACCTGAATGCGATGATTGCTGCGGTCGCCCACATAGACGTTGTCGCTGTTGTCGATGGCAATCGCGTGCGGCAAGTGGAACTGGCCGGGCTCCGTGCCCGGCTCGCCCCATGACTTCACCCATTTGCCATGCATGTCGAACTTGGCAACCCGCGAATTGATGTAGCCGTCGGTGATGTAGGTATTGCCCTTGGAGTCCCAGGCGATATCGGTCGGCTCGCGGAACAGGCCGTCAATCGGCGGCAGCGGCGGATTGACGTGCTCCCACGGCTTGGCGTCGTCGGGGGATTCCTTGCGGCGGCCGAACACCCACTGCACGCGGCCGGCGGGATTGAACTTGACGATCATGTCCGAGCCCTTGTCGATGGCCCAGATGTTGTCGTCCTTGTCGATGCGCACACTATGAGCAAATGCCCAGGCGTAGAGGCCCTTGCCGATCTCGCGGATGAAGTCGCCCTCGGCGGTGAATTCGAGAAGCTGGGCCGCCGTCGGCGCATAGGCCGGGCCGCTGGCGCTGTTCGAGCGCGTGAACACGAAGACGTGGCCCTTGGAGTTCACGGCCACGCCGGGCACTTCGCCGAAATTCATGCCGTCGGGCAGCTTCGGAAAATCCGCCACGGAATTCGAAAGAATCGATGGGACGCTCTGCTGGGCAAGGCTCGGCTGGACAAGACACGGCGTTGCGATCAGCACGAGCCCTGCGGTTATCAGCGCTTTCACGGAAAAATCCTCCCTGTTTTTTTGGCCTCGCGGCTTTGCGTTGTACTCTATCACGACGGCGGCCCGCCGAAACACCAGCGGTTATGCGTTCGTTGAAGAGCTCACCACCCGATACATGAGAGCCGCTGTCGTGCCACGGGCGCGATGGCCGAAATGCCTTCGTATCGCCACCAGCACCCGGCTGCGTCGCGGGAGTTTCGCTTGCGTCCCTGCCACAAATGACAAGCGCGGCCTCACCGATGAGCACAATAAATTTGAAGCCCCATCACCGCCTTCAAAGTCCGCTGGATGGTAAGCAATTTTGGGTAAAGGTCTAAGGATCGGGCCGCCCCTTCGGCTCGTCACTTTAATTAATTGGCAAAATTGATAGACTGAGCGAGGGTATACGAACCTGAGGATGCCAACCCCAAAAGGAGAGTTCATGCGAAAGCTGACATTTACGGCAATAGCAGCGTTAGTGGTTCTTTCGGTAAACTCGATCGGCGTGACCGCTAACGCTGCCACATCGACCGGAGCCGCAATTCCGAGCGCTGCGCGGAATTTCTCGCCAGTTAAAGAGGCGGCCTGCCGAGGGTACGGCCGCTGGTGCGGTCCTGGATTTACGAGGGCGTGCAACGGGTATCGTTGCTGGTGCCGCCCCTGCTTCTAGGACGATCCCTATGCTAGAGGCCGCCAACGCGGGCGGCCTTTTTCATCACGGCTTACGATGCCAGATCTCGGAACACTCGGACGCTTCCGAGAGGTTGCAGGTTGCCCGCTCCTAGTCGTTGGCCGAAGCCAGATCCTGTACTGCGCTTGCAAAAATCGCGACGAGCCTCCGCTCAGCCTCAGCTATCTTCGTCACATACGCCCTCGGGCCGGATCAACAGATTATAGCGCCCCAACGGGACGGAACACCTCAAAATTCGAGCCGCACGATTGTCTTTGGGAATTCCGGCCATCGCGGTCTGGGCGCGAATTCCTTGCTTTCGGAAGAGTAGCAAGAGAATCCTGAGTATTTCAATTTGAATACCTTCCGGCGAGGCTACGGCGGCGCTCGAAATTCAGTCAGGACCGGTCTAGGGTCGCATCGTCGTACCTGGCCGCATTTAACGAGCCAATGGCGACCTTGAGCCGAAGGAGCGTTTTGAGCTTTCGATAACCTGCTTTGCTGCTGCGATTTGCAATCGTCATGTACTGAGAGGATTATCATGAATCTTTTACGCCGACATTTTTTGTACTTCACCGCCGCCACGGCCGCGTTTCCGGTTTCAACCTCGCGGCTGGCACGGGCGGCGACCGAGTTTCCCGTTCGGCCAGTTCGCCTTGTCGTCGGATTCGCGGCCGGCGGCGGCAATGACATCATCGCGCGTCTCATTGGGAAATGGCTTTCAGAACGCCTCGGCCAACAATTCGTGATCGAGAACCGCCCGGGGGCAGGCACCAATATCGCAACGGAGGCGGCCGTCAGGGCTCGCCCCGACGGCTACTCGCTTCTTCTTATTGGCGCACCGAATTCGATCAGTGCGACGCTCTATAAAAATCTCAGTTTCGATTTCGTGCAAGACATCACGCCGGTCGCCTCGGTCGCACGCGAGCCTTACGTGATGGTAGTGAATCCGTCGGTAAAGGCCACCACGGTTCCGGAATTCATAGCGCTCGCCAAGGCCAATCCCGGCAAGCTCAACATGGCATCGGCCGGCATCGGTAGCGGGACGCAGGTATCCGGTGAACTGTTCAAGATAATGGCGGGGGTGAACCTCGTTCACGTGCCGTATCGCGGCGCAAGCCCTGCGATCACCGACCTGCTGGGAGGACAGGTTCAGGTGTTTTTCAGCACCATGCCCGCCTGTATCCAACACATCCGCGCAGGAAGCCTGCGGGCTCTGGCGGTGACTACCGCGAAGCGATCGGACGCGCTTCCGGACGTTCCGCCTGTCGGCGAGTTTTTGACGGGATACGAGGCCAGCGGCTGGTACGGGATTGGCGCTCCCAGGAATACGCCGACTGAGATTGTCGAGAAGCTCAATAAGGAAATTAACGCGGGGCTCGCCGAGCCGAAACTGATAGCGCAGCTCGGCGAACAGGGCGTAACCGCGTTTGCAAACTCGCCGGCCGACTTTGGACGCTTCATCGCTGACGAGACGGCGAAATGGGCCAATGTAATCAGGGCGGCAAACCTTCATGCCGACTAGTGTGGCGACACTGACCTTCTTTTCAGTTAGCCCTCTTCAAAGGAACGTCAGAGTCAAAGCCGCACTAGAAAACCTATACTTGCTAGTGTCCCTTTGGTTCTGACATTTGTAAATGTGCCTCCCGGATAAGATACAAATGTCAGAACCGTGACACTAGATTTCGAGAAAACCAGCGGGAGAAAACATGGCCGCCTACGTCATTGACAGCAGGTTGTTTGGAGACCAGTTCAGCACCGAGGCGACGCGGCGCATTTTCAGCGACGAGAATACCGTTCAGAAATGGTTGGATGTGGAAGCAGCACTCGCGCGTGTAGAAGCGCGGTTGAGTATCATACCGCAGGCGGCAGCGGACGAAATAACGCGCAAAGCCAGGGTAGAGCTTTTCGATCTCGACGAGATGAAGCGCGAAATGGACCGGACAAGCCATCCCATCGTGCCGCTCGTTCGCGCCATAAAAAACGTCTGCGACGGCGATGCCGGTGAATTTGTTCACTGGGGCGCGACAACGCAGGACATTATGGATACCGGCACGATCTTGCAGTTGCGCGAAGCTCTTGACGAGATCGAAGCAGCGAACCGGCGGCTGTCGAACAATCTGGCGGATCTGGCCGAGGCGCATAAGTCCACAGTGATGGCTGGCCGCACGCACGGTCAGCAAGCTCTTCCCATCACATTTGGCTTCAAGGTAGCCCAATGGTTGGATGAGGTCAGCCGTAATCTCGAGCGTTTCCAGGAAATGCGACGACGGGTGCTGGTTGGCCAATTCGGGGGAGCCGTCGGCACGCTCGCGGCTCTCGGGGCCGAAGGCGAGCAGGTTCAACGCGGCTTGATGAATGAGCTCGGCCTGGCCTGCCCGCCAATCTCGTGGCAGTCGTCGCGGGATCGTATTGCCGAACTTGTCTGTGTGCTCGCTATCTGCACATCGACGATCGGCCGGATGGCGCATGAGATTTACAGCCTGCAGAAAACGGAGTTCGCCGAATTGGAAGAGCCGTTCCAGCCCGGCAAGGTCGGCAGCAGCACGATGCCGCATAAGCGCAATCCGCCGACCTGTGAAACAATCGTAGCCATCTCGAAAATCCTGCGCAGCACCGCGCCACTGGCGCTGGAAGCGATGATGACGGAGCACGAACGCGACAAAATCGGATTGCAGACAGAGCGAGAGTTCGTTCCACGAGCGTGCTGCCTGGCGGATGCCGCGGCCAAAAAGGCGGTTGCCGTCGTGGCGGGCCTGACCGTGAAGCCGCAAAACATGGAGCGCAATTTGTGGCTACAGAAGGGTCTCCTGATGTCCGAGCCGGTCATGATGGCGCTCGGCGCCAAATTCGGCCGTCAGAGGGCTCATGAGATGGTCTACGATATCTGCATGAAGGTCTTCGAAGCCGACGCGTCCTTCAAAGAAGGCTTGCTCGACAATCCAGAGATCAAACGAAATTTAACACCTGAGAAAATCGACGAAATGCTGGACCCGCACATCTACACGGGGTCGGCTGGAGTCTTTGTCGACCGAATTGTCCGCCACGCCCGCAAAGAGAGCGACGCCGTGTCCTCCGCAACACAGGTCCGGCAAAACTGACGTCACCCACGAGTCTGCATATCGCTCACAAAAAGAATCACCTTAGTTTGACCGCGGGGTGGGCTTCGAGTGACGGGGTTTTCGAAAATGTTGACGCGAGCAATAGCGGCGCTGTCGATACTGATGGCGTTCGGGCAAATGGCGACGGCCGGCGAGAGACCAAGTCTGGCTCACCGCGTTTCATGCACCGTGGTGCGCTACTACGTGGCAAAATACTCGGAATGGGCCGCCGAAGCCTGGGCACGCAGCCATGGCGCCACGGATTCCGAGATACAGTCCGCCCGCTCCTGCCTGTCCGGATCGGGCGTTCATACCGCGGATCTTCAGAAGTAGATCAGCCCAGCATAAACCTGCGCGTCAGAGGATGACTGATTTGATTTTCCGCCGCGCCACCGAAGCCGACGTGCCGGCCATCGTCAGGCTGCTCGCCGATGACATGCTGGGCGCGTCGCGGGAGACGACGGGTGCGGAAAGCCGTCAGCAATATCTGAACGCCTTTCGCGCGGTCGACGCCGACGCCAACCAGTTCCTCCTGGTCGTGGAAGACGGCACCGCGATAGTCGGGACGCTTCAATTGACGTTTATCGCCGGGCTGGCGCGCGGCGGACTGAAGCGCGGGCTGATCGAAGCCGTTCGCGTTTCGAGCGACCGGCGCGGTGAGAAGATCGGCGAGGCGATGATCGGCTGGGCGATCGAAAAATGCCGCGGCGAGCACTGCGGGATCGTTCAACTGACGACAGACAAGTCTCGCACGGAGGCGCATCGTTTCTACGACCGATTGGGCTTCGAACCGTCGCATATTGGGTACAAATTGATGCTGTAGCGACGCAATCGCTTCCGATCGCCAAAAGCGGGCCGCAAGGTGGCTGCAAAATTGCCTTAAGCCAGTCATCGTTTCGATCAGGACCGGAGTCAACCATCGACCACATAAGTTGAGTGGGGAGTGGCGCCGGTGTCGAGTGATCTTCAGGAAAAACTGCAAAAGTACGAGCGCAAAGC
Organism: uncultured Alphaproteobacteria bacterium; assembly: GCA_963824305.1. GTDB lineage: Bacteria > Pseudomonadota > Alphaproteobacteria > Rhizobiales > Xanthobacteraceae > Bradyrhizobium. The sequence goes on from CAWGOW010000004.1 coordinate 942,470, forward strand.
CGCGAACTACAAAACGGCAGCCGAACATGCAAAGACCGGGGCCGACCGTGCGCTTTATCAGGGGCTCGCCGGTTACTGCGACGATCTCGCAACACAGTTCCGCGAGGTGATCGCGAAGCGGGCTGATCCTTTTGTGGCGGCGGAATGAGGTTGCGTTAGTGGCAGATCGCCGGAGGTGAGTCGTCAGGTCGCGCGAGACGGCGCTGGCTTGGGCTCACGCCCACCTTTTGCCGAACACGGGCGCGGCCGGCTGATCGACTTTCCAGTCGAAAAAGTCGTGATTGCCTGACCACTCATGGACTTTGGTTCCGCAGACTTCGCAAGCGAAGCTGCCGGAGCGCCGGGTCGGATGCTGCTCTTTTGTTGCAGCGTAACCCAGCCCGCATGAGGGACAATCAAAAAATTCGGTGGTCCAGATGCTGCCTGCCATGGCCGCGATAATGCACCGCCTTGGTGGGACGATCCAGCGCACTCGTTAACCGTAGTCAACGACTTGCTACCGGGCTTTCAGAAACCTGCAAACAGGCCGATAGCCTTTTTTAACCCGCGGTTTCTCGCGCCCGGTTGACCTTGCCAAGACCGGCTCGCACCGCATCGCGCCAGGTCTCACGTCGGGCGGGCTGGTCGAACAGGCTTTACATCCATCATTTTAGACGCAAAATTGCGCAGGCTGCCTTTTTGCTGCCGTTGATATTGACGTTTGACCCGATTTGGAAGCTGGCCCGTTTCGGGCCGGCATTTTTGAACTCGTTTTTGTAAGGCTTTTCGATGCAGAAGTCTTTCAGCACCCCCTCCTCGCCCCGAAGTTCCCAAGGCGCTCTCGCCACCGCGCTGGCGGCTGGAGCGATCGCGAGCCTGGCTCTCGTCGCGACCAGCGGACGCGCCGGCGCTGCCCTCTCGAAGGAACAGGCGATCGCCAACTGCCGGGAGACGGTCGGCCGGCCCATCGTCATGGCGTGCATGCAAGGGATGGGCGGCAGAGGCGGCGGAGATCGCGAGGCCAATCTCGCGCGATGCCGCGAGAACGCGACCCCGCGGGTGAGGGCTTGCGTCGTGGCGGCGCTCAACGCCGCCAATGGCAGGGCGAATGTCCCTATTGAAATGTACAAGAACGGCAAGCCCAAAGAGGACGCCGTCGCTCCCGGCAATGCGCTGCCGGCCGGATTTGTGCCGCCACCGCGCACGATCGGTGACATTGCCGCCATCCTCGATGCCGAGAAACCCGACCCCGCGGTTCTTGCGAAATTGAAGGCAGATGCCGACCACGAACCGGCAAAAGACGCGTCGCAGTCCGACCTCGCACAATTCTACTACGATCGCGGAAATGCCCGCGCATCGCTTGGCCGTAACGCCGAAGGATTGGCGGACGGCGAGAAGGCGCTGTCTTTGGCGACCGCCTCCGGCGACGGATATTTTGCCCAACGCATCCGCCAGTTCATCACGCTGCAAAAGCTGACGCGGGGGGACGTCAAGGGCGCGCTCGAGGTATCCCAGTTCATGGTCACCGATGCCAATCGGGCGGGGCAGAAGGGATACATCTTCAACGCCCTGCGGCTGGCGGCGACGGTTCTGGTGCATACGGGAGATATCCCGCAGGCCGAAGGTTACGTGCGACGCAGCCTCGCTTTGATCCAGGAAGCCCGCACCAGCGGCTTCCCCGGCTGGCGCACGGGCTACGCCAAGGCCGGACGAGCCTGGGAGGGCGAAGTCGAAGCCATTCGCGCCGTGGTTTTCGAGGCTCGAGGCCAGTTTCGAGAGGCGGAGGGGGCCTACGCGAAATCGCGCGAGTGGAAATTGGCTTCGATCGCCGACTTGGCTTCTCTTCCGCACGCGGCCCCGGAATTGCAGCTACGCTGGTCTGCCGACAGCGAACTTCTCAATGTCGGGCGCACGAAGGCGAGACAGGGCCGTCTGGCCGAAGCGGAGGTTGATATACGCGGCGTCCTGCAATCGCAGCTCAGGGCTCAAGGCAAATATAATTCGCGAATAGTACCGTTCGTGAGAGGCCTCGCCAATATCCTGGTTGAAGAAGGCCGCTACGAAGAAGCGGAAAGGCTCACCCATATCGCGCTCGATATCAACCGCACGCTCAACATCGGCGACGACACCCAATACAGCGCCTCGACGCTGGCGCAACTCGGCGCCATCCTGACCTTCGAGCGGAAAATGCCCGAAGCCACAAGCGTCTATGCCGAACTGGACAAGGCCATCGCCAAATGGGAGCCGCAACGCCGTCTGGTGCTCGAACTGAATGGATCGCGCATCAGCGCCATGTTTGCCGCGGGCCAGACCCAGGCGGGACTCGATGCGGCACAATCATTGTTGAAACGTGAAATCGCGCGCGTTGGCGAGAAGCATGCCGATGCGGCTTCGGCTCGCGGAATCCTGGCGACCGGGCTGATGCGCGCAGGCAGAGACAGCGATGCGCTTCGCGAGTTCGCCTTGGCGCTGCCGGTCCTCCTGGCTGCGGCGCGCGACAAAACCGACGATGACGACGCAACCGTCGTGGCCACGCGGAGCCAACAGTTGCAGGGATTTGTCGAAGCCTACATCAAGCTTCTCGCCAACGCGCAACCCGGCAGCGGCGTCAGCGCGGTCGATACCTTCAGCCTCGCGGATTCGGTCCGCAGTCATTCGGTGCAGCAGGCGCTGAACGCCTCGGGCGCTCGCGCCTCCATCAAGGACCCGGCGCTCGCCGAACTCGTGCGCAAGGAACAGGACCTCGGCAAACAGGTCGGCGCCCAGCTCGGCCTGCTCAACAATATCCTCGCCCTTCCCTCGACCGAACGCGATCCACAGGGCGTCAAGGCCGTCAATGCTTCGATCGAGAAACTGCGTGGCGAGCGCGACCAGGCGAGGGCTGAAATCAACAAGCGTTTTCCGTCCTATGCCGATCTCGTCGATCCCAAACCGCCCAGCGTGGCGCAGGTCCAGGCCACGCTTGCCGAGGGCGAGGCGATGCTGTCCTTTTACTTCGGACGCGATGCGAGCTTTGTGTGGGCCGTGCCGAAGGATGGAGCGGTGGCCTTCGCGGAAATCAAGGCGACCGGCGGCGAAATCGAGAGCAAGGTACGCCAGCTGCGCGAAGCGCTCGAGCCGCAGGCGGCCATGATTTCCGACATTCCTGCTTTCGACGTCAAACTGGGTTACGAACTGTATTCGCTGCTGCTTCAGCCGGTCGAAGCCGGCTGGAAGAAATCGAAAAGCCTGATTGTGGTCACCAATGGCGCGCTCGGCCTTTTGCCGTTGTCGCTGTTGCCGGCCGCGCCGGCGGAAATCAGCAGCAACGACGATCCGCTGTTTTCGAGCTATCGCGCGGTCCCCTGGCTGGCGCGGAACTATGCGGTCACCAACGTACCGTCTTCGGCGGCATTGCGTACCTTGCGCCAATTGCCGCCGGGCAAAGCCGGACGCAATGAGCTGATCGGATTCGGCGATCCGCTTTTCAGTCCCGAACAGGCGGAACAAGCCGCCCGCGAACAAGAGCCGATCAAGCTGGCCGAGGCTTCAACGGCGACGACGACCCGTGGCGTGCCGCTCAAGCGGCGTTCAAGTCCGAAACTCGAAGGCGTCGACAGCGCGGAGTTGGCGATGCTGCCCAGGCTGCCGGATACGGCAGAAGAGCTGAAATCGATTGCGCTGGCATTGCAGGCGGATCCATCGAAGGTCCTGATGCTCGGCAAGGATGCGAATGAAGCAGTCGTCAAGACGATGGATCTCTCAGGCTTCAAGGTGCTGGCCTTCGCGACACACGGGCTGGTGCCCGGCGAACTCAACGGCTTGACGCAACCGGCGCTGGCGCTTTCTGCGCCTGCGGTCGCCGGCGTCGAAGGTGACGGTCTCCTTACCATGGAGGAAGTGCTGACGCTCAAGCTCGACGCCGATTGGGTCGTGCTGTCGGCCTGCAATACCGGCGCGGGCGAAGGAGCCGGCGCCGAAGCGGCGTCGGGGCTCGGTCGCGCCTTCTTCTATGCCGGCACGCGGGCATTGCTCGTTACCAACTGGTCGGTTCATTCGCAGTCCGCGCGCGAACTCGTCACGGACCTTTTCAAGCGGCAGGCGAATGATCCGAAGCTGACGCGCGCGGAAGCGTTGCGGCTTGCGATGGTGGCGCTGATGGATGGCCCTGGCTATGTCGGCGCGGACGGCAAAACCGAATTTGCTTACGCTCATCCACTGTTCTGGGCGCCCTACACGATCATTGGGGATGGCGGCGCGCGCTGACGTGTGTGAGGATTTGGACATAAGCCAGTCTCGAGGGAAATGATGTTGCGAATTGCTTGTCTGGCATTGCTGTTCGTCTGGGCTGTCATCGTGGGGGCGGCGCCGTCATTGGCGGCCGCCCACGTCCTGATTTCAGAGGAAGAGGCCAAACTGCCGCCGCCGAGAGGCGCTGTCGCGGCCGATCGCCGGGGTATCACCAGGGGACCGAAGATCGAGGTCGTCGGTGAGAAAGAACCGAACCACTCACCACTTCACTTGCAGCTCAGATTCGAATCATTTGGCGGCGCCAAAATCGATCCGGGTTCGCTCAAGGTCATCTATTTGAGGACCCCGAACGTCGACCTCACGGAACGCGTCAAATCGTTCGTGGGAGTTTCCGGATTGGATATGCCGGATGCTGAACTTCCACCGGGCGATCACATGATCAGGGTCGACATCAAGGATTTGGACGGACGGATCGGAAGCACAAGCTTTGTACTAAAGGTATCGCCCTGAGGCTAGCGCCCATACCTTTCCGAAGTTCGTGAAAGGTGGGTGCTGATGTGATGCACGAATTTCGGAAAGTGGGCACTGGTCATGACTTGTCCGTTTTGTGAAAGCGACAACGGGTCATCGGCGCTGGTGTGCGCCGCCTGCGGGCGCGACATCGCGGTCCCGGAATCGCTTGCCGCCGAGCGAGACAAATTGGTTAGCAAACGCGACATGCTGCGTCAGGAATTGACAGCGGTTACTGCCGAGCTTGCCAAGTGGGAGCGCCGCAAAGGGCGTCCGTCAGCCTGATGGAATGCCCCTTCTGCGCCGAAACCATCAAATACGAGGCGATCGCATGCAAACACTGCTCTCGCGACTTGCGCGTCGCGCGGCCGGTGATGCTCGAAATCCAGCAGATCGTCTCCGAACTTGACGGGCTTCAGAACAGGCTCGATCGGGCCAACACCCGCCTGGAGCTGACCCGCTCGCCGGTTCGATATGCCCTCGTTCGCGCACTGATCTATGTGCTGGCGCCTGTCCTCCTGCTGGTCGCGGCTCACATCTTCGTCACGATCACCCTGAACGTGACGCCGCTCTACCTCAGGCTCGCATCGGTTGTCATTCCGCTGCCGTTCGGCCTTCTGCTCTATGCGCGGGAAAAGGTCGGGATCGGCACATTCCTTGTCGGCGTTCTGACGGCATCGCTGGCCGTGCTCGGCATGTTGACGGTCACCGGCATCAACGACAATGTTCCGATCCTGCCAACAAGTTGGATCGAATGGCGCGAGGTGATGGAATACATCGCCAGCATCGCGCTCGCCTATGTGACCGGAAATCTGCTCGGCTCCCTGATTTTCGACGTGTTGCCGAAGACCATGTCCCACGGCGGGAAGCCCAACCCTGTCGCGTACAGAATTGCTGGAATTCTTGGTCGGCATGTCGGCGAGGATCAGCTTCGCCGGCGCGCGCGGACGATTCAGGATCTGCTTCGTGCCGCCGGTCCCCTGATAGGGATTGCGGCCTCGGCGGGCGCTTCAATTTACGCCGGGCTTAAAGGCATTTTCGGCTGGTGAGAATACGGCCAGGGCCGCTTCTTTACCTGGGCGAAACCGTGTTCGCGCAAATTCCGAATTCCTTAACTGACCTGCAATGGAGCGCCCCCAGGTTACGCCAAAAGGGAACACGTCGATGCTCGACATGCTCTTCGGCTTCAATGTCCGCCTTGGCCGCCTGAAGTTCTTTCTAAGCTCGATCGCGTTTGGGATCGTGAGCGGGATTCTCGCCATCCCGGTCGCCTACTACGCCTACAAGCACGGAATGATCGGCGCGAGGCCATCGTCCTTGTGGTCACTGGGGTGGCCGGTCCTCACATTCGTCGGCTTCTGCATGCTGGGCAACTTCATACTGGCTTCGATGCGCTTTCGCGACATGGGGTGGGACCCGGTCATCGTAATACCCTGCTGGATTGCCGTTCTGGTGACCGACCCGTTGCTCGCAAGTCATGTGCCTGCGATGTCGTTGCCGAAACACGATGGCACCATTATTGGCGGCCTGATCAATCTCTGTCTTGCCATCGTCCTTCTGTTCTGGCCGGGCGGCAATCATGCCGACGCTCCGCCGGTGTTCGACGATCCCGCACCGCGACAGTCCGGCCGGTCCATATCAAGCCCGTCGTCGGTATCATCCGCACGTATGGCAAAGGCCACCGCGCAATTTGGCCGCCGGGCGTAGCTCGAAACTCATGAGATCAGCCTGACCCCAAGGCAGCTTTTCAGCATGTCGTGGGCGGGAGCGACATAGGGACGTTCAGGATGAAGGCCAGGCCGCGGCGCGCGATGCGACCGCCTAACGCGGTTCGGCTTTCCAGACCGAATCCGACAGCATGACGATGGTGCAGAGCCCCGCATAGGCAATCAGCGACGCCGTCACCATCGCGGCCAATACGGACATGCCCGCGCCGAAGTAAGTCACCGCGATCCAGCCGCCGCCGGCCGCAATCAAAATCCGCGCCGTCGAACCGACAAGGGGCAATAGCGCGCGCCCGGTTCCCTGCGCGGCAAAGGCGACGACAAATCCGAAACCGAGCGCGCTGTAGGCCGGCGCCACGACACGAAGATAGGCCACGCCCTCAGCAACGACATCGGCATCGTGGCTGAAGAGATGGAGCCAGACCGTCGGAAACAGTGCGACGATCAGACCGATCGTGCCGGTGAGGACAAGGCCCACGACGCCCGAGACCCAGCCGATCTTTCGCGCCCGCACGCTTTGGCCCGCGCCGATATTGACGCCGACCATGGTCAGCGTTGCCGTTCCCACACCGAACAGCAGCGGGATCATGATGTAATCGAGCCGTGACGAGATGCCGTATCCCGCGAGCGCTGTGGTACCGAACAGGCCGACTGTTCCCGTCACCAGGATGACAGTGAGATTGGTCAACAACGCGTTGAGCGAGGTCGGCAGTCCGACTTTCAGAATGTCCGAAAACAACGCGCTTCGAAGCCGCACAAGCCGGAGCACCAGTCCCGTGCGGCCCGAGGCCATGTAGCGCAACAGGAACAGCATGGCGCCGCAATAATAAAGGCCGAAGGCAATGCCGGCGCCGCCGATGCCAAGGCGCGGAATCGGTCCGTATCCGAAGATCAGAAGCGGCGACAGCGGAATCATCACGATGGCGCCGACCAGCGTCACCAGCGCGGGGACCTTGACATTGCCGGCGCCACGGAGCGCCGCAGCCTGCAAATTGACGACCCATACCGGGATTGAGCCTGCGAACAGATAATTCGAGTAGCGCAGCGCAGCCTCGAGCGCGTCACCGCGGCCGCCGAGCGCGCGGTACAATAGCGGCCCTGCCAGTTCCGCCGCGAGCGTGAACAGCGCGCCCACGATCAGCGCCAGAACGATGGCATGAAACAACAGCGCATCGGCGTCTTCATGCCGGCCGGCGCCGACAGCACGCGCCACCGACGATGCGACCCCGCTGCCGAGGCCGCCGTTGGACATCATGGTCATCAGCATGAAGATCGGAAACACCAGCGCCGCACCGGCGAGCGCTTCGGTGCCGAGAAACCCGACATAGTAGGCTTCGGCGACATTCACGGCGGTTTGCGCTACCAGCACGGTGACGGTCGGTAACGCCAGTTTCAACAGCGTCGGCAGGATCGGCGCGGTCAATAGCGCGGCACGGGCATCCGCTGCCCTGCCGTTGGCTGCAACCCGGGACGCGACCGGCGCCCGACGCGCGACACCCGCGATATCGTCCAACGTCGCCGCTTCTTCGACCGCCATTATCCAGGCCCCGTCTCGGACGGCTTTCGCGACCGCCGGCATCGATTTCCATTGAATTACGATCATACTGCACTATTATGCTTGTAATGCAATGGAGGCGCCATCACGAATTTGTGGCGCGCTCGAAACGCAAGGCCCGCCAATGCGATACGAAAAGGGACGCAAGGAGACGACGCGCCAGCACATCGTCGATGTGGCCTCCCGGAGATTCCGCGAGGGCGGCGTCGCGGCCGTGGGCATCGCCGGCATCATGTCCGACGCCGGCCTGACCAATGGCGCTTTCTACGTGCATTTCGATTCCAAGGAAGACCTGGTTCGCGCGGTCTTCACCGATGCGCTGGAGCGGCGCGACCGGGGCCTTCAGGGAAATCTCGAACGCAATGAGAGCTTGGAGGAAACCATCCGCGATTATCTCTCGGTGCGGCACCGCGATCATGCGGGCTCCGGCTGCCCGACCGCGGCGATGGTGGCCGAGATTGCGCGGCATCCCGAGGAGACGCAGGACGTTTTCACAGCGAGTGTCGAGCGGATCGTTCTTTTGATTGCAGATCGTCTGCGCAACGGTTCAATGGCGGAGCGGCGGCGCAAGGCGATCGCTATCTACGGCATGATGGTCGGCTCGCTCCAGATGGCGCGCGCGGTCAACAACACGAAGCTGTCCGGCGAGATCCTGGAGAATGCGCTGGAAGGCGCGCTCGCTTTGGCCGGCGAGCGCTGACGGCCCGTCGATCACAGCGCAAATTCAGCCGCGCCGGGCTGCCATGACCGCAGCGACGTCGATCTTCTTCATGCTCATCATCGCCTGGAAAGCGCGCTTGGCCTCATCGCCGCCCGCCGACAGCGCGTCTGTCAATGCACGCGGCGTGATTTGCCACGACAGTCCCCATTTGTCCTTGCACCAGCCGCACGCACTCTCCTGCCCGCCATTGCCGACGATGGCATTCCAGTAGCGGTCGGTCTCTGCCTGATCGTCGGTGGCGATCTGGAACGAGAAGGATTCGTTGTGCTGGAACATCGGACCGCCGTTGAGGCCGAGACAGGGAACGCCAACGACCGTGAATTCGACCGTCAACACGTCGCCCGCTTTGCCGGATGGATAGTCGCCGGGCGCGCGGTGGACGGCGCTCACTTTGCTGTCCGGGAAGGTCTCGGCGTAGAAACGGGCAGCGGCCTCGGCATCCTTGTCGAACCAGAGACAGATCGTGTTTTTGTTCTTTGCCATTTGCGGCTCATCCCTTGCCAGTCCCGTTATCGATTGCAGATCACTTCCAAATCGCTCGCAGATCACTTGCCCGAAGCATTGACGTAACTGGCCCACGTCGCGCTCGCCAGAATCTGAGACGGATCGCTCGTGCACTGCTTGACGACCTCGGCGATCACTTGTTTCTCGCTCACGCTCGGCTGGGATTGTTCGCTTGCCGCCGCAACGTAGTTGAGGCCCGACCAGAATCCCAAGATCCACACGGTGCCTTCCGCGCGTGTCGCCGCGCTCGATCGCCAGTGCGCGCATGTCAGCGTGCCGATGCCGCTGAGTTGCACGCCTACTCTGGATTCTTGCGCTTGGGCGACCGGAGAGAGCAAGCCTGCTCCGAGAAAGAGAAACCAAATCCGTCTGAGCATCTGGCCTTTCCGATCGGCTTGGCGCTGCGATCTCGTCATTATATCCAGGCGGGAGGTGCGTGAAAGGCCATCACACCGACCCACACCGTTAAGCTTGTTTCCGCCGCTTTATAGCCATTTCCGGGACGGTGCTGTGGCACCGCGGCACATTGCTTGCATTTACATTTGCATGCCTGTTCCCTTGCATTGTGCGGCCTGCCGCAGTCAGGTTCCCTCCGGATCGGGTTGCTCTTTTGAGCTGCCCTGGGCTTTACTCGACATATCGGTCGGGCGAAGATGCGAATAGATTCTGCTTAAGTCGGGGCGTTGGTGATCAATCGGCGGTTCGTAGAGACAGCAATCTGGTGCCGGGAAATCGCGATTCCGGTCGCGGTGCTCGCTGTGCTCGTGACAGCGGGTTCTCCAGTCAACGAAGTTTATTCTTTGGCTGCCGCCGAAGTGACGCCTGTCGCCGGCGAAACGCCGGTCGCCACCGATTTAGCAATTGTTTCGCCAAGCGTTCCGCTGTCGAGCGAACCGCGATCGAGCGAGCCGGTGACGACGGCCGCGATCACGCTTGCGGCGGCGGATGCGACAACTGTTGACGTGCCGCTCATCGAAGCACCTGCTGTGAACACGCCTGTCGAGAGCGCGCCCGTCTCGAATGGGCCTGTTCTGGCCGCGCTCGAAGCGCCGGCCGAGGAGCTGCCGAAGCCCTCGCTCGATGGGACAAACCAACCGAATACTATTGCTGGCCCCAAGACCGAAGAGGTTTACGACGCCGTCAGTTCGATCGAAATCAGTGACGAGTGCCTGGTCATAGTGATGTGCGCCGACCGCTTTCTCTGGCAACTCTACGAGAGAACCAGGAAGGAAGATTCGATCAGAGAAACGACATATCATAACGTAACGATCAAAAAGAAGCGCAAGTGGATCACCGTGAAGCGAGCCACGACGATCGTTGTCGATGAGGATTTTGGCTGGAAGGACCCGAAGGCTGCGAAAAACGTCAGTATGTCGGTTGCGGATTATGTGATCGGCGGCGTCGATCGGGATTTCAGGCTGAGGCTGTTTTCCATGCTTCAAGCCGCGGAACGGGCGGGGCTGGCGCCCGGCATCACCAGCGGCTTCCGCGACGACTATCGCCAGTCGATCGCAAGCGGCCTGAAAGCCGCGAGCAACCGGTCCTATCATGGCGGCAGTCTTCGCGGCGGCTATGGCCACGGGCTTGCGGCCGACATTGTCAGCGTCAAGGGCGCCACGCGCGGGGAACGATTGAGCAATAGCAGCATTCTCTGGAAGTGGGTCGATGACCACGGAATTGAGTTCGGTATCGGACGCCCCTATCTCGACCGGGACCCTCCGCATGTCGGCCCGATGGATGGCGAGGAATTTGCGCATCATCGTCCGGGCGCGAAGACCCGCCAGGCTTCGGCCGCAGCGAACTGAGCCCGCGCTGGCGGTTTCCAGATAACCATTGAGAATTCCACGCGCACCTGAAGAGGTTCGAGAGTGAGCGTTGCCTTCACCAAGGAAGAGAGTGCGGAGACGGCAGCCGAAACCCTGCTTCCGGATCGCCCCATTTCGCCGCACCCAAACCTGGTCACGGAGGCCGGTTTTAAAGCGCTTGAGCTCCAGCTTCGACAAGCGCGCGAGGCCTTCGATACGGCTCAGCGCGTCGAAGATGTCAATGAGCGGCGGCGGCAGGCTGCGATACCCCTGCGCGACGTCCGCTACTTCTCGGAGCGGGTCCGAACCGCTCAGCTCGTCCCTGCCCCGGCATCGAGCGACACGGTTGCGTTTGGCAGCACCGTGACCTTCAGCCGCGAGGACGGGCGCGTACAGAAGTATCGCATCGTTGGCGAGGACGAGGCCGATCCGAAGGCCGGCTCGATTTCCTTCGTCTCTCCCGTGGCGAAATCGCTGATGGGAAAGAGCGTCGGCGATGTCGTAATGTCCGCCGGGCACGAACTCGAAATTACCGCGATCGGGTGACGAACGACGCCCTCACAGTCGTATCAGGACCACGCCGCCGACCAAAAGCGCGGCGCCGAGGACACGAACGGCGCTGACGGGGTGAACGGGTACGCCCAACAGACCGAAATGGTCGAAGGCGACCGAACCAAGCATCTGGCCTGCGATCAGTAGCGCGAAGAACGCCGCAGCGCCGAGCTGCGGAACGAGAAAGATCGCAAGGCCGACGAAGATCGCGCCGAACAAGCCGCCGCTCCAGGCGAACCAGGGGATGCGGGCAGCAGTAGCTATCGATGGGATCGGGTCCTGCAACACGAACGCCAGCACCGCCATACAGAGGACGCCGATAAAGTAGCTCATGAAGCCCGACCAGGCCGCCGAGTTCAGAGCCGCGCGCAAATTCGCGTTCAGCGCCTGCTGCACCACCAGACTGACCCCGGCCGTCGCCGCAAGGATCATGGGAATTGCCAATTTCAACATCTTGAAGTCCCGATATCGTTGATCGCATCGCGAGCGTTGCGGACGCATGCGCCCGCGGCGACTCGCATTCTCACGATCGCACTAACACATTAAGCGGGGAAGTCCGGGAAGGAATCCGATGTCCGACAAGAGGCGGATGCTGCATCGGGACGACATTAGAAGTCGTCGCGGATGATGACCGTGGTAATGGCGATCAGCGTTACCAGTGTGCCGACAAGGGTGACCATATCGAGGCGGCGCCACTTGCCGCCACTCCATTTTGAGAAAAGAAGCCCAATCGTAAAGGCGGCGGAAATAACGGTCACTAAATGAACGATCTTCACCCACAGCATGAACGGCGCGCGCTCCTAAAATGTTGATGCCGCCGTTCGCGTTCGACGCGGCCAATCGATCATCAAAAATGAATTCGTGAAATTCAGTATTTGGCTGGTATCTTTGTTGACGCTAGCATGGCGCTGCGACGTTTGCACGCAGGGAGCGTCTCCATGAAGCTGACCCGCCGAAGTGTCCTGCGTCTCGGTGCCGCGGCGACCACGCTGCCGCTCGCCGCGACGATTGCCGGCTCGACGACGGCGTGCGCCGCAGATGCGCCTCCGCTCGCGCGCCGGCTCGCCGACTATGCGCTTGCCTTGCGTTACGAGGACCTCGACGCCGCCACCATCGAGCGGGTCAAAATTCATCTCATCGATTCCGTGGGCTGCGGCATCGCCGCCCTGAACGAACCGGCGGTCAGGATTTGCCGCGAGATCGCGCTGCCGGTTGCCGGCGTCTCCACCATTATCGGAACCAGTCACCGCACCACTTCCGAGCTTGCGGCCTTCGCCAACGGCGCCGCCATTCGCTATCTCGACTACAACGACACCTATGTCGGCAAGTTTTTTGCGGTGCATCCGAGCGACAATATCGCGCCGTGCCTGGCGGTCGCCGAGGTCGAGCGCGTCACCGTGCGCGAGCTGATCACGGCGATCGTCATTGCCTACGAGGTCAACTGCCAGCTTACCGATGCCTTCGACATTTCGGCGCGCGGCTGGGATCCGCCTGTGCTCGGGCTTCCTGCCGTAGCGCTCGCCACCGGACGGCTGATGAAGCTGACGCCGGAACAACTGACGCACGCCGTCGGGCTTGCCATCAACGATCACATCCCGCTCGGACTGACGCGCGCCGGCGACCTGTCGGAATGGAAAGGCATTGCGGTGGCCGAAACCGGCCGCAATGCCTTATTCGCGACGCGGCTGGCGCGCGCCGGATTGACCGGGCCGGCGCCGATCTTCGAAGGCAAAGCCGGCCTGTTCCAGCAGGTGACCGGAACAGCGGACATCGACGTCGCAAGCTTCGGCGGCCGCGACAAACCGTTCAAGATCCTCAGATGTATCCTGAAACCCTATCCGGCCGTGATTTATACGCAGACCGCCATCGTCGCCGCGATCGAGGTCGCCAGGGAAGTCGGCGCGCTCGACCAGGTCACGGCGATCGAGGTCGCGACCTCGCGCAGCGGTTACCAGCGCACGGGCAGCGAGCCCGAGAAATGGGATCCCAAGACGCGCGAGACCGCCGACCACAGCCTCCCCTACATGATCGCGCGCGCCATGTTCGACGGCGACATCACTCCGGAAAGTTTCTCGGAGAAAAAATTCCGCGATGGTGCGATTCTCGCCTTCATGCAAAAGATCAAGGTGAGCGAGGACCCCGTGCTGACCGCGCGTACCGGTGGCGCGGTGCCGACGCGGGTGACCGCAACCTTGGCCGATGGCAAACGGATCACACGCGAAGTCGATCACGCGCCGGGCTTTGCTGCCAGGCCCATGACAAGAGGCGACGTCGAGCGGAAATTCCGCGGCAATGTCGGCGCGCGATGGCCGAAGGAGCAGACCGAGGCAAACCTGAACGCGCTCTGGGCGATCGAACAGGCGAGCGATCTCACCGCGCTGCTCGGCAGTTTGGTGGTGGCGTAGGCCGCGATGGAACGAGAGCCGGAAACCGACCGCTATTTGTACGTCTTGAGGTACTCGACGATGTCGTCGACGTCCTTTGCATCGTGCAGGCCATCGAACGGCATCCGGTTGCCCCTCACCTTGGCTTGAGGATCGGCGATGTACTCCCTTAAGTTGGCTTCGTCCCACACCAGATTCGCCCGCTTCATCGGATTGGAGTAACGAAAGTCTTCCATTGCGGCGGACTTGCGCCCGAGCACGCCCTTGAGGCTTGGCCCCAAAGCGTCCGGCTTGTCCTGATGGCACGCGGCGCAGGCGGCATAGAGCGCCTTGCCGTGCCCGGCGTCGGCAGCGGGCCGCGGGCGTTGCGAGTGCTGCGGATATCGCAGCACCGAGAAACTTCAGGGCATTTCGCATGGATGTCCTTCGCACGAAAAAATCAGATCGACACGAGCGGCCCGGGATTCTTGATGTAGCGCTGGGTGATCGCCTCGGCCGACCAGTAAGCCAGCGCGCCGACCAGACCGGTCGGGTTGTAGGAAGCGTTTTGCGGAAACACCGAGGCGCCGACCACGAAGAGATTGTCGGCATTCCAGGCCTGCAGATACCGGTTCACGACGCTGGTCTTTGGATCCGAACCCGTGATCGTGCCGCCGGTATTGTGGGTCGATTGGTATGGCACGACGTTGTAGTTTCCCCGCCGCACCGCCGCCGGACCCATCTTGGTCGGATTCATCGCGCGTCCGATCCGCTCCATGGCGGCGCCGATGTACTCCACCAGCTTGTGATCGTTTTCGCGAAAGTTATAGCTCATCCGGATCAGCGGCCGGCCGAGCACGTCCTTGTAGGTCGGATCGAGGTCGAGGAAGTTTTCGCGGTGGGCGTAGCTGGATCCGGACGCGCCGATATTGAAAGCGTGGTTGTACCACTTGGCCGTCGCCTGCTTCCATTCGCGGCCCCAGCGCGGCGTTCCCGGCGGTACCGGGCGCGTCTGAATCGGACGCCCGTTGGTCGTGCCTGCGGCGATGATCGCCCCGCCGAAGAAACCCAGGCCGCCATGATCGAAATTGTCGCCGTTGAAATCGTCGATGTTGGTGGTGTGTGCGCCCGCGGCCATGAACGGGTTGATCACCTTGTCTTCGAAGAACACGGTGACGGTATTGCCAGAGAGCTGGTAGCAATAGTTGCGCCCCAACGCGCCCTTCCCCGTCGAAGGATCGTATTGCTCGCCGATCCCCGCCGTCATCATCAACAGCGCGTTGTTGAAGACATACGCGCCGAGCACGACGATACCGGCGGGTTGTTCGTATTCCTCGCCGGTGCGCGTATCGATGTAGCGCACCGCCCGCACCTTCTTCGCCTGTTTGTCGTAGACCAGTTCCCTGACGTAGGCGTAGTTGCGCAGCTCGAACCTGGAATCTTGAAGCAGGTTCGGCAGAATGCAGACGTTCGGCGAAGCTTTCGCGTTCGCTTCGCAGCCGAAGCGCTCGCAGTGGCCGCAAAATTCGCAGGCGCCGAGCGTCAGCCCTTCCGGGTTGGTGTAGACCTCGCTCGAATTAGCCGAGGGACCTGCGAAGGTGCTGTAGCCGAGATCCTTGCACGCCTTTTCCATAATTCCACCGGCCATCGTCTGTGGCAGCGGCTTGTTCGGATATTCATTCTGGCGCGGCCCCTCGAACATGTTGCCGCCGGCGATCTTCTGGCCGCGCAAATTGCCGGCCTTGCCAGATACGCCGCAGATCTTCTCGAAGTGGTCGTAATACGGCTCGAGTTCGTCATAGCTGACAGGGAAATCCTCGATCGTCATTTCTGCCGGAATCGCGTTACGGCCGTAACGCTGGGTGAGATGGCTCCTGAGCTTGTGGTCGGACGGCAAAATCCGCCACGTGAGGCCGTTCCAGTGCGCGCCTGCGCCGCCAAGCCCGGTGCCCGGCAAAAACGAGCCGAGCCTTCGGACCGGCAGCGCCGCCTCCGACGGAGAATGGCGGAAAGTGACGGTCTCTTCCTGCGCATCCTGAAAAAGTTCCTGGCGCACGGCGTATTTGAGATCGTCGCGAACGTTCGGCAGCGTGAAGTCTTCGCTGGGCATCCGCTTCGCGCCGCGTTCGAGGCCGACCACGTTCAGTCCGGCCTTGGTGAGTTCGCGGGCCATGATGCTGCCGGTCCAACCGACGCCGATCACCACCGCATCGACCTCCTTGAGCATGGTTGTCATGACGCGGCCCTTTCTAGGAGAAATCCGCGATCGAACGCGGTGGCTTGTCGTAGATCTTGCCCAGGTACGTGCGGATGTCGTGGCGGTAGGTCGCCGGCAAGCCGGGATATCCGACCATCTTCCACGAGGCCATGTCGCGGTTGCCGCCATACATGGGATCGGCGAAGAAGCCTTCCATGGTGATCTGCAACAACGCGTTGAAGAACATCGCGCTGCCAAAACCACTGAACTCGGCCTTGCCCTCCTCCATCGTCTTGAGCACGGCAATCCTCTGCTCTTCGGTCAGCCGGTCGAAGTCCTTGCCGTAGGCCTTGCGGGTGAACTCGTTGGCGGAGGCGATGCCGGCGCGGAAGAACTCGCGGGGATTAAGCGAAAGCTGATAGCCCTGTTCGGGCTTGCCTTTCGGAAACGGCCCCTGCCGGTAAAGCCGCGCACCGGTGCCGTAAGCGCCGGCGAGCTGGCGATCGATGAAGTTGGCGATGCCGCAATCGCTGCCCGAAGGCGACAGATTGTCGGGCGGGATCATCGTGTCGGCGGCGGCGGCGAAGAAGGCATGCTCGGTTGCCGTCAGCGTGAGCAACGGCTCGTCAACCGTCGGCGCGGCTACGGTCGCAACAGGTGTTGCCGCAGGTATCGTGGCAGGTGGTGCAACGGGTTGTGCCTGCTGCGCTTCCGCCGGCAATGCCGGCGCGAGCGCGGCGGCTGCGGCCCCCGCAACTGTCAGAAATTCACGGCGCCCGATTTTCGGGTCTTCTGCCATGACCGTCCCTCCCCAGGGTTGTATCTGATTATTCGTTCACACGCGGCTCCGGATTCTTCTTTCGAGCGAGGTTAGCACCGCTCAAGCGTGCGGCAAGCATTTCCATCAAAGAGAGCCGCATAGCCCCATTCGCCCGCGCGATGGGAATTGGTCCCCCCGAATGGGCGGCGTTGGCATCATTTCACCTCGGTCGCGACCGGCTTGTCCTTGTCCTTGATCCGGATGACCAGCGTCTTCGATATCTTGTCGGTGGCATTCCTGCCGAAATGCGGCGTGTCCGGCGGCGTATAGACGACCTCGCCCGCCTTGACGATCTTCGTGCCGACGCCCTCGATCTCGAAGGTCTGCTCGCCCTCGATGACGTAGACCAGTTCGTGGCCGCCTTCATGCTTGTGCAGGGGAAGCCTGAAGCCGGGCGGCCACTCCGACGCATAGATGATGGCCTCCTGCCCGGGCAGGTTGGACAGATCGGTCTTGAAGATCTGTTTGGTGACGAGACCCGGCATCTGCCCTTGCATCTGCGCGTGGATCACCTCGGACGATCCGAGGCCGGCCAGGATACCGCCGGCGAAAAGCAAGATGGCGCGTGTGTGCTTGTGCATCGCTTTGTTCCTCCCAAAAACGTTTGGGCAAGGATACGCGGCGGCGCGGCCGTGATAAACCGATTTCGGCAGCTTATTATTTGCTGCGTCTGGTGATCGATATGACCGTCCGCATCGCGTCACGAACGAACCGGTCGCGACGGCGTTGCCGGGCCAATTCGAGCTGAACAAAAGCGCAGATCAGGCACGGGCAAAGGCAAACGACCACTGCGATAAGACAAAGCGTTTGCGTGATCTCAGTCATCGTCGCCTCGGAGTTGAATTTCTAAAGAACCAGCGCGCTACATCGGATGGGCCGAACCCGGCCTGGCGTACTCGCCGAGCTCCAGCCAAAGCACGTCCGCTCGCATCTCGGCCCGTCCCATTCCACGCAACAGATGAAGAAAGTCGCGTTCCGTCGAACAGGATGGAACGACAAAAGCGGTGCAGCCGCGTTTTCCGGCCGCAAACGCCGCAAGCTGCAGGAGATGCGCGACAATCGTCGTCCGGTCGGCTTTGGCACTTTCCGCAAGCGCCAACTCCGCATGCTCCCAGTCGGGCGCAAGGGCGTGCAGTTCGATCACGGCCAACAGGCCGGTCTCTCCCGCGCATGCGAGCACGATTGCCTTTTCCAGATCGAGCCCTTGGCAATGCCGCCAGATCGCGTCATCGGACACGGCGCCGCCGAAGCGCCTGCGCCTCGCGTCGAAATCCAGCCCGAGGTAAAACGGGCGCAGCGACAGACCGACATCGCATGCGGTCAACGACTTGAATACGAGGGCTGAATTTGACACATGCGAAAATTCACTGGCAGCCGAATTTTTCATTATCGTCTCCAACAGATGTTTTTTTAAATTCGGGAATCGATCGCGATCACTGAACTATCGGAATTCAATAGACGGGGTTCGGCGCCGAACCGTGTGACGGGCTTCACACTTTTATGCCGAGCCGATCAGGCAAATTGCCGCATGCGCTCTGAAGGGCGCCGTTCGACACCGGCGCGTCTATCCGCCAATCGCTTGCACCTGTGCGTCGCCGCCACGGACCGACCAGGCGGTCATGCGGCGTTCGAAGAAGTCGAAGATCGCATACATGCCGACGCCGAGCACGCCGACCACAACGAGTGCCGCGAATACCAGGGGCACGTTGAAATTGGAGCTCGCCACCAACATCACGTTACCGATGCCGTTGTTGCCGGCCACGATCTCTGCGATCACCGAGCCAACAAAGGCAAGCGTCACCGAAATTTTCAACGAGGCAAAAAAGAACGGCAGCGAGCGCGGTATTCCGATCTTGCGGGTGATGTCCCAACGCGTGGCGCCGAGCGAGTTCATTACCTCGAATAGCTCGGGCTCGATGGTCGCGAAAGCCGTAGCCACGTTGGCCACCACCGGAAAGAACGACAGCATGAAGGCGGTACACACCGCAGGAACAGTGCCGGCGCCGAACCAGATCACGAAGACCGGCACCAGAGCCGCCTTCGGCACGCTGTTGAAGCCGATCAGCAGCGGGTAAATCCCACTATAGGCCAGGCGGTATGAACCCACGAGAATACCAAGCGCCAACCCGAACACGACGGCGGCGACGAAGCCGATCAACGTCGTGACGAGCGTCGCCATGCCATGCACGAACAGCGGGTAGCGGAACTTGTAAATCGCCTGCAGCGTCTCCCACGGCGTTGGCAGGACGAAGCTTTTGATGTCGAACAGACGGATGAACAGCCACCACGCCGCGATCAACGCCAGCGTCGTGACCCAGGGAGCCAATTTCTCCTGAAGCTTCGGTGTCAATGCTGCTTCCCCAGACTGATATGGTGACGCAGATCGTGCACGAGATCGACGAAACCGGGCTCGAAAGTGCATTCCAGAGTACGCGGGCGCGGAATGTCGATCGCTGACGTCTTGAGAATGCGGCCCGGCCGCGCACTCATCACGTGGACCGTTTGAGCCAGGTACACCGCTTCGCGCAATTCGTGCGTGACCAGAATGACCGTGCATTTGCGAAACGACCACAGGTCTTGCAGCACCGCCCAGAGCTCTTCGCGCGTGAAGGTGTCGAGCGCGGCGAACGGCTCGTCTAGCAGCAGGATCGAAGGCTCGTGAATCAAGGCGCGGCAAAGCTGCGCGCGCTGCTGCATCCCGCCCGAAAGCTGCCACGGCATACGGTCGCCAAATCCGGCAAGCCCGACTTTCTCGAGCAGGACGTCGGCGGCTTCACGGTGCTTGTCGCGGTCGATCTTCTGGCGGCTGCGATAGGGCTCGACGATTTCGAGCGGCAGCATCACGTTGTCGCGGATATTGCGCCACGGCAGCAGCGTGGCGTTCTGGAACGCCATGCCGACGGTTTTCAATGGCTGCAATACTTCCTTGCCCTCGACGGTCACCATGCCCCGCGTCGGCCGCACCAGGCCGGAGATCAGCTTGAGCAGGGTCGACTTACCGCAACCGCTGGGGCCGACAACCGCCAGGAATTCGCCGTGTTCTATCGTCAGCGAAGCCGAGGAAACCGCAAGCGTTTGGCTCGCGGCGTCCTGCGCCGCCGCGCCGTAAACGAGGTCGACGTTCGTAAGCTCGATGAACGGCATCACTCGGACTTTGGGAAACGCCGCGCCGGCAATACCGTCTCGATCAACCTCTCCTTCTCGTCGGGCAAATAGGCGGCATCGAAGATCTCCTCCAGCTTTGGCCGGCGCGGAAGATTGTAGGCTTCCGCGATCTCCGTAATGTTGGTCTCCAGCCGCTCCCGATCGGCATCGCCATAGCCTTTCTTGCGTACTGTTTCGGTCAGGATGCAGCATTCGAGCGCAACCCGCAGCCGCTCGCGCTCGATCTCCGGATTGAGCAGGGGCTCAAAGGTCACCGCCGCGTCGACGGCAAGCTCCGGATCGCGGGCCATGTCCTTCAGGCCCTTGAGCGTGGCACGCAAAAAGCCGCGCACGCTATCGGGGTGCTCTTTGAGGAAACGCCGCGACGCAGCCACCGAGTTGGCATAGAGCGGCAGGCCGTAATCCTTGTACATGAAGTATCGGATGTCGGCCGGCGGAACGCCCTTGGCCTTCAGCTCGAGCAACGCGTTGAAGATCTGGCCGGGGATCGCATCGACCTTCTTCTGCACCAGCAACACTTCGCGCAGGCTCGGATCGATGGTTTGAAACTCCACGCTCGCAACGTCGACACCGGTCTTGCGCGCAAAGATCGGAAACAGCTTGAACGTGGAATCGTTGGCGGCCGAACCGAGCTTCTTGCCGTTCAACTGCTTCGGCTCGGTGATCCCGCTCGATTTCAGCGTCACGATTGCCGCCGGCGCTTCCTCGTAGCCGATCATCACGACCGGGAATGCAGCTTCCGGATTTCTGGAATCGAAATCGATCACCGTATTGATGTCGGGAAAACCCATGTCATAGACGCCGGCGGCAAGCTGACGCACCACTTCGGCCGATCCTTTGCCACGGTCGATCGTGACGTCGAGGCCCTCGGCCTTGTAGTACCCCTTCTGCAGGGCGATCAGGAACGCCCCATGGGTGGCGCCGGGAATCCAGTCGAGGGTGAAACGGACCTTGGTTTGGGCGCAGGCCGCGCCGGGTACGGCGAGCGCGCCAAGCAGGAGAAGAGCAACAGCGGGAAAACGAATTGACCTCATATTGCCTCTCAGATCGCGGTTGATGACCTAAGGATTCGACATTCGCTCGACGAAGGCGCGGCCAGGCGGGGAGCGAATGTCAAATCCACTTCACTAGATGACGCCGGCGCCCGCGAGAATGTCGCGGGCGCGCGAACGCTGCTCGGACGTGATGATCAGGCGCTGGGCGAAGTCCTCCTTGAGCGGCATGGTCGCGTCGATTCCCATTTTGGTGACGGTGAAAGTCGCGGGATCGGAGGTCGGATCGATGATGGCCGATTTCACGCCCGGCACCATGAGCACGTCTTTTTCGGCCCTGACGCGGGTCGCGATCGCCCACATCACATCCTCCATGTCGTAGATATCGACATCCTCGTCCACGACGATCACCTGCTTGGTATAGAGCTCCGTTCCAAGCGCCGTGAGCATCGCCATCCTTGGCTCGCCTTCCGCAATTTTCTTCATCGAAACGATTGCAAGAAACGCGCCACAGGTTTTGTGCGGCACATGCACCGCTCGGACGTTGGGAAGATTTCGCTTCAGGGCATTCAGGATCTCGCCTTCGCGGGTGATGCAGGAGATCAGGATATGATCGCGCGACATGCCGGAGACGACACTGTGGAACCAGGCGTCGCGGCGCATGCGGACGCGCTTGGCGACGAAGACATTTTGCGTGCTGCGGTGCGACGCATAACCGGTGAATTCACCGAACGGGCCTTCTGGCTCATGGACGCCGGCCAGAATCTCGCCCTCGATGACGATCTCGGCGCTGGCAGGCACTTCGAGATTTTCGATCCCGCAGCGGGCGAGACGATAGGGCTCGCCAAAAAGTCCACCGATGATGTCGTACTTCCGCACGTTCGGCGGATAAGCGTAGACCATCGACCCCATGTAGTGCAGCGGATGGGTGCCTATCACGATGGCCGCGGGCAGCGAGTGGCCCCTCGCCTCGGCGCGGCGGTGATATTCATACATGCGGCGGCGGGAGTGCAGCGAAACGCCGAGACGGTTCTTGCCCTTGAGCATCAGGCGATGGAAGCCCGTGGTATCGACACCGGTCTCCGGATCGCGCGCGGTGATTTGGCCTGCCGTGATATAGGGCGCGGCATCCACCGTGAACTGAAACGGGATCGGCAATTTCGTCAGATCGACCTCATCGCCTTCGAACACCACCTCGTCCCAGCCGGGCTTCGATACGATTTCGGATGGAATGTATTTCTGGCAACGCTCGCGAAAGGCGGTCGGCAGGTTTTCGACCGTGGCGCCGAGGCAGCGCGCCAACAGCTGGCGATTGCCGGCCACGTTGGTCACGACCGGCATGTCGAAGCCTGCCACCTTCTCGAAGATCACGATCGGGCTCTTGTTGAGGCGATCGAGTTCGAACACGGTCGCGGTCATTTCAAGCTGCTGGCTGACCTGCTGCTTGATCCGCAGCACATTGGCGGGATCGTTGTTCTCGGTCTGCTCGACAAAAGCGCGCAAGCTTTGGTTGTCTGTCGACACGCCAGCCTCCCTTTTCCTCAAGTTCCTCGCCGTTTTCGTGGTTCGCTCATCGTGCGGCGGTTGCCGCAAGCAACGGCGAAACGGTTTTCTTGTCGGCAAGGTCGATCACGTCAGCGGGCTCGATCGTATCCCATTTTATCTTGGCCGACGTTGCCCGATAAAACTTCACCATGACAGCCTGGCTCTCACGATCGTTACCGCGTTTATCGCGGACCGTGATCAATCCGGTCAACTGAACGCTTTTCAGTTTGGGAAACTGATCCAGCGCCGCGGGAACAACCGTTCGCACGATCGCGCCGAACTCATTCTTCGCGTTGCGCTGCTTCGCGACAAAGGGATCGAGCTTGAACTCGACCACAAGGCACTCATCGGGAAGCGTGACGATCGTCCACGGATGCAAGCCGGGTTCGGTAATGACGCCTTTGGCGAACATCGCGGCGGTCTCGGCCGCCGTGGCAGGAACTGACAATACAGGGACTGAGAATAACAGCGTCAGGATCAAAGCAACTACAAAGTTCATTTCGGCACCCCCCTGTCTTGCCGTCCGGTATCTTCGAGCGAGCCCTCAAGCTGCGACTGCGCCGCCGTCTGAAGGCGCGCGGCGCCGGCTCTTTGGCTTCCACGAAATAGTTCAAGCACATTCGCGGTCGCTTGGACACCGCAAGATCAGCGGGGGCCGTAACGCCGCGCGGCTTCGATGGTCAAGCCCTTGCCGACCGCTCCGAATGTGTCGCCATCGATCGGCCGCGCCGCTTTCAGCTTCGACGTGATCGCCTTGCGCACATGCGCCAGTTGAACCGAACCGCCGGTGAGGAACACGGCGTCGATGTCCGCTCCCTTGAGGCCGGCCTGCTTCAGGCAGATATCGATACGGGCCTCGATCCGGTCGGCAAGGCGCTGGGTGTGACTGACGAGATCCTTGCGCCCGAGGCCGGCCTCGAGACCCTTCTCGACCCAGCCCAGCGCGACGCTCGATTTCGGCTTCTCGGAGAGGCTGATCTTGGCGCTTTCGACATCCATCGCGAGCGTATGGCCGCGCTGCTCGTCGAGCACACGCACCAGGCGGTCGAGCAATTCCGGCTGCGCGGCCTCGCGACGCACCTGGCGGACTTCGCGGATGACCTTCGGGTCGTACATGTGGTTGATGCTCGACCAGGTCGCGAGGTTGTGGAAATAGCCGGAAGGCACGTCGAGGCCGGCCCGCTTCATCGCCGAACGGTAGCCGAGCAGCGGCATCACGACGCCGAGACTGAGATAACGGTCAAAGTCGGTGCCGCCGATGCGCACACCGTCATTGGCCAGGATATCGTCCTTGCGCTCGGTGTGACGATGGCGCTCCGGCGACAGCCGAACGATCGAGAAATCCGAGGTGCCGCCGCCGATGTCAGCGATCAGCGCGATCTCTTCGGAGCCAATATGACGCTCGTAATCGAGGGCTGCTGCAATCGGCTCAAATTGAAATGAGATGTCAGTGAAGCCGGCGGCCTCGGCAATGTCACGCAGCGCCGCCTCTGCCTTGGCGTCTCCCGAGGGATTGTCATCGACGAAATGCACCGGGCGGCCATGCACGACCTGCCGCAGCTCGTATCCAACAGCCTGTTCCGCCCGCTGCTTCACCGCACGGATGTAATAGGCGATGACATCGCGGAATTTCACGCGTTCGCGGCCGACCCGCGTGGTCTCGTCGATCAGCGAGGTGCCGAGCACCGATTTGAGGCTGCGCATCAGCCGTCCATTGTCACCCTCGACATAGGCTTCGATGGCGCGACGTCCGATATGAACACCGGTACCGGCCTTGTAGAAGATAGCGCTCGGAATCGTGACGTGATCGTCCTCGAGCGAGGCCAGCACTGGAACATCGGATATGAGGGAGCCAAGCGTCGTGTTCGACGTCCCGAAATCCAGACCGCAAATCGACATGATCGTTCCGGGAAAAAGGAAAGTCTGTCTACACAGTTCGCTGCGCGCGATCCAGCCTTATTTCTCCGCAGCACCATGTCGGACAGGCCTGAAATTGTGCAAGAATGTTTGCCCCGCGAAATCGCCGACGCCGCCTTATACGGATATTCAAAGTCCGCCCCGCGTCCTTGGCGGTGGACATTGTTATTCTCGCGCGCCAGAATTATTCCGTGGGGGTACACGGCATGAAAAAACGGACGCTGGCGAGACGGTCAATTATTTGCGCTTTGGCGCTTCTAGTCGCGCTGGCGCAAGCTATCGCCCCCACCAGTTCAACCGCGCAAGATCGCAGTGCAAGTCCTGTGGCCGCCGGCAACAACGATCTCGGCGGCACCGTCAAAGGCGCCAACGGGCCGGAGGCCGGCGTCTGGGTGATCGCCGAGACGACCGATACACCCACGCGATACACAAAGATCGTCGTCACCGACGATCAAGGCCGCTTCCTGATTCCAGATCTGCCAAAGGGCAATTACCAGGTCTGGGTCCGCGGTTACGGACTGATCGATTCACCGAAGGTGCAATCGAGCGTCGGGACGAATCTTGGTGCGAACCTCGACCTGACGGCGGTGTCCGCTGCTACGCCGGCCGCGGCCGCGCAAGTTTATCCCCCGATCTACTGGTTCTCGCTGTTGCACGTGCCGCCGAAGAGCGCATTCCCGATGGATCAGATCAAGAGCCAGGGCGAGTGGCTGAACATCGTGAAGAGCGGCGCATGCCAATCCTGTCACGCGCTGGGCACGCCAGGCACCCGAACCATCAGCAAGCGTCTTGGCTCCTTCAAAAACTCCATGGACGCATGGATCGCGCGGCTGGAAGCCGGCAGCGCACAGGCCTTCATGGCGCGCGATATCACGCGGCTGGGCACCGACGAGGCGCTCAAGCTGTTCGGCAAATGGACCGACGACATTGCAGGGGGCGAACTTCCGTTCGCCGCGCCCGAGCGTCCGAGCGGAATTTCGCGCAACGTCGTCGTCACCGAATGGGAATGGAGCGATCCGACGGCCTATCTGCATGACGAGATCGCGACCGACCGGTGGGATCCGTCCGTGAACGCCAAAGGCAAGATCTATGGTTCCGCCGAAGACTCGACCGACTTCATGCCGGTGCTCGATCCATCGGCCAATGTTGACAGTGAGGTCAAGATTCCGGTGCGCGACCCGAATACGCCGAATGTCACCGCGCGTCCGCACGGCTTCTCGCCGTCATGGGGACCAAACCCGATCTGGAATAGCCAGACCATCACCCACAATCCGATGATGGACGAGAAGGGGCGGATCTGGATGACGTCGCAAATTCGTCCCAACGAAAATCCCGATTGGTGCAAAGCGGGCTCCAGCCATCCGTCGGCCAAGGCGTTTCCGATCAAGACATCGAACCGCAACATCGCGATGTATGATCCCGCGGCCGAGAAGTTCGCATTGCTGGGCACATGCTTTCCCACGCATCATCTCGCCTTCTCGCGCGACCACGCCCGGCTTTTCTTCAGCGCCGGCGTGGTGGGTCCGGCCGTGCTTGGCTGGCTCGACGTCAAGAAGTTCGAGCAGAGCGGCGACGAGATTCAATCGCAGGCGTGGACGCCGTTTGTCGTGGACACATCCGGCGACGGCAAGCGCGGCGAGTATGTCGAGCCCGACCAACCTGTCCAGCCCGGCAAGGACAAGCGCATCGCCGTCAACGAATATGCGATCGCCGTCAACCCAACCGATGGATCGGTGTGGGGCACTGTCATCGGCTATCCCGGCTCGATCGTGCGAACGGTGCTGGGCGATAACCCGGTCGAGACCGCGCTGTCGGAAATCTACGAACCGCCGCTGCCCGGCTACGGCCCGCGTGGCGGCGATATCGACGCCGATGGCGTCTACTGGGTGGCGCTCTCCAGCGGACATGTCGGACGCTTCGATCGGCGCAAATGCGCCGTGCTGAACGGCCCGACCGCTTTGGGCAAACATTGTCCCGAGGGCTGGACGTTGTACCAACTCCCCGGCCCGCAGCTGCGCGACGTGCCGGATGGCGGCAGCGCCGAGGCGAGCTACTATGTCTGGGTCGACTGGTTCAATACGTTTGGACTCGGCAAGAACGTGCCGATCGTGATGGGCAACCTGAACAGTTCGATTTTCGCCATCGTCAATGGTGCTATCGTCAATTTCACGGTCCCCTATCCGATGGGTTTCTTTCCGAAGAACGTCGACGGCCGGGTCGATGACCCCAGCACGGGCTGGAAAGGCAGCGCACTTTGGACAACCTACGGAACGCGGGCCATGTTTCACCTTGAAGGAGGAACGGCCAATCGCCCCCGCGCGGTGCGGCTGCAACTTCGTCCCGATCCGCTGGCACACTGACGCACGAGCAAGCGGAACTCATGAAATCAGCGTGAGCAATGTTTAGAACAATCCGCGTAGCGCTTTTGTTTATCGTCGCCGCTTTTGCTGCTCCTGCAAACACGCAAAGCGCCAACGCGCAAACCTATCCGGATCGTCCCGTTCGCATCCTTGTCCCTTACGCGCCTGGCGGGATCACCGACATCGCCGCGCGCGTTTTGGGCGCCAAGCTCGGCGAAGTCTGGGGACACCAGGTCGTCGTGGAGAACAGATCAGGCGGTAACGGCCTGATCGCAATGTCGGCCGCCGTCAAAGCCGAGCCGGACGGCTATACGCTGGTGATGGCAAGCGGCGGAGACGTTTCCCTGAACCCCGCGCTGCTCGAGAAATTGCCGTATGACGTCGAGCGCGATCTCATTCCGATCTCTGGCGTCAGCGACGCACCGATCGTGCTCGCCGCCAACGGCCGCAGTCCTTATCACTCCGTGGCGGAGGTCATCACTGCTGCCAAAGCAAATCCCGGCTCGATCGACATCGGCACGCCCGGCGTCGGCAGCATCACGCATCTCGTATTGGAGTGGCTGGCTCTAAGCAGCGGCACCAGGTTCCAGAACGTCCCGTTCAAGGGCGGCGGTCCTGCGGTTCAGGCATTGATTTCCGGCGTTGTCCCTCTCGCAATCCTGGCAAGTTCTTCGGTCGCGCCGTATGTGCAAGACGGATCGTTGCGCGTGCTCGCTATCGCGCCGGCGACGCGCTCGTCTCTTAATCCCGACTGGCCCACGCTCCGTGAACAAGGCGTGGCTGAAGTCGACGCTTCGAACTGGACGGCATTGTTCGCGCCAAAAGGAACGCCGCAAGTCATCATCGACAAACTCAACGCCGACGTGGTGAAAGCGCTCGGCTCGCCTGAGGTGAAAGAGCGCTTCGCATCCGGCGGGGCGCAAGCGATCCCCTCGACGCCGGGAGAACTGGCAGTCCGGCAAAAGAGCGAACTGGCGATCTTTCGGTCTGTTGTCGCGAAGTCCGGCATGCACGTCGAATAGACGCGCAAGCGACGTCACGCCGTCTTGCTCACGCCCCAGAAGAACGGCAACGGCCCTTGGGTTACGCCGGCGAGATCTTTGGTCCAGGCATAGTAGCGCAGATACCAGCCGAGCGGCGCGCACATCACCTCGTTCAGCGCCGCTTCGTTCAGCCGCCCGGCGGCGGCCTTTTCATCGTCAAGTGTACCGGCCGCAAACCAGTTGGCGATCTCGGCCTCGACCTGCGGACTCTTTGCCCAACCATCGATCGCCGCCGTGCCGGCCGCCTGGATGAAGGGACTGGTGGGATAGATCCAGTCAACGCCGTAGACGCTGGTGTGATACATGTGCCAGCCGCCTTTGCTGGGTACGTTCTTCTGGCCGCGCCGTGCCACCACGGTGCCCCAATCGACGGCCGCAAAATCCACGGTCATGCCGAGCTGTTTCAAGAGGTCGGCGGTGACATCGCCCCATGCCTTGTGGTTGGCGAGGTCCTGCGCGGCCATGCAGACGATCGGCTCGCCGGTATAGCCGCTCTCGGCGAGCAGACGCTTGGCGGCATCGAGCTTGCGCGGGCCTTTAAGAATGTCGCCGCCCTGCTCGGTATAGTAGAGAGAGCCGGGCGTGAAATATCCGGGTATCGGCTTTCGCAGCGCCGGATCGTCGCCGATATAGGCGCGCATGTATTCTTCCTGGTTCAGCGCCATCAGGATCGCGCGCCGGGCGCGCGGATCGTTGAACGGCGGAAACAGGTGGTTCATCGAGAGAACGCCGATGTTGCCGTAGCGGTCCTGGATATCGACCAGGACATTGCGGTTTTTGCGCAGCATCGGGATCAGATCCGGCAGCGGAAGCTCCCACCAGTCGACCTCGCGGTTCTGGAGCGCGGCGGCAGCGGTCGCCGCATCCGGCATGGTGATCCACTCGATGCGGTCCGCCACAATGCGCTTTCCGCCCGCCATCCACGAGGCTTCCTCGGCGCGCGGCACGTAGTCGGCAAAGCGTTCGAACACCGACTTCGCGCCCGGCACCCAGTCCGAGCGCACGAACCGCATCGGCCCCGAGCCGACATATTCGTTGATCTGCTTGAACGGGTCGGTCGCGGCGATCCGGGCCGGCATGATGAAACAGCACGGTGTCGAGATCTTGCCGAGCGCAAGCAGCATCTTCGGAAAAGGCTGCTTCAGCACCCAGCGGAAGGTGCGATCGTCAACGGCGACAAGCTCTTGCTCGACCGCCTTGATCGACTGTCCGATCGTATCGCGCGCCGCCCAGCGGTTGATGCTGGCGACCACATCTTTGGCCGTGACCGGATCGCCGTCGTGGAATTTGAGTCCATCTCTCAGGCGGAAGTTCCAGATGAGGCCGTCGGTCGAAACCTCTTCAGCGTCAACCATCTGGCGCTGGACTTTGAAGTTGGCGTCGACGCCGTAAAGCGTGTCCCATACCAGAAGGCCGGCATTGCGGGCGATGTAGGAGGAGGTCCAGATCGGATCGAAGTTGGCGAGGTCGGCGTGCGGCACCAGGCGCACGGTGCGTGCTGCGGCGCGTTGCGAGATCGCCGGCGAAGCGAGGCCAGAGGTTGTGGCCGCAAGACCAGCGCCGGCGAAAGACTTCAGGAGTGCCCGTCGATCCATCGCGTGCCCCTTAAAATCAGACATCAATGTCCCGCGCCCACCTTAGAGGGTGATGCGCGTCGAAGCCATCAGGTCAGCACCATCAAGAGTGGTGGAGTCAATTTGACCAGCTGCCGCATCAGTTCGGACGATCGGGACGCCGGCGGTAAGGGATGGCGCGAGGCGGCGGCGCAAGCGGACGGCGCTTCGTCGCGTTCTCTCGCCAGCGTACCCTTGTCTTCTCCAGTTCCATCAAAAGCACAATAAAGCACGCGGTCAATCCGAAGCAGATCAGTGCCAGCAGGATGGCCGGATCGACGCCGGGCATTGAGTTTAAAATAAGCTTTGCGAGAAATATCATTTGCAGATCTTCCGGTTAGGTCAATTTCTGGAGGTTGCGGCGAAACGCTAAGCGAGACATTCCCGCCTTGTGCAAAGCCAGCATCGTGCCAAGAAACAAGCGACAGCGACGTTTGCGACAAATTGTCGTCCCGGCCCTGAAGCCTTCAGCGATCGGCTATCGGGGTCTTGTTCGATACGATTGTCACATGGCTCGGCTGGCGGTGTGGCGAATCGGTTACAGCCATTCGCCGCTCTCTGAGTCACAAGAGGACAAGGGACTTTCGCCAGCGACACAATCGTGGAAGCCAACGTGAAGAAAGCTTTCATCGCGGCAACGGCAATCCCGGCATATGCGACCGGTGCCCACGCCGACGAACTGTCGGACATCCAGGCCCAGGCCAAACAACTTCACGAGCAGAACGCGGCGATGGCGGGTATCGGCGCGGACGTCTTCATCGCAAACGGCGCCTACCCCTCGCACGAGCATTGAACCCGGCTTGCAGTTTCGACGTCTGCAGCTTTACGAGGTAGAATTCTTCGGCGTCCGAGATGATTCCGCGGGAGGGTGAGATGCCGTCCGATGATTCCAGATACTGGTTTCCGGCCAAGCGCTATGGCTGGGGTTGGGGTCCCCCGGTCACCTGGCAAGGCTGGGTTGTGCTTGCAGGCTTTTTTGCCTTTGTGATCGCCGGGATATTCCTGGTGCCGCCGCAACGCTCGATGCCCGCTTTCGTCGGCTACATGATCGCGCTGACGGTCGTCCTGACCGCCATTTGCTGGCTCAAGGGCGAACCGCCGAGGTGGCGCTGGGGCGACGACAGCTGATCGAAGAGGCGACCGCACCTTGCGCGGGTCGCGTCTCGATCGGCCCCGCTACTCCGCGATCGTCTGGCCGGTGCCGCCAAACGCTTCGGGAAAATCCTTCAGCTTCGGCAACCCGTCGCGCATCGGCAGCACGGTCTCGGCATAGTTGACGTGAACCCCCGGCTTGAAATCGAGCGTCGGGATGGTAGCGGCAAACACGTCCACAAGGCCGATGGTTGGATGTTTGGCCATCAGATGGCCGCCGCATTTATTGCAGAAGCAGCGGAGGCTGAAGTCGGTCTTCTGAAAGGTCGCGACGTGTTTGTCGCCGGCCGTGATTTTGACGGTCTCGGGCTTCCACAGGCTGAAGGCGTTCACCGGCCCCCCAGACCAGGAGCGACAGGAACTGCAATGGCAATAGCCCATCGCCTCCGGCGTTCCCGACACTTCCAGTCCGACCGCTCCGCAAAAGCAATTTCCAGTATGTTCCATGATGTCTCCTCCGTGCCCGCCTGATCGAAAAGGCCAAGCGGGCTCGAGGCGACAGCATCAGATCGCGTCCCGGGCGCGCGTCCTCCCATTAAACGACGCGACAAATAGCCCGGGGTGCCCCCTCAATACTGGCCGGGCTGGGCGGGCGCGGAGGGGTAGTCGTGGCGCAGATTGGCGGGATTGCGGCGGTCGAAAAGGTCCTGCCGCAGGATACCGGGCGCCACCAGATCGGCCGGGTTGGGCGACCGCCGGACGGCCGGCGCCGGGGCCTGTTCGGCGCGCCGGGGCGTCTCGTCCGCCGCCGCCATCGCCGGGATCAGCGCGCACAGGATCGTCAGGATACCAATGGGTCTCATTTAAGGTTTCTCCTTCAACCGCTCGATTTACCCCAAGCCCAAGATTCTATAGCGGTTGTACCACTATCAATTGTCTCGAATATGCCTTAGTTTTGGGACCTATTGTCTGCTTCTCGCCTGATCCTTGGGGGATTCGGTTGCGACCTCGTCGAGGTGAAATTGGGGGCTCCAATCTCAGGGGCCACAGACCGGCTGGCAACCCGCCAGCAGGGCCCCGGTCCGCCGGTCCCAGAGCTATGGGCACCGAAGCGGCGGGCGTTAGACCTGTTGGCCCCAAAGCCGCCAGCTCAAAAACCGTGAGTTCCAAATCTGCAAGTCCCAAATCTGTCAGTCCCAAATCTGGCAGTCCCAAATCTGTCAGTCCAATGGCTGCTCAACGCGCGCAGGCTCAAGCCGCGCAAGCGCATGCCGTGAAATCCGACCGGCCGCGTTCGCGACGGGGCACGGCGGTGTTGCTCGTGCTCGCCGCGGTCGGCCTGTCGCTGAGCGTCGCGGCCTTCATTACCAATTCCGGCGTCTCGACGCTGGCCTCCGCCGCACTGCCGCCAAATGCCGATGGCGCCAACTTCGCCGAGCGCTTCTTTCTGTCGTCCCGAATCGCCGACAGCGCCGCCTTGCAGCCCCTGAAGCGTTACGTGATGGCGAAAACCGAACCGGCGACGACGGCGCGCGAAGCGCTGGCGTCGCGGTGGATGCCGACGGATTTCCGCGCCAGCATCAGCGACGAAGACGGCTCTCAGATCGCGTTGCCGAAAATCGCTACCCCAGCCGCCACTCCGGTCACAACGAGCGCATCCGGCATCCCGCTGCCGCGCTCGCGCCCGACAGCGGCCGACCAGCTCGCGCCGACGACGACCCAGGCGCTGGCGCTCGCCGCTGCACCCGCGAACCGGCCGGCCGAGCAGTCGCTGCTGCAGAAGCTTTCGGACATGATGCCGGGCCGGGCGACGATGGCCTCGCTCAACACCGGCGTGAATTTGTTCGGCAAGGGCCCGGACCTTTCGCTGTTCGGCTACGACGGCGCGACCGCCGTCTACGACCTCAAGGCGCACGCGGTTTATTTACCGAACGGCACGGTGTTTGAGGCGCATTCGGGCATGGGCAGCCTGCGCGATGATCCCGATCACGTCGACGTGCGGATGCTGGGCGCGACGCCGCCGGCGGTGTATTCGCTGAAGCCGCGCGAACGCGATTTTCACGGCGTCGCCGCGTTGCGCATGACGGTCGCCGACGGCACCGACATCAACGGTCGTTCGGGCTTGCTCGTGCACAGCTTCATGCTTGGCCCCAACGGGGATTCGAACGGCTGCATCTCAGTCAAGGATTATGAGCGCTTCCTGCGGGCCTTTAACGACGGCCAGTTCAGCCACATCGCCGTCGTGCCGAGCCTGAAGTCCGTCGCCGAGACTCTCGCCGCGCAGAACGACCCGACCTAAGCGGGCGCGTTCTCGGCGAAGTCGACCACCCCTTACAATCCCGATTTGATTCGAGCTGCCGCTGACGATGGATGTAAGGCCAATTCACAACGACAGGATTACGATTAGGCCGTCCGCGAAGTAACTCGTTATTTCGAGGCAGAGCCCGCGCTCGGCACCCCAGACGGCGATCGCTTTGAGGTTCTATCTTCACTCATTAAGGAATATGAAGCGCTAGCTGCTCAGTATCAGCTGGCACGGGCTTACGCCTGATCTCGTCGGCCCGGCTCTGGCCGCGGCTTTCTTCCCGAGACGCGGCGCCAGCTCTGGGAAATCCCGCGCCGCCTGGTTCGTCGCGATGCGGCCAACCGCCCCAAAACAAAACCGGCCCCAGCGATGGAGAACTGAGGCCGGTTCGTCTCGACCCGCTTGCGAGGTTGGGTCTGGAACGCAACTGTAGCGCGCGGCTTTGTTATCGCTTGTCGAAAATTGTTTCCGTACGTGTCCGGAGCGCCGGCGATCGCCGATAGCGTCCGTCGGCGCAAAGCGCGCCACTCTTCCCGTTGTTTCGGCGAGGTTTAATTCGCTACCGGCGCCGGCGGACGGGGCGCGCGGCGCTTTTTCGGCGGTTGAGAATCGCCCCGCGATCGGCCGCCGGTATCGACAGATGCCAGATACGAGGAAAGCTGCCAGGCTTCGGTCTTGCTGGTGGTGTAGTGATCCTGCAGGAACAGGAACAGCGTCGGCGTCATGCGGCCCCTCGCAAGCTTGTTCGGGCTGCGATGACAGGTCACGCAGCTGCCGGAAAAAAGCTGTTGCGCGGATTTGCCTTGATCGATGTTCTGGGCGCGTGCCGGACCAAGCAGGAGACTCCCGCCAACCAAAAATCCCGCGCCAAGCAGCAGGCCAAACGCCGCGACCACGAACAGGCCGCGGCCGAGCCTGGCGTCAGGCAGAAATTTCGCTGTGAATGGCATGTCGTGATCGCCCCTCGCCCTGAATGAAACGCCTGGATCGGTGCCGGCGTTTTCCCTGTCCCTTGATCTTCTTATGGTCGAACAAAGTCAAAACCGCTGCAAGACGTTTCAGCGCCCGCCATCGCCGGTCGAAATGCCGCTGCGCGGACAAAGCAGCCCCTCCCCTGGCGCCTTCACGAATTTTGCGCGCTGCTGGTCGATCTTCCAGGCGGTCTGCACCGCTAAGGCATCCCCTGCGCCCGCGCCGTCCAGCACGGCGACGAAGATATCCGGCAAGTCCTTACCTCCAAGCTGGCAGATGCCGGAAAAGGCGGGCGCGGTCTTCGAGTGCGCCGGAAAGGCCATCGCGTCGCGAACCAGCCCGCCGCGATCGATCAGCAGGATATATTCGGCGCCGCAGATCATCCAGTTGACCGTCGACAGGCGGTCGGAGATTTCATCGCCGCCGATGTCTTTCAGATCAAGCGCGCGGTATTTCTTTTCCGTCGCGGCCACCGGCCCGTTGGCGCTGCGCTGGCCGATCACGGCTTTCGGGATATCGCCGCCGCATTTCACTTTCTGAAATTCGTCGGACAGCGCGGCCTGCGGCAACGCAAGCGCGGCGAAAGCCGACAGGTAGAGCCATTTCTTCACGGGTTCAGCCCTTTGGCCGCGGTGTTCAAAAGCAGCCCTGCGGACATTGGCACAAAGCCGGAAAAGGCACAAAGATGTGACGGCCACGGCCTTTCGCAACGCACGCCGCCAACTCATCTAGCTCTGACGAGAGAATTTCCCGCCAGATGCGGCTCGCTTGCGACGGAATCCAAAAGCCGGCCCGCGAAGGAGAACCCTATGGATCATCCCGTTGTCCTCATCACCGGCGCGCTGACCGGCATCGGCCGCGCCACGGCTTTGGCCTTCGCGAGGGCCGGCGCGCGCATCGTCGTCTCCGGCCGCAGGAAAGAGCCGGGCGAGGCGTTCGAGAAGGAGCTTCGCGCGCTCGGCGCGGAGGCGGAATTCGTCAAGGCCGACGTGCGCCATGAAAGCGACGTGCAGAATCTCGTCGACAAGGCCGTCGCACGGTTCGGCCGCCTCGACATTGCCGTCAACAACGCGGGTACGGAAGGCGACCGCGGTCCCATCACCGCGCAAAGCGCCGAAAGCTATGCGGCCACCTTCGACACCAACGTGCTGGGCGTCTTGCTCAGCATGAAGCACGAGTTGCGGATCATGCAGGCGCAGGGCTCGGGCAATATCGTCAACATATCATCGACCATGGGTCATCGCGGCGCACCGAACGCCTCGCTCTATGTCGCCAGCAAGCACGCGGTCGAGGGATTGACCAAGTCGGCGGCGCTGGAGGGCGCCAGCTTTGGCGTTCGTGTCAACGCGATCGCACCCGGCCCGGTCGAGACGGCAATGCTCGACCGGTTTGCCGGCGGCGCCGACAAGACGGCTAGCCTCAGCGCCACGGTGCCCATGAAGCGCCTCGGCCGCCCGGAAGAGATCGCGGAAGCGATTTTGTTCGTCACCTCCGACAAGGCCTCGTTCGTCGCGGGACAGATCATCGACGTCAACGGCGGCAAGACTGCTGCGTGATGCGGCAGTTGACCGTCGACAGGCGGTGGGAGATTTCATCGCCGCCGCATTTCACTTTCTGAAATTCGTCCGACAGCGCGGCCTGCGGCAACGCAAGCGCGGCGAAAGCCGACAGGTAGAGCCATTTCTTCACGGGTCGATTCCTCAATTGGCGTCAGGTCAAATTCGATCATCGAATCGGGATCAGCAAACCGCCGCTGACGCCGAACGATTGCTCGTGGCCTCGGGCAAAAGAGTATGTGTAACTCGGCTCCAGAAACCAGCCGTATTTTCGATCCGCCGTCGGCCAGAACATGAATTCGAACACCGCCTCCGCGCCAACGGCGTCGGTCGTTCGCCCGCCACCGACCGTACGCATCCAGACCGGCCCGAGGCCGGGCTCGAATTCGATGCTCGGCGACAGATCGAACGGCTTTTTGAAGATGAAGTCGATGTCCCATTCGGTTTTGCCCTTGCTGAAAAGCGTAGCGACGCCCGTCTCGACCTCGAGCCAGTTCTTGATCGGCGTGAACTCGACCGCGGCCATCGGACCGAAGCCGGGGCTGCCGCCGTTGAGGCCCCATTCGCTGCCTGCACCAAATTGAAGGATCGCCAGCGGTTCCCTTGGCTCCCTGTCTTCCGTGCGCGCGGCACTTCCAGGCAGCAGAAGCGCAAGCGCGGCTGCGCACGCCAAAGCGCGCGCCAATCCGAAACATTCGAACATGCGTGATCATCCTGTCGGTATTCCAAGCAGTCACACCCGCTTTGCGGAGGCGGGTGACGAACAGTTCAGACAGACAGGGAAGGTTTGGGCGGACGCTCCGGCAGAACGGGGTTGCGCCCGGCGAGCACGTCCGGCACGTAAAGAGCGACGTTCGCCGGCGTGACGGAGACTCCGCCGATTGCGATCAGACGCACCGGCGCACCGTTCAGATCCTGCAATTCGTGGTGCTGAATGGCGCCATCGGCATCGCCGTCGTGATGATGGCTGTGCGAGGCATTGCCGTCGACCGTCGCATGGGCGACAGCCAACTGGCTTTCGGTGACATGGGTGGTGTGTTCGCCCAATAGCTGAACGACGCCGCCGATCTGAGCCAGGAAAAACAGCCCAATCAGCCACGAACTCCATCGGCGTAGTGCGGCCTGCCGGATCATCAGGCGTTTCAATTCCGTGCGAACACGACTGAAATCATAGTGGAACGGAGTCGCTCATGCCATACGAAAGAAATTTCAAAAGCGGTGGTCTCAACGGCCGTCTCGACCATTCTGCGAGCCTGAAAACGAAAAACCCCAGCATGAAAATGCCGGGGCTCGCTAACCGCCCGCGTACATCCGGCGGACGATCAATTCTGTTTAGCTATAGCAGCGGATTTAGAAGAAATGATGACGCTGTTCGATCCGTAGACTTAACCTTGACCCGTCAACCTATGCGGCGGCGGCACTGTCCCGATCGACCGGCTTCGGCGTTTCCGCTTTCAAAAGCAGCCGGGCGTCGGCCAGATGCTCCCAGCGTTCGGCCTGTGCCAGCCATTTCCAGCTGTCTTGCGGGTGAATGCTCGCCTGCTGGCGGCAAAGCAG
Source organism: uncultured Alphaproteobacteria bacterium (assembly GCA_963824305.1). GTDB lineage: Bacteria > Pseudomonadota > Alphaproteobacteria > Rhizobiales > Xanthobacteraceae > Bradyrhizobium. The sequence goes on from CAWGOW010000004.1 coordinate 979,547, forward strand.
CGCGATCGCGCGGCAGCGTTGAGCGTTTTCCATGACTCCCTCCCGAAACTTCAATTCGATCCGCACGAAACTTGGCGTTCGCTTAGCGGATGATCTTTACAAGAGAATTACTGCCGTCAATTTGTCGGATCAAGGGCAATTGGCCGTCACACGCTGCTATCTTTCACATGGCCGCGGTGAAAGTTCCATTGCCTTCGTGTGTCATTCCGGGAACCCGGCACCACCTCTTCGCATTCGTTAGGATTGAAGCGAGAGGTTCGGCCATGAAACAGGTTTTCGAACAGTTTCTGAAGTTCCTGCATGACGGTATCGCGGCGATCTTCCGCTTCGTCGAACTGATCTGGACCTGGTCGGTCGATCAGATATCGAAGCTGGCAAGCGTGCCGTGGCAGCAATGGCCGCTTTGGAAAGAGGTGCTGCTGATCATCGTGCTGGCCGCGGTGGTCTGGGCGCTCTATCGCGTTGGCCGCGAATTATTTTTTGCCGGCGCAGCGATTTTGGCTGCCTTCGCTGAACTGCTCGGCGTTCTCGTGCGCACGCTGCCGCACGTCATGCTGGCGGGTGTGGTCGCGCTTGGCGGCGTGTGGGTCATCAACCACCTCGACAATTCGCTGGTGCGAATGCCGACCTGGCTTCAGGCGAGCGACCAGACAAGCCCGCCCGAACCGCATCCGGCGAGCCCGCCGGCGCCGCAGCCGGTCGCGGTGCCGCAAGAGCAGAAGTGAGGGTCATGATCCCATAACGGGCGCCAGGCAGCCGGTGCAAAGGCTGAACGCGCTGTGCTACCCGGGTGACACGAAGCAGTCATCCGGGGAGATGCAAGATGAAAACACCTGTCATCGTTGTGGCCGCGGCTCTCCTGGCCGGTCAGGCTACGGCCGTGGAATCGATCTCCAGCACGACGACCTATCGTCGCGCCAGCGTCGACGGCGTCAGCATTTTTTACCGGGAGGCCGGTTCCAGGGACGCGCCGACGATCGTGCTCCTGCACGGCTTTCCTTCCTCGTCGCGCGAGTTCGACACGCTGATCCCGCTGCTTGCCACGCGCTATCACCTCATAGCTCCGGATTTTCCGGGCTTCGGCCACAGCGACGCCCCACCGCCTGCGGCCTACAGCTACACCTTCGATCATCTGGCCGAGACCACCGACCGCTTCCTGGCGCAACTCGGTGTCAACAAATGCGCCTTCTTTCTTCACGACTATGGCGGCCCGATCGGCTTCCGCATCATGCTGGCGCATCCTGAGCGGGTTGCCGCCCTGATCATCCAGAACGCCAACGCGTACACCGAAGGTCTCGGCGCCAAGTGGTCTGTCATCGCCAACTACTGGTCGGACCGGGCGGCGCATCCGGAGATTTTCGATGCGTTCGCGTCGCTTGCCGCGGCAGAACAGCGTCACACGCTCGGCACTTCCCATCCCGAGCGCTACAATCCCGATACATGGACCGACGAGTTCGCGTTTTTGTCGAGGCCCGGCCAGCGCGAGATCCAGGCGGACCTGCTTTACGATTACCGAACCAACGTCGCTTCGTATCCGGCCTGGCAGGCGTGGCTGCGTGAGCGCAAACCGCCGACGCTGGTGGTCTGGGGCAAGAACGATCCATCGTTCATCGCGGCCGGTGGCGAGGCCTACAAACGCGACGTGCCGGATGCGGAAATTCACCTGCTCGACGCCGGGCACTTTGCGCTCGACGAAAAGAACGACGAGACCGCGGCGCTGATGCTTCAGTTTTTGAATAGTCAGGGCTTCTGACCGGCCGACGCCATAACATCATCGACGTTATCGGCAGCTAGCACAGCTCCCGGCTTGCAAGCGGACGATATCCGCGTGCGTAGTTCTGCCCCGGTCAAACTGCATTTCGCTGTCGGCCAAGGCACCCCGTCAATTATCGCGTAAGAATTTCAGCGCGAGCAGTCGTTCGCGCGTACGCACGGTTCGATAGCCGCGACCAATGCCCGCATTTTTTATTCCGACGAGAGGAGAGCGTCTTTGATGATCCGCCGTTTCGCCTTGTTGGCTGCCACCACCGCGATCGTCGCAGTCCCGCGATTCGCGCAGGCCGGGTGCAGCGGCAGCGCCTGTGGCGCGCTGTCGACCACTTCGAATTACAGCGCCTCGGACAAACGCATCCGTGCGACCGTCACCAACAAGGACCCGACCAGTCCGATCCATCTGAAGTTTTGCGTCAACGTCGATTATCACTGCAACGGTTTCGACGTGACGCTCAACCCGCGCGAAACCGTCACCAAGGACGTGTCCTTTAGCGGCTCCAAGCCGCCGCAGATCCACGCGGTCGACGTGGTCACAGCGGATTTTCCCGCGGCGCGTGCTGCCTCCGGCAGCGGCGCTTCGAGCGCGGCAGGCGCCGCGGTCGCGATGGATACGCCCAAGGGCAAGCTGATGGTTCTCGCTTCCAAGCAATCGGTCGTGACACCCAATCTGACCAAGGCGCTCGAGTACTACGACAAGATGGGCAACTACTACGCCGCCGCGCTGGAGAATTCCCGCACCATGCGCGAACTGGTGGAGCAGCTAGGCTCGATCAATGAGGTCGGGGCCGAGGTCGTCCAAACGACATCGAAGGACGGCGGCCGGGTAAGAGACGAGGCCCATATCGCACGCGAGGCCGAGTTGCAGCTCAAGCATTTTGCTCAGACGCTGAAGTCAGCACAGACCGAGGCGCGGTATGCGGTGTCCATGTTCCAGATCTCCGAGGATGATCTCAAGGCAGCCGAAACCCTGGAGCGTGCCAAAAAGCTGCGGGAAGATGTCGAAAAAGAGAACGCCGGCCTCAACGCCTTTTTGAAGGTGCTCAATCAGGCCGCCGATATCGCCGTCCTGGTGATGCCAACCGATCCCAGCAGCAAGATCAACGCCGCGGTTGGGACCGTGGGGCGACTGATGGATATCATCGGTGAAGTCAATCCCATGCTGCAAGAGGCCGGAAGGCTGGAAGCAGAGGCGGCCCGGATCGGCATGACGAACACGAAACTGAAAGTCGCGACAGCCAAGGACCATCTGAATTCGCTCAAGCAACAACTCGGGGAGCTTCAGTCGATGTTCCCCGAATACCAGGAGCTTCTGAAGAACACCCGCGCGACCGTCGAGGCGAGCTACGACAAGGCCGTCAAGACGCAGAAGGGCGGGAACAAGTTCAACTTCGAGTCTCTGCAAAGGGCGTTGATCGCGGCCCAGACGTCGGTCGAAACGACCAGGAAGACGTACGAGATGGCCTATGGCGTACGCGAGAATATAAGGCAGATCGGCGCGCACGCAGGCGACGACGGCACCTGGATGGCGTTTCCGGGTGAAGGCCGAAAGCTCCTCGGTGCCATATATGAAGAAGCGAGCCCGGCGTTCGACTGGGCGGTCAAGGAACGACCGGTCGCAGAAGCGCTGCTCAAGCGGCTCAACGCAATGTACACGGTGGCGCGCGCCTCGATGCAATGAGAATGTCGAGCGCTCGCGGAATGCCAACGGCAAACACCAAGCGCAGTAACAGACTTTACTTCGTCATTTGCCTCTACGACGCCAAACGTTCCATCCGGCCGGCATGACGCCGGTCGGCTGGAACAAGCGAAACTTTATCGCTCGGCTTTCACGAGCTGATAGGCGCCGAGTTCGAAGGCGCGATAGGCCGCGAGCGCATTGGCGTCGGCAAACGGCAAATATTGCATCATGATCGTGCCGGCGATGCCGCGCGCCGGATCGATCCAGAAGTAGGTGTTGTTGATGCCGCCCCAGCTCAAGGACCCGGGCGAGCGCATGCCGGGCAGTTGGTCCACGGTGATGAGGAAGCCGATTCCCCATTTGTCGCGGCCGTCGGCGATGAAGGTGAAGTCCGCGCTGCGTGGCAATGCGGCCTTGAGCGCCGGCACCGTTACCGCGCCGATCTGGTTCTGCTCCATCAGCTTGACCGTCTCTGCCTTCAGCACGCGCGAGCCGTCGAGCTCGCCGCCGTTGAGGATCATGCGCATGAAACGGCCGTAATCGTCGGCGGTCGAGGCAAGACCGCCGCCGCCGATCGGGTTTGCGATCGTGAGGCCGACAAGCGGCGGGATTTGCAGCACGACCGGGCCGTCCATCTTGGCGCCGTCGCGCTGCTGTTGCGCGACCAGGCGCGGTCCCTTGGCTTCCGGCACATTGTAGGAAGTGTCGTTCATCTTCAACGGGACGAAAATGTGGTCGTGGAAATAGTCTTCCAGCTTCTGGCCGGAGACGACTTCGACCAACCGGCCGACGACATCGATCGAGGTGCTATAGTGCCAGCGCTCGCCGGGATCGAACAGCATCGGACCGCCGAAGGCATAGGTCTCGCCGGCGCGCGGTTTGAAATCGCGCCAGATCGCGCTGGTGAAGGGATAAGCGAGCCCGGAGGTGTGGGTCAGGAAATTTCGCACCGTCGCGGGCTTTGACGCCGGACGCAGCTTGTAGTCGCCGGTCTTGGCGTCAAACGATTCAACGACCATCGGATTCTTGAGCTCCGGCAGATATTTTTCCGCCGGATCGTCAAGCGCGATCTTGCCCTGCTCGACGAGTTGCATCAGTGCGACAGAAGTAACGGGCTTGGTCATCGAGGCGATGCGAAACAGCGCATCGGTCTTGAGCGGACGCCCGGTCCCGATGTCTGCAACGCCGAAGGCGCTCTCATACAGTACGCCCTTCTTGTCGGTGACCAGCGCCACCACGCCCGGGATCTCCTTGCGTTCGACGGCGCCGCGGAGGCTGGCGTCGATCGCGGTCGATGCTGGCGAAGTTTGCGCGTCGGCGGTGGCGGTCAAAGCGGCCATCGTCACTCCTATGATCGAAATAATCTCGGCAGTCCTGTTCACGGAAGCCTCCCCTGTTCGCGCCCGGTTTTTATCTCCCGAGGCATATTGTTGTTTGACGCCGTCACCATAGCACACGTGGAGTGGATTTGACATTCGCTACGACCACTGAGAAGGGATGCGAATGTCAGCGTCGCGGCATGCCGCAATTGCAGGTTGATGTCGGGCAGACGCCGGCTTACGAATTCCGAGACATTATTCGCTGCTCGAGATGTTGCCGGGGGCGCCGTGCCGAAAAACATCGTGATTTGCTGCGACGGCACCGGCAACGAGGTCAACGACACGATCTCCAATGTACTCAAGCTCTTCCGGGTCATCCAAAAGGACGAAGACCAGCGGGTCTATTACCATCCCGGCGTCGGCACCATCGGCCTTGAAAGCACATGGGGACGTCTCAAGCAGGAGGCCTGGGCCATCCGGGGTCTTGCGACCGGCGCCGGCCTCGATGAGGACACCCTCGCCGCCTATCGTTTCCTGTGCGACACCTATGAGAAAGACGATCGGATCTGGCTGTTCGGTTTCAGCCGAGGCGCCTACACGGTGCGCGTGCTGGCCGCCTTCATACAGGTGATCGGTCTGTTGCCGCCGGACCAGATCGATCTCGCGCCCTATGCGCTCAGTGCCTACAAGAACTCCAGCGCCAAACGCGAGGGCTCCGGCGATCAGCACGGGACGGCCCTCGAAGAAGCATGGCACTTCAGCCAGATCGCCGGCGGCTATCACGTGCCGATCGAGTTCGTGGGCGTCTGGGATACGGTCGCTTCCGTGATCGTGCCGCGGCAGGACAAGTTCTGGTTCGACCTGCAAACCCTGGCCTACACGCGGACCAATCCCAGCGTGAAGAAATTCCGCCAGGCGATCGCCATCGACGAGCGCCGGCGGTTGTTCCGGCTCAACCGCTGGAACCAGCCGCAAAAATATCGCCCGGATATTTTCGATCCCTCAAGTGCGATCGATCAGGACATCCGCCAGGTCTGGTTTTCCGGCACGCATTGCGATGTCGGTGGCGGCTATGAGGAAGACCAAAGCGGCGCTTCGAAATTTCCGCTGCTATGGATGATCGATCAGGCGGAAGCTGCCGGCCTTCGCATCGACCGCGCGATGGTGAACCATCTTTGCTGGGGTCTACCGAAACCGGGCAGCAACCACGCCTACGTGCCGCCCAGCGCGACCGCGCCGCTGCACGATTCCCTCACCGGCCTCTGGTGGATTCTCGAGGTGCTGCCGAAGGCAAAGAAATATCGGGAGTGGCCGCAGCGCAAAAGTTTTCTCGGCCTCTATCTGCCGCTCGGCGAACCCCGGCCGATTCCCGACGGCGCCATCCTTCATCAATCCGTGCTCGACCGGATGGCGCAAGTTTCGTCCTATCGGCCGGTCAATATCCCCTCGAACTATGCGACCGAACCGAACCCCGTGCCGCCGGCTGCGTGATATCAGGGAATAATGGTACGTTTTCCTCATGGTGAGGAGGCGCGTTTGCGCCGTCTCGAACCATGGGCGCCTCATCCTTCGAGACGCAGCACGTCGCGATGAGGATCACTAGTTCAGCGGCAGCCAGACGATCTCGCAGGCGATGTTGCAGCTATTGCAATGCGCAGGCTGGGCGAAGGTGGAGGCGAGCTCCCACTCCTGCTTCTCGTTGCTCCACTGCACGATGGCCTGAGATGTGATGTCGTCGGAGCGGCAGTGGCCGCACACCGGCGTCGTTCGCGTCGACAGGATGGCACGATGGCGCGCGATCTCGGCGCGCTCCAGGTTGTCCTGTTTCGAATGAAACGGGTTGAAAAGAAGATGATGCGTCATTTTCGCCAAGAACCTCAGCCGACTACCCCGTTTTTTAATCTAGCGCAGCCGGCGCAGATGTCTGCATCGGAGATGAAGCACAGCTTGTAAATGCTGTGGACTGTTGTGGTCTGGCCACGTCCGCGCGCGCTCAAGCGTTCCGTGTCATTCGAAAGGATGACCCTGCGATGCGCAATGGGCTCACCTCTTCGACCTTGCATGAATGATTGAGTTGGATGGCTTCGCGCAAGACCGGACTTTTCCGGAGGGATGGCCATGCGGCAGCGCTGTGATCCTCAAACTCGCGCGCGAATCAGTTCTCGACACGCAAGCGATGCGCCAGTGTCCGCATCGGTCCGGCGATCGTGTTTCGCCGGGCTTGAACCATGGCCATGGTACGAGGCCGCTCCACGAGGGCGAGAAACACCGGGAAGACAACTTGGGCGGAGCGCCTCGGAACTGAGCGCGAGGGAACCTGCCAACGGGCCGTCCTGGGAACGAACCGCCGCCACAATCACATTGCTGCCTCCCTCAAGGAAAACCCCGCCGGAACCGAAGTTCCAGCGGGGTTTTGCAGCCGTCGTTGCCCCCTCGGGGGCAATGGATTATTTCAGCGAAGTATTGATGTTGGTGAAGACGCCCTGAACCGTCGAGCCGAGGCCGTTAACGACCGCAATGATCGCGAGTGCGATACCCGCCGCGATCAGACCGTATTCAATGGCGGTCGCCGCCTCTTGATCCGCCCAAAACTTCTTAAGAAGATTCCGCAAAGCATGCCTCCTTTCAGCAAATGAGTGCCCGCCAGTGACTTCCATCGCGGCGGGCTCATCCGTAAATCTACGGAAGACGCTCTAAAGTTGTGTAAAGAAGTGCACACATGATTTTAACGAAAAACGCGTTTCACCCGCGCTTTCGCGTGAAAGCGCGCCAATTTCGCTAAAAATGACAGGAATGGCCGCCGCCCGGCGGAAGCCTGGGTTTCGCAGGCAGCACCGCCGCCTGCATCCACAATCCAGAGGTGTGGGTTATTGGCTCGCAAGCTGCGTCGGAGCGGGGTGGAAAATACCCGCGCCGGATACCTGCGAAGCGATCAGAAAGGCCGCAACCACGGCCGGTACGCTGATAAGTCTCAGGAATTGATCTACTGAAATCATATTCGACGTCCCCCAAGAATTAACCGACACCGCAAGACGTGCCCACGCCAAGCGAATGTCAGAACCTCACCGCCACCGTCTGCCCCTGGCTCGTGAGGATCTGGTCGGAAATTACCGCCCCCGAGATCGTCAGCAGCGCCAGGATCGTTATTACGGTGATGGTTTGCATTTGGTTAACGTCGCTCCCGATTGTGGCCGAAAGCGTCTGAGTTTTGTCCCTTTTCGGGACAATGCCGGGGAACTATCGTGACGGGGACGCGGAGCGAATAATGCGCCCGCGCCTCAATTGCTGCGGTCAGCAACCGCTTCGCATGGCAAAGATCCGGTTAAAACCGGTCGCGAACTCAAAGGCTATCAAGAGGGCGACGCTGCCGGCGCAAAAGCGATCCTTCAGTGGTGCGGGGCGATCTGCAACTCGACAAGCGCCATACGAGCGAGCGCGGCAGTGTCCCGCTCACCGCGGGCCGCACCGTCGAGAATCAATTCGGCCAGCTGATGGACCTGGCTGGCGGAAACCGGCTCGGGCAGGCTTTCGATGCAGACCGCCAGCGCCGCCGACATAACCTCGATGACCTCGGGCGAATAGACCACGGACACGTGCTCGAAATACTTCGCCCCGTCCTTTACCGCCGCAATCATGTCCGCTCCTTCTGGCCCCGATCAGTCATTCCACGCTCCAACCCTCAACATGGATAAGCCCCGTAGAAGCATCGGGGTTCCTCGTTCATCATGTCAAGCATGCTGACGGTTTTGTTACGGAGTAATGAAAGAACGCCGAGCGCTGATGGTTCGACGATGGTCTTAGGACCTGCAGGCGCAATCTTGGGTTTAGAACCGTCCCAACACTGTGCCGCAGCTACAACAGCGACGCGGTGTCACATAAACCCTGTGATTTTCTACTCTATTCCTTCATGACTTGATGATATGATGATCGACATCCGGGGCTGGACGAATTTCATCCTTATCCCTTATTTCTACCCGGAAGGCCGCCGGCCATAAGCCGGCGGTCTTTTGATTCCGGCCGTCGACCCGGAAGTTCGCAAACTTCAAATTCGCCGCACCGGTTGCTTGCCGCTAGCGAAGCCGTAGGTTTGCGCCAGGCGATCGAGGCATTCCTGAAAACGTCTGGCGAAATAGTCCTTCCAGCGCTGGCCGCGTAACCCCCGCCGCAGGCTCGCCTGCTCCATCGTCAGGCCGAGTACCAGGACCTCGTGCACCAGCACGATACCGTCGGCGCCGAGTTCGCGCTCGACACGGTTGAGCCGCAGCACCGCGCGCCGCTGCCGCTCGGTGATCGGCTCGCGCGCACTTCCGCCATCGACATATTCACGGGTCGGGTCGACCGCACGCGGGCCGCGCTCGGCTTTTTCCCAGTCGTCCTGAAATGCCCGGCCCCCGCGATACTGCGCCTCGTCGATCTGGTGATGGCTATGCAGCCTGCCCAAGGGATCGTTGCGGATCGATCGCAGTGCTGTGATCTTCTCCCCGGGCTCAAGGGCCAACGGATCGTCGATCTCCACCGCCGCGACTTGTGCATTCAAGGGAAGATCCTGTGCCCTGCGATCATGCGCGTTGGTAAATTTACGAAGTCTTGAGCGCTTGGCGCGAGGCATGATCGAACTCCCTTTGGTAGACAGTGAACCGAAACATACTTCCGCGGTCAGGAGGATTTGCGCGCGACCAAAGCCGCCAGTTCGGCGCTGATGGGGATCGCGCCCTTGCTTGTCCTGGCCGTGGAAGGCGCGTCCCGGCTATCGCCTCCCGCCGTCTCAGAGGGAGAAGAAAGATTCTGATGTGAGTGTGTGTGTGAGTGGTTGACGTTGGCTGACGTTTTGCTCAAGCAACGCGAAGCAATTGCTCGCGGCAACGACCGTCCGTGCGAGGCATTTTCAAGCTTGACGCGAACGAGCGCCGAACCGAGCCCGCCTTTTTGTCCCGCGATGGCGCGCTTTTCAGAGACGCGCGTCATGCGTTCGAGCTCCAGATCGATCCGCTTGTGCTTCCACCCGTCGTGGAAGAACCCCTGCAAGACGGGGCGATAATCGCACCACGTCTTCAACGGCAATTTCGCGATTTTCGACAACTGGCGATCGTCATGGGGCAACTCGCCCTTGCGCCAGTAATGCATCATGAGCAGCAGATATGCGCCATGCTGCGCGGTCGTCAGATGACCGGTGTCGCCGAGATAGTCCCCGACATAAAGCGGCATCCAAGCTCGCTTCATCCGGCGCGGGCGTCCGTGCACGCCGATTGGGCTGCAAAATAACGCCTGAGCTCGGCGGCGCGCGGCGAGCCGTGAGCCAGCGATCGAAGCAACGCCGCTAGATGCGCCACACGAAGCCGCGGCGGCAGCCGCTTCAGCCGCGCGAGATCAGGATCGACTTCGCCACTCATGCCGCCTCCACCAGACGCAACGGCGTCTTGTTCCGCGCGGCCGGCTCGGACGCAACTTCGGGCAGGCGCGTGAGGTGAAAATGCGACAGGCAGTAGCTCGAGCCTTCGTGGCGCGGATGGCCGCAAAAGGTAATCGCCTCGCCCTCGGCTTCACCGCCGTGAGGGTACCGGCAATCGTTCGCCTCGAGATCGATCAGCGCCAGGTATCGCGGCGTGATCGCGACACATCGAAGCTGAAGCGCTTCGGCCCGTTCAAAAGTCGAAGGTTTGGGCGGCACATGCGTCAGCTTGCGCGCGCGCAATTCCCGAATACGCCGCACGTCGGGCTTCTTCGGCGCATTCATCACGCTCGCCGACTGCGGCTGCACGGGCACCGAAAGCCCGATGCGGCGGGCGCGGCCGATCGCGGCGTTGCGGGTATAGGCGGTTCCGAATCGCTGGTTGAGAGCGCGGGCGATTTCCGAAAACGACATGCCCTTATCGCGAAACTCACGTAGCGCCGCCGAGTGCGGCTCCTCCCACGTTGATTGCATTCATAATCCCGCTAAGTTTCACGTTGTGTTCCCGTTATTTCGGATATTCCGAAATAAGTCAAGCTTGATTTCGGATAATCGGAATTGCTATGTTGGCCCTTTACGGGACACGGCGGGAGTCGGCCATGCTGGACGTCAAGATGATCGAACGGGGACTGGCGAAGCCCGGCAAGACCAAGGGCGGGCTTGCCGCCGCTATGGGCGTGCGCGCGGGCGCGGTGTCGGAAATCCTCAGCGAGGCGCGGCTGATCAAGGCATCCGAGCTCGGGCCCATCATCGATTATCTCGAACTCAACGCGGTTCCGATCATGGGGCGGGTCGGCGCCGGCGCATCGATCACGCCGGAGCACGAACAGATGCCGCCGGAGGGCCTGGGCGAGATTCAGCTTCCTTTTCCGATCGCGGAGGAAACCGTCGCGTTCGAGGTGGTCGGTGATTCCATGCTGCCGAAGTACGAGAACGGCGATATTATCGTGGTTTACCGCGACCAGCGCCATCCGTTGTCGAGCTTCTATGGCGAGGAAGCGGTCGTTCGCCTGAAGAGCGGCGAGCGCTATCTGAAGACCGTCGAACGCGGGAAGACCGCCCACGTCGTCAACCTCACGAGCTTCAATGCCAAGCCGATCGCCGGAGTGAAGCTGGAATGGATCGGGGAAATCTGCGTGACCTTGCCGCGCGGCCAGATCGAGCGCCTGCGGTCGCGCGCCGCGGGGCGGTCACGGCGAAAGACCCCACACAAGGACGGGAAGTAGACTTTCGATGAGAAATAGTGTGGCCGTCATTCCGGTGCGCACTTCGGCGCGAACCCGGAATCTCCAGTTGTGGAGGAATGGATTTTCGGGCTCGATGCTGCGCGTCGCCCCGGAATAATACACATTTCTGATTATCCGAATTTGCAGTTGCAATACTTCTGATTTTCAGAAATAATGGAACCCAGCCGCCAACTGATTCCATGGTTGACTTCTTGAAGGATATCTCGCCCCGCATGCAATATTTCGTCGTCATGATCGATTACGGCCGCCGCGGCCGTGAAGCCATCGTCGATCCCGAAATCACCCGACGCGAGGTCATCTCGCGCATCGCCTCTGGCGAATACCAGAATATCAGCTTCATCCACGAGGTGGCGGACTTCGCCGTCGAGGACGTGACCGAGGATATCCTGGCCGAGGCCACCGTCCCTGAGCTCACCACGTCAGGCGCCGAGCTTCAGGCGGCGTCGTTCGATCATGTCAGGGATTTACGCAAGCACGAGGTGGTGTGAGGCGCGCCGGCTCGCAATATATTTGACACAGCTAACCTTCCTCACATCGCCCCGACCGTCGAGCCTTCCTTGAGCATCGGCGCATGTTCCGCCTCGTCGATCGTGGCGTTGCGCGGTAGCAGTTGCACCAACAACGCGCCGAGCACCATCGCGACGGCCATCAGGTAGAGGCCGAAGTCGGTACGCCCTGTCGCTTCCTTGGCAAGACCCACCACATAGGGCGCAACGTAGCCGCCGAGATTGCCGATGGTCGCCATCAGCGCCAGGCCACCGGCGGCGGCGGCGCCTGTCAGCAGTGCGCTCGGCAGCACCCAGAGCACGGTGATCGAGGCCAGCGCACCACCGAGCGCCAGTGAGAGACTGAGCAGCGCCAGCACAGGCGTTGCCGTCAGCGACGCGCCGCCGACCAGCCCAAGCGCGCCGACGGCGGCTGAGAGGATGATGTGCCACTTGCGCTCGCGCGTGCGATCGGAACTGCGGCCAACCACGATCATGGCGACACAGGCGACCGCAAAGGGAATCGAGGTGACGAGGCCATTGAGGAACACGTCGTTCACGCCGAGGTCCTTCACGATCTGCGGCATCCAGAACGAGATGCCATAAATGCCGCCAAGCAGCGTGAAATTGGTGACGGCGAGCAGCCACACTTTTCCGCTCGTGAGTGCATCGATCAGCCGATGGCCGTGACCCAAGGCGCGATGGGCGGCTTCGTCGGCTTCAAGAGCCGGCACGATGACGTCGCGATCGCGCGCCGCAAGCCACTTCGCATCCTTCGGCCCATTAGAGAGATAGAAGAAGGTAACGATGCCGCCGATGATCGCGGGCGCGCCTTCCAGCAGGAACAACCATTGCCAGCCGGCAAAGCCGGAAACGCCGGCCATCTGCTTCATGATGAAGCCGCTCAAGGGAGCGCCGATCAGGCCCGCAATGGGAATGCCCACAAAGAACAGCGCGCAAACCTGCGAGCGCAGCTTTCCGGGAAACCAGTAGGTCAGATAGAGCACGATGCCGGGATAGAAACCGGCTTCCGCGATGCCGAGCAGGAAGCGCAGCGTCAGGAATTGCGCCGGCGTTGTGACGAACATGAAGCAGACGGAAATGATGCCCCACACCACGAGGATGCGCGAAATCCAGATCCGCGCACCAAAGCGTTGCAGCAACAAATTGCTCGGAATTTCGCAAGCCGCATAGCCGATAAAGAAAATCCCGGCGCCGAGCCCGAACACGGCATCCGACAGCCCGATGTCGGCGCTCATCTGCAATTTCGCGAAGCCGACGTTCACACGGTCGAGAAACGAAATGATGTAGAGAATGAGCAAAAAGGGAATGAGCTTCCAGGCGGCGCGATTATACGCCGCTGCCTCGTCATCCGAGCGAAATGAACCACGCGTGAAAAACTGTGCCATCTGAGCCCTCCTTGGGCGCTCCCAATTGATAAAGGCGAGATTTTCGCCATGCGGGCCGTTTATCGGCTCTCGCGAAATTTGCGATTAGTTGGCCGCCGGCATCGGATAGTCGGATGCGTTGAGCACGAAGCCTTCCCGCGACGAGAAATCCATCCGCGGCGGCCCGAATACGTCGACCAGCCACGTCGTGCCCTCGCCGATGTCCTGGCTGGTGTGCAGCACGCGAGCGGGAATCACGAGCACTGAAGGGCTCTGGTCGTAGCGAGCATGTTCGTCCTCACGCCAGCGCGTCTTGTCCGGGGACCAGGGATAGCGCAGGTGATGTTCGAATGCGCCCTGCATGCTCAGCGATATCTGCTCGAAATCTTCGTGGCTGTGCGGCGAGAGCCTGGTTTCGTCGCGGCGCTTCTGCCACGGCATGAAAATGTTGACCATGAGATTGGTCGACCGAAATACGCGCATCTTGAGCGGTGACGGATCGGGGCTCTCCGCTTTACCGAGATCGTAATGGCGCAAACGAAAACCACCGGCCGGATCGGGCCACGGCTTGAGGTCTGCAACTTCCGGCGCACCGTCGGCATAGGTCGATGCATTCACCGCGGCTTTCGCCAGATCCTCGGCGCGCTTGGAAAAGATCCGCGCCACCATTCCGGCCTTGCGCACCACCATGCGGCTCTGGCCCGGCGGCACGATGATCAGGCTGTTGCCTTGGCTCTCGATCCGCTCGCTTCCGGCCTCGACGGTCACGGCGGTCCCCGGCGGCAGCAGCACCATGTATTCGTCCGGATTGTTGCGCGCGAGCACAGCGCCTTCCTCGGCGCGGCTCACCACGGTGATGAAGTTCGCCGCGCGCGTGATCCAGTGGCGTGTCCCATCGGCATCGGTTGCCTGCGGCGGCTCGGCGTAATGCCGGGCGTGGGTCGCAGCGCGCATCGCTTCGCTCATGTGATCTCCTCCGTCCGGGCTCGCGATTTCTGCGAAATAGCGGTTGTTTGTTGTTCGCGAGCGTGATACATCGTTCTGTATATCGATACACCTGAAGACGTCAATATGAATCTTCGGGATCGGCAAATAAGCCGGCTCAAGCGCCCGGAAAGAGGGATTCACCTTTGAAAACAAAAGCGGAAATGGCCTCACAGCCGGAAGAGCGCCTCGATGGCGGGGTGCGCTCGGTGCAGGTCGCGCTCGATGTGCTGGAGGCCGTTGCCTTCTCCGACGAGGAGTCCGGCGTCACCCAGATTGCCGAACGGCTCGGGCTCACAAAGGGCTCGGTGCATCGTCACCTGCTCACGCTCGTCGAACGCGGCTATCTCGTGCAGAACCCGGTGACGACGCGTTACGCGCGCGGGCCGCGCAGTCGCTTACTTGCCCACTACGCGCCGGAGGCCGATCTCATTCAGCTCGCCTCCGGGCCGATGCGCGATCTGCGCGATCTTCTCGGTCACTCTGTCGTGCTGTCGGAATCCTCGCCGCGCGGCGCGCTGGTGCTGAGCATGGTCGGTGGCACTGCCGCGATCGAGATCGGCGTACGGCCTGGCAGTGAGCTCCAATTCCATTCCTCCGCTCAAGGCAAGGTGCTGCTGGCGTTTGCGACCGCCAACCAGCGCGAGCGCGTGCTGGCCAAACCCCTGCCCTCCTTCACGCCGCATACGGTGACCGATCGCAAGACGATCGAAGAAGAGCTCGCGCGAGTGGCGCAACAGGGTTTCGCCGCCGCGCCGGAACAGGCGATGCTCGGCATCAACGCGGTCGCGGCACCGATCTTCGACAGCAAGGACGTCTGCAACGGTTCGTTGGCGCTAGTCGGCTCGATCCAGTTCCTGCCTGCCGAGGCCGATGCAAAAAGTGTTGCGGCGCTGAAGGCGGCCGCGGCGCAAATCTCACGCACGCTCGGCCACGGCCGCGTCAACCATTCGGAAGTGCGCGCCGCACGGCAGCGAACGGCCTGAGGTCTCTCGCCTGCTTCAAAGACGATAAAAAGGGAGAACAGTCATGAGTGAAGCCAAGGTAGCGGACAAGTCGACAACATCGGCGCGCGAGGCGCGTATCGACAAGATCCTGCAAGGCGCGGTCGATCCGCATGTCCATAGTGGGCCTTCGATCGCGCCGCGCGCCGTCGATCACCTCGATCTGGTCCGGCAACTCTCCGAAGCCGGCTTCTCCGCCGTCGTAACCAAAGACCACGACTATGCCGGCGTCGCCACCGCGCAACTGATCGCCAAGCATCACCCGGAGCTGCGTACCAAGATCTTTTCCGGCGTCGTTCTCAACAATGTCGTCGGCGGCATCAACCCCTACGCCGTCGAACATACGGCGGCGATGGGCGGCAAGACGGTGTGGATGCCGACGCTCGCCGCCGAAAACCATCTGCGCTGGGAAAAGAATGCAAGCTTTGCCCATCCGGCGTCGACCACGAAAATGCGGCATGCCACCGCCGTACCGGTGCTCGACGCCAACAAGAAGATCCTGGATTCGGTCAAGGAAGTGCTGGATGTGATCGCCAGGAACGACATGCTGCTGGCGAGCGGCCATCTGCATGTCAGCGAAACCTGGATCATCTTCGAGGAAGCCAAGCGCCGCGGCGTCAAGCGCCTCGCGTTTACGCATCCGGAAGAAATCGTCGGCGCCAGCCTCAACGACGTCAAGGGCATCGCCGCGATGGGCGCCTTTGTGGAACATTCGATCTGCATGTTCCTGGAGGGATCGAAGTTCAAGGTCGCGACGGGCGAAGACCTGCGCCATCACATCGAGGCCGCCGGGATTGATCAGACCGTGATCTGCTCTGATCTCGGCCAGGTCGGCGTGTTCTCGCCGCTCGAAGGTTTCCGCCGCGGCGTCGCGCTGTGCATGGACCTCGGCTATAGCGACGACGACATTCATAAAATGGTCGCGACCAATGCCTCGCGCATGCTGGGTCTCGACCAGCAGGCGGCCTGAACGATGGCGGGCGACCTCGGCGTCACCATCGGCGCGCTGCGCCTTAAGAATCCGCTGATCGCGGGCGCGGCCGAACATCTGATCGAAGAGGCGGGCGTGCGGGCGGCATTGCGCGCCGGTGCTGCCGTGGTGGTGATGAAATCGACCAACGAGGTCGAAGCCGCAAAGACCCAACTCGACGCCGCCGAATACGCCGTGTTCGACGAGACCTGGCGGCGGCGGGAGTGGAACGCCTCGGCGCCTGCGTCCGCCTTCATCGCCTGCCGGTCCGGACTCTATCCCGGCACTTTCGACCAATGGCTCGAAAGCGTGGCGCGGCTCGATCGCGAAGCCCAGACGGGCGATGCGTTCGTTGCAGCGAGTCTCATTCTCGGCGATCTCGATCATGCCGTCAAAATGGCGCGTCAGGTGCAAGATGCCGGGCTGCGTCTGCTCGAACTCAACATCGGCACGCCCTATGCGTCACAAGCGGCCAAGGGCGCGGTCGCAACCGAGTTGTTGCCCGAGCGCGTGACGTCCATCGTCAGTGCAGTTCGAACTGCGGTTTCGATCCCGCTGTGGGTCAAGATTACCGGACAGAGCGAACGCGTGCCGGAGCTCGCGCGTGCCGCGTTTGCGGGCGGCGCCGACAGCGTGGTGATGGCCGGGCGTCTGCTTGGGCTCGTTCCCGATCTCGAAACCATGCAACCGGTTCTCGGCACCTCCCTCGGCGTCGGCGGCTACTGGAATCTGCCGCTGACCTGTCATTGGCTGGCGCTGTCGCGCGCTGCTGTCGGGCGCGACAGACCGCTGATCGCCACCAACGGGATCCAGAACGGGCTCGACATCGCGCGCGTGATGCTGGCAGGCGCCAGCGGCGCGGAAATCTCATCGCCCGTGATGCTGCGCGGGTTTGAGCTGATCGAGCGATCGCTCGCAGAACTGAAAGACTATCTGAAGCAAAAGAATATCGACGCGCAGGATCTGATCGGCCGCGCCGCCGATACGCGCAAGACCTTTGCCGAGATGCCGCGTCTCGAAGGCAACTGGCGCAACTACGTGCCGCGGGATGCGCTGAACACGGGCGTGCTGGATTCGAGAGACTGAAAAAGACGGTCACGGGGGAAACATGGATCGCGTCGCCGACGAACCGCAACTGATGTCGCGCATCATCTGGCGCGTGATGCCGATCCTGATGCTGGTCTATCTCGTCGCGGTGATCGATCGTAGCAATATCGGCTTTGCCAAGTTGCAGATGGCGCGCGAACTTGACATGTCCGAGCGCGCCTTTGGACTGGCGTCCTCGCTATTTTTCATCGGCTATCTCATTTGCGAAATCCCAAGCACGCTTGCCGTCCATCGCTTCGGCGCGCGCGCGTGGCTCACGCGGATTCTCTTGAGCTGGGGCGCGGTCACGGTCGCAATGGCTTTTGTGAACTCCGACTGGATGTTCACCGTGATGCGCTTCCTGCTCGGCATCGCCGAGGCCGGCGCCTATCCCGGCATTATCTACGTCACTTCGATCTGGTTTCCGCAAAGTTATCGCGTGCGTGTGATGGGCATCATCACGCTCGGCAGCGCCTTCGGCAACATGTTCGGCGCGCTCTTTTCAGGTCCCCTGCTCGACATGCACGGATTGCTCGGCCTCTCCGGCTGGCAATGGGTGTTTATCGCGACGGGCACGCCTGCGGTGTTGCTCGGCTTCCTCGTATTGGCGCTGTTGCCGAACCGGCCCGATGAAGCCACGTTCCTCGATGAAACCGAGAAAAGCTGGCTGGCACGCCGGCTCGACGAAGAAAACATTACCAAGCGCGAGAGCCATTCGATCTGGCAAGTGTTGTGGGACGGTCGCGTCTGGTTCCTGTCCGCGGTCTATGCGCTGATCCTCACCTCGCTCTACGGCGTCATCTACTGGACGCCGACCGTGATCAGAGGGTTTGGCATGAGCGGCACCCAGAACGGCCTTCTGACGGCGCTGCCCTGGCTCGTGACGGTCCCGATGCTTCTGATCCTGCCGAAGCGGCTGCGCGAGCATCGCTCCGTCATCACTGCGATGGTGGTTCTCGCAACCGTTGGCGTCATCGCCTTTGTGCTGGCAACCGTCGTGCCGGAAAACTGGATGCGTCTTCTCGCCATGATCGTCGGAACGCCGTGCATCTCGCTGCTGTTGCCCTGCTTCTGGTCGTTGCCGTCGCGCTTTCTCACCGGCGAACGCGCCGCCGCAGGGATTGGCGCGATTTCGATGCTCGGTAGTTTTGGCGGCTTCGCAGCACAGAACCTGATGCCGCTGGCCGCCGAGATCGGCGGAAGTGCGGCGGCTGCGATGCTGGTGCCGGCTGTCTGTCTGGGACTGCTCGGCGTCGGCGCGGCTTCACAACTCATCGCCAGCCAGACCAAACCTGCGATGCGAACCGCAGCGTGAGGACCCCCTACTCGCGGGAAATAAAGAACTTCAGCGACAGCGAGGCCAGCGTGGAGGCAAAGATGATCGCGGCGACCGCCAGCAGGCCGACGACATAGGAGCCGGAAAACTCCCGCAGCCAGCCCATCATATAAGGGCCGAAAAAGCCGCCGGTCGTGGCGACGCTGTTGATGAAGGCAAGTCCGCCGGCCGCCGCCACACCCGTGAGGAATCGCGTCGGGATGGTCCAGAAGATCGCGCGCGCCGCGGTGACGCCGATCAGCGCGAGGCTGAATCCGATCACCGCCGACACCAGCGAGCTGGAGAGGATCGGCGCCAACAGGCCGATGCCGCCGAGCGCACAAGCAATCGCGAGGTTGGCGATGCGGCGGCCCTTCTCGTCGACATAGCGCGCCCACAGGATCATGCCGACGGATGCAAACAGATAAGGAATCGCGGTGACCCAGCCGACCTCGGTGTTGGTGAGATGGTACTCCTTGAGCATCAGAGGCAGCCAGATGCCGATGCCGTAGGAACCGAGCGTGAAGCCGAACTGGATCGCGGCGCAGATCAGGACGCGCGCATCTTTCAGCGCTCCCCAAAGCGAAGAATGCGGCCGCTCCCGCACTTCCGAAGCAAGTACTCCTTCGAGCGCATCGCGCTCTTCGCCCGTGAGCCAAGCCGCCGTCTGCGGACGGTCCGCGAGCAGGAGCAGCGTCATGATGCCGAGCGGCAGGCATGGCAGGCTCACCAGCAGAAACATCCATTGCCAGCCGTGAAAACCCCAGATGCCGTCCATCTGAAGCAACATGCTGCAAACGGGGGTACCGATGAGCGAAGATAAGGGGATGCCGACCAGGAACCAGGCCAGCATGCGCGTGCGGTATTGCGTCGGAAACCAGGCAGCGAGAAAGAACGTCACGCCGGGAAAGAATCCCGCTTCCATGACGCCCAGCAGAAACCGCAAGCCGTAAAAACTGTTTGGGCCGGTCACGAAGGCCATCGCCGCCGAGACCAGTCCCCAACTGATCATGATCCGCGCGATCCAGCGCCGCGCGCCGACGCGATAGAGCAAAAGGTTGCTGGGGATTTCGAACGTCGAATAGCTGAGGAAAAAGATGCCGGCGGCAAGCCCGAACTGCGACGGCGTCAGCCCGAGCTGCTGGTTCATGGTCAGCGCGGCGACGCTGAGGCTGGTGCGGTCGAGGTAATTAAAGAGATAGGCGACCGTCAGAAGCGGCACGAACCGAACCGCCGCCTTCTGCACCGCGCGTTTCAGCGCGGCATCCGTTGCCTCTGCCGTCGATCCGCTGGAACTGGGCACGCCGCCCGGGACGCCCTCACCCGCAACAGTCATCCCGCTCTGTCCTTGCCCGCTATGCTTTTATTGTTTGTGTTCACAGGCTTGGCTTAGCAGAACGCCCCCTCCCCCTGAAAGGGGGAGGGTTGGGGCCGGGCTTCGATCTGCTCCGCCAAATCCGTGAAGTTGTCTGCGGTGCCGGGCATCCAGGCTCTTGTTACCCGCCCAGGGTGAGGAGAAGTTCATCCAGTTGCGCGAACGTCTCGGGCATCCCGCCCTCCATCCCGGCGATGGCAGCGTCGAGAGCTTCTTTCGAGGGATAGACTTCGTGCATGATCAACAGCGTCTTGCCGCCTTTTTCCTCGAAGGTCACCGTCGTAATTGCTCCGTCGTCACTTTCCTCGTTGGTCCAGACGAGGCGCGAGTGCGGTATCACTTCGACGTACCGACCGAAGAACGCCATAATGGGCTTTGAGGCCTCGTGGCCGAACTCGAAACGGTATCGGCCCCCGACACGAACATCCGCTTCGCAGGAAATCAGCGACACGCCTGACGACTTCGGTGCCCACCATCGCTTGAGCAATTCGGGCTTGGTCCACGCCTCGAACACGATGCGCGCCGGGCCATTGAAGGTTCGCGTAATGACCAGCTCACGGTCGGACTTCCGTTCCGCGGTCGTGCGGTTCTTCTCACTGTCTCTTCCTGCGTCCATCGAGCTTCTCCTTGCGTTTCAGTTCCTCAACAACCCTGTCCAGCTCGTCGAAGCGTGCCGCCCACAGCTGGCGGTACCTCTCGATCCATGCGGCCTCTTCCTCCAGCCGGCGCAGGCCGAGCTTGCAGGTCCGCACGCGCCCGACCTTTTCCGTCGTGACGAGCCCCGCCCGCTCCAGGACGCCGACATGCTTCTTCATGCCCGTGAGGGTCATGTGGAATTTCTCGGCAAGGTCCGTGATTGAAGCGTCCGCACGTCCGAGCTGCTCCAGAACGCCGCGCCGGGTGGCGTCCGAGAGCGCGGCGAACGAGGCATCGAAGCGGGCTTGGCTATACTGAACCATCTGGTTCAGTATATAACACAGGGATTGGCGGCATGCAAACGCAACGCGGGCAGCCTTTCGGCCGCCCGCGAGGGTAAAGACGTTTGTTCCCGCTTACGCGGCGTTCAGGGACTGAGCGGCGATTGGATTTTCAGCGTTGCACTCGCGGAAGTGAAACGCGATCTCGTCGAGCGCGCGTTGCTCCCACACTTCGGCCTCCGCAAGCCAGAACGTTTTACGCTCGGAATCATGTAACGCACGCTCACGGCAGAAATGCTCCTGGCGGCGAATTTCAACGAGCCTGTTCATGAACTCCACTCCTGTTGTGAAGCCAAGTAACATTCCGAACCTAGCAGATTTCATGACATCCGTCTCTTTCCTTTTGCCGCGCCTGTGGAGAGATTTGTTTCGCGCTGCAACTGCATTGCAATGCAGCATTCGCCGCCTTTAGAAGCGGCGATCGGCCCATTTGTGTGTCACGCGATCTGCGGTAGATAACGATATCAGTGAAGAAACACCTGCACGGAGAGAACATCATGTCTCAACATGAGGAACGCAGCGGTAAGTCCCGTTTGTCGATGCGCGCTTGCGCCTGCGGATGCGACAATACGATGTCACTAACGGCAGGCGGCTTGAGCCGGCGTCAGTTCGTCGCGGGTGCGGCAGCGCTGGCCGCGACCGGCCTTGGCCCATTCCGAAAGGCCTCAGCGCAAGGCGCCGAGAAGCCTTACCGGATCGACGTTCATCATCACCTGTCGCCGCCGACCTACATGCAGGCCGCGCTCGCCAACAATTTCGGCGACGGGGCGCAGCGCAACTGGACGGTGGAAAAATCACTCGCCGACATGGATGCCGCCGGCATTGCCGTTTCCATGCTCTCGGTGACGCAGCCCGGCGTGAATTTCACCTCGGGCGATACCGCGCGCAAGCTCTGCCGCGAAAGCAACGAATATGCGGCGAAACTGATCGCGGATCATCCCGGGCGCTTCGGCTCGTTCGCGATGATCCCGCTCACCGATACCGATGGCTCGTTGCAGGAAATCGCCTACGCGCTCGACACGCTCAAGCTCGACGGCATCGGGTTACTGACCAACTATCGCGACAAATGGCTCGGCCATCCGTCGTTCCTGCCCGTGATGGAAGAACTCAATCGGCGCAAATGCGTGGTCTATACCCACCCCGCGACCGCCGACTGCTGCGTCAACCTGGTGCCGACGCAATCGCCGGGCCTGATCGAATGGGGCACTGACACCAGCCGCACCATCGGCGACATTGTGTTCTCGGGCAACGCTCAGAAATTCCGCGACATCAAGTGGATCTTCTCGCATGCCGGTGGCACCATGCCGTTTTTGATCGAGCGTTTCATTCGTCACCCGCAGCTCGAAGCGAAATACAAGCCGACCGTGCCCGACGGCACACTCGCCGAACTGACGCGCTTCTACTACGACACCGCGCAGACTTCGAACAAGGCGGCGATGTCGGCACTGACGGCGATCATCCCGACCTCGCAAATCCTGCTTGGCACGGACTTCCCCTATCGCACCGGC
Organism: uncultured Alphaproteobacteria bacterium; assembly: GCA_963824305.1. GTDB lineage: Bacteria > Pseudomonadota > Alphaproteobacteria > Rhizobiales > Xanthobacteraceae > Bradyrhizobium. The sequence goes on from CAWGOW010000004.1 coordinate 1,002,105, forward strand.
CTCGATCACGTGAAGGGATTGCGCTCATCCGGTGTCTTCACCGACGCGCAGATCATGGACATCGAGCGCGGCAATGCGCTCAAGCTATTGCCGAGATTGAATGCTTGAATGGTGAATGCAGGAGACGTGACGGCTGGATGACGCAGGATCACTGGCATCTGGTATTTTGGAGAGCCGGCGGGTTTCCCGCCGGCTCTTTGTTTTTGGCGCTCAAGGGCGGCGGTCGGAAATTGCTTGCGAGTCCGCAAGCTCCTGGCGCAAACTTCGGATCGTTCGCGAAAACACACATAAAACTTACGCGAAGCCTGAGGGGAGGCACCGATGAGTTTTCTGATCGCGCTTGCAGCGCTGTCTTTCCTGATGTTCGTCGCTTATCGCGGTTTCAGCGTGATCCTGTTTGCGCCGATCGCGGCTCTCGGCGCGGTGCTGTTGACCGATCCGGGTGCGGTACCCGCAGCCTTCACCAGCCTGTTCATGGACAAGATGGTGGGCTTTGCGAAGCTCTACTTCCCGGTCTTTCTGCTCGGCGCGGTGTTCGGCAAGGTGATCGAACTCTCCGGCTTTTCGAAATCGATCGTCGCTGCCGTGATCGATCTGGTCGGAAGCCAGCGCGCGATGCTTGCGATCGTGCTCGTCTGCGGCGTGCTCACCTATGGCGGCGTTTCGCTGTTCGTCGTGGTGTTTGCCGCCTATCCGTTTGCGGCGGAAATGTTTCGCGCCGGCAATATCCCCAAGCGCCTGATCCCCGGCACCATCGCGCTCGGCGCGTTTTCCTTCACCATGGACTCGCTGCCCTTTAGCCCGCAAATCCAGAACATCATTCCGACCACCTATTTCAAGACCACCAATGGCGCCGCGCCAATCCTCGGTACGCTCGGGGGGCTCTTCATCCTGATCCTCGGCCTGACCTATCTCGAATGGCGCCGCCGAGCAGCAGCCAGAGCCGGCGAAGGCTATGGCGAGGGACACACCAACGAGCCGCCGCCGGTCGACACCAAGGACCTCGCGCCGGCCTTCATCGCCTTCCTGCCGCTGATCGTCGTCTTCGTCGTCAACCTCGTGCTCGGCGGCTTTCCTGGCCTGTTCGACGGCCTGATCGATCGCGCCTATGGCGCCAACTACGACCTGACGCTGGCGCTCGATCATCCCATCGCAACGCCCATCGCCAGCATCAAGGCGATCTGGGCGGTGGAAGGCGCGCTGGCCGCAGGAATTCTCACCGTCTTTATCTTCGCCTTCGGCAAACTCGCCTCCACCTTTGCCGAAGGCAGCAAGGCCGCGGTGGCCGGCGCACTCTTGGCCGCCATGAACACCGCGTCCGAATATGGTTTTGGCGGCGTGATCGCGGCTTTGCCGGGTTTCCTCGTCATCAAGGATGCGCTGAAATCCATTCCCAATCCGCTGGTCAACGAAGCCATCACCGTCACCGCGCTCGCCGGCATCACGGGATCGGCATCCGGCGGCATGTCGATCGCGCTCGCGGCGATGTCCAAGGATTTCATCGCCCTGGCGGAAGCCGCGCACATTCCCATGGAGGTCTTGCATCGTGTAGCGTCGATGGCGTCCGGCGGCATGGATACGCTGCCGCATAACGGCGCGGTCATCACGCTGCTCGCGGTGACGGGCCTGACCCATCGGCAGTCCTACAAGGACATCTTCGCCGTCACGTGCCTGAAGACGCTTGGCGTCTTCTTCGTGATAGGCGTCTATTACCTCACGGGATTGGTATAAGTCGGTCATGTAAAGAGGCGCGCCATGAGCCAGCACCCAGCTTTGCAATTCCTGCGGCTGTCGGAAAAGGGCAAGGTGGTGAGCGCGGCGGAAGCCGTGCGGCTGATCCGCGACGGCGATACGGTGGCGACCGGCGGTTTCGTCGGCATCGGCTTTGCCGAGGAAATCGCGCTGGCGCTGGAAGCGCTTTATCTGGAGAACGAAACCGACGCGCCTTACACGCAAGGCAAGCCGAAGAACCTCACGCTGGTGTATGCGGCGGGCCAGGGCGACGGCAAAGATCGCGGCCTCAATCACTTCGCGCATGATGGCCTCGTCAAGCGCGTGATCGGCGGCCATTGGGGCCTCGCGCCGAAACTGCAACAACTGGCGATCGCGAACCAGATCGAGGCCTACAACCTGCCGCAGGGCGTCATCACGCACCTGTTTCGCGACATCGCCGCACGGCGGCCGGCGCATATCAGCCGGGTCGGCATCGGCACCTTTGTCGATCCGCGCAACGGCGGCGGCAAGCTGAACGCACGTACCTCGGAAGAGCTCGTCGAACTCATCACGATCAACGGCGAGGAATGCCTGCTCTACAAGACCTTCCCGATCAATATCGGCATTATCCGCGCCACCACCGGCGATCCCGACGGCAACCTGACCATGGAGAAGGAAGCGCTGACGCTGGAGGCGCTTGCGATCGCGATGGCTGCGCATAATTCGGGCGGGCTCGTGATCGCGCAGGTCGAGCGCGTCGCCGAAAGCGGCACGCTCAATCCGCGCCAGGTGAAGATTCCCGGCATTCTCGTCGATTGCGTCGTGGTCTCGAACCCCGAAAACCACTGGCAGACCTTCGGCACGCAATATAATCCGGCTTTTTCCAGCGAAATCCGGGTGCGTTCCGGCTCGCTGCCGGCGCTTCCCATGAGCGAGCGCAAGATCATCGCGCGCCGCGCCGCGTTCGAGCTGAAAGCCAACAGTGTCGTCAATCTCGGCATCGGCATGCCCGAGGGCATCGCGGCCGTGGCGAACGAGGAAAAGATCATCGACCTGATCACGCTTACGGCTGAGCCCGGTGTGATCGGCGGCATTCCGGCAAGCGGCATCGACTTCGGTGCGGCAATCAATACGCAGGCCGTGATCGACCAGCCGTATCAATTCGACTTTTACGACGGTGGCGGATTGGATTCCGCGTTTCTCGGCCTTGCCCAGGTGGATCGATCAGGCAATCTCAATGTCAGCAAGTTCGGACCCAAGCTCGCAGGCGCGGGCGGCTTCATCAACATCAGCCAGAACGCCAAGAAGGTGGTGTTCGTCGGCACCTTCGGTGCGGGGAAATTGCGCATCAACTGTGCGGAAGGGAAGCTTGCGATCATCGACGAGGCAAAGTCGCGCAAATTTGTCGAAGCCGTAGAGCACGTGACGTTCTCCGGCGCTTACGCCGTCGCGCGCGGCCAGAGCGTGCTTTACGTCACCGAGCGCTGCGTCTTCACGCTTGGCGCCGATGGGCTCGAACTCGTCGAAGTCGCGCCGGGCATCGACGTCGAGCGCGATATTCTCGCGCTGATGGACTTCAGGCCTTCGATACCGCGCGAGCCGTCGCTGATGGACGCGCGCATCTTCCACGAGGGCGTGATGGACTTGCGCCGCGACATGGTCGCGATCCCGCTTGACCAGCGCTTTACCTATGACAGCCAGCAGGGCCTGTTCTTCATCAATCTCGAGCGTTTCGTTGTTCGCAGCCAAACCGACATCAAGGCGATCGACAAGGCGGTCGAAGCCAAGCTCGCGCCACTCGGCCGCCGCGTCTACGCCATCGTCAATTACGACAATTTTTCAATTCCACCCGATCTGCTCGACGAATATTCCGACATGGTGCGCTCACTCACCGACCGCTATTACTCGGGCGTCTCGCGCTACACCACCTCAGGTTTCTTGCGCATCAAGCTTGGCCAAGCGCTGGAGAGCCGCGGCGTTGCCCCGCACATCTTCGAGAGCGCTGATGAGGCCAGGTGGGACGCGCACGAAAGTGGCAAGCATTAGGGTTTTCGCGGCAGTCGTCTGCCGGCCTGCTAAAGCGGCGCGAACAGATCGACGGAATTGCCATCCGGATCGATCACTGACGCATATCGCTGCCCCCAAAAGGCGTCCCAGGGCTCTTTCTTGGCCTTGAAGCCTGCCGAGGTCACTTTCTGGAACGCCTCGTCCACGTGTTTTGGAGACTTGCAACGGAACGCCAGCATGATTCCCTGTCCGACCGGCCTTACCCAACCGGGATAGATCTGCTTCATCAGATCCTCCGCGTCGAGCATGACACGTAGCCCGCTGGAGGCCGCCGCCTCGAGGTGGTCTTCGCCGGAATCGGGAAAATCGAGCCCAAGCAATCGATAGAAGCGGACAGATTCTTTCATGTCCCTGGATACGATTCCGAGCAGCAAATCATCAAGGACTTCCTCGACGCCGGGCGTGATCGACTGAAATGACGCGCGCTGATCCGTCAACTCCTTCAATGGCAGGCCGAGTAGACCTCGCGCGCCGCCCGGATGAAATCGCAGGCCAATCAGGTCTCGGGGGCGACCGTCTTCGACGACCAGCGTTTTGGTCATCGTCCCGACCCAAAAGGCCGTCTCACGCCCCGGCGCGAGATCGAAGATCAGGTCCGCGCAGCCATCCGGAAGGACACGGTGTGCCGAGGTCGCGCCGCCTTCGATTCGGATGGTCCACAAACATTCGAGGAAAGGCTGGAGCTGCGGGTCGGGAGCAATTTCAGAGTACATGCTACGAGCGATCTACCACAGATTAATCAGGTCCTTGGCGCGGATTTTGAGAATACGAAGCACTCTTGAAGCTGAGAAGCTGCAAAACGAAAGCGTTTAGGGGCCTGATCGCAGCAGCCGTTGCGCAGTTGGGATAGCGGCCCACGCCGGACGCCGCTCCGCCAATCTGCCTTAATTGAACCGGGTGGTGAACGCCTCCTGGGAAGGTTTGCGCATGGCAAAAGACGCATCGCTCGAAGGTTGTTATCCGGTAGGGCAGTCCCTATATGTCTGATTGAAACCACGTTTCGAAGTTCGTGCTCCATCGCGGAGCCCTTTTCCATGAACTTCGTTTGCTCGAAAACGCGACGCCTCAGCTAAGCCAAATCACGCACGATATCAGCCAGCGGCACGTCGGCCCGACGTGCGTGTCATGGGTCAGGATAAGCCATGCCCACCGAGCTTGCCGCCGTGCGGGTTGTTCACAAGCCGTGGGGTGTGCGCGATCTGCAACCCTGGAGCAGCCTTGATGGTTCTGCTGATGCCATCGGCGAACTATGGTTCGAACGGGCAGATCAACATTCGCATACCCCGGCTTTGCTCCTCAAACTCCTGTTCACGAGCGAACCATTGTCGATCCAGGTTCATCCGGATGATACTTTCGCACGGGCGATGGGAATGCCGAACGGCAAGAGCGAGGCATGGTATATCCTTTCGGCCGAGCCGAACGCGCGGATCGGCGTTGGACTAGACCATCGCGTAACGCCACAGCAACTACGCGCTTCGATCAACGACGGTTCTATCACGGAGCTGGTTCATTGGCGCCCGGTTGCAAAGGACGACGTGATCTACATCCCGGCCGGTACCATCCACGCCATCGGCGCCGGTATCGTCCTTGCTGAAGTTCAGCAGCGTAGCGATGCGACATTCCGCCTGTTCGACTTTGGAAGGCAACGCGAGTTGCACGAAGACAACGGTGTCGCGGTCGCACATCCGTGGCCACTTCAAGCGGCCTGCAGCCCGACCCGCCTCACCGCGGCTCGAACGGCCCTCGTCGCGAGCCCGCATTTCGTCGTGGAGCGGGTTGAGTTGCCCGAAGGGTCAAGCTGGGCGTTGCTTGCCGAGTCTGAGACATGGATTCTCGTTCTCGGTGGCCACGCGGCAATCGGATTGTCCACCGCTTCAATCGGGCAAGCAATCTTCGTTGGCGGCGGCCGCAACCAGCATTGAAGTTGGCGCCAGTGGATTGAGTGCCCTGATCGCGTATCCGGCAAGTCGTCCGGTCGATTCGCTGCTGCAGTTGCTCGGCGAGCAGCACGGCAGCTCCGCCGAGACACAGAGTCGCGCCGGGGCGCAAGCATGACGCCGCTTCGCCGCATCGCCGTCATCGGCAATTCATTGCCTCGCCGCTGCGGTATCGCCACGTTCACAACCGATCTGGAACGGGCGATCGCCAATTCACGGCCAAATATCGAGACCTGCATCGTCGCGATGAACGACCACGGTCAAACCTATGACTATCCCGGTTCGGTCGCTTTTCAGATCAAGGACGATAGCGTCGAAGACTATGTGCGCGCCGCGGCTTTCCTGAATGCCGGCCGTTTTGACGTCGTCTGCCTGCAGCACGAGTTTGGAATATTTGGCGGCGAAGCCGGCAGCCACATTCTCGAGCTGCTCTCACGGCTGAAGATGCCGGTCGTCACGACGCTGCATACGGTTCTGGCCAAGCCGGGCGCGGCGCAACGTGCGGTGATGGAACGTCTCGTCGAGATATCTTCGAAAATCGTCGTGATGGCCCGAAAGGGGCAGGAGTTGTTGCGTAGCGTCTATGGCGTGGCAGATGACAAAATCGAGGTCGTCGCCCACGGCATCCCCGAGTTTCCGTTTGTGGAGCCCGACGCGGCAAAGGCCAGGCTCGGGTTCGCCGACCGTGCCGTCGTTCTGACGTTCGGGCTGCTCTCCCCCAGCAAGGGCATCGAGGTCATGATCGACGCCATGCCCTCGATCCTGAAAAGCCGGGCGGATGCGGTCTACGTCGTGCTCGGCGCGACGCATCCCAATCTGGTGCGCGACCAGGGCGAGGCCTATCGCGAGAGCCTGATGACGCGCGTGCGCGAACTCGGGGTCGAGGATCACGTCGTATTCCTCGACCAGTTCGTCGACCAGGCGACATTGCTGGAATTTATTTCGATGTGCGACGTCTATGTCACGCCCTATCTCAATGAGGCGCAAATGACGTCGGGTACGCTGGCCTACAGCTTTGGACTGGGCAAGCCGGTGGTTTCGACGCCTTATTGGCATGCGCTGGAACTGCTGGACGATGGGCGCGGTGTCATCGTTCCGTTCGGCAACGCGGCCGCGATCGGCAAGGAAATTGCGCTACTGCTCACCGATGTCCCTCGCCGACAGGCGATGCGCGAGCGCGCCTATGCCGCGAGCCGGTCGATGACATGGGGGCGCACAGCCGAGCGTTACATCGGCATATTTGAAAATGCTGGTCATGGCGACTGGCTCAAGGTGATCGCGCGGACCGGACCGGTCGCGATCGCGCACAGCCCTGCGGCGTCGGACATGCAATTGGGCCACTTTCTTTCCATGTGCGACGATACCGGCTTGTTCCAACACGCGGTGCATTCGGTGCCGGATCGCTCGCACGGCTATTGTGTGGATGACAATGCGCGGGCCCTGTTGCTGGCTTGCGCCCTCAACAATCCAGGCGAAAAACGTCTGCCCGAGGTTCTGACGGCCCGATTTGCCGCGTTCGTCCAGCATGCGTGGAATCCCGATACAAGGCGATTTCGCAATTTCATGGGTTTCAATCGAACCTGGCTTGAAGACCGCGGTTCCGAAGATAGCCATGGGCGAACCTTATGGGCGCTGGGCGAGTGCGCCCGAAAGGATGCGAGCCCCTCGCGCCGGCGATGGGCCGCCGCTCTGTTTGCCGAGGCACTGCCAACGGTGATGACATTTCGTTCGCCCCGGGCATTGGCTTTCACGCTGCTGGGTTTGGATGGCTATTGCGCCGTCGCGCCTGATCTTCGCGCCCGCGAAATCAGGCATTTTCTCGCCGACGGTCTGATGACCGGGCTCGCCTCGGTCGAGACGGCGGACTGGGTGTGGTTCGAAGAGGGCCTGGCGTATGACAACGCACGGCTGCCGCAGGCCTTGATACAGACCGGCATCGCCACGCAAACGCGCGGTTACGTCGATGCCGGACTGAGGTCTCTGCGCTGGCTGATGACACAACAGACAACACCGACAGGTCAGTTCCGACCGGTCGGTACCGCAGGTTTCGGCGAACGGCGTCAACCGCCTCGTGCGTTCGATCAGCAGCCGGTAGAAGCGACGGCCACGATCGCCGCCTGCCTGACTGCGTGGCGAGCGGACGGCGACGCCGAATGGAAAGCGATCGCGACTAACGTTTTCGCCTGGTTTCTCGGCCGCAATGACTTGTCGGTCGTGCTCGTCGATCCCGAGACCGGCAGTTGCCGCGATGGACTGCATCCCGACCGCGCCAACGAAAATCGAGGCGGCGAGTCGGTCGTCTCCTATCTGCTCGGTCTTGCCGATATTCGTCAGCTTGCGCGCGTCAATGTCAGCGTGACACCGCCCGTGGAGCTTCGTTCCATCGGCGCTTGATTGCCCTACCTCCAGCGAACCGAGGATATCTTGTCACAGGCCTCTTTCCTGCATCGCCAAGCACTCTACCTGCGTCCCGACCCGACGCGCGTGATCGTGCGCCCTTTCAAACCGGCTACCGAACCCCGCGACCTCAACCCAACCGACAAGACGCGCGCCAACCATATCGTCGCGCGCGTTCTCGCAATCGACCCGAAGGTCGCCGCCAGCTTGCTGGCGGATGTGCTGGAAAATTTCCAAGGCCGACATCGCAATTTGCTGGAAACCTTTGAGCTTCGCGCCAACGAAATGGAAGACGCGCTTGCAGCGCATGCCGGCTTTACCGAAATCCAGCGCCAGCTTCTTGGAGCTTACTTCCTGAACGAATATTCGTTCGAGGCATCGGCGCTGTTCAATCCAAGTATCGTACCGCATCCCGACCAATCGGGAACGCCGGAAGGCGGCTTGCGCTTTGTTCTCAGCCTTCGGGCGGTTGGCGAGGGGCACGTATCTTCGCTGACGTTTCGCGCCGGAACCATCGCAGCCGACGGCAGCCTGACGGTCGATCCGACCGCCCGGCTCGCCTCGAGCCCCGAGATTAAATATCGAATATTCGGACCACTCGGCGACGACATAGAGGTGACCTTCATAGACAGTCTGGACATCAGCGAGCGCGTGATATTTCCAATCACGGAGTCTCAGTCGCAGGGTATCGAAGACGCCCGCTTCGTCGAATTCACCGACGGCGGCCGCAAGACCTATTATGCGACGTATACCGCCTATACGGGCCGGGCGATCCGGTCGGAGTTGCTCGAGACCAGCGACTTCCGGTCGTTTCGAATGTCGCCATTGCACGGCGCCGCCGCGCGCAACAAGGGCATGGCGCTGTTCCCACGCCGGATCCACGGCAAGTACGCCATGATCGCGCGCCAGGACAACGAGAATCTCTACCTGATCTATTCGAATGATTTGTACCGGTGGGACGGCGGTCAGGCGATCCTGAAACCGCAATTCCCCTGGGAGTTCGTGCAGATCGGCAACTGCGGTTCGCCGATCGAACTCGACGAAGGCTGGCTGTTGCTCACGCACGGCGTCGGTCCGGTTCGAAAATATTCGATCGGCGCAGCGCTGCTCGACAAGAAAGACCCCACCAAAGTGCTGGCGCGTTCGGTCGAGCCGTTGCTGCGGCCGGAGCCGTCGGAGCGCGAAGGCTACGTTCCCAACGTGGTCTATACCTGCGGAGCGATGCGGCACAACGATCAGATCATTTTGCCGTACGCCGTATCTGACACCTACTCCAACTTTGCGACCATCGAGATTGCCGCCCTGATGCGGGCGATGTCCTGAATTCAAACTCGATTGCGGCCCCGCACACCCAAGGGAACGATTGCATTATGGTTTCGACAGCGCGTTTCCAGCAAGAGATTCGATCGCGGCTGGAACTGGCGAGCGAGCAAGGTGGTCAAGATCTGACGATCGAGTGTGGAGAACTTTACCGGTCTGTCAGCAACCTGCCTGTTTCCGACCGGGGAATGATCTTCTGCTGTAATGCGATGCGTGCCGAAATGACAATTCCGGACGAGGTCATTTTCGACCACGTAAAAGAGACACTGCTGAAAGTGAAATACAAACTGCCACGAAAGACAGCCAAGCCGCTGCTTGTCCGCACGCCGCAATAGCGCATTTCGCTTCCGTCGCGCGTCAGTCGACCTTGGCGCGGGTTTTGAGAATTCGAAGTGCCCTTTCATCGCCATGCGCGTTGGCGTCATCGACAAAGGCCACCAGCAGATCGGCGAGCGTGGCGTAGTTCCACAATTTCAACTCAGCCGGATCGATCCAGCCCTCGAAATAGTCGTCGAGATAACCGCGCGAAGCGTCATTGGCTTCGGTCCAGGTCGGACCGGCAAGTCCGGGCGGATTGCGGTCCCAGTGACAAACCACGAAGCCATCGGCGGATTTGGCCAGGATCCAGCGTCCATCCTTTGGCGCCTCACCGATCGGGCGTAAGAATTGCCCGATGTTTTTCAAGACAAGTTCGACCTGGCCTGACATTCAACGCGCCCCGCGAATAAGCAACACAACCACCCGAGATTCTTCCTGTTCCATAGGCTGATGGTTCAAGTGTGGCGGCGGAACACACAAATGATCCCGCCTATCTTCCGAAAATGCGAAATTTTTGTGCGTGCGGTCACGGAACGGCACGCCAAGCGAATGGTTAGACCCCCATAGACAGAAGGAGGATGGAATGAGGAAGATTCTATTGGCCGCCGCGGCGACCTGTGCTTTGGCTGCCCCGGCTCTGGCCGATGAAGTTGGCGTCCGGGTTGGCCCTGTCGGCGCCGGCGTGACCGTTGGCGAAGGCCGTCACGATTACGACCGTAACCGGGTCGAGGAAAAGACCGTGATCAAGCGGGATGAGCCGGATCGCGATCGCACCACGGTCATCAAAAAGGAAGACAGTGACGGCAACCGAAGCAAGACCGTCATTCATCAAAACGATTAACGTTTCGCGTTAAACATTCGCCCGCGGGCTTCCTTGATTGGGAGCACGCGGGCGATTTGCGTTTTCACCTCTCCCATGGGGAGAGGTCGGCGCGACGCGCGGGTGAGGGGGCTAAGAACCAACGAGAGACCGTAGCCCCTCACCCCAGCCCTCTCCCGAAGGGAGAGGGACCGCCATTCGTGGCGCGAGGCCAATCGAATCGCGATCTACACCAGCTTGACGTTCTTGAGCGGCAGGCTACGCACCGGCTTGCCGGTCGCGGCGAAGATCGCGTTCATCACCGAAGGCGCGACCACGCAGATCGTCGGCTCGCCAATTCCGCCCCAGAAATCGTAAGTCGGCACAATCACCGTTTCGACCTTCGGCATCTCGGCCAGACGCATGATTTCGTAGGAGTCAAAATTCAGGTTGGTGACGCGCCCATTTACGACCGGCATTTCCCCATACATGGTCGCGGTGAGGCCGAACGCCACCGAACCCTGAACCTGCGCCTCGATCTGGCCGGGGTTGACCGCATGACCGGAATTGACGCCGAGCACCATGCGATGAACTTTCAGCTTGCCCTGCGGGCTCACCGAAACTTCGGCGACCGCCGCCGAGTAGCTGCCATAGCCCATGAACTGCGCGATGCCGCGATGAACGCCTGATGGCAATGGCGTGCCCCACCCGGCCTTCTCCGCGACCGCGTTGAGCACGGCCAGATGTTTGGGATGCTCCTTCATCAGCCCGCGGCGGAATTCGAGCGAATCCTTGCCCGCGGCGCGCGCGACCTCCTCCATAAAGCATTCCATGTAGACGGCGTTCTGGTTGGTATTGACGCCTCGCCACGGGCCGACCGGCACATGGCTGTTGCGCATGACGTAGTCGATCAACAGGTTGGGTACGTCGTAACCGAGTTGCGCGTCACCGGGCGTGTCGTAATAGCCCTGCAACTGCCGCATATCCTTGCCGTTGACGATGGCGTTGGGATTGGCGATCGCGTTGATCGACTGGCCGGAGACGCGAACGTGCAACCCGACCAGGTTGCCGTCATTGTCGAGGCCGGCCGATAGCTTGCACTGGGATATCGGGCGGTAGAAATCGTGCGCCTGATCCTCCTCCCGGGTCCAGATCATCTTGATCGGCGTGTCCGGAAAGGATTTCGCGATCTCGGCGGCCTGGTGGACATAGTCCTGCGTGCCGCCGCGGCGGCCGAAACCGCCGCCAAGGTCATGGCGATGGATTTCGCACTTGTCGAGCGGAATGCCCGACAATTCCGACAGCGCCGCGAGCGACGCTTCGAGGTTCTGCGTCGGCACCCAGGCGTCAGCCCGATCGGCCGAGAGCTTCACCGTGCAGTTCATCATTTCCAGCGGCGCGTGCGCGAGGAACGGCGTCGAATAGACCGCCTCGATTTTCTTCGGCGCTTCAGCGATCGCCTTCAAGGCATCGCCGTTTTGCCGCTCGCCATTGGTCGCAGTCGCGCTCAACCCTTCTTTGAGCATCTCCGTGATCGTCGCTGAGGACTTGGTTGCGTTCTCGCCTTCGTCCCAAACGATCGGTAACGCTTCGAGCGCCTTCTTGGCGCGCCACCAGGTATCGGCGACCACGGCGACGCCCGAGTCCTTGACCCGCACCACTTTCTTCACGCCGGGCATGGCCAGCACTTTGCTCTCGTCGTAGCTCTTGAGCTTGCCGCCGAACACCGGGCAATCCTTGATCGCCGCGCACAACATGCCCGGCAATGTGAGATCGATCGCAAAGACCTTGCTGCCGTCGAGCTTGTCGGCGGTGTCGAGCCGCTTCAACGATTTGCCCGCTATCGTCCAGGTCTTGGGATCCTTGAGCTTGATGTCCTTGGCGTCGGGCGGCGTGAGTTTGCCGGCAGCTGCCGCCACTTCGCCGTAACGCAGCGTGCGATTGCTTGCGGCATGCGTGATGACGCCCTTCGACACCGTGAGTTCACCGACCGGGACGTTCAACTGAGTTGCCGCGGCCTGAACAAGCATGATGCGCGCGGCAGCGCCCCCCTTGCGGACATAATCCTGCGAGGTGCGGATCCCGCGGCTGCCGCCGGTGCCCATTTCACCCCAAGCGCGTTTGGAGGCGAGATTTTCGCCGGGCGTCACGCCCTTCGTCGTCACTTTGCTCCAGTCGCATTCGAGTTCTTCGGCGACGAGCTGGGCGAGACCCGTCAGCGTGCCCTGCCCCATTTCGGAGCGCGCGACACGAATCACACAGGTGTCGTCCGGCTTGATCGCGACCCAGAGGTTGACTTGGGTCGCGCCTGCGGGCGTGCCTTCGGCATGGGCAAACGGGACGTTCAACCCGAGTGCAAGACCGCCGCCGGCGATCGCTGCCGCGCCAACGATGAAATCGCGGCGTGAGAGTTTCAGATGTTTTTCCAGAACAGGTTTGTTCATGACTAACCTCCCTGTCCGGTGGTGCCGCCGCCGCCATTGGCCGCGACGTGCACGGCCTCGCGGATGCGCTGATAGGTGCCGCAACGACAGATGTTGGTCATCGCTTCGTCGATGTCCTTGTCGGTCGGCTTGGGATTCTTCTTCAAGAGCGCCGCGGCGGCCATGATCTGGCCTGACTGGCAATAACCGCATTGGGGCACGTCAACCGCGGCCCAGGCCTTCTGCACCGGATGCGATGCGCCGGCCGATAGCCCTTCGATCGTGACGATCACATCGCTTTCGGTGATCTGCCCGAGCGGGATCTGGCAGGAGCGTTGCACTTCGCCGTTGAAATGAACCGAGCAGGCGCCGCACTGGGCGATGCCGCAACCGTATTTGGTACCGGTGAGACCGACCTGCTCTCGAATAACCCACAGCAAGGGTGTGTCGGCCTCCGCCGAAACGTCTCTCACTGTGCCGTTGATATTGAGTTTTGCCATATGCATTCCTCCAATCAGGCGGGCGGAGCATAATGGCGTCGCAAAACATTGCCTACGCGTTTTTCAGCATACGGCTATTCGACCGTGCCGCTATTTGCGTCATCGAGCTGGGCCAGCGTGGCGTGCAGGCTTTTCTGCACCTCGGCCAACCCTTTCAATAACTGTTTGACCTCGCCACGGGAAAGATTTTGCACTGCGGTATCGACCACCTCCCGCGCCAGCGGGAGCAGCCGGGTTTTCAAGGCCCGTCCCTTTGGGGTCAGATGGATATGCCATTTCCGGCGGTCGTCCTGGTTACGAGCCCGGCGCACCAAACCCTTCTTTTCCATGATCAGGATGGCACTCAGCGTGGTCGGCTCCATGGTGCCGACGCGGTCAGAAAGCTCGCGCTGCGTCAGGCCATCCTCATGCCAGAGCGCGCGCAGGAAGTACCACATGCCGAGCGGGATGCCGTGCGGTTCGATCTTGACCTGGAGGAATCGCTGCAAGGCGCGATGGGTGGCACGGACCTGGTAACCAACACTGTCGGCAAACGGCAAAACCGATTTGCCGGCGGGCGCGCTCCGTTTCATCGGACGAACCGGCTTCTTGCCCGCTTTGACGGTGGTGGTCCCGGTGGCCTTCTTTGCGCTGGTCAACGGCGCCCCCTTTGTCCGTGCCGGACATGCGTATCGTGATTGCACATTCGTATCCCTCAAGCAAACCCGGCCTGCTCATCGGGGGTTGCGGAATTTGCTTAGCAAGCTAAGTATTCCGGGAAAGCGCCCGAGGAAGACATGACGGCCGACCCTGAAATGCGGGAACTGACCCTGAAGGTCCGGCACAAGTCGGAAATCGCCGATGGCGTTTTCCTGTTTGAACTTGCGGCTGCTGATAGCGGCGAACTGCCAGCGTTCACGCCGGGTTCGCACATCACGGTGACCGCGCCTTCCGGGCAGAAGCGCCGCTACTCGCTCTGCAACGACCCGGTCGAGCGCAACCGTTACCTGATCGCGGTGAAGCAGGAGACGGCGGGCCGCGGCGGCTCACTGAGCTTCACCAGGGAGATCAAGGAGGGAGACACGGTGGCGGTCGAGCCGCCGGCCAACGAATTCGAAATGGCGAAGAACGAGCCAAAGCGGCTGATCTTCATTGCCGGCGGCATCGGCATCACGCCGATCCGCGCCATGATCCTGCATTGCCTCACGCACGGCAAAACCAACTTCATGCTCTATTACTTCACGCGTTCACCGTCGATGATGGCCTTTCGCGAGGAATTCTCCTCGAGGGCTTTCGAAGGCAAGGTCGTACTGCATCACGATAATGGCGATCCCGATCAGGCCTATGACCTCTGGCCAGTGCTGGAAGAACAGCGCGGCGCACATCTTTATTGCTGTGGCCCGCGCGGGCTGATGGATGCGGTCCGCGACATGACCGGTCATTGGCCGGATTCGGCCGTGCATTTTGAGGATTTTGTCGGCGCTTCAGCGCCGCATGCCGACGACGTCAAGTTCGAAGTGAGGCTTTCGAAGAGTGGCGCGACTTACGAGGTCGCGGCCCATGTCTCCATCCTCGATACGCTTCGGAGCCACGGCCATGTGCTTGCGAGCTCCTGCGAAAGCGGAACCTGCGGCACCTGCCGCTGCCGCTTCACCGACGGCGAACCGGACCATCGCGATCTCGTGCTCTCCGACGACGAAAAGAAGCACGACATCATGATTTGCGTCTCGCGCGCAAAATCAGCGACACTGACGCTGGATCTATGAGGATGAGGGATAAGGAAAGCGCGCCTTGTCGGGAAACAAAATGACCACCACCCTCAAGCTCGGCGTCATCGGCCTCGGCCGCGCCTTCACACTGATGCTGCCGACGTTTGCCGCCGATCCACGCATTAAACTCACTGCCGCCAGCGATCCCCGCGCCGATGCCCGCGATCGCTTTGCCGAAGAATTCAATGTCAAGAGTTTTGAAGACGCGGAAGCGTTGTGCGCCGACCCCGACGTCACCGCCGTCTACGTCGCCTCGCCGCATCAATTCCACGTCGCGCATGTGAAGCTTGCCGCTAAGTACCGCAAGCATGTGATGGTCGAAAAGCCGATGGCGTTGTCGATCGACGACTGCCGCGAGATGATCGCGGCCGCAAAGGAGGCCGACGTCAAGCTTCTGGTCGGCCACAGCCACAGTTTCGACCTGCCCTACTTGCGGGCGCGCGCTATGATCCGAAGCGGCGCCTACGGCCAAGTGCGCATGATCAATGCGATGAACTTCACGGATTTTCTGTATCGCCCGCGCCGGCCCGAAGAACTCGACACGGCGCAAGGCGGCGGTGTCGTTTTCAGCCAGGCTGCGCACCAGGTCGATATCGTGCGCCTGCTCGCTCAGGCCAAGGCCACGTCGGTGCGCGCCTTTACCGGCAAATGGGACGCCGGGCGCAGCACCGAAGGCGCCTATTCGGCGCAAATCAAATTCGACGATGGCAGCTTTGCGTCACTGACCTACAGCGGCTACGCGCACTTCGATACTGATGAATTCATGGGCTGGCGGGGCGAACTCGGACAAGGCCGCGACGGCGATGCGTCTTACGGCCGCGCCCGGCAAAACTTGCAAAAAGCAACCAGCGTGGCCGACGAGATCGCGATGAAGAACGCCCGCGCCTATGGCACCGCGGGACGTGACGCCTTTCGCATCGATGGTGAACTTTCGCACAACCATTTCGGCCTTGTCGTCGCAAGCTGTGAGCGCGCGGACCTGCGACCGCTGCCGCATGGCGTCATGGTCTATGGCGACAGGACACGCCATCTTGACGAACTTCCCTCGCCGAAAATTCCGCGCAGCGAAGTCGTCGACGAACTCTACGCCGCCGCGATATCAGGCGCACCGCCGCTGCACTCCGGCGAATGGGGTCTGGCGACGCTGGAGATTTGTTTGGCGATTCTGGAGGCGGCCAGAAGCGGGAGCGAGGTGGAGTTGAGGTGGCAGGTGTGAATCTGATCGCGACTTAGCATCGCGCGGGCGGTGCGCTCCCTCTCCCCTTGTGGGAGAGGTGAAGGAAGTGCCGCCGCAAACTCACTTGGAATTATTCGCCCGTGAGGCGATGATCGCTATCAGATCGTTCTCGGCCGCGGCTGCGGTCTTGTAGCGCGGCTCGGTGGTGACGAACGGCTGCTCGGCCTCGGCGGGATGGAATATCTCGACGTAGTAGAGGCCGGATGACGCGTCCTGTTTCGGCTCGATGCGGATCAATGCCATGGCTTTAGCTCCTTCCACGGATCTCTCAACCCTTTGGGCTGCCCCGGAATGACGACAGACAAATGCGTCACGCCCGTGTCTCCTCCGCATCAGTAAACATCACGCCCCGCAATTTTGCAGCCAGCGCCGCGCCGGTGACATCGGACGCTTCCGTCGTTCCGCTCATGCCGAGATAGCGCTCGGCGACCTCCGACGAATTCAGCAAGTCCTTTGCCGCGCCCTCCAGCGTGATACGGCCCTGCTCGAACACATATCCGCGATCGGCGATCGAGAGCGCCTGCCGCGCGTTCTGTTCGGCGAGCAGAATTGTAATGCCCTGCTCTCGCAACGCCACGATCAGGCGGAAGATTTCGGCCACCAGCAGCGGCGCGACGCCGAGCGAGGGTTCGTCGAGCACCAGGATTTTCGGCTTCGCCATCAGCCCGCGCGCGATGGCCAGCATTTGTTGTTGCCCGCCGGAGAAATTTCCAGCGATGTCGTTCATGCGCTCGCGCAGCACGGGAAATAGTGTTCCGACGGCTTCCAGTTGTGTCGCCGCATCGGCCTCCGACACTGCATAGGCGCCGAGTGCGAGGTTTTCCGCAACCGTCATGCCGGCGAAAATCTGTCGCCCCTCGGGCACATGCGCGATGCCGCGTCGCAGCCGCTCGGCCGGCGGCAGCGTCTCGATCGGCTCATCCTCGAGCAGGATGGACCCAGCCTGCGGGCGCAACAAGCCGGAGACGGCTTTGGCCAGCGTCGATTTGCCGGCGCCGTTGGCCCCTAACAGCGTGACGATCTCGCCACGCTCAAGCCGAAGGTTGATATCCTCCAGCACACGATGGTGGCCGTAGCCGATCGCGACCGATTTCAGTTCAAGAAGCGCCATGACCCTCACGTCCGAGATAGGCCTCGATCACACGGCTGTTGTTCTGCACTTGTGGAGGCGTTCCGGTTGCGATGATCGCACCGGAATCGAGCACGACGATGCGATCGGCGACATTCATCACCAGCGACATGTTGTGCTCGACGATGACGACGGCAATCCCAAGGCTGCGGATCGCGCGCAGCAGATTCGCAAGCCCCTCGGTTTCAGTGTCGTTGAGGCCCGCCGCGGGTTCGTCCAGACAAAGCAGTTTCGGCTGCGCCATCAGTCCCCGCACGACTTCCAGCAGTTTTTGCGCTCCCATCGGCAATTCGGTCGCGTGCGTCTCGGCGAAGCTCGATAAGCCCACAAGTTCCAGCATTTCCTCGGCGCGATGGCGCAGCCGGCGTTCCTCATCGCGCGCGCCGGAAAGCCAGAGCATCTGGCTTGGCAACGAATGATGACCAAGGCGATGAGCGCCGACCATCACGTTTTCGATCGCCGTCATGCCGGGAAACACCCGCGCCGACTGAAACGTACGGATCAGGCCGAGGCCCGCGATCTTCACCGGCGACAGGCTCGCAAGGTCGCGCCCCGCAAACATCACTGTGCCGGCGTCGCGGGACATGATGTTGGTGACGAGGTTGAATACGGTGGTCTTGCCCGCGCCGTTCGGACCGATCAACGCCGTGACTTCGCGAGCTTGCGCGTCGAACGACACGTCATTGATGGCTTTCAGGCCGCCAAAGCTCTTGGCAAGGCTATGCACGCTCAGGATCGCGCCCTCGTCTGTCTTTACCTGCGCGCCGATCGCCGTCATGACGCCCGGACCTGATTATTCGTCGCGCTGGTCTTCGGCGAGGCGGCGTCGCGCGACCCACCAAGCCGCGCGATCGCCTGGATCAGCGCACCGTACAAGCCTTGCGGCAAGTGCAGGAAGCTTGTGACCAGTAGCGCGCCGGATGCAAAGGTCTTGTAGATCGCGAGCGGCGCAAAGATCACCGGCAGCAGCGTCAAGAGCAGCGCGCCGAACAGACCGCCGACCAGCGTGCTCTCGCCGCCGATGATCAGCATCGCCACCAGTTCCAGCGAGCGCGAGGTCCCAACCATTTCCGGCGCAAGAAAATTGAAGAAGAACGCGTAAAGGCTGCCCGCAAGCGAGGCCAGCGTCACACTGATCAGGAACGCCGCAAGCTTGTAGCGCACAACGTTGACGCCGAGTGCCGCGGCGGCCATCTGGTCGGAGCGGATCGCCTTCAGCGCGCGGCCAAAGCCGGAACGCATCGCGCCGGCCAACCCGGCCAGAATAATGACATCCAGCGCGAGCACGAGATAATACATCGCGCGCGGGCTCGCGAAGGTGAAGCCGGCAACCGAGAAAGAGGGAATGCCGACCAAACCGGAGGGCCCGCCCGTGATGTCGAGAAAGCCGACGGCGCAGGAATCGATCAGAAGTCCGAAGGCGAGCGTCGCCAGCGCAAGGTAAAGCCCACGCAGCCGCAGCGTCACCACCGAAAGTACCAGCGCGCTGGCGAGCGAGACGCCGATGCCGGCCAGGATCGAGAGCACCGGTTCGATCTCATAATTGATCGCGAGATAGCCCGAAGTGTAACCGCCGATCGCCATGAAGCCGGCCTGGCCGAGGCTGACCTGGCCGGCATAGCCCATCAGCACATCAAGCCCCATCAGCGCCATGAACAGGATCGCGGCAATCACAAGCCCGCTCAGGATGCCGTTGTCGGTGATGACAAAGGGAATAAAGACAGCCACGATCACGGCCAGTGCCGCGAGCGGCCAGCCGAGATGCGAGGGAAGTTTCACGGCGTGGCCTGCCGCCTTCACCTCATCGCGCGTATCCTGTCGCCGCGCGACGCCGGCCTGGATCAGTCCCTGCGGTCGCCAGATCAGCACGACCAAGCAGAATGAGCAGCGAGATCGCGCTCGAAAACAGCGAAGAGATGTAGGCAGTCGAGAATTGCGTCACGAGGCCGAGAAAAAGCCCACCGATTACCGCGCCGGGAAACGACGCGATGCCGCCGATCGCCGCTGCGACGAAGCCGGAAATCGTAAACAGGCGGCCCGGTGTCAAACTGCAGCGAAGTGGTCGGCGCGACGATCACGCCCGAGACCGCCGCGATCAACGTCGCCAGACCAAAACTCAACAGCGTCATACGGGGCACATCGATGCCCATCAGGCTTGCGGCGGACGGATTTTCCGCGCATGCCCTTAGCGCCTTGCCGAGCTTGGTTTTGGCGATGAGAAACCAGAGCGCGGCGATCGAGAGTGCGGTGGCGCCAAACACCCAGAAGGCCTGGGTTGGAATCAGGACCGCGCCGAACGCCAGCGGACGCTCACCCGAGAATGGCGGCGTCGCATAGGGCTGGCTGCCCCAGACTGCCAGCGAAAATCCCTCGATCATGGTGAGAATGCCGGCGGTCAGCATCAGCACATTGGCGTTGGATAGCCGCGCCAAGGCCGGTACGAACGTAAAGCGCGCAAGCACCACGCCTGCGATCACCGTTGTGATCACCGCAGCCGGAATAGCGAACACGAGCGGCCAACCCCAGGCGACCGCGAAGGTGTAGCCGATCATCGCGGACACAAGCGCAAAGCCGCCTTGCGAGAGATTGATCGCGCCGGTGACGCGATAGACCAGCGAGAAGCCGAGCGCGATCGCGGCATAGATGCTGCCGACGACTAACCCGCCGATCGCGATCTGGGCAAACTCAAGCACGCGTCAAGCTCACTTGCAATCCTTCGAGACGGCGCTTTCGCGCCTCCTCAGGATGAGGTCGGAATACGCTGAGAAATCCAGGACCCTCGTGGTGAGGGGCCACGCACCTTGCGTGGCGTCTCGAACCATGCGGCCCTGATCGAAGAATCATGCGCGTTACTTTGGAATGCCGAGGGGATCGCTGACCACCGTCCAGGTTTGCGCCGACGGATCCCAGCGCGTGACGACGACGTTGGACTCATCGAGCCCGCGATTGGGCACGGCCTTGAAATCGTAGAAGCCGTTGATGCCGGCAACGCCCTTGAGATCGTTGAAATAGCCGCGCAGGTCTGCCGCCGTCGCATCTGGCTTCAGCTTACGCAACGCGGTGACGACGAGCGAGGCGGGATCCCAGGCATAGGTCGAGGGACCGTCCGGTTTGATGTCGGTGCCGTCGAACGCCTTATAGAAGGCCTGCTTTGCCGCGCCCGCTTCGTCCGCCTTCGCAGGCTTGTCCGATTTCAGAAAATCCGCCGCCGGAATGTAAAGCTCCTTCGGCAGGAAGGCGGCATATTGCGCCATCTGAGCGTAGGTCTGGTTGCCGTTGGTTGTCGCGACCGGCAATTCGATGCCGGCGTCATGGATCGCCTTGAACACCGTGCCGATCGGGCCGCCGGTCGACCACGCCACCAGCACGTCCGGATTGGCGCCCTTCAAACGTTGAATTCTGCGCCGCCGCGCTGACGTCGGTCGGATTGAGCTGCGCCTCGGCAACCAGTTCGACATCCCTGTGGTCGTCGGTGCCGAACAGCGACTTGAAGTTCTTGTAGGCGTCCTGCCCGCTCGCGTCGGTCGAAGTGATCAGCGCGACCTTCTTCCAGCCCTTGCGGCCGAAGTAACGCAAGAGCGCCGCCGCGAGCTCGCGGGTCGAGATGCTCGAACTATAAACGAAGCCGCCATTCACTGGATGGATACCGGGCGAAAAGCAATAAAGCAGCGGGCCGTCCTTCATCAGTGGCGCCATCGCGTTGCAGAGTGCCACCAGTGCCGAACCCAGGATCACGGGCGGATTGGAAGCCTTGACTTGATTGGCGAGTTGAACCGCGACCTGCGGGCTCGACTGATCGTCGTGAAACACAAATTTCAACGGCTGGCCGTGGATGCCGCCGTCGGCGTTCGCCGCCTTCTCGAATTGCTGAAGCGCCTGCTGTTCCGCCTTGCCCAGGAAAGCGCCGCCACCGGTGAGCGGCAGGATGACGTTGATCTCGCGATCGGCGGCGTGTGCCGCGGAAAGACCGCAAGCCAATAAAGCGGCAACAAGAAGTATGCGGACGCGCAAACGATCCTCCCGATTTAGCGCTAGCGTTTTATGCCTTGTAACGGCTTATGGATGCCGACGCTACGCCGCCGCACCGGCCATTTCCTTGTCGGTCTCGTCCTCTTCGAGGCCGGCCAGAACCTTCACCTCCTCGTCGGAAGCGCCCAGCGCGCGCCAGGCAACGGTCTTTTCTACCACGCCCTGGTAGGAACGAAGTTTGGCCTGCGGCAAATGCGGCTGGATATGACCGATCACGCGCGCCTCCTCGGTGAAGGCTCGTGCCGCATCGATCATCAGGCGGCGGAATTGCACGATCGCGATGTCGCTGGCGCCGAGGCGCTCCTGCGTGCGGTCGGCGATCGGACCCATCGATTCCCACATCGCGATGTCCTGGTTCGGAATGCCAGGGATGCCGGTAAAGCTGTCGCCGTCCGCCATCGCCGCGCGGTCCTGAAGATAGTCGTTATCGGCGTGGCGCTTGATGGGCTTGAACTGCGCATCGACGTCGACACCGACTTCCAGCACGCAGAACTTGCGCCAAGCCTCCGTACCAATGCCGGCCTGCTCGCCTTCGGCCCAGGCGATGAAGTGGAAGGTGCTCGACGTATCGTTGCGCGGCACGATCACGCTCGAAACGTTATAAGTGCTGTTCGGCGGGATCAGGGCGGTGAACGGCGCGACATAGGTCGTGATCCGCACGTAATCATGCGTACTCGCGTTCGCGATCGGACGGCGGATCGCGGCATAGCGCATGCCGTAATTGGTGAGCTGGACTTGAATGCGCGGATTCTTGTCGGTCGAAGGCCGCACCCAGTGATCGCCCTTGGCCTGCGCCTCGCCCTTGGCGGGGCGCATGTCGGAGGAATGCAGCGTGGAGGAATGCGCCGAGTTCGATCTGGCCCTCCATGATCTGCGCCCAGTTGCAGGGCAGTTCGACCTTGGCAATCGCAACACGCGCGTCCGCATGCGGCGCCCACGGAGGAGCCTCGAATTCCGGCATCATTTGCGGCGGTCCCATATAGGCCCACACAAAGCCGCCGGCCTCGCGCGTCGGATATGCCAGATGCTTTGCTTTTTCCGGCAATGCGCTGGCCTTGGGCTCCGAGGGCATGTCGACGACGTTGCCTTCGGTGTCGAACTTCCAGCCGTGATAAAGGCAACGCAACCCGCATTCCTCGTTGCGGCCGAAAGCGAGCGAAGCCTTGCGATGCGGACAGGCCTCTCCCAGCAACCCGGACTTGCCGTTGCTATCGCGGAACGCGACGAGCTTTTCGCCGAACAACTGAACGCGGACCGGCGCGCCGTCGGACATCAGTTGTTCGGACAACAGCGCCGGCACCCAGTGACGGCGCATCAATTGACCCATCGGCGCATCGCCCTCGACGCGACACAGCAATTCATTTTCCGCTTGGGTCAGCATGGCTGGAGCTCCGATTCCGAAATGCTTAGTCTCCTAAGCATTTATATAATCCAACCCCCGCGCTCCCGTCCAGAGGCGGCTAACTAGGTGAGCTGCAATATCGGGACTTGGCCACCAAAAAGCAGTACGGCCGCCCGTCCAGGCAGCCGTTCGAGAACGCAGGAATTTGGCTGTCGAGGATACCGCCGGATCGGCGGCCTAGATGGCAAACATCCAGACCGCGACGATGGCTCCGAGAACGGCAAGGCCCGAAACGGTCCATCCGGCCGCGTACGCCCCGTCGTCGGTAGGTCTGTCCACCATGGAATCGCGCCAACCGGTCATCAGAGCCTCCCTTAAGGCCGTCTACGATGTACCTCTTGTCGAATAGGTCGCGGCCGCAGACACAAGGTTCAATTTGCTGAATCAATTCACGAAGGTGCGGTTAGGTTCCGTCGGCAGGAAGCGCGGGCTGTTTATCGCTCCCCCGCGAAGCATGGGGAGGGATTAAGGGAAGCGCCCGGCGTTGACCCCGTTAGATCCGCCGCTTCAGCGCCGCCACAAAGCGGTCGGCGTCTTCTTCGTCGTTGAAAACATGGGGCGAGACGCGCATGCGTGCCAACCGCGCTGCAACATGGACGCCCTCTTCCGCCAGGCCGTCGACCAAACCGGCCGGCAGGCCGCCGGCAAACCCCAGGCTTAGAATGTGCGGTGCACGAAATTTCGCATCCATGAGGCGGGTTTTGGTAGTGCCAAGTCCTTCGGCGATCCGGTCGGTGAGCATCTTGAGGCGCTCGGCGACCGCTTCCACGCCCCATTCGGCCATCATCTCCATGCCGATCGCGGCCATTTCCATCGCGATGAAATGGTCGCGCTCGCCCATGTCGAAACGCCGGGCGCCCGCGACATAGCTCACATCGGTGAAATAGATTTCCGCGTCCGAACGGATCTCGCGGCGGCCAAAGCCGGTCTGTTCCAGCGGAATGCCGTTCTGGTGGCGCCTGGCCATATAGATAAAGGCGCGGCCATAGGGCCCGAGCAGCCACTTATAGGTCGGGAAGATCACGAAATCCGGATCGAGCTTTGCGACATCCATCGCGATCACGCCAACCGCGTGCGTTGCATCGATCAAAAACAGCGCGCTTTGGCGTTTGAGCGCCGCCCCGACCTTTTCGACGTCGATGATACCGCCGTCCGACCAGTGCACCGAGGATATCGAGGCGAGCGCCAGCCGCGGCGCGCCGGGTCGCTCGATTGCTGCCAGTACGGCCGAGGTCCAGTCACCGTCGAGCGGCTGGCGCACGGCCTCGATGGTGAAGCCGGCCGAAGTCGATCTCGTCTGCCATTCCAGGATCGGCGAGGAGTGGTCGTTTTCCAGCACCAACACCCGCATGCCGGCGGGTACCGACAGGATCTTGCCGACGGTTGCAACACCATAACTTACCGAGGAAATCAGCGCGACGTCGCCGGCCTCCGCATTGATCAGCCGCGCGGCAGCCGCGCGCGCGCGCTCGTGCTGGCCGTTGGCAAAGGAAGCATCCAGCGTCCACGGCGCGCCCTTGCGGCCCACGGCTTCGCGCGCCGCTTCCTGCGTGCGCAGCGGCAGCGGGCTATAGGACGCTGAATTCAGGTAACAGACGTCGCGCGGAACTCCGAAGAGGCCGCGCTGTGAGGCCAGCATGTCAACCTTTTCAATCTCTTCGCCGGACAGCATGAAAGCTTATCCGCCTGAGATTGCGGCGACCACCCCTTTGAGCGCAATGGAGTTAGGAGTTAGTGCAAAGCCTCGGACTTGGCTTCGGACTTGGCCTCGGACTTGGTTTCGAACTTGGCTTCGGACCTGGCTTGGTCCTTGGCGGCGTCACGGCCGGCGCTCCAGTGCGACTGATAGACTTCCAGAATGCCGCGCGACATCCTGACGTCGGCACGCTTGAACTCGCACCTGAGAGCGTCGAGCTCGCTGGACGAGATGCGATGATTTTCGGCGCCCAGGAACAACAGCGCCATCGCGGTATCCCAGGAGAATTCGAGCGCCTTGGACAGCACCAGGATCAAGTCGCGGTTATTGACGATGAGCATCTGCTCGACCACATCAGCCGGCAACGACGAGAGCAGCGACAGGCCGATCACCGCTTCCTCAAACTTGTGAGCAAGTGCGTAAGTGACAATGCCGTTCTCGTTCAGCCGGCCGGCCTTGTGGGCGGCGGCGACCGCCTGCCTGAGCGCGAGATAACTCTCCTGCCCCGGACCGAACTTAGAATAAAGCTTGCCGGCCGCCTGGCCCACCGAGGCCTGAATTACCTTTGTCAGATCGGGGCGCTCGCGCTCGAGCTTGCGCCGGACCTCGCCGGAAGCTTTCGCAAGCAACACCCGGAACATTTGCGGCGGAATGTCCTTGCGCAGGCCAACCCGCTCGGCGAGCACGGCATCGCTCTCCGAGCGCTTGATCATCTGGCGGAAGGCGAAATCGGAGAAACGTGCGCCGGCGTTGGCGGCAATCGACTGCACGACCTCCTGATCGCCGCGCGTGACGAGTTCGTCCGTCACCTCGATCGGCACCAAAGGACGGCGCGAGATCGCAAGCAGATGCGACTGGCCCTTGCTTCGGATATTGGTGATCAGCGACTTGGCGTCGAGACGCGGGGAAAATTGCAGAACGGGACCGGCGACCTCGATCGAATCGTCGAACGCCAACATCTGCACGACCTTGACCGGCGCATTGCTCGAATGCGCCAGCCGCCGCGACAGCTCGGCGCGCGCGCTCTCCTCGATCTCATCGGCAAGGCGCGCGATCACCTCGCCGAAAATGCGAATCTGCTCTTCGCCGAACTCGCCTTCTACGAGAACGTCGGTTGCATGCCACAACGCTTTGGTACGGCTCTCTCCGGTGCCGCGTCCAATCGCGTCGTTGAGGTCCTGCAGGGCGTGAGCGACTTCAGCCATCGAATATCCTGGCGATAGGGCAATCGAAATTTCTAAAGCCATAGCCTTAGAGCCAAATTTTTAATGGCGATGCCTCGTCATCGCTCTGTTTTCCGGGCGCGCGGTGACCCTTCGTTAACTCTGGATGGTCGCTCACCGCCCCGCCTGGCATCCGCGGCCGATCACGCAGGAAAAACAGAGCCGAGCGCTGGCGGAAACCGTTGTATTTGACATTGCGTTTACCGATCGCTTACCTCCTTTTTCGAATGGCAGAAGCCGCAGGCTTGCGCGGAAAATCCGCGCGAAAACCGGCAAAAAGCTGGGAATTAGGGGCAAGACGATGGACCGGACTACAACGCCTCCGAGCAGTGAGGCGACGGCACGTTCGACGGATAGTACAATCGCCATCGCCGCCATCGCCGTGCTGATCGCTTCTTATGCCGTGAACGCGATGGACCGCACCCTGTTTCCGCTGATGCTGACCGACGTGCGCCGCGAATACGGTTTCAGCCTGCCGCAGGGCGGCTTGCTGTCGACGATCTTCACCCTCGGCATGACCCTAGCGGGCATTCCGACCGGCTACCTTATGTCGCGCTTTTCACGCAAGACCGTGATCCAGGTCGGCATCTTCATTTATTCTGCGGCGACGGTGATCACGATGATCGCTACCGGCTATGCCGACATGCTGTTCTACCGCGCAATCACCGGCATCGGCGAAGCCATGCAGCTCACGGCGCTCCTTGCGGTTTTCTCCAGCTATTTCTCGCGCAACCGCGCCGCGGGCGTTGGACTCCTCAACTATGCCTATGCCGGCGGCGCCGCGATCGGGCCTTGGTTAGGGGCGAAGCTGCTGGTCGACTACGGCACCTGGCGCGCGCCGATGATCATCTATGGCATCATCGGCCTTGCGATGATGGTGCTGATCGCAGCCGTCGTGCGGCCGCACCTCAGCGAAGCCAAAGGTGAGGAAAGCGCCAGCACCTCAACCGGCGGCGCGGCATCGCTGAATAATCTCAACACCATCGTGCTCGCGGTTCTGAGCGTGCTGTTCGGGCTCGCGCTTTACGGCTACCTCGGCATGTATCCGACGTTCCTGCGCGAGCAGCTTCACTACGCGCCTGCGGATGCCGGCCGCGTGATGAGCATCTACGGGCTCGGCGTTCTGGTGTCGCTGTTCACGGGATGGCTCGGCGATCGCTTTTCGCCGCGGCTCGTATTGGGTCTGAGCTTTCTCGTCGCAAGCGCGATTTCGGCGCTGCTGTTCAACGGCCCGGCCGACTTTGCAACGCAGGCGGCGTTATCGTTCTTGCTCGGCGCGACCTTCAGCGGCACGATTTTCGTCAATCTCGCAGCCTGTCACGTCAAGGCGCTCGCCGCCGGTCTCGCCGGCCGCGCCTCCGGCTTGTTCGTCACCTGCGTCTATGGTTCGGCCACTGTGGCCGGCTACCTGATCGGCTGGATCGTTGGCCTCTCGGGTTGGACGGTAGCCGGCAATATCCAGCTCGTGGCGCTGTGCCTGGTCGGCGCCGTCGTGGCGTTGCTGCTGCGGCCGGAGCAGATGTCGCGGCAAGTCAAGCAGGCAGGTTGATCACGGTGGCTCACGGCGATCTTCCCACCGTCATCGTCAACGTCTTTCCGGGCGGCTTCAACTGGGGCCTCTATGTCGCGCAAAGCAAAGGCTTCTTCGCGGAGGCCGGCATTGCCGTCGACGTCCAGGGCACACCGAACTCCGTCACGCAGATGACGGATTTTTCGCTCGGAAAATTTGACATCGCGATGACCGCCGTCGACAACATCGTTGCCTATGCCGAGGGCCAGGGCGAAGCGCCGATCGGGCCGCAGCCGGATTTTGTCGCGGTCATGGGCAGCGACAGCAGTTTCCTGAGCCTGGTAGCTTCGCCTTCGATCGCCAGAATCGAAGATCTCAAGGGCAAGACCGTGTCGGTCGATGCCGCGACAACCGGCTACGCCTTTGTGCTTTACGAGATCCTGCGCCGGCACGGCCTCGACAAAGACAAAGGCGACTACGAGATCGCTCGCGCCGGCGGCATGGTGCAACGCTGGAATGCCCTGCGCAAAGGACAGCACGCCGCGACGCTATTGTCTGCGCCCTACAACATCGTCGCGAAGAACGCGGGCTTCACTGAGTTGGTCAAGGCGACCGACGTCATCGGCCCCTACCAGGGCAACGTCGCCGCCGTGCGCCGGTCCTGGGCCAGAGAGAACAGCTCGAAGGTCAAAGCCTATATCGACGCCTACCGCAAATCGATCGCGTGGCTCTACGAACCGAGGCACCGCGACGAGGCCATCGCGGTCCTGCGCCAGCATCTGCCGCAAATGACGCAAGAGATGGCGGAAGCAAGCTACAGCGAGCTGCTCGATCCCGCACGCGGCTTTTTCCGGACCTGCGAGATCATGCACGCCGGTTTCAACTGCGTGCTCGATCTACGCAGCCGTTATGGGCTCCCGAAGAAGCAGCTGAACGATCCAGACAAGTATTGCGATCTGAGTTTTGGGTGATCCCTCCCCCACGAGCGCACCCGCCCGGAAAGGGGAGGGAGAAGAGCACTCACACCGCCGCGACGGTCTGCACTTCGACCAGAAATTGCTCCTTCACCAGCCGGTCGACAATGAGGAGCGTGTTCGGCGGATATTTTCCGTTCGGGAACATCTTTGGAAACTCGCGCAGGCGATACGCCATGAATTTCGGAATGTCCTGCGAGTGCACCAGATACGTCGTGAACTGCACGACGTTGGCCCAGGAGGCGCCAGCCGATTTCAGCGCCGCTTCGACATTGCGAAACACTTGCGCGGTTTGGGCGTCGAAATCGCCGTCGCCGATCACATTACCTTTGGAATCGCCCGACAGCATGCCGGCGATGAACAGGAATTCGTTCGCCTTCACCCGCGTGACATGGGTGTATTGTCCCATCGGGGGCCCGAGTTCGTCCGGATTATAAATGTTGAGTTCTGCTGACATGAATTCCTCGTGGCTAACGGCCTGAACGGATTGCCGGTGGAGCTTACGATTAAACCCCGGCGCGACAATAGGGTAGATCGCCGCGCTATTGCTGCCATGCGAGGTGCGCGCTAGGCTTCGCTGACAGTTCTGGCAGGAGGGGCCCGTGACGCAATCGGACGAGAGCAAGATTTCTGAAGACCGCCGCGAGGCGCTGCGCTATGCGCTGGCGATCGGCTCTGGCGCGGCGATCGCTTCCTCGCTGGTCGGCCCGGCTTCGGCGCAAACCGCCGCCGACAATACGCTCGACCGCATTCGCTCCACCAAGGTGCTGCGCATCGCGGTGTTGCCGGGCGAACTGCCCTACTTCAACAAGGACCTCGCCACCGGTACCTGGTCCGGCTTTTCCATCGAGATGGCGAACGACATCGCCAAGCTGCTCGACGTCAAGCTCGAATATACCGAATCGACCTACGGCAATTCGATCCTGGATTTGCAGGCCAACAAGGTCGATCTCGGTTTTGCGCTCAACCCGACGCCGCAACGCGCGCTGGTGGTCGATTTCACCAATCTGGTGTTCCCACATCCGTTCGGCGCGATGCTGAAGAAAGGCCTCGACGCCAAGACCTGGGCCGATATCAACAAGCCCGAGGTGAGGATCGCGGTCGACGTCGGCTCGGCGAACGAGGCCGTGGCGCGGCGTTTCGCGCCGAACGCCACCATCAAATCCATGAAGTCACGCGACGAGGTGATGCTGGAGATGGCGTCGGGCCGCGCCGATTGCGTGGTCAACGCGCTGGTGCTGGGATTGACGGCGATTGCCAAGAATCCGAGCCTCGGCACTTACAAGATCCTGCAATCGCCTTCGGTGACGGTCGCGAGCGGCTGCGCAGTACGCCGCGAGGCCGACAAGCGCTGGCGCGATTTCCTCTCGGTATGGATCGACTATAACCGCGGCATCGGCCAGATGCGCGAATGGTTCGTCAAGGGATTGGCGCTGTCCGGCGTTAAGCCCGAGGACGTGCCGGTGGAGTTGAGTATTTGAGGTAGCGCGCTCTTATCCCTCCCCTTGCGGGGAGGGTCGGCGAGCCAAGCGAGCCGGGGTGGGGGTCTTCAGGAACACACACCTACTAGCCACTCTGCAAAACCACACGCTCCCACCCGACCGTCGCTTCACGACAGCCACTCTCCCACACGTTCCGCGGGGGAGGGATTAAGAGTCACGCCTTATCATAGGTCATGCCGCGTTCGAGCCGGCGCGCCACCAGCGTCGATGGAAACAGGATCGCGAAGTAAATCAGCGCGACAACGGTATAGACCTCGAGCGGCCGATAGGTATCGGCGTTGATGAGGGTTGCGTTGTAGACGAGATCTGGCACCGCGATCACCGACACCAGCGAAGTATTCTTCAGCTGCGTGACCGATTGATTGACGTAGGGCGCCAACATCGGTTTCAGCGCCTGCGGCAGGATCACGAGCCGCAGTAGGCGCCACGGCCGCAATCCGAGCGCCTGCGCCGCATCCCACTGCCCGCGCGGCACGCTTTCGATGCTGCCCCGCACGATCTCGGCGTAAAACGCCCCGCCATATAGCGACAGCACCGTCATCGCCGCGACATGCGCGGGGATGTTGACCCCGATCACGACAGGAAACGCGTAATAGAACCAGATGATCTGCACCAGGAGCGGCGTGCAGCGAAACAGCTCGATATAGGCCACGAGCAACCAGTCGATCACGGGATAACGACGCAAGCGCAGAATGCCGACGACAAGTCCGATCAGCGTGCCGATCAGGACGGTGGCGACCGTGTAGACCATCGTCCAGCCGATCCCGAGCCAGAACAGGTGGCTGTATTTGGAGAGGATGCCGAAATCCCAGACGTAATTCATCTCGGCCCTTCTCGCTCCACCTCATGAATGGATCGTATGTCCCTCATCGGATGTAGCGCCCCGGTGCGAACGCAGTGGTGTCGAAGGATGGCTTGTCGCCCGCGATCATCGCAGCAATCGCCGAGCCCGTCGCGGGCCCGGTGGTGAAACCGATATGCTGGTTGCCGAAAGCGAGCCAGAGGCCCTGATGTCGCGGCGCTTTGCCGATGACAGGCAAACTGTCCGGCAATGTCGGCCGCGCGCCACGCCAGGGCTCGCCGACGGCTGAACCGAATTCGACGACGCTGCGCGCCATCGGAACCACCATGTCGAGCTGCGCGAACGACGATGGCGCGTCTCGATCGGTCAACTCGACGCCGGACGTGACGCGAATTCCATTCTCCATCGGCGTCATCAGGAAGCTGCCCTCGGCATCATGGATCGGACGCTGCAAACTGCGTGCCGGATTGGGCGCGAACTCC
Source organism: uncultured Alphaproteobacteria bacterium (assembly GCA_963824305.1). Classification (GTDB taxonomy): domain Bacteria; phylum Pseudomonadota; class Alphaproteobacteria; order Rhizobiales; family Xanthobacteraceae; genus Bradyrhizobium. Next base: position 1,033,313 of record CAWGOW010000004.1, read on the forward strand.
AGGTGATAGCCGCGTTCGACCGCAAGCGGTACGCGATAGCCGAGCGGCCGCAAGATATCCGCCGACCACGGGCCTAAAGCCACCACGACATGGCGAGCCGAAAGCGCGCCATCACTGAACATGATACGCCAGCCGTCGCCTTGAGGTTCGATCGCCTTGACCTCGGACTGGCGGACTTCGCCGCCGGCGGCCGAAAACATCCGCGCATAGGCTTTGGTCACAGCGCCCGGTGAATCCACGGAAGCCGTCTGGGTGTGGAGAAGGCCGGTCTTGTAGACCGGCACGATATCCGGCTCGAGCGCGGAGATTGCCTGACGGTCGAGCAGTTCGCTCGTGATGCCGAACTCGGCGAGGAGAGCCTGCTCTCGCTTTGCAGCTTCCGTCGCATCGCTGCGCCAGGCCTTGAGCCAGCCGGTCTCGCGAATACGCTGGCCGGCATTGGCCTTTACGATCCAGTCGCGGTGCAACTTCAGCGAGGCGCCGATCAAGCCGTGCAGCGCCGCCGCGCGCGGCCGGGTGCGCGAAGGCACGGCGTTACCAAGAAAGCGTGCGATCCAGTCGAGGTTACGCATCACCCAAATGGGATTCCAGCGCAATGCCGCGCTGGTGTTGCCGAGATAGCCCGGCAATGCTTTCCAGAGCGACGGCTGGTTGAGCGGCAGGATCGAGCCGCTCGAGAGAATGCCGGCATTGCCATAAGACGTTTCGCTGCCGGGCTCGCGGCGATCGATCACAACAACGGATAGCCCGCGTTGCTGCGCCGCGATGCCGGCCGAGACACCGACGATGCCCGCGCCGAGCACGGCAACGTCGATTGGGCCCGATCCAATTTCAGACATTCACGTCATCCTTGATCTAAGAGAGCGTGAGCCCGCCATCGACCGGCAATGTCACGCCGGTGACGTGCGAGGCCTCCGACGACAGCAAAAACGCGATCACGGCCGCGACTTCATCAGGCTCGGCCAGCCGCGCCATCGGGTTTGCACTCGCGACCTTCTGCCAGCTGGCGGCATCGAGCGCGCCCTTCAGCCCTGCGTCCTTGCGCGTGAAGCCGGGAACCACGACGTTGGCAGTGGCGCCGCCGCTTGCGAGTTCAATGGCGAGACACTTCACCAGCACCTCAAGCGCGGCTTTCGCCGAGGCCGAGCCCGGAAAAGTCGAATCCGGCGTGAAGCGATGCGCGGCAAAACTCGAGACCGCGACGACGCGGCCATGCGGCCGCTTCAAATCGGATAGCGCCGCACTCGTCATTTCATGAAAACTTGCAGGCATCACCGCAAAGGCACGCTCCAGGCTTTCACGCGGCAAATCCGCAAAGCCGCGGCGATCGGCGAAACCCGCCGCATGCACAATCCAGTCGATGCTGCCGAAAACCTCGCGCGCAGTCTTGACGAGCGTAGATGCCGTCCCGGCTTTCGCGAGATCGCCGGTCAACACCTTCACTCTGGCGCCGAGCTTCTCGCATTCGGCCGCGACGTTTTGCAGACGCGAAAGCCCTGCCGCGTCAGTTCCCTGCCCGTGCAACAGCAGGCATGCTTCGCCCTTCGCCAGACGGCGCGCCACCGCAGCACCGATTCCAGAGCCTGCTCCCGTAACAATCCCAACCCGCAAATCCCGCCCCTTGCGCCCGTCTCAGACCCGCAGGCGACTATAGGTCTTGCCGCCACGAATGCCAACGATCGCAACGGAGCATACTGCCTTAAGCCGCGGATTTGGCGGGCCGTGGCACCGCGCTGCCCCAATGAAACAGCTTTTCGACAAAGATCACGACCGGCGGCGTGACCAGCGCGATGTACATGTTGTCGATACCGAAGGGGTCGCCGGCCAGATACCATGCCGTCGTCGTTATGGCAGCGCCCAGAAGTCCCAACGTGGCGCCGCGATTGCTCGAAAAGAAAGGGAGATAGAAGCCGATTACGGCAACGATCGAAATCGATAGCCTGAGTGCGCGCGTGAAGAACGACAGGTGCAGCAGACTCGGTGCAAAGAACACGAAGATCAGCGGTATGAAGCCGATGAACAGCGACATTACGCGGGCGGCCCGGAATTCCTGATCCGGAGTCGGCTTGAAATATGGCGCATAGAAATCCCTGACGACCAGCGAGGAAATCGCGAGCGCAACCGTCGTCACACCGACAAAGATCGACGCGACCAGAGAAATGGAAACAAAGGCGGCCCACCACACATCCATGCTCTGGATGAAGATCGGCAGGGCATAAAGGCTGTCCATGTTCGGATAGAGGTATTTCGCCGACACGCCGATCAGACCGAGCGCAATACTGACCGGGATGCTCAAGGCGGCAGCGATGTAAGTCGAATTGCGCGCCGCATTCGGGCTTTTGGTCGAGGCGATCGCCTGAATGATGAACTGAGTCGAGAAAATCGCGCCGACATTGCCGATCAGGAAAGCGACGATGGTAGACGCGCCGAATTGGCCATCCCACGTGAAATAGTACGGCGGCAGATTGGCAGCGATGGGTGCAACACCCTTTGTCAGGTAGAGCGCTACGCCCAGCACCACAAATACGCCGATATATTTGACGGTGCAGTGAACCATCGACACGTAGGCGATACTCTTGAAGCCGCCGAGAGCAAAGTAGAACGTGCTGACACCGGCAATAATGAAGGCGGCCGTCGTAAGATCGATTTTGAGAATGGTGGCGAGCGACGCCGCGCCGCTGACATAGTTGCCGACATTCACCATCAGAAGCGCGTAAATCATGATCAGCGACACAACCAGTTCGGTCGAACGGCCGAAGCGCTGGGCGATCATGCCGGAGATGGTATATTCGCCGGAACTGTAGAGCTTCTTTGCCAGGAAGAAGCCGAACAGCGGAAACGCGACCGCGGCGGTCAATACCGCCCACGCCGCCGCGATGCCGTGCTCAAACGCAGCCTGCGCCACACCGATCGTGGATTTCGCCCCGATGAACTCTGACATCAGGAGAATGCCGACGACGATCGCCGGCACCGAACGGGCGCCGACCATGAACTCCGCCGATGTCTTGCTGCGCAGGCGGACGGTCAACCAGGACGTGAACGCGATATAGAGGATGATCGCCACGATGATGGCGACCGTCTCGAAATAGCCAAACGACTGCATCGCTTGTGTCTCCTCCCTGTATTCATGCCTGAAGCTTCGGTTGACCCGAATGTTCTGGTGTCGCGGACTGAATGTCCGCGTCAGGCAGCGAGTGCGCGCATTTCTGCGATGAGATCCGATTTTCCTTCAAAGCCTATTCCCGGCAGGTCCGGCATGGTGATGTGACCGTCGATCACCTTCACTCCGTCGGGGAAACCGCCATAGGGCTGGAACAGATCGGGGTAACTTTCGTTGCCGCCAAGTCCGAGGCCGGCTGCGATGTTGAGCGACATCTGATGCCCGCCATGCGGAACGCAACGTCGCGGCGACCAGCCGTGGGTTCTCAGCACGTCAAGGGTTCGCTCGTATTCGACAAGGCCATAGGACAGCGCGCAGTCGAATTGCAGCCAGTCGCGATCGGCGCGCATTCCGCCGTAGCGGATCAGATTGCGCGCATCTTGATGACTGAACAGGTTTTCGCCCGTCGCCATCGGGCCCGGATAATATTCCGATAGCGTCGCCTGAAGATGATAATCGAGCGGGTCGCCGGCCTCCTCGTACCAGAACAGCGGATAGTCGCGCAGCATCTTGGCATAGGCGACGGCCGTATCGAGATCGAAGCGGCCGTTGGCATCCACGGCCAGGCGCGCATTTGGACCGATCTCCCGCAGAACGGCCTCGATCCTCGCGCGATCTTCGTCAATCGAAGCCCCGCCGATCTTCATCTTCACGACGTTGTAGCCGCGATCGAGATAGGAACGCATCTCGGCGCGCAACGCATCGTTGTCCTTGCCTGGATAGTAATAACCGCCCGCCGCATAGACGAAGACGCGCGGGTTGGCCGCAAGACCGTGCCGCTCGGCCAGCAGGTGAAACAACGGCTTGCCCGCGATCTTGGCGGTGGCGTCCCACACCGCCATGTCGATGGTGCCTACGGCGACCGACCGTTCGCCATGGCCGCCGGGCTTTTCGTTGCTCATCATCGCAGCCCAAACCCGATGCGGATCGAGATTCGTCCCGGCGTCATCCAGCAGGCTGTCGGGCTTGGCTTCGAGGATACGGTTGGCAAAGCGCTCGCGGATCAGCCCGCCCTGGCCGTAGCGGCCGTTCGAATTGAAACCGTAGCCGACCACGCGCCGGCCGTCGCGTACCGCGTCGGTAACGACAGCTACGAGGCTCGTCGTCATCTTCGAAAAATCGATATAGGCGTTGCGGATCGGCGACGAGATTGGTTTCGTCACCTCACGTACTTCCACGATACGAACCGACATGAAATCTCCTGTTCTGCGTTTCGAGCGGCGGATTGCATCTACCGCCGAATTTCTAAAGCGAGCCCCCGCCGCACATCACGATTTGCTGACCGGTGATGGCGGCCGCATCTGGACCCAGCAAAAATGCGGTGAGCGCCGCCACTTCATCAGGCCGGATGAAACGTCCGATCGGCGGCATTTTCGGTGGCGTCCCCTCGCGCGCCGGATCCATCAGCATCGGCGTTTCCGTGGCGCCGGGCGCGATGACATTGACCGTGACGCCCTTGGGCGCCAGTTCGATCGCCCAGGAGCGCGCCAGACCAACGAGAGCTGCCTTGACCGCGGCATATTGGCTGCGGCCCGCAGAACCCGACGCCGTGCGGCTTCCGATCAGCACCATACGACCGCCGGACGTCATCCGTGGAAGCAGCGCATTGGCGATTGTCGCCGCTGCATCCACATGCAGCCGCCACATCGCCATTCCATCTTCGGAAACGAGCGAACCGAGAGGCGCCGTGCGCATGAAACCGGCAGCATGAACCACAGCAGTGACGCCGTCGACTTCGGCCAATACCACGGCGAGCCGCTTCGGGTCGGTCAGATCGACGGCGATCGGCTGGAAGCGAGCCGACGAATGTTCGGCGCGCGCTTTGTCGAGACCGACGACATACCAGCCGTCGGCCAATAGACGCGAGGCAATCGCATGTCCGATGCCGGACGCAGCGCCCGTAACAACGGCCCGGCCCGGTCCGGCTTCTGCATTTGCCTCACGACTTGTCATGGTGTCCTCAAGCCGCCGCGCGCTTCGATAAGCCTGCATGATCGAGCGCCGACCTGATAGCTTCGAGTTGCTGGGCGTTCGGCGCGTGCGTTGGCGGACGCACGGTGCCCTCGCGCAGGATGCCGGCGAGCGCCATCGCCGCTTTCATGCGGCCATGCGCCTCACCCGTCGGCTCGCCGCCGCCATAGACGGCGTCCTTGAGCGGCGTGATCAGCGACTGAATGCGCATCGCCTCATGCAGATTGCCGGCTTTGACCGCCTTGAGCAGACCGTAGATCAGTCCAGGAATGAGCGAAGCAAAACCGACCAACGCACCGTCGATCCCCTGCACCATCGAAGCCAGCAGGTATTCGTCATGACAGGTCAACAGCGCCTTGCTGGAATCGGCGGCGCGAATTTCCTGGATATCGCGCGCATATTTGTTCATCTCGCGCTCGCCCATCTTGAAGGCGGCGACATGCGGCAGTTTCGCCAATTGCGCGAGGAGCGCGGAGGAGTACGAGCCGCGGGTCCAGGCCGGGTAGATGTGAACGATCAGCGGCAACGCTGTCGCCTCACCGATTGCATTGAAGTAATCGATGCAGTGCTCGGGCAGAAAGCCGAACCGCAACCAGTGATGCGGTGGCATGATATCGAGCCCGGTAGCGCCGGCGTCCTTGGCCCACTTGGCCTGCTCGACCGCATCCTTGATGCCCTCGCAGACCACCGAAGAGATCACCGGACACTTGCCTTCGACGGCTCTGGCGGTGATCCGCGTCACCTCGGCGCGTTCGCGCGGCGTCAACGAGAAGACTTCGCCGGTGTGACCGTTGGTCATCAACGCCACGATACCGGGCTGGCCGGCCAGCCATTGGGAAAAGCGCTTCAAGTCGCCCTCGTCGATGCTGAAATCGGCATTGAAGGGGACTGCGATGGCAGGAATAATTCCGTCGAAATTGAGCTTTGGCACTTTCATCTCCATTTGTTCAAGTTGTCATTCGTTCATGCGTAAAACCGCCGACGCTTTGCAGCGCCCGCGACAGCGTCTGCGCCGCCTGCACCACAGGCCGCGCAGCCGCCGCTTCGAAATCTTTCAGATTGGTCTGGAAGGCCGGAGCCGCGACGCTCAATCCGGCCAGCGGAATCCCGTCGGCATCGAGAACCGGCGCGGCGATAACATAGAGCCCCGAAACCGTTTCCTGATCGGAAACCGCATAACCTCGCCGCTTCACCTGCTCGAGCCGCGCCAAGAGCGTATCGAGATCGGTCTGCGTCGTCGCCGTCAGTTGCTTGCGCGGCTGCGATTGCAGAACGGCGATCTGATCGGGCCGGGACAGCCAGGCCAGGATAGCGTGACCGACGGCCGATGAGTATGCCGGGACACGGCTGCCAATCCTGATATCGACGCCAAGCCGGGCAAGCCCCGCCTGCATGCGTTCGATATAAAAAACATCAGCGCCATCCAGCACGCCGATCGAGGCCGCCTCATTGATCTCGCCGACCAGCCCCCGCAGAATCGGGCGGGCGCGAGCGCGCAGGTCCGACCGGGCGATGGCGTTGAAACCCAGATCAAGAACCTTTAGCGCCAGCCGAAACTTGCGGCTGTCGGCAACGCGGTCGACATAACCGATCTCGACCAGCGTATTGAGAAAGCGAAACGCCGTGGCGTTATCGATGCCGGCCAGACGCGCCACCTCGGCCATGGTCAGTTCCGGCTCCTGCGCGGTGAATGTCTCAAGCACCCGAAAACCCTTGGCCAGCGATTGAACGGTGTTCTTCTCCGAAGAGGAAACGCCGCTCTTCTTTTTCTTTCGTTGGCCGCTCGGGGCCGCCGAAGCACCGCGGAAGGAGGCCTCCCGCTTGAGTTCGGATTGCGAATTATTATTCGACTTTTTTCGCGGCGAAGACGACATCTGGTTTTTGACCGTTTCAAAAAATTCGGATAGCGAACTTAAATTCGAAAGAAATGTATCGCCGCTCGGCTGCCGCGTCAAGCGCGCCAACGGCGCGCCTTTGCATACGTCGCTTGCAAAAGAGGCATCGAGGAAACCGGGCGTGCCATGAGAGCACGCAAGTTCCGCTGTCAGTATCCACTCACACTGATCGCGAAGGAACTTGGCGTTTCCATTGCGATGCCAAATGTTTCCAAGGCCATCGCGGACGCTTTTGCGGATTACAAATTCGAAACCTTCGGAACGCGGATAATGGCCCCAGGTTTTCTCTGCGCGTCACTCATGGACCAGGAGATTTTCATGAATACAAAACTTCTTGCTTCGACGCTGTTGGCAGCCTCCTTGCTCGGAGCGCCGGCCGTCGCCTTCGCACAGTCTAAATCGGCGGCACCGGCCCCGGCCAGTGAAGCCAAGCCGATGGCGCCTACCCACCACATGAACAAGGCCGAAACCAACGGCCGTCATTTCCGCGCCGGCACGACGACGGGCCTGGGCAGCACGTCGGAAGGCCGCGCACGGCCCGGCGGCCAGTCGGTCGCGCGCAAGCCTGCGGACTAGTTGCGAAGAAACAGTAGTGTGACGAGTACGGCGCGCCTTGAGGTCACGTAAACCTCAGGGCGCGCGCGCGTTTGTCCCGCGACACTTAAGGCAAAATCACTCAAGGCAAAATCAGCAGAAGGCCGGCAACCAACATGGCGGCAATCGCCGATAATCCGAGCGACCAGTGAATCCCGATCACGCTTCCGAGCAGGCCGACCGAGATGCCGCTGAAGGTCTTCAAGCCAAGACTAGCCATGTTGAACAAGCCGATCACGCGCCCGCGCTTGTCAGGCGGCGCGTTGAGCTGCACGAGGCTCTGCGCCATGGCGTTGAAGGACAGTTCAAGAAATCCGGCGGCGAGCAGGAAGCCGAGCGCTAGCCAGTACATGTTGGCGAGCGAAAACACAGCCAAAGCCCCGCCCCACAGCAACGCCAGGATCATCGCGGTGCGCGGCTTAGGCGCGAGCAAACCTCCGCCCTCCAAAATCAGACCGGCCAGCAGTCCGCCGGCGGCATCCGCCGCCAGCAACATGCTGTAAGCAATCCCGGGATCGCCATGCTGAAGGTCCGCCGCAAAACTCGGCATCTGCGAACTATAGGCATTGCCAACGAAGAACGACGCCGCGCCGGCAAGCAGCACCATGGAAACGATGGTTCGATGCCCCTTGATGTCGCGGATGGTGGAAATGATGTCGTTGAGCCCGCGCACGGCCCGGCGCGGCGCGGCGGCGCCTTTGCGAAAGCGCGGACCATAGGGCGCTGAGATCAGCCACAGCATCAGCGGCAGATAGAACACCGTATTGAGCGCGATGCCATAAGCAGGTCCGAAGCCGAGCAGAATGGCCGCGCCCACCGCAGGCCCCGCCAGCACCGCGAGGTAGCGCGCCATCGCATTCAGCCGCACCGCGCTTTCAAGCTCTGCCGGGCCGACGATGTCGTAAATCAGCATCTGATTCGGCGTCTGCCACAGTACGCCGGCGCAGCCGTGGATGACCAGGATCGCCATCGCCTGCCACATCTGCAAGCTATCGGTGAAGAAGAAATAGGCCCACGCAAGCGAGGCGATGATGAACAGCGCCATGCCGCATTGAATGACCCGTCGCGGATCGAAACGTTCGGCGAGCGCACCCGAGGCAACCGAAAACATGAGGAACGGCAGCCAGTGCGAAACCACCGCAAACCCGCCGAGTGCAGGTGAATGGAATTTCTGGAACACGACCCAGTAGCTGATCACGTGCTCGATATTGTCGGCCATCATCGCGAGTACGAAGGTAGTGAACTGCGCCCGAAAGCCGGGATGGCGCATCGCCGCAAAGGACCGCATCTTTCGCGCCGGGGGTTGGCCCCCTGTTGTTGTATCGTTCATGGCAAAGAAACTTCCGTAAAGAGTGACGATTTCTAATTGTTGGAATCATGGGGTGGACCGATCGCCTCGGCTTCCATCGGAAGGCCTCTCGACATTGGAGGCCCGGCTCGCGCGTGCCCACTTCACACGCCGCCGGCTGGAACGTATCAGTATCAGCTCCCATATCAAAAAGCGCGACGCCGTGCTAGCCGCTACGGACTCCAATGCAGTCTCTTGACTTAGAACCTTCCGAAACGAGGCCGCGGCCGAGCCCGCCTGCGGTCGCGGGCGGCAGCGTCGAAGACCGGCGGCGGGCGTTGCGCCGGTCGCGTACCTTTGCGACCTCGCTGCTTATCCTGATGCTGGCGGTTTTCATCGCGACTTCGCTCGTCGTGAAACACTGGCCGTGGCTCGCTTACGTCAGAGCCTTTGCCGAAGCCGGCATGATCGGCGCCTGTGCCGACTGGTTCGCCGTGGTCGCGCTATTCCGTCATCCGCTCGGTATCCCGATCCCGCATACGGCAATCGTCGCCAACAGCAAAGAGCGCATCGGGGTTGCGATCGGCCGTTTCATGGCCAACAATTTTCTCTCGCCGCGCGTGCTCGCCGAACGCATTCGCGACGTCGACATCGGTGGCTGGGTCGGACGCTGGCTGCTGCGCGGGGACAACGTGAAAAACGTGGCGCAGCGAGTCACCTCGTCGATGAACCAGGCGCTCTCGGCGCTTCCCCGCGAGGACGTCAATGCTTTTCTAAGCGGGGCGGTTCGCGGCGGCATTGAGCGCATCCCGGCCTCCGCCTTTGCCTCAAGGGTGCTGTCGCTGCTCTGGGCACATGGCGAGATGCAGGCGCTTGCGGAAAAGCTGCTCGATTGGGCTTCGACGACGCTCGCCAATAACCGCGAGACTCTCCGCGACAAAGTATCCAGGCGCATCTCGCGCCTGATCCCGAAATGGATCGACGGCATCGTCGCCGACAAGATCATCGACGGCGTGCTGCGGATTCTGGAAGAAATGCGCGAGCCGAGCCATCCCTGGCGGATCGAGATGACGACGACCATCGAGCAGTTGATCGGGGACCTCGCCACCAAACCCGAAATGATCGAAAAGGGCGAAGAGCTGAAAGCCAAACTACTCGCCACACCCGCGGTGACAGGGCAGATCGATGCGCTCTGGGTTTCGATCGAGAACCGCCTCGAAGCACCCGAGACGCAGGAGCAACTCACGCGGATGATCGAGCGGTTGTTGACGGGCCTCGGGACGCGAATTCGGGACGACGAAGGTTTTCGGACCGGCATCAACCGCTGGCTTCGCGTGGCGGTGCTACGCACGGTGGCGCCGCGGCGGAAGGAGATCGCCGAATTCATTCGCAAGGTGGTCGAGAACTGGGACACGGAAACGCTGACCGAACGAATTGAGCTCACGGTCGGCCGCGACCTGCAATATATCCGCATCAACGGCACGATCGTCGGTGGATTGGTCGGACTGATCATCTTTGCGGTGACGCAATTGTTCTAGCCAGAATCCGCGCTGCACCAGACTGGCGTCGCAAGCGGCTGGAAAATGATCGTTGCGGAAAACACGTGGTTGTCCTGCCGGACGTTTCCGGCTGATCAATTTTGAAGTAGCCTGCAGCGATCTCGAACCCGACAGGCCGCCATGCTGACGCTCTATTCTTATCCGCCGCTGTTCGGCGTCGCCGATAATAATGGCTACGGTTTGAAGGTGTTCGCCTTCCTGAAGCTCGCCGGCGTGCCGTTTCGGCACGAACACATTTTCGACGCGTCGAAGGCGCCGCGGGGACAATTGCCCTATATCGTCGACGGCGATGACACCGTCGGCGACAGCGAGACCATCCTTGCGTACGTCACCGAAAAATACGGGGTGACGCTGGACCTGGCGTTAACGGAGACGCAGCGCAAGACCAACCTCCTCGTTACACGCACGCTCGACGATCTCTACTGGGTGATGTCCTATTCGCGTTGGAAAGACGAGCGCTACTGGCCCCAATTCCGCGATGCGCTCAAGCGCGAGCATCCAAGCCTTACAGATGATGGGTTGATGAAGGCCAAGGAGTTCAACGCCCAGCGCTATTATTACCAGGGCATCGGCCGCTTCGAGGCTGATGCCGCGATGGCCCGCGGGCTCGCCGATCTCGCCGCAATCGCAAACCTTGTCCCGCAACACGGCTATGTGCATGGCGACGCACCGACGTCCATTGACGCCGGTATCTATGGCTTCATCGCCAACATCTATTTCTACGACATCGACACGCCGTTGAAGAAATTCGTGGTCTCACACGATGGCCTTGCACAACATTGCCGTACCATCCACGCGGCAGTCAGTAAGTGAGAACCCCGATCAGCTTCTCCGGCTGCGGGTCGGCGGGATTGAACATCAAAGCCTGGTAAACCCACAAACGGAACAAACATCTCGGACGAAATGTTCGTGCCGAAGGTCTACTGAGATCGCGTCGGCGCGCATGCGGCGAAGGCTTGCCCTCGGCCAAAAATCAGTGGCTGCGCTGGCATCCATATTGCAGTGTCATGCCCTACGCGCGCCAATGCTGGGCGTGCCCCAGGAGACACCATGGACCACCTTCTTCATTCGACACCGGGCAATGTGCATTGGGGCCTGTGGGATGGCGGCTTGCCGCCGGTGCTCCGGATCGCCTCGGGCGACCGCGTCACCATCGAGACGCTGTCCGGAGAGCCGGAGGATTTGCCCGGGCCAGGTTCTGGCTTCGAGGTTCTTTCCGATCACAAAGAAGTATTGGCGTCTACTTTTCGCGGACCGGGCCCGCATCTGCTCACCGGGCCGATCTTTGTCGAGGGCGCTTTGCCAGGCGACGTGCTGGAAGTCCGCCTGCTCGACATCAAGCTGCGCTCGGACTGGGGCTGGAATCTTCAGCTCCCGTTCTGGGGAACGCTGCCGGAAGATTTTCCGGAATTGCGCCGCCTCCATATACCGCTCGATCGCGCGCGCAACGTCGCCAAGATGCCATGGGGCCAAGAGCTCCCACTGGCGCCGTTCTTCGGTAACTTTGGCGTTGCACCGGCGCCCGGCTGGGGGCGGCTGTCATCGACCCAGCCGCGGGTGTTCGGCGGCAACATGGACAACAAGGAGCTCGGCGTCGGCACCACCACCTATTTTCCGGTCTTCGTTCCCGGCGCCTTGTTCTCGGCCGGCGATGGTCACGGCGTGCAGGGCGACGGCGAGGTCTGCCTGACGGCGATCGAACTGGCGCTCACCGGCACTTTCGAATTTCATGTGCGCAAGGACATGAAGCTCACAACGCCGCGCGCCGAGAAAGCGGATGCCTGGATCACAATGGGCTTCGACGAGGACCTGGACGATGCCGCGAAGCAGGCGCTTCGCGACATGATTGCATTGATCTGCGAGCACTCCGGCATTTCGCGGCAGGATGCCTACACGCTTTGCTCGCTGGCCGCCGATCTGCGCGTCACGCAGATGGTGGATCTCAACAAGGGAATCCATTGCGTGCTGCCGAAAGCGCGCCTGCCGAAGCGCTTGTGACGCGCTACGCCGCGGGCGGGCCGAACCAGGTCGTGAGTGCATCCGCGAGGCCATCTCGCGTCCCCTCACCGACCCATGCGACATATCCATCAGGCCGGATCAGCACCGCTTCCGGAGCGGTAACCGCGCCGATCACCGGCAACTCCCATGTATCGGCACATCTGGCGTCGACAAGTTGAACCCGTTCCGGCGTGATGTCGAGGGCGCCGGGCTCACTGAAATTCAGCAACACCGGCCGCGCCCGATGCAGCAGCGTGAAGACGCGCCGCGGGCCATCCCTTGTGACGAGTTCGAGATCGGGCATGCGGCGTCCGAGCAGCGGATGTCCTACGCCGAAGTCGTAGCGGATGCCGAGACCCGACATGTCAGCGGCGATGCGCTTGCGCGGCTGGTCCAGGCTCAGCAAGTCGGAGACGCAATCGCGCAACGCGCCGATGCGGTCGTCGAAACGCAGCAGCGCCATCTGAGCCATGGTATTGCGCAAGACAAGCGCCGCGATCGGATGACGCTCGGTGTGATACGTATCGAGAAGCGCCGGCGGCGACGTCCCCTTCACCACCTGCGCCAGCTTCCATCCGAGGTTCACCGCGTCCTGCACGCCGATCTGCAAGCCCTGCCCGCCGACCGGAGGGTGAACGTGCGCGGCATCGCCGGCAAGCAGCACGCGCCCCTTGCGGTAGGTCACCGCTTGCCGGGCCGCGTCGGTAAATCTTGAGATCGAGGTCGGACTATGGACCCCATAGTCGCTGCCGTAGACGGCGACGAGCGCCGCGCTGAGATCGCGCAATGTCGGCTCGCCGGTACGGTCGCAACGCGGTTCAGTGACCATCACGCGCAGGGGTCCGCCGTTCTCCAGCCGGCTGATGCTGTGGATACCCAACGCGTCGCGGCGGATGCCCCATTGCGGCTCCTCCGCCATCTCGACTTCGGCGATCAGGCTGCTCGTTGTCGGATCCCAGCCGGGAAACTCGATGCCGGCGGCTTTTCGCACCTTGCTCCGTCCGCCGTCGCAGCCAACAAGATATTCGGCCCTCAAGCGCTGTCCGCCGGCGAGTTCAATATCGACGCCGGCATCCTCCTGCGCCATGCCAGCCACCTCGCATCTCCTATAGATCGGCACGCCTAATTCGCTGACCCAATCAGCCAGGATGCTCTCGATCTGATTCTGCCACAGCGCGAGTCCATAAGGATGTCGGCTTGGAAAGTCGCTGATATCCAGACGAATCCAGGCGAAGCCCGCGACCTGCGCCACTTTCCCCTGTGCAAGGAACCGATCGGCGATGCCGCGCTGATCGAACACCTCGATGGTGCGCGCATGCAGGCCGCCGGCACGCGACCCGATCAAATCCTGGCTCGCACGCCGCTCCACAATGGCGACGTCAACACCGGCCAGCGCCAACTCACCCGCCAACATCAATCCCGCCGGACCCGCGCCCGCGACCACGACCGCATGGCCTGATATCGCCGCATTCGATAACGCTGCATTCATTTTAGTACCCCCGTAAGTTCTGCTTGGGCGGCGGTTCTACGGGACGAAGTGGGTCTTGAAGCAAGGGCGTTGCGCACCACATATTAAAGTGGGAGGAAGGACTTGCTTTTTCCTCCGGCATGTCCGCAAGCCTCGCTTCCCCATCGTTTTGGCCACACGCGAAACGATTGGAACGAGATCGCGATCTGCGATCCGGCCTGTGCTATAGCTGAATTTTCAGAAGAGATGTTTGGGCGTTGATGATTCTGGCGTCGCCGAATTCGTGCGAAGCCTATCAACTTCATTCGTCCTGACGTTACGCACGCGCTTTATCGAGGTGCGGTCCCCGGCAGATTTCCTGGGAGATGCGTGCGGGAAGATCTCTCAACCTGATGAGGCCTCGATATCTTCTAGCTGTCCGGGAACGGGATGAAAGGCCACGCTCCCTCATTGTCGTTCGCCGGTGCGGCCTCTTTCTTTGGGCTTTCGGGGGGATCGGGCCTGTCGCGCGAATCCGTGTCGGGCGGACGCTTCGCATTTCGGCGCCTTCGAAAAATGATTTCGAGTGCCATATCTGCCTCTAAAAAGACGCGTCTGAAATTCGTTCAAAAAGCGCAAAAATATCTAGAGCAGCTCTATTCTGGACTGTGGGGAAAGTAACGCTAGTGAGTGGCTTCACGGTGAAGGATTTTTGTTGAGACGGAGTCACCTCAAGGGCGCATTCTTGGCACGATCGGTAACCCGGTCGGGAGGCCCCAGTTCATCTTCTCAACAGTTTTGGATAACCTGGCGAGCCGCCCTTCGATGTGTCACATCAAAGGTAACATTTAACTCGTTCGACTGGGGACTCCATGTATCAGCGTCGCGCCCTTGTTGTTTGCTTGATCGCTTTGGTCACGGTCGCTGCCCCATCGGGACGCAGTGCTGGCGAGACACCGTCGCTCAGAGATCAACTGATTGGCACGTGGATCTACGTTTCGAGCACGGGCAAACGAGAAGACGGCAGTAGCGTGCCGCGGCCAAGTCTGCGGGGCGCCGTCACCTACACGGCCGACGGCCACTTCCACTTCATCACCACGCCGGTCGATGCACCGAACTACGCCTCGGGCGACCCGGCCCGGCCCTCCACGGATGAGGCGATGGCGATCGCCTCACGATCAATCGCCTACACAGGCACCTATACGGTGGACGAAGCCACGCGGACGATTCTCCCCAATGTCGAGGCAAGCACCTTTCCGAATCTGGTTGGCGCGCTCAATCAGCGGCGGGTCGTCACATCAATCGGGCCAGACGAAATGAGGTTCACGAATCCCCGCACGCCGGCCGGGGTGACGCTGGAATTTGTCTGGAAGCGGGCCAAGTGAACGGGCCCCGAACGGTAACTTTGCTCTCGCCTCACGCAAAAAACGGATGCGGCGCATCGCCTGTTCCCTTCGCCTTCATGACAGCTACGCACCGGTCGATCTCCTGATCAGAAATATTCAACCCAAACTCGCCGCGTAACACGTCGTGGTATTCATGGTCGTTCGAAAGCCACCGCTTTTCCGCGCGCCCATCCGCGTCGCGCACCGTGACGCGCGCGTTATACATGGTGACCCGCGTGCGGTTCGGTCCCGGCTTTGCGGCAATGATGTTGCCTTGGTAGGGCGTTTCCGGATGCGTCGCCGTGTACCAGTTCGTGATATCGTACTCGGCATCGTATCGCGGATAGGGAATGACCCGGTAGATATGCTCCCATCCATGCTTGAGCAGCGCTTGCAGGGTCAGTTCGCCCTCGACCTCGACGAACCGCATCGTCTCGTGCGGCGTCTGCTGTTCGATCAAAGGCCTTAGGGAAAGCGCACTGGTCGGGGCAAGGTTGCCGAAGCCGACATCAGCAAGATACCGCCCTTCGGGCAGTTCCACTTGTAGCAGCATATGAATGGCGGGACGCGGCGCGTCGATTGCGAACCCACGGACCACCCGGCCTTGCAGGCTGGTAATTCGATAGCCGAGAGCACGTAGCGCGGCGCGGAACAGCATGTTCTGCTCGAAGCAGTATCCGCCCCTCCCGCCGTCGATCATCTTGGCCTGAAGCGTCGCGATGTCTAGCTTTGGCGGCCGTCCAAGCATGATGTCCAGCGTCTCGTATGAAACAGCATGGGCGTGCGCAAAGATCAGCCGATTCAATGTTGCAAGGGTCGGCGTCACCGGCCCCTGATAGCCGATGCGATCGAGCCAGGCGTTCACGTTGAACTGTGCTGCCGCCATCTCGCACACCCCGCCCTCTCCGCGGAGGCGAATAATCGCATCGCGGGCCCGATTTGGAAACGCTTTCGAAGAGGCTTTCACGGCGCCTTCTCTGATTGCCCCAAGTATTTGCTTTTTCTAACGAATTTTGTTCGCCGCCGGCCGATCGGATGGGCCTTCGTGGCCCGCCATGACACCTTGCGAGTGCCTGGCGGCGCTGCTACCCCCTGATCGGAATGAGAGGCAGGCCCGTTCCGCCAGGGATCGATCACGTTGACTGACAATTTCTCGGAAATCGAGGTGGTGGCCACGAATTTCAACTGGCGCCAGTCCGGCGGTACGACCGCGGTGGTCCAGCTTGTCCCCGAGCAGGCCAAGACGCTGAACATCGCCGCACTCGGGTTCGATCTGCCGGAGCGAGTGCCGCGCATGCGCTGGCGCGACCTGCCAAAGCTGTTTCGCCGGCCGGCCAACCGTCGCTTCCGCATCTACCATTGCCGCCGCAATAACGAGATGATTGTGGGGCTCGTGTTGCGCGACGTTCTGCGCGCGCCGCTGCGGCTGATCTTCAACTCGGCCGGTCAGCGGCGGCACAAGGCGTTGACACGCTGGATGCTGCGGCAGATGGATGCGGTGATCGCGACCAGCGAACGTTCCGGCAGTTTCCTCGAAGTCCCTTATACGGTGGTGCCGCACGGCACGGATTTCGAACACTTTCACCCGGCCCGCGACAGCGCGGACGACTACGCCTCGACGGGATTGCCGGGCAAATATGCCGTTGGCTGCACCGGGCGAATTCGTCACCAGAAGGGCACGGATATCTTTGTCGACGCGATGATCCGTCTGTTGCCGAACTATCCGGACTGGACCGCCGTTATCACCGGCCGCACGACGTCGGACAATGTCGCCTTCGAACGCGAGCTGAAGGCGAAGGTTTCCGCGGCTGGCCTCACGCAACGCATATTCTTCATTGGCGATGTCGAAGATATCGCGGTGTGGTACCGGCGCTTCACGTTGTTTGTGGCGCCGTCGCGCCAGGAGGGTTTTGGGCTGACGCCGCTCGAGGCCATGGCGTCGGCGACCGCGGTCGTCACCTCCGACGCCGGCTCGTTTCCCATCATGATCAAGCCCGGCGTCAACGGCGCGATCGTTCCGGCGGGCGATGCCGACGCGCTCGCGGCTGCGATCGAGCCTTATTTGCGCGATCCCGATCACACCCGAGAAACCGGCCGCGCGGCGCTTGAATTCGTTCAGGCCAATTTTTCGCTCGCGGCCGAGGCACGCGGCATCCGCGCCGTCTATGATCGACTGTGGACCGAAGGGCAAAAGCCCCTTAGCCTGCCGCGAAAAGGCCAGCCGGACGCGGCGGGCACCGAACCTGCGGCGTCGGCGAACTAGGAGGAACCATGCTGAAACTTGACACGCTTCGCGCCACGCCGATCGAACGCGATCCGTTCGACTATGTGATCGTGCGGAACTTCGTCGAGCGCGAGAAGCTGGCTGAAGTCCTCGCCGACTATCCGCAAGTGCCGGGTCCGGGATCGCACCCGCCGGCGGGCCTGAAGATTTCCGGACATTTCAAGGAGCTGATGGACGAGCTTCTGGATGGCCCGTTCCGCAAGATCGTCGAGGAAAAATTCGATATCGACCTGAGCGGCCGGCCGACGATGTACACGGTGCGTGGTTTCTGTCGCGCGCGCGACGGCAAGATTCACACGGACTCCAAGACCAAGCTCATCACCGTTTTGCTCTATATGAACGACGATGCCTGGGAGAGTTCGACCGGCCGCCTGCGCATCTTGCGCAACGGCGACGACCTCGAGAACTTCGCCGCCGAAGTCGAGCCGTCCGGCGGCACGCTTTTGATCTTCAAGCGCGCCGACAATTCATGGCACGGCCATCATCCGTTCGAAGGCAAGCGCCGCGCGGTCCAGCTCAACTGGGTCACCGAGCAGTCGGTCGTCGATCGCGAACAAGGGCGGCACGGACTTTCGTCCACGATCAAGCGCATCTTCCAGCCGGCGCTGGCCTGGCGGTAACGTCGCGAGGCTAACGGCCCATCCCGGGCGGGTGAAGGGACGGATCCTCGCCACCGACCCGCGAGGGATCTCTGCCGCTAAAACCGAAGTTCTCCCGGTTGCGCTGGAACTCAGGATCATAGTGCCCGCTCTGCGGGTCGAGATATCCTGAATAGTCCCTGTTTCCTGAATAGTCCCTGGTTCCTGAATAGTGCCGGTTTCCCGAATAATCCCTCGGCTGTTGATGCATCCGGGTGTGATGGCGGTGCGCGTGATGATCCCCGGCGAAAGTTGCCGTCGCCGTGAACGCCGACGCGCCGACGGTGACTGCGATGGCGATGGCGATGGCGATGATGGGGAGAGAAAACTTCAAACGCATGGTCGGTCTCTTTCATAATCTGATCGCAAGACCAACGCGGCGCACAAATCCCCGTTCCAACCCGCTCGCGCTACAAACGATCGTTACCGTGTCCAAAACGCCGCAGCGCCCGTCCGAGCTAAATCCGCGCCAGTCACGCGGGGGCTTGCCGTTGCGCATTTGTTATTGCGCCGCCCTCTCATTGAGCCCTGGCGCAGTCATCCGGCGCCGCACCGCCGGCAAATCGGTCCGTGATCCAGCTCACGGCCGTTGCCGTGCTGGCCTGTGCGGCGCGGCCGTGACCGATATCCGGCAAGACCATCAGTTTCACTTTGCTGCCGGCGTTACAGAGCTTGCTCATGTAATCGCGCGTCACGTTCGGATTGATGATCTGATCCGTCGTCCCCTGCGCCAGAAACACCGGGATTTCGGACGGCAGCACGCCGGCCGAGTTCTTTTCCAGAAGTGAGCGCCACGGTTCGACGTCTGCGGGTTGTTGGACGCTTAGGAAATGCTGGCCAAGCGCCTTGCCGATCCTCTGGCGCACGGTCAGATCGAATGGCCCCTCGATACAAACGCGCGCGAGCCGGTCGAGCGTGGTCAGCGCGCGCGGGTCGACGATATTGGCAATGGACGCATCGAACACGCGGTGCCACGACCACAGCGTCATCGCCATGATGTTGTTGCCGCCAGAGGTACCGATGTCGTCCTTCATCAAGGCAGCCAGGTCGGTCGCAGGCGCCGCCGCGGCGACCCCAAGCAATTCGAACTCGGGCGCATAGGACTTTGCAATCATGCCCGTGAAAAGCGCAGCCTGTCCACCTTGCGAATGGCCCCAAACCGTAAAGCGCTTGCCGCCGCCAGCGCCGGGCGTATTGGATGCCGCCCGCACGATGTCGATCACCGCACGGGCTTCGCTATCGCCGACCAGATATGGATGTGTCTGCGGCGTCCCCAAACCGGGATAGTCGGTCGCGGCGACGACATAGCCGCGCTCGACGAACGAACGCAGCCCCTGGATTTGCTGGAACAGAAAGATTGCGAGCGACGGCGCGCAGCGCGGGGTCACGCCGGAAGTCGGGTGAGCCCAGGCAACGATGGGACGGCCGCCGGCCGGCGGGTCGCCTTGCGGCACGATGATCACGCCGGAAACGAAGATCGGTTCGCCCTTGAGCCCGGTCGAGCGATAGAGCGTTCGGTATGCCGCCGCCCCCAGCGGCGCGCCATCGATCCGCTCCTGTCGAACCACCGTCCCTGGCTGACCCGCAAGCTGGGATCGCGGCCCATCATAGAATGACGTCTGTGCCGAGACCGGACCGAGATGACCGAGCAGGAGAACCAATAGGACGATGACGGCTCGAAAAGCTCCGAAGCGAGGTGTCAAGACAGTCCAGCACATGGTTCAGAGTCCGTACAGGATCTTCAGTTCGCCGCTTGCGCGTAGCGCAATCACGATGCCGTCGGCCGGCAGATACACCTTCTCTAGTTTCGCCGAGGCTAAATGCCCTTCCATCCGAAAACCGTCTTTGAGAGGACGCGTCAGCTTCTCATTCGCGGCGTTCATCAGATTCTGATAGGCGATGCCGTAGTCGACACTGGTCTTGTCGCGCAATTGCGCCACGAGCGGACTGATCAGCGCGTTGAGTTGATCATTACTTGTCGCCAAAGCGAGGTCGGAAAGCCCCACCGAGTGGCCGTCGGCCGCGACTGCAAGCCCGCCGGACAGATAGACCCACTGCCCCGCGCTCGCATCGGTGTCCGACGGCTTGCCAATACGCAATCCGATGACGAGCTTGCCTGACGATGGATAGACTTCGATCTCGCGAACCGCCATTTCCGCCAGCGGAGGCGCGGCGGCAAGGGCGTCCGAAATCTTCTGCTTGAGAACGTCGTAACCGATCCGGATGGGGAGAATGATATCGAACGCGCCCGGCTCGCTGACGTCGCGGCCGAGCGGCGGCAAAGGCGGCGCCGTGACCGCTGGCGGTTGCTGTCCGATAAGAGTTTGTGCTGAACCCGCCAGTTCCAGCGTCCCACGAAGCACCTTGGAATCGGCACGCACACCGGCGAAAGCAGCACTTTGCGGGGTCAATTGCAGCCAGATCGCCGGATTTTCGTTCAACTGGACGGGGTCGAACGCGCGACGCCAGGCCGTGGTGGCCTTGCCTTGCAGATCGAGACGGCGCGCTGCGGCCAGTGCGCGCCCCCTCACTTTGGCGAGTTGGGTATGGATCCGCGGTTCGGCATATTTCGCCACCGGAATATCACGGCCAAGAACGTGAAGCACCGGCGGCTCGCTCCAGCGAAAGCCATCGCTGAAATTAAGCTCCAGCGACCAGTCTTTGTTGAGCTGCGGACGCGCTTCGACCTCGATCGTCGCGCTGGCCTCGGTCTCGCCATGGATGCGGGCGGTAAAGCGGTTGGCGCCCTGCCCTTCCAGCGCGCCATAGATCGGTACCGAGCCGTAAACGCGATCGCCGCGGCCATAGAGCGAGACCGGGCCGGATCGCTCGACATAGCCGTAGATATCGCAATTGGCGTTGACGCGGAAAAACAGTACCCGCCGATGCACGCAACGGACGCGCTCGTCGATCGTGGCCAGCCGGCGCGGAATGTCTTCTTCGATTTTGGACGCCAGCGCCGGCAAGCCGAATTCGATCGCCGCCGAGATCCGTGAGTCCGTGGTGAAGGGAGCAACGGTATCCGGCGCCAGCGGCGGCTTTTCGTCGGCCGGGGCCCCGGAGATCAACACGACGAGGGCGAAGGCCGTGAGCGGGGTGAGAGCTAAACATCGCGCCGCCGACCGCTTGATGATGCCGTCCATGCCTCACCCGCCTTTCTCAGCTGCAACCCGCTTGTCTCGCTGTTGGAACCATAGCAGCAAAATCCCGAAAAGCGGGATCACGATATCCATGTAAAAGATGATACCAGCATTGCCCGGCGCAAAATTTTGCTCGGTTACCATTTGATAGAGATGCCCGGCCGCCGCCCCGAGCATAAACATTGCCGGTCCGACGATGGCGGCGAGGCGCAGGTCGAAGCTGCGAAAGGCCGCCAGGAAGCCGACAACGGAAAATCCCAGGCTCGCCGTTGCGACTTCAAACTGGAACGGACTGTCAGCCCAGCCAATGAAGGCCGCGGACATCCGTCCGAAGAAACCATGCATCACGAAATTGTAGAAGTAGCCGACGCCGATGGCCCAGAACACGTGCCAGGAGATCAGCTTCTCGACAATGTCGGACGATTTGAGTGACGCTTTCGCCCTGACGATCGCGGCCAAGGAAAATAGAAGACCGATGACCAGAAAGCTCAATGAATAGTTGGAAAGGACAAAGGCGATCGTTGCCTTGATGATGCCGGCCATCCCCGCTCCCCCGCACGAAGTCCAACCACTCTCACACGATTGCGGCGACTTTCGGGGCCGGCTGCATCTGGTGTCGCATGTCGCTGCGCGGGTCGTGGATTTCCCGGCAGCGCCGTGTCGGCCGATCTCACCTTGCCTTACGGCCGCGTGGTGTTCGAGTATAATAAGGAGGTCGCCGTCGTCGCGATACCAACTCGAGTAGGTAATATGGCCGCGTTCAGCACTTCAGCCGCCTGGCTCGGCGTCTTCGCATGCATCGTCCAGTCGGCGCTGTTCGCCGGGCTTAACCTCGGCGTCTTCAGCCTCAGCCTGCTTCGCCTTCAGGTCGAGGCCGAGGGCGGCAACAAGGACGCCATCAAGGTTCTGGAGTTGCGCCGCAACGCCAACCAGATTCTGGCAACCGTGATCTGGGGCAATGTCACGACTAACGTACTGCTGACGCTACTGTCGGATTCCGTCCTGCACGGGGTGGCCGCATTCTTCTTCTCGGCCTTCGCCATCACCATGCTCGGCGAGATCATCCCGCAGGCGTATTTCTCGCGCAACGCGCTGCAAATGACCTCGCGCTTTCTCCCGTTTCTCGATTTTTATCGTGTCGTGCTCTATCCGCTCGCCAAGCCGACCGCGCTGCTGCTCAACAGCTGGCTCGGACCGGAAGGCCCGGCCTATATGAAAGAGCGTGATCTACGCTCAATGCTCGCGCGCCACGGCACGAGCGAGGGCACGATCGGCAAACTGGAAGCCACCGGCGCGCAGAATTTCCTCGACCTCGACGATATCTCGGTCTGCGACGAGGGCGAATTCGTCGATGTCAAAAGCATCATCAGCCTGCCGCTCTCCAACCAACGCTGCGTGTTGCCGGAATTTTCGCGTTCGCCTGACGATCCGTTCCTGCGGCAAGTCGATGCCTCCGGCATGAAATGGGTGATCATCACGGATTCCGCGACCGGCGAGCCGGCGTTCGTGCTCGATGCCCATCACTTTCTGCGCGACGCGCTGTTCAACGAACTTGAACCGGACACCTCGGCCTATTGGCATCGTCCGATCGTCATTCGCGACACCAAGGCCAAGCTCGGCGACGTGATTGGAAAAATGCGGGTGGTTCAGGAAACCCCTGAAGACGATGTGATCGAGAACGATCTCATCCTGGTCTGGAGCACGCGCAAGCGGATCATCACCGGGTCCGACCTGCTTGGGCGCTTGTTGCGCGGCATCGCCATTGTCGAACCGATCAAGCAGCCCGTTCCCGAGGGGCAACGGGCGTAAGCCGAACGACGTTCCGCCTAACGCCGCGCGCAGCTCACCAGCACGACGTAATCGGGCAGGCTGGAAGTGAGACCGTAGATTTCGGTGTTGGCGATGTCCTCGCCGACGACACGGGCGCGCCGGCATTCGCCGCGAACGAGATCGAGCGCCATGCGGCTGCGGTCCTCGCGGACCAGCGGATTATACTTGATGTCCGGAATGTTCCTGACGTGCACCACGAAGTCGTAGGGCCTATCCGGCGCGGCGGGGTCGACGCGGACCATGCCCCGGGTGTCGGTCCAGCCGGGCAAAATCGCAAGCAATACGATCGCTATCAGACACCGCGCCACGACGCACCTCACCCTCTCATGTCAGTGAGAGCAAAGTGCCAGCAATCGGGGGTTTCGGCAACGGCAGTGTTTAAGCCGCACGCACCTTCGCGAGGAAGCCGTCGACGGCATTGCGCAGCATGCCGGACTGATTGTCGAGCTCGCGCGCGCTCTCCAGCACCTCCGAAGCCGCGTTGCCCGTGGCCTCCGCGGCCTCGGTGACGCCGCCGATATGGGTGCTGATTTCGCTGGAGCCCGCCGCAGCCGACTGGATGTTGCGGGCGATTTCGCGCGTCGCATCGCCCTGCTGCTCGATCGAGTGCGAGATCGAGGTCGTAATCTCGCTCATCTGCGCAATCGTTCGCGAAATGCCGTTGATGGCGGCGACCGCGTCCTGGGTCGACTGTTGCATCGCCTCGACCTGAGCCGAGATTTCCTCGGTGGCTTTCGCCGTCTGGTTGGCGAGTGCTTTCACTTCGGAGGCGACCACCGCAAAGCCGCGGCCGGATTCGCCGGCGCGCGCCGCTTCGATGGTGGCGTTGAGCGCGAGTAGATTGGTTTGGGCGGCGATCGAGTGGATCAGCTTCACCACCTCGCCGATCTTTTCCGCGCCGGTCGAAAGCACCTGCACCGTCGCGTTGGTGCGCTCGGCATCGGTCACGGCCTGGCTTGCGATTTCGCTCGAACGGCCGACCTGGCGCGAGATTTCAACAACCGAGCCCGACAGTTCCTCGGCGGCCGCGGCCACCGTGCCGACATTGCCGGAGGCGCTTTGCGAAGCCGAACTGACATTGGCAGCGCGCTCGCTGGCATCGCTTGCGGTTGCCGTCATCGACTGAGCGGTGGTCTGCATGTTGGCGGCGGCGCTGGAAACCGAGCGGACGATGCCGTTGACGCTGCGCTCGAAGTCGCCTGCGAGCTCCTCCATCGCCGAGCGGCGTTCCGCGGCCGTGCGTTCGCGCGTTGCCGTCTCGGCCTTTTCCATCTCGCGCATGCGCAGCGCATTGTCCTTGAAGATCTGAACCGTCTTGGCCATCTTGCCGACCTCGTCGCCGCGGCCGGCGCCGGGAATTTCGCCGTTCAGCTCGCCACCGGCGAGTCCTTCCATCCGGCTGCCGAGCAGATTGAGCGGACGGCTGATGCCGCGGCCGATCACCCAGGCGATAGCGCCTGAAATCAGGCCAATACCCAGCGTGGAAAGGCCGAGAAGCCACATGATCGGCCTTAGCTTGGTGTCGAGGTCTTCGAGATAGGCGCCGGTGCCCAGGAACATGTCGAAGCCGGGAACGGCGACCGCGTAGCCGATCTTGCGGATCGGCGTCTCCTGGCCGGGCTTGACGTAGTCGTACTGAACCAGGATCTCGCCCTTGGAGCGGGTCCCGTCCAGAAGTTCCTGCGAAATCTTTCGGCCGTTGACCAGGATATCCATGCGGTTGGTACCGACCTGCTTGGGATCGGGCGCAAGCTGAGTGATGCCGTCAAAGCCCGTGGAAAAGAGATAGCCGGAGCCGTTGTCATAGGTCATGGCATTGCCGAGCTTGCGATACATGACCATCGCCTGCTCCCTGGTCATCTCGCCGGCATCGGCCTGGCGCTTCAACTCGCCCGCCATGTTCTTGGCCATGCTCACGATGGCTTTGGTCTGGTCGACGCGCGCGTTGAACATTTCCTGCTGCATCAAGACGAAGGCGATCCCGCAGGTGGCGCAAAGACCGAGCATTGTCGCGCCCACCAGAATGCCAAGCTTGGGAGCGATGGTCATATTGCGCAACATCGAGAGCTCTCCGGAATAAAAAGAAAATGCGAAGGTCGAAATGGCTCCGATCACGATAGCTTGAAAATCGTTAGCGTCCGCTTAACCATCGTGTTCAGAACAAGGCCCGCATCAGCCCGAATACTCAGCTTACGCTCTTGCGCTTTCCGTGCTTGTCGAACACTTCGCGGAGCGCCTGAATGTTCGGCGAACTGATTCCCTTGCGCCAGATCAACAGAGTTTCGTAGCGGTTCTCGCCGCGCGGCAGCCGGTGAACCTTCAACCGCTTGCTTTCCGGAACAGTCGGCAGCACGCTCTTCGGCATCAACGCTATTCCCATGCCCGCAAGCACGCAGCCGAGCATCGCGTGGTACGAACCAAGCTCAATGATGCGCTCGGGCACGATGCCGCGCTTGGCGTACCATTGTTCCAGCCGCTTGCGATGCGGGCAGCCGTGCTCGAACACCAATACGCATGACGTCGACAGATCGCGGTTGGCAGCGGAGACGATCACGGGCTCCTCGACGAATGCCGTGATCTGCTCGAACTGCGCGTCCGCAATCGGTGCGGCGACGAGCGCAGCATCAAGCTCGCCCGCGAGAATCGCCCTCGACAGCACCTCGGGATTGCCGATCCGAAGCTCGAGTGCAACCTGCGGATGGAGCTCGTGAAAGCGACTGAGCGGTTCGGGTAATCGCACCGCAGCCGTGCTTTCCATTGCCCCGAGACGAAACGTGCCGCGCGGGCGGGGGTCGAGCACCGCGCTACCCGCCTCGCAAGTCTTCATTATCAGGCGAGTTTTGGATATTTCGCCTTGTCGAAAAAGCTCGTACCCGCGACATATTTGCGTCCCTCGGACATGTCGGGCTTCTCTTCGCCTTCGCCGCCGGATTCGAAGGTCAGTTCAAGCTGAACGCCGGAGGGATCATAGACGAACAGCTGCCACAGCGAAGTGCCGGGCACGACGAACTCGCGAAAGTCGAGACCCGCCGCCTTGAAGCGGCCGACATAGGAGCGATAGCCGGAGCAGGACAGCGACACGTGATCGATCGCCGCCGTACCGGCCTCCGCCTTTCCGCTCGGCCCCATCGCCGGTCCGCCGGCATAGACATGGATGATAGCAAGCCCGCCGGGCTGGGTGCAGCCGAGCCACGCGCCGGGATAACCAAAATCCGGCCGCGGAAATTCGCGCAGGCCGATGACGTCGACCCAGAACTTGCGGGTTGCCGCCAGATTGTCGGTCTTGATCGCGATATGAAATAGCCCGTGCACGGTGGCAAGCGGCAGCGTCATGGCGTCTCTCCTTGTTTATTCCGATTTCAGCGGCAATCCGACATCGTTGTAAAGCGCTTTCAGACGATCGATGAACGGCGCCTCTGTTTTATGGTGCGTCCCGGCCACGGGATCGGCGCCTTCGAGCATCGTGTCGGTCGCCTCAAGCGAGAACTCCATGACAAAGCGCATGCGCTGCTCGCGCAAGGTGGCGATATCGCTCAGCCACGCCGCGACATCGCGCCGGCCTTGGGCGTGGCGCGTTGCAATCAACGTCGCGGCCACGGCCGCATCCTCGATTGCTTGCGTGGCACCCTGCCCGAGCGTCGGCACCATGCCGTGGGCGGCATCGCCGAGATAAAGCACGTTGCAGTCAGCCGCATGATAGAGCGCGTCATGTTCCTGCATCCGCGCCCAATGGGTATCGGCGACATTGGCGCAGACCTGGTCGATCATCCATTGCGCCTGGTCGCTTGGCGGCGCATTCAATGGCGTATAGGCCGCGCGCAACGCGTCCGGCGTCTTGAGTTGCGGCGGGATGTCGGCGTCGGGCGCGATCGGAAAGGCGCACGCGATATAGATATGGCCGGGCGGCACGCGAAACGCGAGCAAGCGTCTCGGCCCATTGAACCATTGCTCGTAATCGTCGATCAGGCCGCCCGACGTATCCGGCACCAGCACGCGCGAAATGGCGACGCCCGTGTGCCTGATATCAGGCTCGCCGGAAAACGTGCGGCGGATGCGGGAGTAGCGACCGTCGGCGGCGATCAGCAGATCGATGTTGTCGAGGCGCTGCGGCTTTCCATTTTGTGTCCACGCAATCGCGGTCTTGCGCGGATCGCCCGCGTCGCGCCCGATCTCCGAAATTTCGCAAGCATAATGCACGGTCGGTCCGGCCGCCTCGCGCAACACGCGATAAAGCTCCGACCAGCGGATGCGCCAGCCGTGATTGCCGGTGACGTCGCTGAGCCTCAGATGGAAAAGCACGCTGCCGTCGGTGAGCGATATCCGCCAGTTCGTCCACAGGAAACTCGCGCGCGTGATCGCATCGGCCAACGCGCGATCGGCGAAGTCTCAGGGCTTTGACGGCGTTAGGACCGACATTGAGGCCGGTGCCGGCTTCCGAATGATCGTCCGGCGCGACGCGTTCGAGGCAGATGACCTCGACGTCGTCGAGCATCGACAGCTTGCGCGCCATCACGCAACCTGCGACGCCGGCACCGACGATCACGATCCGCATCAGGCGCCGCCGTGCTTCTGCGAGGCGATGACGGCGATCAGCCCGCCGCCGTCCGGCCCCTGATGCTCGGCGCCGCCCGAGACGAAGATACGGCCGTCGCCGACCACACCGGCGACTAGACCGGCGACCGCACCGCGGATGTGGCGTTGCGCGTTGATGTCGGTATCGTCAAGCATGGTGTGCCGATGGCCGCGCACATTGCCGCGCCTGTCGGGCTCGCATTTCACCAGCACACAGGCGATCCGCATCGCATCGCGCGCCGAGACTTGCGGCGAGGCCTTGATGCCGAGATCGGCGAGCACGTCGAAAATACCGCCAATATCGAGCGCATCGCTCATCGAGGCGTGCGCGATTCTGAGATCGCCGCCCCAAACCGCGCTATTGCCGAGCACAATCACCTCGTTGCTCTCGACCTCGACGCCGGAGGAAATGCTGGCGCGCGGCGACTGAATGGTGAAATCGGCGAGTAGCGAATCGTCGGTGAACGCCTCCGGCTTGATTTCATCGAGCGCGAGCGCGACGCCGAACGCGCCGGCCGCCCGGGTAAAGGCCATCGAACGGTTGGGATCGGTCGTGCGCGGCTGCTTTCCGGCGGCGATGGCGGCAGAAGCCCGCGCCACCGTCACGCACGGACATTTGACCTGCACGAAATGCACGTCTTCCAGTTTCTCGATGCCGGCATTTTTGATCGCCTGCCGAACCGCCGCGGCGACGCTTTCGACATGGGCGCGACGGCCGACGTCTTCGGTCGCAACAGGCGCGAAGGCCGTGCCGATCGCAAGAGCTTGGGGATATTGGCGCAGGGCCGCTGCATCGTCGCTGACGCAAAACACGCTATAGTGAGGGCTCATCACGCCTTCGGTACCGCCGGACAGCACGCAAGGGATCTCCCTGATCAATTGCGAGGCAGGTTTTCCCAGATGCGCGGACAACAACGCCATCAGCGTTTGCGTGAAGTAGCCGCGGGTGAAGTCGTTGACGCCGCCATTTCCTTCCGTCTTGCCGATGATCGCGACCACATCCGCCGCGCGGATTGTGCCGTCTGATATGAGCTTGTCCAGCGCAGAGAGATCGCCGGGATGCGCCATCGAGAGCCGGAACACTTGCGCGCGTTTCATGCTTTGGCTCCCTCCCCGATCAATTCGAACACGCGGCTTGGACTTAAAGGTATCTCCAGAAGCTCGATGCCGCGCTCCTTGAGCCCAAGCGCGTCCTCGATCGCTTGTGCAAACAACGCTCCGACCGGAATGGCGCCGGCCTCGCCCGCGCCCTTGATGCCGAGTGGATTGAGCGGCGACGGCGTCACGGTGTGATCGAGCGTCATCCGCGGCACATCGAGCGAGGTCGGCAACAGATAATCGGCAAGCGAGGCGTTGAGCAATTGACCATGCTCATCGAACGAAAGCTTTTCGAAGAAAGCATTGCCGATGCCCTGTGCGACACCGCCGTGGATCTGACCCGCCAGGATCATGGGATTGATCACAGTGCCGCAATCGTGGACCACGACGTATTTCAGGATCTGCAACTGAAACGTATCGGGATCGACCTCGACGATCATTGCATGCACGCCGTTGGCCGTGGAACCACTCGGCGGCCCGAAATATTGCGTGGACTCCAGTCCGGGCTCGGTACCGGGCTTGACCGCACCGCGCATCGGATTGGCGCGTTGCGCGAGTTCGCCGAGGCGAATGAATTTTTCCGGAATTCCGATTATCGAGACCTTGCCATCGGCAAGCACCAGATCCTCTTCGGCACATTCAAAGGCTTCGCTCGCGAGCTTCAGCGCCTTCTTGCGCACGGCGAGCGAGGCTTCGTTCACCGCATTTCCCGCCACCACCGCGCCGCGGCTCGCGAAGGTGCCGGCGCCCCAATAGAAGCGATCGGTGTCGCCGGTGACGATGTCGACGTCGGTGACATCGACACCGAGCTGGTCGGCAACGATCTGCGCAAAGCTGGTGAAATGTCCCTGCCCCTGCGTGCCGACGCCGGTCGCGACGCTCACCTTGCCATTGGTGCGCACCTGCACTTTCGCGCCCTCATAGGGTCCGATGCCGGTCCCTTCGACATAGCAAGCAAGGCCGATGCCGACGCAGCGTCCTTGCGCACGCAGCTTTGGCTGCTCTTCCTTGATGAATTGATCGTAGCCGATCGCGGCCAACGTCTTGTCGAGCACCGGCTCGTAATTGCCGCTGTCATACCGAAGCGGCGCGAAATCCTGGTAGATGATCTCGTTATTGTAGGGAAACGCATCCTTCGGGATCAGATTGCGACGGCGGATTTCCGCGCGATCGATGCCAAGCTCGTGCGCGGCGAGATCCAGCAGCCGCTCGATTACGAACACACCATGCTGACGGCCCGCGCCGCGATAAGGCGTGACGATCGTGAGATTCGTGAAGACGGAGGTAAACGTGCTGTCATAAGCCGGGATCACATAAGGCCCCAGCAACGTGCACTGGCTGTTGATCGGCACTGTCAGGCCGTAAGGATTGTAGGCGCCGTTGTCGTGCAGGAAGACATCCTTTACGCCGAGGATGCGGCCGTCATGCGCCAACGCGATCTCGGCGTCGTGGATCTGCCCGCGCTCATGCGTGGTCGCGACGAAATGCTCGAAGCGGTCCTCGATCCACTTGATCGGGCGATTGAGCCGCATCGCGATCCACGGCAGCGTCGCCTCTTCCGGATACAGCATCAATATCTTCGGACCAAAACCGCCGCCGACGAACGGCGCGATCACCCGCACCTGACCTTCGCCGATGCCGAGTGCACCGGCCAGCAAACTGCGTACGAACACCGGCGCCTGCGTGGTGTCCCACACCGTCATGTGCTCGGCGCGCTCGTCCCACTGAGCCACCACGCCACGCGTCTCGATCGGCGAGGAGATGCCGTGCTCGTAGCGAAAGCGACGCTTTAACGTGAGATGGGCTTTCGCTGCGGCCTTGGCATAGTCGCCCTTGGCTTGACGAACATGCGCCGCGACGTTGTTGCCGAGATCGTCGTGAACGAGCGCCGAACCTTTTTCCAGAGCCTTTTCAAGATCGACGACAGCGGGGAGAACTTCGAGTTCCACCTCGATATCGTCGAGCGCGTCCTCGGCGATATAGCGGTTTTCGGCGACCACGATCGCGATCGGCTCGCCGGCGCAGCGGATCGTGCCTTTCGCGAGGGGCACATGGGTGCGGGTGTTGAAAACGATGCCGGTGATCGGCGGCGGCGGCACCAGCAGCGGGCCCGGCTGCCAATAGGGCCCGAGGTCTTCGGCCGTATAGACGGCGATCACGCCCTCGCGTTTCAAGGCGGCCGACGTATCGATCTTCTTGATCCTGGCATGCGCGACCTGGCTGCGCAGGAAGGCGGCGTGCACCATGCCGGGCAGCTCGACATCGTCAATGAACAATGCCCGCCCGGTAAGAAGTTTCTTGTCTTCATTACGCTTGATCGGTGCGCCAAAAAAACGCGTGGTCATGGTGCGGCCGCCCGGATCGTCTCGGCCGCCTTCAAAACTGCATCGACGATATTCTGATAACCGGTGCAGCGGCAGAGATTGCCCGAGAGCGCCTCGCGCACCTCGTCTTCCGAAGGCGATGCATGCTCGCGCAAGAAGGCCGTCATGGTCATCAGGATGCCTGGCGTGCAATAGCCGCACTGCAGACCGTGCTGCTCGTGCATCGCCGCTTGCAACGGGCTGAGGTCGCCGGAGGCCGAGGCAAGCCCCTCGATGGTCGAGAGCGTGCTGCCATTGGCCTGCACGGCAAACATCAGGCAGGAACGGACCGCCGCGCCGTCGAGCAAAATGGTGCACGCGCCGCAAACGCCGTGCTCGCATCCGACATGGGTGCCAGCGAGTTTCAATTCATGGCGCAGAAAGTCGCTGAGCAGCATCCGTGCCTCGATCGTGCCACGATAGGACGTGCCGTTGACCTCAAGGGCAACGTCGTGCACCGCCTCAGGCATGAACGACCCGTTGATGGGCCGTGGCAAGGGCGCGGCGCGTCAGAACGCCGGCAATATGGCTCTGATAGTCGGCGCTGGCATGAACGTTTCCCGGCGGGTCGATCGTGTTCTGCACTTCTTTGGCGACCGCCGCGATCGCCTCCTCGGTACAGTATTGCCCGACCAGCGATGCGGCGGCATCGCTGGCATCGACTGGCGTATCCCCCACGCCGCATAATGCGAGCCGCACATCGGCGCATTGCCCTTGCTCGTCGAGCGCGACGATGGCTGCAACGCCCGCGAGCGCAAAATCGCCCCGGCGACGCGCCACCTCCATGAAGCAGCTTCCCGTGCGCGGCCTCGGTGCAGGAAAGGCGACCTCCGTCAGCATTTCCGCCGCCTCAAGGCTCGTCGTCAGGAGACCGGCAAAGAATTCGGACGCATCGACCTCCCGCTCCCCCTTTGACGACTTGATCTTCATCCGCGCGCCCATGGCGGTTGCCACCGCCGGGAGTTCCGAAGCCGGATCGGCATGCGAAAGATTGCCACCGATGGTGCCGCGGTTGCGGATCTGCGGATGGGCGATATGGGGAAGCGCGTCGGCAAATAGCGGACAGGCCTGTAGAAAACCCGCGTCCCGCTCCAGCGCCCGATATCGCGTCATGGCGCCAACCCTTATAGTCTTGCCTTCCGACCGGTCGATCCCGGCTAGTTCCACCAGCCCGTTGAGGTCGATCAGCACCGCCGGACGGGCCAAGCGGAAGTTCATGGCCGGAATCAGGCTCTGGCCGCCGGCCAGAAATCGCGCCTCGTCGCCATATTCGGCCTTGAGGGCAAGCGCCTGGTCGAGGGAAGAGGCTGCGATGTATGTGAATGGAGCAGGCTTCATGGCGCACGCGCGGTTTTGGTGCATTCGCGTCCGCTTCGCGAACGCAGCAAAGATGATTATCTGTCGCGAAGCCGGGCAAGTCAAAACCAGGACGCAGGCAGCAGCCGGCAAACTGCGCCGAAATGGGGCTCAACCCTGCTCAACTTTCTATCGGGCTGCGCAAACATTGTGCGCGCCTCCGGCAGCCGCATTTGCCACTATTCGGATATGGCATCGCCAAAACACAGCATTTCGACCGTCGGCGGCCCGCCGGCGGCCTCATCCCCGAGTGAAAGAATGTCGCGACCTGCTTCCGTCAGGAATGTTGACGTAATGTCCACCGAGCCGGCGTCCAAACGGCCAGTGGTTGAGGCCAAAGCGATCTCGCTGACGTTCGAGACCGCCGATGGCCGGGTCGATGCGCTATCCAACGTCGACCTGCAAGTCGCCGAGGGCGAATTCGTCTCCTTTATCGGCCCGTCCGGCTGCGGCAAGACCACGATGCTGCGCGTGATCGCGGACTTGCAGCAACCAACCTCCGGCACGCTACTCGTCAACGGCATGACGGCCGAGAATGCGC
Organism: uncultured Alphaproteobacteria bacterium; assembly: GCA_963824305.1. Taxonomy (GTDB): domain Bacteria; phylum Pseudomonadota; class Alphaproteobacteria; order Rhizobiales; family Xanthobacteraceae; genus Bradyrhizobium. The sequence goes on from CAWGOW010000004.1 coordinate 1,066,432, forward strand.
GGCTGGCACGCAGCTATGGCTACGTATTCCAGGCGCCGGCGCTGTTTCCCTGGCGCACGATCGAAAAGAACATCAAGCTACCGCTCGAAGTGATGGGCTTTTCGGAGAGCGAGCAACAGATACGCGCCGAACGCTACCTTTCGATGGTCAACCTCAAAGGCTTCGAACGCAAATTTCCCTGGCAGTTGTCCGGCGGCATGCAGCAACGCGTCTCAATTGCTCGCGCGCTGTCGTTCGATCCCGCCATGCTGCTGATGGACGAGCCGTTCGGCGCGCTGGACGAAATCGTGCGCGACCACCTCAATGAGCAACTGCTGCAATTGTGGCATTCGACGCAAAAGACGGTGCTGTTCGTCACCCATTCGATTCCGGAAGCGGTGTTCCTGTCGACCAAGATCGTGGTGATGTCGCCGCGTCCCGGCCGCATCATCGACGTCATCGACTGCGACTTTCCGGCCGATCGCTCGCTGGAAATCCGCGAGACTCCGGAATTTCTGAAAATTGCGCAGCGTGTGCGCAACGGGCTGCGCGCGGGGCATTCCTATGACGAGTAGCGCCTTGTCCCTGCCGGCGCGTGCGCCCTCGGCCGTTCGCCAGGCGATCGTCGAGCGCTACGTGCCGGTTGCCACCATGGTGATGGCGCTGATCGCGATCTGGTATGTCGCCGCCGTGGCGATGAACTGGACGCTGGTACGTGACGCCTTTGAGCGCGAGGAAACGCCTTACACCGCAAGTGACGTCTTCACAGGCACCATGGAAGCCGAGCGCCCGCTGCTGCCCGCACCGCATCAGGTGATCCACGCCTTTGTCGACGGTGTGTTCGGATATCCGCCGCTGGCGCCGCGCAGCCTGATCTATCACTCCCTCGTCACGCTGTCGGCGACCTTTCTTGGCTTTATTCTCGGCACACTGTTCGGAATCGCGCTGGCGCTGATGATCGTGCACAGCCGCGTGCTGGAACGAAGTCTGTTTCCCTGGATCATCTGTTCGCAGATGGTGCCGGTGCTGGCTCTGGCGCCGATCTTCATCGTGGTGTTGGGCGCGATCGGCCTGCAGGGGCTGCTGCCGAAGTCGATCATCTCGGCCTATCTCTGTTTTTTCCCGATCGCAATCGGCATGGTGAAGGGCTTTACCTCGCCCGATCCGTTGCAGATCGAACTGATGCGCACGTGGTCGGCGACCCCGCGGCAGATGCTGTGGAAGCTGCGCTGGCCGGCCTCGGTGCCCTATCTCTTCGCCAGCCTGAAAGTCGCGATCACGATCTCGCTGATCGGCGCCATCGTCGCGGAATTGCCGACCGGCGGCGAAGCCGGGATCGGCGCCCGGCTCTTGTCTGGCTCCTATTACGGGCAGACCATCCAGATCTGGGCGGCGCTGGTGGCCGCTGCGGCGCTGGCCTCGAGCCTGATCGGTCTGGTCGGTCTCGTGGAGCGCGCCGTCAACCATCGTATGGGAGCGCACTGATGGAGGCGCGCAAGCTCCGGCTTGGATTTTTGCTCGCGGCCGGCGCCATCGCGCTGGCGTTTGTGCTGCCGATCGCGCCGGAATCGTTGCCGCTGACCGCACGGTCCACCGTCCCTGAAATCGCTGGTCTCGCCGGTCTTTTATTTCTGTTCGCCGCATGGTTCGCCGATAACCGCGCCACCGCCATCGGGCTTGTCGGCGCGGTGCTCGCAGCCGCCACGTCGCTGGTGCTGTTGAACGATGCTTCGGTGGCAGGCGAGGTGCAGATCGGGTTCTGGACGATAGTGATCGCAGCCTGGCTTGCGGTCGCACTCAGCCTTGTCAACCTTGCTAATTTGCAAAAGTTGCGGTCGCGCGCGCAACGGGCGGTGAACCTGCTGGTGCCGCTGTTGTTCGGCGCAACCGTGTTTTATCTTTGGGAAGTCACGGTACGCGGCTTCGGCGTACCGCCGGTGCTATTGCCACCGCCGAGCGCGGCGGCCGCACGGTTTGCGGGCTCGCTGCCGACGCTCGCCGCTGACTTCACCCAGACTTTCATCAAGGGGGTGCTGATCGGCTATGCGATCGGCTGCGCGGCCGGATTGCTGGTCGCGATCCTGGCGCATCGCTATCAGTTCCTGAGCCGCGGCCTGCTGCCGCTCGGCAATTTCTTTTCGGCCCTGCCTCTGGTGGGCGTCGCGCCGATCATGGTCATGTGGTTTGGCTTCGATTGGCCCTCGAAGGCGGCCGTCGTGGTGCTGGTAACGTTCTTCCCGATGCTGGTGAACGCGATCGCAGGCCTTTCAGCCTCCGGCCATATCGAGCGCGACCTGATGCGCTCCTATGCGGCAAGCCCCCGGCAGGCGCTGACCAAGCTTTACTTGCCGGCGGCGTTGCCCTTTATCTTCAACGCGCTCAAGATCAACGCGACACTCGCGCTGATTGGCGCGATCGTTGCAGAGTTCTTCGGAACACCGACGCAAGGGATCGGGTTTCGCATCTCCACCGAGGCCGGCCGCATGGCCATCGACATGGTCTGGGCGGAGATCGCACTCGCGGCCCTCGCAGGAATGGCTTTCTACGGATGTGTCACGCTCGCCGAACGCGCGACAACTTTCTGGCATCCATCGTATCGGACCTAGGTCGGCAAGGTCCATTGATTTGGGGTTATTCATGAAACAGAGTCTCGCTACTGCCGCATGCCTCGCGCTTGGTCTTACGGTATCAAACGCCCAGGCTGCCGATTCCGTCACTATCCAACTCAAATGGGTCACGCAGGCGCAGTTCGCCGGCTACTTCGTCGCCAAGGAAAAGGGCTTCTACAAGGACGCCGGCCTCGACGTCACGATCAAGCCGGGCGGCCCGGATGTCGCCCCACCGCAGGTCATCGCCGGCGGCGGCGCCGACGTCACCGTCGACTGGATGCCGTCCGCGCTCGCCTCGCGCGAAAAGGGCGTGCCGCTCGTCAACATCTCGCAGACCTTCAAGCGCTCGGGGCTGGAACTGACCTGCCGCGCCGAGACCGGCATCAAGAAGCCCACCGACTTCAAGGGCAAGACCATCGGCGTCTGGTATGGCGGCAACGAGTATCCGTTCCTGTCCTGGATGTCGAAGCTCAACTTCAAGCCCGACGGCTCGCCCGGCGGCGTGAAGGTGATCAAGCAAGGCTTCAACGTCGATCCGCTGTTGCAAAAGCAGGCCGACTGCGTCTCCACCATGACCTACAACGAATACTGGCAGGTGATCGACGGCGGCTACAAGCCGAGCCAGCTTGTGGTTTTCAAGTATGAAGACGAAGGCGTGGCAACGCTGGAAGACGGCCTCTATGTGCTGGAGAAGAACCTGAAGGATCCGGCCTTCGTCGCCAAGATGGCGAAATTCGTCGCGGCATCGACCAAGGGCTGGGACTACGCCAAGACCCACGTCGACGAAGCCGTGAAGATCATCCTCGCCGCCGATACCACCGGCGCCAAGACCGAGAAGGACCAGAAGCGGATGATGGGCGAAGTCGCCAAGCTGCTCGGCGATACCGGAGGCAAGCTCGACGTCAAGGACTACGACCGCACGGTCGCGGAACTGATGGCGGGCGGCTCCGATCCCGTCATCACCAAGAAGCCGGAAGGCGCCTATTCCTTCGCCATCTACGATGCAATGAAGAAGTAACGCGATCCGCACTTGCGCGATTGCTGGAAGACGGGGCCGCATCGGCCCCGTCTTTTTATTTACAGAAGACAAAGGCGCGAAGAGCGAGCGTTACTCCGCGATATCCTCGTTCCAGATGTCCGGCCGCTCGCGGATGAACCGCGCCATCAGATCGATGCAGCGCTGATCGCCGAGATCGATGACGTCGATGCCGCGATCGCGCAACAGTTGCTCGTTGCCGCCAAAATTGACGCACTCACCGATCACGACAGTTGGAATCTTGAACAGGATGATCGTGCCGGTGCACATCATGCATGGCGATAGCGTTGTATAGATCACGGTGTCGCGGTAGCTGCGCTGCCGCCCGGCCTTTCGCAGGCAATCCATTTCGCCATGTGCGATCGGGTCCGATTTCTGGACACGCTGATTGTGCCCCTCGCCGACAATTTCGCCGCCACGCACCAGCACGCTGCCGACAGGCACGCCGCCGCTTTGATAACTTGCCAGCGCCTGATCATAGGCCTTGGCCATAAAGAATGCGTGGTCGGTCATGGGCGCCTCGTTGCTGTCGGATTGCGTTGCCGCTGGTTATTTAAGCAGAGAATGTGCCAGCAAATCAGCCGCCATTTACTGAGCTTTCTGCCCACGATTTAACCGGAAGGAGCGCGTCCATCACAGCGGAAATCTGGGCTTTACCAGCGATCGATCGCTGGCACGCATCTTGCTGACTTAGATAATAGCAACGTTGAGATGCAATCCTCTGCGCATGAGTTGCGTTAAAGGACGCCTTGTTTGCGGGCAGTTACGTTTCCCCGCAGTTAACGGCAATTTTAAATATGCCGGCGTGTGAACGAGTTCATATTTCTTCGCACCCTTCAAGCGTAATCAATAAAGCGAAATTAGGTCTGACGACGACATTATTGCGTAAGCCGCCTCTCGAATTTTTCAGGTCTTTCTTTGGAGGACGTGATGACGAATTCAGCTCAACTGAGCCAAATCCATAAGTCTCAAGTCAATCTACCTGCCTTCGATGCCTACGTCGCGCTGGCGGGGACCGCGCTTCTGATCGTATTTGCGATCGCCATTTATCTGGCCGCGATGTCACCGGGCAACGGACTTGACGACATCGCGTTCATGACCGCGTTCCCCTGACACAAAGCGTAACTCGAGCGTCGTTTTCAAAATGACTTCTCGCCGCCACGCGAGCGGCTAACTGCGAGGTTTGTTCATGCCGACCTATATCCGGATTGCAGAACCAAAGACGTTTCTGTCGCAGCATTTGGTTCTGGGCATACCGCTCGCCATCTGGGCGCTCGCGCTCTTGTTGATCGCGGGATCCGCGCATTACAACATCCCGCTCGCCTCCTTCGATCCACAGGAGCAATTGGCGCCGTTTTGATTTCGACCGCGCGTTTTAGAACTCGCAGGAGCATTGGTCATGGGGCCGTCACAACGCCAGCTACGACTTTTGTCGCCGGAAGATCGCGCGATCTATAAACTGTGGTTGCGCCGAAGCGTGGTATTCTACGGCACGGTTCTGACGCTTCTGGTCGTCGCCGCCGCGGCGAACCATTTCTTCATTTCGCCGTCGTCCGATGTCGCGGGCGAGACGGTACATACCGCTGCGATCGCGGCGAAGAAATAGGCGCGGACGGCATCCAACCGGATGCCGTCCGCCTTTCGGAAAGCTAGTCGCGCTTCTTGAGGTTTTCCGCCATTTCGAGATGATGCTGGAGCGTCGGCAGCGTCTTGCCGGCCCAATCCTTCAGCTTCGGATTGTCGCCAGACTTGGCGTAACGCTCGAACAGCGATACGGCGTCCTTGTGCGCGCTCACCTGCATCGGATCGTAATAGCGGGAAAAATCCTCCGGCTTGGCGTCGCGCAACTCGTCGAGCTTTTTCTGTCCGGACGAATCGAGCTTGACCGGGATCATCGCTTTGACGTCCCCGCTATCGACCATCGCTTTGAGGTCTTTACTCGTCTGGGTGTGATCGGCCGTCATCTGCCGGGCGAATTTCTGCTCCTCGGCATTGCCCTTGCCCTCGGCGATCTTGGCGGCGGCAAGTTCCAGAATATCGCTGTTGGCGGCTTCAGTGACGAAGTCCTGGGTCGTCGGCGCGACGCCGAGCGTGGAATTGACGCCGGTCTTTTCTCCCAGCGATTGCCCGTGCGCCACAGGCGCGAGCAGGAGGACGGCGCAAGCGGATGAAACGATCAGTCTATTCATATGAGCCTCCAGGCATGTTCTTTTCACCAATCCGACAGGGATCGTGAAGTTCCTACGGCCAGTGAAGATGGAAGCAACAGCGGCGGATGCGCGCTATCGCGCGCCGAATTCCGCCAGGAACATCGAGACCGCCGCCCTGACGTGACGCTCGATTTCGCTCGCCGTCGGCGGCTTCCATTTCGATTGCAGCAGGCGCCGCAGATGGAATTGTGCGGCCACCGCGCCAAGATAAAGCCGCGCAGCAACGAGGGGATCGTCGCAAGACAGCTCCCCACGTTCGGTGGCGCCCGCCAGATACTGTGTGAGCCGTTCGACGGTGAGCCCGGGGCCGCGATCGTAAAAGAGATCGCCGAGTTCGGGCGATCGCGCCGCTTCTCCGACGACGGTTCGAAACAGAAACGATCCATGCCCGGTCGCGATCGTCCGCAACAGGCTGGTGCCGAGCGCTGACAGCACGACTTCCGGGCTCCCGCCACGCGCAATCGCGCCATCGGGCCCGGAGATCAGCCGGGCCTTCCGGCTGACGATTTCCGCAAACAAGAACTCTTTGCTTTCGAAATGCCGGTACAGCGTTTCCTTTGATGCGCCGGCCGCTTCCGCAATCATCTGCATCGTGGTCTCGGGAAAGCCACGCTCCAGAAATATTTTTTCAGCGACATCAATAAGTTCTTCGCGCCGCCGATCGCCGCGTGGAACTTTTCGGGGGGCTATTTCCTTAGGCATGCCGGGGGCACTTGCGTTGGGCAATTCTTGCCTCTAAACGAACCATCGGGTACGGTTATATCCGGGGCGCCGCTAAGGTGGCAAGGCTGACGGGTTTGGTGGTTACAAGGGGCGCACCCCATGTCGGTTGACGAAGCTGAAGCAACGAGCCGTTCGCCCGGAGTGACGCGGGCTGAGCGCCAGGACCAAGAGGCGCCCTCGCCGCCCCCTGAGGCCAAACCCGACGCTGGCAAACCGGCGCCAGCCGATGACGGCAACGCCGCGGCGGCTTCCGCCGAAGAAACCAGAAAAAAGCGGCGGCCCACCGTCTTCATTATCGGCGCCGTGGTGATCGCACTGCTGGTGATCGGCGGCATCTATTATTGGCTTTCGACCCGCAATATCGAGGAAACCGACGACGCCTATACCGATGGCCGTGCGATCACGATCGCGCCGAGGATCTCGGGTGCCGTGATCTCGCTCGACGTCAACGACAACCAGTTCGTCAAGCAGGGCCAACCGCTGATCCATATCGATCCGCGACAATACCAGATCGATCGCGAGCAGGCCGAAGGCGCGCTTGCGACCGCTCAAGCGCAATTTCGCGGCCAGCAATTTGGCCTCGAGGTCGCGAAGAAAAACTTCCCGGCGCAGTTAGACGCAGCCAAGGCCCAGCTCGAACAGGCTAAGGCGACGCGGGCCAGAACCAAAGCCGACTACGATCGTCAGAAAGCGCTGCCGAAGGCTGCGACCTCGCAGCAGGATGTCGATGCGGCGGAGGCCGCGTTGAAGCAGGCGGAGGCGCAGGTTGCGCTTGCGGAAGCGCAGGTAACACAGAACTCGCCGGTGACGGAGCGCATCAACGAGACGGACGCAGCCGTCGGCCAACTCAAGGGACAGGTCGAGCAGGCACAGGCCCGGCTCGATCAAGCGGATTTGAATTTGTCCTGGGCGGTAGTCACTGCGCCACAGGACGGCTGGGTGACGAAGCGCAACGTCGAAACAGGCAATTACGTCGCTCCCGGCCAGCAGATCATTTCCATCGTGGCGCCGGAAGTCTGGATCACCGCGAACTTCAAGGAAAGTCAGCTCGTCAACATGCGCCCCGGCCAGCACGTGGAGATTCGGGTCGATGCCTATCCGCATCTGCGGCTTGAAGGACACGTCGACAGCATCCAGCTCGGCTCCGGCTCGAAGTTCACGGCCTTCCCGCCTGAAAACGCAACCGGCAACTTCATCAAAATCGTTCAGCGGGTGCCGGTGAAGATTATCATCGACAAGGGGCTCGATCCCAAAGTGCCGTTGCCACTCGGGATCTCTGCGGTGCCAACGGTCACGGTGCGATGAGCGACGCGAAAGCCGAAGAGCAATGGAAGCCGGAATATAATCCGTGGCTCATCGCGGTGATCGTGACGAGCGCCGCGTTCATGGAAATTCTCGACACCACGATCGTGAACGTGGCGCTTCCGCACATTGCCGGAAGCCTGTCATCCAGCAACGACGAAGCCACCTGGGCGCTGACGTCTTATCTGGTCGCCAACGGCATTGTGCTGACAATCTCCGGCTGGCTCAGTGACCTCTTTGGCCGCAAGCGTTACTTCATCATCTGCATCATCATGTTCACGGTGTGCTCGTTTCTGTGCGGGATCGCGCAGAGCCTGAGCCAGTTGATCATGTTCCGCCTGATGCAGGGGTTTTTCGGTGGCGGGCTACAGCCGAACCAGCAGTCGATCATCCTCGACTATTTCCCGCCCGCCAAACGCGGCGCAGCATTCGGCGTCACCGCGATCGCGACCATCGTCGCGCCGGTGTTGGGGCCAACCCTCGGCGGTTTCATTACCGATCAAGTAAGCTGGCGCTGGATCTTTTTCCTCAACGTGCCCGTCGGTATGGTCGCCGCCTTCTTCGTCTCGGTCATGGTCGAGGATCCGCCGTGGGAAAAGAACCGGCGCAGCCGCGGCATCGACTATATCGGATTAGCGCTCATCGGAATCGGCCTCGGTTGTCTCGAGGTCATGCTCGACCGCGGCGAGGACGCCGACTGGTTCCATTCCAATTTCATCTGCCTGATGGCTCTGCTCGCTTTCCTTGGGATACTCGGCGCGATCGGCTGGCTGCTGATCGCCAGGAAGCCTATCGTCGATCTGTCGGTGTTCGCCGACCGCAATTTCGCCGGCGGCTGCATCATGATTGGAGCCACCGGCGGCATCTTGTACGCGAGTGCCGTATTGATCCCGCAATTCGCCCAGACCGTGCTGATGTACACCGCTACCTGGGCGGGGCTGATCTTGTCACCGGGTGGCATTGCGGTCATCATTCTGATCCCGTTCGTCGGCCGGCTGATGACTAAAATCCAGATTCGCTATCTCATCGCGATCGGCTTCACGATCATCGGCTGCGCGCTGGTTTATTCGAGCACGCTCGTGCCGAGCATCGACTTCAAGACGCTGGTCTTGATGCGAACTTTCCAGACCGCAGGGCTCGCATTCCTCTTTGTGCCGATCTCGACCATCGCCTACATGACGCTGCCGCGGGAGCTCAATGGCGACGGCGCCGCGCTGTTTGCGATGTTCCGCAATATCTTCGGCTCGATCGGCATTGCGCTCGCGACCGCGCAGGTGACCGAGCGTTCGCAAGTCCATCAAAGCTACCTCGCGCAATGGATGTCGCCGTTCAACCAGCCCTATCAGGCGCTGGTCGCCCAATACGAGCAGACGCTGCACTCCCTTGGGCGGGTGGGCGCGTCGGCGCATGATCTCGCGGTCGGGCGCGTCTACCAGGTGTTCCGTACGCAGGCCGCGATCCTTGGCTATCGCGACGTATTCTTCTACTGCGCCATGGTGGCATTTCTCGTTGTGCCCCTGTGCTTCCTGCTGTCGCCGAAGACCGGTGGCATGCGGGGCGGAGGCCATTGATGTCGCGTTTCCTCCGATGCCGCGACGCTGCCTTCGCCGCGATGGCGGTGCTGCTTTTCGTTCTTGCGCTTTCCGGCTGCACCCTTGGGCCCGACTTCGTGCAGCCGGATTCGCATCTGCCGGATAATGCGACCTTCGGCGGCAAGCCGGTGTCGGACGCGCATCTGCCGGCGCCGACCGATCCGAACTGGTGGCGGATCTTCGGCGATCCCGTTCTGACCAATCTTGAAACCCGCGTCGCGGAGGCCAATCTCGACGTGCGGACCGCGGCGATCCGGATCGCCGAAAGCCGTTACCAGCGCGGCGTTACGGCAGCAGCCGAACTGCCATCGATCAACGGCGACGGCAAGTATCAGCGCGAACTCTACAGCAAGAACGGCATCATCAGCCTGTTGACGCCCCTGCTTGGGCCGGCCGGGTCCAGCGGCGTCAGCATTGCGCCGATCAACGAGTACACCGTCGGTCTCGACATGTCCTGGGAGCTCGACCTCTGGGGCCGTGTGCGCCGCCAGGTCGAGGCCGCCGACGCGCAGGTCGAGCAGGCCGAAGATCGACGCCGCGATGCGCTGGTCTCCAGCCTTGCCGAGCTCGCGCGCAACTATATTCAGCTTCGCGGCACGCAGGAGCAGATCCGGATTGCCGAGAACAACGTCCGCGTCGACCGCGATATTCTTCAGCTCGCGCAGCAACTCCAGCAAAAGGGCGTGCGCAGCGGCCTCGACGCCGAAAACGCCGCCGCCCAGGTCGAAGGCGTGCGGGCGCAACTGCCGACCCTGCGCCAGCAGGAGATTCAATCTCAGAACGCGATCGCGCTGCTGCTCGATATGCCGCCGTCCTCGCTCAATGGCGAACTCGGCGGAGGACGTGCGCTGAGACTGCCCGCGCGCGTGCCGCTGGGCCTGCCCTCGGAGCTTGCGCGACGCCGTCCCGATATTCGGGAAGCAGAGGACCAACTGCACACTGCGACCGCCAATATCGGCGTCGCGATCGCCTCATTCTATCCGAAATTCCAGCTCAACGGCCAGGTCGTGCTGGACTCGCTCCAGTTCAGCAGCCTGTATAACGCAAGCTCGTTGCAATACACGGCAGGTCCAAGCGTAACGTTGCCGATCTTCGACGGGGCGCGGCTAAAGAGCACGCTCGCGCTCAGTCACGCGCAGCAGGCCGAGGCCGCCATCACCTATCACAGAACGGTGCTGCAAGCCTGGCACGAGGTGATCAATACGACCGCGGCGCTTCGGCTTGAGCAAATCCGCCGTGGGCGGCTGCGCGCCCAGCTCGATCACACCCGCGCTGCGCTCGATTTATCCCGCTCGCGCTATAATGACGGCGTCGCCGACTTCATCACGGTGCTCGATGCCGAGCGCAGCCTGTTGCTGAACGAGCAGCAATATGCGCAGAGCACCACCAATGTCGCGCTCGACCTCGTCACGCTTTTCAAGTCGCTTGGCGGCGGCTGGGAGCAGTCGCTGCCCGACGCGCCGAAACCAATGGTCGTTCAGGTCCAGGAAACCGTCGTCGCCGACCCCGCCCCGCGATAGGGCGCGGGCTCAGAGATGACGGGCGCGCAGGTTGTTCGGCAGCGCGCCGATGGTCTCCGCCTCAAGCAGACCCAGCGCGCCGGCGATGTACCACCAGCCGTGGTCGGCCTGACGAACGATCATGCACTCCGCGCTGACGCCCATGTGCAGGCCTTCGAAGGAGTGGCCGACCGCGATATGCGCGACTTCTTCCGGCAGACCTACCGTCAGACACACGTGCATGCCAAACACAGAATGACGGAATGTCGGCGAGCCGCTGTCGGCCGGATCGGCCTGCCACCTGGCGCGGTTGCTCGGATCGAATTCGTACGGCTTGCCGACGTCATGGCATACGGCGCCGGCGATCAAGACGTCCCAATCGATGCGGACGTTGGGATGCGAATGTTCAAACTCTTCCGCCATTGCTCTCGTCGTGCGCACCACACCTCGCAAGTGGTCGGTCTGGTCTCCCTTGCTCAGGATAGGGCCATTCGGATTGCCCCAGGGCGGAATATCCCTGATGCGCCTGAAATCCGAACAACACAGCGAATAACTCCAGGCCTCGACGCAGAGACTGCCGAGCTTCTTGTCCGGCACGAGTTCGATCTCCGGAAAATCCTCGATGACGCCTGCGCGCGTGTCGTCGGTGACGGGGCGGCGCAAGCCGGCATAGTGGTGTTTCATCTTTTCAGCCATGTTCAAAAGCCTCCGAAAACTTTTTCACGCATATTGTGGCTCGATGGGCCGGCGGGTCAGGCTGAGCGTTGCCAGGCAGCCGCAGAATAGCAATGCGGCCGCGATGCGGAACGCCCAAGTATAACCGCCGGTACCGGCAACCACATAGCCGGTGATGATCGGTGAAATGAGACCGAAGAAGTTGCCGCCGAACGATGTGATCGCGACCACGCGCGAGACGTCACGCGGATTGCGCAAGAGATCGCTGGCGAGCGTGAAGTTCAAGCCCGAACCGGTCGTCGCTCCCGTCAGCACCAGCGTCAGCACACAGAGCAGCTGCCAGAGCCCGTCAACGACGGGCGCGAGCAGAATTGTCATCGCGAGCACCGCCATGGCGGCGATGAAGTTGCGGCGACGGCCGGCCTGGATGTCCTGCGACGTGAGCACGCGATCGCTGATACGCGCGATCGTCACCCCGAGCACGACGGTGCAGAGATACGGGATCGCCGTGAGATAGCCGGTATTCATCGTCGAGAGCTCGCGGGTCGACTGCAAGTAGGTCGGCAACCACGTCAGAAACAGATAAGCCGTGTAGACGAGGCAGGCCTGGGTCGACACCAGCCCCCACACGCTGCGCTGGCTCAGCAGATAGCCGAGCGAAGAAGGCGGTGGCGGCGCTTTCGAGGCGGCCACGCCGGTGCCGTTGCGCTCGGCCAGGATTTTCGTTCGCTCGGTTTCGCTTAGCCAAGGCACTTCTTCGGGCGATCCGTACCAGAGCCACCACGCGCTCAGCCAGACGAAGCCGATCGCGCCCAGCACGACGAACGCCGTTCGCCAGCTGAACGAGCTTACCAGCGCCGCGGTGAGGATGGCGCCAATCGCAGGTCCTGCGGAAGAGCCGCCGTTGAACAAGGTGGTGACGAAGCCACGCTCGCGCTCGGGAAACCACTGGCGGATCGCCCCGCCGCAGGCGGGGAACGTCGTCGCCTCGCTCGCGCCCATCGCAAGTCGCGCCGTCAGGATGGAGGCAAAGCCGGTGGCCGCCGCCGTCAGCGCGGTTGCCGTTGACCAGATCGCGATGCCGCCGCCGACCATGTTCTTGATGCCGATCCGCTCGACGAGAAGCCCGAGCGGAATCAGGCAAACGACGTAGGTCCACAGGAAGCCGGAAAACAAATAGCCCATTTGCACCGGCGAGAAACCGAACTCGGCGACAATTGGTCGAGCGGCAACCGACAATGCGATGCGGTCGATGTAATTGATGATCACGACCGTAAAGATAAGCAGTGCAATCCAGCCCCGGCGATATCCCACATTAGCCCCCGCGGTAACGGCGTTCGAGTTCGTCATATTTCGGTTTGGAAACGGCCTGCTGACGAACGGCGAAGCCGGCGAGACGATCAGCGACGGACGCGAGCGATCCTTCCTGCTTCAAGGCCATCAGCACCTCATGCGACGCCTTGAGCGCGGCCTGCAAGGCAGCATTCGCGTAAAGCACGCAGCCGAAGCCGAGCTCGGCGAATTTTTGCCGACCCAGTTCCGGCGTGCGGCCACCGAACACGATGTTGGCGACTTGCGGGACGGGAAGGCTTTTGACGATCTGCGCCAGTTCTTCGGCCGAGGTCGGCGCCTCTACAAAGGTCACATCGGCGCCGGCCTCGATCATGGCGCCTGCACGATCGATCGCGGCCTGGAGGCCAAGCATCGCACGTGCATCAGTGCGCGCCACAATTTGAAGATCGCCATCGCGACGGGTGTCGACGGCAGCTTTAACCTTCGCCAGCATCTCTTCCAGAGGCACGACCGCTTTGCCGTCGAAATGGCCGCATTTTTTCGGAAAAACCTGATCCTCGATCTGCAAGCCAGCTGCGCCCGCCCGCTCCAAAACCTTCACGGTGCGCACCATATTGACCGCATTGCCGAAGCCGGTGTCGGCATCGACCAGCAACGGGATCGCGACCGCATCCGAAATGGCCGCGACGTGGTTCGCAATCTCGGTCAGCGTGGTCAGGCCGATATCGGGCGCGCCAAGATACATGTTGGCGACGCCGGCGCCGGTGACATAGACCGCCTCGTAACCGAGATCCTCGATGATCCGCCCAAACAGGCCGTTGGCGGCGCCGGCCAGAATCGTCGCCTCGCGGCGGTTTAGGATGGTCTTTAACGTCGTCGTTGACCTTGTCATGCCATTCTCCTCACGCCTATCCGGCCGCTACATCTGCTCGCCGCGCAAACCGCCTGCCGACCCGCAGCATCAACGTGTTGGCCGCAATCGCAATCGCCACAATCACGGTCACGATAGCCGTCGACAGCGGCACGTTGTGCTGCGCCATGCCGTTGACCAGAAGAAAGCCGAGACCGCGCTGCGATGAAAACATCTCTCCGATCAGCACGCCAAGCAAGCTGAGTGAAAAGCTGATCCGAAGACCGTTGACAATATCAGGCAGACAGGCCGGCACCAGCACCCAGCGCATGGTGCGTCCGGGCGAGAGCCGCAGCACGCGCGCGGTGCGCACCAGAACCGGCGGCAAGTTACGCACCGCGCCCAGCGTGAACAGCGTTATCGGCACCAGCCCGTGCATGACGCCGAAAGCGACCTTTGCGGACATGCCGAGGCCAAACAACAGCAATACGACGGGATAGAGCGTTACTTTCGGGATGGTGTAGAAGCCGGCCAGAATGGGTTCGGCGACTTCGCCCGCAAAGCGCCTGACGCCGAAGATCAGGCCGAGCACGAGGCCAATCAGCGCCGAGAGCACAAACGCCAGCAAAAACGCTTCCAACGTTGCGGCGGCGTGGTCCCAGAACATCGATGTTCTCAAAAGACCTGCGAGATACACCAGGGTTTGCAGCGGCGGCGAAACCGCGACACCTTGCGTCCAGCTTCCGATCGCCTGCCAGAGCCCCAGCATCAGCAGCGTAACCACGAGGGCGTCCAAGGCGCGGAAGCGCCGGCGCGCCGCGAGATTTTGCGTATTGGCGAACGAGAGCTCGCTCATCCCCGTGACCGGCGGCGCGCCAGACGCCCCTCCCAGACATAGAGTATGCCGTTGGCGGTCACCGCTACCAGCAGCACGAACAGCATCGCACCGTACATCGCGCGGTTGTCGAAGCTCTGATAGGCATAGGAGATCGCATAGCCGAGACCGGTGCCGGACAAAATGAATTCACCGGCGATGACGCCGATCAGCGCATAGCTCAGCGCGAGCTTGAACCCGGTGAAGAGATGCGGCAACGCCGCAGGCAGCACGATCCACCAAAGCGTCCGCAGCGGTGTCAGCCGGTGGATACGCGCGAGCTTCATCAGGACGGGCGCGACACCGTCGAGCCCAGATAGCGTGCTGATCACAACCGCCGGTGTTGCCGAAAGAACGCCAAGCACCACCAGCGGCGCCTTGCCCAAGCCGAGCAATGCCACCAGTAACGGATAGAAGATGAAAGTCGGCACCGAGTAGTAGGACGCCAGCAGCGGATCGGCGACATCGCGCAACCGTGGAGAACGATGGATCAGCGCACCAGCGGCCGTGCCGAGAACGACGGCCAGCGCGAAGGCGATCAGGATGGTCGAGAAGGTCGTCACGATGCTCGCCGTAAGTTCGCCGGAGCGGATCTGATCGACCATCGAGGCAACCATGTCGCTCGGCGGAATCACGGTCAAGGCATCGACGAGGCCGGTGCGGCAGCCGATTTCCAGCAATGCAATCAAGGACGCCAGGATGGCGATGCGAACGATGAGGGCGACATGCCGCTTCACGCCGCTCTGCCCATGGTCTTGAGCGATTCTTCGCGCAGCGACTTCCACAAACGCGCCGTCAGCGCACCGAAATTCGACTCGGAGATCACGCGGCTGTCGCGATCGCGCGGCCATCCGGTTTCGACCATGTCGATAAAACGTCCGGGCCGCGCACTCATCACGCCGACGCGGTCCGACAGCATCGCCGCTTCATCGAGCGCGTGCGTGATCAGAAGCACCGTCGCGCCCGTCTCGCGCCACAGCCGCAACAGTTCGTCCCCCATCAGAAGCCGCGTCTGCTGATCCAATGCACCAAACGGCTCGTCCAGAAGGATCAACCTGGGACGCAGCACCAGGGTACGCGCGATGCACACCCGCTGCCGCATGCCGCCGGAAAGCTGCGCCGGATAGTGACCTGCAAACTGCGCAAGCCCCATGAAGCTGATGGCGTGATCGACACGCGTTGCGACTTCCTGCTTCGGCAAACCCGAGGTTCGCAGACCGAACGCGACATTGTCGCGAACGCTGAGCCACGGCATGCTCGAATCTTCCTGAAACACGACGCCGATGCCGTCGGGTACCTCGCCATGCAACTCGTTACCCTCGAAGCGCACGCTGCCGCTGGTCGGACGAACCAGGCCCGCGACGACGTCGAGCAAGGTCGACTTGCCGCAGCCGGACGGGCCGACGATAGAGAAGAACTCGCCACACTTGATTTCGAGGTTGACCGGCCCGAGCGCCTGCACGGCAGGCGGCCCTTCATAACGGCGCACCACTTCGCTCAGCGATACGTGCGACTCCCCGCTCACGCCAAAACCCTCATTGCGTCGGCCGCAAGTCCGCCGGCAGATAGGAGGTGTCGACATATTTCGGCCAGTCGACATCGCCCTTCATTTGCCCGGTGATCTGAAGGCCCTCGACCATGTGGTTCATGCTTGCGTAATCGAGCCGGCCGTCGCTCCAGTAGTTTTCCTTGATCAGCTCGCGCACGTGATCACGAAACAGCTCGATGTTCGGATTGTTGTACGCTTTCGCCGTGATGTCGGCGGCTTCGCCGGGGTGCTCGAGCATATAGGCCAGGCCTTCGCGGCGCGCGCTGATCAGCCCTTTGACGATGTCGGGATGCGCCTTGGCATATTCGGCCGTCGTGATCATCACGGTCTGCATCATGCGCGGGTCGAGCACGTCGCGCACCATGAACAGTGGCTTCACCAGTTCCTTGTGCTGGGCGTAGATCAATTCGTCCGAGAAGCCGGCATCGACCGCGCCGCTACCGACGGCCGAGATATTGGCGCCGAGATCGCCAGCCGGGACGAGCCTGACCTGTTGAGGCGTCATGCCGTTGGCTTTCAGCGCCATCAAGATGATCATATTGCTGACTGAGCCCGGCGCTGTATAGGCAACCTGTTTGCCGACCAGATCCTTGATGCCTTTGAGGTTCGAATCCTTTTTCACGATCCACATCTGGTCGGCGACCGACCAGGCGCCGGCGCCAATGATAATGAGCTTTTGTCCGGCATTGATCGCCTGCACGGCAGCCGCCAGCGACACTTCGCCAAAGGGAATGCCGCCCGCTAGCGTGTTGCGCACGGCGGTGCCGCCACCGGCCGCGGTGAGGATACCCGTGACGTCGACGCCATTATTCTTGAAGAAGCCCTTCTCCATGGCGACCGCATAGGGCACGCCGTAGAACTGGCCGCCCCAATGCGTCACCGTGATCGTTTCGGCCCGCGAGCGCTGCAATGTCCAGGCCATGATGGCCGCGACCAAAGCGAGGAAAAGTCCGATCCGCCGAAATTGGAAAGTGCGCATTCCCCGTGCCATCGCTTCATCCCTTAATCAGTTGATTCCGGTTCCGACAACGAACACTTCACTTCCCGCTTAACCCGTGGCGTTTCTCGAAAGCATGCACGTCGGGGAATCCCATCAGCTGATTCATCTCGGAGAACGGCAGCATCGGCGCGTTGCTTCCCGTTCCGATGCCGTCGCTCTTCAGATGGCGGTAGACCATCTGCAATGCGCCCGCTGCCGTCAAAAAGCCAGACCCGGGATAAAGCGCGATCTTGAAGCCCATCGCGCCCAATTCGGCCGTCGACAAATACGGCGTGCGGCCGCCCTCGACCATATTGGCAAGCAGCATCGCGCCCTTGAAGGTCTCGGCGACGCGGCGCAATTCCTCGAGGCTCTCCGGGCTCTCGACGAACAGCACGTCGGCGCCCGCCTCCAGAAACCGCTCGGCCCGCCGCATCGCGGCGTCCAAGCCCTCGGCGTAACGCGCATCGGTGCGGGCGACGATGAGAAAGTCTCGGCTCGGCCGCGCTTCGACGGCGACGCGGATTTTGGCAACGGCATCGTCGGCGGGAATGACGCGGCGAAATTCGGTATGCCCGCACTTCTTGGGAAATTCCTGATCCTCGAGCTGAATGCCCGAAGCCCCGGCGGCGGCATAGCCGCGCACGGTCCGATCGACGTTCAACAACCCGCCATAGCCGGTGTCGCCGTCGGCGAGAAACGGTAAGTTCGTGGCGCCGGCAATGCAGCGCACGCGGTCGAGCATTTCACTGAAGGTCGCGGTGCCGGCATCGGCCACGCCGAGCGCGGACGCAACGACCCCATAGCCCGTCATGTAAAGCGCGTCGAAACCGCTGCTCGCGGCCATTCTTGCCGAGATGCCGTCAAAGACGCCCGGAAGCGTCAGACATCCATCGCGTTGCAGCAGTGCGCGAAGCGGCGTTGTCCCTGCCAAGCCGTCCTCCTTTTTTGTTTCCGCGCGCAGCGGCCAAAGGCCACCCGCCGGTGTTGTTCTTGTATTCTTCTTGTCTTTTCGACTTGGAACGAGTGGTCCGGACACCAATCCGCATCCCTTCGTAGCGGGGCACCATGTTAAGGCCCAATCCCTCAATTCCAAGGGGGTATCTGACAAAAATCGGGACTGGCGCCGGCATCCGCTATGGCCCTGGCCGCCGTCGCCCTCCGGTTGCGAGATAGCCGAATGTGGCAAGCGCCAATCAGCTTTGCGATGGAGTTGGAGCCAGCCACGAGCGGTCGACTTGCCGCATCCGCCGCCCGCGCCTTTTCACCATGTGAGAAGCCGCTTTGGGCGATAAGCCGCACTCGACAACAAGAAGACTTTGGTCGAAATAGCTGACATGACCGGCCGTGTGCCATAACGGATGCGAACAGCGGTACGTCGAGCGTCGCCGCATATTGGGGGAACAAGCCATGAAGTTGAATCGATTGATCGCCGCAAGCGCAAGCGCGTTTGCGCTGCTGCTCGGCAGCGCTGCCTTGGCGGCCAAGATCGATATCTCCGCCCATGACATCGGTGGACAGGTGATGGGCGACAAGGGACCGGAAGCCGGCGTCTGGATCATCGCCGAGACGAAAGACCTTCCGACCAAATATGCGAAGATCGTCGTGACCGACGATCAAGGCCGCTTCGTCATTCCCGAACTGCCGGATGCGAATTACAAGGTTTGGGTTCGCGGCTACGGCCTGACCGACAGCGCGGCCGTCGATGCAAAGCCGGGCAAGACCGTAGATTTCAAGGTCAAGCCGGTTGCCTCCGCTGCCGCCGATGCGCAGCATTATCCCGGCATGTACTGGTATTCCCTGATCGACATTCCAGCTGCGAGCGAATTCCCCGGCACTGGCGCCAAGGGCAACAAGATGCCGGACACGATGAAGAGCCAGGGGCAGTTCGTCGACACCGTGAAAAACATGTGCCAGTCCTGTCATGCCATTGGCACGCGCGGCATTCGCGAAGTGCCGAAGCTGTTCAAGGACGCAGCTCAGGACTCGCAGACGGCCTGGGCGATCCGCACGCAGGCCGGGCAAGCCATGGAATACATGGCGACCGCGATCAACAGCATTGGGCCGGACAAAGTCAATGAGGTCTTCTCGAAGTGGACCGACAAGATCGCCGGCGGCGCGTTGCCGTTCGACAAGCCGGAACGCCCCAAAGGGGTCGAACGCAACGTCGTCTTCACACTGTGGGACTGGGCGACGCCCGGGCACTACCAGCACGATGCGATCTCGACCGATAAGCGCAATCCGCGCGTAAATGCCAACGGGTTGATCTACGGCTCACCGGAGGAGAGCACCGACCTCATTCCGACGCTCGATCCGATCAAGAACGTCGCTGCCACGATCAAGGAGCCTTACCTGGACGAGAAGATGCAGGGTTCGGCGGATGCGCCGCACGGCACGTCGGCCTATTGGGCCGACGAGGCGATCTGGGATGGTCACACCTCGATCCACAACGTGATGATGGACGAGCAAGGCAAGGTCTGGTTCACCGCCAAGTTGCGGCCGCCGGCAAACCCAGATTATTGCAAACAGGGCTCGGACCTTGCCTCTGCCAAGGCCGATCCGCAGGCAACCGCGGTACGCGAGCTGTCGCGCTTCGATCCCGCGACCGGCCAATGGGACATGATCAACACCTGCTTCTCGACCCATCATCTTTATTTTGGACATGACGCCAACAACACGCTGTGGACGAGCGCGGGCGGCCCTGGCCTCGGCGGCGGCATCGTCGGCTGGCTCGATACCAAGAAATTCCGCGAGACCAAGGACGGTGTCGCTTCTCAAGGATGGACTGCGCTCGTGATCGACACCAACGGCAACGGCAAGCGCGATGCCTTTGTCGGCGCCAAGGACCCGGTCGATCCGGCCAAGGACAAGCGCATTGCGGCTTCGTTTTACGGCATCATGCCGAGCCCGGTTGACAATTCGATCTGGGGCCAGGCGATGGATCGCGGCTTCTCGCGCATCGATCAACCCGGCTATATCATTCGCCTGACGCCGGGCTCCGATCCCGCCAACACCGCGCTTGCCGAAGTGTATCAACCGCCGGAGGGCACGTTTGGCCCGCGCGGCATCGATATCGGGCTCGATGGCGTGGTCTGGACCGTATTGTCGAGTGGCCATCTCGGCAGCTTCGACCGCAAGCTGTGCAAGGGTCCGCTGAACGGCCCGACCACCGCGGAAGGCAAACAGTGCCCCGAAGGTTGGCACACCTATCGGCTGCCCGGTCCGCAATTCAAAGGCCTCGACCCCAAGGGCAGCGCCAACCACGCGTATTATGTGTGGGTCGACCGCTACAATGTCTTTGGGCTCGGCGCCAACGTGCCCATCGCCAGCGCCAACGGCGCCGAGTCGCTGCTCGCGCTCGTCGACGGTAAATTCGTCAACATGCGCATGCCCTATCCGCTCGGCTTCTTCACCAAGAACGTCGATGGCCGGATCGACGATGACAAGAAGGGCTGGAAAGGCCGCGGCCTCTGGACTACCTCCGGCACGCGCGCGAACTTCCACGGCGAAGGCGGCACGGAGGCCTATCCGAAGGTGTTCAAAGTGCAGTTGCGGCCCGACCCACTGGCGCACTGAGTTCTAAGACGCCGCTTGCGCGGCTCCTCAGGATGAGGGGAAAGTGATATCGGGCTCCGCGCCAAATGGCTCGGGGCCCGATTTGCATTTGCAGGCGACATCGTCTTCACTTGGACGCCGGCTAAACCCTTCTCTGCAACGCAGGTATAACGACGCCAGCCGCATGTCCTCCAGTGTGGCGGTTCAGAAGTCCGCATCATTGGCGCCGCGGGCTCTTCGTGCGGACTTCTGAACCGAAGCCACACTAAAATAATAGGTTTGCTAGTGTCCTTTCGATTCCGAAGTTCGAAACGTGACCCCGCAAAATCCGACGAACTTCGGAACCGGGACACTAGCGAACGCCGCGTCTCCCGACTGACGAGATCGATCCGCGACTGGATCCGCCGCTACCGGCTGCAATTGATCCTGGCGCTGCGCGTCACCGTCGCCGCGCTGCTCGCCTTCGTGGTCGCGCAAGTCCTGCATCTGCACCTTCCGCTGTGGGCCGTTCTGACGTCCCTGATCGTGACCCAGGCAAGCCTCGGTCGCTCCGTGAAGGTGGCAAGCGATTATCTGATCGGCACCTTGGGCGGCGTCGCCTATGGCGGCGCGCTCGCGATCCTGATCCCGCATGACAGCGAATGGGCCCTGCTCGCCGTGCTGGCGCTGGCGATCGCGCCGCTTGCTTTCATCGCCTCGTTTCGCGCCAATTTCAATGTGCTGCCGATCACTGCGATCATCGTGCTCTTGGTGCCGGGCATGCAGCATGTCAGTCCGGCGGCTTCCGCGCTCGATCGCGTGCTGGAGGTTACCGTCGGCGGCGCCGTCGGTTTCATCGTTTCCTTTTTGCTGTTTCCCTCCCGTGCGCATGAAATCACCATTCAAGCCGCGGCCGACATGCTCGATCTGATGGCGGACGCGCTCTCTCGCTTTCTGGAAGATCACACGCGCGAGCTCGATCTCACTGAGCGCCGGCGGATCCAGGACGGGATTGCGGCGGCGCTGGCGCGGCTCAACACCACCGGCGCCGAAGCCGAACACGAGCGCAACGCGCGTCTTACTTCCGGCCCGGACACCGGACCTCTTTTGCGCACGCTGTTAAGGCTGCGCCATGACATCGTGATGCTGGGCCGCGCAGTGGGATGCGATCTGCCGGCGGAAGTCGTGGCCCAACTGACGCCAGCGCTTAAAAATATCCAGACTGAGGGGCACGAATTCTTGCGCGCCAGCGGTGCTGCCTTGCGCGATCAAAAGCCTCCGCCGCCGCTCGCAGCCGCCGACGCCAGTTTTCGCGATTACATCGAGCGGTTCGGCGCGGTGCGGCGGGAAGGGCTGACGCGCGACATGAACAGCGAGAATGCCGAGCGGCTGTTTGCGCTCGGTTTCGCGCTGGAACAACTTCGCGAGCATTTTGTCGAAGTGCATCGCGTCGTCGACGAATGGGCGCGCGATTAATCCTCGATTGTCGCTTACGTCCAAGAGAACGGCGCCAGAAGCCGTAAACGCCGTTGTGACGGCCTTTTCCCGCTCACATTCCCTTGATTTGTGAACCTTCTCACAGGTGATCTGCACATATGGCAGCATCATCCTTGCATTGATCGAGCAGCAAAGCCTCCCCATGAGCGATGTCATCTTGCCATCACCTGAGGTTATCGGTTCCGGAGCACATTCATTTCAACACGACGCGAAACCAAGGGGGTTTTTCGTCGCCATCTTTGAAGCCTTGCAGCATTCAAGACGCCTGGAAGCGCAACACATTCTTCGGCGCTACCGGCACCTGATCGCTAGCAAAAGCCGGGATCATATTTTGAAAGGAATTCACAATGTCCTTGAGTGATCCGCCTGAACGCCGATTTCCAATTTCCGAGGCCGCCGGCTATGCCGTGCTGGTCGCGATCGCCGCCGGCTTCCTCGCTTTGCACATTCTGGCAGGCCATCTTATGCCGCCATCTCCCGGGAGTGCGTCCACTGCCGCCTCATCCGCCAGGATGTGGGAGGATTGACGTGATCGAGGCCTGATCACGTCAGCTGCGATCGACCTTGAGTAAGTTGATCAATGTTAGTCAGCGGAGCCAATAGACCGGTATTCTACCGGAATCCACAGCGAACGATTTCGATGTCATCAAAGGCCTCCGCAAACGTGGAGGCCGGCGATGAACATCTATCTCGTGCGCGTAACGACAGATGAGCGCGAGCACCGCGTCTGGGCCGCGGCGACCTCGCGCGAAACGGCTGTGGATCGGGTACTGGATCAGGTGCCGGAGGGATGGGCCGCCCGCCTGATGGACGATAGGACCAATGCCAGAGGAGATGCGCTTCGCGGCATGATGCCCGGCGAAGTCCGCGAGCTCTCGAGATCGCCGTTCCACCAGCCGCACGATCCCCAAAATCGGCCGGCAGGACAGCACTAACAAGACCTTAACGAGGCGCCGCCCGTCCTGAGGGTCTTAAAGAAACCTTAGCCCTTCGCCAATAATTTCATTGAATAATAACCCGCTGCACTTTCGGCGAGCAGACCTCGCTTGCCCATCCACTATTAGATTCCGTGAGGCCAACCGGTGGCATCGACATCGGCACTATTGATTTCGGAGCTGGAAGCGATCGACGGATGGGCTCCGGAACGATGGGCGGGAGCGTTGCGCCAGATCACGAAGCTCTTTCTGAGTCGTGGTCCGGGTATCGCGGCCGACCAGATCGCGCTTTTCGACGACGTCTTTGTCCGATTGATCGACCATGTCGATACCTCGGCGCTCGCGCAATTCAGCCAGCAACTTTGCGAAGCGAAATACGCGTTGCCGCTGTCTTTCAGGAAGCTCGCTCTTCACGGCGACGAATCGGTTTCGGTCCCCATCCTGAGGTCCGCTCGTCTTTCGCCGGAACTGATTCTCGACGTGGTGCGATCAACTAACCTCAGGCGTCGCGTGGCGATCGCCCTCAGACACTCGGTCGAGCCTGCCATCGGCGAGGCACTGATGCAATTCGCCGACGCCGCGATCAATCACGCGCTGGCGGAGAACCTCGGCGCAAGTCTGCTGGAAGCCGATTGGGCCCGGCTGGTACAGATCAGCGAGAACGACGCGGCACTGACAAAGAAGCTCGGCCGCCGGTCGGATCTTCCTGAAGCTCTCAAGCGCACGGTCCGTGCAAGGCTGCAAGACGCGCGCATGCGCCACCTCAATGCGGCGCCGGCCGTGATGCGCGAACAGATCGAAAATACGGTCGCGACCGCAGATGCGGCCAAAACATTGACCGGTTCAGACCAACCGGATTATGCGACGGCCTATGCACAATTGGCGGAATTCAACCGCAAGGGCAAATTGAACGATTCCGCCGTCAATCGCTTTGCCGTCCGCGGTCAATACACCAACGTCGTTGCAGCCCTCTCCTTGAAGACGGGATCGCCGGTCGAGGTCATCCTGCCGTTGATTGCGAGCGACAACCTGGAAGGACTGGTTCTGGCGTGCAAGGCGTCCAGACTGGACTGGGCAACGGCGGCTGCGATCGTCAAGCACCGTCCGGGCCAGTTACCGGTCGCTCCGGCCGAACTGGAAAAGGCCAAGCGGACCTTCGACGAATTCTCGCTGTCAGCGGCACAACGGACCGTCCGCTTCTAAACGGCCGAGATCGCCGGGAATTCGTCCTGCTTTATTTTTCGATCTTGTTGTGAAGCTGCCAGAAGCGCAGCGTTCTTTCGGCCGTCTCGACCGACAACTTGCCATAGTCCTTTGAAGCAAGCTTGATCGTTATTTCGTCGACGCGGTTTTTGGAGCGATGCGAGAGGATCGCTTCCACCACCATCCAGTCCAATTTGGCCGCTTTGCACGGGATCAGAACGAGATCCGCGCGAGGTCCTTCCAAAACCTTCATCATCATCTCGGTGGGAGCGCTGTTGTTGAGAAGCCCCAGCGCGGCCGCGACTTCCTCGAGTTTTTTGCCGGTAGCAAACCTGGCGATCGCAGCGCCGTTGAGCTCGTTCATACCCTTCATTCTGCGCACCGCCGCCTCGGCCCGGCTGTAATCGCGCCCGGATGGTGCCTCGCCCTTGACGGTGTCGGCAACAGCCACAAGGATGCGCTTGATCTCGTCGCGAAGTTCTGGCGGCGCAATTCCCATCAACTTTGCCCGCACCGCTTCGGTCGCGCGTTGCAGGAGATCGCGAAGGAATTTGAGCGGAAGATCGGGCCGAAGGCCGAGGATCTGCGTCAACTCGTCGTCGGCTTCGGCACGAGCCACCATGCCGCTGTAGCCGGTCTCGGAAAAGCGGGCGCTGGTGTTGTCGGCAAGCTTGCGGATGACTTTATTCTCGCCTCGCACGACCAACACGTCGGTGACGACTTCAGGCAAGTCGGCGCGCCCCGAGATGGCCAGCAGGTGGTCCTGCCCCTTGCTCTTGGCGATCTCGACCAGCGTTCCGGTTGTCAGGCTGGCAGAGTTGGCCAAAATAGTTCCCGCGACCGAAATCTGGTCATCCCAGGCAAGACTCTCGACTACACCCGACGGAGCACGCTTGAGCGGCGCCAGACGCTCGCCAAGCTCTGCTCTCACCCGGGTTTCGACGCGTTCGACGAGATGACAGAGCACGTCATCGAACACCTTGACCTGGTCATCGCTCAGGCGCTCTGCGTCATTGAGGAAAAGGTCTGTAACCTGCCGAAGAGTTTCGACGCGCTTCGCGGAGGAGCCGCTTTTGACGGCCTCTTCCAGTTCATCGATGATTGAAACGGATGTCTTCATGTTTGCTCGTGCCCCCACTCGCTTGTTCTAAATTCATTGGTCGCGGTAACACTTCCGATCCTAAGGACGGCGAGATGCCTTTTTTTCAACCTTATGGACGAGAAAGCGTATGCCCGCGATGGTTCCGTCGAGCCAGACGAGCTCGCAACGCCGGAACGCTAAGCCGGTAGACGACAGGACCAGAAAGAACTCCTTCGCCTGCAAGACTTCGGTCGTTCCCTCGATTTCAATTCTTGCGCCCGTCGAGGAGACGTCCAGCAGCTCACAGCCGCGCCGCCAGGTGCCATCGACTCCCATCAAGTTCGCCGGAAAAGCACGCTGAAACTGCACCCGGTCGGATTTTCGGTTGTTCCAGTTGCTCATGCAGACAGGCCCTCGAGAGCACCTTGCAGGCTGGAGGCGTCCAAGCCCGACGGTGTTTTGCCGGCATGCATTGCCGCAGGCATCGTTGAGCGGATCACTGATCGCTCATCGAGCAGGGCGCGCGCTCCAGTAACCGTTCTGGTAACCAGGTAGGCCATTGGTATTATTTATTATTAAAGAAATTATGAGGTTAAAGGTTCTGATGAGGAACCTAGCCGTGAATTGTTAATCACGCGTAACCACCTCGTCTGCTTGATGACGACGAAAAAACAAAAAGCCCGCCGGCGAGGTCGCCGGAGGGCTCTGGGTTCATTTGTGATTGTTCAGGATCGGCGCCAAGCCGCGCCCGGGGTTTTAAGATCTTCCGGCCGCGGCGGGCCGATTCGCCGGCTGTACGGCTTCCAGAATCGGACGCCCCGACTGGCGCAGGCTTGACGTCCAAAGGCGGGGCTTTGGCATCCACCAGGCAAAGAAATCCTTCAACAAGCCCGCGACTTCCTCGGTACGCCGGCCTTCGGCCTTCGATCGCACTTCGGCTTCGCTTGCGAAATCAATGATCGGCAATTCGCGCTGCATAATGATCTCCAGGTCAAACGGGTGATGAAATCAACGCAACTACTTGTTCGAGGCGACGAAGGGATGGGCGTTAACGGGTCTCGCGGAATGCGGCGGGGGTCCCGCGACGAGCCAGATCGCTATGCCGGCAAAGACGGTGGCAACAAGCGTCGGGAGTAAAATCGTATTTGGCCGGTGCATCTGATCAATCTGCTAAAAGTATTTGAAATTCAGAAGGCAGGCCCGGCAGTATTCGCGGTAGATCAGGCGAAGAATGATTTGCATCGAACCAACTCCGTTGTTGATTACGCATTAATCGTTGCAGCCTTGTGTTTCAGGCGCATTTCGTGAGGGTATGAAATCGATTTCGTCCGGGCGGAAACTGATTTCCGCCGATGTCCGGCTGATAGCGGGGCGGACGGACGCGCCGTGCGGGGGCTGCCGAGCGATTGCGCGCCCTTTACCCGGCTCCCGGCGTGGCTAATCTATCAATGGTGGCCGAGGCGGGCCCTCTTTTTCACGCGTGACCGCGGGGAAACCAAGGCCGCCGGCGTCGGATTGAAGGACAAGCGATGAGATTGATCGGAATGCTCGACTCGCCCTACGTGCGCCGCGTGGCGATTTCGCTGCGGCTGATGCAATTGTCGTTTTCCCACGAAGCGCTTTCAGTGTTCCGCAACTATGAGGCGTTCTCGGCGATCAATCCTGTCGTCAAGGCACCGACGTTTGTAACCGACGATGGCGTCGTCCTGATGGATTCTGCCTTGATGCTCGAATATCTCGAGCGCCTCGTTCCGCGCGAACGCAGCCTTGACCCGCATGAGACGACGGCGCATGCGCGCGCGCAGCGGATCGTCGGGCTGGCGCTCGCAGCCTGCGAAAAGAGCATACAGATCATCTATGAGCGAAATCTTCGCCCGCCGGAGAAGCATCATCAGCCCTGGATCGACCGCGTACAGGCGCAGCTCGAAGCCGCCTATCGCCTGCTTGAACAGGAGGTCACTACCGCCAAGCCCTGGCTTTTCGAAAGCAGGCCATTACAGGCCGACATCACCAGCGCGATCACCTGGCGTTTCACGCAGGACGAACTGCCGGGCGTCATCAGCAGGGATCGTCATCCCGCGCTAGCCGCGCTTTCGGCGCGGGCCGAACGCATGCCGGAATTCCTTGCGTTCCCGCCATATTAGCGGTTCTTGATTCTAACACTCGCATCGCCTCTCGGCGGGCTCACAAAGGACGCCACTCCGGTCACGAGCCTTATTCGTCGTCCGAGAGAATTTCGTGCGTCAGGTTGTCAACCACCACGGGGCTGTCGAAGTACACGACCGAAGGATCCGAACGGTATTTGTCCCGCATGAAAGCCCGCCAACTCTCGGTGAACATCGCCTCGGCTTCGGCACAGGAATTCCAAAGATAGACCCCGCCTATCGTTTTTCTGTCTTGCGACAAATAGTAGTACTTGCGAAAGAGGCCGGTGACGCCCTGATATCGCGGTGCCGTGCTCAGAAAATTACGCCGCGCCTCCTCCGGCGTCGCCGGCTCCGGCAACTGATACGTCGTGATGGCGGTTATCATTGCGGCTCTACCCTCGATCTTCGTCCGCCTCAACCGCGAGGTGGCTTCCGACGGCCTCTGCAAGCAAGACAGCTAAAACCGAATGCGTCGTACGCCGCTCATGCGGCATACCCCGTCGCGCAAAAACTATTCCAGGCAAAGCGCATCGACGAAGGTCGAAGCCGATTCCTTCAGTTGTCTACGGCTATATCCCGCGCGCTCCATTACCGCCAAGCCTCGCGTAAATGTGACGACGACGCGCGCCAATCGATTGGCCTCGGCCGCAGGCCGCCCGCCGGGCGCGGAACTTATCGCCTTGCTGACCGCCTGTTCAAGCCGCCCGAGCAGATCCTGCACGCGCTCACGCACCACCTCGCTCGAAATCCCCGCATTGAGCGCGGTGCGCGTAGTCAGGCAACCGCGCGGCGGCGAACCGCCCGTCATGTTGACGATGGCGCTGTCGAAGAACTTTGTCAGTCTTTCCGCCACGTCACCCTCGGCCAGCAGCTTCGCGACCGATTCCAGGAAATCCCTGGCATACTGATCGAAGGCGCGCAGGAAGATCGCTTCCTTGTCGCCATAGGCGTTGTAGAGGCTGCCGCGCTGCACGCCGGTCGCGGCGGCAAGGTCCTGCATCGTGGTGTCGTTGAGCCCCTTGCGCCAGAACACATCGAGCGCGAGCGCGATCACTTCTTGCTCGTCGAACTGACGCACACCGACCATCTGGCGACCATCCCTGTCTGTTGGTGCCATTATCATCATTCTTGACACCAGCGTCAAGTTTGACATTATCGTCAAAGATGGGAGTTTGCCGATCAGGGAGGCGTCATGACCTATCGTTTCGAGCCCAATCGTATCTATCGGATGCCGACGCATTTCGGCCCGGCGCCGGGCCCGCGCCAGATGCCCGAAGGAATCCAAGCCGATTCAGGCACCAGCCCGCGCCGGCTTTCGGTCGCAGCGAGCTTTCTGACCGATGGCGGCTTTCTCGAACGGCATCTGCCGGAAGGTTTCGCGCTGACAGGTGAGCCCGTCGTCACCGTCGAATTTCATTACATGACGGATATCGATTGGCTCGCGGGGCGCGGCTACACCATGATCTGGGTGAGCTGGCACGTAACTTTCGCCGGGCGGCAGGATCGCGCGAGCGGACGTTTCCTTGCAGTCGTATGGGAAAACCTCGCCGATCCCATCATCACGGGACGGTGCGAAATCGGCCATCCCAAGCTTTATGCCGAGATACAAGAGCCTCGCTCGTGCGAAGGCGCACAGGTTTGCAGCGCCGGCTGGATGGGCTTTCGCTTTCTCGACATGACCGTCTCGAATTTACGCAACGAACCACCGCCTGCGAAGCCTCCGTCGGATGGAACGCTGATGCTCAAATACGTTCCGCGCACCGGCACGTGGGGAGAGACGGAATTGCGGCAGGTCACGCTCTCGCCACTGGCCGATCCGGACGTGACGATCGAGCGGCAGCAGACCGGCACGGGCGCCGTGCGCTTTCACAAATCAAGCTGGCCGGATCTTCCGACCATGTACCATGTCGTCAATGCGCTCGCGGAACTGCCGATAATCGAGCCCCGTGGCGGATCGTTGACCGTTTCCCGTGGCGGCAAGACCTACCGGGATCAGCGCGTGCTGATTTGATGTTACGCGACCTTCGTCGTTTCCTTGATCGACGACTTGTAGCGTTGCAGCGCGAAGGCCTTGTCGCTGGAGTCGATCAGCGCCTCCAGAATGCGGGAGACCGCCTGGAAGTCTTCGCGATTAAGCGGACTGAACTCGACATCGTTGATCTCACGTTGATAGGGCGCGAGCTTCCGCAACAACGCCTTGCCGTTTTCCGTGATCGCGAGCGAGATGCGCCGCCGGTCGACGCTGTCCTGAGTTTTCTCGACGAGGCCAAGCGTCTGTAGCTTGCTGGTCACGGTGGTGACGAAAGCCCCGCTCATATGCAGGTGATCGGCGATGGTCTTGACGTTGACGTCGCCGTCGAGGCCAAGGTGACCGATCGAGATCAGGATGGTGTATTCGACGCCGGCAAGCCCGATTTGCCGCGCGTGGCCGTCCCGGATCGTTTCATGCCGCGCCATGAAGGCGAAGATGTTGTGCACGAGCTTACGAAAGTCGCGGTCGGTGCCGTCGTTGAGAAGCTCGGGCCGGGTGACGGTCAGCGGCAGGCCGCCGCGCGAACTGCCCGACTCGGCGCGACGCGGCGTCTGACCCCGCTCAGATTTGGCTTTTTGGCGCGACACGTGCGTTCTCCGCAATCGGTTTCAGTTTGGCAGTCGAACTCGCGGGATGCGAGACTCAGTTTGATGGTTTCATCCGATGGATCAAGTGACCACCGGTAGGATGTCAACATCGTAAGCGTGTTTCAGGGTGCGATTGAGCACGGGATCTTCCAATTCCACTTCAAAGCGGCTCGCGGGGCGGATGCCGCCGATCGCGCCCAATGTGCCGCAGAACATCATGGTGCCCGACGCGAGCGTCGAACCATATCGCGCGATTAAGTCGGCCGGCGTGCGCATGCCGGCGAGCGTGCCTTCCTGATAGGTGACGCGGCGGCCATCGATGGTTGCGAATGCACGCAGCTTGAGCTGGTCCCAATGACCGGCGACATCGTCCAGCAGCCACAAATCGCGGCCCACCGGCTTGGCGCAGAGCTGCTTGGAGAGCGCAATCCCCATCGTCTCGGCCTTGCGGTCGGTATGGTCGGATCCGACCGTCAGCCACAGCCGTCCGTCATGCGCGACCACCACCGGTTCGGCCTCGCCCGACGTATCCGGCCCGAGCACTTCAACGCGCGAAGCCTGTGTTACGTTAAGCGAGCTGTTGCGATAAAATACCGGCACGGAAGACGGTCGCGGCACGCCGATCGCGGCAAGCTCCTCGATATGGTGTCGCAGCGCCGCCTCGTCGCGGCCGGTCCAGCCCGCAACGATCAGGGTTGCGATGTCAAAGCCGATCCGCTGGCTGTCGCCCTGTCGGGCTGCGAGGTGGAATTCGAGCATGCCTTCTATGCCTCCGCAAAAAACTTTGAAAACTAGCTAAGTAATTGAGTATATAGCCCATCACCGTCCCGTAGGCCAGTGTGGCGAATTCGAAGTTCCTATCAGCTTTGCCTCGCCTTCATCATAGGAATTTCAAACTTAAACGCCGCACTGCAAACCTACATTTTTGCTAGAGCTCCTTTCGATTCCGAAGTTCGCACCAGAGGTAGCCACGATCGTTTGCGAACTTCGGAATCGGAGCGCTGGCATGGCGATCAACAAGGAACACAAGGAATTTCACGCCCTCGACATGTCGAGCGGCTGGGAGACGCCGGCCGGCTATCCTGCCGGCATTCAGCAAAAGATTTTGTCGGGTGCGCTCGACGAGAAAAACAAAACGGGCTCGCGCTCGCGCCTGCTGCGTTTTGCGCCCGGCGTCTACACCACCAAGCCGTTCGTGCATGAGTACTGGGAAGAGGTCTACCTTGTCTCGGGCGATCTCACCGTCGGCAATGACGAAGCGGGCAAAGGCGGCGAATCCTACGCACCGAACACCTACGCCTCGAGGCCGCCCGGCGCCTGGCACGGCCCGTTCAAATCAGAGAAGGGCTGCCTGCTGTTCGAGATCCACTATTTCGATCCGGCGTGAGCTCGCTGTTGGCCACATCCCGATAGAGTGGCCTCATCCTTCGAGACGCGGCCAAGAGGCCGCTCCTCTGGATGAGGACCTGGTGGTTCGCCTGTCTAACGACGCCTGGCAAACGAGCAGTGATTATCGAGACTTTCAAACGCCTGCACGGTTTGCTCCTCATGGTGAGGAGGCGCTCCAGCGCCGTCTCAAACCATGAGGCCGAGGCATCAGGCCGCTAGTGCCGCAGGCTCAATGCGCCGCGGCGGCAAAATCCTGCATCACCGATGACTTCGCCACGCGTGCCTTGCGCGTGGTCGCGGGCGTATTGCGGCTGCGGCCGACAAAACGCGGCACGCCTGCCGTGACGACCGCGCCGATCGCGGCAATGTCGCCATGCCTGATGGCATCGAGCGCGGTGTCCTGCGTGCCGCCGTCGGGCGCATCGAGCAGAACGATATCGGCGGCGTGGCCCGCTTTCAGCAATCCGCTGTCAAGCCGATAGACCCGCGCATTGTTGCCACTCGCCGCACAGATCGCCTGCTCCGGCGTCATCGTGGTGAGGCTCGCCAGATGTGCCATGGTGTAGAGAATGCCGAGCGGCATGATGCCGCTGCCGGTCGGCGTGTCGGTTGCGATGATGAAGCGGTCGAAGGCGTCAAGTTCCAGCGCCAGCTTGCCGCACAACAACATCGTGCGCAGGTTGCCGGCGGTGCAGACCTGAAGCGCGATCTCGCTTTCACGGATGACGCGCTCGAAATCGCGATCCGGCATCGCGGTCGGCCCGCCATTGATGTGGAACGAGACGTGCGGATGCATCTTTAAAAGATGATCGCCCGTGATCGCGCCGGAACCGGGAATCGATGAACCGCCGGTGTGGCAGGTCGTGATCAAGCCCGCTGCTTTCGCTGCCGAGACCAGCGGCACGTAATCATAGGCCGTCTTCACCGCGCCGAAGCCGGCCTTGGCGAGGCCAACGCCTTTCGCGGCGAGTTCGACGAAGTCCTCGTCCTTCAAGCCGGGTTCAAGAATGACCGAGCCCGCGATCACGCGCATGCCGCCTGGACGATAATCCGCAAAGCAGCGTTGGGCCGCGACCGCGAGCGCCTTGACGCCTTCGACATCGCGCGGCCGGCCCGGCACATGCACCTCGGACGCCGAGATCGATGTGGTGACGCCGCCATGCAGATAGCTCTCGAGATAGCCGACCGTGCGTTGGCGCGGCGTGTAATCGCCAAAGGTGATGTGCACGTGGGAGTCGATCAGGCCGGGAATCGCGGTCATGCCGCCGGCATCGATCACGACGTCGCAGGCCTCGACCGCGGCGGCATCAGCGGTGCCCGCGCTGACGATCTTGCCGTCATGCGCAATGATGGTGTCGCCTTGAACGAACGGAGAATGCCAGTCGCCGGAAACGATGGTCCCGAGATTGGTGATTGCGACTTTCACGCCGGCCTCCTGCTTGTTTCTCTCGGCATGGTCATGGCCGGGCATGGCCGTTCGAAGAACGGCGGCGCCTCCGGCGCAGCCTAATGCTTTACTCCGTTCAATTCGCTTTCCAAAGAGTACGACGCCATCAAGCTGTCGACCATCGCGGTCGCCTCGTTCCAGTCATAGGTACGGAAGCTGTGGCCCGCGGTGACGAAGCGCGCGCCCGCATAGAACATCTCGTATTGCTGATGGCGTGAGCCGAATTCGGAGCCAACCGCATCCCAGCAAGCCTTGAGGAACTTGACCTTGTCTTCCGGCTCGAGGTTCGCCGCGCGCTGCGTCGTCTGGATGATCTTGTTGATCATGGGATCTCCGAAATCCTTGATCGAGGAAGGCAGCATGATCATGGCGCCGCCCGAGAGCTCGCGGATCGCGTTGATGAACTGCGGATAGAGGTCCTGCGTCAGCACCTGTGCCGAATACATGAAATGCTTGTTGGGCACCCAGTACTCGCCGGCCTTGGTGCCGCTCGCTTCCATGCCCGACAGCATCGCTTCGACCATGCTCGCTTGCGCGGCCATGTAGCCGAGCTTTTCGCTGACGGAGGGAATGTTGGTGGTGCCGATGGCTTCCGTCAGTCGACGGGCCAGCCCTGCCAGGAAACGGATCTTCACCGAGAGGCGGATCTGCGCCTGATAGTTCTGATAAGAATGTCCCCACGTCTCGTGGAACTGCTGACGGCACACGTTGGTGTCGCGATACACGAACAGCCGGTCCCATGGGACTTTCACGTCGTCGAAATAGACCAGTGCGTCGTTCTCGTCGAAGCGTGACGACAGCGGGTTATCGAACACCGACACGGCGGACGCTTCATAGGATTTGCGCGACAAAACGCGTATGCCCTTGGCGTTCATCGGCAACGCGCAGGAGAAGGCCAGGTCTTCTTCGCCCGGTTTCAACGGCTGCAGATTGGCAACCAGCACTTCGTTCGCCATGATCGAGGACGTGCCGAGCATTTTCGCGCCGCGGATGGTGATGCCGGTAAAATCCTCGTCGACAATGCGCGCAACCAGATCCGATACCTGATCGCCCCAGGTCTTGGCGCGTTCGGCTTGCGGGTTGATGATGACGTAGGTCAGGAACAGGTCGCTCTTGGTGGCGTAGTCGACGTAATCTTCCAGTGCCTTGGCGCGCTGCGGCCCGTGCTTGCGGAAGACTTCGATGCCCATGCGCTGGCCAATCAGCGCTGAGGCGACGTGATCCGGCGAGCGGCCCATGAAGCCGTAATGCACGCGCGACCAGGCTTGCAGCGCTTTGCGGCGCGTCACCATCTCTTCGTAGCTCTTTGGCATCTGCCAGGCGCGGTTGACGCGTCGGTTGGACCCTTCGGGCATGAAGGTCATCAACTCGATATTTTCCGGTTTGGCCTGATAATCGTAGAGCGCGGCCGAGGACTGGATCGCGTTCCGGAACGCGGGATGCGTGGTGACATCCTCCACCAGCGCGCCATCGATGTAGACCGTTCGCCCGTCGCGCAAGGAGGCGATGTGCTCGGCACCTGTCTTTGCAACCGTCATGTTCCGCTCCACCTGATGGTCTGTTTTTTCAAGCAATCCGCGCCGGCACGCCGGCGAAACATCCAACTCAGTCGGCTAGGTCAAGCCGTCCTGACCCTTGATCTCCGCAGCTGACAGCCCGCCCACCCGTTGGTTCGGCCGGCCGCGCGTGGCGTAGACCGCAATGATCGCAATTTCATTTGGCTGCGGCGCATCCGGCAGCGTCAGGGTCATGCCATCGTAATGCGACCGCACATAAAGCGCATCCTTGTGCGCCAAGGGAATGTCGATCGAAGCACCCGGCGCGGCGCGTTTGGTCATCGACGAAATCCAGGCCTTGCCGCCACCGATCGCTTCACGCATGACGTTGCCGAATACCGTGGTAAGCATCGCGTTGCCATGCTCCTGCTCACCATCGATGCCGACGACAGCAGCCTTGCCGTAACTCACTGCCTGATCCGGCGCCAATAAGCGCACAGCGATTGCGCAAATCTCGCGTCCGATCAATTCGCTCGCCCGCGTCAGCGACGACAGGTCCTGCACAAAGCGGCCGGCAAAAGGATTATCGACGATCGCAACCGCGGCGGCTTTGCGCAGCGGCGGCACAGTGTCGCGGCCGTCGGCCACGCGCGTCTCATCGAGGAAAGTCAGCACGCGCTTGATTCTAATGGTGTCGATGCCCGTTTCGGCCATCGCTCGTCCTCCCTGGCGCCAAACTATCTTCTATAATTACATAACTAACGAAGCTTTTCAAGCTCGCTTTCTGGTGCTAGCTTCCCGCAAGTAAGGCCTGAGGGGAAGTCGCTTGGGCGGACTCCTCAAGCTAGTGTGGCGACGCTGACGTTCCTTCTCAGTGTCGCCGCGAGTTCTTCATCGCGAATTGTGCGACGAACGGGAGATTCCGCAATGACGTCCGGATTGATCAGAGTGCTTTTTACCGCGGGACTTTCGGCAGCGCTGTCGGGAACGATTGCAAGCGGACCTGCTCGCGCGGCCGACGCAGAGATCGTGCTCGGCGCGATCGTGCCGTCAAGCGGACCGTTCGCCGAATGGGGCCGCACCAATACTGCGACGCTGCAAATGCTGGAGAAGCAGGTCAACGATGCCGGCGGCGTCAACGGCGCAAAACTGCGTATCTTGATTCTCGACGATGCGACCAAGCCGGCGCAGGCGACCAACAACCTCCGCAAGCTCGCCGGCGACGACCACGTGCTCGCGGTCGCAGGCCCTCTGACCTCGAGCGCGGCGGAAGTCACCTTCCCCGTCGCCAATGAGATGAAAGTGGTTTCGACCTCGCAGGCTTCGTCGAAGCCCGGCGTCGCCAAGCTCAACCGCCCATGGGCGTTCCGCAACACCATCGACGAGGGCGTGCTCGGCCGCACCACGGTGCCGTATTACAAGCAAGCCTTCGGTATCAAGAGCGTCGCGATCATCTTCGACGCCAAGGACGCAACCGCCGCGACCGTGGGCAGCAAGATCATGCCGGGCCTGTTGAAGGACAATGGCATCGAGCTTCTTAATGCCAACGATCCGCTCTCCTTCAACACCGGCGATCTCGACGTCAGCGCGCAAGTGACCAAGATCAAGGCGCTCAATCCGGACGGCGTTGTCGTCAGCGCCGACTACAGCCAGGCCGTCACCGTGATCCGCGAGATGAAGCGCCAGGGCGTCATCAAACCGGTAGCCGGCTCGACGCAGCTGATATCCTCCGCGATCCTGAAAGCAGCACCTGAGATTCCGATCGTGGCGCCGGCGACGTTCTACGCCAGCATGCCCGGCGACAAGCCCGAGAAGTTCGTCAA
Source organism: uncultured Alphaproteobacteria bacterium (assembly GCA_963824305.1). GTDB lineage: Bacteria > Pseudomonadota > Alphaproteobacteria > Rhizobiales > Xanthobacteraceae > Bradyrhizobium. The sequence goes on from CAWGOW010000004.1 coordinate 1,102,773, forward strand.
GGAGCTGACGCCGTTGCTGCGCAAGATCTCCGGCCTTCCGGCCGAAATCGAGCCTTCGATGTACGACGCCAATATCTACGAGATCGGCAGCATCTATATCGATGCCGTCAAGAAAGCCGGCGTTACCGGCAAGCCGGAAGAGCTAGAGGCCGACCGCACCAAGATCCGCGATTACATGGCGAAGCTCTCCGGCTTTGCCGGGCTCGGCGGTCCCATCGCGTTCAACGAAGACGGCGACGCCATCAAGGCCTTCTACATCGTGCAGGGCCAGAACGGCGCGTGGCAATCCAAGGTGCGCGGCTGCAGCGCACCGGACGGCAAGCAGGGCTGTTGAGTCGGTAAAGGCCGTCATCGATGGGCGAAGGCGAGCGGAGGCGACGCCGTTCTTCAAACGGCTATGCCACGGCTGCCTTTCTTCAAGTCGCCAGGACGTGGATGCCCGGCAGCGCAGACAAGTTTACGTAGTCTGCGCGAGCAGACTACTAAGGCCGGGCATGACGGAACAAAACAATAAACGACACAATCCTCAAAACATCTCCTTCAGGGGAACGCTTAAGTGCTGATCCAGCAACTCGTGAACGGCCTGACGCTCGGCGCGGTCTATACGCTGATCGCTTTGTCCTTCTCGCTGGTGATGGGCATTCTCGGCGTCCTCAACCTGGCGATCGCCGAACTCTTCATGCTGGGCGGTTATTTCGGTTTCGCGGTGGTGATGGCACAACTGCCGCTGCCGGTCGCGCTGATCGCCGGCATGGTGGGCGCCGCTTTAGTGGCTGCGATCGTCGAGCGCATTGGCTATCAGCCATTTCGCGCGGCGCCCGTAGTGACGCCGATGCTCTCTACGCTCGGTTTCTCCATCATCCTGCAAAACGTTGCGACCAACGTCTGGGGTTCCGATCCGCTGCAACTCACCGACGAAGTGTTGAGCGGCCGCTTCAACATCGGTCCCGTTAGCGTCAGTGCGATCCAGCTCACGGTGCTCGGCGTGACGGTGCTGCTGGTGGCGCTGCTGGCTTTTCTCGTCCAGCGCACATCGATCGGCCGCGCGCTGCGGGCGGTTGCTGAAAACCGCGACGTCGCGAGGCTGCTTGGCGTGCCGGCCGGTCGCATAACGCTGATCGCCTTCATGCTGTCCGGCTCGCTTGCGGGCGCGGCCGGTGTCCTGATCGGCGTGCATTACGCCGCGATCACGCCCTATATCGGCGTCGAAATTGGCTTAAAGGCGATCGCGGTGATGGTGGTCGGCGGCACCACCCGCATCTGGGGCGCGCTGATCGCAGGTCCGCTGATGGGCGTGGTGGAGGTGATGACGGTTGCTTACGGCGGCTCGCAAATCCGCGACTTCGTGGTCTATGGCTTCATGATTCTTATCCTGCTGGTGCGTCCGCAAGGACTGCTCGGCGGCGGCCGCAGCGACCAGGGCCAGAGGGTCTGAACCCATGTCGATGTATTACGCCGGCATTCTCTCCGACATCGGCATTCTCGTGCTCGGCGCGCTCAGCGTCTACGTCATCCTCGCGACCGGACAATTGTCGCTTGGCAATGCCGGCTTCATGGGCATCGGCGCATATCTCACCTCATACCTGACGGTCGTGGTGGGTCTGCCGATCACGGCGGCGCTGATCGTTGCAGCATTGGTGTCGGGCCTGATCGGCATTGCCGTCGGCTTTCCGGCGTTGCGACTCAAAGGCATCTACCTTGCGATGGCGACGCTCGGCTTCGGCGAAATGGTACGGAGCTTCTTCCAGAATTTCGCCATGATGGGCGGGCCGGAAGGCTTTCACGGCATGCGCCACGTCTCGACCGGCTACATCTGGAGCTGGGCGGCAATCGTGCTGGTCGTGATCATGCTGATCGAGGCGTCGCCGATCTGGCTCGAAATCCGCGCGGTGCGCGACGACGAAACCGCGGCCGGCCTCGTCGGCCTCAACGCGACCGAGATCAAGGTCGGCGCCTTCGGCTGTGGCGCGGCGGTGGCGGCAATAGCCGGCGGGCTTTTCGCGCATCATCACGTCTATATCGAGCCCGGCAATTTCTCGTTCGAGCGCTCGATCGACTTCGTGCTCGCCGTCATCCTCGGCGGTTCGACGGTGGCGCCCGGCGCGCTCGCAGGCGCGGTGATGCTGGTGATCCTGCCCGAATATCTTCGCTTCCTCGCCGACTGGCGCTTTGCCGCCTTTGGCGCGCTGCTGATCGGCATGCTGCTGGTGCGTCGCCAGGGCCTGCTCGACCGCGCGCTGTTGCGCTTCGCTTGGCCGGGGTCGCGGGCATGACCCTGATCACGCCCCCTCGCCTCACGCTCGACCACGTCACCAAGACGTTTGGCGGCGTCCATGCGTTGACCGATCTCTCGCTGGAAGTAGCCCCCGGGCAGATCGTCGGCCTGATCGGCCCAAATGGCGCGGGCAAGACCACTACGTTCAACGTCATTACCGGCGCCTATCGTGCGTCGTCCGGCGCGGTGCTGCTCGATGGCCGCGCCGTCACGTCAGAGCTGTCGTACAAAATCGCCCGCGCCGGGATCATGCGCACGTTCCAGAACATCCGCCTGTTCTCCGACATGACCGTCTGGGAGCATCTTTTAGTGGCGCAGCCGCATGCGGGCTCTTTTGCGCGACGCCTGTTGCCGACGCGCTTTTCGAATCCGAAGATCGTCGAACGCGCCGAAGAAGTGTTGGCGTTCTTTGGCCTCACCGAGGTTCGCAACCGCCTGGCGCGTTCGCTGCCTTATGGTCTGCAGCGCAAGGTCGAGATGGCGCGCGCGGTCACGGCGCGGCCAAAGCTGTTGTTGCTCGATGAACCCGTGGCCGGCATGAATCACGACGAGGCCGAGAAGATTCGGGACCTGATGCTGCGACTGCGGCTGGAGGGGTTGAGCATTCTCCTGATCGAACACGACATGGCCTTCGTCATGAATCTCTGCGATCATCTCTATGTGCTCGACTTCGGCGTGCTGATTGCGCAAGGCAAGCCGGACGAGATCAGAGCCAACCCGGCGGTGCTCGACGCCTATCTCGGACAGGCCGCATGATGCTCAAGGTCAGCGATCTCGTTGTTCGTTATGGCGCCATTCAGGCCGTGCGCGGTATCGGCCTCGACATCGCGCAAGGCGAGATCGTTGCACTGATCGGCGCCAACGGCGCCGGCAAGACCACCGCCGCACGCGCCATCGCCGGTCTGCTGCCCTATCGCGGCGAGATCGCCTTCGACGGCGAAGTGTTGAAGCCCGACAGCGCCGAGCGCAACCTGCGCCGCGGCATCGCGCTTGTGCCCGAGGGACGTGGCATTCTCGGCACTATGACTGTGCAAGACAATCTTCTGATGGGCCTCTATACGCGACGCGACAAGTTGCAGGCCGCTAAGGACCTCGCCGCGTTGCTCGAGCGCTTCTCGATTCTGGCCGAGCGCCGCCATCTGCTCGCGAGCCTGATGAGCGGCGGCGAACAGCAAATGCTGGCGATCGCGCGTGCGCTGCTGTCGAAACCGAAGCTGCTCTTGCTCGATGAGCCTTCGCTCGGGCTCGCGCCGAAAATGACCGATACAGTCTTTGCGATGATCGGGGATCTGCGGCGCGAGGGGCTTACTGTCCTGCTGGTCGAGCAAAAAGCGCGTCAGACGCTCAGGATCGCCGACCGCGCCTATCTGATGGAGACCGGCCGCGTCATCACGTCGGGGCCGGCGAAAGACATGATTGACGATCCCGTCGTGTCCGAGACCTTCCTGGGCGGCCGCGCCGCACCCGTTACCGGCACTCGTGCCGGATAGAAGCTACCGTTCGAGCGAAGCTTCGGCTACGGTGAGCGGAAGCCACGCGGGAGACCAATCATCATGGCAGTCGTTTTCGGTGTGCAGGCCGCAGCTGCGGCCCTGTTCGGATGTACTTTGGTCTCGGCCTTGATGGCTTCGACGTCAGGCACGCATGCCGCCGAGCTGAAAGTCCTGAGCACGGTGGCGTTGACGCCCGCGCTCGACGAGTTAAAGCCCAAGTTCGAGAGCACCGGCAACAAGCTGACGATTGTGTACAGCACGATCGCAGAGTTGAAGAAAAAGATCGACGGTGGCGAAACCGCCGACGTGATCATCCTGTCGCGCCCGGTCCTCGACGACCTCGTGAGCCAGGGCAAAGTCACGCAAGGCAGCATCGCCAATATCGGGGCATCCTATGTCGCCGTCGGCGTGCGCGCCGGCGCAAGTTCGCCCGATATATCCACGCCGGAAAAGCTGAAAGCGGCGCTTCTTGCGACCAAATCGATCTCCTACGCCGACCCGGCCAAGGGCGGCGCTAGCGGCGTCTATTTTGCCAAGGTTCTCGACCGTCTCGGCATCGCTGAAGAGATGAAGGCCAAGACCAAGCTGGTGCCGAACGCACAGGCCGGCGAACTCGTCGCGAGCGGCGAAGCCGAAATGGGCGTGGCGCAGGCGTCCGAAATCGCCGCCGTGCCGGGCACGCTGGTTGTTGGGCCGTTGCCTGGCGACCTCAACAGCAGAATGGTCTTTTCCGTTGGCGTGGGATCAACGAGTCAAAATCGCGAAGCGGCCAAGGCGCTGATCGAACTTCTTGCAAGTCCGGCCGGCGCAGCCGTGCTCAAGTCGAAAGGCATGGATCCGGCGTAGCGGTCCGATTCTAACATTCGCATCCCATCTCAGCAGCAGCCTTTGCGCGTGTTAAAAATCCAAGGGCCGCTAACAAATTTAAGATCCTGTGGATTTTGGATTTGACATTCGCTTGACGGACAAGCGGCAGTAGCGAATGTCAGATCTACTCCACCGAGAGGAAGCGCCTTGGATCGGATTTTCGACCTCTTGATCGTCGGAGGCGGCGTCAATGGCTGCGGCATCGCGCGCGATGCGGCCGGCCGGGGAAATTCAGTTTTCCTCTGTGAAATGAACGATTTGGCAAGCGGGACATCGTCCTGGTCGACCAAGCTCGTGCATGGTGGCTTACGTTATCTCGAATATTACGAGTTTCGCCTGGTGCGTGAGGCGCTGATCGAGCGCGAGATTCTTTGGGGTATCGCGCCCCACATCATCCGCCCGCTGCGTTTCGTGCTGCCCCATCACGACGGACTGCGCCCCGCCTGGCTCCTGCGGCTCGGTCTCTTTCTTTATGACCATATCGGCGGACGGCATCGCCTGCCGCCAACGCGTTCGGTCGACCTCACCCGCGACGAAGTCGGAAAGCCGCTGGTTCCGAACCGCTATCACAGAGGCTTCGAGTATTCCGATTGCTTCGTCGACGATGCGCGGCTGGTCGTACTCACCGCCCGCGACGCGGCCAATCGCGGCGCCGAGGTTCGCACGCGGTCGCGGGCCGTGGAAATTCGCCAGACAGACAGCATATGGGAGGTCACGCTCGAGAATTCCTCAAATGGCGAACGTTCGATTGTTCGTGCGCGCGTGCTGGTCAATGCCGGCGGCCCATGGGTCGAACAGGTGCTGGCGGCGGGATCGGGTGTCAATGCGCGCGCCAAGGTTCGGCTGGTGCAGGGCTCGCATATCGTGGTGCGCAAATTGTACGACCACGATCGCGCCTACATGTTCCAGAACAGCGACGGCCGGATCGTCTTCGTCATTCCCTACCAGGAAGATTTCACGCTGATCGGCACCACCGATCAGGATTATCATGGCGATCCCGCCAAGGTGAAAGCAACGCCAGAGGAGATTCAATACCTCTGTGATTCCGTTAGCGAATATCTGGCGAAGCCGGTCAAGCGTGCGGATGTAGTGTGGACCTATGCCGGCGTTCGCCCGCTGTATGACGACGGCGCGAGCGAAGCCAAGGCCGCGACGCGTGAATATGTGTTCGAACTCGATCTGCCCGGCGGCGCTCCGTTACTCTCGATCTATGGCGGCAAGATCACGACGCATCGCCGGCTCGCCGAAGAGGCCTTGGGAAAACTTGGCCCTTATCTCAAGGGCATCAAGGCGCAAGAGGGATGGACGGGCCACGCACCACTGCCGGGCGGCGACCTTGACGTCTCCGCGATTCCGGCGCTGACGGCGGAATTGATACGCGACTATCCGTTCCTCACTCCCTTCCATGCCAACCGGCTGGCGCACGCCTACGGCACGCGCGCCAGCAGGATATTGGGCTCCGCGAAGTCAATGAATGATCTAGGCCGGTCGTTCGGCGCGAGCTTGACGGAGGCCGAAGTCAGGTACTTGATTTCAGAGGAATGGGCTTGCACTGCCGACGACATTGTCTGGAGGCGATCCAAACTTGGCCTGCGTCTGACAAAGGAAGAGGTCGCCGCCATCGACGCGTGGATTTCCGTCCAACCCGGGTTGCCGATAGGCCAGGCTGACAAGGGAACCGCGAAAGCAATGTCATGAAGGTTGCCTCCATCGGCGAATGCATGATCGAATTCTCGCAAACGCCCGACGGCGCCTTCCGCCGCAGCTTTGGCGGCGATACGCTCAATACCGCGCTCTATCTGTCGCGGCTTGGCGTTGACGCCTCCTACGTCACGGCCCTCGGCGACGACGCGCTGAGCGATGCGATGCTGGCGAGCTGGCAAAACGAAGGCATCCGGACCGATCTCGTGCTGCGCGTCGCCGGACGTCTACCTGGCCTCTATATGATCGAGCGCGATGCGCGCGGCGAACGCAACTTTCTGTATTGGCGCGATCGGGCGCCGGCGCGCGAGTTGTTCGATCGCGCCGACAAATCCCTGCTCGAACGGCTCGCGCAATTCGACTGGCTTTATCTCTCGGGCATCAGCCTGTCGCTTTATGGCGACAGCGGGAGGGCACGCCTGCGCGAGTTGCTTGCGGCGACCCGGAAACGCGGCGGCAAGATCGCCTTCGACGGCAATTATCGTCCGCGTGGCTGGATCGACAAGACAACTGCCCGGCGAGCTTTCGAGGAAATCCTGCCGCTGATCGATCTCGCGATGCCGACGTTCGAAGACGAGCAGGCGCTGTTCGGCGACGAAGACGTGCGGCATTGCGTAAACCGACTTCGCGCGGCGGGAATTCGCGAGATCGTAGTCAAGCGTGGCGCGCAGGGCTGCGTCATTGCGGTGGGAGACGACACCATCGAAGTACCGCCGCCACGCGTGGTGCAGCCTGTCGACACGACCGCGGCCGGCGATTCCTTCAACGCCGCCTACCTGGCTGCACGCATTATGAGCGCCGCGCCGCGAGAGGCCGCGTTCGCCGGCCATCGGCTGGCGGGCGCTGTGATCCTGTCGTCAGGTGCGGTGATCGAACGCGAACGCATGCCGAAAGACACTTTGCCGAGTGGAGGAGCCGGATGAACGAGACCAAGGGTCGGACGCGTCTGACGGAGATTTTCGCCCTGGCACCGGTGATTCCCGTGATCACGATTGCGGACGCCGCGCACGCGCTGCCGCTGGCGCGCGCGCTGGTCGCCGGCGGATTGCGCGCCATCGAAATCACCTTGCGGACGGATGCGGCAGTAGAGGCGGCGCGGGCGATCATCGCAGGTGTGCCGGATGCGATTGTCGGCATTGGCACGGTGCTGACACCGCAGGATCTTGAGCGTGCGTCAAAACTTGGCGCAGCCTTTGCCGTCAGCCCCGGCGTGACGTCCGATCTGCTCAATGCGGCACGCCAGAGCGATCTGCCGTTTGCACCCGGTATTCAGACGGCTTCCGATCTGACCGCCTGCGTTGTCGCCGGCTTCGATCTCGTGAAATTCTTCCCCGCCATTCCGGCCGGCGGCCTCGCGACGCTCAACGCGCTCAGCGGACCGTTTCCGCAAGTGCGCTATTGTCCAACCGGCGGCATTGGCGAGGCGAACGTGGATGAATGGCTCGTGCATCCCAAGGTCGCAGCCGTCGGAGGCTCCTGGATTGCGCCGCCATCCGATGTCAGCGCCGGCGCCTGGACAAGGATCGAGCAGCGCGCCCGCGCCGCCTCAGCACTGCGGCCCTAGCAAACGTCGTGCAATTTATAGCGCGTGACCGGTGATCTACCTTGAAGTGAGGTAGATTCACCGGTCACGACCAATACCTGTCAGTCGTCAGTCGCGTTCGCAGTCTGGATCGCCAAATGGTGGGTGCGCCGCCGATGCTCGCGGCTTTGGAGACCGTCGTGCCGTTCATCAGCCAGACCCCGACATTGCCGAAGTTGTCACGCAACAGGATGTCGGACATGCCGTCTCCGTTGAAGTCGCCGGTTTCTGCAATGCTCCAGCTATTGGGCACCTGACCGACCACGGCCGTCGTAGAGATCGTCGTGCCGTTCATCAGCGTGATTGCGACATCTCCGGTACCATCACGGTAGAGAATGTCGCTCTTGCCGTCGCTGTTGAAATCGCCGGTGCCAACGATCCTCCAGTCACCATTGAAGTCGTGCTGTCCGGCGACTGTCCGGTTGTTGGGCAAGTTGCCGACCAGCGCTGCTGCGGAGACGGTCGCGCCGTTCATCGACCAGATCGCGACATCGCCGAAGATGTCACGCCAGAGAATGTCGCTGTGGGTTACGGCCCCCGGCTCGCCGCTGGTCAGCAGCATCGATTATCGTAGCACCGGCGTCATTCTTTCGGTCAGTCCGAGCGTTAACGTCAACGGCAACGTCCTGCTCGATATCAGCCAGGAAGTCAGCGACGTCGCTGCGAACGCCAATGCCACGACGTTGACGCCGGCATTATCGCAGCGAAAGATCAAGAGCACGATCACCGCTGCCAGCGGCCAGTCGGTGCTTCTCGGAGGCCTGATCTCGGAAACACAGAGCCGCAGCCGCAGCGGCATCCCCGTTCTCGAAGAAATCCACCATTATGGAACGCAGTTTGACGTGTTGCCATGCGAAATATCGAGCGTCCTGGCGACCCCGCGGCCAACGACCGTCCTGGCTTAGCAAAAACACGCACCTTCGCGTTCCAACTAGTTCGTGCTGGGTCAAGCGGGATGCAACGCTCAACTCACGGCTCTCAGCCTTGGCCAACCCAGTATCGGTGTCCGCACCTCGTCGCCCAATTCGGCGATCAGGCTCCTTAACGTCGCCTCGTCAAGATTCTCGTGCCCAACCTTGAAGCACCTCTCATAGAGCACGTCGCGCAGGTAAGTCCGGCTCGACGCCGGCTCGTCCGCAAGGACCCTCACCACCATATCCTGAAAGGTCTGCGGCAGACGGCGTTCGTATTGCAGGCGCTCTGCGCCGAAGTCAAAGTCCGGCTTGGCCACCGCCGTAAACCTGCTTTTGCGAACTTTCTCCGTTGCAATAATATCAACTTTGCCATTTGCGACGACGACGCCGTATTGCTCTCTTGCTTCCGCAACGGTTACGAAACCGTCTTCAACGTCGCGTGCAACGGCGAGCGGATCGCGTTCCAATGGATCACCGTAGCCGCCACCTCCCGGGGATACGATCCGGATCGTTTCGCCTGGCGAGAGGCGCAGCACGTCGATTTTGGGAATGGAACGCTCGTTTCCCTTTGCATCAATGATGCTGGTCGACCCAAGAATCCCGCCGAAGCCGCCTTCTCGCCCCCAGGGTCGCAGATGAAATCGGTCCCAGCCGCGCGACGATATCTGCGCGTGCGCCGACAAAAGCTGGAATTCGAAAACGATACCGCTGCCTCCTCGCCAACGCCCGGGTGCTACTGCATCGTTTAATTTGTAGCCAGAGACAAAAATCGGACTATCGAGTTCGAGCGCTTCGATTGGAGCGTTCCGCAAAGCGCCGCCCGAGAAATTGACGCCGTTGATTCCATCCTTTCCCGGACGCCCACCTGAGCCGCCCTGCAATGGCTCAAGCACGTGGACAACGTACTCACCGCTGTGGGGCTCAAGATCACTGAGCGTAAGCAAACCGAATTGCCCTGCGCCGGCCGCCGGCACCCGGCCGGGAGCCATTTGACACAGCGCTCCCATCACGAGGTCGGACACACGTAATGCGGTCGTGTAACGGATACCGGTCGCCGCAAAGCGCGTCGGGTTAAGTATCGATCCTTCGGGTACCTTGACGGAAACCGGTCTCACCATCCCGCGATTGAAGGGCATGCCCGGGTCGGACGTGCGCAGAAAATTCACCAGGCCAAGGACCAGAAACTGGTTCATCATTCCGTGGGTCGGAAGATTGAACGCGGCGTTGACTTGCGGATCCGTTCCACTGAAGTCCAGCAGGATGTCGCTGCCCGACTTCTCCAGCGCGAGGCAAAGCCGTACATGATTGGTCTTGAGAAGATCGCCCTCGAGATAATCGGTGAACGTGAAGCGCCCATCGGGAAGCGCCGATATCACCGACCGCGCACGCGCCTCTCCATACTCCAATAGCGCCACAATGATTTCGGATATCTCGTCGGCTCCGTACTGAACGATGCAATCATCCATTCGCCGTCGAGCAGTGGTGAGAGCGGCGGTCAGAGCGCAAATATCGCCCCAGTTCTGCTCCGGAATTCTGCAATTGGCCAAAATGAACCGCTGCACTTCGGAGTCGAGCTTGCCCGCCTTGAACAGCTTGACCGGCGGAATGACGACGCCCTCCTGAAAGCGATCGCTGGCCTGCGGGGCGATGCTGCCGGGAACGAGCCCTCCAACGTCCGACGAGTGCACGAAGCACCAGGCAAAGCACACGATGCGGCCGGCACTGTAGACCGGACTGAACATCATGTAGTCCGGCAGATGAGTAGCCATGCCCTTTGCGGTAAGCGGATCATTGGTAATAACGATGTCGCCCGGCTCGTAATTGTCGAAGCACTCGATCGCCGCCTTCATGCTCATCGAGAGCATGTTGGTGACCCCGATATTCCTCGGATAGGAAAATACCTCGCCATCCGTCGTTACGAGAGCACTGTCAAAATCCCACGTCTCCTTTACGAAGGTCGTGAACGCCGCCCTGTGGATCACGTATCCCATTTCCTCGACGATGCCGGTGAAACGGTTATTGAGCACTTCGAGGAGTACCTTATCGATTGCCATTTTTTCAGCGGACATGGCTGGCCTCCGCGATGAGATTGCCGTAGTGGTCGGACGTCACCGAATACCCCGATGGCACGAAGGTCGTCGTATCGTACTGCGTGATGATAGCGGGACCAGCGAGAGTCCGTCCCGGCAGGATATGCGCTCGATCCACGAAGCTCGCGGGCTGCATCCTCCCATCGTGCCATATCTCTCTCGTCGAAAGCGCACCGGCGAGCGGCGTATCGCTCGATTGAACCGCCAGCAGTTCCAGTTTGGGTTTTGGCGTTTCACCGATGGCGACGACGCGCACATCTCGAACGTCAAAGATCGAGCCGGCATTTGCGTAGCCGTAAACTTTTTCGTACTCGGATTGAAACGCATGAATCAGGGTTTCAAGTCCGGACGAGAGATCGATGCCGTCGAGCGGAACTGCGATCTCAAAGGACTGACCGTGATAGCGCATGTCGGCTACTCGGCGGAAACGCCTACTTACATATTTGAGATTTTGCGCATCGAGCCAACGAGAGCCCTGGGCCTCCAGGTCTTCGAAGGCATTCCTCAATTCATCGACAAGGTCTCCGCTCGCAACCGAGCTGAAGGTTCGGTGGATCGTCCGAACGAAGTCTGAGCGAACGTCGGCGACCAATGCGCCTGTCGCACAGAGCACCCCGGGGTGAAGCGGCACCAGGACCTTTCTGATACCAATGTCCCTGGCTACGAGGAGACCATGCATCGGTCCGGCGCCGCCGAATGGTAAAAGCGTGTACTCCGAATAATCGACGCCTTTCCGGGCAAGGAGAGGAACAAGCGTTGCGTAGATATGTGAGGTCGCGATACGGATGATTGCCTCGGCTGTCTGCTCGATCGACATTTCCAATTTCGACGCGAGCGTCCCTACGGCAGCCATCGCCAGGTCGCGATCGATGGTAATCCTTCCGCCAGCAAACTCGCCGGCGGCAACGATATTGAGAGCCACGAACGCGTCGGTCAGCGTCGCTTGCTCGCCTCCCAAGCCGTACGCCGCCGGCCCAGGCCGCGCTCCAGCGCTCTTCGGACCGACTTTCAACACGCCGAAATCATCGATCCACGCGATCGAGCCTCCACCAGCACCGATAGAAGTGACATCGACGGCGGGCATGATTACCGGGAAATTTCCGACCTGATTTTCCGTAGAGTAGCGCGGTTCTCCGTCGATGATCGCCACGTCGGTGCTCGTTCCTCCAATGTCGATCGTGATGAGCTGCTCGAAACCGGCAGCGCGCGCCACGAAAGCCGCGCCTATGGCTCCGGCCGCGGGGCCGGACATGAGAGTTTCGGTCGGGCGTTTTGCGGCTTCGGAGGCGGTCATGACGCCTCCGTTGGACTTGGTGCTCAGGATCGGCGCCTTGATTCCGAAATCCTGTTCAAGTCCGCGCTCCAGATCGCCAAAATAATTTTCCATGCGGCGGCCGACATAGGCGTTCATTGTGCCCGCCAGCGTTCTCTCGAACTCTCGCATCTGAGGCCAAATCTCGCTGGACAACGAAACGTAAAGATCCGGCGCAAGTTCGTTCAGGAGCCGGCGGGCCTCGCGCTCGTTTGATGGGTTGCGATAGCTGTGTAGAAATCCGACAGCGACCGCTTCGATGCCCTTTGCCCGAAGCTGCTCCACAGCCGCCGAGATCATGGCGCGATCGACCGGCAATGCGACATTCCCGTTGGCAAAAGATCGCTCCGGGATCTCGATCACATGCGCCCGACGAACCAGGGGTTCGGGCATATCGGTGAAGAAGTTGAAAATATCCGGCAGACGATGCCTGCCGATATACAATATGTCCTTTAGGCCCTTTGTAACCAGCAAGGCGGTCTTTGCGCCGTTGTATTCCAGTATCGTGTTAACGGCGAGCGTCGTTCCGTGGCTGAAGTATCCGACGTCCGACATGGAAATGCCGCCGCTTGAACATAGCTCCGCGATTCCGCCGAAAACGGACGCGGCGGGACGCGCCCGATCCGACGGGTATTTCAGCGCTGCAATCTTGCCGGTGCTTTCGTCGAGCACGGCAAAGTCGGTAAATGTGCCGCCGATATCGACGCCTATACGGAACCGGGACATGCCGCTACTCCTTGTGAGCAAAGTCTGGATGCGAAGAACCGTCGCCTCAGCGGTGAATTGTTTGACAGTAATGCCTTCGAGAATGCGCAAGCTTTTGCATTCCACCTGCGTGCCGCGAATTTCCCAGCCAACGCGAAATCCCCCTAGAAGCTCATCCGGACATTGAAGAGGCGCTGTATGAGCAGCAACAAGCCACCGACAATGAAGATCTGCGTCGTCGAAGCGGCGGCGATTGTTGGATCCCCCTCCCAGAATATTTGAGAATATATATGGATCGGAAGCGTCGTCGTTTTCGGACCGGCGACGAACAACGCAAGATTTATGTCGCTGAACGACACGATGAACGCGAAAATTGCGCCGCTGAGGATGCTCGAGCGTATCACCGGCAATACGACACGAATGAATGCCTGTGCCGGCGTGCAACCCAGGCTGATCGCCGCTTCTTCCAATCGCTTGTCGACGGCCGCCAACCCGGCACCCACTACCTTGATGACATAGGGAATGCCGAGCAGAGAATGGCCGACGACGATCGTCCAGAAGCTGCCGGCCAAGCCCAAGCCCGAATACACGAGGTACAAGGCAGCGCCGAGAAGAATACTCGGTATCAGCAGCGGGAGCATGAAAAAGCTCTCTACAAGATCTCTGGCAAAGATACGCGAGCGCTGTAAACCGGTAGCCGCCAAGGTCCCGATAGCGGTTGCCATTACGGAGGATGCGACAGCGACCGGCAGGCTGATCAGGAAGAGGGAGTCGCGGAATTCCGCAAGGCTGAAGAACTTCTCGTACCATCTAAATGACACGGCAGTAGTTGGGATCTTGAACGCCGAGGTCGGATTGAATGAAACGAACACGACCACGACAATGGGCGCCAGCAGAAAGACGAATGTAACGAAGACAAATATGCGAAGGGGCAACGACTTTGCATACATCCCAGCCTCCTTACGTCACGACCCGGGCACTGGCCCGCCGCTCCAGGTACCTGCCGAGCGCCAAACTTGATGCGAGAAGGACAATAACGATCACGATAAGTCCGACGGCCATCGCGGATGCAAAAGGCCAGTTCATTGCCGTGATCACCTGGTCGTAGATTTCGTTTCCTACCATCCGATTGGTGCGGCCGCCCATCAGGGCCGGCGTCACGACGACGCTGATGGCTACGACAAAGCTGAGCAGCGCCCCCGATGCCAGACCCGGGCTGGCGAGAGGTAGTAAAATTCGACGAAAGAGCTGAAGCGGACCGGCGCCAAGATTGGTTGCTGCCTCTTCAAAACTCATAGGTATTTTCTCGACCGCAGCCATCGTGGGAAGCACCATCAAGGGAAGGCAGATTTGGACGAGAGCGATCACGACGGCGGCCTCGGTATTCATGATGTTCAGCCAGCGTCCGAAACCCAACTGCACCGACGCCTGGTTAATGAGCCCATTGCGTCCCAAGAGGATCATCCACCCGAAAGCACGGATGACGGTGCTGACCATCATCGGCACGACGATCAGAAACAGACCAATCGCCAACATCTTCCTCGAACAGCGGCCAAGCCAGTATGCCAAAGGTGCTCCGAGGATCATGCACGCGAGCGTGGTGATGAGTCCGATCCGAAGCGTTCTAAGCAAAACATCGACGTAATAACCGTCAAATAGCTTTGCGTAATTATGGAGTGTCAGGACACTCGACCAGATTTTCTGGGCGCTATAGGTATGAACACTGATGCTCGCGAGATACAGGATAGGAAGAAGCAGAGCCAGGACCAGGAAGGCAAGGTACGGGCCGAGCAGCCAAACCCATAGCGGCACCTTTGCTGCCGCCTTGAGGTCGTGCGCTTCAACGACAGAGGACAAAGACGTCATCGACATCGATCCTGACCTGAACGTTCGGTGTCGCAATCCTGGCGGCGGCTTCCCGTGTTGTCTTGAATGCAGCGGTCAGCAGGGCGAGCCCCGGCACATGAATTCGTACTTGCGTGTCCTCACCCAGATATTCGACATCAGTTATGGTGCCGGAGAGTGGAGAACCGCTCCCCGCGGATCCTGCATCACCAATCAGGATATCCTCGGGTCGAACGACCGCGACCACCGCATCGCCCGGTCGAGCGTTGCAATCCTCGGTCACTCTGGCAAGGAGAGAGATGCCTTGCCCGACTGCCAGGCGGGCGGTGTTACCTTCACGCGCCTCTACCGATCCCTCAAGCAGGTTACACTGACCGATGAAGCCCGCGACGAAGCGAGAGGCCGGTCGGCGATAGATATCGACGGGCGTTCCGATCTGCTCGATGTGCCCGTCCGAAAGGACGGCAATACGATCCGACATCGCGAGCGCCTCGGTCTGATCATGGGTGACGAAGACAGTGGTTTGCCCGAGCGTTCGCTGCAGCGTTCGCAACTCATCCCGCATTTGCTGCCGCAGTTTGAGGTCAAGGCTTGATAGCGGCTCGTCCAGAAGCAGCAGTGGGGGCTCGAGCACCAGCGAGCGGGCAAGCGCGACGCGTTGCTGCTGCCCGCCGGAAATCTGCAGGGGCATTCGGGAGCCGAGTCCCTCCAAGCCCACGAGCTCGAGAACACGATCGACCCGGCGACGAATATCGGCGGCTGCTACCTTTCGGATCGTCAGGCCGAACCCAATGTTGTCGGCTACCGTCAGATGCGGAAACAGAGCATGGCTTTGGAACACGAGCCCGAGGTTGCGCGCATAAGCGGGCTTGGTGTCAATTCTCTCGCCCAGCAGTGAAATTTCACCGGTGGTGAGACGTTCGAAACCGGCGATGCAGCGCAGCGTCGTCGATTTTCCGCAGCCGCTGGGACCCAGTAGCGAAAAGAACTCGCCTTGCTCGACAGAAAAAGAAATCGGCCCGACCGTAACCTCATCCGAGTAACGGCGCGTCAATCCCGTTACATCGAGCATAATGCGCGAGGCTGTCACCACCGTGCTCCAAACTCAGGCAGTGAGAACCTCTTTATTCCATCGCTCAAGGTACGCCGATCGATGCTCGTTGACCTTGTTCCAGTTCAGCTTCGCCGTTTGCTCCAGGCCGCCCGGCGGGATGGCGATACCTTCAAGCTCAGGAGGCAGTTTCACGTTCTTGTTCGCCGGCGGGTATTTCGACCAGCGGGTGAACTCCAGCTGCTTCTCGACGCCAAGGGTTGACTGGACGAAGGCTTGAGCCTGTTTGGTGTAGAGACTGCCCTTGGTGATTGACCAACCGCTGCCGACAAGCACCGTTCCGGGAACCAATTCGAACGCCGCGGGGACATTTGCTTCCTGAAGGCGAACAGTTCGGCCATTCCAGTAGGGCATGATGACCACCTCGCCGCTTTCCATCAGACGCGTACCGTGATCTGCGTTCTCGACGATAACGGCCTTGTTCTTGCGAACCATCTCGACGACCGCTGCCAATCCGGGATCGATGTTGTCCTCGGTGCCACCCAGCGTCTTGTTCAGGCCGTGGAGCCACCCCATTCCGTACCAGCCATACGCTGGAATTCCGATGGCGCCTTTGTATTCGGATTTGAGCAGATCCATGAACGACGTCGGCTTCTTGGCTTCCTTTGTGTTCCAGCACATGCCGAACAAAAGGATGTTGAACGCTGCGTAGAAGTCGCCGTTCTTCGCCTCCGGATAAATGTCGTCGAGGCCGGTCACGATCGATGTATCGTACGCGTCCAGACATTTGCTGTCGTTCAGCAGGTCATAGTCGGCCTGTGGGCCGTTGGAGATATCGAACGGCGGGTTTCCGCAGCTTGCCATTATCTTGGACGCCGCCACCGCTTCGAGTTGAGCCGAGTGGACTGTGTTCAAACCTTGGGCCTTCGCGAAGGGCTCGACAAAAACCCGATTTAGAGCATCACCCCACGTGCCGCCCGTCCCTGCCCAGGTAAAGGGGCGAACCTGCGCGTTCGCGGAAGGCACATTCCCCGTCGCAGCGATGGCGGCGCCTGTGAGTGTTGCCGAACCAATGGTCGCTAATGCTCTACGCCGCGAGATAACGTGCATGAGACACACTCCTCTCATTCTGCCGAAACGAAAAGCGATGATCCGGCTTTGCGTTCGCAACGCGCGGCTCAATTCTTGCTTTCATTCCACACTGAAAGGCAGCCGGCGCACAACAATTTTGTGTTTCGAGCATACTAAGTACTTGAAATATCGGCGCCATTACCATCTGATGGGTGATCGTAGCCGGGGTCGATGCGAATGATTAGGGCGAATATATACGTATAGAGCAGAGAAAATGAGTGCTTGGGACGGAGTGATCAGACGATACCGCCAAGTGAACGGACTCACACAAGCGGCACTCGCAGAAGCCATAGGCGTGGAACAGGCGACGATTTCGCGCTGGGAACGCGGCACGCACACGCCCGAATTGAATACGCAACGACGCTTGCGCGATCTTTTGACGCGCTCCCCGGTCATCAAGGACTGCCTCGTATACCACCGCGTCCGTACCTCGATGGTACCGATGAAACTCGCCGACCGGGATGGACGAAATCGAGCGGCGTCGTCAGCCGCGGCCGCGCTGCATGGAATTCAAGCGCGCAAGCTGCAGACGCTGCATTACCGCGATCTCTTCACCGACGTTTTGGAAAAGCAATGGCAAGAGATCCTTTCGATCGGGTTTTTCGAGGGAAATATAGCCAGCGTCTCGGTCGTTAATCCGTGGAAGACCGCCGGCCATCAAGATATCCGCTACTGCCGCTCATGCTGGACGCCCGCGATCTTGTCCGACGGCGAAGTCCTCTTGGTGAGCGAGTTTCACGATATCGACGAATTGACGTACATGACCGCCTCCGCTCCCGCCTCGATGCGGGTGACGACGATGGAAGATCTGTTGGCGTAGAACCGGCGAACCCGATTCAGGCGATGTAACGTCGCGTTCGCAGTTCGGACAGAAACTTCAACAAGGCTTCGCCGGAGTCGATCGCATCGGGAAACCCAAATTTCCGAACCTTTGTTGTCGACGACATATCCGTCCAGGCGAGCCCAAAAATGGCATCGCCGTAACTCCAGTTGACGACGGAACGCAGATCATCGCATCTCAACCGGTGTTTCTGCGCCAATGCCGCCCAGCGCGACTCCATGCGCGGCATGGCATCCGCCAGTTTCAACGGGCGCACCTCTCCACAATCCATCTCGAAAAAATCGGCGACGGATGGCCATAAACGCTCCCAGCGGAAGAAATCTCCGTTGGTCACGTTGAATGCCTGGTTCGCTGCCGCCGGCGTCGTCCCGACCCATTCCATCGCGCGATTGAGAAGATCGCTGTCGGTCGCTTGCGACAGCTTGTAGAAAGTCTTCTCAGGCCCCGGAAAGTGGAGAGGCTCGCCGGCCGCCTTCATCAGCATGGCGTACGCGGCGATCAACATCACGATGCTGTTGCCGCTGCGTTCGGCCGGCAAACCCCAGATCGTATGCGGTCGTAGCGCACTCCAGGTCCAATCGCGACTGCGCTGACGGCGTATGATCAGCTGTTGCTGGACGGCATAGAAGCTCGGCTCATCGCAAGGCGGATCTGTCTCGAGCGCCGGCGTGCGATAAGGGCCCTTGTGGCAACCATACCACTTCGTGCCGTGAATCAGGCAGACGTGCTCGAGCCGCGCGCAATTGCGATCGGCCAGGTCGAGAAGCCGCTCGAGCAGGATTAGGTTGGATTGCCGCTCGCTTTCCGGGTCGGCTGCCGGTACGCGTGCGCAGTTGTAGATGTGCGTGACGTCGGCGAGGGCCGGCACGTCGGCGGCTTTCACGTCGTCGCGGTAAAGATCGATAGCGACGTGGGGGCCGCGCCCTTCTCTTGGATGTCTGCCGAGAGTAACGACGTTCCAGTCGGACCGGTTCGACAGATATTCGAACAAGCCCCGGCCTGTGCTCCCGGAGTGCCCGACCACCAACGCGGTTCGTTTCCGATCGCGGTCTGCTCTCGTTGCGGGATGATCCGTCGTCACGGCGCTCACGTCTGATTTTCCGGCATCCGGTAACGGACCGTTCTTCAGGACTTCTTGGCGAATTCGCACTCGCTGCTGATCGGCCGCCAGGCCTTGTCCGCTGGAATCGTACCGACCAGCTTGTAATAGTCCCACGCTCCCTTGGACTCGCTCGGCGATTTGATCTGGAACGCGTACATCGGGTGAATCTTGCGGCCGTCCCGGCGGATGGAGCCCTCTCCGAAGGCATCGTCATTCGTAGGTATGGATTTCATTTTCGCCACCACCGCCGCGCCATCATTTGCCGGTGCGCCCGCTTGCAACGCCTTGAGGTAGTGAAGGGTGGCGGAGTAGACCGCGGCCTGGAAAACCGACGGCTTCTTGCCGTTGAACTTGTCCGAGAAGCGCTTGGCGAAAGTTCGCGTCCGATCATTCAAATCCCAATAGAACGCACTCGTCAGATAGAGCCCTTGTGCAAGTTCCAGCCCCAGCGCGTGGACGTCGGTGATGTAGAGCGCCAGGCTCGCGATCTTCATGCCGCTTTCCGCGAGGTGAAATTCGCGTGCCTGCTTGACGAGATTGACCATATCCGCGCCGGATGTCGCGAGCCCAAGGACCTTGGCGCCTGAGCCTTGCGCTCCCAACAGGAAAGAGGAGAAGTCGCTCGCATTGATGGGGTGGCGAGCCGATCCCGCGACAGTGCCGCCGGCTGCTTTGACGAATTCCGTCACCTGCTTTTCCATCTCGATGCCGAAGGCGTAGTCGGCTGTGATGAAATACCAGCTCTTGCCTCCCTGATCGGCCATTCCCTGCGCAACGCCGTTAGCCATCGCCCAGGTGTCGATCGCCCATTGCACGGTGGTCGGCGAGCAGGCATCCCCCGTCAACCGTGTCGTCACACCGGTCGTCGCGAGATAGACCCGGTTCTGCTCCCGCGCGATGAAATTGACCGCAAGCGCGACCGATGAATTGGGCACATCGGCAATCGCATCGACACCGGATGCGAACCACTTGCGCGCAATATTGGAGCCGACATCGGCCTTGTTCTGATGATCGGCGACAAGCAATTCCACCGGCTTGCCGTTGACCTTGCCGCCTACGTCGTCGATGGCGAGTTGTGCTGCGACGACCGATCCTGGGCCGGCGAAATCCGCGAACGGGCCGCTCTGGTCGTTGAGGATACCGATCCTGATCGTGTCGTCTTCGGCAACGGCCGGCGCGGCCAAAGCGATACCGAACAACAGGCCAAACGCGCATTGCTTCCAACCCGCCATGACGTGCTCCCTGACTTTATCTTTTGCAAGATCATGGCACCCACGCGGGGCCCGGGCAAGAAAAATGAGTGTCTACTCGCTCATCTTTTAGTACCTTCCGGCGCGGCCCGATCGGGCTGGTTCCCAGACGGACGAGACTCAGGCCATGCATATCCGGATAAAGACTTCACATCCGCAGGTTGGACATCTTTTTATTTCTCGCGAACCCCGATAGTTCGGAGGCTGGTCAAAGCAATGCCGCACGCAGGAACTACCGGTATGAAAGAACAGGACGCCGCCGTTCAGCCCGGCAAAAAACGGTCGAGCGAGCGGCGCACACGCCGGCACGCGATGATCCTTGAGATCGCCACCGAACTGTTCATCGAAAAGGGCTATCACGCCACGACCACGGAAGACATCGCGCGCCACGGAGCATTCAGCGTTGGCTTGATCTATCGCCATTTCTCCAAAAAGGAGGACATCCTCTTCGAGGCGATCCAATCGACAAGCCACCGGATTCTGTCGGAGCTGCCCGCCCTGATTGAGGGCGAACCAAATCCGCTCCGTCGCTTCTTTGTAGCGCTCAAGCACTATCACCGGATCGACATCGAAAACCGGCAGTCGTCGATCCTCGGCGTTCGGGAGTCGAAGTCGCTTGGCCGCGATCAGATCGAGGAGCTCAAGCGCCTCGAAAAGGCCAGCACGAGCATCATCAGCGACTGCATCGAAGACTGCATCGCGGCAGGGGCTTTCCACCCTGTCGATGTCGAGATGCTGACCTACCAGGTTGTGATGCATGTCTACAACTGGTCGCTCAACGCCTGGCGTTTCTCGCCGCGGCGCAAGCCGGAAAACTATCTGCGCGCAGGATTGGACCACCTGCTGCGCTCCGTGGTCTCGACCGGAGACAAATGGAAGGAAGTGCTCGCAGAGTTCTCGCTCGATGAGCGACCCGAAAAGCCGTTGCAGAAGCGGCCGGCTCGAAAGCGCTCGAACGCCGCAAAAACGTCCTGATCAGCGCCGCCTCGTCGGCGTGACGACAATCTCGTTGACGGTCACAGAAGCCGGCTGGCCGAGAGCCCAGACGATCGATCGCGCGATGTCATCCGCCGTCAAGTGCGACGGCATGCGGTCGTAGAAGGCATCGCCTTCGCTGCGTCCTCCCCATCGGCGCTCGGCAAAGCCGGTGCGTACCGTGCCGGGAATAATTTCCGTCACCCGCAGCGAGCCATCGTCGTAATCCGCCCGCAACGCCTCGCAAAATCCGTGCACGCCGTGCTTCGATGCCATGTAGGCGGCCATGTTGGGCGCCGACATTCGCGACACGATCGATCCGACGTTCAGGACATGGCCGGGTGGCCGGGCTCGCAGCAAGGGGATCAGGCCATGTGTCAGCTGCATCATGGCGCCGAGATTGACGGCCAGGATATCGTTCCAATCGGCGTGGTTTCCGGCGGCGAAATCCGTGCTGCCGCCGTCATTGTGCCCGGCATTGTTCACCAGAATATCCAGGCCGCCGGGCATTCCCCTGACTTCGTCGACCAGCGCCTCGATCGCTGTCTGGGAAGACAGGTCGGCGGCGAGGGGAATTGCCATGTCGGGAAATCTCTCTGCGATGCGCTGCAGGCTGGCCGTTTTCCGGCCGACGCAGATCACCTGAGCGCCGCGCGCCAACAGATCAGTCGTAACGGCCTCACCGATGCCGCTGCTGGCACCCGTGACAAGGACACGCTTGCCTTCGAACGCTATCGTCATCGAGGCGCGTCCGGCGTGAACTCCACGCGATCCAACTCTCCGGGCCCGTGTTCGATGGTGAGCCCACCTGCCAATCCGGCCGCGAGTTGAGGCAGGTGCTGCCGATCGATTGATACGACGAGACGCACGCCCTCTGCTGCCAATATGTCGACGAGGCCGACGATATACGGCACACGCGCCGCATCGGCTTCCGTGAAGGGATGATGGATCATCGTCCAGCTGTAGAGCGTCGCCCGTTTTGCGACCCTGGTCCAGGTCAGCCGTGAACTCGTGCAATGCGGGCAGCGTTGCAGCGGATACCAATGGAAGCGGTCGCATTCCTCGCACTGCGGGAACGCAAGATGATCGTGGCCGGTTGCTTCGAAGAACGGGCGGAACTCCGCCATCACCTGAGGAGCAGAAGTCATTTAAGCCCTTCCCAGCAATAGTGCGCCATATTCGGGGACGGACAATCCGGTGACGAGCCCGACGGATGCATTTTTCACCTGCGCTGCGCCGGCTTCGCCGCGCAGTTGTCGCACCGCTTCCAGTACATGCTCGATGCCGAGCCGATAGCTGTAGGAAAGAAAACCGCCATGGGTGTTGACCGGCAGTTTTCCGTCGAGCGCCGTATGGCCTTCGGCGACGAAGGCTCCGCCCTCGCCTCGCTTGCAGAAGCCTAGTCCTTCGAGCTGCAGTAAGCAGGAAATCGAAAAGCAATCGTAGATCTCGGCGAAGTCGATGTCGTCGCGCGTCACATCGGCAGATGCGAGCGCACGCTCCATCGCCGCCTGGACGGCCGGGAAACGTGTCAGATCCGGCTGCGAGAAGACGTCGTCGGCCGTGATTGCCTCGGCGGCATAGCCGGCGCCAAGCACACGGACCGGGCGCCGGGCACAGGAATTGGCGCGATCGTCGGCAGTCATCACATAGGCGCCAACCCCATCGGTGATGACGCAGCAATCATTGAGCGTCAACGGATCGGCAATCGGGCGGCCGTTCAGATAGCTATCGAGCGTGAGCGGGGCTTTCACCTGGGCACGACCGTTCAGCTGGGCGTTGTGCCGCTGGTTCAATGCGATGCGGCCGAGATGTTCTTGCGGCAGGCCGTAAGTCTCGCGATAGCGCCGCGCCATCATGGCGAAATACGCCGGCTGCCCCGAATACCCATAGGGTTGTTCGAACACCGCCTTGGCTGGATAGAGGCTGTGATAGCCGTAAGGGCCTCCCGGCCGCGAGCCCCAGTCGACCCCGAAATAGAACACCACGACTTTAGCGAGACCGCACTTGATCGCTTGCGCTGCAAGCAACGGCGCACACATCATGGCGGCGCCTCCGTAGGAAATGGTGGCATCGTAAGAGCGCGTGATGCCGAGCTGGCCTGCGACATAGTCGTGCGGCACCGTCACCGGCATGATGATGGAGTCGGACATAATACCGTCGACATCCGCCGGCTTGAGGCCCGCATCCAAAATCGCGGCAAGCACCGCGTCCACCACCATCGAGCGAAGACTTGCGCCGGAACGGCGTGTGGGGGGCGTCTCGCCAATGCCGACAATAGATATACCACTTGCCATGTCAGTTCGCCGTTCTCTCGGCCGCGATCTGCTGCCGGATCATTTCGCGGAGCGCGAATTTCTGGATTTTGCCGCTTGGGGTTATCGGCAGTCGGTCCCGGATCTCGATGCGCTCCGGATGGAATGGCCGCGCCACCTGTTCGGCAGTGAGGAAACTGCAAAGCTCCTGCAAATTCATCTGTTGACCTTCCCTCAGCACCAGAAAGGCGCAGACACGCTCCTGCAATCTCGGATCCGGCATCGCGACCAGCGCGACCATCTCGACTTTCGGATGACGGTAAATGACGTTCTCGATCTCGATGACCGGAATGTTTTCCCCGCCGCGGATGATGATGTCCTTGCTGCGGCCGGTGAGCCGCAGATAATTGTTGGCGTAGAGCACGCCACGATCGCCGGTCACGAACCAGCCGTCGTCACGGTAAGACGCCTCGGTCAGAACCGGGCGCGCGAAATAACCCGCCAGAAGTGATGGGCCGCGGCAGAGGATATCGCCCTCCTGATCGACGATGGCGGCGCCAGCTGCATCGATAACCCTGACCTCCATGCCGTCCAGGCAATGACCGTCGCTCGACATGATCAACTCCACCGAATCTCCGGGGCTGGTCAGCGTCACGCAGCCGACCTCGGTCATTCCCCAACCTGTCGTGATCGTGCAGCCGAGGCGTTCATATGCTTGTTGGAGAAGCGGGCCGGGTATTGGCGCTCCGGAGCATAGAAAATTGCGCAAGCTGATCGAGCCTTGCTGGCGTTTTTCGGCGGCCATGACGAGATCCTGCAGAAAGGGTGTCGCTCCCATCATCCACGTGACGCCCTCGCGGTTGATCAATTCCAGCCCGCGCTCGCCATTCCAGCTGTCCATCAGGACAAGCGTTCCGCCAAGCAGAATTGGTAGTTGGCCGCCGTAACAAAAGCCGGTCTGATGACCGAATGTCGAGGCCATCAGGATGACTTCATCCGCTCCAAGGCCGGAACGGCGCGCGACCGATGCAAGCGGGCACAGGTTGGTGTTGTGACTGTGCATCGCCCCCTTCGGTTCACCCGTTGTCCCCGAGGTGAAAGCGATTTCCGAAAGGCTGGAGGCGTCGACCTGCGCGATGTCGGTTGCGGGCGAGGCTGCGGCCCACAGTCGGTCAAAATCGAGAAAATCATCGTTGCCTGCGGCTCCCACCAGGAAGCTGCGCTCGATCTCGAACCGGCCGGCGATCTCCCGATACAGAGGCGCATAATCGAAATTCCGGAACTGACGCGTGCCGATCAGCGCCTTCGGCCGCGCCACCGAAAAAATCGCCTGTAACTCGCGCCCGCGATAGATTGGCGACAGAGGAATGCAGACTGCTCCGATCGCCGCCAGCGCGTATTCGATCAGCGGGAACTGCCGCCAGTTCGGCAATTGGACCGCGACGATGTCGCCGGCCGAAATCCCGCAATCGCGCAGAACGGTAACGATCCGCCGCGTCGCCTCGACGACGTCGGCGTATGTCAATCGATGCGGTCCTTCGACCAAAGCGGTTTTCGCGGGCGTCCGAACGGCCGCCTCAATCAGCAGCTGATAGACCGTCTTGCCGATCCACAGACCTTGCGCGAGGAAAGCTTCCGTCTGTGCCGCTCCGCAGAGCCTGATCGGGACCTCGCTTGCCGCCACCTCTGCGTCCTCTCAAATCCCGGTTCTTCTGGGCCACCGGAAGGCATCGCGCCGGTAGCCAAATATGTGAGCGAGTATTCACTCATAAACTGGCGTGTCAAGAGCGCCCTTTCGTGTCCACTGCACGAGAAATCTATTGCAAAGCGAACAGCCGGCCATTCCGTGCAAGCCAGGGTAAGCTTCATTTCACTTGCTAGCGCCGCGACACGATACAATGATCGCCAGCAGGCAATTGGTCATTCCGATCGAGGCAATCCATGGCTTTGGCAGCGTTGTCCGGCTGGACCAGCGAACAGAAGCACGTCGTCGCGGCCAGCTTTCTCGGGTGGTCGCTGGACGCCTTTGATTTTTTCTTGCTGGTGTTCGTGCTGAAGGATATTGCCGCGGAGTTCCACACCGACATTTCAAACGTCACGCTTGCGATCCTGTTGACGTTGGCGATGCGTCCCATAGGCGCCTTCATTTTCGGCCGCGCCGCCGACCGCTGGGGCCGCCGGCCAACACTGATGATCGATATTCTGTTGTATTCGATCCTTGAATTCGCGTCCGGCTTTGCGCCCAGTTTGACGGTATTGATTATCCTGCGCGCTTTGTACGGCGTTGCCATGGGCGGCGAATGGGGCGTCGGCGCATCGCTGACCATGGAAACGATCCCGCCTCATGCGCGCGGATTTGTTTCGGGCCTGCTTCAGTCGGGCTACCCCACCGGCTATTTTATGGCGTCGATCGTCTATGGCCTGCTGTTCCCTTACATTGGCTGGCGCGGCATGTTCATGGTCGGCGTGATCCCGGCGTTGCTGGTTCTCTACATCCGCCGCAACGTGCCGGAATCTCCGAGCTGGAGCAAAGAGGCGGCGGCCGAGCGCGGCAGTACGTTGACCGTCCTGAAATCGCACTGGCGGCTGGGTATCTACGCGGTCATGCTCATGACGGCGTTCAATTTCTTCAGCCATGGCACCCAGGATATCTACCCGACGTTCCTGGAGGTGCAACACAAGTTATCGCCTCACGCCGTCGGCATCATCGCGGTGATCTACAATATTGGCGCCATCTGCGGCGGCATTCTCTTCGGCACGCTGTCGGAGCGTTTCGGAAGACGCAGATGCATCATAATTGCGGCCCTTCTCTCCTTGCCCGTGATTTCGCTTTGGGCATTTTCGGACAATCTTGTCCTGCTCGCGATCGGCGGGTTCCTGATGCAATTCACCGTTCAAGGCGCATGGGGCGTCGTGCCCGTGCACCTGAATGAGTTGTCGCCGGACACCGCTCGCGGGACGTTTCCCGGTTTCGTTTATCAACTCGGCAACCTGCTCGCATCCGTGAACGCCACGCTTCAAGCCGGTATCGCTGCACATTTCGGCGGAAACTACGGGCTCGCGCTCGCGCTTGTGGCGGGATCGGTCGCGATCATCATCGCTGGCCTGACGGTTGTCGGCACCGAGGCCAAAGGGGTTGTTTTTGCGAAAGCAACGACCGTTGCCTCGTAGGGAGGCGGGACATTGGATCGAATTTTCCCGCCCCAGGCTGGCAAAGTCGACGAGAAGAACTACATCAGGTGAGGCCGACGCGGCGATCCATTTGAACCCCTGATTCCTTGAAGAAATTCGTGCTCATTTTTCTGTTTCTATTGGTTGCGCCGATCGTCGCCTCTGCCGCCAATTATCTGCTCGGCGATCGCCGCGAGAACTGGCAGGCCGCCGATCGTTCAAGCGCCGGGTTGCTGCCGAACCCGGCCGATCATTCCGAAGCACTCATCCGCGTTTTCGCCGCGCGAACAGTCCGCTGGCGTGGAATTTTTGCGGTTCACACCTGGATCGTCGTGAAAGAACGCGGCGCGGCTCGATACTCCCGCTACGACTACACGGCGTGGGGCGAGCCGATCCGCATCGACGGGTTTGCACCGGACGGCCGATGGTTCGGCGCCATTCCTGAAGCGGTCGTCAGCGTGGAGGGCGACAAAGCCGGGCAATTGATCCCAAAAATTCGCTCTGTTGTGGAGAGCTATAAGTTTCGGGCCTACGGTGATTACCGACCATGGCCAGGGCCGAACTCCAACACGTTTACCCAGGCGATCCTGGACGCCGTTCCGGAGTTGAACGCCGTGTTGCCACCCACCGCAATCGGCAAGGATTATCCCTATCGCGGAGACTGGTTTGGTTTGACGCCCTCGGCAACCGGTGTGTTCGTTTCACTCGGCGGTTACATCGGGTTGACGATCGGATGGATCGAGGGAATCGAACTCAATTTCTTCGGCGCGGTCCTCGGTCTCGATATAAGACGGCCCGCATTAAAACTTCCGGGGCTCGGCCGTCTTGGCATGCCTCCGGTTCAATCCTGATCTCGAAGCAGAGCGTCGGCGGCGTCCGAAATCGAGTTACGATCCGAGACCAGGAGGAATTCACCGCGACGCAACGTCCTGGCACTCGCCATAACGACAGCGTGTTTGGGACAAATACCGAAACAGCCGGTCAAAACCGTCCGAGGTCGTTTGCCGTTCCCCCCGGTTCGGTGCTTGAGCTCCGCCTTCAACCGTCGTTTGACGCTTTTGCCGTCGTCAGCACGCTTCAGGCACTTCTTGCAGACAAGAACGGCGCCCGCACGGTGCGACTTCACGATCATCAACTCGGAGGGATTCTTCATGCCCTCAATATGGGTATGACGAGACCAACTTCCAGCTACCTCTAGAGGCGCAAGCGGCCGTTCACTCCAGAACGATGCGGCGCGTAAATTCGACCGCATAGCCGGTCATGGCATCGCAACAGGTCGATGCAGATTCTTCATCGCCACGACCAATCGATTCTGCCAGATCGGCATGCAGATCGGCGATTTCCGTGAGGTCACCGAATCGGTCACGGTGAATGTAGAAAAACCGGCGCGAGAGAGCATGCAGCGGCGACAACGCCGATGCGACAAACGGATTGCGGGCGCTCGCCGCCGTGAACCGCTTCAGCGCAAAATGAAGCCTCAGATAAAGCAGCGTGTCGTGATTCCGGCCAGCCAGGCGGAGCTGCTGGGCAACTTCAAAGTGAGTTTCCCGCTCGGATGCATTGGCGCGCCGGGTAGCAAAGACCGAGACGAGACGCTCGAGTTCTCGCCGGGCCTCGATCACGAGAAGCTGCTCCTCGACCTGGACTTCCGTGATCCGGAAGCCGTGACGGCGTAAAGGAACAACCAGATGGTCGGATGTGAGGCGCTGTAGCGCTTCCCGTATCGGGCTGCGGCCGAAACCTGTCAGCGTGCTCAAAGCGGGCTCTGACCAAATACTGCCCGGCGCAAGCTCAGCGGTTACAAGCAGCTCTTCCAAGGCCTTATAGGCCTGATCGCTGAGGCTCGGGGTCGCGCCCGCCGGCCGCGGCGCAAGCAACAACTCGAAATCCGTGGTCGGCGACTGTGCCGCTTTTACTTTCGATCGCAAACGTGGCTGCTCCAATCCGCTCACCCCAATTGCGCTCCGTCGCGGTTCAGTTCGGCGCGAATGGCTAAACCATCGATGTTGCGAGGCGCAACGCCCTCTAACGCACTAATTGCCGCGGCACACCCGATTGCGTGACCGTAGCTGAAACATTGGGCAGTCACTCGCGCCGACGCGACAGCTTCATGTTCGGCCGACAGACACCGGCCAGCGGTCAGCAGACCTTCACCGCGTTGAGGCACGAAGCATCCGTAAGGTATTTCGTAAACGTCATCAAGTAGCCACTCGACCCGCGGTTTTGCGCCGGCGTGGAGCTCAATCGGCCAAGGCGAGCGGGCGATTCCGTCGCGGAATTTCGTGCCGGCGAGCACGTCGGTGTTCAACAGGGTGTGGGTCCCGAGCGCTTGCCGGGTTTGACGCACCCCGACCTGCACGCCGGTGTCGTTTACGAAGCTGTGTTCGCAACCGGCTAGATTGTCCCGGAAGAAACGGGCGTATTCGCGAACTTGCTTGCGGCCCTCGATCTCCGCCTCGGTCAAGTCACGCACATAGAGCGGATTGAGCTCACGGCCATCTGCGCCAATGACCCTCGTACAATTGCACAGCAATTCGCCGGGACGCGTGGTCGGGAACAGCCATATCTTGGCGCGAGGAAGTTTATATTCGTTGCCAGCCGCCCGCGCGCGAATAAGCTCGGAGACCGCCTCCCCCATGATCGTGTCGTCGCCATACTCGGCGAGAAAGCGATCGACATCGACTCCGAGTATCCGGAAAATCATCGTCGGATTCTGTACTCGCCCGTCTTGCCCGATGAAGGATGGGAATCCGGCCATCGCGACGATGTCGGCGTCACCGCTCGCGTCGATGGTGACCTTGGCTGAAATCGTCATACGTCCTTCTTTGGTATACGCAACAACCCCTTCGACCTTTTCGCCACCCTCCACCAGCGCGCCGAACACCGTCGTGTGCAACAGCACCTGAACGCCGGCTTCGGCCAATAGCGCATCGGCCGCTTCACGCCAGACCAATGGATCGTGCACGCGGGTGAACGTCTTGCCGTAACGGACCGGCGGGGCGAGGCCGCCGCGCTGCTCCATCGCTGCGACAAATTCATCGAGGAAACCGTGCACCATCTGCTGCGGCGGTGCTTTTACATTGTCCGTCGCCGCATACATGCCGCAAATTGTCCCGGACAAACCGGCGACTGCGCCGCCACCACAAAACCCGTATCGTTCGACCAGCACGACACGCGCACCGCGACGCGCCGCGATCACGGCAGCCGCAACCCCGGCTGCGCCACCGCCGACCACGAGCACGTCGCAGTCGAGCTTCAGTTCGGAACGATGATCCATAAAGGCTGACAAATTGGCGCTCGCTATTGACGATCTTATTGAACGGAATTTTGCTCAGACCGAGCCGAGGATTTTACTCGCCGTCGAGTTCCGCCTGATCGACGGTGCCCAACGATTCACTGAACAGAGAGGATTCCATGAAAGGCAAGGGATCGGCGATCCCGGCCGGCGCAAACGCCATCTGGTCGAGAATGTCTCGCCGCACATCGATCCCCTTTGCTACTTCGGCCAACACCAAGCCTTCGGGCAGTACTCGAAAGACGGCTCGCTCAGTCACGATCAAGGCAGTCTGTCCACGCTCGACGACGCCCTTTTTCACCGGATACGTAATCTGCTCTACCCGATCAACGAATTTCTGTACCGAGCCTTCCTTGACGACGCGAAGGCCGCCGTTGCCGATATCGACGTTCAGGCCGGCTGTCGTAAACGTTCCGGTGAACACCAGATCCTTTGCGTTCTGGGCGATATCGATGAAACCGCCGGCGCCGGGATTGCTGGAACCGAACCAGCTCACGTTGACGTTGCCCTCGCGGTCGAACTGCGCGAAGGCGAGAGCTGCAAACGGGCAATTCCCACCGTCGATAAAATCGAACTGCTGCACACCGTCGAGCAAGGCTTCCGGTCCGATGTTGGCTGAGAATTGCCAACCGCTCATGACAATTCCGCCGAACGGACCGTGTTCGGTCGTGAATTGATAATCCCCGATGCGACCATCATCAAACAGCCCAGCCTCGGCCATAACGAGCGGAACGTCCGATGATGCTCCAAAACCGAAAATGCATGTGCGACCCGGCCGCACTTCGCGCGAAGCGCGCCGTGCAATCACCTTATCCGTCCCCATTGGCAGCTTTGGGAGAGAGCGAAGATCCGGTGGCGAACCTCCGAGATAGGCGCGGTCCGATCTGATATCGGTTCCCGACATTTGTTCGGGCTCAACCACATAATGGTCGACAAGCGCGCCCGGGATACGAACATGATGCGCGGGCCGGGAATAGCGCGGCGCTTCCTGCCGCACCTGCGCGATCACGATGCCGCCCGATGCCTTGACCGCGAGCGCCAGCGCGACATTGGACGAAATCAGAAGTCTCGTCTTCGTAGGACAGATTGCCGGCGGAATCGGCGGACGAGGCTCGAATGAAACCGACATTCAACGGGAACGCCGGATAGAACAGATAAGGTTTGCCGCGAAACTCGATGAGTTCGATCAGGTCCTGCTTGGCGAGAGATGTAAACTTGCCGCCCTGTTGGCGAGGATCGGCATAGGTGCCCAGGCCAATCTCGGTCATGAGACCCGGCCCCTTGCGCGCCACCTCGCGCAGCCATTGCATGCTTGCACCGATCGGCCAGCTATAGGCTTCGATTCGGTTCTCCCGAATGAGCCGCATGAGTTCCGGGCGAGTACGTTTGGTCGGGTGCAGCGGATTTACATAGGAACCGGAAATGATCCGTCGCATCAGCCCTTCGACGGCGACATGATCCATGCCGCGGATGTCGATCGAATCTCCGGTTCCGCATGGGAAATAGAAAGTCAGATCGCGCGGCTCGGACTCGCGGTGGAAACGGTCTGCGATACCGCGCAGCAGCGCATCCGGTGTAATCCATCCGATCACGCCAACGCTGGCGACGGTGTCGCCGGACCGAACAAGCTTTGCGGCCTCGTCGGCGCTGATACGTTTGCTCACACACGAACTCCGAAGCGGTTGAGGGTTGCCTTCGCGGCAGGATGACCGCAGTCAGCGAGGAATAAACGATTGGCCCACGCGTCCGAACTCTCGCCGTGACCGGATACGAGCGGAGCGAAAAATTGCTTGGTTGATGCGACTGCCTGGGCCGGCAGTGCCGCCAATCGACCGGCCACGCGAAGTGCGGCTTCGCGCGCGGTTTCGCCAGGATCGGTCAGATAATCCGCAACTCCCAGCCGATGAGCCTCCCGACCGTCGAACGCATCGGCACCCCAGACTAAACGGCGCCCGGTGACCGGGCCGACGCGCGCGACAAGCGCCTGGATTCCCCAAGGCGGGATCCAGCCGATCGCTACTTCCGGAAGATGCCAGCGCGTTGACGGTTCTGACACGACGACATCGCAGGACACAGCCAACACGAACCCGCCGCCGAGCGCGAACCCCTCGATGCCGGCGACCACCGGCTTGTTCATCAGCGCGATCGAGCGCGCCAACGCCGCCGTGCGCGCCTCATGTGCTCCCATCCCCGCGAGATCTGTGCCCGCCAGTTCTTTGAGGTCGCTCCCGGCGCAGAATCCCGGCGCTGATCCCGTCAGGACGATGACGCGCGTATCGGGATCTCGATCGGCGCGATCGAACTCGGCAAAGAGCTCTTCAATCAGCTGCTGTCCGAGCGCGTTTCGCCGCGCCGGCCTGTCGATGGTGAGGACGGCGATCTCGCCGGCCTGTTCGGTGCGCAACTGGGATGGTTGTTGTTTTACTAACATCCGTGTAATATACTACAAGGATCGCACCGGTCAAGGCAAACAAGCACCGGGATTTTTGGGGGGAGAAATGGCCAACGTCATGCTAAGCGAAAGTTCGCCTGCGATTGCGCAAAACGCGGCTCAAGCCGCCGACAATGCTCGCCGCATCCGGCTGGTTGTTTCCGCCAGCATGATAGGCACGATCATCGAGTGGTACGACTTCTTCGTGTACGGCACCGCAGCCGCACTGGTTTTCGCGCCGTTGTTCTTCTCAAAAGCCAGCCCCACTGTCGGCACGCTTGCAGCGTTCGCGACATACGCACTTGGTTTTGCCGTTCGACCGATCGGCGGAGCCGTGTTCGGTCACCTCGGTGACAAGCTCGGGCGGAAGACGATTCTGGTAACGACGCTGATGGTCATGGGCATCACCACGACCCTGATCGGTCTGCTTCCCACCTACAATCAGATCGGCAACTTTGCACCGGTATTGCTGCTGGTTCTTCGGCTGATCCAAGGCTTCGGTGCCGGAGCTGAGTTCGCCGGCGCTGCCATTCTGGCGGTCGAATTTTCTCCGAGGGATCGACGCGGCTTTTACGGAAGCTGGTCCCAAATCGGAGTCGCCATCGGCCTCGCTGCGGCTGTCGGCGTGTTCTTGTTGGCCCAGAAGCTCCCCGAAGGGGAATTCATGTCCTGGGGCTGGCGCATTCCATTCCTCATGAGCTCAGTTGTTCTTCTGGTCGGGCTCTGGATTCGCGTTCGGATCGGCGAGTCGCCGGTGTTCGAGCAAATTCAGGCCGAGAACAAGATCGCCCGCTCGCCGCTGGCCGAGGTTTTCCGAACGCAGTTGAAGAGCCTCTTGCTCGTGGTTGGAATGCGCTTCGCGGATAATGCGATTCTGTACATTCCCGTCGTCTTCACGCTCAGTTATCTCAAGCTGCGTGGTTACCCAGGCGACGTTGGCTTGATCGGCGTGTTCCTGGCTGCGGCAGCCCAGGTGATCTTCATTCCGATCTTCGGAGCGCTGTCTGATCGGATCGGCCGGCGCGCCGTGTATGGCGGCGGCGCCGTAGCTGCGGCCATGGTGATGGTCCCGTATTTCTGGATGATCGATAGCGGCAATGCCTGGGCGGTGTGGCTTGGCATCACTCTGCTTGGCGGCTGCATCTATTCGGCTCTGGCCGGCAGTCAACCGGCATTCTTTTCCGAGCTGTTTCCGGCCAACCTGCGGTACACCGGTGTAGCAGGAGCGCGCGAGTTTGGAGCAATCGCGGGAGGTGCCATTCCTCTGATCGCAACCGCGTTGAGCGCCAGCTATGGGAGCGCAACTCCCGTCGCCCTTTTCGTTATCTGTATGTGCGCGGTGACTGTCGTCGCCGTCATGTTGGCCCCGGAAACTGTCGGGACGGACCGTTAGATCGTTTCCAGCGTATGACCCAAGCTGGAAGTCTCAGTCCGGACTATTGCTCTCGGAGTGTGCACGCGCGTTATTGATAGTACGAAAGCTCATCTTCCGTCACGACACGCTCTATCTTGTCGGACTTGATACGGTACCTAAGGCGTCCGTCCGCCTCGACCGGCATACATTGAACGATGGTGTAAATCTTCGGAACCTCGACATCCACCCGCCCCTGCGGCCCCTGGCCGCGATGAAGGACTTCGTCGTTCAGCTGATAAGCATGTGACATTCTGCAACCCTTTTGGGCTCCTTATACTACGAAAACTTCGCCGGAAAACCGCAATTTGGGCCTCGACAGTCCCTGGAAAGCGGGCTCTAGACCAAGCAGACCCCTAGGGGCCCGCTAATGGTTGTCAGCCGACCTAACGGGCTACCGGAAATTGCTAAAGACGGCGCGCCTGATGCATCCTTATTCAAGCGGATTATTCGGCGTCTTCATTTGGAAGGAGGCAGGAACTGGTCGACATTCTTCGCGTCGACGAGCACGTGCTTGATTGCAACATCGCCCGTCGGTTTTGTTCCCTTCAGAAACTCGACCATCGTGTCGACCCCGAGCCTGCCCCATGCCACGGGGTTCAGGTTGACCGTCAGCCCAAGCGTACCGGCTTTGACTGCGCGCACCGCAGGCGGAATCCCGTTAAGACCGGTGACCACGACCTGATTGCTTTTGCCGGCGGCGGCTACAGCCTGCGTCGCCCCTAACGCGATCTCATCGTTCCCGCAATAGATCGCGACCACATCGGGATGCGCCACCATGATATCTTCCGCCTGCTTCAATCCCATCTCTCGGGTAAGCGCCACGTCCTTTCGATAAACCACCGTTATGTCAGGCTTCGTCTTGATGACGGTGTCAAATCCTTCGGCGAGGTTTCGAAAGGTCGCCGCGCCGGACGGACCGGGGACCATTGCAATCTTGCCCTTGTCTCCGATGCTTTGAGCTATCCAAGCGGCGATCTCGCCGCCGATTTTCTTCTCATCCATGGTCACGAAAGCCGATTCGCTCGATGAGTTCGCGTGGCGAGCAATAGAGATCACAGGGATTCCGGCCTTCCCTGCTGCGTCATAGGCAGCGCCCACGGCAACGGCGTCGATCGGCGATGCCAGAATGCCATCGACCTTTCTTGCGACAAGATCCTGAATGCCATCCACCTGCTGTGCGACGACCTCGTTCGAGGTGACGAAGACGACGTTGGCACCCAATTCCTTGGCGCGAGCTTCGATTCCCGCTTTCATCGCGATGTAGAAAGGATTGACGTCCGAGGCGAGCGCAACGCCGATGGTCACCGGTTTCGATTGCGCCAGGGCGGAAACGGAGGACACGGCCAACGCGGCGGCAGCCGAAATCAAAGCGAGACGAACCTTCATGAGAACTCTCCTATCCATGCTGTCACCGGCTTTTGAACCAATTCACTTTTGCTCTCAGCTGATCGGCCGCCGCCGCCGCTACGATCACAATACCAATCGCGATCCGCTGCCAGTAGCTGTCTACTCCCATCAGATTCAAGCTGTTCGTCATCACCGTCATAATGAGAACGCCGATCATCGTCTTGTGAAGGTGCCCTTCGCCGCCCTGTAGGGCCGCGCCACCGAGGACCACAGCTGCAATCGCCGAAAGTTCATAAAATTCCCCGGCCGTAGGCTGGCCCGACTGAAGGCGAGCCGCGAGCATCACACCGGCAATACCTGCAGTAAGGCCGCAAATTACATAGACAGATAATGTAACGCGACGCACCGGCACGCCAGAGAGAAACGCAGCTTCACGACTTCCACCCGTCGCAAAAATACGTGTGCCGAACGCCGTCTTGTGCAGAACCCAGGCAAAGATTGCAAATACGAAACCCGCTGCCAACACTGGCCAGGGAATACCACCCACTCGCCCGGTGCCGAACGCTACAAAATTCGCCGGCAACCCGTCATCACCGACGACAGGCGCCCCCTTTGTCATCAACAGAGCCAATCCGCGGACGAACACCATACTGCCGAGGGTCGCAATGAACGGACTGACGTTCGCGCGCGCCACGACGAGTCCGTTCGCGAATCCGACGGCTACGCCGGTTGCAATTCCGCTGACGACGCCAGCAAGGATTCCTGCGTTCAGCATTACTTCTGCCGCAACGCATCCGGACAATGCCACGACAGAACCGACCGAAAGATCGAAGCCTCCGCCAATGACGACGAATGTCATGCCGACGCTGATTACGGCCAATACGGCGGCCTGCAGCAAGACATTGGTTATATTTGCCGACGACAGGAAACGATCCGACATCAGCGTCGAAAACAAGCACAACGCCGCGAGAACGAGCGCAGGTATCTGATTTACGATATTGGCCTGCAAGCGATTTGCCAATGACATCAGATCGCCGTCTCCAACAGCGCGCGAAGAGAAGCCTCGCCGTACTCACCATCCCGGCTGACTCGGCCGACCACACTTCCCTGGCGAAGCGCAACGACAGAGTCGCTCAAGCCAAGCAGCTCCGGCGTATCGGATGAAGACAAGATCACGGCCCCGCCGTTGCCGGCAAAGTCAGCGATATATCGATGAATATGGGCCTTTGCCGCGATATCGACGCCATTTGTCGGCTCGTCCAGCAGCAACAAATCCAGCTGCCCCGCAAGCCACTTTGCAAATACGACCTTCTGTTGATTTCCTCCAGACAGGTTGCGTACGAGATTTTCGGGATTAGCGGGCCTGATATCGAGCAACGCCATCAAGCGAGAAACTGCCGCGGTAATTCTCTGCTCGTCCCTGCCAAATGCGGTGCAGAACCGCGAAAGATGCGGCAGGACGATATTGTCGCGAACCGACAGCGCCATGACCAGCGAAAGTGCGCGCTCACCCGGAACGAAGCCTGCCCCGCCAGCGATCGCGGCGGATACGTCGCGCGGAAATTCAGGATTGTGGGCACCCGGGCCGCCGTCGTGAACACCGAACATTCGCCGCAGCAGTTCCGTTGCGCCACTCCCAAGCAGTCCGCCGATCCCAACCACCTCGCCTTGTTTGCACGCCAGCGTGCCGCCGGGAAGCGATACGCTTACCCGCACGGCTCCCGTGGATCTCGCACCGCTGGCCGGAATATCCAATTCACGCCCGGTCATCGCCTGGATCAAGTCCTTTTGCACAAAAGGCGCGGACGCCACCGCGGCAACGCGGCCATCGCGCAGGACAATGCAATTGTCGGCAAGAATATCGACCTCTTCAAGCCGATGCGAAATATAGATGACGGTTACACCCTGATCCCTCAGCCGCTGAACGACGCTGAATAATCGCTCCGTTTCGCGTTTTTCCAGCGAGGCGGTCGGTTCATCGAGAATGAGTATGCGGGCCTTGTGACCAAGCGCTCGGCCAATCACGACAAGCTGCCGTTCAGCGAAACTCAGATTGCCTGCCTTCGCGTCGACATCAAGATGCACGTCAAGATCGTCAAGGATACCTTTGGCTATTTTTCTCATCGCCCTGGTGTCGACGCAAGGCAGCAGACCCGCAAATCTGCGCGACGGCAAATGGCCGAGCAACATATTTTCAGCAACCGTCAGCGCGCCTGCTACCCGAAGCTCCTGCGGCACGAGTACGACACCTGCTGCGATGGCTTCGGGCAAAGATTTGAAGTGCGCCTGTCGGCCATCGAGTTCAATCCGCCCCGCATCGGCCGGGTATATGCCGGACAATATCTTGATCAGCGTGGACTTGCCTGCGCCATTCTCGCCGAGCAAAGCGACGATGCTACCGCTGTTTATTTCGAGCGATACGTCCGAAAGCGCGCACGTGGCCCCAAAAAATTTGGATACATTCGCGATCCGGATATGCGTCATTGCGATGCCATCCAGCCGGTTGCTGCTTGAACCCACGGCCCCTCGGCTTCACCACCAGCAAAGCTTGCGGTGAAGTGGTCCCGTCCCTCCATAGCGAGTTCGACAACCTTCCCGCCGGCAGCGCGGAGTTCGCGCGCCATCATCTCAGCTTGCGGGATCAGGTGAGGAAAATCCCTGGTACCGAACGCCAGGAGAAACGGCGGAGGTGTTCCCTGGATCATTTTCAACGGGCTCGCTTTCTCGGTCAGCATAGCCGCCGCGGGATCGTCTGTCGCACCGAGGAAACGGGGACGCATGGTCAGCCCCGAACCGTCGCCGAAAGTATAGACACCGGAAATCGGCAGACATCCCTTGATAATGTTCGTCGGCAATCCGTGGTCGGCTTGCCAGTCTCGGCGCACGGCCATCAACGCCGAATAGTGGCCGCCAGCCGAGTGGCCTCCGATGAAGATGCGGTCGGGGTTGCCGCCGTAGCTCGCTATATCGGTCACTACCGTTGCGACGGCGCCGCAACAATCCAAAAAGCCGGAGGGAAACAGGTGCTGAGGCGCCAAGCGATAACCTGCCGACACGAATGTGATTCCCGCCGCCGCCAATGGCGGCGCCATGAACGACATCCATTCCTTGTATCCGCTGGTCCAGCCGCCGCCGTGGAAAAATACCAACACGTCGCCGGTCGGTTGCGATGCCTGAAAGATCAACAGGCTCTGATACGGGTCGTCGCCATATTGTTGTTCGATGCCATCCTGCAGCGGAAGGCGCCGCATCAATTCCTCATGATAGGCTTGCCCGGCCGGCGACAGAGGTTCCTGGGGTGGATAGTCCTTGATGAGCATTTGACGGCCGCCCGGTCAACGAACCTCGCGCGCCACCATCATCTTGGGATCGACGAGCTTTCCGCGTTCGATCACCACCTCATTGTCCAGAATGACGGTACAATCCCGCATCGGCGCATCGTAGTGCCCGCGCGTTGTTCGTTTTCCCCCGCCTTGCGTATTCGGACCTGTCGAAAACAGGAAGTTTCCCGGAAACGTGCGAGCAGCGGCGCGGCTGCGTTCCGGCTCGTCACCATTAAGCGCAATCCCGTGCCAGGTGGCCTGCGGATTTAGTCCCCAACCGAGATGAGAAATCGCGTAGGGATCGCGGTCGTTCGGTCCCGTGACACCCGCAGCAAGCCATTCATCCATCAGCTTTGCGTCAAGACCGCCGGAGATCTTGGTGATGAATCCGTCCCGGACCTCTATCTCGACCCTGTCGGTGACGTAGCGACAATAGGGGAGGATGATGATGTCGCCCGGCTGGAAGACCACACGGCCGTTGGAAGTCCCCTCGTTTGGGAAGGTGTGCACATGGCCTGCGCCCCAATGGTCAAATCGGCCACGGGATTCGGCGTAGCCATATTGGCTCATCACCGGGAAATCCCCGCACTTGTAGGTAAAGTCGGTTCCAGCCTCGCTAACGACGCGAACCTCACGAGCCTTCTCCAGTTTGAGATGCGCGTGCAAAACCGCTTCCTTCAGGCCGGCCGGCGACATCAGTTGTTCGAGATCATCCGGTGCGTCAATAACCATTAGCACGCGGGTGCCGACATCGCGGACATCCTTCAGCCATTTGCTGAACAGCGGAACGTGAAAGATGACGATCATGTCCGCCTGCATGGCGGCTTCAAGCGTACCCTTGCATTTTCCGATCGTGGGCACCCCGACCTTGGTCCATGATGGCATTGAATTGACGCACATCTCATAGATGTCGGCGCCCAACTCGTCGGCTGCGGCAAAGGCAGACTGTACGTATTCCCTTCGGGTACCAAGGTCGCTTACGACGGCAATCGTCTCGCCGCTCTTGACGTTGCAAAGCTGAAACTGTTTGCGAAAAAGCGCCGCCAGTTTTGCGGGGTTGAGCTCCTGGCTTCTTAATGCCGCATGCTGCATTTGCCGCTCTCCGTTTGTTGCCGACCACCTTGCCTCAAGGATATATAAGCGGCTATGCCGGTCAATAGCAAATTTCATTCGGTATTGACGAGAGGTTGCAGTGGTTCAGGTCAAGAAGGAAGCGGTGCGCGAAGCAATACTCGAAGCCGCCCAAACACTGTTCAAATCTCAAGGCTACGCCGGGGCCACGATGAACGCGATCGCGCGTGAAGCGGGCGTCGCGCCGGCGACAGTGTACGTATACTACGGATCAAAGCTCGAGGTTTTCTTTGCGATTTACGATCCATGGCTTCGGGTCAAGCTCGATACCTTGCAAGCGGAAAGCCGGCGTATCAAACAACCACAGAAGCGGCTGGAATATTTGCTGATGGGGCTGTGGCGCGACGTGCCTCGAGCGGATAATTCTTTCACGAACAATCTGATGCAGGCCGTTTCAACCGCAGGCGCCGACGAACACTACGACCCCAGCCTGCTGGAATGGTCAAAAACCCAGATCGCGGCGGCGATCGCCGGCTGCTTGCCGCCCAAGCGCCGTCAAACGCTGGATCTTGAGCGAACTGCGCACCTGCTTTTCATGGCGTTTGACGGCTTTTCGCTCAACGCGCACTTTGCGCCGGATCGCCCATGTGATTTGGCCATGGTTAGAATGGTGGCCGAACTGCTCATCGGACCGACGACGCGCAAGGTCGCGTAACTTTCGGAACTCCGGTATCGTCTGCGACCAAAAGGGGCCGGCTGGCGGCCAGAATCTCCCTTACGCCGCCCTTTATCAACTCTACCTTGTGCGCTTTTCGCCCGGGCGCTAAGAACTTGCACACTAGCTTGGCTGACTGACCGGGAGAGCTGTGTGGCCCAAGTAAAGAAGGCAGAGGTACGCGAAGCAATTTTGGAGGCCGCGTTCAAACTTTTCTGCAAACGCGGATTCAATGATTCAACGGTCAACCAAATCGCGTCAGAAGCAGGCTACGCGACAGCCAACGTATACTCGTACTTCAATTCCAAGCTGGACATCCTATACCAGATCTACGACCCCTGGCTTCGTGAGAGGCTGGAGAAGACAGAAGTAGAATTGGAAAAAATCGCCGATCCGAAGCTTCGTTTGCGAAGATTGATCCGCGTGCTGTGGCGAGAAATCCCTGTCGAAGCCAATGGATTCGCAAATAACATCATGCAGGCTTTTTCCGGCGCTTCGTCCAAGGAGTACTATGACCTTTCCTTGCTCCGGTGGGCGAAAGCGAAAGTAAGCAAGATGATCCTTAAATCGCTGCCGGAGAGCCGGCGCAACAGCGTGGATTCGGAAACATTGGCGCATCTGATCTTCATGGCCTTCGACGGCTTTGCGATGCACGCTCACGTAAACCAGGGCGTTTCCTGCAGCGACGGCATGATCGATCTGTTCTGTGATCTCGTTTTGGGATCCTCAAAGACACGCAAAGCAACGCCTCGGAAGCAGTGACCTCGACCGAAAAGGGCTTGCATAGAAGCGAAGACCAAAACTAAGCAAGCAGGCGTTTTGCGTTTCCGAACAAGATCGCGTCACGTTGGCTGGCGTCCAACGCGGAGAGAGCCGGCAACGCGATGCTTCCGTCGGCGTCGCCAATCTCGTAAGGGAAGTCGCTCCCGAACAGGACGTGGTCAGGCCCCATCTGCTGGATGAGAAAAGCAAGAGAATTCCGATCGGCAACGGTCGTGTCGAAATAAAGCTGCCTGAGATAATAGCTCGGAGGCCGCGATATATTGGCTCGGCACCCGGGATTTGCCTCGTATTTCGGCGCGCTGTAACCGAGATCAATGCGTCCCAGCAGGTACGGCAGTGTGCCGCCGCCATGAGCCATGACGATCTTCAGACGAGGATGACGCTCCAGAACGCCCGCGAAGATCAGGCGCGCGACGGCCACCGTCGTTTCCGTCGGCCAGCCGGCAAGGATCGTGAGGGTATAGTCGGAAAGTCCGGCGCTCAGAGCGGAACTGACCGGATGAAGAAACGCCAGAAGATTTAGCTCCTCGATCGTCGCCAGAAGCGGCTGGAAACAGGCGTCGTCGAGTGGTTTGCCGTTGACCGAGGACGGCAACAACACGCCGCGGAAACCGTTTTCCCAAGCCGCTCTGCGCAATTCGTCGGCAGCGAGCGCCGGCTCCCCAAGCGCAGGCACAGCGAGGCCGGCAAAAAGGCCTGCACCCTCCGCGACAAGACGGGCCGTGGAAGCGTTGAGCCGGCGCGCGAAGGCGATATCGGCTGCATGCCCGACCGTGGCGGCGAGCGGTGGCGGCGGACTGACCAATTGCAAGGCAATGCCGCGCGCCCGCAAACTCGCGATGCGCCCCTCGATATCATAAAGAAGAGGATCCAGAACGCCGTAATCGGCGGCTACATAACGCCGCGGCCCAGCTATCTCGATCTTCCAGCCGCCACCCTTGCTGGCCTCGATAATAAAATCTTCGGAGAGCCCGTGCGCGTGAACATCGACCACCATCGGCAAGACCTCAACCAAACGTCATCGGCCCCTGGTCGCGGATCAATTGCATGGTGTTGCAACGGATTCCGCCACCATATTTATGCACTTCATCGTACTCGATCGGAATGACTTCGACCTTGTGCTTCTCAAGAAGCTTGCGCGTCTTCACGGCGGACGCATTCATGATCACGCGGCGCGGCTCAATGGTAATCCCGTTGGTCGGAAAACGATTCACTTCCTCTCGCGGGCATTCGATCAGCTCGTAGCCAATTTCGTCGAGGCGGCGGATCGTCTCGTAATCGCACCACGGCGGATAGATCATCGCAAGCTTTGCATCGAGCGGCATGATCCACATGTCTGCGTGCATCCACCCCGGCACTTCTTCATGATAGTCGTAGAGGGGCCCCGGACTGTATGCGAGGTGAACCTCTTTGTAGCCGGCGCGTTGCAACACCGGTATGACCTGCGCCGCGCCATCTCGATTGCAATCGGTTGACAGCATCAACACGATGAAATCGTCGCTCATACGCGTTGAAGCGCCAATCTCGCAAACGCCGTGTCCATGCACCGTATAGAGAATTGGGCAACCGAGATTCATAAGAAACTGCGAGACATAGCGTGAGCGACCGCGCCAATAAGGCGTCGCCTCGCGCGGAATAATCGCGCCGCCATTGATCACAAATCCGGCGGCGGCGGAGACGCCCCGCTTCATCGGTCCGTAGGCCGATCGCGGCACCTCTTCCGACCATGACGAGTAGTGAACTTTGACTCCCAGGCTTTCATAGAGCTGGGAGAGCTTGAGATGCTGCTCCTGCATCAACGGCAAATCCGGTGTCGTGCCGTTAAAGACGAAAAACGCGGAGTCTTGCTCATATAGCTTGCGTACTTCCGACTCCGTCGGACGCACCATCGCCACCTCGCGCAGCCGCCCGATGCCCTGCGCCCCCCAACGCTTGCCCCAGATCAATTCAAGCTCATCCAGAAAGGACACGCTGGAGTGATACTTATGATACTGAGGAACCTTGCCTTCTTCGTAAAATGGAAAGTCGCTTAGGGCTGCATCTTTCGCGGCTGGCCCGCTCTTTTCCGCGTTATCTGCCATGGTCGATCACCACACTTGCGATACCCGAATGATATTCGCTATTAATGGAACATGTCAACGGCGGCATCGCGGTTGATGACCTCGCACCGGCTCGTCGATGTGACGTCTGGAGGTTTGTGTGGCTTTGACTGCGCGCAAATTTTTTCAGCTACCAACACAACCGATGACGATAGACGATTTAATGCTTGC
This sequence comes from uncultured Alphaproteobacteria bacterium, assembly GCA_963824305.1. Taxonomy (GTDB): domain Bacteria; phylum Pseudomonadota; class Alphaproteobacteria; order Rhizobiales; family Xanthobacteraceae; genus Bradyrhizobium. Next base: position 1,145,982 of record CAWGOW010000004.1, read on the forward strand.
TCAAAATTGCCGCATGACGGCGAACGATTGCCGCACAGCGATACGACAAGGTGCTGATAAGATCGTTTTTCCAAGCTTGGACAATATAAGATCAAAGATCGACCCGCTCGTTCTAACGAGACATTCCCAACAAGCGCATTCAATCCGTTGCGCTGTAAGCGGGACGGACGATGAGTAGAAGACGTTTTGGTTCGCTCTCACAAGCAACGGAGGAGTTAAGATGAGATTCCATTACTCAACTTTGAAGGCTGCTCTGGCCGCCTTCGTGCTCGGCGCCGCATGCCCTGCATACCCCGCCGATGCCGTCAAGATCGGTGTCGGCATTGCTCAGACGGGCCCGTTTTCTCCCGGCGCCGTTCCCGCGCTGGATGCCTACAAGATGTGGGCCGACGATCTGAATGCGAAAGGCGGCCTGGACGTCGCAGGTACCCGACGCCCTATCAAGTTGATCGTTTACGACGATCAGTCGGACTTCACCAAGGAAGCCGCGATCTACGAAAAGCTCATCACCGACGACAAAGTCGATTTGCTGCTCTCTCCTTATGCGACACCGTTTCACTTCGCGATCGTCGGCGTGCTGGAGCGATACAAATTTCCGATGGTTGGCAGTACGGCCGCATCGGTTCAGCTCAAGACCGTCAAGCCGGGCAATATCTGGTTTCCCACTTCCGCTATTCCGGACAAGATCGGTCTGGAACTCGTCGCGCTTATGAAGAAAGAAAACGTCAAATCGGTTTCGATCTCCACGGTTCAGTCACCGTTTGCGCAGGAGATGGAACGCTTCGTCAAAGCTGCCCTGAAAGATTCCGGCATCAACGTCCTCTCATCCGATCAATACGCGCCGGACGTCAAAGATATGACGTCGATTGTCAGCGCTATCAAGAAAGAGCAACCGGACGCGACACTATCCTTCTCCCTTCCAAGCGACTCGGTTCTTTTCATGAAGGCCGCGCGTGAACAAGGACTGGCAGCGCCGTTCCAATTCGTGCTCATCGGTCCCAGTGCGGACTTTTTCGGCAAGATCTTCGGCAAGAACCTCGATGGAGTTGTGACCATAGGTCACTGGTCGCCGTATCAGGCGAAATGGCCGAAGGCCCGACCGTTCTTTGACAACTATTCAAAGCGGTTTAACGAAGCGCCGGATTATCTGGACGTCGCTTTGGCCTACATGTCTTGCGAGATTCTGGAACAGGCGGTGGCGAAGGCGGGGCTGGACAAGGACAAATTACGCAAGGAGATTTCCACTGCCACATTTGACACCATCAACGGCCCGGTAAAATTCAACGGCGTTGAAAATGTCGCCACGCCGACTATGCTGCTCCAGATACAGGATGGAAAGCCACAAATCATCTGGCCGCCCAGCGAACAGATGGCCCCCTTCCAAAAAAAGGGACCCTGGCTGAACTGAGACAACGGGATTCACAGCGTCTCTTTTAGAAAAGCGGGCCCGATGGACCAACTCGCCTCAACTCAATTGCTGTTATCAGCGTTGATATTGGCCTCGATTTACGCACTCGTCGCGCTCGGCTTGAACCTCATCTACGGCACCATGCGCCTGCTCAATGTGGCGCATGGTGATCTCATGACGGTGGGCGGCTATTTCTCATACTGGACGTTTCATTTCTTTGGAATCGGGACGTTGTGGTCGATGTTCGGCGCCATCTTCGTGACCGCCATGCTGGGAGCTCTTTGCTATCTGAGCATCGTTCGGTACGTCATCAGAAAACGCGACCTCGCCGCCCGCCTCGAGGCGAACTCGATGTTGATCTTCTTCGGCTTTGCCATCATTTTGGAAAATGGCCTGTCGATGGCGTTTACGTCGGATCCGCGAAGCTACGGCTATCTCACTCAGATATTCGCGGTGGGCGATGCGCGGGTTGAACTCAACAGGCTCGCAGCCCTTGTTTTGGGCGCAATCGCAACGACGGGCTGCGTCGTGTTTTTTCAGATCAGCCGATTTGGATTAGCCACGCGCGCCCTGATTTAACAGCGTGATGCGGCCTCACTTGTCGGGATAGATGCCGATCGAATTCAACTTGTCGTATTCTGCATAGGATTTGGTTTAGCCGGGCTGGCCGGCTCGCTCGTCAGCATGACCGAGACAGTGACTCCGTTCGGCGGGTTTCCCTACACAATTTCAGCCTTTGTGGTCATCATTCTGGGAGGGCTCGGGAATCTTGGCGGAGGTGTTCTCGGCGCTGTTTTACTGGCCGTGATCGAAATATATGGCGTCGCGTTGTCTTCCGCGGCCTATCGCTCCATTCTTCTCTATGGCGTTTTCATCGCTATTCTTTTGTTTCGGCCGCAAGGCCTGCTTGGACGCAGCACACGATGAACAGGCACATCATCGTTGCCTTGGTTGGCTTCGCAGGTTTGGGTCTTTGCATCGCGTTCCCCTACATACTCGGCGCCTATTGGCTTGGCGTAGGTCTTCAACTTCTCAGCTGGATAGCGCTAACGGAAAGCTGGTTCGCGTTCTCAGGCCTCACCGGATATGTCTCACTGGGACACGCGGTGTTTTACGGAGCCGGCGCTTACGTGATGGCGGTGTTATGGCAATCTGCGCCGCTATGGGAGATACTGCTCGCTTCGGGTGTCACCGCCGCCGCACTTGCGCTCGTGCTGGGATATCCTGCGCTACGGGTGCGCGGCCCCTACTTTGTGATATTGACGCTCGGCCTGTCCGAATTCTGCAAATACGTTGTTATCGCGACTGAAGCCGCCTCCGGATCCGGCGGGCGTCTGTTGTTCGACACGCCAGATCCGATCTCTCTATACTATATCATGCTTGGGTTGGCAGCGATTGCGACGGTGTTCGCCTGGACTCTCGCCCGTTCCCGCTGGGGCGCCGGGTTGCGTGCGATCCGAGAGGATGAAACCGCCGCATCGACCGTCGGAGTTCCCGTCACATTTTTGAAAATTACGATATTCGTCGTCTCCGCCGTTATTCCCGGCATTGTCGGCGCGATATGGGTGCTTCGAACGACTTATTTCGAACCGATGCAGATGTTCAGCCCGACCACCTCGTTTTCGATCGTGACGATGGCCATCATCGGCGGTAGCGACGTTCCTCAAGGGCCGCTGCTCGGCTCGATTTTCATCGTGGTCTTATCGGAACTGCTTTGGGCGCGCGCGCCCCAGGTATACCTGTTCCTTCTTGGCGTTCTGCTGATCAGCTTCGTTCTCTTTATTCCGCAAGGCATTTACGGCCAGTTCGCAGCGATGGCACGGCGGAGGAAACCTTGAGCTTCCTGAGCGTCGAACATCTGACCTGCCGGTTCGGTGGCATCGTTGCGCTACAAGACGTGTCCTTTACCATGGAAAAAGGCGAAATTCTTGGGCTGATGGGCGCCAATGGAGCCGGCAAAACCACACTGCTATCGCTGATCGCGGGAAATGTCAGACCATCCGGTGGGCATATTCTGCTCGAAGGAGAGAGGATCGAAGGGCGAAGCCCGCATCGCGTCAATCGCCTTGGGGTTTCCCGGACCTTTCAGATCGTGCGCCCCTTTTCCGGGTTGACGGTCCTGGAAAACGTCATGGTCGGAGCCCTTTATGGGCGGGGTCAAACGATGTCACAGCGCGTCGCGCGCGCGCAGTGTCTCGATATCCTCAATGAGGTTGGTCTCGCCGATCGCCGCGACTCGCCGGCGTCGGCGTTGACGCTTGCGGGCCGCAAGCGCCTCGAGGTCGCGCGCGCCCTCGCGACACAGCCGCGTCTGCTGCTGCTTGACGAAGTGCTGGCCGGGCTGAACGCCAGCGAAGCGAACAATGCCCTCGACCTCATTCGTCGCCTGCGAGAAAGCCGGATGCTGAGTATCGTTGTCATCGAGCACATCATGAAAGCGTTGATGCGTCTAAGTCACCGAATTCTTGTCCTGCATGACGGCAGGAAGATCATGGACGGCACTCCCGAGCAGGTCGCCAGCGACCCGCGCGTTATCGCAGCCTATCTGGGCAAAGATCATGACGTCAGTCCTTCTTGAAGTCACCGGCGCCTGTTCCGGTTACGGCGAAATTCAAATTCTGCGGGATGCGGCCGTTTCGATTCGACAAGGCACCATTACTGCCGTCATCGGCAGTAATGGTGCGGGCAAGACAACCTTGATGCGCACCTTAAGCGGGCTGATCGCACTCCAAAAAGGTTCGATCATTTTCGACGGCAAGGAGATCAGCAAAACTCCGGCCCACGAACGCCTGAATCTGGGCCTGGCGCTGGTTCCCGAGGGGCGCCTGGTGTTTCCCGATTTCACCGTACATGAGACGCTTCGGGTCGGCGCCTTCTCGCCGCGCGCGCAACACGGCTGGAAAGCCAGACGGGATCGGATGTACGCGTTGTTTCCTCGCCTGTTCCAGCGACGCACATCCCGGGCCGGAACCTTGTCGGGCGGTGAGCAACAGATGCTGGCGCTGGCACGCGGTCTTATGTCGATGCCCAAACTTTTGTTGCTCGACGAACCCAGCCTCGGTCTTGCACCCATGATGGCGAACGAGGTTTTCAGCCAGTTGCGTGCCATTCGCGATCAGGGAATCACCATCTGCATCGTTGAACAAAATGTTCAGGCTGCTCTCGGCCTGGCGGATTATGGCTACGTGTTGGAAGACGGGCACGTTCGCATCGAAGGACCAGCCGCAGAGCTTCTGGGGCTCGGGTCAATCAAGGAGAGCTATCTCGGTCTTTGAAATGAGCATTTTGTTCAAGGAGACGTCTCCAATGCTGAAGTCCCACGGCCGTTACGACTTTTCACCAATCGTAGCCCGGCAACAATACAGCTGGAAAGGCGGTGCACGTATCGCGATGTTCTTTGCGGTGAACGTCGAGCAATTTCCCTTCGGTGAAGGTGTCGGCCCGGAGCTAAACCCGCGACAACCGCCGCCCGACGTTCTGAATTACAGCTATTATGATTGGGGAAATCGCGTTGGCGTTTGGCGGCTTCTCGAACTGTTCGACGAATATCAGATTCCGGCAACGGCGTTCCTGAACACCGCGATATACGACCATTGCCCGGAAGTCGCGGCGGCGTTTCGAGCAAGAGGCGACGAATTCGTCGGCCACGGCCGAACCAATGCTGAGCGGCAATCGGTCATGGACCCGGATACCGAACTCACCTTGCTTCGCGAAGTTTACGACCGCATTGGCCGCGAAGAAGGAACGCCGCCGCGTGGCTGGATGGGGCCGTGGGTTTCGGAAAGCTTCGTGACGCCTGATCTATTATACGAGTTGGGCTATCGTTACACGATGGACTGGATGTTCGACGACCAGCCTATCTGGATGAACGTTCGCACGGAAGGTGGTCGCCTCCTGGCAATTCCATACGCCCGGCCGACAAGCGACATGCCGATGCTGCACGGTTCAAAACACTCCGCTTCCCAATGGGCCGACGCGCTTATTGATCAGATCGATGAAATGGTGTTGCAGGCGAACCGGCAACCCCTCGTGTTCAACCTGTCACTGCATCCCTATTTGATGCATGCATTTCGGCTCCGTCAGCTGCGACGGGTGCTGACTTATATTTCCCAACTCCAATCTCAAATCTGGCTGACACGGCCGGGCGAAATCTTCGATCACATCTCTGGACTTGGAGCCGGCACCGGTTCGTGAGTATGGCCAGAGGTTTCCACCGCGAGTGAGATCGCCAGTAGGCGAAGCACGCACCGAGCCGCTACACCGTCATCTCGAAACAGAAAATTCTTATTGCGGTTCACAGGCCCTGAACTTAATATCGAACGCGATACGGTATTGAAGGAACAACCATGATCATCGACGATCACGTGCACGTTCACGAATGGTCTTTTCAGAAAGGCCAACGAGAATTCGAGGCCGACTATGTGATTGAGCTGATGGACCAATCAGGGATCGACAAATCGATCATCATGGACAGCCTGGCCTATATCGGTCTCGATCAAAAAACGTCAAACGAACACACACGAGATGCCGTCAATTCGTTCCCCGACAGATTGATCGGCTTTGCCAATATTAAACCGCCACAAGGCCGCGATGTCTGCCGCGATGAGATAAAGCGGACCGTCCGAGATTGGGGTTTCCGGGGTATCAAGCTCCATCCGCAGGTCGATCGATACCCAACTAATGACCGTGCCCTCGTTTACCCCATCATCGAATTGGCAATTGAGTATGATGTACCTGTGTGGGTTCACACCGGCAATCAGCCGCACGCCACTCCGACGCAGCTCGCCGCCGTAGCCCGGGATTTTCCCGAGGCCAAGATTATCATTGGCCATATGGGCAGCGGCATGTTCTACGACGCAATTTGCGAGGCGCGCCGGTACGATAACCTTTATGTCGACATTTCCTTGCAAGGCGCACACGCTTTCAAGACGGCCTGCGAAGAAGTCGGCGCTAAAAAGATGCTGTTCGGCAGCGACTCGCCATATGCAAATCCGGCGTCAGTCAAGCGCATGATTGACGAGTTTCCTCTGCTAACTGCTTCGGATAGAGCTCTCATTCTTGGCGGCAATATTGCTCGCCTGATTGGTCTGGGCAGGAAGGCGTGAGTGGCATGAATTGGACGGACGTCAGTGTTTGCTACGGACACCCGGAATGGCCAGCGCAGGCCAAAGCCCCTGCGCTTATCGAGAGCATGAATCAAAACGGAATTGGCGAGGCTTGGGCTTTTGGTTACGGCGCGGTGGCGACGCACGACTTTGACCGGGGCAACAACGATATAAAAGATCTTGTGCGGCAACACCCCGACCGATTTGTGCCGATTGGGCTGGTCAATCCCTTTCACGCCTTTCCCGCCGTCGACAAGCTCCTGGATGACGGCTTCAAGAGCATCAAGATACTAACGGGTTGGGGAAACTGGCTGACAATGGGCAACGTGCGCCGGGTGGTGGTGCCGATTGCGCAGCGTCTTACCGAACGATCGTTGCATATTTCGATCGCGCTTGAGGGCAACATTCCCGTCGCAGGAGGAAGCACTTTTCTCCCTCTCCTGGTGCGGGATGCGTGTCCTGACGCCTGCATTGTCCTCGATCACTGTTGGCTGCCGTCGGCATGGGAAGACTATCTGGCCTTGGCCAAAGATGATCCCGACCTCTGGTTTACTCTTCATTCTTTGCCGCAAGCACTTCTGACCCGGGTGGTCCGGGAATTGGGAATGGAGAGGATTCTGGTTGGCAGCTGGTTGCCGGAAACAGATCCTGATCTCATTCTTCTTCAATTAAAGCGTGCCACAGGCATGGGTGTCGAGCTTGAACAGACCCTGACCGAGAACGCGCAGCGTGTTCTCAGCGGGCGGCCTCCCAAACGCCGTAGTCCGTGACTTCTGAGATTCTTGTTTACCTTAAAAAGCAAACGTCAAAACAGGCAACGGTGACGCCCGTCAAGGCCGCGCAGCGCTCGCATGGCGTAATGCCGCGCCGTTTACCCTGACCGCATTGAACCTGTCCGGCCCCTGAAAGCACAAAACAGCGCGTACATCCCGAAGGACCCCAAGGAAGGAACGCGCGATGAAGGCCCTGAAAGCATCGATCTGTGCTGTGGTCGCCGCGCTCGCCCTGAGCCTGTCGCTCGGTGCGCCATCCTGCGCGGCAGAGGATGAAGCGAGCACGCTCAGCCAGCAGATGAAAGAACTTTATCGGGCGGGGAAGTACACGGAAGCGCTGCCATTGGCTCAGAAGTCTCTCGCGCTTCGCGAGAAGGAGTTTGGTCCCGACGATGCGAACGTCGCGATGCCGCTCAATGACCTTGGCACGATCCACTACAACCTGGGTCAATACGCCGTTGCCGAACTGCTGTACAAGCGCTCCCTGGCTATCAGGGAAAGGACGCTCGGTCAGGATCATGCGGAAGTCGCTTCCGTGCTGAACAATCTGGGCGAACTTTACCGCGTGGAAGAGCGTTACGCGGAAGCGGAGCCAATGCTCAAGCGGTCGATCGCCATTCGCGATAAAGCGGTCGGTCCCGACGATCCGTCGATCGTGCTGGCGTTGAGCAACCTTGCTGCCGTCTACAGCAATCAGGGTCGGTACGACCAGGCCGTGCCGCTGTTCAAACGAGGGCTGGCCATCCTCGAGAAGGCACACGGGCCCGACGATCCTGAAGCTACGGTGCTGATGAGCAATCTGGCCGATGCCTACATCCATCGGCATCGTTACGCCGATGCCGAGCGGTTGCTCAGGCGATCGATAACGGTGACCGAGAAGGCGTTCGGACCCGACCATCCCGATGTCGCACAGGCGCTGAACAATCTGGCCGCGCTTTACGCGCGTCAAGGGCGGAATGCCGAAGCCGAGCGGCTTTTCAAGCGGTCGGTGGCCACCTTCGAGAAGACGCTCGGTCCGAACCATCCGGATCTCGCCGATATTCTGGACAACCTGGCCGGTCTCTACAAGCATCAGGGCCGCTTTGCCGATGCCGAAAAACTCTCCAAGCGCTCGATGGCCATTCGAGGGAAAACGAGGTCGACATAGCGACAACCGGACAGATCTCGATCAGGCGAAATGGCTGCACCGGGTCAAAAGCTTCCTGTTCCTCGACGTTCAGCTGATCTAATGTAGCCACCCCGGGCCAACTAAGAACAACAAGCGCACAAGAGGCCGTTCTTGATCGTAGACATTTACACGCACATCTTACCGCATCGCTTCTTCCAGGAATTGGAGCGCGGCTCCCCCAAACTTGGTAGCATCGGCAAGCGATTGCGGACCGTGCAAAAGCTGTTCGATCTCGATCTGCGTTTTCGGGACATGGACGAAATCGGCGACTATCGGCAGATCATCTCTCTGCCCAATCCGCCGATCGAGGACATCGCCGAAGGCGAGGTGGCGAACAACCTCGCCGGTGTGGCGAATGACGCCATGGCGGAGCTATGCATCAAGTATCCCGATCGCTTCCCGGGGTTTGCGGCCGCGGTCTCGATGCACGATGTCGACGCCGCCATTGCGGAGGTCGACCGCGCCATCAAGGTGGGCGCGCGTGGAGTCCAGACCTTCACCAACATTGCCGGCCATCCGCTGGACGAACCGCGCTTCCGCCCGTTTTTTGCGGCGATGGCCGCCCACGATTTGCCGATATGGCTGCATCCGGCGCGTACGTCGAGCATGCCGGACTATGCCTCCGAGCCGCGATCCCGCTTTGAGATGTGGTGGTGCTTCGGCTGGCCTTATGAGACCACGGTTGCGATGGCACGGCTGGTGTTCGACGGCTTGTACGATCGCCATCCCAATCTCAAGATCATCACGCACCACCTCGGCGGCGGCATGATTCCTTTCTTCGACGGTCGCATCGGCCCGGGCATGGACGTGCTGGGCGCCCGGACGATCGAAGAAGACCACACCAAAGTGTTATCCTCGCTGAAGCGACCGCACCTGGAGTATTTCAAAGAGTTCTACGCCGACACCGCGATGTTTGGAGGCCGTTACGGCTTGCCGTGCGGCATCGAGTTCTTCGGCGCGGACCGCGTCGTATTTGCGACCGACGCGCCATTGGCGCCGATCCCCGCGCATATCAAGGCTCTCGATGAACTCGGTCTCGATCCCGAGGTTCGACGCAAGATCATGGTTGGCAATGCAGAGCGATTGATGAAGATGCGGTTCGATTAGAGTTTGGTACGCGTGCAGCGGTCGAATGTTATGGAGCCGCGTTTGCTCAACGGATCGTTCGCGGTTCAAGCTTGTCGGAAACGCCACGATGATCGGCGGGTGGATAGCGATAAGGACCCAAAGCCAGGTTGAAACCCGCGGCGACGGCCAACAACAGGCTGTAGGCGACCAGCGTGGCGGAATAGCTGTGGGTTAGCTGAAACGCCCACCCGAGGATCGACGATCCCACGGCATTGCCGGCCAATGCCGCGATGAAGATCCAGCCGTAAATCGTGCCGAATTTGTTCAACCCGAAATAACGAGAAACCATATAAGACAGCAGGTCTGTTTCGCCGCCGATGCCGAGGCCAAGCAGCAGGACGCCGACAAGAGGCGACACAGCCGAAGGCTGGAGCGCTAGAATCAGAAGCCCCACCAACGGACAGACGAGGAAGAAGACCGCAACGTAGGGCGCGAATATTCGATCGATGATCCATCCCGCGAGCAGCCGGCCGACAATGAGCGCGATGCCGGACGCGGATATGATCGTAACGGCGCCTGACACTGACATTCCGCGATCGGTCAACATCGGCACGACATGCACCAGACTGCCGTTGATGGCTACGACCGCAAGGAAGAATGAGATCAGCATATACCAGAAGCGCCGGTCGTGCGCCGCCTCCTTCATGGAAACACCGGGAAGCACGGCACCTGGCGTTAGATCGCCGACGGGAGTTCCGGCATCCGCACTGGTGGGCTCTCTGACAAAAGCCAACACGGGCAGCAATGCCAAGAGAATGATGACGCCGGCCAGACCGAGATAGGCTTCGCGCCAACCGAACATCCCGATCAGGGTGTTGCAGAGCATCGGTATGACGACTGTACCCATTCCGACCCCGGCCAGCACGATGCCGAGAGCGAAACCGCGCTGACGGTCGAACCAGGCCGTAACGACTTTAGAATAGGAGCCCGGCGTTTGACCGATCGCCACCAGGCCCGTCAATGCGAACATCGCATAGAGCCCGAACACCGAGCTCGGCAGCAGCGACAACGCCGCGGTTGCAAGCGCGAAGAGGAGGATCGATATAGCGAGCGGCGCGCGCACGCCATAGCGATCGATCATGCGGCCAAATACCGGCGATGCAACCGCCGTCATGACGCTGGATATGCCGATAGCGGTGGCGATGTCACCGCGTCCGAAGCCAAGTTCCTGAGAGATTGGCTTGATAAATGTGCCGGTGGCGAAAACATTTATCGGCCCCTGGCTCGCGACGAGAGCTAACGAGGAGGCCGCGACGATTGACCAACGCTTGCTGTCCATTCTTCCTCCGCTGCCTCAGCTCTTGCGGCTGAGGTTCGTCAACACAACACATGCGGCGCCTATTGGATTTGTCGCCGCACCACCTCACGCTCGTTGTAAAGGGGCACAGCTTTCTCGTTCGTGCGCTCGTCGCCCGCCGTGAGCTTCATCGTGAGACGCCGAGGCAGTGCGCAATCACCTTGGCCGGTTCAAGGAGCGAACCCGCGACGTGCCGCCAGGCCACGATCTGATCGGGACGGATCAGCGCGAAATCGCTTTCGTAGAGGTCGCGCGCTTCCTCGTCGTCGACGCTGATCACCTTCATATCCAATCCGATCTCATTAGCGGCCGCCGAAAATGCATCGGCCTGACGCTCATTGTCGCCAAAGCAAAGCAACGTCCATTCGAACCCGAAGCAATCGAACAGCGAACGGCCATCAGGCAGCCAAACATGCGGCGCGCGGCCACCGGGTTTGCCGGTCGGCACATAGGCGGTGGGCGTGTCGGGCGGAGACGGCGCCGGATCGACAGCAATAACGGGCGAGCCGTCATATCGCGCGCCGAACGTAAAGCCGGGAATATTGAATTCAGCTCTCGCATGATTGGCGAGATATTCACCCGCGCGCCGGCGCGAGGTTTCGCCAGCTCTCCCCTCCGCCTCAAGCGCGGGCGAAGGTCGGTACAGACCGATAGAGTCGGCAAAGGCCTGGGCAAAACCGGTATTGCGAAGTGCAACGGGCCGGCGTTCGGCCTCATAACTATCCAGCAGCGCTTCGGGCGCCTGCCGTTTCAGGACTGCCGCAAGTTTCCAGCCCAGATTGACAGCATCCTCGATCGCCGTGTTGTAACCCATGCCGCCAGTCGGTGTGAACAGATGGACGGCGTCGCCGCCGAGGAACATGCGGCCGGAACGGAAGCTGTCGGCCACCAGCGCCCGCCCCGCGATCCAGAAATCGCGCGACAGGATTTCAACCGGTATGGTCGCGCCAAAGGCCTGGCGAAACATATCGAGGGCCTTGGCGTCATCCACCGAGTTTGGATCTTCGTCGGGGCGCACTTGCGTATGAAAGACGAACTCGCCTTTACCATCGACCGTGATCAGTAAAGCGCGCCGTTCGGCGTTGAACGTGCAGTACATCCACGCTCTCGCATGCGGGCAGACCTGATAAAACATCGGCGATCGCAGGTACAGCGCCAGCATGCGCCCGCCCATGAAGTCGCGATTGACGTCACGATTGCCGGAATATTCGATACCGAGGTGACGGCGCACCAGACTGCGAGGCCCATCGGCGCCGACTAGATATTGCGCGTGGATCCGCCGCCTGGGACCGCCATCAGCGGGCTCGATCTCCGCCGTGACGCCTTCCGCCGTCTGATCGATAGCCACCACGCGCGACGAAAAGGCCAGCTCGACCGAAGGACAGTCCTTGGCGTGCCGATAGAGCACCGCTTCGACGAATTTCTGGCCCACCCGGTGCGGCAGTTCTGCAGCGCTCCAGGAGCCACCCATCGTCCTTATGAGTTTTTGCGCATCCCGCGCCGACGGCAGACTGACCCGCCCCAGTTCGTGCGTGGTCAACCGCGTAAAATAGGCAATGTCGGTTGGATAGTCTTCCGGCATCCCCATGGCGCGGATTTCGTCGGCGAAACCCAAACGCCGGAAATACTCCATGGAGCGAGCTTGCGTCGCGTTGGCTTGCGGGTTGAATGCCGTCGACTTCTTCTGATCGATCAGAATCGCGCTGATGCCGCGTCTTCCAAGTTCATTTGCCAGCATCAGGCCGCAGGGTCCGCCGCCGACGATCAAAACCTGCGTCGTTTCCTGGCGAATGCCGCTGCTCACTCGTCTCCGTGCCCCCGTGAAAATCTTTTATTGGATTTCAAACCTTTAGACTAATTGGCAACAATCGCTTCCGCAATCCCTGCGCCAGCGTCATGCTCGCCGTCGAGCCCGAAGTCCGGCTCGCATCTGCGAAGGTTTCTGCAACAGACAGCTCGGCGCTGCGAACCGCAAAGGCTTGATATTAGATCGTAGTGGCCTAGCCTAGTGAGCGCAGGTAAAAGAATGCGCCAGCGTCACGCCAAAGAAAATCTGGCCCAGGATTGGCATTCCGGAGGACGACGATGAAGGAGCTTATTCGGCAGTACCTCAACAACGGCATTTCACGACGCGATCTGATGCGCGGCCTCGGCGCCGCTGGACTGACCGCTTCTGCAGCCAAAACAATCGTCGAGTCGCTAGCTCCAAGCCCCGCGATGGCTCAAGCGGCCAGTGGCGGCGCGATCCGGCAGGTTACCGGCACCGGCGGCAAACTCTATATCGAGCAACTCAAAGCCGCCGGCACGGAATTCATCTTTTTCAATCCATCGACCGGTGACGCTCCGATCTATGATGCGCTGGTCGACACTCCCGAAATCCAGCTCATCAAAGGCGTTCAGGAAGGCGCGGTTGTTGCCATGGCCGACGGCTACGCCCGCGTCTCCGGCAAGATCGGTGTTGCCCAGATCGCCAATGTAGGTCTGCCCAGCGGCATGACCCAGCTGATCAATACCTGGAAAGATCGCATCCCGGTCCTGCTCACCGTCGCGGCATTCGGCACCGAAGCGACGGGGCGCGACTGGCCGCAGGACTACGACCACCAGGAGCCGATGGTCTCGCCCATCACCAAGTCATTCTGGGTGGCCGAGAACACGGCCGGCATCGCCGACGTAACCCGCAGAGCCCTCAAATTTGGCACTACCCTTCCGGCGGGCCCGGTATTTCTCTCGATTCCCGACGACTTGCTGCGAGCGACCGGCACCGCCGATATTTACGATGGCCGATTGTTCAACGTGGCGATGAAAATCCGTCCCGATCACGGTGATGTCGAAGCCATCGCCAAGCTGCTGATCGAGGCCCGCAACCCGCTCATCACCGCCGGGGACGAGATCACCCTCTGCCAGGCGGAAGCGGAGGTGGTCGAACTCGCCACCCTGCTGGGCATTCCCGTGACAACCATCGCCGGCTCGCTCGGCAACTGGTCCAAGCCATATCCGACCCGCGACCCGCAGTTCGTCGGTGCCTTCGTCCCCAGCGGACACTTCCCGGACCCCGTCGACATTCACTTCAACGTCGGCAGTCAACTCGGCGAACAGCGCATGCCGAACGCGATTACCATTTCGATGAGGAGCGACCCGACAGGACTTGCGCGGTCGTGGCCGATCGATATGCCCATCGTCGCGAACATCAAGCTTGGTCTTGCCGACATCATCGCTGCAATCAAAAGCATGGCCACAGCCGAACGGTTGAAGCAGATCGCCGGCGAGCGCTCCGCCCGCACCCGCGACTACACCGCCGGCATGGCTAAAATGCACGCCGAGATCGTCAGGGATCTGGGCAATAGTTCGTCCATCACCATGGAGCGCCTGGGTATTGAACTCGAAAGTGGCCTCGACAAGGAGACCATATTCGTCACGGATTGCGAGTCAGGCCGCATCATGGACTCCATGATGACGTTCGGCGGAACCGATAAAACCTTCGTCTCCACCAGCGCCAATATTCTTGGTTGGGCGCAGGCGGCAGCCACGGGCGCGCAGCTCGCCCGCCCCAACCGCCCGGTCGTCTCCGCCATGGGAGACGGCAGCGCCATGTTCGGTGGCCCGCAACCGCTATGGAGCCAGGCGCGCTACAATGCTCCCATCACCAACATTGTCGTCAACAACCGGAGCTACAACAACGAGCGCAACCGCATCTGGAGTTTCACCGGCCCGCAGCAGTTCCGCTCCGGCAAGGATATGACGTGCTACAACGGCAGCCCCGATGTGGATTTCGCTAAAGCAGCCGCCGCCTATGGTGTCGAGGGCGAGACGGTAACCGACCCAGCCAAGATCCAGGAGCAACTCGGCCGGGCCAAGCGCGCCAACATCGAGGGCCGCCCCTATTTGCTCGATATCATCGTCGACCGCGCAGGCATCGGTGCAGCTTCGGAGTGGTACCCGCCATATTCAATCGCCGCGAAACGCACGCGAAAGGCCTGACCATGCGAGGATTCATTCTGGCGGCCGCAGCTGTCCTTCTGAACTTTAGTGCCGAGGCCCAACAGGCCGGCCCATTTCCGAACGGCCCGGGTCGCGACATCATCGCCGTCGCCTGCACCCAGTGCCATCAGGCGGGACCGATTATTCAATTGCGCATGGGCGAGGCAGGCTGGCGCCGGCAGGTCTACAACATGGTCTTGCGCGGTGCCCAGATCGGGCCCGCCGAAATCGACGATGCGGTTAAATATCTCGCCACCAACTTCGGACCTGGTGTGCCGATTCCCGGCCTGGCGACGCCTCCGGTGACATTGCCGGACCGTCCCGGGGCCGACCTTGTGGCCGGCGCTTGCGGGAGCTGCCACGGTGTGGACCGTGTGGTCGCCGTCGCGCGTCCCGGCCGGCAGTGGGAAGCGATCGTGCATCGCATGGTCGCCATCGGCGCGGCAATCGATGCCGACCAGGCCAAGCAGATCATCTCCTACCTGGAAACGAATTACGGCGCGGCTCCGCCCAAAGCGCCGTAGATGCGCGAGAACACCGTCAGCTCCTACCCAATCTGGTCAAGCTGCCGTGGAAGGGAGAGTCTTGCTCGGGACTTCCGCGCATCATCCAAGATGCCATCGGCCGCTGTGAATATCGAATTTCACAACACCCTCGTCTCGCATTTTTAGCAGGAGAGATTGGCAAGCTTCCTCGTTGACGACATTGGCTCGTCTCATGACCTCATAAACCTTGAGCGGTTTTTCACGCAGAGCACCCAGGATATTGTCGCGATCGTTGAGCATGCTTTTTCCTTGTCATCACTGGTCACGGCGATTACTGGCAGTACGAAAGCTCGTCTTCCGTGACGACCCGCTCAACCTTGTCGGACTTGATGCGGTATCTCAGACGTCCGTCCGCCTCGAGCGGCATGCATTGGACGATGGTGTAAACCTTTGGCACCTCGACCTGCACCCGCCCCTGCGGTCCTTGACCGCGGTGAAGGACTTCGTCTTTAAGCCGGTAAGCATGTGACATCTGCATCCCTTTTTGGATCGTCGTACTACGGAACGTATTAAGCGTGGAAACGGTGCAATCCTTGCCCGCCCCTCAAGACTGCGGCCTCAAACCCCAGCCGCCGGGAACGGATTTTTGACGGCCGGAGACGGCGCGCCGAAAATCACCGTCGAGGCGCCTGGAGACTTGCCAAGACCAAATCCCTAACATGGGAAGGCCGCAAAATCCCCGCAGAAAGCGCCCGAATGAGGACCATGCTGGAAACGTGCGGTCTGCAAAGCCTGGGTGGTGGGCGCACCAGGCTCGAACTGGGACCCGCTAATTAAGAGTCTCGTCTTTTCGACAAGGTTTGAATGGCTTAGATGTAAAATCTATAAGGTTTCGGCCTACCAAGATCAATCGGTTCCACTCGGATTGTAGATGGGAATCGATGGTTCGAACAGAATCCTGGCCAGGCTGGGGGTTCCGAACCTCCGTTTGGCGGAGCGGCTTGGGCATGGGGTTCGTACCTATAAGCCGCTATGTCCGCGTTTAATCCCAAAAGCAGACGCTCAATGGGAATCACCGGTTCGCCTGTTCGGCGGCGGCAGTCATGTATTTTGAATAGAAATCAGCAACCCGCTCGCGCCACATTCCGACGAATGCACCCGATGTAAGCTTCTCCACCGATTTCCACGTGTCTTTGACAGCCGGAAGGGTATTCCGCCAGATCGCGCGCTTGCACCATTTTTCGCCCTTCTCCCTGCCTTCGCCGGTAGCACACATGGATTTCCAGGCGATGCGATCAGGTTGACTGATGTGCTCGGCGGCGCCCTCCCAACCTTGTTGATGGATCAAGTAGAGATCGCTCAAAGTCGGCTTATTGTGCGTTACCCACTCGAACAGAATACCCTCGGTAATGACTTTGTAGGCCGCCGCAACGGCATTGTCGCGGGAATCGAAAATCTGTCCGGAGCCGAACTTATTGAACTCGTATTTGCTGAGTTGGAACAGGCCGACATACGAGCCGGTGCGTTGCTTGGGATCGAAACCAGAACTCGATCTTGGCAACCGCTTTCATGAAGTTGAAATCCAGGCCGAAAGCGTCGGAAGCGCGCTTGATCTCCTCGACCGGCGTTCCGACCGGGGTGTTCTTGAGCGACCTTAGGACGGTTTCTGCCGGCTTCTCGGCAGGCGGCAGTTCTGACCAGACGTAGTAGATGAGATACCGGAAATCCTGCGGCACCCGCGCCGCGTTGGCAGCATCGTTGGGCGCATCGCGCGTTGCCGGCACCGGTCGGGCGGCACCGTGTTGACCCAGGTCCACCGATTTTGTCTCGTCAGGATCGTCGCCGATTTCGGCTTTGGCCGTCACCAACGGTCCTGAAGCCACCGGGGGCGCCGTTTCAGGTGCGGCAGTTGCCTCCGGCACAGCGGCGGAGAGCGCAGGCGAAGTGGGCGTCTCGGCGCTAACCTCCGCTGTCTGCATCGCGTCCGGCTCAGTCACGCTCGGCGTTTGTGCATGGATCATCCCCGTGAATGCTATGGCACCCACGATGCAAATGGCCTGCAAAGCTCTCATTGCCCCCACTCCGCGGCACGGTCCCCGGAAGTAGGCTACACGCATGTTCCCCGTATTCCAAGGCGGGTCCGCAACACTGGAGGCTTTTTAGTGGAATGCCTCAAGCGAGGCGGCGGACCAAAGACATCACGCCCCCGATGCTCGCGCCCGCGGATGAACGTCATTCGGTACCCGCGAGTTCGCATTTGGGTCGTAAACAAATATGCCAGCCTTCGTGGTCCGCTTTGCGCCAACAGCGGGGGCTGACTATCGTCGCCACCGGCTTGACAGCTCAGCGCCGCCCCGCTCGCAACTGATAGGCTTCTTCGTTGACGTGGCTCGTATCTGATCTCACGCACCTGGAGCGCTTTTTCGCGCAGAGCGCTCAAGATATTGTCTCGATCATTGAGCATGCTTTTTTCCAGAAGCGGACGTTTCATCGTCAAGCCGAAACCCACTCACGCCGCGGATGATGCTGCTGACAGTAGCGGCGCCTGGACTTTAGGAGGCCATGAGGCCAACTCCACCTGGTTGCGACCGTTGAGCTTGGCGCGGTACAGCGCATCGTCCGCTCGAGAGGTCAATGATTCCGCGGTGTCTCCAAACACGTACTGAGCTACGCCAAAACTGCATGTTAGCGTGCCAATCTCATCAAACTTGATTTGTTCGACTGCTTTCCGCAATTTCTCCGCAACCTGATATGCCATCTCGCCGTCGGATCCGGGGGCAAGAATGACGAACTCTTCTCCACCCCAACGAGCGAGCAGATCGGTGTTGCGGAGCAGGCTTGGCACGAATTGGGATAATTGTACCAGCACCTTGTCGCCGCTCTGGTGGCCGTGGGTATCGTTTACGGATTTGAAGTTGTCGACGTCATACAGCACGAGGGAAAGCGGCGTTTCGTAGCGCATCGACCTCAATATCTCAGTGGCGAGCGCTTGATTAAATTTCAGCCGATTGGAAAGACCGGTGAGCGGATCGGTGCTTGCTTGAAACCGGAGGTCCCGCGCCAATTCCTGGAGTTTCAGACGCTTGTCCATTTGGACGTTGTCGTGAATCCAACGTTCTTTGCCGAAGAGATAAATCAACGTCATTAGCGCCACAAGCAAAGTGACGATGATCCCCAAAACACGGCTGGCGAATATCTCATGGATCGGCTTCAATATAACCAGGGACCACTGGCTGTGGTTTGCATAGCGGCGGCGGACATAATTGCGCTCCCCGTCGACGTTAATCCATGTCTCGTCCACTATCTGCTGCGCCAGCATCGGTCGATCATTCAGCTTCCCGAACTGCTGGACCAGGGCCAGATGTTTTTCGGCCGATAGCGGCCACAAAGCTCTGAACAACATTTTCGGCTGGTTCGTGAGCACGACGATACCGTCGGGATCGATCAAGAAATAAGGGCGATCGAACCGCACGAGATCCGCCCCAAAAGCATCAAGGGACTTCTTGAGGATCGCTACCCCGACCACAACGCCGCCACCGCGGGCGCGGATCGGATAGCTCGCGTAGTAATCTCGCTCCCTGTTCACTGCATCGAACGAAAAGTGATAGCCGGGCTCCCCCGCGATGGATTGCTGAAAGTAGGACAAAGAGCGGAACTCCCCCGAAAGGGCGGCATCTCCGTGGTCCGATGAAGCAACGATTGTTCCGGACTTGTCCAGGATGTAGCCAAGCTTGGCGCTGGAGGCATCGACATCCAGATCGAGAACTAATTTGGCGTCTGCTTCATCCTGCCGGCTCCCGCCGACCAATAAGGGCAACACGGAGGGCGAGCCGGCCAGCGCTTTCACCATGCCGTCTACGGTGGCGGTCTCCCCAGCGAGGCGGCTCGCGAGCAGATCGATATCGCCTCGCGCCTCCTGCTGTACATTTTCCTTGTACATTCCGCCGAGAAACTCAGTAAAAATCCAGCCGAATACAAGAATCGCCGTCATCGCAGCGAGCGTCCAGAGGAACTGCCGGCGGAGATGTGCTGTGTAACGCTCGGAGGAAACCTCCAGAGTAAGCTGGTGTCCCCAAATCGCCCATATCGAAAATGCTATCCAGCAGGCGAGCAGTCCACGCACGAGCTGAATCGGGATTCCCGTGAGCTGAACGAACGAGTGATGGTTGAATCTGTCGGCGGGCCAGAAGGGCCCCGCCGGGACAATGACACCGGCAGCGACGGCATAAAGTGCGAATCCCACGGCGCTGAAGATCGCGAAGCGCCTCGCGGTGCCCGACAATTCCCTGGCATCCCAAACAAAGACCAGGCTGGTGGCCAACGCACCGACAAATCCGATGGCATAGCGCGCGAGGTCACCAGCCGTACTCAGCCCGCCCATAAACCCGCCGGAAACAACCAATAGTACCAAAGGAGGATACAACCAACGCGCCTGCAATGTCAGTCCGAGGCGAATTGCGTTTCGCCGCGCGAACTCCATCAACAACAAAAAGGATCCGGTCATGAGCGCGATGCGGATCAGTGCGAATGCCGGGCTGTCGCTGATAATGAGCGCAGTTAAATCGAGCCATTCGCCCACGCCATGTGCGACCGCGAACAATCCGAGCACACCCCAGAATTCTTCCCGCCTTTCGCCCCTTGAAATGCTGAGGCAGACGGAGCCGAGCAGGAGAAATGCCAGGCCGTAAAAGAACAGGATAAAATCCAGTTGAGTACTGAGAAAGGTGGCCATGGTTTCTCGCACGCGATCGCCTCTGCGCCTTACAACTTCGCCACAATGGAACCGTCGCTAAACTCCATCGTTCCGATGGGCCGTTTACTTGATGCCGAAGAGGTTAATGAAGGGGCCGATGCGGCGAGCCAATCGTTCTAACTTCGCGACCCGGCTTCGCTGGCGGCGACCATACGAGATCGGAAACAGATCGTAGTCACCCTCCGAAAGCTGCCGTTCCCCGCAATGCCCGATGTCGCCTTTGGATCTTAAGCGGAAGTCGAACGGCGGCCCGCGCCCGTCTGGCTAATCCCAGGAGCGAGATTCGCCGACAGAGAGACGTTGACCAAACACATACGACGTTCGCCTCTCGCGCCCGGAATCTCGACCGGTCATCCCCGTGATGATCGAAACGGACGCACGTCAGCTTTGTCGTGCGAACGGCAGTGAGTTTTGCGAGGGTATCGGCACGACCTTCAATAACGCCGCCGCGAGCTTTCGTATCGCCGCATGCTGAAAGTCAATTTGTCGAAAATGCCGACCTTTATGGCAAGGTCGCGTTGGCCGTGTTCTGCCGTTCGGAAAAACCTGATCAATATTGAGCAGCGGAATCAGAGCTCGTCGATTGATGCTGGTCCCCATCACCGTTGCTTCAACAGGCATCATATCGGTGACTGAGAGTGTTGTGCTCCCGCCTGGTATAGGGATGAGCATCATGCCCCGATTACGGCAGGTAATCTGTTCGAAGTGCAAATCCGAAATGGTCCTGGGACGCATCCAGGAAGGTCCGTCAGGCTATGACCTTCGGACCTTTCAATGCCCTCGTTGTTCGCATGAAATCAGGACAGCGGTGAAACTCGGTGACCCCATGCTGTCCAAAGAGACAATGCGCTGGCTGCAAGGCCAATTGGTCGCGCCAAGGTAAGGTCGCCTTCGCGCGAGACCTGACAGCCCCAATTCGGGGCGGCCCTCAGGATCACGCTCGGGAACGTAGACGCGCCGCACTCCGGGGAGGGGGCATCACGTGCATTGTGCCGAGATTGAGTCGATGGCCGGCCATTGGTCAAGCCTGATCGATCAGGCAGCGATACTCGGCGTGGCAACGACGGTGATGATCCAGCGCGTCGGGTTGCTGGACTTGGCTTCCATCACCGAATGAACCAACCCCGTGATGAGCGATCCCTCAACCGTCAACGATGTCTTTTGGCGACGATGTTGGTCGTAGCGGCAGCGTCTCGCGACTTTTGGATCGGTCGTCTCGAACGTTTGCATGTTGACCAAGCCGCAGGGAACGAAACGGTTCCCTCTGCGCGACCGCCGGACTGAAGTTACGACAATCGGCTTGCAGGATCGGTGGCTTGGTTAACGTCGTTAGTGACCAGCTGGACGCTCACGGAACGACCGTCGCCGGCAACGGTTCATCCGCTAATGAAACGGTCAGCACGATTACGCTCAAACTGAGCGTTATTGGCCACGCAATCGCGCTCATCATCGGCTGGCTTTCCGCATACCGCACCCAAAAATGCCTTCTTGGCGAAAAGGTCCCGTGATGGGCATCGAGTTCTACTGACCTCGATCGGCATAAGTTTGCACTGCCGAGCGTGATGCATCCGTATGTTCGGCTTCCGACATAACCTAAACCATCGCAAATCGCCCACTTTCCAATATTGTGTAATCTTTTCAAAATGTTAAAGATAAATTCATTTATATAAAATGGTGTGCGTAGGCCCCGAAGTGAGCAGAATTGCATAGCGCTTTTCCCGACACGGTTGCAAAATCCTCTCTCGCGTCCGACGACCGACAGAGCAACGCTCTCGTCGATGCTTTTGCGCGCAACGCGAAAGGTGGGTCGCAATGTCAGCCAAGGCTCCGTTCAACGCGCAAATATTCCTCGCCAAGGTGGGCGCGGGTAAATCGATCCTGGAGTTCGATAAGGGCCAGAACATATACGAACAAGGCGACGTCGCCGACACGGTTTACTACATTCAAAAAGGCAAGATTAAAATTACGGTCCTGTCTGATCAAGGCAAGGAAGCGGTGGTCGGAGTACTCGAGCCCAGCCAGTTCTTCGGCGAAGGCTGCATGAACGGCCACAGGCTGCGGATCTCGACTGCAACCACGCTTGAGCATTGCGTCGTTACCGCCATTACGAAAAGCGCGATGGTCGCAACGCTACACGAAGAACCAATATTTTCCGAGCTGTTCACGGCATATCTTCTTACTCGGAACAGTCGTGTCGAAGCGGACCTGATTGACCAGCTATTCAATTCGAGCGAGCGGCGGCTTGCGCGCATGCTTCTGTTGCTCGCCAATTTCGGCAAAGAACGAGGCCCGCAGCCGATCAGTCCGAACATCAGCCAGGAAACCCTCGCGGAAATGATCGGTACCACCCGCGCCCGTGTCAGCTTCTTCATGAACAAATTCCGAAAGCTGGGCCTGATCAGTTACAACGGGCATATCGAGGTCAACAGTTCGCTGCTGACCGCGGTCCTGCATGACAAACCCCAACTAAAAGAGAACGATCAGTAACAGGCTCCGTCGCCTGCCACGCTTAGGCAGCGGCGATGGCAAGACCGCACGCCCGACGGTAGCGGTGTCAAACTGATCCGAAAGTCGAGTGGGTGACCGACACGATCGTACCCTGAGGGCCGCTGACAGTGACCACCTGTGCGTCAAGTTGGCCCGAGAGAGCGTTGATGATGCTGGTTCCCAATCCGGACTGCGGCTGGGCAAAGACGCCTTCGGGCTTTCCAACTCCGTTGTCGACGACCACCAACTTCCAATCCTTGCCGAACACGTCATAGGTGATCGTGATCCGGGCATCCCTCGAGTCTTCGTTGAATGCATGTTTCAGCGAGTTGATGACGAGCTCGGTGACGATAAGCCCGAGGCTCTCGGCCTTGCGGTTGGTAGCCCTGCCGCTGTCGCCGCACACTTTCAAGACGATCGAGCGGCCGTCGCCGATCATAGATTCCGAAATGGCCTCACACAGCTTCGTCAGGTAGGGTGCGATCTCGATGGATCCGCTTGACGCAGGAATATTAAGATGTCGCTGGACGGCGGCCATCGAAATCACCCTGTCATGAGCATCGTGCAAATGTCGGCGGGTTTCTTCCGACGCCACCGTCCTCACCTTCGACATGATGATACTGGCGATGATCTGAAGGCTGTTGCCGATTCGGTGCTGGATTTCACCAAGCAGTACGTCCTTCTGCCTCAGCAATTCGTCCTTCTCGCGTTCCAGGAACCGTTGGCCGGTAATATCCTCGATACCGAGCAGAATATTGGCGCGCGGGACCCTCTCGTAGAATATCTTGCGGGCGTTCAGAAGCATCGTCCTCCGCCCGATGTCCGGAAAGTCGTGCTCGACCTCGCAATCCTCCATCGTGCCACGTTCGGGAACGATACTTCCGAGCAGCGTTCGCAGTTTCGGCGTATTCCATTCGCCATTGCCCAGGTCGTAGAGCAACTTGCCCAGCGTTTCCCCGGGATTGACAGCAAAGGTGCTATAAAACGATCGGCTCGCAGCGACAACGCGCAGATTCTCGTCGAGCACGACGAAGGGTTCGCGCACGGTGTCTACGATGGCGTTTGCAAGCACGCACGCATCATGGCCGTCGGTGAATTGCTCACTGAACATCTGTGCCCCCATCTGCGAACACGTACGCCGTCCGTTTCTCGAACGAGCGTCATTACCGCCATGCAGCTGACACAACACTGCAACCGGGAATTGATAGAATCAGTTGTCCAGGCTACGCGCGAGGCGCCGCTCGCGCTGTACAAAATTGAACACCGGCGACAAAATGCCTATGCCGACGCGACGTCACGGCGAGGATGATCTCAACGCGGCGGGTTTGGAATCTGGCAGCGGCTTCGCACCACCCGCTGGTTCATGCATCCATCCGGTTATACTCGAAGGCACACAGCTTTTGCAGCGCTGCAAAGAGTTCATCGGTATCGAATGCCTTCATGAAAATGCGTACCACACCGGGTTTGCCGCAGACTTCGCGCATCAGGCTTTGCTGGGTTATTTCGTCGAGGTTCCGTCCGGTCAGCACGAAGACCGGAATATTCTCGGTTGCTGGCGTCGTTCGAAGCCGCGACAACAGGTAAGGAACACCCCCGTTGGGCAGGAAATAGTCGGATATGATAACGCTGGGCATCTCCCGGTATGCTGTTCGGTACCCTTCTGCGATATCCGATGCAAACAAGAGTTCCACGCCACATTTGTTGAGCCTGGTTGAAAGAAATTTCATGATCGTAACGTCGTCGTCGATCATGAGCACACGGGGGCGTTCCCGCAAGTCAGCGTCCGTCCGCTGCTCTTGCAGTTCGTTGATCCGCTCCGCCATGCTCGGGAAGAGCCCGGTCAGCGCCGCGCCGAGGCCGTTCCAGAACCCCGGGCCTTTGCGGACGTAACATGCGCCGAACCCTTCACACCGTTGGACCGTCTCGGCTTCCCGGCTTCCTGTGACCACAATCACATTCAAGGACCTCCTCGAAGGATCCAGCAGACGCGCACAGACCGTCAATCCGTCCGCCTCGGGCATGTTGACGTCGATGACCATAACGTCAGGATGGCTTCGATTGGCCTTGATCAGAGCCTGAACGCCGTTGGTCGCGGTTTCAACCTTGAACCCCATGCGCGCACACCGATCTGCGAGTAACCGCACGACAGAAGGATCATCGTCGGCGATCAGCATCCTCGGGTGGCTTACGGTGAATTCTTGTGCATTAGTCATTGGCAATTCCAATCTGTCGTCCTTTGGCCACCGGGCTTTGTTTCCGCGCAGGCCGCCAGGCGATCGAGCGCGGACCTGATCTCGCTCATGGTGCCCGAACCATCGCAACCATGAATAACGGCTTCTTCCAGAGTCGCGGCGGCCTCGCCGATTTCATCAAAGCCGAAGATCCCGCCGGCTCCTGCCAATTTGTGGGCAGTGTTTCTGATTTCAGCCAGCGAGGACGAGACGTCGGTTCCGTCCGCCATGGCAGACCAGTGCCCTGCCATCGCGATCAGATCGGCACCGACACGCCGCAGGAATTCAACTCTCATCGCGCCAAGCCGGCTGACCGGCGGCGCTATATGGGCTCGCAATGATGCTGCGAGCGCCATCGGATCGAACGGCTTCGGTATCACCCCAACGGCGCCGAGTGATCGAAACAGATCGAGTTCGCGGCTCTGCGCTCGCGCCGTCATGAAGACGACAGGAATATCAGCGGTGCGCGGATTTGACTGCAAATGTCCAAGGGTCGTCGCCCCGTCCATCACCGGCATCATCACGTCCAGCAAGATGATGGCCGGCGCCCAGTCCTCGACGACCGTCAACGCTTCCTCGCCCGAAGCACAGCTGCGCACCACAAGATCGGGGTCGAGGCCGAGCGAGAGCTCCACCACTTCGCGGATGTCAGGTTCATCGTCGACATGGAGAACGCGAATTGCGGTCATACAACCTCCTCAGCAATGCCGACGGGTGCAAGCGTCAGGCGATCCCGCCTCGCTTCCGCGAGACTGATGACAGCGGCGGCCGGCACGGCGGGAGTGTCTCGAATCTGCTCGTCGTCCGCGATATCCGTCGTGTCGTCCCAGATCGGCAGCTCGAAGTGAAAGATCGTTCCACCGCTAGCCGCGTCGGCGAATCCAATCTCTCCGCCCAGCCGATCCATGATCTGCTTGGCGATGCTGAGGCCAAGGCCGGTTCCACCCTTGCGGCGGGCGTTCGTTGCATCGGCCTGAGCGAATCTCTCGAAGATTCGGGATTTAAAATCGTCCGAGATGCCAGGACCATGATCGCGCACCGTGATACGGACGGCATTGGCTTCAGCTTCCTGCGCGATGGCAATCACCACTTCCCCATCCGGCGGAGAAAACTTGATCGCATTCGACATAAGGTTGGTAAGGACCTGGGCAAGCCGATCGGTGTCGGCCCGTATGTCATCCACGCCAATAGTGGCTTCGATCCGGATCTTCACTCTGTGGCCTTCAGCGTAACTCCTGATCGCTTCGACCGTCTGCTCGACCAGCGGCCTGATTTTGATTTTCCTGAAATCGAAAACAACGTGACCGGATTCGAGCTTTTCGATATCCAGAATGTCATTGACGAGCCGGACCAGGCGCACACTGTTGGTGTGCGCGATCTCGAGCAGACGTTCTGCGGATTTAGGCAGGCTGCCGGCAGCGTTTCCCATCAACAGCCCAAGCGAGCCGGCAATCGACGTCAGTGGCGTCCGCAGTTCATGGCTCACCGTCGAAACGAACTCATCCTTCAGTCGCTCCAGACGCTTACGCTCGCCCGCGTAACGCAATGCCCGCAACAGCCCGCGGGTATCGATCTGACCCTTGATCAGATAATCCTGCGCACCTTCCTGCAGGGATTGCCCGGCCAGGGCCTCGTCATCCATGCCGGTGAGCACAACCAGCGGAATATCCGGCGCCGCAATCCGGGCCCGCCGAATCGCGGCCAGTCCCTGCGCATCAGGAAGACCCAGATCGAGGAGAATGATGTCGACGGTGCGCGTCGCAAGATGCCTTTCAGCCTCGGACATGAAACTCACGCAAGCCAAATCGACGTCGAGCGAGCTATCCTCGTTGAGCATCTCGCGCAACAAACGCGCATCGCCGGGATTGTCTTCAACCAGTAGGACTTTTTTGATCGTTCTCATACCTGCTCGCTTGTGTCCGCCGCATCTCGGAGATTTCTAGGAGACAACCGCGATGCCTCGAGATTGTCGAAAATCTCAACTGCCCCGAGCTCCGGAATAATGCTGTAGGACGGGACGCCCTTGAATTCCGGAACGCCGATTCTAAGCAGTTTCGCGAAATGAGCCGGGGGTAACGGTCGGCTGAAATAGAAGCCTTGCGCCTCGTCGCACCGATGAGCCCGCAGGAATTCGAGTTCTTCGAGAGTTTCCACGCCCTCCGCGACCACCCGCAGCTTAAGGCTGCGAGCCATGCCGATCACGGCGGTCACAATGGTGGTGTCGTCTCCAACGGTGCTTATCTGGCGAACAAACGACTGGTCGATCTTCAGAGCATCGACTGGGAATTTCCTGAGATAGCTGAGACTGGAGTAGCCTGTGCCGAAATCATCGATCGCGATCTTGACTCCCCGCTCCCTCAGTATCTGAAGAATCGACGCCGTGGAGTCAGCCCGCTTCATCAGGACGCTCTCGGTCAGTTCCAGTTC
Organism: uncultured Alphaproteobacteria bacterium; assembly: GCA_963824305.1. GTDB lineage: Bacteria > Pseudomonadota > Alphaproteobacteria > Rhizobiales > Xanthobacteraceae > Bradyrhizobium. The sequence goes on from CAWGOW010000004.1 coordinate 1,173,222, forward strand.
GAGGTACTTCGGATCGAGGCCGGTCTCACGGAGAATCTTGAACACGCCTTCCAGAAAATGATCGTCCCGAAACTCCATCGCCGAAACGTTCACGGCGATGGTCGAAAAATTCAGGCCCTTGTCCAACCAATCCCGGGCTTGCGTGCAGGCCTCGCGCAGGACCCAGGCGCCGATCGGGAGGATGAGCCCGCAGTCTTCGGCGATCGGAATGAATCTGACCGGAGATACCAATCCTCGCGTTGGGTGAATCCATCGCAACAACGCTTCCGCGCCCGTGATGGCGCCAGTACGCAGATCGATCTTCGGCTGGTATTGCAGCTTGAATTCGCGTCGTTGCAACGCGCGCCGCAGGCTTTCTTCGACCGATTGCCGTTCCACAGCCCGCACTTTCATGGCGGGCTTGAAGAACTGATAGCTCTGACGGCCGTTTTCCTTGGCCTGATACATCGCGGTGTCGGCATTCTTGATGAGCGTCTCGGCGTCCGGACCGTCATCGGGAAACACGCTGAGACCTATACTGGTGGTGACGTGGAGATCGTGATGATCGATGGAGTGCGCTTCTGCCACGGCCTTTAGAATTCGTCGGGCCAAAATGGCGGCGTCTTCCACGTTCTGCAACTCCGATAGCAGAACTACGAATTCATCTCCGCCCTGCCGGCTGACCGTGTCGGAGCCTCGCACGCAACCCACGAGACGCTCAGCGATCGATTGAAGAAGCTTGTCGCCAACCGGATGACCCAGCGAATCGTTGATATATTTGAACCCGTCGAGATCGAGAAAAAGAACCGCGACCTTGCTCCTGTGACGGGGCGCGAGCGCGATCGCATGAGCAATCCTGTCGTTGAGCAGCATCCGGTTGGGCAGACCGGTCAGATAGTCGTGAGCCGCCGAATGTGAAATCTGTTGCGCCATTGCGCGGGCCACGCTCACATCCCGGAACACAATCACCGTTCCGGTCTCCTGCCCTTCCCGGTCGTGGATCGGAGCGACGCAATCCTCGATCGGAATCACCGACCCGTCGTTGCGAACAAGTATGCGGGCTGAGGGGGAGTGCTCGCTCGGGGCTGGAACCTCCCGCTCGCCCGCCGGTTTTGCGACGATTTCATGGGATGCCACGTCCGTGACCCGGAAAACCTCGATCATCGGCTGACCCATCGCCGACCGCCGGGTCCAGCCAGTGAGCTTTTCCGCGACGATATTGAGAAAGGTGATGTTTCCCGAGATGTCCGTACAAATGACGGCGTCTCCGATGCTATCCAGCGTTACCTGGGCGCGCTCCTTTTCTGCGAACAGCGCCTCTTCCATGGCCTTGCGCTCGACAGCATGACGCAGCGTGCGCAAGGGCCCGCGCGGGCTGCCATAGCTCTCCTTGACCAGATAGTCCTGCGCGCCTTCCTGAATGGCGTGCGCGGCCAGCGACTCGTCGTCGAGGCCGGTCAGCACCACCAGGGCGACACCGGGCGCGGCCGCGCGCGCGCGCCGTACCGCGCCCAGTCCCTGCGAGTCGGGCAAGCCGAGGTCGAGCAGCACGATGTCGACCGCGTGCCGGGCAAGATACTTCTCGGCGTCGACCATGCACTCCATGTGGATGAATTTTGCCGCGAGCGAGCGATCTTCATTGAATATCTCCCGTAGCAAACGGGCATCGCCGGGATTGTCTTCGACCAGCAATACCGTCTTGATCGATTTCATTCGCATCGAGCCCGCTTTTGCGGCGGCAGCCGGACCGTTGCCAGCCAGAAATCGCCGATGCTCTTCACCAGGCTCTCAAAGGCGTCGAACTCCACGGGTTTAGTGAGATAACAGTTCGCCCGAAGCTGATAGACCGCCCCGATATCGGCCTCCGCCACGGAGGTGGTCAGGATCACCGTCGGAATCGTCTTCAGTTGGTCGTCCTGCTTGATCACGGACAGAACCTGGCGGCCATCCATTTTGGGCATGTTCAGATCCAACAGGATCAGGTCCGGACGAGGCGCCTCGCCGTGAACGCCCTCGCGCCGCAGGAAAGAGACGGCTTCCACCCCATCGACGGCGACGTGCAACTGCACCGCGGCGCCCGTATCGCGGAACGCTTCCTGCGTCAGCCGGACATCGCCGGGACTGTCCTCTACCAGCAAGATCGTCTTGACCCTCTCCACCTTCAACCACCCAGCGCTTGCTGGGGCAGTTTGACCCTGGTCAGCCAGAAATCATTGATGCTTTTCACCAGACTTTCGAACTCCTCCAGTTGCACCGGCTTGCTGAGATAACAGTTCGCCTGCAGCTTGTAGCTGGTCAGGATATCTGCTTCGGCGTCGGAGGTGGTCAGGATCAACGTCGGAATGGTCTTCAGGTTGTCGTCTTCCTTGATATGGGCGAGGACCTCACGGCCATCCATTTTGGGCAGGTTGAGATCCAGCAGGATGAAGTCCGGGCGCGCGGCATCGTTGTGAACGCCTTCGCGTCTGAGATAGGCCATCGCCTCCACGCCATCGACCGCGACGCGTAAATCGATCTCCGGATCGGCGTCGCGAAAGGCTTCTTTCGTCAACCGGACATCGCCGGGACTATCTTCGACCAGGAGCACTACTCTGTTCATGGTGTCCTCAAGCATTTTGGATCTGTTGCGGCAATTTTGCCTTGGTCAGCCAGAAGGCGTTGATGCTTCTCACCAGGCCGTCGAATGCGTCCCACTGCGCCGGCTTTCGAAGGTAGCAATTCGCCTGAAGCTGATAGCTGATCATGACATCCGCCTCGTCATCGGACGTCGTCAGGATGATAGTCGGAATTATCTTCAGGCTCTGATCCTTTTTGATCAAAGCCAGAACCTCTCGACCATCCATTTTAGGCAGGTTGAGATCGAGCAGAATGAGATCCGGACGAGGCGCATTTGCGTGGATACCCTCGCGCCTCAGAAAGGCCATGGCTTCGATACCGTCGGCGGCGAGATGCAGCCGGATCGGCTTGCTGTATTCGCGAAACGCTTCCTGCGTCAGGCGAACATCTCCTGGACTGTCCTCGACCAATAGAACCTCGATGGGCATTCCGCCGTCTTCCGTTGATTTCATTTCCTATCGCTTCCCGTCAGGGCGAAGCGAAACGTGGATCCGATGCCGGGTTGCGATTCGACGGAGATCTGGCCGCCGTGCCGTTCGACGATTTTCTTGCAGATGGCGAGCCCAATGCCGGTACCGGCGAACTCCTCCCGCTTGTGGAGGCGCTGGAACATGCCGAAAATCCGCTCGAAATATTGCGGGTCAATTCCCAGCCCATTGTCCTGCACGGAGAACCTATATTGCTTGCCGCCGTTCAAGGCTGCGATATGAATCTTGGGAATTCCCGGATTCTGGTACTTGATTGCGTTGCCGACGAGGTTCTGGAACAGCTGGACCAATTGCATCTCGTCGGCCAGAACTTCGGGGAGCGGATCGTGCGTGACAAGCGCGCCGCTTTCCTCGATGGCGCCGCGGAGATTTGAAAGCGCGTGCTGCAGGGCTTCCTCGCTGGACGTGCTGAGCAACTCTTTCCCCTTTGTCCCGACGCGGGAATACGCCAACAGATCCTGGATCAGGCGCTGCATCCGGGTGGCGCCGTCCACGGCGTAGGCGATGAAATCGTCAGCATCGGAGTCGAGCTTTCCCGCGTATCGCCGGGAGAGTAGCTGGGTGTAACTGGCCACCATTCGCAATGGCTCCTGCAAATCGTGCGAGGCGATATAGGCAAACTGTCCCAGTTCCTCATTGGAGCGGTTCAACTCCTCGACCTTATGCAGCAGATCGGCTTCGGCAGCGTTGCGGACACTGATATCGCGGATAGCCGCCGTTACCAGGGTTCCTTCGGCTCCGCTCAGCGGGCTTAGCATCAGCTCGATCGGGAATTCGGTTTTGTCTTTGCGTCTGCCGGAAAGCTCGATACCGGTGCCAATCTGCTGCGCCAGCGCGTCTTCGGCCGAACGAAGTCCATCCGCGATCAGTCTTTCCGCGAAGCCCTCCGGGATGATGTTCGTCACCTTCTGGCCAAGCAGTTCGTTGCGACGGTAACCGAATTGTTTCTCCGCCTGAAGATTCAGAAGTACGATTTCGCCCCCCTGATTCACCACCACCATGGCGTCGGGAGCCGCTTCCAGCAGGCCACGATACCTGCCTTCCATCTGCGCCAGATGTTTCTCGGCGTTCCTGCGCACGGAGATGTCGCGGATCGCGGCCGTGATCAGCATTCCCTCGGCGCTTTCCAGCGGGCTCAACATGATCTCGATCGGGAATTCGCTTCTATCCTTGCGCAGCGCATTAAGCTCGATGCCGGTGCCGATCTCCTGCGCCAGAGCGTCTTCCGCGGAACGAAGATCATCCGCGACCAGGCGTTCGGCGAAGCCTACCGGAATGATACTCGTGACCTTCTGGCCGAGCAGTTCATCGCGGCGATAGCCGAACTGCTTTTCAGCCTGAAGATTGAGAAGGACAATTTCTCCACCTTGATTTACGACCACCATCGCGTCCGGGGCCGCTTCCAGCAAGCCGGCGTATTTTCCTTCCATTTGCGCCAGGACCCTTGCGGCGTTCTTGCGCACGCTGATGTCCCGTATGGCGGCCGTGACCAGCATCCCCTCGGCGCTTTCGAGCGGGCTCAACATGATCTCAATCGGAAACTCGCTTCCATCCTTGCGCAGCGCATTAAGCTCGATGCCCGTTCCGATTTCCTGCGCGAGAGCGTCCTCCGCGGAGCGAAGATCATCGGCAACAAGTCGTTCGGCGAAACCCCGGGGAATGATGTTCGTCACTCTCTGGCCGAGCAATTCGTCGCGGCGATAGCCGAACTGCTTCTCGGCCTGAACATTCAGCAGCACGATCTTCCCGCCCTGGTTCACCACCACCATCGCATCGGGAGCGGCTTCCATCAGCCCGCGGTATTTGCCTTCCATCTGCGCCAGGACTTCTTCCGCCGCCTTGCGCACGCTGATATCCCGGATCGCCGCCGTCACCAGCGTTCCCTCCGGGCTTTGCAGCGGACTGAGCATGATCTCGATCGGAAACTCACTACCATCCTTGCGCAGTGCATTTAGCTCGATACCGGTGCCGATCTGCTGCGCCAGCGCGTCTTCCGTTGAACGCAGGTCGTCTGCGATCAGCCGTTCCGCAAACCCTTCGGGAATGATGTTAGTCACCTTCTGGCCGAGCAATTCGTCGCGACGGTAGCCGAACTGCTTCTCGGCCTGAACATTGAGAAGCACGATCTCTCCGCCCTGGTTCACCACCACCATGGCGTCGGGTGCTGCTTCCATCAGCCCGCGGTATTTGGCGCCGGACTCGGTGCTTTCGGTGAGGTCGCGGCTGATGACGGAAAAGCCGCGCAGATTTCCGGCCGGATCGCGCGATGCCGCATAGGAACTGCGGACCTGGTAACGTGTGCCGTCACTGCGCACGCGCGTGCCCTGCTCCTCATATTCACCGCTGGTCGCTGCAATCCGCAGTATTTCCTGCGGCTTTCCCGAGGCGATTTCTTCCGCCGGAAAAAAACGGGAAAAATTCTGCCCGGCGACCTCTTTGAAGGAACAGCCGGACATTCGCTCCGCGCCGGGATTCCAGCTGCGTATTTCCCCCAGCGGGCCAAGCATCAGGATCGCGTAATCCTTGACCCCATTCACCAGCATCCGGTATTTGCGCTCGCTCTCCTGTAGCGCCTGCTCCGCTAGCCAACGCCGGTAATTGTCTCGATGGACACTCCAACCGGCGACGCCGGTGATCAACAGGCCCAGAAGGGTTCCGCAGAGCAATACTATCTTGGTACGCCTCAAGTCGGCGGCGGCCTCGGCATTGCGTATCGCCAGCAGACGCTCCTCTTCGCCCTGTAGTTCGAGAACGATGGCCGTATATTCGGCGGTGACGCGCACCGACGGCCCCTCTCGGACGGACTTCATCGCCGCCTCAATTCCTTGATTCTTGCGCAGTGCAATGATCGATTCCGCCCGCTGCATCCTTTCGGCTGCGAGTTGCTCCAGGATTGGAAGCCTGCGCTGCTGATCGGGATTATCGAGCGTCAAGTTGCGCAAGACCGACGCAAGCCGCTCGACTTCCGATCTCGCCGTTCGATAAGGCTCAAGATCAGAGTCTTCGCCGGTGATCACAAATCGGCGAATGCTTGAAGATACCTCCGCCATTCCGACGGTCAGGCTTTGGAGATCGTCGAGGACCTCATGTGAGTGCCGTACCCATCCATCGCTTTTGTCGGACGTAACAGTGCTGAGATAGGAAAGCGTCCCCATCAAGAGCAAGATCGCAATCGCAGAGCCGAACGCCAACCGCACCGTTCGGTTTGAGAGCGAGGCGGCGCTCATTGCACATGCCATGCGTCGGCCGCTAATCGCGAGCCGACGGCCCGCATAGGCTCGGCGGTCGCTCTTGTGGTGATAATTTTCTTCGTTTTCATTTTCAACCGCATCCATCAACGCATTTGACAATCAGGAAGCGCGTGACCGGGCTTTGCGCTCAGCCATTCGTGAGGCGAGCATCACCCGGATTGGATTGCGAAAGATTAATCTGCCGACACTTGTCGGGGACTTTTAATACTTACACGTATTCGTATTAATACCGCTCGTCTCTCAACAGATCAGGCGCTGGATGCACGGGCGCCGGTCGTCGAATTAGACGTTATTGATTCTGATTCGACGTCTTGCGAATCAGATCGGCGGCGTTTCTGGCTCCAAGCTTTCCCATCAGGCGGGCGCGATGCGCCTCGAAGGTCCGGGTGCTAATTCCGAGCCGATGGCCACCTTCCTTATTGGAACATCCAGCGGTGATCAACGCGAGCACTTCCCGCTCGCGCGGCGTCAGCGGATGCATATTGATACGGGAAACCGGCGGTCCCATGTCGCCGGCCCTTAGACAGTTGTTAGCGGTCCACGAATCGATCGCGGCGCGGCCACGCGCAATGGCGGCTCCGGCATCCACCGACGCGTCGACGGCCTCGCCGACCCGCTCGATGATGTTACAGACTCGCTCAATTTCGCATAACGCCCTGTCGACGATCTCACTCAGGGCCGCCGGGACGGATCGCACCACGTCGACCTCTTCGGCCCGCTTGATTTCGTGCAGATAGAGCAACAAGGCCGTCAAAGGTTCGCTGAGCTGGTGCTTCATCGCCGCGCCGGCGTCGTCAACCGCCCGCTTGAGGACGTCTGACATCAACTCGGTCTGGAGCCGGCCGAGTTGTTCGACCGCGGAGTCGAACCGCGAAGGTTGAACGTTGAAATCAGGATAGTTAACCGTCATCGTATGGTCTTTCTCCCTATTCCTCCGATTCGAGAACGCGAGCGCTGGAAGCGGCGGAGCCAAGGGTTGCGTGAACGGCAGCGATCAATTGCCGCGACCCGAACGGTTTTCGCAAACAGACAGCCGCCCCGGCTTTGGCGGCCAAAGCAAGATAATCCAAAGCGGGATCTAGCGAGTCGCGGAAGAAGAAACCTGAAATCGCAAGGATCGGTATCGCCGGTGCCCTCCGGTGAAATTCCACGATAGCCTCGAGTCCGTTGATATCGGGCAGGAAAATATCGACGATCGCCAGATCGAAGTGGGATGATTCAAAGGCCTTAATCCCGACACCGGCGTCGGAAGCATGGACAGTGTCGCAGCCTTCACGACCTAGCGTCATCATAATCGCCGCGCCAACCGATGGATCGTCTTCCACTACCAAGATCCGCGTCATGCCCCGCTGGCCGCGTCATCGGATTTCGCGAGCACGAATATCTTCTTCAAGATAGACCCTCGACTTGGGCGATCGACGGCAATGTCGATCACATCTGTCTGCGTAAGTTGTAACAAGGATAGCTACCACCGCTGTAATACGCTGTTCAAAACAGCTCACGCCCTGACAATATAATTACTTACGTAATGTAATTGTACCGCATCTGTAGAGTTACCGAATTTACGAGAATCGTTTTTGCGGGTAGTGAGGATGATGGCGAAATCAAGCGCGAAGGGATTAACTATGCAAGAAGCTGTTCCGCAGCAAAAGTGGTCTCATCGCCTTGATGAGATCGATCGTTATTCTGAGCAGAAACAGGTTGTGGACAGGCTCCAGAACGAGAACAATCAGCTGAAGGACCTTGTCGTCCGGCTTTCCGCGACGATCATCAGAAACGTCACCGCCAAGCGGTAGTATCACCCTAAGTATCGCTCGGTGCCATCAACTTGCAATTCGTTTTTTGCGCCATGCCGCCAACGAGCGTGCCTCTCAGAGGGATGCTGGCTTTCCCCGTCCATGGTTGTGACGCTATCGTCGCCTGCAATCTCAGTCGCGCGGCTGTTCTCGGCCAATTGATTCAACTTGTCGGAGGGACCCCGGCGCTTCAACGCCCGGTTCGGGTATCAAAATCCGGGTGGCCGCAGCAAGTATTCGACGTTAACACGCGAGAAGGCACGTTGCGCGAATTGCACGCGCGGCACCGCACAACATCCTGCTCTTAAAGCTTATATCCACAGACCACACATGTCGCAGCTATTGAAAGCTGGAATCAAATGATCAGCACCTTCGTGCGTCTGGCGTTACTCGCTATCGCGTTGTCGCCAATGGCGGCAGCGGCGGAGCCGATCAAGTTGAAATTGTCGCTGATCACCTCGGATCGGTCGCTGATTTACCTGGCAGAGGTCAAGCCGTTCGTCGACGCCGTCAACGCGGAAGCAAAAGGACTGCTTGAAATCGAAATATATTTCAGCGGGGCTCTCGGCAACGTAGCTGCTGAGCTGCCGCAACTGGTTTTAGACAACGTAGCCGATATCGCATTCATCCTGCCCGGATACACGCCGGAGCGCTTTCGCGAAACTACGGTTCTCGAGCTGCCCGGCCTGTTCGAGAGCCCGCGTGAGGCCAGCATCGTATACACCCGGCTCATCGCAAGGAGCGCTATAAAGGATTACGAAGAGTACTTTGTAATCGCTGCACTGATGTCGCCGCCCCTCAACATTCAATCGCGCCGGCCTATTGCTTCAATCGAGGATCTGAAAGGATTGGCTGTACGGATAAATAATCCGACCGAGGCGACCGTGCTAGAGAAACTCGGAATGCGGCCGGTTCCGATGGCTATCAATCTGACGTTGGAGGCGATGAGCAACGGAGAGCTGGATAGTGCGACGGTAGCCGCTGCAGTGCTGTTCGAGTTCGGGATAGGCCGCGTCGCGAGCCATCACTACTTGCTCGATATCGGCTCAGTGCCGTTGGTCCTGGTGATGAACCGAAAAAAATTCGATGCCCTGCCCGAACAGGCTCGGGGCATTATCCGAAAATACAGCGGAGAATGGCCGATCGAACGTTTTCTCATAACGTATGAGAATGCCGGCGCCCAGGTCATGAAGCAGATATTATCCAACCCCCGGCGCACGGTGATTTATCCTTCATCTTCCGATCTCGACATCGCCCACGTTGCTTTCAAAGCAATGATCGACGAATGGATTGCGGAAAGCCCTCGAAATCTCGAACTATTCCATACCGTCGAAGCCGAGATCGCCAAGTTTCGTGCAGCTCGCTAGATGCTGCCACCCTTGCCCGCCAGAGCGTCGGTTCTGCGAAACGTCGGCGCCATGATCGTTGTACTTTGCATTCTGGTCGGCAGCACCTGGGCAGTTGTCAAGACCACTACAGAACGGCTGCTGTATGAGGATGCGACGACGGCTGCTCATGACTGGGCGCACTACCTCGCGGAAAACGTGACCGACCTCGAGCAGATCGCCGCCGGCCAGCCACCTTCCGTTGCCAGTATGGCGTTTTTTCACGGAACGGGAAAGTCGGGTCAGGTTTTCCGCTACGAGATATTCAACCGACAGGGCTATTCCCAGCTCATCTCCGATCACGGCAAAGTGTCGCTATTCGACCTGTCGGAATTCAGCGCCGATGCGGCAAGCTCGATCAAGGCACGCCGGCCGGTCGTCGACGCTCAAGAGGGTCACTCAGCCGACCTGCCGTCATTCTACGCGCAAGCCTACGTTCCCGTGATCATCAACCTCCGGCCGATCGCCATCGTCGCGGCCTATATCGACCAGACGGAGGAACGTGACAACTTCTACAGAGCGTCCCTGATCGCGGCGATATCGCTCTGCCTGATCATCGCCCTGTCATTTCTGATTCCCGCAATCGCCTGGTACTGCCGGACGAAGGAAAGCCAGCGGGCGGATCGGCGACTTCGCTTCCTTGCGCTTCATGACCCACTGACCGGCCTCGCCAATCGCATCCAGATGATCGAAGGCCTGGAGCAGGCGCTTGGCATGCTTTCACCGTCGGGAGGCTGCCTTGCGGTGTATTTCATCGATCTCGACCACTTCAAGGAAGTCAACGACGCCATCGGGCACGATGGCGGCGATTTCCTGCTCGAGGAAGTCGCCGAGCGGCTCCGCGTTGCAACCCGTCGTGACGATATCGTTGCGCGTCTGGGCGGCGACGAGTTTGTCGTGGTCCAGACCGGCATAGACGGAAAGGTTCAGGCCTACGATTTCGCGGACCGCTTGCGTTCGGCGTTGCTAGCGCCGATCAAATTCAATGAACAAGAGATCGTCGCGACGATAAGCGTGGGCATAGCTTTGGCTCCAGCGAACGGAACGAATCCGGAGCGACTGCTGAAATGTGCCGATCTGGCGCTCTACAACAGCAAAGCGGACGGCCGCAACTGCATTCGTTTCTTTGAGCCGGCGATGGAAGCCGCGCAACAGGCCCGCCTTGCACTCGAGCAAGCCATTCGTAATGCGGTTCTCAACGAAGACTTCGTGTTGCACTATCAACCGCTGTTCGAACAATCCGGCCGCCGCCTTGCCGGCTTCGAAGCACTGATACGCCTCCCGACGGAAGATGGAACCCTGATTTCGCCGATGACATTCATTCCAGTCGCGGAAGAGATGCGGTTGATCGACCAGATAGGCGCCTGGGTATTGCGGGAGGCGTGCCTGACCGCCGTCGGTTGGCCGGAATCGCTGACGATCGCCGTCAATCTATCGCCCGCTCAGTTCGCGACCGGCAGCGTGAACGACATGGTTGCGCGTACGCTCGGCGAGACAGGTCTGGCGCCGGCGCGTCTTGAACTCGAGATCACCGAGAGCCTGCTACTCGGCACCAGCGCGGCTATCATGACCGAGTTGCACAAACTGAAGGCGCTGGGCGTCTCGATCGTTATGGATGATTTTGGTACCGGCTATTCAAGCCTCGGCTATCTCTGGCAATTTCCATTCGACAAAATCAAGATCGACCGCAGCTTCATGCAAGGGATAGACACATCGGGACGGCATGCCGAAACGGTTGTGAAGGCGATCATCGCATTGGGCCGCGAACTGGATATGCGGGTTACCGTCGAGGGCGTGCAGACGGCGAAGCAAGTGGCATTTCTCGACGGCGCCAACGCAGATCAGGTGCAGGGATATTTCTTCGGAAGCCCGGTGCCGGATTCTGGAAATCGCTGCCCTGATTCTCAGGAATTTCCAAACGTTACTTCCAGTTCAACCGAGGGACCGTTCTCATCAGGTCCGACGGTGATCCCCAGAGCAAGCGGCGGAATGTTAACGCGCCGGTGGAGAAGAAGCCGGGGCCAGAATACTTAGGTAGGATGTAGTACTCCCATCCGTAAACCTACAAATTTACGCAGCGCATTTTTGCGACTAGTCATGGTGAGCGGCCGAGTCGCGGTCGAGAGATGGACAATGCAACAGGCTGCTCGCAAACAACAGGTCAATCGTTTTGACGTTGATGACCTCGACTCCCAGCTGAAATACCTGCTGGCGATCCTGGAAAAGGAGAACGTTCTGTTGAAGTCGCTCGTCGCGCGACGCTCAACGATGTTGACGGGATCCCTCACCGCGGGGCGTTTGCACCGCTGGATCATGTCGGCTCTCGTGTAACCCATCGGAACCGCTTGAAACGCGGCCGCCTGACTGGGCGAAAAAGCGAGAAGAGAACGTCAGGCAAATTCCGGCACGACGCGATTGCCGCCAGCGGCGGCAACCTTCGACACGGCCGAAATCGCATGCGTCAGGAGCTGGAGGCGCTCGCTGTTGCGGCTGGCCTTCCCGGTCACCACCGCTACACTCGCGGTGACGTGGTTCGCAGCAATCGATTCCGGATTGTCGATCTTGAGATTCGCGACCGCGGCGCGCAGCGCTTCGCCCAGTTTGAAAGCTGGCCCAGATTCCATTTCAGGAGCGACCAGCACAATCACGCCACCACGATAGGCGGCGGCAATGACGCCGACCGTGGATACGGTGGCTCGGACCGCCCGGGAGACCTTGGTTACGATATCCGACGCCACCACGTCGCCTTGCGTGGAGCGATAGGCGTCGATCCGGTCGATCGCGAGCGCAACGATAGAGGTATCGCCGTTTAGATGGAAATCCGGATCGGTGGCCAGATAGGCCTCGGCGACATGGCCGTTGAAGAGGCCGGTAGCTTCGTCGATCCAGCGCACGATGCGGCGATTCCCCAATTCCGTCATCACCTGCAGTAATTCAAGCTCGCGTGCCTCGCGTCGGTCGAGTTCGGCCTTGAGCTTGAGTGCGGAGCGCACGCGAGCCAACAGCTCGACGCGATTGATCGGCTTGGTGATGTAATCGGTGGCGCCGGCCACGAATGCGTTGGCGAGACTGTCGGAGTCTGCGAGCGAGGTCACCATGATGATGGGCACGCTGGAATAACGTTTCTCGCTGCGAATGCGCGCGCATGCCTCGATGCCGTCGATGTCGGGCATCATGATGTCGAGCAGAATTAGATCAACGGCCGATGGCTGTTGCGTCGTCGGTTCACCGATGCCGAGGAAACGGTAGGCTTCCGCCGCAGACCCAACGACATCGGTCAGTCCATAGCCCTCCGCAGCCAGCATGGCTTCGGCTATATCGCGCCCCTCCTCGGAGTTGTCGATGATCAGAATGCGCATATTGATGCTCCCGTTGATCCAAAATTGTCCAGTGGTTCGAGTGCGCGGCCCGTTTCCCGGACGCGCCCTCAGTTGCGCGCGAACGGTCTCCAATTCGCGTTATCGTAAACCAGGCGATAGCCTGGGGCCCGTACCGGTAGAGCAGCGGAAATGCCTTGTTCAGCCGGTCCTGCGCAGCGGTTGCAGCGATTTGCGCGGCGCCTCCGGCACAGCGGCTTGCGACGCGGCCGTGACGACGGCGGCTCTCTGCACCTGCGTCGAGAACCTTTCCGTATCAAACGGCCCGGCGAATGGCCCGCGTTGCTGGGCTTGCGCGGACAGCGCGAACGCGACCAGGGTGGTCACCAGGGAAACGCGCGCAATCAAGCATGTCACGGCACCGACCTCTGATTTAATTCTGTGAAATGTGTTTCGTTCTGCGCGACGATCCGAAAGGTCTCGAAGTCGCTCGTGAGTAACGCCCATTCAACCGGCGATAGGCCGCGCTGCGCTCGGAAGGAGCCGATCAGAACGGCCGCGCATGATCGCGCGTGTTGACCGGTTGCTTCGAACCCGACGATCGGACCGATGCCGCTTACGTCGTGAAACCATCGGTAGGCGGACGCAACGGCATCCACGGCATCGTCTCCGTCGCCGGCCATGAGAGACATCGTCGCGTCGATCTCCCGTATTTTTTCGGCCAGCTTCAGCACGACGCGCGCGCGTATTCTATCGATACGGGCGACAAATTCTGTCTCGACTGCGGTGGCCTGTGCGCGCGTTTCGTTCATTGCGCAAACGTCGCACGCTCATCTTAATAATCTTTGAAATCTTGATGTATTTCAAAATATTGTAAAGCTATTCTTTGAGTAAGTAGAAGACTATACGAAGTATATGTAGATATACGTACTTGACGATTACTACGTAGGTAATGCCACGAGCAAAGACGCTGCGCCAGCCATCAATATGCGAGCAAGAGCGGGCAACCGCATGATCGCGGCCAATCACCCGTCGAGGTATTGAGAACAATTGTCCGGATCCGACAGCCGACGGATCGAAGCTCAAGAACGTGCGGCATTTGGTTGGAACACCGGTCCAAGTGGTGGGTTGGTCCGTTCCAAGCAAAGGACATCATCATATGAGCCTTCATCCGCAACTACTGGCCAATGCGCCGTTCACCAGTCGATCCGGCGTCTTCCGCTTGAAAGCGTTGTTCAGCGAACAGCGGGCAGAGGAAGCGTGCGAACCGAGATCGAAAGCTGACTGGACCGAATTGGCGATCGAATGGCACATGATGGCGAACCTCGCCGCCAACGCGAACGGAGAGAGCATTCAAATTGACGTTGTCTGAACTGCAGAATGCGCAGTTCTCATTCACCCGCACGGTTGTAGATCCGCTGCCGGCTGAAAAATCCAAAAACTCGGCAGCCCCTGCGATGAGCATTAAATCAGCAAAAGGCCGGATCCCAGCGGCGGCGTCGCAGCGGTCGACCAGCTATCAGCTTCCTTTTAAGGACGCTGATGCCGGCCTGTGCTCGACCAGCATTGATTTTCGTCAGCTCTGTTCTTGAGGGCGCGTCGCTTTAAGGTCGCCGTCAGCTTCAAGGGCTTGCGTAGAGCGTCAAGCATGTCGCTCAATGCTTGATCGAGATTTTCTCCCATCTGCCGCTCGTAATATGATTCCGGCACTGATTTTGACATGGTGTTCGCAAGCCCTCCACATGAGATAATAAACAGCGATCGATAATGCGCCTGCATCCCGCAAAAATCTGTTCAAAAACGACCGCGAGCCTGCTCGTGCAAAGTTAGTGCGGCCGAACCGACGAGCTTGCTCGCTTTATTCCTCGCAGACGACGGTGCGCAGCCGACCGAGTTCGATAGCTAACCAAGCCGCCACCGGGGGTGCGAGCAACGAATTGAGCGCCCTTTACGACGGATCACTGGCGGCAACCCAGCAAGTCGTTTCGTCGATCGAACGTTATGGAACGTCGGTGGGTGCTTTCCCGACAAACTACATTCACCGATAAGATGTTATGACATATCTGGCTCAATGGCCGACGTCAGCAGCATGAACAGGCCACTGACTAGCTAGTCCCAGGCATTCGCCTCAGCTGTTCCGCGACGAGATTCTCCGCATCAAACTTTGGTGGAACTGAACGAATGATTCTTCAGCGTTGAGCCATGGCCGGTTGCACGGGTTGGACAAACCGTCATTCCTAGCGGCCTCATACCTCCCTCTCGTGAAGGCAGCTTCATGTCGGTTCAATATTTCTTAGGCATTATTTCGGTAGCGCCGCAGTCACATCGATTTCGATGGACATCAATGGCCAAGCAAGTTGGCTGACCACCAGGAAAGTAGAAGCCGGAATCGGAGCGGAACCAAACGCTTCCGCCCTACATTTCAAAGCATCCTGGAAATTGCGGACGTCGGTTGTGTACGTAACAATTCTGACGACATCGTTCATCGTAGCGCCTTGAAGTTCAAGCATCTTCTTGATCTTCGCGTAGGCGTAACGACATTGTGCGGTGAAGTCTTCGGGGTGGAGTATCTTGCCGTCGGCTTCGCTTTCCGCCCCAGTACCTGCCAAAAAGATCAATTTTCCCGCGTTCGTCACAGTTACGGCTTCAGAGAATTTCCCCTTGGTCCATTCGCTGTAGTTGAAGTTCTGCTTTTTGAACTCAGGCTGCGATTGCGCTAAAGCATCGGCGGAGGTGATTGAGAAAACGATCAAGAACGCGGCAAATCGAACGAGCATTGGTTCATCTCCCTTTATAATCTGCAGTATCTTGAAAGAGCTGTTTAAAACGATGTTTTAACTACCAGAACAGCGCGACGACCTAGAGCTTTCAGCAGCGATCTTTTTTTCGATCGCCGATTGCTGCCCCGGCGCCAACGCCATCCCCTGCCCTGGGTGGAAGAACGGCGTCTCAATTAACACCTCCTTCTACCAACTCGGATCGACGCCAAGTGTTTGATATATGCAAGGGCATGCGAGTCTGTTCGGTGATGCCGCCTCAACAACGGACATATCATGCGCATTTGGAATGTTATGGAACGCGAGCCTGCGTTGCTTCCAAAATCGGATATTCGGCGAGTGGGCTCATCGCCAAGTGCTACGGTTCAGCCGATTCCTCGCGGTTTCGCTAACCCTATCTGACCGGTTCCGACGTGACCTAACCACCGGTCACTGCGAATAGATCGATCTCGATGAGAAAATCAGGATGCGACAAGCGTGTGACGCCGACTAAAGTGCTCGGCGGCGGACGATCCGGGTGCCATGGAAATGTCATCGCTCGATCGGTCTGAATCTTGATAAACGCATCCATGTCGAGGACGTAGAGGCGACGAAAAACGACGTCGTCCCAGGTCGCACCGGCCGCTTTTAGCTGGATTGTCAGGGCTTCCATGACCCGATGGTACTGGCCGCGCAAGTCGCCGACAAACATCGGCTTATAGTTTTCGTCCGATGCCGTCTGACCCGCGATAAAGATCATCTTGCTGGGCCCCGTGACCGTGACGACGCGGCTGTAGGCCGGATGCTTGAACAACTCCGGCGGGTGAATGAATTGTTTATCCAACGTCATACGCTCCTGTCGTTTAGTTTGTTGGGAATAGATGAAGAGCCAGCAAGCTGTCCGGCGGACTAGAATGTCGGGGGCGTGTTCAGCCAGAGAATGCGCGCCATCTTCTTGCGATTATTGGTGTAGGAATGCGGCCTCTCCGACCGGAAATAGAAGCTGTCCCCGGGGTGCAATTGATATTTTTTCTTATCGACGGTTAGCTCAATCTCTCCATCCAGCACGTATCCGAACTCTTCGCCTTCGTGCGTAATGACACCCTCGCTGCCGCTGCCCGGTTCGATATCGTTGATATAGCCGGAAAGCAGATTTCCTCGACGGCTCGGTATCAGTGCCTCAAGTCTATGCCCTTTAGCTTGTCCGGCCTGGACTGTCGGACGTTCGCCCTGGCGGAGCACGACACTTGAATCCTCGTCGACGCCCTCCTGAAACAACCCCGATACCGGCATATCGAGCGCCAGCGCTACACGATGCATCGTCTTGATTGACGGGTTGGCGCTGCCATTCTCGATCCGGGACAGAAGCGATTCCGAACACTCGGCCATTTCGGCGAGCCTCTTCAGCGTCAAGCCCTTAAGTAGACGCGTGTGCCGCATCTTAAGGCCGACACGGCTCTCGGGCATCAAAACGATCTTGTCCTTCTTGCGTGCTCTGACAATCATCGTTCGCTTCCCATAGACGTTTCTTGGTCCGAGGGCCAGCACACCCGATGCGTCGCCGCCAGCCATTCTTTCCGCTTTCTGTAAGTGGTCAGTTGATACATCCGCAAGTGAGCCAGCGTTCGCCGGCGAAGCTAATCTTTGCGCCCGTCTCACACCTTCGGGACGTGCTTGGGGCCATGCATGAATTCGTCGATCCACCAGGTAAAGAACACGTACCGCAGGACATCGGCGTCGGTGTTCCCATACTTACCAGTTTTAGCGAATTCTGAGAGCAAGCCCATCTCTTCGGCGGTTAGTTCAACCTCAAGATCGGCAATCTGGATCGGCACGTTGGTGAAGTCAGGCGTGTAGGCGGCATCCTTGTAAAGCTCGCGATCCGCCTTGATGTTTTTGATCTTGTAGTTGAGCGGGTTGCGCTGACTACGCATTTTCGGTGGCTCGGTGACACGAGCCCAGTCCGCTTCCGTACCTTCATAAAGGCTCAGCTTCAGCGGCTTGAGTTCGAAATCGCTGGTCATCATGACGTCGGCACCGCAAACATTGGGCACCGCAAGCACGTCTATCATCGCCAGCAGCTCGACATAGTCGCCAGGCCCCGCGGTGTTTTTCGCGATGAAGGGGTGGCCATCATGGCCGACACCGGTATGCATGAAGAAATTGAACGAGTCGTGCACGTCGTCCGGGGTCAGCCCATATTCGCGTTGCGCTTCGGCTTGGATGTCGTGGCAATTTGTGTGCACCGGCAGACCATACTGATATTCGAATAGAAATGCGCTGCAGCGCGGATAGAGAACGTCGTTGGTGCCGACCGTGTCCTCGATGATCGCCATCATCGGGCGCTCGCGGGGCGGCGCCGACCACAGGAAATCGCCCGTGGTCGGGTGTAGGCCGTGAAGATGACGCGTCCGGCCGGTGTGGAAGAACTCCTTGTAGTCGTGCAGGTTGAAACAGTTGAAATCAGCACATTGCCGGCCGCTGGTTTGAGCAATCCGAAGAACCTGCCCGCGCCGCATTTCTAGCGCCTTGCCCGTTCCGGGCTGAATGATGAATTCGTCAAGTTGCTTGCGGACAGACGAGGTCATTGGTCTTTTTCCGGCTGCGGAAGGTTGGCTTTGGCGAATTCGCGCAAGGCGCGGCGGACAAGATCCTCTCGACTGTTGCTCTCTCCCGACCTGACCGTGTTGTCGATCAGCTCGAATTGCTGTTGATTAAGGCGCAGCTTGATCTTGGTCATTGTCATGATGCTCATCCTACTGACGGTCGCTCTCGCGCCCGCAAGGGCGCGAGAAGTCGGCGTTGTTGTGGATTACGGAGTCCAACCCTTGGGCGCCTGCATGCCGGTCTTGTCGATCGAGTTCAGGTTCGCCATTGATACGGGCACAAGTGGCACTTCGACTTTCTTAGCCTGAAGTGGCTTGCCTTTTACGAGCGCATCCATCATTTGGACGGCCATGCGCCCGATCATCACAGGTTGCTGCGCCACAATGTAATCCGCGCAGCCGGCCCGCATCATTTCTTCAGCCGCCTCGCCCAGGACAGCAAACAGCACTTTCACTTTGCCGCACTTTTGCGCGCCTTGCGCCGCGCGCGCCGCGCCGACACCGTAGGTGTCGTCGGCGCCATACAGCATATCGACCTGCGGAAACCGCTGCAGGAAATCGCTGGCCAATGAAAGCGCAACGGCAGGGTCCTGCTCGCTCGTCTGTTCGGCGACGATCTTGATATTGCCGCCGGCAAGATCCTCTTTGAAGCAGCGAAGCCGGTCGGACGCCCAGAACGCGCCAGCGGGCCCGGCAAGCACGGCGATGGTCCCGCCGTTCGGGAGCAAGCTTTTGGCTCCCTTCGCAAGTTCGTGCCCGATGTTGCAGTGACTGGAAGACGCCGCCGCGTCGGCATCGACATCGCTTGCCACGATCGGGCTGCCGGCGCCGATCACTGGAATTTTGTCGGCCTTCGCCTCCCTGACCGCTCCGTTGAATGAAGCGGGATTGGCGGGATCCATCAGTATCGCCGCGACTTTCTGCACGACGAGATTGGAGAACTGGCTAACCTGCTTGTCGACGTTGGCATATCCACCGGCATCCTGAATAGTGACGTCGTAACCTAGTTTCTTCGCCTCGTCCGAAATCCCGTAGAGCACAGGCGTGAACCAGGGACCTTTGATATTCGGCATCGACACGCCAATTTTATCGGCGGCGTAAGCCGGATTTGCGGCCAAGAATGCCAGGACACCAGCGGCCGCCAATGTGGCGAGACGTGTTTTTGCAGGTAATCGAGAGCGCATTTGACTTCTCCTGTTTGTGTTCAACTTCTTTTGCCAACTCGGGAGCCAATGAAGGTCTGATCGAGAGACACAGCGAGGATCAGCGCGCCGCCGATCACCATCATCTGCGTGTATGACGGGACATTCAGCAGGTTAAGACCGTTCGAGAGAATGCTGATGAACAGGACACCGAATGCGACACCGACCACCGAACCACGGCCGCCAAACAATGAAACACCGCCGAGAACGACAGCAGCAACCGATTCCAAAGGAAGCGTCGCGCCTAGCGAAGGCTGTCCGGATGCGACACGGGCCGTCAGAATGAGAGAGCCTACCGCGGCGCAGACGCCACTGAGGACATAAGCCGCGACCTTGACTGTGCCGATGGCAATACCGGAAAGACGCGCAGCTTCTTCGTTGCCGCCTGTCGCATAGATTCGTCGGCCTAATTTGGTATAGCGCAGCACGACGATGCAGATGCCCAGCACCGCGAGCGCGATGATGACCGGAATTGGAATTCCGATGGTGCGCGCGTAAGCCAAGCCGGAGAAAGTTTCTGGAACGCCGGTGACCGCCACGCCACCGCTGAGGCTCAGTGCAAGGCCGGAGACGATGGACATCATTGCCAAAGTCGCGATGAACGGAAAAACCTTGAAGCGCGTAATGACGATTCCGTTGACCAGGCCGACGCCAGCGCCAGCCCCGAGCGACGCGGCAAGCCCTGCCGCAACACCATGGTCACGCATGACCAGCGCCCCGATGATGCTGACTAGAGCAACGATGGCGCCAACGGAAAGATCCAGACCTGCCGTCAGGATCGCAAACGTCTGTCCAAAGGACACCGCCGCGAGCGCAGCCGCCGAAACTCCGATATTCCTGAAATTCGATAGCGAAAGAAAAACATTGGATTCAATTGAAAAGAAAATTGCCATTGCGACGACAATGACAGGCAGTCCAACTTCGCGTCCATAGCGCTGAATGAATACGACCGGCGTCGAACGGCCACCATCGTGACTGGACATTTCACCGCTATTTTCGGATACGCCTACGGTCATGGTGCCGCCATCGCGCGCGAAGAGGCCTGGGGCGCCATATGCCCCGCGAAGGCTCCTGCCAGAATTCTCTTCTCGTCGAATTCGGCAAGCCCGAGTTCGTCGCAGATACGGCCGTCCGACATGACATAGAGCCTGTGACAAGTGCCCATGAGTTCGGGCAACTCGGACGAGACGATGATGACGGCGGCCCCATCCGCAGCCAGAAGATGAATGAGCCGGTAGATCTCGGCTTTCGCACCGACGTCGATGCCGCGCGTCGGCTCGTCGAAAATAAGTACCTGCGCGTTCGTCAGGATCGATTTGCCAATAACCAGCTTTTGCTGATTACCGCCCGATGCTGTTCCCGCCGGCGCGTCGAGTTGCCCTTTGAAGTGCAACCTTGCGCCAATCGTCGCCGCTATTTTACGGATCGCTGAAGCCGAGACAAAGCCGGCGACCGATGACCTCTCGAGCGACGCCATGACGACGTTCTCCGCGCCCGACATCGAGAGCACCAGGCCCTGGTGTTTACGGTCTTCCGGCAGATAGGCGATGCCATGTGCAATAGCGTCCCGCGGATTGCGGATCGTGAGAGGTTGCCCGTTCTTGTGGATCTGGCCCGAATCCAGCGCGTCGGCGCCGAAGAGGGCCCGCATCACTTCCGTCCGGCCGGCGCCAACAAGCCCGGCGAAGCCGACGACCTCTCCGCAGCGCACGTTGAAATTGATGTCGTCGAACACACCCCGGCGACAGAGGCCTGAAACGTTCAAGACCACCTCGCCGATTTTCTCGTTGCGCGGCGGAAAGAGTTCGGAGATAGGACGTCCGACCATCAGGCCGATCAGCTCGGAAGTCCCACCGATGGACGACACATCCATCGTCACGACGCGCTCTCCGCCGCGCAGCACGGTAACGCGATCGGCAATTTCCATGACTTCGTCGAGCCGGTGCGACACATAGAGAATGCACGTGCCTTCAGCTCTCATCCGGACGATCAACCGACGCAAGGCCGCCGCTTCGTTTTCCGACAGAGCCGCGGTCGGCTCATCCATAACGATGACAGGTGCGCGCAGCACAAGCGCACGCGCAATTTCAATGATCTGTCTCTGGGCCGTCGAGAGATTGCCGGCCAGCTCGGATGGCCGCAATTGAGCGCCGGCACCAAGGGACGTCAGAACTTCGGCGGCCTTGCGCTCCGCTTTTGAGCGCGAGTAAAATAGCGAGCCCGGTTCGTTGCCAAGGAAGATATTTTCCGCGACGCTAAGATCCGGCGCGATCGTCAATTCCTGAAAGATCGTCACGATGCCGCGACGTCGCGCGTCGCGCGGCCCATCGAAAATGACGGGCTCGCCGTCGATCCATATCGATCCGCCGTCAGGCGGAACGTCGCCCGATAAAATTCGAATCAACGTCGACTTCCCAGCGCCGTTTTCGCCGACGAGTGCATAGACCTCCCCGCGACGCAGATCGAGAGAGACGCCCCGCAGCGCACGCACGCCGGGATAATTCTTTGCGAGGTTCTTGAGCACGACGAGCGGGGTGCCATCCGTGCTGCGGTCTGATTCTGCCGGCACTGGTTGGCGGGCCACGGTTAGCGCCTGTCACTGCGCACGAGGGGGATGTGCGCAACCGCTTCAACTTCAAGCAACGTTTCGGGCGTCGGCAGCAATTCCGACACCTGGACAACCGTACTTGCCGGCGGCGATTCAAAGAAAGTGGCGCGGATACGGTTATAAATCGGGAAGTCGCGCAAACTTCGGAAGAATTGCGTGAGCTTGACGACATCGTTTAGCGTGCCGCCCGCCGCCTCAACCGTCAGACGCAGGCTGTTCAATATCCACCACGACTGCGCAGCGATCGGGCCGTCCTTCAAGTCTGACGACATCTCGCCGATCTCGCCGGCCAACTTGCGGGCTTCCACGGGTAGATCGGAATAACCTCTGATTATCCTCATCGTGGATGGGTCTGCGGCGATAATACCGGAGAAATAGACGACATCTCCGGCGCGCCGAAACGGCGCATAGCGAGAAAGTGGTGCCGCTACGGTCCCGGATGCAAGATCCTTCATGCGTCCCTCCTCCATCGACGAAGCCTGACCAAGATAAAGGATAATGCATGCCATGCAAGTCACTTTAACATGCACGGCTGGATGATAATTTAGTCAGGCCGCCGTCGTGCTTATCTGCTGCCAAAGCGAAGCCTCTCAAGGACGGCTTTCCCTAAAAACGGACATCAAGAGACGGGCCGGACCTAACCGTTAAAGTGCCATGAACGGAAGTCGCCCAAGTAATGCGGCTAAAAGAAAAAGCTCCTCCATAGCAACCGTTCACGCATTGTAACGCGAAAGGTCCGAGACCTTCCGCCGAGGGCCAATTCGGCGCGTTATTGCCTAGCGTTTGCGCCCATCGCAGCGCCCGGAGAAGTATAGTTCCAGAGCGCCGTATATGCGGACCGATAGTGCCAAGCCAGAAGAACCAATCCAAGGGCCCATTCGGTGCCCCAAACGACGCTGCCGGTGAGCATAAGGTGGAAGAGAAATATTACGCCCACGGACGGCGCGAGCAATACCAACACCAGTGGCGCAGTTCGGTGAAGGATAAGTGCAAGGCCACCAACGCCGAAAGTAATTCCCATCAATGGGTAGAGAAAGCCGGTGGCGTGCAGGGCTTCATAAAACGCTTTGGCCTCAGGCGTCGGTTGTTGGACGCCTTTTCCGCCGATCCAAAGCGTGCGTCCAATCATCACTGCCGTATAGATGAAATAGCCTCCATACAGCCAGCGCGCGATTCTCCACAGCCAAGCGGGGACCGTTGCCATTCCGGGCGCGCGCCGAGTTTCGCCGAACCGAAATATTTGAAAGACCAGTCCGAGCAATGCGACGGCAATGATAAGATGCGGCAGAACCGCAAAAACGATCTTCATGCGCGATTTCCAAGTGACGAAAACCTATGATCAATTCCAAGGTCCACCGGATTAGCTTAGGCCAAGTCATGGTCGCGATCTACATCTCCCGGCTCCGACGTTCTGCGCGGGATCGACGCTGAGAGGCCCGACGACGACAAAGTGGATGGATCTGCGTGGTTTAGGGAGTTCGAGGAAGGAAAGGCTTCGCAGCTGTGGAAAGAACGCTTCCCTACTTACGGTTCGATCGACATCATAAAATTGGAAAACAAGAAAACCGGGACCTGCCTAGGCGACGATATTGGCCGCCTAATGGCTACCGCGGTAGAAACCAACTCAAAACGTAGACTAAGCGGCGGACCAAAATCACCTCATGGACCAGATCGAAAGTTTTCGGATGGGGATAAGGACAGAAAACGGGAAGATGACCTTCTGGATACATTTTGTTACTGGGTCGTGCTTACGCTAGGTAATAGTGAGGGTTTCTAACGATCCGTTGATGCAATGAACTTTTGCGGCTTGGTCTCTGGCTCGATAACAGCGTCAACGCATAGACCGGTCTCTCCAGCTTCGCGAAAGATTTTCTCGGTCGTTTGGATGAGCAATCGCGATCAGCCGCTCGGCACGCTCGTCCACGGTTTGCGCTTTCAACTCGGCTACGCCAAATTCCGTGACCACGGTGTCTGTATCGGCACGCGCAGCAGTCACGAAATTGCTTGAAAGCGATGGAACGACGCGGCTTGCGCCTTGTGCCGATACGCGAGCCGGCATTGCCACGATTGACCTTCCACGCTCGGAAAGCTGCGTGCCCCGCACGAAGTCGGTTTGGCCGCCAATGGTACCGATGTATTTCCCGTTCGCGCTTTCGCTGTTGATCTGCCCGAACAAATCGATTTCAATTGCCGAATTGACGGTCGTAAAGCCCTTGAACTTCGCCAGGACTTCAGGGCTATGGGTGTAGGAGACAGGGTCAACCCGGACGGCGGAATTGCGATGGGCGAATTGAGTCAACTTGTCTGTTCCAAATAGACCTCCCGTCACCGAAACTCCCCGATCGACCGTCTTTCTGGCATTGGTGATGACGCCAGCCTTTGTCAGATCGACAATTCCGTCGCCGATGACACCTGAATGAATTCCGAGGTCACGATGGTGACGTAACTCGCTCAGGATAGCGTCCGGAAGCGTTCCGATTCCCACCTGCAATATGGCGCCGTCCTCGATCAGCGGGGCCACGTTTCTAGCAATGGCAGCATCCTCGGCCGTCCACTCACGTGAAGGGACTGCGATCAGCGGACGCGAGACATGAACAAAGTGGCTTATCAAACTGGGATCGAGACGTTCGATACAGTTCGTATAGGGGACTTGATCGTTGACCTCGGCCACGACGGTGCGCGCACTACGAACCGCTTCTGAAAGATAGCTGCAGACCGATCCGTAACTGTAGCCGCCTTGCTCGTCCTTGCTTACCTGAAGGAGCACGACATCGATCTTCAGCTCCCGCTTCCGGATCATGGAAGCCAACTCCGAAAGATGACAGGGAATGACCTGAAGCGCGCCGGCCTCTAGAATTTTGCGCGTAAAGCCGACCGCGCCAAGGCCAATAAAATCGATGCAATCGGCCTGCACGGGCTCGAACGTCCTACTGTAACAACTCCCCAAAAACGCGCGAAATTTGCCGATTTGGTGCCGTTGTTTGACCAACGCTTGGGTCAGGCTCAGGGGCTCACTCGGTCCTTGTGACCAAATCACGGTATCGCCGGACCGCACCAGCGATGTCAGATCAATGGCTTCCGCCGCAAGTTCAACCGGCATTGCTTTCGATTTCGCTATCTGCAAGTTGTGGAGGAGCGACAGATTTCACAATAATATAATGTCCGGACAAAGTAAATTGTGACAGCGATCGCGAGCAAATTGGGTATGCGATGTGAAATGGGGCGATCTTCTCCAATGGGCAGACTGGCTACGAAGCGGCAAAAGACGATGCATCAGAGCGTTGCAAGCACACTGCGCGACCGGATCTCGTATGGGATCTATCCTGAAAACGAAATGCTGCCGCCCGAAATAACGCTTTCTGCCGAGTTCGACGTCAGCCGCCACACTATGCGCGAGGCACTTAAGGCTTTGGTTCTGGAGGGCCTTATCGAGCGCAGCGCCGGGCGCGGCACCGTAGTCTCGGCGCGCTCAGGCCTCGGAGGTGCCTGGGGGATCAAATCGCTCGAAGAAATGATCAGCGAGTTTGTCGCCAGCGATATCAAGGTTTTACACAAGGGTCTGGTGTCGGCGAAAGATTTTCCACAAGTCGCGGAAGTATTTTCCATGCGGAAAAGCGCCAGCTTGTTCCAGCTACGCCGTGTCATGGGAAACGATCAAGGTCCGGCGGTTCTCAATACGCTTTTTACCCTCGCGAAATATGCGCAACGTTTACCCGATGAGCTGATTGGCTACAAACCGCTGATTGGGCTGATCGAGGAGCACTGCCGCATCCAGACCGTACGCGCTCGCCAGGTCGCTTCGGCCATCGGCGCGAATGCGCAAACTGCCAAACTTCTCGGCGTGCGCGTGGGGTCGCCGCTGCTGCTTTTGCGCCGAACCTATGTCAACAGCGACAACGAACCTATTGAGCATACCGAACTGATTTGCCGTCCAGACAGATACCAGCAATCGGTCGATTTCTTGCGAGACAGAAAGCCGACCAAAACCCGATAACGACTAGATCGACCACTGGTAGATCACGAGTTCTCCGTCCTTAGTGCGGCTCTCCTCAAACGCAATGCGAAGCCGCATGTCCAGCTTCAGCTCCACTTCCAGTGGGCCGACCAGATTTGCGATCAGCAAAGGACCTTCGACAAGCGCACCGCAGACGACGGTGTAAGGAGGGGGCATCCCGGGAAAGTATTGTCGATGGAAAACGGTCCAGCTGACGAGCCGCCCTTCGCCCGAAACCTTCTCCCATGAAGATACTGTTGACGAACAGTGCGGACAACAAGGACCTGGCGGAAAACGATAGTGGCCGTTTTGACATCGCTGCAATCGTAGTTCGCGCTTCTGGATCCACTCCCAGAAAGGTTTTTCATACACGCCGAGGATGGGAATGGGCCGGGTCAAGGTCATGATGGAGCCGAGTAGATGATACTGATGGCTTTACCGGCGACGTCGGACAGATATTGCCCCTTTCGTGCACCCGGAACCTGGCGCTCTCCGGCCTCGCCTCTCAGTTGTCGCACGAGTTCGACCTGGTGATTCCAGCCTTGCATGTAGCTTTCCGACAGATGCCCGCCTGACGTATTGACCGGCAATCTTCCTCCCGGGCGGATCGTTCCTCCTGCGGAAAATTTTGCAAATTCGCCCGGTTTGAAAAACCCAAAGCCCTCGAGCGCGAACACGACGTGCGGGCTGAAACTGTCGTAGATGCCGACAACATCGATGTCCGAAGGACCGAGGCCGGCCATGTCGTAAACCTCGGCCGCCGCGCGTGCATGACTCGTGTGGTAGAAATCCATCAAGCGCGGCCAAAGGCTGGTCGCATCCTTGTTCATGTCGTTGCGGCCGATCCCCGAAATCGCAATTGGCTTCTTCTTAAGCTTTTTTGCACGCTGCGCCGTAGTCATGATCAGCGCGACGCCGCCGTCATTGACAAGGCAGTAATCGAAAATTCTCAGTGGATCGCAGATATACTTTGCAGTCAAGGTAGGTTGGAAGGTCAAGCGGATCGCGCATGACGGCATTTGGATTTAGTTGCGCGAACTGACGTTGAGCCAAGGCGACTTCAGCCAGATGCTCCGGTCTCAATCCTTGAAGCTCCATATAGCGTCGCACCATCATGGCGTAGAGCGCGCCTTGCGACGTCATCCCCCAAGGCGCGTAATAGACGTAAGAGAGAAACTGCTCGCCGCGCGCCGTCGGTCCACCATATTTGGTGCCCGCGGTCCGCTGATCGTTGCCGTAGACGAGCGCGACGCAGTCAGTCACGCCGGAATGCAGCGCAAGCGCGGCCTGCAAGACCGCATTAACCGAGTCTGCTTGCGAACTCCAGCTGGGATTGATTCCAAGAATCTCGCCAGCCCGCTCGCTCGACAGCGTCGGTCCGACGATGAGCCCGTCAATGTCTTCCCGTCCGAGTCCACAGTCTTCTAAAGCGCGACGAAACGCCCGTGCACCATAACCGTAGCAGTCCTCGTAAACAGAACCACTGCGTGCGCGCGTATAATCTTCGGCGTAATCGGTATCGCCCACACCGACGATGGCGATGTCACCACTGATACGCCTCAGCCGCTCTCGGTCTACCATCGCCAGACGTCTCGGTTCACCGCATTCACGTTCATAAAGCAAAGTCGATCGACTTGCAAATGTCCGGACATTATTTTATAGGTAAACTCTTTCGAGGAGAACGACGTGGCCGCTTCGACAATCCAGCTGACGAAAGAAGGACCGGCGGCAATCCTGCGCTTCAACAGGCTAGAAAAGCGCAATGCAATCAGTTTCGAGATGATGCATGAGATCGAGGACGCGCTCGCCGAGCTGAATGACGACGCCGAGGTGCGCGGGATCATCTTTACCGGCGGCGATCAGTTCTTTTCCGCCGGAATGGATCTCAATGCGGCGAAGGACCTCGGGTCGCCCAGGAAGTTTAACGACTTCATGAACCACTGGCGTCGGCTGAACAAGGCGCTGGAGGAGAATTCAAAACCTACTATCGCGGCGATCGAAGGCTTCTGCCTTACCGGCGGCCTTGAGCTCGCGCTCGCCTGCGATCTCCGCGTCGCCGCAAATAACGCCTCGTTTGCAATTACCAGCGCCAGAATAGGGACCGTCGCAGGCGCCGGGGGCACCCAACGTCTGCCGCGTATTGTCGGCATTTCAAATGCGTTTGAAATGCTGTTCGCCGCCGAACCTTTCGACGCCGAACATGCGCTTCGGATCGGTCTGATAAACAAGAAGGTCGAAAATGGCCACGCCCTGGCCGAGGCAAAAAGAATGGTCGACCTCTACGCGACGCGCGCGCCACTGAGCCTGCGCTTCGTTAAAAGGGCCGTTTATGGTGGCATGCAAATGCCGCTCTCCGAGGCCATCGAGTTCGAGGCATTCATCGTCAACACAATTTACAACTCCGAGGACAAGCTCGAGGGGATCTCGGCGTTTCTCGAAAAGCGGCCGGCGCGGTTCCGCGGCGAGTAAGGTTGCCTGATGAGACAAGTGGCGAGGAAACTGCGATGAACAAACGAAACGCGGTTGTCGTCGGTGGCGCGCAGGGCATCGGCTTCGCCACTTGCCGCCTGCTTGCAAACGATTGCGAGACATTGACGATCGTCGATCTCAACAAGGACAATGCGGCACGCGCGGCAGAAGCGCTCAGCGGCGGCAAAGCCAAGGTTCTAGCTTTGCCGGCGGACATCACTCGAAAGGACGAGGTGGCAGCGGCTCGCGAGCGGATCGGCATGGAGTTTGGCGCGCCATCGATCCTGGTCAACTCAGCGGCGATTGTCGATGACAAGCTCTTCCTCGATTCGACACCCAGCGACTGGCAGAAAATGATCGCGGTCTGCCTGTTTGGACCGATGAACATCCTGCATGAGTTTTTGCCAGGCATGACGGCAGCCAGATATGGCCGCGTCGTCTGCCTGGCTTCCGACAGTTACAAGTTGGGGCAGGCCCGGCTCTCTTACTATGCCGCAGCAAAGGCTGGTGTCGTCGCGCTCGTGAAATCGCTCGCGCAGGAACTTGGACGATCCGGAGTGAACCTCAACGTTGTTTCGCCTGGTGCAACCAACACCGAAATGCGCGAGGAGCGTGAACGTGCTCTGCTTTCGCAAATGGGACCCGAGAAGTACGAGCGGCGGCAAAAGACCGTGCTGAAGATGTACCCGACCGGTCGTCTCGGTGAGCCGAAGGATATCGCCGCAGCCGTTCATTTCCTGACGACCGAAGACGCCGCCTGGATTACCGGTCAGGTCCTGAGCGTCAACGGCGGCTTCACGATGGCTTGACCCGATGTTTGAACTGAATTCCGATCAGCGGTTGATGATCGAAGCATGTCAGCGGATGGTGGCGCGCGACATTCAGCCGGTCCTTGACCGCGAACCACAGGATCGCCCACTATCCAAAATTGCAGCACAAGAGATCATGCGGCATGCCGCCAATCTCGGCTTGACTGCGGCGCGGGTGCCGGAAAGTGCGGGTGGCGCGGGCATGTCAGTGCTCGATTATGGCCTGATGTGCGAGCAGATGCCGACCGCCGCGCTCTTTGTCGTGATGCCGCAGGAGACGACGGCAACTCGTATTTTCTACGGAAGCAGCGACGAACAGAAAGCGCGTTTCCTGCCGGACCTTATGAGCGGACACAGGTTGACCTGCACCGCCGCCACCGAGCCCGGGGTTGGCTCCGATCCGCGCGGCATTACCACGCGCGCGCGCGATGTCGGCGATGCGATTCTCATCAATGGCCGGAAGATGTGGATTTCCAACGTTACCATCGCCGACGTCATTAACGTCACCTGTCGAATGGAGCGCGATGGAAAATCCCAGATGGTCCGGATTCTCGTTGAAAAGGAGAAATCGGAATTCGAGGCCCGCGAAATCCCCGTCATCGGCATGAACCAGTCGCATCTCGGCGAGGTGGTGTTCGAGGACTGCCGCGTGCCCAAAGGTAATCTACTGGTGGGCGCGGACGAATCCGCGAAGATCTTGACGCTGACCTGGCTCGCGAACCGCCCGATCATCGGGCTCTGCGCCGTCCAGATGGCACAACGTGCCTTCGAGATGGCGAAGGCCTTCGCAAAAGACCGCAGTCAGTTCGGCCGAAACATCGGCGGCTTCCAGCTGGTCCAGGAGCGCCTCGCCGATATCGAGACAGCGATCGTGACGAGCCGCCTGCTCTGCTATCACGCGCTGGCTGCAATGGATCGCGGTGAGCGCGCCAATGGCGTCTCCGCCATGGCCAAGCGCTACGCCGTCGCCGCCTGCGATCGAGCGATCGCACTCGCCATGCAGGTTCACGGCGCCATGGGACTGAGCCGCGAGGTCGGACTCGAGAAGATGGCGCGCGATGTCCGCATGTTGTCGATCCCGGATGGAACGCCGGAGATCCTGGCGCTCATCCAGGGACGCGAAATCACTGGCCAGGACGCCTTCCGCGGTTGACAATTCGCTCCGGTGTCAGGAGTTTTCGTTCATCACGTCGCGGAAGCGTGCTGGACGCTTCTCGCGGCGGGCATTTCCGCCCTCCTTCGATTCGGCGGTCTGATAATAAAGCGCGAGCGATTGATAACCCATGCTGGCAATACCCCGAATGTTCTCCGAGTCGGCATTGAACGAGCGCTTGGCGATGGCAATTGCGGTTGGCGAGCGTTGCGCGATCTCGTTGCACCAGCGATCGACTTCCTCGTCGAGCTGATCATCCGGAACTACGGCATTGACCAGACCCAAGGCCATGGCCTCTCGCGCGCTATAGCGCCGGCACAGATACCAGAATTCGCGTGCTTTCTTTTCGCCGACGATACGCGCGAGAAAAGCGGTCCCATAACCTGGATCGACCGAGCCCATCGCCGGTCCAATCTGGCCAAAGACCGCGCTTTCCGCCGCGATGGTAAGATCGCAGATCGTGGCGATCACATTGCCGCCTCCGATGGCATAGCCGCGCACCTTGGCGATGACGGGCTTTGGAACATCGCGAATTGCGGCGTGCAGCAGCTCGACGGGAACGCCGACTGTGCCAAATCCGCCCTTCCTTTCGGATTTCTTTTCGTTGGTATCGCCGCCCGTCCCGAACGCCTTGCCACCGGCTCCCGTCAAAACGATCGCGCTGACCTTCGGGTCCCAGCCGGCGGTCAGGATCGCGTCCGCAACTTCACCATACGTCCGCGAACGATAGGCGTTCATGACCTGCGGACGGTTGACGGTAACGGTTACCGTCGATTCCCTTTGCTCGTAAAGCACGTCTTCGTAGTTGCTCAATGATCGTCTCCCTTCAAACGCCGGCTTCGGCCACCTTTTGACGCTGAAGGGCAAGAAAAGCGGCATTGCGGCCCGCTCGCCTGCCAAACACCGTGCCGTTGGTCAGGCCGGAGCCACCTGGATAGTTGAAATAGAATATGCCGCCCACCATCTCGCCTGCGGAATACAAACCAGGGATGGGCCTGTCGTCGACGTCGAGCACGTTGGCCGAACTGTCAATCTTGATGCCGCCGTAAGTGAAGGTAATACCGCAAGTGACGGCATAAGCCTCAAAAGGGCCGATCTCGACCGGAAGCGCCCAATTTGACTTCGGCGGCGTTGCATTCGCAGCTAAACCGTCCTTGATCGTGGGATTTGACGGCCGGTCACGCGCGCAGGATTGGTTGTACTCTTTGATGGTCTTAAGAAGCTGCTCGCGATCCACATCCTCGATCTTCGCGACCAGGCCCTCGATCGTGTCCGCACTGACCTTGGTGATCTGCTTGATGCGATACTCGTCGTGCAACAGGTGTTTGGTTTGCGAGTCAAATATCTGCCAGGCAAACTGACCGGTCTGCTGCAATATACGCAGCCCGTACCTTGCATAAGTATAGAGATAAAAATCCGCGCCCTCGTCGATGAAGCGCTTGCCTTCTGCGTTGACGACAATTCCAAACGGAAAGCTGTGCTTGCTGAACAACTCGCCGACCGTACGGTCACCGTAGGCGGGCGCGTTGCGATCCCACGTCGTGGCGTGACAGCCGGACCAGTTTCCGGTCGTCTGCGCGCCTAGTTCGATCGCCATGCGGATGCCGTCACCCTGATTGTAACGACAGCCGCGCACCTTCGCGACGTCCCAACCCGGACCAAGGTAGCGCGTTCGCCATTCGGCGTTGGCCTCGAAGCCACCGCAGGCGAGTACAACCGCGCCACAAGATATCTCGACTTCCCTGCCGTGGCGGCGCACGCGGACACTACCGACGATCCCGTCGCGCCGCGATATCGAGAGCGCCGCGGTCTCATAGAATATCCGAACGCCGGCGCGGCTGGCCGCCCGGAACTCCGCATCGGTGAGACCGATGCCGCCCCCGACGGTCTCGACCACCAATCCGCCGAACCATTTGATCTTGTCGCCGACTTTGGCGCCCTGACGGCGGTACGGAAGAAACCGAACTCCGTAGGAGTGCAACCATTTTACGGCGGCGAAACTCTCGCGCACCAGGATTTCACTTAACTCGGGGTCGGTACGGTACTGGCTCATCGCGGCAATATCCTGGAAGAAGACGTCTTCCGGGTATCCGGGAAATTCGTAATTCTCCCATTCAGAGACCGCGAGTTCGGGCATGACGGTCTGAAGATCGCCGATATCGTTGTAGGCGAAACGCATCGAACCGGCGGTGTAACTCGAGTTACCGCCGCGCTCTTCTTCCGGCGCACGCTCCAAGACCGCTACGGATGCCCCCTGCTCGCGCGCCGACAGGGCCGCCGAAATCGCCGCGTTGCCGCCCCCCACCACTATGACGTCGAAATACTCAGACGACATGGCGCACCTTCAGTCTCGCTTGGCTTTGAGAAAATCGGTTCTGCGCATGGCCGGATGGGCGCGTTCGTACTGGACGGGGAAACTCGGTTCGACGCCCAATTCAACCGCCGCGTGCCAGGGCCAGCGCGGGTTGTAGATCATCCCCCGCGCAAGGGCGACGACATCCGCGCGTCCCTCCGCCAGTATAGCTTCCGCCTGCTTGGTCTCGGTGATCAAGCCGACAGCAACGGTCGTGATTCCGACTTCTTTCTTGATCGCTTCGGCGAACGGCACCTGATAGCCCGGTCCGATATTGATATCCTGCTCCGGCACCGAGCCACCGCTCGACGCGGTGATATAGTCGTATCCTAGCTTCTTAAGCTCCTTGCCGAGGACGATACTGTCTTCGATCGTCCAGCCACCGGCGACCCAATCAGAGCAAGACAAGCGAATGCCGAGCGGCTTGTGGTCCGG
Organism: uncultured Alphaproteobacteria bacterium; assembly: GCA_963824305.1. Taxonomy (GTDB): domain Bacteria; phylum Pseudomonadota; class Alphaproteobacteria; order Rhizobiales; family Xanthobacteraceae; genus Bradyrhizobium. The sequence goes on from CAWGOW010000004.1 coordinate 1,206,439, forward strand.
CCAGACGGCTCGGACGGCTTTCGACACCTCAAGAACGAAACGCATGCGATTGTGCAGGCTGCCGCCATACTCGTCCGTTCGCTTGTTCGTAAGCGGCGACAGAAAATTGTGCAACAGATAGCCGTGTGCGCCATGCACCTCGAGAAAATCGAGATCAAGCTGATCGGCGCGCTGGGCCGCAGCGGCAAAATCGCCGACGACGCCTGCAATCTGTTCGGCATTCATCGCCACCGGTACCCAGCGCTTTGGGTATGGAATGTCCGAGGGCCCATAGACGTCCCAGCCCCCCTCTTCCTTCGGGATCGGCTTGTGCCGATCCCACGCCGGACGAACCGACCCTTTGCGGCCGACGTGCCAAAGTTGCATCCCGAGCCTGGCATCCGAATTCTCGCGACAGAACTCGATCGCCGGCTTGATGGCTTCGGCTTGCTTGTCGCCCCAGATGCCGAGATCGACCGGTGTGTTACGTCCGCTTGGGCTTACCGCGGTTGCCTCGATGCATAGGGCGCCCGCGCCGGAAATTGCCATGTTGCCGAGGTGCATCATGTGCCAGTTCGTTGCACATCCGTCGATCGCGGAACATTGGCCCATGGGCGAGACCATGATCCGGTTGGCAAACGTGACGGATCTCATCGTCAAGGGCTGAAATAACATGGGCAACGGCATCGATGGATCTTTCCGGACGTCGCGCGACTAAGGGTAGGCTTTGAGCGCACGCTCAACGAAGGCGTTCGTGTAGGTCTTGGAGATGTCGATCTTGTTTTTATCGATTGAAGGATCGAAACGGGCAACGTTGAGCAAAATCGTATCGGCGGCTTCCTTGCTGATAAGGCCATCCTTCGACCATGACGCGATGTTATTTTGGATGGATCGCCGGTACAGATCCCGGTTTGCTTCAACGTATTCCGGTGGCAACACCGAGATGATCTTATCGGCATCGGCTGTGCGCAGCCACCGGAATACACGCACAATGGCATTGGCGACGGCCTGCGCCGTATGGGGGTATTCCTGGACGAACTCGGCCGACGCATAGAGGCAGCCCGAGGCGTACGGACCACCGTAATATTTCTGCGAGTCCGACAGATTGCGGCTGTCAGCGATCAAAACCATGTAGCCGCTGTCCACGAGTTCGGTAATGATTGGGTCGGTATTGGACATCGCATCGACCTTGCCGCCCCTGAATGCGGCGACGGCGCCGGCTCCTGTGCCGACGGCGATATACGACACGTCGCTTGGCTTAAGCCCCTCGTCACGCGTTACCAGGGTCGCGAACATATGGGTCGATGAGCCCGGCGAAGACACTCCGATTTGGGCGCCCCTCAGATCGATCTTGCCATCCTTCACCATCCCAGCTCGTTCCTTTGTGACACCGAACGCATTCCCGGCGCTCTCGTTGTACGCCACGATGGAGACGAGCGACTTTCCCTTTGCCTGCATGTGAATGGTATGCTCGAACGAACCGATCGCAATGTCGGCCCCGCCGGCCACAAGGGCTTGAACGCCCTTTGCGCCGGATCCCGCGTCATACCAATCGATGTCGAGCCCTTCGTCCTTGAAGTAGCCGAGCTGCCGCGCGAGCGCCGGAATGATGAAGTAGATTTGGCTCGACGTGCCCGCGGTGACGATCTTGAGATTGGGCTTCTCTAGCGCTACCTTCTGAGCATCAACAGTCCCGGCGCCGTTCAGCACCATTGCGGCGAACAGATAGATCGACATAGCGGCTAGTCGGCGCATGAACCGGTCTCCGGCGAAATTTTGCGGCAAGCAGTCACTTCAACATTTCGAGCGCTTTTGTTGTGAACTCATTGGTGTAGGTCGAACTGAGGTCGATTTTCGAGGCGACCACCTTTGGATCCGCCATCGTCACTACTCGCAGGACATTGGCCGCCGCCTCTTCGCTGATAAGGCCATTTGCAGCGACAGTGTTGAGATTTTTCTCGATCGAGGCGCGGTAGAGCGCGGGATTGGCACCAACGATCCCAGGCGGAATGACCGCCGCAATCTGGTCGGCATTCGACGCGTGGATGAATTTCAACGCGCGGACGATGCCATTGGCGAGAGCTTGCACCGTGTTCGGATTTTCCTTGATGAATTTGGATGTCGCGAGAAGGCAGCCGGAGGCGTATTCGCCGCCATAGGCTTCCTTCAAGCCATCGTCGGTGCGGCTGTCGACGATAATCTTGATCGAGTCTCGTAAGGTCAACTCTGAGATCAACGGGTCGACGCTCGATATCGCATCGATCTTGCCGTTTTCGATCGCGGCAAGGGCGATCGCACCGTTGCCGACGCCAATCACGTCGACGTCCGACGGCTGCATACCGTTCTTGGTGAGAATGAGATTGACGTAGATATTGGTGGCAGAAAACCCAGGCGACGAAACTCCGACCCGCATCCCCTTCAAATCACGGATCGACTTGAAATTCGTCGCTTTGGCCTTCGCTATCGCAAGGACAGTGCCAACCGAGCGGCCGTACAACACGATGCACTGTACGCTTTGTCCTTTCGCCTGCATTTGCAGTGCATGCTCGAAGGATCCCGCATCGATATCTGCACTGCCGCCGACCACGGCCTCCAACGCTTTCGCACCGCCGGCAAAATCGACTGTCTCGATATCGAGGCCTTCTTCCTTGAAGTAGCCGTGCGCCTTGGCAACATTGATGGCTAGAAAGTAAATCTGCGCCGACGTACCGGCGATCGCCATCGTCACTTTGTTCTTCTCGGGCGCCGAGCTTCCGGCAGCAGCCGAGGCCGCGAAAAGCAAATGCAGAGCCGCAACCGACGGCCAGAGCCGTCCAAAGCGCATCATTTTTCCACCCGTTGAACCAAAAACGCACCACTTTTTTTAAGTTCATGTATCAAAATGTTCGGACATTTACAATCTCAATCAGACCGGCGAAACGTGCAGTTTCGGCGCGGGTTCGCATGCGATATCGGCTCGAACTTTGGCATCAGTTCCGCCAAGGCGCCCCATCACGCGCTGGACAGTTACCGGCGCGTAAGTCATTCGGAACGGCAGCGAGAATACCGTCCAAACATCCCCTTCCGGCGTGGGACAGTTTGTCAGTAGCCCACGTGCAATCGTTTGAGGGTGCTGGAAGACTTCGGAAACCGTCAGCACTGGCGCAGCGCGGTCAAGTGGCAGCGCCGCTACCATCTCCTGACGCGACAGATGCGACAGGGCTTGCGGATCTGCAACGATGGCTGGCTCGTCAATCGCAACATAACCGTCCGAGGCCCGAACAATTGTCGGCCGATCAGACCGCTTCCCGTTCCACTCTAGCTGCGAAGCCCAGAGGCTCATATCCTGCATCGAGAGATCGAAATGAACCGCGGACCCCGTTCGTTCGCGCAATTCGAGCGCCGCAGCGAGCGCAAGAAACGCAAACTGTCCCCCGAGATTATCGGACGAGGAGATACCCGCCTTAGTTGGTACTCCGTGGGGGCGGGTAATATCCATCAGGCCCGATGCCGCCTGGATCACTGTGTCTAGCGCGGGCCTATTAAGATAGGCCGAATCTGACCCGAAACCGCTTACCGAACAGTAGATCAAATGCGGATGCTGCTTGCGCAGTTCAGCTACGCCGAAGCCCTGTTTTGCCAGCGATCCCGGCTTGAGATTTTCGACCAATATATCTGCGGTCGCAAGAATTTCGTGAAGCGTGTCGCGGTCCACCTGCCGACGGAGATCTAACACGATGCCGCGTTTATCGGTATTGCTGACGGCAAAGATATAGGCGGCCCCACCGTCGCGAAACGGCGCGACGCTTCGCAGCGCATCGCCGGTCGGCGACTCAACCTTGATCACGTCGGCGCCAAGCGCACCCATGATGCGCGAAGCCAACGGCGCCACGGTATACTGACCGATTTCGACGATACGCGTACCTTCGAAAGGCCGCGCGCAGTTTAGTGATTTATCGCCAACAGACCGCCCCACGCTTGCAGAGCGATCCTTAAGCCCCTGAAAAGGAGCAAACTTCTCGTTGCGATCTGGTATATGATCCGGACTCCGACCGCCGATCGGCGTGCCGCGAAAGGGCGTTGCCGAAACGGCAACGCGACTGCCGTTCGACGGGTCCTGCAGAACCCGGACACTTCCGCGATGCCGCACGTTTACGTCGTCGGCAATATCCGTCAGCCTGACAATGCGCCCGGACGCGACCCCACGCTCGGTCAGCAAGCGCTCGCATTCTTCTATGGTGTTCTTCCGCGTCCAGTCGCCGACCAGTGCTTCGATCGCTACGCGGTTTTCAAATCTCACCGCCGAGGTGGCAAAGCGCGGATCGAGCACCAATTGAGGCGTTTGCATCGCCTCACAGATCGCCTTCCATTGCAAGTCGGTGACGGCGCAAATCTGCAAGGTCCCATCCGCCGCATCGAAAGTGCTCCAGGGCGTAAACAGCGGGTGCCTGTTGCCGGACCGCGTCGACGACCGCCCAACCAGAAACAACGGGAGATAGTTGATCAACGCCGTCACGCCGACGTCAAACAGCGCCACGTCGATCCGCTCAGCCACGCCGTACAGCCGGCGCAAGCGCAACGCGGAGATGATGGCGCCCCCGGCATAGACGCCCGCATGCATATCGAGAATCGGGGTGCCGATCGTTGTCGGCGCGGCCTCCGCCGATCCCGTCGTGTCTGCGATTCCCGTGATCGCCTCCACCAAGCCTTCGGACAAAGCTACGCCGGCGAGCGGACCATCATGACCCGCCGCGGTGATGTCGCAGACGACGACATGCGTCGGTGCCTGCAACCAAAGTGAGTGATCCTCGGGATCGGCATCGCTGGATAGCAAGATGACATCGGCTTGCTGGATCAGCAGTGCGAACTCCGCCGCACCGCCGGCACGATCCAGCACAACACTTTTTTTGCCCGCCATCATCACGGGCCGGTTGCTCCATTTGCCGACTGAGGACGGCACGACCGGCTCGACGACCATTACCGAAGCCCCCAACTGCGCCAGCAAACTCCCCGCCGCACCCACGGCGACGCGGCTTCCGAGCTCGACGACGGACAGAGTGCCCAGGAAAGTTTCGGTTGCGTTCATCGCTCGCGATTATCGAAGGAGGTCGCCTCGGAAAGCCTATCTAAATGTCCGGACATTGTAAACAATGTCGGCACCATTCCTCCGGGAACACCCTTGAGATCCGAAAGCCGCGATGGTCATCCGAGAACTAGCCCGAGGACCCGTGCTTCTTCATCGCCCGCTCGACGAACTCGTTGGTGTAGGTCTTCGAAAGATCAATCCTGGATGCATCGATCGACGGATCGAATCTGACCACGTTCTTGAGCACGGTTTCGGCGGATTCCTTCGAAATCTGTCCTGTCTTTGAGAAAGCGTCGATATTTGCGAGCAACGACTGCTTGTACAATTGCGGATTTGCTGCCGAAAATTGAGGCGGAAGCGTTGCAATGATCTTGTCCGGGTCGGCGGTACGGAGCCAGACGATAGTCCGCACGATGGCGTTTGCGATCGCCTGCACCGTGTTGGGATATTTCGCAAGAAACTCCGCCGTAACGTAGGTGCATCCGGCGGCAAAGGTGCCACCATAAACTTTCTTCGCGCCCTCGGCGGTTCGCCCGTCTGCGATCAATACCATATCGCCGCTGTTGACGAGTTCTGAGATTACCGGATCGACGTTCGAGACGGCGTCAACCTTGCCTCCTCGCAAGGCGGCAACCGCGGCCGATGAAGTCCCGACGGCGATGTAAGACACGTCTTCGCGCTTGATACCAATATTATCAACCACGATTTTCGCGAACATATCGGTCGACGAGCCCGGACCACTAATTCCAACGATCGCCCCTTTCAGATCCGGCACACCGTTTTTCATCGTAGCCGCCTTCGCCTTCGACACACCCATTGCGTTGCCGGTCGCCTCATTATGCGCGGCGATCGAGATAATGTTGATGCCCTTGGCCTGCATATGAATGGTGTGCTCGTAAGAGCCGGTCACGACATCGGCGCTGCCGCCGACAAGCGCCTGAAGTCCCTTCGCGCCGGAGCCCGAGTCGATCCATTCGACGTTCAGCCCCTCGTCCTTGAAGTAGCCAAGATTGCGAGCGAGCGCCGGGATAGTGAAATAGATGGTGCTCGATGTGCCGGCGACCACAAAATTCAGATTGGGATGTTCAATTTTGTTTCCCTGCGGCTGTGCAGACGCGCACACGAGCATTACCGCAAATGCAATGACCAACCCGGATAGCGCTCGGATATATGGCATGTTCTCTCCCAGGTGTTTGCTGGCTCGCGATTCCTTCTTAAGCGACCGTGCCTCGCGCCCGCATGGCCGCGATCTCGGTTCCGGTGAGCCCTATCCCGTCCAAGATTTCGCACGTGTCAGAGCCAAGTGGTGGCGCGTTTCGTTTCAAGCCGATGTCGTGCTGCCCGAGAGAAATCGGCAGACGCGGCAATTTTCCGGAAACGCTGCCGAGTTGGACGTCGAGCAGCGCGCCGCTCTCGATGAGGTGCGGATCGTTGAAGAGATCTTCGACCTTTGAAACCGGCGCGAATGGCACAGCGGCAAGATCGCATAGCCCGACAACTTCGCTCTTCGACAAAGCCGCGATCATCGCTTTTATGTCAGGTATCATCCACTCTCGCTCGTCGGAACGCTGTGCGTTGGTCGCGAGGCGTTCGTCATTGAGCAGATCGTCGCGGCCGAACGCCGAGCAAAACCGCCGCCAATGGTTGTCACTTGTGACAGCGATGAAGACCTGTTCATGATCCGAGGTGTCGAATATCTCGTAGATGCCCCACGCCGATAGTTTCTCGGGCATCGGAAGAACGGGCTCATTGGTCACGATGGACGATGCCATGTGCTGTCCCATCATGAAGACCGTCGATTCAAACAAGCCGGACTTCACGATCTGTCCCTTTCCTGTCCGGTCACGCTCACGAAGAGCCGCCAAGATGCCAACGACGCCCATCGTCCCGCCCATCAGATCAACGACCGAGGAACCCGCACGTAAAGGCCGGCCGAGCGGACCAGTCATGTAAGCGAGCGCCCCCATGAACTGGACGACCTCGTCCAGCGCCGGTCGATTCTGGTAGGGACCGTCGAGAAAGCCCTTGAGCGAACAGTAAATGAGACCCGGGTTGAGCTTGCACAGCGCTTCGCCGCCGCAGCCGAGACGTTCCATCGTCCCGGGCGCATAATTCTCGATGACGATATCGGCGGACTCGACCAGGCGGTGAGCCAGATCGACACCCTCTTGCCGCTTAAGATTAATTCCGATGCTGCGCTTATTTCGATTGAAGTGCGGGAAAAAGCCGGACGCAAATCCCTTCAAGGCGCGGGTCGGATCACCTGCTTCTGCCGGCTCGACTTTGATGACCTCGGCACCGAGATCGGCGAGGATCAACCCAGCGACCGGCGCCATGATTAACTGGCTAAACTCGAGAACGCGAAGCCCGGCAAACGGCAGTTGTGGCTTGTCCGTCGTCATCGATCTTCCAAATGCCGCAAGCGTTGCGTGGAGGATTTGGCGAGTTCGCGTAATTCGGCGTCGTTCTCCCCAAGCGCGGGCGCGTGAAGCCGCGAGGGATCCGACAGCCCTGCGCGCTCAAGTGGATCGCGGACATAAGGGATCGGACCGTCGACCGGATGCTCGATAAAACCGATGAGATCGCGCGCTTTGGCTTCCGGCGACGAAACTGTTTCGTCGGCGTCGTATACCGGGCAGATCGGGATTCCCGCCTCCAAACATTTGGCCACCAACGCGTCGCGATAGTCCGACTTGCAAAAATCGAAAATGGCTTGCTTGAATAGCCCGGCCCGCTCGCCATGCGTGCTGTGCCGATCGGACCAGTGTTCGTCGTAAATCAGGTCAGCGCGACCGATAAAACGGCAGAACGTGTGCCAGGTCCGCATTTCAAGCAAGCTAACGCTCACGAATTTTTCATCTCGCGTCTGGTAACAGGCATAGCGCGGATTAGTGCCAAAACTGCCGAGTTCCGGTTTGCCCGAATGGCCCGCCAGTCGCGCCAGCGCAGACGACAGCGTCACGCTCGCCATGGCAACCGCGGTGTCGTACAGCGGCACATCGAGACAGCACCCCTCGCCGGTCTGGCTTCGGCGGATATAAGCAGCAAGAATCCCGATCGTGGAATAGACCGCGGCCGAATAATCGCTGGTCTGGAATGATGGAATAGGCGGAGGTCCATGCCACTCGCTTCGCATCTCCAGCAGACCCGACATGCCTTGTATGGACAAGTCGTGTCCCGGCAAACGGCCCAGTTCTCCATCGGAGCCAAAGCCATTTACCGAGCAGTAGATGATTGAAGGATTGGTCTTCTTGATCGTCTCGTAATCGATACCGAGCCTCGTGGTTACACCAGGGCGGAACGATTCCACAAGGATGCCTGACTGCCGGATCAGATCGAGCGCAACCTCACGATCGCCCGGTTTTTTCATGTCGAGAGCGATGCTGCGCTTATTGCGGTTCACCGCCGCGAAATAGACGCCGGTTTTCTTATAATGCGGCGGATTGAACCGCCCGTAATCACCGACGTCGGGTTCCTCGATCTTGATGACGTCCGCACCGAGGTCACCAAGCACCTGCGTGCACCACGGCCCTGGCAACAGCCTCGTAAAGTCAACGACGCGAACACCTTGAAGCGGCAGCTTGGACTCGGACACGGTTTGACCTGCGTCGATTAAATGTCCGGACAAAGATACACCAAGTCAGGCGCTTCACAAGGGCCCAAAAATGCCCCCTACCTACCCAAAAGCGCGGCCAATTCTGAAAGGTCTTCAGCTTTCTCCAGCGACATCACGGCATCGATAATCCTGGTCTGACGGGACGAAGACAGCAAAGCGGAGGTCACCGACAGGAATTTCTGTTCAATCGCGCTTGAGGAAATCGGATTTGCAGGCGTGGAGCGCGAGTCCAGCATGGTCTTTTCAATCGTCTTTCCATTGCGCAATACAAATTCGACGCGGCCCGCATATTTGCGCGGATAAAGCGCTTCAAGCGCTGGATCGATCGCCGCTTTGACCTTGTCCGCCATTGCGAGAATGTCGGGCCGCGTCATGGCCGCCATATCGAACGACGCAGGATCGGACGCATCGGTAAGGACCGCGACCGCCGTGGTGTATGGCAGGCTGTATTGCGCGGACATCGGCGACCGAGGGCGCGGTTCCAGGTGGCCATCGATCATGTTGGCGGGCCCGAACGTCCGGATCTCCTCGATCTGGTCGGTCGCGAAGGACGGATCGGCCCGACACAACGCAATCGCCTCAATCAACGCGTGGAACATCCGGCAGCAGGCATACAATTTGATGCTGATACTGGAAATCTCGAAGCTTTCACCAAGCCCGCGCGTCATGCGCGACAAATCCGTCACGTCAGTGAATATCTTCGCATAGCCGTAGTCGCCTTCGACAATGGCGCGAGGACCGGTAAAACCGGCTGCTGCTAGCGTAGCGGCGAGAATACCTCGCTCCGCAGGCATGCCAGCATGCAGCCTCTTTACCATTGTGCCTTCGGGATCCTGGGTGAACTTCATGATGCCTGAGGCCATCGAGCCCGCCAGTCCAAAGGCCCAGGTAAATTCGCGCTCCGGCAACTTACGAAGCTTCGCTGCCGCTGCGGCCGCGCCGAATACCCCGATTTGCGCGGTCGGGTGATATCCTTGTTTGATGAGAGCACTACTGAGCGCCGCGCCGATACGGCACTGCGCCTCGTAACCGGCGATTACCGCAGTAAGAAAATCAGTTCCCGTCGCTCCCTCCGCCTCAGCGGCAGCGAGCGCGGCAGGAATGACGACACATCCGGGATGACTCAACAACTCATCATGCGCGTCATCCAGCTCAATCGCATGGCCTGCGGTGCCGTTGATGAGTGCGGCATTACGCGCCGTCGTGAGTCCACCGCCATAAATAGTGCTTTCGCAACGTCCACCTTCAAACTGGATCGTATTTCGGACGATCCGGCACCATTCAAGACTGGTTCCAAATAAAGAGACGCCAAGATGATCGAGAATGAGATCTTTCGCCCTCGCGACCGTGTCCTTCGGCAGCCGGCTTAAAGTCATCGCTTCGATAGCGGCGATTAAAGCATGGGTCGGCTCATTGCTTGTTACTGACATTTAAAAGTGTCTCACCGCAAAGGCTTAGCTTACGATAATGTACGGACAATTTTCAACTGCCGGCGGCCGTGACAAACACTGGCACCCGAGGTCGCCGGCCAGTGCTATGACATTGTAGCCGACCCGACGACGGGTTTTGCCGGAGATGCCGAAGTTGATCTCAAGGGCTTCGAGAACGTGTTGAAGCTTCGCGCCGTCGTCGAGGCGGCATGGGGCGGAAAGCCGCCGGTCGCCGCACGCTACCTTGACCTTTCCTTCTGTAATCAGGCCGTCTCCAAACCCGAATAAACGCGACGTTGGTAGACGGGAGGGGGGAAACCGGCGTGCAAGCCCGCTCGCGTTATCTCCTTGCGAAATATGGACGGAGTGTGGGCAAGGACGACGTCCGCCTCGGATCATTAGCGGAGGCGCTCAGGTCAATGCAATTTTTGCTATGGCCTCAAGAGCGGACTCGGCGTTCGCGCTTCGAATGTTATGGAACGGCGACATCTGCTTCCCACTCAAAAGCGGACGTCAACAGAGGGGCCGGACCTGTCCGTTAAGCGCCAAAAGGGGACCTCAGCTCAGCGGATTCAAAGTCGCAACAGTAGGAAAAAGTTCGCGGACGATGTCGGATAGGCCAACCTCTATTCGTCCTAGGAGCGGCGCAACAAGGAGACCATACCATGCCCGAACAGGCCAACGCCGAAGAAACTCTGATCAAAGCCCTGCTTGAGGGATGGGCAGACGCTGTCCGCCGTCACGATCTTCCCGCGATCCTAGCGCATCATGATCGAGAAATCGTGATGTTCGATCTGCCGCCGCCGCTTCAATGCCGAGGCATTGAAGCGTACGCCCAGACGTGGGACCTGTTTTTTCGATGCCACAAACCAGGCGCCGCATTCGACTTCCGAGAACTCGCCATTACCGCGGGCCCAGAGGTAGCCTTCGCAGCAGCCATCATGTGGTGTGGCCCCGATTCGTCCAGCAACCCCAAGGACAAGGACGGTTTTCTTTTCAGGCTCACTGTGGGATTACGCAAAGTCGATGGCAACTGGCGCATTATGCACGAGCATCACTCAGAGCCAGCTGCGGACTGATTCTGCCGGCTAGTCAGTGGGCACGTCGTGGGTCATTGGCGTCGTTCTGACCTTGCGCTCGCCACTTCCGATCCATCCCCATCAACGGACACCGACGCGTCAACCCGGTTTGTCCGTTTCGTGCCAACTGCAGACATGCTCGGGAACGAGGCTAACAAATTATTCGGGCAACCCAGCCACCTGAAGCGCCGCGCCCAGCTTCGAGGCGAGCGCGGGCGCGCAGTCAACGCCTGCAAACTGCTGACTGAAGCGGAAAGTTGGCTGCAGTTCAATCACGCGGGCAGCCGCCGCCCTGGCTTCATCGAACCGGCCGAGCGCGACCAGCGGACCGATCAGGATCACATAGTTGATGCTATGACCGGGATTGGACTGCACCGCCCGGTAAGCCGCTTTCGCCGCCTCATTCGGTCTGTCTAACAGTAAATGTCCAAGCGCCTGTGAGCCGAACGCAGCGAACGCCCAAGTATCGAACGGAGAGAGGCGCAGCGCTCTCTCGCTCCACGCGATGGCGATTTCCGCTTCGGCCGCCCAACTATGGACGACGCTGCCGAGGATCAAGCCAAGTGCCGTCGATGGACTGAGGGTAAGCGCGGTATCGAATGCGACGAAGGCCGCTGCGCGATCGTGCGCGTCCATGCCGAGCGAGAAGCCGGCGAAAGTCAGCGCAGTTGCGTCGTCGGGGCCATGCTCCAGCGCAAGCCGCGCGTGGCGCACCGCTTCTGTGCGATTCTCCTCCTTCAGGCCGGCGCGCAGAAAACGATTGTGATAGGCCATCGCGGCGAGGCCGTGGGCGAGCGCGTAGGTCGAATCAAGCGCAAGCGCGCGGGTGATTAGCGGCAGCGCGGCGGCGGCTCGATCAGGCATGCCGGAATCGACGTCCGGCTGCGCGCGCAGTACAAGATCATAGGCGTCGAGACTACCTGGTCGCTTGCGTTTGATGCGTTCAACCTCGACGCGCCGCAAGGTCGGTTCGATGGCTCCGACCACAGCGAGAGCAATCTCATCTTGTAACGCAAATACATCGCTCAAGGTGCGATCGTAGCGCTCAGCCCAGACATGGGCTCCAGTCATGCTATCCGCGAGTTGCACGTTGATCCGCAAGCGACTATCGCTGCGTCGCACGCTGCCTTCGAGTACATAGCGAACGCCGAGCTCGCGACCGATCTGTTTCATGTCGACGGCACGACCGCGGTAGACAAAACTGGAATTGCGCGCGATCACGAACAGCCACTTGATGCGCGACAGGCCCGTGATGATGTCGTCAACCATGCCATCTGCGAACCAGTCGGCGTCGCCAGAGTGCTGGAACGGCAGGACCGCAATCGACGGCTTTTCCGGGAGCTGCAGCGCTGGCGCCTGTGGCGTTTCACTTGCGTTAGCATCGGTGCAAGTAGGCGGCGGGCCGACATAGCGATAGCCGCGTCGAGGCAGCGTCTCGATCCATCCCGTTCCGCCGTCCTGCTCCAGTACGCGACGCAGCGCGGCTATCTGCACCGTGAGGTTACTGTCCTCTACGGCCAGCCCTGTCCATGCCGCCTCGATCAACGCGTCCTTGGAAACGGCGGACCCAGCGCGCTGCAGAAGCAGGCGCAGCAACGCAGCGGCGCGCTGGCCAAGCAAGGTAGGCTCGCCGTAGCGCAACAGCATGCCGGCCTCGACATCGAGCGAAAACAAGCCGAATTTGTATAGGACTGAGGGCGGATGCAGGTCCATTTCGGCAACATTTTGCAACAAATTCGGACCGTTTTCACGACCTTTCGCAGGTTCGAATGCAGGGTGAACTCGCGCTTTTTGACGCGCCCACATGAACCGCGGAGACCCAGATGTCAGCAAAGCCGATTATCCGACGCCCCGGCGAAGGCAAGAGCGTGAAGCTCGCCGGCCACCCAATGGCGTTTCTCGTTACTGGCGACGACACGAAGCACACCTCCATGTTTGAATGGACGATTCCGTCCGGCTTCTCCACAGGGCTACACGTGCATCGCGTTCAGGAAGAGACGTTCTATGTCCTGGAAGGCGAATGTGACTGGCAGGTCGGAGACGAGCGCGTCCGCGCCACGCCCGGGACCTACCTGTTTTTGCCGCCCGGCGTACCTCACAACATCGCCAACGCGACCGACAAGCCGGCGCGCGTCTTAATGACGGTGTCGCCACCTGGGCACGAGCACTATTTCGAGGAGTTGGCCGCGACGGTAGAGGGCGGCGGGTCAGCGGATCCTGTCAAGATCGCGCGCTTGCGAGCACGTTACGACACGGATCAGCTCTCCGCACTCAAAAACTAGCGCATTAGGGGCAAGGGTAGCGTTTGGCCGCGTTCGCGCGGCCAAACTTCTCCTTTGGGTCAATCGCATCGGTTTGACCGTCCGCCGCTCACTTCCGGTATTGCTCGATCAGCAGACATTATCAGGGTCATTCGGCACGTTGCAAAAGTGCCACAAACCGACAATACCGAACATGGTCCTAGCCTAGTGCTCTAATCTTCACAGTTTGATGCCAAAAAGGTAAATGCGCCACTTAATTGCACGGATCGGTTGTGCTAACCTAGGAACGGTCTTGGGATAATCTTTCAATGTCGTCCACAATACCTCTTGCGCTCGCAACATTGATCCTTTCGTCAACCGCTGCTCTCAGCGGATTTGATGAAGGCGCAGCGGACTATCGCGCAGGAAACTACCAGGATGCCTTCGGAGAATGGAGTGTCGCTGCCCAACAAGGTGATGTCGACGCTCAGTACAATCTTGGATGCCTTTATGTTCGCGGTGAAGGCGTGGCTCAGAATAGGGCTTGGGCCGTTGACTGGCTTCAACGAGCAGCGGATCAAGGCGACGTCGACGCTGCAACCTGGCTTCTCTTTTCAAATCCCATCACTGACGACCGACGCAAACAGTTCGTTTCCAAGAGGCTAACGCCGACTGATAGATTTCGTCTCACATTCGCCGTTACCCTTAGCGATGGCAAGCTGCACCGGCGACCGTGTACGACCGATGAAACGGACGGCGCTCAAATCGAATTCGGTCTTGGACTATTTTACGAAAAGGGAATCTCCGGCTTTCCTCAAGATGATACTCAGGCCGCCGAATGGTATCGCCGCGCATCTGAACGAAATTTTGCCGAGGCACGGACCCACCTCGCTTATCTGTACGCCGCAGGACATGGCGTTCCGCAAAATCAGGTGGAAGCTGCACGGCTGTTCCGTCTCGCTGCGGAACAAGGCGATGGAATTGCTCAGGTCAATCTAGCGGCCTTCTACGCCAATGGCTCTCTCGGCTACAACAAAGACCTGATACTCGCCTACGTGCTGGTTAGCCACGCGGCGGATATGGGCAAGCAACTCGCCATCGACAACCTGCCAAATTTGAGGGCGCTCCTGTCGCTAGACCAGTTGCAAGAGAGCCAGCGACTAGCCGAAAAATGGAAGGGAAACGTTCCGTGGCCGGCTGAGATAGCCGAAAGGCTTGGACCTCCAAAATAAACTTTCCTGCGTTCGTCCAGTCGAACATGTCGTGTCGTTCGGCGGACTTCGGCTTTGGGTCAAAAACAGAAGTGGCTCAGCCTGAATGGCATGTCGGTTCTGCCCTTAACAACGGACATGCAGCGACTGCGACGGCAGGTCGGCTAAGAGCCACGAACAGACATTTACAAAACCGATTTAGCGCAGAAGAGACAGCCTTGCGGCGATATCTTCAAAATCGATTCTCAGAGGTCCCGCTCAACGAAGACGGCTGTGGACCATAGCGTCTCCCCGCGCCCGACATCTCCTCATGTCGCGCGACCGTCAAACTGAAACGGCGTTTATTTTATATGTGCACGTTCGACGTCATGGAGACTGTCACCGTTGGGGGGTGGCCCGCGGCAAAGTCGGATTGGGACCAGGATGTCCGCGCGGTCGCTTGGATAACTACCGTAGCGGACATGTCGTTCGCACGTCGGATGTTATGGAATAGCGCGCATTGAAGCTCGGCCAACTCCGACTGCGCGGCCCGAGAGGTGCCCAGGATGAGTTTGTTCTAGCCGCTATCGCTCAGAACCTGCGACGGCTCGCATCGTTGGTTGCGCGACCGCCACCCGCGCAGGTTCTGTGCATTGCGTAGCGTTGGAGTTACGTAGAGAGCGTCAGGGCCGGCGGATCAAAGCCGTCTGCTCCGAACGAAACGGCCGCCGTCCATCGTAACCAACCGACTTTTGCAACAAAATCGGCCATTAGGCGACATGGCGTACTAAGAGTATCGCTCACTCAACCAAGAACAGCTCCGATATCTGTTCATCACGCTTGATAGCGGTCAGGGGAATCGGAACTGGTCCGGTCGCCTCAGTGCGCCAGCGGGTCGGGTCGTAGCTGAAAATGAGCTGCCAGGGGCTTGGTGCCCTTGCCGCCCTCGATCAGCCACGGTGTGCGGTCGCCGTTTGCTGCCCAAAGACCTCGACCTTTCCAGCCCGCGTTCGGATCGTCGATGCGACCGTCGAAGCCCTTGGCGTAGAAGCCGAGCGGATAGGGCACGCGGATTGAAACCATCTTGCCGTCCTTGTTGAGGGCGACGAGTCCATCCATCAAGTTGGCGGTCGACATCGGGATATCCTCGCCGAGACCAAATGTATTGTGTTGATCCACCCACGAGTAGTAGCTCGACTCGGCGCTGTTCTCGCCGATACCTTTGAAGCCTGGACCGGGGTACTGGTAGAACGCCCAGCCCTCCGGGCAGTGGTCGCCGGTTGCGGTCGGACCATTAAGCGGACCCTTGCACTTGCGACGGTCGAAAACGCCCATATGGCCGCTCGCCAAAGAGACCCAGACACGTCCCTGCTTGTCGATATCACCGCCGCGCGGGCCAAAGCCGGGCAGCGGCACGTTATAAATTTCAGCCAATGCGCGGTGCGGATTGGAGCCGGGATCCAGCCGCACGACAGAGCCCGGGTTACCACGCAATGTGCCCCAGATTGAACCGTCGACCGGGCTCGGCATCACTGCATAAAATGAGGCGCCGATACGCTTGTCCTTGGTCGGGTCAACCGGCTGATTGGGCTCGACGTAGTCGTCGCGTTTGCCGTTGCCATTGGTGTCGAGCACCAATGCGGTCCAGCCTTGCGACTTCTCGATATCGCCGGTCTCGTCGAGCATCTTGGTGTTGATCCAGCCGACATGCCCGCCGCCGCCACCGGTGCTCGCCCATAGCGTCTCGTTGGCGTCATAGCCGAACTGCAGATGGTGCGAACCAAAGCAGGTCTGGTAAGCAGTGTATTTGCCTGTCTTGGGATCGTACATCGTTATCCGACGGTTGGTGCTTTGGATCGGAAACTCCCTGGCCGATGGGTGGTCTGAACCCTTCTTGCAGAAATCCGGATTTGCTGGGGGGTGGCCCGTCGCCGCCAACCAAATGCGGCCCTTACGGTCAAACATCGAGTTGTGGTTATTGGCTTTGCTGTCCCAAATGTTCTCTTCGCCCCAATAGGCAGAGGGCATCAGGATCGTGGGCGAACCGGCGTTGCCCGGTCCGAGCGCCAACGGCATGTCGTTGGTAACCGGAAGTTTGAAATTCGTGGCCGTATTCTTCACGGGATCCAGAATCGGCATATCGTTGCAGGCATGCTCGCATTGCCCGTAAAGCGGGCCATAAGCGTTGACGGTCGGATAGCGTCGATCGCTGGCGATGAGATCATGAAGGTACTGCTTGTCATTGTGCCAGTCGCGAAGGGTCACCACGATGTTGCGTTCTAAGCCCTGCGGCCGCGAGGGTTTCGTATCAGGCAGCTCACCCTTGGCTACACGCTCGGTCCAATCGGCGAGATATGGGAACGACGCGCCGCCAAGCTGACCCGCCGCGATGTTGATCATATTCTCACCGGCTTGCCCGGACTGAATGCGGCGAACCCAGGCCTCCTGATGGGTCTTACCTTGGTCCATGTGAAATTTCGGAATCGTACGCGTCGAGAGCTGGCCAAGCTGATGACAGCCGATGCAGCCGTTGTTCTTCATCAGGTTGAGATAGTCGGTCAGCTTGAGATTCGCCGGCATATCCTCCTTCCCGAATTTCTCCGGTTCAGGAATTTTCATCATCGAATACCAATAAATCGCGGGATAATACTGCGCAGCCGCGGCATCGTTTGGAGCCGGCACTGCTGCAAGATCGAGCAGTTTTCCGGGCTCGCTCTTTACCTTAGGTGAATCGACAAGGCCGTAACCACGGACCCACACGTCGTAACCGGCCTTCGGCAAATCTGGGATAACATAGCGGCCTTGGTCATCGGTAACGACGATCTTGATATAACGCACCGGTAAATCGCGCGTTTCCGCAATCACCCACACGCCCGCTTCCGGCCCGCTGGAGCTTCGCACGACGCCACCGATGTCGTCATTGTCGATTGCCACGAGTGGAGTGGTGGCTTGTTGCGCTCGGGTTGGCGAGACGGTGATCGCAATCAAAGCTACAGTGCCACAGAGAATGCGGACAATTCGCATGGCTCGTCCTCCCGATTTTTATTAGGGCAACTGCTCGTGGTTGCTCAGCGACTTTGGCTTAGAGTAGTCCCAACTCAAGACGGTGCGCAACGATATCTCATAGGTCGGCTAAAGGAAATTGCCCGACATCACACGGGTACCCCCGTCCCAGGTCGGCTCAACCCACATAAGCCGACCTCGCGCTTTCGGCTGCCCGCGTCGGCTAAGGGTCACAAGCGGAAGTGACGATCTGCCGTCTCGGCGTCCGCTTCACCTCGAAGAGCAGACATCACCTCCTAGCGGGCAGAAAATGCTCGATTTTCGCGAGCAACAAGCCTCCCTTTTGGCGCGGTTGCGATACGAAAGTGCTTATTTTATAGAGTTTAGCGGTCATGTTTTGAATTGAGAATTTGCGCGTGGAGCACTGATGCGGTGGTTGCCCCTCGTAAGTTGCAGAGACTGACTCCGCCCCCTACCCAGCGCGCCGCAGCCGTTACATTTTTTCGTGTCGAGAACGTACGAGCGCATGGGAGCGATGATCGAGGATAAAACCTCGGGGACGATCTTACTGCAGCACCTCTCCGACAGGTATGCAGGCGCAGGCCATTGACGCCAAACTGACCGCGATGGGTAAGGACGAACGAGCGCTGTCTGTGTCCGGTCACGTTTATACGAATCACGCTTTCAATAAGGCAGCCCCCTATAAGCAGAGGACAAAGAACCACCTCATGATGGACCAGATTGACGGCTTTCGGATCGGTGACAAGGACGGCAAGACGATCTTCTCGACACATTTTGCTACGGGAATGCGATTTCGCTCGGAAACAGAGAGGGTTTCTGACCGCAAGCCAGCTGATTGGCCGAGAAAACCACGCTTGGAAGGATCAACACCGAGGCCGTTGCTGTGTCTTCGATACCATTGCAGCCCCGGATCAGTTAGCAGTCACGGAGCCAGGACAGGCGGCCTATTGCGACGTTTGTTTCCTCAGCTCCGCCACGTCATGCGCGGTGATTTGCGATCCCTTACTGCCGAAACGCGCCGTGACGTAGTTGGCCACTGCGGCGATTTCATCGTCGGAATAGGCGTTGCCGAATGCCGGCATCGACAGCGCGCCGTCCGGTATCTCTCGCTTGGTTCCTGAAATCACGATCTGCGCGACATTGGTCGCGCCGGGATCGTTCACGGCCCATGCGCCCGTCAGCGTCGCCATCGTGGAGACGGGACTCTCGCCCGTCCAGCCGTGGCAACTGACGCAGGCGCCCTCGAACACCATCTTGCCGCGAGCATCCGGTGTGCCGCCATCCTTGTGCGACGCGGACGCCGGCGGTGCCAAACTCGCGGGCAGATCGGCCGATGTCGTCGGAGGGACGCTACGCAGATAGGCCACGATGGCGCGGATGTCCTCGGGGGCGAGCCGGCTGAAACTGTGATCGACGGCCTCGCCCATCGGGCCCGACGCCGAGCCGTGGCCTGATGCGTGGCCGACCGAGAGATAGGAGACGAGATCCTCGTCACGCCAGCCGCCGACGCCGGTCGACTTGTCCGAACTGATGTTGAACGCGCGCCAGCCGGCCGTGATGGCGCCGCCGAATTTTCTGCGATTGTCCAGTGCAAACGCCAGATTTCGCGGCGTATGGCATTCGCCGCAATGGGCAAGCGCTTCAGCCAGATAGGCCCCACGGTTCCATTCCGGGCTTCTCGAGGTGTCCGGCTCAAACCTCGTGTCGGGGTTGAATAATGCCGACCAAAACATCATTGCCCAGCGCTGATTGAATGGAAATGACAGCGTGTTCGCAGGTGGCGTCGCGCGCACCGGCGGCAAGCTGAACAAATAGGCCTTGATCGCCAGTGCATCAGCGTCGCTGATATAGGTGTAGGAGGTATACGGCATCGCCGGATACAGCCTGGTGCCGTCGCGGCGGACGCCGCGGTGGACGGCGTTGAGGAAATCCTGATCGCTGTAATTGCCGATGCCGGTTTCCTTGTCCGACGTAATATTGGTCGAATACAGCGTGCCGAACGGCAGTTTGAAGCCGAGACCGCCGGCATATGGCTTACCGCCTTGCGTGGTGTGGCAGACCAGGCAATCCGCCGCGTTTGCCAGATACTCGCCCCGCTTCACGACATCGGCGTTTGCCAGCGACGCCGGAACACCGGCAGGACTGCCGCTGCGATAATCCGCGAGCGTTACTTTGGTGCCGTCCGCGAAGGCCAGTGGACCAGGACCGCGGATAGTCCAGAGCCCGACCGCCAGCGCAACCACCACAATCGCGGCCACGCTCGCGAGAATTCGCGCCCGGGCACTCATGCCTTCTTGCCCGCAATCAAGGCACGATCAATCGGCAGTCTGCGGAGCGCGACGCCGGTTGCAGCATAGATCGCGTTGCGCAACGCAGGCGGTCCCGCCGTCGCGCCGGTTTCGCCGATGCCGCCGGGCGCTTCGCCGCTCTTGATGACGTGGACATCGATCTTCGGTGTCTGGTTGATGCGCAGCATCCGGTAGTCGTTGAATTGGATTGCTGAACCCGTCCCTTGTCGATCGTGATCTCGCCGTAAAGTGCAGCGGTCAGGCCGAAGATCAGCCCGCCCTGGAGTTGCGCGACGATGGTATCGGGATTGACGGCAATCCCGGTATCGACTGCAGAGGTGATACGGCGCAGATGCACTTCGCCGAGGTCATCAACTTCGGCCTCCACCACGGTTGCGATGAAGCTGCCGAAGGATGGCTGAACGCAGACGCCGCGACCCACCCGTGCCGGCAGCGCCTCGCCCCAGCCGGATTTTTCGGCCACGAGGTTGAGCGCCGCGAGCAGCCGCGGATTTTTGGCCAACATCGGCCGGCGAAATTCGACCGGATCCTTCCCCGCCTTGCGGGCGAGTTCGTCCATGAAGCTTTCGATCGCAAACACATTGTTGTTCGGACCAACGCCGCGCCAAAATCCAGTCGGCACCGCCGGTGGTTCGGCCCGCACATATTCGACATGGAAATTCGGGATGTCGTAGGGCATATCGACGGCGCTATCGACGGCATCGATGTCGATGCCGTTCTGGAATGCGGGCGGCAGCCAGCGCGCGATGACGGCCGAGCCGGAGACCTTGTACTTCCAACCGACGATCCTGCCGTCGGACAAGGTCGCGGCAATGGTGTCGCGATAGACCGGCCGGTAGATATCGTGTTGGATGTCCTCTTCACGGGTCCAGATCACCTTGACAGGCCCGTCGACCTGCTTGGCCACTTTAACCGCGGCAACGACCATGTCCGGCTCGAGCTTGCGGCCGAAGCCGCCACCAAGCAGGTGATTGTAGACGGCAACCTTCTCGACCGGCAGTCCGGCCGCCTTGGCGGCCTCCGACTGCACGCGAGTCATAATCTGCGTGCCGGTCCACACTTCGCAGGAGTCGCCCTTGAAGTGAACCGTTGCATTGACCGGCTCCATCGGCGCATGCGCGAGGAACGGCAGCTCATAAGAGGCGTCAAGGCGTTCGCCGGTCGCAAGCGCCTTGGCGATATCGCCGGTCGATTTGGCGACGGCGCCGTCTTTCTCACTGGCGGCGCGCAAATCCTGCCAGATGTCCTTCGAACTGATCTTCGCGTTCGAACCTTCGTCCCAATCGATCTTCAGTGCACCGAGGCCCTTCTTCGCGGCCCACATGTGATCGCCGACCACGGCGACGAAGTCGTCCAGCACGACGATCTTCTGGACGCCAGGAATCTTCTTCGCTGCGCTGTCGTCGACCTTGCCTACCTTGCCGCCAAACACCGGGCAAAACGCGACCGTCGCGACTTTCATATTGGGAAGGATCGCATCGATGCCATAGACGGCCTTGCCATTGACCTTGTCTGGCGTGTCGAACCGTTTCAGCGACTGGCCGACGTAGACGAAGTCCTCAGGCTTCTTGAGCATGACGTTCTTCGGTGGAGTCTCGCTGCTCGCCGCACCGGCAAGTGCACCGTAAGCGAACGTGCGTCCACTCTCCTTGTGTGTCACGAAGCTCTTCGACGTCGTGCAGCTCGCCGCCTCGACCTGCCATTGCTTCGCTGCGGCCTGTACCAGCATGGACCGTGCGCCGGCACCCGCGTTGCGCAACGCGGTCCACCATGCGCGGATCGAATTGGAATTGCCGGTGACTTGAAGCCCAAACACGGGATTGCCGTAGAGCTTGTCATTGGGCGGCGCGTGTTCGAGCGATACCTGCGACAGATCGGCGTCGAGTTCGTCCGCGAGAATCATCGCAACGGCCGTATAGACGCCCTGCCCCATCTCGACCTGAGGCATCATCAGCGTCGTATGGCCGGCCTCATCGATGCGGATGAACGCGTTGGGCGCAAACTTGCCCTCTGTCACATCGGGCGGCTGCACCGGCTCGTTGACCGCGGCGCGAAGCGGGAGATGGAACGCAAACAGGAAGCCCGTCGTCAAGCCGCCGGTCACCAGCGCACGGCGCGATAGGGGAATCGTCGATGTCATTGTCATGGCGTGCCTCCCCTTTTACGACTGGCGTCCGGTCGCCGCCTGCTTGATGGCGGCGCGAATCCTCACATAGGTGCCACAGCGGCAGATGTTCCCGGCCATCGCGGCGTCGATGTCGGAGTCGTCGGGATTGGGCGTGGCTGCCAGCAGCGCCGCTGCCGACATGATCTGGCCGGACTGGCAATAGCCGCATTGAACCACTTCAAGATCGAGCCAGGCCTTTTGCATCTTGGCGCCAGCAGGCAAGGCGCCCACACCTTCGATCGTGGTGATCGCGCGATCGCGCACTGCGCCGACCGGCAGCACGCAGGAGCGTACGGATTTGCCGTCGATATGCACCGTGCAGGCGCCGCACTGCGCGATGCCGCAGCCGAACTTCGTGCCGGTCATGCCTAGAATGTCGCGAAGGACCCAGAGTAGCGGCATATCCGCAGGGGCTTCGAAGGATTTCTGTTCGCCATTGATCGTCAGGATGGTGGCCATGGCAACTTCTCCAATAAGCAGGCGTTGGCGCCCGACAAGGGAACGGATAGTGCTGTCAGAACTGGTAGCGCAGCCCGATGCCCGGATCGTAGGAAGACGCCTTGTTGGGGCCACCGACGATCGTGCCACCGGCGTTGGTGCCATTGGCCTGCAGAAACCCGCTCGCCAGTCCGTTTTGCGCCTGCGACCACGCCACACCGGCATACATGTCCATGTGCTTGGCAAACCGCCAATCGAGGACCAGCGAGACAATGTCCAGGCTGCCGGAGCACTGCGAGGCGCGTGCGTCGGTACAGCCCGTGTTGGCGCCGGTGGCAAAGCTGTTCTGCCACTCGTGGTAATAGGCGCCGGTGATGTCGAGAGACGACGTGATGGCGTATTTCGCGCCGATCCATGCGGTTTGCAGCACCTTCTCATTGGTGAAGTTGGTGTTGTTGATCGCGCCGCCGGCGCCGAGGATGTAGCCGCCGGTGACGAACGCGCCGGGAAGAAGCGGGTTGTCCGGATTGGCGAAGTGGATGTTCTCGTAGCCGCCGTAGAACTTCCACGGCCCAATGACGTATTTGGCGCCGATCGAAAACACGGTATTGTCGGAAACCGTGCCGGCCAGCATGCCGTTGCCGGTGGCGACCGTGGAGAGGGATGCCGCAAGCTGGGCCGATGACAACGGTGCAGCCGATACAGCGTCGTAAATCTTGCCGCCGAGGAAATCCATCGAGAAGCCCATGTAGTCGAAACCGATATCGCCCTGGAAGGCATTGCCGGTCGAACTGTTGCCGCCGTTGCGAAGCTGGGCTTCGACCGCCAAACGCACCGGTCCGACGTTCACCCGGTATTCGTACGAGTTGTCGAAGATGCGATCCTCGGTGTCACCGCCACCGCCGTTGGCGCCCTGGAAGGCGAGCAGCGACCAGGAGTTTGAGCCGGCCAGTGGGTCGTAGAGTGCCAGAAGGTCCGAGCTCAATGCGCTTTGACGGCCCATGGTGAAGGTCCCGTAGGTCGGCGAGCTGAGACCGAAGTAGGCGGCACCGTTGAACATCTGGCCGCCTTTCGACGAGTCGGCGAATGAGTTCTGAAGCAGGAGGTTGGTCGTCAAGCCGTTGTTTTGCGCGACAGAGCCGATGCCGTTGGCGTTCAAGCCGCTGTTTACGTTGAAAAGCGTCTGCAGGTTGAACACGGCGTAGAGATTGTCCGCGATTTCCTGTTTGCCGCGCAGGCCGATGAACGAGTTGCTCATCTGGTCGGGGCCGGTGCCGAAATAAGCACCGGACGCGTTCTTGGAAATGATGGTACCGAGCGGCGCGGCGGGGAGAGCGTTAAGCGGCGCACTATGTTGGGCATACACTAGCCCCATGTCGAAATTGCCGTAGACGCAGATACCCTTGATGCAAATGCCGTCGTCTTCCGCCGGTTTCGCCTTCACCGCCGCCTTGTAGGGCAGGTCGGCCGCCATCGCGTCCACCGGATTGATGGTGGGGCCGGGCGGCTTCGCGGCTTCGAGCGCCTTTTGCCGCTTTTCCAGATCGGCGAGGCGCTTGGCCATCGCCGCGTTCTGCTCGTGAAGTTGTTTGGCCTGGGCCTGGATGTCCGATAGTTCGTCGGCGTGGGCTCCGGTCGCATATGCCAGGATAGCCGTTGCCGCGATGAAAGCTTTCTTCACATTGGCCTCCACGATTAAACAGCTGTTTACACTCCAAACTGCAAATTCCGATGAGCGATGTCTTGGGCGAATTATGACTTAACAAGTCAAAAAAGCTGTAGCCCATTCGCCACACCGCAAGCCGAGCCGTGTGACAATTAGTCGTCCCTCAATACGGCGGCGCCTTCCGTTGCCGTTGTGCCTTAGCAGCTTCCACCCACCAAGAGAGGTCATCGGCAAAGCGCGGGAACGCCACTTCAAGTGTTTTCCCGCTCTCGCCGATGGGCTCCGCTTCTGCCGACAACGTTGCCGAGATCGGGCCGACGGAAATCGTGCTTGAAACGACCACCATGCCCATCTCGGAGAGCGTGCCGTGCCAGGCCGTCGCCGCCCGCGCTCCGGACAGTCGTCCGGCCGAATAGCTGACGATCGCAGCCGGCCGCCAGAACCACTCCTCGAGAAAATGGTCGGTAAGGTTTTTCAAGCCCGGTTGAACACCCCAATTGTACTCGCCTGTGACGAACACGAACCCGTCGGCATTGCGGATTTTGCCCGCGAGTCGTTCAAGGGCTTCCGGGGCTTTGCCGTTTGGATATTCCTTGTACATCTTGTCGAGCATCGGCAGGTTGATTGCCTTGGCGTCGATAAATTCCACGTTCTCGCCCCGGCCGCGCAGCCGCTCGACCACGAATTGCGCGAGCCGGATGCCCGTGCGATCGGAACGATAAGATCCGTAGAAGACGAGGATGCGGTTGCTCATGCGAACCTCAGTGACGACATCGGCTTCTGAACAGGCCTATTTCGGCAGATCACGACCGGACTGCTCGGCCACCATATATTCGGCATACCAGTCCGGCCAGTTTGCATCGTGCACACCACCAGTCCGTTTTTCATGTTCGCCGTGCGCGGCTGCCGCGCGGCGAAGCGCACCGGCAAGTTCGACAGGCGAAGAGAACTTGGCTTCTTCCGCGTCCACGCGACCCGGCAATCGCGCGGTCACTTCCTGAAGTAGCCAGCTGTTGCCATCCGGGTCACTGAACGAGGCAAACGAGACGTAACTTCGCCTCGCCGGATCGCGTCCGCTGAGAGGCGGCTGCCCCGGACCGGCGCGGTGAAACACCTCGCTCACCTGTGCGCCGCGCCCGACGAGGTCGACACGTGCGGCCTCGATGTCGGAAACGATCAGATAAAGATTCTGCGCTGCGCCTGGCGAGGCCGACGTCAGTCCCTTGCCGAAATGGATCGACGCCGGCGAGCCTGGGGGCGTGAACTGCACCACCCGAAACGTGTCGCCGACGACAAAATCTGCGTCGAGCCTCCAGCCGAGGTTGCCGTAGAAGGACTTTGCCCGATCGACGTTTGACACCGGGATCACTACGGCCTCGAGCTTAAAATCCACTTTCCGTGCTTGCGGATTCTTGGCGGGAGCTCCGTTCTGCTCCTGGATCGTACCCATGCTCAACTCCTCTGCTGTTCGACCACGCGCGTCATCGAGAACAATCTTGGCTACGCGCTCAGGCGTTGTTGTCGTACGTTATACCGAAGCGCCGGGATTGCGCTCGAAAGCTTTCCGTTCATCGTGCCGCGAGCTGCCTCATAGCGATCCCATTCCGCCTGATCGGGGAGCGAGGGAATAGTCACGGTCTCGCCGAGATCGAGGCCAGCCAATGCGGCGTCGACCATGTCATCGGCTGACATCACGATCGCCGCGGGCAGCTGGTGAACCGGCTTTCCGGCAATTTCCCAAAATTCGGTCGCCGTAGCGCCCGGGAGCACCGCTTGAGCGCGAATGCCCTTGTCCGCGAGTTCGTGGACGAGGGAATGAGTGAGCGCCAGTACAAATGCCTTGGTACCACCGTAGACTCCATTCAATCGCTCTGGGGCGATCGCTACAATCGACGAAATGTTGATGATCGTGCCGCCGCCGCGGCTGGCAAACCCCGGGACGGCCGCATAGGTCAGACGCGTCGGCGCGGTAACGTTGAGACGGATCATCTCCTCCATCTTCTCGACATCGGAGGCGAGCAGTGGTTTTACGGCGCCAAGGCCGGCGTTATTGACCAGGACTGAAATCCGGGCATTGGTCCGCAAGATGTCCTCGACGCGTCGCAGGTCTACCGGAGAAGTAAGATCGGCTTGGACCGTCTCTACCTTCCGGTCGGTGTCGCTCCTGAGACGACGCGCCAGCGATAAAAGCCGATCCATATTACGAGCTACCAGAACGAGGTCGTGGCCACGCTTTGCCAGCCGATCGGCGTAGACCGCCCCGATACCGCTCGATGCTCCGGTAATGAGTGCAATCCCTTTCGTTTCGGTCGTACCCATATCGATCTCCCATGCGGTGAGCGCTGCAAATGCGGGTTTTAACAAGACTTACGGCCACGCTCATCCCGCTTCTATTGCACGCGGGTGCGCTCAGACTACGCCCGTAGTTGCGCTGGCTAAGCTCCAGCTTAGGGATGTGCTGCTGCCCTGACGACCACGATAGCAACGTCTAACGGCGATTAGCGACGCGTAACAGGCGCTTCGCCGACCGCTATCATACATTCGGATTGGTCGTTTGATTGCGACCTTAGATCAACTTCAAGAGCTTCAGAGCGCTCGAAACAAAAGGAGAAAACATATGACCGTCGCGAAAACATTGAGTGCGATAATTGTGTCTGCCGTTCTTGCTACACCGGCGTTCGCTCAGACAAATACGACACATCACAGTCGCGTCCATGACCTGAGGAATTTTCGCGGAGTATATAATCAGCTTCAAACCACTTACCCCACCGAAGGGGAAGTGAATTTGCAGAACTTCGGCTTTAGCGGAAGGGATCCGTCGCGGCCGGGTGGCTGGGACCCCTCGCTTCGTCCCGCTGGAAACTGATCGCCAGAAGTCACTCGAGAGAGACTTCGCATACTGTGAGTCCCGGTGTAACTTCCGGGACCACCTTCCTCACAAATTAGTTTTGGTAGCACCAAAGTATGTCACAAGATTTGCTGCCAGCTGCTTTGGACACAGAGCCAAAGGCGTTGCGAAGCTGG
This sequence comes from uncultured Alphaproteobacteria bacterium, assembly GCA_963824305.1. Classification (GTDB taxonomy): domain Bacteria; phylum Pseudomonadota; class Alphaproteobacteria; order Rhizobiales; family Xanthobacteraceae; genus Bradyrhizobium. Next base: position 1,233,666 of record CAWGOW010000004.1, read on the forward strand.
TGAGTTGGGGGCGCGGGAACTTGCGCCTTCCGTGCACCCCGGGGGGCTGCCGCAGCGATTTGAGTAGTCAAGGCGGCAATAGCCAGCACACCAAGGATACTAAAGACGCTCTTTTTCATTTTGCTCTCCGTTTGGGTTACCTTCGATGACACATCGAATGGGGATCGTCAGATCGTATCGCCGCTCAGATCCAGCGTGGCGGTCGCGCGCGCCAACGCCTTAACAGAATCATCACGCGACGCTTTCTCGGCTCGCCGCCGGTAGTCGTTGGCAAGAGTCTTAAGCTGAAGCGCCACAGTTCGGTCGGTCATCGTTTTTGCTGCGCGGACTAAGGTCTGTGCAGTTTCCAAATATTGCTTGCCTCGTCGCGAGATTTGGACCGTCATAGGAACCTCACACCGTTTTCTGATAGTGGTCGACGCTAAGTCGAGCAGGCCCCTCCATCGACGTGCGTTTCGCTATTACACTCGATGAGCGAGGATTCACCCGCACCATTTTTGATGGACGTAGATTACGGCAGTCACGATCTGCGGCTCAATTGGATGTTAGTGAACGTCGGCCATCTAAAGGGCGACAGAACTAAACCATCGGAGCGTCGCCATACAGACGACGTCTGGGACACGTTCTCGTCCGACGTCATTCAGGTTCGAACGAGAGTTACACAAACTCGTCCCTAAGCTGAAGCTTAGTCGGCGCAACCACAGCCGTACTCTGCGCGACCCTTGTGCAATGGATGAGAGACCGACGGGACTATAGATCTCCTCTTAACACTGCGCCTTCCGGAGTAGGTTCATGAGGACGATCATTGCTTTTGTCGTTTCAGCATCGATCAACTGGTCGACGATTCCGGCGCTTGCGTTGGAGTGTGCGTCGACCAAGGACGTTGACGCCTCGCGTTCGCGCTGGACGAACTTACGTCACCAGGCGGTGAGTGCAGACGACAAAGAGAAGCTCTGCCGCGCCTATGCCGCCTCTTTTTATGAGTCGGTAAAGCTCCGACAGGCCGCTGTCAATTGCGCTGAACGTGAGCAGGCTTTGGCCGTGCTGGATTCCGAGGTCAATGCTTTCAATGATTTGTTGGCAACGAAGTGCGGCGGTTGATCATAAATGTCCCAAGGTAGTTCTAATTCGCGAGGTTCCAATGATGCTCTCTCCATTCTTTGCCTCGTGGATATGGTCCCGGATCTTGACGCCACCACCCCCATTCTCGGTCGACCTTATCGAGGACAGCCGCGACGCCGACAAACCGGGAGCAATCGAAGGAGATCGGAGATGACGCAGGTTTATTTTCATTGCTCCAGCGCTACCGAGGTTTTTGTTGATGGCAAGGGCGCCGTTGTGGACGACCTAATCGAAGCACACGATCACGCAGCCAGCGTCGTGCGGTCTTTGACCTCGGCCCATAACCTTGAGGATTGGCGCGACTGGGTCCTGCACGTCAACGACGAATTAGGTGAGGAGCTCTTCGTCGTTCCCTTCGCTTTCATACTCGGTAAGCCGCATTAATCCTGCCATCTTCGACGATGGACGGTTCATGGTCTCGATCATCCCAATCTGTACCTTCGGCTCACGCGATTTTTACGACGTCGTGAACCCTCTAGGCTTCAAACGAACCGCCGTACGTCCCAAATCCAAATAAATGATCCTCATAATTCAACGGAGTGAAAATGGGCGAAGTTATTCAATTTATTCCAAAGTCGGATTTGGAGCGCGGACGGCTCATTCGGAAGGCGCGCGCGATATATGACAGTATCTTCCCGCCACAGGAATCTGGGCTGCCGGACACAGCGGCGGCGAGTCTTGCTGTCGGCAGCGCCAACGCCCGCCTCGGCGAAGGGGTTCACACGTGATCAAGATCATTGCCGTGCTCTGCAGCCTTTCATCCCCCCTCAGTTGCAGCGAGCAGATTGTGACCACCTCGGACTTTGCTGACATCTCGATGCAGTCCTGCCTGATGGGCGCTGCGCAACTCGCGGAATGGATGAAGCAGCATCCGGCCGGGCGCCTCGCGAAATGGCGGTGCGTAGTTGGCGAACAGCATGGACGGGGAATTTAAGATGGAGCGCGAACCGGTAACTCGTTCGCCAATTCATGGGGCGACCAATGGTCGTGTGGAGCCCTGGCGGATCGTTCCTTGGGCGAGCCTTTTCCTGATCGGCGCCATCTATATGATGAGCCCGCTTGAGCTGTTGTCCCCTTCCACCGTGCCGATCCGTTATCCGGTTTCTAATGGAGCCGGGTCTTTCATTGAAGTCCGAACTAACGAGGTGCGTGTACCCCGTGACGCGTCCGTCACAAGCAACAAGGAGTTCACGCAGCTCTTTGGTTTGGAAGCGGAGTCGGTCACCGAGGGTGCATTAACAGACAAATGGCGAATCATGGAGGCACGTATCACCAGAGACCTTGAGGTCGTCGCTCACTGTCAGGCTCACGAATCTTGCCCCTCCCCCGCGCAGAAACTGATCGGCCTCAGCATGGAAGGCGCCAATCGAACCGGGCGCGCCCGTGTAGGCCTGATCAACAGAGCAGTTGACCTCGCCATTCGTCCCCGAAGCGACGAAGCTCAGTGGGGCGTTCCAGATCATTGGAGTGACCCGTTCGAAACGCTCTATTCAAATGCCGGCGACTGCGAGGATTATGCAATTGTAAAATATGCAGCGCTGCTGGCGGCAGGGCTTTCGAAGGATGCCGTGAAGATCGTTCTAATAGGAAATCGTCTGCCGAACGAGGATCATGCTGTCGTGGCGGCTTGGGTCGATGATGAGTGGCTTATTCTCGATAACCGCACCTTGACCCTCGTCCGCGACACCGATGTAACTCGGGCGATCCCGAAGTTCGTTCTCGATCATCACGGTGTCAGACGGTTTGTCGAGAAGGGTCTTTATCCAAAGGCGGCCGGTACCGCCCTACGGTTGGCAGATGCTTCGGGCGCATCGCAAATGATCGAGGCAATTTCAAATTAGCATCCGCAAATACGGCAATTAAGACAGGAGATTATCATGATGAAGAAGCTATTGGTCTGCGCGATAGCTGCGCTATCTCCTTTTGCCCTAACCTCCCTCGCACAGGCTCGTCCCACCTTTGATGGATCTTGGGAACTTGTCTTCGTGACGAAAAGAGGCGGATGCGATGCGACCTACAATTTCTCTGTCAACATCACCAACGGGATCGTCACGCATCCGAACCTAGTTAGGTTCACGGGCTTCGTCGCCCGCTCGGGTGCGGTTCGCGCCTCTGTGACCGTTCAAGATAAACACGCCTCCGGCTCAGGCAGGCTCGTGAGCAACTCCGGCCGTGGCACCTGGAGCGGCTACTCGGGAAGCGAGCGTTGCTCAGGCTACTGGACCGCTCGACGGAGCTAGAATCTCTGCCGCATTCTTTCAGTTCGCGATGGATGACGATGGATTTTTATTAGCCGCGATTTGCTCAGATTAGGATTCCTTTACTCACGCTAACGAGTCCTGTCGCATATAATTTGGCTTAGGCTAGCAAGATAAGCACCCGGCACGTCCCCTCCCTTGTCGGGCATGCTGCGGCCGGTCCTTCCCCCAAGGCCCGGCCGCTTTTTTACCGCAACGCCTGGCGTGGATGATGCCGGGTTCACCCTAAGCGGGTGAAGGGTCGACAAATGTATGTTCCCGTTGGCACAACAATACCACCAAGATGCAGGCATAGGATCGTTAACCCATCGAAGGATTCAATTACCATGCATGCAATTCGAAAACTACGTGAGTCAGGTCACGCCACCGCAGCTGACTACGAAGAAATTCTCGCTGCGAATGTTGTTTTTCACAGCCCAGTGTTGATACGGACCATAGAAGGTCGCGCGGTGGTTGCAAAGATCTTCGCTGCCTCGACCACGCTGCGAGAAGGTGTCTATACGGGCGAGTGGAAGCTGGACGAACGAAGAACCTTACTGAGATGGAAGGGAAAAATTCAGAATCATGAGCTGGAAAGTTTTGATATCATCGAAGAAAACGACGAGAGACTCATCGTTGATCGAACAATAGCTTTTCGTCCAATGCCCGCAGCGAAGCTTTTTCGCGACGCCATGCGGTCCGCGCTCGGAACCTCTATTCCAGACGATTTTTGGGAATATTCAAATTAGAACTTTAGTGGATCGGTGATCCCGCTCGCTGCGACATCTGCCGGCTGGTAGACCGCTTTGTGCCGCCGTTGCCTCCATAGAAAGGCAATCGACGAGCTTCATCGCCGAAGCTCGTCGCCTTTAACGGTAGTAGACGGTAACGTCATCGATGGAGCCTATGCGGCGATCCGATCGCGGCGGTTCGAGGCGCCATTTCTGATCTCGATTTCCTTGACGGAATTTTCAAAAGCTCTTTTCAGGACGCCTCTGCCTATGGTCCCGAGCACAAGGCCGAGTATCCAACCTTTCAGGTTCTTGCCTTCGCGCACGACAACCACGTCAATATCGGTGGTGCCGTCGATCCGGTGGCTGAAGGTGTAGGTATGTCCCGACGAGCCGCCCCATACATTTGAGTCAACCGTAGTCAGAATGACGCGGCTGGGATCAGACCAGTCGTAGTGCAAACGCTCCCATATGCCGCCCGAGCCTTCCGTGACGTCGGCCCGAGACGGGCCTCTGTTATGCACCTTGAGGTAATCGTCCGCGCTGTTGGCAAAGAGTTTCGCGCGACCAGGCCCGAAATTAGTCAATCCGTCGACATATTGCTCGGGCGTCGAGGTGGTTATCTGGTGGAAATGGATCGTAGACATCTAGGGCTCCTTTAGTGCTTATTGGTCAGCGAGAGGGCCGATCGCCCTTCCTTTTCATGAGCAGATGGCACCGGCAGTGCTGCGCCGGCGGTTGTCCTTATTGAGTTTGCCGCAGTGGCTTGAACGCGGCCCGCAGCTCAGCCGTGAAAACCTGAGACTGTTCCCAAGCATCAAAGCGGTGGGGGCGATCGAATGCCTCGTCGATCATGTTGGCAGTCATGGCACTTTCCCTGATTTCATTTGTCCGATTAGCGGGGATTCCCGTTGTGCACCTCGAACCTGCTAATGAGGCGCGTTGCTATTGAGCCGCTGCCTTCTGCTCCACCCGTTCTGGGGTGAGCTTGCTACGTAGCTCTAGGAGGCCCAACAGGATGTCATCCCGCTCCGCTTCCAGTTCCTCGATGGTGCGTGATCCGACCTCGGTGTGGACGCTATCGATGAGCTTTTTTTGCACTTCGGGTGTCAGCATTGGCGTTCCGAGCGAGCTCCACGAGGCGGTCATTGGGCCGGCGAACTGGGCGAAGAGGTGCTCAATGCCGCCTGGCCCGCCGCCGAGGTGATTAAGCATCATGTTGCCCATGATGCCCCAACGTAAGCCAGGCCCCCAGGAGAGCGCGGCATCCACATCGGCGGCGTTTAATACGTCTGAAGCGACGAGGTAATAAACCTCGCGCGCCAATGCGGCCTGCAGGCGGTTGGCGACGTGGCCCGGTAGTTCCTTATTTAGGCGTACTGCCTTCTTCCCGATCGACGTATAGAATTCCATTGTGCGCTGGATCGTCTCCTCCGAGGTCGTCGCCCCGCCGACGACTTCGACGAGCGGAATAAGATGCGGGGGATTGAACGGATGTCCGATGACGCAGCGTTCGGGATGAATTGCGGCACCTTTCTGGATTTCGCTCATCTTGATTCCAGAAGAGCTCGACGCGATGATGACATCCGCTGGCGCCAGCTCGTCGAGCTGCCCATAAAGCTTCTGCTTAAAGTCGATTCGCTCAGGTCCGTTCTCCTGGATGAGATCAGCACCAGCGACTGCTTCAGCTAGATTGGGATTAAATGTCAGATTTGACTGCGATGCCCCACTGGAAAGTCCCAATCGCTGTACGCCGGCCACGCATTGGTCACAAATTTCCTCAACGCCGCTTCCGCTCCAGGCGCAACGTCCGTCGCAGCGACGCGAAATCCTTTGGCGAGATACAGCGCGGTCCAGCTCGCACCGATCACGCCTGTGCCAATGACGGCGATGCGGCGAATATTCTTGGTGTTCGGCATGATCAAATTCTCCTACGGTGAGTTTTCAGATTTCCGCGTACGCAACTCCGGTGAGATTGCCCTGGGCTGAGAGGATGGTGCGCTCCTCTGATCCGTCGAGGTGAGCGGAGTAGAGCGATCCGGCAAAATCGGTCACGAACATCCGACCACGCCATAGATCGAGCGCGATGCCTATCCCCTCCATCAGATGCTTAATGACGATCTCCGGCGAAAGGACTTCTGCGTCGATCGATACGCGATTGACGGTGTTACCGCGGGGTGGGTCCCCTCGGTCGGTCCAGTAGAGCGTGCGTCTCCCGAGATCCAGCTCGAGGTCGATCGGCTCCGGCAAGTGATCGAACAACAGTTCGACGTCTGATCGGTTGGCAGCGGTCTCACCCTTGGGAATTTCGATCCCCGCACGGAAGAGCCGACCCTTATTTCCTTTCGTCGGACCCTTTTGCGTCCAGTAGATCTGCCGGCGCACAGGGTCAACGGTTATCCCAACGCACCATCGTGTCTGATCGCGACGGTCCACATCCCCGCGCCCAGTCTCGATGAGTGTTTCGATCCGAGAGCCATCGACATTGGCGCGCATCACGCGCATTCCCTCGCGATCGCTCCAATAAAGCTTGCCGTTCGGCTTATCGAGATGCAGTTGTTTCGGCGTGAAGGTGCCCCCGCGCGGAACAATAATTTTTCTGTGCTTCCCGTCGAGATCTGCGCGCTCAATAGAGCCGTCATTCTCACGGGGACTCGAACCCATGTTGGTCCAGTAGATGTGACCAGCGGCAGCGTCGACCACGATGCCGTCAGGAAGCTGGCCGCCGGTGACGATCACTTTTCGGTCGGAGCCATCCGTATTCATGGAGTGAATCCGACCGGCGTTGAGTTCCAGCAAGAACAGCCGGCCCGAAGTCGTCCCGCCCGATGAAACCTTTGTCTTGCCGGCCTGGAGCACGGTCATGATTTTGCCCTTTCGTCTTGCCATCGCGCCCGATGCGCGCGTTTGTGCCGTCGCTGGCTTTATTCGGCTGCGGTGTGGGTGGACGTGCGCGCAAAATTGGGCGGACGCTTCTCCAGGAATGCCGCGAACGCTTCCTTGGCTTCCGGCGAGCGAACGCGCTCGACGAATTCCTGCGATTCGATCGCCACGGTCTCCCGCAGCTGACCAAGCGAGGCTCGTTTAATGAGCCGCTTGTGGCTCCGAAGCGTGTCGATCGGCTTTAACGCAAGTTTCTGAGCCGTCGCGGTCGCAGTCGCGAGAAGATCCCGATCGGGCACCACGCGCGTTACAAGGCCCAATTCCGCCGCGTACGCGGCGGTGAACGGCTCTCCCAGCAGAAACAGCTCCGCCGCCCGGAGATAACCCGCCCGCGCCGGCAGCGAGAAGCTCGATCCGAACTCCGGCGTCAGGCCGAGGTTGACGAACGGCAACTGAAACTTCGCGGTCTCGCTCGCGTAGACGAACTCGCAATGCGTTAGCATCGTGGTCCCGCCACCAACCGCGGAACCGCGCACGGCGGCGACGATCGGCTTTTCGAATCCGATGAATGCCTTGGTCAGGCGCGCCTGCGGGGACTCCTGCGGCCCAGGTGGATTCTTCAAGAAATCCTGCACATCGTTCCCGGCACAAAAAAGTCGCCAGCACCGTGCCAGAGCACAACGTGAACTGCGTCGTTTTTGTTAGCGGCTGAGAAAATCTCGGCCAGGCTCGTGTACATGGACGCCGTCAGTGCGTTCTTTTTTGTCGGTCGATTTAGCTCGACGCGCAAGATGTTGCCGGAAAGCTCGGTGATGATATCGCTCATGGTTTGCTCCTTTGTGGTTCGCTGACCCACTAGGCCGCATGTGACTCGGGCCGGGGCAAGGCACCCGACTTACGCAGACCTTCGATCGCTCCCGGGTCGAAACCTAGGTCTCGTAAGATCTCTTCGGTGTGCTCGCCGAGGTCGGGCGCACGTCGCGCCGGCACCTTGGCAACGCCATGCACTTGGAACGGGCTGCTGATCGTGGAGGTAATTTTGCCTCCGGCGCCTTCGATTGGGACGACGATGTCATTCGAGCGCAGTTGCGGATCGTTGATAACTTCCTGCGGCCCGCGGACTTCTCCAAAGGTGACGTTCACGCCGGCAAAAACGGAATGCCAATGCGGCATGGCCTGGGCGCCGAATATCTCGTCAAAGATCGCCGTGAGCTGCGGCATGTTCGCGACAAGGTGCGCCGGTTCGGAGAAGCGCGGATCGGTGATTAGGTCCTGACGGTCGATTGCATTCGCCACGGCGGCAAATTTATCAGGCGTAATGATGAGAACGAACCAGGTTCCGTCGGCCGCTTGATAAACGTTCATCGCAGCATTGGCGGGATGAACACGGTCGTGCATTGGTGGAAATTTCGCACCGGCGAGAGCTGCCTGAATTGATACGCTCGCGGACCACACGCCCTGAGCCAGCAGCGATGTTGTGACATATGCGCCTTTACCTGTCCGTTCGCGCCGATACAGTGCGGTCACGATCGCCGAATAGAGGCCAACAGCAGTGGCATTGTCGCCGCTCCCGCTCACCGGCCAGGTGGGCGGCGCGCCGGCATCACGCGTCATCGACAGCAGGCCGCTGCGTGCCCAATATGAGGTGATGTCGAAGCCGGGCAGACTAGCATCCGGTCCGTTCTCGCCGAAGCCTGTGAGGTCGGCGTAGATCAGACGCGGGTTCCATCCCGCGACGTCATCGTATTCGAGTTGCAGCCCCTTTCGCGCATGGTGGGGAGTGTTGACGATGAACACGTCGGCCCAGTTGGCGAGCTCGAACAGGACCTGCTGAGCGCCTGTTGATTTGAGATCGAGTGTGATGCTGCGCTTGTTGCGATTGGCCAGATGCCACTGATAAGCATCTGGGGCCTGCGGCTGTATCGGTATCTTGTTTGCGTGTCGCCACGGGTCGCCTTGGGGGGGCTCGACCTTGATGACGTCGGCGCCGAAGTCGGACAGGACCACGGCGGCGCTTGGTCCCGCAATGAAGCTCGCGAAATCCACTACCTTCAATCCGGAGAAAATGTTGTCGGTTGTCATCGGTATTTCCTTAGTTGGCGAGAGATTTCGCGCACCAATCGCTTCGACCGGCTCTTAGCGCCCCTGAAACTGGGCGGCGCGCTTTTCGAGGAAGGCGGCCGTTCCCTCCTTCTTGTCGTCCGTACCGGCGCACAAGCCGAAATAGGAGGCTTCGAGGGCGAGGCCCTCGCTCTGGCTCGTCTCCATTCCTTTGTTTGTAGCGTCGAGCGCGTATTTGACAGCGATCGGCGCGTTGGCGGCGATACCATTCAGGATTGCTTCGGCGTGTTGGATCAGGTCAGCAGCCTGGACAATTTCGTTGACGAGCCCGATCCGGTAGGCCTCCTGCGCGCTAATGAGCGCACCTGACAAAATCAGCTGTAGCGCGCGACCCTTTCCGACCAGCCGTGGCAGCCGTTGGGTGCCACCGCCGCCGGGAAGCAATCCCAGCTTGACCTCCGGCTGGCCGAACCTGGCGTGCTCAACGGCAATGCGAATGGTGCAAGCCATCGCGGTCTCACAACCACCGCCCAATGCAAAGCCGTTGATCGCCGCGATTACCGGCTTGCCGAGGTTCTCGATAAGATCGAGCACCTCCTGTCCGAAACGGCTGGAACGCTCAGCGTCGATGGCTGTTGCTCGCGCGAGGTCGCCAATATCGGCACCGGCGATGAAGGCTTTGTCGCCGGCCCCAGTCAGGATGACGCCACGTACTGACGGATCGTTCTGCGCGTGTTCAAATGCGGTTCGCAGGCCCTGCCATGTCGGTGCGTTCAGGGCGTTAAGCACATGGGGCCTATTGACTGTCACGTAGGCGATGGCACCCCGCCTTTCGTAGAGCACGTTTCCGGTCATTGACGGAATCGTGAATACTACAGGCGACGAAGGCACGAGCGTTGCGGTTTCCGACGACATGTTGAGGAATCCTGTTTGAGCTGGCGGGCCGGCGATAGAAAACGCCGACCCTGCGGTGTCATACGAAGGCGCTGAACCCAGTGGCGGCCTTGCCGACGATCAGGTTCTGCATCTGAAAAGTACCTTCATAGGAGTAGAGCGCTTCGGAATCGGAGAAGAAGCGTCCGACGTTATTGTCGACGATGATACCGTTTGCGCCGCACACCTCTCGGGCCCAAGCAACTGTCTCGCGCATCCTCAGGGTCGTGAACGCTTTGGCGAGAGAAGCCTGCTGGTCGAGAAGCTTGTCCTCGTCCTCGATTTGGGAGAGCCGCAGCATCAAGGACTGGGATGCCGTGATGTTGGCCAGCATCTTTGCGATCAAGTCCTGGATCATCTGGAACGCGGCAATTGGCTTGCCGAACTGCTGCCGCTGCTGGGTGTATTTGAGCGCGGCCTCGTAAGCGCCCATCTGCACTCCCGTCGCCATCCAGCCGACGCCGGATCGGGTCAGGCGAAGCACGTGCGCGGTGTCGCGGAACGAATTTGCATGCTGAAGACGGTTCGCTTCCGGCACCCGGCAGTCGGTCATGGTGATGAGACCGTTCTGCACCACCTTGAGTGCCATCTTGTTCTCGATTTTCTCCACGCTGAAACCAGGCGTCGTTTTGTTCTCGACGATGAAACCCTTGACCTGATTGTCGGCCACGTCGCGGGCCCAAATAATCGACACGTCGCACCAAGGCGCATTCCCGATCCATTTTTTCTGACCGTTGAGCACCCATGTATCGCCTTCGCGCTTCGCCGTCGTGGTGAGCCCGCCGCCAGTTCCCGAACCGACTAGTGGCTCAGTCAGACCGAAGCAGCCGATCTTCTCCAGGCTTATCATCGGCGGAAGCCACTTCTGCTTTTGCTCATGGGACCCCAACAGGGCGATCGTGCCCATGGCGAGGCCGGTATGCACACCGAAGAAGGTTGCGAACGACGCATCGACGCGACACATCTCCATGATCAGCAAGCCATGCAGCTTGTAACTCACCCTCTTGTAGCCGTAGCCGTCGATGCCGAGGCCACCGACGTCGAGTTCCTTCAAGGCGGGGATCAATTCGAATGGGAAAGAATCTTCGACCCAGTATTGGTTGATGACGGGTGCGACCCTCGTCTCCATGAAATGCCGCACCTTCTTGAGGATCGCCAGTTCGTCAGAATTCAACGTTTCTTCGATCTGATAAAAATCGCTGTTCGGCGCAGGTAATTGCTTGGGCGCTGCCGGCTTGAGTGCAGTCACATTGGCCATTTCGATCTCCATCTTTCGCCGTTCTGCGGTGCACATAACTTGAACGCCCGCGCTGCTGCGTGCCAGTAAAGTGCAGCTAGCCGTGCCCAATCGTTGCTAACGAAACGGCAGCTCCGAACGGGTGCGGCAAGAGGTGGCTGGCCCATCCCCGATCCGATACGGTATGATCTCTGCCAGGGCACGAAAGAGAGAGATCTCGATATGTGACGCGGCAGAGCTTGGTTAGCGAAACTCAAATCCGTACCGATGCGGAATGTGATAGATGGTGCAGCAGTCTCCCAAAAGCGCGTATTCCGATAGCGGCCTCCAAATATTGTGGGACGATGGAGAACGCGTTATCTGCCGTAGCTCGCGAACGGACAACGATGGCGAACCTCGTGCTGTCCTGATCGCTCTACCCGTCGCCGAGCATCTATCCCGTTCAAGCCTCGATCGCCTCACCCATGAATACGAGCTGAAGGATCAGCTCGACGAGGCGTGGGCGGTGCGTCCGCTGGAACTGTTACGCGACGACCGTCGTACCATGTTGGTGCTCGAGGATACCGGAGGCGAGCCACTTCATCGGTTGATCAGCAATTCCATGGAGGTTGGACGTTTCTTGCACCTCGCAATTGCTGTTGCAGCGGTAGTTGGCAAGCTTCACGGGAGAGGTCTTGTCCATAAAGACATCAAGCCGGCCAAGATCCTACTGAACCAAGCGACTGGGGAAGTGCGGCTGACGGGGTTCGGCATCGCTTCACGCTTGGAGCGGGAGCGTCAGCTTCCTGATGCTCCTGAGACTATCGCCGGCACGTTCGCTTACATGGCGCCCGAACAGACAGGACGAATGAACCGGTCAGTGGATTCCCGCAGCGACCTCTACGCTCTCGGCGTCACCTTTTATCAAATGCTCACGGGTGCTTTGCCGTTTACCGCTACGGACCCCATGGAATGGGTGCATTGCCATCTTGCTAAACGGCCAGCGGCTCCGGCCGAGCGGAACCGAGAAATTCCCGGCGTCCTGTCGGCGCTCATTATGAAATTGCTCGCCAAAAGAGCGGAAGACCGCTATCAAACCGCCGCTGGTCTCGAAAGCGATCTTCGTCGCTGCGCGACCGAGTGGAAGGCGCACCGCGCGATTAAAGGCTTTTTACTCGGCGAGCGGGACACGCCCAATCAATTGCGGATTGCCGAAAAGCTTTACGGACGACACCGCGAAGTCGAGACGCTGCTCGCGGCCTTCCATCGCGTCGTCGAAGGCGGCGCGCCGGAGCTAGTCTTGGTCTCTGGCTATTCCGGAATCGGGAAATCATCACTAGTCAACGAGCTTCAGCCGGTTCTCGTCCCATCACGCGGCCTTTTTGCTGCGGGAAAATTTGATCAGTACAAGCGCGACGTCCCATACTCGACCCTGGCGCAGGCCTTTCAAAGTTTGATCCGTCCGCTATTGGCAGAAAGCGATGCCAAACTCCGCGACTGGCGTGAGGCGCTTCGCAAAGCGTTAGGCCTGAACGGGCAACTCATGGTGGATCTGGTCCCGGAACTGAAACTCATTATTGGCGAGCAAAGTCCGGTCCTCGAGCTGCCCGCCCAGGACGCGCAACGGCGATTTCAACTCGTTTTTCGGCGCTTCATTGCGGTATTCGCCCGGCCAGAACATCCACTGGTTCTCTTCCTGGATGATCTCCAATGGGTCGACGCGGCCACACTCGAACTGCTTGACGACCTGTCGGTCAACCCAGAAGTGCGTCACCTGCTGCTCATTGGTGCCTTCCGAGACAACGAAGTCGCTGCCACACACCCTCTTATGCGCAAGCTGGAGGCGCTCAAGAGCACGGCACGCGTGCAAGACATCACACTCGCCCCCCTTACGGCGGATGATACAGGTCGGATGATCGCCGATGCGCTCCGCATCGATCTGACGCACGCCGCTCCCCTAACGGAACTGATACAAACCAAGACCGACGGCAATCCATTTTTTGTGGTTCAGTTTCTCCACTTACTCGCCGACGAGCAACTTATCGCTTTCGACCATGGACAGGCCGGGTGGTCCTTCGACCTTGGTGGCATCCGCGCCAAACAGTACACGGACAACGTCGTCGAGCTAATGGCCGCGAAGCTGACGCGGCTATCGCTTGACGCCCAGAACGCGTTACAGCACCTCGCGTGCCTCGGCAATGTCGCCGATGCATCAATACTCGCTAAGGTTTTGGGAATATCTGAGGAACAGCTAGACGCAGCACTGTGGGATGGACTGCGCCAACAATTGATCGAGCGCCACGAACGCTCGTATAGATTCGTTCACGACCGAGTCCAGGAAGCAGCTTACGCGCTGATTCCAAAGGATTCCCGCAGCGAAACGCATCTAGCAATTGGTCGACTGCTTTTAATTCACACTCCACTGGAAACCCGCGACGAAGCAATCTTCGATATTGTCAACCAACTCAACCGTGGCGCGCCGCTGATTGTAACAATTGCCGAACGCGAGCAGCTTTCCGAGCTGAATTTGGCCGCGGGCAAGCGCGCAAAGGCGTCATCGGCGTATGTCTCGGCACTGAAGTATCTCGTCGCTGGCGCCGCACTCCTCCCTGACGACGCATGGAAACGTCGGCAAAGTTTGGCTTTTGAATTGGAATTGCATCCAGCCGATTGTGAGGTTTGCACTGGTGCGTTGGACGCAGCCGAGAAGCGCCTGGCATATCTCGCGACGCACGCCGCCGACACGATACAGCGATGCGCTGTCGCGCGCCGACGCGTTGATCTCTATTCAATGTTGGGCGACAGCGAACAGGCGGTTATAGTCGGGCTGGAATGCCTGAGACATGTCGGGATCGACTGGCCGGCGCATCCTACCAAATTGCAAGCGCTCGCCGAGTACGAACGGACCTGGTCCACACTCGGCAGCAGAGCTATCGAGGATATTGTCGACCTGCCGTGGATGCAGGACCCCGACACTTCGGCGACGCTCGACGTGCTCACCGTTTTGAATATTCCCACGCACTATACTGACGAAAATCTAAATGTGCTTCTCATCAGCAGAGCTGTGAATCTCTGTTTGACGCTCGGCAACACCGACGCCTCGGCTGTCAGCTACTCGGCATTAGGTGTCGCTGCCAGCGCTCTCTTCGGTCATCATGACGAGGGTTATCGGCTTGGGAAATTTGCATGCGACTTGGTTGAACGTCGCGGTCTGAAGCATTTCGGATCGGGGCGAACGTATTTCAACTTCGCAGTGCTAATCCCGTGGACACGCCCTCTTAAGGAAAGCATCGTTCCAGCGCAACGGGCATTCGAATTGGGGAAGGATCAAGGTCACCCAACATTCGCTGCGCTCGCCGGCCGAACACTAATATCGCTCCTTCTCGCCTCAGGCCATCCGCTCGACAAACTTGAGCAAGAGGGCGAGCAAGTAGCCGACTTTGTGTTACCGTTCGGGTTCTTTCTTGACAGAGTTTCCGCAGCGCTTGCGCTTGTCCGGACGTTGCGCGGAAAGACCAAGCGGTTTGGATCGCTTGATGACGGCCGTTTTGCCGAATGCACGTTCGAGGAGAGCCTGACGGGAAACCAAACCTACGTCTTTATCGAGTGCTACTACTGGATTCGAAAGCTTCAAGCTCGGTTCTTCGCCGGCGATTACGCGTCTGCAGTTGATGCCGCCGACAAGGCAGACAGGTGGTACGAGACCTGTGCGGCCCTCAAAAAGTACTTAACGGAGATGGCGGATTGCAGCTTCTATGCAGCGTTGGCTCGGGCTGCGCGGTGCGAGCCAACCGGCCCAGACCCGTACACAACGCATAGAGCTACGCTTCAACGTCACGAGCAGCAGTTCCGAGGCTGGGCAGCGAGTTGCCCCCAAAATTTCGAAGATCGCGCCGCACTGATAAATGCGGAGATGGCTCGGATCGAGGGACGTTCGCTCGATGCGATGGACCATTACGAACGCGCCATCGCATTGGCACGCGCTAACGGCTTTATTCAGAATGAGGCGATCGGCTATGAGCTTGCCGCCCGCTTCTATATGGCGCGTGGCTTTGCCACGATCGCAAACGTGTATTTGCAGGAAGCACGTTCCTGCTATCTGCGTTGGGGAGCCGATGGCAAGGTGCGGCAGCTCGAAGCACTTTACCCGTTTTTGCGACGTCTAGAATCAACGCACGACACAGCCGCTACCGTCGCAGTCCCGATCGAACACCTCGACTTTGCGGCTGTGGTCAAGATTTCGCAAGCAGTATCGAGCGAGATGCTCCTGGAAAAATTGATCGACTCGCTAATGCGTCTAGCGATCGAGCACGCTGGCGCTGAGCGAGGCCTGCTGCTCCTGTCGCGACAAAACGAATTACGACAAGAGGCCGAAGCTACGACTGGCGAGAGCGGAATTGTTGTTCATAGAAAGGCGGATCCCGCGGACCTTCCCGATTCGATCGTCAATTTTGTAATGCGATCTCATGAAATCGTTCTGCTCGACGATGCCTCGACTCACGCGACATATTCTTTGGATCCATATGTGCGCGAGCACAACGCAAAGTCCATCTTATGCCTACCGTTGATCAGCAAAACGAATGTCACGGGCGTTCTTTATCTAGAGAACACCTTAGCCTCCCACGCGTTCACCCCTGATCGTGTCACCGTCCTAAAGGTGCTCGCGTCTCAAGCCGCGATCTCAATAGAGAATTCGTACCTTTATCAAGATCTGGCATATCGCGAAGCAAAGATTAGGCGCCTGGTCGACGCTAACATCATCGGAATCTTTGTCGGCGACCGCAAGGGCCGCGTGATTGAGGCAAATGACGCGTTTCTCCACATCCTAGGCTATGACCGTGAAGACTTGGTTTCTGGTCGCCTGCACTGGTCCGACCTGACCCCGCCGGAATGGCGCGAGCGCGATGCGCTCGCGTTGGCAGAACTCAATTCCGTCGGGACGCTGCAGGCCTTCGAGAAGGAGTATCTGCGAAAAGACGGTAGCCGCATTCCCGTGCTCGTTGGTGGCGCGTTGTTCGAAGAAGGTAGCAGTGATGGAGTCTGCTTCGTTCTCGATCTGACCGAACGAATGCGTGCCGAGACAGCAGTGCGCGAAAGCGAAGGCAGGTTTCGTGACTATGCCGAAACTGCGTCCGACTGGTTTTGGGAGATTGATCCGGACTACAATTTCACCCGATTGACCGAGAATGCTTTTGGTTCTGCCCCGGAAGCTCGGATTGGAACAGCTTGCTGGGATAACGCTCTTGACCTGGAAACGGAGCCGGACAAGTGGCGGCTCATTCGGGAAACTCTTGATTCTCGAAAGCCATTCCGTGACTTCGTATATTGTACCGCTGGCGGTGATGGCCCGATGTACGTGAAAGCAAGCGGCAAGCCGGCATTTGACCATGACGGAAGCTTCCGAGGATATCGTGGGACAGGTTCAGATGTGAGTGCGATCATTCGCGCCCAGGACGCCCTCCGTGAAAGCGAGCGAAGTTTGCGATCGACAATCGACGGCATACCCGGTTTTGTCGCAATCTTAAGTTCGAACGGTGACGTCGAGGCAATTAATCACCAGATAGTTCAATATTGCGGTCAGCCTCTGGAGGAACTGAGAAACTGGGCCAACAATGGAATCATAAATCGAGAAGACCTTCCACATTTGGCTGACACCTTCGCGACATCAATTACCGCGGGTGTTCCTTACCAATTCGAAGCGCGCTTAAGGCGCTTCGACGGCGAATACCGGTGGTTTGACATCCGCGGAATTCCGGTCCGCAACTCGTCCGACCATATCGCCCGCTGGTATGTTCTTCTCACGGACATCGAAGATCGCACACAAGCGATCGAACATCTTCAGAAAATGCAATCGGATTTTGCACACATAAACCGCGTGAGCACGATGGGAGAGCTGGCAGCCACGCTGTCTCATGAAATCTTGCATCCCATCGCGACGGCGCGCAATAATGCTCGTGCGGGAATACGATTTTTGGAAATGACTCCGCCGAATTTCGATGAAGCAAAGGAGGCACTTGGTTGTGTCGTTAGGGATGCAGACCGTGCCAAGGATATCGTCGCTCGCGTGCGCGATCATATCAAGAAAGCGCCTCCGCGAAAGCAGGTGTTTGACCTGAACGAGGCAGTGCGCGAGGCGCTCGTCATGGTGCGCAGCACGATCGCCGGGAACAAAGTCACGCTCAACACTTATTTGACGGATGAACTCAGTCCGGTGGAAGGCGATCGCGTTGAGCTGCAGCAAGTCGTCGTGAATTTGCTCCTGAATGCCGTTGAAGCGATGAGTTCGCTGAATGAAGGAACGAGAGAACTATCGGTCAGGATTGAGCAATGCCGGGCGGAAGACGGCGTGCTTGTCCAGGTAAAGGACTCTGGGCCCGGCATTGATCCAGAAAATCTCGATAGGGTCTTTGAGCCCTTCTACACTACAAAGACCAGCGGAGTGGGAATGGGCCTGTCGATCTGCCGGTCGATCGTCAATAGCCAGGGCGGTCGTTTGTGGGCAAGTGCTAATGAGCCCCGTGGAACCGTATTTCAGTTTATTGTGCCTGCAGCGAAAGAGGCATCATAATTTCTCGTTGATCGGCTTGCCGAATTTCAGAGCTGATCTAAGGCACTCTTCTAGTTCCTGGTCGTCCACCGGTTTGCTTAAGTAACAATGCACACCTGCGTCCAAAGCCCGACGTCGGGTAGGCTCATCGAAATACGCAGTCACGAGGATTGTCGGAATCGGGTACCCTAGATCGACGAGGCGTCCGTGAAGCTCCACGCCAGTCATTCCGGGCATCTGTACGTCCGAGACCAGGCAAGCGGTTTCTTGCATGAAGCGTGATGCTAGGAAGGCGGCCGCTGACGGAAATGCCTCGACGGTGTAGCCAAGCAACTTTACGAGTTTTAGCATTGACTCGCGAAAGGGCTGATCATCGTCGACAATCGATATCAGAGTACGGTTCAACATAACGCCTTCCAGGCACTTCAGCGCCACGTGGTGGGTTGCCCGCCTCCTGCATATTCTCACATCGCGACATACGCTGCCCCTAAGCGATAGCTTAGGTTCGTCGGATTTACGCTTAGAAGACAGGTGCTGTTCAGGAGCAGGAATTATTCGTAGGATGAAACTCACTCAATCGGGAGAATAGCTCCCTTAACCCAGGGTACCGCGGTGGGTGAAGCAAATCCCAGTGTCTTAGTTGTCGATGACGATCCTGAGTTTCGGGATTCGGTTTCGCGCCTCTTGCGGACGATCGGACTTGAGACTCGGCAATTTTCGTCTGTTTCGGATTTTCTTAAGGCTGAGCCGACCGAAGGGCCCGCTTGCCTGGTGCTTGATGTCCGATTGCCGGGCCAGAGCGGTCTCGAGCTTCAGCGTGAACTAATCGCGACGAATCGACAGCTCCCAATCATCTTTATGACGGCGCACGCCGACGTCCCGATGAGCGTGCAAGCGATGAAGGGGGGCGCCATAGAGTTTCTCACCAAACCCTTCCGAGATCAGGACCTCCTCGAAGCTGTCGAAGCTGGCCTCGCGCGCGATCGGGCCCGTCGGGAGCGAGAGGGTGCCTTGCGTGTACTTAGGACGCGTTTCGATTCGCTTAGCTCCCGTGAACGGGAAATCATGATCCATGTCGCCGCGGGCCGCTTAAACAAACAAATTGCTAACGACATCGGTATCTCCGAATCCACCGTGAAGGTACATCGGACCCATCTGATGCGGAAGATGAAGGCACGGTCGCTCCCCGAGCTTAGTCGAATGGCGGATATGCTCGAGATTGGACCGGCAGATTCGCAGCGGGCTTGAACTAACAGACGGCAATTCTTCGCGCGATCACGCACGAGCGGCTGTCCGAACAAGGAAATCGCGAGCCGCTTTTCCGCTCGACCGCAGTCGTTCAAAAATACCCATTCACTGAATTGACGACGCTGAATTGCGAGAGTTGACAGCTCTCAATTTCACGCTGCCTAAACGTTCGCTTAGCGCCACCAACCATGAGCGAAACGAGCGCTCCTTGCAGGCAATAGATCGATCCGATCAAAGCTCCCAGATTACGCCATGCAGAGGTCTTCGTAGACCGAGGGCCCTCTTAGCTAGGCGAGGCTGCAATGGGCGTACCATTCTTCAAACCGCACTCGGATACGGAACGCCTCGCGTCAGTGGAAGTATCATTTGGACGGTTTCACTTATTTCGGGAAAAGTTTCTTTTGTTGGAAGATGACAAGCCCGTCCCGTTGGGAAGCCGCGCGTTAGAACTCCTCATTGCTTTGCTTGAACGACCAGGCGAACTGGTCACGAAGCAAGAGTTGATGGACCGCGTCTGGCCCAATATCTTTGTCGAGCCTAATAACCTGACCGTGAACATGTCCGCCTTACGTCGTGCCCTGCGCGACGGGCGAGACGGAAATCGGTTCATCATCAACATCCCGGGCAGAGGCTATAAGTTCGTCGCTTCGGTTGCCGCGACAAATCGCCAGACAGCGCCGCGTTCGCCTAACGGCCAGAACCCACCAGAGCTTGAAAAGCTCCCCCAGACCAGAAGTTCTCAGGATTTGGGGCGCGCACCGTATGCGGAGTCGCGATCGCTCGCACGGAGCGCGACTCTTTCTTCGGAGGTCGAGACATGGCGTTGACAGTCTCCACGGTCCTGATTGCTTTTGCCGGCGTGTTCCTGATCTGCTTCATGAAGGGCGCGTTTGGCGGCGGATTCTCCATCGTCGGCATCCCGCTGTTGTCGTTCGTGATGGATCCCGTCACCGCCGGCGGTCTGCTCGCACCCTTGTTCATCGCGATGGATTTGTTCGCGTTGCTCTATTGGAAGCCTTCGACATGGTCGAAGCCCGACCTGGCATTGTTGTTGCCGGGCCTCGTGATCGGAATCGGGGTCGGCTATCTGCTGTTCCGCTTACTCGACCACCGCGCCATCGCCATCGTGATGGCAGTCGTCACGCTGATCTTTGTCGGCCTATGGCTGGCGGCAGGCGCGGAGGTCGCTATCCGTCGACGTTCAACACCGAAGGCAATCACGGCCGGTCTCGCCTCGGGAATCACCACGATGGTCGCGCATTCCGGCGGACCGCCCCTTGCGATGTATCTGCTGCCGCTTGGCCTCAGCAAGGAAACCTATGCCGGAACGACGAGCCTGTTCTTCACCGTTGGCAATGCGACCAAGGCGGTACCCTGGCTGCTGCTTGTGAGACCGACCGCTGGTGTCTGGACATTGATGGCGATTTGTCTGTTCGCCATTCCTGGCGGCGTGTGGCTGGGTTGGCGGCTTCACGGCTCACTGGATCAACGTCAGATCTATCGGCTCTGCTACGGATTGCTCGTCGTGACGGCGGTGAAATTACTTTGGGATGGCGTATCCGGCTATATCGCGTGAGTTTTTGCATAACAGAACGCGTCAAGGTTTTTTTGAGAGTTAGCACACCAACCAACGAGGAGAACTTCAATGACTAACACGATCGTCTCTTATCGCTACAAATTGGTACACAACGCCGCTGTTGACTTTGTTCATTACCAACGCAAGTCGGGCGACGACGGCTGGCAAACGGTCTCAACCTGGATGATCCCACAACGAGTTTGTTGAAGTTTGAAGACAGGCCGTAGCACGATCTTCGCTCCCAACGACGAGCACCAGAGGACTGGATTGCGAACTCGTACTTTATCGACTTCGTTTGTGAAAACAGAGAAAAGGAGAAGTACTATGGAATTTACCTACTTTGACGCCGTTATGGCGCTTTTCGGCCTTGCGTCCGTTGTGATCGGCTCGTTCACCGACCGTCTCATTAACGAAATGCTCCGGGGGCGCCAGGCTGCGTCAGCTAGACAGCAGACACGCCAGTTGATGAGAACGTCACAGCAATTCGAGCAAAACCACCGCTGGTGAAATTCAGTACGGGCGGCTCGCTCGCCAACGACCAAAAGGATCTGCACACCTTTTCCGGACGCCAGGATCGCTATGAGCCGCCCTTCATCACTCTTGGTTCGACATGCTGCTCTCATCTTTTCGCTGAGAACGTTTGCGGGAGCAATGCTGGCGTTTTCGTTGGCGCTTCGGCTGGATATGCCGCGTCCCTACTGGGCGATGGCCTCTGTCTATATCACCTCCAACCAATTGACCGGAGCGACATGGTCGAAGGCCGCCTATCGCATGTTGGGAACATTGATCGGCGCGGCGGCGACGATTGCGCTGGTCCCTAACCTCGTTAACGCACCTGAACTACTCAGCCTCGCTATCGCGCTGTGGATAGGCCTTTGCCTGTACCTCTCGTTAATTGACGGTACCCCGCGCAGCTACGCGTTCATGCTGTCTGGCTATACGGTGGCGCTCCTTGGCTTCCCGGTGCTCTCGATGCCCGAAACGACTTTTGATCTTGTCGTTTCCCGGGTTCAGGAAATCATGCTCGGCATCATCTGTGCGAGTGCTGTCTCGATACTCGTTCTCCCACGCACCGTCGCATCTGCTATTGCCGCACAAGCCAGCGTTTGGATCTCAGACGCGCGTAGACTTGGGCTGAATATTTTGACCGATCATGGCAGCGAGCCGGAGCGCGATAATGAACGCATGCGCCTCGCCTGCGCGGCTTCCGAGATCGACCAACTTTCCCAGCACCTTGGCTATGAGAACGTAACCTCAACAAATACAGCACGGGGCCTGAATCGGCTTCGCCAGCATATGCTCGCACTGCTTCCGCTATTGGCTTCCGTCGAAGACCATAGGTTTGAAATCAATAGGCTTGACGGCGTGTCGGCGAATACTGCCGAGATTAGCGCGAAAGTTGCACGTTGGCTCTCTGTTAATGACCGGGACGAACCTGAAGAAGACAGGTTGCGCGCCGCGTTCACGGCAGCACCGGCGCAGCTTGGCGCCGATGCCACCTGGATCGAAATCATGACCGCTGGCTACATTACTCGGCTCGGCAAACTCATGGATACCGTACGCGACTGCGGGCGCCTGCGTGACGCTATCGCCGATGGCCGCAATCCAGATTCGATTCTGTTCGAGCTCAAACCTGATGCATTGGGCGCCCCGGTCCTTCACCGCGACCATGGGCTCGCGCTGTGGGCCGCCACAGCGACGTCGATTTCAGTTCTCGCCTGTTGCGCGTTTTGGATCGCCACTGGGTGGGATGATGGTGCATCCGCGGCAGTGTTCGCTGCCGTAATTGGCAGCCTGCTCGCAGGCGTGGACGATCCTCTTCCAACATTCCGCAGCTTCTACGGGGTGTTCATCGCCGTCATCGCGATCAACGGGATCTACACATTTGCGGTTTTACCGCAGATCACAACGCTTGAGGCGTTGATTGTCGCCCTTATGCCGACCTACCTCCTGATCGGCTGGATGTCGGCGCGACCCGCAACAGCCCGCGTCGGCTCTTTCCTTGCCACTTTCACCACCGTGCAACTCGCACTAACGTCGTCGTACTCGGCCGACTTCGCCTCCTATGCCAACTCCAGCGTAGCGCTTATGGTAGGTGTCGGCCTTACGGGCGTCATCAGCGGCATCGTTCGTTTGTTTGGCGCACGCTGGATCGCAGACCGCCTGTTGCGCAGCAATTCGAACACTTTAGCTGCGGTCGCTAGCCTTAAGAAGAAGCCCGATCGCACCTCGATCGCCAGCCTGATGCAGCATCGTCTGACCCTGCTTGCCACGCGCATTTCTGTAGTCCCTGTGGAGGCACGGAGGGACGCAGCTAATCTACGTCAGCTTCGAACCGCACTGAACGTCATCGACCTCCGGGAGATAAGCGGCGTTCTTTCGGCGGCCACAACCAAGTCGATCAATAAACTGCTGGCCGGCCTCTCTTCGGTTAAGCAGTTGGACGCCGTCGATGGGTTTTCGAGTGGCATAGTCGGGCAGCTCGATCATGCCATGGCACTAACTTTGCGCGAACCGACAAATGAAAGCCGCAACGAAGCACTCCTCGGGCTTGCCGGAATTCGCCTAGGGCTTTTCCCTAAGGCCGCATCTTATCAGCCATCCGAGCAAGAGCAAAACAGGGCCGCCGCATGAGATACGAATTGGATCTTTTTGGCGTGATCGTTCCAAGCCTGCTGCTCTGGAACGTTCTGGCTTACGTGCTCGCGCGCGCCGCGAGCAAAGTCATGACGAGGGCCGGCATCTATCGCCGAGTCTGGCACGGCGCCTTGTTTGATTTTTCGCTGTACGTCTGTCTGGTCGCCAGCTTCGTTTTTTTATCCAGGGAATTAACCTCATGAAAGCCGCCCTAGACACTTTGCGCCATTTCTCGCTCACCGGTGCCGTCGTTCTGGCCGCGCTTTGGTCCAGTTACAAGCTGTGGGATTATTATATGGACGCGCCGTGGACTCGGGATGGACACGTTCGAGCCGACGTGGTTCCCGTCGCTCCTGACGTTTCTGGCTTCGTCACCGAAGTGTTCGTCAACGACAACCAGCAGGTCGAGCGCGGGGACGTGCTGTTCCGGATCGATCGAGCGCGGTATGATATTGCGCTAAAGCAAGCTGAAGCCGTACTGCTTGGCAAGCGGGCAACCTTCGATCAAGCCAATGCAGATCTGAAGCGCTACAGTGCGTTGACGCCCGACGTCGTCGTCTCCAAGCAGAAGATGGACCAAGTTGTAGCCGCTCAAGGCATTGCCCAGGCCGCCTATGATCAGGCAATCGCGGACCTCGATCTCGCGAAGCTAAACCTCGAACGCAGTGAAGTGCGGGCCTCAGTCAGAGGCGTCGTCACCAACATGGAGCTGCGTCCAGGGACCTATCTCACTCCGGGAAAAGGAGTGATGGCGCTGCTCGATTCGGACACGCTGCGCGTCGAGGGCTATTTCGAGGAGACCAAGCTGCCGCGTATCCACCTTGGCGACCCCGTTACCGTGAGACTTTTGGGCGGCAACCATGTGTTACGAGGACGAGTGGAAAGCATCGCGGCCGGTATCGAAGATCGCGATCGCAGCGCCGGCGCGACTCTCCTCGCCAACGTCAACCCGACTTTCAACTGGGTACGGCTCGCCCAACGCGTTCCCGTTCGGATAGCGCTTGATCACACCGAGCAAGATGAGCTTGTTGCCGGAGCCACCGCGACCGTCGAGGTACTCAGGTCAATACCGCGGTCCAGGACTAGCGGCGGCCTCGCGTTCGAGGCCGACGACATATATCGGCGTTACTCACCAAGCAGAGCTCGAGAACGAGTTAGCGCCGCTCAATAAAAGCTTATGCAAAGGAACTTGAAAATGGATCAGTCCAAAAGAACTCTTTATCTTCGAGCTACTACATCTGTGACGACGGGTTTAGGCGCCGGGTCATGGCTAATCATTGTGGCGCTGCTGTCGCTTTTGGTAGCAACGGGTTTCGTTGCATACTTTGGCTGGACCCTCGGAGCTGGGGCTGAAGTGCCGACTTCGGGTTACGTCGCGATGGCACTTGGCGTAATCTTATCGCTTGCCGTCGGATTCGGCCTTATGGCCCTTTTATTTTATAGTAGCCGAAGCGGGTATGATGACCCGCCCGTTTTGATCACTGCGGAAAACGCCTTCGCGACGCGAGATAGGCCAGACCTGCGCAAAGCCTCCGTCGGCGAAGATTCCGGCACCATTCACTAAACTGCTTTCACTGGACGCAAGGAATAAAACAACCGCGGCTATCTCGATCGGCTGACCCACCCGGCCAAGAGGCGGCACCCAACTTGCGCACTGATAAAGCCAGCCATCTACGGGTACACGCCAGCGGTGATCGCCAATCTTTACCAGGAAACAACGCTATTCTCAAATTATCGGATATAGAGGCGCGAGGCGTATCGGTTGGCCTGGAAATCAGTGGCGGCACCCAGGAAGATGCGGCCGCGCGTTACGCCATTTACGTCCGCATTGGGCATCACCAGAAGTAATCGAGACGACACGTCGGATCAGGCTTCATTAGTAGATGTAGCGTTCGCTCAACCGAATGCTATGGAAAGGCGATGTCTGCTTCACACTCCAATTGGCAGAATTGCGGGCTTCCGCTAAGTGCCGCAAGCCGGCATGCGACCAATCATCCAGGACGGAAAATTTCTCTGGCGTGACATCGGTCACGACCAAGACCGTTGCGTAGCAAACCGCTTGCCGGTCTGCGCGATCGTGGCGTAACCCACTTTGGGCTAGAACTATGGGAAGTGCGCTTCCCCGCCAAACTAACCGTCCGAGGGATGGATGGTGGACGACACGCACGTGAGGCGCGCCATCCACCATATAATTCGACCACACAGTCATGGGCGATCATTATTTACCCACGCTGCTCGGCCGTGTCTTTGCGCCAACCGAGGAATGTCAGGATCCAGCCGATTGTAACAACCGTACTCGTTGCCAGCAGTGCTGGGTCGCCGTACTGCGTATAGAGCGTCAATAGCGCCGCGATGATGAAAGCGCGCACGAACAGCGTTATGACATAAGCGCGAGATACTTCACGGACGATCATGCCGACTACGATCAACCCGAGCGAGAAGAGAAATATTCCGCCGATGCGAAGCCCGAGGTCATCATAGACGTGATTGCTGAACAGCAGTTGCATCGTCAGCTGTGGTGCGAACATCAGAGCCAGACCGACCGGCAACGTATAGCCGGCGAGGTAGTACAGGCTAAGACGTGTTCTCGGTAGTTCATGGCGATTCGCGGACGTAGCGTTCGCAAGAGTGGTGGATAGCGTGGTCATGGCCTTTCTCCTTGTTTGCAGATGCTTTGGACTCAAAATCCTGAATTGACGCGTTCGGCAGGTTGCCACTCACGCGCCCGATCGACGGCCGACCGCGCATGAGACTTAAACCCTTGAGAGGTGCTCGTAAGTGCCTCGACGGCTTTGACTGAGTTGGTGAATGCTTTTTCCAAGACCCCCCTGCCGACTGTCCCGAGCACAAGACCAAGTAGCCATCCTTTCAAGTTCTTGCCGTCCCGTACGACAACAACATCAATGTCAGTGCTACCGTTTGGGCGGCGCGTGAAGGTGTAGGTGTGCCCCGATGAGCCGCCCCACACATTGGAATCGGTGGTTGTAAGTACGACACGGTGGGGATTCGACCAGTCATAGTGCAGACGTTCCCAGACGCCTCCCGAGCCTTCAGTAACGTCGGCCTCCGACAGGCCGCTTCGGTGCACTTTGAGGTACTCATCGGCACTGTTGCCAAAGAGCTTCGAACGGCCGGGTCCAAAGTTGGTGAGCGCAGCGATGTATTGGTCCGCTGTTATATTTGTCGTCCGATGGAGATGGATGGTTGACATTTCAGTCTCCTGTTTTGTTTGTTCAAGGCGCTCCTGGTCCCATTCAATTCGAGACAGGGTTACTTCTGTGCACAAGCACTCGATCACCTTCGCGGCTGATTTCAATTCCGCCCGCTGGTGCCGGTGTCGAGAGAACCACCCGCTGCCCCGGTGAAAGGATAGACATGACTCGAATTGGCGTTCCGGCCTCGCCCTGCGCTAGCGTCGTGACGACATGAAAGCCATCGCGCTCGACGGTGTAGTAAGCGACGCCCGATACCCCGCCGAGATCGATGCTCTTGGCTTCGATCGGGAGCAGACCATCGGCGTGGGCCGGCCCGACGAAAGCAAGTGCGACTGCGGTGGCGAAAAGTGCTCTGCGGATTTGGCTGGTTGTCTGATGAAGGCGGGTCGTAAACATTTGCGTTCTCCTCATTTTAAGTGGTTGATCGAAAATCGGTTGCTCAGGGTTTGGAGCCCGCCGCCGCACATTCGTCGACGGCGGACCTCCAGTGATGGCTACGCGCTCAGGCGTCCGCTTTGATGGACGTTGTAGCGAGGCGCCGGAATGGAGCTTGAAAGCTTGCCGGACATGGCGCGGCGTGCTTCGTCGTAACGATCCCACTCGGCTTGGTTGGGCAACGACGGGATCGTCACGGCTTCGCCAAGGTCGAGACCGGCCAATGCAGCGTCGACCATGTCGTCGGCAGACATCACGATTTGGCCCGGGAGTTGATGGACGGGCTTGCCCGCGATGTCCCAGAACTCCGTTGCGGTGGCGCCTGGCAGGACGGTTTGAACGCGGAGGCCCTTGTCGGCGAACTCGTGAACAAGCGACTGGCCGAGTGCCAGTACGAACGCCTTGCTACCACCATAGACGCCGTTCAACAGCTCCGGCGCGATCGAGACGATTGAGGATATGTTGATCAATGTGCCGCCCCCGCGAGCGACAAGCCCAGGGACCGCCGCATAAGTAAGACGCGCGAGTGCGGTGACGTTCAGATGGATCATATCCTCCATCTTGTCGACTTCGGCATCGAGCAATGGTACCGCGGAGCCCACGCCCGCGTTGTTGACCAGCATGGTGATCCGGGCATCGCTGCGAAGGATTTCCTCGATGCGCCGCAGGTCGGCCGAAGAAGTGAGATCGGCCTCGACCGTTTCCACGCTTCGCCCGCCGGTTTCATTGCGGAGCCGACGCGCCAGCGTTGCAAGCCGCGCCTTGTTGCGCGCGACAAGAATGAGGTCGTAGCCTCGCTTTGCCAGCCGGTCGGCATAGATCGCGCCGATGCCACTCGATGCGCCGGTAACGAGGGCGATGCCTTTGGCTTGTGGCTTATTCATCTTGATCTCCTGTGCTCGGACCGTTCCGTGATGGGGTTTCGGAGATAGACCCTTTCAAAAAGATTGGTATCTGGCAAAATCGAGATATATCCTTCCAAAAAATGGAAACATCCAATGGATCGTTTCGAGGCTATGTCGATCGTTCTGGCGGTTGCCGAAGCCGGCAGCCTGTCGGCAGCGGCGCGCCGTCAGAAGGCGCCGCTTGCGACCGTGAGCCGAAAGGTGTCCGAGCTCGAAGCACACTTACAAACCAAGCTGTTTACTCGATCGAGCCGCATGCTCGTGCCAACCGACGCAGGGCGTTCCTACATCGCTGCCGCCAAGCGCATCCTCGCAGATGTCGCCGAGACCGAGCGCGCCGCTTCAGGCGAGTACACGACGCCTCGAGGTGATCTGGTCGTGTCGGCACCCATTGCGATGGGCCGCTTGTATTTGCAGCCGATCATTGTGGAGTTTCTGGCAAAATTTCCCGATGTCGACGTCCAGCTCGGTCTGCAGGATCGCCCGGTCAATTTCTGGGAAGAGCAAATCGACGTTGCCCTTCGGATTGGCGAACTTACCGACAGCAGTCTGATCGCGGTGAAGGCTGGAGAAATTCGTCGCGTGATGTGCGCGAGCCCGGACTATCTGAAATCTCGCGGGATGCCTCGATCACCGGATGACCTCATCACCCACGACTGCATCACCTATCCGGCGATGCATTCCCCCTCGCTGTGGAGGTTCAAACGCGACAAGATGGAATATGCCGTCCCTGTACGATCCCGGCTCGTTGTGAGCAACACAGAGTCGGCCTTGGATGCCGCTCGCGCGGGCCTGGGACTCACGGTTGTGTTTTCCTACCAGGTTGCCGAATTGATTAGATTGGGCGGCGTTATATCCGTACTTCAGGATTTTCAGCCGCCGCCGCGACCCGTCAATTTCATCTATTCGCCAAATCGGTTCATGCCGGTCAAATTGCGCGCATTTCTTGATTTAGCGGTACCGCGCTTCAAGGCTCGTCTCGGCAACATGCCCAAATAAAACAAACGGTGACGTACCACATTGCGCTAAAGAACGGATGCTGTTGTCGTTGACCTACAGTATCAGCGGTGTTGGGAAGCCACGGCCTGGACGGCACACACGCACTGCGACCGGCTTTGGACGGACCGAGCGCGGCCGTTAGTGTCAAAAGCTGACCTGACGCTGGGCGCAGGTGATGTCCGCTCTCAGCTCAAGAGCGACCATCATGTATGCCAACCGTAGGTTATGAAACGGCTGTACAACAAGCGATCAAAACAAGTGGGCAAACACGAAGTACAGCGTGCCCGAGATCAACATGGCGATGGGCAACGTAAGAACCCAGGCCATCGCAATATTTCGGATCGTCGACCACTGCAATCCAGATCCGTTGGCCGTCATGGTGCCGGCTATGCCGGATGACAGGACGTGGGTAGTAGATACCGGCAAACCGTAAATATCTGCGGCGGCGATCGTAGCCGCCGCCGTGACTTCGGCAGCAGCGCCTTGAGCGTAGGTTAGATGAGTTTTTCCGATTTTCTCGCCGACCGTGACAACAATGCGCTTCCAACCAACCATCGTACCAAGGCCAAGAGCGATCGCGACAGCAATCTTGACCCAGCTCGGAATGAACTTGGTGGCACTATCGAGTGAGCTCTTGTATTTATTCAGGGTCGCCAACTCGGCCGGGTTGAACTCGCTCTCGTTGCTCTTGACGATTAAGCGCAGAGTTTCAGAAACCAAGTACATATCGTTACGCGTATTGCCGACGGTTTCGGCTGGAAATCTAGCTAATGATCCATACTGCGTTACTTGGTTGTTGATCTCGTGCATGAGCGCGGCCAACGACGGGTAGGTGTTGTCGTCAAGTTGACGAAACGCGATGTAGTTCGTCACCGCTGGTCGTGGATTTCCTGAAACCTGGCGGCCGGCTGATTTGCTCTCGATGACTTTGCTGGCCGTATCCGAGTTCTGCGTAAACTCCTCGATTTGGTGCGCCGGCAATGCTCGATTGAGAGCGTAGGCGGTTGGTACCGTGCCAATCAGAATAAGCATGATGAGGCCCATGCCCTTTTGGCCGTCGTTTGAGCCGTGAAAAAAGCTGACCAGGGTGCAGGTCAGGATAAGGATGCTTCGGATCCACCAAGGCGGAGGCTGGTCGCCTTTGGGTTCGCCGAACAGCGCAGGCGTTGCGCGCAACAGTGCAGCTTTGAGAACATAGAGCAGGATGGCTGCAAGTGCGAAACCGAACAGCGGTGAAAGGACGAGAGCCTTTGCAATGCCAAGCGCTTGTGACCAATCTACGCCGGAGGTACCGGCCCGACCGCGCATCAGCGCATTGGCGATGCCGACACCCATGATCGAGCCGATCAAGGTGTGCGAGCTTGATGCCGGCAAACCAAAGTACCAAGTACCCACATTCCAGATGATGGCTGCGATGAGCAACGCAAAAACCATCGCAAATCCCGCACTGCTGCCAACCTGGAGGATCAATTCGACTGGCAACAGCGAAACGATGCTGAAGGCGACGGCGCCACTCGAAAGAAGCACCCCTATCAAGTTGAACATTCCCGACCAAACGACAGCAATCTGGGCCGGCATTGAGCGGGTGTAGATGACGGTAGCGACGGCGTTGGCCGTGTCGTGGAAGCCGTTGACGAACTCGAAGCCGAGCGCAATCAGCAATGCTACGAAAAGCAGAAGATAGGCCAGGTAAGACGTCTTGCCGGCCCCTGTTGCGTCGACGTCTGCGTAGATGCTGTAGGCAACGAACAATAGCGCGGCGCCGACGACGCCCATGTAGAGCACCGCTGTCAGCGGATGAAACCCTTTCTCGAGGTCAGGTCCTTTCCGAGCAGCAGAGGTTGCCGAACCGGGAAACGCTACATCGCTCATCGAATGGTACCTTCCGCACATTGGCGGACCCGCGATAGCGCTTTCCGCATCCGTGACAAACAGACTACATTTGCGTGACATTCATATGACGCAGAGATGACGGTGCGCCTCTCAGCAACAGCCGGCCTTGCTCATAGCATTGAAAACAATGACATTATGAATGTATCCAGGATAGGCGCGCTTGGGAGAGCGGCCGCGAAGGGCGTCGTTTGAAATAGGTTCACCGCTCTTCTGGGACAGGCAGCGGCTTAGACAAGTTTCGGTTTACGATAGCGCGCCAACCCGGCGCCATCACGGACACGGAAATATTTGAGCGCGTACTTTCCATCCCGATTTCGAAGGGGACCTCCGCAGCCGAGACAGAGCAATTGATTGTCATGCGTCGGCGGCGCTTCAACACGCACCACCCGGTACTCGGCTTGGCAGGTCGGGCAGCGGAATGATGTCGTCGGCATAAATCCAATTGTACCCTGAAGGTTAAGCTGGCGTCATCCACAGTTGCCACGGAATTGGGTTGATGTCGTAAAGTATTCACGAACTTGCTCTATTGTGGGAATGGGCGGGCTTACCCACAGGTTATCCACATGCAGAGTCCCGGCACATTATCGACCGCGCAGTCGATCCTCTTCGCTGGCCTCGTCCTGATCATGGCCGGCGCCGGGACCTGGATCAGCGTCATCGGCTGACCAGTTCATCGTGTCGGCGACACGCCCCGCCACTCGATGGAAAAGGCAAACGCGCGGTGCCGGTGGAGGCACGGCCGGCCGTCGAGGGGCACAATTTCAGACCGACCGTGCAAGTCATGACGGGTACAGGCCGTCCCAACACGACTGAAGGCGGCGGCACGCGCGGCGTTCCAACGGCATCGGACATTGACCATCTGTCAGGCGAGCATGAAAAAGGCCCGGCTGAAGGGGACTTCAGCCGAGCCACAAGCAGTATCGCCTAAAATAAACGGGTCTCGGGTAATTGAACCCGGGCGTTCGCTACCGCCGGGCTCGTCCCAGCCCGGATATATTCGCGCAATTTACGTGCCGTGAGGAAGCCCCAGACGCTTCTAACCTGCTTTGCATTGACCATGCTAAAACGGAGTTCCGAGAGCCTGGTCAAAGAGGTTGATTAACGCCAACCTTGGCGGATTTGTAGGCGTCACCACCGCCGCCATCGACATTCATCTTTATTCGGTCGGACTGACCGCTGCATCCAGCAGCAGTCAGCACGACGACCAGTGCGAATGCTCGCAGCACGAGCGCGCTCATACTTAGTGTTTGCCCTTAGGCAGAGTAACACCGTCCTTTTTCAAATCCTTGATGTCGGCCCTGATATCGCGCTTGTCCGCGAAGATGTCCTGCTTATCGGCTTTGATCGCTGTCGCATCCTTGATGGCAGCATTCAGATTTCCGTTGGATATTGCTTTGTCAAACTTGGCCTTTTCGGTCTTCAGGTCCGCGTAGTCCGTTTTTAGGTCTTTGTAATCTGCCTTCAGGTCCTTGAGATCTTTGGTGATGGCACCCCAATCCTCCGCAAAAACCGGTGTTGCCAGCAAACAAACCAACGCCGCTCCGATTGCAAATCGCTTGTGCATGTCTCGCCTCCGAAATGAATATGATTATACGACCTAGCTTGCTTATCAGACGGGCTGCAGGCTGGCTGTGATCGAATAAGCACTCTCCACAAATGAAGAGCCGATTTCTCCGGTTTTGTAAGGTTCGTGTCAGTTTCGACGTCCAACGCAAGACGGCTCTATCAAGTAGAGCGTAATTCTACGAACTCCGACGTAATGTTCATGTAAGCCCCACTGTCTTTTGCGAGACCCTCCCGATTGACTTAGCCCTCGCACGAGGATGAGATAAGCGCCTTGGGGGAAGCAATGGACCAATCAAGAAATCGCGCTGGCGGACCCGCCAGCACGGCACTCAAAGGCGCGGCGATGATGGCTTCGCGCCAGGGCCGAAGTCCGTTCCGGGTCAAACTAATCGGGGAATGCGCGTTTGCGTAGTGTTAGGTCTTGAGAGGGCAGTTCAGTTCGGTGCGCCATCCCATGGGATCGGGCATCGATTGTGGCCCGACAGAATACAATTCCCACAGGTCACCGGCTCGCTCGTGTCCATTGGCCTCGATCCATTTGGTGAACTCGCCCCACGCCGCGGGCAGGCCCTCGTAAGGCCCACTGTAGACAGTGCGCGCAACCTTAGCCGCTGGCAGTTCACCTGGCTTCACACGTCCGTTCGCCTTGACCGGCGTCGCGACCTTTATGCCCAATTCAAAATCGAAGTTGTCAGCGCTCATCTTTAGGTGATGCGCAAAAATGGGTCCTTCGGGTTTGATCCCTTGCGCTTTAAGTGCCGCCATTAGTTCTCCGGCAGCAGGACCAAAGACCTTCACCATATCGCTACGCGGAACAATAAGGTGAATGATGGCAGCTATCTGTGTTGTGGTCTGGACGATTTGCGGTGGGTCGAGCATCATTGCTACTCCTATGTTCGGTAAGGACACGAGCTAAAGTGTCAAGCCAAGGCGTCCAGCCGGACGTAGCTGGCTTCCATGCCGTGCTCCACTCCCGTCGCAAGCATTGCGGCGCGCGACGCGGCGTCCGGCAAGGTCATGCGCAAGGTCATCAACGTCCCCGAGCCGCTTTTTTCAAACGTTGTGACAACGTGATTGTCTGGCGTCGGGTCCGGCAGGTGCATACGCTCGATATGAACAATACGGCTGAATGGAACCAACTCGACAAACTCGCCGGTTATGTGAAAGCCTCCGCGTTCCTCGTTCGTCCATTCGTATCGAAATTTACCTCCCGGCCGAGGATCGTTGATGCAAACGGGCATTGACCAGCCTTCCGGGCCTAGCATCCATTGCTTGATAAGGTCAGGCTCGATATGAGCGCGATAGACGGCCTCTGGCGGGGCATTGAAGCGGCGTGTACCAACGACATCTCGGTCGCCCTCAGTTTTCAGTGTCAACTTGCTCATCGGCGCGCCTTTCGCTTTTTGGCATTCATTCCGGCCAACACGGCGTCGAGCCGATCATAATTCTTGCTGAGAGCCTGACGCAGCATGTCGAGCCATTGGTCAATCTCGACGATAGCGGATGGCGCCAATCGGCACGGTCGTTTAGCCCCTTCCACTCGTCGTACAATCAGCCCCGCGCCTTCAAGCACTTTGAGATGCCGGGATATAGCGGGCTGCGTCATGGCGAAGGGCTCGGCAAGCTCCATCACCGTCGCCTCACCCAGCGTCAGGCGGGCGAGAATGCCCCTACGCGTGGGATCAGCCATTGCCGAAAAAGCGGCATCAAGGTTTGACATATTGCACCCTAGTTATATAATATATTAGTTATATAACTAGCTTGTGTGTGTCAACCGTCGGCTTCCCGCTCGTCCATCGCAACCAATGAATTTCTAGATGAGACGTGGCAGCACGCCATAATCAACGACTGCCCTGTCCGTTGGTGGTCATTAGCTGACCTCCCGCCCAGCGCCAGTAATGTCCGCTCTTACCTCCACCGCGGACATGGCGTGCGCGCTTCGAATGTTATGGAATGGCGACGTCTGCTTTACACTCAAAACCGGACGTCAACAGATGGTCCGGACGCGTTCGTTAAGTGTCAGGAGCAGAAGTCATTCTGTCGCCGCCAAAATCTGTCCCACAGCGCATAATGGCCGACCGTCACACTAAAAATTCTTCGCCCTAGCGGCGGACAAATCGTGGCGGCAACTGGCGCGTCGGCTTCCGCCGAAATTCGTAGGCAGCCGATATCAATGCTGTGGCCACGAGGCGTGCAACGTTCTAATCTAGCGAACGCGTTGCTCATTGCGAGCGACCGACGACAGTGGGACGCAAACTGCCATCCCACCCGCTGCGTGCGGAGACAAACGATGCAGGTCGTCATCTTCATACCGTCGAATGTCCACTCCTTGGAACTTGCCGGCCTCACGGACGTGTTCGCAGAAGCCAACGAACACGCCGCTGAAAGCTTCTACGACGTCATGATCGTCGCGCAAGACGATCGCCCAATCCGCTGCGGATCCGGACTGCGAGTCCTTCCGGACTTAGCTTACCACTCCAGCCCGGGCAGTCCCGATACGCTTCTTGTGGCCGGAAGCGTGGGAATTCCAAATGCGCCAGAAAATGAAGTCGTCGATTGGCTGACCCGGACGGCCCCGCAAACGCGACGTTACGGCTCGGTTTGTACAGGCGCCTTTTTGCTCGGCGCTGCCGGATTGCTCGGCGACCACCGCGTGACCACGCATTGGCAGTTCGCGTCCTTGCTCGCAGAGCGCTTCCCCGAGGCAAAGGTGGAAGCAGATCGAGTATTTGTCCGCGACGGCGCCCTAATCTCCTCCGCCGGATCCAGCGCGGCGATCGATCTCGGCCTTTCACTGGTCGAAGAGGACCTCGGCAGGGAGGTGGCGCTTTACGTCGCCCGCCGCCTCGTCGTGTTCCTGAAAAGACCCGGCGACCAGTCCCAGTTCAGCGTGCATCTGGCAGCGCAAGCCCTCGACCGCAGCCGGCTGAAAAATGTCCAGCAGCACATCCTAAATCATCCAGCCGCTGACTTGTCCGTCGACGCCTTGGCGAAGATGGCAGCGATGAGCGCGCGCAATTTCACGCGAATCTTCACCCAAGAGGTGGGTATGCCGCCATCTGAATATATCGACCTTACGCGGATCGACGTCGCACGCTACCTCATCGAAAGCAGCCGGCAGTCGATAGATACGATTGCATTGAAGAGCGGCTTCCAGTCAGCGCGTGCGATGCGCCGAGCGTTTCTTGCCCATATCGGGGCGACTCCCACGGAATACCGCGAACGGTTCCGAACCTCCGGTAACGGCGGAAGATCGCCTTTGTCCGATTTCGGCTGACGATTGTCTCGAAACGACCGTAGCGACGGATTGCCGAATTGCGGCGATCGCGCCATTTTTGAATTATGGAACAGTTCAGGGAATTTACGGAGGCAGATTTCGCCCGACCAAATTGGCCAGTGGCCATCGAGCCAACTCTCGGCTCAGATGCGGTTCTTCGGTCGATTGTACTGAACCTGCTCGAAGAACTGCCAGACGGCATCGCAATTGCTCGGGTTTCGGCCGGACTTGCGTCGCTTATGTACGTCAACAAGGCCTTCGAGCGGTTGACTGGGCATGTTCGGCACGAGGCGCTGGGGAAGGACTGGCGCTACCTGCAGGCCAACGAACATGAGCAGCCGGAGCTCGCCCACGCCACTGAAGCGATTAAGGCCGCTGAACCGGTGGATGTCACGCTGCGAAACTATCGGAAGGACGGTTCGACTTTCTGGAATCGCCTTAGTCTTAAACCGATCGCGGTGGGGGGCGAACTGTTCTACCTGGGCATTCTCCCCGACGTCTCCGCTTCGCAGCAGACGGATATTGCCCCAAATGGCGCGGCTAACATCGACGTTACGACAGGGTGTCTTAACCGCCAATCGTTCGTTGCTGCTGTGGATCGACGCTTCTCAACGCAAGCCGGCCCGGGTTTAATAGTGAAGCTCGATGTCGTTGGGTTTCACGACGTCAACGCTGGCTATGGCTTTGATGTGGGGGACGACCTGCTGCATGAGACTGGGCGCCGGCTGAGGGAAACCGGTGCGGCTCTGGTCGGCCGGATGGGAGCGAATGAGTTTGCATTGGCTTTCGATCTGCCGGATGAAGACAGCGGCCAAAAGATTGCAGCCGGCATTTCTAACGCGCTTTTCCGCGATTTCATCGTCCCGGGGCGAACGTCTCTCTGCGTTTCGCGATCGGCTATGCGATCGGCGAATCTGGCGATAACGCAATCTTGCTTCTCCGAAATGCCGGCACTGCATTGCATGCTGCCAAAGCAGATCCGTTTAGTGGACCTCGCGGGTTTCGACTCACAGATGCGGAGGACGCGTGCAAACGCGTCCGAATGACTCGAGAATTGAAGCTTGCCATCGCAAACGACGAGTTCGTCTACCATTTCCAGCCACAGATCGACCTCGCCACCGGCGAGTGCGTGGGCGCGGAAGCCCTAATACGATGGAACCATCCTTTGTTCGGCAACCAGCCGCCCGGCCGATTCATCGAAGCGGCCGAGCGAACTGGTATGCTCCTTGAGCTCGGCGAACGTGGCCTCGCCAGCGTCGCCGCCTTTGCTCAGCGCGTCAACGCGCACCGCGACCGTCCGCTGCGCTTCTCCGTTAACGTATCTGCCATCGAATTTCTCCACCGAGACATGGCGGACGTAGTGAATAGGGTCCTACGGCAGACCGATGCCCGGCCCGATTGGCTGACGCTGGAGATCACCGAAAGCATGTTACTCGACAACACCCCCCATGTGATGGGGGCATTCCGCCGGCTGCGGGATCTCGGTGTCGGCCTTTCGGTGGACGATTTCGGGACAGGCTACTCGAGCTTCCGTATGCTGGAGACGCTCCCGGTAACCGAGATCAAGATCGATCGGAGCTTTGTTGGCGAGCTCGCGAGTCCCTCGAAGACGGTCATCGTTCGGGCCATCATCGACCTCGGACGCGCGTTGGATGTTGCAGTAGTGGCGGAGGGGGTGGAGACCGACACCCAGCGCACATTGCTAACGGACATGGGATGTCCGATTGGCCAAGGCTACTTGTTCGGGGTTCCTGTCAACAGTGACAGCTTCGCATCGGCCCTGTGCCAACCATCGAAGCCGGGGACAGCGTAAACTTTTCAATGAATCGTCGGACCTTTGGCCGTTGGCGGCGTCCATCGCAATGTCCGGACAGCACTAAGAGGAGTGGAGCGGTGCCAGCGTTACCCGAATTGCCTGTCATCCTCGTTGTTGAAGACGAGGAGTTACTCCAGCACCTCGTTGAAGAAACGCTTAGTTATGGCGGTTTCGAGCCAGTCATCGTGGCGTCGGGCGAACAGGCAGTAACCTTGCTAAAGGAAAACAAAGGCAAATACCGGGCGCTGGTGACCGACATCAATCTAAAGGGGAAGACGGACGGCTGGGAAGTTGCCCAGCACGCTAGAGAGATCGAACCGGAATTTCCTGTCGTGTATGTGAGCGGGGCCGCCGCAGCAGCCTGGACCT
Organism: uncultured Alphaproteobacteria bacterium; assembly: GCA_963824305.1. Classification (GTDB taxonomy): domain Bacteria; phylum Pseudomonadota; class Alphaproteobacteria; order Rhizobiales; family Xanthobacteraceae; genus Bradyrhizobium. The sequence goes on from CAWGOW010000004.1 coordinate 1,271,332, forward strand.
CGAAAGGTGTTCCGAACAGCATCATTTTGGCTAAGCCGTATGCGCCAGCCCAACTTCTCACGGCTGTCTCCAACCTTCTCAACAATGGAACGCCGACAACGTAAGATTACTGTGTGCCTTGTGTGTGATCCCATGTCCGAAGCGGGTCAATAGCAGAAGTGGTTTGGCCAGAGTGGCATGTCCGGCTTGCCACTCAACAGCGGACATGCGACAGCACGACGGGACATGTCGGCTAAGTGCCACAAGCTGACCATGTGGTGTCACCCACGTGGGTGATTACGCCCGCCTCATCGCGGGATAATAAATCCGAGGAGGCTGTACCTGACGAAGACTAGGACGGCTCTGTTTCGGCATTGGCTTGACCCGAGGGGATTTTGATGACCCGATTGTCGCCGTCAGCTTCTCATTCACCGATCTGCCTGCACGAAACCTCCGGCGAGGACCGCCGGACGTATACGAAATGGGTGCGCATTTCGCTCACTTGTTACTTCTTCCTGATTGCCGGCTTGATTATCCTGGGACTTTCATTGCCCGGACCGGATATACAGACGGTTTCCGACGGCCAAACTGCAGGAATTGGAGCGTCCTCAAAACCTGTCCGGCAACATCACCCAGGTGGGTGAGGCAATCGAAGCCGAACGGTTTTAAGCTCTTCACGCTTCTTCCTAGAACGTAACGGTTGTTGGCCTCTCGGCAGGCAGGCCGCAGTGATGGATGGGCAATTTGACTTTTTCAGGCGAGCAGTTTGAAAAGGTCCTCGACCTGATCTACGACGCCGCGGCGGAGAATGATCTGTGGCGGGACGTGCTCACCGCGATCGCCGACCTGACCAACAGCCAGGGTGGCATCCTTTTCGGCTTCTCATTCACCAAGCAAACCGTCTATTTCGATTTCAACGCCCGGCTCAGCGAAGAATGCAAACAAGCATTTCAGGAACGTCACATGGTCAATCCATGGTCCGACCATATGGAAAACCAGCCGGTGGGACGACTGGTCATGTCAGAAGAGGCCATCCCCCTCAATGACCTGAAGCGCACGCTCTTCTATGACGAGGTCTTGCGTCCCCAGGAAGTCGGTCATAACGGGATGATGTCGCTCGCCAAGAGGAAGGACTTTCACGCCGCCTTCAATCTCTGCCGAACTTTAAGACAGGGACCGCTGGAGTTTACCGAGCAGCGGCTGCTCGAATGGCTTACGCCTCACCTTCGTCGTTCGGCGACGTTGGGATTGCACATCGATAGCTATACGAGCATCCGAAATGCCGCATTTGACGTGCTTGATCACCTTTCCGACGGGGTCGTGATCCTCGATAGAAATGCTTCGATACTGTTTGCGAACTCAACGGCGCGAGCGCTTGAGTCCCAGGGTGTCCTGCGGCTTCGCCAACCCATCAAGACGCCTTCGCCGGCTCACTCACAGCGATTGGCTGAGTTGATCCGGCTTACCCTGTCAGGTGCGCCGGGAGGTACAATGAGCTTTCCGCGCAACGCGGACGGTCAGCTGTTGACCATCTTGATTTCCTCGATCCGAAGCAAGGACCTTGGCCGGCTGTCCGATGCCGGCTTCAAGAGCGCCGCTGCGGTACTATTCATCATCGATCCCTCCAACAGGTTGTCGATACCGCTGAGCCAAATCATGGATGCTTTCGGCCTTACCCAAGCCGAGGCGCGTGTGGCATTGGCGACTTCGTCCGGCAACAATGTGGCAGAGACAGCGCGGCTGCTTAATCTTTCACCAAACACGATCAAGACGCACCTCCGGCGTGTCTTCACTAAGACCGCCACGGCGGGCCAAACAGAACTATCCGGATTGGTAGTGTCTGTTGGAAGCGTGCGGCTGCGCGGACACAAAGGTGAGTAACCCGCCTTGTCACCCACTGGGGTGATGACCCCGGCCAGCGGTCAGCCCATATTAAACGGCACCAGTTCGTATTTCTCAAGACGGAGATCCGCCATGCAATGGGTGGATTTAGCCGGCTATATTGCCTCATCGTTCGTCTTTTTGACCTTCTATATGAAGGACATGATTTCACTACGCGTTGTTGCTCTGTGCAGCAACTTGGCATTCCTAGTCTACGCAGGAGCCTTGCACCTAGCGCCGATCTTCATTTTGCACACCGCGCTGATTCCGATCAATGCTCGCCGGTTGTTTTGTGCCGTGCGCCAACGAAAGCTCGCAAATGAGTAGGTCAATTCGGCAAGTCCGGCGCGCTCCCGCGAGTTGCCAACGCGTCCTAGATAATGGCGCATCTAAACAGTTGGTCAACCCATCAAGGATTATCCCGGAACTTCTCCAAAGACGAGTTCTTGGGGAGCTGCGGGAGCGGTCGTGATGATAGCGAAGACGCCGAACATGACGATGAGCGCTGCGATGATGCAAATCAGCACCGGGCATTCTTGAAGCAATCTTGAGTCGTCCGCAGTTTGAACTGATCTCATGGCGGTCCACCCCGAAATAAATGGCTTCTCCAATCAGCCGTTTCATAGAAGCCTGTCATCACCCGACTAGGTGACATCTCGCTCACGCGCCAGAATTTTTGCTTGGCTGCCATCGATCGAAGGGCGTGCCGCTGAACTGTTTCGACAATCTAATGTCCGAAAGGGGTCAATCGCATCGGTTTGACCGTCCGCCGCTCACTTCCGGTATCGCTCGATCATCGTCAGCGCCATCGCCCGAGGTCGTCAGTGGCTCGATGATATCGTCTCAGGTCGAATGACCACCGTCGCAGAGCTTTGCGCCAGCGAGAACTGCAGCGCGCGACAGGTCAACATGACCATCTCGCTCGCGTTTCTGGCGCCTAATCTGGTCAAGGCGGCGATCGAAGGTCGCCTGCCCCGCGGCATTGGCATCGAGCGGCTCCGCGATCTGCCGTCCGAATGGAGCCAGCAGTTCGAAGTACTCGGGCTGAATCCGGAATAGCCCTGCGTGAGCCTGGAGACCCGCCACTCAGCCATCGAACCGGTCTCCGCTCAGCGCCAGGAACGGGATTTCAGATGGCGGAGACAGAGCCGAAAAATCGCGCTTGTCGCCAACGGAGACGCAACACAGAGACCGACAAAAATACGCAAAAACCCTATTTCTGCAGGGCCACCGCGACAGCGGCGAACGGAGTTCGAGCCCTAAAGACTGGGTGGTGGGCGCACCAGGGCTCGAACCTGGGACCCGCTGATTAAGAGACATGTTGTTCGCGTTGATTTCTCAACACAATTTTTCCAACTGATCCAAAATCCCCGCATTAGAGATCAACGGCTTTTAGTGAAAAATCCAACCGTGCCACGCCTAAGGCCGGCGTCGGTGGATCCAAGGCATCGGGGACACGATCCGATTCTTGCGATTTGTCCTACCACGCCCATCTAGCCGTCAGCTGACAGGTTCATATCGGGGTACATGCAACCATCTCAAATTGCCATTCGAGGCAACGGCCCGAAAGGACCAATTGATCGGGCGATCTATAAGGACCCCGAGAAAGTTACCTGTTTGGCTTAGCGAAAGTCGAGAAGCCGCAGGCTAAAGAGGCTCATTCCCGCGAGTTGCGCTCAACCGGTCGTCAATACTGCGACAGGCCTCTCTGGCCGAACCATAACGACCGTGCAGCTTCCGCTCATTTGGAACCTCAGCTTATCAATGAATGTCTACTTTGCGCCAGAAGCGGTCACTTACTCTTCTTTTGTCGACCATAGGATTAAGAATTTGCGACCGAACGGTAGAAAATCCGTTTGGTAATTTCGACCACTGCGAGATACGTCAGCGTTGCCCCGATCAGCAGGACGAAAAATAGCGGCGGTGGCGCCACGAATCCAAACCAGCGACCGAACGGAAGAATCGGTAACACGATCGCAAAAGCGACAACTCCAAGTGCCATGGCGGTAAGGAACAGGTGCGGCCGGCTTCGAAAGATGGACCGTCGTGTTCGGATGGCAAACACGACCAGAACCTGGGTCGTGACCGATTCGATGAACCAGCCTGTCTGAAACAGCGCCTCGCCGGCGCCAATTATGTGCAAGAGAACATAGAATGTAACAAAATCGAACACAGAGCTGACTGGTCCAAAGATCAGCATAAACCGCTCGATGAACTTCACGTCCCATTTGACCGGTCCGGCGATTGCCTCTTCATCGACCTGATCGAAGGGGATTGCGATCTCCGAAACATCGTAGAGCAGGTTATTCAGCAAAATCTGGATTGGAAGCATTGGAAGAAACGGCAAGAACAAAGCCGCGCCGGCCATACTGAACATGTTACCAAAATTCGAACTTGACCCCATCAGCACATACTTTGAAACGTTTTGAACCGTCCCACGCCAAAGCGATCCTGGGCACACTCAGCCCTGCTCTGCTCGATGTGCACGCGAAAGCAGCAGAACCCACCGTCGCAGCCGTCGGCTGACCTCCTTAATTTCAGTCGCGCCTAAAACGGATCAATCAACAATATTTTTAAAAGGGAATTGGACACCATGAGATTTTTTATCGCCCCGATCGTAATCGGCACACTCGCCCTCGCCGCGGCGTCACCCGCCGCGGCCCAATCGAAGCCCTCATCCGACCAGGGCGTTTCGGTCGGGACGGCGAACTCCCATGATCCGGCGGCGGAACGAAGTAGTTACACGCAAACCGCTAAGAGCGAGATGAAACTTTGGCAGCAAAAGCTCCTCGATTTCGAAACCAAGATGCAGGCCAAGGCTACGGAAGCGAAGACTCGAACTTCCAAGGAACTGGACGATGCCTGGACCGAGACCAAGAGCGCGTTTAGTCAGTTGGAAACGGCTGGTGAGGCAGACTGGAATAGCGCCAAAGCCTCGTTCAAGACAGCATCCGCCAAACTCGCGGTGGCCTGGCAGAAGGTCAATCCTGCCGAAAAATAGGCATACGCTGTCGGCAACGCGAAATTGCCGACAGGAATTCTTTCTGGGGAACGACCGGAAATCTGTCCAACTGGACAGACCTTCGATGAGCTGGTTCTCACGGAACCAGAACAGCCGCGCCCTCGAAGCGGCCCCCGCGCAGATCCGCTAGAGCCCGATTTGCCTGCTCCAGCGGATAACTCGTGGTCTTGGTGATGATGCCCATCTCGGGCACCAGGCGCAGGAAATCGATTCCGTCCTGTCGCGTGAGATTGGCGACCGACACGAGTTGCCGCTCCTCCCACAGCAGGCCGTAATGGAAACTTGGGATGTCGGACATGTGAATGCCCGCACAAACAACACGGCCACCTTTGCGAACTGCCTTCAGTGCCATGGGTACGAGATCGCCGAGAGTCGCAAAGATAATCGCAGCATCCAGCGGCTCTGTTGGCATCTCATCCGATCCGCCTACCCATTTCGCTCCCAAGCTCCGCGCGAAGCTTTGGGCTGCGGCATCTCCCGGCCGGGTAAACGCGAACACAGAACGCCCCTGCCAAGCCGCAACCTGCGCCAGTATATGCGCCGCAGCACCAAAGCCGTACAGCCCCAGCCGCTTGCCATCACCAGCAATCGCGAGCGAGCGCCAGCCGATCAAGCCGGCACAGAGCAAGGGGGCAAGTGCGACATCGTCGCCCGTCTCTCCGAGCGGGAAGGCAAAGCGCGCGTCAGCGATCGTTGCGGTCGCAAAACCGCCGTCACGCGTAAAGCCGGTGAACAGTGGGCGATCACAAAGATTTTCGCGTTGCTCCAGGCAATAGGGGCAAATTCCGCAGGTGTGACCGAGCCAAGGGATCCCGACGCGTTCACCGGCTCGCAGACCCTCGACGCCTTCGCCAATCGCATCGATCCGGCCCACAATCTCGTGTCCCGGAATAATCGGCAACTTCGGATCAAGCAGTTCACCATCGACGACATGCAGGTCGGTACGACAGACGCCGCAGGCTGCGATCTTCACGCGAATCTCGCCCGGCCCCGGGTACCGATCTGGGAGTTCGGTCCATTGCAGCGCGGTTCTGAGTTTTTTAAGCACCATCGCCTTCATGGTCGTGTCCTTGTTCACGATGAAAGTCTATCCGTCGACAGAGATGAAACGGTCCGCTGGCGCTGCTATTGACAGCGTTATGAGCTGTCTCAGCACGCTGTAGGATAGCGTTTGGCAGGTCGTGACAAGCGCGCCGAGCCCACTTCAGCGCAAGTCGTCAGGCAAACGCCTTAATCACTGAGTTGACTTGTACTTCGATCGACTTGTCATTGGCCGTGATCGGCGTGACTTGGCGATCTATGCCGAGCAGCTGATAGACGACCATTTGAGCAACCCTGACAGAATATTCGACCGTGAATACGACATCGACCGGAATTTCCACGAACTGGCTGATCATGGCGAAATTTTTTGTGTTTGAAGGAATTGGCTGGGGACGATCGCCCTGCGCTCGCGGCATGAACATACTGGTGATGTACGGCATGCGGCAAGGAATGCAGATCGCGGAATCAAACACGGCTGGATCAATATTGAGATGACCGCACAGTTCAGTGAGGATCTCCTTGCCGGAACACTGAGCCATTGGCTTGGCAACGAAATTGCCAATGCGATCGGGATGCAGCGCGTAGCCCCAGAACACCTGAACGTCCGTCGGCTGATCGGGGAAATGCGGCTGATGGTAGAGAACGATCGACATCAGCCAATTCGATTCAAACAACGTTACTAGACCGCCGATTCCGGCCTGGTTGCCGCTGAACTTTTCCATATGGTCGAAGAATGCCGTGTCCCGCAGGGTTACGGTGAACGATTGCCAATAAGACTCCGGTATATGCGAATTGAATACGGACGGTTTGCCGAACTCAGGACGACCCTCGGCGAGTTTCTCCCAGAGCCGCCAGCCGCCGCTGTCGGCTTTCGTCAACGCCTTAGGCGGGCTCGACATTGTTCCGAAGCTCGAGGCGTCTACCATTGAGCCATTCTGGAAAAAAACCAAATCTCCGGTAGCGACCTGGAGATTTTCAGTTTCGCCGGCGCGGATGCATTCGAAACCCCTGACCGAGAGCACTCCGCCCTCAGCCTTAAGCGAAAAATCCGTGATCGTGCAGTCTCTTATGAAATTGACACCCTTTGTTTCGAGCCAAGCCAATAAAGGCCTGAACCAGCGAATCGTACTGGTTGTATTTGGTACGCTTGACGCCTGCGAGGGTTTCGATCCGCGTGAACTCGAGCATAAACCGGTGCAAGTAACGCTTGAATTCGACAGCGCTATGCCAGGGCTGGAAGGCGAACGTCGTTTGCCACATGAACCAGAAATTGGTGTTGAAGAACGGCGGTGAAAGCCAATCGGTGATGCGATCTGACCCCAGTTTCTTCCTCGCTGGCTTCGGTAATTTTGACCAGTTCAAGCCGGTCAGCCATCGAGAACCCCATCGTGGTGACGTCGGTCCGATGGCCGTTGCGATCGACCAGCCGCGCCTGGGCGTGCGGGACATGGAGTTTGTTAAATGCCATGGTCTCATCGAATACCGAGACGAGCGAGTTTTGCAGGGATGGAATGGTCTTGAATAGATCCCACACGCATTCATAATTATCGGACGTCAGCATTCTTCCGCCGCGGAGCCGGTAGCCGTCGATCGCGTTGCCTCCGCCATCGAGGGCCCCGCCCAGAACATTCATCGCCTCGTAGATCGAGATATTCTCGCCCGGAACCTTTCCGTCGCGAATCATGAAGGCGGCCGCCGCCAGTGACCCGATGCCACCACCTACGAAATGAGCTTTAACGGCTGCCGCATTTACTGCTTTTGCCAACATTTGATCTGACACTCGTTGAATATTGTCGCACAGGTCTTTGTTGAGTGAACTTGTCACTCTGCTCGCTACGCCTCAATGATCACCTTGAGCGCCTTCGTTTTGGCAGCGTTTCCGAATGCCTCGTATGCGTCAAGGATATCTGCAAGCTTGAAGCGATGCGTAATCAGAAGCTTGGGGTCGATCTTGCGCGATTGGACGGTCTTGAACAGCATCGGAATAGTCACCGTATCGACCAACCGCGTGGTGATGGAAATATTGCGATCCCACAGACTTTCCAAATGGAGATCGACCTTCACACCGTGCACACCGATATTGGCGATGGTTCCGCCCGGCGCGATAATCTTCTCGCAAAGCTCGAAGGTGGCGGGAATGCCGACCGCTTCGATCGCGGTATCCACGCCGCGTCTGCCGGTCATCTTCATGATTGTTTCCACGGCCTTGCCGTCGCCACTGTTAACGATGCTTGTTGCTCCAAAGCGCTTTGCCACTTCAAGGCGATTTTCGTCGAGATCGATCATAATGACCTCGGCGGGCGAGAAGAACTGCGCGGTCAGAAGCGCAGCCATCCCAACCGGCCCAGCGCCGACGATCGCCACGATGCTTCCCGGCTCGACTTTGCCGTTGAGTACGCCGCACTCAAAACCGGTCGGCAGAATGTCGCTAAGCATCACCAGCGCTTCCTCGTCGGCGTCAGCAGGGATGTGATAAAGGCTCGTATCCGCAAACGGCGTCCGGACGAACTCGGCCTGTGTGCCGTCTATCGTATTGCCGAGGATCCAGCCGCCAGCCGTGCAGTGCGAGTACATCTGCTTACGGCAGTAGTCGCATTTGCCGCACGCGCTGACGCAGGAAATCAGAACCCGGTCACCCGGTTTGAACGCGGTCACTGCGGACCCAACCTTTTCAACGACGCCGACGCCTTCGTGGCCCAAAACGCGTCCCGGCTTGCAGGAAGGAAGATCTCCCTTGAGGATATGAAGGTCGGTGCCGCATATTGTAGTTTTAGTGATCTTGACGATCGCGTCCGTTGGGGCGCTGATGCCCGGCTTAGGGTATTCTTCCAAGGCCTTCTTGCCAGGACCCCGATAGACCAACGCCTTCATTGTTTCTGCCGTCGCTGCGCGCGCGCGGTCCTTACTATTTGCGATCGTCATATCTGTCATGCTCTGCAATCCTCAGTTCATCCGGCGCTCAAGCGTTCATGAGTAATCGTCGTCCAACGACGCTGGCAGACTCGGAAACTACTCAGGCCTGCAGCAAGTTAATGCAAGTTCCATGGGCATAGGCCTCGCATTTTACGGATCACAAACTCTCCAAAGCCAAAGTGGTCCGTCGCGAGCGCTCGCGACATACACCGCGGGCGCGTGCCGTTTCGCGTTCGACCGTTTCGCTTCTACTGCCGGCGCTAGGAAGATTTGCGGGTTTAAACGACGCCGTCGGGCTTCAACTTCTCGCCATTTATGACCGGCACGCGGGCGTCTTGCCTGCGTCGGACATCCGAACCTGAGTAGTTTCCGACCCTGATACTGCGCCTCGAAACGAGCCAAATTTGATCTTGGAAGCCGATTGGCCCTCTTTGCAGCAGGTCACAGAGTTGCCGTAACGGCTCGCGATCTTCAGGTGATCGCACAATTTTGAGGAGATCTACCTTGCCGGATAATGATCTAGCTCAATTGCAAAGCGAAATTGATGAGCAACTTGATAAGGCGAGAATTGGATGGATAAGGCTTGCGACGGCGGATTTCGATCTTAAAGAACGGACGGCGATTCGTGACGACATAAATTCGAATGAAGCACTGCTCATGGCTTTGCTTGAGCGCAAGTGGGCTCTTCGGACTACACTTTTTGGCTCCGGCGAGACTTTCATGATGCGAGCGAAATGGATCCTTGAAATGCATTACTCCGGCGATGGCAAAGATTCGCTTATCACAACGGATAATTTCGACGATTTTGCAGACGTTGAACGGAAAATGAATCAGAACAGAGAAATGCAGTTCGTCGTTAAACCTCCGGCCACTTCGTCCGCGAGAGAACTACAGATACTTGATGACATGAAAAACTCAGGATTAAAGATCGAGCTTGGTGCAAGGGGGATCGCTATTGTGGCTACCGAGCTTCGGACGCCGAATATTGGAGTTTGCGATACGCCAGCGTCGATTGGAAGATGGTTCAAGCGTGTCGGAGACCCAGTTAGCTTGAATGAACCTCTAGTGGAGATCGAAACTGATGGCGTGGCTCTTGAAGTGTCAGCGCCGGCCACCGGTGTACTGTCAAACATTCATTTGAAAGACGGCGAAACAGTCAAGGCAGGTGCGTTGCTGGGGATAATTACGGAATTCGAGATTGGCAAAGACGTCTGAGGTATGCTGAGCCAGCCGGGGGCAATCCTTTCCAAGGATCTTACCCCTGTTGTGAAGTAACCTGTAACGCATGACGCAATTCCGTCAGCGTCCTTCGCATGCCGTTGAGTTGGTCCACGCTCTGCAGCGTTGCGTAAATCCTCTTGCCCGTTACGGCGCTACCGCCGACAGTGCGAGCAACGCCAGCAGCAACGCTGGCGGCATGACAACGAGCCCGAGCTTCAAAAATTGCCAGGCCGCGACCTGCTCTCCCTCGCGGCGAAGTGCAATAAGCCACAGGATGGTCGCCAGCGAGCCGGTCACGGAAAGATTTGGCCCGAGATCTACGCCGATGAGGATCGCCCCAGTGACATGTTGCGGGACCTGTGCGGCCTGACTTGTGGTCGTGGCAATCAAACCCATCGGCAGGTTGTTGATGAGATTCGACGCGATGGCAACGCCAACGCCGGCAACCACGACGTGACAAGGGGCGATGCCGACGCCGCACCTTTCAGGATGTTCGCAGCGGTCGGGCTCTGATCGACACGGGACCGCGTGGCGAAGATCGCATGCTAGTTGCCAAGGGTGAGACCGTCACCGTGCAGGGCCGGTTCGACCGTGGCGTGGTGCACGCCGAGGTGCTTGCTCATGCCGATGGCCGTAACGAAAGGGGGCCCAAGGGACCGAACGCTCCAAAAGGTCCGAAGGATGGCCCCGGGGCTCGCGCCGATCGCGGGCCGCCGACGCCTCCAGATCGCGATATTCCCGATGGTGACGTGCCGCCGCCACCCCCACCACCGTTCTGGTTAACTCGTTCGGCCGACCGTGGACCGAGGACGGTTTCAGGACGAACTGGGATAAGGCGTTCAAGAAGGCGTCGCTGAAGGACCTTCACTTCCATGATCTCCGGGGCACTGCGGTTACGCGCCTCGCACTCTCGAATTGCTCCGTGCCGGCTGGAGATCGGCTTGTCGGCTAGTTCACCAACTCGGACGAATCGTGACGTAGGTATTCGGAAAATCCCCGCTTGCGCGGGTCTTCTGCTTGCCTGCGCGCTCCCTGGCCCGCTAGAGTCGTTTGCTTATTCGGCCGCGACCACTCGAATGTCGACCGACGATCGTATCGAAGCTGGTCTATTCGCGAAAAATGGATTGAACGGAGTCACTGCGCATCGTGTCTTGGCCACAAATAATGAGGGAGTCGCCCGGTTATTCAGTACGGACACCGAGCCTGTAGGCGTGGGCGAGTTGCGCGAAAGCTCGTCGTGGCTGCGATGGCTCGGGATTTCGCCGCAATCATGCAGTGCCATTCAAATGGGCCTTGCCCCGTTGCCGCGCAAAGACTGATCGACTTAAGTGCGCGAGGCGCCTTGCAAACCGGGCGTGCACGTGTGGGCCCGCCAACCTCGCCATGGGTAAAGTATACCGAGTATGCCCATAACAAGGTCGTCCAGTATAAGCGGCGGACAAAGAATCATCTCATGGACCAGATCGAAAGTTTTCGGATGGGTGACAAGGACAGAAAAAGGGACGATGACCTTCTGGATACATTCTGCTACGGGATTGCGATTTCGCTGGGCAACAGCGAGGGTTTCTAAGTCAACAAGATACCTAATAACCAAGTCTGCGTTTCTTCTGATGGCTATGAATCGCGTAACCAGCGGATCAGTATTTCGTCGACTTCCTTTGCGGCCTCAAATTGAGTCCAGTGGCCGACGCCAGGTATGATCGTCAACCTCCGTTCCTTGCGAGCACCAACCAAGTCAGACCTAAGCGTTTCCGGGAAAGCAGTGACGTCATCGCTACCCCAAATGAAGTGAATTGGTATGAACAATTTCGCCAGCAGCGCCGGCAAAGGTGCTTGCCGCGACAAGTGGCTACTTCGAAAACGCGTTCGATAGCAACAGGTTCTATGAATTTGCAGAGCGAGTTCATCGTCAGCGTTCTTTGGCGACAGCATCAGCGCCTCAAGGTTTTGTCGCAGCGCAGCTGTTTCTTCCTCTGGAGGGAGGCCACGCCATTGGACCATAGGTTTTGACTGACGGCGTACACCGCCGTGCCCCGCTAAGCCAACGGTGGCTAGGCGACGAACATTCGGACGCGAGACCGCAATTTGCGTCGCCATCAAGCCCCCGAACGAAAAGCCTACCAAGTCGAGGGCGGTTTCGGCGCCAATCAACGAGGAGATGGAAGAGTCGATAATGGCCGCCATGTCGGGAACGCCAAGACCAGCCGTAGGCGAATCGGAGTCGCCGAAGCCCGGCATGTCGGCGATCCAGACCGTAAAGCTCCTAGAAAGCGCTTCGACGTTTCTTATCCAGTGCAGCCAGCTACCGTGCCCTCCATGCAGGAGCACAATCGGCGTACCTTCACCGAAGCGACGCCAGCACATCTGTCGACCTGGTAAGAATTCGGAGAACACAACTTCTCCGCGCGCTTCGATAGCGGCAACATATTCTTCAGATATCAAAGCCAAAGATCGACACTTTTCTAAGCGAGGGCCGCTGTCGGTCGCGAATCACTCGCTACGAAGCTGCGGTAAAGACTTTTTCCTGTGCTGGAACGTAACCCATTTGCAAGGAGATCTTCCGGACGGCAATAAGCAGTTCTTCGACGATAGCGTCCTTTCGATCGTCCATTCCTACACTTGGGCCAATGACGCAGAGACAGCGAGAGACTTTTCCATCGATATCAAAAATCGGTGCAGCGGCAGCAGTCGTTCCCACAATTCTCTCCCCGAAGGCGAGTTCGTATCCACGCGCGCGAATTTCCTTGAGGCGCTTGCGCAACCCAATTCTATCTATGTTGAGATTGCTGCGGCCCCGCTCAAGGATGCGATCGAGGTCATCGTCATCGCAGTAAGCGGCCAGGACGCGGCCGATCGCGCCGATCGGAAGCGGCCAACGATCACCCACATTTACGACTCGCATGAGCTGCGTGTTTGGAAGGACAACATCTATGCAGACACGTTCTGTGCCGTCCCTCATATTCAGCGCGACTGTCGCTTCCGTCTTTTGTGCGAGGTCCAGCACCCACTGACGTGCAATCGTTCGGACATCAAGGGTTCGATCCACATACCTGGCGAAGTTAAGAACCTTGAGAGACAGGCAATATCGTAAGTCCAGATCGGAAACCCGCACCAAATAACCACCCGCTTCCAAACTCTGCAGGAGCCGAAGACACGTCGTACGAGCAAGGCCAACCCTGTCGCTGATCTCTGATAATGTCATGCGATGGTGGTCTTCGTCGAAAGCTTCAAGGATGTCTAAGACGCGTCTAAGCGTGCGCGTCACCTCGACCTTGCTGCCCCCACGGGCGGCCTTGCTCATCCGTCAACACTCGTTTCAAATAGTCCCATGGTCTAATGTACCCAAATCTGCTTTCCGAAACAGTGCCCATTCTGCTCAAATCTCCGCTCGTCCACGCCATTTTTCTGGGAGAGGAACGGGTTGCACGCCACGATTGTCCGTAGAGTTTGTTACAGTTCCAGCGACGAAGCCGTAAAATACCCTCACGGCAAATGTGACAGAAGTGCGGAAGTTATGACTATCGCTTACTTGGCCGAACGAAAAAACCGGTCGGAAGCCGATCGTGAAACTTAGTCACTGTCTTTCGCCTTGGGAACGAAATACCGGATAGAGTTGGACGTAACCAAGTTCAACGCGCCTTTTGGCATGGCTCTTCGCCTTTTCGAGCGAAAACGGTTGAAAACCAAAGCCCTCGACGAGCTTTTGCATGAACGACATGCGAGCAGCAATTGCGGTAACGTCGTGAAACGTTTTCTCATTCCAACCCGCGTCGAGAATCGCATCTGCATCCGCTTGAACCATCTCTGAAGGCGAGAGCGTCAGCTTGCGCACGTACGAAAAGAGCGGCCGAAACCGAGGCTCTACGGCTGAAAACGTCTGATCAGCGAGCAGCGATTCTAGAGTTTCAGGAGCGATGCCCCAAGCAAAACTTACTTCAGAGTGCGCGCGATACACAAACTTACAATTCGCGATGCCAGCTGCGAATGCAAGTAAAAGCTCGCGCTCGCCTGGCGTTAGTTCCGACTCTCCATTCATCAGCTCCTGACTCATTTCTGCCCACGGCTTGTAAAGTGCCGGGAAAAGACGAAAAATTTCTGGTGGTCCTGCCTCCGGCGGAAGTGATTTCAAAAACGGCATGGCTTGAGCTGCCTTTCATAAACTTGACCAGAGGTGCCCGCGCGCACCCCCGAGTTGAAATCAACGTCTATTGTGCGGCGACAGGCAGTTTCCGATCCGGGTCGACAACGATAAGCTCTGAGATCTCCCCGATGGATTGGATGGATTCCACGCGCCTCATCGCTGAGATAAGGGCTGCTTGTTTCGCTTCCGGCATAATCGGGCCTGTGACATAACGAAATTTGTCTTCAACCTCGGCGAGACTCATCGGATTTTCGGGAAGGCCCCAGGCGTGCGGGTATTCGACGCTTAACGAGCTACCATCCCGCAGCTCGACCGTTACCTCGCCACCTTCATCCACACGAGCCCAACGGGTTTTGTCTTCCGCAACAACAACTTTGACCTTCCGAGCCGTCTCGAGAAGAGCCAGATCCTTCAGGTCGACATCCAAATAATCCCAGAAGCCGTTTCCACCTCTAAGTCGCCGTCCGCCGTGGTGCAGTCGCATGGCCACACTGAAGGGCATGCTGAATTGGGAACCAAGGATATCCTTTGGCTCAATGATCGAACCGATATGGCTCAGAATCTGCTGGCTATTCGTCGCAATACGAACCTCCTTGACCTCATCGGCCGTAAACTTCCGACGATCGCGAAGAACGTCTAGCGCGTCGAGTGCAAAGTGGATGAGGTGACAGCAGCTATAGCCCTTAATTCCGTTGTCAAGCATGTGCCATTTCGTGCCAAGGCCGTCCGTCAACCGGCTAAGGTCATAATCGACAGCAAAGACTTTGCAGAAACCTTTTTCGCCTTCGATGATCGAATGCGGACCAGTGATCCCGGCTTGAGCGAGCATTGCAGCGCGGACACCGCCTTGGCTTGGAATACCTGCGTGAATGCGCTTTACGGAGCCGCCAGTCTTCGTATATTCGATCAACCCCGCAGAATGACTTCCAGCGATGCCATAAGCATTTTTCGCGGTCTCATGATCGAATCCCAGGATCGCTATGCCGGCGGTAGCGCCGCCGAAGGGGCCCACGCCGACCGGCGGGTGATGCCCACGATAAATAAGATGCGGCGAGCAAGTCCACGACAAGCGGATCATCACCTCATAGGCGGCAATCACCCCCAGAAGAAGGTTCTCTCCGCTTGCATTGGCATACTCGGCGATCGCTAGTGCACACGGCACCGCAATCTGCCCTGGATGCGTCGGGCTCTTGAGATGGGTGTCGTCTGTCTCATTCGCGTGGTTGAATGTAGCGTTCAAGAAAGCTGCGTCATCCGGCGACAATTTTGTTCCGTAATACGCGACCGTTGAGTGTGAACCAGAGCGCGTTTTGGTAAGTACATCGTAGAATTGCTTGCTCCATGGCAACGTTGCGCCGGCAATCTGACATCCGAGGTTGTCAAGAAGAAAACGCTTGGCGTGCTCTTTCACCGTATCGGGAATGTCCTTCATGCGAAGTCCACTGACCCATTCGGCTAAAATGCTGGTCTCGTTCATCAATCGCTCCTTGTGATTATCAGCTGTGCCTAAATTCCGTCTCGCCTGACATCCAAACTTGATCAGGCCGCCAGTTCACGAGCGCCATCACGGAGCGCGCTACTCAGTCGTTTGACAGCAGTAGGTGAATCCAAACCGCGAACGGCTGCAATTATATTTTCGACCTCGCGTGGGCCCACGACTTGCCCGGCGAGTCCGCGGAACTTCGTCTCAACCTGCTCGTCGGACACGCCGACCGTGCCGCTCCCCTTCGGGTGCATGACAACGCGCTCAACTTTACGACCGTCAAAAAATTCGACAACAGCGCGAGCGCCGAAGGCGTCGGGATAAGCCGCATCGACTTCATCATCGACATCTACGGAGACGAGTTCAATCACACGGCAGAAATCAGGATCTTTAGCTTTAGCCGGGTCATAAGCGTTGGGATATGAAGCATCGCCCATAAAAGCCAGCGCCGCAGCGAACGGCATCGAGTATTGCGCCGCCATGGTATCCTCAAAGACGCGGCCGGCATTTTGAGATGCCATGCGCTTACTGCCGCCAATTCGAAGCTTGCGAATTCGATCCGCAGACAACTCAAATGCGGACTGAAGTTCTTCGACCGCCTGGCAACCCGAATGCAGCACAGCGCAACACGGGTAGAGCTTCGTCCAATTTCGCGTAATAAGAAATGGACCTTCAAGATCTGCGGTGAGCGCGGCCGAGTCGGAATCAGGCCCGCCAATCGCCTGCACCATTCCGAAACTGCCATCCAACGCATCTTTGGGAGCTGTGAATCCGCGCGAGGTCAGTTCGGCAGCCAGGACACCAGCCTCCGCGGCGCGTCCGGCATGGAGGCGTTTTACCATCCCGCCGTTCCCCTGCGTGAACGCTTTGATTCCGCCACCCATAGACGCTGCAATTCCGATCGCGTTCCGTAACTCCCGAACTCCGAAGCCACGCACCATTCCCGAAGCGAGGGCGGCCGCCACCGGCCCGATCTGTCCCGTGTAATGCAGACCACCATCGCTTCGGATCTTACCCATGGCGAGACCCATCCGCCCCATCAATTCGTAACCGGAAATAATCGCCCACAGCATGCGCTCACTGCTGGTTTCCGTGTCGTCGGCGGTTGCAAGTACTGCAGATACGACTGGCGCTCCCGCATGGGCGAAGCATCCTTCGATGTAATCATCAAGCTCGAAACCATGCGCCGCCGTCCCGTTGATCAGGGCCGCAGCAGAAGGATGAAGTGAGCGGGGCTGACCGAAGGCCGTTGCCGACCCCTCGTGCCGAGCCACGGTTTCGGCGATCATTCTTACCCATGGCTGCTTGGCGCCATAGAGAGCACATCCTACCGTGTCGAGAATAACCCGCTGCGCCACTGCTCGCATTGTCTCGCTAAGCGGTGCCTGTGCCAGCTGATGGAGATGCTCAATGAGTTTAGTGCCGTGCACCGCTCAGGCTCCTGGGCCAGACCGCCAAAATCCTTCATTTAACGCACGAGCGACATTAGGCAGATCGTCAAAAGCTGTCAATTTACAATTCCGCTAGATGGATGTCATTTTGCCTGATGGTAATAGTACGTCTAAACCTAAGCTTTTGACAAAGGAATTGGTCGCCAAAATTTCGGCCTTATCTCGAAAATCGGGCGATTGGTCGCTCGAATTGCTCATTTGATAAAAAACAGGAGGTCGGAAGCGTCGAAAATGGTAATTTGACCGGAAATCGAATTTCGGTATACCATCCGCTTGATGGAACATCAGCGAAAGGTGGCATTTTAGTCAGCTAACGACGCCGTAGTTGTCGGGCTTGTTCGACTGACAACGCGGATAGCCCCTGCTGATCACAGTCCTGCGTCACTCTTTTGCGGACGAGCGCACCAGAACCAACATCTCCGCTCGAAGTTTGAGGGATAGCGCTCAAGACTCGAGGACGCTGCCAGCAAAAAGATCGCGCGATTTCGAACCCACGCTCTCTGGATTACCAGTTGGACGGAATTTGAAGAATGCCAGTCGTCTCAGCAGTTGGAGATGTTCGTATCTTTCGGAAGGAGCCCGAAACGGCGCTGTCCCACGTTCGCGACATCTTCAAGCGAGCGGACATTTCTTTCTGTCAGTCGGAATCCTCTTATTCGGACAAGGGTTCGCAAGGCTCATCAGGGATGCGCGGCGCCGCACCTGTTGATTTGCGCGGTTATCCAACCTTCGCCTCGATCGGATTCGATATTGTTTCTATGGCGAGCAACCACACGATGGACTGGGGGCAGGACTCGCTTCTTGATTCTATCCGGCGCATGCACGCCGACGGCATGCAAACTATTGGAGTAGGAGCTAATATTCACGAGGCTAGGCAACCTGCGATCATCGAACGAAGTGGGACCCGGATAGCCTTTCTTGGATACTGCTCCGTGGCACCCAAGAGCTATTATGCGGTACCCGGGAGAGCGGGTGTCGCGCCAATGCGAGCAATTACCCATTACGAACCGCTCGAAGACGATCAACCGGGTACCCCGTGCAAAATAATGACCTGGCCGTTGCAAAGGGATTTGGACGCGCTTGTTGCGGATGTAAAGCGCGTACGGCCGGAAGTAGATATCGTCGTGACGTCGCTCCACTGGGGCATTCACCACATCAGGGCACAGATTGCGGATTACCAGCCCGTGGTCGCCCATGCTTGTATCGACGCCGGCGCCGACATAATCCTTGGGCACCATCCGCATATATTGAAAGGCATCGAAGTCTACCGGGGTAAGGTCGTTTTCTACAGCATCGGCGACTTTGCCCGCGACTTCAACAAGGATCGAAAGCCCGACGTGGAGTGGAACCGCGAGTTGGAAGAAGTCTACGGCAAGTTGGGCGCAACGTTCGCAGGTGGGCACGGCAAAATCGAAGATCGCTTTAGCATGGTTGCCAAAATTTACTTCGACAAAGGCTGCATTAAGCGCGTCTCGTTCTTACCCATCATGATCGAGCTAGACGAAAGCGGACAGCAACCCACTGTGGCGGCTGCCTCGACGCCCCGTGGCGCCGAGATCGCTGCTTTCGTAAAGGACATCACTCGCGAGGCCGGATTGACGGCGAGTTTTCGCGCCGAAGGCGATGAGGTTTTCATCGAAACCTGACCCAGCATATAATAACCGGTTTGACATCTAAAAAGATCGCAAACGTCGCGATGTTCCTCGCCTCTGACGCTTCACCTTACGTTACCGGCAACCCGACTATCTATGGAGGCGGCCGCCACATTTGATCTCACTTCGCGTCGCGAGGTGCGTTCAGAACCATTATCTGGAGGACGTTATGAGGTTTGCAACACCTATTTTAACAATGCTTGCGCTCACGTCATTTGCGGCAGAAGCGTTGTGCGCAGATGACAACTTCCCGAGCAGAACAATCGTTATCACCAATATCTATGCACCCGGCGCCGGGTTAGATGTTGTCGCGCGCGCGGTTGCACAAAAGCTGACTGAAAAGTGGAAGGTTGCCGTCCTCGTGGAATCGAAGGCGGGCGCTGGCGGAACGATTGCTGCCGCATATGTCGCGCGGCAGCCAGCGGACGGGTATAGTCTTTTGCTGACCGACATCAGCTTTTCGATCAATCCGAGCATTTATAAGAATACGTCTTATGATCCAAGAACGGCCTTTCAGGCGGTCGTACAAATGAATTCAGTCACGCAGGCACTGGCCGTGAACGCCGATCTGCCGGTGAAGTCCTTGGCGGATGTTGTTGCATACGCAAAGAAGAACCCAGGCAAGCTGATTTACGCGTCCGCCGGTGCCGGTTCGGTGACCCAGCTCGGCATGGAGATCCTCAAGAAGGAGGCCGGCGTAGACATAACGCAGGTCATGTACCGCGGAGGAATACCTGCGATGACGGATCTCATCGCAGGCCGCGCTCAGATGTATATGGGAGCGCTGGCGACGACGCTGCCGCAAATAAAACAAGGCGCGCTTAAAGTGGTGGCCGTCATGCAGAAAAAACGCTCCCCGATGATGCCGGAGATAGAGTTTAGCTCGGAAGCCGGATATCCGGCATTGGATTTCAGCGCGTATTATGGCCTTCTCGCGCCGGCCGGAACACCTCGTGCTGCCGTCGAAAAGGTGGCCACCGCGGTCAACGAGGCGCTACAAACTCCAGAATTGCAGCGTCTTTTGAGCGATTTGGGATGCGAATTTATTGGTGCAGGCCCCGACGAGTTTTCCGAATTCCTCAGGAAGGATATTGCGCGATGGGAGAAGGCCGTCGAGATTTCCGGCACAACTACAAATAATTAATCTTGACCATGCGGAACGCATGTCCAGATGTTACGCTAAACGCAACCTTTGCAGACCCACGTAGTTGCAGAAAAGGAGCGCGGGCCGTCAGGGGCGCCGCTGAGGTAAATTTTGCGCACAGCATCCTTCAATCTATTTAGATTGTCCGGCGACTGAGAGGTTACTAATTTGCCAAGCGAACCCTCGCCCGACTCGATCGGTCGCCAATAGTCTGCGAAATCGGAATATTCGATGCGGATAGCGATACTTGATTGCTCGATCTCTCGAAGCCCGACGGAGGCCCACGCTGCAGCCATGTCGCCTGATTGGGTCATGGGACGAAAATAAAAGTTTCGCAGTGCGGCGTCGCTGGCCAGTCCGAGGGTCGCTGCGGTGTCCCAACAAAGCCTTTTATCCGGGACCCCGCCAAAACTATCCCAGACCGCCGCGATAACGCTCCCGCCTGGTCGAACAACTCTGCGCATTTCCCGAATCGCTTTAAGCGTCTCCGGAACGAACTGCAATACGAGCGAGGAGTAAGTGCGATCGAAAGTGCCGTCGGCAAACGGCAATGCCGTAACATCCGAATTTTGGAACGCCACGCGCTGATCGCGGATCTTTTGCTTAGCTGCATCGAGATATATTTCTTCAACATCAACACCGATGATGCTGGCGGCGCCAGTATCACTTGAGAGAACTTCTGTGAGACTGCCCGTGCCACAGCCGGCATCAAGAACCGTTTCACCTGATGTAACACTCCCGAAGTCGATCAGCTTTGGAGCGAGCCGGCGGCTCCAGCGGCCCATAGCCATTTCATAGACAGCAGCGCTGCGTGCATTGAAGGTAGACGACATCCCTGCCCTTCCTAATGATTCGCTGGATCATATATCTCCGACCGATCGGCACCTAAACAACTTGAGCAATTAGCGACCGACTTACCGAAAACGTGTCGTCTACTCATGAGCATTGACGCTCTAGTCTGTTAATCATTGCTGGATCATCATCGCCAAAAATCAGCTCGTACGGCTAAGGAACCCACTCAAGCGTGGAAGATGCTGACTCCGGTACGGCAAATTCCGAGATTGCCGCTAAATTAACTGGCGCGGAGGCGGCATGGGCCCCAGCGATTCGCCCGAATAGCGCGCCAGCCGTTAGACCGCTACCGCCGACGTAATTTCCGTAGAAAAAACCTCCGACCATCTCACCGCAAGCATAGAGGCCCTTGATCGGCCGCCAATCCGTTCCTAATACGCGAGAGGATTCGTCGATTTTCAAACCGCCGAATGTAAACGTAATGCCTCCCGTTGCGGAGTAAGCAACAAAAGGTGGTGCATCGAGCCGAACGGCCCAATTTGTCTTGTTTGGATGCAGGCCTTTCGTGCTCATGCCATCTTTCCGCGTGGGATCGAAAACTTCGCTATCGCGATCAGCCTTATTATAAGCCTCAAGCGTTGCGAGCGCCTGCTCTTTGTTGTCCAGGTCAAGCTGCTCCAGTAGTTCCTGAAGCGTATTTGCCGTTTTAGGGGTACTGGTTTGATATCTCGGCTCCAGCAAATTTAGGGCTTTCTGATCAAAGATTTGGTAGGCGAGAGCTCCGGGTTGTTGAAGAATATGTCGGCCGAATTTTGCGTAAGTGTGGAATTGGAAGTTTTCGCCTTCATCGACAAACCTCAAGCCCGCCCGGTTGAGCATCACACCGTAAGGATACGAAAGGCGATTGCTCTTGTCGGTGAGCTCGCGAGGAGCAAAATATCCCCAATCCGCGCTGATCGGAGTCGCGTGGCAGCCGGTCCAGTTACCCCAGGGCATGGCGCCGGCGGCAAGTGCAAACCTCAAGCCGTCACCCTGATTGTGAGGCGTGCCGCGAACCTTGGCTTGATCCCAAGGCGCGCCAAGATATTGAGCGCGCCATTGCACGTTTGCTTCAAATCCTCCCGACGCCAATATGACCGCGCGTGCATGAATTTCTTGCCGCCCCGTGTCGTTGCGAACGACAACTCCGCCGACCCCGCCGTTGTCCGCCTGGATCAACTCGACGACGGCTTGTTCGTAGCTAATCTCAACACCGAGACGTTCGGCGCATTTGAACCAACCGTCGGACAGACCCGGACCTTCGTGGTGGACGCGCAAAATCGCGCCCTTCGGCCAGCTGACTTTGCCGTTTTTGCGGACGCCGACCAGTTCGAAAGCTGGCTCAAACGGAATGCCGCAGTCTCGGCTCATCCAACGGATCGTTTCGAACGAGTTTGCTACCAGGATTGAAGCGAGTAACTTATCGACTTGCCCCGATGAAGCCTTGGCCATATCGGCATAGAAGTCTGCTTGCGTGTAAGCCGGCACATCCGAGAAAAAGTTCGGGAATTGCGTCTCGGCGTTCGGGATAATTTCTTGGAGATCGACCGAGCGCTCGAATGCGGTCCGCATCAGCGCGCCGCTCCAATAGGTATTTCCTCCGCGAAGGGTTCGCGGCGCTTTCTCCAACACCAGGACACGGCCAGCACCCGCCTGTTTCGCGGCAACGGCAGCAGCTAACGCGGCATTGCCGGCTCCGACGATCAAAACATCGACCTGATCCATTTCAGTCCCCGTCTGCTTGCGCCCGCAGATTCAAGCCACCACGCACTCGGCGAGTGCGATTTAAACAATTCCATTGGATGGAATATGTACCATTTATGAGTATTTGTAAATCGAGGATGAGGCCCAGCCATACCGCCTCGCCAGGCTGGAGACTCTTAGTATTGAGATTTGGAGACTGCGAACGAACTGCCACATTGACGCTGTTGAAATGAAATCTGGCCTCAGTCTTCCGGGAGGGGCTTGCCAAGCGTTTCTGGTAAAAACGGAATACTAGCGAGCGCGAGTAGATAAGCAGGACCGAGATAGAGCGCGACCATTCCGTATCCACCCAATTTTGCGATGATCGTCCCGGCCAGCAGTGGTCCCATCCATGAGATGAAGCGTGGAGCGTTGAAGACAAATGAAACCGCGGTAGCTCGAACGCGTGTGGGAAAAAGTTCAGGAATCCAGCACGCAAGGATCGTAAACGAACCCAACGTAAAAGCCGACATTAGTGCGGCCAGAAACAAAAGGAGAAACAGGTTTTGGGTCGTAAAATAAAGGAATGGCGGCACCATTAAACAGGCACCGCAATAAAGGTACGACGCGATCTTGCGCCCCTTCAAATCGGCAATCGTCCCATACAACAGATAGCCGATGATCGCGCCGAAATTGGAGGCCATGCCAGCAATGCTGACCCAGGTCTCTCGCAATTGACCGGCCTTCTCCGCTAGCGAACCGATAAAGGGTGGAACCCATATGGCCACACCGAAATAACCGACCGTCAATGCCAACGAGATAAGAAGAGCGAAAATTGTCGGATAACGGAGCTTCTGCTCGGAAAACAATTCGAGCAGAGTCAGCCGTGTTAGTCGGCGATCGCTCGGCATATCTGCCCCTTGCTTTTTCCGGGCGATGGCCTCGTTTCGGCGATCTCTAACTTCCTTCCAAGCGCCGGTCTCTTCCACTCCGCTGCGTATCCAAAGAGTAACCAAGGCGGGTGAGACGCAAATGAAAAACATGTAGCGCCAAGCGTTTGGGCCGAGACCCGATATCATAAACCAAAGCGCCGAAGCGCTGAAGAAACCGATAGCGACGCCACACTGCATAAGTCCCGCCCCCCTCCCACGCAGTCGAGGCGGCCAGAGCTCTGACACTAGGGCGGTACCAGTGACCCACTCTGAGCCGAAACAAACGCCGACCAAGAAACGCGTCCCTGCCAGCATTTCCCAGTTGTAGGACAAGCCGCTAAGCCCCGTCATCGCGGAATATCCAAGGATTGAAAGGATCATCACCCTTTTTCGTCCAAAGTAATCCGCAAGTACTCCGCCTATAATTCCTCCAATAGCCCAACCGAGGACCATCATGGCGATGATGAAGCCGGAGTAAGCTGGAATATCCGCGTAGTCTTTTTGATCAAGCAATGCTCTTAGCGCGGTTCCCATCGTCAAGATCAGCGCGTACTGCTCGAAGCCATCGAACAGCCAACCTAGATTGGACGCGAGTAGCGCTTTCCACTGAACCGGCGTAAGCGTGCGATACCAAGGTGAACGCTCGATCGCCGCATTCTCGATTTCGTAGCCAGTCATAACTCGTTTCTCCGAAAGCTTCTCTTGTCCTTTTCCTGGCGCGTCAGAACCTAAACTTAACGTTTTGATTCGAAAGGGTTGGCCAATTTCTGCGAACTAATTTCGCGGAGTCGGTCGAGACTGGTCACCGCCAACCGTCAAAACCGGCCGGCCGCCAAGTGCGTGGCACCAACTGCTGCAAAGCTGGCCTTGGCCGCACGGGTCAGTCCGTTTCATCGCTCCCCGCACTATTTGCGCTTGATCTCCACCTTATCTACACGAGCAAAATAACCGACAGATGGTATATAGTCCATATAGTGGACTTTTTTAAATAGCTCGAAAATTTCCGCTCTGGGTCAAGGTAGTCCGTCATACTTCCGCGTGGCAGTCAGGATTTTTTGGTGATGCCCATGCCAAGCTCGAGCCGAAGTTCCCACGGACCATGAATCCGCGCGCTTGAAACTCACGAGGGTCGTTTGCAAGGTACGATCTTGCTGCGCTCAACGGCAGCGCGTCGCGTGGCTAACCGGTATCGGCTCCGCACTTATAAGAAAACTGCGCTCGATACCTTCCGGATCGCGCTCTAGGACTTTGTCGGTCAGTTCTCAGTTAGATCGAGCGCATTGAACAACGCCGCCATCGACCAATTTGGCGATCTGCCCCTGCGAATAACCCATGACGTCAGCAAGCACTTCCTCTGTATGCTGCCCGATCTGAGGTGCCGGTCGAACCGTTTCCCGATTTTTGTCAGCAAACGTTACCGCTGCACCAGGCGCGGGATAGGACGTCCCACTGGGGTGTTCGATCGTTTGAAATAATTCCGGGCTCGCTTCAGGAATACCGCGAGAAACAACCTCGCTTAATGCTTGATACGGACCCCAACAAACACCGGCTGCGTCAAAAGATGAGGTGAGCTCTTCATAGCTTCGGCGGCGAACCGCCAGTTCAATTATGGGCTGCAAAGCCATTCTATGCTGGAACCGAATCCCTTCATCGACCGCGAATGAGAGCGCTAAGTTGCGTTCGCAATCGCTGATTTCTGCTTCGATGTCGAGCGCTTTGATGAGCGCGTTCCATTGCCGAGCAGTAATCGCAACGATCATAAGTCGCCTGTTGTCCGCTGTCTCAAAGTCCCGACCAGTTGCGCCGAACAATTCATTTCCGATTCTGGGTCGATCAGCGCCGGCCTCGATGACCTCGGCAATCTGTCCGAGATTTCCTAACGCACTAAGTGCGACGTCGCCGAGCGGCAACTTCAGTTCACGGCCGACGCCCGAGAGCTGACGTTCGACAAACGCCGAAATCATGGCGAACGCACCATAAGCGCCTGCGAGCAAATCCCAAGCTGGTAGCACGTGGTTGACCGGTTCGTTGCCCAACGTACTAGGCCCAGTCATGAAGGGAATTCCGACCGCGCTATTTACGGTATAGTCTACCGCCTGTCGTCCGCTACCCCACCCCATTACGCGCAGTGTGATGAGATCGGCTCGTTTTCTTCTTAGCCGATCGTGCGAGAGAAAGCTTCCCACCGGATAGTTTGTGAGAAAGAGTCCGGCGCTGGCGCCGCTCGCGGTGATCAGATTTTCTGCAATCTCTTTTCCTTGGGGCTGCGCCAAGTCGATGGCGATTGAACGTTTACCTTTATTAAGCCCTTCCCAATAAAAGCTTCCTCCAGATTTCGAAAGCGGCCATCTACGAAGGTCAGGACTCCGCTTTGGATCATCAAAGCGAATAACATCTGCTCCCATTTGACTTAGGTAAAGCCCGCAAGACGGAGCTGCAATAAAAGAAGCCCCCTCAATGACCCGAAGATGTTTCAGCGAACTATACATCGTCTACGCGTGGGGTCCCAAGTTCTGCGACTTTCAGCATTCCTGCCTGGGTTATCGGCGAGCCTCATGCCGTCACATTGTCGGTTTTGCTGTTGGGGATGGCTATCTCCGACTCATTTTCACCCGCCACCGACGCTGCGATTTCTTCCAGGCCGCGCTGGTTAGTTTCGATTCCGAAAAATGCTACGACGAAAATCAAAACGGCGAAGCCGGCCGAAAGCAAGCCGATGACACCGGCAAGGCCGGCATAATTGAAGGCTATTACCACTATGAACGGTGTAAAAATGGCAGTGATCCGGGCGATCGTGCTGCAAATACCAGCGCCACGAAGACGGTACTTCGTGTCGAAGAGCTCGGCGACGTATGTTGCTTGTCCCACAGCGAGAAGAAAATAAATCAGTGTAAAAAGTACAAAGCCGGAAATCGTGAAGATCATTACGTCGTGAACGGACGCGTAGACCGCGGCGAAAATGATGGCCAAGAAGGCTGATCCGATCATCGCAGGTTTACGACCAATTCGATCTGACAAATATAAAGCCAAAATGGCTCCCAATGGCGCGCCTAAGCTCATCAAGGTACTAAATCCGAGACTGGCAATAATATCGTATCCGCGCTTGACCAGAAAAGTCGGAACCCAAGCAACGAATCCGTAGAGCGACATACCGACTACTATGCAGACAACCGTTCCGACCACGATTCGACTTAAAACGGGCTGCTTGAAAAATGTGCCGACCCGCACATCGACCTCAGGTGGTCGAATAGTTTCCACGACTGGCGGAAGAGTATGCTTGAGCGCCACTTCCCTTTCGATTTCAGCAAGAATCCGCTCGGCGTCGGCTTGACGACCCACAGATTCGAGCCAGCGTGGCGATTCTGGCATGGATTTTCGAAGATAGAACACTACCAAAGCCCCAACACCCGCGATTGCAAACATCGGGCGCCATCCAAAGCTGGGGATGATGAGGTAAGTGAAAAGTGTTGAGACAAAGAGCGCGCCGTTTGCAGCCAAGGCCAACGCCGCCGACCATCGTCCTCGCACTGCGGGGGGGACGAACTCGGACAGCATGGCGTAGCCTATGACAATTTCGCCCCCGAGCCCTATGCCCTGTACGAACCGCAGAACGATCAGCCAAGTCATCGAAGGCGCAAAGGTACTCGCAAGGGCGGCCAAACCGAAAATTGCAAGGTTCGTTTGGTAAGCATATCGCCGTCCTAACCGGTCTCCTATGATACCTGAGGCCGCCGCGCCGATGGCCATCCCCCCGGTACTTGCTGAAATAAACGCGGCGTTCAGATCGACATTTGACGTTCCGTCTTTGACAAGGGAACCCAACACGCCGCCAGCCATGTAAGTGTCGAAAGCGTCAAAGAATAACCCGCCGGCAATGAGTGCCAGGGTCCTCCAGTGAAAACTTGAAATCGGTAAGCGGTCCAGCCTCGCACCGGCATTGGCCGCAAGCTGAACTTGTCCCGCCTCACTCATGTCGTTTCCTCCGGGTGAATGCTCTCTGGCCGCCAGTTAACCTAGCTGACCAGACATTCACATCCATTATTGCATGCAATTTTGGGCGTATCAAATCATTTCTGGGCCGAGTTTTGGCCGTGCGACATATTGCGCCTTTTCAAATTGCGCCTATTCAAACCGAACCCGATAACTGTTCGCTCCGCGAATTTCACCCAGTTTTCAAGCAGGCTCTGGATACCCGGAGCCGATACCTAGGAGACATTGTACGTTTCTGAGGGAATGTAGACGACTCCATCCATGATCCGCCGAGCAGTTCTGCTAAACCCGAGACTTTCGAACTCAACACCTCCAACGACGTTCGCGGGACGCGCCTTGACGTTGACAGTCATGACGCCAAGTGGATGTCCAATATTCAATGTCTGCTTCCTACTGCTGTCCGGCGCCAGCGCCTGGTTGACAATCGATCCTGGCACGCGTGAGGCCGCCGCGGTGCACATTGAACCAGTTCCCGCCATCGATTCATGACATCGGTTCAAGAAGACCAGGCGCGCACGCATATCCATAGAATTAGCCAGAACCTTCTGTTTGTTCATCGCGATATAGTCGGCCGGCTGCGCAACAAATACTAGCATCGGCAAGAGAGCGGATTCTTCATCGATCAACCGCCAATCCGAGCAGAGACCGATCAACGCTCCAGCTTTGCCACGAATCTCTCGCAAAAACGCCGTCAGTTGATCATCATGATTGATGCGTTCAGGCAGTTCACTGCCATTCAATCCAACATCCGACGCACGAACATAAACGCAAGGATTTGCAACGTCGCAAATCGTCACTTCGAGCTCAGATCCATTTTCCAATCGGATCTTGTCGACAACATTGCCTGTCGGTATCGCCTTCCCCGTCTTGGCGCCGATTGTTGAGGTGTAATCCAGTTGAATCTCGGCGCCAGTCCCCGGAACGCCTGCGATAGCGAAATTACCGGTGACCTTGGCACGGCCGCCCGTAACCGGTACGTTAGCGACGAACATTTTCTGCGTGTTCGTGTTGAATATCCTGACCTTTGTAAGGGGTTCGGTGATTTCGACGAGACCGGCGTCAATGGCGAACGGTCCCACGCCGGTCGAAATGTTTCCGCAGTTTCCTTTGTAGTCGATCACATCTCGGTCAATGTCGGTCTGCGCAAACGTATAATCGACATCTGCATTTGGCTGACTTGAGCGCTTAATGATGGCAATCTTTGACGTCACAAGATGAGTGCCGCCGAGCCCATCAATTTGCATGACGTCAGGAGTACCCATAATTCGCTTAAGCACAGCGTCCCGAACAGGACCAGGTGTCGGAATATCCTGTTCGTGCAAAAACACGCCTTTGCTCGTTCCTGCACGAAGAAGCGTGCAACGAATACCGACCTGCTCTCCAAAACCACCTGAATTCATAGCATTCCTCCGATGAAAAACGTGCCTCAAGGCATCACAAATCCGCCGTTGACGCTTAGGACCTGTCCCGTGATCCAGGATCCGCGTTCGCTGACCAAGAAACTTACCGCCGACGCAATGTCGTCAGGCTCGCCGAGCCGCCCAGTGGGGTACATACGAAGGACATTCTTCTGCCGGCGAGCGTATTTTTCTTCGCCCATGTCCGCCTTTAGCTTTGCTTCGCGTTCGCTTCGCAGTTCCGTGTTGGTCGCACCAGGTGAGACAACATTCAATGTAACACCGGATGAGCCGACTTCTTGGGCCACCGATTTGACAAGTGCGACAACGCCGCCTTTGGCAGCGGCGTAGTATGACAGCCTCGCCTGTCCGATCCTGGCTGAATCAGATGCCAAACAAACGATTCGCCCATAATTTCTCTCGATCATGGCGGGTAAGGCAGTATGGATCACGTTCATCGGCCCATAAAGGCAGACATCCAACATGCGACGCCAGTCGCTCGGCTTCGAGTTCGACGAATAGCTTGTCATCCAACACGGCCGCCGAATTTACCACGATCGCAGGTGAACCAATTGAGCTGACGGCTTGCTCGAAGAGCTTTAAAACTTCGTCTTGGTTCGTGATGTCGACTTGCAGGCCCACAGCTTTTGCCCCTGTCGACTTGGAAAGCTTGGCCGCCGATGCTTCAGCCGCGGCACCATCAAGGTCGGCCAAGGCGAGCGTTGCACCTTCGCTAGCGAGACGGCTTGCCGTCGCATATCCGATGCCCCTCGCCCCACCGACGATCAAGGCAACCTGCCCTCTAATGCCCAAATCCACTTGCGTACTCCTCGAACATAAGGCCGCGCGCTCATCAAAACGCCTATCCCGTTTTATCAATTAAACCGTCAAAACAATTTTTCCCATAGCTTTTCGATCGACCAATCGGCGGAGAGCGTAACCCGCATGGCTTAAATCATAGGTTTCTGACACAGGCGGCGAGATCTCACCGGCTTCATACATCGAACAAAGATCATTAAACGCTCCCTGATCGACTTGCGGTAGGAGCTCCCGATAGAAACTCCAGGAGAGACCTATCAAATCGCAGTTTTTTACGAGTGCGTGATTTGCCGGGACAATCTGGCGCTCACCCCCTGCAAATCCAACGATGACGATACGACCTTCAAATTTAATCGTTCTGAAAGCCCAGCGGAAAGCTTCACCTCCAACAGGATCGAACGCAACGTCAACACCTCCAGAGATAGCGCGGATTCGTTCGACAACGTTTTCAGTGGTTGAATTGATCAAATGATCTGCGCCATGCTTTGCCACCAAGTCGAGCTTTTCCGTGGTGCTGGCCGTCGCGATCACAATCGCCCCCAACGCCTTGCCAATTTCTACCGCGGCTAGGCCAACGCCTCCAGCCGCGCCCGTTACTAAAAGGACTTCGCCGCTCTTCAAGCGGGCACGGTGCTTGAGACCGACGTGCGCGGTACCATACGAAATCGGGAACGCAGCCGCTTGCAGAAAGTCCATTTTCTTCGGCATTCTAAAAACTTGTGTTGCCGGCATGGTCGCTTCTTCAGTGAAGTAACCGAAACGAGAATACCCAATGACGCGGTCACCAACGGACAGATGTTTGACCTGGCACCCCAC
Organism: uncultured Alphaproteobacteria bacterium; assembly: GCA_963824305.1. Classification (GTDB taxonomy): domain Bacteria; phylum Pseudomonadota; class Alphaproteobacteria; order Rhizobiales; family Xanthobacteraceae; genus Bradyrhizobium. The sequence goes on from CAWGOW010000004.1 coordinate 1,301,728, forward strand.
CTCGAGCACTTCGCCGCCAGCTTCCATACCGGGAATTATGGGCAGCGGCGGCTTGTGCTGATATTCGTTCGAAATCATCAAGGAGTCGGCGAAATTCACGGCAGCAGCGCGAACGGCAATTCTCACCTCGTTCGGACCAGGCAGCCGAGTGGGCACGTCCACTAAACTCAGATCGTCGGGCCCACAGTATTCTTTAATTTGGATAGCCCGTACCATCGGCCATCTTCTCACGGAAGCTAATTGCGCTGCTGCGGCTAACCCAACAGAATTGCGAAAGGGCTACCAAAATCTCGTACCTCAATTTGGGTCCAATTCTGCATCCAATTTACCATCTGAATTAGCCGACAGATTTGGTGCCGTCAAGATGCCGCAAGAAATAAGGCTATGGAGGCGCTGGAAGGCGCCGCATCGTTGCGAAGAACGACATTTTGGACCGCGGGGATCGTTTGGATAGCTTTACACAACAGAATGCGACTAGATCGCCTTGAAGGAAATCTCGGGAAGCTCATAAAGCTGCGAAAGCAATGAATCACGAGCTAACCGAATGTGCTTTCGAAGAAGATCAACAGAAAGCTTCTTGTCGTGTCGAGACAACGCGTCAATGAGATTTGCATGCTCGACAACCGCGGCTTGACTTCGGTCATAGCGATAGCCCTCCAAGCGTCGTTTTAAAGCCAGACGTTCGAAGGTTTGAGCCAATATTCGCACGGAATAGCGATTTTCAGAAAGCTCCGCCAGTTTCAGATGAAACAAAACGTCGGCCAAAATTCGTTCAGTTAGAACTCGGGCTTGTGTAAACTGTTCGTATTGACGGGCATACTCTTTCAACGACGAAATCGCCGGCCGATTAAGTGGACCTCGTTCCAGAGTCGTTGACAGAGCGTGAATTTCGAGCGCCTCGCGTGTGCCATAGAGATCAACAGCTTCATCGCGCGTGATTTCCGCAACATAGAAGCCGCGACGTGGAAGTCGTGTTACGAAACCCTCTTGATAAAGTCTCTCGAGAGCTTCGCGGACTGGCGTGCGCGACACCTTCAGGATGCCGGCCATCTCTTCATGTACAAGCTTCCGACCCGGGCCCAATTGGCCGGCAAGGATCATGCGCTTAATATTTCCATAAGCAGCTTCGTTTCTGCTTGCGACCGGCGAGGTGCCGCCTGCGGCGGCAAACTCAACCAGCTCCCAAATTGAGCGCCATTGGAGCCGCGTGTCTTTAGCAGTTTCCTTTTTCTTCATCGAAATCAAACTCAAGTGAATGAACCTTTTCTACCAATAGTTTATACGGTTTTATGAAGCTGGCTACGTATATCGCCAATATCTACATCTGAATATCGACGCGGCGGCAAAAGAATTCGTGTTACGCACTCAGTAAAGTCCGGCCAGCTGCCTGCCATCCAAGACAGACCACATTGCTTGACGCGTCTTTGACAGGTCTCGTTTATCGCCCGCTTCTTGGGCAAGTGCAGATGCTTTAGCGTAAATATCGTCGTTGCTAAGAGGGTTTCGCACGGTGCCGCGACTATTCATTACCTTCGCACTTCTTGTTGACCCATCTAAAAATCTTAACTCGATCGACGTGCCCATTTGAGCTGGGAAGTGCGCCTCGATCTCGGGATCGCGGCTGCCTTCCACTTTATCGGCGACTTTCAAAATAGATGGATCCTCAAGTTTCGACACGTGATAGGCATCAAAACGATGTGGGCCGTAAGCCAGCGTTGCGCCGACGACGTATGGCAAGCTGTATTGGGCAGCCATAACAGAAGTGGGTCGCCGCAACATGTGTTGTTCGAATATAACTCCGGGTCCTCGAACAAAAATGCGATCGATTTCGTCAATCGGGCGCGTGAAGCTGTCACTGACTTCACGCAGTCCGTCAATTAGGGAATGGAAAAGACGACAGCACGAATATGGCTTCAGGCTGACCTGATGCATCTGAAGCATCTCGTCAGGCCCGGGCAACAGCAAATCCTCGCGATAAGTGTCCGCGGCAAAAAGCGCAAAGAATCCATATTTGCCATCTAACGACCGCGAGGGTGCGGCAATGGATCTCGACGCTAATTCTGCAGCCAAAACGCCAGACTGAGCGGCATAACCCGCGTGCAATCGCTTCACATCCGTGCCGCTGGGCTCGTCTGAAAACTGCATAGAGCCCGCTGTCAAGGAGAGTACATGCCCCCAGGCCTGAGCGAGTTGGCCGGGACTCAATCCGAATAAACAAGCGGCAGCAGCCGCACTGCCGAAGCCGCCGAAAACTGCTGTCGGATGGTAGCCTTTCTCCAATACTCTTTCGGCTGGCGCAGCCATGCCAATTCGGGTCATCGCTTCATACCCGGCCGCGATTGCGGAAAAGGTCGCCTGATGCGAGGCTCCAGTCTCGGCAGACACCGCTAACGCTGCTGGTATGACAACCGCCCCCGGATGGCTCATGGACGCATCGTGAGTATCATCCAGCTCGTAGCCGTGCGCCGCAGTGCCGTTCACAATTGCCGCGATCGAGGGCGCTACCTTCAATTCGGTACCAACAATTGGTGACTGACCCGTACCTGCGAATCGACTAGCCCAATCAATAAGGGCCTTCGTCCAAGGCTGGGTCGCTCCAATCCAAGAAACGCCAAGGTTGTCCAACAAGAGACGCCTTAGTTGCTCGGTATCCTGCGTAGAGAGTTCCGCCGAACCAATTCTCACAATATAATTAGCAAGGTCGAGCGTTGCGTCTCTTTGCACGTGGGCCATTTTGCTATCTCTCTTGGCTTTCGTTCATCCCTTGGTCGCTTTACGTTTAGCCACGGTCATTGGATGCACATCCAATCTTACATCCTATAACACATGCAATTTTTGTAGCGTCAACCAGCCTCTTTTGAGGCCTTGAGGGTGCTATCCGGGATCAGCAATCTTGCCAGCATATCGCTCAAACTGGCCAAAAATGCGATAACGGCTGCGCGTGGCGCCTTGACGGCTGAAACGCGTTACGGATAATATCCAATATTGGATGCAATATTAGGTGCGATTTACGCTGAAATATTGGTTCTAGTAGGTCATGACAGCTGCACTTGCCTACCGTCCATAGCCAGCTTTCGAGTCTAGATTTCAAGAGCCTGAGATACCCATGGTCGACACTGCACTGAAAGACATTCTCGTCCTTGAAATTGGCTCACGTTTGAGCGCAGGGATTTGCGGTTCGGTTCTCGCACAACTTGGCGCCACTGTTATAGTGCCCGAATTTACTTCGGAAATTTCGTGGCATAAGAAGTTATTTCGCAGTCAATTTATGGCTGGGAAGTTAAGCGTCGCGCTGAGGCACGACAAGGCCGAAGACCGCGCGATCGTGGATGACTTGCTTGGACGGTGCGATCTTTGCATTGCATCAAATGACGTCGATCAAAGCATCGTCGGAACGATAACCCAGACCGATCGGTCTTCGATTGTCTGTGACGTGACCGCGTTTGGAAATGCGGCCCCCCTCGCAAAAGCCCCATACTCCGACGTTCAAATTCAGGCGCTTTCAGGAATCCTTGATACGACCGGATTGCCTAAGGGGTCACCCACGCCAATTCCTCTCCCGGTCACAGAGATTATGACGGGAGTTTACGCCGCCGCTTCGTGTTTAGCTGCTTTGCGCTCGAAAAAGCAGGGTTATGGCGGCCAGTTTATCGATATGGCTTTATACGATTGCGCCTTCCTATCGATGGCGACGTTCTTTCCGAAGCTGCTTGAGGGTAGCGCTACTGAAGTGGGACGCGTTGGAAACTGTCACGCCATGGCCGCGCCATGGGACGCATATAAAGCACAAGACGGTTGGGTTCTCATTTGCGCAGCAAGTAACTCTCAATGGCGCATTATATGCGACGTGATAAGGCGACCTGAACTGGCGGAGGACCCCCGTTACCTGACAGTGGCAGACCGGGTCAATAAGCGGCCCGAAGTTGATCTTATCGTCCAGGAATGGGTCGGTAAAACTACCATTGAAGGCGTTGTTGAAACGCTTGGTCGCGTCGGGATTCCCTGCGGTCCGGTTACCAAGTTGAACCAATTTCCCCGAGAGGCGAATCTCGAACATAGACAGATGGTTAGAAGCATCCGCGGCGGATCGCAAAGTGAAAGCGTTTACGTTTCTTCGTCACCCCTGAAGATGACACGAACCCCGGGAGTTTCACCCGAGAGGTTTCCCGATGTTGACGAGAACCGCGGTGAAGTTCGCCAACTCATAAAGAACCGTTCAGCACGCGGAATCGCATCGTCTTCATCTAATCAGTCAAAGAAATTGCCACTCGCTGGCATCCGCGTGATTGAGATTGGACATTATACGACCGCTCCGTTGAGCGCCCGACACTTGGCCAATCTTGGCGCTGACGTCATTAAAATAGAACCTCCTGACGGAGAGGCAGTTCGCGGCTGGCCTCCGGCAAAGAAGGGAATTGGCTACTTCTTTGCGTATACAAATGCTTCTAAACGAAGCTTGGCCCTCAATCTCGAGAACGACGAAGATTGCAAGACACTCAAACGATTATTGCTCGGATCCGACATACTGATCGAGAACCTCAAGCCAGGCGCCCTATCTAAACGAGGCTTTTCACCCGAAAAAATCTCTGACCTAAATCCACGACTCATCTACTGCGCAGTGTCTGGATTTGGTGCAGATAGTCTCTACGCAGGACGCCCGGCCTACGATTTTGTCATACAAGCGATGTCTGGCTTTATGGACATCACTCGAGCTGAAGGAATTCCAATAAAAGCCGGCATCTCGTTTGCGGATATTATGGGTGCCGAGATGGCAACAGTTGCAATTTTGGCAGCATTGGAAGCGCGCGATCGCCTTGAGTGCGGCCAATACATCGACTTATCAATGCAAGATGTCGCTGCATGGACCACGCAGCCGTTTTGGAATCGAAGTCAACAGCGCGATAGCTATGAGATATTCCGAGCAAACGATGGGTTCGTTGTTACGGATGTTCCAAACCCGCCGACCAGTGGCCTGGAGCGTTTTCCAAATGGCAGCGCGTCAAAAGCCGAACTCGCAAAAGCGCTTCAGATGGCGGGTTATCGAGCTACTCCGGTGCTGACGGCGAGCGAAGCACTAACAGCACCTCAGACTCATTCTCGAAATCTGCTCAGCTACGCAAATGATCTCGACGGTGACACGTGGCCACTTCTAGGCAGTCCTCTGAGGTTGACCGCCACGCCCCCCGTTCTTGGTAAGCCTATGTCTGTGCTCGACGGAGACCGCAATTCGATTCTAAACGAAATCAAAGCCGTAGGCTAACGTCTGAACTGTAGGACATACACCGTTCCGTTTCGCAACGGGTCAGGGGCGCGATAGCAAAAGTCGCGGGGTCGATCCGGCCCGTGTCGTTTTCGCTGGCTGTCTGGCTGCATGCTCGACTTTGTTGTCAGCAGCGGTCCATCTCAGTCCGGTAGTTCCGGCCGAACGAGTTTCCAAGTCCCATGCGCCACAGCACAGACTTTGTCGCCAACTCTTAAGGTGCCTTGCATAAAAGTAAGCTCAGGTGTGGTCTCCAATAGTTGGCATTCGACAACCGCAAAGTCACCAACATGGACTGGGGCAATAAACTGCACGTTTAAGCTAACCGTTACCTGTTTTGTCTTACCTTGAGCATCAGAAGATGCGAGCTCTAATGCACAGTCAAGCAGCGTACTCAGGACGCCATCATCGACCAAACCATCCTGATCGCGGTGTTTATCGGCTGCAACCAGGCCGTAAAACAATCCCTCTCTCGTGCTTCGTCCCCATACGGGACCGATTAGCTTATCGAAGACAAAAGTATCGACAACCTGCCAACCAGCTTGCCCTGGATCAAATGAAGCTGTCATCAGAATCTTTGGTGCACCTAGAGTTTAAGAACCCGACGTAATAGCGTGTTTTCGATCAGGGCGATACACAGGAGTCCGGTCCGCCCGGCTCGGATTTTAGCTTGGACTAGGACTTCGGGGTACGTGTCATTTAATTTGTGCCGTCGAGCAACCGGCGCGCGATGACTTGGGCCTGGATTTCGGCCGCACCCTCGAAGATGCTCAGGATGCGCGCGTCGCACAGGAGCCGTGACGCTGGAAACTCCAGCGCGAAGCCGTTTCCGCCGTGGATCTGTACGGCGCTGTCAGCATTTGCCCAGGCCACGCGGGCGGCGAGCAGCTTGGCCATGCCGGCTTCGAGATCGCATCGCCGTCCAGAGTCTTTTTCGCGCGCGGCGTGATATGTGAGTTGCCGCGCAATCGTAATCTCCGCCGCCATCATTACAATCTTGTCGGCGACGCGCGGAAAATCGAGGATCGACGTGGCGAACTGCACGCGGTTCACGGCGTATGTGAGCGCCTGCTCCATTGCCGCCTGGGCTACCCCGATAGCACGAGCCGCGGTCTGGATACGGGCGGACTCGAAGGTCTGCATGAGCTGCTTAAATCCCATGCCCTCGACGCCGCCCAAGAGACCTTCCACTTTCACTTCGAAGCCGTCGAAGGCTATCTCGTATTCCTTCATTCCACGGTAGCCCAGCACGCCAATTTCAGTTCCGCTCATTCCTCTCGCCGGAAACGGATCGGCGTCGGTGCCCCGGGGCTTTTCGGCAAGCAGCATTGACAAACCACGGTGGCCCGCTTCTTTTGGATTCGTGCGAACCAAGAGGGTCATGAGGTCAGCGCGAACCGGATGCGTAATCCATGTTTTGTTTCCATAGACCTTGTAAACATCCCCCTCGCGTACGGCGCGCGTTTTCAGCGAGGCGAGGTCCGAGCCCGTGTCCGGCTCGGTGAAGACCGCGGTCGGAAGCACCTCACCCGAGGCAATCTTCGGCAGCCACTTGTTCTTTTGTTCGGCGGTACCACCCCCGAGGATCAGTTCAGCGGCGATCTCGGAGCGCGTACCGAGCGAACCGACGCCGATATAGCCGCGCGAAAGCTCCTCGGAGACGACACACATTGACTCCTTGCCTAGACTCATCCCGCCGTACTCTTCGGGAATAGTCAGGCCGAACACGCCAAGCCTGGACATCTGATTGATGGTCTCGATCGGGATGTAGCTGTTGGTCAGGTGCCATTTTTGCGCATGGTCGATTACTTCGGAATTAGCGAACTTGCGCATCTCCCGGCGAATAGACTCCAGAGTGTCGTCGAGACCGCCGGTTCCGACCGCGGCAATGTCGCCCCTCCGCATCAGCCCCGCGACGCGAGCACGCCGGTCGGCAGTGTTGCCTGTGGTAACGAGCAATTCCAGCGAAGGTGTTATCCGCGAGGCGATCTGTGCCGCCGACATGCCAAGGTCGGCCGGACGAACGACCTCATTTTGGCTCATCGCAATGCCCCCGCTTATCTGAGCAATATACTCGCCGAGGCCGATGCGTACGAGGTGCTCCTCAAGCTCGCCGAGCGCGCCCTCCTCTGTCATGCGAGCGGCATATACGGCCAGCTGACGGACAGCCTCTACATAAGTCGCAAGCCATGCAAGGCCGTGAGTGGCTCGTTGTGCTTGATCGAACAGAGTGCCTACGATACGCCCGTCCACCACAACTTGCCTACGTACACTGGCGATTGCATCTTGAAGCAGTGCATCCAAAGCATCTGCCACCTCCTGAGAAAGTACGGCCAGATTTTCAGCCGCGGAATGGTGCGAAGACACTCAGAACCTCTCACGCAAACAAGCCTGACATAGCACAGTCGAAATTCGCTCGTTGAAGCGAACCGACGATGCCGATCAGCCTCGTGTCGGTTTTAGAAAGTTGCCAGCTCGCATTGACGGGTGAGATCGCTCATATTGTTTTGGATAGAAGAACTCCTCGCCAAGTTCCACGGCAGCATGCCAAGCCCAGCGGGGATCGTAGAGCATACCGCGGCCTAGCGCGACGAAATCGGCTTGACCACCTTGAAGTATCTCTTCGGCGTGTTTCGGTTCAGTAATCAACCCTACAGCCATGGTCGGAATCCCAGCCTCTTTGCGAATCCGCTCGGCGAACGGCACCTGATAACCTGGGAAGACCTTGAGATTTTGTTCGGGGACGGAGCCGCCACTCGAAGCGCAAATGTAGTCGCAACCCAGGTCGCGCAAAGCCTTCGAGAATACAATGCTGTCTTCAATATCCCATCCGCCCTCAGTCCAATCGGTGGCAGAGATACGCATCCCGATTGGTTTGTGATCGGGCCAGGCGTTACGGACGGCCTTAAATACCTCAAGTCCGAACCGCATCCGGTTTTCAAGACTGCCGCCATATTCATCGGTACGATTGTTCGTCAATGGAGAGAGGAAATTGTGGATGAGGTATCCGTGCGCGCCATGGATCTCAAGAAGGTCGATCCCAATTCGATCAGCCCGCTCTGTGGCCTTCGCGTAGCAGGCGAGTTGCTCTGCTACGGCTTTTTTGTCGAGTGCAACGGGCGTGTGCCGTCCCGGATATGGAATGTCGGACGCACCAAAAATGGTCCACCCTCCCTCTTCTTTCGACAAAGGCCGTTGGCCTTCCCAGGCTACCGATAGGGAGCTCTTGCGTCCGGCGTGCCATAGCTGCATGCCGAGCTTGGCGCCGCCGTACTTTCTGCAGAACGCGATGGTCGGTTCCAGCGCTGCTGCATTTTCATCTGTCCAGATGCCTAAATCGCCCGGACTTAGCCTACCGCTTGGATTAATCGCCGTAGCTTCCGTGATAAGTAGACCAGCTCCCGACAGAGCAAGATGTCCAAGATGGACTTGGTGCCATTCCGAAGCGTTACCATCCGCAGCCGAGTATTGCCCCATCGGAGAAACAACGATTCGATTTGGGATATCCAATGCGCGAAGCTTGTAGGGAGAGAAGAGCAAGGTCTTTGCCATGTCAGTATCCAGTTATCAGTCGTCATAATTATAAGAACGCGAAACGGCGCGGATCTAACGCCGGCGCTCGCGGTTTAGCGGATGTAATTCGCGTCCGATGCGGCTTCTTTAAACGAGGTCCCTTTTTCAATTGCGACCTGCATCGCATGGTCGACAGAAAGCATCTTTTGCGCTTCGGTGATAACCTTCGCTACAGTATCCCGTGGGACCACGACGATACCGGTGTCGTCCCCCACCACGATATCACCGGGTCTGACCGCTTTCCCGCCGATGGTCACTGGTTCATTGATGCTTTCCAACTTCAGACGAGTTTTGCCAGTAACCGGCGTGACAAAACGGCTCGCGAGCCAGAGTCCGCAAGAGCGCATCTCGTCGATATCGCGGCAACCGCCGTCGATCACGACCGCGGCTGCGCCTTTGCGTGCCGTGGCAAGCGACGCCAATCCTCCGAAGGTGGACACATCGGCGCCGCCCATATCGACCAGGAGCGCCTGTCCCGGGCCAACGGCGTTGATGAGTTCACCGACGCCGAACGCCGATCGCGGAAACTGTCCACACGCGCCGACTGTCTCAAGCGCGGTGACAGCAAAGGCAGCAAAGCGGCCCTTCCCGCTTCGCTGTGTCAGGCCACGAACAACTCCGTCGAGGCCGCAGGCGTCCATTGCGTCCGACCACGTGCTCACACCGATCTCGGAGCATGTGCGCAAAAGCTGCCGATCATTATCGTCCAATGAAGCCACCCTTGCGCTTTGCTAAAGCGTCTGCTGCCGCCGTTACGAACATGCTGCCTCGCGAGCACCGGCGCGCAAACGAGCGAGACCGCCCCCATGCATCACAGAACCCGGCAGCGGATGGCCCACGACTTTTTCGGCCAAGCGCGCGGACTCGATCAACCTCTCGAGGTCCACACCAGTCGCAATTCCCATCTCATCACACATGAAGACCAAGTCTTCCGTACAAACATTGCCGGCCGCGCCAGCGTGCGCAGCGAAGGGGCAGCCGCCAAGGCCAGCGACAGACGAATCGAAAATCTCAACGCCCATCTCAAGCCCTGCATAAGCATTCGCGATGCCCATCCCGCGGGTATCATGAAGATGCAAAGCGACCGCCAAATTCGGATAAGATTCCCGCACGGCTCCGACAACGCGTTTGACGGAAAGAGGTGTGGCCCAAGCCATCGTGTCGGCCAGCGAAACTACACGGATTGAGTACCCCTCCTCCTTGGCGACATCGAAAAGCTCACCGATCAAGCAAATCACTGTCTTGGGAGAGACTTCACCCTCAAAATTGCAACCGAAGGCGGCGCGGATCGAAATCTTATCTACTTGGACGTCATGCGACTTATAAACCTTTGCCAGGCCTTTCTCGGCCGCCAGATCATCAACCATTGATCGGTTCTGGTTGCGTTTGAGAAATGTCTCGGATGCCGTGAGTGCGAGCTGGCCGGAAATATCGAGACGCCCTGAGGCCACAGCGCGTTGCAGGCCTTTTTCGTTAAGCCAAAGTGCCGTATAGCGTACACCCGGAGCGCGGCTGAAGCGTGCGACCACCTCATCCGCATCCGCCATACCCGGCACGGCCTTCGGACTGACGAATGAAGCGACCTGAATTTGCTTTAGGCCGGTCTGCGAAAGGCTGTCGATCAACTCGACCTTCCGTACCGTCGGGATGGCCCCCTTCTCAAACTGGAATCCTTCGCGCGGTCCTTCTTCATTAATCCGGATCGTTTTGGGCAAATCGGACATCGCCAATTCCTTATCAGCCGAGTTTAGTCGCCGGAAAGTCCCAACACCGTCTCGGCAATATATGGCAACGCAGTTGCGACCTTGTTGCGCATCGCACGTGCTTCCCGCCATTTGCGCTCGATATCGTACTCGCGCGCGAAGGCAAAGCCACCGTGGGTCGTGAATGCCGCGTCAGCCGTGTCCCAGGCCGCATTCGCAGCCAGGTGCAGCGCCATAATCGCTTCGCTGCGGCACTCTTGCCCGGCTTCCCACAGAGCAAGCGCCAGCTGCAGCGTGACTTCCGCGCCTTGCGACTCGATGTAGGTCCGGGCAATTGGGAATTGGATACCCTGGTATTTTCCAATCGGGTTTCCAAAGACGACCCGTTCTTTCGCATAATTGGTTGCCTTCCGAGAAAAAAATTGGGTATCTCCGTAGGCAGCTGCAGCCGCCAGAATGCTTTCGACGGCTTGGCTACCGTCGAGATAGACGCTGCCGTCGTTGAGCGCGCCGACAACGCTCGCTTTATCCAATTCTAGACCATTCAGAACGATTTCGGCGCCGCCATTGTTGTTCATGGAATTTATAAACTTAAGCTGAACTCCGCTGCCAAGATGTTTTTTTAAATCAACTAGAAACAGAGAAATTTGGCCCGGCTCGACGCCGGTGCGAGCAGCAAGGATCATAAAGTCCGACTTATCGGCGTAATGAACCCAGCGCTTTTGTCCATTGATGACCCAGCCGCCATTCGACTTCGATGCCTGAGTCTTCATAAAATCAGTATTGTCACCACATTCCGGCTCAGAAATGGCAAGGCATTGAAGCCGAATGCTGCCCGATGCAATACCGGGCAGTATGCGCTGCTTCATCTCCTCGCTCGCGTATTTCGCAATGAGCTGGATCAGCCTATTCTGAGCAGTGAAGACACTTGCGTTACCGCCGCAAGCATGAATTGTTTCCGCGATTTTTGCAGCCGCTCCCAGCGTGAGACCAACCCCATCGTAGTCCTCCGGCACCATGGCGGACATAAATCCAGACTCTTCGAGCGTCTTCACGAAGTCCTCTGGAAAACGTGCGTCGAGCGGGGCATCTTCGAGACCGCGCCAGTATTTCGCTGGAAATTGTTCACATACGGCTTCGACTGACTGACAAATGTCGCGGTGTTCATCACCATTTACCGCAATTGTCACGCTTGCGTCGCTCATCGAACTCTCCCGTCTTAAAATCAATATGATCGAGGCAGACCGAGAACGTGCTGCCCGATGAAATTTAAAATCATGTTCGGTGAAACAGGTGAATTGCGAGACATCCGCGTATCGCGCCACTTGCGTTCCACATCTGCCTCGACATCCAGCGCATCAGGTCCGTAAGCTGAAAAACACAAGTCAGAGCAAGCCCAAACAGCCTCGCCGGACAAGTACTTCCCCATGTTGGCCTCGGCGCCGCACTTGAGGCCAGCGTCAAACATAGCGGTTGCCTTCCGAACCATTAGGTCGGCAGCACGTAGTTGAGAATAAGCCGCCGCGATCGCGATATTTATCGATCGACTGCTTCCAATCGCTCGTTTCGAAAGATTAGTCGACTTTGCGTAAGCAACGACCTTATCTAGAAAATACCAAGCGTTGCCGATGGCCTCGGTAGAGACCAGGCAGCGCTCGGCGTTCATGCCATCGAGGATGTAACGGAAACCTTGGCCTTCATTTCCGATGAGTGCAGACGCAGGGATCCAAACATTGTCGAAGAAAATCTCGGTAGTGTTGTGATTGACCATCGCATCAATCGGTCGGATCTCCATTCCGTTCTTCTTGGCGTCGCGCATGTCGACTAGGAATACCGAAACGCCCTCACTGCGTTGCTTGACTTGGTCGACAGGCGTGGTGCGCGCCAATAGCAGCATCAAATCGGAATGAGCTGCCCGCGAAATCCAGACCTTTTGCCCGTTAATGACATAACCATTACCCTGCTTGTCTGCGCGCGTTTTTAGCTGAGTTGTATCGGAACCCGTAGTTGGCTCCGTCACGCCGAAAGCCTGCAAGCGAAGTTCACCGCGCGCGATTTTTGGCAGATACTCCTCCTTCTGCTCGGGGCTGCCGTGGCGGAGTATCGTTCCCATCGTGTACATCTGAGCGTGACAGGCACCGGCCGCACCGCCGCTCCTGTGAATGGCCTCCAAAATAGCCGCGCCGCCGCGAAGGGGCAGGCCCCAACCGCCGTACTCTTTGGGAATAAGAGCGCCGAGAAATCCAGCGCTGGTCAGGGCCTGGACGAATTCAGTCGGATAGCTTCCGGACGGAGGTTGGTCCTCAAGATCCCGCCAATACTTGTTCGGGAATCGCTTACAAAGCTCAAGCACGCCGTCGCGGAGTTCTTTATAGTCTTCTCCAACCTCAAAACTTACGATGCCGTCGCTCATGCGGTTTCCTTGTATTGAGTACTTGGCCTACACGTTGTGGGGAGAACCTTCGGCGCCCCGCTGATCCACCTGCCCTAGAGCTCAGTTTCATTCCCCAGATTCTTCGCTTCAGACCTGTTTCAAGCCGCTATTGGCCTTTGAAGTTCGGTTTGCGCTTTTCGTTGAAAGCCCGAACCCCCTCGAGCCGGTCTTCGGTGCCGACCAGGCGGTTATACGCCTCGATCTCAAAGGCATAGCCGTTATAGAGATCGATCTGTGTCGCGACGTTGATCGACTTCTTTGCTTGTACGATCGAGAGAGGCGCGTTGTTGCAGATGGCCCGGGCAACCTCAAGCGTGTCGTTCATCAGCGCATCGTTTTCACAAACCTGGTTGACCAATCCCCATTCGTGCGCCTCGTCCGCCGTAAACGGCTTGCCCGTTAGGATGATCTGCTTTGCGCGTCGAGTGCCGACAGCTCTGGGTAGGTTTTGTGTTCCCATGCCGCCCGGCATAATGCCCAAGGTTACCTCGGTGAGCGCGAACTTCGCTTTCTTTGCGGCGAAAATGAAGTCGCAAGTCAGCGCGGTTTCAGCGCCTCCGCCATAGGCAGCACCATTCACTGCGGCGATGACTGGCACGGGACATTGCATCAAAGCTTGGCGCGCCCTTTCAAAGAGGTTGTGCTGCCGCTTCCACTGGGAGTCGGTCATGTTGTTGCGTTCTTTCAGATCGCCACCGGCCGCAAATACCTTGTCCCCGGCACCGGTAAGAACAATGCATCGTATGTTCTGTTGATCGATATAGAGGCTGGTCCAAAGGTCGAGGCAATCGTAGCCCATTTGAGTGTTCGACGAATTTCCAGCCTCGGGACGATTAAGCGTAACGACGACGAGGTGATCTTCGATCCGATCGATCTTTAAAGTTTCGTATTGTTCCTTCATGGCCCCTCAACTTTCGGCTTCAATCACAGGCGAAGAGAAATCGCGATTGCTTCAAAGCTAACCGAGTTCCCGCTGCAGTTCCGGCAACACAGCGTATAGATCCGCCACCAGGCCATAGTCGGCAACCTGGAAGATCGGCGCGTCCTCGTCCTTGTTGATCGCCACGATGACCTTGGAATCCTTCATGCCCGCGAGATGCTGGATCGCCCCGGAAATCCCGATCGCGATATAGAGGTCGGGCGCCACCACCTTGCCGGTCTGGCCGACCTGCCAGTCGTTCGGCGCGTAGCCCGCATCGACCGCAGCACGTGAGGCGCCGACGGCGGCACCGAGCTTGTCAGCCAGCGGCTCGATATACTTGGCGAAATTCTCGCGGCTCTGCATGGCACGGCCACCCGAAACGACGATCTTGGCCGAAGTCAGTTCGGGACGGTCGTTCTTGGCGACCTCCTCGCCGACAAAGCTGGAAAGGCCGGGATCGGCCGCCGCCGCCGTATTCTCGACCGCCGCGCTGCCGCCGTCGCCGGTAGCCGCAAATGTCGAGGTCCTCACCGTGATGACCTTCTTGGCGTCCTTTGACTTGACGGTCTGGATGGCATTGCCGGCATAGATCGGCCGCTCGAAGGTGTCCGGCGATATTACCTTGATGATTTCCGAGACCTGCATCACGTCAAGCAGGGCCGCCACGCGCGGCATCACGTTCTTGAACCGCGAAGTCGCCGGCGCAACGAACGCGTCGTAGTTCCCGGCCAATGAGACGATCAGTGCCGCCAGCGGTTCGGCCAGGTCGTGTGCGTAAGCCGCATTATCGGCCAGCAGCACTTTCTTGACGCCGGAAAGCTTGGCCGCAGCGTCAGCCGCCGCCTTGGCGTTCTCACCGGCGACCAGCACATGCACGTCGCCGCCGAGAGCGGCAGCAGCTGTCAGCGTCTTGCCGGTGGCATCCTTGATCGATGCGTTGTCGTGTTCGGCGATCAGAAGCGTGGTCATTATAGAACTCCCGCTTCGGTCTTGAGCTTCGACACGAGTTCGGCGACGTCCTTGACCTTGACGCCGCCCTTGCGGCCCGGCGGTTCCGACGTCTTGATAATCTCAAGGCGTGGCGTCAGATCGACACCATAGTCCGATGCGACCTTGTCGGCGATCGGCTTCTTCTTCGCCTTCATGATATTTGGCAGGCTCGCATAACGCGGCTCGTTCAATCGCAAATCGGTGGTGACGATCGCCGGGCCCTTCAGCTTCACAGTCTGCAACCCGCCATCGACCTCGCGCGTCACCTTGAAATCGGAACCGTCGACCTCGAGCTTGGAGGCAAAAGTCGCCTGCGACCAGCCAAGGAGAGCCGCCAGCATCTGTCCGGTCTGGTTTGAGTCGTCGTCGATCGCCTGCTTGCCCAGGATGACAAGCCCCGGCTTCTCCTCGTCGCTCACCGCTTTGAGGATCTTGGCGACCGCCAGCGGTTCGACATTGCCTTCGGCCTTGACCAGGATGCCACGGTCGGCGCCCATGGCGAGACCGGTCCGAATGGTTTCCGCCGCCTGGGCCGGCCCGATCGACACCACCACGACCTCGGTTGCCTTGCCGGCCTCTTTCAGCCGCAGGGCTTCTTCCACGGCGATTTCGTCGAACGGATTCATCGACATCTTCACGTTGGCCAGCTCGACGCCGGTTCCATCGCCTCTGACGCGGACTTTGACGTTGTAATCGACCACCCGCTTGACCGGTACCAGGACCTTCATGCTAACTAGCTCGCCAACTTCGTATCCATTATTGCATCCAATAACCCAGGAGGATCGATACGTCAAGGATATGACTGCAGCTGGATCATGCGATACTAACCCTTCCGCATCAGATTTTCTTTTGAAAACGTTCGGTCGCTTGGCCCAAACTCTTCCGCCCTAACTCTTCGTTGAGCGCTGGTTGGACACGTGCCGGACAGTACTTCCCTCGACCCCTTCGGCACCTGAAGATGGCTTGCGAGCAGAGAGGTCGCGGAAGGCAGCTGCTACGATCGCCGACTGATCAACATCGTGATGACCGTGAAAACTGCCGGCCGGCGAAGGCGATTCCGGCCGACCCACATAGTGTAGTTTCGGTCTACGATGACCTGCCGCCGCTGCGAGTGCCTCGATGCGCGGACGTACCCACGCCCAAATACCCATATTCTCCGGCTCCTCTTGGACAAGGATCAGATCTGAGTCAGGCGAGTCGGCGAGAAGCGTCGAGAGTACATCAATGGGTAGCGGATAAATCATTTCAAGACGCACAATCAGGACATTATCCGCACCACGTTCACGTCGCTCGTGTTCGAGCGCGTAACCGATCTTGCCAGTACATATAATAACGCGCTTTGCACCGGCAGACCCGAAAACGAGAATGGGCTTAAAACGTTGGCTTGGTGCGAAGTCGAGGAGGGGCGAGACTGCGGCTGGCAGTCGCAACAACGTTTTCGGGGCGAGAACAATAAGAGGCTTACGGCTCGGGCGCAGCACCTGCCTCCTAAGAAGATGAAAGTAGTTTGCGGGCGTCGAGGGGTTGGTGACCTGAATATTATCGCGCGCAGCAAGCTGCAAGTAGCGCTCGGGTCGAGCTGAAGAGTGCTCAGGTCCCTGCCCTTCCAATCCGTGCGGGACGAGCATCACGAGCCCTGACGGCTGCAGCCATTTTTCTTCACCGCACACAACAAATTGGTCGATTATGATCTGAGCGCCATTGGCAAAGTCGCCGAATTGGGCCTCCCAGATCGTCAACGCATCTGGCCGTTCCAGACTGTAGCCATATTCGTATCCGAGCACTGCATATTCGGATAACGGGCTGTTCAATATTGTGAACGGCGCTTGCCCTTTTTCGAGCTGGGCAATTGTGGATACGCGTTGACCCGTTTCAATGTCCACAACTCCAAAATGACGGCTTGAAAAAGTGCCGCGAACCGCGTCTTGACCTGTAAGACGCACCGAAACGCCTTCAGTAACCAGGGAGGCAAACGCAAGCGCCTCGGCGAGGGACCAAGGAACACCGTGATCAGCGGCCTCGCAACGCTGCTTCAGAAGCCGCTTCACTTTGGGATGTGCAGCTACGCCGGCTGGTGGTCTAGCCAGCGCTTCAAGCAAATGCCTGATTCGATCCGATGAAACACCGGTATCTGGTTCTTCAACCGTGTCGGGCTGCGGTCGCAGCGCCGCCCAACGTCCGCTTGGAAATGAGCTGACGTTCGGGCGCCACGCAGCTGCCGCATCGAAACCGTCTTGTAGCTCTCGCCTGTAGCGTTCCGCAATGGCGACTGCGCCTTGGTCCGACAGGACGCCCGTCTCGATAAGCCTTCTTTCAAAGACTTCGCGCTGTGTTGGATGGGAATCGATTGCTGCGTAAGCGATTGGTTGCGTGAATCTCGGCTCATCGAGCTCGTTATGGCCGTTGCGGCGGTAGCACACGAGGTCGATGACAGCATCACGCTTAAAGCGCTGTCGAAATCCAATGGCGAGATCAGCTGCGCGGACGCAAGCCTCGGGATCGTCGGCATTTACGTGAAGGATGAGGGTGTCGATCGCTTTGAAAGGTCCAGTGCAATAGCGCGAGGTTCGTCCTTCCCAAGGTTCGGTGGTGAAACCGATCTGGTTATTGACGATGACATGAATGGTTCCCTCGGTTGCGAAGCCGGGAATACCTGCGAGCTGTAACGTCTCGCTAACGATGCCTTGACCAGTCACCGCAGCATCGGAGTGAAGAAGAAGGCCCAGCACGCTAGCAGCGTCGGTCTGCCGCAAATCTTGACGGGCCCGTACGCGCCCAAGCACCATCGGATCCACCGCCTCTAGATGCGAGGGATTCGGGCATAAAGTAACGCGGAGCTTGCGGCCTTCGATCTCGTGCTCTGTTTCCGCGCCGAGATGGTACGGCACATCCGCCGCGCGCAAGGGATCCACCGGAAATGGGTGTGCTCCCTTGAACTTCGCAAATAGTTCTGGCAGCGGTGTCCCAAAGATAATGCCCATGAGACTGGTTCGACCGCGATGCATCGGTCCAACGATAACCTCATCGATCCCATTTGCAGACGCTACGCGGAGCAGCCGATCCAACAGCACAAAGACTGACTCTGCACCTTCCGCACCAAATCGTTTCTTAGTGGGATACTTTCGACCGATAAAACCTTCAAATTCTTCAGCCTGGACTAGCCTCTTGTGAATTCTAAGCAGATCGTCCCTAGCCGGCGAAACGCTATCGACCTCAAACGCATCACGAATCCAGTTTCGCATCTCAGCATCATCGATATGAGCGGTTTCCACGGTGAGGGAGGATTGGTAAAGCCGCCTCAAATCATCGAGCGAACGCCCGTCCTCGAGCCTCGCAGCGAGGTTTCTCTCGAGCGCCTTTGCGCCACCATCGAAGCCAAGCGGATCAAGCTGTGCGCCAAGATGTCCACGCTGACGGACAATTTCAGCGATCAGGCTCGTTGCCGTCGTAGCGCCATTCGCTGGTCGGTCGGAATCTTGGTTCTGAGATAGTGCGCGAGCCAAGTCGAAGGCACAACGCCAGCTATCGTCAACGGAGGACGGATCGGCCTCATAACGGCGATAGATATCCTCCAGATACGAGACACTCGTCGCGAACACACCGTCCATTCTATGGCCGCTCCCCTAAACCGGATCACCTTACTAGCCATCGCAACCATTGACCGATTTCGGATCTCGAAATGCAAAACGCTCTGCAGCGCGGAATTAAGCCATTATGTTTTGCAGAGTTCAGGATCAAGAACGATAGGCCTTCATACCGGTAAGCTCCCGACCTTCGATAAGCGTCAGGATCTGGTTCGTACCATCCGGTATCGGCAGCATGCGAATATCGCGAAAATAGCGCTCGAGCCCCAGCTCTCGGCTGATACCCATCGCACCGTGCACTTCCATCGCTAACGAGACCGCACGCTGGCATGCTGCGATCGAGTACCGTTTGGCCATGGCAGAAACCTGGTTGGCCCGGTCACCTTTATCGATGCAAGAAAGTGCATAGTAGCAAAGCAAACGGCTGGTCGTTACAGCCGTCGAGATATCGGCGAGCATCTCCTGTACGAGTTGGGTCGAACCAATTGGGCGGCCGAACTGCACGCGCTGACCTGCATATTGTAATGCGAGGTTCAATGCGGCGTCAGCCATGTGCACCGCACATAGTCCGAGGATGGGTCTATTAGCGAGCCACGTCAGAGTGAGAACTCTGGCGGCATCACCCACTTGGCCGAGTTGGTTGGCCTTCGGCACACGACAATTATCGAAAAGCACTTCACCCAGATGACCCTGGCGCAGCCCAAGGGTCGGGATTTCACGCGTCTCGAAAGGAGAATGCGCCCGGTCGATCACTATTCGCATCATGCGACTGAGACCGGCCTCGTCCTTCCCAACCGAGGTAGTCACATTGATGACGTCGCAAATGCTGGCATTTGTGATCCACATTTTACGACCGGTGATGAGGTAATCGTCACCCTCCGCTATCGCGCGCGTAGTGATGCTGCGAGGATCGGAACCCACGTCGGGTTCAGTCGTTCCAGTACAGGTGATCTTGCGCGCAGATATCAGATCGGGAAGCAGTCGCTCTCGCTGTTCATCAGAGCTCTCGAAATGGATTCGAGTGATCGTCACTTCCTGTCCCACCAAGGCCAAAGTCACCACGGGTGGAAGCTGCTCTACCATTAGTCCATAAAGAAGTGTCGGGAGGCCGGCTCCCCCCGCCGATTCCGGGACACGCGCCGCGGTGAGACCTTGGTTAGCGCACAATTGCAGGATCTGCCGCATCGCATCCTTTGGGAGCGGCGCATCCTGGTCGTGAGCCTTCAGAATGGGTTGAATTTCGCGGTCCACCATGCGGCGAATAGATTCTTGAATCATCCGCTGCTCGCTGGTTAGCTGAAAATCCATTCATCAAGCTCCAAACAATTTGCTAAAAACAACCTGCGACCCGATCAGGCGAAGTTGATTCTCACCGACCAGGTAACAGGCATTTAGCCGGAAATCATTTTCTTGCGGAATTGAGGCTTACGTTTTTCGCGGAAGGCATCGCCACCTTCCTTGGACTCCGCGGTCCCATAGTAGAGCGCCAGCGCCTGCATTCCCAAACTTGCGATCCCTCGAATGTTTTCCGTATCCGCATTAAAGGACCGCTTCGCGATGGCAATTGCCGTCGGACTTTTCTCGACGATTTCCACGCACCAACGCTCCACCTCGGCGTCAAGCTCTTCGTCGGGAACGACCTTGTTGACCAGGCCCATCACCTCGGCCTCCGTCGCACTATAGCGACGACACAGATACCAAAACTCGCGAGCCTTCTTTTCCCCAATAACTCGTGCTAAGTAAGCGGTCCCAAAGCCAGGATCAACAGAGCCAACTTTCGGTCCAACCTGTCCGAAAACGGCGCTCTGGGCAGCGATCGTCAGATCGCACATAGTCGCGATGACATTTCCCCCACCAATCGCGTAGCCACGTACTTTGGCAATAATCGGTTTCGGCACATCTCGTATTGCGGCGTGAAGCTCTTCAATCGGAACTCCTATTATTCCGCGGCCTGCTCGTTCCGATTTTTTTTCTCCCGCATCGCCCCCCGTGCCAAACGCGCGTGTTCCAGCTCCCGTCAGCACGATTACGCCGATTTCCTTGTTCCAGCCGGCTCGATAGATCGCATGCGTTACCTCACTGTACGTGACCAGCCGATAAGCGTTCATTCGCTCGGAACGGTTCACAGTGATCGTCGCGATCCCTTCTCTCTCTTCATAAAGAATATCGGAATAGGATGTTTCACTCACTTCGCACCTCTTTGCGCACGATGCCCCGAAAAGATATCCTTGATCAGCGGCCCGAGAACTTTGCTTCCCGCTTCTCTAGGAACGCCCCAATACCCTCATTCTTGTCGGCGGTATTGTAGATAGCCGTCACCAGGAAACGTTCGAATTCTATTCCCGAAGCGATGTCCATCTGCACGCCGGCTCGCACGGCTCGCTTTGCATAAGCATGGCTTAGAGGAGCTCTCTTTTCGTAAATCTTGACCAACTCCCTGGCCGCGTCGAGCGCTCCACCAACAGGAACAACTTGATTTATGGCTCCGATACGCTCTGCCTTTTGGGCATCGATCGGATCCCCAGAGAACATGATTTCCAGCGCCCGACTGACACCAATTTCCCGCGGAAGTCTCTGTGTACCACCGGCTCCCGGGACCGTCCCAATCTTGGACGACGTGAGAGCAAAGGTCGCGTTCTGAGCAGCAATTCGTATGTCGCAAGCCATGACGAACTCCCATCCGCCCGTCATGCAGAAGCCCTCAATGGCCGCGATTACAGGCTTTTCCAACTGCTCCATAGCATTGTTGAGTGCTTCCCAATTCTTCATGTACGCCACGCCATCTGCGGTCGTTTTAATAGCCATCGCTTCATTCAAATCGGCCCCGGCAGAGAAGTATTTCAAGCCACCGGTAATGATGATTCCCCGCACGGTCGAGTCCTTCTCCGCACTTCGACAGGCCTCCGTGATTTCCTTCATCATCTGTACGCTGAAAGCGTTCCGCCGATCAGGTCAATTCAGTGTGATGACAAATGATGGGCCATCTTGGCTCACTATGATGGTTTCGAATTGCATGGCGTTACGTACCCTCCAGGTAGCTGACTTTGTTTCTCATATTAGCCGGCCCGCATGAGCGGCAAAAAACGGTATCGTTAGTAGGTCTAGGAAGCGAATTTGACCTGACACTGCATAGTAAGAGCACCCTGTGGAATATCCTGATGCGGATCTCAGTACTGTGAAAGTTTGACCATCGCCTGCCCACGGCTCCTTAAGGAGCAATCTTCGAGTTTGTGTTGTTCAGTCTCAGATCACATCAAGTCCGCAGACGCTGAAAAGAAATGCTTTCCGTATCGAAAACAACGTTAAAACCGCCTCAGGCATGGTGAATTATTGCATCCTGTTTGGCATGCAATAATTCTCAAGTCAATGCGCGGATTGCTGTTGGCGAATTGGAACGCCGACTGAAAAGCGCGAGGAAGTGTGTAAGTCCGCGGTGAATCCCGCACAAAACATAGAGCTTTGCAATGCTAGAATGCCAAGCTGGGCGACCGTCGTTTATTGGGTATCAAACTCCAGCCGCTCTGTTCCGTGCCGTTAGCAAAGTCCCATTCGCGGACCTTTGTCATGCACAGACCCGTCACGCGGAAGTGTGCGTGACGGCCCCCTTCTCGCCGTATGGAGGCGTATAAATAACGAGAACTCGAACTGGCTCTTCGCTGACGGCGGTGAAGGTATGCGGCATGTTCGCTGGAAAGAAGCAAGCGTCTCCTGGGCCAAGCTCATCTCGCTCGCCACCGATCTCAGCAACAGCCCTACCCTGTATCACATAGCAGACCTGGTCGATGCCGGGATGGCTATGCGGTAGCGCACCGTGTGACTTGCTTACAATCCCGAGCAGTACCTCGAGATTCTCCGAGCCAGTTTCCTTTGGCCCAATCAGCCGTCGATTAACAGTGCCCGTGTGGTTAGCCGGTGAATAGGGTGTAACCTCGCTCTCTTTCACGAAATACCTGAATTTCATTGCTATTCTCCTTATCGTTCAACTGTACCATAAGTTCTTGATAACTGCTTCGACCAGCGCATTCTTCGAAAGTTTTCATCGGTTCCCAACTATGGTGCGCCATGAATGTCGATACGAGATTGAATTCTCCGATCATGCTCTCGAGGTCGACCTTGAAAGCAGCCGTTCGTCCCGGCTTCTGGCACCCAAAAGATGGACACCACTAGGCGGTTGCGCGAAAAGGTGATCCGGCGCCCATCGCAGTCTTCGAAATTTACAAGGATAGGCCCCACGCTCCTTTTCCGATCCTCCGGCCGTCAGAGGTCGGCTTTTCTCGCGGGAGGCGGCGGCGACCCGCTGAGTTCGAACGAAATTTTTTCCGCTTCTTGCTTCATGAGCGTCGCAAGAAAAGTCTCGTTCCTTTTCGAATAGCGAAACGACGGCGTTGCCAACGTCAGGCAGCCGATAACGCGGCCAGGCGCGTTGAAAATTGGGCTAGCAATACCGGAAGCATTGGCAACTCGCTCGCCGCGGTTGCTCACCGCATATCCACGTCGTCTCACAAGTGCAAGTTCTTCCAGTAATGCCTTTAGTTTTGGCGCAGGTAGGCCGGAAGGCGAAATGGGATCTCCGTCTAGCAGCACTCCGGGCATCTGCGGCGCAAGATATGCTAGCACAGCGCGCCCAGCCGTCCCCCACAACACGCTTTCACTTTTAAACAAGTCAACATAATAGCGAATCGGTTGAGGCGACTGAACTTGTGCAGCGAAGAATATCGTGGCGTCTCGCTCCGAATACAGGCCAAGCGCACAACTTTCCTTCGAAGCGCGAACGATCCGATGCAAACTGGGCATTGCGAGCTCTATGACAACACTTACACGCTGCGATAGCGCCGCACCGAGACGAAATGCCTCTATGCCAATTTCGTAATGCCGCGCACCGGTTGCGCGGCGCAAAAACCCTAATTTCACCATCTGATTGACTAGTCGATGAATGGTGCTTTGCGGAAGGTCCAAAGCTATGGCCATTCTAGAAATGTGTATCGGCCCTTCAAGTTTCGCCACATAGCTGAGCAACGCCACCAGCCGTGCCAACGTACCTCGATCGCGAGCCATCTCGAACTCCGTAAATATTCAAGGTACTGGGACGATCCAACTTCCGTTTAACGGAATTGTTTGCGATGCAACGCGATAATCAAAAGCAATCGCAATTTGTCGGCGATTCATCGCAACACTCTAATTCCATTTAATGGAATTATCTACGTTTGTAATTTGACGCAATTTGGCTGCCAGCGCTTAATGACACGAACGAAAGCGCGGATATCTAACCGCTCTACAGCAGAGGACGCCATGCTTCAGAAAGCAACCGAACCGGAATCGTTCGAACGATCGAATACCGATACAATCCTGATCGTCGATCCCGCCGCGGAGATACAGAGCGTCACGCTGTCGACTGCGCCGCGTCTAAGCTCTCTCAAAGGCGCCCGCATTGGTATCGTCGACAACGCAAAGCACATGGCGCTACCGTTGTTGAAGGAACTGGAAGTCATTCTCGAAACGGAATATGGCGCCTCGACCTTCAATTATTATCGTAAGGACAACGCCAGCATTCCGATGCCGCCGGAATCAATGGCTGCAATGGCCACGAGCTCCGATGCCGTGGTTCACGGAGTCGCTGATTGCGGCTCTTGCATCACGTGGGGCCTTCACGACTCGATTGAGTTTGAAAAACTCGGCAAACCCGCGGTGAACGTCATTACGTCAGGCTTCACCGTCGCGGCTAAGGCGCGGGCCCGCACCCTTAGCATGCAGGATCACCCAGTCGTTGCGGTTCAGCACCCGCTGGCGAACAAGACTGATGCCGAAGTAAAGGCAATGGCTCGAGAGATTGCCAAGCAAGTCGTCGACAGCCTTGTAGCGAGCCACTGAATGGAAGGACGAGATCGATGAGCGGGCAACAACTCGCTGGAAGAGCGCGCCAGCACAACATTCCAGCGGATTTCATCGCCGCACAGCGCGTCCTTGAGCAGAGAGGCTGGACGGACGGGTTACCAGTAATCCCCCCGTCTGTTGACCTTGTTCAGGAAATGGTTGCGACCGTTCCTTCTCAACCCAGCGAAGGGTTGGGAAAAATGGAGCCCTTGAATGGCGTGGTCACCGTCGAAAAGGTCGCGGCCAATGCCGTTATGGCTGGATGCGAGCCCTCCTACTTTCCAGTTGTGCTTGCGGCTGTGCGCGCCGTGATGCAACCCCAGTTTCACATTGGCTCTACCGCCTGCACGACGGGGGGCGCTGCGCCGGTCCTGATCGTAAGCGGTCCGATCGCCGACAAGATTGGTATCAACGCTGCGACCTCCTGTTTCGGCGGCAATGTCAAAGCGAATGCAGCAATCGGCCGCGCGGTGCGCTTGACCATGAGAAATATCGGCGGCGCCAAGCCCGGCGGAATGGAGAAGTCGACTCTGGGTTGGCCGGGCAAGATGTCGATGTGTTACGCAGAAAATGAGGAGCGATCGCCTTGGGAGCCGTTTAGGGCTTCGATGGGCTTCGCGATGGATGAATCCACTGTTTCTGCGCTGGCTGTGCGGGGCCTCATCGGCGTGACCGAGGGATCCAAAGACGATGGATTAGGCGTTCTTGAGACCATTGCCGCGAGCATGCGAATGATTGGGACGCCGGTATACTATCAGGACGAGGCGCCCGTCATCGTGAGTTTTGGACCTGAGCATGCGCGTGAGGTCGCTGACGCTGGTTTCTCAACACGCGAGAAAGTTCAGGAGTATTTGTTCGAGCATTGTCGCCTTCCGGTCAAAACGCTGCGTGGCTGCGGTTACGCCGGTAGTTTTTGGCCCAAGGCATTCGATCGAAGCGATGACGACGCCCTCGTTCCGATAGTGACGAAACCCTCGCAATTTTGGGTAATGGTCGCTGGTGGCGATGGACGTCACAGCGCATGGATGCCGGCCTGGAACGTTTGCGAAGGAGCTTCGGAGCCGATTATAGAAAGAAAATAGCGGCTCGCAATTGCTCAAATAGCGCTTAAGGGAGGAAAAGCATGATCTCGCGCCGCCTGTTCGCAGCGAGGCTCGTTGCAAGCGCTTTGCTTTCGGCTCTCGCCTTTTGGCCGTTGGAAGAAGCGGCGGCGGAGTCTTACCCCAGTCGGAACATCTACTTGATCGTGCCGTATCCTCCTGGAGGCGGCGCCGACATCGTGGGTCGTTTGGTCGGCCAGAAGCTGTCAGCAGCGCTTGGCCAATCTGTTACTGTGATAAATCACGGCGGAGCCGGCGGCATCATCGGCACGCGCGATATCGCCCGCGCCACGCCCGACGGCTACACGCTCGGCATCATGCTGACCGGCATGAGCCTCAGCCCTAATGCCGACTATGACATAAACAAGGATTTTACACCAATCGGCATCATTGCGTCGTCTCCGGTCGTGATCGTGACCAACTCTTCGTTTCAGCCGAAATCGCTGGACGAAGTGATTGCGCTGGCGAAGAAAGAGCCTGGCAAGCTAAACATCGGAACACCGCCTCCACCCCTTTTAAACTTTTTCGCCGCCAAGCTGTTTAATTTGATGGCGAAAGTCGACACGACGACCGTTCCGTTTACGGGTACTGCGCCATTGACCAACGGGCTTCTCGGAAATCAGGTGCCGATTGCCCTCAACACCATTCCGGGGGTGATCGGCTACGTTCAAAGCGGACAGTTACGAGCGATCGCCGTTGCCAGCGAAAAGCGCTCAGCTTCTATGCCGGACGTCCCAACCGCTGCTGAGTCTGGCCTGCCCGGCTTCGATGCAGTTTATTATTACGGGCTTACGGCACCAGCTCGACTACCGCAGCCGATCGTTGATCGTCTCAGCAAAGAATTGAACAACATGCTGGCGGACGATGCGTTTAGAGAGAAATTGATCGCCGCTGGCAACGATCCCTCTCCAAGCACGCCCGATGAATATGCGGCCAATGTCAGGCGCGAGGAGGGCAAGTGGACTGCTCTGATTAAGAAGCTCGGACTTCAAATAGACTACTAGGTGTTCCGCAACTCGCGGCGGCTTGCCCCGCACAATTAAGTCGAGCGAGCGATTGAAGTAATCTGTCACCAATGCGGAGTGCCGATGAAGTCAGTCAAAGATCCTGCCTCGATCGTTTCGCTCATCCAACCGAATGCAACGGTCGTTCTACATTCCGGATGTTCTGAACCGGCGAAGCTGGCCCAGCTTATCGCGTTGAGCGTTGGGCATCCTATCGAGATTGTAACATTCATGCCGATGGGCTCGTCGCCCTATGTGACACCGAATGTAAAGATACGAACCTTCTATCCTGGAAGAGGCTTACGCAAAAATATTGGTGGCGGTCAGATCGAGGTAATCCGCTGCTCTCTGTCGAAAATTCCTACCCTTTTCACCGAACGAAAGATCGTAGCGGACGTCCTTCTTTTGAAACTGTCGCCGCCCGACGAGCACGGCAAAATGACGCTGGGCATTTCGGTCGACTATATGCGTGCGGTGCTTGATCAAAATCCCATCGTTATCGCCGAAATCGATCCACGAATTCCGCGAACCTGTGGTGACGTCGCGGTACTTCCCGAAGAGATCGATTACGTACTGGAAAGCTCCGAGCCACCACAAGAGGTCATCTCCCCCGCCGCGACTGAGATCGATCGGCGCATCGCGATGAATGTCGCCAATCTCGTTCGAAATGGCGCTGTCATTCAGACGGGGATCGGCGCTATTCCCGATCTAGTGCTCGGTCAGTTGCGCCATCTCCGGGATCTCGGCATTCACACTGGCATTGTTACTGATGCGATCGTGCCCCTCTTGAAGAGTGGCGCGGTGACGAATGCCGGCAAGTCACGTTTTAGCGGCCGATGCATCACCACCGTCGCTGCTGGCAGCCAAGCGTTCTACGACTATCTGCATAACAATGCCGACATTGAGTTCCATCCTTGCGCGATCACGCACGACCCGGGCATTTTGGCCTCTATGGATCGGCTGGTTTCAATCAATAGCGTGCTAGAGGTCGATCTGAATGGGCGAGCTAATGCTGAACGGGTCGATGGTCGCATCATAGCTGGCCCCGGCGGATTACCGGACTTCTCGACCGGCGCTACGCGCGCGAAGGACGGAATAAGCATCATTGCTTTGCGTTCCACGTCGCCCAAGGGCGACCGGAGTAGTATTCGCTTGGCACTAGGCGCGGACGCACCTGTATCCGCCGAAGCAAAGCAGATCGACTACATCGTCACCGAATTCGGGGCTGCCCGTATTCGCGATCTCTCGCCCGCAGATCGCGCGCTGGCTCTGACCTCCATAGCCCACCCCGAATGGCGCGCCTTACTTCGGCGTGGCCAAGAGACGCTGGACCCACCCACCGTGCGGCCGGCTGAACTCCAGCGACGACGGACTGACAGTTAGGCAATCGAAATAGGTTCGCGCGACAATTTCGTAGAGCCTTGAAAGATTTTCATGCGAGCGTTGATTTGCAGAAAATACGGGACGCCGGATCAGTTGAGCCTTGAAGAGGTACCATCGCCGAGAGCTAGTAAAGGCGAGTTGATCGTTAGCATGAAGGCAGCAGGAGTTAATTTTCCGGACGTCTTGATGATCCTCAACAAGTATCAGCATCGACCTACACTTCCCTTTTCTCCCGGCTATGAAATTTCCGGCGTTGTGAAGGAGGTCGGCACCGATGTGTCTGGTATCAAACCCGGAGATGCCGGTGTTGCGATTATCCGCCACGGGGGCTTTGCCGAAGAGGTACGAATCGACGCTACCCGGTTCTTGCCCATACCAGATTTAATCGACTTTCGATTGGCGGCGGCATTCCCTTTGGCTTACGGCACTAGTTATCACGCATTGAAGGATCGTGCTGCCCTCAAGGCCGGTGAGACCTTGCTAGTGCTCGGCGCCTCTGGCGGCGTAGGTCTGGCCGCCGTACAAATCGGAAAGCTATTGGGAGCCCGGGTCATCGCATGCGCCTCATCCACCGAACGACTGGAACTGTGCAGGCAATACGGCGCTGACGAAGTTATCAACTATACGAATGAGACTTTGCGCCAACGGCTGGTGAACCTCACGGCGGACGGTGTCGACGTTGCGCTCGATCCAGTCGGCGCGGACTATAGCGAGCAGATCATCCGAAGCATGGCCTGGGGCGGCCGCTTCCTGGTCGTCGGGTTTGCTTCGGGCGTAATACCTAAACTGCCCCTAAACTTACCTTTGTTGAAGGGATGCGCAGTCGTTGGTGTGGCATGGGATAGCTACTCACGCCACGACCCTCGAGGATATCGTGCCAATATTGCGCAGCTTGCTGCCTGGATAGCGGAAGGAAAGCTGTGGCCCGTCGTGACGGGCGAATATCGGTTACACGAGGCAGCGTCGGCCCTCGACCTAATGATGCGGCGCGGAGTCCAGGGCAAACTGATCGTCGTTCCCTGAGGAAGGAAAACGAATGGGGCACTTTGATGCTATCGTGATCGGTTCAGGCGTCAGCGGGCTAGTCGCAACACGGCAATTATTGCAAATCGTGCGCGGCATAAGCGTAGCAAATATCGAGGCCGAATCTTTCGGCGGCCTGATCATGAACGTCAACGAGCTGGATGGCGACATCCATGGTTCGGGAATGGAATATACCGCAGAAATAATGCTGGAGGTGACGGATCTTGGTGCCGCAATTCTAACGGAGCGTGTCATTGACGTTGCGCAAGACGCAGCTGGCTGGATTGTCACGACCGATCAAAGCCAGCATAACGCACGCGTCGTAATAGTCGCCTCAGGCGCACGCCTAAAGAAGCTTGGCATCCCTGGCGAAAAGGAGTTCGAGTACAAGGGTGTATCGCGTTGCGCAGACTGCGACGGACCGCTGTTCACAGGTAAAGATGTCGTGGTCGCGGGAGGAGGCGACTCGGCCCTGCAAGAGGCGCGAGTGCTCGCGAACTTCTGCAATAGAATCTACGTGCTTAACCGCGAAGACAAGTTCGTCGGTAAGCAGCATCTTGTCGATGCCCTCACCAATTGTGCCAACGTGACCGTTCGACATACGACGGAAGTTCGAACCATTATCGGGAAGACGGTTGTTGAGAAGGTTCAAGTTAAGGATCTCGCGACCAATGTCGACAGCGAGATCGACTGTAGTGGATTCTTCGCGTTTATCGGCTTGCAACCGGCATGTGATTTCGCCCCCACATTTCTTCGTCGCGACGCACTCGGCTATCTCATCACTGACGATTCTTTCAAGGCGGCCGACGGATTCTTCGCAGCTGGCGCGGTGCGTTCAGGCTATAGCGGCTTGCTCACGGATGCTGTCGCGGAAGGACTTGCCGCAGCCAACAATGCTGCCGACTTACTTGGCGGCTGAGTTCACGGTGACTTTAGCTTGAGAGAGCGGCCAAGGAAAAGCACAAACGATGGTGGCGGACCAAGTGCGATTAACAATATTAAAGGCTACCACCATGAGCGATAATTCGACCCCTAGAGTAACTTATAATGGTATTTCCCCTAGGCGACGAACAAAACCATTCCCACGCAGCGCTGTGCCTCGCGCTAATGAGGGGCTTTCTGCTTTTGAACAATGAACAAACAATGCACGTTATTGAATTTGTAAGCCGACTGACAAACGCTCCGCGATCAGGCGAAGACTGCGGCGCCAATCAATTTCTTGCAACCTTACGACGGCTTAATGATGTCGGCCTTGCGCATTGAAAGCAAACATGGCGTGCGCATCGGATGTTATGGAACAGCGAAGCCTGCCTTACACTGAAGCAGGCAGTACCGGCCTCTATTCGGTTCAATCAAGTTGTGCGATGGTGTTCGCTAAAACGGGCTTCGGTTCCGAAAGCTTATAAATTTCGAGTACGTCCGCCTGCGAGCCACGAGATGCTTTAAGAAACCTAAACATCTGAGCTGCCAGTCCAGCCATCGGCAGAGGCGTGCTGTGCGCTCGAGCTACGTCGGCTATCATCTCCAGATCCTTCAGTATAATTGAGACGGGGCCGATTTGGGGTTCATTCGAATTCCCAGCCATCCGTGGGACGAAAAGCTGCAATGGGATTGAATCGGCAAATCCACCAGCGAGTGCTTCCGGAAGTCGGCTAGCGTCTATACCCGCATCAACTGCAAGCCGGGTCGCTTCAGCCATGACGACCATTGAGCAAGCGGCGATGATTTGATTGCACAATTTCGTCGTTTGCCCGGCACCGACATCGCCCATTTGGGTAAGGCGTTGTCCCATTGCCAGAACGTAGGGCCTGACCCTTTCGATATCGGCTTTCTCACCGCCGGCCATGACAGCCAAGGTGCCATCTGACGCGCCTTTCGGACCACCCGAAACCGGTGCATCGATCCAACTCATGCCATTTGTCGCCTTCAATTGTGCGGCGATTAAACGAGTATTGTCGGGATGGATCGAGGAATGATCGACTATAATTTTTTGTGGTCCTTCAGCCGTCGCGATTCCGTCCGGGCCGAATACGACACTCTGGACAGCCGCACCATCGGGAAGACACAGGAAGACAATCTCAGCCGCATTCGTGACTTCAGCTGCATGCGCGGCAACTTTTGCACCAACCTTTTCCGCGGCAATCCTCCGTCCCCGAGCAATGTCAAAAGCAACTACGCTGTGACCGGCTGCCATCAATCGAGCGATCATCGGCAAACCCATCCGGCCGATGCCGATAAACCCAAGATGTGTGATCTGCTGCGATAACTGCGTCATGGATATCCTCGTCCGATAAACCTCAGATCAAATCAGCGATCATCCTTGCAGCCCGCTCGGCGCCGTCTGTCTCAACTGGATGGAAATGGGTCGGCGCATAAAGCTCCGCGACCATGGCGGCAGCGATTATTTCAGGGGTTGATGTTGCAAACTCTAGTCGTGTTCCGGCGTGATACCGATCCAGGCGATGGGCAACATGGAAATTCTGCTCGAAATGATTTTTGAGTGGAAAATAGAGAAAGGGCGTTCCCGCTGCAGCGAGTTCCATGCAAGTCGTAAGGCCGCCTTGGACCAAGGCGAGATCGCAGGCCGCGAGATGACGGTCAAGATTGGGCACGAACGCGAGGACCTCGACACCGGACGGTGGAGAGAGCGACTGGGGGTCAATCCTCGGGCCAGCAATCACGACCATGCGTAGCTCGGGGATCGAAGCACGGGCTAACGGATAGCTCTGTAGAATACGCTTGATGAGATGTATCCCGACGCCGGAGCCGCCAACAGTTACAATGCAAATCCGTTCATCTGCATGATATCCAAGCGATTGCCGTAGATGGTCGCGCGTGCCAAAACTTCTCGGATGTTCGCCAATAATATAGCCCGCGAAATCAAAATGCTTGGGTACCCAGTCGCGCATGTCTGGCAGATCATTCCCAAACGATCGAGGAATGATATCGCCCGGTCCTCCAACAAAAATGGCGCGGTCACGAACACCGGGATGGCGTTCAATGTGCTCAATCATCTCTGCATTGTAGTCTCTAGTCAGAAAGGCTTCATGCTCGCCGCCTGCGGGCATCGGCAGGAACCCGACGAAATCCGTGAACCATACAAGTGCGGACTTCTTTAGCTCGGGATGCTCATGCCAATAATGATCAATGTCCCAAGCTTCATCGGCGATAACGAGATCGTAAAATCCGTCAGCTACTGCATCTTGGAAAATCATGAAGTTATGGATCAGTACTTCATCCATCCGGCGGATTGCTTGGAACGCATGCAGATCATGCTCGCCCAATTCCATTTCAATATGTCGGGACTCGCTCGCCAGCCTATCGCTGAGCGGATGGATGTTTTCGCCATTTGCTTCAAGCAAACGGGTCACCGGATCCTGAGCCAACCAATCGACCTGAATATCCGGATGCAACTTGCGCAATTCCCGGGTAATCGCGATATCCCGTCGGCCATGCCCTAGACCGATCGGAGAAGACAGATACAGCGCCTTTTTTGCTTTGCGGGGGACTAAGCGATGCTTTTTCTGGTCGGCACCGAGTAATCTGCGATCGAGAAAGTCGCTGATCAGAACATTGCACTTGGCCGGAAAACGCCCCAGAGGATTATGCCCGCCACCGGCAATGGTGACGAACTCCGCGCCCGTAATTTCGGCAACCGCAACGCCCCGTGCGTGAGGTTGAATCTGATCGTTATCCCCGTGAATCATGAGCAGCGGACAAACGATCTTACGGAACATTGTTTCGCTGACATCAAACGGAGGCGTGATCAGTCGCGCTTCCACGGTCTTGGCTAGAACGGGTCCGGTAGTTTCACTTGCCCACCCTATACCGTCCTCAATCTGCTTGGTGGAGTGAGGTTCAGAAAAAATATTGCGTACAAAGTGTTCCGCAAAATCTGAATAATTCGACATCCAGTATTCGCGGCTATATTTCTCCCAGCCTTCTGCCCCTCTCTTTTTCTCAAGAAAATGCTGGGGCGTCATATACGAATAGCTTGGGCCTATGCTCGCGGCCGTGCCGGCGAAAATGGCGGCTTCAACGCGTTCGGGATGGTAAGCGGCCAGTATGCTGATCAACATGGCGCCGGAGGAAAGGCCGACAAGGATTGCCTTGTCTGTCTGGGTCTTATCCAGGACAGCGAGCGTATCTGAGACATAGTTCTCTAAGGAGTAGGCCGCAGCATCCGCCGGTCGATCGGATTTGCCATTGCCGCGACCATCAAAGGCGACGCACCGAAACCGCTCGCTAAAATATGGCAGCTGCGCCTTGTAGACGCGTGAATGCACGATGCTCCAAGGGGGTACAAAGACGATTGTCTTCACTCCAGCCCCATAGATTTCGTAATGAAGCCTCACGCCGTCCCGATCGACAACTCCTTCGCTGACCGGCATCTTGGCGCGCATCGCATCACCTCATTTATTTGGCGAATTACCTTCTCGGAAGCGAATTAAATCGCCGAACCGCCGCAAGGATTGGCGCACCGGTATGCCTCGCTTCTCGACGCCGAGCAGATAGTGACTTTCCGCTCCGATGAAGGCACAGCCGACCAAGGCGGCAACCTCTTCAGCTGAAAAAGGGCCAAGACCACCGAGTTCGCGCTCCGCTCGCCGTGCAAGGTCGGCAATGAGATTCAACCAGCCCATTAACCCCGCTCGAACGACCTTCGCGACCGGCGCGTCGGCCCAACTTGCCGCAATCAGCTCCTGAAGAACCCGGACGTAACCGGATACAATATCTTCGTCGAGATAGTCACATGCTCTATCCCATTGCTCGGAAAGCTTGAGCGACGTGTCACTGAACAACAGCGACTGGCGATCGAGCAATTGCGCGTTGAGATATTCGAATAGCGCCAGCACCATGCCTTGCTTGGAACCAAAGTGATAATGAATTTGGCTTAGCGGCACGCCCGCGACTGACGCCACGTCGCGAGTGGACAATTTGGAATATCCCGACTGCCGCAGGACTGACTTAGCCGCCTCAAGCAGGACAGTCTTGGTTTCTGTTTTTTCCGCTCTGACAGCCAAGACCCGTGCCAATCCTGATCCTGTTTGCTTTCTAAATCTCGCGTTGCAAGTTTAACGACACTGGTTTCTAATTCGGTCGATCGACCGAAGTCAAGTATTTTGTTGCTATTGCCTGCCGTTTGCTAAGGAAGGAACGCTCCAGTCATGTTGCCAACGACAAAATATGCTCAGAGCGGCGATGTTTTCATCGCCTACCAAATTAGCGGTCATGGCCCGATCGACATCGTCTTCGCACCGGGATTCATTTCTCATCTTGAACTGATGTGGGATGAGCCCCGACACGCCAGGTTCCTCCACGGGCTTGAATCCTTTGGCCGCCTCATACGTTTCGACAAAAGAGGCACTGGCCTTTCGGACCGCAGCGTTGGCTTTCCCACGCTGGATGAGCGCATCGACGACATCCGTGTCGTTATGGACGCCGCCGGTTCGAGCCGCGCCGTGTTGCTCGGCATTTCGGAAGGAGGCGCGATGGTTCAGCTGTTCGCTGCCACATATCCCGAAAGGGTAAGTGGCCTTATCCTGATGGGCACTTATTCGAACGCGAGAATATCAATCCCGTCTTACGTGGATCCGAAGCAAAGCGAGACTCAAATACTGGCCACGTGGGGAACCGGAGCATCATTACCCGATTTCGCGCCCGACCTTGCAGGCGACCCTGAATTTCTCGATTGGTGGGCACGATTCGAACGCCTTTCAGCCAGCCCTTCCGCGGTCATCAAGCTTCGTCAGATGAACAGCGAGATCGACGTCATGCCGATCCTACAAAGTATCCAAGCTCCGACATTGGTGATTCACCGCGTTGGTGACGTTCGCACGTCGATCGATAACGCTCGCGATATGGCCGCGGCTATCCCAAATGCCAGAATGATAGAACTGCCCGGCAAAGATCATTTTGTCTGGCTCGACGAAAGCGGGACAGTGCTGTCTGAAATTCGCAGTTTCGTAGACGGTGCGCAGGAACCGGTCGAACCTGATCGGGTCTTGGCTACCGTTCTTTTCACCGACGTAGTCGATTCAACACAGCGTGCTGCAGCCGCTGGGGACATGCAATGGCGGTCGGTCATCGATGCACATTTCTCGATGGCCCGTAGTCAAATTCGCCGGTTCCGCGGCCGAGAGGTGAAAACGCTTGGCGATGGAATCCTCGCGACATTTGATGGGCCCGCGCGTGGAGTTCGTTGTGCGCAGGCCATCGCCAACAGCGTCAAGCCTCTTGGCATCGAGATCCGTGCGGGCCTGCATACCGGCGAAGTCGAATTTCGTGACAACAACGACGTTACCGGAATCGCCGTTAACATCGCATCGCGCGTTAGCAGTCTCGCCCGCAGCAGCGAGGTTCTAGTTTCCAGTACTGTGAAGGATCTCGTTGCGGGTTCGGGGCTGCTTTTCAACGACCTCGGGCCCCATACCATCAAGGGCCTTCAAGACGAGGTACGTATATTTGCAGTCAAATAGCGAACGTAACGTCCGGCGAGATCATGGGAAGGGCTGAGCAATTACGAAATCTGCTTCGGTTAAAGAGTGCATTTTTCGTTCGCGCTTCGGATGTTATGGAGTTAGCCTGACAACTGATAAGGTTTGTGCGAAAACCTTATCAGTTAGCGAACTGACTCCGTTTTGCTATTTCCTTATCAGTTCGCGAACTGGCTCCATATCGGTCGGCGAACCTACTCCGCTTTTTGGCTAAAACAACGTCAGTGCGAGGACTGAGCTGGAGCAGTATTGAAAGAGGATTTGGGACACGCGGTTACATAATTCATCGGCGAATGGCTTTTACGTCGTCGGCCGTCACATCATCCCGATAATCGTTTTCGAAATGAGTCCTCAGATAATTCACGACGGCAGCAACCTGATCGTTGCTCATCATCGCTCCGAACGGTGGCATTCCGCGCTGTCCGTTGACGACAACACCGATTGGATAGCCGCTGGCTTCGAGACTTCTGTTTTCCGCAAGGGACGGATATGTTCCCGCACCTGTCGCACCCTTGCCGTCGGACATGTGGCATCCCCGGCAAACACTGGAAAACAGTTGCTCGCCACTCTTCTCGGTGAATGCGAAACCTTTGCTTAATGTAAATTCCAAATCCGAACGCCCGGCGCTCTGCGCTTGGGCGGCGAATGAGAAGAAAAAAAATGCCGCAATCGTGGTCATGACGAAGCTTATCTTTCGAATGCTCAAATTTCCCCGCATTATCTGGATAACGCCGTTCATCTGTGACGAGCCAGCACTATGTCTTGAGTACACGATCGTGCAATCGGGTAATCGCGTTCAGGGACGATAAAATTGCTCCCTCTTGCCATGCCGGAATGTAAGATGCGTGCTCGCCGGCCAACAAGATTCTCCCGTCGATCTGACAAAGGTTATCGTAGTGTTCCGCCCTCGCCTTTTCGGTCCAGTTGCCGGCGCATCCCAGCGTGTAGGGCACGCGATGCCAGGCCACGGCAACGCCATTTTCGAATTCGGCGCGGTATTGCGGATGAATGTTAGCGCCCAATTCAACAGCGCGGGCTACTCGTTCAGCGGGCGACATCGATGTGAATTCATACGCATTCGGACCGCCAAAAAGGTATGCGCCCAATAGCACACCCTTGCCGTTGCTGTTGAACCCGGCGTTTGGATAGGCGATTTGCTGTATCGGCAGATCGGTGAAGCTGATGCCGCCGTAAATCGCCTCGTCCTCCTCCCAGAAGCGGCGCTTGAATTGCAAACCGATCTTGATCGACGCCGAATAAGGCACGGCGTCAATGGCTGCTTTCATTGGACCGCCGACGTCTATCGGGATTTGGCTCAAGATGGAGAGTGGAATCGTGCAAACGCACCAATCGGCTTTGGTCTGTTGCGGCGTTGCCGGAGTCTTGAGATCTGTGTAAGTGACCGTGACGCCGTGGTCGTCCTGTTGGATCCGCGTCACCCTGGCATCGTACTGAATGACGTCACCGATTTCCCTGGCGAACGCCTTGCCGATCGCGTCCATGCCTCCGACCGGCTGAAACATTGTGCTCTGGAACGTATGACGTGCAAAATTCTGCAGATAGCGCCAGACCCGCGATTTGAGGATTTCAGATAGATTTATCACTTCGCCCGCGATCGGTGCTGCGCCAAGTCCACCGCCCGGACCCGAAGCGTACCCACGAAATTCTCCCGAAATGAGATTAGCCTTGTAAGCGTAATCGCTATCCAGCGCGCCCCATGACCTCAGCGCTTGCAACAATATCTCGCGATCCTCTTTCGTTACCGCTTCGTTCAATTTGCCCTGTTGCGTTACCTTAGCAAGTAACTCCGAAATTTGTCCCTGAAAGTCGCTTCTGATGTCACGAATGCGCTGCGGAGTGCCTCCGAAGGCGTTGGTCGCGTGCAGAAACGCATTGTGATTGAGCTGTATGAATGGCTCAAGCGTGACACCGAGGCGCTTGCAGTAATCGAGAACCGCGCGATGGTGATAGGGAATTCGCCATGGGCCCGGATTGATATAGAGGCCTTGCTCAAATTCGCAGGTTTGCTTGAACCCACCTAGTTCGGTAAACAAATCTCCGCCCCGCAAGGTCCAATTCCGTCCGCCCGCCCGGTTATTGAATTCCAGGAGTTGGACCTTGTAGCCGGCCTTGCGTAACTCAAGAGCGGCCGTCATGCCGGCCAGTCCTGCACCGAGGATCAGGACGGAAGCGCCTTTGGGATCGCCATCGAGCTTGATCGGACCTTTGTATCCGGAATCAGAGGCAAACCCCAGACTGGTCATCGCATGATACATAGCGGCGCTGCCGGAAACCGCGCCGATCAGGGACAGCAGATCGCGCCGACTAAAGGGTGCAAGCTCGCTCGGCATCTTTCTCGTGGTTCAATTGTTATCGTTGTCGCGTTTAGGTCTACAGCAGACCGGCGACGGTGATTATATTGCAGTTTGTGCTGTTTGGCGAAGGAGCAATTCTGTTGAGCAAGATATTGCGGTTTCTGGTCGCTGTGGTGGTCATCGCGGCTAGCGCCGGAATTACGATAGCCGCCGACCCACTGCCTTCGGCTTCGTTGGTCGCCACCGCATCGAGCCTTGGGCAGAAAGCGCTCAACAATTCAGCCGCTTTCAATTTTGTGGAATCGCTGACCACCGAGATCGGACAGCGTCTGGCCGGCACCGAAGCCCATAGGCGCGCGGTCGCATGGGCCGAGACCAGGCTGAAGGCAGCTGGCTTCGAGAATGTTCACTCCGAGCCATTTGCACTCCCCGCCTGGATCCGAGGAGCCGAAAGTGCGGAGATCGTTGGTACGGTGCCGCAGCATCTCGCTGTGACTGCATTGGGCGGCTCGGTCGCTACGGATGCTAACGGCGTTGAGGCCGAGATATCGCTGTTCCCAACGTACGACGATTTGCTGGCGGCCGCTCCGGGATCGCTCAACGGCAAAATCGCCGTCGTGACCCAGCACATGGTGCGGGCACAGGACGGCAGCGGCTATGGCGCCGCGAACCCAATTCGGCGTCGCGGTCCTTCCGAAGCCGCAAAGCGGGGCGCGGTTGCCTATCTGCTGCGCTCGCTCGGCACCGACAACCATCGTTTGCCCCACACCGGGGCCCTTAACTACGAAGACGGCGCGCCACGAATTCCAGCGGCGGCGCTGGCCACCCCTGACGCCGATCAGCTCGAACGGTTGGCTGCGCAGGGTCCGGTAAGGATCCGGCTGCTGCTGACACCGACGGTTCGCGAGAGCGCGCCGTCCTGGAACGTCGTCGGCGAAATTAAGGGCGAAGAGCGTCCAGATGAGATCGTTCTCATCGGTGGGCATCTCAATTCTTGGGATCTTGGCACTGGAGCGACCGATGATGGCGCCGGTGTTGCCATTGTCTTCGGCGCCGCCCGGCTGATCGCCGGACTGCCGCAGCATCCTAGCCGCACGATTCGTGTCGTCCTGTTCGGCGCCGAGGAGATGAATTTCAGCGGCGCGGCTTACGCGCAGGCTCACCAAGGAGAAACCCGTAAGATCGTCGTGGCCGGTGAGGCAGATTTCGGGGCACGCAATGTGTATTCCGTGCAGCTTCCAGCCGGCGCCGCGGCAAGTGAGTTTGGTCAAACACTGGATCGGATAATCGCGCCGCTCGGCGCTAACCTCGATCTACGGCCAGCGCTTGGCGGCGGGGACGACATTCGTGAGCTTCAGAAAGCCGGCGTGCCCGTGGTATCACTGCGCCAGGACGGACTGGATTATTTCGACACCCATCATACCGCCGACGACACGCTCGACAAGATCGATCCGAAGCAGCTCGGCCAGGCGGTCGCGGTGTGGTCCGCGTTCACCTATCTTGCCGCGGCATCGGACGTGGATTTCAGAAGCCTCGCACCTACGGCAAAATAACCTGAAACGATCGCGCTTGTTGCACGCATTGTCGGGAAATCTGGTACATTTTTCGTTTGCCGGCTTGGCCGCCTAAAGAACTGATAAGCTTTCCGCCAAAATCTATCCAGTTCGCACGGCCGCATTTCGGGTCAGCCACCCCGACAGCGCGCGCCGATCAGACGCTGGATTCCAGAATGTCGAAGCCAACAAGCCGGTCGACCATACAGACCAAACCGCGCTCATCCAGGATCACGTCGTTGCTTTGCGGCGCGCTGCGTCCGGCCACGGGATCTGGAATGAAAAATCCGACCTCGCGCGGCGCGGCCGGATCGGCAACATCGATGATGCGCAGGCCCGCCGAAAACCATACGGCGTAGACCAGCGTGCCGGTCATGGCCTCGTGATACTGATGCGCGCCGAAGCGGGCGCCCTCGACACGGCTGAACGGCGAGTCCAATTCGCTCACCTCGAACAAGCCAATCGGCTTGATTGCAGACAAGTCACTCACGTCAAAGGTCGCGATCCCCGCATGCAACCGCCCGCGCCGTGCATTTTCTTCGCTCGCGCTTTGCGCCTGATCCTCTTCGTCGATCGTGATCGCGATGCGTTTACCACCGATGCGCTCCGGCACGGGCATCACGGTATGTGTCGGCTCGGGAAACGGCGGATGATAATTATAGGCACCAAGCGTGCGCGGCTTTGCGATGTCGGCGCAGTCGACCACACGGAAGCCGCCGTGCCAGCAACTCGCCCAGAACTCGTCGCCAAAGCGTAGCGCGTGGTGCAGCCGGTGCCGCTTGCCCGACCAAGTCGGAGTTTCACCGCCCGCGACGTGCTGCCCCGGCAGCCACCAGCGCGAGACTTCTTGCGGACGCCGCGGATCGGCGATGTCGTAGGTCACTAGAATGTTGCCGACGTAGCCATCCATCTCGGTCGAGATGTAGGCATAGCGCGCATCCATCGCGAAGCGATGCACACCGATGCCGCCGGTCTTATGATAGGCGATCAGCTTCGGCTTCGTCGGGTCCGACACGTCGTAGACCTTGAAGCCGCCGTTCTCGTAGGGCTTCGCGCGCGTGGCCTCGACCTCGCGATAGTCCGCTTCGCTGATGGCGAGCCTTGCCGCCATTTCGCTCGCGCTCGGCTCACGTCCGAGCGCGGCGACCAGCGCGGCCCGGGCGGTCGGCACCTGCTCGGCGCGACGTCCGATCTTGGTCATGTTGCGCTCGTGATTGACGATCATCACGTCGCCGACAACGCGAACCTTGTGACTGTGCGAGGACGGATCGTCGAGCGTGACGGTCGCAACCACGCGCGGATTGTAGGGGTCCGCGATGTCGACAATGGTCGTGCCGAGCTGTTCCTTGTTGGGGATGTGCCCGATGTAAGCGTGACGGCCCGCTACCGTGACCTGTCCGGCGCCCGGAATGTCGAGATGCGCGAGGCGGCGAACCTTATGCGCGAGCGCGCCGGTGTCTGTTTTCGACATTAGTTGAGCTGCCCTCCGGCCTCCTGCACGACCGCACGCCATTTCGGAATCTCGGCCTTGATATAGTCGGAAAATTCGGCGGGCGACGAACTCTGCACGTCGACCCCGAGATCGCTTAGAGCCTTGCGCGTTGCAGCATCGTTCAGCGCCGCGACGGTCGCGCGGTTGAGTGCCTCGATGATATCTCTCGGGGTACCAGCCGGCGCGACCAGGCCGTGCCACGTGGTTGCATCGAAACCCGGAATGCCGAGTTCGGCAACAGTCGGGATATCGGGCAATATCGCGGTGCGCTTTGGCGTCGTCACGGCGAGCGGGCGCACCAGCCCGTCTTTGATATGTCCGACTACGGACGCCGAGGTCGCAAACATCATCTGCACATGACCGGCAATTACATCCTGCAGCGCGGGCGCCGCGCCCTTGTAGGCGACATGCACGATGTCAACATGCGCTTGCGTCTTGAACAATTCGCCGGAGAGATGTGCGGCGGCGCCGTAACCCGAGGACGCAAAGTCGAGCTCGCCGGGCTTTGCTTTCGCGAGCGCGATCAATTCAGCCATTGTGTTGACGGGCAGCGTGGGATTGACCACCAGGATATTGGCTTGCGAGCCGATCAGGCTGATTGGCGCGAAATCCTTCGCGGCATCGTATCCAATGTTTTTGTAGAGACTCGCATTGGTGGCAAGAATGGAGTTGTTGCCCATCAGTAGCGTGTAGCCGTCGGCCGTGGCGCGGGCGACGGTTTCCGCCGCGATATTGCCGCCAGCGCCCGGCTTGTTCTCGATTACGAACGGCTGGCCGAGGAGTTCGCTGAGCTTCTTGCCGATGATACGCGCGAGTACATCGCTCGGGCCGCCCGGCGTGAACGCGACAACCAAGTTGACCGACCGCGTGGGATAGTCCGCAGCCGACGCAGGCGCGAGCCAAACAAATGTTGTGATGGCAATGACGAGTGCAAAAAGGATCCGGCGCATGCCGTTCGTTAGCATGCGGAGTGAATGCCGTCAGCTTCCGAAGCCGATGTTACTGTCGTTACTTTCGCATGGTGAAAATGCGCGTTCATTACGCGGGCGGAATAAATTTCTGCGCGATCGTCTGAAATGCTCGCATTGCGCGGCGATCACTGGGTGGTCCGCGATCGTGACCACGCTGCGATGCGCGTCTTCGATGAAGCGTAGTATCGCGCTTCCGGCCGGAGCACCTCTAAAGGCTTTGTTGGATACTGCCGAGCGCCGCGGTCCACTCATTTTGACCAACACGCGTGGCATTGCGTGGACGTCGGACGGGTTTCGTAGCTCGTGGGCGAAGGTGTGCGATCAGGCCGGTATTTCAGACCTCACGTTCCACGACTTGCGCGGGACGGCCGTCGTACGGTTGGCCATCGTCGGCGCGAGCGTGCCTCAGATCGCCGCCGTAACGGGGCACTCGCTCAAGGACGTCGAAGCGATCTTGGACGCACATTATCTCGGCCGCGATATTCAATTGGCAGAGGCTGCCGTGGTTAAGCTCGAAGCGCGAACAAAACTGTAAAATGACCTGTAAAACGAGGCTACCTCGTTCTCGTTACGGTCTGGCTAAGTCATTGAAATCGGTGGTGGGCGCACCAGGGCTCGAACCTGGGACCCGCTGATTAAGAGTCAGCTGCTCTACCAACTGAGCTATGCGCCCGGAACCAAGCCCGGGTCCGTCCGAAAGACGGCCACCGCAAGACGGCGTCGTTTAGCAAAGCGCCCCTGCGATGTCCAGCAAACCTGTGGGCTTTTCCCGCACCCCAGAAAGGCGGGTTAAATACTGGAATTTCTGCGGAAATCTGGCTTCCCCGCGGGTCGAGAACCGGCCGATCGGCAGTGCGTTCGTTGGCGGCCACCGGCGGCTTCCATGAGAAAAAAGCCGCCGGGTTTTCCGGCGGCTTTGTTCACACTCACGATGATGCCGATCGACGAAACGGGAGGTCAGAGCCGCCCGGAATCCTGCTGGCCGGGGTCGCCACCCCCCTCGCCGCGCTGGAAACGGCCGCGCCAACCTCCGCCTTCACCGTGATGGTGATGGTGGGTCAGCATTGCGAGCCGGCGCTTCTGGCCGTCATCGAGCGTCTTGTAGAGCGGATCGGCCGCATCGGCGATCTTCTTCAGGGCGCTCGCGTTCACGGCCATCCGATCGGCACGGTTACGCAAGCGCGTCACCGGATCCGGTCTTGCTGCCGGATCGTTGCCATTGCCGGCCGCAGCCTGAGCTTCACGCGCCTTGGCGCGGTCCATCCTGATCTTGACGAGATCGCGCACCGCGCTCTCGACCGGCGGCCACAGCTTTTCCTGATCTGCGGAGAGCTTCAATCCGGCATGCACCGCCGCGATCTTCGCATCAGCCATCGCCGCGCGATCTTCGACGCTCATGTGCACATGGCCCATCATGCGATCATGAAACCAGCCATGCTGGGCATAGACCGCCGTCGTGGCTGCGATGGCGAGCGCGGCAACGCCGGCGATAGCAAACTTCCTCATCTCAACCTCCCTTAGTGGAGTAGCGGTCCTTCAATTCCAACATTCGCAAAAAGTGCCAACCGAAAAAGGGGTGCGAGTGTTAGTAATTGGACCACTATTAGGTGGCTGAAGAATGAGCACATACGCCTCCGCAATCAACTTACAGTTCGGCAACCAGGCCCACTCTTACCAAGATTTAATTCCATTCACGATTGGAAACACTCCAATCATGACAGCCCGGTTCTGACATTCGCATCCATCGCGGCTGGTTTTATGAACGTCAAATTAACCGCGCCAAATCGGATCATCAAGTCAGATCGTCAGGTCAGATCATGCCGAGCAGCCGTGGCAGCCACAGCGAAATCTCGGGCACATAAGTGATCAAGCCCAAGAAAACCAGCATCGCGCATAGCCATGGCAGCACGGCGACGGTGATCTCGCTGATGCCCATTTTGGCGATGCCGCTGGCGATATAAAGGTTAAGACCGACCGGCGGATGGCACAGTCCGACCTCGGTATTGACGATCATCAAGACGCCCAGATGCACCGGATGGATGCCGATCTTGGTCGCGAGCGGAAACAGGATCGGCGCCATGATCAAGAGGATCGACGACGGGTCCATGACATTGCCGGCCGCAAGCAGAATGATGTTGACGACCAGAAGGAAGGTCCAGACGCCGAAATGCTTGTCGATGATCCAGGCCGCCATTTCCTGCGGGATCTGCTCGTGCGTCATCAGGAACGAGAACAGCACCGCGTTGGTGATGATGTAGAGCAGCATCGAGCTCATGCTCGCTGCCTGCAACAGCACCTTGCCGACTTCCTTGAGTTTCAGCTCCTTGTAGACGAACACGGTGATGAAGAACGCATAGGTCGCTGCGACCGCGGCCGCCTCGGTCGGCGTGAAGATGCCGCCATAGATGCCGCCCAGCACGATCCCGATCAGCGCGAGGCCCCAGATGCTTTCGCGAAATGCTTTCCACTGCTCGCCGAGCGTGGCGCGCGCCATTTTCGGATAGTCCTTGCGGTAGGCGATGAACCAGGTCACCGCCGCCAGCATCAGCGCGAGCAGGATGCCGGGCACGATGCCGGCCATGAACAGCGCGCCGA
Organism: uncultured Alphaproteobacteria bacterium; assembly: GCA_963824305.1. Classification (GTDB taxonomy): domain Bacteria; phylum Pseudomonadota; class Alphaproteobacteria; order Rhizobiales; family Xanthobacteraceae; genus Bradyrhizobium. Next base: position 1,345,998 of record CAWGOW010000004.1, read on the forward strand.
TCGAGGTGTTGGTGGAAACGCCGTACAGCACCAGGATGATCGAGGGCGGCACCAGAATGCCGAGCGCGCCCGAGGTCGATATCACGCCGACGCCGAAGCGCTGCGGATAGCCGTGCTCGACCATCGCCGGCAGCATGATCGAGCCGATCGCAACCACGGTGGCAACGCTGGAGCCGGAAATCGCGGCAAACATCGCGCAGGCCGCAACGCCTGCAAGGCCCAGCCCGCCCGGCAGATGACCGACCAGCGAGGTGGTGAACGCAATCATGCGCCGCGCCACGCCGCCGCGCGTCAAAAAGGTGCCGGCGAGGATGAAGAACGGGATCGCCATAATGCCGAAATTGTCGAGGCCGGAAAACAGTTTCAGGCCGACGCTTTCGATCGGCACTTCCGTCATCGTGAACAGGAACATCAAGACGGTGAGGCCGAGCGAAATCGAGATCGGCATGCCCGTGAGCATCAGGGCAAACAGCAGGCCGAAAATGAGAGCCGCGCTCATCAGGCTTCTCCCATCGCAATCGGCGCTCGGGGAGACACCACCTCGATGCCATCGACATTGGTGGCGTCGTGATGCGGCAGTTCGCCGGTCCAGAAATAAGTCCAGCACACCTGAAGGAAGCGGAAGCACATCAAGTAGGAGCCGAGCGGAATGCAGGCATAGACGATCCAACTCGGGATCTCCAGGTCGGGCGAGACCTGGTCGGTGCTCATCAGCTCAAAGACAAACTTCGCACCCATGGTGCCGACGATCGCCGTGAACAGCGCGCCGCCGAATAGCCCGAACAGGATGACGCCCTTGCGCCAGCGGTCATTGAGTTGCTTGATCAACACGTCGACGCCGACATGGATGCCGGTGCGCACGCCGTAGGCCGCGCCGAACTTCGCCATCCAGATGAACATGTAGATGCAGAGTTCCTGCGACCAGGCGAGATTGATCCAGAACAGATACGGATACAGCACCGGCACATCGACCAGGAAGCGATGTACCACGGTCACGAACGTGATCAGCGTCGCAGCACCCATCAGGCTCGCGATGATGATCTCCTCGAGCCTGTCGAGAATACGTAGAAACATTACTTTGCCCCCGTCATGGCCTTGAAATTTTGAGGCCATGTCCTTCTTAAGTCTCTCGCTTGTGGCTTCTTATCCCTCCCCCGCGAGCGAAGCGAGCAGCGGGAAGGGTCGGCGAGTACAGAAATTGCTATTGCGCTTCGTAGCGAGCCGGGGTGGGGGTTCTATAAATCGCGCTCATCGTCGTTTAAGGTCTGGCGCCCCCACCCGACCGTCGCTTCGCGCCGGCCACCCTCCCCGCGCGTTCCGCGGGGGAGCGATTAAGAGTACGCCTCAATTCATCGGGCCGCGGCCCGTCTCCTTCAGAAATTCGTCAATCAAAGGCTGGCCGACGCGGGAGGCGACGTCCTTGTAGACCGGCATCATCGCCTTGCGCATGGCTTCGTCTTGTTCCGGAGTCAGCGAGATGATCTCGGTCTTGCCGGATTTCTTGATCTCTTCAAGCGCGTCGTCGTTTTCTTTGGCCGACTGGTTGTTGCCGTAGTCGGTCGCTTCCTTCATCGCCTTCGTGCAGGCCTCGCGGATATCCGCCGGCAGGCCGTCCCAGAACTTCTTGTTCACGACCACGACGTAGCCGATGTAGCCGTGCGTGGTGACGGTGGCGTATTTCTGCACCTCATGCATCTTCTGGGTGTACATGTTCGACCAGGTATTCTCCTGGCCATCGACCACGCCGGTTTGCAGCGCCTGATAGACTTCGGAAAACGCCATCACTTGCGGGATCGCGCCCAGCGTGCGGAACTGCGCTTCGAGCACCTTCGAGGACTGGATGCGGAATTTCAGGCCCTTGTAGTCCGAAGGCGCAATCATCCTCTTGTTGGCCGACATTTCCTTGAAACCGTTGTCCCAGTAGGCGAGACCGGTCATTCCCTTGGAATCGAGCAGCTTGAGCAGCTTGGCGCCGAGCGGGCCGTCGGTGACTTTGCGCAGCGTCTTGAGGTCCGGCAGGATATAGGGCAGGTCGAACACCTCGAACTCCCGGATCCCGATCGGTCCGAATTTGGAGTTCGACGGCGCCAGCATCTGTACCGCACCAAGCTGCAAGGCTTCGAGTTCTTCCTTGTCCTTGTAGAGCGTCGAGTTCGGATAGACTTCGACCTTGACCTTGCCACTGGTGTATTTCTCGGCCAGCTCCTTGAATTTTTCGGCGGCTTTGCCCTTGGGCGTATCGGCAGCCACGACATGGCTGAACTTGATCACGATTGGCGCTTGCGCGGCCGCAGGTCCCGCCAGCGCCAGTGAGGCTACGGCTGCCGCCGCCCAAAACAGTTTACGCATGCTTCCTCCCAGCTCATCTCGTTCGGGAGGCGCGCGCGATGGCCGCTTCCCAGACTTTTCTTAAAGGCTCCCGCACCTTTTAGAGAGAAGGCGGCGGAAACGCCATTGCCCCTTAGCAGGGTGGTGAATGCGTTCGTTGTTGCGGTGCACAAAAGCCATCAACGTCTCCCTCGCCATCATTTCGGGATGGTCCGAAGGACCAGACACGGAAACCATTCCCAGAGCTCTGAGGCGCCGTGGATTCCGGATCGCCGCTTCGCGTCGTCCGGATTGACGCCAGACAAAAGGCATACGAACTCGCCCTCGCGGCACGATCTGCCCGAGCTTTGAGCGTTCGCACCCGTCAGAGGGCGCAGGGAAAGCCGGTGCGCCAGCGCACCCGCAGCCTCGCGTGTAGAAGTAGAAAACACGCGAGTTAGTCACCACAGGTTCGCCGAGTACTCCCGGCCTTCCCTGCGCGAATGGTTTTAACGGCTTACTTCGTGCTCGCCCCGGAGACCGGGCTTGTTGTCTCCGTCCCTGGTGCGACGCGAAAGCGTCGTCACCAAGTTGATATCAGCGTCGGGATATCAGGCCCACACGACTTCGCCGTCCGCGAGCGCTTGCATTCGTCTGATGCAACGCGCGCGTCCACCGCATCCCGCTCCCAACGTCCGTGACGATCGCGAAACGCCCCTCTTGTGGGCGCGAGATGCGCGAGGCTGTAGCCGTGATTTGCCCGACGGGTTAAGCGAAAATGCCTGCGGCAGATTAACGCGACGGGCAAATCAGGGATGAGAGCGTGAGAGGTTGTCAACAACGAATGGGTAACGACAGGGTGTGTCGGTGGGCCGGGGCGGAACACGGGTCCTGTGTTATCGTTAGAGATACATCGGTTCGGAGAGCCAGATGTCGCGCATCATTCCGCTTGTTGTCGCGGTGCTGATTAGCCCGTACTTCACGGGGCAGGTCTTCGCGCAGCTCACGCCACCCGCGGGAACGGCCGGCGCCGGCCTGGCGCCGATCAACGGCATACCGTACGGTCCCGCCAATCCCAGGCCGGCTACCGATCCGAGCGGCATCGGCAACGCCTCGAGCCTGCCGCCGCTCCGCTCCAATACACCTACAATCACAGTCCCCCAGGCGCCTCTGGCGCCGGCACGCGCTGCCGCGCCGCCGTCCTCCTATTCAGACAGCTCACAGCGGATCAGCGCCTACGCCGTCGAGCGGAAAAGCAAGACGCGCCATCGCGGACCCAGCCGCCGGCAGGTGAGTTCGTTCACGGGGATCTGCCGAGGATGTTAGGCCTTGAGCGCGCTACCTAGACGATTGCGTCGTAGAGCCGCTGCAATCGCTCTGTGATGATCTCAAAAAATTGTTTGAGCTCAGCCTTGTTGCGGACGGGGCCCGCGGCCGCGCCAAACATCAGAAGTGCTTTCCACGGAATGCCGTAAACAATGACCGTGACGCCTTTCTTCGGGCAGCCTTCGACCTGACGCAGGTCGGCAAGAATCATAGATGCCAACTCTTCGGCTGTCTTGGTCTGTTTGAGATGATCTGAGGTCTCTTCCATTTCCTCAGTCTAGCAACGCCAAACAAAGCCGGAACGACGATTCGTCCGGCAACCTTAATCGCCGCAGCGGAAATTGGTTAAAGCGCTGGATTTTGCGGTCCGCGTATACCATGAATGACGGCGCTTTATTGGATCTGCTTCTCGTGAGCTGCGACGATCAATTGGGATTGTTCGATCTGGGCTTTAAGCCGCTCGATTTCCGACAACGTTTCGGGAAAAACCTCTCCTCCGTCGCCGTTGCCGGCTTCCAGCTCCTTGAGCAGGGTCTGGTTTTCGACAATGAGCTGTCGATGCCACTCGATTTCGCTATCTTCGACCGACATGATCCAGCTCCGTTGAATGATCGGCCCAGTGGTAGGCTCCACAAAGAAAAACCCCGCGCATGGAAAGCCAGGCTTCAGGGTTCTTCAACGCCGACACGCTGCCGTCGGCACCACCATGTTACTTCCACGTCAATTCATCCGCCGCAGATTTTCTGCAAAGGAAGAACCGGCTCTGGGTGACCTAGAATCCGGTTTTCGCCCGTAGTTGTTCTGAATGTCCGTCGCCAAGACCCAGCCACGTGGGCCGGGGCGCGGACGCAAGGAGCGGATCAAGGGCACCCTCATGCCGTTGCGCCTGCGCGCGGTATTCTTTCGCCGCTTCCAGAAGGGTTGCTTTGAGCTTTCCGTCGACCGTCCGGTCGGCGAGCCGCTCGGCTCGATCTGCTTGTCGTTCCAGGGATTTGCTGCTCATGCGAATATAACTCTGGGATTACGTTCAAGTTCCGCCGCTAATTCCGGGTGGCTGCTTTACAGGCATGTTAGCTTCCGTTCGTCTTGACCCTGGGAATGGCCACGAAGCGATGTGGCTGGCAGCGCTGTGGGCTGTTACCGACGAGGTGATTGAATGGAACCAACTGCGCGCGATCGACGACCGATCCATCATTCCCCGGTCTTCTGGATCGGCATCGTTCTTTGTCTGGCAGCCATCGCGATCTACCTTTGGTCCGATGACCTCTCATGGCGACCGTCCCCGCCCGCGCGATGAGGACAATACCTCAGTTTCATGACGTCGGTTGTCGGCACGTTTAGACGACGTCCTGGCAGCATTGCTGCTCTAAACAAACAAGCTGGCGCTGCCTCGAACGTGCTCCGGCATCACGTCCGTCATTTTTCCGCCCGCCATCGCATCGCAGATCGCGATGCGAGCAATGCCGAATTTGCCTCAGCCTGGCCGGCACGAAGCAGCCTTCACGATGTTAAACGGCATAAAGATACGTACGATTTTTTACGAAGTTTCAGCGTGACATCTTTCTTTTTTCGCAGACGCGATCTTTGGAACGTCCGGGTTTTTGCGGCCTTGTTCTGCGGTTGATTTGACCTGCTGATTTTTTGGAGATGAATCGATGCGAAAGCTTTTAATTGCGACCGTGATGACCGCGCTCATGTGCGGCTCAGCACTTGCCCAGACCAGCGCCGACGAGCGGATGAACAGGGTCCGCATGTCCAATCCCATGAACGCGAACGCCGAGATGATGCGGCATCACAAGAGGCATCACTCGATGAAAAAGAAGATGATGCACGAGGGGATGGGCGACGGCATGATGAAGAACGACGGCATGATGAAGAACGACGGGATGATGAACAACGGCAAGAAGATGTAACGCCTGTCGTTGATCCCGTTTGCTGTTTGAGAGCACGGCCTGCGGTGTCTCCCTCCTCTGGCAGGCTTGTGTGACGGCTCCGGCTCTACAGTGCCGGAGCCGTCCGTCGTCGGGCTCGGCTGCCCACCGAGGCGACTTTTTCGACCAAATCAAAAAATGCTGCCGACTGTGCACCAAGAGCTACTTCGCCAGATGCCTGTCGAAGAATGCCGTCAGCTCGCCGAAGTGCTCCGTCGTCTCGGCCGCATCGGGATCGCCGGCATATTGCGCATGCGACTGCCCTTCGAACACATGAAGGTCGGCGATGACGCCGGCCTGACGCAGCTTGCGATGCACGCGCACCGTATTGGAAAGAAACAGATCGCGCGTTCCCGACGTCAGAACGGTCGGCGGGAAACCCGTGAGGTCGCCATAAACAGGCGAAAGTTGCGGATCCCTGAGGTCATGACCGTTGGCATAGAGCTTTGCGGCATCGCCGAGCCAGCCATCGTTGCTCACCAGGATGTTGTCGACCCTCTCGTTGGTGAAGAACGTGTCGCCGGTCTTGGTCATGTCTGACCATGGGGTGCCCGGCGCCGTTGCGCCAGGCAACGGCAGCCCTTCGGTCCTGGCACGCAGCACCATTGCAAGCGTCATGCCGCCGCCGGTCGATGTGCCGAAGATCGCCATCTTCTTCGGGTCGTTGGTCCGGATGACTTCCTTCCACACCGACATCGCATCATCCATCGCGGCCGGATAAGGAAAATCCGGCGGCATGCGATAATCGATCGAAATCACTTTGAACTTGCCGATGCCGGCCATCAGGATCGCTTCGCGCGTCGCGGACTCTCCGGGACCGAAGACGTAACCGCCGCCATGCACGTGAACCAGCAGGCGATTGCGGTTCTGTTCGGGAACGTTGTCCGGCGTGAGAATGTAGCAATTCACACCTGCGATCGTCACTTGCTCGGACTTGACGCCAAACTTTTCTCGCAGGCCCGGCAAGGTCTTGTTGATCTGCTCGGCGCGCATGTTGATCAGCGCCTTCCATTCGGCAGCATCCTTGGGATGATCGTTCCAGAACGGCGGAAGGGGCGCGCCGATCACCGACTGCTCCTGCTGGCTGACGCCGGCGGTCGGTACCGGGATTTCCTTCGCCGGCACCTCGCGAACGCCGGCCTCGAGCGAAAAAGCCGTGGTCGGCAAAGCAACGCCGAAAGCCAAAACTGCGAGAAGCAATCTGGAGTTCGTTATCATTATCGTCTACCCCTTGGATGCGCTGGAATTCTTGAATGATCCCTGCGTCGTGTCCGAACATGAGCGATTTCGGGAAATTCCGCCGCACGACTAATCCACCGCGTTGGCGAGAGCCGCAAAGGCGTGCTGTCGTGTGCTATGAGCGCCGTTTGCGCTTTACGATGAAGCCTTGCTATGAAGCTTTGGCGATCTTGTGCTCCAAATGCCCGGTCTCATGATCGCGGCGGAGCTGGCTCAGCGACGTCTCGTTCAGCTGAAGCAGAACTTCGCTCAGCTTCTCGGTCGCGGGATAACCGGCAGCAAAACCTTGTCCGTAAATCTTGCGCAGTGTGCCGACGAGGGTATTGCCGTGCTTGTGGCTGATTTCACCGTCGTGGTTGCGATGGCGATTATCGAGACCGGCTTTGCTCATGTTGCTCTCCATGGTGCCCGCGGGCGACAGCATCCTCCCGTCGGGACCAAATGGCAATCTTGCACTGCACCGGGACGTTAAATCAGCGGAAGCACCCGCTGCAAAATCGCGCCGAGGCAAATGAGTACGACGAGCAACTTTAGAAGCTGCGACAATCGACGGTCAGCGGCAAACTTGTCGATAGCCCAAAAGCAGATGGCTCCGACGACCACGATGACAAGCACGCCGATCAGAACTGAAATGAGCCCCATGTCATACTTCTCCGCATCGGTTGGATAGCCCAGTGCTCCGATTCAAACATTCGCACCCTGTCGGAGCTGGCGCTTTTGCGAATGTCAGAATCAAAGGACCACCAGCAAATGTAGGTTTCTAGTGGAGTTTTGGATTTGACATTCGCTTGACGAACTCCGGGCCAGATGGGTAGCGAATGTCAGATCCACTCCCCCAGCATCGGCGGTCAGCCTGTCGACGTCAATGCCCGCACATTCGCATCGGAACGTGATATCCTTTGCTCCGGGACCGAATTGCCGTCCCCGCAGTGGCGAGCGCGAGACGACGTCCCCACCTGCCTTCCTACGTTCATTTGCCATATCCGAATTGGAGTCGTCTATGAACCAGGTAAATGTCGAGCAGAAAAGCTATCAGATGCCGCCGAAGGACGGCATCACCGTCGCGCACTTTCTCACCGTCGCCGACATCGAGCGATCGCTTCGATTTTACGAAACGGTCTTCGGTAGTGCCATTCTCAGCAGAGGCGACAGCAAGGGCGCGCCGGGCTACATCCGGATCGCGAACACATGGCTCATCGTCAACGTCGGGGGCGGTCCGACACCCGACAAGCCGTCGGTGACGCTCAGCGTCCCCGCCGACCCCGATTCAGTCAGCAGCTTCATGAATATCCGCGTTGCCGATATTCAAGCCTGCTATGAACTATGGCGAAGCCGGGGAGCCGAATTCATCACCGAGCCAAAAGACAAGTACGGCGAGACCCGCTGCTACATTCGCGATCCCGACGGCTATATTATCGAAGTTGGGCAAAGCAAGCCGGACTTCACCTACGGTTAGACCGGCGAGGCGATCGGATAACCCCGCGACTTCCGCTGTCGCGGGGAACCGGACGTGGCGGACGACGCGCAGTAGATCGCCTGTCCCCAGCCACCAGACCTAGCGGCTGTTCGGAACCGCAAATCAGCGGAATCAATAGGGGGATGCCGATCATCGCCGGACACGACCCGAACGAAGCTTACGACGTCATGCCCATGGCGGAGCATCCGCACGGGCCTCGGGGCGGCTGGTGGACGGTGACGTGCAACGGCATCCCGGTGCACCACTTCGCCCCTGAGCGCAGGGACATCGCCGATCGCTATGCAAGCAACGCTGAATATCGTCTCAGTCTGATGCGCAAGAAGCTTCACGACCGGTGATTTCCGGCGGCCCAACATCGCGGTGTTCGCAACGAGCCCGGCCGGCGTCGCCGGCAGCCACGGTACGATGAAGTCAGGCTACGACGAAGTCAGGCTAGGCTGGTTTCCGCGAGCGGACCGCGTTGGCGAGGGCCGCGAAAATCAGCAGCATCGGCAACGGAATTCTGTCAGGCTCGTCTTTGCACGGAGGCATATTCGCCTCGCTTTCACACCGATCGTCCGATCGCGGATGATCACCGATAGACGTCATTTGCTCTCCGAAATCTCATAACAATATGTTGATGAACATATTGAGAGGCGGAATATTCCCCGCCCGATCAGAAAGAAAAACCTCATATTTTTCCGATGGATATCAAAGAGGCACGGCAACCCGGCAGGTGTCGAGGAGAGCGCCGCTCGGCGGGCTCGCTGCTCTCACGAGGGTGAGGCCGCGACAGACTCATAGCGACGCGTGAGGTCGAGGACTGGCATGCCGGCGCGGTAGACGAGCCTCACGCCACGATCAGCCCGTACTTTTCCATGACCGCCTTCACCTTCGCCATGTCGGGCGGTCCGCCTGCATTCACGACGGCTCCAATTTCCTCGAAATACTTTTTACCCGCGACTGCCGGGGTCAACGTGATGAGCGCGCGGGCCTCCCCGGCATCGAGGTTATCGAAACGGTGGACGGCGCCGCGCGGCACGAACAAGGCATCGCCCGCCTGCAACCGGTGCGCCACCCCATCGACCGAGACGGTCAATGTGCCGCCGAGGCCGTACCAGACTTCTTCGAAGTCGCGATGGTAATGCGCGGCAGGCACTTTCGCCTGCTCCGGTACCGTTATCTCGAACATTGCCACCTTGCCGCCGTTGTCGGCATCGTCGATCAGGAACTTCAGCCGCAGCGAACCTATCCGCACCTCGTCAGACATCGACACAGGCTCCCCCGCCGAATGGTATTTCCGAGATATTGCTTATTTTCCGCTTTCAGAGCAACGAAAGCGTATTCATCGGTATCTTCGCAGCCATTATGATCCTAAGCCGAATCACGCGGCCAAGGGCCAAAGACATTTCTTGAAGCTGTTTCCAGTGGAGCAATATTGTGCTGACCGAGTTTGACCAGAACACCATGGCCAACATGACGGCGGCGCTGGAATATGTCTGCAAGAAGATTCCAGTCGACAAAGATGGTCATGGCACCCGCAAGAGCATCGCCGATGCCATGGTCGCCAGCGCGAAATCGGGAAATCGCACTTACCTCGATTTTCAGACCGCGGGCCTGAATGCGCTCGACCAGATCACCCGGCCGGCCGGTTTCAACTTCTTCGGGCTTCGGTGGCTCGCTTCCATGCCCTGGCGGGCATCGAGATAGCCGCCGTCTCGCGCCTTCAGGCGCGAGCAAGGAACGGCCAAGCCAACGCCCGGAAAAGCCGCCCCTTGCCTCTCACGCCGTTGTGACGGCAACCGGCCCGCAGGCGAAGGCGACGAAACCATTTCCCACGGCCTTTGAAACAGGCGTGAAACAGAGCCGGCGCAGCATCCGATGAACGACGGAGTTCATCAAATGCTCGCCGAGAAATTCATCATCTACCTCGAAGCCCTGATCAAGGACCGGGACTATGCCGTGCCGACCTATTCGGACGGCGCGCCGCGCGTGACAAGCTCGTCTCCGCACGTGCCGGTGGTTCTGCCGGGCAGCGCCACCTTTACGAGCCCGTCGGCGCCCCGCTAGCGGTCCGATTCTAACCCACAGGCCGCCAACAGGCATCAGGCGCCGGATTGAAAAGCGGTCAAACCCCGTGTGGTGAGGACGTGAACCAAACCATCCACCCCTCACCCCGGCAGACAACCATGATTTCCCTTTACGCAAGCTTTGGAGCCCTTGTGGGCACACTGATGGTGTTCCTGGGCTTCGGCGTTCACTTCGGTCAGGCCTACTATTATGGCGCACCCGCCTATGCACTCTCCGCAATGGCCGGATCGGGCGCCGCGCTCGTTATCAGGCATGCGATCCGAAAAGAATTCGGCCCGATCATTCCTTGATCGCACCGGGCGGGTACTGCTGCTCCACTGGATTGCAGCCCAGAGACGAAGGAACCGATGAACCGACCCGGCCGCAGAACTTACAAATAAGAACCATGATGGAGAAAAATCTCATGCCAAAGCCAATTGCGATTGTGTTCTGGTCGATGGTGGCCGCGTGCGTATTTTCATTCGGCATGGCGGCGCTTGTCGCCCACGTGGCTACCTGACGCAGGTGGCACAGGGAACGATGGCACTTCCCCGACGTTAACCCCGCGTATCAGTACCCTAATGATACACCCCAGAATACGGCTCCAGCGCTTTCCCCCGGCGCTGGGGCCGTTTCGGTTTTGGAGTTTGTTCACAGTCCGGCAAATGCCGGAAACCGTTCGCGGCCTCAGCTGGCGTCACGTCGGCGCAGCCGCGGGCTTACCGGTGCGTGCATCCGCCTGCGGCCTATTGGCGCGACAGGTAAAATCGGGTGGGGGCGAACCATGACATCCGCACCGCTTGCGCTATTGATAGAGCGAGATATCGAGAGCGGTGAAAGTCACGACATGAGAATGCTGTTCGCCTCGCTTCTTTGCATCATGCCGATCTGCGTGATGCCAAGCGCCGCCCTTGCCTGCATGGTAACGTCCGATTGCGCGGCCGGGAGCCGCTGCGCGAAACCCGATGGCGGCATTTACGGCGTCTGCCGCGGCGGCAGTTCGCCCGGAAATGCAAATGATCGACGGCCCATCCAGGGCGTGATCGACCCCAACGGCACCTACGGCAATACATGCAGGTTCGACATCGATTGCGGCATGAGCAGCAAGTGCGTGAGGCGGCGCAGCGGCGTTCTCGGCACATGCGTCGGCCGCTAGTATGACGCCGTTGGCTTTCTTCAAGGTTTGGTTTGACGAGGAGATCGATATGCGACTTGTCCATATGCGCGTCGTCTTGGCGATGGGGTTTGCCCTCGCTGCAACTTCGGTACAGGCCGAAACCTGTTATCAGAACGGCGGCGTTACGACGTGCGGCAACGGCGTTTCGGCGCATCGATCCGGCGACGTGACGACCTTCAACGACGGCACCAGCGCCTATCACTCCGGGAATGTCACCACCTTCAGCGACGGCACCAGCGCCTATCGAACCGGCGACACCATTACTTTTAGCGATGGCACGACGGCTCATACCTCAGGCGACGTCATCACGTTGAGCAATGGCAAGCGTTGCTACAAATCGGCAAGCAGCGTGACCTGCAACTAGACGGTTTGACGGCGGCTTCCGTCATCGCCGCCGCGGTATCTCATTCTGGGCCCATGCTCGGGCTGCACAAAATACAGCCGTGCCGGAACCGCTAGGCCGCGCTAGCCTTGGTATGCGGGTCCTTGGAGCGACACCTATGGGGCGCCTCGCGCGAACCCCTCATAGCCTCGCGACATCCACCCCAACGAAGCCCCCGCCGGTGACGGCGGGGGCTTTTGTTTTCGTGAAGCGCGTCAGATCAGTACTTCGCGACGATCGGTCCGCCGAAATGATAGTTCACGCCGACGCGCGCCGAATCGAAATCATGATGGAAGCGATATGTCGCGCTGATATCAGGCGGTGCGCCCGCGACCGTCAGGGTCACGCTCGAACTGCCGAGGTCGACATGGAGATATTCAGCCTTGAGGCTCCAGTTCGGCGCGAACATCCATTCGAGCCCGGCGCCGGCCGCCCAGCCAAATCGCGTCTCGCTCGTGCTACCCGCGAAAATATCGGTTTCGTCGCCACTGACGATCGTGCTCGACGCCGAGTTATGAACCCCGCCAAAGGCGAGGCCGCCCGTTCCATAGAATAGGACATTCCCGGCGGTGAAGCCGAGCCTCCCGCGAGCCGTTCCGAACCAATCGATATGGTCTCGTCCCGTCGAAACGCCGGTCACCTCGCGATCATCGGGTATAAAAGCTGAAACCGTGCCGGCGCGCCCGATATCGGCGCCCTGAATGTCCGCTTCAAAGCCGACCAGCCAGTTGCCCATCACCCAGTTGTAACCGAACTGACCGCCACCAAATCCACCACCATGATTTGATCCAAGCGAGGAGCCCACCAGTTCCGAAATTTCAAAGGCGGCAAATGCCGGTGAAATGTTGGTGAGACTGCCGGTGCGACCGCCCCACGTGCCGCCTCCGTTCGCGCCGATATACCATCCGCACCAGGCGCAGGACATCGGCACATATTCGGGTGCCTTGATGTAAGTGGCCCGCGCCGGAAGATCGGCAGCGGACGCAACGGCCGTCAATGCGAGCGACACGAAGGTCGCGGCGAAAAGAAGTTTTGACAGAGCTCGATCGAGCGGCTACCGGCCTGCGATCGTTCGAGGAACTTTGCGTCGCGCAACCGGTTAAAAAGAATCGCGGACCAGCCTGCGTGATGAGGGAGGAATGACATGAGACAGATCATAGCTTCGCTACTGTTTTCAGCCTGCCTGTGCGTCGGCGTAGCTTACGCCGAGGACGGATGCGGCCCCGGCTGCCATGGCACGGTTCAGGGCGCGTGCGCCGTGGACGGCTGGGAGACCGGCGCTGTGGTCTGGAACGAATGTCCTGCGGGCGCCCAACCGCGGCCGCCCTGCCCGCAGCGCTATGTCTGGAACAGGCACGCAAGAGCCTGCATCGCCGCCAACTGAGACAGATCTCTACAATCCGAACGAGCGGGCGATGCTGCGCCCCAATTCAGCCACCACACCCACGTGCCGGCCATCGTAGAGATACTGGTCCACTTGACTGAATACAGAAGCGCCAATCAATATGACGGAAATACCTTTAAGCATGATCGCCATCATATAAGCCGGCGGTTAAAGTTTCTTATCGACGTATAGCCGACGATAGCGTCGCGGCTGCCCGTCGAAGCGCACGGGAACGCGGATCCGGCTTTGATGAGTTGCTTCACGGATGCTGGCGTGAGCGACGTGTCGGCCGTGCGAGTAGACGACGCGGAAATCGAACACTGCCAGGGCCGGTGCGCTCGGGCTGGCGACGAAGGCAGCATTAAGTGCCTCGACATCCTGCTGAAAAACTGGAAGTCGAGAAGAGCGCGACATAAACTTAAAATTGAATTTTTCGGGAAAGACATCCCCGCGATGCTGAGAACACGGCGAGGACGTCACCCCATCTTCCGGCGTTAACCTTGGATTGGGGCACGGCACCGTAGCCGCCAATTCATAAGAAATTTGATACGCCGACCCGAAATGGCGCAGCTTTCCTGTACCGACTATTAATGCAGCTTTTGTGTTCAATTTTGCGCTTTACGCCGGATACCCACCAGACTGCGGATACGCCTGAATTGGCCTCGGCGTGTTGTTATCGAAGCAGCAGAATTTCAGAGATCGACGATTGAGGGTGCCGCTCGCTGTTCGAATGAGAGCCGGCGCCGCGACAAAAAAGAGGCGGCCGTTGCGGCCGCCTCTCGCTCACGTTCTGCAGCGGGAATGAGAGCTACGGCTTGCTCCAGTCCTTTGACGCATACGGACGGCATCCGGCGTAACCGGGACTGCAATCGAAATCGCCCCAAGTGCTCGATCCGTAATAGCCGTTACCTGCATAGGGCCCTGCGCCAAACGGCGCTGCTGCGATGGCGCCAGCCGTGCCGATCACGCCGGCCGCAACTGCTCCAGCCGTGTCGACGGCGCCGGCCGCGAGATCGGCACCGGCAGCAACGGGACCGCGCATGTGATGATGGTGGTGTGCTGCGACATGCTTCATAGCGTGTGCATGGTCGGCGGCCGCCTGTGCGCCCGTAACCGAAAAGAGTGCGGCACACGCAAAGGCCGTGGCTGCGATCGAAGTTCTTGCTGGATTCATCTTGTTCTCCGTTGGGTGAATTCCTCCGGCGACCAGAGTTGTCCCTGGTCGCGCAAAAAAACGTTTCTGCCGGAGAGCCGGTTCCATGCGTGGGCCGCAGCCGGACGCTAGGGATTCAAAGAGTTGGCAACATGCAGAAACGAAAAAGCCCCGGACAGGTCCGGGGCTTTCGTTCGAGTTCGTCGTTCCGCCGGCGCGCCCTCACACGACGGGCATGCCATGCCGGCCATGACGCAAGAGAATTCGGGATTCCGGGTTCAGCGTTAGCCGCTGCCCCGGAATGACGGTGGATCTTACCCCGCCGCCTGCGCCGGTACGTCGCGCTGGCGCTTCATGACGATCTTGTTGAGCGCGCCGAGATAGGCTTTTGCGGAGGCCACCAGCGTATCGGGATCGGCCGCGCGGGCGGTCATCGAACGGCCCTCGTGCGCAAGCCGCACCGACACTTCCGCCTGCGCATCGGTGCCTTCGGTGACGGCGTGGACCTGATAGAGCTCGAGCTTGGCCTCGTGCGGCACCAGTCGCTTGATGCAGTTGAACACCGCGTCGACCGGGCCATTACCCTCAGCTTCCTCGATCTTGATCTGGCCGTCGACGTCGAGCTTCATGGTGGCGCGCTGCGGCCCGTGCGTGCCCGCGATCACCGTCAACGAGGTCAGCTTGATGCGATCGTGCGAGGCCGCCATTTCCTCATCGACCAGCGCTTCGATGTCCTCGTCGTAGAGGTCCTTCTTGCGGTCGGCGAGCGCCTTCATGCGCACGAAAGCGTCTTCGATCTGGTTGGCCCCTAACTTGTAGCCCATCTCTTCCAGCTTGTGGATGAAGGCATGGCGGCCGGAATGCTTGCCGAGCACGAGCGAGGACTGCTTCAGCCCGACCATTTCGGGCCGCATGATTTCGTAGGTGGAAGCGTCCTTCAGCACGCCGTCCTGGTGGATACCGCTCTCGTGGGCAAAAGCATTACGCCCCACGATCGCCTTGTTGTACTGCACCGGAAAAGACGTCGCGGCCGATACCAGTTTCGAGGCCGCGGTGAGCCGTGTGGTGTCGATCTTGTTCCAGTACGGGAATACGTCGTTGCGTACATTGATCGCCATCACGATCTCTTCGAGCGCGGCATTGCCCGCGCGTTCGCCGATGCCGTTGACGGTGCATTCGACCTGACGCGCGCCGCCGGCGACACCGGCGAGCGAGTTGGCGACCGCCATGCCGAGGTCGTTGTGGCAGTGAACCGAGAACACGGCCTTGTCGGAGTTCGGCACCCGCTCGATCAGCGTGCGTATGAAGTGGGTGTATTCCTCTGGCACGGTGTAACCGACGGTGTCGGGAATATTGACCGTGGTGGCGCCGGCCTTGATCACGGCTTCCACAATGCGGCACAGGTAATCCATCTCCGAGCGGGTGCCGTCTTCCGCCGACCATTCGACGTCGTCGATCTGGTTGCGCGCGCGCGCGACCATGGCGACCGAGGTTTCGAGCACCTGTTCCGGCGTCTTGTTGAGCTTGACGCGCATGTGCAAAGGCGAGGTCGCGATCACCGTGTGGACGCGGCCGCGCTTGGCGAACCTCACCGCAGCCGCGCAGCGGTCGATGTCGTCAGGGTGGGCGCGCGCCAAGCCGGCGATGACCGCATTCTTGGAGCGCCGTGCGATCTCGCTCACGGCCTGGAAGTCGCCTTCCGAGGTGATCGGGAAACCGGCCTCGATGATGTCGACGCCCATGTCGTCGAGCATCTCGGCGACCTCGAGCTTTTCCTCGAACGTCATGGTGGCGCCGGGGCACTGCTCGCCGTCGCGCAAAGTGGTGTCGAATATGACGACACGGTCCTTTTCGGACTTATTGGCTGAAGTCATCTGCTACTTCCTTTGGGTCGGTCGCGCTATTTCTGGTGAGCGCTGAAGGGTTTCTCGGTTGCGGTCTCAAACCCCTGAGTGCCCAGGCGAATGCGCCCAGACGGCCCTCAGGGGCCGATAAGAAGCAGAATCTCGCCGAGAATGAGGGTGGGCAGCGCCGCGGACAAAATCGCATCGGGAGCCGAGGCGATGGCCGCCTGCCCCTGAACTTCGATGATTTCGCCGCGAATCGACATTGCCGGACCCTATTTGCAGCCAACCTTCGGACAAAACCATTGACGCTTGGTTGCGAAGATCGCCGCTATCGGTCCGTTCTAGACGAGTTGGGCCGGTCGTCGCAACGCCAAAAGATAGTCAATGGGACTGACCTTTTGCGGTCCTGATCCGCGAAATCGGCCCGGCTGCTTCTTATTTGCCGGCTTTGCCGGCCGAGCGCGAGGATTTCTTGGCATGGCCCGCGTCCGGCGGTTTGGCGCTGCCGCTGCCGGCGACTGGCACGACCTCGCGCAGCGTGACGATCTGCGCCTGCTGATTGACCGGGGACTTTGGATTGTTGGCGTCCTGCAACTGCTCCTCGCCGAGACCGACTGCAAAGACGCGCTTGGATGAGACCCTGAAGGTCTGCACCAGAGCGTCGCGGATCGCTTCCGCCCGGCGATGGCTCAGCAAGAGGTTGTTGTCGCGCCGGCCGTTGGCTTCCACACGGCCGACGATCAGGAACGTGAACGACATCAGCGCCGGATCGGTCAGCGCGTCGGCGATACGCCCGAGCATGCGGTAAGACGCGGGCCGGATCACCGGCGTATCCGGGTTGAACTGGATGTCGAGGTTGACGTGCGGCAGCTTGTTCAACTGGGGCGAAATCAGTGGACGCTTGAGCGCGACCGGATCGGCCTTCGCCTTGATGCGCTCGGCCGCCTGCTCGCGGAGCGCGGGCACTTCGAGATCGGAAGGCGTCTCGAGCTTCGACAGTTCACCGATCAGGGTCTCGGCCGTCGGCCCTTCCTGCGCGTGAGCCGGCGAGACCGCCATCGCCAGGAAGCCCATCAACAGGGGAAGAAATCGCCGCGCGATCGGGAAGGTCGCCATCAGCGATATCCTGCTTGCGTCAGCGACTGGTTGCATGCCCAACCCAGGCTCTTGGTCGGCGCTTTCAACAGGCAGGCCATGGTCTCGCCCGGTTTGCCTTGCGCCTCGGCACAGATCTTCTGCTTGTCGCGTTCGCATGCCTTCCAGACGCCCCTGCGCGCGGAAATACGCTTGCTGATCGCGTCAAACGCCTTGGTGTAGTCGGCGCGGCATTGCGCCGAGACGACATCCTGATTGCGGGACAGGCACTCCTTGAGGCGCGTTGCGTCGAGACTGACGCCAAGGCAGTTGGCCTCGATGTCCTTGCCGCAGCTTTCCGCCAGCAGCGTCGTGGAATTCTCGAAGTTGACGGTTTCGGCCGAAATCGCCGGCGGCCCGCCCAGCGGCGCCACAAAGATCGTGGCCAGAATCGTACGTTGGAGGGCCCGGAGCATGGCTGCAATCTGACCTGATGCAGTCCGCAACCGTCAAGAGCGTAATAGGGCGCAGATTGTGCGCAGGCGGCCCGGCCAATTCCCGATTAAGGCGTCAGGCAGCGGGCATAGCGCCGCCCGTCGGCGGCTTGTTCGACGCGATAATGCGGACAGGTGACGGTGCCGCGCACGCCGACGGTGTAGCTCTGGGACGGATAGGGCGCGGCCTGATGCTGCGGATTGCTGCCGAGCCAGCCGGCGGCGCCGACGCCCGCCCAAACCGGATCGCTGGCGAAGTTGCCCGGGAACGTGCCGTTGGTCGGGAAATCGCGCTGATCGTCGCGGTTGTCGTAGAAGAAGAAGCTTGCGGTATTGCCGTTGCCGTAACGCCGCCCCTCGCCGTAGCTTTGGGCTTGCGCCGGGGCGATGGCCATCGTGCCCGCAAAGGACGCCAGCAGGATCGCCGTTTTCCAGCCCGCTCGCATCACCAGCCCACGAACGGCGGCCGCGCCGTTCCCCAGTCGCCTTTCCATCCGGTCAGCCTTCCCCTTCGGAATTGCAAATAGAACCCGTCGCTTCGGATCGTCAGCGCGCTGCCCTTGACGTTCGGCAGCGCCAGCAGGAGCTCGTTGCCGAGGCTGCCGCGAACGTAACCCAAGGGCACGCCCAAGGCAGCCGAAGCTTCATCCGGGCTCATGCCGAAAGCGAGGGGGGTGCCGACCGGTACCGCTGGTCCCTGCGCCGAACTCGGCGCCGATCCGCCCAAAAGACCCGCGAACAAAATTCCCGCTGTCACCAAACCAACATTCAGGCGTCGCATCACGCGACCAAGGCTGCTTGGAAAGCTTTTCGGCATCGTCACCGTCTCGAATCCACTCCGCTGGTGGTCCAATTCTAACATTCGCATCCCGTCGCAGCATCTACTTTTGGGAATGTTAGAATCAAAGGACCACTAGCAAATATAAGTTCCTAGTGGAGATTTGGATTTGGTATTCGCTTGACGAACTCGCGGCGGGCCTGTTGCGAATGCCAAATCCACTCCACTAGTGCTCCGATGTTAGATTCAAAGCACCGGCCGCACAACGATAGTGATCGGCAGGACACGGTCGCCAACAGCGTGGAGGCAAATATCCCCCAATCGCTTGACTTCCATGCATGCGCATTTAGAAACGGTTAAGCCCTTCTGAGCATAGTGGGTTTGAAGGCGTCGACGGCACGGCGGTAGCCGAACGCTTTCCGGATCGCTCCATTTGAGTGGTCTCGCAAAAAACCTGCTCCCAAAGACCAGCGCGACTACCCGGGGACCCTTTTCAGGGGTTGTACCTCTTTGTCATGGGGACGCGCGTTCGATGCGACAGGATCAGTGGAAATCCCAGGTGCTTCAGGAATGGGACCGTTGGCTCCAGGCCCAGCCGATGGATCCGACAGCACCGACCGCACGCGATACGTTGAAATTCTTTTGCGAGCTTCAGGATAGAAGCTCCCCGCTGCTGGATTTCCGCCCTGGCCGGCGCGACAAATGGCAGATTATCCACGCCTGGCTGCACCATGCGGGGCGCGTGCCCGATTGACAGCAATCGGGACACCCTCTCGGCAGCAACAATGCGGACCCCGCTACACTAACGCCCGATGCGGGGCCATTCGGTCGCGAGTTTTTCAAAGGGCCTGAAAAACTGCTGAACCCACTCGCCGTAAAGCGCGCTTATCCTCTCGGACTGCGCGAGAAAATTCGTGTAGGCCTGCTTGGCGAACTCGCCCTGGATTTCAATCGCCTCATCGAACGAACGCATCGCGATCAACCGCTCGACCATGACGCGGCCATTGAGCCACGATTTTTGGGTGTACTCGGAATAGGCTTGCGCGATCGCCGGGAGCGGGGCCACTGGAGGCGCAGTTGAGTGAACTTCCGGTAGAAGCACCTCGCCGCTCAAGACGGTTTCAGTGGCGCTTTCAATCTCCGGGATGGTTTCCATCGCCACGGCCGGCGCGACGTCGACGGTGACTGCCTCGGCCTCCACGACTTCGGCTTTCGCCGCCATCGGGCTGACGGGATCGGGCTCGACCCTTGCCTCAACCTGCTGCTGCCCGCTTTTTGGGCTGCGCCGATCCGCCTTGCGGCTGCGCGCACGCGGCTTGGCGGGCTTTTCGATCGTCGGCATCATCACGCTCCATTCACATGCAATTGTGGAGCGGCCACCAAACGTTACGACCTCGCCGTGATTACGTTTGAAGTGCGGTTGTGGCTTGTTCGTTACACGGCGTTGATGTGGGCATGAAACAAATGCGGCGATCCAGAAGTCCGCAGGGCGTGATCCGATACGCTTTGAACGCAATTGGCCGCCTCAAACCCATGGCTTGAGGGGCCAATATCAAACTTTGCGCGCGCGTCGGTCCCGCTATCTCAAGACGCCCGCTCTTCCTCTTCAATCCGTTCCAGCGATGCACGGAGTTCGGCCACCACCTGGTTATAATATTCGGTCAGGCGCTCCGAGGTTTTCAGCTGCGTCTGAAGCTGCTCCGAACGTTCGGTAGCCTCGACTTCCAACGGCAGAACCGCAGATACCAGCCCGTCTTCCGATACCGATAAGGTATTGTGCTGCGCCATTTTACTCACTCACACATGATGAACCAAAAGCCTTGGTATCGTCAGCACGCGTCGGTTTTTGGGGGTTAATGGGGCGCTTTGGTGGCTCGGTCCCGACGGGTATGCGGCCAAGGCGAAGGCGTTTGCGGTTCGGGTTTGCAGATTTCTCAACCGCCACACGCGTTTAACAACCGGGTCACGACAAGTGCAGCGCATTCCGAGCGCGCAAAAAAGCGAGCCCGCCAAAAAAGAAAGCCGCCCTGAAGGACGGCTTTCCGTTCGAACCGAGATTGCGAAAGGCGCTTAGGCGCCCATGCACTTCTTGACGGAGGAGTTCTTGGCTGCGCCGGAGAGCTTCTTGCCATCCGCGCTCATCGCACTGGCCTCACAGCACTTCTTCATGGAGGACATCTTGGCAGCACCCGCAAGCGGCTTGCCGTCCTTGCCGACCGCTTTCGCATCGCAGCTCATGTCCTGGGCAAAGGCTGTACCGCCAGCAAATGCGACGACCAGGCCCGCCAGCATAATTTTTCTAAACATGGTGTTTCCCCGGGGATATGTTGAACGCCAGCCGATTTGATCCCAGACAAACCTTCTCGGCAAGGGGAAACAGCGCCCGGGCGGTGGGGTGCAGCGCCCTCTCATCCCGGCCGGCCGGCGGCTTTCAAGACGAGACGCGCGATCTCATCGGGGTGTGAAATCAGCGACAAATGGCTCGACTTCACTTCGATCGTTTCCGCCACCATGCGTTTGGCCATGAAGCGCTGAAGATCGGGATTGATGGTCCGGTCTTCGGTCGAGACGGCATAGAAACTCGGCTTCGACCGCCACGCGGCATTCGCCGTCTTGCCGGCGAGCAGGGATTTGCTGAACGGCTGCTGGACGGCGTAAAGCACCTTTGCTTTTGCCTCCGGCAGATCGCCCGCGAAATCGCGCAGGAACGCCGCCTCGCCGAGACGCCCTTCATCGCCATCGAAAACGATCCCGGCCGAGGCCGGCGGCGCCGGAAAGGTCTTGGCCAGCGCCGTGTAGTCCTCGCCGGCGTCGGGGGCGCGTGCCGCGACATAGACCAGCGCCGACACGTTCGCGTGCATTCCGGCCTCGGTCACGATCATTCCGGAGAACGAATGCCCGACCAGGACTGTCGGACCGTCCTGTCGCGCCAGCACGCGCTCGGCTGATGCGACCGCCTCAGGCAGTGTCGTCAGCGGGTTCTGCACGGCCGTCGCGTTCAGTCCGGCCGCCTGCAACCGCGCGATGACCTCGCTCCAGCACGAACCGTCGGCGAACAGTCCGTGCACGAGAACGACATTGGATGCCTTTGCCGGCGCGGGATTGGCAATGGCCGCACCCGGTACAAGCGCACTTGCCGCGCCGAGAGCCAACGTGCCTATAAATGAGCGTCGATCGATCGCGTAGCGCGACTGAAGATTTTCCTGGCTGCTCACGACCTGCCTCCTGATATGCCGGCAACGGGACTGCGACGCCTGCGCTCGGTCTAGGTTTGATGTCGACATTTCGAAAGAGCAGCGGCGCTGTTACTCGCCCTCACGGAGTTGTGTTTCCGTCGTCAGAAGTGCTTGGCGCAATAAACGCTCCCCGCGTCGGGCAGCTGGCGAGCTTTACGCGTCGACCGTCATGGTCTTCGCCACCGTCTTGCTCTTCATCGTCTTGTTCTTCGGCGTTTTGACGACGCGCTTCTTTGCGGTCTCGCCTTCGCTCTCGAGCGCCTTGCGAACTTTCGCGAATTCCGCTTTCGAGGCCTGGTCGACGCGCGGGTACCGCAGGTTGAGGTCTTCCAGCGCGCTGACGATGGCCGAACCGATCACCACGCGGGCAAACCACTTGTGGTCGGCGGGTACGACATGCCAGGGCGCGTAGTCCGTCGATGTATGCCGGATGACGTCCTGATAGGCGGCCATGTAGCGCGACCAGAACGCGCGCTCCGTCACGTCGTTCATGGAAAATTTCCAGTTCTTCGAAGGCTGTTCCAGCCGATCGAGAAACCGTTCGCGCTGCTTTTTCTTCGAGATGTTCAGGAAGAACTTCAGCACCACCGTGCCGTTGCGCGACAAATAGCGTTCGAACGCGGCAATGTCGGCAAAGCGTTCCTGCCAGATCGCGGGGCTGATCAGTTTGCGCGGGATTTTCTCTTTCGCGATCAGGTCGTGATGCACCCGCGTCACCAGGCATTCTTCATAGTAGGAGCGGTTGAAGATGCCGATGCGGCCGCGCCCGGGCAGCGCAATCATGGCGCGCCACATGAAGTCGTGGTCGAGTTCATGCGACGTCGGCTGTTTGAACGAGGTGACTTCACAGCCCTGGGGATTGACGCCCTCAAAGATGCTCTTGATCGCGCTGTCCTTGCCCGAGGCGTCCATGCCCTGAAAGATCAACAGCAGCGACCAGCTATCCTGCGCGTAAAGCCGCTCCTGAAGATCGCTGAGCCGCTTTCGGTTGGCGTCGAGAATTTTCTCACCGTCTTGCTTGTCGAGGCCGCCTTTCTCGCCGGTCGCGCAGGACTTCAGATGAAACTCGCCTTTGCCGTCGAAGCGGAACGGCGTCACGAAAGGTTTCAGGCGTTCGCGCACGGATGGCTTTGGCTTCTTGCTCATGGCTCACCTCACTGCTGCGGCGCCGTCCGGGAAACCACTCACGCCGAAAATTGAGCTTCAAGAAACGCGCTGACGAAACGCGGCATCGCCGGCACAAGGTCGGAAGTCGCACGCGCGAGATGAACGGCACACAATTCGGGTTTGGTCTCGCGCGCGAGATAGGCCGTGACCCTCGCGTGCAGCACCGCGCCCGTCGCGGCGACACGCAGAACCCGTATCATCGCAATGGAGCCCTTGGTGAAGACGCAGGTCCAATGCGCGTCCATAGCATAATCCAATTCGCCGAGGCCGGCCTCCTCGGCAACCTCGCGCACGATGCTGCCGGCGATATCGACGGCCCCATCCCTGATATCGTCGAGGTCGGGCGTACCGGCGGGAAAATAGATGCGGCCGGCATTCGCGGTATGCGATGCCATTTCGCCGAGCAGAAACGCGCCGTCGGAGGATTGCAGCGCGCCCACGCCGAAACCGTTGAAGGCGTCCGCATCGGGAAAGCCCCAGTCGCGCCACGCCAGAAAGCTTGCAAAATCGGTCTCGAAAAAATCTGCCGTCAGGCGATCGGAAGTCACGACCGCGTTGCGTCCGAGCAGGACGCGGCCGTTCCAGAGTTCCGGCTTCTCGCGCCGCTTCTCGGCAAAATGCGCGTCGATCTCGCCGCGACGCGCGTGCGCAAACGGCCATACAAACGGCTTCACCGCGAGATCAAGTTGGGCGATGCGATGGATCTCCGGTGAAGTCATGCCATGCGTTCTCATCTCACGACCGATGGAGAGCGGCCTCATGGTTCGAGACGCCGCGAACGCGGCTCCTCACCATGAGGGTCTGAAGCGAGCCGCGAATGACAACCTCATCCCGAGGAGGCGCGAAGCGCCGTCTCGAGGGATGGACAGGACGGGAGTTTCGCCGTGCACCTACTTCGCATTCGCGCCCGTGGTCTTCTTGGCGCGCTCGACGAACTTGTTGGTGTAGGTCTTTGTCACGTCGATGTTGGCTTTTGCAACTTCGGGCGAGCTTTCGCTGAACATCGCGAGGACCGCATCCGCGCCCTTGGGGTCCATCTTGCCGGTCTCGGAGTACATCGGAATCGTGTTCTTCAGCGCGGCGAGATAAAGCTCGGTGTTCTTGCCGACCATCTCAGGCGGCATCTTCGCCATGATCTCCTCGGCCGAATGGGCGTGTATCCAGGCGAGCGTGCCGAGCATCGCGTCCGTCAGCGCCTGCACTTCCTTGTCGTGACCGGCAACCCATGCTGCCGTCGAATACAGCGCGCCGCCGGGATATTCGCCTGCGAATACCTCGAACGTGTCCTTGGCGGTGCGGGTATCGGAAAGAATGCGAAGGTCCGGATGACCGCCTTGCAGCACCGTGACGGAGGGATCGAGCATAACGGCGGCATCGATCTGGCCCTGCTCCATCGCCGCGACCGCCGTGCCGCCGAGGCCGACACCGATCACGGCGACGTTTGCGGGATCGACACCATTCTTCTTCAGCAGATATTTGAGAAAGAAATCCGTTGAGGAGCCCGGCGCGCTGACGCCGACCTTCTTGCCGGCGAGGTCCTTGACCGACTTGATGTCGGCGGTATGCGACGGCGACACCACCAGCACCAGACCGGGATAACGATCATAGACCACGAACGACACCAGTTCCTGCTTCTTGGCGGCGAGATTGACGCAATGGTCGAAATAGCCTGAGACGACATCGGCGCTACCGCCGAGCACGGCTTTGAGCGCATCCGAGCCACCCTTGAGATCGACCAGTTCGACGGTGAGCCCCGCCTTCTCGTACTCGCCGAGTTGCTTCGCCAGCACCGTCGGCAGATAGCACAGACAGGCGCCGCCGCCGACCGCGATGGTGACTTTGCTTTGGGCGGATGCGGGCGTGGGAATGACAGTGGGCACGGAAATCATGGCCAGCGCGATCAGCGCTCCGGCCAGTTTTTCGAGCATCGTTTTCATGATTTCCTCTCGGCAAATACCTGTTGCTGCGCAGGATAGAACAGTGCGCTGACCACTCCAAGCCGTCATTCCGGGATGGTGCGTAAGCACCAGACCCGGAATCCATCGAGCGTCACAGCCGGTGGAAAATGGGTTCCGGGCTCGTCCTTCGGACGCCCCGGAACCACAGACAATTACCCTACGCCCTCGCCTCACCGGCGTTGGGCCGCCAAACCAAAAGCCGCCGCTCGACGAGGGTGACCAGGACATCGATCAGGATGACGAAGGCCGAGAGCACGAACATGCCGGCGAAGACGCCGGCGACGTCGAACACGCCTTCGGCCTGCTGGATCAGATAGCCCAGACCGGCTGCCGAACCCAGATACTCGCCGACCACGGCGCCGACCACGGCAAAGCCCACCGACGTGTGCAGCGAGGAAAACATCCACGACAGCGCCGACGGCCAGTAGACGTGGCGCATCAATTGCCCCTCGTTCATCCCGATCATGCGGGCATTATCGCGCACGGTGGTCGAAACTTCCTTGACGCCCTGATAGACATTGAAGAACACGATGAAGAATACGAGCGTGACGCCAAGCGCCACCTTCGACCAGATGCCGAGCCCCAGCCATAGCGCGAAGATCGGCGCCAGCACCACGCGCGGCAGCGCATTGGCCATTTTGACGTAAGGATCGAATACGGCTGCGACCAGCGGCTTGCGCGCGAACCAGAATCCGATCGCTACCCCCAGGAACGAGCCGATCGCAAAGGCGAGGATCGATTCCCACAACGTGATCGCCAGATGCTTCCAGATCACGCCTGACACGAACCAGTCGACGATCTGGCTGCCGACGGCGATCGGGGTCGAGAAGAAGAACGGCGGCAGCACCATGTGGCCGAAGATCGGCACAGTGGCAAACAGCTGCCAGAGCGCCAGCGCCACGACAGCCACCAGCACCTGCAGGGATAGAAGCGTCACGCGAGGCATGTTGAATATCTCTTCGCTTTCTTCACCTGCCCCAAAAAGGGGGAGGTCGGTGAGCCACGAAGCGCCCTTGCGCTTCTGAAGCGAGCCGGGAGGGGGTCGCGTTTCGCATCGTTGAATTGATCCCCGCCCCAGTCCTCTTGATCCCACCCCAGCCCTCCCCCTTTCAGGGGGAGGGAGCGCAGCTTCGTCGCAAAGCCAGCCTTACGGCTTGGAGAACGTGCCGATCAGGCCGGTGGCCTGCTTGACGTGACCCTCAAGCGCCTTGATCGCCTCGTCGCGGGTGAGGCCCGCGGCGAGCGCCGTCGGCTCGAGATCGGTCGCCATCAGCGTCAGGGTGTAGTGGTGAATCGGGCCGGGAGGAGTGCAGGGACCGAAATAGGTCGACAGCTTCATCAGGCTGGTTCCGCCGACATATTTGTCGCTGGCCTTGGAGACTTCACCTTCGGCAAAGCCCGTGACCGACGCCGGAATGCCATAGGCTACCCAGTGGCTGACGCCGCCGGGCGGACGGCCTTCCGGATCGAACATCAACAGCGCGTAGCTCTTGGTGCCTTCCGGCGGGTTGGACCAGTTCAGCGCGGGCGACACGTTCTCGCCGACGCAATTCGGATTGGTCTTGTTGTTGCCGGCGTTCTTTACCGCGAGCCGCTCGCCATCCTTGAAGCTCGGCGAGGTCAGCGTGAACACGCCATCTGCCTTGGCCGGAGCAACGCCCACAGCCACGAGCGCGACTGCGCCGGCCAGAATTGAACTACGTAGGAACATGAGATCTTCCCTTTATTGTTGGCTTGAAGAGCCTTGTTTGCCTTTGATTGTGCCCTCGGGGGTGAGGGCCGTTTTTGGCGCGCGGAGTGTAGCGGCGGCAACGGCCAGATCAAGCCAAGGTGTTACCCGGCCGCGGTCACAATTTGCGTTGATTGGGCGTAGCCCTTCATCACTTCGTCTTTTAGCGCGTCCCAGATTTCCCGGTGCAGGTCGTGGAATGCCTTGTCCAGCTTGACCTCGGTGATATCGCGCGGCCGGGCGAGGGGAACGCGCCAGTCGCCCATGATGCGCGCGGAAGGACCGGCCGACATGATGACCACGCGGTCGGCGAGTGAAATCGCCTCCTCCAGATCGTGGGTCACGAACAGCACCGCCTTGCGGTCGGCACTCCAGAGCTCGAGCAGCAGATTGCCCATGATCTGGCGCGTCTGGGCATCGAGCGGTCCGAATGGCTCATCCATCAGCAAAATTTTCGGATCGCGTATCAGGACCTGCGCGAGGCCGACGCGCTTGCGCTGGCCGCCTGAAAGCATGTGCGGATAACGATGGGAAAAGGCGCCAAGACCGACCTGGACGAGAAAGCCCTGTGCCCGCTCCAGCGCCTCGCGGCGCGGCGTGCCGTCGATTTCAAGCGCAATCGCGACATTGTCGATCGCGGTCTTCCAGGGAAACAGCGCATCCGCCTGGAAGAGATAGCCGGCCTGCTTGTTGAGGCCGGAGAGCGGCGTATCGAAAACCCGCACGCTGCCGCCCGCCGGCGCCAGAAGCCCGGCAGCGATGTTGAGCAAGGTCGATTTGCCGCAGCCCGTCGGGCCGACAATGGCGACGAACTCGCCCGGCGCGACCGAAAGATTGGCCTTCTCGACCGCCGTATAGACACGCCCTTCGGCCAGGCGAAACGCCACCGTCGCGTCCTGCAGCGCGACTGCTGTGGACGTCTTGTTGGTTGGTTTTGGCTCTCCCACCAGGATTTCCCTCCGCTTTCGGCAATGCCTTAGCGCCTTCGAACGATAAGTTCAACGCAAGGCCGCGACGTGGTAATTGATCTTCACCCTCCGCTGGAGTTGGCAGGTAAAGGGACGCGCCTTTGAGTCAAACGCAAACGACGCAACCCCTGATCGTGTTCGACCATGTCGGCAGGAGTTTCGATGGCGGCCGCGTCAAGGCCGTGGACGACGTGTCGCTTGAAGTCGGCAATAGCGAATTTCTCGCCATCGTCGGTACCTCCGGCTCCGGCAAGACCACGTTATTACGGCTCGCGAACCGTCTGATCGAAGCCGACCAGGGCCGCGTCATGATCGAGGGCGAGGACGTTCGCGCGGCCGATGCGGTCGCCTTGCGCCGGCGCATCGGTACCGTGTTTCAGAGCGGCGGATTATTTCCGCACATGAGCGTCGCCGCCAATATCGGCATCACGCCAAAGCTCAAAGGCGAGCGCGACGCCGACATCGCGGCCAAGGTCGACGAACTGCTCGACCTCGTGCGTCTCGACCGAAAACAATTTCGCGACCGCTTTCCCCACGAACTGTCCGGCGGCCAGCGCCAGCGCGTCGGCGTGGCGCGGGCGCTCGCGGCAAAGCCGAAGATCGTGCTGATGGACGAGCCGTTCGGCGCGCTCGATCCATTGACCCGCGATGCGCTCGGCGACGACTACCGCGCGCTCCACAAGAAGCTGGCTTTGACCACGGTCATGATCACCCACGACATGACCGAAGCCATCCTGCTCGCCGACCGTATCGCGGTGATGCGCGGCGGACGGATACTGGCGACCGGCACGCCGACGGAACTTGCAAAAAGCGACGACGGCTTCGTTGCGGAACTGTTGCGTACGCCGCGAAGACAGGCCGAACGCCTCAATGCATTGCTGCCGCGAGACAGCGGATGAGCCTGTTTTCCGATCCACGACTGTCTGAGGCATGGAGCCACCTGCCCGACTATCTCGGCAGCCATGTGCGGGTCAGCCTCGCCGCACTCGCGCTCGGGCTTCTGGTGTCGCTGCCGCTCGCCATTATCGCGCGCAATCGCCCGGTGATGCGCGGGATACTCCTGGGCGTGGCCAGCATCGTGCAGACCGTGCCGGGGCTTGCGCTGCTGGCGCTGTTTTATCCGCTTCTGCTGGCGACGGCCTCGCTGACGCTGTCATGGTTCGGCTTCAGCTTTTCCGCCTTCGGCTTCCTGCCGGCGGTGCTGGCGCTCGCGCTCTATTCAATGCTGCCGGTGTTGCGAAACACCATCACGGGCCTGCGTGGTATCGAACCTTCCATTGTCGAGGCTGCGCAAGGCGTCGGCATGACGTCGCTGCAATCGCTGACGATGGTCGAACTGCCGTTGGCGTTGCCGGTGATGATGGCGGGCATCCGCACCGCGGCCGTCTGGGTGATCGGCACCGCGACGCTGTCGACGCCGATCGGCCAGACCAGCCTCGGCAATTACATCTTCGCGGGCCTGCAGACCCAGAACTGGGTACTGGTGCTGTTCGGCTGCGCCGCGGCGGCGCTACTCGCCCTTGCGGTCGATCAGTTGCTCGCGCTGATCGAGGTGGGCTTGCGCACGCGCCAGAGCCTGCGCACCGTGCTCGGCGGCGCCGGCATCGCCGTCCTTGTCGCCGCAACGCTCGTACCCTCGATGGCGCGTTCCTCCTCAAGTTACGTCGTCGGCGCCAAGACCTTCGCCGAACAATACGTGCTCGCGGCGCTGATCAGTCAGCGCCTGGCGGCGACCGGCCTTCCAACGACGACCCGCGCAGGCCTCGGCTCGAACGTGATCTATCAGGCGCTGGTCAACGGCGATATCGACGTCTATGTCGATTATTCCGGCACGCTGTGGACCAATCAGTTTCACCACGGCGAGGTCAAGCCGCGCCAGGAATTGCTCGCCGAGCTGAAGTCCGAACTCGCACGGCAAAACGTGACGTTGTTGGGCGAGCTCGGCTTCGAGAACGCCTACGCGCTGGTGATGCCGAAAAAGCGCGCGGCAGCGCTTGGCATCCGCTCGGTCGCGGACCTTGCCGCCTTTGCGCCAACGCTGTCGATCGCAGCCGACTATGAATTCTTTTCGCGGCCGGAATGGGCGGCGCTACGCACGGCCTATGGGTTGAACTTCCGGACGCAACGGCAGATGCAGCCGGACTTCATGTATGCGGCGGTCGCTTCCGGCGAGGTCGATGTAATCGCGGGCTATACCAGCGACGGGCTGATCGCCAAATACGATCTCGTCGCGCTCGACGATCCCAAGCGCGCGGTTCCGCCTTACGATGCGATTGTCCTGATAGCGCCGAAGCGCGCCGAGGATCAGACGCTGCGGCAAGCGCTGCAACCGTTGCTTGGCCGTATCGATATAGCCGCGATGCGAGAGGCCAACCTGCGCGCGGCGGGCGGCGACGCTGATTCTTCGCCGGATGCGGTGGCACGCTGGCTGTGGGAAAAGACAAACGGGAAGGGAAATTAGAGTAACGACGCGCGATGGAGGGGGCTCCATCGCGCGTCAACCGATCCGTCAGAAGCTGGAACGGCTTGCATGGCTCGGCTGGCAGTTCCGGTCAATCCTGTCGTCCCAACCGCCCCGCGCGCGCCAGCCACTCCAGGCCATATAGTCTTCTTCCTTGCTGAAGGGATTGCCGGCGTCATGTGTGCACCGGTCGCCTTGGACGTAGGCGGCGACTGGAGCAGTTCTGTGCTGAGCAAAGGCAGGCACCGCGAATGCGGTGGCGGCAACGGCAGCGATGCCGATAAGCGAGAATTTCAACATGGTGGTCTCCTCTTGGTAGTCTCCGATCGGCGCACGGTCCGGAGGAAATGGGGACGGTTTTTCCATCGCGCCAACGCCGCGCAATAATGCGGAGCCGTGGCGCTGATCATGCGCTAGCTGTCAAGAAACCTAACTCCGGCTCGTCGCCACTTTCGGTTCTCGCTCGCGGGTCGCTTCGCGACCCGTAGGGAGTTTGGAAATGAGCCGGCCGATGCGATGAATCTAGCCTTGCTGCGGCAAACTCCAACTAAAAGAACATTTATTGAGGCTTAAAACATTTTTTAAGATAGCGGTTGTGCGGGAACAAATTGCAGCTCGCGCGCCGCGGCGGCCGGCAAAACCTAATGCCCCCGCCAAGCGACTCCGATCGACCCGCCGACCGATGCCACGCGATCGATTTCGAGACGGCGCGACCGATCGCGGCGCGCCGCCGCCCTGCCCATGGCCCGCCGCTCGGCAAAACTGATCGACCACATCAGTGCTCTGAAGACAGGCGTCTCGGTTTTCGACGCAGCGTTGCCTTGGTTATGCCACAAGCCGCGCAGCATTGCGGTATCACACGGGCAATGTGTTGCATGACGCGCGTCTTGTTAAGCAACCACGCGTCATTTCGAGAAGCTTTTTCGACGTATAGGGGTACAGTCATTTTTTTGCCCCACTAGATCAACATCATTTCAGCAGCGGTGAATTTTAGTTGACGCGTACTCCGCAGCGAATTTCGCGACAGGAATTGCGAACGGGGGACGAGTGAATCCTGCAGCGAGAGCGCAATGGATACGCTTTACGATTTGCTTGGGGCCCTCCCTCGTGACGACGCCGAAGGCCTGAGATCGGCGTTTCGCAACGCCGTCAAAGGCGCGCATCCGGATCTGCGTCCCGATGATCCCGATGCCGCGGTAAAATTCCGTCAGATCGTCCGCGCCAACGACATCCTTTTGGACAAGGATCAGCGTGCGGTTTACGACCATCTGCTCGTGCTCGCACACCACGAAAAAGATCCGGCCGCGGCACATCCGATCGCCGCACGAATTCACAAGATCGCTTCCGGTGTGCTGGCCTTTGCTTCCGTCTCGGTCGTGACCGTCGGCGGCTATCTGTTGTTCATGCATATGTCGGTGGCGCTCGTAGCCCCGAGCGGCAGCCTTGCGGCCTCGCGCGTGGCAATCACCGCGGCCGACCTCACGACGCGGCTGACGGCAAGCATCGCCGCGGTTAGCCCGACTGACGCCCCTGATCCCGCAGCAGTCAGCGCCTTTATCGCGGCCAGGACCGACGGCACGGGCAGCGCCAGCGTGGCGAACGCCATGGCGATGGCGCCCGCCGATGCAGAAGGCGCTTTGCCGCCCGCGGGCAGGGTTGCCGATCCGGCGGCGGTTGATCATGCGACCATCGCTCACGCGCGCGAGGTTTTCACGATCAACAATGGTGAGACGGGCGCGACGGTTGTCGAGGCCGAGCAGCTGACGCAGCTCGAAACGAAGTTCACCTCGCCCTATGTCGACCGGGGACTGCTGTTTTTCCGCGACAAATCGGACGAACGCGCCTTCCCCGACCTGATGTCCTTGAAGCGGACCGAGAAGCCGAACCGGCCAAAGTCCGTGGCTGCCGCCAACGGCAAGACGCGCGCCGACGCGCTGCCGAAGAACGTTCCGCTGCCGGTGCCACGCACGGTGCCGCGCTATGTGACGCCGCAGCCGCCGCCACGCTACGTATCGCAGCAGCCGTGGTACGCTACGGCGTCGTCGTTTCAATAAAAGCTCTCAACGGCGCTGAAACACCGAAAACACAAACCGCTGGCTGGAATTTCCGGGCTTGGCGTGATCGTGCCGGCGGGAATCGACGAGCGTGAACCCTTCGCCCAATTCCTTTGCCAGACCTTCAGCGTCGGTGCGATGGACCGGCAACCCGCTGCATTTTTCCGGGCCGTCTGCGGCAAAAGTTGCGATAATGGCGTGGCCGCCGGGCTTAAGGGCCCGGCTGAGCCGCGCGACATAGGCTTGGCGATCCGACTTCTCGACCAGGAAATGCAAGGCGGCACGATCATGCCAGATGTCGAAGCGGCACGAGGGCTCCCACTCCGTCACGTCCTCGACGATCCACTGCGCCTCGCTGGCGCGCCGGCCGAGCCGAAGCGCGGCGAGATCGAGTGCAGACGATGAAATATCCAGCACCGTGACATGTCGAAAGCCGCGCTCCAGAAGAGCGTCCACCAGGCGCGCGGCGCCGCCACCGACGTCGATGACGCGCGCGTCCCTGGCGGGTTTGAGCGCTTCGATCAGTTCGAGCGAGGGTGAAGGACTGCCCTGAAACCAGCTGACTTCGGTCTCATCGCCGACGGCGTAGACCGTTTCCCAATGCTTCTTCGTGCTGGCATCCGTCATGCAACCGACACCTTACTCGCCGAGCAGCTTGGCTGAGGTGAGGTCTGCCGCGGCGCGCGAATCGCCCTTGGCCTCGTAAGTCAGCCCGCGGGTCTTGAGAGCCCTGCCGTTGTTGGGATTGAGGCGGACGGCATTGTCGAGGTCCACAAGCGCGTGAACATGGTCGTCCTTGCGGAAATACGCGAAACCGCGTTCTGCATAATAGTCGGACAACGCATTCTCCTTTCCGAGGCGCTCGCTACCGCCGGCCAGGGTGGCGTCGGCGCTGGGGCCGAGCTTGATGGCTTGGCTGCATTCAGTGATAGCGGCGTCGTATTCTTTTCTGAAATTGTAAATCGCGCAACGGTTGTAAAACGCGTCGGCGTATTTTTTGTCGATCTTCACCGCTTCGGCGAAATCCGCAAGCGCGGAATCATAATCCTGCTTCGCTCGCTGTTCGACGCCGCGGCTCAGATATTGGCGCGCCAGCACGTGGCCTGTGTACCGCTTGGACTGGATGGCGCGCGAACAAGCATCGATGGCAGCGTCGCCGGATTCCTTGACGCAAATGTTGGCATCGTTGCCCGCGGCCCGGGCATCGAACGCGCCCGCCGGCATCGAAACCGCAAGCACGCAGGCGCAATGCGCCGCAAACCGCCTCAGCATGGCCCCTCCCATCTGGATTGTCGTTTTCGGATCTGGTTCCAGAATAGCACGGGCCGAGGCCACGAAAAGCGAAGAAGCCGCCGCGTGCGGCCAATCGTGGATTTGACATCGGCCGTTCGCCTGGGGCAGGCGCGGAAAAAAACGGACGGCGAATCCGGCCCGCCGGAATCCGATTCTTTTGCTATTCCTTTTCGGCATGCGCAGGCGGATCAGTCCATAATTCACATCGAATACACCGGTGGGCCAGCAATTCCCGGCCGATTTGGACTTCATGCCCACACCGAAAGTGTCTACCATCTCCCCAATCGAGGGCGCCTTGGAGATTCGTCCAGTTTCCGTTTGCTGGGCGCGTCGCGATCCTCGGAATTCAGGGGGCGAACTCTGATCAAGGGACTTCTCAATTTCAGCCTGACCCGGCGTCCGCTGGTCATGTTGGGCCTGCTGGGCTTTGTGGCCGCTGGAATCTTCGCATTCTCGCGGCTCAATATCGAGGCGTATCCCAATCCGGCGCCGGTGATGCTCGAGATCACGGCGCAATCCAGCGGCCTGTCGGCCGAAGAAATGGAGCGCTATTACACGATCCCGATCGAGGTTGGCCTTGCCGCGACGCCCGGGGTCGACGTTATTCGCTCGACCTCGTTTTTCGGCCTGTCGTTTGTCCGCGTCGTGTTCCAGTACAATGTCGACTACTATTTCGCGCTGACACAGGTCGCCATCAACCTCCAACAGAATGTCACCCTTCCCGGCGGGGTCTCGGCGCAAATCCAGGGCACCAGCCTCGTCGGCGAAATCTACCGCTACGAACTGATGGGTCCCAAGCATTTCGGCTTGAGCAATCTGCGCACGGTCCAGGACTGGATATTGCAGCGGCGGCTGCTTTCGGTGCCGGGCGTCGTACAGGTCAACACCTGGGGCGGCACCACGAAGGAATACGACGTCGAGATCGACCCGCGAAAGCTGGAAGCATTTGGCGTCACGCTGCAACAGGTGATCACCGCTCTCGGCAACGCCAACGTCAATGTCGGCGGCCGCACCATCAACATCGGGCAGCAATCCGTGAACGTGCGCGGCGTCGGGCTGATGGACTCCGGCGGCGAGACGGATCTGACGCAGGGCTACAAGGTCCGCGACATCGAGAACGTCATGCTGGCGTCGCCAAGCGGCCTGCCAATCTTCGTCAAGGATGTCGCCAAGGTCTCGGTGGGCATCGTGCCGCGACTGGGCAAAGCGGGGCGCGATCACGACGAAGACGTGGTTGCGGCGATCATCATCATGAACCGCACATTGCACACCAACGACGTCGTCAAGCGCGTCCGCTCCGAGATCGAGAAGATCAATTCGGACGGCAGCCTTCCGCCAGGCCTCAAGCTCGTACCGTTCTATGACCGCTCGACGCTGGTCGGCGTCACCACCAATACCGTTATGCACAATCTGCTGTTCGGCTGCCTGTTGATCTTCATCATCCAGTGGCTGTTCCTCGGCGACCTCAGAAGCGCTGTCATCGTCGGCATCAACGTGCCGTTCGCGCTGTTCTTCAGCATCATCATCCTGGTCATCCGCGGTGAGGACGCCAATTTGCTCTCGGTCGGCGCCGTCGATTTCGGCATCATCGTCGATTCCGCGGTGATCCTGGTCGAAAATGTCTATCGCAACTTCGCGTCGAAACCGGAAGAGAAGCAGGAGCTTTTCCACCAGCTCACCGAGAAACGCTGGGGTGACGACCCGACCCAGAGCGACCCGGCATGGACCGAGCGGCTCCGGATGATCCTGATCAGCGCAATGCAGGTCGATCGCGCGGTGTTCTTCTCCACGGCGATCATCGTCGCGGCGTTCATCCCGTTGTTCACGATGCAGGGCGTCGAGGGGCAGATATTCGGCCCGATGGCGCGCACCTATGCTTACGCGCTGGTCGGCGCGCTGCTCGCGACTTTCACCATCACACCCTGCCTCTGCTCGCTGTTGATGCCCGCGCATGTCAGCGAAGTCGAAACGTTGCTGGTGCGTGGCATCCGTCGCGTCTATCAGCCCGTGCTGCGCTGGTCGTTGCGCAGGCGGCCGATCACGATCGCGATCGGAATGGTTTTCCTTCTCGTCAGCGGTTTCATCGGCTCGCGGCTTGGCAGCGAATTCCTGCCGACCCTCGAGGAAGGCAATCTATGGATCCGCGCCTCGATGCCGCCAACGCTGTCGCTCGAGGCGGGCATGCCGATCGTGAACCAGATGCGGGAGATCCTGCTGAAACACCCGGAGGTCATCACGGTGGTTTCACAACATGGCCGCCCCGACAATGGCAGCGATGCGGCCGGCTTCTTCAACGCCGAATTCTTCGTGCCGCTGAAACCGTTCGACGAGTGGCCGGCGAATTACACCAAGGAAAAGCTGGTCGAGGAATTGCAGGCCGAGTTCTCCGAAAAGTTCGTCGGCATTAATCTCAATTTCTCGCAGTACATCCAGGACAACGTCGAGGAAGGACTCTCGGGCGTCAAGGGCGCCAACTCGATCAAGATCGTGGGACCCGATCTCGTCACATTGGAAAAGATCGCCAAGGACGCGATGGAGGAAATGTCCAAGGTGCAGGGCATTACCGACCTCGGCGTGTTCTGGGTGCTTGGCCAACCCAACCTCAACATCAAGATCGACCGGGAAAAAGCAGCGCGTTACGGGCTGAACGTCAGCGACGCCAACACGGTTGTACAGGCGGCGCTCGGCGGCACGGTGGCGACCAATCTGCTCGAGGCCGATCGGCAATTCGGCGTGGCGGTCCGGCTCGCGCCCGAATATCGCAACGAAATCGAGAAGGTGCGCAACCTCAAGGTCGGCGTTCAGACCGCCAGCGGCACCGCGTTTATCCCTTTAAGCGACTTCGCCTCGATCACGCTCGACACCGGCGCCTCCTACATCTTCCGCGAACGCAACCAGCGCTATGTGCCGATCAAATTCTCGGTGCGTGGCCGCGACCTCGCCGGCGCGGTGGAAGAAGCCCAGCAGCGCATCGGCAAAAATCTCACGCTTCCGACCGGCTATCGCATCGACTGGGCCGGCGAATTCGAATCGCTGCAGCAGGCCAAGAAGCGGCTCGGCGTCATCCTGCCGGTGACATTCGTCTTCATCATGGTGTTGCTCTACGGCCTGTTCAATTCGCTGCGCCACAGCTTGCTCGCGCTGCTCGGCCTTCCCTTCGCGATCTCCGGCGGCATCATCGGCCTGTATGTATTCGGCTTGAACTTCTCGATCTCGGCCGCGATCGGCTTCATCTCGCTGTTCGGCGTCGCCGTGATGAGCGGCATCCTGATCATTCACGGCTACCACCGCGTTGTCAGTAGCGGCGTCGCCCCCGAAGAAGCGATGTTCGAGGCGGTCAATCAGCAGATGCGACCGATCCTGATGATGACGTTGTCGGCCTGCATCGGCCTGCTGCCGGCCGCGCTGTCGACCGGAATCGGCAGCCAGGTGCAGCGGCCGCTCGCAACCGTCATTGTCGGTGGAATGCTGATCGGGCCGATCCTGCTGCTGGTGGTCGTGCCGGCGTTGCAGAGCTATTTCCTGGAACGCGAGACACCGCCTGAGCCGAGCGCAAGACCGCAACCCGCCGAATAAGCCTTTAGCGATTACCACCCGAGCGATTGCCACCCGCGATTACCGCGGCGGCGATCGCCGGCGTGAGCTGAAATCCGTTCCGGACCAAATTCGTTCCGAAACCCATGCCGAGAGGGGCCAAGCTGATCCATGCCCTACTGATGAGGACCATAGGCCGCTCTCGGGAAGGTGTTCGTGGGGTTGCCGCTACGCTTAAGCCCGAACCGATGCCCTAGCGATCATTGCGGCACGCTTTGCAGGTGGAGTCATCGAATCTCCTCTGCTTCGGCCAACTGTAGTGTTGGTCGATTCAAAGGGTGGTGAGGACGACCTGATTTGTCAATGTTCCATTGCCATGCATCGCGGCAGCGATGCTGTCGTATGATCGCCGCGTGCAGCGCTTCTAAATGTGCAGACCCGGCGCCTCGTGACCGGAGCGCGCGACATATTCGGTGTAGCCGCCGCCATATTGGTGGATGCCCTCCGGTGTCAATTCGAGCACGCGGTTCGAGAGCGCGGCGAGGAAATGCCGGTCGTGCGAGACGAACAGCATGGTGCCTTCGTATTGCGCAAGCGCTGCGATCAGCATTTCCTTGGTCGCCATGTCCAGATGGTTGGTCGGCTCGTCCAGCACCAGAAAATTCGGCGGATCAAACAGCATGATCGCCATCACGAGCCGCGCCTTCTCGCCGCCCGACAACACGCGGCATCGCTTTTCGATGTCGTCGCCGGAAAAGCCGAAGCAGCCCGCGAGCGCGCGAAGCGAGCCCTGGCCGGCTTGCGGAAACGCATCTTCCAGCGATTGAAACACCGTGCGCTCGCCGTCGAGCAGATCCATCGCATGCTGGGCGAAATAGCCCATCTTGACGCTGCCGCCTAACGCCACCGCACCGGTGTCGGGTTCGGTCGAGCCCGTCACCAGCTTCAACAGCGTGGATTTGCCGGCGCCGTTCACACCCATCACGCACCAGCGCTCTTTCCGGCGGATCATGAAATCGAGCCCGTCGTAGATGACGCGGTTGCCATAGGCCTTTTGCACGCTCTTGAGGCTGACCACGTCTTCGCCGGACCGCGGTGCAGGCGGAAAGTCGAAAGCCACGGTCTGCCGCCGCCGCGGCGGCTCGACCCGCTCGATCTTCTCCAGCTTCTTCACCCGGCTCTGCACTTGCGCCGCGTGAGAGGCGCGCGCCTTGAAGCGCTCGATGAACTTGATTTCTTTGGCCAGCATCGCCTGCTGGCGCTCGAACTGCGCCTGCTGCTGCTTTTCGGAAAGCGCGCGCTGGTTCTCGTAGAACTCGTAATCCCCGGAATAGCTGGTCAGCGAGCCGCCGTCGATCTCGATGATCTTGTTGATGATGCGGTTCATGAACTCGCGGTCGTGCGAGGTCATCAGCAGCGCGCCTTCATATCCTTTGAGAAACTGCTCGAGCCAGATCAGGCTCTCAAGGTCGAGGTGGTTGCTCGGCTCGTCGAGCAGCATGACGTCCGGACGCATCAGCAGAATCCGCGCCAGCGCCACCCGCATCTTCCAACCGCCGGAGAGCACGCCGACATCGCCCTCCATCATCTCCTGGCTGAAGGAAAGCCCCGCCAGCACCTCGCGGGCGCGCCCCTCGAGCGCATAACCGTCGAGTTCCTCGAAGCGGTGCTGCACCTCGCCATACTGAGCGATGATCTCTTCCATCTGATCGGCGCGCTCGGGATCGGCCATCGCCGTCTCCAGTGCCTTCAGTTCGGACGCCACCGCGGCTACCGGCCCTGCCCCGTCCATCACCTCGGCCACGGCGCTGCGGCCAGACATCTCGCCGACGTCCTGGCTGAAATAGCCGATGGTGATGCCGCGATCGGTCGAGACCTGGCCCTCGTCGGGGAGTTCCTGGCCGGTGATCATCCGAAACAGCGTGGTTTTGCCGGCGCCGTTGGGGCCGACCAGCCCCGCCTTCTCGCCCTTCTGAAGCGCGGCGGAGGCCTCGATGAACAGAATCTGATGGCCGATCTGCTTGGAGATATTGTCGAGTCGGATCATGCGTAGTTCTGGCGTCCCAAAAAGCAATCAATTGCGGGCCGCTCTTAGGCGATATCGGGCAGAAGTGGAAGGGTGTTCGACCGCAAGCCGCATGCCCGAAGGACGTGCATTCAAGGGCCGACCGAAAAGTAACCCCGTGCTGCGGGAGGGCAGTATCTGCCGTAGAGGCAAGGCAGACTTCGGAAGGCGAGCAGCGGACAGTCGCGGAGCGACGTGACGAAGCCAGCCGCGTGAATGCGATTGCTCTACTTCAATTCCACGAGCACCGCGCTCGCCGTGCCCCGCACCACGAGCTCGGAATGGGTGCGGTTACCCCTGTTGAAGCGGATATCGCCGGATTTGTACTCGTTCAGCACGACCTTGCCGTTCGGTTCGGTCGATTGCAGGGCCGAATCCTCCAGATAAGTGACGACGACATCCTTGTCGTGGAAATGCACCGGCGTCGGCTCGTTCGGGTACCAGCGATAGTGCCAGACGACGACGCGGTCGTTTTCAAACAGCTTGTCGACATGCGGGCGCGGGAACGCGTTGGGATAGCCGGAATTGTTGACCAGCGGCGGCTCAGGATGATTTTTCAGGTCGATGATGACGGTGCGAACCCCTCGGCTGCCCGCTGCTTCGCCCGCATGGCCATAGACGGCGGTGCCTTTGGCAAAGTCGATGGCGACGAAATCGTCCGCCATGGCGGGGATGCTCTCGGTCGTGTCCCAGACCTTGACGCGCTCGTTGTCGATCAAGGCAGCGGGCTCCGCGGCCAGCGAAGGCGGGGCAAAAGCCGGTACCGCACCAAGGGCGGCCAGCAGGGCGATCATAAAACGCTTTGGCATTTCCTGTTTCTTTCGATGGTATTCTTGAAAAGCGGCGCGCTCGAAATTTACGGACGCCAAAGCGTAACGGCAGTGTGATGCGCGTTCAAGCGAGCGTCAGCGCACGGCAGTGGTCCGATTCCAACATTGCATCCCGGTCAGGCTCGCACTCTTGCAAATGTTAGCGAGTGACACTGAAAATCCGGGAGAGCTATCACAGCCCCTGGATCATGCCGGCATCGATCAGCAGGCCGTTGAAGCGGCGCGCTTCCGCGCCGGTCTTGCAGCCATAAAAAATGCCCTGGCATCGAAGCATGATCTCCTTCTGCTCAGTGAAGGACGGATCGAGCGGGATACCCGCCGCCTCCTGGATCACCAGCGGCAGATAGGGACCATCGATCGTCTCCATGGCGGTGGGGCTTGCGACCGGCACGAAATTGACCGCATCGATGGCGTAGTAGGTCGCGAAATAGCGCG
The DNA here is from genome assembly GCA_963824305.1 of uncultured Alphaproteobacteria bacterium. Lineage (GTDB taxonomy): Bacteria > Pseudomonadota > Alphaproteobacteria > Rhizobiales > Xanthobacteraceae > Bradyrhizobium. The sequence continues at coordinate 1,386,346 of CAWGOW010000004.1, forward strand.
GATCGTAACTCTCGAGCTTCTTGCCGATCCCGGCTTCATCGAGGCCGGGGTCGAGCAGCTGCGGCGAGAATTCCGGCTGATGATCGCCGTAGCGCACGATCAGGAACGGCGTAGCGGGAAATTTTTTCTTCAGGCCGGCGACGAACGCTGCATAATCCTGCGCGCTCATCGCCTGGCGTCGCAGATATTCATCGACCACCGGCGCATTGCCGGGGTCGCGCCAGTTCGGCATCAGATCCGGCCGAAGCCGCGTCTCCCAGGGAAAGTGATTGGCCGCGAGATAGACGAACATGAAGAACGGCGATGCCGCAGAACGCTGCGACATCAACGACAGCGCCTTGTCGTAGAAGAAACCGTCGGGCTCGACGCCCTTGGCGCCGAGATCCTGCGCGTCGTAAAACTGCTGAATGCCGGTCGTAAGCTGGAAACTGCGCGCGCTCATGAAGGCGCCGAACGCCGGATAAAGCGAGATGGTGTCATAGCCGCAGCGGCGAAGCGACAACGGCAGCCCGCGCTCGACGCGGCCCGATGCGATCCGCGTCACGAAATAGGAAAAGCGGCCGAAGGAGCGGGCCGAAAGCCCGGCCAGCACGTTATATTCGGTAAACCAGCTCGGCCCGCCATTGCTCTCGGCGAGAAATTTTCGCTGCCTCCCGTCGAAGGATTTGAAATGGCCGCCATAGCCGGCCGGCACCTTGACGCTGCCGGCCTGTCGGATATCGAAACTCAACTCGTCGTGAATCAGAATGATGTTCGGCCGCCGCCCGGTCGGATAGCAGGAATCCACCAAAGGCATCTTTAGATGCTCGCCTGTCGCCGCGTCCTTTTCCAGAATGCCGTACTGCATGAAGTCGGAAACCGCGATGACCCCGGAACGCGCGAATTTCGAGACGTAACCGTCGTCGAAATAGCCGCGCCAGGCTTCCTCGGGAAACGCGCACGAATAGCCGACGAGGGCCGCCAGACAGCCAAGTCCGCAGGCCAGCGACGGCAGGCGGCGGAAGCGAAACGGATCAAGCCACCATAGCGCCGCCATCAGGGGCAGCGTCACCAATGCCGCCGCAATGACCGACCAGCGCAAATCCGGAAAGATCGTGAACAGGAATGCGGCGGTGTCGCGGTCGATCACCATCAGGTCGACGAAATTCGCGGTCATCTGCGCAATGTCGTGCTTGAGCCGCGAGAGCAGGATCAGCACCACCACCAGCGTCAACGAGAGCGCGCCTGACAGCGCCGGCCGCCGCAACAGCGTGATCCAAAAACAATTCAGGAATGCCCATGTCAGGAGAAAGCCGAGCCGCGCGGAGAAATCGACTTCCGTCACCAGCATAATGGCGAGCGCCGCCAGATGCGGCGTGGCCACTGCAAGCAACCGCCAGATGCTTACGGCAGCAACACCCGCGGCTGCGGAAGTCGCGACAGGACCAGACTGAGGCGGGATTGCCATGGACGACGGTGCCGCCCGACGCAACGCAGGCCTTGGCTGGCAACGACCAGGAGGCGCACGGCGAAGCCCGAGCCCCCGACGCCATGTCATGAAAAGATAATGTAAATGTCACAAGGTCGCAACAGACTGAGAATTTCAAGGTCACGGCGGCAAAATGCTGCGTCGCAATCCGCGGAAAAGCGACCGCGTTTTACCAAAAGCAATAGCTCGGTCGTTGTAGAGGGCCTGCGTTCATCACCGCATGTTTACGCCGGTGGCCTAGTCCCTTTGGGGATGATGCCCAGCGAGTCGGGAGAATCCAGCGCGGAATATATGGCAATTGCTCGCGAAACGGTCGGGCCGCCAATCCATACCCCCGCCGCGTCGTGTGTGACGTCGACTGACACCTGAATTGCACCGGAACGGCGTGCAATAAATGACGGATGTCATTTGCAGCAATAAACCGCGTCAGTGATCCGCAGACCGTATTCCACATTGTGAAACTTACGAGATAATTTGTGCACAAACGATGGGCATCGGGACGTCTACGGCGCAAGCCGGCTTATTTGAACGCCGGAGGCCTGCTTCCGGTGGGCAGCGAAGTCCTGTAGCCTTCATGACAATCGGCGCGATCGATGGATATCGGGCGGAATGCGTTCCGGCTCGCGGGCCAGCAGCGCTGCGTAGTGAGACGCGAGCAGAGCTGAACCATGTCTTTCGAGCCTTTGGCCAATTCGCTCAAGCGTTTTCCCGTTTTTCGTACCTCCGATCCGGAAGAATTCCGGCATGCTTTGCTGACGCGGTACGGCGCGACCAATGCCGAGATCAAATCGTCTGAAGGCCTGACGGCGAGAGGCAGTCTCGTTCAGCTTCAAAGCATCGGCCTCATCTATGGCCAGGGCAGCGCCACAGCGCGAGCCGATTTTCCGGAGGCCGAACGGTTTCGCCTGTTCAGCGCCTTGTCCGGCAAGGGCCGTACGACGATCGGAAAACACGATATTGCGCTGGATGCGGATCAATGTTGCATCGTCTCGCCCGGCCAGAAGGTCACGCTCGCCAGCGAAGCCGAACATGAATGGTTCAACCTGCGGATCGACAGCGGTGCCTTCGAGCGCAAGCTGGCATACCTTCTCGGCGGCTGGCCAAGCGGCAAGCTTGAGTTCGAGCCCGCCGTCAGCAGGAATACGCCGCGGTTTCGGCAGCTCTGGCGCCTGATGGATTTTTTCGCCGAGCAACTCGACGGAAACTCGGATCAGTTGCCGACGCCGGTGCTTCATGAGCTCGAGCAGACCGTCCTGGTCGCATTCCTGACCGCCAACCGCCACAGCTTCAGCCATCTGCTGGAACGAGAGCCAAAGGACGCGCTGCCGTCTCACGTGCGCCGGGCAGAGGATTTCATCGCAGCGCATTGGGACGAGCCGATCACCATCGAAAAACTGGTGGAAGCCACCGGTGTCGGCGCCCGGGCGATCTTCCGCGCCTTCCAGCAGACCCGCGGCTATTCGCCGATGGCCTTTGCCAGGATGGTCCGGCTCAGACATGCCCGCGAAATGCTGTCCACAAACGCCACGGAAACGTCGGTAACCGCGGTCGCCTTCGTCTGCGGCTTCGGTAATCTCGGACACTTCGCGCGAGACTATCGCGAAACCTTCGGCGAGCGGCCGTCCGAGACGCTGGCCCGGGCAACGCGCCGGAGCTGAGGCCGGCCTGAAATGCGCGAGGCGTCAAGCTTCTGCAAAAGCCGATTGACCGACACGACTGCGCGACAAAAATCGGCAGCACTATCTCTGCATCAACATTTCGATCTTTATCGAAACATGAGGTCGGGACCGTCTGCTAAAGCAGCCGCCCAGCCGGCTTGATGGAGCAAATGCATGCCAAAAGAAGTGATCCGAGTCGAACCGTTGTCGACCTATCTCGAGCGGGTGAAAGCACCCGCCTCCGTAGTGACGCGCCACAACGATACGATCTACGTGTCGGGACTGCCGCCGTTCGATCCCGAGACCGGCAGCGTTGTCGTCGATGCAACGGTCGAGCGGCAAGCCGAGCTGGTGCTGGCGCAGTTGAAGCTCTGCGTGGAAACGGCGGGATCCTCGCTGGACAAAGTGCTCAAGTGCAACGTCTATTGCACCTCGGCCGAAAAGTTCGCCGCGGTGAATGCGATTTATGCGCGGTATTTTCCGCAAACCCCGCCGGCGCGCATCTTCGTTTGCGTGCCGCAATGGTTCGGGCCGTTCGATATCGAGATCGACTGCATCGCGGCGGTGTAGAGGTTCGAATCCCATCCCTCGAGACGGCGCGAGCCTTGCTCGCGCCTCCTCGGGATGAGGACCGTCATGCCTGGCAGGATTTTAGACCCTCATGGTGAGGAGCCGCGCAGTTCGCGCGGCGTCTCGAACCCATGAGACCCCGTTTGCTCAGTTCTTCGTTTTATCTACCAGCGCGCCCTTCTTGATCCACGGCATCATGTCGCGGAGCTTGGCGCCGATTTCCTCGATCGGGTGCTCGGCGAGCTTGGCGCGAGTCGCCTTGAACGAAGTCTGGTTGACTTTGTTCTCCAGCATCCAGTCGCGGGCGAACTTGCCGCCCTGGATGTCGGCCAGCACCTTGCGCATCTCCTTCTTGGTCTCATCGGTGATGATGCGCGGACCGGTGACGTACTCGCCATATTCGGCGGTGTTGGAGATCGAGTAGTTCATGTTGGCGATGCCGCCTTCATAGATCAGGTCGACGATCAGCTTCACTTCGTGCAGGCACTCGAAATAGGCCATCTCCGGCGCGTAGCCCGCTTCCACCAGCGTCTCGTATCCGCCCTTGATCAGTTCGACCAGGCCGCCGCAGAGCACGACCTGCTCGCCGAACAGGTCGGTCTCGCACTCTTCCTTGAAGGTGGTCTCGATGATGCCGGCGCGGCCGCCGCCGATCGCGGACGCATAGCTCAGACCAAGATCATGCGCGTTGCCCGATACGTCCTTGGCGATCGCGATCAGGCACGGCACGCCGCCGCCGCGCTGGTATTCCGAACGCACGGTGTGGCCGGGGCCTTTCGGCGCAATCATCAATACGTCGAGATCGGCGCGTGGATCGAGCAGGTTGAAATGCACGTTGAGACCGTGGGCGAAGACCAGCGCGGAGCCCTTCTTCATGTTGTCGTGCAGATGCTCGCGGTAGATGTCGCCCTGCAATTCGTCGGGCGTGAGCATCATCACGAGGTCGGCCCACTTGGCGCCTTCGGCGACTTCGTACACCTTGAAGCCGGCGGCCTCGGCCTTCTTGGCCGAAGCCGATCCCTTGCGCAGCGCAATCGCAACTTCCTTGACGCCGAAGTCCTTCAGGTTCAGCGCATGAGCGTGACCCTGGCTGCCGTAGCCGACGATGAGAACCTTCTTGCCCTTGATCAGGTTCAGGTCGGCGTCGCGATCGTAATAAACACGCATGTTGGTTTCCTCTGTGACGGGGGCCGGCAACCGGCCGATGGTTCAGGCATTTGGTTGAATAAGACCGCCGGTCGCCCTGGAATTTCCCGCGTGGTCTAAAACATTTTCAGGGGGAGGGTAAACCCTCTTCTCGCGTGGATTAGCGCTCCTATTCCATGAAAACCGGGTAGAGCGAAGCCAGCAGCAATAGCGCCATGGCGATATTGAAGACCCGCACCAAGCGTGGCGACGTCAGGAACGGACGCAGGGCGCTGCCGAACAGCGTCCAGGTCGTGATCGAGGCCGTGCCCATCAAAAGGAAGATCAGGACCTGGAGCACGATGTTAAGCGGGAATTTCGCAATTCCCGCATAGGCCGTAATGGTGCCGATGATCGCGACCCAGCCCTTGACGTTGACCCATTGAAACATAGCGCCCTGCCAGAATGTCAGCGGGCCGCGGCTCGCCTCGCCGGGCTTGGGAGGGCCGGCCATCGCGATCATGACCGCAAGATAGATCAGGTAGGCCGCGCCCACATATTTGAGGATGGTCTGCAGAATCGGAAAGGCGAGGAACACCGTACCGAAGCCAAGGCCGACCGCGCCGACCATGAAGGCGAACCCGACGACGACGCCGAGGATATGCGGCAGAGTGCGGCGAAAACCGTAGGTCAGCCCGGACGACATTACCATGATATTGTTCGGTCCCGGCGTGAAGAACATCACCGCGGCAAACAGCACGAAAGCAAAGAACAGCTCACGCGAAATCATGCTCTGACAGCCTCCATCAGGGCTTGCCGCCGCTTCGACAGCACCATGACGGCGATGCCGCCGACCACCGTCAGCATGCCGGCCATACGAAGGGGGCCGAAGGTTTCATGAAAGACGATGCTGGAAGCCGCCGATCCGACAAAGGGCACCAGAAGCGCAAACGGCACCACCTGCGCCGCCGTGTAATCGCGCAGCAACCGCCCCCATAGCCAATAGGCCGTGCAAGTGGACACAAGCCCGATGCCGAGCATGCAAATCAGAACCTTGAGCGACATGTGCGATAGCGCATGCCATGTCGGCTGTGCGCCATCGCTGACAACGGCCAGCGCGAGCAGCGGCACGGCCGCGACCAGACAGAGCCACGTGGACAAATCGAACATCGGCACGCCTTGCGCGCGCCGGAGCAGCAGATTGCCGACCGCAAAGCAGATCGGAGAGAGCATCAGGACGACAAAAGCCGAAACGCTGAAGTCGTAACCGACGGTGCCGCAGATCATCAGAAGGCCAGTGGCCGCAATCGCAATCCCGACCGTTTGCATCCGCGATGGACGCTCGTCGAACAGCATCGCCGCCAAGCCGATCGTGAACAGTGCCTGGCTCTGCACGATCACGCTGGTGAGCCCGACCGGCACACCATGGGCGATGCCGTAGGCTTGGGTGAGGAACTGGCCGAGAAACAGAGTGAAGCTGATCGAAATCAGCACCGGCCAGGAGACCTTCGGCCGGGGCACAACCAGACACGGAAGGGCCCCGATCGTAAACCGCAGCGCGGTCATCAAGGTCGGCGACAATTCGTCGAGCGCGATGCGGCTCAGCACGAAGGCGCCTCCCCAGATCACCGCGACCAGGACGGCAATGCAGATGTCGGCAGGTTTCATTGGATGACCTGCGCGCAACGAAGCAGGTGCGCTCCCCTCCCCCTTGCGGGGTCCGCGGCGAGCGAAGCTCGCGCTCGAGGTTGAGGGTAGGAGCGCGCGACACCCTGTCGGTCATACCAAAACACGATCTCAGCCCTGCTCGTCGTGTTTCGGTTTCCGCAACAGATAGACGCCGTGCAGCGGTGCATGATAATCGGCGGAGGACAGCACGAAGCCGGCGTCCAACAGCATGCGCTCGACCACCCAGCCGAAGGTCGAATATTCATCGCGCATATGGGTGACGACGCTGTCACGGTTGAAGTCGTGGTTGGTGATGGAGAAGTCGGCCCACTCTTCGACGTCGCGCTCGGTGCCGTCCGGCGTTCGCACGAAGACGATGTCGCGCAAAAAGAAAATCGCGCCCGGCTTCAGCGCTGCAAAAATTCGCGACAGCGCCACGGCTTTCCAGAAATCCGGCAGATGGTGCAGCGTGAATTCACTGACGATCAGGTCGTAACTGCCGGGTTGATAGGCAAAGCTCAAAAGCCCAGCCGACTGGGTACGGATCGCGACTTTGCGGTCGCGGGCACTGATTTCCGCAAGCGCCAGCATCGCCGGCGAAATATCGATGGCATCGACCTCGGCGCCCATCAACGCGGCCTCGCAGGCGAGCGCGCCGTTGCCGCAACCGATATCGGCGACGCGCCAGCCTTTTTTGACACCCAGCATGGACAATGTGGCGCGCGCACGCTGATCGACGTCGTCGTCGCGGCCATAGAGCGAGGCGACCGCGGAATCGATCCCGATCCGCCGGCGTTGATTATAGTACCAGTCGCGCGCCAGCATGGCTCACATCCCCTCGGCTCCGCGGCCAATGGCGGCGACGCCGGTACGCGACACTTCGACCAGGCCAAGCGGACGCATCAGATCGATGAACTGATTGATCTTCGACGAATTGCCGGTGATCTCGAACACGAAGCTTTCGGTGGTGGCGTCGATCACGCGGGCGCGGAAGGCTTCTGCAAGCCGCAGCAACTCGACGCGGTGGTCGCCGGAGCCACGCACCTTCACCATCGCGAGTTCCCGCTCGATGGACCGGCCGCTCAGCGTCATGTCGACGACGCGGTAGACCGGCACCATGCGGTCGAGTTGATGCTTGATCTGCTCGATCACGTCAGGCGTGCCCGTGGTCACGATGGTGATCCTCGAAAGGTGCTTCTGGCTTTCGGTTTCCGAAACGGTGAGGCTTTCGATGTTGTAGCCGCGCCCGGAGAACAGGCCGATCACCCGGGCGAGCACGCCCGGCTCGTTCTGCACCAATACCGAGAGCGTGTGCGCCTCGGTCGGAACCTGACGCTCTTCCATGAAATAGGCGGATGCGGGCTGATTCATTGCTGTCCCCTGGTCTTTCTCTTACGTACACGCTCGTGCACCGGCGACCGCGTCGGGCGCCATCACCCACTTGCGAAACAATTCGAAATCGATGTTGCCGCCGCTCAGCACGAGGCCGACGCGCTTGCCGCGCAGCTTCGCCTTCTCCTGAAGCGCGGCGGCGAGCGCAGCCGCGCCCGCGCCTTCGGCGAGATTATGCGTATCGGTCCAGTAGGCGCGGATCGCCTCGCCGATCTCATCGTCCGTCACCTGGACGATGCGCGAGGCACCCTTGCGGATGATTTCAAACGCATCGGGGTCGGGGATGCGGGTCGCCACGCCGTCGGCGCGGGTGTTGCTGGAATTGGTGCTGACGATGGTGCCGGCCTTGAACGACAATGCGTAGGACGGCGCTTCCGTCGATTGCACGCCGACAATCTCGGTCTTCAGGCCGAGCAGGTCGCGCGCCAGGATGCAACCGGAGATGCCGGAGCCCTGCCCGATCGGCACATAGAGCACGTCGATATCCGACGCGGCACGAAACAGTTCGAGCGCATAGGTCGAAACCCCAAGGCAGAGGTCGCGGTGGAACGACCGCACGATCTCAAGCCCCTCACGCTGCGCGTGACGCCCCGCCTCCTGTCGCGCCGCCTCGAAATCATCGCCATATTCGATGAGGTTGGCGCCGAACGCCTTCATCGCACGGTTCTTCTCGGTGGAATTGCCGTGCGGCACATAGATCGTTACCGGCAACCGGTAGCGGCCCGCCGCAAAGGCGAGACTCTGGCCGTGATTGCCTGTGGTTGCCGAGATGATGCCCGCCGTCTGCGGCCGCTCGCGCTTCAGGCGATCCATGTAGATCAGCCCGCCGCGCACCTTGAAGGCGCCGGTCGGCGTGTGGTTCTCGTGCTTGACGATGACGTTCGTGCCGAGACGTTGCGCCAGCAGCGGCCAGGCATGCGCCGCCGTCGGCGGTATCGCCGCATGGACGATCTGTTGCGCGCGTTCGAGTTCGTCGAGACTAAACATCATCACACCAGCGCCTTGCCGCTCGCAAAGGCTTCCGCGGTCGCCTCATCGTTAGCTTCCACCGGCAACAGCATCTCGTTATGCGCCTTGCCGGACGGGATCATCGGGAAGCAGTTTTCCAGCGACGCCACGCGGCAATCGAACAGCACCGGTCGCTTGACCTTGATCATCTCCTTGATCGCGCCGTCGAGATCGCCGGGCTTGATCGCCTGCAGACCGACGCAGCCGTAAGCCTCGGCGAGTTTGACGAAATCCGGCAGCGCCTCGGAATAGGAATGCGACAGGCGGTTGCCGTGCAACAGCTGCTGCCACTGCCGCACCATGCCCATGTACTGGTTGTTCAGGATGAAGATCTTGATCGGCAATTCGTGCTGAACCGCCGTCGACATTTCCTGGATCGTCATCTGCACCGAGGCGTCGCCCGCGATGTCGATGACGAGGCTGTCCGGATGCGCGACCTGGACGCCGAGCGCGGCGGGCAAGCCATAGCCCATCGTGCCGAGGCCGCCCGACGTCATCCAGCGGTGCGGCTCCTCGAAGCCGAAGAACTGCGCCGCCCACATCTGGTGCTGGCCGACTTCGGTCGTGATGTAGGTGTCCTTGCCGCGCGTCGCCTCGAACAGCCTCTGGATCGCGAATTGCGGCAGGATGATATCGTTGTTCTTCTTGTAGGACAGCGAATTGCGCGCGCGCCATTTCGCGATCTCCGCCCACCAGGCCTTGATGTCCGGTTTCTTCGCTTCTGCCTTGAACACTTGCAGGATATCGCCAAGCACGTTGGCGACGTCGCCAATGATCGGCACATCGACGCGGATGTTCTTGTTGATCGAGGACGGGTCGATATCGATGTGGATCTTCTTCGAACCCGGCGAGAACGCGTCCGTCCGCCCGGTGATGCGGTCGTCGAAGCGCGCGCCGACGCACAGCATGACGTCGCAATCATGCATCGCCATGTTGGCTTCGTAAGTGCCGTGCATGCCGAGCATGCCGAGCCAGTTCTTGCCGGAAGCGGGATAGGCGCCGAGTCCCATCAGGGTCGAGGTGATCGGAAAACCGGTGACCTCGACCAGTTCGCGCAGCAGTTTCGAGGCTTCGGGTCCGGAATTGATGACGCCGCCGCCCGAATAAATCACAGGCCGCTTGGCGGAAGCCAGCAGCGCCACCGTCTTGCGGATCGCCATGGCATCGCCCTTGACGCGCGGCGCATAGGAGATGTGCACGTCGGACTTGCGCGGCGGATGATAAGTGCCGATGGCAAACTGCACGTCCTTTGGCACGTCAACGACCACGGGCCCCGGACGCCCGGTGCTCGCGACGTAAAACGCCTCGTGCAGCACTTTCGCCAGATCGTTGACGTTGCGCACCAGCCAGTTGTGCTTGGTGCAGGGCCGCGTGATCCCGACGGTGTCGCATTCCTGGAACGCGTCGTTGCCGATCAGATGGGTAGGAACCTGCCCGGTGATGCAGACCAACGGAATTGAATCCATCAGCGCGTCGGTGAGCGGCGTCACCATGTTGGTGGCGCCAGGCCCCGACGTCACCAGCACCACGCCGGGCTTGCCGGTCGAACGCGCATAGCCTTCCGCTGCATGGCCGGCGCCCTGCTCGTGCCGAACCAGAATGTGCTCGACTTCGCTTTGCTGGAAAATCTCGTCGTAGATCGGAAGCACCGCGCCGCCGGGATAGCCGAAAATATGTTTGACGCCATGATCGGCCAGCGCGCGCACGATCATGGCGGCGCCGGTCATCTGGTTCGGATCGTGGCTCTTGTTACTCATGGCTGGCTCCGGATGCGCATTCCTTGGCGCGATGTTTTCGTGGGTAAGGTTTGGGAAATAAAAAAGGACCCGAAGAGGGCCCTGGCGCACCGTCCGAATTTGGATGGCAACTAGCCATCCCCGGCGGCGCGCCTGGGTACGACTACGATAATAAGGAGTTTGGTAACAATATTACGCATAAGACCGCTCAAGCTTCCCAAAGGTTGCGCGAACATACCGTCAAAGGTCTGAAAGTCAAGCCGCAGACCGGCAATTACGCTCAGTTGCCAATGTAACCGGCTTGCCGGCGTTCGGCGAGGGTGAATTTAGAGTTTCAGGCATGCGGCCTGATGGTGAGGGGCGAGCCAGCTCCTCAGGATGGGGCCCGCGAAAGAACCCACGGTCTCGCAGCCTCGGGCTTCACCCACTCGAACTCCGGCAGCTGGTGTCGAAACCACGTGAACTGCCGCTTGGCATAGTGGCGCGTGTCGGCGCGGCCTATCTCGCTCGCCGCCTCACGCGTGATCTCGCCCCTGAGGTGACGGATCAAGGCCGGCACGCCATGCGCCTTCATCGCTGGCAATAGTGGGTCGAGCGTGCGCGCGGCGAGTTGCTCCACTTCTTGCAGCGCCCCGCGCTCAAGCATTTTCTCAAACCGCGCATCGATGCGTGCGTAAAGCGCGTCGCGCTCCGGCGCCAGAAACAGCGCGCGGAACGTGCCCGCCGGCAACAGCGGCGGCAGGCCGTCATGATGCCAATCCATCAAAGAACGGCCGGTGGCCTCGATCACTTCCAACGCACGCGCGATACGGGTGCGGTCGCGGGGCTTGAGCCGCCCGGCAGAGGCTTCGTCGCGCCGCTTCAGTTCCGCATGCAATGCTTCGACGCCATCACGTTCCAACCGCGCGCGCACGGCGTCACGCACATGGAGTGGAATCGGTGGCACGGCAGAAAGGCCCCGCGTCAGCGCCTTGAAGTAAAGACCGGAGCCGCCGACGAAGATCGGCACTCGTTGTTGCGCGCGCGCGTCGCTGAGCACTTTCGCCGCGTCCGCCACCCATGCGCCGGCCGAAAAATTCACCGCCGCATCGACATGGCCATAAAGATGATGCGGAACTTGCGTTTCTTCCTCCGCCGAGGGCCGCGCTGTCAGCACGCGCAGATCGCGATAAACCTGCATTGAATCCGTATTGATCACGACGCCGCCGGCTTTTCGCGCAAGCTCGAGCGCCAGCGCCGACTTGCCGCTAGCGGTCGGCCCTGCGATAAGCACAGCATTGTCATCGTGACCCAGCAAATTCATGTCCCTCGTCGCCACGTTGATCTGCAACCCGGCCAATCCCGCCCTCGATAGCACGGTGCTCGACGGGGCGCGCGCCATTCTGCCGAAGGCCGCCCCGGCGCAATGGTTGTGGGACGAAGTCGCTGCCGACATCCCCTTTGGCGATGGCCACGAAGACATCCGCGCCATCGCCCAGCGCCTGCGCCAGGCGCGCGAGGACTTGCCAATCGACGTGGTCGTGCAGCCCGTGCTGGCGCGGCGCAAGAAGCTTTTGCTGGCCGACATGGATTCCACCATGATCGGTCAGGAATGCATCGATGAGTTGGCGGATTTCGCCGGGCTTAAAGCGCATGTTGCCGCCATCACAGAACGCGCGATGCGCGGCGAGATCGCGTTCGAACCCGCGCTGCGCGAACGCGTGGCGCTGCTCAAGGGATTATCGGTCGAGGTTGTCGACAAGGTGATCAAGGAGCGCATCACGCTGACGCCGGGCGGCCGTGAACTGGTCGCGACCATGCGCGCGCACGGCGCTTACAGTTGCCTGATCTCCGGCGGCTTCACGCTATTCACGCAAGCCGTCGCCGACATGATCGGATTTCAGGAAAACCGCGGCAACACCCTGATCGTAAGCGACGGCAAACTGACCGGTGAGGTCCAGGAGCCGATCCTGGGCCGCGAAGCCAAGCTCGCCACGCTGACCGAGCTGCGCGAAAGCTTCGACCTCGACAACATCGATACGCTCGTGGTCGGCGATGGCGCCAACGATCTCGGCATGGTGCAGGAGGCCGGCCTCGGCGTCGCCTTCCACGCCAAGCCGGCGGTCGCTTCCGTGGCCGCCGCACGCATCGATTATGGCGACCTCACCGCTTTGCTTTATGCGCAGGGTTTCAAGCGCGAGGAGTTTGTGGGGGGATGATCTTTCTCTCCACCCTCCCCACAGGGGGGAGGGATTGAAGGGCCCCTATCTGCACGCTCAGTGCGACGAAGCGCAGTTCACCGTCGGCGTTCGACACCAGAAGCAGCACGGATTTCTTGCCGTCCTTCTTCAGCTGCTCGACCCGCTTCTTGATGTCGGCGGCATTCGCGACCGCCTCCTGCGCGACCTCGACGATGACGTCGCCGGGCGAGAGCCGCTTCTCGGCAGCGTCCGAGGCATTGTCGACCCCGGTGATGACGACACCCTTGACGCTTTCCTTGATCTTGTAGCGGCTGCGAAGGTCCTTGCTGAGACCGGCGAGGTCGAGCCCGAGCGCCTTCTGCGTCACCAGCTTCTCCGGCTCCGGCGTCGATTTGGCGGAAGCCGGCTGCGGCTTGTCGTTGTCTTCAAGCCGCCCAAGGGTAACGCGCTTGGTCGTCTCCTCGCCCTTGCGAATGATGACGACCTCGACTTCCTTGCCGACCGCCGTGTCGGCGACGACGCGCGACAGATCCTTCGGCTCCTTGATGTCCTTGCCGTCGAACTTGACGACGACGTCGCCGGGTTCGATGCCGGCAGGCTTGGCCGGACCCTTCTCGTCGATGCCGGCAACCAGCGCGCCGCGTGCGGGCTTGATGTTGAGGCTTTCGGCGATCTCGTCGGTTACCTGCTGAATGCGCACGCCAAGCCAGCCGCGCCGCAATTCGCCGAACTGGCGGAGTTGATCGACGACGCCGGCGACCGTCTTCGAAGGCACGGCAAAGCCGATGCCGATCGAGCCGCCGGTCGGCGAGATGATCAGCGTGTTGACGCCGATCACTTCGCCATCGAGGTTGAACAGCGGACCGCCCGAATTGCCGCGATTGATGGCGGCATCGGTCTGGATGTAGTTGTCGTACGGACCGTTCGAGATGTCGCGATTGCGCGCCGAGACGATGCCGGCCGTCACCGTGCCGCCGAGACTGAAGGGATTACCGATCGCGATCACCCATTCGCCAAGACGAAGCTTGTCGGAATCGCCGAATTTCACGGCCGTCAACTGCCGCGGCGGCTTGAACTTCAACACCGCGAGGTCGGTCTTCTTGTCGACGCCGACGAGCTCGGCCTTGATCTTGGTACCGTCGTTCAGGATGACATTGATCTCGTCCGCATCCGCAATCACGTGATTGTTGGTCACGACGATGCCTACGGGATCGATGATGAAGCCGGAGCCCAGCGAATTGGTCTTGTGCGGCTGCATGTCGCCGCCGCCCCGCGGGCCGCCGCCGCGCCGGTTCTTGAAGAAGTCGTCGAAGAATTCCTCAAAGGGCGAGCCCGGCGGCAGTTGCGGCACCGCGCCCCGGCCCTCGCCGGGACCGTTCTTGGCCTCGACGGTCTGCGAGGTCGAGATATTGACCACCGCATCGATCACTTTCTCGGCAACGTCGGCGATGCCGTCGGGGCCGCGCGCTTGGGCCGGCAACGCCGTAGCCAGAATGGTTGCTGCTCCAAGGCATGCCGCCGCCAACAGGGGGCGCAGGCGATGGCGCGGGGCTATGGTCGCAGCGGTCATATCGGTTCTCTCTTGTCGAAGCAGCGGGATTTGATGCGCAGAGTGCGCCCGAACGGGGTGGCCGTGCAAGCGTTTGAGCCTACCAATCCGGCGAAAAACGGACGTTCCAAGTCAGATTAAAAACGCTCAGAAAAACAGCAAGACCAGGCTCCAGGGAACTGCAAATGAGCGGTACTAACGCCGGACCAGCCAGATCAGGATCAGGCCCGCCACCGCCGAGCCAATGCCGGCGGCACGCAGGATATGATCCGGCGTCACCAGCGCGCTTTTCATCGCGCGCTTGAGCCAGAGCGGCGCGGCCGCGAACATCAGGCCTTCGATCACAAACAGGATTCCAACACCGATGAGGAAGTCGGCAAACGCTATGGACCTCATCGGACGGAAACCTCCCCGTTTCAAACTTTTTGTTTTGGGCCGCGGCGACATGGCGCCACGGCCTTCATTGAAAAGACTTTACGGCTTCGCCGGCGCCGCTGAAGCCGCGGCCGGTGCAACCGGTTTGCCGCTGGCGCCGCCAAAGAACCTGAAGAAATCCGAATCCGGCCGCAACAGGAAACGCGTGTCGCTGCTCTTGAGGCTGTTTTCGTAGGCCGTCATCGAACGATAGAATGCAAAGAAATCGACGTCCTTGCCATAGGACTCGGCGAACAGCCGGTTGCGCTCGGCATCGCCCTCACCGCGGGTCTGCTCCGACTTTGAGTTGGCTTCCGCCACGATCACCGTCGCTTCACGGTCGGCGTTGGAGCGGATTTCCTGCGCCTTTTGACGGCCCTGCGCGCGGAATTCGGCCGCTTCACGTTGGCGTTCGGTCTTCATGCGCTGATAGACGGCCTGGCTGTTCTGATCGGGCAGATCGGCGCGGCGGATTCGCACGTCAACCACCTGAATGCCGTAACCTTCCGCTTCGTGATCGAGTTGGCCGCGGATGCGCGCCATCAAGGGCTCACGCTGATCGCGTACGATCTGGATCAGCGTCACTTCGCCGAGCACCCGCCGCAGCGACGAGTTCAACAGCGTCGCGAGCTGGAGATTGGCGGCCTGGATGGTGCCGACACTCTGATAGAATTGCAGCGCGTCCTTGATGCGATAGCGCGCGAAGGCATCGACCACGAGCCGCTTCTGATCCGAGGCGATGATTTCCTGCTGGGGATTTTCCAGATCGAGGATGCGCTTGTCGACGGGTATCACGGTGTCGATGAACGGCGCCTTGAAGTGCAGCCCCGGTGCGGTGACGACGTCGACCGGACGGCCCAGCCGCACGACCAGCGCCTGCTCGGTCTGTTGAACGGCAAAGACCGAGCTGTAGCCAACGATCAGCACCAGCAGGAGCAACAACAGCAGGATAATGCCTGTGACGGGGGACCTCATCGCGAGCCTCCCGTGTTCTGCTGCGGCTGAGCGGTTGATGGTGCGGGCCGCCGCGAGGTCAGTTCGTTCAACGGAAGATAAGGCACGATGTTCTGTCCTGACGATCCGCCGTCATAGACAAGCTTTTCGGAATTGCCGAGAACGCGCTCCATGGTCTCGAGATAGATGCGTTCGCGCGTCACGTCGGGCGCCTTCTTGTATTCATCGTATACTTTGAGAAAGCGCGAGCTCTGGCCCTTGGCTTCCGCAACCGCCTGCTGCTTGTAGCCTTCCGCGACCTGCAGGATCTGCGCGGCACGCCCCTTGGCATCCGGCACGATGCCGTTGGCGTAGGTTTGCGCCTCGTTCTGCAGGCTCTCGAGCTCGGTCTTGGCGTTCTGCACGTCGTTGAAGGACTGGATCACGTCAGCCGGCGGATTGACCTGGCCCATCTGCACCTGCTGGACCAGAACGCCCGAGCCGTAGGCGTCGAGCGTCTTCTGCATCAGCTCGTGGACCTCCTTTTCGGCGTCGTCCTTCTTGCTGGTGAGAATCGGCTGGATGTTGGAGCGGCCGACCACCTCGCGCATCGCGCTTTCGGCCACCGCCTTCACGGTGCCTTCCGGGTTCTGGATGTTGAAGAGGAAGTCGGCAGCGCCGTTCGGCTTGATGCGCCAGAGCACGGTGAACTGGACGTCGACGATGTTCTCGTCGCCGGTCAGCATCAGGCTTTCTTCCTGGATGTCGCGCCGGCCGTCGCGGCCGCGCCGCGCCGACTCTTCCAAGCTAAAGCCGATGTTGAGGGTCGAGACGCGAAGCGCCTTCGGCAACTGCACGGTCTCGATCGGATAGGGCAGATGATAGCTCAAGCCCGGTCCGACGGTGCGCACGTGCTGGCCGAAGCGAAGCACGACGCCGAGTTCTTCGGACTGCACGCGGAAGAAGCCGGTCAGGCCCCAGATCACGATGACGGCAAGCAACAGAAGGCTGATGCCGAGGCCACTGAAATAGCCGCCCGGCAAAAACTGTTGCATACGGTCCTGGGCGCGACGGAGAAGATCTTCCAGATCGGGCGGCCGCGGCCCACCGGTCGGCTGTGGGCCCGAGCCCCACGGTCCTTTCGGACCCGAACCCCAGGGGCCTCCGCCCTGATTCTTCCACGCCATTCAAACTCTCCTTCGGCAGCGCCGCGCAGGCTTTATAGGGGACGGCCCCTGCCCTTACAACGCGCGCTTTGCCCGGTTATTGGGCTTGGAACAGCTATGCTGAGGGGCCCAATTGTCAACGTAAACATTCGTAGGCGCGGTTAATGCGGGCTCGCGCCGCCTATTTGACGTTCCGGCAGCACAAGCGGCTAATCCGCCCCAGGAACGCGTCACATAGAAAAGCGGCACTGGAATCATCAACTTTGCTAGTGCCCATAGCTTTCCGAATTTCGTGAAAGTACGTGCTGACAGGTAACACGAACTTCGGAAAGTGGGCACTAGCGCCGCGCATAAGTCACAAAGGAAAACGTCGTACTGTCATCCGGACCGGACGGGTTCTCGGCGCGCGCAGCCTGCTCCCAGACAGCCTCATCAATGGGCCCAAAACGAGTGTCGCCCGCTGGGCTTGCGTGAACTTCGGTGATCTCCAGCCGCCGCGCGCGGCCGATCCACTGGGCGTAGATTTCCGCCCCCCCGATGACGGCGATTTCAGTGACGAAACGCCGCAGCGCATCGCCTTTCGCCACATCCAGCGCATGCGCGAGCGACGTCGTCACGACCGCGCCCTCAGCACGAAAATTCGTATCCCGCGTCATCACGATGTTGGTGCGTCCGGGTAACGGACGGCGCAGCGACAGAAAGGTCTTGCGGCCCATCACGACCGGCTTGCCGATAGTGAGCGCCTTGAAGCGTTGCAGGTCGGTCTTCAGCCGCCAGGGGATCGCGCCGTCTGCGCCAATCACGCCATTGTCGGCGACGGCGACGATGAGCACGATATCCATCATCCCGTTCCTTCCGCGAGTTGATTGAGCGCCGGGCCCGCCACCTTGCAGATGGTCCACTCGTCCATCATGACCGCGCCGAGCGACTTGTAGAACGCGATCGACGGTGCGTTCCAGTCGAGCACCGACCATTGCAGGCGCGACCAGTTATTCGTCACGCATTCCTTTGCGAGATGCGACAGCAGCGCCTTGCCGATGCCTTTGCCGCGCAAGCTCGGCCGCACGAACAGATCTTCCAGGTAGATTCCAGGACGGCCCGAGAAGGTCGAGAAGTTGATGAACCAGACCGAGAAACCTGCGACTTCTCCGTTCCATTCGGCGATGTCGGCGAATAGCCGCGGGGAAGCGCAAAACAGCGCGTCCGCAATCATGGCTTCCGTGGCTTCGACCTCATGCAGGAGCTTTTCATACTCGGCGAGTTCGCGAATGAGCGAGAGCACCACGCCTGCCTCATCCGAACGCGCGCGGCGGATCAAAAGAGACATTTGATCGCTCGCCTCACACCGCGACCTGGGCCTTGATATGCGGATGCGGCTCGTAACCTTCGAGCACGAAGTCTTCAAAACGGAAGCCGAAAATATCCTTCACCTCCGGATTGATCTTCATGACCGGGAGCGCCCGCGGCGCGCGCGTCAATTGCAGCCGCGCCTGCTCGAGGTGGTTCGAATAAAGATGCACGTCGCCGAAGGAGTGCACGAATTCGCCCGCCTTCAATCCGGTGACCTGCGCGACCATCATGGTGAGCAGCGCATAGGAGGCGATGTTGAAGGGCACACCGAGAAACACGTCGGCCGAACGCTGGTAAAGCTGGCAGGACAGTTTGCCGTTGGCGACATAGAACTGGAACAGGCAGTGACATGGCGGCAGCGCCATCTGGTCGATCTCGGCCGGATTCCACGCGCTCACGATCAGCCGCCGCGAGTCCGGGTTGCGCCGGATCATGTCGACGACATTCGCGATCTGATCGATCTTGCGCCCGTCCGGCGCCGGCCATGACCGCCACTGCGAACCATAGACCGGACCGAGATCGCCATTGGCGTCGGCCCATTCGTCCCAGATCGTGACGCCATGGTCGTGCAGATATTTGACGTTGGTGTCGCCCCTCAGGAACCACAGCAACTCGTGGATGATCGCCTTCAGCGGCAGCTTCTTGGTGGTCAGCATCGGAAACCCCGCCGCCAGATTGAAGCGCATCTGGTGACCGAAAACCGAGATCGTGCCGGTGCCGGTGCGGTCGGGCTTCTCCACACCGTCGGCCAGAATCCGCTCAAGCAGGTCGTGATACTGAATCATGGGGTTTGTGACATTCCACGGTCGGTGCGAAGGGCCCCTCAAGGGCAAGACAGCGGCGAACTTTTAGCGGCGAAGGCGAGCCTTCAATATTCCGATTCGGCCTTGTCCGCCCTTTATACCCTGAAAAGTGAGCATTCGGCCGGCCCCCGGCAAGGCCCGGAACCAGGCTCCACAGACTACTCTCTCATCCTTTCCGCCGCATAGCGGTGGGGAGGGAAAAGCAGTGCCTCACCCGATCAGCCCGGCAAAACCGAGGCCGCCGCCCGCCACCAGCATCCACAGCGGATTGAGCTTGGTGACCGAGGCGAGCACCGCCGCGCCGACGGTGAGGAGGACCGCGACGACCGTCTGGTCCGAGGTACGCGCCAGGATAAAGCCGCTCGCACCCATCAGCCCGATCGAGAGTGGCACCAGCGCCTTCTGAATGATGGCCGGCCAGCGCAACTCGCTGGAGCGCGTCAAAAAGCGGCTGACGGTCAGAGCCAGAAGCGCGGTCGGCACGCACATCGCAAGCGTCGCGACCACTGCCCCCAGAAGACCCGCGACCGAATAGCCGATCAACGTGACGATCAGGACGTTGGGTCCGGGCGAGAGTTGCGCAATCGCATAGACGTCGGTGAATTGCGTGTCAGTCAGCCAGTGGTTCACGTCGACCGCGACGCGATGCATTTCGGGGATCGCCGAATTGGCGCCGCCGACGGCAAACAACGACATCGTTGCGAAGGTCAGCGCCAGCGCGAGCACCGGATTGGAATCGGAATTCATGCCGCCTCCTTCCGCGTCGCATAGGTGATGGCGATCGAGATCGGGATCGCCGCGAGCAGCACCGCCGGCAATGGCAGGCGCAAGATGCCGATCGCGATGAACACCGCGGCCATCAGCAGCAACGCAACGACATCGCGCCGCTTGAGCAACGGCGTCATCATCCGGAACACCACCGCAAGCATCAGCCCGATCGCCGCGCAAGCCACGCCCGACAAGATACGCCGTAGCGCGTCGATCTCGCCGTAGCGCTGATAGAGCATGCCCATCGCCACCATGATCAGCGCCGGCGGGCCGACCAGTCCGGAAAAGGCCGCGATCGCGCCCGGCAGGCCGCGAAGGCGCGAACCGAACACGAAGGTGAGATTGACGATGTTGGGACCAGGAAGGAAATGGCAGAGCGCGAAGGTTTCGTTGAATTCGTCCGCCGTCATCCATTTGTGCTGGTCGACGATGCCGCGCCGCGCCCACACCAGCACGCCTCCAAAGCCCGCCAGCGACATTTTGGCGAAGGCGACAAAGAGCGTGGGCAAGCTAGGCGGTTTCTCTAGATCCGGCGCCGGTGCGGCAGCCGATGACGAATCCGGGGGCATGGTCTCATGTAAAGGCAGGGGCCCGCGCGGCCAACCCATATTGCCCGCCTATCCACCTTCCTAGAGATCAGGTTTCCTCAAAATCATGTGTTTCAACAGTTTTTCCAGTATCAGAACCGCCGCACTGGCTCTGTCTTTCTCAACCTTTGCGTCCTATATTGGGGGTGCCGGTTCGCCGGCTATGGAAATAAATTGCCGTCGCAATAAACCATTCGGACCCGGGGGCAGTACCCGGCGCCTCCACCAAAACCCGCAGCCTTGAGCCGTAGCAACGGATTTCGGCGGGGGCGAAACAGGATCGACGAGGGCGTAAAGGGCGTGTTTTTTCCCGGTATGGTTCCGCCGACATCGGGCCATGCAATAGTTGCAAACGACAACTATGCTCCGGTTGCTCAGGCTGCGTAACGCAGTTTGAAAGACCATCTTGAAGTCCTAACGGGTTAAGCTCCGTTAGGCGGGGTTCGGAGGCACCTGGCAACAGAAGCCTCCACTTTCCCCACTTCCAGCCCGTTCTGCCCGGTACAGGCTGCTGACCTCGGCCAAAGAGCGGGGTACGATGGGGAAAACCTGCCCCGAGTCGGCCACCGTTTCGGCCGACCTTCGCGGGCAGACTTTCGAACTCTGCGACAGGACCGACCATGGCGACCGATCACATCCGATACGACGTACTGGCCCGCGACGCGCTTCGCGGGGTGCTTCGTCGCGTGCTGACCGACGCCGCCGAGCACGGCCTGCCAGGCGACCATCATTTTTTCATCACCTTCGTCTCCACCGCCGAAGGCGTAAAGCTGTCGCCGCGCCTCCTGGCGCAATATCCGGAAGAGATGACGGTCATTCTCCAGCACCAGTTCTGGGACCTGGTGGTGACCGAGGATCGCTTCGAGGTCGGGCTGTCGTTTGGCGGCGTTCCCGAGCGCCTCGTCATCCCCTTCAGCGCCATCAAGAGTTTCTTCGATCCCTCCGTGCAGTTCGGCTTGCAATTCGAAACGTCGGATGCGGCGCCCGGCGCTGCCGAGGAAAGAGGCACGGCGTTGCCCTCGACGTCTGCGCCGCAGGTGCCCGAAAAGGCCGCCCCGAACGAACCTGAAAAACCTTCGGAAGGCGCCGAAGTGGTGCGGCTGGATCGTTTCCGCAAGAAATAACGGCAGGAGCGGCGCCCGATCCCCGATGTAATCGAGTGCGATGATGGCCCGATCGAAATCTTCATCCCCGTCAAAATCGACGCGCATCGAGACCGACAGCTTCGGTCCGATCGAGGTCGACGCCAGTCGTTATTGGGGCGCGCAGACCGAGCGATCGCGGCAAAATTTCCGCATCGGCCGCGACCGGATGCCGATGGAGATCGTCCACGCCCTAGGCATCGTCAAGCTCGCCGCGGCCGAAACCAACCGCGAACTAAAGCTGCTTGACCAGCGGCGCGCCGGCGCCATCGCCCGGGCCGCGCGCGAGGTGATCGAGGGCAAGTTCGACGATCATTTCCCGCTGGTGGTCTGGCAGACCGGCTCGGGCACCCAGACCAACATGAACCTCAACGAGGTGATCGCCAATCGCGCCAGTGAGCTGCTCGGGGGCAAGCTCGGTGCGAAAGCGCCGGTGCATCCCAACGATCACGTCAATATGAGCCAGTCGTCGAACGACTCGTTTCCGACCGCGATGCACATTGCCGCCGGCGTGGCGATCACGCACAACCTGCTGCCGGCATTGACGATGCTTTACCGCGCGCTTCGAGCCAAAGAGAAGGCGTTCGCCCGCATCGTCAAAATCGGCCGCACCCACACCCAGGACGCGACACCCCTCACTTTGGGCCAGGAATTCTCCGGCTACGCCGCCCAGGTCGAACACGGCATGGCGCGGATCCGTATGGGGCTGAAAGAACTTTATCCGCTGGCGCAGGGCGGCACCGCGGTCGGCACGGGCCTCAATTCAAAGCCGAAGTTCGCCAAAGCCTTCGCCCGCCACGCCGCCAGGATTACCCACCTGCCGTTCACCAGCGCGGTCAACAAGTTCGAGGCGCTTGCTTCCAACGATGCCTATGTGTTCGCGCATGGCGCGCTGAATGCGGCCGCCACCGGTCTTTTCAAGATCGCAAACGATATCCGCCTGCTCGGTTCAGGCCCGCGATCCGGCTTGGGCGAATTGATCCTGCCCGAGAACGAGCCGGGATCCTCGATCATGCCCGGCAAGGTCAACCCGACGCAGTGTGAGGCAGTAACAATGGTGTGCTGCCAGGTGTTCGGCAATCAGGCGGCCATCACCACCGCGGGCAGTCAGGGCCATTTTGAACTCAACGTCTATAAGCCGCTTCTGGCATATTGTATGATGAATTCCATACAACTGATGGCCGACGTAGCCCGTTCTTTTACGGAACACTGCATCGAGGGAATACGCGCCGACGAAAAACGCATCCAGGAGCTTATGGAGCGTTCGCTGATGCTGGTGACCGCGCTCGCCCCGAAAATTGGCTATGATAATGCTGCCAAAGTGGCCAAAACCGCGCATGCCCGCGGTACGACTCTGAAGGAAGAGGCCGTCAGGCTCGGATTTGTTTCTGCGGATGAATTCGACCGGCTGGTGAAGCCGCGCGAAATGACGCACCCCGGATGAACAGCGCATGGCGCTATGCAACGCGGCAACAAATCCGAATATCGTCTAAAGAATTATGCTTGATTGGCTTTTACCGCGGTACATTACCGTGGTAGAGCAAAAATTATTTTGAAAAATCGAAGCACGACATTTGCGACCACACTGCATAATGGGGAATTCATAAATGAGGTTCGAACCGGTTTGCGCGTCTCCGTCGAATATTCGGTCGAATATAACGGCAACCCGTACGCGTTCATCGATTGAATGCATCCGCTCATCGACGTCAGTATCCGAGTGACGGGGAGCGGCATGGGGGATTTGATCAATCTGAACAAGCTCAGGAAGCGCGCCGAGAAGGAACGGTCGGGGCAGGAAGCTGCCGCCAACCGCGCCAAGTTCGGCCGCACCCGGGCCGAACGCGAGCACGAGGAGGCGCGTGACCAGCGCGCCCGTAAAGTGCTCGATCAGCATCACATCGACGGCGGGGAAGCATCATGAAGTCTCCCGTTGTGAAGCGATCGATTGTGGTCGCGGGCCACAAGACCAGCGTCAGCCTCGAAGAAGCGTTCTGGAACGGCATGAAGGAAATTTCCGGCCTTCGGAACATCACGCTGTCCGAACTGGTCGGCGAGATCGACAACAACCGCCAGCAGGGCAACCTGTCGTCGGCGATCCGGCTGTTCGTGCTGGACTATTTCCGCACCCGTGCGCAAGCCGCGGCTCCGCCGGCGACAGAACTCGAGCCCTCGCCACGACGGTCCCAGCCAGTCGCGCACCTGAACCGCCTTAGGGGCGAACAGCCGCCCTATTCCGGCTTCAAGTTCAGCGCGTGACAGGCGTTGCAACGCACGCGTAGTTCCTTGATCAGGGGCCGGAAGTCCTCGGGCCGTTTGGCGCCGGCCGCCTGCCACGCGATCTTCGAGGCCTCGGTCGCGCGCTTGTAGAAGTCCGCAAAATTCGACCAGATCGCCGGATTGGCGAAAGTGTCGGTGGCGGGATCGCGGGTCGCGCCTTGCCTCCATTGATTGGTCGCCGGCGGAAACAGATGCGGGAACGCCATCAAGAGCGTGGAGATCACTTCGGCATGCTCCCTGGCATCGGCCAGATCGAGCTTGCCTTCCGGCGCCAGCATGGTTTCGAGCTCGTCCATGTTCATGTCGATCGCACCCATCACCGTCTTGCGGGCGAAGATCGCATCTTTCGGCGGCGGGAGATCCTCGGCAAAGGACGGCGCGGTGACGAACACCATGGCCGCTACGATCGCAAAAGCGAACGCACGGACTAAGGTGGCGCGGATATGCATCGAAAGCCCCTATCGAGTCCGTTTCTATTCGAGGCCCGGCTTTTCCTGGTCGCGGATGTTGGCGGCGAACACCTCGCCGTTGGAGAGTGTCGTCAGCTGCCGCAACAGGCCCATCTTCTTGTCAGGCTCGCGCAGCGGATGAAACACCACCTCGACCTCATCTCCAGGCTTGACGATGTCACGACGCCAGCCGCCGACGCGCACCAGATTTCCGGGGCTTGTGGTTTCCATCAGCCATTCGCCGGGCGCCTCGTCGGCGTTCAGCGCGCCGGTCATGGTCAAGGTAACGTGCGGGTTCACCCAGCGCAGTTCGACCACCTTGCCTTTGAGCGTTTGCGTTTTCGAAAAATCGAACATCGCTGCCGAATGGTGCGCGGCCACTTGCGAAACTCCCGCGGCCATCGCCGCGAGAAGGGCCAACGCCGCGAACGATTTCATGACTTGTCGCATCGTTATCTCCTGTTGTTCTTGCCGGCTATTTCGCCGGAATGGCCGTGGTGTGGCCCCATTCGGACTTCTGCACTGGAACGAAAATACTGTCGCCTTCCGCGTTGACGCGCTCGACCAGATCGCCGGTGGCGCAAACGCCTTCGACGATGTCAAACTTGCGTGCACGCTGGCGGAAGAAGATTCGCGTCGTCTTCCACGGCTTGGTCAGGATACGCGGCGCGATGATTTCGAGGTCATCGTGCAGGATGTCTTTTTCGGCAAGATGAATGCGCTCGATCACGTGCATGTCGCCGTTGTTGGGAAGACCGACCGCCTCGCTGATGGCGAGCGGCGCCTGGGGAACGATATCGGTGGTGTCGATCACCAGCGTGTCGCCTTCCCAGTGGCCGATCGAATGGCCGTGGAAAGTAGGATCGGACGTTTCCGGATGGCCGCGGCCGTCCGTGTAGATACGCCGCAAGCGGTTGCCGTCGGATTCGCCGAGCATCGTCACGCGCCCGGGCGTGAACAGGATTTCCATGGCGTTGTGCGTGACCAGCATCCAGGACGGGTGCGCTTCGGGCAGGCAGTTGTTGAAAATGAGCGTGGGACGGCCGGCCTTTTCCTCTGCGAACATATGCTGGACCTTCTTCGCCGCTTCCTCGTTCCACGGCGGCGGATTAGTCTTCACCTGGGCGTCCTGATCCGAAATCTTCGGATTCCAGACCCCGCTCCAGTCCGGCAACTTGGCGATGTCGGCCCAGTCCTGGGCGGTCGGCGGCGGATTGATCACCGCGGGAGCTTTTTGCGGCGCCTGCGCCATTGCGATCGAGGGTGCGAGCCAGATGGCGAAAACAGCGGCCGCAGCAATACCGATTGGACCCGATTTCACGCGCAATTCTCCGAAAGAAAAGAGTGATCTGAGTTAAAGCTAGCCAGAACTTGTTTCAATGTGAAGTCAGTGCCGCGTATTTGAAGTTCCTGCACTACACGCTAGTGCATCGTGAAACCGGTGCCGCGGCCAAGCGAAACGATCGCAATCCAGGCCAGAAGCGAAATGGTCGCGGCCGCCTTCGCGGCCACCGGCGTGGTCGCGCCCGGCGCGTCCCAGCGCTCGATGTCGCGCTCGCCGAACAAATGGAACGCCGCCATGTTGATTCCCGCGAGCACCAGCATCACCAATTTGATCTGGAACAGGCGGTTATGGCCGTAATGCGTGGCGTCGGATGAAAACATCAACGATCCCGTGATCGCCGCCACCGCGAACGCGCCCCAGGTGTAGGGGATGATGTCGCGCATCAGCCGCCGGGCGCTGATATCGAGCGAGGCCACGCCGAGCAGCCGCAAGTCGACGATCGAGATCGTCCCGACGACGAGCACAATCGCCAAAACATGAACGGACTCGATCCATGGGAACAGCACGTCGTTCTCGGCGATCGCGAGCGCAAACGGCGTCGACTGCAACCACTCCAGCGCGCGATCAATCTCCACCGAAACCATCCCTGTGAGCTGCCGACATGAGGGGTAATGAATGCGCGAGCATCAGGCGAAATAGGCGATCCAGCGCCCGGCGAAAATGATCGAGGTCCACAGAGCGATCGAGACAATAGCGAGCGTGACGGCAGCCGCCCGCGGTCCATCGCCAAGCGACCCGTCACGCCGGTGGAGAAACTGAAACAGCCCTGTCACAACCAGCGCCGCGATCAGCAGCGACATCTTGAGCTGAAAGGCCGGGTTCTTCAGCGAGCGCGCAGGCTCGGCGGCGATCATGATGATGCCGGTCGCCAGGAGAAGCAACAGCGGCCACCAGATCAGCGGCAGAAACCGCGCCTTCACGGCCTCCAGCGGACGGTTGGCCCAGAACACGCCGATCAATCGCAGATCGAGCATCAGCGCGGAACTTGCGACGACGGCAATGGCCAGGATGTGAACCGTCTGCACGGTGGGCACGACCCAGGCCGCCTCCTTGATCCACTGGCTCATCGCCGTCTGATCGATCCACTGGCAGATCTGGTTCAGGGTCATGTCGGTACCTGAGCAACGTCCGCGGCATTACCGCCGCACCACGACCGTACCTCCGATCCCCCGGAAACGAGAAGGCCGGTTTTTACATGGACGCATGAAAGCTCGGCCGAGAACCGCGTTCCGCACGGAGCATGGTTGGCAGTATTTAATCCTCGGCGGTCAGCCCCCCTCAGAGGCAAATCAATCGCGGTTGATCCGCTAAAACGCCGGCTGCTGAGCCGGCGCCTGGGGCGTCAGCACCAGCGGCGGCTTTGGCCTGGCCGGCCGCGGCGCCGGCCGCACCTCGATCGGAGGCGGCAGTGGCGGCGGAACCTGCTGACTGACGACAGGTGCGCTCCCGGCCGTAGTGTTCGCAGGAGGGGTGACGGCCGGTGCGTAGGCGGCCGGCGGAACGGCAGCCGGGCGCGGCGCGCTGACCCTCGGCCTCAGTGGCTGCGGCCGCAGCGGCGCGTCGGCCGACGGCTGAGGTGACGCCGGGTCAGGCAAACTCATCGGTTGGACCGGCTGGATCGATGCCGGATTCGCCTCGCCACGCTCGATCGAGTCCAGTCGCCTGGTCTCGCGATCGATCGCCCTTACCGCGAGCCATGACGACAACGCCGCGACATCGGCGGTTCGGCTGAACGTATCGGGCGACCCGGCGGCGAAAATCGTAATTTCCGGAGGGCTCGCTTGTCCCACGCCGGCGCCCGGCGCGGTCAGCACAGCGCGGATATCGGCCTGGTCGGCGGGAATGTCGTAGCCGCCGGACACGATGGCGCGAACGCCCTCGCCGTCAAGCGTGGTGGCGCTGACGCGAAGCCGGCCATCGTAAATCGTGAACGGGATTTGCGCCGAGGCAACCAGAAGCGCGCCGGCCGACAACGCCGGTTCGACAAGTTTCCGCAAACGCGCGTCGTCTGTCGCCTGGCCCGCGTCGCTGGCGCGGATCGCGACTTCGAAGGCGCGCGGATCGAGACCGGCGATGCGCGCCGCTTCCAGCGTCACGGTACCGTTGCCCGAAATCGCTCCGGTCATCGCCGAGGCGCTGCGGCCCTGGCTTGCGAGCGTCATCTGCAACGAGGTGCGTCCGGCGGGCATTGCGAGCGCACGATAGCGCAAGGCGGCCCCGTCGACCCCCGTGAACGCCACGCGGCTGTTGAGCGTCAATCCGCTTGCGGTCTGCCTGGCTTCAATATTGCCGCTAACTTCACCGCCGCCGATCCCGCCTTTGATGCTGTCGACGGTGAGCGACTGGCCGTCACCCTTCACGATGCCGCTCAGGGGGCGCAATTCACTGCCGCCCGGCAGCATGCCCCGCAATGCCTGAAATGCAATCTGTCCGCGCCAACCTTTGGCAAGCGCGCCGCCGAACGGCTCCGCCGGATCGCGCCCGGCGCCGATCACCAATGCAAAAGCCGGCGCGAGGTCGAGCGCATCGAGGCCTACCTCGCCGTCCACCTTGCGCTCGCCATCGAGGGTCATCGCCACGCGGCCGCGCAGCCGTGAGCCGGCGATCGTGCCGTCGATGTCGTCGAGGGTCACTTTCTCGTTGGCGAAGGAAACGCGCGTCGCCAGGCCGACATCCTGCATCGCTCTGTCCGACGCTTTGAGGTCGAACAACGGCGCAAGGTTGAGCCCATGTGCCTTGAGAGAGAGACTGGCCTTGATGGCCCTGGGATCGAAGCCCGGCACGAACGGATCGGCGGTGCCTTGCGCCTCGGCATCAAAACCGGCGCCGGTGAGATCGAGCTTAAGATGAAGCGGCGTGCCCCACGCACCCGACACCGAACCCTGAAGCTGGGCGGCTCCATCGCGTGCGGCGATGACGCCATCGAGCCCGAGCAGCGCGAGCAACGGCGCACCTTGCTCCGACGACATCTTGGTTTCGACGGTGACGTCACCATGCAGGAGCTTGTCGAGATCGGCATCGCGCAGGTTCGCGGAGCCCGGCTTGGCCGAGATCGTGGCCGAACCCTTGAACTGCGGCGCGTCGAGATCGATCGTGGCAAGCGCATTGGCGCGATCGGCGCGCGCGGCTTCCTTGTCGACAGCGAGCGTGAGCTTCACTCGCGCCGGGCCCGGCACGAGCTTCATCGCGTTGAGGCGCGCGGCCAATTTTGGCCAGACCGGAGTGATCGAGCCCGCCAGCTGCGACAGCGAGACCGCACTCGAATTAAGCGAGAGTTTTCCGGTCGCATTGGTCCGGTCGAAAACGCCGCCGCCTTCCAGCATCACGCCGCTGGCTTCGCCGATCTTCAACGTGTCGAGCGTCCAGGCCTTCGGGTCGTAGCTGAATTTCGCCGCGAACGGATGCAGGTCCTGGCCGGCCGAGATGGCGTGATTGACGGCAAGCGATAGTTTTGCCCGTTCGGGCCATTCGCCTTGCGGGCCGATCACGGCGCGCGCAAAGGCGTTGGTGGAATCGAGGTCGAGGCGCTCGGCCTTCAGCACCGCCTCGAACGCCGCGCCATTTTTGGCGTCATGCGTCCATGCAATCCGCCCTTCGAGGGTACCGCCGTCAATCTCGGACTTGACGTTTTCGATGGCAAAGCCGTTACCTTCAATGGTGACGTCGCCATTCAGCCGAAACGGGCTCTGGCTGCGATAGGCCAGTTCGCTGCGCCCCTGCAACCACATTACCAGCGCGTCGGGATCTGAGGATTCGATCAAAAGCGCGCCCTTGAAACGGCCGGCAACGGAATCGCCGGGAGACGCATTGCCCGCTTTGCCGTTCAGCGTGACATGCGTCGCGCCGGGCGCGCGCAGATCGAGGCGATCGACCGCCCAGGATTTCGTATCGCTGCGAAGCTCGGCGACGAAATTCTGCACGCTGCGTCCGCCGACGACGATCTGCTCGGAGGAAAGTTCAAGCGCGGCAGGAATTGGCGTCTGCGGCAGCGCGGCGACGAGCGCGCGCAGCACCGGCATCACCCGCACCGGATCGGCGGTATCGTTGCCGTCGCCGAGCTTGATGGCGTTCGGTTTGGCGCCGGCGCTTTCCTTGCTTGCTTCCTTGGCTGCAAAGCGGTCGGCGTCCAGTTGACGCGCCGACAGCGTAGCGTGCAATAGCGGCGAAGTGCCGAGACGAAGTTCGCCGGCGCCGGTGAGCTTGAGCGCAGCATCATCTGCGCCATAACTCGTTTCGATCTGGTCGAATTTGGCCGCCGCGTGATCTGCCTTGACCCTGGCGGAAATCCGCCAAGGCGTATTGGATGACGGCGTATTGGACAACGGCGCATCGCGCTTGTCGCCCTTTCCCGCGCTGGCCGCCCAGGTAACGGTGCCGTCGAAGCGCGGACTGCGCGCCTCGAAGTTCAGGAAGCCGTCAAGCTCCACCGACACCGGCCGCGCACTGGAATCGACGACCAGGTGCAGGCGGGTGCTGTTGCCGTCCGCGCTTTGGCCGGATGAGACGCGGAAGGGATAGCGGCTGCCTGCCACCGTCACACTGCCGTCGCCGCGCACGGCGCCTGCGAGCGAGCGGAGGTCGCCGGAAAAGACGATATCGTTGAGTTCAAGTGTGCGGTGACTTGACGCGTCATGCAGCGCCGCCCGCCCGGTGAGATGAAGGCGGTCGACCGAAAGTGAGCCGAGGTTGAATTTTCCGCTTCCACCGGGCCAATCGATCCGCCCCTGCGGATCGAGACCGAGGTCTAGCGCCATCTCGCCGATCGTGAGTTCGGTGGCGCGCCATTCGCCGCGCATCAGCGAGCCGAGGCTGAATTCGACATCGAGCTTGTCGGCCCGCACTTTTCCGAGGTCGTTGGCGCCGCCGACCACCACCGAACGCAGCCGCAAACTTGGCGACGGCAACAAGCGGGCCTCGAGCGCACCCGCGACCCGCACCGGCGCGCCGATCACTTTGGCGGCCTCGGCCTCGAATTGCGGACGAAACTGGTTCCAGTCGACGAAATACGGCCCGACCAGCGCGGCGGCCAGCGCAACGATCAAGGCAATCGCCAGTCCGAGCAGCGTCGTCTGCACGGTGTCTCCTCTCGAGGGCACCACGTCGCGGGTCTCACGCGCCGCCGGCCCTAAGCCATCCGTTCGATATCAAGCAAACGCTATGCCGCTTGCGAACTTCGGAATCGGAACTCTAGCGGCCATATATAGATTGAACTGTGGCGAAGTCACAGCGGGCTAGTACGCCACTGCGAAGGCTTCACCAGCTCGCCGGCAGCCGCTTGAGGCCGCGCAGGACGAAAGTCGGTCGCCATTCAGGGTTCTCCGCATCGTCGAGCCGCAGGTCCGGCAACCGCCGCAACAGGGTCGAGATGGCGATTTCGGCCTCGATACGGGCGAGTTGCGCCCCGAGGCAGAAATGAATGCCGCCTCCAAACGACAGCGGGCGCACGTTCGGCCGCGTAATATCGAGCCGGTCGGCGGAATCGGGATAGGCGGCCGGATCGCGGTTAGCCGAGCCGAGCAGGCAGAGGATGGTTTCGCCCTTCGCGATCTTCCTGGTCCCGAGATCGTCGATGTCTTCCAAAGTCACCCGTCCTGTCATCTGCACCGAGGAGTCGTAACGCAGAAACTCCTCGACCGCGTTGGTGATCAGTTCCGGTCGCGCTTTGAGCAGCGCAAGCTGGTCCGGATTGCGATAGAGCGCCAGAAGCCCGTTGCCGATCAGGTTGACGGTGGTCTCGTGGCCGGCGCCGAACAGCAGGATGATGTTGGCGGTCAATTCCTCATTGGTCAGTTTGGAACCGTCTTCTTCGGCCTGCACCAGCTGCGTGGTCAGATCGTCGCCCGGCTGTTTCCGTCGCAACTCGAACAGCTGCTGGAAATACATCCGCGCCATCATGTTGGCGGCATTGCCTTGCGCGATCTCGGCAGGCGATAGCGGCACCGGATCGAGGATGCGGCCGCCATCGCGCGTGCCTGCATAAAATGTCTCACGATGCTCTTCGGGAATGCCGAGCATCTCGCAGATGATCGTGACCGGCAGACGAAACGCGAAATCCTCGATCAGGTCCATCTTGCCTTGCGGAATGACGCGATCGAGCGTCTGGTCGACGACTTCCTGAATCCGCGGCCGCATGTCTTCCACCCGCCGCGCCGTGAAGGCCTTCACGACCAGACCGCGCAGGCGGGTGTGATCCGGCGGATCCTGTTGCAGCATCCAGTGGCTCATCGAGCGGAAGATCGGCTCTTCCATGATCTTGGGGCCATAACGCCGCGTCGACCTTTCGACAAAGTCCTTGCCGAAGCGCTTGTCGCGCAAGACGCCGGTCACGTCGGCGTGGCGGCTGATGAGATACATGCCGTGCGAGGTGATGTGAACGGGATCCATACGGCGCAACTGGTCATAAAGCGGATAGGGGTTCCGGATGAATTCAGGCGCCAGTGGATTGAACAGCGGCGCGGCCGCGGCAGCCTGAGCGTGCTCGTTCATGCGCGTCTCCCTCCGGTTTTCGCTGAATATAGAAGAGTTGGAGCGGTAGATGAAGGGCCGAAGACCGTGCCGCCTTGGTACGATCAGCTCGGTATCCGGTGCAGGCGGCCGGCCACCGCGCGGACCTTGCGAGGCGAAGCGCGCCAGATCGAAAGCGCCGAAAGCGCGCTCATGCCGATCGCGATTGCGAAAGCCTGGCTGTAGCTCCCTGCCAGGTCATGCAAAACGCCCGTCACCAGCGGCCCCGCTGCGCCGCCGCAAAGCGCAGCCACGGTAATGGTCCCGAAAATCGCGCCGTAATGCCTGCCCTGGAAGATTTCGATCACGATCGCGCCCATCACCGAGGTCAGACCATAACCAAGTGCGCCTTGCGTGACCACCATGAGATAGATCAGCGGCACCGAATGAATCTTTGCCAGCGCGATCAGTGCGGCAAAGCAGATCGCAAACCCGGTGCAGCCGATCGACCAGACCCATTCGCGTCCGATCCGGTCGGAGAGATGTCCCAGAAAGATCTGGCCGGGAATGCCCAGTGCACTCACCGCACCGAGCGACCACACCGCGACCGCCGGGCTGAAGCCGATGTCGAGCAGGTATTTGGTCTGGTGCACCTGCACCGCGTACCAGATGTAAAGCCCTGCGAAATAGCCGACCGCAATCCACCAGAAACGCGCGGTGCGCATCGCACGAGACAACGTCCAGTCGATGCCGGCCCAGTCGGGATCGACGACATTCGATAACGGCTTTGGCACGGAGGCCGATGGCGCGGCATCGCCGTCCGGCAGCAGACCTATATCCTCCGGCCGCTTGCGCAAGAAAAAGTTGATCGGCGCAAGCACGATCAGAACCAGAAGCCCGATCGCCGTGCAGGCGGCCCGCCAGCCACTTCCATCGATCAGGAACTGCACCCAGGGCAGCAGCGTCACCGAGCCGACGCCGACGCCTGCGAAAGCAAACCCGATCGCAAGACCGCGGCTGCGGTGAAACCAATTCGGCAGATACAGGGACTGGCCGGTATAGCCGAGGCAAATGCTGCCGGCGCCGACCAGTACGCCAATGGTGAGATAAAGATGCCAGGGCTGCGTCGTCAGCGGCGCAAGCAGCAAGCCGCTCGCCATCAGCACCACGCCAAGCTCCATCACGCTGCGCGGACCGAGGCGATCCATCAAGCGACCGAACAACGGACTTGCAATCGCCGAGACCACGAAGCCGAACGAGAACGCGCCGGCAGTCACGCCGCGGTCCCAGCCGAACTCACCGAGGATTGGCGGAAACAGCAGCGAAAACGCAGTGCGCGCATTGACGCCGATCGCCATGGTGACGAAGGTCACCGCGATGATGATCCAGCCATAAAAGAACGGAAGCCGCATCAAAGTCCTTTACATCGCTCGATGACTTGAGTTGATGTCTTGGCGCCCAATTGCGATAAACCTATATCTGTCATTGCGAGCGATAGCGAAGCAATCCAGAAACAGAATACCGGATTGCTTCGTCGCTATGGCTGCCTTGTGCAAACGCCTCGCGTCTGTCACAGGCAATGACGAGGAAGAAGGTCTATCGTCACGAATTCAATTACCAGGGAGGTAAAGAATGGCACTCGGTGTCAAGCAGATGATGGAAGCCGCCAACGCTGCGGTGCCGAAGATCACGCCCGCTGAAGCGCGCGAAAAGATCGCCAAGGGCAATACGCTGTTGCTGGACATCCGCGACGGCACCGAGGTGCAGGCAAGCGGCAAGGCCGCCGGCGCGGTTCACGTCTCTCGCGGCCTTTTGGAGTTTCGCGCCGACCCGGACTCGCCCACCCACGACAAGAATTTTTCCAGAGACAAGACCGTCCTGATTTATTGCGCCTCCGGCGGACGCGCATCGCTCGCCGGCAAGCTGCTCAAGGACATGGGCTATAACGAGGTCTACAATATCGGCGGCTTCAAGGATTGGGCCGAGAGCGGCGGCGCGGTCGAGAAGTAGTGAACCGCTTCACTCCGCCAGCAGCGGATGGTCACGCAACGCATCGTCGCGAATCGAAGGTGCCTGTATCGCGCGGAACAGAATTCGCGCCGTCCTTGGATCGTCGGCTGTCAGGCACAGATCGATGATCTGGCGCACGGAGGAATCGCGCAGCAGGTCGTCGCCGATCTTCAGGGCGGTTTCCATCGCGGCCCTCGCCGCGCGCTCGTAACGCTGCAAGTCATCCTGCCGGTTCCTGCTGTTGGGCGCCGCGGCCTTCGCGGCGCTATCGGCGGCGGAACGGCAAATATCGCGAATGCGGTGCGCGGCCTCGATATCCCCCAGCGGCCATGCCACGGGCTCTTCCCAAATCTCTTTCGGCTTGGGCTTGTTGAACCAGCGCATCGCCATCGCACGTCTTCCCAAAACTCAACCGCGCTGGCGGATGCTCGGCGCCGACGGATTCACGCGGCGCACCGTGATCGGCGAGCCATCGGACTCAAAGCGCAAGTCGTACCTCTTGCCGCTCCTGTCGGTGGCCGAGCACACCACGCTCGTAACATGGCCGGTGGCGAAATTGCCGAGCTGCACGCATCTGCCTGCCGATTTCAAGGCGGTAGGCACCGGCAGGCCGTCCACCTTCGGCTGGTTTTTGGAATTGAGCAACATCCGGTCGACCGGCAGGTCGTAGAGATTCTCGTTGCTGCGCCGGCCCGTATCGCCGGAGAACGAAACGATGTGACTGGAGTCGGCGGGGTCGTCGAGCGCGATGGTGAAATAGGCGCGACCCTGAACGCTGTGGGAATAGGCGACGGTGCGGCAGGCGAAATCCCTTCCCGCAATCTTGAGCGTGGTGCAGGTTCCCGTCATCAGCGCGAACAGGTCGGTATCCGGCGTCTGCCGCAGTTCACTGTCGCTCTCGCCGGTCGCGGCCGGCTGATTTTGTGCCGAATTCGCGTTTGGCGCGGACGACGACGGATTGTCTTCGGCACGCGCGATCATCGGCGGCGCCAGCGCGAGCAGCAGGACAACGAAGATATTTCGGCTAAGACGCATGATTAGGTCCAAAACTCCAACGCCGAAAGATTCATGCCAAGTAAATGCGCCGCCAGCAAGACCGCTGTAGTTGCAGACTGCGGCATCAGCTCAACGCCGGAATGATTTTTCCGGGATTGAAGATGTTTTTTGGATCGAGCGCCTGCTTGATGGCGCGCATGGCGTCGATCGCCTCCAAGCCGAGCTCGCCTTTGAGGTATTTCTGTTTGCCCTGCCCGATGCCATGCTCGCCGGTGCAGGTGCCCTGCATCGACTGCGCCCGCTCGACCAGACGGTGCATGAATTCCTCCCCGCGCGCCATCTCGTCGGCATCGTCGACGTCGCACAGCAGCGAACAATGGAAATTACCGTCACCGACATGACCGACGATCGGCGATTGCAACCGCAGCCGCTTCAGGTCGTCCTCGGTTTCTGTCACGCAATCGGCGAGACGCGAAATCGGCACGCAGACATCTGTCGCGACCACACCTGCGCCAGGACGAAGCGCCTTGACCGCCCAATAGGCGTCATGGCGCGCCTGCCACAATTTCGTGCGATCCTCGGGCCGCGTGGTCCAGGTGAAGGAGCCGCCGCCGCATTCCTTGGCGATCTCGGCAAAGTTCCTCGATTGCTCGGCGACATCGGCCTCGGTGCCGTGGAATTCGAGCAGCAGAAGCGGCGTCTCCGGCAGCGACAATTTCGAATAGGAATTGCATGCCTTCACCTGTTCGGCATTCAACAGTTCGATTCGCGCGACCGGAATGCCGATCTGGATCGCCATGATGGTCGCCTGGCAGGCACCGCGCACGCTGTCGAACGAACAGGCCGCCGCTGCAATGGTTTCGGGGATGCCGCGCAGCCGTATGGTGAGTTCGGTGATGATGCCGAGCGTGCCTTCGGCGCCGACGAAGAGATGCGTGAGATCGTAACCGGCGCTGGATTTCTTGGCGCGGGTGCCCGTCGTGATGATCTCGCCGTCGCCGCGCACGACTTTGAGCGCCAGCACGTTCTCGCGCATGGTGCCGTAGCGCACCGCATTGGTGCCGGAAGCCCGTGTCGAAGCCATGCCGCCCAGCGAGGCGTCGGCGCCGGGATCGATCGGAAAGAACACGCCCTGGTCACGCAGATGTTCGTTGAGCGCCTTGCGCGTCACGCCGGGCTGGATCACGGCGTCAAGGTCTTCGGCATGGACCTCCAGCACCTTGTTCATGTCGCGAAAATCGATACAGACGCCGCCGGCCGGCGCATTGACCTGCCCCTCGAGCGAGGTGCCGGTACCGAAAGCGATCACGGGAACGCCACGCGCGGCACAAACACGCACCACATCCTGAACGTCGGCGGCTTCCTGCGCGAACACCACGGCATCCGGCGGCTGCGATTGCAACCAGGTTGTGGTATGGGCGTGTTGTTCGCGCACGGCTTGCGAGGTAACGAGACGATTGCCGAACCGCGCGGCGAGCTTTTCCACGACGGCCGCAACGGCTTCGGGCTCCGCGCGCTTGGGTTTGTTGGTAATCGTTGTTCCCACGATGGAATCCCTGGCTCCACTCAGGGAAATACCGTGGCAAAGGATATATGGGGGGTCAAGACATCATGTCCTGCAAAGAAAGATGGGGCCATGACGGCAGATAGCGGCAATATCCCGGCGCCTTTCCTCTCGTCGATGATGCAGATCGAGCCGCAATGGATCGACTATAACGGCCATCTCAACATGGCTTATTATAACGTGCTGTTCGACCGGGGGCTCGATGAGCTCTGGCTACTGCTCGGCATCGGCCCGGACTACAAGAAGACGCGCGAGAATTCGACCTTCACCGCCGAATGCCATGTGCGCTACCTGCGCGAGGTGCGCCTGGGCGATCCTCTGCAAGTTGCGATGTACCTCCTCGCCGCCGACGAGAAGCGGCTGCACGTATTTGAGGAACTGCGGCATGCGACCGAGGGCTGGTTGTCGGCGACATCCGAAACGCTGTCGCTGCACGTCGACATGACCAAGCGAAAGACCGCACCGTTTCCGCCCGACCTCCGCGCCACGATCGATGCGGTGACTCAGGCCCACGCGCACCTGCCGCGGCCGGAAGGCGTCGGCCGCGCGATCGTGATGCCGGTCAGATAGCATTCGCAGGTGCTGGACGCCGGCCATCTTGCGCTTGAGGAATCTGCAAGCGACATCGCCAAACTGATGCGTGGCTTTTTGGGGCGGCTGCCAAGCGCCGTGACAAAGCGCGTCGCCTCGCACCGCTAAAAAGCAGATCTTCAAGTTCCATCGCGAAACGAACGGGCTTGCCGCAACGGCAAGCCCGTTCACGCCATGATGCCCAACATGTCAGGACAATTTGCGGAAAGTCCCAGGGAAATCCTGCGCCTGTCCTGCGAACGCATGACGATAAAAGCCCCCGCGAAATTTATGTCTCGGCCTCGGCAGCGCCACTCGCGGGCCTGGTCCACATTTTCCAAGGAATTTCGGCCCGATGATCAAGGATTCGCTCGGACGCATTGACTATGACGAAACCGGAACAGGCCCGACTGTCGTGCTGGTGCCGGGATCCTGCAGTACTGGTGCTGCGTGGCGACCGATCATGACGCATTGGGAAAATCGCTTTCGCTGCGTCACGACCAGCCTGCTCGGCTACGGCGGCACCACCGAGCGCCGTATGCTCGATTCGAGCATCACCCACGAGGCCGACATCATCGAAGCGGTGATCCGGCATGCGGGCGCTCCCGTCCATCTGGTCGGGCATTCCTTCGGCGGCCTGTCGGCGCTCGCGGTTGCACTTCGGCGGCGCGTGCCCTTGCGCAGTCTCACGATCATCGAAGCGCCCGCGCCGGAGATTTTGCGGATGATGTTCGAACACGAAGACTACTTTGCGTTTCGCAAAATGACCGACGAATATATCGCGGCCTACAAGGCCGGCGACAGGGCGGCGATCGCGCAGATGATCGACTTCTACGGCGGTGCAGGCACGTTCGCCGGTTGGCCGCAACGCGTTCGCGACTAGCGATCGAAACCACGCCGGTTAACCTGCTCGACTGGAAGAGCGTCTACGGCTTCGGCTTGACGCCATCGTTGCTCGGCAGCGTCCGAATTCCCACGCTTGTCTTGATGGGCGCCAACAGCCATCCGGCCGTCAAGCGCGCCAACCGGCTTCTGGGTCAGTGCATTCCGAACGCAGCCGTCACGAGGGTGGCCGACGCAGCCCATTTCATGATCTCGACGCATGCCAAGGAAGTCGCTCACGTCGTCGCCCAGCATCTGGCAGGCGTTGAGCGCGAATACGCGGCAATTACGGTCGCCAGCTGATCGCGATACAACGCTGCAATCACGTCTCGCGTTCTTGATTACTTATCCATTCCGGCAGCCGGCTGAACCAGGGCTGCGCGGTCTCGAGCTGGCGTGCAAGCTGCAGCAAGCGCGCTTCATCTCCCATCCGCGCGACGAATTGCACGCCAAGCGGCAGGCCGTCGGCGGTCCAATGCAGCGGCACGCTCATGGCCGGCACACCCGTGAGGTTGGCCAGCTGCGTGAACGGCACATATTGCAGGCTGTCACGCGCGAGCTTGTCGATGGTGCCGTCGAACAGGCCGGCGCGCGTGAGCAAGCCGAGCAGACCGGTACGATCGAGCAAATTCAGCAATACCTGCTCCGCCGCGCTTGGGTCGGTCTGACCATGGCGCACCGGCGGATGAGCCAATGTCGGCGTGAGCAGCATGTCGTAGCGCTGGTGAAAACGCGCAAGCGCGCGTGCAAATTCATTCCACTTGAGCAGCTGCGTCGTCAGCGCGCCGGCGGAAGTCGCACCGCCGAGCGTCGCCAGCACCCGTGACAGCAGTTCGAAATCGCTGCGCTTGGCGCCCCGCTCGCGCGCCCGCGTCACCGCCGCCGCAACCTGTCCGAAATAGATATGCAGATATGCTTTGGCGAGCGCGCGACCGTCGATGTCAGGCGAAGCTTCCTCGACCTCGTGGCCGAGGCGGCGCAGCAATGCGGCGGCGGTTTCGACCGCTATCTTTGCCTCGGCATGCACGTCCGTGCCGATCGGCGAAGCGACGGTGAAGGCGATCCGCAGCCGGCCGGGATCGCGTACCATCGACTGCGTGTAGGCTTCGCCCGGTTTCAAAGCGAGAAAGGCGTCGCCAGGCTCACCGCCAGGGACCACGTCAAGGGCCGCGGCCGAATCGCGCACGCTGCGCGAGATCACGCCTTCGCTGGTCGCGCCGAACCAGTATTCGCCGGAGGCCGGCCCAGGCGAGATCAGCCCGCGCGACGGCTTCAGGCCGAACAGGCCGCAGCAAGCGGCGGGAATGCGGATAGAGCCGCCGCCATCACTACCGGCTGCCATCGGGACGACGCCGGAGGCCACCGCGGCGGCGGCGCCGCCGCTCGACCCGCCGGGCGTATGCGCAACGTTCCAGGGATTGCAGACGCGGCCGAAGGCTTGTGAATCCGACACGGCCTTCAACCCGAGCTCCGGCATGTTGGTCTTGCCGAAGATCACAAGTCCAGCCGCGAGATAGCGCCGCACGCTGTGCGCGTGCTCCGGCGCGACATTGTCCAGCAACGCACGGCTGCCGGCGCTTGTCGGAAGCCCGGCATAATCCTGCACAACGTCCTTGATCAGGAACGGCACGCCGGCGAAGGCGCCCGTCGATGGCTTTGCCAGTTGGGCGCGCGCCTCAGTCTCCATCATCCGGCAGATCGCATTGGTCTTCGGTTGCGTCAGCTCGTTCTGGCGCAGCGCGAGCGCAAGCAGTTCGTCCGGCGTCACTTCGCGGCGCGCAACGTGCTCGGCGAGCCCGACGGCGTCATGTTTCAAATAGTCGGAAAAATCCAAAGGCGTCCCCTTTCCGCTCTGCGGCGGTCAGAGGACATCCTACCCTCAACTGCGATGTATGCCAGTGAGCTAGGGCGCAAAGGAATGGGCGCAACACCTCGCCCCGACGAGGTATTCCGCCCATGTCAGACGATACCAATCAGGCGATACGAATGGCCGGTTCTAGACTCGGCTTCGGCCGCGCGCGATGCCGACCACGGCCGACACGATGAACAGGATAACCGCGATAAAGAAAATCGCCTTTGCGATTTCGATCGATACGCCGGCGATGCCGCCAAAACCAAGAATACCGGCGATCAGGGCAACGATCAGGAAGGTGACGACCCAGCTCAACATGACAAGCTCCGTTTCGATCTGCTTTGCGCAAGCGGTCAAGCGCTGACGCATTCCTCGAAATAATGGCGCCTGGGAACAAAAGTTCCCGCCATCTCCGGGCGCGAAAACAGCGAAAAATCGCCCCTGACCGGGAACAAATCCCCGGGGTATTCGGGGGCGGGATAACTCCTGTCAAACGGCCTCCTCACACCCCATATGTCGGCCATTCCTGCTATGAAGGCTCCCCTTCGCCGAACCCATGCGGTGCCAAGTTTGCGCGGAACGTGCCATCGTGGGCGAAACCGAATCGAGACATGAGCGAGCCGAGCCACCTACCCCGTCACGACGTGCCCGACCACCAGCCTGCGGCTGGCGGAATCGCCGCGCGCGCGCGTGCCTCCGCGGCGCCCTCCTATCTTGCCCGGCTCAATCCCGAGCAGCGCGAGGCTGTGGAGACGCTGGATGGCCCGGTGCTCGTGCTGGCCGGCGCCGGCACCGGCAAAACCCGCGTCCTGACCTGCCGTATCGCTCATATCCTGAGCCAGGGCCGGGCGCGGCCGGGCGAAATCCTCTCGGTCACCTTCACCAACAAGGCCGCGCGCGAGATGAAGACGCGTCTTGGCGAAATGCTCGGCCAGGCGGCCGAGGGCATGCCGTGGCTCGGCACCTTCCACTCGATCGGCGGGCGCATCCTGCGCCTGCACGCCGAGATGGTGCAGTTGAAATCCAATTTCACCGTGCTCGATACCGACGATCAGGTGCGGCTGCTCAAGCAGCTTTTGCAGGCCGAGGGCATCGACGACAAGCGCTGGCCGGCGCGGATGCTGGCCGGGCTGATCGACGGCTGGAAGAACCGCGGACTTGGGCCTGCGCAGGTGCCGTCAGGCGAAGCCGCAGTGTTCGCCAATGGCAAGGGCGGCAAGCTCTATGCGAGCTATCAGGAGCGCTTGAAGATTCTCAACGCCGCCGACTTCGGCGACCTGCTCCTGGAAAACATCCGCCTGTTCCGCGAACACCCGGATGTGCTGCGGCAATACCAGCACCGCTTCAAGTTCATCCTGGTCGACGAATATCAGGACACCAACGTCGCGCAGTATCTCTGGCTGCGGTTGCTCTCGCAGGCGCCGAGTTCGAAAGCGGCTTCCCCGACCTCGCCCCGCGCTCCTGTCCCTGCTCCCCTCGTGGGAGAGGGTGGTGACGCGGCGCCCAATTCGCCATTGCCGGGCACAGCCGTTCAAGGAACGGCGTCGCTTGCGCTCGCCGATGCCCCGCAACCCATCGATTCGTCAGAGGATGGATCGCCGAGCCTCGATGCTTCGCATCTGTCCGGTGATGGCGAGAAGAATGTGGCGAAAACATCCCCCGCTTCCCGCAACATCTGTTGCGTCGGCGACGACGACCAGTCGATCTATGGCTGGCGCGGCGCCGAGGTCGACAACATCCTGCGCTTCGACCACGATTTCCCCGGCGCCAAGGTCATTCGCCTCGAGCGCAACTACCGCTCGACCGGTCATATCCTCGCCGCCGCCTCGCATCTGATCGCGCATAACGAAGGCCGACTCGGCAAGACGCTGCGCACCGAGGATGTCGACGGCGAAAAGGTCACCGTGACCGGCGCCTGGGATTCGGAAGAGGAAGCCCGCGGCATCGGCGAGGAGATCGAGGAGCTCCAGCGCGCCAAGGAGAACCTCAACCAGATCGCGATCCTGGTGCGGGCGTCGTTCCAGATGCGCGAGTTCGAAGATCGCTTCGTCACGCTCGGCCTGCCCTATCGGGTGATCGGCGGTCCTCGATTCTACGAGCGCGCGGAAATCCGCGATGCGCTGGCTTACCTGCGCGTCGTCAACTCGCCGGCCGACGATCTCGCCTTTGAGCGCATCGTCAACGTGCCGAAGCGCGGCCTGGGCGACGCCACCGTGCAGATGCTGCACGACCACGCCCGCAAGCGGCGTATCCCGTTATACGAAGCCGCCCGCGCCGTGGTCGAGACCGACGAGCTGAAGCCGAAGGCGCGCGGCAGCTTGCGCGATCTCCTCGTCAGCTTCGACCGCTGGCGCGCGCAGGCCGAGGTCGCCTCGCACACGGAACTGGCCGAAACCGTGCTCGACGAAAGCGGCTACACCGACATGTGGCAGAAGGACCGCTCGGCGGACGCCGCGGGCCGGCTGGAGAACCTGAAGGAACTGGTGCGCTCGATGGAAGAGTTCGAGAACCTGCAAGGTTTCCTCGAACACATCTCGCTGGTGATGGACCGCGACGGCGGCGCGGAAGATGAAGCCGTGTCGCTGATGACGCTGCATTCGGCGAAGGGGCTCGAATTCGACAACGTGTTTCTGCCCGGTTGGGAAGAAGGCCTGTTTCCGAGCCAGCGCACGCTCGACGAACAGGGCCGCGCGGGATTGGAAGAAGAGCGCCGGCTCGCCCATGTCGGGCTGACGCGCGCGCGTCGCCGCGCCAAGCTCTATTTCGCCACCAACCGCCGCATCCACGGTACCTGGTCGACCACGATCCCCTCGCGCTTCCTCGACGAATTGCCGGCGCATAACGTCGAGATCACCGAATCTAAAGGCGGCTCGGGCTGGGGCGGCGCCGGCGGCTATGGCGCATCACGCTTCGACAATGTGGAATCCTTTGGTTCGAGCTACACCACGCCGGGCTGGCAGCGCGCGCAGGCCAACCGCGCCCGCGGCAGCCGCCAGCATCATGGTTTCGAGGAACGGCAATCGTCCTACAGCTCACGCGACGAGGGTGGCTCTGCCAAACAAAAGCGCGCGCCGCTTGTCATCGAAGGCGAGCTGATCGCCAAATCCACCGGCACCACGTCGGACTTCAATCTCGAAGACCGCGTGTTTCACCAGAAGTTCGGTTACGGCCGCGTGGTGAAGATCGACGGCAACAAGCTCACGATTGCCTTCGAGAAGGCCGGCGAGAAAAAGGTGGTCGACAGTTTTGTCGAGCGCGCATAAGCCAGTGGAGTGGATTTGACATTCGCTACAGCGTAGCCGCGCATTCGAAAAGCGAATGTCAAATCGAAAACTCCACTAGAAATCTATGTTAGCTAGTGGTCCTTTGATTCTAACATTTGCAAAAGTGGCTCCCACAGAGGGATGCAAATGTTAGAATCGGACCACTAGATATGGACCACACGCTCGCAAGCAGCGGCATTTCAGCGGTCATCAAGGCCGACGGCGCCGAACTTTGCTCGCTGAAAAACAGCGAAGGCGTTGAGCTGTTGTGGCAGGCCGGACCGGCCTGGCCGCGCCATTCGCCGAACCTGTTTCCGATCGTCGGCCGGCTCAAGTACGACGAGCTGAAGCATCGGGGCAAGACCTACCCGATGACGCAGCACGGATTTGCCCGCGACATGACGTTTGCCTGGCGCGAACGCGGGAAAACCTCCTGCACGCTTGACCTCACCGACGATGCGACAAGCCATCAGCATTTTCCGTTCGCGTTCCGATTGGCAGTGACCTACGCGGTGGACGACGTGCATCTGGACGTACGGTTCGAGATCACCAATACCGGCGACGAGATCCTGCCGGCGTCGCTTGGCGGTCATCCCGCGTTCAACTGGCCGTTGCTGCCGGAATTGCCCAAGCAAGCGTATGGAATCCATTTCTCGCACGACGAGCCCGCGCCGATTCGCCGCCTGAAGGGCGGGTTGCTGCGCGAGAAGCCGGAGCCGACGCCGATCGAGGGCAAATATCTTGCCCTTTCAGAACAGCTTTTCACCGACGACGCCGTCATTCTGGATCGCCCGGCAAGCACGAGCATCCGCTACGCCGCCGACCGCGGCCCATCAATCGGCTTGCAATGGCAAGGCTTTCGCGAACTCGGCATTTGGTCCAAACCCGACGGCGCGCCCTTTCTTTGTCTTGAACCGTGGCGCGGGTTCGCCTCCCCGCTCGACTTCGACGGCGAATTTCTCGACAAACCCGGCATCATGAAAATCCAGCCCGGCAGGACGGAAACCCTGAGCTATCGCATCTCCGTTGCCTGAGCCTCGTCAGGACAGCCCGGCGCCGTGACCTCGGACGCGTTCGAGGAGACGCTTTCTACAAGATCTGGCGGATAAGGCCGTGTCCGACGCCAATAAAATTCAATCGTTAACGAAATCCATCGCATTTCAGCGAATTTCGAACAGAAATACTTCGCAGCCATTTTTACCGAAAACTCGTGCCTGATCTGTATCCTGGTCGACAAATGAGGTTTCGCCGAAGGATTTGGCACCGAAAATGAGCCTGCAATTCAAGACGGCCAGCAAGACCGAAACGAAGTCGTTTCTCGACGATCTCGAGGAAGCGGTCACGCGCGGCACGCCCGAAAGTCGGGCGCGCGCCCTGTGGCATACCACCGACCTGATGATCGCCGGCGACTTCAGCGACGACGAAATCTGG
This sequence comes from uncultured Alphaproteobacteria bacterium, assembly GCA_963824305.1. Classification (GTDB taxonomy): domain Bacteria; phylum Pseudomonadota; class Alphaproteobacteria; order Rhizobiales; family Xanthobacteraceae; genus Bradyrhizobium. The sequence goes on from CAWGOW010000004.1 coordinate 1,430,946, forward strand.
ACGTTCGGCGAGGTGGTCACGCGACTCGCCGACGAAATCGAGGTCGCGGCGCGCGCTCAACTGTCCGAGCGGCTTGCGCGCTTCGACAACGCTCCGGTCAACGTCATTCACAAACTCGCCTTCGACGATGCGATCGAGGTCGCCGGTCCGGTGTTGCGGGAGTCCAAGCAGCTCCAGAGCTATGCGTTGGTCGCCAACGCCTGCACCAAGAGCCAGGCTCACATGCTCTCGATCTCCAAACGCGAAACGTTGGAAGAGCGCGTGACCGACGAACTGGTCAAGCGCGGCGACCGGGACGTCGTCAATTCGGTCGTCCGCAACAGCGGCGCCAAATTTTCCGACTTCGGTTTCCTGAACATGGTCCAGCGCGCCGAGGGCGATTCGATCCTCGCCGTGCAGCTTGGCCTGCGCAAGGACACCCCGCGGCATGTATTTCAGCAGCTGATTGCCAAGGCGACCGCCGACGTGAGGACCCGTCTGGAGGCCGAGCGTCCGGACATGGCACGCCAGATCCAATCGTCGGTGACGGACCTCGGCGGCGAGTTGCAGTCGAAATTCGGCCCGGTCTCGCGCAGCCATTTCGTGGCCAAGCGCGTGGTGACGACCCAACACCGCAGCGGCAATTTGAACGAGGCCAGCATCTCGACCTATGCCCGTTCGCACCGGATCGAGGAAGTCACGATCGGCATGTCGCTGTTGTGCGCGCTGCCCAACGACGTGATCGAACGCGCGATGCTCGACAAGAATCGCGAGATGCTGTTGATCCTGTGCAAGGCGCTGGATTTCTCCTGGGACACCATGATGGCGCTGTTGTTCCTCGGCGCCAAGGATCACCGCATCACGGCGAGCGATCTCAGGAAACTCGAATCCGACTACGATCGCCTCAACATCGAGACATCGCGCAGCGTGCTTGCCTTCTATCAGTCGCGCAAGAACGGCACCGCGCCGATTGATACGAAGCTAGCGGCCACGCTTTACGCGTGATGAGGAGACCAGCGAGCATGAACGCGATTCCATTCGGTAAGGGCGTGCCCTCTTTCGGCAAGGCGGCAGGGCAAGGCTTCGGCCGCAAGGGCGGCGGCGCGCTCGATTCGTCCGGGGCGCCGAAGCAGGACGGCGGCGCGCTCGATACGGCGCGCACGGTGCTGGAAGCAGCGAACGACTTCAGGGACGAGGCCACGGCCGAAGTCTGCCGCCGCGTGATCGAGGCGAGCATGAAGGGCGCGCAGCCCTCGCTCTCCGATCTACGCATCATCAATAATTATTTTCAGTAGAGGCGACACGAGTCTGGCCTCGGTTGCCGTCCCGCGCACCGGGGGGACCCATACCGCGGAATCTATCTGTACCGTGATTTGTTGGATCCTCGGTGAGAAGCCGACGGCTGTGGTTATGGGTACCTGCTTTCGCAGGGACGACATAGCCAAGGGCCTGATCGAAGCGGCGCACTCGCATGGCCGCACCAAACCAATCCCCCTTCGGGAGGAAATTACCCGGCCACTACCTCTCCCCCAACACGTCCCCGAACAGCACCCAGGACTTGCCGTCGAACCGCGCCATCTGGATCTGTCGGATCGGCGTGACGTTCTTGGGATCGACGTAAACCTTGATGCCCGGCAGCAGCATCGGCATCTCGACCCCGTCGAGCCGCTTGGTCTGCTTGATGATGTTGTCGCGGGACAGATCGTCGCCGCAATTCTTCAAGACCAGCGCCATGATCTGCGCAACCGTATAGCCCTGCACGTTGAAGAGATCGCCGGTCGAGGCGTTAGGCTGATACTGCTTCATCCAGGCGAACCAGGCCTTGAGCGCAGGATCGTTTCCCCAGCGCGCATCGTTGGGGTCTTTCAGGTAGAGCCCGGTCACCACGCCGACTGAGTTCTCAAGCCCCGCCGGCTCCAGCACCGCCGAAAACGAATTCGACACCGTCGGCAGGATGATCAGCGGCTTCCAGCCCATGCTGGCTGCTTTCTTGATCGCTTGCGCCGCGAATTTCGGCGTCGCTTCCGCGAAGAACACATCCGCGCCGGACTCGCGCATCGTCACCATTTGCGAGTCGATGGTGGGATCGGCGGTAAGATAAGTGGTTTCGGAGACCAGTTGATTGATGTGTTCGCCGAGGCCTTCCTTGAAACCGCGCACATAATCCTTGCCCGCGTCCTCGTTCGGCGCGATCACCGCGATCTTCGCGTCCGGTTTCGTCTTCAGAATGTATTCGGCGTAGAGCCTGCCTTCGAGCTCGTAGGTCGGGTTGAAACCGACCGTCCATGGAAAATGCTCGGGGTCGTTCCATCGCGTCGCGCCGGAAGACACGAACAGCTGCGGCACATGCCTGGCATTGAGATATTTCTGCACCGAGATGTTCGGCGCGGTGCCGACCGACGAGAACATCGCCAGCACCTCGTCCTGCTCGACCAGCTTGCGGGTCTGCTCCACCGTTTTCGCCGGCGAGTAACCGTCATCGAGGGTCAGGAACTCGATCCTGCGGCCGTTGATGCCGCCCTGGTCGTTGAGCATCTGGAAATAGGCGGCTTCCGCGCGGGCGATCGTGCCGTAGGCCGAGGCCGGCCCGCTGTACGGCGCGGTATTGCCAAGCTTGATTGCGGCCTCGGCCGCAGCGGCGCCGCTCGGCGGCGCCACAAACGCCGTCGCCATGAACAAGGCGGCGGCCAAATTTTTCGATGCTGACACCATGCTGACAACACCCTGAGGTTTCCTTGGCACCGGTTATTTTTCCGGTTGTTTTGATCCCTGTCGCGACAGGATATTTCTTTTAATGGGCTGCAGACAACCGAGAAAAACCAGCGGCAGGATTGCGGAGGGATTTTTATCTCCTATCTGTGTGTTCCCGCCTTGCTTCGTTTCCGACAAAAAAGCTGCCTTCTCGCATGCCTTCCATCATTTCCATTTCCGATCTCTCCAAAACCTACGGCTCCGGCTTCAAGGCGCTGAAGGACGTCAACCTGGAGATCGAGAAAGGCGAAATCTTCGCCCTGCTCGGGCCGAACGGCGCCGGCAAGACAACGCTCATCAGCATCGTTTGCGGTATCGCCAATCTGAGCGCCGGCCGCGTCACGGTCGGCGGTCACGACATCATCACCGAGGCCAGGGCCGCTCGGACGTTGATCGGCCTCGTGCCGCAGGAACTGCACACCGATGCCTTCGAGACGGTGTGGGGAACGGTGAGCTTCAGCCGCGGCCTGTTCAACAAGCCGAAAAATCCGGCGCATATCGAAAAGGTGCTGCGGGACCTTTCGCTGTGGGACAAGAAAGATTCCAAGATCGTCACGCTATCCGGCGGCATGAAGCGCCGTGTGATGATCGCAAAAGCTCTGTCGCACGAGCCGCAGATTCTATTTCTCGACGAGCCGACGGCCGGCGTCGACGTCGAACTGCGCAAGGGCATGTGGGAAGTGGTGCGGGACCTCAAGGCTTCCGGCGTCACCATCATTCTCACCACCCATTACATCGGCGAGGCCGAAGAGATGGCGGACCGCGTCGGCGTCATCAACAAGGGCGAGATCATTCTGGTCGAGGACAAGGCCAATTTGATGCAGAAGCTCGGCAAGAAGCAGCTCAAGCTTCACTTGCCGTCGGCTATCGATGCCGTTCCGCCGGCGCTTTCCGCCTATAGTCTTGAACTCGCGAACGACGGTCACGACCTCGTCTACAGCTACGATACGTCGGCCGATCGCACCGGCATCACCAGCCTGCTCGGCGACCTCCGCAATGCCGGCATCCGCTTCACCGATCTCGAAACCAGCCAAAGCTCGCTGGAAGACATTTTTGTAAGTTTGGTGCGGCGAGCTTGAAGTTCCCATCAGTTTCGCCTCACCCCCATCGTAGGAACTTCAAGTTCAATGCCGCACCAACAATCTAAATCTGCCGGTGTTCCCTTCAATTCCGAAGTTCGCTTCGGAGGCGGTCGCGAGCACAGGCGAACTTCGGAATCGGGAACGCTGGTGAAACAGCCATGAACTTTCGGGCCATCGGCGCGATCTACAAGTTCGAAATGGCGCGCACCTGGCGCACGCTGCTGCAAAGTATCGTGTCGCCTGTGGTATCGACTTCGCTTTACTTCGTCGTATTCGGGGCCGCGATCGGCTCGCGCATCACGCAAGTCGAAGGCGTGAGCTACGGCACCTTCATCGTGCCGGGCCTCGTGATGCTGTCGGTGCTGACGCAGAGCATTGCCAACGCCTCGTTCGGCATCTACTTCCCGAAATTCGTCGGCACCATCTACGAAATATTGTCGGCGCCGATTTCGTATTTCGAGATCGTGCTCGGCTATGTCGGTGCGGCCGCGACCAAATCGATCGTCCTCGGCCTGATCATTCTGGCGACCGCCGGCCTGTTCGTGCCGTTGCACATCCAGCATCCCGTCTGGATGCTCACCTTCCTGGTGCTGACGGCGGTGACGTTCAGCCTTTTCGGATTCATCATCGGTATCTGGGCCGATGGCTTCGAAAAGCTTCAGATGATTCCGATGCTGGTGGTGACGCCACTGACCTTTCTCGGCGGCAGTTTCTATTCGGTGAACATGCTGCCGTCGGGCTGGCGCACGATCACGTTGCTCAACCCGGTGGTTTATCTGATCAGCGGTTTCCGCTGGAGCTTTTACGAAATCGCCGACGTCAACGTCGCCGTGAGCGTCGGCGTGACGCTGACGTTCCTTGTCATCTGCATGATTATGGTGGCGTGGATCTTCAAGACCGGATACCGGCTGAAGAATTGATCCCGGCGGGAGCGCCGCTCACCTCTCCCCGGCGGGGAGAGGGAGCACACTTTAGCGGCGGTCTCTGTCGAACTTAATCTCAATCATTACCGATAGCAGCGCCAGTGGCCGTAGCGGTTGTAGTAACCATGACAACGGGGACCGGGGATACCAAGGATACCGTCTACCGCACCCACCGCGCCGCCGACACCGGCACCGACAGCGCCGCCAACCGCTGAGCCCACCGGGCCCGCGACGCGGCCACCGTCATAAGAACCCTCATATGCGCCTTCCTGCGCACCGCGCACGACACCCTGTGCATGCGCCAGATGCGGGATGGCGACCAGCGCGAGCGCAAATGCCAGAGCGGCCAGCCAACGAAGGACCGGCACCTCAGCAGGATGCGCCGCCGTCTTGATCGCCTTTACTCGCTTCATCATCGTCGATTCCTCATCCCATGAATGTGAGGACATAACGCCGACATGACAGGAGGGTTCCCGCTTCACCAGCCAAGCGGGCCGGTCATCAACATGAACGGCGCTTCATTCTCCCGGCCGCAGCGATTTCACGTCAAACGCACACGGCCGCCATTAACGATCCCGAAAGCGTCACTGGAACCGGAGGCTTAATTCAGGCATATTCGGCGGCGGGAAATGGGGGAGAGTGAGACAGTCGAGGCCGGAGGCCAAAGGTAAATGCGTTCCCTTCTCGTTACCGCAACGATCCTGATGATGTTCGCCGCCGGCGCCGCTCAGGCCAAAGTCTCCATCACCATCGACAAGGATGCGCAGATGATGACGGTCGCCGTCGACGGCGCCGATCGCTATCACTGGCCGATCTCGAGCGGCATCCCCTCGCGCGAAACCCCGAACGGCACCTTCCGCGCATTCCGCATGGAAGCGGAGCACTACTCAAAGGAATTCGACGACGCACCGATGCCGCATTCGATCTTCTTCACCAAGATCGGACACGCGATCCATGGCACCGATTCCGAAGGCCGGCTCGGCACTCCCGCCTCTCATGGCTGCGTGCGGCTCTCAAAAGCCAATGCCACGACGCTGTATGCGCTGGTCGAGCAGCAAGGCGTGCTCAACACCACCGTCACCTTGACCGGCTCGTCTAAGGTGGCGCTGGCCCGCAATCCCCGGACGCGGGCAAACAGCGCTGTGGCTCGCCGAGATCCCAATCAGGAATACGCGCCGCAAGCCTCGCAATATGGCGATGCAGGAACGAGCAATCCCACCTTGCTCTCATCGCCGCAAACCGTAGCGCAACCGACATTCCCGCAGGCCCGCGCCGACGATGGTTATATCTATCCGGCTGATGGCAGCCCAGCCGATCAACGTTATCCGGCGCCGCGCCGCCGCACCTATGACGGTCAGGTCTATTACTACCAGCAGCAGCCACAACAACAGCAGTCCTATGACGGCTACGGCAATGCGTATCAGCAGCCGCCGCGCGGCGCGTACTATCAGCAGCGCGGGCTGTACTGATCGTCGGTGCAGAACTTCACTTAGAGCTGTGAGGCGTCCTTCAAGTCCCGCTTGATGGACGCCAGCAGCGTTTGCAGCGTGTCCGACCGCTCGGAGAAAGCCGCCACTGGCACGGGTGCCGACGGCTGCGCTGGATGTGGCGGAGCCGAAACGGGCTTGATGACGGAAGGTTCGACGGTCGAAGGTCTGGTCAAAGCCGGCTTGGCAGGAAATACCGGTTTGGCGGGGAAAGGCGACTGCGACGGAAAAGGCTGTCCCGGCGCCGCCGATGTCTTTGCCCCATCTTCCTCGTGGACGAAATCGCCATGCAAAACATCGTAATGACGGCCCATCAGCCACAGGGTGACCCAGTAGCCGACCGCCAACACAACGATGCTAATAACGCCAATCTCGAACATCTTGGGGCTAACGCCTGAAAGGCCTAATGATTCAATGCCTTCACAGGCCGGTCAAGCCCTGACGCACGACGATTTGGCGTTCCTACACCGCGTTACCACCTAAAGGCCCTCGTTAACCTTAGCTCGCACCTCGCAACCGGCAGGATGTGTTGCAGGTCACCGTATTGCCCTTCATGCAGAGCCTGCACACGTCGACACATTGGTTGAGCTGTTTCGCATCGTAGCTGCTGTAATGCTGCGCGATGCAGCTGCGCTGCTCGGGGGTGTACTCCATTTCCTGCGAACAGGCCGACAAGCCCAAGGCAAGCAGCATCAGTATGACCAAGCCTCGCAATCGCACGACGCGCGCGCCGCCCTGCGCGCCTTGGCGTTCGCCTTGACCTCGTCGCGCCCGGGCCGCGAGCCTATGAAACGCGAATGTCAAATGCCGAACTCCGCTGGAATCTAATGCCTTGCCGGTGATCTCTGATTTTAACGTTCGAAAGAAGCGACCGCTGAAAAAGCTCGCGGGTGTCAGAGTCTGGCCACGAAAGCTGCCTGTCATATAATAACGACCGGCAGGCGCGGCGGTTCTGTCAAAATCGTGTTCGAAATGGGCACGCAAGAATGCTGTCTGCGCGCCGGACGAACCTTCTTCCAAAGTGGGGGCATCGTGACGCGATTCGCGGGCGCTGGCGATACAAATCCTGCCCCGCAAAACCACGGGGCGTGATAGGGTAATGCAGCAAATTCCAGAGTTTAAGAGCTCATACCCCAGACGGCTGCAACATGACTGCATCGGACAGCTCAAACGCGAAACCGGCTCCCGCGAGACGGCGGCAGAGCTCGCCGTTTTTGATGATTGCCGCGGGGTTGCTGATTGTTGCAGCGATTGCGGGAGCGGTCTTCATGCTCTCGCGCCCGACCACCCTGCGCATCGCCGTGGGACCGGCAGGAAGCGAAGATCAAAAACTGATCCAGGCTCTGGCACAGGCCTTCGTCACCGAGGGAAGCGCGGTCCGGCTGACCGTGATTCCGACCGCCGGCCCGGTCGAGAGCCTTGGGCTTCTGAACACCGGTGAAACCGATTTCGCGGTCGGACGCGCCGATGAGGACATGCCCAAGGGGGCCGGAGCTGTTGCCATCCTGCGCAAGAACGTCGTGGTGCTGTGGGCACCTTCGGGCGCGCCGCGCAAGGGGACCAAGAAAGAGAAGGAGAAGGAGCCGAAGGCCAAGATCAAGGAGATCGCCGATCTCGAAGGTCACCGCATCGGCGTGCTTGGCCGCACCGCGGTCAATGTCACTTTGCTCAAGACCATCTTGACCAATTCCGGCCTCAACCCCGACAAGGTCACGATCTCGCGGTTTGCGATCTCGCAGATCAACGACATGGTGAAAGACCCTTCGATCGACGCGTTCATGACGGTCGGGCCGGTCGACAGCAAGATCACGATCGATGCCATCACTGCAACCGCGCGCCTGCGCGGCGAGCCGACATTCATTCCGATCGATGTCTCCGAGGCGATCGCGCGCAAGCATCCGCTATATGAGTCGGAAGAGATTCCCGGCAGTTCCTTCACGTCCGCCCCGGCCCGGCCCGACGACAAGATCGAAACCTTGGGCGTCAACCACCTGATCGTGGCGCCGAAGTCGCTGTCCGATACCGCAGCTGCCGCATTCACCCGGGCGCTGTTTGCGGTGCGGCCGGCGCTCGTGAGGGAGGACCATGCGGCAGCGAAAATCCAGAAGCCCGATACCGACAAGGATGCCGCGATCCCGGCCCATGCGGGCGCCGCGGCCTATATCGACGGCAACGAACGCTCCTTCCTGGACAAATACAGCGATTATTTCTGGGGCGGCATATTGCTGTTATCGGTGCTCGGCTCGGTCAGCGCGTGGTTGCGGCATTACGTCAAGCGTGACGAGCGCAACGTCACCGGCGAGCACCGCGACAAGCTGCTGGCTCACATCTCGCAGGTACGCAAGACCGACTCGGTCGAGGAGCTCGATGCCTTGCAGGAGGAAGCCGACGAATTCCTGCGCGAGACACTCGAAAGCTACGACAGCGGCGCGATCGACGAAAACGATCTCGCCGCCTACGGTCTCGTGCTCGAACAATTCCACCATGCGGTGGCCGACCGGCGCGCGATGATCGCCGCGAGCCCGCCGAGAAATCCGGTTCCGAAGTTCGCAAACGTTGGCGGCGACCACTGAAGCGAACTTCCGAATCGAAAGCGCACTAGCGCTGCACGCGTCCAGGCGTAACTGATAACCAGTCAAAACCGATGAGTGGCTAAAGCGTGAAGTGCGCACATCCCTCGAGTCGGCGCTTTGCGCCTCCTCGGGATAAGGCTTCACTTGTGGATCGGGCTTAGACCCTCATGGTGAGGAGCCGCGTGACCAGCGCGGCGTCTCGAACCATGAGGCCCATCAATTTAGAACCCGATCAGCCGGCGCACGATACCGACCACATTGGCGTGGCGCCGGTGGCCGCGCCGCGACGCCGGGGCGTTGTCATTATCCGGCGAAGCCTGAGCCTGGCCTTGAGCCACGTCGCGAGCCGGGCCAATCAACTCAAACTGCGCCTTCTGCTCATCGCTAAGTTCGCTGTAGAGGCTGTCGAGCGCCGACTTGACGGTCTCGACCGCCTGCAACATCGAATCCAGACGTTTGCCCGCCGCGGAGAGCCGCGCCGGTGGCGTTAGCGCCTCGTTAGGCTCGCAGGTTCCTTTAAGGATGTCGGCGGCCTTGGCGCTCGCGTCCTTTAGATTGTCGAAGCTTGCCCGCTGCGCATCGGTCGGATGGACGTGACTATCGATTTCGGCCGCCGGCCACTGGGTCGCCTGTCCGGCGTCGCCGCAGTTCTGCGCCAGCGCGCCTTGATCAGTGCGTCCGCGCCGCTGATCCTCGCCCAACGAGGTCAGCCGCGCCTTCTGCTCGTCGTTGAGCAGACCGTAGAAATGATCGAGCGGCGGCTGCACGGTCTTGACCGCAGAGATCATCGCCTCAAGCCGCGTTTGCATCGCCGCCAGACGGGCGGGCGCGGTCGAAGCTACGTCGTTCGGACAAGCGGACTTGATGGCCTGGCCTGCCTGCACTGACGCATTGGCGAGATCGTCGAGCGCCTTGCGCTGCTCGTCATTCGGGTTGAGTGCCTGCTGGATCCGGTCGATCGGAAGCCCCGCGATCTCCTGGTTGTCGTCGCCGCACATCTGCGCCACTTCGCTCGGCGCGCTCGGCGACGATGGGGTGGCTGCGCCAGATGACGACGGCGCCGCGCCGCCCGACGGCAGGTAGCCGGCAAGGTCGTCATAGCCGTAAGGCGCGAAGACGCCGGCATAGATGTCGCTGTAGCCGTAGTCCCAGAGCGACGGGTCGTAACCCCACATCGCGTAATCGGAGAGATCGTAATAGGCGAAAGGCCAGAACAACGGCCCGACCCAGCCATAGCCGCCGTGGCTATGCCGCCACCATCCGCCGTTCTGGCCGTGGCCGCGCCATCCGGCCGTCGCAGCCGCTGCCGCGATATGCGCGCGGGCGTCCGGGTTGCGCAAGGCGTTGTGATTATGCAACGCGCCGGCAACCGCGCCGGCCGCCAGCGCATGATGAACTGCGTTGGATCGCATCGCGCTTTGGCGATTTTGGCCTTCACGATTGAGGCCTTCACGATTGAGGCCTTGGCAATTCACATTATCGCCGGCAGTGCGATCTACAGTGGCGCGATTGGCGCGAGAATTGTTGCCGCCCGCCGCGCGCGAGGCGGCCGCCGCTCCGCCGCCGCCAGCCGTCCGGCCATTGAAGTGACGCCCGCCACCGGCCACGCGTGCCCCGCCGCCGCGGGAACCGCCGGCTCGCGCTCCCGCAAAATGACCGCCGCCGCCGCGTGCACCACCAAAATGCGCTCCGCCACCGCCAGCATGCCCGCCACCGCCAGCGTGCCCGCCTCCGCCCGCGTGGCCGCCTCCGCCGCCACCACGGCCGCCGCCTCCGCCGCGCTGCCCCGCCGCGAAGGCAGTGCCTACAAGCGCGACTGATACAACGATGACCGACAATAATTTGATGCTACGCATGACATTCCTCCAGCGCGACCGCGATGCCGGCATCGCACACGAGTGCGGCGGCACGATCGCGACATTTAATCTCACCAACGCCGGGGGAACTTTCGAGTTCCACGGTGCGGACAGTTACTGCGCATCGGGAAGATAAAAACGACTTTAAGGACTATTCGCCGTCGCGCAGCCGCCGATAGACCGCGCCGAGCACGTTGCAATAGTCGTCGGTCCAGACCCGTTGGTTGGCGGTGGGATTGGTCTCCTCCCATTTGTCCGACGAGGCGAGATCGCCGACATCTTCCTCCTCGCGCGCCGACACCACGACGTTGGTCGCGAAGATGTACTCGCTGTCGCGGCCGGAGTCCTCGTTGTAGACCCAGCTCTTCATCGCGTTGGCATCCGCGATGCCGACAACGACACTCGCCAATTCCAGGTGCCGGTTGGAGACGTGCATCAACACTGCGCCGTGGGGCGCAAGCTTGTCCTTGTAGATCTTCATCGCCTCTTGCGTGGCGAGATGAATCGGGATCGCATCCGACGAATAGGCGTCGACAATGATGAGGTCGTAGACGCCGTCCGGCTCGCGCGCAAAGGTCAGCCGCGCATCGCCGATGACCGGCTTCAGGTCCGGCCGGCACTGCTGTACATAGGTGAAGTATTTCGGATCGCGCGCGGTATCGACCATCGACTGGTCGATCTCGAAGAACTTCCAGGTCTCGCCGGGCAGTTCAACGCAAGCGAGCGTGCCGGAGCCAAGCCCGATCGCCGCGACACGAAGCGGCGCGCCTTTGCGCTCACGCATCGCCGTGACCGCCTGACCGATGCCGCCATCCTTGTGATAATAGGTGATCGGCTCCGGCCGGCCTTGGACCGGCGTGCCGTCGTCGTTCTGGAATTTCTCGGCGCCGTAAATCGTCGTGCCGTGCAACAGCACATGATATTGGCCGGTCGGCGTCGTCAGGATCTTGTGGACGCCGAAAAAGCTTCGCACCGTATCGACGCGTCCTTCATCGGCGGGATAGACCCGAACGAGAACCAGCGCCAGCGCGGCGACCGCGGCAAGCTTCAGCCGCGCGGAATTGAGGCCGAGCGCGAGCAGCATGCCGAACACGGCGACACTGCCCGCGACGTAGACGCGATGTTCCTCGAACCAATCGAACGTCTCGCCCCTGATCTGCGAGGGGACGATCAATAGCAGTGCGAGTGCGACAACCAGCGGCCAGATCAGGCGGCTCAGCACCGGCAAGCGCTCGCTGGCAGGCGGACGGCAGAGTGCGGCGAGCACGATCAGGATCGGATATTCCGCCACCCAGGAAAACACGTTGGGTGCGATCAGGCCTGCGAAGAGGCCGCCGATCATGCCGCCGAACGAGAGCGCGACATAGAAACCGGTGAGATATTTGGCAGGTGGGCGCGTGCGCGCGAGTTCGCCATGACAGGCCATCGCGATCAAGAAGAAACAGAGTTGATGCCCGCCAACCGTCAGGAGCAGGTTCTGTTCGCCGCCGAACGCGAGCAGCACGATGACGCCGGCGATCGCCACCGGCTGCGCCCACAGCATCCATTTGTGCGGCAGCCACGGACGCTGTTGGAACACCAGCACCCAGGTGAGCAGATAAAGCGAAAGCGGCAACACCCATAACAAGGGCGCTGCCGCGACGTCGGTCGAAATATGCGCGGTCACCGCGATTAAAAGACCCGACGGCACCGCGGCGAGAAATATCCAGCGCGCGCGCAACGCAAAGGAAGGCGGCGGCGCATGGCTCTCCGCCGCTGCGTTGTGCATGACCGCCGATGCCGGCGCGCGCCACAATAGCAAACCGCAGGCAGCAATGAGAACGATCAAGAGGCCATAACCGCCGGTCCAGATCAGGTTTTGCGTCCGCAAACTGAAGAGTGGCTCCAGCACCAGCGGATAGGACAACAGCGCAAGAAAGCTGCCGATGTTGGAGGACGCATAGAGAAAATAGGGATCGGCGCCGTCGGGATGCCCTGTGCGGACGAACCAGGCTTGCAGCAGCGGGTTATTGGCGGCGAGCGCAAAGAACGGCAGACCGATCGAGGCCACGAACAGGCCGAGCAGCCATAGCGCATAACCGCCGGTCGGCGGATCGCCCCAACTTGCCGAGATCGCGAGCGGCAACGTGACGAGGGCTGCGACCAGGAGCACCAGATGCACCACAATCGGGATCACGCGGCTGTTGATCCGCACCAATAGATGCGCATAGACGTAGCCCGCAAGCAGCAACGACTGGAAAAACACCATCGCCACCGACCACACGGCCGGCGAACCACCGAGCCGCGGCAGCACCATTTTCGTAAACAGCGGCTGCACCGAGAACAGCAACAACGCACTGACGAAAATCGACACCGTGTAGACCACGAGCACCAGCCGATTGCGGCCTGCGGAGGGCGTCTCCGCGGGCAGCTGCGGATCGGATTCGGTCATAAAGGCTCCGGCGGGGTGATTTTGGACTTCGGCGAGAGGCGGCAATTCAGCATAGGAAGGGGTGGCGAGCAATGTAGCGCCTCCGGCCGATGGGCAGGCCATGCCGCGTCTGATATGGAGACGTCACCTTTTGACCGGATTTTTCTGAAGCTCATATGAACGAGACCGACGTCGTCATCATCGGAGCCGGACACAACGGCCTCACCTGCGCCGCCTATCTGGCGGCCGCGGGCCTCAAGGTGCGCGTGGTCGAGCGCCGCAAGGTCGTGGGTGGCGCAGCGGTGACGGAAGAATTCGCGCCGGGGTTCCGCAATTCGGTCGCGGCCTATACCGTGAGCCTGCTCAATCCAAAGATTATTTCTGACCTGAAACTTAGCCAGCATGGCCTGGAGATCGTCGAGCGCCGCGTGCAGAACTTCTTGCCCGCGCCCGACGGCAGTTATCTCCTGACCGGCGAAGGCCGCACGAAAGAATCCCTCGCCAAGATCAGTCCGCACGACGCCGGCGAACTCGACGGCTTCAACCGCAAACTTGAAGAGATCGCCGACGTGCTGCGCGCTTTCGTGCTGCGCGCGCCGCCGAACGTCGTCGAAGGCTTTGGCACGGCTGCGATCCGCGAAGGTTTTAACGCGCTTGGCACCGCCAACCTCCTGAGAAAGCTCTCGCTGGAGCAGCAGCGAACCCTGCTCGACTTGTTCACGCGCTCGGCCGGCGAAATGCTGGATGAGGTTTTCGAGAGCGACCTGATCAAGGCGCTGTTCGGCTTCGACGCCATCGTCGGCAATTATGCCTCGCCCTACGCCGCCGGCTCGGCCTATGTGATGCTGCATCATGCGTTCGGCGAGGTGAACGGCAAGAAGGGCGTCTGGGGCCATGCCATCGGCGGCATGGGCGCGATCAGCCAGGCGATCGCGGCCGCTGCCAAGCAGGCCGGTGCCGTGATCACGCTCGACGCCGGCGTGCGTGAAGTCATCGTCGAGCGCGAGCGCGCGGTCGGCGTCGTGCTCGACAATGGCGAGACCATCCGCGCCCGTTATGTCGCCTCGGGCGTCAATCCGAAATTGCTTTATACCCGCCTCGTGCCTTCAAACGCTCTGCCGGAAGACTTTCTCACGCGCATGCAAAACTGGCGGAATGCCTCCGGCACTTTCCGCATGAACGTGGCGCTCGGCGCCCTGCCCTCGTTCACGGCGTTACCCGGCGGCGGCGATCACCTCACCTCCGGCATCATCATGGCGCCTGATCTCGCTTACATGGACCGCGCCTGGCACGATGCGCGGGAAAGCGGCTGGAGCCGCGAGCCCGTCATCGAAATGCTGATCCCGTCCACGCTCGACGACAGCCTTGCGCCATCAGGCCAGCATGTCGCGAGCCTGTTCTGCCAGCATGTCGCGCCGCAATTGCCGAACGGACGCTCCTGGGACGACCATCGCGAGGAAGTCGCCGACCTCATGATCGCGACTGTCGACAAATACGCGCCGGGCTTTGCGGCAAGCGTGATCGGACGGCAGATCCTCTCGCCGCTCGACCTCGAGCGGCAATTCGGCTTGCTCGGCGGCGACATCTTCCACGGCGCGCTGACGCTGAACCAGTTGTTCTCGGCCCGGCCGATGCTCGGCCACGCCGACTATCGCGGGCCATTGAAGGGGCTCTATCACTGCGGCTCCGGCGCCCATCCCGGCGGCGGCGTCACCGGCGCGCCCGGCCACAACGCCGCGCAGACGATCCTGCGGGATCACCGCGCGCTGTTTGGTTAGCGGTGGACAGGCTGTGGACAGCCGGTGGATGGACTGGGGATGATGTCTCAGTAGTGGGTAGTGTCTCAGTTTGAATTTATTGGCCCTTGGACGCGGCATCCGTCTTGAGGAAAATGATTAGTGCCCCGAGGCCCTGAAGTCGAACCCCTACCCATCCGCCAGCCGCTTGAGCACCGCGCGAAAGCTGAGGCTGCGCGTTCCCACCAGCGTGGTGCCGAAAACCTCGGACTCGTCGTCTGAAAATTTGCCGGTGAATCCGCTGGAGACCTCCTCGCCGCCGAACAGCGGGCGGACGAAGGGATCGCTGAAAGGCGTGTGCTGGTTGGTGACGAGCTCACCCTTCCACGTACCGTCACCGACGCTGTAGCGGCCGACCGACCAGAAATAGGGACCGCCTCCGAGCAATTCTCCATCTCTCAAGATGAGAATGCCGCTGTCGCGGCCTCTCACGCCGTCGAGCATATGGATCTGGATGGAGTAAAGCCCGTTCCGCATGGATCAGATCGCCGTTCGCTCCAGCCGGAACGCATTGAACCGTCCGGGTATGCTTCGGAGCATAACCTTGTGGATGAGTTGTGCGACGGCTGTGAAGTGGCGTGGATAAACGGCGGCTATGCGCAAACCCTCTGCCCGGGAAAATGCCGACGTCGCGCGCGGTTGTGGATTATGGGGACATAGCCAGCGCAAACCATGTCAGCGCATCGACCACTACGCGATCCCCTAGCAAATTCAAAATGATGGAATGCCGACTTTAACCAATACTTAACCACCCGGAGCGGATTGATCGCCGAGGAGGGAGAGGTGGGACCCAAAACTAAGGCGACAGTTGAAGTGCCTCAAAGGATGGTTTGAAAACCACCGCTATACCCTTGCGTATTAATCTGTTTTTAACCAACAGGACGCGTCGGGGCAAAATCTTCACGGAAAGCCCTCGTGCGGGGCGTTCCGGCAGCAGGGAACCTAGAAGAACAAGGTGAACGAAGCCTTAAACTGCGCCCGAGGGCATGCCGGCGGCGCCCACTCGAAGGCTGCCGCTCCCTCCGCCTAGTGGAGTGGATTCTAACATTCGCAAAGAGGCCGCTGAGAAGGGATGCGAATTTTAGAATCGGACCACTCGTAAGGGGGAGGGTTGGGGTGGTGGTCTGAAAAGTTGTATCTCGTCAGGCGCTTTGATCCCCTCCCGCTTTGCTTCCTTCTGTTCAAAGCGACCTGCCCTTTTCAAGGGGAGGTTTCAAACCCGGACCCGCTGATCCTGCAATGACCACGACGCTCACCCCACAAATCCACCGCGCCACGTTAGCCATCGGCGACGAACAGACCGCCCGGCGTGTCTCGGATCTTCTGACCGAGCGCCTTGACGAGGGCGAAGCGGCCGTCGGGGCGTTTGAGGTACCGGGCGGGCGCTGGGATATCAGCATCTACTTTGCGGATGCGCCAAACGAGGCCGCTATCCGCGACCTGATTTCTCTCGCAGCCGGCGACGACACCGCGCGATCTACCCGCTTCGACACAGTCGAGCCCAAGGACTGGGTCCGTGCGACGCTCGACGAGCTGGTTCCGGTTCATGCCGGCCGCTTCGTCGTCCATGGCCAGCACGACCGAGCGAAAGTCGCACCCAACAAGCTCGGCATCGAGATCGAGGCGGCTCTCGCCTTCGGCACCGGCCATCATGGCACCACCCGCGGCTGCCTCCTGCTGCTCGACCATATCCTGAAAGCGCATCCACCCCGGCGGGTGCTCGATCTCGGCACCGGGACCGGCGTGCTGGCGATCGCCGCCGCCAAGGCCCTGCACATCCGCGTGCTCGCCAGCGACATCGACGCGCTGTCGGTGAAGGTCGCTGCCGAGAACGCGCGGGCAAACGGCGCCGGTCCGTTGGTCGAGGTGGCATGGGGTAACGGCTTTTCAGTGCCGAAGCTGCGGCAACGAAAACCGTTCGATCTGGTGCTGGCCAATATTCTCGCCAATCCGCTGCGGCAGATGGCAACCCCGATGTCGCGGCATCTGGCCGGCGGGGCGCGGGTGATCCTGTCAGGATTGTTGTCGGCGCAGGCGCCGGCGGTGATCGCCGCTTACCGGACGCGCGGGCTTATTGTGGAGGGGCATGTCCGGATCGAAGGCTGGAGCAGCCTGCTGCTGCGCAAAGTGCGCTGACACGGCGAGCCGCCGCCCTCAGGGTGAGGGGCTCACTTCGAGGACTTCCGCGGCTTCGGTTGAGTGGCGCGCTTCTCGGCACTGATCTTGCGCTTGGCGCGGGTCCCGGCAAAACGATCCAGAAGCCGGGGGAGAACACCTCGGGGCTTCTCGGCATCGGGTGACGGAGCGGTTACGCGGCGCATCGGCGGCGCAATCTTCTCGAAGGTGAAGACGGGCATGGTAAATCCCTCGACGCTGGTGACAAAACGCCCTTGGAACGGCCTTGGAATTCCACCTGGAAGGATTTTCTGCTGAATCGCTTCATGAAAATTTGGCATCATGAAACATTCAACCCGTCTAATGCGGGTGGAACAATTCAATCACACTAAACTCGGAATCGGAAGCAAATTGAGTCGGTTGCCGAGTTATCCTTGTAAGATGATACTATCGTCCAATGTTTGAAGCGCACTTCCAGACCTTCGACGAGCCCGAGACCGGCATCGCGCTGTCTGCGCGCTTGTCCGCCTTTCGCGAGGAACTGACGAAGCGCAACCTGAACGGTTTCGTGGTGCCGCGCGCCGATCAGCAGCAGAACGAATATGTCGCGCCTTCCGAGGAGCGGCTGGCCTGGCTCACCGGCTTTACCGGCTCGGCCGGCATGGCCATCGTGCTCGCCCGTGAGGCCGCGGTATTCGTCGACGGACGCTACACATTGCAAGCCGGCAAGCAGGTCGACACCAAGGTCTGGGGCGTCCAACCGCTGGTCGACCCGCCGCCGGAAACCTGGCTGGCGGAGCATCTTGTCGCCGGCGACCGCCTCGGCTTCGATCCCTGGCTGCAGACGACGGCTTCCGCGGAGAGACTTGGCGCAGCCTGCGCCAAGGCCGGCGCGGAACTGGTCGCGGTCGATAGCAATCCGATCGATGCGGTCTGGACCGAGCGGCCGGCCTTGCCGCTCGCCCCGGTCGCCCTGCACGGCAAACAATTCGCCGGCGAAATCGAAGCCGATAAGCTGAAGCGGATCGAGGCCGAGATCGCCAGGCTCGGCGCCGACGCGCTGGTGCTGTCCGACAGCCACGCAGTGGCCTGGGCCTTCAACATCCGCGGCGGCGACGTCGCGCATACGCCCCTGCCCTTGTCTTATGCGATTGTGCCGAAAAGCGGCCGGCCGACACTGTTCATCGATCACCGCAAGCTTTCCAACAGCGTCCGCGACCATCTCGAACAGACCGCGACCGTCGTCGATCCCGGCGAGCTCACGCTGAAACTGATCGAGTTGTCGAAAAGCGGCGCGTCAATCGCGCTCGACAGCGCGACCGCAGCCGATGCGCTGACCCGGCTGATTTCATCTGCCGGCGGCAAGGTACTGCGCGGCAGCGACCCCATCGCCCTGCTCAAGGCGGTCAAGAACGAGACTGAGATTGCCGGCACCAAGGCCGCGCATCGGCGCGACGCGATCGCGCTGGCGCGTTTTCTGGCCTGGATCGACCGCGAAGCGCCCTCCGGCAGCCTCACCGAGATCGACGCCGTCGAGGCGCTGGAAACCTTCCGCCGCGATACCGGTGCGCTCAAGGACGTTTCGTTTCCGACGATTTCGGGCACGGGGCCGAACGGCGCCATCGTGCATTACCGCGTCACCCGCAAGAGCAACCGCCGCATCGCGCGCGGCGATCTGCTGTTGATCGATTCCGGCGCGCAGTATGAAGACGGCACCACCGACGTCACCCGCACGATTGCGATCGGCGAGCCGACTCACGAGATGCGCGACCGCTTCACTCGCGTGTTGCGCGGCCATATAGCGATCTCCCGTGCGCTGTTTCCGGACGGCACCACGGGCGCCCAGCTCGACACGCTGGCGCGGCAGTTCCTGTGGCAGGCCGGCGTCGACTTCGAGCACGGCACCGGCCACGGCGTCGGCAGTTACCTTTCGGTGCATGAAGGTCCGGCGCGAATTTCCAAGCTCGGCACCACTCCGCTCAAACGCGGCATGATTCTCTCCAACGAGCCCGGTTACTACAAGACCGATGGCTTCGGCATCCGCATCGAGAATCTCGAACTGGTCGTTGCGGCCGAGGTCGCCGGCGCCGAGAAGCCCGTCAACGCTTTCGAAACGCTGACGCTCGCGCCGATCGATCGCCGCCTGGTCGATCTCAATATGCTCTCCGCCGACGAACTGAGCTGGCTTAACGAATACCACGAGCAGGTACGTCACGCGGTCCGCGGCCATGTCGACGACGCCACCAGGGCCTGGCTCGACGAAGCGACCGCGCCGCTGTCGCTGTAAGCGGTCGTCATTCCCTCACGACAGACCCGATTGCGCAGGGCGCATCCCGGAAAACGAATAGCCGCATTCCGAAACACCGCATTTGCGCAGTCCCGAATGCGGCTATGGTCCGATTCAACAAGCATTCAACGAAATCACGCGAGGCGCAGCGCCGGATCATCGTTCGGTCCGGGACGCTTGCGCGAGCATGCGGTAGAATTGGACTCTTTGATGCACGGCGTCGTCGGCAGATCGACGATATTTGCGAACGGCTCAGACGCCGCGGCGACGCGGTTCATGCTGTTGCTGCTGGTCGCCATGACCGGCGTGGCGCCGATCTCGCTCTACATGCTGGTGCCGGCGCTGCCGATACTTGCGAAGACTTTCGAAAGCAACGTCTCGATCGCGCAGATGACGGTGTCGCTCTACATGGTCGGCATCGCCTGTTCGCAAATCCTGATGGGGCCGCTCTCCGATCGCTTCGGACGTCGCCCGGTCTTGCTGGCGGGCCTCGGCCTGATGGTGGTGGCGAGCGCGGCCTGCAGCTTCGCCGAGACGCTGCCGCAACTGATCGCCGCGCGTTTCTTTCAGGCCTTCGGCGGCGCCAGCGGCATGGTGGTGAGCCGCGCGATCATCCGAGACCTTTATAGCCGCGAGCGCATCTCCTCGATGATCAGCCTCGTCATCGCTGTGATGATGATCGCACAGATGCTGAGCCCCCTGGCCGGCGGCCTGATCGAGACCGCATTCGGCTGGCGCGCGATTTTCTACGTCATCACCGGCGCGACCCTCGTCGTTGCGGTTGCCATCGCGCTTGTGTTGCCGGAAACCCGCCGCGTGCGGCTGGCCAGCGCCAGCTTCCGCCGCGATGTCGGTGGCCTCCTGAGCAGCCGCGCCTTCATCGGCTATATGCTGTGCCAGGTGTTGGCCTCGCAGATTATCTTCACCTTCGCCGGCGGCGGCCCCTACATCGTCGTGAACCATATGGGCCGCACCGGCGCCGAATACGGCGCGTGGTTTGCGGCCACGGCATTCGCGTACCTGATCGGCAATCTGTTCTGCGTTCGCTTTTCGCCGCGCTATCAGCTGGAAAAGCTGATCTGGTTCGGGCTCGCGCTGCAACTGGCCGGCAGTCTGCTCAACCTCGTCTGGGGCCTCATCGGCATCAACCAGGTGCCGGCGTGGTTGTTCGGCACCCAGATGATCGTGATGTTTGCCAACGCCTTCGTGATGTCGAACTCCGCTGCGGGGGCCATCAGCATTCGGCCCGACGCGGCCGGCACCGCTTCCGGCGCGATGGGATTTTTGCAGATGGGGTTAGGCTCGTTCCTGTCGCAGTTCGGCGCCTATCTCGGCGGTCATTTCACCACGCCCGCGCCGCTCAATGCCGCGGTGTTTGCTTTATCTCTGGCCTGCGCCTCGACGATGATTTTCATCATTCCCCGCCGCAACGTCGTGGTGAGCGAGGAACTGATCGAGCAGGCGGAAGAAGAGACCGGGATTGTGTGAGGCTTGCCTTCCCCTTTCCCCGCATGGCGGGGAGAGGGAGTAGAACTACTCCCCGACCATTTTGAGCCACTCGTCTTCCGTCAACACCGTCACGCCGTGCTTTTTCGCTTCCGCCAGCTTTGAGCCGGCGCCGGGGCCCGCAACGACATAATCCGTCTTCTTCGACACCGAGCCCGCGGCCTTGGCACCCAAGCGCTCGGCGGTGGCCTTGGCCTCATCGCGTGTCATCTTTTCCAGCGAACCCGTGAACACGACTGTCTTGCCGGCGACGGCCGAATTGCTCTTGGGCTTCTCGGCATCGAGGATATCAACTTCGCGCGTCAGCCGCTCGACGATGCCGCGGTTATGGCTCTCGCCGAAATAGGCCTTGATGCTCGCAATCACGGTATCGCCGATCTGGTCGAGCGCATCCATCTCGGCGATGGTCTCTTCGTCGTCCCTGGCGACCTTCAGGCAAGCATCGTGGAAAGCGTCCCACGAGCCGTAACCACGCGCCAGCGCCAAGGCCGTGGTCTCGCCGACATGACGCATGCCGAGCGCATAGATGAAACGTTCCAGCGAAATCCTTCGCCGCCCTTCGATTGCGGCAAAGAGATTGCGCACGGAGGTCTCGCCGTAACCTTCGATCTCTTCGAGCTTCAGTCTGGCGTTACGCTTTTGCAGCGTGAAGATATCGGCGGGCTCCCGCACCCATTCCTCGTCGAAGAAATACTGCAACTGCTTCTCGCCGAGCCCATCGATGTCGAAGGCACGCCGCGACACGAACAGCTTCAGGTGCTCGATCTTCTGGAACGGGCAGGCGAACTCGCCGGTGCAGCGGGCGCGCGAGCCCTCCTCGCCGGTTGCGGTTTCCTCGCGCACCACGTCGGTGTGCAGCGGGCACGGGCATTTCCTGGGAAGATGAAACTCTTTTGTGCCCTTGGGCCGCTTGTCGATCACGACATCGACCACTTGTGGGATCACGTCGCCGGCACGCTGGATCACCACGGTGTCGCCGATCCGGATGTCGCGTCCCTCGCGCAACACCTCGCCTTTGTTGCCGATCCCCTTGATGTAATCCTCGTTGTGCAGCGTGACGTTCTGCACAATGACGCCGCCGACGCCGACCGGCTCGAGCTTGCCGACCGGGGTGAACGAGCCGGTACGCCCGACCTGAATCTCGATATCGCGCAGCACCGTGATAGCGCGCTCGGCCGGAAATTTGTGCGCGATCGCCCAGCGTGGCGTGCGCGAGACAAAGCCGAGGCGCTCCTGCCAATCCAGCCGGTTGACCTTGTAGACGACGCCGTCGATATCATAATCGAGTTTGGCGCGTTGTTCCTCGATCTTGCGATGAAACGCGACCAGCTCTTCGACCGAATGACAGATTTTCGTGAGCGGATTGGTCTTGAAGCCGCAACGCTCGAACCACGCGATCATATCGGACTGCGTGTCTTCCGGCATGTCGCTCATCTCGCCCCAGGCATAGGCGAAGAAGCCGAGCGGACGCGAGGCGGTGATCGACGGGTCCTTCTGGCGCAGCGAGCCGGCGGCTGAATTGCGCGGATTGGCAAAGATGGTATCGCCGGCCGCCTTCTGCCGTTCGTTGAGGACCAGAAACGCCTTCTTGGTCATATAGACCTCGCCGCGCACCTCGCAGATTTGAGGCACCTTGCGTCCCTTGAGCTTCTTCGGCACGTCTTCGAGCGTACGGATGTTGGCGGTGACGTCCTCGCCCTCGGTACCGTCGCCGCGCGTGGCCGCAGTGATGAGTTCGCCGTCCTCGTAGCGCAGCGACATCGAGAGCCCGTCGATCTTGGGCTCGGCAGAAAAATCGATGCGCTCGTCCTCGGACAGCTTCAGGAACCGGCGGATGCGGCCGACGAAGTCAACGACGTCGCCTTCCGCAAAGGCGTTGTCGAGCGAAAGCATCGGCACAGCATGGCGGACCTTCCTGAACCTGCCGGATGGCGCGCTACCTACTTTCTGCGAAGGCGATGCGGCGCTGACCAATTCGGGAAAGCGTTTTTCGATGGCGTTGAAGCGCTGACGTAATGCGTCGTATTCGGCGTCGGTAACGTCAGGCGCATCGTCCTGATAATACGCCGTGTCGTGCCCCTCGATTTCAAGCGCGAGGCGCATGTGCTCGACTTTCGCCTGCGCCTTGGTGAGGTCGGCGACGTCGGTGAGCTTTTTGGGCTTTGACTTTGTTGCCATGGCGGGAAGTGTACTACGCTGTCGCCGCCTTGAGCAGCCGCTCGGCGGCCGCCCTCGCCTCGGCGGTAATCTCGGCGCCGGCGAGCATACGGGCGATTTCCTCGCGGCGATGATCGGCGGCAAGAGCATTGACGCGGGTGGCGACCCGCTTGCCCTTGTCGAGCGCGTCCTTGGAGATCAGGAGATGCTGATCGGCGCGGGCCGCGACCTGCGGCGCATGCGTCACCGCCATCACCTGCACCTTGGAGGCGAGCCGCGCCAGCCGCCCGCCGATCGCATCCGCGACCGCTCCGCCGACCCCGGTATCGATTTCGTCAAATACCAGCGTGGGCGCCGAACCTCGGTCGGACAACACGACCTTGAGCGCCAACAGAAAGCGCGACAGCTCGCCACCGGAGGCCACCTTCATCAGCGGACCTGGCCTGGTGCCCGGATTGGTCTGCACCCAGAACTCGACGCGGTCATAACCTTGCGGACCGGGTGAAGCCGGGTCCGACTCGATTTGCGTCATGAACTTGGCGCGATCGAGTTTCAACGGCGCGAGTTCGGCATTGACGGCCTTGTTGAGTTTTTCCGCCGACTTCACCCGCGCCGCGGAGAGTTTTGCCGCCGCGGCGACATAACGCTTGTCGGCCGCGTCCGCCGCCGCTTCGAGTTTCTTCAACTGATCGGCGCCGGCATCGATCAGCGCGACGTCGGCGGCATATTTCGTGGCCAATGCCGCGAGCCCATCGACCGGCGTCGAATATTTGCGCGAGGCGGCACGCAAGGCAAACAGCCGCTCCTCGATGCGCTCGAGCTCGGCCGGATCGAAATCGGCGGCGAGCAGCGCTCTTGAGAGATGCTGGTCGGCCTCTTCCAGCGCGTTGATCGCAATGTCGATCGCCTTCACCGCCGGCTCGACCAGCGCTGGCGAATTCGTCGCGCGGCGTTCGAGCCGCCGTACGGCCGCCGACAGCGCCGCGACCGGTGAATGATTGCCGGATACGGCTTCCTGCGCCTCGCGCAAGTCGTCTGCGATCTTTTCGCCCTGCATCATGGTGGTGCGGCGGGTGGCCAAGGCCGTTTCCTCGCCGTCCTTTGGCGCCAGCTGCTTCAATTCGTCGGAGGCGTGGCGCAAATAATCCGCCTCGCGCGCGGCGCGCTCCATGCCGGCGCGATGTTCGTCGAGCGCTTTGGTTGCTTCGCGTCGCGTCTCCCAGAGCTTCTCCAGCGCGGCGACGTCTTTCTCGAGGCCGGAAAACGCATCGAGCAGGCGACGGTGGGTCGAGGCATCGACCAGCGCACGCTCGTCATGTTGACCGTGAATCTCGACCAGCGCAGAACCGAGCGCTTTCAGGGTCTGGACGCTGATGGCCTGATCGTTGATGAAAGCGCGAGTGCGGCCATCGGCCAGTTGCACGCGGCGCAGGATCATTTCGCCGGTGTCCTCCAGGCCGTTGTCGGCCAGAATGGCCGCCGCCGGATGGCCCTTCGGCACATCGAACACCGCCGTGACCTGGCCCTGCTCGGCGCCATGGCGCACCAAGCCGGCATCGCCCCGGCCGCCCAGCGCAAGCGCGAAGGCATCGAGCAGGATCGATTTGCCCGCGCCGGTCTCGCCGGTCAGAACCGCAAGCCCACGGGCAAATTCGATATCGAGCCGCTCGATCAGGACGATGTCACGGATCGACAGACGCGCCAGCATGAGAAGGGCATTCCTGGATCAGGATGGAATCAGATTTTGATTCCCCATCTTATTGGAATCAGACCTTAGCCGAGACCGAACTTCTTGAAGGCCTTGGAGATATAGGAGCCCGAGTTCTCGGAAGGCTCAAAGCCGCCGGACTTTACTAGATTATAGGCGTCCTTGTACCAGGGGCTGTCGGGAAAATTGTGCCCGAGCACGGCGGCGGCGGTCTGCGCCTCCTGAACGATACCGATCGCCATATAGGCCTCGGTCAGCCGCGCCAGCGCTTCCTCGACGTGGCGCGTGGTCTGGTACTGGGTCACCACGGTCTTGAAGCGGTTGATGGCCGCCGTGTAGTTGCGCTTCTGCATGTAATAGCGGCCGACATTCATTTCGCGGCCCGCGAGCTGGTCGCGCGCGGCCTCGAGCTTGGCCTTGGCGCTGACGGCATATTCCGACGTCGGATACTTGCGCACGACCTCTTCCAGCGCGGCGATTGCCTTTTCGGTCCGGGTCTGGTCGCGGGTGACGTCGGTGATCTGGTCGTAATGCGACGCGGCAATCAGGTATTGCGCGTACGCCGCATCCGAACTTCCCGGATGCATCGTGACGTAACGGGTCGCGGCGCCAATGCAGCTGTCATAATCGTTGGCCTGATAATAAGCATAGGCCGACATCAGCAGCGACTTGCGCGCCAGGTCCGAATAGGGATGTTGGCGATCCACTTCCTCGAACTTCTTCGCGCCGCCCTTCGCGTCGCGCTTCTCGTTCGTCAGGAACAGACCTTCGTTGTAGAGCTTTTCCGCGGGCTCCTCGACGAAGGTGTCGTCCTTCTGGGTGACCTTGTCCCACAACTCGCTCCCCGCGCTGCACGCGCCCAGCACGGTGCCGGCCACGGCAAGGCCAGCAGCCACGCGCAATAGCCGCGCCAAGCCCTTAAGGCTGCAACGGTCCAGGATCAGCTGACTGTGCAGTCGCTGACTGAGCGCCATACGGTTTGCCGACATTGAGTTCAGCTCTGAGGCCTTTCATGCGCCACGGCGCAACACGGCGTCGTCCGCACCTGTTTATCCAAAACAAGTCCGGAAACCAACCGGATACGCAGGCATTCCGCCCGGATTAAGGCAAATGGTTATCGGGGAAACCCCGGCCATTCGACGCCTGATCAGCGCCAAAAACGACATCGCGGGGCAAAGCGACGTTTCAGGAAACGTCGGGACCGTAGGCGGGAGCCACCAGACCGCCAACCATCCCGCTGCCGACCTCGGCGTGCGAGCGGGTGCTGCGACGGCCGGTCTCGGCCTCGATCACCCGCCAGGCGGAGCGATCGGCCAGGAGCGCGGTCAGCACCGCGTGGTTGAGCTTGTGGCCGCCGCGCACCGAGCGGAAGGTGCCGAGCAGCGGCAGACCGGCAAGTGCTAGATCGCCGATCACATCGAGCACCTTGTGACGGACGCATTCGTCGCCGTAGCGCAGGCCTTCGCTGTTGAGCAGGCGGGTTTCGTCGAAAACAACCGAATTCTCAAAGGAAGCGCCAAGCGCAAAACCGGCGCTCCAGAGACGGGCGACGTCGTTGACGCAGCCGAAGGTGCGGGCGCGGGAAATGTCGCGGCGGAAGCGTTCGGCGCTGAGATCGAGGACGTAGCTTTGCCGGCCGATCACGGGATTGGCGAAATCGATCTCGACCTCGGCGCGGAAACCCGACGCATTCGGCCGCAATTCGCCAAAGGAATCGCCGATCGTGACCTGTACCGGCTTCGTGACCTGAATGAAACGGCGCGCCGCCGACTGCGAGACGATGCCGGCCTGTTCGATCGCGGCGACGAAAGCAGCCGAGCTGCCGTCCATGATCGGAACTTCAGGGCCGTCGACTTCGATGGTGGCGTTATCCACGCCCATGCCGCGCAACGCAGCAAGCACATGCTCGGCGGTGGAGACCAAGGGCCCCTCGCGGTCGCCGAGAACGGTGGCAAATTCGGTGGCGATCACGGATTCGGCGATGGCACGAACCTCACGGTCGCTACCGTCGAGGCCGGT
Organism: uncultured Alphaproteobacteria bacterium; assembly: GCA_963824305.1. GTDB lineage: Bacteria > Pseudomonadota > Alphaproteobacteria > Rhizobiales > Xanthobacteraceae > Bradyrhizobium. Next base: position 1,457,595 of record CAWGOW010000004.1, read on the forward strand.
GCGGACAAAAACAAAACCCGCGTCCACAGATGCCGGGCCGATCGTGAGGTTGACCGGTAGTCCGGAATGGACGCCGACACCTGTCACGGTAGCTTGCGAACGCAGCGTTGTCTGCCGACCCAATTTCATACAGAATTGCCCACACCGACTTACCGTGAGACCAGATCGGCTACCCCGTTTGTCGCCAATCCGACTCAGTGGTTCCCCAAGTCACGTTCGACAATAGTCGCCGCCTTATTGCGCGCCAACTCACGCTTTTTTACCGATTGTTACCCTATCTCTGCCGCATTCGCGCCAAGGCCTGACCCAAATCCGGCACCGAAAACAGCCGTCAGACGGCTGTGATCCAAATCCTAGCAACCAAATATAACATTTTGGTTTCAATAGCTTGGTCTGCGTCCGAGCTCGGACGAGGCCACAACGAAAAGGGCCCCGGCGGTTAGACCGGGGCCCGCTTGGCGTCGCCAAGTTTGTAACAAACTTCAGTTCACCTGCCGGCGCAGGAAGGCCGGGATATCCAGATGGTCGTCGCCCTGTGGCGTCGATGCAACAGGCGCCGGGCGGCCATGGACGTCCAATCCCTGCGGCGCCTGCCGCGGAGCATATTCAGACACCGGCCCGTGAGTCGCGATTTGCTGGGCGACCGTGCGCTGGGGCTTGCGCTCCGGCAGCGCCGGCATGGTCGGCATCGCCGGTCGCGAAGCCCGCGCGGCGATCGGCGGCTCGCTTTCTTCGTCGCGGCGACCGAGCCCGACATTGGCCAGACGCTGCAATAGCGACATTTTGGCCCTCTGCGGATGCTCTTCCTCGATTTCCCCGCGGGCCTGCCGGATTTCGTTCTGGGCCGGCATCGGCAGGTCCTCGAACTTCGGCATCCGCGGCGCACGCGACGGCGCACGTTCGGCCGCCTGCGGAATGAAGGTTTCCGGCGGGGCCGGTTCGGCCGCCGGCGGGCTTGCTACTTCCGGATCGGGGAAAAGCGTCGGCTTCTGCGCGATCGGGCGCACCATGACATCGCCATACGCCGCTGGCTGCAGCGGCGCGGGCTGGGCATGAGACGTTTCGGTCGAAACAGCGGCCGCGATCGCCGCGAGCGCGGCGCGCTCGACGGTGGGACGCGGCAGCGCTGCGGCATGCGTCGTGTTCGAGCTTTCGAACTTCTGGGCGCGTTCGGCCAGCCGCGCATTGTCGGCGCGGAGCCGCGCCGTCAGTTCGGCCAGTCGCGAATCCGGCCCCGCTGGAGTTGCAGAAGCGACGGGCGTTGCCACTGACGCCGGCGCGGCGCCGGTGGTGCGGGAGATCTGCGCCTGTTCGATGCCGGTGGCAACCACCGACACGCGAATGACGCCGTCGAGGTTTTCGTCAAACGTGGCACCGACGATGATGTTGGCGTCCTGATCGACCTCTTCGCGAATCCGCGTTGCGGCTTCATCGACTTCGAACAGCGTCAGGTCCTTGCCGCCGGTGATCGAGATCAGCAGGCCGCGCGCGCCCTTCATCGAGGAATCGTCGATCAGGGGGTTGGCGATGGCGGCTTCGGCGGCGGTCAGCGCGCGCTTGTCGCCGGAAGCCTCGCCCGTTCCCATCATCGCCTTGCCCATCTCCCTCATGACCGCTCGCACGTCGGCGAAGTCGAGATTGATGAGGCCTTCCTTGACCATCAGATCGGTGATGCAGGCGACGCCCGAATAGAGCACCTGATCGGCCATCGCAAACGCATCGGCGAAGGTGGTCTTTTCGTTGGCGACCCGGAACAGGTTCTGGTTCGGAATGATCAGAAGCGTGTCGACGACTTTGTGCAGTTCGGTAATGCCGGATTCAGCAGTGCGCATCCGGCGCTGGCCTTCGAAGTGGAAGGGCTTCGTCACCACGCCGACGGTGAGGATGCCGAGGTCACGCGCAATCTTGGCGATGACGGGGGCAGCACCGGTGCCGGTGCCGCCGCCCATGCCGGCGGTGACGAACACCATGTTGACGCCGGAGATATGATCGCGGATCTCATCGATCACTTCCTGGGCCGCGGCCGCGCCGACATCGGGCTGCGAGCCGGCGCCGAGGCCTTGCGTGACCTGCGTGCCCATCTGGATGATGCGCTGCGCCTTCGACATCGTCAGCGCCTGCGCGTCGGTGTTGGCGACGACGAAGTCGACCCCCTGCAAGCCCGCCGTGATCATGTTGTTGACGGCGTTGCCGCCGGCGCCGCCCACCCCGAAAACGGTGATCCGCGGCTTCAGCTCATGAATGTCAGGAGGAGTAAGATTGAGTGCCATGGTTGCCTCTCGGTCACGCGCGGGTGGGTTCGCCCGGGCATTGCGCCGCGGGTGTTGGTGAAAATTTGGTTTTGCGGAAAAGATTCATCAGAAGCCCTCGCGAAGCCATCGTCCGACTTTTCCAAAATAGCCGTCGGTCCCTGTCCTGAGTTGCCGCGTGTACCGCGGTTCGACGTGTTCGAGATGAGCGTATTGCGGATAGACCAGAAGGCCGGCAGGCACCGCAAAGGATGCGCTCTTGGCCTCGTTGGGAAGGCGGCTGAAACCGAGCGGGCGGCCAATTCGCACCGGCCGGTTGAGGACTCGCGTGGCAAGTTCCAGCGTTCCCGTGAGCTGGCAGGCGCCGCCAGAGAGGACGACACGGGCTTTCGGCTCCGCCGCAAAGGGAGAATCCGCAAGCCGGTCCCTCACCATCTCAAATATCTCCTCGGCACGGTGCCGGACAATGTTCGCGATCGTAGCGCGTGACACGACCTGCGGAACATCCAGCTCGTCGTCGCCGGTAGACGGCACGGACATCAACTCGTGTGCGTCAGACCCGCCGGTCAGCACAGTGCCATATAACGTCTTGATTCGCTCGGCATCCGCAATGCATGCCGAGACCCCCCGCGCAAGATCCATGGTGATGTGGTGGCCACCCAGCGCAAATCCGGAGGTGTGAACGAGCCGCCCCCCGGAATAAGTCGCAATCGTGGTGGTCCCCGCCCCCATTTCGACCACCGCGGCGCCAAGATCGGCCTCGTCGTCGGTCAGAATCGCCAGGCCCGCCACATAGGGGCTTGCCGCCATCGCCTCGACGTTGAGATGGCAGCGCTCGACCACCAGCATCAGATTCTTGACGACCGTCGTATCCGAGGTGACGACGTTCATGTCGACGCCGAACTGCCGGGCCATCATGCCCTTGGGGTCGCGAACGCCCTTGACGCCGTCGATGGAATAACCGGTCGGTAGAGCGTGCAGCACGGTGCGGCCTTCGCCGGTCGCGTGATGCATGCCGGCAGAGGTGACGCGCGCGATATCGGCCGACGTCACTGCGCCGCCCTTGATATCGGCTGCCGCCTCGATGAGCTGGGCCTGCAAGCGGCCGGCCGACACCGACAGCAAAACCAATTCGACACGAACCTTGGCCATGTCCTCGGCCAGCGAGACCGCCTGGCGGACTGCCTGCTCGCATTCGGCAAGATCGACCACCGCGCCGGCCTTGACCCCCTGCGAGCGGATCTGGCTATAGCCGATCAGTTCGGCCGCATGGGTACGGCCGCGCAATGCTTCGTTCGGCGCGCTTGGCCTCAGTCGCGCGATCAGGCAAGCGACCTTGCTGGTGCCGATGTCGAGCGAAGCCACCAGAGCGGTGCGATTCTGCGGCATCTGACGCGTCTTCGGCGCCTGTTTGCGATCGAAGCCGGTCATGCGTCGCCGACCTTCTTCTTCGGGTCTTTCTTCTTGAGCGCTTCTTCTCGCGCCTTGGCCGCATCGTCGGACATCTGCACCACGAGCCGGTCCGGCAGCCGCATGTCGATTGCGACGATATCCTTGGCGAACAGGTGCTCGTCCTTGTCGAGATTGCTCAGGACGAGAAGCGCATTGCCGACGTCGGTTTCCGGCAAGCGAATGTCGAGACCGTCATTGAGGCGCAGGTTCCAGCGGCGTTCGCCAATCAATATGGCGGCCTTGGTCGCGCCGTTGATCTGCGGATAACGGGCAAGCAGCGCCAGGAAGTCTTTCGCGCGGGTATCGGCGCCCTTGCCAACCACCAGCGGCAATTTGAGGAAACGCGGCGAGACGTAGCGATCGAGCACCGCGCCATCTTCCGAAATCACCGACATCTGGCCGCTGCGCTGCCAAAGCGCGAACGGCGCCCGTTCGACGATGTCGATCCGCAATTGCCCGGGATAAAGTTTCAGCACGGTGGCTTCGCTGATCCAGGGATCGGCTTTCAGCTTCTCGCGCACCGACGAAGCATTGAGGAACAGGAGCGAAGAATGGCCGTTGACGCCGCCGATCGCGAGTATTTCATCCTGTGTCAATTGCTTGCGCCCGTTGATGGCAACGGATGTGATGCGAAACCCGGCCGAATTGGCGATCGAGTTGCGCGCCTCGCTCAAGGTCGCGATGAATTGTTCGAGATGGCCGCCCTTGACGACGCCGAGACCTGCGCTCGCCGTCAGCAAGAGCAGCGTTGCGGCAAGGCCGGTGCGGCGCGGCAGGCGACGTTCCATAAACGCGATCAGGCTTGACGGCTGGCCGTTGCGACGGCGCGCTTTGGCGGGAGACGAGACGAATGGAAGCCGCGCGCGCAAGGCGGCGGCTACGCCAACGAGGGCGTCCATCAGATCGGTCTGTTGCCTCGGCGATCGCTGTGACCGGGCGAGACGTCCTCCACCATCCATTACTCGAGCTCGTCAACCGTTGTGTCCGCAAAGACTGCGGAGCGAGCGCATCTGACGGCTCGGCCATACCGGGTGTGAAGCGTTGAACCCCGTCCCCCAAGACAAGGTCACCGTCCCTACGCGCGCTGTTTGCGAACAGCCCACGCCCCGGCGGCCAAGCGCCTATGCGCCGCCGGCGTTAACCTTCGGACTTCCTGGTAAACAAAAGGTAAATTTGGTCAGCCCACGGATCGATTTGGCGTGTTTTGATAAGGCTTTGGTAAGTAACGTTAGGATTTCGGTAACGCATGAGCCGGTTCCCCGGTCACAGGCTGGATTAACCGCGGGCGCGGCGCTCGGCGATCGCGATCTGGCCCTTCAGGAAATCGACGAACTCGATCCCTTGCGCCTTCAAGGCCTTCGGATAGAGCGAGGCCTTGGTCAGTCCTGGCAGGGTATTGGTTTCGAGGTAGACCGGCCCCTTGTCCGAGACGATGAAGTCGGTGCGCGAGTAACCCGTGCATGACAGAGCCAGGTGAGCCCGCAGCGCCATGTCCATGATTTTCGCGCTGACCTCCGGCGCAAATCGGCCGGGGCAGATCTCTTGCGTGGCGCTGGCGAGATATTTCGCCCGGTAGTCGAAACCCTCCCCGCCCGCGGCCGGAATGATCTCGATCGGCGGCAGCGCAATCACCGAACCATCCGCCTGCTCCAGCACGCCGCAGGTCGCTTCCGTGCCGGCGATGAAGCGTTCGATGACATATTCCTCTGACTTGGCGGCGTTGCGAACCGCAACGATATCCTGCTTGGAATTGACGAAGATCAGCCCGTAACTTGAACCATCGCGTGCAGGTTTTGCGATCAGTCTGCCATGTTCGGCAAAGGCCGCCTCGATATCGGAAAGGGCAATGCCATCCGGCGAGTGAACGCCAGCGATTTCAGCAAAACGCTTGGCCGCAACCTTGTCGAACGCGAGATTGGACGAGGCCGAACCCGAACCGGTAAAGGCAATGCCGCGCATCTCGCACATCGCCTGCAATTCACCGTTCTCGGCGCGGCCGCCATGGAGCGCCAGCACCAGCAGCCGATCGTCGGCCTTGGCCTGGTCGATCGCCTGCTCGATCGAACTGCCGACACGTTTGCCGTCCGCCTTGAATGGATCCTCGAATGGACGTGCGTGCGCAAGCAACGCCTTGCTCGTCGCTTCGTGCATGCTGTCATCGGCATCCCAGAACCACAGATCGGCGTCGGGCAGCGTTGCATGCAGCGCCTGCGCTGACGCCACCGACACCAGCCGCTCCTTGTTCGTGCCGCCGAAAAGAATGGTGATCCGCATCGTTTGATTCCGTTGGCCCGGTGGCCGCCCGTTAACGCGAAATAGCACTCAAACGGAAACCCCGATCCGCTTGATTTCCCAGTGTAACTCGATTCCGGAATTTTCCTTCACCCGCGTGCGAACCGTTTCGCCCAAAGTTTCGATATCGCCGGCGGTCGCATCGCCCGTGTTGATCAGGAAGTTGCAGTGCATCTCCGATACCTGGGCGCCGCCGACGCGCAAACCACGACAACCGGCGGCATCGATCAGCTTCCAGGCGCTGTTGCCGGGCGGATTCTTGAAGGTCGAGCCGCCGGTCTTTTCGCGGATCGGCTGCGCGGCCTCGCGATGAGCCTGCACTTCGTTCATGCGTGCGCGGATCGCCTCTGCAGAAGCCGGTTTTCCCTGAAACCGGGCCGAGGTGAAAATGATGGAAGGATCGACGCCGGAATTGCGGTAGACGAATTTCATTTCCGCATTGCTGAAGGCGTGCTTTTGGCCGTCACGACCGACGCCCGACGCTTCGATCAGCACATCCTTGGTCTCCGCGCCGTTGGCGCCGGCGTTCATGCGCAAGGCGCCGCCGACGGTGCCGGGAATGCCAAAGAAAAATTCAAGCCCGGCGAGACCTGCGGCCGCCGCAGTCTCCGCCACGCGCTTGTCGAGCGCGGCTGCGCCCACGGTGACGACCGCACTTTCCGCGCTCATCTCCCCGAAGCCGCGAGGGCTAAGGCGGATCACCACGCCCGGCAAGCCTCCGTCGCGAACGATCAGGTTGGAGCCGACGCCGACAACGACGACCGGCAGTTCCGTGGGAAGGTGCGCGAGGAAGTACGCGAGATCGTCTTCATCTGACGGCGTGAACAGAATTTGCGCCGGACCGCCTACACGAAACCAGGTCAATTCCGAGAGCTGCTGGTTCGCCGTCAGCCGCCCGCGCAGATCCGGCATCGCCGCTTTCAGGTCAGGCGTGAGGTCGGGGAAGGCCACGCTTACCCCTGCGCTTTCAACTCACCGGGCAGCGCGTAGGCCCATTGCGTGATGCTGCCCGCGCCGAGACAGACGACCAGATCGCCGCTCCCGGCGAGCCCCTTGACGATGCCGGCGAGCTCACTCGAATTCGGCAATGGGATCACCTCGCGATGGCCGTGGGCGCGCAAGCCCAGTACGAAATGATCGCGGTCGATGCCTTCGATCGGCGTCTCGCCCGCCGGATAGACTTCCGCCACGATCACGGCATCGGCATCGTTGAAGCAGGTGCAGAACTCCTCGAACAGCGATTGCAGGCGGGTGAAGCGATGCGGCTGCACCACGGCAATCACCTTGCCATTCGTGGATTCGCGCGCCGCACGGAGCACGGCGGCAATCTCGACCGGGTGATGGCCGTAATCGTCGATCACCGTAACGCCGTTCCACTCACCGGTCTTGGTGAAGCGCCGCTTGACGCCGCCGAAGCCCGCGAGGGCTTTGCGGATCGCATCGTCGGAAAGACCGAGCGCATGCGCGACCGCGATCGCCGCCGTGGCGTTCAACGCATTGTGCCGTCCGGGCATCGGCAGCGTGATGTCGGCGATCGCGTGCGCGGCGTCACCCTTGCGGTCGCGGATCACGACCTTGAACGCCGAGCCGCCGCCCATTGGCGTGAGATCGACAAGCCGCGCATCGGCCTGCGGGTTTTCGCCATAGGTGATGATGCGGCGATCCTCGATCTTGCCGACCAGCGTCTGCACCACCGGATGATCGATGCACATCACCGCAAAGCCGTAGAACGGCACGTTCTCGACGAAGTCGCGGAACGCGTCCTGGATCGCCTCGAAGGTCTTGAAGTGATCGAGATGCTCGGGATCGATATTGGTGACGATCACGACGTCTGCGGGAAGTTTCAGGAAGGTTCCGTCGCTCTCGTCGGCCTCCACCACCATCCAGTCGCCGGCACCGAGACGCGCGTTCGAGCCGTAGGCGTTGATGATGCCGCCATTGATCACGGTGGGATCGATGCCGCCGGCATCGAGCAGCGTGGCGACCATCGTCGTCGTCGTGGTCTTGCCATGGGTGCCGGCGATCGCCACGCAGCTTTTCAGCCGCATCAGTTCGGCGAGCATTTCGGCGCGGCGCACCACCGGAATACGTTGCGCGCGCGCCGCCATCAATTCGGGATTGTCGCGCTTGATCGCGGTCGAAACCACGACGACATCGGCGCCGTCGACATTCTCCGCCTTGTGGCCGACCGAGACCGTAATGCCCTTTTCGCGCAGACGAACGACATTGGCGCCTTCGGAAGCGTCCGAGCCCTGCACGGTGTAACCGAGATTGCACAGCACCTCGGCGATGCCGCTCATTCCGATACCGCCGATCCCAACGAAGTGGATGGGTCCGATTTCGCGCGGCAATCTCATGAAAATTCCCCGACGTCATCAAACTTCACGGATGTCATCGCCCGTGGAAGCGGGCGATCCAGTACGCCGCGCTGCCGTGGGTCAAATCAACCGTCAGTCATTACTGGATGCCCCGCTTTCGCGGAGCATGACAAGAGGCAATTTCGCCTAAATCCCGGCGACTTTCACCACCAGATCGGCGAGCCGTTCGGCGGCATCGAGCCTGCCGGCATTCCCGGCGGCTTTGGCCATATCGGCGAGTTTAGCCGGGTCGGCGGCGAGGTCAGAGATTTCAGATGCCAGCCGCTCGGGCGTGAATTCGCTTTGCACAATCCGCAACGCGCCCCCGGCTTCCGACAACACACCCGCATTGGCGAACTGGTCCTGGTCGATCGCGCCCGGCAGCGGCACCAGGATGGAAGGACGGCCAATCGCGGCGAGCTCGGACACGGTGCCCGCACCGGATCGCGAAATCACGAGGTGGTTGGCCGCGAGCCGCGCCGGCAAATCAGTGAAGAACGGCGCGAGCTCGGCATTGACCTTGAGTTGGTCATAGACCGAGCGCACCCGCGCCATGTCCTCTTCCCGCACCTGCTGGGTCACGAGCAGCCGGCTCCACAATGACGGATCGAGCTTCTCGATCGCGGGCGGCACGACATCGGCCATCACGCGCGCGCCCTGGCTGCCGCCGGTGACCAACAGGCGCAGCGGCCCGCCCGCCTCGGGTGTCGCATATTTCACGGCGGCCGCGGCGACGATTGCGGGGCGCATCGGCATGCCGACCACAGTGGTTTTCGGAGCAAGTTCCGGATCGCGGTCGAGCACGCCGGGCAGCGACGTCGCGATCGCGTTGACGCGGCTCGACAGAAAACGGTTGGCGCGGCCGAGCACCGCATTGGCGTCGTGAATGACGGAGGGAATGCCGAGCAATCTTGCGGCAAGAAGCGGCGGCAAGGTCGGATAGCCGCCGAAGCCGACAACCGCGGCCGGCTTGAGCCTGCGCAACAGCCGGATCGCAACGACCATGCCGGCAGCGAGCGTAAAGCCCGTGCGCGCCAGCGACAGCGGATTGCGGCTGCGCAAGGTTTCGCTCGGTACCACGTCGATAGTGTCGCGCGAGAACAGGCCCGAATAACGCAGCGCGCGCGCATCGGTCGCGAGGCGAACGCGCAAGCCGCGCTTCATCAATTCCACGCCGAGCGCTTCGGCCGGAAACAGATGTCCGCCGGTTCCTCCGGCGGCAAGCAGGATCAGGGGGGCAGTGGTCATGACGCCCACTCCATATACGCAAAACGCCGTCATTGCGAGGAGTCAGCGACCAAGCAATCCAGTTACGAATGCTGTCATCACCGGGCACGGCCGTTCGAAGAACGGCGTCGCTTCTGCTCGCCTATGTCCCGGTGATCTCTATTACGCGTAACCCTGCGCCGCGCCCGCATTCATCGATTCCAGTTCCGTGCGCGGCCGCTGCCGCGTCAGCGCCAGCATCATGCCAACGCCGTAGGCCAACGACACCATCGAGGAACCGCCATAGGAGATGAACGGTAGCGTCATGCCTTTGGCCGGAATCAATTGCAGGTTAACCGACATATTGATCGCGGCTTGCACGCCGAAAAGGATGGCAAGTCCGGACGCGGCAAAGCGTGCGAACATGTCCTCGCTGGCATAGGCCCGCGACAGCGCGCGGATCACGACGAAAGCGAACAGCGCGAGCAGCACCAGGCAGAGAATAATTCCAAATTCCTCGGCGGCCACCGCAAACACGAAGTCGGTATGGCTGTCCGGCAGGCTGCGTTTGGCGATGCCCTCGCCCGGCCCCAGCCCGAACCAGCCGCCATTGCCAAAGGCTTCCATCGCCGTATCGACCTGGAAGGTGTCGCCGGAGGCCGGATTCATGAAGCGCTTGATGCGGCCCGCCACGTGCGGCACGAACAGATAGGCGGCGAACAGCCCGGTGCCCGCGGCGCCCGCGAGCCCCATCACCCAGATCATGCGCATGCCCGCGATGAAGAACAGCGAGCCCCACACCATCAGGATCAGCATGGTCTGACCGAAGTCGGGCTCCATCACCAACAGCGAGACGAGTGTCAGCAGCAGCGTGAGCGCCATCGAAGTTGCCGGCATTTCCGGCCGTTTCGTCGATTCCGCAAACAGCCACGCGGCGAGCACTACGAAAGCTGGCTTGGCAGATTCAGAAGCCTGGATGTTGACGCCGATCAAGGTGATCCAGCGCCGCGAACCCTTGACTTCCGGCCCGATCAAAAGCGTGATCACGATCAAGGCAATGCTGACCGCGAAAACGATCAGCGCGGTGCGGCGGATCTGCCGCGGTGACAGGAACGAAACGCCGAGCAGCACGAACATTGACGGCAGCAGAAAAACCACGTGATGATTGAAGAAGTGAAAGGGATCGAGCCCGATCCGGGTTGCGACCTGCGGGCTTGCCGCCAGCGACAGGATGACGCCCGCCAAAATCAGCGCAATGATCGCCGCCAGTTGCAGGCGGTCGACCGTCCACCACCAGTCGCTGAGGGGATTTCGCTGTTCGCGGGAGAGCATGGGCGTTCTCGGGGGTAAGAGATCGCCCATTGGTCGCGCAGGATGGTTTCCAAGGGGTTAATGGAATGGGTTCTTTCTTATCCCTCCCCAAAGGGGGAGGGATAAAGCGGCTCACCCCACCGGCTTCACGCCCGGCAGCGCCTGCACCAAATCGCGGAATTTGGCGCCGCGGATTTCGAAATTGCGGTACTGGTCGAACGAGGCGCAGGCCGGCGACAGCAGCACCACTGCTTCCTTCAAGCCGGACGCCGTCGCATCGCGCGCCGCATTGGCGACCGCAACCTCGAGCGTCTGCGAAATTTCGTGCGGCACGCCTGGGCCGAGCGTACCGGCAAATTCCGGCGCGGCCTCGCCGATCAGATAGGCTTTTCGAATGCGCGGGAAATATTCGGTGAGGCCGGTAATGCCGCCGGCCTTCGGCTTGCCGCCCGCAATCCAGAAAATATCGGTAAAGGACGACAGCGCATGCGCGGCCGCATCCGCGTTGGTGCCCTTGGAGTCGTTGACGAACAGCACATGATCGCGGCGGCCGACCTGTTCCATCCGGTGCGCGAGGCCCGGAAAACTTCGCAAGCCCTTCTGCAGGATATCGCCGGCAACGCCGAGCGCCAGCGCCGCGGCCGAGGCACAAGCCGCGTTCTGCGCATTGTGCAAGCCGCGCAGCGAACCAATGCCGCCGATCTTGGCAACCTCGCTACGCGCAGCGCCCGACGCGCGCCAGATCGTCTCGCGATCGACATAGATGCCGTTGGGTACGGGATTCTTCACGGAGATACGCACCACGTGTTTTCCGGCCTGCTCGATCCGGTCGGCCGCGGCGCGGCACCAGATGTCATCGACGCCTATGATCGCCGTGCCTTCGTCTTGAACGCTGGCGACAAGACGCTCTTTCACCCCTGCATAATGTTCGAGCGTGCCGTGACGATCGATATGATCTTCGCTGATGTTGATGAGGATGCCGACAGAGGGATCGAGCGAAGGCGTGAGGTCGATCTGATACGACGACATCTCGATCACATGCACGCGGCCCTTGCGCGGCGGCTCCAGCGACAGGATCGCGGTGCCGATATTGCCGCCCATCTGGGTATCGTAGCCCGCAACCTGCATCAGATGCGCGGTCAATGCGGTGGTGGTCGATTTGCCGTTGGTGCCGGTGATCGCTACAAACGGCGCATCCGGCGCGTGGCGCTGACGTTCGCGGCAGAACAGCTCGATGTCGCCGATCACCTCGACGCCGGCCTGGCGCGCCATCACGACGCTCCAATGCGGTGCGGGATGAGTAAGCGGCGCGCCGGGCGTCAGGATCAACGCGGCAAAGCGCGACCAGTCCACCGTTCGCAAGTCCGCGGTGATGAAACCGGCCTTTGCGGCCTCGGCCAAACGCTCGGCGCCGTCGTCGCCGGCGACCACTTCAGCGCCGCCCGCTCTCAGCGCGTGACAGCTCGCCAGGCCGGAGCCGCCGAGGCCGAACACCGCGACCGTCTTGCCCGCAAAGGAGGTGACGGGGGTCAAGGTTTCACCGCAGCTTCAGCGTCGAGAGGCCTGCGAGCGCCAGCATCACCGAAATGATCCAGAAGCGGATCACGATCTGCGGCTCGGTCCAGCCCAGTTGTTCGAAATGGTGGTGGATCGGCGCCATCTTGAAGATGCGCTTTCCGGTCAGCTTGAACGACGCGACCTGCACGATCACGGAGACCGCCTCCAGCACGAACAGGCCGCCGATCACCGCGAGCACGATCTCGTGTTTCACCGCAACCGCAATCGAGCCGAGCATGCCGCCAAGCGCGAGCGAACCGGTATCGCCCATGAAGATTGAAGCCGGCGGGGCATTGAACCAGAGGAAGCCGAGACCGGCGCCCAGCACCGCGCCGCAGAGGACGGCGAGTTCGCCGGTGCCGGCGACGTAGTTGATCTGAAGGTAGTCGGAAAATACCGCGTTGCCGGTGAGGTAGGAGATCATGCCAAAGCTCGCGGCGGCGATCATGACCGGCACGATGGCCAGTCCGTCGAGACCGTCGGTCAGATTCACCGCATTGCCGGCGCCGACGATGATGAACGCGCCGAACACCGCGAAGAACCATCCGAGATTCAGCGCCACGTCCTTGAAGAAGGGAATCACCAGCGACGTCGAGAATGGCTCACGTCCGAGCCGCACCAGCGCGTAACACGCGGCAAGCGCGACGATCGCCTCGAGCAGCAGGCGGATACGGCCCGCAAAACCGCTATGACTCTGCTTGGTGACCTTCAGGTAGTCGTCGTAAAAGCCGATGAAGCCAAAGCCCAGCGTCACCGCCAGCACGATCCAGACATAGGGGTTGACCGGGTTGGCCCACAGCACCGTCGAGACCACGAGCCCTGAGAGGATCATCAGGCCGCCCATGGTCGGCGTGCCTTTCTTGACGAGATGCGACTGCGGACCGTCGGTGCGGATCGGCTGACCCTTGCCCTGGCGCAGACGCAAATGGTCGATGATCCAGGGTCCGAACAGAAAGACAAACAGAGCGCCAGTCACCATCGCGCCGCCGGTGCGGAACGTGATGTAGCGAAACACGTTCAGAAGGCTGTGCAGAAAGGCGAGCGCCGGAACCGTGTTGGAGAGTTCGATCAGCCAATAAAACATCTTCTGACACGCCTATCCCGCGGCTTCGTCGAGCGCGGTCCTGCCGGGAAAGCGCTTTTCGAGCGCATTGACAATGGTTTTCATCTTCGAGCCGTTGGAGCCCTTGACCATGATGGCGTCGCCGCCCCGAAGAGCGGCCAGAACCTGGGGTTCGAGATTCGCCGCGCTATCGGCATAGCCGCCCCGCTTGCCGGTGGAAAGACTGTCCCAGAGATTACGCATCAATGGGCCACAACAAAACACCAGATCGATATGATCGGCCTTGATGGCGTCATTCAGGCCGGCATGCAGTTCCGCTCCGGCCGGACCCAATTCGAGCATATCTCCCAATATCGCGATCCGCCGCCCTCGCGGGCCGACCTTTGCCCGGCCAAGAACGCCGATCGCTGCCGCCATCGATGCCGGGTTGGCGTTGTAGGACTCGTCGATCAGGGTGACCTCGCCGCCGGGCACCTCGAGAGTTTGCCGGACACCGCGACCGGCCGCCGGAACGAGTTGCGACAGCGACAGCGACGCCAGCGCGAGATCGACGCCTGCCAATAAAGCGGCCGAGAGGACCGCAAGCGAATTCATCGCTATGTGACGGCCGGGCATACCGAGCTTGTAGGTGACTTCGTGGCCGAGAATATCGGCATGCACCGCCGAACAGGTCGCGTGCAGGGAAAGGTCGATCAGGCGGGCTTCGGCCTTTTTGTTTTCGCCGAAGGAGACAATGCGCGAGATGCCGCAGCTCTTGGCGCGGCGGGCAAGCCGGGCGAATTGCGCATTGTCGCGGTTGAGCACGACTGCGCCGCCGGGCTCGACGCCTTCGAAGATTTCGGCTTTGGCATCGGCGATCGCCTCAACGCCGGAAAAAAATTCCAGATGCACCGGCTCGACGGTGGTGATGATGGCCACATGCGGCCGCACCATTTTGACCAGCGGCTCGATTTCGCCGGCGTGATTCATCCCGATCTCGAACACTGCAAACCGCGCGGTCGCCGGGCAGCGCGCCAGCGACAATGGCACGCCCCAGTGATTGTTGAACGACGCGGCTGACGCATGCGTCTGCCCTTGCGCCGAGAGCACGTGTAACAGCGCTTCCTTGGTCGAGGTCTTGCCGACGGAACCCGTGACCGCGATCACCTGGCCGTCGAAGCGCGCACGCGAGACGCGCCCGAGATCGACGAGCGCGGCGAGCACGTCATCGACCATCAGCAGCGGCGCATCCGAAGCAAACTTGGGAGCTTGCGCTTTTTCCACGACCGCAAGCCCGGCGCCGGCTTTCAGCGCAGCGGCGACAAAATCATGTCCGTCATGCAACGCGCCCTTGATCGCGAAATACGCTTCGCCGGGTAGAAGCGTGCGGCTGTCGATGGAAATCCCCATGATCGCATCCGGCAACACGCCGTTGATCCCGGCATGCATCGCCGAGCGCATCGCCTCCGACGTCCATAATGGCATCGGGTTCATGCTACCCCCTGTGCCAAAGCGGACGCGACCGCTTCGTGATCGCTGAACGGCAGCACACGATCGCCGACGATCTGTCCGGTCTCATGGCCCTTGCCGGCGATCAGAAGTACGTCGCCCTTGGCCAGGCTTGAAATCGCTTTGCCGATCGCTTGCGTGCGGTCGCCGATTTCCTTGGCGCCCTTTGCAGCCGCCGTGATCGCCGCGCGAATGGCAGCCGGATTTTCGCTGCGCGGATTGTCGTCGGTGACGATGACCTCATCGGCATTGTCAGCGGCAATCGCGCCCATCAGGGGGCGTTTTCCCGCATCGCGGTCACCACCCGCGCCGAACACGACCACGAGTTTTCGTTGCGTGTAAGGCCGCAAAGCCTGCAGCGCCTTGGTCAGCGCGTCCGGTTTGTGCGCGTAATCGATGAAGATCTGCGCGCCGTTATACTCGCCAACCAGCTCCAGGCGTCCCTTGGCGCCTTCAAGATGTTCGAGCGCCGCGAAAACCTCGTCCGGTGCGCTGCCGGTGCCGATCGCGAGCCCCGCGGCAACCACCGCGTTCTCGATCTGGAATTCGCCGACCAGCGGCAGATGGACCTGATAGCGGCGGCCTCGATGTTCGAGTTCGAGCCGCTGCGCAAAACCGTCGAGCGAACTGGCCGCGACGCGGATACCCTCGCTTGCACCGTCGCCATGATGGCCGACGGTGATCGTCACAAGCTTCCTCTGTTGCGCCGCCTCGATCACCTGGTCCGAACAGTCGTGATCGGCCGAGATCACCGCCGCGCCGCCGTCCACCACGAGATCGCGAAACAACCGAAGCTTGGCTGCGAGGTAATGCGCGACGTCGGGATGGTAATCCATATGATCGCGCGAAAGATTGGTGAAGCCCGCGGCATTCACGCGGACGCCGTCGAGCCTGAATTGATCGAGCCCGTGCGATGACGCCTCGAACGCCAGATGGGTGACGCCTTCGCGCGCGATCTCGTCAAGTTGCCGATGCAATGCGATCGGGTCCGGTGTGGTGAGCGAGCCATAGACGGTACGCTTCGGCGAGACGAGACCGATGGTGCCGATGCTGGCGGCCTCGAATCCAAGACGCTGCCAGATCTGGCGCGTGAACGCCGCGACAGATGTCTTGCCGCTGGTGCCGGTGACGGCCGCGATGGTTGCGGGTTGGCTCGGAAAAAATCTTGCGGCCGCCAGTGCCAGCGCGCGCCGCGGATTTTGCGTCGCCACGAACGGAACGCGACATCCGCCGCTCGGTACACGGTCGCCTGCAATCGCAACGGCCCCGGCCGCAATCGCCGCCTCGACGAAGCGCGCGCCGTCGGTCTTGGCGCCGGCGAGCGCAAAGAACAGATCGCCCGGCTTCACGGCGCGGCTGTCGACCGCGAGCCCGGTGACTTCGATCGCCGCTTCCGCTTGCGTCGCGACGTGAGCATCCCCGCTGAAAAGGTCCTGCAGCTTCATGGCGTTCCAATTCGGCCCGCGTCCCAAAAGGCCGCCTCCGAATCCATGCGACGGTACGAACCTACGCCTTACTGGGTTGTCTTCGATGCCGCAAGAATAAGGCGGTCGGACGGCGGAAGATCGAAGCGCGGCTCGACGCCGAGCAGCGGCGCGATCCGGGAAATCACATTGGCGGCGGTCGGCACCGCGTTCCAGCCCGAGGTTATGAACCCGTAGGTTTCCTTTAGCGGCTGCGGTTCATCCAGCATGATGAGCAACTGGTAGCGCGGCTTGTCGACCGGCAGGATCGCGGTAAACGCCGTCAGCACGCGCTTCTTGGCATAGCGGCCATTGACGACCTTCTCGGCCGTGCCGGTCTTGCCGCCGATGTAGTAGCCTTTGACGTCGGCCTTGCGCGCGGTGCCGATCTCGGCATTGAGCCGCATCAGGAACCGCATCTTCTCCGAAGTTTCCGGCCTGATCACGCGCTTGGCGACTTCCATCGCCTCTTCCTCGCTGCGCTTGAGGAAGGTCGGCGGAATGAGATAGCCGCCGTTGACGAGCGCACTGACGCCCATCACGGCCTGCAGCGGCGCCACCGCCATGCCATGACCGAACGCGATGGTGATGGTATTCAATTCGCCCCAGTGGCGCGGCACGATCGGCGAAGCGCCCTCCGGCAACTCGGTGCGCAGCCGGTCGAGTTGGCCCATCTTGCGCAGGAACGCCTTGTGCCCCTCCACGCCCTGCGAGAGCGCGATGCGCGCCGCGCCGACGTTGGAGGAGAAGGTGAAAACCTCCTTCATGTTGAGGAAGCGGCCCTTCGGCTCGTCGTCGTGGATCGCGAATTTTCCATAGTGCAACGGCCCACGTGCATCCCACAGCGAGTCGAGACTGTACTTGCCGCTGTCGAGCGCCATCGCCAGCGTAAACGCCTTGAAGGTTGAGCCCATTTCATAGACGCCGGTGGTCAGGCGATTGATGCGATCGGGATCGTGCGCTTCCTTTGGACTGTTGGGATCGAAATCCGGCACCGAGACCATCGCGACCACCTCGCCGGTCCTGACGTTGGTGACGAGGCCTGACGCGGCCTTGGCGTGAAACTTTTCCTTGGCCTTGAGTAATTCGTCGCGCAGCGCGTGCTCGACCCGCAAGTCGACCGACAATTCGACCGGACGCTGCAGGCGATCGGTGGCAAAGCCGGCGCGATGCAGATCGGCAAGACCGTTGTTGTCGAGCCACTTCTCCATCCCGGCGATGCCCTGGTTGTCGATATTGACGAGGCCGATCAGGTGCGCCACCTCGTTGCCGGTCGGATAGACGCGCTTGTTCTCACGCAGGAACCCGATGCCGGGAATGCCAAGGCGGTGGATTTCCTGCTGCTGCTGCGGAGAAATTTCGCGCTTCAGCCAGACGAAGCCTTTGCGGCCGGACAGGCGCTCGCGCACTTCGCCGGTGTCGAGATCGGGCAAGGTCGCCGTCAGGAGTTCGATCGCCTCGTCCTTGTCGATGATACGGCGCGGCTCGCCGAACAGACTTGGCGCCTTGACGTCGGTTGCGAGAATCGCGCCGTTGCGATCGACGATATCGGGCCGCGCGGTCGCAATCGCATCCTGGCTGCCGCTGCGGCGCGCACTGTGGCTGTCGGTGCCGGTCGCAAACATCACGAGGCGGCCGCCGATCACGGCATAGACGGCGACAAAGGCCAGCATCACGAAGCCGACGCGCGCGCGCGCCTTGGCTGCCCGATCGACATTGCGCCCGTAAAGCAGGCTGCGGACCAGCCGTTGCTGCCAGGATTCCGGCGGCTGCGGTTTGGCAGGCAAGCGATCGGTCATCGCTGACCCTCCCCTGGCGGGATCGAACCCGTCGATGCCGGTGCATCGGCGCTTGCCTCGATAGTATCGAGCATCGCGCCGATGGGGTCGGGCTCGCCCGGCTTGAAGAATCTCGGCGGCCGATCCGGCAGGCTTTTCAGGGAATCGTATTGATTGGCGTTGAGTGGCTTTAGCGGCAGGTGACGCTCGGCCAGCCCTTGCAGCCGAAGCGGTGAATCGAGCTTGGCCCATTCCGCGCGCAACACCGCAATCGCGTCGCGCTCTTCACGGATTTGCGCGCGCAGCCGCAGCACCCGTTCGGTGCGCTCGGTCGATTCCATCTTGATCCGGTAGACATAGGCGGCGGCAAACACCAGAGCGCCGATCACGAGCAGGTGGATGAAGCGCATGCGTCAGCCTCCCCTCATCACGGTGTCAAGCGTCGGCCATCCCGGCAGTTCGCCAACCGGATGGACCGGCGCCTCGGTGCGCGCGGCGGCACGCAGCTTGGCGGAACGTGCCCGCGGATTGGCTGCAACTTCATCGTCACCGGCCGTCACCGGCCGCTTGGTGAGAATGGCAAAGCTCGGGGCTGTCTTCGCGGTCTCCGGCTGATGCCGCGAGCCACCGGTGGTTTTGCCGCGGTCGCTCATGAAATTCTTGACGATGCGATCTTCCAGTGAATGGAAGGACACCACGACGAGCCGGCCGCCGGGCTTGAGCACGCGCTCAGTGGCGGACAGCGCCAACTGCAACTCGTCCAGTTCCTGATTGACGAAAATCCGCAATCCCTGAAAGGTCCGCGTCGCCGGATGAATCTCGCCTGGCTTGGCGCGCACGACCTTGGCCACGAGATCGGCGAGCGCGCGCGTCGAGGTGATCGGCGCTTCTTTGCGAGCGGCGACGATGGCGCGCGCAACCGCGCGCGAGTGACGTTCTTCGCCGAAAATGTAAATGATGTTGGCGAGATCGGCCTCGGAGGCTTTGGCGATCACCTCCGCCGCGCTCAAACCGTCCTGCCCCATCCGCATGTCGAGCGGCCCGTCCGCACGGAACGAAAAGCCCCGCGCGGCCTCATCGAGCTGCATCGAGGACACGCCGATATCCATCACGACGCCATCGACCGAGGTCGCGCCTTGTGCGGCGCAGACGTCCGCGAGATTGGAGAAGCGGTCCTCGACCAGCGTGAGGCGGCCCTGCGAACCGTCGACGAGATCAAAGCCGCCGGCAATCGCGGTGCGGTCGCGGTCGATACCGATGACGCGGGTTCGCGGGGTTTCGAGGATGGCCCGGCTATAGCCGCCGGCACCGAAGGTCGCGTCGACATAAATCCCGCCCTCGCGCGGTGCGAGCCATTCAAGCACCTCGCGACCGAGCACGGGAATGTGGCGCGGATGGCTGGCCGCCTCTGTCATACCCACCCTCCCGGCGAACACCGCGGCGGAATAGGGAACTCGGCAGCTCGGTAGTCCATGTCGCCTCGACAATGGGCTTTTGGCCCGACCTTCCGATACTGACGACCGAAACGGCGAAATTGGCGCCCGCCCCGGCCAAATTCCTGCCCAGCGTTGCCGCTCCGCCGCAACGCACGGCGTCCTGACCTGCGAAGCTGGGATTCGAACGGGCACGTCAGACCTATGCTTCAGCCCCTCCGCCGGATCCGACCGCGAGGCGTACCCCGATGCGAAAACCTCGAGCGGACGGCGCCAGCCGGCCCGAAAACCGGGCCCAGCTCTTCACCAGTTAGTAACGACAGGTAACGTTAAGAAAGCGTTGACGCTGCCACGGCCGGATCGATCGCCGCCCGGCATGTCAGGACCGGACCATGAAGCGGGTTATCCACCGGTCAGACCGCCGAAGTGATGCGTTCCGCACACACATGGCCAAATTGCTGGTAACGGAACGGCCACGAGATTGCGTACAGGTCCACGTCGGAGAATAGTGTTGGAATATATTCTAGATATTTGCCGTCGTGCTGCCCGGTTTGAGTATTGATATGTCGCTCGGTTCGTTCGCATCTCCCGGTACTGATTCGAAGCGGCGCGCCATCCCGCTGCCTCGGCCCATTGCGAATATGCAGATCTTCAACCCGGATTCCTCGATCGCCTCCGACGTCATTCCGTCGGCGAATTTTGGCGAGCGGAACAAGGGCCGCATCCCCGATATGATCGTCCTGCACTACACGGGAATGCCCGACGTGCAGGGCGCGATCGCCCAGCTCTGCACCGCGGGCACCGACGTATCCGCGCATTACATCGTTCTGGAAGACGGCCGCATTATCCAGTGCGTGCCGGAATCCAAGCGCGCCTGGCATGCCGGTGTCGGTACCTGGGCCGGCGAGGACGACATCAACTCCTGCTCGATCGGCGTCGAGATCGTCAACCGCGGGCACGATTGGGGCTATCCGGAATTTCCGCTGCGCCAGATCGCGGCCGTGATCGCGTTGTGCCGCGGCATCATGCTCCGCCGCAACGTGCCTTCGCACCGGGTGCTGGCGCATTCCGACGTGGCGCCCTCACGGAAAAAGGATCCCGGGGAAAAATTTCCCTGGCATTCGATGGCAAATTCCGGCGTCGGCCACTGGGTTCAGCCGGCCCCGATCGTGCCCAGCGAAGGGCTCAAGCTCGGTGCGATCAGCGAAGCCGTTCGCGACCTGCAACTGGCGCTCGCCCGCTACGGCTACGGCGTTCCCGTGACCGGCAAATACGACACCACGACCATGGAAGTCGTCACCGCCTTCCAGCGTCATTTCCGCCCCGGGCGGGTCGATGGCGTGGCCGATCATTCGACGCTGATGACGCTGCAATCGCTGCTGGCCAGCCTGCCGGCGGAAGCGACCGCAGCCGCCGCGACTACCTAGCACCCATCTGGGATCAGGAAGTGCCATTGACTCCCGTAGTTTCAACACGGGAGAATTCGGGAATTGAACCGCAAGCATGTCCCTGATTACAAAGAGATAGACCCCTTGCGGGTCGTCGGACCAGCCGGGCGGCTGTTGCCTTGGAACGAGGCGACTGCCGCCCGCTGACGCGTCAGGAACGGGAGGAGTGGAGTAAGTGGCAAACGTCCTTGGAATTAACTGCGTGTACCACGAGTTGGCCGCGGCGCTGCTGGTCGACGGCAAACTCGTAGCCGCCGTCGAGGAGGAGCGGTTCAATCGCATCAAGCACGGCAAGGAAGCGAACTTCGATAACCCTCATCAAATCCCGGAACGCTCGATCCGCTACTGCCTGAAGGCCGCCGGATTGACCGCGCGGGATATCGACTACGTCGGATACTCGTTCGACCCCAAGCGGCGCAAGAAATCCTATCGCCGCGATTGGTGGGAGCCGCGGTTTGAGGAGACCTTCCAGTTCCGGATCGGTCAGGTGCCCGCGGTAATCGACGAGTACTTCGGCCGTCCGCTCGGCAAGAAGCTGCATTTCGTGTCCCACCATCTCGCCCATGCCGCGTCGGCCTATTTCCCCTCAGGCTTCGATCGCGCCGCCATTCTCACCATCGACGGCATCGGCGAGACCGCGGGCGCTTCGCTCGCAAAGGGCGTCGGTACGAAGGTCAAGGAAATCGAGATCTTCGACTACCCGCATTCCATGGGCTTCCTGTGGGAAGTGTTCTCCAGCTATCTCGGCTTCTCGCACTACGACGCGTCGAAAGCCATGGGGCTCGCCGCCTACGGCAATCCCGAGGTTTTCCGCGAAAAGTTTCAATTGATCTTTCGTTCCGAGAACGAGAATTTCGGGATCGCCCAGGGGTTTCTCGGCATGACCCCGGAGAGTCACGAGAAGGTCGTGGCCTTGTTCGGTCCGCAGCGCTACGAGGATGATCCGTTCGAGCCGCGGCACGGCGATATCGCAGCCGCGCTTCAGGAGGCGACGGATGCCGCCGTGATGGCGCTGGTACGGCGCATCAAGCGCCTGGTGCCGTTTGAGAACCTGTGTCTTGCCGGCGGCGTCGGACTCAATTGCGTGGCCAATGAAGCAGTTTTGAAATCCGGCGAGTTTACCAATCTCTTCATCCCTTCCGCGCCGCACGATGCGGGCACCGCGATCGGTGCTGCCTTCGCCATCCATGCCGAGACGCAGAAAACGCCGCCGCAGCGCGGCTATTCCACACCCTATCTCGGGCCCTCGTTCAACAAGCGCGAGATTGCGGCTGCGATCAAGGTATCCGGTCTCAAAGCACGGCGCAGCAAATCACCGGCGCGCGACGCCGCCAAGATGATCGCCGACGGCAAGATCGTCGCCTGGTTTCAGGGACGCATGGAATTCGGTCCGCGTGCGCTCGGCAATCGTTCGCTGCTCGCCGATCCGCGCCGGGCGGAGATGCGCGACATCCTCAATCAGAAGGTCAAGCACCGCGAGGATTTTCGCCCGTTCGCGCCCAGCGTGCTCGCCGAACACGCCGACGATTGGTTCGACATCGGACCGCGCTCCGCAAGCCACGAGTTCATGCTGTTTACGCCGAAGGTTCACGCTGACAAGCTCAGTCGCATCCCCGCCGTCGTGCACAAGGACGGCAGCGCGCGCGTCCAGCTCGTAAGCCGCAAGCTCAACCCGCGCTATCACGAGTTGATTTCGGCCTTCCACAAGCTGACCGGCGTGCCGATCGTCATCAATACATCCTTCAACGACAGCGAACCGATCGTCTGTACGCCCACCGACGCGATCGTCACCTTCCGCAAATCCGGCATCGACGCGCTGGTCATCGACGACATGATCCTGGAGGCGAAGAGCTGATCTGGTCCTGGCGGGGTTCTCAGGCGTCGAGCTCCGCCAACCGTCGCGCATAGAGCCGCCGTAGCGGCTCGAGCTGCGTGGCCGCCGTTGCCGCAAGATAGGCCTCACGCGCCGCCTCGTGCCGGCCGAGCCGGCGCAGCAGATCGGCACGCACCGCCGGCAGCAGCTCGTAGCCGTCGAGGTCGCCGCGCGCCTGCAAGGCCTCGATGAGGTCGAGCGCGCGCGCCGGGCCGTCGACCATCGAGACCGCCGCCGCATGGTTGAGTTCGATCACCGGCGACGGGCTGATCCGCAGCAGCACCTCGTAGAGGCCTGCGATCTGCTTCCAGTCGGTATCCTGATGATTGGGTGCTTGCGCATGGAGTGCCGCGATCGCGGCCTGCACCGCGTAAGCTTCGGCGCGGCCCGGCAGCAGCAAGGCCTCTTCCACAAGCCGCAAGCCTTCGGCGATTTGCGCCCGATCCCACAGTGTACGGTCCTGCTCTTCGAGCAGGACGACGTCGCCGCCCTCGGTCTGACGCCCCGCACGGCGCGCATCGTGCAACAGCATCAACGCGAGCAAGCCCCTCACTTCGCGGCGGCCCGGCATCAATGCGTCGATCAGGCGCGCCAGCCTGATCGCCTCGCGCGCCAGATCAGGTCGCATCAGCGCTTCGCCCGAGGTCGCGACGTAGCCTTCGGTGAAGACGAGATAGATCACCGCAAGTACGCCGCGCAGCCTAGGTCCAAGCGCATCGCGCGCAGGTACTTCATAGGGAATGCCGGCGAGCTTGATCTTTTGCTTGGCCCGGACCAGACGCTGGCCCATCGCTTCCTCGCTCACCAGAAAGGCGCGCGCCACCTGCGCGGTCGACAGCCCGCACACGGTGCGCAAGGTCAACGCGACCTGAACCTCCGCCGCGAACGAAGGATGGCAACAGGTGAAGATCAGCCGCAGCATGTCGTCGTCGAGGGCCGCGCTGTCTTCCTCCGGCATACTTTCAGCGTTGACCTGCGCCTCATGCGTCAACTCGGCCTCTTTCTCGCGAAACGAGATTTGCCGGCGGATGCGGTCGATCGCCTTGTTGCGCGCGACATTGACCAGCCACGCTCGCGGGTTGGAAGGCGCCTCGGTCGAAGACCAGCGCTCCAGCGCCGCTGCAAATGCTTCCTGCAGCGCGTCTTCGGCAAGATCGAAATCGCCGACGAGACGGATCAGCGTGGCCAGCGCCCGCCCCGTCTCGTCGCGAAATATTTTTTCGATTTCGATAGGCCGCATTATTTGTAGATCATGACCGGCCGGATCTCGACCGAGCCATCCTTGGCGCCGGGAATTCGCGACGCGATCTCGATCGCCGTATCGAGGTCCTTGGCATCGACCAGATAATAGCCGGCGAGTTGCTCGCGCGTTTCGGCAAACGGCCCGTCGGTGGTCAGGACCTTGCCGTCGCGCACCCGCACGGTGGTCGCGGTCGTCGTGGGCTGCAATCCGTCGCCGCCCTTGAAGTGACCGCTCTGGATAATGGACTGCGTGAACGTGCCATAATCGGCCGACAGTTTCGCAAGCCCTGCGTCGTTCAGTTTGAAGAATTCGGCCTCGCTCCGATAAATCATCAGCAAATACTGCATCGCTTTACTCCTTTTGAAACGGCGTCATCGCCAGCTCAAAGTGCGGTGGTTTGAAGGTCCCGTAAGTTTCGCGGCAACCTCTCGACGGGACCTTCAAACCCAAACCGCGCTTTCGAATTTGGATCGCTAGTGCTCTTTGATCCCTAAGTTCGCATAAGATCATGCCGCGAGTGCTTGCGAACTTCGGGATCGAGCACTAGTCGAAGAGGCGTGCCGCGAAACGACATCTTCACGATAATTATTTTTGGCCCCCGTTCCGGCCCCGTTAATGGCTTGACGTCATCCGCCATAACCCCCATGCCATTGACCGTCAGTCGGCCGGACGGCCGCTTCCGCGAGGGAGAGGAAAGTCCGGGCTCCATCGACATACGGTGCCGGATAACATCCGGCGGGGGCAACCCCAGGGAAAGTGCCACAGAGAACGAACCGCCCGCCTCGGCGCGACCGGCCCTCGGGTCGGCTGCGCCGTAGCAGCGCAAGCTGCGAAGGCGAGTAAGGGTGAAAAGGTGCGGTAAGAGCGCACCGCGGGTCCGGCAACGGAACCGGCACGGCAAACCACACCGGGAGCAAGACCGAATAGGGATGGCAACGCGGGTCGTTCGCGAAAGCGATAACGCCCGCGGGAGCGATGTCAGGCTCGCCGTCCGGGTAGGTTGCTCGAGGCAACGCGCAAGCGCTGTCCCAGAGGAATGGCCGTCACGTCTTGGCCGCGCAAGCGGGCAAGGCCCTACAGAACCCGGCTTACAGGCCGGCTGATGCTGCTAACGAGGGGTTCGGCGTTAACACGCCGGACCCCTCACCATTTTGGGCCCTCCCGAGGGCAGCCTGTGGCGCTACGCTTTGCCTTGCGGGCGCCATACCGGAGCTTTATTGCTAGATAATTGGCCGTATTAACGGTCAGGGGAAACGTCTTGAGCCGCGCATTGTCCTGCATCCGTGTCACGATTGCGCTCGCCGCCGTTGCGGTTATCGCTGCCGGATGCGCTGGAGCGAACAATGCGACGTCGGCCCAAGCCTCGAGCCAGGGCGAGCAGCCGTACAAGACCATGTACGGAATCACCAGCGAGGGAACGACGACCGACCTCTACACCGAGTTGTTAGGTCCGAGCCAGCCGGCACCAAGCGCAACCGCGGTTGCAACAGCCCAGCCGGGTCAATCCGTGACGTCGCAGCCGATCGCTCCCGTTCAACAGAATGCTGCGGCGCCAAGCCCGGCGCGACCGGGACAGACCACGGCGGCCCGCCGCACGCCGCAACCTGCTCTCCAGCCCGCGCCGGTGCAGGTGGCACAACAACCCGCTCCGCCTGCGCCGCCGCCAGAACCGGACGTTCCGACCGCTTACGGCATCCCCTCCAGCGGAACGACCACCGATCTCTACACCGCGATCTTTGGACCCAGGCGCAGCAGCGGCCAATAATAACATGAGCGCAATTACGGTCGCGGTGCTGATGTTCGGCGCGCTTGCCGGCGGCTTTGTATCCGGCCTTGCGGGTTTCGGCACCGCGCTGATGGCGCTCGGCATCTGGCTCTACGTCGTGACGCCGGATGTTGCGGTCCAACTGGTGGTGATCTGCTCCATCGTCGCACAGACATGGACCATGCCTTCGATGTGGCGGTCGATCGACTTCAAACTGGTGTGGCCCTTTCTGGTCGGCGGACTGGCCGGCGTGCCGATCGGCACCTGGCTGGTCGCCTACGCCGATCCACGGATGTTCAAGCTCTCGGTCGGCATCCTGCTGCTGATTTTTCCGACCGCACTTTATTTCCAGCGTCAGCCGATCGCTTCGAACATCGGCGGCAAGGCGGCCGACACCGGCATCGGTTTTCTCGGCGGCGTGCTCGGTGGCCTCGCCGGCCTGTCCGGTCCCGTTCCCATTCTGTGGGCGAGTGTGCGCGGCTGGGGCAAGGATGAACGGCGCGGCCTGTTCCAGATGTTCAACTGGACGATCCTGACGGCCGCGCTCGTCGCGCAGGCAGGCTCAGGCCTGATCACACGCGAGACCATGTGGCTGGCACTTCTCGTCTTGCCGGCGACGATCGGTGGCGCCTGGCTCGGCACGCGCACCTATCACGCCCTCAGCGACGGCAATTTCCGTGACGTCGTGCTTGGGCTCTTATTTCTGTCCGGCGTGACGTTGGTATGGAGCAGCATGCCATTTCACGGCTGATGCAGCGAAGGAACGCATCACACGTCACCCCGCTGCCGCGCTTGCCGTGAAATCGGAAGCCTGGCGTTCGAACAGCCCGCGATAGATTCCGCCGCTTCGCCGCGTCAGCAACGCATGGGTGCCCTGCTCGACGATCCTGCCATGATCGAACACCAGAATCCGATCGAGGCCGCGCACCGTGGAGAGACGATGCGCGATCACGATCGAGGTCCGCCCCTTCATCAAGCGCTCCATGGCTTCCGAGATCAACGCCTCCGATTCCGAGTCCAGGCTTGAAGTCGCCTCGTCCAGAATCAGGATCGGAGCATCGGCCAGAAATGCGCGAGCCAGCGCCACGCGCTGACGCTCGCCGCCGGAAAGCTTGATACCGCGTTCGCCGACCAGCGTGCCGTAGCCTTTCGGCAGGCGCCGGATGAAATCATGCGCATTGGCAAGCCGCGCTGCCCGCTCGATCGCCGCTTCACTGGCACCCGGCCGGCCATAAGCGATGTTCTCCGCAAGCGAACGGTGAAACAGGATCGGCTCTTGCTGCACGATGGCGATCTGGCTGCGCAACGATTGCTGCGTCACTTCCGCAATGTTCTGACCGTCGATCAGGATTCGGCCACCGGTGACGTCGTAAAGCCGCTGCACAAGCTTGACGAAGGTGGTTTTGCCCGAACCGGAACGGCCGACCAGACCGAGGCGCTCGCCGGCACGGATATCGACCGACAGACCATCATAGAGCGGCGTGAGATGGCCTCCATAATGGAAAGTCACACCGTCAAATACGATATGACCGCTTGTGATGCGGATCGGATGTGCACCCGCCACGTCCTTGATGCCCATTGGCTCGGCGTAAATCGCGACAAGCTCGTCCATGTCGTTCACCGAACGCTGGAGATTGTTGACGTGCGTACCGACGTCACGCAAATACGCGTGAATGACGTAATAACTGGTGAGCACGTAAGTCACATCGCCTGGCGACGCATGGCCCGCGAGCCACAGCAGCAGTGCACCGCCGATCACCGAGCCCCGCAGGCACAACAGAACCACGAGCTGTGCGGCGTTGGTGGTGTTGTAACGCAGCCAGGTCCGATTCACGCGCCGGCGCCAGCGGCTGACGACGCGGGCGAGCCTGGCGTCCTCGCGGGCTTCGGCGCCGAAGGATTTGACGACCGCGTTGCTGGTGATGGAGTTGGCGATCGTGCCACTGAGCTTGGTGTCCCACGCGTTCGACACCCGCGCCACCGGCGCGATATAACGCGTCGAGAACGCGACCGTCATCGCGACATAGACCGATCCGCCGAGTGCGACAACAAGGCCGAGCAAACTCCAGTGTAGCCCGAGCAGGACCATCGAACCCAACAACACCATCAGCGACGGCAATAGCGCCATCAGGATCGTATCGTTGTAGAGATCGAGTGCTGCCATGCCGCGCGTGACCTTGCGGACGGTCGAGCCGGCAAAGCTGTTGGCGTGCCAATCCGCCGAAAATCGCTGCACGCGGGCGAATGCGTCTCGCGCGACATCGGACATGATGCGGAGCGTGAACGGTACGATCGCCTGCAAGGCGATCATGCGCAGCGCGATCGAAAGCAATCCGAGCGCGACGATACCGCCGAACGCAGCAAAAGCATCGTGGCGCGCGGCAGCCTGCGCCGGGCCTTGAGCAAGCGCGTCGACCAGATGGCCCGAAAAGACCGGCATGAACAGATCGGCCACCGTGGCTCCGAGAAAGCCGCAGACCACCACGGCCGCACGCACCGGCTGGTTGAGCCAGTGACGGAACACGAATGGAATAACCGCGCGGATCGCGGCTGGCCGTTTCTTGGTATCTGTAATCATGGCTCTGTTCCGGCACAAAACCGCTTCTGGCGTCGCCAGAAAATGCGCAACTGGTTGGAAGTCATAAAAAAGACCGGGACATCGGCCCGATCGATGCTGTCGGATACGGCCGTTAACTGGCCTGGAAGATACCCAAAAGGCACGCACCCCAAGCACGCTTCGGACGCGAGGATACGATCTGCGAAAATGATGCCGTCATGCAAATCTCCCCGGCTCGAGCGACGATACCGATCATATAAATGCATCGGTCGGAATTCGCAATGAAAGGCGCCGTGCCGAACACTCAAAATTGAAAATACAGAAATTCAAGCCTTTGCCACATGCCAAACAGCGAGACGGCGATCGCCAACGCGGACAATAAGGCCCAGGCAAAGTTCGGCCGCCAACGCGGCCAGCGTGAGCGTTCCGGCGCGCGCCGGTATTCGCGATAACCGTAAAGCTGCGCCACATTGGGCAGGGAAAGCGCGATCGCAAGCGAAAGCGCGACTGCACAGACCCCGATCGCGAGCAGGTGTTGTTCGCCAACCAGGATCGGCAAGTCCATCACCCGCAGAATGCCCGGCGACGCATAGGCCGAACTCCCGGCTTCGCCGCCGAACAATGCGCTCAACATCGCCCATGCGCCGGCCAGTGTCCTGGCGCGAAAGAACGCCCAGGCAATCACCACCGCGCCGAGCGTAACGGCCCATGCGGCGACACCGGCAAAGTGATTGGAGGCTGCGGTTTTTGCCGCCACGCCACGCCATTTCTGCCAGAGATGGTTGACGCTTAGATAGAGACCGTGAAGGCCGCCCCAGATCAGAAAATTCCACCCCGCACCGTGCCAGAGGCCGCCGAGCAACATCGTCACCATCAGATTGAGATAACGCCGTGGTTCGCCGAGCCGGTTGCCGCCAAGCGGAATGTAGAGGTAGTCGCGCAGGAAGCGCGAGAGCGTGATGTGCCATCGCCGCCAGAAATCGATGATCGAGGTGGCCTTGTAGGGTGAGCGGAAATTGACCGGCAGACGGATGCCGAATAGCAGCGCGAGCCCGACGGCCATGTCGGAATAACCGGAGAAATCGAAATAGATTTGCAAGGTATAAGACAGCATCGAAAGCCACGCCCAATGCGAGGTGACGGCGCCGCCGGCGTCGAGATGATCGAACACCGGCGAAACGAACTGCGCGAGGTTGTCGGCGATCACCACTTTCTTGAATAATCCTGCCGCGAAGATCGCCATTCCGCGCGCCGCCAGCGCCGCCGAACGCGAGGTGCGTCCTCGCTTGAACTGCGGGATCATCTCCGCGTGGTGAACCAGCGGCCCTGCAATCAGATGTGGGAAGAACGACACGAAAAGCGTATAGGCCACGATGTCGCGCTCGACCTTCGCACCGCGCATCACGTCGACCAGATAGGCGATCTGCTGAAACGTGAAGAAGGAGATGCCGAGCGGCAATACGACATTGACGAATGGCAGCGGCGCGCCGGTCAACGTGCTGATGCTGTCGAAAATGAAATTGGTGTATTTGAAATAGCAGAGCAGCGCGAGATTGAGCGCGACACCGAGCCCG
Source organism: uncultured Alphaproteobacteria bacterium (assembly GCA_963824305.1). Lineage (GTDB taxonomy): Bacteria > Pseudomonadota > Alphaproteobacteria > Rhizobiales > Xanthobacteraceae > Bradyrhizobium. Next base: position 1,487,704 of record CAWGOW010000004.1, read on the forward strand.
CCGACGGTCCGGCGGCGAAGCGGATCCTCCATCAAAAGGCCGAGCGAAAAATTCGCCGCAATCGAGCCAAGCAGCAACAGCAGATAAATCGGACGCCACGCGCCGTAAAAGAACAGCGAGGCTGCGGCGAGCACCAGAATGCCGGCGCGCGGAGAATGCCGGCGCGCGGCAGCGAAGGCGAGCGCCACGGCGGGCAGGAATTGAAACAGGAACGTGTAGGACGAAAACAGCATCGAGCGACGTCTTAGGGCTTTAACATCGAGACGAGATACCTCGTATAGATCGGCAGGCCCGACGTATTGACGTGCATCTCGTCGGCATGGTTGTGGACACGGAAGCGATTTGCGTCATGCCGCCGTTCAACCACGGATTCTGGTGTCAGACAACGTCCACGCCGTCAGTGCGAGCCAACGGATCGCGCGAATACGCGCCCGATGACAGGCTCCGCGAAGTAATCCAGTGGAGCCATACTGATTCTGGATTGCTTCGTCGTTTCCGTCTTCGCAATGACGGCTAGCAAGTCCTTAGTGGCCGCCGCCACCCCCGATAGCGGCGGGATTCGGCTTCTTCAAAAGCATCACCATCAAGCTGAGGCCGACATAAAACAGCGTCAGCATGAAGAACGCGTCGCCATAGCCCATTACCACGGCCTGGCGGTGAACGATCTGCGACAACTGCTTCAGCGCCATCAAGGCCGCATCGCCCATCCCCTGCATGCGCTGGGTGAAGTCGTTGAGCGTTTCGGTCGCCGTCATGTTGCCCCAGGTGATGCGATCCTGAAGCCGCGAGATGTGCAGGTCGGTGCGATCGTTGAGCACCTCGTTGATGACAGCCAACCCCACTGCGCCGCCGAGGTTGCGTGTCAGGTTGAACAGGCCCGAGGCATTCTTGACCCGGTCCGCATCCAGCGTACCGAGCGCAATGGTGTTGGTCGGCACCATCGCAAACATCATGCCGATGCCGCGCAATATCTGCGGCAACAGCAATTCGTAAAAGTCGTAGTCGCGCGTGATCCACGTCATCTGGTAGGAGCCGGCCGCAAAGATGACGAGGCCGAATGCGATGATCAGGCGCATGTCGATCTTTTGCATCAGCCGGCCGACGACAGGCGCCATCAGGAACATGGTCGCGCCGGAAACGAACATGGTCTCGCCGATCATCAGCGCGCTATAGCCGCGCACCTCGGAAAGGTAACGCGGATACATGTAGGTCAGCCCGTAGAGGCCGATACCGACACAGAACGAGATCAGGCAGCCGACGCCGAAATTGCGGTTTTTGAACGCGGTGATATCGACGATCGGCTCCCTCGCCGTCAGCACGCGGTAGAAAAACGCGATTCCCGAGACGACGCAGATCGCGGCGCAAACGGCCACCGACGTATCCTGCAACCACTCATATTGCGGCCCTTCCTCGAGCACATATTCGAGCGCGCCGAGAAATCCCGCCATCGTGATCAGCCCGAACCAGTCGAAGTGTTCGAGCAGCGCGAAATTCGGCTCATCAAAATCAACCAGCGCCAGCACGCCGATGGTAATGATGATGCCCGGCACGACATTGATGAAGAACAGCCAGTGCCAGGACATCAGGTCGGTGATGATGCCGCCGACGGTCGGGCCGATGGTCGGCGCGAGCGTCGCAACCAGACCGATGATTGGGCCGACGATATGAAACTTCGAACGGGGAAACACCGTATAGGCGGAAGCAAACACGGTCGGGATCATGCCGGCGCCGAGAAAACCCTGGATCGCGCGCCACAGGATCATCTGCTCGATCGAGGAAGCAAATCCGCAGAGAAAACTCGCGATGGTGAAGCCGGCGGCGGAAATCGCAAACAACAACCGCGTGCCGAGCGCACGCGACAGATAGCCGGACAGGGGTATCGCAATCACCTCGGCGATCAGATAGGCGGTCTGCACCCACGATACTTCGTTGGAGCTCGCGGAGAGACCGGCCTGGATGTCGGCAAGCGATGCCGAGACGACCTGGATGTCCAGGATCGACATGAACATCCCGAACACCATGATCAGAAACGCCACCAGCCGTCGCGGCTCGATGCGATCGGCCGGCGTTATCGTGATATCGGCAGTCGTGGCATCGGCCATGTTCGCTTCAACCTGTGGCCTCATGGTTCGAGACGCCACGCAAGGCGCTCCTCACCATGAGGGTCTATAAGTCGCGCCAATCTGACTTGCTCATCCCGAGGAGGCGCGAAGCGCCGTCTCGAGGGATGGGACGAGAGTTCATTTTCTGCGGCTTCTTACTGCGGATGAATCGCCGTCGGTGAATCGAGATCGGCCTCGCTCTCGGCATCGCCCGCACCGTCCGTGGTATCGACGGTGGCGTAGACCGACATGCCGGCGCGCAACAGATTTTGCCGCGCCACATCCTTCGGCACGCGAATCCGGACCGGCAGGCGCTGCACGATCTTGGTGAAGTTGCCGGTGGCGTTGTCGGGCGGCAGCAGCGTGAACACCGAGCCTGCCGCCGGCGAGATGCTCTCGACAAAGCCGGCAAACTTGCGATGGCCATAGGCGTCGACCGCGATCGTCACCGGCTGTCCGGGCCTGATCCGCTTGAGCTGGGTTTCCTTGAAATTGGCGTCGATGAAGACATCGTCGAGCGGCACCACGTTGCCGAGCCGCTGGCCGACGGCGATGAAATCGCCGGTGTTGACCATGCGGTTGGAGAATGTGCCGTCGACCGGCGCGCGCACCGAACTGAAATCGAGGTCACGCTCAGCCTTGGCGAGCGTGGTCTGCAATTCCATCAGTTGGGCGCGGGCCTCCGCCTGCTGCGCCTTCGTTACCTCGACATTGCTTTGCGCGGTATCGACCGCGGCGCGGGCTGATTTCACCCCAGCCGTACCTTGGTCGCGACCGGCTTCGGAAACTTCAAACGTCGCGCGAGAGGCGTAACCCTTCTCGGACAGTTGCTGCTGGCGGTCATAGTCGAGACCGGCGCGCTTGAGGCCAGCCTCGGCCGAGGCCAGTTGCGCCTGCGCCTGCGCGGCCGCGCTCTCTTGCGCGACCACCTGTCGGCCGATCCGGTCGATCGTGGCTTGCTGGGTCGCAATCCGCGTACGCGCCGCGTCGACCGCGATCCGGTAATCGCCATCGTCGATCTTGAACACGACATCGCCGGCATGAACTACCGCGTTGTCGCGCGGCAAGATCGCCGCGATATGCCCCGCCACCCGCGCGCCGAGCACCGTGTTGTTGGTACGCACATAGGCATCATCGGTCGAGACGTGGAAGCGACCGACCAGGAACCAGTGCACGCCGTAAGCCACCGCCGCGAGCGCAAGAAGCGCGAGCGCGCCCACAAATACAGTCTTCTTGCGGTTTTTAGATTTTGCCGCCGGCGCGGCGACAACGTCCGGAGCCGCGGGCGCTGCGACCGCAGGACGATCCGCGCGGCGAGCCGTCTCGTCGGAAGGGTAGGCGCGAATCAATTCGGCCACCTCGAAAGGTGCCTGATAGGTGGCGTCATCCGCCACGCTCGGCTCCTCACGCAAAACACGTGCGGCCTGATCTCTCGCTGCGGCCATCACGGCCCCCTTCCCACTAAAAATATGATGCCGGCAAAGGCCAGACGGCGGCCTTGGCCGGGACTAAATGAAACTATCATTGACCGAACGGTTCGGTCAATATATATCTAACCCCGATAATATACGGGGAATGCCCTTCGAAGTTGTTCCCGGGCGGTAAATCTAGGAGCAAGCTAAACCAATGGTTGCAGACAGCCCATCTTCCGTCCGTCTGGTCGGAGAAGTCAATTCCACCAAGCGGCGGCAAATCATCGACGGCGCCCGCAAGGTCTTCCTGGATCTTGGCTTTGACGGCGCCAGCATGGGTGAGATCGCCCGCGCCGCCGGCGTCTCCAAGGGCACGCTTTACGTCTACTTCGCCGACAAGAACCGGCTGTTCGAAGCCATCGTCGAGGAGGAAAACCTCGAACAAGGCAAGCTGACCTTCAACTTCGATCCGACGCGGGACGTGACGACGACGCTGATGGAGTTCGGCGAGGCCTATATCCAGTTGCTGTGCCGGCCGGGCGGCGGTTCTGCGATCCGCACGGTGATGGCGATCGCCGAGCGAATGCCCGATGTCGGGCGGAATTTCTACAACAACGTGATCGCGGTCACCTCGGCGCGGTTGACCGCCTATCTCGAAGTCCGCAGCAGTCTGGGAGAACTCGTCATCGACGATATCCCGCTGGCCGCAACCCAGTTTACACAGATGTGCCAGGCCTCGTTGTTCCAGCCGTATATTTTTCAGGCTGCGCCCACGCCCTCGCCCGAGCGCATCAGGGAAGTGATCGCCAGCGCGACTCGGATGTTTCTGGCTGCGTATGCCAAGAAGGTTTGAGGGCGCAGTCGTTACTCCTGTTGGAATCCTGGCCTCATGGTTCGAGACGCGCAAACGCGCTCCTCACCATGAGGGTTTCAAACTGCTTGCTCTGACCTCATCCTGAGGAGCATCGCCTAGCGATGCGTCTCGAAGGATGAGCCACAACGCAATGACGCGCCTCCGCATTCCCGCGAGACCGTTGCCTCCGAGCCCTTGCAATATCGTCCCTCCGAAAACAGAGGGCGCAGGGAATGCCGGGCGCTCGACGCACCCGCAGCCTCGTATGCAAAGGTAGAAAGCATACGAGTTAGTCACCACAGGTTCGCCGAAACATTCCGGCATTCCCTGCGCGATGGTTGTTCCGGTTACTTCGTGCTCTCCCCGGTGATCGGGCTTTTTGTCACCGTCGCCGGCGCGCAACGCGCAAGCACTGCCGCCAACTTGACATCAGCGTCGAGATGTCAGGACCACACGACTTCGCCGTCCGCCTTGCGCGCGATCGTCTGTCGCACCAAAGCGTCCACCGCATCCCGCGTCCAACGTTCGTGACGACCGCGAAGCGCCCCTCTTTCGGGCACGAGACGCGGGAAGCTGTAGGCGTGATTTGCCCGTCGGAGCAACGACGCAAAACTGCGGCCTATTGGCACGACGGGCAAATCAGTCCGCCCGCGCAAAAACGTGTCAAGTGAACGGCAAATGCATTTCGTTCTAATCGGCTGCGCCTGCGATGTCCGCTGCTGACGTGGCGTACGATGCTTAGTGCTTGCTGACGGCAAAGTTCGGAATGTACAGGCACGGGTCGGATGGATCGATGTGGCCCTCGTCGAATTCAATCACATCGCCCACATTCACGATGAGCCCGGTAGCAAGCACTACGCCGGTCTTGCCTTCCCATGTTTCGGCGAAGGCCGCCATGCCTGTGGCATAATTCGGACTCACGCGTCTGTCTGCCAGGACCTGGCTTGATCGGGTCATGGCCAGCGCCTGAGCCGGAGTTGCTATCCCGGTCACCACCGCCTGTTTCCGGGTCCCCGTCCGTGGTGACAGCCACCTCGCCTTGGCGCCGCACTCAAGCTTCGGCTCCTTGATGGCCGTCAATTCGTCTTCGCCCGGCTCGCGCGCCATCGCCTGCTGTTGTGCTGGGCCGATGGGTTGAACCGCCCAGGACGGGAGGGCAGCGTCTCCGGAAGCGACGTCGCCGGCAGCGCGCGGTATGGCGAGCCCGGCCGGATTCGGGCTGGGATCGCCGCCATCGTGTCCTGGCTGCTTCGGCTGATCGACACCATTGACGTCCCGCGCCGTGTGCGGCGCCTTGGCGCGCTTGTCGACGTCGGCTACGGCTCGAATGCTCGGCAAAACGTTCTGCTCATTCGGCGCGGAAACCGGCGGTGGCGAAGCAACCACAGGCTCTTCCATGACGATTTCAACCGGCATCGCTGCATCCGAAGCAGGCTCGGTCCGCTCGAAGAGCCCGAGCATTAGAACCAGCGCAATGATGACATGTCCCGCAATCGCCATTCCATAGGCCATGCGACGGTTGTTGGACTCCTGCCGAAGGAAATGCTGCAACCACTCCACCACAGCCACCGCGTCAATCGGAACTGCCTCAATCTAACGCTATTTTACCTTAGGTATGCCTTTGGCTTCAACACGTTCTCCATCACGTGAGCGGCAAGGTATGCTACGGCGAGGGCGAAAAATTTGACGCCTCCAATCCCGCAATTGGAAAGGTCGGTACATTCGCTATCGTACCCGCTGGCCAAGCGCATTTCGTATGCACGCTGGACGAAGAAGCCATCGTTCAACTTCAATTTGAGGGACCTTCGAAGACAATTCTTGTCGACCCGGCGGATGAGCCGCTATCGAAGTAGTGCTACTGGCGATGTCGCTTCCGGCACTTAGCGGACACCACGAGCGGTTGCGTCGATTTCCGCTGCCGGGGTTATAGCGGAAGTCCGGCTTTCGAACCGTCATGTAGGCTTAGTGCCCCAAAGCGGAAATAGCTTGCGGACCGATTGCGGTGCGAAAACCTCCGGACGCACACACATTCTAGCCTGACCAGGCTCAGCAGGACCGAGGCTGAACGGCCTCGGACCGATGCTGTGCGAGGAGCCGCTCTTTGCAGGAGAAAAGATGCCGGATAGTCTCCGCGAATCCGGCCCGGCCCCGTGCCGCGAACAGCACCCAACGAACAGGAGCGAATAACGTGATAAGATGCTCACTCGGCCTTGCGTGGTCGACCTGTCTGGTCCTTTGCCAAGTGACGACCGCATCGCAGGCGTCGGCAAAAGAACTGAAGGTGCTGTCGGAACAGACGACGACCGGCTTCGGCCATGTGGAATCGGTCGCCTATGATCCCAAGGGCAAGGTGCTTTACACCAGCGACTTCGGTCCCGACCTCAAGCCGGGAGACAAGGACGGCAAAGGCAAGATCACCAAAGTATCGCTGGACGGAAAAATCCTCGAGGATGGTTTTCTGCCGGCCAAGGGCCAGACCCTCAACAAGCCAAAGGGCATCTGGATCAAGGACGATCGCCTGTGGGTCACCGACATCAACTCGGTTTGGGAATTCGATCTCAAGACAAAGAAAGGAAGGAAGCTCGATCTGCCGGGCATCGTTTTCGCCAATGATGTAACGGTGATGGGGGATGCGCTCTATGTCAGCGACAACCGCTCCGATCAGGTGGTGCGCATCGAGCCGGCCGATTTCATGGAAAGGTTTGGCGCGCCCAAGATCACGGCATTGTTCAAGGACAAGTCGATTTTTCCGAACGGTATCTACCCCGGCAAGCGCGGGGCTCTGATGATGGTCGGGTTCAAAGCAAAGGAAGACCCGCGCGGCATCTACTCGATGATGCCCGGCAAGGATCCGGAGCTGCTGTCCGACAATATCGGCATGCTCGACGGGCTTTACGTGACGAGCGATGGCGACGTGCTGGCGACGGATTGGATGACCGGATCGCTATTCCAGTGGAGCAAGACCATGGGAATGAAGAAACTGGCGACCGATTTCAAAGGGCCGGCCGATTTCTGCGCATTCCCCAACAAGCAGGGCCTGATGGTGGTCGTGCCCGATCTGGTCAAGGGCGAATTGCGTTTCGTGCAACTCGGATCATAGCTTTCGCGCCAAGGCTCACCGGCGACATGGCCGGCTGGCTTTCTTCCGAAAAGCCACGCCGGCCTTGCGCAGGGTAGATCAACCGCCCTTCGCCGCGTCGATCACCGCTTCGGCAAAGGCTTGCGGCGCTTCCTGCGGCAGGTTGTGGCCGATACCGCCCGTGATCAGGCGGTGCGAATATTTTCCGGAAAATTTCTTGGCGTAGGCATCGGGCTCCGGATGCGGCGCCCCGTTGGCGTCGCCTTCCATCGTGATCGTCGGCACAGCGATCACCGGAGCTTTCGCGAGCTTCGCTTCGAGCTCGTCATATTTCGCTTCGCCTTCCGCAAGACCGAGCCGCCAGCGGTAATTGTGAATCACAATCGCAACGTGATCGGGATTGTCAAAGGCTTTCGCGCTGCGTTCGAAAGTCGCATCGTCGAAATTCCATTTCGGCGAGGCCAGCTTCCAGATCAGCTTGGAGAATTCACGGCGATATTTATCGTAGCCGGCGCGGCCGCGCTCGGTCGCGAAATAGAACTGATACCACCACTGCAGTTCGGCCGTGGGCGGCAACGGCATCTTGCCGGATTCCTGGCTGCCGATCAGATAACCGCTCACCGAGACCAGCGCCGTGCAGCGTTCCGGCCACAACGCGGCAACGATATCGGCCGAACGCGCGCCCCAGTCGAACCCGGCCAACGTCGCCTTCTCGATCTTGAGCGCATCCATCAGCGCGATGGTGTCGGCGGCAAGCGCGGAGGGCTGGCCGTTGCGCACCGTTGCATCGGAAAGGAAAGTCGTGGTGCCATAGCCGCGCAGATGCGGAATGATGACGCGATGGCCGGCGGACGCGAGGGCCGGCGCCACGTCGACAAAGGCGTGGATGTCATAGGGCCAGCCGTGCAGCAGGACGACGGGCCTGCCGTCCGGGGGGCCCATCTCGACATAGCCGACGTTGAGCGCGCCTGCATTGATCTGTTTCAGCGCTGGGAAGGAAGCATTGCTTGCAGCCTTGGCTGCGCCCGAAGATGACGTTTGCGCCTGGGCGGAAGCGTCCAGAGCGAATTGGCTTGCGGCAACTGTCATGACGGACGCTGCCAAAAAACGCCGGCGTTCGATTGGGTCTGACATCTGCTACTCCATTGGGACCGGGTCGGCCACGAGGAGCGTTATAGACCTGAATTGGGCGGAATGTGTACCGGACGAGGCGGCGCGCTTCGCGTGTCCCGGACGCGGCGCAGCGTGTAAGCTGCCTCGCAGAGCCGGGACCCATGCTCATACACTACGATGTGGTGGACCGCAGATCCGAAGCCGCACCACTTCGTGCTGCGCCGCCTCCGGGGAATGAAATGCTACTCGTCCTCGGACTCGTCTTCCTCGTTGACCTTTTCGCCGCGCTTGCGCGTGGACGCGGTCTTGTGCGTGCCGAGAGATCCCGTCACGGACTGTTCGTGCGAGGCGTAGGGGTTGCGCTGCATGGCGCGCGAGGCGACTTCCTCGCCGGAGACGGCGGCAGGCTGACAGATCAGACGCCGCGACGCACGGCGCATCAGGTCCACATGAATGTGGTCGTAGTGATAGACGTTGGAGCCCGGCGCCAGCACGGTGGTGAATTGCTGGCACGCGCCCGCTTCGACGTCGCGCAGGAATCCCTGCTCTTCCGGCAGGCCCTTCCAGCCATCCTTCACCGTGACGTGGCGTCCATCGGCCAACGTGAAAGCGGCGATATCGAGCGCGTTGCCGAAGGCGTGCTCGGAAATATGCGCGCTCGGATTGCCGTTCATGCCGCGACAGGAGTAGGCGGAGATCTGCTTGATCTCGACCACGCGCTGGCCGAACCAGCGCTGTGCCGCCGGCTGCACCGTTTCGGTGAACCAGTGGTCGAGCGCCGAGACAATCGGGCACGCCAGCGTCGCTGCCGGCTTGACTGCGACCGGCCCGGCTGCGACCGGCTGCATCGGCCCCGGACCCAGCCGACGCGGCGCTTGATAGGACGGCACCAATGCGGGCGCCTCGACACGCTCCGGCGCGCTTGGGGCATAACGATCGCGCGGTGAGCTCGGCTGCTGCGCGTAAGGCGATGACGGGCCGACCTGCCAGCCGTGCGCCGCGCCGTCGCTGGTAAGATCGTCCCGATCCGGCGTGACGCCCGGTGCGCGCAACGACACTGGACCGTTGGACGGCGCGCCATAACCCGATCCGCCATAGTTCGAACCGCCGTAGTTCGGCGCGCGAGCGGGCTGGCCGGGATAGTACGATGACGGCGGAGGTGACGGCGCAGGCTGACCGGCCGGCCAGCGCGGCTGATTGCCGATGGTCGCGGGCGGGCGAATGTCTTCGTCGGCAAAACCAAAACTGGCGGAACTCTCGCCGAGCGCGGAAACCCTGAGCGGGAAGTCGGCGCCGCAAGCGCCGGGGCCTGAAATCGGGTCGATCCGAACGAGATCGGGGCCTTCCCTCACGCTGCCGGATTTGAGGCATGCGACCTCAGCCTCGGCGCGCCACGGTTCGCGTTCCTCGGAAAAGAATCCGCGGCCACATCCCGCAAGCGATACAAGGACGAAGGAGCCGACGAGATACAAACGAACTCCGCGCGTCATGCGCGAGAACTTCAACCAATTTATTTAAGGACTCATCAACGCCTTGTTTTCACGACTCTTTAACCACGTCATCGATCATTGTGCGCCGCCGAGATGCCGCGGATGGACAGCAACGCTGACTTTTTTGCCGCGGAACGGATCGCTAGCTTTGCGCGTTAAGGCGATCAACGTACGGACTTCAGGAGGTTTGCGATGACCTTTCGTCCTTTCGTCAGCCAACTCGGTATCGTCACCGCTTATGTTGCTTTCGCTTTTGTCGGCGCGATCGTGCTCGGCGTCTTCTAGGACTTGCAGATCATCAGAGATCAAAAGCCGGCGGCTGGATCACCAGCCGCCGGTTTTGTTTTGCGAGTTTGTCTTGCGAATACCGCGATCGCGCATTCGCGCACGGAATCATGCTAAGGCTGCTCCCACGGTTTCGACGTTCATGCCGCATTCAGGCGCAACCCGCCTCAATCCCTGCCCAAAGACATTGCTTGCCGTGACTTAAACATTCGGCAAAATTGTTTTCTAACCGGTGGATTGCAGGCGGGGCATGTATTTTTCATTGACGGGTTCGCGTGATCGCGGACGAAACGCGGCGCGGCGATGGCGACCCCAAATGCTCGCTTTGCTCGCCGGGCTTTTAGTCGCCAGCCCCGCTTTTTCTTATGCGATTTCAGATGGAATCGAACAGAGCGTTATTTTACCGGCGAACATCGCCGCGATCCGCCTGGCGCAAGCCCAACCGGCGGCGCCGGCCGCGGCAGCGCCTGCCCCAAACGCGGCGGCATCAGCGCAACAGGGAACGCCCGACGAGCCGATCGGCAATGTCGCCACCCTGACCGGCACGGCCAGCGTGACGCGCAACAATCAAAGCGCGGTTCCACTCAAGCTCAAGGACGACATCTATCTCAACGACGTCGTGCAGACGTCAGCGAATTCGACCCTCGGCGTCACCTTCAACGACGAGACCACGTTCAACCTCAATGCCAGCGCCTCGCTCACCATCGACAACTTCGTCTATGAGGACGGCGGCAAAAAGAATTCGGCGCTGTTCGATATCACCAAGGGTACGGTTGCCTTTGTGGCCGCGGCCGTCGCCAAGACCGGCAATATGAAGATCACGACACCGACCGCGACGCTTGGTATTCGCGGCACCACCGGCCTCGTCGAAGTGAATGGCGCGGGCGGCGGCGCGCACAACATCAAGCTCTATCCCGATCCGGACGGCCATGTCGGCACCATCGATGTCAACGACCGCGCAGGCGCGCGGCTCGGTTCGCTGACGCAGGGATCGAGCGGCTTCACGCTTCGCCCCGGCGCCGGTGGCCGCATCACGGCGGCAGCGCTTGTGATCTCGCCACAACAGGCGGCGCGCGATCAGGGCTTTGTGCGCCAGGTCCACGCCGCGCAAGCCGTCGGCCGCCGCGTGGTGACAGAACAGCGGGCGTTGCGGCGCGCCAACCCGACCCGCAACAACTTGCGCAACGCGCCGGGTCAGCCGGGTCAGCGGCCGAACAACCAGCAACAGCGCGAAAACAATTTACAACAGCGTGGCCCGCAGCAGCAGAATCCCGCCGGCCAGCAAGGGCAGCCGGGCGAACCAGGCCGCGCGACGCAACAGGGTCAGCAGCAGCCGGCCAATGCGGCGCGTCAAGGCGCAGCGCCGAACCGCGCCGCCGCGCCGCCGCGGCGTCCACCGCCGCCGAAAAAGCCAAAAAAGTGAAAAGGTAGGGCGAGCTTATCCCTCCCCGCAAGCGCAAGCGAGCAGCGGGGAGGGATAAGAGGCCTTACCCCGGCTTTCGCAACAGCGGCTGGCCGGCCCTGATCCGCACACCCTCACGGACGTTGTCAGTGAATTCGAAACGGTCCGGCGTCAGCACGATGATGGTCGAGCCGTGCTCGAACCAGCCGAGTTCGTCGCCTTTGCTCACGCGCGCATCGCAGGGAAACACGGTAGGTCCGCGCGTCTGCGCGTTCAGCGTCCGATCGATGCAGTGCAGGCGCAGGCTCGCGACCAGAATCGCGGCGACCGGCACAATCGTCACCGCTTCGCCGCTGGCGAGATGCGTTTCGATCACCGCGCGCTCGTTCTTGCAGAACAGTTTCTCGACCCGCTTGAGCGCGATCGGATTGACGTTCCAGACGTCGCCGCTGATGAAGGTGACGCGCTCGATCGCAAAATCGGCCGGCGCGTGGAAGCGGTGATACATACTTGAGGTCAGCCGCAGGGTGACGAAGCGGCCATTGCGATGTCGTTCGACGACTTCATCGTCGCCGAGCAGGTCCTTCAGCGAATAGTTCGCGCCCTTGATCTGGAACAGCTCGGTGTCCTCGATGGCGCCATGCGCGCCGATGATCGCGTCACTTGGGCTCGTCACGATGCCGGGGTCGGGATCGAACGGACGCAGACCTTCTTTCAGCTCGCGCGTGAAGCAATCATGCAAGCTCTTGAATTCGGTCTTCCTGGCTTCGGTGAGATCGAGATCGGAAAACAGCCGCCAGCACGCGATCGAGGCGGCGCAGACATAAGGGTTCTCGATTTGACTGAACCAGCCCATGAAGCGGGTCACCGCGGCGCGTGGAATGCGGTTGGTCAGCAGGAAATTAAGGTCCTCCTGCTCGGTCAAGGCAGCGATCAGGCTCTTCATTGTCATGAATCTGTCAGATCGACCGGCTAGCGCTTCTGGCATGGATTCGTCACTCCCGATTCTCTCATTGTCCGCCGCTGCGGTGGCCGGCGCCGCCGTCACCTTCCCCAAGATCAAGGCGCGCCTTGATCTGTCGCGGGCCAAGCACCGCTCGCTGGCCGGACATTCGAAGATGTCGCGGCGTGTGGCGCGCCTGTTGCCGTTTTACGAGTTTTCCGACGAGCGGTACTTCGACGCCGACGGCGCGCCGCCGGAAATCGCGACCAAACGCAGGGACGCGTTCTTTGCGCTCGCAAAGCTCTACGCCGATCGCTACGCCAAGGGGCGGCAGCTGACGGCGCAAGCCGTCACGCAAATCTCCGACCTGCAATTCACCCGCGCCTATCGCGTGCCGTTCCAGTTCTCTCGCCTGGTGCAGAAAAACCTCGGCACGTCCGCCTTCATGGAAACGTCCTCCGGCGTCACCGTGACCGATGTCGACGGCAACGTGTTCTACGACCTCACCGGCTCCTACGGCGTGAACATCTTCGGCAACGACTTCTACAAGGAGTGCATCACTGCGGCCGAGAAGCGCGCCGGGAACCTCGGGCCGGTGCTCGGCTTCTATCATCCCGTCGTCGCCGAGAACGTAAAGCGCATCTGCGAAATTTCCGGCCAGGACGAAGTTTCGTTCCATATGTCCGGCACCGAGGCCGTGATGCAGGCGGTGCGGCTTGCGCGCTACCACACCAAGCGGACGCACCTCGTTCGCTTTGCCGGGGCCTATCACGGCTGGTGGGGGGACGTGCAGCCGGGCGTCGGCAATCCGATTGCCGCGCACGAGACCTATACGCTCGCCGAGATGTCGGAGAAGACGCTGCACGTCTTGCGAACACGCCGCGACATTGCCTGCGTGCTGGTCAATCCGCTGCAAGCGCTGCATCCGAACGCCAATGCGCCCGGCAATTCCGCGCTGGTCGATTCTTCGCGCACATCGCATTTCGATCGCGAGGCCTACTCGGCGTGGCTGAAAGAACTGCGACAGGTCTGCACCGAAGCCGGCATCGTCCTGATCTTCGACGAGGTGTTTCTCGGGTTTCCGGATTGCCGCCGGCGGCGCTCAGGAATATTTCGGCGTGCGCGCCGACATGGTGACCTACGGCAAGAGCCTTGCGGGCGGACTCCCCATCGGCGTGGTCTGCGGCAAAAAAGAGTTGATGCGCCGCTTTCGCGACGATCGTCCGGCGGACGTCTGTTTCGCCCGCGGCACCTTCAACGCTCACCCCTATGTCATGACCGCGATGGACGAGTTCCTGTCGCGTCTCGCAAGCCCGAACTTCCGCAGCATCTATCATGGACTGGACGAGACCTGGAACGGCCGCGCCGGCGCGCTCAACACGCGGCTGGAACGGGAGGACCTTCCCGTTCGCGTCGCCAATTTCTCCTCGGTCTGGACGGTGCAATATACCGAGCCGTCCCGCTACAACTGGATGTTCCAGTACTATCTCCGTGCCGAGGGCCTTGCGTTGAGCTGGGTCGGCACCGGACGATTCATCTTCAGCCTGAACTTTACCGACGCCGATTTTGCAGAGGTTGAGCAGCGCTTCGTTGCGGCCGCCGAAAAGATGAAGCGCGACGGCTGGTGGTGGCACCTGCCCACCCTGACCAACAAGGCGATCCGCCGCCAAATCCTCAAAGAGATGCTGGCGAGCAAATTCAAGCGCTGAGTCTCTTTCTGCCCTTCCCCGAAGCGAGCGGACGTGCGTTTCGGCATGCTCTCTCATCCCTTCCCCTTGTGGGGAGGTCCGAGGCGAGCAAAGCTCGCTCGCGGGATCATCGTGAGCGCAGGAAAGCGATGAGCCGGGTGGGCAGTCGAGCAAGAAGCCCCCCACCCTGGCCTCGGCTTCGCCTCGGCCTTCCCTCCCCACCACTCGCTGCGCTCGCGGGGGGAAGGATAAGAAGCAGCTCATCGGTCTCTCGCAAAAACACGAATGCCCGGGACAGACCCGGGCATTCGAAGAACAGTGACGGCGCAACGTCCTGGATCTCAAGCGTGCTTTTCGGCGAGCGTGTTGTGCTCGATGATGTCGAGGCCCGGATCGATCAACTCGCCGCGCAGCAGCGCCAGCGGCGCCTTGCTGTAAAGTTTGAAGTCGTTGAAGGGGTCGGTGAGGATCTTGGTCATCCAGACGAGACCGGTTTCGACATCGCGGATAAAGAACAGCTGCACGGTGCGGAACAGAAGACCGCCGGCGCCGACCACGAGCCAGATCTTGGCAACCTGCCGCATGAAATCGACCGGCGTGGCCCATGGCGTGAACAGGCCGAACAGCGTCGGATCGACATAGAGCACGACCGGCGACAGCGCCCAGATCGTCATCAGGACGATCTTGCGGCGCAGGTTGTAGCCGACCTTGATCTCTTCCTTGTACTCGTGGGTCGCATCGTTGAGATGGTCGTAGTCGCGCGGCTCGAAGAAGAAGTGCCCGGCCTGGCGCGAGGTCATCGAGACCAGCCAGCCGATCAGCGCCGACATCAAGGGATCGAAGAACATCATGACGTAGCCGATGAGGAAACTCACGGCGCTGACGAAGTGCAGGCTCTGATTGATCCGGCTGTGGTGATAGAAGCGATGGTCATCCCAACGCTGGATCCGCAGCTGTTCCAGAAAATTCTTGATCATGGTCTTCCCCAAAAGGTGAGTCGAAGGAACTTTACGGGATTACGATGTCTGGCGTGTGACATCATGATAGTGTCACAAACCGCTACACAACGAAGCTGTCATGAAACTCGGCCGGGCGAACAACGGCTTGCAAAACTTGGCCGGCTCAGTTGGCCCCTTACTCGGTTCGCCTTACTCAATTCGCCTTACTCAATTCGCCTTACTCAGTTCGTCTTACTCAGTTCGTCTTGGCGACCTTCCGGATCCGCACCAGCGAGAAATGGCCGAGCGGCGGAATCAGGCGCCGCTCCACCAACTCCACCTTCTCGGCGCCCGCCAGCCAGTTCGTGTAACGCGACCAGGCAAACTCGGCGGTGCGGAAGCCGAGGTGACGCACCACCGGCTGCAACCCCCGCTCAATGACCCGGCGCACACCCTCATCGGCACTGACGCGAGTGAGGATGATCAGCTCGCCGCCCGGCCGCAGCACGCGCGCAAACTCATCAAGCGCGACTTCCGGATTTGGTACCGCGGTGACGACATATTGCGCCATCACCACATCGAAGGCGTCGTCTTCGAATTCGAGCTTTTCGGCATCCATCACCGCAAGGCCCTCGACATTCTTCAGCTTCTGCTCGGCGACGCGCTTCCGCGCCTTATTGAGCATCGCTTCGGAAATGTCGGTGCCGAAAATGCGCAGGTTAGGCGAATAGAGCGGCAGTGAAATGCCAGTTCCGACGCCGACCTCGAGCACGCGGCCGCCGATCTTGTTGGTGGCTTAAATCGCGGCGTCGCGGCCCTTCGAGAACACGCCGCCGAACACGAGGTCGTAAACCGGCGCCCAGCGGTCATAGGCCTGTTCGACCATTTCGCGATCGAAATCCAACTCCGTACCGTCCAATTTGATGCTCTCTGCCATGATCTATGTCTCGTTCTTTCTCGTTCGGGCCGGATCGGCGTTGCCGTGTCTGGCCTCGTTTGCGTGGCTCTTAACCACCCACTGCATGACTTTCGGTCGCAATCGGCACCGCGCGCGGTGACCAGCTCGGTTGCAAAGTACTCAGGTTACCGATGAACTGACGCGCGCTGTTTTCCCAGGAACGCTCCAGCGCAAACTGCCGGCAGGTTTCGCGCGACATCGTGAGCGCGCGCAGGCACGCAAGCCGCAGGTCGTTGTCGAGCGCGCCGATCGGATGATCCGATATCACGTCGATCGGACCGGTCACCGGGAACGCCGCAACCGGCGTGCCGCAGGCGAGCGCCTCGAGCTGCACGACGCCAAAGGTATCGGTGAGGCTCGGGAACACGAAGACATCGGCAGCGGCGAGATGAGCCGTGAGGTCCGCGCCCTTCTTTTCGCCCAGGAATTTCACGTCAGGATATTTCTGCGCGAGTTCGCGCCGCTGCGGCCCGTCGCCGACCACGACTTTCGAGCCCGGCAGATCGAGCGACAAAAACGCCTCGATGTTCTTTTCGATCGCCACGCGTCCCATGGTCATGAAGATCGGGCGCGGCAGATCGAGCAGCGCCGGGTGATCCGGATTGAACAGATTGGTATCGACGCCGCGCCCCCAGAAACCGAGCTTGCGGAAGCCGCGCGCAGACAGCTCGTTATAAAGCGACGGCACCGCGACCATCGTGGTGGCGGCCGCGTTATGAAAGTTACGCAGCACCGCGTAGCTGACCGACGCCGGAATGATCGAGCGGACCGCGATATATTCCGGAAAGCGCGTCGTATACGACGTCGTGAAGGCGAGCCCGCGCCGACGGCAATAGGCACGTGCCGCCCAGCCAACCGGACCTTCGGTCGCGATATGGATCGCTTCAGGACGGGCCGCCTCGATTCTATCTGCGATCTCGCGCCGGTTGGTCCACGCAACGCGCAGACCCGGATAGGTCGGCAACTCCATCGAGGGAAAACCCTCGGGCGTCAGAAACTGAATCTCCGCGCCGAGCGGGCCCGCGGCACGCTGGAGCGAGGTCAACGTGCGCACAACGCCGTTAACCTGAGGGTGCCAGGCATCTGTCGCAATCAAGATTCGCATCGGCGCCCCTGCTGATTCTTTTCGGCACGACGTTGCGTCAGAGATATTTCAGGCGTGTGACGTCACAGAGGTTAACGGATCTGATTCACGCATGGCGATTGGTTTTCCGGGAATCTCGGCACTTTGCAGGGCGGTTTCGCCGCTTCATGACAGAGAGATGAAACAATTGATGAATGCGGCGAAGCCATTTTCGCCGTTTTGCGAAAACGTCCGGAAATGATTTGCCGTTAAGAGTTGACCCCAACGACGCGGCATAAAGCCATCGCGCGAACCGACAACAGGGAACGGCAGATGTTCAATTCGAGAGCCTTCGCGTCCTATGGCCACCGTGCTTTCGCGAGCCTGGCATTGATCGCCGGCGCCGTTGCCTTGACCGGTTCCGCTACAGCAGCGCCGCTGCCGCTGTTTCCTTTCCCGATTCAAGAACCGCCGCAGTCTATGCAGCCGTCGGACGAAAGCGAGGCGACATTCGAATTGCCGGCGCGCTTCAAGCGCCAGATCGTCAACTATCCGACGCGCGAAGCGGCGGGCACGATCATCATCGATACCCCCAACACTTATCTTTATTACGTGCTCGGCAACGGACAGGCGATGCGTTACGGCATCGGCGTCGGTCGTGATGGCTTCACGTGGTCGGGCACGCAGACGATCACCAAGAAAGCGGAGTGGCCGGACTGGACTCCGCCGCCGGAGATGATCGTGCGCCAGCCTTATCTGCCGCGCCATATGGCCGGCGGCCCCGGCAATCCGCTCGGCGCGCGCGCGATGTATCTCGGCGGCACGATCTACCGCATCCACGGCACCAACGCGCCTTCGACCATCGGCACCCATGTTTCATCCGGCTGCATCCGCCTGACCAACCAGGACGTCACCGATCTTTACTCGCGGGTCGGTGTCGGCACAAAAGTGATCGTGCTGCCCATGGATCGCCGCGCCGACAACTCGCTGGGCGCGCGAAGCTAACGGCGCACTGAGTTTCCCCAGGGACTTTCCCCAAAGTCCCATTACGAAGAAGGGCGCGGCGTCCCCCCCGCGCCCTTCTTGCTTTTCCGGGCACTTGTTTTCTGAGCCGGAACAATCCGACCGTATTGCAGCCGGAGCCTTCGACCATATCTTGTGCCTATCGAATTACCGGCAAACGGGGTAGCCGCCCCCCACCCCGGCCTATAGACTCTCGTTGAATTGGTCCGGGGGGACTATGCGTCTGAAAGTCATTCTGATCGGGATCGCGGTGGTCGCGGTCTCGTTCTTCGCCGGTTTGAAGGCGATGGATTGGCTGTTTCCGCCCGGCCCCGGCCCCGGGGCGGTCGTCGCCGACCTGCCGCCGCTACCGACCGCTCCCCGCAGTTCCGTGATCCTGGCCCAGATATCCATCCCGATCACCGCGGTCCGCGATGCGGCCGACCGCGGCACGCCGCGCAATTTTTCCGGCAAGGCCGACAATCCGGTGTCCCAGATCCTGCAAAACGCCGACATCGGCTGGACCGCCTCGCGCGGGCCGATCGGGGTCGCCGGCGGTCAGGACGTGCTGTCGCTCACCACGGGCTTGAGCGGAAAACTGAACGTCACGGGTTCTGTCTCGGCCAAGACCACCGGCGCGGTTGGTGACGCCATCAGCGGGCTGCTCGGCGACAATGTCGCCAAGCAGATCGGCAGCATCAACATCAAGGGGGTCAATGCCAGCGCGGAGATCAAGGGCAACGTGACCGTCAACGCCCGTCCGAAGTTCTCAGCTGCGTGGCGGATCGAACCCAATCTCAGCGGCCAGGTGAATCTCGGCGACACCAATCTTTCGGTCGCCGGCGCCCGCCTCAACGTGCCGGCACAGGTCAAGCCCCTGATCGACCAGAATGTCGCCGACCAGCTCAACGCGGCGGGCAACCGCATTCGCAACGATCCCACGTTCGAACGCAATGCGCGGGTCCAGTGGAGCAAAGCCTGCCGCTCGATTCCACTCACGGCAGGCAACGCTTCGGCGCCGCCACTGTGGCTGGAACTACGGCCGACACGCGCGGTCGCGGTGCAACCCTCCATCAGCACCACCATGATTACGATGACGCTCGGTATCGAGGCGGAAACCCGGATCACGCCGAAGCAGACCGTGCCGATGTGCCCGTTCCCCGACAAGCTTTCCATCGTGCCGCCGACACAACCGATGGTCTCGATCGGAATCCCCATCGACATTCCCTTTGCGGACGTCGACAAACTCGTGGAAGCGCAGCTGGTCGGACGCAACTTTCCGGAAGACGGATCGGGTTCGGTCAATGTGACCGTCAAGCGCGTGCAGGTTTCCGCTTCCAAAGACCGGCTGCTGATTTCGCTTCTGATCAACGCCAAGGAGAAGTCGAGCTTCTTCTCTTTTGGCGGCGAGGCGACCGTACAGATCTGGGGCAAGCCGGTGCTCGACCAGTCGAACCAGATCATGCGGCTCGCCAATGTCGAGATGGCGGTGGAGTCCGAGGCCGCCTTCGGACTGCTCGGCGCGGCGGCACGCGCCGTTATGCCGCATCTGCAAAAGGTGCTGGCCGAGAAGACGACGGTCGATCTCAAGCCGTTCCTGGGCGATGCTCAGAAAATGATCGCGAGCGCCATCTCGGATTTGCAAAGGTCCGACAACGGGGCGCGGGTGACGACCGATATCACCAAGCTGGCTTTGTCAGACATTGCCTACGATTCAACGACGCTGCGGCTGATCGCCGAGGTTTCGGGCACCATCAACGTCACCGTGGCGGCCCTGCCGGGACTTTGAAATCTCCATATCAATCGCGTACCTCACCCAGAGGAGCGGCCGTTCGCCGCGTCCCGAAGCATGAGGCTGTCAGCCTGGCCTCATGGTTCGCCTGGCGACGCGAAGCAACGTGTAGACCGCGCATGACTTGTGCTGTTCGTTAACGAACTCGCCAGCGTTCGGCCTGCCGGGGCACCCGCTTCCTATCATGAGGCGCGCCATGACACCTTTTCAGGCTTGGCGCGCGGCGGCGAAGCCGGGTACAACAACGAGAATAACAACACCAATATCCAGGGAGAGGGACCATGAAATCATTTGCAGCCGCGCTACTGGCCGCATCCGCCCTTGTCGCATCCGGTGGAGCGGCGAGCGCACAAATTTCCGATGATGTCGTCAAGATCGGCGTTCTGACGGACATGTCGAGCCTCTATGCCGACGCCACCGGCAAGGGCTCGCTCGCCGCGGTGCAGATGGCGGTCGCCGATTACGGCGCCAAGGTGAAAGGCAAGCCGGTCGAGGTGATCGCGGCCGACCACCAGAACAAGCCCGACGTCGGCGTCAGCATCGCCCGCAACTGGTACGACAACGAGAAGGTCGACGCGATCTTCGACGTGCCAACCTCTTCGGTCGCGCTGCCGATTTCCGCACTCACGCGCGAGAAGAACAAGATCCACATCAATTCCGGCGGCGGCACTTCCGACCTCACCGGCGTGGCCTGCTCGCCCAATACGGTGCACTGGACTTACGACACCTACTCGCTGTCCAACGTCGCCGGCAAGGCGATGGTCAAGCGCGGCGAAGATACATGGTTCTTTATCACCGCCGACTACGCCTTCGGCATGGCGCTTGAGCGCGATGCAGCCAACGTCGTCAAGGAGAACGGCGGCAAGGTGCTCGGCGATGTTCGCCATCCCCTGAATTCGTCCGACTTCTCATCGTTCCTGCTGCAGGCGCAGGCTTCCAAGGCCAAAGTGATCGGGCTGGCAAACGCCGGCGGCGACACCACCAACGCCTTGAAGCAGGCGGCCGAGTTCGGCATCACCGACGGCGGCCAGAAGATGATCGCATTGCTGCAGGAAGTCACCGACACGCACGCGCTGGGCGTCAAGGCGACCCACGGCCTGATCGTCACCGACGCCTTCTACTGGGACATGAATGACGAGACCCGCGCCTTCTCCAAGCGCTTCAACGAAAAGGTCGGTCACATGCCGACCATGATCCAGGCCGGCCTCTATTCGGCGACCATGCATTACCTGAAGGCGATCGATGCCATCGGCACCGACGACTCGCTCAAGGTGATGGCGCAGATGCGCGCCACGCCGGTCAACGACTTTTTCGCTCACGGCGGCAAGATCCGGATCGACGGCCGCATGGTCCACGACATGTATCTGTTCGAGGTCAAGAAACCCGAAGAATCCAAAGGCGAATGGGACCTCTACAAGCTGCTCGCCACAGTTCCCGGCGACGAAGCTTTTCGTCCGCTCGACAAGGGCAATTGTCCGCTGGTGAAGACGAATTAAACCACGCGCCATGGCCTCATGGTTCGAGACGCCGCGCTGACGGCGCGGCTCCTCACCATGAGGTTGAGTTTACGTCGAGAATGATGACCTCATCCCGAGGAGGCGCGTGAGCGCCGTCTCGAGGGGACCAAACAAAAAAGAGACAACAAAAAAACGCGCCCGGCAACCGGACGCGTTTGTCAGAACCGGGACACTAGTCCTCGAATTTGAACGAGACGTTGAGCTTGGCGCGGTAGGCTTCGACTTTGCCTTTGGCATCAAGTTGCAGGTCGAGCTTGACGATTTCGGCGACGCGAAGATCTCGCAGAGATTTCCCGGCCCGGTTGACGGCCGCCGCGGCCGCCTTTTCCCAGGATTCCTTGCTGGTGCCGATCAGCTCGATGACCTTGTAGACACTCTCAGCCATGTCGTCCTCCCGTTTGATGTTAGGCAGGACGCAGGTGCTCCTGCCGCGAGAGAGCGTAGCATCGGGATATCAGCCCCGAAAGACGCAAGGTCCTCCAACAGATCACATAAAATACAAGCGCGCCCGGCAAAGCCGGACGCGCCGATGTATTCCGCCGTTCAATTCGATACCTCTTACTCCGTGTATTTGAATTCCGGCATCGATTTTAGCTCATCCTTGGTCGCGTTGAACACGGCATGATCCGGATACCACGGATTAGACTTGGTTGCGGCAGCACTGCCCGCACCGGCGGAGCCCGTGGTGGTCGAGGCTGGCCGAGCCGGCGGGTTCACCATCGTGTTGCCACCAGCATTCGGCGCTGCGGTGCTGGATGTACCGGCATAGACGATCGGGTCGTTGACGAACTTGACCTTGTCGAGGGGGACCGCGACCAGGTGTTCGCCCATGCCGAGGAAACCGCCGACACCAAGCACTACTGCCTTGATGCTTCCGCTCTTGTCCATCAAGAAGTCGTTGATTGAACCAAGCTTCTCGTTGCTGTCGTTATAGACATTCAATCCGACAACTTTCGAGGCGCGCCAGTCGCCTTGCAACTGCGAACTGGACAGCGTGGGCGAACCGGACGCCGTATCCGCGCGATCGGTGGTCGCGGTCGGGGTTTGCGCCGACGCGATGGTTACCAACAAGGCGGTACTCGCCAACGCTGCCGTGATCGTTTTTGCTATCATGTGTTTCTCCTTCGCCAAAAGATGAAGAGAAAACACGATCGCGCAATCACCGTTCCGCGGTTCCCGTAATTTCGTGTGGCGTGCGTCGCGGTGACGCGAGTTGCACGGGAACAAAAGTTCCGGCGTTCG
Source organism: uncultured Alphaproteobacteria bacterium (assembly GCA_963824305.1). Taxonomy (GTDB): domain Bacteria; phylum Pseudomonadota; class Alphaproteobacteria; order Rhizobiales; family Xanthobacteraceae; genus Bradyrhizobium. The sequence continues at coordinate 1,510,583 of CAWGOW010000004.1, forward strand.
CTTTTTCAACGCGGAAGAAATCTCAGGTTCGCCCAAGCGTCTCAAGTGCGGCGACCTCGGAGGGCTCCACGACGGCGCGGAATTCAACACCGTGGAGACGGATCGACGGCGATACTCCAAAGTAGTTGCCGCCGAATATCTCGATGCGCCGCTCGAGTTCGCTCCTGGAAATGTCGAGCGGGATGTCGCACATCGCGCGATAGTTCTGCCGCGAAAATTTCCTGGCCGCCCACTTTGTCGCTAACGCCGGCGGAGGCATCGAATCCGTCGCCAGCCATTTCGCCATGCGCCAGAACAAAAACGCCAGATGCGCATAAGCGAGACCTTCGAGCCCGAGCACGGTGGTGTGCGGCGGAATCGGAAACGACGCGAACTCGATGATCGGACCGGCATCGACCTGTTCGGCCATGGTGTGAACGGTCGCGCCGAATTCAGTCGCCCGATCGTAGAGTGCAAAATGCGCAGGCGCCCATCCGGGATAACTCGGCGGCCCCGGATGGAAATTGAAAGCGCCGTAACCGAGCCGGTTCAAAATCGACTTCGGCACGATCACCGGCGTTACGAAGGCAATCAGACGCGATCGTATCAACACGTCGTCACTCAACGCGGCGAGTTCGCTTGCGCGCTCGATCGGCAACACGGCCAGATCACGGTTATGGCCGACAAGCGCCGCAGGCAAAACTGCGCGTTCGATCGGGCCGGTAAGGAGAATGACGGTATCGAACATGAGCTTTTTGTAAGAATTTTCGCTGCCGACGCCGTGCTAAGAATCACTTTTGACCGATGGAGACATCTTTCCGGCTGTGCACTCATCTTGCAAAATCGGACATGTTGCGTCCTGTTGCGCCTGCGAAGATGGAAATATTTGGAAACAAAAAAGTGGCCTCGTTGCCGGTATTGTCAGGCAAAGGATTCATAATGCCCTCCATGCCACCCAACATCCTCGTCGTGGAAGACGATCGCGAAACGCGGACGCTGATCGCGAAATATCTCCGCAACAACTCCTGCAACGTCACCACGGCCAATGACGGGCGCGAGATGAGCCGCGCCATGACCGACCATCGCGTCGACCTCGTGATCCTGGATGTGATGCTGCCCGGCGAGGACGGCCTGAGCCTGTGCCGGAAGATCCGCAGCGAGTCGCAGGTGCCGATCATCATGCTGACCGCGCGCGGCGAGGACGTCGATCGAATCCTCGGCCTGGAGATGGGCGCCGACGACTATCTCGCAAAACCCTTCAATCCCCGCGAACTGCTCGCGCGCATCAATGCGGTGCTGCGCCGCCAGGCGGTTGCCCAAACCGCAAGCGCGGTGATGGGCGCAACCGCCTTGATCTTCCAGGGCTGGCGGATCGATTTCCGCCTGCGCGAACTGCGCAACCCCGCGGGTGCGCGCGTGGCGATGACATCAGCCGAGTTCGATCTGCTTCGTGCCTTCTGCGAGCGGCCGGGCCGGGTGCTGTCGCGCGACAGCCTGCTCGACCTGACGCAAGGGCGCAACGCCGGTTCTTTCGAACGATCGATCGACGTGCTAGTAAGCCGTATCCGCCGCAAGATCGAAACCGACCCGCAGGATTCCAGCATGATCAAGACCGTGCGTTCGGGTGGATACCTGTTCACGCCCACGGTCGAGCCTGCGACGGCGTCGCTCGATGGAGTCAGATGAAACTGATCGACTTCCTGAAGTTGAAGACCATCGGCGGCCAGATCACCGCGCTGGTGATCGCTTCGATCGTCGCTATTCATCTGATTTTGACCGTCATCTTCCTGATCAGCCGCCCCGATCAGCCGGAACAACCCGACCCCAGCGTCGATCGCGGTCACGCGCAGTTCGCCGCAGCCGTGCAGTTGCTTGGCGCCGCCTCACCCGCCGAACGGCCGCGGCTGATCGGAGATCTTGCGCGCGCCTTCCCGAAGCTCGACATCGAGCCCTTGCCCCCGGGACCGGTCCCCGAAACAAGCGAAGCTGAAAGAACGGACCTGCGCGCGCTGCATCGGCGGCTCGACAGCAGCTATCGCATCTTTCCGCTCGCCAACGACCATAAGCACGCCCGGGTCGGCGTCGCGCTGCCCGACGGCGCCATGATCTCGGCGCGGGTGTTGCGTGATCCGCGGCCGCGGCCGTTCTGGGCCGGATCGTGGGTGCCGACACTGTTGTTTGCAATCGTCAGCGTCAGCCTGCTTAGCCTGTGGGCGGCACGCGCACTGACGGCGCCGCTGTCGGCCTTTGCCAAGGCGGCCGAGAATTTCAGCGTCAACGGCGAGGCCGCGTCCCTCCCCGAGCGCGGCCCGGAAGAAATTCAGTTTGTGGCGAAGGCACTGAACCGGATGCGCGAGCGCATCTCCGTCTTGATCGACGACCGCACCAAGATGCTGGCTGCGATCAGCCACGATTTGCGGACTCCGATCACGCGAATGCGGCTGCGCGCGGAATTCATTGAAGACGAAGGCCATCGGCGCCGCATGATGAGCGATCTCGACCAGATGCGCTCGATGCTGGAAGCGGTGCTGTCGTTCCTGCGCAACGACCGCAGGCTGGAGGCGATGACGCTGACCGATATCGCCTCCCTGCTGCAACTCGTCGCCGATCAGTTTGCCGACATCGGCCACAAGATTACGTATGAGGGCCCGCAACACGCGATGGCCACCGTGCGACCGGACGACTTGACCCGCAGCGTCACCAACCTCGTGGAGAATTCCGTCCGCTATGGCGCGCTCGCCACCATTCGTCTCACAGTCTCGCCCGATACGGCGACCATCGAAGTCGCCGATGACGGCCCCGGCATTTCAGACGCCCGCAAGCACGTGATGATCGAGCCGTTCGTGCGCGGCGACGACGCCCGCAACATGGACGACACCACCGGCTTTGGCCTCGGTCTTTCAATCGCGCGCGCGATCGTGCTGGCGCATGGCGGCGAACTCTCGCTCCACGACCGGCAGCCGCATGGTCTGATCGTGCGCATCGAATTGCCGGTGCGGCAGTCGAACACGAGCCAGCTGGCCGCGGAATAAATCGGACTTTGTTTAGCGCGCTTCGCGCCTCACGCAGCGATCGCTTCGTCGGCCTCTTGTGAATCGAAATAGGCGGCCGACTCGAAGCGGTAGTCGCAGGCCATGCAACGCCAGAGATAGAAGGTACGGCCAGGTTCGTGTTCGACCCATTCGGGCAGCGCGATCGATCGGCCGCATTGGGCGCAGGGATTTTCCCGAGGCAACGAACGGAGTGCGATTCCGGCCATGGCGTACCTCCCGCTTTTTATTTGAAGTGATCTGCAACTCGCGCATCAGACGCGATGCGACAGAATGACTGTCGGATACAGCGCCTCGCGAGCCACATTTGATGCAAGACCATTGGGGCAAATCGACGGCAATGTCACCGCGACGCGACGCCGCGATGAATCAAATTTGTCGGGTATTTCAGCTAAATTTTCTGCCCTGACATTTTGACGCGGCCAGAGATCGAACGCCGGTTTTTCGCCACATCTATGTCGCAGCAAACCAAGTCAGTGCGGGGGTTGTCGTGCTTCGTTGCAGCATTGCCTCGCTCCGCGCGGCCGGAGGCCATATCAGATGAAGCGTCCCGTAACCCTCACCTCGCTTGCCTTCGCTTTGGCCCTCGTCTTGCCGAGATCTGCTTTGGCCCAGCGCAGCCAGTATGACGAGATGGTCGCACGGCACGCGCAGGCCAACGGTGTGCCGGCCGAGCTCGTGCACCGCGTGATCGTGCGTGAGAGCCGCTATCGGCCCGGTCTGGTCGGGCGCGGCGGTACCATCGGCATGATGCAGATCAAACTCGCGACCGCGCGCGGCCTTGGTTACACCGGCACGGCGGAAGGACTGCGCGATCCCGAAACCAATCTGACTTACGCGGTCAAATATCTCGCCGGAGCCTATCGGGCCGCCAACGGCGACCAGAACCGGGCAGTCAGCTATTATGCCGGTGGCTATTACTATGTCGCCAAGCGACAGGGCCGGGCGTCCCGCGTCCAAGAACCTCGTGGCCCGGACGCGGTTACGGTGCGCAGCGACGTGATGCCCCGCTGAGCAGGGGCGGATTTCGCGTTTGAGCTATGCAAACGGTGCAGTTCCCGACGGGACACGTTGACACCTTCGTGCATAAGCCTAGATTGAGCTTGTTCCGAGGGGAGCTCCGACGAGGAGCTGAGAGACCGCATCCTCCCTGCCCGCTTTTTGAGGGCGAGGAGACCGCGGTGACCCTTTGAACCTGATCCGGGTCATGCCGGCGAAGGGACAGGGATGTATCAGGGTTCGACCAGTCCGCGGGAGCAATCCCCGATTTCCGTCATTGGCGCCGGCATTGCCGGCGCGTGGCAGGCGTTGCTGTTGGCGAACTCCGGCCGCAGCGTCACGCTGCACGAGCGCAGCGACGCCGCGATGACGCAATCCACCAGCCATTGGGCCGGCGGCATGCTCGCGCCCTATTGCGAGGCCGAAGCCACCGAGCCCGTGATCGTCCGCCTGGGGCTTCGCTCGCTGAAACTCTGGCGCGACTACTTCCCGGACACCCCGTTCAATGGCTCGCTGGTGGTGGCGCATGCGCGCGACCGCACCGATTTCGAACGCTTCGCGCGGCTGACGAGCGGCCATCGGCGGCTCGATGCGCAAGGCATCAGCGAAATCGAACCCTGCGCTGGAGGGGCGCTTTCGCGAGGGTCTCTTCTACGCGGAAGAAGGCCATGTCGAACCGCGAAAGATCTTGCCCGAAATCCATGCGCGGATTGGCGCGGCTGGCGGCACGATACGCTTCAACAGCGACGTCGAGCCCGAAGATATCGACGGCACCGTGATCGATTGCCGTGGCCTTGCCGCGCGCGACGCGCAAAGCGAGATTCGCGGCGTCAAAGGCGAACTCATTCTGATCGAGACCGACGAGATCGAGCTCAGGCGCCCGGTGCGGCTGATCCATCCCCGCTTTCCGCTATACGTGATCCCGCGCGAGGATCACCGCTTCATGCTCGGCGCGACGTCGATTGAATCCGAGAGCAGCGGCGTCAGCGTCCGCTCCGCGCTTGAATTGCTGGGCGCAGCCTATGCCGTGCATCCGGCCTTTGGCGAAGCGCGCATCCTCGAATTCGGCTCTGGGCTCCGCCCGGCATATCCCGACAATCTGCCGCGCATCGCAATCGACAACGAGAGGATCGCCGTGAACGGGCTTTATCGCCACGGCTTCTTGCTGGCGCCGGCGCTGGCCGAACTGACGCTCGGCTATATCGAGCGCGGCACTATCGACAATGAGGTAATGCAATGCGCGTGACCATCAACGGCGAAGCGCGCGAGATCGCCGCGAGCAGCGTCGATGCGCTGCTCGGCGAGCTTGATTATGAGGGCACGCATTTTGCGATCGCGGTGAATTATGACGTGCTGCCGAGGAGCCGCTGGGCGCAGACGCAACTCAAGGCCGGCGACGAGATCGAAATCATCACGCCGCGGCAGGGAGGGTGAGGATGACCGTGATGCTTGTAGGCTCTCTCCTTAGGTCGTCCCTGCGGAAGCAGGGACCGATAATCACCGGCGTTCATTGGTACAGAAGCCGTCTGTCCTCGTGCCAAATTGAAAAGACACGGCGTATGGATCTCCGCGTACGCGGGGACGACGATCGATGCGACGGGATACCAATACCATGCTGAAATTCTACGACCGCGAATTCACCTCCCGCCTCCTGATCGGCACGGCGCTCTATCCGTCGCCCGCGATCATGCAGAGCGCGATCCGCGCATCCGGCAGCGAGATCGTCACGGTGTCGCTGCGGCGGGAAGCCGCCGGCGGCAAGACCGGCGACGCCTTCTGGAATCTGATCCGCGAACTCAATGTCACTGTGCTGCCGAACACCGCCGGATGCCGCAGCGTGCGCGAAGCCGTGACGACCGCGAAGCTCGCGCGCGAATTGTTTGGCACAGGCTGGATCAAGCTCGAGGTGATCGCCGACAACGACACGCTTCAACCCGACGTCGTCGGCCTGGTCGAAGCCGCCGCTATCCTGATCAAGGACGGCTTTGAGGTGTTTCCTTATTGCACCGAGGATCTGTCGGTGGCGATGCGGCTGGTCGATGCCGGCTGCAAGGTAGTGATGCCCTGGGCCGCGCCGATCGGCAGCGCTAGGGGCATCATCAATCCCGATGCGCTGAAACTTCTGCGTGACCGCCTGCCCGATGTGGCGCTGGTGGTCGATGCAGGCCTGGGAGCACCCAGCCACGCCGCGCGCGCGCTCGAACTTGGCTATGACGCCGTACTGCTCAACACCGCGATCGCAAAGGCCACCGATCCGGTGGCAATGGCGAAAGCCTTTCGTCAGGGCGTCGAGGCCGGGCGCACCGCGTTCGAAGCCGGCCTGATGGAAGCACGCGACTTCGCCTCCCCTTCAACCCCCGTGGTAGGGACCCCGTTCTGGCATGCCGTATCCTGATCGCCACACGTATCCGGATCGCTACGCGTATCCGGATCGATTTTATCCCGTCGTCGATAGCGTCGCCTGGGTCGCGCGGCTGGCGCTGCTCGGCGCCGGCACGATTCAGCTTCGCGCCAAGAACCTGAACGAGGCAGACGCGCTGGAGACGGTGAAGGACGCACTCGAAGTCATCAAGGGCACCGCCGCCAAGCTCGTGGTCAACGACTACTGGCGCGCGGCGATTGCGGCCGGCGCAACGCATCTGCATCTCGGCCAGGAAGATCTCACCGAGGCCGACGTGCCGGCGATCAAGGCGGCGGGCCTCACGCTCGGCATCTCGACCCATGATGACGACGAGCTTGAGACCGCGCTCCGCGCGAAGCCGGACTACGTCGCGCTCGGGCCGATCTTTCCGACCACGCTGAAGTCGATGCGCTTCGCGCCGCAGGGGATTCCAAAGATCACCGAATGGAAGAAGCGCGTCGGCGGCCTCCCGCTTGTAGCGATCGGCGGCATCAGGCTTGAACAGGCAACGGAGATTTTTGAAGCCGGCGCGGATTCGATCGCCGTGGTTTCCGACGTCACCCAGAACGCCGACCCGGACAAGCGGGTGCGCGCTTGGCTCGGACTTAAATCGGAGGCCGCGTGATGAGAGCCTTTATTGCGTCTCAAGATCGTCGCGCAGCTTCACAACGCAACAACTTCGAGGTTCCGGATCGCGCCGCTTCGCGGCCTGTCCGGAACCACGTCCACGTAATTCAAAGGAGGATCATATGAATATTCGCTCCAATCCCGACACGACCCTTCCCGCCGTGACCACGGGCCCATTGCCCTCCTCGCGCAAGTTCTTCGCAACGCCGGATGCGGCGCCCGATCTGCGCGTGCCGCTTCGCGAGATCATTCTCTCCGAAAAGGCCGGCGAGCCAAACCTGCCCGTTTACGACACCTCCGGCCCCTACACCGATCCCGACGTCACGATCGACGTCAATGCCGGCCTCGCGCGGCCTCGCACCGCCTGGGTGAAAGAGCGCGGCGGCGTCGAGGAATATGAGGGACGCAGCGTCAAGCCGGAAGACAACGGCAATGTCGGCACCGCGCATGCGGCCAAGGCCTTCACCGGCTATCACAAACCGTTGCGCGGGGTTGACGGCCACAAGATCACCCAGCTCGAATTTGCGCGCGCCGGCATCATCACCAAGGAGATGATCTACGTGTCCGAGCGCGAAAACCTCGGCCGCAAGCAGCAGCTGGAGCGGGCGGAACAGGCGCTCGCCGATGGCGAAAGCTTTGGCGCCGATATCCCGCCCTTCATCACGCCGGAATTCGTGCGCTCCGAGATCGCGCGCGGCCGCGCCATCATCCCGTCTAACATCAACCACGGCGAACTGGAGCCGATGATCATCGGCCGCAACTTCCTCACCAAGATCAACGCCAATATCGGCAACTCGGCGGTGAGTTCGTCGGTGGAAGAAGAAGTCGACAAGATGGTGTGGGCGACCCGCTGGGGCGCCGATACCGTGATGGACCTCTCGACTGGGCGCAACATCCACACCACGCGCGAATGGATCCTGCGCAACTCGCCGGTGCCGATCGGTACGGTGCCGATCTATCAGGCGCTGGAGAAGTGCGACGGCGATCCCGTCAAGCTGACCTGGGAGCTCTACAAGGACACGCTGATCGAACAGTGCGAACAGGGCGTCGACTACTTCACGATCCACGCCGGCGTGCGGCTTGCCTACATCCACCTCACCGCAAACCGCGTCACCGGCATCGTCTCGCGCGGCGGCTCGATCATGGCGAAGTGGTGCCTGGCGCATCACAAGGAAAGCTTCCTCTACACGCACTTCGCGGACATTTGCGACATCATGCGCAGATACGACGTGTCGTTTTCATTGGGCGACGGCCTGCGTCCGGGTTCGATCGCGGATGCCAACGACCGCGCGCAATTCGCCGAACTGGAAACGCTCGGCGAACTTACCAAGATCGCTTGGGACAAAGGTTGCCAAGTGATGATCGAAGGCCCCGGCCACGTGCCGCTGCACAAGATCAAGATCAACATGGACAAGCAGCTGAAGGAATGCGGCGAGGCGCCGTTCTATACCCTGGGCCCGCTGACCACCGACATCGCGCCGGGCTATGACCACATCACCTCGGGCATTGGTGCTGCCATGATCGGCTGGTTCGGCTGTGCGATGCTTTGTTATGTGACGCCGAAGGAGCATCTCGGCCTGCCCGACCGCAACGACGTCAAGACCGGCGTGATCACCTACAAGATCTCGGCGCATGCCTCCGATCTCGCCAAGGGTCATCCGGCGGCGCAACTGCGCGACGACGCGCTGTCTCGCGCGCGTTTCGATTTCCGCTGGGAGGACCAGTTCCACCTTGGGCTCGATCCGGAGACCGCGCGCGCCTATCACGACGAGACGCTGCCGAAAGACGCGCACAAGGTCGCGCATTTCTGCTCGATGTGCGGTCCAAAGTTCTGCTCGATGAAGATCACGCAGGACGTCCGGGACTACGCCGCGACGCTCAACGATCAAGAACAGGGCATGGCGCAGATGAGCGCCAAGTTCAAGGAGATGGGCGCGAGCGTCTATCTGGATGCGGACAAGGTGAAGGAGAGCAACAAGGCGTTGTGACCTCTCCATCGTGACAGAGAGACTTCCTGACCTCCTTCAGGATGATTTGAAAGTTGTCTTCGTCGGCACGGCCGCAGGTCAGCGGTCTGCCGACGTAGGCCATTACTATGCCCATCCCGGCAATCAATTCTGGCGCACGGTCCATGAGATCGGGATCACGCCGCGCCGATACCAACCGCATGAATTTGCAAGCCTGCTAAATCTTGGCATCGGATTCACCGACATGTGCAAGTTCGGCGCAGGCATGGACCGTATAGCTCTGCAATCCCCTGTCGACGTCCCCGCTTTCCGCGAGAAGATGCGACGGCATCGGCCAAGGACGATCGCGTTCACCAGCAGGAAGGCCGCGAGCCTTTTCTATGGGCGAGCGACGAATACGTTCGTACTGGGTCTACAACCAACCGAGCAGGATTTTCCTGCCGTCTTTGTGCTAACGTCACCTTCCGGCGCCGCTTCCGGCCATTGGTCCTTGCAGCCATGGCAAGAGTTGGCAGATTGGGTCAGAGAAGCGTGTCCACCCGCGCGCACCGCCCTCACCTCTTTTCCATCGCGTCCCTGACGGCGCCACCGACGAAAGCGGCGGCGCGGCGGTAGGCCTCGTCGGTGTCGCCGCGAAAGGTCACGGTCTGCCGAAACAGCACCTTGTCAGCCTCTAAGTCGAGCAATTCGACATCGCCCCATTGCACCAGCGTGCTCATCTTGTGAATGCCGCCATAAACCACGAAGCGCGCGCCGGAGCGGCGGCTGGCGGCGATAAAATTATCCGGGCGCATGTTCGCCGGCGTACAGGGCGGCTCGGCGCATTCGAGAGGCAACACGTGAAAACTGCCTTGAGCGCCGAGACTCTCGCGGAGCAGTTCGGCGAAACGCACCACACGTGCCTTGTGTTCTGCGCTCTGATCCTTCATCTCGCCCGATGTGTCGACGTAGTCGAAATCGGCGATGGCAACTGTGAGCGGCGCCGCCGAAAATGCAGGACTTATCTGAAGCAGAATTATCTGAAACGGACTTAACTGGAGTGACAACGCGGCTGCCAAGCAGATGCCTGCGCCAGCCATGGCTCGACCCGTCCTGCTCATCCCAATTCTCCCGGCATCGCGATTGCCCTTCAGCAAGCACGGTAGCCTATCTCGGCGAGATCGCCACCAATCACGCGCTTGCTACTGGCAAAAGCCATATTCCTGACGCACCACTCGCCGGTCAGCACCGCCATTTATACGGGCCACCACTAGCCTCATGAGGCGCGAGGAATTATAACCCTCAATCATCACCAAAGGAGAACTTCATGCGTCGCGTTACCGCGCTCTGTGCCACCGTTGCCATCGTTGCTTCCACTGCCGCCGTCGCTCGCCCGATGCCGCAGCAGGGCTACTACGTGATCCGCTGGGACAACACCGGCATCTGCCAGATCTGGAATACCGACCTGCAGCAGCAGCCGATACACTTCCTGTCCGACTACAAGGTCGTCAGCAAGCCGGTGCCGACCTTCGCGGCTGCGAACGCCATCCAGGAACAGATGCGGGCAAGCCGCCACTGCACGCTGTAAGCGTCAATAAAAAATCGGGGCCGGGGGTTTAAACCCCCACCCCGACGCTCGCTTCACTCGCCGACCGCCCCGCAAGGGGCGGGCTATAGTTAGAGCAGCCGTAGTTCCGTTTTTTGTTTCCGTTTTTTGACCGCGATCGCAGAATTGACGCAGCAAATTGGGATTATTCGATCACCTCGTCCGCGCGTACATCAAATGACAGCGGCGGCATGTCCGCTAGGCGCCAGAAGCCGACGCTCTAGCGGCTCGGACTGACCCAAGCCATGGCGATCATTCCATGCGAATCCAATCCAATCCGCCAATACATCGTACGGTGCTCGTGCTCGACGAAATAGACGTCCGCGCCGCCGCTACCAACGCGCGACAGCGCCTTCTGCCAGCAGCATTAACGCGTATCGAAAAAAATGAAAACACGCCTACGATGGACGCATGCCCCGAGATTCCGAGCGCAAGTCTTCCGTGGCCACTGCGGGCGGGAAAAATTTGAGAGCTTGATCAGGGACGATCTACATTGCTGCTTATGGCAGAGTAGACCTTGATTGAACGTAAGTTTCGTCTGTGGTCAAAAAACGGAACGGACACCGCTCTAACTATCCCTCCCCCCGCAAGGGGGAAGGACAAGAAGGAGCAGCTACCTCAAGCCGATCGCAAGGCCGCTCAAATCCGCGTTCGCCATCAGGCCGAACTGCGTGCCCGAGAGTTCGAGCACGACGCCCCTGGCGTTGGTGAGCAGGATGCCACGCACACCGGCGCCGACCACGATGCCCGCGCCGCCCGCCGCATACGCGCCCGCGATGTCCGACGGCCGCCAGATGTTGCTGACGCGGCCGCGCAGCACAGCGCGCGATCCGCCGAACACCAGGCCATAATCGATGCCGCCAACCGAGAGCGGATAGCGCCGGCCGTGGAAGTCCAGGACGCCGCTGCCGCCGTTGCCGCCAATGATCCAGCCGGCCTTGATGATCGTCAGCTGCACGTAACCTTCATCGGCCCGCGCGGCTGACGAGAGGCCCACAAAAGCAAAGAGCACAAAAACGATCGTGCGAACGGCGGATGACAATCTCATAGGCTTCCCCCACGTTTAAGTTTCAAAAGCAGTCGAATCGTTTGGCGGGGCGACTTTAACCGATCGAAAGCGCCGGCAAAAAGGCATTGCCGGCCAGTGGAGTGGATTCGACAGTCGCTGGCCATCTGGCCACCCGGGATGCAGCTGTTAGAATTGGACCACCAGGAGGGCCAAGATGCACCATTTCACACCCCTGAGCGGTTTGATCGGCGGCGCGCTGATCGGGCTCGCTTCCGCGCTGTTGATGCTATCGGCCGGGCGGCTGGCCGGCGTGTCCGGCATCCTCGGCGGATTACTGACGACAGCCAGCGACCGCGCCTGGCGGATTGCCTTCCTCGTCGGCCTGATGGCGGCGGCGCTGATCGGGCCGCTGCTGGGCACGCCCGAAGCCGCGCGCCTTTTGTCTTCAAATCTCGTGCTCTATGCCGTAGCCGGCCTGCTGGTCGGGTTCGGCAGCCGATTGGGAAACGGCTGCACGTCGGGCCATGGCGTCTGCGGCTTCGCGCGCGTTTCAACGCGCTCGATCGTGGCGACGCTGGTGTTCATGGGTACCGCCTTCGTCACGGTGGCGCTGGTTCGCCACCTTGTCGGAGGGTAACACTGGCGCGGCGAATTTGAAGTTCCTATCAGCGTTGCCGCAAGTTTGTCATAGGAACTTCAAATTCCAGCCCGCACCAGAAATAATAGGTTGCTAGAGCTCCTTTGATTCTGAAGTTCGCATCAGAGGTTGCCGTGCGCGTTTGCGAACTTCGGAATTGGAGCTCTAGATGCCGCTGATCTTTGCGAGCTTCGGCTGCGGTCTCATCTTCGGACTGGGACTGTTGATCTCGGGCATGAGCGAACCGGAAAAGGTGCTCGGCTTCCTCGACGTCTTCGGCGCATGGGACGCCACGCTGGCTTTTGTGATGGCAGCCGCGGTGGCGGTTGCCGCCGCGGGCTTTGCGCTGGCGCGACGTCGAAGCGCGCCGCTGTTCGCTGTGAGGTTCTCGTGGCCATCGCGCAGCGATATCGATGCGCCGCTATTAGTCGGTTCGGCGCTGTTCGGGATCGGCTGGGGCCTTTCCGGAATCTGCCCCGGTCCGGCACTGGTGAACCTTGCCGGCCTCACCGCGCCGATCGTGGTCTTTGTCGCGGCGATGATCGTCGGCATGTTCGTCTACGAACTATGGCAGCGCCGCGGCGCGGCACGCGATATCGCGATGGGCGCAGGCGCAATGACGACGCCTTCGGACGGCTGAAGCGCCAGCTAGCCTCACTTGGCCCGCTTGTAAAAATTGCTGGCGCTTCCGCGGCCGCCCGCGAGATTGTGGTTGGTGTTGACAAACTCGTCATCGCTAAGCTTGTCGATGGTGCGAAGTTGCTCCTCGCCGTTGAAATTCGGGAACGACGCGGAAACAATATTGAAGGTCACCGTCTTCTTCGTTTCATCGACCGTATAGGTACCGAAGATCGACACGCTGCCGTGCATGATCGCGGCATATTCTTCCGCCGTTCCACTCAAACGATTGTTGGAGGCAAGTTTCGGCAGATCGCTGGCGGTGTGGATCTGCGCGAAGCGGCCGTCAGGCGTGAAAATCAGAATTCCCTTGGGGTGCTCGCCGAACGGGAACGACTTCTTGCCGTCGGGCCCGCTCACCTCGGCCACAACGAAATCCCAGGTACCGACGATTTGTTGCTTGATGCTTTTTGCCGGCTGCGCGGCAACGGCATTCGCAAAAAGCGCGAGGCCTGCCACTGCAGCTAAAACGATTTTCAGTTTCACGGTCATCTCCCCCGAACGATGCGTCTTTGCGCGTCTTAGTCCTTCTCTTCCGCTTCGAGTTTGTTGAACTCGGCCTTGACCAGTTCGTGAAACACTTCCTTGTCGAGCACGCCGGACTTGCGGAAGGGCGCGGCGGCAAGTGCGTTGACAACCGCGTCGTGAATCTCAAGTCCGCCTTCCGAGTGCTTGACCATGCCCCACTTGATCAGCTTCTTGTCGCTGACGATCTCCGCGAAACGCTTCAGCCGAAGGCTCAGGCTCAAAAATTCCTGCGGATCGGGAAATTCGCGCTTCACCGCGAGGATGCCGCGCGCGCTCGCGGGCCCGTCCGGCGAACGAGCCTCGTCTGTGTTCTCGTCCGGCGCATCGGCAACGAGTGCTGACTGGTAAATGCCGAGCGCCTGATGCAGCCGCTCCGGCGCAACGGGGTTAACCTTCTCCTCGCTCGGTGCACTCATCTCATCCTCCCGCGCAGGGCTATCCCCTGTCTTGATAAATCCCGATGCCAACGGGGACGGTTTTTGCGCCAACAAACTGTTATGGCAGATTCACCTTCGCTTCGGTGCTTGCTGAAGGTCTTTAAAGCGAATGTCAAATCCAAAGCCGCACGGACTATATTTTCCAGCATGAAACCATTTTGAAGTCATTCCGAAACCTGATTGTTTTGAACCGCCCTTTCCGCCGCAGGCCCTCATGGGCATTCGGGTCGATCCCCTCGGTCCGAGAGACACCATAATCCGCGAAGGACTGTTTTAGCAGGTCCAGCGGAGCACCAACCAATACTTAAGGAGATAATCGTGCATCACATCCCCATTGCCGCTGCCGCCATCGTTGCCGCCACCGCATTTGCCGCCGCGGGCCCCGCGCAAGCCGCCCCCTTCCATGTGATCAAGTACGCCGACACCGGCTACTGCCAGATCTGGGATAACGGCTTTTCGATCACCCCGTGGCCGAACCACTACACCGTCATGACCCATCATCAGCCGACGTTCCAGCGCGCGGTCGCCGTAAAAGGACTAACTGCTGCGCAAGCACTACTGCGCTCTCTAAGAAAAATTGGAACGGTGGGCACGGCGTGCGCTGTGCCCACCTTCGTTATTAACGGGAGGCTCGATTGCTGCATCCGTTCTCCGCAAGCGACATAACCTTCATGGACGAGCAGGAAGGCATTCAAGAGAGGCGGCTCAAGGAAGCGGTCGCCGTGTTGCTCGATCTCGACGCGACCGTTGTGCGGGCCTATCTGGTTTGCGCGAGTTATAATGGCGCCATCGATGGGGCAATGCTGGGTCTTTTGACCCGCGACAGACAAGAAAGCGGGAAGCTCGCGCTGCAGATGGACCGTGCCTTTGGCGCGCTGTTCGACACCAAAGCGCATCTCAATGTCCTGTTTCTTGACGACGAAGACGACGCCCACTTCGCTAACGCCTGTGCGCCGTTCTACAGCCGCTTGACTCGCTATCACTAGTGGTCCGATTCCAAGATTCGCACCTCTGACTAATGACGCGGCGGCATCCGCCGTTCTTTGATCAGCGCCTCGTGCGCGGCCGATATTCTCAGGAAAGCCTCCCCACTGCCGCCCGCGTCCGGATGCGTGCGCTTGGCAAGCAGCTTGTAGGCGCGATGGATTTCGCTCTCAGACAGGCGGCGGCCGAGCGGTAGCCCCAGGAGTTCGCGAGAGCGATCGTCGGCCGACAGCGCTTTGGGCATCGCCGCGCGACGGCCGAATTGCGGCGTGGTAAGTGCTGATACCACTTCGCGAATGACGTTAAGCCGACGCCTTGCTGCAACACAGATCGCATGGTCGGCGCCTGCTTCAGCAGCGCTACGCAAAATCGGCATCGCCTGGGAAGCCGCCTGACGCAACGCCTCGTTTTCAGCGTTACTCGCGATCTCTCGCGCAAGCTGCATGGCCTCGCCATAGTCGGGCGCATGCGCCGACCAAAAGCGATCGAGTTCGTGCTTCCATTCCGTGAGATATCGATCCATGGCAATGCCTGCCGAAGCCATTATGCACTACGCGGAGGTAAGACTTTCCGTTCCCGTTTCGGCTAATTCGAATCGATTTGTACGAAAAGCGCTGCCGTCACGCCCGCCGGATGTTAAGCTCCGAGGAAAATGAACTGATGGTCCACTTCTGACATTTGCATCCCTTCTCAGCCGCCACTTTTGCGAATGATGAACTCGCGGCCAGGCGGGTAGCGAATTTAAAATCAACTCCACAAGGGGGAAACAATGCCCGGCCTTCTCGAAAACCATATCGCCGCCGTCACTGGCGCTGCCTCCGGCATCGGCCGGGCGATTGCTTTTGGCTATGCCCGCGAAGGCGCGCAGGTCGCGCTGATCGACATCAACGAACAGGCGGTGTCAGAAGCCGCGGAAGAAATCCGCCGCGCCGGCGGCCTGGCCTCGAGCTTCAAGCTCGACGTCACCCAGCGCGAGGATTGTGTAGCGCTGGCAAAGCAGATCGGTGAACAGGTCGGGAAAGTCTCCATCCTGGTCAACAACGCCGGCATCAACCGCCGCAACGCCTTCGCCGGCGACGCTGCCGCCGTGATCAAGGATTGGGAGGATATCATCTCCATCAACCTTGGCGGCGTCTTCAACGTCACGCATGCCTTTCTCGATACGATCCGCGCCACCAAGGGCCGCATCGTCAACATCGCTTCGATCCAGTCCTTTGTGCACGTGCGCACGCCGAACTCGCCGGCCTATACTACCTCCAAGCACGGCGTGCTCGGCTTCACTCGTGCGCTTGCCGCCGAACTCGGCAAATTCGGCGTGCGAGTGAATGCGATCGGCCCCGGCCTGATCGAGACGCCGCTCAACGCTTCGGTGCGCGCCAACAATCCGGAGCTGATAAAGATCTTCATCGACCACACGCCGCTCGGCCGTGCGGGCACACCGGAAGATATCGTCGGGCCTGCGATCTTCCTCGCCTCCGATCTGTCCGCTTACGTGACGGGCTCGATCGTGATGGCGGATGGCGGCTACCGCGCGATCTGAACCAGCGGTAGACTTCGACGCCGTCGAGGTAGCCAGCCAACCTGGACCTACCAGAGCATGCTTCACCCGAACCGCAGCCGCGACCGTTCCTTGGCTTTCTCGGCCTCGACCTCGCGGTCGCGCGATGGCGCATGGGTGTGAAGCGAGGTCAACAGTCGATGCGCGGCCGCAGATACCTCCTCGACCGCATGATTAAAGGCGGCCTCGTTACCCTGTGACGGTTTGTTGAAGCCCGAGAGCTTGCGGACGAATTGCAGGGCGGAAGCGTGAATTTCGTCGTCCGTCGCCGGCGGCTCAAAGTTGAACAGCGTCTTGATGTTTCGGCACATTTTCATTCCTCTTTCGCAAGACTTGGCAAGGCCCGATGGCGGCGGGCTGTTTCACCGCCGATTTTGTCATAGAATAAGCGGCGCGCTAGCTTCCCGTAAGCCCCGCCAGTGCCGCCTAATTGAAGTTCCTGCACCACAGCGGCGAATTCGATCCAGGAACTTCAAATAGGAAGCGGTACTGGAATCAATAAGTTTGCTAGTGTCCATGACTTTCCGAAGTTCGTGAAAGGTGGGTGCTGCGACAGAGCACGAACTTCGGAAAGTGGACACTAGTCTCACAAAAGGAAGGGTTCCCGATGAGTCACGTCACCTACAAGATCGTCCAGCACGATGGCGGCTGGGCCTACACTGTCGACGGTGTGTTTTCGGAGAGCTTCCCCACCCACGCCGCGGCTCTGGCTACCGCCCGGCGCGCGGCTTCCGAACAGCGCGTGCCCGGACGCACCGAAGCGATCGAGTATGAGACGGCGGATGGCAAATGGCACACCGAGACCGCCTCCGGCAACGACCGTCCGGACACCGAGGTCGAAGACAAGCCGTAATGCGGGAATGAAGGCATGAGAAGTTTGCTATCGGCGATCTTTGCGGTCATCTCGTTTGCCGCAATGGCCGCCGACTATCCATCGCCGAAGCAGGGCGACTTCATCGTCCGTGATTTCAAATTCCACGGCGGCGAGACGATCGCGGAACTCAAGCTGCACTACACCACCGTAGGCGAGCCGTCCGGCCAGCCCGTGCTGGTGCTGCACGGCTCCGGCGGCTCGGCCGCGAGCATGCTGACGCCAACGTTTGCGGGCGAGTTGTTCGGCGCGGGCCAACCGCTCGATGCCGGCAAATACTACATCGTCATTCCCGACGGCATCGGCCACGGCAAATCGTCAAAGCCTTCCGACGGCGCGAAGACAGCGTTTCCGAATTACGACTACGATGACATGGTCGAGGCGCAGTATCGCCTAGTCAGGGAAGGTCTCGGCATCAAGCACCTGCGGCTGGTGATCGGCAATTCCATGGGCGGCATGCATGCCTGGCTCTGGGCGGAGAAGTATCCGGACATGATGGACGCTGTGGTGCCGATGGCTTCGCAACCGACTGCAATGGCGGCGCGCAACTGGATCCTGCGGCGAATGATGATCGAGACTATCCGCAACGATCCCGATTACAACAACGGCAACTACACGACCCCGCCTCGCATGATGAAATACGCCGTCGCGGCTTACGGCTTTGCGAGCTCCGGCGGAACGCTGGCCTATCAGGATCAGGCGCCGACGGCGGCGAAGGCCGACCACATGATCGACGAGCGTCTGGCCGCGGGCGCAGCAACCGACGCGAACGACTTCATCTATCAATGGCAGGCTTCGCACGACTACGACGCATCTGCGAAGCTATCGCGGATCGAAGCCATGCTGCTTGCGATCAACTCCGTCGACGACGAGCGCAACCCGCCCGAAACCGGCGTTACCATCGACGCGCTCAGACAGGTCAGGAATGGCAAACTCTATTTGATTCCGGCATCCAGCGAGACGCGCGGCCATAGCACGACGGGGAATGCAAAGTTCTACAGGGATCAACTCGAGCTGTTGCTGAGATCGGCGCCGGCGCGGGCGATGTAACCATACTTTTCGGTGGTGCCTTTCGCGCCGCATCAATTCTGGATGCGGCGCACCAGCGCCGATAGCGCATATTATTTGAGCATGCATCCGGGCAACGTCTCGGGCCTAATTGTCGTGTTGGATTCGCCGATGACACTGGGAGGATCGAATGCGAAAGGTCGCGTCCATCGCCGTGTTGCTCGCGGCTTGCGCAGGGGCGGGCACGGCGCTCGCTTTCGACAACGGCCAGTATGAGAACGTGCCGGCTGATGTCCGGGCCTGGTTCAAGGGCGTGATGGCGCCGAACGGCGTGCCTTGCTGCGATATCTCCGATGGCCACGCCACCGAATATGATTTTCATGCCGGCGCTTATTGGGTCCCGATCGAGGGCCAGTGGATGGAAGTGCCGTCGCATGCGATCATTCGCGATCGTGGCAATCCGGTTGGCCAGGCGGTGGTGTGGTATGTCCATCACCGCGGCAGCATCATCATCAGCTGTTTCGTGCCGGCAGATGCAGTGTAAGGTTGGTAGCTCTCGGTGCGCCAGGATCGCTTGAACTTCGTGCGCGCCGTCATGCGATGGGTCATGGCGGCGTTTTATGTGGCCGCCGGCATCGCCCATCTTGTCGTACCGGACAAACTGCTCGCGATCACGCCGTCATGGGTTCCGTTCGCGCCGCAGGTCGTCTTCGTCACCGGGCTGTGTGAACTGGCGGGCGCTGTTGCGCTGGTGACGCGACCCTGGCGGCGCTGGGCCGGATTCGCGCTGGCCGCTTATGCGATCTGCGTCTGGCCCGCCAATTTCAAACACGCCATCGACGGGGTCGATCTGCCTTTCATCGCAAGCAGCTGGCTGTATCACGGTCCGCGGCTGGCGTTTCAGCCGGTATTGGTATGGTGGGCGTTGTTTTCCGCTGAGATCATCGACTGGCCGCGGCGGCGGTGATAGTTTCGGTATATCGATTTTCTCCTGGAGAGCGACGGTGAACGAACTTTGTCCCGATGATCTCAAAACGATCTACCCGGAGCCGACGGCGCGCGTGATCGCCAAGGCCCGCCCGCAGGTCGACATTCACGCGCGAAAATTCATCGAGATGTCGCCGTTCTGCGTGCTGGCGACGTCAGGCTCCGACGGCAGCGTCGATGCCTCGCCGCGCGGCGGCGGTCCCGGCTTCGTCCATGTCGACGGGCCGAACCGGCTTCTGATGCCCGACCGGCCCGGCAACAACCGGATCGACAGTTTCAAGAACATCGTCGAAGGCACTGGGTTCGTGCATCTGGTGTTTTTCGTGCCCGGCCTCGACGAGACGCTGCGCGTCGCCGGCAAGGGCGCGGTGACGGCAGACCCCGCTTTGCTCGAAGCGATGAAAGAGTTCGGCAAGCTGCCACGCGCTGTGCTGCGCATTGACGTCTCGGAGGCCTATTTCCACTGCGGCAAGGCCTTGATGCGCTCGAAGCTCTGGTCGCGGGATACGCAGGTCGAACGCGAGATCTTTCCGTCGATCAGCCAGATCATCCACGACCAGACCAAGATGGGTGAAGCAGAAACCCAGATTGAGGTCGAGGCGCGCTACAAAGCGCAGTTGTAAGTCAAATGAGCCGCTGTCGTCCCTGCGAACGCAGGGACCCATACCGCGGGGTCCATCGATAAGGCAATCTCGCAACCACCGTTCACGACAACATCTGCTGGTGGTTATGGGTCCCGGCTCGCGCTTTGCTTGGCCGGGACGACACCTAGTTTGTTTCGATCAGTTCGCCTCAGTGCTCACCGCTCTGCAACCCGCCCACATGCTTCTGGGTGTAGAGTTCGAGCCCGATGCGGCCAATCAGATCGATCTGGGTTTCGAGGAAATCGATGTGGTGTTCCTCGTCCTTCATCAGCTTCTCGAACAGATCGCGCGAGACGTAATCCTTGACGGCGTGGCAGTGCGTTGCGGCTTCCTGATAAAGCAAGCGCGCGCTGTGCTCGGCCGCGAGATCGCAATCGATGACTTCCTTGACGTTCTGGCCGATCCGCAAGGGATCGAGCACCTGCATGTTGGGAAAGCCGTCGAGGAAGATGATGCGATCGATAAGGCGATCGGCATGCTCCATCTCTTCGATGGATTCCTTTCGCCAGACCTTGGCCATCTCAAGCAGGCCCCAATTGCCCAACAGCCGGTAGTGCAGCCAGTACTGATTGATGGCCGTGAGTTCGTGCCGCAAACCCTTGTTGAGATAATCGATGACCTTTGGGTCGCCCTGCATGGTGGCACTCCGGTTGAAGACCGCGGATGGGGCTCACGCGGTAATTTAGAATACTTCTAAATGAGATTTCGAACAGGAGCAACCCTTTTGCCGAAATGGAAAAAGAGCAGACTACTCAATATGATAGGGGATTATTAGCCCGCCGCGATGGCGAAATCGGCTGGCGCGTGTGACTTCGCATGGCCCTGACTATGCGGACAACCGGAGCAGCAGGCCTTGGCGCAGGCGCCCAGCGCCTCATCGATGATGGTCTTGATGGTGCGCGCGCAACGGCCGCACTCGGCGCTGCATCCGAGGCACCCATAGAGTTGCTTGGCATTGCGGGGAAGGTGTTGCGAACTCTCGACGACATTGCGGACATCGTGGTCGCTAAGCACGTTGCAAGAACAGACAATCATCTAAAACGCCAGTCCATCAGGAATGTGGAGCCCTTTCGATATAAAAGTGCCGCATCAGATGCAAAGGCAAAAACGCTATTTTCAAGCAATTCCAAACTGATACGCGGGCCACTCTGGAACGAATCTAAAAAGGGCGGCGTTGCTACCGGGATTCTACGGGCCGACGCCCGCCCGTGGTCCTTCTGTAGGCCACGGGGACGCTTGCATTACAGAATAGACACGTAAGTTGCTGGATTGAGCCGGTATTATGACGACGTCGTTCATTGATCGTTCAAGTGGAATGTGGAATTTGTCATGGGCGGACCGCTTGGACAGCGCAGTCTCGTCTTCAATCAGAAAGGTGATGCCATGAGGAAAATTCTGGTGGCTTTGGCCACCATTGCCACGTTGGCTTTCTCCGCTTCGGCGCCAGCCCACGCCCAGCGCTATCTTGGTGCGGCGATTTTCGGCGGACTGGTCGGCGGCGCCATTGTCGGCAGCGCAGTTGCCGCGAGCCCATACTACTATGGCCCCGGTTATTACGCTCCCGGTTACTACGGCCCCGGCGCCTATTACGGACCCCGTCCCTATCCCTACGCGGCCCCCGGTCCCTATTATGGCGGCCCGGCCTATGTCGCTGCAGCAGACCCCTACGGCTGCTACTGGCAGCGTCAGCGTTTCTGGGACGGCTATGCCTGGCGAATCCGCCGCGCTCGGGTTTGCGGCTAACGCGTTCATCTTCATTAAATCGTGCAGGATTATCCGAACATCCCGCATGATTTTGAAAACGTGTGGAATAACGGCCTGAAAAAACCGTTTTTTCGACTGATGTGCTAACCGCGTTCACTTTGGGTTGATCTTTGTGCGCTTCTCTAACGACAGGGTACATTCAAGTTTGGCGTGCGAATCAACTTAACCTTGGCGCTCACGAGGCGCCGCATCTCCAGGAGAGAACTGAACATGAAGAAGACATTTGCTGCGCTCCTTGCGGTCGCAACGGTTGCCGGCGCGCTCAGCGCGACCCCGGCCAGCGCCCAGCGCGCTCTCGGCGCTGCGATTGCCGGTGGCATCGTCGGTGGTGCTATCGTCGGTGGCGCAGTGGCGGCGAGCCAGGCTCCGGCTCCGGTTTATGTCGCGCCGGGCCCGGGTCCGTGCCGCTGGGTGCGTGAGCGCTATTGGGATGGTTACGACTGGCGCTTCCGTCGCGTTCAGTACTGCGATTGATCGCCCACAGCGTTTTCAAGCGAACTGGCTACCGGTTCGCTTGAAGCAAACGCGTCAAAATAAAATCCGACACAGTTGATCTTCCAAAACCCGGCCGAACTGGCCGGGTTTTTTGTTTTCCGGCTTCGTGCTTGAGGACATGACTTTATTTGCACCGTTCGCTAACGGCCTCGCTAGGGTCCGGCTTGCTCGGGTGCTTGCACCGTTCGCTAACGGCCTCGGTGTCGCTCGGCCTGCTCGGGTGGTTGCACCGTTCGCTGACGGCCTCGCTAGGGTCCGGCCTGCTCGAGTGCTACCGCGCGGTCGCTAGTGCTCGCAGCACCGCCTCGCTCGGCCAGCAATCCACCGCAAGGCCGGCCTGTTTCTGATAGGCGCCGACCGCCGACCGGGTCTTCATGCCAGCCTTGCCGTCGACCTTGTCGGCGTAGAGGCCAAGACGAGTCAGTCCGCGTTGCATCGCCTCGACGTCCCTGGTGCGAAGCTGCGTCGATGCCGACCACGGTGTGGCGAAGGGCAGCGGGCTCACCATGCGATCGGCAAGATGGCCGACGAACAGCACATAGAGATCGGAAAAATTATACTCCTTGATCACGAAGTAGTTCTTCGTGGTCAGGAACGACGGGCCATGGATGCCTTCCGGCTGCAACAGCGAAGCATCTTCGGCCTGCTCTGCCGCACTCAATTTCTGTCCGCGCACCGGCACAAAACCTTCGCGCAGCCACTGCCGGATCGGCTTGGTCACTTCCGGCACGCCCGACGTGCAGTCGACATTGGCGGGCGACGTCACTTCATAGGCCCAGCGCACGCCTTTCTGCCAACCCTTGTTGACGAGTTGCTGCGCGGCTGACGCCAGCGCATCCGGCACCGAGCGCCAGATGTCCTTGCGACCGTCGCCGTCGAAATCGACCGCGTGTTTATAAAACTCCGACGGCAGAAATTGCGTGAGCCCGGTCGCGCCCGCCCATGAGGCCCGCAGGTCCTTGCGCGCAACCTCGCCATCGTTGATCAGTTTCAGCGCCAGGATGAATTCGTCGCGGTACTGATCCTTGCGCCGGCCGACATAGGCCTGCGTCGCCAGCACGCGCACGCCGTCATAGGGCAAAGTGTAGCGGCCGAAATCGGTCTCGCGGCCCCAGATCGCGAGCACGATTGGGGCGGGCACGCCGAATTGTTTTTCGATTGCCTCCAGAGCCGCGCGGTATTTCGCCGTCAGCTTCTGGCCCTCGGCCGCCAGCCGCGCGATCGAAGCTTCCTTGATGTAATCGGCGGGGACCTGCACGAACTCAGCCTGCGACGGCGCGCCGGTGGCGGGTCGTCCCGGCAAGATCAGATCGGGCAGCTTGTAGTCGGGTTCGAGGCCTGTGGTCTCGCGATCGAACGTTGCGCGCGAGACACCCTGCGCCTGCGCCTCCGGCCATAGCGAGGCGATGAACTGCGTAAAGGCGGGATCCGATGCGGCGTGGGAGGGCACGGTCAACGCAACCGTCATTGCGAGGAGCCCGCGACAAAATTGCGAAGAAATTTTGCGCTGGAGCGACGAAGCAATCCAGATTGCTTTGATAGTAAGCTGACTGGATTGCTTCCGTCTCCGCGCCAAGGCGCTACGCCGGGCTAATACCCGCCGAAGCTTGCGGAGCAAGCGAAGCGGGGTCGCTGACGCTCGCAAAGACGGCATTGGATGCAGCCGTTACCGCGTCAATTTCTTGTACTTCACCCGGTGCGGGATCACCAAGTCCTGGCCGAGCCGGCGCATCTTGTCCTTTTCGTAATCCTGGAAATTTCCTTCGAACCATTCGACATGGCTGTCGCCTTCGAAAGCGAGCATGTGGGTGGCGATACGATCGAGGAACCAGCGATCATGGCTGATGATGACGGCGCAGCCGGCAAAATCTTCCAGCGCCTCTTCAAGCGCGCGCAGCGTATCGACATCGAGGTCGTTGGTCGGCTCGTCGAGCAACAGCACGTTGGCGCCGGACTTGAGCATCTTGGCCAAATGCACCCGGTTGCGCTCACCGCCGGAGAGCGCGCCGACTTTCTTCTGCTGGTCGGCGCCCTTGAAGTTGAACGACGAGCAATAGCCGCGTGAATTGACTTCGCGCTTGCCGAGCAGGATCAATTCGTTGCCGCCGGAAATCTCCTCCCATACGGTCTTCTTGCCGTCGAGATCGTCACGCGACTGATCGACATAGCCAAGATGCACGCTTTCGCCGATCGCCATGGTACCGGCGTCCGGCTTCTCCTGGCCGGTGATCATGCGAAACAGCGTGGTTTTGCCGGCGCCGTTGGCGCCAATCACGCCGACGATGCCGCCGGGCGGCAGTTTGAAAGAGAGATTGTCGATCAGGAGGCGATCGCCATAGCCTTTCACAAGCCCTTCGAAATCGACCACATTCTGGCCGAGGCGTTCGGCGACGGGAATCGTGATCTGCGCGGTCTGCGTCTGCTTTTCGGATGCCTGCTTCAGCAGGTCTTCATAGCGCTGGTAGCGCGCCTTGGATTTGGCCTGGCGCGCCTTCGGCGAAGCCGCGATCCATTCCTGCTCGCGCGACAGCGTACGCTGATGCGCGGCGTCTTCGCGGCCTTCCTGCTCAAGCCGCTTCTGCTTTTGCACCAGCCAGGACGAATAGTTGCCCTCGTAGGGAATGCCCTTGCCGCGGTCGAGTTCGAGAATCCAGCTCGTGACGTTGTCGAGGAAGTAGCGGTCGTGGGTGACGATCAGGATCGCGCCGGGATAGTTGCGCAAGTGGCCTTCCAGCCACGACACGGATTCGGCATCGAGATGGTTGGTCGGTTCGTCCAGCAGCAACAGCTCGGGCTGGTCGAGCAATAACTTGCATAGTGCGACGCGGCGGCGCTCACCGCCGGAGAGTTTGGTCACATCGGCATCGTCGGGCGGACAGCGCAGCGCGTCCATCGCCTGATCGACCTTGCTGTCGAGATCCCAGAGGCCGGCGGCCTCGATCTCGTCCTGCAGCTTGGTCATTTCGTCGGCGGTCTCGTCCGAATAGTTGACCGCCAACTCGTTGTAGCGGTCGAGGATCGCCTTCTGCTTGGCAACCCCCAGCATGACGTTCTCGCGGACGGTTTTGGTGGCGTCGAGCTGCGGCTCCTGCTCGAGGTAACCGACGCGGGCGCCCTCGGCGACCCAGGCCTCGCCGTTATATTCCTTGTCGAGCCCGGCCATGATCCGAAGCAGGGTCGATTTACCGGAACCGTTGACGCCGAGCACGCCGATCTTGGCGTCGGGGTAGAACTGCAGGTGGACGTTATCCAGCACCTTGCGGGTGGGGTAGCTCTTGGTCAAACCCTGCATGAAATAGACGAACTGGCGCGCCATCGAGTTTCCTGAAAATAGGGGATTTTTAAGCACGTTAGCTTGCCGGTCATGTAGCCGTGCAAACCCCAAAGGGCAACCTTTCGAACCAAATCCGCCCGGGTTTTCCTTCCATTCACCAGTCCGACCGGCTGCCCCCCGGTAGGAACACGGGATTCCGACAATTGAAACTTTCTTTTAATAAGTTGCGACCGAAACTCGAACCCGACGCCGGAAGCATGCGTCCAATGGTCAGAACGCGCCGAAAAACAGACAGGATACGTCATGGCGATCATCGGTTCGATTTCCCTTCCCTCCCCGGCAGCCCGCCGCGACGGACAGGACCATCCCTTCGCCGGAATGCGTGCTTTCTTCAACGCGTTCCTCGCCAAGGCGCTCGACCCCTACCGCCCCGAGTTGCACTACATGCGCGGTCCCGGCCCGGCCTGCCGCGCCAAGCAGGCAGGCGCCCTTCCGCGCCGCAGCTGACTTCAACATCCGCTGTCATTCCGGACGACGCGAACGGATATCCGGAATTTCGAAAGTCCCCGATGCACAATTTTGCATCTGAGGTCCGGTGCTAGCGCACCATCCCGGAATGACGACAATTTCCGGCTCCAACGCCCGCCCCCCGCATTTTTGATCTCCCTGACGCTTGCCTGAAAAGGCGCGGCGCGTAACGATGCGTGCCTTCGCAAGAGGCGGCGCGGATGAAAGCGTCGTTATCATCTCTAATCAATGGACCTCACCATGACGCGGCTGCGCTGTGCAATTCTCGACGACTACCTCAACCTCTCGCTCAAGGTCGCGGACTGGTCCAAGGTCGAGGATCGCGTCGATATTACCGTCTTCAACCAGCCCTTTGCCTCGCAGGACAGCGCCATCAGCGCGCTCAGGGATTTCGAGATCATCCTGGCGATGCGCGAGCGCACGCCGTTCCCACGCGCAATGTTCGATGCCTTGCCCAAGCTGAAGCTCCTGATCACCTCGGGCATGCGCAACGCCTCGATCGACATGGCGGCCGCCAAAGACAAGCAGGTCGTGCTGTGTGGCACGAGTTGGCCGCGCGATCCCACCGCGGCGCTTACCATGGGCATGATCCTGGAATTGACCCGCAATATCGGTCGCGAAAACGCCCGCATGCATGCCGGCGAGTATCTTCAGAAGCATGTCGGCATCGAAATCGACGGCAAGACGCTCGGTGTGGTGGGCTTGGG
Organism: uncultured Alphaproteobacteria bacterium; assembly: GCA_963824305.1. Classification (GTDB taxonomy): domain Bacteria; phylum Pseudomonadota; class Alphaproteobacteria; order Rhizobiales; family Xanthobacteraceae; genus Bradyrhizobium. The sequence continues at coordinate 1,537,300 of CAWGOW010000004.1, forward strand.
CAAACTGGGCGCCAAAGTATCGGCGATGGCGAAAGTGTTCGGCATGAACGTAATCGCCTGGAGCCCGAACCTCACGCCTGAGCGCTGCAAGGAAGTCGGCGTCGGTTACGCCACCAAGGAAGAACTGTTCTCGACCGCCGACATCGTCACCATCCATATGGTGCTGAGCGACCGCTCGCACGGCCTCGTCGGCGCCGCCGATCTCGCCCGCATGAAGCCGACAAGCTTCATCGTCAACAGCGCGCGGGGACCGATTATCGATGAGATGGCGCTATTGGAAACCCTGAAGGCCCGCAAGATCGCGGGCGCTGCGGTCGACGTGTTCTCGGTCGAGCCGCTGCCGGTCGATCATCCCTTCCGCAAGCTCGACAACCTCGTACTGACGCCGCATCTCGGCTACGTCACGCAGGAAACCTTCGTCGCCCACTACAATCAGATGGTCGAAGGAATCGACGGCTGGTTCAAGGGCGAGCCGGTGCGGCGCCTGGCGTAAGTGGCGGCCGGCGTCCCTGCGAGGAGCGGACGCGACGAAGCACATGCCGTTGCCGACGACGTGCGGAAATCAAGCCGTCTTCGGAACGAACCTTTGGACGGGGATCGAAATCGCCTGCTTGCCGGACTGAAACGTCACCTTGCCGTTGGTTCCGTCGATGTTGGTGAACTGCGCCTTGCCGAGCAGGACGGAGTTACTCACCACGTCGCCGACGCCTTGTCCTGAGGTGCCGTCGAGCGAGTATTTGACCTGTGCATCCCTTCCGTTGATCGAGCTGACGGTGAAGGAAACGCCATGGTCGGCCGTAGCGCCCGTCCAACTCCCGACCAGCGGGTTGGCATTGGGGTCGGCGCTGGTGTTTTTACTGAGGATGGCGGTCTGCGTGCCGGTCGAGGCAAGCTGTCCCTGCGGCTGAAAGGAGAACTCGAACGCCGCCTGCGTCCCGTTGCGGGTCGCGATCGTCACATTGCCGAAGGTGATGGAATTCTTGTCGACGGTGGCGGTGCCGCGTTCGGTGCGGCCATTATGAGTGTATTCGACCTGCGCCGAGGTTCCGTTGATGCTGACGACCTTGAAGTCAACCGCCGCGTTGCTTTGCTTGAAATTGCCCTTCCAGTCGCCGAGCAGACTGCTCTGGTGATAGAGCCTTTCGTCGACGGGGTTGATCCGGCTGGTGCTTGTCGCAGCGATTGAGCTCACCGCTCACATCCTTCCGGTTGGCCGGACTGCACGCCCACGGACGGGCGAACAGAAACAATCTGAAACACCGGGACATCATTATGAAGAAATCGTAAACGGTGTCTTACCGCGTACGGCTAAAGCGCGGCAGAGCAGGCGTGACAAAAAAGCGCGCCGGCGGATTGGATTTGGATATTTGCTTGTGGTGCTACGATTCAAACATTCGCAAAGGCGTTCGCTGCGATGGCATGCGAAGGTTTGAATCGGACCACTGGCGGCGCGCTCTTCGCGAACCTTGCGGTTCGATTTAGCGCACCGTCACCGGCGGGGGCAGCGGCGGCATCGTCGTCGGCTGGGTGCCGGGCAGGCCAGGTGCGGACCCCGGCGCTGCCGACGGACCCGGAATTGGCGCGGCGGACGCCGTTACGCCTGGCGGCGGACCGCCCGGCATCACGACGACGCGGGTGCCGACCTTGACGCGATCGAACAGGTCCGAGACGTCCTCGTTCAGCATGCCAATACAGCCCGAGGAGACGAACTTGCCGATCGTCGACGGCTGGTTGGTGCCGTGGATGCGGTAGACGGTATTGCCGAGATACATCGCGCGAGCGCCCAGCGGATTGCCGGGGCCGCCGGCCATGAAGCGCGGTAAATACGGCTGGCGATCAATCATTTCCGACGGCGGATGCCAATCCGGCCATTCTGCCTTGCGGGTGATCTTCTGCACGCCGGTCCAGGTAAAGCCGTCGCGGCCGACGCGGACGCCATAGCGGATCGCGCGGTTATTGCCCAACACGTAGTAAAGGTAAGTGTTGGGTGTATCGACGACGAGTGTACCCGCCGGCTCCTTGGTGGCGAAACTGACCTCTTGCCGGCGCAGGTTCGGCGGCAGATTGACGGGCGCCGCATCCGGTTGTTCTTCCGGCGGCAACAGCATGACTGTCTTGTTGTCCGGCCCCGGCGGTAGCGCTCCCTGCGGCGGCTGCACGCTTCCGGTGACGTTACCCTGGCCCGGACCAACCGTCCCCGGTGGCCGAACGCCACGGCTGTAGTCGTCGCCACCGTAAGGCTGCGGCTGCGGGGCTCCAGCCGGCCGGTCTGCATAAATGACCGCAGGCGCCTCGGTACGGCCGTAACGGGGATCATCGGGCGACATCACGGGGCCGGAATAGGCGCCGGGCGGTGGTCCGGCAGGGCGGCCATAACGCGGATCGTCCGGCGACATCACCGGGCCGGAATAGATGGGAGGCGCCCCGGCCGGGCGGCCATAGCGCGGATCATCCGGCGACATCACGGGACCGGAATAAACTCCGGGGGGATGGCCATAGCGGTGATCGTCGGGCGATTGGATCGGCCCCCCGCGGTCGGTATAGATCGGACGGCCGTAGCGCGGATCGTTCGGCGGCGGCACGGCGCCGGGGGGCGACAGCCGGTTCGAGCCGGGCCCGTTCGGTCCGTCGTCGTCATCGATCGCGTCGAAATCCATCGGGCGGGGCCCACCGCGGTAATCGCTGGGATAGCCTGGCGGTGGAGAAGGCGAATAGACCGTCCCTGGGCCGACGGGATAGCTCTGCGCCGACGCAAGCGAGGTTCCCGCAACATGCGCCACCAAGGCAGCAGAAATCGCGGTACAAATCGTCAGGATGCGGTTGGTCATCATCACTCTTGTATAGCCCCAAGGGGAAACCGGATCGTTAACGGTCGATGACCGAAGATCGCGGCGCATTCAAGACTAAATACCCCGTATTGCTGCCGGATACGACCCCTTCGATGCCCTGTTTTTGGGTCGGTTTTGGGCATTCATCCGGAACAGCTGCGCAGTCAGGAAGATGAACAAGCGCGACTCGGCTAGCCCAAGACGGCTAGCCCAAGACTCGGCTAGTCCAAGCCTCGGCTAGTCCAGACTTAGCTAGCCCAAGACTTGGCTAGTCCAAGACTTGACTAGTCCGAGACTTGACTGGCCAACATCTGCGGCGGCGCGGTGACACTGCACAAGCCGATTTCAAATCGAATCGAGATTTCACGCGGCGTCGCAAAGCCGTTGCGCTATTCTTTGCTCGACATGATTCGTCGCACTGATGTGGTGGATTTGATATTCGCCCCGGCGTGCCGCGAGTTTGAGTTGACCATCGCGTTCCCATCCGCAAAAACTTTCGCGAGATCTCAGCGCGCCCATGCTTCCCGGCTTTCGCTTCCTGTTCGCAGCGACCATGCTGTCGATGTCGCTCCTGATTTTCGGGCTCGGCGCGGCGGCGTTGCTGCGTGCGGCGCACCAGTCGTTTGCCAGCAACTCATCCTGGCGCGCGGCGCCGGAAGTCCCGTTCGCCCAGCACCCGGACACCACACCACCCGTACTTGCCACGCTGCGCGTCGAGCCGAATGCGTTCTCGAAGGCAAACGAGCAAACCCCGGTTGCTGTTGCGCCCGCTCAAGAGGAGCCGTCGGCCGCCGAACCCATCAAGAGCAACCAGGTCGCGACTTTGCGGCCGGCTGAAACACCGCTGGTAGAGGCCGCAAAGCCGGTTGAATTGCCGACATCAATGCCGGCTGCGGAAAATCCGCCAGCGGCTGAAGTCGCACCGTCGCCGGCCGCATCTTCTCCGGCCGTGTCCGCTACGGAGGCAGCGGCTGCTGCCGACGAGCGAAAGGTCGCGACGGCCGCAGTTTCCGACAAGAGTGAACCGATCAAGAGCGAACCAGCCCCGGCGCTCGCCGAGCCGGTATTCGCGCCGCCGACAAACCCGATACCGTGACGCCGGAAACAACGGCGATGACGCCTGCGAGCAGTCTCGCCGCGACGAAAATTGCAACCCTCGGCGGCCCGCCGGTCGATGTCACCGATGATACGTCAGCGCTTGAAATCCGATTGGTGAAGCTTCCTCGGGCCAGACCCGATACCAGCGCGATCAAAACGCGCGTACAGGCACGGCGTGCGACGCACCGGCGGCGGCTTGCGTTACGCGCGCGGCTTATGTTGCCGCAACAGCAAGTCAATCCGTTTGGGCAGCCGCAATCGTTCCCACCGGCCGCGGCAGCCCGTTAGCGATCAGGCCGGCCCGGTCGCGATCGGCGGGCCGTCCGCTTTGCCCCATTCCGACCACGAGCCGTCATAGAGCGCGGTGTTCTCGACGCCGAGCCGATAGAGCGCGAGCGTCAGCACTCCCGCCGAGACGCCGGAGCCGCAACTTGTGACGATGGGCTTTTCTGTATCGACACCGGCGCCCGCAAAGGCCTTTCGCAACTCCTCGAGCGGCTTCATCGTGCCGGTCGCGGCATCGAACAGGTTGTTGTAGGGCAGATTGAGCGCGCCCGGGATGTGGCCCGCACGGATACCGGCCCGCGGCTCCGGCGCGCGCCCCTCGAAACGATCGGCCGCACGCGCATCGATTACCTGCTCGGCGCGGCTTTTGACATTGGCGATCATCTGCTCGATCGAACGGACGCGCTTGGCGTCATAGCTCGCTTTGAATGTGGCGGGCTTCGCGGTCACCTCGCCGCTCTCGACGGGCCGCCCTTCCGCGCGCCACTTCTTCAGGCCGCCGTTGAGAATGCGGACATCGCGATGGCCGTAGGACAGGAACATCCACCATGCGCGCGGCGCGGCGACCCAACCGCCGGAGTCGTAGATTACGACCGTGTCGTTGTTCGAAACGCCGAGCGCACCGACATCGCGGCCGAATTGTTCGGCGCTCGGATACATATGCGGCAACGGATTGGAATGATCCGATACCGCATCGACATCGAAATAGACCGCGCCCGGAATATGCGCGGCGAGATAGTCGTCCTTCGGCAACGGCAGCACGCCTGGCAATTTGAACGTGGCGTCGAGCAGTTTCACGTTGGCATCTTTCAGATGCTCTGCCAGCCACTCGGTGGAAACGAGGGGATCTTTGGTGGTGGTCATTTGTCAGCCCTTCTTCTTCGGTTCCCACTTCTCGGTCGGCCCGCCGGCATCGCGCCAGGCAGCAAAACCACCTGCAATGTGTGCGACCGGCTTCAACCCCATGTCTTGCGCGGTCTTGGCCGCAAGGGCCGAGCGTAAGCCTCCCGCGCAGTGGAAGACGAATTTCTTGTCCTGTTGAAAGACCGGCTTGGCATAGGGACTGGCCGGATCGATCCAGAATTCCAGCATGCCGCGCGTGCAGGAAAAAGCGCCGGGAATCTTACCGTCGCGCTCGAGTTCGCGCGGGTCGCGGATATCGACAATCACAACATCGTCGCCTTGCGCGGCCTTGATGGCATCCGCAGCACTCAGCGTCTCGATTTCGGCGTTGGCCTCATCGACGAGGGCCTTTATCCCGCGATGAATGGTCTGGGCCATGATCTCTCCCTTTAGTCCGATAGTGGCCGCAAAGACGGTCGCTCCCTCTCCCGTTGGGAGAGGTGAAGATAGCTCACCGCACCAGTTCCTTCATCGCGTTTTCGAGGCCTTCGATCGTGATCGGATACATCCGGTTTGCAAAGATGCGCCGGATGATAGTGGTCGATTCCGAATAGTCCCAATGCTTCTGCGCGACCGGATTGAGCCAGACCGCGTGCGGATAAGTACGCGTGACGCGTTCGAGCCAGACCGAGCCGGCCTCTGCGTTGACATGCTCGACCGAGCCGCCGGGCACCATAACTTCGTAAGGCGACATCGAGGCGTCACCGACAAACACGACCTTGTAGTCGTGCGGATATTTGTGCAGCACATCCCAGGTCGGCGTGCGATCGGTGAAGCGGCGGCGATTCTCTTTCCACACGCCCTCATAGAGGCAGTTGTGGAAGTAGAAATATTCCATGTGCTTGAATTCGCTCTTGGCGGCCGAGAACAATTCCTCGACCTGCTCGATATGGGAATCCATCGAGCCGCCGATGTCGAAGAATACGAGCACCTTGACCGCATTGCGCCGCTCGGGACGCATGTGCACATCGAGATAGCCGTGATTGGCGGTTTCCTTGATCGTGGTGTCGAGATCAAGTTCATCCGGCGCGCCGGTACGGGCGAATTTGCGCAAGCGTCGCAGCGCGATCTTGATATTGCGGATGCCGAGCTCGACATTGCCGTCGAGATCCCTGAACTCGCGTCGGTCCCACACCTTCACCGCGCGGAAGTTGCGGTTCTTCTCCTGGCCGATCCGCACCCCTTCCGGGTTATAACCATGGGCACCAAAAGGTGACGTGCCGGCCGTGCCGATCCACTTGCTGCCGCCCTGGTGGCGGCCCTTCTGTTCTTCAAGGCGTTTGCGCAAGGTCTCCATGAGCTTGTCCCAGCCCATGGCCTCGATCTGCTTCTTCTCCTCTTCCGTGAGGTATTTTTCGGCAAGCTTCTTCAGCCATTCCTCAGGGATATCGGCCTTCAGCATCGCGTCGAGCAGGCTTTCCAGCCCCTTGAAGACGGTGCCGAACACGCGGTCGAACTTGTCGAGGTTGCGCTCGTCCTTCACCAGCGTTGCGCGGGCGAGATAGTAGAAATTCTCCACGGACTGCTCGGCGAGGTCGGCGTCGATCGCCTCCATCAGCGTCAGGTATTCGCGCAAGGTCACGGGCACCTGAGCCTCGCGCAGCGATGTGAAGAATTGCAAGAACATGGGCTTCAGATTGCCCGGTAACCCGCTGTCGTCAAGGGTCGTTCGCGCGGATCAGAACAGCATAGCGAGGCCGGTACCGGTCTGGACCTCCAGGCTTTTTCAATTACATTGGGGGCAACGACCGCCCGCTTGGCGGTCTTTTCCTGTCCAGAGGCGTCCTCGTCTCGACAAACAAGGCAACGCCTCGATGAAATTCACCGGCACCAAGGACTACATCGCCACCGAAGACCTTAAAGTGGCGGTCAACGCTTCGATCGTGCTCGAGCGGCCGCTACTGATCAAAGGCGAGCCCGGTACCGGGAAGACGGTGCTGGCCGAGGAAGTCGCCAAGGCGCTCAAAGCCCCGCTTATGACCTGGCACATCAAGTCCACGACCAAAGCGCAGCAAGGTCTCTACGAATACGATGCCGTATCGCGGCTGCGCGACAGCCAGCTCGGCGATGCCCGCGTGTCCGACATCAAGAACTACATCAAACGCGGAAAGTTGTGGGAAGCCTTTACCCACGAACAGCGCCCGGTGCTGCTGATCGACGAGATCGACAAGGCCGATATCGAATTCCCCAACGACCTCCTGCTCGAACTCGATCGCATGGAATTCCATGTCTATGAGACCGGCGAGACCATCAAGGCAAAGCTGCGCCCGATCGTGATGATCACGTCCAATAACGAAAAGGAATTGCCGGACGCATTCCTGCGCCGCTGCTTCTTCCACTACATCAAGTTTCCCGATGCCGACACCATGGGCCGGATCGTCGACGTGCATTTCCCCGGCGTCAAGAAGCGCCTCGTCGAGGAGGCGCTGCGTATCTTCTTCGAAGTTCGCGAAGTGCCCGGCCTGAAAAAGAAGCCTTCGACGTCCGAGTTGCTGGACTGGCTGAAGCTGCTCTTGAACGAAGACATCACGCCGGAGATGTTGCGGGAGCGCGATCCGCGGAAATTGATCCCGCCGCTGCATGGCGCGCTGCTCAAGAACGAACAGGACGTGCATCTGTTCGAACGGCTGGCGTTCCTGAGCCGAAGGGAAGTGTAGGATCCCCGCCGCGCAACTCATCCGCGCCGACGAGAAGCCCGGCACGAAGCCGGGCTTTTCAATTTCGCGGATCGGGACAAGCCGGCGATCAGCCGCCGAACTTGAAGCTGACGCCCGCACGTAAAATATCGAGGTTTATCTTCTGCGTCGCTGTGAAGCCGCAGTTGCAGTCCGGCGTCAACGAAGAAGATACACTGCCGAGATCGATGTGCTGATATTCTCCCCGGACGATCCAGTTCTGGGCAAACATCCATTCGACGCCGGCGCCAATCACCCAGCCGGTCTTGTGGGTCGAGGAACTGACAGAGGCCGATACTGCGTTTCCATTGCCACCACAGCCATCGAAACAGCTCAATCCCAGTGAGCTTTTTACCTCCGTAAACGCCGCTCCGCCCGTTCCGTAGATCATCAAGGGACCCGTCGCCCAGCCGACGCGCCCGCGCGCGGTAGCAACCCAGTTAAACTCGCCGCCGGCGGATCCAAATCCACGATTGTTCCCTGGCCCATCCAGACACGCGACACTGCTGATGTCGGTCTGACGGCAGAACGATTGACGCGAGCGCACCGACTGCCAGTCGCCCTCGACACCAGCCAACAGGTTCGGCGCGAACTGCCAGTTAAATCCTGCGTGACCGCCGCCGATGAGTGGAGTGGGACTGAACGGATTGTCCTGGGCATTATTGGCAAAGGCCGGATCGGATTCCTGCTGCGAGAAATTCGACGTGAAATTGTGTCTTACACCCGCAACACCGACGTCTCCGCCAATATAAAAGCCCGTCCAGTTATAGACTTGGGCCGGAACCTGCGGCACCGCCGCCCCCATGTCGGCCGCCAATGCACCCGTCGAACCGATGCCGGCGAGAACCGCCGCCAGAATGAACTTTTTCATAAGAATTCCGTGACGCTTTGAGCGACGCTCACCGCGCCTACTGATGCACAACTTCCAGCCGCGGCGGCATCCCCCAATCGAAGGAGATTTCTCGGCAACCCAGTTTCGGCTGACGGGTGTGGCGCGGCGCGCACAGGTTTTGCGTTTGGCGTCGTCTGCTATCCGCTCAGACGCACCGCCTCCGGCGGAGTCTTGCCGCGGATCATGTCACTCGCCTTGTCCGCGATCATCTGGGTCGAGGCGTTGAGATTGGCCGAAATCATCCGCGGCATGATTGAAGCATCGACCACGCGCAAACCTTGCAAACCATGAACGCGCAGCTGATCGTCGACCACGGCCCAGGACGCGTCGGCCGGACCCATGCGGCAGGTACAGCCGGGATGGAACGTCGTGGTGGCGCGCTTGGTCGCGGCCTGCAACAATTCCTCGTCGGTCTGCACGTCCGGGCCGGGGAAATCCTCGTAGTCGTAATAGGGCGCAAGCGGCTCCGACTTCAACAGCCGGCGCGCCAGCTTCATGCCGGCGACGACGACGCGCCGATCGAGTTCGGCGGTGAGATAGTTGGTCTGGATGACCGGCTGCACAAACGGATCGGGGGAACGGATGCGAACATAGCCCCGGCTCTCCGGGCGTTGCTGCCACGACGTGACGGTCATACCGGGCAAATCCTCGAGCGTGCCCTGCACCCCCTCCTTGTAGCTCGCCGGCGTGAACGTCAGTTGCAGGTCTGAACTTTCCGTGGTCTCGCCGGAATGCCAGAAGCAATAGACCATGGTCGGCGACAGCGACAGCAGCCCGCGGCGCGTCGTGGCCCATTTGAAGGCCTCGCCTATCAGGCTAAGGCCCTGACGGCGTTCGTTGATGGTCTTGATGTTCTTGACACGCGCGACCGAACGCGGCGCGTAGTGGTCCTGCAAGCCCTCGCCGACTCCCGGCAGTGCGTGACGCACATCGATGCCGTGCGACTGCAACAATTCCGGCGAACCGACGCCGGACAATTGCAACAGCTGCGGCGAATTATAGGTGCCGCCGGAGAGGATGATTTCCTTTGCCGCGCGCACCTCGTGCAGCGAGCCGTGACGGCCGCCACGCCGGTAACGCACCCCAACCGCGCGCTTGCCTTCAAAGACGATTTCAGCGACGTGCGCGTGGGTTCGCACATCGACGTTGCCTCGCTTGCGCGCCGGATGCAGAAACGCGGTCGCGGCGCTGACGCGAAGCCCGTTCTTGATGGTGCGCTGAGCGTAAGATACGCCTTCCTGGATCGCACCGTTGTAGTCGGGGTTGCGCGGAATGCCGAGCGAAATCGCGCCTTCCATGAAGGCTTCGCACAGCGGATCCTTCCACTCCATGGTCGTGACGGTGAGATTGCCGTCGCGGCCGCGATAGGTGTCGTCGCCCGGGCCGATCCGGTTTTCCAGCCGTTTGAAATACGGCAACACATCGGAATAGCCCCAACCGCGATTGCCGATCTGCGCCCAGGTGTCGAAGTCCTGCCGCTGACCGCGGTTGTAGATGTGACCGTTGATCGAGGACGAGCCGCCAAGCGTCTTGCCGCGCGGTGCGTAGATGCTGCGGCCGCCGGTCCATGGGCCCGGCTCCTGCTGATAAGACCAGTTGACGCTGCGCATATGGAACGTCTTGATGAAGCCGGCCGGCAGGTGAATGTACGGATGCCAGTCGCGCGGGCCTGCCTCCAGCACGCAAATCCTGCTTCCGGCATCCTCGCCGAGGCGGCTCGCCAGCACGCAGCCGGCCGAACCCGCACCGATGATCACATAGTCGAACGTATCCATGGCTGTCGGCGTCTCTTTGTTTGATGCATCTCTTCCGCAGATAAGTCAGCGCAATCTGCGTAAACTATATTGCTTTGCGAACCGGTATCGACTTCGCTTGAAAACACTATGTTCGCGGTTTTTCGTTCAATTGAAAAGTAAGATGCGCCTTCACCGTCGGCCATTCCGAAGCGATGATGCTGAACACGACCGTGTCGCGCAACGTACCGTTCGGCGCAATCTGGTGGTTGCGTAAAATGCCATCCTGCTTGGCCCCCAACCGTTCGATGCCGCGCCGGCTCTGGTGGTTGAAGAAATGCGTACGGAATTCAACCGCGATGCAATCGAGCTTCTCGAACGCGTGCGTGAGCAGCAACAGTTTGCACTGGGTGTTGAGCGCCGTGCGCTGCACGCGCTTGGCATACCAGGTCGAACCGATCTCGACGCGCCGGTTCGCGGCGTCGATGTTCATGTAGGTCGACATGCCCGCGATCTTGCCCTCGGCGTCGAACACCGTGAACGGCAGCATCGAGCCTTTTTCCTGCAAACCCAGCCGGCGATCGATCTCCCTGCTCATCTCTTCGGGTTTCGGGATCGCCGTGTACCAGAGCTTCCACAGCCCGCCGTCGTTCACCGCCTCTGTCAGCCCGGCAAGGTGCGCGTGCGACAGCGGTTCAAGCCGCGCATGCGGACCGCTGAGCGTTACCGGTTCAGGCCAGGGCATCGAATACTCCTTCTCCTCGTCCTGAGGAGCGCCTTGTAAAAGCGGGTCTCCTCACCAATTGGATCGTAGGCTGGTTTACTCACCGATTCAAAAAATTCAGCGGCAGGCCCGATCGTTGCCAGTCCATCGCGACGAGTTCGCCCTTGCCGGATAACGTGATGTAGGCGGTCTTCAATTCAGGCCCGCCAAAGGCGATGTTGGTGGTGACGCGGTCGCCGGTGGGCACTTGTTCGACGAGCGTGCCATCGGAGGCGATCACCGAAATGCAGCCAGAGACGAGCGTAGCAACGCAGATATTGCCGTTGGCCTCGACCGCAAGCGAGTCGAACATCTGATAGCCGCCAAGGCCCGCGATCGGCCTACCCCGCTCGCCGCGATAGATCACCTCGCGCGGCTTCACCACGCCAGGCTCGGGAATGTCATAGGCCCACAGCCGCGCGGTCGGCGTCTCCGCGATGTAGACGGTCTTCTCATCCGGCGACAGTCCGATGCCGTTGGCGGGCAACACACCGTGCACGCCTTCGACAATCTCCTTCATGCCGGGCTTGAGATAATAAAACGCGCCGACGTCGATCTCGCGGGCGCGGCGCTTGCCTAGGTCGGAGAACCACAGGCCGCCATGCTTATCGAAAACCAAATCATTGGGACCGCGCAGCGCATGATCGCCGCATTTCGTCACGACCGTCTCGACCTTGCCGCTTTGCAAATCGACGCGCTGGATCGAACCGCCGAGATAATCGTCGGGCTGGGCTCCCGGCATGATCGTCTTGCCGGTCGGAATCCAGGAGAAGCCGCCATTGTTACAGATGTAGATCTTGCCATCGGGGCCGAGCGCGGCGCCGTTCGGACCGCCGGGAATCTGCGCGATCACTTCCTTGCGCCCGTCGGGGTGAACGCGCGTCAGGCGTTTGCCGCGGATTTCGACCAGCACCACCGATCCGTCCGGCATCGCCACCGGACCTTCCGGAAATTCAAGGCCGGCGGCAAGCACGCGGACGTCAGGCATAGATCCTCCCGGATTTTATCGCAGCGCACAGGAGATCGCGCACGGCATTTTCTGCGGCGACGTTAGGGCAAAGCGACCGCGGCTTGCAAGCAGCCACAACGCATGGGCGGCGCAAGGCTGACCTGTCGGGAATTAGCGAAATCGGGCCGATATTATTCCATTACCGGAATCCAGATTTCAAACCCGCCATTGCCCATTGTGGGATCGAAATTCCGGTCGTAGCGCTCGAAATTGGGCGCGCCGACGAACGTCAGCTGTCTCCCCGCAACCCGCGAAGTTATTTGCTGCCTTTGGCCGCCCCCTCCTTCGGCGCCTCTTTCGGCGTTTCCTTTGCAGCCGCATCTTTCGCAGCCGGTGTATCGGCCTTCTTGGCGTCGTCGGGCGTCTTGGCTTGTGTAGCCTTCAACTCGTCGACGACCTTCTGCAACGCAACGGCGTTCGCTTTCAAGGCATCGATCTGCCGATTTGCCGCATCCAGCTTCTGCTGATGGTCCAAGGCCAGCTTGACGATCGTCTTCTGAAGGAACTCGACATTGCTCTGCAGACAGCTGGTGCGCCGCTCCATGGTTTTCTCGGCGGTGCAAATCTCGATGCCGGGAACATCCTGCGCGTGGGCGGTGCTGGCGCCGAGCACAAACAAAAGCAAGCCGCAGCCAAAACGGCGGATCATACCAAACCTCGTTTCACCCTGTGTCGCGCGGTAAATTTGTTGCGAGCGAGCATTTCAAGGCCGGATACTACCACACTGCGACCTCAATCGCGCATTGAGCTTGGCCGATGCAGGCAGGCGATCGGCCTGTGCATTGGCAAAAACGGGACTAGTGCGGCAGAGCCGCACTGGAATCAGTAAGTTGACAGAGCTCCTTTGATTTCGAGGTTCGCATCAGAGGCCGCGGCGACATCAAGCGAACCTCGGAATGGGAGCTCCCTGACATGGCAACGCGCGAAAAACGGCTGGCCGAATTCAATGGCGAGGGCGAGCCGCCGCCGGACTTGCCGGTCCAGGTGTTGTGCGAAGACCATAGCGGCACCTACGAACTGCCTTTCGCCTGCAGCTTCAGCGATGGCGCCTGGCGCAATCACGAATCCGGCGACACGCTGGAGGCCAACGTCGTCGGCTGGCGGCTGCGCCGTAGGTGATCGCGGCAAGCAGCCATAAAGTTGTATCAAAATGCGACGTGAAATAGTCCGGCGTTAAGACTGGGAACGCGCGCGGAACGAATCGCGCCCGAATCAGCCGAATCACTGCGTACGCCGATGTTCACGGCTAGATATCGTCGGCGAATGCGCGGACAGCACCAGATCGAGTCGTGCGCGATCGCATGCATCGCTCGAACGCGCGCTCGAAACGTTAACAGACCGGAAAGACTGCGCGCCGCCTAATAATCCACCTCGAGCTCTTCGATATCGGCGGGCTCAGCGCGGGCCGCCTCGAACCATTCCTTCATTTCCGCCATCGCCATGATGACGTCAGCATATTGCTTGAGCCGCGGCTCGAGCTTGACGTCATAGGTCATGAATCGCGTCACGACCGGCGCGTACATCGCATCCGCCATGCCGCGCTCGCCGAACAGGAACGGCCCGCCGGACTTCGCCAGGCACTCGCGCCAGATGGCGCATACCCGGTCGATGTCGGCCTGCGCGCGCGACCAGATCTTGAAGTTCGGAAAATGCCCTTTGAGATTGACCGGGAGCGATGCCCGGAGCGTCGTGAAACCGGAATGGATTTCGCCGCAGATCGAACGGCAATGCGCGCGCTCGACGCGATCTCCCGGCAATAGCCCCGCATCGGGCCTGATCTCGTTGAGATACTCGGCGATCGCGAGCGTATCCCACACCGTTGCCCCTTCGTGCCGCAAACACGGCACCAGGATGGTTGGCGATAGCAGCAGGATCTCCGCCCGCGCCGAGGCGTCATCCGGCGCGGTGACGATTTCCTCGAATTCAAGCCCTGAAAACCGCGTCAGCAGCCAGCCGCGCAGCGACCAGGACGAGTAGTTCTTGCTGCTGATGGTGAGTGTCGCCTTCGCCATGGGGCCCTTCCCTGCGGTTTCTCTTGGTGTGCACCTGTGGTTTCACCCACGATTTTCAACAGCAAGTGACGTGCCAGTTTTTTGGGCTATTTGACTCCGCTCTGGCTTCAATATTGCATGGCAACATGGGCGGGGGTGTTTGAATGACTTCGTTATTGTATCAGGCTTATCAGAACCATACAGACCTGACGGCGCCCTGGCGCACCGGGGCATTGCACGCCCTGAAGTACCTCAACCTGCTGCCGCAGGGCGTCTCCGACAAGTTTTTCCGTCGTCTGGCCGCCGCACTAGAGCTGATCTCGCGCACTTCGCTCACCTATACCCGCCCGGCCTACGCCATCGACAAGGTGATGGTCGGCAATCGGGAGTGCGAGGTGACCGAGGAAGTCACCTTCGCCACGCCTTTCGGATCGCTGTTGCATTTCAAGAAGGAGAACGCGCCGGAACAGCCGCGACTGTTGCTGGTGGCGCCGATGTCCGGTCATTTCGCCACGCTGTTGCGCGCCACCGTGCAGACGCTGCTACAGGACCACGACGTCTACATCACCGACTGGCACAACCCGCGCGACATTCCGCTGCATCACGGCCCGTTCGGCCTCGACGATTACACCGAGCACCTGATCACGTTTCTGGACCAGCTCGGGCCGCGCGCGCACATGGTGGCGATCTGCCAGCCTTCGGTATCGGCGCTCGCCGCCGCTGCGATCATGTGCGAGGACGATCACCCCTCGCGACCGGCGACGCTGACGCTGATGGCTGGCCCGATCGACACCCGCATCCAGCCGACGAAAGTAAACGAATTCGCCAAGAGCAAGCCGATCAAGTGGTTCGAGAGCAACTTGATCAACTACGTGCCCGTTCAGTGCAAAGGCGCGCTCCGACAGGTCTATCCCGGCTTCGTGCAACTCACCGCATTCCTGTCGATGAATCTCGAACGGCACATCAAGCAGCACATGGACCTCGCCAATCATCTCGCCAAGGGCGAAACGGAAAAGGCCGAGACCATCAAGAATTTCTATGACGAATACTTCGCGGTGATGGATCTGCCGGCCGAATTTTACCTCGAAACCGTCCGCGACGTGTTTCAGGAGCACGTGTTGCCGCAGGGCAAGATGACCTTCCGTGGCCGGCCGGTTAACCCCGCCGCGATCAAGCGCATGGGCCTGATGACGGTCGAGGGCGAAAGGGACGATATCTGCTCGGTCGGACAAACCCTCGCCGCGCAAGAACTCTGTACCGGCGTGCGCGCCTATCGGCGGGTGCACCACTTGCAGGCCGGCGTCGGACATTATGGCGTCTTCAGCGGCCGGCGCTGGAACAACGAGATCTATCCAATGCTGCGAGATTTCGTGCACGTGAACGCGTAAGACCCGTCAATTTGTAGGCCCCTTATTCGTGCGCCACTTGATTCGTGGACCATTGACGCGAACGCGTTTGCGCGCAGCGCCCCTCCCCGCTAAAAGCTATGGCAACAAAAGCCGGGAGGAATTTCATGCGTTGGCCATCGATCCATTTCCGCAACCTCGCGCTCGGCGCTGCCGCCGCCCTGTGGCTGGTCGGCACCGCGCAGGCGTCCGAGGTGCATGTGATGATCTCGGGCGGACTGTCGGCGGCCTACAACACATTGGTGCCGGAGTTCGAGAAGGCGACCGGCAACAAGGTGGTCACGGCCTACGGCCCCTCGATGGGCACGACGGTGAACGCCATCCCCATGCGGCTCGATCGCGGCGAGCCCGCAGACGTTCTTATTCTGGTGGGCTACGCGCTCGACGACCTGATCAAGCAAGGCAAGGCGGTCGCCGGCAGCCGCGTCGATCTCGTCAATTCCAAGATCGGCGTCGCGGTGAAGGCAGGCAGCCCGAAGCCGGATATTTCTTCGTCGGATGCGGTCAAACGCGCACTGCTTGCGGCCAAGACTGTCGCCTATTCCGACAGCGCCAGCGGCGTCTACATCTCGACCGAGATGTTCAAGAATCTCGGCATTGCTGATGAGATGAAGGACAAGGCGAGAAAGATTCCGGCGACGCCAGTGGCGGAAATCGTGGCCCGCGGCGAGGCCGAGATCGGGATGCAGCAAATCAGCGAGTTGAAGCCGGTCCCCGGCATCGACATTGTCGGCCCGCTGCCGGAGAATTTGCAGAAGGTCACGGTGTTCTCGGCGGGTGTCGCCACGGTGTCGAAAGACCCTGAGGCCGCCAAGGCGCTGATCAAGTTCCTCGCCTCGCCCGCGGCGCGCGAGACCATCATCAACAGCGGCCTCGAACCGATCGAGGGTGGGAAGTAACGTCGCGGGAAATCCTCGTCATCCACCATTCGTCTGACGACGCCGGCGGCGAAAATCGCCAAGAAGAAAACCAGATCGGCTAGTGACGCGCTGGCGCACGCTCCCTGGCACCTCCGAAAGTGATAGCCAGCAATTGCATATGACGATGAGAAGGCGTTGCCGAGCGTGACGGCGGCGCCGGCAGATGGGGCGCAGAACTAATATGAGTGTAGCCACCGGTGGAGAGGGCGAAGCTAATCCAAAGCTGCCCTTGGGAACTACGATCGGTCTCGCTTACTCTTCCTACTTTAAAAATTTTGTCGATGCGCTGCGGATATCCTGGCTGTATCTGCTGCTGGTTGTTCCGTTTATCGGCGCGGCAAGTTGGCAACAAATATCCTGGTTCACCACAGCGGCGACGAACCTGAAGCCAGGAATCCCTTTGCAGGCAATGTCGGCAAGACCCGTTGAACTGATCGTTCTCCAAATCGTTTCCAGCCTGGCGACGTTGTTTGCCGGAGTCAGCATCGCGGTGGCATGGCACCGACGCCTGCTTCTGAACGAACGGCCGGCCCTCAGTGGAAGCAACATCGGCACTCTCGGCCTCTGGCGTTATATCGGGGTAGGAATTGTCATCTGTCTGATAGCTGCGCTTCCTGTTCTTGCGATCATGGCGCCGATGTATCTGATGCTGCCGCGTGGTGTCGCGAATACACCGAACGTGGCCGTATTTGTTGTAATGCCGTTTCTCTATATTTTCGCTTTTGTGATGCTGCTACGCCTGAGCCTATTGCTGCCAGCGCGCGCGGTCGACGATGTAGCCTTGACGTTCAAGCAAGCGTGGAATCGGACTCGGGGAAACACCTGGCGGCTCTACTGGGGCGTCTGGGCTTGCTTCGCGCCACCGCTCTTGGTTGCGCAGGTTGGTGCCTTGATCCTGGGCGCATCCCCCGATCCCGCGAAATTGGCCAACGGTCACATGGCCAATCAATGGGTCATCGTTAGCGTGGTCATGACGTGCTATTACCTGCTTGTTACGCCGATTTGGGTCGGCTTTCTCTCATATGCCTACGGCTTTCTCGTTGCTCCCGCGCCGAGTGAGGTTCGATAACCTCGCTTTATTTCGCCCGCAGCGGCGTGTCCTTTAGCCCGTTATTGTCGAACGCCTTGCGCAACAGGCCGCTCGTCTTGGCATCCGTCATGAACTTGCTGGCATACTCCAGCGACAGTGGATGATTGAGCGGCACTGCGACCGCCGTGAACGTCTGCTTGAAGGTTTCATCCAGGACGCGCGTGCCCGGCAGCTTTTTCGCAAGCGCATTGAGCTGGTCGCGCGACAGCGCAAAGGCGTCGACCTCGCCGTTCTTCAGCAGGCCGAAGATTTCGTCGAAGGTCTGATAGCCAGTGACCTTGGCATTCTTCAGATGCGCGATCGCGCCGCGCATCGTCGTGGTATTATCGACCGCCACAACTTTGACGTTCGGCTGATCGAGGCTTGCGAAATCCTTGATGGTCGAGCCGGCTTTCACGATGTAGGTCGCTTCCGAGACCTCATAGATCGGGCCGAAAGCGATCTTCTTGGCGCGCTCGGAATCCTCCGGCAGAAAGCTTACATCCCAGGCGCCCGTGCTGCCCGCATCGGTGATCTGCCCGGAATTCGAATAGGTGACATATTCGACCGGCAATCCCAACTGGTCTGCCAACGCCTTGCCGAGGTCGACCGGCACACCGGCATAACCGTTTTCAGTCTTGGTCGACCAGTAGGCGCCGCCCGCCGCGCTAATCCCGATCGCCACTCTCAGCTTGCCGGTTGGCGCGATTTGGTCCTTCAAACCGTCCGCATGGGCATGTCCCGTCAACATGATCGAAACTCCGAGAATAAGACCGCTGATACGCGGTAAAAACGATTGACCCATGCTTAAGCTCCCGCAGCCCTTGTTGAGCGCCTGGGCCGGAACTCATTATGGCGGATTGGCGAAGGCTGCAACACTGCGCGCGGGATGAAAATTCGGTGAGGCAGCTATTCCGCGCGGACCGGTCGCGATGAGGAAAGTACCGGCGCAAACGCCTCGCGGTTGGCGCGCCAGGCGCGGCTGTATTCCATGATACGCGCGGTCTCGTTCGCGACACCTTCGCCAAGCATGTCGGCGATCAGATGCAGCGTGGTGTCGATGCAGAGCGTCACGCCGCCGCCGGTCACGACGCCGTCGCTCCGTTCGACCAGCATCGCCTCGCGTACATCGATTGCGGGATAGATCTCGCGCATCACCGCAACCGGAGAGGTTTCCGGCGGCGCCACCTCCCGCTTGGTGGTAGCCGGTCCGCCGTCGAGAACGCCGCTCGCCGCGAGGATCATGCCCCCCGTACAGACGGAAGCGATGCGGGATGACGGGTGGACGCGGCGGATATAATCAAGCGTGGCGGCCGACCTGGCTTGCACGGCCCAGCCGGGTCCGCCGGTGACGATGACGACATCGCAAGCCGGCGCATCATCGACACCGTAGTCGGCCGTCACCTTCAGTCCGTTGGCAAGAGCAACCGCGCCGGCGACAGGCGCGATCGTACAAATCGAAATTTCCGGCGCGATGCGGCGCGCCATCGACAGCACGCCGAAGGTGGCGAGATCGATCGGTTCGACACCGTCATAGATGAAGATGCCGAACCGCATGGCAGGATCAGTCCGTTAGCGAACCGCCGCGGGTCTCGCGGGCCGCGAGCGCGGCAGCCAGTGTGATCAGCGCAAGGATGATCATCATGATGGCGACGCCGCCGGTGCCGCCGAAATATCCGGCGAGCGCGGTGGCGATGATCGGCGCGAAGCCGCCGCCGATCGCCGCCGAGACCTGGAAGCCGAACGACGCGCCGCTGTAGCGCACGCGGGGGCCGAACAGTTCGGGGAAGTAGCAGGACTCCAGGCCGAACATCATGCCGTGGCCGAAATTCATCGCGATCATGATGCCAGTGAAGATCAGCACCGTGCTCTTGCTCTCCACCATCCAGAACAACGGGAATGCGAAGACGATCGTGAACAGCGCGCCAAGAATATAAAACGGCCGTCGTCCGATCTTGTCCGACAGCCAGCCGAACAGCGGCAGGCTCACCAGTTCGAGCAACGCGGCGTACATTACCGCATCGAGCATCAACGACTTGGCAAGGCCGAGTTTCGTCGTGGCGTAGCCGACGACGAAAACCGTCAGCATATAGACCCAGGACACTTCGGAGAGTTTCAGGCCGACCGCGATCAGGAAGGATTTGGCATTCTTGCTGACGGCTTCACCCACCGGGTTTTTGGAGAGATCGTCACGCTGCTTCATGCCTTCGAACACCGGCGTTTCCGGCACCCGCGAGCGGACGAAGGTGCCGACGCCGAGCAGGACGATGCTGATGAGGAACGGGATGCGCCAGCCGTAGCTCGCAAAATCCGCTTCCGGCAATTTGGTGACGAGGGAGAAGACGAGCGTTGCAAGCACGAGCCCGATCGGAAAACCGATCTGGACGAAGCTCGTGTAGAAGCCGCGTTTATCGGCCGGCGCATGTTCGAGCACCATCAGCGAAGCGCCGCCCCACTCGCCGCCAAGCCCGATGCCCTGAATGATGCGCAGCACGATGAGAAGGATCGGCGCGAGTACGCCGATCGAGGCATAGGTCGGCAACAGCCCGATACAGAAGGTGCTCAGGCCCATGATGAACAGGGTCAGCACCAGCATGGATTTGCGCCCGAGACGGTCGCCGAAATGGCCGAACAGCGCGCCGCCGAGCGGGCGGGCCAGAAATCCAACCGCATAGCTGCCGAGGGCCGCAAGCGTGCCGGCGAGCGGATCGAAGGTCGGGAAGAAGGCCTTGTTGAACACCAGTGCCGCTGCGGTGGCGTAGATCAGAAAGTCATACCATTCGATGATGGTACCGAAGCAGCTCGCGAACACGATCGAGTTCATGCCTGAGCGTTCGGTGCCGGCCATCGGCGCCGTGGTTGCAATCGTCATCGGGCCTTCGCTCCTTCAGCGAGTTCCCCGGTCAAAAAACAAGACAACGGGGCATTGGCTAAAATGAATGCAAGCAACATGCCGAGGGCCGAAGTCCGGATTGGGGCAACTCCTGCTTCCAATACCGTTGAAGTGCTTCAGCTGTCCGTCGTCGAATTGGCCTTCAGGGACCCGAATTCAGCCCGAATGTACCGGCTGTGTCTGCGAAGGAAGAGCGGCCGACACACTCAAGACGCCCCGTTAGCCTGACTTGGCGATGGCGTCCTGATTTCCACCGGCAGGATGAGCGCGGCCGCGATCGTCAGCAGGCATAGCCCGCCAAAGGCGTGCAGCATGGTGACAAAGCCGCCTTGCTGGTAGAGCCAGGCCACCAGCCCGACCGAAACGCCCGCGGCGGTAAAGCCGATGAAATAACGCACGGCATAGGCGCGCGAGCGCCACTCCTCGCTGGTGTATTTGCCGACCATGGCGTCGTTGACGGTGACTTGGCCGAACGCACCCATCACGATGCCGATGGCGGCAATGATCAGCGGCAGGTTCGACAGTTCGGCGGCGACGTACAGGAACGGCGCCAGCACGAACGACAGCGGCAACGAAATCGCTTTCAGCGTGTACCGGTCGAGCAGCTTGCCGATCGTGTATTGCGTCATCGCACCGAACACATAGACGCCGGCCGCGATCACCCCGAGCAGCGCCGGGCTTTGGGTGAGACCGCTCAGGCGCTCGGCAAACAACTTTGGTAGCGCCACCGTCACGGCATTGAACGTCGTGGAGATCGCGATCACCACGATCAGCAGCGCCAGGATCACCCGCCACATATCCTCTTTGGCGACGCGCGCTTGCGCCGCGGCCTGTCTTACATTGCTGCGGTCTTCGTGGCTCACCATTGCGATGAAGCAAAGCCCGATCCCGATCGTGGCGATGCCCGGCAAAATGAAGGCCCAGCGCCAGCCGAGATATTGCCCGACGATCCCGGTGACGAGCGCCGACGACGCCACACCAAGATTGCCCCACACGCCGTTGATGCCCATCTCGCGACCGAGCGCCTCGGCATAGGAGACGATCATCGCGGTGCCGACGGGATGATAGATCGAGGCAAAGAGACCGATCGACAACAACGCCGCGCCGAGCTGGAGCGGGGTGTTGACGAAGCCCACCGCAATCATCGAGGCGCCGATGCCGATAAAGAAAATCGCCATCATGTGTCGGCGGCTCCAGCGGTCGCCCAGCCAGCCGGTCAACAGCGAACCGGCGCCGAAAGCCACGAAGCCGGGCGTGGCATAAGGCAGCAGTTCGGAATAGGCCATGCCGAGCGCCGGCCCCATGACGATGACGGCCGCCGCGAAAATCAGCATCGAATAATGGTCGATGAAATGCGCGGCATTGACGAAGCCGATGACGCGGGTGGGACTGTTCATGGACGATTCCTGCAATGACCGAAATAGGTTATATGGACATGAGCTGACGGGATGCGGCCAATGAATATCGCCGAAAAGCCAATTGCTGCGATCCAGGGACGCCGGACTTCGACCGGCGACGGCGTTCATTTGATTGCGAACCACTACAAGAAAGGCGTGCGGCTCGACACCCACATGCATCGGGAAGCACAGCTTGTGTACGCGGCCAAAGGCACGATGCAGGTCACAACCCCCAGGGGACGCTGGCTGGTACCCCCCGATCGCGCGGTTTGGGTGCCGGCGCGGCTTGAGCACGCGATCGACGTGCTCGCCGACATCGACATGCGCACGCTGTATTTCGACCTGAAATGGCTCGGCCGCAAGAAATTCAATTCAGGCCTGGATTGCGAATTCGTGGTGCGTGTCTCCGGCCTGTTGCATGAGTTCGATCCTCGCTTTGTTCGACGAGCGCGACAACGACGAACGCACCTCCCTGCTCATCAGGCTCGCGATGTTCGAGCTGCATCGTGCCGAGGATTCCACGACCTTCATCCCGCTACCCCATGAACCCCGGTGCCGGCGCGCAGCCGAGATCGTGCTCGGCGACCCCGCCGCCTCGCACGAAATCGAGACGCTGGCGCGCAAGGTCGGCGCGTCGGCGCGGACATTGTCGCGGCTGTTTTCGTCCGAAACCCAACTGAGTTTCAAAAGCTGGTGCCAGCGCGCGCGCATCGCGGCCGCGATCGAACGGCTGTCCACCAAGACCGGCGTCTCGGTCAAGCAACTGGCTCGCGAATTCGGCTATGCCAGCGTGCCGGCCTTTTCGCATGCGTTCCGCCAGGTGACGGGCAAGACGCCCACCGAATTTTCCGGCAAGGAATAGGCCCGATCCGGCGCCGGATCCGATGGTAGCGCTACGCAAATTTTTTGTGATCTTCCGTCATGCGCTTGATTGTGACCACCTTCGCCATAAATTTGTGTAAACTGCAGTACCTCGCATCAAGAGCTGATCTGACCCTTCCATGAGCAATGCATTTTTCTCCGATCTCCTCACCTCGATTTCAGAGCGTGGCCGCACGCTGCTTCGCCGCGTCGGAACAGCGGAGGAAACACCGGATGCGGCCGACCTGATCGAGCTTTGCGAAGCCCTGCTCTCAGGGAGGGGCGAAGCCTCCGGCACGGCGATGGCGCGCGAAGTGCTCGACCGCTACCGCCACCTCGGCGAGGCTGAGCGTCTTTCGTTTTTCCAGACGCTGGCCTCCAGCTACGGGCCGGAGCGCGAAAAGCTTGCAAAAGCGATCAAGGCCTGGCGCGCGCAGCCGAACACGGCCGATGCGAGCGATTTGCATTTCGCATCGGAGCCGCGGCGGCAGGAATTGATCCGCAGGCTGAACCGCGCGCCCGGGGGCACCGGCGATCTGGTCGAAATGCGGGCCGATCTGCTCGATTTGATGAAAGACGACAAAACGTTGGCGGCGCTCGACCGCGACGTCGTGCATTTGCTGGCGTCCTGGTTCAACAGGGGGTTTCTCGTGCTGCGCCGGATTGACTGGTCCACGCCTGCGAACATTCTCGAAAAAATCATCCGCTACGAAGCCGTCCACGAGATTCGTGATTGGGACGATCTCAGGCGGCGCATCGATCCCGTCGACCGGCGCTGTTACGCCTTCTTTCATCCCGCCCTTGTCGACGAACCCCTGATCTTCGTCGAGGTGGCGCTGACGGAAGCAATTCCCGGTGCGATCGCGCCACTTTTGGCCGAGGATCGAAAACCCGTTCCGGTCGAGCGGGCGCGGGTTGCGGTATTCTATTCGATCTCCAACACCCAGCGCGGTCTCGGCGGCATTTCCTTCGGAAGCTTCCTGATCAAACAGGTCGTCGAGGAATTACGCCGCGAACTTCCGAAGCTCGATGATTTCGTGACGCTGTCGCCGGTGCCGGGCTTCATGACATGGCTGAAAAAGACCGGCGACCTGCCGATCCCCGAAGAAGAGCGCACGCTGCTCGATCGTCTCGATGAGCCCGATTGGTGGACGAACGCGGAACTGGAAGCCCAGTTGCGCGCCATCGTCGAGCCGCTCGCGGCGTTTTATTTCCTGAAGGCGCGCACGTCCAAGGGACGCCTGATCGATTCCGT
Source organism: uncultured Alphaproteobacteria bacterium (assembly GCA_963824305.1). Lineage (GTDB taxonomy): Bacteria > Pseudomonadota > Alphaproteobacteria > Rhizobiales > Xanthobacteraceae > Bradyrhizobium. Next base: position 1,561,278 of record CAWGOW010000004.1, read on the forward strand.
GGGGCGCTTCCATCTTGGCAACGGCGCGCGGCTTGAGCGCATCAACTGGCTGGGCGATGTCTCGCCCAAGGGATTGCGCGAATCCGCCGGCGTCATGGTCAACTATCTCTATCGCCTCGACGATATCGAGAAGAACCACGAGGTCTACGCCAACGATGGCACCGTGGTTGCGTCCAGTGCGGTGAAAAAATTACTCAAGGGCGAAAGCCGACGGCTGCTCGACATGCGGCTGGGGTAGCGTTGCCTCATGGTTCGAGACGCGCGTGACGCGCTCCTCGCCATGAGGGTCTGGGACCTCATCCTTAAGGAGCATCGCGAGGCGGTGCACTTCGAAGGAGAGAGCCTTAATCGCATCCCAGGGTGATGGCGCCTTACACCTCCGCCCAGACGCGGATCAGGTTGTGATAGATGCCGGTTAATCTGACAGTCTCCGGATCGTCGCGACCGAGCCGTTCCACCAAAGCCTGGATCGTGCTGTCGAGATCGAAGATCAGGCTTCGCGCATGAGCATCGCGGATCATGCTCTGGAGCCAGAAAAACGACGCGACGCGCATGCCGCGCGTGACCGGCGTGACCATGTGGAGGCTGGAAGCCGGATAGACGACGAGGTCGCCGGCCGGCAGCTTGATCTCGTGCGAGCCGTAGAGGTCTTCCACCACCAGTTCGCCGCCGTCATATTCGTCGGGCTCGGAAAGAAACAGCGTCACCGACAGATCGGTTCGGATGCGCAAGCCGGTCAGACGATCGCCGCGCACGGCATTGTCGACATGAATACCGAAATGATGCCCGTCCGCCGCGCGGTAACGATTGAACAACGGCGGAAAGATGTGAAGCGGGATCGCCGCCGAAATAAACCGCGGGTTGGATGTCAGCGCCGAAACGATACGATTGCCTAGCTTGCGCGCGACCTCGCTGTCAGGCGGCAACTGCTCGTTGCTTTTCACCATCGCCGATTGTGCACCGGCCGTCGAACGGCCGTCTTCCCACCCGCTTGCATCCATGAGGTGGCGGAAATCCGCCACCTCATCCTTGCTTAGCACCTGGGGAACACAAACCAGCATCGCTTCCGATCAATACCTCGCCGACAGCACCAGATACGCCGCACGGCCGGGCGCCTCGAGCACGAACGGCGCGGCGCTCTGGTACAGCGCTTCGTAATAGAGTTTGTTGGTGATGTTGTTGACGTAAAGCTTGAGCTTCCAGTTCTTGTCGATCTTGGCTTCGACGAAGGCGTCGAACTTCCAGTAGTTCGGAATTGACGTGCCTTCGTTGGCGGCGAGCAACTGGCCGCCGTAGATCCTCGACCGGTAGACCGCCTGGCCGCCGAGTTCCCACATATCCGTGAGCTGGTATTTGCTCAGCAGGCTGAAGGACTGATGCGCGACGTTGGCGAGCGGCAGACCGACATTGGTCGTGTACAGCAACGGTTGCGGCATGTTCTTCGCCGGAACGTTCGATGCGGTTACGGCCGACTGCATCAGCACGATGCCGCCGAACACGCTCCATTTGTCGGTGATCTTGCCGCTGACCTCGAGATCGATACCGCGAACGTAATACGCCGAACCGGCGATGATACACGACACGTTGCCGGTGACGCCGGTCGGATAAGGACATGCAGCGGTCTGGGTCGCGGCGGTGACGTTGAAGGCCTCGCGGGCGTTTTCCTTGTTGGTCTGGAAAAGGGCCCCTGTGAGCAACAGATGACGGTTGAACAACTCCCATTTGGTGCCGACTTCGGCCGCCTGATTCTTCTCCGGTCCAAAAATCTGGTTTGGACTACCCGCAAGAACCGGCGCGATACCACCATAGGCCGAACTGGTCCCGTCGAATTCCGCGCCGACCGGGTTGGACGAGGTCGCGTAGGCCGCGTAGACGCTGGCATAAGGCAGCGGCTTGACCGTCACACCGACATTGAAATTCGGCATACCGAACTCGGCCGACTGCGTGCCGAACTGGGTGGCTCCGTTGACGGTGCCATAACCGGAGGTGTTGAGGCGGTAGTCGTCAAAACGAACGCCGCCGTTGAGGATGATGAAGTCGCGGTAATTGACGGTGTCGAGCACATAGGCGCTCGCGGTGTCGATCGCGATCTTGGTTGGCTGTCCCAACAAATTCGGTACGCTTGGGAACGGTGTGAAGTTGTATCCTGGCGAGAAGACGCTTTGGCCCGCGAGCGAACCGCTGCCCGTGAACGGGGTGCCGGTGACCAGCTCGGAAGTCAGTCCGGTGTACTTGTCTATTGAGGAGGTCTCGCGGTCGACTTCGACGCCGCCAAGCAAAGTGTGCTTGAAATCGCCGGTGTTGAACTTGTAGGTAAACTCAGACTGGTTGGCGAGCACATCGGTGGTCTGGTAGCGGCTCTGCGGATTCGCCGTCAATGTCGCCGCCGTCAACGGGATCGGCGCGCTCGGCGACTCCGGCAAGGTGCCGATATAATTGTTCAGCGAATGCGACACCCTCACTTTGTCGTTGAAGGTGAGATCCGGCGTGATCTTGATTTCGGTGTTGACCGTGCCGATGTCCTGCTGAACCTGGAAGAAGTCCCGGTAGATGAAGCCGTAAAAATTGTTTCTGTTAACGCCGACATCCGGATATGGCGCGCCGGCCGTGCTGTTGAACTGCTGGTTGCTCGACGAGGTGGTGGCGCCCGGCCGATAATACGGCACGCCGAAATCGGGAATGCCGTGCAGGTCGGTGTGGATGTAATCCGTGGTGATCTTCACCGAATCGATCGGCGTCCACTTGGTCGCGAGAAATGCGCCGGACCGGTTGTCGGTGACGTAATTGCGGCCGGCCACATCGGCATCCTGGAACATGCCGCCGGCGCGAACCGCAAAGGTCGGATTGATCACCTGGTTGACGTCGAGCACGATCCGCTTGGTCGCGTCGGTGCCGAACGTCGTGTCCATATTGTAGAAGCTCTTCTCCGTCTGGGCTTCCTTGGTGACGATATTGATCGCACCACCCGTGGTGCCACGGCCGGCAAAGGAGGAAGCCGGCCCTCGCAAAATCTCGATCTGCTCGGTGAAGAAATTCTCGCGAACGCTGACGCCGGCGTCGCGCACACCATCGATGAAGACGTCGTTGCGGGCGTCGAAACCGCGGATGAAGAAGCGGTCGCCGAACGCGTTACCGCCCTCACCGCTGCCAAGCGTTACACCCGCCGTGCTCAGGATCGCCTGCTTGAGCGTGGTGGCGTTCTTGTCCTCGATCACATCCTTGGTCAGCACGGTCACCGTCTTCGGCGTATTCAGAAGCGGCTCGGGAAATTTGCCGGAGGCCTGCAACCGATCGCCCTTGTAGGGCGCGGCCGGGTCGGCGTAGCGATCGCGATCCGGCGCCAAAGCGGGCGTCGGCTCTGCCGGTGCCGGCTTGGCCTGCTGTTGCTGACGCTTGGCAGCGCGACGCAGCGCATTACGCGCCCTGACCTGATCCGGCGTCGGCGCATTGGCCGCGGGCTTCTGACGCGCGACCGGCGCGTCGACGGAGACCGGAGGCAAGTTGGATTGCTGCGCTTCAGCGCCGCCTGAAAACGATGCGACGGCCACCAGCCCCGCTACCGCGGAGACCGTGCGGCCGGAGTAGCCCTCAAGTCGGTCGTCATGAAAATTGATCGCAGCATTCGCACGCAGCGAACGCGGTACTCTCGCCATGCCCATCAAATTGCCCCGTCATCATTTTTTTTGGCTCATGTATTTTCCCCACATGAGCGAATGATCGTTGGTATCGGTCGCAAAATTTGCGGTCAACACCGCAGGGCTTTGAATATTCCTAGTTCAAACCAATTCTAATTCTGAACTTGAAATGATCCTCGAAATACTTTGAACAGTTCTAACTTCAAACAATTGAACGGTTCTAATTGCAGGTAATGAAGAACCATCAATTTGCGTTTGGCGCGACTTCAATCGCTGCTCGGCGGCTTCATCAACGAGAACAGTTCGTCGACGGTTTGCTTGGCGACTTCGCGCGCCTGCTCGGAATTCTCCGATCCCGCGATCCTCACTCCGGCAACAACCGCACGCATCTCGTCGCGAAAATCGCTGAGAAACCGCAGCGGATCGGCTGAATCGTTGGCGACGCGTGCGATCAGGCCAGCGATCAGAAGCTGGCAAGCAATCATGCGTCCGTTGAGCTCATCCATCCCGTGCGCCGGTTCCGCTTGATGTGACGCAATTTATGTTGCGATCATCAGACCCGCCTTAGACCATTGCGGGCGCCGCGCGCTATCGCGGAGTTGGCTTTCTTCGAGGGATTCTAAAACTACGGATCAGCGCGTGCGGCAAAGACGCGCAGGTTTTCAGGTGATGAAATCGAACCGGCGACGACCCGCGCATTCGCGCAACTCGTTGGCTCCGATGACGGATGAAAAGACTTCTTCAGGTTTTCGGCTGATCCCGGAAATAGGGCTCGACCGTGCCATGCGCCTTGATCGTCAGCGGGTTGCCGTATCGATCCTTGGCATTGCCGGCGGTCATGCGAATCCAACCTTCGCTGACGCAATATTCCTCGACGTTGTTCTTCTCGACGCCCTTGAAGCGAATGCCGACGTCGCGCGCCAGCACCGCCTCGTTATAGTAAGGGCTGTGAGGATCAATGGACAGCCGGTCCGGCAATTCGTCCGACGCGGCGCTCTCGTTTTTCTCGTTCACAGTAATGCCTCGATATCCCTGGTGAGTGACTCCGGGGTCGCGATCGGCGCATACCGACCGACCACCCTGCCCGCACGATCGATCAGGAATTTGGTGAAATTCCATTTGATCCCGGAACCGAGCAGTCCGGCTTTTTCGCGCCGGAGATATTGATATAGCGGATGGGCGTTGTCGCCGTTGACGTCGATCTTGTCGAACATCGGGAAGGAGACGGCGTAATTCGATGAACAGAACTGCCCAATCTCGGCCGCACTGCCCGGCTCTTGCCGTCCGAACTGGTTGCAGGGAAAGCCGAGCACGGAGAAGCCGCGCGCGCCGTACTTCTGTTGCAACGCCTCCAGGCCTTTATATTGCGGCGTGAATCCGCAGGCGCTCGCAGTGTTGACGATCAGAAGCACCGTACCTTCGAACTGCTTGAGCGGGGTATCTTCGCCCGCAAGCGACCTGGCGCTGAAATCGTAGATCGACGTCATCTTTTCAGCCCTGGAATGGATCGATTGGCGACGACGGTGTGCCGCCGGCTTCGATCGCCTCACCCGCAAGCAGGCAGATATCTTCGCGATAACGTCCGGCCACCAGATGTACGCCGACCGGCACGCGTCCGACCAGTCCGGTAGAGACGGTGAGACCCGGCAGACCCATGAAGGGAATTGCGATCTGCGGCAGTTGCGCGCGCCAGACGCGCTCAAAGGAAACATCATCCTTGGTGTCGAGTTGATCGGGGAACGGCAATTCGCCGGACACCGGCATCAAGAGCACCGGGTATTTCTCGAGGAACAGCGACCAGTCGCGAACCAGTGTCGCGCGCCGGGTCAGGATTTTCGAAAGCGTCAACGCATCGAACGGAAATACCTTCGACTTGTTGCCACGCAGGCAGGCAAGCGCGCCGGGATCGCCCTCGCGCTCGGCGGCCGCGAGCTGGCCTTCATAGTTGTCGCCGAGCCAGAGTTTGGTTTGATTTTCGGCCGCCTCCTTCAGCGGCGGCAGCGAAGTTACTTCTTCGACGGTCCATCCCGCACGTTCCAGGCGCTTGGCCGCATCGACCACCGCCGCCCTCACCTCGGGCACCGGATCGAGCCCTTCCGGATTGACGCAGAGGGCCGCGCGCTTGGGCATCGGCGGACCTTCGAGCGGTGCCGGCACCCACCAGGGATCGCGTATGTCGCGCGCCGACATCGCTGCGAGCGAAATCCGCAAATCGCCGATGGTCCGCGCCAACGGTCCGGAAACCGCCGCGATCTGAGGCCCGATGGTGCGCTCGGGCAGCGCGGCGTTGAAGGCGGGAATGCGGCCTGTCGTCGTGCGCAGGCCATGAACGCCGTTAACATAAGCGGGATAGCGGATGGAGCCTGCGATATCGGTGCCATGCGCGATGTGACCGATGCCGGCCGCTACCGCCGCACCCGCACCGCCGGATGAACCACCCGGGGTGATCGAGGGATCGCGCGGGTTCTTGGTGTTGCCGTGAATGAGATTGGTGGTGAACCAGCGATAGGAGAACGCCGGGCAATTGGTACGCCCGAGGATGATCGCGCCGGCCTTGCGCAGATTATCCACCACCGGACTGTTGTCCTTTGCAATCGTGTCACGCTGCAGCTTCAACCCGTTAGTGTTGGCATAACCCGCCTGATCGATGTTCGTCTTGATCGTAACCGGCACCCCCGCCAGCACGCCCATATCCTCGCCGCGCGCGATCGCCGCATCGACCTCAGTGGCCTGAGCCAATACGTCGTCGGGGCGATGATCGACCACCGCGTTGATCGCGGGGTTGACGGCGTCGAGCCGCGCCAGCGCCGATGTCGCGGCTTCCTTGGCGGAAACCTTTTTCGATCTGATCAGGCCGGCAAGTTCTTGTGCCGATAGGCGCCAGATATCTTTCATGCTTCGCCCTCTTTAGCGGCCGGCCATCTTCCGCGGCCTAGTGCCCACGTTCCGAAGTGCTCCATCGCAGCGCCCACCTTTCACGAACTTCGGAAAGTTATGGGCACTAGCAAACGTTATTAGTTCTAGTACCGCTTATCGATCTGAAGTGCCTGAAAGCACTTGCCGCTCGCGGTGCAGAGACTTCAGATCGGCGGTACTAGCGATAGTGCGAGATGTAATAAGCGAGGTCGGCGATCTGCTCCTTCGGCACTTCGCCCATCACGTCCGCCATGGTGCCGTCATAGCCATGCCGGGAGTTGTCCTTGTATTCGGCCAGCGTCTTGTTGAGATAATCCTCACGCTGATTGGCCAAGCGCGGCACGTTTTCCTTCCCGGAGAAATCGGCATTGTGGCAGCTGTTGCAGCGGTGCTGTTGGGCGAGCGCCAGCCCCTTCTGCATCCGCGCCGGATCGCCGTTCTCGGCCGGAGGCTGCGGCTTGGGGAGTTTGGCGATGAAGTCAGCGAATTTTTGCAGATCGTCGTCGGTGAGCGATTTGGTCATCTCGTTCATTGGATCGAACGTGCGCAACTTCTCGCGAAACATGAATAGCTGGATCAGCGCATAAGGCGACTGCTGACCACCGAGCGACGGCGTGTTTTCCGTCTCCGACTGGCCATGCTCGCCATGACAGGCAAAACAAGTGGCTGCGCGCTGCTCAACGGTTTCCGCCGCCTTGGCCGAACAAGCCAGCGATGCGAACGCGAGCGCCGCCATGATTGTTGTTGTCTTCCGCATCGTTCGCAGCCTCAGTCCTTCATTCCCAAAATAAAATCGGGGGCAGACCGTCAGGCCCTGCCCCCGATTATGGTCCGCGCCTTACTGCGCAGCGACCTTTTGCTTGCCGTAGCTGACGCGGTAGACCGCGCCGTTCCAGTCGTCGGAGACGAGGATCGAACCGTCCTTCATCTGCATCACGTCAACCGGCCGGCCAACATACTTGTTGTCCTGCAGGAAGCCGGTGATGAGCGGCTCGATGTTCTTGACCGTGCCGTCCTTGTTCAGATGGGCGACAACGACGTCACCGCCGAACTTGTTGGTCTTGTTCCACGAACCATGGCGCGCCACGATGATCTGGTTCTTAAAGGCCGCCGGGAACATCTTGCCGGTGTAGAAGCGCATGCCGAGCGAAGCCGCGTGCGGGCCCATCAGGCCGACCGGCGGTGTGAACTCGCTGCAAGAATGGCCCCAGCCGAATTCCGGGTCGGGGATGTTACCCTGCCAGCAGTAGGGCGAACCAAAATGCTCGCCGACCTTGGTGACGCGGTTGAGTTCGTCGTTGGGAAGGTCTTCCGACATCCAGTCGCGGCTGTTGTCGGTGAAGTACAGCTGCTTGGTTTCGGGATTCCAGTCGAACCCGACGGTGTTGCGGACGCCAACGGCCACCACTTCGGCGCCGGAGCCGTCGAGGTTGATACGGCGGATCTGGCCGTGATCCTTGTCATGCAGCACGTTGTTGCCGGGCTGCCCGACCGGGACATAAAGCTTGTTGTCCGGTCCGATGGCGATGAACTTCCAGCCGTGGGCTTCATCCTTCGGCAGGTTGTCGTAGATCACGGTGGGCTTCGGCGGGTTGTCGAGATTGTCTTCGATCTTTTCGATCTTCGACACCTTCGACAGCTCGGCGATATAGAGTGTGCCGTCCTTGAAGGCGACACCGTTCGGCCGGTAGAGGCCGGTCGCAACGATCTTGACCTCGCGTTTGCCGTCCTTGTTGACGATGGCATAGACCTTGTCGACGGTGCGGCTGCCGACGAAGACAGTGCCCTTGTCGCCGAGCGCGAGCGAACGGGCATTCGACATGCCGGCCGCATAGACCTCGATGTTGAAGCCGGCCGGCACCTTCAGCTTGTCCAATGGCAGCTTGTCGGGCGCAGTCGCAAGCGGCGACGGCGGTGAATTCGGCGCCAGCTTTTGCGCCGCTTCGTTCTCCGGCCGGCCGATCATTGGCGATCCCGGCGGCAGCGGTTGGGCGGCGGCGGCAGGCGCCGCGGCCGGGGGGCTGGCCGTCTGGGCGGCCGCGCCGTAACTCAAAACTCCGATGAAGGCGCCAGCCAGCAACAGGCTGCACGGCACCGATGAACTGATCCTCATAAATGTTCTCCCTTTGTGGAAGTCTTCGACCTGCGCTCGGGGCAAACCCATGCCCTTACCGGCGGACTTCGCGGCGGTACTCTTGAATATTTTTGCGCCCGTACGCAATCGGAAACATTTCTCGAAAGCCTGCGACGAAAGCGCATCGCGGGCACGACGAGACCGGGAGGACAGCCTAGCGCGCCCGGCGGCGCCAGGTCTCAAGGACGCCCATCAATGCTTCGTGACGGGGGCGTCGGCCTTATCCGTCGCATCGGTGTCATCCAGAATCGCTTCCACAAAGGGAAACTCGAGCACGATCTCACCCTCGTCGTCCCTGACTTCGAGGACCGCCCGCATCAGGTCCTCCATTCCTTCGATCTTCAATAGCTCGAGGACCATGGCGCGGGCGACTTCCCAGGCGCGATCGGGGTTACGCAATTCTTCACCTTCAGGATCGGAAATCACCTCGGTGCCGATTCGCGTGTTGAAGAAGTATCGCGGCATGATCGAACCTGTTTGGCCTTGGAGAGGATCTAACCCGGCAGAGGGCCGCCGGGGTGTGTCACAGTTGCTTTATCCGGCTTCGGCTGAAACGGCAGGCCGGTCCCTCGAACGGGGGAGACAGCAGATGAACCTACTGATGCGTCATTGTTTTGGCAGGGAATTTGGGTTCCGACAAAGAAATATTGTGCATTGCAGCAATTCTCGGATGTCCACCGGTCCGAAAAGATTCCACTGGCGAACTTTTCGTTCCGTATTACCTTATACGCAGGGCGGAGTTCGTCCGGTTTCACTTAAGGAGAGCCAAAATGGCCTGGAAAGCACCGAAGATCGTCGAAGTGCCGGTCGGCATGGAAATCAACATGTATGCCTGCGCTGCCCGCAAGTAAGCGGCAGTACAAAGCATCTTCTTGAATAAGGTGGATTGCCGGGAGTGACGCGCCTATGCGGGCGTGATCTTGCCCGCGTCCACCTTTTAAGTTTTCTGACTTCTAAGTTTTCTAGTTTTCGCAAGCTTCGGAGAAACCTTCTTCTTCAAGGAAGCACTTTTCGAAAACTAAAGACTTTCAGAAATTCTGCTTTCTAAGGATTCCGGGAGACGGATCATGTTGCGCGTCGTCGTCCTGGGCGCGGCGGCAGGTGGTGGCGTTCCGCAGTGGAATTGCGGCTGTCAGGTTTGCCGAGCCGCGCGAACCGCACGTCCCGAACTTCAAAGCACGCAAGCCTCGCTGGCCATCAGCGCCGATGGCGATCACTGGTTTCTGATCAACGCCTCGCCCGATCTGCGCCAGCAACTGACCGCAACGCCTGTCCTTCACCCCGCCGACGGCAAGCTTCGCCATTCGCCGATTGCAGGCGTGATCCTGACCAACGGCGAGATCGATGCGATCGCGGGCCTTCTTTCGATGCGCGAGGGATGGCCATTTACAATCTACGCCCACGCCAAAGTGCTCGCGACATTGAAGTCCAACAGCGTCTTCAATGTGCTCAGCGAAACCAACGTCAAGCGGCAGGCAATTGAGGTCGATCAACCGTTCGAACCTGCGCTGCCGGATGGCGCGCCTTCCGGCATCGAGATTTTGCCGTTCGAAGTTACCGGCAAGGGCGCGTGGTATCTCGAGGGCGAGCGGCGAGAGGGGAATGAGGCCGCGGGCGATACGCTTGGTCTTCGCATTCGCGACAAGGCAACCGGCAAATCCTTCTTTTTTATCGCGGCTTGCGCAGAGGTGACCGACGACCTCATATCAAGGCTCAAAGGCGCGCCGCTGGTGTTCTTCGACGGTACCGTGTGGCGGGACGATGAGATGATCGCCGCCGGCCTTTCGACCAAGACTGGACGGAGCATGGGACATATTTCGATGTCGGGCGAGACTGGCGCGATCGCGGCGCTTGAAAAGCTCGGCATCGAGCGAAAGATATTCCTGCATATCAACAACTCGAACCCGGCATTGCTGCACGGTTCCGAGGAACGCAAGGCTGTGACGCAGGCGGGCTGGCAAATTCCCGCCGATGGAACGGAGATTGTGCTGTGACCAAACTGGAGGGGATGACGGCGCTTTCGCTCGGCGGCAAAACCGTGCTGAACAACTCGGAAGAACTGGAAGCCGCGCTGCGCTTTATCGGCGAAACGCGCTATCACAGCCTGCATCCGTTTCACAAGCTTTTGCACGGCGGCAAGCTCAACAAGGGCCAGGTCCAGGCCTGGGCGCTCAACCGCTATTATTATCAGAGCACGATCCCGATCAAGGACGCGGTGGTAATCTCGCGCTTCCGCGACCGCAACACGCGTATGGAGTGGCGGCACCGGATCGAAGACCACGACGGCGATGTCGGCTCTGAAGGCGGCATCGAACGCTGGCTGAAGCTGACCCAGGGATTGGGGCTGGATACGGCTTACGTCGAATCCACCGAAGGCATTTTGCCGGCAACGCGCTTTGCGGTGGAAGCCTACGTGCATTTCGTGCGCGACAAGAGCCCGCTGGAGGCGATCGCGTCTTCGCTGACGGAATTGTTCGCGCCGAACCTGCACGAAGAGCGCATCTCCGGCATGCTGGCGCACTATAATTTTGTAAATCCCGACATCATGAGCTATTTCAGCCGCCGCCTGACCCAGGCGCCGCGCGACTCCGGCTTTGCGCTCGACTACGTCAAGGCCCACGCCAAAACGCCGGAACAGCGCGAGGCGGTTTGCAATGCCCTGATCTTCAAGACCAACGTGCTATGGGTTCAGCTCGATGCGCTATATCATGCCTATGTCGAGGGACATGTTCCGCCAGGAGCCTTTGTGCCCAGATAGGCGAAAAGCCATGAAATTAGACCGGGCTGTTGCCGCATCAAAGATCTTCACCTCTCCCGTTGGGAGAGGTCGGATCGCGTCGAAAGAGGCGATCCGGGTGAGGGGTTACGCCCTCACGTGGAACCGCCCCCCCTCACCCGGCGCGATGCGCCGACCTCTCCCCGCCGGGGAGAGGTGGAACATCTCGCGTTAAGGATCGGTAATGCCTTCAGGCCGCAACATCACTGTCAGCGAAACGAGCCGGCCGAAGCTGCCGCGTCACGCCAAGCTGAAATTCGATGAGACGCGGCAGGTCTGGGTGATCCTGGCGCCGGAGCGCGTGCTGGCGCCCGACGAAATCGCAGTCGAAGTGCTGCACCTCTGCGACGGCGTACGCAACGTCGCCGACATGGTCGATCAACTCGCCGTCAAATATGCCGCGCCGCGCGAGGCGATCGCGACCGACGTGGTCGCCATGCTGCAGGATCTCGCCGACAAGGGCTTTCTCACCGAAGCGCGGGAGAAAACGTCATGAGTCCGACACTGACCGATGCAAATCCGGTTGTCGCCGATCCCGCTGTCACCGATCCCGCGGACGGGCTGGCGGCGCTGGAATCCCGCCGCTCGACGGCAGAGACTTTCGGCATTCCGCTCGCGGTGCTCGCCGAACTCACCCACCGCTGTCCGCTGCAATGTCCGTATTGTTCGAACCCGGTCGAACTGGACCGCGGTGCAAGCGAACTTACGACCGAGGAATGGAAAAAGGTCTTGAGCGAGCTCGCCGAGATCGGCGTGTTGCAGATTCATTTCTCCGGCGGAGAGCCGACCGCGCGCAAGGACATCGTCGAACTGGTCCAGCACGCAAGCGATGTCGGACTTTACTCGAACCTGATCACCTCGGCGGTGATGCTGACGCACGACAAACTCGCCGCCCTGGCGAATGCCGGGCTTTGCCATGTGCAGATCAGTTTTCAGGGCAACGAGCCTGTAGTGGCCGATCGTGTCGCCGGCTTCAAGAATGCGCATGCCAAGAAACTTGAAGTCGCGAGATGGACACGTGAACTCGAACTGCCGCTGACGGTGAACGCCGTCATGCACCGGCAGAACCTGCACCAGCTGGCCGACATCATCCAGATGGCGGTCGACCTCGACGCCGACCGGCTCGAGGTGGCCAACGTGCAATATTACGGCTGGGCGTTGAAGAACCGTGCCGCCTTGATGCCGACACTGGAGCAGATCGAGGAAACGAGCCGGATCGTCGAGGAAGCCGTGGTACGCCTCAAAGGCACGCTCGCCATCGACTATGTCGTTCCGGATTATTACGCGCTGCGGCCGAAGAAATGCATGGGTGGCTGGGGGCGACAGTTCTTCAATATCTCGCCCGCCGGCAAGATCCTGCCGTGCCACGCGGCCGAGAGTATCACCGGGCTCGAATTCTTGTCCGTGCGCTCCAACCATTCGATCGCCTGGATCTGGCAAAACTCCGAAGCCTTCAACCGCTATCGCGGCACCGGCTGGATGCCTGAGCCGTGCAAGAGTTGCGAATTCCGCGAGGTCGATTTCGGCGGCTGCCGCTGTCAGGCCTTTGCGCTGACGGGCGATGCGGGCAACACCGATCCGGCTTGCACGCTCTCGCCGCACCACGAGCGGATTTTCAAGGTTGCCGCCGAAGAAGCGGCCGGCGACCACAACCGCTTCATCTATCGCAACTTCGCGGGCGGGACGCCGGAGGCGGATAGTCGTGCCTGACGCTGGCCCGGGACGCGCCGATCCGTTCACGCCGCTGACATCCGAACTGCTCGAGGTCAGCAACGGCCACAGCATCTATGTCGAGAGCGTGGGCCGCGAGGGCGGCGTTCCCGCGGTGTATCTGCATGGCGGCCCCGGCAGCGGATGCCAGCCCGATCACCGGCGCCTGTTCGATCCCGAGCGTTTCCACGCGGTGCTGTTCGATCAGCGTGGCGCCGGCCGCAGCCGCCCGAAGAACCGCCGCGACCACAACACGCTTGATGACCTGATCGCGGATATGGAGACGATCCGCGAGAAATTCGGTTTCGAACGCTGGATGGTCGTCGGCGGCTCCTGGGGCGCCACGCTGGCGCTCGCCTATGCGCAAGCCCATCCCGTCCGCGTTTCTGCCATCGTATTACGCGCCACGTTCCTGGGCACCCGCAAAGAACTCGATGCGGCGTTTCTCCAAACGCTGCCGCAGGTCTATCCCGGGCTCAGCGATGATTTCATCGGGCTGCTGCCCGAAGCCGAACGCGCACATCCGCTGGAGGCCTATTGGCGGCGCATTCTTGATCCCGACACGACGACGCATGCGGCCTTCGCGCGCGCCTGGCACGACACCGAGCGGATTTTGTCGGAGGTTTCACCCTCGCGCACGCGCCTGGACCTTGTGGCGCTGAAGTCGTCGGGCGCCCTGCCCGCCACGCCTTTCATGGAAGCGCATTATTTCGCGAACGATTGCTTCATGAGGCCGAACCAGCTTCTGGACAATGCCGAAAGGCTTGCAAGCATTCCCGGCATCATCGTCCAGGGACGCTATGACTTGCTGTGTCCACCCGCGACGTCGCACGCGCTGGCGTCGCGTTGGAGGGAGGCCGAGCTTCGCATCATCGAACGCGCCGGGCACACACTGTACGATCCCGGCGTGCGCAATGCGGTGATGAAGGCGATCGCGGATATGGCGACGAGGGTTTCGGGCTGAAGCCTGTCTCCTCATGGTGAGGAGCGCGCAGCGCGTCTCGAACCATGAGCCGATAACCTCGGCCTTCATCCTTCGGGACGCTTGGCAAGCCAAGCTCCTCAGTATGAGGATCGGAAATTTGGGAGACGATAATGCCGATCGCCGGAAAAGGCATGCTGCTGACCTCGATGGATGTCGATGCCGCGCATGAGGCCGAATTCAACCGCTGGTACGACCGCGAGCATCTGGAAGAGCGGGTCGCCATCGAAGGTTTTGTCGAGGCGCGGCGTTACGTTGCCGAAGAGGGCGCGCCGAAATACCTGAGCCTTTATTCCACCGAGACCTTTGAAATCCTGGATAGCCCCGCCTACCGGGCAGCGCTCGCCAATCAGACCGCATGGTCGAAGGCAAACATCGGGCACTTCAAGAACATGATCCGTGGTGTCGCCCGCATCACCATCAGTCACGGCAAGGGCCGGGGCGCTGTGCTCGGAATCATCCGCATTCGTCCTGCGAGCGGCGGACATGACCGCTTGCGCGACGCCCTGCGCAACGAACTCGATCCGCAATCGGCTGACGGCATTATCTCGATGCATGTGATCGAGAATGATCCGGTGCTCTCGAGGCCGCTCACCGACAAGGCGTCGGATTTCGATCCCGGCGCCGGCGACTGGTTCGTCCTGATCGATGCGACGGATGTTGCGAAGGCAGGCGCGGCCGTGCGGCGTTTGACTGACAATACTGTCTTCAAACCGGCAGTGATTTCGAGCGGCACCTACCGCCTGCTCTGGGACATCGCCAAGGCCGATATTTCCTAAGAGCCGACATTTCATAAGAAGAAACATTTGCACACGCGTCTGCGGCATTCATTCATGCTGCACCGCCGCATAAATTCATCTTTATGTGCCAAATACTGCTGCCAATCGCGAAAGCTGAAGATCAAACAAAATTGGCTTTGGAGATCAGCATGATTGGGGCTTTAATAGCGCAAGCCGATGGCCCAATTTAAGAACCGTAAGAACGCCGTATCTGAGCGTTCGTGCAAGATGAGGCCGTGCAGCTTCTAACGAAGTTTGTGCGCGGATAGGTAGGAATGAAACCGACTGATATCTCGGCGCCGGACTACTTCCACAAAGTAGTCGACTGCCAATGGGCATGTCCCGCGCACACTCCCGTCCCGGAATACATCCGCTTGATCGCCGAAGGCCGCTACAGCGATGCCTATATGATCAATTGGAAATCGAACGTGTTTCCGGGAATTCTCGGACGCACCTGCGACCGCCCCTGCGAGCCGGCCTGCCGAAGAGGCCGGGTCGAGGAAAATCCGGTCGCGATCTGCCGCCTCAAACGTGTCGCCGCCGACTTCAAGGATGACATCAAGAGCCGGCTGCCGCGCGCAGGTGCAAAGAACGGCAAGCGCATCGCGATCATCGGTGGCGGCCCGGCTTCGTTGACGGTGGCGCGCGATCTCGCCCCGCTCGGCTATCACTGCACGGTGTTCGATTCCGACCCGAAAGCCGGCGGCATGATGCGGACACAGATTCCGAAATTCCGCTTGCCGGATTCGGTGGTCGACGAAGAGACCGATTACATCCTGAACCTCGGCATCGACTTCAAGGCTGGTCACCGCATCGACAGCCTGAAGAAATTGCTAACCGAAAACTACGATGCGGTTTTTGTCGGATCGGGCGCACCACGCGGCCGCGAACTCGAGATTCCTGGACGCAAAGAGGCAGCAAGCCACATCCACATCGGCATCGACTGGCTCTCCAGCGTCTCCTTCGGACACATCGAAAAGATCGGCAAGCGCGTGATCGTGCTCGGTGGCGGCAACACCGCGATGGATTGCTGCCGCACCGCGCGCCGCCTCGGCGGCGAGGACGTCAAGGTGATCGTCCGCTCGGGCTTCGAAGAGATGAAGGCCTCGCCGTGGGAAAAAGAAGACGCCATGCACGAGGACATTCCGATCCTCAACTTCATGGTCCCCATCGCTTTCACCCACGACAAGGGCAAGCTCACCGGCGTCACTTTTCAGAAGGTGAAGGCCGAACGTGACGCCAACGGCAAGCGAAACCTGGTGCCGACGGGCGAGCCCGATCAAACGATTGCTTGCGACGACGTGCTGGTTGCGGTCGGTCAGGAGAACGCGTTTCCCTGGATCGAGCGCGATTGCGGCATCGAATTCGACAAATGGGACATGCCCAAGGTCGAACCCAAGACCATGGGCTCGACGCATCCAAAGGTGTTTTTCGGCGGCGATGCGGCGTTCGGCCCCAAGAACATCATCTGGGCGGTCGCACACGGCCACGACGCCGCGCTCTCGATCCACCGGCTGCTGTCAGGTGAAGACGTGCGGGAACGTCCTTTGCCGGAGGTGCATATCTCTTCGCAGAAGATGGGCATCCACGAGTGGAGCTATGACAACGACATTTCCGACGACAAGCGCTTCAAGGTGCCGCATCGCGACAAGGTCGTCGCGCTAAAGGACATCCGCGCAGAGGTCGAGCTTGGTTATGATCTCAAACTCGCGCTCGGCGAGGCGCAGCGCTGCCTGAACTGCGACGTGCAGACGGTGTTTTCCACCTCGCTTTGCATCGAATGCGATGCCTGCGTCGACATCTGCCCGATGGACTGCATCACGTTCACAGAGAATGGCGATGAGGCAGATTTGCGCACACGCCTGAAAGCGCCGTCTCAGCATCCCGATCAGGATCTTTACGTATCGAGCGATCTCAAGACCGGACGCGTCATGGTGAAAGACGAGGACGTCTGCCTGCATTGCGGGCTGTGCGCCGAACGCTGTCCCACCGGCGCCTGGGACATGCAGAAATATCTGATCGATATGACCTACGCAGGAACATCATGCCCGAGCAAAGCCCGATCAGCAGCGTAAACGACTTTGTCGTCCGCTTCGCCAACGTCAATGGCTCGGGTTCGGCGAGCGCCAACGAACTGTTCGCCCGCGCCATCCTCCGCCACGGCGTGCCGGTCTCGCCGCGCAACATCTTTCCCTCCAACATTCAGGGCTTGCCGACCTGGTATGAAGTGCGGGTGACGGAAGAGGGCCATCTCGGCGCACGCGGTGGCGTCGACTTGATGGTGGCGATGAACCCGCAGACCTGGGACAAGGACGTCGCCGGCATCGAGCCCGGCGGCTATCTGTTCTACGATTCCACCAAGCCGCTGCCGCAGTCGAAATTCCGCGCCGACATCACCGTGATCGGCGTGCCGCTGACCGCGATCACCAATTCCACGTATACCGATCCACGCCAGCGCCAGCTGTTCAAGAACATCATTTATCTCGGCGCCTTGTGCGCTTTGCTCGACCTCGACCCGAAGCTGATCGAGCAACTGATCGGCGAACAGTACAAGGGCAAGGAAAAGCTGTTGTCGTCGAACGTCCACGCGCTTCATCTGGGGCGCGACTGGGCACTGCAAAATCTGAAATGCCCGATCGGCTTGCGGATCAAGAAGACCGACAAAGTCGGCGACCGCATCTTCATCGAAGGCAACAGCGCGGCAGCACTCGGCGCGGTCTATGGCGGCGCCACTGTGTGCGCCTGGTATCCGATCACGCCGTCGTCGTCGCTGGCGGATGCCTTTGCCAGCCACTGCAAGCGGTTGCGGCACGATTCCGCAACCGGAAAGGCGAATTACGCGATCGTACAGGGCGAAGACGAGCTCGCCTCCATCGGCATCGTGGTCGGCGCCGGCTGGAACGGCGCGCGCGCCTTCACGGCAACCTCAGGCCCCGGTATTTCGTTGATGCAGGAATTCATCGGCCTGTCGTATTTTGCCGAAATTCCCGCCGTGATCATGAACGTGCAGCGCGCCGGCCCCTCGACCGGCATGCCGACCCGCACCCAGCAGTGCGACATCATTGCCTGCGCCTATGCCTCGCATGGTGACACCAAGCACGTGCTGCTGTTTCCGGAAGACCCGGCGGAAGCGTTCGAGTTCGCCGCGCAAGCCTTCGATCTCGCTGAACGGCTGCAGACCACGATCTTCGTGATGCTCGATCTCGACATCGGCATGAACCATCGGCTCTGCCGTCCCTTGAAGTGGGACGATGCCCGCCAGTATGACCGCGGCAAGGTGATGACGGCGGAGATGCTGGACGAGGGCCGCGACTTCGGCCGTTATCTCGACGTCGACGGCGACGGCATTCCCTTCCGCACCTATCCAGGTACCCATCCGACGAAAGGCTCCTACTTCACGCGCGGCACTTCGCGCGATCGCTACGCGCGCTACTCGGAAGAAGGCGCGGTCTATGCCGACAACATGCAGCGGTTGGTGCGCAAGTTCGAGACCGCGCAGGATATGGTACCGCGGCCGTTGCAGGCCAATGCGGCCAAGCAGACCAAATACGGCGTGATCTATTTCGGCTCGACCGCGCCCGCGATGGACGAAGCGATCCAGATCCTGGAAGAGAAGGGCCATGTGCTGGACCGCATGCGCATCCGCGCCTTCCCGTTCCATTCCTCCGTCGCGAGCTTCATCGCCGACCACGATTTCGTATATGTGGTCGAGCAGAACCGCGACGCCCAGCTTCGTTCGCTGATCGTCAACGAGAACGGCATCGACCCGGTGCGGCTGGTGCCGATCCGCCACTATGACGGCACGCCGATCACCGCGCGTTTCATCGCGAACGCGATCGGCGAACATCAGGATCAGCTCAAGCTGACTCCGCTGCGCAAGGTGAAGTCATGACCTTTATTGCCAAGCCCAAGTTCCATCATCCGGGCCTGACCAAGAATCGCCTCGGCTATACCCATCGCGATTACGAGGGCAAGATTTCGACGCTGTGCGCCGGGTGTGGCCACAACTCGATCACGGCTTCCATCATCGAAGCTTGCTACGAATTGTCGATCGAGCCGCACCGCGTCGCCAAGATTTCCGGCATCGGCTGCTCGTCGAAGACGCCGGATTATTTCCTCGGCAATTCGCACGGATTCAATACGGTGCATGGCCGTATGCCGTCGGTCCTGACTGGCGCCAATCTCGCCAACCGTGACCTGATCTATCTGGGCGTCTCCGGCGACGGCAATTCCGCGTCCATCGGCTTCGGACAGTTCGCGCATTCGATCCGGCGCGGCGTCAACATGACCTATATCGTCGAGAACAACGGCGTGTATGGCCTCACCAAGGGCCAATTCTCGGCGACCGCCGACCGCGGCTCGAAGTCCAAGAAGGGCGTGACCAACACCGACAACGCGGTCGACCTGGTCGCAATCGCGCTTCAGCTCGGCGCCAGTTTCGTGGCGCGCAGCTTCTCCGGCGACAAGACGCAATTGGTGCCGCTGATTGCCGCGGCGATCGAGCACAAGGGCGCGGCCTTCATCGACATCATCAGCCCGTGCATCGCCTTCAACAACCACGCCGGCTCGACCAAGAGTTTTGATTATGTGCGCGAGCACAACGACGCGGTAAATCGCCTGGACGTGCTGACCGGCCGCGAGCCGATCGCGGTCGATTACGCGCCAGGTACGGTGCAGGTGGTCGAACAGCACGACGGCAGCAAGATTGCGCTGCGCAAGATCGACGCCGACTACGACGCGCATGACCGCGTCGGCGCGATGACGTTTCTGCAAAAACACGCCGCCAAGGGACAGATCGTTACCGGGCTGCTTTACGTCGATCCCGACGCGGAAGATCTGCACAGCCACCTCAACACGGTGGAGCAACCGCTCAACCGGCTGGAAGCCGACGTGCTTTGCCCCGGCTCGACGGCGCTGGAAAAGATCAACGCCAGCCTGCGATAACGCTTTCCAGATCCCCAAAGAAAACGGCCGGGTCGCAATGACCCGGCCGTAGCTTTAGATCAACTAATCAACTAGTTCGGCCAGCACTTCTTGCGCTCGGGCCCGAGGTGATAGCCGGGAGGGCAAGCCCTGCCGTCGTACATTGGATGACACTTACCGCCCGGACCGCGCCACCAGCCGCGTCCGCAGCCTTCCGCAACCTTGATCACCGAACTGTTGGAAACGCCCAACGGCGCAGGCGTCACCGCAGCACTGGCCGCAGTGGTTAGACCCAACGCCAGCGTGGTGCCGATAAGGAAAGTTCGAATCATCCTGTACCTCCTCGTTTTGTTTGAATCAGAACGCAACGATTTTTCCGAAAGGGCGGGAAAATCAGCAGGAACGTATCATCCGGCCGATGAAAGGCAAATGAACGGCCTCCTCAGGTCACCCGGCGCACATAGCTCGCATTGAGGTCTTTCACCGATTTGGCGCCGCATTGCTGCATCGCGGCGCGCGTCTCGGTGCGCACGAGTTCAAGCACCCGCTCGACACCCTCCTGGCCGAAGGCGCCCAATCCCCAAAGGTAGGGACGACCGACACCGACTGCCTGCGCGCCCATCGCCAGCGCCTTGACCGCGTCGGTGCCACGGCGGAAGCCGGAGTCGACAATCACGGGCATGCGTCCCTTCACCGCCGCAATGATCTCCGGCAGCGCGTCGATGGTCGAGCGCCCATTGTCTTCACCGCGACCGCCGTGGTTGGAGACGAGAATGCCGTCGATGCCGTTCTGCACCGCGAGTTCGGCGTCCTCGGCCGTGACGACGCCCTTGAGCATGATCTTCATCCTGGTCACGTCGCGCATGCGCTTGACCGTGTCCCAGTCGAGATTGGAGGACTCACCGGCGCCCTTGATGCCAGTCAGATCGATGCCGTCGTAATTATGCCGCCGCAGCGCCCGCGCGGCGAAACTGGAGCGGTCGTGGCAGCCCGAGCATTCGCGGGTATCGGACTTCATCAGGCGGAATAGCGTCTCCTGGTTGCGGCCGGCGATGCGATCGATCGTCACCGCCAGAACCGGACAGCCGGCGCCATCGGCACGCTTGATCAGCGCCTTGGCGACGTCAAAACTCGGCGAAGCATACAGCTGAAACCAAACCGGCGCGCCGCGCGCCTTGGCAACGTCGTCGACCGAGAAATTCGACGAAGTCGAGAGCATTTGCATGTGATTGCCGACCTTGGCGGCCCTCGAGACCGCCAATTCGCCATCGGGATGGAAGAACTGGTTGGCGCCGGTCGGACAGACGAAAATCGGCGTATCGTATTTGACGCCGAACAATTCGATCGAGGTGTCGACCTTGGAGACATCGTTGAGACGATGCGGCATCAGCTGGAATTTCTTGAAGTCCTCGCGGTTGGCGCGCAGCGTGACTTCGTCGTCGATTCCGGAAGCCATGTAGCCGAAATGGGCCGGCGGCACGTTCGCCCGCGCGACCGGCTCGAAATCAAACACGTTGATCGCCTCTTTTGGGCTCTTGATGGGTTCGAGGCTGCCGGGCGGCGCCCATGTCATGGGATCGGGCAGTTTTGACGGCGCTTCCATGGCCCCGGCGGTAAATCCGCTTGCAGCCAGCAACGGGGAGGCCGCGCAATAATGCAAGAAACGGCGTCGGCTGGTGGCTCTGATATCCTCTGGTAGCATGTGGTGATCCTCCCCTGCACTTGTTTTTGTGAACGCACGATAGCAGCGACAAGGATGGCCCGGAAGGCTCTGACCGGGACAGGCAGCGTCCCGGTTCTGACGAGAGTTGACGGCCTGCCGCCGCCGTCACAAAGTCGAAAAAGTGATCGGACGTGATGGGTTAGGCGGGTATTCCCAGGATCGATCTCGCGGCCAAGGCGTTGTCTGGTCCGGGGTGCCCCATAATCCGGTCACGAGAGCGGCTTAAAGGGCTATTTCTGAGGATTGTTGCTTGCGGGACCTCTGGTTAATGTCCGGCCCAACCGCCGAACCCGCATCCGCTCGAACCGAAACAGGGCATCATGAATCCCGTCAAAGCACTTGAAACTCACGGCCAGGCCGTCTGGCTGGATTTTTTGGCACGCGGCTTTGTCGCCAAGGGGGAACTGAAAAAGCTGATCGATACCGATGGGGTCAAGGGCGTCACTTCAAACCCTTCCATCTTCGAGAAAGCGATCGGCAGTTCTGACGAATATGACGGCGCGATCGGAAGCACTCTGAAACAAGGTGACCGCTCTGTCGCAGCTTTGTTCGAGCACGTCGCCGTTGAAGACATACAGCATGCGGCCGACGTACTACGTCCGGTCTATGACGAGTTCAAAGGCAATGACGGCTTCGTCAGCCTCGAGGTCTCGCCATATCTGGCGATGGACACCACAGGCACGATCGCGGAAGCGTTGCGGCTTTGGCACGACGTTCACCGCAGGAATCTCATGGTGAAAGTGCCGGCGACGCCCGAAGGCCTGCCCGCGGTCGAGCATCTGATCGGCAAAGGCCTCAACATCAACATCACGCTGTTGTTCTCGCAAAAAGTCTATATCGAAGTCGCCAAGGCCTATATCGCCGGCCTCGAAAAGCGCGTCGCCGACGGCGACGATCCCTCCCACGTCGCGAGTGTCGCGAGCTTCTTCGTCAGCCGCATCGATGCGGCCGTCGACAAGCAGCTCGATGAGAAGATCGCGCGTGCCAACGATCCGCACGAAAAAGAACGGCTCGCTGCGTTGAAGGGCAAGGTCGCGATCGCCAATGCCAAGCTTGCCTATCAGGAATACAAGAAGCTGTTTTCCGGCGCGCGCTGGGAAAAGCTCGCCGCCAAAGGCGCTAAGCCGCAACGGCTGTTGTGGGCCTCGACCGGCACCAAAAACAAAGAATACAGCGACGTGCTTTATGTCGAGGAACTGATCGGGCCGAATACGGTCAATACCGTGCCGCCGGCAACGCTTGACGCCTTCCGCGACCACGGCAAGCCGCGCGACAGCCTTGAGGAAAATGTCGACGAAGCTCGGCACGTGCTCGCCGAACTGGAAAAATCCGGCATCTCGCTCGATGCCATCACGGAAGAGCTGGTCAAGGACGGCGTCAAGCTGTTTGCGGACGCCGCCGACAAACTTTACGGCGCGGTCGCCCACAAGCGCGCCGCGGTGCTGGGCTCCGCCATCGGCGCACAGAAGCTCGCGCTCAGCCCCGGCCTCGAAAAGGCAGTCGAGAAGAGCACCGAGGAATGGCGCAGCTCGGCCAAGATCCGAAGGCTTTGGCACAAGGACAAATCGGTCTGGACCGGTGACGACGAGAACAAGTGGCTTGGCTGGCTCGACAGCCCGGCCAAGGCCAATATTTCGGATTACGAAGATTACGCCCAGCGGGTGAAGGGACAGAATTTCTCCGATGCGGTCGTGCTCGGCATGGGCGGATCGAGCCTTGGGCCCGAAGTGCTGGCCGAGACGTTTCCGAAGAAGTCGGGCTTTCCCAGGTTGCACGTGCTCGATTCCACCGATCCAGCGCAGGTACGCGCGATAGAAAAGGCGGTCGATCTCAACAAGACCGTGTTCATCGTGTCGAGCAAGTCCGGCGGTACCACCGAACCCAACGTGATGAAAGATTATTTTTTCGCGCAGGTGTCGAAAGCCATCGGCACTGAGGCGGCCGGACATCGCTTCATCGCCGTGACAGATCCCGGCTCCTCGCTGGAGAAGGTCGCCAGGAAACAAGGCTTCGCGCGCGTTTTCTACGGCGATCCTACGATCGGTGGGCGCTATTCCGTGCTGTCGCCGTTCGGCCTTGTGCCTGCTGCGACCGCGGGCATCGATGTGAAGAGCTTGGTCCATCATACACTCGCGATGGTGCGCTCCTGCGGGGCGGATGTGCCGCCGCAAGAAAATCCCAGCGTGCAACTTGGCCTTGCGATGGGGCTTGCCGGCCTCGAAGGCCGCGACAAGGTGACAATATTCTCGTCGAAGAAGATTGCCGATTTTGGCGCATGGGCCGAGCAGCTCATTGCCGAATCGACCGGCAAGGAAGGCAAGGGCCTCGTTCCGATCGATGGCGAGACCATCGGCGACGTCTCAGTCTATGGCAACGATCGCTTCTTCATCGATCTGCGTATCGCGGGCGAGAACGACGCAGACCACGACGCCAAGCTCATGGCACTGGAGCAGTCCGGTCATCCCGTCGTTCGCATCGCGATGAAATCGATCGAACACATCGGCCAGGAATTCTATCGCTTCGAGATGGCTACCGCCGTAGCCGGCGCCATTCTCGGCATCAATCCGTTCAACCAGCCCGACGTCGAAGCGGCCAAGGTCAAGACGCGCGAGCTCACAGCCGCGTTCGAAAAGTCAGGCCATCTGCCGCCGGAGGAACCGATCATCTCGACCGACGAAGCCGATCTATATACCGACCAGACCAATGCGGCCGACCTGCGCGAGGCCGGCGCCGACGGAACGTTGGAATCCTGGTTGAGGGCGCATTTCGCGCGCGTCCACGCCGACGATTATGTCGCGCTGCTCGCCTATATCGAACGCAATGCCGACCATATCGAAACGTTGCAGGATGCGCGCATGGCGGTTCGCGACCAGCGCCATGTCGCGACCTGCGCAGAGTTCGGGCCGCGCTTCCTGCACTCGACGGGGCAGGCCTATAAAGGCGGCCCGGACTCCGGCGTTTTCCTGCAGATCACCGCGGACGATGCCAAGGACTTGCCGGTGCCGGGCCAAAAGGCGAGCTTTGGCGTGATCAAAGCCGCGCAAGCCCGTGGCGATTTCGGTGTGCTGACCGAACGCGGCCGCCGCGCACTCCGTGTACATCTGAAGGGCGATCTGAAAGCCGGCCTGAAGACGCTCGATCGTGCAATCCGGCAAGCGTTGAACTAAAAGACACGACGACGGGAGTGGAGGCGCATCAGTCACCTCTCCCATAGAGAGCGCAGCGGTGCCTAGGTCAAGACAGAGGGACATACTATGCAGCTCGGCATGATCGGCTTGGGGCGGATGGGCGGCAACATTGTCCGCCGCCTGATGCGTCACGGGCATACAACCGTCGTTTACGACAAGGACGCTAAGGCCGTGGCCGGGCTCACCCCGGAAGGCGCGGCCGGCTCCGGGACGCTGGAGGAATTCGTCGGCAAGCTCGAGAAGCCCCGCACCGCCTGGGTGATGCTGCCGGCAGGCCGCATCACGGAAACCACGATCGAAGCCCTGTCCAAACTGATGGATGCCGGCGACGTCATCATCGATGGCGGCAACACCTTCTGGCAGGACGATGTCCGCCGCGGCAAGGCACTCAAAGACCGCGGCATCCACTATGTCGACGTCGGCACATCCGGCGGCGTCTGGGGTATCGAGCGCGGTTACTGCATGATGATCGGTGGCGACAAAGCCGTCGTCGAGCGCCTCGACCCGATTTTCAAGGCGCTGGCGCCCGGCATCGGCGATATTCCGCGCACCGACGGACGGCAGGGTCGCGATCCTCGCGTCGAGCAAGGCTATCTTCATGCCGGCCCGGTCGGCGCCGGGCATTTCGTCAAGATGGTCCACAACGGCATCGAATACGGCTTGATGCAAGCCTATGCCGAAGGCTTCGACATTTTGAAGAACGCCAATATCGATGCGCTGCCTCAGGATCATCGCTTCAATCTCGACATCCCCGACATCGCTGAGGTATGGCGGCGCGGTAGCGTCATCCCGTCCTGGCTGCTCGATCTCACGGCATCGGCGCTCGCCAAACACCCAACGCTGGATGATTACTCGGGCTTTGTCGAAGATTCCGGCGAAGGCCGCTGGACCGTGAATGCGGCGATCGACGAAGCTGTGCCGGCCGAGGTGCTCACCGCGGCCTTGTTCGCACGTTTTCGTTCGCGCAAGGAACACACATTCGCGGAAAAAATTCTCTCGGCGATGCGCGAGGGGTTTGGCGGCCACAAGGAACCGCACGAGCCCGCGCAAGGGGCGTCCAATCCATCAAAGGCCGGTTCGTGACAGAAACATCAGCGAAGAAGCACAAGCCGGAGCCCTGCTCGTTCATCATCTTCGGCGCCACCGGAGACCTGACGCATCGCCTCGTGATGCCCGCGCTCTACAATCTCGCGGCCTCGGATTTGCTGCCGGAAAAGTTCTGCGTGGTTGGCGTGGCGCGCAAGGGCATGTCGAGCGAGGAAATGCGCGAAAGCCTGCTTGAGGGTCTAAAGAAGTACAAAACCCGGTCCGTCGATGACGCGATCGCCAAGCGCCTGCTCGAATGCGTCACCTGTATCGAGGCCGATCCAGGCAATCCGGCCTCGTTCGACGCGATGGCTGAACGGTTGCACAAACTGGAGACCAATCGCGCCACCGGCGGCAACCGGCTGTTTTACCTGGCGACGCCGCCGACGGCGTTTGCGCCGATCGCTGAACAACTCGGCCGTACCGGCATGCTGAAGGAGAACGGTTACTGGCGGCGGCTGGTGATCGAAAAGCCGTTCGGCACCGACCTCGCCTCCGCCAAGGCGCTCAACGATGAGTTGCTCAAGATCGCGAACGAGCAGCAAATCTACCGGATCGATCACTATCTCGGCAAAGAAACCGTCCAGAACATCCTGGTGTTGCGGTTCGCCAACGGCATGTTCGAGCCGATCTGGAATCGCAATCACATCGACCATGTCCAGATCACCGTCGACGAAAAACTCGATGTTGGTCATCGTGGCAGTTTCTACGATGCCACGGGCGCGCTGCGTGACATGGTGCCGAACCATCTGTTCCAGCTGTTGTCGCTGGTGGCAATGGAGCCGCCGGCGAAATTCGAGGCGCATGCGGTGCGCTCGGCAAAGGCCGAGGTGCTGGCGGCGATCCAGACCCAGAGCGAAGCGGAAGCGTTGAAAAACTCGGTGCGCGGCCAGTATCAGGCCGGCAAGAACGGCGACACCGAAATTCCGGACTACCGTAAGACCCAGGACGTCAAGCCCGACAGCACCACCGAGACTTATGCGGCGCTGAAACTGACCATCGACAACTGGCGTTGGGCGGGCGTTCCGTTTTACTTGCGCACCGGAAAAGCGCTCGGCATGAAGCGCACGGAAGTCGCGATCAAGTTCAAGCAGGCGCCGTTTGCCATGTTTCGCGATACCCCTGTCGACAATCTCTCGCAGAACTATCTCATCATCGCGGTCGAACCTACTGAAGGCATTACGCTGCAGTTCAACACCAAGGTGCCGGGCCCGACGATCGACATCGACGGCGTCGAGATGAAATTCCGTTACAAGGATTATTTCCAGGTCGAACCGTCCACCGGTTATGAGACGCTGATCTACGACTGCATGATCGGTGATAACATCCTGTTTCAGCGCGCCGACAGCGTGGAAGCCGGCTGGCAGGCGGTGCAGCCGTTTCTGGATGCCTGGAAGAAGGCAGGCGCCAGAGGTCTCGAGCCTTACAAGGCCGGCAGCGAAGGCCCTGATGCCGCGGAAGAACTGCTCAAGCGCGACGGCCGCCACTGGCGCAAGTTCGGTTAACTCGCATGCCCTCACCCGCTTCCATTAACCGGATCGTCGTCGCCGATCCGGCAGCGCTCGCGACCACCGCCGCACAGCGTCTGATGACGCGGATCGAAGCCAACAACGATCGTATCGCGATTTGCTTGACCGGCGGATCGAGTCCGAAGCAGCTTTATCAATTGCTGGCGAGCGACACCTACGTCAAACGAATACCGTGGGACCGTGTCCACTGGTTCATCGGCGATGAGCGTTTCGTCCCGGCTTCCGATCCCCTGAACAACATGGCAATGGCACGGAAGATATTTCTTGACCGTTTCGCGCCCAAAGACCGCATTCATCCGATCCCGACCGATGTAGCCAACCCGGATGAATCCGCTCAAGCCTACGAGCGTGAGCTGAAAACCTTCTATGGCACCGATAATCTCGATCCCTCGCGTCCGCTGTTCGATCTCGTACTGATGGGCGTCGGCCCCGACGGCCATACCGCCTCGTTATTTCCGGATTATCCGGCGCTCGCCGAGACCAAGCGCTGGGTAACAGGCGTACCGACGGCCCATGTCGAGCCCTTTGTGCCGCGGGTAACGCTGACTTTGCCGGCGCTTGCCTCTTGCCACGAAATGCTGTTCGAGGTCGCGGGTAAGGAAAAACGTGCGATACTCGACAAGCTTTCGCACGACGAAAGCCTGCCGGCAAACCGGGCGCGCTCCGTCGGCGAAACCGTTTTTCTGGTGGATCGCGCAGCGGGCGGTGGGTAGCTTGAACGACAGCCCCGACAAATCGCCCTGCGCCTTGATCGTGATGGGCGTTTCGGGTTCAGGCAAGAGCACCATTGCCGTTGCCCTCGCCGAACGCCTGGGCTGGACTTTCGAGGATGGCGACAGATTTCATCCCGCGAGCAACGTCGCCAAGATGAGTGCCGGCCATCCTCTCAACGACGACGACCGCTGGCCGTGGCTCGAGGCGATCGCCGACGAGATTGGCCGTGTCTGTGAAGCCGGCGGCCATGTCGTGATCGCCTGCTCGGCGCTGAAACGCGCCTACCGCGATGTATTGGGGCGCGGACGAAAAGACGTGAGGTTGGTTTTTCTCGACGGCAGCCAAGCCCTGATCGCCGACCGGCTGGCCAACCGCAAAGGACATTTCATGCCGCCAGGTTTGCTCGATAGCCAGTTCAAGACGCTGGAGCCGCCAGCGGCCGACGAGCGGCCCATCGCTGTCTCGATCGACGCTCCGGTCGAGACCATCATCGATAATATTGTCGCTCAACTCGGGACTTGATCATGACCCGCACCGCGCTCGTTGTCTCCGACGTCGATGGCACGCTCCTGACCAAGGAGAAGGTCCTGACCGATCGCGCCGTCGCCGCGGTACGGAAGCTGCACGAAGCCGGCATCGGCTTTACGATCACGTCGAGCCGGCCGACCATCGGCATGCGGTTTCTGATCGAACCGCTGGGCGTCAAGCTTCCTATTGGCGCCTTCAATGGCAGTTGCATCGTCGATCCCACGCTGAAGCCGGTCGAACAACATTTTATTCCCGAAGCCGCGGCGCGACAGGCGGTTGATATCTTGAGCAGGTTCGGAGCCGAAATCTGGCTGTTCACGAGCGATCTCTGGCTCGCCCGCGATCCCAATGGCCAATACGTGCCGCACGAAAAGCGTGCAATCCGCGCCGATCCCACCATCGTCGACGATTTCACACCGCATCTATCGGAGGCTTGCAAGATCGTCGGCGCCAGTGCTGATGCGACCGGCCTGCAACGCTGCGAAAGCGCCATGCAAGAGGCGCTCGGCACGCAGGCGACCGCCGTGCGCTCGCAGAGCTATTATCTCGACGTCACGCCGCCTGGTGTCAACAAGGGCACCTTCGTGCAGACGATCGCGCATCGGCTTGGCATTTCGACCGATGCGGTCGCCACCATCGGCGACATGCAAAACGATCTCGCCATGTTTCGCGTCAGCGGAACATCGTTTGCCATGGGTAACGCCAGCGACGACGTCAAGCACCAGGCGACGCACGTCACCGCCTCGAATGAAGAGGAGGGCTTTGCCAAGGCGATGGAGACGATTCTCAATTCGCTCGGCTGAGCTCACTTCGACCGCTGCATCGCCGGTTTGTCGTTGGCGTGCTTGGCTTCGCTCAGGTTATGCGCCGTGTTGATCAGTGCAATGTGAGTCAGCGCTTGCGGGAAATTGCCGGTCTGGCGGCCTGCCCCCGAGTCATATTCTTCCGCTAAAAGACCCAGATCGTTGGCAATTGCGACCACGCGGTCGAACAGAACCTGCGCCTTGTCGATCTCGCCACAAAGCACGTAAGCGTCCGCAAGCCAGAGCGAGCACGCCAGAAACGCGCCTTCAATCGGCTGGATCTCGGACGTGACCTCGCGAGGGTCGTGCCGCAGCACGAAACCGTCCCGTATCAGGTAACGCTCGATCGCGGCGATGGTGCCGCGAATGCGCGGATCCGAGCCGGGCAGGAAGCCCACGGCAGGTAACAGCAGGAGGCTGGCGTCAAGCACCTCCGAACCGTAGGATTCGACGAAGCTATTTTGCTTCCGGTCAAAACCCTTTTCGCAAACTTCGCGATGGATGGTGTCGCGCAAGGCACGCCAGCGCTCGAGCGGCGCCTTGAATCCGAACTGCTCGGCGCTCTTGATGCCACGATCGAACGCGACCCACGTCATGACCTTTGAAAATACGTAGTGGAAGCCCTTGCCGCGCCGCTCCCAGATGCCGTGGTCAGGCTGATCCCAGATTCCCTCGAGATGCCCGAGCACGGCGAGTTCGAGATCCCAGGTGCCGTCATCTAGCTTCAGTTCGGCGATGCGCGACTGGTGGAAGGCGTCGATCAATTCGCCATAGACGTCGAGTTGCAACTGGGCGTGAGCCGCGTTGCCGAGCCGCACCGGCTGCGCGCCTTCATAGCCGGGCAGCCATCCCGCTTCCCACTCGAGCAAACGGCGTTCACCCTTGATGCCGTACATGATCTGCATGTTATCGGGCGCGCCGGCCGCCGCGCGTAGCAGCCAATTGTGCCAATCGGAAGCTTCCTCGGTGTAGCCGGAGTTCATCAGCGCGAGCAGCGTAAAGGTCGCATCGCGAAGCCAGCAATAGCGGTAGTCCCAGTTGCGGCTGCCGCCCAGTTTCTCCGGCAACGAGGTCGTGGGCGCAGCGACGATGCCGCCGGTCGGTCCATAGGTCAGCGCCTTGAGCGTGATCAGCGAGCGCATCACCAGGTCGCGGTTGTCGCCGTCATAGGTGCAACGGCTGCACCAGTCGAGCCAGAAGTCCTCGGTAGCTTGCAAGGCACGGGCGGGATCGATCGGCTTTGGCAATTGCAGATGCGAGGCCCCATACGTCAGAACGAAGGGAACGGTTTTGCCTTCGCTCACATCGAAATCAGAGACCGTCGTCATGTCCTCGCCGCGCAGCTTGGCCGGCGTCCGCAGCACCGTCATATCCGGTCCGCAGATCGCAAGCATCGCGCCGTCTTCGGTGCGCTTGACCCACGGAATCTCCGAACCCGTCCCAAAGCGGATCACGAGCTCCATCCGCATCTTCACGCTGCCTTTGATGCCGCGGACGAGACGGACGACGTCGGAGGCGACCCCACGCGGCGGCATGAAGTCGATGATGGCAACCACGCCATCTTTGGTCTCAAATTGCGTCTCCAGAATGAGCGTATTGTCCCGGTAGCGGCGCGAGGTGCGCACCACTTCATCCGCTGGGGCAATCAGCCAGCGGCCATTCTTGCGTGTGCCGAGAATGGCGGCAAAGCAGGCGTCGGAATCGAAGGCAGGCCAGCACAACCAGTCGATCGAACCGTCGCGGCCGACCAGAGCCGCGGTTTCACAATCTCCGATCAGGCCGTAATCTTCTATTTTCGACACTTCGTCCTTACCGGCTGACGGCGGATCGGCTCATGCGCCGGCCGCTCGCCCTCTCCTGTGTTGCGTGCTTCAACGCCTTGATATCGATTTCATGCGCGATGTCGTCGACCGCAACCGGTAGCCGCTGCCGCCAATTCGGATGTTCGTCCACGGTGCCGGGGATGTTGGGCTGATCGGCCACGCCGAGCAGATCTTCGAGCGAGATCGCGAGCAGGCGCGACTTTGTTTTCGACAGGAAGGCCGCGATGGCATAGAGGTCGTTAGCGTCAATCGCGTGATGACGCAGCGTTTCATCGAGCATCGCCAATGCGTGCCAGCGCGCCTCATCGCTCTCGCCGGGGTCGATGCCGAGCGATCGCTTGAGCTTGAGATCGGCGAACGATCGCCAGCCGGCATAGGTCGACAGGTCGTGGGTGTTGAAGGTGACGAGCGCGTTCGGCAGGTAATAGTCAGGCGCGCGGAAGACGCCGCGATCGTCGCGTTCGAACATCATGACCAGATACGACCAGATGCCCCACGACGCCATCGTGTCGCGAAAGCCTTCGGGCACGGTGCCGAGATCTTCTCCGATCACGATGCAGCGATGCGCCATACTTTCCTGCGCGGTCGCAGCCAGCAGCGCTTCGAACGGCATCTGCACATAGGCGCCGTTGTCGGCGGCAAAGCCATGCGGCACGAGGTAGAGCCGCTTGAGGCCGAGTACGTGGTCGAGCCTGATCGCGCCGGCATAGCGCATCGAGGCCCGCAGCATCTGGCGGAACGGCTCGAACGATTGCAGCTCGAGGCCGGCCGCATTGAAGCCGGCAAGGCCCCAGTTCTGGCCGGCGAGATTGAGCGGATCGGGCGGCGCGCCGACCGAAAGATGGCGCGAGATCGCGATCTGCTCATTCCAGGCATCGAAGCCGCCGGATTGAACGCCGACCGCGACGTCGAGATAAAGCCCGACCTTCAGGCCAAGCTCGCGCGCCCGATCGCGGCAGGCGCGCAGTTGCCGGTCCGCGGTCCATTGCGTGAATTCGACAAACTCGATCTCAATCGCATCTTCGCCCCGGCGAAGCTCCGCGCATTTGGCGTCATCGGGCGCACGCCATTCCTCCGGCCATTCCCACCATGGCTGGTCAAACCTGTGCCGCAGCGCCTCAAAGCAGGCAAAGCGCGAAAGCAGCGGCGCACGCTCGGCGCGGAAGCTGTCGAAATCCTCTTTCCGCCCTGCTGCCGGTCGCGCCTTGAACTTCTCGAATGCCGTACGCAATGCCGGCCACTTGATCTCGGCGACGCCCTTGTAATCGACAACAGGACCCGCCCTTAAGCGGGCGGCCGCTTTACGGGTCTCACCGCCCGCCTTGAATTCCGGGATTTGTTCGACGTCGATATAGAGCGGGTTGAGAAACAGCCGGCTGTTCGGCGAGTAAGGACTGCAATCGGCCGGCTTGTCATCGAACAAGGCGTGCAACGGGTTGAGACCAACACCATCCGCACCGAGCTGGGCGGCGAGTTCGAGCAAGGAGGCCAAATCGGTAAAGTCGCCCATGCCCCAATTGCGGGAGGAACGGACGCCGTAAAGCTGGACCGCAAGCAGCCAGCCGCGATCGAAATCTCCGGCATAGGCGCCAGACGTCGAGACGATCAGCGGGACTTCTTCGCTTAACGAGGCCGCGTCCGTCAGCCGGAGCCGATAAATCCCCTGCCGCCAATCGGCGGGCCACGCAATCGTGCGTCCGTTCGCCTCACCCTTCGCCATCACTTCACGACCCGCGACGACCGTCCAGGAGACGGGCAGGGCCGCGGCCGGGCTCAATTCGGTGCGCGAAGGCTTGCCGGGCCGGATAACGACCGGGCCAGCAAGAAGCCGGGTCGGATGGCGCTTCGGAAGGGCTTCGAGGATGATCTTCAGCGCAGTGACATCCGTCACATGGCGGTGACCCTGACCGTCCACAAACTCGGTCTGGATGCCCAATTCCTTAGCCCGGTCATAAACGTCCATTCGGCACGCCATTTGCAGAAAATAGAGAACAAGGGGAAGGTAAGTCGTGAAGGAGACTGCCGCAAATTCTACCGATTTCGGAAGAGGATAGAAGTGGCTAACGCTGCCCCCTACCATGCCGTTCCCGAGGGAACCAATGGGTGGGAAGCGGCTTTCTATACAGTCCCCAGCATCTCCTTTCGCGGCAACGAAATGGGACCATTCATGCCGACGGCTCCATCGTGAACAAAATCACCGAAACCGCCGAAGGCTCGACACGCGCTCGGCCTGAACCTTACCATGATCCCGCCTCTGCTCCGTCGCCGGCCCCGATGAATTTGACGTCATCCGTCGATCCAAATGACGCGACTGCTGGTGCCGCGCTCGATAGCGACCGGCTCTGGTACAAAGATGCCATCATCTACCAGCTTCACGTCAAGGCGTTTGCCGACAGCAACAATGACGGTATGGGCGATTTCGCCGGCCTGACCGAAAAGCTGGATTATCTGCAAGAGCTCGGAGTGACGACACTCTGGCTGTTGCCATTCTACCCCTCGCCCGGCCGCGACGACGGCTACGATATCGCCGATTACGGCTCCATCAATCCCGACTTCGGGACCATGAAGGACTTCCGCCGCTTCATCGTCGAAGCCAAGCGGCGCGGCTTGCGGGTCATCATCGAGCTCGTCGTGAACCACACCTCCGATCAGCACCACTGGTTCAAGCGCGCCAAGCGCAGCGATCCGAAATCAGGCGCGCGCAACTGGTACGTCTGGAGCGACACCGACCAGAAGTACCAGGGCACGCGCATCATCTTCACCGATACGGAAAAATCGAACTGGACCTGGGATCCGGAAGCCGGCCAGTTCTACTGGCACCGCTTCTTCTCGCACCAGCCTGACTTGAACTTCGACAACCCGCGCGTGGTCAACGCCATTGTCCAGGTGATGAAGCGCTGGCTCGACACCGGTGTCGACGGCTTCCGCCTCGACGCCATCCCCTATCTGTGCGAGCGCGACGGCACCAACAACGAAAACCTGCCCGAGACCCACGACGTCATCCGCCGGCTGCGCGCGGAGCTCGACAAGTATGCCAAAGGCAAGGTGCTGCTCGCCGAAGCCAATCAGTGGCCGGAGGACGTTCAATACTATTTCGGCAACAGCGACGAATGCCATATGGCCTATCACTTCCCGCTGATGCCGCGAATCTACATGGCGATCGCGCAGGAAGACCGCTTTCCGATCACCGACATCATGCGCCAGACGCCGGACATCCCCTCCGATTGCCAATGGGCGCTGTTCTTGCGCAACCATGACGAACTGACGCTCGAAATGGTCACCGACGTCGAGCGCGACTACCTCTGGTCGACCTATGCCAACGATCCTCGCGCGCGCATCAATGTCGGCATCCGCCGGCGCCTGGCGCCGCTGATGGACAATGACCGCCGCAAGATCGAGTTGATGAACTCGCTGTTACTGTCGTTTCCGGGTACGCCGATCATCTATTACGGCGACGAGATCGGCATGGGCGACAATATTTATCTCGGCGACCGCAACGGCGTGCGTACGCCAATGCAGTGGACACCAGACCGCAACGGCGGCTTCTCTCGCGCCGACCCCGCGCGGCTTTATGCGCCCATCATCATGGACTCGGTCTATGGCTATGAGGCGGTCAACGTCGAGGCGCAGTCGCGCAGTCTGTCGTCGCTGCTCAGCGCGATGAAGAAGCTGATCGCGGTCCGAAAATCGACACTTGCCTTCGGCCGAGGCAGCGTGAGCTTCATCCGTCCGGCCAACCGCTCGGTGCTAGCCTACGTGCGACAGCTCGGCGACGAGGTCATTCTATGCGTCGCCAATCTTTCCCGCTCGGCACAGGCGACGGAACTCGACCTGTCGGCTTTCAGGGATCGCGTGCCGCTGGAAATGCTCGGTCGCACGCATTTCCCGGCGATCGGCGAACTGCCCTACATGATCACGCTCGCGCCTTATGGGTTCTACTGGTTCCATCTTCAGGAGCGCGACAAGTCTGAGCCGGCGACGCCTTCGATCGTTCCCGAATTCGAAACGCTGGTTGTGCCGGTCGGTGCGACCTGGGTCTCGCTCGCTCGCACCCGCAGCGTGTTCGAATGCGACGTATTGCCGGGGCACCTCGCCCGCTCGCGCTGGTTTCCGATCCACGACCCGTCCGCAATCCATCCTACTCTGACATCGGCGATTCCGTTTTGCGATATCGGCGACAACAGGCCCTGGCTGGCTTTCTCCCAGATTGCCGACGACGAGAACAACACGCGCTATGTCATGCCGATGCAGATCGAGTGGGTGCGTTTCGATCGCGAGCGCTACAACCCGAATGCGCTGGCTGCGGTGCGTCAGGGCGCCCGAGAAGGCACGCTATTGGACGTCGCCGCCAGCCCTATTTTCATCGGGCTTCTGTTGCGCAATCTGAGCCAAAAGCTGACGATCGAAGAAAGCGGCTTGCGGCTCGAATTCGCGCCGACCAGCAAATTCATGAGCAGGAATGTCAGGCAACCCGAGCGCGTCATACCTCTCGAAGAAGGCGCACTCCTGAGCAGTTCGCTGCAGGTCGATTTCGACTATACCGTAAAGCTGTTCCGCAAACTCGAAGGCGATATCAATCCCGAGATCGAGATCGGTCGTTTCCTGACCGAGGTCGCAGGCTTTGCCAATACGCCGGCAATGCTCGGCAGCGCCGAACTGATTGAGGGCGACCAGCGCAACGCGATCGCTATCGTTCACGTTCAAGTCGGCAATCAGGGTGACGCCTGGACGGTGACGGCTGCCCACCTCGATCGCCTGCTCGAGATGCAACGCCTGCTGGCGAGCGACGGGGGCATGCGATACGCAGAACAGCAGACCGCCTACATGCGCAACCTGTCGCAGATCGGCCGGCGCGCGGCCGAGCTTCACTTGGCGCTGGCGACCGCGAGCGGCTCGCCGGATCTGGCGCCCCAAGCCATTGAGCCGCACGACGTCGCCCGCTGGACTGCCTCGGTCATTCAAAGCGCCGAACGCGTCTGTCAAAGCCTGAAACAGCGCCGCAATTCGTTCGGCGAAGCCGACCGGGCCATGATCGATGAACTGCTCGCGCAGCAAGACAATTTGCGTGAACGCCTGAATGGGTTGCTGCCACCGAACATACGTGGCCTCAATTTTCGTCTGCACGGCGATTTCCATCTCGGGCGGGTACTGATGGTCAAGGATGACGTGTTCCTGACCGGCTTCGAGGGCGATGTGCGCCGGTCGATCGAGGAGCGCCGCCGCAAGGCGCCGGCAGCACGCGATGTCGCGAGCCTGATCTGGTCGATCGAGGCCGCAAGCCACGCCGCACGCGAGCGTGCCCTTCATCTCGCGCCGGATGAACATCGCCGGCTTGGCGCGGCGCTGGCGGATTGGATCGACCGTGCGACAGCGACCTTTGTGAGCGCTTATCGCGAATTGATGACCGATTCCTCGATCTGGCCCGCTGACGCCGGCGCCGCGCAGCGGATGGTTGACTTCTTCTTACTCGAAAAGGCTTTCGACGTGCTTGAAACCGATTTAGTACAGCGACTGGAGGCCGCGCCGGCGACGATCGCCCGGATATTGCGGATTTTGTCTCAGCCTGCCCGCGAGGCCGCATGACCAAGCTTTCCGCCGAAGCCTACGCGATTCTCGAAGGCCGCCACTCCGATCCGTTCCAGTACCTCGGCCCTCACAGCGAAGACGGCAAAACGGTCGTGCGCGCCTTCCTGCCTGAAGCCGAGAGGGTCGACGCAATTGCCCCGCATGGCGAAGCGGCGGCGCTGACGCGCATTCACGACGACGGCCTGTTTGCCGGTGTTCTCCCCAACGGCTCGAACGTCTACCAGCTCCGCGCTCGCTTCGGCGAGAGGGTGGTCGACCTCGACGACCCCTACCGCTTTCCGCCGGTCCTGACCGATTACGATCTTTATCTGCTCGGCGAAGGCACCCATCAGCGGCTTTATGAAAAGATCGGCGCCCATCCTACGGAGATGGAGGGTGTGCCCGGCGTGGCGTTCGTCGTGCTGGCACCCAACGCCCAACGTGTCAGTGTGGTCGGCGACTTCAATTTCTGGAATCCGAAGCGTCATCCGATGCGCGTGCGCGGCCTCGGCTATTGGGAGCTGTTCATTCCTCACGCTACGTCGGGCGATCGATACAAGTTCGACATCTTCAGCCGGCAGGGCGAACATCTGCCACTGAAATCCGATCCGCTGGCCTTTGCCGCCGAAATCCGCCCGAGCACGGCCTCGGTCGTGTTCGACGAGGAGAAGCTGCCGCGTCCCCGGCCTGCGCCTTCGGAGATCAATTCGCTGAATGGACCGGTTTCAATTTACGAGGTGCATCTCGGTTCGTGGCGTCGCAAGGGCAACAATGAGTGGCTGACCTACCGTGAACTGGCCGAGCAACTGCCGCGCTATGCCCACGACATGGGGTTCACCCATATCGAGTTTCTTCCAGTGAGCGAGCACCCGTTCGACGGCTCCTGGGGCTATCAGCCGACCGGGCTGTTTGCACCGACCAGCCGCTTCGGCAGTCCTGTGGATTTTGCGGCGCTGATCGAGGCCTGCCATCACGAAGGGCTGGGCGTATGGCTCGATTGGGTGCCTGGTCATTTCCCCGACGATCCGCACGGGCTCGGCCGTTTCGACGGTACCGCGCTCTACGAACACGCCAACCCGCTGCAGGGCCGTCACCTCGACTGGGGCACGCTGATCTATAATTACGGGCGCACCGAGGTCGTGAACTTCCTGGTCTCCAACGCACTGTTCTGGCTCGATCGTTACAGCATCGACGGCCTGCGCGTCGATGCCGTGGCTTCGATGCTTTATCTCGACTACAGCCGCCCGGCCGGTGAATGGGTGCCCAACCGTTTTGGCGGACGCGAAAACCTCGACGCCGTCGATTTCCTGCGCCGCTTCAACACGGAGGTGTTTGGCCAGTTTCCCCACGCCACGACCGCGGCGGAAGAATCGACCGCCTGGCCGCAAGTATCGCGCCCCGTGGACTTTGGCGGGCTCGGCTTCGGCTACAAGTGGAACATGGGCTGGATGCACGACACGCTGCAATATATCAGCAAAGACCCGATCCACCGCCAACATCATCACGGCGACATTCTTTTCGGCCTGCATTACGCGTTCTCGGAAAACTTCATCCTGCCGCTGTCGCATGACGAAGTGGTTCACGGAAAACACTCGATCCTCGGACGCATGCCGGGCGACGATTGGCAGCGTTTTGCGAATTTGCGCGCTTATTACGGTTTCATGTTCGGCCATCCCGGCAAGAAGCTGTTGTTCATGGGTTGCGAATTTGCGCAATCCAAGGAATGGAATCACGACCATTCGCTCGACTGGCATCTGCTTCAGCACGCCCCTCACGCCGGCGTGCAATCGCTGGTCCGCGACTTGAACTGGCTTTATCGCAAAACGCCCGCGCTGCACGAACTCGATTGCGACCCTGCCGGTTTCGACTGGCTGGTGTCCGACGACTCCCACGGCAACGTCTTCGCCTGGATGCGCAAGGGCCGGGATGAGCGCGCGCGATGTCTCGTCGTGACGAATTTTTCTCCGAACGTGTATCATAATTACATTGTTCACGTGCCGATCGCAGGCACGTGGCACGAGGTTCTCAATACGGATTCGTCGCACTATGGCGGCAGCAACGCCGGCAATGTGGGCGAAGTCAAAACACTTGAGGGCATGGGACCTGAACTGAGACTCACCATTCCGCCGTTGGCGACCATTTTCCTCATACCGGATAATCAATAATGCGACTGACTGCCGGATCGCCTTCGCGCCTCGGTGCAAGCTGGGACGGACGGGGGACCAATTTCGCGCTGTTTTCTGCCAACGCGCAAAGGGTCGAACTCTGTCTTTTCGATAGCCAGGGCCGACGCGAGATCGAGCGCGTCGAACTGCCCGAGCGTACCGAGGACGTCTGGCACGGTTATCTCAACGACGTCTCTCCCGGCCAGCTCTATGGCTATCGCGTTCACGGCCCCTATGCGCCGGAGCACGGTCATCGCTTCAACCCAAACAAGCTCCTGCTCGACCCCTATGCGCGGCGGCTTGCGGGCAGGCTCGTATGGAGCGATGCGCATTTCGGTTATCGCACCGGCAGCGCCCGCGAGGATCTTTCGTTCGACCGGCGCGACAATGCGCGCGGCATGCCGAAAGCCGTCGTGGTCGACGAGGCGTTCAACTGGGGCCGGCGCGAAGTCAGGCCGAGCGTCCCCTGGGAAGACACCATCATCTACGAAGCCCACGTCAAGGGTCTGACGCAAAAGCGCGACGACGTCCCGCCTGCCCTGCGAGGCACCTATGGCGGGCTTTCCTCGCCATCGATGATCGCGCATCTCAAGCGGCTCGGCGTCACCACCATCGAGTTGCTGCCGATCCATGGCCTGGTCGACGATCGTATGCTTGTCGAAAGGAAACTCTCGAATTACTGGGGCTACAACACGCTGGCGTTCTTTGCGCCGGAAGCGCGCTACGCGCAGGACAATTCGCTCGACTCCTTTCGCACGGCAGTAGCGCGGCTACACGATGCCGGCATCGAGGTGATGCTCGACGTCGTCTACAACCACACCGCCGAGGGCAACCACATGGGCCCGACGCTGTCGTTCCGCGGCATCGACAACGCCTCCTATTACTGGCTCAAGCCGGAGAACCCGCGCTACTACGACGACTTCACCGGATGCGGCAGCTCGGTGAATCTCTCTCATCCGCGCGTGCTGCAGATGGTGATGGATTCGCTGCGTTACTGGGTCGAGGTATGCCACGTTGACGGCTTCCGCTTCGACCTCGCCACCACGCTCGCCCGCGGCCCCAACGGCTTCGACCGTAACTCCGCCTTCCTCACGGCCGTGCGTCAGGACCCGGTGCTTGCTTCCGTCAAGCTGGTCGCCGAGCCCTGGGATCTCGGTATGGGCGGCTACCAGGTCGGCGGCTTTCCTTCGCAATGGTCGGAATGGAACGACCGATATCGCAGCGCGATGCGGCGCTACTGGAGCGGCGAAGGCAGCCTGATCGGCGAAATCTCCAGCCGCATGACCGGCTCGTCCGACCTGTTCAACCATGACGGCCGGGTGCAGCGTGCCAGCATCAACCACATCACCGTGCATGACGGTTTCACGCTCAATGACCTCTTCAGCTACAACAACAAGCACAATGAGGCGAACGGCGAAGACAATCGCGACGGCTCGAACGACAACCATAGCAACAATTGCGGCCACGAAGGCCCGACCGACGATCCTGCCATCAATGCGCTGCGCAACCAGTTGCGCAAGAACCAGCTCGCTTGTCTGATTCTTGCCCAGGGCGTGCCGCTGATTCTCGGGGGCGACGAAGTCGGCAATACCCAGAACGGCAACAACAACGCCTATTGCCAGGACAACGAAACAAGCTGGATCGGCTGGGAAAGCATCGGGCGCGAGGGCAGCGACCTCATCGATTT
The DNA here is from genome assembly GCA_963824305.1 of uncultured Alphaproteobacteria bacterium. Lineage (GTDB taxonomy): Bacteria > Pseudomonadota > Alphaproteobacteria > Rhizobiales > Xanthobacteraceae > Bradyrhizobium. The sequence continues at coordinate 1,601,944 of CAWGOW010000004.1, forward strand.
CATCGGTCACCTGACCGCGCTGCGTACTCGTTTTCCGCAAATCCGCAGCCGTCGCTGGCTCGACGGACGGCGCGCCGACGGCAGCTATGGCGTATTGTGGCTGACGCCCGCCGCCGAGGAGATGAAAGAGCAGGACTGGAAATTTCCGGAAGGCCGCTTCCTCGCCTATGTGCTGGGGCCGATCGAACAAAACGAGCCCCCGGTCTTCATCGTGCTCAACGCCGCGCCCGAGGCGATCAAATTCAAGATGCCGAAAATGCCGGAATACAAGAGCTGGCAGCAACTATTGAACACCGCCGACGTTAAGCAGATGGCGGCGGACTTCCCTTCGGGAAGCGAGACCACCGCGCCACCCCGCTCGGTACTGCTCTTTTCAGGTTCTGCATGAATGAACAGCATTTCGGCGCAAAGCTGACCTCTGACGGCACGACGTTCCGCCTGTGGGCGCCGGCGGCCAAGCGCGTCGATCTGCTGCTGGACCGAGGACGCTACCCGCTCGCTTCCACCAAGCACGGCTGGTTCGAGACCGACATCGTCGGCGCCAAGGCAGGCACGCGCTACAAGTTTCGGATCGACGACGAGATCGACGTGCCCGATCCGGCATCGCACTTTCAGCCCGAAGACGTGTTCGGCCCGAGCGAAGTGATCGATCACGACAACTATGCGTGGCGCGCCGAAGATTGGCGCGGGCGGCTCTGGCACGAAACCGTGTTGCTGGAAGCCCATGTCGGCGCTTTCACGCGAGATGGCAGTTATCGCGCGATGATCGACAAGCTCGATCGCCTCGTCGAAACCGGCATCACCGCGCTTGAATTGTTGCCGCTGGCGGATTTCGCCGGCCGGCGCAACTGGGGCTATGACGGCGTATTGTGGTACGCGCCGGACAGCGCCTACGGCCGGCCCGAGGACTTGAAGCTTCTCATCGATGAAGCTCACTTGCGCGGCATCATGGTGTTTCTCGACGTGGTCTATAACCACTTCGGCCCCGAGGGAAATTATCTCGGGCGCTACGCCCCGGAATTTTTTACGGATGCGCAAACACCGTGGGGCAGCGCGATCGACTATCGGGTGCCGCAGGTGCGTGCGTTCGCCATCGAGAACGCCATTCACTGGCTCGATGAATACCGCTTCGACGGACTACGGCTGGACGCCGTGCATGCCATCACAGCGACCGGCGAAATACCGATGCTGCACGATCTCAGTCTCGCTGCCGGTCAACTTGCCGCGGAGACCGGGCGGCATATCCATCTCACGCTTGAAAACGACGACAACTGCGTCAGCTTGCTCGATCCCATACAGGACCGGCCGCGCGGAAAGTACCGTGCGCAATGGAACGACGATTACCACCACGCTTGGCATGTGAAGCTGACGGCCGAGAAGCAAGGCTACTATAGCGACTATCAGCGCTCACCGCTTTCCGATATCGCGCGCTGCCTCGGCTCCGGCTTTGCCTATCAGGGAGAAGTTTCCGGGCACCGCGACGGAAAACCGCGCGGCGAAAAGAGCGGCGCACTTCCGCCCACCGCATTCGTCAACTTCCTGCAAAACCATGACCAGATCGGCAACCGCCCGTTCGGCGATCGGCTCGATGCCTTGGCGAAGCCGGAGGCGATCAAGGCCGCGCTCGCCGTCACTCTGCTCGCCCCCTCGATTCCGATGCTGTTCATGGGCGAGGAATGGGGTTCAAAAGTCCCCTTCCCGTTCTTCTGCGATTTCAAGGGCGATCTTGCGGAAGCCGTTCGAAAAGGGCGTCGCGACGAATATGCATGGGCATACCAGAAATTTGGCAGCGACGTGCCCGATCCCCTGAGTGAAACTACTTTCCGTTCGGCCACTCTGGATTGGGAATACAGAGACAACAGCGAGCGGCAGTCATTGGTGAGGGAGCTATTGGTGGTCCGCCGCCGCCATATCATGCCGCTCCTTGCGGATGCGCGCTTCGGCGACGCGCATGCGGCCGAAAATGGCCTGTTGCATGCAAACTGGCGCCTCGGTCGCAATGTGACGCTGTGGCTGACGGCGAATCTCTCGGACCAGGCGCTTTCCAGCCCATCGAAGCAAAACCTGGCCATGCCGATCTGGGGCGAGCCGGCGGACACGATGAAACCCTGGTCGGTACTTTGGCAGGTGGAAGCCCGCTGATGCCCTCAGCCATTCCCATCGCGACCTATCGTTTGCAGCTGACCGCAAACTTCGATTTCGACGCGGCCGTGGCGGTCGTCCCCTACCTGAAGGCACTCGGCATCAGCCACGTCTACGCCTCGCCCTTTACCAAGGCGCGCAAGGGCTCGTCCCACGGCTATGACGTCGTCAACCACACCCTCATCAATCCCGAACTCGGCGGTGACGAAGGCTTTGAGCGGCTGAGCGAAACCCTCAAGGCACACGACCTCGGCTTGATCCTGGACTTCGTGCCGAATCACGTTGGCGTGCATTTCGACGACAACCCGTGGTGGCTCGACGTACTGGAATGGGGCGAGGCTTCCCCGCATGCAGTCTCTTTCGATATCGACTGGGAGCAGTTGCCGTATCGCGCCCGCGGCGGCGTGCTGCTGCCGATCCTCGGCTCTTCCTACGGCAAGGCGCTGGAGAATGGCGAGATCGAACTGCGCTATGACGCTGGCGAAGGCGGCTTCTCGGCCTGGTATTTCGAGCATCGGCTGCCGATTGCACCCGAACGCTACGGTGAAATCCTGACCACGATCGTGAAGGAAGCGGCCGCCGAGGACGACCCCCGGGGAAAACGCATTCTCGATCTTGCCTCGCGCTACCACGGGCTGCGCCATCCGAACCGCAAGGAAGCGCCGGCTTTCAAGGCCGAGCTAAAAGACATCGTGGGCGCGCGCGACATCGTCGAACGCGGCCTTGCCGCCTATCGCGCCGGACCGGATCGTCCCGCCCAAACCCTGGTCCTGCATCATCTGCTCGAGCGCCAGCATTACAAACTCGGACACTGGCGGCTTGCCTCCAGCGACATCAACTATCGCCGCTTCTTTGACGTCAACTCGCTGGCTGGATTGCGGGTGGAAGACGCCGCGACCTTCAACGCCGCCCATCGCCTGGTTCGACGGCTGATCGAAGAGCGAAAGTTACAGGGATTGCGGCTCGACCATATCGACGGCCTTAGCAACCCCGTGCAGTATTTCCAGCGCTTGAGCCGCCTGATCCGGCAGGCCGGAGGAAAAGCATCGCGGTCGTTCTATGTCGTGGTCGAAAAAATTCTCGGCGAGCATGAAGCCTTGCGGCAATTTGCGGGCGTCCAAGGCACGACCGGGTACGAGACGCTCAACACCATCACGCGCGTGCTGGCCAATCAAAGCGGGCTGGACGCGCTTGACGAGACCTGGCGGCAGATCAGCAACCTGCCGCCCGCGCTTTCCCCTGTGCTGAAAGCCGCCAAGCGGCGCGTTCTGGAAACGCTGCTAACCAGCGAGTTCACCGTGCTGGCGCGCCTGCTCGGACGAATCGCGGTGGGCCATTACTCGACGCGCGATTTCTCTGCCGACAGTCTGCGCCAGGCGCTTGAACTTTATGTGTTGAATTTTCCGATCTACCGGACTTACCTCACTACGGCCGGCACATCCGACGGCGACCGCGCTTTGATCTCGGACACGATCGAAAAGGCGCGCACCGAATGGTATGCGGCCGACGAAGGCATTTTCGACTTTCTGCGCGATGCGCTGACGATGGATCTCGCCAAACCTGGCTCGGCGCTGCATAGCGCGCCACGGGTGCACCGGTTTGCACAGAAGGTTCAGCAATTCACCGGCCCGTTGATGGCGAAATCACTGGAGGATACGACGTTCTACCGCGTCCATCGTCTGCTCGCGCTCAACGAAGTCGGCGGCGAACCTTCGGCGTCGGCGCTCTCTCCCGATGTCTTTCACCAGATGATGAAGACGCGCAGCCATGACTGGCCGAACGCCCTGACCACGACCGCGACCCACGATACCAAACGCGGCGAAGATACGCGCGCGCGCCTGATCGCGCTCAGTGAACTCTCCGGCGAGTGGACCGCCATGGTCGCGCGCTGGAAATTACTCAACGCGCCGCATATCACGACCGATGGAAATCTACGGGCGCCTTCGGCGACCTTCGAATATATGCTGTATCAGACACTGCTCGGAATCTGGCCTTCGTCCCCGGATCCCTCGTTGACCGAACGCCTCAAGGCCTATGCCGTGAAGGCCGCACGCGAGGCCAAGCAGGAAACCAGCTGGCTCAATCCGCACGAAGGCTACGAGGCTTCCCTCGGCACTTTCATCGAACGGATCCTGGATCCGTCGCTCTCGGCGGAATTTCTGGATTCGCTGGACCACTTTGCGCGCCGGGTCGCGCTGTTGGGCGCGCTCAACTCGCTGAGCCAGGTCACCCTGAAGGCGATGATGCCGGGCGTGCCTGATTTTTATCAGGGAACGGAGTTCTGGGATTTGTCCATGGTCGACCCCGACAATCGCCGGCCCGTCGATTTCCCCGAGCGTGCAGATGTGCTTCGGCAGGTGGAGCGGCCGGATTGGCAAGCCCTCGCCCGCGACTGGCCCAACGGCCACGTCAAGCTCGCCTGGACCCGGCACCTTCTCAGGCTTCGCAACGAAATGGCGGAAGTTTTCGCGCACGGCGATTACGAACCGCTGGAAGTCAGCGGTTCGCATCGCGATCACATCATGGCGTTTGCCCGCCGCCGCGGCCGTCATGCCGTGATTGTAACCGTGGCGCGCTGGTTCGCGCCGCTCTCCGAGCAGGGCCGGGCCTGGCCGCGCGGCAATGCGTTCGACGGCGCGCTTCACATCGATGGTTACTCGCTCAGAGGCGCCAGCACATCCAATGAACCGCGCGTGCCGCTGGCCGTTCTGTTCGAACATCTGCCGGTTGCCGCGCTGAAGGCAAACTATGTTGGGGCCGGGAAACAGGCTTCAAAAAGAATCGGCCAGTTCGCTTAAAGCGGACGCTGTTTTCACTGAAAAAATGGCCGTGGGTTGCGCTGCGAAAGGCCGGAACTTTCACGGTTCCCGTTTGTTGGCTGGCTGGAACTTGAACAATCGTTACGGCTGGAGGAAACGATGTCTATCGGTACAATCATTCTGATTATCCTTGTGATCGCCCTGCTCGGTGGCTTTAGCGGCATTGGCGGCGGCCCCTTCTACGGCACCGGCTATTATGGCGGCGGCGGCCTCGGGCTCGTCATCGTGATCCTGCTGATATTACTTCTGCTCGGACGGCTTTGATTCCGGCAGCCGCACCTACACTTTACCGTCCAACTTCTTTATCGCATTCTTGATCGAAGACGCGGCATCGTCGTAGCCGTCCCACGCTTTGCTCTTCACGAGCAATGCAGGGACGGTACGAACGGTGTAACGCTTTGGGTCGAGATCGCCGCGCACCTGCGCCCAGGTCAGCGGCATCGACACCGTGGCGCCTGCGCGCGCCCGCGGTGATAGTACCGCGACCGCGGTCGCCGTACGGTCGTTGCGCAAGTAATCGAGGAAGATCTTTCCCTTGCGCAGCTTTTTCGACATGTTGAGCAGGTATTGCTCCGGATTGTCCTGCGCCATCCACTGGCAGACGCCTTGCGCAAAGGCCTTGGCTTCCTTCCACGTTACCTTGTCCCTGACGCCGTAGGTCAGCGGCGTCACGACGTGCAAGCCCTTGCCGCCCGTGGTCTTGCAGAAGCTTTCGAGGCCCAGAGCCGTAAGCCGCTCGCGCATGTCCTTGGCAGCTTCAATCACCTCGGCAAAGCTGACATTCGGCGCGGGATCGAGATCGAACACCAGACGTCCGGGAACATCCGGGGCGTCCGGCGCGCAATTCCACGGATGCAGTTCGAGCCCGCCGGATTGCGCCACCGCCGCCAGCCCCTCGATGCGATCGATCTGCAAATAGGGTTTGCGATCGCCGGAGACCTTGACGAGTTCGAGCATCTTCGAGGTGCCCGGCATCGCGTGACGCTGGAAGAACGTCTCTCCCTTGATTCCATCCGGCGCGCGTACGACCGAGCACGGCCGCCCTTTGAGGTGCGGGATCATCCAGCCGCCGATCGCCTCGAAATAGTGCGCCAGGTCGAGCTTGGTGACGCCCTTGCCGTCGCCAGCATCCGGCCACAGCTCCTTCTCGGGCTTGGAGATCACAATGCCCATGACCTCGCTGGATTTGTTCGAGACTTTGGGCGACGGCTTGATCACATTCACCATGGCGGGCTTCTCCGCGACGACTTCGATCGCCGGCTTATCCTGACGCAGGCCCTTGAATGCCGCCTGGCGGATGTTGCCGCCTTCTGTAAAGCCGGCGAATTCGATTTCGGCGACCAGTTCCGGCTTCAACCAATGGATGTCGCGGCTCTTGCGCGGCGCGTCCTTGCCGCCGAACGGACTTTCGCCGGCCTCCGCTTTCTTGAGGGCTGGCATGATGCGCCGAACCGTATCCTGCCCGAAGCCGGTTCCGATGATCCCGACAAACGCAAGATGATCGCCGCGGTAAACGCCCGCCATCAGCGAGCGGAATTTGCCGTTCGTCGTCTTCCAGCCGCCCAGCACGACTTCCTGCCCGGCGCGGCTTTTGGTCTTGGTCCAGCTTTCGGAGCGCCCGGAGCGATAAGGTGAGTTCAATTTCTTGGAGACGATGCCCTCAAGCCCCAAGTTCTTGGCGGATGCGAGAACGTCTTCACCATTGGCCTCGAAATGGTCGACATAGCGGATCGATTCCGACTTGCTTTTCTTGCGGGCGTCCAGCAGTTGCTTCAGCCGATCTTTTCGCTGCTCCAGCGGCACCCGGCGAAGGTCTTCGCCTTCGGCAAATAGCAGGTCAAAGGCGTAGAAGACGAGATCATCCGTCTTGCCATCCGAAATCGCCGCCTGCAATGCAGAAAAATTCGGATGACCTTCGTGATCGAGCGCTACGATTTCACCGTCGATCATGGCGTCCGGTAGCACGCCGCCGGCTTTCGCGATTGCCTTGAATTTGTCGGTCCAGTCGAGGCCCTTGCGCGTCTTTAACGTAGCCTCGCCATCCTCGATCCGCAGTTGCACGCGATAGCCGTCGAACTTGATTTCGTGGACCCAGCCTGCGCTGTTCGGCGGCTGTTCGGCCGACGTACATAACTCGAAGGCAATGAAATCCGGCATTTCGTTGACTTTCGCCGCCTTTGGCGATGCCGCCTTTTTGGCGTGCGCACGCGCGTCCGCTGCCTGGCCCCGGTTCGAATGCCAGACCGCGTCGGCCTTGGCACGGCCGCGCACGGTCATGAACGGCTTCGGCGGTTTGCCCTTGCCGGCCGCAATCTGGTCCATGCTGCGGCCGGAAGCGACCGAACGATCTTCCGCGAGAAGATCGTTCTCTTTCCCCTCGCGCGCATATTCGTCGCGATGCTTGATGAGAAGCCAGTTGGTCCGCTTGCCGCCGCTGCGATCGTTGCGCATCCGCACCAGCACCCAGCTTCCATGCAGCTTGTCGCCGTGCAGCGTGAACTTCAGATCGCCCTTGGCAAAGCCTTTTTCCGGATTGTCCGATTCCCAATGTCCGCGATCCCAGAGCTGCACCGTTCCGCCGCCATATTGCCCTTCGGGAATCGTACCTTCGAAATCGCCGTAATCGAGCGGATGATCCTCGACCTCGACCGCAAGCCGTTTGTCGCGCGGATCGAGCGAGGGTCCCCTCGTCACCGCCCACGACTTGAAGACCCCATCGAACTCGAGCCTGAGATCGTAATGCAGCCGCGTCGCGTCGTGCTTCTGGATCACGAAGCGCCGGGCTTTGGACGGCAAAACCTTCACGTCGCCACTCGGCTCCGTGGTCTTTTCGAAATCCCGCTTCTTCCGGTAAGTGGAAAGGTTGCTCGACGCCACGGCAGAACCTCAAATGATACCCCGGTACGACTTATAGATAACAGGAACCGAAACCTCCGGTGGCTGTTGAAGTTCCGTTATTCCCCGACAGGACGGAGAGAGTGTAATGGCTGCACGGGCTTATTGGAAAGGGTCACTGAAGCTTTCACTAGTCTCCTGTCCTGTTCTGCTTTATCCGGCCACCACCGGCGCCGAGAAAACCCGCTTCCATCTCATTAACAAGGAGACCGGCAACCGGCTCCGGCAACAAATGGTGGACGTGGAGACGGGTGATGTCGTCGAGGGCGGCGACAAAGCCCGCGGCTATGAACTCACCAAAAACAAATATGTCGAGATCGAAAAAGGAGAACTGGAGGCGGTCCAGATCGACAGCACGCATACCATCGATATCGAGAGCTTCGTGCCGCGAGAAGAGATCGACAAGCGCTATTTCAACCATCCGTATTACATCGCTCCCGACGGGAAGGCCGGTATCGATGCCTTCACCGTCATCCGCGATGCCATGAAGGATCAAGACCGGGTGGCGCTGGCCCGTATCGTGCTGACCAACCGCGAGCATATCCTTGCGATCGAACCGCTCGGCAAAGGCCTTCTCGGTACGACCCTGCGTTACCCTTACGAACTACGCGACGAGGACGCTTATTTTGACGATATTCGCAGTCCGAAAATTTCAAAGGATATGATCGAACTGGCCGCGCATATTCTCGATACCAAGGCCGCGCATTTCGATCCGTCCAAATTCAAGGACGACTATGAGGACGCGCTCAAAGCGCTGGTGAAGCGAAAGGCGGCCGGCAAGCCGATCAAAGCGGCCGAGCCGGAGGAACGCCATGACAACGTGATCAGTCTCATGGATGCGCTTAAGCAAAGCCTGAAAACCCGGACCTCGGCGAAACGGAGCGGATCTTCGGGCTCCCGCCACGCAACGCCGCGCCGCACCACCCGGCGGCCGCTTCGGTCACCATCAAGGCGCCGCAAGGCAAGTTGATGAAAGGAGTGCCCTAGGCTACCCCTGATCCACAAACGAATAGGCGTTACCGTTTAGCCTTGCGTTTCTTCGTGGTCCGTTTGCCGGTCGCCTTCTTCGGCACCTTGCTTCCGGCGGCTCTTGCCTCGGAAAGACCGATCGCGATCGCCTGCTTGCGGCTCTTGACCTTGCGGCCCGAGCGGCCGCTCTTCAACGTGCCGGCGTTGCGCTTTTTCATCGCGCGTTCGACGCTGCTTGAGGCTTTCTTGGAATATTTGCGTGCTTTGCGTGCCATGATGTTTCTCCTTTTGGCTCGGAACCAATGAGCGCGTAGGGAGATGGTTCCGCCCGCCTCGTCTTCGCAACTTCAAGATACACTTCCGCGTTCTCGCGGCATGGCACACCCGAGTTGTCGCAAACGTTCCGCCCCGTAGAGGGCGCAGGGAAAGCCGGGTACCCAATGCACCCATAGCTCCGCGTGCAAAGTGGGAAGCACGCGAATAAGTCCACTACAGGTTCACCGGACCAATCCGGCCTTCCCTGCGCAATGGTTTTAACAGCTTACTTCGCGCTCTGCCTGGTGAGCCGGGCTTTTTGTCACCATCACCCCTGAGAAGCGCTAGCTTCCCAAGAGCTTGATATCAGCGTCGGGATATCAGGACCACACGACTTCGCCGTCCACGTCAGCGTCGTTCGTCAGCGCGCTGCCGTGTCCACCGCATCCCGCACTCCACGTTTCGTGACGATCGCGATACGTCCCTCTGATCGAGGCGGGATGGCGCGAAGTGATAGAGATGATTTGCCCGACGGGCAGAGCGAAATATTTTTGCAAACGGGGCTGGACGGGGATGGCACGCGAGTCACTGATTTGCCCGTCGGGCAGATCACTCAGCTCTGCCTCCGCGGTCAGGAACGGATTTGCCCAAGGCTTGCTAAGATAGATAGCAACCCGACATTCGGCTGCGGCCTAATGGGGTGCAGCGAACGTTCAATCCATTCCACTAAGTCTCCTTTGGCGGCGTGGATCCGGACGTCAAAAGTCCGACAAAGACATGGTTTGCCATCTTCTCCGCCCATTTGGGGTCGAGCGGCGCCAGCGGAACGAGCATGCGGTAATAGATCGGTCCGTAAAGCACGTCGACTGTAGCTTCGAGGTCGATCTCCGCCCTCAGCTCGCCCCGCTTGACCCCGGCGCTCAGGATAGCTTTGGCCGCCTCGCGGCGCGGGCGTGCGTAGCCCTCGATATACGCCGCCATCGTATTTGGATCGCGCTGACCCTCGGCGAGGATCGCCGCAAGCACGCGCCCGGTCTTGCCGCCATAGACGGATGCGACCCGTCGCAACTGGCTGATCAGATCGGCTCGTGCCGAACCACTGTTTGGATAGGAGATCTTGGGAGCGGTCTCGGCCAGAAAACCCGCCATCGCGAGCGCGCCCTTGCTCGGCCACCAGCGGTAGATGGTGGTTTTGGCGACGCCGGCGCGCGCGGCAACCGCTTCGATGGTGAAGCCGCCGATCCCTTTCTCTTCAAGAATGGCGTTCGCCGATCGCAAGATTGCCGCACGGGCTGCTTCATCGCGCGGCCTTCCGATACGCGCAGGGGTTGCCGGCGTGGCCGCCGCTCGCTTTTTCTTCGCAAGATCAACCATCGGACGTGACGCTCCTGTAAGCGAAAAATGCACAAAATTCGGCGTTGACAGTCGCTGCTATCATAGAAACGATACGCGGAGTATCGAAATAGGAGAGCGACCGATGGGCTCTGGGCTGACACAGCAACAAATCGATTTCTTCCAAACCAACGGCTACCTTTTCCCGCTCAACGCCATTTCCTCGACTGAGGCCGCCACACTCCGTAGCCGGATCGAGGCTTACGAAGCCCAGTCCGGCGAAGAGGTCAACAAGCGTCTCAAGATCAAGGCTCACCTGGCTTTCCCCTGGATGTGCGAGCTCGCTCGCTCCCCTGCCATCGTCGAAGCCGTGCAATCGCTCATCGGGTCGGACGTGCTGCTCTTCGGATCGTCGGCCTTTGCCAAAAATGCGCGCGACATACGCTTCGTCTCCTGGCACCAGGACTCGGCCTATTACGGCCTCGACCCTCACGACTGCGTCACGGCATGGATCGCGTTGTCGCCTGCGACTTCGGAGAGCGGCTGCCTGCGCGTTCTGCCCGGAAGTCACCGAGGGCCCGATCTGGTCCATGAGGAAACCTACGACGCGAATAATTTGCTGGCGCGCGGCCAATCGCTGCGTGGAATTGACGATAACCTCGCGGTCGAGATGCCGCTCGAGCCCGGTCAGTTCTCGCTGCACCACGAACGCACCGCGCATGACTCGCTTCCAAACCGCTCGGACGACCGGCGCATTGGCGTGGCGTTTTTTTACATGGCCGCCCACGTCCGCTCGACGCTAGGTCCGCGTTCGGCCATGCCGGTTGCCGGCGCCGACGCTTATGGCCACTGGAGCCGGGATCCCGAGCCCAAGACGGACCTCGATCCCGTCTCAATGGAATACCTGGATTCGATCTGGGCCCGGTACCGCGACCAGGCGGCCACGATCCAGGCTGCGCGTCGCGCGGATCAACCCGCCGCCTGAATGACGGCAAATGCTTAAGGAGCCGGTCGATAGCGCAACCGGGCGCACGATGGCACGCTCCTTGCCTGATTTTGATAGTGCATAAGCTAGCAACAGGAGATCAACATGGCTTCGAAGATCGATTACGGCCTGACCAGACGTCGCATGCTGATGGGCGCCGCTTCGGCCGCCGCGGTTATCGGCCTGCCTCGTTCGAGCCACGCCGAAACGCTTGCGGGCATCACCAAACGCGGCTTCATGACGGTCGCCACCGAGGATGACTACCGGCCTTTCGAATTCATGAAAGATGGCGTGCCGACCGGCTACGATCAAGAACTGCTTGAGATGCTGAAGAAGAAGGTTGGGTTCGAGGTCCGTCAGGACATCATCCCGTGGACCGGCGTTCTGCCCGGCGTCACCAGCGGGAAATACGATGCGGCCGTGACAGCCATCCTTGTCACTGCCGAGCGCATCCAGGCCCTCGACTTCACGAGCCCGGTTGCCGCCTCAGTGGATTACTATCTCAAGCGCAAGGACGACCCCAAAATCACCTCGATCAAGGATCTTTCCGGCAAGCCGCTTGGCGTCGAAGCCGGCAGCGCCATGCTGAAACTGCTGCCTCAGCTTGAGGATATGCTGAAGGCAACCGGCGGCCAGCTCGGCAAGATCGTGACCTATCAGGGCTATCCCGAAGCCTACCAGGACCTCTCGATTGGCCGCGTCGACTATGTGGTCAACACCTTTCTCAGTCTGGCTACCGTCGCAAAAGAACGGCCGACAGTCTTCGCGCTCGGAGAAGCCGTCTCCAAACCAACCTACATTGCGTGGGCCGTTCAGAAAGGCAACACAGACCTTCTGAAGCTGTTCAACGACTTTCTGCTTGGCGCGCGCAAGGACGGCTCAATGTACGCTCTCCAGAAAAAGTGGTTCGATACGACCTTCGAAAACATGTCGGTGGAACCCGTAGCCAACGTCGGATGACAGCCGTCGACTATCTCGCGCTGCTCGCCGGCGCGGGCAATACGATCGCGATCTCGGCGATCGCGATCGTTCTCGGCAGTCCGCTCGGACTCATGCTGGCGCTTGTACGATGGGCCAGGATTCCGGGCCTCGACGGACTTGTGGCAGTCCTGGTGAGCCTGCTGCGCGCGACGCCGTCGGTGACGCTAATGCTGCTGGTCTATTTTGCCCTGCCGGTTTTGGGTATCGAACTTCCAAGAGTGGTCGCGGCAGTGGCCACTCTTGCACTGGGCTCCATGGCCTACAATTGCGAGATCTGGCGCGGAGCCTTGCTCGCGTTCCCCAAGGACCAGCTTGATGCCGCAAAGGCCTTTGGGATGCGGCGCCATGTACGTTTTCGCCATATCGTCCTGCCGCAACTCTTGCAGTCGGCACTGCCGGCCTTGGTCAACGAGATGACTTTGCTGGTCAAGGTCAGCCCCGCAATCGCAGTGATCGGAGTGGCAGACGTAACACGGGCGGCGGTGCGCATCGGGGCCAGCACCTATCAACCGGTGCCACCGTTCACGGTCGCGCTGATCATCTACCTTGCCATCATTGGAGCCCTCGTTCTGACTCAGCGACTCTTCGAGAACCGCCAACTCGCCGGGAACGCGGCATGAATTTTCACGGCTTCGAGATCGTGTGGTCGCAGCGTGATCTCATGCTGAATGGATTGCTGCTCACCTTTGAGATCGTCGCAATTTCGTCAGTGCTCGCAGCCATACTGGGCTTTGCGTTGTTCGGGCTCCTGGTACAGAGCGGACCCGCCGTTGTCCGCCTGCTGAAAGCGGCCATCGACGTCATCCGCGCAGTGCCCTTCATGCTGTTGTGCTACCTGCTCTACTACGGCCTGCCGTCGATCGGCCTCACCCTGGGCAATATGACCGCCGGCGTTACCGCGCTCGCGATCTATAACGCCGCCTATGTGGCCGAGCTGCTGCGAGGTGCCTGGAAAGCGCAGCCGCCCGAAGCGGATGAAGCCGCGCGCGCGTTCGGGTTTCACGGCTGGCGGTTGCTGGTGCGCGTTATCCTGCCGCCGGTTTTGCTGGACGCCGTTCCGATGCTCGGCAACCAGATGATCCAGGTCATCAAGGACAGCGCGTTCCTGGTGATCATCACGGTCCAGGAACTGACTTACGCCGCGAACGAAATTCAGGCGACCTATTACGTACCATTCGCAAGCTTTGTCTGCGCGATCTTATTCTATTGGATTCTGTGTCTCGGCGTGGAGGGCGGTGTTCGCAGCCTTCTTCGCGTTGCCGAAGTCCGGCGATAGCAGCACCCTTTCACGCAGATGGGCTGGCTGAGTGATTTGCCCGTCGGGAAAATCGCTCGAAACGCATCACTCATCCAGGCGCTCACTCATTCGACCTCAACGATCATTTCGACTTCCACGGCGTTATTGAAGGGAAGTCCTGCCATCCCGACCGCGGAACGCGCGTGTTTACCCTTTGCTTCACCAAAGACTTCCACCATCAAGTCGGAAAATCCATTGATGACACGAGGCTGATCACCAAAGCCCTCGGGTGAATTGACCATGCCAAGCACCTTGACGACGCGTTTTACGCGATCGAGGCTACCAACCGCGTTTCGCACTTTCGCCAGCATGATCAGCCCGACCTGCCGCGCGGTTTCGTAACCTTCCTGCACGGTCATGTCTTTCCCGACCTTGCCCTTGAATTTCCATTGTGCGTCGGGGGTGTTTCCCGAAAGGAAAAGCAGATTTCCAACCCGCACCGCATCTACATAGTTGGCGACCGGCGGAGGTACCTGCGGCAGCGTAATGTTCTTTTCCTTGAGCCGCGCCTCCGGGGACGTGGCGTCCTGCGCGAGCGCATAGCCTGACGTCACGATCAATGCCAGCATTGCGCCGACAGACATATTCAATACCGCTTTCATCCTTATCTCCAATTTCCTTTAGATCGCGGGCATCTTACACAAATCGGAAAAGAATACGCGTAACGAAATTGGCGCGCATCGCCGGTGCAGGCATCGATCGCAAGGGCGGGAGTACGGCGTTAAAGGCATGGCGGTCATCACGCAAAGAACGCCGTCGTCCGCTCGATCAGCCAGTACGCCGCTACGACACCGATGCCGTAAGCAATGACGACATCCAGACGATCAAATGCGTACTTGATCTGCCTGACTTCCCATAGTTGCGAGGCAACATGACGCAACGACCATATCAGCGACAAGACCGCCGCCACGAAGACAAGCTGTCCGATCTCCACGCCGACATTGAAAAACAGCAACGCTAGGGGAATCGCATGTTGCGGCAATCCAACTTCAGCCAGGGCGCCGGCAAAGCCAAAGCCGTGCAACAGGCCGAAGCTGAAGGCAACAAGCCACGGCAGGCGTGCCGTCAGACTCGGCTTTCCCCGTCGCGCATTCAATATCTCGACGGCAACGAGCATGATGCTGAGCGCGATGGTTGCTTCAACCGGTGGACCCGGAACGTTGACAAAACCCAGCGTCGCCGCCGCAAGCGTAATGCTGTGTGCGATGGTAAACGCCGTCACGGTGACGGCAACGCGTCGCCAATCCCGAACCAGGATCACCAGCGCCAGGACAAACAGAAGATGATCGAAGCCGAACAGGATGTGCTCCACGCCAAGGCGCAAATAAGTCGTGGCGACCTCTGCCGCGCCGGGCGTTGCCTGAACGACAAACGAGGTCCTGGTCGGCGACAGCCGTTCGGTCTGGATCGCGCCGGCAAGAGTTTCGATACGAACCAGAACGTCCGTTGACGTCGCCGAAAGACCTTCAATCGCGATCGTATGCCCGGTGAGCCCACCGTCCCGGCGGATGGTGCGGCGTTCGACATAGGCGCCGTCGCCGAATGTTATCCGTGGCGCGCCGACGTCCCGCGCGCCTTCGGGCAGTTTGACATAGACCGCGAGCCGCAGGTCATCGCCCCGGGCCGGGATCTTGAACAGCAGGTTGTAGGCGGCGGGATCGGTCTGGCGCAGTTCCAGATAGCCTGGCCGGAGTTCGTCGGCGTTCGCGGGCTGAGCTATCAGCCCGGCCAGCACAGAGAACAGTACAACGAGACGCTTCATCGGCTGGTTTCGGTTTGCGCCGATTTGGCCGGCGGCGGGGCCTCCACCACGATTTCGTAACGCTCCCGAAGCGTTGCATATAGTTTCTGCTCCGCTTCAAGCCGTCGCGCATTCGACCATTCCCGGCGAACCGCTTGGCGTACTGCATCGAGCGGCGGCATGCGGCCCGGTATGCGTTCGCTGATAAAGACGAAATGCTGACCGAAGCTCGACGAGATCGGCCCCTGCCAGCGGCCCGGCTCCATCACCGAGATACGCTTGGCAAAGCCGTCACCGAATGCGCTTGCCACATCATTTTGCGATACGGTCTGAAAGTCCTCCCCGAGCGCAAAGGGATCGCCGAGTGCGGTTGCATCCACCGCGGCGTCCGCGTGAGCCAGGACTTCCGCGACCTGTCGGCTGTCGCGATCAATCGTAGCCGCACGCCGCGTCGCGCTCAGGAAAACCTGGTGGAACGTCAGGCGATCCTCGGTCCTGAAGCGCTCTGGATTGGCTTCAAGATAGGCGGCAAGCTGTGCGTCGTCCGGTTCGGGTACGGACGCATCTTCCGCGAAAAATTCCATCTTCTGCCGCACGCGGCGACGGATGATGACGTCGTCGCGGTCGAGACCCGCTGCACGTCCCTCCCGGTAGAACACTTCATCGCGAATATAGTCATCGACGAGGCCTTGCAATTCCCCGGTACCCGGCGGGCGCTGCCACGTCCGGGCGAAACCGTCTGCCAGATTGGCGATCCGCGCCGAAGAAATAACGATCTTTTCGGGCGCGCCGGCTTTCCGGTTATCGACAAGGTGAAATAGGCCAAACAGAGCCCCACCTAGCAAGACAAACTGGAACAGCGGCTCTCTCAGCAGTGAGAGTTTCAAAGCGCGCACCTTTGCAAAGGCGTTACCAGATCAAGGCGTGTACCAGATCGGCGACGTATAGGCGCGCTCGGTCGTCGTCATCGGGGCTTCCTTCGGCATCGTGACACCGAAATATTTTGCGTCGTAGGCCGTCCAGCGCGGCGTCGGTATTTCGATCACGCGCACATAATAGAACGCGCGCAACGCCGGATCGAAATCGGGGTCTTTCCAGACCGTGATCATCTCGCCTGCCCCGATGGTGTTGGTCCAGGTTGCGTTCGCAACATCAACCGTGTTGCCGACGGGTATTTTGCTTCGTCCATCCGCCTCGATCTTGCGGCCGCCGGAGACTGCGACGTCGTAGATGCGCTCCTGGGTCTGGCCGTCCTTGCCGAGCCAGCCCTTGATGACCTGGATGCGGTCGAGATTGGCGCCGATCGGATCTTTGAGCGCGGCGACCAGGAAGGTCGGCGATTTTCCGCTCGGAGCACTGTTGAGATCGCCACCCATCGGAACGCCCTTGGTATAGCCAATCT
This sequence comes from uncultured Alphaproteobacteria bacterium, assembly GCA_963824305.1. GTDB lineage: Bacteria > Pseudomonadota > Alphaproteobacteria > Rhizobiales > Xanthobacteraceae > Bradyrhizobium. Next base: position 1,618,762 of record CAWGOW010000004.1, read on the forward strand.
TCGCCGGCATGCGGTTGTTGGCATCGCTGGCCTCGAAGTCCCAACCGCCGAAAAAGCGAACGACCATGCGCGGGCCGGTAGTGGCATAGGTCTCGCGGCGCTTCATCGCGTCGAAGATCGCTTCACGCGTGTTTTCGGTCGCCCAGACCGCCGCATATCCGGAGGCTGTCTGCTCCCAGCCCATGATGACGGCTTTGTCGGTCTTCACGAACGGATGCGTCGCACGTTCCGCGCTCGGCTCCGATGACGATGTCTTGCCGAAGAAATTGTCTTCCTCGACAGCTGCAAGGCCGGTGTGCGCATCGGTGCTGCCGACAAGGCCGAACTTGTAGGGATTGACACCGAGTTCGGCTTCCATCTTCAAGCCGTTCTTGAGTCCGGAGCGAACATATTCGAATTCCAGCATCTCCGGCTTTTTCAACTCGGTCAGATCGAGGTTGCCCTTGTCCCAGCGTTCGAAGTTGGCGAATTCGTCGTTGGGTGAAAGGAACGGATGGGTCTCACCGTCACCCTTGATCTGCGTGGCTTCGTAGAGCGGCTCCCAACGCATGCGGTTCTCCGCGTATTCGCGGTCGATTCTGCTTGCCGTTGAATGACTCGATAATCGGAAACATGCGGCCGTTGCTCAGATTGCCGTTATGCGCCAATGCGAGGATCTCCGCGCCGGTTTTTTCCTCGCACATCGCCATCCATTTCCAGAGGTCGCGCGGATTGGGGCTGCCGAGCGGCGGCTGGGTGGTGAAGGGTTCGATGAGACCGGCCTTGGCGCCGTTGTCGCGCCAGATCACGTTGCGATGAAGATTGTTTCCGCCGGCGTTCGAGGTCCATTCATAGCCGATGAAAGCCGTGAAACGGCCGGGATCGTTCGCTTCCTCCGCCGCCTTGATTGTCTCCCGCCAGGCGCTGCGATAGGCGGGCGTGCCGGGCGTCGGGAATCCCTTTGGCAAATCGCTTTTGCCGAAGCTGGTGATGATATCGATGGCGGCCTTGGCACCCTGGCCGGAGTTTATCTCGTCATACCAGCGGCGCCCCTGTGGCGTCGCCATCAGAACGGGATCGGCGGCCATCAGTTGCGGGAAAAATCCCATTCCATCCGAGTGGTCCGTCACGACCAGAAAATCCAGCGGGCGCGAAAGCTTCGCATGCTGGCCGCTCGAGGCGATGACCTCTTCACCTTTTGCAAAGCGATACGCATCCTTCGGACCAAGCCGCGCCCCGAAGGCGCCGGCATCCATTGAGAACGACGTGTGCAGGTGCGTGTCGCCGAAGAACGGCCGGGTGGGAAAATTGCGGCCAGCATAGGGCGAATAAGGCGGCTTGGCGGGAAACGCCTTCTCGGCGGTCTCTTGATCGAGCGTGCCGATGTCGGTGGTTGCGGCTTGCTCGGCGGCGAACGCGAAATTGACAAGGCTCGCGGTAAGCAGAGCGGCTAGGCTTGTTTGGCTAATTGCTGCCACCTTCGGACTCCCTCAGCGACTTTCGCAATACAACAACTGACGAAGTTTGATCCTTTCGTTCGGGAGGGTCAACTGACCGGAGTTGCCGCGGCTTATTGCGTTGCGCCATGTCCAATTTAAGTCAAAAGCGAAACGCCATACTCGCTCTCGTCATCTCGGCTTCACATTCAAGCGTGAACTCGAACACCTCTCCCCATGTCGCGAGACGTTTTGGCAACAGTCGCGAACTGGCTGGAATAATACCCGGCTACCGATCGCGGGCGTCGTGTCGGGAGACGAGAGACGCCGCACCTGGGGATGACGATCTAATCCGGCGCTCTCAGGCGATAGCCAATGCCGGTCTCGGTCAGAACGAATTGTGGCCGCTCGGGATCCATCTCGATCTTCTGCCGAAGCTGCCGAACATAGACGCGCAGGTATTGCGCATCCGTCATCTCGTCCCACAGTTCCTTGAGCAGCAGCCTGTGGGTCAGGACCTTGCCGGCATGCTGCACCATGACCCGCAACAGATCGTACTCTTTCGGCGACAGCTTGACCTCGCGATCACCGACCTTGACGATGCGGCGCACCAGATCGACGGAGAGATCGCCGGTACGAAACACCGGGCGTTCGCCGTGCACCTGCAACTGATGACGCAGCGCCGCGCGCATACGCGCCAGCAATTCATCCATACCGAACGGCTTGGTCAGGTAATCGTCGGCGCCGAGATCGAGCGCCTCAACCTTGCCGGCCTCGTCGCCGCGGCTCGACAGCACCACGATCGGAACGCTGTCGTTGCGGGCACGGATCATCCGCAAGAGGTCATGCCCCTGAATATCCGGCAGGCCGAGATCGAGGATGATCAGAGCCGGCTCCTCGGCGAGCAGTTCAAGCCCCGTCTTGCCGTTCGGCGCCTCGAGGATTTCATAGCCCTGCGTGGTCAGGCCCATCCGCAGCAACTTTCGGATCGGCGGCTCGTCGTCGATGACGAGGACTTTGATCGGGGGCGCGCTCATGCGGCGGTATCCAATGCGTTAGAGGCCGAGGGAGGAATCGGCAGGCTGATGGTGAGCACCGCGCCCGAGCGATCGTTGCGATTGCCGGCCAAAATCGTGCCGCCCATCGCCTCGACAAAGCCCCGGGAAATCGCAAGTCCGAGTCCGGTGCCCGGCCGGACATGATCGCCCTTCTGGGCGCGGTAGAACTTGTCGAACACACTTTCCAGCTCGGAACGCGGAATGCCCTCGCCTTCGTCGAGAATCTGAAGCATGACAAATCTCGAGTCTCGCCATCCGCGGATCGAGATGGTGCTGCCCGGCGGCGCATATTTGGCGGCATTGTCCAGCAGGTTGAACAACGCCTGTTCGAACAGCACGGCGTCAAGCTCGAGCATCGGCAGGTTGGCCTCAAGTTCGAGCGAGACCTTGTGATGCGCCAGGATCTTGCCGGCGCGACGCAGCGCGCTGCCGATGACCTCGCTCACATCGAGCCGCGCGGCGTTCGGCTTGATGGCGCCAGATTCGAGCTTGGTCATGTCGAGCAGATTGGCGATAAAGCGATTGAGCCTTTCGGATTCGTCGATCACGGTCGCCAGCAGATCGCGCTTTTCGGCCTCCGAGAGCGCACCGGCCAGATCGCGCATGGTGGAAGCAGAACCCAGCACCGAAGCCAGCGGCGTCTTCAAATCGTGCGAAATCGACGTCAGCAGCGCCGAGCGCAGCCGATCCGACTCGACGTTGCGCTTGACGCGGTCCATGTCCTCCACCAGCAGCACGCGTTCGATCGCAAGCGCGCCCTGATCGACCAGCGCATCGAGCAGGCGGCGATCGTCCGGCGTCAACAGCGGGCCGGTCTTGTCGTCGTCGATACCGATGACGCCGATCAGCCCGCGCCCGGTTCGCATTGGCAGAAACAGGCGCTTGGCGCCGGGCAGTGTATCGGAGCCGCGGCCGGCCGGGCGGTCGTTGCCCCAGGCCCAATTGGCGGCGGCAAGATCGGCCTGGTCGAGCTGATCCTCCGGCGGATAGCCCGCTTTCACCGTGAGCACGCCCTTTTCCGGCAATAACAGCACCACGCGGACCTTCAGCATCAACGCGGTCTGATAGGCGGTCGCCCACAATACGTCGTCGAGTGTCGCCGTACCGGCCAATTTGCGGCTGAACGCATAGAGCAATTCGGTGGTTCTGATACGGCCGATCGCGGTGTCGGCTTGCGCGCGCACGCGCGCGGCGACGTTGGAAACCAGAATGGCGATCAGCATGAAAAAGAAGAACGCTGCGACGTTGGTGGGATCGGTAATCGTGAACGTGTAGATCGGCGGCAGGAAGAAGAAATTATAGCAGAGCGAGGCGGTAACACTGGCGAGCAGTGAGGGCCACAGCCCGTAGCGAACCGCAACGCCCACGACCGCCGTCAGGAACACCAGGTCGACATTTTCGATTCCGAATGGCCGCTGAATAAACTTGGCCGCGAAAAGGCCGACGGCCACGATCAGAAGCGCCATCAGGTAGGGACGCGGATTGAAGGGCTCGCGGCGCTCTACGGTACGTACCGTTTGCTTCGGAACGGGATCGGCGGCGAGTTCCTCGCCGGCAATCACGTTGATGCTGATGTTGCCGGCGCGCCGCACGAGATCGTGCACCACCGATCCGCGCGTCAGCTCGAACCACCAGCTTCGCGCCGACTTGCCGATGATGATCTGCGTCACGTTGTTGGTCTGGGCAAAGCCGATGATGTCGTCGGCAATCCGTCGCCCGATGGCCGGAATCGTCAGCGCCTCGCCGCCGAGCGTTTCCGCCAACCGCAGCGTATCGGCAAGCCGGTCGCGTTGCTCATCGCTTAAGCGGAGCGAGCGCCGCGTCTCGATGCCGAGCGCCGTAAATGGCGCGTGCAGCCGGTCGGCGAGCCGCTTGGTGTAGCGCACAAGCCCTGCCGAGCGCGGGTCTTCGCTGATGCAGACGAGGACGCGCTCGCCGGCGGCCCAGGGCCCGGCGATGGCGTTGGCCTGCATATGGGTGAGGAGCTGCTCGTCGACGCGCTCTGCGGTCCGCCGCAATGCGAGCTCGCGCAGCGCCGTCAGGTTGCCCGGCGAGAAATAATGCTCAAGCGCCCGTTCGGCTTGCTTCGGGACGTAGACCTTGCCTTCCTTCAGCCGCTGAATGAGGTCGTCGGGGGTCAGGTCGATCAGTTCGATAGCGTCGGCGCGGTCAAATACCGAATCCGGCACGGTCTCGCGCACCCGCACATGCGTGATCTGCGCGACGACGTCGTTGAGGCTTTCGATGTGCTGGATGTTGACTGCGGTGTAGACATCGATGCCGTGCGACAACAGCTCCTCGACGTCGAGATAGCGCTTGGGGTGGCGGCTGCCGGGCGCGTTGGTGTGGGCGAGTTCATCGACCAGCGCAAGCCGCGGCCGGCGCGCGATCAAAGCATCAAGGTCCATCTCCTCGATGACCTGATCCTTGTAGACGATGCGTTTGCGGGGAATGACCTCGAGCCCGTGCAGCAGCGCTTCGGTCTCGATCCGCCCGTGGGTCTCGACGATGCCGACCACGACGTCGACGCCGGCTTTCTGCCGGGCGTGGGCACTTTGCAGCATTTCGTAGGTCTTGCCGACGCCGGGAGCGGCGCCGACGAAGATCTTCAGCCGGCCGGCATCGCTATTCTCGCGCCGCGCCGTCTCCAGCAGGGCTTCCGGCAAAGGGCGCTGTTCGGGGTCGCGTCGCGGCTGCTGAACCATGGAAGCAATATAATCCCCGCGCCGGGCTGGGCCTAGAGAGACTAATTCCGGGCGGCGGCGTCCAATGCCAGGTTAAGCGCGAGGACGTTAACCCTGGGCTCACCAAACAGCCCGATCAGGCGGCCGGCGGTATTCTCGGCCACGAGCTGTCGCACCTTATCCTCCGCGATCCCTCTCGCCTTCGCCACGCGCGGCACCTGGAATAGCGCGCTTTCCGGCGAGATATCCGGGTCGAGCCCACTGCCCGAGGTCGTGACCAGATCGACCGGGACATTTGCGCCGGTGTTTTCGGCCTTCAACTTGTCGACGTCTTCCCTGATCCGGTCGGCCAGCGCCTTGCTGGTTGGACCGAGATTCGAGGCGCCGGAATTCGCGGCATTATAGGGCGCCGGCACGGTTTTGCTCGAATTCGGCGGGATCCGGCGTTGTCGTCGCCGAGGGCCGGCCGTGGAAATATTTGTTGTCCTTGAATTCCTGTCCGATCAAAGCCGAGCCGACGACCTTGCCGTCGCGCTCGATCAGGCTGCCTCGCGCTTGCTTCGGAAAAATCGCGCCCGCGACTTCCGTGATCGCCAGCGGATAGGCAAGACCCGTGATCAGCGTCAACAACACCAGGACCAGGATCGCCGGTCGAATTTCTCTGAGCATGGTTCGCTCCTTCAGGCCAGATGCAGCGCGGCGACGACGAGATCGATCGCCTTGATGCCGATAAAGGGAATGATGATGCCGCCGAGGCCATAGACCAGCAGGTTACGGCGCAACAACGCGCCGGCGCCGATCGCCCGATAGGCCACGCCTTTAAGCGCCAATGGAATCAAGGCGACGATGATCAGTGCGTTGAAGATGATCGCGGACAGGATCGCACTCTGCGGGCTCGCCAGGTGCATGACGTTGAGCACCGCAAGCTGCGGATAGAACGCCAGGAACATCGCGGGGATGATCGCAAAATACTTGGCGACATCGTTGGCGATTGAGAACGTCGTCAGCGCGCCGCGCGTCATCAGAAGCTGCTTGCCGATTTCAACGACCTCAATCAGCTTGGTGGGATTGGAGTCGAGATCGACCATGTTGCCGGCCTCGCGGGCGGCTTGCGTGCCCGTGTTCATGGCGACGCCGACGTCGGCCTGCGCGAGCGCCGGCGCATCGTTGGTGCCGTCGCCGCACATCGCGACCAGCTTGCCGTTGGCCTGCTCGTTCCGGATCAGCTTCAGCTTGTCTTCGGGCGTTGCCTGCGCCAAAAAATCGTCGACGCCGGCTTCGGCGGCGATCGCCGCGGCCGTCATCGGATTATCGCCTGTGATCATCACGGTGCGGATACCCATGCGGCGCAGTTCGGCGAAGCGTTCGCGGATGCCGCCCTTGACGATGTCCTTGAGTTGAACCACGCCGAGCAGGCGGCCGTCCTTGGCGACCGCAAGCGGCGTGCCGCCGCCCTTGGCGATTTCGTCCGAGATGGCCGCGATCTCGCGCGCAGCATCCGAACCGAGCGACGGCTGCAGGGCGCGAACCGTATTCCCGGCGGTCGCCATCTGAGCCGTCAGGCCGCCAACATAATTGAGGATCGCTTCTACCGCGCCCTTGCGCACGGACGAACCGCCGGCATCGATGCCGCTCATGCGGGTCTGCGCCGTGAACGGCACAAAGGTTGCGGACAATTCGCCCATGTCGCGGCCGCGGATGCCGTATTTCTCTTTGGCCAGCACCACGATCGAGCGGCCTTCCGGCGTCTCATCGGCAAGCGAAGCAAGCTGGGCCGCATCCGCCAATTCCTGCTCGCTGACGCCGCGAATCGGACGGAACGCGGTGGCCTGGCGATTGCCGAGCGTGATGGTTCCGGTCTTGTCGAGCAGCAGCGTATCGACGTCGCCGGCGGCCTCGACCGCGCGGCCCGACATTGCCAGTACGTTGAAACGCACGAGGCGATCCATGCCGGCGATGCCGATCGCCGACAACAGCGCGCCGATCGTGGTTGGGATCAACGTGACAAACAGCGCCACCAGGATGACCACCGAAATCTGGCCGCCCGCATAGGCCGCAAAACTCGGAATGGTCACCGTCGCGAACACGAAAATGATGGTGAGACCCGCGAGCAGAATATTGAGCGCGATCTCGTTCGGCGTCTTCTGACGCTCGGCGCCTTCGACCAGCTTGATCATGCGATCGATGAAGGTCGATCCCTGGGCCGCGGTAATACGCACGCGAATCCAGTCCGACAGCACCTGCGTGCCACCGGTCACGGCGGAACGATCGCCACCAGACTCCCGGATCACGGGTGCGGATTCGCCCGTTATGGCGGCCTCGTTGACCGAGGCAACGCCTTCAATCACCTCGCCGTCGGAGGGGATATTATCGCCCGCTTCGACCAGAACGATATCGCCGACCTTCAGGCTCGTGCCCGGCACCAGGCGGTAATCCCTGCTCTCCCCGGCCAAAAGCTTGGCCTGGCTCTCGGTGCGGGTCTTGCGCAGCGATTCGGCCTGCGCTTTGCCGCGGCCTTCGGCCACCGCTTCCGCGAAATTGGCGAACAGCACGGTGAACCACAGCCACAGGATGATCTGAAAGGTAAAGCCGAGGTCCGCGCCTCCGGTCAGGAGGTCGCGCAGGAAAATCACGGTGGTGAGCGCGGCGACGACTTCGACCACGAACATCACGGGATTCTTGACCATGGCCCTCGGATCGAGCTTGACGAAAGCCGAGACGATTGCGGGCCCCACGATTTTCGGATCGAGCATCGTGGCGGCTGGCGTTTGCCTATTTGTTTTTTGGACGACTTCCATGGAAGCAGCTCCGAATGATCGGTCAGAACAGGTTATTGGCGTTGTCAGCCAGGTGCTCGACGATGGGCCCGAGCGCGAGCGCCGGGAAGAAAGTGAGACCGCCGATGATGAGGATCACGCCGACCACGAGGCCTACGAACAGCCCACCGGTCGTCGGGAATGTGCCCGCCGAAGGCGGGACCGATTTCTTGGCCGCAAGCGAGCCTGCCATCGCCATCGCCGGCACAATCATGAAGAAGCGGCCGACGAACATCGCGCTTGCGAGTGTCAGGTTGTAGAAGACGGTATTGGCGGACAGGCCACCGAACGCCGAGCCATTATTGCCGGTTGCGGACGTGAAGGCATAAAGCGCTTCGGTGAACCCGTGCGGGCCGGCATTGTTCATCGCAGCGACCGTCGAGGGTAACACCACGGCAACTGCCGTCCAACCGAGATACATCAGGGGCAGCACCAGAATGGCGAGCATCGCCATCTTGACCTCGCGCGCCTCGATTTTCTTGCCGACATATTCCGGCGTGCGTCCGACCATCAGGCCGGCGACGAAAATCGCCAGCACGACGAACAGCAGCATGCCGTAGAGACCCGCGCCAACTCCGCCGACGATGATTTCGCCAAGTTGCATGTTGATCAGCGGAATCATGCCGCCGAGCGCGGTGAAGCTGTCATGCATCGCGTTGACGGCGCCGCAAGACGCCGCGGTAGTGATGACCGCAAACAAGCTCGAGGCGACGATGCCGAAGCGGACTTCCTTGCCTTCCATATTGCCGCCGGAGAGCCCCAGCGCTTCAAGTGTCCCGGTGCCGTTGGCTTCGGCCCAATAGGTGACGGCGACGCCGGCAATGAACAGCACGCCCATGACAGCGAGGATCGCCCAGCCCTGCCGCTGATTGCCGACCATTCGACCGAACACATTGGTCATGGCTGCGCCGATCAGAAAGATCGACAGCATCTGAACGAAATTGGACAGCGCCGTCGGATTCTCGAACGGATGGGCCGCATTGGCGTTGAAGAAGCCGCCACCGTTGGTGCCGAGCATCTTGATCGCAACTTGCGACGCCACCGGGCCAACCGCGATCGTTTGCTTGGCGCCCTCGAGCGTCGTGGCTTCGACATACGGGCCGAGCGTCTGCGGTATGCCCTGCCAGACCAGGAACAGCGAATAGACGATGCAGATCGGCAGCAGCACATAGAGCGTCGTGCGGGTCACGTCGACCCAGAAATTTCCGACGGTCCGCACCGACGCGCGCGAGAAGCCGCGGATCAGGGCGACTGCGAGCGCAATGCCGGTCGCAGCAGACAGGAAGTTTTGATGTGTCAGCCCAAGCATCTGCACGAGATACGACATCGTGCTCTCGCCACCGTAGTTCTGCCAGTTGGTGTTGGTGATGAAGCTGATCGCGGTGTTGAAGGAAAGATCTTCAGCGACGGCGGACTGCTCCGCCGGATTGAACGGGAGCACCGCCTGTAGCCGCATCAGCGCGTAGAGAATGAGAAAGCCGCCGACGTGAAAGAGCAGCATCGCGAGCGTATAGGTGACCCAGTGCTGCTCGCGCTTTTCGTCGACCCCGCCGATCCAGTAGATCGCAGCCTCTATCGGCCGTAGCACCGGCGAAAGAAAGGTCCATTGCCCCTCGAATACGCGCGTCATGTACCAGCCGAGCGGCTTGGTGAACGCGACGATGATGGCGCAGAATAGAACGATTTGAATCCATCCGATGGCGGTCATGGAAGGGAGGCCTTTGGATCACGATTGAGAATCACGGAAAGGTGGAACGCGAAAGCCGGGCGGTCAGAAACGCTCCGGCCGCAGCAGCGCATAGGTCAGGTAAAACAGCAGGCCAGCGGAGACCAAACCCGCAAGCGCATAATCGAACATCATCGCCATCGTCCTTTGAAGCGCCGTCGTCCGATCAAAGCCGCTCGCAGGCATAGGTGTAGCCAATCGCGGCTACGAAGAAGCCAAGGCCGAGGGCCAACATGATCATGTCCAGCATGGAAATCTCCTAGCTCGCGCGCCAGCGGCAGGCGTAACACCTATAGAAGCGTCACCGGATCGCTTCTCAGGTCCGTCCTGAATTGCCATTCAAAGCATAGGTTTTCGAGGCGGCCGGGATTGCGACGTTATAAAAATCTCATAAGGACGGCGGCGGCGGCGCGTCCCACAGCTTCCCTACAAGAAAGCTCGGCGCCGCATCCCGATATCCTATTCCAAGGTCGCTATCTTGCTTGCGGTCGCCAAGGTTGGTCGATGCGCGCACGATCAGCCGCGCGTTGCCGGTATGAATCTTGCTCGCTAGAAGCTGCGATCCTGCTGAACAGAAAGCTATTATTTTTTTATCTGAGCAACGACAAACAGACAGAACAGACAGACATGCCGATCAATCTCTTCAGCATTCTCTGCTCCCGCGCATACGACGCCGCCGGCACTGCGTGCCGCGTCCTCGCAGCTTCGATTTTGCTCAGCGCGACGTTGGCTGGACCGGGTTCGCTTTCGGCGCGCGCGGAAAACCCTGAAATCTCGAATCGGCGCGCCGCCGAGCGGACTGATTTTACCAACGAGGAAATCAGGGAAGGCTTCTTCAAGATCGCATTTGGCGCCGAGTTGCAGATCGACAAGCCGGCCGGCCGCGTGCGGAAATTCGACGAGCCCGTGAGAATATTCGTGGAAGCGGCCAACGTCCCGGAACGGCGTAGCCAACTCGCCAATGTGGTGGCCGATATTCGCTCACGCGTGAACCACCTTGATATCGATATCACCGACGATCGCCGCATCTCCAATTTCGTGGTGCGGCTTGTCCCCGAGCGCAAACTGAAGTCCACCATTCGTGCGCTCTACGGCAACGACAGGGCCAAGCAGATCCAGCAAACATTGAACCCGGAATGCCTGTCGGGGATTGGCAAGGACGAAAGCTTTCGCATTCGCCGCGCGGAAGTGATCCTGCCGGTCGATGCCGGGGATTTCACCTTCTACGATTGCGCCTATGAGGAACTCTTGCAGGCGCTCGGCGCCATCAACGATGACGCTTCAGTGCCGTGGACCATGTTCAATGATGACGTCCAGATGGGCTTTTTCGACGTCTACGATCAGTATCTTCTCAATATTCTCTACGACCCGCGCATCAGACCCGGCATGACGAAGGACGAGGCCGATGCTGTCCTGCCGGATATTTTGTCAAGCGCGCGGACATGGATACACGACATCAACCCGCCGCGGCGTGCCGAATCAGAAGATCGGCCGATCAATCGCAACTAGTGTGGCGCCGCGATCCGTAGCCTGCGCTAGTGATGGCGCGCCGACGACGACGAATATTCGGTAATCCCAAAATCGTTCTTCGCTGTCTTGTGGCCGGCCCGCGTCTGTTGCGCAACCTGCTGGCCCGCGTGCGTATTTTTCGACGGCGCGCTGGCTGAAGCGCCCGCTTCGGCGCGGCCGATCAAGGTCGCTGCGGCAAACAGAAGGGTGAGTGTGATGGCTGCTACGCGTGTGATCATCGTTTCCTCCTAATGATCCGAGGACAACGGAGCCCGATTGAGCGTTTCCCGCCCGATTGTTCGGCTCGACGTCTTGATGGCGTCTTGTTGTCTCGGAAGAAGATGATGATACCGGCCATCGCCTAATGCAATAAACAAACGGCAGATGCATAAAAGATCAGCACGCCAAGCGTCGGCGCGGCGCGTTGAGAAGGGATGCGATGGTTAGAATCGGACCACTAGTTTGATTTGCCGGCTGACTTCGCCGCCGGCTCGGGCTCATGGACCTGCGACCAGGGATCATAGGGCTTCTTCGGTGTCGGGATCCGATCGAGGGCGGCCTTGTAGGCTTTCTCATCCACCTTCGGCTTGGTCTCGGTGGATGCCGGTGCATGGCTGCCCTTTTTGGACTGAGCATGTGCAGCGCCAGACGCGACGAGCGAAATTGAAGCCGCAATGACCATCGCCTTGCACATCACCTTGATTCTGCGAGCCATGTCCCCTCCGCCTCTCGACTATAGGTCAGGTATCCCGGGGCGTGACACTGAATTTTCAGCAATGCGGACTGATGCGTCATAGTTACTGACGCTTTGTTCCGCGGATATACAAAAAATAGCGACTTGCCGTTGCAGTGCGACAGGAGATATCGTTTTAGGCACAGTGATTCAGGAATGTGCAATGCGCACAGATGCGAATCTACAGCCAGATCAACCGGGTAAGGAAAACCCAGCCAACTCAGGACCTACAGCCCCTGTTTGGTATGGTGGCGTCCTTGGCCGAACGCTGTTCCTGATCATACTGATCGTCATCACCGCAAGGGTGGCAAGCCCCCAGATCGAGCGCCTGTCGTCGATCTACGAGACGCCCGGCGATCTCATTCGCGTGGTGATGGGTGTTGGCGTTTGCGGCTGGTTCGTCGTCAACCTTTTCATACTGCCAAAGGATGCCGGTGCTTACCGCATCTGGATGTATCTCGGCCTTCTGCTGCTCCCGCTGAGCGCACTCTGCGCCTACGTGGTCTGGTAACAGCGTCCGGTCGTTGACGGCCCTGCCCGACCGACAGCAGTGAGCAGCGTCTTCCTTCTTTCAATTCCAGAACGTCACGATCAACCCGCCGGCGACGATCAGCACGCCGCCTGCCAGGATCGGCATATTTGGCAGAGTGCCGAACATGATGAGATTGACCACCTGCCACACGATGAAAAGCGTCGCGATGTAAAGTCCGACGACACGGTTGAATTCGACCGGCGCGAGATTGAGCGACACGCCATAGCCGAAAAGAAGAACCGCTCCGGCGAGGAATAACGCGCCACGCGGCAGCCACGCAGTCTGGCCAATGCCGATCCGTACAATGGCGTCACCAAAGGTTTCCAGCGACGTTGCCAGCAATAGAAACAGGAAGATTCTGATATCCATCTTACCTCAACCGCGGAAACGGCCTCTCAAACGGAGTTACCTTCCCGCATCGGTATAGGCGTGCGATGCGTCTGCATAGGCGACTTTATGCCTGATCGGCTATTTGGCCTCGGTCGCAGCCACCACCTCAGGCACTGGCCTTTCACCTAGCGCACATTGGCGCCAGTCCGGCACGGTGCAGTTCGAAGGCCAGTTGCCGCCGAGCGCCATGAACAAGGCCGCCGTATCGGCAATTCGGTTCGCCTCGGTCTGCACCCGCACCACGGCCGCGGTCAGGTAGGTCTGCTGCGCGTTCAGCACGGCGAGCTGATTGACCTGGCCTTCGTTGACCTGCTTTTCGACAATGTCGAGACTGGCCTTGGCGGCGTCTTCCGCGCGACGCGCCGCGCGCATCGCCTTTGCGTCGGCCTGCAACGCCCGTAGCGCATCGGCGACATTCTGGAATGCCGTGATGACGGTGGCGCGATATTGCGCCTCTGCCTGCTCCAGCGCTGCTTCGGCGGCCTTCTGCTTGTGATAGAGCGTAAGCCCATCGAAGATCGGCGCGGCAACCGCCGCGCCCAAGGTGAAGAAGCCGGTGCCGGGCGCGAACGTCTGCGGCCAGTTGAACGCGGCCGAGCCGCCATTGGCTGAGAGCGTGATATTGGGCAGGCGGGCCGCGATCGCGACGCCAATCTGGGCAGCGGCCGAATGCATGTTGGCTTCAGCCGCACGCACGTCCGGCCGTTGATCGACAAGCTTGCCCGGCACGCTGATCGGCAGATTGGTCGGCAGCTTCAGATGCGCAAGGTCAAACTTCTGCCGGATCTCGTCGGCGGCATATTGGCCTGCGAGCGCCGTCAACAGATCGCGCTGCTGCGCCAGTTGCTTTTCAAGCGGCGGCAGCAATTGCTCGGCCTGGGCCAAGGCCGCATCTTGCGCCAGCACGTCGGCCTGCGCCGCCTGACCCAGGCTTTGCTGCCGTTTCAGGATATCGAGCAGGCGCTTCTCGATCGCGATGATGCGCTGGGTCGCAGCCATTTGGCCGCGCAATGAGGCTTCCTGGATTGCCGCCGTCACCACGTTGCTGGTCAGCGTCAGGAATGCAGCCTCGAGCTGGAACAGTTGCTGCTCGGCGACGGCATCGAGGCTTTCGACAGCGCGGAAGTTGCCGCCCCAGATATCAGGCACAAACGATACGGTGAGCTGGTTGGTCACCAGCGAGAATTCGGATTGCGGCCCTTGCGTCGGGATCGGCGGCACCTGTTGGGGATTGGCCACCAATATCTGCTGGGTCGCCGAGTTGCCGGTCACTTGCGGGAAAAACAGGCCGCGCTGGGCGAGTGCGTTGTAGCGGGCGACCTTGATCGCAGCTTCCGCGGCTTGCAGGTTGGGATTGTGGTTGACCGATTCCCGAATCAGCTCGTTCAGCGGCTGGGACTTGAACGCCGCCCACCAGCGTGTCGAAACGTCGGCTCCGCTGAGGAAACGCTGGCCGGGCACCGAAGCCGTCCCGCTTCCGGGATCGGCCGACGACGGGTTGCCTTTGACATAGCCGGTCACGTCGGGCGCCGCCGCCGGCGTGAAATTCGGCCCCACTGCGCAGCCGCAGATCGCAAACGACACCGCGGCAAGCGCGATTGCGCTTGTTGCAGAGCGAGTCCCTGATCGAATGCCCCGCTTGTGCCGCTGGGACTTCAGATCGGCGGTACTAGCCATCGGGATTGCCTTCGGTGACTGCGACCGGATCGCCGGTGACTTCAACGGGTTCGGCGTCTCGTGAGAGGAATATCTTTCGAAGCGCCGGCGCCACGATCAGCAGAAGCAGCGGCCCGATGAACATACCACCCACGACGACGGTGGCCAACGGACGCTGCACCTGGCTGCCGATACCGTGGGATATCGCGGCCGGGAACAGTCCGACGCCGGCCGACAGCGCGGTCATCAGCATCGGCCGCATCCGCTGTTCGGCGCCGTGAAATACCGCTTCTGCGATGTCCATGCCCTGCGCCCTGAGCTCGCGGAAATAGGTGATGTTGAGAATGCCGTCCATGACGGCAACCCCGAACAGCGAGATGAACCCGATGGCGGCCGAGACGGAGAAATCGAGGCCGGAGAAATACAGCGCGATCAGGCCGCCGCCGATCGCAAAGGGAATGCCGGCGACCGACAACAGGCTGTCGCGCAGCGAGTTGAACAGCCCGTACAACAAGACGAGAATCAGGAGCAACGTGATCGGTACCACGATCACCAGCCGCTGTTTGGCCGCCTGAAGGCTGTCGAACTCACCGGCCCAGACCAGCTGATAGCCGTTCGGAAGCTTGACGGCCTTGCCGACCCGTTCCTGCGCTTCCGCGACCGTGCCGCCGAGGTCGCGGCCGCGCACGCTGAACTTGATCGGGATGTAGCGCTGGCTGCGCTCGCGATAGATGAACGAAGCGCCGGTATCGAGCGTGATGTTGCCGAGATCGCTAAGCGGAACATAGGCGTTGGCGCCTGACGGGGTCGCATAGGCGACCTTGAGATTGCGAACGGCATCGATGCTGCTGCGATATTTGGCATCCAGCCTGACGGCGAGGTTGAATTGCCGGTCACCCTCCAGAACCGTGGTCGCGGTGATGCCGCCAAGCGCGGCCTGAACCACCGTGTTGACGTCTCCGGTGTTCAGTCCGTAGCGGGCGGCCTTTTCCCGGTCGACCTTGATGTTGAGATTGGGCTGGCCGAGAAGGTGGAAAATTCCGAGATCGGCGACGCCGCGGATCTTGGTCATTTCATCCATCACCTGGGTCGCGAGGCCCTCGAGAACTTCAAGATTGGGACCTATGACCTTGACGGAATTGGCGCCTTTCACGCCCGAGAGTGCCTCCTCGACATTGTCCTGGATATATTGCGAGAAGTTGAAGCTGATGCCCGGCAGTTCGTCGGCAAATTCCTGTTGCAGCTCTTCCGTCAGTTTTTCCTTGGTGACGTTGGGCGGCCACTCATCGAACGGCTTGAGCGGCGCGAACAACTCCACGTTCGAGAACGGAGAAGCGTCGCTGCCATTGTCGGGACGGCCGTGCTGCGACACCACGGTGACGACCTCGGGATGCCGCAACAATATCTCGCGCATTCTTCCGGTGACGGCGGTGCCGGCATCGAGCGACATCGTCGAGGGCATCGAGGCGCGGATCCAGAAATTGCCTTCCTCCAGCGCCGGCAAGAACTCGCTGCCGAGGCGCGAAGCCGCCAGCACGCTCAAGCCCAGAAAAACGGCGCCGACGATCACCGAAAGCTTGAGATTGGCGAGCGCCCAGCGCAGCACCGGCGTGTAGGTCCTGCGGAGCGCCCGGACAATGACCGTTTCGGTCTCATGAATGGTCTTGGGGAGCAGCAAGGACGCCAGGACCGGCGTCACCGTAAAAGTGGCGAGCAGTGCGCCGGCGAGCGCATAACCATAGGTTCGCGCCATCGGTCCGAATATCTGGCCTTCGACGCCTTGCATCGTAAACAACGGCACGAAGGCGGTGACGGTGATGGCGGCGGTGAAGAACACGGCCTTGTCGACCTGGAGCGCGCTGACAAAGATCATGCGCAACCGCTCGTTCCATTTCGGAGCGCTGGTCCCGTGCGCGGAGGTCGTATCCACACCCCAATAACCTTCCGAAAGATGCTGGAGCAGCGTCTGCCGGCTATGGGGCGAGGATTGAAAGTTGCGATAGATGTTTTCCATCATGATCACGGCGGAATCGACGATGATGCCGAAATCGACCGCGCCAAGCGACAACAGATTGGCATCCTCGCCTTGCAGCACGAGAATGATGATGGCGAAAAACAGCGCGAACGGGATATTGGCGCTGACGATGATGGCGCTGCGAAGATCGCCGAGAAAAACCCACTGGATAAGGAAGACCAGTAGACAACCGAAAATCAGGTTGTGCAGCACGGTGTGCGTGGTGATCCCGACCAGCGAACTTCGATCGTAATAGGGAACGATCTTGACGCCCGGCGGCAGGCTGCCGTCGCTGTTGAGTTTTGTGACCTCGGCCTGGACGCGCGGGATGATGTCGTTGGTGTGCTGCGTTCGTCCCATCACCACGATCGCGGTGGCGACGTCGTCCTCATGATCCCTGCCGCCGATACCAAGTCGCGGCACATAGCCGACGGAAACCCGCGCGACATTCTTGACCTGGATCGGCAGGCCGTTGACCTGCGTCAGCACGACGTTCTCGATGTCCTGGACTTTGTAGCCTTTGGTGACGTCATCGGCACCGCCTGAGTCGACGAGGCCGACGCCGCGGATATTGACCGATTGCTGCCCGATCGTGATCTCGCGCCCGCCGACATTGATGTTGGCGTTGCCTAGCGCGGCGACGAGCTGGGGAATGGTGATGTTGTAGGCCTCGAGCTTCTGCAAGTCGGCGTCGACATTGAACTGCTTGGTGGTGCCGCCCCAGGCATTGATCTGCACCACGCCTGGAATCGTCAGGAAGCGCCGGGCGACGACGTAGTCCTGAAGCGTGCGCAAATTGGTCAGGCCGAAATGCGCCGGGCCGACGAGCTGGTAGCGATAGATTTCACCGACCAGGCTCGATTGCTGGATTTGCGCGACCTGACTGCCTGGCAGGTTGACGTTTTGCTGCAAGCTGATCGAGGCCTGGGTCAGTGCGAAGTAGTAGTCGGTACCGTAGCGGAATGTAACGCGGACGAACGACAGGCCATAGAACGAGGTCGAGCGGATGTTGACGACGCCCGGCGTCGGATAGAGACCGACTTCCATCGGGATTGTGTAGTACTTCTCCATTTCCTCGGCGGAAAGCCCGGCCGCCTGCGCGGTGATTTCCAGGATCACCGGCGCGGGATTGGGATAGGCCTCGATGTTGAGCTTCGAAAACGCAACGAGGCCCGCGGCGCAAAACACGACGAGGCCAAGCACGATGATCGCGCTGCGCGTCAGGCCAAATTCTAGCAGGGACTTAATCAACTGATACCGCCGTCACCTGGAACCGATCGCGCCCACTTGGCCGTCCACTCCACGAGTGGAAGGGATCTGGCAATCGCTGCGCACCTGGCCGCAAACTCGAAAGCGCATGTCAAATCCCAAACTCCACTCGAAACTCATACTTGCCAGTGGTCCTTTGATTCTAACGTTCGCAAAAGCTTCCGCTGAAGGGATGCGAATGCCAAAATCGGACCACTAGCCGGCATCACCCAACAGGAGCTTGTTGCTTAGGAACACCGCGCCATCCGTGACCACGGTCTCGTCAGGCATCAGTCCCGTCAAAATCTGCGTCCAGCCATCTTGTTGCATTCCCGTCTTCACGGTCCGCTTGACGAAACGGCGGCTGTCCTTGGTGGCCCACACCGACATCGTACCATCGCCTTCCCGCACCACGCCCTCGGCTGGCACCGCCAGCGAGCGAACGGGATCGCCGACGTGGATGACGAAACTTGCGAACATTCCCGACCGCAGCAGATGTTCGGGGTCGTCGATTTCAGAGCGCACCAGTTGCCGGTGGGTATTGGGATCGATCATCGCACCGAGCGCCGTCACCCGGCCGGTGAAAACCTTGTCGGGATAAGCGGGCACCGTGACCTGAACCTGTTGCCCGAGCTTGTAGGCCGGCGCATCGGTCTCGATGACATTGGCAAGCATCCACATGGTCGAGAGATCGGCGACGATAAACGGAGCGGGCGCCACGCCGGGCTGGGTCAGAAATCCCGGCGCCGCATTGCGGGCAACCACGCGCCCTGCGATCGGGCTCGGCACCACCAGCGTGGAGTCGACCTTGCGGTCGTTCAGGATCTGCTCAATCTCCGCGTCGGACTTGCCGAAGATGCGCACCGCATCCTTGGCAGCCTTGAAGTTGCCCTCCGCGGTCTGCTGATCGGACGTCGCCTGGTCGACATCCTTTTGCGCGCTGCCGCCTGCTTTGAGCAGACCGGAAGCGCGCGCAAGCACCCGCTTCTGCAATTCGAGCACACCGGCCGAAGCCAGCAAGGTCAATTCCGCCTGAAGCAGATCGGGACTATCGATCGTGAACAGCACGCCGCCAGCCTTCACTTCATCGCCAATGTTGTAGAAGGCTTTCTGGATTTTGCCCGGATATTGCGAAAACACCTGTACGAGAAGATTCTCGTTGAAGTCGATGGTGCCGACGGCCATTTTCAGAAGCGCGAAATCGCGCGAGGCGACGGGCCCGACCTTGAGCGAAGCCGTCTGCTTCTCGGTGAGGTCGACGGATTGCTCGTCCGATGCGGCGGGCTTGACCGGTTCGGTCGAGGCAACGCGCGCCTTCGTATCGGATTGCCCGCCGGCCATCCCGATGAAGCCCCTGCCCCAAAACAGCGCGACGCCGCCGACCACAATCACGGCAAGCCAGATCGCGCGGGATCTCGACAGCGTTCCGAAAGCAGTCACTTCAAAATCCCTAACATCGCCGCCCATTTTGTCATGCTGCGTTACAGCAGCGCGCTTACACTGACCTTACGGATCATGTGCCTATCTCACCTGTTTAGGGCAAACTCCCCTGGAAAGGCAGCCGACACGCCGAAAAACCCTCAGATTTACTCAGATATTCTCTGCCTGTTGCTGATTCGGACAGCGGCAAAAGCAGGCAGTTTTCGAAGCCGGCCTTGTCCAAGAACGTCCTTTCGCTCCCTCTTTTGACGGAGGCTATTTCGGGAATTCCGGCTGCCACCACGTCTCCGGCGCCACATGACGAACGTGCGACACGGGAATTGCCGCTAACCGCGCCACATGGGAGATTTGGGGCCTCCGTAATAGCGCATCGGCGCGGGCTGGCTCGACGGCTGTGCTGGGCCGCGCGCCTTACCATCCTGTCGCGGCTGAGACACTGCGCGGTGCATCGGTTGCGCTCCATCCTGGCCGGCGGCCGCCTCGCGAATTCCACAAATCGCGAATGCGGAAAGCAACGCCACACTACCGATTCGCAACCGACCCGCCCGGATATAACTCAAGCCGAGCTCCCCTGGCTGCTCTGATGACGAGATCGCGTCCGGCCGGCGCTATTGCGCCGACCGGCACACGACGCTCAATATTTCGCAACGACCGGACCATCCCAATGGAATTTGTAGTTGACGCCGACGCGCACCGTTTGAACGGTCTGCTTCACGTTGAGAACTTCACCGGGAGGAAAAAGACCCGGCGCCGCCGTGAAGTGTTGTCCGGAAGTATCCTCGATCCACATGTAGTTCCATTCGGCGAACGCCGACCAGTTGGGCAAGAACATCCACTCAAAGCCGAGGCCGGCCGTCATCCCGGGCAAGGTGAATTTGGCGGATTCGAGCAATGCACCGCCGGGTTGCAACACCTGATTCTTGTCCTGCATCCAGGCCATGCCGACCTTCACGTATCCGAGGAAGGAAGGCGTGTAGAGATAGCCCATGCGACCGGTCGCCGTGTAGACGGCCTGGAGATTGTTGGTCTCCGAGAAGGTCGGAAAGTCCGTGAGTGCGTGCGAACCCTTCACGCCGCCGAAGTCGAACGTGCCCTGGATGCCGAACACCAGATTGGTGGTCTGGAAATCGCAGCCCACCTGGCCGCCGCCCATAAAGCCCTTGTCGTCTTCGCGGCCATAGTTCGCAAAGACCGCGCCCACCGTATCAATCGACGCCCGAGATGTGTCGACACGGGTCCATGCGCCGCCGGCATCGCCGCCGATGTAACAACCCGTCCAATTGTAACCCGGCCCGGCCAAAGGCTTTGCCTTCAGCGGCATGTCCGCGGCTGTCGCAACACCGGTGGCACCCAGCCCCATCAACAAGCCCGCCAGCGCCAGCTTCACGTTTCGAACCATAATAGCCCCCATGTCATCTCTGTTCATCGCTGCGCGCCGCATCAGTACTTGGCGACCACAGGACCACCGAACTTGACGTCGAAACCGACCGTCACGACGGAATAGGTGCTGGCGACGCTGTAAGGCAGCTGTCCATTCGGCGTGAGCGGATTACCCGCCCGGCTGTAGGTGCCGAAGTCGTAGTAGCGGTATTCCAGCTTGCCGATGATGCTGTTGGTGATCGCATAGGCGATGCCGCCGCCTGCTGCGAGACCGTTGCGGTGATTCGTAAACTGATCGACCGGGACCCCCGGGACAGTGCTTGTATGCTGGATATCGCCAAACGCCCAGCCACCGGTGAAGAACAGCAGCAAGCGGTCGATGGCGATGCCGCCGCGTGCGCGAAGCGTGCCGCCCCACTTGAGGCTACTCTGATCGATGACGCCGAGCCCCTGGCTGGCGTCACTTCCCTTGATGCCGGACCAGAACCCGTCCGCCTCGACGCCCGTCAAGTAGTTGCCGCTCTGCCAGTTGTAACCGACCTCGCCGCCACCGATGCCGCCTGTCGAATCGTAGTTGACGGTGAAGTTCGCAAACCCGGCTGGACCGTTGGCGTTGCTGTAGTTGTGGTTGCCAAAGCCGCCTCCGCCGAACCCGCCGACATAAACGCCGGTCCAATCGTAGACCGCTGCCGCCGCGGACGGCGCCTTGGCGTAAGGCAAGTCCGCGCCGAATGCAGGTGACAACACAGACAATGCACCGAGAGAGACCGCGGTGAGTAGAATTCGTTTCATTGTTAGCCCCTGTCGAATTGTTTCCGGTGAAAAGGGTGACGGCCGTGGCCGTCACATGGCTTCACCTTAGAAGTGGATGATGATGTCTGCCGCTCCGACGAGGGCGTAGTTGCGGTTGGCCGGGATGCCGAGATTGCTGTTGCCGTTGAAGGCAAATCCGTTCAGCGACTTGTAGTAGGTAAACTCCGGCCGGATCTCGATCTGCGGTGAGAACCAGTGCTGCCAGCCGATACCGGTTTCGAAATAGGCCGTCTTGGTGCCCGTGCGTTGACCCTGCATATCGTCGTAGTACTCGAGCCGGTAGGAAATGTTGTCCAGCGGTGCAGGCCGGTAGTTCAGGTACGCAACTGCAGTGCGCACCTCGGCGGTACAGGACAGCAGGACGGTATTCGCGCACTGAGCGAGGCCAGGCGAGTTAAACGGCATGTATTGCGGCGAGAACGGCGTACCGCCATTCGTCCAGAGACCGTTGTTCCCGACCACGAGCGGATTGAGCGCGTTGGGCACGTTGTTCTGGTGCAGGTCGTACATTTCGAAGGCGATATGCCACTGATCGTTCCACTTGTGATAGTAGGTCATCCCGACCCATTGCAGGTTGTTGTAGCCCCACTGTCCGCCGTTGAGCGCGTCGCCGACAATGTTGATGTCGTCCTTCCCGTCGTCGCTGGTCCAGCGCACGCCAAGCGTTAAGCTCGGCACCGCGCCCGGATCCTTCGGCATCGTCAGACCCGGATAGAGCGGGTTCGGGAACGGATTCGGCATCGTCGCGCCGGCGTGCCAGGGCAGCGTGTCGCTGCCGACCGAAAGGCCAGCTTGCAGGATCCAGTTCTTGTTTAACGCCGTCGTGGTCTGGATGCCGGTGTTGGTGTAGTTGTCGAACGTATACGTCATCGAGTGCGTATACATGTAGTTGTTCGGCGCGAGCTGCGCCTCGATGTCCGGGATCGAGATGAAGCGGCCGACGCGAACGATCATTCCTTCCCCGACCCATGGAATGAACACTTCGCCGTAGGCCATCGGCAAGTCGTAGCCATAGTTCTTGTTCTGATTCAGGAGCTGGTAGCTCCACAGACCGAAGGCCGTGGTGTAGCGATAGTTCTCACCGTAGATCGGCGAGAGACGGAAGCCCCAGTCGATGTGGTCCTTCTGCACCGTATCCGGCAGCCGCTCGATATAGACCACCGCCTGGTCGAGTTGCACCGTGTTGGGGTTGTAGTCATACGCCGCAGGCGCGTTGCCGCCGCGCACCGTGTTGGTCGAGAGATTGCCGCCGGCGTTGAGCCAGCCGTATACCTGGATGTGGTTTTCGTTCATCCAGCTTCCGACGCTGGTGTTGCCGAGCGCCGTCATCAGCGGGCTGTCGACCGAGCTTGGCCGCGTCACGCCAAGGTTGGTGGTACCGCCATAGGGCCATTCGGTGAAGGGATAAGGCGGGACAGTCTCGGGCGTCGGAGGCCACTCGCTGTTCGAGCGTCGGGACGGCGGAGCTTTGGGATCGGCAGGAGCTGCGTCGTGGCCCCATTCAAGCCGATAGTAATTGTAGAAACGCTCCCAGAACGTGGTGCCGAGATAGGTGTCGAGACAGGCGTAATTCTTGTACGGATCAACATCGCCCCTACACGCCGCCACTTTCGTCGGTAGGGTCGCATCTGCCGCGTAGGCGCCGCCCATCAAACCCATGGCGGCCAACGACGCGCCCGCCAAAAGAATTCTTTTCATATTTTGTGCCCCAAGCTTTTGGTTTTAAGGTCCGCCTTCCGGCGTCCTTGCGAGACCATTCACGCTTGCGGCAATATTTCGTCGCAGGAACAAGGAAATCGATACGGTTTGCTGCGCCGTTTCATAAAAAAATAATATATCGATTTCTGATTTCAGCGATGTTTGCTCACCGAAGTATCAGTTGCTTCTGGCGGTGCCGCGATCGGCGGCAGAATTTGCGAGAGTCAGCGCCGGATTCGGAATATTTGGCAATCATTTTTAATAGTTTTTCGAACGCTGTTGCCTTTTCGCCATACCCCGCGCTCGCGAGACGGTATTTCGATATCTTTTATCTATGTAGCGCGTCGGATTTCTATATCGAACCTTTATGGGCCCCCTCGCTATGCTGCGTCGCGTTGAGCAAAGCCCAATCGCTGACCATGAGGCGAGGCAATGGACGCCAAGGCAGATAGTACAAACGGCAGCGGCCGTGTGCCGGACACGAGCGAGACCGAAAAGGTCGATTTCGGCTTTCTGCCGAAGAGCCTGGTCTCACAGTGCCAGGTGCTGATCGAGAGTTTCCACGACCTGCACGGCTATTCGTGCCTGCCGGACATCCTTTGGAAAGCGGGGCTCGGGCCGTTTATCGAAACGCATGCGCAGCTTCGCCTACTGCTGCGAAAATCTTCGACGACCCGGAGCGCCAAGAAATCGAACGCGGGCTTTCTGCGAATCGCGGCGACTATTCTATCGCTCGAGATTCTGGCGAGCCGCTTTGCCGGCTGGAGTAACATCTATCCGCGCGAAGCCACGAAGTCGCGGGAGATTCTCAAGTCCATCGCGCGCGGACTGCAAAATCCTTTGATCGAGTTCTACCTGTATCCGCCGAAGCATCTGAACTCGGCTGCTATCGCAACTCTTGCACCGCCGCGGAATGCTCCCGATAACGAGATTTACGACGCTCCGATCGAAGAGGCGGTCCGCTCGACGGCGACCGGCTATCTCGAGGCGATGTAACCGCCGCCTGCGACGTGTCGCAGCGCGCTTCGAAAATATATGACTTTTATATCTATTCGAGTGGCAAACGGCATAGCTTTTATACGCAAACATGAAGAATGCTGCCAAGTGCCGGGTAGTTGACGACATTGGGGCATTGATTGATTTGAGGCGATAAAGAACGTTTTGCTGGTCATCGTTCGCGACACTCGACCGGCGTGTTCATAGTTCGTCGTCACTCGCTGCCCGCGCTGGATTTTTGTTACGCTCGTGCGAGGCTCGGTCTTTGAACCAAGCTTTTGGGCCATGACGACGATCGGCCGATGTCCTCTGCAAGGGCCCGTTCTTTTGCCGATAACAACGAAGCGCGCGAAGCCCGGACTCTCCGGTGGCAAGGATCGAAACCCCGCTGTGGCGTCGGACAACATCGTGACGCCGAAGACTTTCGTGGAGACCAATGTCTCCGCTCTGCTGCTGTCGCTTGGCGGCGTCATTCTCGTCACGGCGTTGTTGTTGCTGTTGCATCAGACCGTCGCCGCAACCCTCGTCCCGATCGCCTACCTTGTCCCCGTTATCATCGCCGCCACCCAATGGGGAATCTGGCCGGCCACGCTCGCCTCCATCGTCAGCGTGGCCGCGGCAGACTTCTTTTTCTTCCCGCCGCTCTACAGCTTTCAGGTCGATGATCCGCAGGAAGCGATCGATCTTCTGCTGTTTTTCGTAGTGGCGCTGGTCAGCAGCAATCTCGCTTCTCGCCTGCGCCAGGAGACCGAGGCCTTGCGCCGGCGCGAGCGCGACATTCACAACCTCTATGATTTCTCGAGACGCCTCGCCGCGTGTTTCACTGTTCCGGAACTGGTCTCCGCGATCGAGAACTATCTGTCGCAAACGCTCGGTCAGCCGGCGGTCTTCTTCGCCGCGAAGAACGACGGCCAGCTCGAGCCGCCGAGATCCGGACCCGTGC
Organism: uncultured Alphaproteobacteria bacterium; assembly: GCA_963824305.1. Lineage (GTDB taxonomy): Bacteria > Pseudomonadota > Alphaproteobacteria > Rhizobiales > Xanthobacteraceae > Bradyrhizobium. The sequence continues at coordinate 1,643,813 of CAWGOW010000004.1, forward strand.
CGAAGGTAGTGAACGATAATGCCATTTCCGCCAGTTGGACCGGCCAACCGGTTCGCTCCGTAACCGACACCGCGACGCAGGACGTCTGGCTGTTGCGGACAGTGCGTTCGGAGACCGCGATTCTCGGGCTCGTTGCGGTCAATATCGGCACGGGTAGCCGAGATGCTCTCGAAAGCGGGACACGTCGCGCGGAAACGATCCTCGAAGAAGTCTCGTTGACCTTGCAGCGCATCGACATCGAAAAGGCGATGGAGGATGCGAGGCTCCGCCTGCAAGCCCAGCTATTGAGGGATGCGTTTCACGACACGCTTTCGCACGAACTGCGTACGCCGCTTGCGGCCATCCGCGGCTCGGCCAGCGTGCTCGATTCCATTCCGCTCGTTCAGAAGGACGACCGTGCCCGCTCGCTGGTGGACGCCATATCCGATGAAGTCGCCGAACTTGACACGTTCATCCAGAACCTTCTCAACGCCACGCGTGTTACCGCGGGCGGCATCACGCCGAACTCCGAATGGAGCGATCCGAGAGACATCGTCAACGCCGCGATCAAGGCGCGCTCGCGGCGGCTCGCGGCCCACGGAATCGAAATCGAGTTCGCCGACGACTTGCCGCTGGTTTACGTCAATTCCAGCCTGATCGAGGAATCTTGCGGCCAGCTCCTGGAAAACGCCGCCAAATATTCTCCGTCCGGATCGGCGATAGTGGTCCGCATCACGCGCAAGCAGGACGACATTGTCCTGTCGATTATCGACCAGGGCATCGGCATCACCGCCGACGAGCAGCCGCAACTCGGCCGCCGGCTGTTCCGCGGCCAGCGCCATCAGGCAACGATTCCGGGATCCGGTCTCGGCTTCTGGATCGCATCGATCTTCGTCGACGCCAACGGCGGCACCATCGACATTACGAGCCCCGGCCAAGGCCTGGGCACGACCGCCTCCATCACCCTGCCCGGTTCGACCATGAAACCATCCGAAATTGCGGCCGCATCCAATGAATAAGCCAGCGAACAATGTGCTGCTGATCGAAGACGAGCCCAAGATAAGGCGTTTCCTGCGCGCAGGCTTCGAATTACAGGGCTACTCGGTGATCGAAGCGGAAAACGCAACCGACGGCCTGAAGGCCGCGACCTTCAGCGCCCCGGACCTTATCATCCTCGACCTGAACCTGCCCGACCTGCATGGCGCCGAGGTGCTTGAGCGGATCCGGTCATGGTCGAATGTGCCCGTTATCATTCTGTCGATCATCGCAAGCGAAGACGAAAAGGTCCGGCTGCTCCAGGCCGGCGCTGACGATTACGTGGTAAAGCCGTTCGGCATGGCGGAGTTGCTGGCGCGGAGCGAAGCGGCGCTGCGCCGGTACTTCAAGAGCGCCACCGAAAATCCGGTCGTCGTGGCAGGTCCCCTGTCGGTCGATCTCGTAACCCGAACGGTGTCGCTGAACGATCAGCCGGTCCGGTTGACCCGGAAAGAGTACCGCCTGCTGCATATCCTTGCGACCCATGTCGGGCTCGTGGTGACGCACGATCAGCTTTTGAAAGACATCTGGAGCGGGAACCAGCGCGACAATATCCAATATCTGCGCATCCTCGTTCGCAAGTTGCGCCAGAAAATCGAAAGCGATCCAAACCGGCCGCGCCTTCTAATGACGGAATCCGGTGTCGGCTACCGCCTTCAGTCCCGCTTCGAGGACCTGGCCGCCGACTGACCACGCCACGGCACCATGGGTTGTGTCACCCAGAAATATAAAAATTATATGTTTCCGAAAGCAGACCGCCTATCTTGCCCCAGAATATTGGGGGCGCGGAGGCGTTGCACTTTCTGGTCGAGCATTTTTCCTTTCTTGGCTTCGACCGCCAATACTGGATGCTCATTGTGCTTGCGATCGCCGCCGGCTCTGTTCTCGTCGCCCTCGGCGCCGGCCGCTTGAATTGATTTTTCAATCATCGATTCATGGCCGGCAGCTTGATTTTATCGGACGCCACACGCAATCTCGCGATGAGACATCCTCCGAACGGACTAGCGGAACTCACCATGAAATCTGTGACTATCGCGGCAATCGTGATGGCTTGCGCAATATCGGCAGGCGAAGTTGCGAATGCGCAAAGCGCGCTGCCAAGTCAGTTGCAGCCCTGCATGGCGCGCGTCGTTTATTCCGAAGAGTTGCCGTTTGCGCCGATCAACTCCTGGCTCGTCAAGGTGACGCTCCAAGTCATCCCGCGAAACGGCGCCGCCTATTTTACGACCTTGCAGGAGCGTATGCCCTGGCAGGGTCCGCCGCCGCGGCGCGGCCAAGCGTATCGCGTTTGGTGCGACCCGGCCAATCCCGACCACCTGCGATTGGCTTCCGGTGCGATCGGCAAATCTGCCTTCTGATTCTCCTGTCTGATCGAGAAGATTTTCTGATTTGAGACGGTCGCTTTTCCGAAGGCGCATCGTGTACGACCGGCGTTCGTGCCATATGGATAATTTATTTTTTGGATCACGAACCACCCTCGCTTTCCAATGATCCTTTCCCCAAATTCGACGACGGCCATCGCCCGCCGCGAAAGGCGTTGAGGTTGGAAGCTCGCATTTGGCCCACTCCTTGCAAGCGAAAATGCAAGTCAACACAACCAGAACACAAATCAGCATCTGAATTTCGCCTCGGGAAATCCGATCATGCCGCTCTCTGTCGCAAGCCGCGTCCGAAGATTCACACGTTCGTCGAAATCGGCCGAAGTAGTGGCCCGCTTCGGCCTGCGCATGGTCACCATCATTGCATTTGCCGCCCTAAGCGGCATCGGCTTCGAACGTGGATTCACCGTGATGCTATGGATGTCAGCCATCCTGAGCACCGTCATTGCAATGTTCGATCGCGAGGAACCGGCGGATACGGTGCTCAATCATTGGGACGAAGCCAGCGCCTATGCCGCGCTGTGCTGCCTCGGCTTTGCGTTTGAACCAGCGGCGCAGTTCGGCTGACGCGGCGGCGCTCGGGCTTTATGCGTCTCCTATGAGATTGCCGGCCCGCTGCCCTCGAATTCATATTCGCCGCCGAAGATATTGGCGGCATGAACCCAGCCACATCCCGCCTTGCCGACAGGCTTCGTGACGCCGACGTCGTCACGGCAGACCTTTTCTCAGAGATCATCCACGACGCGTGCCGGCGGCTGCCGGCTGTCCGGCGCACGAAGGATTTCGACCGGCTCGAGCGGCTCGTTCAGTCCAGCGCCTGGACCGACGCAGCGCTTGCCCTGCTCGCGCTGGAGTTACCACAATGGCGGGTTCGTCAAATCGTCTACGATTCCGGTGAATGGAATTGCTTGCTGTCGCATCGGCGCGAACTTCCCGACTGGCTCGACGAGCCGGTCCAAGCCGCCCATTCCGACCTCTGCCTTGCGATCCTGATCGCGCTCGTCCTTGTGAGACGCGACGACACCTTCGCTGCCGAAGGTAGCGCGGCCGATTTTTCCCGCGTTGAATATCCGCTCGATACGCCGATCTGCTGCGACAATTTCTCGTAGCAGGCGGCCTGCGTGGCTCGGCAGCCAAACACGGATTTGACGCGCGAGGCGCAAACGATCCGCGTCATTATCCGGTTCTGGCTGCGGATGATCGTTCTCTTCGTCTTCTCGGCGTTCAGCAGCATCAGGTTCGACCAAATCCTGACACTTCTGCTTCTGATGTCCACCATCTTGAGCGCGGTACTGGCAACCTTCAAGCGCGAACAGCCGCTCGCATCCGCTCTCAACCATTGGGACGAAGCGATCGCTTATGCAGCGTTGTGCTGCCTGATCATCGCCTTCAGCGATCGCGTCCCGGGCTGAGGCGCCGCCTTAACCTTATGCTCTCCCTATGAGATCGCAGGCCCTGATCCATCGAATTCATATCCGCTCCCGCCGATATTGGACGCCTTGAGGGAAAGCTCGTCCCCCGGCAGGCCCGCTCTTTCGCCCATTCGAGAGCAGCGGAGCCTCAAGACCGGGAACCGGCCTGCCTCACTGTGAAAGGAATACCAACGTGAAATTCGTCGAACCTCCATCGTGCAACTCTGCATCGACTATTACGTTTATCGGCAGGAACAGCCGCGGCAACTGGATCGCCCAGGAACAGCATGGCCTCTATGGCGGGCTGTTCGTCAATCGCGCCCAGGCGTTCAAATACGCACTCTTCGAAAGCGGGCATCGCCCCGAAACGATCGTGGAACTGTCGCGCGAAATCGAGCTTGATATCAGTGGCGGGAAAGCGATGGCCTGAAAGCCCGCACTGCGCGCCGCCGATGGCCACCCACGAAAACACTTGTTTGGAGCACTTCGTCGAGGAGAGTAGGATGGTTCAGCTTCATTCCACTTCGGATCGAGCGCAGGTTCTCGACACGATGATAGGCCTTACGCGCCTGTCACACCTGCAACGCGCGGTCATCGCCGGCAGCGGCGGAATGGAACTCTACCTTGGACTCCGGCGCCGCGGCTTCATGCGCGTGGCAACCGTTTCGACGATGTGGATACCGCGCAGACAACACGCCGTCGGCCTGCTCGCGGGTCACAATTCGGCGGAGATCGAAAAGGCTCTGGGCGAGATATCGCCGTTGCTCGCTGTCAACGCGACCGTTGCCTTTCTCGTTGACTCGGACAACAGCTCCAGTCTTGGCAGCTCCAGCTTTGGCGTTCGCAGCAAGCTTCAACAGTTGGGTTTTCGGGTCGAGGCCGGCGTGCGGTGCCATCAAGGGCTTGTAATATCGGCGTGCCGTCAGGGCTTCGGTCAGGTTGAGCGTGCGGCATGACCACAATGACACCGTTCGAAAACCTGGCGGATTGCATCACGGGCTATATCCCGGATATCCCCACACCGTTCGATGAAACCGGCGCCGTCGATCTGACAGCCTTTGCCCGGCTTTGCGAACGGCAAATGCGAGCCGGTGTCTCCGCGATCGTCGTCGCAGAGACATCAGGCGAATTCACCACTCTGACCTGGGCCGAGCGCGAAGCTGTTATTCTCGCCGCAGTTGAAGCGGTCGGTGGCAGCGTCCGCGTGATCGCGGGCGCAGGATCTAATTCCACCATTCAGGCCGTCGAGTGGGCCATGCGCGCAAAAAACGCCGGCGCCGACGCTCTGCTCTCCGTCGTACCCTACTATAACAAGCCGATGCAGGCAGGCATTGAGGCGCACTTTCGCGCGATCGGCAATGCGGCGGCGCTGCCAGTCATCCTGCATGACATCCCTTCGCGAACCGTCCGGGAATTGGCAGACGACACGCTCGTGCGGCTTTCGGAATCGCGGCAATTCATCGGATTGAAGGATTCGACGGGTGATCTTGCGCGACCCATACGATTGCGGGCGAGATTGCCGGCGCGATTCCGCCTGTTGTCGGGAGACGACGCGACCGCGCTTGCTTCGTTTTCCAGCGGCGTCGACGGGTGCATCTCGGTCCTGTCGAACGTCGCGCCGTCGATCTGCCGGGAGATTTTCTCAAACGTCCAGCAACGCCAATTTCACTCCGCCCGGCAATTGCAGCAACGAGTTTCGTCGCTGGCGGAATTGCTCGCGAAGGAAAATCCCGCCGCGGTCAAATACGCGCTGAGCCTGCTCGGCTGGATGCGCGCCGAAACCCGCCTGCCTCTGGTCGGACTATCGGATCAAGCGAAAGCGCAAGTGGCGGATGCTATTCTTGCGATCGGGGAAAACGACCTTATGCGTGACGAGAGCAATGCTTCTCACGCCATTTCGGCCCGGGACCCCGCATATAGTAGCGCTCCGGGCGGTATTTCCTGACTTCCCAGAACGGGCCCAGCACATCCGCCATCTGACGGATGTGCGAAGCAAGACGGGAAACGATGAACGAAAATCGCCGCATGGATTGCTCCGTGACCTCCAGGTGCGAGCGGAACATGCACACAAGGCGCATAGGAATTCGAGACCGACAAAGCGGCGCTTTCATAGACGGACAATAAACACCGCCAGCCTCGTCGGGGGACTCGACCCCTTCGCCTTTATTTTTTTCTTATGAGATGTCCCGTCGGGCGCTCTCGCAATCCTACAGCGATCAAGGGCAAATGTACTTTCGACGAGGTTCACCGGTTCATGACCGAGGTTCGCTTTTCATGAACGCTTTAACCACCGGTCATCCCATGATTGCCATGCCGCTCACCTATTCCGCGCTTTCGAAATCGCAGGCCATGACGCCTTCGACGCAACCGACGTGCTTTCAGCCGCTCGATCCCGGCGTCGTCAACGCGTCGATCCCAACTTTTTTTGTCGGCCGAAACCGCGATGGCTTCTGGATCGCCCGGGACGCCAAGGGCGAGAATGGCGGCGTCTTCCTGTTCAAGAGTTCAGCGCTGGCCTTTGCGCGACGCGCTTCGCGGCCTTCGGCCTGCGCGACCGTATTTCCGTCCGAGCGGTTCGAGCTTGACGTAGAAAATCGCGGCAACCCGCTCGTCGATTATTTCAAGCCGCTGTTGCGGGCTCTGACCGTGTTGTCGGATCGTGTGGCCGGCAGCGGAGTTCAGCTCCGTTCCATGCAGTCTGAAATGTAGAACCAGCGATCGTCGCCGGTAAGCCCCTTGGCCTTCACTTCGGCGCGGCAAGCGCGAAGCTTCGGCCGGTTCGCTATCCACTTTGCCTTCATCTCCTTCAGCTTTGCGACCGTGAGCTTCATGCGCGTCGGTTTGGCATCGGTGGGAGTCTGAGCCGTTGCGCTGTAGATGCTGCCCGCAAGCAAGGATGCCGCAACGAGGCAGGTGGCAATTCGAAGCATTGAAATCCCCCAAAAGATTAAATTCTTGCTTGATTATTGAAGAGAGGCATCGCGAAACACCACCGGTGTCCCGCGATGCCGGGTTGAATCAGAAGATCTTGGCCGCGCTTTCCAGCGTCTTGTACACGCCCCATGCGAGCGGAATGCCGACAAAGGCCCAGAACATGGCCGCCTTGACGTCCAGGCCACCCGTGCCGATGCCGAACGATCCGCTCTGAACCCCGTTTGCGCTCTTGCCGGCCTGCGCCTTTGCGACCTCGTCAGCACTCATGTACCACTTCGGATCCACAGGCTTGATCAGGTAGTTGCAGACAAAGCCGGCGGCCAGCATCGCGCAGAGAATGTACATGGTGGTGTTGTAGAGCTGATCGCGGGGAACTCCGGCCTGGAGCTGAAACTCGCGGATGTAGTTCACGACCACCGGACCGATGATGCCTGCCGTCGACCATGCGGTCAGCAGCCGCCCGTGTATAGCGCCGACGAACTGCGTGCCGAACATATCGGCCAGATACGCCGGCACCGTGGCAAAGCCGCCGCCATACATCGACAGGATGATGCCGAAGCCGAGAACGAACAGAAGTTTCGATCCCATCGCCGCAAACGTCGGCGCCAGCGCGTAGAGCACGATGCCGAGCAGGAAGAACGTGAAATAGGTGTTCTTGCGGCCGATATAGTCAGACAGGGAGGCCCAGAAGAACCGGCCGCCGATATTGAACAGCGACAGCAGGCCGGCAAAGCCAGCCGCGATCCCCGCGATCACAGTACGCTGCTCGGGGGAAAGCGCGCCGAAGTTCAGGTTGGGCATTCCGATCAACTTGCCGGCAAAGATCTCCTGCAACATCGGCGAAGCCATGCCGATCACGCCGATGCCGGCGGAAACGTTCAACGTCAGCACCCACCAGATCAGCCAGAACTGCGGCGTCTTGTGCGCGTTGTCGAGATGAACGTTGTGCTGCGAGATCATCGTCTTGTTTTCGCTTGGCGGCGCCCAGCCGTCGGGCTTCCAGCCGTCCGGCACGACGCGATAGGCGAAGGCGCCGATCATCATGAAGACGAAATAGATCACGCCCAGGACAACAAATGTCTTCCAGACGCCGACATCGGTCGGAGTCTTGAAGTAGTTGATCAGCAAGTTGGCCAAAGGAGCGCCGATCATGGCGCCGCCACCGAATCCCATGATCGCCATGCCGGTCGCCATGCCGCGGCGATCCGGGAACCATTTGATCAGGGTCGAGACCGGCGAGATGTAGCCGAGGCCGAGACCGATGCCGCCGATCACGCCGGCGCCAAGCCACATGATCCAGAGCTGATGGACGTAAATGCCGAAGGCGCCGACGACGAGGCCACCGCCCCAGCAAAGCGCCGCAACAGCGCCGGCCTTGCGGGGACCGGCGCGTTCAAGCCAGCCGCCCCAGACCGCCGCGGCAACGCCGAGCACGACAAAGAACAGCGTGTACATCCAGCCGAGGCTCGCGACCTTCCAGTCGCACGTGGTGGTGAAAAGCTCCTGAAAAAGCGAAATATCCGGGCAGGCCTTCGGCGCCGTCAAGCCGACCGCGCGCGACAAGGGCAGCCAGAACACGCTGAACCCATACGCCATGCCGATGCACAGATGAATGCAAAGCGCTGCCGGCGGCACCAACCAGCGATTGAAGCCGGCTTTCGCGATTGTGTGCTCGCGATCGAGAATTCCTGCACCATTGCCCGGCGCCGTTCCCGCGCTGCTGATCGTCGTCATCCAACCCTCCCCTACAGCCACCCTTGGCGGGCAAGTCTGTGTCGTTTAACCGTCACCTATAGCTAAAATTCCCGCCGCGCTGCGAAGCTCTTGTTTTGTTGCTCTGCACAATTTCCCGCTGTGCTATCCCAACGCAGCACGTATCCCAAATAATTGGGACAGAAGCTCCGCCCGATGTCGATAGGCAAATGGTCGAGATGGTTACCCCGACGGGGCCTATCGGCCATCCAAAGGGTGCGGTCAATTGTCTCGACCGGCCTTCGAGTTACCGCTCGAAATGGCATTGATATCATCAATTGAGCCATTGGCTTTTTCGATCAGGAAGACAATCCGCTGTTCGGTCCGCTCCGCGATCTCGAGCTTGTCGCCGGTCTTGAGAACCAGGCTCGGAATGTCAATTTCCGCCAGCGGATCGGTACAATGGACCTCCAGCAGCTGACCGGGCGAAAGCGTCTTCAACGCCTTCGCCGTCCTCAGCGCCGGCAATGGGCACTTCAATCCGGTAAGATCGAGCTTGGTCGGGATCATGCGCGTGTTCTAGGCCCCGCCGGCATGCGCGGCCAATATTTCTTCGATCGGAAGCGCATATTTGCGTATCAAGGCAGCCACCGAGGGGATGTCGTCGAGATGAGCCACGGGAAGCGCGGTCTCGATCGCGGCATCCGTTGCGATACAGGCGATCGTGGAATCGTCGGGAAACAATGGCGATTTGCCGTTGTCCTTTCGATGCACCTCGATCTTGCGATAGGGCTCGGATTTGAATCCTTCGACGATCAGAAGATCGACCGGCGACATCTTCCTGAGCAATTCCGGCAGGGACGGCTCGGCCGCACCGCGCAATTCGTGCATCAGGGCCCAACGGTTGGCCGACGACACCAAAACCTCTTCCGCACCGGATTGCCGATGCACCCAGGAATCCTTGCCCGGCACATCCACATCGAAATCGTGGTGAGCGTGTTTGATCACGGAGACGCGCAAGCCTTGCCCGCGCAGATATGGAATGACGCGCGAAATCAGCGTCGTCTTCCCCGCGCCGCTCCAGCCGGCCACTCCGATCACCTTCATCCGCAAATCCCCGACGCCGTCCGATAAACCTGCCGCTTGTCCTTATCTCGGCTATGCGCGAATGTCATGCCAACCTCGCGTCCTGATGAAGCCCCCAATCGAGCCGTTCGATCCATTTTTCAATGCCAACACGGTGGATGACCTCGCGCAAGCCGAGCGGCTCGCCGCGCTGGACGGCAACCCCTCCGAGCGTTGACGCCGGCGGTCGAATGGCCGAATGAATGCCACATATGATGTCGGCGCGGTCGGCGGCATCGGCCGATGCCGCAAACCGGCAAGCCAAGGGAGGACGCGATGGCGACCTTGAAGATGACGCCGGGTTTCGCCCTCGTCGCGGCGCTCGCGACCTCTGTTCCGGCATCGGCGCAAATCTCCGACAACGTCGTCAAGATCGGCGTACTCACCGACATGAACGGACCGGCGTCAACCGCAACCGGCAAAGGCTCCCTCACTGCGGCGCAAATGGCGATCGACGATTTCGGCAAGCAGGTCGCGGGTAAGCCTATCCAGCTCATTTCCGGCGACCATCAGAACAAGCCCGACATCGGCGCCACACTGGCGCGTCGGTGGTATGACGTCGAACAGGTGGACCTGATCGTCGACGTGCCGGTCTCGGCGGTCGGACTTGCGGTTCAGAACGTCGCCAACGAGAAACATCGGCTGTTTATTACGCAATCGACCGGCACGTCCGATTTCCACGGCAAATATTGTTCGCCCTACGCCATCCAGTGGGTGTTCGATACTCGCGCGCTCGCGACCGGCACCGCGCAGGAAGTGGTCAAGCGCGGCGGCGATAGCTGGTTCTTCCTGACCGATGATTTCGCTTTCGGCCACTCCCTGGAAAAGGATGCGTCCTCCGTCATCGCCAAGAACCACGGCAAGGTGATCGGCTCTGTTCGCCTGCCCTTTGCCACGGCCGATGTCTCGTCCTTCATCCTGCAAGCACAGGCATCGAAAGCCAAGATCATCGGCATCGCCGCCGGGCCGCCCAACAACATCAGCGAAATCAAGGCCGCCGGCGAGTTCGGCATCTTCAAGGGCGGCCAGCAAATGGCAGGCCTGCTCGCGCTGATCACCGACATTCACGCGCTCGGCCTTCCCGCGGCGCAAGGCCTGTTGCTGACGACGTCGTTCTACTGGGACATGGACGACAAGACGCGCGAGTGGTCGAAGCGCTATTTCACGAAGGTCGGACAGATGCCGACGATGTGGCAGGCCGGCGTCTACTCGGCGGTGATGAACTATCTCAGGACGATCGAGGCTACAGGCACCGACGAGCCGCTCGCGGTGACCGCCAGGATGCGCGAAAAGCCGATCGAGGATTTCTTCGCCCGCAGCGGGCGTCTGCGCCACGACAATCTGATGATTCACGATCTGATGCTGGTGCAGGTCAAGAAGCCGGAAGAGTCAAAGTACGCCTGGGACTATTATAATGTGCTGGCGAAAATTTCCGGCGAGGATGCATTCGGCCCGCCGGATTCCGCCTGCCCGATGGTGAAGAAATGACGGCGAACACCGAGCACCGTTGTGGCCTCATGGTTCGAGACGGTGCTGCGCACCTCCTCACCATGAGAGTCGTTGCTCCACGCATACCGCCCTCATGCTGAGGAGCGCGCAATTTGCGCGCGTCTCGAAGCATGGGTCGCAAATCACTTCACCACGCCGATCTCGCGGAAATATTTCATCACGCCGGGATGAATCAGCGCGACGTCCGGCACCGCCGAAACCGTATTTGCCGCCGTGGTTTCGCACGCCTGTTTCAGCTTCTTGCAGAAGTCGCCTTCCGCGCCGTGCAGCGTGCGCGCGAGGCGATAGGCGACATCGTCGGGCATATCGATCCGCGTCAGGATGAAGCTCCACGAGCCCAGCGAATTGATCGGCAGAGTTTGACCCGGATAGCTTCCGGCCGGAATCGCGAGCGGCTTGAGAAAAGCGTGCTTGGCGCGCATCCGCGCGACCTCATCCGCGGTCGGTCCGATGAATTTGGCGCCTGACGGCCCCTTCGCAAGCTCGAAGAATCCAGGATAGCCGATGCCGGCGCCCCAGATCGCATCGGCCCGCCCGTCCAGCACCATCTCCGGTCCCTCTTTGGCGTGATCGAGCAAGAAGGATTTGAAATCCTCGTCCTGCTTCAGGCCGATGCCATCCAGCATGTAGCGCGCGAGGATCGGAATGCCCGAGCCCTTGGCGCCGAAAGCGACGCGCTTGCCGACCAGATCCTGGATGGTGTGATAGGGGCTGTCGCCGCGCACCGCGAACATGCCGGCGGTGCCGTAGATCGCGGTCAGCACTTTCAGCTTAAGCGGCGGCCGGCCGATGCCTTGCAACGCCTGATAAAAAGATTCTCCCGCCACAAGCCCGAGATCGAACTTGTTGGCCTCCAGCGCAGGAATGTTTTCGCTGGAACCCATGGTGTTGCGGGTCTCGATCGCCAGCGTCGGATCGGCCTGCATCATGACTTCCGCGAAGGCGTTGCCGTATAGCGGGAAGCCGCCGCCCTGCGTTGCCGTCGCAAGAACCACGGTCAGTTTCTGCACGGTCTTGTCCCCTTGTTGCGCCACAGCGTCCGATGCCAGAAGCAGCAGGGTGGCGCAAACGACGGATGTCATTTTCATTTTGTTATCCTCCAGCCACTCCTAAAGCCGACATGGCGATGACGAGCTCTGGTTGCGTCAAAAGCGAGTGTAGGCAAAGACCTCTTTGTATGAAAGCATAGCTTTTCCAGCGTTTGAACGGAGCAACCGTCATGAATGGTGTGCGCGCAGCGATGATCGCCATCACCGCCCTTTTGGGCCTTGCCGGCGGCGCGCGGCCGGCGATAGCAGCCGATTATCCGAACCGCCCGGTGCACTGGCTGATCGGCTTTTCGGCCGGCGGCCCGGTCGACGTGGTGGCGCGCATCATGGCGCAATGGCTGTCGGAGCGTCTCGGTCAGCAATTCGTGGTCGAGAACCGCGCCGGCTCCGGCGGCAACATTGCGGCCGCAACCGCCATCAACTCGACACCGGATGGATATACGATCCTTTTCGTCGCGCCGAACAACGCGATCTCGACCTCGCTCTATAAACATCTCAGCTACGATTTCATCCGCGACACCGTGCCGGTCGCCAGCATCATGCAGTTGACCAACATGCTCGTGGTCTCCAACGCGATGCCGGTGAAAACCGTCCAGGAATTCATCGACTACTGCAAGGCCAATCCAGGCAAGATTTCCTATGCTTCGTCCGGCCTCGGCACGTCCGTGCACATGTCGGGCGAACTGTTCAAGGCGATGACCGGTTGCAACATGGTGCACGTGCCCTATCGCGGATCGGCGATCGCCTTTCCCGACATCATGTCCAACAAGGTGCAGCTGATCTTCGACAACCTGCCGTCGGGGCTGGAGCAATCGCGCGCCGGCAGCGTGCGCGCGCTCGGCGTCACCTCGCCGCAGCGCTGGATCGGCCTGCCCGACGTACCCGCGATCGCAGAGACCGTGCCGGGATTTGAATCGGTCGGCTTCTACGGCATCTCCGCGCCCAAGGGCACGCCGCCGGAGATTGTGGAAATCCTCAACAACGCGGTCGGCGAAGCGCTCAGGGATCCGAAACTTGTCGAGCGGCTCACGACGGTCGGCGGCATTCCGAAGCCGATGACGCCTGCCGAGTTCGGCAAACTCATCGCAGACGAGACCGAGAAATGGCGCAAGGTGGTCGAGTTCGCCGGCGTTTCGGTGGATTGAGTTTTTCTTCCGTCGTCCCGGCCGTTTGTTTTGAAAGACGATGTCAGGCCCACACGACTTCGCCGTCCGCTTTGGCAACTTCGTCTGCGTTGCCCAAGCGTCCATCGCATCCCGCGCCCAACGGTCGTGACGATCGCGAAACGCCCCTCTTGAGGAGCGCGGGATACGAATCGGGATGTCCCTGTTTCTACCCCGCCGTCAAGTCAATTTCTGAAAATCCGAAATTGACACCGAATGCGAAACACCCGCCATTGCCGGAACGCTGCCCACATTGTAAGGGTCTTCCCGCAACCGCGTGGCCGTGACTTTCGGCAGATAGCGCGGGGGCCTGTAGCTCAATGGTTAGAGCCGGCCGCTCATAACGGTCTGGTTGCAGGTTCGAGTCCTGCCGGGCCCACCAGCAATTCCAGTGACTTTTGGCATCACCCGCAGCGATGCTGCTTTTACCGCCTCAAATAGCGCCTCAGATACGGGTGCCTATTTGTTCGCGTCCGCTTGCGGGATTTCCGGCCCGCCGCGTGTAGGCTATTTGCGATATCATCGGCCGCGCTAGTTCAAAGCGCAACCTAGCGAGCGGGATTGTGATCTAGAAGCGCGAACTCACACGCGTGAGAATAGCGCCGTACTCCTGATTGGACTTGGTTGCATTATCCCAGCTGAAAGGAAATGAGCCCTCGTTTGTCGCATTGTAACGCAACACGAGAAATTCATCGAAGAAGGGCCCAGCTAGACTCCGCATACGGTGTTCGGCCTCATCAGCCTCTTGAACCGGATGCATATACCCGCCCTTGCCGGTCGTCTTATAGCTTCGGCCGGGACCTTCGTAAGAAACAGTGGCCGCCGCACAATTGATACCGACCATGCCGATAGTGATAGGCTTGCCGTGGTGGACCTTGAACTCCGTGACCTGATTTTTCATGTCTGTGATGACGCGGTCGATCTGCTTAATCATCGCCTTGTGTATAATTTTCACCTCGATGCCTATTTCGATCGTTGCGATCGGGCCGCGCTTCACGGCATATCCCGGATCAGCGATGGCAGGCGTGTGGGCGACGATCTCACCGAAACTTCCGTCACCTCTGCGAGCTTTGACCCCAATCCGTTTGTTTTGCACATTCAGGACTGACAAACCTTGATCTACTCGGGCGAGATATTTCTGAGAGCGTCCCAGATTGTAGAGGTCCTCATAAAATTGAATCGCTACGAAATCACCCTGACCTGAAATTCGGTGGTGATAAGCTTTTCCGTCGAAAAGATTACGAAACGCGTCGAGTAACCTGTACGGCAACGGTTGCCCCGGATTTCTTCTTCACATTAGTCGTCAATTCCGCAGAAATTGCTCCTGCTGTCCGCTTCTGCATGATCGCTTTTTCAATATTTTCGCGAGCGATAGCGATGTAATTTTTTTCAATGTCCAACGAGATTGAGTTCCGTCCCGCCGCGATTGCGGCAATTGCCGTGCTCCCGGTGCCAGCGAAGGGATCAAGCACTGTGTCCCCAGCGAACGAAAAAAGCTTGATCAGCCGTTCCGCAATCGAGGTTGGAAACGGCGCTGGATGTCCATTGCGTAGGGACGCGCCGCGGATATCGGTCCAAATAGAACGCAGCCAAGATTGCATTTCTTCCTTGGTCAGCATGGACAGTGCTTTCCCGAGAGGAGCAACCTTTCGGTATTCGCCGCCCTTTCGGAAGAACAAGATGTATTCGATATCATTCTTCACGATTGAGCCTGGCTGGTACGGCTTACCGTAAAACCCAGCCCCATTACCTTCGGCTTCCGTCACGCCGTTGGCCACCTTGTGCCAGAGAATAGGTGTGAGCGCGTCTAAACCAAGCTTCCTCACGCGAACCTGAATGTCGGCGTGGAGGGGCATAACCAAGTGCCTACCATGGCGCTTTCGAGGAATGCATACGTCTCCGACGACACAGCAAATTCGGCCGCCCGGGGCCAACACTCGCGCGCATTCAGCCCAAGCTCTATCAAGCTCATTCAAAAAATTCTCATACTCCTCAACGTCCCCGAGTTGTCCCTTAGACCCCTCGTACTTCTTGAGCGTCCAATAAGGAGGGGACGTGACAACCAGGTGGACTGATTTGTCTGCGATGCCGGAGAGATCGCGGGCGTCACCAATCCGCAGCTCATGCATCGTTTTGTCGAACGGTGCAGGCCAGGGAATCTGACGCAGTCGCTCATTTGCGGCGCGATAGACCTTCAGCGCCTGCGATGTGTTGTCGGCTTCTGGAAGGCGGATGTCGCCGTCGAAAAAGCTGATGACGTTCTTTCGATCCATGTGAACTTGAATCAGCTTATGAAACGTTGATCAAGGAAACTCTAGCTCCGTGAAGTCACGACCGGGGGCGATTACGCCCCCTTCCCCATGTATATTTTCCCGCATCTTCCAGACTTTGCATTCTGTCACTGTTCCCTTTTTGTTCTATACCTCCCTGCCGTAGTAGGGGTCAATGACAACGTGGGTTCTCGCAGCTGAGCCAACATTGATGTGGATCGGGTCGTCGGAGCCTTGACATTATCGAACAAAACAGGAACATAGAAGATCACTGATTGCTCAACGAGCTTTTGGCTGTAATGGTCGAACATTACAATTCTCGGTTAAGGATCAAGCCGCCGGCCGCGACCATAGACTTCGAATGTTTTCGCCGTGTGCGGCGAAAAGTTAGGATGACTTGATGAGCGAACATGTAAATCACTTTGAATTCTTCGTAGATGGGAAGAAGTTCGAGACTGAGAAGTCATCGGTCAGCGGCGCCGACATCAAGAGAATCGCTGGCATCGATGCCACATATCAGCTTTTCCTCGAGGAAGAAGGCGAGACGCCAGATCGACCGATTTCTGACCTAGACACCGTGGTGCTCGAACACAAAACCAAGCACTTCTTTGCCGTTCCACCCGCGACGTTCGGCCATGGACATTCTTGATCGGCAGTTCGCGGCCCTGTCAGCGCAATACCCAACGGCTATGCGAAGTCAAATCGCCAACGGTGGTACTCTTATTGAAATCGCTGATTTTGCCCTAGGGCCCGGATGGAATAGGAGTAGCGCAAAACTGACGTTTTTGCTGCCGCCAGGATATCCGTCGGCGCAACCTGATTGTTTTTGGTTGGAGCCAAGTCCAATCCGGCTGGCCGATGGGTCTACCCCGCAAGCCTCCAACGACGCCAACCCAGTTCCCGGTTTGGGTCCCCGGGGAACGTGGTTCTCGTGGCACCTACAGTCCTGGAATCCAAATCGAGACGAGATTCTCACTTACGTCAGCGTTATCAACCAACGCCTTTCCCCGGCAAGATAGTGACAGACGACCTTCTTCTCACGACCCGGGATTACGCAAACCTCTCCGCAAACCTGGTGGGCGGGGAAACGGAAATGTGCGCTGTCCTTCTCTGTAGTCGAACCGAGAGAAGTGATGGACGGTCGCGTTTTCTGACAGGCCACGTCATTTTTCCTGAAACTGAGGATTATTCTTACCGGGAAAAACTTGGAGTGGAATTACGGCCTGCATTCGTCGCACGTGTCGCGAAGGTGGCAGCGAGGACCGGAAATACCTTAGTGTTCGTTCACAGCCACCCCGGCTCTAACGCGCCGCGTTTCTCACCGATCGATGACGACGGTGAAGCCAAGCTGGCCATATTCTTCAACGGTCGAACGCCGAGCGTTCGTCACCTTTCGCTTGTAGTGAGCGAAGGCGGGGCGTGCTGCCGATTTCTTGGGACAGAGCGGTATCTCCGCGTGATAACACTTGGCGATGATCGGCGTGTCGTCGCTGATCCTCAGGCATTGCAGCCCGATTTAGGACGACACGACCGCCAAATTCGGGCATTTGGAAAGGCAGCTCAAACGACGCTAGAAAGCTTGCGTATTGCCGTAGTTGGATTGGGTGGCACTGGCTCGATCATTGCGCAGCAGCTCGTGCACCTAGGTGTAAGCGATTTTATTTTCACTGATCCAGACGTCGTCGAAACCTCGAACTTGAATCGACTTTCTGGAGCAATGGCGTCCGACATCGGTATGCCGAAGGTGGCAGTCGCAGAACGTTATGTCAAAGGCGTTAGTCCCCATGCGTCCGTCACGAGCCTTCGTCAAGACGTAGTCGTGCTGGAAACAGCTAAGAAGCTTCGCGACGCCGACGTCATCTTTTGTTGCACCGACTCCCACGGCAGCCGCGCAGTCGTGCAACAGATCTCTTACCAATATCTTATTCCAAGTTTTGATATGGGCACAGTGATCGCAGTTTCGGCAGGTGCAGTAACCCACGTGACCGGACGTGTTCAATTCCTCTCGCCCGGCCTCTCTTGTCTGACATGTGGTGGCCTTCTAAACGGCAACCAAGTTCGAGCTGACATGATGTCGGAATCCGAGCGGCACCAGGATCCTTACCTGCTGGGTGCGCAAGAACCAGCGCCCGCCGTCATGTCGTTAAACGGAACGGTCGTCTCTTTAGCAGTGACGATGTTTCTTGCAGCGTTTGCTGGCGTGCCTTCTTCCGCCCGGCATCTAATTTATGACGCGCTGCGCAGTCGTCTTCGGGCGGCAAAAGGTGAACCGGATTCAAACTGCGTCGTCTGCTCTCCATCCGGTTCCTTGGCAAAAGGAGACGGTTGGCCGATTTATGCCCGGATGGATTGAATGACAATCCTCGAAGCGAAGGAGGCCGGCCGGAAAGACGTAGGATGGATTGGCGCCGATCCGACTAAGCAAGCGAAATTGGCTTTCGAAGAGTGCGGATTTAGACCGATCGAGCGCGCCCTGACGGAGCAACAACTGCACAGCTCCGCGACGCTGGCCGGAATGGGAGCAGTACTCTTCATACACCGGCACGACCGCCCTTCTACTTTTTTCAATGCAATGTCTTCATATGTTCGGCGTCTGCTTGACTATGACTGTCGAGTATTCGTCGTCACCGACGACATTCGAGGTCTTCCGCTTGTGTACAAAACGCTGGAAGCGCTTAAGGTCGCGGCGACAAATTTACCTATCGAAGTCCTCGATCGATTCAAGTGGCAAGCGACGTTAGGAGGGCCCGACCGGGAACCCCCATTCCCAAACGTGTCGGTTTACCCACCCGGCGCGCAGTGGTCGAACATGGCGCAGCTACTGTTGCGCTATCGGCCCGGTCCGGCACCAAACGAAAACCTCAAAGTCGTTTATGAAAGGCGCATTTCCCTCAAGCCAAACCCCCGTCTTTTGAAGAGAGCATTTGAAGACTGCAGCGAGGTACACCTCGTTCCGCTAACCCAAGGCAATTCTGGCCTTTGCGTGTATCGTGCTCACCCTATGAAGGGAGCAGACCATTTGACGCCACTCTTCGTGAAGGCGGGAGAGCGTCGAAAAATCATGCAAGAGTTCAGAAATTACCAAGTCAATGTCGAACAGTTCTTGCCATTTCACCTCGGACCACGCCTGAGTTACTCGCGTTGCTGCTTGGGAAGCGTCCACGGTCTTCTCGTGGGTGATCTAATCGATGCTTCGGAGCCCTTGGCAGTCACTGCCCGCGGCGGCAGGGCCGGACCCGCGATTGCTTGTCTTTTCGACAAAACCTTAACCGCTTGGTATAGATCGGTAGAGGAGCGATCAGTTTCTGTCGCCAATTGCTTGAGAACAAGGTTACCGTCAAACATTCCACCCCATCGGCTGCAGACCGCACGCTCCCTGGGATCAGCGTGTAGCCTTGCCCATCTGAAGCGACTCTTCATGAGGTGCAATCAAAAGCCGACGATGTTTGCGCGGATCCACAATGACCTACACGTAAACAATGTAATGGTGCGTGGCCACGAAGCGCTTGTCCTAGATTTTTTTGCACACAAGGATGGCCCTATCTTGCTCGATGTCGCAACGATGGAAGCGAGTCTATTGGTTGAAGGCTTCGAAGACGCCCGGTTGGAGTCTTCATGGATGACATCAATTCGTTCGCTGTACGACACGCCCAAGATCAATATGACGCCGCGGCACGGAGATCCGCGTGATCCTTATCAATGGTTCCACGACGCGGTGCGTCAATTGCGTCATCATGCCTTGAGACTCGGCACACGGCAGCAATACGCGGGCGTATTAGCATTGGCACTTTTGACCAAAGCCCAGAAAGATCCGGAGAAGCGAGGCGCCGAGGATGACCGCCGTGCGGCAGCTTTCGTGTTTGCCGAAAAACTGCTGCAGAATAATTTTGGCCCGTAGCGCAAGGGCGATCAAATGAGCGTCAGCCACCTGCACTTACGCGCCACGGTTTCTTCGCGTAGTGACGTCACAAAGTTCGTGTCGAAGCCGGGTGATGCGGTCCTCATCGACCGAGGTGGTCCGCGTTGGCTTATTCTGTCCTGCCCTTGTGGTTGCGGAGAGCACTTTCCAATCAATCTTAACTCACGGACGGGCCCGGCGTGGAGCCTATACGACACTCCGCAAGGACAACTAAGTGTCTTTCCTTCTGTATGGCGAGAAAGTGGCTGCCAGAGCCACTATATCATCTGGCGGGGAAAAATTTATTTGTTCGGCAAATCAGTCGACCGAGACGAAGGAGATTTGCCTGAAATCAATCTTTCAGCCTTGGAGCCGTCAATTAGAGGCCGCTTGTCTCCATCAACATGGCGCCATTTCACTGATGTTGCATCTGATCTCGACGCGGTTCCTTGGGACGTGCTCGAAGTCTGCCGCAAATTCGTAAAGCGTGGCGAGGCTGCAGAAGGAACTGGCAAGCAACGCGGGCATTTCCGGTTGATAAAGCCTCGAAACCTAGTCAACAAATCTGTTTGAGCAACACGCACGGGGCTGACAACACCTGTAAGCCTACCCGTAATATTCCACCCTATTTCAAGCGTTGGGGATAACCGGCGCCAGGTGGGAGGGGCGCCGCGGTATCATCAACCTATGAACACGACAACAGAGGCGCGCCCGGACGCGCCCCACGACGCTCCCCTTTATTCAGTTACGGTCGAAGAGGCCGCCGCGCTTTACGAGCAGGCTGGCGTTCCTCGCACGATCCGTCGTGTGCAAAAATATTGTGCCCGCGGCGATCTCGATTGTAAAAAAATTGAAACAGAGGCCGGAGAGAAATATTACATTACGATGGCGTCGATAGAGCGCCATGTAGCACAAATTGGCGACGCCCAGGCCGCGGCCGGACGTGCTCCGGCGCGCCCCGGCGCGTCCGAGCGACCTCAAGAACAGAGCCATATTTCGACGGAAGAAAACGTTGCGCCCCCCAGCGCCCAGGCGCGCCCTGACGCGTCCGGGCGCGACTTCCAACATTTATATATCCAGCAACTTGAAAAGGAAAATGCGTTCTTGCGTGACCAAAGTGTGGTGCTGCTCGAACGCGTGAAGGAGACAAACGTGCTCACTCAAGGTTTGCAACGCTTGCTCTCGCCGCTGCTTCGCTCGCCAGAAAAGCAAGACGAAGATAAATCAGCCACTTCCTAGTTACACACGATCAGCTCTCCACAGCTGCGAGTCATGGCATCTTGCAGAGGGGATATACTTTAAGGGTCATGAGTGACACCCAACAAATCCCCCTTGCAACAGCAACCGCGACGGCCCCTGAAAAAATTGAACGCCTATTTTTAGAGAACAACTTGCTCAGGGTCATGGGTTACCTTTTTTGCCATGATCCGCGTGCGGCAGCGTCGCACGTTGAGCCAATTACCGACATCGACGCGCTAATAAAAAAGCCGGTCACAATTACGCCGCACCCAAGCCTTGGCCAGCCTGGTCCGGCCGACTTCAAAGTTTTCCTCGCGGTCTTAAAAAAACTTTCAGACTACGGGCGCCCCGTCCCTGACACGGTATATTTCTCGCAACTCGAAATTGTCCAACTGACCGATCGTGTTTGGAGCGGCAGAACCGGCAAACAATTTCTCCACTCGCTACATCGCCTCGCCGCAACGCGCGTCAACATGGCGTTTTTTGATCAACAAAAAGAAACGACTATCGCGACCTCATTTAGTATCCCAACCGAATTCACGACCGAGCATAAACGCGGCAACATTCGCTCATGCTCAATTAGCATTCCAAAGCTTATACAGCGCAGCCTTGATGACCGGTTTTTTTCCTGCCTCAACTACAATCGCATCCGCGGCGTGCCGACGATTTAAGCAACTTTATATATTCGTTTATTCCACCATTTCAGCAATCTTCAAGAAAGTGGGACGCGCAATTCCGTGCAGATACGAAAATCCTATTCGGAGATTTGTAAGGTTTGGCTCGGCGGCCTTACAGTTCTTTCTCACAAATCAAAAATCATGCAGGAGCAACTCGGGGTTCATCTCAATGCACTCGTTGCCAGCAAATTCCTACGTTCATTTTCAGTCGACAAGAATGCCGCCGGGGACGGTTTCAACATCACTTTTTTACCGGGTTCCGGCTTTCACAATGACTACAATCGTTTCTACAAAAACCGCTTCCAGAATGAATTACAATTTCGCTTCTACGAAGAGCAGGAAAACATAGGGCATCCTATGGAGCTCGTACGCCGCTTCCATGAGCAGCGCACCGGAGAAAAAATTACCGCATCCCACGTCACGACCGCCGAGCAGCAATATGCCGTCACGCTGATTAAAGAGCTTACGTATGAGGGTGCCCAGGCGTTCGTCGAGTACGGTGTTAAGCGGGCCAGGGCGTCCAATTATGCAGTCAATTCACTCGCCGGCCTCAAGACTTATTACGGCGATTTTCTGAAAAATAGGGACACTCTTACCAAGGCAAAAGACGCCGCCTCGACACGGCTCCAAAAAGAGCAAAACGAGCGCGACGCGGCCGGCTACGCCGAGTACCGACGGAAAAAGGCGGACCAGCTATTTGCAGCCGCGCCAGCCGATGTTCAGGAATATATCGACACAACGGCCATTGCCCAAGCCAAAGCCAAGGGCGGGATCCTGGGCCAAACGCCCCGTGGCCTTATCGTCCGCATGGAGCGCGACAAAATCATCGATCAGCGCTTCAGCATCCCCACGATGGAGCAATGGCTCGCCAGCAAGAACCTCAACTAGTGGTCATCCAAGGCGCAGAGCAGGTGGATCCAGGCGCCTGTACAAGGGCGGTTTTCTCATCCCATGGACGATGGTGCTTTGACCCCAATCCCCCTTGGGAATTTGACCGAAAATCCATTGGTGCTCTCACCGAAATAATATGGTGCTCTCACCGAAATCCATTGGTGCTCTCACCGAAATAATATGGTGCTCTCACCGAAATATTTGACCCCTCGAATCCCAGAAAGCCATTACACAGAGCCATTTCTTGAGGCTCGCCGCAATTCTCAATTATATTCAATAATAGCTTCAATAAAACACACGTGTGTTCAGCTCGCTTTTGAAAAGAACAAGACGGTGCAAGGGCAGATACACGGGCACATACTGGTATCTGCCCCAAGTTGGCGACTCTCAAACCAACAAAGCCTTGCGTATCCTCGCAATTTCCCCCGCTTTTTCGTCGGGCTGGCGCCCGACCCCGTGCCTTCACTTCACCTGCAAATCTAAACTGGGGTTTGATTTGCTAAGGAGGTGAAGCTGAAGGCCGCCGTTGTTAACCGCCGCTTTGAAGCGTCGGACGCCGGCTGAAGGCACGGGGTCGGGCGCCAGGGGCGCTTCCGACGGCGCGCTAAGAAGCGCGTCCGTCGCCGACGAAAAAGCGGGGGGTTTAGAGCACCCGTGGCAACGGGGGTCGTTTCGCTCCTCGGTACTCGCAGGGGCGAGTGCTAACATTTCTTATTTGTCGGGGTCGCCACGTCAAATCCAGGTATAATTAGAGCTACGGAGGACCGCTATCGCGTACTCCTGGGCCAGCTTCCGAGCACCAAGTCGGCATACGCGCCACCACACGCAGCCCGACGGATCAGACGATTTATCTCCCACAAAATCGTTCGGCCAACATTGAAATTCAATGTTTTGCGCCGGGAGCTGTCTCGGGCTTATGCAACGGATTCCACCCATAGGGACAACGCCTCACGGCGATATATTCTTTACGGATGACGAGCGCCAAAAGCACCTGGTGCTCTTTGGCAAGAGTGGAAGCGGAAAATCAACCGTCCTTTTTAATCTCGCTATGGCCGACATTTTGGCGGGGCATGGGGTGATCTTTATAGACCCCCATGGGGATACGGCAGACGCAATTATCGACGCCATGCCGCGCAATCGCGTGCAGGATGTCTGCTATTTCAATGTCGCCGACGCCGACTACCCGGTCGGCTTTAACCCTTTGGCCGGCATCCCGCCCGCGCGCCGGGCGCTCGCGGCATCCGGCATTGTGTCCACTTTTGCCCACCTGTGGGGGGATTCCTTCGGGCCGCGATTGACCCATTTCCTCTTCAATGCGACCGCAGCACTTCTCGAAAGTCCCCACACGACACTCCTCGATATTTCCCGCATGTTCACCGACGAGCGCTTTCGCGATCGTGTGGTAGACAGGGTGACGGACCCGATAGTGGGGCGGTTCTGGCGCGAGGAATTTCCGAGTTACGACCGAAATTTTAGCAGCGAGGCGGCGTCACCGGTTCTAAACAAGGTCGGTCAATTCGCCGCCTCTCCAATCGTGCGTAATATTTTGGGGCAGCATACCCCAAAATTCGACCTGCAATATGCCATGGACCATCGGCAAATAGTCGTTGCCAACTTAAGCAAAGGGCACATCGGGGAGACCGCTTCAAACCTCCTCGGCTCTCTCCTTATTTCCCACCTGCAACTTCTCACTATGGCGCGGGCGGAATTGCCGGCCGCAGAACGAGTGCCAGTGTATGTGCACGTGGATGAAGCGGCGAGCTTTACGACCGACGCTTTCGCCGGCTTGCTGTCCGAGGCGCGCAAATACCGAACGCACTTCGTGCTCGGTACGCAATATACGTCGGCGCTCAACAGGGAAGTGCGCGACGCGATCCTCGGTAATGTCGGCACGCTTATGATTTTTCGAGTTTCGGCGGCTGATGCCGAAATCTTGTCTCCTGAATTTCATCCGCTCCCGCCGAATGAACTCGTTGACCAATGGCCGTATCGAGCCTGGCTTCGCCGGGTAGACAATAACCAATATCCGATAGAACTGGCGCCGCCGGCTCATCCATCCCGACAGGCGCTCAAGCGCGTGATCGCCACGAGCCGTCGGAAATTCGGGCGGCCGCGAGATCAGATTGAGCGATCTTTTCGTTGAAGCACTGCCGCCATCCGCGCCGGCGTTCCGGCCTGCACATCCTGCAGTCCGACTTGCCGCGAGATGACGGGCACTTAGCGGGAACTGTTCACCTGGCCATAGCGTGGCCGCATAACCGGGTAACCGAACGCGCTGTCGGATGATGTCTGTTGTTCGGTAACGACCTGAAGTGACCGTTATCCGATCAACCCGTCGCGAATGACCGTATCGGCCTAAGATGTGGTCGGAGTTTCATCGCGTCAGGGAAGGGAACGGAGATAGCAACGCCATTGATAAGCATGACCCACTTTGCGAGAACGCGTTTTAAGTTGTCTGTCCTCTACGCCATGACGAAACTCAAGACGACGAGTTGTTTAACACTGCCTCGCCGCACGCCAAGCAGCTTTCAACGTTCTTACTTCTTAAACAAAAAATCCATGTGTTGTTGATTTGGGCGAACAACGGCTCCCGGACGCACAACGATCGTTCCGGGGTTCAATCCGTGAAAGAGTTCTTTAGTGATCTCAATGGAGATATTTACCGGGGGATTATAGTTTCCCACACCGGCATTCTTGCACATCAGCTGGTAGCATGCCGCCGTCGACTGGAGTAGTTGACTGCCCTTATTCCTATAATTGTCATACAGGGGCTGAATAGATGCTCGCACTGTAGTCGCGAAAGCGTTGGCTTGCGGCCGAGCATCGTTGTCGTCGTCGAAGGTATCCAATACGTTTCCGTCGAGTAACACGTTGCAGTAAGAGTAACTGCCGCCTCCATCCGGAGGAAACACACCTATATGCGGGGGCACGACCTGGATGGCACAACTGATTTCGATACGGTTATCTGGATTAAGCCTTTTCAATGTATCATTATAACTATTCAATGCTTGGGTAAGAAATTTATCGACAAAACTCTTCTCGGCCTTGATGTGCCCATTGTCTTTGTCTAGCAAGTAGTGAGCCCAAACCTCGAAATATCGGTAGGCGATAGCCGTATACCATATCTCTTGAGCTTGTGGATAGTTATACAGACGATCGATCGACGACGCCGTCAACACATCTGCCGTATCAATAAGATATCGATTGGCAGGTCGAGATTTAAGTTCTAGCGAAGCATATGTATGTAAATTCGTCTGAATGCCGCTCACATTCGAAACAAGCATTTCAATTGTGTTTTGATCGATTTTCGCCGAAAAGAAGGCTTCTAATTCGACAACAGCCTCAGCAATCCAAGTTCGAACGTCTGTAATTGTTGCCTCACCAAGGGCACTTGTCATTAACATTCCGCCTACGTGCGCAATTGCACCCTGCAATAAAGCGGTTCCGACAAAGACCGCGGCGGCTTCTTCCCAGCCTTGCGCCAGAGTTACAACTGGCGAAAATGGAAAGCCTGTTGCAATGGTTGCGGCGATCATTCTCCGCCGAGTCAGCGCCATTCGTTTTGCTCCTTCAAAGTGCAGTCCAGAAATCGGTTCGTGAACTTGACTAATCCTTGGCAGGTCTCGCTTAGGCACTGAACCTTGCAATCTCTAATCGCATCGAGGTCAGTATCGGCGATCCGCCAATGCCCACTTTCCGCTATCCTACCGGGAAGCTGACGAACAGCAATCGCCATTCGGCAACCAGTTCTCAAATTGGCACTTTTCGGAAGTGCCGTGACGACCGAGTTGAGTCCGGCATGCGCACCAAAACGGGCATCCGTCGGCAGTTCTGAATTTGTCGATCACGCGCCAAGGAAGAAGAGCTCCAAAGATGAGAATTGCCGAAACGCCAAAATATAGCTTAACAGAGCCATACAATATACGTCGCACAAGATATAATTCGCGACCCTTAGCAGAAAACGGCCATCATGATATAATCCAGCTATGTCACACACCGACAAAAATCTTTTAAAGGAAATTGCTTCTTGGCCAGAAGCGGATCAGCAGGAACTAGTCGAAGTCGCGCGCGAAATTGAGTTCCCGCCGCACTGGGATTTATCGCTTATCAGAAACTGAAAGAGCGGCTGTACGCGAAGGGATAGACGCCGCCGATGCGGGTCATTTCGCGCCCGAGGACGAAATGGAGGAATTTTTTCGTCTCCACCGTGGCGTATGAATGTACGGTTCACCCGTAAGGCACTAGCTGACCTCGATCAACTCCAATCATTTATTGCTGCAGAAAATCCCGCGGCAGCATCACGTCTGGTTACTCGCCTACTAGAACTTTCCTGGGCGCTTGGCGACAATCCTAAAGAAGGCCGAAGAACCGACGAGCCGAGCATTCACGTCTTGATCGCTCCTCATGTAAACTATCTGATCTTTTACCGAATAGCCGCGGCCGAGATACAGATCCTCCACATCCGCCATACGGCCCGCAGCCGGTGGCGACGATGAAGGTTACGGCGTGACCCCATAGCCTTAGATTAAGGCGGACGTCCGCTTTGATGCGGTTAACGGACTCACGTCGGCGCTAGCCGGAAGCGAGGCTTCATACCGCGTTCGGCAGCGCGTCACTTGGTCTTAATATTCGCTGAACGAATTACCCGAGCATATTTTTGGGTTTCTTCCGCGAGGAATAATCCGAATTTAGCTGGTGAGCCCGGCATCACTGTTGCGCCAAGCTCCGACAGGTGCGCCCTGATTTTTGCATCATCAAACGATGCCTCGACCGCCTCATTCAACGTTTCGACTATGCTAGTAGATGTTCCCTTCGGTGCGCCCACACCGAACCACGCACCAGCCTCGTAGCCAGGTACGACAGCCGCTGCTACTGGGACATCGGGCAAAGCTTCAGATTTTGTCGCACCGGTGACGGCTAGAGGTACGAGTTTCCCACCCTTGATATGTGAAATGGAGGACGGCATCGGATCGAACATCGCATCGACACCGCCAGCCATCAAATCAGTTAGGGCAGGTGCTGAGCCCGAATATGGCACCAGCGTCAAATCAACACCCGCCATCATTTTGAACAGCTCAATTGCTAGGTGTTGCGGGGTGCCGTAGCCTGCAAATCCGACCCGCAGCTTTCCAGGATTGCCTTTTGCGTAAGAAATAAAATCCGGAAGGTTCTTAACTGGTACCGAGGAATTTACCTCGATGACGAGCGGAACACTCCAGAGACCAGCAACTGGAACAATATCGCGGCCAACATCGAAGTCGAGGCCTTTAAAGAGGGTGGCATTTATCGGGTGCACCGGGGCAATCATGAGCAAGGTGTATCCATCCGGCGTCGATCTGGCGACCGATCTAGTTGCATTATTCCCGCTCTCGCCCGGTTGATTATCGACAGCGAACGGCTGACCCAATCGTTCAGAGAGCCACGCAGCAATGATACGGGCGGCGATATCGACCGGACCGCCTGGAGGAAATCCCGCCACAACTCGAACAGGCTGCGACGGATAGGCCAAGGCCGCCGCAACCGGCCAAGCTGCTGCCGCGCCCCCGATCAGAGCGATGAATTCACGCCGTTTCATGTGCCGCTCCCAAAATGGACCGCAGGAGCGTAGCCCTTCAGTCCAAACTCCGGAAGGACGCTAGGGGCGGCCCACGAGATATCTTTGGCGCCCTCCTATGTCCGAGTTGGGTCATTCGCGTCGATTTTGGTATATCCAGGATATGTCCGGTTACGGGCAAATCTCGGAAGTACCTGTCCTCCGGTTTTACGGGATGAAGGCATCGGCTTGGGCGAATTGGCTGCGCACTTGAGTCCACGCCCCAGCCGTCGTCCCAGGCAAACCTGCGAATTGCGACCGTGCGCGCTACCGTCAAGGCCGCTGCGCGCCGCCTCCGGCGGTTGCCTATGGCAAACCTTGACCTTCGCTGTGCGCGCTGCGTTGCTGGTAATTAGGCCGGGACGGAGAAACACGGCCCTCAGCCGAACAAAGAAACAACCCGAGCCTATTCCCCACTAAGCGTGGTGATCTCACCTTTGCCGTTGATCCATTGCGCTTTCAGCGGATCGTTGCCGGCCGCGGCAAGCGTCTGCTGGTCGGAGAGAAGAAATATGCGGCTGCCGACGCCGCCGGTTAGATCCAGAATTTCATCGAGCATATTTTCTACCCGGGCAGGTGCACTTGTTATCATCGCAATCTGCAGCGCCGGAGATCCGAATTGCTGGACGTGGCGCTTTGCCTGCCAGCCGGCAAGGTATACGGCTAACTTGTGCCGGATGGAGCGATGACTCTGCCCTTTTCGGCGGATGGGTATGGTGCCGGTATCGTGCTCGAACAAAAAGATATTCACATTTTTGTCCTGCGGCGCCGACGGCGACAGAATGGCGAACGCGGCGTCGGGCACTACCGAATAATTCTGCGGTCTTGATTGTTCATTCGCAAGACTTGCCTGCCAGCGCAGCGGCTCGCGGGAGCGGCGGGTTTTCTCTGGCGCGACGGCCAGGAGCTGATGCTGCGATATTAGTTGCAGACGATCTGCTGATTGGCGGCAAGCGACTTCAAGCGAGACGAGAAAAGTCGCGACACCAAGGGTGTGGGACACAAACACCGAACCCGCCCGGCGGTTCTTTTCGGTCAAATCGAGCGTCGGATCTATTTCCTCGCCGTGTTGGCGCAGAAAGCGGGCGCCCGTGCGACCGAGCGCATAGACCATCGATCCCGGCTTCGAATGGCGGCTGTAGTGGCGCTGTGCTTCCGGCCGGTCAAGCAGGCCCTGGTCATACAAGACGCGGAGCCGTGCCTTGATGTTAGCAGCGTTGCCGCCATCGAGCGCGACTAGATGTTCGGTATTGAGGAAGCGGTGCCGGCGGACGTTGTTGAGAATTCTAATGTCCCGCTCGGTAATGCGCCGATCGCCGGCATACTCTGTCCGCTGGAACCGCCGCGCCCTGGTTACCGTGGTTTCCATATCTTTATTGTACCGCGCCGCCGGGCGCCCGAAGGCGCCCCAGGCGTTCAGATTGTATTGTCGGGGATGGCAGTGCCGTTTGCTGATGCGGCGGCCTCTTTGCGCGGCCGGCCGCGGCGCGTCGGAGTAGCGCCGCCTAAGATTTCGGACAGCTCACGATCGATACGTTCGCGCTCCGAAATAAGGGATTTCACTTTTTCAAGCAGTGCTTCATCGACCATGTGGTTGATCCTCGTTGCGTGGGGTGTCAGTTAACTCTCGTTCGGGCCGCTTCCCTCCTTTCCGGTGTGGGTTATTTGTCCAGCGCTCGCCGGATACGCGAAACGCGCGCGGTTCCAGCTCTTGCTCGGGTTGTCGCAAGCGTTCTGCATCAGAGAACAGCTTCTGTTCACGCTCCTCCAGCACCGCAATAGCGGCGGCTGTCTCAAGCGCTGACAGGCTCCGCGAGAAGAGTAGCGTTCGAATTGCGCCCAAGGTTTTATCGGAGATCGGCAGGGGCCGTACCAACGGCACGCGAATGCGCGCGTGG
This sequence comes from uncultured Alphaproteobacteria bacterium, assembly GCA_963824305.1. Taxonomy (GTDB): domain Bacteria; phylum Pseudomonadota; class Alphaproteobacteria; order Rhizobiales; family Xanthobacteraceae; genus Bradyrhizobium. Next base: position 1,673,556 of record CAWGOW010000004.1, read on the forward strand.
TGCATACCAGTATCGTCGACAAAGGAAGCGAAGGCTTCGCCGGCCGTAAGCGAGCGGAGCGTTTGCGATGCGAAATACAGAGCGTTCTGGTAACTGTGGACGGCGCTCGGTAGGTTCTCGTAAATGGGCTCCAAACCCTCCGAAGCACCATAGCTTTCAGAGCGGCCGTCGGAATAGCTCTCACTTTCAGTCGTGCCGTTGGATGTGCTTGCGGATCGGCTGGAAGCCTTGCCACGAGACGACGCGCTGCCCTGTGCGCCCGACGTGCCGGATGAGGTGCCGTCGCTGATACCGACCGCAGCCCCTACGGGCTGCGCAAGCGGGCCGAAATCCGTATAGCTCAGCGTGGTTGATCCGCCCATCGTTTGAGCATTGTTCCAGCCATCGGTTACAGAATCAGTGATGGATGTGTTTTCCGAATCGCCTTCCGTGCGGGTATCGGAACTCGATTGCGATAGCGACTGACTCCGAGTTTCGGTTTCTGCAACACTCCAGTTGCTGAAAAATGCACGCTCGTGACCAACGATCGTCGGCTTGATCAGGATATCGACCGGCCGTTCGAGATCGAGCGGCATGATGGCTTCGGCGATTTCCTGCGCTTCTTTCGGATGCTTGATCCGAAAACTGACTTTGAGGTTGGTGGCGTTGTGGACCGCCGCGAGCGTCTGGTCCTCTGAATCTCCCAGTTGCGATTGCCATTGATGGCTGAGCGTCACGCCACAGGAGAATTTGCGCGCTTCAGCGAGCAAGTTAGGGATATCCCCCGAAAGAAAGCGCTGACACTCATCGATGAAAAACCAGAATGGCTTATTCGTGCGCCGACGTTTGACATGGAAGAACACGAACCGTGTCAGCAGCCGGCCGAGCAGTTCAGTGTCGGCGTCACTCACGGCATCGCCGCCCGAGAGATTAGCGAGAATGATATCGCCGCGATCCAGGCACACTCTCAGATCTATGACTTGTTCCCGTTGTCCGATGATACGCCTGATAGCCGGCGCGCTGGTAAACTCGGCCAGACGGTTGATAGGACCTACGATTTCGTCGCGGAAACGGGAGCCGACCCGATCGGCTTCGGCCAATTGATCAAGATCGTGCAGTACCGCGCGGGCGTAGCGGTCGGTCAATTTGCTCAATGCAAGCCGCCGCACTCCGTGCGTATCGCGATGATCGAAAAGGAGTTCGGCTTCCGCAAGCGTCAACCGCAGCTCGGCAAGCACGGCAAAGGTCGCTTTGAGGATGCGCCGGATGGTCGGTTTTGAATGCGTTTCCTCATCTCCCCAGACCTTTTCGAACGCCTGGAGCGTTGTGTCTGCAATGACTGAAACGCTCGTGTGCGGACCCGGCAGCGCCAACGGATTAAAGCCGGTGACGTGGCTTTGGGCGTTGGGGTCAATGAGGTGAATGCGGCGCTTCTTGTGATACCCTTCGCTGAAGAGCCAGCCTATCAGTGAGTTATAGAGGCTGCCGCGATGGGCGCCGTGCGGATCTATCACACACACGCCATCGCCGTTCTTTATGCTCTGCCGGATTATGTGCTCAAGGAAATTGGTTTTGCCGCCGCCAGTCGTGCCAATGACATGGCTGTGCTCAAAAAGTGGCTTTCGTCCCAACGCCACTGTTTGATCGCCTGACCGGCCGAGCGCCAACGTCCCGGCGGGATATGATTTTTGGACGGCCGGAACGAGGTGCGGAAACCGCAGGTTAAGCGCGTGCCGCACGTCCGGCAGCGATGGCCGTTCGCCGGCCACCGCTAACCCTGCTTCAGGATGGCGAGGGTCTCATCCAGTCCTCTGGTATCTTCGCCCAACGCCTCCATGTCGACCTTTGCCCGCAGCAAGGCGTCGATAGCGGCGGCATTGTTGCCCTGCATTTTCTTTAATCGCGGCTTGCGTAACTTGTTCACCTCGTCCTGGGTGGCGTAGAGCCCGTACCGCGCCTGCTCCACCTCGGTGCGGGCAGACAGGAAGTCTCGTTCGCGGTTCAGTCGGCGGATCTCCGTGTCGCTCTGGCAGATCTCCGGCAGCTCGGCCACTTCGTTGGCGGCGCGTGCGGCAGCGACAAACGATTTTGCCATTTCAGCCCGCGCGCGCAGGTAGCCGCTTTGTGCGTTTGTCAGATCAGTCAGCGCACGCTGATATTTCGCGGCCCGCTTTGCGCCCCACGTGGTTATTGGCGTGTTGAAAGTTGCGGGCGCCGGCACACTGGCCATCTGTTGCGGCATTGGCACCGCCAAAGCATTCGCTCTTGGCGTAAGTTGCACTGGCCTTGCGCCGGACAACTCGTTAGCGACGAGATCGATGGTTGGCTTCGTACCCATGATCGGACTACTCCTTTCAGAGATCGTTGACGTGGTTGCGGGTGCGCTCGCGGCGGAGGTAGGCCTGTGCCAGCGCCGTCTCGGCATCGAGCTTTTCCTTGTAAGCGCGGAGCCGATCGGCTTCGCGATGGTAGAAGGAACCGCTCTCCCGGGGATCGACGAACTCATAAAGGTTCGGCATCAGCGCGGCGTGCATCGACGCTGCTTGGTGCGGATGAGCCGGCCACAGGACAGGGGCGACAACGGATCCGGGTGGATGCCGATAGAATAGTCCATCGAAAAGTCGCCAGATCGTCGGCAAATTCAGCGCCAGGAACAGGACCAAGAAAATCCCGAATGCGTATGGATTGAGGAACAAGAGTCGCTTGATCCATGACCATTCGTCGCGCGGATTACCGGTTATGCTCGTATACAAGAACACAGCGGCGCTTGTGGCGTAGACGACGAAGATCACGTTCATGACGAGGAGCGGCACCGACGCACCCGAGCCGACGGTGGCGATGCCGACCAGGATCAGGAACGGGAGCAGGTAGATGAGCAGCGACCAGGGCATCCAGTTAATGAGGCTCCCCTGGAATTCCGTCGTCGCCGGATGGTTCTTCGAAGCGAGCTCGAACTGATTTCCATTCGTACAGGTCAGCCGCGAAACGAAGCAATCGGTAGTGCAGGTATCGCGCGGTTTCCAGCGCAAGAGCGCGTAACGGGCTGGACCGGCGGGCCAACAGATCGCGTCCATTCTTGGCCGGAGTTGCAGATCAGCATGGGCGGGCACCGTGCTTACCAAGAGCGTCAAACAGAAGAGGGTGATCATGAGTCGCATCGCATGCTCCGTATGTTTTTCGCGGTTGCTCTTTCAAATTACGCGGCACTCCAAAGAGTTAGACAGACCCCCTGCTCACTAAGATACAATTTCATCAATATAATCAATGGCTTACACTAGACTACATCCTCATTTCGAGTCAATGTCCCCCGCAAGCGCTTGCGGGATTCCGGAGCCGGGGTACGATTTAAAGAGATCAGCAAATCGCTCCGTCCTGTTCCCCGCCGTCTGAAATCCCTCGGACCGCGGCAGCGCACGACGGAGTCCTATCCATGCAGCTTGACATGAACACGAGCGGCGCCACGGCGCCTCCCGCAACACTGGATTTCGTTCGTCACTCGATCGAAATCTGTCCGCTTGCCGATACGCGGTTCGCGGTCGCACTCACGGCTACGTACCTCGACGAGAGCTACGAGTTCATCAACGAGGACATCGTCAATGATGTTGTGCCGACGATGAGCGCCGCCCTGCAGCTTATTTCCTCACACCTGGAGCACGTGCAATGAGTACCGAACCTGCGAAGATGCTTGCCGCCTACGTCGTCACGCGCCGCGAAGGCAAAGACGATTGGTGGACTCAGATCGGGACCGCGTTCGAGCACACCGACGGTAAAGGCTGGAACCTAGTGCTCCAGGCACTGCCGATCTCGGGAGCCGATGGGGAATGTAAAATTGTGCTTCGAACCCCGAAGGCGACCGAAGACGACCGACCAGACGATCGCCGCACCAAACCAAGCACACGCCAGGACGGCGAACGCCGTCAGGCACGCGGTCGATAACAGCTCTTTTGAATTTGTACGCCAGCCACCGGCTCGACGCGCGTACAACTCTCAACTCCCCCATCTCAGGATGGGGGTTTTGTTTTGCGCAGTACAATTAAGTGCGGACGATCACAGGAGGTTCGCATGCAAGAATGTTTCGAAGAACGCAACGATGAAATGCTCGGCATCCTTCCGCCGGCCTTGATGCTCGGCAAGGGCTTTCTGGTCGGAGAACCGTTCGATCACCGAACGTGTAAAGTCAGGAACGTTGTTCGCGCTTCCTACGCCGCCTTCTTCCAACACAAAGGAAAATTCTACGAGGCCCGTAACATGCCCCGTGCCGGAGTTTACGGCCTTCCACTTGAATAACTTGCCATGAGCAACCGTCTGCTCATGGAGCAGGTATTACAAGATTTACTACCTGACCTCATGGCTTTGCACGCAGCGGCAAAGCATGAGCGCACCAAGATCAGAATTGAGAAGTACGTGGAGCGCATCATGAAAGCGCTTGATAAGGACGACTAAGCTTCGCCCATCATAGCAAGTGGTACAATTAGGCGCGGACGTTCTCCCCCCACAAAGGTGACAATCCGTGTTTGAAAAAATCCTCTTTGCTATACCGATGTATGGTCTTGGCTTCACCACCGCGATCATTCTCTTCCACTTAGGAAAAATTTGCACGCCGCAATAGGAGGTAGCCATGCCTTTTTTTGACCTCGCAGAGTTGAAGTCGCGCGTGTCTATCGAAGACGTGGCCCAAACAGAAGAACGGGCCTTCGACGTAGAGAGCCTGCCGTGAACTTCCCCGCCCCGCTGTCTTGCGGGGCTCTTCTTATCCCCAACACGTGTAGCAAAAGAGAATGGTGGTAGAATAAAAGCACACTCATATATATGCAATCGCGTCGGGCCGCTGTTGCTCGCATCACCACGAAAACCGTTTTTGCATTCTGTCTTTTTCTTGCTGCCACGGCAGGCACATTTGTTGCGAGCGGCTCCAGCGTCAGCGCGGCCACCTTCACCCACGCGCTCATACAAGGCGACTCTGGCACCGACGTCACCTCGCTCCAGCAAATCCTATTTGACCACGGCTTCCTCCACGTCACTCCCACCGGCTACTTTGGCCCGCTTACCGCCAAAGCCGTTGCAGACTTTCAAACAGCGAACAACATCGACCCGCTGGGCGGCGTGGGCCCACTCACGCGCGCAGTGCTCAATTCGTTGTCCGCCTCATCCACCGTCCCTGCTTCCGCGCCCGTGAGCGCCAACACAACTTCTTGCTCATCGCCAGTAGTCATCACCCGCGCGCTCGATATTGGTGCAACCGGCAGCGACGTCACCGCCCTCCAAACATTCCTTGTCGCACAAGGATACCTCAACACAGCGCCAACCGGCTACTTCGGCACCCTAACGCACGCAGCGGTCGCAACATTCCAAACCGCACAAGGTTTTGATCCCGTCGGCGGCGTCGGCCCGCTTACGCGCGCCAAGATCGCGGTGCTCACTTCGACGTGCACGGGTACTACTTCGTCCATCAATGCAACATCAACACCACTCATCACGACTACCGCAACTACAACCGCAACCACCACGGTCCCGTTTTACTACGGCGGTGGCGGAGGTGGTGGAGGGGGCGGCGGAGGCTCATCCAGCGACGCAACCGCGCCGACTTCGCCGACCAATCTTGCCGCAATCGTTGCCTCATCAACGGAGATTGATCTTTCCTGGACTGCATCGACTGACAATGTTGCAGTTGCCAGCTACCAGGTGTTCCGTAACGGGGTACAAGTCGGTTCGCCAACGGGAGCGACCTTTAACGACACCGGCCTTACCTCCGGCACGCCGTATACCTACGCGGTCAAGGCCGAAGATACCTCGAACAATACCTCCACGCTCTCCTCATCCGTGGTTGCCACAACCACGGGCACTGACCTTACCGCACCGGCAGTCTCTATTACTGCGCCTTCCAACGGCGCCACGGTCTCGGGTGCAAACGTAACCATTTCAGCAAGTTCTTCCGACAACGTTGCCGTGGCCGGCGTTGCCTTCTACGTCAACGGCGTCAAGCAAGGCAGTGAAGACACATCATCGCCGTACTCAATCGCGTGGGACTCAACCGCAACTTCAAGCGGATCAAAAACCATTTTTGCCGTCGCGCGCGACACGTCCAACAACTTTGCCACTTCAACATCGATATCCGTCACGGTTGACAACACAGCGCCGGTCCTTTCTTCAATCTCTTCCGGCTCGCCGACGACGACAGCGGCCACCATCACATGGACCACTGACGAAAATGCGAACTCAAAAGTCGTCTATGGAACCACTACCGCCTATGGCTCCGCCTCAAGCAGCGCAGGCCTTGTCACATCGCACTCGATCGGCCTCTCCGGACTGACCGCCTCATCGACGTACCACTACGCAGTGGTGTCGACCGATGCCTCCGGCAATACCGCGACCTCAAGCGATCAGACATTCACGACGGCGAACGGCAGCCCGGACACGACACCACCAACAGCCCCCACCAACCTCACCGCCGTGGCCTCTTCTTCAAGCGAATTGGATCTCTCGTGGACTGCATCAACTGACAATGTCGGAGTGGCAGGGTACAAAGTCTTCCGTGCCGGTTCTCAAGTGGGTACCTCGACACTCACTACATACGCCGACACCGGCCTCACGGCGAGTACCACGTACACCTATACGGTTAAGGCGTATGATGCGGCCGGCAACATATCGACGGCTTCTAATATAGGAACCTCGACGACCGGGACATGGGCCGATGGGTTTGCTGCTGCACCGGCGGGTACGGCGCAATATCCCAATCTCTTACAGGGATATGTGGCACGCCCGCCATGGAGAGTCGCTGGTGTTGATTATGCGGTGGGCCCTCAATCGACACCGACAAAGGACCCGGCAACAATCAGCATGGTTGGTGTTACCGTCGATAACACCCACAAATGGATACTCGTCACTGGAAACAATATTACGCTTGACGGTTATGATTTCACGGAAGGCGCTCAGAATGGTGGATACACAGTCGTCGTTGAGGGTGTCGGGGACACGATCAGTAACTTCAAAATTGGAATGGTCGCCGGTCAGGCCCAAGACCCCGTCGAAACATTCGCACCGGGCGATCAGGTCGTACTAAAATATGGAATCATCGACGGCGGTCAGGCATTTGGATCGACGACGAATCAATCGTGCATAGATCACACTGCGACCGGCGGCTCGTACACAATGCAATACGTGTGGGTCCGGAACTGCTCGCAACATGGATTGGAGAACGAGGGCGCGGCGAATTCCAATTTCAATCTCTTTGATAGCGCCATGTGGTTTTCTGGCGCGCACGGAGATTTTATCCAGGCCTATTCTTCAAACAGCATCGCAGAGTTTAACACTTTCTACCAGCCAGCAGCTAATGGACAAGGCTTCCCCGGAGGGGTCGTTGCAGCCTGGAATACCAGCTTGCCGAACAACAACCAAACGATCGCGAATGTCGTTTTCAATAACAATACGGGTGTGGGCGTCGGAGCCACCGGGCACAGCAGCGGTCCGCAGGCAATGGAGAATTGGATCAACTGGTCACCTACCGGGACGGGAGACACCATCCAATCGCCAGTTGCGCAAGACAACTATGTTACGATGTCTGGTAATAGGTCCAGTGATTTTGGATTTGATGAAGCAAACGGCTTCGGTACGTTTCCAAATATCGCGAGTCCGACGCTACTGAACAATTTGAACATGGAAACAGGGCTGCAGCTTCCTTCCCTGCCCGTCATCTCCTCGATCGCATCTTCAACCGCAACAACAACCGCGACTATCACGTGGAATACCGACGTACTCGCTAGCTCTAAAGTAGCCTACGGCACGACCACCTCCTACGGCTCTGCGACGTCGAGCGCGACGCTTGTAACGTCGCACTCCATCGGTATCACCGGGCTCTCGTCCGGCACCACCTATCATTATGAGGTGGTCTCGATCAACTCTTTCGGTAACACGTCTACGTCGACCGACTACACATTCACCACAGCAACGAGCAGCACTCCCGACACCACTCCACCTTCTTCCCCCACCAACCTCACCGCCGTCGCCTCATCCTCAAGCGAAATCGATCTCAGCTGGACCGCTTCAACCGACAACGTCGGCGTTGCGGGTTACAAGATACTTCGCGGCGGCGCATATGTCGGCACGACCACCAGCGGCACCACCTTCGCAGATACTGGTCTCACCGCCTCGACCACCTACACCTACGTCGTCAAAGCGTTCGACGCCGCCGGAAACATCTCGCCATCGTCCAACACAGCTAATGCAACAACTTCTGGAAGCTCCAGCTATTCCGGCCCCGGTAACATCGCGAGCGGCGCAATCGCCTGGTGGGGCCTGCGAGCGTACAACGTCGCCTATGCGACTGGTAGCGATCCGGCGGCCGACATCCTGCGGGCATCCGACAGTGCGACGACGACCATCAACATTCTGTCAAACGGAAACTTCGACACAGCGACCGCCGTGAGCTTCTGTGCTTCGACGACCTGCACCGTCACGAAGCTATACGATCAAACCGGAAATGGAAACAACACAACCGCAGTAGCCGCGCCGGTCGCGCTGACCTTCAACTGCATCGGTTCGCTCCCCTGCATGAACTTCAATGGGACTTCGCATTTTTTGGCTTCGCCCGGCGGCTCAAACATTCCTCAACCATGGACGATCTCGGCAGTAGCTGAGCGCACCGGGGCGTTTACTTCCTTTGGGTCGATATACGGCGACACCAGTAACGAGCAACTCATGTTCACCACCTCCCCTAACACCGTCTCCGTGTTCGGAGGTGTCCTTCTCCCGGGTGCAGCAACCGACAGCGCGTTCCATGCCTTGCAGGGCATCGCGAATGGCGCCTCGTCTAATCTCTATATTGACGGGACAGCCAACAGCGGCAGTGCAGGCACCAACGCGTTCGTTGCAACAGGAGCTACTATCGGAAACGGCTTCAACACTCTTACAGGCAACATGACGGAAGTCGGAATTTGGCCGAGCGCTTTCAGCACTTCGACTGCGACCAACTTGAGCTCCAACCAGCACACCTACTGGGGTTTCTGATTTTTTACGTCTGCGATACTTGCACCGACACCAACTATTTTGGCGGATGCAGTTCGCCGCTTAGCCAACCCAGGGCATTTGTCTTCATCGGGTCGGATGCAATTACAGTTTGCTCGCTATGGCCGCACCTGGAGCATTCGAACGAGCGATGCTCGAAGCCTTCCGGTCCCTCTTCCACCGCGGTGGTTGCCATCCGCGTTTGACACTTGGGGCAGCGCCGACGACCGATCGGCAAGATATCCGGACCAGATGTTTTCCACATGCGCATTATCGGTCCAATGCCAGCGAGCAAGTTGGAGGCGCAACTCCTGTCCCGAGGGGGCGACGTAGTCAGTACCGAGGTGCGCTAGCCGACGAAGGCTGAGTTTACGATACGACATTTGATCGTCGGTACCGCTCACGTTTGCAGGAGCTAACTTCATTTTCTGACTAAAGAATTGTTTATGAATCAAGGGTTTTGGAACTCACAACACTCGGGACTGTTCCCCTCTCACCCAATGGAGGAGACAGTCATGAAATATCGATCATTAGGAGCTGCCTGTCTGGCAGTTGCACTTGCTGCCGCGTCACCCGCGCTCGCTCGTGGTGGTGGTGGACATGGTGGGAATGGACACGGCGGCGGCTTTCATGGTGGTCACGCAGGTGGATTTCACGGAGGCCACGCCCACTTCGCTGGCCGGGGCTATCGGGGCGGATACCGCGGAGGCTACGGCGGTGGCTACGGCTATGGCGGATACGGCGGCTATGACGACGGACCGGCTATTGTAGGCGGCTTGATTGCAGGCTCGCTGCTCGGCGCCGGTCTTGGATACGGCTACGGCGGCCCTGGATATTACTGACTGCCGAGGGCATCCTGTTCGTAATACCAAACAAAAAGGGCGGCCAACAGGCCGCTTTTTTGTGAACCCTCTTTTTCAGCGACCGGCACCTGCCGTCCTCACATTTACGTCCCTGCCCCAATCGAAGAGCAGGTTTAACTTATCGAAACCAAATCGCAACGCTTCGCTTACCCGCTGACAGGTATCGAAAGATTAGAAATCGTGAGCATCAATAAAGCTACCGAATATAAGTTGAGCAAAGTTCCCGAGGTCACGCTCGGTTTCTGGGTTCTAAAAATCGCCGCAACGACATTGGGCGAGACCGGCGGCGATACCGTGACCATGACGTTGAATTGGGGATACTTGACCGGAACGCTCCTGTTTTTTGTGGCGCTTGTCGCACTCGTAGCCGGACAGATCGCTGCAAAGAAGTTTCATCCTGCTCTCTACTGGGCCACGATTATAGCCTCCACGACGTTTGGCACCACAATGGCCGATTTTGCGGACCGTTCATTGGGGATCGGTTACACCGGCGGTTCGTCAATCTTATTATTCTGTCTCTTGGCGACACTCGGCCTTTGGTACTGGTCGCTTGGCTCAATATCAGTCAACACTGTGAACACGCCAAAAGTAGAAATCTTTTACTGGGCAGCAATCACATTCTCCCAGACCCTGGGCACCGCGCTCGGTGACTGGATGGCCGATTCAACCGGCCTCGGATATGAAGGCGGTGCGTTCGTATTCGGTGCTGCACTGGCAGTGATCGCCGCTGCCTACTACTGGACCAAGGGATCGCGCGTAACGCTATTTTGGGCTGCCTTCATTCTTACCCGCCCATTGGGAGCCACGGTTGGCGATTTTCTCGACAAGCCCGTAGCCGATGGTGGTCTCGCGTTGAGCCGTCCGATCGCATCGGCGGTCATTGCGGCATTCATAATCGGGTGTTTGCTCATCTTGCCGCAACGGGCCGGCTCTCATCCCAAGGCGTCTGAAACGGCAGCCCAATTGAAATCATAATAAGGGTCCCATTTCCTCCTAAAGAATACTCCGAAGACGATCTCTCAGCCGGCCGCCCCCAGGGTCGCTCCAAAAACCCTCCTTTATATATACAGCCCCGACGCCACTCTGCTTTTTCATTATGGCAGCCGCCGGCACACCCTCAAGGGACAAGCCCTTGACCATGCGCCTGGGTCGGCTGCTTTCCCCGCATTCGTCTTTCGGCGTCGCTCCAGAAGAGGTCGAAATTACTAATCAGCTTCCTCGCTTACCCTTATGTCATCATCAGATGAAATCCGCAGGCTCAACGATCAGTTGCGATGCTCTCAGATTGGCGGACAAGTCATGCTTACTGCTGGACTTACCGCCGCCTTCGAGAAAGACACCGCCGCGGTTGTCGAGCAGGTTCGCGCGTTTGACGATTTTACGAAGGCCAATGACCCTTACGGCGAACACGATTTCAGTTCGTTCGAATATCAGGGCCACACGATCTTCTGGAAAATTGATTATTACGCGCTCGACACGCTGCACCGCTCCGAAGATCCGGCTAATGCCGCAATCACGGAGCGCATTTTGACGATACTCCTCGCCGAGGAGTATTAAACGCTTTGACCGTCGGCGGAGAACGGCGGTCGCACAAGCCCTCTACAAGCCGGATTAGTCCGCTCACTGTGGTAGGTTTTGGAGCACCCCCGCCCACCCGATTGCGGAGCGTCTGCAACGACTCTTGATTTGGACCGGCTAAAATCGAAAGTGCCTTTTTGTTCTACTAAACCATTCCTCTGGAGAGACAAATGCGACATTCCTCCGGAGCCGACGGCCTTTCAGAAGTGCCGCGACGATGCGGCAGTCAAGGCGCGCAAAGCGCCCCGCAGGGCTTGGCCTTTACGGCCACGAGGATGCGGCACAAGCTAAGGCTAAGGGATGAAGCTGCGTAATGTTAATTCAACGCGCGCCAATGATGTTGGGTGCAATTGATACCAAAGCTCTCCTTTTAGTACATCCACTGCGCCCTCTAATGAAACGAATTGCGACTCCGAGAAGTAGTCCAGTCGTCCCGTCTTGATCCCAGCTTCTATCACGGCTGAAAGCTGCTCTGCTTTCAAGTTCACTTTGACGTAGCCGAGGATCGCACTATCCAGATGCGCCTTTATCCCGAGACCAAATAACGACCACCGCGTAATATTGCTGCTAGTCAACTGAAGTTCGGCTTCTAAACACTCGACTAGTAGCGGTTTAATGTCGAATTCTCCAGGCTTCACCCTCCTTCCCCATCGGAAGCCCCGCTCGACCGAGCAACACCAAACCGGAATGTTAGGAACATTCCGCGCCTTTCGTAGTAGGAGAAACTGGTCGTCAGCCGTAACCACCGCTAATTCAAGGTAAAGGGTGCAGGGAAAGTCCAGTACCATTTGACTAACGTGGGGTTTGAGCAGCCTCTCCCATGCATTATCGGCCAGACCGATCAGTCGTGCATCGACATCATGCAGAACGATGCGCCGATTGAATTCGCGTTCGATCCAAAAGGATGTTCGCACAACTGAGATTTCGAAAGCTTGCCCTGGTTGCGTCGGCAGAGTGAGCGTTTGAACCCCAATTTTTTCATTTTCAAAATTTATGCCAGCCGCGGAATCCCTCAGATTGGCCCTGCTCGCGAGATATTCGACAATGGCTTCATTATAAAAATCGGCACAACTGCTGATGTATTTTTCAAGATCAGCTCCGCTCGGCTCATGCGGTAGACTTTCCCGAGGCTCTATGGCGCTCCGAATTTTGATGCTGCGGAATTCTCGGCGCCCTGCATCAACCAACAACACCATCTCACCGATGGCTCTTAATCCGCTATTCTTAATCCTCGATCCGAAAAGTTTTTCGCCCAGCAGCGGATAGTTCCAAATGTTTGAGTTTTGAAATTCTCCGGATTGATATGCAACGGGCTCTTTTTCTGAAGACGATCCTGTAATTAGATCCAGATACTGCTGGTTAGATCGCGATGGATCCAGTTCGTGGAATTGTCTTCCTATTGCCTCTAGAATCTCAGGGTATGCATTAGGAATTTCGCCATCTATCCACTTCTTAAATCGCGCGGGGGTGACAACTTCGCCATAGTGTTTTTCAAACTGAACTAGAAATTGCTTTCGTGTTTTTCCTTTCCGAAATTTCCTCCAAATCTTAAACCAATTGTCCCTCCAGCCTCGCCATTCTTCCTTTGTAGGTTTCTGGTCATCTGACGGCAATCCAATGGATGAACGTACCTTGCCCGTAACCTTCATTTCTTTGATCGTCCCTTAAATGTACCCCGATCGCGCAAGGAATCTCTAATACACAGAACCTCACAGGAATCGTCCTGTGAGGCCCATCGAGGCGGCTGTTCAGAGCCCTCTCGACCGGCCGCGAACTCTCACCGGAGTCGCGACATGACTTATTGTGCCCAAAATTCGCATTTGAGCAATGGTTGTGCCACGCACAACACACAAGTCGATTTTCGTCAACACGCAGCCGAAACCCATCAAGAGAATATTGGTCTTCTTCGATACCTCCGTTTGCATCGGCACTCACTGCGCCGCTGCGACAATATCTCGAAGCCGGTTCGGCTCGGCGATTACTTCGGAGAATTGCCGGACGCATCGGCGAAGCCGCTCCGGCCGGTTGAGCAATACTGGCACGACCGCAAACCCACCCGGCCCCACGTGGGACGGCTGCGGATACCGCAACTGGGCAAGAAAAGGCCTTGCAAGAGCGGAGCGGCACGATGAACGCCTGTTCTTGCACAAACAAGAACGAACCCCCGTTGGCGCGGGGGTTCCGGAGCAAAGTCGCCCCGGGTGCTGATTGATCCATGGCACAAGGAACAGAGCATGGCGCAATCGAGCAGCCGTCAATATCCTATCACGTCGACTCAACCCCATCCATGCGTGCGGAAATTTCGCAATGCGACCGCATGCTTGTCAACAATAGAGAAATCCAGCTCCGGAGTTGTCCTCTGGATAGGTCCTCCATTTCGCGCCTATCTCGTATGGGCTGAGACCGGAGTAGCAGAGTTCTCCCCTTTCCTTGCCGACGCTTGGCACTTTGCTTCACCGCTTGCAGCAACAAGTGCGCTGGCGCGTGCCTTGGGTCCAATCGCAGATGGGCTCGCAGTTGCTGCATTTCCGAGGATCGCGTGATGCCCGACTCCTCACACAGGGTTGAAACAATGACGCCGCTGCCGATCGTCGACCACTTGTTTGGAGCGGAGTTATCTTTGCTTGAGCGGAACGACCCCGAATACCAGCAAAAAATATCGCTGAACAACTTTCCCTGGGTTGTCGATGACGAGGGGTCGGGCCCATGATAGATCCGAAACATCAGGGAAATTCCACACCGCTTCGCGAGGCCTTTCGGGGGTTCGAAAAATCCACCGCATATTGGCGCTATCCGATCTCGGTGCGCGGACGATTTCAACAGGCGGCATCGTGGTGGCCCGCGAGGGATGCAAATACCCCGCTGGGGTTGGTTAATGCTGCATTCGCAAAAAGACAACGCGATAGGGCTGCACAAGCGCAGGGCTGGCGAGCCGGAAATTTTGTGCTGGTTCTCTTGCAAGTCTTGATTGCGGACGCCGTCACGTCCGGATTCCTGAAGAAGGACCGTGTTCGGCTAGTGCCAAAAATCCTCCCACCTCGTCAGTATTCGATCCAGCGTCGCACCGTCCGGCCCATTCGGCATCGCACTTCCGTCCAGACAGATTCGGAGCGCGAAACGTCGTCGGGATGACTGCGACTGAATCATTTGTGAATGACCCATGCGCAAGCCCAACCTATCATCATTGGAAAATGCGGGGCCCGACACACCGTTGCGGCTGTCCGTTGCCGCCACGCTCGCTTTTCCGGATGGGACCATCTCAGAAAATAGCTTGCGCCGAGAAGCCAGGCGCGGGAGACTCACGGTCGAACTTATTTCAGGCAAGGCGTTTACAACCCTTAATGAAATTAGACGGATGCGGGAGCGATGTCGCGTAGAAGCAAGGGTGCCCGTCTCCAGCTCAGGGCAGCCCGTTACAAAGCTGGAACGCTCACCCACCAAGCCACCTGGATCATCAGGGATAGGGCTGGATACTACGCCACTGGATGCGCTGAACGCGAAGTTGCGGCGGCTGAACAAATCCTCAAGGACTACATTGCCGCAAAATATGCTCCAGCCCGCAAAGAGCAAGATTTAGAAAAGATTCCGGTCGCCGACGTACTTTCGATTTTCATCGATGATCGGCCTGACCTGTACGTCGACAACGCTGATGCTCAAAAATATTTAAACCGCGTCGGTCGTCTCAAAGATTTTTGGGGCAAAAAAATGCTGTCGGAGGTCAACGGAGAGACGTGCCGCGCATACCAAAAACGCCGCGGAAATAGAGGGGGAGCTAGACGGGACCTCGAAGATTTGCGCGCGGCCATCGAGCATCACGCCGACGAAGGATTGCACCGTGGAATCGTCCGTGTCACGCTGCCGAAAAAGGGACAGCGACGCGACCGATGGCTTACGCGTGAAGAGGCGGCAAAACTTATCTGGACATGCTGGCGCGCTCGCGAGATACAGACCGTTCATCGAGGTCCGATGAAAGGCCAAAAGATTGCAACGGACAAACGACCGCTGCGGCATCTCGCGCGGTTCATTTTGATTGGCATTTACAGCGGCACCCGTGCCGGCGCCATCGCGTCCGCCTCCCCTATCGCTGCCATCGGCCGCTCCTTCGTCGATCTCGATCGCGGCGTCTATTATCGTCGCGCGCAAGGTAAGCAAGAGACGAACAAGCGTCAGCCGCCAATGCCCATTCCTCCACGGCTACTCGCACACCTTCGACGTTGGAAGGCGCGTAAACTCATCGCTCAGCATTTCGTTGAATTCAACGGCGCTGGCGTCTCTTCGGTTAAGACCGCATTCGCTCGCGCGGTAACGTTAGCCGAACTTGGTCCCGGCGTGTCACCACACACGTTGCGACACACGGCGGCGACTTGGCTGATGCAAAATGGCACCGATCCGTGGCAGGCTGCCGGCTATCTGGGCATGTCCGTAAAGACCTTGCTCGAAGTGTACGGTCACCATCATCCTGACTATCTAAAGGACGCCGTCAGTAAAATGACGGCAAAGCCTACCGCCTCAGCTTCGCCTCAGAAACGAGGTGCAACGACGCAAACGAACGTAATCAAAACGCTGAGATAATGGGCTTTTTCAACCAACCCGCCGGGGGTTTCAGGCGCTCATAACGGTCTGGTTGCAGGTTCGAGTCCTGCCGGGCCCACCACTTTGATTCACAAAGGTCGGCTGGAGGATTTTAGGCCGATCGATGCGCTCCGGATCGACGATGCCCGCGTCGCTCTGGAAAGAGATCGGACAGCGACGGCTCGATGCCGGCGGAAGCGGCTTAGTCCGCCCGGGCTGGAGCGTCGAGGTATGCAAGCGCCCGACGACGATGGTCAATTCGAGGCAGTGCCCGAATGATCCCGTCTGCCGACGTGCCGGGCCGCGCGTCCGGCTCCGATGTGATTTGTATCACGTATTGATACAAATAAATTGACATCCGTATCATTTATTGATACATCTAGTCATGATCAAGAGCTTCAAAAACGCCCTGACTGAAGCGGTCGCAAATGGCGAAGTTCGCAAGGGCGTCCCGGCCGACCTGATCAAGGTAGCGCGACGGAAGCTCGGCTACCTGGACGCCGCGACCACTTTGGACGACCTCCGGGCGCCGCCCGCTAATCGGCTTGAGGCGCTCAAAGGCAATCGTAGAGGACAACATTCAATTCGGGTAAACGACCAATATCGGATTTGCTTCGTCTGGACTGCGGAAGGAGCGAAGGACGTTGAATTTGTAGATTACCGCTAGCCAGCACGGAGGCGGCCGACGTTTGCCGCCCAGACCAAGGAGGGTCGCACATGGCTAAGAAACTGCCCCCGCTTCATCCGGGCGAAGTCCTTCGGGAAGAATTTCTTGTCCCGCTGAATATGTCGGCCGGCGCTCTTGCGAAGGTCTGTGGTGTACCGCGGACGCGCATCGAGAGGCTCACGAACAAGCAGATCGGCATCACGGCCGACACAGCACTCCGGTTGTCGAAGGCACTCCGGACCACACCCGAGCTGTGGCTGAACCTCCAGAACAGCTTCGATATTAAAACCTCAATGCTGGAGATTGGAAAAGAGCTCGAAGAGATCGAGCCGGTAAACGAAGCGGCTTAGCTATCGCAGGCTCTAAAGCGTGGGAGTTTGGCCGCGCCAAAGCCGGATTTGCGACAGCGGTCTACGTATTTCGCGGGCTGCACGGAAGGCCACAAAAGCGCTTTGCCATTTTCCGTTTTTGCGCGACGTGGTATCCACGTCCCGTTGCCTCGCGTGAACCCTCCTCTGCTCTGCATGTTTCAATGGAGTGAACCATGACCGCGCCTCGCTATTTTTCCGCTTTTCTGTTTCTGGTCGTTGCCGCGATACCATCGGAACGCTTCGGGCTGATCGCCACGGCGGCTGCCGAAACAATAAAGAACATGCTGGCGGCCCAGGTACGCACGCAAGGCGTCGCATGCGACGATCCCCGGCGAGCGGTGCGGGACGCGAAGCGATCGAGGCCGGATCACGATGTCTGGGTGCTGACCTGCAAAAACGCAACGTACCGCGTAAGCCGTTACCCAGATCTGGCCGCGAAGATCGTGCGGCTTCGATAATCCGCGGGCGCGCTTTGCGGACATGAATTGCGTCAGGGGAAATTTGTGAGAAAGGTTTTATCGATGATGGCTTTGCTTGCCTCTGTTTCCTCGGCCAATGCCGGACCAAAGGAAGAGGCTTATCAGGTAGTCGAAAACTGGGGCAAAGCGTTTACGGAAGCTGACGTCGACGGGATAGCGAAGCTCTACGCGCCCGACGCCTCGATGATCGGGACATCCGGGAAGGCCGTATTGACCAAACCGGAGCAAATTCGAGACTACTTCAACCTTGCGCTGAATACCGGTAAGCCTCGCACTGCCAAGCTCATTAGTTCGGAAGCCGTGGTGGTCGGTGATACGACGGTTGTTATCGCCGGGTTCGACGCGATTACGAGCGTGAGGGACGGTCAGCCAGTTGTCGGGATGGGCCGCGTAACCTTTGTGGTTGCCAAGCGCGAAGCGAATTGGATGATTGTCCACTTGCATCGGTCACCGTTGCCCGCAACATAGGCGATAGGCCGCAGCATCCCTCGCCCAGCCCGCCATCAATTCCGGATTTTCCGGAACGCGCGCCCGGTTGAACGAAACCAGGCCCTCACCGCTCATGGCGAAACCGGTCCCCAAATCTTTAGCCAGATGAGGATCATCACTGCCGAGCCGATGACGACGGCAAAAACCCAACGAACAAAGATCATCATCGCCTTGTTTTGCGGTTCACCGCAGTTGGCGCAGGGCTTGGCGGATCGATGGAACGGAAGCTCCGATCCGCATTTGTTGCAAAACAGCACCGCCATTTGAAATCCGATCGGTTAAGCGTCCGGCAGCATGCGATTTAAGGCCGCCGCCTAATGCTCTAAAAATTAGCATTGTAACGAAGCTAATTTATGTTACCATTTTTTGGATGCGGCGACGTTAAGGGGGATAGCAATGTTTCTCTATAACGCCTGGTATGTGGCGGCCTGGGGCTCGGAAATCGGCGAAAAGCCGCTTGCGCGGACACTGCTCGAAGAGCCGGTGGTATTCTATCGGCAGGCCGATGGGCAGGCCGCTGCGCTGGAAGACCGCTGTTGCCACCGAGGCATGCCGCTATCCTGCGGACAGGTGTTCGGAAACAACATCCGCTGTGAATATCACGGCATGGTTTTCGATCGCGGCGGAAATTGTGTCGAAATACCCGGCCAGCCCCTGATTCCGAAAAGCGCCAGGGTCCGCAGCTTTCCCGTCGCCGAGCGCGACGGTCTGATCTGGATCTGGATGGGCGACGCGAGCCTGGCCGATCCCGCCGCCATCCCGAGCTATCCCTGGCATGCGCGATGGCCGCACAAGACCAAGACGGAACGCATCGACTGCAACTACCTGCTGCTGTCCGACAACCTCCTCGACCAGACCCACGCCGCCTATGTTCACAAATCTACGCTTGCGAGTAACGTCGATGCCTACGAACGCGCCGAAATGAAGATCACGCCAACCGAAGACGGCGTGAAGTTCATTCGCTGGATGCTTAACTGCCAACCGCCGGGCATCTATGCCAAGGCGGTGAAATTCAACGGCCGCGTCGATCGCTGGGGCGAATTCGAATACGTCGCGCCGTCCTGCATCCTGCAATTCACCGGCGCGCGCAACGTCGGCGAAGGCGCCTACGAAAACGACGACCGCGACGGCGGTTTCGGTTTGCGTATCTTCTACGGCATCACCCCTGAAACCGAACACACCAGCCTGTTCATGTGGTCGGTCGCCAACGGCCATCGCCAGAACGAACCGCAAGCGACGGAAGAATTGTTTGGCGAAATCGAGCACGCCTTCAAGGAAGACGAGGACATACTCGTCGCCCAATATGCAACGCTGCGCAAGGTCGGAGACCGGCCGCTGATCAACATTGCCTCCGATGGCGCCCGTGTCCACGCGCGGCTGGCGCTGGAGCGGAAAATAGCGCAGGAGCGCGGCATTCCCCGCGAGCAGGTTATCACCCTGGCATGACATCGGCGCCGAAAGGCACATCGAGAGGAACATCCATCATGTTGACGCGCGCGCTGATCCTCGGACTGACGACGGGCCTGTTGTTTTCAAGCATCGTGCGCGCGGAGGAGAACCGACCGGGCACAAATGCCGAAATCCTGATCGGCCAGACCAATCCCTACAGCGGTCCCTTGTCGGCCTATGGCACGCAGGGCCGCGCGCAGTCAGCCTATTACAAGATGGTCAACGACCAGGGCGGCGTAAACGGCCTCAAGATCAAGCTGATTTCGCTCGACGATGCGTATTCGCCGCCGAAGACCGTCGAGCAGCATCGGCGTCTGATCGAAAGCGACGAGGTGCTTGGCATTGTCGGCACGATGGGCACGCCTACGAACTCGGCGATCGTCAAATACGTCAACGGCAAAGCCGTGCCGCATATCTTCCTGGCCAGCGGCGCTTCGAAGTGGGGCGATGTCGCGAACTATCCCTGGACCATCGGCTGGTATCCGACCTATCGCTCCGAAGGCATGATCTACGGAACCTACATCCGGGAGACGATCAAGGACGCCAAAATCGCGATTTTCTCGCAGAACGACGATTACGGAAAAGACTTCGTTTCCGGCTTCAAGGCCGGCCTGGGCGAAGCGGCGAACAAGCTCATCGTAAAGGAACTGACCTACGAAGTGTCCGAGCCGACGGTCGATTCCGAAATCATTACGCTCAAGGCCTCGGGCGCCAATGTCTTGTTCAGTGCCGTTACGGCCAAGGCCGCCGCGCAGACCATCAAGAAGGCGGCGGAACTCGATTGGCATCCGACGCATTTCCTGGTGCAGAACGCCAATTCCATTGCAACCGTGCTGACCCCCGCCGGCCTCGATCATTCGATCGGAATCATCTCCACGGCCTATCTGAAGGATCCCTCCGATCCCCAGTTTGAGAACGACCCCGGCATGAAGTGGTATCTGGCTTTCATGAAGCAGTATTATCCCGAAGGCGATGCCAAGGACCCGCAAAACCAGATCGGCGTATCGATTGCCGCGACCTTTGTGCAAGTGCTCCGGCAGTGCGGCGATGACCTTTCCCGCGAAAATCTCATGAAGCAGGCGAACAGCATCAGGGATCTCGAACTGCCGCTGCTTCTACCCGGCATCAAGCTCAACACCAGCCCGGACGATCACTATCCGATCGAACAACTGCAACTCGTCAAGTTCGACGGCAAGGGCTGGCAGTCGTTCGGTCCGGTGCTGGGGAGCCGCTGATCGCGGCTGCCGTCGAAAGGGCGGTTTGGTTGCGGCCGCTGGATCGGCCCTCTCGATTTGAATGTCCGGGCATTTTCGAAAGATGGGATCAGCGGCGGCCGCGACGTTGCTGCCTTGAGATTGCGTGTGCTAGGAGTGGGGAACTCCTCATGCGCGCATCGCGCCGCCAAGATCCGGGCTCTGATGAGCGCTCCCTCCAGCCGATTGACACGACTTCAGGCGCGGGTTCTCGAACTGGCGCGGGCCAACGACCCCTACGCGCACTTATTTGCCGGCAAGGAGTTTCGGCACGACTATGTAACGGGGCGCGCGATCGCCTGGGGCGATCTGTTCAAGGACATCCGCGATACGACCAGCCGGGTGCTCGAGATCGGTTCGCAAGAAGGGCGCTCGGCGATCTTCTGGCTCGAGTTCTTTGCAGGCTCGCACCTCACCTGTGTCGACCTCTTCCGCGAAGAATATGACGCACGGTTCGACCGCAACCTTGCCGCCTATGGCGCGCGGATGCGGAAGATCGCCGGCCGCTCGATCAAGGCGCTCGGTATCCTGCGCGAAGAGAACGCCGTGTTCGATTTCATCTATGTCGACGGCAGTCACCGGCGCGACGACGTCATGATCGACTGCCTCGGCGCCTGGCGCCTGTTGCGCGAGGGCGGCGTGATGCTGATGGACGACTACACCTGGATGCCGGACCATCCCGAAGCGGAGCGCGTCGCGCCCGCGGTCGATACGTTCCTGGCCTGGCACCCCGACGCCGAAGTGATCCTCAAAAGCGAGCAGGTCGCGGTGCGGAAGCGCTCCGCCTAGCCACATTGCTGCCTCGCAACGGCGTATGCTAGGTTGCAATTATTCGACACGGCGCGCGACGGCAGGAAGGGAAGCGGCGGATGCCAGTTTCACTCGCCAACTCCCAGGTGATCTACGAGGCCCTCAAAGCCTGCGACGTCAAGATCATGTCCGCACTGCCGGAGACCTGGCTGGTGCATCTGATCCGCATGGCCGACGACGATCCCGAAGTGAGCCTGATCCGCGTCGCCAAGGAAGAAGAGGCTATCGGCATCTCCGCGGGCGCGCATCTGGCAGGCGTCAACTCCGCACTATTGATGCAGAACCACGGCTTTCTCGCCGCTATCAACCCAATCGTCTCGCTGGCGATGCTCTACAAAATTCCGCTGCTGATGCTCATCAGCTACCGCGGCCACATGGGCGAGCGCGATTCCTGGCAGACGCAAGGCGGCATGGTGACCGAGCCGCTGTTGCGGACGCTCGGCATTCCGGTCTGGCACCTCTCAAACCCCGGCGACGCGCAACGCCGCATCAAGGATGCGCAGACGCTGGCCCACGCCTCGCTCTCGCCCGTCGCCGTATTGCTGACCCGCGAGTTGATGTGGGAGGAATAGCCATGCTGCGCGTGGATGCCTTGCAGGCGATCTACCCCGAGGTAAAGGACCACATCGTCGTCACTATCATGGGCGCGGTAGCCGTGGAGCTCTACACGCTCGGCCACCGCCATAATTTCTTCTACCTCGAGCACGCGATGGGGCTCGCTTCCTCGATGGGGCTGGGCATCGCGGTCGCCATGCCGCGCCACAAGGTGATCGTGATCGACGGTGACGGTTCGCTGCTGATGAACCTGGGCACGCTGAGCACGATGGCGCGCTATTCGCCCGGCAACCTCGTTCATATCGTGTTCGACAATCAAAGCCTGCTTTCCGTCGGCGGTTTTCCGACCGCGACTGCGACCGGGACCGATCTCGCCGGCGTAGCGCGAGCTTGCGCGATCCCGCAGGTGGCGGAGGCCGACACGCCGGAGCGGCTCGAACAGGCGGTTGCCGGCGCGCTGGCAGGCGGCAAGCTGACGACGATCGTCTCCAAGGTCGAGGCGATCGGACCCAAATCATTCCATATGGATTTGCCGCTTCTGGAAAATCGCTTCCAGTTCAAGCGCGCGCTGGAGGCGCTGCGGCAGCACGAGTGAACGTAACCGATGTTTTGGCGTAAAGGGAGGCGAGCATGGCGGACAAGCAATCAGGTAGCGTACTGACCCAACTGGTCGAAGAGCTCAATGCACGGCGAATTCGCGTCGTGGACCTCACCACGACATTGGGCCCCGAGACGCCGGTGATCGATCTGCCGCCCATGTTCGCAGCCTCGCCGGGGCTGACGCTCACCGAAATCTCGCGCTACGATTCCCGCGGGCCGGCATGGTACTGGAACGTCCTGAACCTCGGCGAACACACCGGCACACACTTCGACGCGCCGATCCACTGGATCACGGGCAAGGATCTGCCCGAGAATGCGACCGATACGATCTCCCCGCAGAAATTCGTCGGGCCCGCATGCGTCATCGACGTAACCGCCGACGTGAAGGCCAACCCGGACTTCCTGCTCACACCTGAGCGCGTGCAGTCCTGGGAGGCGACGCATGGAAAAATTCCCGCAGGCGCGTGGGTACTTCTGCGCACCGGCTGGAGCGCCCGCACCAAGCGCGACGAATTCCTCAACGTGCGCGACGACGGCCCGCACTCGCCGGGGTTCGCGAAGGCATGCTCGGAATTTCTGGCGCACCAACGCGACGTCCTGGGCGTCGGCGTCGAGACCATCGGAACGGATGCCGGCCAGGCCGGCACCTTCGATCCACCGTTTCCCAACCACGGTACGATGCATGGCGCCGGCAAGTTCGGCATCACCAGCCTGATCAATCTGGACCAGCTGCCGCCAACCGGCGCAGTCGTCATCGCCGCACCGCTGAAGATCGCCGACGGTTCAGGCAGCCCGTTGCGCGTCATTGCACTCGCACCCGCCTGACAAGGGCGCCGCTTGCGTTACGGGCGTGGCGGCTCCGCTTTTTTGTCGGCATCGTCGGGCTTGGCGACCCAGACATCGCTTTGCTTGATCCGCTCGATCAGCGCCTCGGGGCTGAACTTGCGAACATTCGCCGGAACCTCAAAGGACGACGCCGGCAAGGATTCGTCTTTGATGTTTTGCAGCGAGATGAGGCTGCCGTCTTCGGTCCTGATCCGCAGCGGAAATTTTGTCTCGCGATCGATCCAGCCGAGATACCCCTCGCCCGGATTGGATGCGACCCGAAAGGCAACGGTGCTGCGGCCCTCGATCGTCTCCTCGTCTGCCCGCTCGCAGCGCCATTCGCCGGGTGCGGCCAAGCCTGCAACGCGGGCCATCGCCTGCCACTGTTTGCAAGGCTCATCGGGATCGACGGGAACGAACCACCGCGTCAGCCGGCTTGATTGTTTCGCATCCATGAAAACGCGCGCGGCAGGCCGCACAAAGTAAGCCGACGGTTGTGCCGTATCGATCAGGAAGAAGCCGTCGGGGTGTTCAGACGTTTCGATCCTGACCTTGCCGTCGCGCACGCTCAGCCGTCCGGCGGGTTTGGATACATCGCCGTTGCGCGTGACAATGTCGGCGGAGAATTGCTGGGCCTGGACGGCAGAGGCACCGAGGACCGGACAGGCCAGCGCAAGCAATAGCACTTTGCAAAAGCTCATCGGGATAAAACCTTTCATCATCTTCGTCCGACCATCAGGCAAACCAGACAGCGATGCCGACCGAACCATATCGGTTCGATCGGCACCATTTTTGACGACGCATCACGTCACGTCGTGATCCGATTGCGGATCACTCGGTGTAGGAGACGTTGACCGCCTTGTCGAAATCAAAGGCGTCGAACAGGTCCGCGATCGCCGGGCTGTTAGTCGGCACATACGGACTGGCCTTCTTGAACGTCGGGTTCGGAAGGTTGTCGCGGCTGCGGTTCGTGAGCGGCTTCAGGTTCCAGTTACGCTCGATGAACTTCAGGACCGAAACGTGGTCGCCGTAGTTGTGGTAGACCTTGCCGCCCGTCGAATATGGCGAGAGGATCAGGATCGGGATACGCGGTCCGTCGCCGAAGAAGTCGATCGACTGGATGAAGCCCGAATCCCAGTATCCGCCGGCCTCGTCCCAGGTGACCAGGACCGCGGTTTCGGCTTTCAGCTGCGGATTGGCTTCCAAAGCCGACAGGACATTGAGAACGTAAGCCTCGAACAGGTCGACTTTGGAGCTCGACGGATGACCGTCAAGCAGGCCGTCCGGCTTGCCGAACGACACCGAAGGCAGGGTGTTGTTCTGGATCGCCGTGATCAGATCTGCGGTGTCCTTCATATGCGCCGTACGCACGGCCGGATTGGCCATGATCGAGGTCGCATACTGGAACGGATTGCAGATCTGGCAGTAGGCGACACCGATTGCGTTGGCCGGATCGCTCACGGCGAACGCCGTAAAGTTGGTGGAGCCCGCCTTGACAGCATCATTCGAGAGCGCCACCGCGGCGTTGAATGCACCGCCGTAGTAAGCCCAGGTGATGTTCTTCTCGATCAGCGCATCGCCAATGGTCCGAACCGGCGAAGGCGGCAGATTGCCGGCGCCCGACAGTGCACCGTTCGGCAAATAGCCGGGGTTGGTGTTGTCGAGCATGTAGTAGTGATTGGCCTGGCAGTTCGGCTCTGCCGCATAAGGCAGATTGTTCAGATAGCTCACGATCGGCCCCACACCGGGCTGGGTGAAGTCGGCGCAAGCGCTGAAGTTGTTGTCGGCGGTATACTGGTTGTTGGTGCCCGCCTTCGGATTCGGGTTGGCAATGTTCGAGGGCGGTGTCGTCGGGTTGCCGTTGCCGTCGCTCCAGAACGCCGCGTCGCCGGTGCCGAGCATGAAGTGGTTGGCGCCGGTGCCGCCATGGAACGACTGATGGAAGTTGTCGCCCAGGGTGAAACGATCGGCCAGCATCTTCAGGATTGGAGCTTCGCCCTGCTCCGCGTTGTAGAAGCCCATGGAGCTTCCCTGGCTGTTGTTCTTGGCGTAGGTCACCATCACAAACGGGAACAGGTCGTTCAAGCAACCCGAGCTGTTGGTCTTGGTCACGTTGGCGACGCTGCAATCGTTCTGCTGCCAATCCTGGTAGAAACGATGTGTGGTATCGCCCGTGTAGTCGTCGTCGTTGATCGCCATACCCTGCAACGGGAACGGTCCGTTCAGGCCGCCGGCGCCGGGAATGCGGCTGTCGAGGGAGCCGGTGGGAAGGCCGGTGGCGCCGGTGGTGAGGATGTCGAGGTCGGCCGGATCCATGTCCTTCTCGACGCTTGCTTCGGCAATGGTCTTGAAGGGACCGCCGGTGTCGCTCTGGGCCGTCGGGGCACCGTTGGTGTTCGGCTGCGGCATCAGGTTGGAGGAGCCGTACGGGAATTTCGCATTGGCCGGAGCGCCAATGTAATATGACGGCTGCATCGCGACCGAGAACTGCTGCGACTGAGCGAAGTTCGGACCCGGCGTGCCGTCTTCGTTGACGATTTCCTTGGACAGGATGTTGGAGATCGTCTCGCCCTTGCCCTTCGGCTTGTAGATGCCGAACGTATGGTCGAGACCGCGATTTTCGCCGATCAGGACGATGACATGCTTGATCGGAGAAGCCGTCTTCACCTTGTTGGCCGGATCGTTGTCCTTGTTGTTATTCTTGTTGTTGCTGTTACCGGTTTCGATTTCGGCAAAGAGCTTGAGGAAGCGATTGAGGTGAAGGCGCTTGTCCCAATTGCTCAGGCCGCCGGAGTTGGCGGCATAAGCCGTCGTGGCGACTGCGATCGTAGATGCGATGCACAGCGCGGTTGTGGTTCGTAGGTGCTTCTTTAATTTGAAAGTCATCATCGACTCCAAAGAGTGTTTGGTTAACGCAGCGCTACGTAGTGCACCAACGTGACGCAGGCGTATCAGCGTTGTGAAACACCGCGAAAAGATCAGAACGATTCAAAATATTTTAGTGGATCGCTTTGCATGACGGTCGACCTTTGATTCAGATCGCAACGCCTGTCGCTCGCGACGCCTCCACGGCGACGCGAGTTTCAGGTCGTTCCACGCAACTGGTGAGCGCGGGATTTTCAGCAGCGGGCTCCGGTAAAAGCGCGCCGACCACATTTCGGGCGGGACGTTCTACTGCGACATATGCTTCGACTGCATCACTTGACGAAGAGCCCCGTAGTGCCGGTCGTGCACCGAGGTGTTGAAGAGCGACCAACGCTCGGCGCCGGCAAGCAGCGAGGGAACGGCCGCCGCCATGAGAGAGCGATAGCTGAGATAATCGGCGCTTGCGTCCGCGGTGCGGCCTTCACCGACCGCCATATCGATGCGCCGGAGCAGCAGCACGACTTCCTTGAGCGCCGCACGCGCGTTGGCGCGCTCCTGGTCGCCGCCGGCCACGCTGGTGTCCTTGCGATCGGGATAGCGCTCGGTCAATTCGCGCAACTCGCCGCCGATCGTGTCGACGGCGAGCGTAACGGTTTCCTTGTCGCCGGCCGGAATCGCCGTGCTTAAAACGCTTGCGAAGTCGTTTATTTCCTTCAGCGCCACGCCCGCACTATCGCGCTCATAGGCCATCAGCCCGTCGCCCACCGCGGTGAGGTAGGCGACCAGATCATTTTGGTCTTGCGCCGAGAGGCCGAGCTCGAACACCCTGTCGAAATGTGCCACCACCTGGCCATAGCTGTCGAAGCGACCGTCGTGAAAATACGGCGCGTTGAAGTCGGCGTTGCGAAGCGTCGGCGTCTTGAACAGTCCGCCCGAGCCCACGTCATGCTGCTGGTGGTCGACGAAGGCGCCCGACGGAACGTGGCAGGTGGCGCAACTCATGCCGGGATCATGCGGGAACGGCTTTGAGAACAGCGCCTCGCCGCGGCGTTCGGATTCGCTGATCTTGCCGACCAGCCGGCCGCCCGGACCAAGGCTCGGATTCGGCAGGAAATCGATATCGTGAATATAGGCAACGATGGCATCAACGATCGCAGGCTGCGGCTCGGGGCCGGCGAACTCATTGACGATGACGTTGTGAACGAAGTCGCGGAGCGAAGCCAGGCGGCCGTCCACACCATAAGGCGCCAGATACCGCGCGCCGCGCAAGCTCGGAATACGCACTGGATCAAGCACGCCGTTGTCCGCCTTCGGATTAAACAGCGCGCCCGTGGTGTCGAAATTTCCCGGACGCGTCGACATCTTCGGCATGAAGAACTTGGCGTTGCCCGCGCCGTTGACGTGACAGGTCTCGCAACTGAGGCCGGCCCGTTGCGCGACCGGGCCCAGGATCGACGGCGAAGAAAACGCCAGATTGCCGAGCTTGATCAGCTCCGACCTGTAGCCGGTGATTTCGGAGTGAAAGACTTCGCGCGGCCGGTTCAGCGCATCCTCGTTCAATTCGGTCTTTGCCGGCAAGCTCGTCTGATCGCCATCGACCGGGAACGCGAGGGCGCGCTCACGCAGGCCGGCGATCAGGAGCGCGACGGTGGCCGCGGCGGCGATCGACCAACGGAGCCTC
Organism: uncultured Alphaproteobacteria bacterium; assembly: GCA_963824305.1. Classification (GTDB taxonomy): domain Bacteria; phylum Pseudomonadota; class Alphaproteobacteria; order Rhizobiales; family Xanthobacteraceae; genus Bradyrhizobium. The sequence goes on from CAWGOW010000004.1 coordinate 1,701,592, forward strand.
ATCGCGATTGAGCCTCCAACGTGGGCCGGCGCAATCCGAGTTTGACAGAGGCGGCTTGAAGCGAGACCACCAGTTCTTCGCTGGTTCGCCGCAGCGCACGAACGTCGACATGCGGCAGATCGCGCGCCGCAACGATTGTCTTGAGCTGCTCGATCCGCCTGGCAACGGAGCCGGCAAGGCCAGCATCGGCACTCCCGAGGGTATCCGCGAAGATCGTCCGATAGGCGAAATCGACGCCGGCGACATTGTTGCGCATATCGTCGAGTGACGTGCCGCTGATGCGGGATTCGCCGCCATCCGCCTTGCTCTCCCCGATCTCATAGGCAAGCCGCACCGTGCCGTCTAGCAGACCTTGCGGCGCGAGGGGCATATCGCGAAGTTTGGCGTGAAGCTCGTCGAGGTGTTTGACCAGCGCATCGGCGTCGGCCTCGACGTCAGTGCGGCCGGCGCCGAATAGTTTGGCCTCGATGGCATGGAAACCGCTGTCGGCGTTTGGCCAGGCGTCGATCTGCGCGTCGAGCTCCGGGACAAAGCCCGCCGTGAACACTTCCGACCGTTCCCAGCCCGAACGCGCCGACAGCCATGCCTTTCTCGCGCCCACCAGATCGTTCGCGGCGACACGCTCGCGCAAATCACGCGCGCCGGACAGCGCCGATCCGATCCCTTCGACGGCATAGGGCCGGTAACGCTCCGCCGCGTCGTCAAGCGCGCCGGCCTGTGCCGGGCGTGCGGAGACGACGAGTGTCAGGAGCAGGAGGCCCTGCGCCACACGCTTGGCAATCATCCATCGATCCCAGGATTTGCGGATTGCTCGGGCGGGTACGCAACGAGTTCGAGCAACGAACCGCAACAAGAAGTAACGGCGCGCAATATCTTCGGCTTGTTATGCCGTTTTGTGACGCGACTGTTTCACACGATTATTTATTCCGGGATCACTGGCAAAAAAAATCTTTTGTCGCCGAATTCGACGTCGCCACGTAGTCCTGACGCCTTTGCGACAAAATAATTTCGTCAAGAAAACGTCGTGCTGCGCGAGGCGACGCATATCCCTGCTTCAAATGACAATACTGTCGCCGAACGACAACAGTTTTTCCGAACCGTCCGTCTCGAATGGCTATGCAAGGGTCGAGATCGTCAGCGACGTTCGCCCGCCGTTCGGCGGATCGCTTGCCGCCGGTCCCGCGTGGACGAAAAAAATGGCCTCGCGGCTAACGCGAGACCATTGGCCCAGGTCGAGAAGGCGTCGAGAGAAGGTCGTCGAGAGAAAGGCGTCTGAGGGACGGCGCCGCTCGCGCGACGCCGCGCCCCGAATAAATTTAGTGCGCAGACGCCTGCTGCGCTTTGGACCCCGCGAGGCTTTCCTTGAACCGGACAAAGAGCGCTTCGCGTTCCCGGGCGGAGAGTTCCTTGCCGCCGGACGCCGCCGCATAGGTCTGCATGAACTTGTCGAATGCCTGCCGAAGGTCGGAAGCGGACATGCCGGCCGTGCTGTCTGGATTGGTGGACACCGCCTGATTGCGATGAGCGGCGAGCCAGTCGGTCGACGCCTTGAACCGTACCCAGCCGGGCATTTCCGCGGAAAGATTGACTTCGCGCCATTTCGGATGCCGCGAGGTGTTGTTGAACTGATCGATCTTGCTGAAGAACGCGTCGACGAACTTGGCGACTTTCTTGTACTTCTCCGAATTTTCCGGCCAGGCGTAGGCGACGAGCAGTGCACGGTTGGCGAACGTTGGGACCGTGGTGCCTTCGGGGACGAGGTTCGGGTAGAGTTCGTGGGTAAGCTCAGCAGGCAAGTATTCCGCAAACAGGCCGCTGAGATCGTGCTTGGGGAGGCTTTCCTGATCGAGCGCCAGGAAATGCACCCCGTCTTCCTTCTTCAGTTTGGCAAGCGCGGCCTGCGGCGCCCCCGTCAGGATGATCATCGCCGATATATCCCCCGCGATCACCCGTTTGATGGCTTCGTCATTGTCGTAGTAGGAACGCACGACAGGGATGCCAAGCGTGTTGAAGACGGTATCGGCAGTCACTTCGGTCTGGCTGTCCTTCAGGTTGAAGTTGACCTTCTTGCCGCGCAGATCGTCGTAGGACTTGATGTCGTTGCGCGCGACAACCTGAAATTCGGAATTGTAGAGTTTCGTGATGTACTGAACGCGCTGTTCGATGTTGGCGTAGAGCACCGGATCCTTTTTCTTCAGAAGGCGAAGATTGTCTTCGTCGACGACGCCCATGTCGATGTTCTTGAGAAACAACACGTCGTTCACGTTCTGAAGTCCGCCGACGCCCAGAACCGGCAGAATGCGAATTCCGTCCGGGCTTAGATCGTTGACGACGTTGCGCATGTCCTCCGTGAACCTGGCGCACGTGCATGACAGGCCGGAGACCACGACCGATACGGCGATATCGTTGGCCTGGCGCTTCTTTTCCTCGTAGCTGGTCGCCGGCGTCTGAGGTTGAGCAGCCACCCGCTTTTGGCTTTGGGCCAGCGCAGGGGACGACAAGCTCATTGCGGAGATCAGCAACACGAAGAACGACAGGAAGAGATTTCTAGCGGTTGCGGTATAGGCGCCCATAACGTTGTCCTCTGCTGTATTCGACGATAATCGAGTGACTGCGATGAAGTGACTGCAATGCACGAAACTCGTGCCGTAACCCTTGTCTGCTTCGGAAAAGTCCGCTGCAGAAAATCCAGCAGCAGTGTCGGTCTGCGCGACACCGCGCCTGTGGCCAAAATCAGCGTTGCCGGTTCGCGAGGCGGTCGAGTTGCAATGAAGCTTCCGACGATCCAAACCGCTTTGCCTTTTCGTACCAGCTTCGCGCCATGCCGAGGTCAGGCACGATGCCGCGAACGCCGAGTTTCTCCAGAACGATCGGATCATAGGTTCCGGCAAGCATCATTGCGGCACGTGCATCACCGGCTTCGGCCGCGCGCCGTAACACCAGGCGCGCCGCGGCCACATCGCCGCTCGCAATCAAGGCATCCGCCCGCTTGAGCAGTGAGGCGACCTCGCTTGCATCAAGACGATGAATCGTCTCCACAGGCGCCGCGACTTCCGGGACCACCGCCGTCTGCGGCGGCGCGCTGCCCTGCAATACGCTCTGGTAGGCCGTCTTGATGTCGTCTCGGGTCGGCGTCACAGCCGCCACGGTGACGCTTGCAGGCGCAAGCGCCTGACTGTTGGAAGGCGGTAGCTGCACCGATTCCTTTGGCTGTACGTCCGGCGCCTTCGGTTGCTTCGGAGTGGGCTGCATGACGACGGAGGCCACCGAAAGGGCCGCAGCACTTGAAGCCTTGGCGCTGGCGATGAACTCGCGCCCGGAATCTGAGGAAACCAGCGCGGCCAGAACGGCCAGGACCGCGCCGCCCGCCACGCCGGCCAGAATTCGTGACGTGTAATAGGACCCCAGCCTCACCTTGCGCTGCGAAGACGGCGCGTATTCGCTCGGATCCGGCTCTCCGTCGCGATCGGAAAGAAACAAGGGTACCGACCGTTCCCGCAACGACGGCCCAACCTGATAGTGCGCGACCGGACGGCTTGTTGATTCTTCTTCGTACGGCACGTCGTCAGGTTCATACGACGGATAACGCGGAGCGTGGTCTACCATGAATGCTCTCCCGCCTACTTTGACGCAACGACGGGGCATCTCGGAAATCGTTAACTATTTTTCTCATCCAGAGCGCCCCGCTACTTGAGGCTGAGCAGTCAGCGACTTAAATCAGTCCAAAAATCGACTACTCCATTCCGCATTTGGAAGATTGTTGGGTTTGAGTGTGGCGAAATCTGAACCGGCATATGTGCCGTTGCTTCGTTCGCTGCCGCAATTGCCTTAATAGCGCCTCGCAGCGCATGCGTCTGAGTCGACGACACGTCACAGTTGCGACGTACTCGGAGCCAAAATCTTCTACGAACGGCGCTAGTCGCAGTCGATCTTTCGCCAATTCAGGGCTCCTGCAGTCGGCTTCTTCGGCCAGTCGGCCCGGCCGGATGTTGCCCGAGCTTCGACGCGATGGTGACAGGCAAAGCAACACCTCTCGAAAGCAGAGGCGAAGATGGGGAAAAACAAATGAGAGCCTTCGCTGGTTGGTTGGTCGTACTGTTGATCGCATCTGGAGCCGCGCATGCGTTTGACGCGGCCGCGGTACCGGAAATAAAGCGAACCAAACTCGGAATGTATCTGTCCTCGCCGGAAGCGGCGAAATTCGTCGACCAGAATCCGTCAAAGGCTTTGTTCCTCGACGTGCGGACAACGGCCGAGGTTGCGTTCCTGGGGATGGCAGTGCAGGCGGACGCCAACGTTCCCTATATGAGGGAGCCCGATTTTCCGGTGTGGGATAACGCGAAAGCGACGCTCAAGCTCGAGCCCAATCCCGACTTCATCCCCGAGGTTCGCCGCAGGCTGGCCGCAAAACGCCTCGGGCCTGCCGATACCATCGTGTTGATCTGCCGTTCAGGCGATCGCAGTGCGGCGGCTGCCAATCTTCTCGCCGAGGCCGGCTTCAAGAACGTTTATTCGGTGGTCGACGGGTTTGAGGGCGATCTCGCGAAAGACGGACCCAAGGCCGGGCAGCGCGCTGTCAACGGGTGGAAAAACGCCGGATTGCCGTGGTCGTACAAGCTGGACCGGACAAAAATGTACAGGTTGGAGGATTAGTGCGGCGCTTTGCGCCATCATCGCATCGGCACCCAACGAAGGCTGGCTGAACGCCACGGTTTTGCCGCGCGGAACTAACCGCGATCAGAGCGGTTACAGCCCGCATGATCGCGATTCATAGAGTTCGGCTGCCTAAATTCGGTGCGGGAGTAGTGTTTGCCGCGTTGTTGCTGTCGCCGGCCTTCGCCGCCGACACACCAACCGGCGATCAGACACTCAAGGGCCCCTCGGACTTCGCGTCGATCGAAAACAGGACCGAGCGTTCGCGAGCCATGTTCCGCGAAATCGGCAAACTCGTCACGCACCCCAGATGCATGAATTGCCATCCGGCCGGTGATCATCCGCTGCAAGGCAACGATCAGCACGAACACATGCCGCCGGTATGGCGCGGCGAGAACGGGCACCTCGCCACCAACTGTGCCGGCTGTCACACCGACCAAAACGTGACGCTTCACGAAGCCGCCAGCTACAGCAGCATTCCCGGCAACCCGCGTTGGGCCGTCGCGCCGCTATCGATGGCCTGGCAGAACAAATCTCTCGGCGAAATCTGCCGGCAATTAAAAGACGTCAATCTCAATGGCGGGCGCGACCTCGCCTTGCTGCAGGAGCACATCGCCAAGGATGATCTCGTCGCGCATGGCTGGGATCCCGGCGAAGGGCGCGATCCCGCGCCCGGCAGCCAGCAGGCAGCCGGACGATTGGTGCAGGCTTGGATCGACACCGGCGCGGAATGTCCGCAGTAAGCCGTCAGTTCTTCTGGCCAACTCTGCTCGCTAACTTTTCTTGGGCGACCAGCCATAGGCCTTGGCGCAAGCGCCGCCCATCAACATGGCGCGTTCGCTGGCGCTCAAGCGATCCGTCTCCAGGAACGGTTTGACGCCCTGCTCGTAATTGACGACGGCAAAGGCGCGCGTCCAGTCGGTGCCCCACAAGCAGCGCTCGAAACCCCAGGCGTCGAATATGCGGGCAAGCGGATCCCAGATGTCGGGATACGGATAAGGCTTTTTCGACAGCGTGCAGGCGCCGCTAACCTTGATGACCACGTTCTTCCGTTTGGCAAGGTCAATCACCTTGGGCAGATCGGCCCAGGGCTCTGCCGGCGGGCCCGGCACGCGCGGCTGCAAGATGCCGAGATGGTCGAGGATGAAGCGCGTGTCGGGATTGCGGTCGATCAGTGCTGTCCCCGCCTCCAGATTGTCCCAGCACAGGATGTTGACCGGAAAATCATGGCGTAGGGCTGAGCGCGCGATGCGGTCGAGGCCGGGATCCTTGGGGTCGCGTTTGGCTTCCCTCGTCAGCATGATGCGGACGCCGACCGTGCCTGGCGTCTTTTTCCATTCGGCGATGACATCGTCCACCGCCGGGTCGTCCGGATCGACCGGCTTGACGATCGCCATCCGGTTGGAATGGGCGCGCGCGACCTCGACCGCATAGCTCGCGTCATACTTGTACATCGAAAAAGCCGAGATGAAGATCGCGCCGTCGACACCGACCTTGTCCATCGCCGCCACCATCTCGTCGCCGGTGACATGAGGCGGCCAGTTCGGCACATTGTGCCAGGGCCGTTTCGGCGTATTCGCCTCGTAGGCGTGGACCTGGGAATCGATAATCGGCATCGGCGCATCTCCTCATTATTTTGAGGGAGTTTTGACGACACCAGAGATGAGTGTCCAGAGGCGAAGGCCGTCTGCCATGCGCGGATGAGTGGCCGCGAGCGGCAGCTTCTCGTAAGGGACATAGCAACGATGTCGCGGCGCGAACGCTTCGCGCCACGCATGTCGCTAAATCCGGACGCCACTCCCGCGCGACGTCAGTGCTTGGAGACCTTCCGGTCAGGATCGTCCGCGAACGGAGGCGGCCATATCCTGCATTCGAAGCTTCGGCCGATGCCAGGGCAAACCGGCCCTGACTGGGCATAAGGCGCAGCAAATGGCCGCTCTTGGCCGACAAACCAGGGATTGGCGTGGCGCCAATGCCATGTGTGTTTCTTGGCGTGGACATGCCGGGTGCCGCTCGCGGCCTCGGCGGACGTGAAAACCGGAACAACCAGCAGCGCGGTCGCGCAAATCGTGATTGCCGAAAGCCGGATCGCCAATTGGCTCATGAGTTTCTCCTGACAACACCAACAAATGAAACCCGCCGCAGCGCGTCATATTCACTTCTCAAATAAAATTGAGAGTTCTGTTCGGCCAACTCCCGCGTCGCGGCATCAGGCGCGCGCGATCACTGCGACCGGCCCGCCGCCGGCAGGACCCTGATGTTCGGCTCCGCCAGAGACGTAGACGGCGGTGGTTCCGGCCAGACCGCTGACGAGGCCTCCGACCGAAGCGCGGGCGTGGCGGGTCGAACTGATGTCGGTATCGTTCAGCATGGTGTGGCGAAGCCCACGGACCAGGCCGTCAGGCGCCGCCTCCGCTTTCGCGAAAATATTGACGATGCGGTCACCGACCGCCGGATCTGATGTCTCGTCCGCATGCAAGCCAACGCTGCCGAGCGCGGCCCTGACCGCAGCGGCATCGATCGCGTCCTTCATAACGGCGTGGCCGATGACGAGGTCGCTGGATGACGAGACGGAGTTGCCCATCACGACGACCACGTTATGCATCAGCTCGATCCCGGCCGAACTCGATGCGACGGAAGAAAACAGGTCCCAACGCTTGAGCACATCGTCTTCGCGCGGCTCCGCAGCCAGTTCGCCAAGCGCCAGCGCCACGCCCAAGGCGGAGGCGCCGCGCGAATAGCCCATGGAAGCATAGGCACTCTTCGTCACGGTACTGGCGTTACGCGCCGCCGCGGCGTCCACCCGTTCGCTGGTCAAAAGTGGACATTTCACCTGCACAAAATGAACGTCCGCAACATCGCCGATCGCGGCATCGGTCATGGCCTTGCGCACCGCGGCCGCCGTCTCGGCGATCTGGGGCTGCCGTCCGAGCTCCTCGGGCAGAAACTCGCGGGTATGCGCAATGCCGATGCTCAGGCGCTTGCCTTCAGTACGCCGTGCGGGTGCGGTAGAAAGCGGCGTTCGTGTGAATACCGTGATGTGCGGGCTGAGCACGCCTTCGGTACCTCCCGACATGACGAAGGCGATGCGATGCTCGACCTCTTCAGTCGAAATGCCGAGAAAAGGCGCAAGCGCGCCCGCGAGCGCGACGGTGGCGTATTCGCGGGTGAAGTCATTGACGCCGCCATTTCCTTCCGTCTTTCCGAGGATGGCAAGAATCGATTTCGGATCGATTCCGCCTGCCTTGATCAGCTCGATCAGGCCGGAGGTGTCGCCGGGACCTGAAGTCGGAATGCGGACGACGTCGACCGAAGACAAAGGCATGTTGTTCCACGCTTTCGCTTTGTCAGAACACCACGGCGCGCGCGATCGGGCAAGCCTGGGAAAATCGCAGATTGCCAAGTCATCATCTTGCCGTCGACGGAAAAGCCTTCATCTCATGCAGGCTTTTCGACAAGGTTTCCGAGAAGGCCGCCGCCGCGATCGGGAGCACCCGCCCGCGCAGCTGGCACAACACGAGTTCGGCGGGCGGCACATCCCTTGTGTCGACCGGCACCCCGACGAGGCTCATGCCGAGATCGCCGGATGGCGCGCCGATTTCGATCTGGAACGAAATCGCATTGCAACGGTGCACCAAGCCCCGCAACATCTCGAACGAATTGGATTCCGCCATCACGTTGAAGCGCAGATCGCGCCGCGCCGCGACTTCGTCGAGAATCTGCCGGCCGCCGAGCGAGCGGTCCGCCAGCGCCGCCGGATACTCCGCGCATTCGGATAGTCTGACGGATTTTTTTACCGCCAGCGGATGATCGGCGCGAACGACGGCGACCAGCCGCTGAGGGACGCTGGCGATGACCCGCAGCGTGGGTCGCATCGACGGGCGGAAGACCAGCGCCAGATCGACTTCATAGGCTGCGAGCGCCTCGAGCGCCCGTTCGTGATCCAGGGTCTTTAGATAGAAGGTCACGCGCGGGTGCTGCTTTTGAAATCCGGCAATGCGCGACGCCAGAAAGTCGAGCGCGAGCGCCTGGCTGCTCGCGATCAGTACGGGGCCTCGCCGAAGCCCGCGCAAATCCTCGACCTGGGATTTCATCCGCTCGGCGTCCGCAATCTGACTGCGCGCATAGCGCACGAACATTTCGCCGGCGGTCGTCAACTTCACGCCGCGCGACCTTCGCTCGAACAACGGCGTGCCGACCTCGGCCTCGAGATCCTGGATGCGCCGGTTCATCGCCGACGGCGTCAGGTTGAGTTGCTCGGCGGCTTTGCGGATCGAGCCGGTCCGGGCGACTTCCACGACATGGCTCAGCAGTCTCAGATGGCGCATGGATTAGTGGCTCATGATTTAGCGATGCCTTTTTTGCACCGCTCAAGTCAAAAGATAGCAGCGGATAAGACCACCGGAAAGGGCTAGCCTCAACTCCAACGGTGGCCTGAACCCGCGAAAACAGGCCGAAATCGAGAAAGCCAGCTTCAACAAAGGAAAATCCGATGATCAGGACCCGCGCGTTTCGTGGAATGCAGGCGCTTGCCTTGAGTTTGGCTTTGGGTTTGGCGCTTTCCGCCGGCCTTGCGGCCACGGCCGAGGCGCAGACCAAAATCCGGATGGTCCTGAACTGGAAATATGAGGGGCCGCAGGGGATGTTCTTCCTGGCCGACGACCGCGGCTACTTCAAACAGGAAGGTCTCGAGATCACTTTTGACCAGGGTAATGGCTCCGGCGCCGCCGTCCCTCAGGTCGCCAACGGCGCCTACGACGCAGGCTTCGGCGACATCAACGCGCTGATCGAACTCGCGGCGAAGAAGCCCGAGGATGCGCCGGTCGGCGTGTTCATGCTCTACAACCGTCCGCCGTTCACGGTCGCCGTGAAAGCCGACAGCCCGATCAAGTCACCCGCCGATTTCGTCGGACACAAGCTCGGCGGCGCTGCCAATGACGGCGCGCTGAAACTGTTTCCGGCGCTGTGCTCGGCGACCAAGATCGACTGCACCAAGGTCGAGATCGTCAACATGCAGCCGAACCTGCGCGAGCAGATGCTGATGCAGGGCCAGGTCGACGGCGCGTTCGGCTACGTCACCACGATACGCTTCTCGGCAAGGCTCGCCGGCATTGATCCCGACAAGCAGCTGCGCTTCATCAAGTTCGAAGACTACGGCATGGACCTCTATTCCAATGCCATCATTGTCTCACGCAAGTTCGTCAAGGAACATCCCGACGCCGTGAAAGGCTTCGTCCGCGCGATCAACCACGGCATCAAGGACGCGATCGCCGACCCACAAGCCGCAATTGACGCGGTCGCCAAACGCGAGCCGCTGATCAAGCCCGCGATCGAACGCGCGCGGCTCGATGCGACGCTGGCAGACGAGATGAGCCATCCGGAAATCGCCAAGATCGGCGTCGGCGACATCAGCGATGAGCGCATGACAAAGGCAATCGAGATCCTGGTCAAAGCCAAGGAACTGCCGCGCACGCCTTCCGTCTCTGAAATCTTCGACCGCAGCTTCCTGCCGCCTTTGAGCGATCGCCCGACTTCGGTTCGGCCCGCAAGCTGATTACCAGCGCGCACTTCACAGGACCGACCATGAAACTCAGCCTTGAAAACCGAATTGTTGTCATCACCGGCCCCGCCAAGGGCATGGGCGCCGCGGTCACCCACGCTTTCGCCGCTGAAGGCTGCAAGCTGGTGCTGATCGGCCGCGATACATCCGCGATCGACCCCGTCGCCAACGAGGTCAAGTCGCGCGGCGGCAGCGCCATCGTCGTCGCCTGTGACCTGACCGATGCAAAGCAATGCGACGCCGCGGCAGAAGCGGCCAAACAAGCCTTTGGCGGCCGGATCGACGTGCTGGTCAACATTGCCGGCGGATCCGGGCCGATCGGCAAGACCGGTGTGCAGACCACGCCGGAAGAATTCGACGAGATCGTCACGCTAAACATGAACGGCTGCTTCCACACCATGCGCGCGGTGCTGCCGACCATGATCGACCAGCGCTACGGCAAGATCGTCAACGTCGGCGGCACCTTCGGCATGCGGGGCCGCGCCGGCCGCGTGGCCTACTCGGCCTCGAAATGGGGCTTGCGCGGCATCACCAAGAGCTTTGCGCTCGAAGTCGGCCAGCACAATATCAACGTCAACTGCGTCGCGCCCGGCATGGTCGACGGCCCGCGCTTCCGCGAAAAAGTCTGCCGCGACATGGCGAAAAAACTCGGCATATCAGAAGAAGAAGCCGCGCAGCGCCACGCCGCGGATTATGCGCTGAAGCGCATCACGGTCGACGAGGACGTCGCCAACGCGTGTCTGTTTTTTGCCAGCGACGTCTCGCGCCAGATCACCGGCGTCGACCTGCCGGTCGATGGCGGCTGGGCGATGCTGTGAGGGGAATCGGATCATGACAACATCTGAGAAAGTCGACCTCGTCATCAATGGCGGCATCATCGTCTCGCCCGACGCCGAATATCGCGCCAGCATTGCGATCAAGGACGGCAAGATTCACGCGATCGGCGCGCCTGAGGCGATGCCGGCGGCCAACGAGACGCTGGATGCCAGCGGCATGCATGTGCTGCCCGGTGCGATCGACGTCCACGTGCATTTCCGCGATCCCGGTTATGCCCACAAGGAGGATTTCGGCAGCGGCACCGCGGCGGCCGCGTTTGGCGGCGTCACCACCGTGTTCGACATGCCGAACACGATTCCGACCGTGGCCAATGCGGAAGTTCTGAGCGCCAAGCACAAGCTCGCGTCCGAAAAAGCTTACGTCGATTACGGCCTCTACGCCGTGCTCGGCGAGGAAAGCCTCGAGCATATTCCCCAACTGGTCGAAGCCGGCATCATCGGTTTCAAGTGCTACATGGGCAACACGTTCGGCCGGATCCCCTCGCCGTCCACCGGCGCGATGTTGGAGCTGTTTGAGCTCGTGGCGCCGACCGGAAAGCGCATCTCGCTGCACGCGGAAACCAATTCCATTATGGAGCGGCGCGAAGTCTCGCTTGCGTGCCGCTGGCCGCACCGAGCCGATCGCGCATCTGGCGTCACGGCCGGCGGTCGTCGCGGTAGAAGCCGTCGCACGCGCGGCCATCCTTGCCGAATGGACGGGCGCGCGCATCCACGTGCTGCACATCTCATCGGCCGCCGAGTTGCGGCCGCTGGCCGAGGCCAAAGCGCGCGGCGTCGAGATCACCGGCGAGACTTGCCCGCATTATCTTTTGCTGTCGGAAAAGGATTACGAGAAATCCGGCGGTATCGTGCGCGTCAACCCGCCGGTGCGCGAGGCGCCGAACCGGGAGCCGTTGTGGAAAGCGCTGATAGACGGCACCATCGACATGGTGGCGACCGACCACGCGCCACATACGCCGGAAGAAAAGACGCGCAACGACATCTGGACCGTTGATTGCGGTTTCCCCGGCGTCGAAACGCAGATGCCGCTGATGCTCACCGAGGTCAATCGCGGCCGCGCCACCATCCGCGATTACGTGCGCTGGAGCGCGGAAAATCCGGCAAAGCAGTTTGGGCTTTATCCGCGCAAGGGCACGCTGACGGTCGGCTCCGACGCCGATATTGCGATCGTCGACATGAAACGAAAATGGACCATCGACGATGCAAAGATTCAGTCCAAATCGAAAATCTCGCCCTGGCAGGGCTGGTTATGCACGGCGCTGCCGATCCACACCATCGTGCGCGGGCGCTTCGTCATGAAGAACCGCGTACTTAACGAACAAGCCCGCGGCACGGGCCGCTCGGTCCACGCGATCCAGAAGATGCCGGAACCCGCGCCGAAAAACACCGACGCCACCATGGCGGCGGTCACCGCCAAGAGAGGCTAGCAGCATGGCCAATTCCCCGCCGCTTCCCGTCGGAAACGTCATCGAACTGGAAAAGGTGCGGGTGACATTCGGCGGCGTCAAAAACCAGGTGACGGCGCTTGCGGAGACGTCCTTGCGGGTCGCGCACGGCGAATTCGTCGCTTTGGTCGGGCCGTCCGGCTGCGGCAAGTCGACGATCCTCAAGCTCGTCGCCGGCACGCTCGCCGCCACCGAGGGCCATGTATTCGTCGCGGGGCGCGAAGTGAATGCGGAGAACGCGCGGATCGGCATGGCCTTCCAAAACCCGACGCTGCTGCCATGGCTGAACATCCGCGACAATGTCATGATGCCGCTGAAGATTGTGCCGCCGTTCAAGCAGGAATTCTCGCGCAAGCGGCGCGGCGAATATCGCGACCGGGTCGAACAATCGCTGGCGCGCGTCGGCCTCGGCGGTTTCGGCGACAAGTTTCCCTGGCAACTCTCCGGCGGCATGCAGCAGCGCGCTTCGCTATGCCGCGCCTTGATTCACGATCCGACACTCCTGCTGCTCGACGAACCCTTCGGTGCGCTCGACCAGTTCACCCGCGAGGAGTTGTGGGAAATCATGCAGCAATTGTGGATCGAGAAGCGGCCCACGGTGCTCCTCGTCACGCACGATCTCAAGGAAGCCGCTTATCTCGCCACCCGCATCTGCGTGATGCAGGCAAGGCCCGGCCGCATCGTGGATGACAGCGTGGTTCCGTTCGAGCGCCCTCGCACCATCGACATTTCTTTCGAGCCCGAATTCGTCGCGCTCACCCAGCGGCTTCGCGGGCGTATCGTCGCCGCGCGCGCCGTCCAGGAGGTCGCGTCATGAGCGAGACTGCCCGCCGTCACATTCTGTCGACCGTCTGCATCCTCGGCTTCTTCGTGGTCTGGGAGATCCTGTGCCTGATCTTCAATGTGTCCGACATCGTGCTGCCGCGGCCGAGCGAAATCATGGTAACGCTTTGGACCCGGTTTCCGGCGATCTGGCCGCACGCCGTACAGACGCTTTATACGACGCTGGTCGGTTTCGCGTTCGGGATCATCATCGGCGTACTGCTCGGGATACTGATCGGCTCGTCGCGACTTGCCTATGACGTCGCCTATCCGCTTCTGGTGGGATTTTCCTCGATCCCGAAAGTCGCTGTCGTGCCGATCTTCGTATTGTGGTTCGGCGCCGGCACCGTGCCTGCGATACTGACCGCGATGATCATGTGCATCTTTCCGATTGTCGTGAATGTAGCGACGGGTCTTGCGGCGACCGAGCCGGAATTGCAGGACGTGATGCGGACCTTGCGCGCGACGAAGTGGGAAATCCTCTGGAACATCGGGCTGCCGCGCACGATGCCCTACTTCTTTGCTTCGCTGAAAGTCGCCGCCACGCTCGCCTTTGTCGGCGCGGTGATCTCGGAGACGGTCGCTTCCAATCGCGGCATCGGCAATCTGATGATGATCGCAAGCTCAAGCTTCGACGTGCCGCTCGTGTTCGCCGGCCTGTTCATCCTCGCCGTGCTGGGCGTAGCGCTTTATGCCGGCTTCTCGCTGATCGAAGGCCGCGTCACCGGCTGGGCTGTGCGCAGCGAAAACTTTACGGGCGGTGGTTAGGCCAATATCTCGACCCGAATATCGGCCGCTTTCAGCGCCTCAATCGTCGAGGTCAGATGCGCGCGGTCGCGGGTCTCGATGACGATTTCGAGAACGACCGCCTTGGCGGGCAGATCAGTGAAGATCCGCTGATGCGAGACCTCCACGACGTTCGCCGCGGCATTGCTCAGCACCGCGACCACAGCGGCAAGCTGGCCCGGCCGGTCGACGATGTCGAAATGCAGCCGCGACAGACGGCCTTCCCGCGCCAGCTGACGGGTCAGCACGCCTGACAACAGCCTTGTGTCGATATTGCCGCCGCTCAGCACAAGGCCGAGCTTGCGACCCTTGAAGCGAACGGGATCGGCCAGCACCGCGGCAAGCCCGGCCGCGCCCGCGCCTTCCGTCACCGATTTCTCGATCGTGAGCAGCAAGCTCAATGCGTGCTCGACGTCCCGCTCGGTCACCAGAACGATGTCGTCGACCAGCGCACGTACGATCTGCGTAGTGATTGCCCCCGGCGCTTTCACGGCGATGCCTTCCGCCAGCGTATCGCCGCGCATCGGCAGCGTCTCGCTCTTGATCGCGTTGTACATCGAAGGGTAGAGCGCCGCCTGCACGCCGACGATCTCGATTGCAGGCTTCAGCGACTTTGCCGCGACCGCGATGCCGGAGATGAGACCGCCTCCGCCGATCGGCACGATCAGAACGTCGAGATCGGGCGCCGACGACAGCATCTCGAGCGCGATCGTTCCCTGGCCGGCGATGATCAAAGGATCGTCGTAAGGGTGGATGTAGGTCAGGCCACGGCTGCGGCCATATTCCTTGGCGAGCGCGGCGGCCTCCTCCAGTGTTGCGCCGCCCTCGATCACGGTTGCGCCATGCCGCCGGGTGTTCTCGATCTTCACCGTCGGCGTTCCGACCGGAACGAAAATGGTCGCCGGGATCGAGAGGCGTGCGGCGTGATAGGCGACGCCCTGCGCGTGATTACCGGCGGAAGCCGCGATCACACCCTGCCGGCGCTGATCGTCCGACAGCGCCGAAAGCCGATTGAGCGCGCCGCGCTCCTTGAAGGTTGCCGTGAACTGCAAATTCTCGAATTTGAGCCAGATATTCGCGCCCGTGATATCGGACAGCGTGCGGCTATGTTCGAAACTCGTCCGCTTGACGAAGCCGGCCAGCGTCACTGCTGCCGCTTCAACGTCGCGCAGCGCAACCGGCAATTCCGCAAGCCGTGCTTTGGTGTTCCTGGTCATTGCAATCTAAGTCTCGGGCGGTGTGGATAGAGGCGGCAGTCGCCGCCGCCATCGATCTTACCACCGTATCACGCAAGAGCCGTCGTGCGAGTGTCACGTCGCGGCTACCCGCTATCCCAAAAGATCTGGACGGATGCTCAGCCCGGGTTTGCGGCCGCAAGCGAAAATCAATGTGCCAGGTTTTGATTTAAGCGACGCAACCGTTGTGCCGGACGTCTGACGGAAAACGGGTGACTCGTGACAGAAAGCGGGTGGCTCGGCACGAGGGACAATCGCTACTGACGGGCGTGTCCACCGACCACAGCTTCTTTGAAGAAAAATGCAAAGTCGAAGACGATAACTTGTGGCGTCAGCGATATTAGCGGCGCCCGGTATGTCAGCCGTGGCCGGCGAGACCGAAACGAAACCCGCGCCGGCCGAATCCGGGCCGCCGCCTAGCCAGGCAAGGAAACTAGAAGTGAGCAAAGAATCTGACAACAAGGCGATCGTCGGCCGTTGGTTCACCGAGTTCTGGGGTAAGACCTGCAATCTTGGCGTCGTCGACGATTTGGCCTCGCCGAACATGCTGCTGCAATATTCACTGCATGAACCGCGTCGCGGCCATCAGGATATCAAGGCATTCATGACCGGCTTTCGGGAAGCGTTCCCGGATCTCAATTTCTGGGGCGCGGCCGACCTCATTGCGGAGGACGACCATGTCGTCGGCCGCTGGGAAGGCGGAGGCACGCACACCGGGCCTGCCTTCAGCGATTTCATCGTTGGATCGCTTCCTGCCGCAACCGGACGGAAGATGCACTTCACCGGAACGACAGTACTCCGCGTTGAAAACGGCAAGATCGCCGAAGAAATCGGATTGGACGACGGCGTAACGGCCATGCAACAGCTTGGTCTCATCCGGGCGGTCCAATAAGCAAGGAGCCGCGGCCGAAACACGCGGCCGCGGCTCCGCCACCGCGTATAAACTACCGCAGACGGCCATCAAGCCGCGTTCTGGGCGCGATCTTCCGCATCATCGGCGCTATCTGCGTCGCGAATGACACGATCGAGCGTCGAGGCACTGGCTTCGCACATCACCTGCGAAACGATATTGCCGGACTTTTCGAACGCCACCGCAAGCGACTCGAACTGCGCCTTTGCCATCCGCAAGGTCGAGAGCGGAGTGGCTACGGAACCCGATGGGAGCTCAGGGGGCTCCTCCCGCATCGCCGCGAGTTGAGCCTCGGCTTCCTCGGCGCGTTGCAGAAATTCGCCTTGCCGCCGCTCCATTTCGGCTGTGATCTCTTCCGCGCGCGACTGCTGTTCGGCAAGCTTTGATGTCAGCGCCAGGATTTCGTGCTCGAGTCCCGCGATCCGCCCTTCGAGGGTCTTGCGGACCTCGGCGTTGTCATGCCCCTGGATCGCTCGGCCTCAAGCAACTCCCTCGTCTCGGTTAGAATATTGCTTTGCGTCTCGATCAGCCCGGCCGCGCGAAGCAGATTGTCCGAATTGCTGCCGGTCGACATCAGGTCGGCGAACCTGCGTAAAAACCGCAGAACATCCGTTGTTTCAGTCGACGTCGGCAAGTCTGAAAGATGCTCGGTCATGAATCCAAAAAGGCAAACATGAAAATTAAAGCGTTCAAATCGCGGCGTATCCAAATCGCGGACGTATACCCGAATAGGGCCCGGCGAATATGGCAACCGGATCATATCCATACAGGATTCGCCGACCCGACACTGCCCAATTGAGCCGCTTATCCAGCCTTTTTCGCCATCAGACGGCCCCCGGCATTACAGGCCGGCATCGGCTGGCACGGCGGCTCCCCGGCAAGCTTCGCAAGACCATTTCACAATCCCGTGGGAGCGTCTCTGAGCCGTTGGCGGCGCATTGGATCCGGAGTTAGCTTGCTGAGATTGTCATCCGTGCAGGGCCCGATTCATGCGCCGCTTGATCCTGCTGTTCGCTTTCATGATCCTTTGCACCCTGCCGGCTGCCGCTGCCGACGATACCGCCGCGGCTCAATCCGTCATCCGATCGCAGGTCGAAGCGATGGCCCGCGACGATGCGGCCACCGCTTATTCCTATGCGGCGCCCGCCATCCAGCAGCGGTTTCCGGAGGCCAACCTATTCCTGGGCATGGTCCAGCAAAACTATGCGCCGGTCTATCGCCACAAGAGTTTTGAGTTCGGCGAAGTCCGCGCCGTCGACGGCAAGATCGCGCAAGCTGTTCACATCGTCGACGCCGAGGGGGTGCCATGGGAGGCGCTCTATACGCTCGAGCAGCAGGACGACGGCAGCCTCAAGATTTCAGGCTGCATGCTGATCAAGACCGGACAGGGCGTGTAAGCGGCGCTAAATAGGACGCGCCTGCGCACTCATCTAATCGTGCGCTACGCCATCGCCAGCCGCTGCCGGGCGCGCAGCAACAGCCCGATCATGATGCTGATGTTGAGCGCATTCCATGCCAGCCCATTGATGAAGGCCGCGGCATAAGAGCCGGTGGCGTCGAAGATCACGCCCGACACCCAGCCGCCGAACGACATCCCGAACACCGAAGCAAAGATCACGATGCCGATCCGTGTCGCAGCTTCCGAAGACGGCATCGCCTCGCGCACGATGATGGCATAGCTCGGCACGATGCCGCCCTGAAACAGGCCGAACAGCGCCGAGATGATGTAGAGCGAGGTGAGGCCGTCGAAGAACAGATACATCAGCAGCGCCGAGCCCTGTGCAATCGCACCGATCAACAGCGTGCGGACGCCGCCGATCCTGTCGGCGAGAAAGCCCGAACCGATGCGGCTGATGATGCCGAAGCCGAGCATCAGCGAGAGCATTTCGGCCCCCCGCGCCACGCCGTAACCGAGATCGCCGCAATAGGCGACGATGTGAACCTGCGGCATCGCCATCGCCACGCAGCAGGCGATGCTCGCCAGACACAGCAGCGCCGTCAGTGCATTGGTCGAGAGCCGCAAATCAACGCGAGGCGCCGCTGCATTGACGTGGCTGCGCCGGGTCGCGGCGCCCATCAGCATGCGCAGCACAATCAGCGACAGCGTCATCGCCACCGCGGTGAAAATCCCGATCGCGATATGGGTTTCGCGCCAGCCGCCCGACTGAATGCCCCAATTGACGAGCGGCGGCCAGATCGTACCGCCGATGTAGTTGCCACAGGCCGCGATGGCCACCGCCAATCCGCGGTAGCGCTCGAACCAGTGCGAGGCTTCCGCCATCAACGGCCCGAACGTCGCGGCCGATGACAGGCCGATGAGGAAATGAACGAGAATGTATTGCCAGATCGACGACGAGAAGCCGGCGCCGACATAGCCGAGGCCGAGAAGACCGATGCCGACGCCGATAGCGGCGACGATGCCAAAGCGGTCGCTAATCTTGCCCGTCACGATCTGGCCAATGCCGAAACCAAGCATAGCCAGCGTGAAAGCGAGCGAGGCGGTGCCGCGCGTCGCGGCGAAGTCGCCCTGCACGGCGGGAAGCGCCACCACTACCGACCACATGCCGACGCTGCCGAGCGAGCCGATCAAAACGGCCACGGCGAGTCGCGTCCATGCCTGACGGGAGTCGGCAACGAACGAGGTCGGACTTTTCAGGGGGTACGAAGCGATGTTCACGGCGGACCGGAACTTCCTTGGCTGATGCCTAAAGGTCAACCACCGTGGCGCGATATTGGGCATGCAGATGTACCGTAACAGAGGGGATGAGATCGGCTTTAAGTCCGCGCGGGCACTGCGGCAAACCAGACTTGTTCGCGGTCTGCCGCAGAAAATCTATTGCAAACGCGCGGGCCGATGCTGCGATAATAAGCGGCCATGACCTACACCCTGCCCCCGATGAATCCGCTGCGCGCGTTCGAAGCGGCTGCACGCCACCTCAGCTTCAAACTCGCCGCCCACGAACTCCACGTGACGCCGGGCGCTGTCGGCCAACAGGTGAAAACCCTGGAGGACCGGCTTGGAGTGCGTCTGTTCGAACGGCTGCACAAGCAACTGACCCTGACGCCCGCGGGGCGGGAGTACGTGGCGTCGGTCCGTGACGGATTCCGTTGCATCGCCGACGCCACCATGCGGTTGAAGCCGACCGGCGTGACCTGGGTGTTGACCGTCGGAGTTCATAGCCGCTTTCCTCTCGCTCGCCTTGGCCCGGAGCGTTTTCGCGCCGCCAACCCAGCGATCGGCTTGCGCATCGTCGAGCCGGCCGGGCTGCACGAACTGGTCGAGGGCAAGATCGACGCCCTTGTCGATCGCAGTCTCGGCCACCATCCCGGCTATCGCTGCGACCGTCTGGAGGCCGGCACTGGCGTTGGCGACTGCCTGATCTGTCCGGAGGGGACCGCCGACTGCCCGGAAATCCAAAGCCTGCGCGCCTGGCTCCTGGCCACCGACGCCGTGATTCGTTTTCCGAAGATGGCCTCGCCGGCGAGCTAATCGCCCCGCCATCGATGGGCAGCGTGGCGCCAAGCAGCCGTCGCCCCCGAAATGACGGCGATAATCCCTGCCGTTAACCCTTTGCTAACCATACACCGGGCAAAAATTGCCCAGTTGAGAAGTCGAGTGTCGTCAGCCGCGTAAGACGGGGGAGTTCCTTCCGTGGACGCCAGTGCGGTGCCTCACTTTCGAAACGGCGGGCCGGCGCCCGCCGCGCAGACGTTTGGCCGCCGCGAACGGCATTCGCGAGAGGGATCGGGTTCGATGGTCGACATCACGGCAGGTCAGGGCGCGGCCGCCCCCTCCGGCTTCAGCCTCAGCGAATTCGGCAACTATCTCAAACGCGGCGATCTCGCGCTCGCCTTCGGCATCCTCACCATCCTGGTGGTGCTGATCCTTCCGCTGCCCTCGATCATCCTAGATCTGTTCCTGGCGATCTCGATCACGCTGTCGATCCTGATCCTGATGACGTCGCTGTTCATCCAGGCGCCGCTGGAATTCTCCGCCTTTCCGACCATCCTGTTGATCTCGACCATGCTGCGGCTGTCGCTCAACCTCGCGTCGACGCGGTTGATCCTTTCCCGCGGACACGAAGGCACCGACGCCGCCGGCCACGTCATCGAGGCGTTCGGCAGCTTCGTGATGGGCGGCAATTTCGTCATCGGCATCATCGTGTTCGCGATCCTGGTGATCGTGAACTTCGTCGTCATCACCAAGGGTTCGGGGCGCATCGCCGAAGTCGCGGCGCGCTTCCACCTTGACTCCATGCCCGGCAAGCAGATGGCGATCGACGCCGATCTTTCGGCCGGTCTGATCGACGAGAAGGCCGCCAAGGAGCGGCGCAAGGCGCTGGAAGACGAAAGCGGCTTCTTCGGCGCCATGGACGGTGCCTCGAAGTTCGTGCGCGGCGACGCGGTGGCGGGTCTGCTCGTCGTGTTCATCAACGTCGTCGGCGGCATCATCATCGGCGTGGCGCAGCAATCGCTGAGCTTTTCCGAAGCGGCCCGCACCTACACGCTGCTCACGGTCGGCGACGGCCTCGTGACGCAGATCCCGGCACTGATCGTCTCGACCGCGGCCGGCCTTCTGGTCTCCAAGGCCGGCGTCTCCGGCGCGGCCGACAAGGCGCTGATGAAGCAGCTCTCCGGCTATCCGCAGGCGCTCGGCATGTCGTCCGGCGTCATGCTGGTGCTCGCGACGTTGCCAGGCATTCCGATGCTGCCGTTCCTGGCGCTCGGCGGCGGCGCCGCGGCGCTTGCCTTCTACGCCCACAAGCGCAAGCGCGCGGTCACGGCCGAGGCGGCCAAGGTAGCGGCGGCTCCAGCGGCGGCGGCAGCCGCGGCCGAAGAACCGATCTCGGCGGCGCTCAAGATCGACGATCTCAAGATCGAACTCGGCTACGCGCTGTTGCCGCTGGTCAATGGTCCCGACGGCACCGACCGGTTGACCGAGCAGATCAAGGCGCTGCGCCGGTCACTCGCGATCGAAATGGGCTTCGTGATGCCCTCGGTGCGGATTCTCGACAACGTGCAGCTCGAAGCCAACACCTACATCATCAAGATCAAGGAGGTGGATGCGGGCACGGGGCGGATCTGGCCCAACCAGTTCATGGCGATGGATCCCGGCGGCGGCCAGGTCGACGTACCGGGCATCCACACCACCGAGCCGACGTTCGGCCTGCCGGCGACGTGGGTCGACGCCAGCATGAAGGAAGAAGCCTCGCTGAAGGGCTATACCGTGGTCGATGCTGCGACCGTGATGTCTACCCATCTCACCGAGCTCTTGAAGAACAACGTCTCCGACCTGTTGTCCTATGGCGAGGTGCAGAAGCTCATCAAGGAACTGCCGAAGGAGCAGGGCGAACTCATCAAGGACATTGTGCCGACGCAGATTACGATCTCCGGCATCCAGCGCGTCCTGCAATTGTTGCTGGCCGAGCGCATCTCGATCCGCGATCTCTCCACCATCCTCGAAGGCATCGCGGATGCGCTCGCCTTCTCGCGCAATCCTGCGACCGTGGTCGAGCATGTCCGCGCCCGCCTGGCGCGGCAGATCTGCGCCCAGAACACCACGATCAACGGCTACCTGCCGCTGGTCGCACTGTCGGCTAAATGGGAGCAGGCATTTGCGGAATCACTGATCGGCCAGGGCGAAGAGCGCAGCCTCGCGATGCAGCCCTCCCGGCTGTCGGAATTCATGACGATCGTGCGCGACCGGTTCGAACAGGCCGCGCGCGAGGGTAAATCGCCGGTGCTGGTGACCTCCGCCGCGATCCGGCCCTTCGTTCGTTCTCTGGTTGAGCGCTTCCGCGCCCAGACCACGGTGCTGTCCCAGGCCGAAATCCACCCCCGCGCCCGGTTGAAGACCGTCGGCAGCATCTAGTTACCCGCAAGGACAACAAGCGCTGCCCTCCGCGAAGCAGTACGGCTGCAGCGCTTGTTTTTCAGTCACAGGCAACTGATTTCTTAATTTTCCGTCATCCGGGCGGTTTCGTCGCCCAAAGCCAGATTTTTTACTAAGTAGCTATAATTTCAGCAGATTTTTGCATTTCGGGCCGTTTTGACGCAGATTTGATCGCGAAAGATCACGTCTTATCACTGCTTTGTGATCGCCCCTAAAGAAACAACACCCGGTTTCCTACGTTCTTTACACCGAGGTGGTGAACCTGCTCGCGGTTGGGAGCGACCAATCCGTGAAACCAAGGGCAGGCGGCAGGAGGCTTTGATGAATCATTCGATTTACAGTGCCGATCGTTCGACGCACCTCAAGATTGTGGTGATGGCGCTTGTTGCCGGTATCGTGGTGGCAGGCTTTGGCATTTCGGCTCGTACGTTTTCCGATGACGGCAGCATGCAGACTGCGCGGGTCATCAAGGCGGGCAAGCCGGTGGTTGTAACGAGTTCGGACACCTCGACGGTGCGATAACAGTTTCAAGGAATTCACGGAGCTCTTCACCAGCCCCCCGAAGTCGCTACGTGGATAATGGAAGACCCAACTTCCCCCAAGTTGGTCCCCCGAAAACGCCCGCCCCCCACGGGCGTTTTCTTTTTGTGCAATGGCTTTAGCAGCGGTGCCAATTCCCTTCTCCCGGCAAAGGGTTTGGGAGGGAGGTCGGCCATTCGATCCTCACCCTTTGCAATTGGCGGCCCAAAGCGACCTCCTTTTTGAAGGGGAGGTTCGGCCGATACAGCCTCAGTAGAAATCCATCAAACGATCGCTCAACGCGGCGGCGGCACCGTTTCGATCAGCTTGCCGGCAAAGACCGGCGCCGAATGCGGATTGCCGTCCGGCGATCCACCGGCCTGTTCGACCGTCACCGCATAAGTCGCTGATTTGACCAGGTCGGCATCGTAGGAAGAGAGCACCGGCCGCGAGGTGAAGTCGTTGGCGCCGATGACGCCGAGCGAGCGCGGCTTCGGCAGCTTGTCGGAGATCAGCCACAGTTCGAAACTGGAACCGGGATCGGCGGAGGCGGAAACCTTACGCACCGTGAAATTCTTGGTGGTCTCGTCAACCGTGAGAATAAAAGCAGGCCCGCCACCATCCTTCTGAAGCACGGCAACATATTGCCCCGACGGCCGTGGCGCAGTCGCCTGCGGCCTGACCTCAGCCACTTGAGTCCTGGCTTGCGGCCGCATGCGATCAGGCAGCAGATCCGGCATCGAAACCCCGACGCCGATCATCACGACCAGTGCAGCTGCGATTGCCGAGGCCGCGGTCGCAATCCTGCGCCAGCGCCTGGCATAGGAAGCCAACTGAACCACATTGGAATTGTCGTTGTCGGACGTGCCAACGATAGGCGTGCCAGCGACCGGTGTGTCGACGATAGAACGGTCGGCGTGGAAAGTATCCGTCCTCAGCGTATCGGCGGCTTCCGCAATAACCCGCTCGGCTTCGCTGTCAGACGCCGTCGGCACCGCCAATGGCTCGGCAAGCCCGACCGGAGGCTGCCCTTCGGAATGGCCGATAGCGGCCCTGATCTTCTCCCATACTTGGGCGCGCGGCTCGACCGAACCGACCATCTGGTTGAGCGCGCCGAGCTTGTCCTCCCAAGCGGCGACCATCGCCGCGAAATCCCTGTCGACGGACATCATGGTTTCGGCCTGCGCGCGTTCGTCGGCATCGAGGGTGCCGAGTGCGTATTCCGCGGCGAGCGCGATATGGTCTTCGCTCAAGTCCATGATCTAAAGTCCGAGACACTCCCTGATATCCATCATGCTGCGACGCAGCCACGTCTTCACCGTGTTCACCGGCGCCGCGAATTTCTCCGACAACTGCTCGCGGCTCCAGCCGTTGTAATAAGCGAGCAGCACCAGCTTTTGCCGATCGGGCTCGAGCCTGCCGACGCACTCCAAGAGCCGCTTCAGGTCTTCCGTCATTTCGCGCCGCGCCAGCGGATCGGGGTTGTCGGCTGCGACCTCCATCGCCGCCGGCTCATCTTCGATCGATGCCTCGCTGCGCTTGCGCACGACGTCGATCGCCCGATTGCGCGCAATCGACGCCATCCATGTGATCGGCGACGACTGGCCCGGATTGAATTGTCCTGCGCTATTCCAGATCTTGACGTACGCTTCCTGTATCACCTCTTCAGCGAGATCCTGTCGCCGCAAGATACGGAGCACCACGCCAAAGAGTTTCGCCCGCGTGGCGGCATAGAGCCGCTCGAAAGCAGGCTGGTCCCCCTTCGCCACCGCGGCAATCAGCCAAACCAGCTCTGCTGGCGTCAGCATCAGCGTCCCCCAAAATCGCGGTTGCCTATCAGGCATCCACTCATCGTGTCCTATCACATCTTGGGCCAAATCGGTCCATCAGGAAAGCGACTAGAACTCCGATTCCGAAGTGAGCACAACGCCGCGGCAAGCACCCGGCATAACACCGAAAACCCGGACCGTTTTAATGGTCCGGGTTCGGCAGTTTGAAAACGGCGTTGTACGAAAGAGAAGACGCTTTAAGCGATGGCGCCGATGCGGGCGCGCATCAAGCCGATGCTGTCGAGGTCGGCCTGTTCGCGGGCGTTTTCTTCGGCGCGTTCACGCGCCTGATCGCGCTCGTCGAGCAGTTCGACTTTCTTCAATTCGTCGAAGGCCTCGGCCAGGAGGCCGCGGGCTTCGTCGAGCTGAACGCGCAGCTCCTCCGCCGAACGGGTGAGATTTTCCCGGCGCTGGATCGCCGCCTTGGCATAGGTCGGATAAGCGAAGTGCGACGGATCGTTGATACCGGCGCGTTCCTGCTCCGTCTGGATTTCGCGTTCCAGATCGACCGACATACGCTGGAAATCGGCGATCATGGCTTCGATCTGCGAGACCCGGCGGCGCTTTTCGTCGACCTGAAACTTCTTCAGGCGGATCAGCGTTTCACGTGACTTCATCGACTCATACTCCCCAGAAGTCCCAAATTGTTACGGGACGAGTGCTGGCTCCCCCTGGGGGCCCCGCCAGCATTGCAACTGTGGCGCGGATGATGGCCTGACAAAGTTAGCGTTCCGTTTCCAAACCCTGAAGGATTTGCTCGAGGCGACTATAACCGTCCTTGAGGCCGGTGGATTCGTCCTTGGCCTGGCGCAAAAACGTCTCCAGCGGCTCATGAAGGCTGATTGCCTCGTCAACTTCCACACTCGATCCCGCTTTATAGGCTCCGAGCCGGATCAGCTCCTCCATGTCGGCAAAGGTCGCCATGGCCTGACGGGCCTTGGTGATGACGGGCAGAAAGGCCTGATCGGCCGATTTCGGCATGGTGCGCGATACCGACTTGAGAATGTTAATCGCCGGAAACCTTCCGCGCTCGGCAATCCGCCGCTCCATGACAATATGGCCGTCAAGGATGCCGCGGACGGCGTCTGCGATCGGCTCATTATGATCGTCGCCGTCAACCAGCACCGTGAAAATCCCGGTGATGGTGCCTTCGCCCATGCCAGGGCCGGCACGCTCCAGCAGTTTCGGCAGTTCGGTGAATACGGTCGGCGTATAGCCCTTGGCGGTCGGGGGCTCGCCGGCCGACAGCCCGATCTCGCGTTGCGCCATCGCAAAGCGCGTCACGGAGTCCATCAGGCACAAAACGTCTTTGTCCTCGTCGCGAAAATGCTCCGCGATCGCGAGCGTGAGGTAAGCGGCCTGCCGCCGCATCAACGCGGGCTCATCGGAGGTCGCGACAACCACCACGGACCGCGCGAGGCCTTCGTCACCAAGATCGTCCTGCAAGAATTCCTGCACCTCGCGGCCGCGTTCGCCGACAAGCCCGATCACCGTGACGTCGGCATCGACGTTGCGGGCCAGCATCGACAACAACACCGACTTGCCGACGCCGGAGCCGGCGAAGATGCCCATGCGCTGGCCGCGACAGCAGGTGAGAAACGTATTGAGCGCGCGCACGCCGAGATCGAGCGGACTGCCGACACGTTTGCGGGAGTGCGCCGGCGGCGGCATGTTGCGGTAGGGCACTGGCGAAGCACCCTGTGTCAGCGGTCCCTTGCCGTCGATCGGCTCTCCCATCGCGTTGATGACGCGCCCGAGCCATTGTGGGGAGGGGCGCACCTGATTGCCGGCATTGCCGATCACGGCGCGGCAGCCTCGCCTCACGCCGTCGAGACCGGCGAACGGCATCACCACCGCATTGGTGCCGGTGAAGCCGATCACCTCGCAGGGGATGAAGCGGTTGCCGCCGGTGTCGATCACGATCCGCGCGCCGACGCTCATCGCGTGAATAGGACCCGCGATCTCCACCATCAGTCCGCGAACACCGACCACGCGGCCATAGATGTTAATGCCGTCGATGTCGCCGATCTGTTCGGCAAGCGCCTTCATTGCGAAAACCTTAAGTGGCGAGCTCCGCCCTTAACTTGGTGTTTACCCGCATCGTTAATCATTACGTCACTGTCTTTGGTAACTGAGGACGCTCGACCTGGCTTCAGGAAGGGCGAATCTTGAGAGTCGGATAAATCCAACTCTTAATGTTGAGCTTGAACGAGAACGGATACAAAAAGCTGCTTCGACGCAATATCTTAGGGCGATTCGTAAAAAATTGCACCTGAAGGCCTTGCGGATCAGAATCAGATTTTGTTAACCATATCCCGTCAGGATCCGAATCAGTTGTTCAAAGGCGTTTTGAGTGCCGCAAGTGCGGCCGACCTGACGCCCGGAGCGGCGACTATAGGGGACTGGCATGCGCGTTTTGCTGATAGAAGATGACAGCGCCGTCGCGCAGTCGATCGAGTTGATGCTGAAATCCGAGAGTTTTAACGTCTACACGACGGATCTTGGGGAAGAAGGCGTCGATCTCGGAAAGCTTTACGACTACGACATTATTCTTCTCGACCTCAACCTGCCCGACATGTCCGGTTACGACGTGCTCAAGCAGCTCCGGGTCTCGAAGATCAAGACTCCCATTCTGATCCTCTCCGGCCTCGCCGGCATCGAGGACAAGGTCAAGGGTCTCGGCGTCGGCGCCGACGACTACATGACCAAGCCCTTCCACAAGGACGAACTGGTAGCGCGCATCCATGCGATCGTGCGCCGGTCCAAGGGCCACGCCCAGTCGGTCATCCAGACCGGCGATCTCGTGGTCAATCTCGACACCAAGACGGTCGAGGTCGGCGGCCAGCGCGTGCATCTGACGGGTAAGGAATACCAGATGCTGGAGCTGCTTTCGCTCCGCAAGGGCACGACCCTTACCAAGGAAATGTTCCTCAACCACCTCTACGGCGGTATGGACGAGCCCGAACTGAAGATCATCGACGTTTTCATCTGCAAGCTGCGCAAGAAGCTTGCGAACGCTTCGGAAGGCCGCAACTTCATCGAAACCGTGTGGGGCCGCGGCTACGTGTTGCGCGAGCCGCACGAAGTCGAAGAGCGCATTCCCGCCTGATGTTTACGTAGCGAGCCCGTAGGCTCATCCTCCCGAAAACTGCACCCCGCCGCAAATGGCGGGGTTTTTATTTGGGGAAACCGGTTAGCGCTTCTTCTTGCCGGTTTTCTTTTTGCTCGTTTTCTTCCTGGCTGCCTTGCCGGCCTGCTTTTTCCCGGTCTTCTTGCTGGCGCTCTTCCCGGTCTTGGCTTTGGCAGCTTTCTTCACGGCCTTTTTGGCTGCCTTCTTACCGGCTTTCTTCGCAACTTTCTTCGCAGCTTTCTTGGCCGCTTTCTTCGCGACGTTCCCGGCTGAAGATTTTGCAGGCGCTTTCTTGGCGGCCGGCTTATTTTTGGCGGGCTGCTTTATTGCCGGGGCAGCGTCGGAGGAAGCTTCAGACGCGGTCGGAGGCGTTACGACGGACTGCTTCGGCGTGCTGTTGGCAGGCGACGTCGCTTGACCGCCCGCGGCCAGCCAGAAGCGCATCTCGGCCGATTTGACCGCGGGTCCCGTGATATAGCGCTCCTGCCACTTGTCGTCGCCTTCCAGCGGCTTGCCGAAATCGTTCGGGTGTTGTTGCAACAAGAAGCGCCAGGCATAGTGGTCGTAAACATCGAGCACATTGCAGGCGTAGGCTTCCGCCAAGGCGCGATGGCCGTGAATGATCACCATGTTCTCGTCGTTATTGTGCGAAGCGCGGTAGCCGAGATTGTGCGAGCCGGTCACGACCACGCAGTCGTCGCTGAACGGATCGATCACGACGATTTTGCTGTGGATGATGGCGAAGCCGTATTTCGCAAGCTCGGCTTCCCAGCCGCCGGGAGCGTCCTTCGCCGTGACGGCGCCGGCGGGAATGGCGCGATAATCGATACCGTTCGCTTCGCCCTGCTTCTTGGGCTTGCCTTGATCGCCGACGACGGTGACGGTCCCCGCCCCTCTCTTCTGACCGGCGGGCGCGGCGGCATCGTCCGCCTCAGCTGAGCCGCCCGCATGCAGCGCCGCGGAAAAATTAGTCGCGCGTTGCGCATTGGTCAGCGCACCGCGAACGAACAGGTCCGGCTTTCGTCTAAGCAAGCTTCCGGCCTCATCCAGAATGGAGTTGTTGCCGGGATCGAAAGCGAGAAAAAGGATGGCCTGTTTTGCGCCATCCATCAGCTCGAACACGCGCCCCATGTCGTTGGGCTTGTCCGGATTTTTGCCGAGTTTGCCAGGCGTGTTGGGCGAGAACATCAGCTCGATCTTGACGCCGCCTCCGAGGTCGATCGGGTCCACAATGGCCCGGTCGTTATTGCTGTGATCGAAGGTGGTCCGCAAGGTTTGCGATTGCAGCTTGTGCTGGTCGCCTCCGGCGGCCTCGGTATCGGCCTTCAGCGCGTTCCAGTAGTCGATATAGCGCTGGGCCACGTCTTTCGATTGGATGACGAGGGCGTTGTTCGACTGCGTGCAGAGCCCGGTCGAGGTCCAGTTGGTCGAGCCCGACAAAACCGCTGTGGGCTGGCCGTTCTCGCTCAGCACCAGGAACTTGTTGTGCGGGATGTCGCCCTTGCCGAGAATGCGGTCGATGACATTGGCGCCGGCGGCCTTCAGCGCGGCACGGTTGGCGGCGTCGGCGTCATCGCTCTTGGGTCCTTCCTCGTTGCCCAGGATGACATTGCGGCTTTTCGCATTGGCCTGGAGCTGCTTCTCCAACCCTTGGGGATCGTTGAGTTCGTACAACGCGGCATGAATGGTGCCGCCGTTCTTGTCGGCGCGCCCCAGCAGCGAGGTAACGCCGGCCTGCAACTGGCCCATCAGGTTGATGCGGATCGGATCGTCGGGATTCTGGATATGAGGCGTAAGCGCATCGACGCTGGGCTTGTCGCCCAACGCATGTGCGAGCGCCTGCGTCGCGACGATGCCGCGATTGAAATAGACCTCAAACGGCGGCCGATCCGGCGTCAGCGTCACCCGGTTGCTGCGCAAGGGCTGGAAATCGGTCAACGGCGTCAGTGTCTGGCCGGCGGCGCCTCCCATCGGGACGATGAGATACTCATAGGTACCGCCGCGCTTGGCATACAGGTCTTTCCACCAGAACTTCTGGATCGGCGCTTGCGCGGTTGTCAGGTCCGCGCCAGTCTGGCCGGCGAAGCGCGCCATTGCCGGTAAGATCATTTCCTTGTTGTTATTATCAACATCGATCTGGTGAATGGCAAAGCCGAGACAGCCGTCGAGATGCCGATCGAAGGTCCAGGCAACGACGGCGATATCATTGTTTGAAAAGGCAACCGCGACCTCGGGCATGTGAAACCTCCTTGTGCGGGGCGGCCATTTTAAAGTTGTATTAAAATACGAACGCTCGCCGGATTCGGAATTTTATATTGAGCGAGAATGTCGGCAGCATGAAATCAGCGAGGCAAACTGACGATGATCCTGCAATCGCTCGCCGGACTTCCGGCGTTTCTGGTCTACTTCTGCACGGCGACCTTGTGCGTCGTCGTCTATCTGTTCGTCTATACGCGCATCACGCCGCATGACGAGTTCAAGCTGATTCGCGACAACGATCCGGCCGCCGCGGTTGCCTTGGGCTTGAGCCTGCTCGGCTTCACGCTGCCGGTGGTGAGCGCTATCGCCCATTCCGCAAATATCGTGGACTGCCTGCTCTGGAGCCTGGTCGCGCTGATTGTTCAGATCGTGGTCTATTACGTCATCAAGATTCCGGTGCCGAACCTGTCGGCCAAGATTGCCGCAGGCGAAATGGCTCCCGCAATCTGGCTGGGCTTATCCTCGCTCGCCGCAGGCGCGCTCAACGCCGCCTCGATGATCTACTAGTGTGGCGGTTCAGAGGTTCGCATCATTTCCGCCGCGCGCTCGTCATGCGAACGTCTGAACCAAAGCCACACTAGCTCAAATAATTTGCTAGTGTCCCTTCGATTTCGAAGTTCGTAAAACAGGAGCCGCAAGATGATACGAACTTCGAAATCGGGACACTAGAAGCGTGGCCGGCTGACATGGCAAGCCCGCCCCCAGACTTCGGCAAACGCAAGCCTTCGACGCCAACGGTGGCGTCGCCGCCGGTGAAACGCTCCCGGCATGTGGCGCTGTTGCTGACCGGCACGCTCGCGGTCGGCGGCACCGCTTATGCGGTGATGCCGCCCCGCCAGAATTGCGGGCCCGCGAGCCCGGCGGCAGTCGCCGGGCCCTCGCCGCCAATATCGGGGGTGACCGGGCCGATGTCGCCCACGCCGGCCACCAGCTGCGGTTCAAGCGGCGGCCATGGCGGTGGCGGCTCCGGCGGATGGTGGTCACACAGCAATTATTACGGCGGCAGCTCTTCGTCGGGAACGTCCGCCGGTGCCGGTTCAACCACAACCACGCGCGGCGGCTTCGGCAGCTTCGGGCATCTTTTTTCCGGCGGCGGCTAGGGATGCAAATGTTAGAATTGGACTACTAGTACCGCCGATCCAGGTGGTGCCAGGTTCAATAAAATTTGCCAGTGCCCATGACTTTTCCGAAGTTCGTGAAAGGTGGGTGCTGCAATGGAGCACGAACTTCGGAAAGCGGGCACTAGCTTTGCAACGCATCTCTTGCAGCGAGCGCGACGACTGGCAGGCGACCGCGCAGGCCTGCGGCTTCGATTTTCATACCATCGATGGCGAGCGCTACTGGGACGAGTGCGCCTATTACGCCTTCACGCTTTCTGAAATCGAGGACCGGATCGAGACGCCGACCGGCGAAATCGAGGAAATGTGCCGCCAACTCTGCGGCCGCGTCATCGAAGACGAGCGGCATCTCAAACGGCTGCGGATTCCCCAGGCATTCTGGCCGTTGATCCGCAACTCCTGGCGGCGTGGCGACCAGAGCCTCTATGGCCGGCTCGATCTCAGTTTTGGTGGCAGCGGCGATGCAAAGCTTCTGGAATATAATGCGGACACTCCGACCTCGATCTTCGAGGCCGCCGTGTTTCAATGGACCTGGCTCGAGCAGGGCATCGAGCGGCATCTGCTCCCGTCTGGCGCCGACCAGTTCAACTCGCTGCATGAGCGGCTGATCGAAACCTGGAAGAAGTTTGCATTGGCCGGCCGTCTGCATCTGGCGGGGTCTCTCGATAGCGGCGAAGACGCCACCACGCTCGCCTATCTCGAGGACACCGCAAGGCAGGCCGGTCTCAAGACCACATTGCTTGCGATGGAAAGCATCGGCTGGCGTGACGGCCTCGGTTTCGTCGATCTCGACGACGAGAAGATCAGGCTGGCCTTCAAGCTCTATCCCTGGGAATGGATGTTTCAGGAAGCCTTCGGCGCAAGACTTGGTCCCTCGTTGACTCGCTGGATCGAACCGCCATGGAAGGCGATCCTTTCCAACAAGGGCATGCTGGCCCTGCTATGGGAGATGTTTCCGGGCCATCCCAATCTGCTGCCCGCTTTCTTCGAGGACGAGCCGAACGCCAAGAGCCTCAGCTCTTCCTATGTGCGCAAGCCGCTGTTCTCCCGAGAAGGCGCCAACGTCGCGATCGTGCGTCACGGCGATGTCGTCGCATCACAACAGGGGCCATACGGAGCCGAAGGCTACATTCGCCAGGCGCTGGCGCCCTTACCGAATTTTTCCGGCCAATATCCGGTGCTTGGAAGCTGGCTCGTCGATCACGTGCCGTGCGGGCTATCGATCCGCGAGGACGAAAATCCAATCACCGGCAACAGATCGCGCTTTCTGCCGCACGCGATCCTTTGAGCAGATCGCCTCAGGCTGCCCGGCTGTTCACCTTGACCGGCACCAGGCGCTCGCTGGCCAGTGCCGACTGTGCACCCGACGCTCCCGCTTCATGGTATTCCGCGTCCTCATTGATCTGCCAGATGTCGTAGACGCGCTTGCCCGCCAGGATGTTGCGCGCCGTCATCATGGCCGTCATCATCGCGTGGTCCTGATTATTGTATTTGTGCATCCCGTTGCGGCCGACCAGGTGCAGGGTCGGATAGCTCTGTTCGAGATCGAGCCGGATCATCGCCATGTGGTCGCGATAAGCGTCGTCATAGACCGGATAGGCCTTGGGCTGGCGCACCACGCAGCCGCCGGTCACCTCAGCCGGCGAGGCCAGACCGACTTTGGCGATCTCCCGCTTGGCAAGGGCGATCAGTTCTTCGTCGGACATCGTCCACAAACCATCCCCCTCGAAACAGAAATATTCGAGGCCGAGACAGCTCGTACCAGGGGGTGACATTTCCGGCGACCATGACCCGAAATTCTGCACGCGGCCGACCTTCACGCTGGGATCGTGAATATAGACCCAGTTGTCGGCAAACGTTTCCGGCTTGTCGATCATCAGCGCGACGGTAAGAAAGTCACGATAGCGCAGCTCACGGGCATTGAGCAGGGAGATCGGCTTCGGCGAGATCTTCTGAACCAGTTCGCGAACCGGCGCCGAACTGATAACGTTGCGCGCGGTATAGCTCTCGCGCTTTCCGTCAGAGGTCGAGACCTCGATGTGCCAGAGCTTGTCTGTGCTGCTGTAGCTAAGTCCGGCCAACTCGCGGCCCATCAAAATCCGGCCGCCGCGCTCCTTGACCTTTGCCGCCGCGGCCTCCCACATCATGCCGGGTCCGCGACGCGGGTACTGGAACGTCTCGATCAAGGTCTTAACCGCCGCCGGCCCAGCCGCTGGCGGCTTCCGCCGGAACGAGCGTTGCAGCGCGTTGATCACCGCGACACGCAGGCTAAGCCCCTTGATGCGCTGCGCCGCCCAGTCAGCAGAAATCTCGTCGCATGACATACCCCACACCTTTTCGGTGTAGGTCTTGAAAAAGATCTGAAACAAGCGCTCGCCGAACTGGTTGCGGACCCAGTCGTGAAAGCTGCGCGGCGACGCCACGGGGAAAACCTTGGCGTAGGCGTAGGAAAGCATGCAGATCGCGCTGGTGAAGATGCCGAGATTGCGCAGCGCCTCGAACGCGCTCAACGGATAGGAATAGAATTTTCCGCCGTAATAGATCCGCGACAGCCGGGGCCGCGTGATGAAATCGTTAGGCAAGATCTCGTGCCAGAGGTCGACGACCTCCTTGGCTTTGGAGAAGAAGCGGTGGCCGCCAACGTCGAACAGGTAGTCGCCGTGCCGCACGGTGCGGCTGATGCCGCCAACGTAAACCGGGTCTTTCTCGATGACGATGACCGACGGCGTCTCCTTGGTCAGGCAATACGCGGCGGTCAGACCGGCGGGGCCCGCGCCGATCACAAAAACATCTGCATCAACTTTCATGCGCGACCGAAGCCCCCAAGGATCATTTGGTGCGCTACATTGCCCAGAGCTTTGTTAACGTCAGGCTTATCGGCGGCAGCACAGCCTCACTGGAACGTCAATGAAGCGTTAAATGGTTGCCCGCCGTTCGTGTGCCACGGCGGCACAACCCGCGGTAATCAAGCCGCGTTCGCTTCCGCCAGGACCGCCGCCTCTTTGGTCCCGTAGGAGAGATAGGTCAGGCGCCAGCGCCGCTTTTCGGAAATTTCCTTGAGCGCCTTGAACCCGCCCGTCCGCCAATTGGGAAATCCGAAATAATCGTCAAAATGAAAGACGACGCCGTGTTCGACATAGTCCGAACAGAGATCCAGTACATCGACGGTTGCGGCGTACGTGTCACAATCGACATGCACCAGAAGCGGGATATCGGAGGCCGGATTTGACGCTTTCCAGCGCGGGCCCGAACTCGGCAAACCAGCCCCTCACCAAAGCGACGTTGCTCCGGACCTTTGGCAGTCTGCCACCGAGATCGAATGTCTTTTCGGGAGCCATGCCGCTCCACTGCTGCTGCAAGCCTTCAAAACTGTCGAAGCCGACAAAACTCAACTGTGGAAATTTCTTCGCCTGGTAATTGATCATTCCGGCTTTGTAGACGCCAAATTCCAGTACGCGCGTGCGTGAAGGAAAGCGCCTCCTGGCGTCGTCAATCGACAGACTGAGCCCCTCGAACCGGTCGAGAAACGAGTAGGCGTCCTGCATATTCGCTTTGGCGTAATCGAAGGCGTCGAGGACGGCATCGCGCCGCATCAGCATAGGGACAGATTCAGGCAGCGCCCGCTCCGCGACGTAACGCGCGAACGATGCGACGATGTTGCAGAACCAAACCTCCGCCCGGGTACCTATGCGCGTCATATCAGACCGATCCTCAAACGTCTCAGCCAGCCATGGCGAACGCCGGCTTGCCCGAGACGATTATGAATTCCAATGGTTGCCAGTTCGTACTCCAGCCCGTACGCGCTACCGGGCATTTTTCGGCGACATGATTAGCAATTCGTCTGTACCGCTTGTCCGCGTTACTATCTGCCGCTACTGGCTATAATTCCACTCGCGGACCTGGTGCTGCTCGATGCGGTGACCGCGCCAAAAGCCCGCACGTTGTTGCTGGTTTTCCTGATTGCCGGCCCGATTATCTTCCGCGTCGCAGGCGCGCCGTTCGGATAGCCATCCGTTTCAGTGGTTTACGCTCAGGTCGAAGCAATATCAGCGCTTGCCGCAAACGCCCCCGGCTTCGGGCTAGAACGGTCTATCGCGCCGCAAACGCCGCTGCCCGTTGCGGCATGGCGCTGGCAAAGCCGGGCTTGGCGTTCCGCGCCGAATTCGGGCGATAGAGCCCGCGCCGCTCTGGATAGGGCTTGAAGGCTTCGGAAATTCCGACCACGGATTCGGCAGCCCCAAGCACCAGGAATCCGTCGCCTTCGACCAGCTTCGACAAGCGCTCGAAAATGCCTACCTTGGTGTCCTGGTCGAAATAGATCAGGACGTTGCGGCAAAAGATGATGTCGAAGGTTCCGAGGTGGCTGAAATCCTGCAACAGATTGAGCTGGCGATGCTGCACCATGGAGCGGATATCGGCATTGAGCTGCCACATATCGCCGACTTGCGTGAAGTGCTTGACCAGGAGTTGAATCGGCAGGCCGCGCTGAACCTCGAACTGGCTGAAGATGCCGGCTTTGGATTTTTCCAGAACGCCTTGCGACAGATCCGTCGCGACGATGTCGATCTTCCAGCCCGCGATCGCCGCGCCCAACCCCTTCAGGCACATCGCGATCGAATACGGCTCCTGCCCGGTGGAAGAAGCCGCGCACCAGATGCGCAATGTGCGTCGCGCCGCGCGCGCCTGCAACAACGCCGGCAACATCGTATCCTTCAAATGGTCGAACGGCGTCTTGTCACGGAAAAAGAACGTTTCGTTGGTGGTCATGGCTTCGACCACTTCCGCGGTCAACGCCTCCGCGCCGGTCGCCTTCATCTTCTGCACGAGTTCGCTGATGCCGGCGAGGCTTGCCTTGCGCGCGAGCGGCACCAGCCGGCTCTCGACCAGATATTGCTTGTCCGGAGACAGATCGAGCCCGGAGCGCTCCTTGAGAAGCTTCCTCAAGAACTCATAATCCAGCGGCGTCACGAGCGATCTCCTGAAAACAACCTCACCAGTTTCGGCGCGATCTGATTGAGCGGCAGCACGGCCGAGCAGATGCCGGCATGGGCGGCCGCACCCGGCATTCCCCACACCACGCTTGTAGCTTCGTCCTGTGCGATCACGCTGCCGCCGGCAGCAACGATGTCCCTGCCGCCGCGCATTCCGTCCGATCCCATTCCGGTCAGGATCAGCGCCAGAATCGAGCCATGCCAGGCCTCGATCGCTGATGTGAACATGGGATCCACCGCAGGTTTGCAGAAATTGATCGGCGCCCCATCGTCGAGCGCGATCACCGCGCCTGTGCCCTGGCGCGTCACGCGCATGTGGCGGCCACCCGGCGCGAGATAGATGTGACCCGGCTTGACGGCCTCGCCGTCGATCGCTTCATGCGCCGGCCGATGGCTGGCGCGCGCCAAATGTTCGGCCAGAATCGTCGTGAACGTCGGCGGCATATGCTGGGTGATGAGCACCGGGAAGCGGTCGATCACCGGGCCGATCTCGGCCACGAGGTTCATCAGCGCCTGTGGGCCACCCGTCGACGAGCCGATCAGCAGCACGCGGGGATTTTGCGTCGAGAAATTGCGGCGCACAATCGGGGCGGCGACTACCGGCGCACGAAGCGCGCGGTCCGCGACGGGCGCATGCGAATGCGCCGCAGGAGAGTTGCGGCGAACCTTGGCGCCGAGGTGCCGGATCTTCTGCACCAGATCATGGCGGAAAGTTTCGGCAGCGGAGGACTCGCGGGTGCTTTCCGGCTTCGGGATATAATCCGATGCGCCCAGCGCCAGCGCCTTGAAACTGATCTCCGCATTGCGCCGGGTCAGCGTCGACGCCATGATGACGATCAGGTTGCGCTTCTTGGCGAGCAGCTGCGGCAACGCGGAAATGCCGTCGAGCTCCGGCATTTCGATGTCCAGGATCGCGATGTCGGGATTGATGCGCTCAACCTGGTTGACCGCCTCGAGCCCCGTCCGCAGCGATGCCGCGACGACGATGTCGGGCTCGGAGCTCAGCCAGCGGGAGATCATGCCCCTGATGACGACGAAGTCGTCGACCAGCATGACCCGCAGCGGTTCTGGCTGCACCGGGCTCGGAGCCGAAGGACTTGTCAACGCAACGCTCATACTCACCAACCGAACTCAACCCACGACCCCGGAAGCGAACGCATGCTTCAACGGTAGCACCGGGGGCTCCAGAGCCGCCCGGACCTGCATTCGAAATCAGATCAGACCGACTTCCTGGAACTTGGCCGTCACGATGTCCTTGTCGAACGGCTTCATGATGTACTCGTTCGCACCGGCATGAAGCGCGCGCGCGATGTGAGCCACATCGTTTTCCGTGGTGCAGAACACCACCTTGGGCTGGTCGCCGCCCGGCATGCGGCGGAGATTGCCGAGAAACTCATAGCCGTCCATGACCGGCATGTTCCAGTCGAGCAGGATGGCTTCCGGCAATCCGCGCTTGCAGACCTCCAGCGCCTTCTCGCCGTCTTCGGCTTCCACGATCTGGAAATCCAGTCCTTCCAGAATGCGCCTTGCAACCTTTCGGATGACGCTTGAGTCATCCACGACCAGACATGTTTTCATCGTTGTTGCCCTTGTTCTCGAACCAGATTGGTACTTCAGTTACGCGTTCGTCAGTCTCAAGCGGCCATCATCTCGGACGAAATGTCGAGCACCCGCTCGACATCCAGAACGACCATCAGTTGCCCTTCGAGGCGGTGTACGCCGCCGGCAAGCTTGGCCATGCGGGGATCGAGGTTGACCGGGTTTTCTTCGCGGCTTTCATCGGCAAGCCGCAACACTTCGCCGATCTGGTCGATCAGCAGGCCATAGGATTCGCCGCGCAGATCGACACCGACCGCCATCGGCGGTTTGCCGTCGTCGTTCTTCGACATCCCGAGGCGGGCGCGCATGTCGATCACGGTAACGATGCGGCCGCGCAGATTGAGGACGCCTGCGATCTCGTGCGACGAGAGGGGAACGCGGGTCACGCGCTCCGGCATGAACACGTCCTGCACCCGCGAGATCGGCAGGCCAAACAACTGGCCTCCGATCATGGCGGTGACGTATTCTGCGAAAGTGCCTTCGACGGTGTCCGCTTTGCCGGTCATGCTGTAATCCCTAAGCCGCTGCTCGGTGGCTAACTTCGGCAGTCTGTTCCTTGAGCGCCGCAATCAGTCCGGGACGATCGAACTTCGCAACGTAATCGTGGAAACCGGCTTGACGTCCACGCTCGATCGCCGCTGGCGACACCAGCGAGGACAGCGCGATGATCGGCATCGCCGCGAAATGTGCATCGGCACGGATCGTTTCGGCGAATTCGTAGCCGTTCATCTCAGGCATTTCGATGTCGGTCAGCACCACATCGATGGGCTGGCC
Organism: uncultured Alphaproteobacteria bacterium; assembly: GCA_963824305.1. Lineage (GTDB taxonomy): Bacteria > Pseudomonadota > Alphaproteobacteria > Rhizobiales > Xanthobacteraceae > Bradyrhizobium. The sequence continues at coordinate 1,739,951 of CAWGOW010000004.1, forward strand.
GGAGCGCAACGCCGCAAGACCTTCCTGGGCGTTCGGCGCGACGCGAACCTTGTAGCCCGCGGCTTTCAGCACCGGCGCCAGCATGTTGCGGAAGAAAGCGGAGTCGTCGACCAGGAGCACCGAATGAGCGGTCTGCGACGGACGCATTTCCTTGCGGGAGAACCAGTCGGCGAATGCCATGGGCAGGAAATGACCGACGTCGATCACTTCCGTTGCGTGGCCCTTGATCACGGCGGAACCCAGAATGCCGTCGCTTGAACCGGCCACCTCGATATTGAGGCGTTCCTCGACAATATCGATGATTTCGTCGACCACGAGCCCCATCGAGCGGCCGTCATCGGCGAACACCAGGATCGGCTGCGAACCGGAGGTGCGAACGTTCACGCCGCTCATCTGCACGAGCGGCATCAGTTGCTCGCGGTACTGCACCATCGAACGGCCGTTGGAGAGTTCGATCTTGTCGGCGGCGATTTCCTCCAGCCGTGTGACGAGGCCAAGCGGCACCGCCTTGGGCTGATCCGAGCCGGCGCGGAACACCAGCAGCGAGGTAAGCTGCTCGGCGACGGCGGCGCGATGCGCTGCATTCTCTTCGGCAATCTCGTGTGCCGCGTTAGCGGCGGCCCCAAGCGCTTTCGCAATGCCGTTCGGGTCGATGATCATGATGACGGCGCCATCGCCCAGGATGGTATTGCCCGAGAACATGGAGATGTGACGCAGCTTGGTCGACATTGGCTTGACCACGATTTCCTCGGTGTGGAACACGCAATCGACCACGATGCCAAATGTCTGGCTGCCGACCTGCGTCACCACGATGAAACCGTTTTCCGGATCGGAAGAAGAACCGTCGTCGATCTTGAGCAGCTTCTTCAGATGCATCAGCGGCAACAGCTTGTTGCGCAGGCGCAGGACCGCGGTGTCCTTGATGCGCTCGATGCGATGTTCGGAATTGGCACGGGCGCGCACCAACTCGACCACCGAAAGCTGCGGAATAGCGAAGCGGTCGCCGGCGGCTTCCACGATCAACGCCGAGACGATCGCAAGCGTCAGCGGGATCTTGATGGTGACGGAGGAGCCTTCGCCGGAAACCGACTTGATGTCGATGGCGCCGCCGATCTGATCGATATTGGTGCGCACCACGTCCATGCCGACACCGCGGCCGGAGACGCTGGTGACGGCGGCGGCGGTCGAGAAGCCCGGAGCGAAGATGAATTTATGGATCTGCGCTTCGGTCATCTTCTCGAGTTCAGCCTCGGTGACGAGACCGTTTTGAACTGCCTTGCCCTTGATCCTCTCGGTATTGAGACCGCGGCCGTTGTCGGCAATGCAGATGATGATGTGACCGCCTTCGTGATAGGCGGAGAGACGGATCGTACCTGTCTCCGGCTTGCCCGCGGCGGCGCGCTCGGCGGGCGTCTCGAGCCCGTGGTCGGCCGAGTTGCGCACCATGTGCGTCAGCGGATCCTTGATCAGATCGAGCACCTGCCGGTCGAGCTCGGTGTCTGCGCCGTGCATCTCGAGCTCGATCTGCTTGTGCAATTCGCCCGAGAGATCGCGCACGATACGCGGCAGCTTCTGCCACGCATTGCCGATCGGTTGCATGCGCGTCTTCATGACGCCTTCCTGCAACTCGGCGGTGACGTTCGACAGCCGCTGCAACGGCACCTTGAATTCGGTGTCCTCGTTACGCCGCGAGATTTCGAGGAGCTGGTTACGCGTCAGAACGAGCTCGGACACCATCGTCATCAGGTGCTCGAGCGTGTCGACATTGACGCGGATCGATTGGTTGGCGACGCGATCGGTTTCACCGACGTCTGCATCGACGGCCGTCTTGACTTTTTTGGCTGAGGATTTCGGTGCCTTTTCGGCCGCGGCAGCCGGCTTGGCTTCCGCTTTCGGGGCCTCGGCCTTCGGCGGCGCCGCGGCAGGCGCCGGCGGCACAACTTCCGCAGCCGTCTCGCGGAACGCGCGCTCGAGCTCGTCGAGCGACACTTCGCCCGGCCGCAACTCGCGCTCCAGAACTTGATAGGTCAACGTGCCTTCGGTGGCCTCCGGCATTTTCGCGACCGTCGCAAGCGGCGGCGCTGCCGTCTCTACTGTCGCGGCCTGCATCGCGGCCATGCCGCGTTCGACCATCTGGTGAAGCTGTACGATCAGATCCTGATCGTTGCCCTCGGGCTCGGCTTCGGTCGCCTCCAACCCACCGAGGATTTCCTTGATGCGGTCGATGCTGCTCAGGATCAGCGTCACCGCCTCGGCGGTAACCGGCATGCCATCGCGGAATTTGCCCATCAGCGTTTCGCCGGCATGGGCCAGCGCTTCGAGCCGCGGCAGGCCAAGGAAACCGCAGGTTCCCTTGATGGTGTGCACCAGACGGAAGATGTTATCCAAAATCTTGGCGTTGTTCGGCTCCTGTTCGAACCGCACCAACTGGTTGTCGACGGTGTCCAGGCTTTCGCCGGTCTCCGTCAAAAACTCACGCAAAAGATCGTCCATGAAATCTGGCCTTCACCCACGCAACACGCATTCGGCGCGCTTTCCGAGTGTGGCCAGCTTCTATGCAAACCGTTTAATATTGGTTGAGCAAACGGAAAAGAACGGCCTCAACAAAGAGATAAGCCGTCCCCGCAGAATGCCGGGTCCTATACGATTGCTTAACCTTCGCGGCTGAGCGATCCCGACGGCCGCTTGCGAAATGACCGCCTGGTCGATCGCGACCCCCGCGCTTTACGCGGCCGTGACCACAACCGCCTCGCCCTCGACGGCCATCCTCACGCTCAATCCGCAGGCCTCGGCGAGCAGGCGCGTGTAATACGGCTGCACCGAATGGGCGTCGCTCGCGGCAATCTGCCCTGAGCTCAGGATATCGGCAATGTTTTGCGGCAGACGGGCGTTCAGACCGCTCGCCGTGACGCGAAAGCTGAGCGTCTCACCCTCGCCGATCGGATCGACCGTAAGCGTGCCGCCGCGCGGAATGGTCTGCTGCGCGATCACCAACATGTTCAACAACAGCTTGACGCGATTCTTGGCCAATAACAGCCGCGGCAGGTTCCAGGCGATGGAGGTCTTGCCGTCCTCGATATGGCCGCGCGCCATGTTTTGCCCGTCGCCGAGGTCGATCTGGGCGCCGGCCGAGCCAGCCGCGCCGAACGCCAGGCGGCAGAATTGCAACCGGGCCGACGCCGTCTTGGCGCTCTTGCGGATCAGATCGAGGGCGAACTCGCGGTCCTCGGGCTTGGGATTGTCGTCCAGCACTTCGAGCCCATTGACGATAGCGCCCACCGGGCTGATGAGATCATGGCATACCCGCGAACACAGCAAGGCCGCGAGTTCGAGGGCATCGGGAGCGGGGCCGGAAGACGGGGCACCAGACATGGGTTTTCCTGCAAATCGACGACAGCGTGGCTTACGCGAATCGGACCACTAGCTTGAGGCTTGATACACTGCGAATCCGTAGGCTGCCAACATAGCAGGGCGTGGAACCGCCGCGCTTCCCCCGCAGGCGCCGCCAGCGGTACGATCATTCGCTATCCAGGAGATGAGGCATTTGAAAGGCCCGCCGACCAACGTTTCGCGACCTTCCATCGACCGCGACGCAGCCAACCGCCTGATCGCGCCGCTGACCGCGCTTGTCGCCCGCGCCGGATCGGCGATCCTGAAGGTCGATCGCGGAAACATGCGGGTCGACGACAAGACCGACGGCTCGCCGGTCACCGAAGCCGATCTTGCCGCCGATCGCATCATCGCCGATGGCCTCCGCCAGCTCACACCCGACATTCCCGTCCTCTCCGAAGAGCGCGCCAAGCCGGTGGCGGGCTGCCCGGAAGCCTTCTTTCTGGTCGATCCGCTCGACGGCACCAAGGAATTCGTCGCCGGCCGCGACGAGTTCACCGTCAACATCGCGCTCGTGGTCGGGGGGACGCCGCTGCTGGGCATCATCGGCGCCCCGGCGTTGGGACTGATCTGGCGCGGGCTGGTCGGCCAGGGTGCCGAGCGGCTGGCGAGCGGGCCAGAACGCGACCGATGGCACGAGCGGGGACTCGCACAGCCGATCCACACCCGCCCTTTCCCCTCCCCTGGCCAGCCTTGGGTCGCGGCGACGAGCCGCTCGCATGGCGATGCCGCCTCCGAGGCCTTTATCGATGCAAGGCCGGGCGCGGTCCGGCTGAGGCTGGGCTCGGCCTTGAAGCTGGCGAAGGTTGCGGAGGGCGAGGTCGACATTTACCCGCGCCTGGCGCCGACCAGCGAATGGGATATCGCGGCGGGCCACGCTATTGTCGTGGCGGCCGGTGGCAAAGTCACCGATAGCGCGGGAGGCGATCTGCGTTTCGGCGCGGCGAAGGACTTTATCGTGCCGGCCTTCATCGCCTGGGGCGACCCGGCCGTTCGCTAGCGCCCGCCGAATCGCATCTCATCGCAAGAGATCTATTGCGCGAGTTGTTGCTCGAGCGCAGGCCAGCGGAGCTTTGCATCCTTCAGGTAAGTCGCCGGATTGGCGGCAAAGGCGTCGCGGGCTTCTTCACGTCTGAACAAATAGAGCCGATCGGCGGTGATAAGCCAGAACAGCGGGTTTCCCGCCACCGTGACCCCGCGCGCGACGTCGACGGGGTCATAGCCGCCGAACTGAGGCCCATAGATTTCCGGATGCGCGGCAAAGGAATCACGATTGCCCTCATTGCGAAAGCGCCAGACCGCCCCGCCCTCCACGGCCTCGAAGTCCGCCAGGCCGACCTCCGGATTGCCGTCGATGAAATAGGTCAGGGGATCATAGCCCTCGATGGCGAGCCCGCTGTAGCGGTTGGTGACCACGCGCTCAGTCGTTGCCGCCAGCGCCAACGATCCCACCGCCACAACCCCGGCCAATCCCGCCAAAAGGCCAAGCGCGATCAAGGCCATGCGGGGACGAAAATGCGCTTTCGCCGCCTTCCCGTTTGCTTCCTGCCGTTGTGGCGTCATAGTTGAACCTGATAACGTTGCGAGTCGGGAGAATATGGGGTTCAGCTTAAATTCATGCTGGTCAGCATTGAGTTAAAGCCGACACCGGTTTTCACGACCTAGGGGTACTTTCTATGAATTTCGCGACACGCTTGGCCGCAATGACGCTGGCGGCGATGATGCTGGCCGTGCTGACGTGCTGGACTGTGCCGGTTTCCGCGCAGCAGGCCGCGCCGCCACCGGACCTGCCGCCGCAACAGCGCCAGCCGAGCCCGAGCACTTACGGGCCGGATGAACTGGTCGGCGCCGGCCACAAGTTCTTCGGCAACGTCTCGCGGGGTCTCGCTTCGGTGATCGAGCGCGCGGTCAGCCAATGGGGCCTGCCGAACGGCTACATCTTGGGCGAAGAAGGCTCGGGCGCCTTTGTCGCCGGCCTGCGTTATGGCGAGGGCACTCTCTACACCAAGAACGCCGGTGACTTGCGGGTCTACTGGCAGGGACCGTCGGTCGGCTTCGACTGGGGCGGCGACGGCGCGCGCACCATGACGCTCGTCTATAATCTTCCGGCAACGGCTGCGATCTACCAGCGCTTTGCCGGCATCGACGGTTCCGCCTATATCATCGGCGGCTTCGGCATGACGGCGCTGACGGCGAACAACATCGTGCTGGTGCCGATCCGTTCGGGTCTCGGCTTGAGGCTCGGCGCCAATATCGGCTATCTGAAATACACCCCGCACGCGACCTGGAATCCTTTCTGATTCATCGCCCGAATAACGGGCGGTTTCAGAATCGGAACACGTGAGGCGACGGCTTGGCGTTATCGGCGCGGGCGAGGCGGTTCAGAAGTCCGCATCATTTCCGCCGCGAGTTCGTCATGCGGACGTCTGAAACAAGTCCACATGTCCTTTCGATTCCGAAGTTCGAAACGCGCCTCCGTATAACGAACTTCGGAATCGGGACACTAGGGACTGGCTTGCCTCCACGCGCCGTGGCATTGTCGATAAATAGCGTAAGCGTCATTTAAGCGTCGTGGTGGTGTGGAGGTCCTATGGTCGAGCCGGCCATGTATCTAGCGATCGGTTTTCTGGTCGCGATGCTGCTCGGTCTGACGATCGTGCCGCTGGTGCATAACCGTGCGGTGCGACTGACTACCCGCCGCATGGAAGCGGCAACCCCGCTGTCGATGGCGGAGATCCAGGCCGACAAGGATCAGTTGCGCGCGGAATTTGCCATGTCGGCGCGACGGCTGGAGATGAGCGTCGACCAGCTCAAGCACAAGACCACGAGCCAGCTTGCCGAGCTCGGCAAGAAGACCGATGCGATCAATCGCATGAAGCTCGAACTCGGCGAGAAGAATGCGACGATCTTTTCGCTGGAAGCGCGAGAGAAGGCGGTGAAGGAACAGCTTCGCGCCACCGAAGAGGAGTTCGCGACCAAGACCGCAGCGCTGCGCGCGGCGGAGAAGGCGCTGACCGACAAGCAGGGCGAACTCGCCGGCATCAAGACCGAACTGAACGACCGTTCCGTGATGGCCGAGAGCCGACAGGTCGAACTTATCGCCGTTCATGCGCAGATCGATGCGCTCAAGAACCGCGTCGGCGACGCCGAGAAAGAATTCACCGCCACGCAAACTCGGCTGGAGCAGGAGCGCACTGCCTCGGAGACGGCAAGCCGCGATCTCGGCGAGGCGCGCGGCCGGGTCGAGAACCTGAGCCAGCGCGTCACCGATCTGGATCGCCAGCTGATCTTGCAAGTCAAGGAAGCCGAACTGCTCTCCAACCGCGTCAACGATCTCGAGGGACGGCTCGCGACCCAGGGCAAGTTGCTCGCCGAGCGCGATTATGAAGCCAACCAGCTTCGCCAGACCAAGGACGCCGCCGAGCGCAGCATCAAGGAATTGCGCGACGAACTCGCGCTCACCAGCGGCGGCTCTGCGCCGATGATCGAGAAGCTGAAGTCCGAGAAGGCCGCCGTCGAGGATCAGCTTCGCGCCGCGCGCGACGAACGCGCCAAGCTGCAACGCGACATCAATGCGATCCAGCAGCAGGCGGAATCTTCCTGGGCCACCGAACGCATGGAGAATGCGCTTCTGCGCGAGCGCATCAACGACATCGCCGCGGAAGTCGCCAAGCTTGCGATGCAGCTCGAAGGACCGAACTCGCCGATCGAAGCGCTGTTGGCCGCAGAACCTGCCAAGCCCGCCAATGGCGCGGCGAACGGTTCGGCCGGCAACGGCAATGCGGGCGAAGGCGGCGGCACGCTCGCCGAACGCATCCGCGCGCTGCAAGCCCACGCTTCCCGCGCCCGCCAGGGGGCGTAATTCCTTCCTTATCCCTCCGCCTTCCGGGGAGGGATCGCATGCGGCACGCATTCCGTTTGGAAATCAAATATCCAAGACGCACTTCTTCAGCATCCTCGCGACGATTTTCGCTTATTATGAAGGCTAGGGGTTATGGGTCCCTACGAATGCAAAGACGACGATAGACGGAGTCTTCGCTTGACACCCCTGCCCTGCGCTTCGTAAATCGCACCCTTCTGGCGGCCCAGGCGGCCGGGCGCATAGCTCAGCGGGAGAGCGTTCCCTTCACACGGGAGAGGTCCAAGGTTCGATCCCTTGTGCGCCCACCAGCCTTCGGCGAAGGCGGACCGTTGCAACCGCCCGCGTCTTCGCCCTTCCGACGACGCACAACACAGCCAGCGAAAAATCTTACGGCGAGGCATGTCCGGCGCAGCTTGAGCACCGAGCCGCGCGGCCTGCGCTGAATTGTCCGACCTTTGCGACTATCAGGCGTGGCTCTACGTCGGGATAGGTGTTCCAAAAGCAACGCGGAATTGTCCGCATGAAAAGGACGCACCAATGACCCAAGTGCCGCAGAAACCTCTCGTGCCGGATAATTCTCTCATCAGAAAGACACCGGAGGAAGGCAGAGCCTTGGCTATCATGCTTGCCCGGAATTCGATTCATGCCATGCAAGGTGAATTGGAGACACTGAAGACTGGCCGTGCCCAATACGCCCACGATCCCTACGGGCTGATTGCAGCCAGCCACGTCGTGGCGGTCGAGTTTGCGACCGTCGCAGCCGCCAACAGCTACTGGCGTTGATGGCAAAACCGGAACGCCGCGTTGAGGGTGCTGGACCGCATCGACCCAGTTTGATTTTGCTCAATTTGAAAGGGATAGCGGCCGAATTCGTGAACCAACCGCTAATTTCTTTCGGATGTGAGCAATTTTGAACATTTCTCGTCAGCGCACTGCAGCAAGCTGTCACCATCGCCGGCTTAGCAACGGCATCTACCCGGTGACTGAGAGTTGTTTTACTCCCGCCTGATGTAAGGGATTACATCTTGCTCGACCATAGCCGCGTAGCAAATGAATCCCATCCCTGTCCGAAATGTCAGGGACGGCTGGTCCTCACAGAAATCAAGCCTTCGCGGATCGGCTTCGAAGTGCGCACTTTTCAGGGTGTCAACTGCGACCACGTCTACAAATTGGAAAGTGCGACAGAGTCGATGAAATGCCTTCCGGGCCTGGAGCTTTATAAATCACAAAAGGGCTGAACCGATCGACAGCCTCTTTCACGATAGAGGCAGCTCTATCTGGTCCTTGGCTTCTTCTTCAGCCAATTGTCTAAGCAGATCGTCGCGCCGATTGCGCTGTTTGGTCAGAGCAAGTTCAGACTCAGCCACCTGCTGTCGATAACCCTCAATCTTCTGTTTGAGGCTGTAACGCACAACATCGGGCTGTAAGGGAGACTTAAGCAGCGTAAGCACAGACGGACCGCTTTCCGCAAGGCGTGCTTCGTTTGAGTGCTTTTCTATCGGCATACCGACCTCGAATTACAGGGAACAGTGTTCCACTCAAGCACCCGGCATACTGGTCAAAACAGACCATCTCGCAGATTTTTATTTAGATCGGCTGAACATGAGCTGGCGGCGTTCTACTCCTCGTCCTCTCGTATCTGAGGTTTGTCCCGCAACACGGCGTCCAGCAGCGAGCGATGAACCTCGATTTTTCCGTTGTAATTGATGAATCCCTTTTTTCTAAATTTGTTCATGAAGAAGCTCACCCGCGATCGAGTCGTTCCGATCATTTCTGCCAGGGTTTCTTGGCTGAGGATAACCGGGATCGGTGCCGAACCGTCGTCTTCTCCGAAATTCGCCAAAAGTAGAAGCAGGCGCGCAAGCCGCCTCTCGCTGGAATTGAACAACTGGTCGATCAAGTCGTCTTCGATCCGAGTGTTTCGCGACAGCAGATAACTCAAGAAAAATGCCGAAAACTTCGGCTCTTTCACCAGCGCCGCAAGCATCGCGGTCTTTGTTATCGAAGTGATCAGGCATTCTTCGATGGCGTGGCTTGTCGCGCCGCGTAATTTAGACCCATCAAGACATCCTTCTCCAAAGAACTGGTTGCTTGTCAAAAATCCAATGACTGCTTCTTTCCCGTGCTCGGACAGCACGGTGATCTTTACCTTGCCGCTACGAATGAAAAAGACCGCATCGGCAACGTCTCCCTGAGCGAAAATCTTCTGATTTTTTCCGTATCGATGGATTGTCTTTCCAGCCCCAACCTCACCAAGAAAGACCAGGGGATCGAACTCCTTCGACCCTTGAAAATTGCGGGAGGTGGGCATCATGGTGCTCCGTCATGAGGCGGGAGCACAAAACTCTCAGTCACCGATCGAAGCCGATTGCGGCGCGGTGATGTACAATATGTAGTTACGGGGCCTCCTTCAAAACAGGCCCCATGAAAAATCAAATCGAGCCCGTTCTCCCCCCACCGGCCAGTGAGCAATATTGAACAGCGGGAGAGAACCGGGTGTGCTCGGCTGCCGGTCGAACGCCGCGCTGTCCGCCCCCCAGCGCTGCGTTCCCTCCAGATGGCCCCGACGCAATCCTACGCCTTCGTGTCGGGGCCATTTTTGCTCCAGGGGTGGGCTGTAGAGTTTGCAACCGCTGCAGCGGCCAACAACTACTGGCGCCGTCTCGTCCACACTTCGAACCGCGATGGCGGCCGCAGCCCCCCAACGGCTGGATCGCCATTTTTTGGCCTTTTCTTGCCAGATACACCTTTGTTTCAAACAAGGGACCTCACCTCGACATGCAATATCCGTTCAATCCTGCTCGATGGCTCGGCGCTTCAGCGACCATCGGTCTTATTCTGCTTTGCCCTCCGGCCGCACGAGCGGCGACGCCGGCGGAGCTGATTTCAGGTTTCCGGCTCGCGCATGGCGAGGGGAAAGTGGCGACCGATGCGGCGCTTAATCACATCGCGCAAGAACAGGCGAGTGCGATGGCCACAAGGGATGTGCTCGAACACGATGCGCTTCGGCCATTCAGCGCGCGCGTCACGCAACTAGGTTCGATCAGGTCCGCGGAAAACATTGCCTACGGGTACGACACGTTCGCGAAGACATTGGACCAGTGGATCGGATCGAGCGGACACCGCACCAACCTCCTGATGCACGGCGCCTCGCGCGTCGGCATCGCCAGCGCCAAAAGCTCGAAAAGCGGCCGGACCTATTGGGCGATGGTGATTGCCGCACCCCAACCAAAACTTGAAAAGCGCGGCAAGGGCGGCAAGGCCAAGCCTTGCCGGATCATGCTGAACGACACCTGCCTCTGATACCCCGGATAGGCCGAAGCCGCGTGCCCCGACCGGCCTGGCCAAGCCCGGCTGACCTTTGGCCTCGGCAACGGCCCGCGGATGGAACCAAAGGGAACCCTAGGAATTAAAAGGAGATAACAAGGACAGATGCATGCGCGGCAGTCTTCCGGTGTCAACGATGACGGGCTCTGGCACGCGGTCGCGCCACTGGTTCGTGCGCTTTTCAGCGGCGATTGCGCGTTGGGCCGGCACGTCGTCGGCTTTCGTCGTCGCCGCTCTGGTCGTGGTGATCTGGGCGCTCAGCGGTCCACTGTTTAACTACAGCGACACGTGGCAACTGGTCATCAACACCGGCACCACGATCGTCACCTTCCTGATGGTATTCCTGATTCAGAACACGCAAAACCGCGACACCAAGGCCCTGCAAGTCAAGCTCTCCGAGCTGATCCTGGCGTTGGAAGCCGCCAACAACCGGATGGCGTTGATCGAGAATGCCAGCCCGGAAGAACTCGACGCTGCGGAAGCGGAAATTCAGGATCGCGCGAAAGAGCCCGCCGACTAGTGGTCCGATTGTAATATTCGAAAACGCGAGTTCGTCGATGCGGAGAATCTCGCAGAGGAATTGCCTCGATGGACTCCAAGATCACATCAGGCGAGAGGTCGCATTGGACGACTACGCTCGGTCAGGCATCCGCACACCCCGCCGCCTTTGCAGTCGTGCTTTTTTACGCACTCGCCTGGCTGATCTTCGATCGCAAGACGTTCGACTTCAGTGCCGTTGCGACCCTGATCGTCTGGGTCATGACGCTGTTCATTCAGCGCTCCAGCCGCCGCGATACGCTCGCTATCCATGCCAAGCTCGATGAACTGATCCGCGCCGACGACAACGCGCGATCAGAATTGACGCGGCTCGACGAGAAAGAGCCGGAGATCATTGCCAAGCACCGCGACGCCGAGGTGCGCGCCTTGCGGGAACCCATCGATCGTGAGTGACGCCGGCACCTTCAAGGGCTACTTCGCAGCCTGGGCGCCCGGCGGGCGATGCAGTCTCGCCGTCGATAGATTTAACGATGCGTAAATCCACTCATTCCACGAAGCGATAAATCCTGCCGCAATTGATGGGACATTCCGTATTTGCACAGAATGAATCACACGCAGAGCGTGCTTGCCGGATATCCCGCAATATATGAGAGAATTTTCCTTAATCTCTTGCGGGTGCCTCAATCCCGCGCAAGGCATTTAACGCAACGCTGCGCCAGTTTTTTAACCCCTTAAACCTAGCTTTGGCGGCTGAATTTCTTTCGTTCCCTTGCAGAGCCCTCGTTGCAAGCTCTCGGAACTGCCGCCGTCTTGTTTTGGATGAATACGTCGATGAAGGCCAGGTCGGCCAAAAGCGCAAACCATCGACTGGCGACATGGGGAATCGCCGGATTTGTCGCGTTGGCCTGCGCGGCCGTAATCGGGCTCGAAGGCTCCCGCATCGTTACCCAGCGCGCGGACGTCATCGCCGACGCCCGATTGGATACAGCCAATCTCACCAGCTCTCTCATTCAGCATGCCGAGCTAACGTTCCAGACGGCGGATGCGATTCTGATCAGCATTGTCGACCGGCTTGAGCATGAAACCCCGAATGCGGCAGAGCGCCTGCGGCTGAAGGCGTTGTTCGCCGTTGAAGTAAGCCACTCGCCCCAATTCATCAGCTTTGCCGTGATCGACAGCGACGGCGCAATGATCGTCAGCACGTTTGGCGAGGCAGGGGCCGGACAATTCTCCGACCGCGAATATTTTTCCTATCATCGCGCCAACAACAACGACGAGCTTCACATCGGCGCTCCGATCCGAGGCCGTAAGGCCGAGGGGTGGATCATCCCGGTCTCGAGGCGTTTCAACAAGCCTGACGGAACGTTCGGCGGGGTTGCGGTTGCCACCATCAATCCACGATATTTTCAGGACGCCTACGACCGCCTCGAGCTCGGCCAAAACAGCGCCGTCATTCTTGTGTCGACAAGTGGAACGCTGCTGGTGCGCCGGCCGTTCGTCGAGGCCAATGTCGGCCGCGATATGACCAACAGCGTGATCTTCGCGCAGTTGAAACAGGCCCCGAAGGGAAGCCTTGAAATCAAGGCGTCCATCGACGGGGTGTCGCGCTTCAACAGCTACGAACGAGGGCATACCTATCCCATATTCGTCGCGGTCGCTCAGAATATGGACGAGTTGCTGGCGCCATGGCGGACGAGTACCGAGCGCCGGTTGATCGAGGTCGCGGTGTTGTCGGCTTTCATCCTCGTGATGGGGGCATTTGTCTGGCGCGCGGCGAGAGGTCTTGCCGAGCATTCGACGAAGCTGCGCGAGACCAACGACCGGTTCGATGCCGCTCTCGCCAACATGCCGACCGGCCTCAGCATGTTCGATGCCGACGGCCGGCTGATGGTCTGGAACGAGCGCTACGTCGAACTGTATGGGATGTCGCCCGAGGTCGTCAGACGCGGCGCGGACATCCACGACATCGTCGCCCACCGCAAACAGACCAGCGGTCTCGATATGGATGCGAGAGCCTATGTCAACGAATTCCGGAACGACCTGCTCAGGGACGGCAGAAGTGTAAAAATCTCGCGCCTCGACGACGGACGCGTGATGTCGGTCACCAATACGGCGATCGCCGGCGGCGGATGGATCGCGATCCACGAGAACATCACCGAGCGCGTCGGCGACGAGGAAGCACTTTTCAATCAGGCCGCCGAGCTTGCGCGCATCAACCTGCGGTTCGACACGGCGCTCAGCCACATGACGCAGGGACTGTCCATGTTCGACGAGCGCAAGCGGCTCGTTGTCTGGAACAAGCGCTTTGCCGAACTGTACGACGTGCCCGAGAAATTCCTTAAAATTGGAACGCCCTACGAGGACATCATCGCCGACCGGTTCGCCCGCGGCGTCACCAAGGCGGATACCAGCCCGGAAGCCGTCAAGGCAAAGATTGCCGAGCTGTCGTCGCTGGCGAGGGATTCGCACCGGGTTGACGAGCTGGCCGACGGCCGCTTTCTGCTGCTGTCGCGTCAGCCGATGCCGGGCGGCGGCTGGCTCGCCATCATGGAAGACATTACCGAGCGAAAGCGCGCGGAGGCCGAGATCGTCCACCTGGCTCGCCACGACGTTTTGACGGGACTGGCCAATCGCGCGGAATTCAACGAGAAGCTCGAAGAGGCCAGCAAGCGGCTGAAGCGTGGCGGCGCCGCCATCACCGTCATGATGCTCGATCTCGATCGGTTCAAATCGGTCAACGACATGTACGGCCATCCTGCCGGCGACGAACTTCTGATCGAAGTCGGCCGTCGGCTGAAGTCCACGCTGCGGGAAACCGACCTGCTGGCGCGGCTCGGCGGCGACGAGTTCGCTATCCTTCAAGAAGGCGGTCCCGCGCAGCACGAGGGAGCGATCGCGCTCGCGCTGCGCATCCTCACCGCGATTTCCGAACCGTTCGACCTCGGCGGCTTTGAGGTCAATGTCGGCACCAGCGTCGGAATTGCGATGGCGCCCGAGCACGGCACCGAGCCGGAAGGACTGCTCAAGAGCGCCGATCTGGCGCTATATACCGCCAAGACGCAGGGGCGGAGCGATTACCGCATCTATCAACCCGGCATGCTGGAGGACGCAACCTCGCAGCAATTGGCGGAAAGCGAGTTGCGCGACGCCATCGCCGAAGAACGATTCGAGCTGCACTACCAGCCGGTGGTCGACGTCGCGACCCGGCAAATCTGCGGCGTCGAGGCGCTGGTTCGCTGGCGGCATCCGGACAGGGGGCTGGTCGGGCCCGATCAATTTATCCCGCTCGCCGAATCGTCTGGCCTGATCGCACCGATCGGCGAATGGATTCTACAACGGGCTTGCGCCGACGCTGCCAAATGGCCGGCGCATATCAAGCTCGCGATCAACATCTCGGCCGTGCAGTTCAAGAAAGGCAATCTGTTCGAGATCGTCCTGTGCGCGCTGGTCGAAAGCGGCCTGGAGCCGGAGCGGCTGGAGCTTGAGATCACCGAAACCTCGCTCCTGGAAAACCAGGAAGCGCACCTGGCGACGATCCGCCAGCTCAAGAATCTCGGAATAACGCTGGCGCTGGACGATTTCGGCACTGGCTATTCGTCCGTGACCTACCTGACGAATTTCCCGTTCGACAAGATCAAGATCGACCGGACCTTCACCCACGGCGTCCTGGAACGCCGCGACTACGCCGCGGTGGTGTCGTCGGTGCTCACGCTCGCCAAGGGCCTCGACAAGGTCACGACCGTGGAAGGCATCGAGACCGAGCAGCAGTTCGAATATATGCGCCAGGCTGGCGTCGATCTCGCCCAGGGCTACCTTTTCAGCCCGGCGGTGCCCGCCTCCGAGCTCGATTTCACCGTTCGTTATCCGTCGGTTAAGCAAAATATGGTGGCCTGAGTGTTGGATTTTCGGATTTTGGCCATGAACGCGCAGACGGACCAACAAGGCGGTTTAATCGATCAGCTCGAGGAAGCGCTTGGCAACAAGGACTTTGCGCGGCGCGCCGAGGTGCTGCGCCGGGTGACCGACCTTTTTGCACTGAGGTCCGGATCGTTTTCCGATGACCAGATCGCGCTGTTCGACGTCGTGATGGGCAGGCTGCTCGAGAATATCGAGAGCGCGGCCCGCGCGCAGTTCGGAAGCCGCATCGCAAAGCTGCCGGACGCGCCGCGCGGGGTGGTCCGCCTGCTCGCGCAGGACGACGCGATCCTGGTCGCCGGGCCGGTATTGACCCATAGCGAGCGGATCGACGTCGACACGCTGGTCGATACCGCCAGAACCAAGAGCCAGGACCATCTGCTGGCGATCACCGGCCGCAAGATGCTGGTCGAAGCCGTGACCGATGTTCTGGTCGACCGTGGCAACCAAGCCGTGGTCTCGGCGACAGCGCGAAATACCGGCGCGAAATTTTCCGAATTCGGGGTTTCCAGCCTGGTCCGGAAGGCGCGCGACGACGGTGACCTGGCGCTGTGCGTCTGGTCCCGCCCGGACATTCCACGGCAAAACCTGGTCAAGCTGTTCGTCGATGCGTCCGAGGCGGTCAAGAATCAGCTCGTGGAGGCCGACCCGCGCCGCGCCGACCTGATCAAATCGATGGTCGCGCAGGCCACCGACGAACTCCAGACCAAGGCGCGCGCCGGCTCCAACGAATTTGCGCGGGCTTCCGAGGAAGTGCGCGAGCTGAACGCGGCCGGCAAACTGAACGAAGAGCGATTGATCACCTTTGCCGACGAAGGCAGTTTCGACAAGATCGTCGCCGCGCTGTCGTTGATGTGTGACATCCCGCTCGGCGCGGTGGAGCGGGCCTTCGTCCAGAAGCAGACCGAGCAGATCGTGGTCATAGCCCGCGCACTCGACATTTCCTGGGCGACGACGCTGAAGCTTCTGCTGCTGCACGCCGGCGTCAATGGCTCATCCCGCCAGCAGCTCGACGTGACCTTCGCCAATTTCTTCCGCTTGCAGCCGGAAACTGCGCGAATGGCGCTCAAGTTCTATCGTATGCGGGAAAAGGCCGGCCTGTCGAAATAATCTGCCGTGCTATGCGGCGCCGATTCCCGCCTCGTTCAGCCGCTGCGCGAGAACCTGCGACAGTTCGTCGTCCGGCTTGCCCGAGACATAGACTTCCGACGCGGTGACGCCGTTTTTCCCGAGCACGACGAGCACGCCGATCCAGTAAGCGAACCAGACGTGCTGATCGGTCAGGGCGCGCAGCTTGTGCCGGTCGTGCTCGACCGGTTGATGGTTGGAGGCCTTGCGCACCTCGATCGCGATATGGTTTTTCGGAACGCGGCGCTGGTGCACCACGATATCGGGATAAATTGATTTGCCGAGATGGTCGTCGGTCGAGACGATCGAACCGTGCGGCAGTTTCAAGGTCCGCTGGCCGAGCCGGTCGAAGTCGCAATCGACCTCGAACTCCGGAAATTGCCGTTCTACTTGCACCGCCAGGCGATGCGTCAGCGTGCGCTCGCCGAGATCCTGCTCGAACAGGAATGTCTCGCGGGCGTAAAACTCTTTCAGCGCGACGACAATCTTTTCCAGTTCGGTGTGCATCTGGCTCCCTGAAACGTGCTGTCGCACCACCCGTCATTCCGGGTTCGATGCTTCGCATCGCCCCGGAACGACTGCTGTTCAATCACTCACATCTGCACTTCGATCAACCGCGGCCCCTGCGCGGGGACATAGTCCGCAAGCGCCTTGTTCAACTCCTCGGCTGAGGTGACCGCCCGCGCCTCGATACCCATGCCTTTGGCGAGGGCGACAAAGTCGATGGTCGGCCGGTCGATCTTGAGCATGTCCATCGCGCGCTGACCCGGCGCGCCAGCGCCGACGCCGTCAAACTCGCCGCGCAGGATCTGATAGATACGATTGGCGAAAACGACGGTGAGGATGTTGAGGCGCTCGCGCGCCTGCGTCCACAGGGACTGGATGGTGTACATCGAGCTGCCGTCACCGACCATGCAGATCACCTTGCGGTCGGGGCACGCGACCGCCGCACCGGTTGAGACCGGCGTCGAAAACCCGATCGAGCCGCCCATGTTCTGCAGCCAGTCATGCGGGGCGGCCGCCGCGGTCGGCGGAAAGAAGCCCCGGCCCGTGGTGAGAGATTCATCGACGATGATCGCGTTTTCCGGGATTGCGCATGCAATCGCCTGGGCGATCGTGGCAAACGTCAACGCCCCGGTCGGCTTGACGAGCTCGGCGAGCGCTTGCGGCTTGACGTCGGAAGGCTTGGCGCCGAGCGCATCCGAAAGCGCCTCGAGCGCCGCAATCGAGTTCTCTCCCCAGGCGGTCATACGATGCACCTCGCAGCCTGCGGGCTTGAGATGGCTCGGCTTGTTCGGATAAGCGAAGAAGGCGATGGGGTCGTTGGACTCGACGAGGACGATGTTCTTGAAGTCTTTCAGGACCGGCAGCGCCTGTTCGATCACATATGGGATACGGTCGATCGAGAAACGGCCGCGGCCGCGCGCCATGCGCGGGTGATAGGTCTGGCCCATCACCTTGCAGCCGGTCTTGCCGGCGATCTGCTGCGCCAGCGCCAGGCCGCGCTCGGTCAGCGCATTGCCGGTGACAAGCAGGAGATTCTGCGTTCCGCCGGAGTGCAGGATCTTCGCCGCCTTCTCGACCGCTTCAGCCGAAAAGCCCGGCTGCTGCTTCGGCAACGGTACCTGCGCAATGCCGTCGGCCTCGTTCCAGGCGGTATCGGCGGGCAGGATCAGCGTGGCGACCTGCGGCGGCGCGCTCTTGGCGGCGGCAATCGCTGCGGCGCCATCGGCGGCGACGGATTTCGCATCCGGCGAGGTCCGCACCCACTCCGACATCGGCCGCGCCAGGCCTTCGATATCGGAAGTCAGCGGCGCGTTGTAGCCGAGGTGATAGGTCGCGTGCTGGCCGACGATATTGACGATACCGGAATGCGCCTTCTTGGCATTGTGCAGGTTGGCAAGGCCGTTGGCGAGGCCGGGCCCGAGATGCAACAGCGTTGAGGCCGGGGTGCCCTTCATGCGGAAGTAGCCGTCGGCCGCACCCGTCACCACGCCCTCGAACAGGCCGAGCACGCAGCGCATGCCTTCCACGCGATCCAGCGCCGCGACGAAATGCATTTCGGAGGTGCCGGGGTTGGCGAAACAGACATCAACTCCGCCCGCTACCAGGGTCCGCACCAGACTTTCAGCACCGTTCATCCTAAGCTCCGTTCGCGGTTCAAGGCTTCAATTTGTCTCAAGATCAATCATTCTTGATGGCGTTCGTCAAAGGGGGAGAATGGATAGCGTGCCGCAATCTTAACCGCACCTTTCGAAATCCGTCACGTTCGCTTGCGGAAATACCCCCGATATGGCCTGCTGGCGTGGCCGCATTATTATTGCCGCATCAAGCTTGAATAGCGAGGAACCCGATGACCCGGATTTTCGCCCGACTTGCCGCCGCACTGATGGTGCTGGCTGCCACCTCCTCCGCCCACGCCACCATGGACGACGACTTCTTTGGCTTCCGCCGCCAGCAGCAGCCGCCGATGATGCAGCGTGGCGCGCCGAATTATGGCCCCGGCTCCGACTATTTCGGTGGCGGCGGCTCAAGTTCGATCCAGCGCGAACGCGTCGGCGCTCCGGTCGCCCAGCCGCCGGGCAGCATCTATATCTCGACATCGGAGCGCAGGCTTTACCTGATCCTGGGCAACGGCGAGGCGTTGCGTTACGGCATCGGCGTCGGCCGCGACGGCTTCCGCTGGACCGGCACCCACCACATCTCCGCGAAGAAGGAATGGCCGAGTTGGACCCCGCCAGCGGAGATGCGCGCCCGGCGGCCGGATCTGCCGCGCTACATGGCCGGCGGCATCGAAAATCCCCTCGGCGCGCGTGCGATGTATCTGGGCTCGACGCTCTACCGCATCCACGGCTCAAATGAGCCCGAGACGATCGGCCACGCCGTCTCCTCCGGCTGCTTCCGCATGACCAACGAAGACGTCACCGACCTCTACAGTCGCGTCTCGGTCGGCGCGCTGGTGGTGGTGCGGTAACACCCACCTTCGTCGTTCCGGAATGCACTGGCTGAACTCGGGCCTGCCGGAATAGAGTAGCCGCGCCAAAATCGACGCGACTGCCCCGTAGCGGGCGTCAAAATCCGCGGCGCCGCTTTCGCGCAGTATCCCGTGCACGATCAATACAGGCGTTCGGCAGCATCCTTTTCGATAATGCCTTGCATCTCGGGAACGGTCTCTTCCAGATCTCCGTGTGCAACCATGGCTTCTGCGAGGGACGGTACTCTCGTGAGATCGGGCCAAAACTCGGACAGCCAAAGTCTCGATCGGGTCACCGCTTTCGCACAGTGCAGGAATGCCTCCTCCACGGTCACAATGAGCATTGCACAAGATGGCCTTCCATTTACCGAGGCTTGCTCCTGGAGTTGTGCGTCCCGAACGATGAGGCCTCGTCCACTGATGCGCAGGGTATCGCCATTTCCGGGGATGAGCAGGAAAAGCCCGACCTCCGAATGGACGAGTAGATTCTCGAACGTAGCTAGCCGGTTGTTGCCAAGTCGATCAGGTATCGCGAGCGTTTTATCGTCCAGGACCGTGATAAATCCGGCTGGATCACCCTTTGGGGACAGGTCTAGTCTCGCGTCGGCGCCTCGCGTCGCCACAACCATGAACGGACAGGCAGCGATAAATGCCCGGCAGATCTGATCGATGTGATCAATCGCCTTGTTAGCCACTCGGTGGCTGGGTTGCCGATAGATTTCGCGAAGACGCTCCCGAGTAACGATCGTCTCGCCGAGGCGTCGCGCCATTGTGGTCTCCTGGGTCTATCCACGCTCCAATATGCTTTGCTCCATCGAAACTCCTTTATCCATTTTGCGACCGATTATCCGTCAAACGCCCCTTTCTGCCGGGGTGGCCGTCGAGCCGATGTGCTAGATTGCATCGCCCAAAGGGTCCGCAGATGCCCATTCCCGGCGACGTCAAAAAGGCAATCGAACTTCTACGCACGCAGCCCGAGCGCCGGCTGAACATTCGCAAATTGGCGGCTTCTTGTGGCGTGGCGCCGCGCACACTCCAGAAGCATTTCAAACAGTTTGTTGGAAAGACGCCCGGCGAAATACGATTTGAAGCGCGCATGGACCGCGCGCGCAGAGAACTACTGCGCGCGATTCCGAATGTTTCCATTGCGGACGTCGCAGCGTTGAGTGGAATGCGGCACCTGGGACGTTTCTCAACGCTTTACCGCGAACGATTTGGCGAAACGCCTTCCGCGACCCTGCGTCGCCGTGGAAAGACGGGCAGCACGCAAAACGGCGTGACGATATTGCCGGTAAGCCCGGATCGACCCGTCATCGCGGTGCATGAATTCACATCTTCAGAGCAAGCCCATGTGATCGGTACGCTTGGGCTTGCTCAAGCGATTAGCGGCGGCCTGATGCGCGAGCGATGGTTCCGCGTCGGTACCGCCTACCAGGCGCATTATCATCTCCACGGCGATGTTCGACGCGAGAAGGGCCTGATACGGGCTACGGTCACGCTGCTAAGTGCCGAAACCGGGCGTTGTCTTTGGGCCGACAGATGGCAGGGATCGCCAAACGATGTTTTTGCTTTTGAGGAGCGTGTCGTTACCCGCGTAACCAAAGCGGTTCGGCGCAGTCTATTCGACGCCGAGATCATACGATCCCTGGCGAAAGACCGAAGCAAGGCAAGCGGCTGGGAGCTCACGATGATGGCCTTGCCGCGCGCGATGCGCATTGAAAAAATCGCCCTCAGCCGCGCGCTTGACCTTCTGGAACAAGCGATGGAGCTCTCGCCCACCGATGGGCTTCCAGTCGCCTTAGCAGCCTGGTGCCACGCTCAACGCGGAAGCCACCATTTGTCGGAACATCCGCAAGCCGAGAAGTTACACGGGCTGAGACTAGTCGCGCGAGCAGCGGAATTGACCGACAATGACGCGATAGCCCAATCGCTGCTCGGCAGCGCTTGTGCGCTAGCCGGGCAATTCAACCGGGCGGCGTCACACATCGAGCGAGCTCTTGAGCTGGATGGCGCAAGCGCCTGGGCCTGGAATAGACTCGGAATGCTCGACGTCTATCGAGGCAATTTCACAGACGCCACCGAATGTTTTCAGATTGCCCGCGACCTCGATCCCGGCAACCCTCTAAACTTCATGGCCTCGATTGGCATAGGCTCGGCGCATTTTGATGCAGAGCGTTATGAAGAAGGGTCACTTTGGTTCTCGCGCGCAATCGCCGAGCATCCGGCAGCTGTTTGGGTCAACAGGTTTCGCGCTCCTGCACTTCTACTCGCCGGCAAAAAGGAAAAAGCCAGAATGGCTTTCATTGAGCTGACACAAAAGCATCCAGACCTCAGCGTCAGAACTTTACGACAGGCAATCCCATACAGGCAGAACCATTGGGATCGGCTCGCCGAAGGGCTGGTCGATTTGGGAATGCCTTTGTAATTCGTCAAAAGAATCTGACGGAAGCTTGGCTCCTTAGGCACTTCGCGACGATCTGAGACCGTTGCCTCGGCTAGCTTTCACAACGGCCACACAGAGAATTCGATTATGGGCGCAAAATGGATAGTTGCGCCCCGTCTCGCATTGTCGAAGCGACTCGCTATACGCCAAGCTTCAGGGCCAATCACAAGAAAGCCCGCCCGTAAGCGGGAGATTGGTGCCGCGACGGCAGCGGCGGCGTTTTAGGAGGTACCGATGATGGTTCACGCTTTGATGAATAGTTCGCTCGTCATCAGAAGGAGAATGATCGAGCATTTGGTTCCGGCAAGCCTCGCTTTTATTGCTCTCTGCTTTTCAAGCCCCTGTAGTTCGCAAGAAATATATACTCTCGGCGTCGGCAAAGATTCCTGCGTCTCGTACGTTTCTCGCGTCACGGCAACGCCGGGCAAATTGGTTAGCCGTCCTGCGCCCGATGACCGGCAGGATTTGCAATCGACGATATATCTCGAATGGTTGCTTGGATTCGTCAGTGGCTACAATGCAACATTGAATGATCCGGCCGAGCGGGTTCAAGTCGACGTGGCTGCCGTTGATCGTTATGTACGCTGGTGGTGTGGTCAAAACCGCGCGAGCAACATCTCCACGGCCGTTCAGCGATTTCTAAACGGAGACGTCCCTTAGCACGCGCAGCACGCTATGATCTTCGTCACCGTCGACGCCCACGAATCTCGCCATCCGCAAACGGTGGCTCTGGTTCCGGGGGCGACGGGCCACCCGAGTTGACCAACTATGAGACGCCGTCCGGGAGCGGCGAACGTGCAAATAAACAACATCGTGGCAGAAGAGCCCGTAACGACCGAACCCGCTGCGATTCTTAACCGGGCGATCAGCGTTTACTGCTACAAAGGCCGAGGCTAAATGCTAACGGTCCCCGTGAGTAATCAGCGTGCGTGTGCAAGCAAGGGTTTTCGCCATGATGGCGGTCGCTGTTGCGATTGCCTGCGGATCCTGTGCCACTCGTCCCTCCCAGGGCGTGCTTACCCCGGTAGTGGATACCGCTGAGGGGACGTCCCGCATTCCAATTCTTGTGGCCACCACCAGACAGCGCTCGACGACAGATCCCGGAGAGATGTTCAGTGGAGAGCGCGGCGCCGATATTTCATACGCGGCGATCACCGTTTCAATTCCGCCGGATGCTTCCCGCAAGATAGGTGAGGTCCAATGGCCGGCGAGCCTTCCCGGAGATCCCCGACGAGACTTTGTGACCGTGTCGGCCGATTACCTGGACAGGCAGGCCTTCGCCGCTTCGATCGGCGCGCTTGCCAAACAAACAGGCAGAACGAAGATCCTCGTTTTCGTACACGGCTTTAACAATCGCTTCGATGATGCGGTCTATCGGTTCGCTCAAATCGTGCACGATTCGAAGGTCCCCGTTATCCCGATTCTCTTCACATGGCCGTCCCGTGGCGAATTGCGGTTGCGCGCTTACACTTACGATAGGGAAAGCGCCGAATATTCTCGCGATGCGCTCGAGAGTTTGCTGAACACGTTGGTCAGCTATCCCAATATCACGGAAGTCAATCTGCTGGCTCACTCGATGGGCAATTGGGTCGCGCTGGAAGCGTTGCGCGGAAGATCGATACGCGGTGGTCAAACGGCGAAATCTTTAAAGGCCGACAAACTCAAGAACGTCATGCTCGTCGCGCCAGATGTCGATGTCGATGTTTTTAGAACCCAGATCCTCAGGATGGGTGCGGCAAGGCCGCGTATCGCGCTGTTCGTCTCCCAGGATGATCAGGCGCTCAGCCTGTCGCGGACGATCTGGGGCGGTATCCCGAGACTTGGCGATATCGATCCAAGTCAGGAGCCATATCGGACCGAGTTCGAGAACGACAAGATATTGGTCTTCAACCTGACAGGCATGGGATCGTCAGGCGACGACGCTCACAACAGAGCCTTCGAGGATGTCACCAATGTAATGGGGCTGATCAGGCATCGACTGAGCGAGGGCCAGACGATGACCGACCGCGGGTCCAATCTCGCTGATCATCTCGACCAAGTCACCACGTTAGGAAAGTAACGAAGGCGCGGCGTTACGGAACGTGTACTACTGGGCGGCCATGGCTTCGACTTTCTGCAGCGCCTCTATACAACCTGCCGATGCCGTCGACTTGTTCGCCAAGAGGCATCCCGCAATTCGACCTTGACCAGGCTGCGTCGTACCACAAACCCCTTTTATCTCAGCCTGGCACGCCTTTACTGCTTCCTTCAAATTCTCCATCGAAAGCTGCATGTCGTTAGTGGCTTCTTCCACCTCGAAGGCGCATTTCGGGGTTATCTTATCCTCATGTGCCTGCATGCAATAAATCATCCGCCCTTCGCCCCGCGTCACGTTGCTGCAATATTTTCTAATGTCGCCAGCGCAAGCGCTCTCCAGCTTTTCAGCTCGGGCAGCCAATTTTTGCTGGATGGCCTTTGCGATATCCGTTTGAGCGGACGCAGGGCCGGCCGACAAGATCGTCAACAAGGACAAAAATCCAAGGCTAACCGGGAAACGCATGGTGCTTATCATTGATCGTCCTCTGATAGCTCGCTCCGAGACCCAGTTCGTATTTTATTGGGCCGGTGCCAGTGTGAGAACTCGAAACTCCAAGAGAAAGATTGATCCCAACCGACCCTTCGACCGACAGCGGCTGCAAGGCAATCGAACGTCCCGTTCCGCCAAATAGAGCATTGGCTCCCACGCCAACGCCGACGCCGATCGCTCCGCTCGCCCCGACATAGGTGCCGGCCAGCGCGCCATTCATCGGACCCTTGGTGGGCGCGATCACTCCCCACGCCATCGCCCCGCCCGCGGTGATGCCGATATCGAGTCCAATCGTCTTCATAACGCCGACATAAGCTTCGGCCGGAAAAGAACCGTTCGGCTGGTAACGGCAAGCTATCTTCTGCCGCGATCCCAGAATCAGACCGATCGACGGACCCATCCGGCAGGACAATGTCCCGACGTTTGTTCCCGGGGTTTGAGCCCGGGCCGGCGTAATCCACGCCGCGGCAATCGCAACCATTGCTAAGGCAATATGATATTTGACCATGACGGGATTTCCTGCTCCCCCAAACTATTCGTTCGATGGCATCTTGAAAAAAATCGAACGCACGAAACGGCGTCCGCCGTCGTCGTGCAATCGACTTATATATCCAAAAGCCTATCCGACGTACGATTTCTTTCAATCCGCTTTCTGCGCTGGAGCCGACAATTCGGCCGATATTTTCAAATGAGAACGACGTGCAGCCGCCATGCCGATCGATGTTGCGCCGAACAAGCAAACAAGAACGGTGAGACTAACAGGCAGAGCGCTCATGCCAGTACCTTTGAGATGGGGTCGCCGGAAACCGAGCACGGGATATCTTGGTGCTTGCATTGAGGTAGCGGTGAGATTTTAGCATCGGCTTTTCACACGCTATCCCTTTATCGCGATCTTCCCTGATCCGGTTTACAATCTCAAGACGGAGATGCGGTTTAGCGTAACCTGCTAAACGTCAGCGCAAGCCTTTCCCAATGTTTGGGCGCCGAGCCAAAAGAGATATAGACCTGCGGTGAGCAGCTGTTACCTGCAAGACGCGATGCCTAGAGTTGATTTCCTCAATCGGTTCACGCTCTCTATTAGCAAAATCGATCAAGCCAAGCGGCTTCGCTGTGACTTGCGGTCTGGGGTCGAGGTGTCGAGACGAGAAGGGAGTGAGGCATGGCGTCGATTTTGAACCGTATCCTGCCCAAGGCGATGCACGCCGGAACGCCGCCGTCGGCGCAGATCGACAGCTACATCGCCAGCCAGATCCGGCCCGACGGTCCGGGGCTCGCGCTCGCCGTCGTCAAGTCCGGTGTCGTCGTCCATGCAGCCGGCTATGCACTGGCCAACATAGGCGGACGCCCAATTGGGCCGGACACGATTTTTCACCTGGCCAGTTGCGGGAAACAGTTTACCGGCCTGGGAATTGCGATGCTCGCCGAACAGGGAAAGCTCGATTTCGACGATTCGCTGACGAAGTACATTCCCATGCTCAGCGGCTTTGGCCCTGAGGTCACGATTCGCCGGTTACTGCATCATACCTCGGGGATTCGCGATCTTTATGACGCGGAAGGTTTTGAAAAAGTGCTGGCTCGTTTCGAACGGGCGACCAATGCCGATATGATCCAGACCTATGTCGATCTCGGCTGCCCGATGGCAAACGATGGATGCCGCCCGGGAGACGAGTTCTTTTACAGCAATTCCGGCTATGAGCTGCTGGGCGCGGTGATCGAGCACGTCTCAGGCCAGTCGTACCATGACTTCTTCCGGCAACGCGTCTTCGACCTGGCAGGCATGAAGAATACGTTCTCGATTCCAGACCAAAGGGTGAGCGATCGCCGCTGCGCGACTGGATATGTCCGTGACGATCAGGGCGGCTTCGTCCCGCACGGCGGTATCGCGCACGACGAGATCGTGGGGTCGGGATCGTTTTACACGACAGTGTCCGATCTGTGCCGCTACGATAGTGCGCTCGCGACAAATAGCCTGCTCAGCGAGGCCGGCACGCGACAGATGTTCACCAGCGGCCGAACCAATGATGGCTCTGCCTCGAACTACGGATTTGGCTGGTACGTGGGAACAAGCCAGGGCGGGCGCTTTGCCGAGCACGAAGGCTCATGGAGCGGCTTCTATTCGTATATCTGCCGTTATCTGGACCGGCCGCTCAGCATCTTCCTGCTGTCGAACCATCCCGAACTCAACCTGTTCGAGATCGCGCGCGAAGCAACCGCGGTTTTTGACTGATCCCGGCGGTCACCGTTCCTGTCGCCCAACTACCCGGTTGCGCGGCGGTTCATCATCGAGGAGAGCAGGCTTCAATTCGAGGCGACCCAGTTGTATAGCGGACGACCGATAAGGCGGCTGAGAACCGGCAGATAGAACAGCGGCACCTGCCACCATAATCCGGGTACGCGGGGCACGACGTATCGATAGGCCTCGAAACCCGGCAACGCGCGGCCATCCGGCAGGACGAGGTAGAGCGCCTTCTCCATTTGCGCGTCGCTGACAAATGGCGAGGGATCAATGCGGAAGTTGCGCACCTTGATTTGCCCGAGGCCGTCGAAGGCCAAAAACCACGCCATCGATCGCACGCAGAAGCCGCACTTGCCGTCGTAGATCATTTCCATTTCGCCCATCGCGCGCTTCCACGCCGCGCCCAGGCGCATCAACCATTCCGGGCGTACGAAGCTCGCATGGCCCATGACCATCACAAAGGAGAAATAGAACAGTCCCATTAGAAACGCGAACAGCACATGCAGGATGATCGCCGCGGCAAGCAGATATGGCCGCGTGCTCCGCTGCCAGATCAGGAACGGGAATGCGATCTCGACGAGAACGGTACCATAAGTGGCAAGGTTCCCAATCCAGTAGTGTGAAGCCAGAAGAGCTACCATGATGCTGTGGTAATAATCGTCGGACGTAAACATGATCCACACGGCATCGCCATCCAGCCAGATGTCCGCCTTCAGCTTGCTGATCGCGCTGTAGAAGAAGATCACCGCCATCTGGATCTGCATCAGCCGGATGCAGGCGCCAGTCCAGGGACTGTGATAGGGCGGCAAGTTCGTTTCAAGATTCGTCTCAGGATTCCTGAGTTTCGCTTTGCGCACCGCGCGCACCCGATCCAGGCTCCACGCGCGTCCCACCGGCGCGATGCACATGATGAAGACCAGGCTGGAGACGATCCAGTCGACCCCGTAAACAAGCGTCAGATTGCGGTAGACATAGGAGATGTGACCGACCAGCACGATCCATTTCACCCAGGACGTCCGCCAGCCAACCATCAGGGCCGCGCAACACAGCAGGAAGAGACCGTGGAAGGCCGCCAACTGCCAGGGGGTGTCGAGATAGAAGAAGATCGACTGCATCCAGGGATCGCGGATACTCAGGGTGGCCTCGAGCGGCGCCCAGCCGTCGTTGCCCCACATCTCGAAAAGATGGGGGATCGCAAGCGTGTAGTGCAACAGCACCGCGCCGCCGACGCCGATGCGGGTGATTTCGAGCGGCGTGGTGGGACTGTCCTGAAACCAGACCTGCGACCAGGCTTGGCCGAGGGCTGCAAACATGTCGCGGAGCAAGCGAGTGAGCGTCATGGGGTGGGACATTGAACGGTCTGCACGGTCGTCTCCCTGGTGAACTCGGGATCCTGGGGACGTTTCCCGTTCAACCAGTCCTCGGGTTTGAAGCCGCTATGCTCGCGTTGCACAAAGGTGATCGAAACCGGATGCATCGAGGCGTGCCGGCGGCACAGCAACTCGCCGGCGTGTTCGGCGTAGAGTTCAGGATTGTCGATGATTGAATAGTTCCAGTCCTTCAACCAGAGATGCTCCGGGTGAAACCAGCTTGTCTTGTCCGCCGATCCAAATTCGGTACTGACGCCGGCAGCGTCCTCGACGGTATAGCGAAGTTCAGATCCGGCAATGGTCGGTGCGAAGAAACTCCACGGATTGTCCATTCTCAGCAAGGTCAGATAAGGCTGAAGGATGTCCCGCGGTGCATCCACCAGCTCGCTTGAGTTCGGCACCGGTGCGAGCACTAGAGCAAGCGCGTGCCAGGTCACGAACGCCGACATCAGCAGGTAAATCAGGCGCGGTCGCCAGCGATTCCAAATCATTCAAAGCTCGATATGTTGATCCACACAACGTAGACCGGCAGATCTGGAAGACTGCGCGGACTCCCAAAAAAATGTATCGATAGAGGTGACTGGTCCCTAGCACAAAGACAGTCCGGGGACCATCGGTTCAGCAAATGGGCCACGGCCCACTGTTCGATTTTCTTACGAGACCTGACACATCAACATGCGCCCCGCAAGCAAACCGATCGCGCAGGCCCCGATCAGCCTCAACCGCCCGACTTGCACATCGCCTTCAGCGACGCCCATTCCGCCGCGGTGAGCAACGGCGGACCGCTCGCGGGGCGGTCTTCATCCGAGAGGTGTCTCAGCCGGTCTTCGGTGAGCGGATGGTTGGCCAGGATCGACAAGGTCTTGTCCGCCTGGTTTCCGGTGATGCGGAAAATCAAATCGCCCATCGGCTTGGTCGGGCGGCCAAGCCGGTGCATCACATCGATCGAGAAATCATCGGCGTTCTGCTCGGCATCGCGCGAATAGGACGCGGTGAAGAGCGAGCGCGAGCCGAACACCAGGGCGCCCGACCCCGTGACATCGCCGAATAACAGTCCGATCAGGAACGACGTGCCGCCGCTATAGATCATGTTGCGGGTATTGTCGCGATGCATGACGTGACCGAGTTCATGCGCGAGTACGCCGGCGATCTCGTCGGGATCATTGGACCGCGCCAGCATTCCATTGAACAAAAAGACCTTGCCGCCCGGCAGAGCGAAAGCGTTCGGGACCGGCGTATCCAGCACGGCCGCGCGAACCGGCGTGTTAAAACCAGCGGCGGTCGAGATTTCCTTCATCAGCTTGTTGAAAGCGGCGGCGCCGGCCGCGCCCTTGCATGGCTTGCCGCCAAATATGGCCGAGACCTGCCCTTCGGCCGCATCGCCGATGCGGCGCTCCAGCGCGGGTGGCACCAGCGGCGCAAGACGATCGGCGGCTAACGGAAGCCCGAACCAGATCACGGCGACGATCGATACCGTCGCTGCGATCGACCAACCGATGATCGCGGTGACGCCGCGCCGTCCGACCGCATTGTCGTCGAGGTGCGGACAGCGAAAATTAATTGCCTCAGCGAGCGCAGTGTCGCGAACCTCCAACCGCGCCAGCGGCGGCGCGCTCGCGCAACTGAGACGCAAGACACCGCCAGCGCCATCGGCGCGGCGAATGTCGGCAAGCGGCCACGCAGCAAGGACTGTCCCGTTCTCGTTGATTTCGAGCCGGTCCCTGAGCACAAGCTCGACGGTATGACGGCGGCTCGAGGCGCCGTCATAAAAAACAGCAGCGTCGACCGGGCGCGTCGGACCTGTCTGCGGTCCGCTGTCCACGCTGCCGCTAGAATCCGACGACATCCAGCCCCCCGGCGAATCCCTCGCCCAGCGCATCGGCGAGTTCGCCCTTGGCCGCCACGTTGTCGGCCGCCTCCAGGTGGAAAGCGGTCGTCGACGCCGCTGCCCTCGCCCAGACGTCGCGCAACAGATAAACCCGCAGTGCGATATTGATGGTAAGGAGGATCGCCAGATAACCGAAGATCATCGCCACCGTCATCAAAACGCTTCCCTGAATACGAGCGCCGATATGAGCTGCATCGCCGAAACCGACGAGCAGGCCGATGCAGGCGGCAACATAGGCGGCGAAAACGAGCGAGATCAGCATGTACCAGCCGATGACTTTCCAGTAGAGGCCGTACAAGCCGCCTGGCGGCAAATCCAATTCAAACGACACCTCGCCAAAGCGCACGCCGGAAATCCACCAGCGCCACTCGATGGCTTTGAATCGACCATAGATAAAGGGTATCGCGATCACCCAGGCCAACATCACCAGACCGAATAGGCTGCTCTCCACTGCGGACATCTTGCGACCGGCGTTCACAATGGCGATCGCGAGCCCGACGATGATCGGCGAAATAGCCGCCAGCCATAGTCTCCAGCCACGCTTGAACAGCGCCGACCCGCGCCCTGCGAAGCTTCCCTGAAGATCGCCGTAGTGGCAGTGCCGCATCTTGTAGCGCTCCAGCGCGGCTTCCCGCCACGGCAGGACCGCACCCAGCGTAAGTCCTGTCAGCAAGCCCCAGCCCGCTGCCCGCATCGCATAGGCCCAGCCTGAACCGTCCATCCAGAAACGCACGCCACGCCACACCGTGCGGGTGAGGCGATAGCGCCGCGCGCGATAGACCGCGAATTGTCCGAACAGATAGAAAAATAGAAAGAGCGGAAAGCTGGCATAGGCCTTGTAGCGCTCCGCTTCGACGCCGATGACGAAATAAGCGAGATAGATCGGCACCAGGATCGCCATCGCGAACAGGAAGCCAATCAGCAATTCCCTTCCACGCCCGGTATATTCCGGCGCGTCACCGCCAAGCGATGTATGCGACCATAGATGTCGGCGAATGTCGGTGGCGAGCCAGAACCGGTAGAAGCCGAAGGTAATCAGTTCGAGACCGGTGCCATTGCGCACCAGGCGAAAGAAGTCGCCGCGCTTTCCCGAAAATTCCACGTTGACCGCAGATGCCGGCAGCGGTGGCGGCGCTGGAATGTGTGGTACGGAGCTCATCTGGTCCACGAAAACACCCCTGCAAAAACGGCGCACTAGTGGTCCGATTCTAACATTCGCATCCCTTCTCAGCGGCCACTTTTGCGAATGTTAGAATCAAAGGACCACTAGCAAATATAGTTTCTAGTGGAGTTTAGGATTTGACATTCGCTTTGCGAACTCGCGGCTAGCTGGGTCGCGAATGTCAAATCCACTCCACTAATGAAACCCTGGATTGAGCCGATGTCAACGTGCCCGTTCTGGTTCTGCTTAATCCGCCATTAAGCCGATTTCTCAAACAATTCCCGCCCGATCAGCATGCGGCGGATTTCGGAAGTGCCGGCGCCGATTTCATAAAGTTTGGCATCGCGCAGCAGGCGGCCGGTGGGGTAGTCGTTGATGTAGCCGTTGCCGCCAAGCAACTGAATGGCGTCGAGTGCGCATTGCGTGGCCTTTTCGGCGGCGTAAAGAATGGCGCCCGCGGCATCCTCACGCGTGGTCTCGCCGCGATCGCAGGCTTTCGCCACCGCATAGACATAGGCGCGCGAGGCATTCATCGTCGTGTACATGTCCGCGATTTTGCCTTGCACGAGTTGAAAGCTGCCGATCGGCTGGCCGAACTGCTTGCGCTCGTGCACATAAGGCAGCACCACGTCCATGCAGGCCTGCATGATACCGAGCGGACCTGCCGCCAGCACCGTTCGCTCGTAATCCAGGCCCGACATCAAGACGTTGACGCCGCGTCCGACCTCGCCAAGCACATTCTCCTCCGGCACCTCGCAATTGTCGAACACGAGTTCGGCTGTATCGGAGCCGCGCATGCCGAGCTTGTCGAGCTTCTGTGCTGTGGAAAATCCCTTCATGCCCTTTTCGACGATGAACGCCGTGATGCCGCGCGGACCCGCAGACGGATCGGTCTTGGCGTAGACCACGAGCGTCTCGGCGACCGGGCCGTTGGTGATCCACATCTTCGAGCCGTTGAGAACGTAGCGATCGCCCTTCTTCTCCGCGCGCGTCATCATCGACACCACGTCCGAACCCGAACCGGGCTCCGACATCGCAAGCGCTCCGACGTCTTCGCCGGAAATCAGCTTGGGCAGATATTTCTTCTTCTGCGCATCGTTGCCGTTGCGCCGGAGTTGATTGACGCAGAGGTTGGAATGCGCGCCGTAGGACAGGCCCACAGACGCCGACGCCCGCGAAATCTCCTCCATCGCCACGCAATGTTCGAGATAGCCGAGGCCCGAGCCGCCATATTCCTCCTCGACCGTGATGCCGTGCAGGCCGAGCGCACCGAGCTTGGGCCAGAGGTCGATCGGAAACTGGTTGGACTTGTCGATCTCGGCTGCGCGTGGGGCGATTTCGTTGGAGGAGAAATCGTGCACAGTGTCGCGCAACGCATCGGCGGTCTCGCCGAGGTCGAAATTAAACGTCCGGTACGCATTGGGAATCATGGCGGGCCGCCTCCAGAACAATAAGGCTGTCAAAATCTACTAATGCCTTAATCTTTCCCTTTCACCTTGTCACGGCCCGTACCTGGTATGCCATGACGCTAGCGGCCAACAAATCGGCCAAACTGTCTCTTGCCCAAAGCTGCGCAAGGGGATGTAATTTGGTCAAAAGCTACCAACTCCCGACTCAACGGCAGGGCATTTTCCAGGGAAGAGCGACCATGAACATCCAGACATCCCCTGATATCGACAGGCAGGAATTGACGCGCGCGGCGCGCGAGGCCGCCTATTCGACGCCCCTGGCCGATTTTCACCCCGGTGCGCCGCAACTGTTCCGCAACGATACGCTGTGGCCGTATTTCGAACGGCTGCGCAAGGAAGAGCCGGTGCACTACTGCACCAAGGCGCCGATCGAGCCCTATTGGTCGGTCACCAAATACAACGACATCATGCATGTCGATACCAATCACGGCATCTTCTCCTCGGATGTTTCGCTGGGTGGAATCTCGATCCGCGACGTTCCGTCCGGCTATGACTGGCCGAGCTTCATCGCCATGGACCAGCCGCGGCATTCCGCGCAGCGCAAGACCGTCTCGCCGATGTTCACGCCAAAGCATCTCGACGAACTTGCGATCCTGATCCGTGAGCGCACCGCGCGCGTGCTGGATTCGCTGCCGCGCAACGAGACCTTCAATTTCGTCGACCTGGTATCGATCGAGCTGACCACGCAGATGCTGGCGACGCTGTTCGGTTTTCCTTTCGAGGAACGCCGCAAACTGACGCGCTGGTCGGACGTCTCGACCGCGCTGCCAAAGAGCGGGGTCGTGGAATCCGAAGAACAGCGCCGTGCCGAGATGGACGAATGCGCGGCCTATTTCTCGAAGCTCTGGAACGAGCGCGTCAATGTCGAGCCGCGCAACGATCTGATCTCGATGATGGCGCACAACGAGGCGACGCGCTACATGGACCCCGACAACCTGATGGGCAATATCATCCTGTTGATCGTCGGCGGCAACGACACCACGCGCAACACCATGAGCGGTTCGGTGCTGGCGCTGAGCGAAAACCCCGACCAGTATCAGAAGCTGCGCGACAATCCTGATCTGATCGACACCATGGTGCCGGAAGTCATTCGTTGGCAGACGCCGCTCGCGCATATGCGGCGCACCGCTCTCGTTGACACTGAACTTGGCGGCAAGAAGATCCGAAAAGGCGATCGCGTCGTGATGTGGTACGTCTCCGGCAACCGCGACGAGGAAGTCATCGAACGGCCCAACGAGTTCATCATCGACCGCGCGCGGCCGAAGATCCACCTTTCGTTCGGCTTCGGTATCCACCGCTGCGTCGGCATGCGGCTTGCGGAGCTGCAATTGAAGATCGTCTGGCAGGAGATACTGAAGCGGTTCGAGCGGATCGAGGTAGTCGGCGAACCGAAACGGGTCTATTCGAGCTTTGTGCGCGGTATCGAGTCCTTACCCGTACGCATACCTGCATGAACGAGACGCTCAACCCGCCCAGTCTCGCCGAAGCCATCAATACCAAGGGCTTCACGGCGGCCGCCGGGTTCCGCGTTGTCACTGTGCGGCCGGGATATGCGGAGCTCGTGCTGCCGCGCCGCGACGATCTCCTTCAGTTTTTTGGGCATTTCCATGGTGGCGTGATCACGGCGCTCGCCGACCAGGCCGCCGGAGTTGCGGTAACTTCGCAATTGCCCAAGGGGCGGATCGGGGTGACCGTCGAGCTCAAGATCAATTTCATGGAGCCGGCCCGCGGCACTGAGCTGGTCGCCCGGGCGAAAACCCTGAAAATGTCGGGCTCGATCGGGGTTGCAACGGTCGAAATCTTCAGCAAAGACGGCAGCAGCGAAACCCTCTGCGCATTCTGCACTGCCACGATGCGCGGCCTCGATCTTCCAGCCGAGTTCCGATGACATCAACCGATCACCCCGACGAGCATACCGATATCCGCGACGCAGTAACAAAACTCTGCGGGCAATTTCCCGGCGAATACTGGCGCAAGCTTGACCGCGAGATGGCCTATCCGAAGGCCTTCGTCGATGCGTTGACCGAATCCGGATACCTCTCGGTGCTGATCCCCGAGGAATATGGTGGCGCGGGCCTCAAGCTCTCGGCGGCGACCGCGATCCTGGAAGAGATCCACCGCAACGGCTGCAATGCCGGCGCCTGCCACGCCCAGATGTACACCATGGGTACGGTGCTGCGGCACGGCAGCGAGGCGCAGAAGTCGCAATGGCTGCCCAAGATCGCAAGTGGCGAGTTGCGGCTGCAAGCCTTCGGCGTCACCGAGCCCACCAGCGGCACCGATACTTCCTCACTGAAAACCTTTGCCCGGCGCGAAGGCAACGATAGCTACATCGTCAATGGCCAGAAGATCTGGACCAGCCGCGCCGAATATTCCGACCTGATGATCCTGCTCGCGCGCACCACGCCGAAGGAACAGGTGAAGAAGCGCACCGACGGTCTTTCGGTGTTCATCGTCGATATGCGAGAGGCGAAAACGGCCGGCCTTTCGATCCGTCCGATCCGCACCATGATGAACCACTCGACGACAGAGG
The DNA here is from genome assembly GCA_963824305.1 of uncultured Alphaproteobacteria bacterium. GTDB lineage: Bacteria > Pseudomonadota > Alphaproteobacteria > Rhizobiales > Xanthobacteraceae > Bradyrhizobium. Next base: position 1,774,712 of record CAWGOW010000004.1, read on the forward strand.
TGTTCTTCACCGACATGAAGGTGCCTGCGGAAAACCTGATCGGCGAGGAGGGCAAAGGTTTTCGCTACATTCTCTCCGGCATGAACACCGAACGCATCCTGATCGCGTCCGAATGCATCGGCGACGCCAAATGGTTCATCGAGAAGGCCTCGACCTACGCCCGGGATCGCTCGGTGTTCGGCCGCCCGATCGGCCAGAATCAAGGCATTCAGTTTCCGATCGCGAAAGCCTATGCCGCGATGCGCGCGGCCGAACTGATGGTCAAGGAAGCCGTTCGCAAATACGAAGCCGGCCTTGATTGCGGCGCGGAAGCCAACATGGCCAAGATGCTGGCGGCCGATGCCTCCTGGGAAGCGGCGAACGCCTGCGTGCAGACCCATGGCGGTTTCGGCTTCGCCGAGGAATACGACGTCGAGCGCAAGTTCCGCGAAACGCGGCTTTATCAGGTCGCGCCTATCTCCACCAATCTGGTGTTGTCCTACATCGCCGAGCATATTCTCGGCATGCCCCGCTCCTATTGAGAACCAAACATGTTGCCGCTGGAAGGAATAACCGTCATCGCCGTCGAACAGGCCGTTGCCGCGCCGTTCTGCTCGTCGCGGCTGGCCGATGCCGGCGCTCATGTCATAAAGGTAGAGCGGCCCGAGGGCGACTTCGCCCGCGGCTATGACGCCGCCGCCAAGGGACAAAGCAGCTATTTCGTCTGGCTCAACCGCGGCAAGGATTCCGCCGTGGTCGATCTATCGACCAAAGAGGGCCGCGCTGAGCTCGAAACCTTGATCGCAGGCGCAGACGTGCTGTTGCAAAATCTCAAGCCCGGCTCGATGGACAAACTAGGCTTCTCGCTCGATCGCTTGAAGAAGGACTATCCGGCGCTGGTTACTTGCACCATTACCGGCTACGGCGACGAAGGGCCTTATGCGCACCGCAAGGCCTACGATCTTTTGATCCAGGCCGAGAGTGGGCTCGCTTCGGTGACCGGCGGGCCGGAGACCCCTTCGCGCGTGGGCTTGTCCATCGTCGATATCGCAACCGGCGCCACCGCGCACGCCTCGATCCTGGAAGCGCTGATCGCGCGTTCGCGCACCGGCAAGGGTGCCGATATCAGGATTTCGATGTTCGACGTGATGGCGGACTGGATGGCCGTGCCGCTGATCAACTCGGAAGCCGGGCAACCGCCGAAACGTATCGGCCTCGCCCATCCCTCGATCGCGCCTTACGGCGTGTTCCGTTCCCGGGACGGCAAGGATATCCTGATCTCGATTCAGAACGAGCGCGAGTGGAAGAAGCTCTGCACCGACGTGCTCGGCAAGCCCGACCTGCCGAACGATCCGCGCTTTTCCAGCATGGTCGAGCGGGTGAAGAACCGACAACTCACCGACGGCATCGTCGGCGACAGCTTCGGATCGATGAAGCGCGACGAACTGCTGAAACGTTTGTCGGATGCCGACATCGCCTTTGCCGAAGTCAACACCACTGCCGATCTGGCAAAACACCCTCACTTGAGGCGGATCGAGGTGAATACGCCCAACGGCGTCGTGAGCTATCCCGCGCCGGCTGCGATTTTCGTCGACGAGCCGCGTCAATATGGAGCCGTTCCAGCCATCGGCGAGCAACCCACTTCTGGCAAAAAGTCTTCCGCGCGGAAAGCGTCATGACCGAAAAGCCCGACCTCGATCATTTGCGGCAGTGGATCGGCCGCAGCACCGAAGCAACTGACATCGTCACTGCGCAACTGGTGAAGGGTTTGCGGGCTACGCTGTTTTTGCCCGTCGGCGAACCGAAAACAGGCGACGCCGCACCGTTCACGGTGCATTGGTGCCTCGCGCCGGCGGTCGTTGCCGCATCGGAACTTGGCCCCGACGGCCATCCGTCCCGCGGCGGCTTCCTGCCGCCGGTGCCCTTGCCGCGGCGGATGTGGGCGGGCGGCGAACTCGAATTCTTCGATACCTTGCGCGTCGGCGACGAGGTGACGCGGATTTCGCGCATCAAGGATGTGAGCCTGAAATCCGGTTCGACCGGCCAACTGTGTTTTGTGGCCGTGGACCACGAACTGACCACGCCGCGCGGCATCGCAATCCGCGAGCGGCACGACATCGTCTATCGCGATGTCACCACGGGTGCCTCTGCCCCGGCGAAGGCATCAAGCCCGCCGGCTGCGAAGCACCGCGAAACCCATATGGCCGATCCGGTGCTGCTGTTTCGTTACTCGGCACTAACCTTCAACGGCCACCGCATTCATTACGACCGCGATTATGTCACCAAGGTCGAGGGCTATCCCGGCCTGATCTTCCACGGGCCGATGCAGGCGGCGTTGCAGATTGAATTCGCCGCCAGGCTGCGCGGCCTGGTGCCGAAGAAATTCGCCTATCGCGGTGTGCAGCCGCTGTTCGAGGGAAATTTCTCGGTCAACGCCAACGAGACCGGGAGTGGTCTGGATACGTGGACGGCGAACTCGGCAGGCGAGCCGACCATGAAGGGCTCTGCTACGTGGTGAAGGCGGTCACCGTCAAGCAGGCGACCTTCGACCTCTTGCGCACGTTCGGGATCAAAAAAGTCTTTGGCAATCCCGGCTCGACCGAACTGCCGTTCCTGAGCGACTGGCCCGGCGACATCGACTACGTACTCGGCTTGCAGGAAGCCAGCGTGATCGGCATGGCCGACGGTTATGCGCAGGTGACTCGTAACGCCGGTTTCGTCAACCTGCATTCGGCGGCTGGTGTCGGCCACGCACTCGGCAACGTCTTCACGGCTTATCGCAACCAGACGCCGCTTGTGATCATCGCAGGCCAGCAGGCACGTTCGATCCTCCCTTTACAGCCGTTTCTCTTTGCCGAACGCGCGTCGGAATTTCCGCGGCCCTATGTGAAGTTCGCGGTCGAGCCGGCGCGGGCCGAGGACGTGCCGGCCGCCATCGCACGTGCCTATTACACCGCGATGCAGCCGCCGTGCGGCCCGACTTTCGTTTCCGTGCCCAGCGACGACTGGGCCAAGCCTGCTCAATCGTTAAAAGCGCGAAGTGTGACGCGCGAGTTGAGCCCCGATCCGGACGCCATCAAATGCTTGGCGGAAGCGCTCGCCGCCAGCCAACATCCGGCGTTCGTGGTCGGCCCCGGTGTCGACCGAGCACAAGCCGTCGATCTGATGGTCCGGCTTGCGGAGAAGACGCACGCGTCGGTGTGGGTCAGTCCATTTTCGGCGCGCTGCAGCTTCCCCGAACGTCACCCGCAATTTTCCGGCTTTCTGCACGCATCGCCTGGCCAGCTCTCGGAGGTGCTTCGTGCGCATGACCTCGTCGTCGTGATCGGCGCGCCGGTCTTCACCTTTCACGTCGAAGGTCACGCCGCGATCTTCGACGGCGCAACCGCGCTGTTTCAGATCACCGACGATCCCGAGGCCGCCGCCGTTACACCAAGCGGCACCAGCATCATGGCAACCATGAAGCCGGCGCTCGCGGCGCTGATCGAGCTGTCAGGCGAGACCAAACGGGCGGCGCCGAAAGGCCGCGTGCTGGCGCCGGCACCAAAAGCGGCGGATCCAATTCCTCCGGAGTTTTTGCTGCACAGCCTTGCGGGCGCGATGCCCAACGGCGCCGTGCTGGTGGAAGAAGCGCCCTCGCACCGCCCGGCACTGCAAAAATTCATGCCGATGCGGGGCCAGGACAGTTTTTACACCATGGCAAGCGGCGGCCTCGGCCACAGTCTGCCCGCCGCGGTCGGCATCGCGCTAGGTCGCCCGGACATTCGCACTGTCTGCCTGATCGGCGATGGCTCCGCGATGTATTCGATCCAGGCGCTGTGGACGGCGGCGCAGCGAAAACTGCCGCTGACGGTGATCGTGATCAATAACGAAGGTTATGGCGCGATGCGCTCGTTCAGCCAGGTGATGCAGGTGCGCGACGTGCCGGGCCTCGACATGCCCGGCATCGATTTCGTGAAGATCACGCAAGGCATGGGCTGCGATGCAATGCGGGTAACGAAGTCGTCCGAATTGGCGGGCGCGCTCAAGCGCGCGCTGTCGCACCGTGGCACCAGCGTCGTCGAGGTGATGGTCGATGCGGCGGTACCCGTGTTGTACGAGAGGAAAGGATGATCTTCCTTATCCCTCCCTCTTGTGGGGAGGGTCGGCGCGTAGCGCCGGGGTGGGGGTTCTCGAAGCATCCAAGATGGTTTCCAGCACACCTTCTAAATTTTGATCGACGTCCGAATTCCAAAACCGCAAAATACGGAAACCCTGTGATCGAAAAAACACTTCGCGCTGTCCATCCAGTTCAATACCACCTCCGCAATTGTGTTGGCCGCCATCGACCTCGATAACTATTCGGGCACTGAATGATGCAAAGTCCACAACGTACCGGCCGATCGGTGCCTGCCTACGAAAATGAAAGCCAAGCTTCTTCAGTTCGCGCAGCTTCATCCATATCTTCACCTCCTGAGGCGTCAGTCGCTTGCGAAGCGTGCGTGCATTCTCAATTTTCAAAGACGCCTCCAGCTAACCACCCCCACCCGACCGGCCTTCCGGCCGGCCACCCTCCCCACGCGTTCCGCGGGGGAGGGATAAGAAGAGCGGGCTCACCCCCCATGCTCCTCCCGCAGCTTGGCCTGGATCTTGGCCATGCCTGAAATCCAGCGGTCGTAATTGTCGGTCTTGCGGCGCATGTAGTCGAGCACCTGAGGGTGCGGCAAAATCAGAAACGTCTCACGCTCGATGCCATCGAGCGCATCCTGCGCCACCTGCGCCGGTGACAGATCGCCGTCGCCGGATTGCGGCCCCTTCGGCAGCGAGCGTAGCATGTCGGTATCGACGCCCTGCGGACACAGGATCGAGACCTTGATGCCGTCGGCCTTGTGCGAGATCGCCAGATTTTCAGCAAAGCCCACAGCGGCGTGTTTGGTGGTCGAATATGCGGCGCTTCCGACCTGCGACAGCAGACCCGCAGCCGAAACCGTGTTGAGGAAATAGCCGCCGCCACGCGCCTTGAAGCGCGGAACGAGATGGCGCGCCGCATAGACATGCGCCATCACGTGAATGGCAAAACTCCGTGCGAACGGCTCATCCGACGAGCCGGCGGCATTCAAGGACACCAGATCGAGGCCGGCAAAAATGCCGGCATTGGAACAGAACAGCGCGATAGGGCCGAACAAGCGCTCGGTCTCATCGATGACGTGAAGGATATCTTTTTCCTGCGCCACATCGCATTTGAACGCCGCGCCCTCGAGCGAGGCCGCAACTGTCCTGGCAGCGGCAATATCCAGATCGGCGACGATCACCTTGGCCGCGCCGGCGCCGTGAAAGACTTCGCACAGCGCCCGGCCGATGCCCTTGGCTCCGCCGGTGACGACGACGATTTTGTCTCTGACTAACACGGACCAGCCTGAGCGGGTGCGACAGGTCTCAGGTCAGAACCAGATCGAGCACAGCCGTGTAGTGGCACGCCGCGCCGAGAAGCACGAAACAATGCCAGATCGCGTTCTGAAAGCGCAGCCGTTGCCATGCGTGGAAGATTACCCCGAAACTGTAGAGCACGCCACCGGCGACAATGCACCACAGCGCCACGCTCGGCAGCGAAGAAAGGCCGGCATCATAGGCGACCAGACCACTCCATCCCATCGCAAGGTAGAGCCCGACCGCCAGTCGGTCGAAGCGTCCGGGCAAAGCCAGCTTGACCGCGACGCCGACCATCGCGACGCCCCAGACGCCGGCAAGAAGCGACATCGCAAATACACGGTCCTGCAACTGCGCAAAGACCGGCGTGTAGGTCGCCGCGATCAGCACATAGATTGCCGAATGATCGAAGCGCCGCAAAATCCACTTGCGCCGCGATACCGGCCAGAGGTTGTAGGCGGCGGAAAATCCAAGCATCGCCAGAAGGCCCGCGGCATAGACCGACACCGTGACGATCTCGTAGGTCGAGGCGAAGACAGCCGCGAGCACGATCAGGACGGTAACGGCAATAATCGCGCTGAACACGCCAACGCCATGAACGATACCGTCGGCGACCAGTTCGGCGCGGTCATAGTTCCAGCGAATTGCATCGGCCGCCACGTGGGCCGAATGGGAGGCGAACTGTTTCAGTCTGAAGACGGACATGCGCGGCCGGTACTACACTTCTATTGGATACAACAGATAATAAATCTGCGACCTCAACGATCCCCTAAACCGATAGGAAAAAATCGCGTCGTAAATGTGAAAACTTGATTTTGGCAGGGCAATCGCCACCTTTGTGATTGATTTACCAAATTTACCTCCAAAAAGACCGGTTTCACCCACCTCAAATGGCCTTTGATTTTTCCGACATGGTGGAAGAGGCGCGCATCTCGGCGCGCGCGCTGATGGATTTCAGCGAGGGCCTTTTCAATCCGACGCTGCGGCTTGGCATTACCGGGCTTTCGCGGGCCGGCAAGACCGTGTTCATCACGGCATTGATCCACGGCCTCACCCGCGGCGGACGCTTTCCTGTATTCGAGCCATTCGCCTCGGGTCGAATCGCCCGCGCTCACCTCGAGCCGCAACCGGACGACGCTGTGCCGCGCTTCGACTATGAGCGCCACGTCGACACCTTGATCGGCGAACGCGCCTGGCCGAACTCGACCGTCGATATCAGCGAATTGCGGCTCGTGATCGACTATCAGCGCCAGAACGGCGCCGAGCGCACGCTCACGCTTGATATCGTCGATTATCCCGGTGAATGGCTGCTCGACCTGCCGCTGCTCGGTAAATCCTACGAGCAATGGTCGCGCGAGAGTCTCGCGCTGTCGCGCGGCACCGCGCGCGCCGCGCTCGCCGCGTCATGGCATTCGTATCTGTCGGGCCTCAATGCCGAGACTCCGGCCGACGAACAGGCGGCGCTCACCGCCGCGCGGCTCTTCACCGAGTATTTGCGCGCCTGCCGCGACGAACGCTTCGCCATGAGCTTGCTTCCGCCCGGCCGTTTCCTGATGCCCGGCAATCTTGCAGGTTCGCCCGCGCTGACTTTCGCGCCACTCGATGTGCCGGAAGACGGCAACGCGCCTGAGGGATCGCTATGGGCGATGATGCGAAGGCGCTACCAGTCCTACAAGGACGTCGTAGTGCGGCCGTTCTTCCGCGACCATTTCGCGCGGCTCGATCGCCAGGTGGTCCTGGTCGATGCCCTGGCCGCGTTCAATTCGGGGCCGAGCGCGCTATTCGATCTCGAAGCGGCGCTGGCCGGAATTCTCGACTGCTTCCGGATCGGCCGCGGCACATTCCTCAATGCCCTGTTCAGTCCCAGGATCGATCGCATCCTGTTTGCCGCAACCAAGGCCGATCACCTGCACCATTCGAGCCACGACCGGCTCGAAGCGGTGCTGCGCCGCGCGGTCGCGCACGCCGTGACCCGGGCTGAGGACACGGGCGCTACCATCGACGTCGTGGCGCTCGCCGCCGTCCGCGCCACCCGCGAAGCGCAAGTCACGCGCAACCGGGAAAGCCTGCCGTCGATCCTGGGCACGCCCATCGCCGGCGAAAAAGCAGACGGCGAAGTCTTCGACGGCAACACCGAGGTCGCGACCTTTCCGGGCGAACTGCCCGAGGATCCGCAAGCCCTGTTCGCCGGCGAAAACGCCTTCCGTGGCCTCGCCAGCGGACGGGGCGAAAGGACCGATTTCCGCTTCCTGCGCTTCCGCCCGCCGCGCCTGGCGCCCGAGGGCGAGAACGGCCCAACACTGCCTCACATCCGCCTTGACCGGGCACTGCAGTTCTTGATCGGAGACCGACTGCAATGAGCAAGCGCTCCCCCTATCGCCAGCCCGCGACCTTCAAGCTCGACGACGCCAACGTGGTCGTGACCGATCCGAACGAGGAGAGCCACCCTTCGCGCGGCACAATTCAAGTCACGCCGGAAGACGAAGCGCCGCAGTTGCCGGTTGCGATCGAACCGACGATTTTGCCGGCGGAGCGGCGTTTTCGCTGGGGCACGCTATTCTGGAGTGCCGTTGGCGGGTTGGTACTGCTCGGCGCAGGCCTCGGCGTCGCGCACCTGATCGAGGACCTGTTTGCGCGCAGCGATGGCCTTGGCATCCTCGGCCTCGTACTGACCTTTGCCGCCACGCTCTCATTTCTCGTGGTCGCGGTGCGCGAAGCGATCGGCCTGATGCGGCTTTCGACAATCGAACATCTGCATCGGCGCGCTGCGACGGTGATCTTGAGCGACGATCGCAACGAAAGCCGTGACGTGTTGCGCGATCTCCTGAAGATCGCACACGCCAATCCGCATCTGGCGCGCGCCCGCGCCACGCTGAGCCATCATACCGGCGATATTATCGACGGCGCCGACATGATCCGCCTGGCCGAGCGCGAACTGATGTCCCCACTCGATCAGGAGGCGCGCTTCCTGATTTCCGCAGCCGCGCAGCGCGTCTCGCTCGTCACCGCGATCAGCCCGCGCGCGCTGTTCGACGTCGCCTTCGTGTTGGCGGCTTCGCTTCGCTTGATCCGCCAGCTCGCTTTGCTCTATGGCGGCCGGCCCGGTGCGCTCGGCATGATCAAACTGATGCGCCACGTGCTGGCGCATCTTGCGATCACCGGCGGCATGGCGGCGAGCGACAGCGTGATCCAGCAGGTGCTTGGCCATGGTCTGGCGGCAAAACTGTCGCAGCGGCTCGGCGAAGGCTTCCTCAATGGGCTTCTGACAGCGCGGCTCGGATTGGCGGCGATTGATCTCACGCGTCCGCTGCCGTTCACAGCCCTGCCGCGCCCCTCCCTGACCGCTCTCGCCAAGGATCTGTTACGCCAGCGCGAAGACGAGAAGTGATTTCTTCACTCTCCCGTTGGGAGAGGGAGCGCACCGCCGGCGCCGAAAAATGTTACAATCCTCACGCCAGCCAGCGCCAGCCAAACAGCGGCGAGTCCTGAGGCGGCGTCAACTCCGGCGTCCAGCCGGTGAACTTTTCAATCGCGTAAGTGTCCATCACGATGCCGCGCCAGATGCGATCGACGCTCTCGAGCGGCTCGCGCCTGGCTGGGACCGACGCCCATAACGCAATCGCCGGGTTGTTTTCAGGCTCTCGCCCGACATAGAGGCCGGTATGGCCTGAGATCAGGCTCATATCGGGCGCACGAAAGCCCTGATAGCGCCCGCGCTCGTTGATCTGCACCACAGGCACGCGGTTGTTGAAGAACCAGCGCAGCATCGCGCAGGTGCGGTAGTCTGACGTGGCGATCCAGGTCGCACCGGTCTTTTGCAACTCGGCCTCGACCCGGGCAACGACCGCCTCATAGCCGGCCTCACCGCCCACGGGATCGGTGCGGCCGATGAAATTATATGGCAGCGCGAGATAGTAGAAGCAGACCGCAACGACAAAGACGATGCCGGAGACGATCGCGATTTTTGCCCAGCGAAAGGACATCGCGACAAACGATGCGCTCCATCCCTCTTGTCTCAGCGTCGAGAGATTGATCGCAGCGGCGGCAAAGCCTAGCGGCCAGATCAGGGTCGGCCAGGTATCGCCGACGCGCAAGGAGAACGATTTCCAGAGGAAGTAGAGAAAGGGAACGATCACCGCCGTCGACAACAGGATCGCGACCGCGTCACTTCGGCGAAATCCGCGCCACGCCGTCAACGCGACGCCGGTAAGCACGACCGGCAGCAGGACAAAGCCGACGAGGCCGAACTGCAGCCCGATGAACTCGCCGAACGTGCGAAACGACCACGTGTGCTCGGCTGTCGCCGCGGTCGCCCGCACCGCCTGAAAACGGAACGAGGCCCAGTCGTGCTGCATGTTCCAGATCACGACCGGCAGAAACAGCAGCAAGGCGATCACGGCCGCGACGTAGGGATAGGGGCTGCGTAGCCACAAACCGCGCCAGCGCGGCACGAATACAAATGCGAGCACCGCAGGGCCAAGCAAGGCAATCGTGAATTTCGACATTGCCGCAAGCCCGGCGAAGGCGCCCGCCGCAAGCCACCACCGCCCGTCGCCACTCAAAGCAAGACGGACCAGCGCCCACACCATCGCCGTAACGAACAGAACCTGCGGCACATCCGGCGAGATCTTGGTCATCAACAGGCCGAAATAGAGCGAGGCCTCCATCATCAGCACCGCGGTCGCAACAACACGCGCATCACGCGTGGCGCGCCAGACGATATCGGCCAGCAAAGCTTGCGTGGCGAGCATTGCCACGAGGCCGGCAAACCGCGCACCGAAGTTGGTATCGCCGAAGATCGCAGTGCCGAGACGTACGAACCAGGCGACCATGGGAGGATGGTCGAGGAAGGAAAGCACATTTTCCTTCGACCAGGTCCAGTAGTAGGCCTCGTCCGTCCGTAGATCGAGCAGGCCCGCATAGAAGCCGCGCATGATCGTCATCGCCGCGATCAGCGCGATCACCCCAAGCCATAGCCGAACACCGGGATTTTTGTCGCGAAAACTATCGTGGGGCGCCATGGTCACGGCGCTTTCTCCCCTGCTCGGCCAAAGGTGTCAACGGCTTAAAGGTTGCCCACAACGTCCTTGATTCAACGCAAAACCGCCCCTCGTACGGGACAGAATTAACCGCTAGTTTTCGTCTTCCATGAATCAGTGGATCGGCATGAGCGAACCCAGCCTGGCCCGAACCGAAAAATTCTTTCGCGGCGTCGGCCTGCGCCAGGTTCGGCTTGTCTGCGGGCTGATCCTCTATGCCTACCTGATCAGTCATTTCCTCAACCATGCGCTCGGCAATATCTCGGTCGAGGCGATGGCCTGGGGCATGCAGTATCACCTGCTGTTCTGGCGGTCCCTGCCAGTCGCGATCGTCTTTTACACCGCGGTTCTGGTCCATAGCGGTCTTGGAATTTGGGCATTGTACGAGCGCCGGCAATTCCGCTGGAAGGCGATCGAACCGCTGCAACTCGTGCTCGGCCTGAGCATCCCGGCGCTGATTGCGGCGCACATCATCGGGACGCGGCTTGGCCACACGCTGTTCGGGCACGAGCGACTCTATCCGCAGGTGCTTTATGGATACTGGATCGTGTTTCCGTTCCGAATCCGGCTAACGCTGGCGGCTCTGGTCATTTCATGGATCCACGGCAGCATCGGCCTTTATTTCTGGCTGCGCATGAAGGCGTTTTTCAAATGGGCCGCGCCGTTCCTCCTGGCCGCGGCGATCCTGGTGCCGACGCTGGCGCTGCTCGGCATCTACCAGAGCGGCCGCATCATCGCGAAAGACAGCGAGGATGCCGCGTGGCGGGCCACTAACCTCACGACTGAAAAGGCCGGCACGGCCGCTCAATCCGACATACTGGAAGACATCACGGTCTGTTTCCTGATCGGATATCTCGGCCTGCTCGGCTTCGCGTTGATTGCGCGCGGTGTTCGCACCCTCCACGAACGGCGCGGCGGCATGATCACGCTTTCCTATGGCAACGGCCGCAGCCTCCGGGTGCCCAAAGGCCTTTCCGTACTTGAAGCGAGCCTGCGCTATCAGGTCCCGCATGCCAGCGTGTGCGGCGGCCGCGCCCGCTGTTCGACCTGCCGCATTCGCGTGATCGGCGACTGTGGCTCGCTGCCGCAACCGTCCAACCGCGAGGCTTTCGTGCTCAACCGTGTTGGCGATTCCGATCCCGCGATCCGGCTGGCCTGTCAGCTGCGCCCCGAGACCGACCTTTCCTTTTTCCAGATCTTCACGCCGCAGACCGCACCGACCCGTCACGGCCCCTCGCATATCGGCGAGGAGCGTTATCTCGTCAGCATGTTTGTCGATATGCGCGGCTCGACCCGGTTGGCTGAAAATCGGCTGCCGTTCGACACTGTTTTCGTCGTCAACCGCTTTCTCGGCGCGGTCTCGAAGGCCGTAATCGAGTGCGGCGGCCAGCCCAACCAGTTTCTCGGCGACGGGCAACTGGCGCTGTTTGGGCTTACGGCTAGCCGGCAGACTGCCTGCCGCCAGGCGCTGCTGGCGGCAGCGCACATCTCGGCCCACATCGAGGACCTCAATCAGTTCCTCAAAAATGACCTGCGCGAGCCGATCCGCTTCGGCATCGGCATTCACGGCGGCGAGGTAATCGTCGGCGATATCGGATACCGCGATCACATGGTGTTCACCGCGCTCGGCGACGCCGTCAATGTCGCGGCTCGGTTGCAGGACATGACCAAGAGCCTCGGCTGCGAGGTCATCTTCTCGGACGAAGTGCGCGCGACAGCCGGGCTCTCGAGCGACGATCTGCCGCGGCGGGACGTCGAAATTCGCGGCCGAACCGGACCGACCACTATTTGCTTGGTGGAACACGCCGGCGGCCTGTCCGCCCTCATCGGGGGCGAGGCGCCCGTCGCCGCCTGACGATCTTACCGTCAGGCCCGCGCACGGGCCCCGGTTGAGCAGACATTTCCGAAAAAACATCGAACCGGACGGGGTTCTATCGAACCCCGTTTCGAGACGGCGCGACTGATGGGCAAGGGGTCAAACAGATTGTCCAACTCGCGCACAACAAGCGCGCCATTTGAGGAGAACAACCATGCTTCGCAAACTGACGATTGCTCTTGCTGCCGCCGTCTCGCTCAGCGCCGCACTGGCTCCCTCCGCCGCATCCGCAAAAGGCGGCTTTGGCGGCGGTCATCATTTCGGTCACCACGGCGGCTTCGGCGGCTTCGGTGGCTTCGGTATCGCCGGCGCTATCGCCGCGGGCGTCGTTGCCGCCGACATGGAAGAAACTACGGTTGTCGACGAGAGCTGCTTCGTGAGGCAGCGAGTGGTCACGCCCAATGGCTACCGCATGCGCACCATCAATGTCTGCGCGGAAGACTGATCGAAGCGTACACCGTCAAGATCGTCGCCCCGGCCGCCCTCACGGCCGGAGCGTCGCGTTTCCGACATCCAGCTTTCGCCAGCAGGAACCGTCAGAAGCCTGGTCCGGAATTGACTTGACGAGCGCCGGTGTCACACTCGAACCATGAAACGGCGGCTTCTTTTCTTTATCCTGTTGGCGATCGTGCTTGCGCTCATCCTGAAGTATGGCGCGAATGCCGCTCCTGTCGCGGTGTGATGCACGTCCCGCCCACCCGGCGTTAACGATGGGAGCCAAGATGCCCTGCGCCGATTCGCTTGAGGAATTCTAAATATTCCCGCCGCTCACGGCTTCGTGTTCCTTGCGATGTTTACGATGTACGCAAACCGCAGATCACCTCTGACTCACATGAAGGCGAACCGGCTTGCAAGCGCCGGCGAACAATCCTAAGTGCACTGTCCATTCTTTCTGCGGCAGAACGCCCTACACGAAATTAGTCTCATGAATACCAATGCCGCACTCGTTCGCCATGCCGGTGACACGAGGCTCTACCTCTTCCTCGGTCTGGCGAACTGGTTCATTTTTCTGGACCACATCCCCAACGACATCGTGAGCTGGATCACGCCGCGCCATCTCGGTTTGAGCGGTGCTGCGGACATGTTCATTTTCATCATCGGCTATAGCGCCGCGCTTACCTATGCGCCGATCATGCTGGAACGCGGCGCCATCGTCGGCGCGACACGGGTTCTCAAGCGCGCCTGGCAACTCTATGCGGCGTTCATCGTGCTATTCGCAATCTATGCGGTGTCGATCGGCGACGTCGCGACCCGTTATGCCGCGCCCGACATCGTCTATGAGTTCAATGTCGCCGGCCTTCTGGAAGAGCCGGTGCGAACCGTCGCCCACGGCCTGTTGCTGCAATCCAAGGCCTCGAACCTCGATTTGCTTCAGCTCGCGGTCCTGCTGATGGCGTTTTTCCCGCTGGCGCTGTGGCTGTTGCTGCGCGTCCCCACCCTGACGCTGGCCGGATCGTTCGCGCTCTATTTCGCCGCGCGCCAGTTCGAGTGGAACCTGTCCACCTTCCCGGACGGCAACTGGTATTTCAATCCATTCTGCTGGCAGCTGCTGTTTGTGCTCGGCGCGTGGTGCGCGCTCGGCGGCGTCAGCCGGTTTCGCACCGCCTTCCGTGCGCCAATATGGGCCTATATTGGCGTGGCCTATCTCGTCTTCGGCTACGTCATGTCGATGGCCGGCCGTTTTCCGGTGCTGGGCGACACGCTTCCGGCGTGGCTGCATGACATCTTCATTCCAAACGACAGGGTGAACCTGGCGCCCTACCGCATCCTGCATTTCATGGTCGTGGCCTTTTTCGCCACGCGCCTGATTTCGAAGCGATGGCACGGGTTGAACTGGCCTGTCTTCAAGCCGCTGATTATCTGCGGCGAACAGGCGTTGCCCGTGTTCTGCGTCGGCGTGTTCCTTTCCGTCGCCGGTCATTTTGTACTGGTGACGGGTTCCGGCTCGCTCGTGGCGCAAATCCTGGTCAGCCTTTCCGGCTTTGCCATCATGACCCTGGTCGCAAGCTATGTGTCATGGTCCAAGCGACAGGACGGGCACTTTGTCGCGCCGATCGGCCACAGCACTTCGTTACGGGCGGGATAGACGGCGGGATTTCTCGGAAGGCCGCTTGACTGTATGCTCCGATAAAATCTGCGTCGGAGCTTGCGATGCATTCTAAACCCGCCGATCTCCCAATATTCGCGGCACCCTACGGTGCGGACGATGCGGCCATCGCCCGCGAGCTCCTGAGTGCGGCCCCGCTGAGCGGAGATCGCGAGGCGCGGATTGATCGCACCGCGACGCGCCTGATCGAGGCGATCCGCGGCAACGACGATCCGCTCGGCGGCGTGGAAGACATGTTGCGCGAGTTCGCGCTCTCCACCAAGGAGGGCCTTGCTCTGATGGTGCTGGCCGAAGCGCTGTTGCGCGTGCCGGATGCCGGCACCGCCGACCGCTTCATCGAGGACAAGCTCGGCGAAGGCGACTTCATCCATCACGAAACGAAATCGAGCGCCTTCCTGGTCAATGCTTCGGCGTGGGCGCTCGGCATGTCGGCGCGGGTCATCCAGCCCGGCGAGACGCCGGACGGCACCATCGGCCGGCTGGTGAAACGCCTTGGGGCGCCGGCCGTGCGCGCCGCAACGCGGCAGGCGATGCGGCTGATGGGGAGCCATTTCGTGCTCGGGGAGACTATCGAAGCGGCGCTGTCGCGCGCGCAATCCGGTGCCGCGTTGCGTTATTCGTTCGACATGCTGGGCGAAGGCGCGCGCACCGCCGAAGATGCGGAGCGTTATTTCAATGCCTATGCGCGCGCGATTGAAGCGATCGGCAAGCGCGCCGGCACGCGTCCCCTGCCGGACCGGCCGGGCATCTCGATCAAGCTCTCGGCACTGCATCCGCGTTTCGAGGCGGTGAGCCGGCAGCGCGTGCTCGGAGAATTGGCGCCGCGGCTCGTCGATCTGGCGCAACGCGCCAAGTCCCACGACCTCAACCTGACCATCGATGCCGAGGAAGCCGACCGGCTCGAACTCTCTCTGGAGGTAATCGCGGCGGCATTTGCCGATGCGTCGCTTTCAGGCTGGCACGGTTTTGGCCTCGCCATTCAGGCCTATCAGAAACGCGCCGGCGCCGTGATCGACTACAGCTACGAACTCGCGACGGCGCTGAACCGGCGCATGATGGTGCGCCTTGTCAAAGGCGCCTATTGGGACACCGAGATCAAGCGCGCGCAGGAGCGCGGGCTCTCCGACTATCCCGTATTCACGCGCAAGGCGATGACCGACCTCAACTATGTCGCCTGCGCCGAACGGCTCTTGAACCTGCGGCCGCGGCTGTTTCCGCAATTTGCCACCCACAACGCTCTGACGGTTGCGACCGTGCTTGAACGCGCGGGCGACGCGGGCGGCTTCGAATTGCAACGCCTGCATGGCATGGGCGAGGCGCTTTACGAACGGCTGATCGAAGACCGTCCAAATCTCGCCTGCCGCACCTACGCGCCGGTCGGCAGCCACCGCGATCTCCTCGCCTATCTGGTGCGGCGTCTGTTGGAGAACGGCGCCAACTCCTCCTTCGTGGCACTCGCCGCCGACGACAACATACCGGTTGCGACATTGCTGCGGCGTCCGGCCGGCATCGTCGGCAGCGAGACCCATGCCCGTCATCCCGACATTCCGCTGCCTGCTGATCTCTATCAGCCGAAGCGGAAAAATTCCCGGGGCCTCGAATTCGGCGATCGCGTAGCGTTGCAGGGATTGATCGCGGCAATCGCAACCGAGGCCGCTCCTGTCAGCGCGGCCTCGCTGATCGACGGCAAGGCTGCTACCGGCAAGGCGCGGCAGCTGCGCGGGCTTGCCGATAGGACCAAGATCATTGGAAGCGTGATCGAGCCGACCACGGACGAGGCGAAGGCCGCGATGGCCGCCGCGCGCACCGGATTTTTCAGTTGGAGCCGCACGGCGGCATCAGTTCGCGCGAGCTATCTTGAACGCGCCGCCGATCTTCTGGAGCAACGCGCCGCGCGCTTCGCCGCACTGCTACAACGCGAGGGCGGCAAGACGCTCGACGATGCCGTCTCCGAAGTCCGCGAGGCCGTCGACTTCTGCCGCTACTACGCCGCACAGGGGCGCGATCTTTTTGGCGCGAGCGAGGCGATGCCCGGACCGACCGGCGAGAGCAACATGCTTGGATTGCGCGGCCGCGGCGTGTTCGTTGCGATTTCGCCCTGGAATTTTCCGCTCGCAATTTTTTTGGGACAAGTCGCTGCAGCGCTGATGGCCGGCAACAGCGTGGTGGCGAAGCCGGCCGAGCAAACGCCCCTGATAGCTTTCGAAGCGGTGCGGCTGTTGCACGAGGCCGGCGTGGCGGTTGCAGCGCTGCATCTGCTGCCTGGCGATGGCCGCATCGGTGCGATACTTGCGGCACATCCCGATGTCGCCGGCGTCGTCTTCACCGGCTCGACCGAGGTCGCACGCACCATCAATCGCGCGCTCGCCGCCAAGGATGGTCCGATCGTGCCGCTGATTGCGGAGACCGGCGGCATCAATGCCATGATCGTAGATGCGACCGCCTTGCCCGAACAGGTCGCCGACGACGTTTTGACTTCCGCATTCCGCTCTGCCGGCCAGCGCTGCTCGGCGTTGCGAATTCTGTTCGTGCAGGAGGATGTCGCCGAGCGAATGATCGAGATGATTTCTGGCGCGGCGCGGGAGTTGAAGATCGGCGACCCCAGCGACGCCAGCGTTCATATCGGCCCCGTGATCGACGCTGAAGCCAAAGCTCGGCTTGACGGGCACATCGCGCGGATGAAGCGCGACGCGCGGCTTCACTTTGCAGGGTCTGCGCAATCAGGCCAATATGTCGCCCCGCATATTTTCGAACTTGCGAACGCCGGGCAACTCACTGAAGAGGTTTTCGGCCCGATCCTTCATGTCGTGCGTTATGCCGCCGGCCGGCTCGGCGACGTGCTGGCGTCGATCGAACGCACTGGCTACGGCCTGACGCTCGGCATTCATTCGCGGATCGACGACGTGGTCGATGTGGTCATTGGACGGCTGGCTGTCGGTAACGTCTATGTCAACCGCAATATCATCGGCGCCGTGGTCGGCGTGCAGCCGTTCGGCGGGTCTGGCCTCTCCGGCACCGGCCCCAAGGCCGGCGGCCCGCATTATCTGGCGCGCTTTGCCACCGAACAGACCGTGACGATCAATACGGCCGCCGCCGGCGGCAATGCCGCGCTGCTGTCGGGCGACGAATAGGCCTCACAGGCAGGTACCCGAGCCACCGGAAGACGAATTGCCGCAAGGCACCTTTTTCGAGAGCTGCTGAACCTTCTGCCGCGCTTCATTCTGCGACTTGATATCGAACACGCTCGCCGCCGGAAGCTGGGTCGCGCGGCGATAGTCCTCCGCCGCCTTGTCGAAATTGCTCTGCGTCTCGTAGACTTTTGCACGCACGAAATGATTCTCGACCGTCTCACGTTGTGCGATCGCCTTGTTGAGATCGTCCAGCGCCTTGTCCGTCTCGTGCTTGTCGAAAAAAACGAGGCTCCGCAACAGCAGCGCGTCCGGGTCATTCGGCCTCTGATCGAGCGCGACGTTGAGATCGGCAAGTGCGCCGGCCGGATCCTTCTTCACCAGCAAGGCCCGGGCGCGAAGCACGCGCGCCAAATGCTCGTAGACGGTGTTCTTTCCGATCATCTGGTTCAGCGCCAGCAGCGCGCGATCGGTCTGGCCGGAAACCAGCATCGCCAGCCCCTGACCAATTTGGGCAATCTGGTGACCAGGGTTGCGATCGAGCACCGTCTTGATGTCGACCACGCCCTCGGCGGTGTTGCCTTTCAGTACGAGCGTCAGCCCTCGCGCGGCGCGCGCGGTGTCCTGCGACGGATAGAGCGCCAGCGCCTGATCGAAGTCGACCAGCGCCTTGTCGAACTGCCCGAGCCCCAGATAAGCCTCTCCGCGCGCGGCAAAGACCGTACTCTCCGGCTTCGGATAAAGCGGAATCGCAGTGTCAAAATCGGCCAGTGCTTCCTTCAATTTCCCTGTCATGCGGTAGGCCTCACCGCGAGCGGCAAAGGCCGGTCCACTCTTCGAATTGATGCCGATCGCCTTGTTGGCGTCGGCAAGCGCCTCGTCGAACTGCCGTAAGCCGAGCGAGGCCAGCGCCCGGCTCGACAGCAATCCGGCGTCGTTTGGTTTCGACGTGAGCAACGCGTCGATATCGTCGCGACTTTCGGCAAAGCGGCCGGCCCTCCGCAGCACGGTGCTTCGCAACAGGCGAAGCGCGTCGTCGTTCGGATAGGCCGAAAGCGCCTGGCTGAGCACCTTGGCGGCATCGGCATACTTCTTCTGCTCCGTCAGTTGCACGACCTGCGCGATGAACTGGGCTTGCGAAGCCGGCGCCGCCGCGACCGGTCCCGATGGCGTTACGACGGGCGCGGGGGACGACGAGGCCGGCGCACCCGCCACGGGCTTGGGAGGCGCCACCGAGGCTGGCGGCGCGTCACGAACCTTGGCGAGTTCGGCCTGCATCGTCACCGCGGCCTGACGCTGCTGCTGGATCGCCTTGTCATCCGGCCTGAATGACAAGACCTTGTCGAAATCGGCAATGCCACGGACATAGTCGCCCTTGGCGACAAACAGCTGGGCACGATAATAATAGGCTGCGCGATCTTGCGGCGACAGCACGATCGCGCGCGAGAAATCATCGATCGCATGATCGATGTCGCCCTTGCGCCGATAAAGTTGAGCGCGCCAATAAAATCCGCTTTGCACCGTCGTGCTCATCGCGAGCGCCGCGTTGAGGTCGCCCAGCGCCAGATCGAGCTGACCAGTCTCGACATAGACCCGTCCGCGTCCGACGAAAGCCTGGGCATAGTCCTGTTTCGAGGCGATCGCCTCGTTGAAATCCGCGAGCGCCTCGGTCCAGGCCTTTTGTTCGGCCCGCAAGAATCCACGCGCAGTCAGGACCAGCGGATTCCTCGGCTCAAGTTCTGCCGCACGGTTATAGTCGGCGAGCGCCACATCGGCCTTGCCGGCGCGCTGGTTCGCATAGGCGCGCGCTGTCAGCGCGTTGGTCGACTTCGGAGCGAGCTCTACGGCGGCCTCTGCATCGGCGATCCCCGCATCGAACTTGCCGCGGGCAGAAAAGAAACGCGCGCGGGCCGCATAGGCCTTGGCGTGATCTTCGGCCGTCCGCTCTGTGTCGTTGATGACGGCCGTACAGGCAGCCTCGGTCTTTTCTCCCGAAGGTGCGAGGCAATCCTCAAGGTCGCCGGCCTGCGCAGTTCCCTGCCACCAGCACAGCGCAACGAATGCAAGCGGAGCCAGCCGCCGGAACCGGAAGATTCCCATCTCGTTCTCTCTAAAATCGCGCGCGTCAAAGCTGATCGAGCCCCGACCCTGTGTCCGCAAGCTCTCGTTTGACAGTTACTGCGGGCATACTGCCAGATTCAAGGCCCCTGTCGATGAAGGGCGCGAACTTGGCACGCACAAGGTTGAGAGCGCCATAATAGCGTCATGCCGAAACCGCCCTACATTTCACACAAGGTCAAAAAGCTTCGCCTGATGTCAAAAGCCGGCGTTGCATCGGCAGCCGACATGGGTCAAATGCGTGGGTCTTGCCGGTCACGACGCTGCAATTCCGGCGCGCGGAAACAATGGCAACGCAGGAACAGGGGATAGGGCGGGCGCGATCCATGGATAAAGGCATCTTCGAAGGCTTAAAAGTTTTGGATTGCGCGAGCTTCATCGCGGCCCCCGCGGCTGCCACGGTGATGTCGGATTTCGGCGCCGAAGTGATCAAGATCGAACCGCCGGGAACGGGCGATCCTTATCGTCTGTTGCCGAAGCTGCCGGGATATCCGGTCAGCGAACATAACTTTGCGTGGCTTCTGGAAGCGCGAAATAAACGCAGCCTGGCGCTTGACCTCTCCAAGCCGGAAGGGCGCGAGGTGCTGTATCGGCTCGCCGCCGAGGCCGATGTCTTCATCACCAATTTTCCCCCCAGCGTGCGCAAGCGCCTCGGCATCACCTATGAGGAGATCAAGCCGAAGAATCCGCGCCTGATCTATGCCTCCTTCACCGGCTATGGCGAGAAAGGCGCCGAGGCCGACAAGCCCGGTTTCGACAGCAACGCCTATTGGGCGCGCTCGGGCCTGATGGACCTCGTGCGTGCGGATGAGAACACCACACCGGCGCGTTCGGTGCCCGGCATGGGCGACCACCCTTGCGCGATGGCGCTTTACGGCGCGATCGTCACCGCCCTCTACAAGCGCGAACGCACCGGCGAAGGCTCCCACGTCTCCTCGAACCTGATGGCAAACGGCTTGTGGGCCGCGAGCGTGCTGGCGCAGGCGAAATTATGCGGCGCGCAATTCCAGGAGCGGCGGCCGCGCGAACGGGCGCTGAATGCCGTGACCAACCATTATCGCTGCAAAGACGGCCGCTGGCTGATCCTGTCGCTACTCAATGAAGAGCGGCAATGGCCGGCGCTTGCCCGCTGCCTGGGACGCGAAGACCTCATCAACGACATCAGGTTTGCCACCAAAGCCGATCGCCATGCCCGCTCAATCGAGCTGATCGCGATCTTCGATCAGGTGTTTGCCACGAGGGATTTGGCCGAGTGGCGCCGGCTTCTCGACGGCAACGGCCTTGTGTTCGGCGTGGTCAACATCCTCGACGATATTTCGACCGATGCGCAGATGATCGAAAACGACGTGCTGGTGCCGTTTGAGAACGATACCATGCTCACGATCAATAGCCCGATCTGGGTCGACGGCAGCAATAAGGTGAAACCGCGACGCGCGCCCGATGTCGGCGAACACAGCGAGGAAATTTTGCGCGAGGCCGGTTACGACGAGGCCGCGATCCGGAATTTGAAGGCGTCAGGCGCCGTCGCTTAAAGGGGGCGAGAATGCCAACCTACCGGCTGCATTACTTCCCGGAGTCCGGCAACAGCTACAAGCTGGCGCTGATGCTTACGCTCTGTGGCCAGAGCTTCGATCCCGTCTGGACCGATTTCGCCGCTGGCGTGACGCGAACGACGCAGTGGCGGCAAACCGTGAACGCGATGGGCGAAATTCCGGTGCTGGAGGAAGACGGCGTGCGGCTGACCCAAACCGCGCCGATCCTGCTCAAGCTCGCCGAGCAGTATCGCCGCTTCGGCGGGGAGAGCGCCGAGGAGAAATTCGAGGTGCTGCGCTGGCTATTTTGGGACAACCACAAGCTCTCCGGCTCCATGGCGACCTATCGCTTCCTGCGCACCTTCACGCCCACGCCGGACCCGAACGTGCTGCAATTCCTGCGACGGCGGATCGATGATTACCTGGGAATCCTGGAACAGCATGTGCAGCAGCACGCCTTCGCGGCGGGGAAGCGGCCGACAATTGCAGATGTCTCGATGATCGCCTACCTGCACTATCCGGGCGACGAGACGGGGTATGATTTTACGACCAGCCATCCTGCGATCGATCGCTGGCTGCAACGTGTCGGGGCACTGCCGGGCTGGCGCTCGGCCTACGATCTGCTGCCGGGCAAACGCCTGACGCATTACGCCGGAACAGGCGTCTGAACGAAGCCCGGCTTGCTACTTGTTGTTGACGATCACCCAACCGAACGCCATCAGTCCGATGATCACGGCGACGCCGATCGCCCAGACACTGACGCGAATGGAGCTGGTGGTTTGCCGCGCGCTTTCATTGGCGGCGATCTCGCGGTTGCGTTCCTTGCTTTCTCCGGTCGGATCGGTCACGGCGCAGCTCCTGCAACTAATGTGGCGCCACAGCCTAACCTAGGCGCGCGCCCGCGTCACCGCCTCTAGCGACGCGACCGGATCGGAAGCGTCCCTGCCCCTTCCGCCCAATCCCACTCGCCGTCCGAGCGAAAATGCCGCCAGCGCCGCGCACAGCGCGGCAAGCGCGGCCGCCAAGAATACCTCGCCCGCCGTCCATTTCAGGCTGAGCAGCACGCCGCCGACCAGGGGTCCGACGATCGAGCCGATCCGCCCCACCCCAAGCGCCCAGCCGACGCCGGTCGCTCGGATCGACGTGGGGTAGTATCCCGCCGCGAGCGCGTTGGCGGCGATCTGCCCGCCGACGATGCAGAAGCCAGCCACGAAGATCGCAATCGTGACGAGCATTGCGGAATGGCCAAGCTGCCCGATCGCGCCAACCGCAAACATGCCGACGAAATAGACCAGCGCCAGCGCACGAAACGAAAAGCGATCTATGATGATGCCGAGCGCGAAGGTGCCGATCACACCGCCCACCTGCAACATCGAGCTGATCGCAGCGGCCGCCGAGATCGAGGCGCCGAGATCGTTCAGCACCGTCGGCAACCAGTTCGACAGAAAATATAGGTCGAGCAAACTCATATAGAACACAACCCACAACAACAGCGTTGCGGAGGCTCTTCCGCCGCTGAAGAGATGCCGAACCGGAATTCCCTTCAGCGCCGGCTCATTCACCACAAAGCGTGTGCCGTCGGCAAAAGCTGCTTTCGCATCGACGCGGGCGAGCAGTTGCGCGACGCCCGCATCAGCGCTCCCGGTCAACGCCAGGAAACGCACCAATTCCGGCAGCCGCCATGCCAGGAACGGCGCCAGTAACAATGGCGCGGCGCCGCCGACAACGAACACCGAGCGCCAACCGAATTGAGGAATGATCGCCGCCGCGAGCAGGCCGCCGAGCGCAGCGCCAACCGAAAAGCCGACGAACATCACCATCACCATGGTGGCGCGGCGGCGGTGCGGTGAAAATTCCGAGGTGAGCGCCACCGTGTTCGGCATCGCGCCGCCGAGACCAAGACCGGTGAGAAGCCGGACCACTAACAGCGTATTCACGTCATTGACAAAGGCGGTAGCGAGCGTGCCGATGCCGAAGGCCAATGTGGAAAAGATGATGATCTTCTTGCGTCCGATCCGATCGGCCAGCGGCCCAAACAGCAGTGCGCCGATCATCAAACCAAACAGGCCCGCGCTGAACACAGGCCCGAGCGCGCCCTTGCCGAGCAACCATTCCTTTGCCAGCGCCGGCGCGACAAAGCCAATCGACGTGGTGTCGAAGCCGTCGAGGAACAGCACTGTCGCGCAGGTCAATAGAAGTTTGACCTGGAAGGCGCCGACCGGCTGGGCGTCGATGAAGGCGGCGACATCGATCGTCGATGCATCGCTTGTTGGCGGTGTTCCACTCACGCGCGCAATGCTTCTTTGGAAAAGCCGGCAATCTGCTTGTAGCTGTCCGACAGCCCGACCAACTCTTCGTGACTGATGACGTCGCCGATCGCGTTGAACGGCTTGTCGTTGGTCCGCTGATAGACCTCGCGCAAGATCGCGTCCGGCGGATTTGTGCGGTTGGTCAAAACGATGCGGGTCGTCTTCTCCAGCCGTTCCTTCTCGTAAACCGCAAAGGCCGTGACCGGATCGTCGTTGGCGAGCAGCGCCGACGTCATCGCCCGCGTATCCAGGATAGCTTGTCCTGCGCCGTTCGAGCCACGCGGCACCATTGGGTGCGCGGCGTCGCCCAATAGCGTGACGCGGCCAAAACTCCAGCGCGGCAGGGGATCCTGATCGACCATCGGAAATTCCAGCACACTGTCGGCGGCACGAATGAAAGCGGGAACGTCGAGCCAGTCGAAATTCCAGTCGGCAAAGGCGCCGATGAAATCGTCGAGCGAGCCGGCTCTGTTCCAGTCGCGCCGGCGATAGTTGGGGGTTTCGATCTCCGCGACCCAGTTGACGAGTTGTAGACCATCGCTGGCCGCTTCACGGATTGGATAAATCACCATCTTGCCATGCGAGAGCCAGCCCGCTCGCGTCATGCTCGCTCCCGACAGGATCGGCTTCCACCGCGTGACGCCGCGCCACATGTTGACGCCGGAATAACGCGGCTCGCCTTCATCAGGGAAAAACTGTTTGCGGATCACCGAACTGATGCCGTCGCAGGCGATCGCCGCGCGGCCGCGCACGCTTTGGCCGGACGCAAAGTGCAAGGTAACGCCGGTGTCATCCTGCTCGACGGCCGTGCAATGGTGACCGGTGAGAATGCGCTCGGCACCGATGCGGCTTTTAAAGGCCTCGAGCAACACCATCTGAAGGTCGCCGCGATGAATCGAGAATTGTGGCTGATCGTAACCGGCGGCGAGACCGAGCGGCTCCTGGTAGATCAGTTGGCCAAAGCGATTGAAGAAGGTGGAATCTTTCGTCGCGATCGCCACGCGCGCCAGATCGGCCTCGAGGCCGAGCGCGGCGAGTTCCCTGGTGGCATGTGGCAGGAGGTTGACGCCGACACCGACCGCGCGGATTTCCGGTGCGGATTCGAAGACGCGGCAGGGAATGTTGGCCGCATGCAGCGAAAGCCCCAGGGTCAGGCCGCCGATGCCGCCGCCGACAATCAGGATGTCGTCCATGTTTCCTCCCCCGCGTTTCTCCTGCGGCTTTTCGCGATGAAACACGATTGGTAAGCTTACTGTCAATCTCGCGTTGCGTGCGCGGGACGGTGTTCTTCAGCGGTTGCCGACAAAGCACATTCCCATGCGTGAGGCCTCGCTCATCACCTGACAGGAAAGCCCCTTGGCGCAGCCCCAGGAGGTGAAGGTCGGATCGTTGTCGGCGGTCTTGTCACCGACTTTGGCGCGCGCGCCGTAGCAATGCGCGCCCCAGCCATCGCCATATTCGGTGCCGGCCAGTTCACGACTGCCGCGCAGTTGCGGCCGTTCGGAAAAGCCGCGGCTATAATCGACCGGCTTGCCGTCCCGGATCTCTCTCGAGATGTCGCGGCGGCGAACCTGATCGCCGAAGAAATGCGGCGAGGCCGGCACGAGGGTGGTGTTGTTGGGATCGGTCGCCATCCAGTCGACGCCGGGAAAGTGAAACCCGCCGATGCCGCGGGTCTGGTGGCATCCGGCGCAGGTAATGTCGTTGAGGCGGCGCTGAAAGCCGGCGACAGAGCGAATGTTTTGCAAGTTGATGCCGCGCGCCGCAGCCTTTTGCAGTGCCGTGACGACGTCGTCCTTTGAGAAAATGGGGTTCTCCCCCTCGCCCTGCACCATTCCAAACGCCGGCTGCGACGGCGATGCCGAGAAGCCGATCGGGGTCGGCGCGATCGCACTCATCGCGAGAAACTCCTTCGGGATCAGCGCCGTGCCGCGATCGAATTCGGCGAGATGTGTCGGGTTGAGCAACCACGCCTTGAATTGCGCTTTAAGTTTTTCATCCGACAACAAACGTTCGCGATCGATCTGGTCTTCCAACGTCGCTTCTTCGAACGCTTTCGTTTGCGGATTGTAATCAAAGACCTTCAGGAGATAGTCGGTACGGAATTCATGAGCCGGCGATTGCGTCACGTGCGCGATCTGAAGATTGGTTTCGATGCGGTCGATATTGTCTGATCCCACCGAAACCAGTGGGCCGTCGGGCGACGTCAGCTTTTCCGCAAGCGCCACCCCCGTGAGCGACCAGTTGGCCGTGTCGAGCCAGCGGCGGGCGATTTTCGCACAGGTGAGCGCTGCGCCATTGTCAGCGGCGGTTTTCGCTTTCAAGACGAGATTAAGCGTCATCGGCAGCCGCGCCGAGGCGCCGTGATCGCCAACCGGCGGCGCATCGATCTGTGTCAAACGATAGACCAGCCGGATTTCGCCGCAACTCTCAGGCGCCACAAAAGCGCGATCCATCCGGTTGACGATTCCGGCAAGCACAAAGCGGCTCGCCTGCGAGTAAAGCTGATCGCGGTCGAACAGCTGGAAATCGAACTGCGGCCCGACGCCGATAGTCTGGTTCGGCAACTCGCGCTTGTGCCGTTGCACGTAGCGTTCGAACTCCTCGTCGAGCGATTTGCGAACCGGCACGATGGCGGGCAGCGCAAACAACGCACTGTCGGTCAGCGGCTCGCTCGACGATACCGACAACATCCGCGAGAGGCCAAATGGGCCACGGTCGAGTTCACGCAAAGCGGCGGGGTCAGTGACCGCCATGCCACGTTCCAGCAGAGGCTGACTCCGCGCGGAACTCAGCGGCAACAGAACGAGCGCAAGCGTGAGCAGATAACGCAAAGAATCCATGTCCTGACAAACACCACGCCAAAGCCCTCATTCCGGGACCTTCCAGGCGAATCCTCGTGCTCAGGAAATAGACAAAAAGGCGGCGGCTGTCTTGTGACAACCGCCGCTATTTCACGTCACAGTGAAAGCAGGGACCGCTAGCGCGAGACGATCAGGCCACGGCTGGTCACGACGACCCAGCGGCCGTCCTGGCGGCGAATGGCGTCAACGCGGCCAAGACCCGGGATGACGTCGCCGGCATAGACGTCATAGCTGCCGCGACGGCCTTCGATCAGGGCGCCACCATAGCCGACCTCGCGTAGCACCCAGCCTTCCAGCGTCGGCAGGCGGCCGACCTCGGTCTTCCCGTCAGGCTTGGCTTCAGTCTTGGCTTCGATCTTGGCTTCGATCTTTGGAACCGGACCCGCCGCGGCTTGCTGCTGGGCCGGCGCAGAGGCGATCGAACCGGTCGTTTCCTTGGCGGCGGAAGAGGCGGCAGACGCCGCAGCGGGGGCGGCACGCAGCTTGTCGACGGCTTCGCTGAGCTTGGCGAGTTTGGCGGCGGGCTCGGTCTGCGCGCGCTCGAGCTTGTCGAGGCGATCGATGGTCTTGTTGAACTGGTTCATGCCGAGCTTCGAGGTATGATCCAGTCCGGTCTTCAGCGCCTGAATGTCGGCATCGATCCGCGCCATCGAGGTCTGCGTCGGGGCCGGACTGCTGTCGGCAGCCACTTCGTTGCCAGCGTGCATGAAGGTCGCGGTCGCAAACGCACCGCCCAACGCGCCCGCCACCGTCGCCAGCGCCGCCACGGCCGCGATCGCGGCGATCCGGCGCTTGCCGAACATGCTGTGGTGCGCGGCCGCCTCGTCGGCATCCGCGTGAATGTCATGGTCGGTCCAGGCCCGCTCGCGACGCGACATCACGATGACCTTGCCGGGATTGGCCGAAATCTTCTCGGCTGCAGCTTCCGGCTGGCTGGCCTGAGCACTCGCCTCGGCCTTCACCGGCTCGACTTTCGCTGCCTCGAACGATGCCGGCTCTGACATCGAAGGCTCGGAGATCGCAGGCTCTGACATCGAGGGCTCGGGCGTCACGGGCTCCGATACCACCTGTTCGGACGTTAGCGCGTGGCTGGCGGCGCTGGCGTCCGTGGGGGAGGCCGCAACCGGCTCGCTCGGCTTCTCGCCGGAGTGGGCATTGACGGAACCTGTTTCACCGCTGATCTGCTCGGCTTCATGGTCACTCACGGTCAATTCTCCATTAAAGATTGACCATTTGGTAACTTTCATACCTTGCCAAATCCTTACCTCACCGTGGACTTACCGAAATTTTAGGAAATTGCCGGGGCCAATCCCAAAGCCGGCGTCAGCGCGAGACCTGGCACCACCGCCCGTTACCGCCACCTCCGCCGGGCGGGGGCCAGGGCGGTGGATTCGACATTCGGCTCAGCGGTGACACGAGCCCGCCCAGGACGAATCCAAATTCAAACCCGCATTAAAATCCTGTGTTCCAGTGTCCTCTGGGTTCTGACATCGCAAACGAACCTTCCGCTACGGGGAACGAATGTCAGAACCGGGACACCGGTTTGCAGCGGCGGCTTTCCCGACTACCATGGCGCGAAACATGGGCGGGGTGCCATGGCCATCGAGAAATGCATCAACGAATTTGATGTCGACGAGGTTATTTTCGAGGAAGGCTCGACGGGGCGCGAACTCTTTGTGGTGCTCGATGGCGAGGTCGAGATCGCCAAGCTGGACGGCGCCAGCAAGACCGTCATCGTCACCCTCGGCAAGGGCGAATTTTTCGGCGAGATGGCGGTGATCGACGGCTCGTCGCGTTCGGCGACGGCGATTGCCTCCGCGCCCAACACCCGTGTGATGCGGATCAACCACGCCCGCTTCGTCTATCTGGTCAGCCAGCAGCCGGCATTCGCGCTAATGGTGATGGACGCGCTGAGCAAACGCTTGCGCGCCTCCAACGCCGCCGCTTTCAGGGTGAACAATCCATGAGCGAGCGCAAACCGAGCCCGTTTCCTATTCTGCTCAATAACGATGTCTGCTCGCTGATCCAGGCGCACGAAAATGTCTACCAGATCCGCTTCAAGAACCGCGCGGCCAACGCCTATCTGGTGCGCGGAAAATCCCGCACCATCATGGTCGATGTCGGACTGACCTCGAACTACCCGGCGCTCAAGGAATGCATCGAGCATGTCGATTGTCCGCCGGAAGAGATCGACATGGTGATCCTCAGTCACGAGCATCTCGACCACATCGGCGCGGCGTGGCTCTTCAACGAGCAACGGACCATCGTCGCGGCGCATCGGCTCGCCGCCAACAAGATCATGCTGCGCGACGACTTCTCGATGCTGCGCAAGATGTTTAACGAGCCCAACAAGCCGATCGACGTCGACATCTGGCTGGAGGAAGGCAATGTGCTCGACCTCGGCGACTTCAAGCTGAGCGTCATGTACACGCCGGGCCACACCTCGGCCTGCATTAGCCTGTTCGACCAGGACAAGGGATTGTTGTTCGCCGCCGACACGCTGATGCCCGGCGGCGTGATGGGCGGCGTGTTCGGCTCCGGCAGCATCAGCGATTACATCCAGTCGCTGGAGCGGCTGAAGGGCCTCAATTCGAAAATCCTGCTCTCGGGTCATGGGCGGCTGTCCGATACCCCGCAGGAGGATGTGCGGATCGCGATCGCGCGCTCGCACGCGCTATTGTCGGACACCGCGCAATTGTTCGACGCGCTCGATGCGCGATCGAACTTCGAGCCGATCATGCAGTCGGTGCGCGATCTCAACAAGCTCGACGATTCCTGAGTCTTCGCAACGACAGCTCTGCATTTGACAGATCGCCGTCGCGCCTGCTCAATGCATGCTGCAACTAAGAACAAGGAGGAGAGAACGCCTTGAAACTTTACAACTCGATCGGGCCCAACCCGCGCATTGTCCGTATCTTCCTGGCGGAAAAAGGCATCGAGATGCCCAAGCAATGGGTCGATCTGCGCGGCGGCGAGAACCGCAAAACGGAACATCTGGCGCGCAATCCGCATGGCCAGATGCCGACGCTCGAACTCGATGACGGCAGCTATCTCGCCGAGATCACCGCGATCTGCGAATATCTGGAGGAGATCAAGCCAGAACCCGCGATGATCGGCTCGACGCCAAAGGAGCGCGCCGAATGTCGGATGTGGACGCGCCGCGTCGATCTCAACATCTGCGAACCGCTCGCCAATGGCTATCGCTTCGGCGAGGCTTTGAGATTTTTCGAGAAGCGTATCCCGGTTGTCCCCGAAGCCGCGCCGGGCCTGAAGATGATCGCCGCCAATCGCCTTGCCTGGCTTGACGGCCAGATGGCGGACGGCCGGGAATATCTGTGCGGCAAGCGTTTTACGCTCGCCGACATCCTGCTGTTTTGCTGGCTTGATTTCGGGGCTTTGGTCGGCCAAGCCATCGATCCCGCCAACACCCACGTCAAAACGTGGTTCGATCGCGTCGCCGAGCGGCCCTCGCTGAAGGCTGACCCGGTCACCCCGCCTGCCGGCGGAGCGCGCAAATAAGCGAACACAAGCGCACTTGGTGACGTCATTCCGAGGCGCCCGAAGCGCGAAACCCGGAATGACGAAACCGCTACATCACGACCGGCGCATCAGGCAGTTCGTTCGGATTGGCGCCGTGTCTGGGATAATACGTCGCGAGTTCGCGCGAGACGGCCTGAATTCCCTTGATCACGCCACCCGCAAAATTGCCGGTTTTGAAATCGGCTTCCATCGCAGCACAGATTTTCTGCCAGCCGGCCGCGCCGACTTTGGCATCGATGCCGCGATCGGCGACGATCTCGACGTCGCGGTCGGCGAGCAAGAGATAGATCAAGACGCCGTTGTTATGTGCGGTGTCCCAGATCCGCAAATGCGAAAAAATATCGAGCGCGCGGTCGTGGGCGGATTGATTTGAGAACAGCGGCTTGCCGTCAAGCGCACCTTCGACGACGAAGCGCACCTGACCGGAATGCGTCGTCTCGCCCGTCTTGATCGCTTGTTCGATCAAAACCAGCGCCTCCTTCGGGAAAAGCCGGCGCGCGCGCCAGTGATGTTCCACGAGATGCTTGCCGATGCGCTTGATACCCATCCCACTCAGCTCCAGCTACCAGCTTCCTGAGGCGCCGCCGCCGCCAAAACTGCCGCCCCCGCCTGAAAATCCGCCGTCGCTCGAGCCCGAACCCGATCCGCTGGACCAAGAACCGCCGGATGAGCCCGACGACCAGCCTCCGCCGTAACCGCCACGGCCGTTGCGGGAGACTTGCTGAACTCGCGGCCAAAATGCTGTCGCCAAACATCGTGAGGAAGAAGGCGGCGACGCCGAAGATGCCGGAGACGACGATTGAACCCAGGAGAAACCAGACCATGGCGCCGACCACGCCGGCGGTGACGCCCGAGCCAACTAACCGCCCGAGAAGCCCCCGCATGATGGCGGCGATCGCCGCATAACCGATAAAACCGAAGGGGCTGAAAATGATGTCAAAGAACATGTTCGGGTCGACGCTGTGCGACACCTCGGGCTTGGGAACCGGCAACGGTTCACCGTCGATCACGCGAACGATGCGGTCGACGCCGGCTGAAATCCCCCCGGTGAAATCGCCGGACTTGAAACGCGGCACGATGATTTCATCGATGATGCGCCGCGCGGTTACGTCGGGCAGCGCGCCTTCGAGGCCATAGCCGACCTCGATGCGCAGCTTGTGATCGTCCTTGGCGACGACGAGCAACGCACCGTCGTCGATCTTCTTGCGTCCGATCTTCCAGGCTTCCGCCACGCGGATCGAAAATTGCTCGATCGCCTCGGGCTGCGTGGTCGGAACGATGAGGACCGCGACCTGGCTGCCCTTGCGGGTCTCGAGATCCTTCAGCCGTTGCGTCAGTGCAGCCACATCGCTCGCCGACAGCGTGCCGGTTTGGTCGACGACGCGCCCCGACAGCGACGGCACCGCAACCTGAGCGGAAGCCGCGAATGGCCAGCAGATCAGGAATGCAAAGCAGAGAATCCTTGCCAGCATCGAGGCGAAACTACTTCGCCGGCGCGGGCGCCGGATTGAAATCCACCTTCGGCGCGGTCGAAATCTCCTTCTCGTTCTCGACCGTGAAGTTGGCCTTTTCCTTGTAGCCGAACACCATCGCCGTCAGGTTGTTCGGGAAGGTGCGGATGCCGACGTTATAGTCCTGCACCGACTTGATGTAGCGATTGCGCGCCACCGTGATGCGGTTCTCGGTGCCTTCGAGCTGCGTCATAAGGTCGTGAAACAACGCATCCGACTTGAGCTGCGGATAGTTCTCGGTGACCACCAGAAGCTTGGACAGCGCGCTGCTCAGTTCGCCCTGGGCGGCCTGGAATTTGGCGAAGGCGCCGGGATCGTTGACGAGTTCCGGTGTCGCCTGGATGCTGCCGACCTTGGCGCGCGCATTGGTCACACCTAACAGCACGTCTTTTTCCTGCTGCGCAAAGCCTTTCACCGAATTGACGAGATTGGGAACGAGATCGGCGCGGCGCTGATACTGGTTGAGCACCTCGGACCAGGCTGATTTGACCTGCTCGTCATTGGTCTGAATCGCATTATAGCCGCAATTGGTGAGGCTCAGCGTCGCCAGTGCCGCGAGCACCGTCAAAATCTTGCGCATCGAAAATCTCCTTTACAGTCGCCCAACGAACCTATCAGAACAACTCCGGCAGGGCAGCCGTCAAAACCGCATCGAGCTCGCAATTCTGGCGAGACGTCGGTTTGAGTCGCTTTGATGACAGGAAAGGTTCAGGGGGTGGCTGTTCCAAAAAGGACGCCGAAGCGAGGCTTCGGCTATGGCGAGTGCAATGAGCGTCGGGGCGGGAGCACTTGCAAATGACGATCCCCCACCCGGCTCATCGTTCGCCACGATGATCCACCCTCCCCACAAGGGGGAGGGGTAAAAAGACAGATCAAGCCGCCTTGGCCCTGGCGTCGCGGATCGCCTCCCAAACCTTCATCGGCAAGATCGGGGTCTGGATCGAGGTGATGCCGAGATCAGCGAGCGCATCCATCACGCCATTGGCGATGCAGGGCGGACCACCGATCGCGCCCGATTCGCCACAGCCCTTGGCGCCCAGCGGATTGGTGCGGCACGGCGCCGAACCATCCAGCGTCACCTCGATTGGCGGCACGTCATCGGCGCGCGGGATGCAGTAATCCTGATAGCTCGCGGTGATCAGCTGACCTTCCTCGCTGTAGGTTACGCCTTCATAGAGCGCCTGGCCGATGCCTTGCGCGACGCCACCATGCACCTGCCCCGTCACCAGCATCGGGTTGATGGCGACGCCGACATCGTCCACCGTGGTGTAGCGCACCACGCGCGTCACACCGGTTTCCGGATCGATCTCGACCTCGCAGATATGCGTGCCATTCGGCCAGCTTGGCCCATCGGTCTGGCCTTCGCTATCGACGGAGAGCTGCGCGCCCGCTTCCTTTTTGGCGATGTCGAACAGGCTGACGTGCTTGTCGGTACCGACCACGGTGAGCATGCCGTCGCGATATTCAATGTCCTCGACCGAGGCTTCCAGCGTTTGCGAGGCTTTCTCGCGGGCCTTCGCAATCAGGTCGGCGGCCGAGACCACCGCGGCGGTGCCGCCGACGAACAGCGATCGGGAGCCGACGCTGCCGAAACCGATCGCCAGATCGGTGTTGCCTTGAACGATGTCGACCTTGTCGATGGAGACACCGAGCGCCTCCGCGATCATCTGCGCAAACGTGGTCTGCAATCCCTGCCCCATCGCCTGCGTGCCTGCATGGAGGACGACGCGACCGTCGGCCGTCGCATGCAGGCTGACTTTCTCGTTATGTACCGTACCGCCGGTCCATTCGATGTAGCTGGTGAGGCCGCGGCCATAGAGCAGGCCCTTTTTCTTCGCCGCCTTCTTGCGCGCGGCAAAACCGTCCCAGTCGGCCAGCTTCGTAGCGCGCTCCAGCATGTGAGCGAAAGCGCCGGAGTCATACACCTGGCCGACGGCGTTGGTGTAAGGCATCTGCGCCGGCTTGACGTAATTCACTTTGCGAATTGCGCGCGGATCGATCTTCAACTGGCGCGCGGCGGCATCCATCAGACGCTCGACGACAAACACCGCTTCCGGCCGGCCCGCGCCGCGATAGGCGGCAACAGGCGCGGTGTGGGTCATCACCGCCTTGAGATCGTAATGCACGAGCGGCAGATCATAGACGCCGGTCTGCACGAAAGGACCAAGGATCAGCGGGATCAGCGCGCCGGTACCGGAGATATAGGCGCCGGTGCCGCCGACCGAGCGCACGCGAAACGCCTGCACGCGGCCCTTGGCGTCGAGCGCGAATTCCGCCGTCGTGGTCAAATCGCGGCCGTGGGTGCCACCGAGAAAATCGTCCGACCGCTCGCCACGCCACCGCACCTTCTTGTTCAGCTTGACGGCGGCATAGGCGACCATGCCGTCTTCCGGATAAAGGTTGGTCTTGTGGCCGAAACCGCCGCCGATGTCGCCAACCAGAACCTGGATGCTTTCCTTTGGCCGTTTCAGCACGGCTTCCGCAAGAATGTCGCGGGTCGAGGCCGGCGTCTGCGATTGAACATGCAGAATCAGCCGTCCGGTTTTCTTCTCGACTTCGGCAATGGTCGAACGCGGCTCCATCGCGCAAGGCACAAGGCGCTGGTTGACGAGATCGAGCGAGACGACGTGGTCGGCCTTGGCAAACGCCGCGTCGACCGCCGCCGCATCGCCATAGCTCATGCGCGCCACGACATTGTCGGGCACTTCAGACCATACCAGCGGCGCGCCCGGCTCGGCCGCTGCCAGAGGATCCACCACGGAGGGCAACTCCTGATACTCCACCGCGATCGCTTCTGCGGCGCTCTGCGCGGCATAACGTGAGGTCGCGACAACGGCTGCGACGGTTTCGCCGACGTAACGCACGATGTCATGGGCCAGCAGCCGGCGCGGCGGCACCGTCATCGGCGAGCCGTCGGGCCGCGGGAAAATCAACAACGTCGGCAGCGTGCCGATGTCATCGGTGGTCAGATCGGCGCCAGTGTAGATCGCTTCGACCCCCGGCATCTCGCGTGCGGCCTTGGTGTCGATCGAGACGATTTTCGCATGGGAATGGGGCGAGCGCAGCATATGGAGCCACAGCGCGCCCTCTTCCGGCTTGTCGTCGATGAACTGGCCCTTGCCGGTCAATAGCCGCTGGTCTTCGAGACGCTTGGGCGACTTGCCCGCACCGAAACGTAGATTGCCGGGAAGAATGTTCATCGGAGTTTCCTTGGAATTTGGTCAGAATGCGAATGTACCTGATAGGCAAGGAACAGGCCAAGCCCTCAAGCGGCCTCGCCGACGTCTCGCAGCACCGCCTCGACCGCCTTGCGTTCATCGGCCGTCAACGCCTTCTGGGGCGGCACGGGGTCGCCGACGTCATAGCCCTGGATCGCCAGAGCGGCCTTGATGCAGGCGGCGAGATTAAAGCGCGCGAAAGCCTCATTGACCCGCCACAGTTTGCGTTGAAGCGTGAGCGCTTCGTCCCAGCGCTTGGCCTTGCAAAGACCATAAAGCGCAACGCTTTGGCGCGGGATGATGCAGGCTGGCCCCGCCATCCACCCGACGCCACCGATCAGCATTACCGCGGCCGGAATGTGGGCGGACGCCGAGAACACACGGATGGAATCGCCGCAGCGATTCATGATCGACAGCAGCCGCCCGGTATTGGTCGAAGCGTCCTTGATGTACCGGATGCGCGGATGGCTCGCGAGGCGCTCGATGCAATCGAGCGAGAGGTCCGAGCGCTGGAATTGTGGGTTGGTATAGATCACGACGGGGATATCGACCGCGTCCGCAATGGCTCTAAAGTAGGATTCGACCTGCGAATCCGATAGCGGGAAATACGCCTCCAGGATCGCCAGAATGCCGTCGGCTCCGAGTTTCTGATACGCCTTGGCCTGCGCCACGGCGTCCAACGTCGAGGTCGAGGCGACGCCGGCAACGACCGGTACACGGCCCTTGGCAGCATCGATCGTGGTCTCCACGACAACCAGACGCTGAGCATTGTTGAGATAGGCGAATTCGCCGGTCGAACCGAGCGGCGTCAGCCCATGCACGCCGGCGGCGATCAGATCGCCGCAGAGGCGCGCCAGCACGTCGCGGCGGATGGCGCCGTCGGCATCAACGGGCGAAACCAGATAGGGAAAGACGCCGTGGAAATCGGACATGCGGAAAATCCTAGGAGATACGCCGGATTGAGGCAATCAGGACGGCTGCGACCAGGCCGAGGCTGCCTGCAGCTTCAGCATGAGAAAATCGAGCAGCAAGCCGACGCCAAGCATGGTCAGGATATAGGCGAAAACGGTCGGGCTTTCGAAGAAGCGTTGCGAATACATCAGCGTTGCGCCCATTCCGCCGCCGCCGCTGACCATCTCGGCCGTGAACGTCGTGATCAGCGACACCGGCAGCGCCACGCGCAAGCTTGCGAAAATCCGCGGCCACGCTGCGGGCAGCACGATGCGAAACAGCACGCCCAGGCTTGATGATCCCATCGAAGCCGCCGACCAGATCAAAACCCGGTTGACGCTCGTGGCCGCCGCGAAACTTCCGATCAGGATCGGAAACACGCAGGCAAACGCGACCAGCAGGATTTTCGAGAGACTATAAATGCCGAACCAGAGAATGAAGATCGGCAGGAACGCGATCTTCGGCGACGGAAAAGCGAGCGCGATCACGGGATCGAACAGCCAGTGCAGAAAACGGCTGCGCGCCATGGCGATCCCAAGCGGAACGCCAACGGCAGTGGCAAAACATAGCCCGACCGCGGCGCGCGCGAGGCTGACGCCGAGATCGAGCGGCAGCGAGCCGTCGGCGCACACGGTCCACCATTCGCCCACGACCCTTGTAAAGGGCGGCAGGAACAACGCCGGCGTCAGGCCAGCGCGGGCCGCCGCTTCCCAGATTATGACAATGGTGAACACCGAAATCAGCGACCGAATAAAAAGGCCGCGCTGGCTCACCTCTTTCGCCGTCACCGCCCCGCTCATGCCGACCGCCGTGCCGATTCATGCCAGCGAAGGCTTTTCTCCGTCAGTTTCAGCAAAAGCCGGTCGGCAAGAAATGCGACGACGACCACGCAAGCGATGGCGGCGAACATGTAGTCGTAAGCGCCGTTCTCGCCATACATGAAGATCAGTTTGCCGATGCCGTTGGTCGAGGCGATCATCTCCGAGGAGATCGCGAGCACAAACGAAAATCCAAGCGCGACACGAAGGCCGGCGAAGATATCGGGCAGCGCATGCGGGAGATAGACCTGCCACAGCATCGTACGCGGCTTTGTTCCAAAGGCTTCCGCGCCCCAGACCAATACGCGCGGCGTCGAGGCAACGCCTTGCGCCGTATTGACAACCATCGGCAATAGACAGGCGAGAAACACCGCACAGACGGTGGTTGCAGTACCAATGCCAAACCACAGGATGAACAGCGGGATCAGTGCCGACTTCGGCAGCGAATAGGTGCCGCCGACAACAGGCGCGGCATAGGCGTGAAAGACCGGCGAGCGCGCCATCATCATGCCAAGCCAGACGCCCGCGGCCGACCCGAGCGTCAGGCCCAGCCCGGCACGCCATAGCGTAATGAAGATGTTGTCCCTGATCTCGTGTCCGGCGAGCAGGTCGTAAGCAGCAATACCGATGCGTGCCGGCGACGGCAGAAAGGACGGATCGATCAGGTGAAGGCTGCTTGCGGCCTGCCAGAGCAAGCCGATCACGACGAGCGGCAATACCCTCCCCACCGGCGACGCGAGCCAAGTAACGCGGTCAGTTTCCCGCATAGGCAGCCTTTTCTGCTGCGAGCGCCTGATGCCGGACCGATATCCAGACCCGGTTGCGCACCCTGTTGAAGGCATCCGACGTGAAGAGTTGTTCGCGCGGGATGGTGCGATCGAGGTCGATCGTGAATTCCTCGACGATTTTCCCCGGCCGCGCCGACATCACGCAGATGCGGTTTGAGAGATAGACCGCCTCGCTGACATCGTGGGTGATCATCAGCACCGTCTTGCGGGTCTCGAGCCAGATCCGCAACAGTTCGTCCTGCATGACCTCGCGGGTCTGCGCGTCCAGCGCACCGAAGGGCTCGTCGAGCAGCAGGATGGCGGGATCGCAGGCCAGCGTCCGCGCGATTGCGACACGCTGCTTCATGCCGCCGGAGAGTTCGCGTGGGAAACGGTCTTCAAATCCTTTGAGACCGATCACGCCGATCAGGCGATCGGCGATGCGCCCGCGTTCTTCCGCGGTCAGCGAGCCTCGTTCGAGCCCGTAGAGAATATTGTTGCGCACCGAGAGCCAGGGAAACAGCGCATATTCCTGAAACACCACGCCGCGGTCCGTACCCGGTCCCGCGATGGCCCTGCCATCGACCAGAACCTCGCCGTCTCCGGGCAAAAAACCGCCGACCACATAGAGCAGCGTGCTCTTGCCACAGCCGGACGGACCCACGATCGAAACGAACTCACCGGCTTTGATTGCGAGGTTGACGGTTTGAAGCGCCTGAACCGCTCTGTCGCCGGGATAGGTTTTGGAAACCCCCTTGATATCGACCTTGGGGAGTTCAGGCATCACAAGGCGCACGGTTTCGGCAGCAGACCGACGTTGAGATATTTGGAGGCGTCGATGCGGCGATCAATCAGCTTTTCTTCGAACATGGCATCGAGTGGCTTCTGGATCGTCTGCGACGACACGCAAGCATTGGGGTCGCGATAATAGTCGCGGCCGGTCGCGAAATAGGAATTCAGCACGTCCTTCGACGACTTCGTGAAGTCGGACACGAGCTGGATCGCTTTCTCGCGGTTGGCGGGATCGTAGAACCAGGCGAGCCCGTCGACATAGTCGGCAAGGAACGCCTTGACCGCGTCGGGATGCTCTTTGAGGAAGGCGTTGGTCGTGACCTGAAAGATCACCGATGAAGGACCGCCGAAAGCGTCGCCGCCGGTGAAGACCGGCCGCAGATCGCCCTTGGGGCTCTCGACCGCCAGGAACGGAATCACCAGCACGCCGCAATCGATGCGTTTTTCGCGAATGGCAGACGCAATATTCGGGAACGCGATCTCCACGATCTCGACGTCGCGCCGCGGATCGATGCCGTTTTTCTTCAACGCGACGCGCAACGCGAGATCGACCGCGGAGGCAAACGCGTTGATGCCGATCTTCTTGCCCTTGAGGTCGGCGATGGTCTTGATGGCTGAGTCCTTCAGGACCATGAAACTGTTGGTGGCGTTGCCGGGATGGCCGTCCTGATAATTATCCGAGATAATGGTGAGGCCGTTCGGCACCGCGTCCTTGACGATAATGGTGGCAAAAGCCGGCCCGGAAAGCGTTGCGATGTCGGCCTGCCCCGCGGCCAACAGCGCGGCGGCTTCGGGCGTGCCGCGCGTAAACGTCATGTCGAGCGTGTAGGACTTGCCGTAGTTCTTCAGGACGTTCTGCTTGACGTAGTCCAGGAAGATGATCGTCTCCATCTCGTTCGGACCGATGCCGCCGCCGGTCGCGTAGCGAATATTGGGTACCGCGGCGAACGCCGCGCGGCTCGCAAACGGCGCCGACAATGCGGCCCCGGTGGCGCCAAGCACCACGGCGCGGCGGGATATCGGGGGGAGGGACGACGGCATCTGGTTTCCTCTCATCGGCCAAAGCAAATGGCTAAAACAACGGCCGTAACATCAGGCAAATCTCATGCCTTGAGAAGGGCCATTATGCGCGGGGAGAGCCGTTATGTCTTGAGAAGCGCGATGGCCTCGATTTCGACCACGAGATCGGGATGCGACAGCCTGCGCACCTCAACGGTTGTGCTCGCGGGCAAGCCGACGCCGAGATAGTCGTGCCTGACATCGACGTGCTTGAAGAACTCATCGATGTCGGTGACAAAGGTCGTGGTCTTGACTAGATCGTTCAATGTCGCACCGGCAGCCTCCAGCGCGTTCTTCAGGTTCTCGCCGACCTGTTTGATCTGCGCGCGCATGTCCTTTGGCCCGACGATATTGCCGTCCTTGTCGCGCGCCAGCTGGCCGGAGACGAACACCAGCTTTTCACCGGAGGCGACGACGACGTGGGAATAGAGCACATGGCCGCCGACGTTGCGCTTGAACAAGCTCGCGGGCTGGATTTTTTCGATGGTCATACTTGAGCGGCTTTCGTGTGGGGCTAGGCATGCCCGTAAAGACGGGCAACGCACACAACTCTTGCCAAAGGTCAGGCAAAGAGCAACCCCGGAAAACCGCATGGAGGTGAGGCGGCCGCAGCCGACCCAAAAAACTTACGCGGCGTTAAGCATCGGCCAGGTCGTGGTCTGGACCATCCAGCTCTGCAACGGGCTGGCGGTGGCCTCACGCTGGGTGAAATGGGCTTCGAGCTCGGCCAAAGCGCGGCTTTCCCATTCGTAGGCCTGCTCCAGGAGCGACAGCCGTTGATTGGGGCGAAACGCCGCCGTTTGACGATACAGTGACGCAATGGCGCGATATCGCCGCACGTTTTCCTGAATACCCTTCCCGCTCATCGATCCTCTCCCCAAAACTTCCCAACTGAGATTTCCCAACTGGAGCCACTTTGGCAGCTCGCGGGTTTTCAATTTCTTATCGGGATCGGTAAACGCCTTTCACGGTTTGCAAAATGTTGACGGCATGAGCCGACCCCTATGCGCGGCGGCCCCTTGCTCCCTCACAGCCTGACCGGATAGCATCCGCCCGCCCAAAATAAGGGCCAAGGCAGTTTTCAAGGGAGGAAAATCATGAAAATCACAAACAGGCTCTGGCGATTTCTGCTGATGCCGCTGGCGCTGGCCGGCATGCTGAGCATCTCTTCGGCTGCCGAACTCAACTCGGCCGCCGTGATTTACAAATTGCCGGATCAGATCCCCTGGGGCCCGGTCGACGCCCGCGGGGCGCAACAGGCCGTGGTGGTCGGCGATCCCTCTAAGCCCGGATTTTACATGGTCTATACCAAATGGACCAAGGGCACCCATTTCAGCCGGCCGCACTTCCATCCCAACGATCGCTACATCGTCGTGCTGCAGGGCACCTGGTGGGTCGGCACCGGACCGCATTTCGACCCCGCCAACACGACCCCGCTGCCGGCCGGCAGCTTCGTGACCCATTTCGGCAAGCAGGTGCACTGGGATGGCGCCAAGGACGAGGACGCCGTGCTCCTGATCCAGGGCGAAGGTCCGGCGACCTCGACATATGTGAAGGAAGAGTAACGGTCGCTCCAACCCGAGCGGAGTGCTCGATGCGCTGGCTGAAATTCACCGCAAACCAAGCGTCATCCTGGGGGATCGTCGAAGGTGACCGCGTCATCGCGGTCGACGGCGATCCCTTCGGTGAATGGCAACGCACACAGCGCTCGCATGCGCTTGCCGACGTCAGGATTGAGCTGCCGGTCATCCCGCGCACTTTCTATTGCGTGGGACTGAACTATCTCAAGCACCTCAAGGAAGCCGCCAACAAGCGCGGCGAGGTGCCGAACGTGCCCGATCGGCCCGAGGTCGGCTATCGTGCCCAGAACGCGCTGATCGCGCATGACGAAGATGTCGTCATTCCGGCCAACGCGACCGAGCAGATACACTACGAGGGCGAGCTCGTCGTCGTGATCGGCAAGAAGGCCAAGCACCTGACCGAGCAGAACGCGATGGATTGCGTGTTCGGCTACACCATCGGCAACGACGTCAGCGAGCGAACCTGGCAAAAAGCCGATCGTGGCCTGTGGCGCTCGAAAAATGCCGACACCTTCAAGCCCATGGGGCCGTGGATCGAAACCTCCGCCGATCTCGACAAGATGGAAACCATCGTGCGGTTGAACGGCAAGGAGAGCAACCGCTTCCACACTAACGAGATGATTTTCGGTGTCAGGGAGTTCATCGTCGAGATGACGAAATATTTTACGCTCTGGCCCGGCGACGTCATCTGGATGGGAACCGACGGCGCTTCGCCCAACATCAAGGCGGGCGATGTGGTCGAGATCGAGATCACCGGCATCGGCACGCTGCGCAACAAGTTCGTTGCCGAGAAGTAGTGCGATGAGCCGCCATTCGACGGCGCACCATTTCCTGCAAGGTCTCGTCGACCTCGGCATCGAGTACATCTTCGCCAATCTCGGCACCGACCATGTCTCGCTGATCGAGGCGATGGCCGAGTGGGATCGCGACGGGCGCAAGCATCCGGAAGTCATCTTGTGCCCGCACGAGGTGGTCGCCGTCCACATGGCCGCCGGTTATGCGCTTGCGACCGGAAAGGCGCAGGCCGTGTTCGTGCATGTCGATGCCGGCACCGCGAATGCGTGCATGGCGATCCAGAACCTGTTTCGCTA
The DNA here is from genome assembly GCA_963824305.1 of uncultured Alphaproteobacteria bacterium. Classification (GTDB taxonomy): domain Bacteria; phylum Pseudomonadota; class Alphaproteobacteria; order Rhizobiales; family Xanthobacteraceae; genus Bradyrhizobium. The sequence goes on from CAWGOW010000004.1 coordinate 1,816,397, forward strand.
TCGCCTGCCGGTATTGCTATTTGCCGGTCGCGCGCCGTTTACCCTGCACGGCGAATTGCCGGGATCGCGCGATACCTACGTCCATTTCGTGCAGGATCCCTTCGATATCGCCAGCATCGTTCGGCCTTACGTGAAGTGGGAATATTCGCTCCCCTCAGGCATCGTGGTGAAGGAGGCCCTGGCACGGGCGCACGCCTTTGCGCAGAGCGACCCGCCCGGTCCGGTCTACATGATGCTGCCGCGCGAGACGCTGGCGGAAGAATGGGACGATGCCGCAATGCCGGCATATCCGCCCGCTCGCTACGGCAGCGTGCAGGCCGGCGGCATCGAGCCCGCGCGCGTCAAGACGATCGCGGACGCGCTGATGGCGGCGGAAAACCCGATCGCGATCACCGCCTATCTCGGGCGCAAGGCGGAAGCCGTGGCTGCGCTCGAGCGCCTGGCGCAGCTCTGCGGCATCCGCGTTGCGGAATTCAACTCGATCGACCTCAACATCTCGCAAAGCTCGCCCTGCTTTGCCGGCTTCGATGCGATGCCGCTGTTGGAAAGCGCCGATCTCGGTCTGCTTCTCGATTCCGACGTGCCATTCGTGCCGCAATATGCCAGGCGCGCCGACGCGATCAAATGGATCCAGATCGACATCGATCCGTTGAAGGCGGATTTTCCGATGTGGGGCTTTCCGACCGACCTGCGCATCCAGGGCGATTGCGCCACCATCCTGAAACAGGTTTGCGAGGCGATCGAGGCACGGGCCGACGACGCTTTTCGAAAGCGTGTCGCGGCACGCATCGCAAGCTGGGACAGTGCTCGTGAAGCGATGAACAAGCGGCGGGCGGATGCGCGCGCCAACAAGGGTGTTTCCGGCGCGCTTACGCCGGCCTTTCTGTTTGCGGCGCTGAACGGGAAAATCTCGCAGAACGACATTGTCGTCAACGAAGCGATCCGCAACGCGCCGATCCTGCAAGAGCACATCATCCGAACCATGCCCGGCAGCTATGTCGGGCTCGCCGGCGGCGGGCTTGGATTTTCCGGCGGCATGGCGCTCGGGCTGAAACTCGCCGAACCGAAACGCCGCATCGTGCAGGTGATCGGCGACGGCGGATTTCATTTCTCCTCGCCCGACAGCGTCTATGCGGTTGCGCAGCAATATCGCGTGCCGATCTTCACGGTCGTGCTCGACAATGGCGGCTGGCAGGCGGTGAAGTCCGCAGTGCAGCGCGTCTATCCCAAGGGCGTCGCCGCCGATCGTGATGCGTTTCAGTCGCGCCTGACATCGGGACGCCAGGGCGAGCGGCGGGACTTCTCAGGCGTAGCGAAAGCCTTCGGCGCGCATGGCGAATGCGTCACCGAACCGGACGAACTGGAAGCCGCGATCGATCGTTGCCTTGCGGCGCTCGACGACGGCCAGGCCACGGTGCTTCATGTGCAGATTACCAGGTTGTGATGACATGAAGGCCCTTTGCCGAAACGTCGCGATGGGTGCCTGCCTCGCGGTTGCGGTTGTTACGTCTGCAAGCGCGCAGGAAGACCCCTCAAAATATCCGACACGCGCGATCCGGATCGTGGTCGGCTTCACGCCGGGTGGCGGCAACGACCTGATCGCGCGGATCGTCGGACAAAAACTGTCGGAAAAATTCGGCCAGCCCGTCATTATCGACAACAAGCCCGGCGGCGGCGCCATCGTCGCAACCGAATACGTCGCAAAGTCGCAAGCCGATGGTTACACGCTCCTGATCGGTGCCAGCGGCGCGATGGCGATCAATCCGGCGGTCTACGCCAGGCTGCCCTACGATCCGGTCAGGGATTTCATTCCCATCACCGAGCTCGGCTCGTTTCCTCTGATCCTGATCGTCAATGCGACCTCGCCGATCAAATCGGTCGCTGATCTGATCGCCTTTGCCAAGGCCCATCCGAAGGAGGCGAATTATTCGTCCTCATCGGCGGCCTTCCAGCTCGTCACCGAGCTCTTTAAACAAAAGACCGGCGCGCCGATGCAGGAGATTCCCTACAAAGGCGCCAACAACTCGGTAATGGCCGTGATCTCCGGCCAGGTGACAGCCACCATTGCGGATGCAGGCCCGGTGTCGGGTCAGGTCAAGGGCGGCCAGGTGCGCGCGCTCGCGGTGACGTCGCCTGCCCGCGCGGCGGACCTGCCCGACGTTCCCACGATGAAAGAAGCGGGCACCGATGTGGACGCGGTGTTGTGGAGCGGCATTTTCGCGCCCAGGCAGACACCGCCGGCGATCGTGGAGAAGTTAGAGGCCGAACTGACGCGGATCATCAAGGAGCCCGACGTCGTCGCCAGGCTGAAGCCGCTCGGCATTCAGCCAGTCGGCAACTCATCGGAACAATTTGCGCAGATCCTTACCTCCGACATCGCGCGATGGACCGAAGTCGCGCGCGCCGGAAATATCAAGATCGAGCAGTAACGACGCGCGGTGCGGCCATGTTCACCAGTGCCGAGACGACGATCGCAACCACCGAGTTGAGGATCAACGCGCCGAGGCCGACGTAGAACACGTAACTGGCGTCGCCGAGCTGGAGCGTGGCCAACGGTTTGAGCCCGTTGCTCCAAGCCGTCCAGGTTCCCCACAACATGCCGACCGCCCAGCCGAGCAACAGTCCGGAGGCACGGAGCCGACGCGTGAACAGGCCGAACACCAGCGCCGGGAAGGTCTGCAAGATCCACAAGCCGCCGAGCAACTGCAAATCGAGCGCATATTGCGTCGGCAGGAAGGTGATAAAGGCGAGCGCGCCGACTTTGACGACCAAAGAGGCGATCTTAGCGACCGATGCTTCGCCGGCATGGCTGATGTCAGGATTGACGTAAGACTTCCAGATATTGCGCGTGAACAGATTGGCCGCGCCGATGCTCATCACGGCGGCCGGCACCAGCGCGCCGATCGCGATTGCCGAAAACGCGAAGCCGGCGAACCAGGACGGGAACAGAGTCTTGAACAACATCGGAACGACGTCGTTGTTCGAGGCCACCTTGATATGGGCGGCGTAAGCCATGTAACCGAGCAGCGCGATCAGGCCGAGCAGCAGCGTATAGGCCGGCAGCATCACCGCGTTCTTGCGGATGGTATCGGCAGATTTCGAGGCGAAGATTCCGGTCAGCGTGTGCGGATACATGAAGGCCGCCAGCGCCGAACCCAGCGCAAGGCTGGCATAGGGCAGCATTTGCGACGGCTTCAGCACGAGGCCCGTGGCGCCGCCCTTCGCCGCAAAAGCATCGTTCGCGGCAGAAAACACCGCGGCATAGCCACCGAGTTGCGACGGCACAACGACCACCGCGACCAGCACTACGATATAGATCATGATGTCTTTGACAAAGGCGATCAAGGCTGGCGCGCGTAATCCCGAGCTATAGGTATAGAGCGCGAGGATGACGAAGGCCGCGACGATCGGCAATTCGCCGGTCAGGCCAATCGCCTTGATCACGACGCCCATGCCGATCAGTTGCAACGCGATGTAGGGCATCGTCGCAACGATACCGGTAACCGCGACGGCGAGTTCGAGGCCGCGCGAACTATAGCTATCGTGAACCACGTCGGCCGCGGTCACGTGCCCCTTGGCATGCGCTACCTTCCAGAGCATCGGCATCACTGCGAAGACGAAGGGATACACCACGATCGTGTAGGGAAGCGCGAAGAAGCCATAGGCGCCGACCGCATAGACCAGCGCCGGCACCGCGATCACGGTATAGGCAGTGTAGAAGTCGCCGCCGACCAGGAACCAGGTGATCCAGGTGCCGAACTGACGACCGCCGAGACCCCACTCGTCGAGATGTTCGTTCACCGGGCCCGATTTCCAGCGCGCCGCGAAGAAGCCCATGACGGTGACGAGGGCAAAGAAGAACACGAAGACGGCGAGTGCGATCCAGTCGATATCTGCGGACATAGCGGGCCTTGCTTGACTAAAAAGGGCGCGGACTCTTACGGCGTCTCGTCGTCGGGCTTCTGCGAGCGATAGACGATCCAGATCAGCAGCGAGCAGATTGGCACCCAGGCGAGCTGGTACCAGTAGAAGAACGGAAATCCGAACAGCGCCGGCTCCTGGAAATTATAGAAAGGCACCCACAACAGGCCGACGAACGGCAGCAGCAACAACACCCACATGACGGGCACCTCTAATAAGCAGCTTCTCGGTCTTGGCGACCAAGCCAACGAGCTTTTTGCTATCTACGACCGGATCGTTGTGCCGTCCAGCATTTTGCTTTGCCGCATTGCAACAGCGATGACACGTCAAGACGACAACGCCGCGGAGGGATGACCTCCGCGGCGTTGGGTGCGATCCAGATTTAGACTAAAGCGCTAGACTTACTTCACAAGCTCAGCGCCGACCTTGCAGATCAACGCGTCCTGATCGCCCGTTCCACCGCTGCAACCGACGGCGCCGATCAGCTTGCCGTTCTCGACCAGCGGGAAGCCGCCGGGGCTTGCGGCAAGCGTCGGATCGAGAGTGCCGGGATAGGAGTGGCCGGTCTCGTAGGCGTTGTAGAACAGCCGGCTCTCGCGGCGGAAGCGCGCAGCGGTGCGGGCCTTGTTGATCGAGATCGCGCCGGAGGCGATCTGCGCGCCTTCCATGCGCTCGAACATGACAGGCTCGCCGTTGGTGTCGACGACGGCAATGTTCATTTTCCAGTTGCGCTTCTTGGCTTCGGCTTCGGCCGCCGCCATCACTTGCTTGGCCTTTTCGAGACCGATCGACATGCCATAGGGAATGTCGAAGGGCATCGCATCGGGCGTGCCGCCTGACGGCGGGCTGGCCGGCGCCGGAGCGGGCGTGGCAGCCGGAGCGGGAGCTTGGGCCAGCGCCTGCGAAGAGATCGCCGCGGCGGCGAACACCGCCAACGCATAAGAAATTGTCGAACGCATTATGTACTCTCCCTTTGAAGTGAAGTTGATTGTCGTCGGTAGTTAATTTCGAACGAACTCACATCGGCGGCGTCAGACCGTCCTTGCCGTAGGTGACGCGCGGTGTCTGCCAGGTTCCGTCCGCGCCCTTCTTCGCGGCGCCGACGAAGATCTTGGTACCCGGCTTGAGGTCGGCCTTGTCGCCGATCACGTAGGTGACGACCTGGGTCTCCGGCGTCACCATTACCTTCTTCTCACCGTCCTTGTATTTCACGGTCAACACCGGCCCATCGACGCCGCCGACCGTCTGCTCGACATTGGCGTTGGTCATCTTGGTGTTGGGACGGAGATCCCAATCATAGTGGCCTTCGCCGGTGCCCCGCATCAACTCCGGGAAGATGTGCACCTCGATCGCCTTCTGGCTGCCGTCGGGCTGCGTCATGCCGGTGGCGCCGACGAACTGGCCCGGTTTGATGTCGGCCATCGTCGACTTGACGATCGCCACAAACAGCTGGGGATCGGTGACCGTGAGCTTCACTTCCGCGCCGTCACGATTTTTCACGACATAAACCGCGCCGTCGACACTCTCAACCGTGCCGCGGATGCGCATCGTTTCCTGCGCCGATGCCGGCAAGGCGAAACACGTCATGACAAAAATCGCAGCAGCGGACATGCGCCGGAGCGTACTGAACATTGGGATCCTCCATGGGGTCTGATAGACGGGGCCGCGCCGGGTACGAACTTCGAAATCGGGATACGAGAGGCCGTTCCGGCCAAGTGCCTGAAAGGCGCGTTCTCTGCAACCCCTGCCCGATTGGAATATTCCTTAACAGGCTCGCCAGCGCACCCGTCATCGCACTGCAACAGGCCGTCATGCCAGTTTCAAACCAGCGTCACCTACTCCACCTTGATCCCGGTTTCGCCGATCACGCGGCGCCAGCGCTCCTCCTCGCCGCGGAAATACTGCTCAAGCGCATCCGACGGCAGCGCGACCGTGACGAGCCCCTCATTGACTCCAAGCTTCTTGAAGGCCTCCGATTGGACGGCCGTCGCTGCGGATGTGTTGAGCCGGCCGATCACGTCTTTGGGCGTGCCGGCCGGCGCAAAAAGGCCATACCAGCTTTCGGCCGCATAGCCGGGCACGCCGGCTTCGGCGACCGTCGGCAGGTTCGGAAACGCAGGCGAGCGCTCCGCCGAGGTCACCGCGATCGCGCGCAACTGCCCGCTTTCGACCAGCGAAGCCGCGCTTGCGACCGTCGTAAACATGACGTCGATTTGACCGCCGATCAGATCGGTGATCGCAGGCGCCGCCCCTTTGTAAGGCACGGCCGTCAGGTTGACCTTGGCCATGTCCTTGAACAACTCACCGGCCAGATGCGCCGACGTGCCGACACCAAAAGTGCCGAATGTCAACTTGCCGGGATTGGCTTTCGCGGCTGCGATCAAGTCCCCGATCGAAGAGACCTGCGATTTCGGATTGACGACGACGATGTTAAAAGAGCGCGCGACCAGCGCCACGGGCGCGAAATCCTTGTGCGGGTCGTAGGGCAATTTCGCATTCAGGCTGGGATTGACCGCATTCGCAAACGTTCCCATCAGAAGCGTGTAGCCGTCCGCCTTGCTGACCGCGACCGCCTGCGTCCCGACGATGGTCCCCGCTCCCGGCTTGTTCTCGATCATGACGGACTTGCCGAGGTCCTTCTCCATTTCGTGCGCGAGCGTGCGCGCGACCACGTCAGTGCCGCCGCCCGGTGCAAACGGCACTACGATCCTGACAATTCGTTCCGGATAGATCGCCAGCGCCGGCCGGCCCGACAAAACAGCCAGCAGCAACGCGGACACGAGCGCGAGCCGCGTAAACGGCAAGGGCCGGGTCAGATGAAAGACCATGGGTATTTGCCACCGTCGGAGCTTTTGGCGCAGCCTAACAGATTTGGCGCTGCCATGCGCGGGGCGGCGTGCCGTTATGACGTCGGATTACCCGCGCCGATGTGGACGGCGGAAGCCTCATTGAAATAGTCTCCGCCGCAACGAAAAATACCAGGAAGCTCTCGGGAGGAATTCATGACGCGTTGGCTATTGGTTTTGCCGTTTTTGATCGGGTCACAGGCTCTCGCCCAGCAGGCGGTCCCGACGATCAATTTCAACTCGGTGTCCAATCCGCTGAAGCTGCCCGCCAATATGTATTTCGGCGAAGTGTCGGGCGTTGCCGTGAACTCCAAAGGACACGTGTTCGCGCTGTCGCGCGGCAACACGAGCGGACCGGCTTACGCGGCGGCCGCCACCCAGCTTCTGGAATTCGACAAAGACGGAAAGTTCATCCGCGAGATCGGCAAGAACCTCTACGCCTGGTCATTTGCCCACACCGTCAAGATCGATCCCAGCGACAACATCTGGGTGACCGACAAGGGCTCGGACATGGTCATCAAGTTCGATCCCGACGGCCGCGTCCTCATGGTGTTCGGCCGCAAGCAGGAAGCTTCCGACGAAGATACCGAACCGTTGAAGCACCCGAAGCCGCCGCTGCCGCCGGATGACGGCCGTTTCCGCCAGGTGACGGATGTCGCCTGGGACAAGGCCGGCGATACCTTCATCAGCGACGGCTACATCAATTCGCGTGTCGCCAAGGTCGACAAGGACGGCAACTGGCTGAAGTCGTGGGGCGAACCAGGCAACGGGCCGGGCCAGCTCAACACGCCGCATTCGATCGCGACCGACGCCAACGACAATGTCTATGTCGCCGATCGCGGCAACCATCGCATCCAGGTGTTCGACAAGGAGGGCAAATTCCAGCGGCAGATCGTGATCGACGTGCCGGTGCCGCCGGACGCGAAACCTGCGATCGGCAAGATTCCGGACGAGGCGGCGAAGGCCAAGGGTACCTTCGCGCCGGGATCGCCCTGGTCGATCTGCATCACACCGCCGCCGCATCAGGTGCTCTATAGCTCCGACGCGTGGCCCGGGCGCGTTTACAAGCTCAGCCTCGAGGGCAAGGTGCTGGGCGTGCTCGGCCAGTCCGGCAAGCAGCTCAAGCAGTTCGGCTGGATCCACGCCATGGCGTGCCCGTCGGAGAACGTGCTGTACGTCGCCGAGCTTCTGAACTGGCGGGTGCAGAAACTGATTCTGAAACCTTGAGGCGCCGACCGGGAGGAGAGACCATGACCAAAACAGCATTGGCGATCGTCGTCGCCGTCGCCGCTTTCTCAGGGGCTTGCTCGTCAGCGTTGGCGGAAGCGCCCGTCGCCAAGCCGGTGTCGAGCGAGAAACTGCCCAACGTTCCCGGCAAAAGACTCACGGCGGTCGTCGTCAACTTCAAGCCCGGCGACAAATCGACCAGCCACCACCATGCCGGCAGCGTGTTCGTCTATGTACTGTCAGGGCAAATTCGCTCCGAGGTTTCGGGAGCGGGACCGGCCAAGGTCTATAAGGCCGGCGAGACGTTCTTCGAACCGCCCGGCAGCCAGCATCTCGTCAGCGAGAATGCCAGCGAGACCGAGCCGGCGAGCCTGCTCGCCGTGTTCGTCGCCGACGACGGCGCAAAGCTGACGACCTACGATAAATAAGGCGAGCGTCTACTCGCCGGTCGCGCGCGCGAATTCGATATAGATTTCGCGCAAGCGCTGGGCCATCGGGCCGGGCTTGCCGTCGGCCACCGTCTTGCCGTCGATTTTCACCACAGGCTGCACGAAGGACGAAGCGCTGGTGATGAAGGCTTCCTTTGCCTTCAGCGCTTCCTCGATCGTGAACGCGCGTTCCTCGACGCGAAGCTGACGCTCTTCGGCGAGCTTGACCACCGCCTTGCGAGTGCAGCCCGGCAAAATCGACGACGAATTCTCGCGGGTCACCAGCACGTCGTCTCTGGTCAGGATGAAGGCCGAGGACGATCCGCCTTCGGTCACCTTGCCGTCCTCGATCATCCAGGCCTCGCCGGCGCCGGCTTCGGCGGCCGCCTGCTTGGCAAGCACCTGCGCGAGCAGCGCCACGCTTTTGATGTCGCGACGCGACCAACGGATATCGGGCACCGTGATGACGCCAATGCCGGTCTTGGCCGAGGCGGCGTTGACGATGTCCTTGACCGAGGTGAACATCATCAGGGTCGGCTTGACACCTTTCGGGAATGCGAAATCGCGCCCGACGTCGGCGCCGCGGGTGACCTGAATATAGACCAAGCCATCCCTGAGCTGGTTGCGGGTGATCAGCTCGTGCTGGATTTCCTTGATACGCGCGATGGTCTCCGGCAGCGGCAGTGTGATCTCGCCGACCGAGCGCTCGAGACGGGCGAGGTGCGAGTCGTTATCGACCAGCTTGCCGTCGAGCACCGCCGAAACCTCGTAGATGCCGTCCGCGAACAGAAAGCCCCGGTCCAGGACCGAAACCTTGGCTTCGCTAAGCGGGACGAAGGCGCCGTTGACGTAAGCGATCGGGTCCAAAGTTCGTTCTCCTGTCGTGCAAATAACTTCCGTCATTATATACCGCCGCATCCGTTATCGCGAGCGCCAGCAAAGCAATCCAGAACTGTGGAAGAGCTGGATTGCTTCGTAGCGTGCGTTACTCGCAATGACGAGAGCGGATCATGAGCCTGCTAGTGCGACAATATCTTCGACAAAAATTTCTGCGCGCGGTCGCTGCGAGGTTTGTTGAAAAAATCGTCTTTCAGCGCGTCCTCGACGATTTCGCCCTGGTCCATGAAGATGACGCGGTTGGCGACCTTGCGGGCAAAACCCATTTCGTGGGTCACGACCATCATGGTCATTCCGTCCCGCGCGAGATCGACCATCACATCGAGCACCTCACTGATCATTTCGGGGTCGAGCGCGGACGTCGGCTCGTCGAACAGCATCGCGATGGGGTCCATCGCCAGAGCGCGCGCGATCGCCACGCGCTGTTGCTGGCCGCCGGACAATTCGGCGGGATATTTCTGCGCTTGAACCTTGAGGCCGACACGATCGAGAAGCTTCGCGGCTTTCGTGACGGCCTCCGCGTGCGACCGGCCCAGCACTTTTTCCTGCGCCAGGCAGAGGTTGTCGATGATGCGCAAATGCGGAAACAGCTCGAAGTGTTGAAACACCATGCCGACGCGCGCGCGCAATTTCGGCAAGTTGGTGCGGCGATCGCCCACCGAGATGCCGTCGACGGTGATCGTTCCTTTCTGGAACGGTTCGAGCGCGTTGACGCATTTGATCAATGTCGATTTGCCCGATCCGGACGGGCCGCAAACCACCACCACCTCGCCCTTGGCGACGCCGGTGGTGCAATCCTTCAAGGCCTGGAAAGTTGCGGTGTACCATTTGTCGACGTGGCTGATCTCGATCATCGGTACCCCTGTTAACGAACGATGGCAACGCGTGCCTGAAGGCGCCGAACGCCAAAGGACGCGATACTCGAAATGACGAAGTAGACGACGGCCGCGAACAGATACATCTCGACCAACCGGCCGTCGCGCTGCGCGACCTTGCTGGCGGCGCCGAGGAAATCCGGGATCGACAGTACGTAGACCAGCGAGGTGTCCTGGAACAGCACAATGGTCTGCGTCAGCAGGACCGGCAGCATATTTCGGAAAGCTTGCGGCAGCACGACGTAGCGCATGGTCTGGCTGTAGGTCAGGCCAAGTGCGGAGGCTGCGGCCGGCTGTCCCCTTGAGATCGACTGGATGCCGGCGCGCATGATCTCCGCGAAATAGGCGGCCTCAAACAGCGTGAAGGTCAACAGCGAGGAAGCAAAGGCGCCAACGCGCACCGGCCGCGACGCGCCCGTCAGCCACTGCCCGATATAGGGCACCAGGAAGTAGAACCAGAAGATCACGAGCACCAGCGGCAGCGAGCGCATCAGATCGACATAGAGCTGGGCGAAGCGGGAGAGGCCCCACAGTCCGGAAAGCCGCAGCATGGCAATCAACGTTCCAAATACAACGCCGCCGCAGGCGGCCAGCGCCGTCAATGTCAGCGTGAACGTCATACCGTCGAGGAACAGGTAGCTCAGCGAGCGCCGGATAACGTCGAAATCGAAATTGCTCAGCATGCGCTACTTCCCGGTGATGTAGCCGGGGATCGCCACACCGCGTTCGACTAAATGCATGGCGATGACGACGACGATATTGACGAGAAGATAAAGCACCGTCGCGGCGGTGAAGGCCTCGAACACCTGAAACGAGAATTCCTGCATCGCGCGCGCTTCGGCGGTCAGCTCGATCAGGCCGATGGTGAGCGCGACCGACGTATTCTTGATGGTCGAGAGAAATTCCGAGGTCAGCGGCGGCAGGATGATGCGGAACGAGATCGGCAACAGCACGTAGCGGTAAACCTGCGACGTCGTCAGGCCGAGCGCCGTCGCGGCATTCTTCTGTCCACGCGGCAGCGAGTTGATACCGGCGCGGGTTTGTTCGGCGACGCGCGCCGACATGAAGAGGCCGGTGCCGATCGCGGCCGTATAGAACGGCGCATTCGGCATTTGCTTCAGCCACAGCCCCCAGGAGGCGGGCAGAATTTCCGGCAGCACGAAGAACCAGAGGAACAGCTGGACCAGCAGCGGCATGTTGCGGAAGAATTCGACATAGCAAAAGCCGAACAAATTGGCGGCCTTCGACGGCAACGTTCGCATCACGCCGACAAGCGTGCCGGTCGCAAGCGCGATGACCCAGGCCGCAAGCGCGGTAACGATCGTCACCACGAGGCCAGACAACAGCATGTCGAGATAGGTGCCGGTGCCGTTCGGTGACGGCTCGAAGAAGACGTGCCAGTTCCAGTGATAGTTCAAGACCGCACCCTCACATCGCCTTGTAGGCGTCTGGATCCGGCGAGTCGGTCGGCTTGGCGAACGCCTTCTTCAGCTCCGCGCCCATCGGCACGTTCAAATTCAAGCTCTTCGGCGGAATCTTTTCCAGGAACCATTTCGCGTAAAGCTTCTCACCCTCGGCGCTCCGATAGAGCGCCGAGGTGGCATCATCGGCTACCTTCTTGAACGCCGGATCGTCCTTGCGCAGCATGACGCCATAAGGCTCGGGCTTGGAGAATGCGTCGGTCGAAATCACATAGGCGTCCGGGTCCTTTGCCCCCGCCGCAAAGCTGGCCAGCAGAATATCGTCGAGCACCGCCGCAACCGCGCGGTCGGTCTCGACCATCAGGAAAGATTCGGCATGTTCCTTGGCGGGAGCGATATTGATGCCGAGGTTGCGCGCCGCATTGGCCTCGGTGAGTTGCCTGATGTTGGTGGTGCCGGAGGTGGACGCGACCGTCTTGCCCTTGAGGTCGTCGATCGAATTCAGGTGGCTCGATTTCTTGGAGATGAAACGCGTCGCCGTGAGAAAGTGGGTATTGGTGAAGGCGACCTGCTTCAGCCGATCGGGATTGTTGGTGGTCGAACCGCATTCGAGATCGATAGTGCCGTTGGCGAGCAGGGGAATGCGCCCCGACGACGTCACGGGATTATATTCGACGGTAAGCTTGTCGAGCTTCAACTCCTTTTTCACGGCCTCGACGATCTTCAGGCAGATATCGATCGCAAAGCCGACCGGCTTCTGATTGTCGTCGAGATAGGAAAAGGGAATTGAGGAGTCGCGATAGCCGACATTGATGATGCCAGTGTCTTTGATCTTTTTCAGTGTGCCCGTAAGTTCTTCGGCACCAGCTCCGCCCGCACAAAGAACAGCGGCAAGAGCAAGCCCCATCGCGCGCAGAGACTTCATTCGCATTTGGCCCACTCCAACCATTTCAGACACGACTATCCCCAAGGTGCACTTTCGTCCGTGGCTCTCAGCGGCGTTACGGCGCTCCGCCGCTCTCAACGGCCTTCCGCTGCTCCCGGCGGCCTTCCGCTGCTCCCAGCGGCCTCCGGCCGCTCATGCAAAGTCCGGGCCGCCCCCGGGCCGATATGACCTTACATGACTTTATAAGCTTCGGGATCGGAGGAGTCGGAAGGTTTGGCAAATTCATGCCTGAGCTCGGCCCCCATCGGCACATTCAGATTCAAGCCTTTCGGCGGAATCCTCTGCATGAACCACTTTTCGTAGAGCTTCGGACCGTCGGCACTCTGGTAGAGCCCAGCGGTCGCATCATCCACCACTTTCTTGAAGGCCGGATCTTCCCTGCGCAGCATGATGCCGCACGGCTCGGGCTTGGAGAATGCATCTGACGAAATCGCGTAGGCATCGGGGTTTTTCGAGCCGACCGCGAACGCCGCCAGCAGAATATCGTCCATCACGAAGGCCACCGCGCGGTCATTCTCGACCATCAGGAACGCCTCGGCGTGATCCTTGGCGTGAATGACATTGATGCCGAGATTGCGCGCCGCATTGGTATCGATGAGCTGCCTGATATTGCTGGTGCCGGAGGTTGCGACCACCGCCTTGCCCCTCAAGTCCTCGATCTTGTCGAGCTTGTTCGCCTTCTTGGAAATGAAACGCGTTGCGGTGAGGAAGTGGGTATAGCTGAAGGCGATCTGCCTCTGCCGTTCCGGATTATTGGTGGTCGATCCGCATTCGAGGTCGATGGTCCCGTTGGCCAGCAGTGGAATTCGGGTCGAGGACGACACCGGGACAAGCTCGACCGCGAGCTGGTCGAGCTTCAACTCCTTTTTCACGGCATCGACGATCGCGTAACAGATGTCCATGGCGTACCCGACGGGCTTCTGACTGTCGTCGAGGTAGGAAAACGGAATCGAGGAGTTGCGAAAGCCAAGCGAGATACTGCCGGTTTCCTTGATCTTCTTCAGCGTTCCCGAAAGATCTTCGGCCCGCGCCGACGCCGCGCCCAAGCCCGCTTGCGCGACGAACAAGGCCGTCGCGAAAGCAAGCCTAACGCTGCGCAAGCGCCGCATGTGTCCCCCGTTCAGGCGAAATTACATCGCCTTGTAGGAATCGGGATCGGGCGAGTCCGAGGGCTTGGCGAATTCGTTCTTGAGTTCCGGTCCGAGCGGCACCTTGAGGTTAAGGCCCTTCGGCGGAATCTTTTCCATGAACCACTTGGTGTAGAGCTTGGCGCCCTCACCGCTCTGATAGACCGCAGCGGTGGCCGCATCGACCACCTTCTTGAACGGCGCGTCGTCCCTGCGGACCATGATGCCGTAAGGCTCGGGCTTGGAGAAAGCGTCCGTCGAAATGACGTACGCATCCGGATCCTTCGAGCTCGCAACGAAGCCTGCAAGCAGAATATCGTCCATCACGAACGCGACTGCACGGTCGCTCTCGACCATCAGGAATGCCTCGGCGTGATCCTTTGCCGGGATGATGTTGATGCCGAGGCTGCGCGCCGCATTGGCCTCATTGAGCTGCTTGATGTTGGTGGTGCCGGAGGTCGAAACCACCGACTTGCCCTTGAGGTCGTCGATCGACTTGATGTTGTTCGCCTTCTTCGAGACGAAGCGGCTCGCGGTGAGGAAGTGGGTGTTGGTGAACCCGACCTGCTTCTGTCGCTCGGCGTTGTTGGTGGTCGAACCGCATTCGAGGTCGACGGTGCCATTGGCCATCAGCGGGATACGCGTGGCCGACGTAACCGGGTTGAGCTTGACCTCAAGCTTGTCGAGCTTGAGCTCTTTCTTCACGGCGTCGACGATCTTGTAGCAGATGTCCATGGCGTAGCCGACGGGCTTCTGATTGTCGTCGAGATAGGAGAAGGGAATCGAGGAATCGCGGTAGCCGAGCGTGATCGCGCCGGTTTCCTTGATGTTCTTCAGCGTCCCCGTCAGTTCCTGCGCCATCGCCGGGCCTGCCGAGAGCGCAACAGCAAATGCCGCGCCTGCAATAAGCGTCCGTTTCATGGAAGATGCTCCTTATTGTCCGAACCTGTCACGGCCGGGTCGAAGACCGGCGTCCTGCCCCACCTTATGGTCAAAACGGCAGGCGCTCGCAAGCCGACCTTTGGCCGTTTGAGGCGTCATGCGCCACTCCGTCACGCCTCACGCAAGGCGGCCGAGGTCGCATGGATAGTTAACAGCGTGCCCAGGCTCAAAATCGCGACCGCCGTCAGGTAGTAGCCGGGCGCGAGATCGCCGAACAAGGCAAAGCCGCCGAGCCATGTCATGGTCGCCGGCCCCATCCCGCCGAACAATGTGACACCAATATTATAGCCGAGCCCGAGTCCCGTGGCCCGCACCGCCGGCGGCAGCAGTTCGGCCATCAATGCTGCGAGCGGGCCGTAATAGATCGCCTTCAGCGTCGACAAGACGAACACCACGAAGACAATCACCGCCGGCACGGGATTTTTCGTGATCAGCAAGAACATCGGAAAAACCGAAAGCAACAGCAGGATGTTCGCTGCGATCATGTGCCGCGTGCGCCCGATCCGATCGGAAAGCATTCCGGCGAACGGCGTCAGCAGCGTGACCACGATGCCGCCGACGAAAGTCGCGGTGAATCCTGTGACCGGCGGCAAATTGAAGTTCTTCACTACATAGGTCGGCATGTAGATGATGAGGTAATTGACCGCGGTCGAGATCGCGAGCGCGCCGATACCGAGCAAGACACGCGATTTCTGATTCAGGAAGATCTCTTTCACCGGCGAGACCTGCGCGGCTGGCGGCGCGGTGGCGTCTTCCAGGTGATTGCGGATGTAGATGCCGATCGGGCCGATCAGGACGCCAAACAGAAATGGAATGCGCCAGCCCCACGAGTTAAGGTCCGCAGGCGCCATCCAACCGGTGAGAACGACGCCGAAGGTGGACGCCAGCAGATTGCTGAGGCCCTGACTGGCGAATTGCCAGCTCGCGATAAAGCCGCGCCGCTCCGGCCGGTGTTCGACCAGAAACGCCGTGGAGCTGCCGAACTCGCCGCCGGCGGAAAATCCCTGCACCAGCCGCGCCGCGAGAACTCCGATCGGCGCCAAAATGCCGATGCTGGCAAAGCTCGGCATCACAGCAACCGTGAACGTGCCGATCGTCATCAGGACGATGGAGATCAACAGTGAGGATTTGCGGCCATGACGATCGGCATAGGCGCCGAGCACGATACCGCCGATGGGCCGGGCAAGGTAAGCGAGGCCGAAGGTTCCGAACGTCAGAAGCAGCGAGGTAGTCTGATCGTCGTTCGGAAAGAACGCTTTCGACACATAGATGGCGAAGTAGCCGTAAATCGTGATGTCGTACCACTCGAGCGCGTTGCCGACCGAGGTCGCGACGATGAGTTTTGTGATGTTCTTCTCGCTTCCGGCTTTTGTTGCCTCGGACAGATCGGCCGATGCTGAGACGGTCATCGCATTTCCCTTTCGCCTCAGAGCGGCCGCTTCAGCTCACCGAGATCCCAGAACAGGCCGGCCATGATGCCGAGCGCCTCTTCGGTCACCGACAGCAGGATGTGTTCGTCGGGTGCGTGCTGCGAGCAGCCGGGATAGGAATGCGGCACCCACATCGTCGGAATTTTAAGAATGTCGGTGAAGACGTCATTGGGCAGCGAGCCGCCGAAGTTCGGTAGCACGGCCGGCGCCTTGCCCGTGGTCTTGCGGATCGATTCCGCGGTCCAGTTGATCCAGGGGCTGTCGAAATCGGTGCGCGAGGCCGCAAACCGCTGCGTCGCAGAGACCTCGACCATCGAGAAGCCACCCGCATGGAGGTGCGAGCGGATCACCTCGGCAATATTGTCGACCTTCGTGCCGACCACAAAGCGCAATTGCAGCACGGCCGACGCGCGGCCGGGAATCGCATTAGCAGGCTTTTCGACATTGCCCGATGACATCGCGAGCACTTCGAGCGTATTCCACGCATAAAGCCGCTCGGCCGCCGACAATCCATCCTCGCCCCAATTCTCAGACAGCGCCGGCTCATCCGCCGTCGGCTTGACCTCGACATCGGCAAGCGCAGCACGGATTTGGTTCGACAGGGGCGGCGGCTTCAATTGTTCGAGCTGCAAGCGGCCGCGACCATCGACCAGCGATGCGATGGCGTTCGCCAGAATGGTCGCAGGGTTGGCGAGCACGCCGCCCCAATTGCCGGAGTGATGGCCGCCTTCGCGCAAGGCCACGTCCAGATGAATCCGGATGCCGCCCCGGCAGCCGAGGAACAGCGTCGGCCGCTCGGCCGAAAGCCGCGGGCCGTCCGACGCCAGGAGCAGATCGGCTTTCAGTTCCTCGCGCAGTCTTTCGCAGACCTGCGGCAAATCGGGCGAACCGATCTCCTCACCGGTCTCGATAATGAATTTCACGTTGAAGCCGAGTTTGCCGCCGCGGGCCTCACGCACGGCGCGTAACGCCGCCATGTTGATGCTGTGCTGGCCTTTATTATCGGCCGTGCCGCGGCCATAGACGCGGTTGCCGACCTGGGTGGTCCGCCAGGGATCGAGGTTGTCCCGCCACTCCCCCACCATGCCGTCGACGACATCGCCATGGCCGTAGATCAGCACCGTCGGCGCGGAAGCATTCTCACAATAGTCCGCCAGCAGATAGGGGCCTTTATTGGCCGGGGACTCGATCAGCCGTGTCGTGAAGTCCATCTTCGCAAAAGCCGGCTGAAGGTCCTCGGTCAGATAGGCCCGCAGTGCATCGCGCTTTTCGGGGTTCTGGCTTTCCGTTTGATAGGCGACCCGGCGGTCGAGTTCGGCAAGAAATTCTCCCGAACGCAGCATGGTGTGGGCGCGGGTAACGGCATCTGCTCTGGTCATGACATTTTATTCGCGGGTACGCGTTGGCGTTTAGGATACGTCACGTTAGCGGGATCGGCCGCGGGCTGGAAGTGTTCTGGTCTTTGCTAAAGCGACTTGGAATGCCACAATTTGAAAAATGGCCCGGCATAGGATCGGGCCAACAAGGGAGAGCTTCATGAAAACCGTTCTGCGCCTTGCCACCCTGAGCCTTCTATTCGCGGGTTCCGCCTTCGCTCTGACCGGCGAGCGGATGCCGGAAATGACGCTCGAACAAATGACGCCGGCGCAGCGCACCATCGCCGAAGCTATCATGAGCGGGCCGAGAGGCCGGATGAGCGGCCCCTTCAACGCGTGGCTGCGCAACCCGATATTGGCGGACCGGCTGCAAAAGGTCGGCGAATATGTACGGTTCAACACCTCGCTCGACAAACGCATCAACGAAATGGCGATCCTGATGACCGCGCAGGCCTGGGGCGCGCAATATGAGTGGTATGCTCACGCCCCGCTCGCGCTCAAGGCAGGCCTCGCCCCTGAGGTCCTCAAGGCGATCGGCGCCGGCGAGAAGCCTGCCAACATGAAGGATGACGAGGCGATCGTCTGGGAGTTCACCACGCAATTGCGACGCGATCACAGTGTCAATGATGCCATTTATTCCAGGGCGCTCGAAAAATTCGGCGAGCAAGGCATCATCGACCTTGTCGCGGTCAACGGCTATTACGACGTGGTGTCGATGACGCTCAACGTCGCGCGTGTGAAAGCGCCGGCGGAAGCCGAGATGCCATTCAAACAGGCCGGCCAATAATCTCTCAGGATGTCGCGCGACCGCACGGCCACGTTTCTGAAAGCTATCTCTCATGAAGAAGGAAATCCGGCTCAACGCGTTCGCGATGAATTGCGTCGCGCATCAATCGCCGGGATTGTGGACCCATCCGCGCGACCGCACCGCCGACTATAATCGCCTGCCCTACTGGCTCGATCTTGCCAGGACGCTGGAGCGCGGGCGGTTCGACGGCCTGTTTCTTGCCGACGTGCTCGGGGTCTACGACGTATTCGGCGGCAGCCCCGACGCGGCGTTGCGCAACGCAGCGCAGACGCCGGTCAACGATCCCATGCTGGTAATTCCGGCAATGGCCGCGGTGACCGAACATCTCGGCTTCGGCGTGACATCCAATCTGTCCTATGAGCCGCCCTATACGTTTGCGCGGCGAATGTCGACGCTCGATCATCTGACCGAGGGTCGGGTCGGCTGGAACGTCGTCACCGGTTATCTTGACAGCGCCGCGAAGGGCGCCGGCAAGGACAAGCAGACCGGGCACGACGACCGCTACGACATCGCCGACGAATATATGGAAGTGGTCTACAAGCTCTGGGAGGGAAGCTGGGAGCACGATGCCGCGTTACGCGACCGTGCACGCGGCATCTTTGCGGACCCGAAGAAGGTGCACCGCGTCCGGCACGAAGGAAGGAACTTCCGCCTCGACGCCATCCATCTCTGCGAACCCTCGCCGCAACGCACGCCGGTGCTTTACCAGGCCGGCACGTCGCCGCGCGGCCGTCAGTTCGCTGCGGAACATGCCGAATGCGTGTTCATGTCGGGGCCTTCGGCAAAAATCATCGCGCCGCGCGTGGCCGGCATTCGTGAACTCGCCGCCAAGGCCGGGCGCGACCCGGCCGAGATTTTGATGTTCTCGATGTTCACGGTGATCCTCGGCCGCACCGAGGCCGAGGCCAAGGCGAAGTATGAGGACTATCTCAGCCATGTCAGCCCCGAAGGCGCGCTGGTGCTGATGTCCGGCTGGACCGGCGTCGATTTCTCGGCTTACGACCTCGACCAGCAGGTGCGTCACGTCGAGAACGATGCCGGCCGCTCGGCGATGGACAATATCACCCGCGCCGATCCCGATCGGGTCTGGACCGTGCGCGAAGTCGCCCAGCATGTCGGCATCGGCGGCATTGGACCTGTCGTCGTCGGCACGCCGGAAAAAGCAGCCGATGCGATCGAGGCGTGGTTCGATCAGACCGATGTCGACGGGCTCAACATGCCGTTCGCGGTCTCACCCGGCGATTTCGCCGACGTTGCCGATATGTTGGTGCCGGAATTGACGCGGCGCGGCCGTTACAAGGCGGCGTATAAGGAAGGCACGTTGCGGGAAAAGCTGTTTGGCGCAGGCCGCGCGCGTCTCGATGCGCCGCATCCGGCGGTGCGGTGGAGGCCGAGGTAAGCGTCATCATCCTTCGAGACGGCGCTTCATTTGCACCGTTCGCGACGGCCTCGCTGCCGCTCGGCCTGCTCGGGTGCGCCGGACCCTCATGGTGAGGAGCGCGCCTTACGCGCGTCTCGAACCATGAGGCCTCACACCGTCCCATCCACCATCACTTCGATCAGCTTGGCGCCGGGCCGCCTGAACGCCGAGGCCAGCGTCGACTTCAGCTCTTTCGGGTCGGAGATTCGTATCGCCTCGCAGCCGAGCGACCTGGCAAGCTGCGAAAAATCCACCGGCGGATCGGCAAAATCCATCCCGATATAATTATCGTCGCCGTGGAAGGCGAGCAGCCGCTGCTTGATGATGCGATAGCCGCCATTGTTGGCGATCACGATGTTCAACGGCAGCTTGTGATGCGCTGCCGTCCACAGCGCCTGGATCGAGTACATCGAGCTTCCGTCGCCGGAGAAACAGACAACGGGACGGGTTGGATTGGCAAGGCTGACGCCGACGGATGCCGGCAATCCCCAGCCGATGCCGCCCGAGGCCAGCGCATGATAGCCGTAGCGATCGCGATGCGGCCGCAACGACAACATCTGCCGCGAGGAGGTCAGGCCTTCATCGACCACGATCGCGTTCTCCGGCAGCGCCTCGACCACCTGCAAGGTCAGATAATCCGGGTCGATCGGCGCGCGATCACCGCGCTTGGCCAACTGTTCGATCAACGTGGCGCGGCGCGCCGTCCAGTTGTTCGACGCGAGCGCGGCGACACCTTTTTTTGCCCTGGTCTCCAGCGCCGGGCCGCCTTTCGCCTTCAGTGCCGGAATAAGCGCGCGCAGCGTCTCCTTGACGTCGGCCTTGAGTGCGATCTCCGCCCCGTAATTCTTGCCGAGGTCCCAATCGACGAGACCGATCTGCACGATCGACAGCCCTTCGGGCAGCGGATCGGTCTCGCTGTGCACCGACATTCTCAGGGGATCGGCGCCGAGCGCAATCAGGAGATCATAGGGCGCGAGAACGTCGCGCACCTGCGGTTGCGAGCGCGACAGCGCGCCGATGAAGCAAGGGCTTTCGGAGAGGAAATGCGCGCCGTAGGGTACCGATTGCTGGTAGGCCGGACAGCCGAGCGTCTCGGCGAGAGACGCCGCCTCAAGCAACGCATCGCTCTTCACGATTTCGTCACCGGCGATGATGACCGGACGCTCCGCCTTCAGGATGCGCGCCACCAGGGCTTGCAATGCATCATCGGACGGCCTGACGCGCGCGTCGACGCGGGTCGAGCGGCCGAGATCGATACCGGCCTCGGAATTGAGAATGTCGCCCGGCAGAGAAATGAAGACCGGGCCGGTCGGCGGCGTTGTCGCGATCTTGGCGGCCCGGCGCACGATCCGCGGCAAATCTTCCAGCCTCGTCACCTCGACCGCCCATTTGACCAGCGGCTCCGCCATCCGCACCGACGGGCCATATAACAAGGGCTCCATCAGGCCGTGGCCCTGCTCCTGCTGGCCAGCAGTCAAAATCATCGGCGTGCCGGTAAATTGCGCGTTGTAGAGCGATCCCATCGCATTCCCGAGACCCGGCGCGACATGGACATTGCAGGCGACGAGGCGGCCGGAGGCGCGGCTGTAGCCGTCGGCGATCGCGACCACGAGGCTCTCTTGCATCGCCATCACGTAGGTGAGATCGGGGTGATCCTTCAGCGCATGCATGATCGGCAATTCCGTTGTGCCGGGATTGCCGAACAGGTGCGTGATGCCTTCATCCTTGAGCAAAGCCAGGAACGCCGAGCGCCCAGTGATGCGATTTTTCATATTTCCTCCGCGCTCACGGCCGTTGCCGTAGAGGTTTGCATCATGATCAACTTTGCTTGTCCAAGGCAAGAAAGCAGCTTCATGGCTGCCTTGCGCGCCTTGGAGCAGCTAGAACAGCAGCCAGACTTGTTCAGGCTGCGTCATATTCGTATGACTATATCGAACCAGTGGTCCGATCTAACATTCGCATCCTTTCCCAGCGGGTACTTTTGCGAATGGTAGAAATCAAGGACCGCAAGCCAATATAGATATCCAGTGGAGTTAGGATTTGACATTCGCTTGTCGAACAAGCAGCCAGATGATGGGTAGCGAATGTCAAATCCACTCCAACGTCCCCGCCTCACCGTGTCCATCAAAAAATCAATCCCAGGGAGAAAGAATGAGCATGCGCACGCACAAGCCGTTTGCAAAAATGATTGAGCGATTTCTATATGGCGCACTGGCTGCCAGCACGCTGAGCATATCGCTGGCCGTGGCGCAGGCGCCTCCTCCGCTCGCCGTATCGGAAAAGCCGCAAGTCACCCCGCCAAAGGACGACAGCCTGCTGAAGGCCCTGACGCCGGTGCCGGCGAAGATGCTGCTCAATCCGCCGGACAGCGACTGGTTGATGTGGCGTCGAACCTACGATACCTGGGGCTACAGCCCGCTCAAGCAGATCAACACCGACAACGTGAAGAACCTGACGGTGGCCTGGAGCTGGGCGATGACCGCGGGTGCTACCGAGACCACGCCGATGGTCCACGACGGCGTGCTGTTCCTCTACAACTGGCTCGACAAGGTGCAGGCGCTCGACGCCACCAATGGCGAACTGTTGTGGGAATACAAGCGCGACATCCCCGCTGAAATCCCGCGCCAGAACGGCAACTTCGCCGCCAAGCGCAATATGGCGATTGTCGACGACAAGCTGATCGTTGCCACCTCCGACGTCCATATCATCGCCCTGGACATGAAGACCGGCAAAGTGATCTGGGACCATCAGACAGAGGACTACAAGAAGGGCTGGCGTTATTCGGGTGGCCCACTGGTCGCCAAAGACGTCATCGTGCAGGGCATGACCGGCTGCGGCAACGCGATGCCCGGCGGCTGTTTCATCACCGGTCACGACATCAATACCGGCAAGGAGCTTTGGCGCTTCCACACCATCGCGCAGCCCGGCGAACCCGGCGGCGACAGCTGGAACGGCCTGCCGCTGGAAAAACGCTTCGGCGCCTCGACCTGGAACTCCGGCAGCTACGATCCCGACACCGACACGGTGTTCCTGGGTGTCGGCCAGCCCTATCCGCACATCGCCGAAATCGGCGGCCTGCTGCCGAAAAAGGAAGGCGCGAACAACGACGCACTTTACACCGGCGCCACGCTGGCGCTGGACCCGCATACCGGCAAGCTGAAGTGGTATTATCAGCATTTGCCGAACGACACCTGGGATCTCGACTACGCTTATGAGCGCGTGCTGATCGACCTTCCCGTCGACGGCAAGACCCGCAAGGCGCTGGTCACGGTGGGCAAGCTCGGCATCATCGAGGTCCTGGACCGCACCAACGGCCAGTGGCTGTGGTCCAAGCAGACCGTGTACCAGAACGTCATCAAGGCGATCGATCCGAAGACGGGCGCCAAGACCATCAACGAGGAAGCGGTCCCGCATATCGGCAAGACCACCACCAACTGTCCGGCCGACCCCGGCAGCCGCGGCTGGCCCGCCACCGCCTACAGCCCGCGCACGCACATGCTGTATCTGCCGCTGAACGAGTACTGCTCGGATACGACGCCGATTCCGATCGAGGAAGGCAAGACCTACACCGGCGGCAGCCGTGCGATCTTCGCACGCGGGCAGATCCCGAACAGCGACGGCAAGATCGGCCGCGTGGACGGCGTCGACCTGTTCACGCAGAAAGCGGCGTGGTCGGATCGTACGCGCGCGGCACAGACCGGGGCCGCGATTGCCACCGGCGGCGGCCTCGTGTTCGCCGGCGCACTCGACCGCTACTTCCGTGCCTACGACGACAAGACAGGCAAAGTCCTGTGGCAGATGCGTACCTCGAACATCGTCAACTCCTATCCGATCACTTATTCGGTGAAAGGGAAACAGTATGTCGCCGTCGCCGTTGGCAACGGATCGAGCCATGCACGTTCGCTGGCGACGCTGACGCCGGAGATCGCGATTCCCGAATCCGGATCCGCATTGTTCGTGTTCGCCCTGCCCGGTAACAGCAAGTGAACCAAAGATAGACCATGCAACGACGCTTCTTCCGCCTATCTTTTGCCGCTCCGATTGCCGCGACAACCGTATTGGCTTCGGCCTTGTTGGCCGTGGCAGTGCCGGCGAAAGCACAAAGCGGGGGAAGCACCGATGCAGGGTTACACGTTTACACAACCAACTGTGCCGCCTGCCATCAGGCGGGCGGCACAGGCATGGCGGGCGCCTTTCCGCCGCTCGCCAGTCACTTTCCCGACCTGTTGAAGCGAGCGGATGGACGCAGCTATGTCGGCAAGGTGCTGCTGTTCGGCCTCGAGGGCGAAATCAGCGTCAACGGCAACAGCTACGCCGGCGCGATGCCGCCGTGGAACGCCCTGAGCAACGACGACATCGCCGCCGTGCTCAATTATGTCGGAAACGCCTGGGACAACGGCAAGTCGCTGCCACCTGACTTCAAGCCTTTCACCTCGGATGAGATCAAGGCGTTGCGCGAGCCGGAACTCACCTCAGCACAGGTTTACGCGCTACGCTCCGGCGCGGCCGGCGGTGCACCGGCAACGGCAGGTGGCGCTGGCGGAATGACGCCGGTCACTTTCACCGCGGACCAGGTGACCACCGGCTCCGACATCTATTCAGAGCGTTGCGTCCAGTGCCACGGCGACAAACTGGACAACGGCGAATTCGGCGGCGCGGCGCTGAACGGCCAGTATTTCAAGAAACATTGGGGCGGCGGCTCGGTCGCGGCGCTGGTGGCCTACATGAAAGCGAAGATGCCGCCGGACCGTCCGGGCAGCCTCACCGACCAAAGCTACGCCAATCTCGCCGCTTTCCTGCTCGACTCCAACGACTATCCCAAAGGCGACAAGGAGCTGCCGTCCGATACGGCTGCGCAGCAAAAATTGACTCTGAAGCGCTAATAGTCGGCGGCGATCAGAACATCCCCTCGCGATCCTGGCGTGCCTTCTTCTTTCCGCGATGCCAAACCACGCCCGGAAAACCCTTTAGCGGCACCAGCGGCTCGCCGCCATAAGTCCATTCCTGCAACTCTTCGATCGCGATGTGGTAGAGCGGCTGGCGGCCGGTGCGATCGGAAAACAGCGCCCGGGGTATGTTGACCATGTGCGGCGAACGTGGACGCTCATAAATCAGCGGCGTGCCGCAGCGTTTGCAGAACGAGCGCCTGGTTTTCGTCGTCGCATCGTCGAAGCGCGAAATATCTTTTTCACCCGCGGTGATGCGAAAGCGCTTGCGCCAGCTTCCGACATAGGTCGCATACGCCGCGCCATGAGCTCTGCGGCTGGCGGAAGAATGGTCGTGCCAGGCCCATCGCGCCGGCACGTCAATCTCGAAACCGACGCTGCCGCAGAGACATTGTCCCCTGGCGACGCCCGCGGCTTTTGTTGCTTTTGCCATTTGTAAATCCCACGCACGCCCGTCATTGGACATCAGGCGGTCGCGAGCCCGTCGTGGACTGGATAGTCCGTGTAACCGACTTCCTCGCCGCCATAGAAGGTCGCGCGATTATAGGGCGTCAGCGGAAAGCCGTGTTGCAGTCGGCGCGGAAGGTCGGGATTGGAAATGAAAATGCGTCCGAACGCGATCGCATCCGAATGACCTTGTGCGATCGCAGCTTCCGCGGTCTCGCCGGTGAATCCGCCGGCCGTCATCAGGACACCGCGCCACAGAGGCCGGAACAGCACCATCGCCGACGGCACGTTCTGCCAGTTTACTTCCGCGCGGCCCGCCCCGCTTGATCGCGGCTCGATGAGGTGCAGGTAAGCGAGGCCGAGCCGATCGAGCGCTTTGACCACATGCGTATAAAGCGGCATCGGGTCCGCCTCGCCGCTGCCGTTTGCGATACCATAGGGCGATAACCGCACGCCGATGCGGTTGGCGCCCCAAACACCGATCACGGCCTGCGCGATTTCGAGCAAAAGCCGCGTACGGTTTTCGAAGCTGCCGCCATATTGGTCGGTGCGCAAATTGCTATTCGATTGCAGGAACTGCTCGAGCAGATAGCCATTCGCGCCATGGAGCTCGACGCCGTCGAATCCGGCGTCTTTGGCGTTGACAGCCGCCTGCCGGAAAGCCTCGACCACATCCTTGACCTCACCGGTCTCCAGCGCCCGCGGCGTCTCGTACGGCACCATCTTGCCGTCTGATGTCATCGCCAGCATGCCATTGCCGGTGATGGGCACGGCGGATGGGGCGACCGGCGGCGCGCCGCCGGGCTGGAACGACGAATGCGAGACGCGGCCGACATGCCATAGCTGGAGAAAGATCAAGCCGCCCTTGGCGTGCACGGCGTCGACCACACCGCGCCATCCCGAAATCTGCGCTTCCGAGTAGATCCCTGGCACGCCGGGATTGCCGCGACCGCTCACCACGACCGGCGTGGCTTCCGCAATCAGGAGGCCGCCTGGCGTGGCGCGCTGCGCGTAATATTCGGCATTCAGCGAACGCGGCGCGAAACTCGATCGCTCGGCACGCATTCTGGTAAGGGGCGCCATCACGACGCGGTGCTGGAGCCGGTAGGGGCCGACTTGTAGCGGTGAAAACAGATGCGGAAGATTCATGTGTCAGACCCCTAAAACGTCCCTGCCGCAATTTTGCGATCAAACTTTTGTAACCACAAGCCACGCGTGATCACGATAGCCTCTCGCGAACACCTGCCATGCCGCACACCAGCGCGCCCATTTCCTCCACAGAAAGAAACCCATGCCTCATCCTGTCCTGTCGCCCGATAACGTGGCCGTCATCACCGGGGGAGCCAGCGGGATAGGTCTGGCGGCCGCCAAACGCTGTGCCACATCAGGCATGAAGGTCTGTATCGCGGACGTCGGGGCTGAGCGTCTTGCTTCGGCTGAAAAACAACTCGCCGCGATCGCACCCGGCGGAGCCGCCAGCGTGATGGCGACCGCGACAGATGTCAGCCGCGTTGAAGAGGTGGCAAAACTGGAAGCTGCGGTGCGCGAGCGCTTTGGCGGCACGGATTTGCTGATGAATAATGCCGGCATTCAGCCTGGAAGCACGATGTTTGGGCCGGAAGCAAACTGGAAACAGATTCTCGGCGTCAATCTCTGGGGCGTGATCCACGGCTCTCAGATTTTTACACCCGGCATGATCGAACGGGGCCGGCCCGGGCTCATCATCAACACCGGCTCCAAGCAGGGCATCACCACGCCTCCCGGCGATCCCGCCTACAACGTCTCGAAGGCCGGCGTGAAAGCTGTCACCGAAGCGCTCGAACACGAACTGCGTAACACCAAAGGCGGGCGCATTAGCGTGCATCTCTTGATTCCCGGCTTCGTGTTCACGGGCCTGACTGCGAAAGGCCGCACGGAAAAGCCGGCCGCGGCCTGGACGGCGGAGCAAACCGTCGACTTCATGATCGAACGGATCGATGCCGGCGATTTCTACATCCTCTGTCCAGATAACGACGTGCCGCGACGGCTCGACGAACGGCGAATTCTGTGGGCGGCGGGAGACATCGTCGAGAATCGCCCGGCGCTGTCGCGCTGGCATCCAGATTATGCGCAAGCCTTCGCGAGCTTCATCAAAGAGAGCTGACGGGCCCCGCACCGATCAGGCCTTAATCCGTCCTGTTCTGGGCATTCCAGTATCGCTCAAGATTGGCGATAAGCGCCGGGCTGAAATGGCAATGGGCCTGTTCGCGCGCGTAGACCGCCATGTAACGGCGGAACAGATCGAGCGATTCCACCGCAATCCTGAACGCGCGCCGATTGCCGATCGCACCGACGGCGCCGGAGCCGGTCAAATTTTCAACCACCCGCTCGATCGCCGCATCCATCTCGCCGGCTTCGACAACCTCGTCGCAAATCAGGCGCCCTTCCGGACTATCGCAGAGCAACTTGCGTTCATACTGCACAAGCTGGCGCGCCAACCGGTCACCGACAAAGCGATGCAGCCGCAAGTTCGCTGCACCCGGCACGATGCCTTCCTTTCGCGCCGGCAGCGTCATGAAGGCGTCTTTTGTCGCCAGCACGTAATCCTGCGTCAGCAAAATCTGGCAATGGCCTCCGATCGCGAAGCTTTCGACCACGGCGATCCATGGCTTTTCGATACCGGTTCCATGGACATCGTCCGGAAGAGAATTTGCGCGTGCAACGCCGCGCATGAATTTGTGCACGAAGCCCAATTCGCGCTGGATGAACCAAAGAAAGGGAATTTTTCCCCGATAGAGATGTGTGAGATTGATCCCGCTGCCGAGTATCCGGCGCCCGCGGTATTTGACGTGCTCGACCTCCCCGCCCCTGAGGACTGCGATGTTGCTCTTGGGGTCAAGCGTTGCCAGATCGATGCCGATTTCCGTCGCATCGATCGTGGTCTGGTCCTCCGCATTCAGATAACGCGGGTTCTTCAAAGTGACCTGGACGGCATGTCCGCGGCGCTCGGCCGTCACCGCGCCTAGATCGACAAATCCATCGGCGATAAACTTTTCAAGATGCGGCGCGGTATCTGCTCTCGGCAGCAGCATCGCGTGGCAAAGATGCGTGCCCGAGCGCTGTTCACCCAGCACATGGGACAGAAATATCCCCTGGTCGATTTCCACGCCTTCCTTGTCGCGTTGCAGCCTGCCTGCATCATCAGCGATCTGCTCAGCGCCCGGCACCAAGCCCGGAAATGCATCGGCCGCGGCCTGCACCAGGGTCTCGACCCGCAGAAACCTCGAATAATTTTGCGTGAGCGTCCGGTAGACGGAATCCGTATGCCGCTCCAGGAACCGTTGCCGTGCGGCGCGTGTGCTCTCGAGGATGGTTTCCGCTGCTTTTGCCTGCTCGTCGTTGCGGGCAGGCCTGGCCGGCAAGTTTCCGAGAAGTTCGCGCGCGAGCTGCCAATAGGCCGCGTAGCGGCGGCAATCGCCGGCAAAATCATCCGTCGAATTCGGGTCAGCGGCTTGCCATGTCTGGAAAATCCCGGCCGGCAGCCCGGCAAGATGAAGCATATTCGACTCCACTTCAGTCCTCGCTCGGTCCTTGCTCAGTTCTCGTTCAGTCCTTCGGCCGGAGATCGAGGACGCGCTTTGCTTTCCCCTGCGAGCGTTCGATCGCGCCGGGATCGACGATACGCACGCGCGAGGTCACGCCGACCAACGCCTTGATCAGGTGCTCGGCCCGGAGCTGCAACTGCGCTCGCTCGCTTGTTGCCTCGCCCAAGTGCTGACGCGTCTCGACAACGACATCAAGCTCGTCGAGAGGCCCTGCACGACGCAACTCAAGCACATAATGCGGGGCCAATTTTTCCTCGCCGGACAGCGCCGCCTCGATCTGAGATGGGAAGACGTTGACGCCACGAATGATCAGCATGTCATCGCTGCGCCCTTTGACCCGCTCCATCCGGCGCATCGTTCGCGCCGTGCCCGGCAACAGGCGCGTGAGGTCGCGCGTGCGATAGCGAATGAGCGGCATGCCTTCCTTGGTCAGCGTGGTGAACACGAGTTCGCCCGGTTCGCCGTCAGCCAGCGGGGCTCCCGAACTGGGATCGATAATTTCGGGATAGAAGTGATCCTCCCAGATCGTCAGCCCATCCTTGGTCTCGATGCATTCCTGCGCCACGCCAGGCCCCATGATCTCGGACAACCCGTAGATATCGAGCGCCTGCAGCCCCATGCGGGATTCAATTTCCGAGCGCATGCTCGCCGTCCACGGCTCTGCGCCGAAAATGCCGGTCCGCAAGGAACACGCGCTGGCCTTGATCCCTTGCCGGTCAAACTCGTCGGCGATCGCCAGCATATAGGAAGGCGTCACCATGATAATGTCCGGCTGAAAATCGCAGATGATCTGCACTTGCCGTTCGGTCATCCCGCCGCTGACGGGAATGACCGCCGCACCGAGACATTCGCCGCCGTAATGCGCGCCGAGCCCGCCGGTGAACAGCCCATATCCATAGGCGACGTGAATCTTGTCGCTCGACCGCCCTCCGGCCGCGCGAATCGATCGCGCCATCAGTTGCGACCAGATTTGAATATCGCCCCTGGTATAGGCGACCACGGTCGGCTTGCCGGTGGTGCCGCTGGATGCGTGAATCCGTATGATGTCGTCCATCGGAACCGCGAGCATCCCGAACGGATAGTTTTCGCGCAGGTGCTGCTTGGTCGTGAACGGAAATTTCGAGATATCGGAAAGCTGCTTGAGATGGCCCGGATGCACGCCCAATTCGTCGAAGGCTCGCCTGTAATGCGACACCTTTTCATACGCCCGGCTGACCGTCTCTTTCAGGCGCGCAAGCTGCAATGAACGCAGCTGGCCGGCGCTGGCCGTCTCGATCGGCTCCAATCCTTCCGCCGCGCCCATCCTCTCACCTCGAAGCGGTTTACAGCGTCTCCTGCCTGTGCCCGCATTGCTTGCAGGCGAATTTCACCCGCGTCACCCCGCGCTCGGCGGAAACCCTGTTCGGCGCGCCACATTTGCCGCAAACTGCCTCGATCCGGGTATTGCCCTCTTTAACGACCAGCGGCTTGCGCGCCATGGCTTCGCGGACCAGGCGTTCGGCCTCTTCGCGCATCGCCTGCTTCGACATCGTTCACACCTGTCATCATCCAAGATGCCGGCTTATAGCACGGCAACTATGTCTGAGGCGTGCAAAAAGAAGCCAAGCACTAGGTCTCCACGATTACGTAGTTGTCTTCGACCCGAACTTGAAACGTCTCGGCGACGAAAGGCCCCTTGGCGAGCGTTTCGCCGTCTTCGATGACGACGGGATAAGTTCGGACTTTGACGCGCTTGGGATCGAACCAGGATTGGCCATTGCGCATGTCGAACTCCCAGCCATGCCAGGCACAGCGGAGCAGTTCGCCCACGCGCGAACGGTGATAGACCCCCGGCTCCGGCGAGGTCAGCCGTGCCACGCAGGCCGCCTGGTCGAGCGGCGCGCCGGCATGCGGGCAGCGATTGAGCAGCGCGAAGAACTCGCCATTGGCATGAAACACGACGACGTCGCGACCCTCGAGCGTGACCACCTTATTACCGCCGGGAGGGATTTCTGACGTGCGGGCGACAATGTGACGGGCCATGGCAATCAATCGGGCTTCGTATCAGAGCTTGTAGACGGAGCGCGCATTGGTCTGGAACAGCTTGATCCGTTCCGCCTCCGAAAGCGGCGTCTTGAAAGCATAGCGCGGGTCGTCGAAATCCCAGTGCGGATAATCCGATGAAAACAGCAGGCGATCGATGCCGACCCACTCGATCAGCGAGCGCAGATGCTTGGCCTCATCCGGTTCGTCGACCGGTTGCGTCGTGAACCAGAAATGCTCGCGCACATATTCCGATGGCTTGCGCTTGAGATGCGGCACCTCGCTGCGGAAGCGCTCGAAATGCCGGTCCATCCGCCACATCGTCGATGAGATCCAGCCGAACCCACCTTCGATGAACACGATCTTGAGGCGCGGGAAGCGCTCGAACACGCCCTCGATCACGAGGCTCGTCAGCGCCGCCGCCATGGTATGCGCGTTCGACTGATGCTCTTCGGCGTAATATGACGGCCAGCCGCCGGCAGCCGGCGGATGACCGCCATAACCGCCGGTGTGGATGCCGATCGGCAGGCCCAGTTCCTCCGCACGCGCATAGATCGGCCAATAGCGGCGGCGGCCGATCGGCTCATTGGCGCGCGGCGAAATATTGATCTGCACGTACTGGCCGACCTTGGCGCAACGCTCGATTTCGGCAACCGCCAAATCGGTACCATCCTGCCCGACCAGGATGGAAGCCTTCAACCGCAAATCGCGGCCGGTCCAATGCGCAAGCTGCCATTCGTTGACGGCACGCTGGATCGCGGCGCCGCATTCGAGGTCCTGTTGCGAGAAGATGAACATATCCAGCACCTGCAACACGCCGAACTCGACATCGAACGGATCGAGATATTGCTTGCGCATGAAATCGAGATCGGAGCCCGGCGGACCGCCGGTCGGCGGCCAGGCGTCGCGGCGCGAGATCAACGGCGAGGACCGCGGATATGGCGTCGTGTCCATGTAGGGCGTGCGCAGATGATCGCCGTAGGTCTTCAAATGCTCCTGCCAGCGCTTCGCGAGGAACGGATTGAGGTCGCTCTTCGAATGCAGGCTCGGATGGACGTCGCAATCGACGATCGGAAACCGCGTCTTCGCGACCTTCTCTTCATCTAGCAGCGGGCGGTCGATGACTTCACTCATGCGATCCTCCAATGTCTATTTCTGGACCATGACCTTTATCGGAAAACCGGTTCCCACTTTTCCGGATCATGATCGACAGTACGTTATGCGGCGAGCGAAAGCCGCGGAAAGGTTTCAAGCGGGTTATCCGCGCACATGCGCGAAACGATCGAGGGCGGCAGGTTCGGCGGGACGGCGTCGTCACCGTCGAACTGCCAGTGCGGATAGTCTGACGCGAACAGGAACATCTTGTCCGAACCGATCATCTCGATGATGTCGGCGACGCTGGCCGCATCCGGCGGCGCGTCAAAGGGCTGCATGGTCACGCGGACATGATCGCGGATGATTGCGGCCGGTTCGCGCTCGACCCACGGCACCTCGACGCGGACGCCGCGCCAGGTCTTGTTGGCGCGCCACATGAATGCCGGCAGCCAGGTCACGCCGGATTCCATCAGCACGACCTTGAGCTTCGGAAATTTCAGGAACACGCCCTCATAGACCAGGCTGAGCACCTGCGCCTGAAACGCCTGCGCCTCGGCAAGATAATATTCGTAGCGATAGGACGGCCAGCCGACCGAACTCGGCGCTTGCCGGTAGGCGCTGCCGGCATGGATGGCGATCGGCAGCCTGTGCTTCTCCGCGGCCTGCCACACCGGCCAATAATGCCGCCGTCCAAGCAGGCTCTCGCCTTGCGCCAGCACCAAAACGGAGACGAAGCGATTATCAGCGGCGCGGCGTTCGATCTCCTCGATCGCCAAATCAGGCGCCTGCAATGGCACCACGATCGACGCGCGCAGGCGTGAATCGCGATCGAGCCACTCGGCGGTGATCCAGTCGTTGATCGCCTTGCAGAAGGCCGCCGCCATATAGGGATCGAAAACAGCCTGCGCTCCGTAAAGCACATTGCAAATTGCGTGGCTGGCGCCGAGCTGATCGAATGCGCCGCGCTGGACCATGGCAAGATCGCCGCCCGGCTTGCCGGTCTTGGGCCGCCAGTCGGCCCGGCCGGAGAGCGGCATATGAGGTGGATAGCTGTTGAGATCGAGGCCGTCGATCGCCCGGCTCACCACCTGTTCTTTCCAGTGATCGTCGAGATAGGGCAACAGCGTGGTGCGCGTTCCACCGACGGCCGGATGGATATCGCAGTCGATCCGCGTCGCCGCCATGTTCCGTCCCTTGATCGCGTTATCGTGGGCCACTTTTGCGCCTGCACTTTTACGCTCAAGTGTGCAACCGTGGCCGCCGCCTTGCAAGGGGCGTCGACCGCGCGGGCCATGTCAAAACGCTGGGCAAACATGATGCGCAAACGACGTTTCGACTATGGCACGCCTGTTGCACGCTTGGCTTTACTGAAAATGGCTTGCGAAAATTGGTTGGCGGAAAATGGCTTGCGAAAAGCCGGACACCATGGCGTGGGAGATGTCATCATGATCCTGATCCGCGGCGGCACGGTGGTAAACCACGATCACTCCTGGCGTGCGGACGTGCTGGTGGACGAGGGCATCGTCAAAGCCGTCGCTCCTTCGCTCGACGCGCCTACAGGCGCTGAAACGATCGACGCCGGCGGTTGCTACGTCATGCCCGGCGGCATCGACCCGCACACCCATCTCGAACTCGCCTTCATGGGCAGCGTCTCTGCCGACGATTTCGAATGGGGCACCAAGGGTGCGCTTGCCGGCGGCACTACCATGGTCGTGGACTTCTGTATTCCCGACCCCGGCCAGTCCATGCTCGCCGCCTATCAGGACTGGCGCCGCAAATCAGAGAAGGCGGCTTGCGACTACGGTTTCCACATGGCGGTGACGTCATGGTCGAAACAGGTGTTCGACGAGATGGAGATCGTCGTCAAAACCTACGGCATCAACACCTTCAAGCATTTCATGGCCTACAAGGGCGCGCTGATGGTCAACGACGACGAGCTGTACAACTCGTTCGCGCGCTGCGCCCATCTCGGCGCACTGCCGCTGGTGCATGCCGAGAATGGCGACGTCGTAGCGCGCATGCAGGAGGCGCTGCTCGAACGAGGCGTCGACGGCCCCGAAGGCCATGCCTATTCGCGGCCGCCTTTGGTCGAGGGCGAGGCTACCAACCGCGCTATCATGATCGCGGAAATGACGGGGTCGCCTGTTTATATCGTGCACACGAGTTGCCGCGAGGCGCATGAGGCGATAGCGCGGGCGCGCGCCAGCGGACAACGCGTGTTCGGCGAACCGCTGATCCAGCATTTGCTGCTCGATGCCAGCGAGTACAAAAACGAGAGCTGGGACCACGCCGCGCGGCGCGTGATGTCGCCGCCATTCCGCGACAAGAACCATCAGGAAAGTCTGTGGGCCGGACTGCAATCAGGCTCATTGCAGGTGGTTGCGACCGACCACTGCGCCTTCACCACGGAGCAGAAGCGCTTGGGCAATGGCGACTTCCGCAAGATCCCGAATGGCACCGGCGGCCTCGAAGACCGCATGCCGCTGCTCTGGACCGCAGGCGTCAACACCGGCCGGCTGACGAAAGAGGAGTTTGTCGCGGTGACCTCGGCCAATATCGCGCGCATTTTGAATATCTATCCGCGCAAGGGAAGGCTGGACGCGGGATCGGACGCCGATATCGTCGTGTGGGATCCGCGCGCGAGCAAGACCATCAGCGCCAAACATCAGGTCAGCCGGATCGACTACAATGTGTTCGAAGGTTTTGGCTGCACCGGCGCGCCGGTCGTGACGCTGTCGGGCGGCAGGATCGCCTTCGCAAAAAGCGAGCTTCGCGCCGAACAAGGTGACGGGAAATATGTCGAGCGTCCGCCCTTCTCGCCGATCCACGTCGCCAATTCGACCTGGAAACAGGCGACCGCGCCGAAAGCGGTCTCGCGCGCCGATGTGACGCCGTAACCAAAACGCTTAGCGATTGGGGCAGATGGTGGGCACGACAGGGATCGAACCTGTGACCCCTACCATGTCAAGGTAGTGCTCTCCCGCTGAGCTACGTGCCCTTTAGTCCTGTTCGGGTGACGGTCCCTATATCGGCTCCGGCGCGGGCAGGCAAGGTTGCCGGCCTGTGTTTTCGACCCCTTTGAGGGGCCCAATCAGGCCGCCAGCATCTTGTTTACTTCACTGACGAGTTCGCGAAGATGGACCGGCTTCGACAATACCTTGGCGTTCTTGGGCGCTTCGGAGTCCGCATTCAGCGCGACAGCGGCAAAGCCGGTGATGAACATGATCTTGATGTCGGGATCGAGTTCGGACGCGCGGCGCGCCAGCTCGATGCCGTCCATTTCCGGCATCACGATATCGGTGAGCAGCATCTCGAACGGCTCCTCGCGCAACCGCTGATAGGCCGACATGCCGTTATCATGCGGCGAGACCTGAAAACCGGCGTTTTCCAGCGCCTTGACCAGAAAGCGGCGCATGTCGTTGTCGTCTTCGGCAAGCAGGATCTTGTGCATGGCAGGAATCGTCGAATCCAGTTTTGAAGATTGCCCCGTTCCACTAAGCCCGACAGAGAGTAAATTTCGGGTGAAAGAGACGGCACGGGAACGGCGCGAACGGGTTCTGGTGCCAGTATTTCTGGACCCGATTGCGGCACGAATCAATCGAGGAGGTCGATTCCCTTCCACAAGCCATTCGTTGCCGTGGAGATGATCTGACATTCGCTAGCCCGCTGGCGGCAAGCTCGTAAAGCGAATGTCAGATCCAAAACACCACTAAAGGCTTAGATTTGCTGATGGTCCTTTGATTCCAACATTCGCAAATTGCCTGCCGGAACGGGATGCGAATGTTGGAATCGGACCATTGGCGGATTTAGAGTAATTTCGCTTGGCAGAGCCGCCGTGATTACCGAGAATGCGGCCCTAAAAGCCGCATCTTCTGGCTGATAATCCTTCAGAGGGGCGGATTCGAGGAACGGCGCCGGACGATGACCCAACTTGACGAAGAACCGCCGCCGCCGTTCGAGATCGTCGAACCGACGATATGGCGGGCGCCTATCATCTTTAATTCGCCGCATTCCGGCTCGGTCTATCCCGACGAATTCCTTAAAGCTTCGCGGATCGATCTCGCCGGGTTACGCCGCTCGGAAGACTCGTTCATGGACGAGTTGATCGCAGATCTGAGCCGCCTCGGTTTTCCGACCGTGAGCGTCAACTTTCCCCGCTCCTATGTCGACGTCAACCGCGAGCCTTACGAGCTCGATCCACGGATGTTTTCAGGACGGCTGCCGAGCTTTGCCAATACACGCTCGATGCGCGTTGCGGGTGGGCTTGGCACCATCCCGCGCGTCGTCGGCGACGGTCAGGAAATCTATAGCGAGCGCATCGCGGTCGATGACGCGCTTGCCAGGATCGAACAGCTCTACAAGCCCTACCACCGCGCGCTGCGGCGCCTTATCAACAAGGCTCACCGCGCTTTCGGCACCGTGATCGTCGTCGACTGCCACTCGATGCCCTCGGTCGGCGTCTCGCGCGAAGAGCCGCGGCGACCGGACGTCGTGATCGGCGACCGCTATGGCACCAGTTGCGCTCCAATCCTCGCCGACACGGTCGAGGAAACCGTGAGCCGGCTTGGCTATTCGGTCGGACGCAACAAGCCCTATGCGGGCGGCTTCATCACGGAGCACTACGGCAACCCGGCGTCCGGGCTTCATACGGTCCAGCTCGAACTCAATCGGGCCGTCTATATGGATGAGCGTCGCCGGGCACGCGGCGAGCGGTTTGCGCAGGTCGCGCGCGATTTCAGCGTGCTGGCCGATGTGCTTGCAAGCCTTCCGCTCGACGAACTCGAGCCGTTCCCGGCCGCCGCGGAATGATCGCGAGCGTGGTGACGCCCGCCAGCTGGCAATTCCAAGAAAAAAGGGCCGCCTGAATGAACAAGCGGCCCAAGTCTAGGGAGGAAACGCCCAAGGAGGGCAGCGATAGCGCGAGGCGCTACCGCACCGCAACAATATGCGGCCGCGCTGCACAAAGTGCAAGACCTTTCGAAACATTTCCGGTGAATATCTGCCCGCGCGCAGGCTATAATCCGATCGGATGACTTGATATTTTCATGTTTAATATCAATCACTTAAATATGAAATTGACGTGCTTGACGCTGCCTTGTTCATGGCCGAAAATTTTCTCTCGAATTCGTGATGACGCGCGCTCATGGGAAATTTACTCCTATGGGGAAGCCGAATCGCTGAGCGAAATCAAGCTTGGTCCTACTGTGGCCGACGATGCGAAGTTCACGGGAGTGGTCCAATTCCAACATTCGCATTCCTTTTTCAGCGCGTTCTCTTGCGAATGTTAGAGTTGTAGGACCACTAGCTGCGCCAGCCCGGGAGCAACCGTGACGGTCATCGATTTCACTGCGTTCATCGGCCGCCTGGCGACCACCTCCGGCGAAACCATTCTGCCGTTCTTCAGGACCTCGCTCGGCATCGACAACAAAGGCGCGAAGGATTTCGATCCGGTGACGGAGGCCGACCGGGCGGCCGAAGCGGTGATGCGGCGACTGATCCAGGCCAACTTCCCGCAGCATGGCATTGTCGGCGAAGAGTTCGGCAACGAGCGCGAAGACGCCGAATATGTCTGGGTGCTGGACCCGATCGACGGCACCAAGTCCTTTATTTCTGGCTTTCCCACCTGGGGTACGCTGATTGCGCTGATGCACAAGAAAATGCCGGTGTTCGGCATGATGCATCAGCCCTATATCGGCGAACGCTTCTATGGCGACAACGGCTCGGCGAACTATTCCGGATCGGCCGGCCAGCGTCGTCTGGCCGTGCGCCGCTGTGCCTCGCTAAAGGACGCGACACTGTTTACGACGAGCCCGCTGCTGATGAACGAGGCCGACCGCGCCACCTTTGACCGTTTCGCAAATGTCGTGCGGCTGACGCGCTATGGCGGCGACTGCTATTCCTACTGCATGCTCGCCGGCGGCCATCTCGACCTCGTCATCGAGACCGGGCTGAAACCTTACGACATTGCAGCGTTGATCCCGATCATCACCGGCGCCGGCGGTGTGGTGACGACCTGGGAAGGCAAGCCCGCGCAAGGCGGCGGCCGCATCGTCGCGGCCGGCGATCCCCGTGTGCATGAAGCGGCGCTCAAGCTGCTCAACGGCTAAGGCATGATCTCAATGAAAATTCTCTGCGCGCTTCTTGCCGGTTTTTGCCTGCTACTTCCAGCTTCGTCGGCCAGCGCGGAGGATTTTCCGGCGCGCCAAATCCGGCTGATCGTGCCCTTTCCGGCCGGCGGCCCCAGCGACATCATCGCGCGCATCGTTGGCCAGCGCATGTCGGAAATTATCAAGCAGCCCGTCATCATCGATAACCGCGGCGGCCAAGGTGGCGTGCTCGGCACCGAGGTGCTCGCAAAGGCCACGCCGGACGGTTACACGATCGCACTTTCGAGCGCCGGCGCGCTTGCCATCAGTCCAACGATGGAACGCGTTTCCTACGATCCG
Source organism: uncultured Alphaproteobacteria bacterium (assembly GCA_963824305.1). Taxonomy (GTDB): domain Bacteria; phylum Pseudomonadota; class Alphaproteobacteria; order Rhizobiales; family Xanthobacteraceae; genus Bradyrhizobium. The sequence goes on from CAWGOW010000004.1 coordinate 1,854,601, forward strand.
TTAAAGGACCTGCAAACCATTACGCTGGTGGCGAAGGTGCCGGAGATGCTGGTGGTCGCAACCGACGTGCCGGCGAAGAACATGGCGGAGTTGGTCGCGCTCGCAAAGGCCAAGCCGGGCAAACTCAACTTTGCTTCGACAGGTCCAGGCAGTATGCCGCATCTCGCCGGCGAATTGCTCAAGCTCATTGCCAAGATCGACATGGTGCACGTGCCCTATCGTGGTGCGGCGCCTGCGGTGAACGATCTACTGGGGCAACAGGTGCAGATGGCGTTTCTCGATCAGCCTGTGCTGCTGCCGCAGATCAAGTCCGGCGGCCTGCGCGCGATCGCGCTCGGCGCACCGGAACGTGCGTCAACCTTGCCTGAGGTGCCGACCACCGCCGAAGTCGGCATGCCCGATCTGTTGGCCGAAAACTGGCACGGTATGGTCGCGCCCGCCGGCACGCCGGCCCCGATCGTCGCAGCGTTGAACCGGATCACGACCGAAGCCTTGCACGATCCGACCGTAAAGGAAAAGCTCGCCATTCAAGGCGCTACGGTGGTCGGCGACAGCCCGGAGCACTTTCATGCTTTTCTGGAAAGCGAGATCGCGCGCTGGGCGAAAGTGATCAAGGACGCCGGCGTCACCACCGAGAAGTGAATTTTACCGCCATGACGCCCGACGAATTATCTTCGTCACTGCGCTGCCTTGCGCAGGTGATCGACGAGCAGTTTGGCCGGCTTCGGCAAGGACTTGAAGCTTCGGGCGCAGATCACAAGGCGGCGGTTGGCCCAGGCGTCGCGGATCGCGAGCGGCGTAATCGGCATCGATTGCGCGCAACGTCTGGCGGCCGCTTCCGGCACCACCGCGACACCGACGCCCGCAGCGACCATGCGGCAGATCGCGTCGAAATCCCGCAACCGCGCGCGAACATGTAACCGTACCCCGAGCCTCGCGGCGTGCCTGCCGATGTGAACGGCGAGTGCGGTCGCATTCGTCAGCCCGACGAAATCGCGATTTCCCACCTCGATAAAATCGATCTGGCGGCGGTTTGAGAAATCGCTGCGCCTCGGCGCCACCAGCATCAACCGATCTTCGCTAAACGAAAATCGCTCGAAATGCGCAGGGACCGCATGTTCGGCGGCAAAGCCGAGATCGGCCGCACCGCCGGCAATGGCGCCGACGATATCGGCGCTCTCGCGCTCCTCGACGTCAAGACTGATATCTGGATACTCGCGCAAGAAGATGCCCAAAGCCTTCGGGAGGTGCTCCGACAGGCCGGAGGTGTTGGCTAGCAGATGAACGCTCGCCCTGACACCGCTTGAGAAGGCTGCGATGTCGCCCTGCATCATCGTGACCTGATGCATGATCGTCCTGGCGTGATCGCGCAGGCTTTCACCGGCGGCCGTGAGTTCAACGCCGCGACGGCGGCGCCGGACCAGCGCCACGCCGAGATCGGCTTCAAGCCCCTTGATCCGGGCGCTTGCCGATGCGAGAGCGAGGCTTGCGCGGGCCGCACCATGGGTGATGCTGCCGGTGTCCGCGACGGCGACAAAAAGCTGAAGATCGACCAGATCAAACCGCATGGGCATTCTCTCAGATCGCCATGATAAGGGAGGCGCGCTTGTCAGAGCAGGCCAAGCAAGCGAGGCCGTTAGCGAACGGCACGAAATAATACTATCAGTCGCTGGACGATGCTTTCGCATCGTCAGGAGACCACGAGGCCAGCGTCGCACGCTTCGAGACGAGGCTTTTTGACCGCTCCTTAGGGTGAGGACCCTTTCTGCCTTCGCGAAAGACGAAGGCTTATTCAATAAGTCACAGATTGTGCCTTCCCTGCCGATCGGTCAATCTCGCGGCATGAGCATTCTGCTTCTGACTTTCATTGCCGCGGTGTTCTTCCTGGCGGGTCTCGTCAAGGGCGTGATCGGGCTTGGCCTGCCGACGGTGTCGATGGGATTGCTGGCGGTCGCGATGGCGCCGGCCCACGCGCTCGCTATCGTCATCGTGCCGGGAATCCTGACCAATATCTGGCAGACCTTTGCCGGCCCGTACTTTCTCGGCATCGTCAGGCGGCTCTGGCCACTGCTGCTGGGGCTGGCGGCCGGCATCTGGCTCAATCGTAACATGATGACCGGCCCCTATGCGCGACATGGAACCGTCCTGATCGGCATCCTGCTCGTCGTCTACGCGATCATCGGCCTGCGGAAATTTGCAATCACGGTTCCTGCGCAGCACGAGAAATCGATCGGGGGCGTTATCGGCCTCACGACCGGGCTCATTTCGGGTGCCACCGGCGTACAGGTGATTCCATCGATGCCGTTCTTCCAGGCGCTCGGCATGAAAAAGGACGAACTCATCCAGGCGCTGGGTGTGTTCTTCACGGTCGCCACGCTCGCGCAGGCCTTTAACTTGTCCGCCGCGGGCCTGCTCGATCAATCGACCGCCCTGCCGGGCGTCATCGCCCTCGCCTGTTCGTTCACCGGCATGGCGATCGGCCAAAGCGTGCGTACACGGCTCGAGCCGGAGGCCTTTCGCCGATGGTTTCTGATTTCAATGATCCTGCTCGGGATCTATCTGGCGGTAGCTTCGACTTACGAGATCTATATCGCCTGAAGCACTAGCGCCTCTCACCCGAACAGCGGGTGCCGGGCACAAAGGCGTCGAACGCCGCCCAGAACTGCGCGCGGTAGCGTTCCTGCTCTTGCAGGATTTCATGCTTGGCGCCGGCGATGACGAGATGCGATCCGGCCGGCAAATGATAAGCGAATTCCTCGATCGCAGACGTCGAAACGACCATGTCGTTGCTGGCAGCCAACATCAAAACCGGCTGGCGGATTTCGGACGGATACCTCATGGCGCGAAAGCCGTTCATGGCGCGGAAGGCGGTATCGGCCCAGGCGACCGTCGGCGAGCCGAGGCCGAGCGTCGGGTCTTCGGCCAGGATCGCGGCATTGCGAGCGTAACGGACGGGATCGCTGGTGAGCGGATTGTTCACGAATGGCTGAGTGCCGGTCAGCGTATCGCTGCCGCCCGGGACATAGCGGCCGCCAAGGCCTGCGAACCGGAGGGTACGCAAGAGCGCCCGCGCCGGCAACGACGTCAGGTGGCCCGGAAGGTCGATCATCGGCGCCGACAACACCATGCGGTCGAACCAGCGCTTTCCCGAATGCGCGATCCGTAGCATCACCGTGCCGCCCATCGAATGGGCGAGTGCAAAGAATGGCGGCGGGCAATCCGGCATCACCACCTGCTGCACGAAGGTCTCGACGTCGATTTCGTAGTCGGAGAAGTCGCGCACATAGCCCTTGCGCGGATCGCGCAGCCGTCGCGACGAATGCCCCTGCCCGCGCCAGTCGATCATCGCCACCGCGAAGCCGCGGTCGCGCAAGTCGCGCACGGTTTCGAAATATTTTTCGATGTGCTCGCTGCGGCCGGTGAAGACGCAGACCGTCCCCTTGCGGTTGGCCGGCGGCGCCCAGCGCGCGAAACGCAATTCCGCGCCGTCAGTCGTCTTTATCGTGCCGGAGACGACATCCTCGGGCACGGGATTGGCGGGAATCGAGACAAGCGTCATGGAGGCCAACGGGTAGGCAAAAAAGCCTGAAAATCAAGGGGCGGGCGCGTTAAAAAAGCAGCGCTGCAGGCGGACTTGAACGCGTTCGGACCCCTCCCATATCATCTTGGTGCAGGCCACGGCCAGTATTTCCGAGAACCGGAAGCGCTGGCGGATGCACATCGACAAGCCCGGCCCGATGGCGGGCGGGTTCATCTCTAACAGTCGCTCAATGGAGGACTACTCTCATGCGTACCTTTGATCTTGCCCCGTTTTATCGTTCCACCGTCGGCTTCGACCAATTCTTCTCGCTGCTCGATCAGGCCACCGCCGACGGCAGCCCAGGCTATCCCCCCTACAACATCGAGCGCACTGGCGAAAACGCCTATCGCATTAGCGTGGCGGTTTCCGGCTTCGCACAAAGCGAGCTTTCGATCGTCGCCAAGGAAAACACCCTGACGATCAAGGGCGAGAAAGTCGCCAACGAGAACAGCAAAGAGAACTCCGAGGTGCTTTACCGCGGCATCGCGGCACGCGCTTTCGAGCGGCTGTTCCAGCTCGCTGACTTTGTGGCCGTGAAGAACGCTTCGCTCGAGAACGGCCTGCTCCATGTCGATCTCGTCCGTGAGATCCCTGAGGCCAAGAAGCCGCGTAACATTCCAATCGGCACCAGCACGCCCAGCGCGCCTGTGATCGAGAACTCGGCTGAGAAAGCCGCGGCCTAACGTAAGGCCCGTTCAGCAGATATTATCTGAATATGAAAAACGCCCCGGAAGACCGGGGCGTTTTGTTGTTTAGCTTTTCTTTTCAGCGGTTGTCGTCCTCGCGAACCCGAGGTCCCGCAACCGGGGCGAGTGAGAAAAACTATTCCAGCCCCTGCACCTTCGGCATCGGCTGGGTCGATTGAATGACCGGCGCAGGCTTGGCTTCCGCCGCCACGGGTGCGGCTGCGGCCGGCGGCGTGTCCACAGGCTTGGCCTGGACCGCGGCCGACTGCTGTATCGGCGCTGGCGCGGCCGGTGTCAGTTTGTCGGCCAACGGTTTTACGTCCGTGAGCCGGTCGGTCAATTTGGCCGGCGCCGGCTTCGGCATCGGGACCTCTTGCGGCATGCGGCTTGCGATCTTGGGCACGGCCGCGGGCGGCCGCGGCGTGCCGTCGAGACGGGTCCCGTCAAGGCGGGTCATGGGCTCTATCGGGCCGTATCCGTACGAAGGCCGGGGAGCGCCACCGTAATAGCCATCTCCATAGCCGCCGCCATAGCCGCCCAAGTGCTCGGCCGGCACGAAGCGCACGATCCGCCCGTCACGCGCATCGATCACAAGCCGGCCGTCGCCGCCCCGGCGATCGATCGCAGCGACCGAATAGAAAAGACCGCGCAGCCGCGGTACGCCGAGCGGAGAAAACCCGTTCTCGCGGAGCACCGCATAGACCTCCGTCGGAGGCAGCAACGGCGCACCGTAGGCTGGGCCGTATTCCGCGGGGCCAGCGCGATAGGCTGGCGGCGGACCATAGGCCGCCGGCGGCCCGTAGGCCGGTGCGCGAGGAAGTGGCGGCGCATCGGCATAGGGCCCTTCGATATCGGATGCCGCCTGATAGCGGGCAGGACCAGCCTGCTGAGGCGCCGCGCTTTGCGCATTCGCCGCAGCGCTCGCGAAAACCAGCCCGGCCGTGATGGCCAACCCTCTGAACGCCTTCATCCTGAAGCTCCTGTGACGCTCTCGGTTGGAGAGCTTGCTTGCCCGCAATCCCAGAACGCAACTTCGTGGCCGATTTCGGCGGTCCTTGGGCGGGATCGCGGCGAGCTTGCCGCAAATCCGGGGCGACCAAGTCATTGTGACCGGCGTGCTGCGCAGAGCAGCTTGCGAGCGACTTTCACGTGCTTGTGTGATAGAGAAAAATTTGGCATGGTCGAAGTTAGGACAGCAACACTGTCTCAATTTTGGGCCGCACACCCGGCACGGGGTTTGCAGCGGCCAGACTAAATTTAAGAAATAGCGGCTCGCGGAGGACGACCAGTGGCCCGGTGGGTGCCACAGCGCCCAAGGTGCGCCGCCGACGGTGAGGCCCTGAGGCCTTATTGATTGAGAGGACGCAAAGTATGAGCCGGTCGGAATTCGAACGCGAAAACATCGTGGCCCCTGGGCTGTCGGTCGCGGCGTCGAAACCGGCCGATCTTTCGCATGCGATCGAAAAACACACTTTCCGCCCGCCGGCCGAAGGCATGTACGATCCGGCGCTGGAAAAGGATTCCTGCGGTGTCGGCTTTATCGCCAACATCAAGGGCAAGAAGTCGCATCAGATCGTCTCCGACGCACTCCAGATCCTGTGCAACCTCGAACACCGCGGCGCGGTCGGTGCCGACCCGCGCGCGGGCGACGGCGCCGGCATTCTGGTGCAGATCCCGCACACTTTCTTTGCGCGCAAAGCGAAGGAACTCGGCTTCACGCTGCCCGAGCCCGGCCGCTATGCGGTCGGCGCACTGTTCATGCCGAAGGAAAATGCCTGGCGGAAGGTGATCCAGAGCATCATCGCCGACCAGATCAAGGCCGAGCAATTGACGCTGCTCGGCTGGCGCGACGTGCCGACCGACAACGCCTCGTTGGGCGAGACCGTGAAGCCGACCGAGCCTTCCAACATGCAGGTGTTCATCGGCCGCGGCACGCAGATCAAGGACGAGGTCGAGTTCGAACGCCGTCTCTACATTCTTCGCAAGTCGATTTCGCAGGCGATCTATCAGCGCCGCGACCGCGGCATGGCGGGCTATTACCCATGCTCGTTGTCGTGCCGGACCGTGATCTACAAGGGCATGTTCCTCGCCGACCAGCTCGGCAGCTACTATCCCGACCTGCACGAACCGGATTTCGAAAGCGCACTCGCGCTGGTGCATCAGCGCTTCTCGACCAACACCTTTCCGACCTGGTCGCTGGCACATCCCTATCGCATGGTCGCCCATAACGGCGAGATCAACACGCTGCGCGGCAACACCAACTGGATGGCGGCGCGGCAGGCTTCCGTGCATTCGGAACTGTACGGCAAGGACATCAGCCGGCTGTGGCCGATCTCCTATGAAGGCCAGTCCGACACCGCCTGCTTCGACAACGCGCTCGAATTCCTGGTGCAGGGCGGCTACTCGCTGCCGCACGCGGTGATGATGATGATTCCGGAGGCTTGGGCCGGCAATCCCTTGATGGATGAGAAGCGTCGCGCCTTCTACGAATATCACGCCGCGATGATGGAGCCGTGGGACGGCCCCGCCGCGATTGCCTTCACCGACGGCCGCCAGATCGGCGCGACGCTCGACCGCAACGGCTTGCGGCCGGCGCGCTATCTCGTGACCTCGGACGATCGCATCGTGATGGCCTCCGAGATGGGCGTACTCAAGATCCCGGAGAACGAGATCGTCACCAAGTGGCGGCTGCAACCGGGCAAGATGCTGCTCGTCGACCTCGAACAAGGCCGGCTGATCCCTGATGACGAGATCAAAGCCGAGCTGGCCAGGAGCCATCCCTATCAGGAGTGGCTCGACGGTTCGCAGATCGTGCTCGAAGAATTGCCGGAAGCGCCCACCAAAGGCATGCGCTCGAACCTGCCGCTGCTCGATCGGCAGCAGGCGTTCGGCTACAGCCAGGAAGACATCACAATCCTGATGACGCCGATGGCCTCCACCGGCGAAGAGGCGCAGGGCTCGATGGGCAACGACACGCCGATCTCGGCGCTGTCGGACAAGCCCAAGCCGCTGTTCACCTACTTCAAGCAGAACTTCGCCCAGGTCACCAACCCGCCGATCGACCCGATCCGCGAAGAACTCGTGATGAGCCTCGTCTCGATCATCGGGCCGCGGCCGAACCTGTTCGATCTGGAGGGCGTAGCTGCGAGCAAGCGCCTTGAAGTGCGCCAGCCGATCCTCACCGATACCGATCTCGAAAAGATCCGCTCGATCTCGGAGATTGCGGACACGCATTTCAAATCGCGCACGCTCGACACCACTTTCCATGCCGGCCTCGGCGCATCCGGCCTCGAGCAGGTACTCGACGAACTCACCGCGCGCGCCGAAGCCGCCGTCCGCGAGGGCATCAACATCGTGATCCTCTCCGACCGCATGGCGGGCACGGACCGGATTCCGATTCCATCGCTGCTGGCCTGCGCCGCCGTGCATCACCATTTGATCCGCACCGGTTTGCGCACCTCCGTGGGGCTCGTGGTCGAATCCGGCGAGCCGCGCGAGGTGCATCACTTTGCATGTCTGGCCGGTTACGGCGCGGAAGCGATCAATCCGTATCTGGCGTTCGAGACCATCATCGCGATGAAGGACCGCCTGCCCGGCGCGCTCGACGACTACGAAATCGTCAAGCGCTACATCAAGTCGATCGGCAAGGGCCTGCTGAAGGTGATGTCCAAAATGGGCATCTCGACCTATCAATCCTATTGCGGCGCGCAGATCTTTGACGCCGTCGGGCTGAAGGCCGATTTCATCGCGAAATATTTCGCCGGCACCCACACCCGCATCGAGGGCGTCGGCCTGGCCGAGATCGCGGAAGAAACCGCGCGCCGGCACGCGGATGCGTTCGGCGATGCGCTGGTCTACAAGACCGCACTCGATGTCGGTGGCGAATATGCCTATCGCACCCGCGGCGAGGACCATGCCTGGACGGCCGAATCCGTCTCGATCCTGCAACACGCGGCGCGCGGCAATTCGCTGGAGCGCTACCGCGCGTTTGCAAAGATCCTCAACGAGCAGTCCGAGCGGCTTCTGACGCTACGCGGCCTGTTCAAGGTCAAGTCCGCCGAGGACGAGAAGCGCAAGCCTGTACCGCTCGATCAGGTTGAGCCGGCCAAGGACATCGTTAAGCGTTTTGCAACCGGCGCAATGTCGTTCGGTTCGATCTCGCGCGAGGCGCACACGACGCTGGCGATCGCGATGAACCGGATCGGCGGCAAATCCAACACCGGCGAAGGCGGCGAGGAATCCGACCGCTTCAAGCCGATGCCGAATGGCGATTCCATGCGCTCGGCAATCAAGCAGGTCGCCTCGGGCCGCTTCGGCGTCACGACGGAATATCTCGTCAATTCCGACATGATGCAGATCAAGATGGCGCAAGGCGCGAAGCCCGGCGAAGGCGGACAGTTGCCCGGCCACAAGGTCGACGCGACGATCGCCAAGGTCCGGCATTCGACGCCCGGCGTCGGCCTGATCTCGCCTCCGCCGCACCATGACATCTATTCGATCGAAGACCTGGCGCAGCTCATCTATGACCTGAAGAACGTCAATCCGGACGGCCAGGTCTCGGTGAAGCTGGTCTCCGAAATCGGCGTCGGCACGGTGGCCGCAGGTGTCGCGAAAGCGCGCGCCGACCATGTCACCATCGCGGGCTTCGAAGGCGGCACCGGCGCTTCGCCGCTGACCTCGATCAAGCACGCCGGCTCCCCTTGGGAAATCGGCCTTGCCGAAACCCACCAGACGCTGGTGCGCGAGCGGCTGCGTAGCCGTATCGTCGTGCAGGTCGATGGCGGCTTCCGCACCGGACGCGACGTCGTGATCGGCGCGCTGCTTGGCGCAGATGAATTCGGCTTTGCCACCGCGCCGTTGATTGCGGCGGGGTGCATCATGATGCGCAAGTGCCATCTCAATACCTGCCCGGTCGGCGTCGCGACGCAGGACCCGGTGCTGCGCAAGCGCTTCACCGGCCAGCCCGAGCACGTGATCAATTATTTCTTCTTCGTCGCCGAAGAAGTCCGCGAGATCATGGCAAGCCTCGGCTACCGCAGCTTCAACGAGATGGTCGGACAGACCCAGATGCTCGACCAGACCAAGCTGGTTGCGCACTGGAAGGCCAAAGGCCTCGACTTCTCCAAGCTGTTCGTGCGGCAGAAGGAGGAAAAGGGCCAGAAGATCTATCACGCGGAGGCGCAGAACCATCATCTGGAAGCCGTGCTCGACCGCAAGCTGATCGAAAAGGCGCAAGCGGCCCTCGACCGCGGCGCGCCGGTCAAGATCGAGACCGAGATCAACAACACCGACCGTTCGGCGGGCGCGATGCTGTCGGGCACCGTGGCCAAGATTTATGGCCATGCCGGTCTGCCGCTCGACACCATCACCGTGAACTTGAAGGGCACCGCCGGTCAGGCGTTCGGCGCGTGGCTGGCGAACGGCGTCACCTTCGACCTCGAAGGCGTCGCCAACGACTATGTCGGCAAAGGCCTCTCGGGCGGCCGCATCATCGTCAAGCCGCCGCGCGATTCCGGGATCGTGCCGGAGGAGTCCATCATCGTCGGCAACACCGTGATGTATGGCGCAACCGACGGCGAATGCTATTTCCGCGGCATCGCCGGCGAACGCTTCGCCGTGCGTAATTCCGGCGCCGTCGCCGTCGTGGAAGGCGCGGGAGATCACTGCTGCGAATACATGACCGGCGGCATCGTCGTGGTGCTCGGCAAGACCGGGCGCAACTTCGCGGCCGGCATGTCGGGCGGCATCGCCTATGTGCTGGACGAAGCCGGCGACTTCGAAAAGCTTTGCAACATGGCGATGGTCGAGCTCGAGCCGGTGCTCTCGGAAGAAATGATCAACGAGGACGTCTACCATCAGTCGGGCGACCTCGAAGCGCACGGCCGGGTGGACGTGTTCCAGAATCTTCTGGACTCCGACGTCGAGCGGCTGCACGTCCTGATCACACGCCACGCCAAGCTCACGGGTTCCAGGCGCGCGGCTGACATCCTCGGCGATTGGAAGACGTGGCTGCCGAAATTCCGCAAGGTGATGCCGGTGGAGTACCGCCGTGCGCTGAAGGAAATGAAGGCGAACGCCGACGCCGAGCCGAAGATCGCGATTGGGGCGTAAGATGAACATCCTCCTGGTGAGGAGGCGCAGGGCGCCGTCTCGAGCCAAGAGGCCGGGGATAGCGGCCTTCATCCTTCGAGACGCGACGCGCGTCGCTCCTCAGGATGAGGGTTTGAACAAACGGGACGCAGGGGCTTCTGGGTTAAATGGGCAAGGTTACCGGTTTTCTCGAATTCGAACGGCACGACCGCAAATACGCGCCCGTGGCCGAGCGGCTGAAGAATTTTCAGGAATTCGTCATTCCCTTGACGGAAAAGGAAACGCGCGACCAGGCCGCGCGCTGCATGAATTGCGGCATTCCCTATTGCCACGGCACCGGATCGGTCGCGCCCGGGACCCCGGGCTGCCCGGTCAACAACCAGATCCCCGACTTCAACGACCTCGTCTATCAGAACAACTGGCAGGAAGCCGCGCGCAACCTGCACTCGACCAATAATTTTCCGGAATTTACCGGCCGCATCTGCCCCGCGCCATGCGAAGCCTCCTGCACGCTCAACATCGACGACAATCCGGTCACGATCAAAACCATCGAATGCGCGATCGTCGATCGCGCTTGGGAAAATGGCTGGGTCAAGCCGGAAGTAGCGACGGTGAAGACCGGCAAGAAGGTCGCGGTCGTCGGCGCCGGACCTGCGGGGCTCGCTTGCGCGCAGCAGCTCGCGCGCGCCGGGCACGACGTCCATGTATTCGAGAAATTCGCCAAGGCCGGCGGCCTTCTGCGTTACGGCATTCCCGACTTCAAGATGGAGAAGGGCGTCATCGACCGCCGCGTGACGCAGATGGAGGCCGAGGGCGTCACCTTCCATTACGGCAGCCACATCGGCCGTGGCGGCGCCGATCCGCTCAAGCTGGTCGAAGAATATGATGCGGTGGCGCTGACCGGCGGCGCTGAATCCCCGCGCGACCTGCTGATTCCCGGCCGCGAGTTTGACGGCATTCACTTTGCGATGGATTTCCTGCCGCAGCAGAACCGCCGCGTCGGCAACGAGCCGCTTGGCGGCGTGCGCGAGATTCTCGCTGGGGGCAAGCATGTCGTCGTGATCGGCGGCGGCGATACTGGATCTGACTGCATCGGCACGTCGTTCCGCCAAGGCGCGCGCTCGGTGACGCAACTCGAAATCATGCCCGCACCGCCCGAGCACGAAAACAAGGCCCTGACCTGGCCGAACTGGCCGCTGAAGATGCGGACATCATCGAGCCAGGCCGAAGGCGCCAAACGTGAATATGCCGTCTTGACGCAGAAGTTCACCGGCGCCGACGGCAAGGTCGCGAAACTGCATTGCGTGCAGGTCGACGACAAGTTCAAGCCGGTTGCCGGCAGCGAATTCGAACTCGACGCCGAACTCGTGCTGCTTGCGATGGGGTTCGTGCATCCGGTTCACGAGGGGCTGTTGAAGTCGCTCGCCGTCGAACTCGACCCGCGCGGCAATGTGCGCGCCAATACGGCCGACTATCAGACGTCACTGGCCAAGGTATTCTCCGCCGGCGACATGCGCCGCGGGCAATCGCTGGTCGTCTGGGCGATCCGCGAGGGGCGGATGTGCGCCCGGTCCGTGGACAACTTCCTGATGGGTTCGACCAGCCTGCCGGGGTAGCTCGCCATAGCGCGTCGTAGACGCAGAAGGCGCTGCCCGAACCCGGAATCTCCGGGTTTCTAAAATCAGAGTGACTGATGCGCGTGCCGCTTGTTCCGGTCTACCAGACGATATTTGGGGGCGGACGCATCGCGGTCGATGACCTTATGGCTGGAAGCGGCATGATGGCGGGCGGCGTGGTGGCGTGCCTTCGCGTGGGCATGCATAGCGGTGGCCAGAAGGACGATCGTGACGATCGGCAAAATATGTTTCATTTCACTCTCCAGCGCTTGTCTGGACAGTGGTCGCTTGGTCCGCAAACCGCGTTCGAACGGGTAAGAAAAAAATTGAGGCGCTCGGGTCGTCCGGTCGAAAACTACAGAAAAATCAATTCTGTACCCGCACGCCTAACATCACGACCGTCGAAGCCGAACTCGCCAGCGGGACGTTGGAGTTGAGGATATCCCGTCGCAGCGTGCCTTTGATCCAGAGGTTGCGGGTCATCTTGTAGATGACGTCGCCCTCGTAGGAGTAGGTTTTATCGAAGCGGCCGTCGCCCTGATAGTCGTAGGTGCCGTAAGTGAACTTGCCGATCGCCGTCAGCCAGCGGCGGAAATCATGATCGACCTCGAACGTATAGGTATGGCTCAGCACGCCGGAGACGCCGGGCACGATGGTCTCGTCGATCGAGGTCGTGGAAAAGAACTTCGCCGTGGTCAGCGGCGTCGCGGTCCAGGTCAGTGAGGATGACGTCAGCAACCCGTCGAGCCGGCTGAGACGGGGGTCGGCATAGTTGCGTTCCGCCCAGCCGACCGCAAGTTCACCGGTGAGAAGGCGCGAGAATTCGAACGAGGTACCGGCCTTGGCATAGCCGCCGGTAGAATCGCGCGCATAGCCGGAATTGTCGAGGTACTGATCGTGGACGCGGCTGTCGCCCTCGGCTTCGACAAACGGTTTTAAGCCCGGCATCAAATCGTAACTGACGCGGCCGACGCCGCCATACTGGTCGAAAGCGCGATCCGCGTTGCTGGCGGTCGAGCCGTCGGTAAGCACGGAGTTCTGGTACACGGTGCGATCGAACGTTGCGCCCGCCGCCACATCCAGCCGGTTGAATTGCTGGTCGATCCCGACCGTGCTGCCGAACGTTGCAAACACCGGATATTTGGCGAGGCCTGCGGCAACGTTGGGGCTGCCCGGATTGTCGGTGCCGACGCGCAGCCGCACTTCCGAGGTGATGTGGGTGAAATCAGTCACGTCGAGACGGCCGTCGACATGGCCGGTGAAATCCGGCCGGCTGACGTCGGTCGGCGACGACGAAATCGCGCCATCGACAAGCTGCGGCATGCTGTTGCCATAGCCGGTGAAGGAACCGCGCAGATCGGCGACCAGCGCATGCCGCTCCCAATCGGAGACCGCCAGAAATTCCGGCGCGACCACCCAGAATGGCGCGCCATGCGGCTCGATCAAGCGGCCGGGATTGGTCTCATAACCGCCGCGCAATTCGACCGCGGACTTGATCAGGAAGCTGCCGGCGTAATCGCCCACCGCTCCGAATGGATCGATATCGACCGGCAACGGCTTGCGGGCGGGCTGGCCGACGGCCGTACCCGCCATCGCAGCCGACATCGGCGCACGATTCGCAGAGAGAGAAGGCGGCGGCGTAATACGAGCACGCGCATTCGGATTGGTCGGGCCTTTGGCCTGCGACGGTGCGGGCGTGCCCGGTCCCGGGGAAGCTTTGGGCTTGGTCTGGCCGGGATAAAACTTCGGCGGCTTGCGCCTGCGGTTAAGGGAGTCGAATCCGGCCTCCGAGGCGCCGCTCGCCGCCGGCAGGCCATAGGTCGGAATGGCGCCGATCCGCGACGGCGCCGGCGGCGTCTTGTTCTTGCGCTGTGCATCGGTGGGATCGGCCGTCTGGTCGGCGCTGTTGTCGCCGTTCCTGTCGCTGGTCTTGCGCAGAAACGAATCCTGCGGCGTGAGAAAGCCGTCGCGAACCGGGCGCATGAGATCGGGCGTCAGGGTTTGGGCCTTGACGGGCGAGGCCACCACCATCATCGCAAGGCACGGGAACGCCGCGCGCAACAGCGTCACGCGCTTGCTGTGGCCGGTCGATGGCCTCGGCATCACGATGGTAAATACCCCAACAAATTCAGACGCTTGCTTAAACGGCAACGGGCCGGCGCAGAAAACGTCGTTAACGGAGTAAAAACAATTATGGTTAATGAGGCGTTGAGAACGGCCGCTTGCGTCGCCTATCGAGGGCGCGGCGTGGTAGGAAGTTCATCCGCTTCAAGACCGCCCATTCGGAACCTCGTATGCGTCCTTCGAAACCGCTGATGGCCAATCCAACCGGCACCAATTCCGCGAACGCCGCCGTCCAATCGGCCTTGCGAACGCTAGAGGCTGAAGGCGGCGGCATCGCCGCGATCGAGGCTGCGCTGCGATCCGATCTCGGCGAGCCGTTCGCCCGCGCTGCCGATCTCATTCTCGGGGCCAAGGGGCGGCTGATCGTCACCGGCCTCGGCAAGTCAGGCCATATCGGCCGCAAGATCGCCGCGACCTTTGCCTCCACCGGCACGCCGGCATTCTTCGTCCACGCCGCCGAAGCAGGCCACGGCGATCTCGGCATGATCACCACCGACGACGTCGTCCTGGCGCTGTCATGGTCCGGCGAGCAGCCGGAGATGAAGGCGCTGATCACGTATGCCACGCGCTTCGCTATCCCGCTGATCGCCATGACGGCAGAACGCGACTCGACACTGAGCCAGGCCGCCGACGTGGCCCTGACGCTGCCGAAGGCGCGCGAGGCCTGCCCGCACAATCTTGCACCCACCACTTCGTCCCTGATGATGCTCGCGCTCGGCGATGCGCTGGCGATCGCGCTGCTGGAAGGCCGCGGCTTCACGTCGGTCGATTTCAGCGTGCTGCACCCCGGCGGCAAGCTCGGCGCCATGCTCAAACACATCAGCGACATCATGCATACCGGCGCGGCGGTGCCGCTAAAGCCGCTCGGCACCAGGATGTCGGAAGCCCTTGTCGAGATGACGTCGAAGGGTTTTGGCTGCGTCGGCATCGTCGATGTCCGGGGCGCTGTGGTCGGCATCGTCACCGATGGCGACCTGCGCCGTCACATGGGCTCCGACCTGATGACGGCCTTGGTCGACGACGTCATGACGAAAAATCCGAAGACGATCCGCGGCACCTTGCTGGCGAGCGAAGCGCTGGAACTGCTGAACGCCTCGAAAATCACCGCGCTTATCGTGACCGAAGCCAACAAGCCGGTCGGCATCGTGCACATGCACGATCTCCTGCGCGCCGGCGTGGCGTAGCCGGCTAGGCCGCCGCCACCGTCAGGCTCGCACCATCCGCCTGTACGATCCGAATACGGCTACCGGCGGGCGCATCGGGGCCGGCGACCCGCCAGACCGTATCGTCGATCCGCACCGTGCCGGCGCCGTCGACGATGGGCTTCTCCAGCGTGAATACGCGTCCGACCAGCGCATCGGCGCGCTTGTTGAGAAACGGACTGTTACTGCTTGCCGTCGCGTTGCTGCGCGAAAGCCGCCGCCACAGCGGGACGGCAGCCGCGGCAAAGACCGCGAACATCAGAATCTGGACCTGCCAGGATGGCGTGAACGCGAACGACACCAGCCCGACCAGCAGCGCCGCCAGGCCAAGCCAGAACAGGAAGACGCCGGGCGCCATCAATTCCAGCGCCATCAGGATGACGCCGAATATCAGCCAGTTCCAGGTGCCCAGATTAACGAACATCTCGCTCATCATGCGTCCTTCTTTATCCCACAGGCGGCACCGGCGGCGGGTTGCCCGCCGGCGGCACCGAGGCGCGGCGGGCCGCGGCCTGTGCCGATAGTGCGCTCTCGCCGAAGGTTGCCTTTGCGATCTCGCCGATACCGGCAAGCGAACCCAGAATGCTCATCGCCTCGATCGGCAGCATGATGATCTTCTGGTTCGGCGAGTTGGCCAGTTGCCCAAAAGCCTTGATGTATTTGTCCGCGATAAAATAGTTCAGCGCCGCGACGTCGCCTTTGGCAATCGCTTCCGAGACCATCTGCGTCGCCTTGGCTTCGGCCTCGGCCGAGCGCTCGCGCGCCTCGGCATCGCGGAATGCGGCCTCCTTGCGGCCTTCGGCCTGCAGGATCTGCCCCTGCTTGGCGCCTTCCGCGCGCAGGATTTCAGACTGGCGCTGGCCTTCGGCCTGCAGAATGTCGGCGCGTTTGACGCGCTCGGCCTTCATCTGCCGGCCCATCGCCTCGACGAGATCGGCCGGCGGCACGATATCCTTGATCTCGATCCGGTTGACTTTCAGGCCCCAGGGCGAGACCGCGGCATCCACGACTCGCAAAAGCCGCTCGTTGATCTCGTCACGATGCGACAGCACCTGGTCGAGGTCCATCGCGCCCATCACCGAACGGATGTTGGTCATGGTCAGCACGATGATGGCCTGCTCGAGATTGGCGACCTCGTAGCTCGCCTTTGCCGCATCGAACACCTGGAAGAACGCGACGCCGTCGGCTGTCACCGTGGCGTTGTCCTTGGTGATCACTTCCTGTTCGGGAATGTTGATGACCTGCTCCATCATGTTCATCTTGCGGCCGACGCGGTCGAAATAGGGAACGATGAGGTTCAATCCGGGCGAGAGCGTTCGGGTGTACTTGCCGAAGCGTTCGACGGTCCAGTTATAGCCTTGCCCTACGGTCTTGACGCCGGCGAACAAGGTGAAAATCACCAACAGAACGAGCGCAATGGCGAAGATGTCGAAACCGGTCATACAAGTCTCCTGGCGCAAGAAAGCCCGAAACACCGCATCTCGCAAACGCCAATCGTTCGCAAGCGACGGCAAAACCCTTTTACTTGGTCGCCAATACAATATGTAAGGTTCTGAAATACGAAAGACGAGTGGCTAGTGGCGTGGAGAACGGGACACCAGTGGTGCTTTTGATTTCTAATATTCGCAAAATGCGGCGGCTGAGAAGGATGCGAATATTGGAATTGGACCCCTAGCCCCAACCCTGAAGCTCGCGCAAGACGAGCTGGCGGATCATGTCCATGCCGGCGTCGCTATCGTTGAGGCACGGGATGAAGGAAAATTGCTCGCCGCCATGATGCTGGAAAATCTCGGCATTTTCCTGCGCAATTTCCTCCAGCGTTTCCAGGCAATCGGCCGCAAAGCCGGGCGTGACGACCGCGACGCGCCGCACGCCGTCCTTGGCCAGCTTTTCCATGGTCTTGTCGGTATAGGGCTGAAGCCATTCATCGAAGCCGAAGCGCGACTGAAAGGTGAGCAGCAATTTCGATGGATCGAGGCCGAGGCGCTTGCGCAGTGCATCCGTTGTCGCCACGCACTGCCGCTCATAGGGATCGCCCTTCTCGACATATTTTTTCGGCATGCCGTGAAATGACGCCACGATGACCTCGGGCTGAAATGCAAGCGCTTTCAGATGCGCCGAGATCGAGGACGCAAGCGCTTCGATATAGGTGGGGTCGTCGTAATAGGGCGGTGTCACGCGCAGTGTCGGTTGCGCCCGCATCCCGGCCAGCACGCGAAACACCTCGTCGCACACCGTTGCCGATGTCGCAGCCGAATATTGCGGATAGAGCGGCATGACCAGCAGGCGATCGCAGCCTTGCGCCGTCAGCGCGTCAATTCGCGAGGCGATCGAGGGGTTGCCATAGCGCATCGCCCAATCGACGATGACGCGATCGCCGGCGATATCGGCGGCGAGCTTTTCGGCTTGTGCGCGCGTAATTGTCTTGAGCGGCGACTCGTTTTTTTCGGTGTTCCAGATCTTGAGGTAATCACGGGCCTTGCGGCGGGGACGGGTGCGCAGAATGACGCCGTTGAGCGCCAGCTTCCACAACAAGCCCTGGTTTTCGATCACGCGCGGGTCGGAGAGGAACTCCTTGAGGTAGACGCGGACACCGCGCGTGTCCGCCGTGTCGGGCGTCCCGAGATTGACGAGAAGTACGCCAACGCGCTGCGGGAAGATGCCCGCGACTGGCTTTGAAGGATCGGTTTGCGAGGCCATGCTCATGGGGGCTGGCTTCGCGCGCCGGACCATCCTTGTCAAGATTATGCAAGGTTCGATACTCTCAAGCCGGTAGCGAGGTGATCCCGGTAGTGCCAGGCGCCGCGCGCTGGAGGAAGTATGACCGTTGCCGAGTGGTGCGTTTTCGTAAGCCTGATGCTTTATCTCCTGAGCATTGCCTCGGTAAAATGGCTCAGGGCTGGCCGTTTCGATAATGCCAAGCCGCGCGACCCGGCCTTCTATGAAGACCCGATCGCCACGCGCGCGCTGGGCGCGCACCAGAACGGGATCGAATCGTTTCCGTTCTTTGCCGCCGCCGTCCTGCTCGCCGAATTTCGCGCCTGCCCGCAGAACCTGATCAACGAACTTGCCGTGCTGTTCGTGATCGTGCGGATTGCCTATGTGTTCACCTATATCGGCAACCGGCCGACGCTGCGCTCGATCTTGTGGTCGATCGGCTTTGCCATCAATATCGCGATCTTCTTCCTGCCGGCACTGCGGAAGTTTCTGCCGATATGAAGGGCATATTTCGATCTTCAAACTGTCACGGCGTTAAAGTACTAATAGGCGGAGCAAAGTAATCCACCTATTGCCGGTGCGCCTCAGTTCTGGATTGCATCGCTCCTCGCAATGACGCAGACCTGCCTTTCCGGCCGCGCGGACTTAATGCCAGCGTCGAGGCATCAGGACCACACGACTTCGTCATTTCCGGGTGGTCAATATTGCTCACTTTTTTAATAATCTTACGCAGCAGAGGACCTATGGTGCGTTGAGACTGTTGCCCCATCAATCTCCGCCATTCCTCTGGATATAATTTACTGCGCCATTTTCGGACTCGCGCACCGACTGCAAAGGCGACCGTGTTCAAAAAGCAATTCAGTGAGGTTGAGGACGCTTGTGCCCTTGCGCAAGCAATGGTGGACACCGTTCGTGAACCGCTGATCGTTCTGGACAAGGACCTGAGGGTAATCGCAGCGAGCCGATCCTTCTATGTGAAGTTCGCCACCAATCCCGACGATTCCCGAGGCAAGCATCTTTACGAATTGGGCGGCGGCGAGTGGGACATCCCAAAGCTAAGAGCACTGCTGGAAAACATTATACCCGACGACGGAACGATGGATGATTATGAAATCGAGCATGACTTTCCCCACGTCGGAAAACGCGTACTGCTGTTAAATGCCTGCACCGTTGTTTACGAGAAAGCGCACAAGAATATCTTGCTCAGTATCGAGGATCTTACCGTCGAACGTGCTCTGGAGCACGATAAGGATGAACTGCTTCGACAGAAGGACGTGCTTCTCGATGAAATTGAGCACCGGGTCGCCAACAGCCTTCAGATTATCGCCAGCATTATTATGATGAAGGCAAAGTCAGTGGAGTCGGAGGAGACGCGACGTCACCTGCGTGACGCCCACCAAAGGGTGGTATCGGTTGCAGCCGTGCAACGGCATCTTCATGCCTCGGCGGGTATCGGGTCGATGGAAATGCTGCCCTATTTAACCACGCTCTGCGGAGCGCTGACGCATTCCATGATAGGTGACGCCGGATCAGTGTCTTTGAAGGTGGTTGGCAAAGGCGGTGTTTCGACCTGCACCAACGCCGAGAGTCTCGGATTGATTGTCACTGAACTTGTAATCAATGCGCTAAAACATGCCTTCAACGAAGCTACAAAAGGCGGAGAGATTACCGTTGCATATGATGTATCCGGGACCGATTGGAAGCTTTCGGTCGCCGACAACGGACTTGGAAAACCAGACGGCGTTTTCGCCCAACCGAAAACCGGGCTGGGCACGGGCATCGTCAAGGCCCTTGCCAAGCAACTTGACTCCCAAGTCGTCACTTTGAGCGGTCCCACGGGGACGACGGTATCGGTTACTCACGCTACCTTCGCGGGGTGAAGTGCCCCTTTTTCGGTCTATTCGAACGGTGAGATTCGATGATGATGATGAATAATTCAACTCACGAATTCGAGCGCTTATTGGGCAAGGCGGCGCTGGCACTTTGGCCTGATTTTCCGCGAGATGTGCAGGAGAATCTTTTCGAAGCGGCCGTAGCGGGGGACGTCATAATGCGAAACCACTTGGCTTCGTACCTGCACGACCACCATCCGAGGACGGCGCATCCGGCAAAGCCGACGCGGTTAGCTTAAAATAGGCTAACGACCGATGGCGCTAGTCGGCTTCACCGGCCGGCTCGCGCCCACGCGGCAGGCGAAATGAAACCTCCACTTCACTTCCGAGTTTGGCACTTTTCACACTTGGCGCGACGTCGGACTTGAGTCCGTTATGCGCACAAAAGCGGACGTCGGTCGATTTCTGCCGCTATAGAATCGATTGCAGGCAAGTCAGCGGTTCGGCGAAGAGATAGCCGGTCAAAAGGCCGATCCCGAACAGCAGCACGAGACCTGCGGCGGCAAATTCGATGCCGCGCATGAAGAGCGCGCCGCGACCATCGCCGGCGCCGCTGATGCGGTGTGCTATGCCTTTTGCGGATACCGCGAGCACCGCAATTGCCGCAACCGTAATCGCCGTGCCGAGCCCCATCACGAAGGTGGCGGCGATTCCGGCCCAGAACAGGCCTTGCGCCAGCGCGAACACCAGAACCAGAATGGCGCCGGAGCACGGCCGCAAGCCCACCGCGAAAATCGCGCCTAAACCTCGCCGCCATCCGCCGGGGCCGGCGAGTTCATCCGGCATCGGGCCGTGCGAATGTCCGCAATGCTCATCGTGGACGTGATGGTGAGCATGATCGTGGACGTCGTACGCGTGATCATGCCCGTGATCATCAAGCGCGTGACCGTGATAGGCGTGGGAGTGGTCATGTTGATGAACGCGACTGTGGGTCGCCGCGGCTGAGGCCATCGCCAGCTCGGAACCGGGCGAGTGAGTCTGCAACGAGCGAATGAAACCCGCGCCCTTGGTCCAGACCAAACGCGCTCCAAATGCCGCAATCAACCCATAGCTTGCGATTGCGATAACCTTCTCGGCCCCGCACATCGTTTTCGCGGTGACATTGAGGAGCCACGCGCCGATCGCGACGATCAGGACCGCGACCAGCGACTGCAACATGGCCGAGACGAACGAGAGCACGATGCCGCGCCGCGCGGTTTCCTCGTTGGCGACGAGATAGGACGAAATCACGGCCTTGCCGTGACCGGGGCCGGCGGCGTGAAAGATCCCGTAAGCGAACGAGATTGCGAGCAGACCCCAGACGGCACTTCCATCGGCCTTGGCGGCGCGAATGGCCGAAGACATTTCGCGATAGAATTCGGATTGTTTCGTCAGTAGCCATCCGATGAGGCCGCCAGCATGTTCGGTCACCGGAGGCCGCACACCGCCGAAGGGCGTCTGCGCGGCAACGACGTGGACAATACCGTCTGCCGCCAGCACCGCAGCCGCCGCGATCGCGCCGACCGCGAAGACCCGCCGGAGGCTCGAGCCGCCCTCGCGCGGCCTCATGGACATGTCACCGTGATCTTGTTGGCGAACATCGCCCCGAAGTTGGAATTGGCGCCGTTCGTGAAAGTCTGCTCGTCGATGCCTTGCGCGCTGGCCGCGCCGTCATTCGGCCGCTGGAAGTCGAAGGTGCAGGCAGTGGGCGCGCCGACAAGTTTCACGGGATCCTTCTCGGCCAGCTTGAAGTCGACGAAAAACGTCGGGTCGAACACTTCGAGCGCGAGCACCTTGGACTTCACCGGCGCCTTCAGCGGCAAAGTGAAATGCAGTACCAGCAGGCCGTCTTTGTATTCGAGGAAATAGTCGACAGGTTCCTCGAATTTCTGCTTCTTGCCGTCGGCTTTCGCAAAGGTGAAGAAGCCGAATTCTTTCAGCAACTCGACATTGGTCTGGGCGAGCGGTGCGAGTTCCTCGTGGGTGAAGACACCCTTTTTCTTGCTCTCGATCCCTTGCAAGGCATAGGTCGAAAACATGTCGTCGAAGGTCCAGGCGTGACGCACGCCCGTGACAGAGCCGTCGGGCGCGTACATCAATTCGCTGATGGAAGTGATCCAGACATGCGGATGGGCGTGCGCGGCCGTCGCGTTGAGCATCCCGAGAAACGCCGCCAACCACCAGCCGATCGAACGCGAGGTCGTTGGTCTCATCTCAGGCGGCCGCCGTTTCCAACAGGCCGCGACGGCGCAACAGCGCGTCGGGCTCGGGCTCCCGCCCGCGGAAGGCGACATAGGCCTCTTCGGGATCGCGCGAGCCGCCGGAGGAATAGATGTCGTCATGCAGCCGTTTGGCGACCGCGGGGTCGAAGATATTGCCGGCCTCTTCGAACGCGCCGAAGGCGTCGGCATCCATTACCTCCGACCACATGTAGCTGTAATAGCCCGACGCATAGTGATCGCCGGAGAAGATATGGCCGAATTGCTGGGGCCGGTGACGCATGGCGATTTCCGCGGGCATGCCGATCTTCTCCAATTCCCGCTGTTCGAAGGCGCGCACGTCCGCGCTCGCCGACGCCGGCTGGGTGTGGAATTCGAGGTCGAGCAGAGCGGAGGCGACAAATTCGACGGTGGCAAAGCCCTGGTTGAATTTCCGCGCGGCGATGAAGCGCCGCAGCAGATCGTCCGGCAGCGGCTCGCCGCTCTGGTAGTGCCGGGCAAACTGCCGGAGCACCTGCGGCTGCTCCTGCCAGTGCTCGTAGAGCTGTGAGGGAAGCTCGACGAAGTCCGTAAAAACACTGGTGCCGGACAGCGAGGGAAAAAGGACGTCCGACAGCATGCCGTGCAGGCCATGGCCAAACTCGTGGAACAGCGTGCGGGCATCGTCCGGCGACAGCAAGGAAGGTTCGCCCTCGGCGCCCTTGGAGAAGTTGCAGACGTTGAGGATCACGGGGGTGACCTCGCCGTCGAGCTTCTGCTGGTCGCGCAGCGAGGTCATCCAGGCGCCGGAGCGCTTTGAAGACCGGGCGAAGTAATCGCCATAGAACAGCGCCTTGTGCTTGCCTTGGCGATCCCTGACCTCCCAGACCCGCACGTCCGGATGCCAAACTGGGACATCCTTGCGCTCGGCAAAGGAGAGGCCGAACAGGCGCGTGGCGCAGTCGAAGGCGGCCTCGATCATGTGATCGAGCGAGAGGTAGGGCTTGATCGCGGCATCGTCGAAATTGGCCTTCACCTGCCGCAGCTTCTCGGCGTAGTAGCGCCAGTCCCAGGCCGCGAGCGCGAAATTGCCGCCCTCCGCGACGATCATCTCCTGAAGCGCATCGCGATCCCTGAGCGTCCGCTCCCGCGCCGGCTTCCAGACCCGCTCCAGGAGCCCGCGCACGGCTTGCGGTGTCTTGGCCATGGAATCTTCCAGCCGATAGGCGGCAAACGTCGGGTAGCCCAGCAGGCGGGCGCTTTCCTCGCGAAGCGCCAGGATCTCGACGATGGTCGCGGTGTTGTCGTTGGCGTTGCCGTTATCGCCGCGGGCTATAAAGGCCTTGTAGAGCTTCTCGCGCAGGTCACGCCGGGAGGACGTCTTGAGGAACGGCTCCACAAAGGAGCGCGACAGCGTCACGAGCGCTTTGCCGGCAAGCCCCCGCTCCTCGGCAGCAGCCCGTGCAGCCGCGACAAAACTGTCCGAAAGCCCCTCACGATCGGCCTCACCGAGCTCCATGAACCATTCCTGCTCGTCGCCGAGCAGGTGGTGGCTGAAGGACGTCCCAAGATGGGCCAGCCGCTCGTTGATCTCCGCCATCCGTACTTTGGCGGCGTCATTGAGGCCGGCGCCGGCGCGGTGGAAGCGCGTATAGGTGCGCTCGAGCAGGCGTATCTGCTCGGCCGTCAGGCCAAGCGCTGCGCGCTTCTCGTGAAGCTGAGCGATCCGGCCGAACAGCACGGCATTCATCATGATCGGATTCCAGTGCCGCGCCATCCGCAGCGACACTTCCTTGTCGGCCTCCAGCAGCGCCGGATTGGAATGCGCAGACACCAGCGCATAGAAGACCGACGAGACCTTGCTGAGCAGCTTGCCCGAGCGCTCCAGCGCCGTGACCGTGTTGTCGAAGTCCGGCTCAGCGGGATCGTGGGTGATCGCGACGATCTCGGCGGCGTGATCGGCAAAGGCCTGCTCGAACGCAGGCAGGAATACTTCGGGCGTGATCTCGGCAAATGGCGGCGTCTCGAACGGCGTCTGCCACGGCCGGAGCAGCGGATTGGCTTCCGCGGAAATGGAGGCCGTTGCCTGGGTTTCTGACATCGAAAAATCCCGTCTTGAGTGCCGATTTGAGGCTCAGGCTATATCACGCGGTGCGGCTTTTTTGGGCCTTTTGCGCTTGATACAGACGGGCTTTTCATGGAGATTGCGGCCCGCAGGAACTGCCTCAGAATTCAAGAGTTCACGTCATGAGCGCGCAAACCTCTCCGACCACCGGCCGCCAGATCGCCTGGCCAAGCGTCATCACCGTGATCAGCGCGGCGATCCTGATCGGCGCGGAAGTATTCGGCGCCGCCTTTGCCGGCGGCTGGGCGCTCGCGATCCTGCTCGGCCTCGACGACACCGGCGCGCACATCCTGCAAGCCGTACTGTTCGGCGTCGGCGTGCTCATCATGATCGCCTTTATCCGCGCAGCTCAGCGCGTCGAGCCTTTCACCCGCCGTCGCTGACCAGCACCCGCCGCGCCTGAGCTCATCAGAGCGTCTCGTAGAGCGTGAGAGCGCTACGCTTCCTTGAAAAACTTAACGCACGTTCATCTTTGACGTTGCTCTCGGGCGTCGTGTGCGGCGACGTAAGTGAGTGTTAGGGAAATTTACGTTCAGCCTAAAAAAAATGTTGCGAAGCAGAGTCAAAACCCTTATGTGCGTTCTTGCCCAATTTCGCACGTGCCTGTGGTCGTGTGTCAGTCGGTAGGTATCCGGACAAGAGGCCGGACAGCCGCCAAGGGATGAAGAACCGAGGGTCGCTCAGGTCCAAGACTTCAAAGTCGATAAGACTTTTCAAGTCGAAGACTCCAGAGGCCAGCATCTCTCTCCAGAGATGCCGTTGAAGGTCCCTTCATTTCCTTGCAACCGTGACTGGCAGCCGGAGGCGAACCGGCGCACCTCGTTCTCAACGGGGGACGCGACTTAAAGCAACGACGGATCGGGCTTTTTTGGTCTCTACCGGCATTCCACCGCCGGCGCGGGCTACTGAAAAGGCTTGTCCTTCATTGCCAGGTGAGCGGGCGGGAAATTTCCCAACCAATCCAACGGCAGCACAGTTCGGTTCTGAGTTCGAGGTTTCGCCGCGTCTCCATCGTGCGGCAACAGCCACGACACTTAAGACCGAGAACAATTTGAACGGGCCCCGTCGCTTGGGCCGTTTGGAGGGTGCTATGACCGAACAAATCATGGAATTCCTGCGTAACCGCCGGAACGACGGTAACGACGTTGAGCCCTGCCTCGTCGTCGACCTCGACGTCGTGCGCGACAACTATCAGAACTTCGCGACGGCGCTGCCCGACAGCCGCGTATTCTACGCGGTGAAGGCCAACCCGGCGCCGGAAGTGCTGTCGCTGCTCGCCTCGCTCGGCTCGTGCTTCGATACCGCGACCGTTGCGGAGATCGAGATGGCGCTGGCCGCCGGTGCGACCGCGGACCGCATCTCCTTCGGCAATACGATCAAGAAGGAGCGCGACATCGCGCGCGCCTTCGCGCTCGGCATTCGGCTGTTTGCAGTCGACTGCGCCGCAGAAGTCGAAAAGGTCGCCCGTGCCGCCCCCGGCGCGAAGGTGTTCTGCCGCATTCTCTACGACTGCGCCGGCGCCGAATGGCCGCTGTCGCGGAAGTTCGGCTGCGACCCGGAAATGGCGGTCGAGGTGCTCGACCTCGCCAAGCGTCTGGGCCTGGAGCCGTGCGGCATCTCCTTCCACGTCGGCTCGCAGCAGCGCAAGGTGAAGGCTTGGGACCGCGCTTTGGCGATGGCCTCCCAGGTGTTTCGCGACTGCGCCGAGCGGGGGATCAACCTCTCCATGGTCAACATGGGCGGCGGATTCCCGACCAAGTACCTCAAGGACGTTCCTCCGGTGCTGCAATACGGCCGGTCGATCTTCCGTGCGCTACGCAAGCATTTCGGCAACCAGATCCCGGAGACCATCATCGAGCCGGGACGCGGCATGGTCGGCAATGCCGGCATCATCGAGTCCGAAGTCGTCCTGATCTCCAGGAAGAGCGACGAGGACGAGGTGCGCTGGGTGTACCTGGATATCGGCAAGTTCGGTGGTCTCGCCGAGACCATGGACGAGTCGATCCGCTACGCGATCCGCACCCCGCATGACGGGGCGGAAATGGCGCCGTGCGTGCTCGCAGGTCCCACCTGCGATTCCGCCGACGTCATGTACGAGAAGATGCCGTATCCACTCCCCGTCACGCTCGAGATCGGCGACAAGGTGCTGATCGAGGGAACCGGGGCCTATACGTCGACTTACTCGTCGGTGGCCTTCAACGGCATTCCGCCGCTCAGGACCTACCACATCTGACGGCGCCCCCTTCGAGGGGCTGACATCATCGGGAGCCGGTTCACCGGCTCCCTTCCTGACATCGCCGATTTGAACAACGCAGCCGCGGGGCTTCACCGCGCGTGGGCTGTGGAGACTGACGTACCATGACTGTCTTGCGGAAGACCAACTTTGCCCTCACCCCGAAGGCCGCTCCGTTCGCGATCCGTGCGGAGAAGGCTTCGGACGTCGTCGCCCGTGAGGCGCTGCTCGATGCCTGCTTTGGCGAGAACCGAAGCTTGCGCCCCTGCCAGCGCCTGCGCGACGGACGTGCGCCTGCCGAAGGCCTTGCCTTCTCGGCGATCTCTGATGGGCTGTCGTCCCGAATTCGAAGTTCGCAAGGGGCTCCCCACGGTGTGGGGAATTTCCGAAACGCCACGCGCCTGGTCGGGACGCTGCGGTTGTGGCACGTCAGCGCTGGGGGCATCCCGGCGCTCATGCTCGGCCCGCTTGCGGTGGATAACTCCTCACGCAAGCTCGGGGTCGGGACCGCGCTGATGGACCACGCGCTCGCGGCGGCGGGAGCGCGTGGCCATCGCGCGGTTATTTTGCTGGGCGACGCGCCCTACTACGCCCGCTTCGGTTTCTCGGCCGCGAAGATGGCCGCTCTGGCGCTGCCGGGGCCGTTCGAACGCGATCGCCTGCTCGGCCTTGAACTGCACCAAGGCGCGCTCGACGGCGCCTGCGGGATGATCGTTGCGACCGATACCGCCATTCCCTTGAGGAAGGCGCTGCGCGCCCGCGCAGCGTAGCGGCCTCTGATGCGCAAGATTTCACCCGCCGCCCGCACGGGAGAGCAGACCCGTTTTCGCAGCATACTCACCACTGTCCTGCTGATGGCGCTCGCGCTGCTGATCGTCCGGGATGTTTTGGTCAGGCGGTGGAGTTCGGCCGCGCCGCCATCCTCCGACGTGACAGAGCCCACCCGCTGATATAGCGAAGCCTTGCCGCCCGCAGCTAAAGTCCGTAAATCCCGCAAAATTCAAGTTCTGGGGTTCCACCATGTCCCGTCGTTTGATCTCGACCGGCTCGCCTTTTGAGAAGACTGCCGGCTATAGCCGCGCGGTCATCGACGGCGATTTTGCCTTCGTCGCAGGCACCACCGGCTACGATTACACCACCATGACCATGCCGGCCGACGTCACTAGCCAGACACGAAACTGCTTCAAGACCATCGAAGCGGCCTTGAAGGAGGGCGGTTTCGCGATGACCGATATCGTCCGCGCAACCTATTACCTTATCGACGTCAGGGATGCGGACGCGCATTTTGCGGTCTGCGGCGAAGTCCTGGGTGAGATCCGTCCCGCCGCCACCCTGCTTGTGGTGGCACGCCTGTTCAAACCTGAGATGAAGGTCGAGATCGAGGTGACCGCCAAGCGGCGCAGCCCATAAAGCGGCGCACCGCCTGAAATCCCGCACCGCTAGCACTTTTTCGGAGAGACCATTGCCATGAGCCCCGCCTCGAACATCCACGCCAAGATTTCCGGCCCCATCGTCATGGTCGGCTTCGGCTCCATCGGCAAGGGCACGCTGCCGATGATCGAGCGGCATCTCGACTACGATAAGTCGCGCATTACCGTGATCGATCCCAAGGACGAGGGCCGCAAGGCCCATTGCGAGAAGCACAATGTACGCTTCATCCAGAAGGGCGTGACCAAGGACAATTACCGCGAATTGCTGACCCCGCTGCTCACCGAAGGCGGCGGCCAGGGTTTTTGCGTCAATCTCTCGGTCGATACCGGCTCTACCGACATCATGGAACTCTGCAACGAACTTGGCGCTCTCTATATCGACACCGTCAACGAGCCTTGGCTCGGTTTCTACTTCGATTCATCGAAGGGTCCGGAAGCACGCTCCAACTATGCCCTTCGCGAAGTGACGCTGGCCGCCAAGAAGGCGCGCCCCGCGGGCTCGACGACGGCGGTCTCCTGTTGCGGCGCCAATCCCGGCATGGTCTCCTTTTTCGTCAAGCAGGCGCTGCTCAATGTCGCCGCCGATCTGAAGCTCAATGCCCCCAAGCCGAAGACCAGGGCCGAATGGGCGGACCTGATGCGACAGGCTGGTATCAAAGGCATCCACATCGCCGAGCGAGACACCCAGCGCTCCAAGTCGCCGAAAGAGCCGGACGTCTTCGTCAACACATGGTCGGTGGAAGGCTTCCTGTCGGAAGGCGTGCAACCGTCCGAACTCGGTTGGGGCACTCATGAAAGATGGATGCCCGACAATGCACGCACCCACGAAGCTGGCTGCGGCGCCGCCATCTATCTGATGCAGCCCGGCGCCAACACGCGCGTGCGCACCTGGTGCCCGACCCGCGGCCCGCAGTACGGCTTCCTCGTCACCCACAACGAATCGATCTCGATCGCCGACTATTTCACCGTGCGTGACGCATCGGGCACGGCGATCTATCGACCAACCTGTCATTATGCCTATCATCCGGCTGACGATGCGGTGCTGTCGCTGCATGAAATGTTCGGCCGCGCGGCGAGGATGCAGGCAAAGCACCACATCCTCGATGAGAACGAAATCGTCGATGGCATCGACGAGCTCGGCGTGCTGCTGTTCGGCCATGACAACAATGCCTACTGGTACGGCTCGCAGCTCTCCATCGAAGAAACCCGCAAACTCGCGCCCTATCAGAATGCCACCGGCCTGCAAGTGACCTCTGCCGTGCTCGGCGGCATGGTCTGGGCGCTGGAAAATCCGAACGAAGGCATCGTCGAAGCCGACGAGATGGATTACGACCGCCTGCTCGAAATCCAGATGCCGTATCTCGGCCCGGTGAAGGGCTACTACACCGACTGGACCCCGCTCACCGACCGCCCCGGATTATTCCCGGAAGACATCGACACAAGCGATCCGTGGCAGTTCCGGAACGTGCTGGTGCGGTGAGGCGAAACCTTCGCGTTCCATGAACGCCTGAAGTTCCCCGGCCGCATTTGCATACGTAACGGGAACGCGCAAAGCCATGCCGCGTTGCTCCCGCGGATTCGACAGGAGGCGGCATGGCCTACAGCAATTCGTCCTTTTTTGCCGGAATTGGCGTGGCTTTCGCGGCCATCGCGGTTGGATTTGCGGGCGGCGCAATGATCACGACCAGCGCAGTGCGGCCTCCCAACAGGCTGGAACGCGTGAGCGCGGGTGTCACAGTTCCTCCGAATGCCAGCGCGACGCCATCGTCCGCGTCAACAGCTGCTGCAGAACCGACGAGCGCAGCAAAGCCTGCGCCGCGGGACCCACCGCCGTCGCCGGTCGTAGCCGCTACTCCTTTGGCACCGGTTTCCGATCCGCAACCGCCTGTCCCGCCAGCTTCTCCGGCCACCGCGAAGACAGATGCCGCGTCGAATATTCAGGAGCGTGCTGCGTCGGCAGCTGCCAAGAATTCCGCGCCCGCGCCTATGGCCAAGAGCGACGACGTGGCGCCGGCGAAGAGCGAACGCATTACGGTCGGCCGCGCGCCCGACCCGAGCCGAGACGTTTCTCGTTCAGCGGACTTTAACAGGGAAACCCGCAAACGAGCTGACGATAGGAGGCCTGCCGATGACCGCAGGTTCTCAGATCGGAAGCGGCGGCAGGATCAGGACGAGCGCCGCCTGGACGAGGCGACCAACGTTATCAGGCAGATGCCGCGTGGCAACGCGGCCGGTCAGCTTGTTGAAGAGGATGACGCGCCGCGCGTCATCGACGGCCCGCCGCGGCGTTTCGGCTTGTTCGGAAATTGATTTCCCGCGTTACTTCTTAAGATAGTCGAACGCCACGCTACCCAGCCCAAGCGTCAGATCGGCCTTGAAGTGCAAGGCCGAGACCACCTCGCGCACCGGCAACCGCGCGACATCGGCAAGCGCATGCGGAAACAGGCCGAGCGCCGCAGGGCCGGTCCAGGCTTCTTTCAATGCGATGTCTTCAAGCTGAAAGCGCACCAGCTCGCAGATGCGCGCGCTACCGTCGACATGCGGGATGATCTTCAGAATGAAGTTCGGCGCCTTCATCCCCTTCAGCACGGTGTCGTGGTCTACGGCGCGATGCTTGTAGCCCATCGTGGCGGATGCGCAGAGCACCGAGCCATAATGCAGCGTGCCCACCAGCACGTCGGTCTCCACCTCGATCTTCGGCCTGGCGAGCTTCTTCGGAAATCCCCAAAGCTCGCGGCCGCCCGCGATCGGCGCGTCGTCATCGAGATACATCGCGTGGGTATAGGCGCCCTCCTCGCCATTAAGGCGAACCGGGATGACCTGTCCGGTCTCGGTGTAATCGCCAAATCCCGTCGAGTCCGGCATGCGGATGAATTCGTATTTGACGATCGGCTCGGTGACTTCGAGGGGTTCGGGTACCACAGCCGCGAGCGCCTCGGGATCGGTGCGGTAGGTGATGATGAAATATTCGCGGTTGAAGAAACGATAAGGCCCCGGCGGAAAAGACGGGCTCGTTAGCGGCATCGAATAGGCATTTCGCCGCACATCGTCGATTTTCATGGTCGCCCCCTGAAGTCATCCGCTGGTCACCGCGCTTTCCAGCGCGTGAGCTCAGCATGCGATAACAAGGTGACATAAGCGAGACCGAGGAAACGAGACCAAAGAAGCGGCATCGCCGGCCATCAAGGCTTGGCGGCGCAAGAGGCTCACCTACCTACCGGAATTACAACGGACGGATCGCCGTCGTTACTTCTTCTGTTCGATCGGCGGCGCCATCTTTTCTGGCGGCGCTGGCGGAAGGGCGGCCTTCGCGCCCTCCTGTTGCGCCTGCGCGTCAGGCCGTGCCGGCTCCGGCGCGGGCGTTGTCGGCCGGGTGCCGCCCGGCTTGGATTCCGCTGGCTTGTCGCTGCTCTCCGGCGCTGCCTGGGCCTGAACCGGCAGCGTGGCCTGCGCCAGATGAACGCGGGTGGTACGGGTGACGGATACCATCGAGTAGCCGGTCAGCATCAATCCCGATGCCAGCATCACTGAGGCGATCAGCAAATCCGCCCGGCGTTTTCGATCGTTCAACATCGCTCATTACCCACGAATGGTTCGTGGCGTTAACGGGCGCTGCAAGGCGTTGTTCCCGGAACCTGATGAGGTGGATTTGACATTAGCTCCCACCGGTCCGGGAACCCGGAAAGAAATCAAAGCTCCAGAAGGCCGGCTTCTCCGTCTTCCGCGGCGAAGGCCAGCAGCGTGCCCTTTGCGTTCCAGGCCAGCGCCGCAATTGGCGCACCGCCATTGCGATGGACCAGAATCTCCGCGCCGTCAGCAAGGCGCACCATCAAGACGGTGCCGTCGCTGTAGCCTGAAACGAGGATCGCCTGATCTGGATGACAGGCGACCGCCGTCACGCGCGCTTTCAGCGGCGCGAGCATCGCCGGCTCCTTGCCCATCGGGCCATCCTTGCTCGCAAACGGCCACATGATGACCATGTCCGCGCCCGAGGTCGCCAGCGCCTTGCCACCTGCGGTCCAGGCGATCGAACGCACACGGCCGGGATAGCCGGTCATGCGCATGTGCTTGTTGTCGGCAAGCCGCCAGCCATGCAGCGCCGGCTCGTGCATCGCGGTGACCAGAAACTTGTTGTCGGGGCTGAACGTCACCGCCAGATGCGAGCCCGTCCATGGCAGAAACTCGGGTGTGGCGGCCATGTTGGGAAACCACAGCGTCACGCCGTTATAATGCGCGACCGCGAGCCGCAAGCCTTTCGGCGCGAAGGCAAGCCCGCCGACGGTCGACGGCACATCGAGCGATTTTTCCTGATCCTTGCCGCTGATAAAGGCGGTCTTGCTCGCCGACCAGGCGACCGCGCCGTCCGGATGAAGCGCAACATTGTCGATCCAGCGCCGCTTGGCGTCGGTCGCAAGCAGGGTCACTTCGCCTTTGCCGTTCAGAGATACGAGCTTGCCGTCATCGCCGCCGGTGACGATACGCTTGCCATCGGACGTCGCGCACAGGATACCGCCGCCATGCACGGAGACGGCCGCGGGATCTCCTTCGCCCTCGACCACAAAGATATTTTCTTCCGCGCCGACAAAGGCGGCAGAATCGCCGAGAAAATGCACGGCGCTCACGGGCGCGCCGATCGAAACAGCGCGCACCTTGTCGGTCACGGAAACGATGGAGGCTGATTCGCCGGGCTCGAAATCGGTCATCGCGTGACGATGCAGCTCTCGAAGCCTTCGCGGATCATCGCTTCCGGCAACTCGCGGCCGATGAAAACCAGACGGCTCAAGCGCGGCTCGCCGTCCTTCCACGGCCGCTGGTGATCGCCTTCCAGCATCATATGCACGCCCTGGAAGACGTAGCGCTCGTCATCGTCGTGAAAGGCGAGAATGCCTTTCGAGCGCAGGATCTTCTGTCCCTCGCTGGCGACCAGGTTTTGCAGCCACGGCATGAACCTGGACGGGTCGAGTGGCTTCTCAGTCGAGAGCGACAGCGATTGCATGTCTTCGTCGTGGTAGTGCTTGAGGCCGTGACCGTGGTCATGATGATGGTGATGGCCGTGATCATGGTCGTGATGGTCATGACCGTGATGATGGTCATCTTCCTGCAGGAAATCCGGCTCGATCTCCAGGATGCGATCGAGGTCGAACGCACCGCGCTCCAGCACATCCGACAGCGCCACCTTGCAGCGCTCGGTGCGGTGCAGCTTGGCGTAGGGATTGATGCCCCTGATCCGCGCCTCGACTTCGGACAACTCCGCCTTTGAAACAAGATCGGTCTTGTTGAGCACGATGACATCGGCAAAGGCGATCTGGTTTTTGGCCTCCGGCGCATCCTTCAGCCGGTCGCTCAGCCACTTTGCGTCGGCGACCGTCACGACTGCATCGAGCCGGGCATTCTTCTGCACGTCTTCGTCGACGAAGAAGGTCTGGGCAACCGGCGCGGGATCGGCGAGGCCCGTGGTCTCGACGATGATGGCGTCGAACTTGCCCTTGCGCTTCATCAAGCCCTCGAGGATGCGCACAAGGTCGCCGCGCACGGTGCAGCAGACGCAGCCGTTGTTCATCTCGAAGACTTCTTCGTCGGCGCCGATGATCAGGTCGTTGTCGATACCGATTTCGCCGAATTCGTTGACGATCACCGCGTATTTCTTGCCGTGGTTTTCCGACAGGATGCGGTTGAGCAACGTGGTCTTGCCGGCGCCGAGATAGCCCGTCAGCACGGTCACAGGGATTTTTTGGGACGACAATTCGGACATGACTACTCCGCAAAACCTATTTTCTGGCGCGGCGCCAAGAGGGCCGTCTCGGCCCTAATCCTTAAGCGCGCTGGTCAGCGTCCTTATATTGTGCCTGACCATATCAATGTAAGTGGGGGCTTCGCCCTTTTCGTCGGTCAGGCTGTCGGAATAGAGAGTCCCACCGACCTTGGCGCCCGTCTCCTGCGAAATCCGGCGCATCAGGCGGGGGTCGCCGATCCGCTCCAGAAAGACCGCCGGGATATGCTCGGTTTTGACCTGGCCAATAATGCCAGCGATGTCCCGCGCGCTGGGCTCGGCTTCCGTCGAGACGCCGACCGGAGCGATGAACGCGATGCCGTAGCGGGCCGCGAAATAGCCGAAGGCGTCATGGGTCGATATCATTCTGCGGCGGCTTTCCGGGATTTGGCCGATCGCCTGGCGAACCTCGCCGTCAAGCGTCTCGAGCCTGGCGAGATAGATCCTCGCATTTTGACGAAAAACCTCCGCGTCCACGGGATCGGCGGCGGCCAGCGCGTCGCGGATATTGGCCACGTATTTTTCGGCATTGGCGACCGACTGCCAGGCATGCGGGTCGGCATCGGAGCCTGCTTTGAGCGGCGCGATGCCATCTGTCGCGGTGACGATGGCAGCCTTGCCGCCCGCCGCCTGAATGAGCCGCGGCAGCCAGCCTTCAAGGCCAAAGCCATTGACCACGAGCAGTTTTGCGTCGGCAATCTTGCGCACATCCGCCGGCGTCGGCGTGTAGACATGGACGTCGCCGTCAGGACCGACCAGCGTCGTGACCTCGACCCGATCGCCGCCGACGTTTTTGACGAAGTCACCGAGGATCGAAAAGCTCGTAACCACCTTCAGCCGCGTTTGCGCGTGCAGCGGACTCGCGCAAAACGAAAGCGCCACAGCCAACAGCAGAACGCGCCAGCGTCGCATTGCTTCGCCTCACGCTTCGAGATGGGGCGCGGGAAACAGCTGCCGCACCACGCCGCGGACATTGCCGAACAGGATCGAGACGACATAGAGCCCGGCCGATACCAGGATGATCGCCGGCCCGGAGGGAATGCGGGTCTGAAACGACAGCACCAGTCCGGCATAGCCGGAGAGGATTGCGCTTGCGACAGCAATCGTGATCATTCCGGTCAGTTCACGCGACCAGAACCGCGCAATGCCCGCGGGGAGGATCATCAAACCGACCGCAAGTAGCGTGCCGAGCGCCTGAAACCCGTTGACGAGATTGACGACCACGAGCGCCAGAAACGTCAAATGCGCAATGCCGCCTGCGCGGCTCACGGTTCGCAAAAACAGGGGATCGACGCTTTCGATCACGAGCGGCCGATAGATTACTGCCAGCACGATCAGCGTAAGCGTAGCGTTGAAGGCAATCACGAGCAGCGTCTGGTCATCCATCGCGAGAATATTGCCGAACAGAACGTGCAGGAGATCGATATTGGTGCCCTTCACCGAGACGATGGTGACGCCGAGCGCGAGCGATGCGAGGTAGAAGGTTGCGAGCGAGGCGTCCTCTTTCAGATCGGTGACGCGCGACACCACGCCGGCCAAAAGCGCGACCGCAAATCCCGCGATCAGCCCGCCCGCCGTCATGGCGAACAGATTGAGGCCGGAGAGCAGAAAACCGACCGCCGCCCCTGGCAGGATGGCATGCGCCATCGCATCGCCGACGAGGCTCATCCGCCGCAGCATCAGAAACACGCCGATCGGCGCGGCGCCAAGCGAGAGCGCGACCACGGCCGCAAGCGCCCGGCGCATGAATTCGAACTCGAGAAAGGGCGCGATCAGCGCGTCGTAAATCATAAATCACGCAGCCTTCGAGCTGTCTTCATCGGCCACGCATGCGACCGCGCTGTCGTCGAAGGCTTCGCACATCCGCCGCGCCTCCGCGAGATTGTCCGCGGTCAACACCTCAGCCGTAGGCCCCCAGGCAACCTTGCCGCGCGCGAGCAACAGCGTCTGCGGAAAATGCGCGCGCACCAGCTCCATGTCGTGCAGCGCCGCCAGCACCGTGCGTCCTTCCGCGTGCCACTGCCCGACCAGCGTCAGGAGGTCGGCCGAGGTCTTGGCATCGATCGCGTTGAACGGCTCGTCGAGCACGATCAGCCGCGCGTCCTGCAACAACACCCGCGCAAACAGCATGCGCTGCATCTGGCCGCCCGATAGCGTGCCGATGCCGCGGTTCTCAAATCCCCTCAAACCCACCGAAGCGAGCGCGCGGCCGATTCTCTCGCGGGCCCCGTTGCCGATGCCGCCGAAAAAGCCGGTCTGGCGCCACAGCCCGGTGCCGACGAAATCGAACACCGAGATCGGAAAGCTGCGGTCGATATCGGCGATTTGCGGCAGGTAGGCGATATCCTTGGGATCGATGCCGCCGGTCTGGATCGAGCCCGCGAGCGGTTTGAGGATGCCAACGAGCCCGCGAAACAACGTCGATTTGCCGGCGCCGTTCGGACCCACAACGGCGAGCAAGGCGCCGGGAGCAACCTCCCCGCTCAAATGATGCACGGCCGGGTGGCGATCGTAGCCCAGCGTGACATCGCGGAATTGGACGAGCGCTGACATTTTCACTTCATCGCGAGCACGACAAACACCCAGAGCGCGGCGCTGACAGCCACTGCCGCCGCAAACCGCGCAAGCACCGTCATGCGCAAAATCGACCAGCTGACCGGCTGCGCCGGATGCGGCGTCGCCGGGCCGTGGCTATGGGCGTGATGGTGCTGATGGCCGTGATCGTGGGAGTGCATGGTTACCATCGGAAAATGTTATAATATAACATTCCCGAAGTCCATTCGGCGACGCTGAAGCGAATGTCAAATCGACCGCACTAGCGCAAGCCCGGCGAAGAGACCAAGGATGGACAGCACGACCGAGCCGACCACATAGAGCGCTGCGAGCCCAATTTCGCCGCGCTCGTAAAGCACCGCCGAATCCAGCGAGTAGGCCGAGAAGGTGGTGTAGCCGCCAAGAATGCCGGTCATCAGAAACAGCCGCCAGGACTGGGCGGCATCGCCCTTGAAGGCGAGATAGCCCGCGACCAGGCCCATAATCGTCGAGCCGGTGATGTTGA
This sequence comes from uncultured Alphaproteobacteria bacterium, assembly GCA_963824305.1. Taxonomy (GTDB): domain Bacteria; phylum Pseudomonadota; class Alphaproteobacteria; order Rhizobiales; family Xanthobacteraceae; genus Bradyrhizobium. The sequence continues at coordinate 1,891,302 of CAWGOW010000004.1, forward strand.
TGATGAAGGTGTGATAGGGGAAATTGGTCCCGAGAAAGCGCGGGCAAATCACGTTTACCGCGTGACGCAGGCACGAGCCCAGGCCACCGCCGATAAAAACCAGAAGATAGTTCATCCCTCAAATCCCGAAGCGAGTTGCCGGCAACGCCAGTGTGGCGATACTGACGCTTTGCGGCAACCTCTTCAAAGGAGCGTCAGAGTTAAAGCCACACTGGAATCATATGTTCGCTAGCGTCCCTTTGGTTCTGACATTCGTAAAAGTGCCTGCCGCGATATGATACGAACCTCAGAACCGGGACACTACGATTGCCGCAAGGACGCCGACCCTTCAAGGCGACTAGCGCCCACCTTCCGAAGTTCGCACGCTATCTCAGCAACATTGTTTACGCGAACTTCGGAAAGGCAATAGGCACTAGCAAGTTAATATTCCAGTACCGCTTATCGATCTGAAATCCCTGAGAAGAATTGGCAGCGAGCACTGCAGGGACTTCAGGTCGGCGGTACCAGCCGGCTAACGCCAGCAAAAAAGCGGCAGCACGAGGCCGCCGCTTTTCGCAAGAGATGGCCTCGAGATCAGGCCTTCGAAAACATCTCGTCGACATGTTCCCAATTGACGAGATGATCGACAAACGCCTTCAAATAGTCCGGGCGGCGATTGCGGTAGTCGATGTAGTAGGAGTGCTCCCAGACGTCGACGCCGAGGATCGGCGTTGCGCCATGCACCAGCGGGTTTTCGCCGTTGGGTGTCTTGGAAATTTCAAGCTTGCCGTTCTTCACCGACAGCCACGCCCAGCCCGAACCGAACTGGCCGACGCCGGCAGCGGCGAAATCGGTCTTGAATTTTTCGAGACCACCGAGATCCTCGTTGATCTTCTTTTCCAGACGGCCGGGCAATTTGCTGCCGCCGCCATTGGGCTTCATCCATTTCCAGAAATGGATGTGGTTGTAATGCTGACCGGCATTGTTGAAGAGCGGGACATTCTTGCCGAACGAGCCTTTGACGATTTCCTCCAGGGACTTGCCCTCGAATTCGGTCCCCTTGAGCAGGTTGTTGCCGTTGGTCACATAGGCCTGGTGATGCTTGTCGTGGTGAAATTCCAGCGTTTCCTTCGACATATATGGCGCAAGCGCGTCGTGAGCATAGGGAAGGTCGGGAAGCGTGAAGGTCATGGGGTCATGTCCGAAAATGGTGGGAGATAACATTTAACGGGAACCCTTATAGAAGGTTCCGATCCTCTTAGACACACTGAATTTGCCCGGACCGGCCCGGTCGGCAGGCTTCATGCCTCTGACCCGCCGCAATCATTTCACCGTGAGCTTTTTTGCGATTTCTGTCATTTCCGTGCCAGCTTCGGTATTCACCGACGTGCACCGGGGGCGTTATGAGCATCGAAATCGAGATTGTGAACGGCGATCAATCCTGGCCGCAGGTCGAGAAGCTGTTCGCGCAGGCAACACCGGGGGCTGAAAAAGACGACGCGCCTTGGCGCCGCGTCACGTGGGCAAGCCCCGATCTGCGCGTGCTGATCGATGCCGCCGATGGCGAGCTTGCCTGCCATGCCGGCATTTTCTTCAGGACGGCGACCTGGAATGGCCAGAAGGTACATATCGCCGGCATTGGCCAGGTCGCGACCCGTCCCGATTGCCGCCGCCGGGGCTACGCCAGTATCGCAATCGACGCTGCGGTCCGAACGATGCGCGATCATGATGCTGCGCAGTTTGCAGTGCTGTTTTGCGAGCCGCACAACTTCGAATTTTATCAGTCGCGAGGCTGGCATCCTTTTACCGGAGCAGTCGACGCCGAGCAGCCGGGCGGCAAAATCCGCTTCGAGGCAATGGCCCCGTTCGTGCTTGACCTGAAGCGGCGCGCGCCGACGCTGGGAACGCTCGACCTATGCGGGCTGCCGTGGTGACCCGTGCGCAGGCGGCAGCGGTGACGGATTTGCGCCAACGCGATTTCTTGTTATGCAGCCTCGTTTGGCTGGAGAGAACGATGTCTTGCAGGTTTGAATTTATTATCGCGGTTGTGGCGGCGTTGATCGTGGCTGTGCCCGCAGCCGCGCAAAGTGCTGCCGGCAGCCCCGACGGCATCTGGCTGACCCAGGCGGGCGACGCGAAAGTGCGCGTTTCGAAATGTGGCGCGGGAATCTGCGGCGTGGTGGTCTGGCTCAGAGAACCGATCGATCCGATGACCGGCAAGCCCCAGGTCGACGACAAGAACCCCAATCCGGCGCTCGCCAAGCGGCCCATCGTCGGGCTTGCGCTGTTTTCCGGCATGCGCCCGACCGGACCCAACCAATGGGCGGGCCAGATCTACAACGCCGATGACGGAAAGGTCTATGCGAGCAAGATTTCCGTGACCGGCCCGGCCACGCTCAAGGTCGAGGGTTGTCTCAGCGCCGGCCTGTGCGGCGGCGAGGACTGGAGCCGAAGCTCACGCTAGTGATCCGATTTTAACATTCGCACCCCTTGCAGCGGGCACTTTTGCGAATGTTAGAATCAAAGGACCACTAGCTATTCTTGATTCGAGTGGAGTTAGGATTTGACATTCGCTCGACAAATCTGCGGCTAGGTGAGTAGCGAATGTCAAATCCACTCCACTCGCACGAAATCAGGGTCGTCCGGCCAGCCCTGCTTTCAACGCGGTCGCCGCCGAAGCGTAGCCGCCTCGCGCACCGTCGATGAAATGGACGTGGTCGCTGCGCGACGCGGCCGGTGTAAAGCAGGTCATCATCGCCGCATCCTGCCGATGCAGGCCGTACCTCGCGACGCCCGCCGACGATGCCGCGGCAAGGCGCGCGCTCAAGGCCTGTTCGAGATCGGGCGTACAATCGAGCACCATGCGCAAGCCGTCGTCGTATTTGCGGAAGTCGGAATTCTCCACGACCTGCCGCACATAGACGTGCGGCACGAAACCGCCGACCTTGATGCCGAAGCGCATGATAAAATAATAGAACAAGGTCCAGGCGAATACACGCAGCCGCCGGGTCAACAAGGCGCCTCCGCGCTGCGCCCGCGCCTCGAATTCGACGCCGGCCGGCGGCCAGCGCAGCGGCGGGCCGCCCGGGGGCACCGGCCGCCCCTGATCGGGGCTGCGCTCGACCAGTACAACAATGTCTTCGATCAGCTTGCGATAGGCGACAGGGTCCGCGCCCTGAACCGGCATCACCAGCACCGCGAGAATGAGGCCACGCACCGCCGGTATCTCCTCGAACCTGCACGAGAGGCCCGAGAGATCGGGATGTGTGCCCGGCGGCGACGGCGCGACCGCGAATTCACCGCGCTTCATGGCAGTATCCGCCCAACCGATGCCGCCGCCGGAAAACATCGCATAGGAAAGATTGGCGGACGGGCCGAAACGCGCCACGCGAACGTCCAGGCCTTGCGCGCGGATCGCGGTGAGCGGCACGAACGCCACCCGCATCGCGAGATCGAGGTCCTCCTTGACCCACGCGGCCGTGGCGGCGAGAGCGGCGCGCGCGCGCTCGAGATCACTAGGCGCGACCGCAAAGCTTGCGCCATCACCGCCGAATACGAACGGAAATTCGCGGCCCTCAAGCGCATTCGTCACGGCTGCAATGACGGCCGCTCCCGCCATGTTCACCGCCTTGTAGCGCGCCTGCGCAATCGCCTTGGTGGACTCGACGATGTCAGCGACCCCGACGCTCCAGTCGTCGGGCAGCGGCGAATAAAGCGACGGCTCCATCAGCCGCGTAAAGCCCCGGAACACCGGTACGCCGCCGTAGAATTTATCGCTGCCGCCGGGTGAGTTCATGGGCTGCGCAATCGTGAGGGGTTTTGGAAAGATACGAGGCGATCGGATAATAGGTTCAGCCTGTCACTGGCTGACCCGGTCAAATCGTCACGGGAAGGACTGCCAAAGCTATATCTCGGATTGGCGGAATTAAAGCGTCACGCCGTATTTCCGGCGTCCACGGTGAGGACCGTGCCGGTAATATTGCGGCCGCCTTCGCTCAAGAGATATTCGACCATGCTGGCCACGTCACCCGTTTCCGGCAGGCGGCGCAACGCGCTGCGGCCGGCGATACGCTGGCGCTGCTCGGGACCGAGATTGTGCGTCAATTCGGTATCGATAAAGCCGGGCGCGATCGCATTCACGGTAATCCCAAGCTTGCCGACCTCGCGCGCCAGCGAGCGGGTGAAGCCGGTCGCAGCCGCCTTGGTCGCACCATAGACCGATAGGCCGTTATAGCCGGTGGAGGCGATGATCGAAGACATGTTGATGATGCGGCCACCGGCGCCATCCGCCATCATGTGGCGCACGACATATTTGGTCAGGATGATCGGCGACAGCACGTTGAGGCGCGTCAACGCCTCGATCTCGCTGTTATGCATGGTTGCGAGCAGGCCTTCGGTGCCAAGACCCGCATTGTTAACGAGACCATAGATCGCGCCGAATTCGTCGCGCAGCCCTTTCACGAAAGCGGGAATGCCGTCGACCTCGCTCAGGTCGAAGGTTCGGAAGTGAATCCGGCCGCTGCCTTGCCCGGCAGCCGCGCCGATTGCTTTGCGCAGATCGTCGCTTTCGCGGCGCGCGACCGCGATCACGTTATAGCCGCTGCTTGCGAGCCTCTGCGCGATCGCAAGCCCGATGCCGCGGCTGCCGCCTGTCACCAGCACATTATGCATCTGATCGCGCGAGCTTTCCGGCCGCCGTGATCTCGAGTTTGTCGACAAACTTGATCATGGCAGGCACTTTGTGTGGCGCGAGACTTGCGCGGCAATCGGCGATTATTTGACTCTTGATTTCATTGCTGCCGCTTGCATCGCTGCCGTCGGCGAGAACGACGTCGGCAATGACGATGGCGCCGGTGATCGGGCTCTTGCGCGCCTTGACGCGCGACATCCGCACCGCGTCATGCCGGTTGATGACCGCTTCGATCTCTTCGGGATGAACCTTGAGACCGCCGATATTGATAATGCCGCCGCGGCGGCCGACGAAGTGATAGCGATCGCCACGCAGTGCAACCATGTCGCCGGTGTCGACGAAACCGTCTTCGTCCGTCAGCGCGGCGGCATGACGCCCGACATAGGCATGCGCGGCACGGCGCGAGCGAATTCGCAACGACCCATCCACGATCTTCATCTCGACGCCATCGCTGATCGTTCCGACCATGGTGGCAGGGAAACCCTCCAGCCCGTCATTAACGGCAAAGCCAACACCCGCCTCGGTCGAAGCATAGGCATGACCGACCGAAGCCTCAGGAAAAGCCTGACGCAGGCCGTCGAGGACCGCCTGGTCGGCGATTTCGCCGGACAGGCGGACATAACGTGGCGAGAAGGCCGAGGCCGCACCGCTCATCAGCAGCTTGCGCCAATGCGAGGGCGTGCCGGAAATATGGGTGACGGCTTTCTCGTTCAAGCGAGCGACGTGATCGGCGAGAGCCTCGCCGGATTCCGACAGCACCAGCGAGCCGCCACCGATCACCGCGCGAAGAAAAATCTGCAAGCCGCCATATCGGCGGATATCGTAGAACGTCGCCCATATCGGCCGGGCGCCGCGGGCCGGCGTGTCGGCGGCAATCGCGCCGGTCAGGGCTTCGAGCATGTGGCCGACGATTTTGGGCAATCCAAGCGTGCCGGAGGTGAGCATCAGCCATTCAGTCGGGCGGCCGGTCCGAGCGGGCGATGTCGCTCGCAACTCCTCGCTGGCGGTGACAATCAATGCAATTCCCGAGGCCGCAAAGCGGTCCGGCCGGTCGGTGACGATCGCGTCGATTTCCGCATCGTCGATGACGGCCTGAAGATGGTCGGTGTTGAGATCCGGCGGGCACAGCAGCATACGGCGCGCAATGCCGTCGACCTCGAGCATGACGAGGCCTGCGAGGAATTGACTGGTAACGGCAAGCAGCACCGAGCGGCCGGCAAGTTCGGCCAGCCGCCCGTTCAGGCAGGTGTGATCGATAATGTCGGTCAGCGATGCGCAGTTGCGCGCATCCGAAAGCGTGCGGCCCTTCAGACCGGGATCGAGATAGTCACGCAGCGCGAAGATTTCACGCGGGGACATTTTCATAGGCCCTGATGAAGTCGCCTATCGTGAGAGGAAAACTTGCGTCGGCCGATATGGTAAATGGATCGATGCCAAGGTCGTCTTCCAGACGCGCGACGAGAATGGCAAATGCGAGCGAGTCGAATCCGGTCTCGTGCAGCGACAGGCTATCTTCCAGCGGCGGAAGGGTGACGTGCTGCTCGGTGGCGATCTGCTGGATCGCTGCAATAATCTTTAACCTTACCGGCATGGATTGCTCCGCAATTTCATAAAAATACGAGAGTCCATGATAGAGCGAAAAGGTGAACTAACCGCCACGCTTGCGCGATCTTTTACATCAGTTGGTAAACATCATGCCTGCCGTTCAGCCGCGGTTCCGCGAAATTCAGGAGAGCGACGTCGAAGCGATCGCCGACCTCCTGACGCGGGGTTTCGTGCATCGTAGCCGCGAGTATTGGATGGCCGGTCTGCGGCGACAGGGCGCGCGAACGCTGCCTCCGGATGCGCCGCGTTACGGCTATCTGATGGAACACGACGGCAAACCCGTCGGCTGTCTGCTCCTGATCTATTCGACCAAAATGATCGATGGTGAAGCAGCAATCTGCTGCAACAATTCGAGCTGGTATGCCGACCCGGAATTTCGCAACTACGCGGCGCTATTTGCGTCGATGACGCAGAAGCGCAAGGACGTGACTTACTTCAACGTCACGCCGGCGCCGCCGACATGGCCGATCCTCGAGGCGCAGGGTTTCAAGGTTTACTGCCGCGGCCTCGCCTTTTCGTTTCCCCTGCTGTCGCGAATCGGGCGCGAGATGCGTGTGGAGACGGTGACGGCGGACACGCCAACTATTGCAGGTCTGCCCGACAACGAACTCGCAATGCTCAAACGCCATGCCGGTTACGGTTGCCTCAGTCTTGTTTGCCGCAACGCGGAGGAAGTCATTCCTTTCGTTTTCTTTCGCCTGCGCAAACGACGCGGGATCATCCCTCTGCCAGCGCTGCAACTCGGGTTTTGCCGCCAGATGGCCGATTACGTCAGATGCGCCGGCGCAATCGGACGCCATCTTGTCTGGCGTGGCAGCCCGGTCGTGATCGTCGACGCGGATGGCCCGATTGCCGGCGTTGCGGGCATCTATACCGAGGCGCGCGGGCGCAAATATTTCAAGGGGCCCCGCCAGCCGCGGCTTGGCGACCTCGCCGATACCGAACTGGCAATCTATGGCATGTGAGGCGGGCACGATGCCTACAGTCGGATGATTCCTTGCAGCACCTTGGCGTGCCGATCCGCATCGAGGGCCACGAAATCGCCGGATGTGGGGTCGCGGAAGAACAGGGAATCCCTGACGTCGTGCGGATCAAATCCTGAGCGGATCAGATCCTGTTTCTTCTGCTTGAACGTTTCGGTAGAGTCCAACGTCGTGCAGAGACGGACAAAGACCGGGCAGGCGTAAGCCGGCAACCGGCGCGCAAGATGGTCCCTGAACCCAGCGAAGTCGAAGCTGGCATCGGTGACGATTGCGGCCATGCCGGCGCGGCCGTCGGTGCCGGGCACCAGGACGCCGTAAGTCGTGGCGTCGATCACCCCTCGACATTCCAGGATCGCCTCGTTCACCTCGGAGGTCGCAACATTTTCGCCCTTCCAGCGGAAGGTATCGCCGAGACGATCGATGAAATGGAAGAAGCCACGGTCGTCGATCTTCATCAAATCGCCGGTGCGAAACCAGGCGTCGCCCTTGGCGAACACGTCGCGCAGGATTTTCTTCTCGGTGTCCGCAGCGTTGGTGTAGCCCTCGAAGCGGCCGCCGGCATCATCCGCCGTCCCGATCCGCCCCACAGCCTCCCCCGCCTCACCGACGTCGCACGCCACGCAAAGGCCGGCGGCGTTGCGCAACGGCGTAAGCGTTTCAGTGTCGGTTCGAACGATCGCGGCCGGAAAGCGATGGGCCAGGAGCGCCGGAATCCGCCCAATCGCGCCAGGTTTGCCTTCGACATTGTAGAGCGAGAAATTGCCTTCGGTCGCCGCGTAAAACTCCAGGATCTGCGGAATGGAAAACCGCGCCTGAAATTCTTCCCAGATGTCGCCGCGCAGGCCGTTACCGCAGGCGAGCCGCAACCGATGCTGCGTTTCGAAGCTGGACGGCGGCGCTTTGACAAGATAGCGGCACAGCTCGCCGATATACTGGAACAGCGTGCAATCCCAGCGGACCACGTCGCGCCAGAAGGCGCTTGCGGAAAATCTATCGGACAGCACGACGGAAGCACCCGCCGCCAGCATGCTGCACGGCGCGACCACGCCGCCGACGCTGTGGAAGAGCGGCAAAAAGTTGAACAGCCGGTCGGCAGGCGATGCATTCGTCAGCCCGGCGAACCAGCCGCCCCAATTCAAAATGCGGCGGTGGCTGATGGCGGCTGCTTTCGGCAGGCCCGTCGTGCCGGAGGTGTAGATCAACAGCGCGCGATCGCTAATCCCGACGTCGCCTCGCTCGCTTGAGTTCAGCGGCGCGGCATCGAAGCGCGCCAACGCCATTTTGAGATCGGCTTCGCCTTGGTTCTCGCCGTGCCGCCAGATCGTCGGCGCCCGCTTCAAGCGCGGCCGAACCTCCTCGAACGCGTCTTCAAGGTCCGACCCGACAATGACGTGGCCTGCGTCCGCGACATCGATGCAGTGCGCCAGTGACGATCCTACGAGCCTGGTGTTGATCAGCGCAGCAACTGCGCCGATTTTGCCGAGCCCAAGCCAGGCGGCAAGATAGTCGGGCTGACCCGACAGCAAGAGGCAGACCGTCTCGCCTTTGCCGATGCCTTGCGCCAGCGCCCAGCGCGCATAGCGGTTGATGCGCTCGTTCAATTCGCGGTAGCTCAGCGTCTCCGGGTCTGACATCAGCGCCGGATGGTCCGGCTGGCGATCAGCCCATTCCTCGACGAGATCGGCGAACAACCGGTTCGGGTTGGCTTCGATGCGGGAGGTGCGCTCGATCGCCTTCAGCCAGATCTTGGCGGTCGACGGCTTGCCGTGCGGCTGCGGCGCTGCCACAGACTGTTTGGCCGTCGTGTGTTCGATGACGCCCGCGCTCATAACCGACCGTTTCCTGCGTGATCGTCATCTATAATAGCCGCCGGGGCCTTTCCAGGTGTTAATCGGCAAGGTTAAGCGGCCGCCTTGTGTCCCGGGGCTTCAGAGAACCAAACGCGAAAACCCGCCCGCAAAGATGATGCGAGCGGGTTTTACGGTTTTCCGCTGAGAACGGAGAGAAGCGACCGCCAGGTGCCCAGAAATTACAGGGATCAATACCCGTCGCTTATTTCAGCGACGTATTGATGGCCGTGAACTTGGCTTGGAGCGTGGATCCAAGGCCATTGACCACAGCGATAATGGCAAGGGCGATGCCGGCAGCGATGAGGCCGTATTCGATCGCGGTAGCACCCGACTGATCGGCCCAGAACTCAGCAATGATTTTCTTCACAGTACCTTCCTGTACGAGAGACAACCCAATGCCCGGGTCTCTTGAAGAACAGTGAAGTTGACTCGTTAAAATTGAGCGAATTGGCGCAATGAAAAATCAATTAAGGCGCGCAAGCGCTCTTGCAGCCGCGGAGAATTCACGCAGCATCTGGAGCAAGAATCAAAACCTATCCGGCGTGACCGACCAGCTTTTCTTCAGTGAAGAACTGGAGCGCACCGTAGCCTTCCAGATCCACGGCATAGCGAAAGTTGCCATCCATGGTGGGAAAGACCGCAATGACGACGCCGTCCTGACGGTCGTCAGTCGCCTTTTCAACTCGTTCGCCGATCGCAAATTTAGCCATCGCTTGTTCCTTTTCGGGAATCTTTAAGCGATTCTCGCGCAAATCAGTTAACGGTTCTTAAGCAAAGGCCTGATCAAACGATCGGCGGCGATTGATCAAAATTGCAGCGCCACCGCGTTAAGCTGCTATGGACGCGAGCAAATTTTCCCGAGATGATCTTGGTTCCCGTAACATCACCCCCCATTTTTACGGGGTCGGCCTTTATTTTTTTGAGAGGCTGCCTTGATCGACAGACGGCGACTTCTTCGTTCAGCCACCACCTGCATGGCATGGCTCGGGATCAGGCCGACCGCGTCGGCGCAAGGCGCGCGCTACCCGTCTCATCCGGTGCGCTGGATCGTTCCCTACGCTGCCGGCGGCGCGACCGACGTATTGTCCCGCCTGATTTGCCAGCACCTGTCGGATCGGCTCGGTCAACCCTTCATTGTCGAGAACAAGCCGGGCGCCGGCAGCAATATCGGCACACAGGCCGTGATCAACTCACTACCGGACGGGTATGTGATTTTGCTGACGAGCACCGCCAACGCCATCAACGCATCGTTCGATCCGACGCTGCCGTATGATTTCCTGAAGGGCATCGCGCCGGTTGCGGGCGTGGCACGCATTCCATTGGTGCTGGTCGTGAACAACGATCTTCCCGTCCGCAGCGTCGCGGATTTCATCGCCTACGCAAAAGCTAATCCCGGCAAACTCAGTATCGCCTCGTCCGGCATCGGCACTTCGCTGCATCTCTCCGGCGAGTTGTTCAAGGCACTGGCGGGCGTTCAGTTCGTTCATGTGCCTTACCGCGGTTCAGCGCCGGGGTTGACCGACGTGATGGCCGGCCAGATCCAGGGCATGTTTGACAACGTAACATCCTCATTTGAATTCGTACGATCCGGTAAATTGCGAGCGCTTGGCGTCACGACACAAGAACGCTCGGAAACGATGCCTGACGTACCGCCGATCTCAGACACGCTGCCGGGATTTGAAACGAGTTCGTTCTACGGCATCGGCGCCCCCCGCGGCACGCCCACAGCCGTGATCGACATCTTGAACAGAGAGATCAACGCCGCATTCGACGACCCCGTCATCCGGCAGCGATTTGCCGAGCTTGGCGCCATTCCCATTACCGGCAGCGCCAGCCGGTTCGGCGACATGCTTGCGGCTGAAACCGAACGCTGGCGCAAGGTCGTGGAACTTTCCGGCCAGCGGAAAGAGTAGCAAGAGCGGCCCTTTTTCGGTGGCCGATAGGGGAACGCCGGACTATCTTGATCTTGGCCAACGATACAAATGCGTAGCCGACTGGCATCGGATCACATGATCAGACAAAGAGCCCATTGGGACGCCCGCTCGACGATTTCGAGGTCGGCGCATGTGCTTGAGCGGATCGGATTGGCCCTGACCGGGGGCTCCTGCGGCCTGTTCGTCGCCGCGCATATCGGACGGGCCGACATCGAACTGATCGGCTCGGCCGCTTCAGTGTTTGCGATGATGATGTATGGCGCGGCGGGCTTTTATCTCGGCATCGACCTGCCGCATCCGCCTTCCGATCACGAGATGCACTTGCCGCTCGATCACGGCCTCGGCTCGAAGGCTGACACCGTCGAACTGCTCAGTGCGGCCGGGACATTCGTGGCCGCAGTGGCGGCGGTGATCTCGGTCTCAAGTATCGTGCTGGACGAGACCCCGCACGCAGCCTCCGCGCTTCTCATTGGTCTGGCATGGGCAGTCGGCGCGACGTTGCAGATCGCCGCCGGCGTCATCGCGCGGAAAAAGGCAGTGAGTAACGCTTAGCTTCGAGGATCGATTTCGCGGGAACAGGCTTGACGCCTCGGCTGAACATGCAAGAGCGGCCGGGTATAAAGCCAGGCCGCCATTGCGCCGTCCGATCGATTGCTAAACGGACGGAAGAAGAGCTTAGTTGCCCGGGGGATTGAAATCCGGATCGTGGTCGCCAATCCGCGAACGATCGAAGCTTTCGTTGTCGAAGTAGGTGCCGGTTTCGGTGCGCGGCGCAACGTATGCCGGGCCTTGCACCTGGTTGTAAGCACCGCGATAGTGGCGGAGAGCATGGGCCGGCTTCTGCGGAGCGGCACCGTCCATATCCTGGGCGAAGACGGGGCTCGAAAGGGCGGCGGTAACGAGAGCGATAGCGCTGAGAGTTTTGATCATGGTCATAGGGTTTCCATCTTAATGTGGTGAACCCCTCCTCGTGACTTTTCCTACATCCAACAACCCCTGGATGACGAAACACGTTCCCGCGCGCCGATACAAAGGGATGTAAGTCAACCTCAATCACAACGCCGCTTTTCGTGATCGCGCGTTGATCGCCCCAGCACGTGGCATGAGGCTCGTCGTTTTTTAAGGCGCTATTGCTCCAATTGAATCAGCGTGCCCTTGGCACCGTTCAACAACCGTCTGAGGTGAAAGCCAGCAAGGGTGTCGCTGCCGTGCAAGCCGACCAATGCCGCAAAGGCCGGCATCGCCGCGGCGTCTCCGGCCTCCAGCTTGGCAAAGGCCTCGGAATATTGTGCCGCCCCGGAACCTTCGTGGGCGGCTTTCGACAACGGTTCGAAGGCGCGCAGCGGCTCGCTGCGGCCCCGCAGCATCAGGTCGCCGACCGGCCGGCCACGAAAGTCCTCCGCTGCTTCAGCCACACTCATGCTCACGCATATTCGCGTGCCGAGTGCCTTGTTCGCCGCCTCGAGCCGGGCCGCGGTGTTGATGGTGTCGCCATAGGCGGTGTAATCGAAAAACCGGCTGCCGCCAAAATTTCCGACCAGCGCCGGGCCGGCATGGACGCCTATCCGCGTCAGGCCGAAATTCACGCCCTTGGACTTCCACCGCTCGCGAAACGCTTCGGCCCAGGCATCGAGATCGCGTGCACAGGCGATCGCACGCGTCGCATAATCCGGCTGATCTCCGGGGGCGTTGAAGAGAATTTGGATGGCATCGCCGATGATCTTCGCAACCGTGCCCTCATGCGCGAAAACGACGTCGGTCATGCCGCCCACATATTCGTTGAGCAGCGCGGCCAGCACCTCCGGTGCGGCAGTTTCCACCAGCGAGGTAAATCCGGCGATGTCGGTGAAAATGACCGCGACTTCCCGCCGATGCACTTCCATGCCATTGCTTTCGCCGATGGCGGCAAGGCGCAAGGCGATTTGCGGTGAGAAATACCGCGACAGCGACGCATGCGCGCGCTCGGCTTCGGCCTGACGGCGGCGCGCCTCGCGCATCATCCTGACATGACGGATGGTCTTTTCGATCGTCATCTCGAGATCGCCGAAATCGATCGGCTTGGTCAGGAAATCGAACGCGCCGCAATTCATCGCGGTGCGGATGTTGCTCATGTCGCCGTAGGCCGAGACAATGATGGTCGACTTTTTGTCCTCTGCCTCTTCCAATTTCTGCAACAGGGTCAGGCCATCCATGCGCGGCATATTGATGTCTGAGATCACCATATCGACGTGCGGATGATCCGCGATCGACTGCAGCGCTTCGATCCCATCATGAGCAAACACAAAGCTCACCGCGCCGTCGCGAATCTGCTTGCGGAATTTCTGCAAGACCAGAGCCTCAAGATCAGGCTCATCATCGACGACGAGGATGGTTGCGGTCATGCGGCTTGCCCGAGCCGCGTATCGATCTCCTGGCGCAACAGCGCGAAATCGATCGGCTTCGTCAACAGCCCGACCGCGCCGCCCTCGATCGCCTTGCGGCGTGTTTCTGCATCGCCGTAAGCGGTGATCATGATCACGGGGACGTCGGGCCGGGCGGCAAGCACCTTCGGCAGCATTTCGAGCCCGCTCATCCCGGGCATATTGATATCGGACAGGATCAATATCAGCGACGGATCATTGATCTCGGCCGCCCGGACCAGAGCAGCAGGCGCCGACGGCGCAAACTCCATCGTGAAGCGTCCGGACTTTAGATCACGCCGGAATTGCTGACGGAACAGGGCTTCGACATCGGGCTCGTCATCGACGACGAGGATGTAAACGCTCAATTTCGGCCTCCACCTGTGTCTGTGCCGCCGCACGAGGTAGCGTGATGATGAATTCGGTAAATTCGCCTGGCCTGGTATCGACATCGATCTTGCCACCGTGCTGTTTCACGATGATGTCGTGACTCATTGAGAGGCCCAGTCCGGTGCCTTCACCCGCAGGCTTGGTGGTGAAGAACGGATTGAACATCTTCTCCTTTACTTCCGCCGGGATGCCGGTGCCGTTATCGCGTATCCGGATTTCGACCTTGTTGCCGAGATTTTTCGTGGTGGCACTAAGCGTCGGGTCAAAGCCTTCCTCGCCGGTTTCCTTGCGCTTGTTTGCGGCGTAAAAGCCGTTGGAAATCAGGTTGAGGAATACCCGCGTGATCTCCTGCGGGTAAAGGTCGATCATTCCGGCTTGCGGATCGAGGTTTCGCTGCATTGTGATGTTGAAGCCGGATTTTTCGGCTCGCGCCCCGTGGTAAGCGAGATTGAGGCTCTCTTCGACGATCGCATTGATGTCGGCGGGCCGATGTTCGCCCGAACCTTCGCGCGAATGCAGCAGCATGTTCTTGACGATCGAATTCGGCGCGCTTGCCGTGCTGCACAACCTTTTCGAGATTGCCCTTGAGCATGTGCGTGAGCTCGTTGATTTCCTCCCGGACCTTGTCGTCCAGGGCGGCCGACCCGAGCAAATCATTTAGTTCGTCGATCAATTCGGCGGACAACGCAGAGAAGTTATTGACGAAGTTGAGCGGGTTCTTGATCTCGTGGGCGATACCCGCAGTGAGCTGACCGAGCGAAGCGAGCTTCTCGGTTTGTACAAGACGATCCTGCGCGGTGCTCAATTCGTCCAGAGAAAGTGAGAGTTCTTTGGTGCGTTGCTGTACCTCTTCAAAAAGCCGCGCGTTCTCGATCGCGATGACGGCCTGGTCTGCAAAGGTGGTCACAAGCTCGACTTGGCGCTCCGAAAACGGAATGGGCTCGCGGCGCGAGAGACCAAACGCCCCAATCAGTTCCCCGTTTAACATTAGCGGCACGCCCAGCATGGCACGCACATTTCCCAGGCGCGCTTCATCTTTCTCTTTATAGCCGGGGTCGGTCCAGGCATCCGGAATATGTACGACGCCTCTTTCGAGCGCGACGCGACCGATTAACGTTCCACGATCCGCTTGGATGGCGGCCTTTTGCTCGTGCTCCCGGTAGGCGTGAGGCAAGTCCATCGTGCTTGCGGCATAGCGATACACATCGCCTTCACGACGAAAAATCACGCCGACGGCGGCGCCGCAAAGCAATTTCGCCGACTCGGTCAGTGTGGTCAGGACCGATTCCAGATCGAATGCAGAACGGCTAATCACCTTGAGCACATCGGCGGTCGCGGTCTGCTGTTGCAGCGATTCCTGCAAATCTGTCGTGCGCGTCTGAAGCTCGTCGAACAGTCGGACGTTCTCGATGGCGATGACGGCCTGGTCGGCAAAGGTCTGCACAAGATCAACCTGGCGCTGGCTGAACGGTCCCGGCGCAGGCCTTCCCAGTAGCAGCACGCCTTCAACCGCGCGGTCGCGCATCAGGGGCACAGCGAGCACCGCCCGGTAATCGCCGATCGTCGGAGCGTTACCAAAATTATATTCGGGGTCATGTTCCACGTCCGGAACGTGGACAGGCGTACCGTCCATGAAGACGCGGCCGGTGATCGTCTCACGACCGGCCCTAATTGGGTGCGTGTTCATGAAATCGACAAAGGCCTGCGTACAGCCCGATTCGGCTCGTAGCCGCATCACTTCGCCATCCCGCAGCGTAATCATTCCCAGCGAAGCGCCGCACAGCGATTTCGCGGACTCGGTCAGGGTCGTTAGCACCGATTTCAGGTCGAATGCCGAGCGGCTGATGACCTTGAGCACGTCGGCGGTCGCGGTCTGCTGCTGCAGGGACTCGCTTAACTCGGCGGTGCGCTGGTCGACCTTGTTTTCCAGGTCGGCATAGGATTCCTGCAAGCGCGCGCCCATCTCGTTGAACTGGTTGGCAAGGCCCTCGAGTTCGTCGCCGGTCTTGATCGAGATGTGCTGGGCGAAATCGCCGCCGCCGATGCGCTCGGCGCCGGCGCGCAACGCCTGGATCGGGCCGACCATGCGGCGGGCCAGGAATATCCCGGCAAGCACGGCGAAGAGCAACGCTGCTGCCAGCACGATGGCGAGGCGCTGTAATGCGAGGTAGAGCGACGCGTAAGCCTCTTCGACCGGCAATTCGACAAACATCGTCCATCCGAGCGGGGCGATCGGCGCGGATGCCGTCAGCACCTCCTGCCCCTGTATGTTTTTCGTGCCCTCGAGCGATCCGAGTCCGTCGCCGGCCGTCGCCGCCTTTACCTGCGCGAGTTTCGACATATCGGTATTACGCAGCACGAGGCTGATGTCGGGATGCGCGATCAGCCGACCTCCCGGGCCGACGACATAGGCGTGACCGCGTTCGCCAACCTTGATTTGCGATACCACGTCCCAGATCAGTTTGAGGTTGACCTCGGCGATGCTGACGCCGGCGTCCTTGCGGGTGCCTGCCAGGGAGAGCGTCATGTAGGGCTCGGATTCCCGGCGGAAATAAACCGGCCCGTAATACACTTTGTGGGCAACGGCTTCGGTGAACTTCGGGTCCTTGGAGAGGTCGAGCCCGCTATCGACGACATCCATGGCGAGGCGCGATACCCGCAGGCGTTCCTTGCCTGTGGAATCGACCTGCGCCAGTTCGGTAATGGCCGGCACCTGCCGCAACAGCCGCAAGGCATCGAAGCGGCGCTGCTCGATCGAGCCCGCCGACCACGGCAATTGGGTAGTCCAGCCCAGCTGGCTTTCGATCTCCTTGATGAACTGGCCGATTTTCGCGGCCGCCGCCTCGGCCTGCTCGTGCTGAATCCGGATCAGTGCCGCCTTGTGCTCGCGATAATAGAAAAATACCTCGAAGATTCCGTTGGACAACAGCGCGACGCCCACCACCGCGACGAACAGCGCGACGTATTTGGTAAACAACCGGTTGCGGATTTTCGGACCCGATGGCTTGGCCTCCGGAACGGCTTCCTCCACCTGCCCTGCTGCTGCGAGCACTCGGTTTGGCGGTGCACCGGGGTCGAGGGAAATGCTCATCCCGCGCAATCTAGCAAGAATGCAAGGGTGTGTCCCATACCGCATTCATTCGATCACCTCGTCGGCCGATACGAGAACGGATTGTGGCACCGCGAGGCCGAGTGCCTTTGCCGTCCGAGTGTTGATGACCAGTTCGAACTTGGTCGGCCGCAGAACCGGAAGATCGTCCGGCTTGGCGCCGTGTAAAATCTTGGCGGCATACACGCCCAGCTGGCGGTAGGTATCGGAAAGACTTGCGCCATAGCTCATGAGCCCGCCATCCATCGGAAACTCCCGGATGTGGAAAATGCCGGGCAGCCGGTGACGGGAGGAAAGCGCCAAAATCTGACCGCGCCGGCTGTCGAAGAATGGATCGTTCTGTACAATCAGCGCGGCGACACCAGCCTCGGTTAGTTCGACAAAACGTTCGTCGATCTCGGCCGCCGTCGCAGCTTCCTTTACAATCAGTTCGCGGCCGAGCACCTGGGCGGCGGTCGCTACCGCCTGTCGGTGCTGGTTAGTCGCTTCAGTGCTGAAACGGGGATTGAGCAGCAACCCACCAGCTGCGCGGCCGGCACCGTGACGCAGAGCAGATGACAAGATCAGTAGCAGCGATCGTCGCTTCGGGCTAAAGTCTGAGGGGACGCCTACTCTATCGTCGAAGCCCCTAGCTCTCCTCCTTTACCGTGGCCACTAACCAAACCTTAGCAAGGATATTGGTTTAGGTTTTCGCTAAAGCAACGCGCTCACTGTATCGCAGAAGGCAAATCGAAATCACCATCACCAGTATCAAGCCGCCTAATACCCCTAATTCCAGCATAGTCGAGTTGAACAAGCCCTGCGTCTCTGGCGTCCATTTGCCCGGCTGATTGACCTGAGAGGATTCAAGCGTGATCACGAGGACGCGCCGGATCGATGCAATCAAACCAACGATCAGAAACGGCTCGCATACCAGGGTGCCGGAACGGAATGAGACGCGCACGGTATGTAGTATTTCGACAACCATGAGCACAAACAGTAGCCGGTCGATCGTCAGGACAAGTGAAGCGGCGTTGATGTGTTCCTGCACATCCTGCCACAGCGACACCGCCGCGCTACCGACCCCAAGCATCGCTGTGAGGGCAAGTAATAAGCCCAGGACGAGATAGGCAAACACTTCAATCTTTAGGAACGCTCGGCTGGCCAGTTTGCCGATGCGTGTGACGTCCTTATCAGCAGTTTCGTCTCCGTCCATATGCGTCCCGCTTTAGTTGACCGCATTTTCGTTCAAGCGGCGTTCTCAATGCAACTTGACCGTAGGCGCGGGCCGGGCACCCGGAGTGACTAGTCCGAGCAGTGTCCGGACGCGGCCGTGCAGAGCAGCTTCATGCATTTTGTAGAGGGACCTATACATCAAACGAGCAAAGTAACCCTCGATTAGAAAACTACGGCCGATAACCGAACCCATCAGGCTACCGATCGTACTGTATTTACCGAGCGACACCAGCGATCCGAAGTCGCGATATTGAAATTCTTCCAACGAGCGGCCACCCAGCAAATGGCTGAGCTGCCTGACCATAAAATCCGACTGCTGATGCGCGGCCTGGGCGCGCGGCGGAACATTTTGGTTAAAGCCGGGGCGCGGACAAGCCGCGCAATCGCCGATCGCAAAAATATTGTCATCGAGTGTCGTCTGCAGCGTGGGGCGAACGGCTAGCTGATTTATGCGGTTAGTTTCCAGCCCCGCGATGTTTGCCAGGAAAGTGGGAGCCTGCACGCCGGCCGACCATACAATCAGTTCGGAGGGAATGATCGCTCCATCGGAAAGCTTCACACCATCCGCCAAAACTTCGGCGACCCGCGCTTTGATGCGAACTTCCACGCCAAGTTTGAAGAGCAGGTCCGTTGTTGAAGCCGAGATACGCTCCGGCAAGGCGGGCAGGACACGGTCGGCTGCCTCGATGAGAACAATTCGCAGATCCCGATCCGGGTCGATCCTGTCGAGTCCGTAGGCGATGATGGCTCGCCCGGTATGGTGCAATTCGGCTGCCAATTCCGTTCCGGTCGCGCCGGCGCCGATGATGGCGACGTGCAGTTGGCCTGGGCGAACGGGCGCTTCCTGGCTCTGTGCGCGGACGCAGGCATTGACAAGCCGGCGATTGAAGCGCGCGGCCTGTTCGGGAGTCTCCAGCGGCACCGCAAATTCTTTGGCGCCCGGAGTTCCGAAATCATTGGTGACGCTCCCGACGGCCACAACCAATGTATCGTATGCGACCTGCAATTTCGGGCTGATCTCACGACCTTCTTCATCCACAGTCGGCGCCAGCGTGATTGTCTTCGCTGTTCGATCAAGATCGATCATTTCTCCGTTGCGATAGTGAAAATGGTGCCAGTGGCCCTGCGCCATATAGTTCAATTCATGCTGGGAGCGACGGAGACTGCCGGCTGCAACGGAATGCAGTAGCGGCTTCCAAATATGGGTCCGGCTGCGGTCAACCAGCGTGATACGCGCATGCGCCCGGCGACCGAGGCTGTCACCAAGTTTAGTCGCCAATTCGAGCCCCGCGGCACCACCGCCGACAATGACGATGCGACGGAGAGAGGTGTCCATGCTCATTCTAGGTTTATGTCACGGAGCGGCATTAAGACCTGATAGCATCCAGCGTTCGAGTTAAAAAATTAGGGATACTATGGTCGCCCATAGGAAAAATTTATGGAGGTTACTGAAGCGTCGGCCTACATCCGTCTTCTTAAAAAAGGGCATAGCGCAGCGCGACCGTGAACCTATATGGTTGACGTTAGCTGCCTCAACACTCATTCCTTGTGAGAAGATCGAAAAATCTGCCCAAGGGTTTAAAAGTGACGCTGCCGGCCATTATCGCAACGATTACTACCTTGCTTGTCCTCGGCGTCGGTGGCTGGATGACCACGGTCGGAGGTTGGTATGAAAGTTTACGCAAGCCTTCTTGGAATCCTCCCAACTGGATCTTTGGACCGGCATGGACGGTCATCCTGGGCCTTGCGGCGTGGTCTGGCGTATCGGCGTGGACCCACGCTTTGAGCGGTTCGGAACATCTCCTGATCCTCACACTATTCGGCATCAACATTGTTCTGCACATGTTGTGGAGCCCGCTGTTCTTCAGTTTAAAGCGGCCGGATTGGGCCTTGATCGAAGTTCCGTTTCTCTGGCTTTCGATTGTGGCGCTCATGATTGGCGTAGCGCCGTTCTCGACTTTAGCGGTGTGGCTTCTTTTGCCTTACCTTCTCTGGGTGGCGTTCGCAGCCTTTCTCAATCTCACGATCGTGCGAATGAACCCGCCGTTCGGTGGCCAGCCCTAAGCCGACCGCGTCAGTTGCGAACCACCTTCCTGCTTTGATCCGATCACTTAGCTTCCATACTCTTTCTTAATTTGTGTCTCGTTGATCGTTCGCGCACGGTACGATCCAATGGCTCCATAAGAGGGCGCAATCACACGATAGTATCTATGGACTTCGCAATATGAAGTCTGTGTTTGAAGCGCCGGCTCTTGATTTCAATCTCACTGGAGTCGTATCAGCGACCGCATGTCGAAATCAACGTGTTGAGGGAGAGAAACATGAGCGAGGTGGTCGCGCCAACGGTCGTTGGCCTGAACCTGGTAGCGCAGCTGATCGTTCAGGCTCGCGCCCTGATCTTCGATGTCGATGGAACGCTGGCTGAAACCGAAGAGGTTCATCGCAGGGCCTTCAATGAAGCCTTCGTCAAAACCGGCCTCGATTGGTGCTGGGAACGCGCAATTTACAAGGAACTGCTTCAGGTCGCGGGCGGCAAGGAAAGGATTCGCGCCTTTGACCAAGTACAAGGTGGGCCGCAGCATCTGTCGGACGGTCAAGTCGCCGAGTTGCACCGGACCAAAACGACGATTTACGGCGAGTTGATCGCAAGCGGAGGCTGTCCGCTGCGACCGGGCATCGCAAGTCTGTTGGGCGCGGCGCGGAGGCGCGGTCAGCGTTTAGCGATTGCAACGACAACCTCGCGCGACAATATCGATGTCTTGCTGACCGCAGCATTGGGTAAGGATTGGGCGGACCGTTTCGTAGCTATCGTCGCGGGCGACGAGGTGCCAAACAAGAAGCCAGCGCCGGACGTCTATCTGGAGGTGCTGTCTCGATTAAAGCTGCCGGGGTCGGAATGCGTTGCCATTGAAGATTCCGGCAATGGCCTGGTTGCTGCGTCACTCGCCGGAATTCCGGTGCTGATCTCGCGCAGCGCCTATTTTCGAGATGACGATTTCTCGGCTGCGCTTCTTGCGGTCGATGATCTAACGGGAGTGGGCGATATATAGGATCACCCGATAAGCGACGCTCGGCCGATGCCGAGGCGCCGCCTCACGACGCTCTGGTTACGCTGCTCTCGGGTCAAAATTCAATGGCGTGAAGCCGCTCGGGTCCAGCTTTGACTTGCATGGCCGACGCCTAGATGATCTCCGGCCATCTCCTCCAGGTTTGCGATCGCAAGACGAGTGCCCGTCGTCGCGAGAGGCTACGCCCGATAAACGTGGGTGACAGGAAGTGATATCGATAGACCGTGACCTTACCCAGCACGCGTCCCCCCGTTCGTTCGCTACGGCGCTCGATCATTCGCACGGTCGGCGAAGAACGTGCCCGGGTGATTTTGCCTCTGCCAGAGCATTCCTTACAGCGCGGCGGGTAAACCTGGTGCGCGTTCGCTGCGACTGTTTCGCCAGCGCTAAGCGCGTACCGCTGCAGGCGCTGCGAGGCTGCTCGATTAAGCTTTAGTTTCTCGAGGAAAAATTGACAGCAACCCATTGAGGCTGCTTCACACTTTCCGGCGAATCCCCTCCATGTTTGGCCTCGGCGCTTGATTTGTTCTTGTCTCTTACGGCGAGGGAAATAGTGATCCAACGTCGGCTCGGCGACGTATGAACATGCGAACATACGACGAGCAAGATCATGAAAACGCGGAGACGAGACTTTCCCGGCACGGATTCTGAAACAAGCGAGCGGCTGAAGTTTGAAGTTGCCAGCGACGAGGCAGCTATAATCAACGCGCTGCTTGAACTGCGGCAGTCAAATTCGTTGAGTCTGGAAGCGATCGGATTTTTGCTGGGAGCGGATCCCAGCCAGATTTCGCGGTATCTGAGAGGCAATTCAAAGGTCACGCTGACGAATTACCTGCGAATAGCCCGCGCATTTGGTTATCGCTGCAAGGTTATTTTCGAACAGACGGAAGCGGCGGAATCTGGAGACACAACACTCTCCAACCTCAAGATTACCCCTCACAAAGTCTGTAACGCGCGCCGCCGCCCGACATCCTGATTCAACTCGGCCGGCTGGTGTCGCCCGGAACGACAATTTTCTCTCTGCGCAGTGATCCGGTTCTCAACCGGCCTCGTATCAACTTTACCGGGATGCTGCGGCGCCGCCCGCCCGGGTCCCGGCGACGAGGCCCCGGTCGACGGGCCCCCCGTCGACCGGGGTGCTTCGCTACCGGCGAATTGTAAGAGGATCATGCGTTGAACATCCAGATCAGCACTTTTCCGCAGCCGTCGGACCTCTCGCCCTCGCGCGAAGAGGTTGAGGCAGCGTTCCGTTTGATCATTCGTTGGGCCGGAGACGACCCCGATCGTCCCGGTTTGCTTGAAACGCCAGCACGGGCAGCGCGGGCGTTTGGCGAATATTTCTCCGGCTACAAGCAAGACCCACTTGCGATTCTGAACAAGACTTTCGGCGAAACCGGCGGCTACGAGGAAATGGTCGTCTTGCGGGGCATCTCGTTCGAAAGCCATTGCGAACATCATCTGGCGCCGATCATTGGCCAGGCTTGGGTGGCCTATGTTCCGAACGGGCGCGTCGTCGGACTCTCCAAGTTGGCACGCGTTGTCGATGCTTACGCGAGACGGCTCCAGATCCAAGAGCGGATGACTTCGGAAATTGCTTCCGCAATTCAGGAGGTCCTGCAGCCGCAGGGGGTGGGCGTGGTCATCAAGGCCGTCCATCACTGCATGTCCAGCCGCGGCGTCCATAAGGTCGGAGCGGAAATGGTAACCGGCTGCATGCTTGGTTGTTTTCGCGACAATGCTCTGACGCGACAGGAATTCCTGGCAATGACCAAACAATGAGTGCCAGTACGATATCGACGATTGCAACTCTCAGGCAAAGTCCGACATCATGGGCCAGCAAAGTTATTGGCTGGGATCAACAACCGCTGACCGGGCAGATTTTTGGCGTAACTTTCGCCCGTCGTTTCACAGGACGTTCGTCCAAAGCAGCAAATTCGCAGAAAACGTCCGAGCATCAAATGGTCGCGAAAGGAACTGAACCTGGCGACCCGAGATCGAAGGCGGCGGAATTCGCTGAATGTATCGCGAAAATAGCGATGGAGCGAAGCGAGCCGGCGTTCGATGTGCTTTTTCGATATTTCGCGCCGCGCATCAAGTCATATTGTCTGCGGCTGGGCGCCGATGACTCCTCAGCGGAGGAAATTACTCAGGAAGCAATGGTTTCGCTCTGGCGTCATGCGGCCCAATTCGATCCATCGAAGGCCTCGCCTTCCACGTGGATTTTTACGATTGCGAGAAATCTGAGTATCGACCGTTTTCGTAAAAGCCGCAGACCTGAATTCGATCCAAATGACCCGGCGCTGGTCCCGGACGATCAGGAGACGCCCGATCGCCTGGTCGAGCAAATTGAAGTTGAAGAGAACGTTCGCAACGTCATGGATTCGCTCTCCGCCAACGAAAGAAACGTCGTGATGCTTTCATTTTATGATGACCTATCGCATTCCGAGATTTCCAGGCAGCTCCGCCTTCCCATTGGCACCGTCAAATCAAGGATAAGACTGGCCTTCGCCAAACTTCGCTCCGCCCTCGACGCGCAAGATGGAGCCGGCAAATGACTATCAAATTTCATGTCAGCAACGATATCCTGGTCAGCTACTCGGCTGGCACGCTAGACGAAGCGTCGAGCCTTCTCGTTGCGACTCACCTCGCGCTATGTCCGCACTGCCGTGCGCGCAACCGGTCGGCCGATTCACTCGGCGGATACCTGCTCGACTCTCTCGAAGAAGCGGCGGTGTCTTCAACCATGAAGGACGCCGTCCTTACGAGGGTCAGGAGCGAACCCGCTTTTGGCGCTAGCGAAGCTGAGTCGTTTTCCCGAACGACTAGGGATGCGATCATTCCCGATCCGCTTAGAAGCTATGTGGGCGGAGATCTCGACGAATTATCTTGGAGACGACTCGCACCGCGCGTGCATCAGATTCCTGTCCAGACAGCTGGCGGCCGTTCGAAGGCAAGACTGTTGCGTTTTCAAAGCGGAATGACGGTGCCGTCGCATGGCCACAACGGACGCGAACTTACTCTCGTCCTCACAGGTAGCCTGTGTGATCGCGATAGTATTCTCTATCGGGGCGATATCGCGGAAACCGACGAGCGAACTGAACATCAGCCGTTCGCGGGTCCCGATGAGGACTGCATCTGCCTCGCTGTCACCGATGCCCCGCTCCGCTTCAAGAGCAAAATGGCTCGACTGTTACAACCCTTTTTCGGAATTTAATTGAGCCGGTATTGCCAGGGATCCGACATGTTGCGCTACTCAATTGCATACCTCGTGACGGCAGGTGTCTTTCTCGCCTCCGATTACCTTTGGCTTAGTCGCGCGATGGGGTTTTATCGCAATTCGCTCGGAGACTTGCTGTTGGAAAAGCCAAATCTCCTCGCTGCCGCCGCGCTCTATCTGATTTATTTCGTCGGGATTGTTGTCTTCGCTGTGATGCCGGCGGCAAGAAACGAAGCTTGGGGTTCAGCCGTCCTGCTGGGAGGACTGCTCGGACTTGTAGCATTCTCAACCTACGACTTGACCAACCTCGCAACAATCAACCGCTGGCCCTTGACGGTTACGGTCGTCGATATGGCCTGGGGCACGTTCGTGACAGCGCTTTCGTCGCTGGCGGCCTTCGCTGCCATTCGGACCCTGGCGCCAATCGAGTGAGCAACATCGTGGCTGATTGTAGATCGAAAAACCTCGGACGCCTGTTGGAGCGGATCGCCGCTAACAGAGACCACGATGCGTTTGTCGAACTTTATGACACTAGGCTGTGAACCCATGAAATTTGATGGGCTGACGCCGCGCCAGATTTCGCTATACCCCGAAGCCGACATGTTGCTGCATAGCAGCGCAACGACGCTATGTGCCAGAAGCCGCAGAACACCAAGCTTGGCCTCTTGAGCGGTTGATGGTTCGCGCCGAAGGCCTTCTGTTCGCGCTGATCGTCGGTATGTCTGGGTTTCACACCATCGCAACGGTCCTTACTGGGTCGGCACCCGCTCTGTCGTTTCGCTGCCGCACTTCGTGCATTGCTAGAAAACCGTGTCTTTCCCACCCCGAGGAATGAGGACGCTAAGTGGGAACAACTTGCGCGCAGGCCTGTTCGTTCCACTTCGGCAAATACCCAAAAGCCGGTTCGCAGGTAATGGAGTGGAGCGATGCGGCATGACTTCTATTGATCCCTTAGAGGTAGGTTCGTCAAACCTGTAGAGGTAGGTTCGTCAAACCTGGCGTCAGGGGATGCCTTGCGCACGGGCCGCTCATCCGAGAAGAGGGCCACAATTCCTACCGTTTCTTCCTTGCAAGAAGATGCCGACGTCAGGTCCGAGAAACCTCAGGCAAACCAGAGGATCGAAAAACCGACCGCAAGCTTCCGGAAACCGAACAGCGTCCGAGGGGCGTCAAGGGCGCATTCCGAAAGCACCCGATCGCGATGGTTGTCTGCCTTGGATTGATCGTTGTCGGGGTGATTGCAGGCATCGCGTGGTATCTTCACGCCAGTCACTACGAGAGTACGGACGATGCCTTTATCGACGGCCGGCCGGTACTGATGAGCCCGCAAGTGACGGGCAGCATTGTCAGCGTCAATGTCACCGATAACCAGATTGTAAAAAGCGGAGATCTGCTCGCGACCATCGACCCACGAAACTATAAAGCCGCGGTCGATCAGGCCGACGCGCAAATTCGTCAAAACGAAGCGACCGAAAAAAACTTCGAAGCTCAAATCGCAGCGCAGAAAGCGCAGGTCGAGCAGGCCAGCCAGCAGGTGACGGAGGCGGCGGCGGCGCTAAAATTCTCGATGGACGAAAACAACCGCTACCAGGACCTTGTGCAGAAGGGCGCCGGGACTGTTCAGCGCGCGCAACAGGCCTCATCCGACCTCAATGGCAAGCAGGCCGCGCTTGATGCAGCCAACGCGGCCAAGGTGTCGGCCGAACGGCAGATCGATGTCCTGAACGCGCAAAAGGTCGGCGCCGCGGCGCAACTCGATCAATCCAGAGCACAGAAGGATCGCGCCGACGCCGATCTGCAGCGAACGGAGCTGCGCGCAACAGTCGACGGGCGCGTGGCGAAACTGACGGCAGCGGTCGGCGCAGTGGCTGCGCCCGGGCAGGCGATCATGATCGTCGTGCCGCTCGACATCTGGGTTACGGCCAATTTCAAGGAATCGCAACTAACCGACATGCGCGTCGGTCAGTCCGTCGACATCAGAATCGATGCGTTCGGCGGCCGCAGCTACCCCGGCCAGGTCAATGGCGTTCAAGCTGGCAGCGGAACCGCGTTCAGTCTGTTGCCGGCCGAAAACGCCACGGGCAATTATGTGAAAGTGGTGCAGCGCGTGCCGGTGAAGATTACTTTCAATCAGCGTCCCGACGTTGAACTGGGACCGGGCATGTCGGTCGTTCCCACCGTCACCGTCCGTCCCTAAGGGGCAAATGTCGGACGCGGCAGCCAGGGGCGAATACGGTGACGCGAATCCCCGGATCATTGCAGTACTGGTTGCGATCGCGACCTTCATGGAAGTGCTCGACACCACGATCGCCAACGTGGCCCTGCGTTACATATCGGGCGGCCTCGCCGTCAGTAGCGACGAAGCTTCTTGGGTCATTACCACCTACCTCGTAGCCAACTCCATCGTCCTATGCGCCAGCGGCTGGATTGCCGAGATGTTCGGGCGCAAAAACTTCTTTCTAGTCTGCATTGCGCTGTTCACGGCGAGCTCTCTGCTTTGCGGCTTCGCGTGGAATCTCCAGGCATTGCTGGTCTTCCGCGTGATCCAGGGTCTGGCGGGCGGCGGCATGACGCCGGTGGCGCAATCAATTCTGGCCGCGGCCTTCCCGCCCGCGAAGCGCAGCCAGGGGTTTGCGCTCTACGGCATCGCAGTCGTCGTAGCACCAGCCGTCGGGCCGACGCTCGGTGGCTGGTTAAGCGACAATTTATCCTGGCACTGGTGCTTTCTCATCAACGTGCCGGTAGGGCTGATCTCCCTCGTGCTGATCTACATGATTATTCCCAGTTCGCCGGAGAAGCAAAAAGAGCGTGAGCGGCTCTGGGCCAAGGGCTTGAACTTTGATGTGGTGGGCTTTCTGCTGATCGCGACTTTCCTCGGTGGCCTCGAGGTCGTTCTTGACCGCGGCCAGATCGACGACTGGTTCGGCTCGGGCTTTATCCTGACGTTCGCGGCGATATCCGCCACCGCGCTGCTGCTGTTCATCCCCTGGGAGCTCAATCGGCCGCAGCCTCTTATCGATATCAAGATGCTGACTGAACGCCAGTTCGGCACCTGCTTTCTCATCATGCTGGTGACCGGCGCGCTCTTGATCGCGACGACGCAGATCCTGCCGCAGCTGTTGCAGGAACAATTCGGCTACACCGCCACGCTGGCCGGTCTTGCGATCTCGCCGGGCGGCGCGGTGACGATGGTGGCGATGGTGGTGGTCGGCCGCCTCGGATTCGTCCAGCCGCGATATTTGATCGCCGTCGGGGCGGCAATCGCTTGTTACGCGATGATTGACCTGTTTCGCATCAACTCCGATTCAGATTTCTCGTACTTCGCCTGGTCACGCGTCTATCTCGGAATCGGCTTGCCGCTTATCTTCATTCCGATTACGACCGCATCTTATGATGGCATTGCGCCTGGCAAGACCGATCAGGCTTCGGCGCTGATCAACCTTGCGCGAAATTTCGGCGGATCGATGGGCGTGGCACTGAGCCAGACCGTGCTGGCGCGGCGTGAGCAGTTTCATCAGAGCCGTCTGGTCGAACATCTTGGCTCCTGGAATCCATTCTATAACGATACATTGAACCGCATACAGGGATATCTGAACGGGCGTGCGGCCACTGGCAGTTCATCCGAAACTAGCATGGCCATCATCAATCAAACGGTACAAAACCAGGCTTCACTGCTTGCCTATATCGACGTGTTTGTTGCGCTGGCCGTGATCGCCATGGTGATGGTGCCGCTGGCCTTGACGTTGCGCACGATTAATCGGAGCTCTGGTGCGAAGCCCGCGGATTAGCATTTGCGGCGCCGCGAATTGTCTTTGGACAGCCTTTTGCGGACTTCCGGTTTGGGTCAATCGCGTCACTTCGACCCTGCGCTGCTCACTTCCGGTCTTTTCCAATATCGACGCACCGGCCCCATTGGTCCGTTTCGTGCCAAGAACGGAAGTCGCCCAAATAATGCGGCTAAAAGAAAAAGCTTCCCCATAGCGGCCGTTCACGCATTGTAAACGCGAAAGGTCCGAGACCTTCCGCCGAGGGCCAATTCGGCGCGTTATTGCCTAGCGGTTTGCGCCCATCGCAACGCCCGGAGAAGTATAGTTCCAGAGCGCCGTATATGCGGACCGATAGTGCCAAGCCAGAAGAACCAATCCAAGGGCCCATTCGGCGCCCCAAACGACGCTGCCGGTGAGCATAAGATGGAAGAGAAATATTACGCCCACGGACGGCGCGAGCAAAACCAACCCACGTCGCGACGGCTGCGTAAGAAGGTCGAAATGCTGTTCGCCCATCTCAAGCGCATTCTCAAGCTGGACCGGCTGCGACTAAGAGGACCAAACGGCGCCCATGACGAGTTCCTCCTCGCAGCAACCGCCCAGAACCTTCGGAAGTTGGCCAAGCTGATCCCAATGCCGCAGCCAAAGGCCGCCTGAAAGACGGTCGGTTGCCGGAAATTTGCCGCTGCTTCGATCGTGGGCGGACTTCTTCAACACAATCTGCCAAACTCGGACATGATCTGGCGTGCTTGAGACACCATCCAAGCGTCAAGCGACGGCGAAAACCTCGCCTAACCACCGCCGTTTTGGACATACATCTATTTAAGAAGCGAACTGTCGATGACACTCGCCGGATCCATCTTGTTTTCGGGATAATCCTGTGAGGCAGCTACCCACTTCCAGGTCTCCGTTACCAGCGCTGGATCGAAATTTCCAAAACCTGTTCGCTTGGAAATCTCATTCTCGACTAGCGGCCTCATCGCTTCGAGCTCCACGGTATTGGTCGCCGCATCGGTATCGGGCGCGAGTTCGTGGACGTCCTTACCCGCTTGGTCCGAATGCGCCAGAGCGAACTCGACGCTCTTCTTGAACGCGCGTACAAACTTCTTGGCGACCTCCGGACGTTCTTTGATGATTTTCTCTGATGCGAGCAGCGACCAGTTGTAGCCGGACAACCCGAAATTGGACCAAGGAATCGTCTTCAGCTTAGCGCCCAACTCTTCGGCCAGCTTTGAATAGAGCGGCACGCTGGTCACCCAGGAAATCACGGCATCAACCTTGCCGGTCGCAAGCATCGGACCCAGCGCGTTATTGTCGACTTTCAGAAATTTCACATTGTCAGGATTGAGCTGATTTCGCTTGGCCATCAACGGCCAGACCTGGTTGGACCCCGAGAACGTTGCTGTCGCCAGCGATTTCTGATCGAGATCCTTGATCAATTCGATGCCTGATCCAACGCGCGTGACGATCGCGTCCGGCGACTTGCTGTAGATGGCGAGCACAGCCTTCGCCGGCAGGCCCGGGCTGTTGGCCGCAGCGTTCATCAAGGAGCTGAGCGATGCCGCCCCAAAATCGTCGGTGCCGGCAGCGACGCGCGCCACGGCATCGGATCCACCCCGGCCGATTTCAACGGTGACGTCGAGGCCCTCTTCCTTGAAGTAGCCCTGCTTGATGCCGACATACGCAAAGCCGATATACCCGGCGGGGAACCAGTCAAGGACGTATTTGACCTTCTCGTCCGCCTTCACCGACACGCATGAGAGCGCAAGAAGCACCGCTATCGCGGCAGATTTCCTAAGAATGTGCACCGCCAGCTCCTTTCGATTAAGCCACCCGTTCGACTTATCTTAGCCAGCCAATCGATCAGAGCGGGAACAGATAATGACGATGTAGGTTCTGGATTTCTGATCCAGCCGGTGCGCCGATATTGACGGCGTAACGTGCCGCGACGCGGCTTGGATCGGTCCGCAGCTTTGAAGATATTCAGCAGACATTGAAGCAAATGCAAAATCCGCCACTGGTTCAGATTTTGTGAAGCTGGAAAATAGCAAATTTGATTGCAGTCGACCGGCCTGTAGCGGACATTGACAATATGAACAGTCGTTCGACCGGCGCCAGCCTCATCGCATCCGCTCCTGAATCGTTGCGAACGCAACCGGCATCGCCTGAAGCTGTGGAAACGACGTCCTGGCTAACTGGACCGGCGGCGGTCGATCTCAAACACATTACCCATACGTTTCGCTCGCTTGACCGATCAACCGTCAAAGCACTTTCCGAGGTCGACCTGGAGGTGCGCCGCACCGAGTTCGTCTCGATTATCGGCCCCTCGGGCTGCGGCAAGTCGACGATCTTGCGGCTGATCTCGGGCCTGCTGAAGCCCTCTTCCGGAAACGTGAGCGTGTTTGGATTGCCGGTTACCGAACCGCGTGACGACATTGCTTTAGTGTTTCAGCGCCCGACGCTCCTACCCTGGCTCAGCGTCGTCGACAACGTCACGTTTCCCGAGAAGCATAAGACGGGCCGCGTTTCTAAAGAGACCTCGGCAGGCGCGCTCGAAATATTGGAGATGGTGGGGTTACAGGATTTTCTGCGCAAACGCCCCTCCGAGCTATCCGGCGGAATGCAGCAGCGCGTGGCTATCGCCCGCGCCTTGCTGCAGGATCCGGATATTCTCCTGATGGACGAGCCGTTCTCGGCGCTCGACGCGCTGACACGAGATGAGCTGTCGGTCGAGCTTCTCGATATCCTGGTTAGACGGCCCAAGACGGTGGTATTTGTCACCCACTCAATCCAGGAAGCGCTGCTGCTTTCGGACCGGATCGTCGTGATGAGTCCCCGACCGGGCAAAGTCACGGAAAACATCACCGTTCCGTTGCCCCGCCCCCGCGGGCTCAATTCGATGCTGGATCCACTGTTCGCCGAGATGGCCAGCGATATCCGATCCAAGGTCTTCACCCGCGCAAGGCACTAACATGCTCCTCTCCCGGTTGTCTCCTGTTCTTGCGCTGCTCGGTGCGCTGCTTGCTTGGGAAGCGATGTGCGTGGTGTTTGCGGTGCCCTCCTTCGTCCTGCCGCGTCCCAGCCAAATTATCACCGCGGCTCAGGAAGTACCGCTTCGCACCTGGCTTGAAAATATCGCCGCCACGCTGCAGATCGTATTGGCGGGCTTCTGCATTTCCTTCGCGATCGCCATTCCGCTGGCGATGGTGCTCGTCAACTCCCGACAGCTCTCCAACACCGTGGTTCCGCTCCTCGTTATCATTCAGTCGACGCCGATCGTGGCGATCGCACCGATCCTGGTAGTCACGCTTGGAGCGGGCACGTCACCGCGCGTTGTGATCACCTGCCTGATCACGTTCTTTCCGTTGGTCATATCGACCGCGACTGGCCTGCGCTCCGCGCCCGCCGAATTAATAGAACTCTCGGAGTCGCTTCGCGCTCCACGCTTTCGCCAATTCACGCAGATTCGGCTGCCTTATGCGGTGCCCCATATTCTTGGTGCCGCCAAGGTTGCCGTGACGTTGGCGGTTATCGGCGCAGTGGTTGCCGAATTCGTCGCAGCCGATAAGGGCCTTGGCTACATGATCGTGAACTACACGGCGGTTTTTAAGCTCGGCCGCGCGTTCTGCGCATTATTGATTCTGCTGTGCATTTCTCTGACGCTCTACCAGCTCGTCGTGCTGGTGGAACGCACCTTCTTTTCCTGGAGCCTGCCCAGCCGAAATTAGTTCACTGCGCATAGCCGTTGAGATTGGCCTGGCGAACGATGCGCACGGCTTGATCAACAAAATCGTCACTGACCTTTGAAGGCCGCCTGCGATATGGACGAACGGCGATCAGGTTCGACGGACGCGTGTGGCCGGCCAACGAGCGGTAGACAATGTTGCGGCGCTCGGGGATGCAAAAGTTGAGCAGTGAATAACCGAAGCCGTTGGCGACCAGGCTTCGGACCATTTCGGCCGACGGCGCCTTTAACGCGATGTTTGGCTGAACGCCCAGGTCGCCGAAGATAGACAGGAAATAGTCTCGTGTTTTCGGAATATCGAGCAGGATGAAGGGTTCATCCGCGAGCGCAGCGAGGGAGATCTCCTGGTTTGCGGCTAACGGATGCGACTCCTGCAGAACGCACTGGGCTGGTGCACCTTGCAACAGCGTCGTGTGCAAATTTGGCGAAATCTCGAAATCGAGAACAAAAATCACATCGAGCACGCCATCCTCAAGTTTCTGCATCAGACTCCCGTGCACATCAGTCTGCCAGGTAACCTCGGTTTGAGGAAAGCGCGCGCGAAAACTTTTGACCAGTGGGGGCACGATGTTTGGAGCGATATCGCCAAGACACCCCAGCGCGATCCGGTTACGAAACCGTCGCGCCCTGCTGGATCGAACCGAACTCGATTTCCTTGACGCGTCCGATGATGTCGCGCGCCTCCAGCAGCAAATGGTGACCCGCCTCCGTCAGCGTCAGGCCGCGGGCGTGGCGGCGCACGAATAACTGCTCTCCCAGGATATGCTCGATGCTCGATATCGCGCCGGAGATCGCCGGAGGCGACACATTCAGCTGTTCGGCAGCGCGCAGCGCGCTCTCGTTTTCGGCGGCGGCGGAAAAATACACGAGGTGCCTGAGCGTCAACCGCGGGATCCCGGTTTCGCGCTCGGCTTCCGATGCGCCTACAAGATCAGCGCCGAAAGCCTGCCCGAACGACTGAACCATGTTTCCCATCGCGACACCCTTGCTGAGCAGTATTGCTGGACTTTGTTAGGCAAATTTCGTGCCATGCCCTTGATTTACTGTCTGATTTCTCGCTGTATTCAGAAAAACTTACCCAACGAGGCAATAATACCGATTTGCTTGGATCCACTTGCCGCATCTAGTCTCCGACATGATGACAGAACAGCTGCGGGTCCGGAGGACAGAAGTGACGACTGACGTCTCGAATCTGCAACTGCGGAACCCTTGGTCCTGGTATCCGGTGGTTGCATCCGCGGATTTGAGTCCTGGAACCGTGCTCCCGGTCGTCCTGAACGGGGAAAAGCTCGCGGTCTGGCGGTCCAGCAAAGGCAAGGTCAACGCCTGGCATGACCGGTGCCCGCATCGCGGCATGCGCCTGTCGTTCGGCGCGGTCAACGGCGAAACGTTGATTTGCCCCTATCACGGTTGGACCTTTGGCGACGATGCCCGTTGTGTTCGCATCCCCGCTCATCCCAACGTCATCCCTTCGCGCGCGGCAAGGGCGCGACTGCTTCCGGTTGCCGAAGTCGACGGTCACATATGGATATGCTCGGGTGAGCCCGCCCGGAGCGAGCCTGATGCCGATTCCGCTTACACTCCAGTGCGGACGATGCATTTGCAACTCAGCATGGAGAATGCCATCGTCGCGTTCCTCACGCTTCCATGTGCCGCCGGCGTTAAGGTTCAGCCGCCTGAGCACATCGAATGGTCGACATCGAACGCCGGCGCGGTTGTTACTCGCTCGGAAACGCTAACCGCAAGCTTCGCACTGCCCTCTTCGGTTTTCTGCGGAGCCACTACTGAAACTGGCAAGAGCACGTATCTCATTCGCATTCAGCCAACCGATCTCGGCGGTTGCGCCGTGCAAGCCAGCATGACGGCTGGCGGCGACGCTGTCGCTTTCAACCGGGCGCTGGTCGCCTTTCGCGCTGAGATCGCGCAAGACAAGATCAAGTCCTGGCTGGTATCGGCGTTGTCGAAATTTGAAGCCGCGGTCCCGGTATTGGTCGATGGACTAACGCAAGGAGAAGCCCCTTGACGCGTACGACTGATCAAGTCGCCCTCAACGAATGGTACGCCATCGCCTTTACGGCCGAGATTCCCAAGGGCAGCTCTGAAACAACGACCTTGCTCGGCCAGAATTTGACGGTCCACCGCAGCTGGGATGGCGTGTTTCAATGTGCGTTATCCGAAGGCGCGAGCGAGACGCCGCCGCTCCTGAAGGAGCGATATGGTTTCTTGTGGGTATCGCTGGGCCGGCCGAGTCACGATATCGTTGAGATACCGGAATTCGAACAAAGCGGACGCAGGTTCATTCATCGCGGGCGCATCGGCGTTCCTTCATCCGGGCAGCGCGTAATCGAAAATTTCTTCGACCTCTCGCACTTCAGTTTCGTCCACACTGGCACGCTCGGCGGCTACAACTCGGCGGAAGTACCCAAATATTCCGTTGAATATCGCGAGAACGAACGGGAACTCTGGGCCGTCGGTTGCAGCTTCGTCCAGCCCAAGGCCTCCGCGGCCGCCGGCGGAGCCAGCACAGTCTATTACGACTACCGCATTCCCTCGCCTTTCATCTCCATCATCTACAAGGACTCGCTGGTCAAGGTCGGCAAGAAGGATCTGATCGGCCTGTTCGTGCAGCCGCATGACGAGGAAAGCTGCACCGTTCACTCATTTGCGCTCGTGCACGATGATCAGAACAATGCCACGCATATTCTGCACTTCTATCACGAGATATTCGCCCAAGACCGCTCGATCCTTCTGCATCAGCGGCCGAAGAAGTTGCCTGTGCATCCCCGTCGCGAAATTCCAACGATCTCCGATGCGAGCTCGATCGCCTACCGACGCTGGCTCGATCGCTCCGGGCTGCAATTCGGCCTCGATCACACTTCGAACTAGCACGTCCTCATGATCCGTCTATACGACTACATTCTCTCGGCCGACTGCTACAAGGTTCGGCTGTTCTGTGCGCTGCTCACCGTCGCTTACACGCCGGTCAAGGTCAACGTGCATCCCGGGCGTGAGCATCTCTCGCCGGACTTCGTCAGGATCAATCCCCGGCAAAACATTCCCGTTCTTGAGGACGGCGAGCATCGCATCTGCGACACCAACGCCATCTTGATTCATCTGGCGCGACGCCACGATCCATCTGGTCACTGGCTGCCGAAAGACGACGTCACCTTTAACCACGTGATGGAGTGGCTGGGCTTTGCTGCCAAAGAACTCGACCTGCTGCAGACGCTGCGAATGCGCTCTATTACGGCAGGCGGCGAACCGTCGCCACGGGAGCTAGAAGCGGCTCATGCCCACTTGACCATCATCGAGGATCATCTCGCCGAAGGCGATCTGACCGGACGGCCTTGGCTCGCTGGTCACGCACCAACCATCGCCGATATCGCGGTTTTTTCGCCAACCGCACTGGCAGCCGATGGTGGAGTTGCGCTCGACCGTTATCCTGCTCTGTGGCGCTGGCTCGACCGCGTCAAGCGCCTCGACGGCTTCATCGTCATGCCCGGCGTGTTTCCAAACCTGGCCGGCGCCCTATGAAAAACTGCGGCCGGATCGTTTGTTAGTTCGAAGTCGGGCTGAGCAGCCTCGCGTCAAATTCCAGCGGCTCTACCGCGACGCGAGCCGCAACGGCCGCATATGGCTTCGTCAGCATCGCAGCGCGACCAATCACGTCGGCGAGATCGGTCTCCATCGCTTCCCGTATTCGATCGATATCGCGGCATAGCGACGTCTCGTCGACCGTGCGGCATCTTCCATCGGTAACCACGAACCGGCCAGCGACCATCACATGGGTCACGCCGCGTCCGGTCTCGCCGTAGACGAGTTGCCGGACTGCGCTGTTGAGAGGGCGCCATGCCGGCCCGGTCGCATCGACGAAAGTAAGATTGGCGTGGTAACCCGGCGCGATGCGACCAACCTGGCCTTCCAGGCCGAGCAGTTTCGCACCACCAGTGGTCGCGGCCCGAAATGCAGCGGCGGCGGCCGACTGGTCGTTTGATGGCGATTGCATCCCCCACAGCAGCGCAAACGCCTTCATACCCTGAAAGATGTTTTGGGCATCGCTTGCGCTGCTGTTGTCGCAGCCAAGTCCCGTCACCACTCCGGCGTCATGGTATCGGCGAACCGGCGCGAAACCGTTCATCAGCTTGAGATTGGTCACGGGATTGGTGGCAAGTCCGGCGCCATGTTGCGCCAACTCGTCGATTTCGCCCCCAGTGATCCAGACGCCGTGCGCAATCGTGAGACGCGGTGTCGCGACGCCGAGCCGCACCAGCCTACGCACCGCCGAGCCAACGTCGCTGCCAAGCGTGCGCCGCGCGAGTATCGCCTCGGCCCGCGTCTCGTAGAGATGCATATAAAGACGCATTCCCGTCTCAGCGGAATATCCCGCGGTCCACCGCAAGAAGTCATCAGAGCAGATTTGTGGCTGCACCGGACCGAGCGCCCAGGACACGCCGGGCATCGAAACGCCGGTGAAGATCGATATGAGCTTTTCAGTTATACGTCTGAAATCGCTTCCGTCACCAAGACGCCTGATCTCGTCCGCGGCAAAGCAATCGTCCGCAAAGGGAATGCCGGATCGGCCCGCAAGGTCGCTATATTGAGGCGCGATCAACGCCTCCAGTCCGGCATCGGAGTAGGCGCTGGCGACGGCAGCGGCGTGATCCGATGTGAAGTCGACAATCGTCACCATGTCCTGAATGGTAGTGATGCCGTTCAGCAGACATTCGACCGCATGGGCCCGCGTTCTGATGGCGATTTCTTCCGTCCGACGTGTCGGCCAATGGAAAGGGAATGCGACCGCGCCCCAGGTTTCAAGCGTCATCTGCTCGAATAATCCCCGCAACAACGTATCGTGCGAATGGCAATGCGCGTTGACAAAGCCGGGTGTCACGATCATTCCGCGCGCATCGAACGTATTCGCAGCCTGTCCACGGCTACGCGCCTCGTCGCCCAGCGCGACGATAACCGTGTTATCGACGAGGATGTCCTGCGCAGCCGGACGATGCAATTCGCCTTCGGGATCGAGCACCAAGGCACCCGCGATGAAAATCGGCCCCCGTTGCCGGCCGATATCGGGGTCGACCACGGGCACCGCGATCACGTTTCCGATCTGGGGTTGGGATCCATGTAGCGCGCCAGTTCTTCCGGCGTTGCGGTCGTCAGGCCCGCAAGGCCAAAGGCATCCAGATAGATCCGCCGCTCGGTGGCGAGGTCTTCAATGCACAGGCGCGGGTCGTTACCATTAGTATCGACGGTAAGCCGCACTTGGGCGAACTCGTTGACGATGATCCATTCCCCGTCCATACGTTTAATCATTTGCGGTCCCTAGATCAGGAAGGGCGTAGATTCCAGCACCTCGCCGTTCTTCAAGAGATTGACCTTCTTCCGGCGGATTGACCACGGCTCGCGTCCGGTCAACAGCGAAAACTCGCAATAGGCGGTGTGGATGGTCTGCTTCTTGCGGGCGAGTTCGACTAGCAGCATCATGCAGGTAACCTCAATCTCGTTGGCGGACTCATCTTCGGAGAGGATTCGGATGTTCGAGATCAGCCGATGTACGCGCGAGGCTGGGTCCTGGGCGAATGCAAAACCTGACCGCAGACGCTTCACCCGAACGGCCATTTGCGCCTTGTCGTCGTGA
Organism: uncultured Alphaproteobacteria bacterium; assembly: GCA_963824305.1. Classification (GTDB taxonomy): domain Bacteria; phylum Pseudomonadota; class Alphaproteobacteria; order Rhizobiales; family Xanthobacteraceae; genus Bradyrhizobium. Next base: position 1,928,894 of record CAWGOW010000004.1, read on the forward strand.
ATGATTGAGACGTGACGGCTGGGATCAATATCGTCGCGGCCGGCAGGCACCCAATAAAGCGCATCCTCCGTGAACAGGTCCATCCATTTCTCGAACTGCCCGCTGTCCAGCAAGCGGGCTTCCATATACAAATAATCCTCAACAGCGTTTCTTAACGTAGGCATCGATCACTCCGCGGCGCGCGAATCAGAAGACGCGGCGGCCATCATGTGGCGCTTCCAGTTCTGGTACATGCCACGATGCTGCGTCTCGTCGGACATGCTACCCGTCATGTAACCGCCCTTCATGCTTTCACGATCCAGCCCCCGCGCAAACACCAGCCACTCCACTGCTCCGCTTTGCAGTCCTTCCTGGGTTCGTTCGAAAATTTCAAGGTCATCGGTGAAGAAGGTGCCAGCCGCACCGAACTCCAGTTCCTGGTCGCGCATGCGCTTGAGGTTGACCTCCTCGGAAACGCCGGAGAGACGCACCACGTTCGTGTAAATCTCGGTACGGTCGACGGCGATCGGACGCACTGTCCTAATTTGGCTGCGCAACACGATGAGGTTTGGGAAGATCACCAGGTTGAAGCCACCGGACAGGCTGGCATCGGCTGGCATCGGCCCCCAATCGGTATGGTCGGTCACGCCATGTCCGTCCATGGCGATGACGCAACCAGTTCCCTGACGATAGATCTTCATCGCTTCCGGAGACACCGCGCTCAAGTGTAGCGCGCCGACGTGATATGGATCGACGCCGTTCTCCAGCTGATATTTCCAGTTGCCGTTGTATCCGGCTTTCTGCGTTCCCTCGAAGAGCTCGATTTTGCGCGAGGCTGACACGGCCGCATAGGCATCCAGGAACCGTGTGATGCCGCCTAGATACTCTTCGAGCGAGGGTCCCTCCTCGGTCATGCAGCCGAAGATAAAGCCCTGGTATTCCGCGACGCGTGCCACTTTCGCCAATCCGAGCTTTTCGCGGTCAAAGGATTCCCCATAACCTTGCGGCATCGGTACGCCGATCAACTTGCCTGAATTGTCGTAGGTCCAGGAATGATAGGGGCAGCGAAAATGCTGACTGTTTCCGAGCTCGTGCTGACAAACGATCGGGCCGCGGTGTCGGCAGCGGTTTATCAACAGTGTGATGCTGCCATCAGCTAGCCGTGAAACGATCACTGGGTGGCGGCCGATGAATGTGGTTTTGTAGTCGCCTGCTTCCGGAATCTCGGCCGCGTGACCGACATAAACCCAGCATTTGTTGAAGATGTATTCCATCTCCAGGTCGAAGATCTTGGGATCGGCGTAAACCGATCGATGAATCAGATCATTCTGGACGAGCTGATCGATATTCGGGATCATCTTCCCACTCCATCATTGTTTTTTAGCGAACATCCCGCCGATAAAGGCCGCGACATCCGCCTCATTCTCCAGGTTCAAGACACGCTCGGCGATTTGGTCGGTCCGAGCGACCAGGTCAGGACGATCTGAAAACGCGGCATTTTTCTTAAACTTTTCGATTGCCTGCTCGCGCGAAAGCGGGCGCTCCGGATGCCCGAGCGGGGCACGGACGGTCTTGCGAAACGCCGAGCCGTTCGGCATGACGAATTCGACAGTTGCTTGTTCGAGACCATCGGTCTTTGAGAGGGTAGGCGAGAATTCATAGTGGATGCGGGAAGCAATACTGTGAACCGCAGCTTGTGCCCTGCCGGCCTCCTGAAAGTCGGCGGGACCAACCGCCCCGTTCGCGATCGCCTTGGCGACCACGAATGGTATGCTGTTCATGGCGGCCGATGCGCTTGGCGGATGTCGTCGGAGCTCAATTGGCTCGCACATGGCACGGCCCCAGCTCCCGACGTGGAGCACGATCCTTTGGATGTCGTCGCCAGAAACGCTAAGGTCCTGTTTCAACAAAATCGCGGCTTCCGCGAAGGAATGGGCGGCGAGCGTTCCCGGCGCCGATTTGAAACAGCGGTTCAAGGAGTAGAACTCCGAACCGAGTTGCTCGGCCAATGCATCGGCATCAAACCGCCCGCCATAAAGCGCGGCGAACAAGCCGGCCCGACCGGTCAGTGCATCGCCCTCCGCAGTGATGCCCGATGCGGCCATCATGGCGCATTGAAGTCCGCCCTGATTACTCAAGCCCGCGTAAAGTATCTTGCCCATGCTTCGGGTCGCATGCACGACCATTTCTTCAGTGCCCGCCGCATGCATCAGTGCAAGGCCGAGCGCGCTCCGGCTTGCGCCTGGATCAAGGCGCATCAATCGCGCGCAGGCCAGCGCCGCACTGAAATAGCCGAAGATTTGGCTAGATAGCAGCGACGGCAGATCGCTTCCGAAGAATGGCGCGATGGCACGGGTGAGCCGGGCCTGTAGCTCGCACCCTAGCGCCATCGCCGTCAGAAAATCGCGGCCGGTAGTCGGGGCTTTGCAATCCTCCGTCAGTGCGGCCAGCGCGGGCACTACGTGTACGGAGACGTGAATCTGCGGAAACGGGATGATGTCGTCGTAATCGAGACCTCGAGCGTGCGTGGCATTCACCAGCGCCGCCAATCCCGGCGCGCACCGCTCGCCCGTCGCCCACATGGTCGAGTGGCCGCCGCTGCCTGCGCTGAGCGCATAAGTGCGGACTTCCTTCGCGCCTTCCGCAAAATGCGAGCCGGCAATCGCGTCGCCGAAGATGTCGAGGAAAGCGAGCTTGTTTTGCTCTCGAACATCTTGCGGAAGATCGAAAAAGTCGAGAGTCGCGGCAAAGTCACAGAGCCGGCCGCCAGCACTTTTGTCCTGAGGTTTGATCGCGGAATCCAGCACGAGCGCTCACGGCCATTCTCCTAGCGGACGACCTGTCCGCCAGTTCCAAGATTAGAGTCCTGTAAGAGGGGCCATCGCAATTATTATTGGCTCGTCCCTGCTTCAGTTTTCCTGATCTTGCGGAACAAGGCCGCCATTTGCCGCCCCGTGCGTCAAAAAACCTGATCTTGCTGCCAACCCATCCTTGTTTAGTCTGGCAAGTGCGCGTGTTTCCCTCGGACGGCAAGGAGTTGGACCATGACTATCCCCGCGACATTCTTAGGCATCGACCATGTGGTGTTGCGTGTGACCGACATGGACCGGACGGTCGGCTTCTATAAGGACGTGCTCGGGCTGCGGGTCGAGCGCATCTTTGAACGAATTGGGCTCCATCAGATACGCTGCGGTAACAACCTGATCGATCTTGTCGCGATGACGCCGGGCGAAACCTTGCCGCCGCCCGCGGCGCGCGGCATCGAGCACCTTTGCCTGAGCGTGGAAGCCGACCTTGACGAACTCGTTGCGCATGTTGAACGAAAGGGGAGCCCGGTTTTCAGAGGGCCGATGGAAGTATACGGAGCCCGCGGCTTCGGCACTTCGATCTACATTCACGATCCCGACGGTTACGAGATCGAGCTTAAAGTGCAATATGCCCGCCACCCCGTGCATTTTTCACCGCCGCCACGTTAAATGATGACGTCTCGTCGCGTTACGCTCTATGACGGCACCCTACAGATGCACTGCGTGACGTGGGGCTCACCCTCCGTCCCGCCTGTCGTCATGCTGCATGGTTTGCGGGCTTACGGGCAGTGGTTCGAGGACTTCGCCGAAGTTGTCGCGTCGGACTTTTACCTAATTGCGCCGGACCAACGTGGTCGCGGCTCAACCGATTGGGCAAGGGATGGTCGTTACGATACCGATGCCTACGTGGGCGACCTGTTGCAGCTAGCCGAACATTGGCCACTGCAGCGGTTCGCGATTATCGGCCATTCGATGGGCGGCACCAATGCGATCAAATTTGCCGCAAGCTACCCCGAACGGGTCTCAGTTCTGGTGATCGTCGACGGTTCGCCAGTACTGGACCCGGTCGGTCTCGCTCGTATAGCCCGTGAAACCTCATCCATGCCGCAATCGTTCGGATCCGAGGCCGAAGCACGGACCTATCTTCGCACCTTACATGTCGGCGCCTCCGAGCGTTGCATCGACACGCGCCTTGCCCGCGCTCTGGTGGAACGGGATGGTCGCATCACCTGGCGGCTCGATCCCGGTATTTTTCCGCTCAAGCCAGATCCACCGGAACGATCATGGGCCGCGTTGGCGGCGATCGAATGTCCGACTCTTGTCGTGCGCGCCGGCGACTCCGACCTTGTCACGATCGAATGCGCCAGCCGCATGGTTCAAATCCTGAAACATGGCGAAGGCGCCATTGTTCCTGACTCCGGTCACATGATCCTGGAAGATAATCCAGAGGGATTCACCAACGTGGCGCGGCCTTTCCTAACGAAGCATCTGCTTTAAAACCTAGTCATTCGGGGGCGCTCACTATCCTGACGATCGATCGGTCAGAGACGGTGCTCCATCGCGAAGAGTGAGTTTCCGCTAATTTCGATTAAATACCATGTTGCGTAAACTCCGAGCTGGCAGTCTGCTAAGGGTCAAAAGCTCACCTGGCGCTAGGCGCGCGTGATGTCCGCTCATACCTCAACAGCAGACATGCATTGCGCCAATCGAACGTTATGGAGTTTTGACGTCCACACCATGCCTAGAAGCGGACGCCCGGGACGGAGGCCGGAAGCTGCCATCGATCAGTCACCACATTCGGGCTGCTTCTACGATACGAGGTATGGGATCGAGGCTTCTTATTGCGCAGCGTGAAGTCGCGAAACAGGAGGCGCGCGTCTTCCGCGGCTGCAGTTTTTCTCGATAATATCCATCAAACGAGCAGCGGTGCTCGGCAATTGCCGGCCAAGCCTGGTGACCACATGCACCTTCGATTCACGTAAGGGTTGGTCGGAAATCGGCACCGATATTAAGCGACCCGCTTCGATATGGTCCAAGACGCATGCATCCGGGATTATAGTCACCCCTATACCCTCCAGCACACAATCAGCCAACATCAGAATAGAAGACGCCGTCAAGATGGGCTTTAGAAACAACGCACGTGCACGCTCGACCTGATTGAGGATCTGCCTCACTCTGAAGCCATCCTCGGGAAGGACAAGGCGCTCATCCTTAAGATCACGAATGCCCACTGCCTTCTGCTTTGCAAGATGATGGTCCGGTCGGGTAATCAAGCAAAGCGGTTGCGGGATAACCATCCGGGTTCGGATTCGGGGATCGTGCGGAGAGTCGAGCGTGACTCCAAAATGTGCTTCGTCGTTACGCACCAAGGCAGAAACGTCGCGGGTTGACGCATTTCGGATCTCAAGGTTCACGCCCGGGTATTTCTCGACGAACTCGGCCATTGCGCGCACTAGGGGCATACGAATTAGACCCTGTCCGATCGCCAAAATAATGTGACCTTTTCGTTGACCTCGAATGTCATCGATACCGGACATCAGCGCTTCTCGCTGAGACGTCCTATCCCGGTAATACTGAAGAACCAGGTGCCCCGCGGCGGTCAATTGAACCGTATGACGCGCCTTTTCGACGAGATCGACGCCGAGCTCTCTTTCCAACTCGGCGATTTGCCGGCTGATCGATGACGGCGCCACGTTGAGAAATTCGCTTGCGGCGCGCATAGTGCCAAGACGAACCGCCTCAAAGAGGTAGGCAAGGCGGCTATCCGAGAAATCTCGTTGAGTTCGTCCCATGCCGGGCTTTTTCGCGCCGAGAAGGCTTGACCATCCTAACACCGGAAGTGTGCCCGAATTCTGCTCTGACCTCAACGAGCAAAATCCCTTAAATGGTCTATTCTGCGGCTGTGGCGTGCTGACGATCCATTACGGTTACAGCGGCCCCTTTCTTGAGAGAAAGGAATTCGTACAGATCGCTTGGTGTATAATGCGATTGGTTTACGATCAGCCCCGTAGCAGCGACGGCATCTTGGAGCGCGGCTGACAGGCAATGCAGTGGCCCGGCGCCGCCTTCACCCATCCCTTTGGCGCCATTGAAGGTGAACGGAGACGGCGATTCCAGATTCCCGTATTTCACGTCCGGCATATTTAGTGTCGTAATCGGGCAATAATCGCTGAAGGTGGTCGTTAGCAGGTTGCCATAGTCGTCGTAACGAAGATGCTCCATCAAGGCCGCACCGATACCGTGCGCAGTCGATCCTATCACCTGCCCGCGAACGATGACGTGATTAATCACGCGACCACAATCATCTATGACCGCGTAGTCATGGATTTTCACATTGAACGTGTCGGATTCAATCTCGACGACGCCGATATGGACCTGTGCCGCGTAGGTTAAGGTAAGATTGCCATACTTTTTGACGACATCAGGCAGTTCGAAGGGCGCCCTGTAGACATAGCGGCAGTTGAGCGTGATATCTTGCAATTCAGCCGGCAGTCCCGCGGTCGCTGTATTGATGCGGCTCGAGATGTCGAGGAACGACACCCAAACCGACCCATCGTGCCGCCCTACGCCCGGGACACCGTCAAACGTGCAAATCATCAACTCGTCACTTGGAATACCGAGCATCACCGAGGCGACTGTTCGCAATTCGATTTTTAACTTCTCCACAGCGCCATGGATCGCACCTATGCTAGTAACGGCAAACTGGCTGGCATAGGTGCCAGAGTGGCTGGTGTGGGTCACTCGTTCACTATCGAACCCCTGCGCAACAATGACCCGACTTTCAGATATGCCAAGCTCCTGCGCAACAACTTGCGCGGCGATCGTCTCATGACTCTGTCCCTGCGGCACCGACCCGACAGCAACGGTCACGGTCCCATCAACGCCCAGCCTGACATTCGCCGCTTCGGAGTTGCCGGAAAACGGCGACTTCGGGTTGATGATGCGCGATTGCCCGAAGTTGTTTGTACCGGAATCCATCGCCGTTCCAATTCCGATACCGACCAAGCGTCCCTCGGCGCGCATCTTAATGAGCTTTTCCGACCACGTGTCCCAGCCGATCAAGTCCTTCGCCATATCGAGCATGCGGGGATAATCGCCGCTATCATATACGCAACCATTTGGCGTCGTGTACGGCATCTCGGCGACGGTGACGTAGTTGCGCTTGCGCATGACGTCCGGTGCAATGCCAAGTTGGTGGGCGCAAATATCCACGACCCGTTCTAGGAACCAGACGTTCTGCATTCGCGAAAAGCCGCGGTTGGGACCAACCGGACATTTGTTTGTGACAGCCTGTTCGAACGCAATACGAAGGTTTCTCAGCCTGTACGACGCCGCCGCAACTTGCGACCAGATGACGCCGCCCAACGGCTCATAGCGCGGATAGGCGCCGCAGTCATCGACATGGCGAGCGCTTACGGCCGTGATTTCGCCATCCGATTTCAGCGCAACTTTGATATCAAGAAACGTGCGTTCGTTGCCATGTGCGCTTCCTTGCAGATGCTCGCGACGCTCCTCGATCCATTTTACGGGGCGATTACCGACCTTGCGCGAGCAGAGCGCCGTAATCATGAGGTACGGATAAATATTCTGCTTGATGCCGAACCCGCCCCCGATGTCCTGGGTTCTGATACGAAGCTGCTCGACGGAAATTCGTAGTGCGGGCGCCATAAACTTCATGGCGACGCCCGGCTGTATGATATTTGATAGGACGTCTAGCCGGCCGCTTGCTTCCCAGTTGGCCAGGACCGCGTAGTTTTCCAACGGCGTCGACGAAAAGCGATGGAATTTTAAGCGATCGATTTCAATCACTTTGTCCGCTTCAGCGAAGGCTTGATCGACATCGCCCCAGTCGAACAGTGAACCCCAGGTTTTGTTGGTGCCGCTCTCCTCATGCAGGATCGTCTGGTCCCCTAGGGATTCGACCGCGTCGATCACCACCGGTAGCGGCTCGTAATCGACGTGTACAAGTTCGATGGCATCAGCCGCAATCGCAGCCGTTGTGGCCACAACAGCGGCAACCGGCTCGCCCTGAAATCGCACCTTGTCGGTCGCCATGCAGTAATCGACAATGTTGCCCGCGGGAGTTGGCGCCATCTGAATAAATTTAGTGGTTAGCTCCGCTACCTCGGCGCCGACAAGCGTGCAAACGACGCCGTCCATCGCCTCGGCGGCCGACACGTCAACATTCAAGACTTTTGCATGCGCATAGGGCGAGCGGACAAGCTTGAGATGCAAGACGCGCGCGCCACCTTCGTCATCGACGAAGCGGCCGAGTCCTCGAACAAGCCGACGGTCTTCTTTGCGTTCGAACTTTTCCATCAGACATTACCTGGCTTTTCGAAGAAGCCGATCACGCTCGCTTTACCGCGCTGAAACACACTAGCCGCATCGCGTGACTCCGGCGCGCCGAGTTGATCTTGGCACGCCTTGACGAGCGCTTTAATCTGGCGCTTGGCGAGCGGGACGAGAATTCCTTGCGCAAGGGAGGCCAACGTGCCGTTGACGATGCTCTCGCTCTGCCATTGTACCGAACAGCCGGTGGCAAGCGGAGCCAGCGAGAACGACAGCGCTGAATCGACCATGCCTAATGCATGTCGCCCGGATGTTTTGTAGCGCGCGCTTTTTGCGGGCTCCGCTTCGACCAGCGCCACCGCTACATCGACGCGCCCGCGAACCTGAGGAATGCCGACCTCGAGACCGACGGTGAATGACCCCGGCTTCACATCTTTGAGTTCTTTAAAATAAGGTAGTATTGGCGCAAACTGTCCCGGATCAGTCAGGAAGGCGAATGTCTGATCCGGCGAGGTGGCGACATCGAAAGCGCCATCAAGTTCGACTTTCATAGCGGCTCGCCCTTCATTTCCAGCGCGGCATCCTTCACCGCTGCAATGATATTGAGGTAACCCGTGCATCGGCACGTATTTCCAGCAAGTCCCTTTCGAATGGCGTCATCGTCGGGATCAGGATTGCGCGTTAGGAGGTCGATCGACGCCATCAGGAAGCCGGGCGTGCAAAAGCCGCATTGTAGAGCGTGATTTCGCGCGAACGCCGCTTGCAATGGATGCATGGACTGCGCGTCATTCAAGCCTTCGACGGTGGTTACCGTGGCGCGATCGGCTTGCATGGCAAAAACCGTGCATGATTTTACGGCGCGACCGTTCAACAGAACCGTGCAAGCACCACAATAGCTTGTGTCGCAGCCGACATGCGTACCCGTAAGACGGCCATGCTCACGAATAAACTCGACGAGCAACATGCGGGGCTCAATCTCGGCCTTCACCGAGTGACCGTTGATCTCAATCGCAACAGCAATCGTGTCTGGCTCAGCCATAGTAAAAATGCGTCCTCTTGACACTGTTTCCCTTTCGGCGGCATTCGACGTTGTCGAACGCGCGGCGGACGAGACCCTTCAGAAGTGCCCGCTTGTAGTCGCTTGAGCCCTTATTGTCGGTCAGCGGTTCGACGGAGGCGGCCGCCGCCTCGCCGATCTGCTGGATTAGGGACGGCTCGAGCGCTCGGCCTTGCGCGAACTCCGTTGCATCGAACACGAGCGGCGTTAGGCCCATGCACCCAAAGCCCATAACGGCCGTCCGCACTTCGTCACCCTGATAGTGCACGATCAATGCGCAACTTGCCGTTGGATAGGATGGCGCGCTGCGCTTGAACGCGACGAAACTCCCGAAGCCGACTAAACTCGCGCTATCGATGACAACCCGGGTAATGAGCTCGCCGTGATCGAGATTTGGCGTGTACGCATCTGCGAGAAGCGCCCGTACCGACTGTTCGCGGCGACCCGTGGGTCCAACGCATTCAACCCTCGCATCGAGAGCAACGAGCAAAGTCGGCAAACAGCTGTTCGGGTCAGCTTCTGCTAGCGACCCGCCGATCGTGCCCATGTTGCGGACCTGCACATCGGCGATGCCCGCCGCGCAGTCCCTCAAGATAGGATATCGGGCCGCGACGTCAGAACTGGCAATAACGTCATGGCGCGTGAGCGCGCCGATCTCGATTGTGTGAGCCTTTTCGGCAATGTCGTTGGCTTCGGGAATCGGGCTTAGATCGACGAGAGCGCCTGGCCTCAACAGCCGCAGTTTCATCATTGGAATCAAAGTCTGGCCACCCGCGATGGCCTTGGCGTCCTCGCCAAGCCCGACCAATTGCTGGGACGCTTGCTCGAAGCTCGACGCTTTATGGTAGGCGAAGTTGGCCGGGTACATTCATCCCGCTCCCCGGCTGGCCAAGCTCTCAAGCGTTGGCTCGCGTTGATCTGGAAGATCGCTCTGCGTAATCAACTCGTCGTCGTAGGCCTGCAAACTGCGCAAATGATACGCGCTATCGGCGCGGAAAAGACCTCCAACCACAGCCGAAACAAGGCGGGGTATGCCGTACTTCATTCCGCTGATGGAGGATGCTGACAGACCCATGCTGAGCGTGGCGCCATATGTGAAGTTATGGATATTTTTGAGCCGCTTGGTCGCTTCCGCTGACTTCCCGGTAAATTCGAAGCCCGCTCCAAGGTAAGGCGCACGCGAAAGGTAATTGTCAGCTTCATTGAGAGGCGGCGTAAACTTATCGCTCCATAACGCAATGTCTGGTGCGATCGCAGCGAGCTCAGGACGCATTCTCGGCTCGCTGACTATTCCAGTGCCGCAGATCACAAAGTCAAAGCGGAAGCTGCCCGCCGGCGTCTCGACGGCGATCTCGTCACCGCGCATCTCTGTCTTCTCCCAACCTGCGCCGGTATGGATTTTGAAATTTGCAAAAGCCAGGCATCGCCGCAGCGTGTCAGGTGGCGGCGGTTGGCTCATCAACGTGACTTGTCGCATAAAGCGCCACCGCTCGATATCCGGCAACGTCCAGTAGTGACCAAGGAAGCCGGCGAACTCCATCCATTTATGGGCGTTCACGCGCGGAAACATCGGTTTGCGCAAACAGAGGTCGACTCGCTCCGCGCCAGCTTCAAGAGCTATGGCGGCATTGTCGAATGCCGATGCGCCGTTGCCGAGGATACCGACACGCTTACCCGCCAACGCTCGAAAATCGATGATATCCGCGGAGTGCGCGTAACGACAACGCGGGAGCGCCTCGGAAACGAAGTCGGGCACATTCCAGCGGCCGCTTCCGTCGATGCCAGTCGCCAGAATTATCTTGCGGGCGCGAAAGATACGCCCATCGGCGGTCGCCACTGTAACATGCTCATCGCCAGGATCGATCGAGGTCACGATCCTCTCGTTCTCGACCGGCAAGTCGAGAATGCGGCGATACCAGTTCAGATATTCCTGCCAGAGTTCACGCGGCAGGCGCTCGAGACGATCCCACGCATCTTCGCCGAATTTCGCCTCGTACCAGGCGCGAACCGTAATCGACGGCATGCCGAAGTCGAGGCCTGTGACCATCTTTGGAGTTCGCAAGGTCACCATGCGAGCAAAGGTAATCCATGGGCCTTCGCTGCCTTCCGGATTGCGGTCGAGCACGAGGATTTTGGTAACGCGCTCGCGCAATAGCCCAAAGGCTGCCGCAAGACCGCTTTGCCCACCGCCAATGATGAGGACGTCGTAGACGGGATCATCGGAATCCGGTCGCCGCGGCATCCACTCTCGGTCCGGGTAACTTATGAAGCTCAGTTCGCGCTTTACGCGACGCTCGAGATCCCCAAGGCTCATGATGAGAGCTCCGCATTTTGCGAGCCTGGCCGGTGACGGCTGCTCATAACCGCGGCGCTGATTTGCTCCTTGGAGACCGACTGTCGCGGAAGCTCAACGACAAGTGTCCGGCCACGCAAAACGAGTACCCGGTCGGATAGCCCCGCGAGTTCCTCCATGTCGGATGACACTAGCAGGATCGAGCCACCATCGGCCACCACGCTGCTCAGCAGGCGATAAATCTCCGCCTTGGCGCCAATATCAACGGCCTTGGTCGGATCGTTCATCAGCAGGACACGTGCCCCGCTCGCGAGCCATTTCGCGATCACGACTTTCTGTCGGTTGCCGCCGGAGAGGTTCATGACGTTTGCTTTCGGTTCGGCTGGGCGAATATCGAGTTCACGGATCAAAGCGCAGACCGTAGCGCGCAGCTTGCGCCTTTGAACGATCCCCATCCGCTGAAAGCGCTTGAGATTCGGCAACAGGATGTTGTCTTCGATCGAGAAGTTAGGAATCAGTCCTTCGGCCAGCGCGTCCCCGGGTATCATGCACACGCCGGCGGCAATGGCCGCATTGACGCGTCCCTTCGGCAAGCGCTTTCCGCTGACGATGACCTGACAGTCTTTGGTGGCGTTCACGCCGGCGATGTCGTCGAGTAGCCGATCGACCATGGCACCGACATAGGTTGGTATGCCGACAATTTCGCATCGCCGGACGTCGATGGGGTGGATCGTCCCCTGATCTGTGCTTGCATAGCCGTCGACACGCAGAATCGCCTCGCCAAGAGCCGTTTGAGCTTTGGGAATACCTTGCTGAAGTTCTTTCCCGACAATGGCACGCACAACTGATTCATAGTCCATCGTCGAACGATGCTGACTCAACACCAGCCGTCCGTTGCGAAGCACCGAGATTCGGTCTGACAATTCCAAGACTTCGTCGATATTGTGTGCAATCAGGATGATGGCCGCGCCAGCTTCTCGCATGGCCACGACATGCCGAAACAACTCCCGCGTCTCGACCGCGCCAAGCGAGGCCGTCGGTTCATCCAGGATGAGAAGACGCGCGTTGCCTCTCATCGCACGCGATATTTCGATCAGCTGGCGTTCCCCAACCGTCAAACCGCCGACAATGTCTTGAGCGCGGTGGCCCAGGTCGAAGCGAGCTATGCTTCTCATCGTGTCCTCCGCCATCCCCTTGAAATCCACAATAGAGAGCGGACCAAGCGACATTCGAACCGGCGGTTCGCCGAGAAACATATTCTCGGCGACGGTCATGGCATTCACCAATTGGAACTGTTGATGCACAATGACGATGCCGTGCGACTTCGCCGTTGCCGGATCCTTCAATTCGACCACACGACCGTCAAACGTGATCTGGCCGGAATCCGGTCGCTCCTCTCCAGCAAGCTGGCGCATCAGTGTGGTTTTACCAGCCCCATTCTCCCCGACGATGGCGTGAACCTCGCCGGGGAAAAAGTCGATCGAGACATCGCTGATCGCTGCCACGGGACCGTAACGCCGCGATAAGCCCCGCGCGCGAAGGAGCGGCTGGCGGCGAAGATCATCGTTTTCTATGGCCGGTGCTGTCACGCACGCTTCTCGCGCAATGGGTCGTTGTTGTTTAGGCTTACTTGGTAACGCCGAGCCGCTCGCGGAGCGGAGGTGGGATAAGGTCAAAAGCATCGGCCTTTCCGACCAAACGATATTCAAACGTCACAAAGGGCTCGGGCTCTTTGCCCTTTTGCAGATAATCCGCAACCGTTTCAGCCGCGGTCTTCCCCCAGCCGACCGGATCAAGCAGAACCGTCGCGGCCATTTCGCCCTTGTGGACGGCCGCCAGCGCCGGCGGCGAGCCATTAAGCCCAATCACCGCGATCTGACTGGTCTTGCCAACGGCTTTGACCGCTTGCGCGGCGCCGAGAGCCAAATCGTCGTTTGAGGCATAGATCGCGACAAGATCAGGATTTGCAGTAAGAGCGTCTTCGGTGAGCTTCAGCCCGTTTTCGCGCGTCTGTGTGGAGTTCTGCGCAAAGGCGACCTTGTAGCCAGCGGGCTCGATGGCGGCTCGGAAGTTCTTTTCCTGCTCAACCATGACCAAAGCGCCAGCGGGCCCAAGCAGCATCGCCACCTTGCCCGGCTGGGCGTTTTTCACCAACCATTCGCCCTTCGCCTTGCCAATATCATCGAAGTGAATGCCGACAAACGTTTTCCAGATATTGCCGAAGCGCTTGTCCAGAGTCCGGGCGACCATGAATACAGGAATGCCTGCCTTATTCGCGTTGACAACCGCGGGCGCTGGCCCTTCCGTGTCCAACGGTGACATCAGGATTGCATCAACCTTGGAGGCGACAAGGTCGTTGATGTTGTTGATCTGCTCGTTGACGTCGGCGTTCGCGGAAAGCAATGTCGCATCGATGCCGCGCTCTTTTAGCGTTGCGACTGCCGAGCGGCCGAGCGCGACATAGAATGGATTTTGCGCTTCTGGCAGCGAGATCCCTACTTTGAATTTCTTGTCCTGCGCCTGAACGGGCAACTGTCCAAGAGCAAACACCAACGACAAGGCCAACCCTGCGCTAAATGCTATCCGTCGCTTCATCATCCGTATCCTTTTTTAAAATTCCGACACTTCAGTAAGCAGACTCAGTTTCGTCGTCGCTTGATCGCATCAAGGGAGGCGGCGAAGACGAGAATGGCGCCGATCGCGACACCCTTCCAATAGGGATGAACTCCAACGATGTTCAGCCCATTGCCAAGCACCGCAAGCAGTAGGATACCGACCATGGAGCGCCATAGACGACCTTCGCCCCCGTTCAAGGCAGCCCCGCCCAGCACGACCGCTGCAATGGCTTCAAGTTCGTAAAGGAAGCCGGCGTTGGGCTCTCCGCCCCCGGTCCGCGCGCAGAGCATCAGCCCGGCGATCGCGTTGATGGCGCCGGCCAGCGTGAAGGCCGTCATGCGCACCGCGCGGTCGTTGATGCCAGCGAGCCGCGCGGCCTTCGCGTTTCCACCAACCGCGTAAAGCGCGATACCGAATGTCGTGAACCGCAACAGGAAAGCGAAGATGGCAAAGACGACAAGGGCGACAGTGAAAAGGGAGGGGATACCTAAAAAACGAGTTGTCCCGAGGTCCGTATACCAACTCGGGAACGAGTAAACAGCCGAACCGCCGGCGATTATCAAGGCCAGGCCACGTCCGATATTGAGCGCGCCAAGCGTCACGATAAGCGGCGACACATTGATGTAACCGACCCAAAAGCCGTTGGCTGCGCCGACGGCAACGCCAGTCAAGAGACCGGCCGCAATGGCCAGCGGAACGCTACCTGTGTCGTCGACGACCAGCGCCGCCGCGACACCGGTAAGCGCAACCACGGCTCCAGCGGAGAGATCAAAGCCTCCCGCGAAGATGACGAGGCTTGCCGCGACTCCGACCACCATCAGGATCGAGGCCTGGCTCATGACATTAAGGATGTTGGTCGCCGACAGAAATTTCGGGTCAATCGCGTAAAAAAGGAGGACAATGACGAAGAAGATGACGGGGACGACTGCCTTGTCCCATTGGGCCGTAAATCGGTTGGAGCGCTTGGATAAGATCGCACCTGACGTAACATCAGCGGCTTTTTCGGCTGTTTCCAGCGCCGTCATCAGACTTCAAGCCCTTCTCATAGACGGCCCGTCTCCAACAACTGACCAGTGCAAGAATTATACGCTAGGTGACAAAAACAAGAACCGCATCGACCATGAAACTTGTTGCGTTTGGTGCAACAGGTGAAAAATCGAGCAGGTCTCGCGCCCCTCGCGCACAGCCGAAGAACTTCCGCCCGTTCCAGTGGAAGAGACCCGGATCGGCCAACGACATGAAGTCGTCCTGGTGGTCGAGGATGAAGAGCGAATGCTGCAGTTGTCATGCGATGCCTTCAAAGAGTTCGGTTACACAGTGCTACACGCCTCAGACCAATTGCAGCGTTAAAGGTTATCGACGCCCATCCGGAAATCACTCTGCTGTTCACCGACGTGGTTATGCCTGAAATGAACGGCCGCCAGCTCGCGCGCGAAGCTACCTTGCGGTTGCCGAAGCTGAAGGTTCTGTACACGACCGGCTTCAGCCGGAACGCGGTCATCCACAATGGCGTGCTGGATCAGGACGTGAATTTCATATCCAAGCCCTTCACGATCGAGCAATTGGCGGCTGCAGCGCGAGCCGTACTCGACGATGAATCTGTCCTTGGCGCTATGCAGAATTCATAAACTTTCGAGAATCATCGCCAGGTCGGCTTGGGGTCACAAGCGGCGCCCGGCATCATTCCGTGGAATAAGGGACAGATCATTGGGGCAAAGCCACCGCTTCCCCCCCCAAGCACGTCTGGTCTATTCGAACCAAGCTTCAGATCGAAGGCCGCATTCGGGACCTTGCCCTCTTCAACCTCGCTATCGATAGCAAGCTACGTGGTTGCGATCTCGTAGCCCTGAAAGTTGATGATGTCGCGCCAAGTGGGTATGCCGCAGACCGAGCAATCGTTCGGCAAAGGAAGACAGGTATGCGCTCTCTTGGGGTAAAGAGACCATTCGCTTGGGGGCTATTTATGTGTCGCGTCGCAACGGCCGCGCGTGATTGCTTCGGCAACGTGCGGTCCTCAAATGAGCGATGCGCGAAAAGTGCTTCGGACCCTGCTTGGCAGCTACGGGGGAATGCAAATAGCCCGCGTCCTGTAAGCTACTGAAAACGCAGGCGCCCGGTCCAATTCGACGTCCGACTCTCAAATTCGTAGACGGCAGTCCGCTTTGGTTTGGGGCGGGAGGATTCGAACCTCCGTATGGCGGAAACTGCATCGCGCTCGGCAACGCCGCTGTAATCTCTTAGAACGCCACGTTTCGGCCGCACCACGAGCATGCCAGGGCGCCTCTGACTAATTGCTGACTAGTTCCTATTTAAGGTAGTACGCAACCAAATAAGCACTTTCGAAGACAACAAAACCTATTGCTGGATAGGGGTCTGTGGTGGGCGCACCAGGGCTCGAACCTGGGACCCGCTGATTAAGAGCAAGCGGCGCTCGGGTACGATCGCTGACCCGCCCGGAACTCCGTTCACTTTCGCCGCAACACCACGGGCGAAGACTGACCGTGTCTGCGCTATCCGTTGAAACGATTTGTCAGCCAGGCGATCGAGAGGGTTTGTTGACATAGTGTTGACATGGCGACTTTCGCTGAAATCGAGACCAGAAGAAAACCCCGTCAACTCATTGAGTCAACGGGGTTATTCTGGTTGCGGGGATAGGATTTGAACCTATGACCTTCAGGTTATGAGCCTGACGAGCTACCGGGCTGCTCCACCCCGCGATAAACTTTTGTGCGCCTTTTCGAAAACCGAAACGGCGGAATCAACGCCCGAGGGCGCCGTTTCCGTCCAGAGGCTTCCTGAGAAGGCAACCCTGAGCCTCGAAGGCTTTGAGGTCGCGGGCGGTATGTACCAACGACCGCCTGTTTTGGAAAGGGCCGGGAGGTCACTTTTGAGGATTTTGTGACAGCAAAATTCCCGAAAAACCTGCCTTTTCCGCCAAATCGGCTGAAATTGCCGCGTCCCGCTCGAATTTCCGCTGGCCTCTCGGCTTTAACACATCGTTGCCGGCTGAGATCGCGACGGCTCACGTCAGCAGGAAACCGCCGTCCACGGTCACCACGCTGCCGGTCATGTAGCGCGAGGCGGACGACGCGAGCAGCATGATCGCGCCGTCGAGATCGGATTCGCTGCCGACGCGTCGTTGCGGAATCCGCTTTGTCAGTTTTTCACCGCCCGGCGTCGACCAGAAATGGTGGTTGATCTCGGTATCGATATAGCCGGGCGCGATCGCGTTGACGCGGATGCGATTGCCCGCAAGCTCAAGCGCCAGCGCCTTCGTCGCCTGCACGATGCCGGCCTTGGAGATGGTGTAGGGCGACAGGAATTTCATCACGCCGAAGCCGAGCACTGAAGCGACGTTGACGATGTTGCCCGCCTGCTTGCGCGCGATCATCCGCCGCGCCATTTCGGTCGCCACGAAATAAGCGCCCTTCAGGTTGGCGCCGATCACGGCGTCCCAGTCGGCTTCGGTCTGCTCGACCGCCGGCTTCTCGATCGCGATCCCGGCATTGTTGATCAACACGGTCACAGGTCCGAGCGCGGCCTCCGCGGCATCGATGGCGCTGACGATCGAGGCATTGTCGGTGACATCCATCGCGACCGCGGCGGCGCGGCCGCCTCCGGCTTTGATCTCGTCTTCCAGCCCCTTGAGCTTGGCGGTTTGTCGCGCGGCAAGCGCTACCGCCGCTCCGTGAGCCGAAAGCACGCGCGCAAATTGCCGCCCGAGCCCCTGGGAGGCTCCGGTGACGAGAATGGTTTCTTTACTGACGTCAAACAGGGGTGACATGAGACAATCCCGAAATATGCTCGATATACCGCATTGATACAGACCATTTATCCCTGCGCAAAGCTGCAACCCCTTATCAGCGACGGCAAGGTTGGCTAAAGTCGCCGCGTAAAATATCTGACGATTACGATTACGGGAGTGAAACAGTGGATCTGGGTATCAAGGGCCGCCGCGCCATCGTCTGCGCATCGAGCAAGGGATTGGGACGCGCCTGCGCGATTGCGCTTGCCGGCGAGGGCGTGCATGTGACGCTGACGGCGCGCGGCGCGGATGCGTTGGAGAAGACCGCCGACGAAATCCGGAAAAATAATCCCGGCATCACGGTGACCGAGGTTGTCGGCGACATCACGACGCCCGAGGGGCGCGCGGCCGCGCTGAAGGCCTGTCCGGAGCCGGACATCCTGATCAACAATGCCGGCGGGCCGCCGCCCGGCGACTTCCGCAACTGGACCCGAGACGACTGGATCAAGGCGATCGACGCCAACATGCTGACCCCGATCGAGCTGATCAAGGCGACGGTGGACGGCATGATGGCGCGCAAGTTCGGCCGCATCGTCAACATCACCTCGGCAGCGGTGAAGGCGCCGATCGAGGTGCTGGGCCTGTCCAACGGCGCGCGCGCCGGCCTCACCGGCTTTGTTGCAGGCATCGCCCGCAAGACGGTGATCAACAACGTCACCATCAACGGCCTGTTGCCCGGCCCATTCGATACCGAGCGGCTGCGCGGCGCCGTCGCCAAGGCGGAAGCCGAAAAGCGCGGCGTTTCGGTGGAGCAGATGATCGCCGAGCGCGGCAAGGCCAACCCCGCGGGCCGCGTCGGCGACCCCGAGGAATTCGGGCTGGCTTGCGCATTTCTCTGCGCGGCCAAATCCGGCTTCATCACCGGGCAGAACATCCTGCTCGACGGCGGCGCCTTCCCCGGCACGCTGTAGGGTCGAACGAAGAGACGTGCCGGATGCACTGGAAAATCGGCAACGTCAAAATCACCAAAGTGGTCGAACTCGAAACCATCGGCCACACACGTTTCATCTTGCCGCTCGCCGGCACCGACGACATCCGGCAACTGCCGTGGCTGATCCCGCATTACGCCACGGCAGAAGGCCGCCTGAAACTATCGATCCATTCGCTGGTGGTGGAGACACCCGCACGGCGGATCGTGGTCGATACCGGGCTTGGCAACGACAAGCAGGGCCGCTCCATTCCAACCTGGAATAATCGGCAGGGATCGTTTCTCGACGACCTCGCCGCGGCCGGTTTTCCGCCCGATAGCATCGACACGGTGCTGTGCACCCACCTGCATGTCGATCATGTCGGCTGGAATACGCGGCTCGTCGGTGGCCGGTGGGTGCCGACCTTCGTCAATGCGCGCTATGTGTTCGGCCAAACCGAATACGACTACTGGCGCGACCACAGCACCGCGCCGGACAAGGCGGCGATCTTCCACGATTCCGTGGCGCCGATCGTCGAGGCCGGAAAGGCCGACCTTGTCGCCAGCGACGCGGCGATATCCGAGGAGATCACCCTGATCCCGACGCCGGGCCACAGCCCCGGCCATGT
The DNA here is from genome assembly GCA_963824305.1 of uncultured Alphaproteobacteria bacterium. Lineage (GTDB taxonomy): Bacteria > Pseudomonadota > Alphaproteobacteria > Rhizobiales > Xanthobacteraceae > Bradyrhizobium. The sequence continues at coordinate 1,948,279 of CAWGOW010000004.1, forward strand.
CAGCCTGCACATCCGCTCCGCCGGTGAGGAGGGTCTCCTGACCGGGGACGTCGCCCATCACCCCTGCCAGATGGCCCATCTCGACTGGTCTTCTACGGCCGATTCAGATGCCTCCAAGTCGGCCGCGACCCGGCGGGAGCTGTTTTCGCGCTTTGCCGACCGGCCGGTGCTGGTGATCGGCGGCCATTTTGACGCCGGTCATATCAAACGCGAGGGTGATGCCTTCAAATTCATCGCCGCGGGCGCCTAGACCCCCTTGGCGGCTGTCCAGGGCGTAAGGGCAGCTCTGCTGCACTTCCTCAGCAGTTGAATTTGGCCGCTCCCTGTTCCAAGAAGCGTCCAAGCGTACAAAACCATCCAGGGAGTGATGACATGAAGCTTGTTCGTTACGGGGAAAAGGGCAAGGAAAAGCCGGGCCTGGTCGATAAATCCGGTCAGATCCGGGACCTGTCGGCGCATATCGGGGACCTCGCCGGAGAGGCCTTTTCGCCGGCTTCACTGGCCAAAATCGCCGCTCTCGATCCTGCCTCACTTCCCGCCGTCAGCGGCAAGCCGCGGATTGGGGCCGCCGTCGGCGGCTCGCCGAAGTTCCTCGCCATCGGGCTGAACTACTCGGATCACGCGAAAGAGGTCGGCCTCGCGATCCCGACCGAACCCATCGTTTTCATGAAGGCCAATAGCAGCCTGTGCGGTCCCAATGACGCAGTTGAAAAGCCGCGCGGCTCGACCAAGCTCGATTGGGAAGTCGAGATTGCGATCATCATCGGCAGCCGCGCCAAGTACGTCTCTGAAGCCGACGCCCTCAACCATGTCGCCGGCTATAGCGTCTGTAACGACGTCTCCGAGCGGTTCTTCCAGATCGAACGTTTGGGGCAATGGACCAAGGGCAAGTCGCACGACACCTTCGGCCCGCTTGGCCCGTGGATGGTCACCAAGGACGAAATATCGGACGTGCAGAAGCTGCCGATGTGGTGCGACGTCAACGGCAAGCGCTGCCAGAACGGCTCGACCGCGACCATGATCTTCGGGGTCAAGAAGATCGTGTCCTATCTCTCCGAGATCATGACACTGATGCCGGGCGATGTGATCGCGACCGGCACCCCGCCCGGCGTCGGCATGGGCATGAAGCCGCCGAAATTTCTCAATGTCGGCGACGTTGTAACGCTGGGCATCGAAGGGCTCGGCGAGCAGCGCCAGGAAATCGTCGCGGCGTAATGCGCCGCCCATCGTTCTTCTGTCATGGCCGGGCTTGACCGGCCATGACTAGAGGCTTCTCAAGGGACTTCAAATGAAACTTACCTTCTCTCCGGGCTCCCCCTTTGCCCGCAAGGTGCGCATCGCGGCCATCGAGCTCGGTCTGATCGACAAGATCGAATTCGTGCCGACGACGGTGGCGCCGGCCACGCCGAACGACGAATATTCGAAGCTCACGCCGCTGAAGAAACTGCCGGTGCTGATAACAGACAATGGCGACGTCATCCTCAATTCCTATGTCATCGTCGAATATCTCGATGAGCTCGCCGGTGGCGGCAAGCTGATCCCCTCCAGCGGTCCCGACCGATGGAAGGTCAAGAGCGATCATTCGCTGCTGCAAGGCATGCTCAATTCCATGTTGCTCTGCCGCTACGAGCGGATGGTGCGGCCAGCCGAGTTGAGATGGAAGGGATGGGCCGACGATCACTGGAACCGGGCATGGACCGGGATGGCGCGTTTCAACGGTAAACAAGAGGTGCTGTCGCGGCCGCTCGACATCGTGCAGATCTCGCTCGCATGCGTGCTCGGCTATGCCGACTTCCGCTACGCCGATTGCGGCTGGCGCAAGGCCTATCCGAACCTCGACGCCTTTAACGAGCGGATGCTGCAACGGCCTTCGATCAAGATTTCAGTCCCGCCGCCGGCGTAAACGACGGAGCTGCCATGAGCCTGAAATTCACCGTTGGCGATCTCACCATAGATCGCATCATCGAGCAGGAGACGACGTTCTTTCCTGCGCTCGAGCTGTTTCCAACGCTGACGCCGGACCTGCTTGCGCAGAATCGGGACTGGATGCGTAAAGCGGGAGCGATCGACGCCGAAGATGTCTTGATCCTCTGCTTTCAATCCTATGTCGTGCGCACACCGCACCACACCATCCTGATCGATAGCTGCATCGGCAACGACAAGCCGCGGCCGCTGCGCCCGAAATGGCACCAAAAGACCGACGACGCCTATATGCGCGGACTGAAGACCGCGGGCGTCTCGGTTGAAGACATCGACTTCGTGATGTGTACGCATCTGCACGTCGATCACGTCGGCTGGAACACAAAACGCGAAGGTGACCGCTGGGTACCGACCTTCCCGAACGCACGCTACGTCTTCGGCAAGACCGAATACGACTACTGGGCCAGCCAGCATGCCAAGGCGGACGTTCCGCCGTTTGGCGACAGCGTGCTGCCGGTGGTCGAAGCCAAACGCGCCGACATCGTCGGCAACGATTTCGCCCTCGGCGATCATCTGCGGATCCTGCCGACGCCGGGCCACACGCCCGGGCATGTCGCCTTCACGTTGGGCAAGAACAGGGATGACGCGGTCTTCGTCGGCGATATCATGCACTCGCCGCTGCAACTTCAGCATCCGGAATTGTCGCCGCGCTTCGACGTCGATACCGCTCAGGCGGCCGCTACGCGCAGAGATTTTCTGGAGCGCTACTGCGACACCGACACGCTGTGCTGCACGGCGCACTTCCCCTCACCGTCGACCGGGAAGATCCGCCGCAAAGGCAGCGGATTTAGCTGCGAGGCAATTTAGGTCTGTTCAGAACTTCGGCCTCATCCTGAAGAGGCGCGGACGCGTCCGCGCCGTCTCGAAGGATGGCCGGAGTCGCGCCTCAATCGAACAAACTCGGCGTGTGATTGACCGCCGCGCCTTCGATCGCGAGCATCTTCAGCTTGGTGTCGACGCCGCCTTTGGCTGAAAATCCGCCCGGCTTCTGGCCCGCGGCCAGCACGCGATGACAGGGAACCACGATCGGACAGGGATTGCGGCCGAGCGCCTGGCCGACGTCGCGCGACAACTCGACACCGCCGAGCCGCTTGGCGATATCGCCGTAGGTCAAGGTCTCGCCCGGCGGAATGGCGCGGGCGATATCGTAGACGCCGCGGTTGAACTCCGGCACGCCGTCGAGATCGAGCGCGATATCCCTGAGATCATCGCGTTCACCCGCAAGCAGCTTGACGATGCGATCGATGGCGCGTTGCACCTCGTCGGTCGGCGGCGCCTCGCCGATGTCGCCACGGCGTTGCCGGATACGGGCACGGGTCTTCTCGTCGCTGCCCATCGGCAGTTGCAATCCATTGATGCCGCGAGGACCCCACTCGATGCCGCAAATACCGATCGGGGTGTCGAACAGGGCAAAATGCTGGTCAGTCATGGCACGCTCCGAATCCCATCTTTCTCTCGGTATGGAATTTAGGCTTGGAGATTGTTGCGATCCACCCGGTTTCTGCGCCGGGTCGCGCGGTATCGCCTTGCTCCTGGCCCCTTCGCGTTACAACCGCCGATCATTGGCTGTCATTTGAGCTTCCCGGTGCTATTCTGCCGCCAACAACGATAAGGGCTCAGCCCTCGAAGCGCGAGAGGAACCGCCATGAAACTCACACAGCAGCAGGTCGACGATTTTAACCGCGATGGCTGGTTGTTTTTACCGGAGTTGTTTACCCCGGAAGAAGTCGCTTTGCTCGCGCGCGAGGCGATCAACATTTACGACGCCAACCGGCCGGAGGTGTGGCGCGAGAAAAGCGGCGCGCCGCGCACGGCGTTTGCCGCCCATCTTTACAACGAAGCGTTCCGGCTGCTCGGCTCACATCCGCGCATGATCGACCCGATCGAACAGATCTTCGGCGAGAAGGTCTACATGCATCAGTTCAAGATCAACGCCAAGGCGGCGTTCACCGGCGACGTCTGGCAATGGCATCAGGATTACGGCACCTGGAAGCGCGATGACGGAATGCTGCAGCCGCGCGCGATGAATATCGCCATCTTCCTCGACGAGGTGATGCCGATCAACGGCCCGCTGATGCTGGTGCCGAAGAGCCAGCACGCCGGCGACCTCAAGGCCTCGCACGACCTTCAGACCACATCCTATCCGCTGTGGACACTGGACGAGGAGACGGTGACGCGGCTGGTCAAGGAGGGCGGCATCGTCGCGCCGACCGGCAAGGGCGGCAGCATGCTGATGTTCCACGGCAACCTGGTGCACGGCTCGGCCGGCAACATCACGCCCTACCCGCGCAAGATCGTGTACCTCACGCTCAATGCCGTCTCGAACCACATCCGCACGCCCACGCGGCCGGAATATATCGCGCACCGGGATTTCACGCCGATCCAGACCGTCGCCGACGATGCGCTGGTACGGCTGGCACGCGCCCCCAGGCAAGCGGCGGAGTAGCGCCTTCTTCACCTCTCCCAGGGGGAGAGGTGAAGTACTAATCTCGTTGGATCCCCATGAACCTCTTCTCTCTCCTCAAAGCCCGACACGCCGCCGGAAAGCCCGTGCGGGTCGCGCTGATCGGCGCCGGAAAATTCGGCTCGATGTTTCTCTCCCAGGTGCCGCACACACCGGGGCTGGAAGTGCCCGTGATCGTCGACCTCGACCCCGAGCGTGCGCGCGAGGCCTGCCGCACCGTCGGTTGGGATAACGACCGGATCGCTGCAACGGCATTCACCGCTGATGGCGCAAGGGCGATAGCGGGCAACATCGAAGTGGTGGTGGAAGCGACAGGAAATCCGGCCGTCGGCATCCGACACGCCCGCACGGCGATCGCAAACGGCAAGCACATCGTCATGGTCAATGTCGAAGCCGACGTGCTGGCGGGGCCGCTGCTCGTGGAGGAAGCGCGAACGGCCGGCGTTGTCTATTCGCTCGCTTATGGCGATCAGCCGGCGCTCACGGCCGAGATGGTCGACTGGGCACGCGCAACCGGCTTTCACGTCGTCGCCGCCGGCAAGGGCACCAAATATCTGCCGGCCTATCATGACGTGACGCCGGACGGCGTCTGGCAACACTATGGCCTCACGGCCGGCGAGGCGCAGTCCGCCGGCATGAACCCGCAGATGTTCAATTCGTTTCTCGACGGCACCAAGTCGGCCATTGAAATGGCGGCGATCGCCAATGCGACCGGGCTCGATGTGCCTTCCGGTGGATTGTTGTTTCCGCCCTGCGGCGTCGATGATCTGCCGCATGTGATGCGGCCGCGCGATCGCGGCGGCGTGCTCGAGAAATCAGGCGTGGTCGAGGTGGTATCCTCGCTCGAACGTGACGGAAGGGGCGTGTTTCGCGACCTGCGCTGGGGCGTCTATGTCGTGCTGGAGGCGCCGAACGATTATGCGGCGGATTGCTTCAGGCAGTATGGCCTGAAGACCGACGCGAGCGGACGATATGCGGCGATGTACAAGCCCTATCATCTGATCGGGCTGGAGCTGAATATTTCCGTCCTGTCGGCGGCGTTGCGCAACGAGCCGACCGGGCAGCCGTTAGGCTTTCGCGGCGACGTCGCGTCGGTCGCCAAGCGGGACTTGCGCGCCGGCGAGGTGCTCGACGGCGAGGGCGGCTATACGGTGTGGGGGAAATTGATGCCGGCCACCGCGAGCCTTGCGGCTGGCGCGCTGCCGATCGGGCTCGCGCATCATCTCAAGCTGAAGCGCGACGTCGCGCATGGCGAAGTGGTGCGGTGGGATGACGTCGAAGTCGACGGCGCCAACGAAACCATCAAGACGCGGCGGGCGATGGAGGAACGATTCGGCGGGCGGCGCTGATCAATAAGCGTCCGGTCGAGACCGTTGCACGTTGCTCAAGTCCGGTTCAGAAAAAATGGCTCTAGGCGCTGCTCCGTGTTTAGGGCGTCCCTTCGCCCGCACCGCGTCGTTGCCTTGTGCGACTGCCATCGTTGCTAGACCTCAGCGATTGCGCAGCCGATCGTGAAAAAAGCCCCGGAGAATTGTCCGGGGCTTTGGGTCGATATCGTTCCTGTTGGACGATCAGTTCGGACCGTCACCCATGACGGCTTCGAGTTTGTCGTAATTCTTCACGACGAGATCGATATTGCCCTTGTTGTCGATCGTCGGCTCAGGCTGCTTCAGCGTCTGATTGAGTTCGTCGAGGGCTTCCTTCTTGTCCTTGGCGGACATCTTCTTGTCGGCCTGCACTTCCGCGATCTGGGCCTTGGTGACGGCTGCGAGGCCGACATACTTCTTGCTGGTCGAATCGATGCCGCTCATCACCATGCCGATATTGTCGACGACGTCGTTGTATTCGTCGTAGCTCGCGAAGCCATACTTCTTGGCGGCCGCTTCAAATTGCGCGGTGAGCTTGGGATCCGGCTTGCCGTTCTGGGGCATCTTCTCCGAGAGCGCGTCCATGTCCTTGGCCGCAGCAAGCACGCCCTGGACCTGCTTGTCGGTCAAGGCCATCTGCTTCACGGCCGGCGGCTGGCCGGCGGGCGCGGCGGCCGGCGCCATCTGTCCTCCCTTGGCTTGCGCCAGGGCATTATCGGCAGGCAGGACCGCCACGGAGGCGGCGAGACAGGCAATGCTGAACGCGATGGCAACGGGACGGATAAACTCTCGCATGGGCAGGCTCCTCGGGCTGGTGGGATGTTTTGAATTACAATTGCTGGCGGGCGGCTCGAAGCAGGGCTCCACGAAATGTTACGAATTTCGGAACCGGGACACCAGTGTGGCGGTTCAGAAGTCCGCATCGTTTATGCCGCGGCTTAGTCATGCGGACTTCCGAACCAAAGCCACACTGGATCAACAGGTTTGCTGGTGTCCTTCCGGTTCAGAAGTTCGAAACGTGGCTCCGCGAATGCTACGAACTTCGGAACCGGGACACCAGTGTGGCGGTTCAGAAGTCCGCATCGTTTATGCCGCGGCTTAGTCATGCGGACTTCCGAACCAAAGCCACACTGGATCAACAGGTTTGCTGGTGTCCTTCCGGTTCAGAAGTTCGAAACGTGGCTCCGCGAATGCTACGAACTTCGGAACCGGGAC
>CAWGOW010000005.1:0-1556819 GCA_963824305.1 uncultured Alphaproteobacteria bacterium
ATGTAGCTATTCCGTCAAACAGGGCTTGACCGACCACGGTTCTAGCTCAAGACGGCCCGCCAAATAGAGTGCAGTCATCGCGCTCGAGATGCATCAAAATGTTAGCCTTTACTTTGACTTAAGGTGGCGTTACATTGTCGAATATATGGAAACGAATTATTACTATTGCCACAAATGCAAGCTGACTCCGATTGCAGAGAGTGAAACTGAACTCGCACAAAAGCTGGACGAAGTAGAATTGTCTCCTTCGCATGAAACAAATTCACCCGAAACAAAGCAAAAGATGTGGTTTGTTGTACGGGTCCATAAAGGATGTGGCGGCGAGGTAACGGGAGTAGGGATGCCTACAAAATAGGGCTTTTATGAATCAAGAAACTAATTCAACAAAAGGGAAAGCGGGCATAATATACGTGCTGACGAATGAGGCTATGCCTGGATATATAAAGATTGGAAAAACAACCACCTCGGTTGAGCAGAGGATATTGGAATTATCCGGGCCAACTGCCGTACCTCTGCCATTTGAATGTCCTTATGCGGTGCGGGTGGCAGATATGGACGGAGCAGAAAAGGCACTTCACGATGCTTTTGATGATCACAGGAAGAATCCCAAAAGGGAATTTTTTATACTTGCTCCAGAACGGGCGATTGCGTTCTTGAAATATATTGCTTTGGAAGAAGTCACTCCATCACGCAATGCGGGTATTCAATCTGAAGAAGATGCTGTTGCATTGGAAGAAGCTCGCGAAAGACGCTCGGCTTTTAACTTCAAAATGGTTGATATTTCCCCGGGAGCGAAATTAGTTTTTACACGTGATGAAAATATTATGTGCCGCGTTGCGGAAGATTTTAAACATGTTGAATTTCAGGGCAAAATAATGTCGCTCTCGGCTGCAGCGCAAGCAGCGCTTGGAAGCACATGGTCAGTGCAAGGACCTGCTTATTGGAAATATCATGGGGAAATTTTAGATGATCGTCGTATTCGTCTCGAAGAAGGTGACGTGTTAGACAGCCCAAAAATAAAATAAATTATGTGCTCAGGACGCATCGGTCGGCTAGTGTAAAATAGCACTAATCTGCCTTGCAGGGCTTGGTATCAGAAAGTCCGAACTCGAGACATCCCGCCAAATAGAGCTGAGTTATCGCGCTCGAGATGCGTCGTTTGTAGTTGCTTTACATATCTCTATCTCAGCGTTAGGGTTGAAACAGAAAGATCAACTCAACAAAGGAGGGGTGCCATGCCCAACATTGTCCAAGCGGAGTTCTTTCATGTGGGTGGAAAGAACACCTCACTCGGAGGGCTTTTTAAAGAATGTGGTGAGCGGGTTGCCGAGGATCTCCCGCTCATACTGCAGGGAGTCGAGCCCCGTTCTCAAATCAAAACGGTCGTCAGATTTTTCGACCGCGATGGCTCTATAACTGCCTTCGCACGAAGATTCGAGCAAACAGAGCAACGCTTTGATGCTCTCCTCAGTGCAAGTGGGTGGCGGCGAAGGTGGCTGAACTTTCGGTCCCGTCGTTGGGCAGGAAACATCCTTGCACTTAAAGAGCAAGCTGCGAATCTCGCTGCTCAAGAGCTGGAGGCTTCCATTCAAGCGTCCGACCAAGTTGCGGTGGAATGCTTAGACAATTCCTTCCGCCCAGCACGCAAAGATGAGCTGCACGAGCTGTGCGAGGCAGCTCGGAGGGCAACTGGCGTATGGCTCTTTGTTTTCGAACCCAATGATTTACTCGCCGACAAAAATGAGTCCGTTGCGAGGGTTATGTGACTGTCAATTTTCTATCTTAAGGGGCGCTCCTGATCCGAGCGCTTTTTTCTTTGGCTGCCAAACGCAACGGTTTTGTGGTTTGATACGTATAGTACTTAAACGCACCCATGAGACGTAAACGTATCATCAATGTCTCATGGCTCCCGCTCGTCTTGGCCGTTTTGCTGGTTGTAGAGACCTCCTTTTTTAACAGCTGGCTTGGGGTTGCCTCTCCCCTCTTTTTTTGGCAATGCGTGGCGGCATCAGTGGGCCTCAGCATGGTGCTATTTTTGCCTGCCGTATTTTTTGCAAAAAAACGGGCGCGCTACATTTACTTGCTCGTGGTGTCGGCGCTTGTAGCGTTTATTTTTGTTGCGCAATTTATTTACTACCGCTACTCGGGAGGTTTTTTGCAAGCCTCATCACTTGCCTACTCCGACCAAACGCTCGACCTGTTTGCCACTATTAAAACTCTCTTAAGCTACAAACTGCTCCTCTTCCTGCTGCCACTTGTTGCAATGGCGTTAGGATATTTTTTTGTTGATACTAACCAAGAGAGCGTGGCTTTGCTCGGTAAAGAAAAAATAATCGCCCTCCTGCTTATGGTGCTTATATTTTGCGGCGGCTACGGCATACTGTTACGCTCTGAAGAAAATTATTTTGGCAGCATAGGTGACTTATATAACGACAGCCTCATGTACAATCTCTCCTCTTTGGTGGCCAAGGTTGGCATCGTTAACTTTTCTATCGAAAGCTTGGTTGAGTATGCAGTGCAGCCGCACACGGCAAGTGCTGCCGACATCGCCTTTCTTACCAACTGGGCGGCAGGGCGCACGCTGCCTGCCAAAGGGCCCGACTTTGGCGCTGTTAAAGGGCGCAACGTCATTTTTATCCAAGTGGAGTCGCTCGAAAACTGGGTGATAGGCTACCAAATAAACGGCGTCGATATTGCGCCTAACCTCACTGCACTTGCAGGGGAAGGCACCTACTTTACCAACTACTACTCCCAAGACGGCGAGGGCAACACCGCCGACGCAGAGTTTTCCACGCAAAACTCTTTGTATCCGCTCCCCGACTCGGTGGCATTTATCAGCCACGCGCAAAACCAATACGCAGCATTGCCAAGCCTGCTTGATGCGCATGGATACACCACAGCGGCCCTCCATGGAGATGTGGCAACGTTTTGGAATCGCTCCAACGCCTACCCGCCTATTGGCTACGAAGATATTTTTAGCAAAACAGATTACACCATCCCGCGACAGGTGGGGCCTGAGGGCTTAGGTGACAACGACTTTTTTGCACAATCACTGCCCAAGCTAGAGGCACTGCCAAAACCTTTTATGGCAACACTTATTACTCTCAGCACGCACACGCCCTTTACCATACCCGCCGACCTGCAAACGCTTACTATCCCTAAGGACACTACGCTCACGCCAACGCAACAAAAATATGTAGAGGCAGTGCATTACAGCGACAACGCAATAGGCAATTTTATTGCAGGCCTCAAAGCAAGCGGCCTCTACAACAACTCGCTCATCGTTATTTACGGCGACCATAGCGCTTTTATCGGCACTCCCGACTCGCAAATACAGCACGTGCCGCTTATTATCTTGGCGCCAAATACAACACTACCCACAGGAGTCGACACTACGGTGGGAAGCCATCTCGACCTCTACCCTACTGTTGCAAGCCTGCTCGGTGTGCAATATCCCATAAGCGTGCTCGGGCAAGATTTATTTTCCACCAAAACACCGGTGGTAACCCAGCGCGTGGCCGGCACAGGAGCGATAAAGTTTATCATCAGCAACAATCTCAAATATACGGGCGCGGTGAGCGGAGCATTCGCAAGCGGCACCTGCACCACCTTCCCTGCTCTAGCGCCGCTTCCCGTGGCCTCGTGCCAAACGCTGTGGCAGGCCCAAGCAAGTACCACGCGCGCCTCCGATATCGTGGTGCGCTACAATTTGCTATCGTTACTAAGTGCCAAATAATAAGATATGGAACTGGTAGTACTTGTACTCTCGGCCGCGCTGCTTGCGCTTGTGTTTAGCGTGTGCGGCAAAAAAGCGCTACGGCTGTTGTGCTCTTTGCTGCTTACGATTGCCGTTCTTATATGGGGAGTTACGCCGCTCATCGTGCACGGCTACAGCCCCGAGCTAGTAGTAATACTTTTAGGGCTGCCACTCTTGGCATGCATCGTCTATCTAACCGAGGGTTTTACTGCGCTTTCACATCTCTCAATAGTGGGGGTGGCTATAAATTTTTTATGCATAAGCCTGCTCGTTCATGTGGCGGTGTTGGCGGCCCACTTTACCGGCGCAACATCAACCGATGACAGCTTTTTGGGTTTGGCGGGCATTAACCTGCAACAACTCCTCAGCGCCGGCATCATGCTCGGCACGCTCGGCATTTTAACCGAGATGGTGGTAACACAAGTGGCCACTGTACTGGAGCTCATGCAAGCAAGCCCCGAGGCAGACAGCAAGCAGCTGTTTAAAAATGCTTACAGTGTGGGTATCGCGCACTTGGGCTCAATTATCAACACGCTTTTTTTGGTATACGCAGGTGTCTCCTTTCCGCTGCTCATCGTGTACGCCGGCGGCGGTAGCTCGCTCTATGACGCACTCAATTACGAGCCCTTGGTAAGCCGAGGAATAATGCCGCGGGCTATTTTACGGGATGGGCCGCCGCCGTTCCGTTTGCCTGTGGCGTGGTCGGTGGCGTGCTTGGCGGCTACTTCGCCGACATCCTGGTACGCCGCGGCGTCGAACCCTTAAGGAGTCGGCGCTACCCGGCCGCGATCGCGCTGTTGGGCACCGCGGTCTGCACCGTCGCAGCCGCCTATGTCTCCAGCAATGCCCTCGCGATCATCTTCATCTCGATCTCGCTGTTTCTGGTCTATGTCACCTCGACCTGCGCCTGGGCCTTGAGCTCGGTCGCGGTGCCGACAAACTGCACCGCCTCAATCGGTGCGGTGCAGAATTTCGGCGGCTATCTCGGCGGCGCGCTGGCGCCGACTGTGACCGGCCTGATCGTACAGCACACAGGCTCATTCGTGCCGGCGCTGGTGGTCGGCGCGCTGATCGGCATCATCTCGGCGGGATGTTATCTGTTTATCGTCGATGAGCCGATCACCGCGGCTGAACTCGATGCCGCGTCCGATCCGAACACCTCTTCGCTCGGCGTCTGCACCAGCCCGAAGCAGTAGGGATTTCTAAGACAGTTCGGCGCGCATCTTCGCCGCACCATCGGCCAGCGCTTTGAGTTTTGCAAACGCCAGTTCGCGCGGCAGATACTTCATGCCGCAATCCGGCGCGGGGACCAGCCGCTCGGCGGTGAGAAATTTCAGCGCGGCACGAATGCGATCCGCCACAACGATCGCCGTCTCCGCTGCGGGATCGGCGAGATCGACCACGCCCAGCATGATCTTCTTCGATGAAAGATCCCCGAGTACGCCGAGATCGAGCTTCGGCTGCGCCGCTTCGATCGAAATCTGGTCGGCCTTGCAAGCGCCGAGCTCACCAAGGAACGAATAGCCCACCGGCTTCTCGCCCTTGACGATCGCGGCATAGCCGAAGCAGAGATGCACCACGGTCGTGACTTTAAGGCCTTCGAGCGCGCGGTCGATCGCCTTCACCGCGATACGTTTGGCCGCCGTCGGGTCCTGGCGCAACCACGGCTCGTCGAGCTGGATCACATCCGCGCCGGCCTTTTCGAGATCGCGCGCCTCCGCATTCACCGCGGTGGCAAAATCCATCACCATCTCGTCGTCGTCTTTGTAATATTCATTGACCGCCTGACGGCTCATCGTGAACGGCCCCGGCAACGTAATCTTCGCGGCACGATCGGTGTGCTTGCGCAGGAACTCCATATCGCGGGTTTCGACCGCATGCGTGCGCTTGATCGGCCCAACCACGCGTGGCACCGCGGTTGGAAGACCTGCCTTGGAGATCAACTCGCCCGGCTTGCTGGATGAAATGCCTTCGAGCGAGGTCGCAAAGCGGTTGGAATAGCTTTCCCGCCGCACTTCGCCGTCGGTGATGATGTCGATACCGGCGCGCTCCATGTCGCGGATCGCCAGCAGCGTCGCATCGTCCTGGGCCTGTTCGAGCCAGGGCTCCGCGACACGCCAAAGGTCGAGCCGCACGCGCGCGACGCCCTTCGACAATATCTGACGGTCGACCAGCCAGTCCGGCTGCGGATAACTGCCGACAACCGTGGTGGGAAAAAGCTTTGCCGTCATGCTGTTCTCCGTATTCAAAGCGGCCTCATGGTTCACCCGGCGATGCTAGCATCGTCCGGTAGACGCCGCCTCGAATTGCACCGTTCGCGACGGTCTCGCAAGTGCTCGACCTGCTCGGGTGCGCGGCTCCCACCATGAGGATTTAGACCTCATCCCGAGGAGGCGCGAGAGCGCCGTCTCGAGGGATGTTCAAGAACTCCGATCTGTCACACGGTCCCGCCGAGATAAAGCCGCTTGACGATGTCGTTGCCGCGCAGTCCGTCGACATTTTCCGCGACCACGATCTCGCCGTGAACGATGATATAGCCCCGGTCGGCGATGCGCACCGCCTGATTGAAGTTCTGTTCGGCCATCAAGACCGTGAGATCAAAACGCTCGCCGAGTTCGCCGATCTTGGTGATCATCTGCGAAACCAAGAGCGGCGACAGGCCGACCGACGGCTCATCGATCAGAAGCAGCCGCGGCGAGGACATCAGCGCGCGCGCAATGGCGAGCATCTGTTGCTGCCCGCCTGACATGGTGCCGGCGAGCTGATTGACGCGCTCCTTCAACACCGGGAAGGTTTCGTAGGCGATCGCGAGATTGCGATCGATGTCGCGACGGGCGGCGCGGCGGAACGCACCCAGCATGAGATTTTCCGAGACTGTCAGTCGCGGAAATAGCCGCCGGCCTTCCGGCACCAGCGCCACGCCGAGATCGACGATCGCCTCCGGCGACATCTTGCCGAGATCGTGTGTGACGCCGTCGAGGTCAAGCGAAACGCTGCCGCGCCACGGCCGCACCAGGCCCATGACGCATTTCATCAGCGTGCTCTTGCCGTTGCCGTTGGTGCCGAGCAGCGCGACGGTCTCGCCGAACGCGACGTCGAGCGAGACGCCGCGCAGCGCCTTGACCGCGCCGTAGCCGGCATCGAGATCGCGGATCGCAAGGCTAAGTGCCAAGATAGGCCTCCTGCACCCGCGCATTCGCCATCACGTCTGAGGGCTTGCCGATCGCGATGATTTTGCCGGCATCAAGACACATGATTCGCTCCGAAAAACGCATCACCGCCTGCATGATGTGCTCGATCATGATGATGGTGATCGACTCGCCCGCAAGCTTGAGCAGGAGATCGAGCACCTCGTCGACCTCCGAGCCAGACAGGCCGGCCATCGCCTCATCCGATATCAGCAGCTTTGGCCGCGTCGCCATCGCGCGCGCCAGTTCCATCTTGCGCAGTTCGACCTGGCTCAAGCCTGTGACCCGCGCATCGGCCTTGGCGGCAAGACCCATTTGCTGAAGGATCGCCATCGCCTGGCTGCGGTGATCGTCGGCCGAGAGGCGAAGATGGGCGGCGCTGGTGAAATCGACGGCGACCATCAGGTTCTCGATCACCGTCATGCTGCGGAACGGTCGCGGAATCTGGAAACTGCGCGCGATGCCCCGCCGCGTGCGCACGTGTGGCGGCAGGCGGGTGATGTCCTCACCGTTGAAGACGATGGTCGAGGGCTCGGTGCGGAAGGCGCCGGAAATGCAGTTGATCAGCGTGGTCTTGCCGGAGCCGTTGGGGCCGATCAGGCCAAAACGCTCGCCAGGCCTGATATCGACGCTGACGTTGTCGAGTGCGGTGAAACCGCCAAAGCGCTTTGTCAGCGCCTCGATCTTGAGCAAGGGAAGCCCGGCGGACGGCGCGAAGGTCATGGCTTGGCCTCCGCACGCCGGCCTTTACGGAATAGCCCGATGATGCCTTCCGGCGCCGCCACGACGAACAACACCAGCATGACGCCGAGCACGAGCACGTTGACTTCCGAGGAAATCGTGACGGCGAGAAGCTGCTGGGTGACGCCGAGCAGGATCGCGCCGATCACAGGCCCGATCCAATGCGCGGTGCCGCCGATCAGCGCCATCGCCAGCACCGAGACCGAATAATTGAGGTTGAAGGCCGAACCCGGGTCGGCATATTGCAGATACATCGCCGCCGGCGCGCCGGCCGCACACATCAGCGCGCCTGATATCACGCACGCCACCATCTTCAGCCGCAGCGTGGGCACGCCGGTGCATTCGGCGGCGAGTTCGTCGTCCCGAAGCGCCTGAAGGCCACGGCCGATCCAGGAATTCTGGATGAAACGCGCGGTCGCAACCGCAATCACGACCAACGTCGCCTGAACGAATACCAGCATCTGCACATAGGTTGGAAACGGCGCCGTCACCGGCGGCCGCTGGAGCTGGATGCCGGCTGCACCGCCGAGAAAGCGCCAGTTGGTCACGCTGGTCTCGATCACGATCGTCAGCGCAATCGTGGCGATCGAAAAAAAGATGCCCTGCATACGCAGTGTCAGAAGGCCGACTGCAAAGCCGAGCAGCCCGCCGACAACGGCCGCCGCCGCGATCTGCACCAACAGCGGCGCGCCCAGCGCCTTGAACAGGAGGACGGCGGTGTAAACTCCGACGCCGAAAAACGCGCTGGTGCCGAAATTCACATAGCCGGCATAGCCGCCGAGAATGCTCCAGGCGACCGACAGCACGATGAATTGCAGGATGACGTAGCCTGCGAAGAACCAGTATTCGTTGCGGACGAGTTGCGTCGACAGCAGGACGACCGCGAGAAACAGCAAGGCCGCGCCCCAGAAACCGATGGAATTGCGCTTCATCATCGCCTTCCCAACAGGCCCTGGGGCCGGACCGCGAGGACGCCCAGCAGCAGAGCAAAGGAAATCGCGGGCGCCCAGGACGCGCCGAACATGGTCAGCACGATGGTTTCGGCAACGCCGAGAATGATTGCGGCAATCAGCGTGCCGGTCATGCTGCCGAGCCCGGCCATCACCACGACGCAGAACGTGCGGCCAATATAGGCGCGGTCGAGCGTCGGATCGACCGGAGCCACGATGATGAGAAGCGCGCCGGCTATCCCAAGCACCGCGGTCGCAATCCCGAACGCCCATTGCTTGATATGCACCGGATTGGCGCCCATCAGCCGCACCGCCTCTTCGTCCTGCGCCACCGCGCGGATCGCGCGGCCCATAAAGGTCTTCGACAGATAGGCTGCAAGCAGCACCGTCAATCCGGTTGCAACCGCAAACGCCACCATCAGGCGCAGCGGAATCCGCATATCGCCGAAGCGCCAGGCTTTGCCGATATAGGACGCCGTGACCGAGCGCTGATCGACGCCGAAGCGCAGGATGATCAGAACTTCGATGATGAAGGCGACACCGAAGAAAAACGCGATGCCGCGCACCGCCGCATCGCTGCCGCGGCGCTCGAAGGTCTCGTAGTAGATACGGTAGGCGACGAGCCCGAACGCGAACAGCAGCGGCGTGATCAGAACGCCCGCCAGCAGCGGATCGATATCGTAGCTGTCGTTGAGAAAATAGACGCCATAGGACGCCAGTACCAGAAAGGCCGGATGCGCCACATGGGGAACGTCGAGCAGGCCAAACGAGACTGACAGCCCGATGCTGACGGCTGCATAGAAGCAGCCGAGCAGCACGCCGGTCACGACCGCCTCTAGCAGCAGATCCATCGAAAACAATTCCGGCCCCTGGTTCCTGTCACTCAAGGCTGCAATTCATTGCAGCATTGTATCCGTGTGCTCTTATACCCTCTCCCCGCAAGCAGGGAGAGGGAGAGCTTACGTCGCGGCGCGGCCGGTCCGTTATATCTTGACGTTACTTTCGCGCGGCCTCGAACGGAGTGACCAGTTCGCCGGACTTCAGGTTCGGCGGAAACAAGATCACCTGTTTGCCCGGCTTCTTGAACTGATCCATGTTCTTGTCGACGATGCCCTGGAACTGCGCTTGCAGCGTCGCCGTCACCTTGCGCTCGCCGTCTGCCGCGAATGAGATCGGACCGACGATAGTCTTGACTTCGTTTTCATGCAGATATTTCCCGATCGCCTTCTGATCGAGCGATCCTACGCTCTTTACCGCGGCTTCGATCAGTTGGCCCTGGGCATAGCCGAACGGCGCCAGGTAATAGCCGAGCGGATCGACCTTGGCCTCGACCGCGCGCTTCGAATAGGTTTCGAAGAACGCTTTAGTACCGTCGTAATACATGCTGGGCTCAGGCAGCCAGGTGTTAAAGTTGACGACGCCGTTGACCAGCGAGCCGAGGTTCTCCATGACCGGGCCGAACTGCAGGCCGACCATGCCGCCGCCAAACAGTTTGACGTTGTCGCCGATCCCGATCTCGTTGATGGCGCGCAGGATGCCGGCCGAGTCCGGCGGATAGGATGCCACATAGACGACGTCGGGCTTGGCGGCTTTCAGCGCGCGAATGATGCCGGAGAATTCCACCGTGTTCGGCGGATAGGCCTGATCGAACACGATCGGCATGTTGCGCTTGGTAGCGACTTCGCGCGCGGTCGTGGCCAGATTTTGCGCGAACTCCTGGTCGGCAGTGAGCAGCGCCACCGTCTTGCCGCCGGCCTTCTGGCCGATATCGAGGAAGGCACTCGCCCAGGAATCCGCCGGTCCCCATGGCGCCACGTTGAACCACAGGTCGTGGCCGATCTTGCTGTTGATCTGGAACGAGAAGTTGCCGATCAAGACCATGCCGCGCTGCTTGACCAATGGCATGATCGGCGCGGTCGGCACGGTGGCGTAAGGCGAGAACAACAGATCGACCTTGTCGACGTCGAGCAGTTTGGAATAGATCGCTGGCGTCTCGGCGGCGCTCGACTTGTCGTCATAGACCACGAGCTCGACCTTGCGGCCGAGCAGGCCGCCGCGGGCATTGATGTCGTCGCGCCAGATCTCGGTGCCGAGCAGCGATGCCTTGCCACCGCCGGCCAATCCTCCGGTTTGCGCCATCGACATGCCGATCTTGATCGGTGGCTGCTGGGCGTCGGCATTCGAGACCAGCGCGAGCCCTGCGATCGTGATCGCCGCGCCAAGAAGCGTTCTGCGTTTCATCGTTCCTCCCTCTATCCCGTTCTCGTCTTTTTCGGTCGCCCGCGCCGGATTTCTTTGCTCCATCGCACAGACGTCAAGATGTCACCCAAGGTTAGGGCCGGGACTCGCCCGGCCACAACCCGACTGTGGTCGCATATATTTACCCGGCAACCCAGCCTGCTTGGTCAAGCCGACTGCTTCAGGATCGCGGCCGGATCGGCCCCGACGCGCCCGCCAGCCCGGTCGGCCGCGGTTTCGCGCGACAGGCGCATGTCGAAGCGGATGCTCGGCATGCCTGGAATCGGAGATTCCGGATCTTTCGGATTGATATCGACTGCAAGATCGCCCGAGGAGCCGAACACGACGTCGTCGGCCAGATGCGGGTCGTCGCGCAGGTAAAGCGCCGTCACCAGTTCGCGATAACCGGGCGCACCGACCAGGAAATGAATATGCGCTGGCCGCATGCCGTGGCGCCGCTGCGCCGTGATCATCTCGCCGACCGGCCCATCCATCGGAATCGAATAGCCGAGCGGCTTTACCGTGCGTAGGTAGAAGAGTCCCTTCGCATCGGTGGTGAAGATGCCGCGATAGTCGACCGAAGTGGGATCTTCCTGAATGTCGTAGAGGCCGCTGGCGCTGGTCTGCCAGAGCGAGACGGTGGCGCCGGAAAGCGGCTTGCCGTTGACGTCAGTCACACGCCCGTAAAGCACGATTTCGGTGTCAGAATCGGCGTTCTTGGCAATCTGGCTGCCGGCGGCGAGTTGCGGCGTGGTTTCGCGATAAAACGGACCGAGCAGGCTGGTGTTCGTTCCCTCTTCCATGGCGGTCTCGTCGTGCAGGCCGTTGACCAGCGCCGACAGGCCCAATGTGTCAGACAGCAGGATGAATTCCTGTCGCGCCGGCGTGCAGATTTTCCCGACCGCGGTCATGAAGGCGATGCCCTTGATCCATTCCGCCGGCGTCAGGTTCACATCCTTGGCGAACGCATGCAGGTGCTTCACGGCGGACGCCATGATCTCCTTCATCCGCGGATTGGCCGTTGAGGCCATCTGATCAAGCACGGCTTGGGTGATGTTTTCAGGCGTCAACTCCTGCATAGATACCTCCCTCGATTCCCGATCCATGGCTTTGGCGATCCATGGCTTTTTCTCAACTTGGCGGCAGCCTATCGCCCCGTCGGCACAACCGCAAACCCCGTGTCAAGAAATCGCGGCGTGCGCCGGGTTAAATTTTCATCAGATGGCAAAAATCAGTCGGTCTGGTCCCGGCGGACGCTGAGCGGGTGGGTTTCCGCCGTCGCTGTAGGGCTGCCGAACACGTGCGGCTGGGTCAGGATTTCCGGCTGCAAGATTTGGTCGAGCTGTTCGCGGGTCAGAAGCTTCTTGGCCAGCACCAGATCGTAGACGCTTTGATCGGTCAGAAGCGCCTGTTGCGCGACCTCGGTCGCATTGGCGTAACCGATATAGGGATTGAGCGCGGTCACGATTCCGATCGACCGCTCGACGCCGCGGCGCAAATGCTCGCGGTTGGCGGTGATGCCCTTGACGCACCGCTCGGCCAGCGTCAGGCAGCCGGCGCGCAGGTGATTGACGCTCTTGAACAGGCTGTGAGCGATGATCGGCTCGAACGCATTGAGCTGCAACTGGCCGGCCTCGGCCGCAAAACTCACCGTGACGTCGTTGCCAATCACTTCAAACGCGATCTGGTTGACGACTTCGGGGATCACCGGATTGACTTTCCCCGGCATGATGCTGGAGCCCGCCTGCATTGGCGGCAGGTTGATTTCGTTCAAGCCGACGCGTGGCCCCGACGACAGCAGGCGCAGGTCGTTGCAGGTCTTGGACAGCTTGACTGCAACCCGCTTCAGCACGCCGGACAATTGCACGAAGGCGCCGCAATCCTGCGTCGCCTCGATCAGGTTCGAGGCGGTGACGACGGGAACGCCGGTGACGTCACGCAAATGCTGGCAGACCAGACGCGCATAGTCGGGATGGGCGTTGATGCCGGTGCCGATCGCGGTCGCGCCCATGTTGATCTCGCAGACCAGCAGCGCGGCTTCCTTCAGGCGCAATTCGTCCTCGCCGAGCATGACGGCATAGGTCGAGAATTCCTGGCCCAGCGTCATCGGCACGGCATCCTGCAACTGGGTGCGGCCCATTTTGATGATGTCTTTGAACTCCTCCGACTTCGCCTCGAACGCCTGGCGCAGGACTGCCATGGCCTCGACCAGGCGCATGATGCCGGAATAGGCCGCGAGCTTGAGCGCCGTCGGATAGACGTCGTTGGTGCTCTGGCTCATGTTGACGTGCTCGTTGGGGTGCAAAAACCTGTAGTCGCCGCGCTGGCGGCCGAGCAGTTCCAGCGCGCGGTTGGCGATCACCTCGTTGGCATTCATGTTGGTGGAGGTGCCGGCGCCGCCCTGGATGACGTCGACCACGAATTGCTCGTGCAACCGGCCGGCCTTGATCTCCTCGGCGGCGGCGATGATGGCATTGGCCCTGGTGACGTCGAGCAGGTTGAGGTCGCGGTTACTCTGCGCCGCGGCGATCTTGATCGAGGCCAGCGCCACAATCAGATCCGGATAGATCGAGATCGGGGTCGCCGTGATCGGAAAATTCTCCACCGCCCGCAAGGTGTGAACGCCGTAATAGGCCTCCGCTGGGACATCCCGGTCGCCCAATAGATCGTGTTCGCGTCGCGTGGTCATCAGGGGCCTCGTCCCGTTATGCGAGAGGCGCGATCAAAACAGGATCGGTCAGGATTTCCAAGCCGGGATTATTTCCAAGCCGGAGTTTTTGCCGGCGCGCTGGGGTTGCGAAGATCTTTCGCCGCGACCAACGCGAAAAACGCGCCGTTTCCATGCCGTTTGGCGCTTTAAGGCGGCTTTTGAAAGCCTGCCGGTGCCGCCCTGTCGTAATGTTTAAAGTATCGTTTAGATGTGAAGGCTACGCTGGCCACGACCGCCCCGATCCAAATCCCGTACCAAAATTAACAAAACAGCTTTCCACGACTTGAACCGCAGCGATCGGGGTGCGGGTGGACCGAGGGAATGAGCAGCGCGCCCGACGAGATCGACTTCGATTACGCGACGACGCTTGCTGATCGGGCCAATGGCTTCCTGGCGCAGCATCGCGTGCCGCCGACTCCCGAAAATTTCGCGGTCTGGTTCTACTACGCGATGGGCGGCTCGCTGACGCTGAGGAAGACCATCGACATCCTGATCGCCAACAAGCGGAAGTTCGATTCCGTCATCAACCGCGATCTTTATGTCACCTATGTCAAGCCGCATTCGGATCCCGGCCTGAGCGAAGATTTCCCCGAGCAGGTGCACGGCGTGATCGCGAGCGCGCAGGATTTTCTGGCGACGGCAATCTCGGACAATCGTTCGCAGATGGAGAGCCTCGGCGAAGTGAAATCGGAGTGTCAGGCTGCGGCCGATCCGCGGCCGATCATCGAAAAGCTGCTGAAAGAATTATCGAGCGCCACGTCGCGCTCAACGGCGCTTGAGGCGAACTTCCTGCGGACGACAAAAGACCTCGACCAGATCAAGGACTCGCTCGCCCTCGCCGAACAGCATTCCAACACCGACCCGCTCACCGGGCTCGCCAACCGCCGTTCGCTCGAGGCATTCCTCCGCGAGGCCCAGATTTCGGCGATGGAGACCGGAACGCCGCTCAGCATCCTGATGATCGATGTCGATCACTTCAAGACCTTCAACGACAGCTACGGCCATCAGGTCGGCGATCAGGTACTTCGGCTGGTCGCCCGGGTATTGAAGGAAAGCGTGCGCGAGTGCGATCTCGCCGCGCGCTATGGCGGCGAGGAAATGATCGCCGTGTTGCCGGGCGCGCCGCTCGATGCCTGCAATGACGTCGCCGAGCGCATCCGCCGCCGCATCGGCGATGCGCGCTTGACGCGCCGCACCACGGGCGAGGAATTAACGAGCATTACGGTCTCGATCGGGGTCGCGCAGTTCCGCATGGCGGAGTCGGCGGACGGCATGATCGAGCGCTGCGATCGCGCGCTCTATCAGGCCAAGCGCTCAGGCCGTAATTGCACGGTCAAGGAATCCTCGGTCGACGAAGAGATCGCGGCCTGAGGGGCTACGTAACGGATTAGATCGCGGCCGCGACCTTCTCCAGACCAATCAGACGGGCGAGCGAACGCACCTCGCGCTTCTGGTCTTCACGCAGCTGAAACAACAACGGCATCGCCGCCGATTTCAGTTGCTGGACTTCCGCAGCCTCGGGATCGATCTGAACCGCCGCCGCGCTGCTGGGGTCGGCCTGCCGCGCCGCGTGAATCTTGCGGGCGACAGCCCGCAGCGCATTCTCGATCGCGGGCCAATAATATTCCTGGGAAGACGACAGCTTCAGCCGATCCTTGATGCCCGCGATCTGCGCATCGCTCAACAGCGCATACGACTTCTGGACAGGCGGCTTGGCGGCTGCGACCGGCGGTTTCGGCTCCAGCGTTTTCACCTTCGCTGGCGCGGGATCGGCGAGCTTGAGGCCCTCGACTTCAGTCGCCGGCGCCTCCGCATAAGCCTGCCGTAGCGGTTCGTTCGGAATCGCACCGGTCTGCGCCGGCTCGGCCGGAATGGGGGCGACCGCGACAACGGTCAACTTGTCACCCTTGCTCTGCCGGTTGGACACGATCTCCGGCATGGTCGTGGATGGCATCGCCATCGCAGCTCCCGCCGCCGGGACGCTGTCACGGCTCAAAATGGCGGCTGCGGCGGCGCCGACAACCAGAATGCCGGTAAGCGCAATGATGGTGATGGCTTTCGACAGGTGAGAGCTCCATTTCAAATGGCGCGGAACCGGTATTTCACTACGGACCAAACCATCCGTCCGTGTCCCTTTGTCCCCGGCAATCGGGCAGGAAATAAGGCTTTACCGTGCCACCGCGGTGAATATTGGCTTGCGGGGTAAAAGGGGTCGAAGGGTCAGGCGGCCGCGACGAGTTCGTACGCATCCTGGATATCGGCGATAATATCGGACGCCTCCCACAGCGCATCGGGCGCGACCGTGTGCCAGGCGATGGTCCAGTTTCCTTTGGTCGTACGAGGCATGCCGACGATGTCGAACGTCACTTGGCGGCAAAGCGGGTGGCGCCCGAGGGCGTAAGCTACCCGGCGCTTGATCTCGTCGATGGTGGCTGGTGTCTTTGCAAAAAGCGTCTCGAAATCCATAGCACTCACCCACAAAATCCATTTCGCCGGCCTGCGCTAACGTGTGGCCGCACGGCGTTATGGAAGGAATCTTGGGTGGGTGTGGTTAAGGGCGGGTTAAGTCGCCGGCAGCGCGGCTTCTATTAAAGCGGCGGATCGAACGCTTCGTCGTATTCTCGTTTGAGACGCGCGATCAGTTCGGCTGCCGGCACGATCTTGCCGACGCTGCCGATGCCTTGACCCGAGCCCCAGATTTCCTTCCAGGCTTTCGCCTTGGCGCGCTCTCCGGAGGTGTCGGTGCCGAAACTCATCTTCGAGGCATCCGATTCCGGCAGTTTGTCCGGGTCCATGCCGGCGGCGACGATCGATGGCTTGAGGTAGTTACCGTGCACCCCGGTAAAGAGATTGGAATAGACGATATCTTCCGCGCCTGACGTCGCCACCATCTCCTTGTAGCGCTCGACGGCATTTGCCTCTGACGTGGCGATGAAAGCCGAGCCGATATAGGCGAAGTCCGCACCCAACAGGCGAGCCGCCCGGATCGCGCGGCCGTTGGCGATGGCGCCTGACAATGCGATCGGGCCGTCGAACCATTGTCGGGTCTCCGCCACGAAGGCGAAGGGCGAGATCACGCCGGCATGGCCGCCGGCACCGGCAGCGACCAGGATCAGGCCATCGGCGCCCTTCTCGATCGCCTTGTGCGCAAACTTCTGGTTGATCACGTCGTGAAAGACGATGCCGCCCCAGCGATGCGCGGCCTCGTTGACCTCTTCGCGCGCGCCAAGCGAGGTGATGATGATCGGCACTTTGTGCTTCTCACAGAGCGCCAGGTCGTGTTCGAGGCGGTTGTTCGAGCGGTGCACAATCTGGTTGACCGCAAACGGCGCCGAAGGCCGCTCCGGATGGGCCGCATCATAGGCGGCCAACTCCTGCTTGATCCGCGTCAGCCATTCGTCGAGCAATTCGGGCGGCCGCGCATTCAGCGCCGGAAACGAACCGACGATACCGGCCTTGCATTGGGCGATCACGAGGTCCGGCACCGAGATGATGAACAGCGGTGCACCGATCGCAGGGATCGAGAGGCGGCCTTTGAACAGCGCAGGCATTGACATCGGTAAAATCCTCGTATTCCGGACGACGGGAAATCCAGCCTTCCGATCAAAAGATGCCAGACATCATATCAAGGAGGCAATCGCACTCTTTGGATTCCCATTGCGGGAAGAGCCAGGTGCGTCTTCGCCTTGCCAGGAAAAAGGAAAGGCAATCCCTTCTATTGGCATAGAGCGCGAGTGACAAAATTGTCGGTTCGGCAATCGTCCGGTTTGCGGGGCCGGCCCGGAATCAGCACTTTCGGCGAACAGGCTTGCACAGAATCCGTCGACAGGCTTTTGCCTTCCTTGAGGCCCTTCGCCTGACAGAGCTTGTCGGCGGCGGCCTTGCAGTCCGGCGCGCCATTGGCCGCGACCGGACACTTGATGCGGCCCTCGGCCATGGATGACGGCCCGGTCAGCCGCGACAAGCCCTCGCCTGCATTCCTGGCGGCATCCTTGGCGCGGGCGCTAAGGTCGTCGAGTGTCTCGCCGGGACTTTTCAGCGTCGGCAGGATCGACAGCGACTTTTCCAGCGCCTTGCCCATTTCGTTGAACAGGCCTGGATTGTTCGGCCGGTCTGCATCCGGCGGCGGCGGTCCCTCAGGCTGTGGGCTTGCCGGCTGGGGTGCGGCTTGCTCCGGAGATGGCGGGGGAGCAGCTGCCTGCGGCCAGGCCGCAGTCGCGGCGATCATCCATACAACGCCTGCTACAGCAATCCTTGCACCGGGCAGCTTAAGGAGGCCGGATCGATCAGGCATGAGAGCACGATAGCGTGGCGCGCCGACGTGGCAATGCGTCAGATCAGCTTGACCGCGACGACGAAACCTCCGGCCAGCAATATCACAAACGCCGTCAACCAAAGCCCAAGGCGTTTTTCGATTTCGGCGCGGATCACATCGCCATAGCGGTTGAGCACGATCGCAACGATGAAGAAGCGTCCGCCCCTGGCAACGATCGAGCACAGGATGAACAGCCAGATATTGTAGCCGGCGAAACCCGACGTGATGGTGACGAGCTTGTAGGGGATCGGCGTCAGCCCCTTCAGCAGGATAATCACGCTGCCCCACTCGGCATAGGAGGTGCGAAAGGATTCGACCTTGTCGCCGAGGTGATAAAGATTGATCAGCCATTGCCCGACCGAGTCATAGAGCAGCGCGCCAATGGCGTAACCGAGCACGCCCCCCGCCACGGACGCCGCGGTGCACACCGCCGCAAACAGCCAGGCCCGGGCCGGCCGCGCCAACGACATCGGCAGCAGCATGATGTCGGGAGGAATCGGGAAGAAGGAGCTTTCCGCGAAAGCCACCGCTGCTAGAATCCACAGGGCATAGGGCTTGTCGGCGGCGTCGATACACCAATCGTAGATACGTCTGAGCATGCCGCGATGAACCATCCAGAGTTCCGATTGTGACGTTCGCAAGCTGGCCACGGGGGCCTCCGATGCGAACTTCGGAATCAAAGGAACTCTAGCGAATCTATGGGTTTCTAGTGGAGCTTTGGATTTGACATTCGCTTGACGGACAAGTGGCCTAGCAGTTGGCGAATGTCAAATCCGCTCCACCAGCGATCATTTTGTCCATGCGGGAAGAAGGTTAAAGTTAGTGGCGCTTGCGCAGGCCGCGGCCCTCGAGCGCGACGATCGGTCGCCGGGACGACGGAACCTTCAGGGGGGTTTTCGGCATCTTCTCGGCAATACCAAGCAGATGCTCCCGCCGCTCCATCTCGTTCCAGACATCCTCGGGACGCACGCCGGCGGATGCCCACAGAACGGTGAGATTATAGAGGAGATCGGCGCTTTCGCGGATCACCGCATCGGTCTTGCCGTTGACGGCATCGATGACGACTTCGATCGCCTCTTCCGCGAGCTTCTTGGCCATCTTGTCCGGGCCGCGCTGAAACAGCCGGGCCGTACGCGAAACCGAGGGATCGAGATCCTTGGCCGCGATGACCGCCTGATAGAGCTTTTCCAGCGAATCACTCATGTCTCTGAAAATAAACCAAACCAATCGCCAGCGTGTTAACGATCTCACAATGACCGGATAACCACTGGCCACGGTGACCAGAAACTTAAGTCGGTTGCGAGACTTGAAGGTGCCATGCGGGCTCTGACCCGCGGCGTCCCGGCCGTAATCTTACGGCCCGCGCGGCTATCTCGGAGGTGTGAATGCCTGTCGGAAAGAATGGACGGCACTCGCCCGATAGCAACCATTGCTGCTCATCCCCGGTTAAGGTTGGCTCGCGCACAATGCGAGGAAGGCCCGCAAACGGTGTCATGAAACCGACATAACTAATGATCCAGTGGTGCCGACGTGGTCTTGGTGTGGTGCCGATGCGTTTAGTACAGACCCTTTTTGCCTGCTGCCTGGGCGTTGCGCTTGGTCTCGCCGGCTCCCGCGCGCCGGTTAGCCACGCCGCGGAGGGCAACCACCCGCTTTCAATCACGCTTTCCTTGGACCGCCCGATCAATGCCGGCGAAGCCCCTATTGTCGTCGCCATGACCGACGGACTGTTTTCCGCCGAGGGACTGGCGGTCAGCCTCAACATAACCGCGGGATCGCCGGAGGCCATCGCGCGCGTCGCCTCTGGCGCCAGCGAGTTTGCCATGGTCGACATCAACGCGTTGATCCGCTTTCGCAGCCAAGCGTCAGCGCCGGTGAAGGCTGTGTTCGTGCTGTTCAACAAAGCCCCCTACGCCATCGTCGCCCGCAAGAGCCGGGGCATCCACGTGCTCTCCGACCTCGAGGGCAAGACGCTCGGTATCGCGGACAGCGACCTTTCGGCCGGGCTGTGGCCGGCGCTCGCGCGTCAGAACGGCATCCAACTCGGCCACGTCAAGCAAAGCCCAATCAGCGCCGCGGTGCGCGAGCCGATGCTGTCGGCCGGCCAGGTCGACGCCGTCACCGGATTTTCCTTTCAGTCGGCGGTGAATCTGCGCGATCGCGGCGTTCCGGCGGACGACCTCGCTGTGCTTCGCTTTACCGACTACGGTTGCGATGCCTACGGTTTTGCCGTGATCGTCAATCCCGCCTTCGCCGCCAAACGGCCTGATGCCGTGAAGGGGTTTGTCCGGGCGCTGATTGCCGGCACGGGCCTGACAATCCGCGATGAAGGCCACGCGGTCGACCAGGTCCTCACCCGAATGGAGGAAGGTCCGCGCGATCTGGAGCTCGAACGCTTGCACGCCGTGGTCCGCGACAACATCATGACCGACGAGGTCAATCGCAACGGCCTCGGCGGGGTTGATCCCGCGCGCCTCGAACGCGCGATCGATCAAGTCGGCGAGGGATTCAAATTCGGAAAACGTCCTCAAGCTTCGGATATTTTCGACGACCGCTTCCTCCCCCCGCGCGCCGACCGCCTGATCAACTAAGCGTCTCCCGCAACTTGTCCCTTGCCGACACAACGGGCGCTGGTCCTTGACGGTGGTCCCGGATTAGGATGCCGCCGTGGGAGGGACGTTATCGTCCCCCGGCTGGCGCTGGAATCACTGGAATCGCATGTCCCTGCTTCGCCTCTATCTGCGCGTGCTCGAACTGCTCGGCAAGGAAGCGCGGCTCGGCTGGATTCTAGCGGGCGCCAACCTTCTGCTCGCGGGCGCCCAATTCGCCGAGCCGGTGCTGTTCGGCAAGATCGT
The DNA here is from genome assembly GCA_963824305.1 of uncultured Alphaproteobacteria bacterium. Lineage (GTDB taxonomy): Bacteria > Pseudomonadota > Alphaproteobacteria > Rhizobiales > Xanthobacteraceae > Bradyrhizobium. The sequence goes on from CAWGOW010000005.1 coordinate 20,755, forward strand.
CGACACACTCTCGGGCAAGCCGGCCGGCGGTACACTGGGATCGTCACCGGCCTGGCCGATGCTGATCGCCTGGGCCGCGTTCGGCCTGTTCACGATTCTCTGCGGCGCCTGGGTGGCACTGCATGCCGACCGGCTGGCGCATCGCCAGCGCCAGGCCGTGCTGACGAGCTATTTCGAACATATCATGCAGCTGCCGCTCACCTTCCACACCGGTACCCATTCGGGGCGACTGATGAAGGTGATGCTCAATGGCACCGATGCCTTATGGCGACTCTGGCTCGGATTTTTTCGCGAGCATTTCGCCGCGATCCTGTCGCTGGTCGTGCTGTTGCCGCTTGCGGCCTACATCAACTGGCGGCTTGCGATCCTGTTGTTCGTGCTCTGCGTCGTGTTCACCGTTTTGACCACGCTCGTCGTACGCAAGACCTACGGGATGCAGAGCGACGTCGAGACCTATTACGGCGACCTCTCGGCACGCGCCTCCGACGCGCTCGGAAACGTCGCGCTAGTGCAAAGCTTCGTGCGGGTTGATGCCGAGGTGCAGGGCGTGCGCTCGGTCGCCGACCAATTGCTGGCGGCGCAGATGCCGGTGCTGTCGTGGTGGGCGCTCGTCACTGTGATTACGCGGGCATCGACCACGATCACCATTCTCGCGATCTTCACCACCGGCATAATCCTGCACGAGCATGGCCTCACCACTGTCGGCGAAATCGTGATGTTCGTCTCGTTCGCGACCATGTTGATCCAGCGGCTTGAGCAGGTGGTGAGCTTCATCAACAACGTTTTCATGGAAGCGCCGCGGTTGGCCGAATTCTTCAACGTGCTCGATGCGGTGCCCGTCGTGCGCGACCGGCCGGATGCAATCGACACCGGACGCCTGTCCGGCCTCGTCGAATTCAACGACGTGTCATTCTCCTATGACGGCAAGCGGCCGGCGGTCGAAGACCTCTCTTTCACAGCGCTGCCCGGCCAGACTATTGCACTCGTCGGTCCGACCGGTGCCGGCAAGTCCACTGCGATTGCGCTGTTGCATCGGGCCTTCGATCCGCAATCCGGATTCATCAAGATCGACGGCATGGATGTGCGCGGGCTGACGCTGACGGCGCTGCGGCGAAACATCGGCGTGGTGTTCCAGGAAGCGCTGTTGTTCAACCGGACGATTGCCGACAATCTTCGGGTCGGAAAGCCGGATGCGACCGACGATGAAATGCGGCTCGCCGCCGCCCGCGCGCAGGCGTTGGAATTCATCGAACGCAGCGACCGCGGCTTCGACACCAATGCCGGCGAGCGTGGACGGATGTTGTCCGGCGGCGAACGGCAGCGGCTGTCGATTGCGCGTGCGCTATTGAAGGATCCGCCGATCCTCATCCTCGATGAGGCGACCAGCGCGCTCGACGCGGTCACTGAGGCCAAGCTCAACGCTGCGCTTGACGAGGTTATGAAGGGACGCACGACATTCGTCATCGCCCATCGTCTTTCGACCATTCGCAACGCCACGCTCATCCTGGTGTTCGACGGCGGACGGGTGATCGAAAGCGGAACTTTCGAGGAACTTGTCGCGAAAGGCGGCCGTTTTGCCGAACTGGCGAAGGCTCAGTTCATGGTGCAAGAGGGCGCGCGCGCAAGCCTGCGTGCGCCGTGAAGTAGCGGAAGACGCGCCTCACTTCGCCGTCAAGACCTAGGTACCGCCGAAATTCGGCCGTTATCGACGCCGAATTAGGGATTGAGCCCCTATGGTGCGCCGGTATAGGTTGGCCGCCGCCGGACATACTTGAAACCCGAATATCAGATGATGATGACCTCCTTGTTCAAAGGCGGGTCTCAAAGGACCGGAATCGGATAGTGCAATCTCATCGCCCGTCACTTCTCATATCGTCGCTGCGAGCGATCGCGCTTGTCTCGGCCTTCACGCTCGCAACGATCTGCGCGGCAAACGCCGAGGCGCTGCTGCTGGTGGAAGCCGATACGGGCAAGGTCCTGCAAGCTGAGAACGCGACCTATCCCTGGTATCCGGCGTCCGTTACCAAGCTGATGACGGCCTACGTGACTCTGAAGGCAGTCAAGGAAGGACGCATCACCCTCGATACACTCGTCATCGTGTCGCCGACCGCGGCGTCGCAATCACCGTCGAAGATGGGTTTTAGACCGGGCACGCAGGTCACCGTCGACAACGCGCTCAAGATGATGCTGGTGAAATCGGCGAACGACATGGCCGTGGTTCTGGCCGAGGGCGTCGGCGGTTCGATCGACGGCTTTTCCGGACTGATGAATCAGAACGCGCAGCGGCTCGGCATGACGCAGACGAGCTACGTCAATCCGAACGGCTTGCCCGCCGATGGCCAGATAACCTCGGCACGGGATCTCGCGATCCTGGCCCGTGCGATTATTCGCGACCTGCCGGAGTACGAATATTTCGTCCATATTCCCTCAATCCGCTACGGCCGCAGGATCACCCAGAATTTCAATAAGCTGATCGGGCGCTACCCTGGCGCGGACGGCTTCAAGACCGGGTTCATCTGCGCAGCCGGCTATAACCTCGTGGCATCCGCCACCCGCAACGGCAAACGGCTGATTGCGGTCGTGCTTGGCGCCTCGTCCGGTCAGGCACGCGCGGTCAAGGCCGTGCAGATGCTCGACCGCGGTTTTTCGAGCGACACCTTGTCCTGGCTGCGTCCCTCGCTGGGCACGGTCGACAGTCTCGCGCCGATCGATGCCTCGCCGCCGAACCTGCGCGACGAGATGTGCAGCGGCAAACGGCACCGGCCGGCGAGCGACGAGGACGAAGACACCTCGGCCAGCAACGGCAGTTCCGGCACTGCGCTTGCTTTCTTCCCGACCGGCGTCCCGGCGTTGAAGCCCTCGGAATTGCTGGCGGCGGCGCCCGCAGCGTCCGAACCTATTCCGGTCTACACCGGACCGACCCGTACCGGTCCGGCCCTGATCGCGGCCGTGGCCGCCGACGCTGCCGCCGATGAAGCCGCCGCAGCCGCGCGCCGTCATGGCAAGAAATCGCGCGTTGCCGCCAAGCGGCCTCCCGAAGCTGGGGCCGAGGATGCCGGCGCCAAATCCGCCTCCGGCAAGCAGGCCAAGCACGCCAATGCCAAGCCGGATGCAAAGACGGCTGACAAGCCTGCGGCGGCCGACAAGTCGGCCAAGCCGAAGGCGGCCGCGAAGCCGGCCAAGCCCGCGCCCAAGAACGCCAACTCCAAGAGCGGCTGACCAAAAAGCCGCTGACCGAGTGGCTGCCACATTAACGTGACCAGCACCGGTACCCGAGGCTGTGGCTTGCCATTGGCGGCCGCTGCGCTCAATATTGCCCAAATTAAAAATGCCCCGTCACAACAAGTGGGCAGAATTCCGAGGGAAACGAACCAAGAGGGGAAGTGACATGGAGCGCATCTGGCTCAAGCAATATCCGGCCGGCGTGCCCGCCGATATCGATGTGACCCAATATTCGTCTCTGGTCGAGCTATTGGAAGAAAGCTTTGCGAAGTTTCGCGAACGCAAGGCTTTCATCTGTATGGACAAGTCGATCACCTATCGCGACCTCGACGAGTTGTCGCTGGCGCTCGCCGCCTACCTCCAGAGCAAGGGCCTGCAAAAGGGCGCACGCGTCGCGCTGATGATACCGAACGTGCTGCAATATCCGATCGCGACCGCGGCTGTGCTCCGCGCGGGCTATGCGGTCGTCAATGTCAATCCGCTCTATACGCCGCGTGAGCTCGAACACCAGCTCAAGGATTCCGGCGCCGAGGCCATCATCGTTTTGGAGAATTTCGCCACCACCGTGCAACAGGTGATGAGCAAGACGGCGGTCAAGCACGTCATCGTCGCCAGCATGGGCGATCTGCTCGGCCTCAAGGGCGTGCTGGTCAACCTCGTGGTGCGGCGCGTGAAGAAGATGGTTCCGGCCTATTCCATACCGGGCGCGATTTCCTTCAACGATGCGATTTCCGCTGGCCGGACCATGACGTTCCAAAAGCCCCGGCTGATGCCAGACGACGTCGCGTTCCTGCAATATACCGGCGGCACCACCGGCGTTTCCAAGGGAGCGACGCTGCTTCACCGCAACATCCTCGCCAACGTGCTGCAAAACGATGCGTGGTTACAGCCGGCGCTCAAAAAGCCACCGCATATCGAGCAGCTCTTCATCGTCTGCGCACTGCCGCTCTATCACATCTTTGCGCTGACCGCCTGTTACCTGCTCGCGATGCGCGCCGGCGGCGTCAACCTGTTGATCCCCAATCCGCGCGACATGGCGGGCTTCATCAAGGAGCTGTCGAAATACCAGGTCAACAGCTTTCCGGCGGTCAACACGCTCTACAACGGCCTGCTCAACACGCCGGGCTTCGACAAGCTCGACTTCTCCAAGCTCAAGACGTCGTTCGGCGGCGGCATGGCGACGCAAAAGCCGGTCGCGGAAAAGTGGCTGGCGGTGACCGGTTGCGCGCTGTCGGAAGGCTACGGTCTGTCGGAAACGTCGCCGACGCTGACCTGCAATCCCGCCGACGCCGACCGCTTCAGCGGTTCGATCGGCATTCCCGTCCCGTCCACCTGGATTTCGATCCGCGACGACGATGGCAACGAAGTGCCGCTCGGTGAAGCCGGCGAAATCTGCGCCAAGGGCCCGCAGGTGATGGCGGGTTACTGGAACAGGCCGGACGAGACCGCGAAGGTGATGACGGCAGACGGCTATTTCCGCACCGGCGATATCGGTGTGATGAGCCCGGACGGTTTCACCAAGATCGTCGACCGCAAGAAGGACATGATCCTCGTCTCCGGCTTCAACGTCTATCCGAACGAGATCGAGGAAGTGATCGCAAGCCATCCTGGCGTGCTGGAATGCGCCGTCATTGGCGTGCAGGACGCCAAGTCCGGCGAAGCGGTCAAGGCTTTTATCGTCAAGAAGGACCCCAACCTCACCGCCGAGGACGTGATCAAGTTCTGCGGCACGCAGCTCACCAATTACAAGGTGCCGAAGCAGATCGAGTTCAGAGCCGGCTTGCCGAAGACCAATGTCGGCAAGATCTTGCGCCGCGAACTGCGTGACGAGACCAAGGCCGTGGCAGCCTGAGCAAGGTCATCAGGCACACCGACGCAAATGACGGGCGGCACCAGCGACGTCCTGGCCTTTTGGCGCGAGGCCGGCGCTGAACGCTGGTACACGCGCGACGCCAACTTCGATGCGACTGTGCGCGAGCGTTTTCTTGACCTGTGGCAGGAAGCTGCGGCAGGCCGGCTGTCATCCTGGGAAACTTCCGACCAAGGCGCGCTGGCCCTCGTCATCGTGCTCGATCAGTTTCCGCGCAACATGTTTCGTGGGCTTGCCGAGGCTTTTTCCAGCGATGCACTGGCGCTTGAGGTCGCCAGCCGCGCCCTCGCCCGCGGCGTCGATGCGCGCACTGGCCCACCGCTTCTGCAATTCCTCTATCTGCCGTTCATGCATTCGGAAGCCCTCGCCGATCAGGTCCGCTGTGTCGAACTGTTTCGTGGCGGCGACGATCCGGAAAACCTGCGATATGCCGAGGAACATGCCGACATCATCCGCCGGTTCGGACGCTTTCCGCACCGAAACCGCACGCTCGGACGGACCACAACGCCGGAAGAACAGGCCTTTCTCGACGCCGGCGGGTTTTCGGGCTAGATCGGGTCGCCATATTGTACCTTGCACAGGCCCGGTCTAAAACGTCCGCACCATCTGAGGAGAAAACGACAATGACGATCAAAGTTGGCGACAAGCTGCCCGAGGCCAAGTTTCGCGTGATGACCGCGGAAGGCCCTCAGGTTCGGACCACCGATGAAGTGTTCAAAGGCAAGAAGGTCGCGCTGTTCGCCGTACCCGGCGCCTATACCGGCACCTGCCACAAGATGCACCTGCCGAGCATTTTCCTGAACGCCTATGCCATCAAGGACAAGGGCGTCAATACGATCGCGATCGTTTCGGTCAACGACGCCTTCGTGATGAACGCCTGGAAGCGCGACACCGACCAGCGCGACGAAGCCACCTTCCTCGCCGACGGCAATGCCGATTTCACCAAGGCGATCGGCATGGAGCTGGATGCTTCCGGCAACGGCCTCGGCATCCGTTCCAAGCGCTACTCGATGCTGGTGGAAGACGGCGTCGTGAAAAAACTCAACCTCGAAGCCGCGCCCGGCAAGGTCGAGGTTTCCGGCGGCGATACATTGCTCGGGCAGCTCTAAGTTTCCCGTCATTGCGAGCGAAGCGAAGCAATCCGGAATAGAAGACTGGATTGCTTCGTCGCTAATGCTCCCTTTCGCAAACGCTTCGCGTTTGCCGCAGGCAATGACGAGAAGGCACACTACCCCTTCAGCCTTGCCATTGCGACGCCGTCGCGCGCCAGTTGATCGGCGCGTTCGTTCTCGTCGTGGCCGGCGTGACCCTTGACCCAGTGCCAGCGCACCTCATGCGGCTTGAGCGACTCGTCGAGGCGTTGCCACAGCTCGGCATTTTTCACCGGCTTCTTGTCGGCGGTGCGCCAGCCATTTTTTTTCCAGCCGTGAATCCATCCCGTGATGCCCTGACGGACATACTGGCTGTCGGTGTAGAGATCGACCGAGCAGGGCTTTTTCAGCGCTTCCAGCGCCGAGATCGCCGCCATCAATTCCATGCGGTTGTTGGTGGTATGGGCCTCGCCGCCCTTCATCTCTTTCTCGACGTCGCCGAATTTGAGAATGGCGCCCCAGCCGCCCGGGCCGGGATTGCCGGAACAGGCGCCGTCGGTATGGATGATCACAGCGGGAAGCGTAGTCACCTTATTATTTGCCCTTAAGCGAGAACGCCGTAATCGCGGATCGATGAGACGCTTTGATGAAAGCGCAGCTTGCGGACATATTCGAGCGGGTCTTTGGGCCGCACCAGCGCGCCCTTGGGCACGTTGAGAAAATCGACCAGACGCGTCAGGAGAAAACGTAACGCCGAGCCGCGTGCAAGCAGCGGCAGCGCATCCTCTTCCGCTTTCGACATTGGCCGTTCCCGGCCATAGGCCGACAGCAGCGCCCGCGCCTTGGTGACGTTGAACGAGCAATCGGCCTCAAAACACCAGGCATTGAGGCAGATCGCAACGTCATAGGCCAGCATGTCGGTGCAGGCGAAAGTGAAATCGATGATGCCGGATACGCGATCACCAAGGAAGAAGACGTTATCCGGAAACAGGTCGGCATGAATGACGCCTTGCGGCAAGTGCGCCGGCCAGACGCCGCCTTCGAGATAATCAAGTTCGGCGCGGAGAAAATCACGTAAATCCGCCTGCACCTCGTCGGCGCGCGCCGCCGCCTGTTCGAACAATGGCCGCCATCCCGAAACCGACAACGCGTTGGCGCGCGACATCGCAAAATCGGCGCCCGCCAGATGCATCTGGGCCAGCACTTTGCCGACGCCGGCGCAATGGGCAGCGTTGGGCTTGCGCGGCCAGACGCCTTCCAGAAAGCTGATGATCGCCGCTGGACGCCCTGCCAGTGTTCGCAGTGCTTCGCCGTTTCTGTCTTTCACCGGCTGCGGGCAATTGAGACCGTGGGAGGCAAGATGCGTCATCAGGCCGAGAAAAAACGGCAGGTCGCCTTTGACGACGCGCTTTTCATAGAGCGTCAGGATGAAAGAGCCCGACGTCGTGTGCAGCAGGAAGTTGGAGTTCTCGACGCCCTCGGCGATGCCCTTGTAGGACAGGAGTTCGCCGATCTCGTAATGTTTCAGGAAGTCCGCAAGCTCATCGGCGGCGACGTCGGTATAGACCGCCATTTGCGCTTATCCCGATCTCAAGTTTATTCCGCAGCGTCTGGCCGCAGCGAACGCGGCAGCGGGAAGAACTCGTTTTCCTGCGCAGCCGACACCGTCTCCACATGCAGTTCGTAGCGCTCGGCGAAGGCGCCCATGATCTCTTCAACGATCACTTCAGGCGCGGAAGCACCCGCCGTGATGCCGAGACTCTTTATGCCCTCGAAGCGCGACCAGTCGAGATCGCTGGCGCGCTGCGCCAGAATCGCGATCGGGCAGCCCTCGCGCTCGGCGACTTCGCGCAGGCGCTGCGAGTTCGAGGAATTCGGGGCGCCAACCACGATCAGCGCATCGACCACCGGCGCGACCTTCTTCACCGCGAGCTGGCGGTTGGTGGTCGCATAGCAGATGTCTTCCTTGTGCGGCCCGGAAATATTCGGAAACCGCCCCTTCAGCACGGCGACGATTTCCGCGGTGTCGTCGATCGACAGCGTGGTCTGCGTCACAAAAGCAAGGTTGTTCGGATCCTTCGGGGTGAAGGTCTCTGCGTCTTCCGCAGTCTCGATCAGCGTCACTGCATCCGGCGGCAGCTGGCCGAGCGTGCCGACCACTTCCGGGTGATGGGAATGGCCGATCAGGAGGATTTCGCGGCCGCGCTTGAAATGAATCGCCGCCTCGCGGTGCACCTTGGTGACCAGCGGACAGGTGGCATCGAGCGAAAAGAAATTGCGGGTCCGGGCCTCGGCCGGCACCGACTTGGGAACCCCGTGGGCCGAGAACACCACCGGTGCGTTGGTATTGTCCGGGATTTCGGCAAGTTCCTCGACGAAGATGGCGCCCTTGGTTTTCAGGCTGTCCACCACATATCGGTTATGCACGATCTCGTGACGGACGTAGACCGGAGCGCCATAGATCGTGAGCGCCCGCTCGACGGTATCGATGGCCCGGACCACACCGGCACAGAAGCCACGCGGAGAACAAAGCACGATTCGAAGGGGTGGTTTGGCTGGCATAACACGGCCTCGGACCGGGGTCGGCGCACCTCAAGCCTTAACCAAGGCCGGATGGGTCGTAGAACGGTCGATTCAAAGGGATATCTCACGTAAGGACTTGGGACGGCTTTCGGGCCCTGTCAAGGGCAAGGTCAAGCGCAAGCCATTGCGCGGGAGACCTAGGACGGCTTATAAGGGGCGCAATTCCCGTCATCGTTGATGACCACGGCTTCGCCTTCCGGAGGTGGGCGAAGCGCAAAGGAGATTTGCCATGAGCAATGCACCGCTGATGCCAAAGGCAACCGCCGTGTGGCTGGTCGATAATACCGCCCTGACCTTCGATCAGGTGGCGGATTTCACCAAAATGCACCCGCTCGAGGTCCGCGCCATCGCCGATGGCGACGCCGCCCAGGGCATCAAGGGCATGGACCCGATTTCCACAGGTCAGTTGACGCGCGACGAGATCGAAAAGGGCGAGGGAGACCCGAACTACCGGCTGAGGATCGCCGAGAGCAAGGTGACGCTGCCGCCTCAGGCCAAGAAGAAGGGCCCGCGCTACACGCCGGTCTCGCGCCGGCACGAGCGGCCGAGCGCCATCCTGTGGCTGGTGCGCAACCATCCCGAGTTGAAGGACGCGCAGATCATGCGTCTGGTCGGCACCACCAAGACCACGATCGCGAGCGTCCGCGACCGTACCCACTGGAATGCTTCGACGCTGACGCCGATGGATCCGGTGACGCTTGGCCTCTGCTCGCAAATCGAACTCGATTTCGAGGTGCAGCGCGCGGCCAAGGAAAAGCCGACCGATCTCGGTCACGGCGGTCCGACGCTGCTGCCGGCCTCGGAGACCACCCGCAAGGAGCCGGAGTTGGAGACCACGGAAAAGGGCGGCGACGATCTCAACGTCGATGCGGTCTTCGCCAAGCTGAAAACCATCGGCGGCAAGAAGCCGGACCAGGATCAAGAGTAACCCTGCGATCGTCACAACCTCGTGGCCGTCCCTGCCCCCTTGCGCAATTGCGCACCAGGCAGGGACGACACATAAATTGTTTCAGACACACTTTTTCTCCTCGCGGCGTGGCTAGCGCCCGAGTCCTGCATGAACCTTGGCGCCCTAAATCAGTGAGGGCGCAGGGAATGCCGGGCGCTCGATGCGCCCGCAGCCTCGCGTGCAAAATAAAAAGCACACGAGTTAGTCACCACGGTCACACCGGAAACACCCGGCATTCCCCGCGCAATGGTTTTAACGGTTTCCTTCGTGATCTCCCCGGTGATCGGGCTTTTTGTCACCGTCACCCCTGAGAAGCGTTAGCTTCCCATGAGTTTGATGTCAGCGTCGAGACATCAGGACCACACGACTTCGCCGTCCGCTTCCTGCGCGTTCGTCTTCCGCGCCAAAGCGTCCACCGCATCCCGCGCCCAACGTTTTGTGACGATCGCGAAACGCCCCTCGAGAGGAGGCGGGACCGAACCGCTATATTTCTGCTTCTACCAAGCCGTCAAGCAAAATTCGGAAAATCAGAAATCAATCCGCTGCCCAAACCGACCCGAACGACCCAGAACGGAAGTCGGCATTCCATACAAATATAAGTTGGTCTCATGAAACTTATTCTCATTTAAGTTGTTGTTTAGTTGATCCCCGCAAGCCGAGGGATCGAGGCAACAAGTCAGCAGCGCCCAAGATGGTCAAATCTCTCTCTGCCGTAGCAATATTCGCGCTCCTTGGAGTTTCAATGATCACGTTGCCGGGTTTTGCTCCCGAGGTAAAAGCAAGGGAGGTGGCGGTCCTCGGAAAGAGCGATCGACTTGAAGTGCGGACGACTGACTGCTCAAAGCAGGTCTGGCCGAATTTCTCCGCTTCCTGTTTGCGGAGGTCCGGTTCGCCTTCCAAAATACTGGAAGCTCGTCTTGTCGCAACGCCCCGCTGATTATCTTCCGTCTACCTCGCTCGCAAATCGGATATTTCATGATCCCTTGCATCGAGGAGACATTCAGATGTCGACCACGTTCGCAACGCGGCGTGCTGCAAAGAAAGCGTCGCTCCGGGCAGCAGGCTGATCGGCTTGCCTCTGCATTTGATGCTTCTCACGCGCCGTTTACGCGATGAGCGTCCGATACAATCAATTCGATCCGCTGAAGATTTTTTGCGTCACCGCGGCACACGATGGCGGAGCCAATCGCACGCTGATGCGATTAGTCATTGGAGCCAAGCGAATTCGCTCGCTATCTGTCCTTGGAAGGCGCAGTGAATGCCATAGCGCCGGGTGGTCGCCGCAATTGCTGTTTTATCATTTTTGTTTTCGGCAATCCCGCTGCGGCTGATCTGGAAATCGGCTGTCGGACGAGCGAGTGAGGCTATTTATGTCGAAAGATTTAACACCGCTGCCGAATGTTCTCGTCGTTGAAGACGAGATGATCCTGCGCATGCGCGCGGTCGATATCGTACAGGATGCGGGGTTCAACCCGGTCGAGGCTGTCAACGCCGACCAGGCAATGTCGATCCTTGAAGCCCGCTCGGATATCTCCCTGCTGTTCACGGATATTCAAATGCCGGGCAGCATCGACGGTCTGAAGCTCGCCCACGCGGTGCATGACCGTTGGCCATCGATCAAGATCATCCTGGTCTCCGGTCAAGTGAAACTATCCAATGCAGAACGACCAACGGACAGCCGTTTTTTTGGCAAACCGCTGGGTGTCGAGCATATGATCACAGAATTGCAAGACATGGTGGGAGCAGGGGCGCTACGAATTGTGCCCGACGCTGCCGTATTGTCGGCGAACGGGGACCTTCACGCTGCAGAGTCAATTGCGCCGTCGTCGCGCTCGGCGCAGGAAGTCGTCTTGTCAGCGGAGAACGAAAGCCTTCGCCTGTTGCTGGAGCAAGCGAGCATCAATGCTGAGACTTTGCTTATTCAAGCCGGCATCGAGGCCAAAGAGCGCGAAGCCGCGGACAAGTTGCAGAAGCTGATCCTTGGTGAGCTGCATCATCGCATCAAGAACACCCTTGCTACGGTGAGTGCAATCGCCTCCCAGAGCTTCCGTGCAGCGCCCAGCATCGCGGCTGGGCAGAAGGCGATGGAGGCTCGGCTGGCCGCGTTGGGACGAGCCCACGATCTGCTGATGCAGGTCAGCTGGGCCAACGCAAGTCTGACTCATATCTTCAGCAGCGCAACGGAGCCTTACGACAGCCAAGGCATCAGGCGCTTCCATTTTAACGGACCGGACCTCCGAATTAGCTCGGGCGCCGTCATTGCGCTCGCGATGACCTTCAATGAACTCTGTACCAATACCACCAAATTTGGCGCTCTCTCTGTTCCCGCAGGCCGGGTCGAAGTCGCGTGGACGATAGATCTGCCGGGGCAGAGGCTCCACCTGGTCTGGACTGAAAGCGGAGGTCCGGCGGTTGAGCCGCCGGTACGGCAAAGCTTCGGCACCCGCATGATGACGTCTCTCGGCCAGCAATTGAACGGCCAGGTTCAGCTCGCCTACGAACGGTCCGGCTTCGTCTATTCGCTCGACGTCCCGCTCAGGTCGCTTCAAGCGGCGGCTTAAAGTTGTCAGTCCGCTATCGGCCCTTAACGGAAATAACCGGCTGGCTCGCCATGTCCGCGTGTGACCCGCGGCAAACCCGTCTCGCTTCAGCCGATCTGCGCAAATCTCTCAACTTGCGATTGCGAGCCTAACTGCAACGTTCTCACCCGTACGGGTGAGTTTGAACTCGGAGACGAGTCCGTTGTGCGAGCAACAGCGGACATCAGCCAGGGCAGCCGAATTTGTGGGTTCGCGCCCTGGTTTCTCAAAGCCTGACCGAATTGTTCAGGTCTTAGGTTCGCGTGGCGAAGGCGTTTTATGATACTGACAGTCTCGAACTTAACACGCGGCAATAGCAGGTTTGGGAGCGGTTATGAATTCGCTGATTGATGCACTAACCGAACAGATCCGTGAATTAGAGGCCGAACTCGACATGGAAATCGGCAAGCGCCTGGCACAGCTACATGTCGGCTTGGAAAAAGGTCGAGTGGTATTTGAAGAAGAAATTCTGCGCCGCCACCGGGAACTTAAGCAAGGTGTTGGGTCATACATCTTGACTGCGAATCCACTGGTGATTTTAACGGCGCCAGTCATTTATTCCGTCATCGTACCGTTGGTATTGCTTGACCTGTTCGTCACCGTTTATCAACTCATATGCTTCCCGGTTTACGGAATTCCGAAAGTGAGACGCCAAGACTATTTTGTATTCGACCGTGGCTATCTCGCCTATCTCAATTTTGTAGAAAAATTGAATTGCGCATATTGCTCCTACGGCAACGGCCTCGCCGCCTACGCGCGCGAGATCTTCGCGCTGACCGAGCAGTATTGGTGTCCGATCAAACACGCTCGCCGCGTTGTCGGCGCTCACTCTCGGTACGCGAAATTTGAGGATTACGGGGATGCGGAAAATTATCAAATGAGACTGGCGAAGCTGCGCCAATCGCTTCGGGCGGAAAAATAGTATTCGTCCCATGACGGGTTAGGTTGGTGTCTTGGCCGCCGACCTCCAAATGTGTGTTATGCCTTCTCCCTGAGCAATTTTGGACCACCAAGTGCCAGTCCGGCGTATCGCGATAATCGATGAGGTCGGACGCGCCAAGCTTACGAGCGCGTTCATGCTCGAGGAATGCGTCGTCGGCACCGGCATCGAGGCGTGTAAATCCTATCGCGATGAAGACACCGACAAGAAGCGCAGCCGACACCGCTCCCCTCCACACCAACTGCAAGGACAGGCCAAGCTCGTCAATCGCAAGGAAATCGAGACATAAGGCGGCGTAGAATGCAGTGCCGAGCGCTGTAGCAAGCGCGACAAAGTCTGTGCTGGGTTCCATGGCCGAACGCACCGCCTCTTGAACTCGAAACCTGTGAGCTGCTTCACCAACCGCCGACTACTTGGTGGGCATGTCGGGTCAACAGGTTCAGCGGCAGTGCAAAGTAATCAGGTAGCAAAACAATCAGGTAGATTGTGTCGGCGCCTATGCGCCGCTTATCTAAGAAGCATACTGCGCGGGCCGCCTGGCTTTGAGGGGACGAGATTTGAACCAAATCGGCCTTTTCGAAATGCGGCGGCTGGAGATGCTGAGCAACACGATCTTCGGCGTTGCCATGACGCTGCTGGCCTACGATCTGCCGAAGGCCAGCAGTTTCAAGAGCGCGCCGAACTGGATCGACCTGCTGAACGTCTATGCGCAACCGGTGATCGCGCTGATGATCAGCTTCATTGTCGCCGGCCTGTTCTGGTTCAGCCATCACCGGCGGCTCGCGGTTGCGCCGGAAGGCAGCCGCGGGGTGGTGTTTCTCAATCTGCTTTTTCTTCTGTCGATCATCATCCTGCCGGTGACGAACGGCCTTTACGGCAGCTACCGGTTCGACGGCGTAGTCGCCGTGACGTACGGCATTCACCTGACGACGATCGCCACGCTGAATGCGCTGTTGTGGATTCTGGCGCTGCGAGGTCGCCGCAATTCCGAGTTGCTGGCAAACGCGGTCTTTCCGGTCTTCGCACTCGTGTTCGCAACGGTGATGGCCGCCGTCGCTCCATTCGTTGCACAATTCATGTGGTGCCTGGCCTTTGGCGCGCCTCTGGCAGGCTGGTTGGCGGGCCGGCGTTGGCCGCCGAGAACGAATTAGCCCGTTCGATCTCTGCCAAGGCTTCCCGACTTGGCCTGAACTCCGAGTCCGTTGTGCGAGCAACAGCGGAGATCAGCCAAGGCAACTGAATTTATGAGTTCGCGCCCGGGTTTTTCAAGGCCTGACCGGATTGTTCAGCATGTATTCGCCGAGGTCGCGCTGCTTCTTGTCGGCGCGCGCGACCGCGTTGCCGCGCTGGACGTCGCGATCTTTTCGACAATTGACATATTCGGGCGATCCGGGCGCGAACTTGCCGCCTGCCCGGCAGAAGGCGTCGTCATCCTCGGTCAGGCCCGCGCTGGCTGGCGCCTCCCCGCGATGCGAGCAGGAAGAAAGTGCGAGCGCCGTCAGCATCAGCGCCACCGGAAACGTCAAAATCGAAAGCCGCATGCCAAATCCCGTGATGTCGGGGGGTAGTGTGGCGGTTCAGAAGTCCGCACCAAGCGCCGCGATTTCGTTATGCGGACTTCTGAACCAAAGCCACACCAGACTAATAGGGTTTGCTAGTGTCCTTTCGATTCCGAAGTTCGAAACGCGGCTCCGCAAAATGCTCCGAACTTCGGAATCGAGACACTAGCTGTACCCGGAATTGTGGGATTTGTAAGCCTTCCCTGCACGGACAAATCTGACCGTCATTCCGGGGCGCGCGTGAAGCGAGCGAGCGACGGTGCGCAATTGCGCACCTGAGAGCCCATTTCTCCCTGTATTGATGCGGCTCGATGGATGCCGGGGTCAGCCCTTGCGGGGCTGCCCCCGACTGACATCATTGCAATGAGGCGCGAGCCTCACACCCTGCCTTTTAAAGCATCCGCAATCTCGTCCAGCACCTTGGGGTCCTCGATGGTGGCGGGCATGGCCCATTGCTCGCCGTCGGCGATCTTCTTGATGGTGCCGCGCAGGATCTTGCCCGAACGGGTCTTCGGCAGGCGCGCCACCGTGATCGCAAGCTTGAATGCCGCCACGGGACCGATTTTCTCGCGCACCAGCGCCACGACTTCTCGTTCGATCTCGGCGGTCTTGCGTGCGACGCCGGCCTTGAGCACCAGAAAGCCGCAGGGCACCTCACCCTTGATCGCATCCTTGATGCCGAGCACGGCGCATTCGGCAACATCCGAATGCGAGGCCAGAATTTCCTCCATGCCGCCAGTGGAAAGACGATGACCGGCAACATTGATGATGTCGTCGGTGCGGCCCATCACATAGACATAGCCGTCTTCATCCATGTAACCGGCGTCGGAGGTTTTGTAGTAGCCGGGAAACTCGCTAAAATAGGCTTCCTTGCAGCGCTCATCCTGCTGCCACAGGGTCGGCAAGCATGCCGGCGGCATCGGCAGCTTGATCACGATCGAGCCCATGGTGCCCGCGCTCACCGGCCTGGACGCTTCGTCCACCACTTCGACGCAATAACCCGGCATCGGCACCGTTGGCGAGCCGTGCTTGACCGGCAACATCCCCAAGCCCACCGGATTGCCGGCGATGCACCAGCCTGTTTCCGTCTGCCACCAGTGATCGATCACGGGTACTTTCAATTGCGCCTCCGCCCATTCCACCGTCGGCGGATCGGCGCGCTCACCGGCGAGAAACAGCGTGCGGAATTTCGAGAGGTCGTATTGCCGGATGAATTTTCCATCCGGGTCCTCCTTGCGGATAGCGCGGAACGCGGTCGGCGCGGTGAACAATGCGACTGCTCCGTGCTCTGAAATCACGCGCCAGAACGCGCCGGCGTCCGGCGTGCCGATCGGCTTGCCCTCATACATGATCGAGGTCGCGCCATGGATCAGCGGGGCGTAGACGATGTAGCTGTGGCCGACAACCCATCCGATATCGGAGCCGCACCACCAAACCTCCCCCGGCTTGATGCCGTAGAGATTGAACATCGACCATTTCAGCGCAACCAGATGCCCGCCATTGTCGCGCACGACGCCTTTGGGCCTGCCTGTAGTGCCCGACGTGTAGAGGATGTAGAGCGGATCGGTCGCGAGCACGGGGACGCAATCGGCGGATTTCCTCGCCTTGATCGCCGCTTCGCGCAACGACGCCCAGTCATGATCGCGCCCCGGGTTCAATTCGCAGGTCTGCTGCGGCCGTTGCAGGATGATGCATCCTTGCGGTGCGATGCTTGCGAGCTTGATCGCCTCGTCGAGCAACGGCTTGTAGGCCACGATGCGCCCGGGCTCGATGCCACAGCTTGCGGAAAAGATCAGCTTTGGCGCGGCGTCATCGATGCGGGTCGCCAGTTCCTTCGCAGCAAAGCCGCCGAACACGACGGAATGCACCGCGCCGATCCGTGCGCAGGCGAGCATGGCGACGACAGCCTCCGGCACCATCGGCATATAGATGATGACGCGATCGCCCTTGCTGACGCCGAAATCCGTCATGACGGCGGCCAGCGTCTTCACTTCGGTCAGAAGCTCGGCATAGGTGAATTTGGTGGTGTGGCCGGTGAGCGGCGAGTCATGGATCAACGCCAGCTGATCGGCGCGTCCGCGTTCGACATGGCGGTCGAGCGCGTTGTAGCAGGTGTTGACGACAGCGCCGGCAAACCAGCGGCCGTAAAGACCCTGGGTGGAATCGAAAATCTTCTCCGCCGGCTTGATCCAGTCGATCTCGCGCGCCGCCTCGCCCCAAAAGCCCTCGGGATCACGGAGCGAGCGCGCGTGGACCTCGTGATAGGCGCTCTTGTGCACAATGTTCATGGCGCTCCTCCGGCAGGCCACATCTTCCTTCGTCATGCCCGCGCAGCCGTCCAAACGACGGCGTCGCTTCCGCTCGCCTGTGTCACGGGCATCCACGTCTTCTTGCCTGCCCAGGCAAAAAGCAAGGCGTGGATGGCCGGGACTGGCGTGGCCATGACGACGAAGAGCGGCCGTCAATTATTTCATGGCCATTGTCACCTGAAGCAGCGCGAGATCAAGCCGGAACAGCTTCGTCCTTTGGCTAAACGCCGATGCGAGAGCCGAAGATTAATGCTGAGCGAGCATCAGCAAATGCTCGAGCCGGTCCCGCATCGCCTGCTTCAGGTCGAAGTTCGGCTTGCCGAATTCGGCACTGCGGCGGGAGAGAAACTCATCCTGCTCCCGCTGCATCGTGCGCCCATCGCGAGGATCCTTTGCGCCGGCCTCGCGGACGACCCTGGTATTCACCGCGTTGATCTCGCGGTCGAGATTGGCGAGCTCAGGATTGCCGCAGATCGCTTTCTCGACCGGGCGTCGTGCGGCCGCGCAGTTAAAGCTTGGCTTGTTATTGACCGCCATCATCGCCCCGATCCGCTCGATCTCCAGCGATAGCGATTTGTAATTGGCCTTGGCGATCGCGTTGTTCGGATCGATTTTGAACGCGTTACCGAAATCTGAAAGAGCACGAACCCGATCGCCTTTCCGGCGATAAAGTTCGCCGCGGGCATTGAGTACAGCGGCCTGCGCAGGCTCGAGCCGCAGCGCGATGTCGTCGTCGCCGATGGCGCGGTCGACTTCTCCCTTGCGTTCATAGGCGCCTGCCCGCGCGATCGCCGCCTTGACGCGATCGGCCTTCGGCGCCTTGTCGTTGCCGATCAGGGCGCCGCAGGAAGCGATGATCTTCTCGTCGTCAGCGGCATTGAGCGCGGCCGTGCAGGGCGCGGAATCGATCTGCTCGCCGGTCGGCTCAACGGGAGCGGCATGCACGCTGCATGGCTGCACCACGCCGCCCAGGACAAAGCAGACCATGGCAAAGCCTGCCATCAACAGTGGAAGGGACCGTCGCATGGGAGCTCTATATCACCTTCAGCGTGATCCCGCCGTCGACCACGAGTTCGATGCCCGTGACATATCTCGATTCGTCGGAGGCAAGAAACAGCGCGGCGTTGGCGACGTCCCAGGCGTCTCCCATATGTCCCATCGGCACTTGCGCGTCGCGGGCGCGCCACATCGCCTCGACGTCGCCATTGGCGTAGCTCGCGGCAAGGCCCGCCGAATGCGCCACCATCGGTGTCTTCATCAAGCCCGGCAGGATCGCATTGACGCGAACCCTCTGCCCGGCGAATTCGACCGCGGTCGTGCGGGTCATCTGGTTCATCGCCGCTTTGGTTGTCGCATAGGTGACGTAGGAAATGCCGAGATGGCGGATCGAGGCAATAGAAGAAATATTGATGATCGAACCGCCGCCTTGCGACACCATGACAGGAATGACGTGCTTCATCGAGAGGTAGGCGCTCTTGAGATTGACGGCGAAGACGCGGTCCCAGTCGGCCTCGGCGACATCCACCACACTTCCGGTCTCGGCGATGCCGACATTGTTGTCGAGCACGTCGATGCGGCCGTAGGTCTTCAGGCATGAAGCCACCATCGCTTCAATGTCAGCGGCGCGCGAAGCGTCGGCTGCGAATGCGACCGCGTGGCCGCCTTCCTTGGTGATGATCTCGGCGGTCTCAGCGGCAGACTTCGCATTGCGATCGACGCAAAAGACCTGCGCCCCCTCGCGTGCGAACGTCACCGCGGTCGCTTTTCCATTGCCCCAGCCGGGCCCGATCGAGCCCGCGCCGACCACGATCGCTGTCTTGCCGTTCAGACGCCCCACGCGGCACCTCCCTTGGTGTTTGCCGGAAATTGGCTGCACCTGAGCCTGCGGTCAACCGTACAATCCGAGGATAACGGAACCATCGGCAGATGCCGCTTGTTGGGGGTGAACATTCGAGCGAGGATTAGCTTGCGGCAGGCGGATAATAGCGTTGAGCGCAAGCTCGATGCGCTGAATTTCTTTCTCGCCGATGTGCGGGACGGACTTGGTCCTTATCTCGCCATTTATCTCCTGACCGAACGGAAATGGGACGAAGCCAGCATCGGCGCGGTGATGTCGCTGGCGGCGCTCGCCGGCATTCTGGCGCAGACGCCGGCCGGCGCCCTGATCGACCGCAGCCACGCCAAGCGCGGCTGGATGGCTGCGGCCGCGGTCGGGGTCACCGCGGCAAGCCTCATGCTCCCATTATTCGGCCAATTTGCGCCGGTCGCCGCCACGCAGGTGCTGGCGCATGCCGCCGGCAGCATCTTCGCGCCCGGTATAGCCGCGCTGTCACTTGGAATCGTCGGGATGGGCGCCTTCGCGCGGCGCACCGGCCGCAACGAAGCCTTCAATCATGCCGGCAACGCCGTGGCCGCGGCGATTGCCGGGCTTTCGGCTTATTTCTACGGGCCCGTCACCGTGTTCTGGCTGATCGCCGCGATGGCGCTCGCAAGCGTGGCGGCGACGCTTTCGATTCCGCGCGCGGCCATCGACGACAACATCGCGCGCGGACTCGACGACGGGGAGGCAGACGATACCGCCCAGAGTGACCAGCCGTCCGGCTACCGGGTGCTGCTGACGTGCCGGCCGCTCCTGATCTTCGCCGCCGCGACCGTGCTGTTTCATTTCGCGAATGCAGCGATGCTGCCGCTGGTCGGCCAGAAGCTTGCTTTGGTCAATCGCAACCTCGGCACCACGCTGATGTCTGTGTGCATCGTTGCGGCCCAGATCGTGATGGTGCCGGTCGCCATGCTGGTCGGCCGCAAGGCAGATGTGTGGGGACGCAAGCCGATCTTCGCCACGGCGCTCGCCGTGCTGATGCTGCGTGGCGCGCTTTATCCTGTCTCCGACAATCCGTATTTGCTGGTGTCGGTGCAATTGCTCGACGGCGTCGGCGCCGGGATTTTCGGTGCGCTGTTCCCGCTTGTGGTCGCCGACCTCACCCATGGCACCGGTCACTTCAACGTGAGCCAGGGCGCGATTGCCACCGCGACCGGCATCGGCGCAGCCCTCAGCACCGGGGTTGCCGGCTTCATCGTCGTTCATGCGGGATATGACGCAGCCTTCCTGTCGCTTGCAGCGGTCGCAGCGATTGGCCTTGGTTTGTTAGCGGTGATGATGCCCGAGACCGCGCCATACCAAGGTCGAAGCCAGCGCTACTAGTGGAGTGGATTTAACATTTGCCCCCACGGAGCCGCAAGCGCGCAAGCGAATGTCAAATCCGAAACTCCACTAGACACTTATATTTTCTAGTGGTCCTTTGGATTCTAACATTCGCAAAGGTGTCCGCTGAGAAGGGGTGCGAATGTTAGAATCGGACCACTAGTGGAGTGGATTTGACATTCGCCCCCACGGAGCCGCAAGCGCGCAAGCGAATGTCAAATCCGAAACTCCACTAGAAACTTATATTTTCTAGTGGTCCTTTGGATTTTAACATTCGCAAAGGTGTCCGCTGAGAAGGGGTGCGAATGTTAGAATCGGACCACTAGTGGAGTGGATTTAACATTCGCCCCCACGGAGCCGCAAGCGCGCAAGCGAATGTCAAATCCGAAACTCCACTAGACACTTATATTTTCTAGTGTCCTTTGGATTCTAACATTCGCAAAGGTGTCCGCTGAGAAGGGGTGCGAATGTTAGAATCGGGCCACTAGCAACGACAGAACTCCCCGCGTAATGTCCCCCCGCGAACCGGCCCGTGAGAGGCCGGTGCCAGGGGAGACCATGTATATGCCTGTTTTTCGTACCGTTGGATTTGCGCTCGCGACGACGATGCTGTGCGGCGCGGCCGTCACTTCCGCCCATGCCAAACCTTTCATGATCGTCGGCATCGACGAGAAGGTGACGTGGGACAACGACGGCAAGACGATCCTCGCCGCGCCCGGCAAGGATTCCGTTCTGATCGTCGATCTCGCCAATCCGGAAGATCCCAAGATCGTGGCGACGCTGCCGCTGGAGAATTCCGTGGTCGGGCCGCCGGTCAATCTCGACATCGATCCGACCGGATCGGTGGCGCTGGTGGCGAACTCCGTCGACGTCGTCAAGGACGGCGATGGGCTCAAGCAGGTGCCGGACAACAAGATCTTCGTCATCGACATGAAGGCCAATCCGCCGAAGCTCGCGGCCACCGTCACCGGCGGCAAGCAGCCGTCCGGATTGAGCTTCAGCCCATCGGGCAAGATGGCGCTGGTCGCCAACCGCGCCGACAACTCGATCAGCGTGCTCTCGGTCAATGGCACCGACGTGAAGGTCACTGATACGATCAGCTTCCCCGACAGCGTCGCGCATGTGATTTTCGCGCCCGACGGCAAGCATGCGCTGGCGGTGCGGTTTCCGGCACACAAGGTGTCGGTGCTCGACATCGACGGCGACAAGGTGACCTACAACAAGGTCGATCTGCCGACCGGCCAGTGGCCCTACAACGTCGTGGTCACTCCGAACAGCAAGATCGCGCTGACGTCGGATAACGGCAACTCGGGTGCTTCCGATGGAAACGTCGACACCACGAGCGTGATCGATCTCGAAGCCAACCCGCCGCGTATCATCGATCGCGTCGTCGTCGGCGACGGTCCGGAGGGGCTGGCAATGTCGCCCAAGGGCGACCTTGCGGTTGCTGCGATCCTGCGCGGCTCCAACGCCAACAAGAAAGCGTTCTTCTACCAGAAGAACGGCAGCCTCTCGATCCTGACGATCGACGGCAAGAAGGTGACGAAGACGCAAGACATCGAGGTCGGCGGATTGCCCGAGGCCGTCGCCTTCACACCGGACGGCAAATATCTTCTGGCCGGAAACTACATCGACCAGGATTTCTCGATCCTGAAGGTCAACGGCACCAAGGTCACCGACACCGGCAAGCGCTTCAAGGTGCCGGGGCATCCGGCGTCGGCGCGGATGGGACATTGAGCGCGGTCACGCTATCGGTCCCACTTCTCCCTCCCCCTTGTGGGGAGGGAAGGCCGAAGCGGAGCGAAGGCCAGGGCGGGGGATTTCTTTTGCACCCCCACCCCGACCCACAAGGGAGAGGGATCAGACCTCTCATGTAGCCTCACCCCGTTCAAACGCCTGCATCGCCTCGTGACGGGCGAGCAGGCGTTTCGCGGTTTGGTAGGCCGGCATTTCCACCAACGCGCCATCAAGTTCGACGCGCCCCTGGCCTGCGCTGCGGGCAGTATCGAACGCCGCGACGAGGCGCCTTGCGCGCAGAACTTCTCCCTCGCCGGGCGATAGAACGCCGTTGACGATGGCGGCATGCGCGGGATCGACCAGGCTCTTGGCAACATAGCCGCGCCGTCGCGCCCAGCGCGTGTCCTGCGCGAGGCCGTCGACGTCGCTGAACGTATAGGGACAATCGACCGCGACCACATCGGCGGCGACGCATTCGACCAGAAAGCGCTGGCGGCAATAGGCCAGTTCGACGCCGTCCTGGCCGCGCTCGGCTCCGAGATCGGCGGCCATGTCTTCCGACGCCATTAGGCAGGCGGCCGTCCGCCGGCTGGCCTTGGCGATTGCGATCGTTTGCACCAGACCGCGGGCGAGTTCGATGTTCGGCAATAAAGCGGTCGATCCTTCCGGGATTCCATAGTCGCGCTCGAACCGCGTTACCGCTTCGTCGAGACGCGTGACGTGAAACGGCTCGGCGACCTTTGGCAGCGCCACGATGTCAGGCGCGCCGCGCATCACGGCTGCAAGATCATCCATGCCGTCCTGATCGAGCGGATTGACGCGAACGCCGACCATCTGGCCGGCGGCGCGCCATGCGGCATAAAGATCGGGCGCCAGCGCCCGTGCGGCGGGGCGCAATTCGGGCGGCGTGAAATCTTCCAGTTCCTGGATCAGGACATCGGCGCCGCTTTCATGCGCGTGGGCCAGCATGGCTTCGTTGGCCCCTTCCAGCAGGAGCCAGGACCGGCACAATCGCGCTGGCCGCAAACGCCGCATGGGAGGATCACTGGAAAGTCATATCGAGACATTTGGAAATGTCCGAACCGAGCCCCGAAGAGATGGTGATGCAGCCGCGCACCTTCTGCTTGGTGTTGTCGCTGGCCCAGATCGAATAGCCACCGGGCCCGAAGAACGAATTGGTATTCGGCGGCTCGGTCTCGGTGGCGTCGAACGAATAGCTGGAATCGGTATCGAAGATACGCGGCTTCTTGGTGCAGCCGCCGTCGGTCTGGACGTTGATGACTTCCTTGTTGTCACGGGTCAGCGCCAGTGTGATCTGGCAGCGGAAGTATTCCGACGTCTTGGTATTGAAGACATAAGCGTAGGACTTGCAGGTCGCGGTGTTGAGTTTGCCGGCGGACAGGCCCCGGCTACAGGAAATTCGCTGATTATTGGAGAGTTTGAAGTCGTCGGCGCGCGCCGCGTCCGAAAGCGGCAGAAACAACGCGACACCAAAACCGACTTTCACAAAATGGTTCATCCGAATCGTCCCCAAAAAGAGTTTCTGAAATCTGTTGCTACCGAGGATAATCGTGAAGCCTGAGGCAGGAAATGACAAAGTCGGTGGCATTCGCGGCTCTCCCGTCGCATCGTGTTGACGGGCCGATATCGTTCGTGATTTGTTCAAAGTCGATTAGTACTTGCGCGTTTCTCGGAAAGTCATTTTGGGAGGATTTGGGGACATGACCCGATTTTCGGTCAAACCACTGATGTTAATAGCCGCGCTTGCCGCACTGTCGGCGCCGGCTTTCGCCGAGGAGCCGGCGACTTGGGAGCTCAAGCCGGACATGGGTTACGCCTACGACAAAGACGGCAAGACCCACGCTTACAAGATGGGAACCAGCAACGCCGGCCAGCTTCTGAAAGGCGCCAAGAAAGTGCCAAAGGGCACGCTGTTTTTTGTTGGCCATAACGGCCAGCTCTACATGCGCACCGGCCCCTATCTCGAGGGTGACGGCAAGTTCATGTTCGGATCGAATTGATCCTTCGGAATCGTGCGGCGCGCCAGACCCACCTCTCCCAAGGGAGAGGTCGGATCGCATCACACGATGCGATTCGGGTGATGGGGTAAGCGTGATGTCAAAGACCATAACACCTCACCCCAACCCTCTCCCGCCGGGAGAGGGAGTGCGCCTTTGTCGCGGCGATAGCTTACAGATCAAAACGCCGCCGCCAATTCTTTCGCGCCCGGCAGGTTGCTGTTCGAGTCCATCCGACTGTCGGTGATCGCGAGTAGCTTCGCGACGGTGTTGTGACGTATCGCCACAGGGTTGCGCTCATAGCCGCCGCGTTGGAAGAAATTCGAGGTCGGCACCTGTTCCCGCATCGCCTGCGGCATGGTCACCATGTCGAGGCCGGTGCCGTCGCCGGTGAGATTCATCATCTCCAGTTCGGCGGCGGACAGCGGACGCGTATAACCCTTGGCGCGTGCGAAGATAACCGACGTCAGGAGCTTGTGAGTTTGCAGCATCGGCCCGACGTCGATGTCGAGCACCATGGCATGCAGTGCCCAGCCTTGCGGCGTATCGGCAAGCTTCTCATGTGCCGCCCATTCGTCGGGCACCGAACGCGCGTAGGCCACCATCTTTTTCAGCACCGCGACCTTTCGATCCATCGTTTCACGGCGCGGGCCCGACGATGCGGCCGCTCTCTGCGAGAGCTCTTGAATCAATTCAGGTCCCTTTTCGGCAAGCAGTTCGATGCTGTTGGTGGTGAGCAACTGGTTGTAGCCGATCGCGGTCGAGATGGCGCGTCTGCCGCCATGCTCTATGCCCGATTGCACATCGTAATTACCGGTGCCCCCGGTCTCGAACGAATAGACCCGCACCGCCTGCTCGCGCGTCAATCCGGCGGCCAGTGCGTAACGCGCATAGGCGCGCTTGAATTCGACTTCGCTCGCAGGCTTCTGCGGCGTCCACTGGAAATATTCGTTCGCCGCCTGCAAGAGATCGCCGGCCACCGGGATAGCCTTGCGCGGCCGAGGTGGTTTCGCTTCCTGCTCTTCGGGCTCGGGATTGATCGGCCGCTTCGGCCCGGTATAGACCGGCGGCTGCGTCAGCACATAATCGTCGAGCGCGATCGGCTGATGTTCGCGCCGCTTGGCATTACGGGTGCGGCGCTTGTCGGCGATCGCACTCCAGTAGGCGCCCGCTTCTTGCTCGAACGCCCCGTGTACCGTCTGATATTCCTGCAAGAGCCTGCGATATTCCGCGATCGCCTGTGGCGAGGCGGCCTGCGCCATGGCGCCGGCTGGAGATAGCGTAGAGCTGTCGGCCGCCCCTGTCGTCGGCTGGCCTGCGAGCGGCAAGGCCAACATCGAGGCAAGCAGCAGCCATCTAGTGTTTACTTTCCGAAGTTCGTACGCCACTTCAGCACCCACCTTTCACGAACTTCGGAAAGGCGCAAGAACGAATCATGTGAAGGAGCATGGGCGGATTCTAGAGCATGACAGCGCAAGGTGGGAACGGATTTTGCGGTCAAAAGCCGCACTACTCCGGCTCGACGCCACTCGCCTTGACGAGCTCCGACCACTTCTTTTCATCCTTGTCGATGAAATCGGCATATTGTTCCGGCGTGCTGGGGATGATCTCGGTTCCATCGAGTTCGAGCTGCTTTTTCACCTCGTCGGACGCAAGCGCGGTTCGCAGTGCCCCGTTGAGCCGATCGATCACGGCGCGTGGCGTGCCCGCCGGCGCCACGAGGCCGTAGCACAACGATGCATCGAAATCCGGCACGCCGGCCTCGATCATCGTCGGCACGTCAGGCAACAATGGGTTGCGATGGGTGGATGTGACGGCGAGGCCACGCAAGAGGCCGCCTTTGACGTTGCCGGCGGTCGTGGCGATCGGTGAAAACGACATCGGAATATGGCCGCCCAGCAAATCGCTCAGTGCCGGTCCCGTTCCCTTGTAGGGAATGTGCACGATCTTGATACCGGCTGCGTGGGCGAAGTATTCGCCGGTGATATGACCGACCGTGCCGATACCGGCGGAGCCGAAATTGACTTTACCAGGATTGGCTTTGGCATAGGCGATCAACTCGGTCACCGTCTTGGCGGGAAACGATGGGTGCACCACCAGCGAGGTTGGCGCGCAACCGATCGAGCCGATCGGCTCGAAATCCTTGCGCGGATCGTAGCCGACGTTGCGGTAGAGCGAGGGACCGATCGCGAGCGTGCCGGTGTATCCAGCCAGAAGCGTGTAGCCGTCGGGCTCGCTCTTGGCCACCGCTTTGGTGCCGACCGTGCCGCCTGCTCCGCCTCTATTGTCGACGACGATGCTCTGACCGAGCAACTGACTCATCTTGTCGGCAACCACGCGTCCGACGATCGAGGTCGAGCCGCCCGGCGGAAACGGCACGATCAGCATGATGTTTCGGCTCGGATAGGATTGTGCTCGCGCGGGATCGAGGCTGCTAACGCAGGCCAATATCAGAGCCGATACATATATCGGCGCGCTCACGCCGCGCATGGGCGGACCTCCCGGATATTCCCTGTTTTCGCGCATCGTCGTCGAAAGCGAACGCCTTCGCAAGACAACCATTCTACTTGACTAACGAACACCGCCGTTTGAAGAAACGGCACGCAAAATCCGACTAAAATCCTCGGTAAAAGAAAGCCCCCGATGACGACTGAACCGGCCGAAGAGAAGCTGAAAGCGGCCGGCTGGACCGTGGTGCCGACCAGCGGGTTCCTGAATCACATCGGTCCGTTGTGGGAGCGTGTCGTCGACGGTAATCACGAATATGCGATCCTCACCGAGGACAAGCACCATAACCGCCGCAACCGGGTTCAGGGCGGCGTGTTGATGACACTGGCCGACCGCGCCTCCGGCATGATCGCGCGCGTGGTTTCCGGCCGGCCGACGCTTGCGACGGCTCAAATGGATGTGCACTTCATCGATGCGGGCCAGATCGGCGAGCTTCTGATCGCAAAGCCGCGTGTCGTTCGCGTCACCCACACGCTGATCTTCACCACCGCCGAGGTCGTGGCCGAGGGCCGCGTCGTCGCCACCGCGAGCGGCGTGTTCAAGATCCTGAAAGACAACTCCTGATCTCGTCCGAATTTTCAATCGAAAGGAACACCACGTGGAGTATCGTCAACTCGGCCGCAGCGGCCTCAAGGTTTCACCGATCTGCCTCGGCACCATGATGTTCGGCGGGCCGACCGACGAAGCCTCCTCGACACGCATTGTTGCAAAAGCGCGCGAGGCCGGCGTGAATTTTATCGATACGGCGGATGCCTATTCGAGCGGCGGCTCGGAGACGGTGGTCGGCCGCGCCATTTCCAACAACCGGCCGGGGTGGGTACTGGCGACGAAGCTCGCCAACCAGATGGGCGACGATCCCAATCGCGGCGGCCTGTCACGGCGCTGGGTGCTGCAAGCGGCCGACGAAAGCCTGAAGCGGCTCGGCACCGACTACATCGACATCTATTACCTGCACAAGGAAGACCTTGCGACGCCGCTTCCGGAAACCGTGCGCGCGATAGGCGATCTGATCAAGCAGGGCAAGGTGCGCTATTTCGGCGTCTCGAATTTTCGATCCTGGCGCGTCGCGGAAATCTGCAACATCTGCGATGACATCGGCATCGATCGTCCGATCGTCAGCCAGCCCTATTACAACGCGATGAACCGCATGCCGGAAGTCGAGCACATTCCCGCCTGCAATTATTACGGACTCGGCATCGTGGCCTACAGCCCGCTCGCGCGCGGCGTGCTTACCGGCAAATACAATCCCGATGCGGTGCCGGACAAGGGATCGCGCGCGGGGCGCAGCGACACGCGCATGATGCAAACGGAATGGCGGCCCGAGTCGCTGCAACTGGCGCAGGAGATCCGCAAGCATGCGGAGGCGCGCGGCATCACCGCGGGCCAGTTCGCGGTCGGCTGGGTGCTCAACAGCGCCTTCGTCACCGGGGTTGTCGCCGGGCCACGGACCGAAGAGCAGTGGGACGATTACGTCCGCGCGCTCGACTACCGCTTCACGGCCGAAGACGAAGCCTTGGTCGACCGGCTCGTCGTGACCGGACATCCGTCGACGCCCGGCTACAACGATCCGCAATATCCGATCGAAGGCCGGAAAGCCCGCACTTAAGCTCGCGTGTCCCGGTTCTGACATTCGTATCCTGTCGCGGCGGGCACTTTCGAATGTCAGAACCAACTACACTAGCAATAAGGCGAAACATACCTGGCCCAACGGGCACTCCGGCAGGCAAAGCTTGCCGGGGCCTTAAGGGCGCGCGCTCAATTGTTCGTTGATTTACCAAGCTAATTTATCTGGCCTGAGCTTTGCTTCACTCATCAAGGGGTTTTCGTGTCGGTTGCGTGAGTTTGCTCATCAAAGGTCATGAGACATGTCAAAACATCACACACTGCCACCGATCATCTATACGCCGCCGCCAAAGCCGAAGAAGACGGAGAAGAAGCGCCGCATCGGCGTCGGCTTACTCGACGAGATGGCGGACACGCGCGAGAGCGGCGCATCTGGCCAGCCGATGCCGGCGGTCAGGCTTCCGCCGCAAAACTTTCCCGAAATCGAGGGAGCCGACCGCAAGCCACGCCATCCATCAGGACGGCTGAGCCAGGGCACGCTATCGGTGCTGCTTCAGGCGCAAGAACTAAAATAGCCGCACGCGCTTCTCCTCATCCTGAGGAGCCGCGTGCGTCTCGAAGGATGAAGCCGGTGTCGAGGCGTCATGGCTTAACGCGGCTTGGCCAATCTGCGCAGCATCGCGTCATAGGCGCTCTTGATGCGTTCGACGGCCGGCGTCTTGTAGAGGAAGCCCTCGTTGCGGGCATGAACCAGCATCGAAGCGTTGACCTCGAACACCACGACATTGCCGGCGCGGTCGAGCCCGCAATCGATGCCGCAATAATCCAGGCCCATGCGCGCACGAATAGTATGCAGCGCCTGTATCTGCGCGGGACCGAACGCGGCAGCGGGGTCGCTCAGAAATGCCGCTTCCTCCTGCTGCATCCAGCCGTGATGGGCCATGTCGGTATTGATGTGATGCAGCTTCCAGTCGCGCCCGATGCAGAGGTGGTAGGGCAGGATCTGATCGTCGATAAAGATGAACCGGTACTTCCGAAAATAATCGTCGAACGAAAGATAGTCGATATATTCGATCAGATAGTGGTCGTGGTCTTTGCGTTGCGACAGGAAGGCCGAGAGCGCGGCAACGTCCTCGACCTTTTCGAAGTCGTCGCCGCCGTGGGTGCCGACCGGTCGCGCCAGACAAGCAGAGGTGAACGGCAAGCTCGCCTTTAGCGCCGCTTCGGAATGATCGGCGCCGGCCTTGAGGCGCAGCGCTTGCGGAACGCGGCAGCCCGGAAGTCCGGCAAGCAATGCGGCAACCGCATCGCGCGTCGTCTGCTGGACCTTTCGCGGATGATTGACAGTCGGCAGACCAAATCGGTCAACCAGATCGACCGCTAGCGGCAACACTTCCATGGCCTGGTCGGCGTCGGACACCAGATTGATGACAAGCTGGATGTTCTCACCCAGCGCCGCGGTGTCATAGTCGCGCCCGGCGAACAGCGACAGCGTGTCGGCGTCGAAAAACGCGTCCTGGAAAAGATACTCAGTCGGCGTGTTGCCGCCGAACGGCGCGTACAACGCCAGCACGCGGAATTCCGCAGGCTGCTTTGCGGCGGGACGCCGGATTAGCGGCTCGATCCGCGCGGCTTCTGCATAGGCGGCTTGCGCCGCGGCGTCGTCACCGGCGGTCTGCCTGAGCGCGCCGATCCAGTTGATGCTCTCGGCATCCTGCGGATTGAGCGCAACCGCTTCCTGGAAGCTTGCGATCGCAGGCTCTATCTCGTTCAGTTCGAAAAGAACTTTGCCGAGCAGATGACGAATGCGCGCGTCCTGCGGGCGCTCGTCCTTGAGTTCGTCGAGGATAGCCTTGGCCACAAGATATTGCTTGGCCGCCATCAGCGCCTGCACCATGTTGGCGCGGGCCGCCCAATGGCGCGGATTGAGCCGCAATGCCTGAAGATAGAGTTCGATCGCCGCCTGGTGCTGCCCGCATCTCAAATGCAGGTCGCCGAAGCTGCACCAGCAATTCGTCAGGTGCGGCGCGATCTTCAAGGCCGCCTGATAATTGACGCTGGCCAGTTGGAAATTGCCGGAAGCTGCCGCCACGGTGCCGAGCTTGGCGTAAAGGTCGGACATCGTCTCGGCGGATTCGGTTCCAGCGTTCTCAGCCTCGGCAAGGCCGTGCTGAAACATCGCAATGGCCTCCGCGATTCGCCCCTCGCGATACAGCTGCTGACCCGCGTTGAGGTGCTTCTGCACGATCGAACCCTCGGCTTTTGCGTTCGGAGAAGCGCTGGCCAGTTCTGATGTCTGCATGTCGATCGCCATAGACCCTGAGCGGTGGTGGATCGGCTGAAATTTTCGCGGAAAAGCCGGCTTCGAGCTTTGCCAATTCTTGGTTAACAGATTGTTACCGAGCCGGATCGCGGTGCGGCGTCATCGGCTATCGCCGGCGCCCGATCAGTTCGAACACCGCGCCGGGCTTATTCTCGCTGAAACGCAGGTCGAGCTCATGCAAGTTGGCGATGGCGGCGGCAATGCTGAGGCCGAGCCCGCTGCCGGGAACCCGATGGCCGCTCGATGTCCGGTAGAAACGCTGAAATATCTTGTCACGATCGGCCGGCTCGACGCCGACGCCGCTGTCGCGCACCCGCAAGACCGGCAGGCCGTCTTCGCGGATCACCGATATGCCGACACTGCCGTTCTCAGGCGTGAACTTGATCGCGTTTCCGATGAGATTAGATATCGCCTCGCGCATCAGGTCGCCGTCGCCCTGGATCTGAACCGGGGACTGGGTCTCCAGCGTCATCTTGATCGATTTCGATTCAGCCAACGGCTCGTAAAACTCGAACAGGTCGGCACAGATGGTCGACAGATCGATCGATTGGAAGTTGCGCGGGTTCGGGCCGTATTCGACATCGGCCAGACGCAACAACGCCGCGACCGTCAGCATGGCCTTGTCGATGTGGGCGAGCGCCTGCTTCGCCACCGTACGCAATTGCTCGTCGCTTGAACTCTCAAGCCCGCGCTCGAGCTGGGCGTGAACGACGGCGAGCGGACTGCGCAAGTCATGGGCGATGTTGTCGCCCACGCCCTTGAGCTGCACCAGCAAGCGTCCGATCTCGTCCAGCATCAGATTGACGTCGCGCGATATCTGGGCGATCGGGTCGTGCCGCGCGCCGACCGGCAACCGCAAATCGGTGTCCCCCTTCATGATGCGGGCAATGGTGTCATGAACGGCCGTGAGGCGGCGCGACGAGCGGCGGGCGAAGTAGACGCCGATCGCAAGCGCGAGCAGCAGCATCGGCGCAAGCCCGGCCGCGAGCGCGCTTTGCACGATGCGCCGGAAAGCGAGCGTCTCCAGCAAGCTTCGGCCGAGCAGCATGACGTTGCCGTCGGGACGCTCGCGCGCGACGAAAATCGCCGGCTCGATCCGGTTCTGGCTGCCGGGCACGTGGGTCGCCGCGATAAAATGAGACGTGCCATCCAGGGGAATCGGTGGCAGCACCTCAATGTTGCCGAACATGAAGTTATGACTGGCATCAAACAGGGCGGCATAGTCGATGCGCCGCAAATCGTTGGTCAGCCTTACCTCGAACGCGCTTCGCAGCTCATCGACTGAACGATTGGCGCTCTTGGCCGCCTCGGTTTCGAGAATGAGCCGGTTCCTCGCTTCATTCGCTTCGCCGATCCGAAAATACACCAGACCGAATACCGCCGTGGTCGCCACCGTCGTGACGAACACAAAGGCAAGCGCGACGCGCACCGCCGAAGAACGGAAAAATTCAAGCGTTCGCATTCAGCATGAATCCAGCGCCGCGTATATTCACGATCAGCGACGGCGCGCCTTTGGTGTCGATCTTTTTCCGCAAGTTGCTGATATGGACGTCGACGACGTTGGTCTCGAGCGAGAAGTGATACTGCCAGACCTCCTGCAGCAGCATGGCGCGCGTGACGACCCGTCCCGGGTGGCGCAGGAAGTACTCGAGCAGGCGAAATTCGCGCGGCAACAGCTCGATCCTGTTGCTGCCGCGATGAACGGTCTTTTCGATCAGGTCCATTTCGAGATCGCCGACCCGCAATTTCGTGGTGCGTACGTCGTCCAGACGACGAAGCATCGCTTCAACGCGGGCCGAAAGCTCGACCATCGCAAACGGCTTGGTCAGGTAGTCGTCGCCGCCGGCCTTCAAACCCTTGACCTTTTCGTCGACGGACGACAAAGCCGAGATCACCAGTACCGGCACCTTGATGCCTTCCCTGCGCAATGCCTCCAGCGTCACGAGGCTGTCTTCGCCGAATACCATCCGGTCCATGATCATCATCGCCGCATCGCCGACCCGCGCCGCGTCCGCGGCCTGTGCAATCGACGCCGGCCGCACCGCATGACCCTTGCTTTCAAGCTCGCCCCTGATCTCGTCCGCCATCGCCTGTTCGTCTTCGACGAGAACGATAGTCTGCGCGCGGGCCTCAGCTTTGTTCGTCACAGGCTCGATCCCTCACCTCATGTCAGGGGGTCAATCCCAGCGGGGCAGGATCCGGCCGCGCATGCGGCGGGTCCTGGGCAAGACGCTTGACCGCGGCGATCACCGCAGGGTCCGGGCGCCTGACCGGCGGGATGACTTCATCTGGCGGCCAACCGCCGCCGAGCGCCTTATAGAGCGCCACAAAACTGTCCCCCGCAAGCCGGACGATTTCGGCGCGCTGCTGCTCCAGCGTGAATTGCTGCCGCTCGGCATCCAGCACGTTGAGGAAGTCGGTCAAGCCGCGGTCGTAGCGCTCGGTCGCTACCCTCGTCGCCTGACGGGCGGCATCGAGCGCGAGGTCGAGGCTGCGCAGGCTTTGACGAAAACCCTGATAGGCCGCGTTCGCTTCGTCGACCTGCCGGATCGCAGTAAGGATCGATTGCTTGTAAACGCCGGCAAGCTCATGGGCGCGGTAATCGGCGATCTCGATCCTGGCGTCGAGCGCACCAAAATCGAGGATGGGTGCGCTGAGCGTCGGTCCGATCGACGCGATCCAGATGATGGGAATCGTCGAACCCGATCGGGGGCCGGTCTGCCCACCGGCGCCGGCGGTGATCGCCACGGTGGGGAACAGTTCGGCGGTGCGGGCGCCGATGTCGGCCACGGAGGCAGCGAGAAGGTGTTCAGCCTCGCGGATATCGGGACGGCGGCGGATCAGGTCGACCGGCGTTCCGACGGGCGCGCGGGCCGGCAACCGCGGGACCACGCCGGGCCGCAACAGGCGGCGGGAAATGTTTTCCGGATAATCGCCGACCAGAACGGCGATCGCGTAAGCGCTCGCGGCGATCTGCGCCTTGAGCGGCTCGACGTCGGCTTGCAGAGTTTCGATCTGGCGCTTGGCAAGCAGTACGTCGAGTTCGTTGGTCAGGCCGCGGTCGAGACGGGTCTGCGCAAGATCGAGTATCTTCCGCGACGTCTCGATGTTGCGGTAGAGAATTTGCAGCCGGTCCTGGCGCGAGCGAAGATCGAAATAAAGCCGGGTGACGTCGGCAGCAATCACCACATAGACCCAGTCGCGCGCTTCCTTCAGCGCCTCGGCGGTGTAGACCTGGGACTCGATGCGGCGCGCGATCTTGCCGAAGATATCGATTTCCCACTCGGCATCGAGACCGCCGACGCCGCTGATCTTCTTCAGGCCCGTGTTGTTGTCGCCGTCGCGCAAAGCCTGGGCGACCCTGCCCTTGGTCTCATCGGTACCGGTGCCGGTGCCGCCGCCAACGCCGCCATTGAGCTGCGGCACGGCTTGCGCGCCAACCACGATCAGTTGCAGGCGCGCCTGCTGCAGACGATCCAGCGCGATCTTGAGGTCGATATTGTTCTCGATCGCAAGATCGATCAGCTCGTTGAGCTGCCGGTCATGCAGCGTCCGCCACCATTGCCAAAGGTCAGCTTTGGCGCCGCCGGATTGCGGCCCGTATCCCGCAGGCGGCACCGTGAAGCTCGCCGGGGTGGCGGCATCGGGCGTGAAATATTCCGGACCCAGCGCGCATCCAGCCAATGCGCCGGCACAGACGACCACACAGGCGAGGCTTTGGATTCTCATGCACCTATTCCGCACTGCCCCAAGGCGCGAGACACCAGACATTGCCGATTGGACGTCGTCCGCCGCGCCGACGTCAACCCAGCCGGGAAATTTTGCTGAAGCCCTGTTGTCAAAAGGCAACGGACGTTTTTCATCGCACTTCGGCCTCGTGAGCCGGCGGTGGCGGAGCATCCTTGGAAACC
The DNA here is from genome assembly GCA_963824305.1 of uncultured Alphaproteobacteria bacterium. GTDB lineage: Bacteria > Pseudomonadota > Alphaproteobacteria > Rhizobiales > Xanthobacteraceae > Bradyrhizobium. The sequence goes on from CAWGOW010000005.1 coordinate 55,119, forward strand.
CGAACCTCTTCGCCTTGCGACAGGGAATCCGGCGGGCTGTTGATGACCGTGTCGGAGGCGGAAAGACCGGCCAGCACTTCGAACTCGGTTCCCAGGTTGCGACCGAGCTTGATCGAGCGCAAGTCCACCTTGTCGCCGGGCGCGAGTATCGCCACTTGCGGGCCATCCTCGCGGAAAATCAGCGCGCTGGTCGGAATTCGCAACGTGCCGGGTGCGTCAGCGAGATTGAATCGCACCTGGGCAAACGTGCCCGGCTGCAACAGGTTGTCGGTGTTATTGGCATGGAGTTCGACCAATAGCGTCCGCGCCGTCTTATTGATGGCTTCCGACGTCGTCGACACCACAGCCTTGAAGGTCTTGTCCGGATATTGGGGCAGCGTCATCTCGGCGGTGAGACCGGCCCGCATATTGGACGATACTTCCTGCGGCACCTGAACGAACACCCGCATTTCATGTACGTCGGCAACCCTGAACAATTGAGGCCCGGCGCTGGCGCCGCTGCCGGCGTTGATCAAGGCGCCGACGTCAGTGGTGCGTGACGTCACGATGCCGTCGAACGGGGCAAGGATGCGCTTGAAGGCCTCGAGCGCGGTCAGCCGGTCGACCTCGCTCTGCGTGACGTTGGCTTCTGCGATCGACGCCTTGTAACGCGCGTCGGCGCTGCCAAATTCCGCTTTCTTGGCCTCGGTCTCCTGTTGGGAAACGACGCCCTTCGGCGAGTCACGCCAGCGTGTATAGGTGGTCTCGGCGAAGTTGCGCTCCGCTTCTCTCACGTTGATCTGGGCTTCGGCGGAATTCAGCTTCGCCTTGGCGGCGGCCAATTGCGCATCGAGATCGGGCGCGTCGATTTCCGCCAGCAACTGGCCCTTCTCGACATGCGCGCCAAAGTCGAAGTGCCATTCCTTCAGATAGCCGCTGACCCGCGCATAGATCGGCGCCTCGAACCAGGCCTCGATATCGCCGGGCAGCGAGGTCTGCTGCCCGGTGACGCCCTGCTTCGGCGAGACGGTGGCGACGGACGGCACCGCGAGCTCGGCGGTCCACTTCGCAACCTCGCTCTCCTGCTGACGCCGCCACAGGATGCCGGAGACGGCGATGCCCAAAGCCACCAGCACGGCGATGATAGCGACCCAGCGGGATTTGCCGGGCGGCGACGCTATCTTGTTCGGCCGGGTGTCCGGTTCCGGCGGAGTTGAGTGCGCATGAGAATCAAGCAAGGTCATTTCCCCCGGTCACCGGCGTTTTGGCCGCGGCTGTCGCGGTGAAGAAGGCTGAAGACGGTCGGAACGAAGAACAGCGTGGCAAGGGTCGCGATGGCAAGCCCGCCGATCACGGCACGGCCGAGCGGCGCGTTCTGTTCGCCGCCCTCGCCCATTGCCAGCGCCATCGGAACCATGCCGATAATCATCGCCAGCGCCGTCATCAGCACCGGGCGAAAGCGGGTGAAGCCGGATTCCAGCGCCGCCGTGGTGGCCTCCAGGCCGTTTTCCAAACCTTCGCGCGCAAAGCTCACCAGAAGAATGCTGTTGGCGGTCGCAATGCCCATGCACATGATGGCGCCGGTCAAGGCCGGCACCGACAGCGTGGTGCCGGTCATGAACAATGTCCAGACGATGCCGGCCAGCGCAGCAGGAAGCGCGGTGATAATGATGAAAGGATCGAGCCAGGACTGAAAGTTGACGACGATCACGAGGTAGATCAGCACGATCGCGCCGGCGAGACCGAGATAGAGCTGACTATAGGCGTTATTCATGGTCTGGACCTGGCCGCGCACAATCGTGTACGAGCCGCGCGGCAGGTCCTTCTTGGTCTCGGCGAGGATCTTTTCAATATCGCGCGAAACCGCGCCGAGGTCGCGGCCTTGCGTGTCACCGAAGATATCGATCACCGGCTGAACGTTATAGTGTGAGACCACGCCGGCGCTCGGCCCCTGGCTGATCTTGGCGAGCCCCCCGAGGAAGCGCTGCCCGACAGCGCCGTTTTCCGAAGTGGAGATCGGGATGTTGGACAGATCGGAAATGCTGTTGACGCGGTATTGCGGCATCTGCGCCACGATCGGATAGGACACGCCGTTTTCCGGGTTGAGCCAGAAATTCGGCTTCACCTGCCCGCTGCCGGAGAGCGTCACCAGCAGACTATTGGCGACGTCGCGCTGGGTCAGGCCGACATCGGCGGCCATGGTCCGGTCGACGTCGATATTGATCTGCGGGTAGTTGAAGACTTGCTGGATGCGAAGATCGGCAATGCCCGAGACCCGGCGAATTTTTTTCATCAGGTCGGTCGCATAAGCGTAGTTGGCTTTCTGGTTGTTGCCGACGACCTGGATGTCGATCGGCGCCGGCAACCCGAAGTTCAGGATTTGCGATACGATGTCGGCGGGCAGGAAAGAGAACGTAGTGCCGGGGAATTTCTGCGGCAATATCGTGCGCAGCTTCTTGACGTAGTCGGCCGTGGGTCCGTGGTCTTCATTCAGCGAAATCAGCGCATCGCCGTCTTCGGGGCCGATCGTACCGGTGTTCTGATAGGCCATGTTGATACCGGAAAACGGCAGGCCGATATTGTCGACGATATTGACGAGTTGCTCGCGCGGAATAGTCGTCCGCACCGTCTGCTCGACCTGTTCGAACAAGCGCGCCATTTCCTCGATGCGCGTGCCGGGCTGACCGCGCACATGCATCATGATCTGGCCGGAATCGACGGCCGGAAAGAAATTCGAACCCAGAAACGGCATAAGCGCGAACGACGCCACGACGCAGACGAGAAAGCCGACGATAAATGTCTTTGGCGCCTCGAGCGCCCTGACCAACAACGCACGGTACCCGCCTCGGAAACGTTCGAAGTATCGCTCGAAGCCCTGCTGGAATCGCAGCACCGGATTGCGCGAACGGACCGGCAACCTGTCATGGCCGATGTCGGTTTCGACCGCGTGGTGATGGGCGCTCATCAGATAGTTCGCCATCGTCGGCACCAGCGTGCGTGACAGAATGAACGAGCCGATCAGGGCAAAGACCACCGCTTCCGCTAGCGGGCGGAACAGATAGCCGGCGACGCCGCCAAGCTGGAACATTGGCACGAACACGATGCATAGACAAAGCAGGGTGACGAAGGCCGGGATCACGATCTGCTGCGCGCCGTCGAGGATCGCTGGCTCGATCTCCTTGCCCTGCTCGAGGTGGTAGTTGATGTTTTCGATCGTCACCGTGCCGTCGTCGACCAGGATGCCGACCGCGAGCGCCAGGCCACCGAGCGTCATGACGTTGATGGTTTCGCCGAGCAGCGACAGCGCGGTGAGCGAAAACAGCACTGCGAGCGGGATTTCGGTGAGAATGATGACGGTCGAGCGCCAGCTGCCGAGAAACAGCAGGATCATCACACCGACCAAGACTGCGGCCAGCACGGCCTCGCGAATGACGCCGAGCACCGCCGCCTTGACGAACACCGACTGATCGCCGACGGCCTCTAAGCCGAGGCTCGCGGGAAGTGTCTCCTTCACCCGCGTCAACAGCGACTTGACCCCGTCGATCACGTCCAGCGTCGATGCCGCTCCTGCTTTCAGGATGGTCATCAGCACCGCACGCGAGCCGTTCACCCGCACCATGTTGGTCTGAGGTGGCGAGCCCTGGTGGACGTAAGCGACATCGCGCACGAAAATCACGGTGCCGTTGGATTTCTTCACCGGCAGGTCGTTGATCTTCTCCAGATTGACCGGGCTCGCATTGAGCGACACGTTCCAGTCGAACTTGCCGATCTTTTGGTCGCCGGCGGGAAGAATCAGGTTCTGCACCGACACGGCATTGACGACATCCTCTGCCGAAACGCCATGCGCCTGCATGGCCTGCTGGTCGAGGTCGATCTGTACCTGCAACACCTGTCCGCCATACGGCGAAGGCACGGCCGCACCCCGCACGGTGGCGAGTTGTGGCCGGATGAAGTTTTGCCCGAGGTCGAACAGCCTCATCTCCGGCAGCGACTTGCTCGCCAACGCCAGTTGCAGGATCGGCACGCTGGAGGCGTTGTAGCTCAATACGTAAGGCGGCGTGATTCCCGGCGGCAGCAATTTCAGCACCGTCTGCGAAGCCGCCGTCACCTGTGCCATCACGGCGGCGATATTGACGTCCTTCTGGAAAAAGATCTTGACGACGCCATAGCCGGCGAGGGATTGCGACTCGACATGCTCGATATCGCTGACCTGCGCGGTCAAAAAGCGCTCGTAGTAATAAATCACGCGGCCCGACATGTCGTTCGGCGGCAGGCCGTTATAGCTCCACACGACCGCGATGACCGGGATGTTGATGTTCGGGAAGATGTCGGTCGGGGTGGTGAGCGCAGCGCGAATGCCGAACAGCGCAATCAACACCGCAAGCACCACGAACGTATAGGGCCGCCTCAGCGCCGTCACAACGATCCACACGTCGCGGCCCTCCTACATCCGGCTCTGAGTAGCGCTATCAGGATTCAACGATTTCGGCGAGGAAGTCGATTTTCCCCACACCGCCTGGAGGGATACCTTCATGACAACCGCGCGCAACCTTCCAAGGCATCCACCAGCGAGAGCAAAAGCGCAAAGACCGACCGCGCCGGCCTGTGATAGGCCGGGATCGCGCGCATCCAGTGCTCCATGCGATGATGGAAAGGCTGCCGCAGCGCGGCAACTAATATAAATTTTAGAGTACGGTCAGGGCGTTCTTGGCCGGGGCCGCGTGGACTTCATCCCGCATCCCACGATCGCGAGTTCGTCACGTTGCAACGCAACATGCGCCAAAATCGCAGCTGAGCATTGATGTTTTACAGTGGGCCACGTCGCGCCCGCACACCCTAGGGAGCATTGCCCTTCACGACTTGCGTGGCCGGCCTCGTTTGGCGAAAACCACGCCTCGCTCGTCAGCGGTGCGGCGAAGCGCGCCTGCAGCTTTGAGGGCTTCGTTGCGTTCCGGGCCAGGCGCCATCTGACGCGCCGACTCAAGCGCGTCCTCGGCCGCCTCGTCCCTGTCCAGCCGATCCCGATCGGGTGAGCGTTGCTCCTTGCTCATCGCCCCTCAACGCGCTCCCTGCCCCGTGGCTTTATTTGAGATGATGTTTGATTCACGGGTCAGCCAAACATTGGCGCGATTCCAAATCATCGTCAACGACCGTGTTCCGCGCAGTGGAATGCCCTCCAGCACCTTGATTTCACAGTCAATTCTTCATGCCGGTGATCGAAGACGAGACCGCGCGAGGATCGCGTTGCGGCCAGCGGCCGCTCTCCACCTGTGCCAGGAAATCGGCCACGATCCGGTTGTATTCCTCCGGCTCCTCGATGTTGATCGCGTGGCCGGAATTCGGGATCACCGAAAGCGCGGCAGAGGGAATGTTCTGCTTCATCAGAATGCCCGGCAGCAGGCACGGCCAGTCCTCGTCGCCCGTGACGACCAGCGTCGGCACTGTGATCCGTTTCATCTCCTCGACCAGCGTGTAGAGCGACGGCCGCTCCTTCTGCACGCCCTGCTGGGTGTTGGCGGAACCGACCGCAGAATGTTCGGCCAGCATCCGCTTGAACTCGGCATGTCCACGCGGATCCTTGTTTTCATATTGCACGCGGGTCGGCCCATAGGCGTAGCGTTCGGCAAACGCCGCCATGCCGTCTTTGCGGAGTGCCGCGGCGATGACATCCGCCTCGGCACGAAAGACCTCGCGCTTGTCGGGTTCGGCGCCGTACCCGCAGCCACCGATGCAAAGCGACAGCGCGCGGGCCTGATGGCGAATGCCAAAATGCAGTGTCGCGAAACCGCCCATCGAGAGGCCGACGATATGCGCTTTCGGCGCCTTGATGTGATCGAGCACCGCCACGATGTCGTCGGCCGCACGCGCCTGCGAATAAGAGGCGATGTTGTCAGGGACATCCGAGGGCGGAAAGCCGCGCGCATTGTAGGCAATGGCGCGATAGCGCTTGCCGAAATGGCGCATCTGCGGCTCGTAGCTGCGCAAGTCGCCGGCGAATTCGTGCACGAAAATCACCGGCTGACCGGAGCCGGTTTCCTCGAAATAGAGGCGCACCCCGTCATCGGTTACTGCATATGGCATGGTACTCTCCCTGCTTCTTGTTGATGTTCACACCGCGAGATTTTTCGGCGGCTTGTTGCGCGATAGATACGTGCCGTAACCCTTAGGCCCGACAAGCGTGCCGTCGTCGACCACGACCTTGCCGCGCACCATGGTCAAGACCGGCCAGCCCGTAACTTCCAGGCCATCATAGGGCGTATAGTCCGAGCCATCGTGAATCAGATCATGACGAATCGTGACCTTGCGCTCCGGGTCCCATATCGCGATGTCGGCGTCCGACCCAACCGCGATCGTGCCCTTCTTCGGATAGAGGCCGTAAATCTTGGCGTGGTTGGTCGCGCTGAAGGCGACAAAACTATTGAGATCGATGCGGCCCTTGACCACGCCCTCCGAGAACAAAATCGGCAACCGCGTTGCTACGCCCGGAATGCCGTTCGGCACCCAGCGAAAACTCGTACGTCCCTTTGGCGCCAGCTTTCCTTTCGGATCGTCGTAGCGGAACGGGCAATGGTCGGAGGAGAAGACCGAAAACACCTTTTGCTGAAGCCCGTCCCAGCACGCCCTCTGACTGGCCTCGTCGCGCGGCGGCGGCGAACAGACGTATTTGGCGCCTTCCATGTTGAGCTGATCGAGATCCTTTTCCGTCAACACAAGATATTGCGGGCAAGTCTCGCCCAGCACTTTCAGCCCACGCTGCTGCGCGCGGCGGATTTCCTCCATCGCCTCGCGATTGGAGACATGCACGATCATGATCGGCACGTCGATCAGTTCCGACAGCGAAATTGCGCGGTGCGTGGCCTCACGTTCGACCGGAATCGGCCGCGAGGTCGCGTGAAAGCGCGGCGCGGTATTGCCGGCGCGCTCCAGCCGGTCGGTGAGGAACTTGATCGCGTCGAAATTTTCCGCATGCACCATCAGCATCGCACCGGTCTCGCGCGCCACCGACATGGTCTCCAGCAATTCGCGGTCCGACAGCGCCAGGCCCTCATAGGTCATGAAGACCTTCAATGAGGTGTAGCCGTCTTCCACCAGCGCCGGCAGTTCCTGGCCGAGCACATGCTCGGTCGGATCGGTGACGATGAGATGAAAGGAGACATCGACATGGCACTCGCCTTCCGCCAGTGCATGATATTTGCGTAGCGCCTCGCGCAACGTCTGCCCTTTCTCCTGCAGGCAGAACGGCAACACGGTGGTGTTGCCGCCGAACGCCGCCGAGCGGGTGCCGGTCGCAAAGCCGTCCGCCATGACAATGCCGTCGCCCGACGGCTGCGCGAAATGAACGTGGCTGTCGATGCCGCCCGGCAGCACCAGCCGGCCGGTCGCGTCGATGATGTTTTCCGCACCCTCAAGTTCGTTTCCCAGAACGGCGATCTTGCCGTCACGAATGCCGACGTCGCAGGAGAATGTGTCGGCGGCGGTCACCACCGTGCCGCCGCGGATGATGGTATCGAGCGACATCAGTTCGTTCCTTCCTGTTTGCCCTCGCGATGCTCGATGACGGCGGCCAACGGCTCGGGGAGCCCCACCGTCGGCTTGGGACCCGGACGGCGGAACGTCCCCGCGACCGCTTTGCGAACCTTGAGAACAGCGAGCGTCTCTGCCTGCCGCACCGCGGCTGCGATGGGATCGATCACCGGCACCGGAATACGATCTTTGACTTTGTCCGCGAGACCGGCGAGCGGCGCGCCGGAAAGAATGACCACGTCCGCGTAGTCCTGTTCGACCGCGAGGTTTGCCAGCCGCACCAACGCGTCTTCTTTTTCGGCTTGGACGCCCGATATGGATTGAAAGGATTCATCGAGCGCGCGGATGCCGGCACAGCGCGCCTCCAGTCCATGCATCGCGACACACTCGTCATACCACGGCGCTAGCGTGGGCGAAAACGTGACGATGGAAAATCGCTGTCCCAGCATACAGGCGGTCAGCATCGCCGCCTCGGCAAGACCGACGACGGGAAACGAAAACAACTCACGAGCGCCGAACAGGCCGGGATCGCCGAAGGCGGCGATGATCGCCGCATCAAAGCCGGCGCCTGCCTCCGCGAGCATTTTCAAGGCGATCGCACCGCCAATCTGCGCTTCGGCACGCGTGGCGATGTAGGGCACGCCGCGCTTGGCGGTCACCGATACGAGTTCAGTTCCGGGTGACGCCGCGCGGCTACCCGCGGCGTAAAGCAGTTCGGTCACTTCAACCGTCGTGTTGGGATTGAGCAGAAGTATCCTCACGGCGTCTGTTTCCTTTTCGTGAGCGTTTCGGCCACGGTTTCCCCGGTGCGGCGAACGTGGTGCGCGAGCAATTGTCCGGCCCGCGCCAAATCGCGCGCCTGCAATGCCAAGAGAATTTGCCGATGTTCGCGCACCAACTCATCCCATCGCCCATCCGCAGATAAAGCAAAGAAGCGAGCCCGCTCCACCCGTGCCAGCAGCGCATCGTGCGAGGCTTTCAGCACGCCGTTGCGGGCAAAGCCGACGATGGTGCTGTGGATCTGCTGGTTGACTTCGAAATAGTCGCGCAGCTCGCGACGATCGCGATGATGTTCGATACGCTTCTGAAGTACCTCGAGCCGTTCCACATCCTGCGCCGTCATACGAATCGCAGCCAGCTCCGCCGCGCACCGCTCGATGCCGCTGACCGCCTCGAACAACTCAGCGAGTTCCTCGTGCCGCAGCGGCGCAACCACCGCGCCGCGGTTGAGGCGAAGTTCGACGAGTCCTTCGGCGGCGAGTTGTTTCAAAGCCTCACGAAGCGGCGTGCGCGAAATACCGAGTGCCTGAGAGAGGCTGACTTCGAGCAACGGTTCCCCGGGCGACAGATCGCCGCGCACGATCAGCATGCGAAGCTTGTCGGCGGCCTGCTCGTGCAGACCAGTACGGGGAACGCGCAACGTGTGGGTCCGCAACGCCGCCACACGGCTGCGGCGCTTCGGCGCTTTCCTGTCGATGCCCGGTCTGGTGCTGTTTTTAGCCACGGCGCGCCACGGCAGATTGATCGCGTCGAAGGGCCACGCAGGCCGGAGGCAGGAGATCACGGCTGGGAAATATGCTGCCCCAGCCGCGCACGACGGACGGATCGACGCCCGCCGCGATCAGGCAAGCCCACAGCGTCACCGCGATCGAATCGAAGACGGCGACGCCGAGCTTTCGCTCCAGACGGTCCGCAACGCCCGCCCCACGCATGTTGGTGCAGAGTACGACCACCGCGTCGGCGCCATCGCGCACGACTTCCTCGATCAGGCGCGCCACCTCAAGCTCCGGCACTTCGGCAAAGGAAAAATTATCCGCCAACGACAAATGCCGTTGGGCGACGCAGTTCAATCCTTGCGAACCCCAGACGGCGACGATCCGGTCCTGCACATCGGCGGTGTAAGGCGACACCAGCCCGATGCGCGCGGCGGGTAGCTGCCGAAACAAATCGCGATAGCCGAGCACCGTGGTGCAGGCGCGAATCCCGGTAGCTTCCGTGATCCGTTCGCACAACCGCTCGTCGCGATCGAAACCGAGCCAGCTTGCGGACGTCCCATTCCAGGCGATGACGTCGACCTTGGCGTGGGCAAGGAGTTCGGCCGCGCGCAGGATTTCGCTGTGATCGAACTGGGCTTTCGCGGATTCCGACAACGCGATTTCCGTTACCTTGAAGCGCGAAGAATGCACCGAGACATCCTCGACACCGGCCAGCATCGCATACGTGACCGGCTCGAGCGCGGTGTTCGACGAAGGCGTGAGCATGCCGAGCCTGGTCATTGCATATCCTTAAAGTACGTTCGGCTCACACAGGCAGGCGACGGCTGTAGTCGATCAGGGTCGAACAGATCAACAGCGCAACGCCGGCGAACGCGAAGTACATCATCGCCAGGAAGTAGGACCCGGTCGCCTGTACGATGAAGCCGACGATAATCGGCGTCGTGATGCCCGCGATATTACCGCCGAGATTCATGCAGCCGCCGAGGAATCCTGCTTTTTCCCGGCCGGCCAACGCTGCCGGAATGACCCAATACATGCCGCACCAGCGCAGGAAAAACAGCGTCGACGACAGCAGCACGACGACCAGAACGGCGTCCGACGTATAGGCGACCAGAAAGATCGAAATCGTCACCATGACGGCCGCGATCGCAAACAACGTGCGATACACCAGATTTGGCGAGCCGCCATTGCCGCGCCAGCGATCGCCGATCCATCCGCCGATCAGTTCGCCGACAAAACCGGCAAAGAAGATGATGAAGGACGTGTTGCCGAGCGATTTGATGTCGAGGTTGTGTACCTTGAACAGATAGGTCGGCATCCACGTCAGCAGTCCGTAGAATGTCACGTTGAAAAAGAACCAGCCCAGGCACATGCACCAGACCGAGCGGAACTTGAAATAGTCGACCCAGCTTCCGCCCGAGGACGGCGTTGACGCCGCATCCTCCAGTGCATGCGCCTGTTCGATATAGCGCGCCTCCGCTTCGTTGACCGATGGATGCTGCCGGGGCGAGTTTCGGATGTAGTGCCAAGCCCACAGGCCGCACAAAATGGTGCCGACGCCGGCGACCACAAAAGCCATGCGCCAGGAATTGAACGCCGCGATCATCCAGGCGATCACGATCGAGCCGAGCGCTGCTCCAAGCGGCGCGCCGCCATCAAGCAGCGTCGCGCCACGCCCGCGTTCGGTCTGCGTCATCCAGATGCCGTTGAGCTTGCCGCCCGCCGGATAGATCGGTGCTTCCGAGGCGCCGAGACCCAATCGGGTGAGCAGCAGGACGAACCAGTTCGTCGACAGGGCAGCAATCGCCTGGAACGCGCCCCAGAACACCGTTGCCAGCGCCACCACAATTCGCGGCTTGAAGCGGTCGGCCAGCATGCCGCCCGGCACCTGCATGAACGCATAGGTCCAGAAGAATGAACTCAGGATCAGCCCCTGCCAGGCCGGATCGATATCGAATTCCTTGGAGATCAGCGGCATTGCGACCGAGAGCGAGGCGCGGTCGATGTAGTTCACGGAGACGAGAAACAACAGCAGGAAAAAGATCTTCCAGCGCACGCCGGTCGGCTTGTCCGTGCCTGCTGCGGCAATGACGTGATCACTCATGGCTCTCCCCCACGCCGGCAGATCCTTGCGCGAGCTTTGCTCTGTTATCTCCAGCGCGACCGTCGCCGTGACGGTCCTCCCCTGCCAGCGGGATCAAGTCTGCGGCAGGGAGAGAGAAGCGGCAACGATAATTTGTATGCTGCATGCAATTCGGCGTAACAAGCTGATCTTGCGTCATTTTTTTCACGTGAAATTGCCCGCTGCCAGAATCTTTGCCCCAGCTGGTGAGGGATTGGGCGGCCAGAGACCGAGCGCGGCAATCACCTTTCCGATCGCGCCTAGGCGGCATGCCAAATCCGAGGTTTAAACTGGTTCATATATGAACTAGTTTGTCCGCACGACGTAAATCGATCGGCAGGAAAGCAGAATGGTTAAGGCACAGGATCCGAATTTCCGCGACCGCGTGCGCGAAAGTTTTGCGCGGCAACGGGCGATGGCAACGCTCGGGATCGAGATGGTTCACCTCGATGCGGGGGAGGTCCACCTCGCCATGCCGCCGAATCCCGCCTATGCGCAGCAGCACGGCTTTATGCATGCCGGCGTCATCACGACCGCACTCGACAGCGCCTGCGGGTACGCGGCATTCACCCTGATGCCGGCGGAGGCTGCGGTACTGACCGTCGAATTCAAGACCAGCCTGCTCGCGCCCGCCAAGGGCGACCGGTTTCTGTTTCGCGCCCATGTCATCAAGCCCGGCAGGACCCTCACCTTCTGCGAGGCCCAGGCGTTCGCGCTCGAAGGGGCGAAGGAAAAACTCGTCGCAACAATGACCGGAACGCTGATGGCCGTCACGGGACGGCAGGACATCGTTCATTGACATCGCCGAGGCAACCGCGGCTGTTTCATTTGATGTCGCTGGCGCAACATCGCCTGCTCAAAAGCACTGACGCGGCCTTTGGCGAAGCGCTCGGCATCAGCATGACGCAGCTCGGCGCACTGTTCATTCTGGAAAGAGACGCCGGCGTTTCGCCGAAACAGGTCAGCGAGACCCTTGGCATCAATAAATCCGCCACCACCATGCTGGTGGACCGGATGGAGCAAGCGGGCCTGGTGCGGCGCGAGCCGTCCGACGACGATCACCGCGCTGTCCGCCTGTTTGCCACACCGGCGGGACTGGCAAAGGCCGCGGCGGCGCGGCCGATTCTGACGCGCCTGACGAGAAAGCTGACGCTGCCTTTTGACGAAAGCGAGATGGCCGTGGTGGTGCGGTTCCTCAAATCGATCCTCGATCGGTTCTAGCGGGTTTCGCAGTCGGCCTAGGCCGAAACCGACATCTTGGCGATCTCGGCCGCGTTCGGCATATTCTCGACGTTCCAGCAGGCATCCATCACGCGCCGGATCATCGCCGCCGGGATGATGCCATCGGCCAGATCGGTGAATTTGATTTCGAGCTGCTGGTCGGTCATCGGCTTCTCGACGCTGCCGACGGCGTGTTCGATATAGCGATGCAACTGACGGCCATCCTTCAGCACCACCGTCATGTCGACCTGCGCCGCATCGATGCCCGGCGTGATCACGGGATTCACCTTGCCACGTAACGCGGCGATGATCGGGTCGTTCACCGCGCGGTCGCTGAATTGTTTTTCGCCGCCCGCGCCCTCGACCAGCGCGACCGCAACGGCATGATAGATGCTGAATTTGCTTTCCAGGCCTTCGTGGATGTTCTTCTTGCCGGTGAGTTCGATCACCAGCGGATGAACCTTCAGATCGACGCGATCGATCTGGTCGGCGGTCAGCTTGTTCTCGTTGCGCAATTGAACCGCGGCATCGATCGCCGGATGCATCACGATTCCGCAGGCGAACGGCTTGTAGGTGTTCAGCGCCGCTTCGTAATGCTTGCCGAGATCGCCGAGAATTTCGTTGTAATCCTGCTTGGTGCTGACCGTGTTGGCCCAGCCGCGCTTGGCTTCGATCATGCTGTCGGAGGACGTGAAATTCTTCGATGCCAGCATCGCCGCGAAGATGCCATTGCTGGCGGCGCGGCCGGGATTGAAGCTCTTGTTCATCGAGCCGAAGGATTCACGCAAGCCGACGGGCTGCGAGGCGGCCAGCCCGAGCGCCCAGACCATCTGCTGTTCGTTGAGCTTGAGGAGCTTGCCGACGGCGGCCGCAGAACCAAACACACCGGCCGTGCCGGTGATGTGCCAGCCGACGTCATAGTGGTTCGGATAGACAGCGTTGCCGATCCGGCACTCGGTTTCGACACCGATCACAAGCGCGTTGAGGAATTCCTTGCCCGATACCGGCTGCATTTCCGACAATGCGATGATCGCGGACGCGACCGGGCCCGCGGGGTGAATGATCGTTTTCAGGTGCGTGTCGTCATAGTCGAAAATGTGGCTCGACACGCCGTTGAGGAAGGCAGCGTTCATGATGTCGAACCGTTCACGCCGGCCGAACAGCGAAGCTTGCGCAGGCCCGGAGAACGGCGCGAGCGCGGCCACCGCGATATCGACGGTCTGATGGTGCGACCCGCCGATGGCGACGCCGACCCAGTTCAGAAGCGTCCGTACACCTTCTTTGCGGACATTGGCGGGAAGATCGTCGTAGGTGGCCGTGACGATGTAATGCGCGAGCTCTCGCGTCACATCCTTTGGTGCAGGCCTGGCCGGAGCCGTCGCAGTTCCGCCGGGAGCCTGCGCAAATGCGCTCGTCGCAGCCGTCGCCAACGGAAGCGCCGCTGCTGCCTGGATCAAGGTCCTGCGATCGGTCATGGCCATGGGTTTGTTCCTCCGGGATTGTTCACGTCAACGCGTCGAGTGGCGTTCAGTGCCTTCGGCGGCTGTGTAGCTCAATCGCCCTGCTGGTCATAGGCGGTTTCCCAGAACAATTCCTTCCAGTCGCCGACTTTAGACTTCATGTTGCCGACGCGCTGGAGAAACGCTGCAAAGTAGGCGATGCGATGCGGCTGTGAGGTGAACTCGAAACCGGGATCGTCGAGCAGGGCCAGCAACTCGTCGACGCTTTCTGACGCGTTCTGGGCTTTCTTCCAGAGCGCTGCGGCGGCCGGCTTGTCCGCGTTGCACATTTTGATCGAGGCTTCCAGCGCATTGCCGACGGCCTTGAACAAGGTCGGGTCCTTGTCCCTGGTCTGTTTGGCCGCCAGCAAGGTGACCTGCGTCAAAGGCCCGCCGAACACCTCGCGGCTATCGGCCACGACATGCGCGCCCGGCAGTTTGAGACCGCGGTCCGTGAACGGCTGTACCGCAATATGCGCGGTCACGGTTGCCGAGCCGTAACCTGCCGACAGCGCTGCGACCGCGTCCGCATGGCCGAGGCCGACCGTCAGGCGGTCGAGACGATGCGGATCATTCCATAATTTTTCCGCCGCCATCTCCAGCATCATGGCATTGAAGGATATCCGCACCGACGGCACCGCGATGCGGTCCTTGTCGGTGAAATCGGCAATCGTCTTGACGTTGGGATTGATGGTGTAGAGAACCATGGCGCCGTTCGACATGGTTCCGACGGCCCGGACCTCATTCGGCGTACCGTGGGTCTTGTCCCAGAGCGTCAACAATGACGGCAGCGCTGCTGCGCCATAGTTGGCCGACCCCGACAGCAACGCATCGGTGATCGCTGAGGGACCGCTCAACGTTCTGGCGGTGGCCTCGACCTTGCCGAGCCCCAGCTTGGTCGCTTCCTGCTGAAGCACACCGCCGGTGACCATCATATCGACGGGGAGATAGAGCAGGCCGCGTTGCTGCACGAAACTGACCGTGAGCGGCGTTTGCGCGGAAACGATCGCGGGCGCTGCGATAAAGCCACCGGCCATGGCGGCGACGGCACTCCGTCTACTCAAACGCCGGTCACCCTTGCTTCCGGGCATCTTGACCTCCCAATTCGGTCACGGCTCTTATCGTTGCGGCAGCCATTATGCCGGCATGTTGCCCCATGATAAGCAGCGTCAAGCGCATGAACAATAACAAGCGCAGCGAGATTGGCGGGAGCGATGCGTGAGGTCGGGTTCATAATATCATGAAAATCGCGCAAGTATCTGCGGTCGTCTATCGCCAGCAGCTTAAACCTGGCGGTTCCACGCCAAAATTTGCCGGCGAACGCCGTCAAGCGTTCGAAACGGTGCTGGTCAAGATCGAAACCGACAGCGGAATCACCGGATGGGGAGAAGCCTTTCCGCATCGGATCTGGCCGGCCGTCAAATCGCTGCTGGAAAATCTGATCGCGCCGGTCTGCATTGGTGCAGACCCACTCGACATTCCCGCGCTGATGAAAAAGCTGATCTACCACGTGCACGGCGTTGGCCGCGCCGGCCCGGTGATGTATGCGCTGTCGGGTCTGGATATCGCGCTCTGGGACATTCTCGGAAAATCGGAGAACCTGCCGATCTACAAGCTGCTCGGCGGTGCGCCGCGTGCGAAGCTTCCGGCCTATGCCAGCCTGCTGAAATACGGCGAAACCGACGTCGTCGTCCGCACCTGCGAGCAGGCGCTCGAGCGCGGCTATGGCGAACTCAAGATTCATGAGACCGGACGCGCCGAGATCACCGCCGCGGCGCAATTGCTGCGGCGGCACAACGGCGGCTCGCTGATGGTGGACGTCAATGCGCCCTGGACGCTTGGGGAAGCCTTGTCGGCGGCCGCGCCGCTGCGCGAACTTGATCTGAAATGGATTGAGGAGCCGGTTTGGCCGCTGGAAGATTTCGAAGCGGCGCGACAGGTCAGCGCCACCGGGGTTCCGGTCGCGATCGGTGAAAACGTTCTCACACCAGCTGATTTTGCGCGGCTGATCGATAGCCGCGCCGTCGACTATGTCCAGCCGAGTGTCGCCAAGATCGGCGGCATCTCCATCGCGCGAGACATCATCGCTGCTGCCAACGCGGCAAACGTCGCAGTCGCACCGCACTCCGCCTATTTCGGTCCCGGTCTGATCGCGACCGCGCACGTGGTTGCGGCGCTCGCGCCCGTGCCGATGCTCGAGCGGTTGTATTGTGACCTGACCGAAAGTCCATTCGGAGACTGGTACGAGCCGGTCGATGGCTAGCTCGCGGTTCCGCAAGGACCGGGCCTCGGCATCGATCCTGATCCAGCCATTCTCAACAAGCTGACCGTTGCATGAGGACACGATGAAAATTCAACACGTCAAAGTCAATTTCGTCCGCCTGCCTGAGGAAGAACCGTTGGTCGGCGCGCCCTACATGATCGGAATGCTGCGCGAATTCTTCACGGTCCAGATTCAGACCGATCAAGGCATAGAGGGCATCGGCGTCACCGGTTTCGGCGGCAAACTGGTGCGCTCGCTCCGCGCCGCGCTCGAGGACTTTGGCGAGTTGATCAAGGGCGACGATCCCCTGCGGGTCGAGCAGGTGAACGCCAAGCTGCGCGCCGCATCGGCTTCATGCGGCTCCGGCATCGCGATGCTGGCAATTTCGGCGATCGATACCGCGTTGTGGGACATCCGCGGCAAGGCGTTCAACGTTCCACTGGCGCAGTTATTGGGCGGCTCGCGCGACAAGGTCCCGGCCTATGCCAGCGGCGCGCTGACGCGCACCACGCCAACCGACAAATTGCAACGCGCGGCATCGGCGCTGGTCGAGAAGGGTTACCGGCAAATCAAGACCCAGATGGCCGTGGAGGGATTGACGCCGGCGCAGGAAATCGAGCGCATTCGCCTCGTCCGCGAAGCTGTGGGACCGGCCGTCAATTTGATGGTGGATATCAATCAGCGCTGGAGCGTGGCCGAAGTGATCTCGATCGGCCACCATATCGAGGATCTCAGGCTCGGATGGCTGGAGGATCCGACGACGTGCGATGACCATCAGGGACACGCGAAAATCGCCGATGCGCTGACGACGCCGGTTTGTGCCGGCGAATATCTCTGGGGCGTCGAGCCGCACCGGCAGGCTCTGTCACACCACGCCAGCGATATCACCATGATCGATTTGCTGCGGGTTGGCGGCGTGACGCCATGGATGAAGGTCGCCGGCATGGCAGAAGCCTTCAACAAGCCGGTGGCCAGTCACCTGTTGCCGGAAATCCATGTCCATCTGATCGCCGCCATCCCGAACGGGCTGGTGGTCGAATATATGCCGTGGACCTGGCGCCTGTTCGACAATCCTCCGATGCCGGTCAATGGCGAAATCGCGGTGCCGGCCGGACCTGGGCTCGGACTGAAATTCGCGCCCGACCTGTTCGACAAATACGGGGTAGGCTAGGCGCCCTCGAGCTTGCCGCCGCCAAACACGGCGTGAACATAACGGGGCGCGCCGATCGCACCCTGCAAGCGATGCTTGCTCAGCAAAGGATCGAAGGCGACCGGCGGCCGGACGACATCGAGGTCGGGCTCGGTCGCCAGCACCAAACATTCGGCGCCGTTGCGCGCGGCCCTGCCGCGCAATTTGTCGGCAAGCCCCTCGGGCGTGTCGATGTTCTCGGTCGACGCAATACCGGCGGCGCGCGCGAGTTGCGCCAGATCGAGCGAGGCATTGGTCAATGCCTGACCGCCGGACGCGGCATGGACGCCGTTTTGAACAACGAGCACTGTGAGATTGGCAGGATTGACGGCGCCGACCGTGACCAGCGCGCCCATATGCATCAACAAGCCACCGTCACCCTCAACCACGATCACCGGCCGCTTGGGCTGGGCTATCGAGAGTCCAAGCGCGAGCGGCAGCGCCAGGCCCATGGCGTCTTCGAAATAGAAATTCTCCGGCGCATCATGCACTTTGGCCCAGAGATAGGAGGCGTTACCGAGCGAAGTCACGACCAGCGCCTGCGGCGGCAGGTTCTCCGCCAGCACCTTGTAATAATCGGCCCGGGTCGGGCGCGCGGTTGCAACGTTCACCATTGGATATCTTCTCGCGACAACAGCAGCGCAAATGGACAGGAAGCCTCTTCCGCGAAGGTGGCGGCATGCTCGATCTGCGGGCCGATCGGACGATGGCGGTCGACACAGGCGTAGCTTAAGCCCACGCCGCGAAACACCGGCTCAGTCACCCGGCCCTTGGGCACGTGATAGAACACCGGATCGTCCGGCGTGCCGCGATAGGACACCAGCATCAGAAGCGGAAACTGATAACGTTGCGCCAGCGAGACCATGCCGGCGCCCATGCTGAGCACGCCGGCATTCTGAACCAGCAACGCCGTGCGTATGCCGCCGAGCCGCAGCCCGCAGGCGATCGCGAGCGCCTCCTCTTCGTGGGTTGCACGCACCAGCCGCATCGCTGGGTCATGCTCGATTCGGACCAGTATTTTGCCGAGCCAGCCGTCCGGCACTGAAACGACTGCCGCGAAGCCGAGCCGCTTCAGCGTGTTCAGCACATCCGACGGCCGATGCGCATCACTCTGCGTTGCAAGCACTCCGCTCAAACCATGCCTCCCACCCGCTCGACGGGCTGAACCAGTCGCCCTTGCAGCAAACTTAGCGGCAGCGATCTTGCTTGTCGACAACAAGACCGCGCAACCCGTTGTCGGCCACCGCGCAATGATGCACAATTGCCACCGCCGGGAATACCTGACGACGCCGAAAGCGCGTCGCGAGAGGAATTTGACATGCGCCGCTTCTGGCTGACCTTGATTGCTTTGCTTCTCACCGCTCCCGCATACGCGCAGGACAAACTCGTCGTCAGTATCTGGGGCGGCAGCTGGCGGGACCTGATCGCCGAAACCGTGGCCAAGAAGTTCACCGCCGAGACCGGCGTCCCGGTCGAGTTCGTCACCGGCGGCACCATCGACCGGCTCAACAAGGAGAAACTCGCCAAGGGCAATCCGGAGAGCGACATCACTTTCACGACGTCGCATGTCGGCTGGCTCTATGCCAATGACGGCCTGTTCGAGACGCTCGACACCGCCAAAATTCCGAACGCCAAGAACCTGGCCGAGGAAGCCCGCATCAGCTCCTATCACCTCGGCGCCTGGGCCTACGTCTACACCATCGGATATCGCGCCGACCTGTTGAAGGACGTCAAGTTCGAGAGTTGGAACGATCTCTGGAAGCCGGAACTCAAGGGCAAGCTTGCAGCGCCGGACTTCGATCCGAGCCACATCATTGTTGTTGCCGCCATGCTGTCCGGCGCGGACGCCGCGCATTGGGAGAAAGGCGAGGACAAACTGAAAGCGCTGAAGCCGAACTTCAAGGCATTCTATACCAATGACGCCAACAGCCAGCAGTTGCTTGCCAGTGGTGAGACGCCGTTGCAGATCGTGCTTTCGATGAACGCCTACTACATGATCGGGCAAGGCATACCGATCACGCTTGCGATCCCGAAAGAAGGCGCCGTGCTCGGGATCGACACGGTGGCCATCATGAAGGGATCGAAGAAAGCCGACCTCGCCTACAAGTTCATCAACACGCTGTACGATCCGGAAATCCAGGCGGAGATCGCCAAGCTGAAAAAGGGCAGCCCCGCCGTCCTCAACGCCAAGCTCGATCCCGAGATCGCGAAGCTGCCCGGCGTCTTCACCACGGCGGAACAGTGGAAGCAGCAGATCAATATCGACGCCAAATTGCGGTCGGAGAAGACTGCCGAATGGCGCAAATGGTTTGCAGAAAACATCATGAACTGACGGGGATCATCCCAAAACCGTCATGAACCAACGGCCTTTTTTACGCATCTTCACGGCGCCGGCCGCGCTTTGCGCGCTCGGCTTCGTCGCGGCCATGGCGGCGGTGCTGCAATATAGTCTCCGCGCCTATATTCCCGGCTCGCTCGATCCCGGCGGCTTTACGCTCCTGAATTTCCTGGATCTGCTGAAGCCGCTTTACGCCCGCGTGTTCCTGGACACGGTTTTGATTTGCGCGTTAACGGCCATCGTTACGCTTCTGGTCGGCTATCCCCTCGCCTACGCGCTGGTGCAAATCGAACGGCCATGGATCAAATCGGCACTGCTCGTCATTATCGTCACGCCGCTGTTTCTCGGCGAGGTCGTGCGCACCTATTCCTGGATCATCGTGCTCGGCAATAACGGCTTCATTAATTCGGCCTTGCGCGGGCTCGGGTTGATCGAACAGCCGGTGCAGTTCATGTTTACGACGTTTGGCGTCGTGGCCGCGCTCGTGCACGTGACATTGCCGGTGATGGTGGTCATGCTCGCCGCGGGGCTTTCACATATCGACCGCGACTATCAGCGCGCCGCAGAAAGTCTCGGTGCCGGCCCGATCCGCACCTTTCTGACGGTGACGCTGCCGTTGTCGATGCCCGGCGTCATCGCCGGCGTCACCACGGCGTTTGCGTGGACGTTTTCGGCCTTCGCCACGCCGCAAATGATCGGCGGCGGCCGCGTCAATATGGTTTCGAACCTCGTCTATCAGCTCGGCCTGTCGAGTTTCAACTTTCCGTTCGCTGCTGCGCTCTGCGTCGCGGGACTGGCGCTGACGATTGCGGTGCTGTCGATCCTGGGCTTGGCGTCGCGCCCGTTCAAGAACATCGGGGCGTATTAAGATGACGCCGCGATCGGCCTATCAGCGTCTGCTCGGTTACGCAGGCTGGGTTGTCGTCATCCTGATCCTGGGCTTTTTGATCCTGCCCGCGGCGGTCGTCACGATCGCGGCGTTCAACGACAAGGCCATTCTCTCGTTTCCACCGCAGGCGTGGTCATGGCGATGGTTCGAACGCGCGCTCGCTTATCCTGATTTCCGGGCGGGCTTCCAGAACGGTTTGATCGTCACCGCCTGGAGTTCATCGATCGCACTTGTCGTCGGAGCGATGTTCGCGTTTGTCATCGATCGTTATCAATTCAGGTTCAAGCGCATCATCGAAGGCATATTGGTGTCGCCGCTCGTGATCCCGCATTTCACCGTCGGCCTCGGCTTTCTGATCGTCGCCGCCGGCATCGGCTGGAGCCGCGGCTTTGCGGTCGTCGTCGCCTGTCACGTCATTCTGGTGCTGCCGTTCGTGCTGCGCAGCGTTTACGTGTCGCTGCGCAATCTTGACCCCCGTTTCGAGCTGGCCGCCGCGAGCCTCGGCGCCACGCCGCTCCGCGTGCTGATGACGGTCACGGTACCGCTACTGATGCCCGGCCTCGTCAGTGGCTGGCTGTTCGCCGCGATCCTCTCGTTCAACGAATTCACGGCCTCGCTGTTTGTGACATCGCAGCGGACGCAGACTTTGCCGGTCGCGATGTACAACTACGTCCGCGAATTCGCCGACCCCTCGATGGCGGCGCTGTCGGTGATGTATATCGTCGGCACCGCCGCACTGATCGCCTTTGCCAACCGCTTTCTCGGTCTCGGCAAGGTACTCAACATCGAACAGAGCCATTGAAGAAGCCACCATGACCTCGACAATGGCAAATGATGCTGCAGTGACGTTCGACGGCGTCACCAAAAGCTTCGGTGACGTGAGGGCGCTCGACAACGTGTCGCTTGCGATTTCCCGCGGCGAGTTCATGACCCTGCTCGGGCCGTCCGGCTGCGGCAAGACCACGCTCTTGAAGCTCGCCGCGGGCTTCCTCGGACCCGACAGCGGCTCGGTTGCGATTGACGGCAAATGCGTCAACGGCGTACCGACGTACAAGCGCGAAATCGGCATGATGTTTCAGAACTACGCGCTGTTTCCGCACATGAGCGTGGCGGAAAATATCGCTTATGGCCTGAAGACGCGCCATGTCGCACGGCCGGAAATCCGCAAGCGCGTGACGGAAGCCTTGGCGCTCGTCAAACTGACCGGACTGGATGATCGCAAGCCACGACAACTGTCGGGAGGCCAGCAGCAACGCGTGGCGCTCGCGCGCGCGCTCGTCATCAATCCGACGGTATTGCTGCTCGATGAGCCCTTTTCGGCGCTCGACAAGAATCTGCGCGCGTCGATGCAGATCGAGCTTCGCGAAATTCAGCGCAAGCTCGGCCTGACCACGATTTTTGTAACCCACGACCAGAGCGAAGCGCTGAGCATGTCGGACCGGATGGCGGTGATGTCGGATGGAAGAATTCGCCAACTCGGCGCGCCGTTCGACATCTATCGCCGTCCGACCGACCGCTTCGTGGCGTCCTTTGTCGGCGACACCAACTGCCTGCGCGGAGAACTCGTCAGCGTCGCGGCGCGGGAGGCCGTGATCGCGTTGGGCGGCGTACACATCAAGGCGCCATCAGAACATCTCACCGGCGCACGTCCCGCCGCTCCGGTTGATCTGTTTGTGCGGCCGGAGCGTCTGCGTATCGGCGCGGTCGGCGAAGGCGGCGCCATGACCGGCCAGATCGTGGCGCAAACCTATCACGGCGGGCATGTCGATCTTCAGATCGCCTGTCGGGCGTGTGGCGATAATCTATTGCTGGTGCGCTCAACCGGCGATCAGGCGATGATCAATTTCCTGCCGGGCACGGAAGTGGGAATATCGATCGACGCCGAAGGCTGCGCGGCGTTTCCGTTGACTTAGCTATCGCGCGGCGAATATCGTCTGCGAGATTTTATTTTTGATCGCGTCATACCCGTGTATTTCTTCAGTTCCATTGCAGCTCGGTCTCGCACCCAGCCTTCAGCCAGCCATCGAACTGCGGTTTTCCGCCGCATGCCAAGGACTCGTGGCAGAATGACGCGTGCACTACGATGGCCGCCGACTCTCGCAGCGATCTATCTGGAATTGCTTGGAAAACGGTAGACCCTACCAGAGGAAAAATTGAGCATGTCGGAGCAATGGTCGGCCGGTGAGGAGCGCGAAGGGTTCACGGCTGGGCCAATGGCGGCGCCTCAGCCCGAACCTGAGCTTCAGCCGGAACCGCAGGGGTCCCGCAGGCCGGGATGGATTTTGAGCGCGCTGGTTGGCGTCGCATTGCTGGCCGGCGTCGGTTACCAGACCGGGGTGTTTTCGCCGGCTCCGGAACCGGCACCTGCGCCCGTCACCGCAACGGCCCCGGCGCAACAACAGGGCTTTTCACTGTTGCAGCCGGTCAGTGCGGCGGACCAGGCATCTGCCATGCAGAGTCTCATGATGAGCGATGCCGATAAAGGCAATGTCGCAAAAGCCGTGCAAGGCGGTGGCGCCCGGCTCGCCTGGCTGGCGCTGTCGGACAGCGGCGCCGAGGATGGCGACATCGTCACGATCTCCGGCGCCGGCTTCAGTCAGACGGTGCCGCTCCTGAAAAAGCAAACGCATCTCGCGGTGCCGTACGTACCGGGAACTCCGATCCGCGTTTTCGGTACCAAAGACGGATCCTCCCCCGGCATCACCGTTGCCGTCTATGCCGGCGGAAATGTTTTCAAGCTGAAGACCATGCGTGAAGGAGAGACAATCGAGATCGCTTCGCCATGATGGGGGCGGACGGCGGCCCTTGGCTTGGGCGTTTGTTTATGATCCTGGTCACGATCGGGATCGCAAAGGCCTCTCCACAACTGGCGCTTTTTCTCGTTGCGGCGGCGGCAGTGA
This sequence comes from uncultured Alphaproteobacteria bacterium, assembly GCA_963824305.1. Classification (GTDB taxonomy): domain Bacteria; phylum Pseudomonadota; class Alphaproteobacteria; order Rhizobiales; family Xanthobacteraceae; genus Bradyrhizobium. The sequence goes on from CAWGOW010000005.1 coordinate 78,539, forward strand.
TCGCAATCGCGACGTTCCTGTACTCTGGCAAATATTTTCCGAGGTTCATCATGGATATTCTCGACAAGCTCACGAACAAGCAGAAGGTCGAAGACGCCTACGCCAAGCAGTCTGGAAAGCTGGTCGCGATCAATTCCGAGCAATTGGCCGAAGCGCTGAAGTCGAAGGTGATCGGGCAGAACGAGGTGATCGACCAGATCAGCCAGCAGTTGCGCCGGCGCATCGCCGCCAAGCGCCAGGACAAGCCGGTCGCCGTCTTTGTCTTCGCCGGCGCGCCCGGCGTGGGCAAAACCCATCTGGCGAAAGCATTGTCGGAGGAGATCTACGGCAGCAAGAACCATCTCCATTTCTTCGACATGACGAACTTCGCGCAGCCGCATGCGGCCCAGTCGCTGTTCGGCTCGCCGAAGGGCTATGTCGGTTCGGGCAACTACGGCGCCTTGACCGGCGCCTTGCGCGACCTGCCCAATTCGATCGTGCTGCTCGACGAGGTCGAAAAGGCGCATCCTGACGTACTCAAGCGCTTCCTGGTCGCCTGGAACGATGGTTTCATCACCGAGACCAGCGACGGCAACAAGATCCGCACCAACGAAACCATCTTCATCATGACGACCAACGCGGCGGCTCGCCGAATCGGCGAAATCGTGACTAACCACAAAGGCACTGTCGACGAGATGAACAAGATGGTGAAGCAGTCGCTGGCCGAGGCCAACTTCGCACCGGAAGTGTTGTCGCGCATCGACGCCGTGTTTGCCTTCAGGCCGCTTGCCGGCCTCGACATTGCGCGCGTCGTGGCGCTCGAGATGCAGGGAGCTACCCGGCAATACGGGATGGAGATCGTCGATGGCGGCATCGACGTGCAGATCCTGCTCGATTCGATCGAAGCCCTTTCGCGCGACCAGAAGGGCGGCGTCCGCGACATCGCCCGCGCGATCGAGAACCAGATGGCCGACGGGCTGATCGACGCCAAAACCGTGGGCGCCGAATATGTCCGCTTCGAGCGTGACGGCGAAAATGTGAAGGTGGTGCCTGTACAGAAGAACGGCGACCCATTCGTACCCGAAGGAGCAGCAGCCGAATCGAGCGCGAACCCGGCGGCATGATCCATGGACAAGGCTGCTGGCCGTGGAATCGGCAACATGGGCGACATTCGTCGCCCGCCCCCGTTCCGCTTTTTCCTGCAACTCTATCGTAGCGAAGTCGCGTTCCGCGCGATGATCGACTTCGCCGTTCTCGGCGCCTTGACGATCGCTTTCCTTGAACCTCAAGTCCTGCTGCATCCGTTTTCGAGCCACAGCACGGCAACCAAGCCACAACAGGCGGCAGCGCCTGCCGCTAATCCGAATCCGGCGGCAACTCCACCGCCGGCGGCCCCTGCCCCCTCTCCCGCTGCGCCGCAGACGTCCGTCACGCCATCCGCGCAGCCTCCGGCGAAGCGGGCCGCTGACGCTACGCCGTCGTCACCTCCCGCAACGCCTAACCCGGGCGCCGCCTCACCCTCCCCTGCGGCAAACGACAGCAGCAAGGCTGTTGCTGGTCTCCTGAAGCTGCCGGCTTGGGCAATCTTGCCGATCAGGCAGGTCGATACGCCGGGCCTCCACAACTTGCCGATCCCTTTTACCAATCTGGTAACGGGCGCAGCTCATCCCGCCACCCGGTATCTCACCGTCGATGACCGTCCATTGGCAAACTTGCCCTATCAGCTTCGCGAAACGATAAAGGCCGCGCTTGTCGCCCGCGCAGCCGAAGACGATGAACGGATGCGGACGATCCTGAAGGATGTCGATTTGCCCGAGGGCACGCCGGACCTGCTGATCGGTCTGTCCTATCTGATCAAAGCCAATTCGGAAAACGCCGTTCTCGCGGAAAAATCCTACCGCGCCGCCTTGCAGAAGGGTCAGCCGCAAGCGCCGGTTTTGCTCGGCTTGCTGCTCACGACCGGCATCAAGGGCCTCGGCGGTACCGCGGCGGAAGGAAAGTCGCTGATCGAAGCCGTCATCGCCAACGATCGCGTGGCGTGGCTGGCCACCGGCAACGGCTATTTGAATGGCGAAAGCGGCAGCCTCGATCCCGCCAAGGCCGTTCCCTGGATCAAAAAGGCCGCAGAGGCAGATGAACCGCTTGCGCTTCTGCAATATGCACGCCTCGCCGACAAAGGTATCGGCATGGAGAAAAATTCGTCACTGGCGGAAGGCGCCCTGCGCCGCGCGGCAGAACTCGGCCTCACCGAAGCTGAAGAGATATTGGGCCATTGGATTCTGTACGCCTACGAAAAGAAATTCGTCGACGACCCGACCGAAGGCGTCAGACTCTATGGAAAAGGTTGCCGCCAAACATTCGATCACGGCGGTGAGCCAGCTTGGCGGTCACTACGCCATCGCCGGCCGGGAAAGCTGGAAGGACGAAGCACGGGGGGCAAAGATGTTGCAGGAATGTGCGGCGTACAAAATCATGCCGTGCCATGGGAATCTCGGTCTTATCATGCAGAGTGGGCGTGGTATCGAACGCGATATCGTTGGCGCCTGGGCACACTACGATGTCGCCCGCCAACTGGGCGGCGGAGACGTTGCCGTCTCGCGCCTTGACCGGCTCGAGAAGACCATGACGTCGGCCGAAAAGGACGACGGACGCAAGAAGTCCAAGGAGATCATGGAGCAACTCAAGCCGGTGCCGCGGCCTATCGCCCTGCGGCGGGATTGATTCTCGTCAAAGCCGAACAGGCAGATCGCGCCGCTGTCAAGAATTGACGCGATCGATGCGTGATGCATGCTCGCCTCATGAGTCGCTTCACGCATTGTAGATTAGCCCGAATGAGCAATGGACGCTTCTGCTTCATTCGAGACCTTGGACCGGTCAAAGGCGGCAAGGGCCTCAAGCATCACGAGGTCGTGCTGGAGTTGTCGTGGCGAGGTCTCATCCGGTTTGCGGCATCGACCGTCGCCGTCGAGCAAACACACGACACGGCGGGGCAGGAGTTAGAGACACAACTGCCGGCGGTTTAGAAATCCTTGCAGCGAAGGCCGCCGGTCTCCCGGTGCCCGGAACCATCGAGCACACAGCTGCTCGTTCCCGGAGCGATTCCCACCCGCGCACGCGGAGTAGCTATATAGACGCGTGCAGGCGCATGTGATCCCATCACCGTTCGTTCACGCCGCCGAACCGGTTCGCGATCCCGATCACGTTCACGGACATGCTCACGATCAAGGTCGTGCGCGCGTTCACGATCGCGTTCACGTCGCTTCTCGCACGAGCCGTCGGAATTCAGGAAGTAGCCGCTCTCGCAACCCGCCTGAATACAGCGATCGCCGTCTGCGCGTGCGCCCGTCGGACAGCTCATCGGGCACACGCGATCGAGTTCGTTGCGGACGGCGTCCAGTGCATCGAGACTTGCTACTTTGGTGTTGAATGTCGTCTTGGCGTTCTTGTTGAAGAGATCAAGCGCGCGCTCGGAGCTTTCGTCCCAATCGCCGTCCACTTTCCCGGAATTGCAGCCGACACGCTTCAAATGAGCTTGCAGCAGTCGCGAAAGGTCCGCCGGACCGATCTGCGGAGACGATGACGGTATGGGGGACCGATCCTGGCCGGATGACAACGCCGCGACCTTCTCGGTAGCCGCGCCTTTGGCTTCCTCGATCTGGCGCTGCGCGTCCTCGACCGCCTGGCGTTTGGCCTGCTCGACCTCTTGCCGGGCAGATTCGGCGCGCTGCTGGGCGAGTTCTGCCTGCTTCCTGGCTTCTTCCAATTCCTTTTTCGATTGTTCAAGGAGCTGCTGCTGGGCCGCGGCCGCCTGGCTCTTCGCCGGTTCGTCGACGCGCTTCTGCAGCTTCTCGGCTTTCTGCGCAGCCTGGTCCTCGGCGTCACGTCGCGCATTGTCGGCCATCGCTTGGGATTGCTCGGCGCTGACCAATCTACTCATCTGCGCGCGCGCGAGGTTTGCATAGAAACCCCCGGGGTGACGCACCAGGAACGAGTCCCATACTTCCTTGGTCCCGAGCTGCGCCGCGAATTCGTAATCGACCCTTGCGTCGGCATCGGCCTCGACCGGCTTGGCGGGCGCCGGAACCAGCGCGAGGTTGTCGCCGCCAAGCGATCCATACACAAACGGCTCCTGCCGATTGAGAGTCCTCTTCAGGACTTCATCGCGAACCCGGCCAAAAGCCACCCGCAGATCCACTCCGGGTTCTGCAATATATTTGACGAGCGCTGTTGCGTATTGGCTGTTCTCGCCGGTCCCGTCGTCCGCAACCGCCCCCGCTTTCGTAGCGAATGCGACGAGCGTGTTGGACATCCCCGGTTCGATCCGGGCAAGCCCCCGGCCGATCGAACGGCTGGCGACGTTTTTCTTCATGCTGTTGGAGAAGGGGTTCTCGCGGCAGGCATCCAGGATCACCAGCCTGAGACGCTTGACGGGGTCGAGCGCCCTGAGCAGGCGATCAAGCGACACCGTTTCATCCTCGACGTCGAAATCGCTCACGAGCTTTGCGTCCGAGGGGACGAGGTAGTTCGTCCCGTCGACTTCGATGCCGTGGCCCGCGTAGTAAACCACGGCGATATCCGCATCTCGCGACTTCTCTGAAAATTCGCGAACAACACGGCGCATGTCGGCGATCCCAAGATCCCGCTTTTCGTCGACGACGTCGAAGCCGGCCTTTTTGAAAAGCCCTGCTATCGCTTCGGCGTCGCGGACCGGATTGGCGAGCCGGGGAACCTGGTGATAGTTGGAGATGCCGATGACTAGCGCGACGCGCTTTTCAGCCCGAGCGGGATCGGCAAAAATCAGGGACAAGAACCCGAGTGACAGGAAAAACAGGGACCGCAACATGGATATCTCCCGGCGCATTATTATCTGAAAGCAGGTTTACGGGCAATTTGACCAAAGATCGGAACCGATCGCTTGCCCGGAACGCGCGCATGTTTTCGTTCACAATTGTCGTGAAGCGGACGATGTTTCGATGCGAAAGCGAGGCCGTTCTTCATGGGTTTTCCGATTACTTGTCGCAATTGCCAGAGATTGTGGAAGCCGAACCCCGCCGGTTCGAAGGATAGATAACGACGGGGAACGGACCAGGGTGGTATCGGTCGGCTTGCCTTCGCCGTCGGGCCGTAATTTGCACCTGCCTGGAGCCCGATTTGGTGACGGCAAACGTTCTGGCTGGTTCGCGGCTCACAGCATCAAACACCTCGACGCTCCACGAATTCCCATCCATGATTGTTAGTTGCCGGGTCTGGCGTACAGGTTCATGGCCGCCAAAGTCCTGCCCCGCCGGCTGGTTGCCGGGCTTGAGGAACCGGCCCGAAAAAAGGCCCGGTCCCAGCCACCTGATCGGCATTTTGCCGACGATGTGGCTTGCCGACCGGCGTTACTTTTTCTTGTCTGCCGCGGGCTCGACGCAATTCGTATACTTGGTCGTTTTCGTACACTGGCCGATCTTTGATCCGCTCGTGTCGCAAGCCAAAACGACGCACTTGTCGCAGACGTATTTCTTGCCCTTGATTTCGTGCGAAACACCGTGTTCGGTCAATTCACACTTGTCTTCGGCGTGCGCCAAGGTCACGCCAGCGAGAGTTAAAGAAAAAAGTATCGCTAGTGCTTTAATGATTTTCATGATCGATTTCCCAAATGTTCGAGACGATCTGTCCGGTCGCCGCGACCGACAACCGCGAGCCTACCAGACATTTTCAAGTTTAAATCGGGCAGCCATCTCCAGCCGCTTAGTTTAGGTTCGTACCACTGACATTGATGGTTAATGTCCTACGATCGAGGGATGCGGAATCCGCGGTTTTTCAGAACCCTGGCTTTGTCGAACGCAGCCGTATTTTGGTCCCAGCGCGGAAAACAAGGGCTCGCTCCAAAACCCCGCCGGCCCGCCGCCGATCTTCGACGACCGCGCGACGTGGGGTAGCGCCAAAGCGGCAGATTACCCCAGGGCGGCGATTGAACCTTGGCTTTCGCCACGACAACTAATAGTGATTTTTCAGGTGCCGGCGACGCTCAAAGTTGCGATCGAACGACAGGCAGGCCGTCCCGACGCCGGGGCACTAGCGACAAGATAGCAGTTAAGGATGTGCCGATGGCCGACATAACCCGCAAGACTCACGTCAGCCCGCCGCTGATGCACGCGTTTCGTGCGGCGCACGAGGCTAAAGACGCGACGCGCAAGATCGACCTGCGGACCAGTGACGGAGACCGCGTGATCGCCGGCCGCCGCTTGCGGCCGCGACAGGTCATCACTGAACAGGTACTTCGCCGCGAGGTCGCGCGAGATCTGGACGCGCTGCTCAATACCGTCGCCATGGAGTCAACCGTCGAAATGACGGACACTTCCTACGCTCGAAAATCGGTACTGAATTTCGGCCTTCCCGACATTTCAACGCTGACGATCAATTCGATGGCGATCAAAAGAATACCCGACGAAATTCGAGCCGCCGTGGTTAATTTCGAGCCTCGGCTGGCGTTCGCTTCGCTGCAAGTCGAGCGGGATTTGACGGTAAATTCGGCAGAACTCAGGATAAGGTTTGTGGTTCGTGCCGATTTGACATGCTATCCGCTACAGGTTCCCGTAGAATTCGTTGCCGATATTGTCGAAAGCGGAAAAATTGTCGTTAACCGATTGTAGCCGCGCATGAACCGCGAATTTCTCGACCTGTATAATCGGGAACTCCAGTTGCTGAACGAGCAAGCGCGAGAGTTTGCCGAAGAGTATCCCGGAATAGCGGAGCGGCTTGGCGGCATTCTTGAGGATCGCATTGATCCGATGGTCGGCGGGCTGCTTGAGGGCACGGCATTCCTCGCAGCGCGCGTGCAACTCAAGCTCAAGCACGAATTCCCTGAGTTCACCGGCAACCTGCTCGAGCAGTTGGTGCCGCACTTCCTTGCCCCCACGCCGTCGGCGATGATCGTTCAGGTCGTTCCGACATTTGGCGACAAGTCGCTGCATGAAGGCCTTACCGTCCCGCGCAACGCCTATCTCGACGCCTCGTTTCGCGAACGCGATCGGCAGATCGCCTGCCGCTATCGCTTGAGCAGCGACATTGCGGTCTGGCCATTCGAACTTTCCAATGCCGAATACTTCTCCTCGCCTGCGCAACTCGGCGCGCTCGGCTTGCGGGTCGGGACCGACGTTCTGGCTGGAATGCGTCTGACCCTGACGCTGCGCACGACCGCGCGCGCCGACGAGGAGCCCGCGGATTCTCAGGCCCTCAAGAAGCCGGAAATGCAGTTCGCCAGTTGCCGCACGGCTTCGCTCCCGTTCTATTTTGCCGGCTCTGATGCGGATTCGATTGCGCTCTACGAGCAGCTCTTCGCCCACTGCAAGGGGATCTACCTCCGCTTTCTCGATGAGTTCGGCGATCCCGTCGTTTGCCCTCTCCCGGCAAGCAGCCTTCAGCAGGTCGGGCTTGAACGCGAAGAAGCCCTGTTTCCGAACGACCCGCGGGTTTTCGAAGGCTTCGACCTGTTGCGCGAGTTCTTCGTTTTTCCGAGAAAATTCCTCGGCTGCGCGCTGACCGGATTGAACCACATTTTTCCGCAGCTCAAGGCCAAGACCGTCGATATCCTGTTTGCTTTCGACGAAGTCAACATTCGGCTGGCAGCGGCCGTACAGCCTTCGATGTTCGCGATGTACGCAGCACCGGCTGTCAATCTGTTTGAGAAGACGACAGACCGGATCGCACTCAAATCCAACCAGTACGAATACCACGTCGTGCCGGACCGCAGCCATTACCTGGATTTCGAACCCCACCGCTTGCTGGAAGTGTTCGCACACTATTCCGGCGGGCGATCCAAAATCCCCGTCAAGCCGCTCTATTCCGCGTCACTGGATGGAGCACAGGGTTTGTCAGGCCCGTATTTCACGGCACGCCGGCAACCCAGACGCCGATCGGTCGAGGAAAAGCGTGACGGCGTCTCCTCGAACTATACCGGCACCGACATGTTCGTTTCGTTGAGCGATCTCGGTGGCAACGATGACGAAAACGCGATCTCGGAATTGAGCGTTCGGGCGCTGTGCTCCAACAGGCATCTCACCGAACAACTGCCCGTCGGCGCCGGGGGAGCCGACTTCCGGCTGGTTGATGACGTTGCGCTCGAATTGCGTTGCGTTGTCGGCCCAACCCCTCCGGGCGAACCGGTCGTCAGCCAGCTGCGCGGCCGCGGCGAGATGGCCCACACGGGCACCGTCACCTGGCGCCTGATCAACATGCTATGCACCAATCACCTTGGCCTCGTTGAGCGCGGTGGCGGCCGCAACGCAGAGGCCTTGCGGGAAATCCTGTCGATGTTCGGCGAATTGTCCGACGGCGTGACCGAACGCCAAATCCGAGGCGTGCGCAACGTCGACAGCCGGCCGATCGTGCGTCGTATCCGCCAACGCAGCGGCGTCGGGGCTGCGCGTGGCATCGAGATTACGGTAACGATCGACGAGAAGGCGTTTGAAGGTTCGGGCATCTTCCTGCTCGGGGCCGTACTGGATCGATTCTTTGCCGAATATTCCGCCTTCAATCATTTCACCCAGACCGTGATCCGTTCGGTCGAGCGCGGCGAGATCATGCGCTGGCCGGCACGCATGGGAACGCGCAAACCGCTATGACGCAGGCCATCACGATCGAAATTTCGGGACAGCCATGAGTTTCGTTCAAAATCTCAAAGCTGAACCCTGGAGGTTCGATTTTTTCGCGTTGCTGCGACACCTTGAAAGGACGTCGGCGGACAAACCTCGGATCGGCGACAGCGCAACATCGCGCGAGGAGGTCGCTCGTTTCGGCCAGAATCCTTTCATGGAATTTCCGGCCTCTAATGTGGTGCGGGCGGAACAGGACGAAGACAAGCCGCTGAAGATTTTCGTCAGGCACCTTGGCATGCTCGGACCGCAAGGACCCCTGCCGCTGGCGACGACCGAAGAGGCTTATCACTATGCACTCGCGGAAGACGAGGCGTTTCCCCGCTTTCTCGACCTGTTCAATCACCGCTTCATACAACTGTTCTTTCGGGCCTGGGCGGACTCCCGGCCGATTGCGCAGCACGACCGTCCGGATGCCGACCGCTTCGTTGCCTATATCGGCTCGGCGATCGGGGTAGGCTCCGGCCCCTACCATAATCTGGACAGCTTGCCGGACGGCGCCAAGCTGAGCTTCGCCGGTCTGCTCGGACCGCAAGCGAAATCGGCTTCGCGTCTGGCTGCGGCGATCAGAGGAATATTCGGAGTCAAGGCCGAGGTCGACGAGTTCGTCGGCTCACGCCTGGTGTTCGACACTGCCGAATGGACCCTTCTCGGCAGGGGATACAACGTGCTCGGCGAGGACGCGTTGCTTGGCCGCTGCGTCTTCAGCGTCCAGGACAAGATCAGGGTTCGGATTTTCTCGGAAAACCTTGCCCGATATATTCGCTTCCTGCCGACCGGCGATCTTTGCGAACCTCTGGCCGACCTGGTGTTCTTCTACAATGGCGAGCAGCTCGACTACGACGTCGAACTGGCGATACCTGCAGGAGCCGCAGAGCCGGTGCGGCTCGGCAGCTTCGGTCAACTGGGCTGGACAAGCTGGATGGCGCCGAACTGGACCAGCAAGGAAGTTTACCGCCAGGACGCGCGTTTTCATCCCGCCGAACGCATGAGAAGCAAGCGCAAGCGTTCACAGAATGGATTAGAAAAGGAAGGACGACGCGATGGCGGACATTAGCCTCGAAACCGTCGCAGGCAAACTCAACCGGATCGGCTACGAAGCCTTCTTCAAGGCACTGCGACAGGCCAAAGGAGCGGGAAATCGCCACGTCGAATTGGCGCATTGGTTGGCCCAGATCCTCCAGGTGGAGAACACGGACTTCAGCGCGACCGCCGACTATTTCAAACTCGATCATGCCACCCTGACATCGGACATCCAGGCCGTGATCGCCGGCTTGCGCAAAAACGAAACGGAAATGCCGGACGTCTCGAACACCGTCATGGATATGTTTGACCGCGGCTGGCACCACGCCACGCTGTTCTTCGGCGAAACTCAAATCCGGACCGGCCACCTTCTTGTCGGCGCGCTGCAGTCGCGGGAGCTTGCCCGCGCGCTGCACGGCACGTCCAAGGAATTTTCCAAGATTTCAGTCGAAACCCTCACCAATGAATATCGCAAGATATGGTCGGGCTCCGAAGAAGAGCAGTTACGTCCGATGGACGGCTCGGGATTGGTTGCCGGCTCGGCCGGCGCGCAAGCAGCACCGGACCCGGCGGATCGACGGCGCTGGATCGTTTTTCCCAGGATTTGACGGCTAAAGCCAAAGCTGGCGACATGGACCCGATTCTGGGCCGCGACGAAGAGATCCGGCAAGTGATCGACGTTCTGATGCGCCGCCGCCAGAACAATCCGATCCTCACCGGCGAGGCCGGCGTGGGAAAGACGGCCGTCGTCGAAGGCTTCGCGCAGCGCATCGTGGCTAACGATGTGCCGCCGGCGTTGCGCGGCGTGAGGCTCTGCGTGCTCGACGTCGGCCTCATGCAGGCCGGGGCTTCCATGAAAGGGGAATTCGAACAGCGATTGCGCTCCGTGATCGACGAGGTTCAAAGCTCCCCGGTCCCCATCATCCTGTTTATCGACGAGGCGCACACGTTGATCGGCGCCGGCGGCTCGGCCGGAACGGGCGACGCCGCCAACCTTCTCAAGCCGGCGCTGGCGCGCGGCACGTTACGGACGATCGCCGCTACCACCTGGTCTGAATATCGTCAGTACATCGAAAAAGACCCGGCGCTGACCAGGCGTTTTCAGCCGATACCGGTCGGCGAGCCCGGCGTTCAGCAATGCTGCGAAATGCTGCGCGGCATTCTTGGGCCGATGGAAAAGCATCACAAGGTCAGAATTCTGGATACCGCGATCTCGGCCGCGGTAAACCTCTCGCACCGTTATATTCCAGCGCGCCAGCTACCCGACAAGGCGGTCAGCCTCCTCGATACCGCCGCGGCTCGTGTCGCGATCAGCCAAAACACGACGCCGGCCGCCATCCAGGACACGCTGGCATCGATTGCAGCGCGCGAGGCCGAGACGGCAGCGCTGACCGGCGACAGCGACCTTGGCGTAGATCAAGCAGAGCGCCTGACGGCGATTAAAGCCGACATCGACACGCTCAAGACCAAGCTCACCGGCCTGGAAGCTGAGTGGGCAAGCGAGAAAGCGCTGGTCAAGGAGATCCGCGAACTTCACGACGTTCTCGACCCGCCCAAGACGGAAGGCAGCGAAAAGCCGGCGACGGAAGCGCCGCCTTCGGCTGCGCCACAAGTCTCGCCGGACAAGGCACGCGAGCAATTGCGCCAGAAGTTCGAAATGCTTCAGGCGCGCAGTCCGGAACAGCGAATGGTCTATGCCTATGTCGACGAACACGTCGTCGCGTCGGTGGTTTCCGATTGGACAGGCATTCCGGTCGGCCGGATGGTGAAGGACGACATCGAGAACGTATTGCGGCTGCCCGATATCCTGAACCGGCGCGTCGTCGGACAATCCCATGGCCTGTCGATGATCGCCAAGCGGATCGAAACCAGTCGCGCCAAACTCGACAACCCCGACAAGCCGATCGGTGTATTCATGTTATGCGGCCCCTCGGGGGTCGGAAAGACGGAAACTGCCCTCGCCTTGGCCGAAGCGCTCTACGGTGGCGAGCAGAATATGATCACCATCAACATGTCGGAATTCCAGGAAGCACATTCGGTCTCGGGGCTGAAAGGCGCGCCTCCCGGCTATGTCGGCTACGGCGAAGGCGGCCGGCTCACCGAAGCCGTCCGGCGCAGACCTTACAGCGTCATTCTGCTCGACGAAGTCGAGAAGGCCCATCCCGACGTCCACGAGATATTCTTCCAGGTGTTCGACAAGGGTTTCATGGATGACGGCAACGGACGGCGCGTCGACTTCAAGAACACGCTGATCATTTTGACCACCAATGTCGGCACCGATCTCATCATGGAATGCGCGGCTGATCCGAAATACCGCGACGATCCGGCAGAGCTGTCGGTTCTGCTCCGGCCCGAACTGCTGCAGGTATTTCCGCCGGCGTTGCTGGGACGCATCGTGTCCATCCCCTATTATCCGCTTTCGCCGGCCATGCTGAGCGGCATTGTCCGCTTGCAGCTCGACCGCATCGGGCGGCGCATCCGCGACAACCACGACGCGACGTTCAGCTACGACCAGGCTGTCGTCGACCATATCGTTTCGAAATGTAACGACCCGGATTCGGGTGGGCGCATGATCGACAACATCATCACCAACACCCTGTTGCCGTCGCTGTCGCGCGAGTTCCTCAAACGTTCATTGGCCAAAGAAGCCCCCGACGCAGTCGAAGTGACCATCAAGGACGGCGACTTCTCCTTTACGTGGCAGTAACTCGCCCCTCATCCGAAGGGATGACCCGAGCTTCGGAGCGACGCGCTAAAGCGGTATTGCGATGGCAACAGGCCGCTGCTCAGGAGCCGGAAAATGAGCTATAAAGCCGGAATTGAGCCGGTTCGCCGCCTTTTGAACCGAAGTCGCCGATAAGGCTACTGAGTAGTGGAGTGGATTTGACATTCGCTAATCTGTCGCTCGGAAAACCGTAATGCGAAGGTCAAATCCCAAACTCCACTAGAAACCTATATTTTCTAGTTCCTTTGATTCTAACATTTGCAAAGGCGCCAACAGATCGGAATGCAAATGTTAGAATCGGACCACTAGTGCATTCTTGAAAGCGGCAGGAATTTGATGCCCGATCTCATGCGTCGCCCTGTGGGATCTCCGCATTCCGCCGGAAAGCGGCCGATCTCGCGGCCGCCCAGGCTGAATTGGCGCGGATCAAGCGCCAATGGCTTCTGCACACTCGTGGTTTGGCCGCTGCCCCTGAGGAAGATCGCGGCGATTGCGCTGGTCGGCTTCATAGCCAGCATTGTTCCGCAGCTGGATGCAAGGGCGGAAGATAAGGTCCTCAAGCACTTCTCGAATGGAGACTCGCGCGATTCCGTCGGCATGATCGATGCCCGGGAAGATGCGCCGGCCGACGGACCGCAGGCGATCTATGCCGGCGAAGACGGCAGCCTTTATCTGCTCGACCAGATCAATGGCCGGGTACTGCGATTTGACGCCAAAAAAGCCGATGGTGCGGTCCAGTCGCTCGAACTGCCGCAGGGCATGCGGCCGACCGACGTCGTGGTGAGGCGCGGCAACATCTATGTGTGGGACGGAACGCCCCAAGCCCTCCAGGCCAATGGGGGCGACAACGAACCTGTGCGTGAGTTGACCCGCACGCGCACCGCCGAGAGGCCCGACGACGAAACACTGACTGCCTTTGCCCAAATGGGATCGCAGGCCCTCGATACGCCCGACCAGCTCCTGGACGGAAAATCGCGGGCGTTGCCGGCCCGCACCGCACCGGCACACCAATCGATCGCGACGCGCGGCCACGGAACCGTCATCGCGGACGTCGCCGTCGGCGCGAAACTCGACGGCGCCACCGTGCAGGTGCGCGAACAGTCGACCAACAATTCCATCGCCAAGCTGACGCTGAAGGTGCGTGACCGGATCGGCATCGTCGAATTTCTGGAGATCGACAATGCCGGCCGCATGTTCGTGTTGACCGAGAATATTCCGACCAGTTCCAAGCGCCGGGCATCCGCCTACGTCGTTCGCTACTCGCCGAGCGGCGTCCAGGACAGCGTGTACGACATCCCGTTTTCGGAAACCCTGTCCTTGTCGCGAAGGTTCATCGCCATTTCGCCGGATGGCGACGTGTATTTCCTGCGCACCGCGTCGGCCGCGGTCGATCTGATCGGCGTCGGCTCCCGCACGGTGCATGCCGGCGACGTGATCGACAACGCAAGTCTGTCCCGCTTATCCGATCAGCCTGCTAGATTACCGAAGGGACCGATCGCCGCCGTCAGGGGTCTTACCCGGCAACAGGTTGTCGAGACCGCGTTTGCTTTCGAAAGCGTGCAATGGCGTTTGACTCCCGCCGTCTACGGTCGCGATCCGGATACGTCCTGCTCGGGCTTCAATCGCATTCGCCGGCCCGGATATTTGTCGGGCAAACTGAACCAGGAAGTTCGCAGCGTTCCCTATTGCTGGGGCTGTCACGGCTCGCTGAATCAATTCCGCGCCAACATTGCAAACGGCATGCTGGCCGGCAACGTCTGCACGCATAACAACCCGCGATCCGATACGGCCGGCGTCGATTGCTCGGCGTTTGTCAGCGCGGCCTGGGGTTTGTCCACGCATTTCACGACCGCTGCAATTCCCGGGATTACCCAGCAGCTGCAAAACGCCTGGGATCTCCAGCCCGGCGACGCGCTCAACAAGCCGGGCTCGCACGTCATGCTGTTTTTGCGGTTCACCTCGGATCGCAAAGCCGAAGTGATGGAGTCCTCGACGGGCGGCTGCAACGGCAAAGTGTGCCGCAATGTCTATCCGCTTTCGTCATTGCTGGCGCGCGGATATCGGCCGGTACGTTATCGCGTCCTCGAGAATGCTCCCGCGGCCGAATCCAAAGAGGTCGCCCTGATGGATCAGAGCAAGGCGGACGCGGACGAGAAGCCGAAGAACAGTTCAAGAAAGTCAGCATCTGCTCACGATGAAACGGAAAGACACGCAAGTGCGCGCGACAGAAAAAAGCGATCGGTTCGACATCATCGAAAACATTCCTCGAGGGAATGAATCTGTATGAGTCGTTCTTCCGTATCGGTACGTCTTCAACTGGCAGCGGCGTCGCTCGCTCTCGCCGTCACGATTCTCTGGACCTGGCACGCGGAGACCGCAGCTCAGGACAAAGCGCTGCGGCCGCCGGCCGGCGAGGCACGCGCGCTCGTCATCGGGATCGATGCCTACCAATTCGAACCGCCGCTCAAAGGCGCGGTCGCGGATGCGCGTGATATCGAAACCGCATTGCGAGGCAGCGGCGTCAAAGACGTTGGCAGCTTGTTGGATGCGGCCGCGGACAGAGCCTCGGTATTGCGCTCGTTCAACGACCTGCTGTCCCGCAGCCAGGCCGGCGATCTGGTCGTTCTGTCGATCGCGGGCCGAGGCGCGCAGGAGCCGGAGCATTTCAAGAATTCGCAGGCGAGTGCCAGGGAAGACGTTTTCATTCTGGCCGGTTTCGACCCGAAGACCGCGGCAGGTAGCCAACAGCGAATCCTGGGATCGGAATTCAATCACCTGATCAAGCAATTCGTGCTCAAGGGCGCGCAGGTGCTGTTTATCGCCGACGCCGCCTATAGCGGCGACCTTGCCCGCAACGTCGACCCGCGCGCGGCAGCGGTGAGCTATCGGCAGGCGGCACCGTACGTGATCGAGCAAGACACGCTTGAGCCGATCTCCACCGCAGACGACGTTTCGCTGAGCGGAGATGGACTCGCGCGGACGACGGTGTTGGCCGCCGGCGAACGAACGGCCGCGGCTCCGGAGGTTCGAATTCCCGGAGAGGCCGGCTTTCGCGGCGCGCTCAGTTACGCCGTCGCCCGCGCCCTGGAAGGCGCCGCCGACGAAGACCACGATGGACGTGTGACAAAGGACGAGCTGTTTCGTTATGTGAGCCAGGTTACGTACCAGCTTTCCGACCAGCGGCAGCACGTCCCGATGCAACCGGCATCGCCGAGTTCGGGATCCGAGGTATTGTATGGACGGACGCGCGGCGTCGTCCTGCTCGATCCGCAGCCGAGGCAGGAAACTCGTCCTCCACAGCTTTCGCCGTCCACGGCCGCTACGCCGCCCGCGCCAAAGCCCTCAGCATCTGCACCCGATCGGCCCCTCCCCGCGCTCGACACGGTCCGCGTCGCCGTATTGGGTAATCAGACCGAGTTGCTGAAGGCGGTCCAACCGAAACAAGCGAACTTTCAGCCAGTTGAAGTTTCCGAAAATCCCGACCTGATATGGGATCCCGTAACGCTGGAAGTCGTCGCCAACGGAGACGTGGTCGCCCGCCAGATCAACCGTCAGGAGCTGCCTGGCGTGATCGATCGGATTGCGGCCATCAACGGTTTCAAACGCCTCGCCGCCAAATCGCCCCAGACAGTGCGCGTCCTGCCCGGCGACAAGGTTTATTCGCGGGATTCCCGCATCGAGGTCCAGGTGTCCGGCGTTACCCAGCGCTCGCTGCTGCTTTTCAATATTGCAGGCGACGGCACGGTACAGGCGCTTTATCCGATCGGCTCGGATCAGCCCATCCTTGCGACCCCGGACTTCAAGTTTTCGGTCGTCGTTCGAGAGCCATATGGTGCAGATCAGGTCGTTGCCGTCACATCAACCCAGCGGCTCGGCGACCTTGAGCAAGTGCTGAAAGTGTGGAATCAACAGAAGACCCCGGTCGAAGTTTACCGGCTGGTGGAGCGTTACGCACCGCCGGACGCGCGTATCGGTGCCACGAGCCTTTACACCAGCCCTTGAGGCGGAGAGCTACAGCATGCACCCGGCAGCGAAACTCCTCATCGAGGTGCTGTGTGCGGCCGTTATCGCAACCGCGGCGCAGGCGCAGGATTCGGGAGCATCCGGCCAAAACAATCCGTCACGCGACCGTCCCGTGAAAATTCTGCCGGACACTCCGGACAATGTTTCGTCCGGACCATCGATTTCGGCGGCGGATCTTGCCTCGATCAATCTCAACATGAAGACCGATAACAGCGCCGGACTTGCCCTGGATATTATTCCGGGAGGACAAGTGATCGCCGGCTCGAAGATCGGATTTCGATTCACGACAAAAAAGCCCGGCTACCTGATTTTGCTGAATGTCGACGCCGAGGGCAAACTGTCGCAGATCTTTCCGGAAGCCCCGACCGAAACCGGATCCGTGCGCGACGAGCCCTGCCTGATCAAACCGGGCAAACCCCTGATCATCCCGCAGCTCGGCAGTCCGTATGCGACGTTTGAATTCATTGCGGAGCCGCCGGTGGGCGTCGCGATGTTCGTGGCGCTGTTGAGCGACAAGCCGGTACAACTGGTTGATCTTCCAAATGCGCCGCCGCCGACCTTTGCGCCTGCGGACACGTTGAAATACGTGCGCGACCAGACCCTGACGCTCGTGGTGCCGAACAGGGACAATGGCCAACTGGAACGGCCGAAGTGGTCGTTCGACGGCAAGGCTTACCTGGTCAGGTAATACGAGGGCGCGAGGCGAACGCCGCTTTAGCGGTCGGCGTTGAAAGCCTTGAGTGCCGATTTGGGCAGCACGTCTTCAAGCACGCCCATGAAATCCCGCTCGGCCAATACACGCGCCCGCTCACATAGCATCGGCACCGGGCTCGACGGTTCGGTATGCCGGAAATAGCGCTGAACCGATTCAAGCATCGCCAGGGCCTGGGCGCGCGAACCGACGCGATAAGATTTCGCCGATGGCGCGAAGCTGGCCGAATCTGATGCATCATCGAAAACTCCCGCCGAAGCATCGACATTGGCGGAGGTCGCCGAAAGCGAAGACAATTTGCTGACGGGCAAGTCGAAGACCGGATTCGTACCGATCTGAAATGCGGCCTTGTCCACGTGCGTCGGGACCAGGATCGTCATGATTTCGAAAAATGACTTCCCAATCAGCTGATGAGCCTGGCGCACCAGAGGCAACACCGGACTCGAAGGCTCCGAACCGGCATAATATTCGGCGATGGCGCCCAGTGCCTGCTTAGCCTCTCCGATCGACGTGAGGGAGACGACCCCGACCGACGCGTCTTGCCGGTTATCTGCCTGGGAACCCGCAGCAAGATTGGCGGCGGCCGCGCGCGGATCGATCCACGCGCGCATCTTCCGTACCTGCTCCGGAAGGGTGTCGAGGACTGCGACCCCATGTCCGGCGAAAGCCTGGCAGATCCGCTGCACCGACAGGTCCAGCAACGCGATGTGCTTGCGGGCATTGGCAAGCACGTTCGCGTCGGCGTTCGCGAGCGCTTCGGAGATCGCGGCCGCCGAAGCGTCGCCGTCTCCCTCGCGTGATTTGACTTCTCCGGTCGCTATGATCCAGGCGCGGTACGTTACGGGCCCGATACGTCGTCCTTCGAACAAAGGTGCATACTGCAGCGGGAAGATCACGGTCGGCAGGTCGAGAGCGGAAATGGTCGACCGACGCGCGGTCAGTTTTTCCCCCTCAGGGAGAGGGTGAACCGCATCCCAAAACTTTTCCAGCCATTCGGCAATGGCAGCCAGCGTCACGGAAAAACCCGCGACATCCCTGTTCAACACAACCAGGCGCGCGCGCGTCACCAGCAATCTGATGTCCCGGCTGCGCATGTAGAGCCTGTCGGCTTCAGCAAGATGGCTGCGCAGATCGACGGTGGACGGGTCGAACGGCTTGCCGTCTTCGACAGAAAAGAAGGAGGTCGGCAATACCCCTTCGACCTGCGCAAGAAAGTTCAGATATTGCGCGTCGCCCGACAGGTCGAGGTCCGGACCGCAGGGGTCGCCATCCGAAAGGGGAAGGCACAGCGCGGCGACGTCGGGATCCATTGCCGGAGAAACAGCTTCTACCGGCTCCGGCACACCAATCGTACCAGCAGCCTGACCGTTATCGGCGAGTTGCGCGGATTCTGACAACCTCGAAACCCTCTATCTCAAAAACAAGAATTGCCGGGAGCCGGTCGCCCGGCTGAAAACAGCAGTCTAGAGCAAATATTTACAGCAGGCTTCCCCAAGGAAGAATGCTTTAATATCGTCGATTTGAGGCACGGCGAATTATGCTTAACGGTTCGCCGGCCGCTTTGTCGCCGAAACACGTGCGACCTTCGGAGATCGACTTGAGATTCCAGTCTCTCTTTCTTTCGGCCACCCTGCTATTTGCCGGGAGTGCTGCTTCCGCCCAAACACTGTCCGCCAGCGGCGTAGCCGGCTATCTATCCGAGTGGCAATTGAACGCAGAACTGTCGCGGACCCCGACGAGTGGCGAATTTAGCGGACCCATGAGCATCAAGCATGTTGGCCTGTGCACCCACGACGGACCCGACCAGATAACCACTCAATTGAACCTGCGGATATCAGATGCAAAACCGTGGTTCGCAACAGCCAGGTCGGAGATCAAAGCAACCTTCGTCATGGATGGATCTGAATGCACGCTGACAGGCAGTTTTTCAGGTACCTATCGGGGATCGATGGACTGCGCCAGCGCCAAGGGCGTCCCGATCGAAATCTCCGTGAAGTAAGAGCCGCGTGCGACACGCATTTGATAGATCCGGCACGCCATGGATCAGTTTGCACCGACGCTCTCACGCAGTCTGGCAATTTGCGGGCGAAGCCGCGGACAACGAAGCTCCTGCTCGAACCGCACGATCTGATCCAGCGACGGATTCGCGCGCAGGCGGACAAGTTTCTCCTCGTCGCGCTTGCACGTATCTTCCGCCGCGGGCTGGGCCTGCGCCCCGGAATCCGCTGAGGCGGTTCCAACCGCGGCCGTTTGCACAGGCTGAGACGGCACAACGGCCGGAACGGAACTGCGAGGAGAGACTTGCGTCGCCCGCGTTGCGCCCGCCGAGGCGATGACCGAACTCTCGGCGCGCGGAACCTCAAGGCCCAAGCTTTCCTTTAATCTGAGAACCTGCGGACGAAGTTTCTCGCACCCAAGCTCGCGCTCCAGGCTGATGACCTCTTCAAGCGACTGACTGGCACGTACATGCACGAGCCAGCCGGCGTCCCGCTTGCAGACCTGCTCCTGCGTCAGCCTGGTAAGCACCGGTGGCGGTCCCTTCACGGGCTCCGCCGTCGCCACGCTGGCCTGCTTTTGCTCGCCGGAGCCGCTTATCGTATCGCTCGCGGAAGTTTGAGGACGCTTCGGCTCGGTTGTTGCAATCTTGGGACGGTTGTTGTCGGCCGGCGGCGATTGCTGGCTGGCCTGCGCGGCATCGCGCGGCGTCGGCGGCTGGATCCGGTCACTGGCAGCACCGTTCAGATCGAATTGCTTGGCCAGACGCTCCAGAATTCGCAGGCGGTACTGCGCGTCCGACGCCCGGGGCGATGTCGGGAATTGCGCGACGAAGTTGCGAAATGCCGCCGGATCATTCGAATCCTTGATCTGCTCCCAGGCAGGCTTGTCCTTTTCGTTCAGGTAATATTCGCCGATGAGAGAAATATAGGTTTCCGGCCGCTGATGCCCATTGGTTTTTTCGTTCACGTCTGCCGCGATCAGACGAAACATGCTGCCGATTTCCAGGCCCGGTTCTCTCAGGCGCCTGAGCAGTGCGCTCGTAAACGGGCTGTTTCGTCCGCTGCCGTCTGCGGCAACTTCATCGGCCGCGGTTGAGTAGGCCACGACCATTCCAACCGCCTTGTCGGGACGCGCCAATCCGCGGGTCGTCGCAACGTTGCGAGACACGCCCACGATTTTTCGCCGCAGGTTGTCGATCACCGGATTGTTGCGGCAAGCATCGAGGACGACAATCTTCACGCCGTCGGCCCGCTCGACTGCTGCGCGGACATCATCGACCGTCACCATCTGGTAGCGGAGACTTACCTCGTCCTCGAGTTCGCCGTCCGTCGGCATCAGGTAATTCCGCCCCTGAAACTGCATGGCGTGGCCGGCATAATAGAAAAACGCCGCGTCCGCGCCGGTCGCCAAGCGGGCAAATTGCGTCATCGCCAAATCGAAATCGCGCTTGCTTGCGTCGACGACGAGCACGACTTCAAAATCCAGCATGCGCAGCGCCGCGGCGACGTCTTCCGCGTCGTTCTTTGGATTGAGCAGAACGAGGCCGGCATTCTTGTACTGGGTATTGCCAACGACCAGCGCGACCTTTCGGTCCGCGCGGGCAGCGTCAGTCGACAGCAGGACACAGGACAGCCCGCAGAGAGCAACAATAACCCATGTCCGAACCAGCTTAATCATAGTCTGACCAATGCCGATGACGTAAATGCTTTCTGATATGGCGAACAACAGGACGGCGACCGGACTCACTCGCAATCACGGTGATCTGCTTTGAAAACAGCGGCGGATCGTGAGGCACGTGGCTCGCGTCGCCGAGCAGCAATTGCAACGTATGTCGACCAGGCGTGAGCGTGATCTGAGCTTCGGTTTGTCCTGCGCCAAAATGCAGGTGATTGAAGTCAGTAGGAATAGGCTCCCCAAGTGGCGGCAATGCGGCATCCACGATCAGGTGGTGATGCCCCGTATTCGCCTTGTCCACGCCGGCCGGTGCAACGCCCATGCCGATCAGGCCGAAGCGGATCACCGGCTTGAGCGTGACGTAGTCGCCGTCATTCGGAACCACGAAATAGACCTTCGCGTTTGGTGCAGACGCATGCCGAGCGCCGGGAACCGGTGGCGCGGCCGCCGACGGAGCCGCGGCGGGAGCACTTTCCGCAACGCGAACCGTGATGCGTTCCGACATCACAGGAGGCGAATGCGGAATGTGATTCATATCTCCTAGCAGGAGCTGAAGCGTGTGCTCACCGGGAGACAGGCTGACCTCGGCTTCGGTCTGACCGTTGCCGAAATGAAGATGGTTGAAGTCATTGGGGATCGGCGCGTCGAGCGCCGGCAACTCGCTATCAATCAGCAGATGATGGTGGCCCGAGTTTGGCCGATCAACGCCGGCAGGCGCCAGCCCCATTCCGCGCAGGCCAAAATGGATGATCGTCTTGGGCGCAATCGTCTGGCCGTTCTTGACGTCGATGAAATAGACCACCGCGCCCGCCGGGGAAGACGTTGGCCCACCGGCGGGCTTCGTCTGCGCGAACGCAACGTTCGACGTTGCGAGATAGACGAGAGCGGGAAGAAGCGCCGATCTGAAGGTTCTCAAAAACACCGCGTTATCCCTTCAATCAATGGCCAAGCCGCCGGACAAATTGTTAGAATACTGTTCTGTTGGCCGTCCTCGACAACGCCGTCCTCGGACCGAGCGGGCGAAATATACCAACGCCTACGTAACCTTAGCAAGGGATTGCCCCTTTCCTGTCTTTCAGTTTAGCTAGCCGCCGTTACATCGGCGTCCGAAGCGAAGATTTTGAATACGCAGGCGATCCCTCCCCTGCGTCTTCCGGCCGGAACCCAACCAAGGCGAGCAAAACCAAAATGAATTTGCGCCTGCGCATGCTGAGACTATTCTTGATCGCGCTGACTGCCTTTTGGGCCGCAGCCTCCGAGGGTCAGTCACCGCTGACGCCGACGCAGCAAAAGACACAGCCTCCAGCGACATCGAATGTGCCTCCAGCGACAACTTCAGCGATCCCGGATCCAGGGGAGATATTTCGCGACTGTCCGGACTGTCCTGAGTTAGTCGCGATTCCGAGTGGCGAGTTCAAAATGGGGTCGGAAGAAACTCCTTATGAAAAGCCGGTGCATCGGGTCGTGATCGCGAATTCCTTTGCCGTGGGGCGTCACGAGGTGACCTTTGATGAGTGGGACCTCTGCGTTGCGTCCAGTGGTTGTAGATTTCGCCCCGATGACCGTGGCTGGGGAAGAGGAAACCGGCCGGTCATCGATGTGAGCTGGGACGACGCGCACGAATTCGTAAACTGGCTGTCACAGAAAACCGGCAAGAAGTATCGCCTGCCGAGCGAGGCCGAATGGGAGTACGCCGCGCGCGCGGGTACGGAAACGCCGTTCTGGTGGGGCCGTAGCCTGGTCAAGGGTAGCGCCAACTGCGAAGACTGCTCCGACGCGCCTTTGCGCAGAACGGCGCCCACGCAGTCGTTCAGGCCGAACGGCTTTGGGCTGTTCGACGTTGCGGGCAACGTTGCCGAATGGGTCGAGGATTGCTGGAACGATACCTACAAGGGCGCCCCGGCCAACGGTTCCGCATGGACGTCGGGTCAATGCCAACAGCGCTCGCTGCGCGGTGGATCCTTTGCCTCGAAGGCTGGCTTTGTCCGGTCGCCGGCGCGTTTCCGGTATGACCAGGACGTGCGCTATTACGCCAACGGGTTTCGCATTGCCCGCGAGTTGTAACGGCGCCGCGCAAGGCGGTTAACCAAAGCGTTGCGATTTCTCCAGCTTGGCGATTTTTCCTGAGTTTCGGACTGCCGCGACGCCCCGGCCTATCGAGACGCCAAAAAACCTCGCCCACCGTTGAACTCAGCGCGCCAGCCATAACACAAAGGATACGAGGGTGATTGCAGCCGAAATGTAGCGGGATTAATCCGAGCGGGTTTTCTTAAAACATGACGGCAAGTCGCCCGCGGTCCGCTTGCGGCGTCGGCCCTAGACGCTGCAATAGCAGGCCTGTACCCTTAAGTTTTCGACATGCCGAAGGTGAATTTGCATGGCTGAGAAGCTGAGCCAGTCTGAACGCGTCGCCGAATTCAAAACGCCGCTCGGCGAAAATGTCCTCGCACTCATCAACATCGAGGGCACCGAAGCGCTTGGCGATATGTTCGAGTTTCACGTGCAGGCGTTGAGCGAAAAGGAAAACATCGATTTCGACAAGGCTCTCGGCCAAGGATGCACGCTCAAGCTCAAGGCCTATGGTGACAAGCAGCGCATCTTCCACGGCATCATGACCGAAGCGCAGTGGATCGGTAAGACCGAAGACTTCTTTCACTACAAGATAGTCCTGCGGCCATGGCTGTGGATGCTCGGCCGGAGAGCGGACTGCCGTATTTTTCTCGACAAGGACGTCAAGGACATCATCAAGGATGTCTTCACCAAGGCAGGTTTCAACGACTTTGAATTCCGTACCAACGACGATTACGAAAAAATCCCTTATTGCGTGCAATACAGGGAAACCGATCTCGCGTTCGTCAGCCGCCTGATGGAGCTATACGGAATCTACTATTTCTTCGAACACTCCGACGGCAAGCATACGTTGGCACTCGCCGACTCGCGCTCCTCGCACAAGGCGATCCCCGATCTTTCGAAGGTACCCTTCATCCCGCTGTCCGACAGCGAACTGCGCCCGGAGCAGCATCTCTACAGTTGGGTTTCGGAGCGGCGGTTTCGTACCGGGAAGGTTCAATTCAACGACTATGATTACCTGAAGCCGAAGAAAAATCTCCTGGCCCCGTCAGAAGCGTCAGAAAAATACGCCCACGCGAAGCTCGAAGTGTATGACTTCCCGGGCAAGTATGACGACGAAGACCAGGGCAAGAAGCTGGCGCGTTTTCGGCTTGAGGCCGAGCAGGCCCCTGACCATCGTCGCGTCATCGAAGGCGATGCTTCCTCGCTCTTTCCCGGCGGACTTGTGACGGTCGAAAAACATCCGACCTCCGCGGAGAACAAGGAATATCTGGTGGTTCGCGCCGACCATCGCTTCTCTTCGCATCACTACCGGGCCGTAAAGCCGGACGCGCCAGCGGCACCGGGTTCGGAAAGTGGTGAAAAGGACCAAGTCTATCACGGGTATTACGAATTTCAGCCGAGCGACCGGCCGTTCCGGATGCTGCCTGTCACTCCTAAGCCGCGCATTCACGGCATTCAGACGGCCAAGGTCGTCGGCAAGAAGGGCGAGGAAAACGAGGAAATCAGCACCGATGAGCATGGCCGCATCTGGGTGCAATTCTTCTGGGACCGCGAACCCAAGTTGACGTGTCCGATTCGCGTTGCCCAGGTCTGGGCCAGCAAGAAGTGGGGCGGAATATTCATTCCCCGCGTCGGCATGGAAGTCGTCGTGGAATTCATGGAAGGAGATCCCGACCGGCCTCTGGTCGTCGGCGCCGTCTACAACGGCGACAACAAAGTCCCTTATGATCTTCCCGACAACAAGACGGTCGCGGGCTGGAAATCGGATTCCTCGAAGGGCGGTAACGGCTACAACGAATTGATATTCGAGGACAAGAAATCATCCGAAAATATCCGTATGCACGCCGAGAAAGACCACAACGTTACAGTCAGGAATTCGGAGACATGGACGATCGGCGAGGTGTTCACGCCGCCGAAAGGCAGCCCGTCACGAAGCGCGACGCTGAAGAACGGCGACGATCAGCTCGAGATTCAGAAGGGCGATCGTAACGTTTCAATTCCTGCGGGCAGCCAGTCGACGAACGCCATGCTCTCCATTACCCACACGGTTGGGATGACCACCGTCCAGCTCACACCGGCGACGCGGTCCGTCGACTCGGTGACGATCAATCACACGGCGGAAGTGGCGATCAACTACAATGCAGGCTTGGCGGTGAACATCACGGCGCCCATCATCAACTTGAACGGGCTCGTACTCATCAACGGGATGCTACCGGTTGTCGTTCCGATATAAGAGACCGTCGCTCGGAGCCCTGGTCGAATCCCATCGAACGCGCTCGCGCCGCAGATTTACGTAAAGGTGCTAAATGTCGAGGGTCCGATTTACGACCGCACGATCGGTCTTCGAAGCGTTTCCCGAACTGGCGCGCAAGTCGACGGTGCCTCCGACCGACGAGCCGGCAATCGTGTTTCTGAAAAACCTGTCCGCCCGGCAAAAGTTCGAGGACGCTGTCGCGTTTTGCGCCCACCTGTTGCCGCGGCGAGAGGCCGTGTGGTGGGGATGCGGAAGCGTTCGCTCTTTCGTGCATGAGATTCCGCAGTCAAGAGCCGCCCCGCTGCTTGCGGCCGAGACCTGGGTGCACCAGCCGACCGACCAGAACAGGGTTCGGGCCCTGCAAATCGGTACAGCCGGTGACGATTCCGACTGCCTCACCTGGTTGGCCTATGGCGCCGGCTGGGCTGGGGGAATGCTGACGACCGCGCCAAATCCACCGGTGCCGGTGCCGCAATACCTGACAGCGCGGGCCATCCGCATCGCGATCCTGCTTGCCGGGCCGCACGTCGAGGCGTCGGAAAGGCCGCAACGCACGACAGCCTGCGTTAACGAAGGCATCAGATTAGCGGAGCGGGGTTTTGACCTGGAGACGGGGACCGGCTGAGATGGGTTGGGCCGACCGGATTCGACACAGCATAAACGGCCGCTAAACTGCAGCAGCGGTAGCAACGAACCATCGCCCGCGTAAGTTATTGCGAAGGAAGTTATATTTGCTCACGCTTCGAATCGAAAACGAAACGACTTTGCCCGATGGCGGCCCGCTGAGCATTTCAGTCGAGGGCACGCGAGGGATCGATATCGGCCGTGACCAGTACCTCGACTGGACATTGCCAGACCCAAACCGTTTCATTTCCGGCAAGCACTGCGAAATACGCTGGCGCGCCGGCAACTACTGGCTCCACGACGTATCGACCAACGGCACTTTCCTCTATGGCGCGGATGGACGTCTCAAAGCGCCGCACAAACTGTCCGATGGCGATCGCTTTCTGATCGGCCACTACATCATTCTCACCAACATCAGTGGACAACCGGCGATCGCGGCGGCCTCGTTTGAAACAGCCGGCAGCAGTGCTTCGCCCGACTATGAAAACCTGTGGGAGCCCGTCGGCGAAGCAGCACCACCGATCGAAGCCCGGCAATTGAAGGCATCGCGCGATCTGCATCCGGTCAAGCCGGACTTCCTTGACTGGGCGGTAGATCTGCAAACACCACGGCCGGGACCGGCCTCGCCATCCTCCGTGTGGAGCGAGCCGACGCGTTCGGATAACGCTGACTGGGCAAAGAGCACGCCAAAGCCAGCCCCGCCCGAGCCTGCTCCCGCCGCGGCAGTCCCGACTCCCCGGCGTCCGGTGTGGGTCACCGGAGAGCCGCAAGGCCCCTGGGCGACGCCCCCAGCGTCTGAAACGCCGAAGTCATCCCCGCCCTCGGTCGCCGAAAACCTGGACTCACGCGACAATTCGTTGGTTAGCGGAGACAATTCCGCTGCCGATCTCGTCCGCCTGATTGCCCGCAGCGCCGGCTTGCCGGACAATGCGTTTGCAGCGCAGAGTCCGGCCAAGTTCGCCGAAGAGGTGGGGCAGTTACTCCGCCTGCTCACCGAGAACATGCGACAATTGCTCGAAGCCAGACAGCAAGCCAAACGGCTTGCCCGGAGCTCAAGCCAAACAACCGTTCAAGCGCTGGACAACAACCCGCTGAAGTTTGCGCCGACGACCGATGAAGCCATGCGCATCATGTTTGGGCCTGCGACAGAGAGCTATCTTGGCGCGACCAATGCCATCGCCCAGGGCTTTGACGATGTGAAGGCGCATCAGGTCAAGACGTTCTCGGCGATGCAGCACGCCTTGAAGCGGTTGATGGAAGAGTTCTCCCCGGAGGAAATCGAAAAGATCTCAACCCTCAGCCGAGGTATTTTCGGCCGCGGCCCGAACAAGCCGGCCTGCTGGGACACGTTCACGGCTCGCTGGAACGCAGCGACGCGTGGCCAGGAAGACGGCATTTTGAATAGTTTCATGCATTACTTCGCCGAGTATTATGATCGCGATGGAAACAGGGTGTGATAATGATGCGCTGCTCGTATGGCCCAGCCGAAGTTCGGCGACCAGGGCTCAAGACAGACCTCAAGACAGATCCGGCTAGCTAATGTCCTGGTACAGCAAAGTAGCTTGGACAGAAGGGCTGTTTCTGCGCCCGCATCATTTTCAGCAGAACGACCGCTATCACGAGCATCTTCTTGAGTCGCGTGTACGATACGCAACGCCATATCCATGGGGATTTACGGCGCTCGAGATCGACCGCGACCTTGCCCAGCAAAGCAAGTTTGCCCTGCGGCGCGCTTCCGGCGTGATGCCGGATGGAACGCCGTTCGATATCCCTGCGGACAGTCCGCTACCGGCAGCGATTGCCGTTCCCGACACCGCCTCGCAACAGACCGTCTGGCTGACGATGCCGATGGCTTCGCCCAACATGCGAGAGGCCGACGAACGGGATGCCGACAGCGCCGCTCGTTATACAACCCACTCGGAATCATTCATCGATTCGACCTCGTCGCTGCGGATCGAAGAAGAGGTCGACATTGCATTTCCGCGATTGACCCTTGAGCTGCGCAAAACGGCGAAACCCGGCTTTACCAGCATCGGCATTGCGCGCGTGCTCGAAGTCAGGGACCGGCAAATTGTATTTGACGAAAAGTTCGTGCCACCGGTCCTCTTGTGCGGGGCACACCCGACCGTCAACGGCTGGATCGATCGCGTGGTCGGCTGGATCGACAACAAGCTCGAGGAATTATCGCGTTACGCGGCGGACCCGACCGCCGGCGGCGGCCTGCAAAGCATCGACTATTTTGTCCTGCAACTGCTGAACCGGCATATCGCCGTCCTGAAGCACTTTCGCTCATCGGGCTATCTGCATCCGGAGCGTCTGTTCGAAGAGTTGTTGCGCCTGGTGGGCGAACTGGCGACGTTCGCCACCCCGGAGCGTCGCGCGCGCGAATATCCGGCCTACGACCAGGACAATCTCGAGAATGTCTTTGGGCCGGTCATGCGCGACCTGCAGGACTTCCTAAGCGCCCGGCTCGGCCGCCGCGCTATTCGTCTCGAGATCATCGAACGCGCTCAGAACGCTTTCATTTCGACGATACGCGACCGCACCTTGTTCCGCGACGCCACCCTGGTGCTCGAAGTCGCGGCAAACCGTTCGCTGACGGAGATCCAGAGTCAGTTCCCGCAGCTGTTCAAGATCGGGCCCAACACCAAGATGAACGAGATCGTGCACGCGCATCTTCCCGGCGTGCCGCTGATTCATCTTCCCACGCCACCACCGCAGATCCGGGCGATCACCGACCACGTCTATTTCTTCCTCGATCGCAAATCGGCGCTATGGCCGGAATTTTCCGTCGCCAGTTCAATCGGGATGCATTTCTCCGGTGACTGGCCTGAACTCGAACTCGAATTGTGGGCCGTATTGGAAGATCGGCGATGAACGACAAGGTTCCACCGCGCGCGCCATTTGGTGCCCCAGGAGAGCGGACCATCATCCGCCCCAATCCTGGCGGCCGGCGCGCGGCCGAGCCGTCACCTGCGAACAAATCTTCACCTGCTCCTACCGATCCGGCACCGCCACAGCCGGCAGCCCCGGCCGGTACGCCCTATGTGCCGCCCACCAAGCCGGGAAATCCCAATACTGACGAATGGATTTTCACGCGCGAGCAGGCCTCTACCCCATCGGCGCAAGCGCAAGCGCCCGCAATTGCAATCGACGAACTCGTCGCCCCCAACGAAAACCCCATTCTGCGATCGGCCGGCCCGCTGCTGCTGCTGCTCGGCCGTTTGCGGGTCGCGCTTGCACGAGCCTCCTTTGCGAACCTGATGGAGATCGTCGCGGACAGCATCAAGTTCTTCGACAAGGATATCCGCTCCGGCGGCATCTCGGAGGCGCACGCCAATGCCGCCAAGTACCTGATTTGCGCCACCGCCGACGATATCGTCCAGAATATTCCAACCGAAGACCGCCACGTCTGGACGCAGTACAGCATGCTGAGCCGATTTTTCGGCGAGCGCACCGGTGGCGTAAGATTCTTCGACGAACTCAACCGGCTCAAGCAGGATCCGCTGCTCAACTATGACGTGCTCGAACTTCAGCACACCTGCCTGAGCCTCGGCTTCCAGGGCGTGCACCGTACCTCGGCCGGTGGCATCTCCACCCTGCAACAGATTCAGCGTGACCTTTACGAAACGCTGCGCCGGATTCGCCCAAAGGTCTATCGCGAGCTATCGCCGCACTGGCAAGGCCAGAACCTGGCGCTCCGATCGGCGCGAACGCTGGTTCCGTGGTGGGGCGTGCTCGGATTCGCCGGCCTGTTCCTGTTTGGAACCTATTTCCTCTTCCTGTACTGGCTGACCGGCGGCGCCGACGTCGCAACCAACGACGTCGTATCGCTGCTGGGTCGAGACAAGCTGTCGCTGGAGCGCAAGGTCCCGGCCGTACCGGTGCCACCGCCGGTCATTCCGCCACCTGAACCCGATCGTATCACCCAGATGCAGCGCATCTGCGCCGCCATGGCCGGGGAAGTCGCGGCACAGAAGGTCAACGTCGAGCAGACAGCCAATCAAATCACCGTCCGCATCGGCAACGTCCTCTTGTTCAATTCCGGCGTCGCCACGGTGATGGAACAGTTCAAGCCGATCGGCGAGCGCATCGTTACCACGCTCGACAAGGAGGAAGGCTACATCAAAATTATTGGTCACACCGACAACAGTCCGATTGGTTCGGATCGCGTCCGCTTTCCGTCCAATTACGCATTGTCCGTCGAGCGTGCCAAAAATGTCGCCGCGCTGTTCAAACCGTTGATGATCAATCCCGATCGCCTGCAAACCGAAGGCAAAGGCGAGACCGCGCCCATTGCCGACAACAACTCGCCCGAGGGCAAAGCCAGGAATCGGCGAGTCGAAATCGTCATTCCCCGTACCGACACCGGGCCAGTAACCGAACGCACATGCCGCAGATGAAACATAGACAAGTCCTTTGCGACGGGGCTTTCGAGCGATGACGCATTTCTCGTTCAAGGAAGTATCGAGGATCGTCCTCTACGGCGTCGGTCTGGGTTCGATTGCCGCCCTGATCTATATGGCCGGTCCATTGGTTTCGATCGGCGGCTACCGTCCGCTTGAAACGATGATCGGGCGCGAGCTTGCCATCCTGGCGGTCGGCGCCCTCTTCGCTTCGGTGATGACGTTCCAATGGCAGCGCCGGAAGAAGGCCACCGCGAAGATCGCCGAAGGTATCGCGGCTTCGGACAAGCCCGCAGACGACACGGGCGTCCTCAAAGACAAGATGAAGGACGCGCTGGCGACCCTCAAAACCGCCAGCAGTGGCAAGGGCGATTTTCTCTACGACCTGCCGTGGTATGTTTTGATCGGGCCTCCCGGCTCGGGCAAGACCACCGCACTCATCAATTCCGGCCTCAAATTCCCGCTGGCCAGAGGCGCTACGCCCGAAGCCGTCGCCGGCGTCGGCGGTACGCGCTATTGCGACTGGTGGTTTACCGAAGACGCGGTGCTGATCGATACGGCGGGCCGCTACACCACCCAGGATTCCGATGCCCAGGCCGACAAGCTGAGCTGGCTCGGATTTCTCGATCTCTTGAAAAAGAACCGGCCTCGCCAGCCGATCAACGGCGTCATGGTGGCGATCAGCCTTGAGGACCTGATGACGTTGTCG
Organism: uncultured Alphaproteobacteria bacterium; assembly: GCA_963824305.1. Lineage (GTDB taxonomy): Bacteria > Pseudomonadota > Alphaproteobacteria > Rhizobiales > Xanthobacteraceae > Bradyrhizobium. The sequence goes on from CAWGOW010000005.1 coordinate 109,378, forward strand.
TCGGCCGAGATCAAGGCCCAGGCCGACGCCATCAGAGGCCGCCTGCTCGAACTGCATGAACGTCTGAAGGTCGATTTCCCCGTCTATACGCTGTTCACGAAGGCCGACCTGATCGCCGGTTTCACTGAATATTTTGCCAGTCTTTCCGATCAAGACCGGCGACAGGTGTGGGGAGCGACATTCCAGACCGACAGCAAGACCCGCAACATGGTCGGCGAGATACCGGTTGAATTCGACTTGCTCGTCGAGCGGCTCAATTCGAGCCTGACCGATCGCTTGCAGGAAGAGCCGACGCCAAGCAGCCGCGTCCTGCTGTACGGATTCCCGCCGCAGGTCGCCGGTCTCAAGCGGCAAGTCTATGATTTCCTCAACCAGATTTTCGAACCGACCCGCTATCACGCCAACGCCACGCTGCGTGGTTTCTACTTCACGTCGGGCACCCAGCACGGCACCCCGATCGACCGGCTCATCGGTGCGTTGGAAAAAAGCTTCGGCGCTGAACAGATTGGAGCGCAGGCCTATTCCGGACGCGGCAAGAGTTTCTTCATTGCCGATCTGATTCTGAAAGTGATCATCGGCGAAGCCTCATGGGTTTCGACGGATCGGCGTGCGGTGCGGCGGGGGCGTATCCTCAAGACCGCATTGTACACGATCCTGACGCTGGTCTCGCTCACCGCGGCTGGCGCATGGTGGGAAAGCTATCGCCGCAACCGGGATCTGATTGCCGATACACAAACGGCGGTTGCCCAATTCAACCAACAGGCCGGCCCCTTGGCGAAGGAAACGGTGATTGGCGACCGCGATCTGCACAAAGTTCTGCCGCTGCTTTTCAAGCTGCGCAATTTGCCGGCCGGCTATGCATCGCGCGGCGTGCCTACTCCGCTGCTTGCCGAACTGGGCTTAAGTCAGCGCGAGCGGCTGCAGTCTTCGGCCGAACAAATCTATCACGTCGGACTCGAGCGGCTTTATCGGCCGCGGTTGATGTACCGTCTGGAAGAGGTTCTCGAGGCGAACAAGGACAAGCCGAGTACCATTTACGAAGCCTTGAAGGTCTACCTGATGATCGCGGGCGTCGAGCGGATCGACCGCGAACTCGTATTGGCCTGGATGCGAAACGACTGGTCGGACAATCTCTATGAAGGCGCCTCCAATGCCGACGGCCGCAAGGCTCTCGAGGGAGAACTCCTCGCGATGTTCGATCTCGAAGGCGGCGACCAGCCGCTTGTCGAACCTAACTGGGGACTGGTCGAAGATTGCCGGCGTGTCCTGGCACGCCTCAGCGTCGCCGACCGCGCCTATCAGCTGCTCAAGTCGCAGGCGCGGCAATCCATCGCGCCGGATTGGGTGGCGGCCCGCCACGGCGGTCCCGATTTCGCAACCGTGTTCGAAACGACGAACGGAGACAACGTCGAGAGCGTTGCGGTTCCCGGCTTCTTCACCTATGCCGGCTTTCAAAATGCCTTCATCGACAAGCTTCCGACCATCGCCGATCAGTTGCAGCGCGACAACTGGGTGCTGGGCGATGCCGGCAAGCTGGGAGCGGTTACTTCACAGTTCGACAATCTGACGCGCGACCTCCTCGCCATCTATACCAAGGACTTTGGCGCCGCCTGGAAGCAGTCGCTCGAAAAGCTGCGCATGCGGCCTCTCAATGTCGGCAAGCCGCGATATGAGGCGCTGAACGCATCCGCCGCATCCACGTCGCCAATCCGGCTGCTGATCGAATCCATCCGCGACGAGACGGCGTTGACCAGGGAACGCAAGGACCAGAGCGCCGGCAAGAGTGCCAAAAAGGAGCTGGCGCCCTCGCTCGTCAGCGGACAGGCCGGCGTCCCGGGCGCAGACATCGAAGCCGAGTTCAAACCCTTTCACCAGGCCGTCGAGGGCGACGGCTCGCGGCGTCTGATTGACGTCATCACCGGCGATCTGGCGGCCATCAACAACACGCTTCAGACCGTTTCGCTGAATTCGTCTCAGGAGCAGCAGGGGACAAGCGCCATTCGCAGTCAGGTCGCGCAATTCAAGACCGATGCGACGCGCATGCCGTCGCCGTTCAGCACGATGCTGCTGCAATCGGCCAATGCGTTCGAGAACACGATTGCCGACGATACCTACCGGCAAATTCGCGATGAATTCCAAAAGTCGATCTATGGTCCCTGTCAAAGCCTGGCGTCGAACCGTTACCCCCTGGATCATGGCGCCCGCGGCGAGATTGGACTGGCGGATTTCGGCAGGCTGTTCGGCGGCAACGGCTATTTCGACAGTTTCTTCAAGAAGTATCTGGAAACCTACGCCGATACTTCGCAGCGCGAGTGGAAGTGGCGTCAGGAAAATCCCGTTGCGAAGTTGATGTCCGCCGAGACGCTGCGGCAGTTTCAACGGGCAAGCCGGATCAAGGACGCGTTCTTCCCGACCAACGGCAACGTGCCCTCGATCAGCCTCAATATCACTCCGCCGGTGCTTCCCGACACGGGACTGACCGCAAAGCTCGAAATCAACGGCCTGCCGATCGCCTCTTCCAATCAGCCGAACCCGGCTCCGGTCGCGATTCAATGGCCCGGCGCAGGTGGCAAAACCGCCGTGTCGCTGGTGCAGGATCCGTCGGTTCCCGGTGCACAGCCCTCCGAAATCTCCGGAGGGACAGGTCAATGGGCGCTTTTCCGGCTGCTCGACAAGGCCTCGAAGACACCGCGCAACAACAGCATCACGGCGAGCTGGATCGTCGGCGGTCGCGAGGTTCCTTTCCAGATCGGAACGGGTACGGTTTTCAATCCGCTGCAATTGCCGGCGCTCGCGGAGTTCAAGTGCCCGCCTTCGCTGTGAGGACCTGATGCCGTGTAACGTCTATGGCAAACTCCCGACCAAACGCGACTTCATTGCGATGGGAGTCACGCGCGACTTCCTTGATCAATGGGAGCCCTGGCTCCAAAGCAGCGTCTCGGCCTCTCAAGCGAAGCTGAAAGACCAATGGCAAACGGCGTTCCTGAAAGCCCCGATCTGGCGCTTCTGGCTCGGGGCTGATCTTTGCGGCGTCACCACGATCGGCGCCTTCATGCCTTCGCTCGACAAGGTCGGACGCTACTTTCCGCTGACGCTGCTTGCTTGCGCCGATCAGGGCGCAACGATCCCGCCTCCCGAGATCGACCCGCAGGAGGATTGGTTTAAAGCCGCCGAAGACTTTCTGATCTCGACGCTGGATCATGAAAAGACTTTCGAGGCAGCGGTCGAAGACCTCAACGAATTGGCCATGCCGCTCCAAATCAAGCTTGTGCCGGCGGCGAATATTATTGTGGACAGGAATGCGACGGTGAGCATCAAGAATGACGAGCAGCACTTCACCGACGTATTTGCATCGCTTCGGCGAACTGACCACGGCACTGTCTATTCGGGAACCACGTTCTGGTGGACAGCCGGCGGCGAGGATTTCGCGCCGGCGGCGTTTTGCGCGAAGCGGATGCCGGATCCGTTCCTGTTTTCCGACATGCTGACCGGACAGTTCGTGACGGACACGGCCTGAGATAGACTGGCGACATGGATGGATACATGAAACAACAGATTTCATGGCCAGAAGCCGGCGCGGCCACCCATGTCGGCAAGATGCGCCAACAGAACGAAGACAGCTATCTCGTGTCGAGCGGGTCCGGCGTGTGGGCCGTGGCGGACGGCATGGGAGGCCATAGCGCCGGAGACCTGGCGAGTTCGACCGTCGTCGCCGAACTCAAGCAAATCCCTCCGCCGTCATCGGCCGCCGATCTGCTCGCCGATTGCGAGGCACGAATCGTCGACGCCAATAATCACCTGAGAAAGCTCTCGGAAGAACGCCCAGGCCACGTCATCGGCACGACGGTGGCCGTACTTCTGGTTTACGAAAAATTTTTCGCCTGCATATGGGCCGGCGACAGCCGCATCTATCGCATCCGGCAATCCAGCATCGAACAAATCTCCGTCGATCACACCGAAGTGCAGGAATTGCTCAACGATGGAAAACTAACCGCGGAAGAAGCTCGAACGTGGCCCCGGCGCAACGTCATTACCCGGGCGATCGGCACCTATGACGATCTCGAGCTGGAACTGACAAATGGCGCGCTGGATGACGGCGATGTTTTCGTGATCTGTAGCGACGGTCTTACCACTCATGTTGAGGACCGCGAGATCCTGGCTCTGGCAAAGAACTACCCCGCACAGCGCGCCTGCGATTTTCTGATCAAGATGACGCTGGACCGCGGTGCGACAGACAATGTGACCGTCGTCATCGTCCGGTTCGACAACGCCGATCCCAGCGCGCCTCGTTCGCGCCAAAACAACGACGGGGCATAGGCGGGGATGCCGGACATGTATTCCCAAGCCTCGACCATTCGCCTGCCGCCGGGCACCCGGCTAAATGGCATCTTTGAAATCGATCGGCACATCGCATCCGGCGGGATGGGAGAGATCTACAGCGGCCACGCCATCGAAACCGGCGATAGCGTCGCCGTCAAAGTGATGCGCTCCGATCTCGCCGACAACAACACGGCGCTCGCCCTCTTTCGCAAAGAGGCTTCAGCGCTGCATTACATCTATCACGATGCGATCGTTCGCTACTACGTATTCTCGCTCGATCCGGGGATCGGCAGGCACTACCTGGCGATGGAATTCGTCGACGGCCAGCCGCTTTCCGAAATCTTGAAATCGGGCTCGCTCGACTTCGAGGCCACACTGAATTTGCTTGAAAGACTGGCCGGCGGGCTGAATGCCGCGCATCAGCACGGCATCGTTCACCGCGATCTTTCGCCCGATAACATGCTGATTCCAGGCGGCGACGTCCGTCGCGCGAAGATCATCGATTTCGGTATCGCCAGATCGACGCGCAATAACGATGGCACCATTATCGGTTCGGGCTTTGCCGGCAAGTACAACTACGTATCGCCGGAACAACTGGGCCTTTTCGGCGGCGACGTAACGGCGAAGTCCGATATCTACAGCCTTGGGCTGGTGATTGCCGAGTGCATCACGGGGCGCGCGATCGATATGGGCGGTACCCAATTCGAGGTTCTCGAAAAGCGCCGGAAGGTGCCGGATCTGACGGTGATCGATTCCCGTTTGCGGCCTCTGATCGACTGGATGCTGCAACCCGACCCCAAGGATCGGCCGGACTCAATGGCGGCTGTCGCATCATGGCGGCCGCGCGCCTCGCCCGTGGCAGATAAGCGAGCCGGTAACACGCCGATTCCGAAATGGGCGGTGGGTGCGCTTGCTGCGCTCGCTCTGCTGCTCCTGGCCGGCGGCGCCTATTATTTCTTCGCCGAATCGTTGCCGATGCCGCCAGGAAAGAGTGTCGTGGTCAACGCGCCCGTACTCAACCCGGATGCCGGCGCCGACGCCCGCCGCGCTGAAGACGCACGGCGGACAGCCGCCGAGAATTTGGCGAAGCAGCGCGCCGAGGAAGCAAAACAGCTCGCGGAGGCCAGGGCCAAGAGCGAGCCCGCAAAGGTTTCATCGGGTGACCGGCCACCGAGCGATGCCGTTGAGCGAATCCGCCAATTCGTAAGGTCCTACGATGGCGGGGATTGTTTTTTTGTCGAGCCGGTGACGGTCGCGGAAGGCAACGCCACGCTCGAAGGTTACGGCCGCTCGGCCGCACCATTTACGGTACTCGACACCGAATTTCGCCGAGCCAACGGCTTCGAAGCGTCGGTCGGCTATCATATGGTCTCGCAGCAGCAATGCGCTGCGATCAGTTTCCTCGGCCGGCTGCGCAATCCGCGCGATCTCCTCCCGCGGCTAGATGTCAGTGCCGGCAATCTGCGCAGTAACGGTTACGTCAGCGGGGCCGTCGGGGATTTCGGCAATCGCAATGTCGAACTGCTCATGATCGACCACGAAGGCAATGTTCTGTCGCTGACTTCGCTGCTGAAGGGCGACGGCGACCCGAAATCGTTCACGATCAACCTGCAGCGCGGCGATACGGGTCCGGCGCGGCTCCAGCTACTGGTTGCCCTCGTCACCAGCAAGCCGCTCGAAGCCCTGAAGGTGCGGCAACCAGGCTCGCTAGAACTCGGCCCGGCCGATCAGGTCTTCGCGCGCGTCTCCGATGAAGGCAGGAAATCCGGGCAATCCATCGATACCCGGATCAAGTCGTTCAACCTGGAAAAATAGCCTGACGAATTTCAGTTTGAACCGACGATCAGGATTTCCAGATCCTGCTTTGGCGTGAAGTCCGCCGCCCGCCACTCCAGCTGGGTTGCGGAGATTTCCTTGACGCCATCGCCGCAGACGCTGACCACGCGGTCGGCACGGCCCTTATCGACGACAAGATGAAAATCCTTGATTGGACCCGCCCAATTCGCGCCGGTTGCCAGTACGTAGCTGATCCGCCGTTCGATAATTCGGGGTTTTCCTGGCTTTTCGGCCGCCCTCAGACTGTCGACCTGTTTGAGAAAATTGTCGTCGACGCAATATTTGCTCTTGTAACGCTGCACCTCCGTCTCGAGGTTTTTGTTTTGCCGCAGCCCCTGGCGGAGAATTGTATCGAAGCTCATTCCGACGCTGGTGCGATAGCGATGCTCGACCAGAACAGGCTTGCCCGGCGGAAAACTTTGCTGCCGCACGATCGATGTCTTGAGCATCCACGTCGCATCGTAGAGCGGCATCCCTTTGTCGTTGGTGCCGGATTCCAAAAGCAGCCCCTGCGCGACAGCGCGGGCTCGCACTTCCTGGGACAGATCGTTGATCTTCAGCTGTTCGGCGCCGACAGGAAAAATGGGAATGCCCATTTCGGCAAGCGTCGTCGTGACATTCTTGTTCTTGGAAAAGGCTTGCTGATTGGTCGCGAATGAAACCGGCTTGCCATCGATCTTGGTGGAGAATCCGACAAAGTTCAGCGGATTTCCGACCGGGAATGCCGCATTCGATGCATCCGCAAGATTGATGTCGGGCAGCGGAAACGCAACGGTCAGCGTAACCGGCTTGGTGCTGCGGTTAAGAAATACGTAACGGACCGTAATCGCATCGAGCCCGATCCTCAGCTCTTCGGACTCCATCGATATATCGGCATTCTTGGTAAACGTGAGACCGCCGATCGCGAGCTCGGCGGACGTATCATTGGCGGGCAGAGGCGACAACGCGGCTCCCAAACAGACGGCTGCGGCCGCTAACGACAACGCCGCAAATCCGGCTCTCATGGTGATCTTCCTTTGCTTCTGCTGCGGCAACGCCGGCAACCTCCGTCTTCGAGAACCCGACCGAAACTACCTGCCCGGCGCGCCGCGCGGCGCGGCTGTATGTGCTTAAAACGACAATCAAACGTTCGATTGCGCTTTGCTGGTGGCCTGCTGCTCCCAAAACCGACACATATCTTATTGACATGTATGGTATTTTTGTCTGCGGAATTGCCAGGGAAATAATCATTAAGGGCACGGTCCAGTCCAAGAAATCCAACCGAACCTCGTCTAGTGAGATGCCGTGACAGGAAGCGATACATTCCCCGTAACCTTAATCGTGATCAACTTCGAACGCATCGTTTCGCCGCGTCGACAAACAGGCGAACTTCGATCAGGTTGAAGCGCGCGTGGCCCGATCTGCTTTGTCGTTAAGACTTGGGAAGTGGTTCAGCAGGCTGGGACGCAAAAACCAAGATGAGCAATAAATTGGGCGCAGCGGTGGCCGAAGCATTGACGTTGCAAAAAAAAAGCCTTCTAATCAACCACATACGCGCCAGTCAGATGCAATTGTCCAAACTCCAATTCAGACCTAAAGAGGCATGCTGATGGCAAAGACAAAGCGGCCAGAGGTTTATCAAGCGGAACCGCCCGCCCCGCGTTCACATCACATATGAAGACCCGACGAACGCCGAACAAAAGATCGAACTCCCGTTTGTGATGGGCGTCATGTCCGATTTGTCGGGAAATAGCCCCGGCACCGACAAAGTGGACATCGAGGATCGCAAGTTTCTCGACTTCGACATGGACAATTCGACAAGCGGATGGCAGCCATTCAGCCTGGCGTCAGTTTTCGCGTGAGCAACAAGCTCTCCGAAAACACGGATGAAAAAATGTCCGTGAACCTGCGCTTCAATAAGATGGCCGGACTTCGAACCGGCAGCGGTCGCCAAGCAAGTCCCCGCTTTGGCAAAGCTGCTCGAGGCGCGAACTCACCTGGCCAAACTTATGCGTTACATGGACGGCAAGGTCGCGGCGGAAGAGTCGCTGAAAAAGCTGCTGGCAGATCCTCAGTTGATGTTGGCCTTGAAGAACCGTGAGTCGTCCAAAGACGACCAAAACCGATTCTTAAGTTTCTCGTATTTGGAGATCGTCGTTATGGCGACAGAAACTGCCCGCCCCAGCAAGGAAGCGTCGGTCGTAACCCGCGACGCCGACGAGTTCTCGAGCTTTACTGAAGCAAAGCTTCAAGCCGCGCACTGAGCGGGCTGCAACGGAAGTTGAGAACGCAGTCAAGACGCTGGTCGATCAGGCGCTGGTCGATTCCAGCGTCATCAAGACGGACGTCCTCGACACCATCGAGGAAATGATCGCCCAATTGGACAAGAAGCTCTCGGCGCAGATCAACGAGATCCTCCATGCGCCGGAATTCCAGCAGATCGAGGGCGCCTGGCGCGGCCTCGCTTATCTTGATCTTTCAATCCGAAACCGACGCGATGCTCAAGATTTGCGTGATGGACGTTTCGAAAAGCGAACTCTATCGGCATCTGCGCCAATATCCCAACGCTGCGTGGGATCAGAGCGCGCTGTTCAAGAAGGTGTACGAAGAAGAGTTCGGACAGCTTGGCGGCCAGCCCTACGGCTGTCTGATCGGCGACTATTCCTTCAGCCATCTGCCGACCGACGTGCAGTTGTTGCGCGACATGAGCAGGATCGCGGCAGCGGCACACGCACCGTTCTTTGCGGCGGCTGACTCCACACTGATGGGAATGGATACCTGGAACGAGCTGATGAATCCACGGGACATCAGCAAGGTGTTCGACACACCCGAATATGCGGCCTGGAAGTCGCTGCGCGATTCAGATGATGCGCGTTATGTCGGGCTTTGCATGCCGCGCGTGCTCGCCCGGCTGCCCTACGGCGCCAAGTCGGAACCGGTCGCTGAATTCGCCTTTGAAGAGGATACCGACGGTCATAAGGGCGAGAAATATGCGTGGATGAACGCGGCATACGCCATGGCCGCGAACATCAACCGCGCCTTCAAGGAGTACGGATGGTGCGCGCGCATTCGCGGCGTCCAATCCGGGGGTGAAGTCGAGGATCTTCCAACCCACACTTTCCCGACGGATGACGGTGGCGTGGACCTCAAATGTCCGACCGAAATTGCCATCACTGACCGCCGCGAGGCAGAACTCAGCAAGGCGGGCCTGATTCCGCTGGTGCATCGGAAGAACACCGACCGTGCTGCTTTCATCGGCGCCCAGTCGCTTTTCAAACCACGGGCTTACCAGAACAACCCGGCCGCGACCGCGTCGAGCAACTTGTCGTCGCGCCTGCCCTATATGTTCGCGGTCTGCCGGTTCGCGCATTATCTGAAGTGCATCGTGCGCGACAAGGTCGGTTCCTATTACGAAAAGGAACAACTGCATAAGTGGCTGACGAACTGGATCAGCGAGTATGTCGACGGTGACCCGATCAACTCCACCGAGGCAACCAAATGCCGCCGGCCGCTGGCAGGTGCTGCGATCAATATCGTGGAGAACGAAGAAAATCCCGGATACTACGCGGCGACGTTCGAGCTTCGGCCACACTTCCAGCTGGAGGGCATGGACATCGGCCTTCGTCTCGTGTCGCGTCTGCCCATTGCAAAATAATTGAACCCGGCGTCCGCGGGACGCTACCAATGGGCGATGAGAAGCCTTTAGCCGCGACCAGGAAGCATATTCCGGTCGATCTCAAACCCGTACGTATAGAGGAAAGCCTATGTCCGAGATGTTTCTGAAGCTCGATGGAATCGATGGAGAGTCTTTGGACTCAGAGCATGGCGGCGAGATCGAAATCAAAGCCTGGGGATGGGTCACGACCAACAGTGTCAGATGGGACGTGAACCAGGGTGGCCAGTCGACGAAAGTCGAAATCAAAGACATTGAACTCGAAAAGGTCTGCGATAAGGCCTCCGTGACGCTGTATCAAGACTGCGTCACCGGCAAGCACATCAGGCACGGAACGATTACCTGCCGTAAGAACGATGGCGAGCAGAAGGTCGAATATTTGATCGTCCATCTGAAAGACATCATGGTCACCAAGGTGCAGTTCATCGGCGACGGCGATTCCCAGGCTCTCAAGGAGACTGTCGGCCTCTCGTTTGCTGAATTTCGCATGGATTATAAAGTGCAAAACGACACCGGAAACGCGGCGGGCGCCAAGAGCTTCCAATTCAACGTTCAGAGACAGCACGGCCATTCCTGAAGCTGCTCTCTGTCCCACAACATCATCTTCGGAAATGCCGGAGGCCATCTCGAAAGAGATGGCCTCTCTGCTTTTGGGCAGGCCACGATCGCCGCACTCTGCGAATTTCCCAAAACGCGGCGCGGACGAACGCTCTCGCTATTGGCGCCGGGTGGTGACGTCGCCTGTCCGGACCAAGAGACTTCCGCCGCGGCGCACAATTTTTTCGATCGCTGCCCGAAGCGTTGAACCGGCCTGACGAAACCAGTTACTAAAAGACAGGGCCGAAACTCGAAGCCGGTCGATGAGCGCCACGGAGGTACGTGATGCCGCATTCCGTCCAAAGCAGTGGAATTATCATCAGGACCGCGTCCATTGCGGCTGTTCTCGCAGCGTCATGGATTGGCGCCGGCACGACTACCGTTCAAGCGGGCCAGCTGACGCTGAAGTTCACCACGCCAGCAAGACCAAGATCAGCATCAAGGTCGACAAGATCAGTTATCGCGAAGATATCGATATTGGCAAATCGGTCACCGTGCCCTCGACCATGCTTCAAAACGTTGATCCGAAAGACCAAAGCATCGACTGGGACGCCCATCAGGCGGATTTGAAGAGCGTTCAGCAGAAGTCGCCAAACCCCGTATGCTCGCGCGGAAAGATCAAGTTCGATAGCAAGGGAACGGCGACCATCAATGTAAAGGGTTGCTGAGGGTCGCCAAAAGACGCCAGCCCGCGGCCGTGCAAGAAGCTCTGAAAGCACGCAATCGGCCAAGCGAACAGGTCGCACTTCGGGACAGAGGCATCGTTGGATTGATCGCCCGTGCAAACCCACTCGAGCCTGACCTCGTAATGCTGCACCCTTGCCGACGCACGGTCAGGCGGCTGCATCGCTTCGTATCCACTGTCCGCGGCGATGAACGCTTTCCAGTAACCAATAGACGGGCCGCAATATCCTGCAGAGCCTCGGATTGAAATGGCGCGATGATGCAGAAGTTACGAAGCGCTTATTTTCCGTTTTTTATCGTCATTGCGTTGATGACGATTTTTGGACCGGCGCAACCGCTCTGGCGGCTCTGGAAAATCAGCGCCGATCCGGTTTCAACGACGGGGCGCGTCGTTCAACTCGACTGTCCCAACCACGGTCACATCGATTACTCGTTCGAAATTGACGGGGTCCCGCGCAATGGCCGCGACCATTTAGTCGACGGCATCAATTGTCCGGATGCCAAGATCGGCCAGCCCGTTGCCGTCTACTTCGAGAAAGGCGCGCCAGAGAACAACTACGCCCTCTATCCCGCGGAAGGGGTGGGCAACAGGGCAAAAGCTGCGTTCTTTGCCGGCGCGGCGCTCTTTGGCGCATTTATTTTTCTCGGACCGCTTTTTCTCGCCTGGCTTTGGACTTTGTTTTCGCGGCCGTCAGAAAGATCCCGCTGACCCGCAGCGCGGATCATTCGTGCGGCCCCGATCAGCGCTATCCGCGGCTTGCGCCCATCAAGGCGGCGATAATCAGCTTCAGCGGCATGGGAATCCGATCGGAGGAGTTTTTGAGTCCCTTGTCGCGCTCTCTGCGTTCTTCCGAGAGACGCACCTTGCCCGGATTGGCGGATTGAAGGTTGCTGGCGTTATCAAAAACAGGTCGTTGCAAGATTTTAGCCCCCTGCGCTCAGAAAAACCCGAGGCTTGCGAGGACGGCGCTAAAGATCGCGGCTCCCTTCAGCGTCTCGGTTCCCAAATTTGTGTCAGTGGAAAAGCGCAGTTGAACCAATCCCATTTGCGACCTCGCTCAAACTGCCTTGTATCTTGGTCGCGACAATTCTCGCGCCGGTTCAAATCCGTGCGGGCGAGGGTATGCTTTTCAGTCACAAACCCTTGTCCTGCGCCAAACTGGTTGGACGACGATTTTTGGTACGCGTATCGCAAGTCGATGGGTATCGCGCTCCGTCGGGGATTTGCGCTCCCGCAAAGCTTCGCCCAACATTTTCGATTCTGGCCGCCGCTTCTCGTGGCGCTGTTTCAGCTGATGACGGGGTTTAGCCTGGGTTCCTCTCGCACTCACCCGAAGGCCTCGCTAAACTTCGGGAACCCCTTTTGAGCGGCGCATAGTGCCGATGCTCGGGATAGCCCGCCTCAAATTAAATAAATCAATTTCAGATACTTATCACTTCATATAGATCTGCTCGTAGCAAATCTTTTGTCATGCATCGGCCCAATAATGCCCTTCGCCGCGTCCGCCTCGATGCCGAATTGGGCACCCGTTGCGCGTCGAGGCCAACGCCTTTAGTCAGCGCGAAATCATAGAACCTTGTCGCGATCGAACACCTGTTTCTTGGTTAGACCGTTGCGAGGAGTTGCGGTTATTTGAAGATGTGCGCCGGCGTCGATAGCCTCGAACGAAATCTTGTCGTCTTTTGGTTCGTTTCGCCATCGCCCAGGCTCATCAGCCCAGACAACGCGGCTACCCTCAATCCTGCACCGATAAGTCCACACAAAACTGTCGATGGGTCGGGTGTAGGTAAGGAAGAAAACGCCGTCTCTTATCAGCGCAACCTTCATCAATTTCGGATCGCGCCCCTTGATTGATGCAATCACAGCTCGGCAAATCGCTTCGGGCTCAAACAGCGCCGCCGCCGCGACAAACGATCCGGTCGTCGGCCAGGCGACCAACAGAACAGCCCCAAACGTTTTTACCCAATCCATCGGTCACCCCACCAACGACATCGTCATCGTGCGTTGAAAATCGTTGGGACACGAATTCGCAACCCAACGCGCATCCACTAAATAACTCATAAAAATTGAGAAAATTCGATTATGTGGCCCAGTTCACACTTGCTTTTTTGGTTCCCCGGTAGAGGTTATAGTCGAAACGGGACTTTTTTTGAGACCGAACCTTGCCTGGGATACCCTTCTATCCAGCGGGATCCCAGACCCCTCCGTTCGCAGGTCGGCAAGTAGTACACCGTTTCGTCTAAAGAAGACCGGAAGTCCAGGAGAACGTCCTATCCCATTTGCCGCTTAAGCTACGAGTGAAGGGCTCATAAACGATCGCTCACCGAGGAAGGCGACGATCACGCTCAGTAGCGTCATCTTTTTCGTTGAAGCCATCGGTGACTGTCGTGACCAAGTGTACCGTTTGCTCCGCTCGAATTGCTATTAGGCACCGATACTGCCCACAATGCGGTACGCGTCTCAACGACGCCGCCGACAAGGACTCTTCGCTGGCAGTTGCCGACGCATCGGCTTGCAACGTAAGACCCATCCGACCTCAGCCTCCCAGATCGCCCACAACCGAGATGTTGACGGAGAACAAGCAGGTGAGCGTCCTGTTTGTCGACGTCTGCGATTCAACCGCGCTGTTACAGCATGCCGATCCGGAAGAATCCCGGGAGTATCTCTCCAGGGCGCGCGATCTACTCGCCGACGCCGTCGAAACCTTCGGCGGGACCGTTAGCCAACTGCTCGGGGATGGCCTTGTCGCGTTGTTTGGTGCCCCTGTCGCGCAGGAAGATCACGCCTTGCGCGCTTGTTTGGCCGCCCTCAAAATGCAAAAGGCCATCATACAAGGTCACCAAACTCCCCGGGTCAGAGCGGCTTTGCGCGTCGGTATTAACTCCGGTGAGGTGGTGGTCGGCATCATCGGGCAATATCAATGGTCCCATTATGGAGCCGATGGCAAGACGATCCACATCGCGTCGCGGCTCGAGAAACTAGCGGCTCCCGGCAGCATATTGATTAGCGCGTCGACGCAGCGTCTGGTCGCACAGCAAATCGATACGCGACCTGTCGGAATTCGCGACATACGCGGACTAGCCACACCGATCGAACTCCACGAAGTCGTGGTCGGAACCGAAAGCTCGGCAGCGGCCCCATTGACGAGAAAGCGTCGCTGGGCCCCTCTCATCGGACGTGAAGATTCGCTACGTCTGCTGCGAACGTCCATCGAAACAGTTCAAAAAGGAGCAATGCGGTCTGTCGGACTTCGTGGCGAAGCCGGCGTTGGAAAATCTCGCCTGATCGCGGATTGGACCGACAGTCTCCAGAGACTGGGCGTGGATGTTTGCCTTTGCCAAGCCATGGGGTACGCGAGCACGAGAGCATACAGTACCGCAGCCGACCTCCTCGCGAGCATGATCGGTCTGCCTCGCGCCAGCGAGACTGCCGTAAAGCAAGCCGCCGTTCAGACGCTTATCGCCAACTGGCCCGGCGAAAGCGCTGCTCATCTGGCTCCGGTAAGTGATCTGCTCGGACTCGCAGCTCCAGACGAAGAATGGCAGACATCGAATCCGTCGCAAAGACGACGTCGGATTGGCGAGGCACTGTTGTGGCTCGTGTCCGTGCGGCTAAAGACCGGTCCATTGGTAATCGTGATTGAGGACGTATTTTTAGCAGATCGAGAGAGCCAGCGCCTGTTCGAATCTTTGCTGCCGCAACTCGAAGGCTTGCCGGTTTTCATTTGTGTCAGCTATCGACCGGATTTCGAACATCAATGGGGACAGGCTGCGTGGTTCTCCGAACACCGCGTCGAACCTCTGCAAGAAGCCGGGATGCTCGCCCTTACCCGTGCGCTGCTTGGCGATGACCCTTCCGTTCACGCCGTCGCAAGCGAACTGATCCGTCGTGCCGATGGCAATCCGTTCTTCATGGAGCAGCTAGTCATCACGCTGATCGATGAAGGATCGTTGGAAGGAACGCCGGGTGCATACCGATTGCGGAAACCGTTGGGCGACTTGCGGGTCCCGGGTTCCATTGCCGCCGTCATCCATGCCCGCGTGGATCGACTGCCTCATACTGCGAAGTCCGTCCTCGAAGCCGCCAGCGTGCTGGGAGACCCGATCACGCGAGAACTGATCGCTTCCATGCAGGACGTCGACGTCGCCCGCGCGGGAGAACTGTTGGGGCTTTGCGTGTCGTCAGGTTTGCTGGACGCACCCGACCGGAGCCATCGTTCGGTTCGCTCGCCGGCATTCGTGTTCCGGCACGCGCTGGTACGCGACGTCGTGCTCGGAACTCTTACTCGCGCGCGTCTCAAGGCTTTGCACCGCTTCGCGTTTCTTGCGTTGCATTCGCGGACCGGTCCCGACGATGCGGATGCCGCGCCAGCGCTCGCTCATCATGCGTTTAAGGGTGAAGAATGGGAACACGCGGCACGGTTCGCGGTAAAGTCCATGGCGCGAGCCAAATCGCGTTCGGCCAATCACGAATCCCTGCAAATGTTCGAGATTGGTGTTGAAGCATCTCGCCGCAGTCAGGACAATTCAACGGCGCAGGGCCTGGAGCTCGCACTACGGCTGGAAGCCATCGGCGCCATGATGGCCCTTGGACACATCGACGATATTTTCAAAAATATGGAACGTGCCGACTTCATCGCCACACAACTGAAAGATCAAGGCGCCCGCGCATCCGTGTCGACGCAAACGGCGGTATTTCTGTGGATGCGCGGACAGTTCGAGCAAGCCCTGAAGCATGCCGCCACGGGCCTTGAAGCCGCCAGCCTCGCCCAACGACGGCATATGAAAATGGCGGCGCACCAGATTCGCCTGATGAATTTTCACGCCCTTGGGCGTTATGCGGAAGCCGCCGCGGAAAGTCGGGTCGTGCTTGCGGATCACGGGCCTGAATTAGCTCAGCATTATGTTCAGCCCGGATGGGCGGCAATTCCTATCATCAACCTGTATGCATTCTATGCCAGCACGCTGTCGCGCCTTGGCCAATACGAAGGCGCTGAAGAAGCTTGTGCGCAAGCCTACAAGATCCTGGCGACGGTCAATCATCCCTACTCCCGCCTGCTGATAGACTACGTTCAAGGGCAGATTTGGATTGAGAAAGAGGAGCTCGAAAAAGCCGAGACGCTACTGCGCGGCGCCGTACAGCGATGCCTGGTGCACAAGGTGCCAACGATGCTGGCCGTTTGCATCGGAACGCTCGGCAGCGCGCTCGCACGCAATGGCAAAGCCTCCGAGGCGGTGGTCCTGCTCGAAAAAGGTTTCGCCGATGGCATCTGTAACGCAGCGGGCCACTACGGCAAGATATTCATGCGCGTTAGCCTTGGGGTGGCGTACCGCGATCTTGGAAGACTGGAAGAAGCGGTTAGTGCTGGCCAACAAGCAGTTGATCAAGCTGGCGAAGAGTATGGCCACCGTACTGAAGCTCTTTACGAATTGGCCGAAACCCTGTCGCGCGCCGGAGATGCTTCGGGCGCGAGGCGCTGCTTCACGCAAACCTACGAGGCGGCACGTCGCCTCGGAATGCCCTACTACGAGAAACGAGCCGCAGCAGCTCTCGCGACATTAACTCGGGACTGGCACGTCGCATGAGGACCCTGGCCAGCACTCCCGATCCTACGCCGCCCGGTTTTCGGCGGCTCATGTACGGGCTTTTCTGCTGGCTCATTCGCAGCCCTGCCGTCCTGCGCGAAATAGGCGGGTTTTTACGGCTCTGGCCATTCGTCGGCGGATTGTTCGGGTTCGTCGCACGCGCGCATTCCGTCACAGGCGTGCTCACCAGGCCAAAGAGCTTTTCGAGCAGAGCGCACGCAGCCGATCTGGTTGCAGGCGACTATCTGATCGCAATGGATCCCGGCCCAACCTATGACGCCGATCGCGCGCTGCTGGGTGCACGGTTGGAATTTCTGGAGGACGTGCGGGCGATCGCCGACCGGGAGGCTCAACGGCTTGTCGCAGAACTGAAACGGGCCAGGGAACGGCCGGCTTTCGATCTCATCGACGATTACCTGGCGTGGATTGCCTTTCGGGCAATTTCACCGGTGTTCGGTGAAGCCGCAGGCAGCCTGGCTGTGGGAGCCGGAGGGGATATTCAGGATCAAGGCCTGCTGCGGCAATACTTCTTAGAGATACGATACGTTGCAGGGCAGCTTTTGGGCGGCAGCTCGTCGCCGATGGAGATGCGGGGAAGGGCGGAGCTTTGCGGCGATGCATTGCGGGCCAAGGTAAAGGCCGCAACCAACGACCTTCGCAGATCCTGGAATGTGCATCTGCCTTCCGAGGTTATCGAACGAAATGCGTTGGGCCTGACCTGGGTCTCACACCCCGTCACCGTGCAATCTGCCGCGCTTGTCTTGCAAGAGCTGCTGAGTCGCCGCAGCGTCTACCAGGAACTGCGGTCCAGGGCCGCGATGATCGGGGCCGATCAAGTGTGGTACGATGACGAGTTTCGTAACGACGTACGAAATCACGTCCTTGAGCTCATGCGGTTCCGTCCGATATTCCCGTTGCTGGCCCGCGATGTCCCGCGCGACACCGAATTGGAAACCGGCGCGCGTCGTAATGCCCAATGCCGTGGCGGTGAGAGAGTCACGATGTGGTCGATCGGCGCCTTGTTCGATCCTCGTGCAGTCGCCGATAGCCGCCAATTCTGCCCGCACCGCGACTGGGGAAACCACGAGAGCCTGCGTTATCTCGTGTTCGGGTACGGCGATCGCCAATGTCCCGCCAGGGACTATGCGCTCGAGATTCTCACAAGCGCGCTGATCGGCTTTCTGACCCTTCCTGAGGTGCGATTGGCATACGACGATGGCAAAGCGATCGAATATGACGGACCGCTGATGTCGCGTGTGCGCGTGCGCTTCGCCAAGCAGGCGTGAGGGACGGCAATGCTGATGAGAGTCCGGCAGCAGATGATTTGCATTATCGCACCGGACTGGCGCGGCGGAGCGGGCGTTATTCAATCGAACGATATGTCCGAGGCGCTGAAAGCGCTGTTCAGCGACGTCGGAGTCGTGCACTTCGCATCGATAGCTCTGTTGCCTGCGCTGTCCGATTCGCCGAGCCAATTGCCGTCGCTGATGTTGGAACTCGCCGTCGAAGAGGGTCTGCGCCCTTACGACCTGCTTTGCCGTCTCGTCAATCATCCGAGCGGGGCGATGTGGTCGCTCTACGGCCGGTATTGGCTCGAAGGCGAGCGCCCCGTGGGTGTGGGCCAGCGGAATCAGGAATTGCTGGATCGGCTGATGGACTGGCATTCCGTCGCCGACGGCGCTTTCGTCGGCGCCCGCGATCGTTCGGTCCGGCAGATCAGGAAGGAAAGGGACCTCCTCCTGCAAACACGTGATGCGGCGCGCGAATTGCGGGCCGACTACGGCTCCGACCGCGCGACCTTCGCATTGGCGCTCGCGCGATGGGCATTCGCAAGGCCGGAATTCGATTGGGCAACAGCACCGGCGCCACGATCCTTTTGGCGCGGAAGTGGCGCCAGCATCATTGCCAAGGCGGCCTATCCGGCAGCGATCATCGCTCTATGGATGGCTTCGGTCTGGCTCGTCGGTGCCGTCTTCAGGCTGGCGGCCTGCGTGGTCGCGCGGCTTCTTGCAGGGCCGGATTCCGACTTGCAAACCGTGTTACTCGCCGTCAGCGAAGCGAGCCGATATCTGCTCGGCGCCAGCGTTCGCCTGTTGATCGCTTTGGCTGTCACTGCTCTCGCATTATGGGTGCTGTTCGGTCTGCTGCCGGCGCTTTTCAGGCCGTGGAGGCGTTGGATCAAGAACATTGGCCGCGAACTCGACCGCCCAACCCAGACATGGTCGTCGCTGTCCACTTACGTCAGCGTCTGGGTGAGCGGGCTGCCTATTGTCCTGACCTCGATCTATTGCGTCGTGACTTATGCGTTCTGGCCTGAGTTCTTCCAAAGTCAGCTTTCGCAATGGATGCCGGTCGCCTCCGGACTTCGCCTGCTTGCCATCATCACTCTTTTTATCCTTTTCATCCTGCTGGCATCGGGCTCAATAATCCTGTTTTCCTGGATCTCCAGCCGGCTTCCGAAACTGACCGCCTGGTTCTATCAACCGCATGAGGACGACGTAGAGAGAGCCCAACAAGTTCACCCGTCGATCGACGCCAGCGAAGCCGCATTGGTCGGAGGGACCGCACACCTGATCAGCCTGACAGACATGCGCGCTCCGCATTGGTGGAGCATATTTTGGACTCGCGCGTCCCTGCGCCTGGTAACTTTCCTGGGCCGGGTGTCGTTTACCGATGGTCTGCTGGGCGAAGCGCCGGGCATCCACTTCGGTCACTGGCACGTCATCGACAACGGACACCGTTACCTGTTCTGCTCCAACTACGACGGCAATTTTGGCGGCTACCTGGACGATTTCATCAACGGCGCATCAGCGGGAACGTCGCTGTTTTGGCGATGGACGAAGCTCATGGCTCGTGCGCCCTCAGACGACGGTCAGCCAGGGGTGAGGTTGCCCCGCGCTTTTCCGCCGACACGTTTTCTCGTCTTCCGGGGAGTGAAGTGCGAGTTGAAATTCAAATCATATGCCCGCGACAGCATGCTTCCGCACCTCTTTCGTTTTGACGCTTGCGACTCGACGATGGACGGAATCAATCGCGCCACTACGGTGCGAGATGCCCTGTTCGGCGAACGCAACGACTGCAACGACGATCAAATCATGAGGGCCATCGAATGAGGCATGCGCCAGTCCTCGCCGATCAATTACGCGACATTCAGGGAATGCTGAATAGTGGCTATGGCTGGCTCACCGACAGCCGATTTTTGCTCTTGACGATCGGCGACGAGCCGCAAGCCCGCAAATGGCTCTACGAAGTCGTCCGTCGCGGTTCGATTGCCAGTGTCGGGCATGTCAATTCCCGAAAGGGCCACGCCATTCGCGAAGCGACGGCCATCGCTTTCAGTTTTGCCGGGCTGATGAAGCTCGGTCTCAGGGAAACCGGCAAGCACCCGTTTCCGACACCGTTTCGCAGCGGCATGGGAAGCGACATACGCCGTGAACTGCTGAGAGACAGTCCCCGTGAGCGGTGGCGCTGGTCGGACGTCGAGGATTTTCCCGACCGGCAGACGGTACATATTCTGGTCGCGCAATGGCGGCTGCCGGGTGAAGAATCAAGCATGCCGGCTCCTGCCGATGATGCGTTCTCCCGTATCGAGATTGTCGAAAGCCGCCCGAATTCCTTCCGCGATGGCAAGCTGTATGAGCCTTTCGGATTTCGCGACGGCATCGCCCAACCCGTAATTCGCGGCTTCAGGGAAGATGGCGAAGACTCGAAAAAAGCCCAGCGGGATGCCGGGGTATTTTTTGAAGACCGGCTGGTTGAGCCCGGGGAATTCGTGCTCGGCTATCGCAACGGGTATGACGAACTGACCTACTGTCCAGACGTGGAGCAGTGGACACAGTCGGGCCGAGCCGCTCATCCCGGCGGTCTGTTTACGCTGAACGGAAGCTACCTCGCTGTGCGTCAGATCCAGCAGGATGTAGCAGCATTCAGGGCATTCGAAGATGCGTTTCCGCCGTCGGACGGTCCGATGATCAGCGAAAAAATGATGGGTCGCTTAAAGAACGGCCTGCCGTTGTCATGGAATGGCGACCGAAATGCTGACGTTTCGGATTCTAAGGCCGACGCGTTTCGTTATCGTGTCGAGGACGTCAACGGCTTCGGATGCCCCGTGGGGGCGCATATCCGCCGCGTCAATCCCCGCGACTGTCTCGGCGTCGATGTGCAGGCAAGCATCACGTCCACCAAACTGCACAGGTTACTTCGCCGCGGCCGGCCCTATCGCGAAGTGGCCGAAAACGGGGGGAATCGCGAAGGTTTGTTCTTCATCGCGTGTAACGCGGATCTCGAACGGCAGTTCGAGTTTCTCTACCAGCGATGGTTGCGCAATTTTCGCTTTGGGGATCTTCATCACGAGGATGACCCGATCGTGGGGTCGCCCGAGCAACCCAGGGTACTCACGATTCCCGGCTTGCCGAGCGGCGGCGAGGTGTCCTTGCAAGCCTTCACCCAAACGATGGGCGGCGGCTACTTTTTCCTTCCCGGAATCAAGGCGCTGGAATTCATCGTGGAGCATCGCTGAGAAAGCATCGAGATGGTGATCGCCCGCGAACGATCACAACCATCCGCGTCATCGTGCTGCCGCGTTCGAGGCGATGGACAAAAGGTCCTTTGCCTGAGATCGCCGCAACGATGAAATTGCGTGATCAGGAGTATGTGGGTCCGCTTCGAAAACTCCAGATCGGCCCACGCCAGCGATCACCGTCGCCTTCATGCTGAACAAGGTGACTGACGTTCGGCATCGCCCCTAGCGTCCGCGACCAGAACATCTTGGCAGCCATGTTGTGCTCTGCCGCGGCAATCTCCCAGCGACCTGCGTACGGCGCCACCCGAACGGGTTGTATCCGGAATCGTGCGGCCACCATCAGAGCAAGTCATCTGTTGATTGATGCGCACTCGCAGGTTAACGAATGAGCATTGGGCTTTGCGCGCAACCGACGAGCAAAAGCTGCCAGTAAAAAGACCAAAGAAGGCGCGAAACATCAACGGGGAATCTACTCATGCCGACCGTCACCGTCGACGAGGGCGAGATCTACTATGAGACGCATGGTGAGGGTCCACCGGTTCTTCTCGTGCCGGGACTTGGTGGCCTTGGCAGCTACTGGGGTCCGAATATTCCGGCCTTTTCCGCGTCGCAAAAAGTAGTCATCCACGATCATCGGGGGTTGGGACGGAGCAGCCGCTCGCTGATCCGCTACTCTGTCGACCAGATGACCGCGGACCTGGTCGCCGTGATGGATCATCTTGGCTTAGACAAAGCCCATCTCGTCGGACACTCGACTGGCGGCGCCATTGGGCAGACGCTCGCGATCACCCAGCCCGAGCGTCTGCTCAGCCTTACGATCTATGCCAGTTGGACGAAATCCGACCCGTACTTCCGGCGCGTTTTCGAGGCGCGCCGGACGTTGCTGATGCAAGGCGGCGCGTCTGCCTATGTGCGTTCCACACCCGTGTTCCTGTACCCGGACTGGTGGATCAACGACAACATCGACCTCATCGAATCGCGCGAGAAAACGGCCATCCCCGCCTTTCCCCCGGCCGAGATCGCGGCGAGCCGCATCGACGCCATCATCGCCTTCGACCGCACCGCTGGCCTCGGCTCCATCACCACGCCGACGCTGGTGATCTGTGCGAAGGATGATATTCTAACTCCGCCCTATTTCAGCCGCGCGCTCGCAAAAGCGATACCCGGCGCTCACTTCATCGAACTCGATCGCGGCGGCCACTGTGCGTCTGATACCAACACCGCCGCTTTCGACGCGGCGGTTCTTGACTTTATCCGTGCCCATTCCTGAGCCGATGCGGAGCCGCGCTGCCAATCGCGACGCCTTGAGTCGCTCCGGACA
Source organism: uncultured Alphaproteobacteria bacterium (assembly GCA_963824305.1). Classification (GTDB taxonomy): domain Bacteria; phylum Pseudomonadota; class Alphaproteobacteria; order Rhizobiales; family Xanthobacteraceae; genus Bradyrhizobium. The sequence continues at coordinate 131,896 of CAWGOW010000005.1, forward strand.
CCGCGAGAGGACCAGATGATCGTACAACTGGTCGCGTCCGGACTCGCTCTTGGCAGCATCTATGCCCTGCTCGCACTCGCCCTCGTTCTCATCAACAAGGCTACCGATGTCGTCAATTTCGCTCAGGGCGAGATGGCGATGTTAGGTACCTTTATCTGCTTTACGTTGCTCGGCCGCGGCGGCCTGCCGCTGCCGGTCGTGCTGGCGCTTGCGATTCCGCTGGGTGCCGCGATCGGCGCGGTAACCGAGCGGCTCACGATGCCCCCGCTACGTTCCGCTCCGCCCGTCAACGGGCTAATCGCGACCATCGGGCTCTGGATGATCTTTCATCACGGCGCCGGCTGGATTTGGGGTTACGACCCGCTGCGCTTTCCGTCGCTGTTCCCGCCGGAGCCAGCCAACATTCTCGGCGCCCGCGTCGCCCAGAACAGTATCGGCATCATCGGCGTCGCTGTCGTGGTGATGATCCTGCTCTACGTCTTCTTCGATTACACTCGTGGCGGCATCGCCATGCGCGCCGCTAGCATGAACCGCCATGCGGCGCAGCTGATGGGGGTCAATGTCGGACGGGTCTCGCTTACCGCGTGGGCGCTGGCGGGCGCAATCAGCGTCGTCTCAGGACTGCTGGTGGCACCGCTCACCTTCCTCGACTTCGAGATGATGGTGTCGGTATTGCTCAAGGCCTTTGCCGGCGCCATCCTCGGCGGGTTCAACAGCCTGCCCGGTGCGGTGATCGGCTGCCTCCTGATCGGGGTACTCGAAAATCTGTTTGCGGCCTACGTCTCATCGGCGTTCAAGGATAGCTTCGCCTTTGGCATCATCATCGCCGTGCTGATGATCAGGCCGCAGGGTTTGTTCACGCGCCGCATCGCGCGGAAGGTGTGACAATGACCGCCCGCGTCCTCCTCGCCGTCGCCAGTATCTCGGCGCTTGCCGCGATCCCCTTCGGCCTCGGCAATTACGGCTGCTACATCATGGCGAGCGTGATGATCTACGCCATCGTCGCGCTCAGTCTTAACATTCTGATCGGCATGGGCGGACAGATCTCGATTGGCCATGCAGGGTTCTGGGCACTCGGCGCCTATGGCTCGGCGCTGGCTGTGACCAAGCTCGGCCTCCCATTTCTCGCCGGCTTGGTCGTCGGCGGCGCGGTAGCCGGCGCATTCGGCGCCCTCGTCGCGTTGCCTGCTTTGCGCGTGCAAGGCCATTATCTCGCCATCGCGACCCTCGGCTTCGCGCTGTTCGTGCAGCAGGTGCTGTTCGAATGGGAGTGGCTCACCGGCGGCCGCCAAGGCCTGTCTGTGCCGCGCCCGGCCTTGTTCGGCTTCGAGATCGTCAGCGATTTCGGCTATTACTACGTTCTGTTCGCGATCTTCCTGCTGCTCGCCTGGATCGCCGGCAATTTCCGCAACTCGCTCACCGGCCGCTCGCTGATGGCCCTACAGATGAGCCCGGTCGGCGCAGAATGTTGCGGCATTTCCCGACCGCGCCACATTATCATCGCCTTCATCGTCAGCGCGGTGTTCTGCGGCGTCTCCGGCGCGCTATATGGGCACTTATTGGGCCATCTCAGTACCGAGACTTTCTCGCTCGCGGCCTCACTATCCTTTCTGTCCATGGCCGTGATCGGCGGGCTCCATTCGCGCGCCGGCGCATTGCTCGGCGGCATCTATCTCGCACTCGCACCCGAATTGCTGCGCGAGTTCAAGGACGCGCAGATGGTGATCTACGGCGTGCTGCTGGTCGTTTGCGTGCAATTCCTGCCCGGTGGCCTGATCAGCTTGATCGATCGCGCCCGTTCGCTTCTCAGGAGAAAGCCCGATGTCGCTCCTTGAGCTGAGTGGCGTATCGCTCTCCTTTGCCGGACTGCAGGCGCTGCAGAACGTTGGTTTTACGGTCGGAGCGAACCAGATCGTCGGCCTGATCGGACCGAACGGCGCCGGCAAGTCGACGCTCATCAACTGCATCTCGCGCCTTTACCGGCCCGATCGCGGCAGCATCCACTTCGATGGGTACGACCTTACCACGCTGAAGTCCCACCAGGTGGCGGCCATCGGCATTCGCCGCACCTTCCAAAATCTCGAATTGTTCCGCCAAGCGAGCGTTCGCGAGAACGTCACGCTCGGGCTCGCTTATCGTCACCGCTCGACCCTCGTTGGCGAGCTGTTCGGCCTGCCTGCCGCGCGCACGAGGCGCCGCGCCGCGGAAGCGGCGACCGCCGCGGTTCTCACCCTCACCGGGCTTTCGGCCGAGGCCGATCTGCAGGTTGGCGATCTTCCCTATGGCCTGCAGAAAACGGTCGAGATGGCGCGCGCGCTGGCCGGGCGTCCGAAGTTACTGCTGCTCGACGAGCCGGCCGCCGGGATGAACCCCGAGGAAAGTCGCGCGGTCGCCGACCGCGTGCGCCGGCTGCGCGACGAAAAGGGGATTTCAGTTTTACTGGTCGAGCACGACATGCGTGTCATCATGTCGGCGTGCGACCATATCGTCGTGCTCGACCACGGCGAGAAGATCGCGGAGGGCTCGCCCGCGGACATTCGCCGATCGCCGACGGTGATTAAGGCCTATCTTGGCGACGGGGCAACCGATGCTTGAAATCGCCGATCTCTCCGCGCGCTATGGCGCCGTCACGGCCCTCAGCCGCGTCACGCTGTCGGTGCCCCAAGGCGCGATCGTGTCGCTGCTCGGCTCAAACGGCGCGGGCAAATCGACGTTGCTTGGCTGCGTAACCAACAGCGTGCCCGCACGCAGGACCGGCGCCATCCGTCTCGGAGGCGAGGACATCACAGAGCTGTCGACCGATGCGATCATCGCCCGCGGTCTAGTTCTCGTGCCGGAAGGAAGGCAGCTATTTGCCGGACTCACCGTCGAAGAAAACCTGCGCATGGGGGCCTATGGCTTCGACCGCGGACGGAAATGGCGCATCGACCGCGAGCACGTCTATGCACTATTTCCACGACTTGTCGAGCGCCGACGGCAGCTCGCTGCAACCATGTCCGGCGGCGAGCAGCAGATGGTCGCGATCGGCCGGGCCCTGATGGCCAGGCCGAAAATCATGCTGCTCGATGAGCCGTCGCTCGGACTCGCACCGCTGCTGGTGCGCGACATCTTCCGCCTGATCGGCGAGATAAACCGGGAGGGCATCACAGTGCTGTTGGTCGAGCAGAACGCGAATCAAGCGTTGAGGATCGCATCGCAGGCGTATGTTCTAGAGAAAGGACGCGTTACGCTGTCCGGACCCGCCGCACAGCTGATGCAGAAGCACGATGTCATCGCCGCCTACCTCGGCGGTCCATCGTCAGAGGAGGAACGACATGCGACAAACCCGTAGAACGATGTTGAAGTCGCTGGGGGCTGGCGCCGCCACGGCCGCCCTGCCTCGCGCCGTCTTTGCGGCAGAGCCTGGCGTCAGCAAGGACAAGATCCTGCTGGGCTCGTTTCTGCCGTTGCAAAGCGGGCTCGCTGCCGGCGCGACCCAGATGAAGGAAGGCTGCGACGCCTATTTCCGTTCGGTCAACGAGGCGGGCGGCGTTAATGGTCGCAAGATTGAGTGGATCGTGGAGAATGACTCCTACAATCCGCAGCAAACCACGGCCGTCGTGAAGAAGCTGGTCGACCGAGACGAGGTCTTCGCGTTGGTGTCGACGCTCGGCACCGTCACAGCAGTTGCTGTACTGCCTTTTCTCGCCCAACGCCGCGTGCCGATCGTGAATCCGGCGGGTGGTCACAAACTCTTAAATCGGCCCATCGACAAAAACGTGTTCGGCATCCTGCCGCTGAGTTCAGAAATCGGCGAATCAATGGCCGAATTTTCGGTGAGCAAGCTCGGGGGCAAGAAGATTGCGATCTTCTTCCAGAACGACGCTTTCGGAAAGGACCAGCGGGACGGCGCAGTCGAGAAACTCAAGCAACTGAATCTGCAGCCCGTGGCCGAGGCGAGCTACGTGCCAGGCGACGTCGACATCAGCGCCCAAGCCGTAACCCTCAAGCAGGCGGATCCTGACGTCGTCATTCTCGGTGTCATTCCGAAGCACGGCGCGCTGTTCGCCAAAGAAGCGCAGCGGCTCGGTTGGAAGCCGAAAATGGTTGGACACAACACGGTCGCCGATCCAGTGGTGCTCGACCTCGCCGGGGCGGAAGCACTCGAAGGAATTTACGTCAACCTCATGACGGCGGTGTCGACCATGGACAAGCCGTCGGTGAAGACCGCCAACGCGCTGCTGGCGAAGTATTATCCCAACACCAAACCCGGCTATTACCCCTATCTCGGCATGGCTGGCGGCATCATCATCGTCGAGGCTATAAAGCGTGCCGGCGATGATCTCACGCGCGAGAAGCTCATCAGTTCGCTGGAGGGACTCGGCCATTTCGAGACTGGCGTGCTTCCGCCCGTCGACTGGAGCGCCAGCGAGCATGGTGGTCCAAAAGCCTTCGGCTATGCGCAGTGGAAGGCTGGCCAGCTCGAGATCATCCAAGGCTGGTGAATCGAATACACGGCACGCGATCGCGATCAATCAGAAATGCCATTTGAAGTACTCATTCCGCCAAGGCTCGCCGCCACCGCGATGCGGCAAACGGCCTCCGTGACCGGCACCCGTTCGGTTCCCTCGCGCTCGGTACCAACAGCTGTTCTCACCGGTACCAACGGTCGTACCGACAATGTTCAGGTTGTCCGCGGAGGACCGTGGAGAAGAGCGGACGAGAACTCCCGCATTATCAGGGATTTCTAGCACATTGGCGGAGAGTGGCAAAAGACTACGCGGGCCCTTATGGTGCCCAGGGGCGGGATCGAACCACCGACACTGCGATTTTCAGTCGCATGCTCTACCAACTGAGCTACCTGGGCGTTCCCAGCCAAGTGATGGCTTGAGGGAGCGGCGGTTTATAGTCAGGCGGCACGCCTCTGTCCACCACGCTTCGCCTCGCGGCTACGCGGAGCGCAGTCATGCGTCAAGCCGATGCCGATGCGTGTTCAATATTGCCTGTAGCGCCGCGGCGGGCTCTCTATCAAGATATTGAAAATAAAAGAATATTTCAGATGTCGCTATTCGGTGTCATCGTCTTCGCCCGCTTTGGCCGGGATCGCGTAGGATCCCGACAGCCACCGATTAAGATCGACGTCTTTACAGCGTCCGGAACAGAAGGGGCGGTTTTCCGGCGTGGACGGCTTACCGCAGATCGGACACGGCTTCGCCGAAGAGGAATTGCCGGGCGACTTAGCTCGCATTCAACCAGCCAAAGCGGATTGGAAACCCCTCACCACCTAGCAGCGAGATCGATTCATAGAGCGGCAGGCCCACGATGTTGCTGTAGGAGCCTACCATCTTGACCACGAACGATCCGGCGATGCCCTGCACGGCGTAGCCGCCGGCTTTGCCGCGCCATTCGCCGGAGCCGATATAGGTCTGGATGTCTTCGTCGGAGAGGCGCTTGAAGCGCACGCGGGTCTCGATCAGCCGCTGACGAAACGCCTCTTTCGGCGTGACGAGGCAGATCGCCGTGTAGACACGATGATTGCGGCCCGACAACAGCCGCAAGCATTGCGCGGCTTCGTCCACCAGATTGGCCTTGGGCAGGATGCGGCGGCCGACCGCGACCACGGTGTCGGCGGCGAGGATGAAGGCGCCACGCAACTCATCGTCGAGTTGCACCGATTTCAGCGCGGCGTCCGCCTTGGCGCGGGCAAGCCGGTTGGCGCAGGCGCGCGGCAGCTCGCCACGCTTGGGCGTCTCATCGACGTCGGCGGGACGCAACGCGTCGGGTTCAATGCCGGCCTGGTTGAGCAGGCCGAGACGTCGCGGCGAACCTGAGGCGAGAACAAGTTTGGGACGGCCAAGCATGCGGGCAAATCGGTGGGAGAGATTCGGGACCTCTGAATGCGCGCGGAACCTATCGGAAGGCTTGGGCCGAGACAACCTTGCATCATGACAAAGAGCGCGCGCGGTAAATCGCCGTCAGGGCTGAGAAAAAGTGCTCGCCGTCCCCTAAAATCCTCCACCATGGAGCCTCGGCACCCCGGGATATCCCGCCACGCCTCCTTGGCCGCGGGAACCGGGACCGCTCAGCCGCTCGCCGCACCGACGTTCGAAAACCGTTTCCGGATGCGCAGCAACAGACCGTCGCAGACCTCGCGATAGGCGTCCAGTTTCTGCTCCCGGCTGCCATCGACGCCGGTCGGGTCCGGCGTCGGCCAATATTCCACCTCGGCCGCCAGCGTCCGCGTCAGGTCCAGCGCCTTGTGATGCGCCTCCGGCGACAGGGTGATGATGAGGTCGAAGTTGAGGCCTTCCCAGTCGTCGAGTTCCTCGAACGTCATCGGCTTGTGCTGGGAGATGTCCTGGCCGAGTTCAGCCATCACGGCGACCGCGAAGGGATCGAGCTCGCCTTTCTTGACGCCAGCCGACCGCACGTAGAGCGCATGTGGAAACATCTGTTGGAGCAGGCTTTGTGCCATCGGCGAGCGCACGCTGTTGAAGCCACAGGCAAACAGCACCGCTTGCGGGGCGCGCGTCGGCGGCGCCGCCATCAGACTTCTTTCGGTTGGCGCATCGCCCCCGCGCAAACGCAAGCTGCGTTTGTCGCGCCCGAAAGTCGGCGCCCATTTTGCGCAAATGCGGCCCCTCGGGTCGGGAACATGCGGCTCAACCCTTCCAGTGCAAGACGCAGATCAGCGTGAACAGGCGGCGGGAGGTCTCGAAGTCGATCCGCACCTTGCCCTTTAACCGCTCCTGCAACGTGCGCGATCCCTCGTCGTGGATGCCGCGCCGGCCCATGTCGATGGCCTCGATCCGGTCCGGCGTCGCGGTCCGGATCGCCTGATAGTAACTGTCGCAGATCATGAAATAGTCCTTCACGATCCGCCGGAACGGGGTCAGCGACAGCAGATGCGCCACGACGGGCGAGCCGTCCTCGCGACGGATGTCGAAGGCCAGGCGGTTGCCGGTGATGCTGAGGTTCAGCGTGTAAGGCCCGTTATCGACGCCTTCCGGTGCGAACAAATTCTGCTCGATGAGGTCGTAGATCGCGATCGCGCGCTCATGCTCGATATCTGGGCCGGAACGGCCGATCGACTCCTCATCGAGCGTGACCGCGACGATGCGGTTCTGCGAGTCATCCCCTGAAGGCTGCTTGGTCATGGCAGGTTGAGACGGATTCCGACGGAGCGTGAGTGGGCATCGAGACCTTCGGCCTTGCCGAGGGTCATCGCCGCGGGGCCAAGCTGGCGCAACTGATCGGGCCCGCATTTGAGTATCGACGTCCGCTTCATGAAATCGAGCACGCCGAGACCTGACGAGAATCGCGCCGAGCGAGCGGTCGGCAATACATGGTTGGAGCCGCCGACATAATCGCCGATCGCCTCAGGTGTGTGCGGCCCAAGAAATACCGCGCCGGCATTGCGGATTTTTGCGGCCAGGCCTTCCGGATCCGCCGTCATGATCTCGAGATGCTCGGCAGCGAGCGCGTCCGCCAACGCCACCGATTCATCGATCGTCTTGACCTTGATGATGCCGCCGAAACCTTGCCATGAGGCGCGCGCAATTTCCGCGCGAGGCAACGTCGAAAGCTGCGTCTCGACTGCGCGCGCAACATCGCTCGCCAGGGCGGCGTCGTCGGTAATCAGGATCGACTGCGCGTTCGCGTCATGCTCGGCCTGCGCCAGAAGATCGGCAGCGATCCAGGCGGCATTGGCGGATCGATCGGCGATGACAAGTACCTCGGAGGGACCTGCAATCATGTCGATGCCGACCTTGCCGAACACCAGCCGCTTGGCGGCCGCGACATAGGCATTGCCGGGTCCGACGATCTTGGCCACCGGCTCAATCGTCGCCGTCCCATGAGCCAGCGCGGCGATCGCCTGCGCGCCGCCGACGCGATAGATTTCCGAAACCCCGGCCAAATGCGCCGCCGCCAGTACCAGCGGATTGAGCTTGCCGTCCGGTGACGGCACCACCATGACGATGCGGTCGACACCGGCAACTTTTGCGGGCACCGCATTCATCAATACCGACGATGGATAGGCGGCGGTGCCACCGGGAACATAAAGACCGACCGACTGGATCGCGCTCCAGCGCCAGCCAAGCTCGACGCCGAGCGCGTCGGTGAAGCGTTCGTCCTTTGGCAATTGCCGGCGGTGGAAGCTCTCGATCCGTTCCCGCGCCAGATCGAGCGCGGCCAGTGTCTCGCGGTCACAAGCCTTTACGGCTTGCGTGATTTCATCCTCTCGGACGCGAAGCCGCGAGGCGTCAAGCTCGAGCCGATCAAAGCGGTGCGTGGCCTCGATCAGGGCCGCATCCCCGCGGGCTGCCACATCATCGACGATGCGCCGGCAGGCAGCTTCGACATCGGCCGCGACCTCGCGCTTCATCGCCAAAAACCCGCGGAATGCGGCCGCAAAATCGGGGCTGGAGGTATCGAGCAGAACGGGCATGGGACTTTCCAGGATCTTGAAGTCTTAACGTAAAGGCTTCTGCTCCATGGCGCGAGGCCAAATCGCCGTCAACCCACCAGTGCGGTGAATTTGGCATTCGTAAAAGTTTACGCCGCGTCAGGATACAGATGTCAGAACCGGCACACGAGTGGGCCGCGGTATCAGCGCCTCGCTTAATCGCTGATACGCTCGATGCGAGCACCGCAGGCGGAGAGCTTTTCTTCAAGCCGTTCGAAGCCGCGGTCGAGATGGTAGACGCGGTTGACCATGGTCTCGCCCTCGGCGGCAAGGCCGGCGATGACCAGCGAAACCGAAGCACGCAGGTCGGTCGCCATGACGGGCGCGCCACGCAACTGGCCGATGCCATGGATGGTCGCGGTTTCGCCATCGAGCTGGATGCGCGCGCCAAACCGCGCCAACTCCTGCACATGCATGAAGCGGTTTTCGAAAATCGTCTCGGTGATGTGGGAAGCGCCCTTGGCGCAGGTCATCAGCGCCATCAATTGCGCCTGAAGATCGGTCGGAAAACCCGGGAACGGCGCGGTCGAAACCGTCACCGGGTTGATGCCCGCACCATTGCGGGTGACGCGAATGCCTTCGTTGGTCGGGGTCACGACGGCGCCGGCCTCCGTCAGCACGTCGAGCGCCGCCTGCAACAGCTCTGGCCGCGCACCGCTCAACTGAACGTCACCGCCCGCCATCGCCACCGCCATGGCATAGGTGCCGGTCTCGATGCGGTCGGGCAACACGGTATGCCGCGCGCCATGCAGTTTGCTCACGCCCTCGATGACGATCTTTGGCGTGCCGGCGCCGGTGACGCGCGCGCCCATCTTGTTGAGGCAGTCGGCAACATCACGGATTTCCGGCTCGCAGGCCGCGTTGCTGATAACGGTGGTTCCTTCCGCAAGCGTCGCCGCCATCAGTGCAACATGGGTGCCGCTGACCGTCACTTTCGGAAAATCGATCTCGGCCCCTTTCAGGCCGGAAGGCGCCCGGGCGATCGCGTAGCCGCCGTCGATGGCAATGTCGGCGCCGAGTTTTTCCAGCGCCATGATCAAGAGGTCCACCGGCCGCGTGCCGATGGCGCAGCCACCGGGCAATGACACCTTGGCTTCGCGCATCCGCGCCACCAATGGTGCGATAACCCAGAAGCTGGCGCGCATGCGCGACACCAACTCGTACGGCGCGGTGGTGTCGATGATGTCACCTGCGGAAATATGCAGGGTCTGGCCCTGATATTCGCGATCGCCGGGCCGCTTTCCGGCCGACATGATATCGACGCCGTGATTGCTGAGAATCCGCTGCAACTGGGCGACGTCGGCAAGCCGCGGCACGTTGTCCAGGATCAGCGTCTCATCGGTCAAAAGAGCCGCGATCATCAACGGCAATGCGGCATTCTTGGCGCCGGAAATCTGAATAGTGCCGTTGAGCGGGTTGCCGCCGATGATGCGAATGCGATCCATATTATTCCCCGCCCCTGCAATGCCCACCTGCAATACCCATGGGTATAGGGCGATTGCCTTCCTCAAAGCAACCAAGCAAAAGTCTTTGAATTTGCGGCTATTTAATGGGGAAGCGCACTAGAGGCGATTAATATCTTCGCTTTCCAGCACGGCCTTCGGATACCCCTCCCTCACAACCTTGATCATGGCGCGGCCGACCTGTTCGGTCGTGGTCATGTATTTCGGCGCCATACGATTGAGCAACGACAAGAGCGGCGCGGCGCCGACATAGATCGCCTGCACCCAAGCCGTCTTCGAGCGGATGCCATGCAGCGGCTGGATGCCGGCGGGCCGGAACATGTAGGCCGCCTTGAACGGCAGCTTAAGCAGGTCGTTTTCGGTCTTGCCCTTGACGCGCGCCCACATCAGAGAGCCCCGTTCGGTGGAATCGGTGCCCCGCCCCGTGACATAGACAAACACCATCTGAGGGTTCAGCCGTGCGAGCGTTTTTGCCGCTGCCAGTGTGATGTCATAGGTCAAATGGCGGTAACGTTCTTCTGCCATTCCGATCGAAGACACGCCGAGGCAGAAGAAGCAGGCATCGTATCCGGTCAATTGCGATTCGATCGCCGAATAATCCGTGAAATCGCTTTGCACGATTTCACGCAGCTTCGGCTGCTGCTCGCGAAGCGGACTGCGTCCGACGGCGAGCACGGCGTCGATACCGGGATCGAGCAGGCATTCGCGCAGCACTCCCTGCCCGACCATTCCGGTGGCGCCGAACAGGATTACCTTCATCGCCCTCGACCTCAGGCCAGGCGGAATCGCCGTACCGCCGCGATGATCGCAATGACAAAGAGCACGAGGACGACGCCTTGCGTCACCGCAAAGGGCGGCTCGCTGGGCGGCACGCTCGGCGCCAGCGCATGCAAGGGGCCGATCTTCAGGAAGCTCTGGATCACCAGCACGAAGACGTTGAGATAGAGCGAGGTGATCGCCGTGACGACGTAGATTGAGCGCCAGGCCCCTGAAAGCTTCATGCCGTAAAGCGCGTAGCAAGCGATCGCGAGCAGCACCAGCGATATGATCGCGATGATATGCGAAGGCAACAGTTTCTCGAACGGAAACATGAATCCGGTGGCGTTGGTGAGAATCGTGGTGATCAGAAAGATTGAGGTCATGCCCGGCATCGATTGCGACTTGAGCAGTCCGTACAATACAACTAGCCCAGTGACGATTGCGATCAGACTGATGATGACGTGCAAGACCGTAACAGCATGCAAGCTAAGACCAAGCATCATGACGCGTGCTCCCCCTGTTGATCGCTTGATGCTACGGCTGATCGTTTAAAATTGCCACAACCCGCAAACAGATCCCTGCCGCGGCCGATTACGGCCAGCAGAAATGACCGCGCCGTGGAATTTTGCCGCCGTCATGACGACGACAATCTGCGCGCCGGTATCCTTTTAGCGCGCCTTATAGCGATGGCCGTGCGGAATCGTTGAGATAGCCGTGCAAGGCGGCAACGACCTGGGCGCCCTCGCCGATCGCGCCACCCACGCGCTTGACCGAGCCCGAACGAACATCGCCCACCGCGAAGACGCCAGGTACTGAGGTCTCCAGCACCGATGCCGGAGAGCTTGCGCCATTTGCCGCACCGGTGATCACGAAGCCGGCGCGATCGACCTTCACGCCACAGCCCTCGAGCCAGCCGGTGGCCGGGTCGGCGCCGACGAACAGGAAAAGATTGCGGGCATCAAACCGCATCTCTTCGGGCGAGAGACGGCTGCGCCAGCGCACGCATTCGAGCGAAGCTTCGCTGGCGCCCTCCAGCCCGATCACCTCGGCGTTGAAGATCAGTTCGATATTGGGCGATGCCTCGATGCGTTCGATCAGGTAGCGCGACATACTGGCGCCAAGCCCGCCGCCGCGGATCACCATATTGACCTTGCGGGCATGCCCCGACAGGAACACCGCGGCCTGCCCGGCGGAATTCCCGCCACCGACCAGAACGACCTCTTGCTCGGCACACAAACGGGCTTCGATCGGCGAGGCCCAATACCAGACGCCGCGGCCTTCGAAATCGGCGAGGTTGGCAATTTCCGGCCGCCGGTAGCGTGCACCGCTTGCGATCACGACGGAACGCGCCCGCAGCACGTCGCCATTGTCGACGGTGAGGCCGAAGGTGCCGTCGTCGCGCGAACAATCGAGCGACTTCACCTCGACCGGGATCATGATGTCAGCGCCGAATTTCTGCGCCTGATTGAAGGCGCGCGCCATCAGCGCGTGGCCGGAAATACCGGTCGGAAAACCGAGGTAGTTCTCGATCCGGGCGCTGGCGCCGGCCTGCCCGCCAAACGACCGTGTGTCGCAGACCGCGACTGCGAGCCCTTCCGAGGCGGCGTAGACCGCAGTCGCCAACCCCGCCGGGCCAGAGCCGACGACGACCACGTCACAGACCCGACCCTTCGGGACCGCCCGCACCATGCCGATGGCGCGCGCCAGTTGAGATTCGCTTGGATTGCGCAGCACGGTGCCGTCAGGCGTGACGACCAGCGGCAAGTCGGCCGGCGACGGCGAGTAGCGAGCAATCACCTCGGCCGCATCGGCGTCGGCATGCGGACACAGCACGTGATGCGGATAGCTGTTGCGGGCGAGAAAGCTTTGCAGACGAACGACACCAGCCGAACGCGCCTCGCCAATCAGCACCGGACCGCCGACGCCTCCCCGGATCAGGTTGACGCGGCGCAGGATCAGCGCACGCATGATGCGTTCGCCAAGATCAGCTTCCGCAACCATCAGCGCACGCAAGTGCTCCGGCGAGACCAACAGTGTTTCGACCTCACCCTCGGCATGGCCATCGACCAGCGCGGAGCGCCCGGACAACTGGCCGATCTCGGCGATAAACTGACCCGGTCCTTGATCGATCACCGGCGCGATACGGCCGAGGCCATCACGCTGCGTAATGACGACGTGGCCGGACAACAGCACAAACATGCCCGGTCCCGGCTTGCCGGTCTCGAACAGCGCTTCGCCGTGCCGGAAGTTGCGCTCTTCGCCAAAGTGGCGAATCCGTGCAATTTCTTGTGCCGTCAATCTCGCGAAGGTTTGCTCGAAACGGGGAAAGGCCGCGGCGAGGCTGGTGTTACCGCCAACTTCTTGCCTGATGATGGTTTCGTCCGACATTTCTCTCCATTTCACCCAGGAAGCCTGCCAGATCGAGGATATGGCCCCGGTAGCGAATGTCTAATCCGCCGCACTAGCGCGGGGGCAGCCAGTTATTTGCCCGGGCTCCCTTCATCCTCGCGGACGACCTCATCAGAGGCCGACGACGAAGGCGTGAAATTAGCCCTGTCTCTCGCTTGCGACTTTCTCCGCTTGAGATTTTCACGCAGTGCGAGCTTCAGCCGTCCCTCTCGGGTGTCTTTGGCCGCCTTTCCGGCTGACCCGCCTGCCTTCCCGTCATCCTTCATCGTCGACCTGCCCGCCTGTGGCGCTACCATCTGTCCCGCCTGCTTAGCCGAAATCCGGCTATCCAGAGCGCAAAACAGAAAGAAGCCAGCCAGTGGAGCGGATTTGACGTCGTGATCGTTCTGGCCGCGATCCAAAACTCCACCGGAATTGGGCCACTAGGGGCGCAAATTACGGCGATTTCGGCTTCCACCGGGCCTTTCCCGTGCTTGCGCGCCCCCTGTCCTTGTGGCAAGGATCGGCCGCCTTGCGGGCCTTTTTGGTCGATTCTCGGATCCAGGGCATGCTGCCGTAGCTCAGTGGTAGAGCACTCCATTGGTAATGGAGAGGTCGACAGTTCAATCCTGTCTGGCAGCACCATTCTTGCTAATAAAATCAAACACTTCAGTCGGCAGGTTTTGTTGCGGTTGCCGGTACATTTGGCATCAGCACGCAGAACGACGCACGAAATGGTGTGCAGTAACGTGCAAAATCCGTGCAGCAAGTTCGTGCGTTCAATCCTGTCTGGCAGCACCAGCCACCCCTAACAAAATCAGGCACTTTGCGTCGTCAGGCCGTGTTGCGATTGCCTGTAAGGGACGTCCGCATGCAGCCCGCAGCATGGGCGGCTCTTCGACACTGGAAGAGTGATGGGCTTTCCGCATCGCATCGGAGAGGGCGCCATGAAGGCGAGTTTTCTCGCACCTTCAAGATCATGCCGGCAGATGAAACCGCACAGAAGGCCAAGCGATCTTTACGCCAGCCCGATTCCGACCGGATTGCCTCTTCCTGTCAAAAAAGCGGGTCAAACCCGGCGTGGTGAGTAGGCATAGGAGGCTACCATGACCTATCTCAAGCCGTTCTTCGCCCGCATCTTCAATCCCTACCGCCCGGAGTTGCACTATATGCGCGGTCCCGGTCCAGCCTGCCGCGCCAAGCAGGCGGCCTGAATCCGAACCGCGTCGCGTCGTGCGAACAAACCGGAAATTGCCTCGCTCTCGGTCCGCCTCAGGCGATTTTGGCGGATATCTCGGCCTTCAACCCATCGGGCTCGAACGCCATGTCGACTTTGGCGCCGAGTTGATGAGGCAATAGTCGCCGCAACAGCTGGGTGCCGAATCCGACCCGCGTCGGCGGTCCCGCAATTGGAACGTTCGACTCTTCCCATCTGAGGTTCAGGCTTGAGCCTTCCAAGGTCCAGTTCACCTTCAACCTCCCGCCAAGCGTCGACAGCGCGCCGTATTTGAGCGCGTTGGTCGTGAGTTCATGAATGCTCATGCCGTAGGAAACGGCGAAATGAGCCGGCAAATCCACATCCGGGCCCGACAGGCTGATGCGCTGGTCCCCGCCGTCGTCATGAATCTCGAGTTCGTTGTTCAGAAGCTGTCGCAAAGGAACGTGCTGCTGCGCGTTGTCGGTCAGGAGCGAATGGGTTTTCGACAGCGCGGCGATGCGCCCCGAGAAAGCGTCCTGAAAATCGTCCAGCGAGCGCGCGTTGCGGATCGTCGTGCCCGCGATCGCCTGGATGGTCGCCAGATTGTTCTTGATGCGATGATCGAGCTCTCTCACCAGGATCGACTGCTGCTCCTGCAGCGCTTTTTGCCTGGAAATATCGACCAGCATGTCGACGCCGCCGATCACGCTGCCGTCTTCGTCGAATATCGGCGTCGGAAAAAAGGCGCACGGGATTCGCGCCCCGTCGGGACGCTCGATATAGGCTTCGATGTTGTAAGCCGGCTTGCCGGTCCGAAGCACTTGCGCCATCGGGCACTGATCGTCCGGTACTAACGTTTCATCGAACATGGAGATCCTGAACGCGCCGGACCAACGCTGCTTACCGATCTCCGGTCGACGCCCCCAGAGTTTGACGGCGACTTCGTTGAAATAGGTCAGGTAGCCGTTCTTGTCGGTGGTGTAGACCGCAGCCGGAATGGCTTCCAGAATGGCGCGGAATTGTTGCCCGGTCGCCGTCTTCGCGGCGTCCTGTTGCGTGGAGCGACAATCGAACTCGTAAGGCGTCACCGCCAAACACGACAAGCCGCCGTTCCGTTTGGTGACAACGAGACCATGCCTCGTCACCACGTCCAGAACATCATCAGCGGCGCAGCTGTCCAGACAATAGCTGCACATCGAAATCATCCGCCGGCCTTTCAGGCCTCGCGTGACGCCCGTTTCATAATCCTGGAAATCCTTCCACTGATTGCGCCCGAGCCAGCCGATGTGCCGTGGGTGCGAAAGCCGTTGTAGCCGTCCACGCGGGCCTGCTCTTCACTGGCGACAAGTCCTGCAACGATTTCGTCGCCGTTGATGACGGTATCGCTGTTGTACCAAGCACGGACGTCGTGAATTTCGATCTGCCTGGCCCGTTCGCGCCGATCGAAATCGGCAACCGCCGCTCGCAATGCGCTTCGCGCGTCCTCGACGCCAAACGGCGCCATTGCGACCATGAGGCAACGCTCGTTATTTTCGAGGCCTGCGTTGAAGTAGGGAACGAGTGTCTCGCGCAGATCGGCGCCATTTGCAAAGAACTGGCAGAGGTGCGATCCCCACGGCACTTCAGCCATATGCGACAAACCGGTTGGCGCGTGAACAGACATTGCGATGATCTCTGGATTCCCTTCCATGCCGGGCGCACCGACGCTGCTTTGCAAAGCATAACGTGCGTATGTTTTCGATAGCTATCGCTTTTTGCACGCAGGCGAATGCAAGAACGCCTGCAGCAATTTTAGTAACTTGCTACATGCGCTGTAATTGCTCTGTGCACTTCTGCGCACATGAGCGAGCGACATTCAAAGCCTGCGTCGACTCGGTTGGTTCGCGTTAAGCGGTCTGCACATCCAACGCGCGAGCTGCATTGAAAAAGAAATGATGGGTGCCATACGCCCGAGCGGCACGCTCTTGAGAATCAAAGCGCGGCGAATCGGCCGGTTTCCGATCGACGAAGCGTTTACGAATTCGTTTTGGGTTGGATTGCGCGCCGATTGCGGCAACTGGTTCCCGCTGTTGCTGTTTGGCTATATGCAACCGCGTGAAATTAAGGCTTATTTAAAGCTTCATTAAGCCGCCACTAAGCATAAATTTGCGTTGTTCCCCAATATGTTGGGTTATCTCCAGGTGTGGCTGCGCGGTGACAGCTTTTTATTCGAAAGCTGTCTAAGTCCGCCCAACGGACGGCGCAGAACGCGCGGTCTCGATCACGAACTACTCTCTGGAGAAATTACCAATGAAAAAGTTTCTACTCGCAACTGTGGCTCTCGTCGCCGTCGGCGCGACTGTGCCAGCACTCGCTGCCGATCTTGCGGCTCGCCCCCAGTACAACAAGGCGCCGGTCTACGCCGCTCCGCTCTACAACTGGACCGGCTTCTACATCGGCGGCCATCTCGGCGGCGTGTTCTCGGACAACAGCAATTTCGGCGGCCTCACCACCGGCAACAACGGCAACGGCCGTTTCCTCGGCGGCGTGCAGGCTGGTGCTGACTATCAGTTCAATCCGAACTGGGTGGTCGGTGCCGAAGCCCAGTACTCCTGGATCGGCGGCGACAACGGCAGCGTCGTTTTCCCGAACGGCTCCACCTACACCAATAACCAGCGCGGCCTCGGCTCTCTCACGGGCCGGATCGGCTACACCTGGGGTCCCGGCCTGCTCTACGTGAAGGGCGGCTACGCCTTCTCCGACAACAACGAGTCGGTGACTGTCGGCGGTGCCCCGGCGGCTTTCGCCATCAATGGCGATCATCGCGACGGCTACACGATCGGTGCCGGTCTGGAATACATGTTCACCCAGAACTGGTCGGGCAAGCTGGAGTATCAATACTACAACTTCGGCAACGCGAACTTCACCGCTCCGGCGGCGCTGGTTCCGTTCGGCAGCTTCCGCACCGACGACCACGTCGTGAAGGCGGGCATCAACTACCGTTTCAACTGGGGAGGCCCGGTGGTCGCGAGGTACTAACCTTCGCCAGATCACTTGGTGAGAGAAAAGGCCGGCGTAACGCCGGCCTTTTTAATTTTCGGTACCTGCGCGAAGCCTCATCGCTCATCCCGAATTGGCGATTGTGTTTGGCGCCTAACACTCCGATAGTGCGCTGGGCTGACCTTGCACACCGGACCGGGGATGACGAACTCAAAAACCGACGCGACGACATCTTCGGCAGAGGCCTTGCGCTACCCCTGGGAAAACCATCCCGGCCCGGATCAAGCAGTCGAGATCATGTCGGGCGTGTTGTGGGTTCGCCTGAAGCTGCCATTCCGCCTCAACCACGTGAACATTTACCTGCTCGCCGACGACGACGGCTGGGCGATGGTGGACTCCGGTTTCGGTAACGAGGAGACCATCGCGGCCTGGACCGCCTTGTTCGGGGGGCCGCTCAAGAACGTCAAGATCAGCCGGCTGATCGTCACTCATTCCCATCCCGATCATGTCGGGCTCGCCGGCTGGGTGGTCGAACGCTTCGGTTGTCCGCTTTTCATGTCACAGGTCGAGTACCTGCAATCGGTCTATCACCAGAACCGCGGCACCGAAGAGCGCAAACAGGCGCAGCGCCTGTTCTTCCGCCGCCATGGCATGGACGAAAGTTTGACCGACAAGCTGCTCGGGCGCGGCCAGGATTACCTGAAGCGGGTCTCGACCCTGCCCGCCTCCTATCGCCGCATCTCGCATGGTGACGAGATTTCGATCGGCACGCGGCGCTTCAAAGTGATCACCGGCGGCGGCCATGCGCTCGATCAGGTGATGCTCTATTGCGCCGCCGACAAGCTGTTTTTGTCGGCGGATCAAGTGCTGAGCAAGATCTCGCCCAATGTCAGCGTCTGGGCCGTCGAGCCCGAGCAGAATTCGCTTGGCGAATATCTCGCCTCGCTCGCAAGCCTCACCACCACACTGCCTTACGATCTGCTCGTGCTGCCCGGCCACGGCGTGCCGTTCTACGGATTGAAGACGCGGATCAAACAACTCGCCGATCACCACGAGGAGCGCTGCCGGCTGATCGCGGATGCGTGCCGGGAGACGTCGAAGACATCCAGAGAACTCGTACCTGTCGTGTTTCACAAGCACGTGCTTGATGAACACCAGATGGGATTTGCGGCCGGCGAACTGGTCGCGCATGTCAACTACATGCTGGTCGAAGGCCGCCTGAAGGCGGACGAAGTTGACGGCGTACTTTGCTACCGCGTGACATGATCCGCACGAGAAGGGTTTTGACGTTCGGTCTTCTGGGGCTGACTGTGCTGGTGGCGGTTACGCCAGCATCAGCGCAGACTGCGGCGCCCGTGACGTTCATGACCGCTGGCGACGGCAGCGCGTTTCTGCCCTACGGACAGGGCATGGCCGCCTATCTCGCCAGGAAAGACATCCGCGTCGAGATCAAGAAAAGCGGCGGCTCCAACGACAACCTGATGGCCGTCAGCGCTTCAGCCACGACAATCGGAACCGCTTTTATGGCTTCCGCCTATGAAGCCATCACCGGCACCGGCTTTTTCGCCGGCCGCCAGCATGACAATGTGCGCGCGCTGTTTCCGATGTACGAGACATCGTTCCAGGTTGCCGCATTACGCAACAGCGGGCTTCGCTCACTGGCCGATCTCGACGGCAAGAAAGTCGGCGTCGGCCCGGCACGCGGCCCGGCCGAAGGATTTTTCCGCGCAGCTGCCGAAGTCGCCGGTATCAGACCCGTCATCGTCAACGGCGATCCGGCCGCGCTCTCGAAGCTGGTTCTCATCGGCGAGATCGACGCGTTGTGGCAGGGCGCAGTGGTACCGATCCCCTCGCTCACCGCGGTAGCCGATCAAGCCGACGCGATCGTGTTCGGGCTTTCCGATACGGAAGTCGCAGCCGTACTTGGCAGGCTGCCGGCGCTGTCGCCAACCACGATCCAGCCCGGCACTTACAAGGGACAGACCACCGAGATCAAAAGCTTCTCCGCCTGGAATTTCGTCGTCGCCAACAAGGATCTCCCAGAGGAGACCGCCTACGCGATCACCAAGGCGGTTCTGTCGGCAGCCGATCCCAAATCCGAAATCTATCCGACCGCTACGGGCACACGAGCGGCCAACGCCGCCAACAACCGCATCCTGCCGTTCCATCCCGGCGCGCTGCAATTCTATCGCGAGGCCGGCATCGCTCTGCCGTAAGCGGACAGCGCTACGCTTTCAAATTGAACAGCTTGGCCGCCGTGCGGTCCAGAATATCGGCTTTTTCGTTATCGCTGAGCGACGTCGAGGCGAAGACGTGATCGACGGGCTTCCCAGGGGAAAGGATAATCGCTGCCGAGCGGGACTTGGTTCACACCGACCTGCGCGACCAGGTGGCGGAGCGCCTCGGGCGTGAACACCATCGAGTCGAAGTAGATCTGCCTCAGATATTCCGAAGGCTTTTTCGTCAGCTTGATGTCAGCATTGCACCCCTTGGGCTGGACCATACACGCATGGTCGGAACGTTCGGCGTAAGCCGGCAGATAACCGCCGCCATGCGCCGCAATCACCCTGAGGCCGGGAAAGCGGTCGAGCGTGCCCTCAAAGATGAGGTGCGATAGTGCCGTCGTCGTGTCGAGTGGATAGCCGATGGAGTTATCGAGCCAGCCGTTGCCTGCGAGGCGCCTGCCGAGTTCCGGTATGCCGCGCGGATGGATGAACAAGGGCGCGCCGAGCTCTTCGGCCTTGGCCCACACCGGATGAAATTTCGGATCGGAGAAATCAACGCCGTTCACGGAGCTGCCGATCGCGGCGCCCTTGAGTCCCTGTTTCTTGACGGCGATCTCAAGCTCCTGCACGGCCAGATCGGGCGCCTGCAAGGTGAGCGAGGCAAAGGCCGCGAAACGATCGGGGTGCGCGGCGCAGAATTCGGCAAGCTTCTCGTTCTGGATTTTGACGATTTGGCCTGCGAGATCGCGCTCGCGGTTGTACCAGAAGGTGTTGATCGACAGGATCTCCATGTCGACGGCCTGCGCATCCATCGCGGCGAGCCGCTGACCGAGTTCGATAAAGGTCTCCTGCGCACCAACGTTGGTGCCGGCCTGAATCCTTGGCCCCTCCTCACCCAGGAGCGCCGGCCTCGTGGAAATTACAATGCGCGTGCACGTCGATGGTCTTGACCCGTTTGCCTCTGACCGTGACCGGGAGTTTGGACCTCGCCGGCTGTTGGGCGCGCGCGCCGTGCAAGAGACCGCAGCTGCAAAAGAAGATGCCGGCTGCAGCTGCAGCGGTGCCGGCTTTGATAAAATCACGGCGCGTCGTCATGACGGTTCACTCCCAGGTTCTTGGTGGGTACGCGTGAGTTGCGCCGCAGGGTTCAGGTCTCGAGATTGAACAGCTTTGCCGCCGTCCGGCCGAGGATGTCGGTCTTCTCATCGTCGCTGAGCGACGTCGACGCGAAAATGTGATCGACCGGACTGAGCTGCCAGGGATAAGGATAATCGCTGCCGAGCATGACCTGGCTCGCGCCGACCTGCGCGACCAGATGGCGGATCGCCTCCGGCGTAAATACCAGCGAGTCGAAATAAAGCTGCCGCAGGTACTCGGTCGGATTCTTCTTCAGCTTGATATCGGAATTGCATCCCTTTGGCCCGACCATGCAAGGATGGTCGGAACGGTCAGCATAGGACCCCAGATAACCGCCGCCATGCGCCGCGATGATCTTGAGTCCGGGAAAACGATCGAGCGTGCCTTCAAAGATCAGATGCGACAGCGCAATCGTCGTATCGAGCGGATTGCCGATAGTGTTGTCGAGCCAGCCGTTGCCCGCAAGGCGCTTGCCGAGTTCGGGTATGCCGCGCGGATGAATGAACAAGGGTACGTCCAGTTCTTCCGCCTTGGCCCAGACTGGGTAGAATTTCGGATCTGAAAAATCAACGTTGTTGACGGTGCCGCCGATCGCCGCGCCCTTCAGACCCTGCTTCTTTACCGCGGTTTCCAGTTCCTGCACGGCGAGATCCGGCGCCTGCAAGGTGAGCGAGGCGAACGCCGCAAAGCGGTCTGAATGCGAAGCACAGAATTCGGCAAGCTTCTCGTTCTGGATTTTGACGACCTGGCCTGCGAGATCGCGCTCCTTGTCATACCAGAACGGATTGATCGACAGGATCTCCATGTCGACGGCCTGCGCGTCCATCGCGGCAAGGCGCTGCTTGAGATCGATGAAGGTCTCCTCCGCGCCGTTGATCGGGCCGGCCTGACGCCTGCGGCCCTCTTCGCCCAAAAGCGCGCCGGCCTCATGGAAATTACAATGCGCATGTACGTCGACGGTCTTAACTCGTTTGCCGTTGACCGTGACCGGGAGCTTATGCCGCGGCGTCTCCTGGGCTTGCGCGCTGCGCAAAAGACCGCAGCCGCAAAAGAAGATACCGGTGGCCGCAGCAGCCGTGCCGGTTTTCAGAAAATCGCGGCGCGTCGTCATGATGTTTTCTCCCATGGTTGTTTTTATGCGCCGCGCGATCGGCGGCGGTTTGTCGGGAGATCGTAGGATAGACGCCGGGCCGCGGGCAAGCCGCACCCCCCGTTCAAATCGGAATGTCAGTGCTTGAGAATTCTGGCGAGGAAGGCTTTGGCGCGCTCCGACGCCGGCGCGTCGAAGAATTTTGCCGCACCGGCCGTCTCGACGATTTCCCCGCCATCCATGAACAACACCCGGTTGGCAACATTGCGGGCAAAACCCATCTCATGGGTGACGCAGATCATCGTCATGCCCTGCTTCGCTAGCGAAGTCATCACATCCAGCACCTCGTTGACCATTTCGGGGTCGAGCGCCGACGTCGGCTCGTCGAACAGCATCACTTCGGGATCGAGCGCCAGCGCACGCGCAATCGCCACACGCTGCTGCTGGCCACCGGATAATTGCGCCGGATACTTCGTGATATGGGCCGAGAGCCCGACACGGGCGAGCAGCGAGCGGGCTTTCTCTTCAGCGGCCGCCTTCGGCCGCCTCAAGACTTTGGTTTGCGCGATCGTCACGTTGCTCAACACGGTGAGATGCGGAAACAGCTCAAAGCTCTGGAATACCATGCCAACCGAACGTCGCAGCGCCGCCATGTGCGTCATCCCGGGCGCAAGCCTGAAGTCGCCGACCTTGATTTCACCGGCGTCGATGGCCTCGAGTCCGTTCACCGTCTTGATCAGCGTGCTCTTGCCTGAACCCGAAGGCCCGCAGATCACTACCACTTCGCCGCGGGCAACTTCGGCGCTGCAATCCTTCAGAACCTGAAACGTGCCGTAAGACTTCGAGACGTGGCTGATCGAGATCATCAGCGAGCTCCATAGGCGAGGCGGCCTTGCAGCCGTTTCACGAGCTGAGAAGCGGCGTAACAGAACAGGAAATAGATGACGCCCACGATCAGATACATTTCGACCAGACGGCCGTCGCGCTGGGCAATCTTGGTGGCCGCGCCCAGAAGATCCGTGGCGGAAATGACGTACACAAGCGAGGTATCCTGGAACAGGATGATGGTCTGCGTCAGCAGGATCGGCAGCACATTGCGGATGGCCTGCGGGAAGAGGATGTAGATGTAGGCGTGAAGCTTGGAGAGCCCGAGCGCCTCGCAGGCCGCATATTGTCCGGCCGAAATCGAACGGAAACCGGCGCGCACGATTTCGGCGTAGTACGCCGCCTCGAACAACACGAAGGTAACGTAAATCGTCAGCGATGCGCCGACTGCGACCGGGCGGCCGCCGTTGGTCAGCCATCCGATCGCCCACGGCACCAGAAAGAACACCCAGAAGATCACCATGATCAGTGGGATCGACCGCATCACGTTGATGTAGGCAGTGGCGGAGGCCGAAAGCAGACGATTGTCCGACAAACGCGCCACCGCAAGTCCGCTGCCGAACACGATGCCTCCGGCAACTCCAACCAACGTGATCTGGAGCGTGAACAGAAGCCCCGACAGCAGAAACGGCACGACCGAGGCGATGGCGGAAAGATCAAACGTCATTTCCGCGCGCTCCCGCTGACGAAGCTGGGTAGCTGCGTCGCCCGTTCGATCCAATACATCAGCGACCACGCAAGCAGCGCGATCACGAGATAGACCAGCGTCACGACGCCATAGGCCTCAAAAGTGCGGAACGTATTTTCGTTGATCTCGCGCGCAGTCGCCGTTAATTCGACGAGCCCTATCGTCAAGGCTACCGACGTGTTCTTGAAGATCGTCATGAACTCGTTGGTGAGCGTCGGCAGGATGATTCGAAACGCTTGCGGCAGCAGGATCAGCCGGTAGAGGCCCGCGCGGCCGAAGCCGAGCGCGGAGGCGGCAGCACTTTGGCCGGACGGCAGCGCCTGCACGCCGGCGCGCACCTGTTCGGCGATCCGCGCTGCGGTGAAAAGGCCAAGGCAAATCAGCGCCGGGACGAAGCTGCCCCATGGAGGGTCCATCTGCTTGATCGCGAATCCGATCCGCTGCGGCAGGATTTCCGGCAGCACGAAGTACCAGAAGAACATCTGCACGAGCAGCGGAATGTTGCGGAAGGTCTCGACATAGACCCGCCCAACCCTGGGCCAGATCCCGCCCTTTATGGTTCGCGCCACTCCGACGAGCGTGCCGACGACGAGCGCGATGGCCCAGGCGCCGAATGCCAAAGACAGTGTCCAGACGAGACCGCTCAGTATCCAGTCGATATAACGACCAGCGCCGTCGGGAGTGGTCTCGAACAGCAAGTGCATCGGCTTTGCCTTAGGTCACGACGGTTGCGTTCCCGTCATTGGCCGATGGCCTTGTCGCTCGGAGTCTTGACCAGCGCTTTCAGTTCATCCGATTGCGGGAATTTCAGATTGATGTTCTTCGGCGGAATCGGGCTCTCGAACCATTTGGCATAGAGCTTGTCGTAAAGGCCGGATTTCATGGCCTCGACCAGCGCGTCGTCGACCAGTTTTTTGAACTCGGCATCGCCCTTGGCCATCATCACACCATAGGGATCGCTCGGATAAGCGTCATTCAGGAGGACGAAATTGTCCGGTGACGAAGCATTGGCCTTGAGACCAGCGAGCAAAATATCGTCTTCCATGAAGGCCACGGCGCGGCCGGTCTCGACCAGCAGGAAGGATTCGGCGTGGTCCTTGCCCTGCAAAATCTTCAGGCCGAGATTTTTCTCGGCATTGAGCCTGGCGACGAATTGCGCGGTGTTGGTGCCTTGCGTGACGACGACGGCCTTGCTCTTGAGATCGCCGGTGGTCTTGAGGTCGGAGGATTTCAACGCGAGCCATTTGAACTGCGGTGCGTAGAAGATCACGGAGTAGGCGACTTCCTGCTGGCGCGCGATGGTGTTGGCGGTCGAGCCGCACTCAATATCGACGGTGCCGTTCTTGACCAGGGGAATGCGGTTCGACGAGTTGACCGCCTGATAGGCGATCTTGAGATCAGGTTTGCTCAGCTTCTCCTTGAGCTTCGACACCACGAGGTCACAGAGCTCGAGCGAAAAGCCGATCGGCTTCTGATTGTTATCGAGATAGGAGAACGGCACCGAAAAGTCGCGATGGCCGATCGTGATCGTGCCGGCATCCTTGATTTTCTGCAGCGTCGGGCTGAGGTTTTGGGCCGATGCCGTCACCGGCGCAAAGGCCAGTAAACCCAGCGCGGCAAGGCTGGCGATTACTCTCTTCATGATGTACTCCCCTCTTCCAGATTTACTCGTAGATCGAGGCGCCTTCATTTGACGAATGCGACCGCGGCGTCGACCGCATCGCCCAGCCGCTCGACAATTGTGTCGATCTGATCTTTGTTGACGATAAAGGGCGGCGCGATCAGAACGTGGTCGCCATTGACGCCGTCGATCGTGCCGCCCATCGGATAGACCATCAGCCCGCGCGCCATGGCCTCGCGCTTCACCCGCGCGTTGATCTTCACTTCCGGCGCAAACGGCTTCTTTGATCGACGGTCGGCGACCAGCTCGACGCCGCGGAACAGGCCGCGGCCGCGGATATCGCCGACATGAGGATGATTGGCAAAGCGCTCTTCGAGACGCCGTTGCAGCTGCTCGCCCATCGCGACGACATTGTCGAGCAGGCTGTCGCGGCGAATGCACCTCCTGCACCGCGAGCCCCGCCGCGGCCGCCATCGGGTGGCCCATATAGGTGTGGCCGTGCTGGAAGAAGCCGGAGCCTTCGGCGAAAGCGTCGAAAATCTTTCTGCTCAGCAGCGTCGCGCCGATCGGCTGATAGCCGCCGCCGAGCCCCTTGGCGATCGTCATCAGGTCGGGCGCGATGCCGTCCTGCTCGCAGGCGTGCAGCGTCCCCGTGCGGCCCATGCCGCACATGACTTCGTCGAGAATCAGCAGCACGCCGTAGCGGTCGCAGATCGCGCGGATGCGCTTGAAATAGTCGGCGACCGGGGGCACCGCGCCAGAGGTCGCGCCGACGACCGTCTCGGCGACGAAGGCGATGACTTGATCCGCGCCCGAGTTCGAGGATCTTGTCTTCAAGCGCTTGCGCGGCACGCGCCGCGTAATCGGCGTCGCTCTCGCCTTCGTCGCTGCCAGCGATAGGCGATAGCAGGGGTCGATGTGGTGGGTTTCGATCAGCAGCGGGCGAAACTGCGCGCGACGCCATTCGTTGCCGCCGGTCGCAAGCGCGCCCAGCGTATTGCCGTGATAGCTCTGGCGGCGCGCGATGATGTGCCGGCGCTGCGGCTCGCCCTTCTCGACGAAATATTGACGCGCCATTTTCAGCGCGGCCTCGATCGCTTCCGATCCGCCGCTGACGAGATAGACGTGATCGATACCTTCAGGCGCGGTCTCGACCAGCCGATCGGCGAGCTGTTCGGCGATTTCGGTCGTGAAGAAGCCGGTATGGGCATAGGCGAGCTTGTCGAGTTGCTTATGCAGGGCGGCGATCACATCCGGGTGGCCGTGGCCAAGGCAGGACACCGCGGCGCCGCCCGAGGCGTCGATGTAGCTTTTGCCGGCCTGATCGAACAGTTCGATGCCCTTGCCACCGACGGCGACGGGCATTTCGGCGTTGGCGGAGCGATGAAGAATATGGGTCATGACGGTTTCTTGGTTTGTCTGGATTTGAGATGGGTGCTGAGGGCAGCGAGATGTCCGTCCGAATGCCGGAGCGAGGCGAGCGCGGCTTCACCGCCGCGGCCGGCGATGATGGCGCCGAGAACCTCGGCAACGGCAAAGGCCGGCGACATCGCATGAAAGAATGACGGGCTTTCGGTCGAAACCAGCACGGTATGCTGGGCGATCTGCGCCAACGGGGCGACCTCGCTATCGGTGATCGCGACCACTGCAATGCCCTGCGCCACCGCATATTCGGCCAATTCGATGGTCAGGCGCGTATAAGGCATCACGCTTGCGACCAGGAGCACATCCTTGTTGGTCGCGCGCGCCAGCGCGTCAGGACCCGTGGCGCCGATCCCGTCGATATGCACCGACCGATCGCCGACCAGCGTCAGCACGTAATGAAGATGCCAGGCGATCGAGTGGCTCGATCGCAATCCAAGACAATAGATCCGGCGCGCGGACGCCAGCGCCTTGGCGGCATTGACCAGGCGATCGAGGCCCGCAGGCGTCGAAAGCTTTTGGATTTGCTGGCTGATCGACGTCAGCATGTCAGCGGCGAGCGCCTTGTCGCCTTTCAATTTTTGGCTGATGACCTGTACGCCCGCCTTGCCGGCAAAGCCGAGATCGCCGTCGCGTACGGCCGCGGCATAGAGCTCGCGCACCCCTTCGTAGCCGTCCATGCCGAGACGTTTCGCAAGCCGCGTCATGGTCGCCGGCTGCACGCCGGCCTGACGCGCCTGCTCGCGCATCGACAGCAGCGCCACGTCGCGCGGGCGATCGAGCACGTAACGCGCCCCCGCCTGCAATTGCTCGGGCATGTCGTCGAAGTTGCGGATAATGCGTTCGGTCAGCGGGCCACGGTCCATCGGCGATCCTAAGCCGCGGCCCCACGGCTTTGCAACAAGTGTTGCAAATACCCCCGATGTAGTCCAATTGGATCGTCGGCCTCCCATGCAACGATCGGCCGCCCTTTACAGGCGCACAGCAGCACGATCGGGAAAACGGGAGCGTTTTTAGAAAAGCTTGAGTAAGCACTGTGGTTTACGGTTCTGCATGGCAGAGCCGAACGCGGCGCGCACCCAAACTTGATCGAAATCAATGTCTTCGTCCCGCGGGCGGCGTTCGATTACGGCTCGACATCGATTATAGAAACCCTCTAAAAAGGCACCTCACCTTTCGGCCCGTCACCTCCAGGTTCCGCGATGGATTACAGCCAGTTTTTCCGGTCCGCCCTCAATCGTCTCCACGACGAACGGCGCTATCGGGTTTTTGCCGATCTGGAACGCGTCGCTGGCCGCTTCCCCCACGCGGTGTGGCATTCGCCGAAAGGCACCCGCAACGTCGTCATCTGGTGCTCCAACGATTACCTCGGCATGGGCCAGCACCCGAAGGTCGTTGGCGCGATGGTCGAGACCGCAACCCGGGTCGGCACCGGCGCCGGCGGCACCCGCAACATCGCGGGCACCCATCATCCCCTGGTGCAGCTCGAGCACGAACTCGCCGACCTCCACGGCAAGCAAGCAGCCCTGCTCTTCACCTCGGGCTACGTCTCCAACCAGACCGGCATTGCGACCATCGCCAAGCTCATTCCGAACTGCCTCATTCTTTCCGACGCGCTCAATCATAATTCGATGATCGAAGGCATCCGTCAGGGCGGTTGCGAGCGGCAGATATTCCGCCACAGCGACATGGCACATCTGGAAGAATTGCTGCGAGCCGCAGGGCCGGATCGGCCGAAACTGATCGCCTGCGAGAGCCTTTATTCGATGGACGGCGATATCGCTCCGCTGGCGGCAATCTGCGATCTCGCCGAAAAATATGGCGCGATGACCTATGTCGACGAAGTGCATGCGGTCGGCATGTATGGCCCGCGCGGCGGCGGCATTGCCGAGCGTGACGGCGTCATGCACCGCATCGATATCCTTGAAGGCACGCTTGCCAAGGCGTTCGGCTGTCTCGGCGGCTACATCGCCGGCACGGCCGAAATGGTGGACGCGGTGCGCTCCTACGCGCCCGGCTTCATCTTTACGACCGCGCTGCCGCCGGCGATCTGTTCGGCCGCCACCGCGGCGATCCGGCACCTGAAGACCTCGAACTGGGAGCGCGAGCGGCACCAGGAACGCGCGGCCCGGGTCAAAGGCATCCTGACCGCGGCGGGCCTGCCGGTGATGTCGAGCGACACCCATATCGTGCCGCTGTTCGTCGGCGACCCCGAAAAGTGCAAGCAGGCGTCCGACCTGCTGCTGGAAGAGCACGGCATCTACATCCAGCCGATCAACTATCCGACGGTTGCCAAGGGCACCGAGCGCTTAAGAATCACGCCCTCGCCCTATCACGAAGATGCCGTGATCGACCAGTTGGCGGACGCGCTGTTGCAGGTCTGGGAACAGCTCGGCCTGCCGCTGCGGCAAAAGTCGATGGCGGCGGAATAACCTTAATCCGCCGATTGGCGACTGATTTCGGTCCGGCGACCGTCACGAACGGTGCCTTGCCGGCTCATTCCAGCTATAGTTCTCCCCTGAACTGGCTCGCGCGGCTGTGCGCTAACCGCGTCGGAAGCTAACGGGAGTGAGCAGCGATGCTGCACGACTGGGGCGTGATCGCAGCCGCCTTCGGCTACATCGGCTTCCTGTTTTTCGTGGCGAGCTATGGCGACCGCCTCTTGCCGGCGCAGCGTGGCCGCGCCAGCGGGCTGATCTATCCGCTGTCGCTGGCGATCTACTGCACTTCCTGGACCTTCTTCGGCTCGGTCGGCTTCGCCAGCCGCACCAGCGTCGACTTTCTCGCGATCTATGTCGGCCCGATCCTGATGATCGGCCTCTGCACGCCGCTGCTTCGGCGGGTGATCAAGCTTGCCAAGTCGCAGAACATCACCTCGATCGCCGATTTCATCGCCGCGCGTTACGGCAAGAGCCAGGCGGTGGCCGCAACCGTGGCGCTGATCGCCATCATCGGCTCGGTGCCTTATATCGCACTCCAGCTCAAGGCCGTCGCCTCCTCGCTCGAAACCATCCTGAGCGAGGATCAGGCGTTTTCCGCAATCCCCGTCATCGGCGACATCGCGCTGATCGCAACACTGGCGATGGCGGCCTTTGCGGTGCTGTTCGGCACCCGCCAGACCGATGCGACCGAACATCAACACGGCCTGATGCTTGCGATCGCGACTGAATCGATCGTCAAGCTCGTCGCCTTCATCGCGGTCGGCGCCTTCGTCACCTTCTGGATGTTCTCGCCACACGAGTTGATCGAGCGGGCGATGAAAAGCCCGGAAGCGGAACGGGCGATCGAATACGTGCCATCGGTCGGCAATTTTCTGACCATGACGCTGTTGTCGTTCTGCGCGATCATGCTGCTGCCGCGCCAGTTTCACGTCAGCGTGGTCGAGAATTCGACGCCCGAGGAAGTCAACCGCGCCCGCTGGTTGTTTCCGGCCTATCTCGTGGCGATCAACCTGTTCGTGATCCCTATCGCGCTCGCCGGCCTCATCATGTTTCCGTTCGGCGCGGTCGACCCGGACATGTTCGTCCTCGCGCTCCCGGTCGAGGGTGACGCGCCGCTGCTGAGCGTCGCCGTGTTCGTCGGCGGCCTGTCGGCGGCGACCGCGATGGTCATCGTGGAGTGCGTCGCACTTTCCGTAATGGTCTCCAACGATATCATCATGCCGCTGGTGTTGCAGCGCCGGCGCGAATCCGGTGACGGGCAGCAGGACTTCGGCCGCTTCCTGTTAGGCACACGCCGCTTTGCGATCTTCGCCATCATGGCGATGGCCTATTTCTACTACCGCGCGATCGGCGAGGCCCAACTGGTCGCGATCGGGCTGTTATCGTTTGCGGCGATCGCGCAGCTTGCGCCCGCTTTCTTCGGCGGACTGTTCTGGCAGCGCGCAACCGCACGCGGCGCCATGGGCGGCATGCTGATCGGCTTTGCCATGTGGGGCTATACGCTGTTCCTGCCGAGTTTTCTGGACGGCACACCGGCGGGACTCGCATTCCTGCAAAACGGCCCGCTCGGAATCGAAACGCTGCGGCCGCAGGCGCTGTTCGGCTCGAACCTCCCACAGCTTCTGCACGGCGTGCTCTGGTCGCTCACGCTCAACATCGTGACCTATGTACTGCTGTCGCTGTCGCGGCGGCCCTCCTCGATCGAACGGATGCAGGCAGACCTGTTTGCGCCGACCGTATTGACGCCGATGACTCCGACCTTTCGCCGCTGGCGGACGACGGTAACGGTGCAGGACATCCAGAGCACGGTAGCGCAGTATCTCGGGCCCGACCGCGCCCGGGATTCCTTCCAGGCCTTTGCGTCTTCGCACAATACTCACCTCACGTCCTCGGCACCGGCCGATTTCGAGCTGCTCCAGCATGCCGAGCATCTGATTGCGTCGTCGATCGGTGCGGCTTCCTCGCGTCTCGTAATGTCGCTGTTGCTGCGCAAGCGCACGGTGTCCGCAAGGGCGGCGCTCAAGCTGCTCGATGACTCCCACGCCGCGCTGCACTTCAACCGCGAGATCCTGCAGACCGCGCTCAATCACGTGCGCCAGGGCATTGCCGTGTTCGATGCCGACTTGCAGCTGATCTGCTCCAACCGTCAGTTCGGCGACATCCTCGGATTGGCGCCGCACCTCGTGCAGATCGGGATTCCCTTGAGGGAAATCCTCGAATACATGATGGCGATCACGCCGTCGGAATACGGCGACCAGGACACGGTGGTGGAACGGCGGCTGAAGGCCTATACGGCCGAAGGCGAGCCGTATCTGGAGCGACTTCCCGATCGGCATATGGTGATCGAAGTACGCTCCAACCGGATGCCCGGTGGCGGCCTCGTCATTACCTTCTCCGATGTCACGCCCTCTTTCGAAGCTGCCGAGGCGCTGGAACGCGCCAACGCCACGCTGGAAAAGCGCGTCCGCGACCGCACCGAGGAGCTGACACGACTGAATTCCGAGCTGGCGCTGGCGAAAAGTACCGCCGAAGACGCCAATATTTCCAAGACGCGCTTTCTGGCGGCTGCGAGCCACGACATCCTTCAGCCGCTGAATGCCGCTCGCCTCTATGTGACGAGTTTGGTCGAGCGTCAAAGCGGCGGCGAAGATTCCAGGCTCGTTGAGAACATCGACGATTCGCTCGAGGCGATCGAAGAAATCCTCGGCGCGCTTCTGGATATCTCGCGGCTGGATGCCGGCGCCATGACGACGTCGGTCACGAGTTTCAAGATCGGCGACCTCATGCGCTCGCTGGAGATCGAGTTTGCGCCGATCGCGCGCGCCAAGGGGTTGAAGTTGACGTTCGTGCCATGTTCGCTGCCGGTGCAATCGGACCGGCTGTTGCTGCGGCGTTTGTTGCAGAATCTGATTTCCAACGCGATCAAATATACCCCGCGCGGGCGCGTGCTGGTCGGATGCCGCCGCCGCGGCCAATCCCTGCAGATCGGCGTTTACGACACCGGCGTCGGTATTCCCGTTCTCAAGCGCGGCGAGATCTTCAAGGAGTTTCACCGCCTGGAACAGGGCGCCCGGATTGCGCGCGGCCTCGGGCTCGGATTATCGATCGTCGAACGGCTCGCCCGCGTACTCGGTCACAGCATTGCGCTCGATTCCATCGCCAGCGGCGGTTCGCTATTTTCGGTGACGGTGCCGACTGCGAAAGCCATCAACCATACTGCCGCGGTCACCAGCGCCACGCCGCTTGCGAAAACGCCGATGGCAGGCACGCTGATCGCCTGTATCGAAAACGATGCCGCGATCCTCGACGGCATGAAGACGCTGCTCAGCGGCTGGGATGCCGAAGTCATTGCGGTTGCCGATCCCGAATCCGCGATCGAGGCGATCGAGGCGGCGAACAAACGTGTCACCGGGCTTCTCGTCGACTATCACCTCGATCGCGGCAACGGGCTTGCCGCGATCCGCGATATCCGGAAGAAATTCGGCGAGACGATCCCGGCCATTCTCATCACCGCCGATCGAAGTCCGCATGTGCGCGCCGCCGCGCGTGAGGAGAATATCGCCGTGCTGAACAAGCCGGTGAAACCGGCCTCGCTGCGCGCACTGGTTGGGCAATGGCGCACCCAGCAGATGGTGGCCGCAGAGTAGCGCTGCGGTTGCGTCGGCGCGGCTATTGGCCCGCCGCGCGGTGAGTAGCGAATGTCAAATCTTCTCCACCGGCCGCCACTGGCCGCCGGCGATCTTGGCAGCAGCAATCACCGCCTGCGTGCGGCTTTCCACTCCGAGCTTCTGCAGGATCGCCGAAACGTGGGCCTTGATCGTCGCTTCCGACACGCCGAGCTCATAGGCGATCTGTTTGTTGAGCAGACCTTCAGACAGCATCATCAACACCCGCACCTGCTGTGGGGTGAGCGTCACCAGGCGGTCGCGCAGACGTGTGAGCTCGGGATCGGTCTGCGAGGACAGGTCGGTGTCTGCCGGCACCCAGATGTCGCCATCGAGCACCTTCATGATGGCATCGCGCAGCGTCTCCACCCCAAATCGCTTGGGAATGAAGCCGGAAGCGCCGAAGTCCAGCGATTGGCGGATGGTTCCGCCATCGTCGCTGGCGGAGACGATGACGACCGGAATGGCCGGAAACTGCGCTCGCAGGTAAATTAGTCCGGAAAAGCCCGAGATCCCGGGCATCGTCAGGTCGAGCAACACGAGGTCGACATCGGAATCCCGATCGAGCAACGCCGTCAGTTCCTCAAAGCTGCCGGCCTCATCGATTTTGGCCGACGTCACCACACTCGCCACCGCCTGACGCAAGGCGTCGCGGAACAGCGGATGGTCGTCGGCAATAACGAGATGGGTAGCAGTCATCTATTGCTTGCAATGGGTTAGGGTGATGCGAATCCCGGTATAGCCGTTTTGCTTTTCGATTGTCCTGCGGCCCGTGACCGCACGCAAGACCACTGATACCGCCAAGCCGAATAGCGGTTAATTGACCGCTTGTGCGCCGCAATAGCCTCCTCGGAGCTAACCGGCGCAGCAACGTATTCGACCATAGATGCGCCTTCAGCGGGCCGAAAGTCGTACTGGGCGACGTTTCACGGCGATGTTACCGTGCGACATAACCTCGCGGCCTGGTTCGCCCGGCGCATGAGGGCGAAACAACATCTGGATTTCGGGGAGTGCGCAAAATGGCAATGGCAGCAACAGCGAATGGCGAGGTCCGCACCGGGGGAATGACCGCCGAAGAGCGAAAGGTCATTTTCGCTTCGTCGCTGGGTACCGTATTCGAGTGGTACGATTTCTATATCTACGGAACACTCGGCTCCTTCCTCGCAAAATACTTCTTTACCAACGTTCCGCCGAACGTAGCCTTCATTTTCACGCTGCTCGCCTTCGCCGCAGGCTTTGCGGTACGGCCGTTCGGCGCGCTGATCTTCGGCCGCCTCGGCGATATGATTGGCCGCAAATACACCTTCCTGATCACGATGACCCTGATGGGCGTCGGCACCTTCTTCATCGGCATGTTGCCCGGCTATGAGAGCTGGGGCATCGCAGCGCCGGTCGTGCTGATTTTGCTGCGACTGATCCAGGGCCTCGCGCTCGGCGGCGAATATGGCGGAGCTGCGACCTACGTGGCCGAGCATGCGCCTCCCGGCAAGCGCGGCTACTACACCTCCTGGATTCAGACAACCGCAACGCTCGGCCTGTTCCTCGCGCTTCTGCTCATTCTCGGCGTTCGCAACGCAATGGGTGAAGCTGCTTTCGGCGATTGGGGCTGGCGCATTCCATTCCTGCTCTCCGGCATCCTGCTTGCGGTTTCGGTCTGGATTCGCTTGAGCCTCAGCGAGTCGCCGATCTTCCAAAAGATGAAGGATGAGGGCAAAACCTCGAAAAGGCCGCTGACTGAAGCCTTCGGCGAATGGGGCAACGCCAAGATCGCGATCCTCGCTCTGTTCGGTGCCACCGCTGGCGAAGCTGTGGTGTGGTACGGTGGACAGTTCTACGCGCTGTTCTTCCTGACGCAGACCCTCAAGGTGCCCGGCTCCACCGCGCAGATCATGATTGTGGTTGCGCTCGCGCTCGCTACACCCGGCTTCATCCTGTTCGGCTGGCTTTCCGACAAGATCGGCCGCAAACCAATCATCCTGGCGGGGTTCCTGCTTGCGGCGCTGACGTATTTCCCGATCTTCAAGGGCATTACGCACTTTGCCAATCCGAAGCTTGAAGCAGCGCTGGCCGCCTCGCCGGTGACAGTGATTGCCGATCCGTCGGAATGCTCGTTCCAGTTCAAGGCTACCGGCACCGAGAAGTTCACGACGAGCTGCGATACCGCGAAATCAGCACTCGTCAATTTGTCGGTTAACTATCAGACCCAGGACGTACCGAAGGGAACACCGGCGCAGGTGAAGATTGGCGAGCAGACGCTGAGCGCTGCCGCACCGGATTTCGCCAAGGCGCTGCCTGATGCGATCAAGAAGCATGGCTATCCGGCATCGGCCGATCCGGCCGACATCAACTGGCCGATGACGGTGCTCCTGCTGTGGCTGCTCGTAGTCTACGTGACGCTCGTGTACGCGCCGATTGCGGCGTGGCTAGTCGAGCTGTTCCCGAGCCGCATCCGCTATAGCGGCATGTCGCTGCCGTATCACATCGGCAACGGCTGGTTCGGTGGCTTCCTGCCGGCAACCGTGTTCGCCATTGTCGCCTACACCGGAAACATTTATTCCGGCCTGTGGTATCCGATCATTATCGCGATGATGAGCCTGGTTATCGGCTTCCTGTTCCTGCCCGAAACCAAGGACGTCGACATCCGCACCAACTAATCCCGTCCCGAAGGCGGACAAAAGCCGGCCGCGGAGCAATCCGCGGCCGGTTTGCTTTTTGTGCGCGACTAATCGGGGCTGGTCTTGCCGATGAATTGCATGACGATTTCACGGGCGTGTGGACGGCGCCGGTGCTCGATCAGATAGATGGCCTGCCACCTGCCTAACATGAGCTTGCCCATCATGACCGGCACCAGCAGCGAGGTTGCCGAGAGCATGGTTTTGACATGGGCCGGCATATCGTCGGGGCCTTCGGTGTCATGGCTCCATCCGAAGTCCTCCGGCGCGAGACGATCGAGCGCGGCGGTCAGATCTTTGAGCACCGTTGGATCGGCGTTCTCCTGAATCGTCAGCGACGCCGAAGTGTGACGAATGAACAGCGTCAACTGGCCTTCGATTGCACCCGTCTCTCGCGCAAACTGCGCGACCTCGGCCGTCAGATCGACAAAGCCCCGGCCCGAGGTGTGCACGCTCAGCAACGACGACACGACCGAGCTCGCGGAAACCTTCGACGTAGCGTTGCGGGAGATTGATTTTGACGATGTCATGAGCGTTCTACCCGTCGTTCCCGCGAACACGGGGACCATAACCACGCTATTGTTCGATCCCAGCCCCGTCATCGCGAGCGTCAGCGACGATGCGGATTATCAAATCCTGCCGCTGACATCTTTCTGCATCCGGTTGGCCATTTCAACCAGCCGCCGCCAGGCTTGTTCGAGGAACGACATCACCCGATCCATATCGCGGTCGCTCGGCAGCGGGATTTCGATCTTGCGCGGGCTTTCGGTGACCTTCGGTTCAGCCTTTTTCTGCAGGTCCGATTTCGGCAACGCCTCCTCGATTTTACCCTCAGCCACCGGCGCGCGTGACGCCAACTCGGTCTTCAGTTTTTCGATTTCCGTCTTGGACTTTTCGTTTTCCGATTGCAGACGCCCGATTTCCTGATCGTATGCAGCGCGCTCATCGGGCACGACATAGCAGGCCCAGCCGGCACCGCTATTGCTGCCGCTATTGCTACAGGTCGAAACTGCGCCGGTCCGGGTGTCCAGCCGGATCACGCCGTCGGTAATCGGCGACAGCGTATAGCGGCCGTTTTCACCGTCGGGCATCGATTGGGCCAAGCTAGCGGACGCGCCAGCCAAAACTGACACAAGAACGACGGCGGATGTCAGGACAGTCGCTTTGGTCATGAGGTGCTCCGCCTCCAAAGGCTCTTGCCGTTACCGGCCCTGCCGCCTCATACCTGCGAACGGTAGGGCGCACGGCCTGACTTCAATGCCTCGATCAGCAATTCGATCCGATCCTGACCCCAGAATACCTCGCCGTCCAGCACATAGGCCGGCGATCCGAACACGTCGGCCGCCAAAGCGTCCTGCCGGTTCTGTTCGTATTTCTGA
This sequence comes from uncultured Alphaproteobacteria bacterium, assembly GCA_963824305.1. Lineage (GTDB taxonomy): Bacteria > Pseudomonadota > Alphaproteobacteria > Rhizobiales > Xanthobacteraceae > Bradyrhizobium. The sequence continues at coordinate 168,354 of CAWGOW010000005.1, forward strand.
CTTATCTCGTCGGCCTGCGAGCGCTCGACCAGCGCTTTGCCCGGCAGGCCGCTTTCGTCGGCCAGCCGGACCACCGTGCCGGCGTCCGCGAGATTGAGTTCCTGCTCCCAAACGGCCGGAAACGCGCGGCGCAGGAATGGATCGGGATCGTGACCAGCCTCGATCGCCGCGACCACCACGCCGTCAGCCAGCCGCGCATTGAGCGGAAAGTATTTCGGCTGGAGCTGGAAATTCAGACCACGCTTGTCCCGCCAGCGCTGCAATTCCAGCATGCGATAGCGCTGCCGCACTGGATGACGCTTGACGAGCGGCAGCCCACCGGTCTCGGAAAACAGGTCGCCCAGCACGACCGGCTTGTGATTGACCTCAAGGCCGTAGGTAGCGACGACATCGCGGAACAATTTGTGTCCGATATACGCCCACGGCGAGGAAAGCGAAAAGTAATAGTCGACCTGACGCGGCATGCAGTTTCTCTGGCAAGTTTTTGGGAATCACGGGTCATCCCAACAGACCGAAAACGTCGATGCAAGCCAATGGGTGGATTTGACATTCGCCACCCAGCTGGCCATGGCCTCGTCAAGCGAGTGTCAAATCCAAAACTTCACCGGAAACCGATAGTTGCTGTTGGTCCTCGGATTTCAGCATTCGCGAACGTGGCCGCCGCGAAAGCATGCGAATGTTGTAATCGGACCACCGGTTCAGGCCAGATTTATCGGCGATATCGCGGCGATCTATTGCAGTGCGGTGATCAGGCGATTCGACAAGTTGAAGACCGGCCAAATATCCTCGTAATATCAAATACCTAAGTAGCTGTGACGTAATCTTGACTTGATTTAGCGTGGTCAGTATGGTCCGCGCGGCTTTTGAGGGGTGACGAGGGTCGTTTTCATTTTCCGCAATCGTTCGGGTCTTAGCAATCATGGCGCAAGGCACGAATGACCGCGAAGAAGAAAGCAAATCGTCCTCCGATGAGGCCGCACTTTCCGCAAGGCTCGGAAGTCTGGAGCACCGGTTGTCCGAACTTCGGGACGGCCGAAACATCAGAACTGACCAATCCGGAGCAGGAAGTGGAGACGGAAGTGCCCGCGCTTCGGCGATGGCGCTCGGTTTCCGCCTCTCATCGGAGTTGATCGCCGGCGTTATCGTCGGAGGGCTGATGGGCTGGGGTTTCGACCATTTGCTCTCGACGTCCCCTTTCGGGCTCATCGTGTTCGTGCTGCTCGGCTTCGTGGCGGGCGTCGTGAACGTGGTTCGGTCCGCAGGTGTTGCTCAAGGCAAGGCTGGCCGTTAAGGAAGTGGCGAACGACGTGATTTGAAGCGCCGGCGTGACCGGCAAAGCCAGAGATTGCCAAGCAGGATGGTCGATCCGATCGAACAATTCCACATCGAAAAGCTCTTCACGATTGGCCATATCGGCAATCAGGAGATCGCCTTCACCAATTCCTCCGCCTACATGCTCGGAGCGGTGGCGCTGATTTCGTTGCTGATGCTCGGCTCGGGCCGGCGCCTGGTGCCGGGACGCATCCAGTCGGTCGCCGAGATCGCTTACGAATTCGTCGCCAACACCATTCGATCGACGGCCGGCAAGGACGGAATGAAGTTCTTTCCGTTGATTTTTTCGCTGTTCATGTTGATCGCCGTCTCCAACATCATCGGTGTCATCCCCTACAACTTCACGATCGCAAGCCACATCATCGTCACCGCGGCGCTGGCGTTTTTGGTGTTCTTCACCGTGCTCATCTACGGCTTCTACAAGAACGGCCTGAAATTCCTCAAGCTATTCGTGCCGTCAGGCATTCCGATCTTCATCCTGCCGCTGGTCGTTTTCATCGAGATCTTCTCGTTCTTTCTCCGGCCGATCTCGCATTCGGTGCGTCTGTTTGCCAACATGCTGGCGGGCCACATTGCGCTGGCGGTGTTCGCGAGCTTCATTCCGCTGCTGGCGGGCCTCGGCATTGTCGGCTACTTCGGCGCCATTTTGCCGCTCGGCATGGTCATCGCGCTGACCGCGCTTGAGCTTCTGGTGGCCTTCCTGCAGGCCTACGTTTTCACCATCCTCACCTGCATCTACATCAACGATGCTATCCATCCGGGCCACTGATCCGGCCCCTCAACCAAACCTCAAGAAGGAGTTCGTTTCATGGATCCGATTGCCGCGAAGTACATTGGTGCTGGTATTGCCTGCATCGGCATGGGTGGCGCCGGCGCCGGCGTGGGCATCATCTTCGGCAACTATCTTGCTGCTGCGGTGCGTAACCCATCGGCCGCCCAGGGCCAGTTCGGCAACCTGATTTTCGGCTTCGCCGTGACCGAAGCGCTCGGCATCTTCTCGCTGCTGATCGCGCTGCTCTTGCTTTTCGCGCTCTGATCCACCGCAGACCCTGCCTCGCTTGAGAGGCGGGTGTCGAATTTCGGTTAGCCGAACAGGAGATGCCCATGGCTGAAAGTCATGGCGAGCCGAAGGGCGCCACCGCTCATACCGAGGCCGACGGCGGCCACAAGGCGCCGTTCCCGCCGTTCCAGAAAGACACCTTCGCTTCGCAGTTGGTGTCGCTGGTAATTGCGTTCGTCGCGCTGTACCTGATCGTCTCGAAAATTGCGCTGCCGCGTGTCGGTGCCGTGATCGACCAGCGTCAGGATACGATCGATGGCGACCTTGCGGCAGCCCAAAAGCTGAAAGACGAGTCGGACAACGCGCTGAAGGCTTATGAGAGCGAACTGGCTGGGGCACGGTCGCGCGCGCAGGCGATCAGTGCGGAAACCCGCGAAAAGCTGAACGCCGCTTCTGAGGCAGAACGCAAGACGCTGGAAGACCGGCTGTCGCAAAAACTGGCGGACGCGGAGAAGACCATCGCGTCCACGCGCGAAGCCGCAATGAGCAACGTGCGCGGTATCGCAACCGATGCGGCAGCTGCCATCGTCCAACGGCTGACCGGGGCTACGCCCGACAGCGCGTCGGTCGGGCGGGCCGTCGATGCGTCCTTGAAGGGATAGGCTTTCATGTTCGCCGAACCGGAATTTTGGGTCGCCGTTGGTTTCGTCATCCTGATGGGCGTGTTCGTCTACGTCGGCGTGCACCGCACGGTGTTGACCGCGCTCGATCACCGCAGCGAACGCATCAAGTCTGAACTCGACGATGCCCGGCGCATCAAGCAGGAAGCGGCCAATCTGCTCGAGGAGTACAAGGCCCGGCGCGCCAGCGCCGAGCGCGAGGCCCAGGACATCATCGCCGCGGCGAAGGCCGAGGCCGAACGCGTCGCCTCCGAGACCAAGGCCAAGATGGAAGATTTTGTCACCCGGCGCACCAAGACAGCCGAGAACAAGATCGCGCTCGCCGAAGCTCAGGCGCTCGCCGACGTGCGCGCTGCTGCGGCCAACGCCGCGGTGACGGCGGCTTCGAGCGTTCTGTCGCAGACGGTGAAGGGACAGGTCGCCGACGACCTGCTCGCCAAGGGCATCGCCGAAGTTCGCCAAAAGCTGAACTGACGATCTCATTCAAGAGAAAACCAAAGCCGGCGCGATGATCTCGCGTCGGCTTTTTCATGCTGAAAGACTGATGCGCTTTATCGTCGCCGTGACGGCGATGACGGTGTGACAGCCTGCGGATCGAAGCCGACATAGAAGACGAACAAATCGCTCGTCAGGCTCGCGGGCATATTGAAAACCAGCTCTTCGCCCACGACGCTGAAGGAGCTACCTCCCTCGGCCATCGCGACCGTGGTCCGGTACACCTTGGTGGTGAGCACCCTTTCGTTGACGCCGGTCTGCACAATCGCGACACGAAGGGGGACCTCGACGCTAGCGGGCGCGCCGGCGGGACCGGCGATGACGCGACCCTGAACGCCGATGCGCGCACTGATCTGGCCGTTAGTGGTGCGTCGGCAATCGCGTGCAGTCCGCGTGATGGTCGCCTGATAATTCAACTCGCTGGCGACCGCCTGCTTGCCGGGGGGCGCCACGCCATAGGTGGATGCGCCGGCGCGAATTTTCACTAACGGACAATCCGCCTCGGTACCGTCGGCCGCCGTTTCGGCGACCTTGCCGCGGCCGCCGAACAACTGGTCGAATTTGTCGGTGATGGTCGGGAGATCTTCCTGCGGAGGCGGCGCGGTGCTGAACGGGTTATTGACTGTGGTGCCGCCGCACCCCGAAAGCAGCGCCACGGTAGCGAGCGCCAGCACGGTGCGCTTGCGGCCTACCTCGGTCACCTCCGCCTGCCCAATTCGCCTCTGCCGCATCAGCTAAGAATCCCCAACGAAAATCACCGTCGAACTGCCTGCCGCTTTCGACGGGGCGTATGCGGCGTGCTTATAGCAGCGCAATGGCGGCAAACCCAAGGCGTCTGTCACAATTGGTAAATAACCGGCCCGATTCTGACATTTCGCATGCCTTCTTTTGCGAATGCTGGAATCAACCGACCACGTTCGAACATTGGTTAACTGGAGAGTGCAGGATTTTGGCGTTCGCTTTCGCGAACCTGCGACTAGCCAGCGTCAAGACACTCCCGCATGTCAGCCGCGAAAATCCTCGTGCAAAAGGCCGAACAGCAGGTGGTCCTGCCAAACGCCGTTGATGCAGAGATAACGCCGGGCCAGGCCCTCACGGGTAAAGCCGCATTTCTCCAGCACCCTGATCGACGGCGCGTTGGTGGGAATGCAGGCGGCTTCGATGCGGTGCAAATTGAGCTCCCCGAACAGCGACGGCAACAGTACGCGGAGCGCTGTCGTCATGTAGCCGCGATGCGCATGAGGTTGTCCAACCCAATATCCGATCGTCCCGGCCTGAACGATACCGCGGCGCACATTTGCAAGTGTGATCCCGCCGATCATCACGCCATCGGCCTCGCGAAAAACGATGAAGGGATACGACCGGTCGGCGGCAATGTCTTCGGTATAGCGGCGGAGCCGCCGCCGGAAGCCGGACCGGGTCAAATCGTCGGAAGGCCAGATCGGCTCCCATGGCGTCAGGTAGCCGCGGCTGACTTCGCGCAAATGCGTCCATTGGAGAAAATCCGACATCTGCGGAGCGCGCAACAAGAGGCCATGGCCGCGCGGCGCCAGCGCGGCGGGTCCGCTCGAAGGCAACCGAAACAAGGCCATGCGTGAAACTCCCCCGCTGCCTCAAACAGGAATCATGATTGGACGAGACTCATGCTCCCACCGTCGCGCAACGGCCTTCAATGAAGGCTCTTCGCCTTCGACTTGGTCAATCCTTCCGCAAAAGCGACCGCCGTGTCTAGTCCCCTTCCGCTGCCGAGCGCAACGACGGCAGGCCGGCTACGGGACAACAAGGCCCGCGCCGCGTTTCGCGTCGTTTCCACGCTGACGGAATCGATCCGCGCCACCAGCTCCTCCGTCGTCAGCGGCCGTCCATAAGCCAGGATATGGCGTGCTAGCTGCTCGGCGCGCGAGCCGCAACTTTCCAGCGCCATCAATAGCCCGGCCTTCATCTGCGCCTTGGCGCGCGCAACCTCGGCTTCGGTCAGGGTCTCGACCGCATCATTGATGACATCGACGATGACTTCCATCATCTCCGGGGCGTCGTTGGGGTCGGTCCCGGTGTAGAGGCCAAAAAATCCGGTATCGATATACGGGGCATGAAATGCATAGACCGAATAACAGAGACCGCGTTTTTCGCGCACTTCCTGAAACAGGCGCGACGACATTCCCCCGCCGAGGGTATTGGTAAACACCTGAAGCGAGAACAGCGACAGGTCGGTCTGCGGAACCCCTTCGAGCGCCAGGGTCAGATGCGCCTGCTCCAGCTCGCGATGCACGACGCGCGATCCTCCCTTGCCGAACATGGCAGGTTCGGGCTTCGGCGCCGGCGTGCCATCGAAATTTGCCAAACGCCGCGCCGCATCATCGACCACCTGCTTGTGATCGACGGCGCCGGCCGCAGCAACCACCATGTCGGGACCGCGATAGTGCGTCGAAAGATAGCCGCGCAGCATGTCGCGGTCGAAAGTCTTCAGCGTCTTCGCCGTTCCGAGCAGCGATCGCCCCATCGGCTGATCCGGAAAGCACAATTCGTTGAGATGTTCGAATACGACGTCGTCGGGCGTGTCCTGGGCTGCGCCGATTTCCTGCACGATGACGCTCTTTTCGCGTTCCAGCTCATCGGGCACGAAGGAAGGATTGGTGAGGATGTCGGACAACACATCGAGCGCCAGCGGCACATCGGCCTTCATGACGCGCGCATAATAAGAGGTGGTTTCCGTCGAGGTGCCGGCATTGAGATCGCCGCCGACGGCTTCGATTTCTTCGACGATCTCGCGCGAGGTGCGCCGCGTCGTGCCCTTGAATGCCATGTGTTCGAGTAGATGCGATATGCCGTGCTCGTTGGGCTTTTCATCGCGGCCGCCGACGCCCGCCCACACGCCGAGCGCAGCGGTCTGAAGATGCGGCATGGCATCGGTGATGACCGTTAGGCCAGACGGCAGCTTCGTGACTTCAACGCTCATCCTGCAGCTCCTTGCTTCGCCGCTCGGCTCACCGAGCGGACAAATCGCGCAATTTCAGTCGTGTCGTTTTTCATGACCTGGACGCGTTCGGGCTTGGTCATCAAGCCTTCCAGCCACGGCGGCAGTCCCGGCCGTACACCGCAGGCCGCCTCTACCGCATCCGGAAATTTGGCGGCATGCGCGGTCGATAGCACGATATTCGGCACCTTCGAATCCGATGTGTCGCGATCAGCCACCGCCAATGCCACCGCGGTATGCGGATCGACCAGATCGCCCGCCTCGCGCCAGGCGGCACGAATGACCGCGCTGGTCTCGGTTTCGTCGGCGCGGCCGGCGTCGAATTCGCTACGGACTGCGGCCAGAACCGCATCCGGCAGCACGAAACGTCCGGACTGCTTGAGCGAGGCCATCAGCCGGCGAACCATCGCGGCGTCGCGGCCACCTGCTTCGAACAGCAGTCGTTCGAAATTCGACGACACCTGAATGTCCATCGAGGGTGAGGTCGAGGCATGGACCTCGCGGGTTTCGTAGATCCCGGTCTTGAGCGTGCGTGGCAGAATGTCGTTGACGTTTGACGCAATGCGCAGCCGCCGGATCGGTAGTCCCATGCGCTTGGCGACGAAGCCCGCAAAGATGTCGCCGAAGTTGCCCGTCGGCACGGTGAAGTCGACGATGCGTGCCGGCGCTCCGAGAGCCACCGCCGAGGCGAAGTAATACACCACCTGCGCCACGATACGCGCCCAGTTGATGGAGTTGACCCCCGACAGAGCGACCGCATCGCGAAACGCGTGATCGTTGAACAATTCCTTCACAATCGCCTGGCAGTCGTCGAAAGTGCCCTCGATCGCGAGCGTATGAACATTGCCGGCGCCGATCGTGGTCATCATCCGCCGCTGCACGTCCGAGACGCGGCCGTGTGGAAACAGGACGATAAGATCGACATTGTCCAGGCCCGCAAAGGCATCGACCGCGGCACCACCGGTGTCGCCGGACGTCGCCACGACGATCGTGATGCGTTGCGCGCGCTTCGCTAGAACGTGATCCATCAGCCGCGACAGCAACTGCATCGCGACGTCCTTGAACGCCAGCGTCGGACCGTGAAACAGCTCAAGCAGGAATTGATTGGGTCCGGTCTGATCGAGCGGCACCACGGCGGGGTGACGAAACGTCGCGTAGGCCTCGTTGGCCATGCGGCCGAGTTCGGCATCGGAGATCTCGTTGGCGACAAAGGGGCGGATCACGTCGACCGCGACTTCCCAATAGGGCCGTCCGAAAAATCCGGCGATGGCTTCCGCCGAGAGCTGCGGCCAGACTTCGGGCACGTAGAGACCGCCGTCGCGGGCAAGCCCGGTCAGCATCACGTCGCAAAAGCCCAAGGCGGGAGCCTCCCCGCGCGTTGAAATGTACTGCGTCAAGCCAGTGCCCACTTTTCGAAGTTCGTACTCCATCGCAGCACCCGCCTTCGAAAAGTTGCAGGCACTGGCAAACTCACGATTCTCGTGCCGTTTTTCTATTTGAAGCGCCTGGACCGAATTGGCCTATGGCGCAGGAACCTCAAACAGACGGCACGTGCCCTCCAAAAGCCTGACATTCCGTCAAACCTTTGATTTATAGACGTAAAATGACCTTGCCGGGGAGCAAAGTGGCGCCACCATAAGCGTTTTGGCGGGAACTGGAAACCGTTCTTGCGGACGTTCCGCCATGCGAACCGCAACGTCCGGCAAAAGGCGCGACGCGAGCGCCTTATTTTGATTCTCTTTTCCGGCCCGCGAGCAGATCGAAAACACTGCCATCTGTTCCGCCCGACGATCAGCAGACAAGGAGCGGGTTGCCGCGCAATCCGGCGTGCGGACTATCCCAATTGACGGACGCACGGTGAGGTTGCAGTCTCTTTCTGCGACATCACTGGCGTGACGGCAAGCAAAGGGGGATCTTATGTTCCGAGCGCATAAAGCAAGAGCGCTGACCGAAAAAATCGACGACGCCATCGAACAGGCCGAAGATCTCGGACTGACGTTTGTGGCGGGCATTTTGATGATGGCGCGGCTTGAAACGGTGCAAACCGAACAACCGGGAATCGTCGGCCGCGAGAACAAACAATTGTCCTGACGGCCCGGCCGGCCCGTAGTGATCGTCTCGGCCGCTCCGCGGATCGACTGCGGCCGAAACGACTACCCCTCCACTTGGGATCACAGCTCCCGCGGCCGCCTTCGCCACCACACGAGAAACGCAATCGCGACCGCGACCGCGACCGAAAACCAGGTGACGGCGTATTGCAGGTGATCGTCCTTCAGATGCACCTGAAGCGGTCCCGGCTTCGGAATGCCGCTCAGTGGCGCCGGCTGTTCGAGGTCGATGTAGAACGGCGCGACTTCACCCCAGCCGAGAGCGCGCGCCATATCCTGATGATCGCGGGCAAACCACAGCCGCTTGGCGATATTTGCTGCGGGAGTCAGCCAGCCCGCGCGCTCGGGAAAACGGATATAGCCGGTGAGATCGATTGCCGAGCCGGTGACGAGGCGAGCGACAGCGCGATCCTGTTCGGACCGGTCCTGCATCGTATTCTGCAAGAAGCCGGCATTGACCACGACGACCTCGCTGCTCGAGAGCCGCGCCGGCATGAAGGCCCAGGTGCCGGGTCCGGAAATATCGTCACGAACCGCCGAGCCGGAGCTGTAGACCATGGCATCCGGTCCCGCACCAAACGTCGCCTTGAAACGGACGCGGCGGAATTCATCTTTCTCCGGCGTAAGCGAGCCCCATGCCGATGCCGGCGGCAGCTGAAACGGTTCGGCCGCCAGCCGTTCGGTGAGTGCGGCAATCAACGCGTGCTTTTCGACGCCACGCTGAAGCTGCCAGACGCCGAGGCCGACAAAGGCGGAGAGCATTGCAAGCGTGAAGAGGCCGAAGCCGAGCTGGCGTCCATTCATCGCCGCGGCTCTACCCGGCCAGGCGCTGCCTTGTGGTGGAATTGCAGCGCAATCAGCAATGCCTTCATCGAACGCAGCGGCAACAGCGTTGTAGCCAAAATCAACGGCAGCCAGAGCACGGCATGCAGCCAGAACGGTGGCTGATATTTTACTTCCACGATGAGCGCGCAGGCCACAACGATCGCGCCCGCCAACATGATGATGAAAATGGCCGGTCCGTCGCCGGTATCGATGAACGTATAGTCCAGCCCGCAGGCATCGCATGTTGGCCGCAGCGTCAGGAAGCCCGTGAACAACTTGCCTTGGCCACAACGCGGGCACCTGCAGGCAAGCCCGCGCCTGACGCTCTGGAGCAGGGACGGCGTATCCGGTCGGGAACTGTCGGAAGAATTCATGACGCAATCTATCATGGGCGGGCGGCCAAACAAAAAGGGCGGCCACAAGGCCGCCCTTCGAAGACGATTGAAACCCAAGCTATTCGGCGCCGACGAGCCTGCCGCCGCCCGTGCCCCAGACGTAAATGCAGGCGAACAGGAACAGCCACACCACGTCGACGAAATGCCAGTACCAGGCGGCGAATTCGAAGCCAAGGTGCTGAGTCGGCGTGAAGTGCCCGGCATAGACGCGCGCAAGGCAGACGATCAGGAAGATGGTTCCCACCAGCACGTGGAAACCGTGGAAACCCGTCGCCATGAAGAAGGTCGCGCCGTAGACGTTGCCGGAGAAGTCGAACAGAGCGTGGCTGTATTCATAGGCTTGCACGCAGGTGAAGCATGCACCGAGCGCAATGGTCAGCCACAGGCCGTATTTCAGGCCCTGACGGTCGTTTTCCAGCAGCGCATGATGCGCCCAGGTCACCGTGGTGCCCGATGTCAACAGCAGGAGGGTGTTAAGTAGCGGCAGGTGCCAGGGGTCGAATGCTTCGATGCCTTTTGGCGGCCAGGTGCCGGGAACACTGCACGCTCCCATCTGGGTACCGGCGCCACAGCCGAAGATCGCATCGCGCGTTGCGTGAACCGCATCCGCCGGGAACAGCGACGCGTTGAAGAAAGCCCAGAACCAGGCGACAAAGAACATCACCTCGGAAGCGATGAACAGGATCATGCCGTAGCGATGGCTGATCTGCACGACGCGGGTGTGATCGCCCTTGTACTGCGCCTCGCGGATCACATCGGTCCACCAGCTCGCCATGGTGTAGAGCACGCCGAGAGTGCCGGCGAAGAAGATGATCGGCGCAGCGCCGGTCATGTGGTGCATCCAGGTGATCGCGCCGACGGCCATGATGAAAGCCGAAATGGAGCCGACGACCGGCCACGGGCTCGGATCTACGAGGTGGTAGTCGTGATGCTTGACTTGCGCCGTAGCCATTTTTCGATCTCTCCGTTAGCAGGGCCCGCCCGGCCCCTCCGTCAATGTTTCAATTCGAACGTCGCGATGGCCGGACTCACATCGAGCCGTCGCGTATTCCTCTCTAAAGATCGCCCTTTGCGCCCGGTACTGACTTTTCGGTCTCGCCCGCCGCCAGCGGCTTCACCGCCGGTTCGCGAACGGGGTAAAACGTGTAGGACAAAGTAATGGTGTTCAGGTTGTTATTTTCGCTGTCTTTGACGATCGACGGATCGACATAGAACACGACCGGCATCTGGCGTATTTCACCCGGCGCCAAAGTCTGCTCGGTGAAACAGAAGCAATTGATCTTTTCGAAATACGAACCGACCGTCAGAGGCGCAACGTTATAGGCAGCCTGCCCGGTTGTGGTTCGCGCGGACCCGTTGGTCACCTTGTAGAAGACGGTGACGACTTCGCCGATTTTTACCTCGATCTCGGTCTGCTCCGGCTCGAATTTCCACGGCAGCCCGCCGGCGACGTTGGAGTCGAAGCGAATCGCGATTTTCCGTTCAAGCGGCGCGCCCATGGGCGCTGACGTCGCTACCTGCGTGGTGCCGTTGAATCCGGTGGCGCGGCAAAACCAGTTGTAGAAGGGCACCGCGGCGTAAGCGGCTCCCACCATCAACACCACCACGAAGCCGCAGATCGCCGCCACGATAGCGTCGCGGGTCAAGCCGCGGCGCGACGATCTCTTCTCGCTCGCGGAAGCCTGATCCTGTTTCTGGCGGTTTGCCATGTCCTATAACGGCCGCACGAGAACGGCCGGCCCCTTGACGATGGTGACTGCGAAAAACAACAAGACGAGAACGCCTAGCGCGAGCGCAATGGCAACGGATCGCTGGCGGCGGCTCTTCTTTTGCGCCTCGGTGAGGACGATTCCGTCTGGTCTGTCGTTATCGGCCATTGTCGCCATGCGCCCTTACCAGATCAACGGTACAACGCTGCGTGCCACGACCTCGAGTAAAAGCGTGGCAAATAGCGCAAACAGGTACAGAATTGAGAACGCGAACAGCCGGCGGGTAGCGCGACCGGCTTCGCGCCCCTCACGAAAGCGATAGACGTCGATCGAAAGCCACAGCATGCCGGCGCCAAGGACGAGCGAGACAACGCCGTAGACCGCGTCGAAATAGCCTAGCGGCCAGGGCGCCAGCGCCACCGCGACCAGCACGATCGTGTAAAGCAGGATTTGCAGCCGCGTCGCATCGGGCCCGGCGGTGACAGGCAACATCGGAACGCCGGCGCGGGCATAGTCGTCGCTGCGGAACAGCGCCAGCGCCCAAAAGTGCGGCGGGGTCCAGAAGAAGATGATCAAAAACAGCAGCAGCGGCTCGATCGAAAGCGAACCGGTCGCCGCCGCCCAGGCGACGACAGGAGGAAGCGCACCAGCGGCGCCGCCGATCACGATGTTCTGGGCGGTCCAGCGCTTGAGCGCCATGGTATAGATCACGACGTAGAAGAAGATCGTGAAAGCCAGCAGCGCGCCGGCAACCCAGTTCACGAGGATGCCGAGCGTCATCACCGAGAAGAACGCGAGCGTCATGCCGAAGGTGGCGGCCTCCGGGGCCGTGATCCGGCCGCGCGGGATTGGCCGGTTGGCGGTACGCGACATCAACGCGTCGATATCGGCCTCGTACCACATGTTCAGCGCACCCGACGCGCCGGCCCCGACCGCGATACAGAGGATGGACGTGAAGGCCAGAACCGGGTGCACATGCACCGGCGCAATCATGAGGCCCACGAGTGCGGTGAATACCACAAGCGACATAACCCGTGGCTTCAACAGCGCGACGTAGTCGGCGACCCCGGCTTCCGAAATCCGAGGTGACAGTGCGATGCTATTCTGATCGACGACCGACAAGACGGCTCTCACTTCCCTTCACAAGGTGGAGGACGCGGCGCTTGACGCGCCGCGCACCCAATTTACTGCACGCGTGGCAATACTTCGAACTGGTGGAACGGCGGCGGCGACGGCAGTGTCCATTCCAGCGTTGTGGCGCCAGCACCCCACGGATTGTCGGCAGCCTGTTGCTTGCGCATGAACGCGTCGACCACCCCGTAGATGAAGATCAGCACGCCGAAGCCGGAAATATAGGAGCCGATCGACGACACCAGGTTCCAGCCGGCGAAGGCATCCGGATAGTCGACATAGCGGCGCGGCATGCCCGACAGGCCGAGGAAGTGCTGCGGGAAGAACACCAGGTTCACGCCGATGAAGGTGAACCAGAAGTGCGCCTTGCCGATTGCCTCATTGTACATGTAGCCCGACATTTTCGGGAACCAGTAGTACCAGCCGGCAAAGATCCCGAACACCGCACCCAGCGACAGCACGTAGTGGAAGTGCGCGACGACGTAATAGGTCTCTTGCAAGACGCGATCGACGCCGGCATTGGCCAGCACCACGCCGGTGACGCCGCCGACCGTGAACAGGAAGATGAAGCCGATCGCCCACAGCATTGGTGTGCGGAATTCAATCGAGCCGCCCCACATCGTGGCGATCCAGGAGAATATCTTCACGCCGGTCGGCACCGCGATCACCATGGTGGCGGCGACGAAATAGGCCTGCGTCGCCGACGACATGCCGACCGTGTACATATGGTGGGCCCACACCACGAAGCCGATGCCGCCGATCGCCACCATCGCATAGGCCATGCCGAGATAACCGAACACCGGCTTCTTCGAGAAGGTCGAGACGATCTGGCTAACCATGCCGAAGGCGGGGAGGATCAGGATGTAGACTTCGGGATGGCCGAAGAACCAGAACAGATGCTGGAACAACACCGGATCGCCGCCGTGCTCGGCGTCGAAGAAGGCGGTGCCGAAATTGCGGTCGGTCAACAGCATCGTGATCGCCCCGGCAAGCACTGGCAGCGACAGCAGAAGCAGGAACACCGTCACCAGGATCGACCACACGAACAGTGGCATCTTGTGCAGCGTCATGCCGGGCGCGCGCATGTTGAAGATCGTAGTGATGAAGTTGATGGCGCCGAGAATCGACGACGCGCCGGCCAGATGCAGCGATAGAATCGCGAAATCGACCGCGGGTCCCGGATGGCCCGACGTCGACAACGGCGCATAGATGGTCCAGCCGGCGCCAACGCCGTTGGCACCCGGCTCGCCCTCGACGAAGCTCGAGATCAGCAGCAGCGCAAAGGAAGCCGGCAGCAGCCAGAACGAGATATTGTTCATGCGCGGGAACGCCATGTCCGGCGCACCGATCATCAGCGGCACGAACCAGTTGCCGAAGCCGCCGATCATCGCCGGCATTACCATGAAGAAGATCATGATCAGGCCGTGCGAGGTGACGAAAACGTTGTAGGTGTGGGTTTCGTGAAACAGCTGAATGCCCGGATACATCAACTCGATGCGGATCGCGATCGACATCGCCGCGCCGATGATGCCGGCGATGATGGCAAACACCAGGTACATCGTGCCGATGTCCTTGTGGTTGGTCGAATAGACGAAACGTCGCCAACCGGTCGGATGGGCGTGATCGTCATGAGCGTGATCGTCGTGTGTCGCTGCGGTGGTTGCCATTTTCAAACCCTGCCTTGCAATCCTTCTCCAAGACCCCTTCGGGTCCGATCGCCTGTCGCCCGGCGATAAACTCCTGACCGCCCCTCAAAGCCAGAGGGGCCGGCCGATCCGGCTCACTGCGCCGCTGTTCCAACCGAGGCGAACGAGTTCGCCGGATTGGTCGCAAATTTCTTCTTGGCGTCCGCGACCCAGGCCGCGAATTCCTGATCGCTGACGACCTTCACCGCGATTGGCATGAAGGCGTGGTCCTTGCCGCATAATTCCGAGCACTGACCGTAGAACATGCCGGTCTTGGTGGCCTTGAACCATGTCTCGTTCAACCGGCCGGGAATCGCGTCGATCTTGATGCCGAAGGCCGGCACCGCGAAGGAATGGATCACGTCCGCGCCTGTGGTCTGGACCCGGACCACCTTGTTCACCGGCACGACCATTTCGTTATCGACCCCAAGCAGACGCGGCTGCTTGTCCGCCGCCATCAGCGAATCGAATTCAAATTTGCCGTTGTCGGGATAGGCGTAGGACCAGTACCACTGCTTGCCGGTCGCCTTGATGGTCAAATCGGCCTTTGGAACGTCGAGTTCCAGGAATAGCAGGCGAAACGACGGAACCGCGATGCCGACCAGGATCAGTACCGGAATCAGGGTCCAGGCCACCTCAATCAAGGTATTGTGGGTGGTCCGGGACGGAACCGGATTGGCCTTGGCGTTGAACTTGACGACGACGATAATGAGCAGCGCCAGCACGAACAGCGTGATGACCGTGATCAGAACCAGCAGGCCGTTGTGGAACCAAGTGATATAATCCATCACTTCGGTCGCGGACTCCTGCAACTTGTACTCCCAAGGCGCCGGCTGGCCCAATTCGGCAAACGCCGACCCGCTAGCTGTCGCCGTCACGCCGGCCACCGCCCAACCCAGCAACCGACGGCCGATCTGGCCCTTCGACATCTTCATGTCGCTCGTGCTCCCATTCGAAAAAATCCCCTCGCGTAGTCGCGCCCTGCGGGCGAATAACGCAACGATCCCGACCCCTGACAAATGGCCTTCTGACGTGCCCCGAAGGCACCTACGACCAGCTTGTTGGAATGCGTCAAAATCCAGCCTCTCAAACCATAATTCCAAGGGCATCGCAATGCAGTAGTACGTGGTGCAGGGGTGCATGTGCGGCTATTATGCGGATGTCGCATTTCCCCCGAGAAATCAGCCCAATTTCCGATTTCACGCTGGTGATGGCTTGACAGGCGGATTGCCGGATGTAGGCACAGATCCACTCTAGGAGTGGGGCCTGATTCGTCGATCGAGACCCGCCTGGACATCCGGTCAGCCATCAAGGCGCCGTCATTGCCGTATCAGTCGAGTTGGGTACGTCCGTTTTGCCAACGAATTTGCCGAAGAAATCAAGGGATCGACCCTGATGGGGCCTTCGAAATACCCGAACAGCAGTTCTTCTCCCCGCGCGTCACTTCACAGGTCCGTCAGTACCCGCCGGGCCGGCGGAGCGGCGGCTGCCCTTGCTGTACTGTGCTGGTTCGGCCTCACCGCGCCGGCAAACGCTCAAGGGGCGGTGCGCTCGGTTCATGGCGACTGGCAGATCCGCTGCG
This sequence comes from uncultured Alphaproteobacteria bacterium, assembly GCA_963824305.1. GTDB lineage: Bacteria > Pseudomonadota > Alphaproteobacteria > Rhizobiales > Xanthobacteraceae > Bradyrhizobium. The sequence goes on from CAWGOW010000005.1 coordinate 184,270, forward strand.
ATACCCCGCCTGGCGCACAAAGCGAGCAATGCGCCCTAATTCAGAGTGTGGTAGCCGAGGACCGCTCCAATGCCGGCCTGACCGTGATCGTGCTCAAGACCGCCGATCAGAAGAGCAAGCTGATGCGGGTGGTCGCGCCGCTCGGCGTGCTGCTGCCCTCCGGCCTGGGCCTCAAGCTCGATAACGTCGATGTCGGGCGAGCCGGCTTTGTCCGATGCCTGCCTAATGGCTGCGTGGCCGAAGTCGTCATGGATGACAAGCTGTTAGGTCAGCTCAAGAGCGCCAAGACCGCGACTTTCATCATCTTCGAGACGCCCGAGGAGGGCATCGGCTTTCCGCTGAGTTTGAACGGCCTCGGCGAGGGCTACGATAAATTACCGTGAGGCAATCTGCCTCGCAATATGGCACGTCCGGCCCCTCCCCTTTGCGGACCATCGCGCCTATTTTGGAAAAGTCGCGACAACATCAATACGGACCGGAAGCAGGCTTTTCGGATTACGGTGATGTTAGGCGACCGCTTTGCCGGAATTGTTTAACCTGAACAATGCCTGCATGCTGCCGTCGCGCACCGGCGATGGCCAGGCGAAAGACAGACCTGGAGTACGCATGACGCCCCCCACCTCGCTTCTAGACCGCGCCCACCTCGATCGTGATTCAGTCCGGCAGCAGCTTGCACGCGCACTGGCGGGCGCCGACGACGGCGAGCTGTTCATGGAATACGGCCAGACCGAAGCCTTGATGTTCGACAATGGCCGGCTGAAGCAGGCGACCTACGATACCAGCCAGGGATTTGGCCTGCGCGCGGTGAAAGATGACGCGGTCGGTTATGCGCATTCTTCCGACGTTTCGCTGCCGGCGCTGATCCGCGCCGCGGATGCGGTAGCGGCCGTCCGCGGTGGCTACAGTGGCACGTTTGCCGCCCCGCCTCCGCACACCAATGTGCGGCTCTATGGCGACGAAAACCCACTGGATGCGCCGGGCTTTGAGAGCAAGGTCAAGCTGCTTGCCGAAATCGACGCTTACGTGCGTGAAAAGGAGCCGCGGGTGCGCCAGGTCACCGTCAGCCTGGGTGCCACCTGGCAGGTGGTCGAGATCATTCGCCCTGATGGCGAGAGCTATCGCGATATCCGCCCGCTGGTGCGGGTCAATATTTCAGTGGTCGCGGGCCAGGGCAGCCGGCAGGAGAGCGGCTCCCGGGGCTATGGCGGCCGCGAGGGCTATGCCCGCTTCATCGAGACCAAGGCGTGGCGCGAAGCCGCCGACGGCGCGATCCGCGAGGCGCTGGTCAACCTGGAATCGGTGCCGGCGCCGGCCGGAGAAATGGATGTCGTGCTGGGCGCCGGCTGGCCGGGCGTGATGCTGCACGAAGCCGTCGGCCACGGGCTCGAGGGCGATTTCAACCGCAAGAAGACCAGCGCTTTTGCCGGCCTGATGGGCCAGCAGGTGGCCGCCAAGGGCGTCACCGTGGTCGATGACGGCACGATGGCTTCCCGCCGCGGCTCGCTCTCGATCGACGACGAGGGCACGCCGACCAACCGCACCGTCCTGATCGAGGACGGCATCCTCGTCGGCTACATGCAGGACCGGCAAAATGCCCGTCTGATGAACATGAAGCCGACCGGCAACGGTCGTCGTCAGGGCTATGCGCATGTGCCGATGCCGCGAATGACCAACACCTACATGCTGTCCGGCGCCAGCGACCCGGCCGAAATTCTTAGCTCCGTCAAAAACGGCATCTATGCCGCCAATTTCGGCGGCGGTCAGGTCGATATCACTTCCGGCAAATACGTCTTTCAATGCACCGAGGCCTATCGGATCGAGAATGGCAAGCTGGGTGCGCCGTTGAAGGGCGCAATGCTGATCGGTAATGGACCGACCGACATGCGCCGGATCACCATGATCGGCAACGACCTGGCGCTCGACACCGGGATCGGGACTTGTGGCAAGAATGGTCAGGGCGTCCCGGTAGGTGTCGGCCAGCCGACGCTGCGGATGGAACGGATTACGGTTGGGGGCACCGGCGCATGACCATGGAACGGCAATCGATCGCCACGCGTGCGCGGGGTTGGGGTGCTCAGCTTCTGCAGTTTATGGCGGCGCTGGGGCTGGTGTTCCTGGCCAAAGGCGCCATTGCCGAGCCTTTTTATGTCCCGTCCGGATCGATGGAGCCAACGCTTCTGATCGGCGATGCGCTGCTCGCATCGAAATTCCCTTACGGTTATGGCACCGCTTCACTGCCGATCCAAATCAACTTGCCCGAGACCGGGCGTATCTTCGGCAATGCGCCCCAGCGCGGCGATGTCGTGGTGTTCCGCTGGCCCGGCGACCGTTCGCAGGCCTGGGTCAAGCGGGTCGTAGGGTTGCCCGGAGACCGCATTCAGATGCGCCAGGGTCAACTCTTCATCAACGACCGTGCCGCTTCGCTCAAGGCCGACGGCATCGGCCAAGTGGAAGACGAACGCGGCGGATATGAGCCGGCGCGCCGCTTCATCGAGACGCTGCCTGGCGGCGTCAGCCATGCGATTTTCAAGATTCGCGACAACGGACGGCTCGACAACACCGCGGAGGTCTCAGTGCCCGAGGGCTCCCTGTTCGTGATGGGTGATAACCGCGACAACTCCGCCGACAGCCGCGTGCCGCTGCGCGATGGCGGTGTCGGAATGTTGCCGATCGACGATCTGGTCGGGCGCGCCGATGCCGTGATCGGATCGTGGGATCTCGGCATCCGCGAGCAGCCGGTTTGGACGTGGCTGTCAGGCTTCCGCATGGCGAGGTTTTTCACCTCGGTTAAGTGAATGCCGATGACTTTCGACGACGTTCGAAGGTTTGCGTTGGTGTGGCCGGAAGTTGAGGACGGCACATCGTACGGAACGCCCGCGCTCAAGGTCCGCAAAAAATTGCTGGCACGGCTAAAGGAAGACGGTGACAGCCTGGTGATGCCGGGCGTCCCGCAGGAGGAACGCGACATACTCGTGGAGAGAGACCCGCAGGTTTTCTATTTCACCGATCACTACAAGGATTATCCGATCGTGCTGGCCCGGTTGTCCAAGGCCAAGCGCTCGATCGTCGAGCCGCTGCTGCGCCGGCAATGGCAGGCGCTGGCATCAAAGACCGCAAAACGAGCCTGACGCTTTGGCGCGTGCGGCCGCAACCCGCCGGTGGAGGGCGGGACGGTTACCTGACCACGCCGGACGTGAAGCCGGGCTTGCGCCTCGGCGGCTTGATTTCTTTCTTCAAGAAACAGTGAGGCTCGCGGCCGACATACCCCCCGCGCGCATAGGTCCAGGCGCGGCATTTGTTGTCGGTGGCGCAAGCTGCCTTGCAAGCCTCATCAGGTTCGCCGTGCTTGAGCTCAAAGCTGCGGTAATCGCCGCCCGCGCGGTCGGTCGAGGCTTCGACCGCCCCATTACGCGGCTCGACCACGCCGGCGCCGCGCACACCGGAGACGCAGCAGTCGTCGGCGAGGCGCCCCGGCACGCTGTTTTTCAGCCAGCAAACCGCCGCGCGCGAAATGTCGGTTGGGTAGTTGAAGCTCCAGGCGCGGCAGCGCCGATCGCGTTCGCAGACCAGCGCGCAATCGGCCGGGTCACCCGAGGGCACCGGCGCGCTGGTATAGTCGCCGCCGGGACGATCGAAATTGGCCTGTGCGTACGCCGGTCGACTGGCAGCCGTAACCGCGAAGAGAACGAGCGCCCCCAAACACGCCACTAGCAGGCGGCCTCCCCACATGCGCGATGCTTTCAACCGTTTGGAGTTATCGGCAATTTTGCGGTCTGGTGCCGCAGCGCGCCATTTGATCGCCATGAACCTGTACGGCTGATGAACGGCGTGGTGCGACTTCTTGGCCTAAAGCATGATCCGCGTCAGCGCTTCAGAAAGCGTATTCGCTGTAGGCGGGGTCGACCGAGCCGGCCCACGGGCCGTCGAACTTGGCCAGCATTTCCTCGGCGGGCGTCACCCCGGCATCGATAATCCGGTCGAGCGGCTCCAGATAACGCGTCTCATCGCGGCCAAAGTGGTCGGCGCGGCCACGGCGGCGCAGCCCCGAATGCGCCAGCACCAGACATTCCTTGGCGATTTCGAAGATGTAGCGATCCTTGATCCTGGCCTTGAAGCCGAGATGCGGAACGTCATCGCGCAACGACTGTCGTTCGGAAGCAGTCCAGCCTTTGACGATATCCCAGGCTGCGTCCAGGCTGGTATCGTCGTAGAGCAATCCGACCCAGAAAGCGGGCAGCGCCGGCAGCCGGCCCCACGGCACCCCGTCGGCGCCTCGCATTTCCAGATAACGCTTCAAACGCACTTCCGGGAAAATCGTCGAAAGATGGTTGGCCCAGTCCGACAGCATCGGGCGCTCGCCGGGAAGCGCGGGATTTTTTCCCGCAAAGAAATCGCGGAACGACGAACCGGAGACGTCGACATAGTTGTCGCCGCGCTTGACGAAATACATCGGCACGTCGAGCGCATAGTCGACCCAGCGCTCGAATCCCATGCCGTCCTCGAACGCCCAGGGCAGCATGCCGGCGCGTGCATTGTCGGTGTCGCGCCAGATCTCCGAACGGAACGACAGAAAACCGTTCGGCTTGCCTTCGGTGAACGGCGAATTGGCAAACAGAGCTGTCGCCACGGGCTGCAACGCCAGCGACACCCTGAGCTTCTTGACCATATCGGCTTCGGACGAGAAATCGAGATTGGTCTGCACGGTGCAGGTCCGGAACATCATGTCGAGGCCGTAACGGCCGACCTTCGGCATGTAGTTCTTCATGATCTGGTAGCGCCCCTTCGGCATCACCGGAACCTGTTTCCGCGACCAGGACGGCGTCATGCCGAGACCGAGAAAGCCTATTCCCAGCGGCGTGGCGATCTCGCGCACCTGCGCCAGGTGCGCCATCAATTCGCTTTGGGTCTGATGCACGGTTTCCACCGGCGCGCCCGACAATTCGAACTGTCCGCCGGGCTCCAGCGAAATCGCCCCGCCGCCGGTGACATCGTAGAGCCCGATGATGTTGCCGCGCTCCATGATCGGCTCCCAGCCGAGCAGGAGCTGCATGCCTTCCAACAGCGCGCCGATGCCGCGCGCGCCTTCGTAAGGCACCGGCTGATGACCGCTCAGCGTAAACGGCGTTTTCTCATGCTCGGTCCCGATCCGGAACTCGGAAGGCTGTTTTACGCCATCCTCGAGCCAGGCGACGAGTTCGTCTCGCGACTGAAGGGGCGTCATATCGATCTGGTCACGCGCCATGCAAATTCCGAATGTGGAGCGCTGCGACCGAACGCGCGCGGTACCGAAGGCATCCGCGAACCCTGCGGTTCGCGAGGCTGAAGGCGATGGATGATATCATCGGGCTGGCGCGCCGTCTTTTGCGACGAGCGAGGGGATTTCCCCGCCAGCGCAGCAGCCGAGCCGGTCGAGGAGGCCACACAACTTTATAGCGTCGGTGTCAGACAATTTCGAGCCGACATGCTTTTCGATCCCGGCGGAATAGGCGCCCCACATCTTTTTCTGCAATTCACGACCGGCTTCCGTGATTTCCACGAACTGGCCGCGCTTGTCGATCTTGCATTCGCGGCGAAGCGCAAGGCCCTCGTCGACCAACCGGTCGATCAGCCGGGAGGTGGAATATTGCGGCAACAGCATCTGCTTTTCCAATTCCACCGGCCGAAGCTCACCCGCTGGCGCGCGCGACAGCTCAAGCAGGGCGTCGTACCAGGCAAGCGGTGGGAAGCCGGCCTTCTTCAAATCCTGTTCGACGGCGTTCAACACCCGGCTCTGGACCCGCATCAGGCGAATCCAGGCGGCGGTCGCTTCCGTCGATGGTTTGCGTTTCATGGTCGAGGTCCGCAGTATTGGTCTGTAGTGTAGCGCACTTGATGCATATGCATCAATATTGACTGCTTCATGCAAACGCATGTAGCCATGCGTTGGCCATTTGCCATGATCCAAGGGAGAAAACCAATGAAACTCTATTATGCGCCTGGAGCCTGCTCGCTCTCGCCCCACATTGCGCTTTTGGAAGCAGGTCTGCCTTACGATCTGGTCAAGGTCGACCTGCGCGCCAAGAAGCTTGAAAACGGTGACGATTATTTAAAGATTAACCCAAAAGGCCAGGTGCCGGCGCTGGCGCTCGACAGCGGCGAGCTCGTTACCGAAGGCCCCGTGATCGTGCAGATGATAGCCGACCAGGCGCCGACCAAGAACCTTGCGCCTTCCCGCGACAGCGCCGAGCGCTACAAGCTCCAGGAATGGCTCGCCTACATCAACGGCGAACTGCACAAGAACATCGGCCCGTTGTTTAACCCCGCGCTTTCGGACGAAGCCAAAGGCGTGTTCAAGGACCGCGCGCTGGGCAAGTTCAAATATCTCGACGGCCAGTTGGCCGGCCGCGACCACCTGATGGGCAAGCAGTTCACGGTGGCCGATGGCTATTTGTTCGTGATGTTGAACTGGGCCGAGCGCATGAAGTTCGATCTGTCCGGACTGAACAACCTGATGGCTTACAAGGATCGCACCGCCGCGCGCCCGAAGGTGCAGGAAGCGCTCGTCAAGGAAGGCCTGAAGGCGGCGTGAGGCGGGCCGCCCTTACCCTCTCCCCCTGTGGGAGAGGGTGGCGAGAATGAACGAAGCGAAACTCGAGCCGGGTGAGGGGTTCTTCCCTATCGCGAGACCGTAACCCCTCACCCGCCCTCAATGCTTCGCATTTCGGGCACCCTCTCCCACAAAGGGAGAGGGTAAAAACTCGGCAGCGCTACTCCGCCGCCTGCGCGGCAAGCTTCTTCGGCGGGAAGCGGCCGTAAAAGGTCTCACCCTTTTGCGCCATCTCGACCAGGAGCTTCGGCGGCGCGAAGCGCGAACCATATTTGGCCTCGAGCTTGTGGCAGAGTTCGACGAACTTCTTCGTTCCCATGAAGTCGATGTAGGAAAGCGCGCCGCCGGTGAACGGCGCAAAGCCGAAACCGAGGATCGAGCCGATATCCGCCTCGCGCACATCGGTGATGACATGGTCCTCCACCGTGCGGGCGGCTTCCACCGCCTGCACCACCAGGAAACGTTGCTTCATCTCCTCGATATCGAGCGTATCGGGATCGAGGTGCTTGGGCTGAAGACCGCCGAGGGACGGCCACAGGCTCTTATGCCCCTTCCCCTTCTCCGGATAGTCGTAGAAGCCCTTGGCGTTCTTGCGGCCGAAGCGGCCTTGTTTTTCGACCATCTCGACCAGCAACTTCTTCTGGGCCTGATCGATCGCGTTCGGACCGAGATCGGCTTCGGTCGCCTTCATGATCTTGAGCACAAGATCGAGCGCGACCTCATCCGACAACGACAACGGTCCGACCGGCATGCCCGCCATTTTGGCGGTGTTCTCGATCATCGCCGGCGGTACGCCTTCCATCAGCATTTCGAGCCCTTCGGCAGTGAAACGCAGCACGCAACGGTTGGCGAAGAAACCTCGGGAGTCATTGACCACGATCGGCGTCTTGCCGATCTGGCGCGTGTAGTCGAGCGCGGTGGCCAGCGCGACCTCGCCTGTATTGTGGCCGAGGATGATTTCCACCAGCATCATCTTCTCGACCGGCGAGAAGAAGTGGATGCCGATGAACTTGCCCTGATCCTTGAACTCCTCCGCCAGCGAATTGATCGGCAGTGTCGAGGTGTTGGAAGCAAAAATCGCATCAGACCGCAGCAACGGCTGCGCCTTGGCGTAGGTTTCAGCCTTGATCTTGCGATCCTCGAACACCGCTTCGATGACGAGGTCGCAATCCGAGATCGCGTTGTAGTCGGCCGTCGCCGTGATGCGCGACAGGATGCCGTCGCGATCGGTTTCCTTGGCGCGACCCTTCTTGATCAGATCGTCGATTACCGATTGCGCGTGCGCTTTGCCCTTGTCGGCACTGGCCTGGTCGCGGTCGATCAGGACAACGGCAATTCCGGCGCGCGCCGAAACGTACCCGACGCTTGCGCCCATGAAGCCGGCGCCGATCACGGCAAGCTTCTTGACCTTGGTCGGCGGCACGTTTGGCGGGCGCCGCGCACCCTTGTTGAGTTCCTGCATCGACAGGAACAGCGAGCGGATCATGGCAGCCGCTTCGTTCGAGCGCAGGATCTGCGTGAAGTAACGCGACTCGACGCGCAACGCCGCGTCGATCGGCAGTTGCAGGCCCTCATAGACGCATTGCATGACGGCGCGCGCCGCCGGGTAATTGTCGAAGGTCTCGCGGCGGTAGATCGCATTGCCCGCCGGGAACATCATCATGCCGGCTTTCGAATAGACCGGACCGGCCGGCAGCTTGAATCCCTTCTCATCCCAGGGGGCGACCGACTTGCCGCCGCCTTTGATCCAGTCCTTGGCGGCCTTGATCAAATCGGAGGCCGGTACGATCGCGTGGATAAGATTAAGCGCCTTGGCCTTGTCGAGGTTGACGGCCTCGCCCTTCAACAGCATTTGCATCGCATCCTGCGGCGAGACGATGCGCGACACGCGCTGGGTACCGCCGGCGCCGGGGAACAGCCCGACCTTGATCTCGGGCAAGCCGAGCCGCGTCTTGGGATTCTGCGCCGCCACGCGGTAGTGGCAGGCGAGCGTCAGTTCGAACGCACCGCCGAGCGCAAGGCCGTTAATCGCGGCAGCCCACGGCTTTCCCGAGGTTTCGATCGCACGAAATATCAGCGACATCCGGCGGCTCTCGTCGAACAGCATCTGGTTGGCCGCGACTTCGCCCTTGTCCTTGAGCAGCGACGGTGTAGCGGCCGTGCATGCCTTCGAGCATCGACAGGTCCGCCCCTGCCGAAAACGCTTCCTTGCCGGAAGTGACCACGACACCCTTCACCGCCGCATCGGCCGAGGTCTGCTTCACGATCTCTTCAAGTTCGGAGATCGTGGTCTCATCGAGCACGTTCATCGAACGGCCCGGGATGTCCCACGTGACGAGCACAATGCCGTCGGCGTCGGTCTCAACCTTGAAATTCTTGAAGGCCATCTGCTGCTCCCAAAATTCGTTTCGCGGTTCCGAAGGACGTGTAGCCGTACCTTCTTTCCCTCTCTCTTTTGGGAGAGGGTGGATCGCCGATGCGCCTCTCCCAGAAAGGGAGAGGGTAGAAGTCACACGCGCTCGATGATGGTGGCGGTGCCCATGCCGCCCCCGATGCACAAGGTGACCAGCGCGGTCTGTTTGTTGGTTCGCTCGAGTTCGTCGAGCACGGTGCCGAGAATCATCGCGCCTGTCGCTCCCAAGGGATGGCCGAGCGCAATCGCCCCGCCGTTGACATTGATCTTGGCGTTGTCGATGTCGAAGGCCTGGATGTAGCGCAGCACCACGGACGCAAAGGCTTCGTTCAGTTCGAACAAGTCGATGTCGGATTTCTTCATGCCCGAACGTTCGAACAGCTTTTCGGTGACGTCGACGGGGCCGGTCAACATCATCGCCGGCTCCGAGCCGATATTGGCGAAGGCACGAATCTTCGCGCGCGGCTTCAAACCATATTTGCTGCCTGCTTCCTTGCTACCGAGCAGCACCGCACCGGCGCCATCGACGATGCCGGACGAATTGCCGGCATGATGCACATAGTTGACGCGCTCGATCTCCGGGTGCGACTGGACCGCCACGCCGTCGAAGCCGCCCATCGCGGCGACGTCGGCGAATGACGGCTTGAGTTGACCCAGCGACTGCATGGTCGTCGAGGGCCGCATATGTTCGTCCTTGGCCAGGATCGTCAGGCCGTTGACGTCCTTTACCGGGACGACGGACTTATTGAAGCGGCCTTCCTCCCAGGATTTGGCGGCGCGCTGCTGGCTCTGCACCGCATAGGCGTCGACGTCGTCGCGCGAGAAGCCATATTTGGTCGCGATCAAATCGGCGGAGATGCCTTGCGGCATGAAATAGGCCGGCACCGCAATCGAAGGGTCCATCGGCCAGGCGCCGCCGGAAGCGCCGATGCCGACCCGGCTCATGGATTCTGCGCCGCCACCGATCGTGAGTTCGTTCTGGCCGCTCATGATCTGGGCGGCCGCAAAATTCACCGCATCGAGACCCGAGGCGCAGAACCGGCTGATCTGCATGCCCGGAACGGACTCGCCAAGGCCCGATTGCAGTGCTGCGAAACGGGCAATGTCCGAGCCGGCTTCGCCGACCGGATCGACGACGCCAAGTATCACATCGTCGACGACGTCTTCCGGGAGATTGTTGCGCTCCTTGAGCGCCTTAAGCGGCACGGTGGCAAGCGCCAACGCCGTCACCTCGTGCAGCGCGCCATCGGCTTTGCCGCGACCGCGCGGCGTGCGAACGTGATCGTAAATAAATGCCTCAGGCATCATGGCCTCCCGGGTTGAGGATCATACTGGGTTTGGAAAAAGCGACACGGAATTCACTCAATCCGAGGAAATTTCAGAACTCTCCGATCAGAAAGCGTCAGCCGCCAATTCCATGATGGTCGCACTTCCACTCTGAAGACGCGCCAGATGGGTTGCGGTTGCCGGCAGCATCCGCTCCATGAAGAAGCGGCCCGTCACAAGCTTGGTCGACAGATAGGCGGTCGCACCACCGCCCGCAATCTTGTCGTTGGCGACCTTTGCCATCTTGGCCCACATATAGCCCAGCGTCACCAGGCCGAACAAATGCATGTAGTCGGTAGCGGCGGCGCCGGCGTTGTCCGGCTTGCCCATCGCGTTCTGCATCAGCCAGGTAGTGGCCTGCTGAAGGTGACCAAGCCCGGTGGAAAGCGGCGCGACAAACGGCTTCATCGTCTCGTCACCGGCGTGTTCCTTGGCGAAGGCGCCGACCTCGCCGAAGAACGCCATCACAGCGCGGCCGCCTTCGCGCGGCAATTTACGCCCGACGAGATCGAGCGCCTGAATACCGTTGGCCCCTTCGTAGATCATGGCGATGCGCGCATCGCGCACGAACTGTTCCATGCCCTGCTCGGCGATATAGCCGTGGCCGCCATACATTTGCTGGGCCTGAACCGCATTGGCAAAGCCTGTTTCGGTAAGGAAGCCTTTCAGCACCGGCGTCATCAGTCCCATGTGGTCGTCGGCTTCCTGGCGGTCTTTTGGATCGCTGGAACGATGCGCAACGTCGCTCTTGAGCGAGGTCCAGACCACCATGGCGCGTGCAGCTTCGTTGAAGGCGCGGATGGTGAGCAGCGTGCGGCGCACGTCGGGATGCACGATAATCGGATCCGCCGGCTTGTCCGGCGCTTTCGGCCCCGAGAGGGCCCGGCCCTGCAAGCGGTCTCGGGCATAGGCGGCTGCGTTCTGATAGGCGACTTCCGACTGCGCCAGCCCCTGCACGGCAACGCCAAGCCGCGCCTCGTTCATCATCACGAACATGCCCTGCATGCCCTTGTTTTCCTCGCCGATCAGCCAGCCGGCGGCGCCATCGTAATTCATCACGCAGGTAGAATTGCCGTGGATGCCCATCTTGTGCTCGATCGAGCCGCAGGTGACACCGTTGCGCGCGCCGATGGAGCCGTCGGCGTTGACGAGGAATTTCGGCACTACGAACAGCGAGACGCCCTTGATGCCGGCCGGCGCCCCTTCGATCCGCGCCAACACCAGGTGGATGATGTTGGAGGCCAGGTCATGCTCGCCGGCGGAAATGAAAATCTTGGTGCCTGATATCTTGTAGCTGCCGTCGGCCTGCTTGACGGCCTTGGTCCGCAACAGACCGAGGTCGGTGCCGCATTGCGGCTCGGTGAGATTCATGGTGCCGGTCCATTCGCCGGATACCATCTTCGGCACATAGGTCGCCTTCTGCTCGGCGCTGCCGTGCACGATCAGCGCTGCGGTCGCGCCGACGGTGAGACCGCCATACATGGCAAAGGACATATTCGCCGAGCATTGGAATTCGCTGACGGTCTGGCTCAACGTGATCGGCAGGCCCTGACCGCCATATTCCACAGGCGCGGAGAGGCCAAGCCATCCGCCATCGACCACCTGCTTGAACGCCTCTTTGAATCCCTTTGGCGTCGTCACGCTGCTGTCGTCATGACGGGTGCAGCCTTCGAGATCGCCGACACGGTTGAGGGGCTGCAAGACTTCTTCGCTGAGCTTTGCGGCCTCGCTCAAAATGGCTTCGCGAACATCGGCCGACGCGTCGCTGAATCCGGGGAGATTGTCGTAACGGTCGATTTGAAAGACGTCGTTGAGCAGGAAATTGACGTCCTCGACAGGCGCTTTGTAGATCGGCATGACGTTCTCCCCGGCAAGGTCTTGGTGGTGTTTTTGGGAAAGGCTTGAAGCGAGCTTATCCAGTTCCGTGAGTCGAAGGCAGCATCTATTGCAATCGCATTCACGGCAAAGGGGCGAATGTCAGGGTCGGCCCGCTAGCTGCTCTCCCATCAAGCGATGCAGCAGATTAAGGGCTTTCAGCGGGCGAACCATTACCTTGAAATGCGTGATGCGGTTCTCTGCGTCGAAGGTGATGATATCGACACCATTGATGGTGATCCCGTCGACATCATTGGTGAATTCCAGCACGGCTCCGTGATCGCTGGTCCATTCGCCGACATAGCGGAAGCTTGGGCCGCCCAGCACCTTGGTCGCACTCGCCAGATATTTAAACGTAATGTCGCGGCCGCGTTGCGGCGTGTGCACCACCGGGCTCTCGAACACGACGTCGGGGTGCAGCAGGTCCCAGAGCACTGCATGGTCCTGCGACTTGATGAAGCCGTGCCACTCTTGCAGACCGATCGTTGGCAAAGGCGCCTCCTTGGGGACGGCAGGTGCGGGACCAATTCAGCTCTGGTCCATATGCATATTGACGCATATGCATCAATGTGCATAAAGTCAAGCGTGTTAATTTCAGAGCCCTCGATGTCGGGAGTTCGACCCTTGGCCCTTGCCGACGCCATCCTTGCCTGCCTGACCGAGCGCCCGATGACGGGCTATGAGCTTGCCAAGACTTTCGACTCCTCGATTGGCTTTTTTTGGAAGGCGGACCATCAGCAGATCTATCGCGAGCTCTCCAAGCTGCGCGAGCGCGGCCATATTCAGGGGCGCGAGATCGTGCAGTCAGGCAAGCCGAACAAACTGGTCTATACGCTGACGTCCGATGGCAAAGCTGCCTTCCGGCACTGGGCCGCCCGTCCCTCCACACCAGCATCGATCAAGGATGATCTCCTGATCCGCCTTTATGCGCTCGATGCCGTCGATATCGAGCCGTTGCGCGCCGACCTCATGGCAAGGCAAGAGCACCATCGCGACCGCTATGAGCGCTACGAGCGCATCCTGAACAAGCGCTTTCCGGACGGGACCGCGTCACCTGCCGACATGGGCAAGTTGCTTGGGCTTCGCATCGGGCTGAAGCACGAGCAAATGGTCGCCGAGTGGTGCGAAGAGGCGATCGCGACGCTGTCGGCGATCTCCGGGGCTGCCGGGGTCGTGCCATTCGAGGGAATACGGAAAGACAGCGGTTCCGGCGATTGAACCTGTCGAGACTTGAGAGGCTTCAGGACTTTGGGCTGGCCTGCAAACTTTAAGACGGGCCACCGCATTCCTTAACCCGTTATTTACCGTAACGCGAAAAAGTCGATCTGTAGAGGCAGACGGCCCGCGTCGAATTCGATTGTCTCATCTTAGGGACGCGCGGGAAGGCCGGAGGCGCCAGGTGGGGCGCCGAAGCGGAACCGGACGGAAGCATGAATTCGCGCGTATCGTGGAGTAATGAAGGCATCGATCCAGCAGTCCGAGAGCGGGCCGAGGCTGCTGCTCGCCGCGCCGGCGTGTCGCTGAGCGAGTGGCTAAGCCTCAATCTGGGCGACGCCACTCCGCCGAACTTCCGCAATCCTTCCGATCAACGCCCGGCGATGCCCGCTCGTGAGAGCCGCGACGTCGCCGACATCCATCAGCGGCTCGATACAATCACCCGCCAGATCGATCAGATTTCGCAAGCGCGGCCGCGTAACGAAGCACCGCGCGGCGAAGCGCCGGTCGCCCAGCAACTGAACGACGCCATTGCGCGCCTCGACGCGCGGCTGTCGCAGATTTCTAACCCCGCACCCGCACGCCAGCGACAGGTGCAGGAGGATCAACGGCAGGCCGAGATGGTTGAGCGCGCAGCCACACAGGTCTATCGCCCCTCGCCTCCGCTCAATCCCGGCTCCTTCGATTCGGCGATTGCGGAAATTTCCGCGCGCCAGAGCGAACTCGACAGTTTTGCGGCACAGCCGATGCTGCGCAGCGCACCGCCAATTGCGCCCGCCTCCGCGCCGCAGCCCGCATACGCCGCGCCGCCTGCGCCCGGGCCTGATTTCTCGTCGCTGGAGCGGCACCTCGCCAAAATCACCGGCCAGATCGAATCGCTCCAACGCCCCGATCAAATCGAACAATCGATCGCGGCCTTCCGCAGCGAACTCGGGGAAATTCGCCAGGCCATCACCGAGGCGATGCCGCGCCGCGCGATCGAATCGATCGAAAGCGAAATCAGGTCGCTTTCCCGTCGCATCGACGAAACTCGCCAGAACAATACCGACGGCCAGGCGATGGCCAACATCGAACATGCGCTCGGCGAAATTCGCGAGGTGTTGCGCTCGCTGACGCCCGCCGAGCAGCTTGCGGGTTACGACCAGGCGATCCGTAACCTGACCGCCAAACTCGATCAGATCATTCGGACCAACGACGATCCGTCCACGATCCATCAACTCGAAGGCGCGATCGCCGCCCTTCGCTCGATCGTCTCCAATGTCGCATCCAACGATGCGCTGGCGCGTCTCAGCGAAGACGTTCATGCGCTGTCGGCCAAGGTCGATCAGCTCACGCGGCCCGATGGACGGTCCGACTCGCTCGCCGCACTGGAACAGCGCATTGCCGGATTGACGGCATCGCTTGAGAGCCGCGAACAGCGGCCGCCGGCGTCAGACAATTCCGAGCAGATCGAACGCGCCTTGCTCGCTCTGTCCGACCGTCTCGACCGCATACCGGTCGGTAATGACGGCGCCTCTGCCTTTGCGCATCTGGAGCAGCGCGTTTCGTATTTGCTCGAACGAGTTGAGGCCTCCGATCACCGCTCCGGTAATTTCGGGCGGGTCGAAGAAGGCCTTCAGGATATCCTGCATCATCTGGAACGTCAGCACGCCAGCTTTGCCACTCTCGCCGACAGCCGCAGCGAACCGGTCGTCCAGGACAGTGGGCTTGCCGACCTCAAGCGCGAATTGTCCGACATCCGCTACAGCCAGGCGGAGACCGATCGCCAGACCCAGGACTCCCTGGAAGCGGTCAACAGTACGCTCGGCCACGTCGTCGACCGCCTCACGATGATCGAAGGCGATCTGCGCACGGAGCGTGCGCAACCGGCATCGGCAGTTGCGGCCGTGGCGCCGAGTTTTGCAACGCCGGCTCCATTCGATCCCGAACCTTCCTATTCTGTGCCGACGGAATCGGAGCCTGAGGCCGAGCCTGAGCCGCGCGTCGTAGCGGAGCCCTCGCCCGCGCGGATCGCAATGGCTATGCAAGCCAAACCCGAGACGCCTCCGGCGATTCCCTCGGAGCCGCCTCCAATTCCGCCACAACAGGCTTTCGTCGCCGCTCCACGCGAGTTTCATGCCGCGGCGCTGGACGAAGCACCCGCCCTCGCGTCCCGGACCATCGGCGAAATTCTGGAGCCGCATACGGCGCCTTCGCGCGTGGCGATCGCGCCCGGCCTGCCACCCGATCATCCGCTCGAACCGGGCACGCGTCCGTCGGGACGCACCGCTTCCCCGTCAGAACGCATCGCTGCATCCGAAAACGCCATCAGCAACATACCCGCCCCCACGGGCGCGAAGGAACCTGTCAGCACGTCGAGCTTCATCGCCGCCGCGCGACGTGCCGCGCAAGCAGCGGCTGCCGCGCCGCCGCCGGACAAGTCCGGCAAGCAGCCGAAGGCCGCGAAGCCGGCCGATCAGGCCACGGCCGGATCTACCATCACTTCGAAGATCCGTTCGTTACTGGTCGGTGCCAGCGTTGTCGTGATCGTGCTTGGCACCTTCAAGATGGCGATGAGCCTGCTCGACACCGGCACGCCAGCGACGATGCCGGCTGCGGAAAGTTCGTCCGATGCGCCGGCAGCGGCGCCTGCCGGCAACGGCGGCGCAAGTTCGGCACCGGCGCCCATGATGCCTTCGATGACATCGCCGACGCCGATCGGGCGGCAGTCGTTCAACAACGCCACGTCCGCCACCAGCAACTCCCTGACCATTCCGCAAGACAATGCTTCACCGTCGATGTCTGTGACAGGCGATGTGACGGGAGCGATCCCGCTTTCGCCATCGTCATCGAGCACAGGCAAACTAGCGATGATCCAGGTGCCGCCGACCGAAAGACTGCCTGATGCCATCGGCGGTCCGGTTCTGCGCGCCGCCGTGCTAAAGGGCGATCCGACAGCCGCCTATGAGATTGGCGTGCGTTTTGCCGAAGGCAAAGGCGTTGCAGCCAATTACGACGAAGCCGCGAAGTGGCTCGACCGCGCGGCGCAGGCCGGCGTCGTGCCGGCGATCTTCAGGTTAGGTACCTTCTACGAGAAGGGCCTCAGCGTGAAAAAGGATATCGATATCGCCCGCCGCTACTACATGCAGGCCGCCGAGCGCGGCAACGCCAAGGCGATGCACAACCTTGCGGTGCTCGATGCGGACGGCGGCGGCAACGGCGCAAACTACAAGAGCGCGGCGCAATGGTTCCGCAAGGCGGCCGATCACGGCATCGCCGACAGCCAGTACAACCTCGGCATTCTTTATGCCCGTGGCATCGGCGTCGACCAGAACCTCGCCGAATCCTTCAAATGGTTCAGCCTTGCTGCCTCGCAAGGCGATGTCGATGCCGGCCGCAAGCGCGACGACATTGCCAAACGTCTCGACGCCCAGTCGCTCGCCGCGGCCAAGCTTGCGATCCAGACGTTTACGCCCGAACCGCAGCCCGATGACGCTATCGGCGTGGCGACCCCCGCGGGCGGATGGGATTCCGCGGCGGCTGCGCCAGCGGCAAATACCAAGCCTGCGGCCAAGCCGGTCGCGGCCAAGCGCACGGCATCCGTGCACTGACGCTATCGGTGCCCAGGTGGCGCCGCCGGCATATTCCCGGCCGACAACTTCTACTAAACAACACAGGCGCGGCGTGGATTTGACACTCGCTGCCGGCCCGGCCGCGAGTTCGTCAAGCGAATGTCAAATCCAAAACTCCACTGCAAACTATATTTGCCAGCGGTCCTTTGATCTAACATTCGCAAAGGCGCCCGCTGCGAAGGGATACGAGTGTTAGAATTGGACCACTAGACCGCGCACTGCACCGGTCGAGAACGCGCAAGAGGCTCGTGTTGCCGGACGACGATCGCAAGGGCCGCCGAGGCCCGTTCCAGAACTCGCCGAGCGGCCCTTGGGTCGCGCCGCCGCGCGCTCCCGCCCCGCCCCAGCAAACATCGCAGTCCACGGTGACGCGCAGACGACGCAGGCCAGTCTGGTCGGCCGTGTTTTTTGCGCTTCTGGTCCTGGGCATCAGCATCCGTGCCTATCGAGATCTGTCGCGGCCGGAGGCGTGGACTTACTGGAAGGAATCCTATTTCTCGCCAAGCATGACGTCGTCGGCCGTCGCAAAAATCGACCTTGACGCTGGAGCTCGAAGCCGGGCCGCATTGGTCATCCAGGGAACCATCGGTGCGGCAAGCGCGAACTGGTTGCGCGATCGGCTCGACCGGACCCATCTCGCCGCGGGCGACATCGTCCTTTTGTCTTCTCCGGGCGGGAATCTCCAACAGGCTCTTATCATGGGCGAAATCATTCGCGCCCGCGGGCTCGCGACCGCCGTCGGCACCGCAGATTCTTCCGGCAAGGTGACGCGATCCTATTGCGCCAGCGCCTGCGTCCTCGTCTATGCAGGCGGCTCGCCACGCTACGGCATCGAGGGTTCGGCGCTGGGCGTCCATCGGTTCGTGAACCGCTCGCCCGGCGACGATCCTGTCGCTGATGCGCAGCGAACGACGGGAGATGTCCTGAACTACATGACGAAGATGGGCGTATCCTCCTCGGTAATTGAAGCCATGTCAGCGACGCGGGATGTCCGCTGGCTTGAGCCCGCGGAAGCTTTGCAGATGCACCTCATCACCGATCCCGTTCGAGGCTCGCAGGCCGCTCGTTAATAGTTATTCTTCACCACGTTGTCGGGTAGCGCGCGGACTGCGTCAAAAAATCCGTTTCCGGCGGAATCTTTAATCCCTCCCGCCACCAATTTCGGCTATGCAGGGGCGCGGCGCTAGTGGAGTGGATTTGACATACGCTACCCAGCTGACCACAGGCTCGCAATGCAAATGTCAAATCCGAAACTCCACTGGAAACTAATTTTTGCTGGTGGTCCTTTGAATCTAACATTCGCAAAAGTATCCGCTGAGAAGTAATGCGAAGGGTAGAATCGGACCACTAGTCTCCGCACTCCCGATGAAACCTGGCCATGGGCGGTTTCGGCCGGCCTCACGGCCTATTCTGAAACGACGCGCGTGCAGCTTTATCTCCCGATCGCCGACATTCCGGTCAACATTTTTCTCGTCCTCGCGATGGGCGCTGCGGTCGGTGTCGTCTCGGGGATGTTCGGTATTGGCGGCGGCTTCCTGATGACGCCGCTCCTGATCTTCATCGGGATTTCACCGGCGGTTGCGGTCGCCTCTGTCGCCAGCCACATCGCTGCCTCCTCGTTTTCCGGCGCCATCACCTACTGGCGCCGCCGCGCCATCGACCCTGCACTGGCGCTGGTGCTGTTATGCGGCGGCACGGTCGGCACCGCGCTTGGCGTGTGGACCTTCACGCTGTTGCGCTCGCTCGGCCAGCTCGACCTGATGATTGCCCTTTCCTACGTCGTGCTGCTGACCACCGTGGGCGGGCTGATGTTCTGGGAAGGCTCGCGCTCGATCCTTCGGGTACGACGCGGCATCGCGGTGTCGCTGCGCCGGTCCGGCAGCCATGGCTGGATCCACGGCCTGCCGTTCAAGATGCGTTTCAAGCGTTCCAAGATTTACCTGTCGGTGATTCCGGTGATCGGCGTCGGCCTGATCATCGGATTCATTGGCGCCATCATGGGGATCGGCGGTGGCTTCATCCTGGTTCCCATCATGATCTATTTCCTGCGGGTACCGACATCGACTGTGATCGGAACCTCCATGGTGCTCACGCTCGTCACCATGTTGTTCGCCACCATGCTGCATGCGGCCACCAACCATCTCGTCGACGCGGTGCTGGCGCTGCTGCTGATGACCGGCGGCGTCACCGGCGCCCAGTTCGGCGCGCGTGTCGGGCAGAGGATTCGCGGCGAACATTTGCGGCTGCTGCTCGGGCTTTTGATCCTTGCGGTCGGCATCCGCTTTGCCGTCGAACTCGTGATCCGTCCCGACGATCTCTTCACCATCCGCGAAGCCGGAGGCGCCGCATGAACAGGCGTTGGCTCGGCACTGCGATCGGCGTGCTCGCGCTCGGCGCGATCGCCGCGATCTCGCCGGCGCGGGCGGAGCGGTTGATCGTTTCGGTCTCCAACCACCGCGTGACCGTGACGCCGAATTATTCCGGCGAAGAATTGGTGCTGTTCGGCTCGGTCGAGAAGGACACCACGACGCCGGCAAGCCGCACCAACTACGATCTCGTCGTTACCGTGATGGGTCCGCGCGCCGACATGGTGACGCGGCGGAAAGAGCGAAAGTTCGGCATCTGGATCAATACCGACTACCGCGAGTTTTTGCAGGTGCCGACCTATCTGGCGCTGTTCTCCAACCGCCCGTTCGACGCCATCGCCTCCCCCGACGTGGAACGGCGGCAGCAACTCGGCCTGAATAACGTACTCCTCACCCAACGGGTCGGAACAGACTACGCCGACGTCGTGCCGAATGACGCGTTCCGCAGCGCCTTTGTCCGGCTGCGCAGCGAACACGGGCTCTATCGCGAAGAAACTTCGGCGGTGACATTCCTGACGCCGACGCTGTTTCGTACCGGCATTCCACTGCCGGCCGCGGTGCCGATCGGAACGTATACGGTCGAGATCAAGCTGTTCTCCGACGGCGCCTTGATTGCGCGGACCGAAACCGCTTTCGACATCGTCAAGGTCGGCTTCGAGCAGTTTGTCGCCACGACCGCCCGTCAGGACGGGCTGGTCTATGGCTTGGTGACCGCCTTCATGGCGTTGATGACCGGCTGGATGGCCTCGATCGTGTTCCGCAAGGATTAAATTCTTGTTTTGACGCGGCCTCTTCACGCGGACCCACATCCCTTTCGCCTGAGAAACCTTTAGACCGGAGTTTCGATTTGCGTCGCAACGCCGGGCTCGAGTAATTTCAGGCGCGTGCCAAATCCCAGTGCATCGAACGAAGCGCGCAAGTCGCCGGCATTCTGCTTGAAGTGCGCCCACCCATCGGTATGGAGCGGCACAATCACGGCATCGGCAAAGGCGCGCGCGGTCTCGATGGTGTCGTTGGTGTCCATTGTCAGATGAAACGGTCCGCGGGTTTGCGCCGCGCCCGCAAACGGCATCACGACGCCGGCCTTGAAGCGCCGCGCCACTTCCGCCACGCCGTCATACCAGACGGTGTCGCCGCTGATGTAGATCGGACGGCCCTGCTTCGAGGCCAGCACGAAGCCGATGACGTCGCCGGCAAGCGGTTCGATGCCGTGCGGCCCGTGACGCGCGGGCGTCGCCGTGATCGTGAGCGAGCGTCCGTTCTTGGACAAGTCGGTGGAAGCCCAGGGCGCAAGACCTTCGGCATTGCCGCCAAGCCGCTTGGCGCCCACCACCGTGGTCAGCACGCGCCTGGCCTTGGGCAAGAAGTGTTTGCCCGACTCGTCGAGATTGTCGGAGTGCTGATCGTGACTGAGGAGAACGGCATCGATCTCGCCGACGTCTTCCGCCGCCAGAGCAGGTCCCGAAAGTTTTTCGAGCTTCACATGCGGCAGTTGGTAGATTCCCGGTAAATCGAACGTCGGATCGGTGAGCAGGCGGAAGCCGTCGATTTCGATCAAGGCGGTCGGGCCGCCGATCAGAGTGAGTGTGAGCGAAGACATCGATCTCTCCTATTGTGCGACGGCGGCCTTCGTCGCCGCAGCCGGCCGCGTCACGAGATAGATTCCGATCGCGACCGGGACTACTCCGAGGAGGTCACGCAACTCGACGTGCTCACCCAACACGATCCAGGCGAACATCATCGCAAGCGGCGGCATCAGGAAGTGATAGGCGCTCGCGGCGGTGGCGCCGCAGACCCGCAGCAGATGGAACCAGATCACATAGGCCAGCACCGAACCGCCAAGCGTCAGGAACGCGAACGAGGCGAAGAGTGGAAGGTTCGGCACGATGTCGTTGGCGCTGGACAGGGTGACGGCGAACGGGATCAGCACGATGCCGGCCGCAATATTTTGTATGCCGTTTCCGATCCACAACGAGCCCTTCGGGGCCAACAGCTTGAAGAGGATGGTTCCGGCCACGATCGACGCCAGCGATGCGAGGGTGAAGAGGATGCCGGGCAGACTGTCGGTGCCGACCGACATCCGATGCCAGACGATCAGCCCGACGCCGACAATGCCGAGCACAAGTCCTGCGATCTTGCGCCAGGTCAGTTGCTCGTTCAGCAACAGCGCCGCGAACACCGCCGTGAAAACCGGATTGGCACTGACGATCAGGCCGCCGAGGCCTGCCGATACCGTCTGCAGGCCGGTATAGCCAAGGCCGAGATATAGCGCGTTGTTGGCCACCCCGATCAGGGCGAACGCAAGCGTGTCCCTCCACGACAACGACCAGCGCTCGCGGCGCAAGGCTGTAATTCCCAGGATCAGGATTCCGGCCAGCGAAAATCGCGCCGCCAGCAGAATCAGCGGCGGACAATAGGTGACGCCGATCTTCCCCGCGACGAAGGCGAAGCTCCAGAGCAGGCAGAACACGACGATGTAGAGCGGCAGCGAATTGAAGGTGGGACGGGTCATTGCAATGGGGGGCGCCAGCGACATGGGAATTCTCCGTGAGCTTGCGTCCGATGTAGGCCCTCCCTTGCTATTAGCAAATTAAATAATAGACTACGATGCAGTGGAAAATCAAATGGACAAGTTTGATGCTTGATCTGGAGCTTTTGCGCAGTTTTGTATCGGTCGTCGACGCCGGTGGCTTCACCCGCGCCGGTGAACGGGTTCATCGCACTCAATCGACCGTCAGCCAGCAGATCAAGCGGCTGGAGGACGATGTCGGCCAGCCGCTTTTGAACCGCAACGGCAAAGACATCACGCCGACCGAGGCCGGCGAACGGCTGTTGTCCTATGCGCGCCGTCTTCTCGCGCTGGAGGAAGAAGCGCGCGACGTGCTGGCGCGGCCCGGCAACGAAGGCGCGGTGCGGCTCGGGGTGCCCGAAGATTTCGCCGCCTATCGGCTGGCAAAGTTGCTGGGGTCTTTTTCGCGTTCTCATCCGGGCCTGCGGCTCGACGTCCGCGCCGATCAAAGCCTCGATCTGAAGCGCGATCTCGAACGCGGTGACCTCGACCTTGCGCTGTTCAAGCGCGCAGCCGGCGAAAAAGGCGGCATCGCCGTGTGGCCGGAGCGCGTGCACTGGGTGACCAGCAAGAGCCATCCGATCGATGCGAGAACAGGCTCCGTGCCGTTGATTGGATTTCCGCTTGGCTGTCTCTATCGCGCCAGCGCGGTCCGCGCGCTTGAAAGCGCCGGCCGTCCCTGGCACATGGCCTATTCGAGTTCGAGCCTTGCCGGCATTCAGGCGGCGATTGCCGCCGGCATGGGCTTGGGCATCCTGTCGCAGATGGCGATTCAGGCCGATCACCGCGTGCTGACCGCAAAGGATGGCTTTTCTCCAATCGACCGAACCGAAGTAGCGCTGGTCGCCTCGCCGGAGGCCAGCCCCGCGACGCTGCGGCTTGCCGAGCGGCTGGCCGACTTCTGCAACACCGTGCAGGCGAAGGCGGCTTAGCGGCGGCGGAGAGCTCCACAGCACGAGTTGCTGCACGAAGCGGGTCGCGCCTTCGCTTGCCCGGGGACGACGCAGATAGATTCAATTTTCAAACATCAGATATGAGTTCGCGTTCTCACGGCGCGATCTCGCCTGAGCTTTTGCAAGGACATCGCCCCTCGAAAGATTGAGGGCGCAGGGAAAGCCGGATGCACCGAGTGCACCCGCAGCCTCGTATGCAAAAGTAGAAAGCATACGAGTTAGTAACCACAGGTCCACCGGGATACCCGGCCTTCCCTGCGCAATGGTTTTAACGGTTTACTTCGGGCTCTCCCTGGTGATCGGGCTTTCTTGTCACCATCCCCGACGTGACGCGCAAGCGTCATCGTCAAGTTGATGCCAGCGTCGAGGCATCAGGACCACACGACTTCGCCGTCCGCTTTCGTGCCCTTCGTCCTATGAGCACGAAAACATCCATCGCATCCCGCCCAACGTTCGTGACGATGGCCAACGCCCCTCTTTCAGGCGAGACAGGCGAAGCTGTAGGCGTGATTTGCCCGTCGGCTTAAGCGAAATATTTTTGTAAACGGTACTGGACAGCCCAAATCAAATTGAAGCGGCTCGGCAAATTGACGTTTTGGCGCATGTGGTGCCCCCGGTCTCAGGGCCTCAAGCTCCTCGTATAAGAGCCTTGAGAAAATCGTTTCAGACTGCAAGAGCGTCAACCTGACGCCGGGCACTCGCGAAAGCGTCCTTGATTGCGACTTCCACGTGTTCGTGCCGCGCGTCGTCGACGGGCGAACGGTTGACGACGATATTTTCGTGCGGTGGAAGCGTAAGCCAAATATGGACCTGGAATCCGGTGCCATGACGATGCTTCAGGCTCGGCGCGGCAACAGATACGCGACATCCCGTGATGCGTTGATTGTGAGTTTCCAGCCGTTCGATTTCTTTCAGTATTGCCTCGCGCGCCGCGGGCGACGGCTCGAAGCCTTCGAAGGTGATTTCTGGTGCTATTTGCATTTTGTTCCTGTTTTCGTCGTCACGAACTGCAATGCCAATCCGCTTCCAGCTGAATGGTTGCACGGGCGACCGCCAAGGTGGCTTCGCATCCGTGGTTGATCCGCTCGAACTTCAGAAACCAAATGATTCTAAAATGTGGTCTGTTTTGACCAGACTTCCGGGGTATTCCGGCGGACTGTTCTAGCTGAACCAGCGCGCGAAATCCAAATTAGACATGGGCAGCGATTTAAAGATCGCGAGCGCCTTGCACACAGGGAATCGTCAAATGGCAGAGCTCAACTCCGTGATCGCCGTCTTCGCGTGATGTTCGTGACATTCAGTGATGCGGCACACGCGCTCTCGCAACGGCAAGGAGATTGAGCGCCGCCCCCCTACTAAGCGTGGCAACCCGCGGCGAAACGCTGGAACTCGGCCCAAGCGGCCCGTGGACGGTCGCCCACGGTACGGCGCTGGAAGGCCTCTTCGATGCCGTCTCGCCAAAGTTGGCGGACACAAAGAGCCTGAAAATCGACATGACCAACGTCCGGGAGTTGGACACGCTCGGGGCATGGCTGATTGAAAAAATGTCGCGCAGAGCTGTGGATTCCGGTCGCAGCGCTACCGTCGTCGGTACAGCCGAACGCTACGCGGGTTTGATCGATGACGTCAGGCACGTCAACCGCAGCATGCCTGTCAGCATACCGGCGCAGAATCCGGTGCTTGCACGATTGGAAATCGTCGGTCGCTCCACGTTCAGCGCCACGGAGGACGTCTCGGTTTTTCTACAGATGCTGGGAGCCCTGGCGTCGGCCACGTTCGGGACCTTGCTGCGTCCGCGTTCGCTCCGCGGAAAATCGCTCGTCTATCATTTGTATCAGGTCGGATGGCGCGCGATTCCAATCATCTCGCTGGTTACGTTCCTGATCGGCGCCATCATCGCTCAACAAGGTATCTTTCATTTTCGCAAATTCGGCGCGGAGTCCTACGTCGTCGACCTGGTCGGCATCCTCGTCCTGCGCGAGATCGGAGTCCTAATCGTCGCCATCATGGTCGCCGGCCGGTCGGGAAGCGCCTACACCGCCGAGCTTGGTTCGATGAAAATGCGCGAGGAAATCGACGCTCTCACAACCATGGGGCTCGATCCCGTAGAGGTGCTGATCCTGCCCCGCATCGTCGCGTTGGTCCTCGCGCTTCCTATCCTCGCTTTCATCGGCTCGATGGCGGCTCTGTACGGTGGCGGCTTGGTGGCCTGGTTCTACGGTGGAATGAGCCCTGCGACGTTCATTGCGCGACTTCACGAAGCGGTGTCGGTGACTTATTTCGAGGTCGGCATCATCAAGGCGCCGTTCATGGCGCTGATGATCGGCATCGTCGCCAGCAGTGAAGGATTGAGAGTCAAGGGAAGCGCAGAATCATTGGGAAAGCAGACCACGATCTCGGTCGTTAAATCGATCTTCCTGGTGATTGTGCTCGATGGAATTTTTGCAGTCTTCTTCGCGTCGATCGGAATGTAATTTTGAACGGAGTTTCAGCGCAGCTTGCCATCCGCGTCCGTGACCTTGTGGTGGGTTTCGGCCGGCAAACCGTGCTCGATCACCTGTCGCTGGACGTCCGCAAGGGTGAAATCCTGGGCCTGGTCGGCGCTTCCGGCGGCGGCAAATCGGTACTGATGCGGACGATCATCGGCCTCATCCCCAAACGCAGTGGCCAGATCGAGGTCATGGGCGTCGATATCGAGGGCACCCATAGTCGCAATGCACACAATGCTGCGGTCAAATGGGGAATCCTGTTTCAGCAAGGCGCTCTGTTTTCATCATTGACGGCGCTGCAAAACATCCAGTTTCCGTTGCGCGAAAATCTGGTCCTGTCCGAAACGCTGATGACCGAGATAGCTACGGCTAAACTGGAGATGGTCGGCCTGATGCCGGCGGACGGCGACAAGTTTCCTTCCGAACTCTCGGGCGGAATGACCAAGCGGGTGGCGCTAGCGCGAGCGCTGGCCCTCGATCCGGCCATTGTATTTCTCGACGAGCCGACGTCCGGACTGGACCCAATCGCGGCGGGCGAATTCGATGATCTGATCAAGACGCTGCATGAAACGCTCGGCTTGACGGTCTTTATGGTCACGCACGATCTCGCCAGTCTGAACACTGTTTGCGATCGCGTTGCAGCACTGGCGGACGGCAAAATCGTTGCCCTTGGGTCGATGGCCGAGTTGCTTGCTTCGTCGCACCCGTGGGTCAGGGCCTATTTTCATGGCAAGCGGTCCTTAATGATGCAGCCGGAAGTGAATTGAGGACAAATGGAAACCCGTGCTCCCTTCATCATCGTCGGCGCCTTCGTATTGGCAGCGATTTGCGGCGTATTCGGTTTCGTGTATTGGCTTCATAATAACGCGGGCAGCGGTGCGCGGACGCTCCATCACGTTCAATTCGACGGTTCGGTCTCTGGACTGTTGGTTGGTGCGGCGGTGCTTTTCAACGGCATACAGGTCGGTGAAGTCACTGGTCTCGGTCTCGCAATCGATCGTCCGCGCCGGGTCAACGTGACGATTGCCGTTGCAACGGACACTCCAGTTCAAGCCGATACCAGGGTTGGCCTGGACTTTCAGGGGCTAACGGGCGTTCCGGTGATTGCGCTCGAAGGCGGCAAGGATGTTGGACCAACCACCGGCACACAAACCCTGATTGCCGATCCGGCCGCGGGGCTGAGCATGACGCAGGCTGCGCGAAACGCGTTGGGCCGGGTCGATTCCGTGCTGGCAGAGAATGCCGAACCCCTCAAGGACACGATTGCCAATCTGAAAGTCTTTTCGGCAGGTCTGGCCAAGAATACCGGCGGACTTGATGGCATCGTTGCCGGTCTCGAACGTATGACCGGAGGCGGCGGCGCGCCGGCGCAAAAGGTCTCCTACGATCTGGACGCGCCAAGGGATTTTGCGGCTCCGAAAAAGCCGATCAAAGGTTTGATCACGATCCCCGAACCGACCGCCGTGGTGATGCTCCAGACTCAGCGGATGCTGTTCTCGCCCAGTGTGGAACCACCCGGTTTCGTGGATGTGCAATGGAGCGACAGTATTCCGAAAATGCTTCAGGCAAAACTGATCCAGGGGTTCGAGAATTACGACATCGACCACGCCCCGCTACGATCGATCGACGGTCTGGAGGCGGATGACCAGCTTCTGATCGATGTCAGAAACTTCCAAATCAGGGCAGACCACGATCCTACTGCCGAGATCAGTCTTTCAGTCAGAATCCTCGCCAAGGACGGGCACGTTGTTGCCTCTCGCGCGTTCTTGCAGAGCAGGAAGCTGGACAAGCTCGATCCAGCGTCCGCCGCAGCCGCCTTTGATGATGCATTCAAGAGCGTCGCAACCGAGTTGATCAGCTGGACGGCTGGCGCGCTTTAGCATGCGTCGGCTGCCTCCGACTTTTCACGCACGAAACAGCAGTAGGACTAGAAATGGACACTCAACTTAGCGAGAGCGCACCACGTTTGGAATCGACGATGTCCAATCCGTTATCGCCCGATCTGCTCAACAAGATGCACGCGTATTGGCGCGCGGCGAACTATCTTTCGGTTGGGCAGATCTATTTGCAGGACAACCCGCTGCTCGAACTACCGCTGACGCTGGAGCACATCAAGCCTCGCCTGCTCGGTCACTGGGGAACGACGACAGGGCTTAACTTCCTGTATGTGCACCTCAACCGGCTGATCAAAAACAACGATCTGAACATGATCTATGTCATTGGTCCCGGCCACGGCGGCCCAGGCATCGTGGCGCATAGCTATCTCGAAGGCTCCTACACCGAGCATTATCCGGCGATCGAGCGGAGCCGGAATGGGTTGCAGCGGCTATTCCGCCAGTTTTCCTGGCCCTACGGCATTCCAAGCCATGTCGCGCCGGAAACGCCCGGCTCGATTCATGAAGGCGGCGAACTCGGCTATTCGCTTGCCCATGCCTATGGGGCGGCCTTCGACAACCCCGATCTCATTGTCAGTTGCATTATCGGCGACGGAGAAGCTGAAACCGGCGCGCTCGCTACCAGTTGGCACTCCAATAAGTTTCTTAATCCCGCGCGCGATGGCGCCGTACTTCCGATCCTCCATCTGAATGGCTTCAAGATCGCCAATCCAACGGTGCTGGCTCGGATCAGCCGGCAGGAACTGACCGAGCTATTGCGTGGCTACGGCTACGATCCTCATTTCGTCGAGGGTGATGATCCCGCGCTGGTGCACCAAAGTCTCGCCGCGACGCTGGACAGCATCCTGGTGCAGATCCGCCAGATACAGAGTTCCGCGAGGTCCGCCGGAGCGACCGACCAGGTCGCACGGCCGCGCTGGCCGATGATTGTGTTTCAAACGCCCAAGGGCTGGACCGGACCGAAATTTGTCGACGGGCTGCCGGTCGAAGGAACGTGGCGTGCGCATCAGGTTCCGATCGCGGATTTCAAAAATCCCGAACACCTCAAGCAGCTCGAAGTCTGGATGAAGAGTTATCGGCCGCAGGAGTTATTCGACGAGCGCGGCAAATTTCGCGAAGAACTCGCCGCGCTGGCGCCCACCGGCCACCGTCGAATGGGCTCCAATCCGCATGCCAATGGCGGCGAATTGCTGCAACCGCTGTCGATGCCGCACTTCCGCGATTACGCCGTCACGGTATCCCGGCCTGGCGAGAGCCGCGCGGAAGCGACGCGGGTGCTCGGAACGTTTCTGCGCGATGTCATGAAGCTCAATCTCGGCAAACAGAACTTTCGACTGTTTGGCCCCGACGAAACCGCCTCCAACAGGCTGGAGGCCGTCTATGAGGTTTCCGGTAAGGAATGGATGGCCGAAGTCGAGGCGGTCGACATCGACCTCAGCGTCAACGGCCGCGTCATGGAGATGCTCAGCGAGCACATGTGCGAGGGCTGGCTCGAAGGCTATCTTTTGACCGGCCGCCACGGCCTGTTCTCCTGTTACGAGGCGTTCATTCACATCATCAACTCCATGTTCAACCAGCACGCCAAGTGGCTGAAGGTGAGCAAGGAGATTCCGTGGCGCAAGCCGATCGCCTCACTGAATTACCTGCTGACGTCTCATGTCTGGCGACAGGACCACAACGGTTTCTCGCACCAGGATCCGGGCTTCATCGATCATGTCGCCAACAAGAAGGCCGACGTGGTGCGCATCTATCTGCCGCCCGACGCCAACTGCCTGCTTTCGGTCGCCGATCACTGCTTGCGCAGTCGCAACTACATCAACCTTATCGTCGCCGGCAAACAACCGGAATGGCAGTGGCTCGACATCGATTCAGCCACGCGCCATTGCGCTGCAGGCGCCGGCATCTGGCAATGGGCCAGCAACAGTGCGGAAGATCCCGACGTGGTGATGGCCTGTGCCGGCGATGTGCCGACGCTGGAAACGATGGCTGCGGTATCGCTGTTGCGTCAATACGTTCCTGATATCCGGATCCGCGTCGTCAACGTGGTCGATCTGATGGTGCTTCAACCGCAGTCAGAGCATCCCCATGGCCTGGAGGATCAGGATTTCGACGAACTGTTCACGACCGACAGACCCGTGATTTTCGCCTTCCATGGCTACCCCTCGGTGATTCACAAATTGACCTACCGGAGGCACAACCATGACAATATCCATGTCCGCGGCTATCGCGACGAGGGCACCACGACGACGCCGTTCGATATGGTCGTGTTGAACAATCTCGATCGCTTCCAGCTGGCGCTCGATGCCATCCGTCGCATCCCGCGGCTGAGCGATCAGGTCGAGAAGGCGACGGCTCGGTATTGGACCGATATGGAACGCCACAAGCTCTACATTAGCGAGCATGGCGACGATCTGCCGGAGGTCCGCGACTGGCGCTGGGCGGCTTGATCGTGATGTTGTCGCCAACACAAGTCGCCTCCGAGTTGGTTGTGCTGGCGTTGAACAGCGGCTCGTCCTCGCTCAAGTTCGGACTGTATCGTGTCGGCGCGACGAAAGCGGAGTTGTTGCTGACCGGCGAGGCGGAAGCGATCGGCGAAGGGTCCAGCCAGTTTCACTCGCAGGATCTGCGCAGTCATGCGCGTCTGGTCGAGACGTCGCCCATTCCGACTCAAAGGGAAGCCGTTGCCCGGATAGGGAAATTCCTTGACGACAGCGGCGCACCGGCCCCCATCGCGATCGGTCACCGGGTCGTTCATGGCGGACCGAAGCTGCGGCAGCATTGCCTGATCGACGGACAGGTCATGCAGCAATTGGACGCCGCAGCGGCTTTTGCGCCGTTGCATACGCCCGCGGCCTTATCGGTGATCCGCTTTGCCCGGAAGCACTTTCCGGCGCTGCCGCAGATCGCATGCTTCGATACAACTTTCCATCTCGATTTGCCGGATGTTGCCCGCGTGCTTCCGATACCGCGCGAATGGTTATCCGAGGGTGTTGAGCGCTACGGCTTTCATGGCCTTTCCTGCGAATCTATCCTGCATCAACTTGGCGACGCCACGCCAGCACGACTGATCATCGCCCATCTCGGCAATGGCGCCAGCGTCACGGCGGTCAGGAACGGAAAATCGATCGACACCAGCATGGGGCTAACTCCATCGGGCGGTCTTATCATGGGAACGCGTAGCGGCGAGATTGACCCGGGCGTGCTGATCTACCTGATGCGTGAAAAGAAGCTGGACGCGGCCATGCTCGAAGACATGATCGACCATCGCTCCGGTCTGCTCGGTATTTCAGGCATCAGCAGCGATATGCGGCGTCTGCATGAAGTCGCTTCAACCAGCGCCGATGCCCGACTGGCTATCGACATGTTCTGCTATTCCGTCCGTAAGCAGATAGCTGCGATGATCGCCGTACTCGGCGGAGTGGACCTTATTGTGTTTACGGGCGGCATCGGAGAAAACGACAGAGAAGTGCGTGATGCAATTTGTGGCGGACTCGGTTGGGCCGGAATCTTCATCGAGGATGAGCGCGAGCATTTCTCTACGCCGCGGTGCGGGGTACAAGTCCTTCCCTCGCAGGAAGACGAGCAGATCGCTCGGCATACCCGCGCTTTTGCTTCAAGCGGCGGTTCGCGATAGTCCCGCAGCGTCTTATCAGCGAGCGGCCGATCGAAAACGATTGTTTCATGCAGACCGAGATATCAGGCGCAGCCTTGTGCGGACGTTACTTCACCTGGCCTGAATAAAGGCGGCCGATGTAGCCCGTCCTCTCCAGTTCGTCGACAAACGACGCGTCGGACAGGTCTTCTGGCCGAAGGTTCGCAGCCGCCGGGTATTTCTGGGACACGATATCTCTCAGCGGTTGGATTTCGGAAGCGAATGTCGGTCGCGGCGTCGACTGAAACAGCGGCGCGTAATACGCATGGAGTTGCTCCACCGAACCGCGATCGTTGATCTGCAGAAACCGTTGCAGCAACGGGATGACGATATCGGGTCGTGTCTTGAACAGAGCTATCGTATCGACGCACGCCTGGACGAATTGAAAGACGAGCTCGCGATTGGACG
Source organism: uncultured Alphaproteobacteria bacterium (assembly GCA_963824305.1). GTDB lineage: Bacteria > Pseudomonadota > Alphaproteobacteria > Rhizobiales > Xanthobacteraceae > Bradyrhizobium. The sequence continues at coordinate 215,628 of CAWGOW010000005.1, forward strand.
CGATCAGGCGCCGCGTCGTGACAATGCCTCCGGCGCCGACGGGAAGGCCCTGTATGGCATTCCAGCCGAATTCATTCTCGCCGAGGAATCGAAGGTCGACCGGCAGATAACCGGCGTCGATCTCTCCCGCTCCAAGCGCCTTGTAGATCGCCTGAAACGATCCGAGGGAAACCACCGTCGCCGGCACCTCCCATTTCTTCAGCAGCGCCTGCACCGCCCGGCCGAACTGTCCTGTTGCATCGACGCCGCCGATGCGCGCATTGGCGAGCTGCTCCGGCTTCTTAATCTCGCGCCTTGCCATCAGAAATGCGGCATCGTGAGGTGCAGTCGGCGCGGCAATCAGCACCGGGTCCTGCCCCTGGGCCACGCCTTCGGCGATCGGCAGGTCCCCGGTATGACAGAATTCCCAATTCCCGCGCACGACACCGGCTGCGGCCCGAGGGCCGCCGGTGGCAAGCGTCAACGTCACCTCAACGCCGTTGCGCCTGAACAGACCTGCTTCCACACCAAGCCAAACGACGCTCTGGAAGGCGGCGCTCAACGCAATGGCGGCACGCGTGCGTGACGGTTCGGCGGCCGCGAGTGCTCTCGCTCCCGGCCAAAGGTCCAAGGCGAACGCGGCGGTTGCCCCAGCCCCGAAGCGTCTTCGCGTCATCGAGCGATACATCGTTGTCTGCCTTGATGCGTCTCTTACGTTCGGTTGCGTGCGATTGTAGAGGCGGTAGAGAACCGCGTCCATGTCGGCAGCCGGCAACGCGTGGCCATGGCTGGCTTCGATGCACACTATAGCCGCCGTCCGCCAATGACCGCACCTGCGACATCAGGCTCGCGCCGGCGGCCTTTTTCATGCTATTTCTGACGAACTTTCTCACAGCTATTCATCGCTTCACGCGTCCGTCTCATTCAGCGAGCGAAGGCTTTCGCGAACGCTGAACCATTCTTAAAACGAGGAAGAACAACCATGAAACGCAAAAGCAAGCTTTCGATTGCGGCAGCGCTCTTCGTGCTCTGCGGCACTGCGGTTTATGCGCAGGAGAAGTACTCGCTGGCATCGCCGGACGGAGTAGCGTTCTCCGACTTCAAGGGCTACGAGGACTGGTCGGTGGTCTCTTCTGCCCGCACCGACGAGGTGCTCAAGGTGATCGTCGCCAATCCGACCATGATCGATGCCTACAAGGCGGGTATTCCCGGCAACGGCCAACCTTTTCCGGACGGCTCCAAGATCGCAAAGCTCCAGTGGAAGCCGAAGAAGAGCACGGAGGCTCCCTTCGCTGTGGATGTGCCTGACGTTTTCACGCAAGCTTTTGTCATGGAAAAGGACAGCAAGAGATTTCCGAAAAGCGGCGGATGGGGCTACGCGCTCTTCAACTACGAGGCCGCATCCGACAAGTTCACCGCCGATCCCAGCCCGTCAGACTGCGGACACAGTTGCCACGTGGCCGTAAAGGCGAAGGATCATATCTTCCACCCCTACCAGAAGCGCTGACCGGCGATAAAGGCCACGGCCTTCACCGCGTGAAGCGGAGAGCCCGTTTTGAAACGGACTCTCCCGCCATGCCGTTACTTTCTCTCAGTCGTCAATCGGCGTTTGCGGTCTGGATCGCCCAAATGGTGGGTGCGCTGCCGATGCTCGCGGCTCTGGAGACGGTCGTGCCGTTCATCAGCCAGACCCCGCTCTGGCCCTGCCATAGGCCGAGCTCAGGCTGACGCAGGGATATGCGGAGACAGGCAGCTGCGTACCGACTCCGGAGCAAATGCTCACAAAAAAATATTCGCTAGCGCTGCGTGAACCAGAGAGCGTCTTTTTTGGCAGGCTACTGCCGCGAAGAAGACTGTCAAGAAATTTCCACTGAATGCGCTTGCACCGCCGCTACTTGCTGCGAGCGAACAACGTATCGATCATCAAGGTCACCGCAAGGAACGGCGTTGACTCTCTGATGAATCAGGAGCCGCCGACATCACAAAAAAAAGCCGGCCGTCCGACTTGGGACGCAGGATAGCTCTGCTTCAATTGCAATGCGGATGTTGCGCGGCGGGTCTCACGCACCAACAGGCAGCGGCTTTGCTGCTGTGCAATGCGCGACGCGACCTGGATTCGACTTCGGCTGTGGAGTTGGCGGCCCTGTAAGGTCGACCGCCGACTTTCTCTTACTTCAGTAGCGCCGCACCAGCGGCACCATTGCCAGAGATCCCGCGATGGCTGCGCCGACCAGCACCATCAGTCCGGCATTGAACGAGCCGGTTTCTGCGATCATTGCGCCCATCACCACCGGTGACAACGCGCCGACGATGTTGCCGATGCCGTTGAACATGCCCACGCCCGAAGCCACCGCTCGCGGGGGAAGAATCTGCAACGACAGCGCGAACAAAGGCGGCAGTGCCGAGCCCCAGAAGAAGGCGCTCACCGCAATGAGGATTGCCGCGGTCTGCGCATCAGGCACGACAGAGACCGCGTACATGGTGGCGCCGGCGCCGAACAGGCCGACGAAGCAAACGATGGCGCGCCGGCCAATTTTATCCGACAGCGCGGCCGCAAGGACCTCTCCGAGGAACATCAGAAAGAACGGCAGGAAAGAGAACAGGCTTGTCTGCCGCGGATCGAAGCCCCGCACCTTGATGAGATAAGTCGGCAGCCAGCTGTTGAGGCCCCACAGATAGACGAGTGCCGCCGAGTTGAAGATGACCAACATCCAGAAGCGCCAATCGCGGCAGTAAAGACCGACCTGGGACAAATACGACGACTGCGCTACCGGCGCTGCGGCCGGTTTCGCGGCTACACCCGGCGGATTGTCGCGCAGAAAGAAAAGCACCAGGGGCAGTATCACCAGGAGGTTGAGCAGCGCCAGGAACAGGAAGGCCGCCCGCCAGCCGTAATTGGTCTCGAGGAAGATCATCAGCGGGAAGCCCAGCGCCGATCCGAGCGGACTGCCGATCATCCAGATCGAGTTGGCGCGGGCCTGCTCGCGCGGCGGAAACCAGCGCTTGATCAGTGAATTGGTGATCGAAAATTGCGGGCCCTCGGCGATGCCGAGCAGAACCCGCATCGACAACATCGAAGTGAACGATCCGGCGCCCGCCATCAGCGTCATGAAGACGCCCCAGAATGCCGTGCCGACCGCAAGCGAGCGGCGGAGTCCGAACAGGTCGCCAACGAACGACAAGAACACGCCCGAGCAGCCATAGGCGAACACGAAGGCGGTCATCAGCAGTCCGAGAAGCGTCGGATTGAAGCCGGTGCCCAGCGCGTCCTGGAATTCCTTGTTGGTGAACAGCACCGCGACGCTGATGCGATCGAAGAACGCCGAGAGCACCGCAAGGAACAGAATGAGCGCGATGACCCAGCGAAGCGGTGACGCCGTTCCCGCGGTGGGTGCTGAGGCGGCGGCCGACGAAGCGGCGACGCCGTCTATTCCTACGTCCGTTGTCATGTGATCCCCCATTTCTGTGACGGCCGCCTCGTCAGCGGCGTGAGCCTACGCGATTGGTGGGCGAGGCGGCGCACGATTTTCAGGCACCGCCTCGCTCGTGATCCACTAGGACATCAGGAGACGACCGGCGGCAGGTTGAGTGCGGCATCGACGAGACCGCCGGCTCGCGCGAAGTCGTAGGCGCGATACATGTTGGTCTTCACGAGGTAGGACGCGCCGCCATAGAACTTCTCGTATTGCTGGTGGCGGTTGCCAAACTCGGTGCCGATGAAGTCCCAGGCGAGGCGCATCAAGCGTACGCGATCGCGGGCGCCCATCTTGCCGGAGACGAAGTAGCGTTCGATGTCGGCGGCCGACTCCGGGTTCTCGAAATCGCGCACCGACGACGGCAGCGTGATCATGCCGGCGCCGGTCAGTTCGCGCACGATGTCGATCATGTGCGGGTTGATCTGGCCCTGTAGCGCCATGACGGCATAGAGCGCCGTCTTCGACGGCCACAACACACCGTCCGCATCGATCGGCGCAACCGTCTCATGCGAGTGCAGCATGTTCTCGACGATCGACGCATAGGCGGCAAGCTCTCCCATCTCGACCTGCACGGGCGGCGCGGCGTCGTTGCCGGTCGCCTCGTTCATGCGCTTGGCAAGACCGAGCAGGAAACGAAGTTTGGTTGCGTAGCGGGCCTGCGCCTGGTGATTTCCGTAGGAATGCGACGGCGTCTGCCACCACTGCTGGAAGCACAGCTCGGTGTTGCGGTAGATAAACACGCGTTCCCAGGGCACCAGCACATTGTCGAGAACCACGAAGCTGTCGGTCTCGTCGAAGCGGCTTGTCAGCGGATAGTCCTCCGCGCTGGTCGCCTGCATGGCGAAGGCGCGCCGCGAGTAGAGCTTGACGCCAGGCGCGTTCAACGGGATTGCGACGCTGATCGCATAGTTCTCGTCGCCCGGCCGCAGCGGATGGATGCAGCTTATCTGCACATAGTCCGCATAGACCGCGCCGGTTGCGAGCTGCTGTCCGCCGCTGACGACGATCCCCGCGTCGGTTTCCTTGACGACGCCTGCGTAAAGCGTCGGATCGCTCTGCTGATGTCCGGGCTTGCTGCGGTCGATCTGCGGCGGAACGATCGCGTAGACGACATATTTGTGGTTGTCGCGAATGTACTTGTAGAAATTGACGACGTTGTCGGCGTAGCCGGCGCCGCCGCGGGCAAAGAACTCGGGCTTGGCGGCATAGCCGGCGAAGAAGTTCGCCACGTGATCCGGCGTACGGCCCATCAACCCGAAGGTCTGCTCGGCCCACCCTTCGGCGGCGAGACGCTTGGCGCGCAGGTCGGCATGGGTGCGCGGAATCTGGAAGCAGCGCCACACCGGACCGCCGGTGTCCGGCGACGTGTAGGTCATCCGCTCCCGGTTTTCGGGCGCCGCCGCATAATCGAACAACCTCGCAAAGGTCCGTGCGCCGTTGGCAAACGCGCGATGCTTGGTCGGGTCTCGCACCAATTCGCCATCGACAAACACCGTCCGCCCGCTGGTGCGCAGGTCATCGAGAAACGACGCGCCCGTTCGCAGCGGCGTCGCAGCATTGACTTCCACCTCTTTGGATACCGTCACCGTCATTTCCCTCTCCCATCGATGCGACAGCCGCTCGGGCCGAAAAGGCCTATCGTCAGGCCGCCATAATTGCTACATCTAACAGCTACGAACTGTAGCTATCTGTTGGACGTTGTCAATACTGATGGGAGCGTGATATTTCAGCAGGAACTGCGCAAATCGCCGGCACTTCTCAGGACGCCAAATGCCTAAAAACGACGCCTACAGGCCTCCCGTGACCATTTCCCGGAAAGAATTCCTGGTTCAGGGGTCCGATGCGGAATTTCGTCGCAGCATCTACGCGATGGTGCAAAGCGTCGGACGCCTGCTCACCTGCCGCGATGCATTCGGCAAGGAGCTCAATCTCACACCCAGCCAGTTCGTCGTGCTGATGGGCGTGGCCCACGCGCAAGGGTCCGAGGGCGTCACGATCCGCGGGCTTGCCGATCACGTCGCGCTCGCCTCGACCCACGTGACGACCGAGGTTCGGCGGTTGGAAGAAGCCGGCCTTCTGGTTAAGCGGCCGAGCCCGGTCGACAAACGCAGCGTGCGCGTTTTTCTTCAACCGCGCGGCGAACAGCAGGTCGCCCGCATTGCGCCGTTCATCCGTCTCATCAACGACGTGCTGTTCCAGGATATCGATCCCGACGCGCTCAAAACCGCGCAGCGCGTCGCGCGCCAGCTGATCCTGAATTCCGAAAACGCGCTGGCCGAGATCCGAAAGCATCATCTCCAGCGCAAGGATCCGCCGGCCGCGAACCCGCCCGTCGTCACCAGCCGTGGAGCCAAACGTCGGTATCCGGCGGGGTCGCGATCGCCTGATCGGAATGAAGGCGCTGATAGCGTCCACCGTGGAAAAGCAAAGGCGTCGAAGTCGTCCGGCTGAACTCCAGAACCTTCCCCAGGATGATTTCGTGGTCGCCGCCCTCATGGGTCGCGTAGGTCTCGCATTCGAAAGTCACCAGACCGCTGCGCAGCAGCGGCACGCCGCTCTTGCCGCGTAGCGGTGCAAGTCCGGTCCACTTGTCCGCGCCGCCGCGTGCGAAACGGTTGGAGATATCCGTTTGGCTCTCCGACAGTACCGTGACGCCGAAATGCGTCGCCTTGAGCCACAGCGACAGCGTCTGCGCCGACCGCGCCAGGCTGAACAGGACGAGCGGCGGCGCCAGCGAGACCGAATTGAACGAACTCACCGTCGATCCGAGTAGAACGCCGTCGACCTCGGCCGTGACCACGCAGACGCCGGTCGCGAACTGGCCAAGCGCGTCGCGGAATTCCCGATCTGTAAAACTCATCGTCGCTCTCCTGTGGTGCGGGGTCCATCGGTGGTAGCGAATGTCGAATCGACTGCACTACGCCGGATCGAAGTAGTGGATCTCCATCAGAAGGCATCCGCCCTTTGAGAGGAAGGGGCCATGGTAGGCGCCCGGCGGACGGCAGGCATAGGTGAACGGCTTGAATGCCTCGCCACCCTTCCCGTTGGCATCGTTGCCGACGGTCAGGTCGCCTTCGACCAGGAAGACTTCCTCCCAGTACTCGTGCACGAATGGCGTCGTCGTGTAGGTGCCGGGATCGAAGTGCAGGAGGCGCGTCCGGCTTCCACGCTTGTTTTTCTCGTCGAGCGCGCCCGAGAGAATCTTCTGCTGGATGCCGGACGGATAGCCGGCGGGCACTTCCCATCCGGCATTCATGTCGAGCGTATGGAATTCATCGTGCAGTTTGTTGATGGCCATCAGGGCTCTCCTCGAATGTTCGCGTGTTTTATGATTTCCAGAGACCGGCGAATTGGGTTGCAACGACCTGCTCGTAACGGGGCTGCCCGGACAAGATGCCGATGTCGCGCGCAAAACCGTTCATCCCTTCGACGAAGGCTGGCGAAATGCCGGCATCGTAATACGGCAGGTCGCGACGAATCAGGTCGGCGATCAAAGCGGCCTCTTGCGGCGGAAACAGCTTGGCGCCGACCTTGGCGGAGAGCTCAGGCTCGGCGCGCAACGCCGCCTGCGTGGCGACGATCGCGCGCACTGCGTTTGCCGCAATGTCGGGGTGCTCGTTGATGAGGCGGTCGCTCGCCGCCACCGACGCCATGGTGTAGTTGAAGCACGCCTTCGGACCGTCGCCGCGCCGCACGTCCAGCACGACCTTTCCGACGCCGCGGCGCACCGCGACTTCGGTACCCATGCCGTTCGCCCAAAAGCCGTCGATCTTGCCCTCTTCAAGCGCCTTGGCGGCTGTGAGGCCGAAATTCACGCTCGAGCCGGTCGCGCCGGGAACCGGCGCGATGGTCACGCCTTCTTTGGCGATATCGATGCCTGCCTCGCCAAGCAGACGCCGCAAGCCCATCTCGACCCATGGCGCTGCGCCGATCCGCCGGCCCTTGACGATGCTGAGATCGCCGCGACGCGGATCGAGATCGGCACGCATTACCAGGAACCAGTACATGCCCTGGCCCTGGGCGCAGATCAGCTTGCAACCATCCCATTCCGGAAATGCCGCCAGAGCCGAATGCGCCGAGCCGCCCACGAAGTCGACCTCGCCGTCGCGCAACGCACAATAGGCCTTGTCGACCGGAAAGATCATCTCGAGCGAGACGTCGAGACCGAACTGCTTGAAGAATCCAAGCTCGACGGCGGCAGCGGCTGGAAAGTACGAATTCGAGATCAGGTCGGGGACGGCGATCTTCATGGGAATGTCCACTCCACTAGATACTACTGAGAAGGTTGCGTCGGAAATCTTCGATGTGGTCGCGCATTGCGCGTTCGGCGGCAAGCGGATCGTGCGCACGGATGGCATCGAGAATAGCCAAATGCTGCGTGTGGACGCGCGCGTGATGACCCGGCGTATTCAACGACAGAATCCAGAAGCGCAAGGATTTGTCGTGCAGCCGGCCGAGGATGTCGGCCAACACGGCGTTCCGCGAGATTTGCGCGATCGCACCATGAAATTCACGATCAAGCCGCATCAAACGTTCCGCGTCGCGGCGCGACAGCTCCGCCTCCGCGCGCGCGAGGATATCGTCAAGCGTCCGGACTTCCGACTCGCTCGCCCGTTCCGCAGCGAGCCGCGCGCAATGGCACTCGTTGAGCAGCCGCACCTCGATGGTTTGCAACACGTCATCGAGACTGACGGGAGTTACGATGATGCCCTTGCGCGGCATCACCTGCACCAGCCCCTCGATCATCAGCCGATCGATCGCCTGATGCACCGGCGTCCGCCCGATCCCGAGCCGCTCGGAGAGTTCGGCTTCGTTGAGGTAGTCGCCGGGCCGAAACTCGCAGGCCGTGATTTGTTGCTTGATCTTCTCGTATGCCGTCTCCAGCAGCGAGGAGGTGCCCGTCTGTTCGAGGGCCGACCGCTTGCGCGTGGTGCTTCGGGCCGTCATTGGCGCACCGGCAGGATGGGCGCGGATCGCGTCGCGGGATCCTCGAATGTCATGCAGAAGGGGGGCACCGTCTCACCCTGAAGTGGATCAGATATTAGTGTGATATTTCACTGAAGGTGATGTGTCAAGCCTCTGATTTGGCCCGGCCAGAGTTGCGTAGGCCCGGCGGCTGTCGTGCGCGGCGGAAGAACGCCTTCGGTCGCGCCGCACCTTGGCCCAGGGCAGATCAAGGCAAGAATCGGCAGGCAGGATTCGGCACGTTTGCACCCCCGCGGGGAAAAGCAGACGCTTGCGATGGGTTCCGCGCGCCTAGCGTTGGCGCTGCGCGAGATAGAAGCCGAACAACACGGTCACAAGTCCAGCAATCTGCTGTGCGGTCGGCGGCTCGCCTAGCAATAGCCAGCCGGTCAGCAAGGTCAGGGGAGGCACGATTGCAGGAAATACTGCGGCGCGTGCGACGCCGAGACGCTGGACCGAGAAAGCGAACAGGTACATGGCTCCCGGACCGGCCAAAACGCCCTGTCCCAGGGCTTGCAATGCGTTCTCGCCCAAGCCCAGCGCCATTACCCGGCCGAGACCGCCGAACGCGGCATAGAGTGGAAATAGCGAAAGCGACATCACGCTTACAACGGCGGCTGCGGAGAACGCCTGGACGCGCCAATAACGCAGCAAGGTGCCGAAGCCGGCAAACATGAATCCCGTCAAGACGAAGATGAGGTCGCCCTGAGCACCGCTAAAGCCGATGCTGCGAATCGACTCGCCTCCGATCACGACGAGACCGGCGACAATGGCGATCGCACCAATCACGCGCGAGAACGATGTTCGCTCGCCGAGCAAGGCGGTCGCGAACAGCAGTCCACCCAAGGTCGCGCAGGAGGGCTGGATGACACTGCCGTGCGCCAGGGGTACGTATAGGAAGCCCGTGTAGGTGAGTATCGACATGCAGGGACCGCCCAGCACCATCAGCGCCGCGCCGCGACCCCATCCGATACCGCCGAGATCCCTAAGGCCGGCGCGAGCGACAAGCGGCAGGAACGCAACGCCGGACCACAGAAAGCGGTGCATCAGCAGGTCCGCCGGCGTGAACCCAACGTTCAGGCCATGCCGGGCTGCAACGAAGCCTAGCGCCCAAAACAATGCCGCCCCGAGGCCGCACGCGACACCGGCTAAAGCCGGCTGCGTATCAGGAACGCGCGCTGACACTTTGACTTCTGGTTGTCCAATCGATCATCGCACACGCTTATTTCAGACAACAGATCGGCTCAACCCACGCCGCCGCGTAGCTGGCAAACATAGCGGGTGATTGACGTCATAGCTGGTCTGCTGGTGATAATTGAGCCGGTCTATGAGATAGAACGGTCTCTGATTGCAAGCAAAAGCGCACCGAGAGGCTGCGACGGCTCCGCGTGTTGGCAAGCACGCGTCGGCGTCGAAGGATTTTGGAGTTCATGATATGACGACTGTTGGCGAACTCATCGTCGAAACATTGGCCGCGCACGACATCGACCGCGTGTTTTGCGTGCCCGGCGAGAGCTATCTCGGCTTGCTCGATGCCTTGTATGGACGTGCCGACGTTGACACCGTCGTTTGCCGTCACGAGAGCGGCGCAGGGTTCATGGCGCTCGCCGATGCGCGGCTGTCCGGACGTCCAGGCGTTGCTTGCGTCAGCCGCGGTCCCGGCGCGTCGAACGCTGCGATCGCCGTGCACACGGCGCAGCAAGACGGAGTTCCCTTCATCCTGTTGATCGGCCAGGTCGCAGCGCGCGACGTACGGCGCGATTCCTTCCAGGAGATCGATTACGGCAAGATGTTCGGCTCCATCGCGAAGTGGACGGCAGAGATTACCGATCCCGAGCGCGCCGCGGAGACCATGCTGCGCGCCCTGCAGACGGCGACGATCGGAGTTCCGGGTCCCGTCGTCATCGCCGTTCCGGAAGACGTGCTGACGGCCCAATGCACCGCGAAGGTCGTCAAACCTCAGGCGCCGATCACGTCAGCGCCGAGTGCTCCGGCGTTGGCGGAATTGCGTCACCTGCTGGCGTCGGCGCAGCGACCGCTTGCGATTTCAGGCAGCGGCATCGACAAGTCAGGTGAACGAGAAAAACTTCTCTCGTTTCTTGAGGCCTGGGAGTTACCTTCTGTCGTAACCTTCCGATGCCAGGATCTCCTGCCCAACAGTCATCGCCTCTATGCCGGTGACATGGGCCTGAGCAATCCCGCCTCACAAATGAATTTGCTTGAACAGGCGGACCTTCTCGTCGTGCTGGGGGCGCGCCTCACCGACATCACAACGCAGGGATATACCTTCCCGAGTCTCGTACGCCCATCGCAGCGGCTGGTTCATATCCACAGCGATCCTACGGTCATCGGCAGCCATTTTGCCAGCGACCTTTCGTTGGCATGCCCGGCGATTGCCGTGATTGACGCCATCGGCCGGCCTGAAAAAGCGCTACCGGATCGTAAGCCATGGATCGAACAACTGCGCGCAGAGCGCCAGAAGATAACGGCGGTGCGAAGCTTCGACGTGGACGACGGTGTACCGTTCGAGCTTGTTGTTGATCTGGTCGGGCGGCGGTTGTCGAATGATGCGATCGTGACGCTCGATGCCGGCACGTTTGGCGCGCCGGCCTATCGGGTGATCGATTTCAAACCGCCGCAGCGTCTGCTTGCGCCGATCTCGGGAGCCATGGGTTTTGGCGTGCCGGCTGCCGTGGCGGCCAGCTTGCGCGATCCCAACCGAGACGTCATCTGCTTCGTAGGCGATGGCGGGCTGCTGATGACCGGCAGCGAACTGACCGTCGCAATGGAGCGCAATCTTCCGCTGAAAGTCATCGTCTCGGAAAACCGGGTCTATGGTTCGATCCTGATCCATCAGGAACGAGATTATCCCGGGCGCGCCGTCGGCACGAGATTTGTCAATCCCGATCTTGATCTGATCGGGAAGGCTTACGGCTTTCCCGTCACGCGAATTTCCAGTGTATCGCAGTTTTCCGATCTGGCTAACGCGCTTCGCTCGCCGGGTCCCCAGTTCATCGTCGTCGACACGAGCGTGAAAGCCATTCTGCCAAAGCCGGCGACGCTACGGGCTGCCGCCGAGTGATGAGCGCTTGCTGTCTGTGTCGCGGAAATTCCGACGTCCGATCAATTGTCCACTTTGAGGCCCGCGGATTTGATGATGACCGCCCAGCGCTCGGTTTCAAGGGCGATATAGGCCGCCGTCGATTTGGGACTCGAGTCGGAAATCGGGATGACGTCGAGTTCTCGCAGACGATCGACCAACACCGGATCCGACATCGTCCGATTAATAGCCTCGTTGAGGCGCCGCACGACGCCTGCAGCGGTGCCCTTCGGTGCAAGCACGACGTTCCAGGTGGACGCCTCATAGTCGGGCATGCCTGCCTCATGAAAGGTTGGAACGTCGGGCAGTGACGGAGACCGGCGCTCCGACGTTACCGCCAAAGCTCGAATGTTCTTCGCATCGATCTGCTGCGCCGAGGTGGAGATAGGGTCGATGATAAACTGCACCTGTCCGCTCATCAGATCGTTCATCGCAGGACCGGCCCCTCGATACGGCACGTGCACGACGTCGAGCTTGGCCTGGTATTTCAGAACCTCGCCGGCCATATGCAGCGCCGAACCGATCCCGGCGGAGCCATACTTGACCTTGCCCGGGTTCGCGCGAACATAAGCCAGAAATTCCGCCAGCGTGTTCGCCGGCACAGAGGGATGTACTGAGAGGACAAGAGGAACGGTTGCAACACGCGCGACGGCGGTGAAGTCGGCTTGCGAATAGGGCATATGCGCTTGCAGCGTCGGATTGATGGCATGCGCGACGGTCGCAAACAGCAAGGTGTTTCCGTCGGGGCTGGCTTTGGCGACGACACTCGAACCGAGAATGGTTCCTGCACCCGTCCGGTTATCGACAATGATCGATTGTCCCAGCACCGGCGAAGCCGCCGCGCCAAGCAGGCGAGCGATAAGATCGGTACTTCCTCCGACGGCGAACGGCACGATGAGACGAATTGACCTGCTATCGCTTTCCTGCGCGATCGCGGCGCCGGTTCCGAAAAGGGCCATGATCGTCAAAACGTTACGTCTCGTCGGCATTAGCTGTTTTCCTCCGCATTATTATCGTTGTCGCGCGTCAAGCGATTGATACCAGATATCGCTGGCGTCACAGAGTAACATCCGCAAGTGGAAACTGGCGGCGGTCGAGTTCTGGCTGGAGGGTGTTTCAGGCTTGAGGCAGGGTAGAAAGACGGCCTGCGAATCAATAACAGCGTGCGGCGGCGATCGTGTGCAGCCGGAAATCGCCGAGCACATGCGCCACGAAGGCGGTCGAGGCAAAGATTTTGGCGAATGCATCGTCGCGGATGCTCAAGCCGCCCGCATAGGCGCCAAAGGCCGGCATCACCAGGCGCTCGCCATCGCTGGCAAAGCAGCGCCGCTCCAGCCAACGCGCCCGCGTGGCGACCCGCGCCTTGGGATGAAGGTGCCCGGCGACCTCACCAAACCCGCCGGTCGGTTCATGGCGGAACACGATTGGACCGATCGCGACCTCGCTCGCGACGATGCCGCCGAGATCGGACGGCAATGCCGGATCGTGATTGCCGGAAATCCAGATCCAGTCGCGCCGCGCCTGCAAGGCAGCGATCGCTTCGCGATCCGGCGCTGACAGACGCTCGTGGGCGGTGCGATCGTGAAAACTGTCGCCCAATGCGATGACGGTCTTGGGGTTGTGGCGCGCGATCGCGGACGACAGCCGGCTGAGGGTCGCCACGGTGTCATAAGGCGGCAGCAGGACACCGCGCGCGGCAAAGCTCGAGCCTTTTTCGAGGTGCAGGTCGGACACGACCAGCAGGCTTTGTTCTCTCCAGAACAACGCACCGGAGAGGTCGGCGGACATGGTCACACCGGCGATGTCCAGACAAACGGACTGTTGCTCCCCTCCCCCTTGCGGGGTCCGAGGCGAGCAAAGCTCGCTCTCGATGTTGGGAGCGGAAGAAAAATTGAAAGAGACCGTCAACGCCGTTGCTCCCCAAATCCCCCCTCCCCAATCCTCCCCCCGCAAGGGGGACACGAGTAGAGAGTCGTAGCGATATTCCTATCCCGTCGCCTCTTTGACCAATTCCTCGGCGGCTTCCGCCAAGAGTTCGTCGGACGCCTCGCCATAAACTGCTTCGCGGCCGATTTCCAGCATCACCGGTACTGCCAGTGGCGAAACACGTTCGAGTTCCCTGTGGACGATTCGCCCCCTGATTCGCGTCAGCATATCACTCAACCGGCGAAGATCGAGCAGACCGGTTGCGGCATCGGCACGCGCGGCGCGCAACAGCACATGGTCTGCCTGATGCTTGTGCAGCACGTCGTAAATCAGGTCGGTCGAAAACAACACCTGCCGGCGCGTTTTCTCCTCATCGGTGAAGCGCCGCGCGATCAGCCCCGAGATCAGCGCACAGGTGCGGAAGGTACGCTTCATCAGCGCGGATTCGGCCAGCCACGCTTCGAGATCGTCGCCCAGCATATCCGGATCGAACAGCGCGTTCAGGTCGAGCCGGCCTTGCCGGATCATCATCGAAGCATCGCCGAGCCCCCAGATGGCGAGTGCATATTCGTTGGCGACAAAGCCGAGCGGCCGCGCGCGGGCACGCTCCAGCCGCCGCGTCAACAACATGCCGAGCGTCTGGTGCGCCAGACGCCCCTCAAAGGGATAACAGACCAGATAATGCTTGTTGCCGCGGGGAAATGTCTCGACCACCAGTTCGCGCGCGTCCGGCACGCGCGAGAAATGCGCCTGGAGCGATAGCCAGTCGCGCACCTGTTCGGGCAAGCTTTTCCACGCCCGCTTGTCGGCGAGGAGTTTGCGCACGCGCTCGGCGAGATAGGTCGAGAGCGGAAACTTGCCGCCCATGTAAGACGGCACTTTCGGATCGGCATCGTTGGCGCGCGAGACATAGACCTGGTCTTCGGCGAGATGTTCGTAGCGCACCACTTCGCCGCCGAACACGAAGGTATCGCCGAGCGAAAGCCCCTCGATGAAATATTCCTCGATCTCGCCGAGCATGCGGCCGCCGCGCGCAATCGCGCCGGTCGAGCCGGCGCCGCCCGCGCGCGAACGAACCAGCCGCACCTTCAGCATCGACTCCTCGACGATGGTACCGACGTTGAGGCGATAGCTCTGCCGCACTTTCGGATTGGCGACGCGCCAGCGGCCATTTTTGTCCTGCTTGATGCGCGCAAAGCGCTCATAGGTTTTCAGCGCATAGCCGCCGGTGGCGACGAAATCGACCACGTCGTCGAAGTCAACGCGACTCAAATCGGCATAGGGCGCGGCGGTGCGCACCTCGCCATAGAGCTGCTCGGACAGAAACGGCTCGCCGCAGGCACATCCGAGCACATGCTGCGCCAGCACGTCGAGCCCGCCGGTTCGGAGCGGCGGCGTGTCCTGCGCGTTTTCCCGGACCGCATCGATCGCGACGCGGCATTCCAACACCTCGAAACGATTGGCCGGCACCAGCACCGCGCGCGAGGCCTCGTCGAGGCGGTGATTGGCGCGCCCGATCCGCTGCATCAGCCGCGAGGCGCCTTTGGGCGCGCCGACATTGATGACGAGATCGACATCGCCCCAATCGACGCCGAGATCGAGCGACGACGTACAGACCACGCCGCGCAATTTCCCTGCCGCCATGGCGTCTTCGACCTTGCGGCGCTGCGCCACGTCGAGCGAGCCGTGATGCAGCGCGATCGCAAGCCCGTCATCGTTCATCCGCCACAGGTCCTGGAACAGCATTTCGGCCTGACTGCGGGTGTTGACGAAGACGAGCGTAGTCTTGTTGCGCTTGATCAGATCGTAGATTTCGCCGAGTGCATGGCGCGCGGAGTGCCCGGCCCAGGGCAACCGCTCGCGCGTATCCAGCATCTCGACTTCAGGCGCAGCCGCGCCGCCCGCAACCACGACATCGGCCGATCGGGGCTCGCCGTCGCGTTGCGGTACCAGGAAGCGCGACAATTGCTCCGGTTCCGCGACTGTCGCCGACAATCCGATGCCGCGGATTTGCGGCGCCAGACGCCACAGCCGCGCGAGCCCGAGCGACAACAGGTCGCCGCGCTTGGAGGTCACGAGCGCATGCAGTTCATCGAGCACGATGCGCCGGAGCGACGAAAACAGAAACGGCGCATCGTCTGACGATAACAACAGCGCGAGCTGTTCGGGCGTGGTGAGCAATATGTCCGGCGGATAGCGCCGCTGCCGCTGCCGCCGCGAAACCGGGGTATCGCCGGTGCGGGTTTCGACCTTGATCGGCAGGCCCATCTCGGCGATCGGTGCTTCCAGATTGCGCGCGATGTCGACCGCAAGTGCCTTCAGCGGCGAGATATAGAGTGTGTGCAGGCCGCGGCTGCGCGCCACGCTGCGTCCGGTGGAGGCGAAAGTGCTCCACTGTGATTGCGCGTCGATGTCCAGGTTCTCCCCGCCGCTTCGCGGAGGGAGGGGAGAAGAGCGGCGCCTCTCGTCTAGCCCGCTCAGTTCGACCAGCGTCGGCAGAAATCCCGCAAGCGTTTTGCCGGCGCCGGTCGGTGCGATCAAAAGCGCGGAGCGGTCTTCGTGCGCCTTCGCAAGCAACGCCAATTGATGTTCCCGCGGCGTCCAGGCGCGCGAAGCAAACCAGCGCAGAAAATTTTCAGGCAGCAGCGCTTGCGTAAAGAGATCTGGTTGAGCTGGCGTCACGATCCTAGTGCCCACTTTCCGAAGTTCGTGCTGTACCTCAGCACCCACCTTTCACGAACTTCGGAAAGTCTTGGGCACTAGCAAACTATTTTATTTCTGGTGCCGCTTTCTATTTGAAGTTCCTGGATCGAATTCGCCGCTTGTGGGTGCAGGAACTTCAAAATAGGCGGCACTAGCCCGCAACCACCACGAGACCGGGCACCGGAACATTGCTCTCGTTGCGAAACGACTGCTCCTCTAGCTGCGACAGCACCAGTCCCGCCGCCGCGAGCGAGGCGCGGACATATTGCGGACTGTGCGCATACCGCAAGCCCGCGCCGAGGGCGACACCGTCAGCGGAATTGCGCTCCAGCGTGAACGCCAGAAGACCGCCGGTTGCAAGCACGCGGCGGATTTCCGTCAGCACGGGGACGAGATCGGTCACATAGACCATGGCATCCGCGGCAAGGACGAGGTCGGCGCACGCGTCCGGCCGCGTTCGCAAGCCCTCCAGCATGTCGTTGACTTCGAGTTCGGAATATAGCCCGGTCATTTTCGCTTTCTCGATCATGCCCGGCGAGAGATCGATGCCGGTAAAATGATCGACCTCCTTGGCGAAGGCTGACGCCGCCAGCCCCGTGCCGCAGCCGAGATCAATCGCGCGTTTGAAGAAAGCGGGCTTTCGCACCGCGTGTCGCGCCGCCAGCACCGCCTTGAACAGCAGCGACGGCCCGCGGTAGCCGAGATCGTCGATCAGCGCACGCTCGAACCGCGGCGCGTATTGATCGAACAACGTCCGCACATAGGCCGGCGGCATCGATGACAATTCCTCCGCACCAAGCCGCATCAACCGCAGGCCGGCGCCATGCGGGTCGCTGGCATCGGCCTCGCGCGCCTTCCGGAACGCCGTAATCGCCGCGTCGCGCTCGCCGAGTTCCTGCCGAATTTCGCCAAGCGTGAACCAGGCCGAGACAAAGCCGGGCGCGAGTTCGATGGCCTGCTCCAGCAGATCCGCGGCCGCAGGGAGATCGCCCTTGAGCTGCAGGTCGCGCGCAAATTCGTACCGGCGGTCGGCAATCAGATCGCCGGAGGAGAAGAACAAGCGCGCGGGCATCAGTTTCTACTCTGCTCGTTGGGTTCACTTCTCCCTGGCGGGAGAGGTAAAAATCGCGTCCGGCCGCACTATATAACCGACATGCGCCCGCAAGACATCCTGACGCCGCAACCCGCCGGCCTGTGCTGCAAGCCGGGCGGCTTCCACATCGATCCCGTGCGGCCGGTCGAGCGTGCCGTGATCACGCACGGCCATTCCGACCACGCACGGCCCGGCCATGGCGCGGTACTCGCCACGCAAGAGACACTGGACATGATGCGGCTGCGCTATGGCGACAATTTTGCCCGCTCGACCCAAGCTATCAGTTATGGCGAAGAGTTACGGCTCGGCGACGTCAACATCAAGTTCCATCCGGCCGGGCACGTTCTGGGCTCGGCCCAGATCGCGGTGAGCTGTGATGGCACCCGAATCGTCGCCTCCGGCGACTATAAGGACGCGCCCGATCCGACCTGCGCGCCGTTCGAGGTCGTGCCCTGCGACGTCTTCATCACCGAGGCGACATTTGGCTTGCCGGTGTTCCGCCATGGCGATGCAGCAGATCAGATCCAGAAACTGCTTTCCTCCGTAAAGCTGTTTCCGGAACGCGCCCATCTGGTCGGCGCCTATTCGCTCGGCAAGGCCCAGCGCGTGATCGCGCTGTTGCGCGCCGCCGGCTACGACGCGCCGATCTATCTGCATGGCGCGATGGAAAAGATCACACGTTATTATCAAAGCCGCGGCATCGAGCTCGGCGAGCTGCGCCCGGCCAAAGGCGTGAAGAAGGCCGATCTTGCCGGCACCATCACGCTGGCACCGCCGTCGGCCACTTCCGATGTGTGGACGCGGCGATTTCCCGATCCCGTCACCGCCTTTGCGTCGGGCTGGATGCGCGTGCGGGCCCGCGCCCGCCAGGGCGGCGTCGAATTGCCGCTGGTGATTTCCGATCATGCCGACTGGGACGGCCTGACCGGAACCATCCGCGCGACAGGCGCCGGTGAAATCTGGGTCACGCACGGTCAGGAAGATGCGCTGGTGCATTGGTGCAAGACGCAAGGTTTGGCCGCGCGTCCGCTCGATCTGGTCGGCTACGGCGATGAAGATAGCGGTGAAGGTGACGTCGAGGGTGGCGAGGCATGAACCGCTTCGCCGAACTGCTCGACCGCCTCGCCTATGAGCCCGGCCGCAACAACAAGCTGCGGCTGATCACGAATTATTTTCGCAACGTCGAGGATCCCGATCGCGGGTTTGCGCTCGCGGCGCTGACCGGCGCACTCTCGTTCAAGCACGCCAAGCCCGGCCTGATCCGCGATCTGATCACGGAGCGCACCGACCCTGCCCTGTTTGCGTTGTCCTACGACTACGTCGGCGACCTCTCGGAGACCGTGGCGCTGATGTGGCCGAAAAAATCCGACGACCGGCTTCACAACAACCCGCCGCCGCCAACGCTGACGGAAGTCGTGACTACGTTGCGCACGCTCGGCAAGACGGAAATGCCGAAGCAGCTTTCGCGCTGGCTCGACGATCTCGATGAAACCGGCCGCTGGGCTCTTTTGAAACTCGTGACCGGCGCAATGCGGATCGGCGTCTCGGCGCGTCTCGCCAAGACGGCGGCCGCCGCGCTCGGAGACAAGGACGCGCACGATGTCGAGCTGATCTGGCCCGGCCTGACCCCGCCCTATCTCGATCTGTTCGCATGGCTGGAAGGACGCGGCGAGAAGCCGATCAACCTCGATCCGGCGCCGTTCCGCCCCGTCATGCTGGCCCACGCCATCGAGGACACGGACTTTGCCAGCCTTGATCCTGCCGACTTCATCGCCGAATGGAAGTGGGACGGCATTCGCGTGCAGGCGGTGAGCGGCCGCGACCCGGAAGGCGCCCTTACGACCCGGCTTTATTCGCGCAGCGGCGAGGACATCACCGGAAGTTTCCCCGACCTCGTGCCTTCGTTGCGCCAGTCCGGCGCGATCGATGGGGAACTCCTGGTGGTGCGCGAGGGACGCGTGCAGAGTTTCAACGTGCTGCAACAGCGCCTCAACCGCAAAGCCGTCTCGCCAAAGCTGATCAAGGAATATCCGGTTCACTTGCGCGCCTACGACCTGCTCGGCGACGATGAGACGGACTTGCGCGAACTGACGTTTGTCGAGCGCCGTGAACGGCTGGCGGCGTTCGTCGAAAAACTCGGCGATCCCCGGATCGACCTATCACCCACGATTGCCTTCGACAGCTGGGAGACGCTCGCCGCAGCGCGCCGCGATCCCGCATCCGCCGGCGCCGGTGAAGACGCCGAAGCCGTCGAAGGGGTGATGCTCAAGCGCCGCGACGCGCTTTACCTGCCGGGACGCCCCAAGGGCCAATGGTGGAAGTGGAAGCGCGACCCGCACATCATCGATGCCGTGCTGATGTATGCGCAGCGCGGCCACGGCAAACGCTCATCCTACTATTCCGATTATACCTTCGGCGTCTGGACCGGTACGCAGGACGACGCGCAACTGGTCCCGGTCGGCAAGGCCTATTTCGGCTTTACCGACGAAGAACTATTGCAAATCGATCGCTTCGTCCGCCGCAACACCACCGAGAAATTCGGCCCCGTCAGGCAGGTGGTGCACGAGCCGGATCAGGGCTTGGTATTGGAGGTCGCATTCGAAGGCCTGCAACGTTCGACGCGGCACAAGTCCGGCGTGGCGATGCGATTTCCGCGCATCAACCGGTTACGCTGGGACAAGTCGCCGCGCGAAGCCGACCGACTGGAAACACTGGAGCGGCTACTGAAAGGCGTTACGCCCTCGGAAGCCACCGAAGATGCAGCGCATTAACAAGCCGTCATCGAAAAGGGTGAGAAAACTGGTTCCCACCCTGGTCCCTCATGCTCTAAAATAGACACGTTACCTGCGGAGACGAACAATGCCGATACCGAACGATACCAGAGAATTGCCGGCGAATAACGACGCGATGTACCGTTTTCTGGGTGGCTCGCCGTTAGCCGTGATCTTCCGGCTGATTCTGCTCTCGGTTCTGGTCGGGGTCGTGCTCGCGGCAGTCGGCTTCGATCCCTGGAATATCCTGCGCAGCATCGAGCTGTTGTTCCGGCGCATCTGGGATCTCGGCTTCGACGCGGTCAACTGGCTCTGGCGCTACTTCCTGCTCGGCGCGGTGATCGTCATTCCGATCTGGCTTCTGATGCGGCTGTTCGGCGCCCCGCGCCAGCGCTAACCCGCGGACCAAATTTCCGTGACTTCTAAAGTAACCAGCGCGCGGGTCTTCGCCATTGCGGGACCTGCGATGGTTGCGAACCTCACGACGCCGCTGATCGGCGTCGTCTCGACGATCGCGATCGGACAGCTTGGCGACGCGACGTTGCTCGGCGGTGTGGCGATCACGTCGGTGGTTTTCGACTGCCTGTTCTGGCTGTTTTCGTTTCTGCGCACCGGCACCGTCGCCTTCACGGCCCAGGCGCTCGGCGCCGGCGAGACGGAGGAAATCCGTGCGCTGCTGGTGCGGGGGCTCGCCATCGCCGGCGTGATCGGGTCGGGGCTGATCGTCCTTCAGATTCCGCTCGGCGTGGTCCTGTTGGATGCGATGGGCGGCAGCGAAGGCGTCACCCGCGCCGCGCGGGCTTATTTTGCGATCCGCATCTGGTCGGCGCCGATCGTGCTTGCCAATTTTGTCGTGCTCGGCTGGCTGATCGGGCAGGCGCGCGCCGGGCTCGCGCTCGCAATTCAGATCGTCGTCAACGTCATCAACATGGCCGCAACCGTTGCGCTGGTGACCGGGATGAACGCGGGAATCGAAGGCGCCGCGATTGCGGCCGTCGTGGCGGAGACAATCGGGCTCGTGCTCGGCGTCGTGGTCGCGCGAACCATCACCCATCGGCCGCTCGATGTGCCGCGCGCCGTGCTGCTCGACCGCGAGAAGCTGTGGCGCATGCTGTCGGTCAATCGCGACATCATGATCCGCACGGCTGCCCTGATTGCGACGTTCCTGTTCTTTACCGCGCAAGGCGCACGCGCCGGCGACGTGACCCTTGCCGCCAATGCCGTATTGAACAATTTCCTCCTGATCAGCGCGTTTTTCCTCGATGGCCTCGCCAACGCCGCCCAGCAACTTTGCGGGCAGGCCTACGGTGCGCGCGACCGCACCGGCTTTTCCGATGCCGTGCGGCTGGTGCTGTCGTGGGGATTTGGTTTTGCCATCGCGGTCGCGATCGTCTTTGCGCTGTTCGGGCCGTGGCTGATCCACACCATGACCGCGAACGGCGACGTGCAACGAACCGCGCAGGATTATCTGTGGTTCGTCGTGGCCTCGCCGCTGCTTGCGGTCTTCGCCTTCGGCTATGACGGCATCTTCATCGGTGCGACCTGGGCGCGCGAGATGCGCAACCTGATGATCCTGTCGCTGCTTTGCTTCCTCACGGCATGGTTCGCACTGCGCGGCCTCGGCAACACCGGGCTCTGGATCGCGTTGCTTGTGCATTATGCAGCGCGCGGCGGGTTACAAGCATTGCGCTATCCCGCCAATCTGCGCGTCTCATTCGGCAAAGACCTGGGCAGCGACCCCATCGCCGTCAACTAGCTGACCGGCCAGTCCTCGGCCGTGATCGTGGCCGCATCCGCGCCGACGATTTCCGAGAGCTGATCCCGCCCGGTGCGCAGCAAGGTCGACGACAGGTCTTTCTTGATCTCGTCGACAAGACCGAGCCCTTTGTAGATCAGCGCTGAATAGAGCTGGATCAGGCTTGCGCCCGCGCGGATCTTGGTCAGCGCGCCGCCGCCGGAATCGATGCCGCCGGCGCCTACAAGCGGAAACGCGCCCTCCGCCCGCACATAAGTCTCCGCCACCATCCGCGTCGACAGCCGAAACAGCGGACGGCCGGACAATCCGCCCGCCTCCCTGGAGCGGTTTTGCTCGCGCAAGGTCGAGGGCCGACCGACCGTCGTATTGGTCACGATCATGCCATCGGCGCGGCGCGAGCGCGCGATGTGAACCACGTCGTCGAGTTCGGCAAGACTGAGGTCGGGCGCGATTTTCAAAAGCACCGGCAAATCGCCGGCATTCTTGCGCACGCGTTCTCGCGCATCGATCACCCGCGCCAGCAGATCATCGAGCGCGCTCGCCTGCTGCAAGCTGCGCAGGCCCGGCGTATTGGGCGAGGAGACGTTCACCGTGAAATAGCTTGCGACCGGCGCAAAGGTTTCGATCAGGCTGACATAGTCGGCGGCGCGATCGGGAGAGTCCTTGTTGGCGCCGACATTGATGCCGACGATGCCGCCGAGATGGGCTCGCGCCGCAAGCCGCCGCAACACGGTGTCCGCGCCTTCGCTGTTGAAGCCGAAGCGGTTGATCACGGCTTCGTCGCGTTCCAGCCGGAACAGACGCGGCCGCGGGTTACCCGATTGCGGCTTCGGCGTCACCGTACCGACTTCGACGAAACCGAAGCCGAGACGCAACACGGCGTCCGTGACCTCGCCGTGCTTGTCGAACCCCGCTGCCATGCCGATCGGATTGGAAAAATTCAGGCCGAACGCGCGCACCGCCAGCTTTGAGTCATCGTCCCGCGGCCGCGCCGGTGGCAACAACTTCAAGCCCTGCACGGCAAGCCGGTGCGCATCCTCCGGATCGAGCCAGCGCAACAGCGGCAGCGACACGGCATCAAAGGCGCGGATCACGGTTCGAGTTCCGGGATGTCGTGAAAGCCGTCGGAACGCGCGCGCATGGAATGGACTGCCGTGACCGCGCCGAGATCGAGCTCGCCATAGAGATGCGGGAACAGTTCGTCGTTGCGGGAGGGCTCCCATCGCAGCGCATCGCCCAGCACGTCGGCGTCGATTGCGACCAGGAACAGACCGGTCTGACCGGCGAAATGCTTTCGCGCGGTCTCTCCGACCTGCGACGCGGTGGAAAAATGAATGTAGCCGTCGCTGACATCGACAGGGCTGCCCCGGAACACCCCTTGCCGTTCCGCTTCGCGCCAGGCCGAAGCCGGGCAGATCTTGTAGATCATGCGCACGAAGGTTTTTTATCCCCTGACCGCGCCCACATCGGCGCGGCGCACCTGTTCAAATGGCAGACGCCGTTATTTCCCTGCTTTCGCAGGGGCTGCGTCAAATGGCAAGCCTGCCGTCCACAGGGTTAAGCGGCGTAGTCCGGTTCCTTGCGGTCGAGGATGCGCTTGAGCGCCGCGAAGTGCCGCTCGGCCGGGGAAAGCCCGAGGTAGAACGAATTGCCACGCATCTCCTGCTGGGTCTTTTCCACCACAGGTTCCGGCAGCTTCTTCAATGGCTGCCCGGTCCACATCGCGTAGATCTGAACCTGGGCGGCGCGTTCGATGTAATAAAGCTTGTCATAGGCAGCCGCGATGGTTTCGCCCACCGTTGAGATGCCGTGATTGGCCATGAACAAGATGGTCTTGTCGCCGATGACGCGTGCCAGTCGCGCACCCTCGGCCGGATCGAAGGCGGGCCCGGTATATTCGTCGTCATAGGCGATCTTGCCGGACATGCCGACTTCGGTCTGGCCGATTTCCTTGATGCGCGGGTCTTCCAACCGCGTCAGCGCGCTCGCATAGGGCATGTGGGTGTGAAACACAGCTTTGGCTTGCGGCAGTGTCTTGTGGATCGGCGCATGGATGCAGTAGCAGGAGCGCTCGACGTCGCCCTCACCGCGCTTCACTTCGCCGTCGTCGATGCCGACTTCCATGAAGCAGGACGCCGTGACTTCCGACCAGTGCGTGCCGAACGGGATTTGATAATAACGATCGTCTCGGCCCGGCACCACGAAGGTCAGGTGATTGAAGATCCCTTCGTTGAAACCGTGCATGTAGGCCAGCCGATGCGCGGCGGCGAGATCGACCCGCGCCTGCCATTGCTCGGCGCTGGTATCCGAAACGGTCTCCGGCGAAACCCTGAACTGCATAAGTGTCTCCCTGATCGATATTGGTTGTTGGCGGCAAACCTAGCGCGATTTTGTACACGCGTCATGGGCGGGTTTGACCCGCCTGCGGGGCCGAAGCCGTAAAAACCGTAATAAACTGAGGCCCCTTCGGCGAGGCGAAGGCCCGGCCATCCATCAAGGAAGAAGACCTGCCCTGCAATTTTATGATGAGGGTGCGGATCGCCATATTCTATGTCGTCCCTCGTTCGCAGGGACGACATAGCCTACGCGCTTCGCGCCAGCGCGCCGTCGATCATCGCGACCGCGTTGGCAAGGCCATAGACCGCGACGAAAGAGCCGAAGCGCGGGCCTTTTTCCTGACCGAGCAGCACCTGATAGAGCATGTTGAACCAGTCGAGCGACACGCCCGGCCGGCCGTCCTTACCCTTCTTTATCGCGTCGAGGAACGGCTCGCGGCGGCCGATCTCGTAGACGACGTTCTGGATATCTTCCGCCGTCGAATCGGCACGCAGGTTCGCGAGCGCATCGCGCAGATCCTGCAACGCGGCGCGTTCGCCTTCCGTCGGCTCGCGGAATTTTTTGGTCGGCGCCACAAAGTCGCGATAGTAGTTGATGGCGTAGCCGACCATCGCATCGAGTTTGGGGTGCGTTTGCGGCGTGACGCCGGGCCGATAGCGCCCGATGAAGCCCCACAGCGTCGAGGCGTTCTCCGCGTTCGATGACGACACCAGCGTCAGCAACAACTGGAACGTGACCGGCATATCGGCCTTCGGCGGATGCCCTTCATGGATATGCCAGACCGGATTGCCGAGTTGCTGCCGTCCATCCTGCCGCGGAAAGCCTTCGAGGAATTGTTGATAGTCGTCGACGTTGCGCGGGATGACGTCGAAGTAGAGCCGC
Organism: uncultured Alphaproteobacteria bacterium; assembly: GCA_963824305.1. Classification (GTDB taxonomy): domain Bacteria; phylum Pseudomonadota; class Alphaproteobacteria; order Rhizobiales; family Xanthobacteraceae; genus Bradyrhizobium. The sequence continues at coordinate 240,616 of CAWGOW010000005.1, forward strand.
TTGGCCGCCTTCGGCTCGCGATACATGAACAACGAGAGCAATTCCGGCGACGCATAACGCAGCCATTCGTCGATGGTCAGGCCATTGCCCTTGGACTTCGAAATCTTCTGGCCCTGTTCATCGAGGAACAGTTCGTAGTTGAAGCCTTCCGGCGGCGTGCCGTCGAGCGCCGCGCAGATTTTGCCTGAGAGCTTGACCGAATCGATCAGGTCCTTGCCGGCCATTTCGTAATCGACCCCAAGCGCGGCCCAGCGCATCGCCCAATCCGGCTTCCATTGCAATTTGCAATGCCCGCCTGTGACCGGGAGCGTGACGCGTTCTTTTGTCTCGGGATCGTCGTAAGAGACCGTGCCGGCTTTGACGTCGTGGGCCGTGATCGGCACGTAAAGCACCATGCCGGTGCGTGGGCAGATCGGCAGGAACGGCGAATAGCTCGCCGCGCGCTCCTCGCGCAGAGACGGCAGCATGATCGCCATCACCTTCTCGATCCGCTCCAGCATCTTGAGAAGCGTCGCGTCGAAACGGCCCGAGGTGTAGTAGTCGGTCGAGCTTGCGAACTCGTAGTCGAAGCCGAAGGTATCGAGGAACGACCGCAGCCGCGCATTGTTGTGCGCTCCGAAGCTCGGATGCGTGCCGAAGGGGTCCGGCACTTTCGTCAACGGCTTGCCGAGATATTGTTCGAGCAGTTCCTTGTTCGGCACGTTGTCCGGCACCTTGCGCAGGCCGTCCATGTCGTCGGAGAACGCCAGCAGCCGGGTCTTGATCTTGTCCTCGGTCAGCACGCGAAACGCGTGACGCACCATGGTGGTGCGCGCGACCTCACCGAAGGTGCCGATGTGCGGCAGGCCCGACGGGCCATAGCCGGTCTCGAACAGCACTTCGTCTTTCGGCTTTTTCTTCAGCCGCGCCACGATCGCCTTCGCCTGCTCGAACGGCCAGGCGTTGGATTGTTCGGCGAGCGCCCGCAGGTCGCTCGGGTTGGCTGAAAGTTCGATCACGGACATCAGGGGTCTCCAAGGCCGCGGAAACTAGCGATTTCGCGCAAAAATGCAAAACGGCCGCCAATATTGCGTCGTCCCGGCCTGGTGACGAAGTGAGCGCTGAGCCGGGAGCCACAACCACCGCTGGAACGATTTGGCTGGCTGGAGCATCAGCCTGCGCAACAGCGAACGCCTGTGGTTATGGGTCCCCGCATTCGCGGGGACGACGTCGAATTATGGACCGCGCCTCAAAACGGGCTGACCGAAAAATAGCGCAGCCACAGATCGGTGTAACGGCCCTTTTCCCAAAGCCGGAACAGCGCCCAGTTCAGTGCCTGCCGTAACAGGTCATTGCCCTTGCGCACCCCAATGCCAATGCCTTCACCGAAATAGCGGCTTTCGACGAAAGGCCCACCGGAGAACGCACAGCAGTCGCCCGAATCCGTGCCGTTAATCCAGAACGCCAGCGCGACCCCGTCGCCAAAAATGAAATCGATCTCGCCGCGCCTCAAGCCCACGCGCAACGCCTCGTCATTCGGATAACTGTGCAGTTCGGCGTCGGTGAACATGGCCTTGAGGTAGGCCTCGTGCGAGGTGCCGGCGACCGCACCGACTTTCCGGCCCTCGAGAAATTCCGGCTTTATCTCCCGCATCACCGAATCCTTCCGCGACACGAAGCGCGCCGGAACGCGGTAGTAGGGATCGGTGAAATCAAGCCGCGCGCGCAACTGCGGCGTCACCGCGAGCGAGGCGATGATGGCATCGCCCCGGTTGGAGGAAATCGCGTCGAGCAGTGTCTCAAACCGCCGCATCTGGACGGTGCAGGTGACCTTGATCTCGTCGCAGATCATGCGCGCCAGATCGACGTTGAAGCCCGCGGGGTTGCCGTCGGGGCCGGTAAAATTGAAGGGCGGGTAATCGGTCTCGGTCAAGAACCGGATCACGGTGAGGCGCGACAGGTCCGGCCGCTCCGGCCGCCGCCGCGGGTCCCAGAAGCCGGGCACCGCCTGGGGACCGGCTTCGGCGGCGGGCCTTGCGGCGTTTGGAGCCGGAGTTGGCGAGACCTGGCCTGGCGTAGCCTGAGTTGGGCTCACTTGAGCGGGCGCGGGCGCCGACGGCTTCGTATTCTGACCCTGGCTTTGTGCTTGATTTTGGGCTTGGGCGAAGCCCGCCGAAAGCATCAGCGCCCCAGCCAAAGCCAACCGAAGGGCCGATGCTGCCCGCATCGCGCGGTATGGCGTTGGTCTAACAGAACGGGTCTTGCTAAGGTGCATCGCTCGCCGATTTCCAGGAAATCGGAGGCCTTATAGACCCATCCGGCTCACAATGCGAACCGGGTTTGGGGTGCGCCCGCGAGGGAGTCGACCCTTACAGATAGCGCTTCAGGTCCGAAGCGGCGTCCTCGGGCTTGCGGTTGATATTGAACGGGGAAACGAACTTGCCGTCGCGGTCCATCAGGTAGACCAGCGCGGTGTGGTCCATCGTGTAGTCGCCGTCCTTCAACGGAACCTTCTTGGCATAGACGCGGTATTCCGACAGCACTTTGGCGATTTCCTCCGCGTTGCCGGTGAGGCCTTTCAGGCGCGGATCGAAGCTCGACAGATATTCCTTCATCGCAGCCTGGGTGTCCCGCTCGGGATCGACCGAAATGTAATAGGCGTTGACGCCCTCGGCGTCCTTGCCCATCGCCTTCAGCACCTGGGAAATCTCAAACAGCGTGGTTGGGCAAACGTCCGGACAGTGGGTGAAGCCGAAGAAAATCAGGGAGGGGCGGCCCTGCATGGATTTTTCAGTCACGGTCTGACCGGTCTGGTCGGTGAGTTGGAAGGGGCCGCCGATCGCGGCCGGGGCCGTAACGTGGCGCAGTCCACCCATCACCCACAGCATCAAGACAAGCCCGACGACGAGACTTGCCGAGAACGCTCCAATGACGACCAGCGGGCGAGCGGTCCGGTCCATGGCTAAAATCCCAGAGTTAGAAACAAGCGGCGAAGCCGGAAGCGATCATCTCGAAGAAGACCGTGCTTCCGTAATGCAGCCACAGAACGGCTGCGGCGAGCACAAGCACGACGCCGAGCACCGCGCCTCCCACCACTACCGCGCGCGCCAACCGCGCGGGCCCGGAAGTCCGCTGTAAAGCCTGCGGTGTGGAAACATGCGCCATTTGGTGCTGGTGCCTGGCCTATCTGCCTGAAAGGCCTGCGGGCGGCTGACTGCCGCCCAAGCCTCTCCTGTTCAGATAGAGCCTGCCAGCGGCCCCGGCAAGCACCCGAAACGGGCCTGAAATCACGTCATGCTGATCTTAACTGGGGAATAACGGGGCTAGTGCGGTGCCTGCGCCCGGGCGTCGAGGAAGCACGAGTGGTACATGCTCGTCAGTTCCTTGCCTCGCAGATAGATCATCCGCGCGGTCAACCCGCCGCGCTGGTTGATCCACTTTTTCACCTGCGAGGGATACATCGCATAGAGCATGTGGGTGGCTTCGGGATTGGTGATGGCATGTCCGTCATCGTCCATGTCCCAGGCGGCGTGGAAGCCAAGCGCTGCATGCGAGGTGACGCAGATCTTGTCGTGGGGAATGGCCCCAAGAACGATGGTGCAGGCCGATGCGCAGAGACCGTCGATGATCACCATCTCGCCGGAGGTACGCACTTCCTGATACTTGTCCACGTAGGTGCCGATCCGGCCGCCGCGATCTTCGCCGATACGCACCACAGCATGACTTGCCCCCGCGCTCGCTAGCAAGACAACCGCCGCGAGCAGCCCCACCATGAATTTCATCATCCGGCCCCAGTTCGTCCCTGCCGGACTTGAGGCCCGGTGGTCTGTGATGCGTGTCGTCAGCGTGTTGCCAGTTGGCTATTTTGTCCAGATGTCCGGCCCGGTTCAAATTAAATTCACTTCGAGTGTTGCTGGCGCGCTGCACCCGCCCCGGCCCTATCCCGAACTGAAACAGGACCTTCGGCGTCAAGCGGGACACTGGGCCAACGGCCGATTTCCCGTTGACCACCCGGATTTGTGCGGGCTTCACTCACCTCAAGGCGGGCTACCGATCCCGCAGCTGGGGAAACGCGATGGCAGAAGAAGTTGACGTCATCGTGGTCGGCGCCGGCCTCGCCGGACTTGTGGCCGCGACCGAGCTCGCGGCGGCCGGACGCCGCGTTACGGTAGTCGATCAGGAGGGCGAACAAAGCCTTGGCGGCCAGGCATTCTGGTCGTTCGGGGGGCTGTTTCTGGTCGATTCGCCCGAGCAGCGCCGGCTCGGGATCAAGGACAGTCATGACCTCGCTTACCAGGACTGGATGGGTACGGCAGGCTTCGACCGCGACGAAGATCTTTGGCCGCGGCGCTGGGCCGAGGCCTATCTCGCTTTCGCCGCCGGCGAGAAACGAAGCTGGCTGCGGGCGATGGGTCACCGTATATTTCCGGTGGTCGGCTGGGCCGAACGCGGCGGTTATGACGCCATGGGCCACGGCAATTCGGTGCCGAGGTTCCATGTGACCTGGGGCACCGGCCCGGGCATCGTCGAACCATTCGAACGGCAAGCCCGGAGTGCGGAAAAATCAGGACTGCTGACCTTCAAATTCCGCCATCGCGTCGATGCGCTGACCGTCACGGACGGCACCGTCGATGGAATCAGGGGCGCGATCCTCGAAGCCGATCCGGTCGCGCGGGGCGTGAGCAGTTCGCGCAAAGTTGTCGGCGAATTTGCGATGCGCGCGCAGGCGGTCGTGGTCGCTTCCGGTGGCATCGGCGGCAACCACGATCTGGTGCGACAAAACTGGCCGGCGCGGTTGGGGCCCGTGCCTGCCAACATGATCTCCGGCGTGCCTGAACATGTCGACGGTCGCATGATCGGGATTACGGAAGCCGCCGGCGCGCGGCTGATCAACCGCGACCGCATGTGGCATTATGTCGAAGGCATCCGAAACTGGTCGCCGATCTGGCCGCGCCACGGCATCCGCATCCTGCCGGGGCCGTCGCCGATGTGGTTCGACGCATCAGGCAAGCGGCTGCCCTCACCGCTCTTCCCCGGCTCCGACACGCTCGGGCAATTGGAATACATCTTGTCGACCGGCCACGATTATTCGTGGTTCGTGTTGACCCAGAGCATCATCAAGAAGGAATTCGCACTCTCCGGCTCCGAGCAAAATCCCGATCTCACCGGCAAAAGCTGGCTGATGACCGCGCGCCGCGCCACCAACAAGGGCGCGCCTGCTCCGGTCGAGGCCTTCAAGAAACATGGTGCCGACTTCATTGTGCGCGACAACCTCGCCGATCTCGTCGGCGCCATGAACGCACTGGCCGGTAACGACCTTCTGAAGTTCGACAATATCAAGGCGCAGATCGAGGCGCGCGACCGCGAGATCGGCAATGCCTATGCCAAGGACACGCAGATCATCAACATTCACAATGCGCGCCGCTATATCGGCGACCGCTTGATCCGTACCGCGGCCCTGCACCGGATTCTCGATCCCGCGCACGGCCCCCTGATCGCGGTCAAGCTCAACATCCTGACCCGCAAGACGCTCGGTGGCTTCGAGACCGACCTCGATTCCCGCGTGTTCGGCCAGGACGGCAAGATCATGCCGGGGCTTTATGCCGCCGGCGAAGCGGCCGGTTTCGGCGGCGGCGGCATGCATGGCTACCGCGCGCTCGAAGGGACATTCCTCGGCGGCTGCCTGTTTTCCGGCCGCAATGCCGGCCGAGCGGCGGCGAAGGCGGTGTTGTGAAAACCAGAACCCTGATCTACGCGACAAGGCAGTAGCGGACCCCGCATAAGCAGGCTAGTGGTCCAATTCTAACATTCGCTCACCTTCTAAGCAGGCACTTTGGCGAATGTTAGAATCAAAGGACCACTAGCAAACCATAGTTCTAGTGGAGCTTTGGATTTGATATTCGCTTCGTACAGTTCGCGGCTAGATGGATAGCGAATGTCAAATCCGCTCCACTAGTGGCACCACCATCCACGGGAGAGAAAAAATGACGATTCAACGTATCGAAGCCGGGCCGCGCATGAGCCAGGTAGTGGTTCACGGCGACACCGTTTACCTCGCGGGCATCGTGGCCAACACGACGGCCGGCGAGAGCGTCACCAAGCAGACGCAGGAAATCCTCTCGATCATCGACGGCCACCTGAAGAAGGCAGGCACCGACAAATCGAAGCTCCTGACCACCACGATCTACATCACCGACATGAAGACGTTCCCCGAAATGAACGCAGTGTGGGACGCCTGGGTCTCGCCGGGTAACACGCCGGCGCGTGCGACCGTCCAGGTGCAGCTCGCCGCTCCGAAATTCAATGTCGAGATCATGGTGACCGCGGCGAAGTGATTTCTATTGCGGCCTTCTATCCCTCCCCCGCGGAACGCGTGGAGAGGGATAAGAAGAACATCACACGCTAAAGCTGCTTCAGATCACGTCGAACCGCCGGTCGCCAAGCGGCCCGCGCCGATGATGCGGCCGTCGGCGGCTTCGAGCACGACCGCAACATCCTGTCCTTGCGGAAAGCGCTCGTTGAGCCGGACCGCCGCGCCCGACCATTGACCGACCGCGCGGAATGAGCGGACCACATTCGCCTCGATCAGGGTGCGGCCCGAGTTTTCGCCACGGCCGATCGCGGTGCTGTGCTCGCGATCGAACCCGATCAGCAAAATTCTCCCCTGACCGGAGCCGGCGCCGACTTCGATCGACAGCTGATCGCCGTTTCTGGTGACGCTGACCGCAGCCGCCGTTTGTCCATTGTGCCTGGCGTTCTCGATGGCGGAGCCGACTTCGCCGCGGTCGGAGCCGACCATGCCGGCCGCGCCGTCGACGACAATCTCCGGCGTGTAGGACCCGTCGCCAAAGCGGCGGCCATAGACAGCCTGCCGATCGGTGGCGGCTTCCATTGAAAATGGGTCCTTCCAGCCGAGGCGATCCCAATAGGTGACGTGGAAGGCCAGCGCCAGCACATCGCGCCGCTGTTTGACCATTTCATTCAAATAGGCGTTGGCCGGAGGACAGGACGAGCAGCCCTGCGAGGTGAAGAGTTCGACCACGACAGGCCGCTCGGCCGCATGGGCCACGACAGGTGAGAGACCGGCGATCAATCCGAGCAAAAGGACAAGGCGCGAGAACATGACGATCCTCCTTCAGTGAGTTCGTCAGCCATTTCGCCCGCAGAAGGTGCATTGTTACACGCGACCATGTTCACATCGGCGGGATCGGCGGGCGACCACGCCGGCGTCCCGGGCAATCTGACGTTGCCGGTGAAAGGCTGGAACAGGGCCGCCCAACCGGTTAGGGTCCGCGATAACAAGAGCAAAGGGCGACGGGGGAAACCGGGATGGGCAAGGGGCAAATCCTCATTTACGTGCTGATCTTTACGGCCTGCACGATCAATTACGTCGACCGGGTGGTGCTGTCGGTATCGGCGCCGCAGATCGTTAGGGATTTCGGCATCTCGACCATCGAACTCGGCTACCTGTTCTCGGCCTTCCTGTGGAGCTACCTGGTCTTCGTGCTTCCCTGGGGCATCTTTGTCGACCGCGCCGGCACGCGCGTTGCCACCGCAGGCGGCATGGCGATCTGGTCCGTCGCGACACTCTTGACCGGCCTGAGCTGGAATTTCAGCGCGGCCTTCTCCACCCGCCTCTTGATGGGTTTTGGCGAAGCGTCGACCTATCCGGCCGGCGCCCGCACTATCCGCGAATGGATGCCGGCCGGCGAGCGGGGCCTTGCGACGACCGTGTTCAACTGCGGCGGCTATGCCGGCCCTGCGCTCGGCTCGATCCTGATGGGCTTTGTCGTCTCAAGCTATGGCTGGCGCACAGGCTTCTTCGTCGCCGGTGTGTTGGGCTTCATCTGGCTGGTCGCGTGGCTGGTCTATTTCCGGCAGCCGGAGACCGCGACCTTCATCGGCGAGGAAGAGCGCCGCAAGATTCTGGCCGAACGCGGCGGCGACACCATTCCGGGCACAGCGGCGCCGGTCCTGGCGTTGCTGAAGTGCCGCTCGATCTGGGGCACCTTCGTCACCCAGGGCTGCGCGGTCTATACTGTTTATCTATTCCTGACCTGGCTGCCGACTTATCTTCAGGCGACGCGCGGCCTCACCATCCTCAAGAGCGGCTTCTATACCGCGGTGCCTTATGCGGTCGCCGTGCCCGGCACCATCCTGATCGGCTGGCTGAGCGACCGGCTGTTGCGTGGTGCGCCGGTTGAAAGCGGACGGCGGCGAACGCTGGTTGCGACCATGATGCTGTGCTCCTCGGGCATCCTGCTGACGCCCTGGATCACCGACACCGCTTTGATCCTCACGGTGTTCTCGATCTCGCTCACTTCGATCGGCAGCGCGGTCGGCCTCAACATCGCGCTGCTCAACGACCTCCTGCGCAACCCAGCCAATATCGGCCGCGCTAACGGCATTCTGGTCACCGGCGGCAACCTCGTCGGCGTGGCCGCCCCGATCGTGACCGGCTACGTCGTCTCCGGCACCGGCAATTACGACTACGCCTTCCTGGTGGCGGGCATTTTGCTGCTGATCGGCGCCAGCGTCTGTCTTATTTTCACGCGCAATCCGATCGCGCCGGAGGAAGACGGCGCTGGAGCCGGACTCGTTTACAAGGCCGCGCAATGAACAGTGTCGAAGAAAAGGACGCCATCCGCGAGTTGCTGGCGCGCTATTGCTTCCTGCTCGACGGTTATCTTTTGAGCGAGTTCGCCGCTCTGTTTACCGCCGACGGCGAATGGATCTCGCGCAACGGCACGGCCAAGGGCCCGGCCGAGATCGAGAACCTCTTGCGCGGTCTCGTACCGGAACCCGCGCCCGGCAACCGCCGCAAGCATTTCACGGCCAACATCATCGTCGACCTCGCCGGCGACAGCGCGACCGTGGTCTCGAACTTTCTGGTGGTGCGCGACAGCGAGCGAGGTCCCGTGATCGCGGTTGCCGGCACCTATGACGACATGGTGGTGAAGACGGCTACGGGCTGGAAATTCAAGTCGCGCCGGCTATCGCACGACATCGCCGGCGAGAGCGGGCTGAACACGAAATAAGCCCGCTTCGAAATCCTCCCGCGGACACTACCTCCGAAACGGAAACCAAGCGTTTCGCCGACCGCTCTAGGCGCGCGACGGGCTCGTAACTATCTCCCCGAATAAGATTTCCCCGGCGAGATTGAACCGATGACCAAAGCTCTCGAATTTGGATTGGATACGTTTGGCGATGTGACGCGCGGCGCCGATGGCGCCTTGTTGCCGCACGCTCAGGTGATCCGTAACGTCATCGAGGAAGCCGTCCTCGCCGACAAGCTCGGCATCGACTTCATCGGACTTGGCGAGCATCACCGCGCCGACTTCGCGATCTCCGCGCCTGAAGTCGTGCTGGCGGCAATCGCCGCGCGAACCGAAAATATCCGGCTCGGCTCGGCCGTCACCGTACTGAGCTCGGACGATCCGATTCGCGTCTTCCAGCGGTTTTCGGCCGTCGACGCGGCCTCGAACGGGCGCGCCGAGGTGATCCTGGGCCGCGGCTCGTTCACGGAATCATTCCCGCTGTTTGGCTTCGACATGAAGCAATACGAAGCGCTGTTCGAAGAGAAGCTCGATTTGTTCGTCGCGCTCCTGAAGCAAGAGCCTGTGACCTGGCAAGGCGGTCTCCGCCCGCCGTTGAAGGACCAACTGGTCTACCCGCCGATCGAGCATGGCACGCTCAAGACCTGGATCGGCGTCGGTGGCAGTCCGGAATCGGTGGTGCGCGCGGCGCACTACGATCTGCCGCTGATGCTTGCCATCATCGGCGGCGATCCGAAGCGCTTCCAGCCCTATGTGGATCTGTATCACCGCGCGTTCAGACAGTTCGGCCGGGCGGTGAAACCGATCGGCGTGCATTCGCCGGGTTATATCGCCGCGACCGACGAGCAGGCGCGCGAGGAACTGTGGCCCGATTACAAAGCCATGCGCGACCGCATCGGAAAGGAACGCGGCTGGCCGCCGATGAACCGCGACGAGTTCGTGCGCGAGGCCGACCATGGCTCGCTCTATGTCGGCTCGCCGGAGACCGTCGCACGCAAGATCGCCGCAACGGTGAAGGCGCTCGGGATCCAGCGCTTCCATCTCAAATATTCGGCAGGGTCGCTGCCGCATGACAGGCTGATGAAAAGCATCGAGCTCTACGGCACCAAGGTCATGCCGCTCGTCGGCGACATGCTGGCGCGATCGGATGCTGGCTTGGTCGGATAAGGGCCCGGCCGGCTGAGATCTGGCGTGGAGCGGGCGAAGGGAATCGAACCCTCGTATGCAGCTTGGGAAGCTGCCGTTCTACCATTGAACTACGCCCGCGGACGCCGCGTACATTGCTGCAATCCCCAAAAAACAGCAAGGCCGCCAAGCGGTATGGTGCGCTCGGCGGCCTTAACCAGGTTGTCCCGGACGGGGGAGTCCGGTGCGGGACCTCTAGCAAACAGCCGGCCAGGCACGAACTGAATATTAGTTGATGAGCGCGTGTCCGCCGCTCACGCGCGAGCGACGTACATGCTGCCGTCATACGCGGCGTCGCCGCTTCTTTCCAAAGGCGTACCTTCCCGCTGGTTGCTGCGCGAATGTGCCTCGCTGGCTGTCTTAACCGAACCTTCACTTTTCGGATGCGGTTGTTTGTGACGGTGCTATGATGCTTTCGGGGACGGAAGCCATGCTGGGGCCGGCGTATAGCATTTTCGACACGGCCATTGGCCGATGCGCGATCGCTTGGGGCGATGCGGGCATTGTCGGCGTCCACCTTCCCGAAGCCCGCGAGATCGACACACGAAGGCGGCTTTTTCATCTTTATCCCGAAGCACGGGAAAGCAAACCGACGCCGAATTCTGAAGCCGCGATCGAGGGCATTGTAGGCCTGCTGCGCGGCGGGGCGGCTGACTTCCCCGATGTCATGCTCGATCTGCGCGGCGTTCACGGCTTCGACCAGCGCGTCTATCAGATCGCGCAGCGGATCCACCGCGGCGAAACGCTGACCTATGGCGATGTCGCTGCCCGGCTCGGCTCTCCGAGTGCCGTGCGTTCGGTCGCGCTGGCCCTTTCCCGCAATCCGTTTGTCATCATTTTTCCCTGTCATCGCGTGCTGGAGAAGGGCGGCTATGCCGACCGAATGTCGCCTCACGCCGGGTTGATTTCCAAGCGGCGCCTGCTGTCGATCGAGGGGGCGGTCAATTCCAACAGCAAGACGCTGCTTGACGTCCTGCTCCCGGTTGCTGCGCCGCGGCTGTCGAGCTAATTTTCCGCCCATGATCAGGACGACCTTGCTGAATCACCGTGCGATCTCGGTGTCCGATTTCCGCTGTACCGCCGGGCCGGGCGAGAAGCCCTTCGCGGAGCAGTTCCGCTGCCATTCCGTCTCCTATGTCCGCAAGGGCAGCTTCGGCTGCCAATCCCGCGGCCGGACGTTCGAACTGGTGACGGGATCGGTGCTGGTCGGCTTTCCCGGCGACGAATATGTCTGCACCCACGACCACATCTGCGGCGACGAGTGCCTGTCATTCTTCCTGGAGCCGGAACTGGTCGAGACGATCGGCGACCGGCGCGAAGCGTGGCGGGCCGGCGCCGCGCCGCCGCTATCCGAATTGATGGTGCTCGGCGAACTGGCACAGGCCGCCGCCGATGGCCGCAGCGATATCGCTCTTGAAGAAGCAGGATATCTCTTTGCCAGCCGCTTTGTCGATGCGATGACGGATCGCGTCCGCAGGCCGGTCGAGGTCAAGACCCGCGATCGCCGCCGCGCAGTGGAAACCGCGACCTGGATCGAGGCGAATTCGCACCGGCGGATCGACCTCGATGCCGTCGCCCGCCAGGCCGGCGTCAGCCCGTTCCACTTCCTGCGCCTGTTTTCCAGGGTGCTCGGCGTCACGCCGCACCAATATCTGGTGCGCTCGCGGCTGCGTCATGCTGCAAGACTGCTGACCGGCGAAGACATCGCCGTCACCGATATCGCCTACGATGTCGGCTTCGGCGATCTCTCCAATTTCGTGCGCACCTTCCACCGCGCCGCCGGTCTCTCTCCGAGCGCCTTCCGCGAGGCTTCCAGAGGAAAGCGCAAGATTTTCCAAGCGAGTGGCGCCGTGCACTGACTAGGGTCGTCTTCATCCCTCTCAGGCTTAGCCTTGCGAGAAATAGATGGAGACGACCATGTACGACCACGTCGGAATCAGAGTGAGCAATCTTGACGCCAGCATCCGCTTCTACGTCGCGGCGCTGACCCCGCTCGGCTACATGCTTTGCTCGAAGGATTCGAGCGGCGCAGGCTTCGGGCCCAAGGGCGAGCCGGCCTTGTGGCTGCACCTGCACAAAGGCGATACCGCTACCGGCGCCCATATCGCATTCCGCGCTCCCAATCCCGACGCGATCGGGAAATTCCACAGCGAGGGCATCAAGGCCGGCGGCCGCGACAATGGCGCGCCGGGTGCGCGCAAGGACTATAGCCCGACTTATTTTGCCGCGTTTCTGATCGATCCCGACGGCAACAATGTCGAGGCGGTCCATACGTAGCGTTACGCCAACCGCGTCATTGCGAGCGGAGCGAAGCAATCAGACTTCCGGCGCACACTGGATTGCTGCGTCGCTTCCGCTCCACGCAATGACAAGCTTAACTGCAAGGACCTGATTCATGGCCTCGATCTGCAAGGAAATTTCGCTCAATGCGCATCCCGACGCCGTCTGGGATGCGGTGCGTGATTTCGGCGCCGTACACCAGCGGCTGAATCCGGGTTTCGTCACCGACTGCCGCCTCGACGGCAACGCCCGCATCGTGACATTCCACAACGGCAACGTGATCGCGGAGGAGTTGGTGGATTGCGACGACGCGCGGCGGCGTCTCGCCTATGCCATCCTCGGCCGCGAAGGCATCACACACTATAACGGCTCCGTGCAGGTGATCGGTGACGGGGACAGCGGAAGCCGGATCGTCTGGACGATCGACGTGCTGCCGGGCGATATCGCGCCCTATATTTCCGGCCAGATGGATCTGGCAGCCGCCGCGATGCAGAAGACCCTTGGGCGAGCGTAGCGTCGACGCGGCCGTCTCAGTCGATTGCGCCGGAAAGCACCGCGCGGCCCGGCACCGCCGGCTCGCTCTTCGGTCCCCAGCGCGTCAGGAATACGCTTGCGGCGGACAGCACGCCGAGCAGCACCATCGACGCTGCGGCCAGGATGAAGAAATCCGAGGCCGTGGCGTGATGGCCCCTCAGCCACCAGCCCCCGGCCGCGATGAACAACAGGCGCGCCGTCTGTGCCAGCACCGGCCCCAACACTTTCGCCGCGCCCTGCGAGGAAAAATACATCGACATTGCAAGCGCGACGAAGGCGTACATCGGCGCAGCCGTCGACAGATACTGCCGGCTGGCCGCGCGCACGCCGGGATCGGCTGTGAAGATATTCACCCAGATGTCGGGGAAGATCGCGATCACGGTTGCGATCAGGCCGACCGTCACGAACGAGATCACGGCTGCCGTCAAGGCGATCTTGCGGGCACGGGCAATTCGCACCGCTCCGATCGCCATACCGATCATCGGAACCGAGGCAATGCCGACGGAGAAAGCGAGCGAGGTCAGCATGAATTCAAGCCGCGCGCCGATGCCGTAGCCGGCGAGCACCTCGGTGCCGAACACCGCCAGCAAATGCGTGAAAATGCTGATAGTCAGTACCGATTGCAGCGGCGAGAAGCATGCGACGAGACCGACCTTGAGAATGTCGGCGAGCAGCGCCCACTGGATTTGCAGGCCGATAATTTTCGGCACCACCCGCGCGCGTCCCGAAAACAGATACCATGCCATGACGGCGATGCTGACCGAGAAGGCGATCAGCGCGCCTGCCGCGACCCCGCGCATGCCAAATTGCGGGATAGGGCCAATGCCGAGACCCAACGCACCGCCGCAGACGATCTGAAGAACCGCCGCGCAAAGAATCATCATCGACGGCAACTTCATGTTGCCGGTACCGCGCAGGATACCCGCCATGGAATTCATGATCCATGGCAGCACGGCGCCGGCGAAAAACACCTGCATATAGGCGACAGCATGCGCCAGCACGCCGCCACGGCCGCCAAGCACTTCCAGCAGCGCCGGGCCAAAGATCGAGATCCCGACCGTAAAGACCAGCCCGAAGACGAAGCCGATCAGCAGGGCGTGCGAGGCCAGAGTCGAGGCGCGCTCGAGATCACCACTGCCAAGCGCGCGTGAGATCGCAGACGCCACGCCGCCGCCCATTGCACCGCCCGACATCGTCATGAGGAGGATCGCGAACGGAAACACCAGCGCCATCGCCGCCAGCGGCTCGACGCCGATCCGGCCGATATATGACGTCTCGGCGATGACAACGCAGGTGCCGGCGCTGAGCGCGATGACGTTGGGCCATGCGAGGCGCAGCAGCGTCGGCAAGATCGGCGCATTCAGCAGCGCGTTCTTCGGCGAAAGGGCCGCACTCTCGTTGCCGGCGCCGGCGACGGCGCCATTGATTTCGGACATTTCCTTCCCCGCAAAGGCCGGCTTATTGGCAGCCGACTCCCGCTATTTGGTACGCACCGATGCAACAAGGACTTTCGATTCCGAGGTTCGCAAACGTGGCTCCCAAAAATTGTACGAACTTCGGAATCGGGAAACTAGTGAGGCGGTTCAGAAGTCCGCATTATTTGTGCCGCGAGTTCATCATGCGGACTTCTGAACCAAAGCCACACTAGATTAATAAGTTTACTAGTGTCCTTTCGATTCCGAAGTTCGCAAACGTGGCTCCCAAAAATTGTACGAACTTCGGAATCGGGACACTAGTGGCGCGGCTGCATGGGCTGCCTGCTCAAACTGCCGTTATTCCACGGCGGGGAAGAGCCGCCTTATTTCGTGGTATGCTTTGCAGCCGTCAGATTGCCAAGCAGCGCCACACAGGTGAGGAACAGGATGCGTAAACGCCTTCAACGAAATTGCTGGCTTGCGGCCGTTGCCGTGACCTGCGCCGTGTCGCTCGCCGGCTGCAACGATCAGGAGACCGCAACGGTCGGCCAGACCTTTGGCCCCAAGCCGGTGCTGAACGAGCCTGAAAAGTGGATGCTGCCGACGGTCAACGTCGCCAAGGCGGTAGGCTGGCCCGCCGGCGGCAAGCCAATTGCGGCCGATGGAATGATAGTCAATGCGTTCGCGAGCGGGCTCGATCATCCACGCACACTCTATGCCCTGCCGAACGGCGATGTGCTGGTGGCCGAGAGCAACGCGCCGGAACGCCCCGATGAAAGCCGGGGGATCAAGGGTTGGATCACCGGGATCGTCATGGGACGCGCCGGCGCCGGCACGAAAAGCGCCAATCGCATCACGCTGTTGCGCGACGCCGACGGTGACGGCGTTGCGGAAACAAGATCCACGTTCCTCGAAGGGCTGAATTCGCCATTCGGCATGGCGCTGGTCGGCGCCGATTTCTATGTCGCCAATTCCGACGCGATCATGAAATTTCCCTACCATGCCGGCGACACCAAAATCACTGCGGCGGCTGTGAAGCTCGCGGATTTGCCGGGAGGCCCCCTCAACCATCACTGGACCAAGGACCTTGTCGCTTCGCCCGACGGCACCAAGCTCTATGCGACCGTCGGCTCCAACAGCAATATCGGCGAAAACGGCATGGAGGTGGAGACCAACCGTGCCGCCGTGCTCGAAGTCGATCGCGCCACCGGCAAATCGCGCGTTTTCGCGTCCGGTATTCGCAATCCGAATGGCCCGGCATGGCAGCCGCAGAGCGGCGCGCTGTGGGTTGTCGTCAACGAACGCGATGAACTCGGCAACGACCTCGTGCCCGACTACATGACCTCGGTGAAAGACGGTGGCTTCTACGGATGGCCGTACAGCTACTATGGCCAGCACGTCGATGCCCGCGTACAGCCGCAGCGAGCGGATCTCGTCGCCAAGGCGATCGCGCCGGATTACGCGCTTGGGGCGCACACGGCGTCACTTGGGCTCGCGTTCAATACCGGCAAACTGTTTCCGCCCGATATGACCAACGGCGCTTTCGTCGGACAGCACGGTTCGTGGAATCGCAAGCCGCGCGCCGGCTACAAGGTGATCTTCGTACCGTTCACGGGCGGCACGCCTTCAGGCCAGCCACGCGACGTGCTGACCGGCTTTCTCAATGCGGACGGCGAAGCGCAGGGACGCCCCGTAGGCGTCGCCATCGACAAACGCGGCGCGCTGCTCGTGGCTGATGATGTCGGCAACACGATCTGGCGCGTTACGCCCGTAAAACGGTGACGCGCTATGCGCTTCGTCGCAGTAAATTTACGGCTTCGGCGCCGGTGCCGCGGCAGGCTCGTCGGTAATCTTGTCCATCACAAACTGAAAGATCGAGCAGATCAGCGGATATGAAACATATCCATCGTGATTGGTCATGGCGCTTTCAAATGCACGAACATTCCAAAACGGATCATTTGATCCGGTGATCGGTCTCATGCCCGAGACAAACAGATCCTCGCGAAACTGTCCTTCGACATAAAGCCTGGCGTCGTTCGGAAGGAAACGAATATGGGTAAGGTTGGGCTCGCTGCCGGGCGAAAACTTTCCGTCCCGGCTGAGATTGGACCACCCGCTATCCCACTTTGCATTCCCCCGCTTGCGCGCAGCTATCAGCCAGCCGTCAACGGTATCGCATTGCGAATTCAGTGGTGAGGCCGCGTCTTCGTAAGAAGCGGTCTCGGCGTCCGGCGTCTGGTCCGCCGGCGCCGTGACCCTGAGCCCCCTCGGCGACGGCGGTTTTTGCTTCCTGCCCATCGCATTGATCAGAAATTCGTGGGTCGTGCCGATCAAGGTGGCCGAGTCGTTTGCCTCCGTCAGCTGACCATACGGCGCCCGCATCGGGTCGACATGACCGATCGTGCGAGTCTGTTCGATATTCGTGTTCATGAAAGGCAGATTTCTGAGCGCCGACGCCAGCCCAATCAATGTTTTCCTGGCGGCCCAATTCGGCTTCACGGCCCAGTATGGGTGGGTGCCCCTCTTGGTCGCACAATCAAACCGGTTCAGATCGGATTGATCCTCGATGGTTTGGGCGAGCGGCCTGAAGTCGAACTTGAAGAATGGGAAGAGATCGTAGGTAGCCGAGTCGTACTCGTACGAAGGCTCGTACTCGCTAAAGATGTGCGTCTTGATAAGGCTGCAGGGGTTCTGGTTCGGATACTTGCGCTCGAGGCTGGCGATGTCGGTATTATGAATATCGTTGGCCGGCCAGGAATGCGCCGCCGTCAAAGACAGGTAGACCGGCGGCTGATCCACGCGATAAGCGGTTTGCACGTCTTTCGAGACGACCGCTGCGTTGACGCGATTGAGGAAGGCGCGCTGAATCGAGGTCCATTTTTGCGCTTCAGCTGCCGGATTGAGCAGCACGACCAGATCGCCGAGCGGCGACTTGACCAGGGGTTTTGGTTGAATTGTGTTGGGAGCTGCTGCGGCCCTTTGAATCGCGTCGAAATTCTTGTTTACGATCGCAATCATCTGGTCCTGCAATGCCGTCGCCAGCAGATTTCCCCCCAGGCTGTGCCCGACGACGACCATGCGTGATCGCTCGAACCAATCCTGTGCATCATTCTCGCCAGAGCGTATCCGCCGATCGATTTCCTGCAACGCGGAAACAACCGATGGCGCGATACGCTCGCTGACCGGCTTGCGGTCGAACAGGGTCATTGAAGCAAGGACATTGCCGATCGTCGAAGTCAGGCCAGGGAAATAGCCGCGAAACAGCCAATCCAGCCGCTGCTCATCGACGCGTGCACCTCGCCATCCGACATAAACCGCCGTCACGGAAACCCCGCAATACCTGCCGGCGGCTTTGCAGCGTTGCTCGAGAAAGCTCGCCAGATGCGCGCTCATCAGTCGAACATTTTCGACATTCTCGTCTCCGATGCGTGCATCGTGTCGCCAGCCGTGGACGAATGCGAACACGAAGTTCTGCCGTCCGGCGTCTTTTTGCCTTTTCAAATGATCTGACAGTGATTGAAACTGGCGTGGTTCGACCGGGTTTCCGTTCTCCTGGAACTCGAGAAAGGAAAGATAGTAGCCGATGGAAGGATTGCCGGCCTTGTCCTTGCTATCGGGAATAAAGCCCTCTCGCATCGCATGACGCTGCAGCATGCACGTGAACGCGTCGCCAAGACCGGAATCAGCCGCAACGGCGCTCAGCTCGTCATTGTTGTACTTTGTCAGAACGGTCGAGTTATCTCTCGGACCATCCGTCGCTTTGCCCGCCAACAGCCACGTCGCGCATCTCGGAGAGTCCGGCGACGAATAGCGATAGGCGACGTCGCGGCGGGTATCGAGCACGGCAAACATGAGGAAGAACAAGAGGCCAAGGACGAATGCGAGGCTCACGATCCGCGGACCAAGTCGCCAAGCAAAGCATGCAATTGCCTTTGCCGACTTTTTGAAAAAGGCCCGCATCGAAATACCCCTTCAAAACCGCAACGACTTTAGAAAAACATGAGGGATTTTTAGCTGCGGTAGATTGTAGCGGCAGCGGTGCCGGAATTAAGGCCGATGAAACGGCCGCACCCGTCGGGCTATGCCCGGAAATGCTTGGAGAGCTTCAGGCCCTGCGCCTGATAGTTCGAACCGATGCGCTGACCATACATCGCATCGGGCCGCGACAGCATTTTCTCGTACACGAGACGACCGACGATCTGGCCGTGCTCGAGAATGAACGGCACTTCGCGCGAACGCACTTCCAGCACGGCGCGCGATCCTTTGCCGCCGGCGCCGGCATAGCCGAAGCCGGGGTCGAAGAAGCCGGCGTAATGCACGCGGAACTCGCCGACCAGGGGATCGAACGGCACCATCTCCGCGGCGTAATCCGGCGGCACCTGCACGGCTTCCTTTGAGGCCAGGATGTAGAACTCGCCGGGATCGAGGATCAGGCTGCCATCGGACCGCGCCGCGATCGGCTCCCAGAATTCTTCGACGGAATAACCGCTGCGGCGATCGACATCGACCACGCCGGTGTGGCGCTTGGCGCGGTAGCCGACGAAGCCGTTGGCCTTCTCGCCGGAGAGATCGACACTGAGCGCGACGCCGTTGGCGAGATCGGCCTTGTCGACGTCGACCAGTTTTTCCTTGCCATGCAGCGCGTTGAGTTCACTGGCGCTGAGGATCGCATCGCCAACGCGGAAACGCACCTGCGACAGCCTTGAACCTTCACGCAGCAGCACCGGAAAGGTCTTTGGACTGATCTCGGCATAAAGCGGACCGTGATATCCGGCGCCGATCATGTCGAAGCGGCGCGTGCCGTCGGCAATCACGCGGGTGAAAACGTCGAGCCGTCCAGTGGAGCTTTTGGGATTTGCAGCGGCAACGATTTCCGGCGGCAACGCGAGCGATTCCAGTAACGGCACGATATAGACGCAGTTGGTCTCCAGCACCGCGCCATCGACCAGCGAAATTTCGTGGAGCTTCAGTTCGTCGATACGCTCGGCAACCGTAGCTCCAGGCCCCGGCAAAAAGCTCGCCCGCACCCGGAAGGCGATGTCACCGAGACGAAGATCAAGGCTCGCCGGCTGGATCTGGCTTTCGACAAACGGATAGGCCGGAAGGATCAGACCTGCGTCCGCCATCGCCGCGATCATGCGGTCGGGCAAGATGCCATGGGCGCCGGGCAGAAGCGAAAAGCTCACGAGGTTCGGTCCTTAAACAGATAGCCCAAATGCCGAAAAATAAGGGCTTTTACCGGTTATCCGATGGTCGGCTTGACGGAAAGGGTACGAGGGAATATCAGCATGACTTATCCCGTGGTGATTTGAGCCGGCCGGCTTGCAGCCACGTTAAATAAGTCGCTAAACAGGCCGGGGACAGTGTGATCCCGGCCTGATGGAATTTTTCCAGGCCGGTTTTTTTGTGGCCGTTTTTGAAGGGACGGCCAGGAGGTCACATGTCCAAATCTGCGTCTGCCACGCCCGCTTCCCCTGCCCGCTACCGCCCCGAGACCCGACTGGTTCATTCCGGAACCATCCGCTCGGAATTCGGCGAAACGTCGGAAGCGCTTTTTCTCACCCAGGGCTACGTCTACGACACTGCCGAGCAATGCGAAGCCCGCTTCAAGGGCGAAGAGACCGGCTACATCTATTCGCGCTATTCGAATCCGACGATTGCGATGTTCGAGGGGCGCATGATCGACTTCGAAGGCGCCGAGGCTGGCCGTTCGACCGCGACCGGCATGGCGGCAGTGACGACCGCCATTCTCGCACCGCTAAGAGCCGGCGATCACGTCGTGGCGGCGAAAGCGATGTTCGGCTCCTGCCGCTACGTGGTGGAAGATCTGCTGCCGCGCTACGGTATCTCCTCCACGTTGGTCGATGGCCTGGATCTCGATCAGTGGGAGCGCGCGGTGCGACCGAACACCAGGAGCTTCTTCCTCGAAAGCCCGACCAACCCGACGCTCGACGTGCTCGACATCTCCGCCATTGCCAAGATCGCGCATGCCAGCGGCGCGCGCCTGATCGTCGACAACGTGTTCGCCACGCCCATCTGGCAAAGCCCGCTCGCGCTCGGCGCCGATGTCGTGGTCTATTCCGCGACCAAGCACATTGACGGCCAGGGCCGTTGTCTCGGCGGCATGATCCTGTCGTCGGAAGCCTTTGTTGCCGAGCATCTGCACAACTTCATGCGCCAGACCGGCCCATCGATCTCTCCCTTCAACGCCTGGGTTTTGCTCAAAGGATTGGAGACGCTGGCGGTGCGGGTTCGCGCCCAGACCGACACCGCCGCCAAGGTCGCCGACGCGCTGGCACGGCATCCGAAAATCTCGCGCCTGATATACCCCGGCCGCGAAGATCATCCGCAAGCCGCACTGGTGAAGAAACAGATGCGCGCCGGATCGACGCTGGTCGGCTTTGAGGTCAAGGGCGGCAAGGCGGCGGCGTTCCGCACGCTGAATGGTCTGAAGCTCGCGCGCATCTCCAATAATCTCGGCGACGCCAAGAGCCTCGTCACGCATCCCGCGACCACCACGCATCAACGGCTTTCGCCGGAGGCGCGCACCGAGCTTGGGATCAGCGATGGCTTTATTCGCTTCTCCACCGGCCTCGAACATGCCGATGATCTGATCGAGGATTTATCCGCGGCGCTGGAGAAGGCGTAAGGCAACCACGCTTTGATGTCGTCCCCGCGAAAGCGGGGACCCACAACCACAGGCGGCTGTTGTTAGAGCTTGCTGGGACCACGGCTCGCTTGATCGCAGATATCTGTGTTTTATGGGTCCCGGTCGCGCTCGCTACGCTTGCTTGTCCGGGACGACGGCGACTTAGCTGGGCAATCACATCGGGCGGTTGATTTGTGTGCCATTCGGCACGTTGATGCCGAGCTTGATCTGACCAACCGAGCGAATGATGTCGTCGCCGAGGAGCTGGGCGAAGCAGGCATAACCCCAATCGTTCATATGCAGACCATCGGCAATGACGAAATTGTCGATCGGCAACGACTGGTTCTCGTGCCACTGGCGCATCACCTCGAAGCGCGGGAACACGCCGATATGGCGAAGCTGCGCGATCCTGCTCAGCAACTTCACCATCCTGGTGGCGCCTTCCGGATGCTCGATCACCCGCGGCGAATATTGCAGGTCGACCAGCACGACGTCGGCGCCGGCAGCCTGAATGCGGCCCACGCCATCCTGCACCATTTGCGCGGTTTCGCCGGGATCGAGGTTGCGCAATACGGCGTTGGTGCCGACTTGCCAGATCACGAGATCGGGCTTCATGTCGATGACTTCGGTCTGCAGCCGCTTGATCATTTCGGGCGCGTCTTCGCCGCCGCGCCCGCGATTGACGACAGCGATATCGGCGGTCGGATATTTCCGGCGCAATTGGTCCGCGAGCCGATTGGGATAGGTGAACTCCGGCGAGGAGGTGCCGTAACCGGCGGTCGAGGACGATCCGAAGGCTATGATCACGACCGGCTGCCCTGAGGCGAGCTTGTGGGCGACACGCGGCAGCGATCCCAGCGATCGCGTCAGCCCCTTCGGTGGCAGACACGGCACGCGGCTGAAAATATCGCCGGCGGATTTCGCGACCTGCTTGACCTTGTCGATCGCCTTTTCGGTTAGGCTCTTCGGTTGCGCCTGACGATTGGGCTCTGCCTGAGCGGCCTGCGGCGCTTGATCGGCTGGCGGCGCCTGAGTGGCTGGCGGCGCCTGGTTGGCGCTATCGGCCGGCGCGGCGCCTTGTCCGGATGTTTCGGCGACCGGCTTGGCGACGTCGGACCCTGCGCTTTCAGAGTTTGCGATTTCAGATTTGGCGCTATCGGAGAGCGTCGCCTGTTTCGTCGCCTCGGCGCAAACAGACGACATCACCGTCGGCGCCAGCAGCAGCAATGCCGTGGCAGCGACAAACCGGGTCGGTCGGCAAAAAGGACGGTAACTCCAACGCATCGACGACAGGCTTCCTCAATTCCCCTGCGCGGGCTTCGGATGCGCCGCGGCTAAAATAAATTGTGACAATGCACGCCCAAGGCAATTGTGAACCCGCTTTGCAAGGTCTGCGCCATGCACCGCCGTGAACAGGTCGAAATCCCCGGATTCCGACCAGGCGCGCATCAGCGCGAAGCGATCGAACAACGGAACGTCATGCTCCTGCGCGACCACGCGCATATTATCCAGGTAGGGCGAGGCAGAAATCATCGATTCCGTACGCGGACTGTATTGCGGGTTGACCAGAATGACGTCGGCGCCCGCCTCCTGCATGGCCATAACGCCTTCGCCGACTGCGGCGCGGAAGTCGTCCGGGTCAATGGAGCGCATAGCATCGACGGTTCCGGTCTGCCAGATAACCAAAGTAGGCTTTTTGATTTCCAGTAACTTGGGAAGGCCGGCAGCGACTTCTTCCGAGGTCTTCTTCGCCTGTATTTCTATGGATAAATTAACCTCGATCGACGGCATTTTGGCCTTCAACGCGGCCAACATCTGGCCCGGATAGGCGGCAGCCTCCGACGCACCCGCTCCGCTTACATTGATGGTCGAAGAGCGGCTGCCGACAACCAGGATATTCAGGGGGTGGCTCGCCTTGATGACCTCGGCGACGTTCGGCAGCGCATTATCGGCGGAGAGAATATAGTCGGGAACCTCGCATGCCGCAGGCGCATCTTCCGCGCGCGCGGGAACAGCGGCCAGAAAACCGGCCAGCACGCTCACACTCAGGATTGCCCCTGAGACGAACTTCATGCGCCCCCTCCCGCCAAATCGGCGTTGCCACCGGTGGCCTTACCTTTGGACCCACTCTTGTCGGCAGAGTGCTTGTACCACGAAAATAGCCATGCCGCGGCCGACATGATCAGTATTCCGGAAATACTAATAACAAAATGCAACCCGCTCCCGCCGGAAGTTTCTGCCAGCAGGAAATGGCCGGCAAAGGCCAGGAATACGCCGAGGCAGAAGATCTCCAGCGAGTGCTGGCCGCACAGGATTAACGGCCTCAGCCAAGGCGATTTGAGGCCTGGCCAATCCTTGGGCAAAAAGCGCACGGTCAGGGCAGCCAGCGCGAGGAAATGCGCAAAGCGCAACACGTCCAGGTCGGTCTTGCTGATCGGATACATCCACTGCTCGAGTCGGCGCGGCATCAGGTGGCCGAACTGCGGTACGTACCAGGTCAGTGTGACAAAGAAGGAGAACAGCAGGTATGCAAAGCAAATCCATAACGTAATCGGCGAAACGAGAATGCGCGACATCCGCTGCGCGCCACCTTGCGCGCACCATGCGCCGAACACGAACAGCAATTGCCAGGCGAATGGGTTGAAGGCCCAGAAGCCGTTCGGATAGGCCGAAAGGTAAAGGTCGAATTCCCAGGTCACCGCATAGAGCAGGACCGACAAAGCGAGCGTCAGGTCGGCGCTCCGCCGCATCAGCCCCAGAATCAAGGGCAGGAACAGCATCAAGACGATGTAAAGCGGCAGCACGTCCATGTTGACGGGACGAAATCTCAACAGCAACGCCTGGACGATGGTGACGTCGGGCTCTTTCAGAAAATCCAGGATCCCCATTTCTTCGCTGTAGAGCGGGTTCTCGAAGCGGGTCGCGACGTAGGAAATCTCGGCCAGGAAGATCGTGAACAGGAAGACGTGCGCGACATAGATCTGCCAGACCCGCCGCAGGATGCGTGCGGTCGCCACTATGAAGCCGGCGTCACGCATCGCGCGACCATAGACAAAGGAGGCGGTATAGCCGGAAATGAAAATGAAAATCTCGGTGGCGTCGGAAAACCCGTAATTGCGAATAGTGAGCCAGGTCAGAAGATTTTGTGGCAGGTGGTCGATAAAGATCAGCCATAATGCGAGTCCGCGGAACAGGTCGAGCCGCAGTTCTCGTTCGGACGTCACGGGCCGCGCGATTGCTGGCGCGGCGGATGCGTCGCGCGTCACCACGCCGCCGGCCTCGGCGGTGAGCGGCGGTCCGGAAATTTGATCGGCAACCGACGTCATCTCAGGTCATCTTTAAGGGCGGTCCGTTCGGACGGTGCATCTTGCAAGTGTATAGGCCGAGAGGGCACAAGCAAAGCCACGCAATATTCCCCAACTGTGGTGAAACGGCGATGGAAAACACGCGTGAACCGGTCGGGCACAATTGGTTCTGTTCCAGCGATCAGGTAGGATACCTGTGTGTTTTCAAAAGACGATGATCTGTCCCATGTACCGCGCCGTGACCCGCGACATCGAAGTGACTGTGGAGCCGAACTTCCTCCCAGAGCGCTCGTCCGTGGAAAAGCAGCAATATTTCTGGTCCTACACCATCGTCATCGTCAATTCCGGTTCCGAGACCGTGCAACTGCGCACCCGGCACTGGATCATTACGGATGCCACCGGCCGCCAGCAGGAAGTCCGCGGCGAGGGCGTGGTCGGTGAACAGCCGGTGCTCGCGCCCGGCGAACGCTTCGAATACACCTCCGGCGTTCCCTTGCCGACGACGTCGGGCTTCATGACCGGGCGCTATCAAATGGTGACCGAAAGCGGCGAGAAATTCGAAATCGACGTACCGACTTTTTCGCTCGACAGCCCCGAGGCCAAGCGGGTGTTGAACTGACGCGCCGAAAGGCGCGTTGTCACCGAGTCCGCTTCTGTCAGGGCCGAGCTTGACCCGGCAATCCTCGAATAGCCGAGTTTTGTCATTGCGAGCTCGAGCGAAGCAATCCTGCATTTTGCGCTAAAGAGAAACTGGATTGCTTCGCCGCTTCCGCTCCTCGCATTGACGCGCTCTATTGTTCAAGTTGTTCAAGCACGTCGCATGCCGGCTGCATTGTCCTGCTCCTAAACGGGATCCGAACAGCTCGCGTTCAACTCCTGGAAAGTCAGCCAGCAGATCGTTCTAGGCGCTTACGCCGCCCCCTCGTCGACGCCGGCTTCCCGCGGCGTGAACTGATAGACCGACGAGCAGAACTCGCAGGTCACGACCACCTTGCCGTCCTTGACCATTGCGGCGCGATCTTCAGGCGCAAAGCTGTTAAGCATGGCCGACACTGCCTCGCGTGAGCACGAACATTGCGCACGCAGGGAGAGCGGCGAAAACACCCGCACGCCGCGCTCGTGAAATAGCCGATACAGCAACCGCTCGCCCGAGAGCGCGGGATCGATCAATTCGACATCTTCCACCGTTGCGATCAGCGATTGTCCTTCGACCCAGGCGTCGTCCTCGGTAACGGTGTGTGCGGCCGTGCCTTCCGGTGCATCGCCGGGATCGAGATCGGCCTGCCGCGCACGCTCCGGCGCCTTGGGCAAGAATTGCAACAACATGCCGCCGCCACGCCAACGCCGCCGCGCGCCGCCCTCGCCGCCGCGCCATTCCTCGCCGACCGCAAGCCGCACCCGGGTCGGAATCTGTTCGGAGCGCAGGAAGTACTCATGCGCGGCGTCCTCGAGACTGCCGCCGTCAAGCGCGACCAGACCCTGATAGCGGCTCATCTCCGGACCCTGGTCGATAGTCATCGCCAGATGTCCCTTGCCGAGCAACTGCCCGGAGCTTTGTCCTTCCTTGATCAGGCTGGCATCGAACCGCGCATAGGCGCGCAAGCGGTCGGGCGCCTGAAAGTCAACGATCAGGAACGACACCGGGCCGTCGGTCTGGGTTTGCAGAATAAAGCGCCCGTCGAATTTCAGGGATGAGCCGAGCAGCGTCGTCAGCACGATGGCTTCGCCGAGAAGCTTTGCCACCGGCGGCGGATAATCGTGCTTGGCGAGGAGATCGTCGAGTCCAGGGCCGAGCCGGGTCAGCCGCCCGCGCAGATCGAGCGCTGCGACCTCGAACGGCAGCACAGCATCGTCAATCGGAACCGGCGACGGCGCGCGGACAGGCGTTTCTTTTACTGTGATGTCAGGGGAATTTGGGGTCATGGCGCTCTATCTGGGGTCGGAAAGTGCGAAGTGAAAGGGGGTTGGAACGTGCGAAAATCCATCGTCGTCCCCGCGTAAGAGGGACCTGTAACCACAAGCCCGCGTTCGTTGAATTCATCCTCGCCACTACCTGCGACAAACCCAAAGCGTTTGCGTTAGAGCGCGAAGGTGCGACGCAATCCAGAGCCGCCGATGGGGCTGATTTCGGGCTCCAAACAATGTCCTGTGGTTGCGGATCCCGGATCTGCGCTCGCTCTGGACAATGCTTCATGAACTCGCTTGTCCGGGACGACCATATTTATACAGCTACTTCACCGCCTCGAGGCACCACGCCAAAATGCCTTTTTGCACATGCAGGCGATTTTCAGCCTCGTCGAACACCACCGATTGCGGGCCATCGATCACCTCGTCGGTGACTTCGTCGCCGCGATGTGCAGGCAGGCAATGCATGAACAGCGCGTCGGGCTTTGCCAGCGACATCAAGCGCCCATTGATTTGATAGGGCCTTAGCAGATTGTGACGGTGTTCGCCGTCCTTGTCGCCCATCGAGAACCAGGTATCGGTGACCACGCAGTCGGCTCCGCGTACCGCAGCTTCCGGATCGTTTCCCAGCACGATCGGCGCCTGCGTCGCCTTGATCCAGTCGCGTATCGTCTTGTTGGGCACAAGTTGCGGCGGGGTTGCCACGTTCAGATTGAACTTGAAGCGCTCCGCCGCGTGCGCCCAGGAGGCGAGCACGTTGTTATCGTCACCGCTCCAGGCCACGGTACGGCCGGCAATGGATCCGCGATGTTCCTCGTACGTCATTACATCCGCCATCACCTGACAGGGATGAGAGCGGCGCGTCAGCCCGTTGATGACCGGCACGGTAGCATAGGCGGCCAGCTCCAGCAGCGCATCATGATTGAGAATCCGGATCATGATGATGTCCACGTATCGCGACAGCACGCGTGCGGTATCGGCGATGGTCTCGCCGCGCCCAAGCTGCATTTCCGCACCCGTCAACATGATCGATTCACCGCCGAGTTGGCGCATGCCAACGTCGAACGATACCCGCGTGCGTGTCGACGGCTTTTCGAAAATCATCGCCAGGGTCTTGCCCTTGAGCGGCTTGTCGGTCTCTTTCCCGCCGCTCTTCTGCGCCTTCAGCTCCGCCTTCATGGCAAGGCTCGCGCTCAGGACTTCGCGCAACTCGGCAAGCGGAAGCTCGTTGAGGTCCAGAAAATGGCGCGGCGCCCCGCTCATCGCGCGGCCGCCTTTTCTTGTTTTGAGGCAAGCGCGGTGCAGGCGCGTTCCAATGATTGCACGGAGTGCTCGATCTCGGCTTCCGAAACAATCAAAGGCGCGAGGAAACGCACGACGTTGTCGCCGGCGCCGACCGTCAGCAGCCTCTCGTCGCGCAACGCGGCAACGAGATCGGCAGACGGCACCACGGCCTTGACGCCGATCAAAAGCCCCTCGCCGCGCACTTCGGCCAAAATGGACGGGTAGCGATCGACCGCGGAAGCTAGCTTCTGCTTCAACAGCAGCGACATTTTCTGCACGTGGTCGAAGAAGCCGGGCTTTAGCATCACATCGAGCACGGCATTGGCAGCGGCGACCGCCAGCGGATTGCCACCGAAGGTCGAACCGTGCGAGCCGGGCGCCATGCCGGATGCCGCCTCGGCCGATGCCAGAACCGCACCGATCGGAAACCCGCCGCCGAGCGCTTTTGCCAATGACATTACGTCAGGCGTAACGCCGAGGCGCTTATAGGCGAACAGTTCGCCGGTGCGGCCCATGCCGGTCTGCACCTCGTCGAAGGCGAGCAACAGGCCGTGTTCGTCGCACAGCGCGCGCAATTCCCTGACGAACGCAGGCGCCGCCGATCGCACGCCGCCCTCGCCCTGCACCAGTTCGATCAGGATGCCGGCGGTATGCGGGCCGATCGCCCTCTTGACGGCTTCGAGATCGCCATGCGGAATCTGGTCGAAACCGTCAACCGGGGGACCGAAGCCTTCGAGGTATTTCGCCGTGCCGGTTGCCGCCAGCGTCGCCAGTGTCCGGCCGTGGAAGGCGCCCTCGAAGGTGATAATCCGATAGCGTTCCGGATGCCCTTTGGAGAATTGATAGTGGCGCACCAGCTTGATCACGCCCTCCATCGCTTCCGCGCCGGAATTGCAGAAGAAGACGTAGTCGGCGAAACTCTGCTCGCAAAGCCGCGCGGCAAGACGTTCGCCGTCGGGGCTCTTGAACAGGTTCGACATGTGCCAAAGCTTCGTCGCTTGTTCCTGCAAGGCTTTGACCAGATGCGGATGCGCGTGTCCGAGCGCGTTCACCGCGACCCCGGACGTGAAATCGAGGTAGCGCTCGCCATTGGTTGCGTATAGCCAGCAGCCTTCGCCTCGCTCGAAGGCGAGATCGACCCTGGCGAATACCGGAAGCAGATGCGACGTCGCGCTCTTGGTCATGGCAATCACTAAGCGGTTGGAGCCGGCCGTTCTTCGCGCGGACTGGCGCGTTAGCAAGTTAAGGTCAGAGCAAGAGAGATCAGAAGGTGGACGACCAGAGTTCGAAACGGAACGTGCCGCCTTTTAGGGGCGGCACGTAGCAGGTATTTTAGGCGTGTCACGAACTGTGTCAACGGATTGCCCGTAAATCTGCGGTCTCTCGCATGCAACACGCGTGTCAAAAACAGCGGAACATGTGGACGCGCTCGCGTCGACTCTTGCGCCGGAGTCACGCCATATTGTAGCTTCTCGGTCGTCGGATACGACATCTCGTGCGGTAGGTCTGCTCCTTTAAGCCGTTAGCGTGTTGCGTAAACGTTCGGGTGCTTATTTCGCGCCCGGCGAGGGCTAAGGGATTCTGCCGGAAGGGATTTTTGAGACGATTGACATCGCCCGCGCTGCCCGCAACAGGCCGGCGCGACGCGAAGGAAAGAGTGCGATGACGGTATTGACCTGGTCTGACGATCGCGTCGAACAACTGAAAAAGCTCTGGGAAGCAGGGCTTTCGGCGAGCCAGATCGCCGCCGAACTCGGCAATGTGACGCGGAATGCGGTAATCGGCAAAGTACACCGGCTTGGCCTGTCCGGCCGTGCCAAGAGCCCCTCTTCGGCCGCGCCCCGTCCGCGCAAGGCACGTCCCGCTCAACACATGATGCGGGTGTCGCGGCCAGTGTCTCGCGGCAATACAGCGCTGGCGCATGCTTTCGAGGTCGAACTCGAATCCGATCCGATTGCCTATGACAATGTGGTGCCGATGAGCCAGCGCTTGTCGCTGCTCGAATTGAACGAGGCCACTTGCCATTGGCCGGTCGGCGATCCATCGAGCCCGGAATTCTTCTTCTGCGGCGGCAAGGCGCTGCCCAGCCTGCCCTATTGCGCGCATCACTCGCGGGTCGCTTATCAGCCGAGCGGCGACCGGCGCCGGCAAACGCCGAAGACGACGCGGTAAGATTCCCCGATTGCGGTTGTCGTCCCCGCGCACGCGGGGACCCATAGCCACAGGGCCTTCGTTATTGCGCACGGATTTGACCAGCGAACATAATCGATAAATTCCGCAGGATGGGTCCCTGCTTTACGCAGGGACGACACCCGGAATGGTCGCGGCTTATTCGACCTTGGCAAACCGGTCGTCGAGCGCATAACCGGCGCCGCGCACGGTGCGGATCGGGTCCTGCTCACGGCCGGGATTGAGCAACTTGCGCAAGCGGCCGATATGCACGTCCACCGTACGCTCGTCGATATAGATGTCGCGGCCCCAGACACTGTCGAGCAGTTGCTCACGGCTGAACACGCGGCCGGGATGCTCCAGGAAGAATTCGAGCAAGCGATATTCGGTCGGCCCGAGATCGACGGGGCGGCCGGAACGGGCAACGCGGCGCTTCTCGCGATCGAGTTCGATGTCGCCATAGGTGAGCACGGTGGCGAGACGCTCGGGGCTCGCACGACGCAACAGGCCGCGAACCCGCGCCAGCAATTCCGGCACCGAGAACGGCTTGACGATGTAGTCATCGGCCCCGGTCGCAAGTCCCCTCACCCGCTCGCTCTCCTCGCCGCGCGCGGTCAGCATGATGATCGGAAGCTGCTTGGTTTCGGGCCGTGCCCGCAAGCGGCGGCATAATTCGATGCCGGACAGTCCCGGCAGCATCCAGTCCAATACGATCAGATCGGGAACCCGCTCCTTCAAGCGGGTGTCGGCGTCGTCGCCCCGTCCGACGGTTTCGACGTCATATCCTTCGGCGTCGAGGTTGTAGCGCAACAGCGTTGTCAGCGCTTCCTCATCTTCCACCACCAGAATGCGTGCGCTCATGTGCGTAGCCTGCTTTCGTCCTTGAATTGCGTGTGATGCGATTGCCCGAAGACCAAAGGTCAGCTTCCGGGCACGGTTGTAGCAAAGGTCGTCATGTCGCCTTTCGGCCGTTTATCGAGAATTTGCTGGCCTTCGATCATGTAGAAAACGGTCTCGGCGATATTGGTGGCGTGGTCGCCTATGCGCTCGATGTTCTTGGCGCAGAACATCAGATGAATACAGAAGCTGATGTTGCGCGGGTCTTCCATCATGTACGTCAGCAATTCGCGAAACAGCGAGGTGCAGATCGCGTCGACTGCCTCGTCGTTCTTCCAGACGGTCATTGCCGCCGGCAGATCGTGCGCTGCGTAGGCGTCGAGCACCGACTTCACCTGCGCCTGCACCAGGTCGGTCATATGCTCGAGCCCGCGGATCAGCTTCAGCGGCTGAAATTCGCTTTCCAGCGCCGCAACCCGCTTGCCCATGTTCTTGGCGAGGTCGCCGATCCGTTCGAGATCGATCGCAACCCGCATTGCACCGACGATCTCGCGCAAATCCACCGCCATCGGCTGGCGCCGGGCAATCGTCAGCACCGCGCGTTCTTCGATCATGCGTTGCAGGTTGTCGATCTCCGCATCGGTCTCGACCACGCGACGGCCAACCGCGACGTCGCGGCGGATCAGCGCATCGACGGCATCCACGATCATCCGCTCGGCAAGGCCGCCCATTTCGGCCACCAGTCGCGTCAATTCCTGAAGATCGCTGTCGAACGCCTTCGCGGTATGTTCTGAAGCCATCCTGCTCTCCTTGATCATGCTCGGAACACGCCGGGCCTGATCTTATTCCCTAGCCGAAGCGGCCGGTGATGTAGTCCTGGGTTCGCCGGTCGTTCGGCGAGGTGAAAATCTTGTTGGTTTCGTCGAACTCGATCAATTCGCCCAAATACATGAAAGCTGTTTTGTCGGAGACGCGGGCAGCCTGTTGCATGTTGTGGGTAACGATCGCGATCGTGTAATTTTCGGCCAGTTCCTGGATCAGTTCCTCGACCTTCGCGGTCGAAATCGGATCGAGCGCCGAGCACGGCTCGTCAAACAGGATCACTTCGGGGCGCACCGCTACGGTGCGCGCAATGCAGAGCCGCTGCTGCTGGCCGCCGGAGAGACTCAAGCCCGATGCATTGAGCTTGTCCTTGACCTCGTTCCACAACGCGCCGCCGCGTAGCGCCTTTTCGACCCGGTCGTCCATTTCCGACCGCGAGATCTTCTCGTAAAGGCGGATGCCGAACGCGATGTTCTCGTAGATCGTCATCGGGAACGGCGTCGGCTTCTGGAACACCATGCCGACCCGCGCCCGCAACAGATTGAGATCGAGCTTGGGATCGAGAATGTTGGTCTGGTCGAGCATTAGCTGGCCGGTGGCGCGCTGTCCCGGATAAAGGTCGTACATTCGGTTGAAAATCCGCAGCAAGGTCGACTTGCCACAACCGGACGGACCGATGAAAGCGGTGACGCGGTTGGTGCCGAGCGTGATGTTGATGTTCTTCAGCGCCTGGTGTTCGCCGTAGTAGAAATTCAGGCCGCGCGCGGTCACCTTGGCCGGAGCCTCGGAATGAGCCGGGGCGTGACCGGTCACCGCTGGCGTCGGGGGGACACTGACGGAGGGAGAAAGATCGGTCATTTCTCGGTCCTCTCGGCGGCAATAATGCGCGCGCCGATGTTGAGAGCAAGCACGGTAAGCGTAATGATGAGGGCCCCACTCCAGGCAAGCTGCTTCCAGTAGGCGTACGGGCTCTGCACGAAATTGTTGATCGTCACCGGCAGGTTCGCCATCGTCTTGGTCAGGTTCAAGCTGAAGAACTGGTTGGAGAGCGCGGTGAACAACAACGGCGCGGTTTCGCCGGCAACGCGCGCGGTCGCCAGCAGTACGCCGGTAATCAGACCGGAGCGCGCGGCGCGATAGGCGATGCGGCGGATGACGAGCGAGCGCGGCAGGCCGAGCGCGGACGCCGCCTCTCGCAGCGGATTGGGAACGAGCAGCAGCATGTCTTCGGTGGTCCGCACCACGACCGGGATCACGATGACCGCGAGCGCGAGCGAACCCGCGAGCGCCGAGAAGCCGCCCATCGGCACCACGATCGCGCCATAGATGAACAGACCGATGATGATCGAGGGCGCGCTCAGGAGAATGTCGTTGATGAAGCGGATCACCGAGGTGAGACGGTCGTTGCGGCCGTATTCGGCAAGATAGGTTCCTGCGAACAGGCCGAGCGGAGCGCCGAGGCCAACGCCGATCGCCGTCATGATGATGGAGCCTGTAATCGCGTTCAAAAGACCGCCTTCGTTCGATCCCGGCGGCGGCGTGTTCTGGGTGAAGAGTTCGAGGTTGATACCCTTGAGGCCGTTGAAGAACAGCGTGAACAGGATCAGCGCAAGCCAGGTGACCCCGAAGATGGCGGCGCCGATGCAGAGCGCGCGAATGACGATGTCCTTGCGGCGGCGCGTCTTGTAGATCGGGTTCATGCTAGTTACCCGCCTTCTTTTCCAGACGCAGCAGCATCAGCCGCGCGGCCGACAGCACCAGGAAGGTCAGCACGAACAGCAGCAGGCCGAGCAGCATCAGCGCGGACTGATGCAGCCCGTCGCTCTCGGCGAATTCGGATGCAATCGCCGCCGATATCGTGGTTCCCGGCGCGAAGATCGAGGACGATATCCGGAACGAGTTTCCAATGATGAAGGAGACCGCCATGGTTTCGCCGAGCGCGCGGCCAAGCGCCAGCATGATGCCGCCGATGACGCCGACCCGTGTGTAGGGAATGACGACGTTGCGAACCACTTCCCATGTCGTGCAACCGATGCCGTAGGCGGCTTCTTTCAGCACCGGTGGCACGGTCCTGAAGACGTCGACCGAAATCGCGGTGATGAACGGCAGCACCATGATCGCGAGAATGAGGGCTGCGTTGAACAGGCTGAGATAGGACGGCGGTCCGCCGAAGATGGCGCCGAGCACCGGGATCCCGTCGAACAGGCCGATCATGAACGGCTGGAACGTGTAGGCCAGGAACGGGCCCAGCACGAAGAAGCCCCACATGCCGTAGATGATCGAGGGAATGCCGGCGAGCAGTTCGATCGCAATTCCGATCGGGCGGCGCAGCCATTGCGGACAAAGCTCGGTGAGAAATATCGCAATGCCAAGACCGACCGGAATGGCGATCAACATGGCAATGAACGAGGTGACCAAGGTGCCGTACATCGGCCCCACGGCGCCGAGCACGGGTGGATCGGCCGACGGCGCCCAGCGCTGCGTCCACAGGAACGCGAAGCCATATTCCCTCATCGCCGGCCATGCGCCAGCGATCAGCGAAACAATGATGCCGCCAAGGATAAGCAGCACCGAGATCGCGCAGGCGCGGGTGATCCAGTAAAACGTGACATCTCCGGCCTTGAATGCGTTCAGGGCCCTGGCGCGGTCGTGCGGTCCTGCGACGTCTGCTGCTCCGCTTTGAACCGCCATGTCTGCCACGCCAATTTCCTCTATCTGGTTCAAAGTTCCGTCCGTCGCTTTGCGACACGCCGCCTTTGTCGCCAGCGGTCTTGAAACCAAATCAGTCGAACGAAGCCAGGTAGATCAGGTACCGAAGCGAAGTGCCGAAGATGTATTTTACCTCGACATTCGTTCCGCGTCTTGCGGGGCGTTCTTGAAGCTCCGGCCGGCGGCGGTAGATCGCGACCCGCCCGGACACGATATCCGGGCGGAAGCAGGCTCATAGCAGGCGTATCAGCTCTTGATGTCAGCCGACCAGGTCTTCTCGATCAGCTTGACCACAGCGTCCGGCATCGGAATGTAGTCGAGTTCCTCGGCCATCTTGCCGCCGTTGGCGAAAGCCCACTTGAAGAACTTGACGGCTTCCGCGGAGGTAGCCTTGTCGGCCGGCTCCCGGTGCATGAGGATGAAGGTCGAAGCCGTGATCGGCCACGACTGTTCACCCGGCTGGTCGGTGAGGATCACATAGTAGCCGGGAGCATTTGCCCAATCGGCGTTCGAAGCCGCCGCCTGGAACGAGGCAACCGTCGGCT
Source organism: uncultured Alphaproteobacteria bacterium (assembly GCA_963824305.1). Classification (GTDB taxonomy): domain Bacteria; phylum Pseudomonadota; class Alphaproteobacteria; order Rhizobiales; family Xanthobacteraceae; genus Bradyrhizobium. The sequence goes on from CAWGOW010000005.1 coordinate 275,290, forward strand.
GCACAGACTTGCCGGCTTTGTTGATCAGCGCCGTGAAGGTCAGCTTGTTTTGCTTGGCATAGGCATACTCGACGTAGCCGATCGAATTGCGGGTCTGGCTGATGTTGCCGGAAACGCCTTCGTTACCCTTGGCGCCGACGCCAACCGGCCATTCGACGGCGGTGCCGGAACCAACCTTGGTCTTCCACTCAGCGCTCGCCTTCGAAAGATAGTCGGTGAAATTGAACGTCGTGCCCGAGCCGTCGGAACGGCGAACCACGGTGATCGCCTCGCTCGGCAGGCTAACTTTTGGATTGAGTTTCTTGATCGCCGGATCATCCCACTTGGTGATCTTGCCGAGATAGATGTCGGCGAGTGTTTGACCATCGAACACAACTTCACCCGGCTTGACGCCTTCCACGTTGATGACCGGGACGATCGCGCCCATCACCATCGGCCACTGCACCAAACCGCTCTTGGTGAGCTGATCGACCTTCAGCGGCATGTCGGTTGCGCCGAACGTGACGGTCTTGGCTTCGATCTGCTTGATGCCGCCGCCGGAACCGATCGACTGATAATTCAGTCCGTTACCGGTCTCCTTTTTGTAGGCGTCGGCCCATTTCGAATAGATCGGGAACGGGAACGTCGCGCCCGCTCCGGTGATGTCGGCGGCAAATGCCGACGTCGATGCGGCGACCAGGCCGGCAGCGACAATCGTTTTCATGAAATTCATTGCTGGTCTCCATCTCGTAAGCGATTTCGCTCACGTAGCTCCGTTTAGGAGCTGTCATTGCCGCTTTTACGAAGGTTTGATGACAGTTGGATGACAAAGTAAGATATTGAAAAAGCTTGATTTTATATCGCTGTCGGAGGCTTGGCCTGGGGAAAGCAGGCGGTAAAAGTCGCACCCTGTTTGAGCACGCTTTCGATCAAAAGCCGGCCGCGATGGCGGTTAACAATATGTTTCACCAGCGATAGTCCGAGCCCGGTGCCGCCCTGGGCGCGGCTGTCGCCAACGTCCACCCGGTAAAACCGTTCGGTCAGCCGCGGCAGGTGTTCCGGGGCAATGCCCGGACCGAAATCGCGCACCAGAACGCGGAGTTCCGGCTGACCTTCGCCCGAAAGAGCTTCAATGAGCGAGACGTCCACCTTGCCACCCGCGGCGCCATATTTCAGGGCGTTCTCGACCAGGTTCTCGAACAACCGCATCAATTCCTCGCGGTCGCCCGCAATCCAGGCCGCCGTTTCCGGCAGATCGACATTGACCTCAACCTGGCGCTCGCCCGCCAGCGGCTCAAGCCCGTCGATCACCTGGCTGATAATGGGCGCGATATCGACCAGCGTATCCGGGCGGACATGGGCGGAAAGCTCGACCCGCGACAGCGACAACAGGTCGTCGATCAGCCGCGCCATGCGCGTGGCCTGACTGTGCATGATGCCGAGAAAGCGCTCACGCGCTTTCGGATCGTCACGCGCCGGCCCTTGCAGCGTATCGATGAAACCCGACAACGCGGCAAGCGGAGTGCGCAATTCGTGACTGGCATTGGCCACGAAATCGGCGCGCATCTCCTCGACCCGGCGCAGCGGCGTCTGGTCGTGGAAGGTCATCAGCATGCACTTGTCGGTGCCCCCGAACAGCGTCGGCACCGACACCGGAATAATGACGAGTTCCATCCAGCGATCGACCGGCGCGTGATCGAGATAGGTAGCGCGCCGCGTTTCGGTGGTGGCGATGGCCTCGCGCAACGCGGTGATGATCTCCGGCGAGCGCAGGGCGAATTGCGCGAGTTCGTTCTTGCGCAACGCCGGCGCAAGCTGGGCCGCCGCCGCATTGAGGTGAATGACGCGGCCAGCGCGGTCGAGCAACACGGCCGGATCCGGCATGCCGGAAACCACCGCGGCAACGGCGGCGGACTCGACCGGATTGACGCCGCGGACGTCTTCACGCGACATCCTCGCGTCATGCAGGCGCCACGGCACCAGGGCGGCCGCGGCAATGCAGACGAAAATGGCGACCGCACGCAGCACCGACAATTCGCCGAGCACCACCACGGCCGACAACGACAACGCCGCCGCCAGCAGGATAATGGCCGAGTGCCTCAGCCGGTCCGGCCACGGCGAAAAAAAGAACGAAGGGGTATCGTCTATTGCCATCAGGATAAAATTTCGACTGCGAAGTTCGCAATCATCGCGGCGCCCTTGATGCGAACTTCGAAATCAAAGGAGCTCCAGCAATCATTCCGGCCTTCAATTCGCACTGAGGTTCATCCCTTGTGGCCGCGACGTCAGGCCCCGTGATCTCCACGCTCTCGGACGTAGACGGGTTCGCGAGGCGGCTCCACGGCCACCGCCGATGCCGCCTCCCGCAGCCGTTTCGACCGGGCACCAACGATAACTTCCCGAAACGTCAATAAGATTACAGATAGGACGAACGGCGCAATATAGTAGAGCAGCCGGAACAGCAGCATCCCGGCAAGAAGGTCTTCACGGTCCATTTGCCAGAGGCCGACCAGCATGGCGGCATCGAAGACGCCAAGGCCCCCGGGCGAATGACTGGCAAAGCCGAGCAGCGTCGCCGAGACAAAGATCACGGCGACCACGACGAAGCCGAGATTGGGCTCGTCCGGCACCAGCGTATACATAGCGAGCGCACAGAAACCGAGATCGACGATACCGATCCCGATCTGCAACAGCGTCAAGGGACCGCCCGGCAACACCACCGTCCAGGGACCGCGGCCGACATTGCGGGGCCGCATCCACACCCAGATCACGTAGCCGACGAGGCAGATGATGATGCCAATGGCGATCAGGCGGTTCAGCCAGGACGGCAGTTGATCGACCGAGGAGGCGGCTTCCGGATGGTAGGCGATGCCAAGCCCGAGCACGGCCGCGTTGCCGAGCCAGAACGTCAGCCCGGCGATAAAGCAGATTTTTGCGACGTCAATCGCGTTGAGCCCCCAGGCCGAATAGATGCGATAGCGCACTGCACCGCCGGTAAAGACGCTGGCGCCGACATTGTGCCCGATCGAATAGCTAGTGAAGGCCGCAAGCGCATTGATGCGGTAGGGGATGTCGCGGCGTCCGATCGCCCGCATCGCGAACAGGTCATAAAACGTCAGCGTGAAGTAGCCCGCGGCGACGAACAGTGCGGCGAGTGCGATCGACCGCGGCTCGGTGCTCTTGATCGCTTCGATGACCTCGAACGTGTCGATATCACGCAGCATATGATAGAGGACATAGCAGGCAATGCCGATGACCGTAACGCTGATCGCGACACCTAGCTTGTGCAAGATCTGCCTGCGGCGCAGAAACGAGATCGCCCTGCGTATGGGTTCCAACATCTAGTGCCCACTCTCCGACGTTCGTACTTCGTCTCAGCGCCCACCTTTCACGAATCTCGGAAAGTGGTGGGCACTAGCAAACTTATGGATTCCAGTGCCGCTTTTCTATTTGAACTTCCTGAACCGAATTTGCCGCTTGTAGTGCAGGAACTTCAGATAGGCAGCGGCGAATTTCTGTTCTAACATTCGCTTCCTGGTCTCGCGCCACATCTGGAGCGAATGTGAAGCCCGCTCCGGTCTGCTCCTCTGGTAGCCGGTTTTGCGCCGAAGTAAAATTCGCCTTTCGACAATAATCCTGCTTCTTCAACATATTAGATGGCCTTTCCGGCTTTTCAAAAGGCACCGTATGCCCGCGATCTGGGCAAGTCCCGACCTCAGCTTGCGTTGCTCGGACCCGGCAGGACCCGGTTGCGCAACCACGATCCGACCGTGCATCCGACCAGATAGGCTGCGAAGACCATCAGGCCGAGGTCCAGCCAATAACCCGGCCGGCCCGGCACCAGATGCGTCAGCGACGCTGCCAGCAGAACAGCCACCAGCGCGCCCAGCCAGCCGGAGAGCGATTTCGAGACACCGTGACCGCGATGAACCACCGCAATCCAACCCATGGCGAACCCCAACAGCGATGCGAGAAGCAGCCAGCCCCAATGAAATGTTGCCAGGAAGGTCATGGCTGCTCCTTCACGACGAATTCGATACGGCGGTTGCGTGCCTTGCCATCGTCGGTGTCGTTGGCGGCCACCGGCTGTGTGCTGCCATAGCCAATCGCGGCAAACCGGCTCGTCGGCAGGCCGGCCCTTACCAGATAATCCACCACCGACTGGGCACGCTTTTCGGACAAGGCATGGTTCGCGGGACCATCGCCGTCGGCATCGGTGTGTCCCGCGACCTCGATATTGGTAGCCGGGCAGCGTAACGCAATCTCGATCAGATGATCGAGCAGGCCTGCCGAATCCGCCTCAATACTGGAGCGGCCGGATTCAAAGCGGATGGTTCCCTTGGCGAGCATTTCCGAGAACAACTGCTGGCAGACGGTCGCATCCACGGGTGCAGCCGCGGGCTTCACCGAAATATCCGCCTTGAGTTGCCAGCCTTGCGGAAAATCCTTGAGCAGGTTGGCCCGAAGCTGACCTCCGGCGGCGTCGTAGAGTGCGTCACCGGACAACTTCGCTTCGCGATCTGACACCACCAGCGTCCCGGTGGACAGGCGCGACAGCGCGCCGAGCGCCGGCACCACGGCATTGGAAAAGCCGGACGGTGCGCCGAGACTGGTCTTGAGATTGTCGACGACTTTTTCGCCAAAGAACTTGCGGCCGGTCGCGGCAACGATCGCGGCATGCGCATTATTGTCGGGCACATAGCCCGTCAGCGTCACCGTCGACGCCACCGGGTCCTTGTTCGCCTGGAAGATGTAGGGCGGCGCCTTGATCTCATCGGAGGCGACCGAAAACCCTTCGGGCAGGTTTTTTAACGCCGCCGTAATCGCCTCGCGGCCGCCGAGCTCGCGCGCCATTCCGGCGAGGCTGACCTTGGTGTCCGAAATCGTGATTTTGCCGTCCTTCAGCCGCGCCACCTGGTCGAGCAGCAGGAGCGCGGCTTCGTCGAAACGTGGCGGCGCGCCGCGCGACAGGTTGGTCTGATCGACGACCTCGATGCCGCCAAGGTCGGTACGGGCCGCTTCCAGCAACTTGCCTTTGCTCGCAGGCAAGGGGGAACTGCCGGTCAGCGTAACCCTCACGACATCGCGTTCGGCCGACCAGATGAACGGCTTGGCCTCGGGAATGAGACGGGTTTCGTCGTCGACCAGGCGTACGCCCGGCACCGCTTCGATCGCGGCAACCGCATTGCGGCGTCCCGCTTCTGAGAAGGCGTCAGCGGCCAAAGCGACATCGCGGCCACTCACCGTAATCCTGCTCTTGTCGAGCACGATATCCTTGAGCGCTGCGGTCGAGCGGCCGGCGAGTTCGGTTTCCAGGGACGATGTACTGCTCCAGGCGGCCAAAGCCCAAATGACGGCCAGCGGTATCGTGCCCGGCCACCATTTACTACTCCACCTTACCAATCCACGCATCCGACATCCTACGAGGCGAGAGGCCTCGTCTTTTACGAATTTCGCAAACAACCAGCAGATGCTGGTGTGGTTCTGGATTTGACATTCGCTCGGAGCGTTCGCCGCGACACTGAATCGAATGTCAAATCCACCGCACCAGTAACACTCTGATCCGCTATTGCTTTTCGGCCCGGTCGCAACGCCCGCGAAAGTGAGGAAACGCCGCGCCGGAACCGTGGAGCACAGGCACCGGAATGAGAGAGAAAACAAACCCTTGAGGGGCTGTCAAACCCGAAATGTCGGATTGGTGACTGCAAGGCGGCCGTGGCGACTAATCGTTTGTTCAGGAGTCCGGCGCTAATTTAAGCGCCCCTTTCCAACCGGCCATCGATCCCTGATGAAGCAGTTACGCAGCAACATCATCCGTACCGGCCTGGAAGCGCTTTATTACACCGGCGCTCATCGCTTGTTTCGCCCGATCTTCTCCGGCGTTGGCAGCATTTTCATGCTGCATCACGTGCGGCCGGCGCGCGAGACGGCGTTCCAGCCCAACAGCCATCTGGAAGTCAGGCCGGAATTTCTGCGCGAGGTCCTTGCCCATCTGCGTTCGCGCAATATCGACATCATCCCCATGGACGAGTTGCACCGCCGGATAAGCGAACGCGACTTCTCGCGGCGCTTTGCCAGTTTCACCTTCGACGACGGCTATCGCGACAACCGCGATTTCGCGCTGCCGATCATGCGCGAATTTGACGCACCGTTTACGGTCTACGTCGCCAGCGACTTTGCTCAAGCCAAAGGCAATCTGTGGTGGATTGCACTCGAGATGGCGGTCGCGCGTGCGTCCAGCCTCGAGGCGACAATCGACGGTGTGACGAGCCGCATCGATACCTCGACGCTGCCGGCAAAAAACTCGGCCTTCGGGCGCCTGCACGACTGGCTGCGCGCATTGCCAGGCCGCGACGATCTTGCCCGTGAGATCGGCAAACTCTGCACCCAGAGTGGTGTCGACCGATTCGCGATCTGCCGCGACCTCTGCCTGTCATGGGAAGATCTGAAGCCATTTGCCGGCGATCCCCTCGTCGGCATCGGCGCGCATTCGGTGACCCACTGCAACCTCGCCCAGCAATCCGACGAAATGGCAAACCAGGAAATGACGGGGAGCCGTTCGCAGATTGAAGACGCACTGCAGCGACCCGTGCTGCACTTCGCCTATCCCTACGGCGACCGGGCCGCCGCCGGCCGGCGTGAGTTCGCGCTTGCCAAACAGGCCGGCTTCAGGACCGCGGTGACGACGCGGCCGGGCATGATGTTTCCGGAAAACGCGGAGTATCCGACCGCGCTGCCGCGCGTTTCGCTCAACGGCAATTACCAGGACGAGCGCTTCCTGCCGGTGCTGACCTCGGGTGCCGCCACCGCGATGTGGAACGGCTTTCGGCGCGTCGACGCGGCGTAAACTAAATCCGACACTTGCTGAGCCTCAGCCTGAGGAGCGCGCTCTTGTACGCGTCTCGAAGGATGGCCGCCCCTATCCTTCGAGACGGCGCTGACGCGCCTCCTCGGGATGAGGGCGGAAAAAACAGCTATCCTTGACTCCCCTCGACCCCGCGCCCAGAACTTTCATCAAAGCCAACGGAGGATGCGCATGTTCACGGACCTGTTTTCGCTTCGCGGCCGTGTCGCACTGGTGACCGGCGGATCGCGCGGCATCGGCAAGATGATCGCAGCCGGCTTTCTGAGCCAGGGCGCAGCCAGGGTCTACATCACGGCGCGCAAGGCGGCCGCCTGCGAAGCCACCGCCAAAGAGTTGACCGCAGCCTATGACGGCGAGTGCGTCGCGCTGCCGATCGATATCTCGACGACCGCCGGCATCGAGATGCTGGCCGGTGAGATCGCCAAGCGCGAAGGCAAGCTCGACATTCTCGTCAATAATGCGGGTGCGGCCTGGGGCGCCGATTTCGACGATTTTCCGGAAGCCGGCTGGGACAAGGTGATCAACCTCAACCTCAAGACGCCGTTCTTTCTTACCAAAGCGCTCGCCGCGTCGTTGCGGGCGGCCGCGAGCGTCGAACAGCCGGCGAAGGTGATCAACATCGCCTCCATCGACGGCATCTTCGTCAATCCGCTGGAGACTTATTCCTACGCGGCGAGCAAATCCGGACTCATTCATCTGACGCGGCGGATGGCCGCCAAGCTGATCGGCGACCACATCGTGGTCTCGGCGATCGCTCCGGGTCCGTTCAGGTCGGATATGAACAAGGCCGCGCGCGACAACGCCGACGAAGTGGCAACGCGGGTACCGGCGGGACGCATCGGCACCGACGAAGACATGGCGGGTGCTGCGATCTATCTCGCCTCGCGCGCCGGCGACTACGTGGTGGGCGCCACGATCGCGGTCGACGGCGGCATCGTCTATGCCAATCCCGGCATCAAGGGAGGCGGCTGGGACAGTTGAGCTTAATCCCTCCCCCGCGGGGCATGGGGAGGGATTAACAGATCACGTCTCGATCTTCACGTATTCGAAATCGCCGGGCTTGTTGTCGATGCCGATCTTGGGCGGCGAGATCCAGGACGCGAATTCGCCGGCTTCTGTCACCGGCTTCATCAGCGAGGCGATGAAATCCCCGTCTTCGGCTGAAGGCACCCACGCGCTCTTCTTCGCGTTCCAGGCCGCATCGTCGATCAACACGCCGTCGGGCGTGGCGTGAATGTCCCTGAACTCGCCGATGGCACGATGGAACGCGACGTTCGGCAGCGTCAGCTTGAAATCATAGCCGGCGTTCGAAATCACCTTGTTCCAGCGCAGCAGCCCCTTGACGCAGTCCTGCGTGTAGTCGTCGCGCAGCCGCATATTGAGCGCGGTGAGCGCCGGCTCGTCGACGCGCGCGATCTTGCCGTCGACGAGTTTCAGTACTGGATAGGTGTCGTTGTGCAAGCGGTGATCGTCCGCGATCTGGGTCTCGTGATAGCGGCCCTTGACGCCGGAGTTGAACGCGTTCGCCGCGTTGGTCGATACTTCCGAGCCGAACAGATCGAGCGACAGCGAATAATGCAGGTTCAGTTTCTTCTGGATGGTCGGCAGGTCGATCACCCCGAGCGCGCGGACTTTTGCGATCTCGGCAGGGTTGGTGATGCCGGCCTCCGTCATCGCATCGCAGGTCCGCTGCACCACGCGGGTGATGCCGGTCTCGCCGACGAACATGTGATGCGCTTCCTCCGTCAGCATGAAGCGGCAGGTGCGCGACAACGGATCGAAGCCCGACTGCGCCAGCGAGTGCAACTGCATCTTGCCGTCGCGATCGGTGAAGTACGTGAACATGAAGAACGACAGCCAGTCCGGCGTCGCTTCGTTGAAGGCGCCCAGCATGCGTGGGCTGTCGGCATCGCCGGAGCGCCGACGCAACAACTCGTCGGCCTCCTCGCGGCCGTCGCGGCCGAAATATTTCTGCAAGAGGTAGACCATCGCCCAGAGGTGACGGCCTTCCTCGACATTGACCTGGAACAGGTTGCGCAAGTCATAGAGCGAGGGCGCGGTCTTGCCGAGGTGGCGCTGCTGCTCGACTGACGCGGGCTCGGTGTCGCCTTGAATGACGATCAATCGCCGCAGCATGGCGCGGTATTCGCCGGGCACTTCCTGCCAGGCCGGCTCGCCGTAATGCTCTCCAAAGGGAACAACGCGATTCTCTTCTTGTGGAGCAAGCAGGATGCCCCAGCGATAGTCCGGCATCTTGACGTAATCGAATTTCGCCCAGCCGCGCGGATCGACCGAGTACGCCGTGCGCAAGTAGACCAGCGACTGCTGGAAGCCTTCCGGCCCCATGTCGCCCCACCAGTTCATATAGCCCGGGTGCCAGCCCTCCAGCGCTTTCAGCACCTGGCGGTCCTCGCTCAGATTCACGTTGTTGGGAATCTTGGTCGAGTAGTCGACGTTCATGATGTTCATGATGTGCTCCTTGCTCGCGCTCGTGTCGCGACGCGATCAAACCCTCGTCGTATCGAACTGCGCTTTCTGTCCGGTGCCGTAGCGGCGCAGCGCACCCTCCTCGCCGACCGCATTTGGCCGCTGGAAAATCCAGTTCTGCCAGGCAGTGAGGCGCGAAAAGATTTTCGATTCCATCGTCTCCGGTCCGACGAAACGCAGATTCGCTTCCATGCCGGTGAGGCCATCGGGCGAGAAGCTCGCGCGTTCCTCGAAAAACACGCGAACCTCATCGTCCCAGTCGATGTCGTCGAGCGCAAAAGTGACAAGTCCAAGCGCTTCGGCTGCTTCGGCATCGAGCGCGTCGCCGATGCGCTCGCGCGCGCCTTCGAGATCGGAAGGGTTGGCCTGGAAACGCGATTCAAGCCGTGTCAGCCCATGACTCATCGGATAGGCGCCGAAATTCAGCTTCGAAAGCTGGACGGTCGGCGCTGGGCGGTTATCGCCCTGGCGCGTGCCGATCAGCATGTAGGAGCGGTCGGCGGCGAGCACGAGTTCGGCGAGCGTGCCGGCGAAACAGGAGCCAGGCTCGACCAGCGCAACCAGCGTGCGAGATGTCACGTCGATGCGCTTGAGCACACGCTTCCAGTATTGCCTGATCTCGTTGACCAGCCAGTGTGCCTTGTTGGCTTCGAGGAAATGGTCGTAGGCGAGTACATCGGCGGCCTCGCCATGCGACTTGAACACGATCATCGCGGTCTGAAGCTCGTTGATGCGAAGATGCAGGATGGCATCATCCAGTTCGCGCGCGAGCTGGAGCGGCCAGAACGCGGCGCCTTGCGCGATCAGACCATCAATGTCGGCGGGCGGCGGGGTCTCGGGCGCCGCGATCGAAATGGTTGCGATGCGGGCAGCGCGGTCGATATCGACGCTGACGGTGCCGTAGCGAACGGTCGTATCGTCGATGGTGCGCGACAGCTGCGTCAGCGAAATGCCCTTTCCGCCCGCGTTGCGCTTGGAGCCGGCGGCAAATTCTTTCGCGCGGTCGGCAACCCTGGCCTCCAACTTGCTGTTCGGCACGATCTCGTCGACCAGCCGCCATTGAACTGCGCGCTTGCCCTTGATGCCTTCCTCGATGGTGCAGAAATAATCGGCGTGATCGCGGCGCACCTTGCGCTTGTCGACGACGCGGGTCAGCCCGCCGGTGCCGGGCAGCACGGCCAATAGCGGAACTTCGGGCAAAGCCACGGCCGCGGAACCGTCGTCGGCCAGAATGATGTGATCGGTGGCGAGGGCCAATTCATAGCCGCCGCCGGCCGCGGTGCCGTTGACGACGGTGATGAAGCGCTGCCCGGAATTTTCCGAAGAATCCTCGAGACCGTTGCGCGTCTCATTGGTGAACTTGCAGAAGTTGACCTTGTGCGCATGGCTGGAGCCCGCGAGCATGCGGATATTGGCTCCGGCGCAGAACACGCGGTTCTTGCCCGAGCGCAGGATCACCACCTTCACGCCGGGATGCTCGAAGCGCAGGCGCTGCACCGCGTCGGCCAACTCGATGTCGACGCCGAGATCGTAGGAATTCAGCCTGAGCTGGTAGCCTTCGAACAGCCCGCCATTCTCATCGACGTCCATCGTCAGCGTCGCGACCTCGCCGTCGACGGTGAGCTTCCAATGCCGGTAGCGCGACGGCTCGGTTTGAAAATCGATAAAGCTCGCGCCGCCTGCGAGAACGCGTTCGTCACCGGCCATGGGCCCATCCCTGTGCGGTTCTTCGTTAATGAATACATGCACAATAATGCATGTTGGCCGGCAGGTCTAGGGGCCCGGGATCAAAAAATCTGCATTTTCTTTCATATTCGGCGATTTAGCCGATCTTGATCCAGCCGATCTTGATCCAGTCGGTCTTGGCCAAGGCCGGCTGGGCCAGGCGGGTTTCCAGCAGCCCCGCGAGGTGAGCCACCGGGAAGCGATCGGCAAAGCCGTCTCCGGCGCCGGTTGAGCGGCGCGACAGCAAATTCTTGATCGCCGCCGATGCTTCGCCCCACAGCCGCACGGTCGCGTGGGGCTTTTGCATCCGCAGTTTCAGATTGGCATTGGCGATCTGGATGCAGGCCCGCAAAAGGATGCGCTCGCGTCCGCCCTGCGGCGCAGCCGCCCAGACCGCCTCCAGCACTTCCTGCGATTCCCAGAAATAGCCGGCGTCGTTGAGCGCAATGCCGTAGCGGAGCGCGGGATGCCGCGCCGGCACGAAGCCAAAGAATTGCGCCGGCACCAGCGCCTTGGCCTGCCACAGGGTTTCGTGATCCGGTTCGCTATCCGCCGGTTCGCCGGGCACATAGGCCCATTCGGGCAGCGGCAACTGCGCCGCTGTGGACGAGGGAGTATTCATTGATCAAAAGCCACTACTCAAAAACTTAAACGGCGCGGTGTCCTGCGCCTTCATGCACGGTCAAAATACGGCCGACGAATTCAGAAATAGTTGCGAGCGTCGGGTCAGGCACCTCACGATGCGGTGAATGTCCCGCGCCCGGTATGATGCTCACGTCGACCGGGCAATAGCATTCTTCCCGAGCGATCTCGATCTGGCGAATTGTCCCATATTCATCGCCCTCGCCTTGCACGATGGCGACGGGCACTCGAATGTAGGCGAGATACTCGCTGATGTCCCATCGACGAAAGTCGGGGTCAAGCCAGGCGTCGTTCCAACCATAGAATGCGTTGTCGACATTCTGATGCCAGCGCGCGAGTTTTGCTCGCAGATCGGTCGTCTCATAGGTTGTCCTGATCTCGGCGATCGAGGCGACCGAGACCTCTTCCACCACAAAATGCGGTGCGATCAGCACGACGCCACGCACGCGACGATCGCCGGCGCCACCCGCATGGATCGCCGCGATCGAGGCGCCGTCTGAATGGCCGAGCAGCACGCCGCGCACAAAGCCGATCGTGTCGAGCAAGACGGGGAGAACGTCGAGCGCTTCGCGGCTCATATAGTCGAGCGGACGTGGCAGCGAAGCGGGTGTCGAGGCGCCATAGCCGGCGCGTGAATAGACGAACACGGCCATTCCGGTCGCGGCCTGCAAACGATCCGGAAAATCGCCCCACAACGCCACCGAACCGAGCCCCTCGTGCAGCATCACGATGGTCGGCGCTTCAGAAGGCGCAGGCCCGATCATGCGATATTCGAGATCGCTGTTGTTGATGCGAAGGTGGCCGGAGGATGCGAGGGACATGCGATATCTTTTACACCGTTCGTCATTCCGGGGCGCGGGTTAGCGCGAACCCGCTCCGCATGCCCCGGAATGACGGCCAAAGGCAGACTATGCGGGTCCGTCCCGCAGCTTGAAGCGCTGGATCTTGCCGGTTGCGGTCTTCGGTAAAGCGCTGACAGTCTCGATCCAGCGCGGATATTTCCAGACGCCGATCTTCTGCTTGACGTGCTCCTTCAATGCTTCGCCGAGACCCTCGGTGTTCGCGCCTGGCCGCAATACGACAAACGCTTTCGGCTTGAGTAGACCTTCGCTATCCGCCTCCGGCACGACGGCAGCTTCCAGCACCGCGGGATGAGTGATGAGTGCGCTTTCAACTTCGAACGGCGACACCCAGATGCCGGACACCTTGAACATGTCGTCGCTGCGGCCGCAGAAGATGTAACGCCCGTCGGCTTCGCGCACATATTTGTCGCCGGTGCGCGTCCAATGCCCTTCGAAGGTACGGCGGCTCTTGCTGCGCTGATTCCAGTAGCCTTCGCCGGCGGAAGGCGCATCCACCAGCAATTCGCCGACCTCGCCATCGACCACATCCGCGCCGGCCTCGTTGACGAGTTTCACCTTGTAGCCCGGCACCGGACGCCCGGAAGAGCCGTATCGGATGTCGCCGGGCGCGTTCGACAGGAAGATATGCAGCAGTTCGGTCGAGCCGACACCATCGAGAATGTCGACGCCAAAGCGCGCTTTCCAGGCATTGCCGACCGACTCCGGCAAGGCTTCGCCGGCGGACGTGCAGATGCGCAAGCGCTCGCCGCCGCCATGCGTTTTGAGAGATTCGTCGTTCAGCATTGCGGCGAACAGCGTCGGCACGCCGTAGAAGATGCTGGGATGATACTTGTTCATCAGTGCGAACATCACAGGCGGCGTCGGACGCTCGGGATTGAGAACCGTGGTGGCGCCGACCGACATCGGGAACGTCATCGCGTTGCCGAGACCGTAAGCGAAAAACAGTTTTGCCGCCGACAGGCAGACGTCGTCTTCGCGAATGCCGAGCACTTGCTTGGCATAGGTCTCGGCGGTCGCGGCCAGATTGGCGTGAAGATGCCGCACGCCTTTGGGCATTCCGGTCGAACCCGAGGAGTAAAGCCAAAAGGCCGGTTCGTCGGGATGCGTCGCCGCGGTCGCAAATGTATCGCGCTCGTCTTTGAGTTCGTCCGAGAGCTTCTTGTAACCGTGCGCATCCTTGCCCGACACCACGACATGTTCGAGGTCGCCCATGCGGCCAAGCATGTCCTTGACGACCGGTAACAGCGCTTCGGAAATGAACAGCACCCGCGCGCGGCAATCGGCAAGCACATAGGCATATTGATCCGATGTTAGAAGCGTATTGAGCGGCACCGGCACGATGCCGGCCCGCATCGCGCCGAGAAACACGCACGGAAAATCCACCGTGTCGAGCATGATCATCGCCACGCGCTCTTCGCGGCGGACGCCGAGCCGGCGCAGCATGTTGGCGACCCGGCAGCTTTGCCGTTGCAACTCGCCGTAACTCAGTTCGGAAATGGTGTCGGTGTAAGCGAGCTTCTGGCTGCGACCCTCATCGATGTTGCGGTCGAGCAGATAGGTCACTGCATTGTAAGCGCCGGATGTCTCGCTCATGCCGATCCCCTGGAAGCTCCCCCTCGCCCAACCGAAGACGGACTTCGCCGGGTTTAAGCATTATAATGCACATTATAACCATGACAAAGCATAATACTACATGTATTTCTATCCCCGTCCCCTCTGATTCGTTGGAGGGGGCTGGCGCGCCCGCAGAAGTCGAAATCACCCCCCTGATGCTTGAGGCGGGGATTTCGATTTTGGTGGATTTGGAGGGGGAGGTTTCCAGAGCCTTTCTGGCAAGGGAGGTCTTTGCGGCAATGGATAGAGCGCGTTGCGCCCAAGATTATTCAGATGATTGTAAAGCTTCGCCAAATAAGTCCGAAGTTGATCGACATCTTCAGCCACTCGCCGAACATCTAAGGCCGTGTTTGGGATAGGGTCGCCAGCGAGGCCGCCCAAAATCTTGTTCCGGCGGAATTCCGTTTCGCCCACGGAATTCGCCGCTGGCAAATAATGGGTAAGCTGATTGCGGTTAAGTCGGCTAATGTCGAATAGATCGAGAGCAAAGAAAACGTCATCGACCCTCGCGGGATATCGTTTCGGCAACTCCTTCGTTTCTCGAATGATGTTTGAGATCGTCACCGATCCCATATCCTGCGTAATGAGCAATGCATTCTGATGGTTGATATTGGTCGCTAGCGAAAACAGCATTTTCAGGCCAAACTCGCATGAATTCCACCTGAAACCGATTACTCCTAGCGCATGTAATACATCGGGGTCTAATTCAGAATTAGCTTTGATCCAGGCATCTTCATTCATGGCAAAATCTACTCAACACAAAGACCTAGAACTTCACCCCGACGCATGGGCGCGTTTTGAGCGCGCCGCTGGCGCGGTTGCTAAAGCGCCCCCGCAACATCGGGTGGCAAAGAAGACCGCGAAGAAATCTAAATCAAAAAAGAAGTAGTCTTCCATTTCAATTATCAGGAGGGTCCGATGACAGTGGAAACGCTGGATCAACCAACGCGCGTCCAAACAGAAGGACGATATTGCGGGCGTCTTCCGTTTGACGATTGGCGACGCTACCCAACAGGCTCTGAAGATTACTGGAGAGCCGTTCACGAAATGTGGGAGTACTATGCGAAGCTACCTCAGCCAAGAATACTGCCAGCTTCACCATTGCAAACCTCGTCTCTTCAAGAGACACCTTGAGATCGCGAATCTCTTGTTCGTAATCCATCGTTCATCTCCCCTCTAGCTTCCTGAGAAGCCGCCTAATTCGGCGCGGCGCTTCCCTTGCTGTTAGGCCGTCGATAAGTCAGACGCTTGCCGCTGATGCCCTTTGCTAACTGGTTGGCGCGGTCAGTGTCATTTACTCCAAGCGCAATACGGTTGTTATGGCGGAAATCAAATTCAGCGAGGTATCGGTGCAAGTGTTTCTCTGCACAATGCTGATAGGTGCCTTTCATGCCGCGCTTGAACACTGAAAAGTAGCTTTCAATCGCATTAGTCGAAATTAGCGTTTCACCTTCGCGGCGCGCCCATTCGTCCTTTGAATGGTCAACCGTGTCATGCTTGGCAAACTCGGTTCCGACCTTGCGATAAATGCGCGCTTGGTCGGTCATCAAGTGAGCTTCTTTCGAGAGATTGGCTCGGACAACCGGCACGATATCCTCGGCAGTCGCGCCAGAGACGTGGAAGCTGCGAACCTGTCCGGTTTCGCGGTCGAGCAGCGAAAGGACCGTGTTCTTGTGGGCGTAACCAGCGCGGCCCTTTTTCTTGCCCTGCATACGGCCGATATAGGTTTCGTCTACTTCAACCGCGCCGCCGTCATCGCCCATCGGCGGCAATAGCCCGCCAACGCGCATAGCCTCACGCAGGCGGTGCATCAGGAACCACGTCGATTTGTAGCTGATGCCAAGCATACGGTGCACCTGATGGGCGCTAATGCCCTTCTTGGAGGCCGTCATGAGGAACAGCGCCGCCAGCCACTTGGTCAGAGGGATTTTGGAGCGCTCGAATACGGTATTCACGGTCACGGTGAACTGCTGGCGACAAGCCGGTTCGTTGCACTGGTAGACGCCGGGACGGTGGGCTTTGCCCTCTAACTTGGTTATCTTGTCCTGATCGGCGTTGCCGCAATGCGGGCAAACCCGACCGTCAGCCCAAACGCGGGCTTCAAGCCACTCGCGGGCTGCGGTTTCGTCTAAGAAGATCGGGTTTTTGAGAAGATCGGTCATCGGGTTGCTCCAATGACCGTAAACTACCCTTGGCTGCTTGCTTTGTCAAGGTTATAATGTGCATTATAATTCATAGAAAGGCATCCCGCACGCTTGCTGTCAATCCTCTCCGGCATTATGTTTCCTATCGTACCGCACCGAATACGTGCGCTGCGCTTCAGGGGATCATGACCAAGACAAGCGATCCGATGACCGAAACCAGCGATCCCGAAGCCGGCTTTCTTGACCAACTTGGCCAGCGTGTGCGCACCATGCGTGCGCTGCGCGGCATGTCGCGCAAGGTGCTGGCGAAAGTCTCCGGCATTTCCGAGCGCTACATCGCACAGCTCGAAAGCGGAAAAGGCAACGTCTCGATCGTACTGCTGCGGCGGGTGTCGAACGCGATGGGCGCGCATCTGGAAGATTTGATTCCGCATCAAGAAGCTTCGCCGGATTGGGCTGTGATCCGCGATCTCCTGCGCAAAGCGCAGCCGAACCAGATCGCGCAGGCCAAGGACATTCTCGCCGGCCAAAGGGCTTCGCAGCAGATCAAATCGTTCGCAGGCATTGCGTTGATCGGCTTGCGCGGTGCCGGCAAGTCGACGCTCGGCAAACTGCTTGCGAAAAAGATCGGTTGGCACTTCGTCGAGCTCAACAAGGAAATCGAGGAGCAAAATGGCCTTTCCGTCGCCGAGATCATCGCACTCTATGGTCAGGAAGGCTTTCGCCGGCTGGAGCAGTCTGCGTTGACACAACTGTTGGCACGGAAGGAACTGACGGTGCTGGCGACCGGCGGCGGCATCGTTTCCGAGCCCGTGACCTTCGATCTCATACTGTCGTCGTTCTATACCATCTGGCTCAAGGCCGAGCCGGAAGAACATATGGCCCGCGTTCGCAAGCAGGGCGATTTGCGTCCGATGGCCGACGACCGCTCGGCGATGGCCGAGTTACGTAACATTCTGACCAGCCGCGAGCCGCTCTATGCGCGCGCGTCAGCCGTCGTCGATACTGCGGGGCTTCCGGTGGATGCCGCTGCGGCGCGGCTGCTTGATGCGGTCTCGCCCGTGCTGCAAAGCGAGTCGAAAGCCTTCGGCCTGCGCAGCGCCGCAGTCTGATCCAACTACCGTACCCTACAGCAAAGTCGCCGCCACTTTTTGCGCCTGCTCGCGCAGCAGCGGCAGACAGCGCTTGATCATTTCATCGGTCGAGACCCGATCGACATGGGCGCCGATATTGATGGCAGCAACGATGGCTCCATCGTAGCGCTTCACGGGCACGGCGATCGAACGAAAATGCGGCTCGGCCTCGCGATCGACCAGCGAATAGCCGCGCGTGCGATCGGCAATGATGGCGGCCAATAGCCGCTTCGGATCGGTCACGGTCTGTGGCGTCAGCGCCTCTCGTTTCATCGCGCTTAGTCTTGCCTTCAACTCGGCATCGGTGAGCCGGCCGAGCATGGCGCGGCCGACCGCGGTGCAGAAAGCGGGCAAGCGATAGCCGATATCGACGCCGCCGGAAAAAATCCGCGTCGGACTGCCGCGAGCGACGAACACGACCTCGTCGCCGTCAAGCATCGCAAGCGAACTGATCTCTTGTGCGGCTGATGCGATCTCATCCAGCGCGGGTTGCAGCACGGCGACAAGCTGGTTCGAGCGCAAATAGGCGACAGCAAGCGTCAGCACATGCGGCGTCGGCGCAAACAATTTGCCGTCGCTGGAGACGTAGCCGCCGCGCTGGAGCGTGAACAGAATGCGTCGCGCGGTGGCGCGCGGCAGACCGGCGAGCCCTGCGATTTCACTCAGCGTCATCGGCGACGGCCGCTCGCCGAACACCTGCAACAGCCGCAATCCCCGATCGAGGCTTTCGACGAAGTCGGTGGCGCGGGGCTCGCTGTCGGTGCGCTTGGGCTTGACCATGAGAGAGGCTTGCGAAGTCAGAAAGCTGTGTTACGATAATTGAACATTTGTTCAATAGACGAACAATTTAGCTGTAACCACCTTCCATCGCAAGTCTTTTTAGGATGAGGTGACGCTCCATGATGAGCCAGGAACAGAACGACCTGATCACGCGCACCGGGGCGAAAGACTCCTGCGGAAAGCTGATGCGGATGTACTGGCAGCCGGCGGCGCTGCTTGACGAGCTCGATGGTCCGCGGCCGGTTCGTCCGGTCAAATTACTCGGTGAGGAGCTCGTGCTGTTTCGCGACGAACTCGGCCGTTACGGGTTGATCGAGCGGCACTGCGCACATCGCGGCGCTGATCTTGCCTTCGGCCGGCTTGAACAAGGCGGCCTGCGCTGCGCATTTCACGGCTGGCTGTTCGACGCGTCCGGCCAATGCCTGGAGACGCCGGCGGAGCCGAAGGATTCCAAACTCTGCCGCGGCATCAAGCAGCGCGCCTATCCGGTCGTCGAGAAGGGCGGCATTCTCTGGGCCTATCTCGGCGAAGGCGAACCGCCGGCCTTCCCGGAAATCGACTGTTTCGTCGCGCCCGACAGCCACACCTTCGCATTCAAGGGCCACATCGGCTGCAACTGGCTGCAAGCACTCGAAGTGGGCATCGATCCGTCGCACGCCTCGTTCCTGCATCGTTTCTTCGAGGACGAGGACACGTCCGCCGCTTACGGCCGCCAATTCCGCGGCACGTCCGCCGGCACCGAGATGCCGATGACAAGAATCCTGCGCGAGTACGATCGCCCGATCATCAATGTCGAGCAGACCGAATATGGCCTGCGGCTGATTGCGCTCCGCGAAATCGACGAGGAGCGCACGCATGTGCGCGTCACCAACCAGCTTTTCCCGAATGCTTTCGTCATTCCCATGAGCACGGAGATGACGATCACGCAGTGGCATGTGCCGGTCGATGACGAGAATTGCTACTGGTATGCGATCTTCACATCCTACGCGGCGCCGGTCGACAAGAACAGGATGCGCGAGCAGCGGCTCGAACTGTACGAGCTGCCCGACTACGTCTCGCGCAAGAACAGATCGAACGATTACGGCTTCGATCCGCACGAACAGCAGACCGCGACCTATACCGGCATGGGGACCGACATCAACGTGCACGATCAGTGGGCGGTGGAATCGATGGGACCGATCCAGGATCGGACCCGTGAGCATCTCGGCACCGCCGACAAGGCGATCGTGCAATATCGCCGCCTGCTGCGTCAGGAGATCGAGAAGGCAAGCAAAGGCGACAAGCCCTTCATGTTCCTCGATGCGGCGCATGCCAGGAGCATTCAGGGGCCGGCGACGATGGACGGTATTGGCCCGACGCGCGGCTGGGAGACTTTCTGGATGGAGGTCGACGTCAAACGCCGCCGCGGTGCGCCGTGGGCAGCGCCGGTCCCCACGGAAATCGACGACAAGACGCCGCATCTGAGGGTGGTGTGAGTGGCTTTCTTGGCTCATCCTTCGAGACCCGCGCCAATGCGCGCTCCTCAGGATGAGGTCTTCCCCCTCGTGGTGAGGAGCGCTCCTTCCGCGCGTTTCGAACCACGAGGCCGACGACGTTCCGACATTGTACAAGGTACCGGGAGCCATGCTTTGAGTTTCGTTGAACGTCACAGCCTGTGGTCCGGCGAGCAGAAGGAGGCGGCGAACCGTCTTCGCCGCATCGTTGAAGAGCAAAAGCTCGAAACCATCCGTCTGTCGTTTCCCGATCAGCACGGCATTCTTCGCGGCAAGACGCTGGTGGCGAGCGAGGCGCTCGCTTCGCTCGAAAGCGGCTGCACCATCACCACCACGATGTTTGCCAAGGACACCGCGCACCGCACGGTATTTCCGGTATTCACCGCAGGCGGCGGGTTCGGTATGCCGGAGATGGAAGGCGCGGCCGATGTCTTGATGGTCCCCGACCCCACAAGCTTTCGCGTGCTGCCGTGGGCGCCCTCAACCGGCTGGCTGTTGTGCGATGTTTATTTTTCCGACGGACGCCCCGTGCCGTTTGCGACACGGCACTTGTTCCGGAAGGTGCTGGACCAACTCGGGCAACGCGGCCTCGATTTCGTCGCCGGACTCGAAGTCGAGTTTCATATCTTCAAGCTTGAAGATCCCAAGATGGCTCCAGGCGATGCGGGTCAGCCCGGCCAGCCACCGGACGTCAGCCTTTTGTCGCAGGGCTATCAATATCTGACCGAGCAACGCTACGACCAGATGGCGCCGGCACTCGACATCATCAGGCACGATATTCTCGCCCTCGGCATGCCCTTGCGCTCTGTCGAGGTGGAATTCGGTCCAAGCCAGTGCGAATTCACCTTCAACCCGACGAAGGGACTAGAGCCTGCCGACACCATGGTGCTGTTTCGCAGCGCCGTGAAGCAAATCGCACGGCGGCACGGCTATCACGCAACCTTCATGTGCCGGCCGAAACTGCCGAACGTGTTCGCTTCCGGCTGGCATCTGCATCAGTCGATGGTCTCACGCGACGGCGGCGACAACGCCTTCATGGCGAAAGAGGGCGATAAGAAAAGCGATGGCGGCTTGAGCCCGCTCGGCCGTAGTTATCTTGCGGGCCTGTTGCAGCACGCGCGCGCCTCGGCGGTGTTTGCCACGCCGACGATCAACGGTTACAAGCGCTACCGCGCCTATTCGCTGGCGCCGGACCGCGCGATCTGGGGCCGCGACAACCGCGGCGTCATGGTGCGCGTGCTCGGCGGCACAGGCGATCCGGCAACACGGCTGGAAAACCGCATCGGCGAACCCGCCGCCAACCCTTACCTCTACATGGCTTCGCAAATCCTCGCGGGTCTCGACGGCATCGATCGCGCGCTTGACCCTCCGCCGCCAGCCGACACACCTTACGAGACCCAAGCCGCAGCGTTGCCAAAAACCTTGCGCGAAGCACTGGACGCGCTGAAGGAGGACGCATTCTTCCGCGAAAAGCTCGGCTGGGGCTTTGTGGACTACTATCTCCACATCAAGAACGCCGAACTCGAACGCTTCCAGGCCGAAGTGTCGGACTGGGAACATCGCGAATATTTCGAGATGTTCTGAGCTTGCACCGATGACCCGGGCTCAAATGCCGAGGTATCGGTGTTGCAGGTCGGGCTCCGCCGTCAGTTGCGCGGACGTGCCGCTCCACACCGTGCACCCGCGCTCGATGATGTAATGACGGTCGGCGATGCGCGTGAGGTTCTCGACATTTTTGTCGATCACGAGCACCGACTGCCCCCGTGATTTCAGCATCGAAAGGCAGCTCCAGATTTCCTCGCGGATCAACGGCGCGAGACCTTCTGTGGCTTCATCAAGAATGAGCAGCCGTGGATTGGTCATCAGCGCGCGTCCGATCGCGAGCATCTGCTGCTCGCCTCCCGAAAGCTGGTTGCCCATGTTGTTGCCGCGCTCCGCAAGCCGTGGAAACAGCGTGTGGATTTTCTCCAGCGTCCAGGGATCGCTGGAGCCGAGGCGATTTGCGGAAGCCGCGACAAGGTTTTCGCGCACGTTAAGATTGGGGAAAATCTGGCGGCCTTCCGGTACAAGGCCGATGCCGAGCTGTGCGATGCGGAACGCGGGCATTCCCCGCACCTCGCGGCCGCTGAAACGGACAGAGCCTGTGCGCGGCGCGATCAGCCCCATGATCGAGCGCACCGTGGTGGTCTTGCCCATGCCGTTACGGCCCATCAGCGCGACCATCTCGCCGCTTTGGATCGACAACGACAGGCCGAACAGCACCTGGCTCAGACCATAACAGGTCTCGATGCCCTCAACCTCGAGCAGCGGCACGCTATCCGCCATGGCTGGTCACCACATGCTGGTCGCCGAGATAGGCGCGCCTGACCTCTTCATTGCTGCGGATCGCGGCCGGCACGTCGGAAGCGATCACGCGTCCATAGACCAGCACCGTGATGCGGTCAGCAAGCGCGAACACCGCGTTCATGTCGTGCTCGACCAGGACGATCGTGACCTCGTTTCGAAGATCGGCGAGCAGCTTGACCATGCGCGCGGATTCCGTGGCGCCGAGACCGGCCATCGGTTCGTCGAGCAATAACAATTTCGGCCGGCTCGCGAGCGCAACGGCGAGTTCCAGCTCGCGCTGCTCGCCATGGCTCAACTGCGAGACCACGACATCGGCTCGGCCGGCGAGCCCTACCCGTTCCAGCGCCGAATGCGCGATCGCCCGGAGCCCTTTCTCCCTGCGCGCATTGCCGAAGAATCGAAACGAATGACCGTCACGGGCTTGCGCCGCGAGCGCGACGTTGTCGGCCGCGGTGAAATTCGGCAACAGCGAAGTGATCTGGAACGAACGGGCAAGCCCGAGATGACTGCGCTTCCAGGCCGGCAGATGGGTAACGTCCTGGCCGGCGAAACGGATGGTGCCGGCGGAGGGTCGCAACTGGCCGATCAACTGGCTGATCAGCGTGGTCTTGCCGGCGCCGTTCGGTCCGATGATTGCGTGCAATTCGCCTTGCGCAATGTCGAGCGAAAGATTGTCGGTCGCGACGATGCCGCCAAAGCGGCGCACGAGATTTTCGATGCGGAGCAATGGTTCAACCACGGGAGGACCTCCCGATCAGACCCATGATACCGCCACGTCCGAACAGCACGATCAGGAGCAACAACGGCCCCATGATCATCGCCCAGTATTCGGTGACCTGCGACAGGAATTCTTCGAGCAAAAGATAGACAATGGCGCCCACGACCGGGCCGAACAACGATCCCATGCCGCCGAGGATAACCATGACCATGAGATCGCCGGAGCGGGTCCAGTACATCACGGCCGGGCTGATGAAATCGGTATTGTTCGCCAGCAATGCGCCGGCAAGCCCGCACATCGTGCCTGATATGACGAAGCAAACGAGCTGATATCGCGTCGCCGGAAATCCGATCGCCTGCATGCGCTGTTCATTGGAGCGCAGGCCCTGCACCACAAGGCCAAAACGCGAATTGACGATGCGCCATACCAGAAACACGCCGCCGAGCAGGCAGAGCAGGCACAGGTAATAGAACTGGACGCGGTTCGAGAGGTTGATCAGGCCGCCGAAGGTGCTGCGCTTGTAGATCGTCAGCCCATCGTCGCCGCCATAGCGCGACAGGCTGGAGGCGACATAATAGGCCATCTGCGCAAAGGCGAGCGTGATCATAATGAAATAAACGCCGCGCGTTCGCAGCGACAACGCGCCGATCACGAGCGCAAACAGCGCCGACGCCAGCAGCGCGACTGGCCACTGGATGAAGCCCGAACCAAAACCCTCGGCGGCGAGAATGCCGACTGCATAGCCGCCGATGCCGAGATAGGCGGCATGGCCAAAGCTCATCATCCCGCCAAAGCCCATGATGAGATTGAGGCTAACGGCGGCAAGTGCGAAGATCACGATGCGCGTGAACAGCGTCAGCGCGAAGACGTTGCCGGTTGCCTGCGAAAACAGTGGCAGCGCCAGAAGGCCGACGACGACGGCCGCCGCGACCACATTGCGGACATTGAAGAAGGCGGTCATCGACGGTTGGCCGGAAACAGCCCCTCCGGTCGCGCCACCAGCACGATCGCCATCAAGAGGTAGATCAGCATCGAGGACAGCGCAGGCGCTGCGGTCGAAGCCGCCGCCGAACTCAGGACACGCCGCAGCAGGTCGGGCAGGAAGGCGCGACCAAGCGTATCGATCATCCCTACCAGGATTGCGGCGACAAACGCGCCGCGGATCGAACCAATGCCGCCAATCACGATAATGACAAAGGCCAGAATGAGAATGTTCTCGCCCATCCCTATCTGCACCGTGAGGATCGGCGCCTGCATCAGCCCGGCGAGGCCGGCGAGCGCCGCGCCCAGGCCGAACACCAGCGTGTACAACAGCTTGATGTTGATGCCGAGCGCACCGATCATTTCACGGTTCGACGCGCCGGCGCGGATCAACATGCCGACGCGGGTGCGCATCACGACGATATAAAGCAGCGCGGCGACCACGAGCGCGACCGTGATGATCGCCAGACGATAGGCGGGATAGAACACGCCCGGCACGATCTGCACCGGGACGGTGAGCCACGCCGGCAACGGCAACGCCAGGCCCGCCGGCCCCCAGACCAGCCGCACCATGTCGTTGAAAAATAAAATCAGGCCGAAGGTCGCGAGCACATGATCGAGATGATCGCGGCCATAGAGATGTCGTAACGCTATGACCTCCAGCGCGATGCCGAGCAACAGCGTGGCTCCCAGCGCGAGGGCGATGCCCATCAGGAAATTGCCCGTCCAGGCGACGAACGTCGCCGCGAAGTACGCGCCCATCATATAGAGCGAACCGTGGGCGAGGTTGACGAGGTCCATGATGCCGAACACGAGCGTCAACCCTGCCGCCAGCAGGAATAGAAGCAGGCCGAATTGCAGCCCGTTCAAAAATTGTTCGACGACCAGCAGCATGAACGCTTTCGCTTATATGCACCTACACCTCGGCCTCATGGTTCGAGACGGCGCCTCGCGCCTCCTCACCATGAGGAGCCCCAGAACCTCATCCCGAGGAGCATCGCATAAGCGATGCGTCTCGAAAGATGAAGGCCCAACTCCCGCACACCAACTCGCATAAGTGCAAAACGCATGCCGACGGGAAAAGCGACGGCACGGGCGCCGCCACCGGATCGAAACCAGCCCGTGCTCATTTCATCGGACATTTGTCGTGATAGCGATCCTGATCGTCCTTGACGACGGTGGCGACCGTCTTGAGCGACAACGTGCCGTCAGCTTCCTTCACCACATCCTGCAAATAGAAATCCTGAATCGGGATGTGGTTGTTGCCGTATCTGAATGCGCCGCGCACCGACTTGAAATCGGCCTTTTCCATCGCCGCCCTCATCGCATCTTTCTGGCTCAAATCGCCCTGGACCGCGACTACGGCGCTGTTGATCAATGGCACGGCATCGTAAGCCTGCGAACCGTAGAACGTCGGACGCAAGCCCGGATACTTTTTGCGATAGTCGGCGACAAACCGCCTGTTCTCCTCGTTAGGCAGATCGTTCACCCATTGCTGCACACCGAGAATGCCGAGCGCATTCTCGTTCTGCAGCGGCAACGACAATTCGTCGACCATGCTGTCCGTATAGAGCGGAATCTGCCCCCGCATGCCGGCTTGCACATATTGATTGAGGAACTGCACGCCGGCAGCTCCTGGGAAGAACACGAACATCGCTTCCGCCTTCGAGGCGCGCGCCTTGGCGAGTTCAGCCGAGAAGTCGAGCTGCGTCGGCCACACCGTATATTCCTCGCCGAGCACCTGGCCCTTGAAGCTGCTTTTGAAGCCGGCCAGCCGATCCTTTCCGGCCGCATAGTTCGGTGCAATCAGGAATACCGATTTGATACCCTTCTGATTCATGTAGAGGCCCATCGCGGCAGGAGTCTGGTCATTCTGCCACGACGTCAGAAACACGTAAGGCGAGCACAGCTCGCCGGCGAGTTGCGAGGGACCGGCATTGATGCCGATCAGGAAGGTTTTGGAATCGACCGCGGGCTTGAGCGAGGCGAGCAGCACGTTCGACCAGTTGTAGCCCACGATGAAATCGACATGATCGGACTCGATCAGCTTTTCGGTCTTCTGCTTGCCGACATCAGGTTTTTGCTGGTCGTCTTCATAAATCACCTGGACCGTCTTGCCGGCCATCTTGCGGCCGATGTGATCGAGAGCAAGTTCAAATGCATTGCGCGCGTCGATGCCGATCGGCGCAGTCGGACCGCTGAAGGTCTCGATGAATCCGATCTTGATGGAATCTGCGGCGCGGGCGGGCTCGGCCAAAGCCAGCACCACCGCAGCGGCGGCAAGCCAGATGGCCTTCCTCGATCGAGCCCCCATCGCGATCCTCATTTCATCGCGCACTTGTCGTGAAAATTGTCCTGGTTGTCCTTGACGATGGTGGCGACAGTCTTCAGCGAAAGCGTGCCGTCGGCCTCCTTCACCACGTCCTGCAAGTAGAAATTCTGGATCGGGATGTGGTTGTTGCCGTATTTGAAGGGGCCGCGCAGCGACTTGAAGTCGGCCTTTTCCATCTCGGCCTTCATCGCGTCCTTCTTCGAGGTGTCGCCCTTCACTGCAACCACCGCGCTGTTGATGAGTTGCGCGGCATCATATGCCTGCGCCCCGTAATAGGTCGGACGCGCCGGCGCATATTTCTTGTAATCTTGAACAAACCGCTTGTTCTGCTCGTTCGGCAGATCGTTCACCCATTCCTGCGCGCCCGGAGTGCCGATCGCGTTGTCCTTCTGCAAAGGCAGGGACAATTCGTCGACCGTGAACGCAGTGTAGAGCGGCATCTGTTGCTTGATGCCGGCCTGGGCATATTGATTGAGGAACTGCACGCCGGCCGCGCCCGGATAAAACACGAAGATCGATTCCGCCTTCGAGTTGCGCGCCTTGGTGAGTTCGGCCGAGAAATCGAGTTGGCTTGGCCACACCGTATATTCTTCGCCCACGATCTCGCCCTTGAAGGTGCTCTTGAGGCCAGCGAGCATATCCTTGCCGGCTGCGTAGTTCGGTCCGATCAAGAACACCGACTTGACGCCCTTCTGATTCATGTAAACGCCCATCGCCGCCGGCGTCTGGTCGTTCTGCCAGGAGGTCGAGAACACGTAAGGCGAGCACAGTTCACCGGCGAGTTGCGACGGTCCGGCGTTGGCCGAGATCAGGAAGGTCTGCGAGTCCACCGCGGTCTTGAGCGAGGCCAGCAGCACGTTCGACCAGATATAGCCGACGATGAAATCCACCTTGTCCGACTGCACGAGCTTCTCGGTCTTCTGCTTGCCCACGTCGGGCTTTTGCTGGTCGTCCTCGTAGACGACTTCGACCGGCTTGCCGGCCATCTTGCGACCGAGATGATCGAGCGCGAGTTCGAAGGAGTTGCGCATGTCGTTGCCGATCACGGCGGTCGGCCCGCTGAAGGTGGAGACGAAGCCGATCTTGATCGTATCGGCCGCAGCCGCGGGGTAACTCAGCGCCAGCGCGGCGGCGCCCGCGAGCCAGAATGCCGTCTTCATCAGGTGTCCCTCCTCAGAATCTTCTTGCCGCCGGTTGACGGATCGGCACGCACTTTTTGCCATGTTTTGTGCGCGAAACCCCGCCCCGACAGCAAGCATGAACCGAGGTGTTTCTCTTTGAACCTTCGGACCATGCGTTTTGACCGCATGCACCATAGTTCGTGGCGGACGCGGAAGGCAAGAATTATAGTGCAGGCTGGCGATCCGCTTCGGCTATGAGCCGATTTGGAAAGCGGCCTTGAGCGGCGCGGCCGAAAGCTTACACCAGAGGAGCGGAGCCGTTAGAACCTGGGGTCGTCACCATGACAACAGCAGAGCTACATCCGAAAGCCGCCCATCGCGTCGTGATCGTCGGCGCCGGATTCGGCGGACTGGAATGCGCGCTGCGGCTAAAAGGCGCGCCGGTTGCGATCACGCTGATCGACCGCCGCAACCACCATCTGTTTCAGCCGCTGCTTTACCAGGTCGCGACCGCTTCGCTCGCCACCTCGGAAATCGCCTGGCCGATACGCTATCTCCTGCGCGACCGGGCCGACGTTACCACCTTGTTTGCCAACGTAAACGGCGTCGACGCCGCCAACAAGCGCGTGCTGCTCGACGGTGGCGATACGCTTGCCTACGACACACTGGTGCTCGCCACCGGCGTACGTCACGCCTATTTCGGCCATGACGAGTGGGAGCCGTTTGCGCCGGGCCTCAAGACGCTCGAAGACGCTACCACGCTGCGTCGGCGAATTCTGGTCGCGTTCGAGCGCGCGGAGCGGGAAAGCGATCCGGAAAAACGCGCAGCGCTTTTGACTTTCGCAATCATCGGCGCGGGCCCGACCGGCGTCGAACTTGCCGGCACCATCGCCGAACTCGCTCGCGACACGCTGCCGCCCGACTTCCGCAATATCGATACGCACAAGACGCGGGTCGTGCTGATCGAAGCCGGTCCGCGCGTGCTCGCAGGCTTTCCCGACGACCTTTCGGCCTATGCGCAGCGTTCGCTCGAGGCGATCGGCGTCGAGGTTATCCTCGGCCAGCCCGTCACCGAATGCTCCGCCGATGGCGTTGTCTTCGGCGGCAAACCATTGCAAGCCAGAACCCTGATCTGGGCTGCCGGCGTACGCGCCTCCCGCGCCGCCGAATGGCTGCAAGCACCGGCCGATCGCGCCGGAAGGTTACAGGTTCAGCCCGATCTCACGGTGCCCGGTCATCCCGATATCTTTGCGATCGGCGACACCGTTACGATCCCCGATACAAAAGGAAATCCGGTGCCCGGCATTGCACCGGCCGCCAAGCAACAAGGCCGCTATGTCGCGGCCGCGCTCAGGGCGCGGCTCGCGGGCAAAACGGCCGCACCGTTTCGTTACAGCCACGCCGGCAGTCTCGCCCAGATCGGCAAGCGCAAGGCGGTGATCGATTTCGGCACCATCAAACTGCGTGGCACGATTGCGTGGTGGATCTGGGGTATCGCCCACATCTACTTCCTGATCGGCCTGCGCAACCGGCTCAGCGTGGCCATCAGTTGGCTGTGGAGTCACGCCCGCGACCAGCGCGCCGCACGGCTGATCACGCAAGGATCCAGCAAGGTGGCGAGCTAGAGAAGCGGAGCCGCGACGCTGCCGGAAAAATCGGCAGCGCAACCTGGGAAGCTGTGCTATTGGCGGCGTCAGACCCGGTCAAATCGTTGATAAAATTGAGCCATCCGCCAGGACCACAGCGCCTAACTGATGTACAGATGGCACACCAATTGCTTCGCAATGTAAGAAGTTTGCCTACGCTCTCATCCATCAGGATTCACGCGTGACTGAGACCGTCGCCGCCATCGTTGCCGCGCATCGCGCCGGACAACAGTCCCCCGCGCAAACCGTGGCGCGCAGTTTCAAGCGAATTCGCGAGCACAACGATCCCGCGATATTCATTTCCCTGCGCGATGAAAAGGAAGCGGTCGCTGAAGCCGAAGCGCTCACGGCAAAGGATGCCGCGCAACTCCCGCTTCTCGGCATTCCGGTTGCCGTGAAAGACAATATCGACGTGGCGGGACTGCCGACCACGGCCGCCTGCCCGGCCTATTCCTATAACGCGACCCGCGACGCGGTGGCGGTTGCGCGGCTGCGCCAGGCCGGCGCCATCATCATCGGCAAAACCAATCTCGATCAGTTTGCAACCGGCCTTGTCGGCGTGCGCTCGCCTTACGGCATTCCCATCAATCCGATGCGTTCCGATCTCATTCCGGGCGGATCGAGTTCAGGATCGGCGGTAGCCGTTTCGGCCGGACTGGTGCCGCTCTCGCTCGGCACCGACACCGCCGGCTCCGGCCGCGTGCCGGCGATGCTCAATAATATTGTCGGACTGAAGCCGAGCCTTGGCCTGGTTCCGACCGCGGGCGTCGTGCCGGCTTGCCGCACGCTTGACTGCGTGTCGGTTTTCTCGCTCACCGTCGATGACGCCGTCAGCGCACTATCCGCCATGGCCGGACACGACAGATCAGATCCGTTTTCGCGCGACCGGACATTTTCGAAACTCAGTCCGTTTCCGACGGGCTTGCGCCTCGGCGTCCCACGCGATGGACAGTTGATCTTTTTCGGCGACAAGGCGCAGGAAGCGGCCTACGCGGCTTCGCTGGATCGATGGCGCTCGCTTGGGGCCACGCTCGTCAGTTTTGATCTTGAGCCGTTTTATGAGACAGCGCGACTGCTTTATGAAGGGCCATGGGTCGCCGAGCGCTACCTTGTGATCCGCAATATGTTGGCGTCCTCGCCTGACGCCATTCATCCGGTGACGCGGGAGATTACCGTCGCCGGCAGCCGGCTTTCCGCCGCCGACACTTTCGCCGCGCTCTATCGGTTGCAGACGCTGCGGCGCACCGCCGAACACGCCTTCGCCGGTATCGACGCGGTGGTGCTGCCGACGGCACCGACCGCCTACTCGACCGCTCAAGTGCTGGCCAACCCGATCGAGCTCAATTCGCGGCTTGGCACCTATACCAACTTCGTCAACCTGCTCGACCTTTGCGGCCTGGCGCTGCCCTCTGCCATCAGGCCCGACGAAATTCCGTTCGGCATCACGCTGCTCGCGCCCGCTGGCCAGGATGCACTGCTCGCAAGCATCGGCCGTGTCTTCCAGTCGCAAACCAGGCTGCCTTTGGGCGCCAAGGGCGTGGCGATGCCACCGCTGGCTGACCTCAACCTCGATTTGACCGGCGACGAAATTCCGATCGCGGTGGTCGGCGCGCATCTGTCCGGCATGGCGCTCAATGGCGAATTGAAAGCGCATGGCGCCCGGCTGCTGGAAGCGACCTCGACCGCGCCGGATTACCGGCTCTTTGCTCTACCGACCACGCCGCCCAAGCCAGGAATGCTGCGCGTCGAGACGGGAAGCGGCACCTCGATCGAACTTGAAGTCTGGGCACTGCGGGCGGCGGCGTTCGCCAAATTCGTCGCCGCGATCCCGCCGCCGCTCTCGATCGGAACGGTGCGCCTGGGTGACGGTCGCGGCGTGAAGGGCTTTATTGTTGAAGCCGCCGACATCGGCAGCGCCAAGGACATCTCGGCCTTCCGCGGCTGGCGCGGCTTCATGGCCGAGGTCGCGACGTAGTCCTCATGGTGAGGAGGCGCGCGTGCCGAGCAGGCCTCGTGTAAGCGAGGCCGTTAGCGAACGGCACTAAACTATAGTGCGCTGTCGCTGGACGATGCTTCGCATCGCCAGGAGAACCATGACCGCCCTCATCCTTCGAGACGCGCTACGCGCTCCTCAGGATGAGGCCCCGTCAGGCTCACACCGAAACGGCATAAATCTCGTATTCGCCGTGCACGCGTTCGATATGCGCGCGCATCGCGTTCGCGGCACCATTGCGATCGCCCCGCAGGACAGCGACCACGACGCGATCATGCTCGGCATGCGATTGCGCGAGCCGCCCAAGGTTGCGGAACTGGGCCCGACGGAATGGCTGCACCCGCTTGCGCGTCGCGAGCGTAATCTCGGCGATATGACCGTTTTGCGATCCGGCGTAGATCGCGCTGTGAAAGTGCTCGTTCACTTGATGAAAGCGGTCGGGATCGCCGGCATAACTCAGCACCCGCAATTCCTCGTGGACCGCCTCCAGCTTGTGGCGTTCGGCCGGCGTCATCCGCTCTGCGGCAAGTCCCGCGCACAGCGCTTCAAGTTCGGCCATCGCCTCGAACATTCCACCCAAGCGCTCGAGCGAGGGCTGCGCCACTACCGCGCCGCGATGTGCCCGCGCTTCGACGAGGCCGGACGCCGCGAGCTGCCGCAAAGCTTCACGCACCGGCGTACGCGAAACGCTAAAACGCCGCGCAATGTCGGTCTCGTCCAACGCCGCCCCCGGCGCCAGCGCACCACGCACGATCTCATCGGCGAGGTGCTGCCGCAGTTCTTCCGCGCGGGTCAGTTTGTCGGCGCGAACGATGCGGCCAGCGGGGCGCGCGACCGTCCCCGCTTCCGTAGCGTGACGCAACGCGGCGATATCTGGCAGATCGTCAAGGCTCATGCCTTTTGGTCTCGCGGTTCGTCGATCACGCTGACATGCGCCGCCACGATTTTCCACCCCTCAGGAAACCTTACCCACGTCTGCATCTGCCGTCCGACCTTGCCGGACGCGGAATCACGATAGAATAGTGTCGAGGCAACCGCCATGTCGCGGCCATAGGTCGTGATCACCGTGCGGTCGCGCGTGCGCATCAGGCCAACCGACGGGCGGCCGGCACGGAATGCCATGATCTCTTGATACCCGTAGAGATTCTCGCCGCCGCCATAGCGCAGCGTGCGCGGGTCGTTGCGGAACAATTCATCGAGCACCGCGACGTCGTTGCTCACCAGCGCCTTCTCGTAACGTTCGAACTGCGTGGTGACCTCGGCCAGCACTTCGGGAAGATCGACCTGCATGTTCAAATTCCCCTCGGACGCGGCGCCGACACGACGCCTTCGCGCTCGAGCGCTGCGGCGACCCGTAGCGCGATATCCTCACGCCATGGCGCGGCAATGATCTGCACGCCGATCGGCATCGGCTCCAGAGGCACCGGAACGGCCACGACCGGCAATCCGATAAAAGAAATCGGCTGGGTGTGAATGCCGATATTGGCCCGCACCGGAAGCTCAACGCCGTCGAGCACGAAATTGACCTGGCCAAGTTTCGGAGCAACGCAGGGCGTGGCCGGCGCCACAATGACGTCGACGGACTTGAACAGCTCCAATACCTGCGCGCGGTACCAGCGCCGGAATTTTTGCGCGCGGTCGACCATCGGCGCCGGAATCATCGCGCCCGCAATGAGCCGGTCGCGCACGGCGGGATCGAAGTCGTCCGGCCGTTTGCGCAAGCGATCGAGATGAAGCGAAGCGCCTTCGCAGGTGGAGATGACGTAAGCCGCCGGGCGGGCACGCGCCGCTTCCGGAATTTCAACCGTGCGACTGGCTTTGAGCGCCTTGGCGACGCGTCCGACCGCTTCCGTCGCTTCCGAAAATACGTTTTTCTGGAAATAGCCGCCGGCGACCGCGATGCGGAGGTCGCCGATTCCCTGCGCGAGCGCGGGCGAAGCCGGCTCGACCGGCCGCGTCGTGCAGGCGGCGTCGGCGGCATCCGGTCCCTGCATCGCGTCATAGGCGAGCGCGAGATCGGCGACACCGCGGGCCAGCGGCCCGACATGATCGAATGAGAAGACGAACGGAAACGAGCGCGCGCGGGATAGCCGGCCGTAAGTGGGCTTCAATCCGAAGATTCCGCAAAACGACGACGGCACCCGGATCGAGCCATTGGTGTCGGAACCCAGCGCCAGCGGAACCAGCGCACCGCCGACCGCACTGCCGGAGCCGCCCGAGGAGCCGCCGGTCATCCGCGTCGGATCATGCGGATTGCGTGAGGGGCCGTCGTGAATGTTCTCGCCCGTGAAGTCGTAGGCGTATTCGCCCATGTTGAGCGCGCCGACCAGCACCGCCCCGGCGGCTTCCAAACGTTCGACCAGCGTCGCATCGCGCGGAGCGGCGGGGAGATCGCGGTTGATCTTCGAGCCGGCACGGGTCGGCAGGCCGTTCACGTCGAACAGATTCTTCACCGCAAAGGGAACGCCGGCCAGCGGCCCGGGATTTTTCCCGGCGGCAATCGCCGCATCGACGGCGCGCGACGTTGCCCGCGCGCGCTCCGTGGTGACGTCGGTGAATGAATTCAGCACCGAATCGTGTTTCGCGATCCGCGCCAGCGCGGCTTCGGTCGCCTCGAGTGCTGAAAATTGTTTGTCCTTGACGGCGCGCGCAATATCCGACGCCGACATCTCGCCCGCGGCGAAATCGATACTAGGCTGTGAAGACACTGGCAGGCTCTGCTTCGTCAGAAAATTCAAACTCGTCCACTTGCCGCGCGAGCCGCATGGACACTTCGAGATTGGCCCGCACCGCCGGTTTCCAGGCGTCCTTGACTGGCAATCTCAGGAGTTTTGAGGCAGCGTCGATATAGTCGTTCAGGGAATCGTCAGCCATTGTTGTCGCAATCTTCCACTAGCTGACCGGCTAGTGTGGTGGATTTGACATTCGCTTCAGTGGTGCTGCAAGTCCTCATAGCGATTGTCAATCCAAAACCACACTCGAATGTTTAAGTTTGCCAGCGTCCTTTTAGTTCTGACATTCGCAAATGAATTGGCCGCGACAGGATACGAAGGTCAGGACTAGGATGCTAGCGGTGGGTGGGGAATAGCCGTCAGCAGCTCCCTTGTATAGGCATTTTGCGGATCGCCCAATACCCGGTCTGACGTTCCTTGCTCGACGATTTTCCCCGTCTGCATCACAATGACGCGGTCGCACAACAGCCGCACCACATTCAGGTCATGTGAGACGAACAGATAACTCATGCCGAGAGACTGTTTGAGCTCCTGGAGCAGGTTCAGGACGACTGCCTGTACCGACACATCGAGCGCGGCGGTCGGCTCATCAAGGATGACAAGCTTCGGATTGAGCGCGATCGCGCGCGCGATCCCGACACGTGCCTTCTGACCGCCCGACATCTGATGCGGAAAGCGGTCGAGCAGATGGAGCGGCAGACCGACGAGCGTCGCGAGTTCTTCGCAGCGGGCGCGTAGCGCATTGCGCTCCTTGATGCCGCCAAGCCTCAGAATCGGATCCGCAATCGCACGCACCGCCGTAAAGCGCGGATTGAGACTGTCGGTCGGATCCTGAAACACCATCTGAATGCTCTTGCGCTGTGGCAGCCGCGCAAAGGCATTCGGCATGATGCCGCCGATCTCCTCGCCATCGAACAGGATGCGGCCCGACGTCTGATCCAACAGCCGCATCACCATCATAGAGGTGGTGGACTTGCCGCAGCCGGACTCGCCGACAAGGCCGACGCTTTCACCGCGGCCCACGGAAAAGCTGATTCCGTCGACCGCGCGAAACAGATCAGGCTCGACCGACGGCTTACGTGCGAATAATTTCGCCAGCGTCCCCGACGCACCTTGGCGTGGATATTCCTTCACCAGCTTCTCGACGAGAAGAAGCGGCGTCGATGCGTCACCCCCAGGCTTGACCCGCGGTTCCATTTTCCGGGAATCAGAGTCCGATGAAGCAACATCGGTGCCCGGAGCCGCTTCCTCCTCGGGCAACAGATCGCGCAAGGCAACGCCGATCCGCGGCGTCGCGCGCATCAGTTTGCGCGTATAGGGATGTTCGGGTTTGGTGAAGATATTGGCCGAGAGCGCGGTCTCGACTACCCGCCCCTTCTCCATCACCACGACACGGTCGCAATAGGCCGCGGCTAGTCCCAGATCGTGCGTGATCAGGATCGTCGACATGTTGCGCTGTTTGGTCAGCTCGACGACGAGGTCCATCACCGCTTTTTGGGTGGTGACATCGAGACCGGTCGTAGGCTCGTCCGCGATCAATAGGCGCGGACCGCAAGCCAGTGCCAGCGCGATCACGACCCGCTGGCACATGCCGCCCGAAAGCTCAAACGGATAAGCGTGGTAGCGCTCGCGGGGGCGCGCGATCTTGACCTGCTCGAGCGCCGCAATCGCTCGATCGGTGACTTGCGAACGGTCGACCTGGACATGTTGCAGCAGCACGTCCTCGATCTGGTGGCCGATCTTTCGGATCGGGTTGAGCGCCAATCGCGGGCTCTGAAAGATCATCGACATTTCGCGGCCGCGCATATCGCGCATCTGGTCTTCGGTCGCGGCTTTGACGTCGACGCCCGAGAAATGAACCGAGCCCTCGGCAATCTTGCCGGCGCGGTCAAGGATCCGCATCACCGCATAAGACGTGACCGACTTGCCGGAACCGGACTCGCCGACGATGCCTAGCGTCTCGCCTTTGGCCACCTCGATATTGACGTGCTGCACCGCCTTGACGATGCCGCGCCGGGTGGAGAATTCCACCGTGAGGTCCTTGACGTCGAGCAGCGGCAGCGCGGTCATTGATTCACGTCCTCCGCTGCGGATCGACGAGGTCACGCAAGCCATCGCCGAGCAGGTTGAAGCAGAACACCGCCAGCATCAGCGCCGCGCCGGGAAAGAACGCGACCCACCATTCGCCGGAGATGATATTGGTTGCACCCTCCGCCACCATGATACCCCATTCCGGCGTCGGCGGCTTGACGCCGAGCCCGATGAACGACAGGCCGGCGGCGTTGAGAATGGCGTAGCCCATGGTCAGCGACACCTGCACCATCATGATCGGCATGATGTTCGGCATGATTTGCGCGAGCAGAATCCGCATGTCGCTATTGCCGGAGAGCCGCGCCGCCTGCACGAAGCCGGCATCGCGGCGCACATTGGCTTCGGCGCGCGCGACGCGGACATAAAGCGGGAAATTGATGATCGCGGTCGCGATCACGATGTTGGTCACGGTGTTGCCGAGCGCCGCAACGATGCCCATCGCCAGCACAAACAGCGGGAACGCCATGATGGTATCGGAAAGGCGCCCGACGATGCGGTCAGTCCATCCGCCAAAAAATCCCGCGGCGATGCCGGCAAACCCGCCGATGACCAGCACGAGTGCGACGGACGTAATTGCAATAATGAAATCGAGTTGGGTTGCCGCCACGACGCGGCTGAAGATGTCGCGCCCGAGCAGATCGGTGCCGAACCAATGCCTCAGCGAAGGCGACTGCAGCGTCGCCGAGGTGTCGCTGGCGAGCGGATCATAGGGCACCACATAAGGCCCGATCAACGCGCACAGCGCGATCAGAACGAAGAGAGCGAACGACAGGCCGGTGACGGGATTGTCGCCGACAACGTAAATGGCGTGGCGAAGGATCGAGTTGCTCGGCGGCGTTGGCTGGAGATTGGCGGCCGGCGCCGTCGTCAAGCTGGCCTCGGTCATGCGTCGACCCTCACGCGCGGGTCGATCACGCCATAGAGCATGTCGATGATGAGGTTGAGCGCGACGTACAGCACCGCCATGGTCAGCACAAACCCCTGCACCGGCGCGAAGTCCGATTGCAGTAACGCTTCCACGGCATAGGAGCCGATACCGGGCCACGCAAAGACCTTCTCCACCAGCACATTGGCGCCGAGCAGGAACGAGAACACCATGCCGAGCGTGGTGACGACCGGCAGCATCGCGTTGCGGAACGCGTAAGTCAGGATCACGGTGCGGCCGCTGAGGCCGCTCGCACGCGCGGTTCGGATGAACTCGGAGGCCAACACCGCCAGCATCGAGGCGCGGGTCATGCGCGTGATCGGCGCCAGTGAAAAGATCGCAAGCGTCACCGCAGGCAAGATCAATTGACTGAACGCGGCGCGGAACGTTTCGAAATTGCCTGTGATCAGGCTGTCGATCAGAAAGAAGCCGGTGATATCCGGCGGGCTGGTCACAAAGGCGTCAAGCCGGCCGAGCGGCGCAGGCGCCCATCCCAGACGGAAATAAAACAGGTAAACCAGCAGAAGCCCGGTAAAGAACACCGGTAGCGAAACACCAGCTGTCGCGATCACCCGACATACATGATCGATCAAAGAGCCCTGCTTGACGGCGGCAAGGATGCCGAGCGGCACCGCAATCGCAATCGCCAAAAATAATCCCGACAGCGTGAGTTCGGCCGAAGCCGGCAAGCGGCTCGCGATTTCGGTAGCGACCGGCTGGCCCGTCGACAGTGAACTGCCGAAATTGCCGTGGGCGAGATCGTTGACATAGCGCAAGAACTGATCCGGCAACGACCGGTCTAACCCGAGCGATTTGCGAATTTCGGCGATCGACTGCGGCGTGGCCGCAGGCCCTGCGAAGTAGACCGCGGGATCGCCTGGCAGGACTCGCGTGAGCAGAAACGTCACCACGATCACCCCGATCAGGGTCGGCACGACGGTCGCCAGCCGTTTGAGGATCACCATGGTGTTCGCCCTCCTGCGGCTGCACCGCGCTCCGCGCTAGTGACATTCGCTCCCCACCCGGCCGCGCATTCGTAAGCGAATGTCAAATCCAAAACTCCACGAGAAGCCCATATTTGCTAGTGGTCCTGTGATACTAACATTCGCAAAAGTGACTGCTGCGAAGGGATGCGAATGTTGGAATCGGATCACTAGCCCTTCACGATCGAGCGGTAATCGAGCTGGCGGTGAAACCAGTAGGCGTAGCCGGAGATGTTCTTCTGCGTGGCTACATTGAGGAACGGCTGGAACAGCGGAATCCGCGGCACTTCCGTATAGGCTTTTGAAATGAAGCCTCCGACGTCTTTGGCGTATTTGTCCTTGTCGCCGACGGCAGCGGCCGCGCGCGCGCCGTCGATCAGCACGTCCATGTCGGCATTGACGTAGCTTGGCGTATTGAAAATCGCGTTCTGACCGGAATAGGCCCAGAAGAAAAAATATTCGGGATAGTCGAGCCAGCCGGAGAAGAAGTTGATCATCAGCGGCATGGTCTTCTTGGCCATTTCGCTGCGCCAGTTGGCACCGGGCACTTTGTTGATCGCGGCCTTGATGCCGATCTGGCCGAGCGCCTCCTGCACCAGCACGGAGATCGGGTCGGAGATATCACTGGTGCCGAGATCGTAGGAGATCGTGGTTTCGATATCGGAGACGCCGCTTTCAGCCATCAGCGCCTTGGCCTTCGCGATATCGTTGAGGTAACCGGTTTTTGCCGGCCAGACCGTGTCGGTGATCGCATTGGACGGCCCGCCGAACAGAGGATTGGCGAGACCGAACATCGCCGCATCCATGATCTTCTGATAGGGCAGCGCGTAAGCGATGGCCTGACGAACCTTGGGATTGTCGAAGGGTGGATTTTTCACGTTGAGATCGATCGAATACATGCCGTTGCCGACCGGGTGCGAGACGATGACGAGCTTGCTCTCCTTTTTCATTTCGGACGTGTCCTTGCTGGACAGGTCAAAGGAGATGTCGGCATCGCCGCGCTCCATCAAGGCACGTCGATTGCCCTGCGAAGGAACGGTGCGCCAGATCACACGTCTGAGATGGGGCAACTTGCCGCCGACCCAGTCTTCGTTGCGCTCGTAGACCGTCTCAACTCCCGGCTTCCAGCTAGCCACTTTGTAAGCGCCGCTGCCGGCGGTGTTGCTCTTGGTAAAATCCAGCGCCCACGGATCTTTTTCGGTGGCCTTCTTTTTCAGAAGTTCGGAGTTGTAGATGCCCGGCACGATCACCGCGAGATCGGGCACGGTGAGACGGTCTTTTTTGGCGAAATCGATCCGAATGGTGCTGTCGTCAACGATCACGAACTGCTCTTTTTCGGAAAGCGATCCAGCCTTCATCTGCACCGTGGGGAAGCCGCCGACCGTGACCGAACGGTCGAGCGACCATTTGACGTCCTTGGCCGTGATCGGCGCGCCGTCATGGAATTTCGCGTTCTTCTTCAGCTTGAAGGTCACCGACATGTCCCCGATGTTCATGTCATCGGCGAGTTCCGGTTTGAACTTGTCGCGGTCGTAAGACAGCGAGCCGTCCGGCAGCGTCTTGGTTTCGTGAGTGATGAGCCGGTCGTAGCAATTCCATGACACTTCGTAGCCCGGCCGGTTGGTGCCCACACCGTGCACATCGAGGTTGTTGGGGCCATTTTCCGTGACGACCAGCAAGGTTTCAGATCGCGCATCCGCTTTGGCGGGTGAAAAGATCGCGGGTGCCTGGACCGCAGCGCCGACGGCGATGCCGGAAACGGATTTGAGAAAATCACGGCGCTTCATCGGATGCTCCAGCACAAGATCAGTCGGTCGGTTCTGGAGCAGAACTCGCAAGGTTCGTGCCAAGGCTTAACGATTGGTTAACGAGCGCTTAAGCGACTGATTTAGCTTGTAGATCGTGAACCAGGCACCGGTGCGTCAGCGCCCAAGCCGCAAAAATCCATTGCATACACAGGAACAAACTTGCTGAATAAATGGGCAAGGATTCAGCTTCGATCACCGTCCCAAGGGGTGCCCGGCAATAGCTGTATCGGCCGTCCAATCTGCAGCGGTTGATAGTGTTGTGTGCTTTAAAAATCGACCGTTGGATTGCATTGAACCTTTTTTTCTCGCCACGGACTTTATTACAGGGGGACAATTGCCCGTGTTTACCCGCGCCGGCCTTTCGCGGACCGTCATTATGTTTGCTTCATTGCTTTTGACGGCCGTCACGACCAACGCTCAGGCCCGCGAATTTCGCGCAGCCGACACCCAGAGCGAAGATTATCCGACCGTTCAGGCGCTTCGCTTTATGGGGCGGCTGATCGAAGAGAAAACCAGCGGCCGGCTGCAAATCCGGGTGTTTCATTCACGCCAGCTCGGCGAAGAGAAAGAAACCATCGAGCAAACCCGCGCCGGCGCCATCGATCTCAACCGAACGAATGTGGCGCTGATCGGCACTTTCGTGCCAGCCATGAACGTGCTCGCGATGCCGTTCCTGTTCCGCTCTATCGAGCATTTGCAGAAAGTTCTGGATGGCCCGATCGGCGACGAAATCCTCGGTAGTTTCGAACCCTTCGGATTTGTCGGGCTTGCTTTCTACAATTCCGGCGCACGGTCGATCTACAACAGCGTTAAGCCGGTCCGCACTATCGCCGATATGAAAGGCTTGAGGCTCCGCGTGCAGCAATCGGAATTGATGTCCGACATGATAAAGGCGCTCGCA
The DNA here is from genome assembly GCA_963824305.1 of uncultured Alphaproteobacteria bacterium. Taxonomy (GTDB): domain Bacteria; phylum Pseudomonadota; class Alphaproteobacteria; order Rhizobiales; family Xanthobacteraceae; genus Bradyrhizobium. The sequence goes on from CAWGOW010000005.1 coordinate 315,592, forward strand.
GCCGAGCCGATCGAGCTGCCTTATGGGCAGGTGCTCACCGGCCTCGCGACCAAGCTGATCGACGGCGCGGAAAACAACTGGCCATCCTTTGTCACCACCGATCACTATAAGTACGCCGGCTTCTACACGCTGACCGAACACACGATAAGTCCGGAGGTATTGGTGATGTCGCACAAGGCCTGGACCAGTCTGTCGGCGGAAGACCAGGCGACATTTCGCGCCGCCGCGAAGGAATCGAGCCACTTCATGCGCGAGCGATGGAAAGATCTCGAGCAGCAATCGCGCCGGCGGGCGGAAACGGCGGGCGTGACGATCGTCAGCGACTTCGACCGCAAGCCGTTTGAAGCGGCGATGACCGGTATTTATGCCAAGGCCCGGCGCGATCCGCAGGCGGCGGCGCTGATCGAACGAATTCGCAAGGTCAACTGAATTGAACGAGACGGCCAGCCACCGCGGGACCACGGAATTGCCGGCGAGCCTTGCGGCGCGCGGCCATTCGCGGCTGGTCGCGCTGGTCCGCGCGGTCCCGATCCGCTGGCGCATCCTGTCGATCGCCGCGCTGAACTCCGCCGTCGTCGTGGTGCTGGTGGCGCTGATCTGGAACGGCGTCCAGGTGCTGGGATCGGCCTGGGACGATGTGCGGCAAGTGCGCGACTCCGAAAAGATCCTGGCGACGCTCGAGAGCGAAACCGGCCACCTGCAAAACCTGATCCATCGCTACATCAATCAGCCGAGCCCGGAACTATTTACCGAAATCTCGCATCTGCGCGAGGAAGTGCTCGGCACGCTGAAGACTCGCGCCTCAACCGACCTGATGCTTTCCGGTTCGGTGCAAAAGCTCGAACACATCACCGAGCGTTTCCTCAACGGCTTTAGCGAATTGCGCGAGGTGCAGACGACGATCTCGAAGACTTATGAGCAGGAAGTTCTCACCCCTGCCCGCGACATGGCCGGACTTTACTCGATTATCGAGGGCGCAACCGGCCACCGCGATGCGCTGATCTGGCCTTCGCTCGGCAAATCCCGCGAGGCTTTCACGGCGATGCTGGTCGCCGCAAACTCCTATTACCTGTCGCTCGCGACCGCCTCGGCCGAGGAAGCGAGCCGCAATACCGAGACCATCCAGCAGACCATTCCGGTCATGAACGACCTCGCCGACAACAATCTGCAGCGGATGGCGCTGGAGCGCCTGAATACGCGAACCAAGTCGCTGAGCGAAGGGCTTGCGAAACTGTCGGCGCAATTGACCAGCCGCACCGAATTGCTGCGCGATGCGATCGACGCCAGCCAGGTCGATGCGTCCAACGTCATCGACGAGCTTTCAGACAAGATGCGCCAGCGCGAGCAAAGGGCGCAGGAGACCTTCGACCAGACGCTGGCCGATATTTCGCGGAAAGTGCTTTCCGTCGCCGTGATTTTCCTGGGCATCATCATCACCGCCGGCGTCCTGATCGCGCTATCGATCCGCCTGCCATTGCGGCAGATCATGACGGCGATGCATGCGATCACATCGGGCGACTTCGACCGCAAGGTTCAAGGCACCGGCGCTAGCGACGAGGTCGGCGAGATGGCGCGCGCGGTGGAAGTATTCCGCGAAAATGCCATCGCCAAGCGCAAGACCGAAGACGAGTTGCGCGCCGCCAAGGAAAAAGCGGAAAACGCGTTGCATGAACTCAATACTGCGCAGCAGAACCTGATCGACGCAGAACGGCTGGCCGCGCTCGGCGGTCTCGTTGCGGGTGTTGCCCATGAGGTGAACAATCCGATCGGCATTAGTCTCACGGTCGCCTCGAGCTTTGCGCGCCGCGCCGAGGCGTTCGAAGACGAATTGCGCAGCGGCAACGGGCTGCGGCGCTCGCAGCTCGACGAATTCGTCAAGACTTCGCGCGACGCCGCCCAACAGCTCGTGGGCAATTTGCATCGCGCAGGCGAGCTCATTCAATCCTTCAAGCAGGTCGCGGTCGACCGCTCGCACGCCGAGCGGCGCACCTTCAACCTGAACGAGGCGACCGACCAGATCATCGCGAGCCTGCGCCCGGCGCTGAAAAAGGCGTCGATCGCGCTCCTGGTCGAGGTGCCCGAAAACCTCGTCATCGACGGTTATCCCGGCTCCTACGGTCAGATCCTGACCAACCTGTTCCTGAACGCCGCAACCCACGCCTTTCCGGAAGGCCGTTCCGGAAACATCACGATCACGGCAAAGCCGCGCGGAAGTGACGATGTCGAGATCATCTTTGCGGACGACGGCGCCGGCATGACCGCCGACGTGCAACGTCAAGCGTTCGACCCTTTCTTCACAACCCGCCGCAACGAGGGCGGCACCGGTCTGGGCCTGCATATCGTTTACAATCTGGTCACACAGCAGTTGGGCGGCCGGATGATGCTGGATTCAAGGCCGGGACAAGGCACCACATTTCGCATTATCATGCCCAAAGCCGCCAAGGGCGGCCAGCCGACCGAGAAACAGGATCGCGACAGGACTGACTTATGGCCGAACAGGACGATGTCCTCCACCTGATCGACGATAGCGGGGCCGCTCCGGAGGTTTCCGGCGCGCGCAAATGGAAGATCGCGGTCATCGATGACGATCAAGCCGTGCATGAGGGCACGCGGTTCGCGTTGAGCGATTACAGCCTCAACGGACAGGGCCTTGAAATCGTGTCGGCCTACTCCGGCGCCGAAGGCCGGGCACTGATGCGCGCGCATTCGGACATCGCCGCCGTGCTGCTCGACGTCATCATGGAAACGGATGCCGCGGGCCTCGACCTCGTCGAATATATTCGCAACGACCTTCGCAACGAGACGGTCCGCATCATCCTGCGCACCGGCCAGCCCGGGCAGGCGCCCGAGCGCCGCGTCATCGTCCAGTACGACATCAACGACTACAAGGCCAAGACGGAACTCACCGCCGACAAGCTGTTCACCTCGCTCACGGCGGCCTTGCGAAGCTATCAGCAGCTCGAGCGCATGGTTCAGACCCGGCGCGGGCTCGAAATCATCATCGATGCCGCCTCGACGCTCTACGACTTCAAGTCGATGCAGCGTCTTGCCGAGGGCGTGCTGACGCAGATCGGTTCGCTGCTCAATGTCGATTGCGCCGGCATCCTGGTGCTGCGCGACGGCGGCGACATCAATGACGAGTTCTCGGTCCTCGCCGGCTCCGGTTGCTACAGCCGCTTCATCGGCACCTCGGGGGCCAAATCGCTCGATCCCGATTTGCGGAGCATGGTCGAAGCCGCTTTCAAGCGCCGCAAACATGAATTCGCCGATCAGCGTACCGTGCTTTATGTCCGCACCGGTTCGGGCCGCGAAGTCGTGGTGCTGCTTCAGGCCGAACGGCAACTGTCGGAAACCGACCGCTCGCTGGTTGAAATCTTCGGCAGCCGGCTTTCGATCGCGTTCGATAACGTCATCCTCTACCAGCAGCTTCAGGCAGCCAACACCCAACTCGAAGACCGCGTCGCGCAACGTACCCGCGCGCTGATGCAGGCCAATCGCCGTCTGTCGGCGCAATGGCTGCGGCTTCAGCGTGCCAACGGCTTCAAGAACGAAATCCTCGGCACGGTCGCGCACGACCTGAAAAATCCGCTGGGGGTAATTCTTGGCCGCACCGAAATGCTGACCGAACTGATCGCCGCCGGTTCTTCGCGCGACAGCACCACCTCGCAGATCGACCATATCCGCGACGCCACCAAGCGCCTGACGTCGATGGTCGATCACCTGATCTCGGATGCGATGGCGGACGCGTTCGACATCACCATCCGCCGCGAGCCGGTCGATATCGCAGCCCTGGTCGGCGAAGTGGTCGATGCCAATCAGCCGCTTGCCGTCAACAAACAGCAATCGATCGCGGTTTCGGCGCTGCCGAACCTGACGACAACATGCGACGCCGACCGGATCCGCGAGGCGATCGACAACCTGATCAGCAACGCCATCAAATACAGCCCTATCGGCGGCAAGATTTCGGTGCAGGTCGACCAGAACGGCAGCAAGACCGCGATCCGCGTCGCCGACGAAGGGGCCGGCCTTTCGCCCGAAGACCTTGGCCGGCTGTTCGGGCGCTTTCAGCGGCTGTCAGCCAAGCCCACGGCAGGCGAGAGCTCAACCGGCTTGGGCCTGTCGATCGTCAAGCGTATCATCGACATGCATGGCGGCGAGGTAGCGGCCGATAGCGCAGGCCCTGGACAGGGCTCCATTTTCACCATCACATTGCCGACAACAGACGCGTGACCCCATGAGCCAAAGCCAGCACATCATCATTGTCGACGACGAGGCACCGGCCCGCGAAATGGTTGGCGATTACCTCAAGATGCACGGTTTTACCGTGACGCTTTGCGACGGCGGCAAAAGCCTGCGCACGGTGATCGAAAACAACGTGCCTGACCTCGTGGTCCTCGACCTGAACATGCCGGAGGAAGACGGGCTTTCCATCATCCGCGAGCTGAAAGGCCGTACCAACGTACCGGTCATCATGTTGACGGCCACCGCAAGCCCGATCGACCGCGTGGTTGGGCTCGAACTCGGCGCCGACGACTATGTCGCCAAGCCCTGCGAACTGCGCGAGCTGATGGCGCGGATCCGCTCGGTGTTGCGGCGAAGTACGTCTGCGCGGGCCCAAGGCGGCGATGCAAATGGAGCGAAAGCAGGCAAGGATTCGTTGGTGCGGTTCGGCACCAAGTGGCTCGACCTTCAGGCGCAGGCACTGCGCGACGATGAAGGCAACGAACACCCGTTGACGGCCTCCGAATTCGGGTTGCTCAAGGTCTTTGCGGCTAATCCGAAGCGCGTGTTGTCGCGCGAGCGGCTCCTCGAACTCGCCAATGCCCGCGACAGCGAGGCCTTCGATCGCGCCGTCGATCTTCGTATCATGCGAATTCGCCGCAAGATCGAGATTGATCCCACCAAACCGGCCGTCATCAGGACGATTCGCGGCGGCGGCTATTTATTTTCCCCCGCAGGCGACAAGACCTAGTGGAGCGGATTTGACTTTCGCCATCCACTTGGCCGCGAGCTCGACAAGCGTAATGTCAAAGCCAAAACTCCCCTAGAAATAACCTTTGCTTGTGTGGTTCAGAAGTTCTCTTCAGTTCCGCCGCGAGTTCGTCGAGAGAACTGAGGATTCAAGACGCCAGTGGTCCCATGATTCTAACATTTGCAAATGTGCCTGCCGAGACGGGATGCGAATGTTAAATCCGGACCGCCAGCGCTGTCGGTCGGAAACCCGTCTTGTCCGTTGCATCAATGAAACAGCCGTCGTCAAACTGACGAGCCAGAGCGCTCGTTTGTGGATTTTGGCGCGACGATCAAGTAAGTCATGGCGAAGCAGGATCTTTAAGATCATGCGGAAGTGGGGGAAACCGGTTTCCCACGCCACCTGTGTCGCCCGGGTTCGGGCGACGATCACAACAAGACCATAAGCCAAGCCACGAAGGCAATCCGGCCTTGGCCTTGAGCCATCGGCGCTGTCGCCGACAGGCGTTCCATATACGTTTTGAGGACTACCGCTGCCATGTTCTCCCATTTTCGTTTCATGTTTCGATTGGCAAGTGCGACGCTGCTCGTCGTCCTGTCCACGATTGGCGCATCGTCGGCGTCCGCTGCGACCGCCGGGCACAAGAAGGTCTACTTGCTGCGCGGTTTGACCAACGTCCTGTCGCCCGGGATCGATCATCTCAACGAGGAACTGCAACGGCGGAACGTCGACGTCACCATCTCCAATCATGCGTTTTCGGATTCGCTGGCGCTCGAGGCCATCGACGGCTGCAAGAGCGGGCGCATCGGTTCGATCGTGCTGGTCGGCCATTCGCTGGGCGCGAGTGCGGCCGTCAGCGTGGCTGAGCAATTGCAAAGGGCCGGACTTCATGTCGCGCTGATCGTGACGATCGACCCCGTGACCAAGATTGTCGTTCCGAACAACGTCCACGTCCTGAGAAACTATTTTCTCTCCAGCGGGGTTGGCACAGTGGTGGAGCGCAGCGGTCACTTCCACGGCACGCTGCAAAATGTCGATATGGGAAAAACCGAATATGGGCACGTTTCCCTGACCACCGCGCCGGTAATCCAGAACCAGGCGATACGTGATATCCTCGCCGCGAATTCACGCTGCCGCTGAAATTCGGCGCTTGAGAGCCCCAGCCGCAAGGCCTGTCGTTCTTGAAGGCTTTTGTTCCGGAATGGCCGCGGACTGCACTGCCGCCCCGAACGGAAAGCTATCCTCCTCAATCTATTAGTATTTTCCCTCCAATTGTTTCGTCGCGGGGCCCGCGACGAAACAATTCTCATACCCACGAAACCATTTTCCCCTTTTCTCGCAGACGTCCCGAAACCGTCACCCACTACCAAGGGAGTAACGAAGCCGCCACAGGGCGACACCGGGAGACCGTCATGACGAACGTCGTAGCCATCAATGCCGCAGCTCACGAAGGCATTATTGCCGCCCAGGCAACGTCCGACGAAGCGCTGCTCGAAAGCATTGCCGAGGGCGGCGCAACCGCAATGCATATTCTCTATTCCCGGCACCAGGTGCGGGTCTATCGCTTCATCCTGCGGATGGTGCGGAACACCACCACAGCCGAAGATCTGACCAGCCAGGTTTTCCTCGACGTGTGGCGCACCGCGAACCAATTCCAGGGCCGATCCCAGGTCTCTACCTGGCTGCTGTCGATCGCGCGCTTCAAGGCGCTCACTGCCTTGCGTCAACGCCGGCACGAGGACATCGATCAAGAGGAAATGCTGGAGATTGCCGACAGTGCCGAAACGCCGGAGGCGTGCCTCGACCGCTCAAGCACCAGCGCGATCCTGCGCGCCTGCGTGGCCAAACTGTCGCCGGCGCACCGCGAGATCATCAACCTCGTCTACTATCATGAGAAGTCGGTTGAGGAGGTCGGTCACATCATCGGCATTCCCCAGAGCACGGTGAAGACCCGGATGTTCTATGCGCGCAAGCAGCTTGCAGATCTCCTCAAGGTCGCCGGCATCGAGAGCCTGGCCGCATAAGGCACCGCCGGAAACGCGTCCCGGCCGACGATTGCTTGAAATTGAGCCTGGCAATATCCGCTTCACGATCGTGATAGCGGATATTGTCGCATCGGAAGCCTCAAACAGCCTGAAAAGCCTTTTGAAAAAGGCCGCGTTACCTGTAGTAAAGCGAGGACGGGGCATCCCGGTGTGCGGGTTGCTTGCCACGACGCTGCCCGTGGGATCTGGTGGGAACGGGCTAGCGGAGTGGATTTGACATTCGCTATCCCCTAACACGGTAGGCATAAAGCGAATGTCAAATCCGACCTCCACTAGAAACTTGTATTGCTAGTGGTTCTTTTGATTTTAGCATTCGCAAAAGTGCCGGCCACAGCCGGATGCAAATGTTAGGATCGGACCACCAGGCCAAACGGTCCGCGACGGGAGAAGCGCAATGACAAGAATTCGTCACCTGATCTGCATGGCGATGGCCGCAGCGGGGCTGATGCTTTCCGCCTCACATGGTTTTGCGCAGCAGCCCGACGTAGGCGACCAGCCCGGCCTGCTCGCCGACGACAGCTACCAGCTCGACCCGGAGTGGCAGAAGCAGATGGTGTATTTCCGCACCACCGAGCCCCCCGGCACAATCATCATATCAACCACCGAACGTCATCTTTATCTGGTCCAACCAGGGGGGCGCGCCCTGCGCTACGGCATCGGCGTCGGCCGCGATGGATTTCAGTGGCAGGGCCTGTTGAATATTACCCGCAAAGCGGAATGGCCGGACTGGGTGCCCCCGCCGGAAATGATCGATCGCCAGCCTTATCTGCCACGCTTCATGGCCGGCGGTCCGGGCAACCCGCTCGGGGCGCGGGCGATGTATCTCGGCACCACGGTCTATCGCATTCACGGCACCAACCGGCCGGATACGATCGGCACCAAGGTTTCGTCCGGCTGTTTCCGGCTGGTCAATTCCGACGTCGCGGATCTCTATGGCCGTGTGCCGGTGGGCACCAAGGTCGTGGTGCGGCAGAAGCCGGAACTGTAGCCAACCTCTTTTCCAAACAGCGTTTCAACTTCCCGACTGGGGCGAGGGACAGATCATGCGTACTTTCCGAGGCGGCCTTCTCATAGGGCTCGCGGTCGCCGTTGCGGTCGCAGCCGTTGCCGTCACGTACGAGCGCTACGATACGCGCACCTTGAAGCGGACCGTTCGCCGCGGCGAAGTGCTGTGCGGCGTCAATAGAGGGCTGCCGGGCTTCTCGATCCCCGACGACAAGGGCAACTGGACCGGCTTCGACGTCGACTTCTGCCGCGCCGTCGCCGCCGCTATCTTCGACGATCCGGCGAAAGCGAAATTCGTGCCCCTCGACGCCAATGAGCGTTTCAAGGAGTTGCAAAACCGAAAAGTGGATATTCTCTCGCGTAACTCGACCTGGAGCATGTCGCGCGAAACGTCCTACGACCTCTATTTCCCCGCGGTCGCCTATTATGACGGCCAAGGCTTCATGCTGCCGCGTGCGCGCAACATCGATTCCGCGCTCGACCTCAACGGCAGCAAGGTTTGCGTGCAGGACGGCACCACCACCGTGCTCAATCTCGCCGACTACTTCCGTGCCAACAATATAAAGTACGAAGAGAAGAAGTTCGGCAAACTGGAAGACGTCGTCAAAGCCTATGAATCAGGCCAATGTGACACGCTGACCGCCGACGTATCCGAGCTTTATGCGCTACGGCTCGGTCTCGGCAAACCAGTCGATCATACCATCCTGCCCGACGTGATCTCGAAGGAGCCGCTCGCGCCGGTGGTTAGGGAGCGCGACGATGACTGGATGCTGATCGTGAAGTGGACGCTTTACGCGATGATCAATGCCGAAGAACTTGGCGTGACTTCCAAGAACATCGACGAAGCGCTGAAATCCAAAAAGCCCGACGTGATGCGGCTGGTCGGCACGGAAGGCAATTACGGCGAGGACATCGGGCTGACCAAAGATTGGGCGGTCCGGATCATCCGCCATGTCGGCAATTACGGCGAAGTTTACGAGCGCAATGTCGGTTCGGAATCCAAGTTGAAGATTCCGCGCGGGCTGAACCAGCTATGGAGCGCCGGCGGCATTCAATACGCCCCGCCGATCCGGTAGTCGGACTGCTCTGACCCTCATCCTGAGGAGCGCGCGCACCCGAGCAGGCCGAGCCGTGGCGAGGCCGTCCCGAATGGTGCTAGATGAAGCGCGCGTCTCGAAGGATGAAGCCATCGACCGGGCCTCATGGTTCGAGACGCCGCCCGAACGCGGCGCCTCGCCATGAGGAACAATTTGAGCGGCAACAATCAAAAACGAGGAAACAACAATGCGGCTAAAATTGCTCGCGCCGGAGGAAATGAATCCGGATCAGAAGCAGACCTACGATGAAGCGATCGCCGGCAAGCGCGGCAAGCCGCCGGCGCCGATGATGGCGTGGCTCAACAGTCCGGAGATGGCGCGTCACGCCACCCGGCTTGGCGAGGTGCTACGCTTCGACACGCTCTTTCCGGCGAAATTGTCCGAGATCGCGATCCTCGTCACGGCGCGGCATTGGACCTCGCATTATGAGTGGTTCGCCCACAAGCGCCTCGCGCTTGCCGGCGGCTTGGACCAAAAGATCATCGAAGATATCCGCGACCGCCGTACGCCGACCTTTGACGATCCGAAAGCCCGGATGATCTACGATGTCGCGAAATCGCTGCATGAGGGCCACGGCGTCCCCAAGCCGCTCTACGACGAAGCTGTCGAGTTACTGTCGTTGCGTGGGGTGGTGGAGGTCATCGGCCTGTGCGGCTATTACACCATGGTCTCGATGACGCTGAACACCTTTGAATTCGGCCTGCCGGATGGGCAGGCGTCGGAACTTGCGTGAGAGATGGCCGCTCCCTAGATCGTAACCGAGGTTCCGATCATCCAAAGGGAGCAACTATGCCGCAAAGTCCGCCCGTCGTCGCCGGCACCAGGATCGGCCATGTTCATCTCAAGGTCGCCGACCTCGAGCGCGCGTTAGGCTTTTACTGCGGCGTGCTCGGCTTTGAACTGATGCAGCGCTACGGCAGCGACGCCGCCTTTATTTCGGCCGGCGGCTATCACCACCACATCGGGCTGAATACCTGGCACAGTAAAGGCGGACATCCGCCTCCTGCGGGAACGACCGGGTTGTTTCACACCGCAATCCTGTATCCGACGCGCGCGGCCTTGGCCGACGCGCTCCATCGCGTCACCGGCGCCGGCATTCTGCTCGACGGCGCCAGCGACCATGGCGTGAGCCAGGCGCTCTATTTGCGCGATCCGGACGAGAACGGCGTCGAGCTCTATTGGGACCGTCCAGAAGCCGAATGGCCCCGCACGGCCGACGGATCGCTTGCGATGTTCACCCGCCGGCTCGATATCGAAGATCTGATGCGCCAACGCGTGGTCTAACTCGCCGGTCATCGAGGCAAGCGGCTTTGGTCGTCCGACCTAGGCCGGCTTGACGCGAAACATCACCAATACGGCAGCCATCAATTCCAGCACGATACAGCCGTAGAACGGTATGGTGTAGCTGCCGGAGAAATCGCGTAGCGCACCGATCACGCCGGGACCGAACGCATAGGTGATTTGCGTGATCGCGGTGAGCAGGCTGACCAGCACGCCGAACGAGCGCGGGTCGAATTCCCGCTGCACGATCAGCGACGGCAGCGTAATGAGATTGCCGACCGAGAAGCCGAACATGGCGCAGGCCGCGATTATAATCACATCGTTGCGGAAATTGATGATGACCAGAAGAGCTAGCGCCTGGCTCACAAATGACAGCGCCGAGGCAAGCCGCTGATTGAGCCGGTCGATCACCGTGGAAAACAGCACGCGTCCGACGACGGCCATGGCGGTCAGTAGCGCGATCGCCACCGTCGCATTGGCACGCCCGATCACAGGATCGAGAAACGAGATCAGGTGAACGACGAACCCGACTTGTGCAAAAAGCACCAGAGCGAATGCGATCGATACCGAGAGGAAGCCGATGTCGCGCAAGGCACGGGCCCGGATTTGCGCGGACGTCACTACGTCGCCAACCGCGGAAAGCGTGCTGCCCGACTTTGACGGCGGCGGGCCGACGAAAAACATGACGACCGGAATCACCAAAACGACCATCACGGCCGCCGCTACGATCATCGCGGCGGCAAATCCCAATTGGCCGATGGCGAACACCAGCAAGGGAACGCCGGCAACACCGCCAAAGCTAGCCCCATTGAGCGCGAGGCTGATCGCCATACCTCGCTTTTGATCGAACCAAAGCCCGAGCGTGGTGCTGATCGTCGCAAGGCTGGTGCCGGCCCAGCCGACCGCCAGCAGGATGTCTGCGAGATAAAGCTGCCAGGGCGACGTGACCTGTCCCATGGCGATGACGGCGACGGCCATTGCAACGGTTCCGGCCACAAGACAGTTGCGTGGACCAAAACTTCGGATCGTCTCGGAGACGAAAATGACGAGCAGCGCCCCGAATAGGTAGAAAAAGGTCGTCGCGGCCGAAATCAGCGACGTCGGCCAACCGTGCAGCCGGTGCAATTCGGCCAGATAGACGCTTTGCCCGTAGAAGCCGAAGGCCCAGCCGAAGGTCGCAACCAGAAAGCATACCGCGACGATCCTCCATCCTTCATAACGGACCGAGCTTTCGTCGACCGGACGGGGATTTGAAGCCTCCAACCCAAGACCTTTCGATTTAAGGGAAATCAGATAGGCCGAAGCTCGCGCCTCGCCAAGCCGGTTATTTCGATCTGGATCGAAGTGTCAGCAGTTGGCATCAGGCGGGATCAGCCTGTGACCTTGGTCGGATCATAGAAGAATCGCTCGCGAAAGATCCTGTCACCGCGCCATTCCTGCAAGGCGATTTCGTCGAAGCGACGGACCAGGCCGGACTGCTCGGTCAGCACGAAATTCCAGTGGATGGTGGCGCGATCACCTTCGAGCACCGACGTCATGCATTTCGAGTAGACATCCGACATCCGCGCCAGTGCTGCGCGCTCATGGGCGACCAGCGCATCGCGGCCAACGCGCGGCGGCGCCGCATTCTCCTGCATGGTCGCATCTTCCGTGTAGTAGCGCTCGATCGCGCCGGCATGATCGCCGGATTCGACGACGGCAATGAACTCATCGAGACGGGCTCGCGACGGCATCGATCTCTCCTGCATGAACTTGTGAACTTGCAGCAAAGCGACATATTCTAGTTTTTGCCAAAGACCAGCATGAGATTGTTGGCCGGCATCTCCGCAATCTCGATCAGCGCAAGCCCGGCACGGCCCGCGAGCTTTTCGATGGCCTCGACATCGCGCACGCCCCATTCCGGATTTCCGTGGCGCAGACTGGCGTCGAAGGCGGCGTTGCTGTCGGCCGTATGCCTGCCGCCGCGCTTGAATGGGCCGTACAAGAAAAACAGGCCGCCTTGGAGCAAGACACGGCCCGCGCCGGCAATGAGCCCTTCAGCGACTTGCCACGGCGCAATATGAATCACATTGGCGCAGAACACGCCAAGCAGTTGTGGGGGGCCGTCCTCCGCCTCCACTGCGTCGCTCCAGGCCGGATCGGACACGTCACACCGCCGGGCGGATCGGATGTTCGAAAGCTGCATGTGCTGCCGCCAGGCATCGATACTGGCCAGGTGATTGTCGTTGACATCGCTCGGCAACCACGAGATTTCAGGAAATTGGCGGGCAAATTCGACGATGTGCTGGCCCGTGCCACTTCCGATCTCAACCACATCTCCCGATTTTCCCGTCAGATACCGTTCCAAGACGTCCTGGATGGCCTGATGGTTACGGTGAAAAGCCGGCGCATCGAGCCGCCCGTCCGCCTCCCGGCTGCCGCCATCCTTGCCAAACTCGACGACATAGCCCGCCATGCGGCATCTCCCGGATTTCAAGAACGCTGCGGTGCAAACCAGCCGCGTTGTCACGCGAAGGCCTTTATGCTTTGAACAATTGTATTCGGGCCCCTCGCCTGCTGGAAACTTATCTTGATCGCCCGCCGTTCACTTAAGATTTTAGCAATTATCGCCGGTACTATGCCGTCGGCGGCGTATGCCCAATCGAACGCAGCCGAGGGCGAGAGACTTGCGTTCGACCGTGCCAAAGGCAACTGCTTGAGTTGCCACGAAATCAAGGGTGGCGACCTGCCGGGCACGATCGGGCCCGCGCTCAAGAACATCAAGAGCAAATACCCTGACCGTAACGACCTCGTCGCGATCCTCACCGACGAAAGCCGCCGGAATCCGCTCACGGCGATGCCCCCGTTCGGCCGGAATCGCATTCTAACCGAACAGGAAATCAACGCGATCGTGGATTTTCTGCAGACGCTATGAGAACCGCACGACCAGAACTGCCAGTGGTTCGTGTCTAAAATTCGCAGGAGTTGAGCGATGACGACTTTCGATGGAGATTTGCCGGTCACGCGGCGTCTTGTTTTGCGCGGCGGAGGCTTGGTAGCGCTCACAGGACTTGGCATCACAGGACTTCGCATCGCAGGCCTTGGCATCACAGGGTTTGGCATCGCGTCCTTTGACACGCCGGAAGCCTTTGCCGCGGCCAACGATAAATACCCGGAAGACGCCTTCAAGCAAAAGGACGGCACGGAGGCTATCAAGCTGCTTTATGGCCGTCCGGCCGAGCCTACCGACAAGATCAAGCTCGATGCGCCGGAGATCGCGGAGAACGGCGCGGTGGTCCCGATATCGGTCTCGACCAGCCTCCCCGACGTCACGTCGATCGCTTTCGTGGTGCCGGAGAATCCAAATGCGCTGGCGGCCTACTACAGGATTCCGCAAGGCACGCTGCCCAGCGTCGCCAACCGGCTGAAAATGGCCAAGACCAGCAACGTGATCGTGATCGTGGAGTCCGGCGGCAAGCTCTTCAGCGCGACCAAGGAAGTCAAGGTCACCGTCGGCGGCTGCGGCGGCTAGGGTAGGGCAGGAGACAACGATGGCATCGAGTATTCGCGTGCGCGCAATTACAAATGGCGACACCACCGAGGTTCAGACGCTGATTCAGCATCCGATGGATTCGGGCTTCATCAAGGATGACAAGGGCGAGTTTATCCCGGCGCATTTCATCAAGGAGTTGACCTTCGAACACAACGGCAAAGCCGTGTTCGTTGCCGACTGGGGAACGGCAGTCTCCAAAGACCCCTATGTCAAATTCGCTTTCAAGGGCGCCGCCAAGGGTGACGAGTTGAAAGTAAGCTGGATCGATAACAAAGGCGAAAGCGACGCTGCGACATTCAAAGTCCAGTAGGAACTGGGCTTGGCATCGCGTGTTGACCGAGCCGGGATAGGGTTGGGTGTGAGATTTTTTCTGGCTTCTCTTGCGATCCTCTTGCTCGCGGACGCCGCTGTCGCCGACAGCGTGGACCCGGCGGCCGAGGCGCGCGCGTTCCGCAATTACTTCTTCCAGAAATTTCCGAACGTGAAGCCGAATGATTTCGTCAACGGACCCTACGCCTTGAACGATGACATGCGGCGGCAATGGGAAGAGAAGGAACAGTTTCCACCGTACGAGTTCTCGCTGGAGGCAGGCAAGGAACTGTTCGCCAAGCCTTTCGCCAACGGCAGGCACTATGCCGATTGTTTCCCCGACCAGGGCGTCGGCATCCGGCAGAACTACCCGCAATTCGACACAAAAAGCGGCAAAATCATCACGCTTGAACTGGCGTTGAACCAGTGCCGCGAAGCCAATGCCGAGAAAGCCATCTCCTACACCGGCGAGGACATGGCGGCGTTGACGGCGTATATGGCGTTCACCTCCCGCGGCAAGCCGTTCGACATCAAAATTCCCGACGATCCGCGCGCGCTTGAGGCTTACGAGAACGGCAAGCGCTATTTCTACACCCGGCGGGGGCAGTTGAATTTTTCCTGCGCAACCTGCCACGTGCAAAATCCCGGCGAGCGGTTGCGCGCCGAAGTACTGGCGCCGGGGCTTGGAATTCTCAACGCGATGCCGATCTACCGCTCGGAATGGGGCGGCATGGGAACGACCAGCCGCCGCTTCATTACCTGCAACAGCCAGGTGCGCGGCGTGCCGCTTGAAGCGCAGAGCGAGGAGTTTCGCGACCTCGAATATTTTCTGTCTTACGTCAGCAACGGCCTGCCAATCTCCGGACCGGGCGCGCGGCCATGAGACGCTTGTCAGAAACCTCGTTCGGCCTATTCGTCGTGATCACGGCCATGTTCTCCGGTAGCGCGGCGTTTGCGGCCAACAACGAGGCCGACTTCAAACAGGCCTACGCCGCAGCAGATGCTGCGGAAACCGAAGCCGGCCGCTTGCGCAACCAATGGCTCGCGACCGAAGCCGCGCTCAGCGAGGCCAGGAAAGCCGCCGATAAAAATGATTTCGATCGCGCGATCGCGGCCGCGAAAGAGGCCGAAGCCTTGGCCAAGGCTTCGATCTTCCAGGCAACGAGCGAAAAAGAAGCCTGGAAGAATCTCGAAATCCGACCATGACCATTCGACGGCGGGAGCTTCTCAAATTCGCAAGCGCAGTCGCGCTTTCCGGCAGCTTGCCGCGCTTCGCTCGCAGCGCCGAAGCAGGCGTCTACGATCTCGAACGCTTCGGCAACGCTCGCATCCTGCACATCACCGACACGCACGCGCAGCTCTTGCCCGGCTACTTTCGCGAGCCGAGCGTCAATCTCGGCCTTGGCGCGATGGCTGGCCAACCGCCGCATCTTGTCGGCCGCGCCTTTCTCGACCGCTTCGGTATCAAGCCCGAAAGTGCCGACGCCTACGCCTTCACCTCGCTGGAATTCGAAAAATCGGCCGCGCGCTTCGGCCGGCTCGGCGGCTTTGCCCATCTGAAAACCTTGATCGATCGATTGCGCAGCGAAGCCGGCGCGCAAAATTCCCTGCTGCTTGACGGCGGCGACGCCTGGCAGGGCACCGGGCTCGCCAACGCATCGCGCGGCGCCGACATGGTGGAAGCGGCGAATCTGCTCGGCGTCGAAGCGATGACCGGACATTGGGAATTCACCTACGGCGAGGACGCGCTGCGCGGCAACCTCGAACGCTTCAAGGGCGAGTTTCTGGCGCAAAACGTCTTCCTGACCGACGAAGCCGCCTTCAACGGCGCCAAGGCCTTCAATTCCGCCTCCGGCCGCGTGTTCAAACCGGCCACCATCAAACAAGTCGGCGATTATCGCATCGCGGTGATCGGTCAGGCATTTCCTTACGTTCCAATCGCGCATCCGAAACGCCTGACGCCGGACTGGACGTTCGGCATTCGCGAACAGGAACTGCAGACGCTGATCGATGGCTTGCGTTCAAACGACAAGGCCGACGCGGTAGTGCTGTTGTCGCATAACGGCATGGACGTCGATCTCAAGTTGGCCAGCCGCGTGCGCGGCCTCGATGTCATTCTCGGCGGCCACACGCATGACGCCGTTCCGCAGCCGATTCCAGTGACCAATGCCGGCGGCACCACGCTCGTCACCAATGCCGGTTCGAACGGCAAGTTTCTTGGCGTACTCGATCTCGATCTCGCCAAAGGCCGCGTGCAGGACGTACGCTACCGTCTGTTTCCGGTGTTTTCGGAGTTGCTGAAACCAGATACCGAGATGGCGTCCCTGATCGACAAGGTCCGCAGCCCCCACGTTGCGGCGTGGGGCAACAAGATCATCACCACGAGCCGCCTGCTCTACCGCCGTGGCAATTTCACCGGCACGGTGGACGAACTGATCTGCGCCGCGCTCCGCCGCGAGTTCGATGCCGAAATCGCGCTCTCGCCGGGTTTTCGCTGGGGCGCGACCTTCCTGCCAAACCAACCGTTGACGATGGAAGACGTGCTTGCGGAAACCGCCATCACCTATCCGGAAACGTATGCTTCGAGGCTGACCGGCAGCGACATCAAGAACACCCTCGAGGACATCTGCGACAATCTGTTCAATCCCGATCCCTATTATCAGCAGGGCGGCGACATGGTCCGCGTCGGCGGTCTCAGCTACAGCTGCATGCCCTCGGAGAAAATCGGGCAGCGGATCTCCGATTTGAAGCTCGAAAATGGCCGTGCCATTGATCCGGGCAAGCGCTACAAGGTCGCCGGCTGGGCCGCGGTGAACTCCCAGCAGGGACTACCGGTATGGGACGTTGTTGCCAAACAACTGGGGAGCGGCAAGCCGCTCAACATGCAAGCCAACAATGTTGCGCTGCGGGGCGTCACCGGTAATCCCGGCCTTGCCGAATAGCACCCATTTCGCCGCTTGGCACAAAGCTGTGCGCCAACCTCCGGCATGGTAAGATCAAAAGAATCAATTGACGGATTTCCTGGCCATGATCTTTCGTCAGCTGTTCGACAGCGTATCCGGCACCTATAGCTATCTCTTGGCAAGCCGCGCAGGCGGCGAAGCCATGATCCTCGATCCTGTTCTGGAACGAGTCGATCGTTATTGCCAGCTGATGCGTGAGCTCGATCTCAAGCTGGTCAAGGCCGTCGATACCCATCTGCATGCCGACCATGTCACCGGACTTGGCGAACTGCGCGACCGGACCCGCTGCGTCACCATCATGGGCGAGCAGACCAAAGCCGATGTCGTGGCGATGCGAGTCGCGGACGGCGACAAGGTGACGATCGAAGGTATCACGCTGGATGTAATGTACACCCCCGGTCACACCGACGATTCCTACAGTTACCTGATGGGCGATCGCGTCTTCACCGGCGATACGCTTCTGATCCGCGGCACCGGCCGTACCGATTTCCAGAACGGCAGCGCGCGGGAGCAGTACGATTCGATCTTCAACCGGCTCTTGAAATTGCCGGAGGAAACAATGGTGTTTCCCGCACACGACTACAAAGGCGATACCGTCTCCACCATCGGCGAGGAGAAGCGCTACAATCCGCGGCTACAGGTGCGCTCGGTCGACGAATATGTCGAGCTGATGAACAATCTGAAGCTGCCCAATCCGAAAATGATGGATGTCGCCGTGCCGGCCAACATTCGGGTCGGCCTGCATCAGGACGATCTGGCCAAGCAAGGACTGTCGTTCTCCGCCGCGGAGGCCATCCGAAGCCTCGGACGGCCCGACATTCTACTGGTAGACTTGCGTGAGACAAGCGAGCGCGCCAAGCACGGCACCCTGCCCGGCGCGCTGCATGCGCCTTATCCCGGGATCGGCGACAGCCTCAAGCCAGGCGGCATGCTGCGCGAGGTAGCGACGGCAACGGGACGGCGCATTGTATTCATTTGCGCCTATGGTGAACGTTCGGCGATGGCGGTCAAGGCCGCGAAGGAGGCCGGCCTGACCAATCCGGCCCATATCGCCGGCGGCATCGATGCCTGGAAGAAGGCCGGCGGCCCGGTGGCGACGGGCTAAATTCTGCCACTGCGGCTTGCGCGCAACAGACGCGTCGATTGTTGGGTGCGGCATGCCGATGGCATTGACTCTCTTTTTGGTCCACTTCTACATGATCGCGACGGTTCCTCTTCACTGAGGATCAAAAGGGAATGCGGTGAGGAGGGAGTCCTCCAATGCCGCGGCTGCCCCCGCAACTGTAAGCGATGAATCTTCCGTCAGATGCCACTGGGAAACTCGGTCCCGGGAAGGCGACGAAAGGTAACGACCCGCGAGCCAGGAGACCTGCCGTCGATCGTGGTCACACGCGAGGATGCCGGTCGGGGACTACGGGCATTGGCTTCACTGGGCTGGGGAACAGCATGGTGAGACCTCGTTCGCTGTGACGTGCCACTGCCGTCATACCGAGGTCCGACCATGTATTTCATTACCAAAGCCAGAAAACGGCGCAGCCTGTGGCTCGCGTCTACTGTATTTATTTCGCTCTCGCCCTTTGCCGCTTCGACCGCTTACGCCCAGCAATCTGCCTCGTCTGATCTGCCACCGGTCGATGTCAGCCCGCCCCCCGACCCCAACCAGACCCGAGCCAAGCCGCTGAGCGACGATGGGTCTGGGTCGCGGCGCGTGGCGCCGACGGTCTCCGCGACGAGTGGCACACCCAGCGGCGACGCAAGCACCGGGCCCGGCGACGGGGCCCCCGCCGTTCGACAATTCAACGGCATTGTCGGTGCGTCGTCGACGGTTATCACTGCACAGGATATCGCGCGATCGCCGGCCCTCACGATCCAGGAGATCATCGGCCAGGCGCCTGGCGTGCAACTGACGACGTTGTATGGCGGCGTGAATGGAGCGCAGACCAATGTGGACGTAAGGGGTTTTGGCGCATTCGCTACCGCCAACACCCTCGTCTTGATCAACGGCCGTCGGGTCAACGACGTCGATCTCGCCGGTATCGATTTGTCGACAATTCCACGCGATTCAATTGAACGTATCGAGATAACGCGGGGCAATAGCGGTGCCGTGCTGTACGGCGATAACGCGGTCGGCGGCGTCATCAACATCGTCACCAAGACCGCAGTCGGCGCTCCACCCTTCTCAATTCGCGCAGAAGGCGGTTTCGGATCGTTCAATCAGAGCCAGGGATCGGTCTCGGCCACGGCGAACCAGGGCGCCTGGTCCAGCTCGTTCTTCGCAAACGGAGTGAACTCCGACGGATATAGGACCAACAACTCGCTCGCGCAGCAAAACGCTTTTGGAGAAGTCCGCTATACCAAATCCGACTTCACCGCGTTCTTCAACGTTTCGGGTGACAATCAGCAACTGGGATTGCCTGGCGGCCGCACCGTCAACCCGTCGGCAGGAATCAACCAGCTCGTCACCGACCGCACCGGCACCAGCTCCCCCTTCGATTATGCCAACAAGCAGGGCACGAACGCCACCATGGGTTTCACCAAGACGCTATGGAACGGCGCCGAACTGATCGTCGACGGCGGCGTGCGCGAGAAAAAGCAGCAGGCTGACTTCATCAGCAGCTTCAGCTACGTCGACACCACCCTGGACACGTGGTCGTTTACGCCTCGCTTGAGCATCAAGAATTCAATATTGGGGCTGCCCTCGAACGTCCTCACCGGCATCGACTTTTATGATGCGATCTATCATTCCAATCGAAGCGAAGCCCCCGGGGTCGCTGCGCTCGACGTATATGACCTGACGCAGCGGACGCTCGGCTTCTATTGGCAACAGACCATCGGCATCCTGGCAACTACCGATTTCTCGTATGGGGCGCGAATCCAGCAAACCAGCGTAACCGCCAACGACCTTCTGAATCCGGCTGCGCCCGGATTTTTTGGTGAAAATCAAATCAACCCGCTCAGCAGCACCGAATGGAACCACGCCCTGCACGTCGGCATCGAGCACCGGTTTAACGATGTATTTTCTGTGTTCGGCCGTGCCGCCAGCGCATTTCGTACACCCAACGTCGATGAGCGAGTTGGAGCGTCGCCGATCTTCGACCCCACGTTTACTGTTGCATTGCCTCGATCGTTCGACCTGAAAACGCAGACGTCAAACGACGTCGAGGCAGGATTCCGGGTCAAGGCCGGCAAGTTCGAGATGCAAACGAGCTTCTACAATATGGATCTCACCAACGAGATCCATTTCGATCCGGTCAATTTCATCGATTATAATCTCGATCCGACGCGCCGTTACGGTTCTGAAACGAGCGCGACCTACCGTGCCAGCGACACGCTGCTGCTGCGCGCCGGCTTTGCCTATACGCGCGCGGTATTTCGCGAAGGCCAGTTTACCGGAAACGATATCCCTCTCGTGTCGCGTTACACGGCCAATGCCGGGGTTAGCTGGAACATCTGGCAAAAATATCTCGTCGCGGACGCAACCGTGCGATACTGGAGCAGCCGCCGCATGGACAACGATCAACCGAATGTTCAGCCGCTGATCCCGGCGAATGCAACGGTCGATTTCAAACTAAGCGGCGCGTATGACCGATATTTCTGGTCGTTGAGCGTGAATAACGTGTTCAATGTTCTATATTACGACTACGCTATCGCGAGCGCATTTACGCCGGGCGCATTCAGCGCGTTTCCCCTGCCCGGTCGTACTTTCATGCTGAAGGCCGGCGCGACGTTTTAACCCCCTTCCGAGGCCACGGTACAAAGGGTTGACCGAGCTTTAGCCGGCCGATCTACCTGTTGCCATTCGGGAAAATATGCTAGCTTCCTGGGCAAGGAGAAATGATCATGTCCCTCAGCCTGCCATCGCCGTCGACCAATGGCTCCCGCCTTGCGCCTGTCGAAGCGCGTCATGCGCCGTTGTTCGGGTTCGCGCTGCTGACGGTGTCCTGCGCGCTCGCAAGCTTTGCGCTCGCTTGTGCGACGCCTTTTGCGGCCTTTGCGGTGATCGCCGCGGCGATGCTGCCGCTGCGCCCGGCGCTGCTCGTCGTCACAGGCGCGTGGCTGGTCAATCAGGGTATCGGTTTCGGGGCGCTGCATTATCCAATCGACGGCAATACAATGCTCTGGGGTGCCGCGATCGGCATCGCCGCCCTTGCCGCTACGGCAGCGGCGTCGGCGGTTCTACGTTCACTTCCGCAGAACAGCACGCCGCTGGTTCTCGCAGTAGCCTTGATTTGCGGCTATGGCGTCTACGAATTGGCGCTTCTGGCAGCGACGCCGGTTCTCGGAGGCGCCGACAGCTTTACGGCGGCCATCGTGGCGCAAATCGGAGTTTCGAACGCCGCATGGCTGGTCGGCCTCGTTGCCGCGTGCGAGATCGTCCGGCTGGTCAACCCCTTCAAGCGCGGTCATATCGTTTCATAAGGCCCGTCGCGGCAGGCTGCCATGCAGCCATATTCATGGACAGGTAACCGGCTGGGCCGATATTTTCGCTTCCCAAAAGCGAGGAAGCTCCCGAATGGCCGATATTCTGGCCGCGCCGCAACATCCAGTATCCCGACGGGCCGGTAAGGACGAACAGTTCCGCACGCTGGGCGCCCTATCCGTTGCCCACTGGGTGAGCCATTTCCATATCTTCACACTGCCGATGCTGTTCCCCTTCCTTAAGCAGCAGCTCAATGTCGGCTATGTCGAACTCGGCTTTGCGCTAACGATCTTTGCCGTCAGTTCCGCCCTGACCCAAGCACTGATCGGTTACCTCGCCGACCATCTCGGCGCGCGTAAAATTCTGCTGATGGGCCTTTGTCTCGGTGGCTTCTCGCTGATCGTGCTCGGCCTGCATCTGAGCTATCCATGGCTGATCGCAAGCGCGGCCCTGCTCGGCCTTGCCAACAGCGTCTATCATCCCGCCAACTATGCGATTCTCTCGGCGCATATGAACGAAGCTCGCATGGGCCGCGCGTTCTCAATCCACACGTTTGCCGGATTTCTCGGCGGCGCCGTAGCGCCGGCCGTCATCGCCGGATTGGTGGCGACGATCGGAGGCCGCGGCGCTCTGATCGCAGCCGGCGCAGTCGGGCCGCTGGTCGCATTTCTTCTGATTTGCGTCGGCGTTCCCGATGCGAGCGCCGCAGACCGCAAGACTTGCGGCATCAACGCGCCGAAACAAAACATCATCACGCCGGCGTTGATCGTGCTCTCGGTCTTCTTCCTGCTCCTGAGCGTATCCAATGCCGGAATCGCCAATTTCGGCGTCGTGGCGCTGATGAGTGGATATGGCTCGACCTTCTCTGCCGCCAACCTCGCGCTCACGGCCTATCTGGGCGCGAGCGCGGCCGGCGTTCTCGCCGGTGGATTTCTCGCCGACCTGACCGAGCGCCATGGTCAGGTGGCCGCCGCCTGCTTTGCAGTGAATGCCGTGATCCTGCTGATTGTGGCGGCGGTGAATCTGCCGCAGTTGCTGCTGATCGGTGCGATGAGCGTCGCCGGCTTCCTCAGTGGCGTGATTGCCCCCTCGCGCGACATGATGGTCCGCAACGCCGTGCCTCCGGGCGCCGCAGGCCGGGCGTTCGGCATCGCGTCGACTGGCTTCAATTTCGGCGGCATCATCAGCCCGCTGCTGTTCGGCTGGATCATGGACCACGGCCGGCCGCACTGGGTCTTCGGCGTGTCCGTCGTCTTCATGGTGATGACCGTCATCCTCGCGCTGGCCACCGAGCGAAATCCCCAAGCCGCCAAGCCTGCGTAAGCCCGACCGGAGCGCGGCGCTGCGCCGCTGCCTCCGCACAGGCCAAGCCGTCACGATCACGCCGCCGTCAGATTCGAGGCCGTGATCTCCGCTCGCCGTATTGCTATGCTGCATGGCCAACAGGGTATCCAGGATGCTTCGCTTCGCATGACCACCGACCGAGAGATCGTGCTGAGCGTCCGCCACCTGACCAAGGCATATTTTGCAGCCGGCGAAAAAATTGACGTCCTGCGCGGCGTCAATTTAACCATTGCCGCCGGCGAACGGGTCGCGCTGACCGGCAAATCCGGCAGCGGCAAGAGCACGCTGTTGCATCTGATTGCGGGACTTGACCGGGCCGACGGCGGTGAGATCGATGTTGCCGGCACATCGCTCACGAACCTCAACGAAGCCGGCCTCGCAGCACTACGGCGCGACCGGCTGGGTCTGGTCTTTCAGCAGTTCAACCTGATCCCGAGCCTGAGCGTTCGGGACAATCTCGCGTTTCAATCCCGCATCGCCGGCCGCCATGACACGGCTTGGCTCGACGAGTTGGCCGAACGTCTCGGACTTGCCGGTTTTCTGGACCGTTATCCGGAGCAGCTTTCCGGCGGCCAGCAGCAACGGGTCGCGATCGGCCGGGCGCTCGCGGTCAAACCATCACTGCTGCTTGCAGACGAGCCGACCGGAAATCTCGATGAAGCCACCGCCGACGAGGTGCTGGCGCTGACCCGCGACCTGGTGGCGCAGACCGGCTGCAGTCTTCTGATGGTGACCCATTCGATGCGTCTGGCGGCGACGCTGGACCGGCACATCCACCTCAGCACGGGATCGATCGCGTGAGGCGGCCGCTCTGGATTCTCACGGTCCTGCTCAGCCATTGGCGACGGCATCCGATGCAGTTCGCTACGCTGCTGATCGGTCTGATGTCGGCGATCGCACTGTGGAGCGGCGTGCAGGCCCTGAACCAGCAAGCGCGAACCAGTTACGACCGCGCGGCGGCGGCGCTGGGCGGCGTCCGCACGACGATGCTGGTCGGCCGTAACGGCGCGACCTTCCCACAGGCATATTTTGTCGAGCTTCGCCGCGCCGGTTGGCCAGTGTCGCCGGTTCTCGAAGGCCGCATCCAGATCGACGGCCGCACGTTCCGCCTGCTCGGCGTCGAGCCCGTAACTCTTCCGTCGGAAGCCGGCGATACGCCGGCCATGGGCGGCGACCTCCAGGCCTTTGTCATGCCGCCCGGACAAACAAGGGTGGCGCGGGAGACGCTGATCGAACTCGGAACGTCCGAAGGCACTACTCCGACGACGAGCAGTGACATGACGCTGCCGCCGCTTCGCGTGGCCGCACAATTGGCGCCAGGCATTTTGGTGGTCGATATCGGCATGGCGCAGCGACTGTTAAAGATGCCGGATCAGCTTTCGCGCCTTCTGGTTGGAAAGACCAGGAGCTCGCGCGCGGCACTTGAAACCATCGTCGGTGACAAGTTGCGCCTGATCGAGCCCGATGCGGAGACCGATCTCGAACGCCTCACCGATAGTTTTCACTTGAACCTCACGGCGTTTGGCCTGCTGTCGTTTTTCGTCGGCCTCTTCATCGTCAACTCGGCGATTGGATTGGCGTTCGAACAGCGATTGCCGATGTTGCGAACCTTGCGCGCTTGCGGTGTATCGGCGCGGCAAGTCAACGCCGTCCTGGTGTTCGAACTGGTTTTCCTTGCGCTCATCGCCGGATTGTTGGGGATGGTTTGCGGCTATCTGATAGCGGCGGCGCTGCTGCCGGACGTCGCAGCGTCGCTGCGCGGTCTTTACGGCGCACAAATTCCAGGTCAGCTCTCGCTGCAGCCGCAATGGTGGATCGCCGGTCTCCTCATCAGCGTGATCGGTGCGCTGCTCGCGGCCGCGCAGAGCCTCTGGAAAACGAGCCGCCTCACGGTGCTCGCGGCCGCCCAGCCTCAGGCCTGGCATCAAGCACAACGTCGATGGGTGTTTCTGCAAGGTGGAGCGGCGCTGATCGTATTCGCGGCGGCGTTCGGATTTTTCTGGTTCGGCGATTCTCTCCTTGCGGGTTTCGCTGTGCTTGCAGCCATGCTGCTCGGCGCCGCGCTTGCGTTGCCGTTGGTTCTGGAATTGGTGCTGGCGGGCGGCCAGCGCCGCGCGCGCGGCGCGCTCGCCGGCTGGTTCTGGGCCGACAGCCGTCAGCAGCTCTCAGGCCTGTCGCTGGCGCTGATGGCGCTGCTGCTGGCGTTGTCCGTCAACGTCGGCGTCGGCACGATGGTCGAAAGTTTCAGCCAGACCTTTGTAAGCTGGCTCGACGGCAGGCTCGCCGCCGACGTTTACCTCAACGCTGCCGACGATGCGCAGGCAAGGGCCGTCACCGCGTGGCTCCGCGAGCGACCTGATGTCAGCGCCATTCTTCCCGGAGGCCGGGCCGAGACACAGCTTGCAGGTGCACCGCTCGAAATTTTGGGCCTTCCGGATCATGCGACCTATCGCGAGCACTGGCCTGTGCTGCGCGCGTCTGAAAATTCCTGGGGGCGGCTTCGGCCCGGCAATGCGGCGTTTGTCAGCGAGCAACTGGCGCTGCACCTGAAGCTTGCGATCGGCGATCGCATCGACGTACCGACGCCAGGCGGAAACTGGTCACTTGAAGTGGTCGGCGTCTACGCGGACTACGGCAACCCCAAGGCACAGATTGCCGTCAACTTTGCCGCGCTGACGCGTTACTTTCCGAACATTCCGCTGACCCGGATTGGGTTACGCGCGGAGCCTGCGGCCGTCCCGGCGCTGATGTCCGCCTTGCGCGAGAAATTCGGCTTCGATGCACGCAATCTGATCGATCAGGCGACCTTGAAAGCGGAGTCGAAGCGGATCTTCAACCGGACTTTCGCGGTGACCGCCGCGCTGAACGCCTTTACGCTTGGAGTTGCCGGCATCGCACTGCTGACGAGCCTGCTCACGCTCGGCAATTCCCGCCTGCCGCAACTTGCGCCCCTATGGGCGATCGGGATCACGCGAGGAAAGTTGGCGATGGTCGAGCTTCTCAAGACCATGTCGGTCGCGCTGATCACCTCCCTGCTCGCGCTGCCGCTTGGCCTGATGGTCGCATGGTGTCTGATCGCGGTGGTGAATGTGAAGGCGTTCGGCTGGCGCCTGCCGTTTCATGTCTTCCCGCTGCAACTGGCCGAGCTTCTTCTCGTCGCGATGGCGGCGGCGCTACTGGCAGCCGTCATTCCCGTGCTCAAGCTCGCGCGATTGCAGCCGGCCGCACTGATCAAGGTGTTCGCCAATGAGCGTTAGTATCATCTCTAGGCGCGCTTTCGCGGGCGGCGCGTTGCTTTTGGCGCTTCAGCGAAGAATGGCGAAAGCACAGGGCTTTGCCGGGCTCGGCATGAGCGGCGAAGGGTTCGCTTCGGTAATCCCCGGCAAGAAGCTTGTCTTTCCTGGAGATCATGGTCCGCATCCGGACTTCCGCATCGAATGGTGGTACGTCACCGCCAACCTCAGGGATGCGGCCGGAACAATCTATGGCGCGCAGTGGACGCTGTTCCGCCAGGCCATGTCGCCGGGCCCGCAAGCGGAAGGGTGGGCCAATCAGCAAATCTGGATGGCGCACGCCGCGGTCACACGCGCCGACACCCATCGCTTCAGCGAGACCTTCGCACGCGGCGGCATTGGACAGGCAGGCGTTGAAGCCACGCCCTTTCATGCCTGGATCGACGCCTGGCAAATGCGCGGGCGCGATGCATTCAACAGCGACACGTTGTCACCGCTGGAGCTCAACGCCGCGGGGCCGGACTTCGCTTATGCACTTCGCCTCGAAACGGAGCACCCCTTGGTCTTGCAAGGTGAGGACGGCTACAGCGTGAAATCAGAGCAAGGACAGGCGTCCTATTACTATAGCCAGCCCTACTTCAGCGCGACCGGCCGCATCACCGTCGATGACAAGCCGGTCGAGGTCACCGGCCGGGCCTGGCTGGACCGCGAATGGAGCAGCCAGCCGCTGGCTTCGGGTCAGACCGGTTGGGACTGGCTGTCGCTTCATTTCGCCGGCGGTGAAAAGCTGATGCTGTTTCGACTGCGTGAAGCGGACAACCGTCACTTCATCTCCGGCAAATGGTTTTCGCGCGAGGGCGGTAGCCGAACGATCGCGTCTTCCGAAATCGCCATGACGCCGAAAGGCTCGACGGACGTTGGGGGACATATCGTTCCGACGACCTGGGACATTGCGATCCTACCGCTTTCGTTGACGATTTCGTGTACGCCGGTGAACCCAAGATGCTGGATGGGGACGCGATTTCCCTACTGGGAAGGACCGATCGGCTTTTCCGGCAGTCATAACGGGGTTGGTTATCTCGAGATGACGGGCTACTGAGAGCTACTTCTGAACACCAAATGAGGGCGACTCACCATGTTTCATCTGACGGCTCTCGTCACCTGCCTGGCCATCCTGACATACGCACTGACCAGCTTTCAGGTCGGCAAGGCGCGCGAAACTTACGGCGTCAAAGCGCCGGCGATGTCGGGCAATCCGGACTTCGAGCGCGTCTTTCGCGTGCAGATGAATACGCTGGAATGGATGCCGATCTTCCTGCCCGCGCTCTGGCTGTTTGCAATCTATATCAGCGATCCGATTGCGGCAGCGTTCGGCGTGATCTGGATCGTCGGCCGTGTCCTTTACATGACGGGCTATGCAAAAGCCGCCAACAGGCGCGGAACTGGATTTATGATCCAGACCGGTGCGGCGATGATACTCTGGCTTGGCGCGACGGGCGCCATCCTGTGGCGCCTGATCCATCCATGACCGAAGGTCGCACGGCGGTATTTCAACTTGTCGATAAATGAAAAAATGCCGCAGTATCTTGGCCTTGCCAGCTATTTGACTTCGGACAGGTCCCAAGTTTAAGTAGCCCATCGCAGCAGGCCGCCCGCCTCATTTCCGACATCAGACCTTTTCGTGTTTATGCACGAAGGTTGTAGCGAGCCCCACGCCATGAATGCCTTTTTCAAGCGCCAGCTTGCCGATTACGTGGAATATCATCGTAATCCATGGAATGGCGCGATGCATGTGTTCGGAATTTTGACATTGTTTTTCGCCGCCATTCTTCCTCTCAGCCTCGTGCCCGTGCAGATACTGGGAGTGCAGACGACATTGGCGCCGATCCTGGCGCTGCCGGTATTGATCTATTGGCTCCTGCTCGACGTTGCGCTTGGGACGGCCATTCTCGGTTTTGCCGTCATCCTGTTCGCGTCCGCCACTTTCGTCGTGCATCATGCGAGCGTCGCTGTGGTGTGGTCGGTGACGTTGCCTCTCATCGTCGCCGGCATCGCCTTCCAGGTGATCGGGCATCGGGTCTTCGAGCAGCGCCAGCCGGCTTTGGTCGATAACCCATCCCATTTCCTGCTGGGACCGATGTTTGTGACGGCAAAGCTGTTTATCGCGCTCGGGCTCCGGCGTGACCTCGCGGCCATTCTCCAGACCGACCCGCAGAATCAGTCCCCATCCTTTGCCGAGGAGCATCAGGTCGGACCGCTGCCACGTTCATGACCAGTGCCGCCCATTTGAAATTCCTGCGCCGCAAACTGCAAATTCCATTCATGAATTTCAAATGGGAAAGCGGCACTGGAATTATAGCCTTGCTGGTGCCCATGACTTTTCAAAATTCGTGAAAGGTGGGCGCCGCGATGGAGCACGAACTTCGAAAAGCAGGCACCAGGGTACTTGTCACTGGCGGCACTGGCTTCATTGGACAGCACCTGGTGTCGGCGCTGGTAGCGCGCGAGCACAAAGTTCGGGTTCTGGATCGACGCCCGCCCGTCTGTGCTCTGCCCAATGTCGAATATGTGTCGGGTTCGGTGCTGGATTCAGCGTTGGTAGATGACACGCTGCGCGACATCGACGAGGTCTACCATCTTGCCGGCCTTCCGGGCATGTGGCTGCCGCAAAAAAGCGATTTCCATGCCGTGAACTTTCTGGGCACGGAGGTGGTCATTGCCGCCGCGCGCAAGCGCGGCACGGCCCGCTTTCTGCACTGCTCGACCGAGTCCATTCTGTTTCGGCCGGCCTCCCTGAAGGAGACCTCTGACGAACGCAGCCTGCTGCCGCCGGAGCAAATGCCAGGCGTCTACACGCGCTCGAAAATGCTGGCCGAGCAATCCGCCGCGCAAGCGGCTGCCGCAGGATTTCCACTCGTCATCGGCACGCCGACGATGCCGATCGGGCCGCACGACCACAACCTTACGCCACCCACCGCCATGCTCAGGCAATTTCTGCACGGGCCCGTGCAGATGTATCTCGACTTCATCGTGAATCTCGTCGACGTGCGCGATGTCGCCGCCGGCCTGATCCTGGCGATGGAACGCGGCCAAGTCGGCCACCGCTACATTCTTGGTAGCGAGAGCATTTCGTTGAAGAAGATCCTGAAACTGATGTCGACGATCAGCGGTCACCAATCGCTCGCGATTCCGGTGCCCGGCAAGATCGCGGAAGCTGCGGCCGCGATGCTGGAGTTTGTCGCAGACCATGTGACGCACCGCCCGCCATCCGGCACAGCGGAAGGCGTGCGGATCGCGCTGCGGGCGACTGAATTATCGATAGAAAAAGCGAAAAATGAGCTGGGCTATGCGCCGCGGCCGGTCGAGCCGGCGCTGCGCGATACGATCGCTTATCTGCTCAGTACGCCGACCGCGTCTTGATATCGTAAGCCGCTCCTGCGCTTCACTATCTCGGGATTTGCCAGTTCGCTCCGATCGGGCATATAAGCTCTGGCGCCGTCTATTTGGAATTCCCGCACCAGAAGCGGCGAATTCGAACCAGGAACTCCAAATAGAAAACGGCGCCAGAATGAAAATTGGTTGCTGGTGCTCGCTGCTCCGAAGTTCGTGAAAGGTGGGTGCTGCGACAGAGCACGAACTTCGGAGAGTTCGCACTAGCGCATGGCGCACGAGCCGACCCCGATGACTGCTTTTTTATCTAGCGGATGGACCGCGACCTGGCCTTCCGCCTTGTTGGCCTTGATCTGGATCGCTTGGCTGTTGAGCTGGCTGATTGGCGCATTCTTCTCCGCTCCCACCGAAAAACACGTGAGGACGTGGGACTCGCGCGCCTATCATATTCCCATCGTGATCGGCGCCCTGCTGCTGTCACCCTGGGCCGCATCGATCCTTGACGAAAAGCCGCTCTGGCAGATCGGCACGCCCGGCATCTATCTGCTCGCTGTGCTCACGGCCGTGGGTTGCTTGTTCACCTGGTGGGCACGCCTTCACCTTGGACGTTTCTGGTCCAACGCGATCACGCGCAAGGAAGGCCACCGTATCGTCGAAACCGGTCCTTATAGGCTGGTTCGTCACCCGATCTACACCGGTCTGATCGGCGCCGTGATCGCGACCGGCATTGCGGCTGGAACCGCAACCGCCCTGCTGGGCACGGCCTTGATCGCCTTTGGCCTCTGGCATAAGGCACGGATGGAGGAAAGTTTCCTCACCAACGAACTCGGCGCGGACGCTTATGTGCCGTACTGCCAGCGCGTTCCGATGCTAGTGCCGCTCCTGCCGCACCGCTGAAACTCCGCGTGACGCAGCTGTTGAAGCGCTGTCAATAACGTTTGGCGGCGCCGGCTCCGAGGTCGTCATCGGCGGCTCGAGATGACGCGGCACGATCACGCGCTCGCCGGGGACGAGCGGCGTGCGGTCCGACCCTTTGTTGACCTGGGTTATCGACCACAGAGGAACACGATAGGCGGTCGCAATCGATTGCAGGCTGTCGCCCGCACGGGCAAATACCGGCGTTCCACTGTCCCAGAGATCGACGGGTGCCGCCGCGGGAACGATATAACGAAGTGGGATCGAGTCACCTGCGACCTTTGCAGTTGCGAGTTGAAGGACCTTGGTCACGAGTTGCTGCTGAACGGTATCCATCTTCTCGATATTGATGTGCGACACTTCGTTGTGCTGGGAAAGGTCGAAGCTTGCATAGTGACCGCGAAATCCCGGCCTCGGCTTGACGTCACCGCCGCCGAGCACATCCTTCGACAGGAAGATATTGATAAAACGATCGACGTTCAGCGGCACGTCGGGCGTCACATGGGCCGGGTCGATGGCGACGACCAGATCTGCTCGTATGCCCTCGGCTTCCAGAAGCTCGGCAAACTTCACCGCGCAAAAGCCGCCCATGGAATGCCCGATCAGAATGATCGGCTCCGGATCGTCGCGGTAATCCTGAATCGCCTGGGCCGCAATAAAGCGACAAATGGTGAACTCGTAGACATGCGTGGAGATGCCGGCCTCTTCGAGCCGATCCCCCAAACGGTCGATGCCGCGCGAAAAGAATGGGCCAAGCGCCCCCCGAAACAAATAGGCTCGGCCACGGCGTGCTTCCGTCGTCGAAGGCGTGGGGGGTGCGGGGGATATCAGCGGCTCCGTGGAAGTCGCCGGTTCGGCAACAACCCGCTTGCAGCTTCCGTCAACCAGCGACGTCAACAATAGCGTCCCGACAAGAGCCGCAACAAATCGTGCCGGATTGATAAAACGCTCCACGAACCATCCTAAGGCTGCAAACCCGTATCGGCCGCCGGCGAAGCGGCAGCCCCAAGGCCAGAATGTCGCGACCGATGCGCGCCGTTGCCCTTTTGGGTGGCCGAATTGGTGGAATTGTGGCGTCACTGAGCCTTGCTGACAACCGCCGAGCAGGCGGTTGTCACGTACGACACGGCTTTATTGGACGGCCGCTGGTGCGGCGGACGCCTGCTTGGGACGGCTACCGAAAACCACGGCATCGATATCGCCGATCACGCGCCGTTGCATGATTTCGCTCTTGTCGATCGTAACATGCCCGACGCCGGGAATATTCTGCACGTTTACGTTCTCGAGCGTTCCGTGCAGTTGACTGGTGCGCGCCACCGGCTCGCCGTTACCGTTGCCGATGTAGTAGTTAACATAGCGTCCCACACGACCCGAGAGGCTGGTCTTGAATACCGAGTCCAGACCGATAGCGAGCCTCACGGGAGCGCCGAGCTGATCGAGGCGCGCGACCATATCGGGCAGCACCGTCGCACCCGAGGAGTGCCCGACCAGGATGATGGTCTTGACTCTGCCGCTCCGGTAATCGGCCGCGGCCTCGTCTGCGACTGAGGCCCAACCGAGATAGTTGGTGATGGTCACCGGGATGCCCTGGGCCTCCAACTTGGCAGCTATGCCATCGAGGCCCAGCGAGAAAACGTTAAGCACGCCGCGCAAGAGATAGACGTGTGCGCCGTTGGCAGGCGCTGCCGCCGGAACCGCGTCGCTCGCCGTGATGCCGGCGGGAAGAAGCAGCAGCAGCGATGCGACGACGACTGATTGCAACGAGCGCACCCACCATCGCGCCGGCGCGCGAAGCGTGCTGATAAGTTTCGTGGTGGCGCTCGATGATGTCATGGTTCCCTCGGGAAAAACTTTGGTGGCCGGAACGTAGCCTCCGCGTGCTCGCATCCGCAACAAAAGCCAAGGTGAGAGCGCTATTTAATCCACGCGGCGTGACCCGATTGCAACACCGGCGCGTCCCCCGATACCCCTACGGAGACGCGAGTGCGTTTGCGGGATCATGCTTCGACGGGGCGGCGAAATGGCGCCCCGTCACGCTGTCGTCGTACCAGCGCCACCGACTACTTCGTCAGCGGGCAGCCGCTATCCTTGGCCGCCGGGAAGGCCTTGTCGCCGGGAACGACGGCAAGCTGCTTGTAATAGTCCCAGGGCTTCTTCGACTCGGAAGGCTTCTTCACTTCGAAAAGATAAAGGTCGTGCACGAAGCGCCCGTTCTCGAGCACCTTTCCTTGTGCGAACGCGTCGTCAACCGGAAGCTCCTTCAGCTTCTTGACGACCGCATCCGACTCCTTGGTGCCGGCGGCTTTCACCGCCTTCAGATATTGCAGTGTCGACGAATAGGTGCCGGCGTGGATCATGCTCGGCATGCGGCCGGTTCGTTTGAAGAAGCGTTCGGAGAATGCACGGGTCTTGTCGTTCTGGTCCCAATAAAACGCTTCCGTGAGCACAAGTCCTTGAGCCGCTTCAAGGCCGAGACCATGGACTTCCGACAGCGTCATCAGGAGGCCTGCGAGCTTCTGACCACTCTTGACGATACCGAATTCGGCTGCCTGTTTGATCGAATTCGTTGTGTCGAGGCCGGCATTGGCGAGCCCGATGACCTTGGCCTTCGAGCTCTGCGCCTGAAGCAGGAAGGACGAGAAGTCCGACGAATTCAAGGGAATGCGGACCGAGCCCACCACCTTGCCGCCATTCTCCTTGACGATGTCGCTGGTGTCTTTTTCCAGCGAGTAGCCGAACGCGTAGTCGGCGGTCATGAAGAACCAGCTGTCGCCGCCGGCCCTCACCAGCGCACCGCCGGTGCCGACCGCAAGCGCATGGGTATCGAAGGACCAATGGAATCCATAGGGCGTGCAGGCGTCGCCGGTGATGCGCGAAGTCGCAGCGCCCACGACGATGTCGATCTTCTTCTTTTCCTTCGAGAGCTCCTGCACCGCGAGCGCGACCGATGAGGTCGTGAGCTCCGTGATCATGTCGACGTTTTCGACCTCATACCAGCGCCGTGCAATGCTGGTGGCGAGGTCAGGTTTGTTCTGATGATCGGCCGAGATGATCTCGACCTTCTGGCCCAGCACCTCGCCGCCAAAATCCTCGATCGCCATTTTGGCCGCTTCGAACGAATACTTGCCGCCGTAGTCGGCATAGACTCCGGATTGGTCGTTCAAGATACCGATCTTGACGCCCTGCGCCGACGCCGGAACGCCGAGTAACAGGCCGCAAGCCGCTACCACGGCCGGCAATAGCTTCGCTCTCATATGGGTCTCTCCCGATTTTTGTTTGTTGGTAATTCAGCGAATTAACCAATCCACTCCGCCAGCGAGCATATTTTATTACCCTCGCCCTGCCCACCCGTCCGGAATGAGCCAAAAGTAGGGTCGCGCAGGTGCATGCGCTGTGGCAACCGGCTGGGATAATTTTGGCAGGCGCGCTCGTGTTGCTGACACCGACGTTCAGTTTCGCGGCGATCCCTTCAACGCAAGGTCAAAGTCAAAGCCGCACGAGAGCTGGTGTCCCTTTGGTTCTGACATTCGTAACAGTGCCTGCCGCGACACGACGCGAATGTCGGAACTGCGACACTAACCGGCCGGCGTTGGCTCTTTCCGCACCCGCCCATCCGCGAGATTGCGCACGATCACGTAGAAGATCGGCGTGAACACCAGCCCGAACAGCGTGACGCCAAGCATGCCGAAGAACACGGCCACGCCGACCGCCTGACGCATTTCCGACCCTGAGCCGCTCGAGACGACGAGCGGCAGCACACCGAGGATGAATGCAAACGACGTCATCAGAATTGGCCGCAGACGGAGGCGACAAGCCTCGATCACCGCTTCGAGGCGAGGCCGGCCTTCAAGTTCGATATCGCGGGCGAACTCGACGATCAAAATGGCGTTCTTGGCGGCAAGTCCCACCAGCACCACGAAGCCGATCTGGGTCAGAATATTGACGTCCTGTCCCATGACGCGCACGCCGAGCGTTGCGGCGAGCAGGCACATCGGCACGATCAGGATCACGGCGAACGGCAGCGACCAGCTGCCGTACTGCGCCGCCAGCACCAGGAATACGAACAGCACGCAAATCGGAAAGATGTAGAGGCCTGCATTGGCGCTGTTGACCTGCTGATAGGTGAGATCCGTCCATTCGTAGGAGAAGCCGCTCGGCAGCGTCTGATCGGCGAGACGCTTGATGGTCTCGATCGCCGTGGTCGAACTCGTTCCCGGCGTCGGCTCGCCCTGAAGTTCTGACGTCGGATAGAGGTTGTAGCGCGCGACCCGATCGGGGCCCGCGATGTCGCGGAAATCGACCACGCTGCCCAGCATCACCATGTTGCCGGCGGCGTTGCGGGTGCGCAGGCGCGCGAGGTCCGCCGCCTCTTTCCGGAATGGCAGGTCGGCCTGCGCGGTGACGTGATACGTGCGGCCGAGGATGTTGAAGTCGTTGACGTAGGTTGAGCCGAAATAGGTCTCGATGGCATCGGTCACGCCCTGAATCGGCACACCGAGCTTCTGGGCTTTGATGCGATCGATATCGACAAAAACCTGCGGCGTATTTGCCGAATAGGGTGAAAACACCGAGGTCAGACCCGGCGTGCGGCGCGCCGCTGCCACCAGTTCATCGGTTGCGGAAGCGAGCAATTCCGGGCCCCGACCCTGCCGGTCCTGGATCCGCATGGTGAAGCCGCCGCCGGTGCCGATGCCGGGAATCGACGGCGGGGGAATCACGATAATGAACGCGCCCTCGATCACCGAAAGCCGCCGGCGCAGGTCACCGGTGATCTTGGCTGCCGTCAGCCCCTTCTTCAGCCGAACCTCCGGTTCGTCGAACACGGGAAACAGCGCCGCCGCATTGCCTGACTGCGTTCGCGTCGCGCCGGAGAGGCCGGCGAATGCCGCCACCCTGACGATGCCGGGCGTGTCGAGCGCAATGCGTTCGATCTCGCGGACAATTTCGGTCGTGCGCGCGAGCGAGGCTGCGCCCGGCAATTGTGCGGAGACAATGATGTAACCGCGATCCTGCGCCGGAATGAACCCTTGCGGCGTCGTCGCCAGCAGCCAGCCGGCGCTACCGATCAGCACCAGATAGACCAGCAGCATGACCACCGAATGCCGGATCACAAAGGACGCGGCGCTGCCGTAACTGTGGGACAGCCAGTCGAAGCCGCGGTTGAAGTAACCGGTAAAGGATTCCCATCCCCGCGCTATGAAATTCCAGCGCGCGGGTTCGCGCTTCTCTGCATGCGCAACCAGGATTTGCGAGGCGAGCGCCGGCGACAGCGTCAGCGAGCAGAAGCACGAGATTGCGGTGGCCACCGCGATCGTGATGGCGAATTGCTGAAAGAACTGTCCGGAGATGCCGCCTAGAAACGCGGTCGGCACGAACACCGCGCATAGCACAAGTGCAATCGACACCAGCGCGCCGCCGACTTCCTCCATGGTGCGCAGCGCCGCATCGCGCTTGCTCAAACCATCGTGCAGATGCCGCTCGACATTCTCCACCACCACGATCGCATCATCGACCACGATGCCGACCGCGAGCACGAGTCCGAACAGCGTCAGGTTATTGATGGCGAAGCCGAGCGCCGCCATTGCAGCAAACGTACCGACCAGGGAGACCGGAATCGCCACGATCGGGATGATCGCCGGCCGCCATCCTTGCAGGAACACCAGCACGACGATGACGACGAGGGCCATCGCCTCGTAGATCGTCTTGATCAATTCGCTGACGGATTGCGCGATGAACTCAGTCGGATTGTAGCCGATATTGAAATCGAGCCCTTTGGGGAAATTGGCCTTCAGCTTGTCCATCTCGTTGCTGATGTTCTTGGCCGTCCCCAGTGCGTTCGAACCGGGGCGCTGGGTCACCAGCATTGCAACGGCGGTCTTACGCAAAAGGAAACTGTTGGTGGTGTAGTCGAGCGCGCCGAGTTCGATCCGCGCGACGTCGCGAAGCCGCACGGTGCGGCCATCGCTGCCGGCTTTGATCAGAATGTCTTCGAACTGCCTGATATCCTTCAACCGCCCGGTGAAGGTCAGATTGGGCTGAAAGGCGCGATCGGCGATCGGCGGTCCCGCGAGCTGGCCGCCGGCGATCTGCAAGTTCTGCGAGCGGATCGCGGCTATGACGTCACCGGCTGTCAGGCCCAGATTGGCAATCTTGTCTGGATCGAGCCACAGGCGCATCGAGTAGTCTCGCGCGCCGAAGATCTGGATGTCGCCGATGCCGTCAAGCCGAAGCAGCTGGTCGCGCACCTGAAGCAGAGCGTAGTTGCTGATGTAGAGCTGGTCGAAGCTGTCGTCGGGCGACAACATGAAAACGACCATCAGGATGTCGGGGCTATTCTTGCGCGTCACCACGCCGTTGCGCTGAACGTCTTCCGGCAGTTGCGGCGTTGCGATCGCCACCCGGTTCTGAACCAGCACCTGCGCCTTGTCGAGATCGGTGCCGAGTTTGAACGTCACGGTGATGGTGAGCTGTCCGTTCGACGTCGCCTGGCTGTAGAGGTAGAGCATGTCCTCGACGCCGTTGATCTGCTGCTCGATTGGAGCGGCGACGGTGTCAGACACGGTTTGTGCCGAAGCGCCGGGATATTGCGTGGTGACCACCACCGTCGGCGGCACGACTTGCGGATATTCGGCGACCGGCAGCGTCGTATAGGCGATCGCGCCAACGATCAGGAGCACGATAGATAACACCATCGCCAGAATCGGCCGGTTGACGGAAAGCGCCCCGAGATTCATGTCTTGTTACCAGCAGGCGCCGGCTTGGCCTCACGCGGGGTAACCTTCGCCCCGACACGGGCGCGTTGCAGCCCATCAACCACCACGCGGTCTTCAGGCTTGAGGCCCTCGCGGATCACGCGCAAGCCGTCGTCAAGCGGCCCGAGCGTCACCGCTCTGGCTTCGACGGTGCTGTCGTCCTTGACCACAAAGATGATCTTGCGGCCCTGGTCGGTGGCGACGGCCGCGTCGGGTATGAGCAGCGCTTCATAGGGAGCACTCGCGATCAGGCGGACACGACCGAACTGGCCGGGCAATATCGACAGATCCTTGTTCGGGATCACCGCGCGGCCGCGCAACGTGCCGGTGGAGACGTCGAGTTGGTTGTCGAGGAAATTGACCGTGCCGCTGTGGGACGGCTTGGTCTCACCCGTCAGGGTTACCTCGACCGGATTGGGGGTGTCGCGCGAACTCGGTCGCTTACCCTCGAACCAGAGCTTGTTGTATTTGAGGTAGGTCGCCTCATCGAGGTCGAAGTAGATATAGATCGGGTCGAGCGAAACGATCGACGTCAACAGCGTCGAATTACCTTCACTACCTTGTACGAGATTGCCGAGGTCGACGAGATGCCTGCCAACCCGGCCGCTGATGGGAGCCGTGACATGGGTGAACTCGACATTGAGTTGGGCCGCCTTGAGCACGCCTTCGGCCTGGGTTTCGGCGGCCCTCGCCGCCTGCAGGGCCTGACGCCGCTGGTCGACGATGTTGTCTGCCACGTTCTGCGACTGCTGCAATGTCAGCGCGCGATCCAGTTCCCGCTTGGCCAGCTCGACTTTGGCGCGCGCATCCGAAAGCTGGCCGTCCGCTTGCGTGGCAACCGCCTCGAACGGCCTTGCGTCGATAAGGTAGAGAAGATCGCCGTCCTTTACGAAGGTACCGTCACGGAATTCGACGGCTGTAACAAAGCCGCCAACGCGGGGACGAACCTGCACCTGCTGGACCGCATCAAACCGCCCCGTGAACTCGTCCCAATCCGTAACGGTTCGTTTGACGGGCTGGGCCACGGTGACAGGTGGTGCCGGCGGCGCCGCGGCCTGCGGCGCCTGCTTCTCTTCACAGCCGGACAACAGCGCCGCGACGACGATGAGGACGGGAGAAAGCCGGCGTAACGGGCGAGTATCGTCCATTGGTGCCGAACGCGTCGATTGCTCCTTCGCGCTCAATTCCGCCTCCTTCTACTGATGGCTGCGACCGATCCGAGTATTCCAGTTATGCGACAAGACCAAGAAGAGCTCGCCCGATAGTCTGTTCATGCTGCAAGCAGGATCAAGTGGAATCTGTGGCGTGCGGCGCAACCGGCCCATGAAAAGCCGCTGGGGCGGCATTTTGCGGCGTAGGAATAATCCTTCGGCCGTGATGACGGACGTGGTCTTCGTCGGTTTGCCCCTGCTCGCGTAAAACTTCGATAAGATGTCGCGACCTTCTGGGCTGTGAGACCTTCGGGCAACTGGCCGATTGTCCGGTGGACGGCGATCGTTTGAGAGCCGCAGCAGTCAAGGACTTAAGGCTCCCGAAAGTTGAGCCTCCACGCTCTCCAACCGAGCGTCACATTCTTCGAGCCGACGTGCGATCGATCGACCATGCCGGGCCATAGGCACGTGAATGCAGACTTCGCGAACTTCGCTCGCGTCTCCTCTGCCATTTTCCCGGAAGGACCGCCGAAGATCGAACGCTGAGCGAGCAAACTACCGGCTCGCTTGCGCGACCCCGCACCTCATCGATCAACCGACGCGCCGGAGCGAAGTGAAATTCGGCTTCCACATTGTCGCGTCGAAGCTTCGATCGCTTCAATCGCTCTTGCACGCGCGAGCATCATGGCAGTGCCCAACTCTTCGATTAATCTAGATGGCTTCTAAGCAAGAATCCGCCGAGTCGCGGAATACCGTCACGTGGGCTGTGTTATTCGGTCGCATGAGGCAAGAAATCACATCTCAATTTAGCATTAGTCTAATTCTAAACTGTGGGGCGCGTCAGTGATAAGTCAGGGTACAAGCCGGCCGGGCAACAACAACAACAAACAGCTCAACCTAATTCTTCGATATCGTTATGCCGGGCTGCTTTGTGCGGTATTGCCGGTGTGTTCGATGGGAGTGGCACGGGCGCAGGACAACTCGAGCAATCTGCCACCGGTCCAGGTCGAGGCGCCGAAAAATCGCGCAACCCCGAAACAGACCGCGACCGTGACCCCATCCCAGAACCGCCGGCGCACGGCCCGCACCAACAAGCCGCCGAAGCCCGACGCCGCACAGACCGCGGCCGCACCGGACGACGGCAACGGCCCGAACAACAACACTTCCGGCCCGCCGCTGCAGCAGGCGCCGGGACTGGGCAAAACCGGCACCAAGCTCGCCGACATTCCTGCCAGCGTCCAGATCATTCCGCGCCAGGTCGTGACCGAACAAGGCGGCACGCTGCTGCGAGACGCGATCTGGAACGCCAGCGGCATCAACAGCGGCGGTCAGGACTCGCTCGGTTACTTCGATCACTTCCTGATCCGCGGCCTGAACGCCCAGGTCTATACCGACCGTTTCTCCGATGGCGACCAGCTCGGCGGCCTGGTGCACTCACTGAATGGCGTCAAGCAGATTGAGATCCTGGAGGGGCCGGGGTCTGCGCTGTTCGGCAGCGGACCGCCCGGCGGCACCATCAATATCGTCCACTACGATCCGTCACCGGTCTTCCATTGGGGAACGAGCACGCAAGTCAACTCGTTCGGCGGCGTGACCAACAGCAACTATGTGACGGGCCCGACGACGGTCGAAGGGCTGAACTACCGGATCGACACCACCTTCAGCGGCGGCGGCGCCTTCCGCGATCTCAACAGCAAGGATTACGAAATCCGCCCCGAGTTTCAGTGGCACGTTCAGGACCATACCCTCACGTTCGCGCTCGACGCACGGCATATCGAACAGACGCCGGATTCCTATGGTCTGATCTATTTTGGCGGTCAGCCGATTACGGGCGTTCCGAATACCGCGAAATATTCGACGCCGTTCGCCTTCGCCAAACAGGACGACATCCGTCCCACCTTCGCCGATCAGTGGGATGTCACGAACTTCCTGACCATCAACAACCGCATCTCCTATACGCATCGTGAAATCGATGCGATGCGCAACAACGACAGCATGAGCGCAACCGGCACTCATGTCGCGGTCGTCAATGGAGAAGACGCGTTGCTCGGCCGGCAACTTCGCTGGCAGAACGATTCAGATGGCTTCCTGGATTATCAGTTCGAACCAGTATGGAAGTTCAACACCGGGTCTGTCCATCACACGCTATTGACGGGCTTCGAATACCAGCACCAGGTCATGGACACCTATCGTGTCACGGCCGATCTGCCCAACATTACCAACATCTTTGCGCCGGTACCGCCGGAGCTGTCGCCGAGCAGCCTGAACTTCCAGTGCGACTCCAAACATTCATGCGACAACAACCATCTCGTCGCGAATTATTACGGCCTCTACGCCACCGACCAGATCGACCTGACTGACAAGTGGAAGCTGCGCGTTGGTGTGCGCCAGGATTGGTATCAAAACGAACTGGACCCGCTGGTCACCGTCCTGAATACGAGCACCGGACTTCCTGCCCAGTTCACCAACGCCGGTGCTCCCGTCATCGCTGGCGTCAACGAATTCCGCAACGACAAACCGCTCAGTTGGAACATCGGCACGCTCTATCATCTCACAAACTGGATGGCGCCCTACATCGGCGCGTCCCAGAGCTACCTGAGCAACTTCAACTCGGAAAACAGCACGAACGGTATCGGCGCGCCGGAGTCGGCACGGCAATACGAAGCCGGCGTCCGCTTCACCTTCCTCAACGAGAGGATTGTCCTGAACACCGCCGTCTTCAACGTTTCCCGCGATAACGTCGCGACGCTAGTGGCCGCAGGTGCGGTGGATAATGTCGTCTTCGACAGCCAACTCACCAACGGCGAGGAAGTCTCGCTGATCGCCAAAGTGACCGATCAGTGGAGCCTTCTCGCCAACGCGACCCATCAGCAGACCGTGCTGACAAACGCGCCGCAGGCAGCGGCCCAGGTCGGCAATGTTCCGCAAGGCGTGCCGGCCAACATGGCCAATGCATGGAGCGTCTATAAGTTCGCACTCGGCGGCCTCTCCGGATTCCAGTTCGGCATAGGCGCCAACTATCGCGACAGGACCTGGAGTGACACGACCAACGTCAATTCGGTTCCGGGTTTTGTGATCGGCAACCTGATGTTCGGCTGGGAAAATCCCAATTGGGGCGTGTCGCTCAACGTCAAGAACTTCACCAACAAGCTCTATTTCGTCGCCGCCAACGGCGCCGGCGGCTTTGTCGGCGAAGGCCTCGGCGCCTACCTGACCGTCAAATACCACCAGTGATCCCCGGCTGACTGGAAATAGTTGCGCTCAGGTTGGGAGTGTTGCTGGAAGCAGCGAATGGCACGATCGCGGATTGCGGCCGTGCCATCCTCTTTTAGGGAAGCGATCGAAAGAAGGCTCGAACATCCCCGATGCCCGATCCGTTGGATCAATCACCACCTTGTATGTGGATGACGGCTCCGTGTCGCTTGATTGCCTGGTGGCCCTTTGCTCAGATGCTTCCGGGCCGGGGTGCATCATGATGTGGCAAAAAGAACGCGATCTTCTGATTGCGCAGACTATGGCGTTCGTGCAGTCGGTTGGCTTGAAACCGTTGGATGCCGACCGCTTACTTGCAGCACGCCTGCCGTCGATGTCGTCCGATCAGTTGTCCGCGGCTGCGCGTCCCGTCGACGTCCTTCCCACCCGCCTCTCCCCGATCAGCCAGAGCGAC
The DNA here is from genome assembly GCA_963824305.1 of uncultured Alphaproteobacteria bacterium. Classification (GTDB taxonomy): domain Bacteria; phylum Pseudomonadota; class Alphaproteobacteria; order Rhizobiales; family Xanthobacteraceae; genus Bradyrhizobium. Next base: position 357,668 of record CAWGOW010000005.1, read on the forward strand.
CTGCGCGACGATATCCGTCGAAGGGTTGCCGCTTTCCGTGCCCGCCAGCAGGTGTTTGATCGCGACCGCGACGAGTATTGCAACGCGATGATGGCGAAGGCCCGGGCTTCGTCCGCGCAGGCGACAAAAGCGCGCGGCCCTCAGCTCCCCAAGGACTGACTACGGCCATTACCTTTGCCTCTGCTCATGGGGGAAAATCGCTTGCATGGCGCGGTTTTTGCAGCGCTAAATCGGATAACCCCCGCCATGATCAGGGGGCAAACCTAACGGAGCAGGGATGATGACAGTACTTAACCGGAGGGGTCTGCTGGGCGCGGGTTCAGCGATGCTGGCGTTCGCAGCGCTCGGCGACAAGACCGCCTTGGCAGCCGGATCGCCCGGATTGACCACCCACGTACTCGATACCGCGAACGGCAAGCCCGGCGAAGGCATCAAGATCGAGTTCAGCGTCCTGGAGGGCGATACCTACAAGCTGCTCGCAACTGTGACCACCAATGCGGACGGCCGTAACGGGCAGCCGTTGCTGACGCCGGAAAACATGAAGGCCGGAAAATACCAGCTGGTATTTTATATCGGCGAGTATTTCACCAAGCAGGGTAGCCAGTTGCCCAACCCGCCGTTCCTCGAGAAGGCCGTTATCCAGTTCGGCATGGCCGATGCCACCGCCCACTACCACGTGCCTATCCTGGCATCGCCCTGGAGCTACACGACCTACCGCGGCAGTTAAATTCGGTAGCGGCGCAAGGAGGCTGAAAATGACTGGTCGTTTCGGGCTGCTTGCGTCCTTGATTTTCGCCCTCCTGATCGGACCGGCGCTCCCCGCGAGCGCGGTCGCCGGCCCGGTCGACATGGCGCCGATCAATGCGATGGATCGCGCTGCCTTCGTGGTGAAGTTCGGCGCCATCTTCGAGAAATCGCCATGGGTTGCCGAGGCAGCTTGGGAAAAGCGGCCGTTCGCCAGCCCCGACGAGATGCACGGCGCCATGGTTGCCGTGGTGAAACACAGCCCGGCCGCCCGGCAGCTTTCCTTGTTGCAGGCTCACCCGGATCTCGCCGGCAAAGAAGCCCAGGCCGGCACCATGACCGCTTCCTCGGTCGCCGAGCAGGCGGGCGCCGGTCTCAACGCGTTGTCGCCGACCGAGTTCGCCGCGTTGAAAGGCCTCAACGCTGCTTACAAGGCAAAGTTCGGCTTTCCCTTCATCATCGCCGTGAGGATGCATACCAAAGAAGGCATCTTTTTCGAATTCGAACGACGTCTGCAAAACGATACGCAGACCGAATTCGCCAACGACTTGCAGAACGTCTACATCATCACGAGGCTGCGGCTGAACAAACTGCTCGACGCGAGCTGAGCGCGACAGGCGCGACCGTCACCACCAACGGCTCACAGCTTCTTGCTGTTCGCCCGCAACGTTTTCCGCATTCACCGCCCGACGAAATCCGGCGCGCGCTTGCAGTCGCTGCCAGTAGGCCGCAACCGCCGGGCCGAAGTCTTTGGCCAAGCCGATGCGCTCGGCCAACAACAGCGCATAGCCCACGGAAATATCGGCAACGGTAAACCGCCCCGCGCAGAGCGTTTCGTTGCCGGTGACTGCCGCCTCGACCGCACGCAACCGGCCGAAGAACCATTTTGCGTAGTCGGTCGCGACCTGCGGGCTGCGGCGCTCCTCAGGTTCAAGCTTCCCGTAGCGTAGCACCAGGGTTTGCGGGAACGTCAGCGTCGCTTCGCCGAAATGCAGCCAGTTGAGATAGGCGCCATAACCGGGTTCATCGATGCCGACCGCAAGGAGCGTCGGCCCATGGCGCGTGACCAGATACTGAAGGACCGCCGCCGATTCCGTCATCCGCGTGTCGCCATCGATCAGGAGCGGAATAGTACCGAGCGGATTGAGCGCCAGATATTGCTTGGCAAATGCCCGCGGCGGAAACGGCAGCATCTTGAGATCGTAAGCCAGCCCAAGTTCTTCCAGCGCCCAGAGCGGACGGAACGAGCGCGCGGCCGTGCAGTGATACAGCGTGATCACGCAGCGCCGTCTTTCTCCGGGTCTCCCTGGAAAAACAGAGCGAACGGTTCCTCCGTCGTTTTCCGCAAGTGCTCGCGATATAGCGCGTAGTTGCGGTCGTCTCGTGAAATCCGTCCTACGGTTGGATTCGGAATCGTCTTGATTGGCAACAACGCGATCGGCGCCGCGACCGGCGTCAGCAGCGAGCCACGCCCCGCAAGCAGTGTCGTGATGATTCCATACATTTCACCGGAGATCCTCGGGAGGGATACCGTGATAAGGCGGTGCTGGCCGTGTCTGTTGGTCACAAAGTAGATATGGCCGGATTGATTGGGGACAGCGACTTCGCCAAACTGAGAGTAGGCGGCATCGATCCGTTCGCCCTCGCGAAATACGAGGCAAGAGACAGTCGGATCCCAGGCGATATCGGTGTGATAAGCGTAGATCGTGCCCTTGGCTCCGAAGGACGGCCGCAGCGTAATGTAGATCCCCTCGAGCCAGGCGACCGAGCGCCGCGAATAGGCGCCAAGTCCGTCTGGCGAAACATCCCCATTGGCCGGCGAGGCAGACTGGATTTCGAGCCCCTTGCGCAAGGAGACGCCGAGGGCTTCCTCCAGGCGCACCGTGGTTGCAAGCGTGAACGGCCGCCGGCCGCCCAAAACCTTCTCCAGGGTCGAAAGACTGAGCTTGGCTTGTTCGGCCAGCGTTTGACGCGAAATCCGGCGCCGCGCGATCTCTTCTCGGATCATTTCGGCCACCTGCCGGCTCTGCTCCTGCGAAAGCTGCTTGTCCGGTGTCGGCATCCTACCCCCTTCCGATTCCGGCCATCCTAGCAGACGCACATTTCCTCACAAAACCGCACGCACCCGCCATATCCTTGGGGCCAGATAACGGTCCGCGGCCAAACATTGCCGATCATTCTGCTCGCTCCCACGCCCGCCGCCTCACACAAATGAGGCACGGCAAAACGCCGTTGGGAGCAAGCCAGATGACGATCAGCGATGAAATTGAGATGTACGACAAATCAAGCAAACCGAGCCTCGGCCGATCGGTCTTGTCCGGTCTGGTGAAACTCGTGCTGTTCCTGGTGATCCAGGGCCTCGCTGTGATGCTGGTCGGGATCATGGCGTTATTTTTCAGCTTCCAGCCGGCATGGTCAGCAGAGGGCCCATTCCCCGCTCCGGTCAAACCCGGTAACGCCCGCTCAGGGTCCTTGCTCCTGAAAACAGACGACGGATACGCCGAAGCGATGCGGCTCGGCATCGATGTCGATCTCACCGTCTCGGGTCCCACGATCCGCGCCCGCGTCACGCAAATTTTCAAGAACCCGACGCAGGACTGGGTCGAGGCGACCTACGTCTATCCGCTGCCTTCAGGCGGCGCGGTCGACACGCTCAAAATGGTGGTCGGAGACCGCGTCGTCATCGGCGAAATCAAGGAGCGCCAGCAGGCGCGTCAGGTCTACGAACAGGCGCGGCGCAACGGTCAAAAGGCTGCTCTGACCGAACAGCAGCGGCCGAACATTTTCACCAACTCCGTCGCCAACATCGGCCCCGGCGAAACGATCCTGGTGCAAATCGAATATCAGGAACCGGTTCAACAGTCGGGCAACGAGTTTTCGCTGCGCGTCCCAATGGTGGTCAGCCCCCGCTACAACCCGCAACCGCTCGTACAAAGCGTCGACTTGCGAGCCGACAGTAACGGCTGGGGCACGACGTCGAGCGATCCGGTTCTGGACCGCGACCGTATTTCGTCCCCGGTCTTGGACCCCGCGAAAAACGGTCCGGTCAATCCGACCGCGATCACCGTCCGCCTGCAAGCCGGTTTCCCGCTCGGCGAAGTAAAGTCGCACCATCATCAGGTGAAGATCGAGAGCCCCAACGACACCACACGGATCATCAAGCTTGCCGATGGCGTCGTCCCTGCCGATCGCGATTTCGAGCTGAGCTGGAAAGCGGCGGCTGAAACGGTGCCGTCGGTGGGACTATTCCGCGAGCATGTCGGCGATGCCGACTATCTGTTGGCTTTCGTGACGCCACCGTCGATCGAACCGGCCGAGCAAAAGCCGTTGCCGCGTGAAGTGGTGTTCGTGATCGACAATTCCGGATCGATGGGCGGCACTTCGATCGTACAGGCCAAGGCAAGCCTGATTTACGCGCTTGGCCGCTTGCAGCCGAGCGACCGCTTCAATGTGATCCGCTTCGATAACACCATGGACGTGCTGTTTCCTGATTCAGTCCCGGCCGACCAGGCACACCTCGGCCGCGCGGTCTCTTTCGTTGGCGCATTGCAGGCCGCGGGCGGCACCGAGATGGTCCCTGCGATGAGCGCCGCGCTGACGGATCGCGCAGCCGACGATGCCGATCACGTCCGCCAGGTCGTGTTCCTGACCGACGGCGCGATCGGAAATGAGCAGCAGTTGTTCGACACCATCACGGCGATGCGCGGACGGTCCCGCGTGTTCATGGTCGGCATTGGTTCGGCGCCGAACACCTATTTGATGACGCGGGCCGCCGAACTCGGGCGCGGCACTTTCACCCATATCGGTTCGGTCGAACAGGTCGAGGAACGTATGCGAAGCCTGTTCGCCAAGCTGGAGAATCCCGCGGTGACCAGCCTCGCCGCCAAATTCTCAGAAGCCAAGGCGGACCTGACACCTGCGGTGCTTCCCGACCTGTATCGCGGCGAACCTCTGGTTCTTGCCGCAAAGCTCGACAGGCTTTCCGGATCCGTCGAGATCAAGGGGCGCATCGGCGACCGGCCATGGGTCGTGAAGCTGCCGCTCGATCGGGCCACGGAAGGCAAAGGTCTTTCGAAGCTCTGGGCGCGGCGCAAGATCGCGGACGCGGAAGTTGCCCGCACCACGCGCCAGATCGCGCCCGAAGACGCAGACCAGACCATTCTTGCGCTCGCACTCGATCATCAGCTGGTGACGCGGCTGACCAGCCTCGTGGCTGTCGATAAGACGCCGAGCCGTCCCGACGGCGAGAGAATGAAACTGGCTGAACTTCCGATCAACCTCCCGGCGGGTTGGGATTTCGAAAAAGTATTCGGTGAGCGGCCAAAGCTGTTGTCACCGCCGACGGAACACCGGGCGGATCCGAACGACCCGCATCTGCTGCCGATTTCCGCAAAGCGGTCGCTGATCCCCGCACCCATTGCCACGAACTCCGTCGCGCTGCCGAAGACCGCGACCGACGCCGAGATGAAGATGAGCGTGGGTGTAGTCCTGCTGATGCTCGGTCTTCTCTTCCTTGTGTTCAACCGGCGTCGGACAGTTGCGCACTGACGACGGATGAAAGGAGGGATTGCCCCATCCCCTCCTCACAGCGCGCGGCCTCTTCCCCCGGAGGTCGCGCGCACCTCTCGCGCCAGTGTCGCGGCACTGAGAAGATACAAATGTCAGAACCGGGGCACTAGATGATGGAAAATTCCCAATGACCCGCCGCGCCGGCCCGTTTGTGCTCCTGATTGCCGGGCTGCTGCTATTCGGCCAAGGCGCCTATATCCACGCCAAGGCGCTGGTTGCGCAAATCCTGCTGCGGCACGCCTTCGAGCAAACCATCGCCACCGGTCAAGACATAAAGCCCTGGTCGTGGGCGGATACCTGGCCAGTTGCGCGCATCGAGATCAAGCGCTTGCAAGCCGAGAGAATTGTACTCGCCGGCAGCAGCGGCCAGGCACTGGCGTTCGGTCCCGGCCATGTCGAGGTCACGCCTGACGCCGGCGAACGCGGCGTCGCCGTCTATTCCGCGCATCGCGATACGCATTTTCGTTTTTTGAAAGACGTCATCGTCGGAGACGAAATCGACATAACGCTAAGAGACGGCCGGACTTTCCGTTACCTTGTCGATGGCTCGTCCGTAGTTCGTTTCGACGCCTCCGGGATAGACCCGCTCAGCAACGGATATGAACTGGTGCTATCGACCTGCTGGCCGTTCGATGCCGTCACGTCGGGACCGGACCGCTATATTCTGCATGCCACCATGATCTCGCCCGTCCAGACAAGCGCAAGCGCGCAGCGCCCTTGACGATGGTCCGCTTGCAGCGAACGCACCCTCCCGGCCGGTGCGAATAGCCGTTGACGGCTTTATTATTCTCAACGACGTTGCGGCAAGCATCACCGTGGCCAACAACGATAACAGGGGGGAAATCCGATGCGAAAGACCTTTGCCGCATTGGCAGTCATTGGCATGGCCGCAAGCAACGCGGCGATCGCACAAACTCAATCACCTGCGTCTGCGACACCGGCGTCATTTCCAGCATGGGCCTATCCATGGGTCCCGGATTTCAAGGTCGCGCCTGCCGATGACGTGCCACGGCACGTCCCCGATAGCAGCCAGAGCTTCACCATCGCCCAGGAGCGTAACCTGTTCTTTGTGCCCGACTGGCATCCCGAAGATCATCCGCCGATGCCGGATGTGGTGGCGCATGGCCGAATGCCCGATGTGCGCGCCTGCGGTTCGTGTCATCGCGCCAGCGGCACCGGCGGGCCGGAAAATGCAAGCCTCGCGGGCTTGCCTGCGGCTTACATCGTTCAGCAGATCGAGGACTATAAAAGCGGCGCGCGGAAATTTGCCGGACCCCAACGCAGCCCGAGCGTCATGATGACGGCGATTGCCAAGGCCAGCAACGAAGAAGAGATCAAGTCCGCAGCGGATTATTTCTCGGCCCTCAAGCCCAAGGCCAACATCAAGGTGGTCGAGACCGACACCGTTCCAGTCACCCAGATCGCGCGTGTGTTCTACATGCAGGTAAAGGATGGCGGCACCGAGCCGATCGGCGAGCGCATCATCGAGACGCCGGTCGATGCCGTACAGTTCGAACATCGCGATACGCGCTCGCAGTTCATCGCCTATGTGCCCAAAGGAAGCATCGCCAAGGGCGAGGCTTTGGCGACGGCCGGCGGCGCTGGCGTCACTACACCTTGTATCACCTGTCACGGCCCGGACCTGAAAGGCGTCGCTCCGATCCCGGGTATTGCCGGCCGTTCGCCGAGCTATCTCGTCCGTCAATTATATGACTTTCAACAGCACGCGCGGGCGGGAAGTGCCGGCGCGCAGATGCTGCCCGTGGTCGAAAAGCTCTCGCATGATGACATGATCTCGCTTGCGGCCTATGCGGCGTCACTGACGCCGTAAGAAGGCGCGTCACGTCCGTGAGGGTGCTGGTATCTGGCCTTTCGCCGCACCCGCTTTGCCCGTACAATCGGCGATACCCGGGCAATTTTGCTTTTTTGAACTCCTACGGAACCCAGTTTCCCCGATGAAGACGCGCTCCAGCAATCTCATGATCGGAACCACGACGGTCGCGATCCTGGCGATCGGGCTTATCGGCTTCCTGGGCGCGCGGAAAATCCATACCATCTCGCAAGAGAGCCGGATGCGCATCGTGTTCGAGGGCGGTTCGGCGAGCGGCCTGCGCCGGGGCGGCAACGTGAACTTCGACGGCGTTCTGATCGGCGAGGTCCTCTCGCTCAGGCTCGACAACCCGCGCAAGGTCGTTGCCGAAGTCAGGGTCGACAAGAACGCGCCCATCCGCAAGGACACCGTGGTCGGGCTGGAGTTTCAGGGGCTGACGGGAATCGCCGCTATTTCGTTGATTGGCGGCGAATTGCCGGATCCGCCCACGCCGTCCGAAAAAGATGGCATTCCGACGCTGACCGCGGACCTAAGCGAAATCCAATCGCTCCGCGATACCCTGCATAACGTCGATCGCATCCTCGTTGGCAATCAATCGATAATCAAAGACGGGATGTTGAGTTTCGAAACCTACACCGCCTCGCTGGCGAGCGGAGGCGACGCCATCGACAAGGCGATCGCCAAGGCCAATGACGCCTTTGCGGGCTTCGACACGGCGATTGCGCGAATCGACAGTATGTTGCCCGGTTTCGCCGATGGCAAAGCCGACGAGCTGTTCGAGAAGATGCAGGCGATCCGTGAGTTCGCTGTAACCTTTAACAGGAAGTCGGCCGTCGTGATGGAAGAGGCACGCCATACGCTTGTCGATATCAGCGAAGGCGCGAACAAGGTTACGCTCAAGATCGACCCGCAGGCGGTCAGCAACCCACGCCCGCCGCGACGGCAAAATCCACCGCGCTAGCTGCCGAAATCCAGCATTTTCGGCTAGTTCTCAGCAGGGAACGGCTTCACGCGGTATAAACCGCCGCCAAAAATTTTTTGAAGCTGCCAGGGAACGATTATCGGTTTCACGAATTATTTCACTTGGCTCGGCCTTCTCGATCTATCACCTTGTAATATCTAACGTATTCCACTTGCTTTGCGTTTCTACGCACGGTCTGATCGGGCATAGGCTGACTCGCATGCGCTTGGCTGGCAGCGCTTCTTCCGCTTCTCGAGGGGAATTCCATGAGTGAAGTTGGCTCGGTCAACCCGTCCTCCCGGGGTGCCAAAGACAAACCCTACACCAATGGAAAGCCTGACCCGTCGCAAGAGTTGCTGCAGGCACTGCAAGCCATGCGAAGCGGCGACTTTTCGGTGCGAATGACCGGCGATCATCTGGGCATCGACGGCAAGATCGCCGACACGTTCAACGAGATTGTTGCGGCCAACCAGCGAATGGCGCAACAGCTTGAGCGCGTCGGCCAGGTCGTGGGCCGTGAAGGAAAAACGCGCCAGCGCGTCAAGTTCGGCCTCGCGAGCGGGTCATGGGCCGATATGGAAGGTTCGGTCAACACGCTGATCGACGATTTGCTTTGGCCGACGCGCGAGGTGACGCGTGCGGTCGCTGCCGTCGCGCAAGGCGACCTCCTGCAGACCGTGAAACTCGATGTCGATGGCCGCCCGCTGGGCGGCGAATTTTTACAGTCGGCCACGATCGTCAACACCATGATCAAGCAGCTTTCCGTGTTCACCTCGGAGGTGACGCGCGTTGCGCGCGAGGTCGGCACCGAAGGCAAGCTCGGCGGCCAGGCGCAGGTGCCGGAAGTAACCGGCGTGTGGAAAGACCTGACCGAGAGCGTCAACTCGATGGCCAACAACCTGACCGGCCAGGTTCGAAACATCGCCGAAGTCACGATCGCGGTCGCCAACGGCGACTTGTCCAAGAAGATCACGGTCGACGTCCGCGGCGAAATCCTGCAGCTGAAGGAAGCCATCAACACCATGGTGGACCAGTTGCGTTCCTTCGCCTCGGAAGTGACGCGCGTGGCGCGAGAGGTCGGCACCGACGGCAAGCTCGGCGGCCAGGCCATCGTGCCCGGCGTCGCCGGTACCTGGAAGGATTTGACCGACTCCGTGAACGCGATGTGCGGCAACCTCACCGCGCAAGTCCGTAACATCGCCAACGTCACGACGGCGGTCGCGCGCGGCGACTTGTCGCGCAAGATCACGGTGGATGTGCGCGGCGAAATTCTCGAACTCAAAGACACCATCAACACGATGGTGGACCAGCTCAACTCGTTTGCGTCGGAAGTTACGCGCGTTGCGCGCGAAGTCGGCACCGAAGGCAAACTCGGCGGCCAGGCCCAGGTGCCCGGCGTGGCCGGCACCTGGAAAGACCTTACCGACAACGTCAACTTCATGGCCTCGAACCTGACCGCGCAGGTTCGTAACATCGCGGACGTCGCCACCGCCATCGCCGGCGGCGACCTCTCCAAGAAGATCACGGTGAACGTGTCGGGCGAAATCCTTCAGCTGAAGGAAACGCTCAACACCATGGTCGACCAGCTCAATGCGTTTGCCGGCGAAGTGACGCGCGTGGCGCGCGAGGTCGGCACCGAAGGCCGATTGGGTGGCCAGGCCAACGTGCTCGGCGTCGCCGGCACCTGGAAAGACCTCACCGAAAGCGTCAACTCGATGGCGTCGAACCTGACGGCGCAGGTCCGCAACATCGCCGAAGTTACGACGGCGGTTGCCAATGGCGACTTGTCGAAGAAGATCACGGTCGACGTGCGCGGCGAAATTCTAGAGCTGAAAGACACTATCAACACCATGGTCGACCAGCTCAACGCGTTTGCCGGCGAAGTGACGCGCGTGGCGCGCGAGGTCGGCACCGAAGGCAAGCTGGGTGGCCAGGCGCTGGTGCGCGGCGTCGCCGGCACCTGGAAGGATTTGACCGACAGCGTCAACTCGATGGCGTCCAACCTCACCGGCCAGGTGCGCAACATCGCCGAGGTCGCCACCGCGGTTGCGAAGGGCGACCTGTCGAAGAAGATCACCGTGAATGTGTCCGGCGAAATCCTTCAGCTGAAGGAAACGCTCAATACGATGGTCGACCAGCTCAACGCGTTTGCCGGCGAAGTGACGCGCGTGGCGCGCGAAGTCGGAACCGACGGCAAGCTCGGCGGCCAGGCGCAGGTGACGGGCGTCGCCGGCACCTGGAAGGACCTTACCGACTCCGTCAACTCCATGGCCGGTAACCTGACGGCACAGGTGCGCAACATCGCCGAAGTCGCAACCGCGATCGCCGGCGGCGACCTGTCGCGCAAGATCACGGTGGACGTGCGCGGCGAAATTCTTCAGCTCAAGGAAACGCTCAATACGATGGTCGACCAGCTCAACCGCTTCGCGGGCGAGGTCACGCGCGTGGCGCGCGAGGTCGGCACCGAAGGCCGCCTCGGCGGTCAGGCCAACGTGCCCGGCGTGGCCGGCACCTGGAAGGATCTCACCGACAGCGTGAACTCGATGGCGGGCAATTTGACCGCTCAGGTCCGTAACATCGCCGAAGTGACGACGGCCGTGGCGCGCGGCGACCTGTCGCGCAAGATCACCGTCGACGTGAAGGGCGAAATTCTCGAGCTGAAAAACACCATCAACACCATGGTGGACCAGCTTAACGCCTTCGCCTCGGAAGTGACGCGCGTGGCGCGCGAAGTCGGCACCGAAGGCAAGCTCGGCGGCCAGGCCGAAGTGCCTGAAGTGGCCGGAACGTGGAAAGATCTGACCGACAACGTCAACTTCATGGCCTCGAACCTAACCGCCCAGGTCCGTAACATCGCCGAAGTCGCGACCGCGATCGCCGGCGGCGACCTCTCCAAGAAAATCACGGTGGACGTGCGCGGCGAAATTCTGCTGCTCAAGGACACCTTGAACACCATGGTGGAGCAGCTGCGCTCGTTCGCAGCCGAGGTGACGCGCGTGGCGCGCGAGGTCGGCACCGAAGGCCGGCTTGGCGGTCAGGCCGTGGTGCCCGGCGTCGGCGGCACCTGGAAGGACTTGACCGACAACGTCAACCTGTTGGCCGCGAACCTCACGACGCAAGTCCGCAACATCGCCGAAGTGACGACCGCCGTGGCGCGCGGCGACCTGTCGCGCAAGATCACCGTCGACGTGAAGGGCGAAATTCTCGAGCTGAAGAACACCATCAACACGATGGTGGACCAGCTCAACGCGTTTGCGGGCGAAGTGACGCGCGTGGCGCGCGAAGTCGGCACCGAGGGCAAGCTCGGCGGACAGGCGCAGGTGCCGGGCGTCGCCGGCACCTGGAAAGACCTCACCGACACCGTGAACTTCATGGCCGCCAACCTGACCGAACAGGTGCGCGGCATCGTCAAGGTGGTGACCGCGGTCGCGAACGGCGACTTGAAACAGAACCTGACGATGAAATCGAAAGGCGAGGTCGCGGCGCTCGCCGATACCATCAATAACATGACCGAGACGCTGGCGACCTTCGCCGATCAGGTGACGAGCGTGGCGCGCGAGGTCGGCGTGGAAGGCCGTCTCGGCGGTCAAGCCAACGTGCCCGGCGCCGCCGGCACCTGGAAGGACCTCACCGGTAACGTCAACCTGCTCGCCGCCAACCTGACCTCGCAGGTCCGCGCGATCGCGGAAGTGGCAACCGCCGTGACCAAGGGCGACCTGACCCGCTCGATTCAGGTCGATGCTCGCGGCGAGGTCTCGGAGCTAAAAGACAACATCAACACGATGATCACCAACCTTCGGCTAACGACTGACCTCAACACCGAGCAGGACTGGCTGAAGACGAACCTCGCCCGCTTCACCAACATGTTGCAAGGCCAGCGCGACCTGACCACGGTCGGCCGGCTGCTCCTCACCGAACTCACGCCGCTGGTCAACGCGCACCGTGGCGTGATCTATCAGGTTCAAAGCGAAGACAGCCCTCAACTGCGCCTTTCCGCGACCTATGCCAGCGACGGCGCCAGTCCGCACGCGCAGGTAATCCAGATGGGCGAAGGCCTGATCGGCCAATGTGCCATGGATAAACGACAACGGCTGGTATCGGACATTCCCGACGACGCGATCCCGATCAACTCGGCGCTGTTGCGCATGGCGCCGAAGAATCTGGTGGTGCTTCCGGTGCTGTTCGAAAACCAGGTCAAGGCCGTGATCGAACTTGCCTCGGTCTCAGCCTTCACGACCTCGCAGATGACGTTCCTCGAACAGCTCACCAACTCGATCGGCATCGTGCTGAACAGCATCGAGGCCACGATGCAGACTGAGGGTCTCTTGACTCAGTCGCAGCAACTCGCCGGCGAATTGCAGACCCAGCAAAAGGAATTGCAACAGACCAACGATCAGCTCGAACAGAAGGCCCAGCAGCTCGCGGAACGCAACGTCGAGGTGGAACGCAAGAACCAGGAGATCGAGCAGGCCCGCCGCGCGCTCGAAGAAAAGGCAACCGAGCTTTCGCTGACGTCCAAGTACAAATCGGAATTCCTCGCCAATATGTCGCACGAGCTCAGGACACCGCTGAACAGCATCCTGATTCTCGGTCAGCAGTTGACCGAAAACCCCGACGGCAACTTGACGCCGAAGCAGGTCGAATTCGCGCGTACTATCCACGGCGCGGGCACCGACCTATTGAACCTGATCAGCGACATTCTCGACCTTTCGAAGATCGAATCCGGTACGGTGACCGTCGAGGCCGAAGATATTCTCCTCACCAATCTCCTGGATACCGTGGGCCGGCCGTTCCGTCACGAAGCCGACAACCGGCAGCTCACCTTCGATGTCGCGATCGACCCGCATCTCGGGCGCAGCATCTCGACCAACTCCAAGCGGCTACAGCAGGTGTTGAAAAACCTGCTCTCGAACGCCTTCAAGTTCACCGCCGAAGGCGGGGTACGCTTGAGCGTTACGGCGGCGTTGGGCGGCTGGAGCGCCGAACATCCCGTGCTCGAACATTCGCCCGCGGTGGTCGCCTTCGAAGTGTCCGATACCGGCATCGGCATTCCGCAAGACAAGCAGAAGCTCATCTTCGAAGCTTTCCAGCAAGCCGACGCCGGCACCAGCCGAAAATACGGCGGCACGGGCCTTGGTCTTGCCATCAGCCGCGAATTGGCGGGCCTGCTGGGCGGCGAAATCCATTTGCAGAGCACGCCGAGCAAAGGCAGCGTGTTCACGCTCTATCTGCCGCTGAAATATTCCGGACCCACGATCGCGCCGCGGCCGGCTGTACCCACGCAGCCTGGTGCTGCGCCGGCGATGCCCGTCGTCACACCGGAACGCACTATCGAACAATTGCCCGATGACCGCCTGACTCTGGAGCCCGGCGAAACCATTCTGCTGATCGTCGAGGACGATCCGCATTATGCACGGGTTCTGGTGGATCTGGCGCGCGACAAGGGCTTCAGGGTCCTGGTCGCCGCAAGAGGCTCGGAGGCGCTCGACCTCGCCAAGCAATACCAGCCGAGCGCGATCTCGCTCGACGTGTTCCTGCCCGACATGCTCGGCTGGACGGTGCTGAGCCAGCTCAAACACAACCCGCTGACGCGGCATATTCCGGTCCAGATCATTACGCTCGACGAGGACCGTCAACATGCGCTGGCGCGCGGCGCTTTCTCCTTTGTGAACAAGCCAACAACCACCGAAGGCGTCGCCGAGGCTTTGGCCCAGATCAAGGAATACGCCAAACCACGCCGCAAGCGGCTTTTGATCGTCGAAGACAATGCGGCGGAACAGATGAGCATCCAGGAACTCCTGGGCCACGATGACATCGAAATTGTCACCGCCGATACCGGCGCCGGCGCGCTGTCAACGCTTCGCAATCATCCCTGCGATTGCGTGGTGCTCGATCTCAGACTGCCCGACATGAGCGGTTTTGAGGTTCTGGATTCGATCCGCAAGGACGAGTCGCTGTCGGATGTTCCCGTGGTGGTCTTCACCGGACGCGAGCTTTCGGTCGAAGAGGACGCCGAACTCCACACCATGGCGCGCAGCATCGTCGTCAAAGGCGTGGAATCGCCCGAACGTTTGCTGGATGAAACATCGCTGTTCCTGCATCGCGTGATCACGGAACTTCCGACCGAAAAGCAGCGGATGCTGGAAAAGCTCAACAGTTCCGATGAGGATCTGGTGGGCCGCACCGCGCTTCTGGTCGATGACGACGCCCGCAACATCTTCGCGCTGTCGAGCGTGCTGGAACGCCGCGGAATGAAGGTTCTGACCGCGACGACCGGCAGCGAGGCGGTCGCGCTGGTCGGCTCCAACCCCGAAATTGCCGTCGTGCTGATGGACATCATGATGCCGCAGATGGACGGTTACCAGACCATCGGCGTCATCAGGACGAATCCGGCGTTCCGCAGGCTTCCGATCATTGCCCTGACCGCCAAAGCCATGAAGGGCGATCGCGAGAAATGTCTGGAGGCCGGCGCCTCCGACTATCTTGCCAAACCGGTCAACACCGAGCAGTTGTTGCTTGCGATCAGAATGTGGCTACATCGTTGATTCCAGCCGTGGACCCGAAATGATGGACCAGGAAAAGGTAGACATCCTTCTGGTTGACGATCAGCCGGCCAAGCTGCTGGCCTATGAGGTTATCCTCAAGGAGCTCAACGAAAATCTCGTGGTGGCGACCTCGGGACGGGAAGCGCTGGAATATCTGCTCAAAAACGAAGTCGCCGTGATTTTGGTAGACGTCTGCATGCCCGAGCTCGACGGTTTCGAACTCGCGGCCATGATCCGCGAACACCCGCGTTTCCAGAAGACGGCGATGATCTTTATCTCAGCCATCCAGGTTTCCGACCTGGATCGTCTGCGCGGCTACGAGATGGGCGCGGTCGACTATGTCCCGGTTCCCGTCGTTCCGGAGGTGCTGCGCGCAAAAATCCGGGTCTTCGTCGATCTCTATCGCAAGACGCGACAGCTCGAACGATTCAACGCCGAACTAGAAGACCGGGTGCGCGCGCGAACCAGGGAACTCGAACATTCCAATGCACGGCTGCTCGAAAGCGAACAGCGTCGCAGCCTCGCCTTGGCCGCGGGAAGCATGGGCTCGTGGGACTGGGATTGGCTCAACGGCGACTGGATGTGGGACGAAGGCCAGCACCGGATTTTTGGGGTCGATCCGGCAGCTTTCACCGTCACACCGGATAATGTGCGCGCCTTGCTTCACCCGGACGACATGGGCGAACTACGCAAGGCGATGGTGCAGTTCAACAAGGGTGTCAAATCCTACGAAACCGAGTTCCGTGTCGTTCGCCCCGACGGCGAAATTCGCTGGTTGTTTGGCACTGCCGCTGCGACAGCCGACAAGAACGGCCGGGTTATCCGGGTCAGTGGCGTCACCGTCGACATCACCGAACGCAAGCGAGCCGAAGAACGGCAAAACCTGCTGACCCGCGAGGTCGACCATCGCGCCAAGAATGCGCTGGCGCTGGCGCAATCGATCGTCCGCCTCACACGCGGCGAAAGCGCCAAATCCTACATGCAGGCGGTGGAAGGGCGCATCAGCGCGCTGGCGCGGGTGCACACCATCCTTTCGCTGTCGAGTTGGCAGGGCGCGGAGATCACCAGGCTCGTCGATGAGGAATTGGCGCCCTATCAGGTGAACGACCAGATCGCCGTTGGCGGCTCAAACGTTCAATTGCAGCCCGCGACCGCGCAGACGCTGGCGATGGCGCTGCATGAGCTGGTGACCAATTCGGCCAAGTATGGCGCCTTGTCCACACGGACGGGCCGTCTCGGCATCCATTGGAAAATCGAAGCGGACGTTCTCGGGCTCCTCTGGGAAGAGCGAGAGGGCCCACCCGTCGTCGAGCCGGTATCACGCGGTTTCGGAACGCGAAGCGTGATTGCCAGCATCGAATCCCAGCTTGGCGGCCGCGCGGAATTCGATTGGCGTCCCGAAGGCCTGATTTGCCGGCTCTCGGTTCCACTAAAGCCATCCGCCACGGCGCGGCAAAGCAGCGGCCACCGTCAGCCGGCGACTTTCGCCGGCGAGCGAACCGACGTCCAGAAAGTCGCCAATCAGTGACGGACCATCCAAGGGGCGTGAGGTCGGAAAACTCCTCGCGCCACGACCCGGTCGGCATGCCGGTGGTCTTTTATTCTGGCATTTGCAAAGTGGCCGCTGCGAAGCGAACGCAAATGTTTGAATCGGTCCGTTAATAATTGCTCGCGGGCAACTTATTCGGGATACCCTCGATCGGGCATTCCTCGGTCCCTGCGGTGGGACGCGTCATCGCCTCGACCATTTCGCGCGTACCTTCCGGATCGGCAATCCAGTTCTTGTAGAAATCGTAGGGACAGGCCGCGACACCGCGCGAGCTTTCGCCCGAATTGATCATGCCGGTGTAGCCGCGATGAACCAGCTTGTAGAGGTGGTTCTGCGACTGGCCGTTTCGGCGCGCATCTCGGATCAGACTCTTTGAGAGCTGAGCATACTGGATGCCGTACTCTTCCTCGCCAGTCTCGCCCAAAGTGCGGCCGTCAAAGCCGATGATCGCCGAGTGACCGAAGTAGGAATAGACGCCGTCAAAACCCGCGGCATTGGCGACCGCGACATAGACATTGTTGGCCCAGGCCATCGCCTTGGAAATCAGCACCTGCTGTTCTTTGGCCGGGTACATGTAACCTTGGCAGCGCACGATCAACTCGGCACCCTTCATGGCGCAGTCGCGCCAGATTTCCGGGAAGTTGCCGTCGTCGCAAATGATCAGACTGACCTTCATGCCCTTCGGGCCTTCGGAAACATAGGTGCAATTGCCGGGATACCAGCCTTCGATCGGCACCCATGGCATGATCTTGCGATATTTCTGGACGATCTCGCCCTTGTCATTCATCAGGATCAAGGTGTTATACGGCGCCTTGTGCGGATGCTGCTCGTGGCGTTCGCCGGTGAGCGAGAACACGCCCCAGACTTTGGCCTTGCGGCAGGCTTCCGCAAAAATCTCGGTCTCGGGACCCGGGATCGCCGAGGCGGTCTCGTACATCTCTTTAGAGTCGTACATGATCCCCTGGGTGGAATATTCCGGGAAGATCACCAGGTCCATGCCAGGCAGTCCAACCTTCATGCCCACCAGCATCTCGGCAATCTTGCGGGCGTTGTCGAGCACCTCGGCCTTGGTGTGCAGTCGCGGCATCTTGTAGTTGACGACCGCGACACCGACTGTGTCGTTGCTGCTGGAAATGTCACCGTGAAGCATTGGGACCGCCTTCTGTTTTCAGTTTGTGTTCATCGTCGATCAAATAACCCTGCGGCAGTGGACGGAGCGGTCGGTCAGCGTATCGATCGGTCCGGACACTGCGACGTAGTCGATTTCGACGATCAAAAAGAATCGTGCATCAATGGCTGATCATCCATGGCCGCGCAGTCGGAAAGCTCTTTGCGCCATTTCTGGTTTTCTTGACGAGCCGGGACGGTTTGGTCGAACAACACCCACAGCCCGCACCGTGCGAGGCATTGTACTCGCCGAGCGTCTTGGGTGCGTTGGCGCTGCGCTCATTGGTGGCGTGGGCTTTGCGTCGTTCCGCCGGCATACAGAGGAAGTTGGGCGCCCTTAAGATAGCGCGCGGCGAGGAGGTTTCGCATATTGGGCAATCTTGCGGAGCATCGCACTCGGACATCGGAAGCATGTCCGTGAACGGGCCGCAATCGCTGCAAAGATAGTCGTAAACCGGCATTTTCGTTTCCCCGCGTTGAAATTCCAGAAGCCAGCGGCGGATGCGGGGCGGCCAACCAGAAGACCGTCCCGCATCCATTGCGGAGGGAGACCTACTTGTCCTGTGACAGCGGCATGTGAATGTCGCCTTTGATGTGTTTGATCGGGCCGGCCGACGACGGCATGATATCGAAATCGAAGATTTCGGTCGGCAGCCAGAGCGTGGCGCAGGCGTTAGGTACGTCCACCACGCCGGAAATGTGACCCTGGCACGGCGCGGTGCCGAGGATCGAGTAGGCCTGCGCGCCGGAGTAACCGAACTTCTTCAGATACTCGATCGCATTCAGGCAGGCCTGACGGTAAGCGATATGAACGTCGAGATAATGCTGCTTGCCCTGCTCGTCGACGGAGATGCCTTCGAAGATCAGATAGTCTTTGTAGTTCGGGGTGATCGGCGACGGCTTGAACACCGGATTCTTGATGCCGTATTTAGCGACACCGTCCTTGATGATTTCGACCTTCAGATGCAGCCAGCCGGCCATTTCGATCGCGCCGCAGAAGGTGATTTCGCCATCGCCCTGGCTGAAGTGCAGATCGCCCATCGACAGGCCGCCACCCGGCACGTAGACCGGGAAGTAGATTTTCGAACCGCGCGACAGGTCCTTGATGTCGCAATTGCCGCCATGCTCGCGCGGCGGAACGGTCCGGGCGCCCTCGGCACCGACCTTGGCTTTGGCTTCGCCCTTGGCCTGGCCGGCATGGGCCGTCGCCGCGAACGGCGGATTGGCGAGACCCGGCACGCGGGTCGGATTGGTTGCGATCAGCGCCGTCTCGCGCTCGTTCCATTTTGCCAGCAGCTTCGGATCGGGCAGACAGCCGATCAGGCCGGGATGGATGAGGCCGGCAAAGTTCACGCCGGGAATGTGACGCGACGAAGTGTAAAGACCCTTGATGTCCCAGATCGACTTTTGCGCCAGCGGGAAATGATCGGTGAGGAAGCCGCCGCCATTCTTCTTGGAGAAGAAGCCGTTAAATCCCCAGAGGCTCTCCTTCAACGGTCCGACGTCGAGCAAATCGACCACCAGGAGGTCGCCAGGCTCCGCACCCTTGACGCCGATCGGGCCTGAGAGGAAGTGCACGATCGACAGATCGATGTCGCGGACATCATCGGCGGAATCGTTGTTCTTGATGAAGCCGCCGGTCCAGTCGTAGGTCTCTATGATGAAATCGTCGCCCGGATTGACCCATGCCACGATCGGAATATCCGGGTGCCAGCGATTGTGAATCTTGTCGTTTTCATAAGGCGATTTGGAAAGATCAACCTTGATAAGTGTCTCTGGCATTTCAACGCTCCCCTGTTTTACGAGCCATGTACAAATCAAACCGACAGATATTTGGAGATCTGCGCCGCATCGATGCCCTCGCGTGCCTCGTCGCGAACGATCTCGCCGTTCTCGATCACGAGCACACGATCCGCCACATCAAGCGCGAAGCTCAAGACCTGCTCCGAGACCACGATCGAAAGGCCGCGCTCGTCGCGGATCCGCTTCAAGGTGCGCGCCATGTCCTTGATAATTGACGGCTGGATGCCTTCCGTGGGTTCGTCCAGCAACAAAACTTTGGGCTTGGTGGCGAGCGCGCGGGCGATCGCCAATTGTTGCTGCTGGCCGCCGGAAAGGTTGCCGCCGCGACGGCCCTTCATTTCCAGCAACACGGGAAACAATTCGTAGATGCTGCCGGGCACCTCGGTCTCACCTGAGACGACGAGGCCGGTTTCGATGTTTTCCTTCACCGTCATGGTGGAGAAGATCATGCGGCCCTGCGGCACATAAGCCAGGCCCTTGGCGACGCGATCGTAGCTCGGGAGGCCGCAGAGCTCCGCGCCTTCCATGGTCACCGAACCGCTCTTGGTCGGCACGATCCCCATCAGCGACTTCATCAGCGTGGTCTTGCCCATGCCGTTACGGCCCATGATCGCTACGATCTCATTGGGCGCCACCGACACGTTGAGGCCGTGCAGCACTTCGCTTTGGCCGTAGGCCACATGCAGATCGGATATGGCCAGCATCAACGCGCTCCTTGTTCTTCGCCGCGGATGATCTTTTCCGGAAACCGCACTCCACGGCCCCTGATCACGCTCTAGTGTCCGAGATAGACTTCAATCACTTTGGGATCGTTCTTGACGTGGTCCATCGAGCCTTCCGACAGGACCTGGCCCTGATGGAGAACCGTGACCTTGTGCGCGATGTCCTCGACAAATTTCATGTCGTGCTCGATCACCAGCACCGAGCGGTCCTTGATGATGCGGTTGAGCAGTTCGGCGGTCTTTGCCCGCTCGCTCACACTCATACCGGCGACCGGTTCGTCGAGCATCAGCAACTCGGGGTCCTGGATCAGCAACATGCCGATCTCCAGCCATTGCTTCTGGCCGTGGCTGAGCAGTTCGGCCTTCACGTTCAGCCGGTCGTTGAGAAAGATCATTTCGGAAACTTCATGAACGCGGTCGCGCACCACGGCATCGCGAGTGAAAGTCAGTGCTCCAAACACCGTGCGACCGCGCGGAAACGAGATTTCCAGGTTCTCGAACACCGTCAGGTCATCATAGATTGAGGGCGTCTGGAACTTGCGTCCCACCCCGGCCTTCACGATCTGGTTTTCCTTCAGCTTCGTCAGCTCCTTGCCGCGAAACTGGATAGAGCCGGAGGTCGCTTGCGTCTTGCCGCAGATCAGATCGAGCACGGTGGTCTTGCCGGCGCCGTTAGGGCCGATGATGACGCGGATTTCGTTCTCCTCGACATAGAAGGAAAGGTCATTGACGGCCTTGAAACCATCGAAAGAAACCGTGAGCGCCTCGACCGCGAGTAGAAACTCCTTGGGCTGATGACCTATCAACATGATCTACCTCCTCACTCTGCCGGTGCGCCGTCGGCAACCGAAGTGTCGGTCCAGCCGTGACCGGTTTTCAGTTTTTTCGACGAGATCATGCGATCGATGCGCGGTTGCACGTAATCGCCCCAGATACCGGCGAGGCCGTTTGGGAATGCGAGCACCACCGTGATGAACAATCCGCCGAGCCCGAACAACCACAATTCAGGGAAGGACTCCGACAGGCTGGTCTTGGCGAAATTGACCAGCAACGTGCCGTACACCGCACCCAGGATCGAGAGCCTGCCGCCGACCGCGGTATAGATGACCATTTCGATCGATGGCACGATGCCAACAAAGGACGGCGACATGAATCCCACATTGAGCGCGAACATCGCACCACCGATGGCGGCGAAGACGGCGGCGACGCAAAAGGCGAAGATCTTGAAGTTGGCGACGCTATAGCCGGAGAAGCGGACGCGATCCTCCTTGTCGCGCATCGCGACCAGGATTCGACCAAGTTTGGAATGCCGAATGAACTGGGCGATGAAGATGCAAACGAACAGGCAGCCTACCTCGAAGAAGTAGAGAACGATCTTGGCGTGGTCGGGCCGGATGTCCCATCCCAACAGGGTGCGTAGATCGGTCATGCCGTTGATGCCGCCGGTGTAGCCCTGCTGCCCGACGATCAGGATCGTCAGGATCGCAGCGACGGCCTGGGTGATGATGGCGAAATAGGTACCGCCGACCCGGCGTTTGAACATCGCCGCGCCAATGATCAGGGCGAAAATGCCAGGCACCAGAATGACAGCAGCGATGGTCAGGGTGAGACTATGGAAAGGCTTCCAGAACAACGGCAGTGAGGTGATCTGATTCCAGTCCATGAAATCGGGAATGCCGGGTGTCGACTGGATCTTGGTGTTTTCGACGCTCGATGCTTCGAGCTTGAGAAACATCGCCATGCAATAGCCGCCGAGGCCGAAGAACACTCCCTGCCCGAGGCTTAGAATGCCGCCATAACCCCAGCAAATCACCAAGCCCAGCGCCACAAAGGCGTAAGTAAGATATTTCGCGACCAGATTGAGCCTGAAGACATCGAGACAAAGCGGCAGGACCACCACCAGGAAAACGGCCAGCACCAGAATTCCGATGAGTTCCGATCGATTGAAATAGCGATTGTCGGTCATGGCCCCAGCCTTTTTGTTATTTGCGAACCTTGAGGGCGAACAAGCCCTGCGGGCGCAGCATCAGGATTCCGACAACGGCAAGCAGCGTCAGGACTTTTGCCATCGACCCGGACATGAAGAATTCGAGGGTCGATTGCGTTTGTGAGATGCTGAACGCTGAGGCGATGGTGCCAAGCAGGCTCGCGGCGCCGCCGAATACGACGACCAGGAACGTATCGACGATATACAACTGGCCAGAGGTCGGCCCGGTCGAGCCGATCATGGTGAAAGCGCTTCCGGCGACCCCGGCGATGCCGCAGCCGAGCCCGAAGGTGTAGCGATCGACCTTCTCGGTATTGATGCCGACCGCGCCGGCCATGATGCGGTTTTGTACTACGGCGCGAACCTGACGACCCCAGCGCGACAGGTACATGACATAGGCGACAGCGATCGTAATCAGGACGGTCAGTACCATCACGAAGATGCCGTTGATGGGAACCTCAATGCTCTCGGAAACATGTAGCGAGCCGAGCATCCATTGCGGCAGTTCGACGCCGACTTCTCGCGCACCGAAAACCGAGCGATACGCCTGCTGCAGGATAAGGCTCAATCCCCACGTGGCGAGCAGCGTATCCAACGGACGCTTGTAGAGATGCCGGATCAGCACCCATTCCACCAGCATGCCGAGCGCCCCGGAGGCTATGAAGGCCAGGATCATGGCCAGGAAGAAATAGCCGCCGAATAAGCTTGGGAGGTGCGACTGAAAGAAGTTGGATGTCATCCAGGTGACGTAGGCGCCGAGGATCATGAACTCGCCGTGCGCCATGTTGATGACGCCCATCTGACCGAAGATGATCGCAAGCCCCAGCGCCATCAACACATAGACGGAAAACAGGATCAGGCCCGCAAAGCCCTGCATAACGAAGATCGAGCCCAGATCACCAATCGAATAATCGCCGAACATCAATCCCGTCCTATGTCGTCGGAGGCCCGAACCCGCGAAGAAGGTTCGCGGGAAACGCGCGTTCAGGAAGGGCGTGGACCGGATGGTCCACGCTGCAGGTTTTGAAGTGGGAGCAATCGCGTGACGGAGCGTCGCCGCCCACTGACTACTCTTACTGATAGCCCTTGGGGAACGGATCCGGCTCGACGAGATCGGCGGTCTCATAGATCAGTTCGAACTGGCCATCGAGCTTGGCCCGACCGACGCGCGTCTTTGACCAGAGGTGATGGTTTTCGTGGATACGGACGTAGCCTTCCGGCGCACCCTTGAATTCGACACCAGGCGAAGCGGCCGCAATCTTGTCAACGTCGAAACTGCCGGCCTTTTCTACCGTTAACTTCCACAGCCACGGGCCGAGATAAGCGGCCTGCGTGACGTCGCCGATTACGGTTTTGGCTCCCCACATCTTTTGGAATGCCGGGACGAAGGCTTTATTGTTCGGATTGTCGAGGGATTCGAAGTACTTCATGCAGGCATAGGCGCCCGCGATATTCTCGCCGCCGATGCCGTCGATTTCGTCTTCAGTCACCGAGATCGTGAGCAACGCCTGCTTCGACAAATCGATGCCGGCCGCCTTGAGCTGCTTGTAGAACGCGACGTTCGAACCGCCTACGACGTCGGTGAAGATCACATCGGGCTTGGTCAGCTTGATCTTGTTGATGACCGAATTGAACTGGGTGTTGCCGAGCGGGTAATACTCTTCGCCGACGACCTTGCCTTTCAGCACGTTTTCGACGTGCTTTCGGGCGATCTTGTTCGAGGTGCGCGGCCAGATGTAATCCGAACCGACAAAGAAGAATGACTTCGCGTTCTTCTCCTTGGCGATCCAGTTCAGGCCGGCCAATATCTGTTGGGTGGCTTCCTGGCCGGTGTAGATGACGTTCTTGGATTGCTCGAGGCCTTCGTAGAAGGTCGGGTAATAGAGCATGCCGTTGTATTGCTCGACGACCGGCAACACGGCCTTGCGCGAGGCCGAGGTCCAGCAGCCCATGATCGAGGCAACCTTGTCGTTGACGAGAAGCTTCTTGGCTTTCTCGGCGAAGGTCGGCCAGTCGCTGGCGCCGTCTTCCTGAATGAATTTGATCTTGCGCCCGAGCACACCGCCCATGGCATTGATCTGCTCGATGGCGAGCTTTTCGGCCTCGATCGAGCCGGTTTCCGAAATCGCCATCGTACCGGTGGCAGAATGAAGGATGCCGACCGTGACTTCCGTATCGGTTACCGCAAGGCCGGTGGTGTTGACCGCGGAAGTGGCGGGAGTATCGGCCCATGAGGACCGCGGAAGCAGGGAAATTGCAGGAAGTGCAGCCATTCCTGCGAGCAATTTGCGCCGAAGCGGCGACTTCAGGCCCCGTTTGATTTCGTCTGACATGAGTACCCCATTCGTGTTCGAGGACGTGGTTTTGCCGAACGAGGATTGCGCGAATTGTGCAGTGCACAGATACGCAAGATCGCGTATATTGCACCGCAAAATGCCGACGTAGATTTTGGCATCCAAGTTGCAAACGGGCTTGCAAGCGAGCTGCAGATGACTGTGTAGAGATCGGGAGTTCAGGGTGGCAGGGCGGCAGCGGATCGACCGCGTCAGACGCCAATACAATCAATGGGTTGCGAACCAGACGCTGGAGGATTACGCGCTTCGCTTCACCGCCAAGAGCGCCCGGCGGTGGTCTGCTGCCCGCGTTGCCAATACGGCGCTCGGTGCGATTTCCTTCCTGGCTCTGGAAGCCATCGGGGGAACCATCACCCTCAATTATGGCGTCACCAACGCGACCGCCGCCATCCTCGTCGTCAGCGCCATTATTTTCTGCTGCGGCCTACCGATTGCCTACCATGCCGCAAAATGCGGCATCGATATCGACCTGCTGACGCGCGGCGCGGGCTTCGGCTACATCGGCTCGACGATCACCTCGCTGATCTACGCGTCCTTTACCTTCATCTTCTTTGCCATCGAAGCCGTCATTCTCGCGAGCGCGCTGGAGATGTGCTTCGGCATTCCGCGCCCGGTCGGCTACCTGATCAGCGCGGTCGTCATCATTCCGCTGGTCACCCACGGCATCACGCTGATCAGCCGCTTTCAGCTCTGGACGCAGCCGCTCTGGATCATCCTTCACATCATTCCCTTCGCGGCGATCGCTTACGCCGATCCGCGGTCCTTTGCCGACTGGACCCGGTTTGCCGGCGAGCACGGCAGCGGTTCCGATCAGCTTGACCTTCTGTTGTTCGGCACCGCGGCCTCCGTCGTCTTCTCGCTGGTGGCGCAGATCGGCGAACAGGTCGACTTTCTGCGATTTCTGCCACGCGACCGCCACACCTCGAAGAAGGCATGGTGGATCGCGCTGCTGACGGCCGGACCCGGATGGATCATCCTCGGCGCACTGAAGTTACTGGCGGGATCGTTTCTCGCCTTCTTCGCCATCAATCATGGCGTCTCCTACGAACACGCGGCCGAGCCCGCGCAAATGTATCTTCAAGCCTTCCGTTACGTGCTGGCGCAGCCCGATCTTGCCTTGGCGCTCACTGGTACGTTCGTGATCCTGTCGCAGGTCAAGATCAACGTCACCAACGCCTATGCCGGTTCGATCGCGTGGTCGAACTTCTTCTCCCGGCTGACCCATAGCCATCCCGGCCGCGTCGTCTGGCTGGTGTTCAATGTGCTGGTCGCGCTGCTGTTGATGGAGATCGGCGTCTACAAGGCCTTGGAGCATACGTTGGCGCTCTATTCGAACGTTGCGATTGCCTGGGTTGGCGCGCTCGTCTCGGACCTCGTCGTCAACAAGCCGCTTGGCTTGCGGCCGCAGCATATGGAATTCAAGCGCGCGCACCTTTACGACATCAACCCGGTCGGCGTCGGCGCCATGTTGATTGCCACGATTGTCTCGATCAGCGCCTTTTACGGATTGTTCGGACCAACGGCCAAGGCATTATCGCCGTTCGTCGCGCTGACCGTCGCTTTTGTCACGGCACCACTGATCGCCTACGCGACCGGCGGTAAATACTACATCGCACGCAAGCCAAAGCGCAGCTGGCAAAATATCGAAGCGATCAAATGCTGTATCTGCGAGCATACATTCGAGCCGGAAGACATGGCTTCCTGCCCTGCCTATGCCGGACCGATCTGCTCGTTATGCTGTTCGCTTGATGCACGCTGCCACGACCTCTGCAAACCCCACGCACGCATCCAGGTGCAGGTTGCCGAAAGCCTCGGCAAACTGCTGCCGCAACCGATCTACGCCCGGATCAATTCACAAGTCGGCCACTACCTCGGCGTCTTCGCGATCTCCGCGGGGCTAGTCGGACTGACGCTGTGCCTGATTTATCTTCAGACCGCCGCGAGCGTCGATGTCGACAGTTCCTTCCTGTGGGACGTGCTTTGGAAAGTGTTCTTCGCGCTGTCGATCATCATCGGCGTAGTGGCATGGCTGTTTGTGCTGGCACAGCAGAGCCGTCGTGCGGCGGAAGCTGAAACGCGCCGGCAAACCACGCTGCTGATTCAGGAAATCGACGCCCACAAGCGTACTGACGCCGAATTGCAGCGCGCCAAGGAAGTGGCGGAGTCCGCCAATCTTGCCAAGAGCCGTTACGTCGTAGGCTTAAGCCATGAATTACGCTCGCCGCTAAATGCGATCTCCGGCTATGCGCAGTTGCTGGAACAGGACACGAGTTTGAGTATAAAACCGCGTGACCAGGTGCGCGTCGTGCGACGCAGCGCTGACCACCTGTCGGGGCTGATAGACGGCATTCTCGATATTTCGAAAATCGAGGCCGGCCGGCTGTACCTGTCGCGCGACGAAGTCCGCATCGGCGAGTTTCTGGATCAGCTTGTCGGCATGTTTCGCCTTCAGGCCGCCGCAAAGGGCATCGACTTCGTTTTCAAGCGTGCGCCGACGCTGCCCTCTGTCGTCTATGCCGACGAAAAACGGCTGCGGCAAATTCTGATCAATCTGCTGTCCAACGCCATCAAGTTCACCCAGTCCGGCAGCGTGCATCTCGTCGTGCATTATCGAAGCCCCGTCGCCGAATTCGAAGTGATCGACACCGGCCCCGGAATTCAACCCTCCGACCTCGAACGCATCTTCGCGCCCTTCGAACGTGGGGCGCTCGGTGTCTCTCAACCACAGACCGGAACGGGCCTGGGCCTGACCATCAGTCGCCTGCTTGCGGGGGTCATGGGCGGCGATATCAGGGTTACCAGCACGGTTGACGCCGGCAGCACGTTCCGGGTCAAGTTGCTGCTCTCAGAAGTGGCCAATCCGAAACGGATCGCCCCGGTCGACGCAGCACCGTTGGGCTATCATGGCGCGCGCAAGACCGTCCTGATCACGGACGACGACCCTATCCAGCGCGATCTGTTGCGCGAGGTGCTGACGCCGCTCGGCTTTATCCTGCTCAGCGCGCCCGATGGCCCCGGCTGCCTGGCGCTCGCCCAACATTGCCGCCCCGATTTGTTCCTGCTGGATATCTCGATGTCCGGCATGGATGGCTGGAAAGTCGCGGAAACCCTTCGTGCAACCGGTCATCATCAGGCGCGCATCCTGATGGTTTCGGCGAGCGCTTTGGAAGCCCACGGCACGCCGCTGGCGCAGCCGTTCCACGACGGCTATCTGATGAAGCCAATCGACATCCCGCGCCTGCTCGAATTGATCCGCCAGCTCCTCAGGCTCGAATGGCAGTATGCGGATGAGCAAGTCACGGTGGCAAAGTGGGAGCCCGGCCGCGGCTTGCAGCCGCCGGCAGCTCATGTCGAAGAGCTGATTACCCTGGGCAAGCTTGGCTATATCCGCGCGATCCAGGTCAAGCTCGACGAGATCGGCGCCGACCATCCCGAGCACAGCGATTTCGTTTTGGAAATGCACGCGCTGGTCGATCGCTTCGATCTCGATCGCTACATGGCAACCCTCAAGACGCTGCATGGCCATGATCGCTGAATCCAAAAAACGCGATATTGCGCTCGTCGTCGACGACTCTCCGGAAACGCTGCGGCTTTTGACGGATGCGCTTGATGGCGCGGGAATGACCGTCATGGTCGCGATGGACGGCGCGGCGGCGCTGCGCATCGTCGAACAGATCACGCCGGATATCGTCCTGCTCGACGCACTGATGCCGGGCATGGACGGATTTGAAACCTGCCGGCGGCTGAAGCGCGACGCGGGATTTAGCAATGTACCCGTCATCTTCATGACGGGTTTGGCGGAGACCGAACACATTGTGGGCGGGCTCGAGGCCGGCGGCGTCGACTACGTCACCAAGCCGATCGTGATCGAAGAAATGCTGGCGCGCATTCGCGTGCATCTTGCCAACGCCCGGCTGACGCAGAGCGCGCGCGCGGCGCTCGACGTATCCGGCCGCTATCTGCTCGCCGTGAACGGCCAGGGCAAAGTCGTATGGGCGACGCCGCAAGCGCAAAAGATGCTGTCGGAAAATCTCGCGCCGCTCAGTGCCGGCGAAGAATTCGCTTTATCCGAGCCGATGCTGCAATGGCTCGTGCAAATGCAAAGCGGAAGAACCAAGTCGAAGCCCCAGACCGCTTCTTTTCCCGAGAATGAGCAGCTTCAGCTACAATATATGGGAAAGCTCGGACCCAACGAATTCCTGCTGCGTCTGGCAAAGGACTCCAGCTCGGATACGCCGATCGAATTCTCCAGCGAACTCGGATTGACGACGCGCGAAGGCGAGGTCCTGTCGTGGCTGAGCAAGGGCAAGACTAATCGCGATATCGCACAGATCCTTGGGCTAAGCCCGCGGACCGTCGACAAGCATCTCGAGCAGATCTACGCCAAGCTCGGCGTCGAAAACCGCACTGCCGCTGCCGCGATCGCCACCAGCACCGGACGCAAAAACTCCTGAAAGGCTTTCGAGGGCGCCGACTGGCGTTAATCCGAGGCTGGTGCGAACGTGCCAGCCGTGTTAGCGGCTTCCTGCTTATGCAGAGGCCGGCAGTCAAACAATGTTTGAAGCAGTGATCTGGGATTTTGGCGGCGTCTTGACGTCATCGCCTTTCGAGGCCTTCACGCGTTTCGAAACCGAGCGCGGCTTGCCTGCCGACATCATCCGCCGCACCAACACCGCTAATCACCTGGAAAACGCCTGGGCGAAATTCGAACGCGCCGAAGTCGACGTCGAGACCTTCGACCGGTTATTCGCCGCGGAATCGCTGGCGCTCGGCGCCGAGGTCCGCGGCCGCGACGTGTTGCCGCTCTTGAGTGGCGACCTGCGGCCGGAAATGGTCGAGGCGCTCCGGCGCATCAAGGCCAAATTCAAGACCGGCTGTATTACCAACAATCTTCCGGCCAATGCGATCGGCAGCGCCGGCGGACGAACGCTCTACATCGCCGAGGTAATGGTGCTGTTCGATCACGTGATTGAATTCGGCGAAAATCGGCTTGAGAAAGCCCGATCCCAAAATCTACCGCATGATGGTGAAAGCGCTTGGCGTTGACCCGGAACGCTGCATCTATCTCGATGACCTCGGCATCAATCTGAAGCCGGCGCGCGAGATGGGCATGGCCACGATCAAGGTAGTCGGCGCCAAACAGGCTCTAATGGAGCTTGAAGCGGCGACGGGCCTGTCGCTTCAGTGAGTAGCTGTGGCGCGGCGCTCAAGCGTCGATCGCATCCTTGATCTTGTGCCGCGTCAGCGGCAGATCGCGCAGCCTTTTTCCGGTGGCGTTGGCGATCGCGTTTGCGATCGATGCAGCGGCCGGGCCCTGCCCGGTTTCACCACTGCCGAGGAACGGCAAGCCCGGACGATTGATGATGTGCACATCGATTTTGTCGGGCACCGCGTCGAATTGCAGGATCGGATAGGTCTGCCAGTCGATGCTGGTGATCCTGGTGTCGTCAAAGGTGACGGCTTCATAGAGCGTCCAGCTCATCGACTGCACGATCGCCCCTTCGATCTGATTGATCAGCCCATCCGGATTGACCACCTGACCGCTGTCGACCGCAGCTACCGCGCGCACCAGGCGCGGACGGCCGGTCTCGCGATCCACTCCCACTTCGGTAGCAATGGCGCAATAAGCCGCCAGGCTCTTGTAGCGCGCGAAGGCAAAGCCGTAGCCGCGATCCGGAGGCGCCTTTTGTCCCTTCTGCCAGCCAAACTCCTTCGCCGCCCTCTCAATAACTTCACGGCCGCGCTTGTCCTCCAGATGGTTCAGCCTGAATTCGACCGGATCGATGCCGGCGATTTCGGCGAGCTCGGTCATGAAACTCTCGATCGAGAAGACATTGTGATAGGCGCCAAGCGCGCGCATCGCGGAGACCCGGACAGGCATGGCCGGAATGAAACGATGAACCACCTTCGCGTTGGGAAATTTGTAGATCGGAATCGCGTTGCGGTCGCCGCCGCCCGCCGGTAGCGGAAGCGGCTTCGGCTCCGGTACTGAGAAGGGCTCGGCCATATGCTGGGCAGCCAGCATCGAGCCGGCGCCGCCTGGCCGCATCGAATGGGTATTGGTCCAGACGTCGAAATTCCAATCGACGATCCTGCCGTTGCCATCGAGGGACGCCTTCAGCTTGGTCACCATCGCCGGCCCAAACGGCTCCCAGCCGTGCTCCTGTTCGCGCATCCATTGCACGCGCACGGGAATACCCGGCAGTGCCCGCGCGATCAGGGCAGCGTCGGCAGCCGCATCGTCGGCGCCGTTATGGCCGTAACATCCGGAGCCCTCCACGTGGATGAGCCGGACGCTCGATAACGGCACTTTCAGCATCTCGGCGATGCCCTCGCGATCGGGATAGACGCCCTGGGTATGCGTCCATACCGTCATCGCATCGCCTGTGAGTTGCGCGATCGCGCAGGATGGTCCGATCGAACCATGTGCCTGATAGGGACGCGTATAGGTGGCCTCGATGGTTTTTTGGCCGACGGTCGACGGATCGCTCTGCCGGAAGATGGTCGTATCGTTCGACTTCAGGTTGGTAAGGACGGCAAGCAGATCGTCCTGCTTCGGAAGGCCCGGCTTTTCCGTCCATTTCGCTGCCTTCGACAACGCTTTCATGGCCTTGATCGCCTGGAATTCCTTTTGTGCGACCACGGCCAGAAAATTTCCGTCACGGACGACCTTGACGAAGCCGGGCAACTTTTCGATCGCCGACGTGTCGCACTCGATCAGTTGAGCGTCATAGCTCGGCGGTCGCACAATGCGGGCGTGGACCATGCCGGGCAGTCGCATATCCTGAACATAGGCTTGGCCGCCGGTCACCTTCGCCAGAATATCGACACGCGGCACCGGCTGGCCCATCACGGTGTAGGTCGCGGGATTCTTCAGTTTCGATTTTGGCTGGGCCTGAACATGCAGCATGTTGTCCGCGACCAGATCGGCGTAGCTCAAGCGTTGGCCGTCCGGTGCGATTACCGCGCCGCTTTCGGTCCGCAGATTCTCAAGCGGCAGATTGAACCGCCGCGCGGCTTCCGCCACCAGAAGCTCGCGCACCTGCGCGGCGGCATTCTGGATTGCAGTTCCGCTATATTGCGTGGACTGGCTACCGGACGTGTAGCCCTCGTCGGCCGTGAGAAGCGTGTCGGCGGTGATAACCTTGAGCGAGGCAAAGGGGACATCGAGCTCCTCCGCCGCAATCTGCTGGAATGCGGTTTTGAAGCCCTGACCAAGCTCGGCCTTACCGGTGAAGACCGTGATGCCGTCGGCATCGATGCGAATCCAGGCATCGAGATAAGGCGAGGTTGCGAGACTGCCTGGAGGCTTCGGAGCAGCGGCCGCGGCGTGGTCCTGCGCAAAAGCATCGGACAGCGAGAAGCTGACGACCAGCGCGCCGCCTCCGGCCAGTACCTGACGGCGATCGAGTTTGAGAGGACCGTTCATCGTGCGCTCCCCTCACCGTTCGTGGTCAATTCGGCGGTATCCATCAAATGCGCGGCACGGTGCACGGCGCGAATAATGCGCATGTGGGTGCCGCAGCGGCAAAGATTGGTCTGCAGTTCGCGGCGGATCTGTGCATCGGAGGGTTTGGAATTCCGTTGCAATAACGCCTGCGCGCGCATCATCATTCCGGCGATACAGTAGCCGCATTGCGCGGCCTGCTCTTCCATGAAGGCGCGCTGGATTGGCGCTGGCTTTTCGACCGTGCCCAGGCCTTCCAGCGTCGTCACCTCCTTGCCGTGCAGCAGAAGCAGCGGCGTTACGCAGGACAGCACGGCTTTGCCATCGACCATCACCGTGCAGGCGCCGCATTGCCCAAGACCGCAGCCGAACTTGGCGGCATTGAGCTTGAGCTCCTCACGCAGCACGTAAAGCAGGGGCGTATCGGAATCGGCGTCGATCTCGTGATCCCGGCCGTTGACCTTCAATGTCGTCATCGTCATGGCTTGTCTCGCTGCGTGGAACCGCCGGGCGTATTGTTGGTCGTCGGCGAGTTCTGAAGAGATACGGTTTCGGTATGCCTTGCGTCCCGGACGATCTGCGCCACGCCGTTCCAGGCCGGTTGGGCGCTGAAGCGGCTGCGGAGGTAGTTCAGCAACGTGGCAACCTGATCGTCATTCATGCTGTTGGCGAAACCCGGCATGATGGGGCTGTGTTCTCCGCCGACTGGTCGAATGCCTGCAAGAATGATGTTGGCGGCATTGCGCGGGTCCGGCGCGCTCAGCGCCGTGCTGAGACGAAGGTTGATGCCGTTGTAGGGCAGCGGGCGGTCCGTGTCGTGGCATGTTGCGCAGGCTGCCTGGTAAATCGAGGCACCGGGATGGTCGGCGGCCGCCGAGGGGCCAGGCGGTGATTTGAGGTCGGCGCGCGTGGCGTCGGCCTGACCGACACGCGCCTGCCTCGGGGAGCCAAACACGCTCGTCATATAGATTGCGATCGCGCGGACGTCGTTTTCCGGAACCGATGAAAGGTTGGCAGTGACCTCCGCCATCGGTCCGCGTGCTACGCCATGGTTGGAATCCCAGCCGTACCGCAAATAGTGGAACAACGCGTCAGTGGTCCACGGTAGCGGCGAAAGCGATTGCGTATTGATGGCATAGGCATGCCAGTTATCGACGTCGCCACCGGAGAACGAGGCGCTGGCTTTTTCCGCACCGAGCGCGTTACGCGGCGTATGACACGCACCGCAATGCGCGAGGCCTTCGACCAGGTAGGCGCCACGATTCCATTCGGCGCTTTGTGAGCTATCCGCTTTGTATGTTCCAGCTCTGAGGAACAGCAGCTTCCAGCCGGCCACGACAACCCGTTGATTGAACGGGAAAGCGAGGTCATTGGCGTGGGCCGGCGCACGAACGGCCGTCCGCGTCATCAGAAACGCGTAGAGCGCGCGATCATCTGCGTCGCTGACATTGGTGAAATGGT
The DNA here is from genome assembly GCA_963824305.1 of uncultured Alphaproteobacteria bacterium. Taxonomy (GTDB): domain Bacteria; phylum Pseudomonadota; class Alphaproteobacteria; order Rhizobiales; family Xanthobacteraceae; genus Bradyrhizobium. The sequence continues at coordinate 390,808 of CAWGOW010000005.1, forward strand.
CGTACGGAAAGGTCGGATAGAGATGATGCCCCCCGCGATCGACGCCGGAGCGCATGGCGCGCTGAAACGCTGCTTCCGACCACCGACCGATGCCGGTTTCCGGATCGGGCGTGATATTCGGCGAGTAGATCGCACCGAACGGCGTTGGGACTGCCAACCCGCCGGAAAAGGACTTTCCGCCGGGCACCGTATGACAATCGTTGCAATTGCCCATGGCCGCAAGATCGCGGCCGCGTTTCACCAGCGCGGGATCGAACGATTGCGACGCGGCGGGTTCGATCGGCGAGATCGCTGGCCGCCAGGCAACCGCAAAGACCGCGATCACCCCGCCTATCAGCACCGCGATAAAGGCGCCGGCGATGATTCCTGATTTTGGCATCCGTCCCAAGCTCTTATTGCTTTGGGAGGCATTGCTAGCACAGTTTTGCGGATGGCGTCCAAGACCGCACTCTGCTGTTGACGCCAGCGCGGTGCCACTCAAACGGAACGGGTCTGATCCCATCGAGGCAGGGAAAACGACGGCTTTCCGACCCGTTTTACTGCCTTATTTCCGGGGCCGGCACGGCCGCGGTAAATTCGCGTTCGAAGACCGCCAAATCTGCGCTCGGCAGATCACATACCGCCACGTATGTGAAATTCGCGTCGCTCCAGCTTCGGACGTTGTAGCCGGCAATACTCTGCTCGGGAACCGTCTGACCCGGCTTCAATGTCGTGAGGCTCACGGTATGTGCCGCATGCTTGTAGACGATTGTTGCCACGGGACGATTCTCGATCACATCGACCCGGCCACCCAGCAGGGCGAAACCCTTGTCCGTGAGGTCAGGCACCTGCGGCGATTCCGGAAGCCGCGATGTGAACCACGGCTTGACGGTGTGACGATCGGAGGACGCAACATCGAACGGCTGCGGTGCCAGCAGGCCCCGAATATGGCCGGCGACCACTTCGCTTGCGACGGTATCGCCTTGTCCAAAGCGATCGATCGTCTTCAGCACGGAACCGGAGATCACGGCGCCGATCAAGGCAGATGCCGCAAGCGCCTGGAACGACCAGTTTCGACGGCGCAGAACAGTGACGTTGCTGACGTTGGCTGCACGCTCGGCGCTGGCTCGCTCCGCCTTTAGTTTAGCCTGAATACGCGACTGCAAGTCGGAGGGCATGTCGGCCTGAGGGAGCGCCTGCATTGCCTGCCGCAGCGACATCAGGCGCGTGTATCGCGCGCGTAACCCGTCATCAGCCGCCATCCGGCGTTCGAACTCGCCCGCCGCGGCGGCATCGAGCTCGCCATCGCAATAAGCGGTCAGCTGAAGTTCGTCGTTATCTTGCAATGACGCCGTCATAATTACTTTTGATCTCCCAAAAGCGTGATCAGGAGCTGCCTTCCTCGCGACAGACGGGACATGACTGTACCGATGGGAACGTTCGTGATCTCGGCAATATCGCGATAATTCATCTGATTGATTTCCCGCAAAACGAGCACTTCACGAAACTGCGCCGGCAATTGCGCCAAAGCCTTCTGAAGCTGCTCGGCATCTGCCTTGAAAAGAGCTGTTTCCTCCGGTGTCTCCACTTTCGTCCCGTGCAGCCCTACGTGTTCCAGCTCCTGTTGCTCTGCCGGATTGAGATCGTTGATGTAGGTAACCTTCCTCGACCTGTTCTTCGTCAACCACGTCAAGGCCGTATTGCGCACGATGGTCAGCGACCATGCCTTGGCATTGACGGCTCCGAAACCCTTGATGCCGCGAAAAGCCCGGATGGCGGCTTCCTGCACGATATCTTCGGCATCCGATGCATTGCCGGAAAGCCACTGCGCGAGGCGGTAGGCCTCCGGCAGGTACGGCAGGAAAACCTCATCAAAAGCGTTTGCATCATCCTTGTCTTGCACAACGGGGACCGGATTTTGTATCTGGCCAGACAATCGATCTGAGCCTTCCGGCCGGTCTTTTAGCATGTCGTTTTTGGGTTCGGTACAGCGGAAACCACTGCGGCGTATGCTAGTGGAGCGGATTTGATATTCGCTACCCGTCCCACCGCGAGTCTCGAATGCGAATGTCAAATCCAGAGCTCCACCAGTAGCTTTCATGACAGGTTACTTGACGATGATCCTGCCCTGCATTTTTGGATGCAGGCCGCAGAAGTAATCGTAGCTTCCGGCGCTGGCGAACGTGAAGGAGTACGTGTCGTCAGTGTCGAGCGGCTTCGACCGGAAGGCCTTGTTCGACGCAACGACATTGTGCGGAATGTCGTCGTGGTTGACCCACTTCACCGTCGTTCCGACCGCGACCGTCAGTTCGGGCGCTGTGAAGGAGAAGTTGTCGATCGTGACAACATTGGGCTCCTCCGCCGCAACCGCCCCGAACGCCAGTAACGCGCCGACGAGCGGACCAAAGAGCATCGCAACGACGACGGCGCGACCGGGAGTGAATCGCGCCATAGAAGGGCGCAGGTGGCTTACTAAACTACGCATAAAAATCCTCGAATTAGCCGGCCAGAGTCTTGTCGACGAAGGCGAGCGGCTTGTTGCCTTGCAAGACGGTGACGGTCGACAGTCCGAGCTTGCTGCGAAGCTGATCGGCAGGAACAAGCATCGGTCCGGGCGATGGCGCCGTGCCCGGAGCCGGCTGCGGAAACGCCGTCGACAACGCGGTGTGGAAGGTCATGTTGCCTTCGACCTTCTGCGCCAACTGGTGGATGTGACCATTGAGGATGGTAACCGAACCAAACCGCTTCAGCAGATCGAGCGCACGGCCGCCATCCTCGGTGCCCCAGCCCCATTCCTTGTAGAGGATCTGCATCGGGATGTGAGCGAACACGACGATCGGCGTGCTGTTCGAGCGGCCCTTCAGATCCGCCTCGAGCCAGGCGAGCTGCTCGGCGCCGAGGTTGCCGAGACCGCCGGCCTTCAGGTCGACCACGTTGACGAGACCGATGAAGTGAACACCGTGATCGTCGAACGAGTACCAGCCCGCGCCCTTCGCGCCCTTGCCGTAGCGATCGAGATAGGCCTTGCCCTGGTTTTCATCGATGAGGTCGTGTTCGCCGGGCACCCAGTGCATCTGCACGCCGGTCTCGCCGAAAACCTTGTCGGCATTGTCAAATTCTTCCGGCTTGGAAAGGTGGGTGATATCGCCGGTGTGAATGATGAAGGACGGCTTGGCCGGCATTGCCTTGACCGTGGCGACTGCTTCCCGGAGCGTGCCCAGCGCGTCAGGGTTCGCCTTCTTGTCGAAGCCGAGGTGGCTGTCGCTCATTTGCAGGAAGGTAAAGCCGGTAGTGGGTTCGGCCGCGGCCGCTTCACCGATCAATCCGATCGAGTGAGGAACACCGCCGCTTATCGTCCAAAGGACACCGGTGCCCGCCCAGACCATGCATTCGAGCACTTCGCGGCGGCCTAGTCCCTTCTCCCGATCGTCAGGGCCTTTCTTAGCCATGTCATATTCTCCCTATGGAGCCAGGTGGCCCCAAATGCGCAGGATTGCGCGTACGGGAGAGACTCGGGACTTTCGGCCTTTATTCCTGAGTTCGAGGAAAATGGGGACTATCGGATTTTACCGGGACGCACCGTAAGAGTCGTTTTAATCCCGGTTCACAGATTCGCCGCCGCGATTGCTAAAGCTTATCACCGCCCTGTGAAAATTCGAAAAATAGCGAGATTTTCGCTGTGAGCGGCCGATAGCGACCAATAACGGGACCAATGGGCAAATCGGTCGATGGCTCGTTTCGCTGAGGGCTTCATGGAGGGCGGCTCGCCCCGTCGTCTGTCCAAAACGACATGCATCGCTAGCGCTTGCCGAAAATCCTGGCTCAGCGTGGCTGTCATTAACCATTGATTAAGTGATTCAAACTTTATCTGGACTGCGAAAGTGGCGGGAACCGCCTGTTAAAGAATCATCAGTGCGCGATTGCCGGATCGATTCCGAGGGCTTTCCAATCGGAGTTTCCGCTCGGGGATAGATTGAGAGTTGGCGAGATGTCAAGGAAATGTAGCACCTGTCAGCACATCAAGCGCGTCGAAATTGACCGACGGTTGGCCTCCGGCGAACCCGGCAAACAGGTTGCCCATGACTATGAGCTGAACCCCTCCAGCGTACACAGGCACCGTGTCAATTGCCTGCAACTGGCTTCTTCGAACGCGATCATGAAGGAGGCCGCGCGCGGGACGGCGGCCGTGGCCTGTCTACCAACCAGAGAGGACTTGAATGACGCCTACTTCGATTTGCGATCTCGGATCGACGAAATCGTGACTGAGGCAAGGACCGCGGGGTCGCTGCAAATCGCCTTATCAGGCCTCAACTCCGTTCGCCACACCTTGGATAGCCTGTCGCGACTGTCGGGTTTCGATCGCCATGAGACCAAAGTGAATGTGGCGATTCAGACCAATGTTCATGTCGAAGTCAAAGCGCTCGCTGAACGCTTGATCGAAAAATTTGATCACGAGCCCGAGTTGAAGGCGCGGATCGCTGTGGCGCTATTGGAGGCGGACGATGAGCAAATCGGCTGAGATTGCCTATCAACTTGATCCCGCACTCTGGGTGAAAAAAATCCTCGGATTCGAGCCATCCGATTGGCAGGCGAAATTCCTGAGGGCGCCGCGCGGGGCTTCGATCGCGGTCTTGACCGCGCGTCAGGTCGGTAAGACTACGGTTGCCGCATGGGCGATCGCACATTCCATGCGGTACGGAGCCGGTGGTTTGAGTGTTGTCGTGTGTCCCGCGCAACGGCAAAGTGCCGAACTGGTCCGCCACGTCAAAGCAACAGTGACTAAAGCAGGTCTTTCGTTGAAGACCGACAACGTTTACGGGCTTGAATTGGACAATGGCGCGCGGGTCCTGGCGCTACCGGGCAGCGATGACTTCATCCGTGGGTTGACGGTCGATGACTGGATCATCGCCGATGAGGCCGCACGACTAACGCCAGAGCTCATCGCGGCGGTCCGTCCGATGCGAGCTCGCCGTCCGCAGGCGCGCTTTGCGATGCTTTCGACCGCATGGAGTCGGACGGATCCATTTTGGGAGGTGTGGGCGAGCGACGATCCTGCGTGGCTCCGATTGAAGGCCACCACCGATGTGTATCGTCTTTACGACCAAGCCTATCTGGATCAAGAGCGGCGCGCGCTAGGAGAGGTGGCCTTCAACCGAGAATATCTAGGCATCCCCGGCGGTGACAATCTTAGCCCGTTCACGTGGGATCTGTTTGAGCGCGCGGCCCGCATCCATGTCCCGCTGGTGCCGGCAGGGCGTGACTTCGCACCACCGACGCCAACGGCTGTGCCGGTGGTCAATCCATTCCAATCGTTTCGGGCGAGGGTCTTCCAATGACATACCTACAGGATGATGTGCGGACTTGGGGTGGCTTTTGCCCATTGATCATCGCCCATGACGTCGGGCGCAGCCGTGATCGATCGACCGCGGTGGTGGGCGGTAATGCGCCCTTTGGCCGACGCCTGCTTGGGGTCAGCTCCGCCGAAGAGTTGCCGCAAGGATTATCCGGCACCGCGCGAGCGAGCGCGCTGGCGGCGATCGACCGCCGGTACCGCAACAACGGATTGATCGTAGCCGATCTCAGCAATGATGCGACTTACGGCGAAGTTCTCGTCCAAACCTTCGGCCGTCGGGTGATCGGGCTTCACATCTCGCGGCACGGCGATGGAATGAACCACGAGGTCCGATCCACTCCCTCTGGTCCCCTACTCGTCTACACCATCGGACGAAGCTACTTGCTTGAGCTGTTCGAGCGAGAACTCCGGGCGGAACTCGTGCGCGTCATTGCAAATCCAGGCACGATCGCCGCCTACCAACAACTTGAAAGGTTGAGTGTGGAGTATCGCGCCAATGGAACCGTCTACAGCTGCGCAAGTGGCGGCCATGATGACCTCGGCATTTCGCTGGCGATGTTGGCCTGGGCAGCTCAGCATCCGCATTTGCCGTTCTGGCATCGAAACACCGAGGCGGCGCGGCGGCCCCGACGTCCCCGTCCCAAAGTGAGCTGGGCAGCCTGGACCTGATGTTTTAAGCCTTGGCATTCCCGTCCCGCCATCTTGATTGACCGACGCGCCATGAGAGCGGAGGCAGTGGGCCTTCGTGCGAAACGGAGGCTTCGATGTCAGGAAAAAATCGGTGCAGTTTCATTGGCGGGTCGGATGCCCGCATTATCATGGGCGACGACGAAGCCTCACTATTGCGGCTGTGGCGGGAGAAGCGCGGCGAGATCGAGCCGGAAGATTTAACCAACAACCTGATCGTCCAGCTAGGCCGTACAACCGAGGAATTGAATCGACTATGGTATGAGCGCCATAGCGGTCAAACCATCGACGACGTACAGAAATGGGTCCAGCATCCGGTTCATCGCTGGATGGCGGCGACCCTGGACGGGCTGGTGAGGTCCAGCGGGGCAGTGTTCGAGGCCAAATTCATGCTGCCATGGTCCTTCTCGGAGGAGGCCGCGGCCGAAAAGCACATGGCCCAGCTTCAGCACAATATGTGGGTTGTTCATGCCCGGACCGCGGTCTTGTCGATCATTACTGGCGGCGGCAAATGGGTCCAAATCGACGTCGGGGCGGATCCGCTGTACCAGCACCTTCTCTTGACGGCCGAGAAGAAGTTCTGGCGCTGCGTCAGGGAAGGCGAGGAGCCGAGATTATTCGGGGTCGACCCCCCGAAACCACGCTTGGAAGCCGTTCGAACGGTCGATATGAGCCTATCGAACTCCTGGGCGGGGCTGTCTGAGACCTACCGTCGAACCCGCCAGGCCCATCTGGACCACGAAGGCGCTAAGGCCGAGCTCAAGAAGCTCGTGCCTGAGGATGCCAGGGAGGCCTTTGGGCACGGCCTCAAAGCCAAACGCTCAAAATCGGGCGCGATCAGCTTCGAGCTCCTGGCCGAGGAGGCCCGTCATGCGTAGCGCCAGCGATCGGATCGGAGCGCTTGCCGCGGCACTCGCCAAGGCGCAAGCCGAAATTGCAAACCCGGAAAAATCCTTGACCGCCACCATCGTCTCCCCCTTTCCTCGGGAGGGCAGTCGGACATTTCGTTACGCGTCGCTGTCTTCTGGTCTGGATCTGGTCCGCAAATGCCTTGGCCAGCACGAGATCGCAACCATTCAAGCGACAACAATCGACCGCGACAGCGGCCTCATCAAACTGACCACCACGCTCGTTCATGCATCAGGCGAATGGGTATCGTCCGACTGGCCGGTATCGCCGATTACAGAGACGGCCGCTCCCCACCGGCTAGGTGCTGCCCTCACCTATGCTCGTCGATATTCGCTTTTCGCCCTGGTCGGGATTGCTGGCGAAGACGATTTAGATGCGCCTGACCTCGCCAGCGGGGGTGCTGTTGCCGCGGCACAACCAACGGGCACCACTATTATGGAGTCTTCTACATCGGCGGAAGCGACTGCCCACGCAGAGCGTCCGACCCAACAACGTCATCGATCAGCTCAACCTCGACTACCAATACTGTCGGTTGAAGCCTCCCGCGGGCTGCTGGATCAATTACTCACGCTGTTTGAACCGCTCGATGGCCTGGATGCAATCACGAAATGGGCACACCGCATCCTTCCGCTCAAAAATCAACTATCAGCGGCAGATGCGCTAGCTCTGGAGAGCGCATTCTCTGCAAAACTGAAGCAGTTAGAGGTCGACACCGGCTCCGCTGGCCAAAATGGCGCTGGCGCCGCCGGCTTGCCCGAGCCCGATTTGGTCGAACAGCAAGTTACCGTCATCAGCAAACCGGTCCGGGAGCGTGACCGCGAGCACTTGAGGTTTGTCGCTTCTCAACCATGCCTGATCTGCGGCCGAACTCCGTCTGACGCACACCACCTCAAGTTTGCGGAACAGCGCGCGATGAGCCGAAAGGTGAGTGATAAGTTCACGGTCCCTATCTGTCGCCTACACCATCGCCAGCTTCACCGAGAAGGCGACGAACGCGCCTGGTGGGCTAATCATTCGATCGAGCCGCTGGCCACGGCAGCTAGCTTGTGGGGACAAACGCGAACGCCAGTACCAATCGGCATTGACGATCTAAACGTTCCGAGCATCCAATCACTTGCGGCGGACCGACGATAAGGCTCAAATTACGAAACGAAGCCTTTTTTCCTGGAGACGAAATGACCTCCACTCGCCAGTGTGAGGCTACCGCCGAAATGCAGAGCTCAGCACCGGACCGAAGACGAGGGCGGGCAAAAGCGGGACTCGGCGAAATGCGATCCGTCATGGATTGACCTCCGAAACTGTCATCACCGCCCTGGAGGACGCCGACGATTATGCGGCTTTCGATTTAGCTGTCACCTCCGACTATGACGCTCGCACTGCTGTCGAACGAGAGCTAGTTCTTAGACAGGCTAGCTTAGTGTGGCGCTTACGCCGAGCGACCGCAATCGAAAGCGGTCTTTTCGCGATACAGGCTGCAACTGCTTCAATTTCGACAGCGATCACGGGCTTACGATGGCCCGCTAAACTTGCGTGGGTTAGGTATTTTCGAGGCAGCCGGCCTGCTGGAAGATGACAACTCTAAACAGGCCGAAAATTTGTCTGCACTGAGCTCCAATTCGCGTGCTCAGCCAAACGAACTAACCCAATCCTTTGTCCGTTTATCCAACCTGCCCTCTTTTCCGCTCGACAGGCTAAGTCGATATGAAGCCGCGCTTTGGCGCCAAGCTTGTCAACTCATTTTGGTTCTCGGAAATAAAACTCAACGTAGGTAATAAAAGCACAGCTGGAGGGTGTTATAATTCAAGGCTATCGAACCTGGAGATTGAGGAATGGTTGGGAAGCTTGATATCATTTGTCCTGCCTCGTTCGCCACGGTGCCTCGCCGAAGCGCTCCATGAGGAAATCAAGGAACACCTTGACTCGGGGCATTCGTTGCCGGCCCGGCTGAGAAATCGCCCAGAGGGGAAAGCTCTCCCGTTGCTGCAAGCCTGCCAGCAGGGGGATAAGCAGTCCGTCCCGGATCGCCTTGGCGACAATGATGTCGCCAAAGCGGATGACGCCCACGCCGTCAGTCGCCAATTTGAGCAACATGTGCGCGCTGTCAGCGGTGACCGGACCTTTGACGTCCACCCGTACCGTTTCCCCGGCGACATTGAAGGACCAGGTTCTGGAATCCTGAATGTGGCTCAGGGTTAAACAGGCATGTTGCGCGAGATCGCGAGGATGAATGGGGCTGCCATGCTTGGCCAAATACGCCGGACTTGCACAAACAACTTGCGTGAGGTCGGCGATCTTGCGCGCTCCAAACGAAGAATTGCCGAGCGGGCCAACCCGGAACGCGATGTCGATATTGTCCTCGACAAGATCGACGACGCGATTTGTGACCAGAAATTCAAAAGTGATACGGGGGTAGCGAGCTAGGAACTCCAATAATGCAATGGAGAGATGATCAACGGCGAACGTGGGAAAGGCATGGACCCGCAGGTGTCCTTGCGGTGACCTGCGCCCAGAAGAAACCTCGGACTCCGCTGCCTCTATGGCATCGAGAATCTTCCGCGATCGATCGAGAAAGACCTCGCCTTCAGCGGTCAGTGCGAGTCGCCTGGTGGTGCGATTGAACAGGCGCACGCCGAGGCGCGAACTCCAGCCGCGTGACGAGCTTCGAAACCGCTGAGGGCGACAAGCCGAGATCATCAGCAGCAGCCGCAAAGCTGCCGCGCTCAACCACCCGGGTGAAGATGTGCATCTCGTTCGACGAATTGGGCATTCGAGAATTCAATTCATGAGTGAAAGCGATTTATTGCTGATTATCTGCCTGCGGTAAATCGGCAAATTGGACGACAGGACGCAGGGGGCGAGATGAGAAAGTGGCCAACCGCGCTTGCGATCATCGCTGCAACAGTACTGGGTATCGGAATGTCGTCGGCGCACGCTCAAAGCGACAAAGACCTTATTGGGACGTGGGCTTGGGCTTCGGTCGACAATAGCGCCCCGGATGGCACCAAGACGCAACCGTTCGGTCCAAGCCCTGGCGGCTATCTGACTTTCGACGCCAACGGCCGCTTCTTCTGGCTCATCACACGTCCCGGGCGGTCGAAGTTCGCAAGCGGCAAGCGCGATCAAGGTACCCCCGAAGAGAACAAGGCGGCGGTCCAGGGAAGCCTGGCATATTGCGGCACCTACTCAGTCAGCAACGACACTCTCATCCTGAAGATCGAAGCCAGCAGCTATCCGAACGAGGAAGGCGCCGAGCAGAGGCGAACCTTTGCCCTCAATGGTGACGAATTGACGTGGAAGAATCCCACCGTGTCGACGGGCGCATCTGGCGTCGCCCGACTAAGGCGCGTTCACTAACTGCGGGACGAGACACAAGATGAACACGTCGCGCCGAAATATTTTGCGCTTGGCCGGTGTTGCATTGGGGAGTTTGGCGCATGCGCACACTGCGCGGGCGCAAACCTATCCCGCACGACCGGTCCGCTGGATCGTTCCGTTTCCTGCCGGCGGACCGAGCGACATCCTCGCACGTCTGATTGGCCAAGCGCTCTCGGAACGGTTGGGCCAGCCATTCGTGATCGAGAACCGTCCGGGCGCCAGCGGCAACGTCGGCACGCAAGCCGCGGTGAGCGCGGCGCCTGACGGTCACACGCTGCTCTTCGTTGCCGCGCCGAATGCGATCAATGCGACGCTCTACGGAAATCTCGGCTTCAATTTCATTCGCGACATCGCGGCGGTCGCGAGCTTTGCCCGTGGCGCCCTCATCATGTTGGTCGCTCCTTCATTCCCGGCTGCAACAGTTCCCGAATTCATCACCTATGCGAAGGACAACCCCGGCAAGATCAATATGGCGTCGGCCGGCAATGGCACTCCGCCGCATGTCGCAGGCGAGCTGTTCAAGACAATGACGGGCGTCGACATGCTGCACGTGCCGTATCGCGGCGTTGCACCAGCGATCACGGATTTGCTCGGTGGCCAAGTGCACGTGATATTCGATCCCGTGCCCTCATCAATGGGATACGTCAGAGCTGCCGAGCTTCGGGCATTGGCGGTCACGACGGTGCAGCGTTCGGAGGCGCTACCCGACATACCGGCAGTTGCCGAGTTCGTTCCGGGTTACGAGGCGAGCACCTGGTTTGGCGTCGGCGCTCCGCGGAAAACGCCGACCGAAATCGTCGACAAACTCAACAGCGAGATCAACGCTGTTCTTGCGAAACCAGCGATGAAAGCTCGGCTTTCCGATCTGGGAGCGACCGCATTCACCGGCTCGCCAGCCGACTTCGAAAAGTACATCGTCGACGAAACCGACAAGTGGGCCAAAGTCGTGACGCTCTCCGGTGTAAAGCCGGACTGACGCCACGCGACGCTCCAGATGAAAAACGATGGACGTGCGGTCGGCCCAGCGGGCGGCGGCTCATGCCCCCTGTGGGTCAATTGCGTCGCCCTGACGGTGCGCTGGAAACTTCCGGTCTTCCCCATGAACAGACATCGCTCAATGCTGCCGCCATGTCTCAAAGGTGCCATCTTCGGACATCGCGGCTGAAATCCCTTTGAATGCCTGAGGGGATAGTGGTGGCTAAGGACAAACCGCTTTTGACTCCGGTGCAATCTTAGCACCCCAGCGTCGAGATCGTATGCGCAGCGAGGGGCGAAAGAGCAGGTGCGAGTGTTTATCGCAGGATCAGCATGGCCTGCTTCCGCGGGTAACGCCGACTTACCGTTGGACTCATCGGCTCAAGTCAGCGTCCATTCCTCAGCGCTGGCGCCGGCGAGCGCCCGGACCCGCGCCTCGTCGGCGGCAAGTTCCTTGGCCGGTCCTGAATAGACGACGATCCCGTCGTCCAGCACATAGGCGTCGTCGGCGATTTCCAGGCTCATCCGCGCATTCTGTTCGACCAGGAGGACCGAAATACCCTCGGTCTTCATCTGCTGTACGATACGAAACATTTCACGGACGATAAGCGGCGCCAAGCCTTGCGAAGGTTCGTCAAGAATCAACAGCCTTGGATTCAAGAGTAGCGCGCGGGCGATCGACAGCATCTCCTGTTCGCCGCCGGAAAGCTGACGTCCGCGATTGAGCTTGCGCTCCTCAAGGCGGGGAAACAGCTGGTAGATTCGCGCGATGGTCCAGGGGCCACCGCGTTCCAGCGGAACCTTAAGATTCTCTTCGACGCTGAGATTGGCGAAGATGCGCCGTCCTTCCGGCACATAGCCGACGCCCAGGGCTGCGATGCGGAAGGTCGGCCAGCGCGTGGTTTCCTGGCCGAACACCGTGATCTTGCCTTCGCGAGCAGGGGTAAGCCCCATCAGGCTGCGCAGCGTGGTGGTTTTGCCCGCGCCGTTGCGTCCGAGCAGTGCGGTGATCTTGCCCTCGGCAACAGTGATGCTGACGCCGTGCAGGATGTGGCTCTTGCCGTAGTAGGTATGAAGGGCTTCGGCTGTCAGGGCTGGGATCATGCGGCGTTACCCAAATAGGCGGCCTGAACAGTCTCGTTGGCGGCTATTTCCTGCGGCGTGCCCTGCGCCAGCATCCGACCCTGATCAAGCACGCAGATTCGGTCGGCAAGATGAAACACTACCCGCATGTCGTGTTCGATCAGCACGATGGTGTAGTTGCTTTCGCGGTGCAGCCGACGGATTAGTTGGGTAATCTGGAATGTTTCCTGATCGCCCATCCCTGCGGTTGGCTCGTCAAGAAGCAACAGATGCGGCTTTAAGGCCAGCGCCATCGCGATCTCGGCAGCGCGCTGGTCGCCGTGGGCTAATTCGCCGACCAGCCTGTCGGCCTTGCCTTCCAGCGATACCAGTTTGAGGATTCCTTCGACGCTGGCGTGAAGCTTCGTGGCTTCCGAACGGCCGATCCAGGGCCACAAGCGATATCCGCCGGCGACTTCCGCCGATATGCGGACGTTTTCGAACACGGTGAGTTCCGGGAAGATTTCGGTGATCTGGAAGGTCCTCGCCATGCCGCGGGTGACGCGCTCATGCGTTGAAAGCCGCGTGATGTCACGGCCGTCGAAGACGATGTTGCCGGAGGTCGGTGGAAAGAATCCGCTGATCAGATTGAAGAAGGTGGTCTTGCCGGCGCCGTTCGGCCCGATGATCGCGCACATTTCACCCTTCGCAACGTTAAGCGATACGTCACGCACCGCAACCAGATTGCCGAACCGCTTGGTGACATTGTTGATTTCGAGAACGTTCATGCCTTGCTCCGCTGCAGGAAGCCCAGCAGTCCGCGCGGGAAGAACAATACCACCAGCACAAAAAGCAGACCTACGAACGACATCCAGTTGACGGTGATGCTCGACAGGTAGTCCTGCAAAACTACAAACACGGCGGCGCCGAGCAACGGACCCCAGAAGCTGCGCATCCCACCCATCACCGCCATCATGACGAAATCGCCGGACTGGCTGTAGTGAAGTCCCCTTGGATCGGCGAAGTTGTTGACGAGCGCATAGAGCGCGCCGGCAAACCCCATGAAGAAACAGGACAGCGTAAACGCGATCCAGATATGCCGCTCTACGGGGATACCGAGGAAGCGGGCGCGGCGCTCGTTCTCGCGAATTGCGATCATGGTGCGGCCGAACGGCGAGCGCAGAATAAATGCCATGGCGCCCGCCACAAGCGCAAAGCAGAACAACACAAAGTAATAGAAGTTGTCGGCGCTGGAGAGAATGTCGAGCTTGAACAGGCCGAAATCGATCGGCTGACGCGAGAATCCGCGCAAGCCGTCGTCGCCGCCGGTCAACGAACTCCACTGAAAGGCGATGTAATAAAACACCTGCCCGAATGCGATCGTGACCATGGCGAAATAGACGCCGCGGCGGCGCACGATCAGCGTGCCAAGGATGGCGCCGCAAAGACCGCCGAGCAGCATTCCAAAAACGAGCGCCAGCGGCGTGCTGGCCGCCAGGAATTTCAGCGTCAACCCAGCGCCATAGGCGCCGAGGCCGAAATAGGCGGCATGGCCGAACGACAGCACGCCGGTAAATCCCAGCAGGAAATTGACCGACATCGCCGCCAGTCCGAGCACCAGCACGCGGGTCGCGAGCGCGGTATAGCCGCCGAGCGGCACCATCCAATAGGGGGCGAGCAGCAGCGCCGACCAGATCGCCGCGAGGACAACCAGCTTGCGAATTTGTTCGGCGCTCAACTCATCATTCCTTCTTCGCCGAACAATCCGCGCGGGCGCAGCAGCAGCACCACGGCCATCAGGACGTAGATCACGGCCTCGCTGGCGGCCGGGAGAAACACCGCCGTCAACCCCGAGGCCACCCCGATCAGCAGGCCACCGACCAGCGTTCCCGGCAAGCTGCCGATGCCGCCGACGATGATGGCAATGAAACTCGGCATCAGCAGCCCCGTGCCCATGGTTGGCTCAAGCCCGAGTTGTCCGGCGGCGAGAACGCCGCTGAGTCCCGCCAGATAGATGCCGACGGCGAAATTGAGCGAGCGCAGCATCTGCACGTTGATGCCGAGTGCAGCGACGGTCTCGAGGTCGAGCGTGCCGGCGCGGATACGAATGCCGAGACGGGTGTAGCGCAACAGCAGGAACAGGAGCGCCACCGCGATCATCACGACGGCCACCATGAACAGGCGATAGCCGGTGATGAAGAACAGTTCGTTGCTCAGTGGTTGCGCCAGAAAGGGTGGAATGGTGACCGGCTTGCCCTGCGGGCCCCAGATGAAGCGTGTGCCATCCTCGATGATGAACGCCAGCCCAAAGGTGAGGAGCAGGCTGTAGAGGGGATCACGGCCGTACAGCGGCCGGATCAGCACCCGCTCGACCGCAAGCCCGATGACAGCCGTCAGTGGCGGCGCCAGCAGCAATGCACCCCAGAACCCGACATAGGGCGAAATCGTATAGGCGATATAGCCGCCGATGACGAGAAATCCGCCATGGGCGAAATTGATGACGTTGCTCAAATTTAGAATGAGCGAAAGGCCGAGCGCCATCAGCACGTAAAAGGCGCCGATGATGAGCCCGTTGGTAACGTTGAACAGGAGCAGTTGCGTCATAATTTACCGGAAGAAAAACCCATGCATCTGACCCCAGGAGATTGGAGCTCCCGGATCGTAAGGAAAAGAAGGCGTTATCCTAGGCCGGCCACTGGATGGTGCAGCCGGTGTCGCCGACCGCCGGTGCCGTCTTGTCGCCGGGGACGACCTGGTCGACGCGGTAGAGATCTTCCGGATCGTCCTTGCCCTTTGACTGTGCTTCGCCGACAAAGGCCGACGTCATCAGCTGATGATCGCCCTTGCGGTAGTAGACCTTGTTCGGCTGCAGCTTGACGTCGTCGGGCAACTCGAAATTCTCCAGCGCGGCCGCGAGTTTGACCGCGTCGGTGGTTTTCTGCTGGTTCGCGACCAGCGCAAAGCTCATCGCCGAAACATAGCCGAACCAGTGCCGGGCGGTCGGCACGTTACCTTTGTTGACCTTGCGGATATCGGCGACGAATTTTTCGACGCCGGAAACGCCGGGCTGCTTCCAGTACCATTCGAACATCCAGATGCCGATACGCGCTTCTGGCGGCAGGCCGGCGAGCGACTCGAGTTCCTGCTGGGTTCCTGCCACGTGAATCTGCTTATTGAGGCCGAACTGCACGATCTGCTTGAGGCAGTTGATCATGTCGGAGCCCTGAACCAGGAGGAGCAGCACGTCCGGATTGGCGGCGCGCGCCTTGATCAAGTAGGCGGAGAAATCAGTGGTTCCGAGCGGTGTCAGCTCGTTGCCGGTCACGGTGCCGCCGAGCTTCTTTAGATTGTCGGTGCAGGCGCTAAAAAGCGTGTGGCCGAAGGCGTAGTCGGGCGTGATGAAGTGCCACTTCTTGCCGTACTTGGTGAAGAGCAGATCGGAAACCGAGTTGGCCTCCATCCGGGTTGTGTTGCAGACACGAAACACGTTCCATTTGCAATCCTTGCCGGTGATCGAATCGGTGTGCCCGCCGGAAACAATATGCAGGATCTTCTTTTCGGCGGTGACCTGGGCGATCGCCGCCGCGATGCCCGAATTGACGTCGCCGATCATGAAATTGACCTGGTCCCGTTCGATCAGCTTACGCGCCTTTTGCACGCCGGTGCCGACGTCATTGGCGGAATCCTCCACCAGCAGCTCGACCTGGCGTCCGAGCATGCCGCCTTTGGCGTTGATCTGTTCGACCGCGAGCTTGGCGCCCATCACCTCGTTACCGGCCGGTGCGGCGTAGACGCCGGTAAGGGGATCGACCATGCCGATCCGGATCGGCGTCTCGCCGCGTGCCTGAATGAGGAACGGAGAAGCCACCTGGAAGGCGCCCAGCGCGGCGGCGCCCCTCATCAGCCTACGCCGATCGAATTTGCTGGAAAGAATCTGCGATGTCATAAACTTCCTCCGAACGATCATTGTTTCTGTTATTGGACGTTTCGTCTGGTCTGATGCCTCGAAGCACCAGCCGCTAATCCTGCCCATGTGATCTTGTCTCAGGCTGGCCATTGGATCTTGCAGCCAGTGCCCTCCGGCGGGCCCGCGGCCTTCTCTCCTGGCACCAGAGTGCGCACCGTGAACATATTGTCAGGATCGCCTTGAGGCGGATGCGCCTCGCCGACAAACACGCTGCTCATCAATTCGTGGTCTCCGGCGCGAAACGCCGGTGTGCCTGGTTGCAAGGCGATCTCCGGCGGCAGCTTGAATCCGGAAAGAGCGCGCGACAGCTTTACGGCGTCGAGCGTTTTTTCCTGGTTGGCGATCGCTGCCAGCGTCTGCACCGACGCAAAACCGAACCAGTTGCGCGCGGTGGCCGACAGGCCGGTGATCTTCTTCATCGCGGCATTGAATTCGGCGACATGCGGCACGCCCGGCTGGTCCCACCACCATTCCATGGTCCACCATCCGACGCGCGCACCATCGGGCACGGCGCGGATGCTCTCGAGCTCGAACAGGGTGCCGCCAACCGCCATTTGCTTGTCCAGACCAAACTGGACGAATTGCTTGAGGCTGGAGACTTGATCGCCGCCGCCCATCACGTTGATCAGCACCTGCGGGCCGTAGGCTCTTGCCTGGATCAAATAGGCCGAATAATCCGGCGTGCCGAGCGGGACCAGAGAGCCGGCGGAAGTGCCGCCCGCGGCCTTCAAGAGCTTCTCAAAGCCGGCCTGGACCGAGTGCCCATACGCATAGTCCGGCGTCAGGAAGTACCATTTCTTACCGAATTTCTCGATCAGGGTCGATGCGATGGCATTGGCGTCCATCGCGGTGGAATTGCAGACCCGGAACACGTTCCACGAGCAGTTGGTGCCGGTGATCGGATCGGTATGACCGCCGGACACGATATGGAGCACCTTCTTCTCGCTGGTGACCTGGGCTATCGCAATCGCAATGCCGGAGTTCACGTCGCCGATGATGAAGCTTACTTGGTCGCGTTCGATCAGCTTGCGCGTCTTCTGCACCCCCGTGCCGACATCATTGGCGGAGTCCTCGATCAGGAGTTCGACGGGCCTGCCCAGAATGCCGCCTTTCTTGTTGATCTCGTCGGCGGCGAATTTGGCTCCCACCACTTCGCCTTGGGCGATTGCGGCATAAACCCCGGTCAGCGGGTCGACCAATCCGATCCGCACCGGCGTTTCGCCTTTGGCCTTGATGATGAAGGGTGATGAGAATTGCACCGCAGCAACCGCGGCGCTTGCTTTCAGAATAGTCCGCCGATCGACCGAGCCGAATCGTTGCGAAGTACCCATGCTGTCCTCCCCAGCTGACGGTATGTTTTTTGGTGACCGGCATTCTTCGATGCCTTGTCGGCCGAAAGCCTAACCCTTCCGGCTCGCCTTTACCAATCATGAAGCCGCGAAAATCTTTCAACCTTAGGCTTACGAGGTGCGTTGCTAGAGCGAGCGCCTTGGCCACCGCCGGAACGACTGCACGACACGTCAGCGGGCGCTCAATGTCTCTTCAGGGTCTTGGTCGTGTCCTGGCTGTGTGAAAACGCAGTGCCGCTGTTATGATTTTCCCTTGATTTTATGGGGGAATTGATGAGGCGCTTCGTTGAGGGGCGGATCGCGGGCATGGACGCTATTGCCCGAATGCCTCGATGATTTCATTGAGGGAGGGTCCTGTTCGGGTGATCGATGTCGATGCGCTTGATTTGGCTGAGATGAGCTTTGAGGGGATTGATCCGGCGGCGACTGGTCGGCCGTCGTACCACCCCTCGGCTCTGCTGAAGCTGTATATCTACGGCTATCTGAACCGGGTTCAGTCGAGCCGGCGGCTCGAACGAGAAGCCGGTCGCAATGTCGAGGTGATGTGTCTGCTGGGTCGGCTCGCCCCGGACCACAAGGCGATCGCGGACTTCCGCAAAGACAATGGCCTGGCGTTACGCCAGGTCTGTGCGCGCTTCGTCGAGCTCTGCCGCGAGATGGGCCTTCTCGCGACGGCGAGCGTCGCCATCGATGGGCACGATCCGGAAAAGTGGACGCTGTTTCCCTCTGCGACAAACGTGCAGCGTTTGCGCGACGCGGCGGCCGCACGTGGCTTCGAGAAATTCACGACGAGGATCGCTTAACTGCCGCTGCACCGAGTCATGGTGTGTGAAGCTGCGTGCCAAAGACCAGTGGCCGGTTTCGGCACGGAGCCACCGTCATTGCAGCACCCGAGGCAAATGCACGACGTATGCCACTAACAAGAAGTACGCAGCGACGGTAACAACAAAAAACAACCTCAATCCCAGCATGGCGCCACGATGGCGATCGTCATCCAGGTCCCTGCGCCGCCGGTACTTTAGTTCCCCGACCACCACCGGCTCTCCTTCCCTTTCTCCTTCGTCCACTTGCCAAGCGATGATGCTGGCATAATCCAGCTCACTATTGTGTTCGCAAGAAACACAAAAGCAAAGACGCTCAAAATGAGAAGAAGTACGTCAGCCATGGCTCCTTCCAGTCAAAGATGAAAGTTGTCATCGCTCAACGTGTTTGTCTCCTTAATTTGAATTTAGGATCAGGTCCCATTGCGTGACAACGGTATCTACGTGAGCGTTCCCTCTTCGGATCGCGCGTTTGACGTTAGTGAAAGAATGAGAATGCTCGGTCTTCGAGGGAGTTTCTATCAACGCAATCCTCCGCTCACGTCTCCAAAGGTCTGCCTTGGGTCAAAAAAACGACCTGACGGTCCCGAAACGCGACTTCCGGTAAACTCACCCCTAACAAGAGATATTGACGACCAGAACGGCCATTTCGGTTGCGTACCAACGAGCGACATCGTGAGTTAAAGAGACCGACTTTTTTCCGCCTTGCGTGTACAAGGCGACCGACAACTGGGTTCCACTAAACCAAATTACCATGCCTCGCTTATACTCTCCGACAAATGTCCGAAGTGATGCCAAGGTCCGTTGGAGCGCCGATCAACGGCGGCGGGGGCGATCTTCGCTCGCGGTCCTTGCGACAAGGACGACCCAATGAAAGCGGCCGACGCTTGGATCAGGGGCGAACCTAATACTGCACGGGCGAAGGCGGCCTGGAGTGATTTGGCATTTGGCAGCGTCACCGCGCGGCGAGGCCGGCCTATCTAATTTTGGGGGGCGTCTCAACTATCTTTTAGGACTAAAAACGGGAACGTCCGTTCGCATCGATTCATGGTCCTGTGCGTTACCGAGCCAAAAGGAGGAAACGCACATGAAGAAATTCAGAATTATCGGAGCCGCCGCGCTTTCGCTTTTACTGGCGGGTCCGGCAATGGCAGCCGCCGGCGGCGGCTCTGGAAATCACCGCGTGCATCAGAAGCACCATGGCCGAGTGATTTATGCAACGCACGCACAAAGGATGCCCGCGCAGAGCATGTCCGCGCAAGACTTTGACCATTTTGACCTCGGCATAGCTCGTCCAACCTATCATTCAGGGTGGGGAGGCCCGTATCACGACGGTGAATACCCGGGGAGTGTCGATCAGAATATGGGGCCAACCGGGCGTTGATCGAGTCGGGCGGTTTCTCTGATGAATCAGAAACGCTCAAGGAAGTAAAAAGGCCGCCCGTCGGGCGGCTTTCTTTTTGTCGGTGGTCGCTGTTTAAGACAAGGGGTTTCGGTTATTTTGACCTTCGCCCTCAGCCCGAGCCGACCTAGAAAAAGAGTCTCGATTTTCGGAGGTTCCGGAATTGATAACGAAGGTATTGATCGTCGACGCCCATCCGGTGGTCATCTGGGGATGCAAATCATTATTCGCTATGGACTCGTCGGTGGAGATCGCGGGAAGCGGGGATGCCAAAGCTGGCTATCAGGCCTTCCTCCAAAACAGGCCCGACGTTACGGTTATCGATATCAAGCTTCCGGACGTTTCAGGTTTTGAGTTGATGCGGCAGGTTCGCGCGAAAGACCCTGAGGCTAAAATCATCATGTTTAGCCCGAGCAACGATCTCGTGATCGCGGCGCAGGCGATTCAGTTGGGCGCAGATGGTTTTCTTTCGAAATCAGACGACCTAAGCTTCATTGTTCAGGCCGTCAAACACGTCGCTGCCGGACAAAATTACATTTCGCCGCACTTGGCACAACTGCTTGCCTTTTCCTCCGCCGCTGTCCAAACGAACCCGGCGGACAAGCTCACAACGCGCGAGCTGCAAATTCTGACGCTGATGAAGCAAGGCGACAACATTGCCAAAGTAGCTGGCATGCTCGGCATCTCCTACAAGACGGTCGTCAACGCTACGTCGTCACTCAAGCAGAAGCTAGGCGCCCAGAATCATTTCGACCTGATCCGCATCGCGTTGGAAAAAGATCGCGATTGATTTAGAGATTGCAGTTGCGCGAGCGATTGTCTCCGACGACCGTTAAGCAAAATTCGTCTACGGAATCGTAACGCAATTTTTCGCCGAAGATCCCAACGGCACGGGCGCACCGAAGATAACGTTGGGAGGCGGCAACAGTCCCTGCGCTCAGAGGACAGGGATGAAGGACCGCATAGATCGGCGACGTGAAAGCTTCCTAATGCATTGCGGAATTTCATTTGCAACTGCGATCGGTAACAGCGGCCTTTCTCTTATAAGCCAATGAAATTGCGAAAGAATAAACACTTTTTAAGACTTGATCGCGGAGATGCGAATTATCACGAGAGCCCATTGTGCATCCCGTGACGGTTGAACCCGTGATGGCCACCCGGTTTTTATCGAGACTCAATTATTTTTTAGTGATCAAGACCGGGACTTCTCGTCGAAACCAGGTGTTACATATCCAGACCCAGAGGGAGAACGCATGAAAACAGTCAAAATTGCCGGCGCCGCCGTAGCGCTTTTTTCGGTCCTGACAGCGCCCGCGCTGGCGCGGAATGTAGTTTCGCATCCAGGACACTCGTCCCAGAGCATCTTTTGTGCCACCCGGGAGGCTGGAAACCCTCACAGTCAATACTGCGACTATATCGCATGGTCGAAATGGCGGCAGCGAGGCGCCTGGGATAGCTCACTCGATAACGCTTGCTTGCATGATCCTGGCTACGTGCCGGGAGAATGCAGCTTCAACTCACAGGGCCAGGCTTTGTTTGGGGCGCACCGCTGACGCACGATGTTTCAGCCCCGACCGGCGAAGCTGCAGCATCATTTTCTAGCGACCAAAAAACAGCGGCCCGTTGAGCCGCTGTTTTGCTGGTTGAATTCTATTGGCAGGGATGTCTCTGGCCATCATAGCCGAGATAGGTTCCGGAGGCCGGATCGTAGGACTTGTAACGTTGAGCGCAATAGCCGGAATCGGCGCCTTGATTTGAAGCTACATAGTACGAGCCGTTATCGTAGCCATCATATCCATAGCCGCCATCGGCGTAACCGTTGTCAGCATAGTAGCCGTCGCCGTAATATCCGTCGTCGTAACCATATCCGAGACCGGCGCCAACAGCCCAACCGCCGGCGAAGCCTAAGCCTCGACCGTCGCCGTGGCGATGACCGCCGCCGGCAAATCGACCGCCACCGCGGCCGGCGAAGCTACTGCCGCCGTTGAAACTGCCGACACTGGCCTGCGCACTGCGGAATCCGCCACTAGCCGCCGCGCCATGGAACCCGCCACCCATGCTCCCGCCGCGCATCCCACCACCCATGCCGCCACCGTGGAAGCCGCCTCCTCCCATCCCGCCACCAAAGCCGCCGCCACCGCCGTGACCACCACCGCCGCCACCATGACCTCCGCCACCGCCGCCACCTCCACGAGCCATCGCCGGCGAGGCAAGCACAAGGGCTAACGAGAGCGCAGCTGCTCCCATCAATCTGAGATTCTTCATGGACATCTCCAATTTTC
This sequence comes from uncultured Alphaproteobacteria bacterium, assembly GCA_963824305.1. GTDB lineage: Bacteria > Pseudomonadota > Alphaproteobacteria > Rhizobiales > Xanthobacteraceae > Bradyrhizobium. Next base: position 412,969 of record CAWGOW010000005.1, read on the forward strand.
TGAAGAGATACAGATCTCTCCTATGAGAGAGCAAACCACAGGTGCTCTCCATCGTTCCGGAGAGAACTCGCGTTGCTCTTGGAGGACGTCGCAGGTTTCGCAAGCGGGGCGGCCGCAGTCGAAACATTCGTCGACTGCAATAAGTCAATGATTGCAATTTGGTTACCGTAGGGCTCGGCCGTTGGCACCGCTGCTACTTCAATATCCAATCCCGCGCTGGCTTGCTTTGATAAATTAACTTTTAGCTTCCGTGCCGGGCTCCGAAGTAAAACGAATACGGGTTTTTCTGCTGGCGCTTCGTTCGACACAGGCGATCGCTTGGGTCGTAACAGCGCCAACGGGCTGCGTCGAAATCAGACCAATCCCCTCACCTAATACGGTCAATGTGGCGTTGGACGCGACCCTCAAAGCACAAATTTCCAGGCCGCCTGTCACGGTAGAAGGAGCCATCCCTCATCACCCGACTAAGGAATTATTTATGAAAACGCTTCGGAACTCCCAAAGCGCAGGACTCTTCCCCTATGACACAATGGAGGAAACAGTCATGAAGAAGATCGGAATTATAGGCGCTGCCTGTCTGGCAGCTGCACTTGCAGCCACGTCGCCTGTGCTCGCTCGCGGAGGCGGCGGACACGGCGGCGGCGGGCATGGTGGAGGCGTCCATGGTGGAGGATTTGCCGGCGGCGGACACGGCGGCGCTCGGTTTGCCGGTGGAGGATTTCGCGGCGGCAGATTTGGCGGCGGCTACCGCAGAGGTTACGGCGGTGGTTATGGATATGGCGGTTATGGTGGTGGCTACGGGCCAGATATCGCAGGTGGGTTGATCGTCGGATCGTTGTTGGGCGGCTTGGGATACGGCTGTTACAACGGCGACTACGGATGCTCTTACGGATATTGATCCGTACAATTGCTGATTCACCGAAGCGTAGAAAGGGCGGCTCGGCCGCCCTTTTCAGTCGTCGCAGCTACGACCTTGTATCCGCAGTTCGCGCCAAGGCCCGAATGTCACACGCCGTCCTCACCGTTGATTGAATCCGTACCGCTCGCATCAAGCCGACTAAACGAATGATTGCCATAAATCATGAAAGACGCGTGCACGAAGGTGCAGCGCGGCATAACAACAAGCGCGACACGATGGAACAATCGTGGCCAGCGAGTAGTTAACTCAAATAATTCATGAGCCGCGACGGGGCTCGGAGAAGCAGGCCATGCGCGCCTTGATCCTTGGATTGTCGATCGTGGCAATTGTCGCAAGCACGCTCATTGCCCAAGCTGGGTTGACCACTACCCCGCGACAACAATCGGTATCCGTCGAGACGGCGATGATCGCTGAAGAAACAAATGAAGAAGCCGAAGACAAGTTAGACCTCACCAAGGCGAAGCGTCGGCAAATTCAGCTCGGACTAACCAGGCTTGGGTTTGAGACCAAAGCCAACGGGACATTCGATCAGTCGACCCGCGGCGCTATCATCCTCTGGCAAGAGGAACATGGTTATCCAAAAACCGGCTTCCTCAACGCGGAGCAAAATACGGCCCTGCTCGACGAAAGCGCCGCAGCCGGCAAATCCGATCATCAGGAAACTCATCGAGGCGGGGGACGGTCTCGCCACTCCCGCGGTATCGGGGGTCCCATTGGTGCAATCGGCCACATGATGGGCGGCCTCTTCCGCTAATCGTCCGCGCGCTCCAAGATTTCAGCCTTTAGCGCTATCACCGTGAGTTGGCGCGACGCCACCTTGTTGAAGGGCATGCGCGCGCTGAAAACGCTTTGTGTCAACCAGATGATAGTTGAGACTTGGCGACCCTTAGGGCTTGAGTTTTGAGAACCGCGGGATTGCGCTCCCCGTTCGCAGCGCACGCTAGAATGATCGACGCCATCTCGGCTTTTACAGACGAGGTACACTTCGACTCCGGAAGCATCGCCGTGGCATTGGCAAGAGCTGATTTCATCAATTCGATCAACTCGGGATCAAACAGCGCTCCTTTTGGATCCACGTCGCTTACCTCCAAAATACGCCCCGTTATCGTTTAAAGCGCCATTCACCTGGAAGGCAATTGCCGCACAATCCTGAAATTAAATTTTAGGCGACTTTCCGGAGACCGCGGCGCATTCGAGCCAGCCTGAAGACATACGGACCGTGCCACTGTCGACACCTACATGATTCAACCAACGCTCTGACGCTCCAACAAACGTGTCAAAATTAGCCGCTCGCCATTTGGTTCGCGAAGGACGGCGACGGCGCACTGGATACGACGTCCCTTAGGCTGGAAATATGCAGAAGAAGCTCAGATGCAAGTCAAAGCAGAAAGATCAGATCAAAGTTTCTTGCGAGCGAAAGTTTTCGACATCCAATTAAATCTAATGCTCGCTTACTCGGTCCGGGCACAACGGGGCTAATAACTGTAGCCACCGTGACCGCCAACGGAGCGATGAGCGCCCCAGCCGCCCTGGCGCCAATTGCTGTAGCCACGGATGCCAGCAAAGTTGTCACGCCGGCCGCCGCCATAACCTCCGTGAACGCTGCCGTATCCGGAATGAAGACTACCGAATCCGCCAGCGACCCCGTTCTGGAAGTTGCTGTCAAACGCCACGGCGCTGGTCGTGATCGCTGTTGAAAGCAGGAGAACCGTCGCAAGCGCGAGAAACATGTTTCTCATCGTGGCTCCTATTTCGAATCGACGCCGGTCGTCGCTTCGTTGGATTCAGCGGAACGGTTTGGCGGCTCTCCGCTGCTGTGCGTGATTCCGGCCCCTTCGAGAACGCCGGCATGGGACGTGGCCGCTACAGGGGGCTTAGCGTTGTTGAGCTTCGAATACAGAGAACGGTCCATTGCCGCTAATTCGAAATGCTTCTGCTGCTCCACGGTCGCTCCAACATGCTCCCCGTTCGCCAACGCCTCTTGCTGCTTGGTTGCTCTTGCCTGTGTACCTTTGCGACCGCCGTTGAAACTAACACCCATCGCGCTATCGTCAGCGGCAACCGCGTGATCGTAGACGTTCGCGATATCGAGAGCTCCAAGGTTGTTCACGGCGCGATTGTAAGAAAAGACGCCTTTCTCCCAGCGCCCGCCATGATAGCCGCCACTGTCATAGCCATAGCCATACGTGATGCCGCCATAGAAGCCGACTTCGGTCGCCCAATAACCATTGTGGAACGCATATCCGCCGTCGATCCGGCTCCAATATGGCGGTGTCCACAACAGTCCCGGCTGCGGCGGATGAACCCACGTCCCGGGAACCCAGAAATAGTCAGGGACGGATTTGCGCCACGCCCAGAAGCCGGGCACCCATAGATAGCCTTGCGCAGGGATGGTCGGCTGGACGTACGACGGCAGCGGTGGCGGGGCCACGCTAACCTTTTCCGGATTCGCTGCAATCAGCCGGCGCGGTTGGAAATGCGGTGGTAGAGGACGATATCCGCTAGGTGGGAAATCTGCCGGGTAATCCGGTTTGGCAGCGCTGACAGTTTCCTGCGCCAAGACAATGCAAGGGGCGCACCCCAGCCAAAAGGATAACAGACCGGCCACAAGCTTTTGCATGTCACTCCCGATCGTCGTTCCGCACGCCTTTTGCTGCGCCCCACAGGGCGGTATCAATTTCGCTGCTCGAACTTGATTGGGTAGCAAGCGGGATGGGCGGAAAAGGTTCCACTCCCGGTTGACTCTATCCTGCTGAACGATTCTAATTTATTTATTAGTTTTGGTCCGCCGACAGACAAGCTTAAAATCGGCTTTCATGCGGATACTTCTCGCCGCAGATGTTCCAGCCGCACCCGCCTTGCTTGTAAAAGGCGCAAGGGTGCTTTCGGGTCTGAAGTTTTGAGCTTTGTCGCTGATATCGTCCCTCACGATTAGATGCCGCGCACTTTTTAGCGGCACACATTTAAGTACCGGGTCGGACCTTGCGGAAGTGCAAGCGCCGACACGTTTGACGAGCATGACAATCGAAGAGGTCGACGACGTCGTTCGGGCGCTGGACGCTGTGGTGGAAAATCTGGATACGCGTATCGCGAAACGATCCATGGAGGAAGCATTTCTGCAAGTACGCGCCCATGCCGGTAAAAGGCTGACAACTCTTTGTGATGCATCAACGCGTCGATGACGATGGAAGCCTGACCTGTTCCGATTGAAAAGGCCTACGCGCACCCCAATGTTCGCAGCGCCCTTTGCCGAACGCGTGTGAGTTTTTTTGCTTATCGACGCACAATATGCATAGAGTCTCGTTTATCGACTAGCCGGCTCTCGCAGCTTCTGTCTTTGCGCGATCTGTTCATCCGTGAGCCTTGCATCATAAATGGAGCGCGGTTCGATCATTCGCGAAACCAGCGTCGCAATGACGACTGCAAGCAACAGAGGCGCAACGAATGACCGGTCCCGCCCGGTCAGCTCCATGATTAGTACGACCGCCGAGATCGGTCCTTGTGTGGTTGCCGCAAGAACGGCTCCCGCGCCCACCACCGCAGCTAGTTCGGGCTGCATTTCAGGCCAAAGCGATGAACAGGCGTGGCCGACAACCCCGCCAAGCACCGCTCCAAGCGCCAGCGACGGTGTAAACAAACCTCCCGGGACGCCACTTCCTAGACACAACACGGTCGCCGCGGGTTTGAGCAGTAGCAGTGTTAGCAACAGGGCGAACGGAATCTGATCCGCGAACGCGAGTTGTGCAACGTCTTTGCCATTTCCGAGCAACTGCGGGAAAGGAATTGATAGCAGCCCGAGCAGTCCAAGCACCAGAACGGGAGCCATCAGCCGCCGCCGATGCTGTGGCCTAGATCGGTCAGCCAGCGCGATGACACGCACGAACAGCACGGAAACAAGTCCGGCGATGGGTCCAACCAGCATAGCCAAAGCGAGATTCGCGAAAGATCCGTCAAAGTGAGGAAGCTCATAAGTTGGCGCATTTGGCAGAGCCAGCCATGACGTTGCGGTGGCGACGACCGACGTAAGTAGCGCAGGTAATACAAGCCGCAAAGCCAGCATTCCCCGAAGCACCTCGAGCGCGAATAGCGCCCCGCCCAATGGCACGCCATAGGCCGCGGCCATGCCTGCCCCGGCTCCGCAAGCAACCAGCAGCCGGCGTTGTTCGTCGGAAAAGTGGGCCCTGTCCGACGACACGTTGGCGATAACCGCGCCCGCCTGTTTGGGCGCGCCCTCGCGACCAAGCGAGGCACCCATTCCAACGACAATAACTGACAGCACCGCGCTACCCAGGGTTCGCAATGCCGGCAACCGGCCCGCGGAGAACCAGATGGCTTCCGTGATGTCTATGCTGTTACCGGCGGTCAGGCGTACCAGAATGATCTGGCCGGCACCGGTCGCCAGTCCCGCGCCCACAAGCACAAGAATATGCCGGCAGTGGGTCGCCTGTTCGGCAGCGTCCAGCAGCGTTGCGCCGGCGCCGGGCCAAACGAAGTGCTGAACTGCCTGGAGAACCAACGTCAGCGCGGCGGCACTCACGCCCGTCCCAATGCCTGTAAGCAAGATCGCGAACCAAAAGCGCCAGTCGGCGTGCGGGCCAATTTCAATCTCAGCTACGTTGGGAGAAAAATGTTCGGCCACGTTTCAACGCTTTAAAGAGATTGTACCCTCGCCGTATGATCGTGATACCCACCACCGTGCTTATAAAACAAGACCAAATCGAATGAATACACCCCCGCTTCATTTTAGAGGTCAATTCTGGCAGCGGCGTACAGCAAAACAGGACCGATTTTTAAGGCGATCCTGTTTGCAGATATCAATCCTGACCGACAACCGCAGTACGGCCACTTGGCGCGGATCAGGCTAAATCAATTACGTGTTGCTCGGGTACTTGTACTCGGGAGCAGCCTTAAGCTGATCAGCGTTAGCATCCATGTTTGCGTGCCACTTTTTATCCTTGGCGTCGTAGCTGAGCTTGATCGCGGACGGCCGAACCGCGACATAATGATCGCCCATTCCAAGAAATCCCCCGACCCCGAGGATATAGCCGTTCACGCTGGTGCCGTTGTAGGCCACATCCTTGATCGTACCGATATTCTGATTGGCATTGTTGTAGACATCGAGGCCGACCACTTTTGAGCTGAGCTCGTCCTTGACGGGAATGTTGGTGAACATGCCGCCAGACTGCATGTCTGATTTGCTCGCCTTCGAACCTGACGTCTGATCATTTGATCCGATGGTTGTAAATTCGGTTGCCGAGTTCGGGCCGATGAACATCGTGACGGGATTTCCTGATTTATCATTGGCCTGTACCAGAAATGAATCCGGAACAATTTTGATATTGGTGAAGCCCGACTGTTGCAAACTATTCGTCAATTGCTGTCGAAGGCCTAGCCCACCGGCCTGTGGTTTGGTGGTTGTGGTTGCGGCAGGTTCTGTACTTGAGCCGGAATTTGTACCCTGCGCCAGCGCGACAGACGATACAGTTGTCAGGAAGGCTACAGCCACCAACATTGTTTTCTTCATCGCTTAATCTCCATTGTTTTACTCGCCCTCAACAGCAACAGAGTGGATGTCGGCTCGTTCCGAATGTTGAAGCGTCGGTGAACGTTAAATTTTCCTTTAGAATGGAGGGACACGCTAACGTTCCAACTGTTCTTACGTCTAGCCATTCGAGTAGCAAGAAACGACAGCGGCCACGAATGAACTGGCGTTAGAACACTATTCTTATTGGCCGCTCGATTGTATTGATCAGTAAAGTTAAATTTAATATCGCATCCGATTCTTCCCGATAATAATGTGGCGGGCCACCAGCCCCCTTGACCCCCAAAAATCAAGGTAGGGCCTCAGCAGGCGACTGCTGGGGCTCTTTTTCGAAGTCTAGCCACGTATCGGGTCCGGCCCACCTAATTTTCCTATTGCAAGCATCTCGCTATGCTAGCGGGCTACAACGCCGTGCCACTAGACATGGGCGATCCAAACACACAAGAAGGAAGGGAGCGTGTACCTGAACGGTACGCCCGTTATGCGTACGGCCAGCCCGATGGCCACGAAGAGTTCACATTGATTTCGTTTGTAGAGACGAATTCTCAGTGGATCACGGAGATTGAGTGATCTTTTGAGAAGCACGTAAATTTGTGCGGGTCGGGCGTCACAGGCTCGATCCCTCACCTCATGTCAGGGGGTCAATCCCGGCGGGGCAGGATCCGGCCGCGCATGCGGCGGGTCCTGGGCAAGACGCTTGACCGCGGCGATCACCGCAGGGTCCGGGCGCCTGACCGGCGGGATGACTTCATCTGGCGGCCAACCGCCGCCGAGCGCCTTATAGAGCGCCACAAAACTATCCCCCGCAAGCCGGACGATTTCGGCGCGTTGCTGCTCCAGCGTGAATTGCTGCCGCTCGGCATCCAGCACGTTGAGGAAGTCGGTCAGGCCGCGGTCGTACCGCTCGGTCGCTACCCTCGTCGCCTGACGGGCGGCATCGAGCGCGAGGTCGAGGCTGCGCAGGCTTTGACGAAAACCCTGATAGGCCGCGTTCGCTTCGTCGACCTGCCGGATCGCAGTAAGGATCGATTGCTTGTAAACGCCGGCAAGCTCATGGGCGCGGTAATCGGCGATCTCGATCCTGGCGTCGAGCGCACCAAAATCGAGGATGGGTGCGCTGAGCGTCGGTCCGATCGACGCGATCCAGATGATGGGAATCGTCGAACCCGATCGGGGGCCGGTCTGCCCGCCGGCGCCGGCGGTGATCGCCACGGTGGGGAACAGTTCGGCGGTGCGGGCGCCGATGTCGGCCACGGAGGCAGCGAGAAGGCGTTCAGCCTCGCGGATATCGGGACGGCGGCGGATCAGGTCGACCGGCGTTCCGACGGGCGCGCGGGCCGGCAACCGCGGGACCACGCCGGGCCGCAACAGGCGGCGGGAAATGTTTTCCGGATAATCGCCGACCAGAACGGCGATCGCGTAAGCGCTAGCGGCGATCTGCGCCTTGAGCGGCTCGACGTCGGCTTGCAGCGTCTCGATCTGGCGCTTGGCAAGCAGTACGTCGAGTTCGTTGGTCAGGCCGCGGTCGAGACGGGTCTGCGCAAGATCGAGTATCTTCCGCGACGTCTCGATATTGCGGTAGAGAATTTGCAGCCGGTCCTGGCGCGAGCGAAGATCGAAATAAAGCCGGGTGACGTCGGCAGCAATCACCACATAGACCCAGTCGCGCGCTTCCTTCAGCGCCTCGGCGGTGTAGACCTGGGACTCGATGCGGCGCGCGATCTTGCCGAAGATATCGATTTCCCACTCGGCATCGAGACCGCCGACGCCGCTGATCTTCTTCAGGCCCGTGTTGTTGTCGCCGTCGCGCAAAGCCTGGGCGACCCTGCCCTTGGTCTCATCGGTACCGGTGCCGGTGCCGCCGCCAACGCCGCCATTGAGCTGCGGCACGGCTTGCGCGCCAACCACGATCAGTTGGAGGCGCGCTTGCTGCAGACGATCCAGCGCGATCTTGAGGTCGATATTGTTCTCGATCGCAAGATCGATCAGCTCGTTGAGCTGCCGGTCATGCAGCGTCCGCCACCATTGCCAAAGGTCAGCTTTGGCGCCGCCGGATTGCGGCCCGTTGCCCGCTGGCGGCACCGTGAAGCTCGCAGGGGTGGCGGCATCGGGCGTGAAATATTCCGGACCCAGCGCGCATCCAGCCAATGCGCCGGCACAGACGACCACACAGGCGAGGCTTTGGATTCTCATGCACCTATTCCGCACTGCCCCAAGGCGCGAGACACCAGACATTGCCGATTGGACGTCGTCCGCCGCGCCGACGTCAACCCAGCCGGGAAATTTTGCTGAAGCCCTGTTGTCAAAAGGCAACGGACGTTTTTCATCGCACTTCGGCCTCGTGAGCCGGCGGTGGCGGAGCATCCTTGGAAACCCGAACCTCTTCGCCTTGCGACAGGGAATCCGGCGGGCTGTTGATGACCGTGTCGGAGGCGGAAAGACCGGCCAGCACTTCGAACTCGGTTCCCAGGTTGCGACCGAGCTTGATCGAGCGCAAGTCCACCTTGTCGCCGGGCGCGAGGATCGCCACTTGCGGGCCATCCTCGCGGAAGATCAGCGCGCTGGTCGGAATTCGCAACGTGCCGGGTGCGTCAGCGAGATTGAATCGCACCTGGGCAAACGTGCCCGGCTGCAACAGGTTGTCGGTGTTATTGGCATGGAGTTCGACCAATAGCGTCCGCGCCGTCTTGTTGATGGCTTCCGACGTCGTCGACACCACAGCCTTGAAGGTCTTGTCCGGATATTGGGGCAGCGTCATCTCGGCGGTGAGACCGGCACGCATATTGGACGATACTTCCTGCGGCACCTGAACGAACACCCGCATTTCATGTACGTCGGCAACCCTGAACAATTGAGGCCCGGCGCTGGCGCCGCTGCCGGCGTTGATCAAGGCGCCGACGTCAGTGGTGCGTGACGTCACGATGCCGTCGAACGGGGCAAGGATGCGCTTGAAGGCCTCGAGCGCGGTCAGCCGGTCGACCTCGCTCTGCGTGACGTTGGCTTCTGCGATCGACGCCTTGTAACGCGCGTCGGCGCTGCCGAATTCCGCTTTCTTGGCCTCGGTCTCCTGTTGGGAAACGACGCCCTTCGGCGAGTCACGCCAGCGTGTATAGGTGGTCTCGGCGAAGTTGCGTTCCGCCTCTCTCACGTTGATCTGGGCTTCGGCGGAATTCAGCTTCGCCTTGGCGGCGGCCAATTGCGCATCGAGATCGGGCGCGTCGATTTCCGCCAGCAACTGGCCCTTCTCGACATGCGCACCAAAGTCGAAGTGCCATTCCTTCAGATAGCCGCTGACCCGCGCATAGATCGGCGCCTCGAACCAGGCCTCGATATCGCCGGGCAGCGAGGTCTGCTGCCCGGTGACGCCCTGCTTCGGCGAGACGGTGGCAACGGAAGCCACCGCCAGCTCGGCCGTCAACCCCGAAACCTCGCTCTCCTGCTGACGCCGCCACAGGATGCCGGAGACGGCGATGCCCAAAGCCACTAGCACGGCGACGATAGCGACCCACCGCGACTTGCCGGGCGGTGGCGCTAGCTTGTTTGGCTGGGTGTCGGCTTCCGCATGATGCGGATGAGAATCAAGCAAGATGTTTCTCCCAAATCGTCGGCTCGGCGTGCCTGACGGCACGTTGGCCGTCGCCGGCACCAGGTCACTCTTACTGTAAAGAAGGACCGGAACGAAGAAGAGCGTGGCAACAGCAAGCCGGACCGGCGAATAGTTATACTTCAGTAACAGTTAGGAGTCAGGTCCGTAGACACGAGTACCAACACGCTGGATCGGAAATTTCATTCAGCGTCGCCGATACAGGAGGGATTGGCTCGCGGACAAGCCCGGCGCCATGATACCGCCCGTACTGATTATATGAGGCAGCATGCGCGTCTTTGTCTGCGACCTTGATCGTGTCGCTTGACTTCGTACTATTCTTCGACAATGCCGGGCTGACCGAAAATAGCGAAATCGTCGCCATGATTCCAAAAGCCGCGAGAAACTTCTCACCGAGTGCCAGCAACTCGACGATCAAGGCATTCGCCCTGTGGGCGCAACGACATTTCCCTCAATATGTAGTGGGCGCCCCAGCTGTCGGGAACGCTTGCGAGTGAGTGAGCTGAACGAGCGCTAAGCAGACAATCCGGTCCTAGCTATGAACTCGCCGATTTCGATGGTCGGGGCCGGGTCCAGAGCCCGCGGTGCGAGGCGGCGCCTAGTGGCCATCTACGGTTGTCAAAATCGTCAATCCAACGGCGAATGAGTTCGGGTTTTCAAACTCGCTGCGACGTAGCCGAGAATTTAATTTGCTCAATTAATTCGGTTCACCCGATGGCACGCTAACCGTCGCCGGCACCTGATCGCTTTTGCGGTGAAGAACATTGAAGACAACCGGAACGAAAAACAGCGTCGCGATAGTGGCGACGGTGAGACCGCCAATCACGGCACGGCCCAGTGGCGCATTCTGCTCGCCACCCTCGCCCATCGCCAGCGCCATCGGAATCATGCCAATGATCATCGCCAGCGCCGTCATCAACACCGGACGAAAGCGGGTGAAGCCAGATTCCAAGGCAGCGGCCATTGAGTCAAGCCCATTCTCTAGGCCCTCGCGGGCAAAACTAATAACAAGAACGCTGTTGGCAGTCGCGATGCCCATGCACATGATCGCGCCCGTCAAGGCTGGCACAGACAGTGTGGTGCCAGTTATAAACAACATCCAGATAATACCGGCGAGCGCGCCGGGTAGCGCCGTAATGATAATGAAGGGATCAAGCCAAGACTGGAAGTTGACAACGATCACGAGATACACCAGCAAGATTGCGCCCACGAGTCCTATGTAGAGCTGGCCATAGGCATCATTCATCGTCTGAACCTGGCCGCGCACGATCGTGTAGGAACCACGCGGCAGGTCTTTCTTGGTCTCCGCCAGGATCTTCTCGATGTCGCCAGAGACGGCGCCCAGATCACGGCCTTGCGTGTCGCCAAAGATGTCGATAACCGGCTGCACGTTATAGTGCGACACCACACCAGCGCTCGGTCCGTGGCTAATCTTGGCGAGGCCGCCGAGATAGCGCTGCGCGACCGTGCCGTTCTCAGTCGTGGTGATCGGAATATTGGAAAGGTCGGAAATGCTGTTGATCCGATACTGCGGCATCTGAACCACGATCGGATATGACACACCGTTTTCATAATTGAGCCAGAAGTTCGGCCTGACCTGGCCACTGCCGGAAAGAGTAATCAGTAAGTTATCGGCGATATCGCGCTGGGTCAGACCGACTTCAGCTGCCAACGTCCGGTCGACGTCGACATTGATCTGCGGATAGTTGAAGACCTGTTGGATGCGTAGGTCAGCGATGCCTGGCACTCGCCGAAGCTTCTTCATCAAGTCAGTGGCGTAAGCGTAGTTCGCTTTCTGATTACTACCGACGACCTGAACATCGATCGGCGCCGGCAATCCGAAGTTCAGGATCTGCGAGACGATGTCGGCAGGCAAGAACGAAAAGGTGGTGCCCGGAAACTTCTGCGGCAAAACCGTTCGCAGCGTTTTGACATAGCCGCTCGTGGGATCGTGCTCTTGCTTTAGGCTGATCAACGCGTCGCCATCCCCTGGCCCGATCGTGCCGGTGTTCTGATATGCCATGTTTATGCCGCTATAAGGAAGGCCGATATTATCTACAATGTTATCTAACTGATCGGAGGGAATCGTTGCGCGCACCGTCTGCTCAATTTGGTCGAAAAGGCGGGCTGTCTCCTCGATCCGCGTGCCTGGTTGGGCGCGAACGTGCATCAGGATTTGACCAGAATCGACCTTAGGAAAGAAGTTTGAACCGAGATATGGCACTAAGCCAAACGACAGCAGCACAATTCCAAGAAAGCCCGCAATAACTGCCTTGGGCCGCAAAAGCGCTTGCTTGAGCAAGGCGTGATAATGACCACGCAGCCAGGTGAAGCCACTCTCGAAAGCTCTTTGCGCCAACGTGAATGGATTGCGCGAAGGCGAGGCCGCTACATGCTCCCCATCGTGATTGGGGATAGCCCGAAGCAGGTAACGCGCCATCGTCGGCACCAGCGTACGCGACAGGATGAACGATCCGATCAGCGCAAAAACCACGGCTTCAGCCAGGGGACGGAATAGATACCCAGCTACGCCGCCGAGCTGGAACATCGGCGCGAACACGATATCGAGTACGAGTAGCGTAACAAAGGCGGGGATTACGATTTGCTGCGCGCCGTCCAAGATCGCCGGCTCTACGTCCTTGCCTTTCTCTAAGTGAAAGAAAATATTCTCGAGAGTCACCGTTCCTTCATCGACCAGCATACCAACCGCGAGCGCCAATCCCCCGAGGGTCATCACGTTGATGGTCTGACCTAATACCGACAGAACGATCAGGGAAAAGAGTATCGATAGCGGGATCGAGACAATGATGATGATGGTGGAACGCCAGCTTCCTAGGAACAACAGAATCATGATGCCGACGAGGACAGCCGCTAGCACGGCCTCCCGCAAGACTCCGAAAATGGCCGCCTTGACGAAGATCGACTGGTCGGCGACGGCACGAAGGTTGAGACTGGATGGAAGACTTTCTCGCACCCGCGGTAGCACCGACTTGATGCCCTCGATCACGTCTAGCGTCGACGCCGCTCCGGTTTTCAGGATCGTCATCAGAACTGCGCGAGAGCCATTGACCCGCACGAGATTGGTCTGGGGCGGCGAGCCCTGGTGGACATAGGCGACGTCACGAATGAAAATAACCGTGCCGTTGGATTTTTTCACCGGTAGATCGTTGATCTTGTCGAGATCAAGTGGGCTGGCGTTGAGCGACGTGGTCCAGTCGAACTTACCGATCTTCTGGTCGCCGGCGGGAAGGATTAGGTTCTGCGCTGAAACGGCGTTGACCACATCCTCCGCCGAGACGCCGTGCGCCTGCATCCGCTGCTGATCTAGATCGACCTGAGCTTGGAGAACCTGACCACCATAGGGCGACGGGACTGCTGCGCCGTGAACGGTCGAAAGCTGCGGCCGGATAAAATTCTGCCCAAAATCAAACATCTTCATCTCAGGTAACGAAGAGCTCGACAGCGCTAATTGCAGGATCGGCACGCTTGAAGCGTTGTAACTCAAGACGTAGGGGGGGGTAATGCCGGCCGGCAGCAGCTTAAGCACGGTCTGTGACGAAGCAGTTACCTGTGCCATGGCAGCCGAAACGTTGACACCCTTCTGAAAGAAGACCTTGATCACGCCATAGCCGCTGATCGACTGCGACTCGATATGTTCGATGTCGCTCACTTGAGCGGTAAGAAATCGCTCATAGTAGTAAATAACGCGACCGGACATGTCGTTCGGAAGAAGGCCATTATAGCTCCAAATTACACTGACGACTGGGATATCGATGTTAGGAAAGATGTCCGTCGGCGTCAGCAGCGCGGCGCGTATGCCGAATATTGCGATCAACAGCGACAGTACTACAAACGTATAGGGACGCCGGAGAGCTGTTAGAACGATCCACACAGTGCAACACCCTATAGTTTAGCCAGCAGACTGACTACCGCTGCCCATAAGCCGGGCTTCAATCCGTACTTTCGGGGCGTACCACGACCTGTCGCAAGTCATTCAGCATTGCTTTGAGCATGCCGCGATGAAATCATATTTCCCCACTAACGCTCAGTTAGGCGGCAGCTATTGGGTGGAATAAATCCTACCGACAACTCGCAGTTTTGGCCCGCCAAGATTGACGGAAATTGCTGGTGTGTCCACTGCACCGCGGCGACTAATATAAATTTTAGTAACGGTCGACCGACGAGCATTCTCCCAGAGGTCGGCGGACCAGAGGGGTTTTGTTGGGCGCTAAACCGGCCCACCAATCTGCCTAACCTGTTTCATTATCGGAATTAACCTTCCAGACGGCTTCAAAACAAGCGGCACATACGAAATAAAGCACCCGGCCACAATATTACGCACCAACGCTAACCCCACCAATTCCTAAGGGACGCTGAACGCAATTCGAACCTATCTTCCCTTGAACTGGGGCGTACGCTTTTCCAAAAACGCCCGCCTCCCTTCGCGGAAATCATCGGAGTCCATGCAGGCAGCGGCTATTTCCTTGATCGCGTTCATATCGCGCATCCTCGGGTCTCTTAGCACCTGTCTGATGGTTATTTTCGCGGCCGCAATTGCCAGCGGCGCATTGCCCGAGATATTTCGGGCGATTTCTGTCGTTGCATTCCACAATTCGACATCTGGAACGACGCGATCGACGATGCCGATCCTTAATGCCTCTGCGGATTTGATACGCATACCCGTGAACATCAACAATCTTGCCCATGAGGGACCGACCAGCGAGACCAGATTGTTCAGGTCATCAAAGCCGTAAGAGAGGCCTAATTTGGCGGCCGGGAAACCAAACTCACTGTTATCGCTGGCAATTCGGACGTCTGCTAGCATTGCGACCTGGAGGCCGCCGCCGAGGCAGAAGCCCTGAATACAGGCGATCGTTGGTTTCGGGTATTCCGCCAATATCGTGCCTTGCCCGGCGCTCCGCCTAGCATATTCTTCCGACACCTCGGCGTTGTGACGAGTTTCCTCGAATTGGCTTACATCGGCGCCTGAGACAAATGCCCGATCGCCGGCGCCTGCCATTACCACGACGCGAACGCTTGAATCATCGCGCATATCAACGAGAGCGTTGACCAATCCTTGCCACATCTCGAGCGACATAGCATTGCGCTTCTCGGGATTGTTGAACGTGATGAAGCCTATCGCATCGCTGCGGCTCAGCAAAATCTTGCCGCCTGCGAAAGATTTATCGGCGTTTTGCGGGAAATCTGGCATCAGCTCTCGTCCGGGTTGAGTGGCGCGGAAGATAGCAGGCTTCTGATTTGTACAGTTTGATAGCGTTAGTTGCCTTCCAAGAAGTCAAACAATTATTGTCTCAAGTCACTGCGATCAGCTGACGCAGCCGCGGTAAACTGACTAAATATTTTTTTAAAATCCGCGCTTAGCTTAACGACCAATTGCTAGAGCCGGACCGGGGGCGAATGCCCTTAGATATGCGTCTTGCAATCCTTCACTCGCACCCTTATCGGCCGCTACGATGAGCGTTATTGCAGCGAGAACT
The DNA here is from genome assembly GCA_963824305.1 of uncultured Alphaproteobacteria bacterium. Lineage (GTDB taxonomy): Bacteria > Pseudomonadota > Alphaproteobacteria > Rhizobiales > Xanthobacteraceae > Bradyrhizobium. The sequence continues at coordinate 428,532 of CAWGOW010000005.1, forward strand.
ATTGAAAGTCGACGCATCGGAAGGCCTCCGGCAGTTTGTTGCGAGGTGATGGGGTTCACTACAGGCATCCTCGTCACGAAGAAGTCCGTAGAGTCCGCTCCGATAGAGCCTTGCCAATTGTTTGTCAGGCTGGAGAGAAACGCAGCTAGGGGCTGCGGAGTCCCCATTGCGAGCGCCTTCTTTTCAACTCGCAAATGATTCCTGAGGAGCACGGATTGCAGATCGGTGGTTAGTTTCCGATCGCAGCGAACGCGGCGATCATTAGCGCCCGCCGATCCGACAGCAACGCTGGGACAGAAGGCCTTAGGCTCCCGCGGGGGTTGCTTAATAACACGGCCTTCCAAAATTAGGGACCGGCTAGCCCGGGCCCTTTATTCTACGGCCGCAATTGCGCCATGCAGTCTCTCCGCGAACCGCTGATGCGCTTGAGCTCTTTGAAGGAATCGCGCGAAGGCAAACCGAGGTTCAGCAAAGTAGTCTGCGTGTTGTCGCTTTGCCGTCGATTGAATTGGAAATGCGCCTTCATCAGTAGGTCTGCGCAAGATATTCCACGATTTTTCCAATATCGGCGTCGTCGATTGGCGCGCCGTAGACCTTGATCATCTTTGCCACTTCGGCCTGCCAAAAGTCCTTTTTGAACTTTGGCCCGCGCGGCTGAGTGCTGATGTAGTCGGTGGAGTGGCAGCCTGTGCAATTATTTTGCACCACCTCCAGATTCGGCCCCGGTTTGAAGGCGGCAGTTTCACGCGGCAGTTCGTATGTGATCGGGGAGGCGCTGACAGGAGCGAAAAAAAGAGATGAGAAAGTGAGGAGAGCAAGGAGGTTTGGACGCTTCATGAATGGCCTCCGTCAAGCAGCGGTGACGCGAGTGGTTTCGGTAACGTTTCGCAAATAGCCCGCCGGGTTCCACTTGGGTTCGATCGGCTGGCTGTCGCCTGCGTTGTCGGTTGCGCGAACCCTAAGGTCGTGCGTACCCGCAGCGAGTGTTACGGGCAACGTCCATTCGCGAAACGAATATCTACCGAGATCCTTGCCGAGCTTGGCCGGCGTCCAGGTCCGGCCGTTGTCGATCGAGACGGCGACGTCCTTGATTCCCTTGCCTCCGTCGAAAGCTATTCCTTTTAGATTCGTGATCTTGCCTGCCTTTATCCTTTCATCGTCAGACACGCTCGTGATGAATGACCGCACCGTGAGCCGGTTTATGGGGATCGTCGCCTTCGCCGCCGTGCCGGGCTCGACGCAGCCGCAAGGCGTATCCGGAATCCGGTAGGCGGTCTTCATCCAGAAGCCGTCGAACGTACTGTCAATCACGGTGATTTCGTTGAGATGCTTGACCCAATAGGTGCCGTAATGGCCGGGCACCACCAATCGCAGCGGAAACCCGTTAAGTACCGGCAGATCCTCGCCGTTCATGCTATAGGCCAGCATCACTTCGCCGTCGCGAGCATGATCAATATCGAGTGCCTTTACAAAATCCGGTGTGGTCTCCATCACCGGTTGGTCCATGCCGTTGAAGGTGACCTGCCTCGCGCCCTTCTGCACGCCGGCCTTGTCGAGCACGGTCTTGAGCGGGACGCCTCGCCAGCGCGCATTACCCATCGCGCCGTTGCCGAGTTGACCGCCGGCTACGCGCGGATCGAAGAACCCACGGCTATTGCCCGAGCACTGGTTGACCGCGACGAGTTCGACCGACGGAAGTTTTCGAATCTCTTTGAGGGACAGCTTGAGGGGGCGGTCGATCTTGCCCTTGATCTCCAACCTGAAGGTAGCGCTATCGATACTAAGGGGCACACCGGCGAGGTGGTAGCGAACGAAAAAGGCGTCGTTCGCCGTGATCGGCCCGTTGTTAAAGATCGAGAACGGCGTTTCCAGTTGCGGTGGGCGACTGGTCAGCCCGATCATCGGCCGCTTTTGCGGGTATTTGACCAGTGGCCTCTCACCGTTGTCGAACGGAAGCGTGATCGTTTCGGCCGCGGCGCTGGCGAGAGAGGATCCACCGGTCAAACCACCGCTAGCAAGCAGTGCCGCGCCCCACTGTAGAACATTCCGTCTGTTCGTCATTATTGTCTCTCCTCGGGAAATATACCGCAAATTGGTTTATTCCAGCACCTACTTTACGCGTCGGCCGCCGTACCGGGCAGGTCACTCAGTTTGCTTCTTATCCGAGGTTTGAATGCGCGTTATTGTACCGATATTTGCTAATCGAAGTCACTTTGATTTCCTTATCCCGTTCGGCGAAGGCTGAAAGCGGCTTTGCTTGCTATTGCGGCGGCCGGGGCGACGGGGGACAACTGACTTGCGCTCATCGCCCCCCTTCGGAAACATGGTCACCGTGACGTACGCCGGCCGTTCAATTCAGTGCTCCGTCAATGATCGCGGACCATTCGTGCGGGCCGAGCATCGATGTGCCGGTGAATTCCACGGGTGCACTTGGAATGATGCGAGCCAGTGTCGTGCGCGTCTCGGCCGACATGATCTAGCGGAAGAAATGGGCGGCTCAGGACATCCATCCTAGGTCCTTAGCTCATTCGAGGGCAGAGCATGAATCCTCGTCCGCGCACATTGGCTATTCGCGAAGGACGGCCTTGCTCATCGATTTTCCTCCGAAGATTGCCGATCTGAATGTCGACCACTTTGCTCCCGACCCCGACCTCATATTGCCACACATGCTCTAGCAACATCTGGCGCGTTATCAGTCGGTCGGGGTGACGAAGAAAATATTCGAGGAGCCTGAATTCGGTGGGGAGCAGAACAATCTCGATTCCGGATCGAGAGGCTGTTCGATCTATCAAGCCAATTTCAAGATCGCCTACTGTCAATCTCGCGGTTCGAACATCGCCAAGCCGGCGAACCAGAGCATCCACTCTTGCGAGGAGTTCGACCATATCAAATGGTTTTAGAAGATAGTGGTCGGCGCCGGCCTCCAGGCCGCGAACGACCTCTTCCGCAGACGATAAAGCCGAGATCACCAGGATGGGAATCTTGACGCTCTTGTTTCGAATATACTCCAGAGATCGCAGACTGTCCGCACCTGAGAGTACTCGATCAAGGATCAACATCGCAGCGCCGTTCATTCGCGCAATATCCGTCGCCTCCACAATCGAGGCGACGTGCACTCGGTAATTATTTCCCTCAAGTTCGGTCTTGATCCTGGAGGCCAGATCCGCGTCGTCCTCGACAAGCAGAATAGTCCGCGCGTGGCCCGAAGGTCCCTGGTTCAATGACCCCTCCAATTGCCGACACATTCCCCAAAAGATGATGGAACAACGACTAGGCAAGTAAAACTTAAAGAATCTTTAGACAGAAGAGACGGCGTGCTTAAGTGATCGACAGCCGGCAGATGTTGGCTTCTGCACGATGCAGGAAGTGCTGAAGATATTGATGATCGTGTTAACGCCGGGGTGAGGCCGACATCACCAGCGCAGATCTCATGGTCGTGGCTCCGCGCGCGCCTTCGCTTGCGAGCTTGAAAATGATTTTAGTTTCTCAACGGCTTGGCCCGAACCATACTGATATTGGGCTTCCTGGCCCGCTTCGAGCTTCCCCTCGAGGCAAGAGCCTCAGCCGTGACCCCGACGGCTGAGGCTCATTGTTTTTCGTCCGATCCACTCGCCGCTCGATCAGCGAACTTCTTGGGCCCACGACTGCTTTCCGGTTCGGGCCAGTCCGTGGCGCATCTAACGCAAGACCAGCGCTTATGCGTACCTTAGAGTTGGACGAGAGCGAAAGACTTCAATCGACGGTAGAGAACCAGAAACGACGTTCTGTTCAAACAACTGGCGACCTCAAATTTTATTTTAGCGCCGCTGGCGTTCGCGGTTTCAATAGCTGGCTTGGAATGGCTGTGATTTTGTCGGGAGCTATGGGCCCTACTATGACGATAGATGCGCCGGTCTCGGCTTAGCGGGGTTGGGCCTCGGACTTGCAACAAGGCTACGGCCGTGTCCGTACTGCGCCTACCAATACGGCTACTGCGATCCAGGGTCGCTGTAGGCTGGCAGACATTCACACGCGATTTAGCTTCTCAAATAAGCCGGGGCCCGAACGAAAGCGCCTCGGCTTTTGCGCTTGGTAATACCGGCAGTGAATTACTTGTCAGTACCGTTGCACGGATCACTACGGTCTATCAGCGCACTGAGTAATGCCAGGGCCGCTGATATAGCAGCATGGGCACGGCACCTGTGGACCCGCCTTGGACGTCTCAGCGGAAGGTGGCAATCTTGGGCAGGTAGGGAGTTTGCAGATTTGCCGAGCACGATGAGCGCGTGGCTCAGCGCACTTGGGTTTGAACAACGTCGAGAGCGATCGGGCCAGTCCTTGAGCGGGACATGCTTTCGGACAACAATATCGGGCCAGTACCCATGCTCAATCGACCGACTGACCTCAAGCTCTTAACGATACGGTAAGGAGGCCGCGACCAAATTGACGTCCTGCTCACATTTTTCGCAATCGAAGCGGCAGCGACGTCGAAATGAGCGCCCACTTGCCCGATTTTCTTTACCTTGGGTAGGCACATATGCGCAATCCGGAGCACGCTGATTAGCATCGTATCCGGAAAATGTAGTACGCCAAAGTCGAAGCCGAGACTGCCGACCAAATGGAGTAAATTGGCAAATGCGGCCGAACGAAATGGGGGAGCGGAAAATCCGCTCCCCCACAACACCTTAGTTTATCCTTGGTCCAGCTTAGAACTGGTAGCGCAGGCCAATGCCCGGGTCGAAGGTCGACACGTGGTTGTTCACAGCGGCACCGGAGAGGGTGCCGTTGGCGTTGGACAGCACGAAGCCGCTGGCAGCGCCACCGAACTTCTGATTCCAGGCGACGCCAGCATACATGTCGACGTGACGGGCAAAGCGCCAATCCAACGTGACCGAGACCATGTCCTGGCCACCAGCGCAGTTGGCGAGTGCTGCACTGTTGGCGGCACAGAGTGCCTGCTGAGCGGCGGTACCTGTTGTTGGGCCACCCGGAACGTTGGCGAACCCAGCAGCTGAAGGAGCGGTGCCGGATGTGAAGAATCCATACCGCTGGCCGTAGTACGCACCCGCGATATCCAGATTCGGAGTGACCGAATACTTCACGCCAACCCAGAAGATGTTCAGGTTCTTGTCGGTTAGGTAGTTGTTGTTGTTGACGTATCCGAGATTATAACCACCCTGCGCGAAAGCACCCGGGCTCAGCGGGTTACTCGGATTTTCGTACTGGACGAACTCATATCCGCCGTAGAACTTCCAGGGACCGATCGTGTAGCGACCGGCGATTTGGAACACCGTGTTGTCGGAGATGGTGCCGCTCATGCAGCCCAACGAGCACGGAATCGCCGTCCCCGTGATGGGGTTAGTGGCGGCGATCTGCGAGTTAATGATGCCTTGAACCTGAGCGGAGCTCAAGGTCGTCCCGACAGAGTTGGCGTCGAAGACCTTGCCGCCGACGACATCCATGGAGAAGCCCATGTAATCGAAGCCGACATCGCCCAGGAAGGCGTTACCCGTCGTGCTATTGCCACCATTGCGCAGTTGAGCTTCCGCCGCCAACCGCACCGGACCGACGTTCAAACGATACTCATAGGAGTTGTCGTAGATGCGGTTTTCAGTGACGCCGCCGCCGCCGGTGGCACCTTCAAAAGTAATCATCGACCAGGCATTCGCACCGGACAGCGCGTCATAGTTGACGACGAGATCCGAAGTCAGCGCCGATTGACGGCCCATGGTAAAGGTACCGTAGGTCGGCGAGCTGATGCCGAAGTAGGCCGCGTTGTTGAACATCTGGCCACCCTTCGACGAGTCGCCGTAGGAGTTCGCCGTCCCGAGCGCGGTCGCACCGCCCAAGCCGTTGTTTTGCACGATTGCGCCCGTACCGTTGGCGTTCATTCCGCTAGCCGGGTTGAACAGGGTCTGCAAGTTGAACACGGCGTAAAGATTGTCGCCGATCTCCTGCTTGCCACGCAGACCGATGAACGAGGTGCTCATCTGGTTGGCGGCGGCGCCGAAGTAGGAGCCATTAGACGCTTTTTCAACCATGTAGTTCAGAGGACCACCAGCAAACGCGTTGAACGGGTTGCCGTGTTGGTTGTAGCTGATGCCCATGTCGAAGTTGCCATAGACGCAAATGCCCTTGACGCAGATGTCGTCGTTCTCGACCGGCCTGGCCTTGACCGCTGCCTTGTAGGGCAAGTCGGCCGCCATCGCGTCGACCGGACTAATGGTCGGCACGGCCGCCTTCTGGGCTTCGAGAGCCTTCTGGCGTTTTTCGATGTCGGCGAGACGCTTGGTCATCGCCGAGTTCTGTTCACGAAGTTGCTTGGCCTGAGCCTGGATGTCCGTCAGCTCGTCGGCGTGAGCCGACGCAGCGAAGGCCAGGATGGCGGCTGCTGAGATGAAAGTCCGTTTCACGTAAGGTCCCCCAAAATAGACGCGGCACAACCATACGCCGCGAACTGCCTGGTTACGGAGCCTCGGATGAGGACTCCTTAGGCAGACACTCTGCTTCAGGGGACAAAGAAATACTGTAACCCGAACGCCACAGTCAGCCACGAAGCCACTTTTTGGAGGATGGACCCTCCAAACGAGTTGACCCTGTTGCCGCCATGACACAGCAAGTTATTTATCTTAAGTAAGCACTATGGTCCTAATGCAATTATTGATTGTTTCCTTTCGAGCCGTTCCCGAGGTTGAAAGCGAACTCCGATTCCTCGGAGCCGCCTTCTGTAGTTTGAACCAAAGACCCGGCTGATTCCCGTGAGCGCCAGCCGGTTAGTCGAGGACGGAGACATCGTAAGCCTCTGACTTAACCTAGATATCTCCGCTCGTGTTGGTTACGCCTCCATCAGAACTGGTAGCGAAGGCCGACGCCTGGATTCCACGACGAGACCGTGGTGGCGCAGTTGGCGCAGACGCCCGCCGAGTTGGTGGTGTTCTGGCCGTTGTTGTTGGAGGTGATGAAACCACCAGCTAGGCCGCCGTTACGCTGCGAGTAGGCGACGCCCGCGAAGACGTCGACGTGACGGGCAAACCGCCAGTCGACCACAACGCTGACCATGTCTTCGCCACCGGCGCAGTTGGTCTGCGACGCACTGTTGGCGGCGCAAGCAGCCTGCTGAGCAGCAACGCTACCCAGATTCAGAGCACCACCTGGAGTGTTGGCAAACCCAGTCGCGCTGGGAGCTGCTCCCTGCTGGAAGAAGTCCTGCCGGATGCCGTAGTAGGCGCCGATGATATCCAAGGTCGGCGTGATCGCATACTTCACACCAACCCAGAACGCGTTCTGGTTACGAGTGGTGACGTAGTTGTTGTTGTTCACATAAGCGAGGTTATAGCCGCCCTGCGCCAAGGCGCCGGGAGTAAGCGGATTGTTCGGATTGTCGAACCAGAGGTGTTCGTATCCACCGTAGAATTTCCAGGGGCCGATCGTGTAGCGAGCGGCGATCTGGAAAATGGTGTTATCGGAGATGGTGCCGCTCATGCAGCCTAACGAACATCCGATTGCGTTACCGCCGAACGCGTTCGGGACGCTGCCGAGTTGGTTGCCGGTTAGGGCGTTAACCTGCGCAGCGCTCAAGGTCGTCGACACCGAGTTCGCATCGTAGGTCTTGCCGCCAACGACATCCATCGAGAAGCCCATATAGTCGAAGCCGATGTCGCCTTCGAAGGCGTTGCCGGTCGAGCTGTTGCCGCCGTTACGCAGCTGAGCTTCCGCCGCGAACCGCACCGGGCCGATGTTCAGACGATACTCATAGGAGTTGTCGAAGATGCGGTTTTCGGTGACGCCGCCGCCGCCGGTGGCACCTTCGTAGGTGATCAGCGACCAGGCGTTCGAACCGGACAGCGCGTCATAGTTGACAACGAGGTCCGAGCTCAGAGCCGACTGACGGCCCATGGTGAAGGTACCGTAGGTCGGCGAACTGATACCGAAGTAGGCCGCGTTGTTGAACATCTGGCCGCCCTTCGACGAGTTGCCATAGGCGTTCGAAAGCGGAAGCGCACCTGCCGCACCTGCACCATTGTTCTGCACGATAGAACCCGTGCCGTTGGCATTCATGCCGCTGGCCGGGTTGAACAGGGTCTGCAAGTTGAACACGGCGTAAAGATTGTCGCCGATCTCCTGCTTGCCGCGCAGGCCGATGAACGAGGTGCTCATCAGGTTGGCGGCGACGCCGGCATATGAACCGTTCGAGTTCTTCTGGATCGCGTAATCCAAAGGACCGCCGGCGAGCGAGTTGAATGCGGCGCCGTGCGTCTGCGAGGCGAGGCCCATGTCGAAGTTGCCATAGACGCAAATGCCCTTGACGCAGATGTCGTCGTTTTCGACCGGCCTGGCCTTGACCGCTGCCTTGTAGGGCAAGTCGGCCGCCATTGCGTCCACCGGATTGATGGTCGGCACAGCCGCCTTCTGGGCTTCGAGAGCCTTCTGTCGCTTTTCGATGTCGACGAGACGCTTGGTCATCACCGCATTCTGTTCACGAAGTTGCTTGGCCTGAGCCTGGATGTCCGTCAGCTCGTCGGCGTGAGCCGACGCAGCGAAGGCCATGATGGCTGCTGCTGAAATAAAAGTTGTCTTCACGTGGTTCCCCCAAAATAGGCGCGGCACGAACCGTCGCCGCGAGCTGCCTGGTTAAGGAGCCTCGAACGAAAGCTCCTTGGGCAGTCTTGTGCCTCAGGGGGAAAGTAAATGCTGTGTCCGCCTCGCCACAGGAATATTGGAAGCCGACCGGAATTACGCTCATGTGCTTCTAACGGTAAGAATGATGACTGTCATGTGATAAAGTATTCACGAGATTTTCCTACCATGTGATTTCGATTCACGTTGATCTCGCGAATCCGTGATTCTGCGTGATACGCGCGTTACATTCCTTGTCATTGAAGTTCGAATGAGAAGCAGAGACATCGCAAACCGCGCGGGGGGACGAGGATCCGATGTCTCTGCCTTTCGTACTTGTGTGCTTACGCTACGAGGTCATCAGAACTGGTAGCGAAGACCAATGCCGGGATCCCAGTTGGAGACCGTGCTGTTCACAGCGGTACCGACCAGAGCGCCATTTACGGTGGACAGCATGTAGCCGTTGGCGAAACCACCAAACTTCTGCTGCCAAGACACACCGGCATAGAGATCGACGTGTCGGGCAAACCGCCAATCGATCGCGACGCTGATCATGTCGGTACCACCGGCACAACCTGGCGAGCTCGCGCTGTTAGCTGCGCACGAAGCCGCTTGAGTCGCGCTGCCAACAAGGCCCGTATTGGGCACGGCAAGCACTGAACCGCCCGGCCCGGCACCCACCGAGAAGTATCCCGCGCGCTGACCGTAGTAGGAGGCCATGACGTCCAGCGTCGGCGTGACCGAATACTTCGCGCCAACCCAGAAGATATTGAGGTTCTTGTCGGAGGCGTAGAAGTTGTTGTTCACGACGCCGAGGTTATACCCGCCGTAGTCGAAGGCGCCGGGAGCGAGCGAACTGTCCGGGTTCGAGTACTGGATGTGCTCGTATCCACCGAAGAATTTCCATGGACCGATCGTGTAGCGAGCAGCGACCGCGAACACCGTGTTGTCAGAGACGACCGCACCCAGGCAGCCGAGCGAGCAGTTGACGGCATAACCAGTCGGACTGGCGCCCAACTGAGTGGCGGTAATGGCATTGACCTGCGCAGTGGTCAGGGTTGTTCCAATCGAAGCCGCGTCGGTGATCTTACCGCCGACGAAGTCCATCGACAGACCCATATAGTCGAAGCCGATATCGCCTTCGAAGGCATTACCGACCGAGCTGTTACCGCCGTTGCGAAGCTGAGCTTCCGCCGCCAACCGCACCGGACCGAGGTTCAGACGATACTCATAGGAGTTGTCGTAGATGCGGTTTTCGGTGACGCCGCCGCCGCCGGTGGCACCTTCGAAGGTGATCAGCGACCAGGCGTTCGAACCGGACAGCGCGTCATAGTTGACGACGAGGTCCGAGGTCAGAGCCGACTGACGACCCATGGTGAAGGTACCATAGGTCGGCGAACTGACGCCGAAATAGGCCGCGTTGTTGAACATTTCGCCAGCCTTCGAAGAGTCCCCGTAGGAGTTCGCGAAACCGCCGCCCAGCTGCGGAGACTGACCGAGGCCGTTGTTCTGCACGATGGCGCCCAAGCCGTTGGCGTTCATGCCGGTGGCGGGGTTGAACAGGGTCTGCAAGTTGAACACGGCGTACAGATTGTCACCAATCTCCTGCTTGCCGCGCAGACCGATGAACGAGGTGCTCAGCATGTTGGCGGCGACGCCGAAGTACGAGCCGTTCGACGCCTTTTCGACGATGTAGTTCAGCGGACCGCCGGCCATCCCGTTGAACGGCGTGCCGTGCTGCTCGTAGGCAATGCCCATGTCGAAGTTGCCGTAGACGCAAATGCCCTTGACGCAGATGTCGTCGTTCTCGACCGGCCTGGCCTTGACCGCTGCCTTATAGGGCAGGTCGGCTGCCATCGCGTCGACCGGATTGATGGTCGGCACGGCCGATTTCTGGGCTTCGAGAGCCTTCTGGCGCTTTTCGATATCGACGAGACGCTTGGTCATCGCCGCGTTCTGTTCACGAAGTTGCTTGGCCTGAGCCTGGATGTCCGTCAGCTCGTCGGCGTGAGCCGACGCAGCGAAGGCCAGGATGGCTGCTGCTGAGATGAAAGTCCGTTTCACGTAAGGTCCCCCAAAATAGGCGCGGCAACAACCATGCGCCGCGGGCTGCTAAGGTGCGGAGCCTCGAATGAGGACTCCTACGTAAACGATGCTGCATCACCTCGTTTGAAAATGTTGTCACCTGAACGCAACAACGCATTCATAAGCAGACAAAAATCCATAATATGATTTTTATAATTTAAACCGCGATTTTAATTTCTAAAAAAAATTTTTAGTTACTAAAAAATTATTTATGAAAGTTGGATGATCCTTATGTCTGCAATTTCCGAGGTGCTTTCAGCTTCACGACGCGAAAACTCACGCGACATATTTCGATCTCGAAAGAATCCACTCGATCAGGTCAACTACAGCCGCTTCGCAAATATAGGAAGAAGCGCTGCTGCAGAAATGCGACGCCGTACATGAGAGACGGAGACACCGCGAGACCTTCGTGGGGGAACGAGGATCGGATGTCTCTGTCCTTCATGCTTCGCTCTCTGGATCAGAACTGATAGCGAAGGCCGATGCCCGGATCGTAGGACGAGGCCTTGTTGCTGCCCTGACCGGCCGGCAGCGTGCCGCCGTTGTTCAATCCGTTCGCCAGCAGGAAGCCGTTTGCCAGTCCGTTCTGCACCTGCGACCACATCACGCCGGCATACATGTCGACGTGTCTGGCAAAGCGCCAGTCGACCATCAACGAGACGGCATCCAGCTGGCCGGAACACTGCGAGGAGCGTGCATCGGTACAGCCGACGTTAGCGCCGGTCGCGGCAAAGCTGTTCTGCCATTCGTGGTAATAAGCGCCCGCGATGTCGAGGTTCGGCGTGATCGAATACTTCACGCCGATCCAGCCGGTCTGCAACACCTTCTCGTTGGTGAAGTTGGTGTTGTTGACCGCACCGCCGTTGCCGAGGATGAAGCCGCCGGTGACGAACGCGCCGGGAAGCAGCGGATTGTCCGGATTGGCGAAGTGGACGTTCTCGTAGCCGCCATAGAACTTCCACGGCCCGATGACGTACTTGGCGCCGACCTGGAACACGGTGTTGTCGGAGACAGTCGCCCCGATGATGCCGTTGCCGGAGCTTACCGTGTTGATCGACGCGGCGAGCTGGGCCGGCGTCAACGCGGCAGCCGATACGGCGTCGTAGATCTTGCCGCCGAGGAAGTCCATCGAGAAGCCCATATAGTCGAAGCCGATGTTGCCTTCGAAGGCATTGCCGGTCGAGCTGTTGCCACCGTTGCGGAGCTGCGCTTCCGCCGCCAAACGTACCGGGCCGAGGTTCAGACGATATTCGTAGGAATTGTCGAACACGCGATCCTCGGTGTCACCGCCGCCGCCGTTCGCGCCCTGGAAGGTGAGCAGCGAGAAGGCGTTTGCGCCGGAGAGCGCGTCATAATTGGTGACGAGGTCGGAGCTCAGCGCGGACTGACGGCCCATCGTGAAGGTACCGTAGGTCGGCGAACTGATACCGAAGTAAGCCGCCTGGTTGAACATCTGGCCGGCCTTGGACGAGTCCTGGAACGAGTTCTGGAGCGCGAAGTTTCCGGGCGAAGCGGCCGAGCCGTTCAAACCATTGTTCTGCGCAACGCCACCGATGCCGTTGGCATTCATTCCGCTCGTGGGATCGAAGATCGTCTGCAGGTTGAACACGGCGTAGAGATTGTCGCCGATCTCCTGCCTGCCACGCAGACCGATGAACGAGCTGCTCGCCTGGTTCGACCCGACGCCGAAGTAGGAGCCGTTCGAGTTCTTTGAAACCAGATAGTTCAGCGGCGGATTGCCGAGCGCATTCAGCGGCGCACCATGCTGGATATACGACAGACCCATGTCGAAGTTGCCATAGACGCAGATGCCCTTGATGCAGACGTCGTCGTTCTCGGCCGGCTTGGCCTTGACCGCTGCCTTGTAGGGCAAGTCGGCCGCCATTGCGTCCACCGGGCTGATGGTCGGCACAGCTTTCTGTTGCGCCTCGAGTGCCTTTTGCCGCTTTTCGAGATCAGCAAGACGTTTGCTCATCTGTTCACGAAGCTGCTTGGCCTGCGCCTGAACGTCCGAAAGTTCGTCGGCGTGAGCGGTCGCCGCGAAAGCCAGGATGGCCACCGCCGAGATGAAAGTTTTCTTCACGTAAGTTCCCCAACAAAAGGCGGCAAAGACGATTGCCGCGAACAGTCCGTACGGAGCCTCGGATGAGGACTCCTTGCGGCGGCCTTCTGCCGTAGGGAGCGAAGAAATGCTGTGGCGACCTCGCCACAGGGATGCTGCAAGCCGGCATAAATACGCTCATGTGACCAACGATTTCTGCACGATGACCGGCATGTGATGCCGACTCTTGCTCACGTGATCTTCCGTGATTTCAACCGTCACATTTGCTTCATTCGCACGCGCGCTTCGGCTGTCGAAGATCGCGACGTCAAGAAACCGCGTGGCTCCATGCGCGCATTTGCAGTTCGAATGTGGTCTGCGCCCGGGCCGCTCCCGCGACACTTTGCGGCTGTTGTCGGGTGGCTCCGACCGCGCAGGGCTCCATGAAAAAAGACGACCAGCCATGAGCGACCGACGGAGCAAGAGGCCAAATCTCGCCTTGCCGACCCAAGGCAAAAGCAGCATCCTCGCGCCAACAAAAGATTTGCGGCCGCGGGGAGAAACAACCATGACAAACCAAGGGTTCGACCGGCGCGATTTTCTAAAAACCGCCGTGGTGGGCGGCGCGGCTGCGGCCGGCGCAACAACGGCCGTCATAACTCCGGACACTGCACAGGCCGAGCAGCCAGCCCAAGCGCTTCCTGCCTCTAACGAACCGGCCGGCTATGCCTTTCTCAATCTCGACGAAGCGGCTTTTGTCGAAGCGCTGGTCGATCACATGATTCCGGCCGACGAAGTCAGCCCAAAAGGCACCGATCTCGGGGTCAATATCTATATCGATCGCGCTTTGGCGGGCGGCTGGGGCAAGGGCGACCGCCTTTATATGCAGGGACCATGGAAGCTCGGCACCCCGAGCCAGGGCTACCAGTTGCCATTGACGCCAGCCCAGCTCTACCGCGCCGGCATTGCCGCGACCAACGCGCATTGCCAGAAGACCTTCGGCAACACGTTCGATCGAATCACTGCCGAGCAGCGGCAGGAAGTTCTGGTCGGGCTCTCCACCGGCAAGATCACCTTCGACAGCGGCCTGCCGGTACGGGTGTTCTGGAGCACGCTTTATCAGACGGTGGTCGAGGGCATGTATTCCGATCCGATTTACGGCGGAAACCGCAACAAGGCGGGATGGGCCATCATCGGCTTTCCCGGCGTCATCGCAGTCCATCGCGACCATGTCGCCCAATACCGCGGCAAGCCGTTCCCCAATAAGCCCGTTGGCATTGCGGACATGAGCTAGTGGAGTGAATTTGACATTCGCGCCTGGCTAGCCGCGGGCTCGGGAAGCGAATGTGAAATCCTAAACTCCACTAGAGACTAAAATTTGCCAGTGGCCCTTTGATTCTAACATTCGCAAAGGTGTCCGCTGCAACAGGAAGCGAATGTTAGAATCGGACCGCTGGAGGGGGACCGCCATGACCACGAAGCTCAAGGAAGTCGACGTCGTCATCGTGGGGCTGGGCTGGACCGGCGGCATTCTGGCGAAAGAACTGACCGAGGCCGGGTTGAAGGTAGTCGCAATCGAGCGCGGCGCCATGCGCACCAGCGAGAACGATTACGCCTTACCCAATATCCGCGACGAACTGCGTTATGTCGTGCGCCACGACTTGATGCAGAATACCGCGCGCGACACCATCACCGTGCGCAATGGCCCGCAACAGGACGCCCTGCCGATGCGCCGGCTCGGCTCGTTCCTGCCCGGCGAAGTCGTCGGCGGCTCCGCCGTGCATTGGAGCGGCCACACCTGGCGCTGGACCGACATGGAATTCAAGGTCCGCTCCCAATATGAGGAGCGTTACGGCAAGAAGTTCATCCCTGAGGACATGACGATCCAGGACTGGGGCATCACCTACGCCGAACTCGAGCCTTATTATGACAAGTTCGAGCGCACGGCGGCCGTTTCCGGTAAGGCCGGCAATATCGGGGGCAAGATCCAGACGGGAGGCAACCCATTCGAGGCGCCGCGCGCCCGCGAATATCCGCTGCCGCCCCTGACGCCGATTCTTTCAAGCGAGATGTTCTCGGAAGCGGCGCGCAATGTAGGCTATCATCCTTTTCCGCGGCCGTCGGCCAACGCGTCCGAGCCCTACACCAATCCAGACGGTTCGAAATTCGGCGCTTGCCAGTATTGCGGCTACTGCCAGCGCTTCGGATGCGAAGCCAATGCCAAGGGCAGCCCGCATATCACTGTGATCCCGATCGCGATGTCGCGGCCGAATTTCGAGCTGCGAACGAATGCCTGGGTCACCAAGGTGCTGAAGGATTCCGACGGCAAGCGCGTCACCGGCGTTGCCTATACGAACGTGCTCAATGGCGAGGAATTCGAGCAGCCCGCTTCGATCGTGCTGCTTTGCGCTTACGCGATCAATAATGTGCATCTGATGCTGCTGTCTGGCATCGGCGCGCCATACGATCCAGTGGGACAAACCGGCGTCATCGGCAAGAACTACTGCTATCAGACCGGCGCCACCGCGACGCTGTTCTTTGAAGGAAAATTTTTCAACCCCTTTATGAATGCTGGCGGGTCCAACATCACCATCGACGATTTCAATACCAACTGGGCTTTCGATCGTGCCCCGCACGAATTTGTCGGCGGATACGTCGTGGCCGGCGGCTTCAACACACCGCTTCCGATCGGCTACCGCCCGGTGCCGTCGGGCACCCCGCAATGGGGCAGCGACTGGAAACGGGCGACCGCGAAATGGTACCAGACCGCGATGGTGATCAATGCGAGCGGAAGCGTGATGGCCAATCGCTATAACTGCTTCGATCTGGACCCGACCTATCGCAACGCATTCGGTTTGCCTTTGATGCGCATGACCTTCGACTACAAGGCCAATGAGCACAAGATGGGGGTTCACGCCGCGCAGACCATCAACACCATCGCCAGTTCCATGAACCCGACCAAGCTCAACCCGGCGCGTGCGCGTACCGATCCCTGGACCGTGGTGCCTTACCAGAGCACGCACAACACCGGCGGCACCATCATGGGCACCAATCCGCGCGACAGCGCGGTGAACAAGTACTTGCAGAGCTGGGACTGTCACAATCTGTTCGTGGTGGGAGCCAACGTGTTCCCGCACAACTCGTCCTACAATCCCACCGGTCCGGTCGGGGCGTTGGCGTATTGGACGGCGGACGCCATCAAGAATCGTTATCTGAAAAATCCGGGTCCGCTGGTGCAAGCATGATTAAGAGAACGGCCGTTACCGCGTCATTGGTATCGCTTCTGGTCATTCCTGCGCATGCCGAAGGCGATGCCGCACGCGGCGAAGCGTACTTCAAGGAATGCGCTGCCTGCCACAAGCTCGCGGCCGGCGCCAATGAGGTGGGTCCGAGCCTGCATGGCGTTTTCTCGCGCAAAGCCGGCGAACTCGCCGATTTCCGTTATTCTCCGGCGATGAAACGCAGCGGTGTCAGCTGGACGCCGGAGGCGCTCGACAGGTATCTTGCCGACCCGCAAGCTTTCATTCCCGCGAACCGCATGCCCTACGCGGGCATGTCGAATGCAGCCGACCGCGCCGATCTCATCGCCTATCTCCAGAAGGCGACGCAATAGCTGCTACCCGGATGCTTTTGACGCGTTTTCTTCGCGCGAACCTGCGTTCACTTCGCTCGATAACGCTTTTGTTATGGCAGTGGCTCGACCTTCACGATCGAAGCGCCGTGGTTATTGCCTGCCCAAAAGCTGACCGGCGTGGTGGAGTTGTCGACAAAGACACGCCGGATGTTGGTGCTGCGGGGCAATAGATAGTTGATCGTCTCGCCGGTCGCCGGATTGAGCCGGGTAACCTGGTCACTCAGCATCGAACCGGTCCAGGCCTCGCCATTTCTGTCCACGACAACATCGTAAGGCGACGACCATCTCGGGGGGATCAGCCATTCCTTGAACTCTTCCTTCTTGGTGTCGAACATGCCGATACGGTCGGCCCTGTACTCGCCGAACCACAGCCGATCTTGCGCGTCCATCTGGCCACGACGCGGCGCGGAATTCGGCGTCGGGATCTCATATAGATCGACCTTTCCGGTCTTGGCATCGACACGACCGATGTGACGCTGACGAAAATCGGTGAAGTAGACGTTGTTCTTGGAATCCGGAATCACGTCATAGATATTGTGCGGCCCCGACATGCCCTTGAAGGGCTCGAATGTTTCGAGTTTTCCGGTGGCAACGTCGAGACGATGAATGCCGGCAAAGCCGTTGTTCTGCGCCCAAACCTTGCCGTCAACGCCCGCGCTTTGCGGGCTGACCATGTTGATTTGCGCCGCGTCGATATTTTCGTCGCCCTCCAGCGGCCAGAACTTGAACGTTTCGGTCTTGCGATCGAACCTGGCGATCGTGGCCTGATACATGTTGCCGAACCACAGATTGCCTTCGGCATCGCTGCGCAGGCCGAGCAATCCGGTCGGGAATCCGGGTTTGTGTTCTGGAATCTCAAATTCAGTGAGCTTGCCGGTGCGCGGGTCAAGCTTGCCGAGATATTGCTCGCCAAAGGACGAGAACCAGACCGTGCCTTTGTCATCGACGATCACATCATGTGGTTCGATGCTCTCCCGCGGCAGGTCGTATTCGGTATAGATGACGCGGGTAGCCGCCCCGGCCGGACGCGGCAGCGTCTTCAATTCGAAATTCCATGTCGGATACGAACTGAGATTGATGCTGGCAAGATAGTCCGCCGTAGCGCGATAGACCTGGACACGCTGATCGCCGCGCTCCTCTCTCAAACGCTCGGCACGGCGTAACTGCGGATGCAACGGCATGCTTTGGTTCACATACCCCTGCATGCGCGGCAATATGATCGTCAGGAATTCATCGGCGGAGTATTTCGAGTTCAGTGGCCGCGCCAGCGTGTGGCAGCCGACGCAATTGAGCAATTGCCCCTTCTGCGCATCGGTGCCTGGCATGCTGGCGAGCCATTCGGCATTGGTCAGTTGCGATGCAATATCCTGCGCCGCGCGCAGCTTCAGATCGGCGGTTGTGGCATTGTCCGCGGTAACGGAAACCTGACCCGGTCCTTCAAGATCATAGCCAACTGCCCGGATGCGCAATGAATAGGAGCCAGGCTCGAGCCTCCCGGCCGGGAAACTGTAGCGGCCGTCTTTGTCGCTCACGACCGTCGTGGTGATGGTCGAACCGCTCTTCTTTGCGCTGACAAGAACGCCCTCGAGCGCCTCGGGCCCGGCCGTGACCGTTCCCGTCAACGCGGGACCGGCCTTTTGCGCAGCCAAAGGACCGGCAGCGGCCACCCACGCGACCACTGCGAAACAAGCGAAGTTCACTACCGTCGAATGGCGCGACATGAGCGTCTCCCCTGATTTTGATTGTTGTTATTTATTGCCGCCAGTGTAGAGGGCTCGTCTAGGGAAAACCAGCCACCTCGCTGGGCAAAACGCGCGCTTCTCGGTTATGATGCCATGCGCTTTTCGGGGACCACAGGACAGGGAAAACAAATGAGTATCGACCAAGCCAGAGAGAGCCGGGGCAATCTGCCGGGCATTGTCACCGCGATGTTCCGCAACGCTACCGTCGATCGGGAATATGCTCCCTACGGGCTTTTTCTATTGCGGATTTCGCTGGGGTTCGACTGGCTCGTTCACGCATTCCTCAAGGTCTCCCGCGGCATGAATACCCATGAGGCGCTGTTGGCGAAGAACGGCATCACACCGTTGCTCGCCTGGCCGACGTTTAGCCTTGAAGTGATCGGGGGTGTCGCCATCCTGCTCGGCTGGTACACCCGCCAATGGGCCGCGTTCCTTTTGATATTCCTGGCCGTGGTGGTCTGGATCAAATGGCCGGTCGGCTGGGGTTATTCGAACACCGGCGGCGGCTGGGAATACCCGATGCTGTGGCTGGTAGCGCAGGCAGCGCTGGTGCTGGCCGGCAGCGGCGCTTTCGCATTGCAGGGCTCTAAATCCTGAACACCTGGGACGGCTGGTTATTGACGGTGATGGTGACGATCCGGCACTTCGCGGAAGTGCCCGGCGCACAATAATCGAACGCGAGCTTTGCGCGGATCGTGTGACGCAAGCGTTCGCCGGTCAGGCTGCGCTTGCCGGCGCGAACTGGCCCACAACCAGCCGGGTCAGTGTTTCGACCGATTGAAAATTTTCCGGCGTGATGTCCGACTGCGGAATCGTGAAATCGAACTCGGCTTCGACCGCGAGCATCAGGTTGACCATATCCATCGACGTCAGACCGACATCCACTAACAATGTGGTCGGCTCAACATGGCCAGCAATCGCATTCTGCTTAAGGATGGATTTGACAAGAGCAAGTAATCTGCCTTGAACGTCACTAACGGCCTGCATTTCGATCTCTCACCTGTCGCGCGGATCACGTCATTGCTTGCGACACACAAGCCATGACGCGCAAACTATAAAGCCGCTACTCTCTTAAGAACAGCGAATCCCGTTTGAACAAAATCGTTGGTCTGCTTTTAACGCTAATGGCGGTCGTTAAAAAACAAGGCATTGAAAAAGGGCCGATTAACTTTCACAGGCGAAACGGCAGCGGTTTACCTCGAATTTCATCGACGCATTTGAATTAAATCCTTATTCGTATGGCCCGATCGAAAGTTGTCGAGGCATATCGACCATGAACGTTCAACAAGCCAGCTTTCGTGACGCGACTACAGAAAAGACCGGCGAACAATTCATCGATCGTAGCTCATTCCCGCACAGAATTGCGACCGTCGCGGCAGCAGCCGCCGCCGAGGCCCAGGACGTCGATCGCGACGCACGCTTCCCGAAGAAAGCAATCGATGCAGCCCGCGCCGAGCGGCTACTGGGCGTCCAGATTCCGACGGCTTTCGGCGGCGATGGCGCCTCAATCTTCGACATCACCGACATGTGCTACGCGCTTGGCCGCGCCTGCTCTTCCACCGCGATGATCTTCGCGATGCATCAGACCAAGGTCGCCTGCCTGGTCCGCCACGGCACCGGCAGCGCCTATCACGAAGCCCTGATGCGGCGCGTTGCGTCCGAGCAAATGCTGCTGGCTTCGTCGACCACCGAAGGCCAGAACGGTGGCAACATCCGCTTTTCCTCTGCCGCCGTCGAGCACAACGGCACTGAAATCTCGCTGGTTCGCAACGCAACCGTGATTTCCTATGGCGCGCAGGCCGACGGCATTGTCAGCATCGCCCGCCGTGACAACGACGCGGCCGGCTCCGACCAGGTGCTGCTCGCCATGACCAAGGACAATTATACGCTGACGCGAAGCGTCGAGTGGGAAACGCTCGGCATGCGCGGAACGTGCAGCGCCGGCTTTGAAATGCAATTCAAGGGATCGAGCGACCAGATTTTCCCGGAAGGTTACGACAAGATTCATGCCCAGACCATGACGCCAGTGGCGCATTTGTGCTGGTCTTCCGCCTGGGCCGGCATTGCCGCAGCGGCCGTCGAACGCGCGCAAGCTTTTATCCGCAAGGCAGCGCGCGGCCAAGGCGGACAGTTGCCGCCCGGGGCAGCCCATTTCAATGCCGCCAGGATGACGCTCGCCAAGCTCCGCGCCATCATCACCGCCAATCTCGATGCTTACGCCGCCCACGAGCACGACGAGCGGGCCCTGTCGTCGATCGACTTCCAGTCGTCGATCAATCTGCTCAAGGTGGAAGCTTCCGAACTCGCGGTCGAGACCGTGATGAGCGCGATGCGCGCCTGCGGACTCGCAGGCTATCGCAACGACGGCGATTTCAGCATCGGCCGGCTGCTGCGCGACGTGCTGTCCTCACCGATCATGATCAGCAACGACCGTATCCTCGCCAACATCGCCACCACAAGCCTCATGAGTTCGGTGCCAACGACCTTGCGCGACTGAGCCGCAACGATCAGACAATAAGAGGAAGGCCGAACATGAATGTCGTCGTCCGTGCCGACAAGGTGGAAACCGCGCAGCCTGCCGACCCGCTCGACCATCTGGCCGACAAGCTGTTTCACAATATGGGCACCGACGGCATTTATGCCCGAACCGAACTTTACGAACATGTTGTCGAGCGATTGACTGCGCTGATCACGCGGCACCGCGAAACAGGCACGGGAGTGATGCGCTTTCCGCCGGTCATGAACCGCGCTCAGCTTGAAAAATCCGGCTATCTAAAGAGTTTCCCCAACCTGCTCGGCTGCGTCTGCGGTTTGCACGGCACCGAGCGCGAGATCAACGAGGCCGTCAGCCGCTTCGACGCCGGCGGCGAATGGACCACTTCGCTTTCGCCGGCCGATCTCGTGCTCTCGCCGGCAGCCTGCTACCCGGTCTATCCGATCGCGGCTGCTCGAGGCCGGCTGCCGCAAGGCGGCCTGCTTTTCGACGTCGCGGCCGATTGCTTCCGGCGCGAGCCGTCACGGCATCTCGACCGCCTGCAATCCTTCCGAATGCGAGAATTTGTCTGCATTGGCAGCCCCGATGACGTTTCCGATTTCCGCGAGCGCTGGATGACCCGGGCGCAGACCATCGCACGCGACCTCGGCCTCACCTTCCGCGTCGATTATGCCAGCGACCCCTTCTTCGGCCGCGTCGGCCAGATGAAAGCGGTCAGCCAGAAGCAGCAATCCCTGAAGTTCGAATTGCTCATTCCGCTGCGTTCCGAGGAACAGCCCACGGCCTGCATGAGCTTCAACTATCACCGCGATCATTTCGGCCTGACCTGGGATATCAAAGATGCCGCCGGCGACCCCGCTCACACCGGCTGCGTCGCCTTCGGGATGGACCGTCTGGCGGTAGCGATGTTCCACACCCACGGCACGGATCTCGCGAAGTGGCCGGCGCCCGTGCGCGAGATGCTGAACCTGTAGCTGCGAGGTCTCATGGTTCTCCCGGCGATGCAAAGCATCGTCCGGAGAAGGATGAAGCCATCAACTCCAAGCCGAAGCCGTTACTTAACCGTGCGCGAATTCCCAATACAGCTTGCGTGCGCGTCGAAAGAACGGTCCGGGCTGCAGTGAGCGGTCGTCGATCCGAATCACCGGTGCGACCTTGGCGAAATTGCCGCTGGAGAAGATTTCGTCGGCGCCCGTGAAATCCTGATACTTGAGCGTCGTCTCAACAACTTCGACGCCATCGGCGCGCAGCAGGTCGATCACCCGCTGCCGCGTGATGCCGTTGAGGAATGTGCCGTTCGGCGCCGGCGTGTAGACCGTACCGTCCTTGGCCATGAACACATTCGAATTGCCGAACTCGGCGACGTTGCCAAGCATGTCGAGCAGCAGACAGTTGTTGAAGCCGCGCGTTTGAGCCTCGAGCAGCGCGCGCGAATTATTCGGGTAAAGACAGCCCGCCTTGCAGTCGACCGGCGCGCTCTCCATGGTCGGGCGGCGAAACGGTGACAGCGTGATTGCGGAGCCCGTGATCGGCGGCATCGGCGCCACATAGATACACAAGCACCAATTCGTCGTTTCCGGATCGAACAGAACGCCGCCGCCGGCGCCGGTCTGAGCCCAGTACATCGGCCGGATATAAAGCTCCGCCTTGTCGCCAAAGCGCGCAATACCCTCGCGCGCCAGCGCCAGCCAGGTTTCGGTATCGACGACCGGCTTGAGTTTGAAATTGAACGCGGAGCGGTTGACCCGTTCACAATGCCGTTCGAGATCGGGCGCCACGCCTTCGAAGCAGCGCGCGCCGTCGAACACGGTCGAGGCCAGCCACGCGCCGTGGGTACGAGGCCCCATGATCGGCACATTGCCGGTGTGCCAATCGCCCTCGAAGAAGGTTAAGGTTTCGGAAAAATCGACCGGCTTCACAGTCGGAACAGATATGGCCATCTGGAGCTTTCGGAGCTGGCAGCATCATGGACGATAGCGTCCATATTGTCGAATTTCCTAAGGATTTCCTTTTCCATTGCGTGCGCACGACGTCGCGGGGGTGAGCAAATGCGCCGGATTGCGCAGTCTTCATCAATGTTCGCGGCAAAACATGGTTACGAAGTCATGACAAATTTGCGCATGCTTCTAATCGAAGCGTGCGTATTCATTAGGGTTATCTCGTCAATCTCGCCGCGAATTGTTGAAGGCTTGACGCGCGCGGTCTAGCAAAGAACCAGGCAAAAAGCACGCTGAAGTGCGTTACGCGAAGAACGTAGAAGGTGGACCGATGCGCAGCGAGACAATCGCCATTCACGCCGGCTACGAACCAGACCTGGCCACCAAGTCGGTCGCCGTCCCGATCTATCAGACAGTGTCCTACGCGTTCGACAGCGCCGATCACGGCGCCGCTCTCTTCAACCTCGAGGCCGAGGGCTATCGTTACAGCCGGATTGCCAACCCCACGACATCGGTGCTCGAGAAGCGCGTTGCAGAGCTTGAGGGCGGTGTCGGAGCACTCGCGGTTGCAAGCGGCCAGGCCGCGTTGCACTTTTCGATCGTCAATCTCGCCGACGGCGGCGGTAACATCGTCTCGGTGCCCCAGCTCTACGGCACCACGCACACGCTTCTCGGCCATGTTCTCCCACGTCAGGGCATCACCACCCGCTTTGCCGAAAGCGACAAGGCGGACGCGATCGAGAAGCTGATCGACGAGAACACCAAAGCGGTGTTCGCCGAGACGATCGGCAATCCAGCCGGCAACGTCTGCGACATCGAAGCCTTGGCCAAGGTTGCGCATCGCCACGGCGTGCCTTTGGTGGTCGACAACACGGTTGCGACGCCGATCCTGCTCAGGCCGTTCGACCACGGCGCCGATATCGCCATTCACTCGCTGACGAAGTTTCTCGGCGGCCACGGCACGACGCTCGGCGGTGCCATCGTCGACAGCGGACGGTTTCGCTGGGCTGACCACGCCGACCGTTTCCCGGCCTTCAACAACCCGGATGTCTCGTATCACGGCCTCGTCTATGCCGAGCGGTTCGGCGCGAAGGCCTACATCGAGCGAGCGCGCAGCGTCTACCAGCGCACCATGGGAGCGGTGTTGTCACCGTTCAACGCATTCCTGCTGCTGCAAGGTATCGAGACCGTGGCGCTCCGCGTCGAGCGGCACGTCGAGAACGCCCGCAAGGTCGCCGAATTCCTGCGTAACGACCCGCGCGTCGAGTGGGTCAACTATGCGGGCTTTTCCGACAGCCCCTATTACCCGCTGGTCGAGAAATATCTCGATGGCAGGGCGTCTTCACTGTTCACCTTTGGCATCAAGGACGGAATGGAAGCGGGCAAGGTCTTTTATGATTCGCTGAAGCTGATTACGCGACTGGTGAATATTGGCGATGCAAAGTCGCTTGCATGCCACCCGGCCTCGACGACCCACCGACAGATGACCCCCGAGCAACAGCGCATGGCCGGCATCCTGCCGGAAACCATCCGCCTTTCGATCGGCATCGAGCACATCGACGACATTATCGCGGATATCGACCAGGCGCTGGCGAAAGCTAGCTCAACTCACAACCGGCTCGAAGCGGCAGAATGAACTGACCAGTGCGACGAATTTGAAGTTCCTATCAGCATCGCGGCAAATTTCGTCATAGGAACTTCAAATTCAAGGCCGCACTAAAAATCCATAGTTGCTGGAGCTCCTTTGATTCCGAAGTTCGCATCAGAGGTTGCCACGACATCGTGCGAACTTCGGAATCGGAAAACTCTAGGCACGACATGACCGTCCTGTTGGAAAAGCGACGACTGATCGTCAGCCCTGGTCTCGTACCGACGCAGCAGCGGCGAGAGGATAAATACGGCCACCCGAAAAATGCCGACGCCGACCTCACGATCGGCCTCATCAACAATATGCCGGACACCGCGCTGAAAGCGACCGAACGTCAGTTCATGCGCCTGCTAAGGCAAGCCGCCGGGGATGTTCGTATCGATTTCCACTGCTTCTCGTTAGCGTCCGTGAGCCGCTCGGAGTCGGTGAAAGGGCGCATCGGCGGGCACTATACCGACATCGCCGAAATCGATCGGCTTCATATCGACGGGTTGATCGTCACCGGCGCCGAACCTCACACCGAAAACATGAACGACGAGCCATATTGGCGCGATCTCACCGACATCATCGACTGGGCGAAAGACAACACGCGATCGACCATCTGGTCTTGCCTCGCAGCCCACGCCGCGGTGCAATATCTCGACGGCATCGATCGCAAGCGGCTCGAAACCAAATGCTCCGGCATTTACGACTGCGTCAGCACATCATCGCACTGGCTGACGGCCGGCCTTCCCTCCCCGTTCAAGATCGCCCATTCACGCCTCAACGAATTGCATACCGACGAGCTGCGGGTGAAAGGCTATGAGCTGCTCTCGGTTTCGCCGAAGGGTGGCATCGACAGTTTCGTCAAGGATTTCGGCAGTCAATTCATCTTTTTCCAAGGACACCCCGAATACGAGGCGTTGTCGCTGGAGCGTGAGTATCTTCGCGACATAGCGCGCTTTCTCTCGGGCGAGCGTGATCGCTACCCGGGCGTCCCCGCCCGCTATTTCGACACGGAAACAGAACAGCGGCTTCTGGCCTTTGCGGCGCGCGCACAGAGCGAACGCCGATCGTCGCTGAACGCGGAAATACCCGAGCGTACGCTTCGGGACGATATCGCAACCGGCGCAGCCGCCACCGTCATGTTCCGCAACTGGATCGGCTTTCTTTCCGCACACGCGCGCGCCGTCTCGCCAGAAGCAAGTTTTTGATCGATGACTGCGATGGCTGAGAAACCCGAACGGCTGCCATTGCAAGCACGCGTCAGCAACCGCTTGTCACGATACTTCAGTACCACGCGGTTTAGGCTGCGCAACGAACGGCCGATGGTCAGCTTCACCTTTGACGATTTTCCGGAGAGTGCGGCCACCGACGGGGTCTCCATTCTCGACCAGTACGATGCAAAAGCGACGTTTTACGTGTCGGGTGCAGAGGTCGGCAAATGGTCGGGACACTGGCAGGGCGTCGGCGCGGATGGGATCGTCGAACTATACCGGCGCGGCCACGAGATCGGCTGCCACACCTTTTCACATCAACCTGCGACCGAGCTCGGCGCAACACGCCTCGCCGCCGAGATCGCGCAAAATCGCAACTATCTGATCGGCCTCGAGCCCTCGATACAGATTGAAAATTTTGCCTATCCTTACGGATTGGGATCGGTATGGCGCAAAAGGCAGCTCGCAAAGACCTTTCGATCTTCCCGCGGCATTATTCCGCGTATCAATAGCGGCGTAGTAGACCTTCAGTACTTGCGCTCTACCCCACTGATCAATCGGAATATCGACGGGGAGGGCATCGACCGCGTCTATGATGCGCTTGTCGATGCGAACGGATGGCTGATTTTCTACGGCCACGATGTGACGGCAGAGCCCAGCCCTTTCGGCTGCACCCGTCGTTGCTGCGACATGCGCTCGATGCCGCCGCCAAGCGAGGCGTTGCGATCATGACTGTCGCCGGCGCGCTTAACGCGGCCGGCGCATAGTGCCGGCCGCGACGTCTGCTCGTCAGCGCAAATTGCCTTTGGTTTCCGGAACCAGGAATGCGCCAACGAGGTAGATCGCGAAGATTCCGACCGCGAAGATCGAAAGCGACATCGGGATCTGCGCAGGGGTTCCGGCCGCCAGTGACACGAAGGTCGGCATCATGCCGCCTAGCGCAAAGCCGATATTCCATGATAGGCCCGTGCCGCTGGCGCGGATCTCGGTTGGGAATCGCTCGTTGAGGAAAATCAGAATCGGCGCGTAACCGGCATTGCCAAGGAAGGCGATTGCCAGCGCATAAAGCGTGATCGCGGTAGTATCTTTGGTTGCCGCCATACCGAGATAACAGAGCGGCAACAGGACGATCATGCAGACACCAGCAAGAAGAAACGTCTTCTTGCGGCCGATGACGTCGCTGAGCCCGCCCACCGCAATTGCCGATACGATCGCTACCACGCTCGCCGCCATCAGGATGAGTGACGAGACGTTGTTCGGGACGTTATTCACGACCTTGAGGAACGACGGCAGATAGCCGGACGTGATGTAGTAGCCGGCCCCACCGCCAAAGGTGACCAGCAGGTTGAGCAGCAGCACATTGCGCCAGCGGCTTGAAAACAGTGCTTTGACTGGAGCTTCCGTTGCCGTAGCTACTCCGGCGGCCTTCTGCCTTTGTTTTTCCTTGAAGAAGGGCGACTCCTCGAGACTGTTGAAAATGAACCAGCCGAGCAGCGAACTCAGCAGGCCGGAGAAGAACATGCAACGCCATCCCCACACCGCGAACGCCTCGCCCGGGAAGATCGACGATGTGATCAAGAAGATGAACGAGGCGAGAAGCGCCCCGAGCCCGGCCCCGCCGCCGCCGATGAGCCCGGACATGGCGCCTCGCCGCTCCGGCGTCGCCGAACTCGGTACCGATGGTGTGGGTCGAGGCGACGACGCCACCGACAAACACGCCCTGAATCAACCGCAGGATCAGGAACAAAATCGGCGCCAGCGCGCCTGCCTGAGCGATCGTCGGCAGCAAGCCGAACGCGGCTGTCGAAAAGCCGACGCCAATGATGGCGACGAACATCGCGTTCTTGCGGCCGTGAACGTCGGCATAATGGCCGAAGATCGCGGAGCCAAACGGGCGCATCAGCAAGGTCACGGCAAACGAGGCGTAAACCGCTGCAAGCGACAAAGTCGGAACAGTCGACGGGAAGAACAACGCCCCGATGACGGGCGCGACATAGAGCAGAATGAACAGGTCAAACAGGTCCAGCGACCAACCGAGAACGGACGCGACAAGCGCATTTCGCTTTTGCCGCGCGTCGACCGGCAGCGACACCTCGATACTCTTTGGATCAGCAATCGACATTGATCTCTCCAATTTGTCCCCGAAAATTACAATCTAATTCAGCTTCCGATGAATTTCGGCGGCCGCTTGGCGTTGAACGCCTCGACCCCCTCCTTGAAATCGTCCGACTGGCGCAGACGGCTATAACCATGTCCCTCCAGTTCGATTGCGATCGACAGCGTCGAATCCTCGGTATCGTTGAGCAATTTCTTGGCCGTTCGCTGCGCCAATGGCGAGAAGGTGCGAAGCTCGTCAACGAGCTTGTCGGTTGCTTTTTCAAGCTCCGCATCCGGAACGCATTCGGTGGCGATGCCCCAGTCAAATGCCTGCTTCGCTGTGATACGCTTCGAACGCATCACAATGTCCTTTGTGCGGGTGATCCCGACCATCTTCTGCAAGCGCGCCGAACCTCCCGAGCCCGGGATCTGTCCGAGCTTCTGCTCCGGCAACGCGTAAAGCGTGGTCTCGGAGACGAGGCGGAAGTCACAGGCCAGCGATAATTCGAAGCCGACGCCGAAACAGTAACCGCGGTTGGCGACGATCACGGGCTTCGAGCAGCGGGAGGGCGAAGCGATATTCCAGGCAAGCTTGGAAACCTTCTCGGGGGTCGCTTCCATGAAGCCACCGATATTGCCGCCGCTGGAAAAATGCTCGCCAATCGAGCGCACGACAATCACGCGCACACGCGCGTCTTCGTCCAGCGTCTCGAATACCAGGCGAAGCTGATCGCGCTCCGGCATCGAGACGACGTTGAGTGGCGGCCGGTTGAGGATGATGTCGGCCCGCTCGCGCGCCTCGTCGATCTCGACCTGGAAACCGTCAAGCTTGCCGAGCCTCGGGTCTGTGAATGTGTAGGGGGAAGCCATGGTAAAATCCTTTCTTGTTAGTCAGGCCGCACTAGTGGTCCGATTCCAACATTCGCATTCCCTTCTCGGCATGCACTTGTGCGAATGTTTGGAATCGCGAGACCACAGTTAAATATTATTGCAAGTGGAGTTTTGGATTTCGACATTCGCTTACGAACTCGCGGCTGGACGATCGGCGAATGTCAAATCCACTCCACCTGAGGGCGGCGCATGCTCCGTCTGGTAATCGCCCGTCACCAGCAGGCGGCGGAGCAACTTTCCGACCGGAGATTTCGGCAAGGCATCGACGAACACGAAACGTCGCGGTCGCTTGAAGTCGGCGAGCCCGGACTCGCGGCAAAACTGATCGAGCTCGGTCTCGCTGACCGGGGCCTTGCGTTTGACGAAGGCGGTGACGACCTTGCCCCACTTCTCATCGGCGAGACCGACGACGGCGACCTCCAGCACGGTTGGATGCAGCGACAGACAGCTTTCAATCTCGACCGGCGAAACATTTTCGCCGCCGGTGATGATCATGTCGTCGACGCGGCCAGTAACAAAAAGATCGCCGTCGCGATCGACGAAACCGGTATCGCCGGTAAAATACCATCCGTCTCGCAGGGCCTTCGCGTCGGCGTCGGGACGACGCCAGTAGCCCTCGAAGGATTCATCGCCTGCCAGAAGCGCGATGATCTCGCCCTCCTCTTCGGGCGCAGCCAGGTCCGTCGCCGACGCAGCGTTCAGCTTCACGACTCTGATTTCCTGATTGATGCCGGCCTTGCCCGCCGAGCCCGGTTTGGCTGGCGCGTTCTGGTCGATCGTGAATGTATAGATTTCGGAACTGCCGTAGTGATTGACGAACAGATCGGGGTGGAAGCTCTCGTTGAGCTTCTTCAACAGGCCATCTGTCATCGACGCGCCTGCGAAGCCGAGCTTTCGCACACTCGAGACGTCGGCCGATGCAAATTCCCTGGTGTGAACCAGGTCATGGTACAGCGTCGGCACCAGATAGAGATTGGTGACCTTTTCCGCTGCGATTAATGCCAGCGCTTTTTTGGTGTCGTAGCGCGGCAGGCACACAAAGGCGCCTCCAATCACCGACATCGCGATCAGCGATCGGACACCCATGGTATGGTAGAGAGGCATCACGCCGAGCGTGCGCTCGCCGCGCCGATAAAGATTTTGTGCGACATGAGCGATACCGGCGGCCCGCTCGGCACGATGCCGCCTCGGCACACCTTTGGGCCGCGATGTCGTTCCCGACGTATAAAGCATAATCGACCAGTCGTCCGCACCCACTCGTGGGGTTGCATCCGCCGCTGATTCGGCGACCACGCGGGCAAAGGCAATTGCGCCCGCATCCTCACAACCGACGGCGATGCGCGGCAAGTTTTGCGCGTGCTTCGATTTGGCGACGGCTTGCGCGGAGACGTCCTGATAGACGACCGCACGAGCTTCCGAATTTTCGATACAAAAATCGAGCTCGTCATCCTTGGCGCGCCAATTGATCGGCGTGATCACGATGCCGGCCAACTGACAGGCCCAATGCAGGGTCGCGGCCGCCTCGCAATTCTGCAGTGTTGTGACGATGTGATCGCCTGCTTTCAACCCGATGCGGTCAAAGGATGCGACTACCGAAGAGATACGCCGATACCAATCGGCATAAGTCAGCCGGACCCCGTCATCCACGATCGCGAGCGCGTGCGGATCGCGCGCGACGCTGCCGACAAAGCTGGTTCCCAAATCAAGCATCGGATTTCTCTCTGCTCACCTCGCCTGCCAATTCCGCCGCGGCTTCCATGGCCGCCCGCATGATTGGAGTGTAACCCGTGCAGCGGCACAGATGGCCGGTCAGAAGGTCGCGGACCGCAGCTTCGCTCGGCCTTGGATTTTCCCGAAGGAAATGATCGAGCGACATCAGGATTCCGGCTGTACAAAATCCGCATTGCAGCGCGTGATTGCGCTTGAACGCCGCTTGCAAGATGCCAAGACGGCCCGGTGCGGGTGCGAGACCTTCGACGGTCCGAACCGCGCAGCTATCGGTTTGCACCGCCAGCGCGAGGCAGGCGCGCGCCAGCTTGCCGTCAATCTCAACGGTACAGGCGCCGCAGACGCCATGTTCACATCCAACGTGAGTGCCCGTAGCGCCGATCTGATGGCGAAGAAAATCGGTGAGCAACATCCGAGGCTCGGCCTCACCGCTGCACGGCTTGCCATTGAGCGTGAATTGAACCGTGTGTCGCCGGGCGGCGGGCAAGCGGCTCATTGCAAGACCTCTCGCACCAGTTCGGCCCCGATCAGGCGCACCAGGTCGCGCCGATACCGCGCCGAAGCGTGAACATCGTCGCGGGCATCGAGTTCGTATGCGAACGCGTTCAAGGCGTCATCGAGCGCATCCGATTCGAGCCGTGGGAACTCGCGCGTCGCCGGCATATCGGCGACACCGCCCACCGCGAGGCGAGCGCCCTTTTCTGTCGCGACCGCGGCACAGGCGACAATGGCAAAATCGCCGTGGCGTCGCGCCACTTCACGAAAGGAGCAGCGGCCTTGATTGACCGGCAACGAGACTGCCTCGATCAATTCGTCGTCGGAGCGTGTCGTCGCCATCATACCGGCAAAGAATTCCCTGGCGGGAACGCGCCGCCGTTTCTTGACGCTTCGCAGATGCACTTCGCCGTCGAGCGCACACAACACCAGCGGCAATTCAGCGCTCGGGTCCGCATGCGCGATCGATCCGCACACCGTGCCCCGGCTCCGGGTCTGGACATGGCCGGTCCAGGGCAGCGCTTGCGCCACAAGCTGCAAGGTTTGGCCAAGTTCGGGCCATGCCAGCAGCGCCGCCTGGCGGACTCCGGCCCCGACCGTAACCATGCCGCCTTTGTGTTCGATGCGCGCGAGTTCGGGCAGGCGCATGATGTCGATCAGCGTTTTCGGCCTGGCGAGGCGCATATTAAGCATCGGCATCAGAGACTGACCGCCGGCGATGATGCGCGCGTCGCCACCCTCGCGGCGGAGTCCATCCAGCACCTCATCGAGGTGTTCGGCGCGGACATAGTCGAACGCCGCAGGCTTCATCGCTGCCCTCCGAACCATTGCCGCAACCTGCCGATCAGCGAAGACCCCTCGGAGGCGAGAGCGCCGCCGCCGGCTTTGCGCGCCAACGCCGCAAAGAACTGCCCAATGACGACTTTTGCTGCGCCGTCCAGAAGCCGACCGCCGATGCTGGCGACTTTGCCACCGATGCCGGCCTCGTACGTGTAGTGGATGACGGTGCCGCCATTCGGCGTGGGCCGAAGGGTAATGCGGCCCTCGCCATTGCCAAAGCCGAGCCCACCTTCGGCATGGCCTGAGAGCGTCACGGCCTTCGGCGGATCAAGCTCGGAGAGTTTCACTTCGGCCCGGTAGCGCCCCTTCACCGGGCCAATACCAAGGGTCACATCAGCGCGGAAATGGGTATTGGAAATTTTCTCGACGCCATGACAGCCGGGGATCACTGAAGCGAGTGTGTTGGGATCGAGCAGCATGTCCCAGACCTGCTGCGCGCTGGCCTTGACGACGGCTTCGCCCTCGCCGCGCAACTTGCGATCGCCTCCGCGCTTTTCCGCGGCTTGCGAGGCCGGCCGCGCCGGCGCCGCTGGCTCGGCGCCGCGGACGGCTTCCGCCAGCTTTGCAGGCACCAGCGGCAGCACGAGATCTCTGGCGCCGATCGCATCCGTTACCGCATTTGCGATGCAGACAGGTGTCGACATGCAATTGCCTTCGCCGACACCTTTCGATCCGAGCGGTGTGAACGGCGACGGCGTTTCCATGTGCAGGATGATCGGGGCCGGAACTTCCGCCACGGTCGGCAGCAGATAGTCGGCGAGTGTTCCCGTCAAAAAACTGCCGTCTTCTGCATAGGCGTATTCTTCATAGAGCGCGGCGCCGACCGCTTGCGCGAAGCCCCCGCGCACCTGCCCGTCGACCATGGCTGGATGCAAAATGGTCCCGCAGTCATGCATGGTGATGTAGCGATCGATCCGCGTTTCCAGCGTCGTGCGATCGACCTCCACACCGCAGAAGTCGAAAATAAAGCCGTGGCACAGCGAGGAGTTGATATGGTCATCCTCGTCGGGTGCGGTGAGTTCCGGCGGCGTCCAGAACACGGTTTCGCGAATGGTCTGCCCTACCCCATCTGGCAATGCAGCCGGTGACCAATGACTCAGCGCCGCGACGCGCGAGAATGAAATCTTGTTGTCCGGGTTACGCTTCGATCCGACATTGCCATTGACGAACGCAATATCGTCGGCCTCGGTATTCAATTGGCTGGCAGCGATGCGCCGCAACCGCCCGGCAATGCGCTCGGCGGCAAGCTTGGCGGTGCCGGCGACCGCTGGCGCGAACCGGCTGGCATAATTTCCAGATGCGATCGACCAGGCATCTTTCGCGGTATCAATTTCAGTATTGACCCGGATATCGGACGGCTTGAGTCCGAACACGTCGGCGACGACCTGCGACAGAACGGTGCGATGGCCCTGCCCCTGCGGCACCGAGGCGACATGAACCGTCACGCTGCCGACCGGATCGATCGCAATCGTTGCGGTCGCCTGCGCGCCGTTCTTCGGCCCCGCCTTGCGTCGCTCGGCCGGCGTCAGCACGGTCGTGATGTAGCCCATATTGGAGACACTGGGCTCGACCACCGCCGTGTAGCCGATGCCGTAAAGACGCCCTTCCGCGCGCGCCGCGTCTCGCCGCGATTTCAGTTCGGCGAGTTTGCCTTCTTGCACTGCCCGCAGCACCGCTTCCTGGTAATTGCCGGAATCAAGCAACGCGCCGCTTGACGTTCTGTAAGGAAATGCATCCGCGGGGACGAGATTGCGCGTAATCACATCGAGCGGATCGAGATTGAGCTCAAGTGCGATGCGCTGAACCAGGCGCTCAAGCGCGAAATAGACCTGCGGACCGCCAAAGCCGCGATTTAATCCCGTCGGCGTCTTGTTGGTAACGACGACGCGGTTCCGTACTTTCATATGGCGGATGTCATAGGCGCCAGTAAGGTTGCCATGCATTCGGTAGAGCGTGGCAGGCTCAGGCGCGCGCAGATGCGCGCCGCAATCTTCGACCTGGTCCCAATCGAGCGCGAGAATGCGGCCGTCATCGGCAACCGCAGCGGCCAGCGAAATCGCGCGGTTGGTTGCGGAAACCGAAGCCGTAAGATGTTCGAGCCGATCCTCGATCCATTTCACCGGGCGTCCGCTTGCGCGCGCAGCAGCTGCGATCAGGACGATGTAGGGAAATACGCCCTGTTTGACGCCAAAGCTTCCACCGGAATCCGGTGGCGTGCGCAAGCGCAGACGATTACCGGGAACCTTCAAGGCGCGCGACAGTACCGCGTGAATACTGAAAGGACCCTGGAAATTGGCGAGAACATCGTAAGCGTCTTCGCCGGAATCGTAGTCGGCCACGACCCCATAGGTTTCGATCGGCGTGCAGGAATTGCGCGGATAGCTGACATCGATGCTGATTCGATGCGGCGCCGACGCGAAAGCGCCTTCCGGATCGCCGTAGCGGAACGAGCGATCGCTGGCGACATTCCCGCCAAAGCCGTCGTGGAGCACCGGCGCTTCCGTCCGCAATGCTGCGCGGGGATCGATGACAGCCGGCCGCACCTCATAGCGCGCATCGATAAGATCGACCCCGTCTTCGGCGCGATAACGATCCGTCGCCACGACCATCGCCACGGGCTCGCCGACATAGCGCACGCGGCCAACCGCCATCGGCCAGCATTCGACCGGCGCTTTGACGCCCACAACAAGGCTCGAGGTCAGCGCTTTGATGTCTTCGCCATGGAGCACGGCAACAACACCGTTCGCCTCCATGGCCTGCGACACATCAATAGAGACGATATCAGCATGCGCGTGCGGGGAACGCAGGAACGCCGCATGCAGCGTGCCCGGATGGACGCCGATATCGTCCATGAAGCGACCGCGGCCGGTGAGAAGCGAGGAGTCCTCGACGCGCGCAATTGACTGGCCGACCCAAGGCGGGCCGGACCCGGTACGGGCCGTAACTGAGCTGGTGGCTTCCGCCATCCGAAAACGCTTCTCCGCGCGAGATCAATGTTTCAGGAAAAGCTATTCAGCGGTACTCCGGACCCGCAATATCGGGTGGTCCCGAAACTTACCATTCCGTCTCATTTCGCGTGGCGCGTGCAGCGCAGCACCAACGCTGCCGATTTTAACATTCGCCTCTCACTCAACTGGCGAGACGTGAAACGCTTCGGAACTCGCGTGGCGAGACACCGCTGTGATTACGGAAAAAGCGGGTGAAATGCGCGGGCTCGGCAAATCCAAGTCGGCTGCTGATGTCGGAAACGCTCGCCGACTGATTGAGCACCGCCTCGACCGCCCTCTCCATTCGCACCACGTTGAGATAGACCTTGGGCGGCACGCCCACCGACGCCTCGAAAAGCCGGAAGAAATGCGCGCGAGAGAGCCCGACCTCCCTGGCAATGGATTCGAGGCCGGCGTCGCGTCCGGTTTCGGACCGCATGGACGCTGTCGCTTTTCGAATACGCCAGTCACCGGCGCGCGCGCTCATTTCCCGGATTGAGGCCGGAAAACTTCGCCAAGGCGTGAAACGCTCGATCACCGCGATCATCAAATCCGAGAGCAGCGCCTCATGAGTTTGCCGCGCTTCCGGCCGCGCCATCATGTCGGCGGCCAGATTCATCGCGAGTTCGCGGATGTGCGGGGAAACCTCGCCGGACGGATGGTTGAAGAAGCCGGGCGCGCCGCTGGCAGCCCAACCCGGCCGAAAAGCCCTTAACCATTCCGGCTCGATATAGAGTGCAAGGATGACGGTGCGAGGCCGTTCCGCATCATGAACATAGGAATGCGGCTGCCAACCATTGACCAGAACCGCGGCCCGATCGGTCAGCGGATAAACCGTGTCGCCGACGACGAATTGGGTATCTCCGCCCTCGACCTTCAACAGCACGTGGCAATGCGGATGGGCATGCCGCACCAGCGACCAGTCCATATCGAGGAGCGCAACCCGCCCGAAGGCTCCATGCGCAATCCGTAGCGCTGTCGACATCAAACCAATTCCTGAAAACGCGGCCCGCGCGCTGTTACGTCTGGATTATATGATGACTGTCGGCCGTTGCCGTCAACCTGCGACAATCCGCGCAAAAGCGGCTTTCGGGTCGCTCTGCAACGCCTTGCCGAGATCGACCTTCTCGACGTCCTTGACGTGAATACGCTTGTACTCCATCGCATCGGCCGTGAGAGGCTTGGTGGCGTCGAGCCCCATCTTGGCGCTGATGCCGTTATCGGACGACGGATCGAGCTTCGATCCCTGCGCGCCCGAAACGACGACAAGGTCGCGATCGGCCTGGAAGCGGGTCGCAACCGCCCATTCGATTTCGGTTTGGTCGTCGATATTCACGTCCATATCGACCACGACGACCTGCTTGATATCGTAGTGGCCGCCGAAGGCGCCCATGATGATGTTCTTCGGCTCGCCCTGGCTTTTCTTGTCGACCTTGACCGCCAGATGGTAGCGGCAGGTGCCGCCGCGGGTGAGACGGACATCGCGTACTGAAGGGAAACTTCGCTGCAAGTGATCGAGCAGCGTCGCTTCGCGGGGAATAGCGCCCAACAGAAGATGCTCGACGCCGCCACCGACGATGGTGTGAAAAATCGCATTCTTGCGATGGGTGATCGTATCGACCTTGATCACCTCGCGGTCGGCACGCGTCCCATAATATTGCGGGAATTCGCCGAACGGCCCTTCCGGCTCGCGAACCCTTGGCAGGATACGGCCCTCGATCACGATTTCTGCATGCGCCGGCACCCGCACGCGATTAGTGCGGCATTTGACCATTTCGATCGGCCGCTTGAGCAATGCGCCCGCGATTTCCATTTCGTCGCTGTCGAGTGCCGCGATCGCTTGTGAAGCCAGAATGCAGGCCGGATGCACCCCGATGACAAGCGCGACCTCGAGGCCCTCGCCGGCCTCCTCGGCCATCCGGAAATAATGCAGCGTGTGCCGGGGCAGCAACAAGACGCCGATACGATCCGGCCCGCTCACCTGACAGCGGTGAATCGATACGTTCTGGATTCCCGTCTTTGGATTGCGCGCAATCAGCAGCGCGGCCGTGATGTAGGGCCCGCTGTCGAGTTCGTTGTGCTTCGGAATCGGCAACTGCTTGAGAAGATCGACCTGCTCGTGCACGACTTCCTGCGCGGGGGCCGTCTTGACCTCTACCCACGGCAGCGGATGACGCACGGCGTCCTGAAATGCCGGAAGCAGCCTGTCGACCGGTACGCCGACCGCATCCGCTATCCAGGTTCGGTCGGCGAACAGATTGGCGACTACCGGAATCGCGTGTTGGTCCGGTTCTGGAAACAGCACCGCGCGTTCGTTTTCGAGTGTCTTGGCGACCGCAGCCAGTTCGTCGATCAGCGAGACGCCCTTGTTGGCGACCGCCAGACGGTCGGCAGTGGCAAGCTGTTGCAGCCAGTCGCGCAAATCGGGATGCGCGACCTGATCCACCGCATCGGTGTTGCTACGCCTTGCTTCCATGACTAGAGCTCCGATTCCGAAATTCGCATGATGTCGCGGCAACCTCTGATGCGAACTTCAGAATCAAAGGAGCTCTGGCAACTTATTTGATTTGTAGTGCGGCTTTGAATTTGAAGTCCTATCACGAACCTGCCGCGACACTGATAGGAACTTCAAATTCGCCGCACTAGCTCCGTCGCATCGGTCAGCCGAGATCGGCCATCACCCGCCGATACTGGTTCGGCGAAGTCCCGGTGTGCTGTTGAAAAAATCGGGTAAAATTGCTTTGCGCGCTGAAGCCGAGGTCTTCGGAAATGCCGCCGATCTCGTTGGTCTGCAATCGCAGGCGGCCGACCGCGGATTCCACGCGAAGCGCATTGGCATAGAGCCGCGGGCTCACGCCGGTGCAATGGCGGAACAGATGATTGAAATGCGGACGGGAAAGTCCGGCTGCGCGCGCAACATCGTCGAGATCGACCGCCTCGTCTGCGTGGTCACGCATATGGTGCAGCGCCCGGCTGACGCGATAATCCCTGACGGCGCCATGGGCCGCCGCGCTTGCACCCTGCTCGCGCCAGGCCGAAAACCCATGCGAAACGGTCAGGCAAAGTTTCAGGATCTGCTCCGGCAGATCGTCATGGGCATCGCACGGATCGGCCATACGCTGCACCAGATCGGTGCGAAGCTGTTCGATTTCGTTGGTGATCGGGATGCCGGCTTGCCGGAAAAAGCCGGAGGCGGCGCAACCGGCGAAGCCCCGGTCGGCCTGCGCCAGCCATCTGGGCTCGATATAGAGCGCGAGAAACAGCGTGCGCTCCTCACTCCCCCGGTGCACGTAGGCGTGCTGCTGCCAGGAATTGACGGCAACCAGCATATCGTTGCGCAAAGGCACCCGTTCGCCTTCAACAACGAAATTCTGATCGGGACCGCTCGCCTTGAAGATCAGATGAAAATGCGGATGCGCATGGTCCACCAGCGAGGTGTCCATGTCGAGAAGGGCGACGCGTCCAAAACGGCCGCGCAAGATGCTCAAGGCCTTGGTCACAACTTTTGGTTCTCCGAACCTGCTCCGCTCACACCCGTTCGTCTAACAATCCATAGGCTCAAGATAGCGCGGATTACCGGTGACCGGTATGCATCGAGGAGCAAAAAATCATCCGAAATGATAAATCCTGCGCGCCGCAGCAAAGCGCAGGAGGCCTTTCCCGGACTATGCTGTTGACCAGACGCCGTCGAATGACGGGACACAAGGGAGAGAGCCATGGACGTGGCATTCCAGGACACGGCCCGCGATCACCGCGAACAACAGCGCCAGCGCCAGTTCCGCGACAAGTTCATTGCCGAAACGCCCCCATGGTATCACGGCGCCCTGCATCTCGGCTTCACGCTACTCGTGACCGGCGTCTCGATGTGGTTCTGCTGGAACCGGATCCATGATGCGGGCTGGCTATGGCTTCTGGTGATCCCGATCGCACTGTTCGGCAACTGGATCGAATGGGCCGCGCATCGCTACATTCTCCACCGTCCGGTAAAGGGGCTTGAGATGATCTACAAGCGCCACTGCACGGTGCATCACCAGTTCTTCACCCATCACGACCTTACCTATCGTGGCCACAAGGAATGGCGCGCGTTGCTGTTCCCTCCGTTTGCGCCGCTTGGTTTTGTGCTGGCGGCATTGCCGCCGGCTCTCCTGCTCGGTGTCTTGATCTCGGCGAATGCCGCCTACATCGCGGTGTTCACGATGGCAGCCTATTATCTGATGTATGAAGGCCTGCACACGCTCTCGCATCTGGACGATGAGCGCCATCCGTATTTGAAGTACATTCCCCTGATCAATACTGTCCGCCGCATGCACACCGTTCATCACGTGCTCGGTTTCATGCAGACGCGCAATTTCAATCTGACCTTTCCGATTTGCGATGCGCTGTTCGGCACCAGCGATCTCGATCGCGGCGTGATCGGCACGCTGTTCAACGGCAATTCCAACCAGTACATGCGGGCCGACTTGCGGCCGGTCGATCCCGGTATTGCTGTCCCGCAACTTGACGGCCGCGCGGCCGAAGCGGCCAAGGCCCTCTGAGGGAACTCGTAGCGCGCGGTCTTGGCCGCGCGTCTCACTCTACCTTGATCTTCGCGGCGCGAATGATCTTGGTCCATTTCTCCATCTCGACTTTCAACTGAGCAGAGAACTGCTCCGGACTGTCGCCGACCGGCTCGAGGCCGAGCGCGGCCAGCCGCTCCCTGGTGTCCGGCTCATCGAGGATCTTGATAATCTCCTGGTGCAGCCGTGCGGAAACGTCTTTCGGCGTTCCTGCCGGAACCAGAACGCCGACCCAGGCATCCCCGTCGAGATCGGGGTAACCGGCCTCTGCAATGGTGGGGAGGTCAGGCATCGCCTGCGAGCGGTGCTTGCTCATCACCGCCAGCGCCCGCAGTTTGCCGTCCTGAATGAACGGCACGGCCGCCGACAATGCCGCAAAGCCGATCGACGGGTTGCCTGCCAGCACCGTGGCGGCGACGGCGCCGCTGCCGCCAAAGGGTACATGAACGAGATCGATATTGGCTGCGACACGGAACTGCTCACCGAGAAGGTGCGACGGCGTACCAAACCCTGGGGAAGCAAAACTGTATTTGCCCGGGTTCGCTTTGATGAGCGCGACGAGCTCGGCAACCGTGCGAGCCGGCACCGACGGATGGACGAACATCGCCGACTGGAAGATGGCGATCTGGGTGACCGCCTCAAAATCCTTCAACGCGTCGTAGGGAACTTTCTCATACAGAGTCGGATTGATAACGTAGCTGTTAACCGTAATGAGGATCGTATAGCCATCCGGCGCGGTCCGCGCCGCCTGGCCGGTGCCGATGTTGCCGCCAGCGCCGACGATATCCTCGACATAGAACTGTTTTCCCAGGCGATCGGAGAGCTTTTGCGCGACCAGCCGCGCACACACGTCGGTAGGACCGCCCGGCGAATACGGCACGATCACCCGAACCGTCCGGGTCGGATAGGATGATTGCGCCCTCGCCAATCCCGGGAGGGCCGGCAAAGCCGCGATACCGGCGGCGAGACGCAGAAAACGACGACGTGGAAGTGTCATGGCCTCAAGCTATCCCAGGGGATACATCTCTGAAAGAGGCCAGAGTTTCCCGTTAACTTAACGCAGCTCTGACTCTGTGCTATTTCCAAGGGGAATAGCGCTCCACCTGTTCTAAAGCTGGTACGGCTTTCAATGAGCTCACATCCGAGACGACTGATCGTTGGCATCACCGGTGCTTCCGGCGCGATCTATGGCGTCCGGTTGCTGCGGCTGTTGCAGGCGACCGATATCGAGACTCATCTTGTGATGAGCCGCTCGGCCAAGATCACGCTGACCCAGGAAATGGATATCGGCCTCGCCGAGGTCTCGGCACTCGCAAGCGTCGTGCACCAGGTCGACAATATCGGCGCCTCGATCGCCAGCGGATCGTTCCGAACCATGGGCATGGTGATCGCACCGTGCTCGATGCGAAGCCTCGCCGAAATCACGTCGGGCGCGACTTCCTCGCTGGTGACGCGCGCAGCCGACGTCGTGCTGAAAGAACGGCGTCGCCTGGTGCTGATCGTTCGCGAGGCGCCGCTCCATCTTGGCCATTTACGCGCGATGACCGCGGCGACCGAGATCGGCGCAATCGTCTACCCGCCCGTGCCGGCATTTTACGCGCGGCCAGCGACCCTCGAGCAAATGGTCGATCACACGCTGGGACGGGTGCTCGACCTCTTCGATATCGAGAACACCGTCGTCAGCCGCTGGGGCGGGTTGAATTCGATCAAGAATACTGAATGAGCGCCCCCAAATCGGAACTCGATGCGGCGAGTTGGGCTTTCGCCCTTGCCATTTACGCAAGACCCGGCGTCGCGGACGCCTGCCTCACTTTGCAGAACGAGGTTGGCGTCGATGTGATGCTGCTGATGATAGCGACCTTCGCCGCCGTCAAGCGTCGCACATTTTTGACAGCCGATGAGATCGGCGCGCTGGACGAGGCTTGCAGTCCATGGCGGGAACAGATCGTCAAAAAACTGCGGACCATCCGCACCGAATTGAAGACAGGACCGCGACCTGCGCCAAGTGGAGAGACCGAACCATTCCGCTCCAGGATCAAGATGCTCGAACTCGAGGCCGAGAGGCTCGAAAATCAGCTGCTCGCCGAATGTCTGCCGGCGAGGCCGCCGGCGCTCAGCCCGGCAACGCCGGAACAGCTTCATGCAGTCTTAGATGACGTCGTTACGTTCTTTGCCGACAAGCGCGGAATCAAGCTGGACACGCGCCTTTCGCCGTCGATCGACGCGATCGTCGAAGCGGCCACCCTGGTGGCTCTTTGAATTCCAGCATTTGCAAAAAATGCCAGCTGCGCGGGGATGCAAATGTTAGAATCGGACCGCTAGATGCCTCCTGATCGCCCCGGTCGGACGGAAAGCTATTGCACGCTCCCCTTGCAAAATGCGAAATCCGTCCGCGAATGGGTGGGTTGCGAGGATTGGCGCTTGATCTTGCGTCGCCCCTCAGCAAACTGCCCGCGCCATTAAAGCTCCTGCGCTAACCGCACGCCAGGGCCGATCGAACGGGATAATGAAATGTCAGAGACGATGAAGGCGCTGCTTCTGCGCCAGCACGGCGGATTGGAAAACCTGGAGCTGGCGACAGATCACCCGAAGCCGAAGGCAAAGCCTGGAAGCGTCGTGATCCGCGTCCGCGCCTCGTCGTTCAATTACCACGACGTTTTCACCGTAAAGGGCATGCCCGGCATCAAAGTTCCGCTGCCGGTGGTGATCGGCCTCGATATGGCCGGCGAAATTACCGAGATCGGCGAAGCTGTCTCGGGTTGGAAGGTCGGGAGCCGCGTGCTTGTCAATCCGCTGAACAAGAAAAAGGGCCTGATGGGCGAGATGCTCGATGGCGGCATGGCCGAATATTGCCTCGTCGATGCGGACCAGCTGATCGCGATGCCGGACGGCGTCTCCTTTGAAGAAGCCGCATCGCTGCCGGTCGCCTATGGCACCGCCCATCGCATGCTCATCACCCACAACACGGTCAAGAAGGGCGATCGCGTATTGATCCTAGGCGCGAGCGGCGGCGTCGGCACCGGCTGTGTCATCCTGGGCAAGCTACTCGGCGCCGAAGTCATTGCGTGTGCAAGCAGCGCCGAGAAGCTTGAAAAGCTCAAGGCGATGGGTGCCGACGAGGTAATCAACTACAAGGAAGTCGATTTCTCGAAATGGGCGATCGAGAAGTACGGAAAACCGCAGCGCCGCACCCATGAGGGCGGCGTCGACGTCGTGATCAATTTCACCGGTGGCGATACCTGGGTGCCGTCGCTGCGCTGTCTCAAGCGCGGCGGCAGCCTTCTGGTATGCGGCGCAACCGCCGGACACGATCCGAAGGAAGACCTGCGCTATATCTGGAGCTTTGAACTGAAGGTGATCGGTTCCAACAGCTTCTATGAGGAAAACCTGATCGATCTGATGAAGATGATCGCCGAGAAGAAAATCTCACCCGTGATCGACGCAGTGCTGCCGCTCGAAAAGGCGGCCGAAGGTTTGCGCCTGATCAGGGATCGCGAGGTTATCGGCAAGGTCGTGGTCGTACCGTGACGTGCGGCGAGCGAAGACAAAAAGGTTTGTGCGATGAGTGAAATCCCAAGCGTCGAAGACGTCCAGAAACTGATATCCCGCGGACCGTACCATCAATGGCTCGGCCTGAAAGTGATGGCGGTCGACGAAGGCACGATCGAATTGACCGCGACCTGGCGCGAGGAATGGGTCGTCAATCCCGACCGCGGCTACACCCATGGCGGCATTCTGGCGGCGCTCGTCGACCTCACCGCGGATTGGGCGATGGTCTCGAAAACCGGCCGTGGAGTTCCGACTGTGGATTTGCGCGTCGACTATCACCGTGCCGCCATGCCGGGTGTGCTGACGATCCGCGGCGAGATCGTTCATTTCGGAAAGCAGTTCTCGGTGGCGGAGGCCAAG
Source organism: uncultured Alphaproteobacteria bacterium (assembly GCA_963824305.1). Taxonomy (GTDB): domain Bacteria; phylum Pseudomonadota; class Alphaproteobacteria; order Rhizobiales; family Xanthobacteraceae; genus Bradyrhizobium. The sequence goes on from CAWGOW010000005.1 coordinate 471,407, forward strand.
GTCTTCGACAAGGACGGCCGGCTGCTGGCGAGCGGCCGCGGGACATACCTGACCGCGCCGCCGGCCTGACGGGAACGCCGTAGTGTCTGGGACGCCTGCCTTTTCCAATCTGGGAGCCCTCACGTCAAAGGACGGCGATCTCGACAAGATCGCAATCATCGATCTCGGTACGGGTCACGAACGTCGCTTCAGCTATCGCGATTTTGAGACGCAGGCCGACGCCGTAGCACGAGCACTTACCGCACGCGGCTTGGCGCGCGGTGACCGCGTCGCGGTTCTTTCAGCCAACCGTTTCGGATTTCTCACGACCATGCACGGCATCATGCGTGCCGGCTTCGTCGCCGTGCCGGTCAACTTCAAATTCCCGCCTGCCACGATCGATTACATCGTCCGCGACTCCGGCGCCAAGCTCCTGTTTTGTGACGCGGCCCGCCTTGCCAGTGCACCAAAAGACTTGCCGCGTATCTGTTTCGACAGCGGCAGCGGTGAGACCGACTTCGCAAGCTTCAAGAAACCTGGACCGTTTACGCCAGTCGCTCCTGCCGACCGAGAGCCGGCGATGTTTCTCTATACGTCCGGTTCGACGGGACGACCGAAGGGCGTGGTGCTCTCGCACCAGAGCCACATCTGGGTAGTCGAGCAGCGCATGGCCGCGCAGGACATGAGTCGCCACCGTTTCCTCGTCGCCGCGCCGCTCTATCACATGAACGCGCTTGCGATGAGCCAATTGGCCCATGCGTCCCAAGCGACGGTGATCTTGCTTCCGCAATTCACGACCCAACTTTATCTCAAGGCGATTGAAACCTATCGCTGCAGCTGGCTTACGGCGGTCCCCCCGATGATCGCCATGATGCTCAACGACAAGGAACGGTTTGCAGCGACCGACCTCTCCAGCGTGGAATATTTGCGGATGGGATCGGCGCCGGTCAGCCAGAGCCTGATGAACGCGATCCACCAGGCCCTCCCAAAGGCTGCTGTGACCAATGCCTATGGCACGACCGAAGGCGGCCCGGTCGTTTTCGGACCGCACCCGCGACACCTGGCGCAACCGGACATGTCCGTCGGCTACCCCCATCCGAAAGTGCAGGTTCGCCTGATCGAAGACGCCGGCGAGTCTTCGGACACCGGCGTGCTCGAAATGAAGAGCCCGGCGATCATGAACGGCTACCACAACCGCCCCGACGTCGCTTCGCCCATCACCTCGGACGGATTTTATGTTACCGGCGATGTATTTCGGCGCGATGAAAATGGCTTCTATTTTTTCGTCGGACGGACCGACGATATGTTCGTCAGCGGCGGCGAGAACATCTTTCCCGGCGAGGTCGAGAAGATGCTGGAGAGTCATCCGGACGTCATCCAGGCCTGCGTCGTACCGGTCGATGACGATATCAAGGGCACCAAACCGGTGGCGTTCGTGGTGAAGCGCGAGGGAAGCGATCTCGACGAGGCTCAACTGAAAGCCTTTTCGCTGGCGAACGCGGCCGCCTACCAGCATCCGAGGTCGATCTGGTTTGTCGATAGCCTCCCTTTGGCTTCGACCAACAAGCTCGATCGCAAGACGTTGCACGACATGGCGACCGAACGATTACAGCAGCGAGCGGCGCCGGACACTGCCGACGGCAGTCGCGGCGCTGGAATACGGAGTTAGAACCGATGGACGATACCTTTCGCAGCTTCCTCGATCGCCTGCGTCAGGCCGGCGAATTGATCGACTTCCATCAGCCGATCGATATCCGTCATATCGCGACCTTGGTCGATCAATCGGACAAGGCGATCTTCTTCCAAAAGGTTATCGGGTACGACATTCCGGTCGTCTCCGGCATCATCCGCTCGCAGGAGCGGATGATGATGGCGATGGGAGCCGGTGAATATCTAGCTATCGAGGAAAGGCTCAAGAACGGCATCGCCAAGCCCATTCCGCCAGAGCGGGTCGCAACATCACCCGCGCGTGAAGTAGTGATGAAGGGCGATGATGTCGATCTCTACAAGTTGCCGATCCCGATGTCGTCGATCTATGACGGCGGCCCGATGATCACCGCTGGCGTCGTCATCGCCCGCGATCCCGAATTCGGGATCAATACCGGCATCTACCGCTTCATGGTCAAGGAGAAGAACCTGACCGGGATCGATATCGTGACGCCAAACAACATGCGGCTGTTCGTGCAACGCGCCTACGAGGCAAAGCGCCCGCTGCCGATCTCGATCAGCATCGGCACACACCCGATCGAGCTGCTTGGCGCCGGCTTCAAGGCTCCTCTTGGAACGGATGAGATGGCGATTGCCGGCGGCATTCGCGGCCAGGCCGTCAAGCTCGCTGCCGGCGATACGGTTGACGTGCCCTATATCGCCGACGCTGAAATCGTCCTGGAGGGCGAGGTGCTGCCGACGGGATGGACCCATCCCGAGGGCCGCTTCGGAGAGTTCACCTGGCTGATGGGCGGTCTGCACTGGAATCCGATCGTGCGCATCACGTCGGTCTCGATGCGCCGCGACGCCGTCTATTATGCGCTGCATATGCCCTGGGAGAACACCTGGCTGATGGCGCCGACGCGTTACGCCGCGATCCGCCAGGCGTTGCGGACCGCGGGCGTCGTCGTCAAGGACATCAATATGACGATGGGCGGCGTGACCTTCTGGCACGCGGTGATCTCGATCAGGAAACAGCCCGGCGACGGCAAGAACGCGTTGCTCGCGGCGCTCTCGGTCATGGACATCAAGCATGTCGTCGTCGTCGACGACGATATCGACGTGTTCAACCCGGTCGAGGTCGAATGGGCCATCGCCACACGTGTGCAGGGCGACCGCGATATTTTGATCGTGAGCAACGCCCGCGGCAAGCCGCTTGATCCGTCGCTACAGCCGACGCCGCACGGCGTGGTGCCGACGACCGCCAAAGTCGGCATCGACGCGACGATCTCGGAAGGAATCCCGAAAGAGCGCTACGAGCGCATCACCTACGCTTACGCCGACACCGCCAAAATCGCCGATTACCTCGGCGGCAAAGCCGACGGAGAGGCAGAGAAAGCATCGCCGGACGTCACCGCCAAACTAGCCGAGGAAATTGCGACTGTGCTGGAAAAGACGCCGCTCTACTTCACCGATGTCGCGAAGCGCTTTTCGGCATACGAGTTCAACGCGGTCGCCCGTGCGATCGGCCTTTTGCACGAGAAGGAACGGCTTTGGCAGGACCCGAAAGGCTGTCTCTGTCTTCGCAACTCGCCGTTTGCGGCCAAGCTACCGAATTGAGACAGGAGTACGCATGAATCGGACGGCGCAATTGCGAATTCGTTTGGCCGCGCTCGTGCTTGGTTTCCTCGGCATGCTGCCTCCGGGCACGGAAGGCGCGCAGGCGGCGACCGCGCTTCGGATCGGATCCGCTCAGGTTTCGATCGCCTCTATCCCGGTCGTCGTCGCAATTCAGCAAAAGCTGTTCGAGGCCGAGGGCATCAATGCCGAAATCGTCGATTTCGACGGCGGCGGTCCCGCGGTACAGGCCTTGGCCGGCGGCGGCATCGATCTCTGCATCTGCGCCGGCGACCACGCCATGCGGCTGGCGAGCCGCGGTCTCGGCGGCGCGGTGTTGGTGGCGTTGCTCGACAAACATCCGTATTCGCTGCTGGCGCCGAGCGGCTCGTCTGCCAGCGACCTCGCGAGCCTGCGCGGCAAGGCCGTCGGCATCACCTCGCCTGGAAGCCTGACCGACAACACACTGCGTTTCATGATCCGCAAACTCGGCTTCAACCCGGATAGCGATTATGAGATCCTCGCCGCCGGCACCGGCGCATCGATGCGTGCCGCGATCGAGCGTGGATCCGTCATGGCCGGCATGTTCACCACTCCCGACGTTCAGGCCTATATGGCCACCGGAAAATACAAGTTCGTCGCCGATTTTCGCGACCTCGACTATATGGCGCTCGACCTGGTCGCGGTCGGAAGCTGGTTGAAATCCAACGATGCGACGGCCCGCGCCGTGGCGCGCGCGGTCGTCAAGGCCGAACGACTCATACAAACCGATCCGAAAGCCGCGGAAGCCGCCGTCCACGAGCGCTTCCCGACCCTGTCGCCCGATCTCGTGGTGAGCGTTGCTCACGATGCCGCTGCGCGCAGCCTTTCTCACGACGGGCGCGCGCAAGAGGCGGGTTTCAAGACCGCGCTTGAAATGCTGCGGGTCGCCGATCCCTCGGTGAAAGAACTTTCCTATTCCGATGTCGTCGCCCTTCGCTATCTGCCGTGATAAACCGAACCCATGACCGAGCCCGCTGCCTCCGATGAGATGATCCAACCGCGAGGTCCGGGACCCGAGTTGACCATCGCTTCAGGGAGCAGCCTTTCAGTCTGGCTCTGGCGTATCGGCCTGATCGCCACGCTGTTGCTGATCTGGGAATTTTCCGCCGGCCATCTGTTCAACGAATTCTGGAGCAGCCGACCGAGCTTGATCGGCGAGAGACTTCTGGCGCTGTTTGCAAGCGGCGAGATCTGGCGGCATCTCGACGCAACGGTTTCGGAGGCCTCGCTCGGTCTGCTGCTCGGCGCCCTCGCCGGCACCCCGATCGGCATTGCCTTGGCGAAATATCGCCGCGCCGCGGAGATTATCGATCCGTTTGTGATGGGCCTTTACGGCCTTCCCCGCGTCGCGCTCGCACCGATGTTCATCCTGTGGTTCGGCATCAGCCTGCTCGCCAAGGTCATGATGTCGTTCTCCATGGTGGTGTTCGTCTTCATCCTCAACGTCACGGAGGGCATTCGCACCGTCGACCCCGACATGGTCGATCTGATGCGAACGATGCGCGCGCCGAAATCCTATATCCTGCGCAAGGTCACGATTCCCTCGATCGTTCCCTGGTTGCTGGCGTCATTGCGGATCGGCGTCGGCCTGTCGCTTGTGGGCGCCGTGGTCGGTGAACTGATCGGCGCCAATCGTGGGCTTGGCTGGTATGTGCTGCGGGCCGGCGGCCAGCTTGATACGACCGGCGTCTTCACAGGACTTCTTGTCCTGATGCTGGTGGCGATGATCGCCAACCAGATTATCGTCCTCATCGAACGGCAGGTATTGCATTGGCGTCCCGCGACGAAATGAAAGTCGCAGCTGAGGCGCCGCGCATCCTTCTCGACGAGGTCTCGATCTCTTACGCGACGCCGCGCGGACGTCTGCTCGCCGTAGATCGGGTGAGCCTTGCGGTGGATCGCGCCGAATTCGTGGTTCTGGTGGGACCGAGCGGCTGCGGCAAGTCGACCATCCTTCGCGCCATCGCTGGCCTCAACGCGGCGGAGAGTGGGGTAATTTCGGTCGACGGCAAGAAGGTCGATGGCCCACCCGAACATATCGGCTTCATGTTCCAGCGCGACACCCTGCTGCCGTGGCTTACCGTGCGCGGCAATATCGAGGTCGGCCTTGAACTCGCGGGCGTGCCGTCCGCACAGCGGTCCGCGCGGCTCGCCGATCTGCTGGCGCTGTTGCGGCTATCCGAATTCTACGACGCCTATCCGGCGCAACTCTCCGGCGGCATGCGCCATCGCGTTTCGCTGGGCAGGATGCTGGCCTACCAGCCCGCCGTGATGTTGATGGATGAGCCATTCGGCGCGCTCGATTTTCAAACCAAGGCGGTGATGGGGCGTGAACTCCTACGTATCTGGGAAACCGAGCGGCGCAGTATTCTGTTCGTTACCCACGACATCGAAGAAGCCGTAGCACTTGCCGATCGCGTGCTGGTGTTTTCGCCACGCCCTGCCCGCATTGTCGCCGAACATCGGATCGACCTGCCTCGACCGCGCAACCTGCGGCGGTTGCGCACCGACCCCGCCTTTGTGGCCTATACCGGCGCGATCTGGGAAGCGCTCGGCGATGATCCAGCGGTCTCCTGAACCGACTTCACGTGCGAAATTCAACCAGCGTATTGAGGAAGGGCGCCAGCACGCGCAGCGAGTCCTGCTCGGCTTCAATGCGCAGGTCCGGGATGGACGAAGCAAGACCGCTTATGCGCGCGAGATCGGGCGCATCGAGCACGACTGCACCAAAGAAGCTGTGGCGACCGTCCGGCTCGACACCGAGTTCGCCGTAGCGCGTGCGATAACGCGCGGGCGAAATCAAGGTGATGCGGAAACTGCCGGGCAATGCGATTACCCAGTCGTCTCCCTGCCGCTGCGCAGACGACTGAGCCGCCTTGGCATAACGCGGGACGTCGGCGTCGGCATTCGAGGTCACGATGACCATCTCACTCAGACCACGGACGGAATTCGGATGCGACATCCAGGGACGATGCCAGACCAGTTCGGGCGTATAGTGCTGGCAGTAGTAGACACGACCGGCCTCGAAGACTTCCGGCGCGGCGCGCACGGTACGAAAGCGCGCGAGATGTTCGACGCCGCCGATCGTGACCGGCCTGGAAAAACTCTGCGGCTCGAGCATCGCAAGCCCGCTTTCGCGCAAGGCGCGCGCGCTCGCGTCGGCGTCGCTGACCTTGAATACCAACCCGTTCAGGCCGCGCGGACTTTCGAGCACGTCCTTGCGCAATTTGCCGGTGCCCGACGGCAACCCGATCAATTCCAGATAGTCGTGCTCGAACATCATCAGATGATTGATCGAACCGAGCGAATGGTAACCGCGTGGCGTCAGCGTAAAGCCGAGCTGTGACATCAGCGCCACAGCTCGATCCATGTCGAACAGCGTATTGATTACGACGTGATCGAGCGCAGGAGTCACGTGAATTGCCCCTCAATGACTTCCGGCGCTCGTTCGCTCCGGATATGCGGCACGGCCTCAACCAGCGCACGGGTGTATTCGGTTTGCGGATTGTCGAACAGCGCCCGGCTCTCGCCCGCTTCGACAATATTGCCGTTGCGCAAGACGATGGTCCGGTCACACATCATACGCACCACGTTCAGATCGTGGCTGACAAAAAGCAGGGCAAGGTTATCCTCCCGCCGCAGCCGGTCCAATAATTGCAAAACGACGGCTTGAACGGACACGTCGAGCGCCGCTGTCGGTTCGTCCAATATCAGAAGCCGAGGCCGGCAAGCGATGGCTCGCGCGATGCCGACGCGTGCTTTCTGGCCACCGGAAAGCTGGTGCGGGAAGCGCGACAATAACTCGAGCGGCAATCCCACTCGCACCGCGCATTCCTCGACCCGTTGCCGTAAAGCGCTACCCGGACGCATCCCCGAGAGCCGCAACAGCGGATGGGCAACGCAGTCGAACGCCGTGAACCGCGGGTTGAGGCTTTCGTTGGGATCCTGAAAGACGATCTGAATATCTTTTCGGTGCGGCGAGCGGTGAAATTCCCGCGCCGGCAGGTGCCCAATCAACTCGCCGTCGAACAAAATCTCGCCGTCGCTGGGGTCGATCAGCCGGCAGATCATCCGCGAGGTCGTGGTTTTGCCCGAGCCGGACTCACCGACGAGGCCGACGCTTTCACCGGCTTTCATGGTCATGGAGAAATTCGACAGCGCAGGTGGGCCCTGATCGTAGCGTTTGGCGAGATTTATCACGTCCAGCAACGGCGGCATACCCGGAGACGGCTCGGGCTGCGGCTTACAGGTCGCTAGGACCGCCAGATAGGCGCCGCGCTCTTCGTCGGTCACCAAATCTTCAATTCGAGAAAATGCAGTTGGAGAGGCCGCGACCAATCGCTTGGTATAGGCGTGCTGCGGCTGACGAAAGAGCTTCTCCGGCGGCGCCTCCTCAACCAGAAGCCCTTTCTCCATCACGACGACGCGCCGGCAATAATGCGCCGCAAGTCCAAGGTCGTGCGTGATCAGGATGGTCGCCATGCCGCGCGCGGCGGCAATGCCGGCCAGCAGATCCATCACGACCTTTTGCGTGGTGACATCCAGCCCTGTTGTCGGCTCGTCTGCGATCAACAGCATCGGATTACAGGAAATCGCGATCGCAATCATTACCCGCTGGCACATGCCGCCGGACAATTCATGCGGATAGGCTGACATCCGCGTTTCCGGGTTACGAATCTGGACGGCGCGCAGGAGCTCGAGCGCTTCTTCGCTTGCGGCTTCCTTTGACATGCGCTTGTGGCTCAGGATCGCGTCGGCAATTTGAAGGCCGATAGCGCGGATTGGATTAAGCGCGGCACGCGGATTCTGAAAGATCATCGACATCGCGGGGCCATGGAGCACCCGAAAATCGCTGTCCGGAATCCTCGTGATATCCTGTCCGCGATAAAGAATCCGCCCCCGCGTCACGCGGCCTGCGGCATCGAGCAATCGCGTGGTCGCAAATCCCGTGACGGATTTGCCGGAGCCGCTTTCGCCGACGAGGCCGAGCATTTCGCCTGACGCGAGCGAAAGCGTGACCCCGCGTACCGCCTCGACAGGACCTTGCCTTGTCGAGAACGTGACATGAAGGTCTTCGATGCGAAGCAACGGCTCGGTCATGTCCGCATTCGGGGATCGAGGATGTCCCGCAATCCGTCGCCGAGCAGGTTGAAGCACAACACCGCCAGCATCAAGGCGAGACCGGGAAAGGCGACCAGCCACCATTTCCCGGTCGAGATGAAGCGTGCGCCTTCCGCGACCATGATGCCCCATTCCGGCGTCGGCGGCCTGACGCCGAGGCCGATGAAGGAAAGCCCGGCCGCGTTGAGGATCGCCCAGCCGAGATTGAGCGACATCTGCACCGCCATGGCCGGCAAAACATTTGGCAGTAGAAAACGCAGTACGACCGACGCGTGGCTTTCGCCGCTTGCCCGCGCAGCCTCGACCCAACCGAGATTGCGGCGGACATTAACCTCGGCGCGGGCAAAGCGGATGTAGAACGGCAGGTTGATGATCGCGGTCGCAATCACGATGTTCTCGACGCGATTGCCGAGTGCGGCCACCATCGCCATGGCCAGAACAAACAGCGGGAAAGCCATCATCACGTCGACGAACCGGCCTACCGAACGGTCGAGCCGCCCACCGGCATAACCGCAAAACGCGCCAACGATAGCGCCGAACACAAAGGAAATGCCGACGGCCGAAACGGCGATGACGAGATCGAGCCGGGTGGCAACCAAAAGCCTACTGAAGGTATCGCGGCCGAGTTGATCGGTGCCGGCAAGATGCAGACGGCTCGGCGGCAACAGCGCTTCCGGCACATTGGAAGCGATCGGGTCATACGGCACGATCGATGGGCCGAAGATTGCAATCAGCACCAGAATTAGAACACCGGCCGCGGCAATCGCCGTTAGCGGGTTGCCGCGCAGGATCCACGCCGTGTGACGCAGCGTCGCGCTTGCCATCCTAGTGCCCGCTTTTCAAAGTTCGTACTCCATCGCAGCACCCCCCTTTTACGAACTTTAAAAAGTAATGGGCACTAGCAAACTAATTAATTCTAGTGCCGCTTCTTTTTAAAGTTCCTGAACCGAATTCGCCGCTCATGGCGCAGGAACTTCAAATAGGCGGCACTAGATCGACACCCGCGGATCGGCGATGCCATAGAGGACATCGACCAGGAGATTGACCACCACGAAGATGCTCGCCATCAAGAGTACGAAACCCTGCACCGGCGCATAATCGGACGACAGCAGCGCGTCGAGCGCGTAAGACGCGACACCGGGCCAGGAGTAGACCTTTTCGACCAGTACGTTGGCGCCGAGCATTGTCGAAAACACGATGCCAGCGATGGTGATTACCGGCAGGATGGCGTTGCGCAGCGCGTAGGTGACAACGATGCGCCACCATGACAGCCCGACCGAACGCGCGGTACGTATGAAATCGCTGCCGAGCGAAACCAGCATCGAGGCGCGGGTAATGCGCGCCAATGGAGCGATCACGAACAGCGCCATGGTCACCGCCGGCAGGATCAGCTGACGAAACGCGACCCACCAACCATCGAGATCGCCGGCCAAAAGGAAATCGATCGTCAGAAAGCCGGTCCGCTGCGGCGGCAGGGAAGTGAAGACGTCGATCCGGCCCGTTGGGTCCGGCGCGAGGCCGAGCAGATAATAGAAGACATAGATCAGCAAGAGCCCCGATACGAAGGTCGGTACGCAAACCCCGAGCGCGCAAAACAACCGCACGCCGTGATCGACGATCGATCCCGGTCGCAAGGCCGCAATCACACCGAGCGGGACCGCCGACAGCAGCGCAATCAGCAGCGCGGTCAACGTCAATTCAAGCGACGCCGGCAGGCGCTGACGCAAATCGGTCGCAACCGATTGTCCCGTCATCAGCGACTTGCCGAGATTGCCCCGCCCGACGTCGTAGAGGTAGTGCACCAGCTGTTCGGGAATGGGCTTGTCCAGGCCCATCTGCTTGCGGATGACCTCGATCTCTTCCTTGCCGGCATTGGGTCCGGAGGCAAAGAACACCGCGGGATCGCCCGGCAAAACCCTCATCAAAAGGAAAGTGAAGACCAAGACACCGAACAGGGCGGGCAGCGACGAGCCGAAGCGTCGCGCGGCCCGTACCATCGTTGCGCCGAAGCTTTTCATCACAAGCAAAAACTACTTGCGACTGAGGTCGCGGTAGTCGACCTGGCGGTGGAACTGATAGGTGTAACCGTCGATCGATTTGGCCATGACGGCATTCTGGCTAGGCTGCCAGAGCGCAATCTGTGGCATCTCCGTGAAATGAATCTCGTTGAGCCGCCTGGCTTGCTCGTCGTATTTGGCTTTGTCGGGCTCGAACCGCGCCTGCTGAGCGATCGCGGTGAGTTCGGGATTATCAATGCTGGCGTAGTTCCAGCGCTGATTGCCGATGTAGAAGTTGCGATAGAAATAATCGGGTGTAGGGAACCAGGCGACGATACCTTCGGTGAAGAACGGCAGCTTCTTCTCGTTGATCTGGGTCGACATCTGCGCATCCGGGAGTTTCTGGATGTCGATATTGATGCCGATCTTGCCGAGCGACTCCTTGACAAGCGCTGCCATCGGCTCCGCCGTGGAGGCCTGACCAACATTGAAGCTGAATGTCGTCGAAAACCCGTCCGGCATGCCGGCGGCTTTCAGATACCCCTTGGCCTTGTCGAGATCGAGTTTGACCGGCTGCGGAAACGGAAAGGCGCCTGTGGTCGGCTTTCCGTCCTTCCATTCGGCATTGAACAGCGGCGTGCCGCGGCCGAACAAGGCGGCCTTGAACATGTCATCGTACGGAAGCGCGTAGGCCACCGCGCGGCGCACGTTGATATTATCAAACGGCGGGATTGTATTGTTCATCGAGATAAAGGTGACGGCGTTATATTGTGGCGTCGAAATCACCTTCAGCGTACCCTTGTTCTCCAGAGATTGGATATCGCTGGCCTGCAAATCGACGGTGATGTCGGCATCGCCACGCTCGAGCAGATTGGCACGCGTTGCCGCCTCCGGCACGGTTTGCACGATCACCCGCTTGAAGAACGCCGACTTCTCCGGCGTGCCGCGATTCCACGCCTCGTTGCGCTTCATGATCACCTGTTCGCCCGGCTTGAAGCTCTCGATCACATAGGCACCGCTGCCGGCGGCATGTTCCTTGAGCCAGCCGATCGCCCAGGGATCGTCTGATGTGGCATTGGCCTTGGCGACTTTGGAATTGAAGATGATCGGATAGATAGTAGCGAGGTTGGGCAGCGCGAGCCGGTCGGGCTTTGGAAGCGTCACCTCGAATGTCGAGGGATCGATGACCTTGAACTGGTCGGCGCTTGTAAGCGAGCCCGTGAGAAGCTGAGCCTTGCCGAGCACGGGCGCGGTGACGGCGCGGTCGAGCGACCATTTGACGTCGTCTGCCGTGACCGGCGTTCCGTCCTGGAATTTGGCATCCTTGCGGAGATGAAAGGTAAGCTTCAACCCGTCCGGGCTGACATCGTAGGATTCGGCAAGCTCGCCTGTGATCTTGTCGAGATCGAACACCCACTTGCCATCCAGTTGCTTGCGGCCGAACGACACCAGCCGGTCGTAGGTCGAGAGACTTACCGCGAACGCCTCGCGGGTCGAACCCGGGACATTCGGGTCGAGCGTGTTGACGGCAGCACCGGTGACATATCGCAACGTCTCGGCACGCGATTGCGCGCGAACGGGTTCGGCGCAAAGCGAGACCGCGAGCGCTGCGGACCCGACCAAGGCAAGACTGCAAATCCGAAGCTGCATTGTTCTATCCTCTGAATTCGACCGGAAACTTGCCCCAGGGATCGCTGGGTACGTTCATTCCCATTGTGCATTTAAGCAAATTGTGCGCCAAGCGGCATTTTTTCGCGTGCGCTATCTTGATCCGGCTCGGGCTCAAGCCATCGATTTTCGCGCGGTTTTGCCGTCATTCGCGCCCGTCAGGCCGATTTTCCCGTGGGATCACCGCCTGTACCACGTCATAGGCCTCGAACGATTTCCAGTGCCGCTCGACGTCCGCACGAAACAGGCCTCGGGTCAAACCATGGACCAGCTTGGGAATAGCCGTCGTCATGGCATTGATCGAGGAACCCGACGGTCCGAAGCTCATGGTCGAGGCGAATGCAAACACATGGACATCGCCGATCCATGGCGTCGCACCCGCTACACGCTCGGTGAGCGCATAGTCGTCGGCGAGATAAGGATAACGCCCCAGCCGGGAGTTCTGTTCGTCTTGCGGGGGCTGGTACCGATCGGCCCAGGTCGCGATATTGCCGGCGATATTTTTCAATTCGCGACGCTCGGCGAAATCGATCTCGGTGCCAACACCACTGATGATAAAGTGCGCGCGCACCGCGCGGCGCGGCGTTTGCAATTCAATTCTCTCGCCCATCTCGCGCGCGGCCTCGATCGGCGAAGCCTCGTGCAAATGAAAATTGGCAAACCTTGCGCAGCGGTCGTAGGTCGCCTGCGGAAATCCTTCCCGCAATTCGAGGATGGCGCGCATGAAACGCCAGCGCCAGGCGTCATCGAGATCGCAGAAGTGACGCAGGAAACCCCGGAATGTCAGCCACCGATAAGGCTGTATCACCTGGATCTCGGCGCGCCTGCAAAGGAGATGAACCTCGGCCGCGCCAGCCTCCAGCGCCATCGCCGCATTATCGAAAGCTGTCGCACCAGCGCCGATCACGGCCACGGTTCGGCCAGCGAGCGGGCCAAAATCGATATCGTCGCAGGCGCGAACCACCCGTGTCGGCGGCAAGTGCCGTAATGGCTCGGGTACGGCCCAGTTGCCCATCGCTTCCTGACCGGTCGCCAGCACGATCTTGCGTGCGTAGAGTACTACGGTTGCGCCGTCACATGTAATCGTTGCCGCGAGCAGTCCGCCAATGGCGGGCGCGACTTCCAGAAGCTCGCAACCATTGCGGACAGGCAAGCCGACGACGTGCCTGAACCAGAGCAGATATTCGGCCCAGCGTTCACGCAAAATCAGGTCAAGCTTCTCCCAATCCTCCTTGCCGAACCGCGCTTCATGCCAGGACTGATAGGTAAGGCTTGGAACATCGAGATCGGGTCCGGTAAAATCTTTCGGACTCCGCAGCGTATGCATGCGCGCGTAGGAGAGCCACGGACCTTCCTTGCCCTCTTGCGCTTTGTCGATGACCAGGATGTTGGTGACGCTTGAGCGCGTCAAACCGAAAGCTGTGGCGAGTCCCGATTGCCCGCCACCGACGATCAAAACGTCAAGCGCAGGCTTCCCATCCGGTCCGATCTTCGGCTCGAGCCAGGAGGCCGAAGGATGCGAGGTTTTCGCGAGATCATCGCGCACCAGAGCCTCGAGAGCGATCAGATCGCTCATAGCCAGGGCTTTCGCGGATGATCCGGTTGATCAGGCGGCAAGCCAGCCTCCGTCGACCGGAAGGACCATGCCAGTGGTAAAAGAGGACGCATCGCTCGCGAGATAGAGCGCAGCCTCCGCGACCTCTTCAGGCTTCCCGAAACGCTTCATGGCATGACGGTCGCGCGAAGTTTCGCGTACGGCTTGCGAATCCGTATGTCGGGCAAAACTCCGCTTCAACATCGGCGTCTCGATCGCGCCCGGAGCAATCGCATTGACGCGGATTCCATCCGACGCGAAATCGACCGCCATGGTCCTGGTGAGGCTGATGATCGCGCCTTTTGCGGCGATATAGGCGCTGTTGCCTTTGCCGCCGGCGATCGCCAATTGCGACGCCACGGTGATGATGGAACCCTTGCTCTGCCGCTGCATCTGCGGGATTGCCGCGCGCGCCCACAGCCAGGTGCCGCCGACATGGGTACGAAACACGGCATCCCAATCGGCCGGATCGGTCGTCACGACTGTACCACCACAGGACCAGCCGGCCGCCGTCATCAGGACATCCAGACGGCCACGCCGGGATATCACCCCTTCAACGGTCACCCTGGCGAACTCAATATCTCCGACGTCGCCCTGATGTGTCGAGCCATCTCCCTTGATGTGGCGAATGGCGTCCAGCGTTTCCAGCATTCCGGCCTCATCACGATCAACCAGCGCGACAAAGGCACCTTCGCGCGCAAACAGCAATGCGCTGGCACGGCCGATGCCGGAGCCCGCACCGGTGACAACCGCAACCTGGTCTTTGAGCCTCATGTCCCATCTCCATGACGAGCCCACCATTCGTTGAGGTCTTTGACGGAATCCGCACAGCCAAAGCTAGCTCGCCAACCAAACTCCTGTTCCATGCGCGAGATCGAGAGCGGCGCCCGATCGGCATCGCTGTGTAGATCGACGTTCGGACTTTCGCCGGAAGCGGCCAGACGACAGACGAACCCTGGATTGAGCGCAGCAAGCCGCTCGCCCCATTCGAGCGCCGTCCACTCATTGCCGGTCGATATGTGGTAAAGGCCATGCTTCGGCTTTGCGGCCTCGACCAACACGGCCACCGCGTTACCCACATCGGGCGCGTAGATCCAGTCGCGGACTCCTGGACGGGCCAGCACCGCTTCTTTTTTCTCATGCAGTGCCGCGATGATTTGCGACTGGGGGCTCAACGTGTCGCGCACCCCCGTCGCGCGTTCCCACGGCCCGAACACACCACTTAGCCGCACCGAGATAAAATCGGCCTGCCATAGCGCGGCCAGGCGAGCGGTCACTCTTTCAGAAGCGTATTTGGTGATGGCGTAGAGCGAGACCGGCTCGCAGGGCAGTTCTTCATCGAGCAGTGCGTGGCGAAAAGCTGCTGCGCCAAAAGCCGATCCCGACGACAGGTTGACGACCCGCCGCACGCGATAGCGGTGCGCCGCCATCAGGATCGGCACCTGCGCCATCAGATTGACTTGCAGGATCGGCTGCGGATCGGCCGCCTCGCGCGCGGAGCCTGCGGTGATCGCGGCTCCCAGAATGATCGCGTCGAAGCCGCGCGCGATTGTCGCCTCGACGGCGCTCGATTCGGTGACGTCTCTTTGGATTACATTCACTCGGTCACCAATGCTTGCCAAGACTCGTCCTGCCGCGCGCGGCAAGGCACCGCGGTCGAACAAGGTCACGGCATGACCACGCGCCAACAGCGCGGAGGCGATATTGATCCCGACGAAACCGGTGCCGCCAAAGACCAGAATGTTCAATGCCGAAAGTCCCCGTGCTTCAAGGTCGATGATGTCTAAAGCAATTTCGCGCCGAAGTTTCTCATCGGATCCATATCCGCGACCAGCCTGCCGGTGGGCTTGGCGGCCTCGCCGCCAGTGCGCGCCAGGAAATGGCCCGACCCCGGATTGGCGATCCGTTTGCCCTCAGCGACGACGACCCGTCCTCGTGACAACACCGTCACCGGCCAGCCGCGCAGCTTTCGACCGGCGTAGGGTGTGTAGCCGGTCAGGTCGTGCATCATCGCGTCCGACAGCGTGACCTCGCGCGCCGGATCCCAGATCGCGATATCGGCGTCGGCGCCGATCGCGATCGAACCCTTGCGCGGATGCAGGTTGTAGATTTTTGCGGGCTTGGTCGCGGTGAGTTCCACGAACTTCTCGAGACCCAGACGCCCCTTCGATACCATCGCATCGAACAACAGCGGCAAACGTACCTCAAGACCCGGCAAGCCGTTCGCCACCTGCTTGAAATTAGGATTAGGGCCGGCGCGCAACTTTCCGCTCTCGTCGAAACGGTAGGGCGCGTGGTCCGACGAAATCGTCTGGAGATCGCCAAGCGCCAATGCCTGCCACAGCGCTTCCTGATCGGCCACGGTTCGCGGCGGCGGACTGCACATCCATTTCGCACCTTCCGCACCGGGCTTGTCGAGATCCTCGGCGGCGAGAAAAAGATATTGCGGGCAGGTTTCGGCAAATACTTTGAGCCCCTCCCCGCGCGCTTGACGGATCGCTTTGGCTCCTTCGGCGGTAGAAACATGAAAGATCATGATCGGCTGATCGACCAGCGCCGCCATGCCGATCAGACGGTTGAATGCATCGGCTTCCGAAAAGCGAGCATGGCTGATCGAGTGATATTTCGGATGGGTGTAGCCGCGCGCCAACAACCGCTTCACCATCCAGGCAATGATGCCGTGGTTCTCGGCATGCGCGCACAGCATCGCGCCGGACTTGCGCGCCGCTACGAGAATATCGAGCAAGGGCTCGTCGTCGATCTTCAGCCGGTCGTAGGTCATGAAGATCTTGATCGAAGCATGCCCCTCCTTGACCAACGCGGGAATATCGTGAGCGAGCGTCTCGGCCGTCGGGTCGGCAATGATCATGTGGAACGCATAGTCGATCACCGCGCCCTTTCGGGCGAGCGCGTGATAGTCGTTCACGACCTGCGGTAAATGCATGCCGACATGCTGGGCTGCAAATGAGATAACGGTGGTCGTGCCGCCGAACGCCGCTGCCGTGGTCGCGCTTTCGAAAGTATCGGCGTTCATGATGCCCGCCGCCGAAAGTTGTTCGATGTGGGCGTGGCTGTCGACGCCGCCGGGCAGCACCAGCTTGCCGTGCGCATCGATCTCGCGCTGGCCGGCCGGCAAGTTGCGGCCGATCGCGGCAATCACCTCGCCGGCAATACCGACATCCGCTTCGAAAACGTCGGAAGCGGTCGCTACGCGTCCGCCACGGATCACGAGGTCATAAACGGGTTCGGCCATTCAATTCTCCGAAACATGGGACGCGAGCCTGGGCTACCCAAAACCCGTGTTCGAAACTTTGCAAACTATGGTATTAGCTGCAAGCCAGTTGCAAGGAAGAGCTATGTCCCGCCCGCGCATCCTCGTGATCAATCCGAATTCCAATGTTGCCGTGACCAAAGGGCTGGAAGACGCGCTCAAGCCGCTCGATTTCGCCGACGGTCCGGAAATCGTCTGCACCACGCTCACTGAGGGCCCTTACGGGATCGAAAGCCAGGCCGATGTCGACAGCGTGGCGATGCCGCTGCGGCGGCTGATCGAGAGCGACAACAGCGCATCGGCCTTCGTTATCGCCTGCTATAGCGATCCCGGCCTGCATGTGTGCCGGGAAGGCACCGACCGCCCGGTGTTCGGCATCGCCGAATGCGGCGTTTTGACCGCCATGACACGGGCCGAAACCTTTGGCGTGATCGCGATTGCGCAGCGATCGATCCGCCGGCACATCCGTTACCTGCGCCAGATGGGCCTTATGGACCGCCTTGCGGGGGAGCGGCCGCTCAATATGAGCGTGGCCGAGACCGCATCTGGAGAGGGAACGCTCGCGAAGATGATCGAGGTCGGGCGCGCCTTGAAGGAACAGGATGGCGCCGGCGCCATTGTCATGGGCTGCGCCGGCATGGCCCGTTTGCGCCGCGGCCTGGAAGATGCGCTCCAGATTCCCGTGATCGATCCGACCCAGGCCGCCGCCGCCATGGCGCTCGGCACGGTGCAGCTGTCGCGGAGCTAGCCTTCCTTCTCATCGCCCTCGGCCAGGAGGCGCGCGACCCACTGCGCATGATTCTCGCGAACCATCGTGAACGGCTCGCGCTGATAACTATAGAGGTTGCCGAACAGGCGCCCGATCGGCCGGTAGGCGGCGAAATCGACATACATATTCTCGGTATCCAGCAGCCCTTCTCGCGCATGAATGCGCAGCACTTCGCCAACCATTAGTTGGCGTCCCGGACCAAATGCCAGTGAAACGCTGCGCTTGCACTCGAGCGCAAATGGCGCCGCCGCAAGGCGCGGCACCTTGACGTCGACCGAGGGAACCGTGGCGAGCCCGAGTGCGCTTACCTCGCTTTCGCCGGAGGGAAAATCGACCGCGCAGTCGTTCATTGCCTTGGCCAACGCCTCGTCCACCATCTGCACCACGAATTCACCGTCGCGCTCGATGTTACGCGTGGTATCCTTTGGCGTGCGATCGGGCTTGTGCTGGAGGCCCAGAACGATCAGCGGCGGATCTTCGGAGAAGACGTTGAAGAAACTGAATGGCGCGGCATTGACAGCGCCGTTGACGTCGAGCGTCGTCACCAGCGCGATCGGCCGCGGAACGACGACGGCGCACAAGAGCTTGTAGCGATCCTGCCGCGATAAATCTTTGAGTAGAAGCCCTGACATCGGACCAATCACGCTTCCGGCGGCGGGATAGCGCCGACCCGGCTGGTGATCAACCCATAATGCTCGATGCGGCGATGGCGGGCGAAATCGAAGATGGTCTTCTTGCCGAAAACCGTCGCGTCGAGATCGCAGGGGTGAACCAATAGCTCGTCGTCTTCGGTCTTGGCCTCCGCGACAATCTCGCCATTGGGATCGACAATCAGGCTGCCGCCGATCAGCGGGAAACCGTCCTCGACGCCGGCCTTGGCAACCGCGACAACCCATGTCGCATTCTGATAGGCGCCGGATTGAACGGACAGGCGGTTGTGAAACAGCCGCTTCTCCGGTCCTTCGTCGCTCTTCTGCGAATTGACGGATGGCGTATTGTAGCCGAGCACGACCATTTCGACGCCCTGCAGACCCATCACACGATAGGTTTCGGGCCAGCGCCGGTCGTTGCAGATCGCCATGCCGAAAATGCCGCCCAAATTGCGCCACACCGGAAAGCCGGTGTCGCCAGGTTCGAAATAGCGCTTTTCCAGATGCTGGAAGGCACGCTCGGGATCGAATTCGGAATGACCCGGCAGATGCGTCTTGCGATATTTGCCGACGATCTTGCCAGATTTGTCGGTGAGGATGCAGGTGTTAAAGTGGTGCCCGTCCGGGGTCAGTTCGGCATAGCCGAAGCTCATTGCGATTCTGTGCTCAGCGGCGCGAGCAAACAGCGGCATGGTCGCCGCATTCGGCAGTTCGCGCTCGAACCAGGCATCGACCTCAGCCTGGTCCTCGATGTACCAGCGAGGGAAAAATGTCGTCAGGGCCAGTTCCGGATAGACGATCAAATCGGCGCCGCGTCGCTTGGCTTCATCCATCAGCGCAATCATGCGCGGAATAACGGCTTGACGGCTCTCGGCGCGCTGAATGGGACCCATCTGGGCGGCCGCAACATTAACGATACGCATGGACTAGAGCTCCGATTCGGAAAGTTCGTAAGCTATTGTGGTGACCTCTGATACGAACTTCGAAATCAAAGGGGCTCCAGCAACTTGTTGTTTCCAGTGCGGCTTCGAATTTGAAGCTCCTATCACCAACTCCCGGCCAACTGACAGGAGCATCAAATTCTCCGCACTAGCTATCCGGTTGCTTTTATTTCGCGCTGCAATGATCAAAAACCGAGCAGATTTTGCAGCGCACTTCACACCATCAAGTCATAGAATCGTTTTGTTTGGAGTCAATTCGGTTCGAGGCCAAACCTGTCCTGTCATGGCTGCCCTGACGTGACGACAACATCCCATTCGGGTCATCACTTATGGTCCGGCACGGACCAGCAGCCGGTGTTGCCTTCGACCGGGAATTCTGGTCAATGCAAGCCGATTGCAGAAGACGGCCAATTGGTCTCTTCTTCGAAAAATGACCGGCCAAGCGAACGGCAAAGGCCGAAACAAGACTAAAGCAAGATAACAAGACAAGAAGCCAAAAAAGAAGCGAAGAGGAAACATCATGACCGCGCCAGTCCGGGCAACTTCAAATTCGAAAACGATGGACCCACCGCGTGGTCTTGCGCTTTTACGCGATCCCCTCCTCAACAAAGGCACGGCCTTTACGGAAGCCGAGCGGGACGAACTTGGCCTGCGCGGCTTTTTGCCGGCCCACATCCTCTCGATGGAGGAGCAGGTGGCGCGCGTCTTGGTCAACTTGCGCAGCCTGCCCAACGACCTCGAAAAATATATCGCACTGAATTCACTGCATGACCGCAACGAGGCGCTGTTCTTCCGCGTGGTCTGCGACAACATCGATGAAATCCAGCCGCTGATCTACACCCCAACGGTCGGCCTTGCCTGTCAGCGTTTCGGGCTGATCTTCCAGCGGCCGCGCGGCATGTTCATCAACGCCAACGACCGCGGTCATATCGCCGAACTCCTTAGCAATTGGCCCTATCAAGCCAAGCTGATCGTCGTCACCGACGGTGAGCGCATCCTGGGGCTTGGCGACCTGGGCGCACACGGCATGGGCATTCCGGTCGGCAAGCTTTCGCTCTATTCGGCTTGCGCCGGCATCCATCCGGAAAACTGCCTGCCGATCATGCTCGACATCGGCACCAACAATCAGGACCTGCTCAACGACCGTTATTATATCGGCTTGCGTCAGAAGCGCCTGACCGGCCAGGCCTATGACGACTTTGTCGATGAGTTCGTCACAGCGGCCCGCGCCGCCTTCCCGGGCGTGCTGATCCAGTTTGAAGATTTCGCCAATCACTCCGCATTCCGCCTGCTCCATAAATATCGCGACGATATTCCGGTCTTTAACGACGACATTCAGGGAACGGCCGCCGTGGCCCTCGCCGGGCTGTTCTCCGCGCTGCGCGTTCGCGGCGGCAACCTCTCCGAGCAGCAGATCCTGTTCCTGGGCGCCGGAGAAGCTGCGACCGGCATCGCCGATCTCATCGTCTCGGCGATGATGGCCGAGGGCCTTTCGGAAGCGGAAGCGATCCAGCGCAACTGGCTGGTGGATTCTCGCGGCCTGGTCGTCAAAGGCCGTGCTGGTCTCACCGAGCACAAATTGCGCTACGCGCACGATCACGCCCAGCTCGACGATTTCCTGACCGCGATCCGCACGCTGCGGCCGACCGCTATCATTGGCGTTGCGGCCGTCGGCGGCGCCTTCACGCCGGAAATTCTCAAGGCGATGGCCGAAATCAATGAGAGACCGATCGTGTTTGCGCTCTCCAACCCGACATCGAAGGCGGAGTGCTCGGCCGAAGAGGCCTACCGCTACACGGAAGGCCGCGCGCTGTTCGCCTGCGGCAGCCCCTACGATCCGGTGCAACTCGATGGCAAGACCTTCGTGCCCCGCCAGGGCAATAACTCCTACATCTTCCCCGGCGTCGGGCTTGGCGCGGTCGCGGCCGGATCGAAGCTCGTCACCGACGAGATGTTCATGGCGGCGGCCCATACGCTCGCCTATCTCGTCACGCCGGACGACATCGAGCAAGGCAGTCTCTATCCGTCGCTACCGAGGATTCGCGAAGTCTCGGCCCATATTGCAGCGGCAGTCGCCGAGGTCGCCTACAAGCGCGGCCTTGCAACGGCGCCGAAACCGAACGACCTGATGGCCTTCATCGAATCCCAGATGTACAACCCGCATTATTGAGCACGGCCGGGAACAGGGCGGTTATTCGCCCTCTGGATCGCCATCGGTCAGGTAATCCCACATCCGTTCCCGGATGCGGCCGGCCCAGGTCGCGCGGCTCTTGATGTCCTCGTCGCTCATGATCCCGACGTCGTCCATCCCGGCCGCGAGAAATTCGAGTTCGACCCGGGCGGCATCCTCAGCGTACCAGGTAAGCACGACAGCCTCCTCGATGCTGGAGCCCGCCGTGACGAGGCCGTTACCGCGCATGAAAATCGCGCCCGCACTGCCGAGCGTTGCTGCGAGTTGGTCGGTCAACTCATCCGACCGCAACAGCTTGGGATCGTCCCACAGCGGCGGCTGCGGCGCGAAATAGGCGCCATAACCATAACGAGCCTTCGGCGTCCGGCGCATCGCGCCAAGCGTCATGGCCTTGGGTGGCGTGGATCGCACGACGCCCTGCACGTCGGGCCGGCGCCGGTAGATGTCGCGATGGATACGCACCTCGCCCAGTACGCCTTCTGGAAGCGGTCCGTGCACCGACGCCACTGCGCATTCTTCGCCCGCTCTCACCATGCCGAGCGGACGCGGCGGAGACACCAGGAAGGTGTCCTCGTCGATCCGCGCGCTGCAATGGCCATAGGCATGCACCATGCCATGCCGCGCGAGTGCGCGCCCGGCCATGCGAACACGACGTGCAAGTTCCTTGATATCAGACATTTCGCAATTCCTCAGTGTGACACCGCAACCGGTCGCGATGCCGACGCGTCCTTCAACGGCCGGGAATCGAGCGGCGCCGACATCGTCGGTGAATTGAACAGGAAACAAATCAGCGCGGAGAGAAACGGCAACCCCACGATCTGGATTTGAGCCGCTGTCTGCCAGCCGAAATTGCTGACCAGCAGACCGAGAATGTAACCGGAGACCGCGCCCGCGCCGTAAAACACCGTGACGAAAAGGCCCGCGGCGCGACCGGCAAGCGGAAGCTGCACGGCCTTGGTGAAATAGGTCGCGACATTGACGAACAAGGTGCCGCCGCCCACAGCGCCCCAGACGATCTGCGCTGCCGCCAGCGCCATGAAGCCGGTGAACGAATGGAACAGGAGATAGCCAATGATCGAGGCCGCAAAGAACGCGACACTGAGCAAAGTCTTTGCCGAAAAACGGTCGCCGAGCCATCCGCCGCCGATCGACGTCAGGCCGCCGATGCCGAAACAGCTCATCAGCGTCGCTGCCTCGCCTGGGGTAAACTTGAGGCTTTCACGCAAGTAGGTCGGGTAAAGACCGAAGTAGGATTGCAGCGTCAACCCCCAGAGGATCGCAAGCACCATCAACACGAAGATGTTGCGATTGAACAAGGCGCTGCTGACGTTCCTGTCGCTGTCGTTCGCGGTTTGCGAAACCATCTCGCTGAACCAGGGACGCACGAAGGCGTAGATCGCGATGATCGCGACACCGCCGAGTACGCCGTAGCCAATCATCGGCGCCCGCCAGGTCTGGTAATTGGTCAAGAGATAACCGGCCAAGAGCGGCCCAACGATGGCGCCGATGCCGTAGGTGAAACTCAGCGCTCCGACCGCAGACGAACGGTAGCTGGTAAAGTAGTTCGACGCGATCGCAATCAGCGCCGTGATTTG
This sequence comes from uncultured Alphaproteobacteria bacterium, assembly GCA_963824305.1. Lineage (GTDB taxonomy): Bacteria > Pseudomonadota > Alphaproteobacteria > Rhizobiales > Xanthobacteraceae > Bradyrhizobium. The sequence goes on from CAWGOW010000005.1 coordinate 494,489, forward strand.
CATCGCTTCGCCGATCCCGGTCGCGGCACGATAGAACAGCATGTCGGCAAAGCCGTGCGAGATGACGGTGATACCGGTGCCGAGCGAGAAGATGAAAATGCCGAGCGACACCACGAAGCGGCGCGTGAAGCGCACAAGCAGCCATCCGGTCGGAATGCCGGCAATTGCCATGCCGAGTGTAAAGATTGTCGACAGCAAGCCGCCAGAGGCCAGGTCGAAGCCGTATTCCTTGCGGACCTCCGGCAGGATCAATGGAAAGACCTGACGGTCCATCGCGTTCATCGCATAGGACGCCAGCAGCACGGCAAACATCAAGACTCCGGCCGTAAGATTTCTTCCGTCGCGCCGGTCGATCGTTGTGCCAGACATTTCATGCCCCCCTGTTGTTTTATTATTTTATTGTTGTCTCACAAATTCGCAGCCGGCGGTCCGCCGGTCGCCGCCAAATACCAATCGTGGATGGCGCCCGCCGTCATAAAGGCCGTGCCGCTTTTTGCCGCCATATAGGCCAGCGTCTCGCGCAACAGCCCGATGCGATGCGGGACTCCCATGATGAAGGGATGCACGACCATCGCCATCACGCGAGCATTGGCCTCGCCCTCGGCATAGAGTTCCTCGAACTGCGCGATGGTGCGCGATTTATATTCGGCCGCCGGATGATGTTGCGTCAGGATGATCGGAATGTCGTTGATCTCCTGGGTAAAGGGCATGCTGAGGAGCGGACGCGCTCTAGTCTTTAGCCACGTGGGCTGATCGTCATGCACCCAGTCGCAGACGTAAGAAAATCCCTCTTCGGCCAGAATGTCCGGCGTATTCCAGGTCTCGGCGAGCCCGGGGCCGACCCAGCCGCGGGGCGCCTGGCCGGTGAACTCCGCGATGACGTCGCGCGTCTTGCGAATGTCGGCGCGCTCGTCTTCGACCTTTTGCAGGTTTTTCTGCGTATAGCCATGCGCAATGAACTCCCAGCCCCGCTCGTGCGCGGCCTCCGCGATCGGCGCATAGGTATTTACGGCAACGCCGTTGATGGCCATCGAAGCCTTGATGCCGAACTTGCCGAGCGTATCGGCAAGGCGCCAGAAGCCGACTCGATTGCCGTATTCGTGCCAGGTCCAGTTCGGAATGTCCGGCGTCGGAACACCGCCGGCCGGCGGCGTATTCACGGTGCGCGGCATCGGCGAATTGATGTCCCACTCCTCGATAGAGACCAGCACCCAGACCGCGACGCGTTTGCCGCCCGGCAGAGCGAGTTTCGGCCGGCGGGTAATCGGCGAGTACGCAATACGCTCCATCGGCAACATGTCAGCAGACCTCTTAAGGGCATCTCTGGCCCGGACATTGCAACGCCCAGTCCAACATTCAGGCTCGATATCGGCGACGGAATTGCTGTCGCAGGCAGCGAGGTGTCTTTGTGACAAGGTTATAATGTGTTGTGCAAGCCTTATTGGAGGCGAACCGCCATGCGCAAGCGACACCGGACTTCAACCGAAAGGTTGCCGGCGCAGAAAGCTCTCGTCTTGCACGATGCCGCCACGCACGCGTTGCCATCGCATGAAACACACCGCACATTGAGGCTTCTTGACGGAAATTCAGTGATGCTGATTTGCGTGGCACCGACGTCATGACGGCGAATGAAACATACACCGAGGCGACGACCGGCTATTGGCAGGAACTGACCGAGGAGATTCCGCTTCGCTTCCCGGCGTCACCCCCGTTTCGTTTCGGCTATCCGGTGCGGCTGCCATGCGGCCGCATCCTCGTTTTGCCGCTACGAGCATTGCCCGGCGGAAATCGCGCGGTCGCCTCTCTCATTGCCAACCAGGCTTCGACAATCGTGGTTGCGGCGTTGGCAGATCACATGGCCGCACAAGCGCGCGCGTTCGACGCCGAAATCGTTGTCGGCTTGCCGACACTCGGTCTCGCCTTTGCCTCGCTGGTCGCCGAACGGCTCGGGCAGTCGCGCTATGTCCCGCTCGGCTATTCGCGCAAGTTCTGGTACGACGACGCGCTTTGCGAACCGGTCAGTTCGATCACAAGCCCCGAGGCCGGCAAGCAATTGCGACTGGACCCGAACCTCAGACCTTTACTTGAAAACCGGCGCGTCGTGCTGATCGATGATGCGGTCTCGACCGGCGTGACCGCGGTCGCAGCGGTACGACTGCTGCAGAAGATCGGCGTCGACATTGCCGGCATGGTGGTCGCCATGAAGCAGACCAATCGCTGGGAAGCAGCAGTGGCGATGCTGCCGCTTGCAGTGCGCGCCGTATACGGCTGTCCGCTGTTCGAGCGTAACGATGCCGGCTGGATACCGCTCACGGGGACAGAGCCAGGCGTCCCCTGACCTTTCCGGTCGGATACTTACGGATCTGGGTCTGGATGCGGATGGCGGAGGGAGAGGAACTAGGCTCGAACCTTCTCCACGAAAGCCCCGGCGGTTCGGAAAATCCGGGCCTTCGGCGCAAGATATTGACCGCGGCAGCCTACTTATCAGCGCCTAGTCCCCGACCGCGATGTTTGGCCGTTGGGCCAGGTAGAAGGAAACATTCTATCTCGCAACATGAAGTTGAGGCAGGCGTCGATCATCGAAATCCAACGATGCCGTCCGTTTTCGCAACTTGTAGGCCTCCAGAACGCCTCGTGACATCTCCGCACTCAGTCCGGCAAATTTCTGTTTCGCAGCTTCAAGGTCGGTCACCGAGATGCGGTGATCGGACGCTCCAAGGAACAACAGCGCCATCGTCGTCTCCCACGAAAACTCGAGAGCCTTGGCCAGGATCAGCGTAATTTCATGGTTCTTGTCAAGCAGCACGCGTTCGACGACGTCGACAGGTACCGAGCATAATAAAGCGAGGCCAACCGTTGCTTCCGCGAACTTGCGCGACTGGGCGTACTCGAAAATCTTCGTCTGATTTAGATTGCCGCGCCGATGTTGTTTTGCCACGTTCCTTTTCGCATCGAAATAGTCCTTCGAGGCAGGACCGAATTTCGATTGCAGTGCGCCCGTGACGTCCGCCACTAAGTTATTTATCTGATTTACCGCTTCCGGACGCTCACGCTCGAGCCGCTCTTTGGTATTGTGCGACGCCTTTGCGATCAACTGCTGAAAGACATGCCTGGGGATGTCCTTACGGTGACCCAACTGTTCGAACAGAATTGAATCGCTCTCGGAGCGCTTAATCATGTGCAGGATGCCTGTATCGGAGAAACGGGCACCATTGTTCTTGGCGACCGAGCGCACGACCTCTCGGCTTCCTCGGACCACAAGCTCGTCGGTCAGCTGCTCGCAGAGCGCCTTTCTGTTCGAGATCGCCAACAGGTGGTCCTGGCTTTTCGACCTGACGTTGGAAACCAGGGTCCGGGTATCGAGGCGTCCCGAGTGACGTAGGACGGGACCTGCGACCTCAATCGCGTCGTCGAACGCGAGCTTTTTGATCACTTTAAACGGTGCATTGTCAGATCGGGCCAACCGCTTCGATAGTCGGGCGCGCGTCGCAGTTTCAATATCTTGCTCCAGCTTGCCTATTAGTTCTCCAAACATCCAGATTTCGTCTTCGGTATACCGACCCACCATCAATAGGTCGGTCGCATACCACAATGCTCGCTCGCGGCTCTCAGCCGATCCTTGCGAGACAGCGACCTCTAACTCCTGGAGGAACGACACCGTTTTCTCACTTCAAATATCTAACGTGTGAAGACCGCGAACGAGGAGCTATTCGTTCGACCCCATGCTTGAAATATTTGCACGAGGGATCGGTCCAAAATTCCGTAAATCCAATTCGCTAACTCTACGAAGACTTCCTTATCAAATTGTAGACGGCGATAGTCACCCCGATCGCAAGAAAATGGAGATAGCCTAAGGACGAAGCGTGCGGCATGCCCGGTACCGCTGAATTCCGGCGGAAACCAGAAAGGATTTTGGATGGGTCCGGCACCGAGATGGCTCGTCTACCTTGTGCATTTGTTTGTGCTCTTCGTTTGCCTTTACTAGCGTCGCCATTCGTCAACAAGGCGGCGACGCGGCTTGCGACCGTATCGTGAAGTTAAGTCTGCGACACTGCTGATGACACAGACAGCGAGGCGACGAACTGACCTAACGTTGTTCAACCAATTGCATTGCCACAGTTTTGAATCAGTATTTCACGTGATCAATATGCTGAAGGGCGATGTGGTCGGCCGCGCTGCCATCCGTGTGATTGACCGTGATCACAGCGTGGTCACCCTGAGCGATCGTTATGGCGTGATCGGAGCTCGTCGCCCCATCGACGACCAAGCCCGTCCAACTTTGAACCACGTGGCCATCGGCCGCGTAGTCGGTGAGGTTGAAGCTCGCATTCTGACCTATATTGTGAAGGTCGACAGCATCGGTCCAATTAGAGCTGCCATTGATTGTAATGTTTCCACTGTGCGAGGCGACGAAGAACGTATCGTTGTGATCGGCTACCGCGAGATTGAGCCCCTCGCTGACTGACTGACCGTGGGCGTCGGTGGCGGTTATCGTAATCGGGTTGTTACCGATGTCGCCATCGGTCGGTGCTCCGGAGACCATGCCGGTATGAGGATCGATGGTGAGGCCGGACGGCAACGAAGCCGAATAAGTCAGCGTGTCGCCGGCAGCCGGCGCGGTGAAATGGCTCGCGGCGTTGAGCGAGAAGGCCTGGCCATCATAGGCCGTTTGATCGGGAATAGCGCTACCGGTCGGCCCGCTGTCACCAACCGTCAAATTGAAGCTCTCGCTGACAGACCGACCATGGGCGTCGGTTGCCGTCACGGTGATTGGTTCGCTGGCGGGAACGGCCGATATGGTGAACGCGCCGTCCTGTTCAGACCAAGCTGTCCCGTGAGGAGCAAGGGTCTCGATCAGTTGATAGCTGCCGTTTTGGTAAAAAATATTGTATTCGAGGTTATTGGAAGTGAAGAGGATCCCGCCGTAATCAAGCGATGGACTGCTGTTTGCAAGCAGAACGTTATCGTAGATGAAGACACCGTCAGGACTTATCGAACTCGGTGGCAGGGCTCGGATTGCTGATGAGACTGTCTATTGCCGCACCGTTCGGTCCGACCACAGACCCAGCAATTCCAGTGATGTCATATCCACCGACTGCATCGAGCGAGTTCGAGGTTGTGAGCTGTCCGCTGACGGAAAAGGAGCCGTCGAACGAGGTGAAATTGAACTCAAACGCGTGGGCGCTGCTGGTGTAGGCGCTGTCGGCCGGGGTGCCGGAGATCACGCCGGTATGAGGATCGATGGTGAGGCCGGCCGGCAGCGAGGCCGAGTATGTAAGCGTGTCGCCGGCAGCCGGGGCGGTGAAGTGGCTGGCGACATTGAGCGAGAAGGTCTGACCCTCATAGCCGCTTTGGTCGGCGATGGCAGTGGCGGTCGGCCCGCTGTCCCCAACAGCCAACTGGAACGTCTCGCTCACTGCCTTGCCGTGGGCATCGGTGGCCGTGACCGTGATCGAGTGGTCGCCGAAGTCGCTGTCGGTCGGAGTTCCCGAGATCACGCCAGTGTTGTGGTCAAGGGTAAGCCCGGTCGGCAGCGACCCGGAGTAGGTCAGGGTGTCACCGGTGGCGGGAGCGGTGAAGTGGCTGGAGACGTTTAGCGAGAAGGTCTGACCTTCATAGGCACTCTGGTCGGCGATGGCCGTGGCGGTCGGCCCGCTGTCGCCAACGGCCAGATGGAAGCTCTCGCTCACCGCCTTGTCATGGGCGTCAGTGGCCGTGACTGTGATCGTGTGGTTGCCATAGTCGCCGTCGGTCGGAGTTCCCGAGATCACGCCGGTGTTGTGGTCGATACTGAGCCCGGTCGGCAACGAAGCCGAGTAGGTCAGCGTGTCGCCGACAGCAGGGGCGGTAAAGTGGCTGGCAGCGTTGAGTAAGAAGGCCTGGCCCTCATAGGCGTTCTGACTTGTGATGGCGGTGCCGGTCGGTCCGCTGTCGCCAACAGACAGATGGAAGCTCTCGCTGATCGCCTTGCCATGGGCGTCAGTCGCCGTGACCGTAACCGTATTAGTGCCGAAGTCGCTGTCGGTCGGAGTTCCCGAGATCACGCCAGTGCTGTGGTCGATGCTGAGCCCGGTCGGCAACGAAGCCGAATAGGTCAGCGTGTCGCCGGCGGCGGGAGCCTTGAAGTGGCTGGCGACATTGAGCGAGAAAGCCTTGCCCTCATAACCACTCTGGTTCGCGATGGCGGTGGCGGTGGGTCCGCTGTCCCCAACGCTCAGATGGAAGGTCTCGCTGACCGCCTTGCCATGGGCGTCAGTGGCTGTGATCGTGACAAAGTTGGTGCCGAAGTCGCTATCGGTCGGCGTGCCGGAGATGACACCGGTATGGGCGTCGATGCTAAGGCCGGCCGGCAATGAGGCCGAATAGGTCAGCGCGTCGCCGGCGGCGGGAGCCTTGAAGTGGCTGGCAACATTGAGCGAGAAGGCCTTTCCTTCATAACCGCTCTGGTCGGCGATGGCGGTGGCGGTCGGCCCGCTGTCGCCGACAGCCAGATGGAAGGTCTCGCTGACCGCTTTGCCGTGGAGGTCGGTGGCCGTGACCGTGATCGTGTTATTGCCGAAGTCGCTGTCGGTCGGGGTTCCCGAGATGACACCGGTATGGGCATTGATGCTTAGGCCGGCCGGCAGTGAGGCCGAATAGGTCAGCGTGTCGCCGGCGGTGGGCGCCTTGAAGTGGCTGGCGACGTTGAGCGAGAAGGCCTTGCCCTCGTAACCGCTCTGGTCGGCAATGACAGTAGCGGTCGGCCCGCTGTCCCCAACAGCCAACTGGAACGTCTCGCTGACCGCTTTGCCATGGGCATCGGTGGCCGTGACCGTGATCGCGTGGTTGCCGAAGTCGCCGTCGGTCGGAGTTCCCGAGATGACACCGGTATGCGTATTGATGCTAAGGCCGGCCGGCAGTGAGGCCGAGAAGGTCAGCGTGTCGCCCGCAGCAGGAGCGGTAAAGTGGCTGGCGACGTTGAGGGAGAAGGCTTGACCCTCATAGCCAGTCTGGTCGGCGATAGCGGTAGCCGTCGGCCCGCTATCGCCAACAGCCAACTGGAAGGTCTCGCTGACCGCCTTGCCATGGGCATCTGTGGCCGTGACCGTGATCTTGTGGTTGCCGAAATCACTGTTGGTCGGAGTTCCCGAGATCACGCCCGTGTTGTGGTCAATGCTGAGGCCGGCCGGCAGTGGGGCGGAGAAGGTCAGCGTGTCGCCCGCGGAAGGAGCGGTAAAGTGGCTGGCCACGTTGAGGGAGAAGGCTTGGCCTTCATAGGCGCTCTGATTTGCGATGGCGGTGGCGGTCGGCCCGCTGTCGCCAACGGCCAAATGGAAGGTCTCGCTGACCGCTTTGCCATGGGCGTCGGTGGCGATCACCGTGACTGTGTTATTGCCGAAATCACCATTGGTCGGCGTTCCCGAGATGACACCGGTATGCGCATTGATGCTAAGGCCCGCCGGCAGTGACGCCGAGTAGGTCAATGTGTCGCCGGCGGCAGGAGCGGTAAAGTGGCTGGCGACGTTGAGGGAGAAGGCTTGGCCTTCATAGGCGCTCTGATTTGCGATGGCGGTGGCGGTCGGTCCGCTGTCGCCAACGGTCAGATGGAAGGTCTCGCTGACCGCTTTGCCATGGGCGTCAGTGGCGGTCACCGTAACTGTGTTATTGCCGAAGTCGCTGTCGGTCGGCGTTCCCGAGATGACACCGGTATGGGCATTGATAGTAAGGCCGGCCGGCAGTGAGGCCGAATAGGTTAGGGTGTCGCCGGCGGCCGGGGAGGTGAAGTGGCTCGCAACATTGAGCGAGAAAGCCTTGCCTTCATAGGCACTCTGGGCGGTGATAGCAGTCGCGGTTGGCCCGCTGTCGCCGACAGCCAGATGGAAGCTCTCGCTGACCGTTTTGCCACGAGCGTCAATGGCGGTAACCGTAACTGTGTTATTGCCGAAGTCGCCGTCGGTCGGAATTCCCGAGATGACACCGGTACGGGCATTGATGCTAAGGCCGGCCGGCAGTGAGGCCGAGAAGGTCAGCGTGTCGCCAGTGGGTGCAGTGAAATAATTGGAAGCATTGAACGAAAAGGCCTTGCCCTCGTAGGCACTTTGGTCGGCAATGGCGGTGGCGGTCGGTCCGCTGTCGCCAACAGCCGGATGAAAATTCGCGCCGACCGCCTGATCATGTGCGTTGGCCGTCTGCACCGCAATCGGCGTGCTACCGAAGTCACCGGTGGTCGAGATACCGGGGATACTGCCCGTGTGGTCATCGATGCGGAGATTGGCGGGCAGCGAGGCCGACGTCAGCGTAGCACCGATGGCAGGCGCGGCGAAGTGGCCGGCGACGTCGGACGAAAATGTCTGGCCCTCATGGCCGCTCGGATCGGAAATAACTTGGGAAGGTAGTCCGCTGTTGCCAACAGCCAGATGGAAGGTCTCGTTGGCAGGTTGGCCGGAGACTGTTCCTACGCTCGCATGGAAAGCCGATCCCGAATGCGTTGGCGTCTGAACCGTGGGGCCATATTTTGCATCTGCTCCATGGTGAAGGTTTGGGTTCGTTAAATCGTAGCCGCTTTCATCGCCTTGGCCAGGAGCTCCAGGGTCGACAATGCCCGGCGTTTTCCGGACGGCTTTATCCGAGCCATCAAGCGCCAGGGTCAAAAGATCGTTGTCAGACATGCAACACCAGAAAATCGCCGTCCGGATCGTAAAAGAGCAAATCTAACGGCAATAGATTAAATTCGTTGCCATCGAGCCTCCGTTGTTCGGGGCTTCGGCGTTAAGATCTTGGAAACGTTTTGCGTACGCGTTCGCGCCACCGGATTTACCTTAACGTGGCGCTAAGCGACTCCAGTGAATAGTGGGCGATGTTTTTAATGATTTACTGGCGTATCTGCTTTGTCCCTCACGAATTTCATTTCGGCTTTTAGGCCCCAAATAAATCGGCAGCCACGAAGCCGACGTTCGGATCGCACCGAGCGAAAGAACCGTGACAAATCCATCTCTGCCAACGCGGGCTCCCTTCAGGAGCCAACCGTTCCCTGGGCAGTCTATTTTGCTTCTTTTGTCATCAATCTGTTGGCCCTGTCGCTGCCGCTTTCGATCATGCAGGTGTACGATCGGGTCATTCCAAACCGATCGCTATCGACGCTGGCATGGCTATTCTTCGGCCTTGCGGTGGCACTGTTTATTGACTTCCTTTTGAAAGCCTCGAGGTCAACCCTCTTATCCTGGCAGGCTGCGCGCTTTGCCCGCAATGTGGAAAACGAAGCAGTCGCTCGCTTTCTTCGCGCGCCAAATGGAGCTTTCGAGCGCGAGCCCGCCGCTGTGCATGTGAACCGCTACGCTGCCGCAGCAGCACTTGCCGACTATCACAGCGGTCAAGCGCGTATAGTCTTGATCGATCTTCCCTTCGTTGGGATAGCGTTGACGGTGATGGCGATCGTTGGAGGTCCAATGGTTTTCGTACCCGCGAGCCTGTTCCTTGGATTCGCCGCGCTTGCTATCGGTCGCGCACGACAATTTCGTAGAATACTCGATGCACGCACAGAGCAAGACAACCGGAAATACGATTTTATCGCGGAGGTTTTAGCGGGAATCCACACCGTCAAGGCTATGGCGATGGAGCCGCAGATGCAGCGGCGTTTTGAACGGCTGCAAGAAGCCGTGGCCGGGACGACGATGTCCTCGATCTTGACTGGCCAAGCCAACCAATCCGCTGCGCTGCTTTTTGGTAGCGTGTCGCAACTGATCGTGGTCGCGATCGGAGGCGTCCAAGTCATTGGCGACCAGCTCAGCATGGGTGCTCTCGCTTGTTGCACGTTGCTGTCGGGTCAAATTCTGCAGCCTCTTCTGCGCGCGATTTCTCTCTGGACCGAGCAAGAGACGGTTGCTCATCGTCGAGCCGAGGTTAAATCACTACTCGATTTGCCCGAGGCTTGTATTTCCGCTGAGGCTCATCCCGCGATCGAGGGCAATATCAGATTTGAAGGAGTAATTTATAAACACCCGGACGATTCCGATCATCCTCTGTGTGTGGGAGATATTTCGATCGAGGCCGGCGCCATTATCGGTGTGGAGGGAAAGGAAGGTTCGGGGCGGACAACGCTACTGAATTTGATCATGGGGGAGATCGCACCCGCGAGCGGCTGCATCGCGATCGACGGCATCTCGACGTTGGCTCCCCAATTCGCGTCGATCCGTCGACAGATTGCCTATGTCGGCGCGTCGCCCGTCATATTTTCAGGCACCATCATGGAAAACCTGACGATGTTCGGTCCCGAGAAGCGGGATTTTGCGCGCAAGATGACGCAGCTCCTGGGGCTCGAAACGACCATTAATCTTCTGCCGGATGGATATGAGACGAAGCTTGGCGAGGGCATCGCCGACGACCTTCCGACGTCGATTGCTCAACAGATGAACATAGTACGGGCGCTTACCAACCGTCCGCGCATCCTAGCGCTCGACGAAGCCAATGTGCCGTTGGATGCCATTTCCGAGCCCGCGATGATCAGGGCGCTCAACTCTCTGCGCGGGGCGCTGACCGTAATCGTTGTAACGCACCGCCCTTCTTTACTGGCTTTATGTGATCATAAATTGATTGTTCAGGACGGCCAGGTCGATTGGCTTTTCCCATCCCTCGACAACTCACGGAAGCTCGCGACGTGACGACATCAGCCAAATTGGAGTCGGGCCCAGGCGACGAAATGCCCATCGCGTCGGGGATAATCGAAAACCAGGTGCACGCAAATCTGGCGCGCCTTGCGGCTGAGTTTGGCGGTGGACCTTCCGAGTCATCGGCCACGGCAGAAGACGCGCTAATCGCGACGATCAACGACATAGTTCGCCCCGAGACAGCGGCAGAAGCGTGCCTAGCTCCGGCGCTCGCATTGTTTGGTTGGGCCGGAGAAGGGCGCTTAATCCGGGAAGCGTTACCGCATTTTGATCGTATCGAAAATATCGAGACGTTGCGTCGCGTGCTTTGTTTATTGGGCTATGGAACAAACGGAAGATTCGTTAGGCTGTCAGGAATAAAGCCTCACGCCATGCCTTGCTTGTTTACACGTAACGGCACAGACGTCACGCTGATCGTGGAGCGTGAGTCGGACGGTACACTACTTGCCTTCGACGGCGAATCCGCGGCCTGGAAAAAGCTCGAGCCGGCTGGTCAGTCCGGCTGGGCATTTACCATCTGGGATCAGTCAGTCGACATCCAAGGCCTCGAACAAGGCGCGTCCTGGCTGTGGGCCGCCATCAAACAGTTCAAGCCTACAATACTTGCCACGCTCGGATTCAGTCTACTCGGCAATGTTGCCGCGCTCGCGCTGCCGATTTTTGTTATCGCCGTGTACGATTTGGGAATCGGTACGAAGTCGACAAATACGATCGTCATGCTTGCGATAGGCGCCGGTATCGTAATCGCCACGAATCTGGCGCTGCGTAGCGTCCGCGCGCGCGCGATGGCTTATTTTGGCGCCCGGATCGATGCGCTGATCGGCATGAAGGCATTCGAGGTCATCCTCAATATGCCGGTTTCAATGGTCGAGGCTGCACCCGTCGATACTCAAATTTCGCGGCTGAGACAGTTCGAAAGTATGCGTGACTTTTTTACCGGGACTTTGGCGTCATCGGTCGTTGATGTTCCATTTATATTCATTTTTCTAATCGCGATTGCGCTGTGGGGCGGTAATCTCGTGTGGGTGCCGATTTCTCTTATCGGGGTCTATGTTGGGCTATCAGCCATAACAGTGCCGATCACGCGCAAATTTACCCGCGCTATCAGCTTCGCCAAGCAACGCCGCAACATTTTACTTCGTGAGATATTCACCAAGCGTCGCGCTATTCGGGCGCTCAGCGCTGAAGATGTTTGGATAGCGCGGCACCGAGACTTGGTCGAGCTGATCGCGACCCAAAGCCATCGAGCGCACAGGTTCAATAACACAGTTCAAAATATAGGCGAGCTTCTGGTAAGCATTGCGGGCGTCGCGACACTTGGGCTCGGCGCCTTAAGTGTAAGCAAAGGCTTGATGAGCTCAGGCGCGCTGATCGGCACCATGGCCCTCGTCTGGCGCGTACTGTCTCCGCTCCAATCAACGTACCTTTCGCTACCTCGGATCGCGCAGGCGCTGCAGACGTTTGGACAAATTGACAGACTGATGAAAATCAGGAGCGAACGGGGTACCCGGGCGCCACAATCCTTTTTCCGTCAGTTCAGGGGAAAGCTGTCCGTGCAGCGTCTTGCTTTTCGGTACCCGCAAAAGGCGGAGGCGGTGCTGCGTGGTGTGCAGCTCGAGATCAGGCCGGGCGAGACGATCGCCGTCACCGGAGCGAGCGGATCGGGCAAAACAACACTGCTGAGACTCATGGCCGGTCTTTATCCGCCTACCCTAGGCGCGGTACTCGCCGATGATATGGATTTGCGGCAAATCGATCCGACCGAATGGCGTTCTCAGATTGCGTTTCTGCCGGAGACGGCAAATTTCTTCTACGGCACCTTGGCACAAAACATTCGCCTGTCTCGGCCGGATGCCAGTGATGACGATGTGATGCGGGTCCTGAAAGAAATGGGGTTGGATGGTGAAGATCACCTGATGCGGGAGGGAATCGATCGTCGGCTTACCGCTGCAGATTTCGATAACTTCCCCGATGCCTTGAAACAAAGACTGGCCCTCGCGCGCTGCTTCGTGAAGAACGCGCCCATCTATCTGCTCGATAATCCAGCGGCGTCCCTCGACACGGCCTCGGAACTGCATTTGCTGAGGAAGCTTGGCGCGCTGAAGGGGCGTGCGACGACGGTATTTACCACTTTTCGGCCGAGCCACATGCGATTGGCCGACCGCTTGATCCTTTTGAAGGATGGTCAGGTGGCTCAGGATGGACCGCCCGACAGGGTCTTGGAGCGCATGTCAACAGCTGCCTAATATGTTGTTAATGCGAACTCCCTATTGTTCGATGTGAAAATTGTTTTGAGGCTATTGCATTGCTGCCGATACTCACGAGGCGGATTGAAATCACGCGACGTCTTACTCAACCGCTTGCGTTGGAAGATGGTCGCACGCCGCGCATTTTAGTGGCTACCCTCATTACGATTTCCGGCTTTGTCATTGCGACCATCGCTTGGGCATCAGTGACGCGGGTACGTGAAGTCACGATCGCTCAAGGTCAAATATTGCCTCGCGGTCAAGTTCAGGCTGTTCAGCATCTCGAAGGCGGTATCGTCGCCGAGATTTTTGTCAGGGAAGGATCAAAGGTAACAGCCGATGAGCCTCTCCTTCGACTGCGGCCAGAAACCTCGGTCGGCGAACGAAATCAGTATGAGGCCAGGCAAGCTGCGTTAAAGCTTCAACTCATCCGTCTTGAGGCACAGAGCCGCAACGAAACTCCCGAATTTGGAGAGTTAGCCAAGAAATTTCCGAATTTGGCAATGGAGCAGGAAAAGCTCTACGTCAGCGCGGTTATTCAAAGGCGGCAGGAACGCGCAACACTCGCAGCCAAAGTTGCGCAGAAGCAGGGCGAAATAGCCACGCTGGCTACTGGCGTGGAGTCCGCGAAAGCGCAGGTAGACGTCCAGCTTGAGCTGGTCGAAATGCAGGAAAACCTCAAAAACCTTGGAACCGGATCAAGAAAGAGCTGGCTAGAAGCCAAATCTACGCACCAGCGCAGCGAAGGTGACCGGCTAAACCTCCAGGGCAAGCTCGACACGGCGAAGGAAGCTCTGCTGGAGGCGGAGAGCAGTTTGGCGGAAGCAGATGCCAAGGCTCAGCAGAAGTTGAGTGAGGACAGGGTCAAGGCGGGGTCTGATCTTGCGGAAACCGAACAACAGTTGGTTAAGCTCCAGGATCGCTCCGAGCGCTTATTGGTCCGTGCGCCGACGGATGGGGTTGTGCAAGAACTCGCTCCGAAATCAATCGGGGAGGTCGTTCGACCGGGTGACCTCATCGCGCGCATAGTTCCGACCGGATCAGAACTGGTTGCTGAGGTACACATCGATCCAAAAGATTCCGGCCACATACGACTGGATGCAGATGCCGAGATACGTCTGTTGACATATGACAGCACGATCTTCGGGCCGGTTCGGGGAAAAGTCGAATACGTCTCGGCTACGACGTTTTCGCCTCCGCCGGGCCAACAAAATCAACCTGGCCAAAATGCGCCGCCGGAGCCTTACTACAAGGCTACAATTCGTCTCTTGCAGGATCATGTGCGAGCCGGTGCTACCGATTACCCAATTACGCCGGGAATGGTTCTGCAAGCCCATATTCAAACCGGCTCAAAATCGATCGTTAGATATATGTTTAAACCCGTTTTCAATTCTCTCGATGTTGCGTTTACCGAGCGATGAAGCGGACGATCTTCGCCTCCCCATGCGGCCTTTCGACGTCAGGTTGAGGACCACGCGCGGCGTTCGCAGATTCGTCTTGGCATAAGCCAATATTCAGCAGCCCGTGGAGAAACGCCGGCAGGCGCAGCGGCGTTTAAGCGTTCTCGGGCAACTCACCAAACCTGCCTTGTGGTCGCTCAAGGCGCGACCTCTCCCAACGAGCAAGATCTGCGGCTGCCTCGTACGTGCTTTGCAAGAAGAGCAAGAGCGTAGTGTCCGGATCCGAACTGGAGCGAACTGCGTCGTAGGGCAACAGGAATTCTCCGAGCTGAGTGTCGTACATCGCGGTCTCAGGTCCAACCTTGGCAAGTGAGAAGCCCTCTGGTGCTGGATAAGCATAACTGTAGAAGGTGGGATGATCGACACCGGACCAAAAACCTGCACTTGAAACTTCCCGGCTATACGCCTCGCGAGCCACGGCATCCGGCACATGAGGCATGCCGCCCGGATGCAGCGGAGCATCGCGTCCCGAAAAGCGGGTCACCGCCAAGTCAAAGCTACCCCAAAACAGATGGATGGGGCTGCATTTACCGACAAAGCGCGATCGAAATAGCAAAAAGACACGCTGAACCTGCAGCATGGCCCGCCAATACGCTCTCGCAACGTCTGGGTTGTAGGCACGCGGCGCATGATCTTCGTCGAAGGCGACTGCGTCTGGAATTTCACAAGGCATTCGACGGACGTCCACCGCCACTCCAAGCTCGGCGAGCGCCGCCATTGTCGCTTCGTAGAATGCGGCAACACTCTGCACTTCCAATTTTACGCGCCGCACGTCGCCCTCCACGGTGTCTATCCGCAGCAGGTCGTTCGATAAATCGAACTCCATCTCAAAAGCGCGCGTACCGCCATAGATCGGACCAGTGGCGAAGCCACGGCTCGACAAGTAAAAGGTCGCCTGCCAGCTATGATTGATCCACGGTGTCAGCATTAGCCGCACCTTGCCGACGACTTGGCTCCAGAGATGGAGAGCATCGATCGTCGGCCGGAGATCAAACATCGCTAAATCAGGCCAGGGATTGTTAAACGTTCCGGACATCGTCAGTACCTCTTTGCAGCGTCAGTGGGGCAACGGATGATAGCGAACCGAAGACGGCGTAAGCGAATAAAGGTCTGAAACGATTTTTGGTATTTGCGCATAAAGTCATCGCGGGAATCTGATCCAGCTAACCTTGCACAAAAAGGCCCGCCCGAGCACCCGAATTTCTTTTGCTCGGGACTACACCCGAAACCGCGTGCGCTATCAGCGCCAACCCTCATGTCCCAAACCAATCTATCGTGCAATAATGGGATCGCGTTCAACATCTGGACGAAACGACGACGGACCGGCCATGATAGAGGCGCTCCTCGCTGCACGGCTACGACGCGCGACGCTGATTATCACCTTATCCGTTCTGCTGACGGCTGCGGCGTGGCGCGATGGGATAGCGGACGAGTATCCTTCGCGGACCGTCTCGCTGGTGGTCGCATATCCCGCCGGGGGTGGCGTTGACACCGTCGGCCGGGTAATCGCGCAGAAGCTCACCGACGCGCTTGGTCAGCAGGTGGTGGTCGTCAATCGTCCGGGCGGTGGCTCGGTGATCGGCACGCGCGATGTCGCGAGGGCGCGGCCTGATGGCTACACGCTGCTTCTGATGGTTACTGGGGCCGCCCTTGCGGCCAATCCGGGCTACGACATTGAAAAGGACTTCGAGGCGATCAGTTTGATCGCCTTGGTTCCGGTCGTAATCATGTCCAATCCATCGGTCCCGGCAAAGTCATTGGCCGAGGTCATCGCGCTTGCGAAGAGCGAAGGAGCGAAGCTTACGATTGGCACGCCACCGTCACCTACATTGAATTATTTCGGCGCAGAGCAATTCAAGGCTATGACGGGCACCGACATAACGATCGTCACCTACAAGGGAACCGGACCGCTAACCAACGATCTCGTGGGCGGCCATGTGATGCTCGCCTTCAACACGCTGCCGCCGGCGATCGGTAACATCCAGTCCGGCGCGCTGCGCGCGATTGCCGTTGGGTCGCCTTCACGCGTGGCCGCGATCCCCGATGTTCCGACGTTTGCCGAGTCCGGCCTGCCGGACCTCGAGATCGTCCAGTATTACGGACTGGTCGCTCCGGCCGCCACGCCGCAGCCGATCATCGAGCGGTTGAACACGGAGCTACGCAAGATCTTGACGTCGGAGGACGTGAAGAAGCGCTTGATTGATGCGGGCGGCGATCCGACCCCCAGCACGCCGGCGGAATACGCGCAGAATATCCAACGCGAAGAAAAAAAATGGCAGGCGGTGATCAAAAAGCTTGGGCTCGTGGTCAACTGAAAGTCGTTTTCGTCACCGACCGCTTTGGATCATTTTGCAGTCGGGCGAGTGTGCCCACTAAGCTAAGCAAAATCTTCCCCATGTGAGTAGCTGAGTTTCTGAGCGCACTCTTGAGCAGCCGCTCTCCCCGCCGCGCGACCCAGAACAGTCGCGGTTAAGAGGCCGTTTCCGGACAGGTAGCCCGCCGCCGTCGAACCGGAGACTCCGGCCGCAGCACCTCCGGCCGCAAACAGGTTCGCAAAGACGCCTCCATCCCTGCGCCTCACGCGGCAAGTGGCGTCGATCGCGACGCCGCCTTGTGTGTGAAACAGCGCGCCGGTCACCTTGACCGCGTGGAATGGCGGCGCGAGGCGCTGCTCGGGAGAAAACCGGCGCCCGTAACGATCTTGTCCCGAACGTGCCTTGAGAGCTTCGACGTCGCGCCATTCCGACGCGAAAGCTTCGAGCGGAAGATACATGGCGTCGGCCAGCGCCTCGACGCGGTCGCGACCCAGAATCGCGCCGGCCTGCTCGGCCTGCCTAAAATCCTCGAACTGTCGCGCCACCAAAGCAATGCGCGCGTCGAACACGCACCAGGCGACGCCGTTTGGCTGCCGTAGCACCTCGGCCGCTTGCTCGGAATAGCCGAGCAACTCGTCGGAGAAGCGCCGGCCATCGCTGTTGACCTGAAAACCGCCCTGCATGATCGCAGCCCAGGTGATGAGGATATTGTACGGGGTCGCCACCGATCCATGCCCCTGGTAAGCGCTGAGGTGTTCCAATTGCGCGCCGATCGCATCCCCCCAGATGATGGCGTCGCCGCGGTTGCCCGGATGTCCGAAATAGAGCGCGTTTGCCATTTCCGGAATGTAACGGCGCACCAGATCGGGATTGCCGCCGTAACCGTTACAGGCCAACACAAGCGCCTCGCACCCGATCCGCTCACACACGCCGTCACCACGCATGGTCTCGATGCCGCAAATCTCTTGATCGTCAGCAACGAGAAGCGACTTTGCCGCGCGCTCCGTGACGATGGAAATGTCGCTGTCTTCAGCGGCGCGCTGCAATCGGTCGATCAGTTCGCTCCCGGTGCGCGTCGGCAGCCCGTGCATGCGCATCGCGGAATGGCCGGGATAGTTAAAGTTGTCAATGACATCGAATGGCAGCCCATAACGATCAGCCAACCATTCGACCAGAGGCGCGGCGCCCTGCGAGACCACGCCGACAATGGCTGGGTCCGCTTCACCATCGGCTTTTCGCTTGATATCGGCGGCAAACGCCTGCGGATTGTCGGCGATACCCTTCGCGCGCTGAAAGCGCGTACCGGCGGCGGGGATAAGCCCGGCCGATAGAGAGGTCGATCCCGACGGCCGCGCGTCGCGCTCGATCACAAGGGGTTCGACGCCCGCTTCCTTTGCAGCCAGAGCCGCGCACAACCCGGCGGCGCCGGCGCCGACAATCAAGAGCGGCGTCTGCGCATCGAAAGGCGCGTCGCTGGCCGGCTTGATCGTGCTCATTCCGCCGTCAGTTCCCCCATCAAGTCGTCAATGGTCGCGATCCTCGCAACCGGCCGCAGCCCTGCGATGGCCGCGCGATGCAAATCCCCGGTGAACGCCGCACAGCCATCCTCCAGCACGGTACAGTCGAAGTCGCGCACCTGCGCATCACGCACGGTGGAGGCGACGCCGCCATTGGTGACGATTCCGGCAAAAACCAATTTCCTGATGCCGTGCGCACGCAGCAGCCACTCAAGCCGCGACATGTAGAAGGCCGAATAGGCGATCTTCTCGACGGAAAAATCCGCCGGCTGCAATTCGTCGATCATCGCCTGTCCCCAGCTGCCGGGCGCGAAATCGCCCTTGGCAAGAAAGGGACGTAGCTTCTTCAAATGTGGCGAAATCATCGGCTCGCCACCTCGGCCCGGCACGAGCGTAAACAAGGTGGCGCCGATCAGGAAATTCTTCCGGCGCGCCAGGTCGACAAGGGGCTTGAGGCGTTGTGGCAGCGCTGCAATGTCATCGCTGCATTGTCCCGCGCGGCCGTAGGCGCCGCTGGGATGGAGAAAGTCGTTCTGGAGATCGAGCAGCAAGAGCGCGGACGACGGCGTCATTTCGGCACCCGTTCGACAATGAGATTTCCGAGTTGGTCGACCCGGCCGCGCAGGCCAGGCTCAATGTAGATCGTTGCGTCAGGTTGCTCCAGAATGGCGGGCGCCTCGACAATCGTATCCACCGGCAGATCGAGGCGCGACCAGATCCGGGTCTCAAGCCAGGCGCCGTCGATCCGCACGGGCCGCGTGCCCATTTTCGCCCTCTCGACCGACGCCTCCGGCCCCGGCGCGAAAACCGAAAGATCTAGCCGCGGACGGCGGCCGATGGCAGCCACGCGCAACGACACGATCCGAATCGGCACACCCGACAACAGCCGGCTGAAGGACGCGGCATAGGCGGTCTCGAAAGCGGTGCGGATTGTCGCGGACGAAACGCCCGTGGCGCCATCTCGCAGCGTCAGGGGAATTCCGACGGCGACAGTGTGGGTCTGCCCGACATAATGCATGTCGAATTCGAAGCTCAGGTCGATCTGGTCGACCATCGCGCCCGCGGCGCTCACGACCGCGCGCACCTCGTCGGCCGCCGCCACCATGCGACGGTCGAGCGATGCGATGTCGATGCCGTCGAGCGCGAGATTGAGCGTCTGCACCTGATCATGCCGCAAATCCGCAATCACGCAGCCGAGCGCCGAGGTCACGCCGGGAAAACGCGGCACCAGCGCCCGTTGCAGCCCGATCTCCTTGACGATCGCGCCGACATGCAACGCGCCGCCGCCGCCGAACGGCACGCCGACGAATTTCGCGGGATCGTGGCCGCGCTCGATCGACACCAGGCGGATCGCGCCGGCCATGCGCGCGTCCGCCACCCGGACAATGGCCTCGGCGGCATCCAGCACGTCGATCCCAAGAGGGCGACCGACATGGGCTTCGATCGCGCGCTTGGCGGCCTCGACATCGAGGCGCGCGAGCTTGCCGCCGATCGGCCTTGCGGCATTGATGCGGCCGAGCACGACGTGGGCATCGGTAAGTGTCGGCCGCTCATTGCCCTGACCATAACACGCTGGTCCCGGCACCGAGCCGGCGCTTTCCGGGCCGACCTGCAAGAGCCCGCCACGATCGACCGAGGCGATCGACCCGCCGCCCGCGCCGATGGTCGTGATCTCGATCATCGGCGTCCGAATGACGAGGCCGAAATCGATAGTCGCCTGCGCCGAAAGCGACGCCCGGCCGCCGGCAATCACCGACACATCGAACGACGTGCCGCCGAGGTCGCAGGTGATCGCATTGTCGTAGCCGGCTTGACGCGCAATGGCAGCCGCCGCGATCACGCCGGCTGCGGGACCCGACAAGGCGGTGCGGACCGGAAACCGCCGCGCAGTCGCCGTCGACATCACGCCGCCGTTCGACTGCACAATGTAGAATTGACCCTTGAACGGCAAGGTACCAAGCGCCTGATCGAGCTTCGCGAGGTAGCTTGCAATCCCCGGCTGCAGGTAGCTGTTGAGTGCTGTGGTCGAGGACCGCTCGAACTCGCGGATTTCCGGCAGCACCTGGTGCGAAGCGGAAACGAATCCGTTGTGCCAGACGGATTTCGCCGCGGCCAGCGCCTTCTGCTCGTTGGCGGGGTTGGCGTAGCTGTTGATGAAAATGATCGCCAGCGCCTCGGCGCCGCGTTCGCGCAGCGCGATCGCGGCCGTCCGCACTTCGGCCTCATCGACCTCGGAGCGGACGGTGCCACTGGCGAGCGTCCGCTCGTCGACTTCCAGGCGACAATCGCGGTCGACGATCGGCGTGAAGTCGCCCCACAGCCCCCAGGTCCGCCGCCGGTCGCGGCGGCGCATTTCCAGCACATCACGAAAACCACGCGTCGTGATCACGCCGACCTTGTGTCCTCGCCGCTCCAGCAACGAATTGGTTCCGACGGTGGTGCCATGAACGATCGAAGCGATCTCGTCTCCGGCGCCGATGGCGGCAATGCCCTGCATGAAGCCGGCCGCCTCGTCGCCGCGCTGCGACGGCACCTTGGCGGTCCGGAACGCCTTGGTCTGCGCATCGAACAGCAGCAGATCCGTGAACGTGCCACCGACATCGACGCCGAGAATGCCGGACGCCATCATCGGCCGGCTCCGCTTCGCAAGCTGGCGGTCGCAGCCGCATCGACCGCGCCGTCGTCACTGAGGACGACACCATAGTCGCTCCGCGCCTTCGCGTTCGCCACGTAGCCGAGCCTGACGTCGCGGGCAACACGCTGCGGATCGCGCGTCAGCGGATCGCCATAGCCGCCGCCGCCCGGCGTCTCGAGCCTTACCCGCTGGCCTTGTCCGATTCTGATGTCGGTGATCTTGCTCACCATCGGAGGCGACCGCTCGCCGTCGACCGATTGATAGAAGAAGCGGTTGAGCGCCGCGCTCTTGCCGCCGCTGACGCCAAACGGCGGGAATTTTCCACGCTCACCCAAGAGCGACACGTCGGTCGCACCTTCCGCCAGCGTCTCGATCTCGTAGATCGCGCCGAGTCCGCCACGATGACGACCGGGGCCGCCGGAGTCCGGACGCAACGCCCATTGCGTGAACATCACGGGATAAAGCGATTCAAGAATCTCGGCGGGTGGAATCGTCGCCGTCGAGATCGGGTTGTTGCCGTGATTCAATCCATCGGTCTCCGGGTTGCCGCCGAGCCCACCTCCGAAGAAGCAGAACATCACCCAGCGCCGGCCGTGCCCGCGCCAGCCGGACAGCGACAGCGCATTGATCGTGGCGAAAGGACCGCCATTGGCCCGATCCGGCGCCAGCTTCGCAAATGCGCCGAACACGGTATCGATCACACGCAGGATCGTCTCGGTGTAACCGCCGACCGGACGTGGCGCAGAAACCGCGAGCAGCGTCGTGTCCGGAATGACGAATTCGATCGGCGCCAGGCAGCCGGCATTGGCGGGCACATCGGTGAAGATGTGCTTGAGCGCGACATAGCAGCAGGCAACCGTGGTCGAATAGGCGATATTGAGGGGGCCGTCGCACGGCGGCGACGAGCGCGAGAAATCGAGCGTCATCGTCTCGCCCGAGATTGTCAGATCAAGCGCGATCTTCAGCGGCACATCGGTGATACCGTCATTGTCGAGATAATCGTCGCAGGAATAGGTGCCGTCCGGCAGGCTCGCGATATTGGCGCGCATCAGTTTTTCCGCGCGCGCCGTGAGGATATCGAGTGCGGCTACGATCCGTTCCGATCCATATTCCTCGAGCAGCGCGTGGAATCGCCGCTCGCCCAGATCGAGCGCATTGAGCTGTCCGTGAAGATCGCCCCAGTTCGATTGCGGCACGCGCGAATTCGCGCCGAGAATGTCGATGATGTCTTGCTGGATGACGCCCGCGCGCGCGAGCTTGACCGGCGGCACGCGAAAGCCTTCCTGAAAGCTTTCGGTCGCCCTCGCATTGAAATTGCCGGGCACGTTGCCGCCGACGTCGAGCCAGTGGCCGACCGATGCGAGCCATGCGAATAGTTGGCCGTTCCAGAACAGGGGCCTGACCAGGCGAAAATCGTTGAGGTGCGTGCCGCCGTCATAGGGATCGTTGAAGAGGTAAGTATCGCCCGGCTTGAGGTCGTCGTCCTTGTTGGCCTTGTCGATGACCGCCTTAACGGCAAAGGCCATCGCGCCGACGAAGATCGGCAGACCTGTTGTGCCCTGCACCAGCGTTGCGCCGGTTTTGGCGTGATAGAGGCCGTGGCAGGCGTCATGGGCTTCCGCAATGATCGGATTGAAGGCCGAACGATAGAGGGTTGCGTCCATCTCGTCAGCGATCTGGACCAGGCGGCCGTTGAGAACGGCAAGGAGAATCGGATCGATCGCGCTCATTTGCCACCAAAGCGCTTGCCACGCTCGAGCATTTCCGGTGTCCCGAGTAGCGCATTCATTTCGTTGAAGCCGAACATCCTCTCGATGAAAGGCTGTGTCGTACGGTGCTCGGCGAGCGATGCATAATAGTCGACGGCGGTACGCGCCAGCGTCCGCACGATCCCGCCGGGAAAGATCACGAGCGAAAAGCCGAGCTCTTCCAGCTCAGGCCCGGAGAGGATCGGCGTCTTGCCGCCCTCGACCATGTTGGCCATCAGCGGAATCCCCCCGCCGATGCGTTTGACGATGCCGGCGAGATCTGCCTTCGTCTTCGGCGCCTCGACGAACAGCACGTCCGCGCCGGCCTCGCGAAACATCGACGCGCGCTCGATCGCTTGGTCAAGGCCCTCCACTGCCACCGCATCGGTGCGCGCGATGATCAGCGTGTCGCGCGATCGGCGGGCATCGACGGCAGCCTTGATCTTGCCGACCATTTCGTCCGCCGATATCAGGCTCTTGTCGTCGAGGTGACCGCAGCGCTTGGGAAAGCTCTGGTCTTCGAGCTGGATCGCCTGCGCGCCCGCCTTCTCGAACAGCCGCACGGTGCGCTCGACATTCAGCGCGTTGCCATAACCGTTGTCGGCATCGACGATCAAATTCGCCTCGACCCGGTCGCCGATCAGCGCAACCGTCTCGACCACCTCGGACATGCTGACAAGCCCGATATCCGGCCGGCCGAGGCGTGTATAGGCGATGGCCGCGCCGGAGACATAGAGCGCCTGAAAGCCAGCCTGGCTCGCGATCAGCGCGGTGAGCGGATCGTAGACGCCGGGAGCAACCACGATCGGCGGCTTTAAAAGCAGTGAGCGGAGAGAGGCAGGTTGGGTCATGGCTATAATCCGAGAAAGGCCCGTTTGAGGTCGGC
Source organism: uncultured Alphaproteobacteria bacterium (assembly GCA_963824305.1). Lineage (GTDB taxonomy): Bacteria > Pseudomonadota > Alphaproteobacteria > Rhizobiales > Xanthobacteraceae > Bradyrhizobium. Next base: position 517,939 of record CAWGOW010000005.1, read on the forward strand.
ATTGGAACGCACGTCCGCGGCATCGCCGGACATGACGAAGCTGCCGTTTTCGAGAATATAGGCGCGGTGAACGATATCGAGGCTTTGGGCAACGTTCTGTTCGACCAGCAGCACGGTAAGCCCCTCGCTGTTGAGCCGCCCGATCAGCGCGAACATCTCCTCGACCATCAGCGGCGAAAGACCAAGCGATGGTTCGTCGAGAATCAAAAGCTTCGGCTCCGCCATCAGCCCGCGGCCGATCGCCAGCATCTGCTGCTCGCCGCCGGACAGCGTGCCGGCCAGCTGACTTGTCCGCTCGCGTAGCCGCGGAAAGTAAGAAAAGACGCGATCGCGGTTTTGCGCGCGCGCGGCCTTCGCCCGGGCGTAGCTGCCGATATCGAGATTTTCGCTGACCGACATGTTGGGAAAAATGCGACGTCCCTCCGGAACGTGAAGCAGGCCGGCGGCCACGATCTCGGCTGGGCTTGCATTGCGGATCGTCCGGCCATCGAATTCGATCGCGCCCTCGCGCGCCGGCACGATCCCCGATATCACCAAATTGAGCGTCGACTTTCCGGCGCCGTTGGCGCCGAGAACCGCGACCATGTCGCCCGCGTGGACGACGAGGTCGACGTCGCGCAGGATTTCGACCTCGCCATACCCCGCGCAGAGACCCGCTACCCTCAGCAATACGTTGTCAGGCATGGACGCCCCCGGCGAGCCGCGTGGCGGCGCCGCGGCCGAGATAGGCCTCGATCACCTGCGGATTGACGGCGACGTCCGCCGGCGTTCCCCTTGCAACGACGTGGCCTTCGACGAGCACGTAGATCTGCTCGGCGAGGCTCATGACAGCCTGCATGACGTGCTCGATCATCAGGATAGTCACACCACTTTCACGAATCGCGCGGATCACCGGCAGCATGTCGCGTATTTCCGACGGATTGAGGCCAGCGAGCACCTCATCGAGCAGGAGCAACTTCGGCGACGTTGCCAATGCCCGCGCCAGCTCGAGCCGCTTTCGTCCCGCCAGCGTCAAGGTCGCGGCAGGCTGGTTCAGGACCTTTTCGAGGCCGAGACGTCTTGCAACCTCTGCCGCGGCCTCAAGCGCCGCTGCGCGTTGCGCAACATGCAAATGCGCGCCGACGGCGATGTTTTCCAGGACCGAAAGCCCCGCGAACGGCTGCACGATCTGAAATGTGCGCGCGATACCGCGCCGCGCCAGCCGATGCGCGCTCTCGCCGGTGATGTCGGCGTTCTCATAGAGAATGCGACCGTGGTCCGGCTTCTCGAAGCCGGCGATCAGCGCAAACAACGTGGTCTTGCCCGCGCCGTTGGGGCCGATCACAGCAGTAATACGTTCGGCCTCAACCGTAAGCGAGGCCTCGCGCACTGCATAGAGCCCTCCAAATCGCTTCGACAGATTTTCTACCGCGAGGATCGGCTCGGTCATGCCGTGGAGCCTCCCGCGCGGATCTGCCGACGCACAAACCAAACACGCAAGCGCGGGCCGATACTGGCGACGCCGCGCGGCGCGATCCAGACGACCAATATCAGAACGATGCCATAAAGCATGAGATCAAGGCCGGGCGCATCGCCCGTGACCAGCTTGGCCGCTTCGCCGAGCGTCTTCACCATCAGCGCCCCGAGCAGTGGCCCGAACACGGTGCCGACCCCGCCGATGATCGATGCAAGCAGCGCCTCGACCGAGATCCACGGGCCGTAGGCGATCGGGGCATCGATGAACAGGAAATACTGAACGTAGAAACATCCGGCTGCGGCGGTCAACGCCGCCGACACCGTCATCGCGGCGAGCTTGACGCGTGTCGGATCGACGCCGAGCGCTTGCGCGGCGGCTTCGCCCTCGCGCACCGCCACCAGCCACGCGCCGAACCGCGATCCCTCGATCAGCCGGGTCACCACCAGCGCGGCCGTGACCAGCGACAGAATGAACCAGTAGAAGGCCGCTCGGCTGGAGAATTGCAGCGCATGAAGCCCGGGATCGAGCTTGACCAGGATGCCGACACCAGCGCCCGTGACCGGCGCGACGCTCGCCAGAATGCGCAGCACCTCGGCGAAAGCGAGCGTCACGAGAGCGAAGTAGGAACCGCGCAATCCCGATGGAAACGTCAAAGCGCCAATCGCCGCGCCCATGCCGGCGCCGGCCGCGATGCCGAACGCAAAAGCGGGCCACGCATTGAGGCCGTAACGCGTCTGCAGGATTGCCGTCGCGTAGGCGCCCGTCCCGAAGAATGCGGCGTGACCGAAGGAGTATTGGCCGCCATAGCCGCCAAGGATATTCCATCCCTGCCCCGCCAGGGTCAGCAGCAACGCCGTCACCAGAAAATTCAGAACCACGTCGGAATGGACGACGAGCGGAACGCAGGCGAACGCGGCCACCACAACGACGACCGGCAAAAAGGCGCGCCGCTTCATGCGCGCGCTCCCAAAAGTCCACTTGGGCGAAGCAGCAGAACGAGAATGAACATCGTGAAGATGCCGATCTGGCCGAGCGATTCTCCGAGGTAAAGCCCACAGAGGCTTTCGACCAGGCCCACGAACAGACCGCCGATCAGTGCGCCTGGGATCGATCCCATTCCGCCAAGCACGACAGTCGTGAACGCGATCAGCACGAAGGCGTTGCCGACATGCGGATTGACATAATAAGTCGGGATCAAGAGGCAGGCCGCGACCGCAACGCAGGCCGTCCCGAGTCCGAAGGTCAAAGCATAGATGTGCGCAACATCGATACCGGCTAGTTGCGCGCCGAGTTTCTCCCTTGCGACCGCGCGGATCGCCTTGCCGGTATCGGTGAGCGTCAGCAGCAGCCAAAGCAGGAGCGCGACAACAACGGCGCCACCAAATCCGACAAGACGGGGCACCGAAATGAAAAAGCCGGCAAACGGCACCACGGCAAAGCTATAGGGCAGGTCCACCGTCCTGGTATCACCGCGAAACGCGAACAGCAGGCCGTTTTCGATGATGACGGCGAGGCCGAGCGTCACCAGCAGGATATTGCTGTCGCTACCGCGCGAGACCGGACCGATGACGAAGCGCTGAAGCGCGTAGCCGATCAGGAAGAAGGCCGGTGTCAGCAGCAGCAGCGCGACGTATGGATCGAGGCCGAGGCTCCGATACAGGAAGAACGCCGCAAAAAGCGCGGCCGTTAGCAGCGTGCCGTGCGCGAAGTTGATGATGTGCAGCACGCCGTATACGAGCGTGAGACCGAGCGCGATCAACGCGTACAGGGCTCCGTTCAAGATGCCGTTGACAACGGCTGGAAGGAGAATGCTCAGTTGCACGCGTGCGATCCGTCAAACGGCGTTGGTGAGAAATCCGGCATCATGCCCGCGGCATCGGATAGACCGCCTTGGCTGACGCAAACGCCTCCGGCAGAATCACCTGGATGTCGTTGCCGATGACTTGCGTATTGGTCGGCACCGCACCCTGGTTCTGGCCGTTGACGAATTTGGTGGGCCCATAAGGCATCACGTGACCGGCAAATGTCGAACTCGAAAGCGCCTCGACAATCGCCGCTCGATCGGACGATTTCGCCCGCTCGACCGCATCCGCCAGCAACAGCGTGCAACTGTAATTGAGGTAAGCCTCATAGGTGAAGAACTGACCCTGCGCCTCGACCTTGCTCTTCAGGGCCAGCGCCTTTGCGTTGCGCGGATCGAACCAGTGATTGCAGTCCATGATGAACCGCGCGGCTTCCGGAAACTCCTTGACGAACTTGTACGACGAGGCCGCGCCGCCCAGCACCGAGTAGATCGCCGCCTTCGGCCGCACCCGTTGCTGCTGCATTGTGCGGGCGAGCAGCACATACTCGTTGTAGTAATTGGCGGGAATGACGATGTCGGGGTCGGCCGCCTTGATCTTCAGCACAACGTTGTTGAAGTCGCGCGTCGGCGTCGGGTGCGGAATGGTTTCCAGAATCTGGAAACCGTTCAGCGGCAGCTGCTCGTTGAGCAGCTTGGCGAGGCCGGAGCCGAAGGCCGAATCCTCGTGCACGATCATCACGGTCCTGGCGGGTTTTCCCGCGGCGTCATTGACGGCGACGAGATTGGCAAGCGCCGTCTTGGCGATCACGCCGAAACCGGGGCCGAAGCGGAACGTATTCTTCAACCCCCGCGTCACGATGGCGTCGGTGACGCCGACGTCGACCAAATAAGGCAGATCGTAGCGCGCGGCCGTCTGCGAGGTCGCAAGGCAGATGCTGCTGCCGTAACCGCCGACAATGGCGCAGACGCCAGCCGAGTTCATCTTCTCGACCTCGGCGTTGCCGCCATCCGGCGTCGACTGCGCATCGCCGAGCACCGCCTCGATCTTCCCGACACCCTTGATGCCGCCGGCCGCGTTGATTTCCTCGACCGCAATCGAGGCGCCGAGCCGCCCCTGCTGGCCGGAATAGGCCAATGCACCCGAGACCGGCTGCAGGAAGCCGACCTTCACCGCCGCGCCTTGGGCCCGCAGAATCGAAGGCGCCGCAATCACGCCACTCGCCGAGGCGATCGCCGTCAGCCCCGTCGATTGCAGGAATTTCCGGCGGGTAAAACGCTTGCTGTTGCTTGGCAAGGCGGCATCTCCTCTCGCTAGATGAAGGCAATCCCGGTTGACGATCCGGTCTTTTTCGCTGGTTTGCGGCGCGCGCTCGGCAGCGGCGACCAACTCCTGCTCCTGGCGCCGCCGGAGCGAACCAGGTCGAATTCAAACCCATAACGATCAGGCCGGTAGAGCGCATAGAGATGTTCGACGCCATGCCCGTTACGGTCGTAGACCGTGCGCACGAGTTCGATCAGCGGTGAGCCGGTTTTCACCTTCAGCGCACGCGCCACATCCGGCGCGGCAAGGCTAGCGGAAATCCGCTGGGTCGCGCGCTCGACCTTGACGCCCGATCGTTCCAGCAGTTCAAGCAGCGGCCGATCGGCCAATTCCTTAGCCGAGAACGTGGCGGCGATGCGTTCGGGCACATGCGCCAGCAGATAGGAAAACGGCAAGCCGTCCAGGAAGCGGACGCGGACCGAGCGCTGCAGCAGTTGATGATCGACCGCACCGAGCGCCTCGGCGGCAGGACCGATTGCCGGCACGTAACCGAACGACAGCAATCGCACCCTCGTCCTGCGACCCATTTCAGCCAGGTTGGCAAGCACGCCGGAAATGTCGGCACTCATCCGCGACGAATGCGCGCGATAGACCACGCGCGTCCCGGTGCTGCGCCGCCGTTCGATCAAACGTTCGCTCTGGAGCTCGCCGAGAGCACGTCGCACCGTGACGCGCGATACGCCATGCGTCGATGCAAGGTCGTTCTCGGTGGGAAGGCGCGCACCAAAGGAGAGAGCGCCGCTCACGATGCGATCGCGCAGGACCAGATAAATCTGGCGTGCCTTGGCCTCCTGCAACCGATCCGCCACCACCTTAGCCCCTCACGCACCGCCGACAGCTTTACTTGGTATCATTTACCATACAATATGGGGACGCTACCACAATGTCCCGGCCGGCAGAAATCGTCGCATGACATCGCCTCTGACCCTGTTCGACAAGCTCTGGGCGCAGCACGAGATCCTGCAACACGACGGCGAATCCCTGCTCTGGGTCGATCGCCACTACGTTCACGAAGGCTCGTTCCACGCCTTCAGCGCGTTGGCCAGGCGCGGCGGAAGTGTCGCCGAACCATCACTGACGTTCGGTGTCGCCGACCATTACGTCCCGACGCGCGGCCGCGGCCAGCCGATCGCCAATGCCGAGATCGCACGCATGGTCAGCGATCTCGAGAAGAACACCGGCGATCAAGGCATCACTCTGTTCGGGCTGAAGGACCCCCGTCAGGGCATCGTTCATGTCGTCGGCCCGGAACTAGGACTGACCTTGCCGGGTCTTTTGATCGTTTGCGGCGACAGCCACACCTCGACGCATGGCGCCTTCGGTGCATTCGCGTTCGGCATCGGGGCGTCTGAAGTCGCCCATGTGCTGATGACGCAGACACTTTGGCAGAAGAAGCCCAAGCGCATGCGGATCGTCGTTGACGGAAGAACTCACTGAGGACGTCACCGCCAAGGACCTTGCGCTTGCGATCATCGCCCGGGTTGGCGCCGACGGCGCCTCCGGCCACGCCATCGAGTTTTTCGGCTCCGGCGTGAGCGCGCTTTCCATGGAAGCGCGAATGACCCTTTGCAACATGGCGATCGAGGCCGGCGGCCGCTGTGGCATCGTCGCACCCGATGCGACGACCTTCGAATACATCAGAGGTCGCGCGTTTGCGCCCGTGGACGAGTCGTTCGATCAGGCTCTCCAAGATTGGGCCTTTCTGAAATCCGATCCCGGCGCGTCATTCGACCGCGAAATATCGATCGACGGAGCCGCGATCGCGCCTTTCGTGACCTGGGGCATCAGCCCGGAGGACGCGCTCGCGATCGATGGCTACGTACCCGATCCCGCCCGCGCGCCAACGCCGGAACGTGCGAAATATCTGCAGGGCGCGCTCGACTATATGGGTCTCGAAGGCGGCATGCGGTTGACCGACATCGCGATCGACCGGGTTTTCATCGGCTCCTGCACCAATGCGCGCATCGAAGACTTGCGCATCGCGGCTGGTATCCTTGCCGGCCGCCGCAGCAAGGTGCCGGGCCTGGTGTCGCCCGGGTCGTCCACCGTCAAGCGCCAGGCGGAGGACGAAGGGCTCGACAAGGTGTTTCGCGCCGCCGGCCTCGAATGGGCCGATTCCGGCTGCTCGATGTGCGTCGGCATCAATGGCGATCAGGTCGCCGAGCGTGAGCGCTGCGCCTCGACGACCAATCGCAATTTTCGCGGCCGGCAGGGTATCGGCGCGCGCACGCACATCATGTCGCCCGCCATGGTCGCCGCGGCCGCCGTCAACGGGCGGCTCGCCGATATCCGATCCTTCAGATCAGGCAAAGGCTAAGGCGAGCGCGAGATGGAAAAATTCATTCACATCGTTGCCCCGGCCTGCCCGCTTCGAGCGGAGAACATCGATACCGACCAGATCCTGCCAGCGCGCTATCTGAAACTGCCGCGCAACGGCGAGCACGGCAAGGTGCTGTTCCACGACCTGCGCTTTGACCCTGGAGGGAATGAGCGAGCGGAGTTCCCGCTCAACCGCGCGCCCTGGAGGGCGGCGAAAATCATCGTGGCCGGACGCAATTTCGGTGGGGGCTCCTCGCGCGAGGCCGCCGTTTACGCGCTTTATGATTACGGCATCCGATGCGCGGTCGCGCCTTCCTTCGGCGATATCTTTTCGCAAAACGCCACCAAAAACGGCTTCTTGACCGCCGTACTCGGCGAAGCCGAGGTCACCACGCTCATTTCATCCCTTGAACGCGAGCCGGCTTCGATCGTCACGGTCGATCTCTTGTCGCAGTCGATCGCCTGCGGCGAGCTGCAATTTCGTTTTGCCATCGATCCGTCGCGCCGCGACCGCCTGCTCAACGGCTGGGATGATTTCGACGTTACCAACTCGTTCCGCAAAGAAATTGTTGGCTTTAAAGACGCGGACCGAAAGCGCCGACCCTGGGCAGTCCCTTGCAGACGCGACATCTCGTAGTGGCTATAAGGCAGCATTCGCATTAGCCGCGCCCCAGCATTCTGGGACCGAGCACAAAGGACTGAACGTTTTCGCAAAATGGCCGTTACGGAATATTTGGCCGGCGGCGAGCGCGCGACGCCCTCTCCGTGCGGCGGGCGGGTCGTCACAGTCCCATCAACTAACTGACGAAAACGACGCGGGTATCGAGCGGCACGCGACGGTACAAGTCTTCGACGTCTTCGTTCACCAGGCGGATGCAGCCGGAAGCCACCAGATGACCGATCGTCTGCGGCGAATTGGTGCCGTGGATGAGCAAGCCTGGCTTGTCCAAAAAGAGCGCGCGCGAGCCGAGCGGATTTCCGAGACGGCCTGTCGCCGCCGACTGCGCAGGCGCATTGCTGTCGGTACCCGACGGCCGCAAAACCGGCCATTCGACCTTATTTGCGATCCGAAACAGACTGCCGCCCTTGAGGCATTCTTGCGCGATCCCGATCCCGTAGCGGCGCGCGGAATTGTTGGTGTCGATGAGGTAGAGAAAGCGGCTTTCCCGATCGACCACTACAGACCCAGGAACGATCGTGGTCCGGTAAAACACCACTTGCCGCTGAAGTGCGTACGGGAGACCTGCCGCCGACGAGCCGCCATCCTTTCCGGGCTCCAGATCTGCGACCACGCTCTCCGTAAACCCGGCCGCTGGCCGAGATGACGCGGCCGTAACCCCCCGGGGAGTGTTTGGTCGAGATGAAACTATAGAGCACAGCTGAAAGCGCGAGTACGGCCATCACGGCGGCAGCGCTAGCCAGCAACGGCACCCAGTTCAGGCGTGTTGACAGCACTCGGTCGACAGCTGCAGCCGATGTCTCGTCACTTTGATTGCCGGCCGCAATGTCATTTTCGATCCGCTGGACGGCGTCTTCAAGCGCGGCAACGTACCTGGAGGAATCTTCACGAGAGAGGTTGGACCTCTGAATGAGGTCATAGGCATCTTTGTAGATCTTGCCACGGGCGATGGCGTCCCTGCCGGCAATCGCTTTCGTCAACAGCGAGTAATAATCCGCACTCATGACCCGACCTTCGAAGTTTTATCTTATCGGCGGCGCATACTGTATTCCACCCGATGTCCAGAGAGCATTCAGGCCGCGCGGGATGCTAAGTTTTGATTGCACACCCACGTTGCGCTCGTAGATCTCGCCGTAGTTGCCCACGGCACGTAGCGCGCGTGCGGCCCAGTCGTTCGTCAGACCCACCGCTTCGCCAAAATTACCGTCCCTGCCCAACAGCCGGCGAATGTCGGGATTGGACGATTTTGCTGCATCGTCGATCGTCGTCGACTTCACGCCGACCTCTTCGGCATTGATCAAGGCATACAGCGTCCACTTGACCAAGTTGAACCAGGAATCATCCCCTTGTCGCACCACCGGTCCAAGCGGTTCCTTTGAAATCACTTCGGGCAAAATGATGTGGCTGTCGGGTTCGGTCAGTTTCAATCGTTCCGCATAAAGCTGCGAGACGTCACTCGTCAGCACCTCGCATCGGCGTTCGTTATAGGCTTGCAGCGTCTCTTCAGCAGTTCCGAGCGCGAGAACCTTAAGATCCATTCCGTGTGCGCGAAAATAGTCGGAAAGATTCAGTTCGGTTGTCGTACCCGTCTGGGTACAAACCGTCTTGCCGCCCAACTGTAAGGCAAACTCAACGTCGGCGTCTCGCCGTAGCATGAAGCCCTGGCCATCATAGTAAGCGACCCCAGCAAACATGAGGCCAAGCGAACCCTCTCGTGACATCGTCCAGGTCGAATTGCGCGAAAGGACATCTATCTGACTCGATTGAAGTGCCGCGAAGCGAGAGCCGGTGTCTAATGGCAGAAAGGTCACCTTTGCGGGATCATCGAAGATGGCGGCGGCAACGGCGCGGCAAAAGTCCACGTCAAATCCGGTCCATGCGCCTTTCTCGTCCGTGCTGGAGAACCCCATCAAACCCTGACTGACGCCGCAATTGAGCACGCCCCGGTCCTTGACGGCCTTCAAGGTTTGGGCTGCGCATCGACCGGTGGATATGACGGACAATGCCAGCAACGCAACGACGGTAAACGCGCCAAACCATTTCTTTGAGAATAAACGCATTCGGTATCCCACTATGCCTGGGTGGTGTTCAGCTTAGCGGTGTTGGCAACGTCGGACCATCCCCTGGAAGCAAGACGTAAGTCAGGACAACGATAAAATGATTATTCAAATTCGCGGGCTTATTTGCGATCGCACCAGCCGCCCGAACGGCCGGTTATCAGGCCAGAACTCGGCAGAGATTTGACCCATTCCGAAGGTCCTACCGACGATTTCGCGTCAAGCATCCGGCCGGCTCTGGGGCTGATGGTCGCGTACCGGAGCGGATTGCAGAAGCAGAACTAGCGCCCGTACGCGCTGTACACGGGAGGGATTCGAAATGGCCCAGCCAGAATCCGTTTTTATCTCAAGCAGGTCGGGGACTAGACGACTACGGTACGGAGCCCCCTGGAGAAAAATTGCGTTCTCCGCCACCTTTCGAGGATAGCCAAGACTCCAATCGCTTTCTCTACGAGCGAAACCTCGATAAATCCGCGGGATTTTGGATTGGCGGAGGGAGAGGAACTGGGATCGAACCATCTCCACGTAGCCCAGAGTAGTCTGTAGGGTCGGGGCGCACCCTAGGGTCAGAAGCTCCGTCTCGCCCATGCTTCCATCCTTCGATCCGCAATGCTTTCCAGGGACTTTCCTTCGGCATCTATTCCGAGCATTACTTCCGTCCCCGCCGACGGCAGCTAAAGTACGAGCGCGGAGCATATCGAGGAGAGAGCCGCAATGATCGATCACACTGGTATCGGGGTCGCGGATGTCGGTCGTTCAGCGTTAGGCGCGCTCGGAATGCGCCGCGCGATGCAGATACCCAACGGTTCGGGGATCGATGGCGTCGGGTACGGTTTCGAATATCCCGTCTTCTGGATCGATCGATTCCCCCCACATTCGGTGAAACAGCACACCGCCTTCGCAGCTAAAACCACAGCCGAAGTCGATGCCTTCCACGCAGCCGCGCTCACGGCCGGCGGTGTGGAAAACGGAGTGCCCGGTCTTGGCAGACCAAACTACTACGCTGCATTCGTCCTTGACCCGGTTGGCAATAACATTGAGGCGGTTTTCCGCGGCCCGCCCGCCAACGACTAGCCAGCGCCGCGCGATGGTATTCAAAATAGGGATCATCTCCGATACGCATGGCCTGTTGAGACCCGAGGCCGAACGTCTCCTTGCAGACGTCGACCATATCGTTCATGGCGGCGACATCGGCAGGCCCGAGGTTGTGGCGGCGCTCCGGCGCATCGCCCCAGTGACGGCGATCAGGGGCAATGTCGATACGGGTGATTGGGCCCGCGAATTTGCCGAGACAGAGTGCGTCCGCCTCGCTGGGCGATCCATTTTTGTCCTGCACGATCTGAAGGCGCTTCGGATCGACCCGGCTGCGACTGGGATTGATGTGGTCGTGTCGGGACACTCCCACGTCCCGAAGATTGGTACCGTCGACGGTGTCCTCTATCTCAATCCCGGAAGCGCGGGTCCGCGGCGCTTCAAATTGGCGATCACGCTTGTGACCCTCGATTTGGCGCAGGATGCGCTGCGGCCGGTCATTCACGAACTTGTGGATTCCTGAATCTTTATCGGAGAGCTTCTTGTTGCGCGTGCGGGTCGGTGCGATCCCGCATCCAACCGTGCTCTTCGCATTCTCGAATTGCGCCGACCTCAAGCGGAACAGAAATCGCCCATCGGTCTAGCGTTCGGACCGCGTGGCACTGCCTCTTAGTTGCCAGCATGCCGAACTCCTTACGCGGACGAATCCCGGGCGGGGGCGTTTGTTCCTCGATCAAGCTTGTCGAAAGGACTCGGATTCAATTAAGCCCGCCATATATTACTGGGTGTCGTTATGTGTTGGAGTTTGCGACATGCCGTTTCGACCGAGAGATCTCGCCGATCGCATGGCGGGGCACCAAAGGCCTGACGGGTTCGTCCGGGAGACGTTTTCGCTGCCCCGCGAACAGGCGCGAGCCAAGGCAAGGGCGTTCCTGAAGTCGTACCCGAACGCCGCTTATATGAGTAAGGTCGAACGGTGGCGGGAACTTCCGGACGGCTCGATCGAGTTTACCATGCGCCGATTGCCTAGCGCGGACTGAAAGCGACAGCGAATCGCAGAGGCAATGATTTTTCCTGCCCCCAGCTTGGGGCCATCGGCCGCACTGGCTATCAAATGATTGGGAGAAGAAAATGTCCAAGACGGTGTCGGAGCTTCTGGTCGGCGTGCTTGAGCAAATCGGTGTCACCCAGATTTTCGGTTTGATCGGTGATTCCCTCAATCCGCTGGCGGATGCGGTTCGTAGGAGCAAGATCGAATGGGTGGGCGTCAGGCATGAGGAAGGTGCGGCCTTGGCTGCTGCCGGGCAAGCCAAGCTCACCGGGCGGCTCGGCGTCTGCGCGGGCACAACTGGTCCCGGCAGCACGCATCTTGTGGCGGGGCTCTACGAGGCGAGCCGCGATCACGCGCCGGTCCTTGCATTATCTGGCGATATGCCAAGAGCGATGCACGGCACTGACTTCATTCAGACGACCGAGCCAGATCTCCTGTTTCGCGATGTCTCGCTTTACACCGAGACGATTTCGTCGCCAACACAAGCGGCAGCCGTAATCCATCAAGCCATCGCCGCCGCCTATGCGGGACCCGGTGTCGCACATTTGACACTTCCGCAGGACGTGCTTTCCGCGAAGGCGGTCGGCGCCGCTTCGAGTATCGCAACGTTGAAGCCGCGAAGCGAAGTCGCACCAAGCGAGGCCGACGTCGCTGAAGTTGCCCGGCGGATCGACAACGCCGGCAGCGTGGTCATCATGTGCGGCGCCGGTTGCCTTGGAGCCGCCGATCTCCTCGGCGAACTTTCAAATCGTCTGAAAGCGCCATTGGTGCATTCGGTCCGCGGCAAGGAGCTAATGGCCTATGACGACCCACGCTGGATGGGCGGTCTTGGCATGATCGGCACCAAGGCGGTCTACCATGCCGTACAACGCTGCGACCTGCTGCTAATGGTCGGAACCGACTATCCTTATTCCAATTTCCTGCCCGACAAGGGCACCGTGATCCAGATCGACGAACGAGCGCAGGTGCTTGGACGCCGTACCCCGACAGAACTCGGCGTTGTCGGCTCGGCACGGCCCACACTGAAACTGCTGCTCGACAAGGTCATTGCAAAGAGCGACGCGGCCTTCTTTGATAAAGTCACGCACGAGCGTCACCGATGGGACGAAATGCTGAACAAACAGGCCGATCTCAAGCGAAGCAAGGAGCGTATCCATCCGCAAGCGGTCGCACGCACCGTCAGCGATCTCGCCGGGCGCGACGCAGTATTTGTTTTGGACACCGGCTTGAACACACTATGGTCGGCGAACTGGATTCAGCAAAGCGGATCGCAACGCATCGTTGGTTCATTCAACAATGCGGCGGTGGGCACGGCCCTCGGCCAGGCCAATGGCATCCAGGTACTCGACCGCGCTCGCCAAGTGATCGCCCTGATCGGCGACGGCGGCTTCAACATGCTGATGGGCGAGTTCATGACCTCAGTGCATCACAAGCTGCCGGTGAAGATCATCATCTACAACAATTCGGCGCTGGGACTGATCAAGCTGGAGGCCGAAAGTGTCGGCCTCGTGCCATTTCGCGAGGCCATCGAATTTCCTAACCCCGACTTTGCAGCGTTGGCCCGCGCCTGCGGCGGCCACGGGTTTACGGCTCGAAAGCCGGACGATCTGAGGTCCGCGATAGCCGGGGCACTCGCCATCGAAGGGCCTGCAATCGTGGACGCGGTTGTTGCCTCCGACGAAATGCCGAACATGCCTCACGTGGAACTCGAGCAGGCCGGGCATTATGCCATGGCAAAAATCAAGGAAGCGGTACTCGCCGTAACCGGAGGATAATCGACGCGCTTGAATCCGGCCGCAAACCGAATGAGGTGAGGCTAAGCTCCGCGCTTTTGCCACTAAGAGCGCGGCCTGAGGCGCAGTGCATCGGGCGATTTGCCTAATATTATTCGAGGAAAGTATCGGCCCTTTCCTCGGGGTTATTAGTGCCGTCGCTCAGGCGAAGTTCACGCTCGGCCTCGTGCCAAAATTCATCTTCGCGGCCCTCGGGTCTACCCGCGATTTCCCACATTTGGTGGGCGCGAGTTCTGATCTGCTCATGAGTTGGGTCGGCCATATCTACTCCAGTGGGATGTCTACAAGTGGACGCAACGGTGGCGTGGGCCGACTAGTTCCTTTCGACAAAGAACAAGAGCGTTCTAAGAACGTTATCTTGGACAACTGTTTGGGAGTACGCCGACGCGATGTTCTCTCCCTCCACGTTTACCGTCGAGATCAACGGGACCCCTGCAGTCGCATTCCAGGCGAAATGGCACGCGGAAGCTGATGAAGTGGGCCGAGGGTGGGCCATTTCGCACCCGGACGAACACTCGAACGACCCGAGCGGCCGGCTAGCAATGCCGCCTATGATCAAAGTTCGGCTGGCGTCCGCCGTCGAGAAGGCGGCATACGAGGCCGCGACCAATGACTCCGAATTCTACGGCGAGGTGAAAATGGTCAAGTTGCCCGTTCTTTCCGAGCGTCAAGCGGAAAACGGTGCAACAGTTCCAGTTGAGAACGTGTCCGACAACGGCGCAACCGAATAGATGCTCCATACTACAAACAGGAGCCTTGCAACGCGTCGCCCGGGTATGTCGAAGCTTTTGCGAAGCGGCCTCGCCGGCGTTTATTTCGTACACCTCCTGATCGGAGAAACCGCGGCGACCAGTTACCGTTAGCTACTTGTTAACCATCTAAGTTGATGCTTTCGCATACGAAGCGGCGGAACCGGATGCCGGGCCGGCAGTCGCTCGGGATAGCCGGCGGCGTCGCGCCCGCCGGCTTTCTCTTTTGACGGGGATGCTATTGCAGGTCGTTCCCAACCATCGCGAACGCCAGTTTATGCAGCGGCTCCGTGGCCACGGTTGGGTAATGGCCGCTGAGCTCCTGACCACGGAATTACTTTGAATGCTTGCTGGAAAAGCGGTGGGTTGAGACGCATAGTCTCGGAACGGACGTATCCTACAGGACTACTGACTACTGACGAAGGGATCGCTGCAAAGACGGCGGTGATCCCGCTGGCTAGGCGGTGACGAGAAACATGAGTTTAGAGCATCACCATCAGTCGTGCAGTAGGCTGCGCTGCTTCTTGAGCGAGCGTTTTCTTGTCGTCTCGGCTTTGCTCCGGGACGCTGGCGAAAGGACCGCTTTAGTCGCTTGATTGCGCTTGGACGGTACCCGCGTCATAGGTGTTGCGGCTTCATCCGGACGGCCAGCGGGCTGGGTATCCATCGGCGCCGATTTAGTCCTCCCGACCATTACACTAGACCTTGACGCAAAAAAGCGGCTCGGGATTTATGCCGAGCCGCTTTCCTTGGCATTGTCCCGCTGCTCGCAGAATTCCATCGCCTGAGCAGATAATGCCGGGCCAGCGTCTAAGTTCCCGTTGATTTGCGGTTCAGGAAGCTGCCGGGGCGCCTTGGCTTGGGAGAGAGAGAAGATCGCGGATCGCCACGTAGAGACGACAATGCATGGAGTTGGAGACTTGGTAGATCGGTCCCCAGCCCTAACCTTCTCTGATGTCGTATTCGCCTCGAAGTCGCGCACGGGAACCAACCGATGGCAGGGACGGTTGGTTCTTATTATCGATGGAGGCAGAAATGATCACGAGCAGAGACGATCAGCGGTCAGTGCTTGATAAGACAACGGATGCCGTTATCGCCGCCGCTGAGACCGTTCAGACGACGACTGAAAGCGTTGCTGCGGCGATAGAAAATAGTCGGCGGCCTGGCGGAGCACTGAATCAACTCAGCCGGTTCACCCGCGAAGCGCCCTTGCGCTCGCTGGCGATCGCGTTCGTGGCCGGTTTGATTTTCGCACGCCGACGTTAGTCGCGTATGCTGCCACGCAACGATATCCGGCCGGGAGTTCGATATCACCTAAAGGTTCATTCCTTCCGTGTGATGACGGTTGTACTTGCGTGGGTGCTTTTGGCCTTGGCTTTCTATCAAGAACCAGCCGTTCTCACGGGTACGCAGCGGCTGATTCAGCTTATGATCGAGTTCGTCGGCGACAACATCCCACCACCATGGGGACCGCGCATCGAGTTCGTTTTTCGCGAGGTCGGCGGACTAATCTGGCTTCAAATTACGCTTTTGGTATTGGCGCTTCGTATCGCTCTCTCCACCCTCGCGATGACATTTCGCGCCGCTCGACGCCGCCAGGACGAACTACCACTGGTATAGTCTGTGCTCCGACAATCATGGAGGAATAAATGTCTGACCTTGAGACACACACCTCCGTCCCAGAGGAACTCCTCGTCCACCAGAGCAGCAACGGCGATAGATGGCATCTCTGCGAGAATCCGTCGACCGGCTTGCCGGCGGTCAAGCACACCGCAAATGTTCAATCAGGTGGACACGTCACTTTCTTCGACGTCGAAAGTTTCCTTTCGGGCGGAAGTGGACCCGAGCACCAAGCACTGCGGCAACTCCTTAAGCAGGACCACCTCTTCACCATTCTGATCGCATACGACGTTCATTCCAAACAAACATCAGGATACAGTGATCTTGCCGAAGCGATTCAATCGTTGGGTGCCTGGTGGCATCATCTCGAAACAGTATGGGTTGTGAGGTCAGACAAAACGCCAGGCGAGATCCGCGACAAGCTTGCAACACGAATTGGAGCGGATGACCAACTGCTAGTGGCGGACATTACTGGCATGCCGGCAGAATGGGCTGGAATCAATGAGGCGGGGAGCACTTGGTTGAAAGGCCATCTTAACCGAGAAATTCTTGCTGCGTAGATTGATCCGCGGTCCGCACCTTCGCCTGGTGAACTCGATCGCATCGCCTAGCAAACTGGAGATGGGCGCCGCCGGCCTGTCCTGGGCTAGGCTAAACGGCCGGCGATGCAGTTCGCCGCGGGGCGCAGAGGACGGCCAGCTCACAAACCACGAAGACGTTGGCAGAATGCGACGCGGAAGGCCGGTGTTCCGCTGACGGCGGCCCCGCTTTCGGACGCTCCGTCACCGGAGCATCCCTGAACAGGTCGCCGCGCCACAGTGGATGGCTGAGGCTGCTACTGTTCTATTTCGGCGCGCGCACCGCGGCTCGATGATGCAAGCCTGCGATTGTACTTCAACCAACGCTCGCAAAAGCGAAACTACT
The DNA here is from genome assembly GCA_963824305.1 of uncultured Alphaproteobacteria bacterium. Classification (GTDB taxonomy): domain Bacteria; phylum Pseudomonadota; class Alphaproteobacteria; order Rhizobiales; family Xanthobacteraceae; genus Bradyrhizobium. The sequence continues at coordinate 534,744 of CAWGOW010000005.1, forward strand.
GCCTATGTAATAAACAATGGATCTATGCCGAGAGCGTGTCAGTGGGATTGACCTAATGAGCATAATAAATCCTTTGAGCCTCCATCGTCGGGCTGAACGGAAGTGGGCCGAATGCATCGAGTTGTTAAGGCGGATGGGTGACCAAGTCGTCGTTGCGACAAAACGAACGTTGCAATCCGCAATCACCCATGACGGTTTTCTAATTCCGGTCCCGGTCAGAATCGTTGTGAACCCGCAACGATGTGATCAATCTTGTGATTGATTTTCCAAACCACAGCCGATCATACGACCAAACGCGGCGCGCCATTCGATTTTGGGGGTACGATAGCGCATTAGAAGCGTCTTTTTTTATAAGCGAAGACGCATTGAGGCGCATTCAGCCAAATTCGCTCGGCGATGAGTTCGAGCTTTTTGAAAGTGTTTGACCTCAATCGCGATTTGATATGTGCCGCCGCGGCCAGGATCTATGTTCGCGGAAGCAGAGGATCGTATGATCTCGTTGCTGCTAATTTTTGATCCATTCCGTCTGACCCGGCCAACGATGCGTGATGATCGTGCGGTGGAAGCGCGAAGATAAATTCGATATCAGCTTATGATCAAGCCCACTCGCATACGGTTGCGTCTACGATCACATCGAGGTGTAACGCGTCGCATCTCTGACCGTAAGCCTGATGATTGTCGACTGAATACCGCGGAGGCTTCATGCTGGATTTAGAATCGGATTTTCGCCTCTACTGGGCAGCGAGAGCGCTTGTCCAATCGAAGTCGTAGTAGCTGCTCAAGCCTCTCATAAGAAGAACGGTCACTAGAACGCAAACAATCGTGGTGAGGAATTTTGTTGTGAAAACCAAACTGAATATCTGCGAAAGCTTTTTCATCCCCTGCCTATATGTGAAATGTTAAGCGGGCGACAGCAAAATACTGCGCTTGGAGACGCCGTGTTCATCGAACCGGGTCTACAGCTGTCATCTGGGCCGTAAACCTGTTGCAAACCCGGGGTTCTCACCCCAGGATTGATCGGTATAGGCCCAGATATCGATCGGCCATGTGATCTACCGTGAAGCGCGCAGATACCGCGGCACGGCAGGCCGCGCGATCGATTTGGTCGATGCGAGCTATCGCATCAATCGCCGCGTCGATACTGTCGACCAGAAAGCCAGTCACGCCATTATCGATCAGTTCGGGCATCGATCCCCGGCTGCTGGCAATGACTGGCGTTCCGCAGGCCAACGCTTCCACCACCGACAGGCCAAACGGTTCATTGAAATTGATGAGATGGAGCAGTGCGCGCGCGGACCCGAGAGTTTTCGCGCGCGCCGCACCACCGACTGGACCAAGATAGACCACAGACCGGTCGTCGAGCGCGGGCGCAACCTGCTCATTGTAGTAGCTCTGGTCCTGGACGATGCCGGCCATAATCAATTTCCGTCCCGATCGATGTGCCGCCGTGATCGCCTCAGCGGCCCCCTTGTCCGGATGAATGCGGCCGAAAAAAAGCAGATCTTCGCTGCCATGCGGATCGAATGGAAAGTCTGCCAGCGGGATACCGTGGTGGATTGTTGCGGCATAGCGCAAGTCCGGATGGCGATCGGCCTGGCTGATGGCGACATAGTGGACGCGATCTTCGTATCGCCTGAAGGCAGGCAGAATGCGTTCCGACGAGAACCCGTGGATCGTTGTCACCATCGGGGTCCCAACCAGCCGCGAGAAGGCGAGCGGTACGAAATCGGCATGGTTATGAATCAAGTCGAAATCTCCGGCCTGCTCGAAGACATGGGCGATGTGGAGCATCTCCCACACTTTCGCGTCGATCGTGGGATCTTCGGAGTAGGGCGCCGGGCAGACCCCCTCCAGACGGGCTGTAGTGACGCTATCTAATGTGGCGAACAGGGTGACGTCGATGCCGCGCGCTACCAACGCCTCCGTCAAGAGAACTCGTCACCTGCTCCCAGGGCCCGTAGTGGCGCGGCGGTGTACGCCAGGAAATTGGCGCCAGCATGGCAATGCGCAAGCGACCATCCTTCTCTGTGCTATCCAGCCTTGAGCACGACGCCTTCATTCGACCGTAGCAGCAGACCGTCGTCTTCGGCCAGAGCTACATCCTCGAGCGTGGACAAAAGTAGCCGGCTCCCGCGCGCCCAATCCGGCAACCGCAGCCGGTGCGGCTTTCCCCCGAGGTTGAGCGCGACTATCAGCCGCTCCGAAGCGTGCCGGCGCTCGTAAACCAGTATCTCGTCTTCGGCATTCAACAAAACGAAGTCGCCGGTCGACAAAGCCACGCAATCGCGTCTGAGCGCTAGCAAGCGACGATAGAGTGTTAGGATCGATTGAGGATCTTCTGTCATCCGCGCCACGTTGCGCGTCCGCCAGTCGGCATGGAGCGGCAACCACGGTTTGGCGGTGCTGAAACCCGCATGTTCGCTGCCATCCCACGGCATCGGCGTGCGCACGGGATCTCGGCCCAGCGCCAGCCCGGGCTCACGCAATTCACGCGGGTCCCGCACTTGCGATGATTCGATCAGGACATCGCTCAAACCCAGTTCGTCGCCATAGTAGAGTGTGGGCGTGCCGCGCAGGGTCAGCAACAATACCGCCGCGACGCGGGCCTGGGCCTGCCCACGCCTGGCCGCGACGCGCGGCCGGTCATGGTTGCCGAGCACCCAGTTTGGCCAGCCACCCGGCGGCAGCGCTGTCTCATAGTGGGCGATGACAGACCCAAGCGAATGCGCCTCCCACGGCGCATCGATGAGCTGGAAATTGAAGGGCAGATGCACTTCTGGGCGTTCACCGCCGTAATAGTGCATCAGCCGATCGACTGGCAGGTATATCTCGCCAATCAGAGCCCGTGCGCCTTGCCCCTTAACGCCATAACTATCGGCGATTTCACGCATCTCGGCCGCGATCCGGTGCACCTCCGGCTGGTCTGTCGAATGGAGTTGAAGCAGGCGGTGCATTTCGCCCATTTCCGACTGATAGGCCGGATTAGGCGGATTGTCCGGGAAATCTGCCGCCTTCAGCATGTGCCACAGCACATCGATACGGAAGCCGTCGACGCCGCGATCGAACCAGAAACGCATCACATCGTACATCGCCGCTCGCACGGCTGGATGACGCCAGTTGAGGTCCGGCTGCTCCTTCAGAAAGGCGTGGTAATAATATTGTCTGGTGGCCTCGTCCCATTCCCAGGCTGAGCCGCCGAAATCGCTGATCCAGTTATTCGGCGGTCCACCGTCAGCCGCAGGATCGCGCCAGAGGTACCAGTCTCTTTTCTGGTTTCCTCGAGAAGCGCGGCTCTCGATGAACCATGGATGCTGGTCGGACGTGTGGTTCGGTACGAAGTCGACCAGAACCTTGAGCCCCCGCCGATGGGCTTGCATAAGCAGATCATCGAAATCTGCCAGCGTGCCGAAGCGTGGATCTATGTCGCAATAGTCGGCAACATCATAGCCGAAATCAACCATGGGCGATGGGTAAATTGGAGAGATCCAGATCGCTCCGACCCCAAGGCTGACAAGATAGTCTAACCGTTGCTCTATCCCTTTGAGGTCACCTATTCCGTCGTCGTTGGTGTCCTGAAAGGAGCGCGGGTAGATCTGATAGATCACGCATGTCTGCCACCAGAGCTCGGTCATGCAAACAGAGCGGTTGGCAGTTCCAGTTACCGGCACTTCCGTCGCCGGGCTGACGCAAGAATAATGGTTTTAATTCTCAAGGTCGTTTCCTCCAAGTAGAGCGAGTAAAGCGAGCGATGGAACCGTTAGTTCGAGGTCCGATAACTCTAGAAGACAAATTCTCCCTGCCGCGCCGTACGGCGTCGTGAGGGCGGAAAATCAGAGCGCCGTAACACATCACGCACTGCGCGAAATAACCCCCCATCGAAGTCTGCTTGAGCGCGTTGTGTATTTTCGACAAAGCGCTGTATGCCGTCACGGCGTTAACTAAGTTCGTAGAGGCCCAGCGACCAGGATCGATTCAACCTTGCAGGTAACAGTCTATTAGGGTTGATTGATCCGGCGCGCCGCGATCGGCAGCGGAAGCTGCGCAGTTAGAGACAGAGCCAGTCACAATTTTCCAGGTTGAACCGTCGAGCTGATTGGGGCGCGACATGCAGTGGTATGTCTACCTGATATCGATCCCTGCGGTCTTCTTTCTGGGGCAGGTCGCCGTTGAGTTGTTCGGCCAACCGATCCAAATGATTTTGCGCCTGCGGCAGCAGGCGCTCGAGAGCCTGCTTGCGTTTCGCGACATCAAGCTGCCGAGGCCGAGGGAGACGGCGGTCAGTTCTCAGCAAATTCGCGAGCACGATTTGGCTACGCGAAACGTTCGACAGGCCCAACTCACTTTTACCGGTCTCGGCGCTCAACTCGTTGCACTGAGCGAGACCGAACCCACCATTTGTGCCCTGATGACCTTGTGTGGCCTGGATGTTGTTTTGGCGGGCCATCAACTGATCAGGCTCTCGCAAGTTTATGCGGCAGCGACGAGCGACAGCGGCGAACGGCGTCAGGCAATCGAGGGTGCTTACCACGCGGCGATTGACACGCTCACCCTTTCCGGACGCCGGTCAGGTGACGACGAACTTACAAAAATTCGGCTTGAGCCGATGTATCTGCGTGCTGCTCCTTCGCGGCATGGCAATCGCCTGCCTGAGCGGCTGCGCGTTACTCCCCGTCGTGCCACGGCACGTGCCAGCTCGCCGGCAAGTCCGTCGAGACGATTCGCAAGATAGTAGTTAACGAATTTTGGATCAATGGCCGATTGTTCGCGCGAGATAAAGTCAGTGCTTACACCGCCGAGGAGCGGACCTTGCCGCTTGCATCCATTAGCACCCGACGCAAATTCTTACCGCCGGGCGTTTTGTATTTAATTCGAAATTTTGCGAGCGAACCATTATCGGTATCAAATTCGATTGAACCGAGCGACTATCCTTCCGAAGTGGAGACAAACAGCACAAACGACCGGCCGGCAATTTTGTAGGTACCGCCGAAGTCGAAATTGCCGCCCGCCTTTTCCGGATCGTTGGTATCGAGCGCGAGCGACCACCGTGGCCCAAAAGCGTTTCGTGGCAGCTTGAAATCGACCTCGCCCTCGAAACTGTTGAAAATCAGAAGCGCGCTCTCGTCCTCGGCGTGGCGTCGAACGGCCGTCTTGCGAGCCCGGCCGTCGAGCATCACGCCGAAGCATTTGACCCAGCCCGTTTGCCAATCGCCGCCCGTCATTTCATCGCCGCCGGTGTTGATCCAGACCACATCGCGGACGTTGAGTGCTGGGTCATTTTCGCCGGTAAGAAATCGGCTTCGTCGCAGTATCGGATAGTCACGGCGAAGCTGGATGAGGCGCTTGGTAAAGGTCACCAGCTTCTGCGCCTTCTCGTCCAGCGACCAGTCGAACCAGGAGATGTCGCTGTCCTGGCAATAGGCGTTGTTGTTGCCCTTCTGGGTTCGCCCGAACTCGTCGCCACCGAGCAGCATCGGCGTACCCTGTGACAACAACAACGTTGCGAGCATGTTGCGCTTTTGCCGTTCGCGCAAATTGATAATGTTCCTGTCTTCGGTCGGCCCTTCGGCGCCGCAATTCCAGGAGCGGTTGGCCGAGCTACCGTCCTTGTTGCCTTCGCCGTTCGCGTCGTTGTGCTTGTCGTTGTAGCTCGCCCAGTCATTGAGCGTAAAACCGTCATGGGCGGTGACGAAGTTGACGCTCGCCCAAGTCCGCCGTCCTTGCTTCCGGTCAAAAACGTCACCCGACCCCAGAAGCCGCGGCGCTAGGGCGGATGGCGGCGCGTCCGCCCGCCAGAAGTCGCGCACGGTGTCACGAAATTTGTCATTCCATTCAGCCCAGCCTGGCGGAAAGCCGCCGACCTGGTAGCCGCCTGGTCCACAATCCCAGGGTTCAGCGATCAGCTTCCGCGTCGAGAGCAGCGGATCTTGATCCATGGCTTTGAGAAAGCCACTTTGTTCGTCGAAGCCGTAGACTTCACGCGCCAGGATCGTTCCGAGATCGAAACGAAAGCCGTCGATGTGCATGTGCTCAGCCCAATAACGCAGACTGTCCATCACCATCTGGATCACACGGGGATGCGACAGGTTGACGGTGTTCCCCGTGCCGGTATCGTTGATGTAGTAGCGCTTCCTATCAGGGAGCAAGCGGTAGTAGCTGGCATTGTCGATGCCCTTGAACGACAACGTCGGCCCGAGCTCATTGCCTTCCGCGGTGTGGTTGTAGACGACGTCAAGAATCACTTCGAGTCCGGCGCCGTGCAACTTCGAAACCATCTCCTTGAATTCGCGCAAGCTGTTGGGCACATCAGCCGCATAGCGTGGGTCGGGCGCGAAAAAGCCGATGGTGTTGTAGCCCCAGTAATTCGTGAGCTTCTTTTCAAGCAAGTTACTGTCATTGATGAAGGCGTGCACCGGCAACAGCTCGATTGAAGTTACGCCGAGTGAGGTGAGATACTCGACGAGTTTGGGTGACGCAAAGCCAGCATAGGTGCCGCGCAGATGGTCGGGCACCTCGGGATGTTTCTTTGAAAATCCCTTGACGTGGGTTTCATAGACGATGGTCTCATCCCAATGGACGTTTTGCCGCGCGGCTTCCGCCTGCCAGTCGAAGCCGGGATCGACGACGACGCACTTGGGCATGAAGGGGGCGCTGTCGCGGTCGTCAAAGGTACGATCGTCGCCCGTCTCCATCTTGTAGCCGAACACTGCCGGATTCCACGTCAGCCCGCCCGCATGGGCACGCGCGTAAGGATCCAACAATAGCTTGTTCGGGTTGAAACGGTGGCCTGCGTCCGGCTGATAGGGGCCGTGGACGCGATAGCCGTACCAGGTGCCGGCCGGGTCCGACCCCCGCAATATAGCCATGAAAGACCTGGTCGGTGAATTCAGGCAACTCGAAGCGGTGCGTTTCGCGCTCACCTTCGAATAGACAAACCTCGACCTTGGTGGCGTTGGCGGAGAACAGGGCAAAGTTAGTGCCCTCGCCGCTCCAATGAGCTCCCAGCGGAAAAGGCAGTCCTTCTTCGATCGCGAACTCTGACATCAACACCCCCAAAGCTACAACCGAGATCTAACGCCGTCTCGCCACAAACGTTGCAACCAGTGGATAGTTATTCCAGACAATCACCATGACAGAGCCATGAAATTTTTCGAACTCGAAGCAAATGTAGCGTTTGTCGTCTCGGCGCCATCGCGGCTTTTTCAGCCCTCCCAGTGTTGAATTCGCTGATCCATTGTTATGAAATAATCGGTCAGTGGACGAGACGTCGACGCCTCGTTGCCAGCGAATCTTTGCTACCTCCTGGTCGGACGCCCAACGATCTGAGGGAAAAGATCGCCGCACGAAACTCATCAAGTAAGACTGAACAAAAGTAAATTAGAAGGCTGCCGAAAGACGAGGCCCATTTTAGGGTGTTTATCGCGACCAATTGGGGCGGCGGACATCTACAACGAAGGGGGCTTTTTGTATTCAATTTCGCCCTTTTGCGCGCGAAGGAAGCTAGACAAGGAGCATTCCCCGCATCCACTTGGTCCTACGAGTTGGCGCGTCAGGCGATGTGGTTCTATACTCTCTATCGTCCGCGCCTTACGGGATTGCATTCAGGTCTCGGCCGGCGGTCGACCTGCCGGATGCTTGACCCTATCCGCGGATGACATTGGACGGAGAAACGCCAATGAACTCCACACCGAATACGAAGAATGACTTGGTCTCGCGCGCCGATGAGCAAATCGCGCGTGCCTACGAGCAAATCGCGCGCGCGGACGAAGAGCTTGCGCATGTGTCTGAACGGATTGCAAAAATTGGTCGCGAGGCCGTCCGCGAACCGTCGGTTAGACCCGCCGCGCAACCACCGCGTCGGAGACTCGTGCGGCCTGGCCTCATTGGCCTGCTGTCGGTGGCATGTATCGTGGGCATCGGCGCCTTCGCTTTGCAATCGTCTCATGGCGGCGTGATGCTGATTGGCGCCCAATGGGCGCCGCAGCTCCTTTCCACGCCATCCTTGCCATCGCAAACCCCGCCGTTTCCTGCACAACCCGATCCATCCCCCATTCAAGTGATCGCAGCGGAGGCAGCGCCGCCGCAAGCGGCACCGTTGTCCCACACTGGACCCCAGGACGCTGCTACGGTTGCCGCGGCGGCTTCAGACCTGACACAGTCGCTGCAAAAGCTGACGGGCGATATCGCAAATCTGGAGCAAGCGATGGAACAGCTCAAGGCAAAGCAAGACCAAATAGCCAGCGACAATGCAAAAGCCATTGAGCAGCTCAAGACGAAGCAGGACGACATGGCGCGCCGGCTCGCCAAGGTTTCCGAGCAAAGCGCGTCGCCCAAGACGTCTCCGCCTTCGGCAGGACCGACCCAGTCGCCGCAAACAAGAATGCAGCCGGCGCTGCCGCCGCGCCGGCAGTACCCGCGGTGGCAGCAGTACTACTACGACGACGAATAACCGCGGTAAGCGTAGAGATCCCGGAAGTTTACCTCCACTTGGCCGCCCGATCTTTAGGCCCGCTGGCCGCGTTGTCGTAGGCGGACGTCGATGCTCTCTATTAATATAGTCCGTCTCGCACCAAACTACCTCCGTCACGACACTTTTCGTGCGGGCTAGGGAGCTCACGGAAAATAAATACTCGGCTGCCGATGGCGTCACCACGCTTTCGATTACGTCGTCTCTGTACTTATCCGACGCAGTTTTTTTCGGCCGGAGGAAGCATCTACGCCCATGCCCTTAGGCAGCGAGATAGCCAGGTGCCTTTACACTTCTCTTCGCAGTTCGCGTAGTTGGTTCTATTCTGGAAGGGTGCCGAAGATGTACACGGCCGCGCGCAATAGGTCGGGACGCTCGCCGATTGCAGAAAACCACTTGATGTAAATGTCCAAAATTTGAGCGCTGCTGTAGAGGTTAGACAGTCCCTTGTTTACGGCCAGACGAAATGCCCAATCTCCTCGCGGCAGCGTGATGGCATAGGGCTCAGTAGACAAGTTTTCTGCGAGCATCCTGTATGCTGACGCGTCAGCATTTACCGCGCCTATTAGCAAAAGCTTATCGCTCGCAAAACTATCGACCGCGCCGGTCTCAAAAGCCGCCATACCCGCCAGTCGGTCCTTTACTCTGACCAAGGTCGCTTGGAGTTGTCGTCGCTGCAGCTCCTTTGCCAGGGCCGTCTCATTTGTTGTGCCGGCTATTACGGCAATCTTTTTGCCTTCAATATCTCTGACGCTGAAAATGCGAGAGTTCGCTCGAACTATTAGGCCAGTATTTTCAACGAAGATGAAGCTAGAGAAGTCAACGGTTGCCATCCGCCCGAAAGACACCGTGCTAGCGCCACACTCCATATCGGCGAGGCCGTTAATGATTGCATTAAATCGAGACTGGGTGTCGACGGGGACCCAGTCGATTACAAGCTTCACATTCAGCTGGCGCTCGAGCGATTGGACGACAAATTTGCAGAGGTCGATTGTATAGCCATCCGGCTGGCCTTGCGCACCAACGAATGAAAAGGGATTGGCATCGGATCGATAGGCTAGTTTTATGACTTTGGTCTCACTGATCTGCTTCAGTCTCCCTTCTAGGGTTTGAGCCGAGGCTGTATGAATGGCGCACGCGAGAGAGGCCAAGAGCAGGAAAGCGAGGCGCATATTTAAATACCCCACAACAAAGGTGCCATCTTTTTTTGCTTAAGCGAGCGGCTAGGGTCACTGCGATATCTTGGCTTCGCCAGCATCCCTTCACAACGCACACGCCTGCGTCAGATAGTCAGACCACGTATTCCAGCAGGCAAATGCCATTTGGAAGCCAGCGAATTATGCTGCGCGCTCGACAGGGTACACGTCAAGACCAGCGACTGGCGCACCAGGCGAGGGCTCCAATCGGTCAATAAACCGCTTATGGTGAGGCCAGAATGTCTCTGCTATCGATGGCGTTCCATGTGTCGCGACGGTGTTTACCGATGGATAGCTGGATGATGCCAAGTTTTGCGAGCAGCTACTCCCTCAGTGTCAGGAAAATGCCCTTGCTGACTATCGTAGCGCCATTTCTATTTGGACTCGCTATGATTGGGCTGGTGAGCGACGTCTCCGCACAGGCCAAAGCCGCAACGGAGGCCGCGATCTGGCCAGCCGACGCCGCTTATCGTGCCGCAACGATCGCGGCGGATTTGACGTTTCCGTCTGACGCCGAGGCAGCGGCTAAATTGACATCGCCGCGCATGGCTCTCCTAAAGCCCGCCGGTGAGGGGCCGTTTCCAGCCATTGTCATCATGCACCAGTGTTCAGGACCGAAGGAAGCGGTTGTATCCTGGGCACACAAGATGGTCGCGCAACACTACGCCGTACTACTAGTGGATAGTTTGGGCCCGCGGGGCGTGCTCAGCGTGTGTTACGGTCCGGAGAACGGTGTCAACTTGTTCCGGGGCGCCCGCGATGCGCTCCAGGCGGCCGAGCATCTCCGACAGCAACCATTTGTAGACGCAGGCCGGGTCGCGCTTGTCGGGTTTTCATGGGGTGCAATGGTCGGCCTCATGGCGGATAGCCAGCATTATGTCAAAGCGCTGGGGGCGGGACCGGGATTCACGGCTGTTGCCAGCTTCTACCCCGGCTGCTTCAGAGTTTTTCCCCCAAATGGTCGCCCTCCGTTAGACACACTGAACGATGATATCGCACACCCTCTGCTCGTCCTGATGGGCGAAGCCGATACAGAAACTCCGGCCTCCGATTGCATCGAAAAGCTTGAGCGTTTGAGAAATGCCACCGCACCCGTCGAGTGGCATCTCTACCCGCAAGCGACTCACTGCTGGGACTGCGAACAGCTCAATGGCCTTAACAAGGTCGATATCCGGGGTCACCGTGTCGAATACCATTTTCGCCAGGATTTGACGCAAGATTCCGAAGACAGACTATTCGCGTTTCTGGATCGGACGATGTTGCGTAAGAATTAAGGCCCCCAATCCCTCTTCCGACCCATTTTTGATGACTTCTCCGCGTGCGGTAAATATACACGGCACCTAGTCACGATAACGCGGTTGTCTTCGCCAACAGGCCGGAGCAAAACAGAGTACCTCACCTTACCAGAAAGCGACAAGGCTTGATCAATGAGCGGATTCAAGGAACCCAGCTTTGCGGAGCGGCAGAAGGCGGCGCAGGAAGCCAGGAAAACTATCCTGAAAAAGTTTCGGACCCAGCCAGGCCCCAATGATCCAGCGGTTAAGGCGCGGCAAGCTGAACGCGAAGCGTTGGCCATCGAACGGGCCAAAGCCGCGCTAGCGCGCGACGCCGCAAAGGCCGAACGAAAGCGCCTCGAGATAGAGGTGGCGGCCGCGACCGCGGCTCAACTCCTCCGCGAAAACGAAGAGGCTCTGGCACGGCAAGCAGCGATCGAAGCTGACCAGAAAGCGGCGCGCGATGCGCGCTACGCCGCGCGTAAAAAGAGGATAGGATAACCACGAAGACGCGGCCGATGCCACGGCATAAGCGAGTAAGAGAGAAGTAGGGCCTGCATAAAAAGATGCTCGCCTCCGCGCCACCTCCGCCGACCGTACCACCCAATCCGCGTCGAGCTTCAAAGCGAGGATTTATCCATAGTTAGAAGGCCGCCTCCTCGGATTCCCGCGACTGAACGGATACCCATCAAGCCTGCCGAAAGTACGGCTTGTCCCTAAGATTTAGCATGATTATCGGATAAGCCATCAAAGCCGCTCCACCGAGAATTGCGAGCGTTATCGTGGTCCAGTCAACAACTACGCCGGCTTCTCGCCAAACAGCGATTCCGGCAGGGAAAAAAAGCAGGATTGCAGTAACCAGCCCCGGAGAAAACCGTCCTCCCATCCTTATAAAAGGCAGGATGTGGAAGAACACGGCATTGATCAACATGAGTGAAGCGAACATCAACGGCGCCAAGGGAAGCGTCGGTGCTAATTCTGCCTGCGCGATACCGAGCGAGATCACCACTGCGTTCGTCACATAGAAATCGCTCCACTCGACGGGCAATTTGATCACTGCCCTAGCCCAATTCCGCCAGTCAAACGTGAATTCCTCCATGATGTGCGCGGCGTACGCAGCCATTGAGAGCCAGGCCAAAGTTTGTAGTGTCATCGATCGTCTCCACGTCATCGTGCGAAATGCTGTGGCAAGCGATTATCCACGTTTATTTTGCGCGACAAATACAGTGTCGATATGGACCTATCCCTTGAAACGATGGCTCGTGCGAAGTCCGCTTCTGGCCTCTAACCCGAACTGTCTGCGGAAAGAGAATGCACTGGCCGATCCGGCGCCGAGCGTGCCAATATTACTTGCATGACGATCCCGTCCGCTTTCGCAATCACGGAGCCATCTATGACTCTTTGCCGGTGCTGCCTTCGCTACACGCTTTGGCTTTGCTTTCTCGGCCTCGCTTCCAGCGGAGCTCATGCGAGCCCGTACGAGCCGCTCGATTGCTCGAAGGGGCTGACGACGGCCGGCAAGACCATCTGCGGCAACTACACGCTTGGTCAGGTCGAGGCGCGGCAGGCGACCCTTTTCGCGGCTCTGACTTCTCTCGTTGCCATGGGGCAACGGGCAGATCTGATCGAGTCGCAAAGGCGCTGGATCGAGACCCGCGAAGCATGCAGACAGGACGTCAAATGCCTCTCTACTGCTTACAAGATGCGTATCGAAGACTTAACAAAGATGCTCGATGCGCTGGCGCAGAGAGGACCATTTTAAGATGTCAGCCGAAGGGTCCGGCAAACTTACCGGCTGCACTTCTCAGAATGGAGAAGACCGGGCGAGCGCCGTTTGATAAAACGGGATCACCATCTCTTCCAAGGCCGACTGCTGTTGTGTGCCGAATACGTCCCTTTCATCCACAGAGCCTGAAATATTGGGACGCTCGACGGATACCTTGATTGCATTACATGCATCGACGAAAAACGTTCCAATGATCTTCGCTGGCAAAACGCTAAGAGTTTTGGCGATGCTCTCCCTCGAGAACGAGTTCGAATGAAGCGCAGCTTCGTAATTCTCGGCTGATGTGAAAAAAATATCAAAGGTCAGCCGATTTACACCTACGTCTTTGCTGCGAATGACGGCGGCCATGTCGAGCAAGCGATATTCCCCGACGACGGCCCCGGTTGGCGCATGATCGTCGATTAACGAAAGCGTCCGAACATTCACGTCACCGCCATAGTTGCGTTCGGCAATTTCGAAATATCGCACACGCTCCTCCCTGGACTCGTTCCAATCGGCACCATGCGCCGTGTAGTACTTGACGGAAAACATTTCACCGATCGCGTTCTCGTCCCGCAATAGATGGTAGAGCGACCATATGTATGCTTCCGGTGCATCCATATTTATCCGGGATGCCTGCTTCGGCGCTGCCAGGGAGGTGACACGCTCGATTTCTCGGCGGTGGCGTAACTCAAGCATTTTTTGATCACGGTCAACGGTGCGTATAAAGACCACCGGATTTGCCGCGTCCGCTTCCGTAATTGTGAAACTCGCCCTGGCGAGCGCTTGCGGGAAGTCCTCTGTCACAGATTGTAGAACTGCCGATTTGATCTTTGCGTAGTTTCTCAAGAAAACTGGATCGCGCGTTCCGCTCGGCACGATCGTCCCGTATTGACCATCCTCTCGCTTGAAGTTGATGAGGCTGGGGGACATCGGAAAAGCGATGTTGCCGGCGGTCGTCTTGCGGCCGGGATAGCCGAAATGAAACATGTAACGCGCAAGCAGCCGCGCTAGCAGAGCGGCATCCTTCGCTTCGCTGGCAGTTGTTTCAATGACAATTCCGAGCTCATGGCTGAAGGTATCGGCCGGCGTTGCCCGAACGCCGTTACGCCCATATACGAGAAGGTCGTCCGGAATAATATTCAGATCGGCCGGGTCGATATAGATCAGCGACGCCTTTTGCGCGCCGAGCCGGAGCGCTCCCTCAAGCTTGATGCTCGACCGCCCTGACTTATCGTCGTTCGCCAGAACGCTGCCGCGAATTCCAGCTGTTCGACCGTCACGTGCGAAGAACTGCGTCTTTTCAGTAGAAAGAATACCTTCCGGGTAGGATTGTAACTGCGGATGAATTTCCTGGTGCAGGGAATGAGCGGCTATCGAGTATGGGGTGCAGCGCCGCGCAGAATTCGGCGACGCGAATACCGCCGACCCGTCGTCATAGACCTCGCCTACCAGGCAATCGGACGGCGAACCCGGATCACAGGCGAGCGCGCCGCTTTCCAGCACATGCCCGACATGATACGCGAGCCCCGCATTGATACCTCGTCTGATCATGTCTGAGGCAAACAGTGCCGCGTCACACGCGCGGCCGGCGATGATGAATTGAGCTCCGCCTTCAAGCGCAGTGATCAGCGGATGAACGCCCATCTGGCCAACAATTGTGCTGTCGCGGAGAGCCTGTTCGTCAATGTTTCGCCCGGCGCCAATGGCAGTCAGCGCCCCTGCCCGGTATTCTCTGACGGCAATATCAGGATTGAGTTCAGATCTTATGACTGCAACCTTTGCCTCTGTCACGTTGAGTTCGGCAAAGACCTCCTTCGCAAGATTGATCGTCCAATCGACGTTTCGATTGCCGCCGGCCATGCCCGCGCTGCCGAGGATGACTGGGCAGCAGGCTTTCAAACCGGCGGCCACGATGCGTCGATAATCGGCCTTGACGGCTTCGCGATCGAAGAAGGAGGTGCCTGTACCCAGATAGTACGGGCCAGCGTCCATGGAACCGCCATCACACACGATGGCGTCAACATGCCCATTCACCGCCGACCGAAGCGACTCCGTCGGGAAACCATAGCCCAGAGTGCCGCAGGCTGCGACGACCCGATAAATGCGATTTGGCATAGCGCTGCTCTTCCTGAGCTGTCGACGGAACCGTCGGCCAGCAACAAAAAGATGGTTTGCGCGATGCGCTTAAGCAAATAGGCCTTCGATATGCAGGTATCAGTGCAGACTATGACCGGCTATTGATCCATTCGAGGCCGACGAAATTGCCGTCGCGAAGTTCGCCCTTGATGAACTCCACCAGCAGTATGCGAACGGCTTCACTGGCCCGGCTGAGGGGAAAGTCGCTGGAGGAAATAATGGAACACGTTAGGTAAAGATCGGCGTCGATTAGCAACGGTTCCACGAATCCCTGATCGAGAAAGCTCTTCCTGTTAACCATTGGCAGTATCGTATGTGCGATGCCCGTCTTGACCGTCAGCAACTCGCTCGACACAGAATCGACCTCCGCCACCACATTCGGAGCTAGCTTATGTTCCGCTAACGTTCGATCGATCAGCACTCTCCGCGCGTTTGGGAGGCTAGGTAGAACCAAAGGCAACTTAGCAATTTCTTCCAAAGACACGGACTTGTCCTGCCCAGCGAATGGCTGACATCCGATCAGGCAAAGTCTCTGCCTGAAGAGCGGCTCTCGTGTGAACTTCGAGCCCAGTTCGTCTTCGTATATGACCGCCAGATCGAGGCCGCTCGTGTCGACTTTGGCTTGAAGCGATCCGCTGTCACCGTCGGATACCTTCAGTTTCACCTTCGGAAGTGCAATCTTCACGTAGGCGATCAGCGAACCGATCAGGACCGGAGCGAGGGACGAAGCTATTCCTACACTGACGGTGCCTTCCGGCTCCCCGCTTTGGGAAAGAGCGACCGTGGGAAGGAGATCCAGCTGATGCAGGATGGAAGACGCTTCCCGATATAGCACTTCCCCGGCTGCCGTGGGGCGGACACCTCGGGCACTCCGGCTGAGCAATTTCATACCCAACCGATCTTCCAATTCGGCGATCTGCTGGCTCAGCGCCGGCTGCGCCACGTGTATGGTGGCCGAGGCGCGGGAAAAGCTACCAGCCTCTACGATTTTGACGAAATACCTGAGTTGTCGAAATTGCATGAATCAATCTAACTTTTAGCAGCCGATTTCTGCAAGTATCGTATTTTGAGCGGCTCTATCAAAAGTTGTCGATCGACCTTGCCAAACGCAAAATTATGGAACGTCCGGAGTAACGGTGACCGACACCAGCCCCGAAGAAGCGACGCTCATCAGACGCTTGGCGTGGCGTCTTCTTCCTCTGCTGGTGCTGCTTTTTTTAGTTGCCTTTATCGATCGACAGAACGTTGGCTTCGCCAAGCTCGAAATGCTTTCAGACCTGAAGTTTTCCGAAGCGGCCTACGGCTTCGGAGCATCAATGTTTTTCATCGGCTACGTGATCTTCGAAGTACCAAGTTGCCTTGCTCTGGACCGCTTTGGCGCGCGAATCTGGCTCGCCCGGTTGATGTTCAGCTGGGGCGTCGTGACGGTGTTGCTCGCCTTCACCTCGTCCAAGGAAATGTTCTATATCCTCCGCTTCTTGCTGGGTGTCGCAGAAGCGGGATTCTATCCTGGTGTGGTCTTCTACATCAGCGAGTGGTTTCCCGAGCCCCATCGCATCCGGATGCTCGGCTACTTCACGCTCGGAAGTAGTCTGGGCAACATGATGGGCGGCCCGCTCAACGGCTTTCTGCTCACCCTCGGCGGCACGTTCGGTCTGGCCGGCTGGCAATGGATTTTTATCGGAAGCGGGGTTCCCGCGATTCTCCTGACGTTCGTGGTGCTGGCCTATCTTCCTGCTTCTCCGCGGACAGCAACCATCCTGAACGACAAAGAGCGAGTATTGCTCGCGGCAGCCCACGACAGAGGCGTCAAGCCCGAGCACCAAGGGACGCCGTGGGCTGCTCTTTGGGATTCCCGAGTACTTGTCTTCAGCGGGATCTATGTTCTGCTGGTCACCGCATTCTACGGAGCGACCTATTGGTTACCGACCGTGGTACACGAATTCGGCGTCAAACCCACCACGAACGGATTCTTGAACATGATTCCGTGGGGGATTGGCGTCGTGGCACTTCTTCTAATCCCGCGGATCCTTGTCGACGATCGATCCGTTCTATTGGCCGTCGCCGCCATTACACTCTTAGGCGCACTTTCGTTTGTGACCGGAGTGCTTGTCCAGGACGCGACGCTTCGATTTGTGGCGCTTGCCGTCGGCGGCCCCTGCATCGCGGTTTTAAATCCGTGCTTCTGGATATTTCCTTCCCGAATGTTCACCGGCGCGCGAGCTGCCGCGAGCATTGCGGCCATCAATTCGATCGGCAATCTTGGTGGCTTTCTCGCTCAAAACCTGGCGCCGAAAGTCGAATCGTTGACGGGCAAGGTCGTCGGTCCGATGCTGGTTCCGGCTGGATGCCTTGCGATCTTGTGTGTTCTGGCCTTGCTCGTACTTTTGCTCATGAGCAGGTCCTCCCAAAGCCCGGTCCAAGAAACATCACATCAAAGATACTAGGCTTCCATCAAACGGGCGCCTCGCCTCTTTGTGCGCTTGACGAAGCCTCTCACGACTTCGATCAATGATGTCTGTACGGCTTCAGCCGCCGCCGTAAGCGAAGAGTCGCTGCTCGAAATGACCGAGCACGTCATAGACACCGCCGGCTCCAGAGGAAGCGGTTGAGCAAACGCCTCAAATCCGCCGGCAGGCCATTCGCCGATATTCAGGATCGTGTTCCCTACCCCCGCGCGGACGGCAGACAATTCGCTGGCGAGCGAATCCGCCTCCGCAATGATATTTGGCGTGAGTTTGTTTTCGGCGAATGCCCGATCGATGATTTGCCGGCGATTGCCCTGTTTTCCTGGCAAAACCAGCGGCAGCTTTGCAGCCTCTTCGAGCGAAACCGACGATTTGGATATCTTGGCTACATCATTGCCGAACAGGAACAGCCGCTGCATGAAAACCGGCTTTCGGACATGCGCGGTGATCAATTCATCCTCAAATGCGAGCGCGAGTTCGATCGAATGAGCCTGCACACGGGCGCTTAGAGATTCACTGTCGCCATCGGAGCAAACCAGATTCACTTCCGGGAGCTCTGATCTGAAGTGTTCGACGATCAATCCGACGAGAACCGGTGCGAGCGACGCTACAAGGCCCAGTCGCACCGTTCCCTGGACGTGCCCGGCTGTCTCACGCAAAAGATTTGGCAACCGGCTCATGCGTTGCAGGATCGAGGACGCCTCCCGGAAAAAGGCTTCGCCTGCGGGCGTCGGCTTGACGCCTCGCGGCGTCCGCAAGAGGAGACTTACGCCGACGCGACCTTCAAGATCAGCGATCTGCTGGCTCAGTGCCGGCTGCGCCACATGCACGGTGGCCGCAGCGCGCGAAATGCTGCCTGCTTCGACGACCGCAACGAAATAGCGCAGTTGCCTGTATTGCAGCATTTAACCCCCGACGCACGATGCGAAGACGAGATTGTTATGTTGCCAGATCATATCAAGTTTTCGAGCCATCCGGCCAGCCCGATTGGCCTACCAATCCAACTTAGCGAGCGACGTATTGAGCCTCCCGCGGCCATTATCTGCCTCCGAAGACCCGAACCACGCATCGGTTAATCAGCGCCGCGAAAGGCGAAGTGCGACGAAAGCGGCCGTCGGTTCGCCGTTGCCCCGGAGATACTGACTATTGGCGGCACTTATAGCCGCATACTCAATCCGTATTTGTTACGCGACGGCCTTTCGGCGAGTTTAGTGTCGCGGATCGTCGCTCAACGCCTTGGCGTCGGGGCTGGCGGCGCAAAACTTTTCAGAAAAGGAAACATACAATGATCAATGCAAAAATTTCCCGCCGCGGCTTTGCCGCCACGGCAGCTACCGGCCTTGCCGCAGTCGGGCTGTTCGGCGCCACCGTGAAATCCGCAGAGGCCTATCAGGGCAACATGGAACGCGCGATTGGTTCGCTTGAGGAAGCGCTGCAGTCGCTGAAAGAATCGACGCCCAACAAGGGCGGTCACCGCGAAAGAGCGATGGATATGGTCCGGCAGGCCATTTCTGAAACACAGGCCGGCATCCAGTTTGCCAATCAACACGGCGGCGGTGGCTACTGATCGGGATTCGAGACAGGCGCGCGCCATGGTGGCCGCGCCTGTTTGCTAGCGACGATAACGTTCTGCGACAGTAACGATCGGCGTCCCCGTTGCCCGGATCAGCTGGCGCAAGGGCGACCACACTGGTCTGCCGGTCATCCCCTGAGAATTGAGATTACAGCCTCGACGCGGTCAAGCAGCCCGAAGGCCTCGCGCCATCCGCTTGACCGCCGCGCGATCAGGCTTACCCTGTTCCGTAAGTGGCACGCGGTCGGCCGGAACCACGACAAGCGAGGCGGCAATAGTGTCTCCAAAGAGATTCGTTACGGCAACGCGACATTCCCGAATGTCGATTGATCTGCCGGGCCACGCGATCACGACGGCAATCGTGAGATCCACTTCGAGGTCTCTGACGACGACGGCACTGCGGACATCCTGAAGCTGGCAAAGCACATCTTCAATTTCGGTTGGAGTGACCAGGGTCCCGTCGATGTCTTGAACGTCCACCGCGCGCCCCAGGATATGCAAAAATGCATCCTTATCTAAGCGTCCAAGATCACCGGTAACATACCATCCGTCTTGAAAGTGCTGGGAGCTCAAGCCAGGATTATTGCGATATCCGCTCGCCATCGCCGGCGAACGCACTTCGACGATGCCCGCCTCGCCGGCACTGGTGAGGCGACCGTCCATGCGGCACAATCGAACCTCGACATCCGGCAGAACACGTCCAGCGGACGTAAATAGTCCGGGGCACGACACGTCGTGATCGATCGGCGCGAGCACACTCACAAGGCCCATTTCGCTGGCGCCATAGGCGTGGCCGACGATCGGACCGAACTTATCGCGGGCACGCAGTCTGAGACTTCTGGGTGCTGACGCCCCGATATGCGTCAACGATCGCAGGGACGAGAGATCGTGGGATTCAAGCGCGGCATCGTCCATCAATTCGAAAAGTTGAGGTTCGACAAGGAAGAGATCGGTGACCCTCTCCGATTCGATGGTGGCGAGCGTGTCGGCTATTTCAAATGCTGGTCGGAATACGATCTTGCCGCCTCCCAGCAAGGTAATGTCGGCCAGAACCTGCGAGAGATAGGCAAGCGGCCCGTTGATCAGTTGGATACGGTCATTCGGGCTTGCTGCGCCGACGATCGCAGTATACCCGGCAAAGCTGCGGCAGCTTCCCTTTGGGACACCCGTCGAACCGCCTGAGGAAGAAATAACGGCGAGGTCATTCGGCTCAGCCAACACCGCCATTGGGTCGGTAGAGCTCAACGATGCCAGGACGTCCAGGCGGCCTTCGGATCCAACCCGATCGATGCCAATGGTGGCAAAGCGCACATCCGGCGCTTGGACGAGATATTGGGCGGTCTCCGAAAACACGACAAGCAAGTCTGGTGCGATTTGCTCGATTGAGGATCGACGCTGATCTTCTGTTGCCTGCACCGAGAGATAGACAGTCGCCGCACCCAGTACATGGGCCGCGTAGCGCAGGGCGAGCGCTTTGGGACAGTTCGGCGCAAACATGCCGAGCAGCGCGCCACGGCCGATTCCAAGGTCGCGTAGGACCCTTGCAAATTGGAAAATCGAGGCCCGAAATGTTTGGCCAGAAATGTCCTGGCCATTGTGACGAATGATGGTGGAGCATCTGGCTCGCTCCAATTCTCGAAGAAGCCTACAAATATAGATATCATCGATCGTCATCGCATTGCTCCAGCAAAAATATGATTCAATCAATGATCCGGCTGGCGTTCGAAAACAAATATCGCCTCGATATACCGGCATTCGCGCCGGCGATGGCTCTACATGAACGAGTTGAGCCGCCGCGCCTACCCAAAGCCTTACAAGCCGAACAGAGCGGTCCCCTGTAATTCGGTCACGGACGTCTGGTGCAGACCGGCAATCAGCTCAGCCAGACCACCCCACGCGATCTGAACGCCGATACAGACAAGAATGAACGCGGACAGTCGAACCAAGACATTGACACCTGCACTCCCAAGACATCCGGCGAGCGGCGAAGCAAAACGATACGTCACGTAGACGGTGAGCGCGAGTGCCAACAAACCAAGTAGCGCGGAGCCGAGTACGAGCGCGAAATGAGCCGTGTCGGTTACGCTTGCGTGGTGAGCTCCGATGGTCAATGCAACCGATATCGAGCCGGGTCCAACAGTGAGCGGCAGCGTCAGCGGATAAAATCCATCATGCGCGACTTGCGATGAACCTATCTCCGGCGAGGACCTGGCGCTCGCGCTATCACTGCCGCTCAAAAGTTTCCAACCCATACCGGCCACTAACGCGCCGCCCGCTACACGGACGGCGGGGATCGTGATACCGAAGAATTGCAGTACATAAGAGCCGAAAAGCATCGCGCCGAGCAGGAGAAGAAAGCTGTTTATCGCAACACTCAGCGCGAGTCGGTTGCGATCGTCCCTGGACGCGTCGCGCGTCAGCGACAGAAACATCGGCGCCGCCCCGAGCGGGTTGACCACGGGAAATAACCCGGCGTAGACGAGAAGGAATGCGCCAGCGATATCACGCTCAGGACCGATCATTGCTTGTTACCGGAAATGCTCAGGCTGAAGGCGACTGTCGCCGGCGTTGTCGAACTGCGCTTGGCAAGCTGGGTGAAGCCGCTCACGGTTTTGAAGTAGACAAGCCTCGATCCTACCGACGTTGGGAATGTCCTCTCGACAGAACCGAAATGCATCTCCCATGCACGCGGCGCGCTGCTGCGCTGTTCCTTCGGCGGACGCCGGGACAGTAAAACAGATTGCCGTCAGAACCAAAACACTGCCGATAACCGCTGTCGCTTGTCTGTTCATTCTCATCTTTTGCTCCTGTAGTGTTGCAGGCACCGCCCTATCGCGGATGAATCGTGAAGAACAGTACCGGCCGCTGAAACACAAATATCGTCTCGTTATGCGGCTATCGCTGGCGCTTATCGCTACGCTAAAACTGCCAACTAATTCAGAAGCCGCGCGCGCCATCTCCATCTCCAATACCCGCATATCGAAGTCGTATTTGTACGGCTGACGTCCGCAGCCTATTTCGCGGTCATCGATTGGGCCGCCAAGCCGGCGGCAAGATTCGAATACAAGCAAAAGGAGATTAACATGCTCAAGACGGCTTCCGTATTGGGCGCGATCGCAGCGTTGGCTGTTGGATCGGCGCTCATGTTGACGCAGCCTGCCGCCGCAGCCGACGGCTGCGGACCTGCCAAATATCGCGGACCCGGCGGCGCTTGCCACCGGTTCGGGTACGGACCATATCCGGGCGGATATTACGGTCCCCATCGCTGGAACGGCTGCCCTCCCGGATATTGGCACGGCCCGTGGGGACACTGCCGCAACACGCCGTATCATGGCCGGCTGCCCAACGGTTCCTGGAAATAGTCAGTCACGCGCTCGCCGTGCGGATTGCCGCATTCAAGGTATCCGTGCGGCGGGCCAGAATCGCTACGTTTTATTCTCGATCCCGGGGCACGAAAGTGCGTGCCGACGCAGCCTGATCGTCGACACTCGTTGACGGTATGCCTCGCGATCGACAGCCGTACGTTCCTGTTTCGGCCTGAGCAAATCTGAACAAACCCAAATGAGCGCGGTCTTCTGGACCGCGCGCAAAATGATTCGACGACCTCAACGACAGCGACATCGACGGCCCGGCCATATGCCCCTCCGATACCTGCATATCGAAGCGGTATTTGTTTTTGCACCGACCTTCGAGCATTTGTAACGCCAAGTTCAAACCAACGAGGAACTCCATCATGAATTTAATTTCGACTCCAATAAATCGCCGCGACCGTTCGGTCGCAACCCAATCGGCCTGGGTGGGACTCGCCGCACTGGGACTTCTCGGATTCTGCTCCAACGCGTTCGCCGCGGACAGACCACCACTCGCCCCTGACACCGTCGCGCCGTTCTCGACGGATTCGCGCATTTCAGCGACCGTGGAATTTGGACTCCGCGCGCTGGCGTCGGATATCGAAGCAGATATTCCAAGGCGGCTGGCGTCGATCGACGAACGGGTAAGCTGCGTACATCGGCGCGTGCTGTTTTTCAGGGTCAACGCGAATTGCGATATCTACGGCTACGTCGAACGGTCTGGCCCTGTTTCGCTCTATGGCCGCGGCGACCGCGTGTACGGCTCCGTTCCCATTTACGGCGCGCTCGAGGGCCAAGGCGCCAATCGGTTCACGTCCCGAATCCATGGTGAGACGGAAGCCAGCGCCACCATCGAGGTAGACGCGCGTCCCGAATTGACGAAGGACTGGTCGGTCGATCTAAATTTCAGTGATGGTTTTCGCTGGAGCGAGCCGCCGGTCCTACATGTACTCGGCCGGGATATCCCGCTTTCCAAATATGCCGAGCCGCGCATCCATGCCCAGCTCGCTCGTGTTCGCGAGCGTGCACTCGCCGCCGCAAGGCGCATGGACCTGCACGCCAAGGCCGAGACCGTCTGGCAGCACGCCTTCACACCCGTGCAACTCTCGGACAATCCGCCAGTCTGGCTGCAATTGACGCCTGAAAGTGTCGCATTCGCCGGCGTCCGGGCGAGTTCGACCGTATTGGCTGGATCACTCGAATTGTCTGGAACCGCGCGGACGGTGGTGGGACAATCGCCTGCGGCGGTGAATCCCACACCGCTTCCCCCGCTGGGTCACGAGGTGAATCAACCGGGATCGTTCGACGTCATCCTGCCGGTCCACGTCGGCTACGATTTACTGAAGGACAAGATCAATCAGGCGATCGGCACGTTGCCGCCCGTCGCGGGATTGTCGGTGCGCGAAGTCACCGTTTATCCTTCGGCCGGCAAGCTGGTCGTCGGTCTTCGTATCGCCAGGAACGCCGACACCGATGCGAACGCGGGCCGCTGGGTCTACCTGACGGCGTCGATTGAAGTCGATACAGACGGCCATGCCATCCGCTTGACCAATGTGGGCATCGCGACGAACGACGAAGAACTTTCGCCGATGATCGAGCCCATCGTGGCGCAACTGCAGGACAAGACGAGCGCCGACTACGGCATCGCTTATCAAAATCTTCTCAACGCGGCGAACGAGAAGCTCACCCGACCGCTGAAGGACGGGTTCCGGATGCAAGGCCATCTCACCTCCGCCAAGCTCGAGAAGGTGTACTTGCCAGCGGACGGCGTCACGATCGGCTTCCGCGCCAGCGGCGAATTGAAGATCTTGTACGGGATGTAAGCCATGACATCGACGCTCTTTGACCGCCTCCAGATCTGCCGCAAGCTCATGCTTGCGGCAGCCCTCCTCTCCCTCTTCACGTATGCGACCACGGTCTCGGCGCAGACGTCGTTTTACGAGGCACCCAAGTCTATGCTCGCCGGCCAACCGGGCACGCTCGTCCGCCAGGAGATAGTCGACGGAGCGCCGCTCGGCGCCACCGCCTATCGTGTTCTATACCGGTCGACGGGATTGAAGGGCGAACCGATTTTCGTATCGGGCGTCGTCATCGTTCCGCGGGGCGATCCGCCGCCGGGGGGGCGACCGATTGTCGCCTGGGCTCACCCGACGTCCGGGGTCACGCCCGCTTGCGCACCGTCACTGGCAGTTTTCCTGTTCCAGCAAATTCAAGGGCTGCGCTCGTTCATCGAACACGGTTACGTCGTTGCAGCCACCGACTATCCGGGCCTCGGCACAAACGAAACACATCCGTATCTCGTTGGCGACAGCGAAGCCCGTGCCGTTATCGATTCCGTCCGCGTCGCCGCAACCATGCCCGGCGTCGGCGGCGGAAAGCGATTTCACGGTGTGGGGTCATTCGCAGGGTGGCCAAGCCGCACTGTTCACCGGACTGATCGCAAAGACCTACGCGCCGGAATTGACGTTGCTCGGCGTCGCCGCGGCGGCCCCGGCCACCGATCTTGTCACGCTCATGAACGACGACATCAATTCGGTCGGCGGCAAGAACATCACGGCGATGACGCTTTGGTCCTGGCACCGCGTCTACAATGTATCGCTGGACAAAATCCTCGACCCCAGCGCGATGCCCACGGTCGATCGTCTAGCGCATGAATGCATCGAAGGTCCGTTCGATCTGATCGAGAGACAACGAACAGAACGGCCGCTTGAACAGCATTTCCTTAAAGTCGAAGGTCCCGCCGACATCGAACCTTGGCACTCCCTGTTGGAAAAAAACAGCCCGGGCCCGCTACCGCCGGACTTGCCCGTTTTCCTGGCTCAGGGAACGACCGACCAGATCATCCGGCCGGACGTCACAGAAAATTACATGAAGAAGCTGTGCGTGGCTGGGAGCAAGGTCAAGATGATGATTTTGCCGAACATCGGACATGGCCGAGCGGCAGAGGCAAGCACCATGCACGTCGTCCGATGGATATCGGACCGGTTTGCCGGCGGAGCAGTACCGAGCGATTGCTCTCTTTAGTGTGTTACACAATTGCCGACATCATCGCCGGGGTGCGAGCCCCGGCGATTTTACAGTGTCGAACCAGCCTCACGACGACGGCACGCGCCGATAACCTTGACGCCAACGATAGCTGAAATTCTAATTGGTTTTTCGCTACGCTTCGCCGCCATATCTCTCCCTGATGGCCGCATATTGAAGTCGTATTTGTTCAGAGCTGAAAAGCGAGTGTATCTACTATCATCTTAAAGCGCCTCTGATGACTTTCCGGAAACTTCGGTATCCGAGGCGACGATGATGGAGAGTGAAATGATTGATGAACCATTCAAACGACTGTTGTGTCTCGGCTGCGGCTTTTCCTACGACGAGGCACTGGGTTTGCCGGAACATGGCTTGGCTCCTGGCACCCGTTGGGCCGACATCCCCGAAGATTGGGTATGCCCAGACTGCGGCACCCCAAAGCACTTATTCGAGATGGTGGTGATCGGCTACGCCTCCGGCGGCACCGACCTCGCCCGCACCGCCTGATCCCCGCACACCACTGGAGCATACTTCATGAGCAACTCATTTGTTATTCGCAACGCCGAGCGCGGCCACGACATGATTACGTCCGACGGCTCGCGATCTTCCTACATTGCCGGTCACCCCGACGGCTTCGTCACGCGGGCGTCCAGCTTCAATTTCCATGAGTATCAGGGCGGCCGACCGGGTTTCGGTCCGGTCCGCGTTTTCGGCGACGAGATATTTCACGGCGCAGGCTGCGGCTACAACATGCATCCGCACCATAACTTCGTCATCTGCGCTTTCGTGTTTGCCGGCGAACTTACCCATATTAACACCGCCGGCGCAGGCATGGTCGACCGGCTGCAGGCGGGCGACTATTACGTGTTTTCGGCCGGCTCCGGCGGCAAGCACTCCGAACTCAGCGTGACGCCTGAGGACATGCATGCCATCTATCTGTGGCTGCTGCCCGATCAACTCTATCTCCCACCGACCTACCACCGTGGCCACTTCGACTTCCGTCGCAAGCGGAACGAAATCGTCCAGCTCGTCGGCGATGCCGACGGTGCACTGCCGATACCACAGGATATACGCGTCTCCCGCCTGATGGGCGACAAGGGGCGCAGCTTCCCCTACCGCCTGCGCACGACATCTCATGGCGTCTACGTTTTCGTGCGCGAGGGCTCCATCCGCTGCGGCGGCGTCGAACTGGGTCATCGCGATAGCACGGGCATCTGGGCAGTCGATTCGATCGACATCGAAGTGCTCGAGGATGACAGCGATGTGATGATCGTCGAGACGATCATGATCGACGATGCGAACATCAAGCAATGGGAGCGCGAACATGCCGCTCACTGAGCATTTGCGCCAGGCCGAGTTGCAGCAGTCCGCATATGTATCCATGCCGATTTTCGGGACGGCGGAGCGTATGGAAGAGCCGCACCTCTGCGTATTCCGCGACGTCTGCCAGTCGCGCCGCTGCCAAATCACGAACAGCGACTGCCAGCGCAGCCGCAAAGGAAACTGACATGCCCATTATGAACGTTAGCTACGGCGCCGGCGACCTCGACGACGCCAGTAAAGCGAAGCTCGCGAAGCAACTCACTGACGTCATGATCCGCATGGAGGGCGGAGCCAACACCAAAGGTGGTCGTGCCTTTGCATGGGTCCTGTTCAACGAACTGGCTCGCGGTGATTGGTGGGCCGGCGGAGAGAGCGGAAGTGCCTACATATCGCCGCCCGGGCGGTTCCTGGTTCATGTCAGTATTCCGGAAGGTTACATGAACGCACAACACAAGAGTGAAGTGCAGGCCTGGGTGACAGACGCTTGTCTTGCCGCGACGGAAACGTCGGGAGAAGACGTCGGCCACAGCATTCAAGTCATCATCGACGAGATTCCTGAAGGGCATTGGGCCGCCGGCGGCCACACTATCAGTCTCGCAAAGATCGCCGACAGCGTCGGTCTTTCGAAAGCGGGTCCTCGCTTCGCCTGGTCGAAAACCTATTTCGCTGCAAAGGCGCGTGCGCGAGCCGCGGCTGAATACCCAGCCGATACAGGCGGACTGTGGACCGATTGATGTCGGAACTTGCCCGGGGCGGCGGACCTGGCATGCGTCCGTCGAATGTAGCTCCACATCAAATGTGGATATTTGCCGTGCCGGTCTCTCATCGCTAAAAAGGGAATTGACGGACAACAACCCCGGGTCGGCAAGCTTACGGCCCCGAAAGGCTACGAACGTGTCGCAAGTCCGCATGGAAGAGGCCTCTAAGCAACCGAAGATCCGGCATCGGCTACGGATCCTCACGGCGATCATTGCGATCATTGCTTTCCTCTATTTCGTGCCGGATCTGTTCGTCGCCTTTACGGAGGACGCCTATGTCCGCTCAGACTTCGTGGAAGTGGCGCCCGAGGTCGCCGGTATCATCGACCGTGTCGAGGTGATGAACGACCAAAAGGTGGCGGTCGGCACGCCCCTTGCGACCATCGATCCAAAACCGTTCGATCTGGCCGTGGACCTCAGTCAGAAGCGCATCGATCAGGTCTCCTCTGCTGCGAGGGTGAGGCAAGACGAAACCAACGTACTGACCGCCGAGCTCGATGCCGCGAAGGGGGCCGTCACGCTCGCGCAGCGGGACTATGAGCGTTCCGCGACACTGGTAAAAGACCAAACGGTTTCGCAGCAAATCATGGACCGGGCGACGGACGAGCGGCAGAAGGCCGTCGACGCCGTCGCAGGGGCGGAAGCCAAACTTCGCGTCAACGCTGAGGCTGTGGCGACAGCCCTGGCCGACGTGGACGTCGCGAAAGCGCAGCTCGCCGTCGACCAATATAACCGTTCTCGTACCCGCATCGTCGCGCCTGTCGCGGGATATGTCACGAATCTCTCACTGCGTCCTGGCGCCTATGCCAAGGCAGGCGAGCCGATCATCGGCCTCATCGATGATACTCAATGGCGTGTGGTGGCGAACTTCAAGGAGTATGTTGCGTCCCGTCTGAGACCGGGAATGCGCGCATGGATCTGGCTCGACAGTCATCCCTGGCGCTTCTTTTCTGCGCGCGTCGTCAGCATAGGGCGCGGCATCTCACGCGAGCAGGATCGCGGACGCTTATTGCCTTATGTGGCCCCGACCACCGACTGGATTCGCCTCGCACGCAGAATGCAGGTGACGCTTGCGCTGGAACCCAAGCCGGAGGTGTCGCTGTTTATGGGTGCAGACGCGCGCGTTCTACTTTTCCCTTGAGGATCGCAGGATGCCGCGGACGAATTATAGTTATCGACTGACCGAGGCTTTGAAGGCAGAAATCGGCGGGTTCTCCTTCTCGGACCACATTGCGGGACTCGCTTTCCACACGGCGTTGGCGAGCGTGCTTTCCATCCTCGTCGCGATGCTTCTTCATCTCGATAATCCCTACTGGGCCGGAATCACGGCCATTTCTATCACCCTCCCGGACATCTCAAGCTCCATCACGCGGAGCATCGACCGATGTCTTGGCACAATGATCGGAGCAGGCATCGGCTATTTTGGTGCGCACTTCGTCGCCGACCATCTCGTCTTTGAGTTAATTATCGCGTGCGCGGTTTCCTTCGGCATTTATGGAATGGAGCGTACGCCACATGGCTATGCTGTGTTGCTGGCCGCCGTGACGGTCATCCTGGTCATGTTCGGCTCGCTTGAAACTCCGGACAGCGCGCTCAAACTTGCGACTTACCGTTCCATGGAAATCATGGTGGGAGTCGTCGTCTCCTTTTTCGTCGGACTTGTATTCGCCCCCTCGGGGCAAAGCTCGCCGCCTTCGCCAAAACCCGGCATTTTCGCCGTTCCGCTAGATGAAAGGATGCTCGCAACTGCCTTCACCGGCGGCATTGCCACTGCAAGCATCCCGCAAATATGGGAAAGTCTTCAGCTTCCCGGCCTGGATCAAACGCCCATCACCGCTTTCGTGATTTTGATTGCGATGCCTCGCGAACCCGCCTGGACAGCGCTCAACCGCGTCATCGGCTGTCTCCTGGGTGGAGCATACGGCCTCTTGAGCCTGAGGTTAGTTGGCGACAACACCC
The DNA here is from genome assembly GCA_963824305.1 of uncultured Alphaproteobacteria bacterium. GTDB lineage: Bacteria > Pseudomonadota > Alphaproteobacteria > Rhizobiales > Xanthobacteraceae > Bradyrhizobium. Next base: position 564,037 of record CAWGOW010000005.1, read on the forward strand.
TGCTATGGTTTCTGCTTCTGTTTTTCGGGCTCTACATATTCAGCCACATCAAGCATGGAAATGTAGACCTCTCCTATAGCGGGCACCAAGCGGGTGTCGCGACGATCCTCTCCATGGTGCAGGGCCTCTCACCGTCTCCCGACCTTCTGCCGGCTACCGATCGCCTTGTCGGCATGATCGGCGGAATCGTCGTCGTCATTGTCGCAGCCGTTCTGATCGAACCGCTTGTTGCACGAGCTATTCGGCTAACCGCGACTCAATGGCGATCACCCTAATCGACTCCGGTTCTGTTTCACTAGGACTGGCCTTGGCGCTTGGGCTCGACGGCAATCAGCGACATTTAGGTCGTCCGCTTTGGGGTCAAAAGCGGAAGTCGATGCCCTCGTCTGGCCGGATTGTGGACTCATCCGACAAGCCAAAAGGCGGCTCGCAACGTGCCGCCTCCGCAAACTCCTATCGCGCTCCGTTTTTTGCTCAGTTTCACACCTCTATGGCGAGTTGGAAATCGGACGCTCTAGCTGCCCGAGAGCAGCGATAGTACTTCTTTCTACCGAAGTTCATAAGCAACCCCAAACGTTCGAATTTCGGGAACTGTACCAAATGGATGAAGTCCAGAGCTTCCGAGAGAAATGGGCCGTTTGGAGAAGAATAGGCAAACTCTGCCGATCGGAAGTCCGGAGTTCAAATGAGGAATCGCTGCAGTTTCTGGGCTTAATTGCCCGCGAATTCACTCGGAGAATAGATGGCCCCGGCCAATCTGGCGGAGCTAGAGGAACTGGGGTCGAACCTTCTCCGCGTACCCCAGCGTAGCTAAATCCGCAGGATTTTGCGGTTTCTCGGGCCACGGTCGTGGCGGAGGCAGAGCTAGAAAAAAACTTTGCTCGAGTTTGATTTGAGACCCTCTTCCTAGGGAAAAAGGACCTCGCTCTCCAAGGCATTCGGATTCTCAAAGTCGGCGAAAGTGGCTGCGATAAACCGCACTCAATAAATATTGACGGTATCATGATGGCGACTGTGCTTGTGCGGTGCGCTTCGCCGAGAAATTGGTATCCTACGGACAGACTTTCCCACGGCGCTAAGAACGGTGTCGAGCCAATCGCTCGTGCTGACTATAGGTCGTCAACGCAGGGTTTTACGATTATTGTTGGCCAAAAATGAGCAGTCGGTTTTTCGACGTGGAGCCGAAATCGGAAAATGCCGGCAACGGCGTTCCAGCGCAACGCATTGGGCTGGTCGTCGGTAACGGATCGTACGTAGGCGGCCGACTTAAGAACGCAGTTGCCGACGCGGAAATGATCGGCGCCACGCTCGGCGGGCTTGGGTTCGATGTGACGCTGTTGGCAAATGGTACCAAACCGCAAATTGAGCGCGCCGTCATCGATTTTGGCCTAAAGCTTCGCCGCGCCGGACACAAAGCTGTCGGCCTTTTTTACTTTGCCGGACACGGCATTCAATTCGGCGGACAGAATTTCCTTATTCCCGTCGACGCGGACATTCCCGATATTGCCTTCTTGCCGAGCGGCGCCGTCTCGGTGCAGTTGCTGATCGAGGAACTGGCCAAGTCGCCGTTTGCAGCGAAAGTCGTGATCCTCGACGCCTGCCGGAACAATCCGCTTCCCGACGCAACGCACAGCACCCGTGACGTGCAGCGGGAGCTCGCCTCAATGCGAGATGTCCCTGACGCCACGCTGATCGTTTTTTCGACATCGGCTGACACCGTAGCCCTGGACGGCTCTGCGGATCATGGTCCCTACGCGGCCGCGCTCGCCGACGCGCTGCCGACACCCGGCCGCATGCTGCATGACGTGATGTTCGACGTTTCGCGGCGGGTGATCGAAGCGACCGGCGGCGTGCAGCAACCGGCCCTTTTCGTTCAGGGAGCTATGCCGGCGGTGACTTTGGTCGAAAGCGCTACGAACCCTGCGGTGCCCGTTCCAACGGAGGGACAAAGGAGCGCTCTCCGCTTTGCCAAAACGATCGACGAGGAAAACGATCTCGCAACGCCTTCTCGCGGCCGCTTACCCATGTTTGCTGGTTTGGCGCTGGCCACCGCTATTGCGCTGGGTAGCGCCGCTTTCTGGCTATGGCCGCGATCTCCCGAAGCGACGCCTTCCATCGCGGTCGGGACATCGACAGCGGCCGCTCCGTCAACCAACGCACTGACTGCCGCACATGCGCGCCCCGACGCACCACAGGTTGCCACCGCGATCCCACCGGTCACACCTCCATCTATGCCGCCCGTCACGCAAAATCGACGGACCGACCCAACGCGCATGGCGCTTCCTCTCGCCGTCTTGAGAGTTGCGGATCAACTTGGCCTGTCGACCGCCGTGGCCGAAATGATCTTCTTGCAAAACGCGGTTAGCCTGATCGAAGCCAAACGCTACACGGAAACTATTCCCAACATGCGCAGCCTGGCTGAAGCCGGTCAGCCGATCGCCCAGTTCTGGCTTGGCTACCTCTACTACAAGGGATGGGGCGTTCCGCAGAATATGGACACCGCCTTGACCTGGTCGAAGGCGGCCGCAGAACAGGGGTTGCCCTTTGCGCAGCAGGTTGCGGGCGTGTTGCTGATGGATCCCAAGCGCAGCGCCGCCGATCACGGCCTCGGCGCACTCTGGCTGAACTTCGCGGCCAAACAGGGCGACCAGGCCGCCATCGATGCGTTGAAAACCTACAATCTACGTCCCAATCCCAATACACCGAGCCTCGACGCGGCGCTGAAGGCGTTCGACGCGAAGGATGGTGCGACGGTGCTGCGGGAGGCCAAGGTCTTCGTGGACAACCATTCCGGTTTCGCCGCCTATATCTCTGGCCGCGTGTTGTTCGAAGGGATCGGCGTCGAAGCTGATCCGGCGGCCGGTGTCGAATTGTTGCTTGTCGCGGCGCGCCAACAAGTCGGCGAGTCCATGGAATTGCTGGCGCGGGCCTATGGCGATGGTCGAGGCATCGAAAAGAACTCGATCGAAGCCCTCGCCTGGGCCCGCCTCGCCGTTCGGAACACGCTCGACGCCAAACACGCGGCAACTCTTGCGCCGACGGCGGCCCGAATGCGGGGCGCCGTATCAGATCAGCAGTTCGCAGATCTTGATAAGGTCTTGCCGGCGGTTGCCGGGGAGAGCCGTTGAGGTCGCGTTAGTTGGCAGCGCCCAGCCGCTTGATCGCGCTCGTCACCGCCGGGCTCGGGACACCATCCAGCGGACCGTTGTAGACATTCCTTCTCACCAACTGGCGCTGGAGCTCTTGCCAGAATGTAGATGAGAAATTGTTCGGCTGCGTGGTCAAAAGATTGACGGCAAGACCGAACTTTCCGTCCAGAGCAAGCGCTACGAGCCTCGCAGCCTCCATTGGATTCTTCTGCACGGCGGTGCCACAGCCAAATTCATAGCAAGCTCCCAGATTGTAGAGCCCGAGAAGATCTTTCTGGTCTGCCGACTGCTTGTAGAGTTTCACCGCCATATTGAAGTCTTGGGGTAAATTCCCCTCGGCGGTTATGTAATAAGCACCGAGTTCGGCTTGCGAGCGCGCATCGCCCTTCTCAGCCCCCTCGCGAAAGGCTGCAACGGCCTTGATCAGGTCAATTTTCGTCGTCCCCCATCCCGCGGCGTAGCAATAGCCGAGCTCCCTCAGAATGTACCCCGTAAGCTGCGCAGTTTGTTTGGTCGCCGTATCGCAATACTTCACCGGATCGCGTCGCCCGTAGGCCGGATCGCTATAGAAATTCATGAGATATTTTTGGGCCGTACTCGCACCACCATTCGTGGCCACTTGATAATATGCGATAGCCTTGTCGATATCGGGACTGACGATTTTTCCCACTTTGAGCGCCGGATCGTAGAGCGTTCCCAAGTAAAAATTGGAGATTGGCTCGCCCGTTGCAGCGATGCCTTCGAGCTTCGTCATCGCGTCGCGGCTCGTGTTCGCCTGATCACGCAAGGATCGCATCTCGTCGTCCGTAACTGCCGGTGGTGCGGACGGCTTGCCCCAAGGTACCGAAGGATTGGTCGGCGCCGCACCGAATATCCAGGCAAGCAGCACGAGAGCGATACACTGTGGGGCGAGAATCCACGACGCGCGATAAATCGGGGCGTCGTACCAGAGACGTCCGTGCGTCGCCATCAAGTTCGCCGGTTTGGCAGACATGAGAAAATCCCTCTGAAATCCCGCTAGCTAACTACTTGCGTTATGTTGTCGAAAAGATCGAGTGTTTAACAGCGTTGCCAATATCGATGAGATCTACCGCCGGTACCATCCTGGCTCCAGGTGATTTTTCCACGCGTTCCGTAGCCAACCGTAAAGCCGCCTCCAGCAGGAAATCCATCTCGCGGCCACCCTGCCAACGGCCAGCTGGCCAAACACGCTCGACAACCGCGCGCTTGAGCACTGGCATCAGCAAGGCCTCGACGCCGTCAGGCAACCATATCCGCTTTTGCACAGCGAGCCGCTTGAAGATATCCCACAGTTGCACCGGGGTCAGCGCCGGAAATTCGACAGTGCGGCCGAATGCCTGCTTGAGATGGGGACAGGTCTCGAAGAACTGATCCGCCCGCCACGGCGTGTTTTCGAAAAAAACAACAATCCGGCGCTGATTTTCGAAAGCAAAACGCCGAACCGTGTTGAAGGCATCCTGGCCAAACCCGCTGCTGAGCCCTAAGAGATCGTCAATGATCAGAACGCCATCCAATGCGGCGTTGCAATGATCAAGGCTCTTTCGCTCGCTTTGCCCGATGTATCCAGCGCGCAGATGGTCGAAACCGATTTCATGAGGTTTTTCCCGGCGCAGTGCGCCAAGCCGGAAAAGCGCGGACGTCAGGGTATAAATAAGAAAGGTCGTTCCCGAACCACGCGGTGCCCGCACCAGAATCATCGGGTTCGATGATGGTAGCTTTCGTCCCTTCAGCTGCTCGGCGAGATCCACAACCAAGGCGCGCATTTCGTCCTTGAAGGCGGTTTCCAGCGGCAGGGCGTCCAGCTGTTCAAAGGGTCTGGGACGACGACGCCGTGGCAGAAATCGTTTGACCAGGTTCAGGTTCAGGAAGGCGGTCATCGTTGCGAACCTCAGGCTCCAGCGCGATCTACCGCGCTCGATGTTCATCCTGACTTTGCCTGCACGCAGGTCCTATTGTCGGCTGTTGCAAACCATTGCAGCGCTGGGCCCGTCGGTTTCATTTCAATTTGGCCGGGCGTTGCCGGACGGCCGGACGGCGCGAGCAACGTCTGCAGGATCGATCGCCGAAAGATCCGCAGCCGGATCCCGCGCCACTCGAATGGCCTGCGCTTCGCGCATCCTTTCGAACAACTGCCGCATCGATCGGCCGTTACTCCACTCATCCTTCAGCGCTTCTACAGCAATCCACGGCACGACCAACTCATCGGCATTGGCCGGCAGATCGAAGTGCTGGCCCCGCGCGATGCGGCGCAAAATCTCGATCAATTCGCCCGGGCTGTAAGGTGCAAAGTCGATGGTCTTGCTGAAACGGCCGCGCAAGCCAGGATTCGAGTCCAGGAACTTGTCCATGTCGGTCGGATAGCCGGCGACGATGACGACGACACGATCGCGATAGTCTTCCATGAACTTGAGGATCGTATCGATCGCCTCTTTGCCATAGTCGGGGCCGCTTCCGGCTTGGGCAGCCAGCGTATAGGCCTCGTCGATGAAAAGAACGCCATCCAACGCTTCGCGACAGACCTTCATCGTCTTGATCGCTGTCTCGCCTATGTACTGACCGACAAGATCGTTACGCGCGACTTCAACGATATTGCCCTTTTGCAAGGCTCCGAGCGCTTTGTAAATTCTTCCGACAAGGCGCGCCACTTCAGTCTTGCCTACACCGGGCGGGCCCGTGAACACCATGTGCATGCTCATCGCGGACACAGGCAGTCCCTGCTCGCGCCGGCGCTTCTCGAGCTCCAACCGCGCCATCAGCGTGGTGACTTCTTCCTTGACGCCTACCAGGCCGACCATCTCGTCAAGCCGGCGCAAGCTGGCCGTGAGCGATTCCTCTTCGACGGGAAGCGGCTGCTGGCCGTCCTCCTTCTTTCCGATCCGCATCGCGCGAGCGACGTCGGCCGCGTCGATCGTCGAGAGGTCAGCATCCGGGTCGGTAGCTAGCCTCACTGCCTGTGCTTCGCGCATCCGCTCCAGCAAAAGCCGCATCGAACGGCCGTTACTCCACTCTTTCTTCGGCATTTCGGCTCTGATCCACGGCGCGACGAGCTCGCCGACGTTCGCCGGCAATTTGAACCCCTGACTTCTGGTCGTTCTCCGGAGAATCTCGATCAATTCCTCCGGTTTGTAGGGCGAAAACTCGATGGTCTTGCTGAACCTGCCGCGTAAACCGGCATTCGAATCCAGGAATTTGTCCATATCGGCAGGATAGCCGGCAACGATGACGACGATGCGGTCGCGAAAATCCTCCATGAACGTGAGGATCGTTTCGATCGCTTCCTTGCCGAAGTCGGCCCCACCGCCCGTGGGCGCAGCCAGCATATAGGCTTCGTCGATGAAAAGGACGCCGTCCAACGCGCTGCGGCAGATCTCCGTCGTCTGGATTGCAGTCTTGCCGATAACATCGCCGACGAGGTCTTTGCGTACGACCTGAACGAGATTCCCTCGTCGCAATACACCGAGGGCCTTGTAGATCTGTCCGATCAGCCGCGCGACCTCGGTCTTGCCGACCCCTGGGGGACCTTCAAAGACCATGTGCATGGCCATCGGCGACACCGGGAGGCCCTGCTCCCGCCTGCGCTTCTCCAGCTGCTGGCGGGCCATCAGGGTGGAGACGGCTTCCTTCACCTCAGCGAGGCCGACCATTTCGTCGAGTTTGCGCAAGGCAACCGCAAGGGGTTCCTCCTCAACAGGAGCCGGTTCTTCGTCTTCCTCAATCCGGATGGGCCGCACTTCTAGTTCGTCGGCAGCGTCGTCGATCGTGGCAGGCGCCGACAGCAGCGAGGCCGCGACGTAGGTGAGCGCGAGGCCGGCGCCGAACAGCCCGATAAGCGTCAGGACCAGATGAATGCCCTGCCCCGCATTAAACGCAGCCGAGAACGCGGAGAAACCACCCGTGATCATCAAGCCTACGCAGGTTGCCGCGACCGCCGCGACTACCGCGACGAGAAGAACGCCTGATTGAGGGTTTGCCAGCTTGCCGTTCATCGCCGTACCTCCATCGCACGTTCGATATCGACCATTTCGATTTGGGAAACGCCGGCCCCTTTGCTGGTCACCAAGCGCAAGGCTTGCGCCTCGCGACTCCTCTCGAGAAGATTGCGAATGCTGCGCGCGTTAGCCCAACCTTCGATACGCGAATTCTCGTCGACCCAGGTCGTAACCTTGGGTTCGAGGTCTGCGGGCAGCGAGAAGCCTTGTTGCGCGGCCATGTTGCGTAAAATCCGGCACAAGTCCTTGGCGCTGTATGACGGGAAATCGATATATTTCGTGAAGCGGCTGGCAAGACCCGGATTGGCGTCGATAAAGCGCCTCATGTGGTCCGGGTAGCCGGCGACGATGACGATCATCCGGTCGCGGTTATCGTCCATGAATTTCATGAACGTCGTAATCGCTTCCTTGCCAAAGTCGGGGCCGCTACCCGCCAACTCGACCAACTCGTATGCCTCGTCGATAAAGAGAATGCCATCCAGCGCCTCGCGGCATTTCTCCATCGTCTTGATGGCGGTCTGGCCGACATAACCCGCGACGAGATCGGAACGGGTGACCGCAATGAGATGGCCGCTGCGCAGCACCTTGAGTGAACGAAGAATCGCCCCCATCGCGCTCGCCACCTGCGTCTTCCCGACACCCGGTGGTCCGGTGAAGACCATGTGCATGCCGATCTTTTCGGGTGTGTGGCCTTGCTCCGCCCTGATGCGATCCAGTTGCAGGCGAGCGATCAGCGTATTGACCTGGCGCTTTACCGGAACGAGCCCGATCATGCGCTCGAGATTCTCGATCGCGGCGATCGGGGAGATCAGTTCTGTTCGTTCGGGAGAGAACAGCAATTTGGCCTGCGCTGATATTCCGCCGACAGTCGGTCTCTGGGCTGCCGCTATACGGGCAAGCCGCCCGGCATAGAGGGCAACTCCTAACCCAAGAAGCACGAACACAGCCGACGTGCTGGTCACCAAAATTCCGGTGCGGGTACCGCCAGAGAGGCTCTTCCAGACGCCGTCAAAACCGGGCATCGAGTTGAGTACCCACGCAGCAATGACGCTGGCGAGAACACCGCCGATCGTGATCGCCCAGATCTGATTGGTTTTGAAAAATTCTTTCATGACTATGGTCTCTCAGCACGACTTCCGGGGAATCCACCAGATATTGATCGGATAGCTTCCCGATGCCACGGTGATAGTTGGATAAAGCGTTATGGTCGCGCCTGAGCCTGCCCCTTCGACAACGATGACACCGCGGCCCGTCTCGTAGGGCGTCGGGAAAGGGATAGCGATCCGCTGCGGGGCATCGGTAAGCGTAAAGGCAGGTGACAGATAGGAGCCCGAACGAATTCTGACCAAGCCGGGCGCCGCGCCTGGCGCATTTTTGAGTATGACTTCCGCCAGCGGCGCCTTGCAGCTCTTTGCTTCCTCACCGAGCGCGGCTGCCACATTGGGCGCCAGACTTGTCACCGCCTCTGCGACATCGGCCAGCGCCACCTGCTGGATGGCTGGTTCGCTGGCGGTCCCGCGTGACACCGTACCTGACGAGGTTGCCAGAACGACCGCCGCCGCTATTGCAATACCGCCGAGTACGGCGACCGCGTAGCCGGCCCTGCTGGTCGAGGCTACGAGCCCGCCTGAAGCGGATTTCTGGCTCTCGCTTGCCGACTGCGATGCCGCTGCGGTGTCTGGCATTGCCGTTTCTCCCGTAACGCCTTCCCGGACCGATCGAGAAATCCATCGGCGCGGACGGCCAAATCAATTGACGAACAATCTCGTTGTCTCTGCAAAAATACTGCCGTTACCGCGGCTGAAATCCTATTGTCGCGCATTGCAAAGTATTGCAGTCCATAGGAAATTCAAAGCTCTCGAGAAGTCCTGCCAGGCTTTAGCTTTCGGACTACCGATGATGAGTGACCAGGTTTCAACGCTCTATCTGAAATGGCGCTTCTTTCGTGACCTGCTGCAAATGCCGCAGTCCGATCGCGAAATCGCGATCGCCTATTGGGGGCCGAACGAGGGCCCCTCCAAGTTCTCGAAAATGCTCAAGGGCGATCTGGGCTTCCCCCCGGATGCGGCGGATATGCTCGCCGGCGTCATCAACCGGCGCATCGAAGTGCATTCGGGGGCGAAAAGCGGCTCAATCGGATCGCCTTTGCGCGGCGGAGACCTTTATTTGCCCTTGTTCGAATTCGCGGCAAAGGTCGTCGCGGCTGGGGGACCCATCAGTCCCGACAGCCTTGAACGCGCGCATCGAGGGTTGCTTGAACAGTTGGTGCCGGTCGCCCCGCAGGATGGCCCGGCACTCAGGCTTATGGTCGAACGCTTCACGACGGATCGCTCGTTTGAGGGGTTTCGCGGCGCAAATGAGGGCCCAATCGAGTTTGAGATCGGCAAGCACCTCGGCCAGATCTCGATCGAAGGTGATATGATCGCGCAGATAAAAGAGCCGCCTTTGGTCTATGCGTCGGTCACCCGGGACCCTTCGCCTTCGGGCTGGTTGTGGGAGGGGCGTTTCGACGACAGTTTTATGTGGTTACCATCGCCATTCCCGCCGAAAATTGACGGAAAGAGGCTCCAAATTCTTCCAGAGCCCACGCCCCTTCGTCCTATCCCCGGCCGCTATCGAGCCACCGCCATTATCGTGTTTGATCGCACGCTTATCGGAAAGCTCGACCCGCGCGCCGAGAAGGTGGGAGTGCCATCACCAGGCCGGCTTGACGAGGCCCGCACGGCACGCCTGCTCACCAATCTCAGTCGCATGATGCAGCGGGACTCCTCCGGTCTATCGGTGGTGACCGCTGAATATGTTGTGAAGCCGTCAACCGCTGGCGCTTGACGGCTTACACATAATCAGCCGTTTTCCTTCTCCAGCAAGCTGATCGCTCTTTGATAGCGCTCAAGCCGCTGTCGATCGTCCTCGCTCGGGTTCGCAATTCTCGCCAGATTGCTGTTGTCGCGAAGGTCCGCGAGCTTGACTTTCCGACCGAGCGGATGCTGGCCGGCGCGCCGGACAAACGTGAAGTAGTCTTCCTCCGGGCGACGCGTAACCGCCTCTATCCCGCTGATCACGGCCTCCGAAAAACCTTCCGCGCGCAGCCTTTCGAGGGTCCAGCCGGCGCAGTCTTCGACGACGTCGTGGAGCGCGCCCACCATCCGTTCGTCATCGGTCGACAAGGCCAGCACGACGCGGATCGGATGCAGAATATAGCGTTCGCCGGCTTTGTCGGCTTGCCCGGCATGGGCCTCCGCGGCGATCGAAATCGCCCGTTCCAAGGTACTCATCAAGCCCTCCTCTGCGTATCGTTTGGGCCGGGCATCGAGCACACGCGACGTCCGGCCTTGAAGATTCGTTCATTCCGGATGCGATCACGATCGTCGGCCTCAGTTTCCCTTCACGAAGCTACCGTCACATACATTCACGCTCCTGAACCCCTGCTCGTAACCGTCGTTGAACCGGATTTTTAGATCGTAGCTGCAATTTTCGCCGTGATATGAGATTTGCCGATAGTCGCCCGGCTTGACGCTCTTGCTGAGGGTGACCTGCTGCCAAGGATCGTCCGTGCCGGCCAGAGCGCTCCACAATTGCACGATTTCAGCCTTCTTGTGGGTGTTTTCGAGAAAAAAGCTGCCGTAGGTTTCCGAAGCGGAAGCAACGGTGCTGTTGAGGGCAGCAGAGGCGATCGCCAGCGCGTAAATCGTCTTCATTTCTCAGTCCTCCGTGTTGGACCGATCGGGTGATCGGATGGAGGCAAACTAGACAAGCCCGTCCACCGTCGGAATTGCAGAGTATTGTAATCGGTTGCAGTCACTTGCCGGATGGTCTCTGCCGGAAACTGCACGGCCTCCACGTTCCGTGCAATCCACAGATCGCTTCGCGGGCAGGCCACCTGTCGTCGGGTCGCGCCCGAGAACTTAACCAGTTTCGCATCGTCGAACCGACGGGCTTGAATAAGAGCGAGCGCCGCCGGCAGGAGTCCTGACTTCGTCAAATATCCGAAGAAAAGGAGACTGCGGCGGCGCCAAAAATGAGATGTCAGGAAGCGCTCTACGCCCAGCTGCCCCACTTGTGGTCGATCTGTTGCTTCTTGCAGAAATCTCGGAATTCATCGACAGCACCGGAGTGGCCGGCGTATCGGTCCCGCAGCAACGCAAACGCAAGCTTGGCAAGTGTGCCGGCCGGAACGTTAACCCAGAATTCGTAGTCGCTGTCGCCCCAAGTCTCTTCTACATATTTACCGGTGTCTTGGGCGTCGATCTTGATCGAGCCGTCCGGTTTGACCGTTAGGCGCACGGATCTGGCCATCGTTCCGTCCTGACGATAAAGCTCGGTATGGTATCTTTCGAACATTTTTTCCTCCTGCCGCTCGTGTGAGAGAAAGTATTGTGAAGCTTCTGCGATCAGCCGGCACAAGACTGAGGCCCATTCGCTCGAAGCGTGCTCGGATGAAGGCAGACTAGGAAAAACCAACGGCTGCCAAAATTGCAACGTGTTGCAATTCGTTGCAGTGCCTCGAGACAAGGCATGTGAGGTTACGGGGGAGTCAATCGCGGCGACTTGGCCTGCCGCGCGGCGAGGTTTGCTGCCTGCCGTCGACATCCAAAACTGAGCGGACGAGGTCGGCGTCGCGCCAAAACGTGATAGCGCCAGCGCGCTGTGCGCGCCGGCGCCACCGTTTCGTTTTCCTATTTCGTGGTGACCGTCAGCCTGCCCTTGTAGCGATAGAACTCGAAGGTCAGGCGATTGCCTTGCACCACGGGTCCGTCGGGTTGGCAGTGGGCGACGACCAAAGCGGTGTAGGCGGTGCCAGAAGGCGCGACTTTCTTCGTAAACCGGATATTCACCGGCTCACAATTCTGGCCCTCGCCGTAGAAAACATCCGGCTGTATGGACAGAATTTTTGTACAGCGGCCACCCTCGGTCCAGCTCGGCAGGGCGTATGAGGTCGTTTTGTCCTCTTGCGATGAATAGCACCAGTCGCCAACGAAATTGATCGACATGGTTGCCTCTGTGGCATGGGCGTGGCTGCAAGCGATGACAGCCGCGGCGACAAGAAAACCTGTTCGCAAAATCATGTCCGTTCTCCAAACCTGTTTGGCCATAGCCGGTTCTTCGTGAAGTCCACTCGAAAACTAGCAAATTGGCCGCGGCGCGGAATTGCAAAGCGTTGCAATCGATTGCAAACGCTTGGCAAGACCGTTGATGGCGTATCGTCATCAACCTAGCTACAGTTCAAGCGAGGTTCGGCTTGCAGCTCTGCTCGCTATCGTGAAGGCAATTTGAAACTGATGCTAAGACGACTTGAGAAGAAATCTTGAATGAATGAAAAATCAACCACGCAGCGGCTCCAATTCGAACTGCTGCTTAAGTATGGATATCGACCCGACCAACCCGTTCCCGACAGCAATGGTGCAGGCTCCGCTGCTCGCCGGATGACCTCCCCGTAGCGATAGCGCTAGTTGAGAACCCGCATGGTCTCACCGTGACCGACGAAATGAAATCCGCAGGTTCAACGATTGATACTGAATGGATACAAGCCCCATCATTTTTATGTTAGCTCTCGTGGTAGCCTAATTTACGACACCGAGGCCCTTGACGACGATGCCCTTGCTGAACTCCTCGGCCCGCAATGACGCAGCGGACGGTCGGCTAAACAATACCTGAGTTTAGCCGCGATCGATCGAGCATTTCCTTCGCCCCCTGCATCGTTACGGAAGATCCGCCGAGAGGCAACTCGATCGAGTTCGCGTAATCATCGTGATGGAATTTAGATAAATGGGAGCAACGACCGCCACCCAGCAAGTTACATACAATCCTTCGCATACACGGAAAATAGCGGAGCGTCCGACCCAGCGATGACCCCTTTGGTATCCGCCGCTCGGACATGATCTTGAACCGCATCGCAGATATCAGGGTCTTCGAGGAGTTTGGGATCGAGTTCGACGTAGAAGGATATTCGACCGGGTTGCCGATAAGAACGAGGCGTGGCTCGCAAGACCACTCCTCCCCCTAGCCTGGGCTCAATCTTGAAGTCGTACTGTGTTTTTTCGAGCCGTTGCTTATTTAGCGAATCGATCGGCTCCGGCGCCCTCCTCATTCCATCGGAGCCGGCACTTGGACTCCACATCGGTTTCTCTGTTGTAAGGCGATCGATCTCGACAGTCGCGTGCTTCCATTGCCACCACTGCTGTTCTTTTTCGGCGATATCTATCAACGCTTTTAGAGCATCTAAATCTGCGTCGGTGTAGCGACCGTTGTAGGTAGGCGCCGGAAGTTCGGGCTCAGCCGTAAGCAGCGCTTCCAGCTTCTTAATGCCGGCATCGAGGACGCATGTTTGCGCAGTTTTGTCGATTGATCGACGGTCAGAATCACTAAGCCGGAAGCGCGTTGCAACGTCTTGCCCATTGCATAATCCATAAGAAATGAAAATCGGAGAGGGTATTGCAAATTTTGCCCACGCCTCATTCTCGAGAACGTCGCCGAGTTCTTGCTGATTGGCCGTTTGGACCATCGCGGGAACGACGAAACGGTGCAAAGCTTCCTCGCTCCAGGTGCTGAGGCCTTCGAGGCCCGCAAATAAGCCGGAGTGAATACTAAGGGTCTCGCTATCGATCGAAATCACGACGATCCGGTGAAGTCGCCCTTGCAAACGTCGATATAGATCCGGGTCGAGCAGCACGCTGTACAGGGTCAGTAGGCCTAAATTGTCAACGAGCCCACCGTCGCCCAATTTAAGTGTCTTATCGTGACGTGACCCAAGCGCGATTGATCCCAGCATGACCGGATAGGCGGCCGAAGCGGCAACAGCATCGGCGATCCGGTATTGTCCGAGATCCCCATAAATGTCGTCGAAAAACGAAACGAATCTGCGGCCATCTTGAGACCGGCTAAGCTTCGGCAGGTTGGCACTCTCTGGAGTACGCGCGCTCGAAAAAATAGGACGCTTTTTATTATCCACGGCAAAGACGAACGGGTCGGTATTGTCGAGCCTCGTAGCGTTTAGAAACAAAACCGGACCCTTGCCCTCCCTTGTCCGCTGCTGGATCTCCGCCATTTTGGTTGCTTGACCCTCAGTCAGAACCACATCCATCGCATCCGCAATGGATTCTGCCATCGGGCGCGCGAGGGTGAGCATTGTGAGGGTATTGCGGGGATCAATGAGTTCATACAGCGCTGATCGTTCCAGGTTTGTCGCCATGTCCCGCTTGAAGCGATCAAAGAAGCTCACCAGCTCCTCCGGCTTAGAATAACCCTGCGCCGGACCATTCAGCACAAAATATGCCGCAGCCAAGCTGCCGCCGGACACGCTGGACACGACATTAACGTGCTCAACCAGAGACCCCTTGTTCTGGCCCGGCCACTTCACGTGGGAAAGTCGCTCGAGTACGGCAGCTGCAAAATAAGCAGCCCGTGATCCGCCACCGGAAATGGCAATGGCGACGAAAGTCCCGTCGTCACCAACCTGCCGCGCGAGATCAGAAATTAAAGGACTCGGCTGATCAGGAGAAGGTAATCCCTGAGGCGGGGCCTGCAACGCGAGCGTATTGGTCCAGCGAGACTGATCTCTCCACGGCGTAGCAATGACGGCACCAGCCAAGACCGCGAATCCCCAAACTGCGAGCATTGCAAAAGGCAACTGCAAAGGGCTTGCGGGAAGGGGCGGCCGGCGAAAAGGGCAAATACTGCGTTCAACAACCCAGGCGAACGAAAAGACCGCTGCAGCATTGAGCAGCATTGCGCAGCTTACGGTCCAAAAAGTTGAATCCACGGCACCCTCGGGGCAGTTGTGGCCGTGCGGGATGCTACCTAAGTCGACCGTCGAAAGTCTACGCCAATCGAAATGGCTCTCATCTGCAACTTCAAGCAAAATCGCGACAATGCCCGCCGAGTATTGGGCCGGCAGGCATCGCTTTACCTCTCATTCCTCTGCAAGCGGCTAGTCGGTGCCACGCGAGAACGCCTCCAATGTCGACGGAGCGCCAATATGAAAACGAGCGAGGACGGCTCGCATATCTTGCACCTTCGATCGGCAATCGATTGTTAGCGGCTAAGCAAAAAAGTCCGCCTACTGAATAAATCGTCCAATGGTTGATCGCCGATCAGCGCCAGTCGAGACTTGCGAAGGAAGAAAGCGAAGTGGCTACGCTATAAAACATCACCAGGCTCGAAGTCTGTTTTTCTTTCTAATCGTTGACAACCGCTTGCACGCCACGACGTCAACTCAGTCGGAGAGCGGATATAGAACCTCACGCAAGCGCGCCTTGGCCTGTTAGTTGCGCTGGGAGTCTGGTATCCGTTGGCGATATTGGGTGGCATCGCCGCGGCTCTCGCTGCTTCGATCGTCTCGTTCTACGGTTTGATCGTTCCGCTGAGAACACGTGGTGCGTCCCTGGACGATGCAGCCAAGCAGGCCTCGTTCTATTCTGTGCAACAGAAACAGGCTCTCGAAATGCTGGCTGCAGACGTCAATGCATCGGGCGGCGTTTTAGGGCGCCCCAGTCGATTAGTGCGCCATATGAACGGACTTCTTCGGCGAGTACAACATTTTCGGATTGGCGCTCAGCGAGGTTAACGAGCACATTTAGCTTTAGGAGGTTCGATATATCAGACTCTCGCGCGCGAATGCCGAGATGTTCTGATAGGTATTGCCGAGCTTGTTCAAGCGATAAGAGGAGCTCCTCTTTATTACTCACTATCTCGTCGCAACTTTGGACCTCTCCTTTTTGCAAGCTAACGCTCCGAGGCTTGGTCCCTCTCATGAGGCGACCTGTATCTTTTCACGTCTAGGAGTAACCGTAGAGCTTCGACCACCCCTCTGCCAGCTGGCAGACTAGTTACATAATCGGCAATGCTTTTCACTTCTTCACGGGAGTTGGAGACTGCCACCGAAACTTTTGCTGATTGCAACATGTCCACATCATTCAGATTGTCACCGATGGCCATCGTGGTCGCCATTGTTTATGTGCGCGAATCTGTTCCAAGTCTTGAATTGGGCTCCAATCGAGTGGATGTCACCGATCATCCTTTCCAAAGCTGTACCTTTGGAAGTGTCAGATGTAGTAAACTCTTAGAACGGCCCACCAGAGGAGGTAACTCGAACTGAAGTGCTAAGGGCTTTCTGAATTTCGGCGAGATATACGTTCGATCGCCCCCGCGGAATTTCTAACAAAATAGCCACGGTGCTTTTTAAGTCGGCGGCATTCCAGTCTTGAACAAAGTGAAATGGCATCGAGTTGATATCAAGCTCCGAAGCTCTGGCAGGAACGTCGGTGTAAACGATTTCAACCGGTGTCCCTAAAGCGCTCGCGCAGGTATAAACAGATGCTGCCAAATCGAGGCGGCGGCCAATCTTTAATATGCTAAGCACGTCATCTATCGGGATGTTCCTTGTAGACAGGATCGAGGGTTCTCCGGGCGCAAATACTACGGCACCATTGTAGCAAATGGCAGGGATGGCCAGCTTTGCCTTTTGTGCGACCATGACGTCCGAGAGCGTCGCGTATAAGCCTGCAATGGAACGACCTGTCGCAAACGACCAGCGAACGTTTGCCTTATTCAACCGTCCAAGTATCTGGGATACAGCTAAGGCCGCCCTATCGTCTGAGGACGTGATCGTTCCGTCAACATCCATTACGACAAAATTGACGTTCAGTAGCTTTTCCGCCAGTTTTGACGATGGATCGAACAAGAGCGACATGAAACACTCGGCTAGTATTTTGCAGTTTATGCTACCGCAGCGCTATGTTTTCCGCACTAGACATTTCCTCCGAACTTTCTAGCCAATCTCTTTTGCGGTTGTGGTGTCAACAAAACCGCCGGAGCTTTATGTGCTCAGAGAGTAGGATGTCCGAGAGAAACAGCAAAACTCCCTTTGTCACGGTTCATAAGTAACTCGGATTGATCGAGTTTTGAAAACCGTACCTAACGGGCAGAGTCCGGAGGTTCGGAGAGAAACGTGACCTTTGGAGAATAATTGAGAGATCCGGCCGGTCGGAAATACAGCTCTCATATTCAAGACAGCTGCGGATATTGGGCTCGAGTGCCAACGGGGGCCGCCCGGAGAAGACGTAACCTTGAGCAATTTGGCGGAGAGAGTGGGATTCGAACCCACGGTACGGTTTCCCGCACACACGCTTTCCAAGCGTGCGCCTTAAGCCACTCGGCCATCTCTCCGAAGAGGCTTCTCATGAAGGCGCGCGCGGACTTTTGCAAGTGACCGGGGGCGCGAGCCGGAGTTATTTCAACAATATATTGAAATCACTCGATAATTTATGGCATGCGCTTCCGAATTTCATATCCTGAAGCCGAGCCTGAACTCCAATGCTGAACTTAAGGCTGCCAATGTGCGACTGCTGGATCATGCGAGATGAGTGACGGAAGAAAGCGCACCATGACCTTTAGCCGAGCGGTCACGCTCCTGATTGCCCTGTCCGCCGCGGCTTATGCGATACCCGCGCAGGCCCAGCAACGCTGCCACCGCGAAGGCGTGGACGTGAGCTGTGACGACGGTCACCGCGGGGTTTGGTCGGGCGATGCCATCGTCTGGGCCGATGGCATCCGATCGCGTTCGTCGCCGCACCCCAGCGTCATCATCGGCAACAAATCCTCGGTGACGGTCGGGCCAGGCGTTTTCGTCGGCCAAGGAAAAGGCATGGTGCCGCTCGACGACCCGAACAAGACGCGATGCGTCAGTCTCGATGAGGTCTCTTACTGCAATTAACCGGCTATCGGCGCTTTGCCGCCTTTAGCCTGCATTGACAGAGCGAAGCGGCCACAACTCCGGCGGGGTGACGGCAGGCTGTACCACGGCTGCTCGTTCAGTCCGTGCCTGCTCCAGCGTCTCGACGAAGCTCGTGAACCATTGCTGGATCGAACGGCTTTTGAGCTTCACCATCATCGCTTCCCAGCGCATCCGCCGCTCGAGCAATGGCATCGACAATGCCATGGCGATGGTTCGTGCCATCCCGTCGATATCGTGGGGATTGACCAATAGTGCCGTGTCGAGTTCGTTGGCTGCGCCGGCAAACTTCGACAGCACGAGGACGCCGGGATCATCCGGATTCTGTGCAGCGACATATTCCTTCGCCACGAGATTCATGCCGTCATGCAGCGGCGTCACAACGCCGACCTGGGCGGTTCGGTAGAAGCCGGCGAGTACAGTCTGGCTGAAACCCTTGTTGAGATAGCGAATCGGCGTCCAATCGACCTCCCCATGACGGCCGTTGACGTCGCTTACGAGCTTCGCGAGCTCGTTTTGCAAATTGCCGTAAGCTTCAATCGCGCCGCGCGAAGGTGTGGCGATCTGCAACAGCGATACCGTGCGCGCAAGCTGCGGGTGCGCCGTCCACATCCGATCGAAAGCCTTGATGCGATTGACGAGACCCTTGGAGTAATCGAGCCGGTCGACGCCGATGGCGAGCTTTTCTCCATTCAGGCTGCGGCGCAGACGCGACACTTCGGGATGCGACACCGCCCTTGTCGCCTGACGTGCGAACTTTTCGACATCGATTCCGATCGGGAATACCGCAATGCGGGTCATTCCGTGCTGCGACATCACCATGCCATCCTCGACCACGAGGCCGAGGGTGTTAGAGAGATAGTTTGCGAAATTTTCGCAATCATCTTCGGTCTGGAAGCCGACCAGGTCATAGGCCAGCATCACCTCGACGAGTTCACGATGATGCGGGACGCCTTCAATCACATCGCGAGGCGCCCACGGCGTATGCAGGAAGAAGCCGATGGGCTGGGTCACGCCGAGGTCGCGCAACTCCGCGCCCAGCGCCAGGAAGTGGTAGTCCTGAATCCAGAACGAGGTGTCGGTCTTGCGAAACCGCATCAGCGCTCGCGCCATGAACGCATTGACTTCACGGTAGGAGTTGTAATCGCCTTGCGAGACGCGGATCAAATCCGCACGGGAATGCAACGCCGGCCACAACGCCGAATTGGCAAAACCCTCGTAATATCCGCCATAATGCGCTGCCGGCAAATCAAGCATCGCGAGCGCGCCGGCGCCCAACGCCTCGATTTCCGCAAAGGGTTCTTTCTGTACGCCATCGCGGACGCGGCCGCTGGAACCGACCCAAATAGCGCCTGATTTTTCCACGATCGGCAGCAATGCAGCCGCCAAACCACCGGTGATGGGCTCATTGGCGTTGCCGCGCGTGATCCGGTTCGAAACGACGACGAGGCTCACCGGGTTCCCCTCCTGATGCTTCGCTCGCGTGTTAACAACCATTCATCAATATGGTTCCTCGTCACTTTTCCAATGAATTGAAACCGAATTCAGGCAATGCAGCGTCTGGAAAGAGCATCTCCGCGACAAAATTCGTTCACGCGCGATTCAGCTCTATGAACGATTTGTTCCGCCGGTTCAGGGCGCTGTCGTAGCTTTGCCATTGTTGACAAGGCGCGTGAGCCACGCGCGGACATTGCTCGGCGCATCGAAATGACCGGCTACACCTTGGGCCTGACGGCCGACCGAAAAGGCTAGCCCACCGAGCCCCGGCATCGCCGCGAACACCGACTCATCGGTCACGTCGTCGCCGATGAAAATCGGACGGCGGCCCGTAAACGGCTCGTGCATCATCAACTCGCCTACGCCAGTCGCCTTGTCGAAACCCGATTGCTTGATTTCGCAGACGCATTTTCCGGGAAGGACCTCGATCGGTGCGTTCGGCAGATCGGCCCGGATCAGCGATACGGCTTCATAAATCGCTTTCTCCGCGTGCGGAGCCAAACGATAATGCAGCGCGAGCGAGTAGCCCTTGTCTTCCAGAAGGATCCCGGGGCTCAATCGCGCGATCGCGGCGAGGCGGCGCTTCAGCTCCTGATCCATCGGCGGCGCGTGCGTGGCGACCGCTTCGCTTTCGTTCGAAAGCCGCATCTCGGCACCATGTCCGCCGACCGCCGGAAACCGAGCCGGCGCAAAGATCAGATCGATGTCATTGAGCGAACGCCCGCTGACAAGCGCGAGCGCGCCTTTCGTCTGCTTATGCAAGGCGTGCAGCGTCGCCGCCAGTCCCGGAGGCACCCAAACCTCTCGCGGCGTTCGCGCCAAATCAAGCAGCGTGCCATCGATATCGAGCAGAATGGCGCAACTGTCGAGGCAGTTCGCAAGCTTGTCCGCAATCACGTCCAGCGAGGCGCCCTCCATCGGCCACGCGTCTTCGCGCGCGGGAGTCACTCGACTGGCAAGACTTTCAACCATCCCATCACTCCACAAAGGCAAGCGGCTGCGCGACCGATTCCAGCGACCGCCGTTCGGCCGCCACCGCATAGCTCCCGCCGACAGCCGCGGCTATCAGCATCAGTACCGAGCCCAGCAAATAACCCGCAAACACACTGCCGCGCGAGCCGGTGTCGATCAGCGCCCCCAACAGGATGGGGCCGCCGACACCGCCGACGCCGGTGCCGATCGCATAGAACAGCGCAATCGCCAATGCACGCACCTCCAGCGGAAAACTCTCACTGACCGTAAGATAGGCAGCGCTTGCGGCAGGAGAAGCGCAGAAGAAGATTACCATCCATGCGATGGTCTGGGTCTTCGCCGTCAAGGCGCCAATTTCGAACAAGTAGCCTGACAGTGCGAGCAGGATTCCGGAGGCGCCGTATGTGAACGCAATCATCGGCCGCCGCCCCAGCGTATCGAACAAGCGGCCGAGCACCAGTGGTCCCAAGAAATTGCCCGCCGCGAAAGGAAGAATGTACCAGCCAACCTGGTCGGCAGGTATGCCGTAGAAATCGCTCAGCACGAGCGCGAAGGTGAAAAAGATCGCGTTGTAAAAGAACGCTTGCGCGGTCATCAGCACCAGCCCGACCAGCGAGCGATCGCGATAGACCTTGAACAAGGTGTGGGCGACCTCCGATAGCGGCGTGTGATCGCGCATCCGCAACCGCAATTTCGGCCACGCGCGCGGAGGCGCGTCTTCTTCTGCGCCGGCGATCGGCTTCTCCTGAGTATGCCCGGTCACGGAACGCTCGATGTCGTCCATGATGGCATTGGCCTGATCGGGGTGACCATGAATGATCAGCCAGCGCGGGCTTTCCGGGATCCAGATCCGCATCACGAACACAACGAGGCCAAGACAGGCCCCCGTGAGATAGGCAAGCCGCCAGCCGAGATCGACGTCGATCCAGTTGGGATCGAGCAATACGATTGCGCTGATGGCGCCAAGCGCAGCGCCAAGCCAGAAGCTGCCGTTGATGATCAGGTCGGTCCATCCTCGGTAGCGCGACGGAATCAATTCCTGGATTGTAGAGTTGATAGCGGTGTATTCGCCGCCGATGCCGGCACCGGTCAGGAAGCGAAACAGCGCATAGCTCCCAACACTCCACGAAAGCGCAGTCGCCGCAGTCGCAGCGAGATAAAGTGCAAGCGTAATAAAAAACAGTTTCTTGCGGCCGATGCGATCGGTCAACCAACCGAACCCAAATGCGCCGATCACCGCGCCGGCAAGATAGCAGCTGTTGGCGAGGCCGACCTCGAAATTCGAAAAATGCAGCACCGGGCTTTGCTTGAGTGCTCCGGACAGAGCGCCCGCCAGCGTCACCTCCAACCCGTCGAGAACCCAGGTAATCCCGAGCGCCAGGACGACGCGGGTGTGAAAGCCGCTCCAGCGCAACGCATCGAGACGGAACGGAATGCTGGTTTCGACGATATCATGACCGGTGATTTGGCCACGATCGATGTCGTCCGCAGGCTGGCGCGCAGCATCCAGATCGCCTTGCTGTCGCTGCAAACCCATCGAGCGCTACCAATAAAGAATTGCGGGAATGCGAACGGCCCTTTCAACGGCGAGGCGCCAAAGGGCCACCAGCTCCACCATTAACGTCCGTCACAGCTCCCGGGTTCCATTTTGGCGCGGCGGAACCGCGCGGCTTTCATGCCCGCTGGCGCAAACGCTGGGAGGATTTTCGCTCCGAAGGCTGACGTTTAGACCAATCGGACCGGACCGGCCGAACGCTGCGCAAAACGCAACGCGAGCGTGTCACCGGGCCAAGATCGAGTTGAAACGGCTGTTTGGCAGAGAATAACGACGGCGGATGTAACTGTGCCGCTGTGAACCGCTTCGCGAGATCATGCCGCGTGGATATTGGCCATGAAGCGATCGAGCTCTTCGCGCAACCGCGTGCTTTCGGACGACAGCGAACGCGCCGCATCCAGAACATTGGACGAGGCAGAGCCGGTTTCGGCAGCGCCCCGGTTGACCTCCATGATATTCACGGCGGCCTCGCTAGTCCCTTCGGCGACGTTTTGAACGCTGCGCGCGATTTCCTGCGTGGCGGTGCTTTGCTCCTTCACAGCAGCCGCGATCGTCGAGGCGATGCTCGAGATTTGCCCGATGGTGCCGCCGATCTCCTTGATCGCCGCAACCGACTCCTGGGTCGCGCCCTGCATGCCGGCGATGTGGGTCGAGATCTCGTCGGTCGCCCTGGCAGTCTGGCTGGCGAGCGACTTGACCTCGGAAGCCACGACGGCGAAACCACGACCGGCGTCGCCGGCGCGAGCCGCTTCGATCGTGGCATTGAGCGCCAGAAGGTTGGTCTGTTCGGCAATCGCCGTGATCAGTTTCACGACGTCGCCGATCTCTTGCGCCGCGCGCGACAGCTTGCCGATACGCCCGTCGGTTTGCTGGGCCTGAAGCACGGCGGCTTCGGCGATCCGGTTGGATTCCTGGGCCTGCCTGCCAATCTCGTCGACGGACACCGAGAGTTCCTCGGTCGCCGACGCAATGGATTGCATGCTGCTGGACGCATGTTCCGAAGCCCCGGCCGCCTGGCCGGAGAGGTCCTGGGTGGTCTCTGCTGTGCGCGTCAGCGTTCCCGCCGAGGCTTCGAGCTGGTGCGCCGAAGCCGAGACACTGGCGACGATGCCTCCAACGGCAGCCTCGAACTCGTCGGCAAAGCGAATGAGCTCGGCTCGGCGGCCGGCAGCCGCAGCCTTGTTCTGGCTATCCAGCTTGGCCGCATCGCTTGCGGCCTTGGCGATTGCCTGAACCTTGAATTCTTCGACCGCGGAAGCCATTTCGCCCAGTTCGTCCTTGCGGCCGAGCCCCGGCAGCACGACATCGAACTTGCCGCCGGCGAGTTCGCGCATGGCCTTGCACATCGCGATCATCGGCCGCGAGATTTGCCTCCCCAGAAGCAAAGCGAGCAACCCACCCAGCACGAAACCGCCGATTGCGAGCATCACGATGAGGCGTTGGGTCTCGCCGATGGTCGCACCGGATTCGGAATTCAGCCGCTGCTGATCCTCGAACAGATCGGCCTTGATCTTGGTAGATATCTTCGTGATCACAGCCGTGGAATCGGCCATCTCGATGGAAAGCTCGTCGAGCTCTTTCGCATTGTCGATCAGCTTGGTGAGCGCCTTGCGATACTCCTCGATCTGGTTGGAAGCTTCCTTGACTGCCTGCGCAACCTTCGTCCCGTCGGTGGGAATGGCCAGCAGGGCCGCGTCGACGAACTTGAGACGCGCCATCGCGCTAGCGGCAACGGATTGATCGGAGTTGACGACGAAAGTATTCGCAAGCGCCGAAACGGTCTGGAATAACGCCGCCACTTTCTTGGACGCAAGCGTGATTGCGGCAAGCGCGGTGTCATCCTCCACACCGCTTGGCAGATCGTCGAGCTTGTAGCGCAGCAAGTTGCCGCTGCGCGTCAGCTGGTTTTGACTGACAAGCTCGCTGTCGCGCTTGTTCTTGACGACGTCGGCAAAGATTTTCGTGAATGAGCGAAATTCCATGCTTAGGCTTGATATATTCTTGGTGCGTTCCTTGTTGTTGGTATCCATGTTCTTCATCGACTGGGTGATCGCGTCCGTCAACGCAGCTTCCGCCGCCAGCGCGGCCTTGGCGTCGTCTTCCTTGCCGGTCACCACGTAGTACCGGGCCAGCGCCCTGTAGGAGAGAAGTTCGCGATCAATGTTCTGGGCCAGGTCGGACTCGGACACGCTCGCCCGATAGGCCGCGACACCATCCGAAACGCGCCCGAACCCAAGATAAGCGAAGCCCATGCTGACGGTGGAAACCGCGAGCACGACGGCAAAGCCGAGACTGATTTTCCCGCGGAATCGCAATGTGGGCAGTTTTACCGGCGCCAATTGCGGCCTGATACCCTTAGAGAACCTCACCCCGACCCCCCTGTTCGCCATTGCGAAGCCGGACCTCGTTGCGGAGACCGGCAGCCGGAAAACTAGGATAGAATGAATAAAAGGTCGTAAACCGGTCATGCGAAGCGATCGGCCAACGACCCAGTCTTACGGCCGTAGCAGCCACCTGTTGACGGATATCGGCAGTTTGACGAACTATCGCGAGCCTGTGCTCCACGAGCTATGACGGGTACATGGAAAACAAAACGCCCGACACCTCTGCTCATCCAAAATCGACGGCGGCCTCGGGCCCATTGACGGGTCTGCGCATCGTTGAGTTTGCCGGCATCGGACCGGGGCCGTTCGCGTGCATGATGCTGGCAGATATGGGTGCGGACGTCATCACGCTCGATCGTCTCGCAGCCAACAAGAACCGGCAATCGGCGACCGGGCGCGGACGCCGGATCGTTGAGCTCGATCTCAAGGATGCTGCCGCGCGAGCCGAGACCCTCGATCTGCTCGACCATGCGGATGCGCTGATCGAAGGTTTTCGGCCTGGCGTGATGGAGCGGCTTGGGTTTGGTCCCGATGTTGTGCACGCGCGCAATCCGCGTCTGGTTTATGGCCGCATGACCGGATGGGGACAGCAAGGACCGCTGGCGCAGGCCGCCGGTCACGACATCAACTATATCTCGGTGACCGGCGCGTTAGCCGCGATCGGCCCCGCCGAGCGTCCGGTCCCGCCGCTCAACCTGGTCGGCGATTTTGGCGGCGGGGCGCTTTATCTGGTGGTCGGCGTGCTCGCTGCGCTTTTGGAGGCGAAGAAATCCGGCAAGGGCCAGGTTGTCGATGCCGCGATGTGCGATGGCGCCGCCTCGCTGATGACGATGTTCTTCGATTTTGCCGCCGCCGGCCGCTGGGGTGGCGGAAGGGAAAGCAATTTCCTCGACGGCGGCGCGCATTTTTATGGCGTATATGAATGCGCCTGTGGCCGCTTCATTTCGATCGGATCGATTGAGCCGCAGTTTTACGCGCTGCTGCGCCAGCACGCCGGCCTGTCAGACCAGGCGTTCGATGCCCAGATGGATCGCGAAGCATGGCCCGCGCTGAAGGAGAAACTGGCCGAGATATTCAGAAGCAAGACCCGCGACGAGTGGTGCAACATCATGGAAGGCACCGACATCTGCTTCGCGCCGGTCCTGAGTTTGTCGGAAGCCCCCCTTCATCCTCACATGGCCGCACGGAATACGTTCGTCGAACGCCATGGCGCGATCCAGCCGGCGCCCGCGCCGCGGTTTTCGCGGACACCGTCCGTCATCCGCGAGACCGCAAAGTCTGATATTGTGGACGTCATTAACGCGTGGCGGGCGGGAAACTAGCAGGAACGACAACCATGGCGCTGCAACTCCGGCCAAACTGCGAATATTGCGACAAGGATCTGCCGCCACATTCGCTCGATGCACGCATTTGCAGCTTTGAATGCACCTTCTGTGCCGTCTGCGCGATGGAGAAGCTCGATAACGTCTGCCCGAACTGCGGCGGCGGATTTGTTCCACGGCCGATCCGGCCTGCCCACGAATGGCGGCCCGGCATTTCAGCCGAAAAACATCCCGCTTCGACCAAGCGTGTCCATCTCAAATATGGCCTCGACGATATCACGACTCACTGCGAGCGAATCCGGGACATTCCGCCCGAACAGCGGTGAGATGGTTCGTCACTCGGCGGGCAGGATCGTTCCTTCCACTTCGCCGAAGCCGACCCGATAGCCATCGCCCTGGCACCAGCCGCTCATCACAAGCGAATCCCCGTCTTCGAGAAACGTCCTGACGACACCATCGGCAAGCTCGGCGGGTTCAGTCCCGTTCCAGGAAATCTCGAGCAGGCTGCCGCGCTGGCTCTTCTCCGGTCCCGAGATGGTGCCGGTGCCCAAGAGATCGCCGACGTTCATCGCGCAGCCGGAAGAAGCGTGGTGCATCAATTGCTGCACCGATGACCAGTACATGTATTTGAAATTGGTCCGGCAGACGCGCGCCGGGCTCTTCATCGAGGCGGCACGCAGGCCGACTTCGAGCTCGATGTCGTAGTTGTTGGGGTGCGACTGCGCAAGATAAGACAGCGGCGGCGGAAACTGTTGAGGTCCCTCGCGCCGAAACGGCGCCAGTGCTTCCGACGTCACCACCCACGGGCTGATCGAGGTCGCGAACGCCTTGCCCTGGAACGGGCCGAGCGGGACATATTCCCATTGCTGGATGTCGCGGGCGCTCCAGTCGTTCAGCAACACAAAGCCGAAGATCATGGCTTGCGCTTGCGCTTCCGTCAGCATCCCGCCCATCGGCGACGCCTGCCCGACCACCGCGCCCATTTCGAGTTCGAAATCGAGCCGTTTGCAGGGACCAAAGCTCGGATGCTCTGCGGTGGGCGGCTTCAGTTGACCGCGCGGCCGGCGCACCTTGGTGCCGGACGGCACGATCGTCGAGGCGCGGCCGTTATAACCGATCGGCATGTGCAGCCAGTTCGGCTGCAGCGCGTTATCCTTGCCGCGGAACATGACGCCGACATTGGTGGCGTGCTCCTTCGACGAGTAGAAGTCGGTGAAACCTGCCACCGTAAACGGCAGATGCAGCTTCACGTCCCGCATCGGCACCAGCGCCAGCTTCCGCAACTGGTCATTGTCGCGCAGTTCGTCATTGTCGTGACGCAGAAGCTCACTGAGCCGCGCGCGTGTACGCGCCCAGACGCCGGCGCCTTGCGACATAAACGTATTCAGCGATGGGACGGCAAATGTGCCCGGCTCGACCTGCAACCGACCATCCTGTTCAAGTTCCCAGAGATCGAGCACGTCGTCGCCGATGGCAACGCCGATCCGCGGCGCGAGACCGTGCGCGGAAAAAACCCCATAGGGGAGATTTTGGATCGGAAAGTCCGATGCCGCGTCGACCGGGATGAAGGAACGAAGCGTGGGGTCATTGGGGTGGGACACTTGATTCTCCAATCGGACTCGTCATGCCCGGCAAAAGCGCCAAGCGCGTCTTCGCGCTGGATCATCCGCGCATCCATCCTTCTGGAAAAACGACGGATCGCCGGGTCAGGGATCGCCGGGTCAAGCCCGGCGATGACGAACAACACAGATCACGGCTTGTTGGGATCGAAACGCTTTTCCAGTCCCTTCCAGCAATCCGCGTAATCGCTTTGCAAAGTCGACGATTTGGCAGCATGCGTGGTGATCCGCTGCGGAAACCGCGTTTCGAACATGAAGGCCATCGTGCCGGTCAGCTTGACCGGCTTGAGCTCGCTGTTGCTGGCGTGGTCGAAAGCCTCGCGATCGGGACCATGCGGCAGCATCATGTTGTGCAGGCTGATGCCGCCGGGCGTAAAACCTTGCGGCTTCGCGTCATAGACGCCGTAGATCAGACCCATGAACTCCGACATGATGTTCATGTGATACCAGGGCGGCCGAAAGGTATTTTCGGCAACCGCCCACCGCTCGGGGAAGATCACGAAGTCGATATTGGCGGTGCCCGCGGTTTCCGACGGCGACGTCAGCACGGTGAAGATCGACGGATCGGGATGATCGAATCCGATCGCTCCTACCGGCGAGAAGCGTCTTAAATCGTATTTATAAGGCGCGTAGTTGCCGTGCCACGCCACCACATCGATCGGCGAATGCGGCAGAGCCGTCTTGAACAGCGAGCCGCCCCATTTCACGAACAATTCGGTCGGCGTGTCCTTTTCTTCATAGCCTGCTACCGGCGTCAGGAAGTCGCGCGCATTGGCAAGACAATTGGCGCCGATCGGTCCGCGCTCCGGCAGTGTAAAGGCGCCGCCGTAATTCTCGCAGACATAGCCGCGTGCCGGGCCTGCTGTGAGTTCGACGCGAAATTTCACGCCACGTGGAATAACCGCAATCTCGCCGGGCTCCACATCGATGCGTCCGAACTCGGTGACAAAACGCAAATTGCCTTGCTGCGTCACGAACAGCATTTCGCCGTCGGCATTGTAGAAATGCTGATCGACCATTGATTTGGTGATCAGGAAGACATGCGCCGCCATGCCTGCCTGCGTGGCGGCATCGCCCGCGGTGGTCATGGTCTGGACGCCTTGCAGGAACGTCATCTCCTGCTTGGGGATTGGCGCGGGATCCCAGCGCAACTGGCCGATCGTCATGTCGTGTTCGTGGCAAGGCGCGGTGCGCCACAGACCGGCATCAGCCTTTTCGAAACGGCCGGAATGTCGGACCGAGGGACGAATTCGATAGAGCCAGGAGCGCTCGTTGCTGCCGCGTGGCGCGGTAAAGGGCGAGCCCGACAACTGCTCGGCGTAGAGCCCGTAGGCGCAGCGTTGCGGCGAATTCCGCCCGATCGGCAACGCGCCCGGCAGCGCTTCGGTCTCGAAACTGTTGCCGAAGCCGGACATATAACCCGGCGTGAAGTTGGCCGAGCCACGACTGACAACATCAGGAGAGGTGTTGATATTCATCGTCATTCTCCTTGCAAGGCCGCCCACATCTCCCGATCGCGTTTGTCGGTCCAGATCACGGGGTCGTCGATCCCCGCGGCTTCATCGAAGGCGCGGGAGACATTAAAGGGCAGGCAGTGCTCGTAAATGGCAAAGCTTGAGAACTTCGCGTCCATCACCTCGCGTGCAGCCGCCATCGTTTCCTTGAGATTGCGCCCCTTGGCGACGGCCGCTTCCGCCGCGCCATAGAGCGTTGTGACGAAGTCGCGCGTCATCCCAATCGCTTCGCGCACGGTGGACGAACCCTTCAGTGCAGCGCCACGTCCGGGCGCCACTGCCTTGGGATTGAAGTCGCGGATTTCATTCAAGGTCGAAGGCCATTCGCGCAAATACGCGTCACCGCAATAACAGGCCGAGTGATATTCGATCAGATCGCCGGAGAACATGACCTCTGAGTCTGGCAACCAGGCAACGATATCGCCGGAGGTGTGCCCGGCGCCGAGCTGCATCAGGCGCACCTCGCGTTTACCGAGATAGATCGACATCTGCCCTTCGAAAGTGAGTGTCGGCCAGGTCAGCCCGGGAATGCTTTGCGCATCCTGAAACAGACGCGGGAAACGGCCATATTCGGAATCCCAGTCCTGCTGGCCACGTTCGGCCACCAACCGGCGCGTTTCCTCCGACGCGACGATGGCGTCTGCTTGATAAGCGGACGCGCCAAGCACACGTACCGCATGATAGTGCGAAAGCACGACATATTTGATCGGTTTGTCCGTCACCGAGCGTACGCGCTCGATCACTTTCTGCGCCATCGCCGGCGTCGCCTGGGCGTCGAACACAAGACAGCCGTCGTCGCCAACAATAACCGCCGAATTCGGATCGCCTTCCGCCGTGAAGGCATAAAGATCGGTACCGATTTCGGAGAAGGTAATTTTCTTCTCAGCCGTGTCGGAGGTCGACGCAAATCCCTTGGCCATCGCTTCCTGTCCGTTTCGTTATTGTTGTTGCTGTTGTTGCTGTTGTTGCTGTTGTTGCTGGCTCGCCTCGAGCATCCGGCGTTTCGCCAGATCAATCGCCTCGCGCAAGACGTCCAGATCGCCAATGTGATTGGCGAGAATGAGAACCAGCGCCGCATCGAGATCGGCGCTCGCCTCATCGCTCAAGCCGCGATGGGCTTCAACAATTGCGCGAAAGGCATCGTCAGGCCGTTCAAAATTCGAGCGGGTGGATAGCGTCATAAGCACCTCAATCATTGCCTGATGCACGCGCCATCGCCGCATCGATCGCGCCGCGAGTTCGGCCGGCGGAATCGCGCGGCGACATAACCGTCCGGCCGGAGCAGGTAAGCGGTTCCGGGCTCGGCATCGTAACGCGCCGCCGCGAGGCCCGCGGAATCCGAATATTCCCGCCCGTCGATCCTGATAACGCTCATCTCACTCGGCGGATCGATCGTAGCACCGTTCGCAAACTCGAGCAGCGTAAAGCATCGGCCACCCTTCAGGAAAGCATCTGTGAGATATCCGGCACTGCCATCAGTTCCGGTTATCGGCGCATCCGGCATCGAAGCGCCGGGGCGCGGACCACCCCGCCACCCTTCGATGTCCGGGGTCGACAGCGGCGTTTCGTAGACCGATGGCACGGAGAGCCGGCCGCCATTGACCATACGCTTGCCGAATTCCGTCTCCACTGCAAGCGACAGCACCGCCTTGCGCAACCGCGCCTCGTAGGGGGTATGCGGCGCCATGAAGTCGGTCGAGCGGGTCGATTCACGTATGTTTTCGTCGGCCGCGTGGCTGCGTTCGACGTGATAGCTTTCCAGCAATTCCCCTGGCGAAGCCTTTCGCAGCACACGGTCGAGCTTCCAGCCAAGATTTTCGGCGTCCTCAAGTCCCGAATTGGCGCCCCGCGCTCCAAATGGCGAAACCTGATGCGCGGCATCGCCGGCAAAAATCACCTGGCCATGGATGAACCGCGCCATACGCCGGCACTGGAATCTGTAGAGCGAGATCCACTCGAAATCGAACTGGTCGTGGCCGAGCATACGCGCAATCCGCGGCCGCACGTGTTCCGGCTGTTTCTCCGCAAGTGGATCGGCGTTGCGATCAAGTTGCAGATCGATGCGCCAGACGTCATCCGGCTGCTTGTGCAGAAGAGCGGATCGTCCGGTATGAAACGGCGGATCGAACCAGAACCAGCGCTCGGTCGGAAATTCAGCCGTCATTTTGACGTCGGCGATCAGGAACTGATCCTCGAACACCTGGCCCGCAAACTCCGCTCCGACCATCTCCCTCAGCGACGAGCGCGCGCCGTCGCAGGCCACGACGTAACTGGCGCCGATGCGATATGGCCCCTCCGGCGTATCGATCGACAGGATCACATGATCGTTGCGCTGTTCGAGCCCGATCACCCTGTTGCGCCAGCGCAGGGAAATGTCGGGCAGAACCGTCACCCGATCGACCAGATAGGCTTCGGCATAGAACTGCTGGAGATTGATGAAAGCCGGCCGTTTGTGGCCCTGCTCCGGCAGCAAATCGAATTGGTAGAGCAGCGAGGGACCGTGAAAGATCTTGCCGATCTGCCAGACCACGCCTTTATCGACCATGCGCTGGCCGACGCCAAGCCGGTCCCAGAATTCGAGCGAGCGTTTGGAAAAACAGATCGCGCGCGAGCCCTCGCCGATACGGTCGGCGTCGTCGAGCAGCACGACCGGCTGCCCTCGCTGGGCGAGGTCGATGGCCAGCGACAACCCCACCGGCCCGGCACCGACCACGACCACCGAATGCATAGCGACGTCAGCGCCGGCGCGATCCTGATCGATATGCCGGCGATAACCAAACCGGGTTTTGGCCAAGTCGGCTTCGGCCTTACCTTGGGCTTTACCCTGTGCCATCTGCTTCCACTCCCCGAGTGAGATTAGCAGGCGCTCCAAGCATCCGGAAAGCGGCGGTCGCTCTCACTTCGTCGCGGTGACAACGATCTCGACGATATGCGGCGGTTCAAGTTCGACGCCAATGCAGGCCCGCATCGGCGGATTGGCCCGATCCACCCACTCGTCCCAGGCGCGGTTCATCTCGCTCTTGAGCGCCATACCGTGAATATAAACGATGGCTGACAGGATCTTGCTCTTGTCCGACCCGCACAACGCGAGGCCCTCGTCGATCCGTGACAATGCCTTCTGCGTTTTTGCTCATACATGAACGGCGTGACCGGGTCGGGCGCGACGGCAACCGTCAACACCAGATCATCATGAATGACGGCGCGGCTGCGCGTCGGGGTCAAGCCTGGAAGGCGGGTAATCATGGTGGCTCGTCTCCTAGGCAAAGGAGCGTGACGGCGCCCGATGCAACGCAAAAACGTCGGTGTTGTCGCCGGCACGCGGGTAGAGTTCGGCGACCAGCGGATCGTGACCGGGAATAACGCGATCGGGATGGCCGGCGAGACGTTCGGCGGTTTCCCAGCCGGCGCACATGTCGCCGATATTGTAGACAATCGGGAATGGGTTGCGGCGATGGATATTGCCGTAAAAATGCGCGGCATCCGATGCCAGCACCACCGGACCGCGCGCGGTCTCAACCCGCACCACCTGCAAGCCATCGGAATGACCGCCGACATGATGCACCGTGACGCCGGGAGCAACTTCGCCCTCGCCCGCGTGAAAAGTCACGCGTTCGCCGTAAACGTGGCGCACCATCAATGTCACGTGCTCGACCGAAAACGGATGGCGGAGTACGCCAAAGCACATGCAGCGCCCGGTGGCGTAGCTCATCTCGCGGTCTTGCAGGTGAAACCGCGCTTTCGGGAAGAGGTCGAGATTGCCGGCATGGTCGTAATGCAGATGCGTCACGATCACGTCACCGATCGCCTCCGGGCTCACGCCGAAACGGGTCAGCGCCTGCGCCGGGTTCAACGTAAGCTTGCGGTTTCGCACTGCGGCTTCTTCCGCATTGAAACCGGTATCGACCAGGATATTGCGGCCGCCGCCCCGGACAAGCCACACGAAATAATCGAGATCGGACGCCGCCGTCTCGTGCGGGTCGGGCGTCAAGAAATTCATATTGGGGGTGCGCGGAGACATGGTCGCATAGCGCAGCGCATAAATTTCGTAGGTCGTTTCCATTGGTTCAGCTTCTTTTTGGTTGGGCTAGCACCGCCGATCTGAAGACCCTGCATGACAGTCGGCGAATTCGATCAGGTACTTCAGATCGATAAAGCGGTACTAGAATCAATAAGTTTGCTAGCGCCCATGACTTTCCGAAGTTCGTGAAGGTGGGTGCTGCGATTGAGCACGAACTTCGGAAAGTGGGCGCTAGTCCCAGCAAGCCACCACCGCGCCGAAAGGTCAAACCGCCAAACCCGTCATGCCGGCCATACGAAAATGACGGCCAACGGCGATGTCGCAGCAATGACATCCGTGGCGCCTTCCGTGACGGCATTGGCGCGGGCCCCTTCGCTGGAACGAGCGCGGGAGTCAATGTTGGCGGTTGTGCGCGGCGATTTGCCGGTTGGTAGCCGGCACGCGGTTTGATAATGCGATTTTCGTGAGATAAAGTTGAACGGGCGCTTGCTCGGGGGCAGGCCCTTAGTACTTGAACTGACGCCGAAAATTGGCTGGACGGGAGCAGAATGACTATCCGCCTTTCATTGCTGGCTGTTTTGGTGTTTGCGCTCGCCCCTGTTGTCCCGTCCCCTGCGGGCGCCGCGGACCGGTTTGCGCTTGTGATCGGCAACGCGAAATATCCCGATGCGGATGCGCCGTTGAAGGAGCCGATCAATGATGCGCGCAGCATTGCCGATGAACTCAAACGAGATGGCTTCACCGTCGAAACCGGCGAGAACCTGACCGCCGATGGCATGCGTAAGGCGCTCGAGCGCCTCTATGGCCACATCAAGCCCGGCAACGTGGCGCTGATTTTTTTCAGCGGCTTCGGCATCCAGTCCAACCGCCAGAGCTTCATGATCCCCGTCGACGCCCAGATCTGGACCGAGGCGGATGTCCGCCGTGATGGTTTCAGCCTCGAAATCATACTGGGCGAGTTCAACAACCGCGGCGCCGGCGTCAAGATTGCGCTGATCGATGCATCCCGGCGCAATCCGTACGAACGCCGCTTCCGCAGTTTCTCGGCCGGTCTTGCACCGGTGATCGCGCCGAACGGCTCGCTGGTGATGTATTCGGCGGCGCTCAGCTCGGTTATGTCGGACAACGGCGGCGACCACAGCCTGTTCGTTCAGGAATTGCTCAAGGAAATCCGGGTTCCCGACTCGATGGCGGAGGAGACGCTCAACCGGACCCGTGTCGGCGTGACCCGCGCCTCGCGCAGCGAGCAGGTACCGTGGATTTCGTCTTCGCTGGCCGAAGACTTTTCGTTCATCCCCGGCGCGCGGCCCGCGATCGCGGCGCGTCCGCAACAGCCGGCTGTCGAAGCCCGTCCACAGACACCCGCGCCGCGGGTCGACCCGCCCGCGCCGTCGAAGGCCGAGACACCGGTCTCGCCGCCGCCCGAGAAGCCGTCGATGGCAAATGTTCCAAGCAAAGACCCGCCGCCTCCACCTTCCCAGACTTCGCTTGCGGATGATCCGACCATCAAGAGCCTGACGGCCAAGCTCGTCGAAAATCCCGATGACGCCGGCGCTCTGTACCGGCGTGGCCAGGTCTATGCCAGCAAGGGCGCCTATGACCTTGCGATCAAGGACTTCGGCGACTCGATCCGCCTCAACCCGAAGGATGTCGAAGCCTACAACAACCGGTGCTGGGTGCGTGCCGTGGTCGGCGAGCTTCAACCGGCTCTGAGGGACTGCAACGAGGCGCTTCGGCTGCGTCCGAACTTCGTCGACGCCCTCGACAGCCGCGGATTGGTCAACTTGAAGAGCGGCTTGGCCAAGAACGCCATGGCCGACTTCGACGCTGCCCTCAAAATCAATCCGCGGCTGACGTCGTCACTATACGGGCGCGGCCTGGCGAGACAGCGCAGTGGCGCCATTTCCGACGGTGAAGTCGACATCAACAACGCCAAGGCCATGGACCCGAATATCGTCAAGGAATTTGCAGACTACGGTGTCCGCTGAGCTAACTCCGGCGCACGGCCGCTCGTAAGCTTCGGCTGACGGCCATCTAATCTCAAGCGGATGCGGCCCTGAAGGAGGACCGGCGATGTCACGGAATTCGGCCAAGCGCGTGTCCATCGCGATGCTTTCGCTGTTCACCCTCGGTGCCGCGTTTTCGTTTCACGCCGCCAGAGCGGAGGATATCAACGAGGACCAGATCCTCAGGGCCCTGACGCCCGATAAGGGCTCCCTCACCCGTGGCCTTTCGATGGGACCTCCGGTGCAGACAGATACGGCCGCAGACGGACCTGAAGGAAAATTGATTCAGTCGCTGCGAAACCGGCCAACGCGTTCGCTGTCGCTGGGCGAACGCGAGCAGATCGCCGCCGTCGTCAAGGACAAGCCGAAGGTCGATTTGGAGATCAACTTCGACTACAAGTCCGACCGGATCAGCGCCAAGTCGTTGCCCTCGGTCCAGGCGCTTGGGCGAGCCTTGGCAAATCCCGATCTGAAGGGATCGACTTTTATTATCGCAGGACATACAGATGCGGCGGGCGGCGACACCTACAATCAGGACCTTTCGGAACGCCGGGCCGAACTCGATCAAGCGTTACCTGGTTGAAAAATCCGGCGCCAACGCCGCCGATCTCGTCACCGTCGGCTATGGCAAGACCATGTTGAAAGACCCGGCGAGCCCGCTAGCGCAGGTGAATCGCCGCGTGCAGGTCGTCAATATGGAAAACAAGGCCACGGCCTCGAAGTAAGCCGACGTTTGCTTGTCCTAGGGAGCGCCGAGCCCGGCAATGAACCTGTCCCAATACTTTAAGCCAGCGCTGGCAGTCGTATTTTTTGTTGTTCTTGGGGCAGGCTGGTACTGGTTCGAGCACCGCACTCGTCCCGAAGAAAAGGCGACGGCAAGCAACGTCCTCGTCGTCGTGACGAAATCCACCAATGCCTGCTTTTCCGACCTGGTACGGGTGACCGGATTTGCGGTGCCGCGACGCGAAGCTGTAGTCTCAGCCGATCTGGAAGGCTCGAAGGTCACCGATGTGCTGGTCCGCGAAGGTGAAACGGTCGCCGAAAACCAGGAGTTGGCGCGACTGACCCCGCCTCCGGGCGCAAATAATTCGGCGCGCCCGGCGATCTCGCTGCGCGCTCCGGCCGCAGGCCTCGTCACCCAGGTCAACACCCTTGTCGGCGCTCCCGCCTCGCCGCAGGGCGGCCCGATCTTCCGGATTGCGGTCAACGGCGACATCGACCTCGACGCCGAAGTGCCCGCGGTCCACATGATGAAACTAAGCCCCGGTGCGACCGTGCGGATCAGCCGCGACAACGGCCCCGATATCGTCGGCCGCGTGAGACTGATATTGCCGCAGATCGATCGCAACACCCAGCTTGGCCATGTCCGGATCACTTTGGCCGGCAATCCAGCGATCAAGATCGGCATGTTCGCCCAGGCCAGCATCGACGCCAAACGCAGTTGCGGCGTCGCGGTCCCGCGCACCGCCATCGACCATCTCACGGTTCAGGTGGTCAAAGGCAATACGGTGGAGACGCGCAGGGTCAGGGTCGGGCTTGTGTCCGACACCTCGATCGAAGTTCTGGAAGGCCTCGACGTCGGAGAAGTCGTCGTGGCCGACGCGGGCTCTTCTCTGCATGACGGCGACCAGATCAAGACAATGTTCGCCGAAGACCTCGATCGGACGCGGGTGCGCTGATGGCTCTCAATATCTCGGCATGGTCGATCCGTCATCCGCTCCCATCCGTCGTTTTTTCGATCATCCTGCTGGTGCTCGGCTGGATCAGTTTCACCAAACTTGCGGTGACGCGGCTGCCGAGCGCCGATATTCCGGTGATCTCGGTCACGGTCTCGCAATTCGGCGCCGCGCCCGCCGAGCTTGAGTCCCAGGTCACCAAAACCATCGAAGACGGCGTATCGGGCGTTGAAGGCGTGCGCCACATCTCGTCCTCGATCACCGACGGCCTGTCGGTGACCACGATCCAGTTCGCGCTGGAAACCAATACTGACCGCGCGTTGAACGACGTCAAGGATGCCGTGACGCGCGTGCGCGCCAATCTGCCGCAAAACGTCAACGAACCGCTGATTCAGCGCGTCGACGTCATCGGCTTGCCGATCGTCACCTATGCGGCGATTTCTCCCGGCAAGACGCCGGAGCAGCTGTCCTACTTCGTCGACGACGTCGTCAAACGCGCGTTGCAAGGCGTGCGCAACGTCGCCCAGGTCGAACGCATCGGCGGCGTCGAGCGTGAAATTCTCGTCTCGCTCGATCCCGACCGCCTGCAAGCCGCTGGCCTTACCGCCGTCGACGTGTCTCACCGCCTGCGCGGCACCAATGTCGATCTCGCCGGCGGACGCGCTGAAATCGGCAAGAACGATCAGGCCATTCGCACGCTCGCCGGCGCCAAGACGCTCAACGAACTTGCCGGAACCATGATCAGCCTGCCGACGGGCGGCGAAGTCAGGCTCGATGATCTCGGCACCGTCACCGACACCATCGCCGATCGCCGGACCTTTGCGCGCTTCAACGGCGAGCCGGTCGTGGCCCTCGGCATCAAGCGCTCGAAGGGCGCCAGCGACGTCGTGGTCGCTGCCGCCGTGCAGAAGCGCATCGACGCCCTGAAAATTGCCCACCCCGAGGTCGACCTCAAGCTGATCGACACCTCGGTCGAATACACCAAGGGCAATTATGAAGCGGCGATCTCGACCCTGTTCGAAGGCGCGATCCTGGCCGTCATCATCGTGCTTCTGTTCTTGCGTGACATGCGGGCCACTATCATTGCCGCGATCTCGCTGCCGCTGTCGATCTTCCCGGCGTTCTGGGCGATGGACCTCCTCGGTTTCTCGCTCAACCTCGTCAGCTTCCTCGCCATCACGCTGTCGACCGGCATTCTGGTCGACGACGCCATCGTCGAGATCGAGAACATCGTGCGTCACATGCGGATGGGCAAATCGCCCTACCGCGCAGCGCTGGAAGCCGCCGACGAAATTGGTCTCGCCGTGATTGCGATCTCGCTGACGATCATCGCGATCTTTGCGCCCGCAAGCTTCATGTCGGGCATCGCCGGGCAGTTCTTCAAGCAGTTCGGCATCACGGTCTCGGTGCAGGTGTTCTTCTCGCTGCTCGCCGCACGCTTCGTCACGCCGGTGCTGGCGGCCTATTTCCTGAAAGATCATGCGCACGACGATCCGCCGCCCGGCCGCATATTGCAGGCCTATCTGAGACTCGTCACCTGGTCGGTCAAACATTACCTGATCACGGTCCTGATCGGCTTCGGCATCTTCGCGGCCTCGATCGGCAGCATTTCGCTGTTGTCGCAGGGCTTCCTGCCGGCGCAAGACACTGCGCGCTCGCTGCTGGCGATGGAGCTGCCGCCCGGTACACAGCTTGCCTATACCGAGAAGGTCACAGAGCAAATCGTCGCTCGCTTGCGCAAGCGGCCGGAGGTCAGAAACGTCTTCGTCGACGGCGGCCGGGTGCCGCCAGGCACGTTCGAAGTGCGGCGCGCCGCGCTGATCATCAATTATACGCCGAAGACCGACCGCAGGATCACCCAGCGCGAACTCGAGCTGTCGATCGGCAAGGACCTCGAAAACGTTCCCGATATCAGGTTCTGGTTCCTCGACGAAAATGGCTTGCGCGCCATCTCGCTCGTCGTCACCGGCGCCGACAGCAATATCGTCAACAACGTCGCCAGCGAACTCGCCAACCAGATGAAGCGGATTCCGCTGATCGCCAACGTGATCTCCGAAATCTCGCTCGACCGGCCGGAGCTTCGCATCCAGCCGCGTGCCGATCTGGCCGCACGGATGGGCGTTTCCACCGAAAGCCTGTCGGAGACCATTCGCGTCGCCACGATCGGCGACGTCGGCCCCGCGCTCGCCAAGTTCGACGCCGGCGACCGCCAGGTGCCGATCCGCGTCCAGCTCGAGGACGGCGCGCGGGGCGACCTGAACATCCTCGAACAGTTGCGGGTGCCGCTGGGCGGCGGCGCGCGGCGGCGTGCCGCTGTCGGTGGTCGCCGACATCAAGCTTGACCAGGGGCCGACCAGCATCAATCGATACGATCGCGAACGACAGGCAACCGTCGCGGCCGATCTCGTCGGCACATCGGCGCTCGGCGATGCGACCAAGAAGATCAACGAACTGCCGGTCATGAAGAGCTTGCCCAAGGGCGTGACCGTCAACCCCTCGGGCGATGCGGAAAGCCTGAACGAGTTGTCCGCCGGTTTTGCGACCGCCATTACGGCGGGCCTGATGATGGTGTATGCGGTGCTGGTGCTGCTGTTCGGCACCTTCCTGCAACCGATCACGATCCTGTTCTCGCTGCCGCTTTCGATCGGCGGCGCGATCGCGGCGTTGCTCCTGACCGGCAAGCAGCTCACCACGCCGGTGTGGATCGGCATCCTGATGTTGATGGGCATCGTCACCAAGAACGCCATCATGCTGGTGGAGTTCGCGGTGGAATCCATGCGCGATGGCAAGTCGCGCGAATACGCCATCATCGACGCCGGCATGAAGCGCGCCCGCCCCATCGTCATGACCACGATCGCGATGGCGGCCGGCATGATGCCTTCGGCCTTGGCGTTCGGCGCCGGCGGCGAATTCCGCTCACCGATGGCGCTGGCCGTCATCGGCGGCCTGATATTCTCCACCATTCTGTCGCTGGTGTTCGTGCCTGCGATGTTCATGATGATGGACGATGTCGGCACGCTGCTCTGGGGTTTTGCCAAACGGATGATCACCCACAACGAAGAGGCGGATGAGCCGGAAGGCGATCATCGGCCGCCACCCACCATTCTGCGCTCGCCGGCGGCGCAATCGCGCCCTCCGTCTTATTGAATTTTCAACCGCGCAAAGACCATATAGCTCGTCGGATCGCCGTATTCGGGTTTCAGCGCATCGGGGATGCTGTAGCGGCTGACCAGCGCGCCCAATCCGAATTTCATGTGGTCTGTTCGCAAGAAATCGTAGATGCCGCCTGCCGTGATCTTGCCGACGGTAAAAACCGGCAGCAGCGACAACGGCGTTACCGGCGGAACCATCGTCATCTCGGCGGTTTCCAGTAGTTCGTCGTTTTGAACGCGTTCGGCGCGCGTGAACAACGTGACGCCGTTTTTGAAGATCAGCTCGCTTTCGGCGAGATAACCGTCCAGCGTATTGCCCGGCATATTGTACTTGCGGCCCCAGGCCAGCGTTGTCGCCCACACGTCGCCGCCATTGAACAGCCTGGTATAGGAAACCGAGGCCGTGAGGCGATTTTCGTTGACCGCCGGCATCAGCTGTTCCGGCGACGTGAGATGTCCCCACGACACCTGCATCGATAGCTCCGGCGTCGGATTCCAGCTGGCGCGGGCCGAGTAGCTGTCGAGCTTCGGCTGCTCGATGTTGTACCGATACTGATCCGGCTCGCGCCCGCGGAAGGCCGAGGCTTCGAGCTTGACCGTGTCCAGCACGACGCCCGCGGTGACGACGCCGTAAGTAATGTGCGTGCTGTCGAGCCAATGATGTGTGATTGGTGCTTCCGGAATATCGAGACCGCTGACGCGGTGCATGAACGCCGATGGACCGAGCGCCGGATCTCCGGGCAGTCCCGCATAGACAAACACGCTGGAGGCTTTAGCGATCTGGTACGAATAGGTCGCGGCCATTTCCATGAACAGATCGTGCGGATGTTGACGATCGATCAGCGGCGTGCGGCCGTCGGCGGTTTCGCCGCTTCCGAGCAGCAGCGGATATCCGTTCGCGCCCATCAACGGGTCCGGCGACAGCATCGCACGAAGGCCGAAGGTGCCGGCATCGACCTGCCGTTCGGCCATCGCCATCACCATGCCGCTGACGAAGGTCTTGCTGTCGCCGCGCGGGCCGCCTTGATTGTCGTAGACGCCGTTGAACATCGCGTGCCACATCGTCATCCACTCGCCGTACTGGGCATGGATGCCTTCATGCGGCGACGTATCAGGCTGCCAGCTCGTGCCCGATCCCTCGCGGCTCATGCCGTAGGGACCGAACAAGCCCTTCATCCCATGACCGGCATGCATCGCGCCGTGATCCATCGCCGCATGATCCATCGGCGGCATGTTCGCGTGGGAGGCCGCGAGGCCGGCGGCCGGCTTTTTCTTTTTCGTCTTTGACGGCTTCGGCGTTTGATGCCCATGCGGCATCTGCGCGTGATCCATGTGATTGTGATCCATATGATCGTGGTCATCGGCCAACGCCGGCCGCAATGCGCACGACGCGAGCAACAAGACCGCGCCCGCCATCAGCGCGGCACCGCGCGAAGTAATTTTGGTTATCTCACTCAAATTGCCCGCCGACCCATTCGAATGTAACTGTGTCACAAGTCACATCACATTGCAGCCCCGGGTCACACACGGCCGCGCATTCCGCGGCGCGATCGCGCCCGGAGCGTGCCTGGAATCTCAACCCTCCGACAAAAAGAGGGCGTGGGGAATGCCGGGCGCCGTTGCACCCGCAGCCTCGCGTGGAAAATAGAAAACACGCGAGTTGGTCACCGCGAGGACAACCGGATCACCCGGCATTCCCGCACGCGAATGGTTTTAACGGTTTCCTTCGCGCTCTCCCTGGTGATCGGGCTTTCTTGTCACCATCCCCGGTCGCGATTGCGAAGTAATCGTCACCGAGTTGACTTCGGCGTCGAGGTGTCAGGACCACACGACTTGTGACGATCTTCGCGGGGCACATCAAGACACGGCCTGCCTTTTAGTCTCCCTGCACCGCCTATTGATCCTTGGCCCGCGCACTATCCCTCTGCTATCGATGACGTTAGACACACCCACGGGAATCCCGATGAGTATCGCCGCCCTATTCACCCCCCCGAGAAACCCGCTCGCCACCTTTCTTGCGGCCTCGCTTTGCGCTGCCCTTTTCATCACCCCCATCCTCGCCGCGGACGATCCCGCAGCCAAGGAAGGACCACCGCAAGGCGCCGCCGTCACGGTGCTGAAGGCTTCGAAATTCTGCTTCCCCAATCTGGTGGAGGCGTTCGGGATTCTCATTCCGCGCGAGGAGACGATGGTGCGGCCGGACCGGCCGGGCCTGAAGGTCGCCGAGATCCTGGTGGATGCCGGCGAGACCGTCACCGCCGGGCAAAGCCTCGCGCGCTTGAGCCTGCCGGAAGGTGGCACGACGCTGGTTGCCTCGCCGGTGGCGGGGCTGGTGCTGAGTTCGACCGCCCAGGTCGGCGCGCTCGCCTCGCCGCGCGGCGAGGCGCTGTTTTCCATCATCGCGCGCAGCGAGTTCGACCTGGTCGGGATGGTTCCGACGCAGGACCTCGCCAAGCTCGCCATCAATCAGCCGGCGCGGATCAAGGTGGTCGGCGCGGGCGAAGTGGACGGCAAGGTTCGCCGCGTCTCGTCCACCGTCGAGCCCAACAGCCAGCTCGGCCAGGTGTTCGTCACCATCACCACCAACCGCAAGCTGTTCGTCAATTCATCCGGCCGCGCCATGATCAAGATCGGCCAGAGCTGCGGCGTGTCTGTGCCGCTCACCGCGCTACTCTATGGCTCCGCCGGCACGGTGGTGCAGGTGGTGCGGCGCGCGCGCATCGAAACCAAGCGGGTGGAAGTCGGGTTGATGTCTGGCGGCCAGGTCGAAATCCGCGATGGGCTGGTCGAGGGCGACATCGTGGTGGCGCGGGCCGGCGCCTTGTTGCGCGAGGGCGATCAGGTGCGGCCGATCACCGAGGCCGCGGAAGCGCGGTAGGGAGGTTATCCAGACTGCCCGTCGTTCCTGCGAAAGCAGGAACCCCCGCGTGAGCGCACTTGCGCTCATCGCGACCACCGACCGTGGGATAAAGTCATTGGTTATTGTGCCCTAAGGGCCTCGGCGTATGGATCCCGGCTCGCGCTGCGCTTGGCCGGGACGACGGTGAAGGGTTGTTGTCGGGGTCCCCGCTTTCGCGGGGACGACTAAATGGCTAGCGCAGCCCTTAATCCGCGGCTTTGGCGTTGAAGCTGATTTCTTCCATCAGCGTGGAAGAGACCGACGGCACCTGTTCGCCATTCGACGCGCGGGCGATCGCGATGCGGGTCTGGTTGAAGATCGCTTCCGCCGCCTTGGCCTTGTCCGCCTCCCGGTCATTGATATGCGTGAGCAGTTCGCTCACCAGCACCGAATTCTCACCGGTGGAATCGTCCGCCACCGCGCCCGGCAAAGCCGACGTCAGAAGCAGCGCATTGTCCGGCAGGCTGATCGGCGCCAGGCCGTGGGAGAAGGTGCGGAAGCGCCGCTCATAAGGGTTACGGCGGGCGGCATCGAGCACCACGACCTTGGCCGAAGCGCCGAATTCCCGGGCCGCATCGAGCACGGACTCGACGCTGATGGCCTCGCGGCGCACATCGCCTTCCTTCCAGATCACGGCGTCGACCGGGATCATGTAGCTCTCGCGGCCGACCTGAATGCCGTAGCCGCCAAAGAACAGCATGACGACCGAATCCGGCCGCAGCTTCGACTTCAGGCGGGTCACCGCACGGGTCATGTCGTCGCGGGTGGCGTCTTCGATGACGTCGACGTCAAAGCCTTCGTGGCGGAGCGCGGCGGTCAAGGCGCGGGCGTCGTTGACCGGCTGGGTCAGCGGCAGGCTGGCGTCGGGGTAATGGCTGTTGCCGATGACCAGCGCAATCCGGGATGTCCGCTCGCCGGCAGCGTCCGCCCGCTCGGCGCTTGCCACCTTGGCGGCATCCATTGCCCGCTTGTTCAGGGCAGCATGGGCCCCAATGACCAGCGACACCGTCCCGACCAGCACCGCGGCGATGGCGAGCGGGCGTCGGGAAATGCCAAGTCCGAACAGGTTCATCAAAGGTCTCATTCGAAAATCACACTCCATCGCGCGAAGTATCCAGGTCGCGCCAACCGATCATTCGGTCTATTGGGATGGGGCCGTTTGCCGGCGAAATACGATCAATTTGCGGCATCGCAACAAAGAAAGGCTTAACCCGGCCGGCTGCCTGCCCGCAACCCTAATTGTCCGATAACGGGAACCGGGAACCCGCCGCCATATGATGCGCATCACATAGGCAAAACCCTTTCCCGGACATCTCATTTCCTTGAAATTGCTACATCTTTCGTGCCATTGCTCAGCCGGTCACGGGTCGTTAAGGAATGGCCTGCGCGAAAGGGCCCATGCTGCAGCGGGGGGGTCTGGACCAGCCGCGGGGGAAAGAAAGTCGAATGGCGTTTCACGAAATGGCCGGGGCCGCCTGCCGGGCGCTGACCGCCCGAAAAGACGGCCCGTCGCTCTACGACGTCTGCGACCCGCTGTTGGCCAACGGCGCCGGCGGCGACCAGCACCTCGTCCAATTCTACAAGACCGCGCTCGGCAACCCGGCTTTGCGGCCGCTGCTCCGCCGGACCGGGCTCTCCGAATTGAACGACACCTCGCGGTTAGCGGCGTTGCGCCAGGCCCTGACCCGGGCGCGGGACGACGGGCTGCCTGACTGGGCGGCGATCGGCCAGCCGGTCGCGTCGCTATTGGATACGGTCAAGCTGCATCACCCCCGGCCGCCCTCCGCGCCATCGGACGTGAGGCCGCCGAGCCTTTCCGACATCGAGCGCGTGATCCGCGCCTGTGGCGCGCACTTGTTGCGGTCGTTCCGCAGCAACGGCTTCATCCCGGCCTATGCGGCCTTCAACCTGATCGGCGATCCCGACATCCACGGTCGCGAGTTCCTGACGGCGCTCAACGGCCTCGATGCGCGCAGCTACAAGAACTCGACGCTGCTGTTCAACCTGGCCCGGGTCTTCATTGCGCGTTCGCCGGCGCGCGATTTGATCAATCCATCCTGGAAAGGCATCGCCGAGCCGATGTGGCAGCCGATGCAGATCCGGCACCGCTCGGCCTATTACGATGCGTTCTATATCGAGTCGCTGCTCGGCTTTGTCGAGAGCGGGCTGGCCTCGCGCGAAGAAAGCGCCGCTGCCAAGCGCGCCATCGCTGACATGTCGGATTATTGCCTGGGCGCAAGCCGCGAGCAGGTCCGCGGCGTCGACGGCAACGCCTACGATGTCGTCACCGCGATCGCGCCTCACCCGCATCCGCGCTTCTCGCGATTCTTCACCGGGATCAAGGAAAAGCTCGGCTTTGGCCTTTACGTGCCGGACTGCG
The DNA here is from genome assembly GCA_963824305.1 of uncultured Alphaproteobacteria bacterium. Classification (GTDB taxonomy): domain Bacteria; phylum Pseudomonadota; class Alphaproteobacteria; order Rhizobiales; family Xanthobacteraceae; genus Bradyrhizobium. Next base: position 608,919 of record CAWGOW010000005.1, read on the forward strand.
ACACCACGGCCTGCGCGTTCTCGGCCGCGACGCAAGCGGGCAGCAGCGATCCGATGCTCGATCAGCCGCTGCCGGATTTCTACAGCGGCTATCAGGTGAAGGCCGGCGCCAACGCGCCGAAGGTCACCGTCGCGATCAACGATCACATCGATTATGACGGGGCCATCGTCACCTGGATCGACAACATCAATGGCGATCGCCCCTACGGCAACGATCTCGATCCGACGCTCAATCTCGACGTCCTCGAAGTGAGCTTCCGCAATCTTGCGCGCTGGAAAATCCTGGAGACGCCGGAGCGGCTCGATCTGTTGCGCGGCATCGTCAGGTTTCAGAAAAACCTGGTGGCCAGCGGCGCCTTCGCCGAGCCGCGTTCGCACATCTACTATTTGCCGGAACTCTACTCTGCCTATTTCGGCCGTTGCTATGCCGTCTTCATGGCGTTGCCACCGGATGCGCGAGCGGCGATCGATCCCGACGGCGCGTTCGAGTTCATTCGCAGCCGCGTGCTGGCCTATGTGCGGGATGATCTGATCACGCACGAAATGAACGCGTTCGATGCCGCGCTGGCGCTGATCGCGCTTTCGCATCTCGGTGCGGAGGTCTCGCACCTTACACCAGCCTTACACACCATCGTGAGCCACCTCGGCGAAGGCGGCCGGCACGGACCGTTCAAGGCCTATGAGTGGAATAAGATGAAGACTCCCACCCGCATTATCGTCGGCGGTCCGGAAGCCACGTCAGCCTTTGTGCTGATGGGGCTGTCTCTGGCGCGCACGGCGTTACAGCGGGCGCAAGGTTAGAGGGCCCGCATTCGCACCGTCATCCACTTGCCGGCTCTCATGAATCCGCTAGCGCTGCGGCCAAATCCGCATCACAATCCGCCGCCACGCCTTCCATCCTGAACGGACCCTTTTGCATGCCTCAGAAGCTCCTGTTCGCAGTGATCCTATTTTTGCTGCCCGCCTTGGCGCAGGCTGCCGACATCACCGGCACCGCAAAGGTTCGCGAGGGTGACACGGTCGTCATCGGGACCAACCGGATCAGGCTTGGTGGAATCGACGCGCCATCCGTCGATCAGCTTTGTCTCAACGGCCAGGGCGAGCGCTGGACGTGCGGAGCCGCGGCGCGCGACGAACTGATCAAACACGCCGACAACAAGAACTGGACCTGCCATGCCAGCCAGAATCACGACCGCCGCGGCCGGCTGGTGGCGCGATGCGAGGTCGACGGCGAAGACATCCAGAAATGGATGGTGCGCAACGGCTGGGCGCTCGCCTATGTGAGATTTTCCCACGACTACGAAGAAGACGAGAAGGCCGCGCGCGAAGCCAAGGCCGGCATGTGGCACGGCGCGTTCATCGCGCCCTGGGACTGGCGGGTCCGCAACAAGAAGACCACGATCCTCGGCGCCACCCGGGCGCCGGAAAGTGCGAGTGCGATCCTGCTGGCCTCGGCATCCGGGCCGGTCGCGCCGTCGCCGGACTGCACCATCAAGGGCAACGTCAACAGTGCCGGCGAGTGTATCTATCACCAGCCGACCAGCCGCTGGTACGCCAAGATCGAGATGAAGATCAGCAAGGGCACGCGCTGGTTCTGCTCGGTGGAAGAGGCTGAAGCCGCAGGCTGCCGCGAGACCCGGAGATAAGTCCGTGCCTCATCCGTCGAGACGCGCTCCCGCGGAGCGCTCCTCAGGACGAGGACTCAAATCCTCATGGTGAGGAGCGCGGCACGACGGGGCAGGCCGAGCGAAAGCAACGCCGTCGCAAACGGCGCTATAAGACGCCGCGCATACCGGACGATGCTTCGCATCGCCGGGAGAACCACGAGGCCATCGCGCCAAAGGTCATGTGTCTTGCGCTTGAATTTGTAATGATGAGGCGCCTTGGCTGACCATCAAGTACAGATCACGCTGCCGCCCCGCCATCCGCACCGACGGCTGGAGCAGTTCCTGCTCGCCGTACTCGCCATCCTATTGGCCTACACTGCGCTCGCCTATCAGGCGCTGCCGATGTTGTGGAGCCATTACGAGCATCAGCGCGGCCTTGCCAATCTTCCGATGGTGACGCGCACGGCGCAGGACATTCCCGGCGATCCCATCAATGTCGGCCTGATCGGCGACAAACGCGACCTGCTCTGTGCCATGCAGGCGGCCGGCTGGTATCCCGCCGATCCAGTGACGGCGCGCTCTTCGGTCGAGATCATCGGAAGCGTACTGCTCGACCGCCCCTATCGCAGGGCACCCGTCAGTCCGCTGTTCTATCTCGGCAGGCCTGAGGATCTCGCCTTCGAGAAACCGGTCGGCGACAGCGCCGATCGCCGCCATCATGTGCGGTTCTGGAAGGTGCTGGATCAGGGCCAGGAAAACCGTCCGGTCTGGCTCGGCTCTGCCACCTTCGATCGCGGCGTCGGCGTCAGCCATTACACCGGCGCCATCACCCATCACATCTCCGCCGATATCGACGCCGAGCGCGACCTGCTCGCCACCGACCTCGAGACCGCCGAGGTGGTCGAGGCCAAATATCAGGTGACGGGCATCGGCGTGACGCTGACGGGGCGAAATGGCGGCGGCGATTCCTATTACACCGATGGCGAGGTGTGGATTTTGCGGCTGGTGACGGCGTGCCAAAAGCGAACAACGCCTGCGGATATCATCCCAAGCCCGCTCGCGACCGAAATCAAGGATCAGATCTGGCACGCGGTTGCCGATACGCTGACAAAATAGCACCGGTGTGCCGGCTTGGAAGTTCGAAAAGTCACTTGAAGCCAATGCGAACTCGGGAATCGGGACGTCGGCCGCATGACTGCCTCACCCGAATATCATCCCATGACTCCTTGAATTTCCCGCCATTCCCCTGCATCCCTTGCTTACGGAAACTCGAAGAGGAATCACGACAATGGTCGTTCGCGCGGGCCGGGAATTCCTGGCGATCCCTGGCCCCACCACCATGCCCGACGAGGTGTTGCAGGCGATGCACCGTCCGGCGCTCGACATCTATTCCGAGGAGATGGTGCAGCTGACGCAAGGACTGCTGCGCGATCTCTCCAGGCTATTCGCCACCAAGGGCAAATCCTACATCTACATCGCCAACGGCCATGGCGCCTGGGAAGCCGTGCTGAGCAATGTGCTGTCGCGCGGCGACAAGATTCTGGTGCTGGAGAGCGGCCGGTTTGCCATCAACTGGGGCAGCGCCGCCGAGGCCATGGGCGCCGAGGTCGAAGTGCTCAGGGGCGACTGGCGCCGCGCGGTTCGCGTTGCTGACGTCGAGGAACGTCTGCGCCAGGACAAGGATCACACCATCAAGGCGATCCTGGTCGTTCAGGTCGACACGGCCTCCGGCGCCTATAACGACATCGAGGCCATCGGCAAGGCGATCAAGTCGGCCGGCCATCCCGCGCTGTATCTGGTCGACGCCGTGGCCTCGCTCGGCTGCATGCCGTTCGAGATGGACGCCTGGGGCATCGATGTCGCCATGTCCGGCTCGCAGAAAGGCCTGATGACGCCGCCAGGACTGGGCTTTTGCGCCATCAACGACCGCGCCCGCGAGGCCCACAAGAAGGCGAACATGCGCACGCCCTATTGGGACTGGACCGAGCGCGACAAAGGCGAAAATTACCGGATCTATGGCGGCACGGCTCCCGTTCATTTGCTGTTCGCACTTCGTAAAGCCATCGACATGATCGACGAAGAGGGCCTCGAAAACGCTTTCCTGCGTCATCGATTGCTGGCCGAAGCCGTGCGTCGTGCCGTGTCGGCGTGGTCCGAAGGACAGGTCGTCAATTTCAACATCTCCGATGCGGCCGAACGCTCCGACACCGTCACGACGGTGTTGATGGGCGACAGCTACCGGCCGGCCGACTTGCAGCGCTACTGCAAGGAGAAATGCGGCGTGGTGCTGGGCACCGGGATCGGCGAATTGACCGGCCAGGCGTTCCGGATCGCGCATATGGGCCACGTCAACGCGCCGATGATCCTCGGCACGCTTGGCGTAATTGAAGTCGCGTTGCAGGCGCTCGGCATTCCCCACGGCAAGGGCGGCGTCGAAGCCGCCGTCGGCTGGCTCGGCAACAACGTTCCGGCCTGATGGCTGAAATCTCGGCTTTCTAAGCCTTTCCGGCGCCCGCGTATTCGGGCATATATTGATCTTGCGATAAATAAGCGCGCATTCCGCAAAACGGGCCGTCTTGGTCGCAATCAGGTTTCCGCCCCAGGCGTCGATCTGATGACGGCGGAATGCGCCAGAGAACAGCAGGGAGTGAAGCGGTTGGCTTCGGTTGAATTGCGCGACCTCACCAAGCGATTTGGGCCGGTGACGGTCGTCGATAACGTCGCGTTGCGTATCGATCACGGGCAATTGGTCTGCCTTCTCGGCCCCTCCGGCTGCGGCAAGACCACGACGCTGCGGCTGATCGCAGGTTTCCTCGAGCCGACGTCAGGCGAAATCCGCGTCGGCGACCGCCTGGTGTCGTCGGCCGCGCGCACGCTGCCGCCCGAGCAACGCAAGATGTCGATGATCTTCCAGAGCTACGCGCTCTGGCCGCATATGACGGTGGCGGAAAACATCGTCTACGGTCTTCGCCTGCGGAAGATGGACCGCGACACCATCGCCAGGAAACTGAAGGCGATCCTGCAAACCACCAAGCTCGAAGCCTTGGCCGAGCGCTATCCCGGCGAATTGTCGGGCGGCCAGCAACAGCGCGTTGCGCTGGCGCGCGCGCTCGTCGTCGAGCCCGAAACCTTGCTGCTCGACGAGCCACTCTCCAACCTCGACGCCAATCTACGCGAGGAGATGCGCTTCGAAATTCGACGGCTGCACGACGAATACCGCTACACGACCGTCTACGTCACCCACGATCAGTCCGAGGCCATGACGACGGCCGACCTGATTGCGGTCATGAGCGGCGGAAAGATCGATCAGCTCGGCACGCCGGAAGATATTTACGACCGGCCGGAGTCGGAATTCGTCGCGCGCTTCATCGGCTCCAGCAACGTGATCAAGGGCAAAGCCCGCGACGAGAACCACATCTCGTTTTCCGGCGCGACCTTTCGCGTCGTGGGTGCGAAGCTCACGGCCAATCAGGACGCCGCGGTCGCGATCCGCCAGCACGATATCAAGCTCTCGACCAGCGCGCCGGCATCGGCCGACAACATGGTGAAGGCGACCGTGACGCGACAGGTGTTTCTCGGCGCCAACCGCGACTATGTGGTCGAGACGGCCGATGGCACAGCGCTGCGCGCGGTCACCCCGCCGCAAACAGCTATTCCCGCAGGCACCGAAGTGTGGCTGACGCTGCCGCCGGAGCGCTGCCGGGCGCTTATCCGTTAGGGGCGGCGATGAAGCGGCGGAAACTTTCCAGACGCGAGGCGATCAAGGGATCGGCGGCGCTTGGGTTTGCGCTGTTTGCGTCTCCGCTGAAGGCCCAAGCGCCGGAAGCTGTCGCGATCTCGCCGCAACTGATCGATGCCGCCAGGCGCGAAGGCAAGGTCGTGCTCTATTCCGCGATGGATTTGCCCGTGGGCGAAAAGCTCGGTAACGCGTTCCAGGCAAAACATCCCGGCATCGAGGTTCAGATCGAGCGTTCCGGATCCGAGCGGCTGTTTCAGCGGATCGCGCAGGAATTCTCCTCCAACATCCGCGCCGCCGACGTGATCACGACGGCCGATGCCTCTCACGTCATCTCATGGAAACGCAACGGCTGGCTGGCGCCTTTCGTGCCTGAAGACGTCGCCAGGTATTTTCCGAACGAGTACCGCGATGCCGATGGCACGTCCGTGACTTCGCGCGTCTGGCTCTCGTCGATTGCGTATAACACCAACCTCGTCAAACCGACGGAGTCGCCCACAAGCTTCGCCGACCTGCTCGATCCGAAATGGGCCGGCAAGATGGTGAAAGGGCACCCGGCCTATAGCGGCACCATCATGACGGCGACATTTCAACTCGTTCGCGAACTCGGCTGGGACTATCTGGAAAAACTGTCGAAGCAGCGCGTGATGCAGGTGCAGTCGTCGACCGACCCGCCGAAGAAACTCTTGCTCGGCGAGCGCTCGATCATGGCCGACGGCAATGAATATAACGTCGTGCTGCTCAAGGAGGCCGGCCAACCGGTCGAGCCGATTTATCCGGCCGAGGGCGCGCCGACCATCTCGGGGCCTACCGCGATCTTCGACGGCGCGCCGCACCCCAACGCCGCTAGGCTGTTTCAGGCGTGGCTGCATACGCGCGAGACGCAGCAATTCTTCACCGACTTCACGGCGCAATATTCGGCGCACCCGCAGGTGACGCCGAAGCCCGGCCGCAGAAAGATTTCCGACATCAAGCTGATGAAGGAAGACGCCGCAGGCGTCGAAAAGATGACCGAAGAGATCAAGACGCGCTATGCGCGGCTGTTTAGGGTGTAATTATCTACTCATGGTGAGGAGGCGCATCCGCGCCGTCTCGAACCATGAGGCCATCGGGACCCTCATCCTTCGAGACGCGGCTTCGCCGCTGCTCTGGATGAGGGAAACTTGCGTTGAGTGGATAACATGACCATCGCCAGCAGCATCGACACTCCTCGCGTCAAAATCGACTGGACCAAACCGGTGCTGTGGCTGTTTGCAGCCGTCATGATCGTTCTGATCGTGCTGCCGCTGTCGTGGCTTGCGATCTACAGCTTTACCGACAAAACCAATCATTTGACGTTGCAGAATTTCGTCACGCTGTTCTCCGATCCCGACTTCCTCGATCCGCTGTTGACGACCGCAATCATTGCGACCAGTTCGGCCATCATCTGCTGTCTGATCGCCGCGCCCATGGGATGGCTGGTGTCGCGCACGGATATGCCGGGACGGCAAACCATCCGCGCGCTTGTCACGGCGTCCTTCGTGACGCCGCCATTTCTCGGTGCGGTGGCCTGGGAATTGCTGGCTGCACCGAACAGCGGGCTGCTCAACCAGTTCTATCGCTTCGTGACCGGCGGCGAACCCGACGCACACCTGTTCGACATCTATTCGCTTCCCGGCATCATCTTCGTCATCTCCTGTTACACGTTCCCCTTTGTGTTCGTGCTGGTCGCGAATTCGCTCGACAACATGCCCGGCGAACTCGAAGACGCTTCCGCCATTCTCGGTGGTCGCGCCTGGACCACGGCACGGCGTATCACGATCCCTCTGGCGCTTCCCGCCATTGTTGCCGGCGCGCTGATCGCGTTTCTGCAAGCCATGACCTTGTTCGGTTCGCCAGCCATCCTGGCGCTGCCGGCCGGCTTCCACACCATGACGACGAAAATCTGGAGCTTGTTTCAGTATCCGCCCAAACTTGAATTGGCTGCTGCGGCCGCGGTGCCGCTTCTGGTCCTGACCATTCTGCTTTTGCAGGGGCAGAAATTTCTGCTCGGCCGCCGCGGCTTCTCGGTGCTCGGCGGCAAATACGGCGCGCCCCGCCGGGTCGAGATGAAGAAGTGGCGCTGGGTCGCGCTCGCCTTCTGTCTCCTGATGCTGCTCAACCCGGTATTCCTGCCGTATTTCGCGCTGTTCAACGCGGCGTTCTCGCCGAACGCAACGACTCTGGTGACGCCATCGACGTTCACGCTGCACAACATCGTGTTCGTATTCACCGAGTTGTCGTCGACCCAGTTGGCGCTGAAGAACACCGTAATCCTTGGCGCGTCGACCGCGACGATCGGCACTCTGCTCGCGCTGGTGATTGCCTATGTGACCACGCGAAAGGTGATCGCGGGCCATCGCATCCTCGGCTTTCTCGCAACCGCGCCGGTCGCCGTGCCCGGCATCGTGCTTGGCGTCGGGCTATTCCTCAGTTACACGCGCCCGCCCTTCGTGCTCTACGGAACGCTCTGGATCCTGTTGATCGCCTTTTTGACCATCAATCTGCCGTCGGCCTATCAGCAGTTGCAGGCCGCGTTCGCAACCGTTCATCCGGAGCTTGAGGAAGCCAGCCGCATTCTCGGCGCGACGCGATTGCAGGCGCTACGCCAGATCACCGCGCCGCTGTTGCGCACCGGCGTCATCGCCACCTGGTGCTTCATTTTCATCGGCGTGATGCGGGAACTGTCGGCGGCGATCGTGCTGTTTACCTCGCAGACAAAAGTGATCAGCGTTCTGATCTACGATCTCAACGAAAGCGGCGACCTCGCCGCGATCTCGGTGCTGGGCATCGCCATGCTTCTGATCACCTTTGCCGTCGTGCTTGCCGTCAACCGGATCCCGATGCTCGGCGGCAACGCCGGCGCGCGGCTGCGGAATTAGCGCGTACTCATAAACCCCGAACCTATCGGTGCAGTTTTGCACCAACGTCCGCTATAAGCCGGCGGCAACCAAATTCGGCGACGCATTGAAATGACGCGATGTGCCAACAAGGGAAGTCAGGCGCACCCTCGCTAAATTTCGGTTCCAGAGCCCTGCAGATAACCTTTCACTTTCGGATTCGGCATGATGATTGATGCGGCAAAAGCGATCGCGCACATGAAGGTCACATACCAGTAAAAATTGGACTCCGCTCCGTAATCCTTGAACAAGAGCGCCACATATTCGGCAGAACCGCCGAAAATCGCGTTAGCGATAGCATAGGCAAGGCCGACGCTCATCGCCCGCACCTCAGGCGGAAACATTTCCGCTTTAACGAGTCCGCTGATCGACGTGTAGAAGGAGACAATGGCGAGGGCCAACACGATCAGGACATACGCCGCATAGGGACTTTTGACATCGCCTATGGCATACAAGAGGGGGACCGTGAACACCGTCGCAAGGCCCCCAAACAGCAACATGGAAGTCTTGCGGCCGAAGCGGTCTGAAAATCCTCCAAATAGCGGCTGCATGATCATGTAGGTGCAGAGCACCGCGGTCATCACTATATTCACGGTTCGATCGTTCATATGTGCGGTGTTGATCAGATATTTTTGCATATAGGTTGTGAATGTGTAGAAGATCAGTGAGCCGCCGGCGGTATAGCCAAGAACGATCAAAAACGCCCGGGAGTGATGTTTGAAGATTTCACGCAAAGAACCCGCTTCTTTGCGTGAACGAGTTTCAGCCGAAGATGTTTCCGTGAGCGACGATCGCAGAAACAAGGCGACTACCGCGAAGACGGCGCCTATCAAGAACGGGATACGCCACCCCCAAGCTCTCAATTCAGTGTCGGACAGCAACAGTTGAATGACCAACACCACGAGTGAGGCGAGCAACTGGCCGCCGATCAGCGTGACATATTGGAATGAAGCGTAAAAACCTCGCCTGCCCGGCGGTGCCACCTCGCTCATATAGGTAGCACTGGTGCCGTATTCGCCGCCGACCGAAAACCCTTGCACCATGCGCGCGAGCAGTAGCAATACAGGTGCTGCCGTTCCGATCGTCTCATAGGTAGGCATCGTGGCGATGGCAAGCGACCCCGCGCACATCATCAGAACCGAGATCATCATCGAGTTTTTCCGGCCAAATCTATCGGCGATGAAGCCGAAAACATAGCCTCCGATCGGCCGCATCAAAAAGCCGATAGCGAACACTGCGGCGGTCTGCAAAAGTTGGGTTGTCTGATTGCCCTTCGGAAAGAAGGCCGGCGCGAAATACAACGCCGTGAATGCGTAGGCATAGAAATCGAACCACTCGACAAGATTGCCGGACGAGCTTCCGAAAATAGCCCAGATCCTTCGGCGAACATCGGCGCGATCATCAGGGATTGCTACGCCGACCGTCATGGTGTCGCTGGTCATCGGTCTGACTCCCCTCAGGAGATTGCAAATTCGAGGGCAATGCTGGCCCGTTTGGGTATCGTTAGATGGGATTGCCTACCGCTGGCACAGGGGCTGTCTATTGAGGCAGCAGCCACTTCGGTACTTGGCCGCTTTGCGACAACTCACGAACGCGTCTTGGTCTCGCGCCCACATACCCACACTGAACGGCTTTCTGTTCAGCCGCAAGGATACTCTGCAAGGATACTTTCGCTTTGGATCGCTCTCGAGGATGCTGAGCCGCCGTGCTCGCCGAGAGATTTCCGTTGTTCCGCCGAGAGCGGAATTCGTTTTGAGCATTAACGGTTCGGCTGCGGAATTAGAACCCGGCTCGCACTCTACCCTCATGGCGAGGAGCGCAACGCGCCGAGCAAGCCGAGCGATCGCGAGGCTGTTAGCGAACGGCACCAACAAAAATACGCGTCTCTGGACGATGCGGAGCCTGTCATCGGGCGCGCATTCGCGCGACCCGTTGGCATCGCCAGGAGAACCATGAGGCCGCAGCCTTGCCTTTCATCCTTCGAGGCGGCGCGCAGCCAAAATTCATGCAGGCTGCGTACACTTGCCTGCATGGCCGTTCCTAAGGATGAGGTTTCCCTACCGCTTGGCGTCTTCCAACCGATACGCCTCAACCTGCGCCTTGAGCTGATCGAGGGCAGCCGTAGGCGCGGCCGGGTCGACGCGGTATTGACCTTGCGCGAGCCAGTCGAGGACTTTCAGATCGATCGCAGGCGAATGGTGGATCACGTCGGAATAATTATCGAGATCGTGCGTGACGTCGCTTACACTGCGAAAATCGAACAGCCGCACGTTCGGAAATTCCATCAGACGATTGCAGAGGACGGTCGAGAACGCATAGACGCTTTGCAGCGTCTCGGGCGAAGTCTCGCGCAGCGCGATCCATTGCAGGATCGAATAAGGCGGCAGGTAGATATCGAACGTCACGTCGGGATTGGCACGGATCAAGCCGATCGCATCGCGCTCGAAAACGCGCGCTTTCATGTCATAGTCGGTATCATCCAGCAGATATTTGCTGCGGACGGGATCGGTGATGTACCGGTAGGCGGCCATCGCTCGCCTGGAGTTGTAGAGCGCGCTGACATCTTCGCTTCGTTGTAGCGTGTTGATGTCGTCGACGTTGCTGAGCGGGAATTTGAACAGGGCTTCGTTCGTCAGCGGATCGGTGACCGATCCAATCTTTGGGATCGACCTCGCCACGATCCACAGCGCTTGCCGCGCCATTAGTCCATTGAGGAGATAGGCGGCGATACCCTTCACATTTGCCCGATACAGATCGGCTGGCAGACGCGCGTTGGCATCTATCTCGGGCGCGTCGTGAAAGATCCAGTCGTCGACCTCCCAGATCACCCGTTTTGGCTTTCGTCTTAACGCAGCCGCCAGCACGAAAGTCTGTTCCCGGGAGCTTGAGCCGGTCATCGCGAGCTTGAGCGATTTCACCCCGAGAACGCGGTCGATATCGCTTTGGCGAAAATGAATCGCGAGCGAGGTTCCCATGAAAACGGTGTCGAACGCCTGGCTCCTGATCAATCCGGCATTCTGCAGACGACTGTCTTGCGAGTACACCGGCGCGAACAGCCGCGCTGGTCGAAAGACCTGCAAAGGATCGACGATGAAGGTGAGCGTCGCGGCAGCCAGCCCGATCAGCAGGCTCACACCCGTGAAACGAATAATGTCTTTGACTGATCGATCCATCAAAGCTCCGATTCCGAAGTTGGCAAACTATCGTGTCTACCTCTGATGCCAACTTCGGAATCAAAGGAGCTTTGGTAATTTGTCGATGCTAGTGCGGCTTTGAAGTTGAAGTTCCTATGATGAACTCGCGGCAAAACGGATAGGAACTTTAAATTCGCCGGACTAGAACCGGAAATAAATGAATTCGCTGTGTTGCTGAATGCCGAGAATGCCTAAAGCGAATGCCGCGGCGCCGCCGTAAAGCAAAAGCGGCCGCACCTGCCATGCCCCGATATTTTCACCCACGGACCTGTTCCTGTGGTCGTAACCCACGACCTCTTGCGTGTTTGGCGCGAACCAGACGATTGCGGCATACATTGCAATCAAGACGCTTTGAAGCATCTCGGTTCGACTAAATACGATCTGGGCGGGATCGGCCATTCTCGACAGCACCGAAGTGGCAGAAGACAGGCTATCGGCGCGGAAGAAAACCCAGGCGATGACCACCGCGAGAAACGTCAGGAGAAACGCGGCGACACCGGCGGGTCGCCGCAAAAGCTCGGGAATTGGCGGAGCATAATTGACCCAGGCGTGATTGATACAGAGATAGAGGCCGTGCAGCGCGCCCCAGATCACAAACGTCCAGGCCGCGCCATGCCAAAGCCCGCCGAGTAACATCGTGATCGTCAGGTTCAGATAACGCAGCACTGAGCCATGCCGGTTGCCGCCGAGCGGGATGTAGAGATAGTCGCGCAGAAACTGCGACAACGTGAGGTGCCAGCGGCGCCAGAAATCAATGATGCTTGTGGCTTGATAAGGCGAGTTGAAATTCAACGGCAGGAAGATGCCGAACATCAGCGAGATTCCGATCGCCATGTCGGAATAACCGGAGAAATCGAAATAGAGTTGGAAGGTGTAGGCCAGTGCGCCGATCCAGGCCTGATCGAACGATGGTGCGGCCTGATTGAAGGCGAGCGCGACCAGCGGCTGGATGCCGTCGGCGAGCACGGTTTTCTTGAACAGGCCGATACCAAAAATGATCAGGCCATACAGGATGAGACGTGGATTGGGCCGCTTCGATTCGGCAGATTCAAACTGCGGGATCATATCCCGGTGATGCAGGATCGGCCCCGCGATCAGATGCGGGAAGTAAGTCACGAACAGCGCATAATGCGGCAGCGCGTAGTGACCGACCTTGCCGCGGTAAGCATCGACCAGAAAAGCGATCTGGGTGAAGGTATAAAACGAGATGCCGACCGGAAGCAGAATGTTCACCGTCACCGACGTCGGGAACACCGCATTGAAATTGGTGACCACAAAACCGGCATATTTGAAAACGCCGAGTGCCACCAGGTCGCCGGCGACGCCTGCCGTCAGGACGGCGAAGCGCCGGCCCTCGCGCAAGTGACGCGAGATCAACAGCCAGCCGATGAGATAATTGAAGGCGATCGAGGCCAGCAACAACGCCACGAACGGCCAGTTGCTGAAAGAATAAAACACCAGCGACGCCAGCACGAGCCAGACGACCGGCGCTTGTGCGCCGAGTCGATTAGCTACGAAATAGCCGGCGAGAGCGACCGGCAGAAAGATAAAAATAAAGGGATAGGAATTGAAAAGCATATGCTTCCTTGGGAAAGGCCAAGGCTAACCATACAAGCCTTTGATCAACAAGCCGCGCCGACCGTCATTCCGGGGCACGAATGACGAAGACGAGAGCGTTTGACGCAATTGCGTCTCTGGCAATCAGGAGCTAACACCCCGATATAGCAGCTACACTCGCGTCGCATTTGAAGAGAACAAAACGATGGACCAAAACAGCTCCCTGACGCCGCCTGTCGCGCCGCGCCGCCCGCATTCCTTCACCACCCACGGCATCACGGTGGTCGACGACTATGCGTGGCTGAAGGATGAAAACTGGCAGGAGGTGCTGCGCGACCCATCGGCTCTGAATGCGGATATTCGCAGCTATCTGGAAGCGGAGAACGTCTATACCGAGGGCCTGCTGGGCCATACCGGCGCCTTGCAGAAGCGGCTGGTGAAGGAAATGCGCGGGCGCATCAAGGAAGACGATTCCAGCGTCCCCTCGCCCGATGGCCCCTACGCTTACTTGAGCAGGTTCCGTGAGGGCGGTCAGCATCAGTTATTCGGACGCACCGCGCGTGAGGGCGGCGACGCCGACATCATCCTCGATGGCGACGAACTCGCGGCTTCTCACGAATATTTCAAGTTCGGCGGCGCGCGGCATTCACCGGACCACCGGCTTCAGGCCTGGAGCGCCGACGCCAAGGGTTCCGAATATTTTTCGATCCGGGTTCGCGATTGGGCGACCAAGAAAGACACCGACGATCTTGTCGAAGAAACCGATGGCGGGGTGGTCTGGAACAGCGACTCCAGCGCCTTCTTCTACGTGAAGCTCGACGACAATCACCGGCCGATGCAGGTCTGGCGTCATCGCCTCGGCACCAAACAGTCCGACGACTTCCTGGTCTATGAGGAAAAGGACTCCGGCTGGTTCACCAGCATCCATGAAAGCTCAAGCGGCCGCTATTGCGTGATTGCCAGCGGCGACCATGAAACTTCCGAACAGCGTTTGATCGACCTTGCCGATCCGCTCGCCACGCCGCGGCTGGTGACCGCGCGCCAGGAAGGCGTGCAGTATTCGGTCAACGATCGCGGCGACCAGCTATTCATTCTCACCAATGCCGACGGCGCGATTGACTTCAAGGTCATGACCGCGCCGTTGGATGCGCCGGAGCGGACCAACTGGCGCGATCTCATTCCCTATCGTGAAGGCATCTATGTGCTCGACCTCGAGATATTCTCGGGCCACATGGTGCGGCTCGAGCGTGCCAACGCATTGCCCGCGATCGTCATCCGCGATTTCGAGAGCGGCGATGAACACGCCATTGCCTTTGACGAGGCCGCCTACTCGCTCGACACCCTCGGCAGTTACGAGTTTGAGACGACGAACCTGCGCTTCTCCTACTCATCGATGACGACGCCATCAGAAGTCTACGATTACGACATGGCGAAGCGGACGCGCATTTTACGCAAGCGCCAGGAAATCCCCTCGGGTCACAATCCGGCCGACTACGTCACGACCCGCATCATGGCAAAATCGCATGACGGCGCCGAAGTGCCGGTCTCGATCCTGCATCGCCGCGACTTGAAGCGTGACGGCAGGGCGCCGCTGCTTTTGTACGGCTATGGTTCCTACGGCATGGCGATGCCGGCGTCGTTTTCCGCCAACCGGCTGTCGCTGGTCGACCGCGGCTTTGTCTACGCGATCGCGCATATCAGAGGCGGCGCCGACAAGGGCTGGGGCTGGTACCTCGACGGCAAGCGCGCCAAGAAGACCAACACCTTCGACGACTTTGCTGCCAGCGCCGAGGCGCTGATCGCGCAGAAATACACATCCGCCAAGCGCATCGTCGGCCATGGCGGCAGCGCCGGCGGCTTGCTGATGGGCGCTGTGGCCAACCGGGCCGGCGAATTGTTTGCAGGCATCGTCGCCGAGGTGCCGTTTGTCGACGTGCTCAACAGCATGCTCGACGACTCGCTGCCGCTGACGCCGCCGGAATGGCCGGAATGGGGCAACCCGGCCGAGAGTGAAACCGATTTCAGGACGATCCTGTCCTATTCGCCTTACGACAACGTCACGGCGAAGGCGTATCCGCCAATCCTGGCGATGGCCGGCCTCGCCGACCCGCGCGTGACGTATTGGGAGCCGGCGAAATGGGTCGCGCGATTGCGCGCAACCATGACCGGCGGCGGCCCGGTGCTGTTGCGCACCAACATGGGCGCGGGTCACGGCGGCGCGTCCGGCCGCTTCAACCGCCTCGACGAGGTCGCGATTGCCTATGCGTTTGCGCTGTGGGCGGTGGGACTGGCGGAGGCCGAGGGGTAAGCCATTCTGCTTCAATACGCCCATATCCCTCGAGCCGGCGCTTATCTGATTGCACCGTTCGCTAACGGCGTCGCTCTCCGCTCTGCCTGATCGGGTGCATGCGCCTCCTCGGGATGAGGACCCTCATGGTGAGGAGCCGCGTCTATCACGCGGCGTCTCGAACCATGAGGCCAGTTCAAGCGAAAACTACCGCCCCTTCTCCTTCCGCCACGCGGCGAAATCGACCGACGTCTGTTCGTCGGTCGCGGGATAAAGCCCGAGGATTGATCTGCCTTTTTGAACCTGCTCGGTGACGAAATCCTCAAATGCCGTCATCTCGACGGCCTCGTTGGCGATTTCGTCAGCCAGATGCGCCGGGATGACGATGACGCCGTCGCTGTCGCCGAGGATGACGTCACCGGGAAACACCGGCGCATCGCCGCAGCCGATCGGCACGTTGGCCTCGATCGCATGATGCAGCGTCAGGTTTGTCGGTGCGCTCGGGCGGTGATGGTAGGCCGGAAAGCCGAGTTTGCCGATCTCAACGGAATCGCGAAAGCCGCCATCGGTGACGACGCCGGCAACGCCGCGCTTCATCAACCGCGTGACGAGAATGGCGCCGGCGGACGCCGCACGCGCGTCCTTGCGGCTATCCATCACCAGGACGGCCCCGGGCGGACAATCCTCAACCGCCTTGCGCTGCGGGTGCGCGCGGTCACGAAACACCTCGATCTTGTTGAGGTCCTCGCGCGCCGGCATGTAGCGCAGCGTGTAGGCCTCGCCGACCAGAACCGGCTGGTCCGCGCCCAAGGGGTGCACATCCTGAATCATCTGGATGCGAAAGCCGCGCTTGAACAACGCGGTGGCCACCGTCGCGGTAGAAACGGTTTTCAGCTTGTTGCGCGTGGCGTCGGAGAGTTTTGACATGGCTTACTCACCTCTGTTTTCGTCATTCCGGGATGTGCCGCCACGACAAACTAGCGAAGCTATTTTGCGCGGAAGGCGCAGGCCCGGAATTCATTTCTCCCAGTATTCGTTCGGCACCATGGATTCCGGGCTCCAGGCTTTGCCTCGCCCCGGAATGACGGTGAAACTTAAAAAATCGAGGGCTCACCGACCGGCTTGCCAAACGCGGTTTCAAGAAAATCGAAATCGCAGCCTTCGTTGGCCTGCTTGATATGTTTGGTAAACATCCAGCCATAGCCGCGCTCGAAGCGCGTCTCCGGCTGCTTCCATTCGGCTCGGCGCTTTTTCATCTCGGCTTCGGAGACGTCGAGATTGATGGTGCGCGCATTGACATCCAGCGTGATCTTGTCGCCGGTTTTCACCAGCGCCAGCGGGCCGCCGATATAGGATTCCGGAGAAACGTGCAGGATGCAGGCGCCGTAGCTGGTGCCGCTCATGCGCGCGTCCGACAGCCGCACCATGTCGCGCACGCCCTGCTTCACGAGCCTGGTCGGGATCGGCAGCATGCCCCATTCGGGCATGCCCGGACCGCCCTGAGGTCCGGCATTGCGCAGGATCAACACATGATCCGCCGTCACATCGAGATCGGGATCGTCGACCGCCTTCTTCATCGAAGGGTAATCGTCGAACACCAATGCAGTGCCGGTGTGCTTGAGAAAGCGCGGATCGCAGGCGGAAGGTTTGATGACGCAGCCATCGGGCGCAAGGTTGCCCTTGAGCACGGCGAGCGCACCCTCGGCGTAGATCGGATTGTCGACGGTGCGAATGACGTCGTCGTTATAGACCTCGGCGCGGGCGATATTTTCGCCCAGCGTCTGGCCGGTGACCGTCAGCGCATCGAGATGCAGATGCGGCTTGATCCGGCTCATCAGACCGGGCAGCCCGCCGGCGTAATAGAAATCCTCCATCAGATATTTGTCGCCGGAGGGACGCACATTGGCGATCACAGGCACCTTGCGGCTTGCCTTCTCGAAGTCGTCGAGACTGATGTCTTGCCCGGCGCGGCGCGCTTGCGCGATCAGATGGATGATCGCATTGGTGGAACAGCCCATCGCCATCGCGACCGTGATCGCGTTCTCGAACGCACTTCGGGTCTGTATCTTCTTGGGCGTCAAATCCTCCCAGACCATCTCGACGATGCGCCGCCCGCATTCCGACGCCATGCGGATGTGGCCTGCATCCGCCGCCGGAATCGAGGACGCGCCGGGCAGCGTCATGCCGATCGATTCCGCGATCGCCGTCATGGTTGAGGCCGTGCCCATGGTCATGCAGGTGCCGTAGCTGCGGGCGATGCCGGCCTCGACGTCGACCCAGTCCTTGTCGGAAATCTTGCCCGCACGCCGCTCGTCCCAGTATTTCCAGGCATCCGATCCGGAGCCCAGCGTCTTGCCTTTCCAGTTGCCGCGCAGCATCGGGCCGGCGGGCAGATAGATCGCGGGCAGGTTCATGCTGGTAGCGCCGAGCAGAAGCGCGGGCGTGGTCTTGTCGCAGCCGCCCATCAGCACCACGCCGTCGACGGGATGGCCGCGCAGCAACTCTTCCGCGTCCATCGCCAGGAGATTGCGATAGAGCATGGTGGTCGGCTTCAGGAAGGATTCCGACAGCGACAACGCCGGCAATTCCATCGGAAAGCCGCCGGCCATCAGGATGCCGCGCTTGACGTCATCGACGCGGCTTTTGAAATGCATGTGGCAGGGCTGCGCGTCCGACCAGGTGTTGAGGATCGCGATGACGGGACGGCCTTTCCACTCCTCCGGCGCATAGCCCATCTGCATGGCGCGTGAACGATGGCCGAAGGCTCTGAGATCGTCGGGCGCGAACCAGCGCGCGCTGCGGAGCGTATCCGGATTTTTCTTGTTTTCGGTCATGGTGACACCCTCCAGACTCTCACCAGGAGTCATGTCACAGGCGATCCGTCGCGAGCAAGGCCCGCCGGCACCGAACCGTCAGTTTTTGCGCGTCAGGATGCGCGGGCAGCCGTCATCACGATCCGGACCAGATCGGCGGCATTTTTCGCGCCGAGCTTTTTCATGATGTTGGCGCGGTGGTCTTCGATGGTGCGCGGGCTGATTCCCAGATGCCGCCCGGCCTCTTTGTTGGAAGCCCCGGAGGTGAACTGCTCCAGCACCTCGCGCTCCCTGCGGGTCAGCGGCTCGCGGCCGGGGAAATGCGCGGAGGCGACGTTGGAGGCGGAACGATCTGCCTGGCGGCGCGCATAGGCTTCAATGGCCTCGTTCAGCCGCGCCACGAGTTCGTTGCCGCGAAATGGCTTTTCGATGAAGTCCAGCGCGCCGTTCTTGATGGCGCTGACGGCCATGGCGATATCGCCCTGCCCGGAGATGATGAAGATCGGCGCCGGGTAATCCTCGCCGCGCAACTCCTTCAGGATATCCAGGCCGGATTGACCGGGAATATGCACGTCCAGCAGAATGCAGGCCGGAGTTCGATTTCGTGCGACCGCGAGAAGCGCGGCGCCATCGGCGAAGCAGATGACCTGGTAGCCGCCGGCCGACAAGACGATGGAAAGAGTTTCGCGAACGGCGGGATCGTCATCGACGACAAATATCTCGCCGCGAGAGGAGGGCTTTTCGTTCATGTGACATCGTCCCTTGAACGGCAAAAAACGACGTGGGCCAGGCGGCTTGCACATCATCGAAGGTAGCAAATCGCTCCCACCCGTATTTTTACGGGACTAAGACCTAACGCACAAGTAGCAGCTTGGTTTTGTCTAACGCGAAAAGCCCGGCTTTGTTGGCAGCTGCGCAACCGTGCTGCCAGCTCCCCATACGATTTTCGGAAATAGCTGAATTCCGACAACAGGCCGCGAACGGCTGCCGCCAGTTTAAGCAACTGCGCGCTACGGAGTTCCTATTCTAAGTTCGCATGGTACCACCCAACCTCAGGGGCGAACTCCGGAATCAAAGGAGCGTTGGCAGCCTGATGATCCTAGTGCGCTTCCGCCCGCGCCTTCTTGCCGGCCCCGGACTTGACGAACTGGATTTCCATCTCGGTCCCGTTGACGCTGACAAGTTCGCAGCGGCGATAGGCAAGGCCGGTCGAAGACAGGAGCAAAAAGAACTCCTTGAGATTGAGACCCTGGATGGAACCTTCCACGGTCAGCACGGCGTCATTATCCGAGATGGCATTGAGGAGGCAATCGCGACGCCAGGTTCCGTCGATGCCCATGATGCAGACTTCTTGGCCTCGACCTAACGTCACGCGGTCGAGTATCTTTTTCTCTTCACTCATTGTCGTCAGCTATCGAAGCGAGAATAACAGGGAGCGTGATTATCCGCGGAAATCGAGCATCTCTCCCTTTACAACCTTTAGTGTGCCCGCGCAAACGCTCCGTTAATTTCGGCGCTTGGGGAAATAAGGTACCGATCTCGCGCTCGGCCTTGGCGGCCTCGTCGCTCGGCTGATCGGCTCACAGGGTAAAATTTCGATTAAACGCCGCGGCGCGGAAACGAGCGGTAAAAAAATGCCGCGTTTTGAGTGACATGCCGGAATCCGCAAGCGTCTTTCAGCCCGCTGCCGGAAATGTAAATCGGTAAGTCCCCGGCAAACGCCAGCGTCTTACTGCTTTTTTTACCACTTAATTTACGGCGCCCTGCTTTGATCGTTTGGAAGCGCTTGCCGGCCGCCCAGCCGCTAACGACTTCCGCTATCAATCACACGCGTCTTGCAATGATTCAGACCCGCCTCAAGGAATTCTTGCAACGATTGACGCCGCCGACGCGCAGCAATCTGCTGGACGAGCTCGAGCGGCTCGAGCTTTCCGGCACCGAGATCCCCGGCGCCGGCGAGGTGATGGAAACGTTGCGCGCCGAGTTTCGCGGCAGCGGCCAGACCCAGAAGCGCAACAGCATTCCGGCGCGACTTTTCTTCAACCCGCTGGAGCTGTTGCTGGTCGAAGGCGCTCCCGCGCATGCGACGACGGGCGGCATCCAGCGCGGATCGTTATCGGCAATCTGGGAATGGATCACGCGTGATCTGCTGCCGACGATGGCGCGGGATTACGTGAAGGACGTTACCGAACTGGCCGGGATGGACAAGCAGCGGGAAGCGCGCCAGGCGGCGACGACGTTTCAGACAAAAGTCCTGAAGAGCATCGAGAACACTTTCAACACGCCTGATGGCGCCGACGATATCAGGCGCAGGCTTGCGGCGTACACGGCATCTCCGGCCGTCTTTGACGACGTGACCAAGATGGCCAGCGCATTCCGCGCACGCGATGAGATCGCGAAATTGAACGAGGCGCTGCCAGGCAAGCTCGCCCGCTTTGAAGACGCCGATGTCGTCAAGATCA
Organism: uncultured Alphaproteobacteria bacterium; assembly: GCA_963824305.1. GTDB lineage: Bacteria > Pseudomonadota > Alphaproteobacteria > Rhizobiales > Xanthobacteraceae > Bradyrhizobium. Next base: position 629,492 of record CAWGOW010000005.1, read on the forward strand.
CGCCGCTACTGGACGCGTTTGCAAAAACCAATCCCGAGCAGGTGCCCTTTGCGCTGATGCTGGTGGCCCGGCGGCTGAAGACCCATTGGGAGCTGATACGTCTCGCCATCAAGACAGCATCGAGCAAGAACTCGGCCGACGTGGCTAACGCGCCCTATGCCGCTGCCGTCTCCATGGTGCTCGACCGCCTGGAAGACAGGCGCGGTCTGTTGCATATCGCGCTCAAGAAGGAACGGATTCTGGTCGCCAAGGAAATTCTGATCGAGATCTACGACACCGAATTCGCGCTGCGCGGGCGCATCGATCAGTTCGCCGAATCCGACTGGGGAAAAAGACTGGACGCGCTGATGGTGTCGATCACCGAACTCGTCGAGAGCGAGGTCCGCCGCTTCCCCGACAATGTCGGCCACGTCCTGGGATCGCGCCGCTTGCGCCGCCACGACTCGTTCACCGGACGCCTCACCATGTTGGCGTTGAAGGGACGCGACATCGCCGGCAATGGCGTCGCTTTTTGCAAAGCAATGCTCGGGGGCGCCGAAAAATCCCGCGCCGCCTGATCTGCTTTGCGGCTCTGCAGCATTTCTGGTCGATCGTCCATGAAAGCCTGGAAGCGCGGGAACACTCGTCGCCCTTCCGACGTTTGCCATCCAGCAACCACCCGCTGACGACTTATCGTTGTCGTGCTTGCGGAGACACCTCCATGGCAGCACTCGACACCAACGTTGTTCCACTCGGCCCGACCCTTAGCCCCAGCGAACATCAAACCCAGCTGCGTCGTGCGGTCATCGCCTCGACGATCGGCACCACGATCGAGTGGTACGACTTCTTCCTCTACTCGACCGTGACGGGCCTTGTGTTCGCCAAGGCCTTTTTCCCGCATTCCGATCCCTGGGTAGGCACGCTGGAGGCCTTCGCCATCTATGCGGTCGGCTTCATCGCCCGACCGGTGGGCGCCGCGATCTTTGGTCACTACGGCGATCGCATCGGCCGCAAATCGACGCTGATCGCAACGCTGCTCTTGATGGGCATTGCCACTTTCGCGGTCGCGCTGGTGCCCACCTATTCCAGCATCGGAATATGGGGCGCGGCTATTCTGACCGTACTGCGATTCCTCCAGGGCGTCGGTGTCGGCGGTGAGTGGGGTGGCTCGGTGCTGATGTCGATGGAGTGGGCGCGCAACGATCGTTCGCGCGGACTGGTGGCATCCTGGCCGCAATTCGGCGTTCCGTGCGGGCTGTTCCTCGCCAACCTTGCGGTTCTCGCCTTCAGCCAGATGTCGGGTGAGCAATTCCTGTCCTGGGGCTGGCGGATTCCCTTCGCGCTCAGCATCGTGCTGGTTGGCGTCGGCCTTTACATCCGCTTGGGCATTCTGGAAACGCCGGTCTTTGCCAAGCTGCTTGCCGAACGCAAGATCGACCGCACGCCGATGCTCACCGTCATCAAGGAACATCCGAAGGAGATCCTGCTTTCGGCGTTTGCACGCATGGCCGAGCAGGCCCCGTTCTATATCTTCACCGCCTTCATCTTTTCCTACGGCATCGAGACCCTGCATCTCTCCCGCAACTTCCTGCTCAGCGCGGTGCTGACGGCCTCGATCCTGTCGTTCGTGTCGATTCCCGTTTTCGGCCATATCTCCGATCGTATCGGCCGCAAGAACATGTACATGATGGGCGCGGCGGCGACCGGGATTTTCGGCTTCATCTATTTCGCCATGCTCAAGACCGGTTCGGAGCCGGTCATCTTTGCCGCGATCATTCTGTCGCTGATTCCGCACGACATGCTGTACGGTCCGCAAGCCGCGCTGATCGCCGAAAGCTTCACCGGCCGGTTGCGCTACAGCGGCGCCTCGCTCGGCTATCAACTTGCTTCGATCATTGCCGGCGGACCGGCTCCGCTGATCGCGGCGTGGTTGTTCGGCACCTACCATTCAGCCACCGCGATTGCGATTTACATCGCTGCCTGTGCCGTGATTTCGCTGGTGGCGACCGCGCTGATGACCGACTACACCGGCAAGGACATCTCCGCCGAATATCAATCTCGACGATCGGGATGAAAAGCAGTTGGCGGTCGCATGCCGGCTCCAAGCCCACAGGACGGAATTTCAATCCCCGAGCCGGAATTTCACCTTTGGTTAATGGTATCAAGGTAGGTATTAGCTCGTAATCCAAGCTGACTGGTCATATTTTATGCCATCAGCGTTGTATTAAGTCACTTAGTCGCATATTTGTCATGCTTGCGAGAGGATTTGTCATCCCTCGCAGAGGGAAATCCCTCGGGAGAGACGCCATGGCCCGACCCAGCCTGCGAGAAAAACTCGCGAGCAGCGCTGTCGATACGCTGCATACCCTCGGTTTCAGGGGATGTTCGATCCAGGACATCACCGAGGCCGCAGGCGTTCCCAAGGGATCGTTCTTCAATCACTTCGAGAACAAGGAAGATCTCGCGATCGATGCGTTACGGCGTTATCTCGAAGGCACCCGCTCGGAAATGCTGTTCGACGAGAGCGTCGCGCCGCTCGAACGTCTGAAGAATCATTTCAAGTTTTTGTCTGAACGCATAGTGGAATTCGGCTTCGAGCGCGGCTGCATGCTTGGGCTTTTCGCAGCCGAGATGGCGCGCGAATACCCCAAGATGCGCGAAGAACTGCGCTCGGTGTTCGAGCGATGGTGTGGCGCCGTTGAAACGGTGCTGCGCGAAGCGCAGGCCAAGGGCGAGGTCGATCCCCGTCATGACCCCGCGGAAATGGCGCGCTTCCTGGTCAATGCCTGGGAAGGCGCAACGATCAGGCTCAAGATCACCCAGGACCGCCAACCGATCGACGACTTCCTGAACATGTCGTTTAAGGCGCTGTTAAAGTGAACGTGATCTTAACGCGATTGACAATTTAAGCTGACTGGTCATATTGAGGACATTGCGTATCCGTAATGGAGTTCCGCCTTAATACGGCCCCGAGAGCAAGCTGACCAGTCACCTTCCTTTCGGAACCGCGGTATTAAGATACAGACCTCTTTTCAGGACGGCGCCCTAACCGAGAGAGAAGCATCATGCTGAAATTCATCCAGAACACCCGCATTTCGAGCATTGTTTTCGGCTTCGCCGCATTGGTCGCGATTGCCGCAACCCAGGTCGCCCCGGCAGCGGCGCAAGTCCCCGCCGGTCTGCTCCGGCTCGACTCTTCGAGCCAGCCTTTGGATGCCCAGGCCAGCCTCGCTGAAGTCCAGCAGCCCAAGGTCCGCAACACCTATGACCGCGTTCGCAAGCACCGCGCGGCGAACTAATTCAAACTAGCGGCGTCGCAGCTCCTCCCGCGGCGCCGAGCGAACCCTCTAAGTGCGATGGCGCCCCTCTGCCATCGCACTCTTTTTTTGTGGCCGATGAAGTGATCAGATTGAGTTCGACTGGAGCCACGATGGAGGTAGGCTCCCTCTCCCTTTGGGAGAGGGGTTACGGTCTCTCGTGAAGAAGAAATGCCCCTCACCCGATTTGCTGCGCAAATCGACCTCTTCCCACCGGGGAGAGGTAAACTAACCGTCACACGCTAGCGCTAAGCGCCGCGACGCATAAGCCCACTTACTGCGTCATCTTGCATTCGCTCCCGGCCGGGAATGCGGTTGCCGCGGGCACGGTGGCCAGAATGCTGTACCAGGCATGCGGCTCCTGCAGTTCGCCCGGCGCTCTGACCTTGGCGACATAGAGATCGTGGACGACCATGTGATCGCTGGCGCGAAATTCGCCGTTATGCGCAAACAGGTCGTTGAACTTGTGCCCGTCGAGAGCACGAATCACCGCATCGGCATCGGTGGTGCCGGCGGTGCGAACGGCATTGAGCCATTGCGTGGTCGCCGAATAGTCTGCCGCTTGAGCGGCGGTCGGCCGCAGCCCGTTATGCTTCGCGGCGAAACGGTCGGCCCAGGCGCGCGCCGCAGGATCGAGATTCCAGTACCAGGGCACGGTTGCCACCAGGCCGGCATAGCCTTCCTTCACCCGATCGACATCGGATAGATACAGCAGCGCGGTTGTCGTGGTCGCGGAAAGCTTCGCTTTCGTCACCGCTGACACAACCGCATCGTCCTTGGCGCCGGCATTGATGACAGCGACGACATCCGGCTTCAGGCCGCGCGCCTGTTCGATGACATCCGCATAGCCTTGTTCGGTCGGCGGCGTCAGAAATGTCTTCACGACCTCGCCGCCATGCGCTGATATCTTCGGCGTCATGGTCGCGATGCCGGCGCGGCCGAAGCCGCTATCGTCAGCGATAAACACCCAGCGCTTGCCTTGCGCCGCCAGGTAATCGGCGGTCGCGGTTTCGATCGCCGTCAGGTCGAACGAATAATGGTAGAAGTAGCGGCTGCATTCGGCGCGGCTGAGCGCGGGCGAAGCCGAGCCGGTAGAGATCGCAAGCTTCTTTCGCTCGGTCGCCACCTTGGAGATGGCGAGCGCAATCGGCGCGTTCTGCACGTCCATCAGCAGGTCAGCGCCCGCGTCATACGCCTGCTTTGCCAGCCCCGGCGCCTCGGCAGGCTTGTTGTGGTCGTTCAAGGCATCGACCACGATCGGGCGGCCCAACACCGTGCCGCCGAAATCTTCCACCGCCATTTTCGTCGCATCGACGCCGCCACGGCCGGACCGCGCGTCATAGATATCGTCGTCCTGATCCGAAATGACGGTGATGCGCACCGGCGGCTGGTCGGCGGCTTGCGCCGCGCCCCATAAAGCGGGGGTCACGAGACTACAACTGACGAGCAACAGGACTTTCATTCGAGCGAGCATGCGGCTGCCTTTTTGGGATACGACCATGATGCCGTGGGAATAACGAGGGATGGAGAAGGGCCGATGACATCATCTCCACCGAACAGCGGAGACCGGCACGATCATCGATGCCCTTACGGGGCTCGAAGACGTTGGATCATCAATCCGAGCGTATGCAAGACAATTGCCCGCGAGAGCCGTTGAACAGTTGGTGAGCGTCCGGCCGTGCGGCGTGCGTATCGCCGGCCGGACGCGTCGCCTCAGACCATTGCCGGTTCACGCTTGAGGATCGCAGCAGCCTCCGGCAACTCGGCCAGCAGTGGCTGCGCGAGATAGAGCACCTGGTAGGCCGTGCCTTCGTCGCGCCCGCTCGGCTCGTTCTCGGACAGCAGCACGCGGGTGAACTTCCACCTCTCGGCGTCGACGCCGACAGCCGCCGCGACTGCACCCGCCTGCCTTGCGGCGCCGCGGTTGCGTTCGATCTCATTTGCAAAAGCAGAACTCAGATCCGCATCGAGCGGAATGTCCTGCTCCTGCCTATAGGCAAAGCGCGCCTGCGTCCCGCTGCCTCGTTGGGCATCTAGCACCACGCGCGTCTCGATCGGCGCGCGACCGAACGTGTCGGTGACGGACCTGTAGCGGCCATCCACCAGGAAATTGCGGAAGCCTTCGTCCTCGCGCCACAGATAGAGCGAGGAATATTCGTTGGCGATCGCACCAAAATGTCCGCGCTCGCGCAAGAGGAATGCCTTGAAGCCAAGCTTGGGGACCGCATCCCACAACTGGCCACGCGCCTTGGCGCGCTCGCGGATGGCGCCGATGTCGTGATCGGCCGGCAGCCGATGAGCGTAGTGGGCGATGATCATGAAAATCTCCTGTCGTTGTGACTTCGACAGGCAAGATAGCGGCGCACCATTCATTGCAAAATGGCATTGATCTCTATATCAGTGATATCGATTTTTAATGGATGAAACGCCATGAAAGCACTCGACCTCGAAGCGGTGCAAGCCTTTGTTCTTACGGCCGATTTGAAGAGCTTCACCCGTGCGGCCGAGGCGATGGACATGACGCAGTCGGCCGTCAGCCTGAAGATCAAACGCCTGGAAGACGGGCTTGGCCGCAAGCTGCTGGAGCGAACGCCGCGGCTGGTGCGCCTGTCGGCGGATGGCAACGCGTTCCTCGAGCCGGCGCGCCACCTCATCGCCGCGCATCACGGCGCGATCGGTTCTTTCGGCCGGGAGCAGCGCAGGCTCGTCGTCGGCATCAGCCATCATATCGTCGGCAGCGAACTGCCGGTGTTGCTGAAGCGAATGAGCGAGGCCGAGCCTTCGCTGGTGCTGGAGATGCGCGTCTCGACCTCGCGAGAAGCGCTGGAGGATTTCGAGGGCGGGAAAATCGATGCGGCGATCGTGTTGCGGCACGACAATCGGCGCCGCGACGGCGAGACCATTTTGCGGGAAACATTCGGCTGGATGGCGGCGCCGGATTTTCAGTACCGGACGGGCGAGCCGTTGCGGCTTGCGACACAGGCCGCGCCGTGCAGCGTGCGCAGCCTCGCACTCGACGCGTTGAAGGCCGCCGGCATTGCCTGGACGGAAGTGTTTGTCGGCGGCGGCGTCGCGACCATTGGTGCTGCGGTTTCCGCAGGCATTGCCGCCGCCGCGCTCGGCCGCCGGGTCGCACCACCAGACGTCATCGACGTCGGCACGAAATTCGGCCTGCCGCCGCTGCCGTCACGCGACGTGGTGCTGCATGCAAGCGTCAACGACCGCGCGATGAAGAATTCGCTAAAGACGTTGGCCGCGACGATCCGGGCGACGGCGGGGTGAGAGGTGGCGTAGGGGATTCCAACGTTTACAGTCGATTAACTTCTGCGCTGTCGGAAGCGAGCAAGCACCGAGAAGTCGTTCGGCGTCAGTACGCGTTAGCGCTTGACCGATACGCGGCACCTATTCTTGGGGTCGCGCGCCTCCGCCTGCAATTAGCTAGGACGAAAGAGTGCTGCTGGATTTGTCGTTTTCAGACGAGAATAAACGTCGAGTGCATAGGCGTCGGTCATTCCGGCAATGTAATCGCATATCAATCGCTTTCTCATCTCTGCGCCGGAACTGAAGGTCCGAATTAATCTAAGTCTTTCTCGCCAATCGTTAGGCAATAACTCGCCTCCAACGTCTTTGTCGAAACATTCGAACAGGTCATGAACTATTTGCTTCCCACGATATTCAATCAACTTTAGACGGGGACTCTTGATATGAAGTTCGAACGTGAGATGCTTTAAGACGTCAATCTCGAAACGAACATCCGGTTCTATCCGTAGCGTCGACATTGCCGGAACTTCTTCATTTACGTCGATGCTGACTGCGCGAATTCGCTTACCAACCACATCTGATGTAAAGAGTGCGCGTACATAGCCATTTTTTGCTATCTCATCCGATAGCTTCTGCAACCGCACCGCAAGGATCGATACAGCAGTGGCGCGAATTTCCGGGTCACCATCGCTTAAGGATTTCCGTTCGTCGAGAGTAAGAGACCTATCCGCCTCGGTTATGTACGCATTCAAAAGCTCAGCGACCGAAACAAGCATTCGCTTTCGAATTTCATCGAAGCGTTCTTGATCCTGCTCGTTCGGATTTTCTTTAGGGAAATCATGTTTGAATTCTGATTTGAATAGCTTCGCAGCAACGGCCTCTCGAATTTCTGCGTTGTTGTTAAGTTGCTGAATGATCTCAAGCGGAGAAGCAAAGCCGGCCTTCAGCGCATCTTCAAAATCGTAGGTCGAATAGGCGATATCATCGGCAAGGTCCATTATCTGCATCTCTATCACCCGGAATGGCGCAGAAAATGACTCGTAAGCGTCGCCCAAGACTGCCTTTTTAATTTGCCGCACCAACGTTGCCTCGGATGCGTAGTAACCTTTGATGAGTTTTGCGTCCTCCCCGATGAGCGGAATTTCATTGTCGTACTTCAAGACCGCCGCGAGAGAACGAAAACAGGGATTGAGCCCCGCCCTCAAATCCACGCCGTCTGCAAACTCAATGAAATCAGTGGCGTCTCCGCGCGTAACAACTTGACGCTTCTCGAGACGAGCTAGGATGCGCAGCGTTTGCGCATTTCCTTCAAAGCCACCAACGGGATACATCTTCTCTTGCAAAGCATGCTCACCTGTATGGCCGAAGGGTGGATGCCCAAGGTCGTGAGCGAATGCCGCGAGCTCAACGAGATCGGTGTCGATCTCGTCTGCGTTGTCACCGTACTTTTCGCCGATCAGATAATTCAGCCGAATTGCGATACTCTTCGCAATTTGAGCGACCTCAAGGCTGTGGGTCAGCCTGTTGCGAAAGAAATCACTTTCGTCGCCCGGGAAAAGCTGCGTTTTCCGCTGCAATCTGCGGAAAGCCGGCGCATGTACTATGCGTGCAAAATCGCGCCTAAATGGGGAGCGGTATTCCTCAGGGCTTCCCGAATTAGGGATTGGAACCACTCGGTCGACGTCTGCGGGGCTGTAAAATTGCAGCTTGCCCGTCAACGTTCAATCCGCGTGCTCTACGGGATCATTCGAACTGGGTTGCGTAACGGTTCGTTCGGCAAGCTTCTTGCGCTGCATCTCACGAATGGCCTCAACGAAGTAATCACGTGTATGACTTGATGTAGCCGTAGCCGCACGAGCCCACGTTTCGGTCACCCTCACCGTCGCTTGATCATCAGCCATCGAATGCTCCCACGCAACGGATGTTCTCCATCTTGCTGTCTAAACTCTTAAACAGCCATTTACGTTGCAAAAAATGTCCAATCCGCACTCTGTCTGCGCCGCGTACGTACGTCAACAGACATAGGCGTTTTTTCGAGTTTCCACCGCACTACGCGGGCGCTTTTAGTGGATTTCAAAAACACCTTTCTTTACATGGTGTTGATATCATTTTCCTGACGAGGAGGAGGGTTCGAAACTCCGCTGGGCTCGCGCCCACGCCGCAGGTATATCAGCCCCCTTGCCAATTCGGCCGAGCGCGATCCCAAATACTCGCACGTTGCCCATCGTCCCCATCCGTCGCCGCCAATTACCGCTTGTGCCGTCGGGCAAATCACCTTTAGAAGCCCGCCCGTCTCGCGCCCGAAAAGAGGGGCGTATCGCGATCGTCACGGACGTTGGACGCGGGATGCGATGGACGCTTTGGGCAACGCAAGACGAGCGCGGCCAGGCGTGCGGCGAAATCGTGTGGTCCTGATCCCCCGACGCTGGGATTACGCTGGCGACGATGCTTGCGCATCACGCCGGCCACGGTGGCTAACAAGCCCGGACACCGGGGAGAACACGTATAACGCATCATCGTACAGGGAATGCCTTGAAGCCAAGCTTGGGGACGGCATCCTACAACTGACCCCGCGCGCCTTCGCACGCTTGCGGATGGCGCCGATGTCATGATCGGCCGGCAGCCGGTAGCTTGAATTTACGCATATTTCTTCAGCGCCGCGTCGACAAAGACGTTAGTCCGCGTATTAGACAGATCGAGTCCCTTGAAGTCCGCGACGTTCTTGTCGATCCCAAGCAGCGATCGATACACATTCTGGACCGCCGTCTCGCCCATGCGTCCATCCTTCGACATCCCCTCGAACGCCTTGCTCAAAGACAACTTGTAGAGCTCTCGATTCGGTCCAATCCATTCCGGTCGGAGCGCGGCCATCACCGTGTCGGGTGTCGCTTTTGCCAGCCATCGACACGCATGCACTTGCGCGTTCACGACGGCCTGCACCGTCTTCGGATTCTTCTCAATAAATTCCTGGCGCGCGAGGAGACAAGCCGAAAGATAGTCTCCGCCGTAATATTCTTTCACACCGGCCGCGGTGCGACTGTCGGCAACCGCTGAAAAGCGGCCAGAAGCTTCCAACTCACTGATGACCGGATCGAGACTGGAAATCGCGTCGATGCCGCCATGGAGCATCGCTGCCACAGAGCCCGCGCCTCCGCCGACTTGGATGACCGACACATCAGCAGACGATAGCCCCGCCTTCGCCAGGACCAGTTGCAGGAAGACCTCACTGCCAGACCCCGGCGACGTCACGCCGACTTTGAGCCCCTTGAGGTCGGAAGGTCCCTTGTAAGCAGCCGCCTTCTCCTTCGGCAGGAGCAGCACATAGTAGGGATAGTCCGTGTTGGCGACGACCCCTCTAACATCCTGATGACGAGCCTGAAGCCGAATGGTCTGGTCGAACACCGTGTTGGCGAAGTCTGCGCTTCCGCCAACCAGGGCCTGTGTGACTTTCGATCCTCCGGGAAATTCGGAAATATCGACCGAGAGTCCCTCGTCTTTGAAGAAGCCGAGGACGTCGGCGAGGTTCATGGGCAGATACGCGAAGAGCGCGCGACCGCCGGTCGCGATGGTGACGCTGCTCTTCTCAAGACTCTGGGCCGAGACAAATCGCGGCACGGCCAGAAGACCAACCGAGGAGATAACGAACTCGCGCCGGTTCATCGGATCACCCTGGTTGCCGGATTGAGGCCACTCTTAAAGCCAGGATTTCGCCCGCGACGAGACCCCGCCGTCGATCGTCAGGATCGTACCGGTCGTGTAAGCCGAAACGTCAGACGCGAGGAAGGCAACGGCGTCCGCAATCTCGCGCGGTTCGCCCGTTCTCCCGAACGGCATTGCCTTCACCAGCTCGGTCCACTTCTCGGCGTCCCCGAGATTTTGCTCAGCCCTTCGACGAAGGAAGTTGTGCAGCCGCTCCGTGAGGACCGGTCCGGGATTGATGCCGACAACCCTTATGCCGAACTCTGGGCTCGACGCGCCGAGCGCGCGAGTCATGGCCATCAGTGCCGCGCAGCCCGTCGTCCCAGCCAGGTATCCCGCGCTCAGGTTTTCGCCGGCATGACCGATGATGTTGATGATAACGCCCTTCGCCTTACGCTTCTTCATGGAAGCGTAGACCTTCCGGGTCAGGTTGATGTAGCCGAAGACTTTCAAATCCCATGAATCGCGCCATTGTGCGTCGTTCAAGTCTTCGATAGAGCCGAGCGGGATGGCGCCGGCATTGTTGACGAGGATATCGGTTTCGGCCGCTTCGGCATCCAGCGCGTCAATCGATGATACTTTGGACAAATCGAGAGCACGGATGCGAACGTCCACCCCATAGCGCGACCCCAGCGTATCGGCTGCCTTTTTGAGATCGGTCTCCGAACGCGAAACGAGTTGGAGCGAGCACCCCTCCTGGGCCAACACCTCGGCGCTGGCATATCCGAGCCCCTTGGAGGCTCCCGTTATGAGGGCTGTTTTTCCTCGAAGTTTCAAATCCATTTTCTTCTTCCTTCTGTTTCTTGGATTGGCGCGAGAGCGCGCCGCTCACTATACAGTGCGCGACCGGCTCGTCTACCGGACCTGCCAGGTCCATGTCTGGCGATTATACAGACTATCTGCAATTCGAGGGGCTGCTGCGGCAACTTCACGCCCTCGGTTTCTTTCCGACAATTGAGTTGGTGTCCGATGTCGCGAAAGCCACGCTTTAATCAGAGTGCGTTGCGGACGCTACCGACGGGGTCACGTTGGCAGGCCTTCGATAGGAGGCTGCCTTGAAGTTGACCGATATCATAGCCCTCGTTCCCGCCGTTAATGATGGACGGGCTTTCGCCGCATTCGTCGTCGGAAGGGCAGTATACATTTATATCCACAGGCGCGGCGCTTCATGATGCAACGTCGACCAACACGATCTTCCATACCCGCTCCGTATCTTTTACCGGTCGCCCCCATCCGCCACCGACAATTCCCCTTGCTCCGTCGGGCAAATCACCTTTAGAAGCCCGCCCGTCTCGCGCCCGAAAAGAGGGGCGTATCGCGATCGTCACGGACGTTGGGCGCGGGATGCGATGGACGCTTTTGCGCAGCGCAAGACGAGCGCGGCCAGGCGTGCGGCGAAATCGTGTGGTCCTGATCCCCCGACGCTGGGATCACGTTGGCGATGATGCTTGCGCATCACGCCGGCCACGGTGGCTAACAAGCCCGGACACCGGGGAGAACACGTATAAGCCGCTAGCCCATCGTACAGGGAATGCCGGATGTTGCGGCGTGCCTGTGGTGACTTGCTTGCGTGCTTTTTTACTTTTGCACGCAAGGCTGCGGGTGCGTTCGTGCACCGGCATTCCCTGTGCCCTCTTTCTTGCGAGGGACGACACGATGCATCACTCGGGCGCGACAGTCGTGCCGCGGGAATGTGGGCGCGCGCTCCCTCGTCATTCCGCAGCGCGCGAAGCGCGAGTCCGGAATCCATCGTGCCGCGTCATGGTTGCGAAATGGATTGCGGGTCTGCGCCTTCCGCGCAAAATAGCTTCGCTATTTTATCGCGACGGCGCATCCCGGAATGACGGATAGCGCTGTTTGACATGTGAATCTGGATCAACCGCAAGTCTGTGCGGTGCGAGGGCTCTCGGTACCCAAGCGCGAAAGGCCGAAGGGTGGCGCGGAGAGGGGGGGATTCGAACCCCCGATAGGCTTGCACCTATGCCGCATTTCGAGTGCGGTACATTCAACCACTCTGCCACCTCTCCAGGCGCAAATCAGGGCACATCCGTACCCTCGGTCGGGGGCGAGTTCTAGTTGAGGAAGCCCGGCCAGACAAGGCGCGTGATTGAAATTTCGCAGCTTGCGACGTCGGCGGATTGCGTTTGCGGGCGAAAAACGCGTTCCGCGTTTGCACCGGCGACAAACACGTTCCGCGTTTGCACCGAGGGGTGGGACCGCCAGACGCGGAAAAAACCGGCGGTCCCGTGCCGCTCATTGAAATTGCTGGCCGGAAGTGCGGCTTCGCTGGTCAGCCTGAGCGACGCGGGTGAGCGTAGTAGTCCCAGAATGTGCGGCAACGCGATCTCTGCCTTAACCTAACTAGTCAAGGTTACCGCCGACGGCGGACGCCACAGGCCGGGCTTTGAACTTTTGTTCGACGCGTTTTCTTGACGCGAACCGGCGCCCACTTCGCTTGAAAACGCTTTCAATCGCCCTTTTTCTTGTCTTTCTTGTCGTCGCCGCGTTCTTTTTCCTTGCCGGTGCGGCGGTTGGAAAAGCGCGCATTGCCGAGCCCGGTGCCGATGGTCAGAACGCCCCAATGCTCGACGTCCTGCATGAAAGGAACCTCCGACAGGCCCTGCGCGACCCCGTCATTGTGCATCAAGACCGCGGTGTCGTGATCGCCGATCATGGGGATGGCTTCGACCAGGCTCGCCGGCAGATTGAACTTGCTGCTCTCCCAATTGCCCGGCAGATTCTGCGCGCCTTTGGCAATCGATCCGTCTTGGTTGATCACGCCGGGACAGGAGATCCCGATAAAGGGCGCGAGCTTCATCCCCTCGGCGTCGGCCTCTTCGATCAGGCCCTTCAGCATCTTGACCAGCCGCTTGACCGCGCCCTCCCGCGTCGGCTCGTCGTCAGCGTGACGCCAGAGTTCCGAGTGCCGAACGGTCGCCTTCGACAAGTCCTTCTGCTTCTTCCATCTGGTTTCAACCACGCCGCAGCGGATATTGGTGCCACCGATGTCGATCGCGAGAATGCTGTCATAACCTTCGAAAATCCACGACGGCGCCAGATGCAGGCAGCCGATGAGGCCGGCCTCGTCCGGATCGAAGCGGATCGGCACCAGATCGACCTTGAAGCCCTGCGCTTTAAGCAGAATATCGGTGCGGGCGATGGCGATTTCGCCGACCCGGCTCTGGCGGAAACCGCCGCCGACGACGATGCGTTCGGTATCGGCCCATGCCTTGGTTTTCAAAAATTTCGAGGTGACATAGGCAAGCTCGCCGGCGAATTCCTCGATCGCGCCGTGGACCAGCGCGGCCGCCGTGATGTCATCGCCTGCAAGAGCCTTATCGAGTTCGCTCTTGCTGAGCTTCTCGGCGGATTTTTCGCCGAGCGGGTCCTCGCCATTCTTCTTCAGCGGCTTGCGCAGGTCGTCGAGGATCTTCCGGAACGCGCCCTTGCTGGCGCGGTCGCCAAGAAACCCGTCGTCGTCCTTCAATTCGATATTGAAACTATCCACCTCCACCGACGGCAGGCGCGGAGCGCCGTGCCGGGCAATTCCGGTCGCAAGAGTATCCTCAGCCATTTTTTCCCTGCCGCATGTCGATATCAGCGACAACCACCGGGGAACCCGTTGGTTTCACCGGCGGGAGAGCCGCGAATGGCGAATAGCGGGTGGACCTTCCTGTTTGCCATTCGCCACCGCCTATCGCCCTTTTTGGCCCGAATTCTGCTATTTTAGCCCAGTTTCAGGCCCATTTACCTTGACTCGGGGCCCCGGGCGGCTATAAGTCCCGCACCCGGCGCGGGAGGCTTTCTCGCGCTGTTTGTTTTTGCGCGGAATGTTTTGCGGGTCTTTAGGTCCGGTCGCGCGGAAATTGAACCCATAACGACTGAAGAAAAAGCCGGCCCGGACTTCTGTTCGAGGCCGGGATCGAACACGAAGGAATAAAACGATGTTCGCAGTCATCAAAACCGGCGGCCGGCAATACCGCGTCGTTCCGGATGATGTGCTCGAGATTGGCAAGATCGCCGGCGACGTCGGCACGATCGTGCAGCTGGGCGAAGTCCTGCTGGTCGGCGGCGAGTCCCCGATCCTTGGGACGCCCACGGTTGCAGGCGCAACTGTTGCAGCTGAAGTGTTGCAGCACAAGCGCGGACCGAAGGTCATTTCGTTCAAGAAGCGCCGGCGCAAGAATTCGCGCCGCAAGCGTGGCTATCGCGACGAGATCACGGTGCTTCGCATCACCGAGATCCTGACCAACGACAACAAGCCGACCGTCGGACCGCGCCCGAAGCGCGAGAAGGTGGTGGCGAAGCCGGAAGGCGACGCCGACGAGGCGCGAAGAAGCGAAGAAGGCCGCGCCAAAGAAGCCGGCTGCCAAGAAGGCTGCTGCCAAGCCTGCCGCGAAACCTGCGGCAAAGAAGGCGGCGGCCAAGAAGGGCAAGAGCGACAAAAAGTGACGCTTCAGAAGAGCGTGACATAAAGTGAAATGAATTCGTCAACGAATTGATCTAGAGATCACGTAGAAGTTGGAGACGGGCCATGGCTCACAAAAAAGCAGGCGGTTCATCACGTAACGGCCGCGATTCCGCGGGCAAGCGCCTCGGTATCAAGACCTATGGCGGTGAGCACGTGATTCCCGGCAACATCATTGCGCGTCAGCGCGGCACGACCTGGCACCCCGGCCTTAATGTCGGCATGGGCACCGACCACACTCTCTTTGCCAAGGTAGAGGGCCGTGTCGAGTTTCGTGCGAAAGCCGGCGGCCGCACTTTCGTATCGGTGATTCCGATGGCGGAGGCGGCCGAGTAGACGGTGGAACATTCAGATTCCGCCGGGTCCTGTTGAACCGGCGGAGCAACTCAAGGCTCCTAGGGGAGGCGGGAAACCGGCCTCCCCTTTTCATTGCGCGCTCTTCTGACGAAGGCCGCAGCGATCCAAGAGCGACCACTCAAGGAGCTTCGAGATGTTGCAGGATATCCCGCCCCCGACATTACGCGCGGCTGGACGTTGCGTTCTCGAGACCGAGCGGCTGACATTGCGCAGCCCGACGCTCGCCGACGTCAACGCGATTGCACGTCTCGCCGACGATCGCCGCATCGCGGTGAATACCCGCTTGCCGTATCCGTATTCGCAGAACCACGCCATCGAGTTTGTGCGCCGCCTGGCAAGCAAACCGCGCGAAGTCGTCTTTCTGGTCGAGCACAATCACACGCCGGTCGGAATGGTCGGCGCCGATTGGCGCGAAGCCGACACTCCGGAACTCGGCTATTGGCTGGGGGTGGACCATTGGGGGCAGGGTTTTGCTACCGAAGCCGCGCGCGCGGCGATCGACTTCACCTTCGAGGAGTTCGACATCGCCTTCATCCGCTCGGCCGCGCGGGTCACGAACCCCGCTTCGCGCAACATTCTGGAAAAATGCGGCTTCCAGTGGTGCGGCGTGGAGCTACATCGCTTCGAATCGCTGGGATCGTCAGCGCCGGTCGATTGCTTCCGCCTGACACGCGGCGTCTGGGCGTCGCTGAAGAACTGGAGCAGTTCGACGCGGCGCAAATAGCGATTCTCATGCTCTATGCGGGCGGACTAACTATGGTTTCAGCCCGCCCGAGCTGCCGTTCGCGGAAGAAAATATAAAGCCCGGCGGCAATGACGATGACGGCGCCGATCGCGGTCGAAAGCGACGGAACGTCGCCGAACACGATGTAGCCGAGCGCGACCGCCCAGACGATCATCGTGTATTGATACGGCACGACGGTGCTCGCGGGCGCAAGCTTCAGCGAACGATTGACGCAAAGCAAAGCGCAGGCCGAAATCGCGCCGGCTGCAAAAAACAAACCGAGACTGCTCCACGTCGGCGTGACCCAGCCGGCAGGCGCGATCGCAAGACCGAACGCCAGTCCGCCCGCGAACTGCGCCGACACCAGCACGATGTCGGGCGTGGTGCGCAGCAGGCGCGTAGTGAGCAGCGAACAGGAGAAAGCCAGGCTGCCGGCGAGCGCGATCATCGCCGGCCACGTGATCGTTTGGGCCGACGGCTGCAGCGCAATCATGACGCCGCCAAATCCGATCAGTATCGCACTCCAGCGCCGCCATCCGATCTGCTCGCCTAATACCAGGCCCGATAACGCGGTGACGAAAATCGGTGTCGCCTGATAGTAGGTGACGACATCGGCCAGCGGCAGGTAGACGGTGGCGAGGAAGAAGGCGGCGATCTCGAGCGTCGACAGCGCAACGCGCAGCAGCTGCAACCAGGGCCGATTCAGGCGGCGGAATTCGCCGCGACGGCGCCAGATCGATGGGCCCATCAGCGCAAACGCGGCGCAAGATCGCAGCAGCATGAGCTGTCCGACCGAATAGGTCGCGACGATATATTTGCCGAGCGCATCGCCGAAGGCAAACATCGCAACGGCCGTCAGCATCAAGAGGATGCCGGCGAGATGCGTCGAACGGTCGTCGGCTGCGGACGATATGTTGGCGCGAATGCCCATCAAGCGAACAGCAAAGCTAGTGTCCCGGTTCTGACATTCGTATCGTATAGCAGCGAGCACGAGTGATGCGCCCACCTATCAGGTTGGCTACGGTCTCTCCAGCTGTCGTTTGGCATTGCTGCCATCGAAGCCGCTGCGATCGAGAGGGGGCCGTGGCGAAAGGCCTGAAAATTAAGGCTTCGCGTCAAAATCGGTGATTTGCAGGGTTGCCGCAGCGCAGCCCCTGCCCTACGTGTAAGCGCATGAAATTTCTCGACGAAGCCAAGGTGTATATCCGCTCCGGCGACGGTGGAAACGGCTGCGTGGCCTTCCGCCGCGAGAAGTATGTCGAGTTCGGCGGGCCCTCCGGCGGCAATGGCGGGCGTGGCGGCGATGTGATCGTCGAAGTGGTCGATGGGTTGAATACCCTGATCGACTATCGCTACCAGCAGCATTTCAAGGCCCCAAAGGGCACCAATGGCATGGGCAAGGATCGCCACGGCGCCAACGGCAAGGACATCGTGCTCAAGGTCCCGGTCGGGACACAAATCTTCGACGAAGACCGAACGACGCTGATCCACGATTTCACGACGCTCGGCGAAAAGTTCGTGCTGGCCGAAGGCGGCAATGGCGGATTTGGCAACGCGCATTTCAAATCATCGACCAACCGCGCCCCACGCAATGCCAATCCCGGCGAAGTCGGCGACGAACGCTGGATCTGGCTGCGGCTGAAGCTGATCGCGGACGCCGGACTTGTCGGTCTGCCCAATGCTGGCAAGTCGACGTTCCTGTCCAAGGTCAGCGCGGCAAAACCGAAGATCGCCGACTATCCCTTTACGACGCTGCATCCGCAGCTTGGTGTGGTGAATGCGGACGGCCGCGAGTTCGTGCTCGCCGACATTCCCGGTTTGATCGAGGGCGCGCATGAAGGCGCCGGTCTCGGCGATCGCTTCCTCGGCCATGTCGAGCGCTGCCGCGTGCTGCTGCATCTCGTCGATGCGACCAGCGAACACGCCGGCAAGGCCTACAAGACGGTGCGCGCCGAGCTCGAGGCCTACGCAGGCACGCTCGCCGACAAGATCGAGATCGTCGCCCTGAACAAGATCGACGCGGTGACGGCGGATGAGCTGAAGCAGCAGAAGGACCGGCTGAAGCGCGCCGCCAGGAAGACACCGCTTCTGATGTCAGGCGTAACCGGCGAAGGCGTTGAGGCGGCGCTGCGGGCGCTCGTCGAGGTCATCGGCGAAGCGCCGGTCTCCAGCAAAGCCAAGGCCGGCGCACAGAATGAGCCCTCTCAGGCCGAACCTTGGGCGACACCATCAGGCTAATCGCCTGTACTGTTTTACTATCTGGCTGTAACACCGTCCTCGTCGAAGCTCTGCTCGCAAAGCCAAGAACACCATGGCCCGCCTTGCCCTGAAAAACTTTCGCCGCATCGTCGTCAAGGTCGGCTCATCGCTGCTGATCGATTCGAGCGCCGGCGAGGTACGCGCGGCGTGGCTTTCGGCGCTCGCGGGCGACCTTGCCAAATTGCATGGCGAGGGACGTGACGTGCTTGTCGTCTCCTCGGGCTCGATTGCGCTTGGCCGCAGCCGGTTGAAGCTGCCGCGCGGCACGCTGAAGCTCGAGGAAAGCCAGGCGGCGGCCGCCGTCGGACAAATCGAGCTGGCCCGCATCTGGTCGGAAGTGCTGGGCGCGCATGGCATCGGCTCGGGCCAGATTCTCGTCACCCTACAGGACACCGAGGAGCGCAGACGTTATCTCAACGCGCGCTCGACCATCGCCAAGCTTCTGGAGTGGCGCGCGGTACCGATTATCAACGAGAACGACACGGTCGCCACCAACGAAATCCGCTACGGCGACAACGACCGTCTCGCCGCGCGTGTCGCCACCATGACAAGCGCCGACCTCCTGATCCTGCTCTCCGATATCGACGGCCTCTACACCGCGCCGCCAGCCGCCAATCCCGACGCGAAGCTTATTCCGGTCGTCGAATCCGTCACCTCTGCCATCGAGGCGATGGCGGGAGCGGCCGAGTCCGAACTGTCGCGCGGCGGAATGTACACCAAGATCGAGGCCGCCAAGATCGCCACCACCGCCGGCACCCATATGCTGATCGCCTCGGGCAAGATCGAGCATCCGCTGCAAGCGATTGCCGATGGCGGACGCTGCACCTGGTTTCTGACACCGGCCAATCCGGTCACGGCGCGCAAGCGATGGATCGCAGGCTCGCTCGAGCCAAAGGGCACGCTGACCATCGATGCTGGCGCTGTCAGCGCATTGCGCGCGGGCAAGAGCCTGCTGCCGGCCGGCGTGATCCGGGTCGACGGCCAATTTGCCCGCGGCGATGCCGTGGTGGTGCGCGGCCCCGACACCCACGAAATCGGCCGCGGGCTCGTTGCCTATGACGCGGACGACGCCGAGAAGATCAAGGGCCGCTCGTCGGGCGACGTAATGTCGATCCTCGGCATCAGCGGCCGCGCGGAAATGATCCACCGCGACGACCTCGTCATCGGCCCCAGCGGGACAATCCCGGCCAAATAGGCCATTGGCCGACCGATTGCGGCCCTTTTGGTCCACCGTCCCCTGCCCTGGTGCATGAGGCCCGCCTTCGCAAGACGCGGATTTTCATGCTAAAGCATGGTCTTAATGGCTCCCCGTTCTCAGGTTCGAACGACATGACCGCCCCTCTCAAGGCGATCGACGGCAACGCCGATTTGACCGAACTGATGACTGCTCTCGCTGCGCGAGCGCGCACCGCCGCGCGCGTGTTGGCGCTCACGCCGGCCGAGCAGAAGAACCGGGCGCTGCAAGCGATCGAACGCGCGATCCGGGCTAATTCCGCAGCAATCCTCGCCGCCAATGCCGAGGACGTCGCCGAGGTTCGCGCCAATGGGGCGACGTCTGCCTTCATCGACCGTCTGACGCTGACCCAAAGCCGCATCGATGCGATGGCCGACGGGGTCGCAACCGTGCGCGCGATTCCAGATCCGGTCGGGGTTGTGACCGAACGCTGGCAGCGTCCGAACGGCATGACCATCGAACGCGTGCGCGTACCCCTCGGAGTGGTCGCGGTGATCTTCGAGAGCCGGCCCAATGTGGCCGCCGACGCCGGCGTGCTGTGCCTGAAATCCGGCAACGCCGTCATCCTGCGCGGCGGCTCCGACAGTTTCCGTTCATGTCGCGCCATCCACGACTGTCTGGTGCAGGGTTTGCGCGAGGCTGATCTTCCGGAGGCTGCGATCACACTCGTTCCGACACGCGACCGCGCGGCGGTCGGCCTTTTGCTGACGGGATTGAACGGCGCCGTTGACGTGATCGTGCCGCGCGGCGGCAAGAGCCTGGTCGGGCGCGTCGAAGCGGAAGCGCGCGTGCCGGTGTTCGCACATCTGGAAGGCGTCAATCACGTCTATGTCGATCACGCCGCCAATCTGGATATGGCGAAATCGATCGTGCTGAACGCCAAGATGCGCCGGCCCGGGGTTTGCGGCGCGGCTGAAACCTTGCTTGTCGATCGCAAGGGCGCCTCGATATCGCTGAAGCCCCTGGTGGAAATGCTTCTCGACGCCGGCTGCGAAGTGCGCGGCGATGATACCGTGCAACAAACCGACGCGCGGGTGAAACCGGCTTCCGACGAAGACTGGGACACTGAATACGAGGACGCGATCATCGCGGCCAGGGTCGTGAACGGCCTTGATGAGGCGATCGCGCATATTCACAGCCACGGCTCGCACCATACCGATGCAATCGTGACCGAGGATCAGGCCGCGGCAAACAAATTCCTCAATGAGGTGGATTCGGCGATCGTGCTGCACAATGCGTCGACCCAATTTGCCGACGGCGGCGAATTCGGCTTCGGCGCCGAGATCGGAATTGCCACCGGCAAATTCCACGCCCGCGGTCCCGTCGGCGCCGAGCAATTGACGAGCTTCAAATATCGCGTTCACGGCACGGGACAGACGCGGCCGTGAAGCGCACAGCTGCCCGCAAGCGGGGAACGCGTTGAGTAAAGTCTCACCGGCCGCGTCGACCGTGGCCTCCGCCCTCCCGCCTTATGCCAACGGTATGCGCATCGGCCTTTTGGGCGGCTCGTTCGATCCGCCGCACCTGGCCCATCGCGCTATCAGCCTGTTTGCGATCAAGCGTTTGAAGCTTGACCGGGTGTGGTGGCTGGTGACGCCGGGCAATCCGCTCAAGACTGATCGCGCGCCGCATGATCTCGCTGAGCGCATGGCCGCGGCACGAGACGTTGCGCACGATCCGCGTATCGATGTGAGCTGTCTCGAATCCGTCATTGGAACGCGCTACACTTCCGACACCATCAGATATTTGTGCCGCCGTGCATCCGGGCTGCACTTTGTCTGGATCATGGGAGCGGACAACCTTGCGCAATTTCACCGCTGGCACGATTGGCGGCGGATCGCATCCTCGGTCCCGATCGCGGTGATCGACCGTCCGCCCGAGAGCTTTCGTGCGCTGGCTTCGCCGACCGCGCAGGCTCTGGCGCGCTACCGTCTTCCGGAAAATCAGGCGGCAAGCCTGGCCGAACAGCACACGCCGGCGTGGGTCTTTCTCACCGGCCTGAAACTGAACCTGTCATCGACCGGCCTGCGGAACCATGACGGTAGCTGGAGGACAGTTTGAGGTCGGACGCGAACCTCGCAAGCATCAAGATACCGGCCGCCTTGCATTTTTACGAAATTCATGTCGGGAATGGCCGGAACGAAACTCTCGAATTTCGGAAACCGTGGGGTGCCAGTGCGACGGATTCGACATCCGCTTATGTCTGTCAGAACGGTACACTGGATATTGAAACCATTAACCCCACATGCATAGAATAAGGGCGGACGTCCGAAGGATTCGGGTGTTCGCGATACAGTGAAAGGAATGGTCCCTGGCCACGTCTGTATTGTCCAAGTCTGTTTTACCCAAGGCACCCAAACCCGCGCGTAAAACATCGACCCAAGCTGCGGCCTTGAAGGCGCAACCAGACGCCGACAAGACGCTGAACATGATCCTCTCCCGCCTCGACGACATGAAGGCGGAAGAAACGGTCACCATCGACCTTCGCGGCAAATCGGCATTTTCCGACTACATGATCGTCACCACCGGACGAGTAAACCGGCACGTCGGTGCGATCGCGGAAAACGTCGCCAAAGGTCTTAAAGAGAGTGGAATCAAAAGTCCCCACGTCGAAGGCATGCCCAATTGCGATTGGGTGCTGATCGATTCCGGGGACGTGATCGTCCACATCTTCAGGCCCGAGGTCCGCGAGTTCTACAACCTCGAAAGGTTGTGGACGCAGGGTCCGGCGAAGGCGGTCTAGCCTTCGGGTCGGTCGAGCGGTTTGGAGTCCGGCACTTGCTTCCTGGGACCCCGTCCCGGAGGACGGTGAATATCAACTTCGCGGTCTCGGCCAGGAAGCCGATAGCAACTTCGAATTCCCCGCACCGATCCGAAACCGCAGCAGCCTGGCCTGATCATGCGTCTTCTCGTTATCGCCATCGGGCGGCTCAAGCAGGGGCCGGAGCGGGAACTTGCGGAGCGCTATCGCGAGCGGTTCGACGACATCGGCCGCAAGCTTGGATTTCGCGGGCTTGAGATTTGCGAATTGGCCGAGAGCCGAGCGCGCGATGCAAGCACCCGGATCGCAGAGGAGGCAGCGGCGATTTCGGCAGCGATTCCGCCTAAATCCGCGCTGGTCGCGCTCGACGAGCGCGGCGACAACGTCGACAGCGGTACATTTGCCCGGAAACTCGCCAGCTGGCGTGACAACCAGATCGCCAATACTATTTTTTCAATCGGCGGCGCGGACGGACTTTCGCCCGAATTGCGGCGCATGGCACAGATGAGGATGGCGTTCGGCTCCGCGACGTGGCCGCATCAAATGGTGCGCGTCATGCTTCTCGAACAGGTCTACCGTGCGGCCACCATCCTGGCAGGTCACCCCTACCACCGCGCATAAACGCGCGCTCGCGCAAGGCACAGCTGGATTGATGCAACCGGCACGTCACAATCCTCAACCTCACGGCGCGGCTCGCCGCGACGCGCTCAGCTTGATCCGCCTTTCGGCGATCGTCGTTTCCGCCAGTCTCGCCTCAGCCGGTTTCCCTGCATCGGCGCAGGTCGCCGCCGCTCCCACGCCGCTGGCAAGTAACCTGCCGGATGCGATCAGGCAGCGCGAACAGGAACTGGAGGCGACACGCGCCCAGCAAAAGAGTTCGGCTGAATTGCAGCAGCAACTCAAGGCCGAGATTGCGGCGGTCGGTCAGGATCGCAGCAAGCTCAATGGGCTGTTGATCGATGCCGCTGCCCAGGTTCGAGCCATCGAGACGAAAATCTCGGATACGGAAACGAGGCTTCGCCCGCTCGACGCCCGCGAGCAGCAGATCAGAAGCTCGCTCGATTCGCGTCGCGCCGAGGTCGTGGAAGTGCTGGCGGCGTTGCAGCGCGCCGGACGCCGGACACCGCCGGCCTTGCTGGTCAGGCCCGAAGACGCGTTGAAATCGCTGCGAACCGCGATTCTGCTCGGATCGGTTGTGCCTGAATTGCGCGCCCGCGCCGAAGTCCTCTCCAAGGACCTCGGCGAACTCGTGGCCCTGCGCCAGGCGATCGGCGCCGAGCGCGACCGCATGGCCGCCGACCGCGACCGTTTGAGCGACGACCAGACCCGGCTTGCGGCCCTGGTCGATGAGCGTCAGCGCAAACAAAGCGGGATCGAGAGGGACCTGGAGACGGAAGGCGCACGCGCCATTGCGCTCTCAAAACAAGTCGACAGCCTTCAAGGCTTGATCGGCAAGATGGAACAGGACGTCAAAAGCGCGGCGAAAGCTGCCGCCACGGCTACTTTGCAGGGAGCGCCCAGCACGGCCGACGGTAAGCCTAACGTGAGCGGCCTGAAAAACCCGTCACGGTTAAGTCCGGCGATCGCTTTTGCTTCCGCCAAGGGATTGCTCGCTTTGCCGGTCAACGGCGTGAAAATACGAGACTTTGGCGGTTCCGATGGCGCAGGTGGCGTAGAAAAAGGCATTTCTTTGGCAAGTCGAGCCGGCGCACAGGTCACAACCCCGTGTGACGGCTGGGTCGTTTACGCCGGCCCGTTTCGCAGCTACGGACAACTCTTGATCCTCAATGCCGGGGGCGGGTATCATGTCCTGATCGCCGGGATGGGGCGTATTTCGGTAAACATCGGACAGTTTGTTCTTACGGGGGAGCCGGTTGCGACCATGGGGACAACCTCCCAGGTCGCTTCGATACTGGCAACCAGTGCCAGCCAACCCGTGCTCTATATCGAGTTCCGTAAGGACGGCACTCCCATTGATCCAGGCCCATGGTGGGCCGCAAATGAAGGCGAAAAGGTTCGCGGATGATGCGCAAGACTTCTCTCATTCTTCTTAGCGCCGCCACTGGCGCGGCATTGACGCTCTTCGTGATCCAGCCGCGCGCGGTGATGATGGGATCGATGGCTCGCGCTGCGACGTCGGACACCTATCGCCAGCTCAACCTGTTCGGCGACGTGTTCGAACGGGTGCGCAGCGACTATGTCGAGAAACCGGACGACAGCAAGCTCGTCGAATCCGCGATCAGCGGCATGTTGAGCGGGCTCGATCCGCATTCCAGTTACATGGATGCCAAGAGCTTCCGCGACATGCAGGTGCAGACCCGTGGCGAATTTGGCGGGCTGGGCATCGAAGTCACCATGGAGGACGGCCTGATCAAGGTGGTGTCCCCGATCGACGACACGCCGGCCTCCAAGGCCGGCATCCTCGCCAACGACATCATCACCATGCTTGACGACGAGCAGGTCCAGGGGCTGACGCTCAACCAGGCGGTTGAGAAGATGCGCGGCCCCGTCAACACCAAGATTCGGCTGAAGGTCGTTCGCAAGGGCGTGGACAATCCGCTCGATATTACGCTGCTGCGCGACAATATCCGCGTCCGCTCGGTACGGGCGCGCGTGGAAGATGACGATATCGCCTATATCCGCATCACCACGTTCAACGAACAGACCACCGAAGGCCTGAAGAAGGAAATCGCAAACCTTCAGAGCCAGATCGGTGACAAGTTGAAGGGCTATGTTATCGACCTGCGCAACAATCCCGGAGGTCTTCTGGAAGAAGCCGTCACCGTCTCCGATGCGTTCCTCGAGCGTGGCGAAATCGTCTCCACCCGCGGACGCAACGCCGAGGAAACCCAACGCCGCTCGGCGCGTCCCGGCGATCTCACCAAAGGCAAGCAGGTGATCGTCCTCATCAATGGCGGGTCTGCGTCGGCCTCCGAGATCGTTGCGGGCGCATTGCAGGACCACAAGCGTGCGACGCTGATTGGCACCCGTTCGTTCGGCAAGGGCTCGGTGCAGACCATCATCCCGCTCGGCGCCGGCAACGGTGCGCTGCGGCTCACCACAGCCCGCTATTACACGCCCGCCGGCAGATCGATCCAGGCCAAGGGCATCGTCCCCGACATCGAGGTGTTGCAGGATGTGCCGGATGAGCTGAAATCCCGGACCGATACCAAGGGTGAAGCTTCGCTCCGCGGTCACCTGACCAACGGTAGCGACGAGAAGACCGGTTCGCAGTCTTACGTGCCGCCGGATCCCAAGAACGACAAGGCGCTGAAGATGGCCGACGACCTGCTGCATGGCGTGAAGGTCAATGCCAGCGCGCCGGCAACCGATGACAAGGCCACCGACAAGGCCTCGGTCGAGCGGCAACCTTCCAACAAGGAAGCCAACTAATCGGCTAAGCGCTGATCTTTTCATCAAGGGCGGCCGTTTCGGCCGCCCTTTTTGTTTGCCGCCGGTCTGCATCGGTAAAAAGGGCGCCGTCGACGGACCTCGAATCAGGCGGGCCCTTCGAGAACCGGTTCCACCTGCCGTAGCCGCGCGTGGCCGTGTTATCTTTATCTAGGTTGATTCGGGGAGATTGATGGTAGAGGCGGCCGACGAGCTGAGCGCCCCGCTTGGACGGGAAACTGCGCATGGCAAGCGCCGTTTTCGGCTGCCTTTCAGCGGGATGCAGGCTTTAGCGGCCCTGCTCGGCCTGTTTCTGCTGGCATTCGCCGGCTACGCACTCTTCCACGATGAGCCGCTTGGCGGCGAGCCGTTAACCCGGATCGCAATCGTGCCGCTGGAAGGCACGGACAAACCCGCTGCGAAGTCCAGCGAGCCGGCGGCCGAGAAGCCCGCAACGATGTCGCATGGCGGAGAGCCCCCGGGGCATTCGAACGCCGGCCCGGCTTCCGATCAGCGAACGGTGACGATCATCGACGGTTCCAGCGGCGCACGCCACGACGTGGCGATCGGCGGTAGCGAGGCCCCTGACAAGGATGCGAGCGGAGCGCCCGCCGTGATGTCCGGGATCGATCCCCGGCTTTTGGAAAAGTCCCGCTACGGCATGATCCCGACGATCTCTGACGGACTGAAGCCCTTTACCGCCTATGCCGGCGAGGTCGACCGGGCCAAAGCGGCGAGGATGCCGATCGTGGCCATCGTCGTCGGCGGCCTCGGCGTGGGTGCGGCCAAGACGGTCGATGCCATCCTGAAATTGCCGGCCGCTGTGACGCTGGCGTTCACGCCTTACGGGTCGGACCCCGGCAAGCTGGTCGAGCGGGCCCGCGCGCAGCATCACGAGATTCTGCTGCAAATTCCGATGGAGCCCTACGATTATCCCGACAACGATCCGGGGCCGCAGACCCTGCTGACCTCGCTTGCTCCCGAACAGAATATCGATCGTCTGGTTTGGCATCTCAGCCGGTTCCAGGGCTATGCCGGAATTGCCAATTTCATGGGTGCCCGTTTTGTGGCGACCGAGACCGCGATGGCGCCGATCGTGCGGGAAGCCGCCAAGCGCGGCCTCGGGCTTTTCGACGACGGCTTGGCGCGAAGTGTTGCCCCCTCGTTGGCAGCGACACAATTGGTTCCCTTCGCCAAGGCCGACATCACGATCGACGCGGTGCCATCCGCCGGTGAAATCGACCGCGCCTTGGCCAAACTCGAGGGATTGGCCAAGGAGCGCGGAATTGCGGTGGGCGTCGCATCGGCGCTGCCGATCTCGATCGAGCGGATCAACGCCTGGACCCGGACGCTTGACAGCCATGGCCTTTTGCTCGTGCCATTGACAACCGCGATGCTGAAATCAAAATCAAGCTAAGCTAATTTCAGAGCTCTGGCATTCGTGGCTGGGCAAGAGGCTTGGACGGAATGGCGCGTTACGAGGATCTGCCCTATCGAACCTGTGTCGGCATGATGCTGATCAACACAGCCGGGCTGGTCTTCATCGGCCGGCGCGCCGGCGGCATCGAGCATGTCGACGAATCCCATATCTGGCAGATGCCGCAAGGCGGCGTCGATCCGGGCGAAGACACCTGGGCAGCCGCCAAGCGCGAGCTGTTTGAGGAAACCAACGTGCGCTCGGTCGAGAAGCTTGCCGAAGTTGCGGATTGGCTGGTCTACGACATTCCACGCACCATTGCCGGCCGCGCCTGGAAGGGCCGCTACCGCGGTCAGCGGCAGAAATGGTACGCCGTACGCTTCACCGGCAAGGATGACGAGATCAATGTCGCAAGCCCCGGCGGTCACAAGGCCGAGTTCGTGGGATGGCGGTGGGAGCCGATGAAGAACCTCCCCGATCTGATCGTCCCGTTCAAGCGCCCGGTCTACGAACGCGTGGTCAAGGAATTCGCCAAGCTCGCGGGCGGCTAGTCGAGAAGCGAGCGTCGAATCCAAAACTTTACGGGAAACTTCTATTCGCTGGTGGTCTTCTAATTCCAACGTTCGCAAAAGCGGCTGTAGAGAACGAATGCGAATGCTGGAATTGGACCGCTAGTTCCGCGAGCCGAACCCTTTCATGCAAAAGCCTTATCGTCCCAATGTCGGCATCGCCCTCTTCAACGCAGCCGGCCTTGTTTTGATCGGACGGCGATTCAAGGACGATGGCCCCGAGATTGTTCTTCCAGGCCACGAATGGCAGATGCCGCAAGGCGGCATCGACGCGCAGGAAGATCCGCGCGAGGCGGTGAAACGTGAACTCTGGGAAGAGACCGGCATTAAAAGCGCCGACTATCTTGGCGAGACCGACTGGCTCACTTACGAATTTCCGCCCTATTTTGGCCCTGCATCGCACCGGCTCGCGCAATTTCGCGGCCAGCGGCAAAAATGGTTCGCGTTGCGCTTTACGGGAACCGATCAGGAAATCGATCCGCTGGCGTCACGCAACGATCAGCCGCCGGAGTTCGATCAATGGCGCTGGGAACGCCTCGATGGTGTCGCTGATCTCGTGGTGCCGTTCCGCCGCGATGTCTATCTCGCGGTCGCGCGACAATTTGCCGACTTTGCGGAGCCGCGGATCAGGCCGGCATAGCGCGCGTGCTGCGATCCGCGTTAGTGCATCGCCGTCGTGTTGAGCTCGTGCTGGATGCTCTTGAAGTGGTCGAGATTCTCGATCGCATGATCGAGCTCAGAACCTTCCTTTTCGGCGAGCTTGGTTTCCATGTCGGAAATCGTCTCTGCAAACTGCGTCCGATCGAGTTCGTCGATCGAGGTAGCGACGTCAGCAAGCACCGTCAGTCCCTTGTCCGAAACCTCGGCCAGACCACCGAGCACGATGATCTTTTGCTTCGACCCGCCCGACATCACCGTCAGGATACCCGGCCGGATCGCAGCTATGACCGGTGCATGACCAGCCAGCACGCCAAAATCGCCCTCGACGCCCGGGATATCGACCTGATCGACTTCACCGGAGAACGCCATCTTTTCGGGCGAGACGAGATCGAAGTGAAAAGTAGCCATGGCTGCTCTGCCTGCTTGACCTCTCCCGTTCGCGGGCGAGGTCGACCGGCAATGCCGGTCGGGTGGGGGTTACATCCGAAGAGACGACGCAAGCGCCCCCTCCCCGGCCCTCCTCCGCAAGCGGAAGAGGGAGTTTGCTTTCTTACGCCGCTTCGGCAGCGAGCTTCTTGCCCTTTTCGACCGCCTCTTCGATGGTGCCGACCATGTAGAAGGCAGCTTCGGGCAGGTGATCGTATTTGCCTTCGCAGAGATCGCGGAAGCCCTTGATGGTGTCGGCGAGATCGACGAACTTGCCGGGCGAGCCGGTGAAGACTTCGGCAACGTGGAAGGGCTGCGACAGGAATCGCTCGACCTTGCGGGCGCGCGCGACCGTGATCTTGTCCTCTTCCGACAATTCGTCCATGCCGAGAATGGCGATGATGTCCTGCAGCGATTTATATTTCTGCAGTACCTGCTGCACCATGCGCGCGGTGTTGTAGTGCTCCTCGCCGACGACCAGCGGAGAAAGCATGCGCGAGGTCGAGTCGAGCGGGTCGACTGCCGGGTAGATGCCCTTTTCCGAGATCGCGCGGTTCAACACCGTGGTCGCATCCAAATGGGCGAACGAAGTCGCGGGCGCCGGGTCGGTCAAGTCGTCGGCCGGCACGTAGATCGCCTGCACCGAAGTAATCGATCCCTTGTGCGTCGTGGTGATGCGTTCCTGCAGCGCGCCCATGTCGGTCGCGAGCGTCGGCTGATAGCCCACGGCGCTCGGAATACGGCCGAGCAGCGCCGACACTTCGGAGCCTGCCTGGGTAAAGCGGAAGATGTTATCGACAAAGAACAGCACGTCCTGGCCCTGGTCGCGGAAATGCTCGGCGACGGTCAAGCCCGTGAGGCCCACGCGAGCGCGCGCGCCCGGCGGTTCGTTCATCTGGCCGAACACCAGCGCGCATTTCGACTTCACGCTGGGATCGGGATGGTGCGGGTCCGCGTTGACCTTCGATTCGATGAACTCGTGATAGAGGTCATTGCCTTCGCGGGTCCGTTCGCCAACGCCGGCGAACACGGAGTAACCGCCGTGTGCCTTGGCAACGTTGTTGATCAGTTCCTGAATCAGCACGGTCTTGCCGACGCCGGCACCGCCGAACAGGCCGATCTTGCCGCCCTTGGCGTAAGGCGCGAGCAGGTCCACCACCTTGATGCCGGTGACGAGAATCTCGGCTTCCGTGGACTGATCGGTATAGAGCGGCGCTTCCTGGTGAATGGCGCGCAAACCCTCCGATTCCACGGGACCGGCTTCATCGATCGGCTCGCCGATGACGTTGATGATGCGCCCCAGCGTCCCGGCGCCAACCGGCACCATGATCGGGTTGCCGGTATCTCTAACTTCCTGGCCGCGGACCAGACCTTCGGTGGTGTCCATCGCGATCGTGCGCACCGTGGATTCGCCGAGATGCTGCGCGACTTCGAGCACCAGGCGGTTACCGCCGTTCTTGGTTTCGATCGCGTTCAGAATGGCAGGCAGATGTCCTTCGAACTGCACGTCGACGACGGCGCCGATGACCTGCGTGATGCGTCCGGTCTGGTTGGCAGGTGTAGCCATAAAACTATCTCCTTCGAATTCGTATCTCTGGACAGCCGTTAGTCCGATCGTGCGTGTCGCCGTTACATCGCCTCGGCGCCGGAGATGATTTCAATCAACTCCTTGGTGATCATGGCCTGACGGGTGCGGTTGTAGATCAATGTCTGCTTGCGGATCATGTCGCCGGCATTGCGGGTCGCATTGTCCATCGCGCTCATCTGGGCGCCATAGAACGAGGCGTTGTTCTCCAGCAGCGCGCGGAAAATCTGCACCGCAATGTTGCGCGGCAGAAGCCGGGGCAGAATCTCGTCTTCCTCCGGCTCATATTCGTAGGAAACCGCAGGCGCGGCATTCGCCGCGGACGCTTCCACGACCAGCGGGATGATCTGCTGCGCGGTCGGTATCTGCGCGATCACCGAGCGGAAGCGCGAATAGAACAGCGTGCAGACGTCGAACTCGCCGTCATTGAAGCGTGCAATGACCTTTTTGGCGACGTCTTCGGCGTTGACGAAGCCAAGCTGGCGAACCGAGCGCAATTCGACGCTTTCAACGATCTGCTTTTCGAATGTGCGGCGAAGCTGCTCGAGACCCTTGCGGCCCACGCAGAAGAACTTGACCTCTTTGCCCTCGGCAAGCAGCTTCAACGCGTGCTCCCGCGCCAGGCGCACGATCGACGAGTTGAAGGCGCCGGAAAGACCGCGCTCGCCGGTACACACCAACAGGAGATGCACCTGATCCTTGCCGGTCCCGGCAAGAAGCGTGGGCGCACCCGGCGAGTTTGCCGCCGCAGCCGCAATACCCGAGATCACCGCATCCATCTTCTCGGCGTAAGGCCGCGCGGCCTCGGCGGCGCTTTGTGCCCGGCGCAGCTTCGATGCCGCGACCATCTGCATCGCCTTGGTGATCTTCTGCGTCGCCTTGGTCGAGGCGATGCGGACCCGCATGTCCTTTAGTGAAGCCATTCTCAGTTCACCCCGGCGACCCGATACGCATCCGGCCGCTAGCCTGTCGTTTCGTCATGCCCGGCCTCGCGCCGGGCATCCGCGTCTTGAATTTCCCACCACGCCGAAGACGTGGATGACGGCTGATTATGCAAACGTCTTTGCGAAGGATTCGACCACGCTTTTCAGCTTGCCCGCGGTATCGTCGGTAAGATCGCGGCTGTCACGGATGGCGTTGAGAATCTCGACGTTCTTGCCACGCAGCACGGACAACAACCCGTCCTCGAAGGCGCGCACCTTGTTGAGCGGAAGCTTGTCGAGATAGCCGTTGGTGCCGGCCCAGATCACACAGACCTGCTCTTCCATCTTCAGCGGCGAGAACTGCGGCTGCTTGAGGAGCTCGGTCAGGCGCGAACCACGGTTGAGCAGGCGCTGGGTCGACGCGTCGAGATCGGAACCGAACTGCGCGAACGCCGCCATTTCGCGGTATTGCGCCAGTTCACCCTTGATCTTGCCGGCGACCTTTTTCATCGCCTTGGTCTGCGCCGACGATCCGACGCGCGACACCGACAGACCGACGTTCACCGCTGGCCGGATGCCCTGGAAGAACAGGTCGGTTTCGAGGAAGATCTGCCCGTCGGTAATCGAAATGACGTTGGTCGGAATGTAGGCCGAGACGTCGTTGGCCTGGGTTTCGATCACCGGCAGAGCGGTGAGCGATCCCGAACCCTGGTCCTTGTTGAGCTTGGCGGCGCGCTCGAGCAGGCGCGAATGCAGATAGAACACGTCGCCGGGATAGGCTTCGCGGCCCGGAGGGCGGCGCAGCAGCAGCGACATCTGGCGGTAAGCGACGGCCTGCTTGGACAAGTCGTCGTAGATGATGACCGCGTGCATTCCGTTGTCGCGGAAATACTCGCCCATGGTGCAGCCCGTGAACGGCGCGATGTACTGCATCGGGGCCGGATCGGACGCGGTGGCCGCGACCACGATCGAATACTCCAGTGCGCCTTGCTCTTCGAGCACCTTCACGAACTGCGCGACGGTAGAGCGCTTCTGCCCGATTGCGACGTAGACGCAATAGAGCTTGATGTTCTCGTCCGGCTGGGCGTTCAGCGGCTTCTGATTGAGGATGGTATCGAGCGCGATCGCGGTCTTGCCGGTCTGACGGTCGCCGATGATTAGCTCGCGCTGGCCGCGGCCGACCGGGATCAACGCGTCGATGGCCTTGAGACCCGTCGCCATCGGCTCGCTGACCGATTTACGCGGAATGATGCCGGGCGCCTTGACGTCGACTCGCATGCGCTTGTCGGCCTTGATCGGTCCCTTGCCGTCGATCGGATTGCCGAGCGCATCGACGACGCGGCCGAGCAGACCCTTGCCAACCGGTGTATCGACGATGGCGCGGGTGCGCTTGACCGTTTGACCTTCCTTGATCTCGCGGTCGGCACCGAAAATCACGATACCGACGTTGTCGGTTTCGAGGTTCAGCGCCATACCCCGCGTACCGTTCTCGAACTCGACCATTTCGCCGGCCTGGACGTTGTCGAGACCGAAAACGCGGGCGATGCCGTCACCGACGGACAACACCTGTCCGACTTCGGAAACCTCGGCTTCCTGCCCGAAATTCTTGATCTGGTCCTTGAGGATCGCGGAAATTTCCGCGGCGCGGATGTCCATCAGCCTGCCTCTTTCATCGCGTGCTTAATCGAATTGAGTTTGGTGCGAAGCGAACTATCGACCATACGGCTGCCGAGTTTGACAACAAGGCCGCCGATGATCGACGGATCGACATTCACGTTGAGCGCGACGTCCTTGCCCGTCACTGATTTCAGCGCGGTCTTGAGGGCGTCGAGATTTTTGTCGCTGAGCTTTTCGGCCACCGTGACATCGGCGGTGGCCTCGCCCTTGAACTTGGCGACCAGTGCGCCGAACGCACGGATCACCTGATCAACCGCGAACAGCCGCCGGTTGGCGGTAAGGACTTTCAGGAAGTTGGCGGAAATGCCGGAAATACCAGCCTTGTCGAGTACCGCCGACAGCGCTTTGGCCTGCGTATCGGAAGAAAAAACCGGACTGCGAACGAGACGTTTCAGATCGGCGCTGTCTGTCAGCATCGCCTCGAATTGATCGAGGTCGGCCTTCACTAAATCAATCGATCGTTCATCGCGCGCTAGTTCGAACAGGGCCGTTGCGTAACGACCGGACACTCCCGAAACAGACGGATTCTCAGCCACAAGCGCGCTCTTTATTTGCTGTCAAACTCGCAAGGGAAAAACCGTCGCCAAAAATGCGGCGCCTAGCGATTTAAGCCCTTGGAGTTCAAGCGGGACTTCGATTTTCGACCGGCACAGCGTGCCGAAATCGTTAAAATCGCGGCTTTGCTAACATAGCAAGACAGCAGGTGCAACATGACGGCCGCTCTACGGCGCCGCCTTGTCGCAGCGATTTGGCGGCAAATCGTCCGGCGGTTCGCCGGATCCGTTAACGGTATTCAGAAACCTATTTCCCATCCACGAAATCGTTCCACTGCTGGGTGCATGGCCGTATGCGCTGAGCGGGAGGAACGCTGAATGGTTCCCAGCCATTCCCATTTCGCATTACTTAACGAAATCTACTCGGCCCTAGCGACAACTTTAGTGACCAGTAATAAAAAGGATAATTACAGTATATCTTGGAATAGTTGATCGTTAAAATTCAAGCTTACGGAATATCTGGTGATGTCTGTTCCCCGTCACAAGATGTTTCACGTTGAGACAAACCGACTGTACTGCCGCTTTTACGCCTCATTGAGCAATCAAACGGCACCCGTTCAGATGGAGCGGGGGTTCCACGTGCCACGAATGTGGCATTACTAGTTGAGGGACTGATATATGCTAAGACTCAGCAAGCAGGCATTGGGAAAAGTTACCCAGTCGCGTATGGCACTCATCCTTTTTGCCGCAGCTGCTTTTACCGGCGGTAGCGTATCCGAGGCCTCGGCCCGGCCCTATCGGCACCACCACCACCACCATCATCACCACCACGATGCCCATCATGCCGCCCGGGCCGACAGCTCCTGGCGCGACGCCAACGCGTCGTTTGGCTCGAACTCAGGCGGCGGCCGGAGTTTCTCGGGCATGGCCTCGTTCTACGGCAATGAGTTGGGCAGCAAGACGGCCTCGGGTCAGCGTTTCAACCAGGAAGCCATGACCGCGGCTCACCGGACCCTGCCGTTCGGCACCAAGCTTCGCGTGACCCATGGCAGCCGTACGGTCGTCGTGACCATCAACGACCGCGGCCCGTTCGTTCGCGGCCGGGTCCTCGACCTGTCTACGGGCGCTGCCCGTGCCATCGGTTTGACCGGCGCCGGCGTCGGCCGCGTCGTCGCCGAGGTCATGTAACTCACACGGGTTTCAAGCGCAGTCTTCAAAGCCCGCCGTCGTGACCGACGGCGGGCTTTGTTTTTGATACGCATCACAAGAAGCTCTGCGGATCGACGTCAACCTCGAGCTTGAGGTTGCCCTTGGTCTTCGGAGCCGCCGCCAGCCATTCGCGCAAGTATTCCGACACGTCGACGTTGCGTTGCGACTTCACCAGAAGACGGAAACGATAGCGTCCCTTGATGACCGCAAGCGGCGCCTCGGCGGGCCCGAGCACCTTGATCCGTTCGTCGATCGGCGCCGTCGCGGCAAGCTTGCGCGCAAAACCTTCCGCCGTGGGACGATCGCCGGCGGAGACGATCAGACCCGCCAGCCGTCCGAACGGCGGATAGCCGCTTTTCTCGCGCATCTCGATTTCGCTGGCATAGAACGCTTCGCGGTCACAGGCCACGAGCGCCTTCATCACGGGGTGTTCGGGCTGATGCGTTTGCAGATAGCCGACGCCACGGCCCTTGTCGCGCCCGGCGCGGCCGATCACCTGATTGAGCAATTGCCAGGTGCGCTCGGCGGCGCGTGGATCGCCGTTGCTCAAACCCAGATCGGCGTCCACCACGCCGACCAAATTGAGCCGCGGGAAATGATGGCCCTTGGCCACAAGCTGCGTACCGATGATGATGTCGACGCGGCCTTCGGCGATTTCGTTCAACTCGCTGCGCATCGTCTCGATCGAGGTGATGAGATCGCTCGACAGCACGATGGTCCGGGCATCCGGAAAAAGCTCGGCCGCTTCCTCCTGTAAGCGTTCGACGCCGGGACCGACCGCAACCAGCGATTCCTCTGCCGCGCAATGCGGGCAAGCATGCGGGCGCGCCATCGAGAAACCGCAGTGGTGACAAACAAGCCGTTGGCGAAAGCGATGATCGACCAGCCACGCATCGCAGATGGTGCAGGCAAAGCGATGTCCGCAAGCACGGCACAGGGTCAGCGGGGCATAGCCGCGCCGGTTCAGAAACAACAGCGCCTGCTCGCGCCGTTCGATCGCGATACGAATCTGCTCGGCCAGACGTGGCGAGATGAAACGGCCGCGCGGCGGAGCCTCGCGCCGGAGGTCAATCGCCTCGATATGCGGCATGTGCTGGCCGCCGAACCGCGAGGGCAGCGCGATGCGCTGATAGCGGCCCTTGCGCGCATTGACCTCGGTTTCCACCGACGGCGTGGCCGATGCCAGCACGACCGGGATTTTGGCGATGTGCGCACGCACCACGGCCATGTCACGCGCGTGATAATGCGTACCTTCATCCTGCTTGTAGGCCTGGTCGTGCTCCTCATCGACGACAACAAGGCCGAGATCCGCATACGGCATGAACAGCGCCGAGCGCGCACCGACCACGACCGGCGCTTCGCCGCTTGCAATCGCCGCCCAGTTGCGCTGCCGCGTGCGTGGGGTCAGTTCGGAATGCCATTCCAACGGGCGCACGCCAAAGCGCCGCGAAAAGCGGTCCAGGAACTGGCCGGTCAGCGCGATTTCCGGCATCAGGATCAGCGATTGCTTGCCGCGCCGAATGGTTTCCGCGACCGCTTCGAAATAGACCTCGGTCTTGCCGGAGCCGGTGACGCCGTCGAGCAGCGCCACGTGGAACGTGCCGTTGGCTGCAAGCGCGCGCATGCCGTCCACTGCGGTACGCTGCTGGCGGGAAAATTCCGGCACGGCGTAAGATGGATCCGGCGTGGGTGGCGCAAGCGGACGCGGCATCGCCTCCACGGTGAGCGTGCCTTCGTCGACAAGTCCATCGATAACGCCGGCGCTGACGCCGGCCTCCTTGGCCGCCTCCGACTTGCCGTGCAAAAGGCCATCGGACAACAATTCGATCAATCGGCGCCGCGCCGGCGTCATGCGCTGCGGCGGCGGCCCCACCAGACGCACGCCCGTGCGCACCCGCTCCGGTCCGAGATCCTCGCCCATGCGCAGGCACATCCGCATCACCATGCCGCGCGCCGATAGCGTGTAATTGGCAACCCAGTCGACAAGCGCGCGCAACTCCGGCTTGAGCGCCGGCACGTCGAGCTTCTCACTGACATCCTTCAGCCGGTTGTGCAGGCGCGGATCGGGCTTGGCGTTCTCGGCCCATACCACGCCAACCACCTCGCGCGGCCCAAGCGGAACGCAGACCACGTCTCCCACCTTGAGGTCGAGGCCCCGCGGCACACGATAAGAATAGGCGCGGTCGAGCGCGACAGGCACCAGCACATCGACGATCCCGGTCAACGATGCGGGCGATGGGGAAGCGCGCGGCGTGTGGTCCATCTAGAGCTCTGATTCCGGCAAAGTTAGCGAAGGGTAAACCAGGACGGTGCGATATAATCATAAGGAATCATCACACCAAAAGTAGATATGGCAAAGCAAGCCGCCGCCTTACAACCGATCGAGCTTGACTGCGCCGACGAATTGATCGCGCTGGAGATGGCGCGTTGGTTGGCCTTTTTGCGCGCCGAGCGGCGTTTGTCGCCCAAGACATCGGAGGCCTATGCGCGCGACCTGCGCCAGTTCCTCGAATTCCTGGCCGAGCACTGGGAAGCGCGCGTGACGCTTAAGCGCTTTGCCGCACTCGAAGCAACCGATATCAGGGCCTTCATGGCCAAACGGCGCTCGGACGAAATCGCAAGCCGGTCGCTGATGCGCGCGCTGGCGGGACTTCGTTCGTTCGGACGGTTCCTCGAACGTGAGGGCCGCGGTAAAGTCGGCGCATTGTCCGCGATCCGCGCCCCAAAAGTTGGCAAAAGCCTGCCGAAACCCGTGGCCGTGGCGGCGGCCAAACGTCTTGCCGATGCCGATGAACGCGCCGGCGAAAATCGCGAGCCCTGGATTTGGGCGCGCGATGCGGCCGTGATGGCGCTGCTCTATGGTTCGGGCTTGCGCATTTCCGAAGCTCTCGGACTGAAGCGCCGCGACGTGCCCTTGCCCGGTGAAGGCGACATCCTGATCGTCACCGGCAAAGGCAACAAGACGCGGATGGTGCCGGTCCTGCAAAACGTCCTGACACTGATTCAGGATTATGCGGCGATGTGTCCGTATCCGTTGCCCCCGGAAGGTCCGATGTTCGTCGGCGCCCGCGGCGGACCGTTACTGCCCCGCATCATTCAGTTGACCATGGCGCGACTGCGCGGCGCCTTGGGACTGCCTGACAGCGCGACGCCACACGCGCTGCGGCATTCTTTCGCAACCCACTTATTGTCGCGCGGCGGCGATCTGCGTGCGATCCAGGAACTGCTCGGCCACGCCTCGCTCTCGACCACCCAGATTTACACCGGGATCGACAGCGAGCGCCTTCTCGAAGTCTACAAAAGCGCGCATCCGCGCGCGTAGAAGCCGGCCAATTTCGGGCGATACCACCAACATCGTTCCCGATCGCGCCCTTGCGTTCACCAATCTGATCGTCCATCGTCGTCATCATTTGATTGGGGGAGAAGAATCATGAGCGCGCATGAAAGCATGGAGCATGCAGAACACGCCGAGCATGCCTCGGGCGAGAACAAGAAGATCGCGCTCCTGATCGCGGTAATCGCGCTGTGCCTTGCGCTCTCGGAGACGCTCGGCAAGGGGGCGCAGACCGAATCGATCGCCAAGAATGTCGAGGCGTCCAACCTATGGGCGTTCTTCCAGGCGAAAAGCATTCGTCGCACCACGGTGCAGGCCGCGGCCGAGCAGGCCAAGCTTGCGACCCCAAGCGACGACGCCACGAAAGCCGCGGTGCAGAAGCAGATCGAAGACTGGCAGAAGACCGCCGCGCGCTACCGCTCCGAACCTGAAACCGGCGAAGGCACCGAACAGCTAGCCGCACGCGCCAAGCGCGCCGAAGAAGAACGCAATCTGGCGACCGCGAAATATCATCACTTCGAATTGGCGTCGGCAGCATTCCAGATCTCGATCGTGCTGGCATCCGCGACTATTATTACCGGCATCATTGCGCTCGCCTGGATTTCAGGCCTGCTGACGCTCGCGGGCGTCGTGATGGCCGCACTCGGCGTATTCGCGCCGCAGGCGCTGCATCTGGCGTTGTGAAAACGATGACGGGTGGTTAGCGCGCTTCGTGCACGCTCTTGCGGAAGCGCTGGATCAGCCGCAGCATCCGCGACGACCAGCGATCGCCGTTGCCGCGCATGACTTCCACGATGCGGCGCTTGACCGGATCGACAAGTTCTTTGGCCTTGGCGCGCAGTGTCAGGACGAAATCATAGAGCCGCTCGAACCATCCCATCTCGAGCAATTTCGGCCGCGTCACATCGAAGACGAAAGCGGTGATGCCGACACCGAGCAGCTTGGCGAAGATGATCGTCGTGAAGGCGCTGAACCAATATTCGTGCGTGAGCAGGTAGAACCCGATCAGCTTCAGCGGAAATAGCGGAAGCACCGGTACCGCGAAGACGATCAACGTCATCGCCGGCGACAGCGTATCGACGCGCTCGGCCAGCCAATGCTTGAATGTTTGCAGTGGAATCTTCGCAACGAACCAGGCGACCACAGGCTCGAGATGATCCCACAGCCACGCCTCGATCAAAAAGATGACCGCGAGCAACACCCAGACCGGTTGAAGAAGGCGGCGTAGCATAAATCTATCCCAGTCCGACTAGCGATCCAATTCCAGCATCCGCATCCCTTCTCGGCAGGCACTTTTGCGAAGCTAGAATCAGCGAACCGCCAGCAAGTATAGACTCTGGTGAAGCCCAGGATTTGACATTCGCTTTCCAGGCTCACGGCCCGGTCTGCAGCGAATGTCAGATCCACTCCACTAGCGCCGGAACAGGATCACATATGGATGGCACGTTTGCCAACCGCAAGCGCGGCTTCCTTCACCGCTTCCGAGCGGGTCGGATGGGCGTGGCAGGTCCGCGCCAGATCCTCGGCAGAACCGCCAAATTCCATCAAAACAGCGGCTTCGTGGATCATTTCGCCAGCTTCCCGGCCGATAATGTGCACGCCGAGCACCCTGTCGGTCTTCGCATCCGCAAGAATTTTCACGAATCCGTCAGTCGTTTGGTTGACCTTGGAGCGGCCATTGGCCGTAAAGGGGAATTTGCCCGTGGCATAAGCAACACCGGCCTGCTTCAACTCCTCCTCGGTCTTCCCGACGGATGACACCTCGGGGGTTGTATACACAACGCCAGGAATGACGTCGTAGTTCACATGGCCGGCCTGGCCGGCCAAAATTTCAGCAACCGCGACGCCTTCGTCCTCGGCCTTGTGCGCCAGCATCGGGCCGGCCACGACATCGCCGATCGCATAGACGCCCTTCAGGCTGGTGGCGAAATGCGTATCGATCTGCACACGGCCCCGATTGTCGAGCGCAACGCCCGCTTCCTTCAGGCCAAGACCTTCGGTGAACGGTACGCGGCCGATGCAAACCAGAACGACGTCAGCTTCAATCTTCTCAGCGGCCCCGCCGGCCGCGGGCTCCACTTGCGCGACCAGCGTCTTGCCCGAGTTGTCGACGCCGGTGACCTTGGCGCCTAGCTTGAACGTAAAACCCTGCTTCTCGAGAATGCGCTGGAATTGTTTTGCTACCTCGCCGTCCATACCGGGCAGGATGCGGTCGAGAAATTCGACCACAGTGACTTGCGCGCCCAGCCGGTGCCAGACCGAGCCGAGTTCAAGCCCGATAACGCCGGCACCGATGATCAGGAGCTTGCCCGGCACCTTGTCGAGCGACAGCGCCCCGGTCGACGATACGATGCGCTTCTCGTCGATTTCGATGCCCTTGAGGCGTGCGATATCGGAGCCGGTGGCGATGATGATATTCTTGGTCTCGACAATCTGCGTCTTGCCGTCGTTGCCGGTGACCTCGATCTTGCCAGTACCGAGGATTTTTCCCTTGCCCGGGATGACGTCGATCTTGTTCTTCTTCATCAAGAACTCGACGCCCTTGACGTTGCCGTCGATGCCCTGCTGCTTGAAGTTCATCATCGAGGGCAGATCGAGTTTCGGCGAAGAGACGCTAACGCCCATCTTGGCAAAGGAATGTGCGGCTTCTTCAAACATTTCGGAGGCGTACAGGAGCGCCTTTGAAGGCATGCATCCGACATTGAGACAAGTGCCTCCCAACGTCGCGTTCTTCTCGACCACCGCGACTTTCATGCCGAGCTGAGCGGCGCGGATGGCGCACACGTAGCCGCCAGGACCGGTTCCGATAACAACAACGTCGTAAGAAGCCATGATCGAATCCTGTCGCTGAATGGATGGCGTTGAAGGTTAGCGCCCGCCCGACACGTCAAGAATGGCGCTGGTCACGTAAGAGGCCTCGTCCGACATCAGCCAGACGATGGCGTTGGCGATTTCTTCCGACGTGCCGACGCGTTTCATCGGCACGACATGTGCGAGCCGGTGCGCGCGGTCGGGCTCGCCGCCGGAGCCATGAATTTCCGTGTCGATCAGGCCGGGGCGGATCGCCGCGACGCGAATCCCTTCGCCCGCGACCTCATAGCCGAGGCCGATGGTAAAGGAATCGATCGCGCCTTTGGAAGCCGCATAATCGACATAGGTGTTGGGCGCGCCGAGCTTGGCCGCGACCGATGACAGGTTGACGATGACGCCGCCCGTGCCGCCATGCTTGGTCGACATTCGCTTCACCGCCTCGCGGGCGCAGAGAATGCTGCCGGTGACGTTAACCGCCATCATGCGCTGGATGCGTTCGGCCGACATCGCATCGACCCGGAGCGAATGGCCGACGATACCGGCATTATTCACGAGGGCACCGATCGTGCCGAAGGCGTCCGCCGCCTTGAACAGTTCAAGGATATCCGCCTCGCTGCCGACATCGCATTTCACCGCGATGGCCTTGCCATTCCTGGCTTCGATCTGGCCAACGACCTCGTCGGCTGCTGTCTTGTTGCTGGCATAGCCGACGACGACGCGAAAGCCGCGTGTCGACGCAGCAAGGGCGGTGGCGCGGCCGATGCCGCGGCTGCCGCCGGTGATCACTACAACTTTGTCGGTCAAGAAAACGCCCCTGCGATTGAAATCCGGTTATCCGAAGCGGCGCAACCGCAAGAGGTCACGGCCAGCCCATGGTTCAGAGATCCAGCACCAGCCGCGCCGGATCCTCAAGGCTCTCCTTCACACGCACCAGGAAGGTCACGGCCTCCTTGCCGTCGATGACGCGGTGATCGTAGGACAGTGCCAGATACATCATCGGCCGGATCTCGACCTTGCCGCCGATCGCCATCGGCCGCTCCTGGATCTTGTGCATGCCGAGGATGCCCGCCTGCGGCGCATTGAGGATCGGTGTCGACATCAACGAGCCATAGATGCCGCCATTGGTGATGGTGAACGTGCCGCCTTGCATCTCGTCGATCTTGAGCTGGCCGTCGCGGGCGCGGCGGCCAAAGTCGGCGATGCTCTTTTCGATTTCCGCGATCGATTTTTGATCGCAGTCGCGCACGACCGGCACGACAAGGCCCTTGTCGGTGCCGACGGCGACACCGATGTGGTAATAGTTCTTGTAGATCAGATCGGTGCCGTCGATTTCGGCATTGACGGCCGGGATATCCTTCAACCCCTGCACGCAGGCCTTGGTGAAGAAGCCCATAAATCCAAGTTTGCTGCCGTGCTTCTTCTCGAACACGTCTTTGTAGTGCGCGCGCAACGCCATGACGTTGGTCATGTCAACCTCGTTGAAGGTCGTGAGCATCGCCGCCGTGTTCTGTACGTCCTTTAGCCGCCGCGCGATGGTCTGGCGCAGCCGCGTCATCTTGACGCGCTCTTCGCGCGCGGCATCGTCGGCCGGCGAAGGCGCGCGAACCTGCACCGCGGCTGCCGGCTGGTTGACCGGTGTCGGGGCGGAAGCGGCCTTTTCGATCGCGGCGAGCATATCGCCCTTGGTGACGCGGCCATCCTTGCCTGAGCCGGGAACGGTCGCGGCATCGATGCCGCTCTCGGTGGAGAGCTTGCGCACCGATGGGGCGAGCGGGGCATCGGCGGGCGACACCTTGGCCGCGGGTGCCGAAGCAGCAGCAGCAGAAGACGGGGGCGGCGGGGGCGCGGTCTTTGCCGGTGCAGCGGCGGGCTTCGCAGCTGCGCCAGCCGCACCGTCCGTGATCTGACCGAGCAGCGCACCGACCGCGACGGTCTCACCATCCTTGGCGCTGATTTCGCCGAGCACACCGGCCGATGGCGCCGGGACCTCGATCGTCACCTTGTCGGTTTCCAGTTCAACCAGGGGCTCGTCCACCGCAACGGTGTCGCCGGCCTTCTTGAACCAACGGCCGATGGTGGCTTCGGTTACGGATTCGCCGAGCGTGGGCACGCGAATTTCAGTCATGGTATTCCTTCCCAAATCGCTTTTGCCGTCGTCGTCCGCGAAGGCGGACGATCCAGTAACCCGTGTCGATCGTGAACTAGAACGGACGGCGCGGCGTACTGGATGCCCCGCCTGCGCGGGGCATGACAACGTGAAAGTCTAGTTCAGCGCCTCGTCGAGCAACGCCTTGAGCTGCGCCAGATGTTTCGACATCAGGCCGGTCGCCGTGGCCGCGGCGGCCGCACGCCCTGCATATCGGGGGCGCTTGTAGGTAGCGTCGACCTGGTTCAGCACCCATTCGAGATAAGGCTCGATGAAATGCCACGCGCCCATGTTGCGCGGCTCTTCCTGACACCAGACGATCTCGGCGCCCTTGAAGCGGGTCAGCTCGGCGACCAATGCCTTCAGCGGCACCGGATAGAGCTGCTCGATGCGCATCAGGTAGATGTCATCCACGCCACGCTTCTCGCGCTCCTCGTAGAGGTCGTAATAGACCTTGCCCGAGCACAGCACGATGCGTTTGATCTTCTCGTCGGGAACGAGCTTGATCTTTTCGTCCGGCAGCATCTGCGCGTCGTCATAGAGGATACGGTGGAAGGTCGTTCCTTCGCCGAGTTCGTCGAGCCGTGAGACGGCACGCTTGTGCCGCAGCAGCGACTTCGGCGTCATCAGGATGAGCGGCTTGCGGATTTCGCGATGCAGCTGCCGCCGCAACGCGTGGAAATAGTTCGCGGGCGTGGTCGGATAGACCACCT
This sequence comes from uncultured Alphaproteobacteria bacterium, assembly GCA_963824305.1. Lineage (GTDB taxonomy): Bacteria > Pseudomonadota > Alphaproteobacteria > Rhizobiales > Xanthobacteraceae > Bradyrhizobium. The sequence continues at coordinate 672,905 of CAWGOW010000005.1, forward strand.
GCATGTTGTCTTCGGCGCACATCTGCAAAAAGCGCTCAAGCCGCGCCGAGGAATGCTCAGGCCCCTGTCCTTCGTAGCCATGCGGCAGCAGGCAGACAAGGCCGGACATGCGCAGCCACTTGCGCTCGCCCGAGGAAATGAACTGGTCGAACAGCACCTGCGCGCCATTGGCGAAGTCGCCGAACTGCGCCTCCCACATCGCGAGCGCATTGGGCTCCGCGAGCGAGTAGCCATACTCGAAACCGAGTACGGCTTCTTCCGACAGCAACGAGTTGATAACCTCGTAGTGGCCCTGATCGCCGCCGAGGTGATTGTACGGCGTGTAACGGCTCTCGTCTTCCTGGTCGATCAGAACCGAGTGGCGCTGCGAGAACGTGCCACGCTCGGAATCCTGTCCCGAAAGCCGCACATGATGGCCTTCCTGCAACAGCGTGCAGAACGCCAGCCCCTCGCCAGTCGCCCAGTCGATACCGATTCCCGTGTCGATCGCTTTGGCGCGGTTCTCGAGGAAGCGCTGGATGGTGCGGTGAACACGGAAGCCGTCGGGCACTTTGGTTATCTTGCGGCCAATATCCTTCAGAACCGCAGCAGGGACGCCGGTGACCCCGCGGCGCGCATCCTCTTCCTGATCGGCGGACTTGAACCCCGCCCACTTGCCATCGAGCCAGTCGGCTTTATTGGGCTTGTAGCCCGTGCCCGCCTCGAGTTCGGCGTCGAGCCGCGCCCGCCAGTCGGCCTTGGTTTTCTCCACCTCGCCTTCGGTCATCACGCCTTCAGCGATCAGCCGTTTGGCATAGATTTCCAGCGTGGTCGGATGCGAACCGATCTTCTTGTACATCACCGGCTGGGTGAACGCCGGCTCGTCGCCCTCGTTGTGACCGTGGCGACGGTAGCAGAACATGTCGATGACGACCGGCTTGTGAAATTTCTGCCGGAATTCGATCGCGACCTTGGCCGCGAACACGACAGCTTCCGGATCGTCGCCGTTCACGTGAAAGATCGGCGCGTCGATCATCTTCGCGACATCGGACGGATAGGGCGAGGAACGCGAATAGCGCGGATAGGTGGTGAAGCCGATCTGGTTGTTGACGATGAAGTGCAGCGAGCCACCGGTGCGGTAGCCCTTGAGGTCCGACAGGCCGAAGCACTCCGCCACCACGCCCTGCCCCGCAAACGCCGCGTCGCCATGCATCAACAGCGGCAGCACCGAAATCCGCATGTCCGGCGGATCGCCGTGCTGATCCTGCTTGGCGCGCACCTTGCCGAGCACCACGGGATCGACGATTTCCAGATGCGACGGGTTGGCGGTCAGCGACAGATGAATCTTGTTGTTGTCGAACTCGCGGTCCGAGGAGGCGCCGAGATGATATTTGACGTCACCAGAGCCTTCGACGACGTCGGGATTGGCCGAGCCGCCCTTGAACTCGTGGAACAGCGCACGGTGCGGCTTGCCCATCACCTGCGTCAGCACATTGAGGCGGCCGCGATGCGGCATGCCGACGACGATTTCCTTTACACCGAGATTGCCGCCACGCTTGATGATCTGCTCGAGCGCCGGGATCAGCGATTCAGCACCATCGAGACCGAAGCGCTTGGTACCGGTAAATTTGACATCGCAGAATTTTTCGAAACCTTCGGCCTCGACCAGCTTGTTGAGGATCGCGCGCCTTCCCTCGCGGGTGAACGAGATTTCCTTGTCCGGCCCCTCGATGCGCTCCTGAATCCAGGACTTCTGCGCGGCGTTGCTGATGTGCATGAACTCGACGCCGAGCGTCTGGCAGTAGGTGCGCTCGCAAATCGCGACGATCTCGCGCAAGCTGCCGTATTCGAGACCGAGTACGTGATCGAGAAAGATCTTCCGGTCGAAGTCGGCTTCCGTAAAGCCGTAGGAGCGCGGATCGAGCTCTTCGCGATCGCGCGGCGCCTCGATGCCGAGCGGGTCGAGCTTGGCGTGAAAATGTCCGCGCATCCGGTAGGCGCGGATCAGCATCAGCGCGCGCACCGAGTCGCGCGTGGCCTGGTGCACGTCGGTTGAGGCGAGTTCGCTGCCGGCGTCCTGCACCTTGGCTGCGATCTTTTTGCCGACAACCTTCTCGACTTCCACCCAGTTGCCGTCGAGCGCCGAGGTCAGATCGTCCTGCGGCATGAGCGGCCAGTTGCTCTTGCTCCATGAGGGGCCTTCCGCGTTCTTGCGAACGTCGGCCGGCGCATCTTTCAGGCTCTTGAAAAACTCCTGCCACTCGGGGTCGACCGAGGAGGGGTCGTTTTCATACCGGGCGTAGATTTCATCGATGTAGGTGGCGTTTGTGCCCTGCAAAAAAGAGGAAAGGGCAAAAGCGGCGTTCGCATCCTGGCGAGACATGGGAGCGTCCTGATATTTTCGTCATCGCGCGTGGCAAACGGCGCGGAAACCGGTCCGCAAAGCGCGGGTCGGCGGGTTTTGAACCTCTACCCTATTTAGGCGAAAACTTCCCGCCGAAAAGAACCAAAAAGTGAATTACGACTTCAATTTTTCAACAAGCGTCTTTCCGAGCCGTGCCGGGGAGGGGGAGACGGTAATTCCAGCCGATTCCATGGCCGCCGTCTTGGATCCGGCGTCGCCTTTGCCGCCGGAAATGATCGCGCCGGCATGGCCCATCCGTCTGCCGGGGGGAGCCGTAACACCGGCGATGAAGCCGACCATGGGCTTCTTGCGGCCGCGCTTGGCCTCGTCTTTCAGGAACTGGGCGGCATCCTCTTCGGCCGAGCCGCCGATCTCGCCGATCATGATGATCGAGGTGGTCTTCGGGTCGCCCAGGAACATCTCAAGCACGTCGATGAATTCGGTGCCCTTGACGGGGTCGCCGCCAATGCCGACGGCCGTGGTCTGGCCGAGACCCTCCTGCGAGGTCTGGAACACGGCTTCGTAGGTCAAAGTGCCCGAGCGCGAAACGATGCCGACATTGCCGGCGCGGAAAATATTTGCGGGCATGATGCCGATCTTGCATTCACCGGCGGTCATGACACCGGGGCAGTTTGGGCCGATCAGGCGCGATTTCGATCCCGACAGCGAACGCTTCACCCGCACCATGTCGAGCACCGGAATGCCTTCGGTGATGCAAACGATCAGCGGGATTTCCGCATCTATCGCTTCGCAGATCGCATCCGCAGCGCCCGGCGGCGGCACGTAGATCACCGAAGCATCCGCACCGGTCTTCTCGCGCGCTTCCGCGACCGTATCGAACACCGGCAGGTTCAGATGTTTCGACCCGCCTTTGCCGGGCGAGATGCCGCCGACCATCTTGGTGCCGTAAGCAACTGCGGCTTCCGAATGAAAGGTGCCGTTCTTGCCGGTAAAGCCCTGGCAGATGACTTTGGTGTTCTTGTCGATCAGAATGGACATGGGTGAGGCTGCCTTCGCAAGATATTCGGAAAAAGATCAGGAAACGCGCCGATAGACGCCGGTGATCACATCGGACCACCCTTCGGCATCGGGCGAGTATTGGATTTTCATCGCGTAGCTGTTGTCGTCGATAACTTCGTAGACGTGGCGTGCATTGCCGCGCAGCGAACCACGCACGAGTATCAGCGATTTTCCGGTCCAGCCGCCGGAAGCCGGCGACGGCGGATAATAGCCGAGCGAATCGTGCCAGAATAATTTGTAAAGGCGATCGTCGCGATCATAGGTGAACACGCCGTGGGTGGCGAAGCTCTCCTTGCCCTCGCGGGTCTGGCGCATGTCCTGGATCAGATAGAAGCCGTTGAGGTCGATGCGAGCGCTCACCCTGGACGTCGCCGGCCCGCCTGCGGCCCAGCGCGACGGATAGACCGTCTCATCGCCAACCCACTCGCCCGCGAACGCCGCAAGCTTGCGGTGTTCTTCGAGCGGCGTCGGTGCGGCGAGATGGTCGGCCATCGGCTAGCCTCCCTTGACGGCCTTGACGATCTTCTGCGCTGCGTCGTCGAGATCGTCCGCCGGCAATACGTTGAGCCCGGATTCGCGGATGATCTTCTTGCCGGCATCGACATTGGTGCCTTCGAGGCGCACCACCAGTGGCACCTTGAGGCCGACTTCCTTCACGGCGGCGACGACGCCCTCGGCAATCACATCGCACTTCATGATGCCGCCGAAGATGTTGACCAGGATACCCTTCACGTTCGGATCGGCGGTGATGATCTTGAAGGCGGCCGCGACCTTTTCCTTGCTGGCGCTGCCGCCGACGTCGAGGAAGTTCGCCGGCGCCATGCCGTAAAGCTTGATGATGTCCATCGTCGCCATGGCGAGACCGGCGCCGTTGACCATGCAGCCGATGGTGCCGTCGAGCGTGACGTAGTTGAGATCGTATTTCGAGGCCTCGATCTCCTTGGCGTCCTCCTCCGTCTCGTCGCGCAGCGTGGCGACCTCGGGATGGCGGAACAGCGCGTTGTCATCGAACGACACTTTCGCGTCGAGAACCCTGAGCTGCCCTTGCTTGGTGACAACAAGCGGATTGATTTCGAGCATCGCCATGTCCTTGGCGACGAAGGCGGCATAGAGCTGGGAAGCGAGCTTCTCCGCCTGCTTGGCGAGGTCGCCGGTGAGGTTCAGCGCTTTCGCAACCGTCCGGCCATGGTGGCCCATGATGCCGGTCGCCGGATCGACGGAGAAAGAGACGATCTTCTCCGGCGTCTTGTGCGCAACTTCCTCGATGTTGACGCCGCCTTCGGTCGACACCACGAACGACACTTCAGAAGTTTCGCGGTTGACCAGGATCGAGAGATAAAACTCCTTGTCGATGTCGGAGCCTTCTTCGATGTAGATGCGGTTGACCTGCTTGCCATGCGGCCCGGTCTGCACTGTCACCAATGTGGCGCCCAGCATCTGCCTGGCGAATTCGTTGACCTCCGCGATCGACTTGGCGATGCGGACGCCGCCTTTGCCGCCGGCGGACGCTTCCTTGAACGTGCCCTTGCCGCGGCCACCGGCATGGATCTGGCTCTTCACCACCCAAACCGGGCCGGGGAGGCTTTTGGCGGCCGCATCGGAGTCGGCGGCCTTGAGCACCGGCACGCCCTTGGAAATGGCTACGCCGAATTCGCCGAGCAGCGCCTTGGCCTGATATTCATGGATATTCATTGGACGTTCCCCGAACCCTTGAGCCGTAGTGCGTTTGAAACTTCACACCAGCCTTTCGGTCTGGCATACCATATACCAACGGAACTGCAACCCGAGCTGCCCCAAAAAGGCGAAATGCCCAAGATCGAGGGTTCGATCTTGGGCCAGGAAATCAGCGACCTAACAGGTCCGGTGCGATCTTCTTGCAGGCGTCGACCAGACCCTGCACGGCCCCGACCGACTTGTCGAAGGCTTCGCGATCCTTGCCCGCGAGCTCGATTTCGACAATGCGCTCGACGCCCTTCGACCCGATCACCACGGGAACGCCGACATACATGTCCTTCACGCCGTATTCGCCGTTGAGATACGCGGCGCAAGGCAGCACGCGCTTCTTGTCCTTTAGATAGCTCTCGGCCATCGCGATCGCGGACGCGGCCGGCGCATAGAAGGCCGAGCCGGTCTTGAGCAGGTTGACGATCTCGGCGCCGCCATTGCGGGTACGGTCCACGATCTCGTCGATGCGGGCCTGCGAGGTCCAGCCCATCTTGACGAGATCGGGCAGCGGAATGCCCGCCACCGTCGAATAACGAACCAGCGGCACCATGGTGTCGCCATGGCCACCCAGCACGAAGGCGGTGACGTCCTCGACCGAGACGTTGAATTCGTCGGCGAGGAAATAGCGGAAGCGCGACGAATCCAGCACGCCGGCCATGCCGACCACTTTTTTGTGCGGCATTCCGGAGGCCTTTTGCAGCGCCCAGACCATGGCGTCGAGCGGGTTGGTGATGCAGATGACAAACGCGTCGGGGGCGTATTTCTTGATGCCGGCGCCGACCTGCTCCATGACCTTGAGATTGATGGAAAGAAGATCGTCGCGGCTCATGCCCGGCTTGCGCGGCACGCCGGCGGTGACGATGCAGACATCCGCACGGTCGAGCGCTTCGTAGGAATTGGCGCCGGTCATATGGGCATCAAATCCGTCGACCGGCGAGGATTGCGCGAGATCGAGCGATTTGCCCTGCGGCACGCCTTCGGCGATGTCGAACATCACGACGTCGCCGAGTTCCTTCAGACCGATGAGATGTGCCAGCGTTCCGCCGATCTGGCCGGAGCCGATCAGAGCGATCTTGTTGCGCGCCATGGGAGTGTCCTTTGAACCGATGGAGGTGGATGAAAGCTGTTTTAAGGCTGGTTATCCCTTTCGCTCCGCCCGTTCAAGCCGCAGCGTGCTCAATTGTAGGTCTGCGTTGCTTCCCGTCACGGCAGTCGGCCGCGAGCGCCTACGTCTCGACCAATCCCGCCGTCGAACCGCTGGCCTCCGAATCCTTGTGGCCGTGCGGCCTTCCTAAGTAGGATTCCGAGCCCATTTCAATCAACCGCGACGACGTCCGCTTGAATTCGTTCGCCTCGACGCCGTCGGTCGCCAGATAGAGCGACAGCGGATCGGCCGCCGCCGAGGCCATCAGCTTCACACCGTTGTCGTACAGCGTGTCGATCAAAGCGATGAACCGCTTGGCGGCGTTGCGTTCGGGATAGTCCATCACCGGAATGCGGTCGATCATCAGGGTGTGATAGTCGCGGGCAAGCCGAAGGTAGTCGGATGCAGCCAACGGCTGCTCGCAGAGTTCTGCAAAGGAAAACCGCGCCACGCCATGCGACGAGCACGGCACATGCAGATTGCGGCCCTTGATCGGAATATCGCGCGGGCGGCACGGCGCGTTGCCGGTCATCTTCGACCAGGCCTTCTCGAGCCCGGCCGCGGCAGCCTCGTCCGCCGGCACCAGCCACATTTTCACTCCGGCGAGTTTTTCCAGCCGGAAATCGGTACGGGCGTCGAGCCGGAGCACGGTCATGTGCGCTTCGATCTGGGCGATAAAGGGAAGAAAGAGCGCGCGATTGAGGCCGCCTTTGTAGAGGTCGTCCGGCGCAACGTTGGAAGTCGCGACCACCACCGTGCCGAGTTCGAACAAGCGAGCGAACAACCGCCCGAGGATCATCGCGTCCGCAATGTCGGTGACGTGGAATTCGTCGAAGCACAACAACCACGCCTGTTCGAAAATCGCATTCGCGGTGAGTGCGATGACGTCGCCATCGGGAGTTTCGCCGCGAGCGATTTCCTGGCGAAAGCCGTAGATCCGCTCATGCACCTCGGCCATGAACTCGTGGAAATGCGCGCGGCGCTTATGCTCGACCGGACACGCATGGAAAAACAGGTCCATCAGCATGGTCTTGCCGCGGCCGACATCGCCGTGAACGTAAAGACCGCGCGGCGGACCGTTGTCGTTGTCGCCAAACAAGCGGCCGAGCAGGCCTTGCTTGCGCGGCGGCTTATAGTGCGAAAGCGTTTGTTCAAGCTCGCCGAACGCTGCTGCGACCTGGCGCTGAGCAGCGTCGGCCTCGATCGCGCCCGATGCGATGAGCGCCTCGTATTGGCCAAGGAAAGTGGCGGAAGGTGACATGGCCCTTGTTACGGCCCAAGCGTGTGAAAAATGCAAGTCAGGAATTCGACAACAGGCATACCCATTTCTTCTCCCTCTCCCCGTTCTTACGGAGAGGGATGGGGTAAGGGGCTATTCAATCGGACAGACGTAATTTCTGCACCCGAACGCGGGAAGAGGTGAAGACCTTATGCGCTCAGCGCGTAGGAATCCTCAACCACATAGGGTCCGCCGCCCACGGAAGCGCGCGAGGAGAACAGCACGAAGCGGGAGGCGGTGAATACCTTGGTCGGAAAATATCCCCGCACCGAAAGATAATCCGCAACATCCTGCGCGGCCGCGTCGCGCAACCGCGCCAGCGTGACATGGGGCGTGAATTTTCGTCCCTCGGGATCAAGCCCGATCCGCTGCATCAACCGTTCGAGCTCGGCCTGCAGTTCGATCAGCGGCCTGCTGGGGGCGATGTTGGCCACCACAGCGCGCGGCTTTTTGCCCCCAAAACTGGAAAGGCCCTGGACCGCAACCTCGAACGGCTTGCGGTTGACGCGAAACAGCATGGACGCGATTTCATTGGCGGAGATGCCGTCGATATCGCCTATGAAGCGCAAGGTGACGTGGTAATTTTCCGGATCGATCCAGCGGGCTCCTGGCAGTCCACCACGCAATGAGGAAAGGGTTTGGCCGATTTCGGCGGGAATTTCCAATCCGGTAAACAGACGCGGCATCGCAAGACTCCCGATGCTGGAACATGATTCGGAAAAGAAGATAACAGCTTTCCCGAAAGATATTCTTTAACAGACACTGGTGACGAATCACCGGCACTAATTTTTAGCTTAGTTATATGACCCTGCGAAGCACCTCCCATTAACCGATCAGTAAAGGTCCACCGCATCTTGCCGTGGCATGGCTCCTGTTGTTCATTTTTCAGCTCGCGCGCCTCGATATCGAACCGAGAAATGCCTCAACCGTAGGCAAGATATTTTTGACGATGATGTCAACTCCTTCCGCCGTTGGATGCATGCCGTCGGCCTGGTTCAGTTTGGCATCGGCGGCGACACCGTCGAGAAAAAATCGATAGAGCGGCACGCCGGACGATTTGGCGATGTCCGGATAAATCGAGTTGAAACGGGCCGCGAAGTCAGCGCCATAATTCGGCGGCGCGAGCATCCCGCACAACATCACCGCGATACCTCGCGCCTTCAACTGCGATACAATGTCATTCAGCGCCGCACGGGTGACGGAAGGGTCGGTGCCGCGAAGCGCGTCGTTGGCGCCGAGTTCGACGATGACGCCCTGGGTGCCGACGGGCACCGACCAGTCGAGCCGGTCGCGGCCGCCCGAGGCAGTATCGCCGGACACGCCGGCGTTGGTCATATCGACCTCTATGCCCTTTGCCTTCAAGGCCTTTTGTAATTTGGCCGGAAACGCATCCGTGCCGGCGAGCCCGAATCCGGCGCTCAGGGAATCGCCCAGCACCACCATCTTGATCGGGACGTTGCCCACGGCGGCCGACGACTGGGCCAAGGCTGGACTTGAAGCCGCCAGCAACACCCCACACACGAGCATGTGCTTCAACATCGATAACAGCCTCTCGACCACGGCCCCAGAATTACCATATGACCCAACAATGGACAGTCTCATCAAGCCCTCATCCTTGTCCGGTCTTGCACCGGACAGCATCTCGCTCTCCAACGTCAACCTGTCGCTCGGCTCGGGCGCGGCGCGCGTCCACATTCTCAAGGACATCAGCCTGCGCGTCGCCTCCGGCGAGGCGCTCGGACTGATCGGACCTTCGGGTTCGGGGAAGTCGACACTCCTGATGGTGATGGCGGGGCTGGAGCGTCCCGACGCTGGAGAGGTGGTGGTCAACGGAACCCCTTTCAATGCCCTCAATGAGGATGCATTGGCGCGTTTTCGAGGCCGTCAGGTCGGCATCGTCTTCCAGTCTTTTCACCTGATTCCGACCATGACGGCGCTGGAAAATGTCGCGGTCCCGCTCGAACTCGCCGGCAACCGCGATGCCTCGCAACGCGCGGCGCAGGAACTGGCGTCCGTCGGACTGGGCGACCGATTGCATCATTATCCGACACAGCTTTCCGGCGGCGAGCAGCAGCGCGTCGCGTTGGCACGTGCGCTTGCGCCCGATCCGGCGATCCTGGTGGCGGATGAACCGACCGGCAATCTCGATGAGGCGACCGGCAAGCAAATTGTCGATCTTCTGTTCACCAAACATGCGGAGCGCGGCATGACGCTGGTGCTGGTGACGCACGATGCCTCACTGGCACATCGCTGCGACCGCGTCGTGCGGTTGCGCTCCGGTCACATCGACACGCAAGTCGCGGAGCGTGATACAGCTTCATGACGATCGTTGCCGATCAACCCACGACCAACCCCCCAGCCTCGCTCCCCTTGCGCTATGCGTTGCGCGAGTTGCGCGGCGGCCTGCGCGGCTTCTACGTCTTCATTGCCTGCATCGCGCTCGGCGTCATGACGATTTCCGGCGTGGGGTCGGTCGCAGCCAGCCTCGGTGACGGATTGGCGCGTGAGGGCCGCACGCTGCTTGGCGGCGACGTCGCCTTCTCGCTGTTCCAGCGCGAGGCGAAGCCGGAGGAGATTGCGTTCCTCCAGTCCCGCGGCAAGGTTTCGTCGATTGCAGCTTTGCGCGGCATGGCGCGCGCCGCCGACGACCGCCTGGCGCTGGTCGAGATCAAGGCGGTTGATGAGGCCTATCCGATGTTGGGCCGGCTCTCTCTCGAGCCGGAGATGCCGGTCGCCGATCTGCTCGCTGATCGTGACGGAGCTTTTGGCGCCGCAGCTGATCAAACGCTATTGACCCGGCTCGACCTGAAACTCGGCGACCGCGTCCACGTCGGCCAGGCGAGCTTTCAGATCCGCAGTATCGTCAATACGGAACCGGACAAGCTGGCGGGCGGTCTCGGTTTCGGTCCGCGGTTTCTGGTCAGCGAGGCCGGACTTCGCGCCACGCAATTGATCCAGCCGGGCAGCCTGGTTCGCTGGACTTACCGGGTAAAACTGCCGGATGACGCCAGCGGCAGCCGCGACGCGACACGGTTTATCGACGATACACGACAGGCGCTGCCTCAAGCAGGGTGGGAAGTCCGCTCCCGCGATAACGCCTCGCCGCAACTCGAGCGCACGATCAGTCGCTTCACGCAATTCCTGACGCTGGTCGGATTAGCGGCTCTGCTGGTTGGTGGCGTGGGCGTCGCCAACGCCGTCAAGAGTCATATCGATCGGCGGCGGGACGTCATCGCGACCTTCAAAGCAGTCGGCGCCACCGGACGCGACGTGTTTGCGATCTATCTGACGCAAGTGATCGGCCTCGCCGTGATCGGTTCGATCATCGGACTTGTCGCCGGCGCGGCGCTGCCCTTCGTTATCGTCGAACTGTTCGGCAAGCTCCTGCCGCTGCCGCTGGAGCCAACGCTGCACCCTGAGGGGCTCGCGCTATCGCTGGTCTATGGACTCCTGACCGCGCTTGCCTTCGGGCTATGGCCCCTCGGCCGCGTCCATGACGTGCCGGTCGCGGCGTTGTTTCGCGACACTGTCGAGAGCGCCTGGCACCGTCCGCGCTGGCGTTACCTGCTGTCGATGGCGGTCGTAATCGCCTTACTGATCGCCGTCGTTGTCGGCCTTTCCTACGACAGGCGCGTCGCCATCATCTTCGTGCTGTCGTCCATCGCTGTTTTTGTCTTGCTGCGCGCCATCGCCGCCGCACTGATGGCATTCGCGCGCCGCCTGCCGCGCACGCAAATGACGATGCTTCGGCTTGCGATCACCAATATCTACCGGCCGGGTGCGCTGACGCCGTCGGTCGTGTTGTCGCTAGGCCTCGGTCTCGCCGTGCTCGTCACGATCACCCAGATCGACGGCAACCTGCGGCGGCAATTCATGGCGGCATTGCCGGAGCACGCGCCGTCGTTTTACTTCATCGATATTCCCGCAACCGATGCCGACCGGTTCGCGGCATTCCTGAAGCAGACCGCGCCGGAATCGACGGTGGAGGAAGTGCCGATGTTGCGCGGGCGCATCGTCTCGGCGCGCGGCGTGAGAGCGGAGGATCTCAAGCCGGCAACCGATGCCGAGTGGGTGTTGCAAAGCGACCGCGGCCTGACCTCAACCGGCGAAATCCCGAAGGGCTCCAAGATCGTCGAGGGAACGTGGTGGGGCGCCGACTACAACGGCCCACCGCTGGTTTCGATCGAGAAGAAAATCGCCGACGGACTTAACCTCAAGATCGGCGATGAGATTGTGGTCAACGTGCTCGGCCGCGACATCTCGGCGAAAATCGGAAACATGCGGACGGTCGATTGGCAGGGGCTGGGCATCAACTTCGTGCTGGTGTTTTCTCCCAACGCCTTCAAGGGCGCCCCTCATACACACATAGCAACATTGACCGAGCCTCACCCCGGCGCTGCCGGCGACGCAGCGATCGTCAAATCGGTCGCCGGTGCCTTCCCCATGGTGACCAGCGTACGGGTTCGCGAGGCACTGGAGACCATCGGCTCGGTAGTGACCAATCTCGTGCTTGCGATCCGCGGCGCCAGCGCCATCACCCTGATTTCGGCCATCCTCGTGCTCGGCGGGGCGCTCGCTGCCGGTCATCGCCACCGGGTCTATGACGCGGTGATTCTCAAGACCCTGGGCGCGACAAGAGGCCGGCTGCTCGGCGCCTATGCCCTTGAATATCTGTTGATCGGCTTTGCCACCGCGGTCTTCGGCGTCATCGCGGGCTCGGTTGCGGCATGGCTGATCGTCACCAGGCTCATGACGCTAACCTTCGTCTGGCAGGCGTGGAGTGCCGCGGGCGTCGTGGCGTCCGCGCTTGTCGTCACGGTAGGGCTCGGACTGGCCGGGACGCTGCTGGCCCTCAATCAAAAGCCGGCTGCGGTGCTGAGAAACCTTTAATCGGCCTGATTGGAGTGGAATCGACATTCGCTCGTCGCAGGCCGCGGAAACCTGTATTTGCTGGTTGTCCTCTGGTTCTGGCACTCGCAAAGCGCCGCTGCGACGGGATGCGAATGGCAGGACCGGGACCGCCATATAAAAATTGTATAAAAATACGGGTCGATGCTGACCGCTTTGTCGCATCTCCTCGCGACATTCAGCCGCGCGTAGACGCTTGCGGCGAATGTGTTACTTTCCCAAATATCGTATCGGATACCAGACACGCTTTATGACGCAAAATTAATGTCGGCGAGCGGCGATATCTGGGTTTATTCTAACTGGTGAGGCGGTGCTTCATTGCCTGCCAGACAACAGACAGGAATTCGACCATGTCGGACCTAGACCGTAACTATGCCTCCCCCTTCGGCCGGGCCGCCGGGCGCGCTGACGCCGCGACCGTCGACGCCGGTCTGCGCGCCTACATGCTGCGCATCTACAACTACATGACGATCGGCCTCGCCATCACCGGCCTTGCCGCACTCGGCGTCTATATGGCCGCCGTAACCACCGACCCGTCGGGCGCCGCTGCCAAGATCGGCAACGCGTTCCTGACGCCGTTCGGCTACGCGATGTTCGTAAGCCCATTGAAGTGGCTGTTCATCCTGGCGCCGCTCGCGATGGTGTTCGTGATCTCGGCCGGTATCAACCGGCTCGCGCCTTCGACCGCTCAATTGCTGTTCTGGGCGTTCTCGGCGCTGATGGGCATTTCGCTGTCGTCGATCTTCCTGGTGTATACGCACACCTCGATCGTGCGGGTGTTCTTCATCACCGCCGCTTCGTTTGGCGCGCTGAGCCTGTATGGCTACACCACGCGGCGTGACATGACGGGAATGGGATCATTCCTGATGATGGGCCTGTTCGGCATCATCATCGCGAGCGTGGTCAATCTGTTCCTGGCCAATGGAACGATGGGATTCATCATCTCCGTGGTCGGCGTGCTGGTCTTCGCGGGCCTGACGGCCTGGGATACTCAGCGGCTGAAGAACGATTACATCTACGGCTACGCCGGGGCGGGTGGTGATGTGGCGGAGCGCGCAGCGATCACGGGTGCCCTGTCGCTATACCTGAACTTCATCAACCTTTTCACCTTGCTGTTGCAACTGCTCGGCCAGCGCGACTGAGGCGACAGTCCAATCAATCAAGGGAAGCCCCGGCGTCATCGCCGGGGCTTTTCTTTTGGACGCTGCGAAAATATTCTTATCCGATGTCGTCACTCGAAATCAGACCGACCGTCGCAGCCGACCTGGCCGCCATCACCGAGATTTACGCGCACGAGGTTAGCGAGGGAACCGCAACCTTCGAGCTTGTTCCGCCCGACCCTGCCGAGATGACCCGACGCTTTCAGGTGCTGATGGATGGCGCCTTTCCTTATCTCGTGGCCGAACTCGACGGCAGCGTTGTCGGATATGCCTATGCGAGTTCCTACCGACCGCGGCCGGCCTATCGCTTTACGGTGGAGAACTCCGTCTATCTGCGGCCGCAGGTTCATCGCCGCGGAATCGGCCGGCAGTTGCTCGAACGGCTGATTGCCGAATGCGGAACACGCGGTTTCCGGCAGATGATCGCCGTGATCGGGGATTCGGCAAATACCGCCTCGGTCAGCGTCCATGCGCGCTGCGGCTTCCAGATGATTGGAACCCACCCCGGCGTCGGCCTGAAATTCGGCCGCTGGCTCGACACGGTGATGATGCAGCGAGAGCTTGGCGAAGGAGCGAAGACGGTGCCGGTCGCGCGCTGACGTCCACCCGCCGTTACGCCCTTGATCAGACCGCCACCAATTTGCGGTCGATCACCAGCAACACGCGATCGAGTTCATGGCCGCGGCGCAGGATCAGGCCGCTAGCGGAGATCACGCTGTACATGCCCTGCTTGCGCGCCAGCCGCGGATCTTTTTCGATCCGGTAGAGCGGAACTTCCGAGGCCCGCCGGAAGATCGAGAACACGGCGCGGTCTCGCAGGAAGTCGATGGCATAATCGCGCCACTCGCCGTCGGCGACCATCCGGCCGTACAAATTCAGGATGCGATTGAGCTCGAGACGATTGAACGTCACCCAATTCGGCAGAGCGCCCGCAGCGCCCGGTGGCGCTACGGCGCGTGCCTCGCTTGGATCGGCATCCCCCGAGGTCAAACTCATGGCTTATCTCCTGTCGTTTGCCCAACATGATTGCGCCGACGGCGCGCCTCCGCAAGGGGCCGTATTCGCGCATCCTGCTGACAATGGAGATTTGGGCGCGCGACTTTGGAGGGAATCGGGCGGCCGATGCCGTCACGGGATCGTTAGCTTAATCATAATACCGCCCTACTTCCGCCCACCGCATGCCGCGCTGGATTGCGATAACAAAACCTGCGTTGGCCCGGTCCTTTCGATACCGGATTCCTCAGCCCCCAGCCCCCCGGGGTCGTCGGGACCGGGTCTAGCGCAGAGTATTGATCCGAGACTGGGGCCAACGCGAGTTGGTCCTTTTTCTTTTTTCGCACGACTTTGATTTCGGTGTGGAGAAGATCGAAACATCCGCGAACTCGCAGCGGAGTTCTACGCCGTCACATCAGCGGAGTTCGATCGCGTGATACGAAACAGATTTTTTTGAAAGCAGCTTTTAGTGCAGCGACGTGTAAGCCGCGCCAAGCATCGGGCCCGGCCGATCGCGGCTTCCATCCTGAACGAAGACGGCCGCAGCATCGATTCCTTCGCGGGAAACATTTTCCAGCGGAACAGTCCAGCTTCCGGCGCTGCCGTTCCAGTCACCGACCTTCAAGACGTTGCGGACCACGTTGTAGTAGGTCAGTTCTTGTCCGCGATTTTCGCCGCGGCCGATCTGGATCGGCACCGCTTTCGAGATCGAGCAAATCCAGATCTCGGCATGTGATGCAACTGGCGGCCTGTTGGAAGCCGCCACCGAAACCGTGATCTGTTTTCCGTTCAGCTTCATCGACACCGGGATTGTCATCACGCCATCGCTTTCCCGGGTGACCTCGATCGCACGTTCAATGCTGGAGCGATCGCTGCCGATGACGTGGGCCTCGCCATTGACGACGGCTTGCGGCGTGTAGACGTCGCGATCGCCGCGCATCAGCGAATAAGCCTTCTGGCGGGCCGAGAAACGCGAGTCCGCCAACGTGTCTTTCCAGCCCAGATAGTCCCAGTAGTCGATCGGCATGCTCAGCGCGATGACGCTGGGATCCTTGGCCAATTCACCGATCACCTTGTCCGCGGGCGGACAGGACGAGCAGCCTTGCGAGGTGAAAAGCTCGACCACCGCGCGGGGCTCGGCGGCCACAGCCGGACGGACGACAGCCACGATCGCGCAAACGCCCAGGGCGCTCGACCATCGTGAAATAGAACTACAGGCCATCATCACTGTCATACCGGGACCGGGAGATCATTGTTGCCTCCATTCGCCGCTAGCATCTAACGGACCATAAAGCCAACGGCTTTCGTACGGGCAAGAGCAGCCTTATTTAGGCTGCCCGCCCGCCGGTCGCCACTCACTTAGCGGTGAGCCACCGATCACATTTACGCGGCGAGCTTGCGCAGGACATACTGCAAAATGCCCCCGTTTCGGTAGTAATCCAGCTCATCCAGCGTATCGATCCTGCACAGCAACGAGACACGTTGCAGTGCACCGTCACTCGACACGATCTCGGCGGTTAACTTTTGGCGTGGCTTCAGGTCGGCCTGTAATCCACGTATGGTTACTTTCTCGTCGCCCTTGAGCCCGATCGACTGCCACGAAGCGCCTTCTTCAAAGGTCAGCGGGAGCACGCCCATCCCCACCAGGTTGGAGCGATGGATGCGCTCGAAGCTCTGGCAGATCACGGCACGCACCCCGAGCAGGCGGGTGCCCTTCGCCGCCCAGTCGCGCGACGAACCGTTGCCGTATTCGGCGCCGGCAAACACGACGAGCGGCACGCCCTCTTGCTGGTACTTCATCGCAGCATCGTAGATCGACATCTGCTCGCCGTCGGGCCAGTGCTTGGTCATGCCGCCTTCGGGAATATTGCCGTCGGCGCCCTTCAGCATGAAGTTCTTGATGCGGATGTTGGCAAAGGTGCCGCGCATCATGATTTCATGGTTGCCGCGCCGCGTGCCGTATTGGTTGAAGTCGGCCGGGCGCACCTGATGCTCCGACAGATATTTTCCGGCAGGCGATGTCAATTTGATCGCGCCGGCCGGCGAGATGTGGTCGGTGGTGATCTTGTCGCCGAACACCGCCAGAATCCGTGCATCGACCACATCGGCGATCGGCTCGGGTTCCTTCTTCATGCCTTCGAAATAAGGCGGGTTCTGCACGTAGGTCGAACTCATGTTCCAGCGATAGGTTTCGCTCTCGACGGTCTTGATCTTGCGCCAGTTGGTATCGCCCTTGAACACATCGCCATAGCGCTTCTTGAAGATCGTCGCGGTGACGAACTTCTTCATCAAGGCGTTGATCTCCTTGGCGCTCGGCCAGATATCCCTGAGATAAACTGGCTTGCCGTCCTTGCCGGTTGCGATGGGCTCGACCGCCAGATCCTTCGTGACCGTTCCGGCCAACGCGTAAGCAACGACCAGCGGCGGCGAGGCGAGATAATTCGCCTGCACGTCCGGGCTAACACGGCCTTCGAAGTTGCGGTTGCCCGACAACACCGCAGCGGCGACGATGCCGTTGTCGTTGATCGATTTCGAAATGTCTTCCGGCAGCGGGCCGGAATTACCGATGCAGGTAGTGCAGCCGAAGCCGATCAGATTGAAGCCGACCTTGTCGAGTTCAAGCTGCAGCCCGGAATTGGTGAGATATTCCGCGACCACCTGGCTGCCCGGAGCAAGCGACGTCTTCACCCAGGGCTTGGCCTTCAATCCCTTGGCAGCCGCATTGCGCGCGAGCAGGCCTGCACCGATCAAGACGCTCGGATTGGAGGTGTTGGTGCAGGAGGTGATCGCCGCGATAACGACGTCGCCATGGCCGAGATCGAAATCACGGTTTTCGACCGCAAAGCGCTGTGGGGCATCAGCCGCCTTCTTGTATTCGCCGGTGAGCGCGCCGGCGAAACCTTCCGCCACCATCGGCAGCGCAACGCGGCCCTCGGGACGCTTCGGGCCGGCCATCGACGGCACCACGTCTTTCAGATCAAGCGCGAGCGTCGTCGTGAACACCGGATCGGTGGATTTTGCGGTTCGGAACAGGCCTTGCGCCTTGGCGTAGGCTGAAACGAGCGCGACGCGATCGGACTTGCGGCCGGACGTCTTGAGATAATCGATGGTCGCGGCATCGACCGGGAAGAAGCCGCAGGTCGCGCCATATTCGGGCGCCATGTTGCCGATGGTCGCCTTGTCCGCGACCGACAGATGATCGAGACCGGGGCCGAAGAATTCGACGAACTTTCCGACCACGCCCTGCTTTCGCAGCATCTGCGTGACCGTGAGCACGAGGTCGGTCGCGGTGACGCCTTCCGTGAGCTGGCCCTTGAGCTTGAAGCCGACGACATCCGGCAGCAGCATCGACAGCGGCTGACCGAGCATGCAGGCTTCCGCTTCGATACCGCCGACGCCCCAGCCGAGCACGGCAAGCCCGTTCACCATGGTGGTGTGCGAGTCGGTACCGACGAGCGAGTCTGGATAGGCGACTTCGAACGTGCCCTTCTTCTTGCCGACGGTCAGTTTCTCTTTCTTGGTCCACACCGTCTGCGCGAGATATTCGAGGTTGACCTGATGGCAGATGCCGGTGCCGGGTGGCACCACGGAGAAATTCGAAAACGCCTTCTGGCCCCATTTCAGGAATTCGTAGCGTTCCTGGTTCTGCTTGTATTCCTCGACCACGTTCTTGCCGAAGGCCTTGTTGTCGCCGAAGAAGTTCACGATCACCGAGTGATCGATCACGAGATCGACCGGCACCAGCGGATTGATCTTTTCAGCGTCGCCGCCGAGGCTCTGCATCGCGTTGCGCATGGCGGCGAGATCGACCACGGCAGGAACGCCGGTGAAATCCTGCATCAAGACTCGCGCCGGGCGGAAAGCGATTTCGTGCTCGAGCGTGCGCTTCTTCAGCCATTTCGAGAACGCGACGATGTCCTCCTTTTTGACGGTACGTCCGTCTTCGTTGCGCAGGAGGTTCTCCAGAAGCACCTTCATGGAATAGGGAAGCTTGGATATCCCCTTCAGACCATTCTTCTCGGCCGCGGGCAGGCTGTAATAGATGTAGGTTTTGCCGCCAACCTTGAGGGTTTTCTGGCATTTGAAGCTGTCGAGAGAGGTCATGTGAGGCAATCCCAAATTGTCGTTTCATACCCGGCAAGGGTATCATAGCACCAACTAAGGTCGTTGGCCGAACGCGTCGCCATGCGGATTGTGCGGCGAGTTAAGTTCCGGCTTATAGAATCTTTCAACAATCGCCGCCACACCGACTAGTGGTCCGATTCTGACATTCGCTCTCCGTCGCAGCACGCCCCTTTGCGAATGTTAGAATCAAAGGACCACTAGAATCATAAGATTTCAGTGGAGTTTAGGATTTGACATTCGCTTTGCGAACTCGCGGCCAGGTGGCAGCGAATGTCAACTCCACTCCACTGCCAGAAGCAATGCAGGCATCAGGAAAATAATGCAGCTCTCGGGACGCGCAGTGAGATGTGTACGGGGCGGCCGGGAGGTCTTTTCCAGCCTCGATTTCGAGGCCGGTACCGGCGAGGCGTTGGCTGTGGTCGGCCCCAATGGATCGGGCAAGACCTCGTTGCTGCGGCTGATCGCGGGCCTCCTCGAGCCTTCGGGCGGCTCGATCACCCTCGAAGGGGGCGAAGGCGAGCTGACGCTTGCAGAGCAATCCCACTATCTGGGCCACCGCGACGCGCTGAAGCCGGCGCTTTCCGTGTCGGAAAATCTGAAGTTTTGGCGGGATTTTCTCGGCGGAGCGCCGTCAGATTTGGCCGAGAGCCTGGCTACCGTCGAACTCGATCATGCGGCTCGTCTGCCGGCCGCCTATTTGTCCGCCGGGCAGCGGCGACGACTTTCCATCGCCCGCCTGTTGACCGTACAACGGCCGGTCTGGCTGCTCGATGAGCCCACCAACGCCCTCGACACGGCAGGGCAGAAGCTGTTCGCGGGCCTGATGTCGGAGCATCTCGCGCGCGGCGGCCTGATTGTTGCCGCAACCCACGCGCCGCTCGGCGTCACCACGCGGACGCTGCGCGTTGGAGAAGCCTTGTGAGCGCGCTTTCCGCTCTGGTCCGCCGCGACATCCGGATCGCGCTTCGCGTCGGCGGCGGCGCGCTGATCGGCGTATTTTTCTTTCTCACCGTCGTGGTGCTGATGCCGTTTGCGATCGGGCCGGACCTGGCGCTGCTGGCCCGGCTGGGGCCAGCGATCCTCTGGCTCGGCGCCCTGCTCGCAAGTCTCCTGACGCTCGACCGCCTGTTCACAGCCGATCACGATGATGGTTCGCTCGATCTGATCACGATGAGCCGCACACCGCTGGAACTGTCCTGCGTGGCGAAGGCGCTGGCTCATTGGC
Source organism: uncultured Alphaproteobacteria bacterium (assembly GCA_963824305.1). GTDB lineage: Bacteria > Pseudomonadota > Alphaproteobacteria > Rhizobiales > Xanthobacteraceae > Bradyrhizobium. Next base: position 692,867 of record CAWGOW010000005.1, read on the forward strand.
TCGCCGCGGGACTTCCGCTGATCATCGCAACGCCGATGCTGGGATTGCTGCTCAACCTCGACGTCAACGCCACCGCCGCCGTTGCATTGACGCTGCTCGCCGGAACACCGGCGCTGACCTTCATCGGTATGATCGGCGCGGCGCTTGCGGTGACACTGCATCGGGGCGGTTTGCTGCTCGCGGTGTTGGTCTTGCCGCTGTCGATTCCCGTGCTGATCTTTGGCGTCGCGGCGTCGGAAGCAGCCATCGCCGAGCCGTTATCCTTTGGTGCGCCGTTTTCGATCCTGTGCGCGCTATCGCTGTTCGGCCTCGTCGTCGGGCCTTTCGCCGCGGCCGCGAGCCTCCGGCACGGGCTGGATTGATGTCCATTTCGATCAACTCTCGCTGAAGGAATTCATGCCAATTGCCTCCGACGCCTTCCACCATTAACAGGATGCCATGACGCTGATCGACCTCGCCAACCCGACCCGGTTCCTCGCTTTGACGGCGCGGCTGTTGCCGTGGCTCGTGGCCGCGACCGCGATCCTGCTCGCGGTCGGCCTGTACCAATCGGCGATGGCGCCCGACGATTATCAGCAGGGGGCGACCGTGAAGATCATGTTCATTCACGTGCCGAATGCCTGGTTATCGATGTTCGTCTGGGGCGTAATGAGCTTGGCCGCTCTCGGCACATTGGTGTGGCGGCATCCGCTCGCCGACGTCGCCGCGAAAGCCGCCGCTCCGCTTGGCGCCGCCTTCACCTTCCTGGCGCTCGTCACCGGTTCGCTCTGGGGCCGGCCGATGTGGGGCACCTATTGGGAGTGGGACGCGCGGCTGACCTCGGTGTTGATCCTGTTCCTGATGTATCTCGGCCTGATCGCGCTGTGGCGGTCGGTCGAAGATCCCTCACGCGCGGCACGCGCCGCTGCGATCTTGACGCTGGTCGGCGCCATCAACTTGCCGATCATCAAGTTCTCCGTCGACTGGTGGAACACGCTGCATCAGCCGGCATCCGTGATGCGAATGGGCGGATCGACGCTCGACCGCGCCTTCCTGATGCCGCTGCTGGTGATGGCGTTGGCGTTTTCACTGTTGTTCCTCACCTTGCATTTGGCAGCGATGCGCAATGAAATCCTTCGCCGCCGCGTGCGCGCGATGCAGATGATCCAGGCGCAAGCCGGCCAGCGCGCAGGCTAGCCAATGTCGCTCGGTCCTTATGCGACGTTCATCGAGGCCTCCTATTTGGTGGTTCTTTTGGTCGTGGTTCTGCTGATCGCGTGGATCGCCATCGACTATCGCGGCCAGAAGCGGCGCTTGAGCGAACTGGAATCCGAAGGCGTGGCGCGCCGTTCCGGACGCCAGCCGATGGAGAAGACATGAACCCAACCAGCGAGACCCCGCGAAGTTCGCGCTGGCTGATGGCGCTGCCGCTGGTCGTCTTTGCCGCGCTGGCTGCGATCTTCTGGTACCGGCTCGGCAGCGGCGACCCGTCGCGGATTCCATCCGCCTTGATCGGCCGCGCCGCACCACAAACCCCGCTGCCGCCGCTCGAGGGCCTCACCAGCAGCGGCGCGCCTGTCCCCGGCCTCGATCCCTCGGCCTTCAAGGGCAAGGTCTCGGTCGTCAATGTCTGGGCGTCGTGGTGCGTGCCGTGCCATGACGAAGCCCCGCTCCTGACCGAGCTCGGTCTCGACAAGCGCCTGCAGATTGTTGGGATCAACTACAAGGACTCCACCGACAATGCGCGGCGCTTTCTCGGCCGCTATGGCAATCCGTTCGGCATCGTCGGCGTCGACGCCAACGGTCGCGCTTCGATCGAATGGGGCGTCTATGGCGTACCCGAAACCTTCATCGTCGGGCGCGAAGGCACCATCGTCTACAAGCTCGTCGGCCCGGTGACGGCGGAAAACATCAATACGGTGTTGCGGGCCGAGATCGACAAGGCGCTGAAGGCGGGCTCCTGATCAACCCGATTGAGTGGGCGGCTGTGACCCCAGCGACAAATTGTGAAACAGCCGTTTGCTCACGAGGTGCAGAAAGTAAAAGCCGAACTTGGGATCTTGCACATAAAGCAGCTTGACCTGCTCGTAGCTGATCTGAAGCAATTCGCCGCTCGCCGTACATTCGATGGTCGCGGTGCGCGCCTGATCTGAATTCAACAGACCGAGTTCGCCAAACACCTCGCCGGTTTGCAGATCCACGTTGCGTTCCTTGACGTGAAAGCGGCCAGAAACAATAAAAAACATTTCTTCCGCGGCGTCGCCGCGACGGAAGACGACGTCGCCGACGGCAAAGGATTTCGTCGAGCTGAAAGGTTTGACCCACTTCAGATTCAAGTCATCCTGGGTTGCTTCCTCGATTTGCCGGAGCAGCCGTCGCATCTGATACAGCCTCAAGACATTGAGCGGCAGCAGGACCAGATGAAGAAAAAGCACCGGATAGGCGTCGACCGCATATCCATAGCCGATAAAGAGGAAATTGCTGACGATGCCGGCTATCCGAAGCGGCACCATGGTTTTCATGTAGAACGTCACGAAAACGCATGCGGCGGCGGCATAACCTAACAGTTCCGCGTGGGTCATTGATCGCCTTCTTGCGGAAGAACCGGATGTCGAAACGACGGCAAGCTTGCCGTGGATTTCCGGAAATGCAAGACGTTCTGGCCGTGGAGGTTACCCGCCAGGCATGGAACCGCGATCGCTCACGAGGAACGAAAAGCTGGCTGCAGTCTGCGGTGATTGAGCGAAGCGCGGATCAGTTCGCAGTCTTGCTGACGTCACCTTCCGCCGCGTCGCTGGCTTCCAGAGATACCGGCTCAAGATGGAAGCGCTTGACCAGCGGCATCTGGGCGATGGCAAAGGCCATCGTCAACGGCGTAACGCCGAAGACTTTGAAATTGACCCAGAAGTCGGTGCTCTGCGTGCGCCAGATGATTTCGTTGAGGATCGCCAAGCCGAAGAAAAACAGCGCCCAACGCAATGTGAGAATTCGCCAGCCTTTTGAGGTGAGGTTGAACACCTGATCGAACATGACTGCGATGAAGGAGCGGCCGAACAGAAGTCCGCCGCCGAGAACGACCGCGAACAAGCCGTAGATGATGGTGGGTTTGACCTTGATGAAGGTCTCATCATGCAGCACGAGCGTCAGCGTTCCGAACACCAGCACCACGACGCCGGTGACAAGCGCCATCAGCGGGACATGCCGCGTCACGACATACGAAGCCACCATCGCAACGACGATGGCCACCATGAAAGCGCCGGTCGCAACAAACAACTGGAATTTGGCGTTTGCGACAAAGAAAACGATCAGCGGTCCCAATTCCGTGGCGAGCTTGAACAGTGGATGAGGTTGGGTTTTGTCCATATCGAAGCCTATATCTCGATTCCCGCGATCGCTTTCGCAAAATCAGCGGCGGTAAACGGCGCCAGATCGTCGATGCCTTCGCCGACACCGATGAAGTGCACCGGCAATTTGTATTTTTCCGCCAACGCCACCAGGATGCCTCCGCGCGCGGTGCCGTCGAGTTTCGTCATCACAAGGCCGGTAACCCCTGCGGTACGATGAAATGCGTCGACTTGGGAGAGCGCGTTTTGTCCCACCGTGGCGTCGAGCACCAATAGAACGGCATGCGGCGCTGTATCATCGACCTTTCGGATGACGCGAACGACCTTTTCGAGTTCGTTCATGAGTTCCGTCTTGTTTTGCAGCCGCCCGGCGGTATCGATCAGCAGCACGTCGCGTTTCTCGTCGCGCGCCGACGACAGTGCGTTGAAGGCAAGGCTTGCGGAATCCGAGCCTTGCGCTCCCGAAACGACCGGCGATTTCGTCCGTTCGCCCCAGACCTTTAGCTGTTCGATCGCGGCGGCGCGGAACGTGTCACCCGCAGCGAGCATCACCTTGCGGCCTTCGGCGGAAAGCTTCGAAGCCAGCTTACCGATCGTGGTGGTCTTGCCGGAACCGTTGACGCCGACCACCAAGATGACGAACGGCTTTTTCGTCTCGTCAATAGTCAGCGGCTTGGCGACTTGCGCCAGCACCTTCTCGACCTCCGACGCGACCACCGCTTTGACCTCATCGGCCGAGATCGATTTGTCGTAGCGGCCGTGACCCACGGCTTCGGAAATGCGCGCGGAGACTTCGGTTCCGAGATCGGCACGGAGCAGCACGTCCTCGATGTCCTCGAGCATGGCCCGATCGAGCTTGCGCTTGGTCACGAGGTCGGCGACCGCCGTGCCAAGCGAACTTGAAGTCCGCTTCAATCCGCTGGACAGCCGCCGCCACCAGCTCTGTTTAGGTGCTTCCTCAGTCATGGTGGGGTGTGTTAGCCGTCACTGGTGTTCCGGTTTTGACATTCGTATCGTGATGACGCGAGGTCCTTTTACGAATGTCAGAACCAAAGGAACACTAGCAAATATTATTTTTCTACGGCCTCGATTTGACAGCCGTCTGGAGGAGGTGCCGCAAATCTGAAGCGAATGTCAAATCGGCCGCGCCAGCGCCCAAACGAAAGACCTGCAATTGCTCGATGTTCCCCAACTGACCGCGGAGGAAATCCAGTCCCGCGTGCTTCATCGCGACGGGCTGATGCTCGTGATCGACAAGCCGCCTGGGCTTCCCGTTCATCGCGGGCCCAAGGGCGGACCCAATCTGGAAGCGTCTTTCGATGCGTTACGGTTCGGCCTGCCCCGCCCGCCGGTGCTGGCGCATCGGCTCGACAAGGACACGTCCGGCTGTCTCGTTCTCGGACGGCACCGCAAGGCCACAGCCTCGCTCGGGCTTTTGTTCAAACACGGCAAGATTTCGAAAACCTATTGGGCGATCGTCGAGGGCGGCCCGGCGGAGGATGAGGGCACGATCGACATGCCGCTCGGCCGGCTCAACGCCGAGCGCGGCTGGTGGCAGAAAGTCGATCCAGAGGGGCAACCGGCGGTCACGAACTGGAAGGTGATGGGGCGCGGCGACGGCCTGACCTGGATGGCGCTCGAGCCGGTCACCGGCCGCACCCATCAACTGCGCGTGCACTCGGCCGCTCAGGGCTGGCCGATCTTTGGCGACAACATCTATGGCAACGGTCCGCGTTTCGGCGAACCGCGCTTGCACCTGCATTCGCGCGAAATCGGGATTCCGATTTCAAAGAACAAGGATCCGGTGCGCGTCGTCGCACCCGCGCCCGAACACATGCGCGAACGATTGAAGGCATGCGGGTGGAACGGCGAATAGTGCGGGCTGCGGTCGTTCAATAATGAATTTGCGCGAGCTTGCGCAATTCATCCGGCGTAGCCGTGCCAAACCCCAGGAATTCAAGATAGGCCGGTATCTGTTCGAACAGCATGTCGATACCGACCTGGACCTCGCAGCCTTTCGCGCGCGCCGCCGCCAGGAACGGCGTTATTTCCTCTTGCAGGACCACTTCTCCGACAAAGCTCGATGCGGAGATCCTGTCGAGCTCAATCGGAAGCGGATCATCCTTCTTCATGCCAAGCGGCGTCGCGTTGACGACGATGTCATAGCCGGACGGATCGGCAGCGCCGGCGCTCACTTCCAGGTTCGGGTAGTGGAGTTGGAGACGTTTGACGAGCGCGTCCATCGCGCGCGGTGAGACGTCATAGAGGCCAAGCCTGGCAATGCCGGCCCTGGCCATCGACGCCGCGATCGCACTGCCGACCCCGCCGCACCCGGCAACGAAGAGGCTGGCGCCGGCGACCCGACGTCCCTTCCTCTGCACGCCCCGCACAAATCCTTCGCCGTCGAACATGTCGCCGATCAGCCGGCCGTGCTCATCCATCTTCACGGCGTTGCAGGCGCCGGCGATTTTGGCCGATACGGATGCTTCATCGACGAGATCGAGCGTGGCTATCTTGTGCGGCATGGTGATGAGCGCGCCGCACACATTGCTGAGCCTGAACGCCAGTTTCAGAAACAGGGCATAGTCCTCGCGCTTGCAGCCCAACGGCACAACAGCCGCGTTGATCTTTCGTGCTTCGAAGAACGGATTATAGATCAACGGCGACTTGAACGGATCCGTCGGATAACCGATGTGAGCGATCAGTTTCGTCCGTCCGTCGATCATCTTTAGGCCGGCGCGCCGCTGGCGAACGAGGCCGCTCGCCGGCGATCGTAATCCTGCTTTTCGATCGGAGGCGCGTTCGGATTTCCGAGATCGTTCGCGGCAACCCGATAGGTTTCCCGCGCCGAGAAAGCGGCGATGGCCGAGATCACCGTGACCGCAAAGGCGATCGCGCCGACCGTGAACCAAACATCGATCGATCCCGGAGGCGCGACGGTGGCAAAAAGCGCCGGCAACAGCGCCGTAATCATGGTGCCGATGTTCTGCGCGATCGCCATCGCCGAGACGCGATATTTGGTTTGGAAAAGTTCGGGATAGAAACTCGGGAAGACGGCATTGTAGCCCTGATAGACGATGCCCCACATCAGAATCGAAAACCCGATCGCCATCGGTACGTTTTTGATGCTGATCGCGTAGAGATAAGCAAACGCGAGCAGGCCTGAGCCCAATGCCCCAATGATCATCGGCGGCCGTCGGCCGATCTTGTCGGAGAGATTACCGACCAGCGGGATGACGAGAACGGCGGCAATATTGCCCAGCACGGGAATCCAGAGATAGACATCTGGTTTGAATCCAATTCCATAAGCCGGCTGCACAGCGTAAGCCGCGCCAAAGATCGTCGCCACGACGGGGACCGTGTTCATCAACGCCATCAAGACCACTCGCAACATGTCGGCCCAGCTTGTCTTGAAGGCCTGAATGACAGGCGCCTTGGGCACGGCGCCCTGCTGGCTTTCTTTGGCGAAGGCTGGCGACTCCGCGACTTCGCGCCTGATGAGATAAGCGACGATCAGCACGAGGACGCTTAGCAGGAACGGGATACGCCAACCCCAGGCGTTGAAATCTTCCTTTGGCATATAGGCGGCTATGGGAAGGAAGACGGCAGCGGCAAGAATTTGTCCGGTCTGAACGCCCTGCAACGTGAAGCTTGCAAAGAATCCACGCCTGCCGAATGGCGCATGCTCGAGCACCATCGAACTCGCGCCCGAAATTTCACCGGCGACCGCGAAACCCTGCATCAGCCGCAGCGCGACCAACAAAGCGGGTGCCCAGATGCCGATCTGCTGATAGGTCGGAAGCAGGCCGACGAGCACCGTCGAGCAGCCCATCAGGAACAGGCACAGCACCAGCACGCTCCTGCGTCCATGCGTATCGCCGTAATGGCCAAGTACGAAGGCGCCGATCGGCCGGGCGACGTAACCGACGCCATAGGTCGCCAATGAGGCGACAATCGCCACCGTCGGATTCTGCGAGGGGAAGAAGACCTGCGGAAAGACGAGAGACGCGGCCGTGGCGTAGATAAAGAAGTCGTAGTATTCGAGCGTCGATCCGATCCAGCCGCTGGCGGCGGCAATTTTCGACTGGCGCAGAATCTGCGGGCTGTCGCCTGACGTCATCTTGAATTTCCCCCGACTTTTATCGTTGAGAGCCGTTTGGCGGCTGAGTTTTGTTGGGAGTCTTTGCTCCCTGACGAGAACATATCGTCGGGCGGCGATAACTCAATTACCAATTTGGCGAAAAGGTTGGCTAGTGGTCCGATTCTAACATTCGCATCCCTTTGCAGCGGGCACTTTCGCGAATGCCAAAATCAAAAGACCACTGGCAGATACAGGTTTCTAGTGGCGCTTAGGATCTGACATTCGCTCAACGAACCCGCGACCGGTCGGGTAGCGACTATCAAATCCACTCCCTAGACGCTAGACGGCGAGGCGCGCTCCGTCATGGCCTGCGATCGCAAGCCGGCGGACGGTTCCCGGCGTCTCGTCGCGGATCGCCACCGGCAAGAAATGCTCTGTGCGCCCTTGCGTGACGCTCTCGATCAGAACCTCGCGGGTCTTGCCGATCTCGCTTTCAAGACGCCGCCGCAACGCCGCCTCGCCCACGGCGCGCAACCGGCTCGCACGTTCCTTGATCGAACCGCTTTCGACCTGCGGCATGCGCGAGGCCGGCGTGCCTGGGCGCGGCGAATAGGGAAAGACGTGGAGAAAGGTGAGGCCGCATTCCTCTACCAGGTCGAGCGAGCTGGCAAACATTTCTTCCGTTTCGGTCGGGAAGCCCGCGATGATGTCGGCGCCAAAAGCGACGTCCGGCCGCCGCCGCCGCACTTCTTCGCAGAAGTCGACCGCTTGTTGCCGCGAGTGACGCCGCTTCATGCGCTTCAAGATCAGATCGTCGCCGGATTGCAGCGACAAATGCAGATGCGGCATTAGCCGCTCGTCGTCCGCGATCACATCAAGAAGATCGCGATCGACTTCGATCGAATCGACGGAGGAAATCCGCAAGCGCTTCAGCCCGGGAACCTGCCGCAAAATCTCTTTCGTCAACTGACCGAGCTTGGGCACACCCGGCAGATCGGCGCCGTAGCTTGTCAGATCGACGCCGGTCAGCACGATCTCGGAGTGACCGCGTTCGACCTGAGAGCGGACCTGCGCGACCGCAGCCTCCACCGGCATCGAGCGCGAATTGCCGCGGCCGAAGGGAATGATGCAGAAGGTGCAGCGGTGATCGCAGCCGTTCTGGACTTGCACGAAAGCGCGCGGTAGCCCCTTTCGCAATCCATCCAGCCGAGGCGGCACCATCTGGCGGACGGACATGATATCGGCGACTGCGATCTTGTCGCGCGGCGGATCACCAGAGTTGCGCCCGCCATCGAGCGCCGCGCGCGCGGTCAGCCACGCGTGACTTTGCATCTTGTCGTCGTTACCGACGACCCGATCGACCTCCGCCATGCCCGCAAACATCTCGGCTTGGGTTTGCGCCGCGCAGCCGGTGACGACGATGCGCGCCGATGGCCGTTCGCGCTTCAACCGCCTGATCGACTGCCGCGCCTGCGCCACCGCCTCGTTGGTCACGGCGCAGCTGTTGATGACGATCGTGTCGTCGAGCCCGGCGCGCTCGGCCTCGCTGCGCACCACTTCGGATTCGAAGGCGTTGAGGCGGCAACCGAAGGTGATGACGTCGACACTCACGGGACTGAAGCAAACAGCGCCGGATCGAACCGGCCTTCAAATTCAAAGACCGCCGGGCCCGTCATCAGGACATGATCGTCGCGATCGCGCCATTCGATGGTGAGGTCGCCACCCGGCAAGGCGATCTGCACCGTGCGGTTGGTGCGCTTCAGCCGCGCGGCTGCGACTGCCGTGGCGCAGGCCGCCGAGCCGCACGCCTTGGTCAGCCCGGCGCCCCGCTCCCAGGTCCGGATCGTGATGTGATCGCGATCGACGATATGGGCGAGGGTGATGTTGGCGCGCTCGGGAAAGATCGGATGGCTTTCGAGCAACGGCCCGACGCGGCCGAGGTCGTAGGCCTGCACGTCGTCGACCCAGAAGATCGCGTGCGGATTGCCCATGCTGACGACGGACGGCGTGTGCAGGATGGGCGCATCGATCGGGCCGATTTGCAGCTCGATGCCCCTTGTGTCGCGAAATTCTTCGGCGAGCGGAATATCCTGCCAGCCGAACTTCGGCGCTCCCATATCCACCATATAAAGCCCCGGCGATGGCCCCTGCCAGCAACTCAACAGTCCCGCGCTGGTCTCGAAGGTCGCAGCGCTTTCGCCGGTCGCCTCGAACACCCGCCGCGCCACGCAGCGCATGCCGTTACCGCACGCCCCGGCTTCCGAACCGTCGTTGTTGTAGATACGGATAAAGGCCTCGGTGCCCGACAGGCGCGGCGGTTGCAGCACCATGAGCTGGTCGTACTGGACGCCCTTGGGCGAGGCCACCGCGCGCGCGTCAGCGGCCGTGACGGCAGCCGGCCGATCACGCAGATCGACCACGACGATCTCGTTGCCGACCCCGTTCATCTTGGCAAAGCTATGGTTGGCGAGCGCGCTCATCGATCTCTTCCGTCAAGAGCTTTATATGGCCAACGGTGGCGCTTTAGCTAGTGTCGGTTCAGACGTCCGCATCAGTCCCACCGCGGGTTCGCCATGCGCGACGCCTGAACCAAAGCCACACCAGATCAATAAGTTTTCTGGCTCCTGTCGATTCCGAAATTCGTTCAGGGCCCCGCGAACTTCGGAATCGGGACGCTAGATGTTGGTTTATCTGTGTCGCAGGCCTCCGTCCGGCGAGGAGGCCCATGATTCATCTGTCACGGGACGAACGCCACGGCGGCGTGTTAGAGATCGGCGGTTCGCGTGCGCAAGACTAGAGAGGCCCTGGAGAAGACCTGATGAACTCCGCCAAATTTTTCCGAACTGCCCTGTTCGCCCTGATCCCGATGATTGCGGTCCTCCCCGTCGCCCGCGCGCAGGCGCCCGCGCCTTCTCCATCCACGCCTGCTCCCTCGGCGACCCCGGCTCCGCCGCCTGCCGAAAGCAAATCGCCCGGAGATTTGCCGTCGACGGCCCCGCCCGCACCCGCTCCCGCGCCGGTCCAGACCGCCGATCCCTTCGGCGAGCAGATCGGGCTCACCGCAAAAACGGTCATCGCCACCAAGGGCACGGCGAACTGGGATACCGCGTTTGAGACGCTGGTCGCCTCGTTGAAGACGCTCGCCGCCGAGTTGGAGAAGCATGGTGGCAAGGCCGCCGGCAACGCGATGATCGTCTACACCTCCACCGACGATACCGGCTTCAGCTATCTTGCGGAAATTCCGGTTGAGCAGGAACCGAAAGATCTGCCGAAAACAATCACCGTCGCGAAATCGCCCGAAGGCAAGGCGCTGAAATTCGTCCATCGCGGCAGTTACGAGAACATGGACAACACCTACGAGGCGATCACCAATCACCTCGACGACAAAAAGCTCGAAGCCAAAGACACGTTCATCGAGGAATACGTCACCGACCCCCTGAAGACGCAGGAGGACAAGCTGGTGATCAATGTCTACGTGCCGCTGAAGTGAGAGCAACATGAGGAAGCGGATTTTCCTTCATGCTTTCTTCCCCGTCGCCCTTGCGGCAAGCCTGCCGTTCGGAGCGCCTGTCCACGCCGAAGCGGATCAGCCGGCTTCCTTCATCTCCGTCACCGGGGAAGCGCGTATCTCGGTGCCACCCGATCTCGCGCAGATCGACGCCGGCGTGACCTCCGAGGCCAAGACCGCGCGTGAAGCGTCAGACGCCAACAATGCCGCGATGGGCAAGGTGCTGTTGGCGTTGAAAGGCGCCGGCCTCGACGAGAAGGATTATCAGACCTCGCGACTGTCCTTGCAGCCTGAGTACTCGTCGGCCAAGGCCGGCTCGCCAGCCACCATTACCGGCTACCGCGCCGGCAACCGGGTGACGATCCGTCTGCGCGATGTCACCAAAGTCGCCAGCGTGATCGATACGCTGGTCGCCGCCGGCGCCAACGAAATCGGCGGCATCAATTTCATGGTGTCGCAGGCCTCGAAACTGCTCGACGAGGCCCGCGCGCAGGCGATCGCCGATGCGCGCCGCAAGGCCGAGATCTACGCGAAAGCCGCGGGCCTTACGTTAGGGGCGCCGTTGAGCATCTCAGAGGAAGGTGCGGCACAGCCGCTGTTCCAGACCAGGATGGCCGGAAAGATAGCCGCTGCCGCGATTCCTGTCGCGCAGGGCGAAGAGACGCTGTCGATCACGGTTGGCATGACCTGGGCGATCAAGCCGAAGGAGTAAGCTCGCCCCGTAAGCACGGGGAGAGGGAGAATCACTAAATCTCCACCACCTGCCCCGGCTTGAGCGCGACAAATCGCTCGCGCGGAATTCTCGCGGCATCTAAAGCTTCGCCCAACGCAGTCGCCGGCGCGTCGATCGCCTCGTCCGTGAGCTGGAATGTGCTGTGGTGATGGGCAAGCGCCTGCGCTGCGCCGCAATCGAGAAGCGCCATCACCGCATCGGACGGATTCATGTGCTGGTCCTTCATGAACCAGCGCGGCTCGTAAGCGCCGATCGGCAACAGCGCCAGCCGCAATGGGCCATGCGTTCTTCCGACGTCGCGAAAATGCTTGCCTTCGCCGTAGCCGGAATCGCCGACGGCGTAGATCTTGCCGGCAGGCGTCTCCAGCACAAAACTCGCCCACAGCGACTGGTTGCGGTCGAACAATCCGCGCGCCGACCAATGCCGCGTCGGCACCAGCGTCACCGCGACGCCGTTATTCAGCTCCACGCGCTGATGCCAGTCGAATGCCTCCACGCGAATGCTGGAATCCGCGCGCGTCATCGTCAGGTCGTTGCCGAGCGGCGTGATCACGCGCGGCGAAAATTTTTCCGCAAGTCGCGACAGCGTGGCGACGTCGAGATGATCGTAATGGCCGTGCGAAACCAGCACGACATCGATTTTCGGCAGAGCGTCGAAGGCGACGCCGGGATCGTTGTGACGTTTTGGTCCGGCAAAGGAAAACGGTGAAGCGCGTTGCGACCAGACGGGATCGACCAGGATGTTGAGGCCCGCGGTCTGGATCAGCCAGCTGGCGTGACCGACAAAGGAGAGCCGCGCCGTGTCGCCTTCGACGCGCGCGGGCGGGGTGTCGGCATAGGGGCTGGGGGCCCATTCCGGCCACACGGCTCGCGTCCGGTCGCGGCCGAACTGCCAGCGCAGTACCTCGCTGAGCTTTTTCGGCGGCACGCCGTCAGGATCGAAGAAGATCCGGCCGTCGAAATGATCGGAAGGGGGTCTGTTGCTGGAACCGTGCATGGGGGAGGGATTGGCGGCAAAAACGGCCGCCCGCGCAAGGGGCAAGCGGGGCTCGCGGTTCACGAAACCGCCAGCTCGGCAATGACATTTATTGACTTTTGGCCCCCGGGAGGGTTTAACCACGCCAATTCATCGGAAAGATTGATCTTTTCGACCCGCCGACCGGACCTGGAGGCCGGAGGCCAACGCCCGACAGCGCTGTGCGCCCTCGGGCGCAAACGTGTTTGGAGTATCCTCATCCCGAGGAGCCGCGTCAGCGGCGTCTCGAAGGATGAGGCCGGGCAAGCGCCACCTTCGAGACGCAGGCTTCGCCTGCTCCTCTGGGTGAGGCGCAACAACAGGACGACGCACTTGTTCGACAATCTGTCGGAAAAGCTTGGTGGCATTCTTGATCGGCTGACGCGGCGCGGCGCGCTGACGGAAGCCGATGTCGATGCAGCCATGCGCGAGGTCCGGCGCGCGCTGCTCGAGGCCGATGTCTCGCTCGATGTGGTCCGCAGCTTCACCGACCGCGTCCGTGAGCAGGCGATCGGCGCAACTGTCGTCAAGTCGGTCACCCCCGGCCAAATGGTCGTGAAGATCGTTCACGACGAACTTGTCGCCACGCTCGGCTCCGATGGCCAGAGCATCGACCTCAACGCAGTGCCGCCGGTCGCGATCATGATGGTCGGCCTGCAAGGCTCCGGCAAAACCACCACGACCGCGAAACTCGCCCGCCGCATGGTCCAGCGCGACAAGCGCAAGGTACTGATGGCCTCGCTTGACATCTACCGTCCAGCGGCGATGGAACAGCTCGCCGTGCTCGGGCGCGATCTCGACATACCGACATTGCCGATCGTCGACGGCCAGAAACCGGCGCAGATCGCCAAGCGCGCGCTCGAGGCAGCCAAGCTCGGCGGCTATGACGTCGTGCTGCTCGACACCGCAGGCCGCACCACGCTCGATGAAGAGATGATGAGCGAAGCGGCCGAGATCAAAGCGATCGCCAATCCGCACGAAGTGCTGCTGGTCGCGGATTCGCTGACTGGCCAGGATGCGGTGAACCTTGCGCGCGCGTTCGATCAGCGCGTGGGCTTGACCGGCATCGCGCTGACACGCGTCGACGGTGATGGCCGCGGCGGCGCGGCATTGTCGATGCGCGCGGTCACCGGCAAGCCGATCAAGCTGATGGGTACCGGCGAAAAGACCGATGCGCTGGAGGATTTCCACCCCAGCCGGATCGCCGGGCGCATTCTCGGCATGGGCGACGTGGTGTCGCTGGTCGAGAAGGCCGCCGCCAACATCGACGCGGAGAAGGCCGCGCGCACCGCCGAGCGGATGCGCAAGGGCCAATTCGACCTTTCAGACATGCGCGAACAGCTGACGCAGATGGCGAGCATGGGCGGCATCTCCGGCCTGATGGGCATGATGCCCGGCGTTGCGAAAATGAAAAACCAGATCGCCAATGCCGGGATCGACGACAAGATCCTCAAGCGCCAGGTCGCGTTGATCGATTCGATGACGCGGCAGGAGCGCAAAAATCCTGACCTTCTCAAAGCGAGCCGCAAGAAGCGGATCGCGGCCGGCGCCGGCGGCAAGGTCGAAGACCTCAACAAGCTGCTGAAGATGCACCGGAACATGGCCGACATGATGAAGGCCATGGGTTCGGGCAAGCGCGGCCCGCTCGCCGGCATTGCGCAGGCGATGGGCTTTGGCGGCGGCATGCCGACGGCCGAACAGATGAAGGCGATGGCCGAGAAGATGCCGCAAGGCGCGGGCGGCATGCCTTCGTTGCCGAAGGAACTTCCCGCAGGTCTTCGCACCGGCCTGCCGAATTTGCCGGGGCTTACGGGACTGCCCAACAAGCCGACGCTGCCGGGTCTCGGCGGCTTTCCCGGTTTAGGGAAGAAGAAATGACAATTTTCGTCATTGCGAGCCAACGGGTCGCAATGACGGCAGATCCACCAACGTCACGAAATTTCGAATTCAAAGGAGAATCCAATGTCCGTCGTTATCCGCCTCGCTCGCGCAGGCACCAAGAAGCGTCCCGTCTATCACGTCGTCGTTGCCGACTCGCGCTTTCCGCGCGATGGCCGTTTCATCGAGCGCCTCGGTCACTTCAATCCGCTGCTGCCCAAAGACAACACCGAACGGCTGAAGATCGACATGGACAAGCTCAAGGCCTGGCTCGCCAAGGGCGCCCAGCCGTCAGACCGCGTGATGCGTTTCCTCGACGCCGCCGGCGTGAAGAAGCGTGAGAAGCGCAACAATCCGGAAAAGGCAGTGCCGCGCAAGGAACGCAAGGCGCAGGCCGAAGCCGCCGCGAAGTCGGCGTAAGGCTCAGGAAATGATCCCGCCCTCGTGCTTCGAGACGCACGGCTTGCGCCGTGTTCCTCAGCAGGAGGGTCTTTCTCCTCGCCTTGAGGAGCGGCCAAGCGACAGCGAAGCCGCCGCGAACGGTTCAAACAAAGGCCGAGTCTCGAAGGATGAGGCCGGCTGATGCCCGAAAAAATCTGCGTCGCCAGAATCGGCGCCGCGCATGGTGTGCGTGGCGCCGTGAAGCTATGGACCTTCACCGAAGATCCGTTCGCGGTGAAGGATTACGGCGCGCTGTTCAGCAAGGACGGCTCGCGTCAGTTTGAAATAACCAGCGCACGCGAGGCCAAGGACCATCTGGTCGCAACCTTTAAGGGCGTAACGACCCGCGACGAGGCCGAACGGCTCAACGGCATCGAGTTGTATATCTCACGGGAAAAGCTGCCTGCGACCGAAGACGACGAATATTATCACGCCGATCTGATCGGTCTTGACGCGGTGACCGCACTTAACGAGCCGCTCGGCCGCGTGATTGCAATCCATAATTTTGGCGCCGGCGACATCATCGAGATCGCGCCGCCAGCCGGCGCGACAATGCTGCTGCCGTTCTCGAACGCGGTAGTGCCGACGGTGGACATTGCCGGCGGCCGCGTCGTGATCGAACTCCCAGCGGAAATCGAAGGCGACGAGCCGGAACGCTCGCCCAAATGACGCGGCCGTGACGCGCGGTTGAACAAACACGATGGTCAAAAACGAAGTGACGGCTATCACCTGGTACGCGCCTACGTTTGACCACTGGGTGAAGCGAACCCTTGTTTCCAGAACCAACCACATTTGCAAATCAATAATGTGATCGAACTGGTTGAGTACGGCCGCAAGCAATCCTGATGGTCTGCCGCGGATCGCCAAGCCCAATGCGGCAGAGGCGACACGCATCGCCATATCCAAATCGCGGTCGCCGCCGCATATTGATTTCTCCAAACTAACGCGCGATGCAGAGCCATGACCTCGCTATGGCGCGCGACCGTTCTGACCCTGTTTCCGGAGATGTTTCCCGGACCCCTCGGCGTGAGCCTCGCCGGCAAGGCGCTCGCCTCCGGCGTCTGGACGCTTGAAGCGCGCGATATCAGGGATTCCACGACCGACCGCCATCGCAGCGTTGACGACACCCCGGCAGGCGGCGGCCCCGGCATGGTGCTGCGTGCGGATATCTTGGCCGCGGCCATCGATGCCGCAGAAGCCATGCCTGAGCGGCCAAAAAATCGGCCAAGGCTCCTGATGAGCCCGCGCGGTCGGCCATTGACCCAGTCGCGGGTGCGGGAATTGGCTGCCGGGCCGGGTCCCCTGATCATTTGCGGCCGCTTTGAGGGCGTCGACCAGCGGGTGATCGAGGCGCGGAACCTCGAGGAAATCTCCATCGGCGACTACGTGCTGTCCGGCGGCGAGATTGCCGCCATGGCCCTGATCGACGCCTGCGTCCGGCTGTTGCCGGGCGTGATGGGAAGTGTGGAATCGGCCTCCGAGGAGAGCTTTTCCTCATCCCTACTGGAATACCCCCAGTATACCCGCCCTCAGACCTTTGAGGGACGCTCCATCCCGGAAATCCTGACCTCCGGCGACCATGCCAAGGTCGCGGCCTGGCGGTGGGCTCAGGCCGAGGCACTGACACAGGCGCGGCGGCCGGATTTATGGGCTAGCAGCGAAAAGGCAGCAAAGAGCACGACAAAGGAGTGACAAAGCCCGCCCTTTGCCTTATACGACCGCCAATTCCGAGAAGTGACGGCATGGATCGCGAGCCCCCCGGGTTGGCTGGGCGCGCCGCCGATGGAGATTACCAATGAACCTTATCCAGCAGCTCGAAAAAGAGCAATTCGACAAGATGTCCGCCGGCAAGGACATTCCGGATTTCGGACCCGGCGACACCGTGATCGTCAACGTCAAGGTGGTCGAAGGCGACCGCACCCGTGTGCAGGCCTATGAAGGCGTCTGCATCGGCCGCTCCGGTGGCGGGCTCAATGAGAGCTTCACGGTGCGCAAGATCTCCTACGGCGAAGGCGTCGAGCGCGTCTTCCCGGTGATGTCGCCAATGATCGACTCCATCAAGGTGGTGCGCCGCGGCAAAGTGCGCCGCGCCAAGCTGTATTACCTGCGCAATCTGCGCGGCAAGTCGGCCCGCATCGTCGAGAAGACCGAGCGCCAGACCGCCGTCGGCGAGTAATTCGAGCCCTATTTGCGGCTTGACCAAAGGCGCGGGCTTCGTCCCGCGCTTTTTTGTTGCCGGCGCTCGCCTTCGTAGAGCGGGCCGCCACGAAGGCATCTCGCGCTGGGGCGCGCGCGTGCTATATATCGATTCAAATGGCTCTAGATTGCACCAGCATGGCCTGCCGACGCGTCGTCATCGACGATCACGCGCGTCTGCCCGGCCGCTTCTTCGGACGCTTTGCGACGTCCGCGACCTCGGAACTTGCGCGCGCGTCTTGATGCTGCGCTCGCGCGCCATGTTCGGCGCGATTCCGTCTCTCACGATTTTCTGTTTAGGAGCTTACGCTCATGTCCAAACCGACCACACTGTACGACAAGATCTGGAACGATCATCTGGTTCATGAAGCCGATGACGGCACCTCGCTGCTCTATATCGACCGCCATCTGGTCCACGAAGTAACTTCACCGCAGGCTTTTGAAGGCCTGCGAACGACGGGCCGAAAGGTCCGCGCGCCGGAAAAGACGCTCGCCGTCGTCGACCACAACGTGCCGACGTCCGATCGTACCAAGCCGAATCCCGACCCGGAAAGCGCCGAGCAGATCGCGGTTCTCGCCGAAAACGCCAAGCATTTCGGCATCGAATATTTCAATGAGTTCGATCGCCGTCAGGGCATCGTTCACGTCATCGGGCCCGAGCAGGGTTTCACGCTGCCAGGCACCACGATCGTCTGCGGCGACAGTCACACCTCGACGCATGGCGCCTTCGGTGCGCTCGCGCACGGCATCGGCACGTCCGAGGTCGAACACGTGCTGGCGACGCAAACCTTGATCCAGAAAAAAGCCAAGAACATGCGCGTCGCCGTCGAGGGCAAACTGCCCGAAGGCGTCACCGGCAAGGACATCATTCTGTCGATCATCGGCGAGATCGGTACCGCCGGCGGCACCGGCTATGTGCTGGAGTATGCCGGAGAGGCGATCCGCTCGCTCTCGATGGAAGGCCGCATGACCGTCTGTAACATGTCGATCGAAGGCGGCGCGCGCGCCGGCATGATCGGGCCGGACGAGAAGGCGTTCGAGTTTCTGAAAGACCGCCCGAAATCGCCAAAGGGCGCGGCCTGGGATGCGGCGCTACGTTACTGGGAAGGCCTGCGCAGCGATGCCGGGGCTCATTTCGATCACGAGATCAGGCTGGATGCAGCGAAGCTGCCGCCGATCGTGACCTGGGGCACCTCACCGGAAGACGTCGTATCCATCACCGGTATCGTGCCGGACCCCGACAAGATCGCCGACGAGGCCCAGCGGATCTCAAAACATCGCGCGCTGACCTACATGGGACTGAGCGCGGGGACGAAAATCACCGACATCAAGATCGACCGCGCCTTCATCGGCTCCTGCACCAATGGCCGCATCGAAGATTTGCGCGCGGCGGCCAAAATCGCCGCCGGCAAGACCGTGAACGCCAATGTCTATGCGATGATCGTGCCCGGCTCGGGAATCGTAAAGGAACAGGCAGAAGCCGAAGGCCTCGACAAGATCTTCATCAAGGCCGGCTTCGATTGGCGTGAACCCGGTTGCTCGATGTGCCTTGCCATGAATCCGGACAAGCTCAAGCCCGAAGAGCGCTGCGCCTCGACCTCGAATCGCAATTTCGAGGGCCGCCAGGGCTTCAAGGGCCGCACGCACCTGGTCTCGCCGGCCATGGCAGCGGCGGCGGCGATTGCCGGGCACTTCGTCGATATCCGGGATTGGCATTAAGTCGCCAAATAGCGCGCCTTGTTTCAAAACGGCATCCTTAAAGAAGGACGCCGTTAACCGATTGCGCGCAGACTAGGGTTCCGATTCCGAAGCTCGCAAGCTATTGAGGCACCCTCTGATGCGAACTTCGGAAACAAAGAAGCTCTAGCAACTTGCTGTTTTCTGGTGCGCTTTTGAATTTGAAATTCCTGTGACGGACTCGCGTCAAAACTGATAGGAACTTCAAGATCGCCGCACTTGTCGACAGAGGAAGTCCCTTCGCGTCTCCGCGAAAGTGTCCGTCATGGCCGACAAAACTGACAAGCCGGAATTCGTCGATACAATCGGCGAGGCGACAACGCAGCGCTACCGGCGCGTGATGCCGCGCGTCAAACAACGTGTCGCCAAGGAAGCGCCGAAGATGAGCAACTGGCCACCGGTGCGGCTGCAACAGTGGCGGATGGAAAATCTGACGCCCTGGAAGATCAAGCCCTGGAAGCTCAAGGACTGGATCTGAACGGCTTTCTCTTTCAAGAGAACCTTCTCGTCTCGACATAAGGGATCAGGCGCCCATGCGGGCGCCTGACTCACCTCACCTCACGTGTCTCGAACCTCAACGTTTGGCGCGATGATGCCTGCGATGGTGGTGGCGCCGATGAATGCGATGGCGTTTGGCGCGATAACAAACGACGCGCGGACCATGCACAATCAACAACCTGTGGCAGCCTCCTCCAGCGACAAAGGCGGGAACTGGATAGACGGGATAATCGACAGGGTTGAGCGAACGAAACTGTCTTTCATCGATGTGGTCCTCTAAGCCGCGGGCAAGGCTCCGCCTCGGCGCATCCAGCGCATCAGTCTGATCCGCGACGTTTTCGGTGAGTGGTATTCTTGAAACGGAAGTTAGAGCACGCAATCTGAACACGCCATGAATGTTCGGTTCACTGATTTGAGCGAAGCAAGCACCCGACATCCGCAGCCGGCCGCATGACCGTCATCATGCGCAAATCGAGGGAATGAAAAATCCTGCCGCAAAAAACGAGCCCGCGAAAGCGGGCTCGCAAAAATCAGGTTCGCTCCGGATTACTAGCGGCAGTGGTGCCAGCAATGATGATGATGATGCCAGTGGCGATGCCAACCGACTTCGGTTGTCGAAGCCTTCGAGCCCTCCTGGATCGTCGTGACGGTGGCGGGATTTGCCAACGACAGCGCCTGAGCTTGCTCGGCCGGAGCGGCAAGGACTAATACCGCGCCAATTGCAGCGAGGCCCAGAACTCTCGTCATCTTCATTGATATCTCCCGTTCGGTGATCGGTTTTACGCCAGCGCCATGCGTCCGATCGGATCAGCCGCTCACTGCGGCGCAGACCGCAAGCTGGAAGGGAGCGACATCGATTGAAAGTGAGCATCTGCGCCGGGATCACCAATGCGCGGCTCAACACACGGTTCCATAACCTGCGGAAAATTTAACAGGCGCGTCAAAAACGTATCTCGCCGCGCGACGTATCTTGAGCAAACAGGACGCGCGCTTTGAGCAAACGAGGAGATCGCAATGAGTCGTCCGCTGCCGTTGCGCAAGCGCTGTGCGCTTGCTGCCGAATTGTTTCTGTCTATGACGATGACAGGTGCCGCATTTGCCTCTCAAGGGCCCGGCGCTGCTCGTGGCGCGGCTAGCGCTTCAACCCAACTCGCAATGGCGATCATTATCTATGGCGGGATATCGCTGATTCTGGCGGCCAGCTTGACGACAGCGCTCAAGCGCAGGTTTTCACGACGCTGAAGACACCTTCAGCCGCGGCGCCAGACGCAAGTCATACGCGGCACGATCACCGTGCCGCTCGGGCGGAATTCCTGCACATACGTGGCGTTGCACACCCGAACCGCATTCGGACCAGGATTATAGCGGGGGTACACATCGTCCGGCTCAGCCTGGTAGCGCGGATAGATACGAAGCCGCTTCGGCGGACGGGTTGGCTGGGCGAACGGCTCGTCCGCCGCGGCCTGCGCAGCACGGGTGCCCGGCTGCTGCGTCTGGGCCTCGGCACGAACCGCCAAAAGCGAAAATGTCGCCGCCAAGGCGACCGACAAGCCCAACGAAACTGCCAATTTCTTGTAGTCCATATGACGCGCGCCCCGCACTTCGCTATTGGTCCTACGGTCTCCGATTGCCGGGACAACGTCAACCGCCAAAGCGCCAGGTGCATTCGTCAAAACAGCATCGGACGATGCTTATTCAAGTTTCCGCCGAGGCGGTTCCCGCGCGGTCACAAACCTGATCTAACCGCTCCATGTGGACATCAGCCAAAGCGCCGTCGCTTGCCGAAATGGAGGCCATGGCGCACGACATCCTGACGCGGCTACCGAAAACTTTCCGCGACCTGTGCGAAGGCGTCATCTTGCGGGTAGAGGATTTCCCGACGGACGAAATACTCGATGAAATGGGCGCGGAAAGCGAATTCGATTTGCTGGGCCTGTTTCACGGCACCGGCCTGCCTCATCAAAGCCCCAGCGACATCGCCCGGCTGCCCAATCTGATCTGGCTCTACCGGCGGCCGATCCTGGACTACTGGGCCGAGCATGATGAGACGTTGGGGCAGATCGTTCGCCATGTATTGATCCACGAGGTCGGGCATCATTTCGGCCTCTCTGACGACGACATGGCTGCTATCGAGGCCTCGGCCGGCTGAGGCGGCTTTTTGCCCCTTTTATGAGGCCCGCATTCGCGATAAATACCCTTCGCAAATTGCCTTTCGTCTATTCCGACCAAGAAGTGCACCGATGGAAAAGTTCACCACGCTGGAAGGCGTCGCAGCGCCGCTGAAGATGGTCAATGTCGATACTGACATGATCATCCCCAAGCAATATCTGAAGACCATCAAGCGCACCGGCCTTGGCAAGGGATTGTTCTCCGACCGCCGCTACAATGACGACGGCAGCGAAAACCCCGATTTCATTCTCAACCAGCCCGCCTACCGCAACGCCAAGGTGCTGGTGGCCGGCGACAATTTCGGCTGCGGTTCGAGCCGTGAGCACGCGCCGTGGGCGCTGCGCGATTTCGGCATCCGCTGTGTGATCTCGACGTCGTTCGGCGACATCTTCTACAACAACTGCTTCAAGAACGGCATTCTGCCGATCCGCGTTGCCCAGGAAGATCTCGACAAGCTGTTCGACGATGCCGATCGCGGCGCCAACGCGACCTTGACCGTCGACCTTCCCAATCAGGAAATCCGCTGCCCCGACGGCGGTACGGTGAAGTTCGAGATCGAGGCGTTCCGCAAGCACTGCCTTGTGAACGGCCTCGACGATGTTGGCTTGACCCTGGAGAAGAAGTCGTCGATCGATGCCTATGAGACCAAGCTGAAAGAGCGCGCCTGGGCATAGTTTTTCTGCCGCGTTTTCCTCACGCGCGTCGGCCTCTCGCCCGGATCAAGTCCGACGGCATGCTTCGTTTGAAAACGCCATGAGCTTACGTCCCGAGATCGTCACTTTCTGGCACGGCCCGCTCGATGGCTTACGACGGCTATGCCTGCGTTCGCAGGTTGCCGCCGGCCACAAGGTGACCGTCTACAGTTTCGAGCCCGTCGCGCAATTGCCTGATGGCGTCGGCAATGCGGAAGCCGAAGCGATCTTGCCGCATTCCTTTGCCGAACGGCTTCGACCGGCGAGACCTGACGGCATCTGGATCGACCGGACCATGCTGCAATTTTCGGATTTTTTCCGGATGCGGCTGATGGCGAGAGGCGCCGGTCTGTGGCTCGATGCCGACGTTCTCTTGCTCAAGGCGATCGAGCTCGATCCCGAAAAACCTTATTTTGCATGGGAGCGGCCGCGCCAGCTCGGCAATTCCGTTTTGTATCTGCCGGCCAACGATCCGATCGTATCCGCTTTCGACGCCTTGATGGCGCAGGACGAATTGACGCCGGATTGGCTGTCGCTCCAGCATCGCCTGACGTTTCTGATGCACAGGTTGCGCGGGACGACACGCCTCTCGGAGGTTCGCCTTGCGATCTATGGTCCGGCAGCGCTCACCGCGCTTGCCCGCCGCGCCGATGAGTTGAAATACGCGCTGCCGAAAAACTCATTCTATGCCGTGCACGCCGAACCCGAACTGTTTTTCGAGCCGCGGGATTTTTCGACGCTGATCCGCGATCCCGATATCATCGGCTTTCACATCTCACCCAAGGGCCGCGGCAGCCAACAACCGGTACCCGGCAGCCTGCACGCCTGGGCGGCGGAGCGGTTTCCGTCGACCTCATCCTGAGGAGCCGCAAAGCGGCGTCTCGATGGATCAAGCCTCTCCCTTCTTTCAACGCCTCATCGCCGCGATTAAATCCGCAATAGCGATCGTGCGACGCGCCATGTCGGCGTGTAGCCGCTCCACCATCTGACCATCGAGCGAGATGGCGCCGCGTGCGGCATTCTCCGGTAATTCGAACGCGGCGATGATCTTGCGGGCGCGTTCGACTTCCTCGGCCGGCGGCGTGAAGATGACGTTGCAGGCTTCGATCTGGCCGGGATGGATCAGCGTCTTGCCGTCGAAGCCGAGATCGCGCGCTTGCGTGCATTCCTGATTGAAGCCGTCGGCATTGCTGAAATCGCTGTAGGGCCCGTCGAGTATTTCGAGGCCATAGGCTCGCGCGGCGAGGATACAATGCGTGATCATCGGCAGCATGATGGCCCGCCCCGGCTGCATGCGGATGCGTGTTTCACGCGAGATGTCGTTAGGTCCGAACACGAAGCCTGAAAGCCGGGGCTCGACGTCGCGCGAGGCCGCCGCCAATTCTTCCGCGTGCAACACCGCGCGCGCGGTCTCGATCATGGCCCAGACGCGGATCGACGGGTCGGCGTTCGCATCGCCCAATGCGTTCTTGATGGTGCGGATATCGTCAATGCTCGAGACTTTCGGCACCAAAATGGCATGCGGCTTGGCCTTGGCGGCCATCTTTACGTCAGCGGCCCAGAACGGCGTGTCCAGCGCGTTGGTCCGGACCCATATCTCACGCTTGCCGAACCCGCCGGCGGCGATCTCCTTGGCGATCTGGTCGCGCGCCAGCCCCTTGAATTCCGGCGCCACCGAATCCTCAATGTCGAGGATGATGCAATCGGCGGCAAGGATGCGGGCCTTCTCCAAGGCGCGCGAATTCGAACCGGGCATGAACAGAAGGCTGCGCCGCGGATGGGTCATGGTTTCATCCTTTTAATTTTAAGCCGATACAGTCTGGGCATAGCGGCTGGCACTGGAACCCGCGCACGGCGCCTATTGTTTGAGCGTGTTTTCCCGGCCACGGCTTAACATTTCAGCTTAGCGTTCGAAAGGCTTGTTCCAGCCTGCGGCATGTGGTTAGCAATCGGCATGTCACAGTTCCCCCAACAACTGATCGACGGCTATCGCACCTTCACCTCAGCGCGGCTGCCGACCGAGCAATCGCGTTACCGCGAACTGTCCGAGCGCGGCCAGTCCCCGCAAGTCATGGTGATCGGCTGTTGCAACTCCCGGGTTTCGCCGGAAGTCATCTTCGATGCCGGTCCCGGCGAATTGTTCGTGGTGCGCAACGTTGCCAACCTGGTGCCGGTCTACGCGCCCGACAGCGGTACCCACGGCGTCTCGGCCGCGCTCGAATATGCGGTCAACGTGCTCAAGGTCGAACACATCGTCGTGCTCGGCCACGCCCAGTGCGGCGGCATCCGCGCTTTCATCGACAAGGCAGCGCCGCTATCGCCGGGCGATTTCATCGGCAAATGGATGGCGATGTTCGTCAAGCCGGGCGAGATCGTGGAACAGCGCGAGCGGGAAAGCATGGCCGAATTCACCGAGCGGATCGAAAAGGCCGCCGTGTTTCGCAGCCTGGAAAACCTGATGACGTTTCCATTTGTGCGCAATGCGGTCGAACGCGGCGACATGCTGTTGCACGGCGCCTATTTCGGCGTCGCCGAGGGATCGTTGTTCGTACTGGATCAGGCGAGCAAGAAATTCGAAAGCGCACGGGACCAATAAAGCCGTGCGCCAACCTCAGTGATCGCTGCCCCAGCGATCGGACAGCGCCAGTATCAGCGTCGAGATCACGAACACCAGATGTACGCCGACCAGCCACGCCAGCTTCTGCGGTTCGAAGACCGCGTCGATGCTCATGAACGCTTTCAACACCTGGATCGCCGAAATCGCCACGATCGAAGCGAGCATCTTTTGCTTTAACCCCGCGAAATCGACCTTGGTCATCCATTCCGGCCAATCCGGGTGGTTGCCGGGGTCAATCCGCGAGACGAAATTCTCGTAACCCGAAAACACAACGATCAGGATGAGATTGCCGACCAGCGAGACATCGATTAGGCTGAGCGCGCCGAGGATGACGTCCGCTTCTGTGGCGACCGGCACATGAAGGATGAACTCCCACAGCTTCACGAAGAATTTGAACAGCATCACCGCGAGGCAGATGACAAGACCGAGATAGAACGGCGCCATCAACCAACGGCTGTTGAACAACAAGCTCTCGAGCCCGCGCTCAACGGGGTTCGATTGGTGGGGAGTGGGTTGTTCGGTCATCGCGCTCCGCCCCTGTCTCCCAGCGCCGGTTACGCTGCCTTCTTCTTGGCGCTGAGCAGCTTGCGGTTGATCAGGACTTCGGCGATCTGAATTGCATTCAGCGCCGCGCCCTTGCGCAGATTGTCCGACACGCACCACAGCACCAGCCCGTTATCCACCGTCGGATCCGCGCGGATGCGGCTGATATACGTGGCGTCCTCGCCGGCCGCCTCGTAAGGCGTGACGTAGCCGCCGGGCTCGTGCTTGTCGATGACGAGGCAGCCGGGCGAGCGGCGCAATATGTCGCGGGCCTCGTCCGGGGAGATCGGATTCTCGAACTCGATCGTGACAGCTTCCGAATGGCCGACAAACACCGGCACGCGCACGCAGGTCGCGGTCAGCTTGATCTTGGGATCAAGAATCTTCTTGGTCTCCATCATCATCTTCCATTCTTCCTTGGTGTAGCCGTCCTCCATGAACACGTCGATCTCGGGAATGACGTTGAAGGCGATACGCTTGGGGAATTTCTTGTTGATCAGTTCGCTGTTGGTGTAGACGGCCTTGGTCTGCGAAAACAGTTCGTCCATCGCATCCTTGCCGGCGCCGGACACCGACTGATAGGTCGCAACCACGACGCGCTTGATGACCGCCTTGTCGTGCAGCGGCTTCAACGCCACGACAAGCTGCGCAGTCGAGCAGTTCGGGTTCGCGATGATGTTCTTTTTGGTAAAGCCCGCGACCGCGTCCGCATTGACCTCCGGCACGATCAGCGGCACCTCCGGGTCCATGCGCCAGGCCGACGAATTGTCGATCACGACCGTGCCGGCGGCGCCGATTTTCGGCGACCATTCCTTCGACACCGTACCGCCCGCCGACATCAGGCAGATGTCGACGTCGGAGAAGTCGTAATTCTCGAGCGCTTTGACTTTCAGGGTCCGGTCGCCATAGGAGACTTCAACGCCCATGCTGCGGCGTGACGCCAGCGCCACGACCTCGTCAGCAGGGAATTTGCGCTCGTCCAGAATGTTGAGCATTTCCCGCCCCACATTGCCGGTCGCGCCGACCACTGCGACTTTGTAACCCATCGTTCACTCTCCGAAGAAAAAAGCCCGCTTCACCTATCGCGCCGAAAGGGAAGAAGTGGCGCTTCTATGCGAGAAACGCCGTCAAGACAACGTTAGACCGGGCTTCCTCACCCACCGCACGCACGCGCCCCGCGTCTTTCGACGCCGGGGCCCTGATGCGATCGCATACCGAAAATCACTTCAGTCACTCGACCAGCTTCGCCGACGAATGCTGCGCGACACTGGCACGCCTCATCGCCTATGTGGGCGCACTTGCGCTTTTTGCCATCGTCGGCCTGCATTTCTGGGATCAATTACCTTTCGATACGACGGCTGAGCCGGCAGACCAGCCACGTTTCACGCAAGCCACGCGCTCGCGCCCAGCCTTCGCCGTCAGCGCGCTTGATCTTCGAGAAAAATCAGAGAGTTACGAAATATTCAGGCATCCGGCAGGCGGCCGTAAGGATGTCTTCCATTGGGGTCCGCCGGGTGAAGAGCCGGTGGCTGAGCTCGAAATCTACCACCCCGGCGGTGAATTCGACGCAACCGAGCCGGCTATCACCGATCTCGCGGCGCGGATGACGGCTGATGGCTCCCGGCCGGAGTTAGAGGCTGCCGGCGTCATCGAGAGCAAATTCGGCGCCATGGCGCTATTTCGGCTTTCGAACCGCATCAATCCGGCAAGATCCTGCCTTGGCTTCACCAAGCGTTTTGCCGACCAGATCTTGCAGATCTCCGGCTGGTCGTGTCAGGGAACCACGCTGTCGACGCGACGGGCCGCGATTGGCTGCATGCTTGATCGGCTGACGCTGCTGGCATCCGGAAACGAGCCCAAACTGGCCGAGCTGTTCGCCCGCGCCGACCTAAAGCGCAGCGGCCGTGGCGCGGGCTTACCCGTCTCGGTCGACTGGGTGGCGGGCACAGAGAACCCGCGACTGCGCGGTCGTCTATGAGCGGCCCACCTGCCAAGGCACTGGTTCTTATGCGGCTTTTTCGTGTCGCCCGGTTTTATTCCTGACCACTGTTGCCCGATTGACCTTGTTAGGTCATGTCCTGGCGTTACAATGGCTATCGAAACGAAGGATGGTGCCTGTTGGCGCCAAAAGAGGATCCGATGACCCCACGAATTCCAGCCGCGAACAAGGTTGCGGTGTTGTTTGCAGCTGTCGCCATCGGCGCGGTCGGCTTCACCATCTCGTCGGCCAGCGCACAGACGCCCACCCAGGCACAGAAAAAAGAAGCCAAGCGTCAGTTCGATAGTCGCGGCCGGCCCTATTACGGGTCGGGCGGCCCGAACGTGTCGTATCAGGAAGGGCCGCATACCCGCGTCTTCATCACCAAGCGCTCGTGGCTCGATGCCGGGACGGAAGTGCTTCCTGGCGATCGCAAGTTCACGGATTACGCATTCCCGCCGGAGCTCGGTTATCCTTCGTTCGCACGCGAGAACAAGAATCGGCCGATCGATCGCGGGCCGATGAACCCGCCATCCGACATGGGCGGTTATCCCTCGCGGATTCCGTTCCCCGACTAAGCGCCAAGGCGTCAGCCTGGACGGCAGCGTGCCCGCCAAGCGCGGGCACGTTTTGCGTTTGGACCATCAGCCGTGCTGCGCCTGCAATTCTTTCAGAATTTCTTCGCCCATTTGCGCGGTCGACACCAACGTGGTGCCGTCTGACTTGATGTCGGCGGTACGCAATCCCTTGGCGAGCACAGCCGCGATCGCCGCATCGATCTTGTCGGCGAGGGTGCCGAGGTCGAACGAATAGCGCAGCGCCATTCCGAACGAAGAAATCATCGCGATCGGATTGGCGAGCCCCTTGCCAGCGATGTCAGGCGCGGAGCCGTGCACCGGCTCAAACAGCGACTTCCGCTTCTTGGTCTTGGCGTCAACTTCGCCGAGCGAGGCCGACGGCAGCATACCGAGGGAACCCGTCAGCATCGCCGCGATATCCGACAGCATGTCGCCGAACAGATTATCCGTGACGATGACGTCGAACTGCTTCGGCGACTTGACGAGGTTCATGCCGCCGGAATCGGCGAGCTGGTGCTCGAGCTGCACATCCTTGTACTCGCGGGCATGAACCTGGGTGACGACCTCGTTCCAGAGCACACCCGATTTCATCACGTTGCGCTTTTCCATCGAGGTCACTTTGTTGCGGCGCTTCCTCGCCAGATCGAACGCCACCCGCGCAATGCGCTCGATCTCGTAGGTGTCATAGACCTGCGTATCGATCGCGCGCTTCTGGCCGTTGCCGAGATCGGTGATGGTCTTCGGTTCGCCGAAATAAACACCGCCGGTGAGCTCGCGCACGATCATGATGTCGAGCCCTTCGACTATCTCGCGCTTCAGGCTGGAGGCTTGCGCGAGCGCCGGGTAACACACCGCAGGCCTCAAGTTCGCAAACAGGCCAAGGTCCTTGCGCAATCGCAAAAGCCCGGCCTCGGGCCGCGCTTCGTAAGGAACCGAGTCCCATTTCGGGCCGCCGACCGCGCCGAAGATCACGGCGTCGGCAGCGTTAGCCTGCGCCATCGTCGCATCGGTGATGCTCTGCTTGCTGGCGTCATAGGCGGCACCGCCTACAAGGCCGTCCTCCGTCTCGAATTTTGCAATGCCTTGCGCGTTGATCCAGCCGATCAGACGCTTGACCTCACCCATCACCTCGGGGCCGATGCCGTCGCCGGGAAGAAGCAGCAGTTTTTGGGTCGCCATGATCGAATGCCCTGGGCTGTTGTCATGCCCGGGCCTGACCCTGGCATCCATCTATTCAAGAATGCTGGATTGCCGGGTCAAGCCCGGCAATGACGAAGAGAGAAGTCTGCGCGGAGTGCTAATGCGCTCCAGCGGTCATGGCAAGACGCCAATGCCGCCCAAGCGCCTGTGCGGGCAAGGCCCGGATCGCCGCATTGGCGCGCGATGGGATTCCGTCAGCTTCCGCTAAACGAATTATAGCCCTGGTCTTCCCAGTAGCCGCCCTTGTAGTCGTTGGTGACCTCCATCGAGATCACGTATTTCGGGTTCTTGAAACCGAGCTTGGTCGGGACCCTGATCTTCATGGGAAAGCCGTACGCGCGCGGCAGGATTTCGTCGCCGAACTTGAAGGCCATGATGGTCTGTGGATGCAGCGCGGTGCGCATGTCGAGCGGCGAATTGTAGCCCTCACGGTCGGCGCACTGGAACCAGCAATATTTGGCGCTGGTGTCCGCGCCGACCAGCTTCAGGAAATCGCGCAGCGGCGTTCCGGTCCAACTGCCGATTGCGCTCCAGCCCTCGACGCAGATATGCCGCGTCACCTGCTTGACCTGCGGCAGCTTGTAAAGCTCCTCCAGCGTCCATGGCTTCTTGTTCTCGACGAGGCCGCTGACCTCAAGCTTCCAGTCTTTACCGTCGACCTCTGGCGCGTCGTCGAGTTCATAATAGGCGTTGAACGGGAACGGCTTGGTGATCGCGCTTTCCGGGAAAGTCGGTGCCATCGCATCCGGATTGAAGATGAACGCCTGAAAGGCGTCGTTGAATTTCGAGACCTTCTTGAGCAGTTCCTCGGCAGACGAGGAATCCAGCACGTTGCAGCCGGTCAACAGTGTCAACGCGCCGAGGCTGGCGCCGCTCGCGATGAAGCGCCGGCGAGCCAGATCCGGCATCACCTTGGTTACGTCCTTGATCAGCAATTGCTTGTCGACGCCTGGGATCAGAAGTTTGCGGAGCCGGCCCATGGTAGCTCTCCCTTATCGGCCGATGATCATGGCGCGCAGGCTCTTCGGCACCAGAAGCGCAAGAAGAACGTGGATCGCCAGAAAGATAACGATCGACGCCATGCAGACGAAATGCACATAGCGCGCGATATCGTAACCGCCGAACAGCGCGGTCAGGTACTGCAATTGCACCGGCTTCCAGATCGACAATCCGGAAAGGACGATGACGATGCCGACGGCAATGATGCCGGTGTATAGCAGCTTCTGCACCTGGTTGTATTTGCTCAAGTCACCGTGCGAGAGCTTGAAGGTCAGCGCTGCGATAGCATCCGAGATCACGCCACGTGGCGAGATCGGCAGCAATTTCCTGGCGAAACGCCCGGTCGCGAAACCCATGATGAGATAAGCGAGGCCGTTGATCATCAGCAGCCACATCGCCGCAAAATGCCAGAGCAGCGCGCCGCCGAGCCAGTCGCCGATGGTGATCGTTTTTGAAAAGGTCAGCGATTTGAACAGCGGCGAGGCGTTATAGATCTGCAAGCCGGACATGATCATCAGTATAATCGCGATCGCATTGATCCAGTGCATCACCCGCACCCAGGCCGGCTGAATGACCTTCGAGGCGGCTGCGGTCTTGGCGCTTTCGGTCTTGTGCTCGGTGGCTGCAAGGCTCGACATGATGTTCCCGTCGCTGATAGCCGATGTTCTGTATACGGCGAAAATCGGGTTTCGTTACATCTAAAAACGTTAACGCGCCACGATATCGGTTCCCATCAAGAGGTTTCGGCAGTCAAAAAAGAGCGAGCCGGAGGGGACCCCGGCTCGCTCTACACATCCCGATCGGGAGATCGGGATGTGGGTCCGCGCGGGACCTTAGGAGGCCGGCATCAGGACGGTGTCGATCACATGGATCACGCCGTTCGACTGGTTGACGTTCGAGATCGTGACGGTCGCGGTGCCACCCTTGGCATCGACGATCATCACCTTGCCGTCGGCCTTCTTCACCGTCAGCTCTTCACCTTCGGCAGTCTTCAGCTTCTTGCCATCGGTGAGATCGGAAGCCTCAAGCTTGCCGGGCACGACATGATAGGTGAGGATCTTGGTCAGCATGGCCTTGTTCTCGGGCTTGACGAGTGTATCGACCGTGCCAGCCGGCAACTTGCCGAACGCCGCATTGGTCGGCGCGAACACCGTGAACGGGCCCTTGCCTTCCAGTGTATCGACCAGACCGGCAGCCTTCACCGCCGCAACCAGCGTAGTGTGATCCTTCGAGTTAACGGCGTTCTGAATGATGTTCTTGGAAGGGAACATCGCAGCACCGCCGACCATGACGGTCTTTTCTTGCGCGCTGACCGGTGCAACGACGGTCGCGGTCAGGGCAAGGGCACCAAAAGCAACAGCAGAAAGCAGAGCAATACGCTTTGACATGGAACGTCTCCCGATTGGTAAATGGCGCGCGGACATCCGCGGCCGATTAAGAGTGCAACGGCAACGAGAGTCTCTGGGGCTGGGGGCCTTGAGTTGACTGCGTCGTCGTTATCCCGAGCTACGGGAGAGTTTTGCGGCCGGTTTCGAAGATATTTTTGCGGGTCGAGTGAAACTATCGGCGGCGAACAACGTGGTTTGTCGCCCTTGGCTGCGCAAATTGCCGCCGAGAGGCCCCGCTCCGCAGCGACGCAACCCTATCGACGCAGGCAGTCCACCCGCGTTTTCTACCGTTTGCCGGTTGCGCGGCAAACGGCGTCTTTGCTAGTGGAAGCCCGACGAATATGTGATGATGGCGGCCGCCAGCGCCGATCGGAATAAGGCATGAAAGTGCAGCAAAACAACAACAAGAACGCCAATCTGTTTTCCCGCCTGCTTGACGGGCTTGACGATCCGAAGCGGCTTGCGATCGAGACCGTCGATGGCACGCACATCAGCTACGACGATTTGATCGCGCGTGCCGGCCAGATCGCCAACGTGCTGGTCGATTGCGGCGTAAAGCCAGGCGACCGTGTCGCCGCCCAGACCGAAAAATCGGTGACGGGGCTTGTGCTGTATCTGGCGACCGTCCGTGCCGGCGCGGTCTATCTGCCGCTTAACACCGCCTATACGCTTAACGAGCTCGAATATTTCATCACCGACGCCGAGCCGTCGCTCGTGGTGTGTGATCCGTCGAAAGCGGCGGGCATCGGTCCGCTCGCGGCCAAGGTCGGCGCCAAGGTGGAAACGCTCGGGCCGGACGGCAAGGGCTCGCTGACGCAAGCCGCCGACAAGGCGCAACCGACCTTTAACACAGTGCCGCGTGAAGACGACGATCTGGCCGCCATCCTCTACACGTCCGGAACCACGGGACGGTCCAAGGGCGCGATGCTGACGCACGATAATCTCGCATCGAATTCGCTGACGCTGGTCGACTACTGGGGGTTCACGGACAAGGACATCCTGATCCACGCATTGCCGATTTATCATACCCACGGGCTGTTCGTGGCGAGCAACGTGACACTGTTTGCGCGGGCTGCGATGATCTTCCTGCCGAAGTTCGATCCAGAAGCGATCATCAAGCTGATGGCACGTGCAACCGTGCTGATGGGCGTGCCGACGTTCTACACGCGGTTGTTGCAGAGCCCCGCGCTGAACAAGGAAGCTACCCGTCATATGCGGCTGTTCGTCTCGGGCTCCGCGCCGCTGCTCGCCGAAACCCATCGCGAATGGTTCGCTCGCACCGGTCACGCCGTGCTCGAGCGCTATGGCATGACCGAAACCAACATGAACACGTCCAATCCTTACGACGGCGAACGCGTCGCCGGCGCGGTCGGTCACGCTCTGCCTGGCGTTTCGGTGCGAGTCACCGATCCCGAGACCGGCAAAGAACTCGCACGCGACGAGATCGGCATGATCGAGGTCAAAGGCCCGAACGTCTTCAAGGGCTACTGGCGGATGCCGGAAAAGACCAAGGCCGAATTTCGCAACGATGGCTTCTTCATCACCGGCGACCTCGGCAAGATCGACGCCATGGATTACGTCCACATTCTCGGCCGCGGCAAGGACCTCGTGATCTCCGGCGGCTTCAACGTCTACCCCAAGGAGATCGAAAGCGAGATCGACGCCATGCCGGGCGTGATCGAGTCCGCTGTGATCGGCGTGCCGCACGCCGATTTCGGCGAAGGCGTCACAGCGGTCGTGGTCTGCGACAAGAACGCCGACGTCAGCGAGGCATCCGTGCTGAAGGCGCTCGATGGGCGACTGGCCAAATTCAAAATGCCAAAGCGGGTCTTCGTGGTCGAAGAACTGCCACGCAACACCATGGGTAAGGTGCAGAAGAACATTCTGCGTGAGACGTATAAGGGCATCTACGCGAAATAGTCCGGACTTAGGCTATCGCTTGACGAGGGGATGCGTCGATGGACCGAAATGAGGCGGTCGCAATTGGCTGCCGATTCCTCGCGAAGGCCGCTGCGAAATGTTCGGCGCACGGCTTCGAGAACTCGCCGACAACGACCGAATCGAAGGCGTTGGCGATCTGCGCAAATGGCGCCACAGCGAAGTGCGGCTGAAGGACTGATTACTGCCCGTTCCAAAGGCTGATCGCAAAGCGCGAGCCGACGATCAACAGATACGCGCCATAGCTGCGCTCCAGAGTCTTCTTCGACATCGCGTGCGCGACCTTCACGCCAAGCGGCGCGGTCAAAAGACTCATCGGCATCACCAGGATCGCGCCGATCAGCGAGACATAGCCCAGCGCAAGCGGGAATTGCAGCGCCGCGACGTCAGGATAATGCGCGGCCGCCGGCCAGCCGGCATAAATGTAACCGAGCGCGCCGGGGATCGAGACCAGCACCGCGATGGCCGATGAGGTCGCAACACCCTGATGGATCGGCCGGCCATAAAAGGTCATCAGCAGGTTGGCAAACAATCCGCCGCCAACGCCCATCAGCGTTGCCAGCAGCCCGACACCGAGCCCGAAGACGCGCATCAGAAGCCCTTTGGGGAGATCCTCTCCGAGCTTCCAGTTTTCATTTGCCGACAACAACCGCGCGGCAGCGAAATAGGCCACCATCACGAACACGATCTTGAACAGCCGCTCCGGCGCGTAGCGTGCGACGACGCTGCCGCCGATCACGCCGATCAGAATCGGCAGCCACCAGGCACGCAGGACGTCCATATCGATGGCGCCGCGCGCACGATGGGCGCGATAGGAACTGATCGAGGTCGGAATGATGATGGCAAGCGAGGTGCCGACGCAAAGCGGCATCCGCACTTCGAGCGGAACGCCGGCCAAACGGAAGCATTCATAAAATACCGGGACCAGAATGGCCCCGCCGCCAATGCCAAAGATGCCGGCGAGAAATCCGGAGAGCGCGCCAACCGCGACCAGCAGAACCGCCAGCTCCAGAATCTCGGAGACATTGAGCCCTGCGATGGCCATCGCGCGTCACCGCTGCTTCCTGCCCGTGTTCATGAATCGTGCTTCAGGTATACCAGCCATAACACGGCTTGCGGGGGATCAATCCCGCAATATTGCAAGGCTCATCTGAAGCTATGAACTAGTATTCGAAAGCAGAAGGATTCGCCATTGCACTGGCTGTTTCGACTTCGTAAATAGAAATCGTCTACCGCGATCCCCGAAGGGCCCAAGCGGAGGCCCGCCAACCACCAAAGCGACCGATGACCGCCAGGATCGAAAGACCGCTTTCTCCACACCTTCAGACCTACCGCTGGACGCTGACGATGGCGCTCTCCATCGTCCATCGCGCCACCGGCGTCGCGCTTTATTTCGGCACGTTGCTGCTCGCCTGGTGGCTGATCGCCGCCGCCTCTGGGCCGACGGCCTATGCGCATGTGCATGACTTTATCGCCAGCATTTTCGGCCGCCTGATCGTGTTCGGCTACACCTGGGCCCTGATGCATCACCTGTTTTCCGGAATCCGGCACTTCGTCTGGGATCTCGGTTACGGCTTCAAGGCCAACGAACGCGAAACCATGACCTGGGGGGCGCTGATTGCCGGCATTTCGGCAACGCTTCTGCTCTGGATCATCGCCTATGCGATCGGAGGTGGCCGATGAGTGCGCCCAACAATGAGGGCGTGAAGTCGATGCGTACCCCGCTTGGCCGCGTTCGTAATCTCGGCGCCTCGCATTCCGGCACCACCGATTTCTGGCGCCAGCGCATCACCGCGGTTGCCATGGTGCTGCTGATCGTACCCGTCATCGTCGTGGTGATGATGATGCTCGGCAGCAATCAGGCCGCCGCCAAGCAAATTCTCAGCTCGCCATTGGTTGCGATCATCCTGCTTTTGTTCGTCATCGTAAGCGCCTGGCACATGAAGATCGGCATGCAGGTGGTGATCGAGGACTATGTGCATAGCGAACAGCTGAAGCTCGCGGCGATCATGGCCAATAACTTCTTCTCATTCGCGGTGGCGCTGGCCTCGATCTACGCCATCCTTAAATTGTCATCGGGAGTGTAGCGATGGCCGCAGGCGGAAACGGCTCGGCGAACGGCAAAGGCGGCCCCACCACCAACGGCAAAGCCTATCCGATCGAAGATCACACCTATGACGTCGTGGTCGTGGGCGCCGGGGGCGCCGGCCTTCGCGCCGTCGTCGGTTGCAGCGAGGCCGGGCTTCGCACCGCCTGCATCACCAAGGTTTTTCCGACCCGCTCGCACACGGTCGCCGCCCAAGGCGGCATCTCCGCCTCGCTCGGCAACATGCATCCGGACGACTGGCGCTGGCACATGTACGACACCGTCAAGGGCTCGGACTGGCTCGGCGACCAGGACGCGATCGAATACATGGTGCGCAACGCGCCCGACGCGGTCTACGAGCTCGAGCATTGGGGCGTGCCGTTTTCGCGCACCGAAGACGGCAAGATCTATCAGCGGCCGTTCGGCGGCATGACGCTGGATTACGGCAAGGGCCAGGCGCAGCGCACCTGCGCCGCCGCCGACCGCACCGGCCACGCCATGCTGCACACCATGTACGGCCAGGCGCTGCGCCATTCCGCCGAATTCTACATCGAGTTTTTCGCCATCGACCTGATCATGGACGACCAGGGCACCTGTCGCGGCGTGATCGCGCTGAAACTCGACGACGGCACGCTGCATCGTTTCCGCGCCCAGAGCACGATTCTCGCAACCGGCGGCTACGGCCGCGCCTACGCTTCCTGCACTTCCGCGCATACCTGCACCGGCGACGGCGGCGGCATGACGCTGCGCGCAGGCCTGCCGCTGCAGGATATGGAATTCGTGCAGTTCCATCCGACCGGAATTTACGGTTCGGGATGCCTGGTCACCGAAGGCGCGCGCGGCGAAGGCGGCTATCTCGTCAATTCGGAAGGCGAGCGCTTCATGGAGCGCTATGCCCCCTCCGCCAAGGACCTCGCCTCCCGCGACGTCGTTTCGCGCGCGATGACCATCGAAATCCGCGAAGGCCGCGGCGTCGGCAAGAAGAAAGACCACATCTACCTGCACCTCGACCATCTCGATCCGAAGGTGCTGCACGAACGCCTGCCGGGCATTTCCGAGTCCGCCAAGATCTTCGCCAACGTCGACGTCACGCGCGAGCCGATCCCGATCCTGCCGACCGTGCACTACAACATGGGCGGCATCCCGACCAACTTCCACGCCGAGGTCCTGACCAAGAAGGACGGCGACGACAATTCCATCGTGCCGGGCCTGATGGCGATCGGCGAAGCCGCCTGCGTTTCGGTGCACGGTGCCAACCGGCTCGGCTCGAACTCGTTGATCGACCTGGTGGTGTTCGGCCGTGCGGCGGCGCTGCGACTGGCCGAGAAACTCACCGCCAACGGCAAACAACCGGACCTGCCCGCCAACTCAGCCGACCGGGCGCTCGGCCGGCTCGATCATTATCGTCATGCTTCCGGCGGCACGCCGACCGCCAAGCTGCGTGAAAGCATGCAGCATGTGATGCAGAATAACTGTGCCGTGTTCCGCACCGGCGACGTGCTGAACGAAGGACAGAACCTGATCCACAAGGTGCATGGCGGGATCGGCGACATCTCGGTCTCCGACCGCTCGCTGATCTGGAACTCGGACCTGATCGAAACCCTGGAATTCGACAACCTGATCGTACAGGCCGTGGTGACGATGGATTCGGCCGCGAACCGCACCGAGAGCCGCGGCGCACATGCGCGTGAAGATTTTTCCGCGCGCGACGATCAGAACTGGATGAAGCACACGCTGGCCTGGATCGACGAGAAGGGCGACACCGAGATCGATTACCGGCCGGTGCACAACTACACCATGACCAACGACGTTCAATACATCCCGCCGAAGGCGCGGGTGTATTGAACGACGATCACCATAGCCCGTCATTCCGGGGGGATGCGAAGCATCGTACCCGGAACGACCAGAGGTAGACAAATGGCTGAATTCGCACTCCCGAAGAATTCGAGAATCACCGGCGGCAAGACCTGGCCGAAGCCGGCCGGCGCCACCGAGACGCGCGAGTTCAAAGTCTATCGCTGGAATCCCGACGACGGCAAGAATCCCAGCACCGACACTTACTATGTCGACACGCACGATTGCGGTCCGATGGTGCTCGACGGCCTTATCTGGATCAAGAATCACATCGATCCGACGCTGACGTTTCGCCGCTCCTGCCGCGAAGGTGTTTGTGGTTCCTGCGCCATGAATATCGACGGCCAGAACACGCTTGCCTGCACCAAATCGATGCACGACGTGAAGGACGGCGCGGTGAAGATCAATCCGCTGCCGCATCAGCCGGTGGTCAAGGATCTGGTGCCGGACCTCACCAATTTCTACGCGCAATACGCCTCCATCGAGCCATGGCTGAAGACGACCACGCCGACCCCGCAGCGGGAATGGCGGCAAAGCCACGAGGACCGCGAAAAGCTCGACGGCCTCTATGAGTGCATTCTCTGCGCTTGCTGCTCGACCTCCTGCCCGAGCTATTGGTGGAACAGCGACCGCTTTCTCGGTCCCGCCGCGCTATTGCAGGCCACGCGCTGGGTAAAGGACAGCCGCGACGAAGCGACCGGCGAACGGCTCGACAACCTCGAAGATCCGTTCCGGCTCTATCGCTGCCACACCATCATGAATTGCGCCAAGGCCTGCCCCAAGGGTCTCAACCCTTCCGAGGCGATCGCCGAACTCAAATTGAAGCTGGTCGAGCGGCAGATTTAGCGTTCCGCGCCGTTTCCGGGCGGCACCGTTGGCCGGACGCCAAAAAGCAGTTATGCATCGCTCGTTTCGTAACGAGGA
Organism: uncultured Alphaproteobacteria bacterium; assembly: GCA_963824305.1. Classification (GTDB taxonomy): domain Bacteria; phylum Pseudomonadota; class Alphaproteobacteria; order Rhizobiales; family Xanthobacteraceae; genus Bradyrhizobium. Next base: position 731,243 of record CAWGOW010000005.1, read on the forward strand.
TGTCCCGTTGATACCCAGCAACGATCCGACCCTGCCGCCCTTCGGCGCCTTTGCGCCGACACGCGCGCAAGCTTCCATCATCGCGCTCGCGCATCGCACCGGTATCAAGCGCGGTGTGTTTCGGCCGTGGCTCTCGCGCCTGATCGACCTCATCCGCAGCGGACCGGTCGATACGCATTATCAGGGTGCGGCATTCCGTTTCCATCATCTGGCCAGCGCCACGGAGCGCGGCGCACTGTTCAATCCCGATTACAATCTCGAGGAGTTGACGTTCCTGCGGACGCATACGCCTGTGGGCGGCGTGTTCGTCGACGTCGGGGCGAACGTCGGCACCTATGCGATGGTTCTTGCGGCGCAGGTCGGTGCGGCCGGCAAGGTCGTTGCCATCGAACCGCATCCGGTGCCGTTTGGCCGCCTCACCTTCAACCGAACGGCCTCCGGCTTTACGCAGGTCAGCCTGGTGGCGGCTGCCGCGGCAGCGTCCGACGGAGAGCTGATGATGGAGACCGACAGCGACAATATCGGCGCAAGCCATGTTGTCACGCGCGATGCGGGAAGCCACGCCTTCAAAGTCGCCGCGTTGAGGCTGCAACGCATTCTCGAGGAAGCCGGCATCGACCATGTCGACAGCCTGAAGATCGATGTCGAGGGCTTTGAGGACCGCGTCCTCATCCCGTTTTTTGCGCAAGCGCCGGAAAGCCTTTGGCCGCGCGCCGTGGTCATCGAACATCTGTCGCGCGACGAGTGGGAGGACGACTGCCTCGTCGACATGCAATCGCGGGGCTATTCGCAAACCGGCCGGACTCGCAGCAATACCCTGCTGCTGCGCAGCTAGACGGGAACGCTTCGCAGGAACATCGGTTCGCGAACGTCGTTATCTCTGCGGTGCGTCCTGAAGAGTGACGATGCAATGCCGACCACTCCGTCAGAAGATCCTCCGATCAAGCCGGGACAACCGGCCGAGCCGCCGCCGGAAGATCCGCCGGCAAATCCCAACCCGGAGATTCCGCCGCCGGTGCGCGAGCCGGGCGAGCCACAGAGGCCGGATGAATTGCCGGGACAAACGCCCGACGAATTGCCCCCGCCCGGCGGCCCTCCTCGTCCGACATCACCCCCTCCGGCGATATCCCAAGCGATTTGATTCTTCGCCCTGAATGCGCCGTGAACGGCCGCGCGTCGAAACGGCGCAGCCGCGGAAATAAATCTCAGTTCCCGTTTGAAACCCGCCACATTCCGGCCTAACGCTTGTTCGTTGATCGCTCGTGTAACCGTTTAGAAGTTCGAAACGTGGCTCGGTGAAATCCCCGAACTTCGGAATCGGACACTGATGTTTGTTGACAGTTTCACCTGCGTTTCCGCCGCGACACCGCTTCTGAATTTCCCCGGGACCCAAAGCACATGACAAACTTGAGAATTGCGCTGCTTGCCACGACTACCCTGTCGGCCATGCAACTGATGAACATCCCATCGCACGCCCAGGAAGCGCCAATCGTGGTTGCGCAACAAAAGGAGGAAGAGAAGGCCAAGCAGCCGCCCCCGAAGGCCGCTCCGCCGCCGGCACGCCCGGCGCCTCCTGCACCACCGCCGCGGCAAGCCCCGCCCCCGCCTCCTCCGCCACCACACCCGGCTGCGCCGCCGCCTCCGCCACCCCCGCATCCAACTGCGCCGCCGCCGCGCCCACCACATCCGGCCGCGCCGCCCCCACCGCCTGCACCGCATTCGGCGACGCCTCCCAGCCCGCCGTCTCCGCCGGCTGGCGCATCTCAGGAGCACGGGCGAGAACTCGAGCGCGAGCGCCAACAAAAGACCATACCGCCTGCGGCGCAGCCTTCTGCGCCCGCAGCAACCCCACCGGCCGCAACCCAGGCTCCGCGCACCGGCCAGCCACCTGCGCCGCCAACGCCACCCGCAGGCGGTCCGCCTGCCGGCGCGCCGGCAACACCGCGCGTGGCTCCGGGCGCTGTACCCAATGCAGCACCCGGCGGAACGCCCGGCGGCCAGACGTCACTGCCACCGGGAGCCGCTCCCATGGCACATCGCCCGCCGCCTACGGTCTCCGCTCCAATCCCGGTGGTCCCGCGAGCTTCGCAAGCCTTGACACCGATCGCGCCGGGCGCGGCACCGACCGGCCCGCGACGCCTCGAAGACTTCCGAGGCCAGCGACAGGAAAGCGATCAGGGCGGCCGCAAGATCTTCACCGAACCGGGCCGCGTGATCGTGGTCGACCCGAGCGGTCAATCCTTCATTCGTCACGACGAAGAACAGCGCTTCCGCTTCGGCGCCCGCGACATCCAGACCCAACAGGTCGGCGGCGAAACCCGCACCGTCGTGTTCCGTCCCGATGGCTCACAGGTCATCACCGTGGTCGGCCCCGATGGGATATTGCTGCGCCGGATTCGTCGGGACCGCGACGGCCGCGAGATCATCATCATCGATAACGGCTTCCGCGATCCGGGCGCCGCCGGCAGTTTCTATGTCGATCTGCCGCCGCCGGTGATCCGGATTCCGTACGACCGCTATATCGTGGAGGCCGACGTCGCAGGACCGGAATTGATCTACGATACCCTGGAAGCCCCGCCGGTCGATCGGATCGACCGGCGCTTTACGCTCGACGAAATCCGCTACAGCCCGTCGGTTCGGATGCTGATGCCGAGCATCGACCTCAACACCATCAACTTCGAGACCGGGTCGTGGGAAATTCCGCCGGATCAGGCAGCGAGATTGCAGGCGATTGCAGACGGCCTCAACCGGGCAATCACGCGCAATCCGCGCGAGGTGTTCCTGATCGAGGGTCACACTGATGCGGTCGGCAATCCGGTCGATAACCTGTCGCTGTCGGATCGCCGCGCCAAATCTGCGGCCGAGTTGCTGACCCAGCAATTCGGTGTGCCTGCAGAAAACCTGACTTCGCAGGGTTACGGCGCGCAATATCTCAAGGAGCAGACGGACGGACCGAGCCGCATCAACCGGCGCGTTACGGTCCGCCGCATCACGCCACTGCTCAATGGCGGCGTGGCGTCGTTGCCGCCTCCGCCGCCCGGCATCGCGCCGCCGCGGTAAGGCGCACTGCCTGAAAATGAAAATGGCTGGGATCACCCCCAGCCATTTTTGTTGCGCGTATCTGACGTACTTTAATCCTTGTCGCTTTCGATCCGAGGGATCGGTGAACCCTCCCCGATCGATATCAAACCTGATCTAGCGTAGATATCGAGCTTGGCGCGCGTGTCAGCGATATCAAGATTGCGCATCGTCAACTGACCGATACGGTCCGCTGGCGTGAACGCCGCGTCCTCGACCTTCTCCATGCTCAGCCGTTCCGGCTGATAGGTGAGGTTCGGACTCTCGGTGTTCAGGATCGAGTAGTCGTTGCCGCGGCGCAGTTCCAGCGTCACCTCGCCGGTGATGGCGCGCGCCACCCAGCGCTGCGCCATTTCGCGCAGCATCAACGCCTGCGAATCGAACCAGCGCCCCTGATAGAGCAATCGGCCTAGCCGCAATCCGCCGATGCGATACTCTTCGATGGTATCCTGGTTGTGGATGCCGGTGATCAAGCGCTCATAGGCGATGTAGAGCAGCGCCATGCCGGGCGCTTCATATATGCCGCGGCTCTTGGCCTCGATGATGCGGTTCTCGATCTGGTCGCTCATGCCAAGGCCGTGGCGTCCGCCGATGGCGTTGGCCTCGAGGAACAGCGCGACCGGATCGGTAAAAGTCTGGCCGTTCAGCGCAACCGGCTGTCCCTCGACGAAGCGCACGACGACCTTCTCCGCCTTGACGGCGCAGTCGTCGCGCCAGAACGGCACGCCCATGATCGGATTGACGATCTTGATGCCGCTGTCGAGGTTCTCGAGATCCTTGGCCTCATGGGTCGCGCCGAGCAGATTGCTGTCGGTCGAGTAGGCCTTTTCCGCGCTCATCTTGTAGGCGAAGCCGCTCGCGGTCATGAACGCCGACATCTCGGCGCGGCCGCCCAGTTCATCGATGAATTGCTGGTCGAGCCAGGGCTTGTAGATTTTGAGACCCGGATTGGTGAGCAGGCCGTAGCGGTAGAACCGCTCGATATCGTTGCCTTTGTAGGTCGAGCCGTCGCCCCAGATGTTGACGCCGTCTTCCTTCATCGCGGAGACCAGCATCGTGCCGGTTACCGCGCGCCCGAGCGGCGTGGTGTTGAAATATGTCGCACCACCGGTCGAGATATGGAACGCGCCTGATTGAATCGCGGCGATGCCTTCGTGGACCAGCTGCGTGCGACAATCGACGAGGCGAGCCTTCTCGCCGCCGAATTCCAGCGCCTTCCGCGGAATTTCGTCGTAGTCCGCCTCATCGGGCTGGCCGAGATTGGCGGTATAAGCAAAGACGCGCGCGCCCTTTTGCTTCATCCACAACAGCGCCGCGCTGGTGTCGAGACCGCCCGAAAAAGCGATGCCGACCTTCTCGCCCTTGGGCAGGCTTTTCAGGATCGTCGTCATAGAACTTCCAATCGGTGGTGTTGAATGGGCGAATATCAAATTTTGGGGGCAACGGCACGTCTTATCGGAGATTGACGTAAATGAGGCCGTTACACCGACGGCGCCGGGCCGACGTCGTGCCCCAGCCAGCGCTGGCGGAGCCGGTAGCCGGGCCAGGCCAGTCGCGTCAGCGCTGCCTCGATCCGCTCATCCGACAGTCGCGTGCGGGACCATCGATAGATATAGCCGTGCACCAGCCAGATCACCAGAAACGTCACCAGTCCCGCGATGGCGACGTCGGTAAAGAAGTGCCCGCCGAATGCCATTCGCAGCCCGCTCGTCGTAACGCCAAACAGGGTTGCGGCGCCATAGGCGAGCGGCCGCCACGCCGGCGGCGCCAAGGCCGCAGGCGCGTAGGTCCAGAATGCGGTCGCGCCTTCGCCGGAGAAGAACGAACAGTTGCGCGCGCAACTTCCGCGCGGGTCCCACCACGGCACAAAGTTCTGAACGCCGTTGAATTGGGTCACCACCACCGGACGCGGCCGGCCCCAATAGCTTTTGAATGTGAGATTGGTGAGCACGCCGGCGGAAAGAACGAGCGTGAGCACCAGGAAGACAACCGCGCGGCCCGACATCATCAGCGGCCGATCCGGCCAAACCAGTTTCACTACCAGCGCGAAGAGAGCCGGCAACGCCAGAATCCAGGCAATCACCATCGCGCCGTCGCGGGCGATCGCCGCGAGCGTATTGAGCTTCAGCGGAAACGATCGCGAGGCCTCGTCGTAAAACAGCGCGGCGAGTTTCAGATCGAGCTCGGGATAGATCCCGAACGCCAACCCGACAATGAGCGCGATCGACAGCGCGATAATCAGTCCGGTCCGGTTCATGGCGCGGGGTTTAGCCGAGACGGCAAACGATGAAAAGCCGTCCCTAATGTCCCAATTCCGAGGTTCGTAGCGTTTCGGGGCCACGCTTCGAACTTCGGAATCGAAAACTAGCGCAGTGGCGGCGGCGGTGATTGCGACGGCATCGGCGGCGGAAGCCGCGGCGGGGGCGGCGGAACGCGCCAGGCTCCGGCGTTGCGGCCGGCGATCACCCAGTAGATCATACCGGCAAGAATGCCGGCGCCGGTCATGATTTCCAGGTGCCGCCGCACGATGCCCTCAAAATGAAGCTGTTCGGTGTCAAAGGGAACGAGCCCGAGATAGCAGGCGAGGCCGACAATGCCGCCGCCAACCGCATAGGCCAGCGCGCTGCGGATATGGAAGGCCTCCGTGATCAGCACCACGATCATCGCCGGCACCAGCGCAAATCCGCTGACGAAAATGAAGCCGAAACCGAGCACGATGTTCAGGACGCCCGGATCGACCGGCCCTGCGCCCAAATCGGAGAATTCCGGAAACATGATCGCGCCGACCACGACAATACCAGCCGCAAGGCAGGCGGCGAAAAATCCAAAGAGAATGACGAACAACCGGCCGATCAAGGTCATCTTTAATCCATCAGCGTTGACACGAACCCACCGCCGTCATGCCCGGCCCCGTGCCGGGCATCCAAGCCTTTCTTAATAAAGCGCGTAAAGAGGTGGATGGCGGGCGATAGGCGAGTGGAAGCGACGCCGTTCTTCGAACGGCTATGCCCGGCCATGACAAGGTACTTCACGTACTCAATCCGTCATCGCCATCGCGCGCAGCGCCTGCCGCTCACGCACCGACAGTTTTTCGGTCTCCGACTTCAACTGGCCGCAAGCGGCGAGGATGTCGCGTCCGCGTGGCGTGCGCACCGGCGAGGAATAGCCGGCGTTAAAGATATATTCGGAGAATTTCTCGATCTGCTGCCAGTCCGAACACTCGTAAGCCGTGCCCGGCCATGGGTTGAACGGAATGAGATTGATCTTGGCCGGAATTCCCTTCAGCAGCTTCACCAGCAGCTTGGCATCGTCGAGGGAATCGTTGACGCCCTTGAGCATCACGTATTCGAAGGTAATGCGCCGCGCATTGGAGGCACCGGGATAGTCGCGGCAGGCTTGCAAGAGTTCGGCAATCGGATATTTGCGGTTCAGCGGCACCAGTTCGTTGCGCAGTTCGTCTCGCACGGCATGCAGCGAGATCGCGAGCATCACGCCGATCTCCTCGCCGGTCCGCGCGATGTTGGGAACCACGCCTGAGGTCGAGAGCGTAATGCGGCGGCGGGAGATGCCGATGCCTTCGTTGTCGGCCACGATCAGGAGTGCATCGCGCACGGCGTCAAAATTATACAGGGGCTCGCCCATGCCCATCATTACCACATTGGTGACAAGGCGATTGCCGTTGGGCGTCTCGCGGTCGATCCAATCGTTCAGGCGATCCCGCGCCACCATGATCTGGCCGACGATTTCGCCCGCGGTGAGATTGCGCACCAGCCGTTGCGTGCCGGTATGACAGAACGAGCAAGTGAGCGTGCAACCGACTTGCGACGAGACGCATAGCGTGCCGCGATCGGTCTCCGGAATGTAGACGCATTCGACCTCATGCGCCTTCTCGAGACTGTCGCCGCTCGGCAGCCGCAACAGCCATTTGCGGGTGCCGTCGTTGGAAATCTGCTCAGCCACCACTTCCGGCCGCGCGACGGTGAAATGCCGCTCGAGCTCTTTGCGCATCTCCTTGGAGATCGAGGTCATGGTCTCGAAATCTTGCGCGCCGCGGACATACATCCAGTGCCAGAGCTGCTGCACCCGCATCTTGCGCTGGGCGGGCGCGACGCCGATGTCGCCCAGCTTTTCGGCAAGCTCCTCACGCGACCATCCGATCAGCGAGGGCTTTGCCGGCGGCACATAGGACTCCAGCGGCGCCTTTTCCAAAGGCGCGCTTGCGCGGTGCGTGTCGGTGATCGTCTGCGTCACTCGGTATCTCGCTGGAATTCGCGCACTAGTGGAGTGGGCTTGACATTCGCTACCCTGTGCCGCGCCCTTATATAGCATCGCCGCGAAGCCCGGCTATCCCTCGCAGCGCCGTTTCAGCCCCTGCGCTTCCATGGCGAGGTACTCTCTCGCGGTCTTTTCGGCCCTCGAGCGGACCAAGCGGGCAAGCCAGCCGGTTTGAACGATGGTGAGGATCAGGGACACCGTCCCCTCGCCGCGCGGCTCAACCAGATGGGTTCCGACGCTCCGGATGCCGAAGGCCTCACTGACCCAGGTAAACGATCTTCCCGACTCGAATTCGGTCACCTTCCAGATCGCAACCGGAATACGAGGCTGACGGATACGGGCGCGGCTACCGATTCCGAATGCGCCATCGTCCAGCCGCTCGACCCTGTCGACCGATCGTGTCCATTCGGGCCAGCGTTCGACGTCCACCAGCGTCGCCCAAACGCTTTTGCTCTCGGCGCGAATATCCGTCGATATCTGCAGATTCATTGTAGCCCGCTAGCGCCGGCAGTCCTGCGCGACGCGGTCTAGCGCCTGGGCAAGACCCTTCAAAGAAAACACGTCGATCGTCTCGGTCCCCTTGGACGAGACGCCTTTGACCGTGACATCCGCGGCCTTTCGCATGGCATCCACCATCCGCTCTTCCTCGGCCGCGTTCTTGATCCAAAGGCCGTCGCCCTGGGTATACATCGCGTAGGCGGCGCCGCCGACTTCCAGCGTCAATTCCGACCCTGGCTTCAGGGCATAGCCGATCATGATCGAGACTTCGTTGACGACCTTTTCAGACGGGCGCGTGGAGATGAAGGCATAGGCCGGATCGCGCGGCCGGTTCGCAGGGTTGGTTTTCGACGAAGAAGGTTTTGCCAGCGCAAAACATACCTTCTTACCATTCGGCGTCGCCGAATAGGCTCCCCAGGTGCCGAATTGGCCGATCAGCGTCGGCTCGCTGCCGCCGGCCGCCGCAGCAGCAGCGGCATCCGGCTTGGCCGCTGCCGGCTGCTTTGCGCCCTTCGAGATTGCCTGCGCCAACGCATGACTAGCGGTGGCGCATAAAAGCGCCGCCGAAATCGAAGCTGCAAGCATTCCCCGCGCGGACATCGCGAAATCTGGTCCCTTATCATTGTGACTGGAAGATGGCCCGGCATCCCTTGGTCACGGCTGTGATGGATAGCGGGCGAGAGCGTGATTCGGAAGACGGTTGGACCGTCCGTGGCGGCGCCGTCTAGGCGCTAGTGTCCCGGTTCGACATTGGCTACCAATGCTAAATCAACGTCCCGCCAACTCAGGACCACCCATGAAAGCCATGCTCTGCTCGCAATATTGCGGCCCCGACGATCTCGTCCTGACGGAGATCCCGGACCCCGTAGCCGGTCCCGGCGAAGCCGTGATTGCGATCAAATCCGCGGCGCTGAACTTCTTCGATCTGTTGATGATCCAGGGCAAGTACCAGATCAAGCCGCCCTTCCCGTTTTCGCCGGCCGCCGAGGTGGCGGGCGTCATCGAGAGCGTCGGCAGCGGCGTGAGCGGCCTGAAGGCGGGCGACCGCGTGATCGCTTCCTGCGGCCATAACGGGGCGCGCGAAAAGATCGCGCTGCCGGCGAGCTCTATCGTAAAAATTCCGGATCGGCTCGATTTCGATCGCGCGGCCGGAGTCATTATCACCTATGGCACGGCCCTGCATGCGCTGGAGGATCGCGCGAGCCCCAAGCCTGGCGAGACGCTTGCGGTGCTGGGCGCGGCTGGCGGCACCGGGCTTGCGGCTTGCGAACTCGGCAAACTGCTCGGCCTGAAGGTGATTGCCTGCGCATCGTCAGAAGAAAAACTCGAATTTGCCAAAACGCACGGCGCCGAACTCGGCCTGAACTACGCCAAGGAAGACCTCAAGGAGGGCTTGCGCCGGCTTACCGGCGGCAAAGGCGTCGACATTGTCTTTGATCCCGTGGGCGGCGGCTATGCCGAGGCCGCGCTGCGCTCGATCGCCTGGGAAGGCCGCTTCCTGGTGATCGGGTTTGCAGCTGGCGAGATTCCGAAAATGCCGCTCAACCTCGCTTTATTGAAAGGCTGCGACATCAGAGGCGTTTTCTGGGGCGCATGGGCCAGGCTCAATCCGGACAAGAACCGCGCCAATCTTGAACGGCTGGTGCAATGGGCCGCGGAGGGCAAAATCTCCTCCCATGTCGATCGCACGTTCCCGCTGGCGCAAACCGCCGACGCGCTCAAGGTGCTTGCCGGGCGCCAGGCGATGGGAAAGGTGATCCTCCATCCCTGATTAGGCCACGTTTCGGATCGGTCGTCATACAAGGCGGGGCAGCAACACCGTGACCGTCAGGTGACGCGTATATGGTTAAAATGAGCCCTTACCGCCGTCAGGTGCTTCATCTTGTGTCACCTGCCTAGCGCGCCATGGCTGTTTGCGCATTTGGCTGAAGACCACTCGCGTGTCGTTGATCGACATGGCACGCAAATGCCTAAATGAAATCAAGATATCTCCCAAATCGCGATAGTGATTGTCGCTTTTTGGTCGGATTCAAAATGCGTTTTATCAACCGTTAGTAGCGGGCAGAGGCCGATAAATTGATGCCGGCATGCCCGATGTTGCGTTGTAACGGGAGGCATCACCATGGCGCAGGATCCGCGCTACAAGCGTTCGTACCAGACCCCATATGAATCGGACTACGCTTCGTACGACAATCAATATGCCGAGCCGGTCGATCTCGACGCTTTCGGTTCACAACTTAGAACACCGCATCCTGCCCGGTCAATTGCAACTCGTGAAGAATTCCTCCCCGATGATTCCGTTCCACTGTTTTTGTCCGGCTCCGATCAGGGCGTTCGTTCTTCGAAATTTGGACGCCCGCGGAAACCCGGCTCGCGCGTTTTGAAAACCAGCGCGTTTGCGATTGCCGCTCTGATAGCTACGTTCGTCGCCGTTAAAAATCCCTTCACCGTCCTTGCCAATGCAACGGCTTCGTTGATCGGCGCCGCCGACAATATCCGGGCCGCGCAGGCTCCGCCGCGCCAGGCCGCTACCGCTGCCGTCGCGAGCACGCCTGCGATGGTCGCGGGCCCGGCGCTGGCGGCGGCTTCCGCTCCTCTGCCATCGCGCGATGACATCGCAGTCGCGCTGAGGACGGCGCATCAGAGCCAGGCGCCGGAGGCCCAGCAGACTGCCGTGGCAACCGCGACCGCGCCTGTAGCTATTGCGCCGCCGGCTGCACGTCAAATCGACAGCGAAGAACTTGCGAACCTGATGACGCGCGCAAAGGCCTTGCTGGCATCAGGCGACATTTCGCCTGCCCGCCTGCTGCTCGAGCGCGCCGCGGAAGCGCAAGAGGCAAGCGCGGCATTGATGCTGGCGCAAACCTACGATCCGACGGTGCTGGGAACGCAGGACATCCGCAACATCACACCGGACCCGGCCATGGCACGCAATTGGTATCAGCGCGCCGCCCAACTCGGCTCGCCTGACGCGCAGCGGCGTCTCAGTCAATTGCAATAGTCGACTTCATTCAGGGGTAGGAACAATGCGACGTTTGATTGGAATGGCACTCGTTGCCACGATGCTGGCGTTTGGCTTCGCGGCGCGTGCCGAGGAAACCGTGGTTGATCCGGCCAAGGTCTCCGACAGCCTCAAGGCGATTTTCCAGTTCGGCTCTGCCTCCACCAAGCAGGCGCTGAACCAGAACACGGTGACATTAATCACCGGTACGATCGGCGGCACCTACGTTCAGTTCGGCGCCGACCTGGCCTCCGTGCTCGACGACGGAAACAAGTTGCGCGTACTTCCGATCGTCGGGCGCGGTTCCGTGCAAAGCGTCGCCGACATCCTGTTCCTGCAAGGCGTCGACATCGGCATCGTGCGCGCCGACACGCTCGACTATCTCGAGCGCAAGGGCTTTGCCAAGGACATCAAGAAGCAGTTCACCTATGTGACCAAGCTCTACAACGAGGAAATGCAGATCATTGCTCCGAAGTCCATCAACAGCCTGAGGGACCTCGAAGGCAAGACGGTCAGCGTTGATCTGCCGAACGGCAGCACCTTCGTCACCGTGTTGACGGTGGCCGAGCGGCTCGGGATGAAGGCGAACTGGGTCTACATCGAACAGCGCATTGCGATGGAGAAGCTGAAGAAGGGCGAAGTCGACGCCGTGATCGTGGTCGGCGGCAAGCCCTACAAGTCGGTTTCGAACTTCAACAACGATGGCCGCTTCCATCTCGTGAAGGTGGACTACGAAAAGCCGTTGCAGGGCGATTATCTGCCGGCGACGCTCACGGCGAAGGATTATCCTAACCTGGTCTCGGAGGGCGAATCGGTCGACACGATCGCAGTGCCGGCGTTGCTTGCGGCCTACAACTGGGCGCCCAACACCGACCGCTATCGCAAGCTCGCACTGTTCGTGGATTCCTTCTTCACGAAATTCCCGCAATTCCAGAACCCGCCCTTCCACCCGAAGTGGAAAGAGGTTTCGCTCGCCGCCCCGCTTGCCGGATGGACGCGGCTACCGGCTGCCCAGCAATGGCTCGACGCGCATGGGATCGAACCGGTTTCCCGCAATCGCTTTGACGATTTCCTGAAGCAGAGCTCGGCTACCGGAAGGTTGCCGGCCGACACCGACAAGGAAGTGTTGTTCAAGCAATACAAGGCCTGGGAGGCCGAGCAAAACGCCCGCGCCCAGGCGCCTGCGCCGAAATCGCGATGACGCTTTAAAAAGAAAACGGGAGAGCGACCACCCGGGGTCCGATTCTAACATTCGCAACCATTCGCAGCTGGCACTTTTGCGAGTGTTAGGATCACGGGACGCTCTGCGGCCTTAGCGACCTATCCCGGACTCGGTAATCCGCTTCAACCTCGCGCGCGCTGCCTCGCGATGTTCCGGGGTGATATGCGCCGCCACCAGGCGGATCGCGGTCGCGAGCACCGCGGCATCGTCGGTGAATCCCAGCACCGGCAGCATGTCCGGAATGAAGTCGAAGGGCAGGATGAAATAGGCGATGGCGCCAAGTAACGCCGCCTGGACATGGCGCGGCGTCTCTCGATCAAAGGCGCAGTAATAGGCGCTGAGCAGATCCTCCGCGAATGGCAGCCTGGCCGCGACACGCTTGAACTTGCCCCAGAAGCGCTTGCGAACGCTCTCCTGATCCTTGGCTAGCCGATCGGCCGGCTCGAATCCAACCGAATGTTCCGAGATCATCTCCCGCACTCCCAAGAGTTCCGATTTCGAAGTTTGCGTGCTTTCGCGGCGGCCTGTGAGGCGAACTTCGAAATCTTAGGACCTCTAGTAATTGTCGCCTGCCAGTGGCGGCTTGTCGAAATCCGCGCTTAGCTGGGGATGAGACGTCTCGCTTGCAACCTCTTGCGCAACGCCACGCGTTACTTGGTGCCTAGCTGGGCTGCGATCGCGTTCATCGCTTTCGCCAGTTCGACATCGCGTTGGGTCACGCCGCCCGCATCGTGGGTCGCCAGGACTACCTCGACCGTCTTGTAGACGTTGCGCCATTCCGGATGATGGTCGTTTTTTTCGGCGACCAGCGCCGCACGGCTCATGAAGCCGAACGCTTCGTTGAAATCCTTGAACACGAAGGTGCGCTCGATCGCTTCGCGCCCGGCCACTTCCTTCCAGCCCGGCAGCTCCCTCAGCGCCGATTTCCGCATCTCCGTCGACAATCGTTCCGCCATACCGGCCTCCCTGGCTTCCCGTCCACTGGTATCTAACACCGAACGACGCCACACGATCCGCTAAAGCGGCCACCTTCGCCTTTGCAAAGACGCCGTTAAATCAAAGACATGAACCAATAACTCGGGCTGCTGGCCACGGAGGGTGGATAGGCCAAGAGCGGCCCCGGTAACCATGACGGAGTTGTAACTCAAGAAAAGAGGTTAAATTTGCTACACTTGTGGACAAACCGGATTGGCAGCCCCCCTTTGGACCTGAATTTCTCCAGATCGATGGCAAGCGGTCTCGACGCGAACCCGGGCACGCCAACGGGATCGACACTGATTCCATCCCCTCGCCCTCCGGCGCGGCGCGGCCCGGCACTGATCGTTTTGGCCGTGGTCCTCGCCGCCATTGGAGCGCTCGCGGCGGGCTATTACTTTGCGGTGCGCCCGATCAACTTACGGATCGCGGTTGGTCCCGCCAATAGCGACGACCTCAAAGTCGTACAGGCCTTGAGCCAGGCCTTCCACGCCGCCCACAGCCAGATCCGCTTGCGTCCGGTCCAGACCGACGGTGCGATCGCCAGCGCGCAGATGATTGCGGACGGCAACGCAGACCTCGCCATCGTCCGCGGTGATCTGAGCGTGCCGAAAAATGCACAAGCCGTAGCGACCTTGCGCAAGAACGTCGCCGTGCTGTGGGTACCGGCCCCCCCGAAGGGCAAAAAGGCGGCCGCGAAAATCACCAAAGTCTCGCAACTCGCCGGACGCCGTATCGGCATCGTTGGCCGCGCGCCTGCCAATGTAGATCTGCTCAAGGTGATCCTGAAGCAATATGGCGTCGACCCGGGCAAGGTCGACGTCGTGCAGTTCGCGGCCACTGACGCCGTCGATGCGATCCGCGGCCAGAAGGCCGACGCCTATCTCGCGGCAGGGCCGGTCAACAGCAAGATCGCCTCCGAGGCAATTGCAGCCTCGATGCAAGACGGCAAGGCCCCCACCTTCCTGGCGATCGATTCGGCGGAGGCGATTGCGCAAAATCATCCGATGTACGAGGCATCCGAGATTCCTGCCGGCGCCTTCGGCGGCTCGCCCGATCGCCCTGAGGAAGAAGTCAAGACGATCAGCTTCTCGCATCATATCGTCGCGCGGAAGGATCTTTCCGAAACCACTGTCGCCGCCTTCACGCGGCAGCTCTTTGCCATCCGGCAGGCGGTGATGAACGAGTTTCCGCTCGCGGCCAAGATCGAAACGCCCGACACCGACAAGGACGCCTTCATCCCCGTGCATCCGGGGGCTGCGGCCTTTGTCGACGGCGAGGAAAAGACCTTCCTCGACCGCTACAGCGACATTATCTGGTGGAGCCTGATGGGCTTGTCCGCCACGGGCTCGATCGGCGCCTGGTTTGCCGGACATCTGAAGAAAGACGTGCGTGGCAACAACGTCGGCCTGCGCGAACGGCTGCTCGACATGATCGCTGCCGCGCGCCGCAGCGATTCGCCCGAAGAACTGGACGGGCTTCAGACCGAAGCCGACGACATCCTGCGCGATACACTGAACTGCTTCGAGCAGGGCACCATCGCGGAAGGCGCGCTGACCACTTTCAACATCGCGCTCGGACAATTTCATCAGGCGGTCGCGGACCGCAGGATGCTGTTGATGAATATCGCGCAGAACCTGCAACGGGCGGGTTCGGCGCTCCGGGTGACCGGAACCTGACGAGATTGGATTTGATTTGAAGTTCCGGTGACGAACTCGCGGCAACACTGACAGCAACTTCAAATTCGCCGCGTTAGCGTCCATCACGCTAGTGTGTGCGAGCCCGGCGGAACGGACCCCGGGCCGCCAAGGTTTTTCCTCACATTTGAATGAGGAGATCATCATGAGCTTCAGATTTGCGATCCCGGCGTTGGCGGTATTGGCAACGACAATGGCCGCACCGGCTTTCGCTCAAGACGCGCGCGTCTACGGACCCGGCTACTATGGACCCAGCTATGACGGTCCGACCTACCGACACCGGGTGTTTCGCGGCGCTTACAATGAGGGGCCAACGATTGGGCCGCTGTTCTATGGTGACGGTTGGGTTCCGGAATCCATCTACGACCATTCGAGAACCGGCGGCATTGACCCGAACATCCGCCCGTCCAACTAGTAGATATCTACTAGTAAATCGGCAGGTCGCGCGGGCGGCCTGCCGATTTTTTTGCTAGCTGCGAAATAAGCATCACAGCCACTTCCGCACGCTCGTTGGGATAAAGTGGCGCAATTGATCGATCAGCGCGGCGGGCTCAGGCTCGACGCAGATCGAATGCCGCTGTTCGGGCGGCAGAAACTTGCACGTCACCATGTGATCGATAAACGCCAGGAACGGCCGATAAAAGTCGGCGATGTTCAAGAGACCCACCGGCTTGTCGATTTCAGCGAGCTGGTTCATGGTCCAAACTTCCATCATTTCTTCCATCGTCCCGATGCCGCCGGGCATCGCGATGAAGGCATCGGCAAGCTCGACCATCCGCTGCTTGCGAAGGCGCAAGGAGGCGACGATCTCGCTACGGTGAAGATTTGGATGCGCGTGGCCGCGTTGACGCAGTTTTTCGGTGATCACGCCGTGCGCGGTACCGCCGGAATCGATCAACGCATCTGCAACCACCCCCATCAGGCCCTTCGTTGTCCCGCCATAGACCAGCGTGATTCCCGCGCCGGCAAGCGCCCGGCCGAGTTTGCTCGCGCCCTCGGCATAGGCATCCGAATCGCCGAAATTGGAGCCGCAGAAAACGGCGACGCTGGTGATGGAGCGCGGCACGATTCAATCCTTTCGCGAGAGCGGTGGAAACGATTTTCCGGGATCATCCTGTGGAACGATCGCAAGATCAACTGCGCGGGCCGATGGCTAACGCCATTTGCGTTATTTCATAACGATGCAAGTGCGACCGCTTACGAAAATCTCGGCCGCGCGGCAATCTCGCCGTCACATTGGCCTCTTAAGTTTCACGCGTGCTAACGTACCGAAACGGCCGACCGGAGGCGCGAATGAAGATCCGTCTTGTCCGCAGGATTTCCCGCCGACATCTTATCAAGCAAGCCGCTGGCGCCACGGCCTTCGTCGCCATGCCATATCTGTCACGCGCCGCCGACCGGCCCGCCGTCACCCACGGCGTGCAATCCGGCGATATCACTGCGGATGGCGGCGTGGTGTGGGCGCGGGCCGATCGCCCTTCGCAGATGCTGGTGGAGGTCTCGACCGCCGAATCTTTTTCGAACGCGCGCGCGTTGCCGCCGATCGCGGCGCTGCCGGAAAGCGATTTCACCTCCAAAATGCTCATCGAAAATCTTCCACTCGGACAGGACATCTTCTATCGCGTCAAATTCCGCGATCTGTCGCATCCCGACATATCAGGAGAAGCGGTGACCGGCCGCTTTCGTACCGCGCCGGCCGACCGTCGCGACGTCAGCTTTGTATGGGGCGGCGATGTCGCGGGCCAGGGCTGGGGCATCAATCCCGACGATGGCGGCATGGTGAGCTTTGCCACCATGCGCAAACATCGACCGGATTTCCTGATTCATTCCGGCGACACCATCTACGCCGACGGCGTATTCCCGGCCGAGGTGAAGCTTGCCGATGGCAAGATCTGGAAAAACCTCCTCGTGCCTGAAAAGACGAAGGTCGCCGAAACCACGGACGAATTCCGTGCCGCGCACAAGTACAATTTTCTCGACGACAATGTGCGCGCCTTCAACGCCGAAGTGCCGATCTTCGTACAGTGGGACGACCACGAGGTCACCAACAACTGGTCGGCCTCCAAGCAGCTTCCGGCGGCCTACAAGGTTCGTGACATCAACCTGCTGGCGGCACGCGCGGCGCGCGCCTTCCACGAGATGTATCCACTGCGCGAGAGCATCGTCGAACCCGGCCGGGTCTACCGCACGATCAGCTATGGCCCGCATCTCGACGTCTTCATGCTGGACGAGCGCAGTTACCGCGGACCCAACGGTCCGAATTTGCAGGAGACCTACGGCCCCGACGCTTACTTCCTTGGACCGGATCAGATGGCCTGGCTCAAACGCAGCCTCGAGAATTCGCGCGCGACCTGGAAGGTGATCGCTTCCGACATGCCTCTCAGCCTCATCGTCTACGACGATTACGCCAACAAAAAAGGTTCGGAAGCATTCGCGCAGGGTAACGGCCCGCCGCGCGGCCGCGAACTCGAGATTGCCGATCTGTTGCGCTTCATCAGAGATTCAAGCATCGCCAACACCGTGTGGCTCACCGCCGATGTACACTACGCTGCCGCGCATTATTACAAACCGGACAAGGCGCAGTTTCAGGAATTTTCGCCGTTCTGGGAATTCGTCGCGGGCCCCCTGCATGCCGGAACGGGCTCGCAGAATGAACTCGACAACACGTTCGGGCCCGAGGTGAGATTTGTGAAGGCTGCGCCCGCCGGCGCGGTCCTGTCACCCTCCGACGGCTATCAGTTCTTCGGTCATGTCAAAATCGACGGCGCGACCGGACAGATGACCGTGACGTTGCGCGACCGCAACGATGTCGCGCTGTGGTCGACCAAGCTTGATCCGAAAACGACCTGAATCTCTTGCCGGCGACGGCCTCACTCGGCTGCGCGCCGGACCATCGCGATTCTCAACACCGCCCGCATCGCGTCCGCGGTGCAAGGCTTCGGCAATCGCGGCGTTTGCGCGAACGCTGCAGGAATCACGGCATCGGCGCCATAGCCGCTGATAAAGGCAAAGGGAACGCGGAGCTCCTCGAGCCGTTCGGCCACCGCAAAGCTTTTTTCGCGCAACAGTCCGATATCGAGCAAGGCGAAGTCCGGCGTGCGCTCCTCAATGAGCTGAAGCGCGCGCGTGACGGTGCCTGCGGTGCGAACGGTCTTCACGCCAAATCTTAAGACGGTGTCTTCGAAGTCCAGCGCGATGATCGGGTCATCCTCGACAACAAGGACATCGCCGGGGAGTCCATTACTCGACGGATCGGTCATCACGACAAGAAAGGTTCCGGAGAAAGGCATGAGTTCCGGCAGAACAGTTCTGGCGGATGTGCATTGGCGAGGCTGCCCCCTGTCCCCTGCATGAAACGATCACAACTGCAAATCGTTGTCTGTGCACTTGTGCACGGAACTACGGAACCGACCCGGCTATTGTGGCCCCATGAGGGAAGAAGTGGAAAGGCAAAGGCAGTACGGATGATGCCACAGGGAAACCCCGAGCGGGGTACCGATCGGCCGAACAACAATCTGCTTCGGCGGCTGAACGAGAAGGATTTCTCGCTCATCGGCCCGCATTTGTCGGTAGAGGACGCTGCAGATGACGATCTGCTCTACAATCCCGGCGACGATGTCGACGTCGTTCACTTTCCCTGCGATGCCAGCCTTGCTTCTTATCTCGTCTCCAACGAAGACGGCCGCGATGTCGAAACCGTATTGGTCGGCCGCGAAGGCGCTGTCGGCGGAATCGTAAGTCTCGGCTACCTGCCGGCCTACACGCGCATCACCGTGAAGTTCGGCGGACCCTTCGTGCGCATGCCGATCAGCAAGCTTGACACGGCAAAAGCCCAGTCCGCCTCGCTGCGCAACGTATTCGCCCGCTATGCCGACTGTTTGCTCGCGCAGATGTTTCAATCGACCGCCTGCAACGCGATCCATTCGATCGAGCAGCGCACTGCGAAGTGGATCATCTCGGCGATGGAACGCGCCGATGGGGACAACATCGTGCCTCTCACCCATGAGCAGCTGTCGACGCTGCTCGGCGTCGGCCGCAGCTATGCCAGCCGGGTGATCCAGATCTTCAAGGCCGAGGGAATCGTCGAGACCCGCCGCGGTTCGATCCTGGTGCGCGATATCGACCGTCTCAAGCTGCGGGCCTGCCTGTGTAATGAATCCGTCAAAAACCACTTCGAAGAGGTACTTCGGGGGGTCTATCCGGCCGAAGCCGCCGTATAGGCGCCGTTCCCCGGTATTTTTCGGGCTCATCGGCTAACCAATTCACAAATAACGCATTGTTTTCCCGCGATTCCTGACTATATTGCGCCGCAGTAAAGGCGTGCCCGGTCCTCGACGGCCGGGCTTCCTTTTTGGGCGCTCAAGCGCCCGTTCAGAAACCCTGAGTTTTGAATGTGATCCGAAAAAGCGGGTCCCGGTTTTCCGGTGAGATCGCGCTCCCTCATTGCCTGACGCAGAAGAAGCAAAAATGAACCTTCGCAACGTCGCCATTATCGCTCACGTCGACCACGGCAAGACCACGCTGGTCGATCGGCTGCTGCAGCAGTCCGGCACCTATCGTGAAAATCAGCGCGTGGTCGAGCGCGCCATGGACTCCAACGATCTGGAGCGTGAGCGCGGCATCACGATCCTGGCCAAGGCGGCCTCCGTGCAGTGGAAGGACACGCGCATCAACATCGTCGATACGCCAGGCCACGCCGATTTCGGCGGCGAGGTCGAGCGCATCCTCAACATGGTGGACGGCGCGCTGGTACTGGTCGACGCCGCCGAAGGTCCGCTGCCGCAAACCAAATTCGTCGTGTCGAAGGCGCTCAAGGTCGGGTTGAAGCCGATCGTCGTCATCAACAAGGTCGACCGGCCCGACGCGCGGCCGACGGAAGTCATCAACGAAGTGTTCGACCTGTTCGCCGCGCTCGACGCCAGCGAGGAACAGCTCGATTTTCCGATTCTCTACGGTTCGGCGAAGCAAGGCTGGATGGCGGACAAGCCGGACGGCTCGCACGAGGCCCGCATGCAGCCGCTGTTCGATCTGATCCTGCGCCACGTCGCGCCGCCGACCGTCGAGGAAGGGCCGTTCCGCATGATCGGCACTATTCTCGAGGCCAACCCCTATCTCGGGCGCATCATCACCGGCCGCATCACCTCCGGCAGCATCAAGCCCAACCAATCCGTCAAGGTGTTGGGCGGCGACGGCAAGCTGATCGAGACCGGTCGCATCACAAAAATTATCGCCTTCCGCGGAATCGAGCGCACCCCGCTCGATGAAGCCGAAGCCGGCGACATCGTCGCCATTGCCGGCCTCACCAAGGGCACCGTAGCCGACACGTTCTGCGATCCCAGCGTCGACACGCCCTTGAAGGCGCAGCCGATCGATCCGCCGACGGTGTCGATGTCATTCATCGTCAACAACTCACCGCTCGCCGGCACCGAAGGCGACAAGGTGACGAGCCGCATGATCCGCGACCGCCTGTTGCGCGAGGCCGAAGGCAACGTGGCGCTGCGCGTCACCGAAGCCGACGACAAGGACTCCATGGAAGTTTCGGGCCGCGGCGAACTGCAGCTCGCGATCCTGATCGAGACCATGCGCCGCGAGGGTTTTGAGCTCTCGGTGTCGCGCCCGCGCGTCGTCTTGCAGAAGGACGAAGCTACCGGCGATTGGCAGGAGCCGATCGAGGAAGTGGTGATCGACGTCGACGAGGAGCACTCCGGCGTCGTCGTGCAGAAGATGAGCGAGCGCAAGGCCGAGATGATCGAGATGCGTCCCTCCGGCGGCAACCGCCTCCGGCTGGTGTTTTACGCGCCGACCCGCGGCCTGATCGGCTATCAGGGCGAACTGCTCACCGACACGCGCGGCACGGCGATCATGAATCGGCTGTTCCACGGCTATGCCGCCTACAAGGGCGACATCCAGGGCCGGCGCAATGGCGTCTTGATCTCCAACGATCAGGGCGAGGCGGTCGCTTATGCCATGTTTAAGCTGGAAGACCGCGGCCCGATGATGATCGAGCCCGGCTGGAAGGTCTACAAGGGCATGATCGTCGGCGAGCACACCCGCGACAACGATCTCGAGATCAACGTGCTCAAGGGCAAGCAGCTCACCAATATTCGTACCACCTCGAAGGATGAAGCGGTGCGCCTGACACCGCCGATCAGGATGACGCTGGAAAAGGCGCTCGCCTATATCGAGGACGACGAACTGGTCGAGGTGACGCCGAAGTCGATTCGGCTGCGCAAGAAATTCCTCGATGCCAACGACCGCAAGCGCGCGGAAAAGGCCAAGCAGGCGGTGGCGTAAGGACGGCTTTTGCCTTCGATGCTAACCCAGCATTGATTGTCATTCCGGGGCGCGTCGAAGACGCGAGCCCGGAATCCACGGCAAGGATAGTTGCGATCGGTAATATGGATTCCGGGCCTGCGCTGCGCGCATCCCGGAATGACATAGAGATGGTCAATGTCCCTCCCCTCCTCCGTCGATGTTGCCGTGATCGGTGCGGGCGCCGCGGGCCTCGGCGCCGCGCACGCGCTGAAGCGCGAAGGTATTTCGTTCGTCGTGCTGGAGGCGCGCGACCGCGTCGGCGGCCGCGGCCATACCATCACAGCAGCGCCTGGAATCATTTTCGACCTTGGCTGCGGCTGGTTGCACTCGGCCGACCAGAACGCATTCGTGAAAATCGCCGAACAGCTTGATTTCGAGATCGACAAAACGCTGCCGCCATGGCGCGACCGCGTCGCCGTCGGCACCGCTTTTCCGGCAGAACAACGCGCCGATTTCCTGCGCTCGCTCGACGGATTTTTTGACCGGCTGGAAGAAGCGGCCAGGGGCGGCGTCGATCATGCCGCCAATATTTGCCTCGAACCCGGCAATCGCTGGAATCCGATGATCGATGCGGTCTCGAGTTATATCAATGGCTGCGAGACTGACCGGCTCTCGATTCTCGATTTCGACGCCTATCATGACACCAGCCTCAACTGGCGCGTGCGCCGGGGCTACGGCGCGCTGATGGCAGCCTATGGCGCCTCGCTGCCGCTGGCGTTCAATTGCGCGGTAACGCTGATCGACCATTCGACAAAGCGACTGCGCATCGAAACCTCACAAGGCACGCTATCGGCCGACAAGGCGATCGTCACCGTGCCGACCAACCTGATCG
Source organism: uncultured Alphaproteobacteria bacterium (assembly GCA_963824305.1). Lineage (GTDB taxonomy): Bacteria > Pseudomonadota > Alphaproteobacteria > Rhizobiales > Xanthobacteraceae > Bradyrhizobium. The sequence continues at coordinate 753,136 of CAWGOW010000005.1, forward strand.
CGCAAGAGGCAATTCGTTTTTCTCCGGCGTTGCCGGACAAGATCGATGCCGCCGCCCATCTGCCACTTGGTCTCGCCGACAAGGTGATGCTCGCGCTCGATGGCGCCGAGCATCTGCCCGCCGACGGAAATCTGCGCGGCATGACCATGCGCACCGAGATGGGAACCTATCACCTGCGCCCGTTCGGCGAAGCCTGCGTCGAAGGATTTTTCGGCGGGCGGTTTGCGCAAGCACTCGAAGATGCGGGCGACGGCGCGATCGCGGCGCACGCGATCGACGAGATCGTCTCGTTCCTCGGCAACGATTTTCGCCGCAAACTAAAGCCGCTGAAGGAATCGCGCTGGGCGCATGATCCTTTTGCGCGCGGTTCCTACTCGCATGCCCTGCCCGGGCATTCCAATAAACGCGCGGGGCTCGCCGCTCCCGTTGATGGCCGCCTGTTCTTTGCGGGTGAAGCCACCTCGCCTCACTTTTTCTCCACCGCCCACGGCGCGCATAATTCGGGGGAGAGAGCGGCGAAAGAAGTGATGGCGCTGACGAGAAAATAGCTCTTTCGTCGCAGCTACTCGATCACCCTCGCGCGCATCGCCGCATCCGGCATAAAACACGCGTCGTACTTTCCAAAAAGCCGATAGCGGTTTTTGGCGACGAGATTGTAAACCGCGTCACGCAGCGGCTTTGGCACAGCGAACAGCACGCGTGTCCACCCCCAGCCCGGCAAATTGGAGAGCACGGTCAGAGCCGCATCCGACTTGAAGTATGCGGCGCCTCCATGCACGACGGCATTGGTGTCGGGATCGTTGGGATCGATGCCGAAGGCTTGCGCGAGCCGCGTGCCGTAATCCGACTGGATCGCGGTGAAACGAAAGCGCGCGTCACGATCACGCGCCGCAATGAAACGAATCCAGCGCGAGCAGAAGACGCAGACGCCATCATAAAGGATCACGTTGTCGTCGGGCCAAATGCTGTTCACACTGCTCATCTCTATCTCTGACGCGTTTTCTTCACGCGAACCGGTTCCCACTTCGCTTGAAAACGCTACCGATTGTCCAGCATCAGGAGCGCGACCAGCATCAGCACGATCGCCGGTCCCGTCTTGACCAGCGCACCGAGCGGTTCGATCCAGAGATCGGGTGTCAAGATGGCGGCCCCCGCCATGTAGCCGAGCGAAGCCAATATTCCCCAGATCAGGCCGAACGCGACCGTTCGCCGGAACGCAATCAGGACGCCCGTCGCGATGTCCATCAGGCTGGTCAGAATCGTTACCGGCGCGACCAGGGTTGGCGGAAATGCGTGGGAGCGCAGTATTCCGGCCGCCGCGTCATAGGAAACAAACAGCGCGATGAACCCCGACGCGATCCAGAATACGACAAGGCTCGCGATGATCAGCGCCTTGGTCAGATAAAGCCGCGCAAACCACTTGTCCTGGATCGTGGCGGGATGCCGGCTCAAAACCTCTGCCATGGTGGTCGGGATAAGACCCGTCGAAGCCATCCATGCAGAGGGGTCGCCGCGCACGCCGCGGCGCAGTTCCGATATCGCGGTGGTCCGCATCGGCGGCTTCCATCCGAGCCAACTGACGAGATCACCCAGCATCACACCGAGATCGAGCAGGAACGCCGGCAGCGGAATGCGTGGCAGCCCGCTGCTCCCGAGCGAGCGGGCAAACGCTTCGATGACCTCGCCGAGGGTCACCGGTTGCTTCTGCATCAGCTCCCAGGTCACGGCATTTACAGACCTGTCGTCGGTGGCGCGCGAGGCAAGCCAGGCAATGGTCGCAGAAATATCCGTCACCGCGACCGGCTGAAACTGCACCGATGCGTCGGCCCCCGAAAGCCGAAATGGCAGCGCAGCGAGCGCGCGCACCATCGCGCTACCGCCAAACGCAGCAGGTGCGATCACAAAGCCCGGCCGCAAAATCGCATACGAAACGCCAGATGCGGCGATCATCCGCTCCGCTTCGCGCTTGGTGAGGCTGAAGGCGGTGTGATCGTCTTCCGCAGTTCCCGGAATCGAGATGTGAATCAGGCGGATGGTCCGGCCGCTCTCCTTGATCGCCTGCAACAGGCGTTCGACAAAGTCGCGATGCACGGCACGGCTGTCGCTGCCGGGGCCATCCTGAAGCACGCCCAGGCAACTGACCACGACATCGACGGCGTAGTCACGCAAGAGCCGCGCCAGCGCGGCGGCATCCATCGCCATGATCGGCATCTCGATATCGAGCGCGCTTGTCGCCTGTCCGGCGGAGAACTTTCGGGCCACACCAATCGTTTGAAATCCCCTAAAGCGCAAGTCATCGGTGATGAAGCGACCGATCAAGCCGGAGGCGCCGAGGACGAGGATTTTTTTGTCAGTCATCTCGAGCTTCTAGAAATCCGGCTTTGCGATCATCAGCCAGAGGATTATCACGACGGAGCCAAAGCCAGGAATACCGAGCAGAACCCAGCGGCGAAACAGCACAAAGTAGCGCGGCGGCAGCGACTGCGCTTTCTCGTCTGCGGCGCGCGCCAGATCGCGCATCTCGATCTGCATGAAGACCACCGGAATCCAGAACACGCCAGCCAGCCCATACAGCGCAAGCGAAACCATCAGCCAACGCTCGGTGAAGCTTGCCGCCGACAACATCATCAGCAATCCGCCGCTGATCGGCTGGATGATCACGGCGCTTAGCGTGAACAGCATATCCGCGATCACGACGACGGCCGCGGTGCGCGCGATGAAGGAGACATCGCTTGTTCGATGCGCCATCAGCATGAAAAAGGCGATACCGGTACCTGTGCCGAGAATCACGATCGCGCCCAGCACATGCAGGTATTTGACGATGAAATAGAACGTCATGGCTTTTTCGGAGCCGCGGCCGGCGCACCCTTGAACAGGCGATCGAGTTCGGGCGCAGCCAGTTTGACGCCGTTGTCGGTCTCGGCCATCCAATGGCCCTCGCCGTCATAGGCAGGCAGCACGCGGAAGTCGACCGTGCCGCCGCCGGCGCGAAAGGCATCCGCCAGCTTCCGCGACAAGTCCGGTGAGAAGAAGCCGTCATTGGCCGCGACCAGCCAACTCACGGGGATGCGGGCGCCATGACCGAACTCGTTGGCCGCGGTCAGCAGCGTGTGCGGGGCGCAATTCTGGTTGGGAAGCCCGTTGGCCTGACCGCCGCGGCCGGGCGCAAAGACGATGATCTGCGCAACCGCGGCCGGATCGGCATTGGCCAGTGCCAGAGCGCCCCAGCCGCCAGCGGAATGGCCGATGATGACGGCGCCGTCGCGCCGGACGAACGGCTGCCCCCGCAGGTAGCTGAATGCTGCAGAGATGGCCTGCGCCGTTGCGCGCCCCGAGCTCGAAAAGTCCGCTTCATCGCAGCCGTGCTGATCCTCCAGATAATTGCCGCCGGTTGCGCCGTGGCCGGGACGTTCCGGCACCAGGACGGCAAAGCCCCGCGCCACCAGGTACGACGCCAGGCTGCGGTATTCCGGCTGCAGCATTTGCGCCCGATAAATCACGTTCTGGGTAGAGGCATGCGCGATGACCGCCAGTCGAAACGGCCCTTCGCCCGGCGGCCGAAACAATATCGCGTGAGCGGCAACTTGCGGATCGGGCGACGGCACCAGCCACGCCTGGGCCCGATTGGGTACTGCTTCCGGGCCTTGTGGGCCGAACGCGTTTTGCGCGATCGCGGCGGGCGGCGGCATAAGTGCTAGCAGGACTGTGACAAAAAGCGCCTGGAGCAAAGGCACCGAGGGCCTGTAAAGACCGGCCGGCCGGACCAACTTCCAGATTTGCTCACGCCGAATCAAATCGTGCGCCCCATTCCGTGATGGCCCAACGTTAAGAACCTCGGCTGGACCCGTCCATTCCACAAAATCTGGTCTCAAAGGCCCCAGCATTGTTCGCTTTCGGCACAGTGGCCGCGTTAACTGATGCAGAAAATCCACAGGTTAACCGATAATTAACGATAGACCTTGATGCCAGCCCTCCGACTTGCTTTGATCGGGTTCATGAGCACAACCCTGATCGAAGTCCGACCGGCCAAGGCTGCTGACGCGGTGGCGGTGGCTTCTACCCACGACGAAGCCTGGCGCGCGGCCTACCAGGGCATCATTCCCGGTGCTGAGTTGGAGAAGCTGATCAACCGTCGTGGCCCGCAATGGTGGGATTCGGCGATCCGCAAGGGCAGCCGTGTCAGCGTGCTCGTATTCGGCGACAAGGTCGCCGGTTACGCCAACTATGGGCGCAACCGGGCGCGCAGCCTGCATTTCGAAGGCGAGATTTACGAACTTTATCTGCGGCCCGAATTTCAGGGGCTCGGCTTCGGCCGCCGCCTGTTCTCGTCGGCGCGGCGCGACCTCGTGCAGAGCGGCCTCAAAAGTATGGTGATCTGGGCGCTCTCGGACAACGAAGCGGCGACCGAATTTTATCGTGCACTGGGCGGCCGAATGGTGGCGCGATCCTCGGAAAAGTTCGGCGCGAAGTCGCTCGACAAGGTCGCTTTCGCCTGGGCCAACTGATTTCAATCCGCTGAATTTGTCGCCGCGAATTTGCATTCACCGTAGGGCCCGACTGGCCGAACGGGTCTCGATTGCGCGCGTTAAGGCTGTGCCCAAACAATCAGCGCAGATACAGTCGGGATTGGCGTAGACTGATGAGCGCCAAAGCTACCTGGAGCCAATCATGCGCATTGAAGCGATCTCCATCGGCGTCGATCCGCCACGCGAGGTCAACGTTGTCATTGAAGTGCCGGTCGGTGGCGAGCCGATCAAATACGAACTCGACAAGGAGGCCGGCACGCTGGTGGTGGACCGCTTCCTGTATACGGCGATGCGCTATCCCGGCAATTACGGCTTCATCCCGCATACGCTCTCCAATGACGGCGACCCCTGCGACGTGCTGATCGCCAATACCCGCGCGGTCGTGCCCGGAGCTGTCATGAGCGTGCGGCCGGTCGGTGTACTCCTGATGGAAGACGAGGCCGGCGGCGACGAGAAGATCATCGCCGTTCCGTCATCGAAGCTGACGCAGCGCTACGACAAGGTGAAGACCTATAGCGACCTGCCCGACATCACCCTGCAGCAGATCCAGCATTTCTTCGAACACTACAAGGATCTCGAACCGAAGAAATGGGTGAAAGTGCTGCGCTGGGGCGGCGCGGAGGATGCCTATCAATTGATCTCAGAAGGCATCGCGCGCGCGAAGGGGAAGTAGTTTTCCTCAGTCGTTCCGGGGCGCGTTCGCCTGCGAGCGAACCCGGAACCCATAACCACAGATGGTCGTGTCACGAACGACTATGGCCAGCACACTTCCTTGATCGATTCCGCGGCATAGGTCCCGGCTCGCGCTTTCGCTCGCCGGGACGACCGCACTGTCAAACACCCGGCTTCGGCAAACCCGCAATGGCGCAGGCCGCGCGCAAGGTGTTGACGAGAAGACAGGCAACCGTCATCTGGCCGACGCCGCCCGGCACCGGCGTGATGGCGCCGGCGACTTCCGAGACTTCGGCAAAGGCGACATCGCCCACGAGGCGCGTCTTGCCATCAGGATTCGACAAGCGGTTGATGCCGACATCGATCACGGTCGCTCCCGGCTTGATCCAGTCGGCACGCACCATTTCCGGCCGGCCAACGGCGGCGTAAACCAGGTCGGCACGGGCGCATAGCGATTTGAGATCGCGCGAGCGCGAATGCGCAACCGTGACCGTGGCGTTTTCGTTGAGCAACAGTTGCAGGAGCGGCCGGCCGACCAGATTGGAACGGCCGATCACGATCGCGTTCATGCCTTCGAGCGAAGCATGTACGCTTTTGCTCAGGATGATGCAGCCGAGTGGCGTACACGGCGAGAGCGCGGCAAATCCACCGGCCAGGCGGCCGGCGTTGCTCGGATGCAGCCCGTCGACATCCTTGGCCGGATCGATCGCATTGATCACGGCTTCGGTGTTCAAGGTTTTCGGCAGCGGCAATTGTACAAGAATGCCGTGCACCAGCGGATCGCGGTTAAGGCGCGTAATCAGCGCCAACAGATCGGCCTCGGCGATATCCTCGGGCAACACATGTTCGAAGGAGGCCATGCCGGCCTCCTGCGATTGCTTGTGCTTGCTGCGGACGTAAACCTGGCTCGCGGGATCGTGGCCGACCAGAACCACCGCAAGCCCCGGCGTTAATTCATGGTCGCGTTTGACCCGCGCCACTTCGCCGGCCACGCGGGCGCGAAGCTCGGACGCGATGCGTTTTCCATCGATGATCTGCGCCGTCATCGGGTCACGCGATCAGAAGACGTTCGGATAGATGTAATACTGGATCACGCGCTGAATGAAGAAGATGATCAGGATCAAGATGATCGGCGAAATATCGAGGCCGCCCAGGTTGGGCAGGAACGAACGAATCGGCGCCAGTAGCGGCTCGGTGATCCGGTACAGAAATTCCGCGATCGCCGACACCAGTTGGTTGCGCGTATTCACGACATTGAAGGCGATCAGCCACGACAGGATCGCGGCCGCGATCAACAACCAGACATAAAGATCCAGCACGATGAGAATGATGTCGAGAACGGCACGCATGGCGGGATTGCTCGCAGGTTCAGTCGGTTTGAACACCTTGCTAAATATCGGTTCCCCGGGGGGCAAACAAGGGAAGTTCCCGGTAAGGGATAGGAAAAACAACGGTTTCGCCGTTCTTGACTTGGCGTAGGCGCAGATTGTAAATGACCGCCGATTGCTGGCGGTTTGCTGTTTTTCGCCGCGGCGACATTTTACCAGGCGATTTGGGGCCATAGCTCAGCTGGGAGAGCGCGTCGTTCGCAATGACGAGGTCGGCGGTTCGATCCCGCCTGGCTCCACCATCTAGTCCCGCGAAATCGCAAATCCCGGCGCCGACGAGCGATAGCCCGTTTCCGGGGGATTTTCGCCCGATATAGTTTCCCCTCTTTCGGTCTACGGGGACCTTGCGATCTCTTGGGCTGATTTTTGGCGCCCAGTCCCTGCATCCAAAAATTCCGTTGCCCGTGGCGAAGCGACCGTTGTCCATTCGGCCGGCGCGCATCCGCAGTTGAAGAAGCTCTTCACTCGGCCCAGGGCTCACTAGACCCAGGGCGGTGGCGTGATGCCGACATGCCGGGGGTTCTTAGCGCTGACGCTTGCGGAACGCGTGGAGATACGAGGGGCGTTGTCGTCCATCGATCGGCACGATCGATATCTGGTTTTCTTTGCTGCGTGCTCTCGACGGTAAGTTGGGAAATCAGTCGCTGATCCGGATCGGAGCCGTATTAATACTGCGTGATTAATACTGCATGCCCGCTTAAGCCCTGAGTAGCCTTTATGCTGCGATACTGTCGAAGCCGTAGTCATCGATGACTTAAAGGGAAGCGCCTGCGTTATTGAACCAGTTCAAAGTGCAACTCCGAAAGTCGGTCTTACGTGCTTCAAGTGCTACATTGCCTGACCGAGGAACATGACTGGCGTCTTGTCGCGCTTGCGGGAACGGTCTGTGCGTTAGCAAGCTGGGTAACGATTGTTCTCTTCCATCGCGCCAAAGCAGCAAGTGGACGCGCTCGGCAAATCTGGTTGAGTTTAGATGCGGCAGCCGGAGGCTGCGGCATCTGGGCCACCCATTTCATAGCCATGCTCGCATACACCCCGGATGCAGCTGCCGGATATAATCTTGCTTTGACGGTGTTGTCGCTCATTTTCGCCGTAGTCATTACCGGGGTTGGTCTTAGCGTCGCGGTATTGGAGCTCCCCAAGCGCGCCGCTGCTCTCGGCGGCTTAATAGTCGGCGGCGGTATTGCGGCGATGCATTTTACCGGCATGCGGGCGCTTGAGCTCGCCGGCGACATCCATTGGTCATTCGGTCTTGTTTTGGCATCTGTTGCGCTCGGCGCTGCCTTCGGTTGTCTCGCGTTCGTACTCGCAGGGAAGCAGGGTGATTTGCGGCATACTCTGGGCGGAGCGGTTCTGCTCGCCGCAGCGATAGTCGTTCTTCATTTTACAGCCATGGGAGCTATCGCATTCACTCCCGATCCGACCCGTATAGTGGACGTGCTCTTGCTGTCGCCAGCAGCATTGGCGTTGATCGTTGCGGGCGTTGCCACCATCGTTCTAAGTACGTGCTTTGTCGCGGCGCTAAGTGATCGTAGGTCTGAAGATAAACTTGGACACCAAAAGTTCTTGCTCGATACCGCATTGCAGAATCTATCGCAAGGCGTCTGCATGTTCGATGCCGAGGGGCGCGTCACGCTCTTCAACGAGCGTTATGCAAATTTGATGGGATTCTCTTCGGCCTCTTTGATGGGGCGATCGCTTATCGACTTATTCCACGAACGAAAGGCAGCCGGATATCCAGGTGATCCGGAAGAATTCCTGCAGCGCGTCATGAACGACATCCGCGCGGGTAAGTCGATCTCACACACTATAGAAACACTCGCCGGACGCACGATTCACGTTCTGGAACAACCGATGCAAGGCGGCGGGTGGGTTGCGACATTTGAAGACATCACCGAGTGGCGAGAAAGCCAGGACCAGCTTTCTCACATGGCACACCACGATGCTTTGACAAATCTCCCCAATCGAATCAAATTCCGCTACGAACTCGACGCTGCGTTGCGTCATTCGAAGCGGAATCGCCACGTCGCTGTGCACTGCCTCGATCTCGATCATTTCAAGGATGTCAATGACTCGCTCGGCCATCCCGTTGGTGACGATCTCCTCAAGCAGGTCGCGCAACGCCTGGTCGCGTGTGTGCGCGAAGGCGACTCGGTTTGCAGATTGGGTGGCGATGAATTTGCTATTGTACAAGTGATCGATGACCTCCAGGCCCCTGAGGCGTCCACGCTTGCAAGTCGCGTCATCGAGGAAATCAGCGCGCCGTACCTGATCCAGGGTAACCAGCTAACGATCGGCGCGAGCATCGGCATTTCAATAGCGCCTGAAGATGGCAACGACCCCGATCAGCTGCTGAAGAATGCCGACTTAGCTCTTTACCGGGCGAAGGCGGACGGGCGGGGGGCCTATAGATTCTTTGAGGTCGGCATGGATGCTCGCGCACAGGCGAGACGTCTGCTGGAAGTCGATCTGAGAGCCGCGCTGTCACGACAGGAATTCGAGATTCATTACCAACCAATTCACAACCTGAATTCCGGTCGTGTCATCGCCTTCGAGGCGCTGATACGATGGAACCACCCGGTGCGCGGCATGATTCCGCCCTTAAACTTTATCCCGCTTGCCGAGACCACGGGTTTGATCATCCCAATCGGGGATTGGGTCTTAAAGCAGGCCTGCATCGACGCCGCGGGATGGTCGGAGCCGGTGCGCGTGGCAGTGAATCTCTCCCCGGCGCAGTTCAGGAGCGGTAATCTCGTCTCATCTGTATCCTCCGCCCTTGATGTCTCGGGCTTGCCCGGCAACCGCCTGGAACTCGAAATTACCGAGTCCGTCTTGTTGGGCAATAGCGAAGCGAATCTTGCGACGCTGCATAAGTTACGTGACCTTGGAGTCTGCGTTGCGATGGATGACTTTGGCACCGGCTATTCATCACTCAGTTACTTGCGCAGTTTCCCCTTCGACAAGATCAAGATTGACCAATCCTTTATCAAAGATCTCGCGAGCCGCGAAGATTCGATGGCAATCGTCCGCGCAGTCACGGGGTTAGGAAAAAGCTTGGGAATTCTAACCACGGCGGAGGGAGTAGAGACGGAGGAGCAACTTGCGCTTCTTCGCGTTGAAGGTTGTTCGGAAGTGCAGGGTTATCTCATGAGCCGGCCTCGTCCGGCCGCGGAAGTCGAGAGTATGCTGTCGCCGAAGATTCGTCGTGTCGTCGCGTAATGGACCGTCATCGTGAATGATCCCGTCGCTGGCGGCTATTACAAGGGCGGTTGAGGCCGGTCACGAAGCCGCGAATCTTGGCGAGGTCGATCCGCAGGAGAGAATAGCTGATAATTCGAAGCGGCGCGGCAGTCCTCGAAAGTGCAAGTAAGAGAAGTGTCAGACCAACGAGTATCGATCGTTGTGCTAGTTCTCCCTCAGTAACCGATCATGCTGGATGTTGACCGCAGCGTAACATTCGCATGAGATATCCTTCAGGCCCTCGATATCTACGATCCTTATGTGGCCCCGGCTGTATTTTATGAGACCGGCCGCCTGCAGGATATGAGCCACGAGGGACACGCTGTTGCGCTTCACTCCGATCATCTGAGCCAGGAAATCCTGCGTCAGCGGTAAATCCTCGACAGGCGCAAGATCGTGCATCCGTAACAGCCAACGCGCCAATCGAGATTCCGCTGAATGAGACGCGTTGCATGCGGCGGACTGCTGTGCCTGCGCGAAGAGGGCTTGCTCGTGCCGAATGAGCCTGGTGCGAAAAACGACGCTTTGGTCGGCGACGGTCCGCAGGCGTTCAACATCGAGAGTTGAAGCGCTGCCTGGGTGCTGAACGGTGGCGTCAGTTAATGAGATGCCGCCGTCAAGTGCGGCCGCTCCCCCAAGCACACTATCACGCCCGATCATTGCCACCTCGACGGTTTCGCCTGCCGAAAGGCTCACAACCAGCGATATGACCCCCTTATGAGGAAAGATTGCGTGCGTTAGTTGGTCGCCGGCCGCGACTAAAACGGCCTCTTGCACCAGGTTTACAGTTTGAAGATGTGGGCGAAGCAGTTCAAAATCCGCCGATGGTAAAGCGGCTAACAGAAGATTGGGAGAATGGGCCATTGCATCCAGAATTCCCGAGATTGGCGGAGATCGATAGGCCGCGCGGCCACCGCGTACTGGCGGTAGCACCATTGCAGATGGGATGTTGGTCACTATTGCTCAGCAGGTCATAAACCGTGCTGTTGACGACATTGGCGTGCCGCAATGCTGGCCCGCCCTGCCACAACTATTCCGTCTCCCTCAACTGGGGCTTATCGTGCAAAACCGCGCTGAGCAGCGAACTATGGATCTCGATATGGCCGTTGTAGTCGAGAAAACCCAGTTTACGGAATTTGTTCATAAAAAAGCTGACGCGAGATCGGGTCGTGCCGATAATCTTCGCCAATGTCTCCTGGCTGATGTTGGGACTGATCGCCTGTGGCTTGCCATCCTTTCCGAAATTCGCCAGCAGCAAAAGCGTACGCGCGAGCCGTCGTTCGCTCGAATTGAAAAGCTGATCAATGAGATCTGCTTCAATTCGGCTGTTGCGGCTCAGAAGATAGGTCATGAACAATTCGGAAAATCTTGGCTCCTCATGGAGGAATTTCAACATCGCTGATTTGGTTATCGATGTTATGAGGCTGTCCTCCAGCGCCGTCGTCGTCGAGACGTACACTTGGTGGCCGTTCAAGCAGCCTTCCCCCAAGAATTGACCGGCCGAGAGAATTGCGATTACGGCTTCCTTGCCTGCTTCAGACAGGATGCTGAGTTTAACTCTGCCACGTTGAATGTAGAAAATTCTGTCCGCAACATCGCCTTGCGCAAACACGATCTGGTTCTTGCGGACCTCAAAGATCGTCTTGCCCTTACCCAGCTCGGTAAGGAAAACCTCAGGATCGAATGCGCCCTCGGATGGTTTTCCCATCAAAACCCCATACTCGGCGGGAGAACCTAATTCAACCCTAAAGTGTAACAGATGTGCCGTAAACCGGAAATTGGGGCTCAATGTCGATAGAATAGTCTACCTGCGTAAGTAACGAATGGTTCGCAGCCGGATGAAAGGATCGGTCTTGCTGACTGTTGCCGATCGTTGCTGACCTTGAAGCTTTGCCTACCTGCCGGGCTGAGGCCAAGGCCCGGATCGGGGATCATCGTAGGTTCGGCCTGCCAACTTGCCGCCCCGTGTCCGCGTCGCTGGTTCGCAAACTCGTCTCACTCGTCCCTTTGCAGCTCGGGCTTGTCGCGTAGTACCGCGTCCAGAAGCGAGTTATTTACTTCGATGCGTCCGTTATAGCTGATGAGCCCAAGCTTGCGGAATTTGTTCATGAAGTGGCTGACGCGCGATCTGGTAGTGCCGATCATGCCAGCCAGCGTTTCCTGACTTATACCTGGACTGATAAGTTGAGGAGTGCCTTCTTTGCCAAATTGCGAGAGCAGCAGAAGCAGGCGGGCAAGCCGCCTTTCGCTCGAATTGAACAACTGGTCGATCAGATCCTCTTCGATCCGGCTGTTCCGAGTCAGAAGATATGCGACGAACATCTCGGAAAGCTTGGGCTGTTCGTGAAGCGCGACTTTCATGGCCTGCTTTGTAATTGCCGTAATACGGCAGTGTTCCAAAGCCGTCGTCGTCGAAATGCGCAAGGTATGGCCGTTCATGCAGCCTTCGCCGAAGAATTGGCCGGGTCCCAAAATGCCGACCACGGCTTCCTTCTTGTGCCTGGACAAAACCGTGAGTTTGATCTTGCCTTTCTGGATGTAATAGACGGTGTCGGCAACGTCGCCTTGCTGGAATATGTTTTCTTCTTTTTCGAAATCACGGATTGTCTTGCCCACGCCCACCTTGGCGAGAAAGTCCAAAGCTTTGAACGGATCCTTGGCTGGCTTCTTCATCTAAATTTTCTCCCTCAGGCGTAACCCAGCCGGCGCCCGGCGAAGCGAGCAACTTGTCATCGAAATAAAACCCGACCATGCTTCAACATGCGCTCTCGCCACGCAGAGCGTTGGTCAATACCGCTCAGTTCCGAAAATAGACCGACACCCGCCGGCAGCCCTTTATGGCCGCGGGCGTCTCTATCGGAGCCACCGGCGGCTCAATCGAAACGAGATAAGCAGCGTCGGGATGTCTGCCGAAGCTGCATAGTTCAGCTTTTCGGTATGTGGTTTTGCGTTCCCGCGCCCGTTTCGCCCCTCAAAAATAGTGAGCAATATTGTTCACTACGCACGGGGCAGTGCAGACCGGTTTGAGGGGGTACCGACTTATTTGGCATCCCGCGGTTGCCTGGAATGCGGGTTATGGAGCAGAGGCTCGGAAAAGCAGATTCGCTTTGGTGCTGCACAACTACATCTTGGTCTCACCGCCGGTATCGGCCAGCGATCAAAATAAATGAGAGCTGTCACGAACAGCTAGAATGAATCGTCCCGCGAAGCTTCGTCCGACATGGCGGCGGCGTGGTCCGCCATCGAATGCCACTGCGCCGCCAGTTGCCGCCATTCCCGTTCGGCGGCTTGATCGGTCGCGCGTTCGGCCCGTCGTTCACACCCAGCCGCTTTCAGGTGATATTTTGCAGACACGCCAAGTCCGGGGACGCTTTGATATGCAGGCATTCTGCTGCTCCCAAAAAGCCCCGGCGCGCGAAAGTATCTCTCACCGGCAAACCGGGAGGGCCGGAGCGATACGGATAATTTATCTCTCGCTAGATACAGGGCGATGTACAGATTGGAACAATTCCGCCGGTTTTTACGGATACTACAAGGTGCTTTCATTCCGTTTTATCTGCGGCTTGTCGTGCAGGACTGCGTTCAGCAGCGAACTGTGAACCTCGATGTGTCCGTTGTAATCGATGAGACCAAGCCTGCGAAACTTGTTCATGAAAAAGCTGACGCGGGATCGTGTGGTTCCGATCATCTCCGCCAGCGTGTCCTGACGGATGGCTGGATTGATAGGCTGGGGACCTCCTTCCTTTCCGAAGTTTGCGAGTATCAACAACAACCGCGCAAGCCGCCTCTCACTCGAATTGAACAGTTGATCGATCAGGTCCTCCTCGATCCGGCTATTGCGGGTCAGGAGGTAAGCCATGAACATTTTGGAGAACTCCGGCTCGACATGAAGCGTAGCGAGCATCGCAGTCTTGGCAATCGCGGTGATGACGCAATCTTCCATTGCCGTCGTTGTGGAGATGCGCTGCTTATGACCGTTCAGGCAGCCTTCACCGAAAAACTGACCCGGTCCCAGTATACTAACCACGGCTTCCTTGCCTTGATCGGATAGGACTGTGAGTTTGATCCTGCCTTTCTGGATGTAAAACACTTTGTCGGCGCGTTCGCCTTGCACGAATATGTTCTGACCTTTTTCGAATTGTAAGATGCTTTTGCCTTCGCCCACCTTGGCCAGAAAGACCTGAGCATCAAATGCGCTTTTAACTGACTTTCCCATAAGAACCTCCTGTGGCTCGTAGGTGCCAAATTAGCAGCAGGCAGAAGCGCAACCTTAATCCCCGGCAAAGCCGAAGGTTACGCGCGGAAGTTGTTTAGTCTCGCACGCAACCGGCATGCAACTCCAGTGGAAATTCGCGATCGATTTGCGCCGTTTTGCCGGGCCGCGGCAGTGAGCAATATTGCTCACTAAACACGCGAGGGGGCAGACGGTGCGGTGATTCGCGGCCGAATATCACGTCGGTAAGAGGACGTGACGTGACTACTCTGGAGCAACAAATAATCGAGGGCGCGCGTCGGCATCAAATTTTGGATGATGACAGGGCCATGGATCGGCTTGAACTGGATACACCCGCGCGTGAAGATGCCTGGGTGAAGGACTTTATCGGCCGCCTCTCGGATGTGTTTCGGAAGATCAGCAAGAGTTAAGTGAAGGCCTGCTCCGATGTCGATTCCGATCGAATTTACAAAGACCGACGACGAGTTGCTGCTCGCGGACATATTGGAATCGTGGTCCATCGAAGACGTCGCGAAATTGGTCGAAGAAATGGGACCGCAAGCCAACCGTCCAGCGTCGCCGTGTGGTGTCTTTCGATCGCGCCGGGTTGTTGCCTCGCATCAAGCACTCGAACGCGAGTGCGGCTCGCGCCGGTCGAGGCGAAAGCATTAGGGGCGCCCGCCAGCTATTTCGACGAGGAATGGCATGCTTCAGTGCCAAGCGCCGCCGCTCGCGAAGCAGAATGAACAAGCACGAACTGCGTACCTGAGAAGTCGTAGACGTCGCATTATGCTGGCTTGGAATAAACCGGCACCGTGGAGATCTCGACCCTGTCCGCGGTCAGTACAGAAATGCACCGTGTCGGATCCACTGCCGGCTTATCAAGTGAAACGCCTATGGCGATGACCTTCGCCTTCTCGATTGCAGCCTCGTCATTTTTGCATTCGGATCCGGACGGGTCCACGAGTTTATGTCCGTCTTTGATATCGAAAAAATAAAGTGGCATTGGCCGCCTCCAACTGAGCCAATACGCGATGGGCCGGGCCGTTCCGTCGGCGCCGTAAGACCGCGTCCTATTTTCGACCCTCGCGAACGTTTAATTGTTTTCGAGTATAATACTGACCAGACAACCTCTGGGTTTAGTGCTTTGTTGGATGGCATCACCGCCGAACAACAGGCACTCATACGGTGACAGGGAGTGTTGTGCTCCCGCCTATGATCGGAGCGATATTTATGCCCCCGTCAGAGCAGCCGGTACCGCGTGTCCAGTTCTCATCCCAATTCTCGCTTTTTCGCGCAATCGTGGCCAGCTTCCTGCTTTGGCTATTGCTGGCGTGGTGTATCCGGCAGGTCTTCGTTGCCCTCTTTTGACCCCAGGCGGGAAATGCACGAAGCAAGCCGATGCCGCACCCATGCAGAGGAATGTCATCGCCTCATGCTCGTGGCACAGAGTGGAGCCGAAGCTACGATTCTGACGAGCCTTATGCGAAGCTGGAAGATGATCGCCAACCAGACCGACCGATATGTCGCGATCATGAAAAAGGAGGCAGCTAAAAAAGACAGAGGCGTCCTGGTTAGCGCCCTCCTTCAAGCCGGCGCGCCGTCGCCATCGGCACTTTGCCAGCGTATCTGAGCGCGTTGGCTAAGTCCCGCGATTGGAATGAACGGACATGACGGCGTTGCGTCATACCGGGGGTAAATGATCCACCGAATTGGAGCAGCGAAAGACTGTCAAAAGAGCCGTGGGGGGAGCGGCTCCGGCGCAGGGGAGCGCGCCTGGAGCCGCTCAGTTAAGATGCCGCTGCGGCGGTCAGCGGCATCTGTATCGAATAGATCACGCAGGGCTCCTTTCACCGTGGTCAGTTTTGACCACGTACGCGACTTTTCCCCAGAAACCGGGCGCTATCGAATTACGTCGAGCCGTCGGCGCGATACGGCGTTCCTGATGCTCGAAACGTCCGAGCGATGGCTGATTATCCGCCAATCGCCCCGCGGTTTCAAAGATGAGCTATATTATACACGTTCCCGTGCAGACAACGCAAGGTTGAGCGCAGACGTTCTACTAGCGGCGCGAATCAGCAGGTCACGCATCCTGACGAAGACCACGCAAAAGCTGCATCAATCAAAGGCATTGCTATGTCTTGCGCCCGACCTGCGGATCGTTGGTTGTTTGCTGACCCGCCCAGATGAACGGTCTCTCCGATCCGGCGCCGGATTCAAATAGGGTTTTAACGGAAACGCGAAACGGCACATCGTGGTTCGGGCCCGACGCCACAGCGTCGTCGCAGCGTTTCATCCTGGGAGCCGGCTTTGCGGTCCTCCTGGTGATAAGTGCGGCCTCGATGGCTCTCGACGCCAAGTCACGGTCGGACGCCGCGTGGATCAATCATACACTTGAGGTGTCGCAAAGCTTAACAGAGATGCGGCTGCTCTTTAGGGGCGCGGAGAGCGCCGCGCGTGGATATCTTCTTACCGGCGACGAATACTTTCTAAAGGCGTATCATCAGTCGCTCGACCACATCCCACCAGCGCTGATCGCGCTGAAAGAGGCAGTCAGGGACAACCCGGTTCAGGTGAAGTTGTTGGTGAGCAGCGAGCCGGTGATTGCTCGCCGGTTCGCCATAACCAGCGAATCGATCCTGCTGCATGCGACAGGCGACAGCGCAGGGATGGCGGCGCTCACCGCCAAGGCGGAAGGTCGCGCCGCCATGGAATCCATCGGGGCAAACTTCGACCAACTCCTCAAAGAGGAGCAGAGACTGCTTGGGATCCGATCCGCAGGCTCAGCGCGAACTGGAAACCTTCTGCTCGACGCCGACTTGGCCGGCGTTGCCCTGATCCTGTTGCTTGTGGCAATGCTCGTACGCGAGGGGAGGCGTTCGAGCCGCACACTGGAGCGCGCACTAAGCGCTACCAAAGCTGCCAATGAATCTCTTGAAGCGGCCGTCGCCGATCGGACCGAGCACTTGTTGGTGGCGCACGAGAACCTCCGCCATTCGACGTCGGTGCTCGACAGCACTTTTGCCAGCATGGCTGACGCGGTACTCGTCGTGGACACGGCAGGAGAGATAGTTCTCTCAAATCTGGCGACTGAAAGGTTGTTTCACTATCGACCGGGCATGACGGTCGCGCAACTATGGTCGCAAAACGTGGCCTACAAATCCGACGGCTCGACGCAACTGGCTTCCGACGAGATGCTAACAACACGTGTCCTGTCTGGTGAGCATTTCGACGAGTTCGAGATCATTGTGCGTCCTCTCGGCAGCCACACCCCGATTCACATGGTGGTTAGCGGCCGCTCCGTGCGCGACGCCTCCGGCGCTATCAGCGGAGGGGCGCTGGTGTTCCGCGACGTTACGTCGGTGCGTGAAACGGAACGCAAGCTGCACCAGTCGCAGAAACTCGAGGCGATCGGCAAACTCATGGGCGGAGTTGCGCACGATTTCAACAATATGCTTACGGTGATTAGCGGAACCACCGAAATTCTGCTGGAGAGACTTCGTGACCAGCCGAGTCTTCGGGCTGTGGCGGCCCTGATCGACGAGGCGGCGGAGCGCTGTGCGGAATTGATTCAGCATCTACTCGCTTTCACTCGCAAGCAGCCGCTACGGCCGCGCAATGTGGACATCAACGTCGCCGTTGTTGATGTCACCAAGCTGCTCAGGCCGACGCTTGGTGAACAGATCCAGGTTGATTCGATATTGGGACAAGAGGTCGCGACGGCGCTTGTCGATCCCTCCCAACTCGCTAATGCGCTGATCAATTTAGCGATCAATGCGAGGGACGCGATGCCCGATGGCGGAAAACTCTTGCTGGAGACGGCGAGGGTCGTGTTCGATGACGCCTATGCGCTAACGAAGTCCGGATGTACGTCCCGGCGCCTATGTAATGATCGCTATCACCGATTCCGGCATCGGAATGTCGGCGGACGTGCGTGAAAAGGTATTCGAACCGTTCTTTACAACCAAGGAAGTTGGCAAGGGCACCGGACTTGGACTGAGCATGGTGTATGGCTTTGTGAAGCAGTCCGGGGGACACATCAATATCTGTAGCGAGAAAGGCTTCGGTACGACGATCAGACTTTATCTGCCGGCTATCGGCGAACCTGCCGACGCGCCTGTCCCAATGGTTGCGCCGATCAGGGGCGCCGGGGAGACCATCTTGGTGGTGGAGGATGACGAACTGGTGCGTGGTTTCGTGATCGCCCAGTTGGAAAGCCTGGGGTACAGGACAATCGCGGCTGCCAATAGTCGTGCAGCCCTCAGATATCTGGAAATTGGCCAACCGTTCGATCTACTTTTCACCGACGTTGTCATGCCGGGTGGAATGACCGGTCCTCAACTCGCAGCCGAGATCGCCAGGCGCCGTCCAGGAATAAGAATCCTCTACACTTCCGGGTACACCGGGAGTGCGGTCGCTCAACACTGGTCTATCGAGCAGGGCGTGATGTTGCTGTCGAAGCCTTATCGCAAGTCCGAGCTTTCCGGCATGCTACGCTTGGCATTTGATGGCGCCGCTGCCAAAACTTATGAAGCGGCTATCCGCCCCGCTGATACATCAATCGTAGTTCAGATGCGGCCGCAACTCGCAAGCGCTCAAGCGCTTTCTTCAGGTTGAGAGTTTCTGTTTCGGTCAGCCGGCGGCCCTCACGATGCGCCGGGACCAGCGCGACTTCGGCGATCCGCGCAGCTTCACCGGTGGCGGAGAAGCCGACCGTTGGCCCGATGCCGCAGATGGCGTGTAGATGGCGATATAATCCCGCCAAGTGTTTGATCAAACCATCGCCGCCGCGGGAAATGAGGTTCACCGAGACGATCGCTCCCTCGATCTTGCTCTCGAGTGCGATTGCGAAACGATGCCGTACTCTGGCTAGTCGGGTTTCGAATTCATCGGAGTACATGGTGCTCTCCTTTTGCGCCTCTACGGCAAGCTTCCGCGATGGACCTTAATTGTAAGTCAGGTTTCGGAGCTAGTGGATCAAGTCGAGTTGTTGTCCGCACCGCGTAAGCCTAATCGAAACAAGTGAAGCAGTTAGCGCGGGCATTCGGCGTCATTCGATTATTCCAGCGAATGCACTCCAACGTGCATAGTAGCCGTTGCCTCAACAGGCGCGTCCGTAACAGCCGTGTTTATACGTAGATAGAAATTAACTCGCGCATAGCACGAGGTGCGATAGACCTAGTTCATGTCGCGCAAGACCACGTGAACGTTCCTTTTGCAGGAGGTCGCTCTCCCTATGGCAGGTTTGCGCCTTCACGACGTCTCAATGCTCTATCTTGGGGAAGCAGCTACGCGAGTTCTCGTCATCGACGACGATGCCAGCGTTAGCGCGGCAATTCGCGCCATTCTCGCTTGGCATCAATACGAAACGGTCGTTGCGTCACGCGCACATGCCGGTATTCACGAGTTCAGAACCGGAAAATTTGACGTCGTGATGATCGATCTGTTCATGCCTGGCATGAATGGGCTCGACACGATCGCCCGAATTAGAAGCGAGTCGGCAGTGTCAATCGTCGCCATGACTGGCTTCAGTTTACGGTATTCGCTGGATGCTGATCAAGATTTTCTGGGAATGGCGAAGCGGCGCGGCGCGACAACGTCGCTACGAAAGCCGTTCTCGTCTTTGCAATTAATTTCAGCCATCGATCGCAGCATGGCCCTGATATCCTGCAACGCGTGGTCAATACAATGACACCGAGAGAAAAGCGCGTGGGTCGTCCGGGCCACCCGGGTTTGGTGGAGGATCGTAACCAGCCGACAAGTCAGCTTGAATTCGATGCATCTTTCGAACGTACACGGGCGGCGAGCGAAGTGGGATCCGCGATCGCGCATCAACTCAACGGGCCGCTGACCGCATTGCGGCTCTACATCGGTGAAATCAGACAGAATAGCGTCCGATTTTCGGAGACGGCTGAAACACGCGACCGGATGCAACAACTGGTGGACGGCGCATTTCGCGAAACCGAGCGTCTCTGCACCCTCATAGAGCGGATTGGCGACGGCTTCGAGCAGCCGCTGAGGCCGGAGACAGCCGCCGCGCTCGGCCGCGACGTGATCACATGGTGGTCCCGGAGTGGCGGCACAGAGAGCAAGCGCAATACCAGCGGGGGCGAAGCCGCGGAGGTCAACCCGTTTAGCCTTCTAACCCCGCGGGAGCGGGAAGTTCTGGAGCATGTCAGCCAGGGATGCTCCAACAAGCAAGGTGCGGTGCGGATGCATATCGGTTCGAGGACGTTCGAAAGTCATCGTGCGCGGCTGATGCGGAAACTCGGCGCCAGAAACGCAGCAGATCTGGTTCGTATCGCGCTCGGCAAGCCCCGGTAACCTCATGAAAGATGCCGCTTTAGCCGCGCGCTACGTCTGGAAAAGGCTTGCATGGCCGCTTCTGCTGGTCTGCGGGTTTCTGATCTTCGTCAGTGCATCTTCGATTTATCTCGTCGTCTCGTCACAATCCGCCGGCGAACTTATGAACCGGGCGTTGCTGCTCGAAAATAGGTTGTGGGGGATTATGGCCGTGGTTCGGATCGCGGAGAGCGAACAGCGCGGCTATCTCCTCACCGGCGATCCTGACTACCTCGACTTATATAAAGGCACGGTTGAGGCAAGTGCGACCGCGATCTCCGACCTGAGAACGGCGGTTGCCGACGATCCGATGCTGCAACCCGTACTTGCCGAACTCGAACCGCTAATGGTGCGCAAGTTTGCTGAACTGCGGGAAACCATCCGCCTACAGCACGCCGGCGACCACGCCGCCGCTTTAGCCCTCGTGCGCACCGGTGTCGGCCGCGATCTCATGACACAAATCCGCTTCGTGGCGCTCCACTTGATAAGCGAGCAGCACAACCTCGTTTTGCTGCGGACAGAGAATTCAGTATCGGCCAACGTCTGGCTTCTGCTTTGCAACCTGGGCGGGCTCGCGCTTATTATCGTGCTGGCGTTGATTTCGGTTATTGCAATTCGCCGTGCATCCGAAAGGGAACTGGCCCGGAGCGAAAGCCGGGGCGACGAGTTCCGAGCGACGGCGGACCAGCGCCGCAAGACCGAACAAAAAGTCAGGGACATGCTCGAGGCGGCCCCGGATGCGATGGTGGTGGTGAACCAGCGTGGGGAGATTATGCTGCTCAACCTTCAGGCGGAAAAGCAGTTCGGATACCGGCGTAACGAACTGCTTGGACAGCAGGTGACCAATATCATTCCAGACGGCTTTGCAGAACGCCTGCTCGCGGACGGTCTCAGATCTCCGGCGGACGCGCTCGCTCAGCAGATCGGTACCGGGATCGAACTCATCGGCAAGCGCAGTGATGGCGCCGAGTTCCCTATCGAGATCATGCTGAGCCCGCAGGAAAGCAGCGAAGGAGTTCTTGTGACAGCGGCGATCCGCGACATAAGCGTGCGCAAGGAGGCAGAAAGGCATCTGGCGCAGTTGGAGGCCAGGTCTCGTTGGCTGCTGGAAGCCGCACCTGACGCGATGGTTGTGGTCAACCAGCGGGGCGAGGTCGTTCTGCTGAACCTGCAGCTGGAGAAAGAGTTCGGGTACCACCGCGACGAGCTTCTTGGGCAGAGGGTGACGAACATCATTCCAGAGGGATTTGCGGAGCGCCTGTTGGCCGACGGCGTCGACGCTCTGGCAAAGCAGATTGTCTCGGGAATCGATCTGATCGGACGGCGCAAGGATGGCGGCGAGTTTCCGATCGAGATTATGTTGAGCCCGCTGCGGAGCGGCGAGGGAATTCTGGTGATCCGCGATGCCAGCACCCGCAAAGATGCGGAAAAGCATCTGGCGCAGATGGAGGCGCGGTACCGCAGCCTGCTGGAAGCGGCACCGGACACGATGGTCGTGGTGAATCACGCCGGCGAAATTGTGCTGCTTAATCTTCAGGCGGAAAAGGAATTTGGCTATAGCCGGGATGAACTGCTGGGGCAGAACATCAGGAAGATCATCGCCAATCGCGTTGACGAGCGATTGATCGATGGCGGTCTTCCCGCTCTCGGCTTTCACATTGGCTCCGAGATTGAACTCACCGGCCGGCGCAAGGATGGCGGCGAGTTTCCCATCGAGATTATGCTCAGTCCGCTCGAAAGCGCCGAGCGGATTCTGGTTATCCGCGACATCAGCGCACGCAGGCAAATGGAGCGGCTGAAAGACGAGTTCGTCGCGACGGTGAGCCACGAATTGCGCACGCCGCTGACTTCGATCTCCGGCTCGTTGGGCCTGCTCGCCGGACAATGGGCAAACAAGCTGCCTGAATCGGCTGCGCGTCTGCTGACGATCGCGCATACCAACAGCCAGCGACTGGCTCGCCTGCTGAACGACATTCTCGATATTGAGAAGCTGGAATCCGGCCGCGTCCTGTTCAGTCTGAGCAAAGTCGCCGTGCGGAGTCTCGTGGAGCACGCAATCGAGGACAACCGCGGGTTTGCGGAGAATTACGGCGTGAGCGTTCGGCTCGATAGCGCCTCGGCCGAACTTGACGTGAATGCCGACCCCGACCGGCTTGCCCAGGTCGTCACCAACCTCCTCTCGAATGCGATCAAGTTCTCTCCGTCCGGCGGAGAAGTAATTATCTCGGTGGAGAAGAGCGCAGACGACGTGCGTATTACCGTCCGCGACCACGGCTCCGGCGTTCCCGAAGAATTCAAACCCCACATTTTCGAGAAATTCGCCCAGGCCGACGCCACAAACACCCGGCAGAAGGGCGGGACCGGTCTTGGCCTCAGTATCGTCAAGCAGATCGTCGAGCGGCTGGGCGGGACGATAGGCTTCGATGATGCTCCTGGCGGCGGCGCGATCTTCATTGTCGAGTTGCCGATCTGGGACGGCACGGCCGGCGGCGAGATCGACCTTTATTCTAGTGCAGGGAATGCACGCGTTCTGTTTTGCGAGGATGATCGAGAGTCAGCGGCAGCTGTACGGGAGCAGTTGCAGCAAGCGGGTCTAGCTGTGGACTTTGCTCATACTATTGCGGCGGCGATCGAGCGAGCTGACGCAACACGCTATGCGGCTGTCCTGGTGGATCTGCAGCTTCCGGACGGCGATGGCATCGGCCTGATCGTTCGTTTGCGGGCCCAGCCGCATTATCGCGACGTGCCAATCATTGTTATCGCCGGAGATCCCGCTCAAGGTCGAAGCGACGTCAGGTCATCGAAGCTCAATGTATTGCGCTGGTTCGACAAGCCGATCGCCTTCGAGCCTCTCATACACACTCTAAAAATTGCGATGGCGTTGCCCCACCGTCGGCGACGCATCTTGCACGTCGATGACGACCACGACGTGCTTGCGCTGGTCAATCAGGAACTCGGGTCGATTGCGGATGTGGTTTCGGCAGACGGTCTGGAAAATGCGCGCCGTACGCTCGTCACGGATCGCATCGATCTCGCCGTACTCGATATCGCGCTTGGCCAGGACTCCGGCCTGGACCTGTTGCCGGACCTGCGCGGCACCCAGGGCCAAGCCATCCCAGTGATAATTTTCTCCACGCACTGCGCGGACGTGTCCTGTAACGAACAAGTGCATGCCGCACTGTCCAAGATGAACTCGTCACTGGAAAGCCTGAAGATTGCGGTCCAGGATCGATTGGCACTACCGCCACCTTCGCTTGCAAAGGAAGTCGCATGACAACGATTTAAGTTCTTCACGTTGACGACGAGCCCGACATCCGCGAAGTGGCCGAAATATCGCTTGGTATGGATTCCGATTTCAAGGTGCGAAGCTGCGGTTCAGGCAAAGAGGCGCTCGTGGTCGCTGCCGAATGGCAGCCCGATCTCATTCTTCTTGACGTCATGATGCCGGTCATGGACGGGCCGGCTACGCTGGTTCGATTGCGGGAGGACGCGAGGACCGCTGATATACCCGTGATCTTCATGACAGCCCGCGCCCAGGCCCGTGAGGTCGACCGCTTTCGTTCACTCGGCGCCGTCGGCGTGATCCCCAAGCCATTCGACCCGATGACGCTGGCGGCTTCGGTGCGCAGCTACGTGCAGCCGGCGCACGGGCCAATCGATGGCCTGCGTGCTGGCTTCCTGAAGAGGGTCAGAAAAGACGCCGCGTCGCTATCAGTCGATCGCGTTGCGCTGATGGATGGAAGCCGGCTGCCGAGCACGCTGGATCGGATCAAGCGCACCGCGCATGGCCTCTCCGGAGCCGGCGGAATCTACGGCTTTGCCGAAATCAGCGAAGCGGCAGCCGATCTAGAGGACGCTGTCATAGCCGAGCTTGCCGATCCCGCTCATGGTGACGAAACCGACCGGGCGCTTGATGGTCTGATTTGCTGTGCCTGCAATTGCAACGATACCGAAGACCGGATGGCGTGGCCCCTTCAGCTAGCCTAGCCGCGCCTTGGGTCGATCTCTTGCGCATTTATACGGAAGAATTCTTTAGCTTCGCATTAGCCCGTCTTGGCGTTTGATCGTTGTCGAAGCGCCAACCGGATGCCGACATTCGGGCGGCGGCGGACGCGCAATTGCAACGGCAGAATCTGGAGCGGCGTCATGCGGCAATCAACTCTCGAAATCGCAAGAACTCGATGTTGAAGCGGGGGCGGACGCGGTTGCTGAAATGCGATCGCGTGAAGAAACTCCGAGGATGCTCGTCGCGGACGACGATCCTTCGATTTTGCGATTACTTGCAAATCACTGCGCCAGCATCGGCTTCGATGTCGATACCGCGTCTAACGGAATCCAGGCCCTGCTCAAGGCAAGTCGGGGCAAGCCGGACATTCTGGTAATCGACGTCAACATGCCGGAGGTGGATGGTCTATCCGTTTGCGCGCATCTTCTGGATCCGGACAAAAAGCCGACAAATGTGATTGTGATCACCGGCAGCAGGGACCCGAATACGCTCGAAAGGTGCGAAGGCTTTGGCGCACGCTACGTCCGCAAAGGGCCGCATTTCTGGAACGATCTGGAAGCCGCGCTGGTGGAGGTTCATCCCCGCACGGCCGGCAGGATTCGCCGTCTAAGCCAGCATGCATCGCCACCGACGGTGCGGATGCGCCCGCGCGTGCTTCTGGTCGACGATGACGATGATACCAATCGGTTTCTCAGCAGCCGGCTCGAAAAATGCGGAATCGACGTTCAATATGCTCCCGACGCCCAGCAGGGTTTTCGGATTGCCTGCCGCGACGAGCCTGCGGTGATAGTCACCGACTATTTCATGCCGAATGGCGATGCTCAGTATTTGCTGACGAGGTTGCGCACCACGGCGGGAACCGAGAATATTCCAGTTATTGTTCTCTCCGGGCGGAAGCTCAATGAGGTCACAGAACAGAGCTTGAGGCGAGAAATTTGCGGCCATCCCGGCGCGACGCAGATTTTGAGAAAATCTCAGGATATCCATCCGCTGTTCGACGCGTTGAAGGGGTTCTGTGGCTTCGAGCGGGACATCTGAGGTCAGCAGGTTCGGTCCGAGAGAGCATCGACAAATCCGGATCGGTCCAGTTTGCCAGGTAAAGTCGGCAGCAGCGTTCGCAGCGCACGTCGGCAAGCCACTACCGAATGTTCTTTTCCTGGGAGTAAATGTCCGTGTCGATCAACGATCGTCGATTGAATGCACCCCGGGTTAAATTTGAGCAGCCGCTCAACGTCTTGGCCATGGCGATCGACGGCACGTCGTGCCGTAAATGCCTTTTGATCGACGTGTCCGATACTGGAGCGCGAATAAAGCTGACGAGTCCGGCCGCCGGCCTGACAGAATTCTTTCTTTTAATGACTACCTTCGGAATTCCGGTATTCCGCCGTTGCTCCAGACAGTGGGTCGACGGCCTCATGATGGGAGTTATGTTTGAACAGGGTCCGATCGAAGAAAAACCCTTAAACAAGCTCAGGCGCGATGCTGAACTGGTGTAGAGGGACCGGTCGTGTAGATGAGCGCAGGTTACGTATTTTTGCGGCACTTCAAATTAATCGATTCTTGGACAAACGGGCTTCAATCCACGCCGGCTCGAGGTTGAAATAACAGAGGGCGCGCTCATTGGAAATCTCGTCGTTGCGCAGACCGTGATCGATGAACTTCGGCAAGCCGGCGTTCGTATCGCCCTCGATGACTTCGGAACCGGGTATGCGACGTTGAGCCAGCTGCTCTCGTTTCGACTAGACAAGATCAAGATTGATCGGAGCTTCGTGTCGCGCCTTGGAGAGAACGACGATAGCAAAGTGATCATTCGCGCGATCCTTGGTATTGTCAAAGGATTCGGTCTGACGACGACAGCCGAAGGTGTCGAAGACATAGAGCAGTGCTCGTATTTAAAAGCGAACGGATGCACCGAGGGGCAAGGTTATCTGTTTAGCAGGGCCATCCCTGCCGCCGAGGTCCAGGCGTTAATCAATCGCGAGCGCCGTGGCGTGAAGCGCGGGATCGTCAGCAGGGCGATCCTGCCAGCCGCATAAAAAATCAGCGGCATTTTTGTGAGTTGTTCGACAGGTACCGGCTGCAGCAACTCGGCCAACCGTGCTGCCAGGTCGAGCGTTGACTTCGTCAAAGAGCAACTAAAACGGGTACTGTTTCGTTCGCTATACCCGTTGTCGGGAAGACTTTAGCTGTACTCTAGCCGGTAACCTGCGGGAAACGGCAGATCTTTGACGAATCACGTCGGCTAAACTGACGATGGGTCAGTCGGCGATGTGTGGCCCTGGGGAACCAAGATGAAGCGAATTCTCGTCGTCGACGACGACCCGTTGGTCGGCTACGCCATTCGTGCATGGCTCGAAGAAGGAGGATTTTCCGTTTTCATCGCCGATGGGGGAGAAGCCGGCTTATCTGCTCTTGATAGTTCAACCTTCGACATAATGATTGTCGATATTTTCATGCCTCACATGCGAGGTTTTGAGTCGGTTCGCGTATTTCACGAACGGGCGCCGACGGTGCCTCTTATCGCTATTTCCGGCTACATCTTTGCCGAGCAGAGAATGCCTGCACCGGATTTTTTGAGCATGGCGATCGAACTCGGTGCCACGCGCTGCCTGCGTAAACCTTTCACTCCAAAGACGTTGATGGCCGTTATTGACATGTGTCTATTGGAGTTCGAAGCAACCAAATTGAAAATCGTCAGCCAGTAACCAGCCCTGCCGCAAAGCAAATCTCGCGTGCCGCGCACATGGATCAGCGAGCAGCGGCTGAAGTCTTGTAGAATAGACCGCCGGTCGCGCTGTTCGAGCAAGCCAACTGAAATTCTCGCTTCCTCCGGCGCTGGAACTGAACCGGGGTTCCCCATGCAGCCCGACTTGATCGGGAGATAGGTCTATCATATTGCCTCGCAACCGCATCAAACCTCCGGGTCGCTCCGCAATAGGCTGCTCGCAATGGCAAAGCTGCGCGGCGGAAGGCGGATGCCTGCCCCGATGGCCCAGCTCGGGATCTCTTGTTGCGCAAGGCCGAAGAGACGGAGCGCTCCGCGGCGATCGAGGAGTGGATAAGGTCGCCAGGTTTGCCGCCGCCCGAATAACACCATCGTCTAGGGGATGCTTACTCTAAGCTCGTGGCGTATTGGGTTTTTGCGCTTCCGCCAAAATCGTTCCTCCTGTCAGCATCTGCTTATTGCCCGCGTCCAGTTCCTCATCGGTAGCTTCGAACTCACCTTTGTCTCCGCGTCAGAGCAATGCCGACGCCAGCGTTAGGTGGGAACGCGACACTCTCGACCACCGATGTGTTGATGGATCCTCAAGAATCCACAAACGACTGAGTCGCTGTCCAACATCGATCAGTTTTCAAAATAAATTTCTAATCGCCGAACGACCAGAAGTCGGCCCGCGAAGCGTCGTCCAACATTGTGGCGGCTTGATCGGCCATCGAATGCCATTGCTTCGCAAGCTGTCGCCATTCCCGTTCGGTTTCTTGGTCGGTTGCGCATTTGGCCTGATGCTCACATCCGATTGCTTTCAGATGGTATTTCGCAGACAGACCAAGCTCAGGGACGCTTTGATATGCAGGCATTCTGACATTCTCTACGAGGGCACGATTGTCGCCGGTCAGAGCCGAGGAAGAGCGCGGCGCTAGCACAGCTTATCGCCCTCGATACACAGGCCGCTGTACAGATTTGCTCGATCCCACAAGTTTTAGAGAGTTCATTAGTTGGAGTTTAAGTGCGGGTGCGGAGCTAAAATGCAAGGTAACCGCGACTGAGACATCTTGGGCTCCGCGCCAACCATAGAGTGAGCAATATTGCTCACTAAACACGATACGCGGCAGACACTACGCCAACGAATGGCCTAGCTCCTGGGGCAGAGGTTGGATGCGATGCAGATACAGACCAGGTTTGGTGCACATCTTGGGCCGATTTGCCCGGTCTGCACCGGGACGATGTACGTGACGAGACGCACGCCCCATCCGAGGCATGGCCACACATACGAACTACAGACTTTTGTATGCCAGACGTGCAGGAGCCATCTCGAGCGAAGTGCCGATAGAAACGGCCTACCGCACGTGAGTGATGCTGTTCTCCCTCCTCTGCATCCGCCGGGTTAGATCTTTCCCGGAAACCCAGAAGCTTCCTAACGCTGCTACGCCGGAGAGGTCGGATGTACACCGCGCGCTATAATGAGATCGGCCCGGAAAACCGGGCCTGTTTTTCTTTGGAATGTCCAACGAGCTGCATCGCGGCTGGAAACCGCACTCAAAATTAATGGCGTCGAGCACGACGTTAAAGAGTATCCCGATGCAGGACACGCCTTTCACGACGGGGCTACGGGCTGGGTGATGGCGAGGATCGGGATGCGATATCACGAGCCTTCCGCAGCAGACGCTCGGCCACGTATATTAGCGTTTTTTGGGCGTCATCTGCATTGAATCATAAGAGGACTCAACCCGTATCATTGGGGCTCTGTGAAACGAACGCTGGCTTCGATGGTCCGAGCCAGCGCGTAGCGAGCTAGAGCTGCCGCGTCTGAAGGCGGGTCACGGCCGAAAGAATGAAGCCGCGCGGGACCAATCGCAACATGAACGGCACGATCTTGATGCCGAGGCCGGGCAACACCACACGCTTGTCCGCCATCAGGCCGCGATAGGCTGCCTCGGCGACATCGGGCGCGGACACGTTGAGAACGGCAGAGTCGAACCCGGGCTCGAAGCCCGCGCGCGTCTGAAACTCCGACGGCACCGGACCCGGGCACAGCGCGGTAACGCGGACGCCTTTCGGTCCCAATTCCCCGCGCAAGGCCTCGGTGAACGACAGCACGTAGGCTTTCGAGGCGTAGTACACCGCCATGCCCGGCCCCGGCAGAAAGCTCGCAATCGACGCGACATTGAGGAGCCCACCGCGATTTCGGATCAATTGATCGGAAAAGCGAAGCGACAGATCGGTGAGCGCGCGGATGTTGACCGCGATCATCGCAAGTTGCTCGTTGCGGTCGAGTTCGACGGCCCGACCGAACAGGCCGAAGCCTGCATTGTTGACGATGAATTCAACTTCGACGCCGGCCGCGCTCAGCGCGGCGGCGATCGTGTCGCCGGCGTCCGCCTGTTCGAGATCGCAGGGAATAACGATCGGCGCGCCAGCGTCATTGCAAGCGAGTTCTGCGGCCAGCGATTGCAGCCGGTCCGCCCGCCGCGCCACCATCGCGACGCGATGGCCATTGGCAGCAAAGACACGCACCAGTTCGGCGCCGATGCCCGCCGAGGCACCCGTAATCAGCGTTACCCGCTCAGCCACGATTATCTTGCCCGTCAATGGACCATCCGGGCATACGCCTTAGGCGGGATACGGGCGGCCTGCAAGCGTTTCAGAACTCGGACAGGCGGCAATTGCAGCAAAGACCTATGCAGCCGGACCAGAGCAGCGTGACCCGGCCCCGATCGCTACATTAAAATTCCTTCATTTAGCGATGCGGCCAACTTGCGCGGCGTGGCGCCAACGGTTCGGCCTAAATTCGCGTCCTAGCTGCCGGAAACCGGCGCGGGCTGCCTGGCGGCGACGCGGTGCTTGAGATCGATGCGGTCGCGCGAAGACACGGCCAACAGATCGGCGGCGCGCCAGACGACATTGTCCTCGAATTCGCTGACCCGACCGTCCGCGTAAACCAGTTCCCACATCATCTCGACGATGCGCAGACGCCCGGCATCATCCACCGAACGCATGATGACGCTGGTGAAGTGATAGAGATCGACGGCCTCGCCCTCGACCAGGGTCGCGGACGCAATCAGTTTGTCGGCGGTACCCCGATCAAGCCCGAAGCTACTCTCGATCAAGCTGTGGAGCTTGCGCTTTTCGTTTTCCGACGGTTCGCCATCGAGCGAAACGACGTGAACCAGCAATGCGGTCGCAGCCAGACGATATCCGGTGTCGTCGAGGTCGCGTGGCCCATCCGTGGGAGAGATCACGTCGGCGATGAATTGGCGCAGTCCGTCGAGCATCATGGGTCTCTAATATTGCTTCGCTTGAGGCCTATATGGCGCGGAACATGAACCGGTGCAATCGGGCCGCATTCCCGGCGTATATTACCTTTTTGCAAGGTTACCGGTCATTTCTCATGGAATTTCGTACACCAAGATCTTGTCGGTGATCCCGCGCAGCGCCGCCTGTTTCTGGATCGGCGTGATCGCCAGCTCCTTGAGGATAGCCGATACCGCCGGCTCCTCGACCACGCCACCGGTGGCGTGAATCGATTGCGACGTCGCTAGCCCCTGAACTCTTGCTGCAATGTTGACCGTTTGGCCGAAATAATCCTGCCGTTCGTTGAGCATCACGGCGAGGCAGGGGCCCTCGTGAATGCCGATCTTTACCACGAGATCGTCGGTGCCGCGCTCGGCGTTGAGCACATCCATCGCAGCCCGCATCCGCAAGCCCGCGGCAATCGCGTGCTCCGGTTTGACGAATGTCGCCATCACGGCATCGCCGATGGTCTTGACCACAGCACCCTTCTCCGAGGCAATGATCTCGAGCAGCGCGCGGAAATGCGCGCGCACCAGATCGAAGGCGGCGAGATCGCCGACGCGCTCATAGAGCGCCGTCGAGCCCTTCAGGTCGGTGAACAGGAAAGTGAGCGAGGTGATCTTCAACCGTTGATCGATGTGAAGATTGTCCGCCTTGAACACATCGCGGAAGGTCTGGTTGGACAGCATCCGCTTGGCGGTGAGAAACGGCCGGCGCTTGCCGAGCAAATCGTGCAGCTCTTGCGCGGCGATGAACACGGTCGGCAGGGTTCGCACGCCGGCCTGGTTGTCGAGCGCAAGCCGCAAAGGTCCCGGACGCATCGTAATCGATCCCGTCGGCGGGTGCGACTTGTTGTAGACCAGCGACAACTGCTGGCGCTCCTTGGTCGGCTCGCCCTGCACGTCGATGAAATGCGCCGAATGCGTCACCGGCTCGAATACGATGATGAATTGCGGCGGCAATTGCAGCGACAACACGGCGCGCTCGCCGGCCGGCAGCTCCAGCGAATCGATCGTCGCCTTCTCGGTCAACGTCGAGAAAAACTCCGTGTTGAGATCGATACCCGAGCTCCAGAACACCTGCTTGTAGTATTCCCACAGCGGCAACGAGTTTGGATCGTGAGCGGCGATGCGCCTCACTTTGGGGCTGACCGTGAAGGCGACTTCAACCTGTTCGTCGACCGAGGGTTCGTAGCCGCAGGCGCAGAGGCCGCAATGGTAATCGTCGTTGCGCAGCGATTTCAGCGTGTCGTAGGCATCGAGCACGCCGCTACAGCCGGGACAAAGCACGTTCCAGGTAAGATCGAATAGTCCAAGCCGCGAGGCGTGCAGGAAGCCTGAGATCGCACGCTCCTCGTCGAAGCCGTTTTGCCTGGAAAAATCCAGGACGTTGACGCGGTTGAGTTCGTGGTCTTCGCCATTCTTGACGAGCTTAGCAATCGCATCCGCTACCGCCGGATCGGCGATCCTTTTCAACGTTGCAAACTGGGCTTCCAATTCGCTCATGACGCGGTCCTGTCAATATGGCGGTTCAGAAGGCCGTATTATTGCCGCCGCCGGTGGCGACAGCTTCAACGCGGCGTAATCTTGAACATCGGCGAACGATCCGGCTGCGTGGTGACCACACCATGCGGCATCACCGGATCTTTCTCCAACAGCTCAACTCGAAACGCTGCAATGAACCGCGCCAGCGCCAGGGTCGCTTCGACCAGCGCGAAATGGGCGCCGATGCACACCCGCGCGCCGACGCCGAACGGCAGATAGGCGAAACGATCCGGCGGCGACGGCGACAGGAAGCGCTCCGGAACAAAGGCATTAGGATCGCGCCAGAGTTTTTCGTGCCGATGCAACAGCCAAGGCGCGATCAGGATCACGTCATGTTTCTTGACCGGAATGCCTGCAATGACGTCAGGTCCGTTCGCCGACCGCGCAATCAGAAATGCCGGCGGATAAAGCCGCATGGTTTCATCGACAACGGCGCGGGTGAATTTCAGCCGATCGAGATCGGCTTCGCCGCTCGCCGACACCTGCCGCGCTTCGTTGGCCAGTTGCTCCTGCGCGACCGGGTCGAGCGCCAGGAGATACAATGCCCAGAACAGCGCCGTGGCGGTGGTTTCGTGGCCGGCGAGAATCATGGTCGCGACCTGGTCGCCAAGTTGGGCCTCGCTGAAAGCCTCGCCGGTTTCGGGATCGCGCGCCGCGTTCATCAGATCGAACAGGTCGCGTGCCGGCGCGCCCTCCTGCTTTCCGGCCGCGCGGCGTTCCGCCATCAGCATGCCGACGAATTGCGTCCACCGTTTGCGGAAGCGCGCCCGCGCAAGGTCCCGCGGGGCCGGCCAGTTCACCGGCAACACCAGGTCGAAAAAATGCGGCCGGGCCAACCGCTCGCCATATTCCATGACGAAATCTCGCAAGGTCGCGCCGTGACGCTCCATCCCGAACGAAAACATCGTGCGGCCGGCGATTTCGAGCGTCATCCGCTGCATGATCTCGCGCAAATCGACCGGGCCGCCCGTTGCGGCAGTGTTTCGCAAGTTTGCGATGGTATCGTCGGTCACCGCAACCATATGCGGAACGAGGGTCGCCACCGCGCGTGGCGTAAAGGCCGGCGCCAGCGTGCGCCGCTGATGTTTCCAGGCCCGGCCCTCGGCGATCAGCAGGCCTTCACCGAGCATCGGGCGCAGCACGCGCAGGCCGGCGGCCGTGCGGGAATAATTCTCGTAGTTATCGACCAGCACGTGGCGGATCGCATCCGGGGTGTTGAGGATGAAGCTGGAGCGCAGGAAAAAGAAGCTGCCGCGGATGATGTCATCCTCATAGGCGCGCTGGCCCCAGGTTCCGATCACGTTGTTCCGCATCGCGGCGAGCCGCCCGAAGGCAGACATGCCCTCCGGCGCGCGCGGCGGGCTCGGAGGAACCAGTCGCCGGCGCATGGCCGGGGTATCCCAGGCTTCGGCTATGCTCACGGAGGGCGTCCTTGCAAATCATCGGATGGCAAAATCCCATCCCTCTTTGCATCATATCAGCTCCGGAATGCGGGCGCCACGAAGGCACCGACCGGGGGATGCCGGCCTTCAGCGCATTGTGACGGCGGCATGATCTTGGGTATTTTGCCGCTAGTGTGGCGGTTCAGAAGTCCGCATCATTTGCGCCGCGAGTTCGTCCCGCGGACTTCTGAACCAAAGCCACACTAGATCAATAGGTTTGCTAGTGTCCTTTCGATTCCGAAGTTCGAAACGTGGCTCCCCGGATGCTACGAACTTCGGAATCGGGACGCTAGGGAATCGGGCGTATCCCGCCACCTACCGACCGGCGCGGACCTTCGCGTCCCGCGGCCGCAACGAAAGACATCATGACTGAGCCAGCGCGCAGCATTTTTCCCGCCGACGGCATCGCCGCGCCGTTGCGACACGGCACATTCCGGCGAATCTGGTCGGCGAGCCTGTTGTCCAATCTGGGCCTTTTGATCCAGGCGGTCGGCGCGGCCTGGTCGATGACCCAGATGACCTCTTCCGCCGACAAGGTTGCGCTGGTGCAGACGGCGCTGATGCTGCCGGTAATGCTGATCGCCATGCCCGCGGGCGCCATCGCCGACATGTATGACCGCCGCATCGTCTCGCTGATCTCGCTCTCGATCGCGTTGAGCGGCGCGAGCGCGCTGACCGTGCTCGCCTGGTTCGGCCTGGTCACGCCAACGATCCTGCTGGTTTTCTGCTTCGTTGTCGGCAGCGGCATGGCGCTGTTCGGGCCGGCCTGGCAATCCTCCGTCAGCGAGCAAGTGCCGGCCGGCATGCTTCCTTCCGCGGTCGCGCTCAACGGCATCAGCTACAACATCGCGCGCAGCTTTGGACCCGCGATCGGCGGCATCATCGTCGCCACCGCGGGCGCGGTCGCAGCCTTCGCCGCCAATGCCATCCTCTATTTGCCGCTGTTGGCGGCATTGTTCGTCTGGCGGCGCGAAAGCGAACCCTCCCGGCTGCCGCGCGAGCAGTTCAACCGCGCGATCGTCTCGGGCGTGCGCTACATCGCCAATTCCCCCTCGATCAAGATCGTTTTGATGCGCACCCTGGTGACCGGCCTGATCGGCGGCTCGATTTCCGCGCTGATGCCGCTGGTGGTTCGCGATCTCCTGCACGGTGGCGCCCAGACCTACGGCATCATGCTTGGCGCCTTCGGCATGGGGGCGGTGATCGGCGCGCTCAACATCGGCGAAGTGCGCAAACGATTGGGCGGCGAGGCGGCGATCCGCGCCTGCACCATATCGATGGGTGGCGCGATCGCTGCGGTGGCGATGAGCCATGAGCCGGTCCTTACCGCCGCAGCCCTCGTTTTGGCCGGGGCTTCGTGGATGCTCGCGGTTGCCTTGTTCAATATCGGCGTGCAGCTCTCTGCGCCGCGCTGGGTGGCGGGTCGTTCGCTGGCGATTTTCCAGGCCTCGATCTCCGGTGGGATCGCGATCGGAAGCTGGGGCTGGGGACGGCTGACCGACGCCGCGGGCGTCGAGGCTGCACTATTGGTTTCGGCCGTCCTGATGCTGCTCTCGCCGCTGCTTGGCTTCTGGCTGCACATGCCGCGGATCGGCGCGCGCAACGAGGACGCGGAATTCCTGGCCGATCCCGAGGTGCAGCTATCGCTGACCGCGCGCAGCGGACCTCTGGTGGTAGAAATCGAATATCGCGTCGCGCAGGAAAACGCCCGCGCTTTCCACAATGTCATGCAGGAAGTCCAGCTCTCAAGGCAGCGCAACGGCGCCTATGGCTGGTCGATCGCGCGCGACATCGCCGATCCCGAGCTATGGACCGAACGCTATCATTGCCCGACCTGGCTCGATTACTTGCGCCAGCGCAACCGTTCGACGCAATCCGAACGCGGATTGCATCAGAGCGCGATGGATTTTCATCTCGGGCCGGATCCAGTCCGCATCCGCCGCATGCTGGAGCGGCCGTTCGGTTCGGTGCGCTGGAAGGAAGAAACGCCCGATCGCGCGGCGCACGAGGTGCTGCCGGTGGCGTCCGCCGCGGCCGGCAGCAGCACCTGAGTGTAAGCAAGTAGCCGAGGCGCTATTATTGCCCGTTGTCGATGAGGACCTGGTTGCAGCCTTTGCTGATGCGACTGCGATGCTGCTTGAGGCAGGCCAGAACGGCCATCTGATCGCCGTCGTTCATCAAGGCCCGGCACAAGCGCGAAACATCACGCGCACAGGCATCGTGGCTTTGCTGAGCCCAAACTTGCGAGGCTGAAAAAACCTGCGACGCGATAAGCGCCGATAAAAACAAAAATGAAATTCTGAACATTTTGATGCCACCTTCGTCCCTGCGAAGCGCGGGATAGAAGTCCGCTTGGCCCCTTATGTCAATGCACGGCGCGCGCGCAATTCAGCGCATCACCGGCCGTCACGCTCACTTCTGCGCAACGGCTTGCGACATACCGCGATCGACCATCGTGCGGGAGCTCGCGCCGGGATCGGCGCGTTCACATGACGGAACGATGCCCCGTCCCTTGCGATCGCATTGTGACCCGGTCACTCCGGCCCCGTGCGACACCTGGAAACAGGGCCGCGTTGGGGGAGCGTTAACAACTCTTTCCCATAAAGGAGACAGCAGGAATTTTTGCATTAACGAAAGAGTAACCATGCGTAACGCGTTGGGTCTGATGCTGATGAGTGTGGTAGCCGCGACGTTGATCGCTGTCGGCGGCTGGTTCTGGACTTCGTCGGGCCGGCCCGCGGTGGCTCCGCAAGCCGTCGCCGCGGCGCATATTGCTCCGGCGCCTGCCCCCGCTCCTGCAAAGCCAGCCGCCAGCCGCGACCCGATTGAGGTCACCGGCAGCATCCCGGAGAAAATCCCGCCGGCCCCCGCCCCGCAGCCGAAGCAGGTCTGCGCCAATCCGAATGCACTCGGCCTTGCCCGCGTGGTCGAAGTCGACACCACGGGCGGACCGGGCTTCGGTTTTGAACATTTCAAGCAGATGGATTTCCTGAACGACAAGGAGGTCGTGCTGACCTTTGATGACGGCCCCTGGCCGGGCAACACGCCGGCCGTGCTCAAGGCACTCGCCGACGAATGCACCAAGGCGGTATTCTTCTCGATCGGCAAGCACGCAACCTACCATCCCGAAATTCTCAAACAGGTGGCGGCGGCCGGTCACACCGTCGGCACGCATACCTGGTCGCACGCCAATCTGAACTCGAAGAAGATGACCGAGCAGATGGCCAAGGACGAGATCGAGAAAGGCAACAGCGCCGTCAAGTTCGCGCTTGGCGCCGCGCCCGCGCCGTTCTTTCGTTTCCCCGAGCTGCAACACGGCCCCGCGGCGATGGCCTATCTCGAATCGCGCAATATCGCGATGTTCTCGTGCGATCTCGATTCCTTCGACTTCAGGGCGAAGAACGCCGACCAGATCATCAATACCGTCATGACCAAGCTCGACAAGCGCGGCAAGGGCATCATCCTGATGCACGATTTCCAGAAGCACACTGCCGAGGCGATGCCGGCCTTGCTCCAGCGGCTGAAGGCCGGCGGCTACAAGGTCGTTCTGATGAAGGCGAAAGCGCCGATGCAGACCTTGTCCGAATATGACGATGCGCTGATCAAGGACATGAAACTGCCGGCCGCGAGCGCGCGCCCGGTGGGCAGCGTCGTCCAGACCGTGTCACAGTAAGGAAACGCGGTCAGGCGCTACGGTCGCTGGCCAGACGGTCGATCGCAGCGTTCGCGGGCGAGGTCGTTGTCTGAGGCCGGGGTTGTCACGGAAACAGATGTGAAATCCGCTTCGCTGGCGGCGAGAAATTCTGCGAAGGTCGCCTCCGAAGACCAGTTCAGATAGGCGACAAATACGCCAGCGAGCGCGAACAGCAGCACGACCTCCGCGATGGCGATCCGAATGACGGAGGGCCAGAATTTCCGCGGAGAACGCCCGGCTCCCGCGGCGAAAGTGGCCTGAACGCTGGCGGGGCAGTCATCGGCTGATGAGGACACGGCTTCCTCGCGCAAAGAGGTTTGCAGCCTCTGTCTTATGCGCGGCAGGAAAATTCCACTGTGAACGGCGTCACAGATTCCGAAGAATATTTTAGTCACGGATTTTAAGGCTTCGGCGCCAGCAGGCACTCCGCCACGATCAGCTCTTTCACTTTCTTGTCGGAAAGCTGCCGTCGCGAGACATCGATAGTCTCGTAACCGTCTTTGGCGCAGGAAATCGCGACTTGGTTCGCCGTGACGCCGTCGCCGAAATTCGGAACGAGCCGGTAGACGCCTTCGGTATTGGTACGAACCAGGATTCTCCGTCCGCCAACCTCGGCCCTGATTTGAACTCCAGGAATGGGCTTCAGCGTTCCGGTCTCGCGGGCCGAGCCGACAAAAGCCAAATCGATATCTTCATCACGCTCGGAATCGAGTTCTCCCGCACGAGATGGATAAGACCAAAGCACGGCCGCCGCAAAAACGGCAACGCCGACGAATGAAGCTATGGCGAATCGGCTGGTCAAGCGGCGGCGTGGTTGTGTTGGCACTTTTAGACCTTGTCGATAGGTTCTGGTGTCCCGGCCGGCGGCCTTCTGCTTTTTTTCGACTCAGCGCAGAAACCAGTCACGGAAAAGGTAGAAGACGCTGATCGTGACCAGAAGCGGAACCACCCACCCCAGCCAGTATTGCGTCGGCCGGTTTTTCAACAACGGCAACGCTATCACGCTGACAGCGGCCGCACCAAGCGCCGAGGTCACAAGCCAGCCATACCAATACATTGGCGGACCGTCTCTGGAAGGTTCGACGAGCCAGCCGAACTGTCCGATCTTCGGATGATAGGTGAACAGCGCCCAGTTCATCTCGACGGAGACAATGTAAATCAGCGCGAATGCTGCCGAGAAAACCGGAATGATCTTTTCGATATGACTGTTGTTCATAGCCCGAAAAACCCGCGGATGTTGTTGAGGATGTGGCCAACGAGGAAGCCGAACCAGACGTAGAAGCAAAACATCAGCGTCACGGCCGTACGTGCCGGCGCGGCGGCCGGCTCGGTGCTGCGCCACACCAGCCAATAGAGCGGAAGCATGCCGAGACCGATCGCGATGAACTGCTCTTTGATCTCGAAGGAGCCGACGGCCGGAAACAGCCGAGCATTTTCGAGATAGGTTCGCACCCAGACGCGATAGATCGGATAGATGTAGCCGCCGAGAGACGCGACGACGAGAAACAAAACGATATTGGCGTTGACGTAGACCCGGCTCGAAACCGATCGATACGTATTGACGAAGCCTGACTTGCTTCGCGCCGGCCAGACCACCGCGATCGCTTGATGCGTGATACTGCCAAGCAACGCGACGGCCAACAGGCCGTGCAGGATAACCAGAAATGTCGACATTCTCCCCCCTTGGCGTGCCGCGGCCGCGCTTAGGCTTGCCGACGACCTGCCCAGGACCTCTGATTTCGAGGCCTCTTCATGCAATACGCGCGACCTTAAGCGCGATCGTCGCGTGATGGAACGCTGCTCGTTTATTTTTGTTCTAATTCTGTTTTGCGCCGAAACGCACCGCACTTCAGCGCGGCGCAGCATCAAGGCCGTCGAAAGCGCCTGATGCATAGACGATCTGGCCGCCTACCATCGTCAACAGCGATCTGATTTTCGCAATGTCGGAAATCGGCGCGGTAAAATAATTGTCGTTCAGCACAGCGAGATCAGCGAGAGTTCCCGGCACGAGCCTGCCTCTGCGATTTTCGTCATGTGCAAACCACGCGCTTCCTTGCGTGTAGATGCGAAGTGCCTCCTCGCGGCTCGGTATCTCCTTCTCGCCACGGGTTTCGACGCCGTCGACGGTGAGCCCATCCAGCATCCAGCGCAGCGACACGAAGGGATTTTCAATCATCACGCGATTCGCATCCGTTCCGCCGCCGGTGGGGAGGCCGAGCCGTAGCGCCGAGACGATCGGCGGCGATCGCCGCATTTGCGCCTCTCCTCTTTCTGCAATGTAGGAAGTCGCGGCAAAGTAGAGCCCGTCCTGCACCAGCCAGCCGACGCCCAGCGCCTTCATGCGTTGCAGTGAGACATCCGATGCATCGCTGAGGTGCGCGATCGACCATCGCAACGGCGCGATGGTCACCTCGCGGTTGACGCGTTCGAGGACGTCAAGCAGATGATGGACGGAGCGTTCGTTGTTCCAGTGCACCGTCAATGTCAGGCCTTGGTCGGCAGCCCAGCGGGCAACGCGATAAAAGGCTTCCTTGTCTGTGTCAGTCGGAGTGTCGTTGTTGTACATGCCCCAGGTGATGCACTCACCGATGCCGTTAAAGCGCAACCGGCCGTCGCCGGTCCCCATCGGCAGGAACTGTGTGGCGGCCTGGAACTCCTCGAGCTCCTTGCCCCGGCGCGGTGCAAAGATGCTATAGGCCACGCGAAGCGGCAGCTCATGCGCGCGCCACAAATGAAACAGCGCCGCGTAATCCTCCGGCGCCAGGTTTTGCCCGCCGGGATCGATCACACCGGTTAGACCGAAAGAGTTCAATCCGCGCAGGAACTGACGCGTCCCTTCAATCGCCTCTTGCATTTGCGGTTTCGGCAGACGAGCATACAGCGATGTGATCGCAGGACCGCCGCCGACGATCCAGCCAGTGGTCACGTTTTCCCTGTCGCGCTCGAACTTCGCGCCATCTGGCAGATCGGCTTCGGATTTAATATCGAGCCTGTCGCGCCCCTCCGCATTGATCAGCGCGTACCCGTAGAAGAGCTGAATGTAGACGGGATGGCCGGACGCGACGCTTGCGATCTCCGCGGCGGTCGGCCGCCGGTTCTCGTCAAATTGACGCGGCGTCCACCCGCCCGCAACAATCAGCCACGCCTCCGGCCTGGCGTGATCGGCGGCCGACTTGAGACGATCGAGCGCTTCGCCAATGCCGGTCGCTCCCTCCCAACTTACTTCGGTCGCATAACGAAAACCGGCGCGAATCGCATGAATGTGGGAATCGATCAGGCCGGGGATCACGGTGCGCCCACCGAGGTCGATCACCCGCGTTGCAGGTCCCGCCAGTTTGCGAAGTTCTTCCGAACTGCCGGTCGTGGTGATCCGGTCAGCTTCGACGGCAAGC
The DNA here is from genome assembly GCA_963824305.1 of uncultured Alphaproteobacteria bacterium. Classification (GTDB taxonomy): domain Bacteria; phylum Pseudomonadota; class Alphaproteobacteria; order Rhizobiales; family Xanthobacteraceae; genus Bradyrhizobium. The sequence goes on from CAWGOW010000005.1 coordinate 793,608, forward strand.
GCCTCGGTCACGGATGAAGCGGCATCCAGGGTGATGATGTTGCCGTTGATGAGTAGCAGGTCAGGTGGATTTGCCCGCGCCGGCATTGCGCAGCCGGCACTCAGCGCCCAAAGCGCGACGACGGCAAACAGCCAGGTTTTGTATGGATCCGAACGTATCGCGCTCACCCCTGACGCCCGATTAGGCCGGGCGTTCCGTGTTGATACAGAATTAAACAGGACATAACCCGGGACAATTCAAAACCAGGACCTGGTCAATCGAAAATGAACGAGGTTTTCAAAAGTGGTGCCGCAAACAGGACTCGAACCTGTGACCCCGTCATTACGAATGACGTGCTCTACCAACTGAGCTATTGCGGCGAACCATCAGTCCCGGTTCGAAGCGTCTTCTCGGCCACGAGCGGTATTTTCCCATGGCCGTCGGGTTCGCTTGAAAACGCCCGCACCTGATATCGGGCAGCGCCCCGATTGGCAAGGAAAACGCGCCCGGCATCTGCTGATCCTACCCCTTGCGGTGGCCGTCGCGGAGCGACGGTCGGGTGGGGGTCCCAGAGCGCTTCGAAAACCGCCACGCCGGCTCGCCTCGGACCCCGCAAGGGGGAGGGATGAGAGACTTCCGCCAAATCAGCCTCGCATGCGCGACAGAAACCCGCGCCACCCGCCGGCCTGGCCTCCCAAGGGCGCTTGCGTGAACTCGTCCGGCTCGGTTCCATCGTCGACGCCGGGATCATCCGGCGGGCGGACGATCGGCATGATCGCCGGAATTGCGGGCACCGGCTTGGCGGTCGCCGAGGGGATATCGGTTCGCGCGCGAAACAGCGGCGGCGCGGCGGCCGGGGCGATCGCCTCGGCCGGCGGCGGCGAAGGTGTGACATCGACCACCGGCGGCTCGCTGGGCGCATTATCCTGCGGCACCAGTGTCGGCGGCGGTGGGGATTGTTCGACTGGCTCCGCAGCTCGCGGGCTTGCCGCCAGCATCGCCTGCTCGAACGGCGAAAGCTCGACCGCGCCGCCACCGGACGGCAATGCCGCCAGCGGCATCTGCCATTGAAACGCATCGAGCCGGCCGGACACCGGCGACACCGGCCGCCATTTCTCGGAGACATAGCCGTCGGCGGTCCAGACAGGATCATGCAGCGCGCGCACCGCTCGCAATGTCCAGGCGCGCGCCTTGCCGGTGTCGCCATGTTCGGTGCGTTCGATCTCCGCCATCAGCATCGCCACGCGCTGCGTCGGCGCATCGACAAATGGCGCAAGCGCTTCGCGCGCTTTTGCAAATTCGGACGCATCGATCGCGGCACGCGCTACCGCAAGCCGGCTTTCCAGATGAGCGGGCATCTTCGCTGCAAGCGTCTCGATCCGCACCAGGCGCTGGCGCGCGGAATCGCCGAGCTTTACATGGGCATAGGCATCGGCCAGATCGGGATGCGGCTGCGCCAGCCATGCTGTTTCCACAAGCCGCATGGCGCGACGGATCTGATGCGCCTCGCTCTGGAATTTCGCCGATAGCACCGCCGCCGGCACCAGCGTCGGCGCCAGCTTCACCGCCTCCATCACGACCTCGCGCGCAGAATCGCGGTCGGTGGTCTCGAGCTCCAGCGCGCGCGCCGTCAACAACACGCCGCGCTGACGCCGATAGGTCGGCTTGTCGATCAGGCCGGAGGAGAGATTGTTCTCGAGAGTTGCAAGCGCGCCCGTCCAGTCACCGCGGGCGCAGCGGAAGCCAAGCACCGCCTGCGAGGCCCATGTCGACGACGGCGAGGACTTCAGCGCCTCTTCGGCGATCGCGACCGCCGCACCGACATCATCAGCGCGCTGCGCCTCGATGAACAGGCCGCGGAGACCCAATAGCCTTGTGTCCTCGCGCGTCGCCATGGCCTGGAACGCTTCGCGCGCGGCGGCGCGGTTGCCATCGAGCTGCGCCGACTGCGCATGCAACAGCAATGTCAGCGGATCGCTTGCGGCGTGGCGGCGCGCGATCTCGGCATGCGCGCGGGCGGCAGTTAAATCGCCGTGGCCGACCGCAAGCAGGCCTTGCGTGATCGCGTGACGGCCTCGCGCATGACGCCGTTCGCGGTTGGCTCTTCGGATTTTTTCCGGCAGCCGCCACAACGCCCGCAGGATGGTCCAGGCGATGACAGCGGCGACGACCGCGGTGCCAAACCCCACCGCGAATTCCAGCAGCGTGACATGCGCCAGGCCGCCGGCCCACGGAAACAGAATCTCGCCCGGCTGATCGGCGACCCATGCCGCACCGGTCGCAACCAGCGCGATCAGCAGCAGAAAAAGAATGATCCGGTACATCGTTTTCGTCTACGGCGCAGGTTTGGCAAGCGCCGCCATGGCGTCGGCCGTGAATTGGCGCGCGGCCGCGAGCGCAGCATCCCGCTCACCTGCCTTGGCGAGCCACGCTTGCGCAGGCGCCCGGTCGGCGGGCGTCAGCGAGTTCAATTCGCGCCGCGCCTCGGAAAGATCATTGCGGACCGCAGCCGCCGTGACGCGCGCGACGATGGCGCCTTGGTCGTTGCCAAGCGCATCTGTGCGCTCGACACGTACCAGTTTTGCCGCACCCGCCTGCAAACGATCGATGATGCCCGTTCCGGTGGTGGCATTTCCTGGCCGGGGCGGCTCCAGTTTCGGCACCAGCGTCAACAGCTCGCGGCACAAGGTTGCGGCATTCGGCACGCCAGACGCCGCAAAGCTTTCCAGCGGTTGAAGCGTTTGCGGATCGGGAGCAAGCACCTTCGCCGCCTTGAGGGCTTGCGCAAACGGCTCGTTTTGACGGACCGAAAGATCGAGCATGGAAGCGACCACCAGGCGGCGCAACGCGGTGTCGTCAGCCGGCTTGTTTGCAGTCTTTGCGATGTTTTCGCTCTCGGCGCGCGCCGCGCGCTCGATCTCGCCCAGGCGTCCCTCGATCGCCGAAAGGTCGGGCGCCTGTGCTGCGGCCGGCGCGGGCGGCGTTGCCTTCACCGCATCGAGATCGCTGGAAAGTTTCTCCGAACGCGCGCGGGCGCTGGCAACTTCGGTACGGAGCTGGCCAAGCGATTTTTCCAGCGCGTCGAACCGCGACGCAACCGTCGCATCCGGCGCCACAGGCTTCGACGTCCGTCCCTCGAGATCGCTGAGGCGCGAGGAAAGCGCCTCGATGGCGCCGGTATTGATCTCGGCGATCGGCCGCGTTGTCTCGGCCGGCCACCCCGCCATCCGCGCACCCACGATCACCACCGCTGCGGTCACCGCGCCGGTGAGGGCCGCGACCAGAAACGGTTGCAGCGTCGCATAAGAAAGCCAGGACGCCTGCCTGGCTTCACCTTTATCACCGTCGCCGCCAGAGCCGGCGCTCTCGAATGAAGTCGTCACCTCGGAAGGTTCGAGGTCGATGGTCGGCGGTGCACGCCGGGGCCGCCCCGCGTCGGGCGCGGTCGCGGATTTCATCGGGCCTGTTGTCGTCCATGCCGGTTCCTTGAAGGTCGATTTCCGGTTGATGGTTAGCAAGTTGCCAATTCCAGCGCTACAAATAAGGCACCCTCATCCGGCGATGACGCGACGAATACGCGCGCCGCCCCGGCATCGCGCAAGACCGTCGCGATCCCGGCGGAAAGGCAGCCCTGCGGCAGCGAAAGCGCCGATATTTCAACGCCGGCGGCGCGAACCGCCTCGATAAAGGCGCGCGCGCTGCGCCTTGAATAGTGCAGCACGGCCTCGACCCCCTCGGCGGCGAAGGCGTGGCGGGTCTCTTCCGGCAGGTTCGGCACCGCGACCATCCGATACGTCGTCTGGGTGACGACCGTAAAGCCGCGCTCGCCGAGTTCGCCCGGCAGGTCGCGTGCGAGGTCGGCGCCGGCCAGATAGAGCAGCGGACTCGTCTTCTTCAAGGTCTTCGCTTTCACGCTGGCGACCACGCGATCGCGCAGCCCCGCGGCATCGCTTGCGGCCGAGACGATGTTGGCAAATCCGGCTTTGCGCGCCGCCTCCGCCGTGTGTTCGCCGACGGCGAACAGCGGCAATTTGAGCAAGGGGCTGCCGTCAAGCCTCGGCATGACCGCGCGCAGCGCGTTGGCGCTGGTGACGATGACCGCGCCATACGACGAATCGCCATCGTCATGGAACGCGACCGGCTCGAACCGCAGCATCGGCGCCAGGAGAACCTCAAATCCCCTGGCACGCAACGCGACCGCGGTGGTCTCGCCATCCGGCAGCGGGCGTGTGACGAGAATGGCCATGCAATCGAGCTTCCGCTGGCTAATGGTCTGATTCCAACATTCGTATCCCTTCTCGGCAGCCGCTTTTACGAATGTTAGTATCTAAAGGACCACTAGCAGATATATATTTCCAGTGGAGTTTAGGATTTGACATTCGCATCCCACCCAGCTGCGGGTTCCGAAAGCGAATGTCAAATCCATGCTCCACTAACTATATTTGCTGGTTCTACCGATTCTGAGTTCGCAAAAGCGCCCGCTGAGGAGGGATGCGAATGTCAGGATCAGACACCAGTAACAAGTACAAGTACGATCTTGGAAAAGTGGACACTAGATTGGGCAACGACGTCAGAACATTGGTGCTGGGGATCGAAACCACCTGCGATGAAACCGCAGCCGCGGTAGTGGAACGCCTCGCCGACGGCACGGCCAGGATCCTGTCCAACGTCGTGCACTCACAGATCGAGGAACACGCGATCTACGGCGGCGTGGTACCGGAGATCGCGGCGCGCGCCCATGTCGACCTGCTCGACGGCATCGTCGACACCGCCATGAAAGACGCCGGCGTCGGTTTTGCGCAATTGTCGGCGGTGGCGGCGGCCGCCGGCCCCGGTCTGATCGGCGGCGTCATCGTGGGCCTAACGACCGCGAAAGCGATCGCGATGGTGCACAACACACCGCTGATCGCAGTGAACCATCTCGAAGCGCATGCGCTGACACCGCGCCTCACCTGCGCGCTGGCATTTCCTTACTGTCTGTTCCTCGCCTCCGGCGGCCACACCCAGATCGTCGCCGTGACCGGCGTCGGCCAATATGTGCGGCTCGGCACAACCGTCGATGACGCGATCGGCGAGGCTTTCGACAAAGTCGCAAAGATGCTCGGACTGCCCTACCCTGGCGGACCGGAGGTCGAGCGCGCGGCGCGCGGCGGCGATCCTGCACGCTTTGCCCTGCCGCGGCCGATGCTCGGGCGTGACGATGCGAATTTCTCATTGTCGGGATTGAAGACAGCGGTGCGCAACGAGGCGGCGCGACTGACGACGCCGGATGAACAGGACGTTCGCGATCTCTGCGCGAGTTTTCAGGCCGCGGTGCTGGAATCTACCGCCGACCGGTTGAGCGTGGGTCTAAAGTTGTTCGAGGCGCGCTTCGGTCCGCCACGCGCGTTGGTCGCGGCCGGCGGCGTCGCGGCCAATCAGGCGATTCGCGGCGCGTTGCAAGACGTCGCGGCGAAGGCACAGACCACCCTCATTATCCCGCCGCCCGCGCTCTGCACCGACAATGGCGCGATGATCGCATGGGCCGGCGCCGAACGGCTAGCGCTCGGCCTGACCGATACGATGGACGCCCCACCTCGTGCGCGCTGGCTGCTCGACAGTAGCGCGACCGCGCCGGCCGTCTACACCAACACCCGCGCGGGGTTTTGAAAAGCATCATGGGTGAACACTTCCACGCGGCATCTCTCTCTAACCTCCCCCTGAAAGGGGGAGGGAGCGGCAACACTGCGGGTTCGCTCGCGGGAATTCTCCGATGACCTCATTCAACTCAATCGCTGTCGTCGGCGCCGGCGCGTGGGGAACGGCGCTCGCCGGCGTTGCGGCGCGCGCCGGCCGTAACGTCGTTCTCTGCGTGCGCGGCGCGGAAACCGCCAAAGCCATCGCATCCAAGCGCAGCAACACGAAACTGCCGGGGTTCACACTGCATGCCGCCATCGAGGTGACGGACGATCTGAAGCGCGCGGCGACGGCCGATGCCATCCTGATCGCGACGCCGGCACAAAATCTGCGCGCGGCGGTATCGGCGCTCGCGCCGCATCTGACCGATGGCAAACCGTTGGTCGCCTGCGCCAAGGGCATCGAACGCGGCACACATAAATTCATGACCGAGGTGATTGCGGAGGCCGCTGCAAAGGCGCGCGCCACAATATTGTCGGGGCCGGGTTTTGCGGACGATGTGGCGCGGGGATTGCCGACCGCGGTCACGCTCGCCGCCGCCGACGAAGAGCTTGCTAAAGATCTGGTGCAGGCGCTCGGCTCGGCGACGTTCCGGCCCTATCACACGACAGATGTCCGCGGCGTCGAGATCGGCGGCGCCGCCAAGAACGTGCTGGCGATCGCGGCTGGCATTTCCTCGGGAAAAAATCTCGGCGCCTCCGCGCAGGCCGCGCTGACCACACGCGGCTTTTCAGAACTGGCAAGACTGGGACGCGCATTCGGCGCGCGCTCAGAGACGCTGGTCGGACTATCCGGACTCGGCGATCTGATCCTGACCTGCTCGACGCCGCAATCGCGCAATTTCGCGCTGGGTCAGGCGTTGGGACGCGGGCTAGCGCCGCCGAGCGGCAAACTCGCCGAAGGCGCGTTCACCGCGCCGGTACTGGTCGAACTCGCGGCAGCCGAAGGCGTCGACATGCCGGTTTCGACTGCGGTCGCCGACATCCTGCGCGGCGCCGTCACGATCGACGAGGCCGTCGAAGGCTTGTTGACCCGTCCATTCAAGGCGGAGGGTTAGTACCCCGACGCCTCAAGCCGGGCCGACTTCACCCCAACACGAACTTCACGAGGTCGGCCATTCCGGCACCTCGGCCATCCGGCGTAACGCCCAATTCCTCGCTCGGCGAATTCATGCGGTTGACCCAGAAGGTCGGATAGCCAAACCATTTGGCGCCGGCCGCATCCCAGCCGGCGAACGCCGCGAAGGCGACCTCTCCCCTCACCAGTTTGAACGCATCGATCCCCATCTGGTAGGCGGCGGAAGCCGGCTTGAAGGCTTGCACTTTGTCGGTCGACAAATGCGGCTCGAAAAATCCCTCAAGGCCGGAATTCTTCACCACGGCCTCGAGCATCTTTTCGGTGAGATTGGCCAGAAACGCCATCCGAATCCCGGCCGCCTTCAATTCCTTCAACGCTGGTGCGACATCGGGCCAGGCTTTCAGAGTGAGCCACGTCTGCATCAGTGTATCGCGCTGGTCGGCAGTCAAATCGATGCCCGATGCCTTGGCCGCGAAGATCAGGGCATCTTCCGTGACATGCCAGAAGTCGACGTAGCGCCCACCCAGCGTGCGCAGCCAGGTGTATTCGAACAGCCGCGTGCGCCAGGCTTCGCTCAAAGCGAGGCCCTTACCCGGAAACAGCTCCTCGGCCTTCGCAAAGACCGGCCGCGGATCGGTAATGACAAAACCGTCGAAGGCGACAGCCTTGAACGGTCGCGTGGCCGCCAGCGCAGAGGGCGCGGCCAGAGCGGCGGCGGCCAGCGCCATAAACGTGCGGCGATCGGCGAACATGCGAGGCGTCCTTGCTTGGAGAGGCACGCAGCCTCTTGACGGCGCTTATAGCTCTGTCGTGGTATTGAGTATCTAACAAGTGCGAGAGAGCCCTCATGAATTACTGGCTGGTGAAATCCGAACCGTCCGCCTGGTCGTGGGACCAGCAGGTCGCCAAGGGTGCGAAGGGCGAAGCCTGGACCGGCGTGCGCAATTTCACCGCGCGGCAAAATCTCGTGAACATGAAGAAGGGCGACAAGGCGTTCTTCTATCATTCCAACGAAGGCAAGGAGATCGTCGGCATCGCCGAGGTGATCAAGGAGGCCTATCCCGATCCCTCCGACAAGACCGGCAAGTTCGTCTGCGTGGATATCAAGGCCGACAAGCCGTTGAAGACGCCGGTAACGATGGCCGCGATCAAGGCGGACAAGAAACTCGCCGCGATGGCGCTGGTGAAATATTCGCGGCTGTCGGTGCAGCCGGTGACATCAGAGGAATGGAAATACGTCTGCAAGATGGGCGGGGTGTGAGGTGCGACAACGTGAACCGGCGAAAGCCGGGACGCATAACCCATTAATGATGGAGTAAGCCGCGGCCGCAACATAGCGCAATACGCAGCAGTCGCGGCTATCGGTCCCGGATCGCGCTCGTTCACGCTCGCTTGTCCGGGACGACGAACTAAATTGCCCGGCGCAGCCACTACGGAGAGACGCGATGCGCTTCAGTTGGAATGGCCTCATTCTGGCGCCATTGCCGGTGCCGCTGATAGCGAGCGTCGTGCTCGCGCCGCTCTTTAATGGCGACGGTCCGGTCGTGCTGCCGTTCCTGATCCTGATGATTCCGGCCTGCGTGGTCTCCTACGGCACAACCGTGTTTCTTTTCCTGCCGGCGCTGTTTCTGCTTTCACTGTTGAGGCCGGTGACCGGCTGGATGGCCTGCGCGCTGGGCTTCGTACTGGGCCTGGCGGTGATTGTGCCGGTGACGCTGCTGGCGTGGAAGAGCAGCGGGCCGGATTCCGGACCGCCGACAGAAAGCCTCCTGACGTTTTTTCCACGGTGGGCCGGCGATCCGTTCATGCTTTTCTTTCCGGCTGCCGGGCTTGTCACAGCCGCTCTCTATTGGTGGCTCGGGACAAGGGACCAAACCCGCACGGCCGCGCTTGCAGCGACGAAGAACTGATTTGCCCGTCGTGCCAACGTGTCGCAGGCGATCTTGCTTGTGACGTCGGGCAAATCACGGGCATCTGTTCGCGCGTCCCGTACCTGCCATGAGGGGCGTTTCGCGATCGTCACGAACGTTGGCACGGGATGCGGTGGACGTTTGTCGCGCGTCGGACGAATGCGCGATCGAGCGGACGGCAAAGTCGTGGCGTTCTGATATCTCGACGCTGGTATCAACCCGACGATGACGCTTACGCGTCACGGCGGGGATGGTGGCAAGAAAGCCCGATCACCAGGGAGACCACGAAGGAAACCGTTAAAACCATTCGCGCGGGGAATGCCGGGTGTTTCCGGTGTGACCGTGGTGACTAACGCGCGTGTTTTCTACCACCACGCGCGGCTGCGGGCGCATCGAGCGCCCGGCATTCCCTGCGCCCTCTGGCAAGAGGGACGGTGTATCTTTGGATGACTCGGAGGGATTTGCTTCGCGAGAACGCACAGGCACGTCCGGAACGAATTGTCGCCGTCATTCCTGGGTACGCCGATAGGCGCAGGCTCGGAATCAGGAAGGCAACCTCACCCCATCCAGCCGAGAAAGCGGAACCAGAAATAATACAGCGGTGCGAGAAGGACGAACGAAATGAGTGCAATGACGACGCATGCCACGAGGGTCACGCGGGTCGGCGTGCGCGCAAACGCCGCCGCCACCACCAGCGGTGCAGCCTGATAAGGCAACAACGGCGTCGCATAGGCGAACACCTGCAACATCAACACGGTGTCGAGCCTCAACCCGGCATGATCGGCGAGCGACTGTGCGAGCGGCGTGAATACGGCAGGAAGGCCGTTCGCGGTCACCGCGAAATTGAGCAGGCTGCCAAGCCCAAGCATCGAGGCAAACGCTGTTGCGGGATGGGCGGGATCGAGTGGCAACAGCGGAATCAGCAGCTTGCCGATCGCATCGCCAAGGCCCGACCAGGCGACAACGGCGGCAAGGCCGAGGATCCCCGCGAGATAAATACAGGTGCGCAAGTTGACGGCGCTCGAAAACTCATCGCTGGTGAGAAACCCGATCCGCGGCAGCAAACAGAGGCAGGCCGACGCGAGGCCAACCCACGCCGGCCGAATGCCGTGCCAGGCATCGGTCATCCAGAGCAGAAGCGTGACCAGCAGAATGATCGAAAGCCGAAGCTCCGCCGCGCTCCAGGCCGGCGGCATCGACTCCGCTTCGACGCGTTCGGGCGAGGCCGGAAACATCCGCCACAGGCAGAGCGTGATGAGAACGCCCTTCAGGATGCCCACGACCGGCCCATGCAGCCAAAGATACGGCAGATAGTTGAACTGAATGCCATAAGCGTGCTCGGCGGCGCCGGTCATGATCAGGTTCGGCACGTTCGACGGCAGAATGGACGCCGACAGCTCGTAGGTGCCGAACCCGACCGCGAGCGCCAGGGCGAAACGTCCCGGCGAACCCTCGCGAAAACCGGTGCGATCGGCAAGCGCCATCACGATCGGCATCAGAAGCGCGATCCGGCTCATATTCGACGGCATCACGAAAGCGAGCGCGTAGGTGAGTGCGACAATGCCGGCCAGCATCGTGAACCACGATCCCGTCAGCGAACTTGCAAGCCTGCGCGCGACCCTGTCGGCGAGCCCCACTTTGCGAACGGCGGCGCCGAGCACAAAGCCGCCAAGCACCAGCCAGAAAGCTTCCGATTGGAAACCGGAAAACACCACGTCTGCGGGTGCGGCGCGAAACAGAGTGAGCGCGGTGAAGAACAACAGGGCCGTGAGATATTCCGGCAACGCGCTGGTCGCCCACAGCAGGATGGCGATGGCGGCAAACCAGCCCGGATGAATGAACCAAGCGGTCGCGGATGCGGTCATGAGGTGCGATCAGTGAGACAACTGCCGGGCGGACGTGTCTCGATAGCATCTGATTTACGAGCGATGCAAACGGGGCCTTCAAACTCTACCCATCCTTCGAGACGCACGCCTCGCGGCGTGCTCCTCAGGATGAGGCTAGGCCTGACTGGCACAGTATTCGACCCTCATGGTGAGGAGGCGCGAAGCGCCGTCTCGAACCACGAGGCCGAGATATGCAAAGGTCCGTGCTTGAAACTCAAACCGACGATCCCGCTACGCCGCGACGGCGAGCACCACGTGCGCCAAAAGCTGCTCACGCTTCTTCTGGGTACGATAGCCCTTCATGGTCGCGGCAAAGCGCTCGAGGATGCCATCTTCGAACGCGGTGACGATGGTATCGTGCACGTAGCTCTTCCGGCAGATCGCGGGCGTATTGGAAAGCTGATCGGCGGCCGCGCGAATGGCGTCCAGCACCTGGCGCTTGCGACCGCGTTCGCTTGGCGCCGGCGATACCAGCGACAGGGATTCCAGCACCACGGCCGACGCCATCAGGGTGCGAAAATCCTTCAGCGAAATCTTGATGCCGGCAATCTCGCGCAAGAAAGAGTTGACCGCTGTGGTGGAGGCCGCACGCACGGTGCCGGAAGCATCGCGATACTGGAACAGGCGCTTGCCCGGAACCTGGCGCAGGATCGGAATCGCGCGCACCAGCTTCGCCGCATCGCATTCCTTGCGCACGGCCTTGCCGCCCTTGGCTTTGAAAGAAAGCACGAAGCCATCGCCTTCCAGCGTGACGTTGGATTTGAGCATCGTGGTGGCGCCGCGGGTTCCGTTCATCCGCGCATAAGTCTCGTTGCCCGGCCGGATCGCGGTGCGCGCGATCAGTTCAATCACCGCAGACAGCGCAAATTCGCGTGTGGGCTCATCGCCCGCCAGATGCATCGAGACGTGACGGCGAATTTTCGGCAAGGCGCCGACGAGCTTGGCCAGGCGATGCGCCTTGCGGTGCTCGCGGACCTTTTCCCAGTCGGCGTGATAGCGATATTGCAGCCGGCCGGCCGCATCGCGCCCCACCGCCTGCAAATGCGAATTTGGATCGGGCGAATAACGCACCTGAGCGTAGGCCGGCGGCACCGCCATCTTATGAAGGCGGCGGATGGTGCTGAGATCGCGGATGTGCGAGCCATTGGCGCGCACGAAAGAATAATTCTTGCCTCGTTTGATACGGCGGATCGTGAGCTGGCTCTGTTCGCCAAGCGTCAGGCCCAATTCCTTGGCCAAAATTTCGACCGACGGAGCCGTCGCCTGATCCTTTTTGCGGGCCGGGACGATCGGATTGGCGGGCGCGGGCTTTGGCAACTGTCCCAAAGCCTTGGCCAAAGCTACCTCAGGATCGACGCCGCCAGTGGGCGGCGCCACATAATTCTGTTGATCCATCATAGCCTTAGACGCCTTGCTCCAATGCTTACCCTGCTAATGCCAGTTGGCTGGCTTTGTTCCTTAGGCGGGTTTTCCCGCTGCAGGGGCCATTTAGGAGGGAATGACTTAACGCACCAGCCCCCAGATTTTCCGATGATGGTGTCTAATTACCGTTACAAGACAATGCAGCCCTGCCCTGCACGGCGAAACCCGGCGGCGGGTCGACGCCAAACAGGCCCCCGGCAAGGTCACGTCAAACGTGTGGAGCAAACATCGTTCGAATCGATCCGGCGCAACGAAAATGCTCGCCGAAGGTCGTAGTCGTCGCGCTTGTCGGCGCCATCGGCGCGAGCGCATAATCGATTTAAAGAATGAAGACGGTGGGCGTCGTATTTGTTGGCCGCGCGCCGGAAGGAGGGATCAAATGTCCGAGAAAATGTATGACGTTCCAGCCGAGTGGGCCACCCGCGCCTGGGTGAACGACGCCAAGTATCGCGAGATGTATGCGCAGTCGGTCAGGGATCCCAACGCCTTCTGGGCCGAACAGGCCAAGCGCATCGGCTGGATCAAGCCTTTCACCAAGGTCGAGAACGCGTCCTTCGAGCCGGGCCATATTTCGATCAAGTGGTTCGAGGACGGCGTGCTCAACGTCGCCTGGAACTGCATCGACCGGCATCTGGAAAAACGCGGCGACCAGACCGCGATCATCTGGGAAGGCGACGACCCCTCCGAGTCCAAGCACATCACCTACAAACAGCTGCACGACGAGGTCTGCAAGTTCGCCAACATCCTGCGCACGCGCAACGTTATGAAGGGCGACCGTGTTACCATCTACCTGCCGATGATCCCGGAAGCGGCGTATGCGATGCTCGCTTGTGCGCGGATCGGAGCCGTCCACTCGGTGGTGTTTGCGGGATTTTCGCCCGACAGCCTCGCGCAGCGCATCAATGACTGCCAGTCCAAGATCGTCATCACCGCCGACGAGGGCCTGCGCGGCGGAAAGAGGGTTGCGCTGAAGGCCAATGTCGACGCGGCGCTGGCCAAGACCACCGGCGTCGACTGGGTCGTCGTGGTCAAGCGCACCGGCGCCAAGGTCGACATGAACCCGTCGCGCGACTTCTGGTACCACGAGGCGGCCGAGATGGTGACGACGGAGTGTCCGTGCGAGCATATGCACGCCGAAGACCCGTTATTCATTCTCTATACGTCGGGCTCGACCGGCCAGCCCAAGGGCGTCCTGCACACCTCCGCCGGCTATCTCGTCTTCACCGCGATGACGCACCAATATGTGTTCGATTATCACGACGGCGACATCTACTGGTGCACCGCTGACGTCGGCTGGGTTACCGGCCACAGCTACATTCTCTATGGGCCCTTGGCGAACGGCGCGACCACGCTGATGTTCGAAGGCGTGCCGAATTACCCGGATAATTCCCGGTTCTGGAGCGTCATCGACAAACACAGGGTCAATATTTTCTACACCGCGCCGACCGCGATTCGCGCGCTGATGCAGGCCGGCGACGAGCCGGTGAAAAAGACCTCGCGCGCTTCGCTGCGGCTGCTCGGCTCGGTCGGCGAGCCCATCAATCCGGAAGCCTGGGAGTGGTATCACCGCGTGGTCGGCGATCATCGCTGCCCGATCGTCGATACCTGGTGGCAGACCGAAACCGGCGGCATCCTGATCACGCCATTGCCGGGCGCCACCAAGCTCAAGCCGGGCTCGGCCACGCGGCCGTTCTTCGGCGTGGTACCGCAAATCGTCGACGCCGACGGCAAGGTGCTGGAAGGCGAGTGCGCCGGCAATCTCTGCATTGCGAAGTCGTGGCCCGGACAGATGCGTACCGTCTATGGCGATCACGCCCGCTTCGAGCAGACGTACTTCTCTACCTACAAAGGCAAGTATTTCACCGGCGACGGCTGCCGCCGCGACGCCGACGGCTATTACTGGATCACCGGCCGCGTCGACGACGTCATCAACGTTTCAGGTCATCGCATGGGAACGGCCGAGGTCGAGAGTTCTCTCGTCGCACACGAGAAAGTGTCGGAAGCCGCCGTGGTCGGTTACCCGCACGACATCAAGGGCCAGGGTATCTATGCCTACGTCACGTTGATGACCGGCACCGATCCGACCGAGGAACTGCGCAAGGAATTGGTGGCGTGGGTGCGCAAGGACATCGGCCCGATCGCTTCCCCAGACCAGATCCAGTTCGCGCCGGGCTTGCCGAAGACCCGCTCCGGCAAGATCATGCGACGTATCCTGCGCAAGATCGCCGAAGACGATCCGGCAAGTCTTGGCGATACCTCGACACTCGCCGACCCCGCCGTGGTCGACGATCTCGTCACGCATCGCCGGAACCGGAAAAGCGCGACGGCATAAACGGCAAGGCTCGCGATCTCTCCCGCGATCTGATGCTACGCCGCCCGGACGTGTCAGGCGGCGCGCTCGCGCAATTGACGCGCGGCCAGACTCAACTTCATTATCGCGATTGAAGCGTGTGGCCAGCGATCGCGAGCCAGCGTTTGGCGGGCAGCCGCTTCGGCGGGTAAGCGTGGCCGGGATTTGATTGGCGCGAGTTTTATTGGCGCAAGCATCGGCCGCCAACGCCAGTCTCACGCAGTTGTCATCCGGGGATGTCCGCCGGCGGATGTTTCTCACGAAGTGTGGTTTTCAGGTCATTTACTTTGTTTCCAACATTTTCTTTCTTCCTCCTCGAAAAGTCGGCCCCGCGCATGCGCGCACAACGCCCGCTTAACGGACGCGGTTAATATTTGATGGGAAGCCGGCCGGTGTAGATCGGCGAGCACCTGGATTTGACCGCCGGACGAGGCGGCCTTCGATGTATTCTTGGACGTATTGGAGAGATCAATGTCTTTGAGGATGGCGGTGGCGGCGGCCACCATCGGCATGGGGCTTCTGGCAGCCAATACCGCTCAGGCCCGCCCGGAGATGGTTGGATCGGGCGGCGACTATTCGCCAGGGACGATCGTGGTGAAGACCAACGAGCGCCGCCTCTATCTCATCCTCGATTCCGGCCACGCGGTCCGTTATCCGGTCGGCGTCGGCAAATCCGGCAAGCAGTGGGCCGGCACCACGCGGATCAGCGGCAAGTACCGCAATCCGGCCTGGTCGCCCCCCGCCGAGGTGAAGCGTGACAAGCCGCAACTGCCCGACGTGATCCCGGGCGGCTCGCCGCGTAACCCGATGGGGGTTGCCGCCATGACACTGGCCGGCGGCGAATACGCTATCCACGGCACCAACGTGCCGGGCTCGGTCGGCGGCTTTGTGTCCTATGGCTGCATCCGGATGCTCAACCCCGACATCACCGATCTCTACGAGAGGGTTTCGATCGGCACCACGGTGGTGGTAACGCGCTGATCGTGCGCTCGTGGAATACGCCTCGCAGCTAAAAGTCCGAGGCGATTCCCTTGTTCTCCCAATCGCCATATCGCGTTGGTTCGGGGCCCTTTGGGCCCTGAAGCTCTTTCGGGGTCGACTTTGCCTCGGCCTCCGCCGCCATGCGCCGCGCTTCGGCCTCCGCCAGCGCACGTTGCGCCGCAGGCGAGAGCGGCTTGCGTTCCCGTGCGGATGCGGCCGGTTCTGACTGTGATGGATCGTCCGTCATAGCTACCCGCCTCGAAGTCATACGCCGGATTCTTACAATTGGCATATTGTGATGCCAAATCGATTCTTGCCGATAGCATGAGCTGACATGCGAATTGCTACGCCAGATTACAAGATGTGTCCGTGTGGCGGTTCAAAAGCCCGCATCATTGATGCCGCGAGTTCGTCATGCGGACTTTTATAAATTGGCTAGTTCAGCGAATTTGAGGTTCCTATCGGTATCGCAGCGAAATTCGTCATAGGAACTTCAAATTCAAAGCTGCACTGGAGTCAGTAAGTTGCTAGAGCTCCTTTGATTTCGAGGTTCGCATCAGAGCCGCCGCGATATCATGCGAACCTCGAAATCGGAGCTCTAGTGTCCTGGCGATTCCGAAGTTCGTACACGAGGGGCCACACATTGATACGAACTTCGGAATCGGGACACTAGCTCCATGCCCCCGCAACGTTTTGCTTTACCATCTGAAGTGCCAGGTCTTGCAGCGCGGCGGATCGCGGCTGACATTCTTGACGGCGTTCTGCACAAGCACCGCACCCTCGACGAACAGCTCGATGGCGCCTCCGCTCATCCCGGACTGAAAAGCCTCTCCGATCGCGACCGCGCGTTGATGCGCCGGCTGGTGGCAACGATCCTGCGGCGATTGGGAACCCTTGGCCATGTTCTTTCACGCCTCCTTGACCGCGGTGTTCCAACCGATGCACCTCGTGCGCAGAGCGCGCTTCTGATTGGTGCTGCGCAAATTCTGTGGATGGACGTGCCTGATCACGCCGCGGTCGACCTCTCGGTGCGGTTGGTACAATCGGATCGGCGCGCCGCCAAATATGCCGGTCTCGTCAACGCCGTGCTGCGCCGTTGCGCGCGCGAAGGCCAGCCGCTGATCGACGAGGTGAAATCGAAAAATCTCGACGTGGCGCCCTGGCTGTTCGCGCGCTGGTCTGCCCATTACGGCGCAGAGGCCGCAGCCGACATTGCGCATGCGATCGGCCAAGATCCCTCGCTCGACATCACCGTGAAATCCGACCCTTCGCAATGGGCGACGCGCCTGCACGGCGAGACGCTGCCCACGGGGTCGGTCCGTGCCGTGTTGCAGGGATCCGTGACGATGCTCCCGGGTTTTTCCGAAGGCCAATGGTGGGTGCAGGATGCGGCGGCCGCTCTGCCGGCGCGGCTGTTCGGCGACATCAGAGATAAGAACATCGTTGATCTCTGCGCGGCACCGGGCGGCAAGACCGCACAGCTCGTCCATGGCGGCGCGCGTGTGACCGCGGTCGATCGATCGCCCGCCCGTATGGCGCGGCTGCGCGACAACCTCGTGCGGCTGTCGCTGGATGCAAAGCTTGCGGTCGCTGATGGCACCGAGTGGCTCGGTCAGAACCAAGGCGAAGGGTTTGACGGTATCCTGATCGATGCGCCGTGCACCTCAACTGGAACGATCCGGCGTCATCCCGATATCGGCTGGCTGCGGCAGGAATCCGATATCGCGCCGCTCGCGGCCACGCAGAAGCGGCTGCTGCAACGAGCAGTCGCGGCACTGAAGCCGGGCGGAGTGCTCGTCTACTGCACCTGTTCGCTGGAGCCCGAGGAGGGCGAGCAGGCGATATCGGAGCTATTGAAGTCTGAAACGGCGATCCAGCGCGTGCCGATCGACTCGGGTGAGGTTGCGGGCCTGGACGAAATCCTTAACCGAGACGGCGATTTGCGCACCCTGCCCTGCCACCTCGCCCATCCGGACCCGCGCCTGGCGGGTCTCGACGGTTTCTACGCCGCACGGATAGTGCGGCGAAACTGAAGTTCCTATCAGTGTCGCGGTAAGTTTGCGGTCGTTCGCGAGCTTCGGAATCGGAGCTCCGGTGCGGCGAAATTCAACGCCGATATCGCCTAAATCCTGATTTTGCACCGCTTTTCGGCCCTGTTGTGCTGATTCGCGCCGTTTCAAGATGGTGTCTTGGTGGCGTTTCCGGATTAAAAGGATTCGGAAAGAATCTTCCCAACCAAGGCAGGGCGTGTCGGTCGCGCAACGCAGACGTATCTCGACGCTGATCCTGGGCCGCGTTGCACGCAACCTGATGGCGCGGGCAAGCAGCGGCTCGGTTGCATTGGTGTCGCTGTGGCCTGGCCGTGCCGATCGCCTGATCATCGCGCCGCACGATTTGCGTACGGCAGACGCTACCCGCGCCGCCGAAATCTATGCCGGTCGATTCGTTTTTGCCGGCAAGATCGTCACGTGCCACGGCCGCTCGATCTTCGAACTCGAACCGCCATCCGACGATTGGGAGGCCGCGCTCCTCGGTTTCGGCTGGCTTCGGCACTTGCGCGCGGCCGATACCGCGCTGACCCGCGCCAATGCACGCGCGCTGGTCGACGACTGGCTGTCAAATCCGAATTACAAACGGCCTCTGGCGCGCCGCGCCGACGTGCTGGCGCGGCGCGTGATCTCCATGTTGTCGCAAGCGCCGCTGGTGCTCGGCGACACCGACGGCAAGTTCTATCGGCGCTACTTGCGCGGACTGGCGCGCGAAATTCGCTACCTGCGTGCCGCGATGATCGATATTGCCGACGGCGTGCCGCGGCTCCAGGTTCTGGTCGCGCTTTGCTACGCCTCGCTCTGTCTTGCCAATCAGGCAAACCATATCCGCGCGGCGGCGCGCAGGCTTTCGGAAGAGTTGCAGCGCCAGATACTGCCCGATGGCGGGCATATCTCGCGCAACCCCGGCGCGCTGATCGAGCTTCTGACCGATCTGTTGCCGTTGCGGCAAACCTTTGCGGCGCGCAACATTGCGCCACCGCCGGCCCTACTGAATGCCATCGACCGCATGATGCCGATGTTGCGCTTCTTCAGGCACGGCGACGGAAACTTCGCGCTGTTCAACGGCATGAGCGGCACGCCTTCCGACGTGCTCGCAACCTTGCTCGCCTATGACGACACCCACGGCACGCCGATGTCGAACATGTCGCATTCCGGCTTTCAGCGCCTCGATGCCGGCAACACCGTCGTGATCATAGACGCGGGACCATCGCCGCAGCCCCGTGTCAGCCACGATGCCCATGCCGGTTGCCTCTCTTTCGAATTGTCCTCGGGAACAAGCCGGATCGTCGTCAATTGCGGCATGCCGTCGACCGGTCGCGACAACTGGCGCAGCTTCGCCCGGGGTACGTCAGCGCATTCGACGCTGACTTACCACGACGCTTCATCCTGCCAGTTCGTGGAATTCTCCGCGATGAAACGGCTCCTGCAGGGTGCGCCCATCGTCAGCGGACCCGTGGTGGTCGAAAGCCATCGCGAAGCCGTCGCCAACGGCACGCTGCTGACCACGTCGCACGACGGCTACGTCAACCGGTTTGGCGTGATCCATCGCCGGGTACTGATGCTGTCGCCGGATGGCACACGGCTTGACGGTGAAGACACGGTGGCGCTGGCATCCGAAGGACGATCCAAGAGCCGCGACACCGACTATGCGCTGCGGTTTCATCTGCACCCTGCGGTGAAGGCAAACCGTCTCAGCGACGCCAGGGGCGTCATGCTGGTATTGCCCAACCGCGATGTCTGGACCTTCGAAGCGCTCGACGACCGGGTCGAACTCGAAGACAGCGTGTTCCTGGCCGGCAGTGATGGGCCGCGGCGCACCTCCCAGATCGTGATCCGGCAGGACTCCCATCACGCACCCTCGGTGCGCTGGAGTTTCGCGCGCTCGACGTCTTCGCCCTCGGCGACGGTCGCGCGACGTAGCGCCCGCCGCGAACCGGAACTGCCGCTCTGATATTTGTGGCCAATATCCAAGGCTACGGTTTCAAGGCTGGCCAAACCGTGCTACCCGGCGATTAATTCAGTTGGGATGAAAAGGCATGACCGATCAACTTCGTCACGTCACCCGCGCGCTTCTGTCGGTTTCCGACAAGTCTGGACTGATCGAATTTGCCCGGGCGCTCGCTCTTCACGGAGTTCGAGCTTATTTCGACCGGTGGCACGGCCAAGGCGATCGCGGAAGCCGGGCTGAAGGTCAAAGACGTTTCGGAACTGACCGGTTTTCCCGAGATGATGGACGGGCGGGTCAAGACCCTGCATCCAAAGGTCCATGGCGGACTGCTCGCGATCCGCGGCAAAACCGATCACGTCAGCGCGATGAAGACGCACGGCATCGCCCAGATCGACCTCCTCGTCGTCAATCTCTATCCGTTCGAGGCGACTGTCGACAAAGGCGCCGATTTCGAAACCTGCATCGAGAATATCGACATTGGCGGCCCGGCCATGATCCGCGCGGCGGCCAAGAATCATGACGACGTCGCCGTCGTGGTCGATACCGGCGACTATCAAGCCGTTCTCGACGAACTCAAGGCTAACAAAGGCGCGACCACGCTGCACCTGCGCCGGCGCCTTGCCGCCAAGGCCTATGCGCGCACTGCGGCCTATGACGCGGCGATCTCGAACTGGTTCGCCGGCGAACTCCAGACCGAAGCGCCGGATTTCCGCGCATTCGGCGGACACTTGATCCAGTCGCTGCGCTATGGCGAAAATCCGCACCAGACCGCCGCATTCTACCGTACGCCCGACAGGCGTCCCGGTGTCGCGACTGCGCGCCAGCTTCAGGGCAAGGAGCTGTCTTACAACAATATCAACGACACTGATGCAGCCTATGAATGCATCGCCGAATTCGATGCGGCGCGCACCGCGGCCTGCGTGATCGTCAAGCATGCCAATCCATGCGGCGTCGCAGAGGGCGCCGATCTCGTCAGCGCCTATCGCAAGGCGCTGGCGTGCGATTCCACTTCTGCCTTTGGCGGAATCGTTGCACTGAACCGAACGCTGGATGCGGAAGCCGCGCGTGCGATCACCGAAATTTTCACCGAGGTAATCATCGCGCCCGACGCCACGCTGGATGCGATCGCGATCGTGGCTGCCAGGAAGAATTTGCGGCTATTGCTGGCCGGCGGACTCCCTGATCCCCGCGCCGCGGGTCTGACCGCTAAAACGGTGGCCGGCGGCCTGTTGGTGCAAAGCCGCGACAACGCAGTGGTCGACGATATGGCGTTGAAGGTTGCGACCAAACGCGCGCCGACCGAGGCCGAGATGCGTGATCTCAAATTCGCGTTCCGTGTCGCCAAGCATGTCAAATCCAACACCATCGTTTACGCGAAGGATTTGACGACCGTCGGCATCGGCGCGGGCCAGATGAGCCGGGTGGATTCCGCACGTATTGCCGCGCGCAAGGCGGAGGACGCTGCGCGCGAATTGAAGCTGCCGGCGCCGCTCACCAAAGGCTCGGTTGTCGCATCGGATGCGTTCTTCCCGTTCGCCGACGGCATGCTCGCCTGTATCGAAGCCGGCGCCACGGCGGTGATTCAGCCGGGCGGCTCGGTACGCGACAATGAAGTGATCGAAGCCGCCGATGCTCACGGCATCGCAATGGTGTTTACCGGCGTGCGCCACTTTCGTCATTGACCAGGGTCAGCAGCGCCAGCCCCGCGACAAAGAACAATACGAGCATCGCCATGCCGGCCTTCTGGCTATGAGTTACGGCCGTCACGACACCGATCAGCAGCGGACCGACGAACGAAGTCAGCTTTCCCGTCAGCGTAAACAGGCCGAAATATTGCGCGATGCGGTCTTTCGGTGCCAGCTGAATGAGCAACGTGCGTGAGGCCGCCTGCAATGGGCCGCCCGCGGCCCCGATCAAGCAACCCAGCGCGAGATAAGCCCGCTCCGCCGGCGCGGCGAACAAGCCACCGCCCGACACCGGCGGCGTGACCGCGACGAACAGGATCGAGTTCTTGTCGACCAACAGGATTGCGCAAATCGCCAGCAGCAAGATCAGCATGCTGGCGACAATGACCCGCTTTGACCCGAGAGAATCGTCGAGCTTGCCGCCGAGCCACGCGCCGAGCGTGCCGGCGATGGCAAGGATGATGCCGAAGGTCCCGATCTGAATCGTGTTCCAGCCGAAGGTTCCGGCGGCATAGATTCCACCGAACGCGAACAATGACACCAGCCCGTCGGTGTAGACCATATTGGCGAGCAGAAAGGCCGCCATCGATTTCTGTTTCGGCAGTTCACCGAGCGTCCGTTTCAGCCCAATCAATCCACTGCGCAGCGCCGCGCGCAGCGGTAGCCGCGCTGGATAGTCCGGCGTCAGCAGGAACATCGGCAGCACGAAGATGACGAACCAGATCCCGGTCAAGGGACCTGTGATGCGATCCCCCTGATGCGTAATCGGATCGAGGCCGAACAGCGGTGTGAGGCCAAACAGCGTGCGACCGGTGTCCGGATTGGCGGCAAGAAAGCCGAGCACCAAAATCAGACTGAGGATGCCGCCAATATATCCGGTGGCCCAGCCAGTCCCGGACAGCCGCCCAATCCTGTCCGGCGGCACGAGCGTCGGCATCATTGCGTTGTTGAAAACGGTGGCGAATTCGACACCGACGCTCGCCACCGAATACGCCAGCAGCAACGGCGGGATGATGCTGGTGTCTCCGGGCTTGCCGATCCACATCAGGCAGGAGCCGATCACCAGCAGTGCGCCAAATCCGGCGATCCACGGCTTGCGGCGGCCACTGGCATCCGCAATTGCCCCCAGCACTGGCGACATCAGCGCGATCATCAATCCGGCCGCGGCAGTGGCAAATCCCCACAGGGCCTGCCCAGTGGCCGGATCCGGCGCGACGAAGCTTGCGAAATAGGGCGCGAAGATAAAGGTCGTGATCAACGTAAAGTAAGGCTGCGCCGCCCAATCGAAGAAAATCCAGCTGATGACGGCGGCCCGGCGCGGGTATGTTGGTGCGATTTCCGTGCCCAAAGCCTCCGGGGTGATCACGTCCATGCCAAAATCCCTATCCCACCTGCCCGGCCGCACTCGTCAAGCGAATGTCAGAATCGGACCACTAGCGCATCTGCATCGACAGACGTCATATAGCATCATGGCAGGGTTGGGCCTCACGTTGTGGCGGCTGGCAAGGAAATATCGATGAGACCGCTCAAGGCATCATGGCGCGGGAGCCTCACGGCATCTCTCATCGTTGTTTTGCTAGGTGGCTCCTTGCCAGGTGGCTTCGCCGACGCTCAGGAGCAGCGCCGGGGTTTCTACACGCCGCCCGCCGCCGATACCGTGCATTCCATTTCCGCCGAACACGGCATGGTGGTGGCGCAGGAGAAAATTGCGGCACGCATCGGTACCGAGGTCTTGAAGCGCGGCGGCAATGCGGTCGATGCGGCGGTCGCCACCGGCTTTGCGATGGCCGTGACCTATCCGCGCGCCGGTAATATCGGCGGCGGCGGCTTCATGGTGATCCACTCGGCGGACCGGCACGAAGACGTTGCGATCGACTACCGTGAGACGGCACCGGCCGCGACCACGCCGACAATATTCCTTGGGGCAGATGGCAAGCCGGACAATGCCAGGTCGCGTGATTCCGCGCTCGGGATCGGCGTTCCCGGCACGCCGGCGGGACTTGCGCTGGCGCTCGAAAAATACGGCTCCGGAAAATTCACGCTGGCGGAATTGATCCAGCCCGCCGTCGATCTGGCGCGCAACGGCGTTGTCCTCGCCGATGACGGCGCCGATACACTGCCTGATTGGCACCGGCGTCTGGCGCGCTGGCCTTCGTCGGCGAAAATCTTTTCCCGCCCCGACGGCACATCGCTGCGCGAGGGTGACTTGCTGGTGCAGAGCGACCTTGCCGGCACACTGGCGGCGATCGCAGCACTTGGTCCACGCGGTTTCTACGAAGGACCGGTCGGCGGTAAACTCGCAAAAGCCGTTCAGGACGCTGGCGGCATCTTAACCGTTGACGATCTAAAGGCCTACCAGCCGGTGATCCGCACGCCGGTTCGCGGCACCTATCGCGGCTACGATATCGTTTCGATGCCGCTGCCTTCTTCGGGCGGCGTGGGACTGGTCGAGGCGCTCAACATTCTCGAGAGTTTTCCGCTAGCCGAGATGAAGCAAGGTTCGGCAGCTTCGCTGCATGTTCTGATCGAGGCGATGAAGCGCGCTTACGCCGACCGCGCGCATTACCTCGGCGATCCGGCATTCGTCAGCGCGCCTGTCGCAACCCTCGTCACGAAGGAATATGCCGCCAAACAGCGCGCGAGCATCGACCTCGACCGCGCGACGCCGTGGGTGGATGCGGTAGCTGGCGCTCCGTTACGCGAGGGCAGCAACACCACGCACTTTTCCGTGGTCGACAGTTTCGGTAATGCCGTCAGCAACACCTACACGCTGAATTTCAGTTATGGCGTTGGTCTGGTCGCCGAAGGCACCGGCGTTTTGCTCAACAACGAGCTCGACGACTTCACCGCAGCGCCTGGCGCGGCCAATGCCTACGGCCTCGTCGGGTTCGACGCCAACTTGCCAGGCCCCGGCAAGCGACCCCTCTCCTCGATGTCGCCGACCATCATCTTGAAAGACGGCAAGCCGGTGCTGGTGACGGGTTCCCCCGGCGGCAGCCGCATCATTTCCACCGTGCTGCAAGTGATCGTGAACGTCGTCGACTACCACATGGATGTGGCTGCCGCTGTTGCCGCGCCGCGGCTGCACCATCAATGGCTTCCGGACGAGGTGCGGGTCGAACGCGGTTTTGCAGATAGCACGCTTGAGGCGCTCAAGGCCAAAGGCCATCGTATTGTCGAGCCGATGGGACAGACGTCGGCGAACTCGATCGCGGTGACGCCGACAGGATTACTTGGCGCGCCAGATCCGCGAACCCGCGGCGCCGAGGCTGCCGGGGAATAGCTGGCGTGGCGGTTCTGAAGTCCGCATCATCGACACTGGTTCAGCGCCCGACCGTGTAAGGCCCGCCTTTTTCCAGGGCACGCTGGTAGGCAGGTCGCGCATGAATGCGATCCAAAAATGCCATCGCCTTGGGATGTCCGTGTTCAAGGCCGCCGCGCGCCGCGGCCGCCTCGAGCGGAAAGCTCATCTGGATGTCTGCGGCAGTGAATGCTTCGCCGGCGAACCACTCGGTCTTTGACAGTTCGCCTTCCCAGAAAGCCATGTGCTGCTTGAGCTGCGGATTGACCAGACCCAACAGCGCCTGATTGGAGACCTTGCGCACCAGGGGACGAAGCAACGCCGGCGCCCGCTTCGGCATCAGCGTGAAAAGAAGCTTCATCAGCAGCGGCGGCATCGCCGAGCCTTCAGCATAGTGCAGCCAATAGGTGTAGCGCAGCCGTTCCGGCGTATTCGGCGGCGGGATCAGCCGGCCCTGGCCATAGGTGGCGACAAGATATTCGACGATCGCGCCGGATTCGGCGATGGTATTGCCGTTGTCGGTAATGACGGGCGATTTTCCGAGCGGATGAATCGCCCGCAGTTCAGCCGGCGCGCGCATATCCGGCTGACGTTGATAGCGCACGATGTCGTAAGCGACGCCCAATTCCTCCAGTAGCCACAACACGCGCTGGGAACGGGAATTGTTGAGGTGATGAACGATCAGCATCGCGCGATCCCGTACTTCCAGTGTTTGAGAGCTCACTGCGTAGCAGCGGAGGACGCAAATGGCGATTGCCGGACGACTCGATAATTTTACCCGGGCGATATTGACAAGGTAATTTACCCGGGTATAAAAAGGTGACTGTAATAAGGATGACGCCGATGACCCCCGCCGGACATTTCACCGCTTTCATTGGGCTCAAGCGGTTGGCCTCGGGCTCGCTGGCCGATGTCGCGTTGGCGGTCAAGAAATTGACCAAGCCTGCGAGTCACCAGCCGATCCTTATCTTCGACGACACCAGCGGAAAGTCAGTTGACCTCGACCTGCGCGGAACGGACGAGGACGTTATCGCGCGCTTGCCGCTTCCGACCTCACCGACGGCGGCGGCGGCCGTGCAGCCCTCGTCGGAGCCGCGCGGCCGGGGCCGGCCGAAGCTTGGCGTCGTGGCCCGCGAAGTGACGCTGCTGCCGCGGCACTGGGACTGGCTTGCCGGCCAGCCCGGCGGGGCGTCAGTGGTTTTGCGAAAACTGGTCGAAGACGCGCGCCGAACAAACGGCGATCGCGACCGTCGTCGTGCCGCGAGGGACGCAGCCTATCATTTCATGTCGGCGATGGCCGGCAATTTCAAAGGCTTCGAGGAAGTCTCGCGTGCCTTGTTTGCCGACGATCGCCGCCGGTTTGGCGAACTGATCGCCGACTGGCCGGACGATGTCCGCGACCATATCGTCTCCCTCGCCTTCGGCGATCGAGAACATCCGCATGACCGTCCATTCGTCAAAGTATGACGATCGTCATTGAACCTTGTGGACGCGACGCTTGCGTTGCGCCACAATAGGCAAACAATGAAATCGCCTGGTGGTCCAATTCTCCACCAAGGAGGCCGCGATGAACGTCCCCGCTCCGCAGTTCATGTTCGATTTCGGCAGCCCCAACGCGTTCCTCAGCCATGAGGCTATCCCGGCAATCGAAAAGCGCATCGGCGTGAAGTTCGAATATGTGCCGATCCTGCTTGGGGGCGTTTTCAAGGCCACCAACAACAAGTCCCCGGTCGAGACGCTGGCCGGCATCAAGAACAAGCGCGAATTCCACGCCATCGAAACCGAACGATTCCTGAAGCGCTTCAAGGTCAGGCCCTACACCCAGAATCCGTTCTTCCCCGTCAACACGCTCAATCTGATGCGGGCGGCGGTCGCTGCGCAGATGGAGGGCGTGTTTGAGAAATACATCGATGCCGCCTTCCATCACATGTGGGTAGAGCCAAAGAAAATGGACGACCCGGAAGTCGCGTTGGGGGCGCTGACGGCGTCCGGGCTCGATGCAAAACGGCTGTTTGCGCGAGCAGGCGAGGCCGATGTGAAAGCAAAGCTGATCGAAAACACCCAGGGAGCGGTCGAGCGCGGCGCCTTCGGCTCGCCGACATTCTTCGTCGGCAACGAAATGTTCTTCGGCAAGGAACAGCTGCGCGACGTCGAGGACATGGTGCTGGGGAAGTGATGCACCTCATGGTGAGGAGGCGCAACAGCGCCGTCTCGAACCATGAGGCCCGACCACGGCCTCGCCCTTCGAGACGCGGCTCCTCAGGACGAGGGGAAAGAGAATGACCATGCAACGACGCAACGCCACCGTGGCCGTGATCGGCGCCGGCGATTATATCGGCGCCGAGATCGCCAAGAAATTTGCCTCGGAAGGATTCACCGTCTTCGCCGGACGGCGCGACGGCGCCAAGCTTGAGCCGCTGGTGGAAGAGATCGCTGCCGCGGGCGGATCGATCGTGGCGCGTGCGCTGGATGCGCGAAAGGAGGACGAAGTTACTGCCTTCCTGAACGATGCCGACAAGCATGCACCGCTCGAAGTCACCATTTTCAACGTCGGCGCCAACGTCAACTTCCCGATACTGGAGACCACCGACCGTGTATTCCGCAAGGTGTGGGAGATGGCTTGCTGGGCTGGTTTCCTGGCCGCCCGCGAGTCGGCCCGGCTGATGCTGGCGCGCGGCCAAGGCAACATCTTCTTTACCGGAGCGACCGCCTCATTGCGCGGAGGCAGCGGCTTTGCAGCCTTTGCCAGCGCCAAATTCGGACTTCGCGCCGTGGCCCAATCGATGGCGCGCGAACTCGGCCCCAAAAATATCCATGTCGCCCATCTGATCATCAACTCCGGCGTCGATACTGCGTGGGTGCGCGAGCGGCGCGAACAACTCTGGGGCAAGGAAGCGCTCGACAATCCGGATTTATTGATGCCGCCGGCGTCCGTCGCCGCCTCCTATTGGCAGCTCTATCTGCAGCCGCGCAGCGCCTGGACGTTTGAGCTCGAGATTCGGCCGTTCGGCGAAAAGTGGTGAGCGGCGAACGGCAATAGCGAATGGAGGGAATGCGATAGCTGGGCTTCCCTTCCTGTTCGCTGCTCCCTATTCGCTACTAATTGACAACAGAGGTAACAACCCATGCGAATTCTCGTGGTCGGCGCTGGCGCGATCGGCGGATATTTCGGCGGCCGCCTGCTGCAGGCCGGTCGTGACGTGACGTTTCTGGTCCGCCCCAGGCGCGCGGCTGAACTCGCATCCGCCGGTCTCGTCATCAAGAGCCCCAATGGCGACGTGACACTGACGGCGCCGCCATCCGTGCAAGCCGACAAGCTCGACAAGGCCTTTGACCTCGTGCTGTTGAGCTGCAAATCGTTCGATCTCGAAGATGCAATCAAGTCGTTTGCGCCGGCCGTCGGGCCGAACACCGCCATTCTTCCGCTGCTAAACGGCATGCGGCACCTGGACATTCTGGACCAGCGGTTTGGAAAGAATGCAACGCTCGGCGGGCAATGCGCGATCGCAGTCACGCTCAACGAACGGCGCGAGATCGTCCAACTCACGCCGATGCAGTCGCTTGGATTCGGCGAACGCGACGGCAAGATTTCGGACCGCGTACAGGCTATTACCGAGGCCATGTCGGCCGGCAAGTTCGGCGCGACGGCGAGCCGACAGGTGATCCAGGATATGTGGGAGAAGTGGGTGTTTCTCGCCTCGCTTGCCGCTTCCACTTGCGCGATGCGCGCGCCGGTCGGCGACATTCTCGCGGCACCCGGCGGCAAGGATTTCATCCTCGGCATTCTCGATGAATGCAGCGCGATTGCCTCAGCCGAAGGCCACGCGCCGACGGGTCCCTTCTCCGAGAGGGCAAGGGGCATGCTGACCGCGGAGGGTTCGCAACTCACCGCCTCGATGTTCCGCGATATCAAAGCGGGCGCGAAGGTCGAAGCCGATCACGTGATCGGCGATCTGATTGCGCGTGGCGATGCCGCGAAAGTGCCGGTGCCGAAGCTCAAGATCGCCTACACGCATCTGAAGGCGTACGAGAACCAGCGGGGCTGATCACTGTTGGCTCTTATTGTCGTCGTTCCTGCAAAAGCAGGGCCCCATAACCACCAGCCTTACAATGACGAAGGCTTGTCAAGATCGGCCAGGCCCGTCTTCTAGATTCCGCGGTATTGATCCCGGCTCGCGCTTGCTTACGCGCGCTTGGCCGGGATGACGGCTATAGATGCGCCAGATAATGCGCGAGCGCCGTGATCTCTTCTTCGCTTAAGGGATAGGCGACGTCGGCCATCGCTGCCATGCCGCCACCGGATCGCACGCCCGATTTGTAATCATGCAGCGCCTTGACGAGATATTCCTCGCGCTGACCGGCAATGCGCGCCACCGCCTTGGTGCCCGCGAAGCTGTCGGTATGGCAGGAGGCACAGCGCCGGCCGACGGCCGCTTGCGCCCCCTTCTGCGACAGATCGGGATTGTCGTCCGGTGCAGCCGCTTTCGGCGGCGTGAGCGAGGCGAAATAGGCGCCGAGATTGCGGATATCCTCGTTGTCGATCTGTTCGACGATGGGCTGCATCTGCTCATTCTTACGCGAGCCACTGCGGAAGAACACCAGTTGCCACTGGACGAACTGATCGGGCTGTCCTGCGAGTGAAGGAATATTTTCGGTTTGCGAAACTCCGTTGTCGCCGTGGCAGCCCGCGCAGAGCTCGGCCTTTTTCTTGCCGGCCTCGAGATCGGCGGCGAGCGATGTTGTCGTCATCGCAACCGACATCGTCGTCGCGCAGAGGAGACTTCGAAGGAATTTACGGCGCAGGACCGGCATCCCCATGCTTTACTCCAGATATTCGCTCCGGGTACGAAAGCAAAGCTGCGACCGCCCCTCGCCGGGCGGCCGCAGCTTTTCGGTTTTCGACCTTACTTCTGATAGCTGATGCGATAGATCGCGCCGGCCCAGTCGTCAGCAACCAGGATCGATCCATCCTTGTCGAGGATGATGTCGTCGGGACGGCCAAGATAACCCTGGTCGCCTTCGATCCAGCCCGAGGCAAACACGGTCTCCTTGGCGTTCTTTCCGTCCGGATCGGCAGTGACACGAACGATCCGCGCACCCTGATATTTGTGCCGATTCCACGAGCCGTGCTCGGCGATCAAGATCGAGTTCTTGTACTCCGGCGGGAATTGATCGCCGGTGTAGAACTTCATGCCGAGCGGGGCCACGTGCGCGCCGAGATTGAGCACCGGCGGCGTGAACTCCGAGCACTTATGTCCCATCGCGAATTTGTCATCCGGCGTGTCGCCCTGATGGCAATACGGATAGCCGAAATGCTCGCCGAGTTTTGAGACCATGTTGAGTTTGTCGCTCGGCATGTCGTCGCTGATCCAGTCGCGCGCGTTCTCGGTGAACCAGTATTTACCGGTGCGCGGATCGACATCGCCGCCGACGCTGTTGCGGACGCCGAGCGCGACAATTTCCGCATTGCCGGTCTTGGGATCGACGCGGCGAACCTGCGAGACGCTGGTCGGCGGAATGCCGATGTTGAAGGGCGGTCCGAACGGAATATAAAACCAGCCGTCCTTGTCGGCGGCGAGATATTTCCAGCCATGCGCCGCATAAGACGGCATGTCGTCATAAACGACCTTGCCCTGACCGAGATTGTCGAGATTGGCTTCGGCATTGTCGTACCGGATCAGCTTGTCGACCGCGATGACGTAGAGCGCGCCGTCGCGGAACGCGAGGCCGGTGGGCATGTTCAGCCCCTTGAGGATGGTCTTGACCTCTTTCTTCCCGCTGACGTCCTTGATCGCATAGACATTGCCGAGACCGAACGAGCCGACGAACAGCGTGCCCTTGTCGCCCCAGGCCATCTGCCGCGCGGCAAGCACGCCCGAGGCGTAGACATCGATCTTGAAGCCTTCGGGCAGCTTGATCTTCTTGATCAGCGAGGCGAGCTCGGCGTCGGAAGCACCGGTCGGCGGTCCCGACGGCGGCGCCAGGCCCTTCTGAGCTTCGGTCTCGTCACCAAGGAACCAGTCATCCGGCGGATGAGTCCAGAATTCCTTCTTGCCAGATTCGTATTTCTTTAACGCCTTGTCTTGCGCGGCAGCCGGACCGGTCGCCGCAACGGCAACGATGGTAGCGAGCGCAAGAACGGATCGATGGAACGTCGACTTCATCGCGTCTCTCCCTCAGCAGCAACGCGGCTGCGGTGTTGTTTTTGATGTGCCTAAAGCTGGCGAATTCTTCGCGAGGCCAAAAATCCTACCACATCGTCCGTCGGAGAGAAGTGAGACGGATTTTCGCTTTGGGCGTGCAACTGAAAAAATTCTCTGCTCGCTGCCGCAAAGTAGCCAAAAAGCGCGGATGCGGACCGTCAGGCGTTGCGTCCATCGCACGCGCGGATCGGAAGTTGGGCATCGGCCCGGAGGCGAAATAGTGCAGGTAGAGACGGTGACGCGACAAACGCGCGTTTCATGCACCACGCATAAATCGAGCGCACGTGTTGGGAGCTGGCCCGGATGGGCCACTCCCGTTTTCTCATTCTCGGTTGAGAAAATTGGAGCGGGCGAAGGGATTCGAACCCTCGACCCCGACCTTGGCAAGGTCGTGCTCTACCCCTGAGCTACACCCGCATCCTTGGGATTGTCGCCTGATTGCTGGCGGCGACCGCAGACCTATGCCAAATGCGGACTGCGAATGCAACAGCCAGCAATGGCCGATCAAAAAGGCGTAATGGCCCGAACTTGTGGCCAATCTGGCGAAATATGCTCAAAATCGGCCTA
Source organism: uncultured Alphaproteobacteria bacterium (assembly GCA_963824305.1). Lineage (GTDB taxonomy): Bacteria > Pseudomonadota > Alphaproteobacteria > Rhizobiales > Xanthobacteraceae > Bradyrhizobium. Next base: position 824,644 of record CAWGOW010000005.1, read on the forward strand.
ACAAGCCCCCGAACCGATCTCAATCGGGAACTTGACCGCACCCGGCGCCATCGATTGGCGTAAGGATTCGAGCCATTCCTGAACCGGCTCCCCTACGTCTCCAAGAGTTCGTCTCGGCAGGCAGCGTCGCAATCGAAATGCGCCCACGACGCGAAATTTGCGATCCAGCCGATCTCCGATGCCCCTGGAATCCGCCGCTCCCACCTACTCCACCGGGCCAAATCCGGCGAAAACCGATTGAAATTTCCGCCCCAGCCGCCATCTGGTGGTCAGAACAGCTGAACCGCCAAGCAAGGCCGTGCTAAACAGGCGGCCACGCAAAATCTGGCCGACACCAAACGAGGATTGCCGTGACGATATTAGAGGGCAATGGCGCCGCGCCGCAGGCCGCGCCCGACCTGATCAAAGAGACAACCACCCAGAGCTTCGTCAAGGACGTCATCGAAGAGTCCAAGCGACAGCCGGTGCTGATCGACTTCTGGGCGCCGTGGTGCGGTCCGTGCCGTCAGCTCACCCCGATTCTCGAAAAGGTCGTCCGTGCCTCCAACGGCAAGGTCAAACTCGTCAAGATGAATATCGACGAGCATCCGGCAGTCCCCGGCCAGATGGGAATCCAATCGATCCCGGCCGTGATCGCCTTCGTCAACGGCCAGCCGGCCGATGGCTTTATGGGCGCGCTGCCGGAGAGCCAGGTGACCGCCTTCGTCAACAAGCTGACGGCGGGCATGCCTGGCGAGCCGAATATTGCCGAAGTGATCAAGGAAGCCGAGACGCTCCTCGCCGAGGGCGATGCGACGACCGCGGCCTCGATCTATGCCGAGGTGCTCTCGGCGGATGCCACCAACATTGCCGCGATGGCGGGATTGGCGAAATGTTACGCCACGACCGGGGCGATCGATCAGGCCAAAAAGACGCTGGCGATGGTGCCTGAATCCAAGCGCGGCGATGCCGCGGTGAAGGCCGTGCAGGCCGCGATCGATCTGGCCGAACAGGCGCAGTCGCTGGGCCCGGTGACCGAACTCGAACAGAAAGTCGCCGCAAACCCGCTCGATCATCAGGCGCGGTTCGATCTGGCGACCGCGCTCAACGCCGCCGGCAACCGCGCTGAAGCGACCCAACAGCTGCTCGAAATCGTCAAGCGTGACCGCAAGTGGAACGATGACGGCGCCCGCAAGCAACTGGTACAGTTCTTCGACGCGTGGGGCGCCACCGAGGAAGCAACGGTCGAGGGTAGGAAACGGCTGTCGACGATCCTGTTTTCGTAGCGTCAGGCGTGAGCTTGGGTCGCGCGATAGCGTTAGGTGACTAGTGTCCGGCTTCCGACGTTCGTATCATTTTGCGGAGCGCACGTTTGCGAATTTCGGCACCGGCAGGGCGCTAGCTAATTTGTTGATCCAGCGGGGCTTGGGTTCAAAGTCCGCATCAAGGACCTCGCGGCAATAGTGATGCGGACTTTTGAACTGCCACACTAGAGGCACGATAGGGCGGGTGACCGTAATGCCGATCAATGCCGAATATCGCGGACCTAGAGACCTTCCCGAGATCATTCCGGTATTTCCGCTGCCCGGCGCGTTGCTGTTGCCGCGCGGACAGATGCCGCTCAATATTTTCGAGCCGCGTTACCTCGCCATGGTCGACGATGCGTTCCGTGACGGCCATCGGCTCATTGGAATGATCCAGCCGGATGTTTCGCACTCACCGGACGAAGCTCATCCGAAGCTGTTTCGTGTCGGCTGCGTCGGCCGCATCACCCAGCTCGCCGAGTCCGGCGACGGCCGCTACGTCCTCGAACTCACCGGCGTTGCCCGCTTCAAGGTGGTCGAAGAGAAAGCCGCGCTGACGCAATACCGGCAATGCAAGGTCGACTACTTTCCGTATCTCGACGACTTCACCGCGCGCAAGGGCGAAGAGGCTGTCGATCGCGAGGCTCTCCTGAAAGCGTTGACGGAATTTCTCGATGCCAACAACCTCAAGGTCGACTGGGAAGGCATCGAAAACGCGCCCAACGAAGCGCTGGTCAACGCGCTTGCGATGATGTCGCCCTATGGGGCACCGGAAAAGCAGGCGATGCTGGAAGCGCCCGATCTCAAGACGCGCGCGGAAATCCTGGTCGCGGTGACCGAAATGGATCTCGCCAAGAAGCGCACCAGCAACGACACCGGCCTGCAATAGCGCGAACGAAGAACACGCTGGAGCCATTCGGTTTTGATCGGATCAAAATCGGGCTGCAGATTTTTTTGACGCGCTTTCTTCACGCAAACGGGTATCCACCCGCCGATCAAGTCCGAGGGCATGCTTCGCTCGAAACGCTCTAACCGGCGCCGAGCGCAACGGCGATCGAGTAGGTGACGAGGCTCGCCGCATAGGCCAGCACGAACATATAAAGAAAAGTTATCACCATCCATTTCGTGCCACCGGTCTCGCGCCGGATCACCGCCAGCGTCGAGGCGCATTGCGGAGCAAAGATGTACCAGGCGAGCAGCGATAGAGCGGTGGCGAGACTCCATTTCGTGGCCAGCACCTGCCCGATCTGGTCAGCAGCTTCCTTGCCGCCTTCGATGGCGTAGACCGTGCCAAGCGCCGCAACGGCGACTTCGCGCGCAGCCATGCCCGGGATCAGCGCAACCACGATCTGCCAATTGAAGCCGAGCGGCGCAAACAGCGGTGCCAGCGCGTGACCGATCATCGCGGCCAGGCTGTAGTTGATGGCCGGGCCCTCGGCGCCGGCGGGCGGCTGAGGAAACGACGCCAGGAACCAGATCAACACCATCATCGAAAAAATCGTGGTGCCGGCGCGTTGCAAGAATATCTTCACCCGCGTGTAGATGCCGATCGCGATGCTTTTCAAGCGCGGCAATTTATAGTCGGGCAATTCCAGCATGAAGGGCGCGGGCGTATAATCGCGCAGCATGAAAAACTTGATCAGAAAGGAGACGAGCAACGCACTGCCGATGCCGGCCGCATAGAGGCCGAACATCACGAGACCCCTGAGGTTGATCCAACCCCATACCTGCTCATCGGGAATGAATGCCGAGATGATCAAGGTATAGACGGGAATTCGCGCCGAGCAGGTCATCAGCGGCGCTATCAGGATTGTCGTCAGACGGTCGCGGCGGTTGTCGATGACACGCGTTGCCATGATGCCGGGGATGGCACACGCAAAACTTGAGAGCAGCGGAATGAATGCGCGGCCGTGCAGCCCGGCGCCGCCCATGATGCGGTCCATCAGGAACGCCGCGCGTGCCATATAGCCGAAGTCTTCGAGCAACAGGATGAACAGGAATATGATGATGATCTGGGGCAGGAAGACGATGACGCTGCCGACGCCGGATATCGCGCCGTTCTGCAGGAAACTTTGCAACAGCCCGGCGGGCAGCGTGTCGTGCACGAACTGACCGAGCCCCGAAAACGCGTCCGACAAAAGCTCCATCAGCGGCTGAGCCCAGGCGAACACCGCCTGGAACATCACGAACAGCACAAGACACAGGATGAGAAGCCCGCCGACCGGGTGCAGCACCACGGCGTCGATACGGGTCGACCACGTGTCGGGTCGGGTAGGAAGGCTGACAGTCGCGCCGATAATCCGATCCGCCTCGCGCTGGGTGGCGCGCAGCTCGGCCACCGATAGCGGCTTCCAGTGATTTTCGCGCGTCGGCGTTGCTGCCTGCATCGCGACTTCATCGGTTTTGCGCAACAGCTCTGCGAGGCCGCTCTTGCGGACCGCAATCGAAGTCACCACCGGGACGCCCAACATCTCGGCCATGCGCGTGGCGTCGACGGTCACGCCGCGCCTTGTCGCGATATCGAACATGTTGAGTACCAACATCAACGGCCGGCCGGTCTGCTTGAGTTCAAGCAGCAGACGGATGGTCAGCCGCAGATTGGTGGAATCCGCGACGCAGAGGACCAGATCCGGGGGTTTTTCGCCGGCGGCGAGGCCCAGCACGAAATCCCGGGTGATTTCCTCATCGGGGCTGCGGCCACGCAACGAATAGGTGCCGGGAAGATCGACGAGCGACGCCTGCCGACCGAGCGGAGTAACGAAGAAGCCTTCCTTGCGCTCGACAGTGACGCCGGGATAGTTCGCGACCTTTTGCCGGCTGCCGGTCAGCGCGTTGAACAGCGACGTCTTGCCGCTGTTAGGCGTGCCCACCAAAGCGAGATGCATTAACGGAGCTTCCATGAAGCCGTACAGTCCAAAGCTTTGATTCCGAAGTTCGCAAGCGATCTCGGCAACCTCTGATGCGAACCTCGGAATCAAAGGAGCTTTGGAAACTTATTAAGTCTGGTACGGCTTTCGAATTGAAGTTCCTGTGACGAGTTGGCGGCCGACCAACAGGAATTTCAAATTCGCCGCACCCATCAGATAACTACGACGGCCATTGCCTCGCGCCGGCGCACTGCGATCGTGACGTTCTCGATACGAACGGCGATCGGATCACGGCCGATAATGCCCTCGTGGAGTACCTCGACCCTCGCTCCCTCGACGAAGCCCAGCTCGATCAGCCGGCTTTCCAGTTCGAGCGCCGACAGCGAGGAATCCACCTCCTTGGTATCAAGGTGCTGGATCACGCCGGAATAGCCGCGTCTGGCCAGACCAAGTCGTATAGGCAGCGCCGCATTATTTTGTTCGGTGGCGGTCATGGTCTGTATTTCCAACCGCTGGCGCAGAGGTCAAGGCTGGCAGGGTGAAACGCATTGATCTTAGAGGAATTTTAAACTGGCGATCCGATTGCGGCATTCGCACCCCCCGCGGAGTCGGCCCCTTTGCGAATGTCAGATCCACGCTACCAGGCGGGCGTCAGCCGCGCGGAAGGGGCGCCAGCCAGCGGAATAAGTCAACTGGCGGGCGCTTTCACGGCGCGGTGAACAGCTACCGCGGCGACACTGACGTTGCTTTCAGTGTTGCGGCGAGTTCTTTGGTGCCCCGAAGCAGTATCCGAGTGTCAGAACCCGGCTACTAGTAGCCAATGGCCGCCATCACGACGACGGCGCCCAGCGCGGCCCAGCCGAAATGACGGCCGCGGAACACCCAGAAATTGCCGACCATCCCGAAGCAGTACATCGCGCACACCGTAGCGACGATCCAGTGCCGGGCGGAGACCGAGGCAATGGAGGGCGCAGCCAAGAGAAGGATGCCGCCGCAGATCCATCCAACGGTGCCGATCTGCCAGCAGATCCGGATCAGGGTGCGAAGCCGTGGCGGCTCGATGGTCGCCCGGGAAAACACTTTCGTCTCACCGAGAACGCCATGAAGCACGGCGACCACGATCGCAGCGATCCCTGCGGCCCAGAGGAGCATATCTCGCATCGGACTTCTCCGTATACCGTTTTCCATACACTAGTGTATGGAAGTTGAACCAAGCCACTGGCGTTGTCAATACAGTAGTGTATGGTGCCTGCGGGAACGAGCCATGACCGACCAACTCTCTGCCAGGGACTGGCTCAATCAGGGGCTCAAGGCGCTGGCCCAGGACGGCTTCATGGCGCTCAAGGCCGAGCCATTGGCAAAAGCCATGGGCGTTTCGCGCGGCAGCTTTTACTGGCACTTCGCCGATGTCGAAGCTTTCCACGCGGAAATCCTCAAATATTGGCGCGAGATCGCTGCCGAACGAATTATCGACGATGTCGAGTCCGCTGCCGGCACGGACAATGCGTTGCAGCTGCTGCTGCATCGGGCATTCGGCGAGAGACGGGCGCTTGAAAACGCGGTGCGCCGCTGGGCGGTCGTTAGTCCGGCGGCAAAGGCCGCCGTGCATGCGATCGACAGGCGACGTTTGGCCTATGTCGAGCGCCTCTTGCTCAACTCCGGGATTTCACGAAACGTCGCCCGCGCACGGGCGCAAATCCTTTATTGGGCTTATCTCGGCTTTGCCCTTTCGGACGGGTCCTTGCCTCAGGCCCAGCAGCGCGCGGTGGTGGCTGAAATGCTCCGGATCGCATCGCCGTGAGGGGTTGCCGCAAGGTGCGCTCTCCACTTCTGTCCGCATGGTGAGCGAAACGTAATCGCCGCCGCGATCCAATTTACGATGGATCGGGTTCGGCCGTACGCCGACCGCCTTCATCCAGCAAATCGGCCGCCTGAAACGGTCATGCCGACGCGCTCCGCGGCGCCACCGTAGACGATAACCTTGCGTTCACCATGCGCGCTAAATCGGCCAACTGGCCGGCGGGAAGGGGTCGGGTCTCAAGGTCGCTTATACCTTTACCGCTTAGTGATCACTGAAGCAGAGGCTTCGGCCTCGTTCAGTAGCTTTTTGCGTAACAGTAGAACCCGCGTATGAACATCGCCCGCATTATCGTTCTGGCTATCGCTCTCAGTGCCGGCGGCGTCGCCGCTTATCTTGCCAGCGGGACCGACAGCAAGCCGCCTGCTTCCGTCGAGGCCGCCGTCCAGATCAAGACGGTCGACATCCTCGTAGCGAAAGCCGACATCGGTCTTGGCCAGATGCTGACGGCCAACGACATGATCTGGCAGACTTGGCCAGCTTCCACGACGAGCAGCAACTTCATTCGCCGCAACGATCGCCCGGAAGCCACCAATCAGGTCGCAGGGTCGATCGCGCGCTCCCCCTTTGTTGCTGGCGAACCGATCCGGGAAGCGAAGCTCGTGAAGCCTGATGGCTCCGGCTTCATGGCCGCGATCCTGCCGAGCGGGTCTCGCGCCGTATCGACCGAAATCTCCGCGGAGACCGGCGCCGGCGGCTTCATTCTGCCCAACGACCGCGTCGACGTTCTTTTGACGCGGCGTATGAAGGACCAGACAAATCCGGCCGCGCCCGAGGTCATTCAAGCCGAGATCCTGCTGGCCAATATTCGCGTCCTCGCGATCGATCAGGCGCCCAAAGAGAAGGAAGGCGCCACCACCGTTCTCGGCCGAACGGTTACGCTCGAACTAAAGCCGGAGCAGACAGAAGTGCTCGCCGCCGCACGGCAGGCGGGGACGCTATCGCTGTCACTGCGCAGCATTGCTGACGTCAACCAGGTTGCGGTCAGCGCCAACGAACAAGGCCGGCGTCCCGGCATCAACGTGGTCCGTTACGGCGTCACCCATCAGGGCGCGCCGGCTGCGAAGTGACCAGAAGGCCGCTACATGACCAGAAGGAAGAAGAATATGGCTCTCAGGGGAAGCCGACTGTCCATGCGTACCTTACTCGTCGGCGCCTTGTCGCTTTCGGCGGCCACACTCGCACTGCTTCCCGCTCTTGCCCCCGTCGCGGCGGCCGAGACTGAAACAGTGCCGGCGACCACTTCCGGCATTCCAGCTGTTTCGCCGAAAGTCCGCTTCCTTTCGCTCGGCATCGGCAAATCGGCGATCCTCGACCTGCCCCGCGACGTCAAGGACGTGCTGGTGGCCGACCCGAAGATCGCAAACGCCGTCATCCGGTCGCCGCAGCGCGCCTACATCATCGGCGCCGGCATCGGCCAGACGAATGTCGTCTTCTTCGATGCGGACGGTCAGCAGATCGCCGCCTATGACATTGCAATCAAGCGCGACCTCAATGGCGTTCGCGCCGCTCTGAAGCAGCTTTTGCCGGGTGCGGCTATCCAGGCCGAGGGCCTTGGCGAAGGCGTGATGCTGACGGGATCAGTAGGCAGCCCGATCGAAGCGCAGCAGGCCGGCGACGTCGTCGCGCGTCTGGTGGGCGGCCCGGAAAAGGTCGTCAACTCGATCGTGGTTCGCGGCCGCGATCAGGTGATGCTGAAGGTGTCCGTTGCGGAAGTTCAGCGCAACATCATCAAGCAGCTCGGCATCGATCTCAGCGCCAACATGAATTACGGCACGGCGGTGGTCAATTTCAACAACGCCAATCCGTTCACTGCGAACGGGGCGCCGCTGACCGCCAACTCGCTGGTCGCCTCGGCCGTCAATAAGGCTGGCTTGCCGACCGTGACGGCGACCCTTCGCGCGATGGAAAGCGCCGGCGTCATTCGCACGCTCGCCGAACCCAATCTGACCGCCATCTCTGGCGAATCCGCAACCTTCATCGTCGGCGGTGAGTTTCCCTTCCCGACCGGCGTTACCTGTCAGACCAATCCGGGCGGCAGCTCGGTCGGACAGTGCGCCCCGTCGATCGCCTTCAAGAAATTCGGCATCTCGCTGAACTTCACGCCGGTGGTGCTGACTGAAGGCAAGATCAGCCTGCGGGTGATGACGGAAGTCTCCGAACCGTCGAACGACAATTCGGTCAGCATCAGCGGGATCAGCGTTCCCTCGATTAAAACCCGCCGCGCCGAGACCACGCTCGAAATTCCCTCCGGCGGGTCGCTGGCGATGGCCGGTCTCATTCAGGAAGAGACCAAGCAAGCCGTCAACGGCATGCCGGGCGTCGACCAGATTCCCGTGCTCGGGCAGTTGTTCCGCAGCCAGGATTACGTCAACAACCAGACCGAGCTGATGGTCATCGTGACGCCCTATGTGGTCCGCGCGGTGGCGCAGAAGGAACTGTCGCGTCCGGATGATGGCTTCGCGCCGTCGTCGGATGCCCAATCGGCCTTGTTCGCGCAGATGAATCGCATCTACGGCATTCCAGCGCGGGTGGAACCGGTCGCAAACCACCAGGCCAATTTCGGCTTCATCATCGACTGAAACAGCATGTCGGGGGACAGCACGATGACGAACAAGACTTCGCTCAACCGCTATCGGACTCTGCGCTTCATCGGCGCGATGCTGGGGCTTTCGGTCGTGCTCGGAGCATGCACCGAGACCACCGGCAGCGTCGCGACGCCGGCCCACGTTCCGGAAGATTATCGCCTGCGGCATCCTATCGCGATCCAGGAGGCCGACCGCTCCATTGTTTTGTTTGTCGGCCACGCGCGCGGCGGATTATCAACCGCCCAGCGCGCGGACGTTGCAGGACTGGCGCAAACCTGGGTGAGCGAAGGCACCGGCGCCATCATCGTGGATGTGCCGGCCAATACGTCGAATGCGAGGGCTGCCGAAAGCGCAGCTCACGAAGCAAGGGCGCTGCTGGAAGCCAGTGGCGTGCCGCACGACGGAATCAAGCTGCGTCACTACACCCCGTACGATTCGCGGACGCTTGCGACCGTTCGCTTGACCTATCCAAGAATGACGGCGGTCGCGGGCCCTTGCGGCGTGTGGCCAGAGGATCTCGGACCTTCGATCAAGGATCCGACCTATTTCGAGAACAAGTCCTACTACAACTTCGGCTGTGCCTATCAACGCAACATGGCGGCGATGGTGGCAAACCCCTCGGATCTGGTGCAGCCGCAGAGCGAAACACCGACCTACACCGCGCGCCGTAGCGAAGCTTTTGACAAATATCGCAAGGGCACGGCCACCACGACCATTTACCCCGAAGCCGACAAGGCCAAACTCAGCGATACCGGCAAATGATTTACTCACGCAACAGTTCAGACGATCTCGATGCTCTGCCCCCGCTGAGCGATGACTATATCGCGCCCGCTCCGCGCGTGTCGGTGCAGGCTTTTTGCGAAAGCACGGCGACGGCCGATGCGGTGCAGTCGGCCGGTCTCGACCGCCGCCTGGCCAAGGCACATCTCACGATCAAGATGGGCGGCATGGCAACCGCGATCGATACCTATCACAGCATCCCGACGCCGAACGTCATCATTCTGGAGACCAAGAAAGGCGAAGACATTCTGGTTGGTCTCGACGAACTCGCAACCGTGTGTGACGCCGGAACGCGCGTGGTCGTGATCGGTAGCGAAGACGATACCGCGCCCTATCGCGAACTGGTACGCCGCGGCGTAAGCGACTATGTCATCGGACCGGTCGTTACGCTCGACGTCGTCCGCGCCATCTGCGGCTTGTTCTCGGCATCCGAAGCGGTCGCTGTCGGACGCATCATCGCAGTCGTCGGCGCCAAAGGCGGCGTCGGCGCCTCGACCGTCGCCCACAATTTGGCATGGGCGATTGCGCGGGACCTCGCGCTGGATTCGGTGGTCATCGATCTCGACATGGCGTTTGGCACTGCGAGCCTCGACTTCAACAAGGATCCGTTGCAGGGCATCGCCAATGCGGTGTTTGCCAACGAACGGCCCGACAGCGCCTTCATCGAGCGCCTGATGGCGAAATGCCACGACCATCTGAACCTGTTGGCCGCGCCGGCTGCTCTCGACCGCGTCTATGATTTCGGCGCCGACGCTTTTGACGCGATTTTCGACACCTTGCGTCTGACCACGCCGGTGATCGTCCTCGATATCCCCCATCAGTGGTCGGGATGGACGCGGCGCGCGCTGGTCGGAGCTGACGATATCCTGATCGTTGCCGAGCCCGACCTCGCCAATCTGCGCAACGCCAAGAACATGCTGACCATGCTCAAGGCGGCGCGACCCAACGACCGGTCCCCGCTCTATTGTCTCAACCAGGTCGGCATGTCGAAACGGCCGGAAATCAGCCCGCGCGAATTCGCCAAAGCGATCGAAGGCCCGCCACTCGCCTCGATTCCGTTCGATCCGAAAATGTTCGGCACCGCCGCCAATAACGGCCAGATGATCGCCGAAGTCTCCGCCCGTCATCGCATCAGCAAGACGTTCGTGCAGCTCGCCAATCAGCTCACCGGCCGTGGCGAACCGAAGCAGCCCAAGGGCTCGCTGTTTTCTCCGCTGATCAAGAAGCTGCGCGCCAAAGGCTAGTGACGCCTGTTTGAAGTTTCTGCTCCAACAAGCTAAACTCGGTTCAGGAACTTCAAACAGAAAAACGCCGCTGGAATCTGTAAGTTTGCCGGCGCCCCTGACTTTCAGAAGTTCGCATCCTCGCCGCAATAGCTTGCGAACTCTGCAATCGAAGCTCTAGTCCGTTCGCGCAGTACCGCCGGGTCCGGGCTTCGCGGCGGCCTGCTTGGCGAGCATCCGCTTCAAGTACGTGACATTGGCGGCCGCCTCCTCCGGAGGCCGGCCTTCCTTGGCGAGGCTTTCGGCCTCGGCCATGTTTCCGCGCAGTCCCACCACCAAGGCGAGGTTCAGCCTGACCCGCGGATCGGCATCGCCGCGGCTATTGGCGCGGCGCAGCGTTTCTTCCGCCTTGGCGAGATCCTTCGAGAGCACGAAGGAAAGCGCAAGGTTGGACAACACCGACGGTTCATCCGGTACGATGCGTAACGCGCTGGCATAATATTGCCGTGCTTCTTCGCCGCGGCCGAGCTGGTCGAGGATCGTGCCCTGCGCGGACAGGATTCGCCAATCGGGATCTTCAGGCGAATGAGCGCGGCCGAGAACTTCGAGAGCCTGCTGAAAGTTGCCGTTGTCGGCGAGCGCCCGGCCATAGCCGGCCATCAAAGCCTTGTCGCCGGGATGAGCGATCATGGCCTGCTCCAGCATGGCTACCGCCTGAGACCGCTGGCCCGAGGCGCGCAGCGCCTTTCCGTATTTCAATGCAGCATCGATATCATTGGGATTGGAGCGATAGCGATCGCGGTAGAATTCCAGGCTTTGGGCGGGAGACGTTTTCTCGGCTTTGTCACCGAGCGATCCCGTGATGTCCGGTAGTCCGTCGGTCTGGCAGCCGCAAAGCCCCAGAAGCAGAACGGCCGACAGCGCTGTCACGGCACGAAGTCTCGCAGGGCCGTGCGGCCGGGGCAGTAACGGATACATTCCTGAAACTCTGAAGCCTGAACTCTTCCCATTCGAAATTTCTGGTCCAGGCATCGCGGCCGGGAATGCAGGAACGTCAAACAGGCGGTATTCGCTTCAGGAATGTATGCGGCTTAACCCTAAGTTCCGGTTAAGCCGGCGGGCACGACGCCCGCGAAAGGCGGCGTTGTCCCGCCTAGCCGGGCGAACTGCGGAATCGGGTCACTCTCAATCGAGGAATTGGGCGCCGAACTCGTAGCCGATTCGCCATGCCAGCCGGCATTGCCGCGGCCGGCCTTCCGACATGATGATGGTGAACTCGGAGGGCACTTCGAGATGCTCGGCAATAACCTTCACACCACCCGATGAAATGTCGGTGATGGTACAGTCACGCGGCAACGTACCCGTTCCAAACTGGATTTTGGCGAAACTCCGGCACGCACGCCGTTCGGTGCTGCGTCGATTTACAAACATTTCGATCCTTGCCCCACCTGGATTGCTGATCTTGGACTCCTGCGGTTTTACCCAAAAAATATTGGAATTCGCCTAGCAGTTACCGTTGCAATTGATCCGTTCTTTTCGAATTTCCTTTACCGCTTTCGCAAAGCCGAAAAATGCCCTCGCGCGCGCCCGGCATTGCGGCATTTTCTGCCCGAATATGATACAGGAGCGCAATCTGGAATGATCCGATTCCCGCATTCGCCGGCGCGGGCATTTTGAAATTCCTGTCAGCTCTGCACCGGAGACCGCAGCATGAACGCCTTGCCCGAACGTCCCGAAGGCACCGTCGACCCCAAACTGCTGGAAATTCTGGTCTGCCCGATGACCAAGGGTCCGCTCGAATACGACGCGGCCCGGCAGGAACTGGTCTCGCGCACGGCGAAGCTCGCTTATCCGATCCGCGACGGCATTCCGATCATGCTGCCGGAAGAAGCAAGGAAAATAGACTAGTCATGCTGGCGCCCAGGCTTATCGCCGCAGTCGCCCTCCTCGGCCTTTGTGCAGCGGTCAGGGATGCATCGGCGGCCGAGACGCAGATCCGCGTCGGCAATCTTGACGCGGTTCTGACCGCGCCGGCGGATTTCGAACGTCCACCCGTGGCGCTGTTGATCGCGGGCTCCGGATCGACGGATCACGATGGTAACGGGCCTCAGGCCAAACCTGCGACTTTGAAGAAACTCGCCGAGCAACTGGCGGAGCGAAAGATCGCAACGCTTCGCTATGACAAGCGCGGAGCCGGCGGTTGGAAGCCGGAATTTGGACGTCCGGAAGACTTTCGCTTCAAAGACTATGTCGATGACGCAGCATCGCTGGTGAATTACTTGCGCGAGAGCAGAAAATTCTCCCGCGTGATTGTGATCGGGCATTCAGAAGGCGGCCTGGTGGCGATCCTCGCCGCGCGACAGGTGCCGGTCGACCGCCTGGTGCTGCTCGTGACCGCGGCGCGCCGTCAGGGCGATCTGTTGAAGGCGCAGCTTGAGCGCAGACAAATTCCGCCTGACGTTCTCGAGCCGATCCTCAAAGCCATCGACAATATCATGGCCGGACAGATCGTCGATCCGCCGCCGCGAGGCTTCGCGATTGCGCCTTCGATGCAGCCGAGCCTGGCCTCGGCCTTCATCACCGACCCGATCGACCCGCTAAAATCAATCAACAAGCCGATCCTGATCGTCGGCGGCGGTCGTGACTTGCAGGTAGCGCGATTGGATTTCGCAGCACTCTCCGCGGCCTCGCCACTGGCAAAAACGTTGTGGGTGCCGGACATGAACCATGTTCTGATCGACGTCACCGACGATGCCGACAATATGGCTGCTTACAGCCAGTCGGATCGCGCGCTTGACACCACGATGGTCGACACGCTGGCCACGTTCATCAACGCCGACGAGAAGCGCTAGACGTCGCTAAAGCGCTTCGCCCTTGAGAAGCCGCGGAACCTCGCCTACGAGCCCGGCGGCCTGGCGAATGAACAGGCCCTTCAGCGGCGGCGCGCGATCGACCAGACCGAGGCCGATATCGCGCACCGTGCGCAGCAGCGTCAACTCATTGGAGAACAGGAAGTTGAGCGAGTTGGTCGCGAAACCCATCGCCATGGTGTCGAACCGCCGCCAGCGCTGATAGCGCTCGAGCACGTCGGCCTGGCCGGGGTCGATGCCAAGCCTTGCCGCATCGACGATCACTTCGGCAAGCGCGGCGACATCCTTCAGACCCATATTGAGGCCCTGGCCCGCAATCGGGTGAATGACATGCGCGGCATCGCCAACGAGCGCCAGGCGTTCGCCGATAAAGGAGCGCGCCACGAAATAGCCGAGCGGAAAGGCGCGAGGCTTGTCGAGCGCCTTCACTTCGCCGAGATGCAAGCCAAACCGTCGCTCAAGCTCGCCGTGAAACTCGTCGTCCCCAAGCGCCACGATCCGCGCCGCCTCGTTGCGCTTCTCGGTCCAGACCAGCGAGGAGCGCTTTCCGGAAAGCGGCAGAATCGCGAAGGGCCCCGCGGGGAGGAAATGCTCTTCGGCGCGGCCCTGGTGATCGCGCTCGTGACCAACCGTAACCACGATGCCGGATTGATCGTACTCCCAGCCATGGGTAGCGATGCCGGCGCGCTCACGCAGTTTCGAACGCGCTCCGTCGGCGGCGACAAGCAGACTCGCTTCGACGACGCTGCCATCCGACAGCGTCACCGCGATGCCATCGCTACGGGCGGCAAAATCGGAGACGGCAAGCCCGCGAAGATCGATCCCTTGCGCGGCCGCATGCTGGACCAGCGCGTCGATCAAGTAGCGGTTCTCGACCATGTGCGCGAAGGGTTCGCCCGGTTCGACATCTCCGGAAAACGTCAGGAAGGTCGGCCGTGTGGCGTCCTCCAATTTCGAATCGGTGACCACCATGTCGAGGATCGGCTGTGCGTCGTCGGCGACATCGCTCCAAACGCCAATCGTCTCGAACAACCGGCGACAGGCCGCGACGATGGCCGTGGCGCGCGGATCGCGGCTCGGTCTGATATCGAGAGCCGGGTCGGCAACGATAATCGGAAGGTCCGGCCCAAGGCCCTGACGCAGAGCGAGCGCCAGCGCCAGTCCAGCGAACGCGCCGCCGCCGATGACAATGCCTCGCTGAAGCGACATACTAGAGCTCCGATTCCAAAGTTCGCATGATATCGCGGCAACCTCTGATGCGAACCTGGGAATCAAAGGAGCTCTGGCAACTCATTGATTGTCGAGCAGCCTTGAATTTGAAGTTCCTATAACGAACTTACCGCAACACTGATAGGAACTTCAAATTAGCTGCACTAAACTACGGTTACTCACTATTGCGCCTCGGATATAGCTGGGCAACACAGATAGGCGAAACAAGCCCCAACTGTCATCACGGAACGACGCTGCGAAAGCCCTGATCGATGTCCAAGAGCCTGATCGACTTGATCTCAATCCTCGATCTCGAGCCGATCGAGGTGAACATGTTTCGCGGCAAAAGCCCGAAAACCAGCTGGCAGCGGGTTTTCGGCGGACAAGTGATCGGACAGGCCATGGTTGCGGCCTGCCGCACGGTCGAAGGCAGGCTGCCGCACTCACTGCACTGTTATTTCATCTTGCCGGGCGATCCGCAGATCCCGATCATTTATGAAGTCGAGCGGCTGCGTGACGGCAAGAGCTATTCGACGCGGCGGGTCACCGCGATCCAGCACGGTCACGCGATCTTTTCCATCATGGTGTCCTTTCACGTCGAGGAGCCCACGATTTTCGACCATCAGGACAAAATGCCGGACGTGCCGCCGCCGGACAAACTCACCGCCGAGGAGATGGCCAAGCAGCCGATGTTCCGCGACATGCCGGAATTCATCCGCCGCTATTATGAATCCGATCGGCCGATCGAACTGCGGCCGGTCGAACTTGGCCGCTATTTCGGCCAGAAGATCGAGGATGGGCGCATCCATGTCTGGATTCGAACGGCTGCCAAGCTGCCCGACGACCCGGCGCTGCATATGTGCGCGCTCGCCTACGCCTCGGATTTCTCACTGCTTGACGCGGCGATGGCTCGCTATGGCCGCACGCTGTTTGACAAACGCATGATGGCAGCGAGCCTCGATCACGCGATGTGGTTTCACCGGCCGTTTCGCGCCGACGAGTGGCTGCTCTACTCCCAGGATTCGCCGAGCGCTATCGGCGGACGCGGCCTGACCCGCGGCGAGATCTTCACGCAGGACGGCACACTGGTGGCGTCGGTTGCTCAGGAAGGTTCGCTGCGCGAACGCAAGGAAATCCCTCCTCAGGCCTCGGCGTAAGCGTCCCGCTCGACCAGCACGGTTTGCGAGGCGAGCCAGCCCCCCATCCAGCGCGCCACCCATGGAATCGGGATGATGAAAGCGCATCCGATGATGCAGACGATGGCGCGCCAGAGACATTCCAGGCCCGTGGCCTTGAAGACGATCTCGCGCCGCGTGCCTTCGATGTTGCGGTAGATCCAGCGCGTCTGCGCGGTGTACACCCACGCCCAGCCAACGATGGTGATGGTCGACAGCGCTCCGAGCAAATTCCAGCCCAGATAAGTCCAGTACGGGCCAGAGAAACTCAGTCCCAACGGCTGACCGCCCGACGAAAGGTTGGCAACGAACCAGCGAAGGGCGGCCCAACCCAGTCCCACTTCGATGAGGAACGAGGCCAGGTGGGCGATCCGCCCGCCGATAATGTTGAGAACAATGACGGCGGCGACCGCACCAAGATAATACCAAAGGACGGTCATCGGCTCGCCCGTGAAGCCGAGCTCGGGCCGCCCCGGCACGTGGGTACGGGCGGTGATCCATTTCAGATTGCTGACAAGTACCCACGGCAGCGGAACGATGAAGATCGCCCCGACGACAAACAACAAAAACCGGACGACGACGTCCAGGATTTCGAAATCGATCGACAGCGCTCCACTGCCCCCGCCGCTCCCGCTGGCCGTCGCCGGCGTTCTGCCCGGCATCGCAGGCGGCCCCGCCGCAGGAGAAACGAGACCCGGAATATCGGCGGCCCTTTGCCAGCCGCTCATACCTTCGGTCCAGACCAGTGTATCGGCGCGGATGGCGCCCCGGGCGACGAGGGCGCGGAGTTGAGCATCTGGAAAAGGCCCCTGTTGCTGGCCACGGTCAGCGTAGAACCAGGATCGATTTGACATTCTTCCCCTCACAAAAAGTCAAAAAATAAGGTGTTCTCGCGGCCAATGGACCGACCTTGGCAGACGACGTCGGTGCCGCTCGTGGAGTTTTTGGATTTGCGTAAACGAGCCCGCGGCTGGGCGGGTAGCGAATGTCAAATCCACTCCACTGGTGGAACTATCGACTGAAGCGGCAATTTCGCAATTGTTTTTAGGTGGTTCGGCCATCTATTGTGGGCTGGGGTAGAGGGGCGCCGCTCCCTCACAGTTTAACTGACCTTCGCAATCCGCGAAATGAAGGCCTGAACATGAAGCTCGTTGTCGCCATTATCAAACCCTTCAAGCTGGACGAAGTCCGGCAGGCGCTGACCGCCATTGGCGTACACGGCATGACCGTCACCGAGGTCAAGGGTTACGGCCGTCAGAAGGGCCACACGGAAATCTATCGCGGCGCGGAATATGTCGTGAATTTTCTGCCGAAGCTGCGGATTGAGATCGCAGTCTCCACCGATATCGCCGACAAGGCAGTCGAGGTAATCACCTCGAGCGCACGTACCGGACAGATCGGCGACGGCAAGATCTTCGTGACGCCGATCGATCACGCGTTGCGGATACGGACCGGCGAGACCGACAGCGACGCGCTTTAACTGGGCGCGCGGCTTCCATCGCACCCGGGCAACGGCGCTGGGGTCAACAAACAAAAATGACGACGTCCCGACGATGGCGCAGAGCCTCGCGGCGCCCACCCTCATCTCGATTCTCCGGGTCGCGTTCGGCTACTCACTTGTTCGCCGGCGGCGACCGTGGCTCGGCACCGGTCCGGCGCGCCTGTCTCGCGGGCATGAATGGCGTTCAATTGCCTCCGCCATCCATACCTCTATCTAAATACCTTTTTGCTGCCCGCCTGCTGGGCAAGACCGACCCAGCTCTCGTCCCCATGCCCAATTCGTAAGCTTAAGTGCCTAGCGTTTGGGCTGAACTCTGCGCCATCTTCTTGCGCCTGCGGCATCGGCAGCAAAAAGCGCGGCGTTAAGAGATTGTTTCAGTAGCCGGCGGAACTGGCACGGCATTTGATTCTACCGGCTCAGGCTGTGCCCGCGTCGTGGTCTTCTCTGCGTGGTGAATTTCAGTCGAGATCGCTCGGTCTTCCATGCCGAGTCCAAGCGGGGGAATTGAGACCCATGAAAATCGTTATGGCGATCATCAAGCCATTCAAGCTCGAAGAGGTTCGCGACGCCTTGACCGCCATCGGCGTTCACGGCCTGACGGTCACCGAGGTCAAGGGATATGGCCGGCAGAAGGGTCACACGGAAATCTATCGCGGCGCCGAATATGCGGTGAGCTTCCTGCCAAAGATCAAGATCGAGGTCGCGATCGCCTCCGACCAGGTCGACAAAACCATTGAAGCCATCACGCAGGCCGCCAAGACCGGCCAGATCGGAGACGGCAAGATCTTCGTCATCAACCTCGAAAACGCAGTTCGGATCCGGACCGGCGAGGCGGATGCCGCGGCGCTCTAGCGCCCTCACCTTTTTTCCAATCAGGAGTAAAATGAAATGACGTTCAAGCGTCCCTACAGCACGGGATTGGCGGCGTTGGCCGTCGGCCTGCTTGCCGCGAACGCTGCCTATGCCGAGCCGACGATCAACAAGGGCGACAACGCCTGGATGCTGACCTCGACGGTGCTTGTATTGTTGATGACGATACCGGGCCTCGCTCTGTTCTATGGCGGCCTCGTTCGCTCCAAGAACATGCTCTCGGTCTTGATGCAGGTGTTTTACACCGTCTGCATCGTCACCATCCTTTGGGCGCTTTACGGTTACAGCCTCGCCTTTACGGGCGGCAACGATTTCCTTGGCGGCCTCTCGAAAGTCTTCCTGTCGGGCGTAACGCCGGATTCCAAGGCCGCGACCTTCAGCGTCGACGCCAATATTTCCGAGCTCGTCTACGTCTGTTTCCAGATGACCTTTGCGGCCATCACGCCTGCGCTGATTGTCGGCGCCTTCGCCGAACGCATGAAGTTCGCCGCGGTCGCGCTGTTCATTCCGCTCTGGGTCACGCTGATCTATTTCCCGATCGCCCACATGGTCTGGTACTGGGCCGGCCCGGATGCGATCTCGGATGCGGTCAAGGCGATTGCAGCTGCGGGTAGCGATGCGGCGCAGGTCGCGGCTGCAAAGGCCAAGCTTGCCGAGGTCTCGGCCGACGCCGGCTGGATTTATAAAAAGGGGGCGATCGACTTCGCAGGCGGCACCGTCGTGCACATCAACGCCGGCATCGCCGGTCTCGTTGGCGCTCTGATTGTCGGCAAGCGCATCGGCTACGGCAAGGACCTGATGGCGCCTCACTCGCTGACCATGTCCATGGTCGGCGCTTCGCTGCTCTGGGTTGGCTGGTTCGGCTTCAATGCCGGCTCCAATCTTGAGGCGACCGGCGGCGCCGCGCTTGCCATGACGAACTCCTTCGTCGCGACCGCAGCCGCGGCGTTGTCGTGGATGTTCTGCGAGTGGATGCTCAAGGGCCATCCTTCCGTGCTCGGTGTCATTTCGGGCGCAGTTGCCGGTCTTGTCGCGGTGACGCCCGCGGCAGGCTATGCGGGTCCGATGGGCGCGATCGTGCTTGGCCTCATCGTCGGCGTGGTCTGCCTGTTCTTCGTGACCGCGGTCAAAAACGCGCTCGGCTACGACGACTCGCTCGACGTGTTCGGCGTCCACTGCGTTGGCGGAATCATTGGCGCGCTCGGTACCGGAATCCTCGTCAATCCGGCGCTTGGCGGCACCGGCATCATGGATTACGTCACCGGCAAGATCGCCGATTACGAGTTCGGCGCGCAGATGACCTCCCAGCTCTGGGGCGTCTGCACCACGCTGGTGTGGTCGGGCGTCGGTTCGGCGATTCTCTACAAGGTCGTCGATGTCATCGTCGGCCTGCGCGCCAATGTCGAAAGCGAGCGTGAGGGCCTCGACCTCACCGACCATACCGAGCGCGCCTACAACATGTGAGTTCTCCCGGGGCACTCTCTTCCAAGAGCGTGCCCAGAACTACGGTTTGAGCACATACCCGGCAATGCTCAGACCGTTGAGGGGCTCCAGCGCAAGCTGGGGCCCTTTTTTTCTGCCGGCCAGCAAGCCGATTTCGATGCCGGCGCCGATGGTTAATCGCGTCTTAACCTCGCCGTATCTATGGTGGTTTGATCCGTCTCCCACCGGTCCCCACAGGCGACCCGTGGCCTGAAAGAGTGCTGGCGCGACAAGTATGGCCATGACCGCATCATCTCGCGCGCCCCAAGGCGGTGGAAACGAGGCAAGCGAGCGATCGCCCTTCCTGCGGGTTGCCGAATTGCTGGCCCCCTACCAGCCCGCCAAGCCACTGATAACGCTGTCTTTAGGGGAACCGCAGCACCCGGTGCCCGCCTTCGTAGGCCCGGTCCTGGCTGAGCACATTGCCGACTTCGGGCGCTATCCGATCGCCAAGGGTATCGAGCCGTTTCGGCGCGCCGCATCCGCCTGGCTTTCCCGGCGGTTCAGCCTGCCGCGCCCTCTCGACCCTGAGACCGAGATTTTGGTGCTGAGCGGCAGCCGCGAAGGACTTTTTCTCGCGGCACTGGCGGCTGCTCGCTTGGCGGACCAACGCAAGGGTAAGCCGGCCATTCTGATGCCCAATCCGTTCTATCCGGCCTATGGCGCCGGCGCGCGCGCCGCCGGCTGCGAGCCGATCTATCTGCCGGCCACGGTCGCGAACGGATTCTTGCCCGACCTCGACACGCTCGACGAGGCGACGCTGGCGCGAACGGTGGCGATGTACATCGCCTCGCCCGCCAACCCGCAGGGCTCCGTCGCTTCCCCCGATTATTTTGTCCGCCTGAAGAGACTCGCCGATCGCTACGGCTTCATGATTTTCAGCGACGAATGCTATTCGGAAATCTACACGCAACAGCCGCCCGGCAGCATGCTTGAATGCGCCGGCGGCGACTTCGCCAACGTGGTGGCGTTTCAATCGCTGTCGAAGCGTTCAAATCTGCCAGGCATGCGCATCGGCTTTGCCGCCGGCGACAAACGCTTTCTCAGTGCCTTCCATGAATTGCGCAACGTTGCCGCGCCTCAGGTACCGGTGCCGGTCCAGCATGTCGCCGTCGCCGCCTATAACGACGAAGCGCATGTCGAAGAAAATCGCAGGCTCTACCGGACCAAATTCGATCTCGCCGACCAGATCCTCGGCAACCGTTACGGCTATCGGCGCCCCGCCGGCGGCTTCTGTGTCTGGCTCGATGTTTCGGCACATGGCGGCGACGAAGCGACGACTGTTACCCTCTACCGGGACGCTGGCGTCCGCGTGATCCCGGGCAGCTACCTCGCGAGACAGCAGCCGGACGGCAGCAATCCCGGCGCGGGCTTCATTCGTCTCGCGCTGGTCGCAGACAGCGAAACGACGGCCGAGGCGTTGCACCGGCTGGTTCAAATTCTGGGTTGATGAGCATGGCGACAATCGAACGCGTCATTCCCTTGGTGAGCCAGTTACCGGCCGCGATCCGCGAGGCACTCATGCGCCGCCTGCGCGAACTCTCGGGCCTCGGCTTGCTGGCGCTGGCGGGCGGCGCGGCCGCCGCGCTCGCAACCTGGTCGGTGCAGGATCCAAGCTTCAGTCACGCCACTTCGCGCCCGATTCACAATATTGCAGGCTATACCGGCGCCATCAGCGCCGATCTTCTGATGCAAATTCTCGGCCTCGGCGCGATCATGCTGATCCTGCCCGTCGCCATCTGGGGCTGGCGCATGCTGACCCATCGCAACTTCGACCGCGAAGCCCTGCGGCTCGGCTGCTGGATGTTGTGCACCGTTCTGGCTGCAGGATTTGCCAGCTGTTGGCCGCATGGCGGCGCGTGGCCGCTACCGACCGGACTCGGCGGCGTCGTCGGCGACGCGCTGGTGCGCGCGCCGGCCGTCGCGTTCGGTCCGCCCGGCTTCGTTTATAGCCTCGTGCTCGGGATTTTACTGGGCGCTGCGATGATCGCAACATTCCTGTTTGCAAGCGGCATCGGCTCGCAGCCCCGGGACGAAGACCTCGCTGCAATCGAGGAGGACGATGAGCCTCTCTCGGAAGACAACGATGGCGGCTCGATCTCGCTTGGCCGGTTCGTTCACGCCTTCATGAGCGCAAAGGCACGCCTCGCCTGGCTCCTGGCTGCGGCCTATCGCTGGCTGGTCTCAAGCGGGTCGTCCCACCAGCGCGCGACGTCCTTTGACCGTCACGAGCCAAGCCTTCAGTCGGGCCTTGGCGGCCGCGCGGCTCCGAGCATCGCCCCTCAGGATGACGAGGAGTACGAAGAGGAGGAGGACGAGGAAGAGCCGGCCGCGCGAGCACCTCGCAAAAAAGCTGCGGTCAAATCGCCCGCGAAGCGATCCGAGAAATGGGATTTCCCGGCACTGTCGATGCTCGCCGCGCCCAAGGCTACCGATCGCCAGCCGCTCTCCAAGGCGGAGCTGGAATCCAATTCGCGACGGCTCGAAAGCGTCCTTGGGGACTTCGGCGTTCGCGGCGAAATCGCCAAAGCCCATCCCGGCCCGGTCGTCACGCTGTACGAACTAGAGCCCGCACCCGGCATCAAGTCTTCGCGCGTGATCGGGCTCGCCGACGATATCGCACGTTCGATGAGCGCGCTCTCAGCACGCGTCGCCGTCGTCCCCGGCCGCAACGCCATCGGCATCGAATTGCCGAATGCGCACCGCGAGAAGGTGTACCTGCGCGAACTACTCACCGCGAAGGAACTCAACGATTCCGTCGCAAAGCTTCCGCTCTGCCTCGGCAAGACGATCGGCGGCGATCCCGTCATCATCGACCTTGCCCGCACGCCGCATATGCTGATCGCCGGCACCACCGGCTCCGGCAAATCGGTCGCAATCAACACCATGATTCTCAGCCTCGTCTACCGGCTGCGGCCCGACCAGTGCCGGTTGATCATGGTCGATCCAAAAATGCTCGAACTCTCCGTCTATGACGGCATTCCGCATTTGCTGACGCCCGTCGTGACCGATCCCAAGAAGGCCGTCGTCGCGCTGAAATGGGCCGTGCGCGAGATGGAGGAGCGCTACAAGCGGATGTCCAAGCTCGGCGTGCGCAATATCGACGGCTACAATGCGCGCCTCGTCGAAGCCAGGGCCAAGGGCGAAGAACTCACGCGCACGGTGCACACCGGCTTCGACAAGGAAACCGGCAAGGCGATCTACGAGGAAGAGAAACTCGACCTCGATCCGCTGCCCTTTATTGTCATCATCGTCGACGAAATGGCAGACCTGATGATGGTTGCCGGCAAAGACATCGAAGGCGCCGTACAGCGTCTTGCGCAAATGGCGCGCGCCGCGGGCCTTCATGTGATCCTCGCGACGCAACGCCCCTCGGTCGACGTCATCACTGGCACGATCAAGGCGAACTTCCCGACCCGGGTCGCGTTCCAGGTCACGTCAAAGATCGACAGCCGCACCATTTTGGGCGAAATGGGCGCCGAGCAACTGCTCGGCCAAGGCGACATGCTTTACATGGCGGGCGGCGGCCGCATCAGCCGCGTGCACGGGCCGTTCGCGTCAGACGATGAAGTCGAGAAGGTGGTCCGTCACCTCAAGACGCAAGGATCGCCGGAATACCTCGAAGCGGTTACGGCCGAGGAACCCACCGAGGAAGACGGCGCGGTATTCGATGCCACCGGCATGGGCGGCGACGGAGGCGGCGACCTGTTCTCGCAGGCCGTCGCCATCGTCAAACGCGATCGCAAGGCTTCGACCAGCTATATTCAGCGCCGGCTGCAAATTGGCTACAATCGTGCGGCATCGCTGATGGAGCGGATGGAACTTGAGGGCATCGTCGGACAACCCAACCATGCTGGCAAACGCGAAATTCTCGTTCCGGAAGAGGAAGGCGGCTTTTGATCGTGGAGCGGATCTGGCATTCGCTACCCGGCTAGCCACGAGTTCGTAGAAGCGAATGTCAAATTTAGAACTCTACTAGAATCTATATTTGCAAGTGGTCCTTGGTTCTAACACTCGCAAAAGTATGCGCCGAGATGAGATGCGAATGTTAGAGCCGGACCACTAGCTGCCTCATGAGTCCCCAAGGCCCCACCAATTGCGGTTCTTTCTTCACGGAAAAACGATAGCCCCTTAGGGGCGAAGCACGATAAAAAGAGCAGCGAACCGATGGGACGATGCGTTGACTGAGAACCAGAAAAAACGAATGGCCACACGATTCTCGCTTTCCTTCAAGCGCGCTGCCTTCACGAGAACGGCGGCCGCGTTTGTGGTCACGGCATATCTCGGCGCCGTTTCGACCATGGCCCTGGCGCAGGCACCGATCCCGCCGCAGGGCATTCCCGCTCCCAAGGCTGCTCCGAAGTCCCGCGACGGCGCACCGGACGGGCAAAAAGGGACGGCGGCAGCGGGCGCGATGCAGGCGCCGCCCACTCCGTTCATTCCCGATCCGCACCGCAATCTGCCTTTGAGTATTTTCGCGACCTTCGACGACAAGCAGAAGGCGCAGGCCGCCAAGATCAGCAGTTATCTATCGTCGGTTCAGACGCTGATCGGTAGCTTCGTTCAAGTCGGGCCCGACGGCAGCAAGACCAAGGGCCAGTTCTTCATTCAGAAGCCCGGCAAGGTGCGGTTCGAATATGATTCACCCAACCCGATCGCCATTGTCGCCGATGGATCAATGGTCGCGGTGCGTGACCGTAGCCTTTCGACGCAGGATCTCTATCCGCTGTCGCAAACGCCGTTGCGTTACCTGCTGTCGGACCGCATCGACCTGATGAAGGATACCAACGTCGTAAGCGTGACTGCCGACGATCTCTTCGTCAGCATCACCATCGAGGAGCGGCAGTTGCTGACCGGCACCAGCCGCCTGATGCTGATGGTCGGCGCAAAGGACGGCCAGCTCAAGCAATGGACCGTGACCGATCCGCAAGGCTACGACACCACCGTCGCCGTCTATAACCTCGATACATCCAGGAAGATTGATCCGGGCATGTTCAAGATCGACATGACGGAAAAAACCTTTCCGCCCGGCTGAGTGGGGCGGAGAGATGCGCATGTCGACCACTAGTCGAACAATCCACTATTCCGTGGCCGAGTTGCAAAATCATCCTTGATCGCAGGCTGGAGACATGCGTGTTCGCTAGTGGAGTGGATTTCCACTAGTCGCCATCGTCTCATCGGTTTTCATGCGCTTTTCCCTGACGACCTGGAATATCAATTCGGTGCGCTTGCGCATCAATCTCGTCGCCAAATTCATCAAATCGGTGAGGCCCGATGTCCTGTGCTTGCAGGAAACCAAATGCATCGACGATGCCTTTCCGCTCAAGCGCTTCAAGCGGCTCGGCTACGAGCACATCGCCCTGAACGGCCAGAAGGGCTATCACGGCGTCGCCATCATCTCGCGGGTGCCGTTCGAGAAGACCGACATCCGGACCTTCTGCGACAAGCTCGATTCGCGTCACATCTCGGTCGAGCTAGGCGCCGGAGCGCAGCTCTCCAGGCCGCTGGTCCTGCATAATTTCTACGTACCCGCAGGCGGCGACATTCCCGATCCCGCGCTCAATCCGAAATTCGAGCACAAGCTGCGCTTTCTCGACGAGATGAAATCGTGCGAGCCGCTGCATCCGCGCAGCGAGGATCATCACATTCTGGTTGGCGATCTCAATGTGGCACCTCATGAAAACGACGTCTGGTCGCATAGACAATTATTGAAGATCGTTTCGCACACGCCGATCGAGTGCGAGAAGCTATTGGCGGCTCAGCAACACGGCGACTGGATCGACGTGGCGCGCGACCGCATTCCGCCGTCGGAGAAAGTCTATACCTGGTGGAGCTATCGCGCGGCGGACTGGACGGTCGGCGACCGCGGCCGCAGGCTCGACCACATCTGGGTCTCACGCGCGCTTCGACAGAAGGTCAGCGACTTCCGGATTACGCGTGACGCCCGCGGCTGGGAACGGCCGTCCGACCACGTTCCAGTGACGGTCACGCTCGAACTTTGAGTCTTTGCCCGTTTGCAACGGACTCGGCCCTCTAAGTAGAGAGCTTGCCGCTTGCCATCAGAATATCGCTCGCGATCTGGCTGGTGCGCTTGGCAAACTCGTCGCGCAGCCGCCGTGCCGCGGCAGGATCGCTTTCCAGCACCCGCTGAAACAGGCTGCGCGCCACGCGAATCACCGAGGAGTCCTCGATCGCGGTTGCTGTTGAAGGCCGCCGCGTGGCGTTGATCAATGCAAGCTCGCCGATCAAGGCACCGGGACCGGCCACGACCTCGGCGCCGCCGTCCTGAATGCGAAATGCGCCGCGCTGCACGATGAAGCCGGCATCGGCATCGTCGCCCGTGCGGAACAGCACCGAGTCGCGCGGCATGTTGCGTTGTTCGGAGCCGATCGCGAGCATGCGCAACGAAGCGGTCCCGAGCACGCGAAGCGTCGGGACCCGTTCCAGCAATGCAACATCATCATCGATCGACATGAAAACCAGTTGCGTGACGAATCTGGCGTCCCGATTCCGAAGCCCGTATCACGGCACCAGTTTGTAGCCGCCGGCCTCCGTCACCAGTATCTCCGGATTGGCGGCGTCTTTTTCGATCTTCTGGCGCAGACGATAGATATGGGTTTCCAGCGTGTGCGTGGTGACGCCGGAGTTGTAACCCCAGACCTCCTGAAGCAGCGTTTCTCGCGAAACCGGCGCTTGACCGGCGCGATAGAGGAAGCGGAGAATCGCGGTTTCCTTTTCGGTCAACCGCACCTTGCGGGCGTTGGCGCCGGTCAGCATCTTGGAGCCTGGACGGAAGCTGTAAGGGCCGACCGAGAACACGGCATCTTCGCTGGCTTCGTGCTGGCGGAGCTGCGCCCGGATACGCGCCAGCAGCACCGCGAAACGGAACGGCTTCGCCACATAGTCGTTGGCGCCGGATTCAAGTCCTAAAATCGTATCCGAATCGGTGTCGTGTCCGGTCAGCATGATGATCGGAGCCTTGAAGCCGCCCTTGCGCAGGGAGCGCACGACTTCGCGGCCATCGGTATCGGGCAATCCGACATCCATCAGCACCAGGTCGGGGGCGTCGGTTTTGGCTGCGGTCGCGCCCTTGGCGCCGGTGTCGACGGCGGAGGCTTCGAATTCGTCGTGTAGCGAGAGTTGCTCCACCAGCGTATCGCGCAGATCGGTATCGTCATCCACGATCAGGATCTTGCGGGCATTGGCCATGGGTATAGTCCTTATAAAGGCATCGGCGGACCCAAGGGGGTTTGGGCCGTGTCGTATTGGTCAAACGGGCGTCTTCAAGACTTTCGTCATGAGGTATGCGGCTGTTACGAATTCACAAGCCGAAACGCAATGTATCCTAGGATTCGCGTGTATTTAGATGAATGTCCTGTAATGCGCGGGGTCGAATTGTCCCATGTGCGTCGATCAGGAGACTCCCGGAGCTCATGGATAATTCCCGGTTTTCAGATAGTTACTTAAAAACCGGCCGCGACAGGCCGCTGGCGGCGATTCGGGTCCATGCCGTGGCCGGTAACCCTTGCCGCGGATGGCTCGTGGCCGGCCACCACGTCACTCCGGTTGCGCTGGGTCGGGGTGGCATCATCGCCAACAAGCACGAGGGCGACGGCGGGACACCCAAAGGGACTTTCCGGCCGCGGCGATTGTGGTGGCGGGCCGACCGCGCACCGCGACCGCAGACCTTCCTGCCCGTTCGCGCCATTCATCGCGAGGATGCCTGGTGCGAGGACCCGACGAGCCGTCATTATAATCGACCGATCAAGCTCGGCCGTCAGGATGGCGGCGACCGGCTCACGCGCGACGATCATCTCTACGATTTCATCGTCGAGATCGATCACAACAGCCAGCCGCGCATTGCCGGCCGCGGCAGCGCGGTATTCCTTCATCTGGCGCGCCCGAACTTTTCGCCGACCGCGGGATGCGTCTCGATGACGAAGGCAGCGATGCTGCACCTCTTGCGTCGAATGGGCCCCGATACGAAGATCATCATCGGCTAAAACCCTGGGAAGCGCGATGCTCGACATCGACAAGATCGCGGCCGCCGCCAAGACGCTGAGCGACCACTGGCGCGCCGGCACCAAGCTCGAGAATCTCGACGCCGCGATCCGTCCGCGGGATCGGGCTGAAGGCTATGCGGTGCAGGCTGCGCTCGCAAAACATTCGACCGGCAAATTATTCGGCTGGAAAATCGCGGCCACCAGCGAGGCCGGGCAAAAGCACATCAACGTCAGCGGGCCGCTCGCCGGACGCATCTTCACGCAGACCGTGGTCGCCGACGGCGGCACAGCTTCGATGAAGGGCAACGAGATGCGCGTTGGCGAGGCTGAATTCGCCTTCCGGTTTGCGCGCGATCTGCCGCCACGGGCCAACTCCTATTCGGTGCAGGAGGTGCTCGGCGCCGTCTCGACGCTGCATCCAGCGATCGAAATTCCGGATTCGCGCTTCGGCGATTTCGTCAGGTCAGGCGAAGCCCAGCTGATCGCGGACAATGCCTGCGCGCATCTCTTCGTACTGGGCGACCCGACCAGCGCGGACTGGCGTGAGCGCGATCTCGTCGAAGAGCGGCCGGTCGTCACATTGCGTGGCGAGAAATATATCGGCCACGGCAAGAATGTGCTCGGCGATCCCCGCGCGGCACTCACCTGGTGCGTCAACGAGCTGCGCGCTTTGGGCATCACGCTGCGCGAAGGTGAAGTCGTTACCACGGGAACATGCTGTACGCCCTTGCCCATCCAGGCCGGCGATGTATTTGCAGCCGACTTCGGCTCGCTCGGCAAAGTGTCGGTCGGATTTAGCTAGCGATGCCCAAAGATCGCTGATCCGACGCGGACATGGGTCGCGCCCATCTGGATAGCGATCGCGAAATCCGCACTCATTCCCATCGACAGATTCGTCAAGCCGTTGCGCGCGGCGATCTTCGCAGTCAGCGCAAAATGCGGCGCCGGCGCTTCTTCGACCGGTGGAATGCACATCAGGCCTGAAATCGTCAGGCCATATTTCTCACGGCAACTTTCTATGAAGCTGTCGGCCTCGGAGGGCGCGATGCCTGCCTTTTGCGGCTCCTCGCCGGTATTGAGTTGAACGAACAATTGGGGGTGCCGGGGTTGCGAGCGCAATTCCTTCGCTAAAGCCTCGCAGAGACTCGGGCGATCGACCGAGTGGATCGCATCGAACAGCGCCACCGCCTCTTTGGCCTTGTTGGATTGCAACGGGCCGATCAGGTGCAGGGAGAGGCCGGGGTAAGCCGACATTAACCCTGGCCATTTGGCCTTGGCCTCCTGAACGCGGTTCTCCCCGAACACACCTTGCCCGGCCTTGATCACCGGCTCGATCGCGAACGCATCGAACGTCTTGGAGACGGCGACGAGCGTCACCGACGCGCGGTCCCGACGGGCCTCCTTGCAGGCCCGCGCAACCGCCTCTTCGACGGCAGCGAATCCGGTCGGTAAATGTTCGGTTAGCTTCGAAGCGTTTTCAAAGGCCATTGGTGCCGCCAGTTGGAAATTTTATCGATAGTTCCATTTTTATGTAATCCGCGGTGAGCTTCTTGAAGCCTTGTCTCTACCGTGCGCCAGGGGCGGGGAACAAGCATGTCAGGCTTCGGTTTCAAGCGCAAAAAGGCTGGATTAGACAAGCTATTTGGAATCCGCGCACGGCTTGCCTTGCTGGCGCTGATCCTGGTGGCGCCGCTGATGCTCGAACGCGCCCGCTCGCTTGAAGAAACCCGCAACAAGCAGATTGCGCACGCCTATTCCGAGTTCACCCGGCTCGCCCAGCACAGCGCGGAAAGCCAGCGCGAAGCCATTGCGTCGGTCGAGACCGTGCTCAAATCGGCAGCCCATATCCAGGCGGCAACGAGCGCTTCCGACCCAAGCTGCAATACCCTGTCGGCCAGTCTCCCCGTCAGATTGCCGTGGATTCGCAGTCTGACGATCGTCGGCAACGATGGCCGGATCAAATGCGCAACCCTCGATACGCTGGTCGGCCTCGACCTGAGCGACCGCGACTATCTCAAGCGGGCGCGATTGGCGCGCGACCTCGCCTACAGCGATTTTCTGCACTCCAAATATGACGACGAACCGATCGTGCTGGCGGCCTATCCGGTCTCAGCGGTCAGTCCCGCATCCAATCTCGTCATCGTCGCCGGCGTCAATCTCGACTGGATGTCGAAGATCATGAACGACCTCAGTGGTCGTCGCGGCATCCTGGCTATTCTGGTTGACAGCACCGGAACCGTGCTGGCCGCACCGGCGGATATGAGCGGCATGGTCGGTCGTGCGCTCACCGGCATTCCGGCGCTGACCGGCGCTGTCACGCAAGCGATCAACTCCAATCAAGAGACCGGATTGTTTTCGTTTCCGTCCTCGGACGGCGTCAAACGCACACTCAGTTTCTCGCGCATTCCCGGCACTGCATCACGGCTGTTGCTGATCGTCGACGAAGCCAAGGTGGCCGCCGACATCAACCGTGACATTCGCAACGCTTATTTGCAGCTCTGCCTGGTCTGCGTGTTCGTGCTGCTGGGAGCCCTGTTCGCGGCTGAAAAGATCATCATTCAGCCGATCCACAAGCTGGTGGCGATCGCAAGACGCTTCGGAGACGGCGATCTGTCGGTACGCGCGGCCAACAGCCCGTTGCCGGCCGAGTTTTCCCCGCTGGCGCGCGCGTTCGATGCCATGGCGAGCCAACTCTCCGAGCGGGAGCGCGAACTGGTCGCGTCCAACGACCGCCTGACCGTGATTGCCTCGATCGATATGCTGTCGGGCCTCGCCAATCGGCGCGGCTTTCAGAGCCGGCTCGATTTCGAATGGATGAAGGCGCAGCAAAACGGCGGCGAGCTGTCGCTCCTGATGATCGACGTCGATCACTTCAAGCTGTTCAACGACACCTACGGCCACCCCGAAGGCGACGCCTGCCTCTCGCGTCTTGGCGAAACGCTCGCCGGTATTGCCGCGGCGACCGGCGGCTTTGCCGCCCGTTACGGCGGCGAGGAATTCAGCCTGCTGTTGCCGAACACCGCTATCTGCCGCGCGCTTGAGATCGGCGAGACGGTGCGGACCGCCGTTCAAAGCCTCGCGATCGCGCACGTGACCTCCAGCCATCTGGCGGTCACCGTCAGCGTGGGCGTGGCCGGCGTCAGGCCCTGCGAAGGGCTTGATCCCGGCGATCTCCTGGAAGCGGCGGACGCGAGCCTCTACGTTGCCAAACGTCAGGGGCGCAACGCCGTGGCCGAACACGGTCTGGCGCAGGCCGGCGAAAACGGCAGCCCCATCGCGCGCGCCAGTTAACCCGGCCCCTCTCGCCGATCGCACATCAGAACACCCGGCCCCGTTGACCGGAAAGCTGCTTTTGTGGCCTAGTCCGCCGTCATTTGACGACGGCCCGAATCCACAAAAAGCCACGCAATTCCATGAGTTCCGAACGCTATAACGCCCGCGAATCCGAGCCCTATTGGCAGGGCCAATGGGACGAAAAGGCGATTTTCGCCGCCAAGAACGACGATCCGCGGCCGAAATACTATGTGCTCGAGATGTTTCCCTACCCTTCAGGGCGCATCCATATCGGACACGTCCGCAATTATACGCTTGGCGATGTGCTCGCCCGCTTCATGCGCGCCAAGGGATTCAACGTGTTGCATCCGATGGGCTGGGATGCCTTCGGGCTGCCGGCGGAAAACGCAGCGATCGAGCGCAAAGTCGCGCCGAAGGCGTGGACCTACGACAACATCGCCGCGATGAAGAAGCAGTTGCGTTCGATCGGCCTGTCGCTCGACTGGTCCAGAGAATTCGCAACCTGCGATCCGTCCTACTACAAGCACCAGCAGAAAATGTTCAACGACTTCCTGCGCGCGGGTCTGGCTGAGCGTGAGAAGCGCAAGGTCAACTGGGACCCGGTGGACATGACCGTGCTTGCGAACGAGCAAGTGATCGACGGCCGAGGCTGGCGCTCGGGCGCCGTCGTCGAACAGCGCGAGATGAATCAGTGGGTCTTCAAGATCACGAAGTACTCACAAGAACTTTTGGACGCGCTCGATACACTGGACCGTTGGCCCGACAAAGTACGGCTGATGCAGCGCAACTGGATTGGACGCAGCGAGGGGCTGTTGGTCCGCTTCGCGCTCGACAAAGCGACGACGCCTGCGGGCGAGTTTGAGCTGAAAATTTTCACGACGCGGCCCGACACGCTGTTCGGCGCCAAGTTCATGGCGATTTCGGCGGATCATCCGCTGGCCCAGGCGGTGGCTGCGAAGAACCCGGAGCTCGCCGAGTTTATCGCCGACATCAAGCGCATGGGCACTGCGCAGGAGATCATCGACACTGCCGAAAAGCAGGGCTTTGACACCGGCGTCCGCGCCATTCACCCGTTTGATCCGAACTGGAAGCTGCCGGTCTATGTCGCCAACTTCGTGCTGATGGAATATGGCACCGGCGCGATCTTCGGCTGCCCCGCCCACGACCAGCGCGACCTGGATTTCGTCAACAAATACGATCTCGGCAACATCCCGGTGGTTTGTCCCGAAGGCCAGGATCCGAAAACCTTCGTGATTACGGACACCGCCTATGACGGCGACGGCCGCATGATCAATTCGCGCTTCCTGGATGGCATGACAATCGAGCAGGCCAAAGACGAGGTCGCGAAACGACTGGAGACAGAGCTGCGCGGCAATGCGCCCGTTGGCGAACGGCAGGTGAATTTCCGTCTGCGCGACTGGGGCATCTCACGCCAGCGTTATTGGGGCTGTCCGATCCCGGTCATTCATTGTCCGACATGCGACGTGGTGCCGGTGCCCGACAAGGACTTGCCGGTCGTGTTGCCCGATGACGTGACCTTCGACAAGCCGGGTAACGCGCTCGACCACCATCCGACCTGGAAGCACGTCAGCTGCCCGCAATGCGGCGCCAAGGCAGTGCGTGAAACCGACACCATGGACACCTTTGTCGATTCGTCCTGGTATTTCGCGCGCTTCACCGATCCCTGGAACGAGACGTCGCCGACCACGCCTGCGGTCGCGAACCGGATGATGCCGGTCGATCAGTATATCGGCGGCGTCGAGCACGCGATCCTGCATCTGCTCTACAGTCGCTTCTTCACCCGCGCCATGAAGGCAACCGGCCACATCGACATGAAGGAACCGTTCGCCGGCATGTTCACGCAAGGCATGGTGGTGCATGAGACCTACCAGAAGGCCGACGGCGCTTACGTCACGCCGGCGGAAGTGAAGGTCGAGAGCGCCGGCAGCGACCGGCACGCTACGCTGCTCTCGACGGGCGAAAAGGTTGCGATCGGCGCGATCGAAAAAATGTCGAAGTCGAAGAAGAATACGGTCGATCCCGACGACATCATCGCGACCTACGGCGCCGACGTCGCACGCTGGTTCATGCTGTCGGACTCACCGCCCGACCGTGACGTGATCTGGAGTGACGAGCGCGTGCAGGGCGCCTCACGCTTCGTGCAGCGGCTCTGGCGGCTGGTCAATGAGTTGGCCGAGATCGGCAACGCGGCTCCGGCGACACGCCCCGCGACCTTCGGCGCCGATGCGCTCGGCTTACGGAAAGCTACCCACAGCGCACTCGACAAGGTTTCGACCGGCATCGAGCGGCTGCATTTCAATGTCTGCCTGGCCTACATCCGGGAATTTTCCAACGCGCTCGGCGAAATCCTCGCCCGCCCTGGCCAGCATACTGCGGATATGACCTGGGCGATCCGGGAGGCGGGCATCGCCCTCGTTCAGTTGGTCGCGCCGATGATGCCCCATCTGGCGGAGGCCTGCTGGCTGGTTCTGAAGCAGCCGGGTCTGGTTTCAGAGGCAAACTGGCCCCAAATCGAACGAGATTTGCTGCTTGAAGACACTGTGACACTGGTGGTGCAGGTCAACGGCAAAAAACGGGGCGAGATCACCGTGGCGCGCGCCGCCCAAAATCCGGAAATTGAGGCTGCCGTTTTGGCCCTTGATGCGGTAAAACAGTCCCTGGGGGATAAACCGGTGCGTAAGGTGATTGTTGTTCCGATGAGGATCGTGAATGTCGTTGGCTAAGACCCGGATCCTCGGTCGGCTTCTCGTCGTGGCTGCCTTCGCGGCCCTGACGGCGGGCTGCTTCCAGCCGATGTATGCCGAGCACGCCGACGGCACACCGGGCCTGCGGGACAAATTGATGGGCGTGGAACTCCCACCCGTCGACAAGCCTAACTCGTCGCGCGAAGCCCGGCTTGGCGTGGCGATCCGTAACGCCCTGGCGTTCAAGCTTTACGGCAATGCCGCGGGAACGGCACCAACCCATCGTCTGGTGATCAAATTCACCACCTCTCGTTATGATCTGATGACCGACCCCAATACGGGACTGCCGACCAGCGAAAACAGCGGCATCGACGCGCAGTACAACTTGATCGACATCGCCACCAACAAGTCGGTGATGACCGGAACGACCTTCTCCCACGTCTCCTACGACATTCCCGGCAGCTATCAGCGATTCTCGCGCGAGCGCGCGCTGCGCGATGCCGAGGACCGTGCCTCGCAGGAAATCGCGGAAAACATCAAGACGCGCCTCGCCTCCTACTTCTTTTCGGGCGCCTGAGTTATTTAGCTTCGCTGCCTCCGGAGGCGCGAGCTACGAGTTTCCCTCATAATCTCTGCCATTCGGATTGGCGCGGCTTCGCCGAATTCGAAAACCACAGGTATCGTCCGCCCATGGTGGCGCTCCGCGGAAAAGAAATCGATGCTTACCTCGCCCGGCCCGATCCGGGGCGGCCGATCATCCTGCTTTACGGACCGGATGCTGGCCTCGTGCGCGAGCGTGCCGAGGCGTTGTTGGCGTCGGCGGTCGACGACCCCAGCGATCCCTTCTCTCTGGTCAGGCTGGATGGCGACGAACTTTCAGCTGAGCCGTCCCGGCTGGTCGACGAGGCGCTGACCATCCCGCTGTTCGGCGGCCGCCGCGCCATTCGTGTCCGCGCCGGTTCGCGCAGCTTTGCCAGCGGCATCGATGCGCTGGCGGAAATGCCGCTTAAGGATTGCCGCATCGTGATCGAGGCCGGTGAGTTGCGGCCGGAATCTCCACTGCGCAAGGCTTGCGAACGCGCCAAGGCTGCGGTCGCGATTGCCTGCTATCCCGACACCGAACGCGACCTGATCAAACTGATCGACGACGAGCTCAGGCTCTCGCACCTGCGTATCGCGTCAGATGCCCGCGCGGTGCTGATGGGTTTGCTTGGCGGCGACCGCCAGGCATCACGCAATGAATTGCGCAAGCTCACGCTCTACGCCCACGGCAAAAGCGAGGTGACGCTTGATGATGTGATGGCGGTCGTCGCCGACGCTTCCGAGCTGAAGATCGATCCGATCGTCGACGGTGCCTTTGCCGGGAATCCGTCCGCTGTCGAGGCCGAATTCGGCAAGGCCATGGTGGCCGGCACCTATCCCGGCGTGATCATTTCGGCTGCCCAGCGCCAGGCGGCGTGGCTGCATAAATCCGCGCTTGCGATCGCCGAGGGAACACCCGTGTCCGCTGTGCTCGACGGCGGATTTCCGAGACTGCACTTTTCGCGCAAATCGAGCGTCGAGACGGCGCTGCGCAACTTCGATGCCGCGCGGCTTGTGCTGGTGATCGACCAGCTCGCAACGGCCGCCCTCGACATGCGCAAGCAGGCGACGCTCGTCGCCGTCATCGCCCAGCGCGCGTTGCTTTCGATTGGGGTAAACGCAAAACGGCGCGGTTAAGATGCCATCAGCCGGACAGCCAATCACTCGTGGCGATGTCGTGGTTCTGTAGCGCCGATCGGGCCGCAAGAACTGAAATTAATTCGGAGCGCCCACATGCGGGCTCGGCTCGTCGGCGAAATCTCGGTTGTTGCCGTATTTCACTGACAGCGCCCCCGCAGGCGAGGGCGTTATCCCTTCCTGCCTAGTCTTCGCACCACTTCGTCGAGTTGATCGAGATCGCGGTAGCGAATGTGCACCATGCCGCCGCTGTCGCGGTGATCGATGCTGACGGCAAGCCCGAGCGCATCGCTGACGCTTTTCTCCAGCGCGGCCGTGTTGGGATCTTTCGCCTTGCTGCCGCCCCTCGTCTTCTGCGGCTTGCGCTCCGGCACGCCCTCCTCATGCGCAAGCGCTTCGGTCTGGCGCACGTTGAGGCCTTCCTCGACGATACGCTTGGCGGCGGCGGCAGGATCTGGCACGCCGATCAGTGCCCGGGCATGGCCGGCCGATAATTGGCCGCTCGCGATATAGGCTTGAACCTCGGCCGGCAGTTTGGTCAGCCGCATCATATTGGCGACATGGCTGCGGCTCTTGCCGACGATTTTCGCGATGTCTTCCTGGCTGCGTTTGAATTCGTTGGCGAGCGCGTGATAGCCCTGCGCCTCTTCCATCGGATTGAGATCCTCGCGCTGCACGTTTTCGACGATCGCGATTTCGAGCGCTTCCGAATCGCTGACGTCGACAGGCACGATCGGCACTTCGTGCAAGCCCGCGACCTGCGAAGCGCGCCAGCGGCGTTCGCCGGCGATGATCTCGAAACGGTCCTGCGCGCCACGCACCGGCCGCACTACGATCGGCTGAATCACGCCGTGCTGCCGAATCGAGTCGGCGAGCTCCTTCAGCTCGGCATCGGCGAATTCCCGGCGCGGGTTGCGCGGGTTGGGTTTGAGGAACTCGATCGGCACCTTGCGTTGCGCACGCGGGCGATCGACATGCGCCGCTTCGCCGCCGACATCTCCGATCAGACTTGCAAGACCGCGCCCCAGTCGCGAACGCGCTTCGTCCGCCATCGCCAGCTCCCTTGGATTCAACTCTGCCGCTCCCGCTTCTTGCCGTCATTTCCGGCCGCACGAAGTGCAAACCCGGAATCTCGAATTACTTTCTCGCTTCATCTCCTCGGGATTCCCGATCGATCCACCACCGCGATCGTCCGGAATACAAGGCGACGGTTCAATGCGGACGCAGCTCACGCTCGCGCTGAATCACCTCCGTGGCGAGCTTGAGATACGCCTCGCTGCCAACGCATTTGAGATCGTAGACCAGCACCGGCTTGCCGTAGGACGGCGCTTCCGAAATACGCACGTTGCGCGGGATCATGGTGTTGTAGACCTTGCTGCCCATGAACTGGCGCACGTCTGCAACGACCTGGTTCGACAGGTTGTTGCGCGAGTCGAACATCGTCAGCACGATGCCGTGGATCGAGAGATTGGGATTAAGCGTCGAGCGCACCTGCTCTACGGTTTGCAGCAATTGCGACAGACCCTCGAGCGCAAAGAATTCGCACTGTAATGGCACCAG
The DNA here is from genome assembly GCA_963824305.1 of uncultured Alphaproteobacteria bacterium. Lineage (GTDB taxonomy): Bacteria > Pseudomonadota > Alphaproteobacteria > Rhizobiales > Xanthobacteraceae > Bradyrhizobium. The sequence continues at coordinate 861,631 of CAWGOW010000005.1, forward strand.
GATCGCATCCGATGCCGCCATCGCATTGACTGTCAGAAGATTGAGCGAAGGCGGACAGTCGATCAGGACGTAGGTGTAGTCGGCATCCGGCGAGACGTTGTGATTAAGGGCTGCGATCGCATCGCGCAGGCGGAAGGCGCGGCCCGGCGTCGCTCCCAGTTCGAGTTCGAGGCCTGAAAGGTCCATTGTCGATGCCGCGATATGCAACCGCGGCACCGCCGTCGGCACCACCGATTCGCGCAAGGCCGCTTCGCCGATCAGCACGTCATAGGTCGAGCAATTGCGATTGCGGCGATCAATGCCAAGTCCGGTCGAGGCGTTGCCCTGTGGATCGAGATCAACAATCAGCACCCGCTCACCGATGGCGGCGAGCGCCGTGCCGAGATTGATGGCCGTGGTGGTCTTGCCCACCCCGCCTTTTTGGTTGGCGAGCGCCAGGATGCGCGGATGGCCAAGCTGGGATTGCTGACTATCCTCTTGTAATAATTGGTCTATTTCGCTCATACCGGCCTGCCCTGGGCGCTTGTGGAGGGGGTACATCGCTCGATCTTATCGATTTCGACGATCCAGCCTTGCCCCCCGGTGCGGCTGGAATGCAAACGAGGCTCAATTTTCCAGTATTTAGTAGCCTCGGTCAATTCTACTTCTACATCTTGTCCTTTGAGGAAGAGTGCCGTTGCACCCCTTTTTACCAAAGGGGCGACGTAACCGATCAATTGATGTAGCGGAGCCACCGCCCGTGCGGTCACGCAATCAATCGGGCCGATCACTCTATCCACAGTATCCACGATGTCGGCGAGATGGACGGTGCCCGGCGCCCCGGTAACGCGGATCGCCTCACGCAAGAAGGCGGCCTTCTTGCCGTTGCGCTCGACCAGATGGATGATCGCGCCGCTTGGCTGATCGGCGAGGGCGCAAGCCAAAACCATCCCCGGAAAGCCGCCGCCGCTTCCAAGATCCATCCAGACTTTGGCGGCCGGCATGAGGTCCAAAAGCTGAAGCGAGTCGGAGATGTGGCGACTCCAAAGCTTTGGCAGGGTCGATGGCGAAACCAGGTTGGTCTTGGCCTGCCAGGTCCATAAGAGGTCGACGAAACGATCGAGGCGAGCTTCTGTTTCACGTGAAACAGGGGTCAGCGCCAGCGCGGCCGCGCGATCGTCGGCGAGGTCCTCGCGTGACGGGATTCCTTCCTTGGATTCTGGACGCGGAGTAACGGCGTTCATGGCGAATCGCTTTGTTTCACGTGAAACACGGTAGCGTTTCCAGGCGAAGTGGACACCGGTTCGCGTGAAGAAACGCGTCGAACAAAATTTAGAGGCGTTTATCCTGACGTGGCCGAGATCTGGGCTGTCGTTTTGCGCCGAGCCTGACGCTTCAAATGGGCGGCCAAAATCCCGAGCGCCGCAGGCGTCACGCCATCGAGCCGGCCGGCCTGCCCCACGGTGCGCGGCTGAGCCGCTTTGAGTTTGGCGCGGGCCTCGTTGGACAGGCCGGAGACGGTGTCGAAGTCCACGTCTTTCAGAACGAGAACCTCATCACGCCGGAACGCTTCGACATCCGCGACCTGGCGCTTTAGGTAGACGTCGTATTTGGCATCGATCTCCAAGTGGACCGCAATCGCTGGATCAACGGCCGACAGCTCCGGCCAAATGCCACGGATCTGGTCCCAGCCGACATCTGGATAAGCGAGCAGCTCGAACGCGGATCGGCGCTGGCCGTCACGGTTCAGCGAGAGCCCATGTCGGGCGGCTTCGTTCGGCGTCAACGCCAGCGCCTGCGCCCTCGCCTTCGCGGCGTTCAAAGCGGCCATCTTGGCCCGATGCCGCTCGGACCGTTCAGGCCCGACACATCCAAGCGCGATTCCCTTGTCGGTCAGCCGCTGGTCGGCGTTGTCGGCCCGCAATGTCAGGCGATACTCGGCGCGTGAAGTGAACATCCGGTAGGGCTCGGTAATCCCGCGCGTCACCAGATCGTCGATCATGACGCCGAGATAGCCCTCGGCCCGATCAAACACGATTGTCGGAGAACCGCCTGCCGAAAGCGCTGCATTGAGGCCGGCCACCAACCCCTGTGCGGCGGCCTCTTCGTATCCGGTCGTCCCATTGATTTGACCTGCCAGGAACAGCCCCGGCAGACGTTTCGCCTGAAGGGTCGGCTCCAACTCTCGTGGGTCGACATGATCGTATTCGATGGCATAGCCCGGCCGAACCATCCGCACCCGCTCCAGTGCCCGGGATCGTAGCGAGGATGGCCGATTGCACCTCCTCCGGCAGCGAGGTCGAGATGCCGTTGGGGTATACGGTGGTGTCATCGAGGCCCTCCGGCTCCAGGAAGATCTGGTGCCCATCGCGGTCGCCGAAGCGAACGATCTTGTCCTCGATGGAGGGGCAGTAGCGCGGCCCGCTGCTTTTGATCTGGCCGGAATACATCGGCGAGCGGTGCACGTTGGCCCGGATCACGTCGTGGGTCGCCGCAGTGGTCCGCGTAATGCCGCACTGGATCTGAGGCGTCGTGATCCGATCGGTCATCACTGAAAACGGCTCGGGCGGATCGTCGCCGGGCTGCATCTCAACCGCCGACCAGTCGATCGTGGAGCCGTCGAGCCGCGGCGGCGTGCCGGTCTTCAGCCGGCCCAACGTGAAGCCGATCCGCTCGAACGACGCGGAGAGCCCAAGCGCCGGAGCTTCGCCAACTCGGCCGGCGGGCCAATTCCTTTCGCCGAGGTGGATAAGGCCACGCAGGAATGTCCCGGTGGTGACGACCACCGCGGCGGCGGCGAGTTCACGGCCGTCGGCGAGCTTGATTCCCCGCAGTCGACCACCATCGGCAATCCGGAGTTCGTCAGCTTCACCTTCAACCACAACCAGGTTGGCCGTTTCCCGGATCGCAGCCTGCATCGCTCCCGCATAGAGCTTGCGGTCGGCCTGCGCGCGCGGGCCCCGAACGGCCGGACCCTTGCGACGATTGAGCACGCGAAACTGAATGCCACCGGCGTCGGCCACTCGGCCCATTAATCCGTCGAGCGCGTCGACCTCGCGGACGAGGTGCCCTTTGCCGAGACCGCCGATCGCTGGATTGCAGGACATCGCGCCGATGGTTGAAAAGCGATGCGTCACCAAGGCGGTTCTCGCACCCATGCGCGCCGCCGCACTCGCGGCCTCGCAGCCGGCGTGGCCGCCGCCAATGACGATGACATCAAATGAGTCGGGACGGAAAGGCATGCGGCAACTTCTATACCGCAGCGCTTAAACCCGGAAGCGACAAAGCAGAATCTGTTTCACGTGAAACAGCTAATTCGATGGAACCAACAAATGAACTTCAATTCACTACTTACCAATACAGAATTCCCGGAATATCTTGTCCAGAACGTCTTCAACGTCGACGCGTCCAAGCAGACGGCCGAGCGACAGAGATGCCGTCCTCAGCTCTTCTGCCACCAGTTCGTCGCCCCGACCCGCGATCACCAAAGCACGGCGTAGGCCATCGGCCGACTCGCGCAATAGTCGCCGCTGCCGCTCGCGGCCGATCAGACTATCCTCGCCCGATCCCAAGTAAGCCTGTGCAAAGGCAGCGAGCTCCGCAACCAGCTCTGAAATGCCGTCGCCTCGGTTCGCAGAAATTCTGAAGGACGTCTCGGCCCCCTGCCCTGGCCGAATCTTTTCTGCTGCCCCGGGCCGCCGACCGGCTTCCTCGAGATCGATCTTGTTGCGAACGATCCACATCGCTGCCGACGTCGCCTCGATCTCGCTTTCGCTACGCCCGCGCTCGGTTTCGGTCACCCACAGCACGAGATCGGCGTCCGCAGCGCGCGATCGAGCCCGGCGTACGCCTTCCTGCTCGATCGGGTCCTCGGTGTCACGAATGCCGGCGGTATCGATCAACGTCACCGGATAGCCGTCGAGATCAAGCTGCACCTCGATCACATCACGTGTGGTGCCGGCGTACGGCGAGACGATCGCGACCTCGCGCCGCGCCAGAAGATTGATCAAGGTGGATTTGCCGACATTCGGGGGACCGGCGATCGCAACCATCAGGCCATCGCGCAAACGTTCACTTCGCCCCTGCCCCGCAAGCGTATCCTCGATTTCGCCAAGCAGAGATTTGACGCGCTCCAACGCCGGCGCAACCAATTCTGCCGGCACGTCGCCCTCGTCTGAAAAATCGATGCCGGCCTCGATCAACGCCGATGCCTCGATAATGCGCGCACGCCAATCCCGGGCCTTGTCCCCGAGCAATCCCCGAAGCTGACGCAATGCCTGCCGACGCTGGCGATCGGTGTCGGCGTGAATCAGATCGTCGAGTGCTTCGGCTTCGGTGAGATCGATCTTGCCGTTCTCGAAGGCGCGTTGGGTGAACTCACCGGGCGCAGCAGGACGAACGTTTTCAAGTTTGGAGAGCACGGCAAACAGCGCCGCCTGTACCGCGCGGCCGCCGTGAATGTGAAACTCGGCCACGTCTTCTCCGGTCGCGCTTGCAGGTCCCGGGAACCAGAGCACGATCGCATCGTCGATGGCGTGCTCCCCGTCTTGCAGCAGGACACGCGTCGCGATTCGAGGGTGGGGCACCCTGCCTGCCAACGACTCGAGCGCCGTGCCGGCTTGCGGACCGGACACCCGCACGATGGCGATCGCGCTCGGCGGCCGGCCGGATGACAACGCAAAAATGGTCTGGTCGCGCAGATGCATCCCCTATTAGGTCGGGAGCTATTGAAAAGGCAATGAAATTTGAGCTTGCTGGCTTTGGTCCGAGGCCCGAGCAACCAAAATGCTGCGGCGTTTTTTGCAGTAGAGCCTGCAGCAAGACTCAAGGCTCACAGCTCAGCTCCAATAAAAAGCGCCCCCATTTGCATGGGAGCGCTCGACTAGGCCAATGGCAGAGTTGTTTTAGGTGTTCATCGACTCGAAGAATTCCGAGTTGTTCTTGGTGTTGCGGAGCTTGTCGAGCAGGAAGTCGATCGCGTCCATGGTGCCCATCGGATTGAGGATCCGCCGCAACACATACATCTTCTTGAGCAACTGCGGATCGGTGATGAGCTCTTCCTTACGGGTGCCGGAGCGCGAGATGTCGATCGCCGGGAAGGTCCGCTTGTCCGAGACCTTGCGGTCGAGGATCAATTCGGAATTGCCGGTGCCCTTGAATTCTTCGAAGATGACTTCGTCCATTCGGCTGCCGGTATCGACCAGCGCGGTCGCGATGATCGTCAGCGAACCGCCCTCCTCGATATTACGCGCAGCGCCGAAGAATCGCTTCGGCCGTTGCAACGCATTGGCGTCGACGCCGCCGGTCAGCACCTTGCCTGAAGATGGCACCACCGTGTTGTAAGCGCGCCCCAACCTCGTGATGGAATCAAGCAGGATCACGACATCACGGCCGTGCTCGACCAGGCGCTTGGCTTTCTCGATCACCATCTCGGCGACCTGAACGTGACGCACGGCCGGCTCATCGAAGGTCGACGATACGACCTCGCCCTTTACCGAGCGCTGCATGTCGGTGACTTCCTCCGGCCGCTCGTCGATCAGAAGTACGATCAGATAGCATTCAGGGTGATTGGCGGTGATCGAATGCGCGATGTTCTGCATCAGCACGGTTTTGCCGGTGCGCGGCGGCGCTACGATCAAAGCGCGCTGACCTTTGCCAATAGGTGCGACGATGTCGATCACCCGGGCCGACAGGTCTTTCCTGGTAGGGTCTTCGAGTTCGAGGCGGAAGCGCTCGTCCGGAAACAGCGGCGTCAAGTTGTCGAAGTTGACCTTGTGCTTGGACTTTTCCGGATCTTCAAAGTTCAGCGTGTTCACTTTCAACAGCGCGAAATAGCGTTCGCCTTCTTTCGGGCTGCGAATATGGCCTTCGATGGTGTCGCCGGTGCGAAGTCCGAATCTTCGAATCTGCGACGGCGAAACGTAGATGTCGTCGGGCCCGGGCAGGTAATTGGCATCCGGAGAACGCAGGAATCCGAAGCCGTCGGAAAGAACTTCGACGACGCCTTCGCCGATAATGTCGATTTCCTGGATCGCAAGTTGCTTGAGAATGGCAAACATCAGCTCCTGCTTGCGCATGGTGCTGGCGTTTTCGACCCCCTTTTCTTCGGCGAATGCAACGAGTTCCGCCGCCGTCTGGGCTTTGAGGTCTTGGAGTTTGATTTCCCGCATTGGGGTGGTCCTGTGGGGTACTTACGAGAGGAGGGGGTGCAAGGAGGCTTTTTGGAATGCGGACCAAATCAGAAAGTCCGCAGGTCTGAGCGAGGAAAGCGCCGATGAGGCTTCAAACCTGATGCGGCGGCCGGTCCAACAAGGAAACCGGGACGCGACCACATCCGCCTGCGTAGGGTGGGAATATCGCCAATATAGAAAATCGACGGAGTTTCCGCAAGACGGGGTCATCGCGAGCGGCTGCCCAATAACCCCGCTTAAAACGGCTTAACCACTACCAGAATGACGATTCCGACCATCAGGATGGTAGATACCTCATTGAATACACGATAAAATTTCTGTGACCTTGGATTCTTGTCAGCGGCGAAATTCTTCACACACCGGGCAAAAAATCCGTGGGCGCCCGACAACAACACCACCAACAACAGCTTTCCGTGTAACCAGCCGGCCGAAAACCAATGACCGCTCCAGGCCAGATAAAGCCCCGCAAGCCAGGTCACGATCATCGCGGGATTCATGATCGCTCTCAGCAGCCGGTGCTCCATCACCTTGAACGTCTCGGACTGCTTCGAACCAGGCTCGGCTTCGCAGTGATAGACGAACAGTCGCGGCAAATAGAGCATGCCGGCCATCCAGGAGATGACCGCGATGATATGCAGCGCCTTGATCCACTCGTACACCGCGCCTCACTTCCATCTGAACGCAACGACAGAACGAACAGGTCATTCACTTCGGAAGGACATCTTCCGTGACCGGGTGAGACATATCCTTAAAGCGGCTCTTATCTAAACTAATAATTTTAGAATCTTAACGTTTGAGTTTGAGTAGCGGTGGATTAGGCCCGCACAAAAATGTCCGATGGTTCTTCACGAGTTGCGCACAGTTGTCGACAACTTATACGCAAGCGCGGCTGATTGCCGTAACAGTTGGTGTTTCAACCGCTTGGACCTTCAGCCAGGCGGGTTATAAAGAGACAAATCCACAAAACCCCACTAACGTCGGCGGGGCGGCTTCGATTTATCCTCGTAGAGAGTGTTGTGAAGAAAAAAGCCTGATATCCCCGATCGAATAATACGGCCGGTAATTTCTCGAGCGGGGTCCACAAGGATTCACAGATTACACAGGGTTTTGCGTGGCTACGACCAGCAACTATTTCCATCTGCACTTGGTCTCCGATTCGACCGGCGAGACGTTGATCACCGTGGCGCGTGCGGTCGCCGCGCAATATGCCAACGTGACACCTGTCGAGCATGTCTATCCGTTGGTCCGAAGCCAGAAGCAGCTTGATCGGGTGCTGAGCGAGATCGAGGAGGCACCGGGCATCGTCCTGTTCACGCTGCTCGAGAAGGATCTCGTCTCGAAGCTCCAGTCGAAGTGCCAGGAAATCAACATTCCCAGCCTGTCGATCATCGGACCGGTGATGCAGTTGTTCCAGGCCTATCTCGGCGCGCCGACGTCGGGCCGGGTAGGGGCCCAGCACACGCTGAATGCCGAATACTTCAAGCGGATCGACGCGCTGAACTACACCATGATGCATGACGACGGTCAGCATGTCGAAGGGCTGGAAGAAGCCGACGTGATCCTGGTCGGTGTCTCTCGTACCTCAAAGACACCGACCTCGATCTATCTGGCCAACCGCGGCATCCGCACCGCCAACGTGCCCCTGGTGCCGGGCATTCCGATTCCACATCAGCTTGAAACGCTGACCAAGCCGTTGGTCGTCAGCCTGCACGCCACGCCGGAGCGTCTCATTCAGGTAAGGCAGAACCGGCTGCTCAGCATGGGCGACCGCGACAACGACACCTATATCGACCGTCAATCCGTCACGGATGAAGTTGCCTTTGCGCGGCGGCTGAGCGCCAAGTTCAATTGGGCGCAGCTTGATGTCACCCGCCGCTCGATCGAGGAAACGGCCGCTGCGATCCTGAAACTTTTCGCCGACAGGCAGCGACATCGGTTATCCGAATGACGTTGTGGCTGGGAAAGGAGCCGTTGGTTCTGGCTTCGCAAAGCAAAGCGCGGCAGACGCTACTTGCCAATGCCGGCATCGAATTCGAGAGCGACCCCGCCGATATCGACGAGCGCGCCATCCAGGCATCATCAGGCCTATCGGCGCCGGGCGATATTGCTAAGTTCCTGGCGCGCGAGAAAGCCATATCCGTGTCGATCCGCAGGCCAACGCGGTACGTCGTCGGCGCCGACCAGACGCTTGCGCTGCAAGCGCGTATTTTCAACAAGCCCGCGGGCAGGGCACAGGCTGCCGATCAGTTGCGCGCACTTGCGGGTCATTGCCATCAGCTTCATGCGGCGGTCGCAGTGGCTTGCGATGGCAAATTGCTGTTCGAGCATGTTTCGATGGCCCGCATGACCGTGCGTCCGCTTTGCGATGCCGAAATCGAGAACTATCTCAAAGCGGCTGGTGATGCGGTTACCACCACCGTTGGCGCCTATCAGGTCGAAGGGCTCGGAGTTCACTTGTTCGAGCATATCGAAGGCGACCACTTCACCATTCTCGGTCTGCCATTGCTGCCGCTGCTGGCATTTCTGCGCAGCCGGCATTTACTGAGTGTCTAGAATGATCGTCCTTGGATTGACCGGTTCGATCGGAATGGGAAAGTCGACCACGGCTTCGTTGTTCGCGGAAGCCGGAGTTCCCGTTTATGACGCAGATGCCGCCGTCCATCGACTCTATGAAGGCGAAGCGGTTGCCGCGATCGAGGCGGCGTTTCCGGGAACGACGTCCGATGGCAAGGTCGACCGGACCAGGCTTTCGGCCCGCGTGGTGCATGATCCAGCCGCCATGAAAAGGCTCGAGGAGATCGTTCATCCGATGGTCGGCGCCTCGCGGCGGAAATTTCTTGATGAGGCGGAACAGTCCGGAGCGGTCGTTGCCGTCATCGATGTCCCTCTGCTGTTCGAGACAGGGGGCGAAAAACGCGTCGATGCGGTGGTCGTGGTGACAACGAGCGCGCAAGCTCAGCGCGAACGGATTCTCGCCCGCCCAAATATGACCGAGGAAAAGCTTCAGGCCATCCTGGCGCGACAGATGCCCGATGCTGAAAAACGGAAACGCGCGCATTTCGTCGTGGATACCTCGCACGGTCTTGATCCCGTGCGGGCGCAAATTCGGGACATTCTGGCCGAGGCTGCTAAAATGGTGCCGGGACGATCCTGATTCGGTTGCTTTATTCCATGCGCGAAATTGTTCTCGACACCGAAACCACCGGCCTTGATCCGCTCCGCGGCGATCGGCTCGTTGAAGTCGGCTGCGTCGAGATTTTCAATCGCATGCCGACCGGGCAGAGCTTTCACCGTTATTTCAATCCCGAGCGCGACATGCCGGCGGAGGCCTTCGCCGTGCACGGCCTCTCCAGCGAATTTCTTTCCTCAAAGCCGCTGTTTGCCGAAGAGGTCGACGATCTCCTGGCGTTCATCGGTGATGCGCCGCTGGTCATCCACAACGCCTCGTTCGATATCGGCTTCATCAATGCCGAACTTGACCGGATCAAGCGGCCGGCGATTTTGCGGGATCGGCTGATCGATACGCTGCTGCTCGCGCGCCGCAAGCACCCGGGCGTGTCCAATCGACTGGACGATCTCTGTTCGCGTTATTCGATCGATAATTCCAGGCGCACCAAACACGGCGCGCTGCTCGACGCCGAGCTTCTCGCCGAGGTCTATATCGATCTGATTGGAGCGCGGCAGTCGCAGCTGACCCTGGCGTCGGAATCCCGCGAGATTAGGGTCGCCGGCGTGGGCGAAATGCCGCGGCGGCAGCGCGAAATAGCGCTCGCACCGCGCCTCACCGAGGCGGATCGCGCAGCACATCGCGAGTTTGTTCTGACCCTTGGCGACAAGCCGATCTGGAACGAATTTCTGTCGGCCGCGGTTTAGCGCAAACGTTGCTCAGCTCGGCTTGATCTGCGAAGCCTGCATTTCCGCTGCTTGCCGTTCCATGTTCTGGCGATACAGGCCGACGAAATCGACGGGGTCCAGCATCAAGGGCGGGAAGCCGCCGTCGCGAACGGCGCTTGCGATAATCTCCCGCGCGAACGGAAACAGCAGGCGCGGACATTCGATCATGACCAGCGGATGCAGGTTTTCCTTCGGAACGTTGACGATGCGGAATACTCCGGCATAGACCAGCTCAAAGCTGAACATCACCTTGCCGCCGCCTTCGGCTTTGCCTTCGACCGAAAGGGCTACTTCGTAATCGTTTTCGCTGACGTTGGTGGCGTTGACGTTGATCTGGATGTTGATCGCGGGTTGCTGCTGTTGCGGCGCCAATGACGCCGGCCCATTCGGATTTTCGAACGACAAGTCCTTGGTGTACTGCGCCACCACGTTCAGCTGCGGAGGAGGGGCCGCCTCGGGGGGCGAGCCGTTGCCGTTGGTCATGCTTTTCTCTCCTGGAACGGGTTGGGGGAGCCGTCTGGCGCGTCCGGCTTCGCCGAAAGGGCAGCGAAAAAGGTATCGTTGGGGCGAGTGGCTATCATAGGGCCGCCTCTTTCCACAAGGATGACCATCAAACCGAAACACGGAAGCTGCAGAATTTAACGCAATACGCGCAGTCCCGGAACGGGCGGCCTCTCTAAACGATTGAAGATATGTGACTTCTGACCACAACAGGGGTTTCCCCTGCGACCCGAAACGCGATAGAATTCGTCGAGCGGCAAACGGGCGAATGTTGACGGGTTGGTCCGGACGCCATCACCGGGCATTCTTGACGGCGGATGCCATTGGCCGGCCAAGGTTTCGTGCTTACATGCGGCGAGAAGCTCCGATCCCGAAGTTCAAAGGAGCTCCTGTAGCTGCTTGATTCTAGTGTGGCTCTGAATTTGAAGTTCCTGTGACGACTTTGCAACGACCCTGATAGGAACTTCAAATTCGCCGCACTAGGCGATCAATGATGTAGTCTGCCGGCCTCATAGGCCCCTCTGCCGCCGGGTCCGCCGCCGGCGCTTGGAATCGGAAAGCGAATTCGACGTGGACATTTATACGATCATCTTCCTGGCGCTGGCCGTGTTCATCTTTCTGCGGTTGCGCAATGTCCTGGGACAGCGCACCGGGAGCGAACGGCCACCCTATGACCGCGCGGCGCGCAACGTCGTGCAGGGCGCGCCGGACAGCAATGTCGTTCCGATCCCTGGAACCGTGATTGATCAAGCGCCGCTGGTGCCCACTGCCGAGGTTGCGCCGCCTACGGATCGCTGGAAGGGCGTTGCCGAGCCTGGAACGCCGCTCGCCCAGGGCCTTGACGGAATTGCCATCCAGGACTCGTCGTTCGATCCCCGCCATTTCGTCAGTGGCGCGCGAAGCGCCTATGAAATGATCGTGCTGGCATTTGCCAACGGCGATCGTCGGGCGCTGAAGGATCTGCTGTCGAGCGAGGTCTATGACAGCTTCGATGCGGCGATCAAGGAGCGCGAGCGCCAGGAACGCAAGATCGAGACACGCTTCGTTTCGATCGACAAGGCCGAGATTGTCGGAGCAGAAGCGCGCGAGCGCAGCACGCAGCTCACCATTCGCTTTGTTTCGCAAATGATCTCGGTCACCCGCGACAAGACCGGCGCCATTGTCGACGGCAATCCCGACAAGGTCGCCGACATCACGGATGTCTGGACATTTGCCCGCGACCCGACCTCGCGCGATCCGAACTGGAAGCTGGTTGGCACGGGTAGCGCCCACTAATCGCCTGCGGCGCGTTGCCGCGACGCTCGGTGTGATGGGTCTGGCGCTATCAATCCTACCGCTTGCCGCGACGGCTGCACGCAAAGCGCGTGCGCCGTTCGTTTCGCGAGTGGCGCATTCGCAGCCTCCCGCTCCACGCGTCATTCCCTATCCCAGTCTCGAGTGGCCGATCACGGTGAGCGGCGCACAGTATGCCCCATTGCGATGGGCCGATGTTACCGGCTGGACTTCGGATGATCATGTGCAGGCCTACAAGGCCTTTCGCGTCAGTTGCACTTCCATCGCCGCGCAGCGAAATCCACCGGAGGATTCCAAGGCGCTGGGCGCTTCGCTGCGCGAACCTTGCCGCGCGGCCAAGGCGCGCGAAATTACCGAGGACGCCAACGCGCGCGCGTTCTTCGAAGAAAATTTCCTGCCACTGCGCATATCACGGCTCGGCGAGGATGCCGGCTTTGTGACCGGCTATTACGAGCCGATCCTCGAGGGGTCGCGCACCCAGACAGACGTTTACAACGTGCCGATTTATCGCCGGCCTTCGAATCTGTTTGTGCGGGGCTTCAAGCAGGACTCGCCCAGCCTGCCCAATAAGGGCCAGGTGTTCCGCAAGATCGGCCGCCGCAAGCTCGTGCCCTATTATGATCGAGGCGAGATCGAAGACGGCGTGATCGCGGGGCGCGGCCTCGAAATCTGCTGGCTCAAAGATCCAACCGAGCTTTTGTTCGCACAAATCCAGGGATCGGCGCGGATTCGTCTTCCGGACGGCTCAACCATCCGCCTCAACTACGATGCGCATAACGGTTATCCTTATACGGCCGTCGGCCGCATCCTGATCGACCGCGGCATCATTCCAAAAGATCAAATGTCGATGCAGAAGATCAGGGAATGGATGGACCAGAATCCCGATGGTGCGAAAGAACTCCGCCGGCAAAACCGGGCTTACGTTTTCTTTCACGAGGTGCCGCTGTCTGACAAGGACGAGGCGGTGGGCGCGCAAGGCGTGCCGCTGACGCCGGGGCGGTCGATTGCGGTCGACAACTCGTTGCACGTCTACGGGACGCTGTTTTTCATCGAAGGCGAACTGCCGATCGAATCGGCGCAATCGAAAACGCCGTTTCGCCGGTTGATGGTCGCGCAGGATACGGGCTCGGCGATCACCGGTCCCGCGCGCGCCGACATTTATTATGGCGCAGGTCCCGAGGCAGGCCGCATATCCGGGCGCTTTCGCCACAACATGCGCTTTGTCATGCTGGTGCCGAGGAGCCTTGATCCCGCCGCTCGCGGCCGCAAAATGCCGCTGCCGGACCCGCGGCCGTCGGAGCAAATCGCAAGGTTGTTTCCGCCGGCCGATCCTTCAAAGGACAAACCGGGCGAGCCCGCAATTGCCGCAAAACCGGCCGCGGCTCCAGCCGTCGTGACACAGGCTGCGGAGAAAGTACCACTGCCGGAGGCGCGTCCGGTGATAGAACCCGAGCGCGCAGCCCGCCGTCCGCGCCGGATTCATCGCGACACCCGCTAGTGGAGTGGATTTGACATTTGCAAAAGCGCCTGCTGCGAGGGAATGCGAATGTTAGAATCGGGCCACTAGAAAAATGAAGCGACCGCCTCAGATCCCGGACCCACCGCGCCGCAAGCAAATCCTCAGCGAGGAAGAGCACGCGCTATGGGAAAGCGTCGCCAGGGAAATCAAACCGCTGCGAAAGAAGCGTCGCATGGCCGCGTTGCAGGCCGTTCATTCGGAAACGGAAACGCCCCCATCCGCAAAAGCGGTTCGCCCGCAATCGGTAATCCCGGTTATTCCGCTGCCAAAAAAACCGATGACGCCGCCGCTCGTGCCGCTGGGCCGTCGTGAGCGGGCACAACTTTCCAAGGGAAAGAAGGAGATCGACGCTCGCCTCGACCTTCATGGCATGACGCAAGCGCGGGCGCATCGTGCGCTGTCGGGCTTTCTGCATCGGTCGCACGGCGACGGGTTCACTTTCGTGCTTGTCATTACCGGAAAGGGCAAGATCGGCGCGGAGGCCGAGCGCGGCGTGCTTCGCCGCCAGGTCCCGGAATGGCTGAGCCAGCCGGAGCTTCGCAGCATCGTGGTGGGTTTTGAAGAAGCTCACATCGCGCATGGCGGCGCGGGCGCGCTCTATGTGCGTATTCGGCGCTCGCGAACCTGATTCCGAATTCAGAATGGCCGGATCACGCCGACGCGCGGGATCAACGTTACGATCCAGCCCAAGATGCCGGTCTTGCGATTATCGCCCGCGATGGGAGGGACCGGTTTCGAGCATGGCAGCGTCTTTACGGCATGCAAGATCAGAAACAGACATACGGCCCAGTTCGAAATCCACCGTGAATAATCGAACACGATCGCAAACATCACGAGATAGGCCGCGGTAACGCTCACGATGCCGGCGACGACAATGCGACGTTGGAAATCGTCGGCCAGCGCGCTGACCGAATCGGCAAAATATCGCCAGAGCGGCGAATGCAGCCAGATCAGCAGGGCGTACACCGGCATGCCGAGAAGGTTCGAGGGCATACGTGCCCAGGTATCGCTGATTTCCTTCGCAAGCGGCTGGTACCAGATGTAGCTGAAGCCCAGCAGATCGGTACGGGCCGGGTCGGCCATCCGGGTCTTGAGATAGGCAACAAAGTCTGCTTGGGGAAGCGGCATCGTCCCCCAGAACTGCAGCGCGATAAAAAGTGCGCCAAGTACGAGAGTTACGACCGCGCCAGCCGCGAGATTGGTTCGGCTCGTGCCCACAAGCAGATAATGTCGGAGGACCACGATCACCGCGATGGTCGGCAGATACATCAGGATATGGATGTGGTGAATCAGGATCAGGACAACCGATAACAATGCCGCCAGCAGTACAAAGCTGATTGATTGCGCCGGGACAAGCAGCAGGACGATCGCAAACAGGCAGCCATAGATATCGAAATGGCCAAGCGAATACATGAAGTTCTTGAGGAAGAACGGCGACCCTGCGGTGAAGACGAAAAGCGGCAGATGGGCGTTGTCCAGACCGAAGGTGCGCCGGAACAATCTGACGAACAGAAGCGCAGTCAGCACCCAGATCACGCCGCCGAGCGCGAACACCAGCCACACCGGCACCTTCTGGCTGAATAGCGCAACGATGGCGCCGATCAGCGCTCGTTTGACGAATCCAAAATGATAATCGACGAGCAGGTGGATGTAGGGGACGTAAGGCGGCAGCGTAATCTTGTAAATGAATACCCCGGCGATTACGGCGGCGTTGACGACCAGCATCACACGCCAGGGATTTTGCCAAGCGCGAGGGATCACGCTTGTCTCTCGATGTCGTCCCGGCCAAGCGAGGTCCTGGCAACGCGAAACGTTATCCAGTGCGGGCGCCGAGCCGGGATCCATAACCAGCGATATTGGTATTGCGCCAAGGTTGGAGCTGCTTTTTTCGGTTACAACGCGTGTTTGCGATTATGGGTCCCCGCTTACGCGGCGCGACAATCTGAAGTGACATTACTACAGAATGAACCGGCTCAAATCGGTGTTCCTGGCGAGGTCGCCAACGTGCTTCTGAACGTACTCCTCGTCAATCCGGATGGTTTCTCCATGCCGATCGGGCGCGGTGAAGGAAATTTCGTCCAGCACGCGTTCCATTACGGTTTGCAGCCGCCGGGCGCCGATATTCTCCACCGTCGAATTGACGGCAACCGCGATGTCCGCAAGCGCGTCGATCGCGCCGTCGGTGATATCGAGCGTGACGCCTTCGGTCTGCATCAGCGCCAAATATTGCTTGATCAGCGACGCCTCCGGTTCGGTCAGGATCCGCCGCATGTCGTTGCGGGTGAGTGCTTCGAGCTCGACGCGGATCGGCAGTCGTCCCTGCAATTCGGGCAACAAGTCCGAGGGCTTTGCGATGTGGAACGCGCCGGAAGCGATGAACAGGATATGATCGGTCTTTACTGCGCCGTGCTTGGTCGAGACCGTGGTTCCTTCGATCAGCGGCAGCAGGTCGCGCTGCACGCCTTCGCGTGAAACTTCTCCGCCGACGCGGCCGTCGCGCACGCAGATTTTGTCGATCTCGTCGAGGAACACGATGCCGTTGTTCTCGACCGCCGAGATCGCCTCGAGCACGAGTTGATCGGTGTCGAGCAGCTTGTCCGCTTCTTCATTGACGAGCGTTTCGTGCGAACCGGCTACTGTCAGCCGCCGCGTCTTGGTGCGGCTGCCCAGCTTGCCGAAGATATCGCCGATCGAGATCGCGCCCATCTGCGCACCTGGCATTCCCGGAATTTCGAACATCGGCATTCCGCCCGACGACTGCGTCTCGACCTCAATCTCTTTGTCATTGAGCTCGCCGGCGCGCAGCTTCTTTCGAAAAGAATCGCGCGTGGCTGCGCTCGAATTGGCGCCGACCAGCGCATCGAGGACACGTTCCTCGGCGGCGAGTTGCGCGCGCGCCTGCACGTCCTTGCGCTTGCGCTCGCGGGTTTGCGCGATCGCGACTTCGACAAGGTCGCGGACGATCTGCTCGACATCCCGGCCGACATAACCGACTTCGGTGAATTTCGTGGCTTCGACCTTGATGAACGGTGCGCCCGCGAGTTTCGCCAGTCGTCGGGCGATCTCGGTCTTGCCGACGCCGGTCGGCCCGATCATCAGGATGTTTTTCGGCAGCACTTCCTCGCGCAGGCCATCGGCGAGCTGCTGCCGCCGCCAGCGGTTACGCAGCGCAATGGAAACGGCGCGTTTGGCGTCGGCCTGGCCGACGATAAAGCGGTCGAGTTCGGAGACGATTTCACGGGGAGAAAAGTCGGTCATGTCTTCTAGCTAGGGTCGGAATCTCGCGGGAGCAAGCCGGTTTTGCGTTTCAGATGATGGGAGGACCGGCCTGCCACTGCCGGATGGCTTCAAACGGGTGGATCAGCATGATGATATTCAGCGTCAGATTGTCGCGAATGTGAAGACCCACCAGGATCTCAAAGGCAACCGCAAGCAGGATAGTCAGCCAGATCGGAAGGGTTCTCGCCAGCAGAAAGCCAAGCGTCATAAATAAGGTGTCTGAAACCGAATTGACGACGCTATCGCCGAAATAGTCGAGCGAGACGGTGGCGGTGCGGTAGCGCTCGATGATCCAGTTCGAGTTTTCGACAAGCTCCCAGCCGATTTCCGCCACCATCGCCATCATCAACCGCGCCGGCCAGGGCAATCGCGAAAACAGCATCCAGGTTGCGGCATAGAACAGGAAGCCGTGAATGACGTGAGAGAACGAATACCAATCGGCGATGTGCTGGGAATTCTCGGAGCTTTGCGCGACACCATGCCAAAGCTTGACATAGCCGCAGGTGCAAATCGGAACACGGCCCATCGCAAGCAGAAGGGCGGCCTGCAAGGCAAGCAGGCCGGCAGCGATCAGCGCCCAGGCCTGGGTTGGAAGCGGAGTTTTGGCATGTCGACCAAGCATGACATTAGGCCGTATCAGGAATCGCGGATCATCAACAGCACCTTTCCATCCGGCGTATCGACGAGGCGGTCGCGGCGAAATCCGGCCTTTTCATAGGCCTGGATAGCCCTGACGTTGCCGGGATCAGGATCGGTTACGACACGCGGCGTGCCGTCCACCAGCAGGCGCTCGGCGAAGGCGCGAACAAAGGCCGAGCCGTGACCGCGGCCGAGCATGTCGGCCTCGCCGATGAATTGATCAAGGCCGCGGCTGCCCTCGGGCTGCAAGCCAAAGCCGCAATTCCAGGCGCTCAGATTGTAGCATTGCAGATACGCGAATTCCCTTCCGTCGACGGCGACGACGAACTGCGCCATGTCGGGATGATCGAGGTCGCCGCTGACGAGTTCGAACTGTTCCGCCGGATCGTGCCACCATTCGCTGACGTGAGGCATCTCCAGCCAGCGTTTGATGATCGGAAGATCGCCGGCCGACATCGGGCGGAAGATGTAGGCCATGGCGAGCCGCTCTCTCAGCCGCCTTGCAGCGTCTCGATCGTTACGTTGCGGTTGGTGTAGACGCAAATATCGGCGGCGATATCGAGGGCCCGGCGCACGATCGCCTCAGCGTCCTTGTCGGTGTCGATCAAGGCACGTGCGGCAGCCAACGCGTAATTGCCACCCGAGCCGATCGCCATGACGCCGGCCTCCGGCTCGAGAACGTCACCCGTTCCGGTCAGAACCAGCGAAACGTCCTTGTCGGCAACGATCATCATCGCTTCCAGCCGCCGCAAGTAGCGGTCGGTTCGCCAGTCCTTGGCCAATTCCACCGCGGCGCGGGTCAATTGGCCGGGATACTGCTCAAGCTTGCTTTCCAGCCGCTCGAACAGCGTGAAAGCATCGGCGGTGGCGCCGGCAAAGCCGCCGATCACGTCGCCTTTGCCGAGTTTGCGCACCTTTTTGGCGTTGGATTTGATCACGGTCTGGCCAATCGAGACCTGGCCGTCGCCGCCAATCACAACCTTGCCGCCCTTGCGGACTGTCAGAATGGTAGTGCCGTGCCAAACCGGCGTCTCGGAAGCTGATGAATGCATGGAATACCTCGTCTCCAGCCAGATTTAGGGGCAAGACGCCGTGGTTACAACACGGGCTCAGCCGGCTAACCGTTCGACCGCGGGGAGGGCCCCGATTTCGGTCACCATAGGCGGAAGTTGGGCCGCCAAACGCCATCCCGCAGTGGCGAAGCCGGGGGCGGCCTGTTAAAAGAACCGCGTTTTCGGCCAATGGCTTGCTTAGGGAAAAATGTCCATGCGCAGCGCCACCATCAAGCGCAAGACGAAAGAGACCGATATCGAGGTGACCGTTAACCTCGATGGATCCGGCGTGTCCAACGTCGCGACCGGGATCGGATTCTTCGACCATATGCTTGACCTGCTAGCGCGCCATTCCCGCATCGACATCACTGTGAAGGCTAACGGCGATCTGCATGTCGATCATCATCACACCACGGAGGATGTCGGCATTGCGCTCGGGCAGGCTGTGAAGCAGGCGTTGGGAACCATGGCCGGCATCACCCGCTACGCCAGCGTCCACATGCCGATGGATGAGACATTGTCCCGGGTCGTGATCGACATTTCGGGCCGGCCGGTGCTGGTGTTCAAAGTCGAGTTTCCGCGCGACAAGGTCGGTCAGTTCGACACGGAACTGGTGCGCGAATGGTTCAACGCCTTCGCGATGAACGCCGGCGTGACTTTGCACGTCGAGACCTTATATGGCGAGAACAACCACCATATCGCCGAGTCCTGTTTCAAGGGCCTGGCGCGCGCGTTGCGGATGGCGATTGCCATCGATCCACGCGCGGCAGGCGAGGTGCCATCGACCAAGGGTCAACTCGGCGGCTGAACCAGCGGTCCGATTCCAATATTCGCATCGGCGGAGAGTAAAATGCCGGTCTACACAGTTCACGCCCCCGTGGCGAACAACATGGATTTCCGTGCGACGGATCGCTTTGCCTTCGTGCGCGACGGCTTTCATCTGTGGGCCGCCGTTCTCGGCGTAATCTGGCTGGCGTGGCATCGCCTGTGGCTCGCTTTGTTCGGCTGGATCGTGCTGATGGCGGTCGTAGACGTCGCGATGGTTAAACTTGGCGTGACCGCGGCGACGGTATTTCTGGTCGATGCATTGCTCGCATTGCTTTTGGGATTCGAGGCGGCAAGCCTGTGGCGCTGGACGTTGTCACGGCGCCGGTGGCGGCAACTCGATATCGTGGTCGCCGACGATGAGGAAGCAGCCGAACGCCGCTTTTTCGATCGCTGGACTGCAAGGCAACGTGTGACCGGTAACGACCAGCCGGCGGTCGATCGCGGCGGACCTCCACCGACACGCGATGTGGCAGGCCAGTCCTTTTCGCGGCCGCCACCGCCGCATGACGAGATCATCGGTCTGTTTCCAGAACCGGGAGCGCCACGGTGACCGTTGCGATCATCGATTACGGCTCGGGCAACCTGCACTCGGCGGCGAAAGCGTTCGAGCGCGCCAGCCGCGGCATGGAAGTGCCGGAAAAGATCGTCGTCACACGCGATCCCGAAGCGGTCTATCGCGCCGATCGGATCGTGCTGCCCGGTGTGGGCGCGTTTGCCGATTGTCGAGCCGGCCTCAATGCCGTGAATGGCATGGTCGATGCGATGACGGAAGCGGTACGCAACAAGGCGCGGCCGTTCTTCGGCATCTGCGTCGGCATGCAGTTGATGGCGACGCGCGGCAAGGAATACGTCACGACCGATGGCTTCAACTGGATTGCCGGCGACGTCGAAAAGATTTCGCCGCGCGATGAAAGCCTGAAGATCCCGCACATGGGATGGAATACGCTTGACGTGTTGCGCGATCATCCCGTGCTGGAGCGTCTGCCACTGGGGCCGAAGGGTCGCCACGCTTATTTCGTGCACTCCTATCACCTCAATGCCACCAATGAGGCGGAGGTGCTGGCGCGCGCCGATTACGGCGGGCCGGTGACGGCCATCGTCGGTCGCGACACTGCCATCGGGACGCAATTCCATCCCGAAAAAAGCCAGCGCTTTGGGCTTGCCTTGATCTCGAACTTCTTGAAATGGAAGCCGTGATTCTTTTTCCCGCCATCGATCTGAAGAACGGGCAGTGCGTCCGCCTCGAGCAGGGCGACATGGCGCGCGCCACCGTGTTCAATCTCGATCCAGCGGCGCAAGCCGCGCACTTCGCTTCGCAAGGGTTCGAATACCTCCACGTCGTCGATCTGGATGGCGCCTTTGCCGGCAAGCCGGTCAACGCGCATGCCGTCGAAGCGATGCTTGCGAAGATCACCATGCCGGTGCAACTCGGCGGCGGCATCCGCGATTTGCGGACGGTGGAGGGCTGGCTCGAAAAAGGCATCACGCGGGTGATTATCGGTACTGCCGCCGTGCGCGATCCGGACTTTGTGAAGAATGCGGCCAAGAAATTTCCGGGCCGCGTCGCCGTGGGTCTCGATGCGCGGGACGGCAAGGTTGCGGTCGAGGGCTGGGCCGAAACATCGGAGGTGACGGCGCTTGAAATCGCGCAGCGTTTCGAGGACGCCGGCGTTGCGGCGATCATCTTTACCGACATTGCCCGAGATGGCCTCTTAAAGGGCCTCAACCTGGAGGCCACGATCGCGCTGGCGAACCGCATTTCCATTCCTGTCATCGCGTCGGGCGGATTTGCCTCGATTGACGACGTGAAGGCGTTGCTGACGCCCGCGGCGCGGAAACTGGCGGGGGCGATCGTCGGGCGCGCGCTTTACGATGGTCGCCTCGATCCCGCCGCTGCGCTCGCGCTGATCCGCAGCCCGTCGTCGGCTGCTTAGGAGTCGCCATGTTCAAGGTCCGCGTGATCCCGTGTCTCGATGTGAAAGATGGGCGTGTGGTCAAAGGCGTCAACTTCGTCGATTTGCGCGATGCCGGCGATCCCGTCGAAGCGGCGATCGCATATGACGCCGCCGGCGCCGACGAACTTTGCTTTCTCGACATCACGGCAACCCACGAGAATCGCGGGATCATGCTCGACGTGGTCCGGCGAACGGCCGAGGCCTGTTTCATGCCGCTCACGGTCGGCGGTGGGGTGCGCACCGTCGACGACATCAATACATTGCTGCGCTCAGGTGCCGACAAGGCATCGATCAATTCGGCCGCGGTCAGTCGCCGTGAATTCGTCAAGGAAGCCGCGGAAAAATTCGGTGACCAGTGCATCGTGGTCGCGATCGACGCCAAGCGGGTGAAACGAGGCGGCTCGGACCGCTGGGAAATCTTTACCCATGGCGGCCGCAAAGCCACCGGGATCGACGCCATCGAATACGCGCAGGAAGTGGTTTCGCTCGGTGCCGGTGAAATCCTTTTGACCTCGATGGACCGGGACGGCACCCGGCAGGGCTTTGACCTGCCGCTGACGCGGGCGATTGCCGACAGTGTTTCCGTACCTGTCGTTGCCTCAGGCGGCGTCGGCAATCTCGACCATCTGGTTGACGGCATCCGCGAAGGACGCGCTAATGCCGTGCTGGCGGCTTCGATCTTCCACTTTGGCGAATTTACCATACGCCAGGCCAAGGACCACATGGCCCGCGCCGGCTTACCGATGCGGCTCGATCCCTGACAACTCTTTATGACAGAAGTGCTACAGGTCAGGCCTGATTGGCGCCCGCGGTGTCGGGCACACGTTCGTTTCGAAATTGGTTTGAAGTGATGTCGCGTTTTTCGCTCCATGACCTCCAGAAAATCATCGACGCCCGCGCGGCGTCGGAGGGCGAGGCCTCCTATACCCGCAAACTCCTGAACAAGGGATCGGAGCACTGCGCCAAGAAGTTCGGCGAGGAAGCGGTGGAAACCGTGATCGCGGCGATCGGCGATGACCGCGAACATCTTATCGCGGAGAGCGCGGACGCATTGTTTCACCTGCTGGTACTCTTGAAGTCGCGTGGCGTCAGGCTTGAGGAAGTCGAGGCAGCGTTGGAAATCCGCACCGGCATGTCCGGGCTCGAGGAGAAAGCTGCGCGCAAGCGCGACTAACGAACAGGCGTCGTCATGGATGTCAGGGCACCCGATCAGCAATATAATCCGTACCGGATCTTTTCCCGGGAGCAGTGGGCGCATCTGCGCGACGACATGCCGATGACGCTGGAGGCAGGCGAGATCGCAAGACTTCGCTCCATGCACGACCGGCTCGACCTCAGGGAGGTCGAGGATATTTATCTGCCGCTGTCGCGGCTGCTTTCGATCTATGTCGATGCCATGCAACGGCTTTATGTTGCCCGGCGTCGCTTCCTTGGCATCCAGGATCGCAAGATGCCCTACATCATCGGCGTGGCCGGCTCGGTCGCGGTCGGCAAGTCCACCACAGCGCGTGTGCTGCAAGCGCTGCTCGCGCGCTGGTCGCCGCGGCCAAAGGTCGATCTGGTGACGACCGACGGCTTTCTGTTTCCCAATGCCGTGCTGGAGCGGCAGGGCCTGATGCAGAAGAAGGGATTTCCCGAAAGCTACGATCTGCCGAGGCTGTTGTCTTTCCTGAGCGACATCAAGGCCGGGCGCGGAACGGTGCGGGCGCCGGTCTATTCGCATCTGACCTACGATATCATTCCCAATGAATGGAACGAGGTCGATCGGCCGGACATCCTGATCGTCGAGGGCGTCAACGTGTTGCAGACCGGGCGTCTGCCGCGCGACGGCCAGGCGGTGCCTGTGGTTTCCGACTTCTTCGATTTCTCCGTCTATATCGATGCCGAGGAGCCGGTGCTTCGCGACTGGTATGTCCGGCGCTTCCTGGCGCTCCGGGATACTGCGTTCCACGATCCCCGGTCGTATTTCCACCGTTACGCACTGCTCTCGGACGAGGAAGCAACCGCGACCGCAATCGCGATCTGGGAGCGCACCAACCTCGCCAATCTCGAGGACAACATCCTCCCCACACGCCCGCGCGCGACCTTGATCCTCAAGAAAGGCGCCGACCACGTGGTCGAGACAGTGGCGCTGCGGCGGCTTTGACGTCGGCTACTTGAGCGCCAGCGGCCTTTCTTCGTCGAGGAATCCCATCAGCTCGTGGAAGAACTGCATCCGGTTCTTTTCCATCATCACCGTATGCGTTCCCTCGGAAAGCTCGATCAGCCGCTTGTACGGCGTGTTCTTGAGCTGTGCGAAATATCCCTGCGCCTGATAGGACGGAAGGTCCGCATCCCATTCAGCGTGGAGCAGCAGCGTCGGCACCGTGATCTTGCCGGGATCGTAAAGCGCTTTGCCCGCGCCATAGGTGTTGACGCTGTCTTCCATCACGCCGTTGGGCGCGCGCAGCATCGGCGGATTATGCTTGGAGGCTTCCGGGTCGGTCGCCCACGTCGCCGAGGCCCAGGCCTCGAACACGCCGGACGGAATCAAATCGGCCTGCTTGTCTTCCGCGACGCCCTTTAGCCAGCGCGCTTTGGCGGAATCCTTCGACACCAGACGGTAGGCGCCAAGCGGCGTCGCGCTCGGCGCGGCCTGTTCGTTGCGAATCCATTGTGGCGCGTACAATACGAGCTTGGCTACCTTGTCGTTATGCTCGCTGGTATAGGAACCCGCGATCGAGGTGCCCCACGACCAGCCCATCAGGTTGATTTTCGCAACCTTCCGCTTCTTCAGAATGTAATCGACAGCCGCGCCGAGATCATGGGCTGCGACCTTCGTCGATACGATCGGCTTGTTGGCTTCCGCCGGCTGGCTCATTTCGGCAGGCCTCGTCGAGCGGCCATAGCCTCTGACGTCGACAAGGTAGACGTCATAACCGCGCCTTGCGATGAGATCCATCATCGAGACGCCCTCGATCGGCAGGTCGAAGGCGGTTTCCGCCGGATAGGTCGCGCCATGCACGAACAACAGGATCTTGTCGGGCGAGCTTTCGCGCCCCGCGAGATGCTTGTTGCGCACGAACAGCTCGATGCCCGCGTCCCCGGACGGGATCATCGCGTCTGACGTCTCAAGCCTCGGCTCTTTGGCGTTCGCTAAAGAAGGGAGGCTTGCGGCAACAAATGCCGTCAGCAACAAAAAAGAAAGCCGCAAAAGCCTGGCGCGCATCGAATGCCTCCCATGGAGTTTTTTGTTGGGGAGATGCTCGATGGAATCACAGGCCGCTGTCAAGTCGGACGAGAGCAGCCGTGCATTGCCTCAGGCGACCTGCGCGCCCAACCCGACGAGCGCTTCCGTCAGCTTTTCGCGATCGAGCGGCTTGACCAAAAATCCGTCCATGCCCGCTTCAAAACAGGCATAGCGATCTTCGACCAGCGTATTTGCCGTCAGCGCCAGGATTGGCGTGCGGCGGCCGGCGTGGCCCGCTTCGTTGCTGCGGATGCGCTTGGTGGTCTCGACGCCGTCAAGACCCGGCATCTGGATATCCATCAGCACCAGATCGTAAGGTGCGGCGGCGGATCTCGCGGCAAGCCAGGATTCCAGCGCCTCTTCGCCATTGGTGGTGATGACTACCTGATGTCCAAGCCGGGTCAGTAGCGAACGCATCAACAGCGCATTGATCTCGTTGTCTTCGGCGACCAGTACCGAAAGGCCGCGCTTGATAATGCCGGGCGGGGTCTCGCCGGTCGGCGCCGGCTCGCTCAAGGCTTCATCGACAAGGCCTGGCGCGGATATTTCCGGCGCATTGCCAAGGCGGGCGGCCAGCGAGGCGGCGCGCAGCGGCTTGACCAGATAGCCGGTGAGGGCGGAGCTCGCGGAGAACTGCGACTCCTGCCGCGAGGCCGGCGTGAACATGACAATCCGCTGGGGAGTGAACGGCCGGGCCGCCACAGCCAGCGCCTCGACGCGTCCGATGCCAAGCCCCTGATCAAGCAGGACCGCGTGCCAGGTGCGCTCGGGCAACAGCGCCTCCGCTATGTCGGGATCGGAAACCACGCAGGTCTGCCCGCCCCACCGCTCCAGACGCCGCGCGATCAGCGACGCTTCAATACTCTGCGGCGCGACCAGCATCACCGAGCGTCCGGCGAGATTGGGAACGGCGCAAGGTCGAGGCGCATCATCGCTTGCCGCCAGGGGAACGCTGACCTCGAAGGTCGAGCCTTCGCCCGGCGTGCTCTGAAGCGTAATGCGGCCGCCCATCCGCTTGACGATGCGCTCGGAAATGCTCAAGCCCAGCCCGGTGCCGCCATAGCTGCGCGCAATGCCGTCGTCGGCCTGTTCGAATTCGCGGAAGATGCGCGCCTGCGCCTCCGGCGCGATGCCCATGCCGGTGTCGCGCACCAGGAAAGATATCTCGTTGGGCCAGATGCCGGGCTCGACGATCAGGGCCACGCCGCCTGATGTGGTGAACTTGATGGCGTTGCCGGCGAGGTTGAGCAGCACCTGCCGCAGCCGGGCGGCATCGCCGATCACCTGCACCGGCAGGCGGTCATCGACGTAAGCGGCGATCTCAAGCTTGCGGGCCTGCGCCCGCGGCGCCAGCAGTTCGGTGATCTCCTCGATCAGGCTTGCGAGCGCAAACGGGCGTGACTCCAGATCGATCTTGCCGGCCTCGATCTTGGAATAGTCGAGCAGCTCCTCGATCAGCGCGAGCAGCGAGTCGCCGGATGTTTTCACCGCCTTGGCATAGGTCATCTGCTCGGGCGTCAACGCGGTGTCGAGCAAGAGGCCGCTCATGCCGATAATGCCGTTAAGCGGCGTACGGATTTCGTGGCTCGCCATGGCAAGGAATCGCGACTTGGCGCGATTGGCCGCGTCGGCCTGGTCGCGGGCCTCGGAAAGCGCGCGCTCGGTTTCCGCGCGGTCGGTGACGTCGCGGCCGACACATTGCATCTCGGCGGGGGCGCCGGCGTCGAAGCGAACCAGCGCCTCTCGCCAGGCAATCCAGCGAGGGCCGAGCGCGGTCTCGATACGCTGGTCATGAATCCGTGTGCCGTTCGATTCGATCGCGCTTTCACCCTGTTCCAGCACAGTGAACTGAAAGCGGCTGCCGATCAGCTCGGGTCGCTCCTTGCGGGCCAGCTCGCAATAGGCCTCGTTGACGAAGGTGATCCTGCCATCGCCATCGCGCAACACGATCAGGTCGCTCTGCAATTCGAACAGACTGCGCGCCCGCCCTTCGGCTTCCTGAAGTTCCCAATTGCGGTCGGCCATCGCCTCGTTATGCAATGCGAGCTTGCGGAGCCTCTTGCGAAGGAAACGCAGCCGCATGCTGACGGTCGCAAGCGCGAGGCAGGCGATCGCGAACAGAAAACTTGCGCCGATCGCGAAGTTGTTGGGATCGTAGCGGTCCGAGCGGCTGCCGGTGACGAAGCCATAGGCGCCGCCGAAGGCTGCGGAGAAGATGACGAACGAGCAAATCGTAACGGATATCCAGGGATGACGCCGGGAAAAGCGGCGCAGATGCAATTTGGCCCGGACCATCCTCCCCATCACCGATTCACCCAATGGATTCTCGCTTCGCTTATTTGGCGACGAAGATGCCGCGCACCACCTTGCGAAGTGCTTGAGGAGGCGGGATCGTTCCGGCCGCGCTGCGAACATGGTTAATCAGAAGTTAAATCGCGCAGAAACGCCACTCTATCAGCTCATGGCGATGCGGCTTCGAAGCGCAGTACCTATGACGAGCTTGCCGCGACGGTGATGGGAGCTTCGATTCGCCGCACCAGCGGGTGGTGCCCGGCGATGCCGGCGCCGACGACAAGCGCGGCTGCCTCTTGTTGCGAGAACGTATTCGATCGCACGAAGATGCGGTACTCGGCCGGGCCGTCACTCGAGAGGAAGATGACGGGAGCGCCGCTCGCCATGTTTGTCGAAATGGAGACGGCTTGTATTGCCGAATTGACCTCGCAGGCGTTGGCTTCGGCAGCTTCAGCGCCGTCAACAACGGCGAAGTCGGCGGCTTCCGCGTTTTCCGTGATCTGCACCCGCACCGTTGCGGCACCGGGATCCTCGGTGAAGGCGACATGGAGATCCGCGCGCCAGGGCAATTCGGTGATTTCGACGGCGGTGCTGGCGATGGCGATGCAGGGATGCGAGCCGGCCACCAGCCCGTCGCGCGCAAGGAACGCAGCCACAATGAGAGGAACAGCGAAGGCCAGGACTTTGAAACGCAACATGGATACGCCCGCACAGTGCCAGTCCCCCGATGGCGGGGGCTTATGGTTGGCGAACTGTAAACAAAACAGGTTACCGCGGGGTTGATGGATGGCTTTGTCGTCGTCCCCGCGAACGCTGGCCTCTCGTTTGGTACGTGTGTTGACGGCTTTCGCTTCATCTTGCGCCGGTGGTTATGGGTCCCTGCTTCCGCAGGGACGACAACGAGGATTTCAGGCACACCTCCGCGTTCTCGCGCGGCAAATTGCCTCCGAGTGATTGCCGAACTTTGTCCCCCTACAAACAGAGGGCGCAGGGAATGCCGGGCACCCAAGCGGGCCCGCAGCCTTGCGTGCAAAAGTAAAAAGCACGCAAGCAAGTCACCGCAGGTCGCCGGAGCGTTCCGGCATTCCCCGCGCGGCTGGTTTTAACGGCTTACTCCACGCTCTCCCCGGCGATCGGGCTTGTTGTCACCGCAGGCGTAATGCGCAAGCATTATCGCCAGACGCCAGCGTCGAGGCGTCAGGACCACGTGGCTTCGCCGTCCGCAACTGGCGCACTCGTCAAGTGAGCCGTCGCGTCCACCGCATCTTCCGCCAACGTTAAGTGACGATCGCGAAACGCCCCTCTTCTCGGGCGGAAGACGCGCGGAAATTTGCCCGTGATTTGCCCGTCGTCACAAGCGAAACGATCTGCGGCACATTGGCACGACGGGCAAATCAGATGAGGCGGTTGACGGCGTGTCAAGGGAATCCATTCTACCGCAACAATGCTGGAATGACGAATGGCTCGATCTGCCGCGTGAAGCCTGGTGGCACCTAATGCGCGTGGACCTGCGTGTGAGCCTCGGTGCAGTCGTTGTTCTTTTTGCAGTTGATCGCGATGCCGGCAGCGGTGTCCATGCAGCTAAAGGCGCTCGACGACTTCTCCTCTGTGAACATCCACTCCTTGTTCCGCGCGCAGATCTTCTTCAACGCGTCCTTGCTGACGTCTCCAGTGCCAGCAAGCGATTTCGCGGGCGCGGTCGATGCCGGTTTCGGGGCGGGCATATCCTTCGTGGTGCATTTGCCTGTCGACGCAACGCAGTTGTCGATTTTGTGGTCCTTGGTGCGGGTGCAGGTGTATGTGTCGGAGCTAGGACTGCTAGGGTTCTCTTGTTTGAACGTCCCGTGGTTGCCTTCGCATTGCTTTTTCCCCTGATCCATTCTCGACACGAAATTCTGGGCGGACGCTGGCGCCTGGTCGGCGGCACTTAGCGCAAGAGCAACAGCGAAGGCGGTGAGGATCGGCTTGAGGGACGGCATGATAGTCTCCGGTTGGAAGCAAAGCGCGGAAATGGCCCGGGTTGGTGTCGCCTGTCCCCGAAGCGGTTCATTTGTCTGGCTGCCAGCGATGCGTAGCCATCCTCCGATTGGAGGATAGGCAGTATGGAAATGCTCGACGCGGCAGCTGAACCGATTCATCCGGACGAAATGTGAAGGGGCCGTCATTGCGAACGCTAGCGAAGCAATCCAGGCTTTTCGCAATCAAGAACTGGATTGCTTCGTCGCTGACGCCTCCCTGCGTTTGTCGCAGGCAATAGCGCTCGTCAAGCCGCGCGGGCGACGTCGTCGGCGAGCGCGCGATAGGACAGCGCTTCGGCGAGATGCAATCTCGTGATCTTTTCCGCGCCGTCGAGATCGGCGAGCGTGCGCGCCACGCGCAGCACGCGGTGATAGGCGCGGGCCGAAAGCCGCATGGACTCGGACGCCTCGTGCAACAGTTTGGTGCCGGCTGAATCCGGCTGCGCGATCGTTTCCAGAATGGCCGCGGGCGCTTCGGCGTTGGTGCGAATGTTCGAAAGCCCCAACGCGGCATAGCGGGCGGCCTGCACGTCGCGTGCCGCCGCCACGCGCGCCGCGACTTCAGCCGAGCCTTCCGCCGGCGGCGGCAGGATCAGATCGGCAGCGCTCACCGCAGGGACCTCGATGCGCAGATCGATACGATCCATCAACGGGCCGGAGATGCGCGACTGGTAGTCGGCCGTGCAGCGTTCGATGCGATTGCGTTTACACGAGAAGCCCGGCTCGAAGGCGTGCCCGCAGCGACACGGGTTCATGGCCGCGATCAGCATGAAGCGCGCAGGATACGTCACACGATGATTCGCGCGGGAAACCGAGACCACGCCGTTTTCGAGCGGCTGGCGCAGCGAGTCCAGCACGCGCGGATCGAACTCCGGCAGTTCATCGAGGAACAGCACGCCCTGATGGCTGAGCGAAATCTCGCCGGGCTTGGCGCGCAAACCGCCGCCGGTGAGCGCGGCCATGCTCGCGGAATGATGCGGCGAGCGGAACGGGCGCTGCGCGGTCAATGCGCCGTCGCGGATCTCTCCCGCGACCGACGCGATCATCGACACTTCCAGAAGTTCGGAAGGCGACAGCGGCGGCAGAATTGAAGGCAGACGGGCGGCGAGCATCGATTTGCCTGCGCCAGGCGAGCCCATCATCAAGAGATGATGCCCGCCGGCGGCCGCGATCTCTAACGCGCGCTTGGCGCTCTCCTGCCCCTTGATGTCGCGCAGATCGAGCAGGCTTGCGTTGGCTTCGTGTACTTTCGGCGAGGGCCGCGACAGCACTTGGAGCCCGCGAAAATGATTGGCGATCTGGATCAGCGATTGTGCCGCCACGATCTGGATGTCGGGGCTCGCCCAGGCGGCTTCCGCGCCGCAGGCGGCCGGGCAGATCAGTCCTTCCTCACGCGCGTTGGCGCCAATCGCGGCTGGCAGCACGCCCGCGACCGGGGCGATCGAGCCGTCGAGGCCGAGTTCGCCGAGCACGGTGAAACCTGAAAGCGCGTCGGGCGGAATAGCTCCAATCGCCGCCATCAGGCCGAGTGCGATCGGCAGATCATAGTGACTGCCTTCCTTCGGCAGATCGGCCGGCGCGAGATTGACGGTGATGCGGCGCGCGGGCAGCGCCAGACCTGAAGCGATCAGGGCGGAACGCACCCTCTCGCGTGCTTCCGACACCGCCTTGTCCGGCAGGCCGACGATGGTGAAAGCGGGCAATCCCGGCGCGACCTGCACCTGCACGTCGACCGCACGGGCCTCGATCCCCTCAAACGCGACGGTTGAAACCCGCTGAACCATGGCTGCCCCTTTTGGGGTCGACGGTAGCGGGGGACCGTAAAAAGATCAAGAACATTAAGTGAACATTAGGGCAAACCCTCTCGGGTTCCACCGGTTTCCGGATGGCCCTATGCGCTTTCGGTTCCACTCCCGGGCGTTATCCCCGTGGAGGGAATCATGCCGATCTATCGCGCATATCTGATCGATAAAGATGACAGGGTGGACTCGTTCAAACCTGTCGAGGCCGATAATGACGAACGGGCGCTGGCGGTGGCCAAGCAGTACGTGAATGGCCATGACGTCGAAGTGTGGCTTCTCGACAGGATGGTCGGCCGTATGAGTAAGCCGGTATAAAGCGTGCCGAGACGCCGGACCTATCAAGCCAAGCGGAGGGCAGATGTCAGCTTCACCCGACGGTTTCGCACTGATCAAGCCGGGCCAGACCTATTTCGGCAAACAGGGAATTACCTACAGCGCGGGCGCTTCCAAGGAGACGGTCGGCGCGCAAAACATCTGCATGAACGTGATGCCGATGCCGGCGGGCGCGGTGGCGAAGGCGCACTACCATAAAGACATCGAGACCATTGCCTACATGCTGGAGGGCGAATGCGCGGTCTATTATGGCGATCACCTTGAGAAGCGCGTCGAGGTAAAGCAGGGCGAGCAGTGTTTCTGCGACGCCAATATTCCGCACGCGCCGCGCAACGAAAGCGGCAAGCCCTGCACCTGGATTGTCGTGCATTCCTCCGGCAGCGATCAGGACGGCATCGTGCTGTTGCCGGAGCTGGACAAGGAATTGGCGGAGCGGCTCGCCGCCAAGGCGTGAGCGGGCGTGGTCTTCACCTCTCCCACCGCAAGTCGTGGCTTGCCCGACTTGCGCCGAGTTATGATGCGCAACCGGAGTAGACCCCGGTTGCGTGGGAGAGGGGGCAGACCTTCATCGCGGCTTTCAGCTATACTTACCTGCCTGCTTTTCGCTTTTTAGGAGGACCCGATGTTTCGTCTCGCGCTCCTCGTTTTTCTGGCGCTGCCGCTCGCGACGTCCTGCCTTGCACAGCAATTTCCAATCATGCCGGGCGGCGAGTTGCCCGTCGCCGCGATCGAACTGGACAAGATGCCGTGGACAAAAATTCCCGGTATCAGCGCCGCACAGGACTTCGCGACCATCGTCGGAGACCGCGCCAAGCCGGGATTTTATATCCAGCTTGTCCGGTGGCCGCCCCATTCGGTCCTCAAGGCGCACTCGCACCCCGATGACCGGTACGTGATGGTGCTGAGCGGCACGTTCTATCACGGCATCGCCGACAAGTTTGACGAGAGCAAACTGGAAGCGCGGCCGGCGGGCAGCTTCTTCACCGAGCCAAAGAATGTTCGTCATTTCGGGATGACGAAGGATGAGGGAACGGTGCTTTATTTTGTCGGCACCGGCCCGTCGACAACGGACAATCTCGAAAAATGAGCAGCCCCCAACCTTCTCCCGCCGCACCCTCCGTAAAAGAAAGCCCCCGAAGCCAGGCTCCGGGGGCTCTTCGATAGCAGAAGTCCTCACACCGAACCGACGATGCCCTCGACCAGATAGTCGGTGGTCTCCAACGAGGGATCGTAGAGCGGCGTGTCCTTGCTGGTGATGACCTTGCCGGTGTTGCTCTTCACCGTGCCGCTGAAGATCGGCTTGCCCGCTTTCAGCTCCGCGATCGCCGCCATCGCCGCGTTGCGCCCGGCGTCGCTGCATCCGGCGCCGAACGCCGAGCTTTGCACCATGTCCTTGTCGTAGCCGCCGATCACCATGTTCGGCAGCTTCTCGCCCTTGGCCAGCAGGCCGGCATAGCTCGTGTAGATCGTGCCCCACTTCAGCTCGGCGCCGGTGATGAAGCCCTTCGGCGCCAGATCGGCCTGGTTGGCGTTATGGCCGCAGCTCTTCACGCCGCGCTTCTCGGCGGTCTCGACCACCACCTTCGGGCTGTCGATGTGGCAGGCGATGACATCGCATCCGGCATCGACCAGCGCATTGGCGGCTTCGGCCTCGCGCACCGGCATCGCCCAGTCGCCGGTGACGATCAGTTGCACCGTGGCGTTGGGATTGACCTTGCGCGCGCCCAGCATGAACGAGTTGACGTTGCGCAGCACCAGCGGGATCGGCTTGGCGGCGATGTAGCCGATCTTGTTGGACTTGGTCGAAAGCCCCGCGGCGATGCCGTTCACATAGTGACCCTGGTCCAGATAGCAGAAATAGCCGCCGGCGTTGGAGGGATGCTTGTCGGCCGACCACAGCGAGGTCGGGTGGCGGAATTCGATCTTCGGGAATTTCTTGGCGGCGTCCACCATGAAGGGATTGAAGTAGCCGAACGAGGTCGGGAACAGCAGCGTCGCGCCGTCGATGTTGATCATCGACTCCATCGTTTTCGCCACCGCGATCGTCTCCGGCACGTTCTCTTCCTCGACCACCTTGACGCCGGGGACGTCCTTTAGCGCCTTGGCGCCGACCGCATGCGCCTGGTTCCAGCCGTAGTCGGCGCGCGGGCCGACATAGATGATGCCGATGGTGAGACCGGCGGCTTGTGCCGGTGCATTGAGGCCGGACAGCACGAACGGGCTTGCGGCCGCGCCGCCCAGGAAAGTCCTGCGGGACAAAGTTCTGCGGGAAATCGAAAGCGTCGTCATAGGCAAACCTCCGTCTTGGCTTGCGGCATTGGCGCAGCAAGCGATGAGAGAAAACGTCAGTGCGAGAGGAAGCGAGAAGGGTCTAAGGCGGGAGCGGCAGGATCATCGTTTGCATCATCCTTTCCGCTTGGCTTTCGGTTTCGCCAGTCGCGCGACCTTGGTCGAGCCCAGGCGATCGAGCGTGCCGGCATAGCGCGACAACACGGCGCCGAGATCGAAGCCGGCGTCGCGGCCGGAATCGAGCAGCGCCCGCGCTTCGACCCCGCCCAGATGATGGTCCATGATCTCGATGGCTGCGTCGGCATTGCCGGCGCGCAAAGCGCGGACGATCTCGCGGTGTTCGTTGACGGCGCAATCGGCCGAGTGCGGCCGCCCATACAGCGCAAGAATCAGCGAGCAGCGCGACACCACTTCGCCGAGGTAGCGGCGCAACAGCGTATTGCCGGCCATCTCGCCGAGCCTGGTGTGAAATTCGCCGGCCAGGCGGATCGACACCCGCGCATCGCCTGCTTGCCGTGCGGTCTCCTCGGCGCGCACATGGCCTTCGAGGTCGGCACCGAATTGCGGCTGCCAGCGCCCGATCACCAGGCGCACCACCTCGCGCTCCAGCATCTTGCGGATTTCAAAGATCTCGCGGGCCTGATCGAGCGTCGGCTTCGCCGTGGTCGCGGTGCGCCGCGGCGGCGCGTCGACCAGCCCTTCCGACTGCAATTGTGCGAGTACTTCGCGCACCAGTGTCCGGCTCATGCCGAAGCGAATGCCGAGTTCGTCCTCCGGCAATTTGGTGCCGGGCGGCAGCGCCTGTTCGATGATCGCCTGCCGCAGCGCCTGGCAGGCCAGATCGACGCGGGTGGATTTCTTGCTCATCAGCGTTCCCAGCGATCCGCATTGACCGGTGAAATCCCGTGTACGGTATCATCCGAAATTGTACACAGGATGCGGAAATAATAGTCGGCCGGCGCGAATAAACGGCAGCACATCGCCCAAAGTTTGCGCTCGATTGTAGGGCAAAACGGCCGATAATCAGAAAAACCGGCGGCCAGGAATCACGATTAGGCCCGGCAAAACTGTATACAAGATTATGCTCTGTAGGCGCCGAGGAGGCGGTTAAATGGCGGAAAACGTGATCAAATTGCAGCTCAACCAGCAGCAGCTGGAATTGCTCGACCGCACCATCGCGCGCGGGGTTGCGCCGGACCGCGGCGCGCTGGTGCGTCTTGCGATCCGCGAATATGCCGCCGCGCGAAGTGCCGAGACGAGCGCGAAGCCGAACGATCTGGAGCCAAAGCGATGAGCCAACGCAAAATCCTGTTCGAACACGTTCTCGAACCCGGCACCGGCAAGGCGATCGAGCTGCTCAAGGGGCAGATCCTGCGCATCGAGCAGGTCGAAGGCGGGCAGTGCGCCGACTTCAACTGCTTCAACCTGCATGACTACAAGGAGTTCATGCATTGCGGGCGTACCCGCACGGTGCACGGCTTTCATCCGACCAAAGGCACCTTCATGTGGTCGGCGCCGCCACGCGAGCGCGCGATGCTCTACATTCTCGAAGACACGGTGGGGCGCAACGACGTGCTGTTTCCCCGCTGCAGCGCCTACGTCTACGAGGCGTCCTACGGCTTTTCGGTGCACACCAACTGCCATGACATCCAGGCCGAGGCGCAGCGCGAATACGGCCTGACGCCGGACGACGTGCACGATTCCTTCAACCTGTTCATGTGCACCGGCGTCGATCAGGACGGTCACGCCTTTATGACGCGCCAGACCACCAAGCCCGGCGACCATGTCGATCTGCTCGCGCTGATGGATGTGCTGGCGGTGCCCAATGTCTGCGGCGCGGACGTGATGCGCACCAGCAATTTCGCGCTCAAGCCGCTCAAGCTCACCGTGTTCGCGGCAACGGAGGCGGACCTTGCGCGGGTGCCGAACACGCCGGTTTTGGCGAGCCAGCGCACGCCGAAAGATTTTCGCAATCCCGCCATCAAGAGCGACCGGCCGCTGCGGCGCGATCCGGCCTACAGGTCCGAATTCCCGAACACGCCGATCCGGATCAGCGAACTTGCCGTGACGCTGTCTCCGGAGGAGTTCGCGGCGTTCAAGGCGGTCAAGCGCACCGACATCTATGGCGAGGATGACGCAGCCGCGCTGCGCGACCTGTTATTCTCCTGGTGGGAAGAGCGTTTCCTTCAGGCGCATGCCGGGGCGCCGGCAATCGAGAGCGAGTGATGGACGCGGCGCTCCCTCAACCGCACGACGTGACCTTCGACTTCCGCGAGCTGTCGGCGCGCGAGAAGTACAAGCTGATGATCGGAACCGTGGTGCCGCGCCCGATCGCGCTGGTGACGACCGTCGATTTGCAGGGTCGGGTCAATGCCGCGCCGTTCAGTTTTTTCAATTGCTTGTCGGCAGACCCGCCGATCCTGGCGCTCGGCGTCGAAAACCATCCGGACATGCGCTTCAAGGACACCGGCTTGAACATCCGCCTGACCGAAGTGTTTACGGTCAACATCGTCTCCCATGCGATCGCGCAAGCGATGCATGTGTGCGGCGTGTCGTTTCCGCCCGAGCGCGATGAATTAAAGGCGGCGGGACTCACCGCCATGCCGGGCAAAACGGTGGCCTCGCCCTGGATCAAGGAAGCGCCGGCGGCGTTCGAATGCCGGCGTCACATCACGCTCGAGCTCGGCAAGTCGCGGCAGATCATCATGGGCGAGATACTGTTCGCGCACTACCATTCGGACGTGCTCGATGCCGATCGGCTGCACATCGATCCCGCCAAACTTGACGCGATCGCGCGGCTCGGCGGCAATACCTGCTCGACCATCCGCGATCGCTTCGAAATGGTGACGCCGACGCTGGCGGACTTTCAGGCCGATTGACGCGGGGCGAGCTGTCAGCCCGCCCCGGAAATTTCGTCATGCGTCATCTTAAGTCGGCTTAAGTCGGTGTGATCACCATCGGCTCCGGCACGTAGTGAAAGCCCTCGCCGGTCTTGGCGATATGGCCGACGCCGGGCCATGGATAGTGATAAGGCGAGCACCGGAATCTTTTGCGCCGCCAGCATGTCCAGCATCTTCACGCGGCTGCCCGCCGCCTGCTTCGGATCGGTGTCGTAGGCGAATTCCATCCGCGGCTTTTCCATCAGCAGGATCGGATGGTGGGTCAGGTCGGCGGTGTAGGCAAAGGATTTTCCCCCCGACGAGATCACGAAGATGGTGTGTCCAATGGTGTGGCCGGGCGCCGACAGTGCGGTGACGCCGGGCAGGAATTCCTGCTCGTTCTTGTAGAACACGATGCGGTCGCGTACCGGCGTCAGGTTCTTCCTGGCGTGGTCCACGAAATCCTTCATCGCGGAACCGGCCTTGCCATAGTCGGTCCAGTAATCGAAATCATTTTCCGCTATGTAGAATTGGGCGTTCGGGAACAGGTTCGTGCCGTCATCGCCCACGACGCCGCCGATGTGATCGATATGGCCGTGCGAAAACACCACGGCGTCGATATCCGCGGGCTTGATGCCGGCTTCGTTCAAGCTCTTTTGCTGTCGTCCGGTGGTCGGGCCAAACAGCTTCGAGGTGCCCATCCCCGTATCGAACAGCACAAGTTTGTCGCCCAGGTTCACGACAGGAGAATTCTGTTCCAGCACGATGCTGCTTGGCGGCAGGAAATTGTCGGTCAGCATCTTGCGCATTTCATCGTCGGGCACGCCGGTGAAGGTGCCTTTGGGGTCGCCGAGGGCAAGCGCACCATCGGAGACGACGGTGACCTCGGCGCCGCCGACATTGAAGCGATAGAAGTATTGCGGAGCCGGTCCGAGTTTTGGCGCTTTCGCCTGCGCACCGTCGCCCAACAGCGCCGACGTGCCGAGACCTGCGCCGAGCGCAAGCAGAGACCTTCGCGAAACATCCGATGTCATGCGTTTTCCTCCGGGTTGTCTTGTTGGGATCGTCTTGTGGCGGCGATCTTGGGTTGCAGCTTAACCGAGAAGCTGCGACCGCTTTTTGACATTTGGAAGGCGTGACGCGGGAGCCGCTCTATTTTTGGCTGCGCTTGCTCTCGATCGCGTCCCAGACTTTGGCTGCCACGTCCGGCCCGTTGAGCCGGGCGATGGCGCGAATGCCGGTGGGCGAGGTCACGTTGATCTCGGTGAGATTGCCGTCGATGACGTCGATGCCGACAAACAGCAGCCCGCGCTTGCGCAATTCGGGCGCAAGCGTCGCGCAGATTTCGCGCTCGCGATCCGAAAGCTCGGTCGCCTTCGCCGCGCCGCCGCGCACCATGTTGGAGCGCAAGTCGTCGGTGGCGGGCACGCGATTGACGGCGCCGGCGAATTCACCGTCGACCAGGATGATGCGCTTGTCGCCGTGCTTCACTTCGGGAAGGAACCGCTGGATCACCCATTGCTCCTTGAACGTGACCGAGAACAGGTCGAACAGCGATCCGAAGTTCATGTCCTGCGGCATGATGCGAAACACCGCAGCCCCGCCATGGCCGTGCAGCGGTTTCATCACGACAGCGCCATGCTCGTCGCGAAAAGCGTTGATCTCGTCGAGATCCCGCGAGATCAGCGTCGGAGGCATCAGTTGCGGAAAATCCATCACGAACAGCTTTTCCGGCGCGTTGCGCACGCTGCCGGGATCGTTCACCACCAGCGTCTTCGGGTGCAGCCGTTCGAGCAGATGGGTCGAGGTGATGTAGGCGAGGTCGAACGGCGGGTCCTGCCGCAGGAGGATGACGTCGAAAGCGGAAAGCGGCTCGCGGTGCGGTTCACCCAGGGTAAAGTGGTCGCCGATTTCATCGCGCACGGTCAACACCTGCACCGGCGCGACGATCTCACTCCCTCGCTGCGATAGTTTGTCCGGCGTGTAGTAGGACAGCCCGTGTCCGCGCTTCTGGGCCTCCAGCAGGAGTGCGAAAGTGGAATCGCCGCGGATGTTGATGCGCGCGATCGGGTCCATCTGGACGGCGACGTTCAGTTTCATG
Organism: uncultured Alphaproteobacteria bacterium; assembly: GCA_963824305.1. Lineage (GTDB taxonomy): Bacteria > Pseudomonadota > Alphaproteobacteria > Rhizobiales > Xanthobacteraceae > Bradyrhizobium. The sequence continues at coordinate 899,704 of CAWGOW010000005.1, forward strand.
TGCAGCGTCCGTCAGTGTCGTTAAGTTTGCGGGCTTCATCCTTCGAGACGCGCGCAAGTACGCGCTCCTCAGGATGAGGACTGATACTCTCATGGTGAGGAGCGCATCTTTGCGCGTCTCGAACCATGAGGCCAATATTTATCACAGCAGTCACTCCAGGATTATCTCAAGTACTCGCATCGAAGGCCGATAGCACATGGCGGGGAAGGCGGCGCGGCGCAATCAGCATGGCATCGAAGCGCAGATCATACTCGGCGTGTTCGGGATGCGCCATCAGCCAGATTTGCGCGGCTGCGATGATGCGCGCCTGCTGGCGCGGAGTCACCGCATAGGCCGCTTCATCGAGGCTGTTGCGCGCCTTGACCTCGACAAAGGCCAACAAACTGCGCCGACGCGCCACGATGTCGATTTCGCCATGCGGGGTGCGGAAACGCTTGGCGAGGATTCGATAGCCCTTCGCCATCAGCAACGCCGCGGCCTGCGCCTCCGCCGAAATGCCGGTGCGAAAGGCTTCGACACGAGCGGGCGAGGCCGGCTTGGCGACGGGTTTATCAGTCTTGGTCATGGTTCCTGGCGAGTTCGAGCGCGCGGGCATAAATCTCGCGGCGCGGCCGCCCCGAAACTTCGACCGCATGTGCAACAGCGTCCTTGACGCTGTCGCGCGCCAGCCGGTCCCGCAGGAGGTCGTCGACCTCGTCCGCCGTCATGAGCTCGCTGCCTTCGGCCCGCGGCCCGATCACAAGCACGAATTCGCCCCGCGTCTCCAGCGTCGCGGCGGATTTCGCGAGTTCGCTCAGCGGTCCGCGATTGATCTCTTCATGCATCTTGGTCATCTCGCGGCAGATCGCGGCATCGCGTCCGCCCATGATCGCCGAGAGGTCGGAGAGCGTTTCCTGCACACGGCTGCCGGACTCAAACAAGACCAGCGTCGCGTCGAGCCGCGACAGTTCGGTAAGCCGGGCGCGGCGCGCGGTTTGTTTCGGCGGCAAAAATCCCTCGAAGAAAAAACGGTCGGTCGGCAGCGCCGCGACCGACAACGCCGTCAGCACCGAAGAGGGGCCCGGCAGCGCGACCACGGGAAAGCCGGCCGCGCAGACCTCGCGCACCAGCTTGAATCCAGGGTCCGAGATCAGCGGCGTTCCGGCATCGGAGACGAGCGCGATGGAAGCGCCTTGCGCCAACCGTTCGAGAAGTTTTGGCCGGGCGAAAGCCGCGTTGTGATCATGATAAGGCGTCAGCTGCGCCGTGATGGCGTAACGCTCGGTCAGGCGGCGGGTAATCCTTGTATCCTCGCAGGCGATAAGGTCGACGCCGGCAAGCACCTCCAGCGCGCGCAGCGTGACGTCGCCGAGATTGCCGATCGGCGTCGCCACCAGATAAAGCCCGGCCGCCGGTTTCGGTGCGGTCAGCCTTTGGCCGTTGATGGCATAGTTCCGCTTCCCGGATTGTTCCGGAGGGTCAGGTGGATTGGTGGAAACAGCGCGCATAATCGTGATAATCTAATGCAGAGAGAGGGAGAGCGCGAACAGCGAACCGCCCCACGAGCGAGGGGTTCGCAGGTACTAGATCAGGACATGGCAGATCAGGACAAGCAGGCTTCTTCGCGCGGGTAAACGCGCGAAAACCTGCAACCTGCCTTAGCCCGGAACGCCAAAATCCTTTTGTTTTGGTTAACTATTTCGCCGACATTATGCCTGAATCCACCCCTCCTGATGCCCTCGTGGAGTGGAGCGAAGTCCTTGGCCTTTGAAAGGCTTGGACAGGAAAAGAGATTATGAGACTGGGTCCGTTAGATCCCAACGTTCAACCCGACAAGTCCGGAGTCGAGCAGTCCGGAACCGGCAGGTCCGGGATTTTGGACTCTCCGGCCAGCCGGCGGAGCGCGCTTGGGCTTATCCTGGGTGCGCCATTGCTTGGCGCCTGCGCAGGCGTCCAGCAAAGCATCAGCCAGTTTTCCGTTCCGAATCCGTTCAATTCGTCGCAACCGGCGCCGGGTCCCGGCGGAGCGGCTCAGCAACCGACGTCCGTCGGCAACGGCCAAGTCAAGGTTGCGCTGATCCTGCCTTTGTCGGCCGGCGGCAATGCAGGCGTCGCCGCGGCGTCGATGAAGAACGCGTCCGAGATGGCGCTCGCGGAATTTCTCAATCCCAATCTCCAGCTTCTGATCAAGGATGATGCCGGCAGTCCGCAGGGGGCGCAGCAGGCCGCCCAACAGGCGCTCGATGAGGGTGCGGAAATCATTCTCGGGCCGTTGTTTGCTTCCGCGGTGCCTGCGGTAGCCCAGGTGGCGCGCGGGCGCGGCGTTTCGGTGATCGCGTTTTCGACCGATTCGAGCGTGGCGACGCGCGGCGTCTATCTCCTGAGCTTCCTGCCGGAGTCGGACGTCAATCGCGTCATCGAATACGCCGCCACCAGCGGCAAGCGCTCTTTCGCGGCAATGTTGCCGGACAACGCCTACGGCAACGTCGTGGAGGCCGCATTCAAGCAAGCGGCCGTGAAACGCAGCGGCCGCGTCGTCATCTTTGAAAAATACGGCGCCGATCGCGCGACGACGGCGCGCACGGTGGCGCAGTCACTGCAAAATGCCGACTCGCTGCTTCTGGCCGATGACGGCGAGGCGGTGGTGCAATCGGCCGATGCGCTGGCCGCGGCCGGCGCAAATCTGCAGAACGTGCAATTGCTCGGTACGGGCCTTTGGGACAATCCGCGCGTGTTCGCAAGCCCAAGGCTGCAAGGCGGCCTGTACGCGGCGCCCGACCCGGCGGGTTTTCGCAGCTTCTCGACCCGCTATCGCAACAAATACGGCGGCGATCCAGTGCGAACCGCAACGCTCGCCTACGATGCGGTGGCACTCGTCGCGGCGTTGTCGCGCACGCAAGGCGGCAAGCGCTTCACATCCGAAGTGCTGCTCAATTCGTCGGGCTTCGCCGGCATCGACGGCTTGTTTCGTTTCAAGCCCGACGGCACCAACGAACGTGGCCTCGCCGTCATGCGCGTCACGTCTGGTGGTCCCACGCCGGTTGCGGGCTCGCCGAAGAGTTTCGGGGCGTGATTGCTCGTCGTTCCCGCGAAAGCGGGAACCCATAACCAGCGGCCTTCATAAGTAAGGAAGGCAACTAGCCCCCGCGCTCAAACGGGATGCACGGCGTATTGGTCCCTTCTTTCGCAGGGACGACAAAGATGCAGGGACGACGAGGACTACGCCGCGAGATCCGCGACCACGGCATCCAGCACCGGAAAACCGGCTTGCGTCACGCGCAGCCGGCCACCTTCGTCGACTTCAATCGCGCCTTGCTCGCGCAACAGCGCAATCCGGCGCGGATCGAGCGGACGGCCTGATAACGCCAGATAGCGGCGAGGGTCGATTCCTTCCGCGAGCCGCAATCCCATCAGCAGGAACTCATCGGCGCGCTCCTCGCTGTTGAGGAGATCGTCGACCACGACACCGTGGCCGTTGGTTTCCACCCGCATCACCCAGGCCTCGGGACGTTTCTCGGTCGAGATCGCATGCCTTACGCCGTCGATATCAAGACGTCCGTGCGCACCGGGGCCGATCCCGGCATATTCCTGGCCCCGCCAATAGACGAGATTGTGCCGGCATTCGGCACCAGGGCGGGCGTGGTTGGAAATTTCGTAGGCGTTGATGCCTTGGGCGTCGCAGACCTCCTGCGTCACGTCGTAAAGCGTGCGGGCGAGCGCTTCGTCCGGCGTCTTGAGCTTGCCCGCCGCTTGCAGTCCGAAGAACGGCGTGCCCTCTTCGATCGTCAGCTGGTAGAGCGAGAGATGTTCGGCCGCCTCCGCGATCGCAAGCTTCAACTCGCTGGTCCAGGCTTCCGTGCTCTGGCCGGGGCGGGCATAGATCAAATCGAACGAATAGCGCTCGAACGAGCGGCGCGCGATCGCGACCGCATCCAGCGCCTCGCGCGCCGAATGCAGCCGTCCGAGTTCTTTCAGAGACGCATCGTCGAGGGCCTGCACGCCGAGCGAAACGCGGTTGACGCCGGCTGCGCGATAGCCGGCAAAACGTGTCGCCTCCACGCTGGTCGGATTGGCTTCGAGCGTCACTTCGGCATGGGGCGCGACGCGCCAATGTTTGGCGATGGCATCGAGGATCGCAGCGACCGTCTGCGGCCGCATCAGCGAGGGCGTGCCGCCGCCGAGAAAAATCGAGGTGACTTCGCGGGCTCCCGTGCGGCTTGCCGTGGTTTCGATCTCGCGCAGAAACGCCTTGGCAAACCGATCCTCGTCGATCGCGGCGTGCCGGACGTGGCTGTTGAAATCGCAATACGGGCATTTCGACAAACAAAACGGCCAGTGCACGTAGACACCGAAGGCTTCGGCATCCTTTCCCTCACCCGCTTGCGGGGAAACGGTAGCTTGCAGGCTCTGTTGCAGCCTAGTCACAGACAGCGCTCCGCCAGTTTGACGAAGGCGCGAGCCCTGTGAGAGAGGCCTTTGCCGAGCGGCGGCAGGCCGTGCTTTTCGATCGAGGTCATTTCGCCGAAGGTTCGGTTGTGACCGTCGGGAAGAAACGTCGGATCGTAACCGAAGCCCGCATCGCCGCGCGGTGGCCAGACCAGCGTGCCGTCAACGCGCGCCTCGACTTCCTCGAGATGTCCGTCGGGCCAGGCCACGCACAGCGCGGAAACGAAATGCGCCTTTCGCTGGGCGGGCTCGCGCGCGCCACGCTCGGCAAGCAACCGCTCGATCCGCGTCATTGCCGAGTTGAAGTCTTTGGATGGTCCGGCCCATCGCGCCGAATAAATTCCAGGCGCACCATCGAGCGCCTCGACCACGAGACCGGAATCGTCGGCAAACGCCGGAAGTTTTGCGACAGTCGCGGCCGCGACCGCCTTGATCCTGGCGTTGGCGGCAAAACTGTCGCCGGTCTCTTCGGGCTCGGCGAGATTGAGATCGGTCGCCGAGATTGCCGTGACGCCGTGCGGCGACAGCAGCTCGCGCATCTCGGCGAGCTTGCCGGGATTGTGTGTCGCGATCACAAGCTGGCCGGCGATACGACGGGGCATTCCTCAGCCCACCGCCATCTTCTGCAAGTCCACGAGTTTGGCGATGCCTTTTTGCGCCAGCGCCATCAGCGCCAGGAATTCGTCTTGCGAGAACGGCGTCTTCTCGGCCGTGCCTTGCACCTCGATGATACGGCCGTCGCCGGTCATGACGAAATTGGCGTCGGTTTCAGCGGAAGAATCCTCGGCGTAATCGAGGTCGAGCACCGGCGTGCCGTTGTAGATGCCGCAGGAGATCGCGGCGACGTGGTCGCGCAGCACGTTGGTCTTGATCATGTTGCGCGACTTCATCCAGGTGATGCAGTCGGCGAGCGCGACCCAGGCGCCGGTGATCGAGGCCGTCCGCGTGCCGCCGTCGGCCTGCAGCACGTCGCAATCGACCGTGATCTGGCGCTCGCCCAGCGCTTCAAGGTCGAGCGCCGTGCGCAACGACCGCCCGATCAGCCGCTGGATTTCGACAGTGCGTCCGCTTTGCTTGCCGCTGGAAGCCTCCCGGCGGGTGCGCTCCAGCGTCGCCCGCGGCAGCATGCCGTATTCCGCCGTCACCCAGCCGCGGCCCTGACCCTTGAGCCAGGGCGGCAGGCGCTCTTCCAGCGTAGCCGTCACCAGAACGTGGGTGTCGCCGAACTTAACGAGGCACGACCCCTCCGCATATTTGACCACGCCGCGTTCCAGCGACACGGCGCGTAACTCATCCGGCGCACGGCGGCTTGGACGCATGAAAATCCTCCGAAATTAACCAAGACATACAACGGCCGCAGTGCGGCACCGGCGTGCTTGTAGGAGGGCGGGTTGGAAGCGGCAAGGCTTTTCCGTATGCATGCTTGTCACCGGCCACCTAGATAGACAAGATCGGGGTTGAGGAGTTTTGATTTGGCGCACCACGATCCGATCGGCCTGATCTCGTCGCATGCGGGGCTCGCCCAGCTCAATGAACGCTCGCGCGATATTTTTCGCCAGATCGTCGAAAGTTACCTGGCCACCGGCGAGCCGGTCGGCTCGCGCAATATCTCGCGCCTGATCGCGGTTCCATTGTCGCCGGCTTCGGTCCGCAATGTGATGGCCGATCTCGAGGCGCTCGGGCTGATCTATGCGCCGCACACCTCGGCTGGCCGGCTGCCGACCGAAATCGGCCTGCGGTTTTTTGTCGATGCGCTGATGCAGGTCGGCGATCTCACCGAAGCGGAGCGGCAGTCGATCCAGACCCAGCTCGCCGCCGTCGGCCGGGCGCAATCGGTCGAGGCCGCGCTCGGCGAGGCGCTGACCCGGCTCTCCGGGCTGACGCGCGCCGCCGCCGTGGTTCTGACCGGCAAATCCAATTCGCGGATGAAGCATATCGAATTCGTGCGGCTGGAACCGGAGCGGGCGCTGGTCGTGCTGGTCAGCGAAGACGGCCAGGTCGAAAACCGTGTGCTGACGTTGCCGCCGGGCGTGCCTTCGTCGGCGCTGATCGAAGCGACCAACTTCCTCAATGCGCGGATCAGGGGACGAACACTGGCGGAAGCCCGGCTCGAACTCGAAACCGCATTGACGCAAGGCCGTGCCGAGCTCGATCAACTGACGCAGAAAGTGATCGCAGCCGGACTTGCAAGCTGGTCCGGCGGCGAGAACGAAGACCGGCAGTTGATCGTGCGGGGCCACGCCAATCTGCTGGAAAACCTCCATGCGCTGGAAGATCTGGAGCGCATACGTCTGTTATTCGACGATCTCGAGACCAAGCGTGGCGTGGTCGATCTGTTGGGCCGTGCCGAAAGCGCCGAAGGAGTGCGGATTTTCATCGGATCGGAGAACAAGCTGTTCTCGCTGTCCGGCTCATCGACGATCATTGCGCCGTATCGGGACGGTGCGGGCAAGATCGTCGGCGTGCTCGGCGTGATCGGGCCGACCCGGCTCAACTATGCGCGTGTGATCCCCACCGTGGATTATGCGGCGCGGATCGTCAGCCGCATGCTGGGCGGCTGATCGTTAAGGGTTTCAGTGGTATTGCGCTTGATTTTCGGCCGCTAAAGCACGATATCCGGCCCAGCAATCCGATCATTAAACTTATCCAAAAGACAGTTTCGAGAAGGGTGTCGCATGACCGATCCCAACGGGCACAACGACAATTCGGCCAACTCCGAGCCAGGAGCGGAGCCGGTGGTTTCCAAGCCCTACATCATGCCTGACGAGCCCGAACCGGGTTCGGCGGAGGCGCTTGCCAAGGAACTGGCCGAGGCGCGCGACAAGACCTTGCGTACGCTGGCCGAAATGGAAAACCTCCGTCAGCGCACCCGTCGCGAGGTTGCCGATTCCAAGGTCTACGGCATTACCGGCTTTGCGCGCGACGTGCTCGACATTGCCGATAATCTTCAGCGCGCGCTCGATGCGCTTCCGGCGGAAACGCGGGAGTCGGCCGATCCCATGATGAAGACCTTTGTCGAAGGCGTCGAACTCACCGAGCGGTCGCTGCTCAATACGCTCGAAAAGAACGGCGTCAAGAAATTCGACCCCATGGGCGAGAAATTCAATCCGAATTTCCAGCAGGCGATGTACGAGGTCCCCGATGCTTCGGTGCCGGCAGGCACGGTGGTGCAGGTGGTTCAGGCCGGCTACATGATCGGCGAACGGATATTGCGCCCGGCGCTTGTCGGCGTTTCCAAGGGTGGGGCGAAAACGCCCGCGCCGGAGCAGTAGTAACAAGCAGGCGGCTCTCGCCCCTCATCCTGAGGAGCGCGCATTGCGCGCGCGTCTCGAAGGATGCGGTCCGATATCCTTGCTACACCGCGATATCGCCCGACTGGATTCGTTTCACACCGGCCTTGGTCATGTCGGCCCAGGCTTTGGCGAGCGAGCCCTGGGTGTCGATGCCGCGGCAGGCGTCCTCGATGACGTAGGCTTCAAAGCCTGCCTTGCGCGCATCCATTGCCGTCCATGCCACGCAGAAATCGGTGGCAAGACCTGCAATGAACAGCTTTTGCAGCTTGCGCGCCTTGAGGTAGGCGGCAAGGCCTGTCGTGGTCTTGCCGTCGGCCTCGGTGAACGCCGAGTAGCTGTCGACCTCTTTGTGATAGCCTTTGCGGATAATCAGTTCTGCCTGCGAGATCGAAAGATCTTTCGATAGCGAAGCGCCATCGGTGCCCTGCACGCAGTGATCGGGCCACAGCACCTGCTTGCCGTAGGGAAGATCAACGGTCTCGAACGGCTTCTTGCCGGAATGCGAGGAGGCAAACGACACATGGCCCGCCGTGTGCCAGTCCTGCGTCATCACGACATTGGTAAAGCCCTTGGCGAGCCGGTTGATGATCGGCACGACCTGATCGCCGTCCTTCACCGCGAGGCTGCCGCCCGGCAGGAAGCAATTCTGCACGTCGATGACGAGCAATGCCGACGCATCGTCGATCTTGATCGAGGCCGCAGCCCAGAGCGTACGCGAGGCGATCGCCGTTACGGCAAGGCCGCCTAGCGCGGCGAGTGTCTGTCTTCGGTTCAGCATACCCCATCTCCCTTTGCTTGGATGACGTTAGCAAATCGAGCTTCCGGCGGAAGATCAAAGAAGCGGCGCTTTGCTCCTAATCTAGCGCGGCTCGATTCCGTCGCGGACCGCGCGGAAACGCGGAAATGCCTTCTCCCATTGATCGCGCGGTGCGCTGCCGATGATCCGCATGGAGCCGCCGCCGCCGAAGCGGAGCCACTGCACCAGCGTAACCGGCGTGTCGTCGCGACCGCTGGTAGCGTCGATCCTGGTTTCATATCCCGCCATGCCGTCGATACGGACCGGCTCGGACATCGTAATCCGTCCGGTGTGCATGCCGGGAATGCTGCGCGCGGCCTGCTCGGCGAAGCGGGCACGATCTTCGGGCTGTGTCGGCCCCGCTGCCATCAGGCCGATGACCATGAAGGGCGCGGCCTCGAAACCGGCAGCCTCGTCGCCATCCGCAAGCAGCAGGGCGCCGGTCGCCCCAAGGGCACGAACATTCTTGAAGTCGCCCAGCGCGCTGACCTTGAACGGCATCAAAGCGAGCTGTTCGTCGATGGGAACGTCCTTGCGAATCACGGCGGAGGCAAACATTTGCCGAACCGCATCGTCGCTATAGATCTTGGTGGCGTTCTCCGGCACCTGGACGTCGACATAGCCGGAGAAAGCGCCGCCCGAGAGGATCATCGAGTAGTGGCGGAAAACACCGGAAGCATTTTTGACGGTCTCGGCAGTGTAATAGGCCGTTCCGGCGCCGGTCTCCAGGCTCTCCGGCTTAGCGCCATTGGCCGCGGCTGGATTGGTCTTGAACGTATTCATGACCTCGCCGTAAGCGGCCGCCGGCAACTCCGCGACCAGCACCCTGACGGTCTGGTCTTCCGTGGTGAAGCCGGGAAAGGTCTTGGCAGGTACCAGGCCGACCAGCGGCGCCATCCCGACCCGGGCTCCCGGCGGGAACACCGCATCGGCGGCGAGCGCGCTGGCGATAGTGGCGGCCAGACAAACGAGGACGGAAAGCAGTCGGAAATGCGTCATCGGGGATCTTCTCAGGCTATGCATTGAGGCCGGTCGATGAGGGAGGTCGGCGAGGCCGATTCCCTTCCCCGGTCTGGGGTCCCGGTTCTGACATTCGCATGATGTCGCGGCCGGTTCGTTTACGCCTTTTAACGGTTTTGCCGTCCGGGCGACAGCCGCAAGGGGGCGCACTGGCACGGCCTCCCGGTATTAACCCAGGGGCGTCCGGCCGTCATCTCGCCCCGAAACTATCTTTAAAAGTTGAGGGTCTTGACGGACGAAGCTTGCGCCAGACTCCTTGCAGGCCATGCCCCCCCTCCTATATGAGGCTCACCGTCGCAATATCGCGAGCATTTGATCGTTGGGGGTCCGGATCAGGGCGCCGTCAGGGCCCAGCCGACCTGCCGCAAAAAGAAGGATATGAGGACCATGGGAAAGGTCATTGGGATCGATCTCGGCACCACGAATTCGTGCGTCGCCGTGATGGATGGCAAAAACGCCAAAGTTATCGAAAACGCCGAGGGCATGCGGACGACCCCGTCGATCGTTGCTTTTAGCGACGATGGCGAGCGCCTCGTCGGCCAGCCGGCCAAGCGCCAGGCGGTCACCAATCCCGAGCGGACCTTCTTTGCGGTGAAGCGCCTCGTCGGCCGCCGCTACGACGATCCGATGGTGGAAAAGGACAAGAAGCTCGTCCCCTACAAGATCGTGAAAGCGTCCAATGGCGACGCCTGGGTCGAGGCCGACGGCAAGACCTATTCCCCCTCGCAGATTTCCGCCTTCATCCTTCAGAAGATGAAGGAGACCGCAGAGGCCCATCTCGGCCAGAAGGTCGAACAGGCCGTCATCACGGTTCCTGCTTATTTCAACGACGCCCAGCGCCAGGCCACCAAGGACGCCGGCAAGATCGCCGGCCTTGAAGTGCTGCGCATCATCAACGAGCCGACCGCGGCCGCGCTCGCCTACGGCCTCGACAAGACCAAGACCGGCACCATCGCGGTGTACGACCTCGGCGGCGGTACGTTCGATATCTCCATTCTCGAAATCGGCGACGGCGTGTTCGAGGTGAAGTCGACCAACGGCGACACCTTCCTCGGCGGCGAAGATTTCGACATGCGGCTGGTCGGCTATCTCGCCGATGAATTCCAGAAGGAGCAGGGCATCAACCTGCGCAACGACAAGCTTGCGTTGCAGCGCCTGAAGGAAGCCGCTGAAAAAGCCAAGATCGAGTTGTCCTCGACCACGCAAACCGAGATCAACCTGCCGTTCATCACCGCGGACCAGACCGGTCCGAAGCATTTGACCATGAAACTGACGCGCGCCAAGTTCGAGGCGCTGGTCGATGATCTCGTGCAGAAGACCATCGAGCCCTGCCGCAAGGCGCTGAAGGATGCCGGCCTCACCGCCGGTGAGATCGGCGAAGTGGTGCTGGTCGGCGGCATGACCCGCATGCCGAAGGTGCAGGAAGTCGTGAAGCAGTTGTTCGGCAAGGAGCCGCACAAGGGCGTCAACCCGGACGAAGTCGTGGCGATCGGTGCTGCGATCCAGGCTGGCGTGCTGCAAGGCGACGTCAAGGACGTGCTGCTGCTCGACGTGACCCCGCTGTCGCTCGGCATCGAGACGCTGGGTGGCGTGTTCACCCGCATCATCGACCGCAACACCACGATCCCGACCAAGAAGAGTCAGGTATTCTCGACCGCCGAGGACAGTCAGAACGCGGTTACCATCCGCGTCTTCCAGGGCGAGCGCGAAATGGCGGCCGACAACAAGATACTCGGCCAGTTCGATCTGATGGGTATTCCGCCGGCACCGCGCGGCATGCCGCAGATCGAGGTGACCTTCGACATCGACGCCAACGGCATCGTCAACGTGTCGGCCAAGGACAAGGCGACGGGCAAGGAACAGCAAATCCGCATCCAGGCCTCCGGCGGCCTGTCCGAATCCGACATCGACAAGATGGTCAAGGATGCCGAGGCCAACGCGGCTGACGACAAAAAGCGCCGCGAGTCGGTCGACGCCAAGAACCATGCCGACTCGCTGGTGCATTCCACCGAGAAGGCACTTGCCGAGCATGGCTCGAAGATTGCGGACACGGAACGCCGCGCCATCGAGGATGCGGTCAGCGATCTCAAGGAAGCGCTGAAGGGCGACGATGCCGAAGCGATCAAGGCCAAGACCAATACGCTGGCACAGGCTTCGATGAAGCTCGGCGAGGCCATGTACAAGCAGCAGGCCGAGGCCGACGCGGCCAAGGATGCTGCCAAGGATGACGTCGTCGACGCGGAATTCACCGAAGTCGACGACGACAAGAACAACAAGAAGTCTGCGTAACTCTTACGTTACGGATCAGTGCGATGCTCCGCGCCATGGTCAAGATCGTCACCCCCGGGCTTGACCCGGGGGTCCATCTTCAAAAGAAAATGATGGATGGCCGGCTCAAGCCCGGCCATGACCGTTGAGAGTTGTGACGGATGTCCACCAAGCGCTGTTATTACGAAACCCTTGAAGTCGATCGCACCGCGGACGAGTCCAAACTCAAGGCGTCCTTTCGCAAGCTGGCGATGAAATGGCATCCGGACAAGAATCCGGGCGATGCCACCAGCGAAGTCAAATTCAAGGAAATCAACGAAGCCTACGAAGTTCTCAAGGACGGCGACAAGCGCGCCGCCTATGACCGGTTCGGCCATGCGGCCTTCGAGCAAGGCGGCGCCGGTCCAGCGGGCTTCGGCGCCGGCTTTGCCTCGTCCTTCTCGGATATTTTCGAAGACCTGTTCGGCATGGCGGGCCAGCGCGGCCGCGGTGGCCGCGAGCGCGGCGCCGACCTTCGCTACAATATGGAAATCACCCTGGAGGAAGCCTTCCAGGGCAAGACGGCGCAGATCGAGATTCCGGTCTCGGTAACCTGCGAATCCTGTTCGGGCATCGGCGCCAAGGCCGGCACCAAGCCGAAGACCTGCGGCATGTGCGGCGGCGCCGGCCGGGTGCGGCAGGCACAGGGCTTTTTCACGCTGGAACGGACCTGTCCGGGCTGCCAGGGCCGTGGCCAGATGATCGAAGAGCCCTGTCCGTCCTGCTCGGGCTCGGGGCGGATAACCCGCGAGCGGACGCTTTCGGTCAACATTCCCCAAGGCGTCGAAGACGGTACGCGCATTCGGCTGGCCGGCGAGGGCGAGGCCGGTCTTCGCGGCGGGCCTTCCGGTGACCTCTATATCTTCCTGTCGCTGACATCGCACGAGTTCTTCCAGCGCGACGGCGCCGACCTGCATTGCCGGGTTCCGATCTCCATGGTGACGGCCGCGCTCGGAGGCGAGTTCGAGGTACCGACCATCGACAAGGGAAAGACCAAGGTCAAAATACCTGCAGGCACCCAATCAAGCCGCCGCTTCCGCATTGCATCAAAGGGCATGCCGGTGCTGCGTTCGCGCCAGACCGGGGATATGTATGTCCAAGTCATGGTCGAGACGCCGCAGAATCTGACCAAGAAGCAGCAGGAATTGCTGACCGAGTTCGAAAAATTATCCTCCGGTGCAACCCAGCCCGAGGCTGCGGGTTTCTTTGCCAAGGTCAAGGACTTCTTCGGCAACCGCGCCAGCACGTGAATGCGTTGGGGCAGCTTGGCTGCGCGTGGATAACAATAAGAAAACAATAACTGCGACAGCGCCTTATTGCGAAGCTGGTATGCCCGCCACCTCACACCGCAAGGCGCGTTTTGCTTGACCGGATCGCTTGCTGCCTATACCTCTTTGTGACTGTTTTCTGACATTCGCCGCGAAAGCGGTCCCGCCTGGTAGCGACATGCCTTTGCAATCGTCCGTGCGTGCGTTGAAAAAGCCGCTTCGTCTCGATGACGAAGTCCGCTTTCTTCGTTCATGGATTGAAAAGCCGCTCCACATGGGAGCCGTCATGCCGTCGGGTCGATTGCTCGCGCGCACGATGGCGCAATATGTCGATGTGGATTCCAACGCGCCCGTCGTCGAGCTGGGGCCCGGTACCGGGGCGATCACCAATGCGCTGATCGAACGTGGTATCGATCAGAAGCGTCTGGTGCTGGTCGAGTATAATCCCGGTTTCTGCGCGCTGCTGCGCGATCGTTATCCGCACGCCAAGGTCGTCCAGGGCGATGCCTATCGCTTGCGGGATTCGCTGCGCGAGGCACTTGATGCGCCGGCCTCCGCCGTCGTGTCCGGTCTGCCGCTGGTGACCAAGCCGATGCAGATCCGCCTGAAGCTGATCCGCGATGCGTTTGTGGCGCTCGCGCCGGGGGCTCCCTTCGTGCAGTTCACCTATTCGGTGGCGCCGCCGATCCCCAGATCGCTGCCCGGGGTTTCCACCGAAGCCTCCGAGCGCGTCTGGATGAACCTTCCGCCCGCCCGTGTCTGGGTGTATCGCAAGGGCTAGATAAGCCGCTCGTCACGACGGAGGTGCACTCCCTCTTCCGCCCGCGGGGGAGGGTTGGGTGAGGGTGCAACGTAAATCATGACTGCGCTGAAAATTCTGGTGATCCCCGGTTCGCTGCGGACTGGCTCGCTGAATGCGAAGCTTGCCGCAGTCGCCGCCCATCACTTCGCACAAGCCGGGACCGAAGTGACCCGGCTATCGCTCGCGGACTTTCCGCTGCCGATCTATGACGGCGATCTGCAAACAAAATCGGGCGTGCCGAAGAATGCCGTCGATCTGAAGCGGATGATCGGCGCCCATCACGGCGTCCTGATCGTCACGCCGGAATACAATTCGTCGGTTCCTCCATTACTCAAGAATGCGATCGACTGGGTCAGCCGCGTGCACGATACGCATGAAAGCCGAGGCGAGGTATTTCGCGGCCGCGCCTTTGCGATTGCGGGCGCTTCGCACGGCCGGCTCGGCGGTGCGCGGGCGCTGGCGGCGCTGCGGCTGATCCTGTCGGCCTGCCATGCGCTGGTGATCCCAAACCAGCTCTCGCTTGCCTTCGCCGACGAGGCCTATGACGATAGGGAGCGTCTGAAGCATCCGACCGATCTCGAGGCGCTAAGTGCCATGGTTCGGCAGCTGATCGAAGTTTCCCAACGTCTGATGTGAGGGTCACATGCTACAGCCGAAAGACCGACTGATCGTGTCGCTCGACCTGCCGAGCCTTGAGCCGGCAGAGGCGATGATCGCGCGGCTGGGCGACAGCGTGACCTTCTACAAGATCGGCTATCAGCTGGTGTATGCCGGCGGTCTTTCTCTGGCCCAAAAACTCCGCGCTGCCGGAAAGAAAGTGTTCATCGACGTCAAATTGCATGACATCGGCAACACCGTGACGCGCGGGGTCGAAAGCCTGTCGACATCAGGCGCAACATTTCTGACCGTTCATGCCTATCCGCAGACCATGCAGGCGGCGGTCGAAGGTCGCGGGAATTCCGCGCTCAAGATTCTCGCCGTGACCGTGCTCACTTCCTACAACGAAACGGACTTGCAGGAGGCCGGTTACCGGCACACCATTGCCGATCTCGTCGCAGTGCGCGCGCGTCAGGCCAAGGCGCTTGGCGTCGACGGGTTGGTGTGTTCGCCCGAAGAGGTGACTGCCTTGCGCGGCATCGTCGGCGATCGGATGAGCCTGGTGACGCCGGGCATCCGGCCGGCGGGAAGTTCAAGCGGCGATCAGAAGCGCATCATGACGCCGGCGCGCGCGATTGCGGCCGGCGCCGACTACCTCGTGATCGGCCGGCCGATTGTGGAAGCGTCCGACCCCAAGGCGGCGGCGGAAGCGATACAGGCCGAGATCGCGCAAGCATTGGCCTAGCGTTTTCAAGCGAAGCCGCCTTCGCTAAAGTTTCGGCGGCCGAGTGGGCTAGTGGCCTGGCGAAGCCCTGGCGGAGACGGGTGGGTACCGGTTCGCGTCAGGAAAACGCGTCAAAAACAAAACCGAGGAGATTTTTATGACGAAAGGCTACTGGATCGCGCGCATCGACGTGCACAATCCCGACGGCTACAAGGAATATGTCGCGCAGAACGGCGCAGTGTTCGCCAAATATGGCGGCAAGTTCCTGGTGCGCGCCGGGCGGCATGTTTCCAAGGAAGGCTCAGCGCGCACCCGCAACGTGGTGATCGAGTTCAAAGACTATGAAACCGCGATCGCCTGCTACAATTCTCCGGAATATGTACGCCTCGTTGCGCTGCGTAGCCCGCATTCCGAGGGCGACCTCTTGATCATCGAGGGCTATGACGGCCCGCAGCCGGGAGCCTGATCGCCGTCGGGCCGGCTGATCGGTTGCCGGAACATCGTCCTCCCGCTAAAACGGCGCGAGTGAAGTGGATTTGGCATTTGCTGCCACCCAGCCGCAAGCGCAGCGAGCGAATGTCAAATCCGAAACTCCACTAGAAACTTGTGTTTGCTAGTGGTCTTCCAATTCTAACATTCGCAAAGTGCCTGCTGAGAAGGGATGCGAATGTTGGAAGCAGACCACTAGAGAGGATGAAACCATGTCCGAGATGCGTTTAATCGTTGCAGGCGCCGGAGGCCGGATGGGCCGGGCGCTGACGCGGGTCATTTCCGACACCGAGGGCGCGGTGCTGACCGGCGCACTGGAAGCGCCGGGCTCGGAGCTATTGGGCAAGGATGCCGGCGTGCTCGCGGGCCTGCCTGCCAATGGCGTGCTGCTGTCCGCCGACCTCTGGTCGATGTCGGCGAATGCCGACGGCATTCTCGACTTCACCGTGCCGGGCGCGACCATCGCCAATGTCGCCATCGCAGCCCAGCGCGGGCTCGTTCACGTCATCGGCACCACCGGGCTGTCGTCGTCCGACGATGCCGTCATCAAGAGCGTCACCTCACGCGCCATCGTCGTGCAGTCGGGCAACATGAGTCTCGGCATCAACCTGCTGGCCGCTCTGGTCAAGCGCGTCGCGCAATCGCTCGATCCTTCTTTCGATATCGAAATCCTCGAGATGCATCACCGCGCCAAGATCGATGCGCCTTCGGGCACTGCCTTGATGTTAGGGGAGGCTGCCGCGGCGGGACGAGGCATTGCGCTCGGCACCAATTCGGCGCGGGGACGCGACGGCGAGACCGGCGCGCGGCGAACCGGCGACATCGGTTTCGCGTCTTTGCGGGGCGGCTCGGTGACCGGCGATCACAGCGTGATTTTTGCGGGAAGCATGGAGCGCATCGAACTCACCCACCGCGCTGAAGATCGCACGATGTTTGCGCGGGGTGCGGTAAAGGCGGCATTGTGGGCGCGGGACAAGCAGCCCGGTCTCTATACCATGGCCGACGTGCTCGGGCTCAATAACTTCTGACCTCAATTCAAACGGAAGCTTTCAGATATGAGCGATCGTCTTCTCGTGCTGGTGCGTCACGGCCAGAGCGAATGGAATCTGAAGAACCTCTTCACCGGCTGGAAAGATCCTGATCTCACCGAGCAGGGCGTTGCGGAGGCGAACGAGGCCGGCCGCAAACTGAAGGCGCAAGGCCTGGTGTTCGACCTAGCTTTCACCTCGGTATTGACGCGCGCCCAGCACACGCTCGACCTGATGCTCGACCAGTTGGGCCAGAAAAACATTCCCGTCCACAAGGATATCGCGCTCAACGAGCGTGACTACGGCGATCTCTCCGGCCTCAACAAGGATGACGCCCGAAAGAAATGGGGCGAGGACCAGGTACTGATTTGGCGCCGCTCCTACGATGTGCCGCCGCCCGGCGGTGAAAGCCTGAAAGATACGCTGGCGCGCACGCTGCCGTATTACGTGCAGGAGATCCTTCCCTGTGTGCTGCGCGGCGAGCGCACACTGGTTGCAGCCCACGGCAATTCGCTGCGCGCGTTGATCATGGTGCTGGAAAAACTTTCGCCGGAAGGCATTCTGAAGCGCGAACTCGCCACCGGCGTTCCCATCATCTATCGCTTGAACGCCGACGCAACCGTCGCGTCGAAACTTGATCTGGCTTCGTGAGTGAAAACGTCGAGATCCTTTTTCTAACAGCGCCGGTGAGCGAGCCCGCGCTGGACGAACTCGCCGATGTCCTGGCCGATTGCGTCGCAAGCGGCGCCAGCGTCAATTTCCTATCGCCATATCCGCCAAACGAAGCGCGCCGTTTTTTCGACAAGGTCGCAAGCGGTGTCGTGTCGGGCGATATTGTGCTGCTCGCGGCACGGCTCGACGGCAGGATTGTCGGCACGGTGCAGCTCGGGCTCGATACGCCGCCGAACCAGCTCCACCGGGCTGACGTCAAGAAAATGCTGGTGCACCGTTCCGCGCGCGGCCGCGGCATCGGTGCGGCGCTGATGTCGGCCATTGAAGACGAAGCGCTTCAGCGCGGCCGCTGGCTGCTCATGCTCGATACCGTGCCCGGCGAAAGCGGGCACAAGCTCTATCTGCGATTGGGCTGGCAACAGAGCGGAACCGTTCCGGATTTCGCTTTGTTTCCAGATGGCCGGCTCTGCGACGCCGCGATCATGTGGAAGCGGTTGAAGTAACTAGCGTGCGATCCACAGCTCCGCTGTCATTCCGGGGCGCGAGTGAAACCAGCGAGCACGGAATCCATTTTTCCCAACAGTACGGCGGCGCCATGGATTCCGGGCCCGCGCCTGCGGCGCATCCCGGAATGACAGTCACTCACTGCATCCCGATCTGTCCAGCCTCCCAGCCGATCATCGCCTGCTTGCGGGTGATGCCCCAGTGATAGCCGGTCAGCGCGCCGCTCTTGCCGAGTGCGCGATGGCAGGGCACCACGAATGAGATCGGGTTCTTGCCGACAGCGGCGCCGACTGCGCGCGAAGCTTTCGGGCTCTCGATTTTCTTGGCGATGTCCGAATAACAGACCGCGTGGCCCATCGGGATTTTCAACAGCGTCTCCCAGACCCGGACCTCGAAGTCGGTCCCGATCAAGGTCACCCGCAGCGGCTGGTCAGGCCGCCACATTTTTTTGTCGAAGATGCGCTGGGCGAGCGGCGCGGTTGCGAGGTAATCCTCGATGTAGGTCGCGCTGGGCCAGCGCCCCCTCATGTCGGCAAGCGCGGCCTTCTCCTCGCCCGGATCGGCGAAGGCCAGTCCCGCAAGGCCTCGCCCGCTGCCGATGACAAGCGCGGTCCCGAAAGGCGAGGGGTGAAAGCCGTAGCGAAGCGTCATGCCCGCACCGCCGGCCTTCCATTCGCCGGGCGACATCGCTTCGTGAGTTACGAACAGGTCGTGTAGCCGGCCGGGGCCCGAAAGACCGGAGTCGAGCGCGGCGTCTAAAACGCTCGCCGAATCGCGCAACAGATTCTTGGCGTGGTCGAGCGTCAGCGCCTGCATGAAACCTTTCGGCGTCAGCCCGGCCCAACGGCGGAACAGATGGTGCAACTCATCCGGGGTAAGACTTGCCGCCTCCGCCATCGCCTCGATGGTCGGCTGGCTCCGCCAGCGCTCGGAGATGAATGCGATGGCGCGTCGCACGGAATCGTAGTCGCGCAGCGCGGCGGCTTGGGAGCCCGGCTTGGTCAGGCGGATTTCATTTGTGGCTGATATCATCATGGAGCTGATTTAGGGCTCATGCGCGGTCCAAACCACCCGATTTCCGACGACGCTTACTGGATGGGATTATAGCTCACCCCGCGCCGGGCGGCGTGGAGTGCAGCTATTAAGGCGTTGGAAAAACTTTCCTTTTCTTCGGCGCCGAGGAAATTGCCAATGGCGAGCCGACGGCCTTTCGAGACCAGGTAGAGCCGCTCGATGCCAAATTCGGCGTGCGTCTTGCGGTCGAGCTGCACCCACAGCGGATTGAAGGTGAACTCCACGACATGGCCGCGGTGGCTGATCCGCCGCACGTGGAGTCGTGAGGGCGTCACGCGAATTTCCTCGGACGCATTGGCACGGCGGAAATAGATGCGAAACGCCCAATAGATCGCGAGCACGTCGAGCCCGAAGAAGCCGAACACGGGCCAGGCGCCCATCAACAGAAAGGCGATGCCGGCGGCAAAGCTTACCACGGTGACAAAACCCATCACCACCAGGAAGCCGGTGCGGTTGAGCGATCGGTGCGGCGTCAGCCGTGCCGAAAACAACTCCGCTTCGCCCTCGGGATCAAAATCATTGCCTGCTGTCATGACGTGTCAGTATACCATATTGAGATGCCGAAAATCACGCGCCGCGCTGTCACTAAATCGAAGCCCAAGTCGAAAGCCAAGTCGAAGGCCGCCGCTCCGCGCGCGGTAAACTCCGGCAAGGCCAGGGCCGTTAAACCGAAAGGCGAGGAAAGCGCGAAAAAGCTAAAACCCTGGACCGCGACAGAGGTGCGCGAGGCGTTCGAACGTTTTCGGAACGCCAATCCCGAGCCGAAAGGCGAGTTGGAGCATCTCAATCCCTTCACCCTGCTGGTGGCAGTGGTGCTGTCGGCGCAAGCGACGGACGCCGGTGTCAATCGCGCGACGCGCGCACTGTTCCCGATCGCCGATACCCCGCAAAAGATGCTCGCGCTCGGCGAAGAGAAGCTGCGTGAATATATCAAGACCGTCGGGCTCTATCGCACCAAGGCGAAAAACGTCATCGCGCTGTCGGAGAAACTGATCCGGGAGTTCGGTGGCGAAGTGCCGCGCACGCGGCCCGAGATCGAGTCGCTGCCGGGCGCCGGCCGCAAGACGGCCAATGTCGTTCTCAACATGGCCTTCGGCGAGCACACCATGGCTGTGGACACGCACGTATTTCGTGTCGGTAATCGCACCGGACTGGCGCCGGGCAAGACGCCGCTGGAAGTAGAACTGGAGCTGGTGCGCGTCATCCCCGATGAATTCATGTTGCATGCGCATCATTGGCTGATTCTGCACGGCCGCTACACGTGTCTGGCGCGCCAGCCGCGTTGCGCGGTCTGTCTGATCAACGATCTCTGTCGCTGGCCGGAAAAGAACCTCTAAGTCCTACGTCGCAAGGCCATTTCGCCGCGGCGAATGGACCTTGTCGCGCAAGGGACCGCAGCCTAACCTCGCCCGCAAAGCGCTAAAGCTCGGAAAACAAGGGCTGCGCGGCAAACGGGAGAGACGACCATGCGGCTGCGGCTTGCTTTGGTTTCGGTGTTGCTGGTCATGGGTTTGGCTGCGCATCAGGCGCATGCGCAAATTTCCGACGACGTCGTCAGGATCGGCGTGCTCAACGATCAAACCGGTCTCTACGCCGATCTCGGCGGTCCGGGCTCGGTGGTGGCTGCCAGGATGGCGGTAGAAGATTTCGGCGGCAAAGTGCTGGGTAAGCCGGTCGACGTGATTTCAGGCGATCACCAGAACAAATCCGATATCGGCGCCGCGATCGCGCGCGAATGGTTCGATGTCGGCAAGGTCGATATGGCGATCGGGTTCGATCACTCCGCCGTTGCACTGGCGGTTTCGCAACTTGGCGCCGAGAAAAACCGGATCGTGATTGGCGGCGCGATCGGCTCTACGGCCTTCACGGGCAAATCATGCACGGCAACGGCAGCCTCCTGGATATACGACTCCTACGCGCTGACCACGAGTTTTGCGAAGGCGGTCGTGGCGGAAGGACGCGACAGCTGGTTCTTCCTCACCGTCGATTACACCTTCGGGCATTCGCTGGAGGCCGACGCAACGGCTGCGGTCAAGGCTGCCGGCGGCAAGGTGCTGGGCAGCGTGCGTCATCCGCTCAACACCGCCGATTTCAGTTCGTACCTTTTGCAGGCGCAGGCCTCCGGCGCGAAGGTCGTGGCTTTTGCCAATGGCGGCGGCGACATGGTCAATGCGACCAAGCAGGCCAATGAGTTTGGCCTGACGAAAGATCAAACCATTGTTTCGCTGTTGGTGTTCATTTCCGACGTGCACAGCATGCAGCTGCCGGCAGCCCAAGGGTTGAAGTTCGTCACTGCATTCTACTGGGATCGCAACGAGGAGACGCGCGCCTGGTCGAAGCGCTTCTTTGAACGGTTCGGCCGGATGCCGACCATGCCGCAGGCGGCCGTCTATTCAGCGATTGCCCACTATCTCGGTGCGATCGACGCGGCCGGCACCGATGAAGCCAAGGCGGTGATGGCCAAAATGCGCGAACGGCCGGTCAACGATTTCTATGTCAGAGGCGGTAAGCTGCGCGAGGACGGCCGGCTGGTGCACGACATGTATCTGGCGCAGATAAAGACGCCGCAGGAATCCAGGGGACCGTGGGACTACTACAAGATTCTTGCCACCATTCCGGGCGATCAGGCGTTTCGATCGCTGGCCGATGGCGGCTGTCCTTTGGTGGCGCGCTGATCAGAAGCCCTGATGCCGTCACTATTTTACCTCCAGGGGCAACGGAGGTCCGCATTGAACCCTGGGTTGTTTGCCGCGACTAACCGAGGGACAACGTCGGCAGGGGCATCGGTCTGTCGTGACGATGAAAAATCGAAGTACCTGGTACGTTTCAATCCACCTCCCAGAAGAACAAAAGACCGGACACTATTCGCGCCGGTCGGAGACCTTTTGCAGCGAGGCCGAGGCCAAACGGTTTGCCGCGAGCCAAATGGCGGCCGGCACGGAGATCAGTGCGGGAACGCTCAATCCGGTGACGCCGAAACGAATCGTCAAACCTTCCGAAATCGAAAAATGGCTTTCGGAGAATGCCTGACCTATTTGAAGGTCCTGTGACGAGGTCGCGGCTACGCTGACCGAACCTTCACTGCACCTGGCCCGCTGAGGCGCTTGTGCATGTGAACCATGAAGGCCATGCCGAACAGCGGCGTCGCCAGATTGACAATCGGGATCGAGACAAAGGCGGCAATGACAAGCCCCGCCGTGAATACTGTCGCGGCATTGTCCTTGCGCATGGCCTTGGCTTCCTGCGGGCTGCGGAACCGCATTGCCGCCAGTTCGAAGTATTCCCGTCCCAAAAGCCATGCGGTGGCGACGAAGAAGATGATGAAACCGGCGCCGGCGAACAGCACGAAAGGCAGTGCGATCAGGTAGACGAGGATCGTGAGCGATGCGGTCTTGACGCCTTCGGTGATCGCAATGGACAGCGGCAGTGCATCGCCGGGCCGCTCCGCCGGATAGTGCTCGCGCTCGACGTGGTCGGCGACGTCGTCGACGAACAGGCTCGCCACCAGCGAAGTAATGGCCGGCATCAGCAGCACCGCACCGAACACGATGCCGAGGCTTGCCGCGATCGAAACGATCCAGGCGAGCACATTGAGCGTGGTCTGAAAGGAAGGGCCCAGCAGCGCCTCGGCCCACGCCTCGCCCGAGGTTGCAAGCCAGCTCAATAGCCGCTGCAAGCCGATCGCCACCACGACGATCAGCGCCAACGCCAAGCCGATCGATCGCCACAGGATCGAGCGCATCGGCGGTGACAGGATTTGCGACAGCGCCTTGACCGCGGCATCAAGCATGGTGGATTGACCTCGTGCGAAAGCCCTGGTGTGGCGGTTCAGAAGTCCGCATCATTGGCGCCGCGGGTTCGTCATGCGGACTTCTGAACCAAAGCCACACTAGATCAATCAATAGATTTGCTAGTGGTCCTTTTGATTCTAACATTCGCAAAAGTGCCCGCTGAGAAGGGATACGAATGTTAGGATCGTGACACTAGCGACAGGTAGCCATGGCGCACAGCTTCGGCAAGTCCCTCAAAGCCGCTACGGGGCAGTCGGTGTACGTTGGAAAGATGAAGAGGAGAGCCGCGCGAAATAGCCGGGCGGAGTTTGCCGCTACTTACGCAACCGGAAGCGGCGCCTCTTCGTCAGCCGTTTCAGGAACAAGCGGCGGCGCGAACTCTTTCTGGAAACACACCGAATTGGCCCGCTACCTCCTGGAGCGGCTTTTGTTTGTCGGCCCAATGCAGCGAGGTGTAGTCGAACCCGGTCACGATGGTCGGCTTGACGATTTCGAAATAGGGCGAGATGTCGAAATCGCGCGGCATATAGAGCGAGGAGTCGCGGATATGCAGGATCTCGCGGCGCGCCTGCCGTGAACCGGCCAAGGTAATTCTCGGCAGGATCGGATAGCGCACGGCGTCGAAAGCCTGTGCGATCAGAGCCGAGCAGATAATCTTGGTGGGATCGCCGGAGCCGAATGCGATCAAGCGTCGCCGAAAGCGCTGCGGGACCGGCAGCGGGATCAGGAAGCGCATCAGGTCGAGAATGTTCTTGGTGTCGTAGCCGAAGCCGATCCGGTTGATGGCGTAGCGGCCCACGGTGTAGCGGTCTTCATAGGTGAGGCCGACCGGCCGGCACAACCGCGTGTGGTAGGTGAAATATTTTGACAGCGGGGCTGTGGTGACGCCCTCGCCAATATTGGCTTCGATCAGCACATGCGGCTCGCCGTCCGGCTCTTCCGCGCCATCGACCGGTCCAACGTAAAGCGCGGCATGCGACCAGGTCGACTGGGTCAGGTATTTGATGATGCCGGAGATGCGGTTGTTGCCTTCGACCAGCAGCACGTCGCCCGGCTGGACGATGTCGCGCAGATGACCGGGGTCGCTCGGGGTGAACGGCTCATAGCCCGGCACTTCCTTTTGAAGATAGGAAGCGATCCACTTGCCCACGGTGTCGAGCATTACGCCCATTATTCCCCCCAAGCGGATTCGGTTTAGCCACCTCTAGCTATCCAGCCGCTTTTTTGCACTGTTATCTTGGTCGAAAGCCGTTGCAATTTAGTTCATGCAACCGGCTGGTCAATCATGATTGATTCACCATGATGCTTGCCGGCTGTGCCCGGATGCGGCAAGTTCGAAAATTCCCTCACCGGTGGAGTGGATTTAATATTCGCTGCCCAATGCGTCGCGGGTTTCGAATGTCAGTATCGGACCACTATTTGTTGACTCTGTTCTCAAGAATTCCGGACCCTGCGATATGTCGATGACGCGGCGCGACCTTCTTGCGGCATCGGCTGCCATGGCGATGGCGCCCCGGTTCAGCCGTCGCGCCTTCGCAGCACCACCGCGCGAGGCCGATATCGTCGTGGTCGGCGCGGGCGCGGCCGGCATCGCTGCAGCGCGGCGAATTCAGGCGGCAAATCGCAAGGTGATCGTGGTCGAAGCCGATGCCCGCCTCGGGGGGCGCTGCTGGACCGACAGCAATGCCTTCGATGTGCCGTTCGATCGCGGCGCGCGCTGGCTTCACAATCCCGACACCAACCCGATGGTCAACCTGGCGCGTGCTGCCGGGCTCGACATCTCGGCGGCCCCGTTGGGCCAAAAAATCCGCATCGGCCAGCGCTACGCGCGCGCCGGCGAAACCGAAGAATTTTTGGCCGCGCTCGTTCGAACCAATCGCGCCATCGACGAGGCCTCACGCAAGGGCGACGTGGCTTGCGCTTCCGTGCTGCCGAAAGAACTTGGCGACTGGACGGGTACGGCGGAATTCCTGCTCGGCGCCAACGGTACGGGCAAGGATCTGCGGGATGTCTCGGTCATCGACAAATCGCGCGCGCAGGATCGCAACGCGGCGATCGGTTGCCGCCAAGGTATCGGTGCGCTCGTCGTCAAATTGGCGGATCAGGTGCCTGCCGCGCTGTCCACTCCAGTGAACCAGATCATCTGGAATAACCGCGAGGTTGCGGTCGAGACGCCTTCGGGCCGGATCGCGGCGCGCGCGGTGATCGTCACGGTTTCAAGCAATGTGCTTTCGGCCGGCAATATCAAATTCACGCCGGAACTCCCGAAGCGACAGCTCGATGCCGCGGCAAAGCTGTCGCTCGGCAGCTACGACCGCATCGCCCTGCAAATGCCCGGCAATCCGTTCGGCCTTGGGCGCGACGAGGCGGTCGTCGAACAGAGCAAATCGACCCGTACCGCGCTGTTATCGGCCAATGTCGCGGGGTCCTCGCTATGTCTGATCGATGTCGGAGGTTCGTTCGGCCGCGATCTCACCGGCCAGGGTGAGAAGGCGATGATCGCCTTTGCGATCGAGTGGCTGAAGGGGCTGTTTGGCATCGATATTGCCGCCAGCGTGAAGCAATCGAGCGTGACGCGCTGGAATGCCTCGCCATTGACGCTCGGCGCAATGTCGGTGGCTGCACCCGGCGGGCAAGGCTCGCGAAAAATTCTCACCGAACCCTTGGGGAACCTGTTCCTCGCCGGTGAAGCCACGCACGAAACCTTGTGGGGCACGGTCGACGGCGCCTGGGAGAGCGGCGAACGCGCGGCGGAAGCGGCGTTGAAGAAAATCGGCGCGTTGACCGATCCCAATGCCCCGCCCGAGCGGGGACCAGTGCAACGCCGCCGCACGCGCGGGGCGTCGTACAATTGATGACGCGCCGCCGATGATATCGCGGCCCAGGGCGCTGATCTCGTGGTCGAGCGGAAAGGACAGCGCATTCGCGCTTTATGAAGCCAGGCAGGCCGGTGAATTCGATGTCATCGGTGCGGTAACGACCGTTACCGAAACCTTCGGACGCGTTTCTATTCACGGTGTCAGGGAAGAGATTTTGCGGGCCCAACTCGAGGCCGCAGGTTTGCCGCCGCAGATCGTGCCGATTCCCTATCCTTGCCCGAACGAAATCTATGAGGCCCGCATGCGCGAAGCGGTGGCGCGTGCGGTGAAAGACGGCATCACCCACATGATCTTCGGCGATCTCTACCTTACGGATATCAGAGCCTATCGCGAGCAGAAGCTGGCGGGCACGGGCATCACGCCGGTGTTTCCGTTATGGGAGAAGCCGACGCGGGCGCTCGCGCAAGCGATGATCGCAAGCGGTATCGAGGCCTATGTTGCGACCGTGGACCTGAAAAAACTGTCAGCTGAATTCGCCGGCCGGAAGTTCGACGCAAAGCTGCTCGCCGATCTTCCGGTCGAGGTCGACCCGTGCGGCGAGAACGGCGAATTTCACACCTGCGTGGTGGCGGGTCCGATGTTCTCGCACCGGCTTGACGTGAAGCAAGGCGAGCGAGTCTAGCGCAACGGCTACGCCTATTGCGATCTGGTGCTGAAATAGGACTGCAGCGCAGGCACCCCGGAATCCATCGTGCCGAAGCAGCTCTGGTTAAATAGATTCCGGACAGCCGCTGTGCGGCTTCCGGAATGACAGTGAAAAATCCTAGCGCAGCACGCCGCCGGTCTTCTTGTTGACCTCCGCCACGATCTTCGCCGCGACCGCGTCGATCTCCTGATCGGTCATGGTCTTTTCGCGCGGCTGGATCGTCACGGCAATCGCGACGGACTTCTTGGCCTCGTCGATGCCTTTGCCTTCGTAGACGTCGAACACGGTCACGCCGGTAATCAGTTTCCTGTCGACGCTCGAGGCGGCGCGCAAGATGTCGCCGGCTTTCACGGCGCGATCGACGATGAAGGCAAAATCCCGCGACACGGGCTGGAATGCGGAGAGTTCGATGGCCGCTTTGGCGCGGGTCGGCCGCTGCTTGGCGTCGGGAATGCGATCGAGAATGATTTCAAAAGCTATCAGCGGACCGTCGGCGCCGAGTTTCTCCAGCGCACGGGGATGCAATTCGCCGAAAGTGCCGAGGACATTTTGCGGGCCGATCTGGATCGTGCCGGAACGGCCGGGATGCAGCCATGACGCCCCGCCCGGCACCACTTGCAATGCCGTGACCGGCGCGCCGGCGGCCGAAAGCACGGCGAACGCGTCCGCCTTGGCATCGAACACGCTAGCGGCCGCGGAGCCGGACCAGTTGCGCCCGAGTCCCGACGAGGAAGAGAAGCCGTGGCGCACGCCGGCCGCCGCCGTGAACTGGTCTTCAGGCTTGTCGCCCTTGAAGACCTGACCGACTTCGAACAGTGCGACGTCGGCAAAACCACGATCCGAATTGGCTTGGGCTGCGGCGATCAGGCCCGGCAGCAGGCTCGGGCGCATGTCGGACAAATCAGAAGCAATCGGGTTGGCGAGCGAAAGCTCGGCGTTGCCGCCGCCGAACAACTCGGCCTGTGGCCTGGAAATGAACGACCACGTTACGGCTTCGACCATGCCGCGCGCGGCGAGCGCGCGTTTGGCGCGGCGGGTGCGCAGCTGTATCGGCCTGAGCACCGGCTTGCGCGGCGCATCGCCCCGCTCGAACGGCGTCATCGGCACCTGGTCGACGCCGACGATGCGCACGATCTCCTCGACGATGTCGGCCTTGCCATGCACGTCCGACCGCCACGAGGGTACCGCGATCTTCACCACCGGACCGGCGCCGGCCACCATGAAGCCGAGATGGCTGAGAATACGTTTCATCTCAGGGAATGCGACGTCGATACCGGCGAGACGTTTCACTTCAGTAATCGGGAACTCGATGATGCGGTCGTTGCCAAAAGCGTTGCCGACCACGACGGTTTCCGATGGCGTGCCGCCGCAGATTTCCGTCACGAGTTTCGTGGCCATCTCCAGCCCCGGCACCATGAAGGCCGGGTCGACGCCGCGCTCGAAACGATAGCGTGCGTCGGAGTTGATGCCGAGTTTGCGGCCGGTCTGCGCGATGTTGATCTCGTTCCAAAGTGCCGATTCGATCAGTACGTCGGTGGTTGCTTCCGAACAGCCGGAGGCTTCGCCGCCCATGATGCCGGCAAGCGATTCGACGCCGTGCTCGTCGGCAATCACGCACATCGAGCTGTCGAGCGTGTAAGTGCGGCCATCTAGCGCGAGCAATGTCTCGCCGTCGCGGCCACGGCGCACCACGAGCTCGCCCTTGACCTTCGCCGCGTCGAACACGTGCAGCGGGCGCGCGCGGTCGTAAGTCATGAAATTGGTGATGTCGACCAGCGCATTGATCGGTCGCAGACCGATCGACGTCAGCCGCTTTTGCAGCCACTCCGGTGACGGTCCGTTGTTGACGCCGCGCACCAGCCGCAGCGCAAAGCCCGGACAAAGCTTCTCGTCCTCAACCTTCACCTTCGCCGGGCACGGGAATTCGCCCTTGATCGGTTTGATGCCGGGATCTCTCAACTTGCCCATGTCGGCAGCGGCCAGGTCGCGCGCGATGCCGTGCACGCCGGTGCAATCCTGCCGGTTCGGCGTCAGGTTGATTTCGAACACGGGATCGCCGAGGCCGGCCCATGCGGCGTAAGGCGCGCCGATCGGAGCGTCGGCCGGCAATTCCAAAATGCCGTCGTGGTCTTCGGAGATTTTCAACTCGGCCGCCGAGCACAGCATGCCGCGGCTCTCGACGCCGCGGATGGTGCCGATGCCGAGCGTGATGTCCTTGCCCGGAATGTAGGTGCCCGGGGCCGAGAAAACGCTGATCAGGCCCGCGCGCGCATTCGGTGCACCGCAGACCACCTGCACGGGAGCTGCGCCATTGCCGGTATCGACCATGCAGACGCGCAAGCGATCCGCGTTCGGATGCTGCTCGGCCGAGATCACGCGCGCAATGGTGAAGGGCGCAAGCGCCTTCGCCTTGTCCTCGAGGCTCTCGACCTCAAGCCCGATCATGGTGAGCTTCTCGGCAAGCTTTTCGACCGTCTCGTCGGTGTCGAGATGCTCTTTCAGCCAGGAAAGCGTGAACTTCACGTGCTCAGCCCTCCGGCGAGGGTCGGAATGTCGAGCGGCTTGAAGCCGTAGTGCGAAAGCCAGCGCACGTCGCTCTCGAACAGCTGCCGTAAGTCGCTCATGCCGTATTTCAGCATCGCGATGCGGTCGATGCCCATGCCCCAGGCAAAGCCCTGATACGCATCCGGATCGATGCCGCAGGCGCGCAGCACGTTCGCATGCACCATGCCGCAGCCGAGAATCTCGAGCCAGTCCTCGCCTTCGCCGAAACGGATTTCGCCCTTGTCGCGCCGGCATTGAATGTCGACCTCGAGCGAGGGCTCGGTGAACGGAAAGAACGAGGGCCGAAACCGCATGTTGATGTGATCGACCTCGAAGAACGCCTTGCAGAACTCGTGCAAGATCCATTTGAGGTGACCCAGATGCGAGCCCTTGTCGATGACAAGGCCTTCGACCTGGTGGAACTGCGGCGTGTGCGTGGCGTCGGAATCGATACGGTAGGTGCGCCCCGGGCAGATCACGCGGATCGGTGGCTTCTGGCTAAGCATGGTGCGCACCTGCACCGGTGAGGTGTGGGTACGCAGCAGCATGCGCGAACCGTCTTCTTTCGGATTGAAGAAGAACGTGTCGTGCATTTCACGCGCCGGATGGCCTTCCGGAAAGTTCAGCTTGGTAAAGTTGTAGTCGTCGGTCTCGATGTCCGGCCCTTCGGCGACGGAAAATCCCATGTCGGCAAAGATGGCCGTGAGTTCATCCCAGACCTGGCTGAGCGGATGGATGCGGCCAGCCTCAACCGGCGCCTCGCGCAGGGGAAGCGTGACATCGATGGTCTCGGAAGCAAGACGAGCGTCAAGCGCGGCGGATTTCAACACCTCGCGCCGCGCGCCAAGCGCTTCCGTCACGTTGTCTTTTGCAAGATTGATCGCAGCGCCTTGGGTCTTGCGCTCGTCAGGCGACATCTTCCCCAGTGTTGCCAGCAGGACCGAGATCGAGCCTTTTTTGCCGAGCGCCGAGACACGCACGGCTTCAAGCGCGGCTTCGTCGGAAGCCGCGGCGATCTGGGCGAGAACTTCCGTTTCGAGTTGAGCAAGATCGGACATGGCGACGGGCACCCCAAAAGAAAGCGCTCGCAGTCCATATGCTCTGTCATCATCCGCGACAGCGGATGATCCAGTAACCACCGAGGCTAGTGCCGGAGGTTACTGGATGCCTCGCCTATGCGGGGCATGACAGCGGGATTGCAAGCCACCGTAGCGAATGTGGGCTTACGCCTCAGGCCGCGAGCGCCGCCTTGGCCTTTTCAGCGATCGCCTGGAACGCGGCGGGCTCGTGGATCGCAAGATCCGACAGCACTTTACGGTCGACGGTGATGCCGGACTTGGACAGGCCGTTGATAAACACGCTGTAGGTCATGCCGAACGGCCGCACGGCCGCATTGAGGCGCTGAATCCATAGCGCGCGGAAAGTGCGCTTCTTGCGCTTGCGATCGCGGAAAGCATATTGCCCGGCCTTTTCGACCGCCGGCTTGGCGGCGCGGATGGTGTTTTTGCGGCGGCCGGAATAGCCCTTGGCGGCCTTGTAGACTTTCTTGTGCTTGGCGTGGGAGGTCACACCGCGTTTAACGCGAGACATGACGGGTCTCCTTCAATCAGAAAAATGGGTGACGGATTGCCGCGCGGACGCGGCGCGGGTTTAAGCGCGATCAGGCGTTCGGCAGGAAGTATTTCTTGACGTTGTCGCCGTCGGTCTTGAACAGCACGCGCGTGCCGCGAAGCTGCCTGATCTGCTTCTTTGTCCGCTTGATCATGCCATGGCGTTTGCCGCGCTGGGCGTGCAGCACTTTGCCAGTGGCGGTCACCTTGAAGCGCTTTTTAGCGCCCGACTTGGTCTTCAGCTTGGGCATTTAGCTCTCCTAATTGCCGCAGGAAATCCCGCCGAATCGGCGTTTTCACGGCTAAAATGCTCGTTAGAGCGTTATAAATGCTCTGGTTTTTCGATTTTATCGAACAAACCCGCATGACCATCGCCACGGCAGCCCTTTTCAGCCGGGCGATGAAGGCCGGGCTTATGGCAGAACAACTTCGTTTTGGCAACGATGAACCGACAAATCGGCTTCGGCGACAGATGGGATGATGTCGATATTGGCATCACAGCATCAGCAACAGGGCATACCAAAATGAGCATTTCAGCCCAATCGATTACCTCCTTTTCAATTTTCAATCGCTTTGCGAAGGGCGCTTTTGTCCTCGCCGCTCTCGCCTTCACCGCCGGAATGGCGAGCCCAGCTTCGGCCGGCCCCCGTCCGGGCGCCTACGACGGCAACTGGAACGTGACGTTCACCACCCGGGCCGGCAATTGCAGGTCAACCAACAGCGCCCCCTTTGCCGTGGCCGGCACCCAGATTTCATCGGGCGGCGGCGGCAAGGTGACCGGCGGCGTTCGTCCCGGCGGCGCTGTTGCCGTCAACATTTCGGTCGGTCAGTCGCATGCGAGCGGGACCGGTCGGCTCGCCGGCAACTCGGGCACCGGGCGCTGGACCGGCGTTATTTCAGGCGACAAGTGCAGCGGCACCTGGCAGGCCACCAAGACCTAGTTTTTACAGCCGTCGTCCCTGCGAAAACAGGGACCCATACGCCGCGTCCTATCGTCAGGGCACAAGCAGAGTCGGTTTTGCAACTGACATCGGTGGTTATGGGTCCCCGCGTGCGCGGGGACGACTGTCGAGCAATAAGTCAAATCAGCGCGGCGCCAGAACCATCACGACCTGGCGGCCTTCGAAGCGGGCATCCTGCTCGACCTTGGCAAACTCCGCGACGTCGGTTTTGATCTTGTCGAGAAGTTTGGTGCCGATTTCCTGGTGCGCCATTTCACGGCCGCGGTAGCGCAAGGTGATCTTGACCTTGTCGCCTTCCTCGAAGAAACGCTGCATGGCGCGCATCTTCACGTCGTAGTCGTGATCGTCGATCATCGGCCGAAGCTTGATCTCCTTGATCTCGACGGTCTTCTGCTTTTTGCGGGCTTCTGCCGCCTTCTTCTGCGCCGAATACTTGTACTTCCCGTAGTCCATGACCTTGCAGACGGGAGGAGCGGTATTGGGCGAAATCTCTACGAGATCCATTCCGGCTTCGACCGCCATCTTGATCGCGGCGATGGTCTCAACCGTGCCCAGGTTGACGCCGTGCTGGTCGATTAGCTGAACGGTTGCGTTGCGGATCTCATCATTGGTGCGCGGCCCATCTTTGGTAACGGTGGGCGGGGCTCTGTTGGGACGGCGAATGGGTGGTTCTCCAAAATTGTGAGCGAAGGTCGTAGTTTGAAGGAATAAGGCTTCGTGGGCAAGCAAACTTGCCCTTACGCGGCCAAAAAGCATCAAATGCGAGGCTTTTTGGCCACGTGAGATGTTCGACCGGCGAGATAGGACGAAGCGATAGCTTCCGCAAGCACATAACGCGCGAGGTAGTATTTGGTCCCGGGCATTTGGTTGACGGGCCCGATCCGCTCGCGCATGACCGTTCCATGGCCAGTTCCGAAACGCCTGCGCAAACCCCCACCTATATCGACGTCGGCGCCGCCGATGCGCGGCGTCATATCGCGATTCGTACCCGGCAAGGCAGCTCGCCCGGGCTTTTTTGGCTCGGCGGCTTCAAGTCCGACATGCAGGGCACCAAGGCCATGGCGCTGGATGCCTGGGCGGCGGAACACACGCGTGCCTGCGTGCGGTTCGATTATTCGGGTCACGGCGAATCTGGCGGCGATTTCACCAACGGGACAATTGGACACTGGCTTGAAGAGAGCATCGCCGTGTTCGAGCAATTTTGCGTAGGTCCGCAGGTGGTGATCGGTTCCTCCATGGGCGGCTGGATGGCGCTGTTGCTGGCACGAGAGCTAGCCAGGCGCCCTGCCTCCCGCGCTTCGCTCAAGGGGCTCGTGCTGATCGCGCCGGCACCGGATTTTACCGAGGAGCTGATGTGGAAGGGGTTTTCGCCCGAAATCCGCCGTCAGATCGAGACCACGGGCGTGTGGCTGCGTCCGTCCGAATACGGCGACCCCTATCCGATCACCCGCAACCTGATCGAGGAGGGCCGCAAGCACCTCCTGCTCGGCGCTGCGATCGAGGTCGGCTGTCCCGTTCATATTCTGCAAGGGGCACAGGATCCCGACGTGCCGTGGAAGCACGCGTTTGCGCTCGTCCATCGGTTGCCGGCCGACGATGTGGTGCTGACTATGATCCAGGATGGCGATCATCGCCTGTCGCGGCCGCAGGACATTGCGCGGATTCTCGCGGCGGTGGGCGAAATGGGCTGAGGCCTGTTACGGCGAAGGCCCGGCCGCTTCCCACTCCGTCTGTACGGTCGTATCGGTTTCCGCCATCGCGGCCTGCGATGCGAGCGCCGCGAAGGCCGAAGGCTGCAATAATTGCGACAACGCCCACACCGCCGCTCCGCGAACCAAAGGGCTGGCGTCGGACAGCAGGCGCCCGGCTTCGGTCGCCAATGAAGGATCGTTCGAGTTGCCGATTGCAATCAGCACATTGCGGATGAAACGGTTGCGCCCGATGCGCTTGACAGGCGACTTCGAAAACAACCTGCGAAACGCAGCGTCGTCGAGTCGCGCCAGCGACGAGAGCTCGGGCGCGCGCAATTCCTCACGGGCTGAGAGCTTTGCTTCATGGCCGGCGCTCGCGAATTTGTTCCACGGGCAGACCGCGAGACAGTCGTCGCAGCCATAGATCCGATTGCCGATGGCTTTGCGGAATTCGCGCGCGATCGGCCCCTTGTTCTCGATCGTGAGATAGGAAATGCAGCGGCGCGCGTCGAGCTTGTAGGGCGCCGGGAAGGCGGACGTCGGACAGATGTCGAGGCAGGCTCGGCATGAGCCGCAGTGGTCCGTGTCGGCCTCATCGCGCGGCAGATCGGCATCGGTGAAGATGGCGCCAAGAAAAAGCCAGGAGCCGAATTCGCGCGACACGAGATTAGTGTGCTTGCCCTGCCAGCCAAGGCCCGCCGCCTGCGCCAAAGGCTTTTCCATCACGGCGGCGGTATCGACGAACACCTTGACCTCGCAAGCGCCCGCCGCGGCCAGCCATCGTGCCAGCGCCTTGAGCCGCTTCTTGATCACATCGTGATAATCGTCGCCTTGCGCATAGACCGAAATCGCGCCGCGCGTGCGTGCTTGCAAAATCGAAAGCGGATCCGCATCGGGTCCGTAATTGACGCCGAGCATGATCACGGAGCGAACGCCGGCCCACAAGTTTCGTGGATCGCTGCGACGCTCCGGATTGGCCGCAAGCCAATCCATGTCGCCATGGCCGCCTGTGCTGAGAAACTCGAGAAAATAAGGGCCGGCTTGCGCGATCGCGCCGGGATCGGTCACGCCGGCGCAATCAAAGCCGAGCGTGCGCGCTTGTTGGGTCAGTTCTGCTTTTAAGCGTGGGCTCACGAACTGCCTGCTCGTATTCGTGTCCCGGACGCGGTGCGGCCCTCTTCGCGCGGCGTCCGGGGAACGAGACCCGCCGAAATCAAAAATCGAGGTCCACATAGGTGCGCGAGGCCGGCACGCCGGCCAGCCATTCGCTCAGCAGCGGACGGAAGGAGGGGCGCGATTTGACCCGCGCATACCAGGCCTTGGCCGCATCGTCCTCGTTCCATGGCACGTCGCCCAGATAGTCGATTGCCGAAAGGTGCGCCGCGGCTGCGAAATCCGCAAAGCTGATCCGGTCGCCGGCGAGATAGTTCCGCGTTTTCGCCAGCCATCCGATATAGGCCAGATGATAACGCACATTGGCCTTTGCTGCGCGCATCACGTCGGCCGACGGCGCGCCGCCGCCGTGTTCCTCACTCATGAAACGCTTGTAGATGCGTTCGGTCACCAACGGGCCGGAGGCTTCTTCGAAAAACTTGTCGTTGAACCACGCCATCAGCCGCCGCACTTCGACGCGCTCGGCCAAGGATTGCGGAAGGAGCCTGCGCTCGGCCGCCTCTGCGCCCAGAGCCTCGTCGATATATTCGGCGATGATCCCTGCGCCGGGAATCGCGGGTTGTCCTTCGACCATCAAGACCGGCGTCGTGCCGGCAGGATTGAGCGCCAAAAAAGCTTCGCGCCGCTCCCAGCTCCGTTCTTCCACGAGTTGCAGATCGAGACCGAGTTCGCCGAGCACGAGACGAATGAAGCGTGAGTGCGGGCAGAACGGATGATGAAACAGCGTCAGCATGAAGTCCTGATTAAACCTAATTGCGCCGCCAAACTACCCATGGTTTCGACCGAGGCAACCCTTGAGTTCTAGGGGCGAATAAGCGAGAAGATTTGGGCCATTTTCGGCTACTGTCCCGATTCCGAAGTTCGTCACATTTGCGGAGCCGCGTTTCGAACTTCGGAATCAAAAGGACAGTAGCGAACTT
The DNA here is from genome assembly GCA_963824305.1 of uncultured Alphaproteobacteria bacterium. Taxonomy (GTDB): domain Bacteria; phylum Pseudomonadota; class Alphaproteobacteria; order Rhizobiales; family Xanthobacteraceae; genus Bradyrhizobium. Next base: position 934,919 of record CAWGOW010000005.1, read on the forward strand.
ATTGATCTAGTGTGGCTTTGGTTCAGAAGTCCGCATGCAGAACCTGCGGCAGCAACGATGCGGACTTCTGGACCGTCACACCAGCCCCACACATGACGTTCTCAGCCGGATTTGTTGTCGGTCAATCACCAACCCTAAAGAGAGGGCGCTAAAGTCATGCTTTCTGATTCGCTGCGGGCGGTAATTCTCGGCATCGTCGAGGGCATCACCGAGTTTCTGCCGGTCTCCTCGACCGGTCACATGCTGCTCGTGAAGCGCTTCTTTGGCCTCGGCGAAGGCGCGTTCTGGGACAGTTTCGTCGTACTGATTCAACTCGGTGCAATCCTCGCCATCGTCTGCATCTACTTTGCCAAACTGTGGAAGGTCGCGCTCGGCATGTTTTCCAATGCCGATGACCGCCGATTCGTCATCGGCGTCCTGGTGGCGTTTCTCCCGGCGGTGATCATCGGTTTGATCGCCGGCAAATATATCAAGGAAGTGTTGTTCAATCCGTGGGTGGTTTGCTTCTCGCTGATCGTCGGCGGCGCGATCCTGCTCTGGGTCGATCAGATCGATCACAATCCGACCGAACATGATGCGACGAAATTCCCTCTGCTCACCTACTTGTGGATCGGCATCGCGCAGTGCCTGGCGATGATTCCCGGCGTCTCACGCTCCGGCGCCAGCATCGTCGCGGCAATGCTGCTTGGCGCCGACAAGCGCGCGGCGGCCGAATTCTCGTTCTTCCTGGCGATACCGACCATGATCGGCGCGTTCGCCTATGACTTCTACAAGAACCGCGCCGAAATGACCGCGGACCATCTGGGCATCATCGCAATCGGATTCGGGGTCTCGTTCGTTGTCGCGCTGATCGTGGTCAAGGGTTTTCTCGGCTATGTCACCCGCCACGGCTTTACGCTGTTTGCGTGGTGGCGCGTCATCGTCGGTACGCTGGGCCTGATCGCGCTCGCGATGGGACGCTGAGCAACGCTACGCGTTGCCAGGGGCTCGCTTGTCCGGCACGACGGGAAATCAAGCGCTCTTGTGCGTGAACTGGCCCGCTTTGCGAAAACGCCAGAGATATTGCGGCGCGACTCCCTCGAGCGAATCCGGCGCAATGCCGAGCCCTTCCAGCGTAAGTCCTGCGGCCTTTGCGGTCTCCGACACCACGTTGTCGCTGCGTAGAAGCTCGACCTGATCGGGCGTCAGCTTGAGGGCGCCGGGTGCGAATTGCAGAAACAGCGCCTTCAATTTCGCCAGACCGAACGGAAGTGACACAAGCATGCGGTCGCGGCCGGTGATTTCCAGGATCGCTTCCATGATCTCGCGCATCGACAGCACTTCCGGGCCGCCGAGTTCGTAGGTCGCGCCCGCCTTGGTTTTGCCGTCGACCGCATCCGCAACTGCCGTTGCGACATCGCCGACATAGACCGGCTGCAATTTGGTGACGCCGCCGCCGATCAGCGGCAAAGCCGGCGACATCCGGGCGAGAGCGGCAAAGCGGTTGGTGAATGCGTCCTCCGGCCCGAACACGACCGACGGCCGCAGGATGGTGGCGGAGGGAACGGCGGCCAGCACCGCCTGTTCGCCGGCCGCTTTGGTGCGGGCATAGCGCGATGGGGAATTGGCATCGGCGCCGATCGCCGAAACATGGACCATCCGCGCGCCGGCGGAGGCCGCCGCCTTCGCGACGGTGCCTGCGCCTTCCGCCTGCACGGCGTCAAATTTCTGCGCGCCTGATTGCGCCAGGATGCCGACGAGGTTGATGGCGACATCGGCGCCGCGCATCGCGGCCTCGACCGAAGCCGGGTACCGCAGGTTGGCCTGTACCGCATGGATTTGTCCCACCTTGCCGGCCGGCTGAAGGTGACCGGCGAGTTCCGGCCGTCGCACGGCGACGCGGATACGGTAATCGCGTTTGCTCAGCGCCCGCACCACGGCACGGCCAAGAAAGCCGGACCCGCCAAAAACCGTCACCAGGGTTTCCAGGTTCGATGCCATCGGGTTTTGTCCTGCAAATTGAGTTCGAAGAGCGGCTGGTCTCGGTGGATTCGCGATACGCCATCGCACCTTGGCTGTACAGCCCATTTCAGGCGAGTGGCCCGATTCTAACATTCGCTTGCCGCCTCAGCGACCACTTTTGGCGAATGTCAAATCCACTCCACTGGCTATTGTCAATTTGACAAGCGTGCGAGCGAACCTTAACTAGCGGCCCCATGCCCAGGTGGCGGAATTGGTAGACGCGCTGGCTTCAGGTGCCAGTGACCTAACAGTCGTGAAGGTTCGAGTCCTTTCCTGGGCACCATTTCCCTAAATGATTGAATGCGCGCTGAGGGGCATCTCGCCAGCGCGCACTGGTGCCTGCGTCGCTTAAGCCAGCGCCACCAGCGGCTGGAGCCGGCTGCAAATCTTGTTCAGCGTATTGGCGCTGTCGCTCATCAGCGAGAGATAGCTCAACGAGTGCTCGTAATAGATGCCGATGAACTCATCGCCGAACCGAAGCACGCCCTCGACGTCATCCTCCCTGGCTTGATAGCCGGGCAATTCGACCGAGGTCGGCGCATCCCGGTTCAGCACTGTAGCGATGTCGGTCAGCATTTCCCGAAACGGCGTCGAATGGTCGAAGGCGTCGCCCGTCCACAAGACAAGCTCCCATCCGCGCTTACGGTGAGGTTCGATGGCCGGTCTGGCATGTACGGTGATCATGTGATGCAGCACTCGAAGTGATTATCGGATGACGAGGCATCCTATCAGCCGCGGCAGCTCGCGTTTTGTGAGCTTGCAAAACCGGTACACAACCGGTCAGCGGAAAGGCTCAAAAACCCGACAAATACTGTAAAAAATTAGGAAGCATTAACTAAGCCGCCGGCGGCACTGCAAGGCTATGGCGAACCATCGGCTCCCGACTTGTTCTGGCTGTGGCCGCCGGGGCCGCGCTTGAATACGCCATAGCTCGAGGATTTCATGCCGGCGCTCGCTTCGCTGGTGACCACCGTGAGCCCCAGTTTCAGCAGTTCACGAACGGCTGCCGCCCGGGTCGGCATCCTGTGCTTGAAGCGAAAATCATCCAGCGCCGTCAGCTCCTCCGGGGAGATCATCACCTGTAACCGCTCGCCACGCATGTCGTTCATCGAAAAACCCCAAATTGAGGCGCTTGAGATCATTGAGTAGTTTACTCAACTCACTAAGCTCATCAAAGTTCCCAATATGAGTGATTTTAGCTAAATAATATAGCATATTCAATAGTTTAGGGTTGATTCTTGGTTTGGAATGGGTCAGAATGGGCAAGGAGGAGTTGCCATGGCCAACCCATTCAAGCTGCCTCGTATGCTTTCCGATGAGCCGAACGCGCCAAAGCCGCTGCGCCCGAGCCACCAGAAAATCATCGAAAACCTGGATCGCTGGGCCAACAGCAGCGAGCTTCAGCCGCCAAAACTGCCGGACGGCGAGACCGCGTGATCGAGCGTCGCCAGCTTCCGCAACGCGCTTCAGCCAGCGCCGTTTATCTCGCGGCATTTTGCTGACGAAAGCGGCGTGTGGCCGCTCGCCTCTCGGGAGGTTGAGCGTTAGGTTGGAACCTCGTGGTCCGATTCTAACATCTCCATCCCGAGGCCCTGACCGATGACCGTACGCCAGCATCGCGGCGACCTGCCAGATCTCACCCGCTACACCGACGCGGTGGCGATCGATACCGAGACCATGGGCCTCGATCCGCATCGCGACCGGCTTTGCGTCGTGCAGCTGTCGAATGGCGATGGCAGCGCCGATGTCGTCCAGATTCCGCGCGAGCACGGGCGTGCTGCCGCGGATGCGCCAAATCTGAAAGCGCTGCTGGCCAATCCCAAGATCACGAAGATCTTTCACTTCGCCCGCTTCGATCTCGCCGCGCTTTATAACGCCTTCGGCGTAATGCCGGGGCCGGTCTATTGCACCAAGATCGCCTCGCGGCTTACCCGCACCTATACCGATCGGCATGGCCTGAAGGATCTGGTGCGTGAGGTGCTCAACATCGATCTGTCGAAGCAGCAGCAATCGAGCGACTGGGGTGCGCCGGCTTTAACTGAAGCGCAACTTGCTTACGCGGCTTCCGACGTTCTGCATCTGCATGCTTTGCGTGAGCGCCTCGACGTCATGCTGGCGCGCGAAGGCCGCGCCGAATTGGCGCAGGCCTGTTTCGCCTTCCTGCCCACGCGAGCCAGGCTCGATCTGCAAGGCTGGGACGGTGAGGATATCTTTGCTCATTCCTGACAGGCTGATGAGCGTGAGAGCGTCTTCGCCCGCCTCACGCCGTCAGGAAACTCGATAAGATGATTCTTATGTGAGTGTGAGTGGTCGACGTTTGCTGCAGCAAACGTCAAGCATTTCATAGCAATTGCTTGGCCAGGGCCTTCCGCCCCTTTTCAGACACACTCCTGACGGAGTGCGACAGTTGCGGGCTGGGCGATCCAGTCATCTCCGGGTAAAATGACAGCCTAGGAATTTCGGAGTTCTTTTGAATTCGATCCAGAATCCCGCGTATCAAGCCGGCATGGAGGCGCGCTTTGCTATTGCGGCGCGCCACAGCCGCATGGTGCGCGTTTTACGGGTCGCCGTTCCCGGCGCCGTCGCACTGTCGCTTGCCGCCATCATTCTGGTGTCGGTCTTCAATCCATTCCGGATTCTGTTGCCCAAATTGCCGATCGATATGAGTAACCTCGTCGTGTCCGGCACCAAGATCACGATGGAATCGCCGCATTTGTCAGGCTATTCGCAGGACCGGCGGCCCTATGAAGTCTGGGCAAAGACTGCCATCCAGGACGTGACCGACCCGGATCATGTCGATCTGAAGACGCTGCGGGGCAAGGTGTTGATGGAAGATCAGTCGACCGTCACGCTGGAGGCGGTGAACGGATTGATGGATACCAAGCAGCAACTGCTTGATCTGCACAAGGACATCTATTTGCAAACCACGACGGGTTACGAAGCGTGGATGAGCCAGGCCTTCGTCGACATGGGCAAGGGCACGGTGACGTCCGACGAGCATGTCGATGTCAAATGGGCCGATGGAAAAATATCTGCCGACAAGATGAAGATCACGGGCGGCGGCGAAGTCGTTCGTTTCGACGGCAATGTCGTGATGAACATTGAGAAGTTACCCCCGCCCGCCGATGCGGCGCCCGAGCCTGCTCCGCCGCCAAAGTCCGCGAAAGCGCGGCCGGGCGTCAAATCCTCCAATGCGAAGTGATCCGATGAGTTCGTTACGCCGGGAAATCCTCAAAAGCCGCTTCGCTGTCGGCGCAGCCTATGCGGCGTTCGCCTTCGCGATGCTGCTCGCAGGTGAATCCTCGGCGCAAAGCACGATGACCGGCGTGCCGAATGCCATGCAGGGCTTTTCGCAAAACCACGATCAGCCGATTCAGATCGAGGCGGCCTCGCTGGAAATGCGCGACAAGAAAAAGGAAGCCACCTTCTCCGGCAATGTGAAGGTGGTTCAGGGCGACACCACCATGACGTCAAAGGTTTTGGTGGTGTTCTACGAATCCAGCGGTCAAGGGACTGCGCCGGCGGCGCCGGCTCCGGGTGCGAACACCAAGGCCGCCACCAAGTCGGCGGCTCAATCCGCACCGATGCAATCTTCGACGCCGGGTCCTGGAGGCGCGTCCTCGATCAAGCGGCTCGAGGCCAAGGGCAATGTGGTCGTAACGCAAAAAGATCAGGTGGTGACCGGCGACACGGCGGTGTTCGATACCAAGACCAATCTGATCACCATGCTGGGCGGTGGCGGCGGCGGCGCCGTCGTGCTGACCCAGGGCAAGAACGTCCTGCGCGGCGATCGATTGTTGGTGGACATGACGACCGGCGTCTCACGGGTTGAATCGGACTCCGGCCGCGTCCAGGGCCTGTTCCAGTCCTCCAAAGAGAACGCAAGCGGGCCGGCAACTCCCGGCACGCCGCCCACCACGCAAGGACCCCAGCCGCTGACGCTTCAGCCCGGGCATCCCAAATAAACCAAAGTAATATCAGCGCCTTAGATAAAGTACGACCGGTCCCAGGTTGAAGCCCGCCGCCTGAGCCTGTATCTAACCCGCGGGGCTGCGCGGTTTATGAAACCCAGGACTGGTGGGCAAGGGACATCCGTTCATTCATGCTGGGAAGGCGAATCAGTCGCCGCGCCCGGTTCATGCGGAACCCTTCGAAGGCGGTCAAAGCGGGGATGATGGATTTACTCGGAATGTTCCGGCGACGCCCCGCAAACCGCGGCAAAGGTTTTGCGCGCTCGCGCGAGGACATCACCGCGCTCGGCGACAACATGGGCGACATGCTGTCGAGCCCGCTGCGCGATGCGCCGCCGCTGGCCCGCGCCGCGCCTTCACCCACCTTGGAATTGCCCCGCACTGAAAAACCTGCGCCGCGACCGCCGGCAAAAGCTGCACCCAGGACCAATGGCGCGGCCGCGCCCCGGGCTGCACCGCGGGCCGGATACCTGGCTGTGCATAGCGTGGAAAAGAGCTTCGGCACCCGCAAGGTCGTGCGCGGGGTCAGCATCTATGTCCGGCGCGGCGAGGCCGTCGGTCTGTTGGGTCCGAACGGCGCCGGCAAGACCACGGTATTCTACATGATCACCGGCCTGATCAAGGCCGATCGCGGCGCCATCGAACTCGATGGCCACGACGTCACCAAGCTGCCGATGTATCAGCGCGCCCGGCTTGGCATCGGTTATCTGCCGCAGGAAGCCTCGATCTTTCGCGGCCTCACGGTGGAGCAGAACATTCGTGCGGTGCTCGAGGTTGTCGAGCCCTCGCGCAAAAAGCGCGAGGCCGAACTCGATTCCCTGCTCGATGAGTTCAACATCACGCGGCTGCGAAAATCGCCGTCGATCGCGCTTTCAGGCGGCGAGCGGCGGCGCGTCGAGATCGCGCGCGCGCTCGCCACTCGCCCGAACTACATGCTGCTCGACGAACCTTTCGCCGGCATCGACCCGATTGCGGTGGGCGACATTCAGGACCTGGTCCGCCACTTGACCAATCGCGGGATCGGCGTGCTGATCACCGACCACAATGTCCGGGAAACGCTGGGGCTCACGGACCGCGCTTACATCGTCTATGCCGGTGAAATCCTGACCGAGGGCAGTCCCGATGAGATCGTCGCCGATCCGGACGTGCGCAGGCTTTATCTCGGCGAGGAATTCCGTCTCTAGTGGTGTGATACAAAGAAGCACTAGCGGAGCGGGATCGGCTGGACCGACAGGCCGCCTTCAGTCTTTTTTACATGGAGTCAAGCCGTGTACATCGGCTGTCGACTAGGATAAGCAAGAATCGGACCAAGTTTTTTGGGAATCGGTTCTTTCCTCCATGGCGCTGACGCAGAGACTAGAATTCCGCCAGTCACAGTCGCTTGTGATGACGCCGCAGTTGATGCAGGCGATCAAGCTGCTTCAGCTTTCCAATCTCGATCTTTCGGCCTTCGTTGAAGAGGAATTGGAGCGAAATCCGCTGCTGGAGCGCGAAGGCGAAGGCCCGGAAGCCCCGGGTGCGGTCGAGGCTGCGGCCGGCCAGGCCGATGGCTCCGAGAGCGGCTTCAGCGAGGAGTTTTCCGGCGATCCCGGTACCGACGGCTTCGAGCCGGCCCAGGAAGAATGGATGAATCGCGACCTCGGCAGCCGCACCGAGATCGAACAAACCCTCGACACCCCGCTCGACAACGTGTTTTCGGAAGAGCCCGCCGAAGCGGCCGCGCGTAACGCGCAGGATGCGGCGCCCACGACCTATACCGAATGGGGCGGCGGCGCCTCCAACGACGACGGCTACAATCTCGAAGCGTTCGCCGCCGCCGAAGTGACGCTCGGCGGTCATCTGGCCGAGCAATTGGCGGTGGCTTTCGCGGCGCCCGCGCAGCGCATGATCGGCCAATACCTCATCGACCTCGTCGACGAGGCCGGCTATTTGCCCCTCGATCTCGGACAAGCGGCCGAACGGCTCGGCGCCTCCCCCGAAGACGTCGCGGCCGTGCTTGCGGTGTTGCAAAAATTCGATCCGCCCGGCGTTTGCGCACGGTCTCTCAGCGAGTGCCTGTCCATTCAGCTGCGCGATCTCGACCGCTACGATCCCGCGATGCAGGCGCTGGTCGAAAATCTCGAACTGTTGGCCAAGCGCGATATTGCCGGTTTGCGCAAATTGTGCGGCGTTGACGACGACGACATCACCGACATGATCGGTGAAATTCGCAGGCTAAACCCAAAGCCGGGCCTGAAGTTCGGGTCGCCGCGAACGCAGACCGTTGTGCCCGACGTCTATGTGCGCCCCGGCCCCGATGGCGGATGGCATGTCGAACTCAACAGCGAGACGCTGCCCCGCGTGCTGGTCAACCAGACCTACTACTCCGAATTGTCAAAGACGATTCGGAAGGACGGCGACAAATCCTATTTCAGCGACTGCCTGCAAAATGCGACCTGGCTGGTTCGCGCGCTCGACCAGCGCGCCCGAACCATTCTCAAGGTGGCGACGGAAATCGTCCGCCAGCAGGATGGCTTCTTCACACACGGCGTGGCGCATCTGAGGCCGCTCAATCTTAAGGCCGTGGCGGACGCGATTCAGATGCACGAATCGACGGTCTCGCGTGTGACCGCCAACAAATACATGGCGACTAATCGCGGTATCTTCGAATTGAAATATTTCTTTACCGCCTCGATCGCATCGGCCGATGGCGGCGAGGCGCACTCGGCGGAAGCGGTGCGTCATCACATCAAGCAATTGATCGATGCGGAAGATCCCGCGCTTATTCTCTCCGACGACACGATCGTGGAACGATTGCGCGCGACCGGCATTGATATTGCCCGCCGCACCGTCGCCAAGTATCGCGAGGCGATGCGGATTCCTTCGTCCGTCCAACGCCGGCGTGACAAACAAAGCATGCTCGGCAATGCCCTGTCCGCGCCCGCATCGTCCTCTTCCGATCGCTCGAGGGACCCTCAGCCCGCCTGATTGCGTCCTGTCGAAATCGGAATAGTCTCGGTGTGCGTCCAACTGGACCAACTCGAGAGGCACCCATGACTCTCCGGATCTTTGGAAAAAGCATCAACGTTGGCGATGCCTTGCGCGGGCGTGTTTCAGAGCGCACCGACGAAGTGCTGCGCAAATATTTCGACGGCAATTATTCCGGCCACATTACCCTGAGCAGGGACGGTTCGGACTTCCGAACCGATTGCTCCTTGCATCTGGATTCCGGCATCACGCTGGAAGCGGATTCCAGCGCCTCCGACGCTTATGCCAGCGCAGACCAGGCGTTGTTGATGATCGAGAAGCGGTTGCGCCGCTACAAGAGCCGGTTGAAGGATCGCTCGGCCCGCAAGGCGCACGCGAGTTCGCAAGCGCTGGCGGGGATGGAAACGCTGACGTTGGACGCGCCGAGCTATGTCATCGAGGCGCCAGAGAGCGACGACGAGATGGCCGGCTATAACCCCGTCATCATCGCCGAGGCCACCACGTCGTTGAAGCGTCTTTCGGTCTCGGAAGCGGTGATGGAGCTCGACCTGAGCGGCGCCGTCTGTCTGGTGTTTCACCACGGCTCAAGCGGCCGGGTTAACGTGATCTACCGGCGTGCCGACGGTAATGTCGGGTGGATCGATCCACCGGCGGCAAAAGGCGCGCCCTGACCGGCCAGGGGAACCGGCTTTCATCGAAAAGATTATGCGGAAACAACACGCTAGACCCGGTGCCGGCTCCCTCCGAAACGATCGCGTCGAAGGGTGTAAATCGGCATTGACGGCCACATTGACCCTCCCTATGTTCCGCGCCCTTAAGGATATGAGGCAGGGGAAACCCTGCAGCTGTTGGCACCGCTCTTGCGTTGGAGTAGAAGCCCACCCAACTAGGACCGGGTGGTCGACGGCCGCCCCTTTCATCTCATTCGCCCATCGAAGTCTGTTCGCAACTTGACGATCGATTTTGACGATCGATTTACCTGGCAATTATCTCGGAACGCCCCATGACGATTACCGATCTGGTCGCACCCGAGGCGATTCTCCCGGCACTGAAAGTCAACAACAAGAAGCAGGCGCTGCAGGAGTTGGCGGCGCGCGCGGCGAATCTGACCGGACAGAACGAGCGTTCGATTTTCGAAGTGCTGTTGCAGCGTGAGAAGCTGGGAACGACCGCCGTCGGATACGGCGTCGCGATCCCGCACGGCAAACTTCCGAAGCTCGAAAAGATTTTTGGCCTGTTCGCAAGGCTGGAGCGTCCGATCGATTTCGAGGCGATGGACGGTCAGCCTGTTGATCTCGTGTTCCTGCTGCTGGCGCCGGAAGGCGCGGGCGCCGATCACCTGAAGGCACTGGCGCGCATCGCGCGACTGTTGCGCGACCAGGACGTCGCGAAAAAGCTGCGTGCCTCGCGCGAGGCCCAGGCGATTTATTCGGTGCTGGCGTTGCCGCCGGCGAGTGCGGCGTAGAAAAATTTCCCGGAAATGAAAACGGCGAGCCGCCCCGATGAGTGGCGAGCCCGCCGTTGTTGAATTCGCCTTACGCGCCGCGTGTCAGTGCACGCTCACGGCCTGCAATTCATTGCTCCAGGCGTTCGCAATCGCGGCTTCCCGGCTGTCGGTCAGCATGATCGGGGTGCCGTCGGCGGCATGGAGCGCAAACAGTTTCAGTCCCGGTGCGATCTCCGGCGCCTCCGGAAACAGGCCCGGTACGTCTTCCGAACGGATCTGCTTCACATAAGCGATATGGCCTTCACCGAGGCTGGCCAGCGCCTCCAGGGAGACGCGAGGTTCTAGCGCAATATTAACGTCAGTCATGGTCTCGACTCCTTCTCAAGTCCAAGCGGTCGAGTCCGCTACTCGTTCCATTATTCATGTTCATTGATAGCGATTGTCTTAACGACCCTTTCCGGCTCCGGCCGGGCGAGATCAATCGACAACAGCCCGTTTTTCAAGTCCGCGCCGAGCACCTGCATCCCCTCCGCCAGCACAAAGGTACGCTGGAAGTGGCGCGCGGCGATGCCGCGATGGATGTATTGCCGGGCCTTTTCCTCCTGCTGGCGGCCGCGGATGACGAGCTGGTTTTCCTCAGTAGTTACATCGAGTTGGTCGCGGGTAAATCCGGCAACCGCAAGCGTGATGCGCAGCCGTTCCGGCTGCCCGTTGGCACGGTCGCAACGCTCGATATTGTAGGGAGGATAGCCGTCGGCACCCTTGACGACACGGTCGAGCGCACGCTCGATTTCGTCAAATCCCAGCAGAAATGGGCTCGATAACGAGGGAACACGAGACATATTTGCAAAGTCCTCTCGAAGCGACTTTGAAGTTTCGGGGCCCTTGCGGCGCCCCAACGTGACCTGAAGGCCGATTCACCCTCCGATCACCAGCCAATATGGGCATCATCGGGGGGTGTTCAAGCGCCTATGTTGCCGCGCCCAAGCCTTCCCAACCTTAAGCTTTCGCAACTTAAGCCTTCCCCAAAAGCCGTTTCGAAACGTTACCGACACTTGCCACCGCTTAACGGCGACGCTCGGTGCAGATCACGCCTTCGGCCTTCAATGCCTCGATCTCGGCCGGCGCGTAGCCGAATTCGGCGAGCACCTCGGCAGTGTGCTGGCCGAATTTCGGCGGTAGGTTGCGCAAGCTCGGTTTGCTGCGCTCCATGCGGACCGGCGAGGCCACGCCCCTGTACCAGTCCTTCTCGACGACATCGCCGCGATAGGTGGCGTGCGCGCTGGTCAGCGCCTTGTCGATCGATTGGACCGGGCCTGCCGGGAGGCCCGCAGCCAACAGCCGATCGCAAAGCGGCTCGGCATCATGCTGGCTGAAGACGGCGGCGAGTTCGGCCCGCAACGCTTCGCGGTTGGCGATCCGATCGCGGTTGCGGGTAAAGCGCGGGTCGGAAGCCATGTCTGGCTTGCCGATTTCTTTGCAGAGCTTGCGGAAGGTGCCGTCATTGCCGACGCCGATGAAGATGTTGTCGGTGCGGGTCGGAAAGATCGCGTAAGGCACGAGGTTCGGATGTTCGTTGCCGGTAAGCGATGGCGGCTTGCCGTGCATGAAATAGTTGGCGTTGTGCGGATGCATGACCGCGAGCCCTGTCTCGAACAGGGTGGTTTCGAGAAACTGGCCCTGACCTGAACGTTCCCGCTCCGACAACGCCATCAGGATGCCGATCGCCGCATAAAGCCCGGTGGAAATGTCGACGACTGGAACGCCGATCCGCATCGGGCCCGATTGCGGCGAGCCGGTCGCCATGATCATCCCGGTCATCGCCTGAATGATCGCGTCATAGCCAGGATTGCCGCCGCGCGGTCCGTCGCCGCCAAAACCGGAAATGCGGCAATGAACGAGCTTTGGAAATTTCGCGCGCAGGACCTCGTTGCCAATGCCCCATTTGTCGAGCGTGCCGGGCTTGAAATTTTCGATCAGAACGTCGGCGCCTTCGAGCAGTTTCATCAAGACGGCGCGGCCACCCTCGGACGCCAGGTCGAGCCCAATGGAGCGCTTGTTGCGGTTGATACCGACAAAATAGGCCGCGTCATCCTCGTGGAACGGTGGGCCCCAGTCGCGCACCTCATCGCCCGCCGGCGGTTCGACCTTGATCACGTTGGCGCCGTGATCGGCAAGAATCTGGGTGCAGTACGGGCCGCCGAGCACGCGCGTGAGATCGATCACGCGCAGGCCCGCCATCGCCCCCGAATTGGCTTCAGTCATCGAAAACCTTCGCTCAAATGCTCAAACGAGGCTTTGAGAGCTAACGGTCTTCGTCATCGGCAGCAATGACTTTTCGATGGGAACGGCCTGCACCGGTGCGGTGGATTGACATTGGCCCAGTGGGGCCGCGAGCACCTTGAGGCCAATGTCGAATCCAGACCGCACCAGCAAACCATATTCCGCCGGTGTCCTTTTGGTTCTGACATTCGCAAAACGAACTCGCCGCGATGGCGTACGAATGTCAGACCCAGGACACCAGTGAGCGACAGGCCGCTCCTTTGGTCGATCAGGCCACCGTCAGGCGGACATCGACATTGTTGCGCGTAGCGTTGGAGTACGGGCACACCTGATGGGCCTTCGCCACCAGCGCTTCCGCATCCGCGCGCGGAAGTCCCGGCAGCGAAACTTCAAGTGCGATCTCGAGACCGAAGCCGCCTTCCGAGCGCGGGCCGATGCCGACCGTCGAGGTCACCGACGCATCGGCGGGCACCTTCGGGCCGCCTTGCGAGGAGACGAATTTCATCGCGCCGATGAAGCAGGCGGCATAGCCGGCGGCGAAAAGCTGTTCGGGGTTGTTGCCGGCGCCGCCGCCGCCGCCGAGTTCCTTCGGCGTGGTGAGCTTGACGTCGAGCGCGCCGTCGAGAGTCGCGGCGTGGCCGTCGCGGCCGCCGGTGGCCTTGGCCTGGGTCTTGTAGAGCACATTCACGGACATGGGATCCTCCTTGGTTTGACTGGTATCGCTATCTGTATTGCAAGCAATTCGATTGTGTGCAATATAAAAAGCGAAGCCTCACATTTAATTGTTCGCAATTGAATAGCGGCATTGCCTAGTGTCTCGATTGCAAAGTTCGACGCGTTTTGCGGGACTACGTTTCGAACTTCGCAAGGACGCCAGCAAACCCATTGATCTCGTGCGGCTCTGGTTCGGAAGTCCGCATGACGAACCCGCGGCAGCACGGATGCGAACTTCTGAACCGCCGCACTAGCCCACAAGGGTTTACAAAATCTGACGAGGAATAAGAAATGGCCCGAAAGTCGCCGGCCGCCGATCAACTGCTTCAGCTCGACAACCAGATTTGCTTTGCCGTCTATTCCGCGGCCCACGCGTTCAATCGGGTTTACAAGCCGCTGCTCGACCGGCTCGGCCTGACCTATCCGCAATATCTTGTCATGCTGGTGTTGTGGGAACGTGACGGCGTTGCGGTCAAGGCGATCGGCGAGCGGCTATATCTGGATTCCGGCACACTCACGCCGCTGCTCAAGCGGCTGGAACATGCGGGACTGATCAAGCGCGCCCGTTCCACGGCAGACGAGCGGCAGGTGTTGATCGGCCTGACTGCACAGGGACAAGCTCTGAAAGACAAGGCCCGCGCCGTGCCGCCGTCGATTCTCGCGGCCTCGCGCTGTTCAATCGCCGAATTATCCGCGGTAAAGGACGAGATCGTGGCGCTGCGTGATCGGCTCAATGCGATGGAAGAGGTGTGAGGCGTTTCGGCGCCGGCGTTGGCTAGAAATGTCTCTTAGCAAACGAACGGCCGGAACCAGATTTCAGATACTTCTCGAAAGCAACGGCGCGATGTTCATCGTCAAATGCGGAGTAGGTCCTCAACCGCCAAGGTTTGTATTTCGAGGTATGCGGGACCTCGCCGGCGTTATGCTTGGCTAGCCGGGCACGCAGATCATCGGTTACCCCGACGTAAAAATGCTCGGCGTTCAGACTTTCAAGGATATAGACGTATTTCACAGCGTCGCTTCCCCAGCAGGGAGGATACAGCAAAGGTTCAGGGGCTGCCGCGGCCCGCCTGCGCCTTTAGGGCTTCGGCGTGGCAGCCTTCGCTCACTTCGCTACGGGAGACTTTCCGGGCCTGCCCAGCCGTAGCTCGCGAAGCGAGCGAAGGCTGGTGGAGCCAGGCGGGATCGAACCGCCGACCTCTTGCATGCCATGCAAGCGCTCTCCCAGCTGAGCTATGGCCCCTTCAAGAATCGCGCGCTGTGGGTGACGCGCGTCGCCTTACGACCCTGAACATAGTTCAGGGCCGATCTCAAGTCTCCTCGTCGCCGCCAACATCGCCGATGATGTCGGTGACGTCCTCATCGCCTTCTTCCTCGTCGGCGATGAAGGTGGAATCGTCGTCGTCATCGTCCTCGATCGTTTCGTCGATCTCGATGTCGTCTTCCGATTCAGGCACCACGGCTTTGACCTTGCCGGTATTCTCTTCGGCATCGGCCTCCTCGAGCGGCACCAATTCTTCGGCCTCTGCGGGCTCAGGCACCACTTCGGCGGCGGCAGCGGTGGCGCGCGCCTCGCTGCGGGTCACCCGGGCCGGCGCCACGGGCGCGATCGGCACGACCTCGCCGGTGTACGGCGATATCACCGGGCTCTTGTTGAGGTCGTAAAACTTCTTACCCGTCGTGGGGCAAATACGTTTGGTTCCGAGATCGGATTTGGCCACGTTTAGGATCCTGGGAATCTTTGAAAAGCGGTGCTTCACTTGGCTAGTTGAATCGCCGCTGTCAATAGTGCTTTGCAAGTCATAAAGCCGTGGATGAGACCGATCGCGCCGGTCGAAGCCAAAACCGATACCGCCAAAGGACACAATCTTGACCCATTCGGATCGCCCCGCCGAGCATAAAACCCCGCTCGAAGCCCGTAGCAGCGGCCCTCTGGCCGGCCGGGTTCGCGTTCCCGGCGACAAGTCGATCTCGCATCGGGCCCTGATTTTGGGCGCACTTGCGGTCGGGGAAACCCGCATATCGGGGCTGCTGGAGGGCGAAGACGTCCTCAATACCGCGAAATCGATGCGGGCGTTGGGCGCACGAGTGGAGAGAATTGGCGATTTTGCCTGGAAGGTGGAGGGGGTGGGGGTTGCGGGTTTTGCCCGGCCTGACGCGCCGCTCGATTTCGGCAATTCCGGTACCGGCTGCCGCCTGGTGATGGGTGCAGTCGCGGGCTGCCCGATCACGGCGGTGTTCGATGGCGACGCGTCGCTCCGTTCACGGCCGATGCGGCGGGTCCTCGACCCCCTTGCATTGATGGGCGCCAAGGTGACCGCGGGCGGTGAGGGCGGCCGGCTGCCGTTGACCCTGACCGGCGCACGCGATCCCCTGCCGGTTACCTACCGAACCCCGGTTGCGTCCGCCCAGATCAAGTCCGCCGTGCTCCTGGCCGGGCTCGCCGCGCCCGGCGTCACGACGGTGATCGAAAACGAAGCCAGCCGCGACCACACCGAACTGATGTTGCGCCATTTCGGAGCGGAGATCGTCTCGACGCCGGAAGGACGGCACGGCCGCAAGATCGCTCTCACCGGCCAACCTGAACTGCGCGGCGAAAAAGTGGTCGTCCCCGCCGATCCGTCGTCGGCGGCCTTTCCGATTGTCGCGGCGCTGATCGTCGAAGGCTCGGATTTGATCTTGTCCGATGTCATGACCAATCCATTGCGCACCGGACTGTTCACGACGCTGCGCGAGATGGGCGGCTCGATCGAGGAAAGCGAACTGCGCGGCGACGCCGGTGAGCCGATGGCGCAGTTACGCGTACGCGGTTCGAGATTAAAGGGAGTCGAAGTGCCGCCCGAGCGCGCGCCCTCGATGATCGACGAATATCTGGTGCTCGCGGTGGCGGCCAGCTTCGCCGAAGGCACCACCATCATGCGGGGGCTGAGCGAATTGCGGGTCAAGGAATCCGACCGGCTCGCCGCGACCGCCGACATGCTTCGCGTCAACGGAGTCAAG
Source organism: uncultured Alphaproteobacteria bacterium (assembly GCA_963824305.1). GTDB lineage: Bacteria > Pseudomonadota > Alphaproteobacteria > Rhizobiales > Xanthobacteraceae > Bradyrhizobium. The sequence goes on from CAWGOW010000005.1 coordinate 951,302, forward strand.
GTCGAGATATCCGGCGACGATCTGATCGTCGAAGGCAGAGGCCACGTCCCGGGCGGCGGCGTGGTCGCCACCCACATGGATCATCGGATTGCGATGTCGGCGCTGGTGATGGGGCTCGGCTCGGACGCGCCGGTCAGGGTCGACGATACCGCCTTCATCGCCACGAGCTTTCCGGACTTCATTCCGATGATGCGTGGTCTCGGAGCCGACTTCTCATGATTATCGCCATTGATGGGCCGGCGGCCTCCGGCAAGGGTACGCTCGCCAAGCGCCTGGCCGCGCATTACGGCTACCGTCATCTCGATACCGGCGTGATCTACCGGGCGGTCGCGTTCGCCCTGACCAGGCGTGGACTGGACCTTCAGGACCAAGCCGCCGCCGTCCGTGCCGCGCAGGAACTCGACCCGGAGACCTTCGATAACCCCGCGCTCAAGTCGCAGGCTGTCGGCTCGGCCGCTTCCATCGTCTCCGCCATCCCCGAGGTGCGGGCCGCGCTGGTCGCGTTCCAGCGTCAGTTCGCCGTCAAACCGCCCGGCGCGGTGCTCGACGGCCGGGACATCGGCACCGTGATTTGTCCGAACGCGGAAGTGAAGATTTTCGTGGTCGCCGACCCCAAGGTCCGGGCCCGCCGCCGGACGCTGGAGGCATTGGCCCGGGGCGAGGCGGCCGACGAGGCCGTCATCCTCGCGGACATCCTGGCGCGCGACGAAAGGGACCAAAATAGGGCCGCCGCACCCCTAAAGCGGGCCAACGATGCTTACTTGCTCGATAACTCCCATTTGGATATAGAAGGCGGCGTCCGGGCCGCCATCGACATTGTCGAGGCCGTCCGAGCGGGCCGGCGTGAGGTTTGAGCCTTAGCCGTCATTGGAGGAAAGCCCGCTCCGAGGCCTTAGATAGTCGATAGCTCGAACAGAATTTTCGAGACCATTCGTCTCCGGACATCATCAACGCATCGAACGTGCAGGCCAACAGCCGGCCCGCTGTCGCAATTGATTGCGAGGCGGTCGTCAGAGTTTGCGGAACCCTGACCCTTCGCGTCCGACGCGCCCACTAACCTGTGTCGCCGGCAATCTTCCGCATCTGGAGAACAAATGGCTTCGACTGCTGCTTCTTATAATCCAACCCGCGACGATTTCGCCGCGATGCTCGATGAATCCTTCGCCGGCGGAAACCTTCAGGAAAGCTCCGTCATCAAGGGCAAGGTTGTTGCGATCGAGAAGGACATGGCCGTCATCGACGTCGGCCTGAAGACCGAAGGCCGTGTGGCGCTGCGTGAATTCGCTGGGCCCGGCCGTGACAGCGACCTCAAGGTCGGCGACGAGGTCGAGGTGTTTCTCGACCGCATCGAGAATGCCCTGGGCGAGGCCGTGCTGTCGCGCGACAAGGCGCGTCGCGAGGAGAGCTGGGGCAAGCTTGAGAAGGCGTTCCAGGGCAACGAAAAGGTCATGGGCGTCATCTTCAACCAGGTCAAAGGCGGCTTCACCGTCGATCTCGACGGGGCGGTGGCCTTCCTGCCGCGTTCGCAGGTCGATATTCGCCCGATCCGCGACGTCGCGCCGCTGATGAACAATTCGCAGCCGTTCCAGATTCTCAAGATGGATCGCCGCCGCGGCAACATCGTGGTGTCGCGCCGCACGGTTCTGGAAGAGACGCGTGCCGAACAGCGCCAGGAACTGGTGCAGAACCTCGAAGAGGGTCAGGTGATCGACGGCGTCGTCAAGAACATCACCGATTACGGTGCGTTCGTCGACCTCGGCGGCATCGATGGCTTGTTGCACGTCACCGATATCGCCTGGCGCCGCGTCAATCATCCGACCGAGGTGCTCAGCATCGGTCAGACGGTGAAGGTCAAGATCATCAAGATCAATCACGAGACCCACCGCATCTCGCTCGGCATGAAGCAGTTGCTGGACGATCCGTGGCAGGGCATCGAGGCGAAATACCCGCTCAATGCACGCTTCACCGGCCGCGTCACCAACATCACCGATTACGGTGCGTTCGTTGAACTCGAGCCGGGCATCGAAGGCCTGATCCACGTCTCGGAGATGTCGTGGACCAAGAAGAACATGCATCCCGGCAAGATCGTCTCCACCTCGCAGGAAGTCGAGGTGCAGGTACTCGAGGTCGATTTGGTCAAGCGCCGCATTTCGCTCGGTCTCAAGCAGACCATGCGCAACCCCTGGGAAGTTTTCGTCGAGAAATTCCCGGTCGGCTCGACCGTCGAGGGCGAAGTCAAGAACAAGACCGAGTTCGGTCTGTTCCTCGGCCTCGAAGGCGATGTCGACGGCATGGTGCATCTCTCCGACCTCGACTGGAAGCAGCCAGGCGAGCAGGTGATCGACAACTTCAAGAAGGGCGACATGGTCAAGGCCGTGGTGCTCGACGTCGATGTCGAAAAGGAGCGTATCTCGCTCGGCGTCAAACAGCTCGAAGGCGATCCCTTCGCCGAGCCGGGCGACGTCAAGAAGGGTGCGGTCGTCACTTGCGAAGTGCTCGACGTGAAGGAAGGCGGCATCGACGTGAAAATCGCCGGCACCGACTTCACCACCTTCATCAAGCGCTCCGAGCTCGCCCGTGACCGCAACGATCAACGCACCGAGCGGTTCGCTGTCGGTGAAAAGGTCGATGCGCGGGTGATCCAGTTCGACAAGAAGGCCCGCAAGGTGCAGGTCTCGATCAAGGCGCTCGAAGTCGCCGAAGAAAAGGAAGCCATCGCGCAATATGGCTCCTCCGATTCGGGGGCGACGCTCGGCGACATTCTCGGCACCGCGCTCAAGCAGCGGACCGACAAGTAAGCCAGGCTCCTTGTTGCCTTTATGAACAAAGGCCCCGGTTTCGACCGGGGCCTTTTTGTTTCCCCTCTCCTGTGAGAGTAGAGGAAGCAGTGGTTGCGTCTTGTTTTCTTCAAAATGCGCCGCAATTGATGTAATCAGGGCACGGGATTTTTAGGGATAGGGCGCGAATACGGCCTGCCCCGCTCAATGCATGCTTCCGGGAGAGATTTAGATGTTGCTTGACTCCGATGTCATCGTCGACCGCCGCAGGATCCGCCGCAAGCTGACGTTCTGGCGCGTGGCCGCGGCGGTGATTGCGATTGCGGCGATCATCGCCGTCGCCACGGTCGTTGGACCCGGCGGCAAGGGCGGCTTGACTGCGGCGGGGTCGATTGCCCGCATCAACATCGAAGGCCTGATCCGCAGTGATCACGAACGGGTCGAGGCGCTGGAGCGGCTGGAGAAGTCGCAAGCCGCCGCCGTCATCGTGCACATCAATTCCCCCGGCGGCACCACGGCCGGTTCTGAGCAGCTTTACGACGCGCTGACACGGCTGAAAGCCAAGAAGCCTTTGGTCGTGGTGGTCGAGGGCCTGGCGGCGTCGGGCGGTTACATCGCTGCGATTGCCGCCGATCAGATCATCGCCCAGCAAAGTTCGCTGGTGGGTTCGATCGGCGTGCTGTTTCAGTTTCCGAACTTCGCCGAATTGCTGAAGACGGTTGGCGTCAAGGTCGAGGAAGTGAAATCCTCGCCGCTGAAAGCAGCTCCAAACGGCTTCGAACCGACCAGCCCTGAGGCTCGCGAGGCGCTGGCGTCGCTGGTGAAGGACTCTTACGCCTGGTTCCGCGGCCTCGTGAAGGAGCGGCGGGCCATGGATGACGCGCTGCTTGAAAAAGTCTCCGACGGCCGCGTCTTCACCGGCCGCCAGGCGGTCGAACTCAAGCTGATTGATCAGTTAGGCGACGAAAAAACCGCGGTGGCCTGGCTGGTCGCGCAAAAGGGCGTCCAGGCCGATCTGCCGGTGCGCGACTACAAGCTGACGCCGCGTTTCAGCGACCTCACATTCCTGCGGACCGCGGCTGCCGTGACGTTCGATGCGCTCGGCTTGAGCGCGATCGCGCGCCAGATCGAGCAGACCGGGATGGCGCAGGCTGCCGACCGTCTGAGCCTTGAAGGCATGCTCGCGCTCTGGCAGCCGGCGGCCGCAAATTGACCCGCCGGTGCGGCGGTGTGACATTCGCTTCAGTGTGGCCGCGCGCCATCGCTGACATTCGTCGGCGAACCCCCGTCGCGATGGGGGTACTGATGTCAGAACCGGACGCCAGATGGAATTTCCGCACTGCAATTTCGGGCGCGGGCGCTGTCACAATCCGGCATCAGGACATTTGTCACGTGATTTCGGCTACCCCAAATTTCATTTAGCGACTTGACAGTTCAAGGTATTTTCACGGAAATGCAGGTCCGAATGTTCCCGGATCAACGTCTCGATGATCAAATCTGAACTCGTCCAGCGTATCGCCGAGCACAACCCGCACCTCTACCAGCGGGATGTCGAGAACATTGTGAATGCGATTCTCGATGAGATCGTCGCAGCCTTGGCGCGAGGCGATCGAGTTGAGTTGCGCGGTTTTGGTGCGTTTTCGGTCAAGCACCGCCCGGCGCGCGCTGGCCGCAATCCGCGTACCGGAGAACATGTTCCGGTCGATCAGAAGAGCGTGCCGTTTTTCAAGACCGGCAAGGAAATGCGCGAACGGCTGAACCGCGACGGCGGCGGAACCGAAGCCTAAAGCCGATCCCGTTCTCCTTGAAGGTGGCGAGAGAGGATCATGCGCAAATTTCTCAATGCGATTATCTTGATCCCGCTGGGCGTGATCTTCGTGGTCTTTGCGGTGGCCAATCGTCACATGGTCACGGTATCGTTCGATCCGTTCAATTCGAACGATCCCGCGCTCGGATTTTCCCTTCCGCTCTTCGTGGTCATTATTGCAGTGGCGATTCTAGGGGTCGTGGCGGGAGGTTTGGCTACCTGGTTCAGCCAACACCGCTGGCGCCGCGCGGCCAGGCAGCAGGAGGCGGATGCCCGCGATTTGCGCGGCCAGTTGGCCGACTTGCGTGCCAGCACGGCTGCCTCCCAGCGGCGGGATTCGAACCTGCCGGTAACTATTGAGCAGGGCTCCGCATATCGGCGAGACAAGCTGGGCGCGACGTTGTAGAAACCGCGCCAAATGCCCTTGCGGCTCGCTTAACCAATATCCTTGATCCATGTGTTTTTGAGCCATGTCCTTGATCGTCAAGATTTGCGGCCTGTCCACGCGCGAGACGCTCGACGTCGCCCTGGATGCTGGCGCGGACATGGTCGGGTTTGTGTTTTTTCCACCCTCGCCGCGTCATCTCACGCTCGATGTTGCGCGCGACCTCGGCCAAGCCGTCGCGCGTCGCGCAGTCAAGGTGGCGCTCACGGTCGATGCGGATGATGCGACGCTCGCCGCCGTCGTGGAGGCCTTGCAGCCGGATCTGTTGCAGTTGCACGGCCGCGAGACGCCAGCGCGCTTGCGCGAGATTAGGCAGAAATTCGAGCTGCCTGTCATGAAGGCGCTGCCGGTTGCGACATCGGCCGATCTTGCGATCCTGCCCGACTATCGAGATGTCGCCGATCGGATCCTGTTCGATGCGCGCGCGCCGAAGGAAGCAACCCGTCCCGGCGGCCTCGGCGCCGTGTTCGATTGGCACCTGCTGGAAAACCTTGAACTCCAGATTCCGTTTATGGTCTCCGGCGGCCTCCACGCCGGCAATGTCGCAGAAGCCGTGCGCGTGACGCGCGCGGGCGGGGTGGATGTATCCTCCGGTGTGGAGCGGGCCCCCGGCATCAAAGACCCTGAGATGATCCGCGCCTTCATACGCACTGCACGCGCAACCCAAGAGCTGATGGTTCGATGAACAAGCCCCCTCCCAATTCCTTCCGAAGCGGTCCCGACGAGCACGGGCATTTCGGCATTTTCGGCGGCCGGTTCGTCGCAGAAACCCTGATGCCGCTGATCCTCGATCTGGAGAAGGCTTATGCGGCGGCAAAAGCCGATCCGGCCTTCCATGCGGAGATGAGCGGCTACCTGAAGAATTATGTCGGGCGGCCGTCGCCGCTCTATTTCGCCGAGCGGCTCACCGAACATCTCGGCGGCGCGAAAATCTATTTCAAACGCGAGGAGCTCAATCACACCGGCTCTCACAAGGTCAACAACGTGCTCGGCCAGATCATGGTGGCGCGGCGCATGGGCAAGAAGCGCATCATCGCCGAGACCGGCGCCGGCCAGCACGGGGTCGCGACTGCAACGCTGTGCGCGCGCTTCGGGCTTGAGTGCATCGTTTACATGGGCGCCGTCGACGTCGAACGGCAGCAGCCGAACGTCATCCGCATGGAAATGTTGGGCGCCAAAGTGATCCCGGTGCAGTCGGGTACGCGCACGCTGAAAGACGCGATGAACGAGGCACTCCGCGACTGGGTCACCAATGTGCACGACACGTTTTACTGCATCGGCACAGTGGCGGGACCGCATCCCTATCCGATGATGGTGCGCGACTTCCAGTCGGTGATCGGCGAAGAAACCCGCAAGCAGATGCAGGAAGCCGAAGGCCGCCTGCCAGATTCGCTCGTCGCCTGCATCGGCGGCGGCTCCAACGCGATGGGCTTGTTCCATCCGTTCCTCGACGACCCCTCGGTCGAGATCTTTGGCGTCGAAGCGGCCGGTCATGGTCTGACGCAGTTGCATGCGGCCTCGATTGCCGGCGGCCGGCCCGGCGTGTTGCACGGCAACCGCACTTATTTGCTGATGGACGACGACGGCCAGATTCAGGACGCGCATTCGATCTCGGCCGGTCTCGATTATCCCGGGATCGGGCCGGAGCATTCCTGGCTGCATGAAATCGGCAGGGTCAAATTTCTGTCGGCAACCGACGAAGAGGCGCTTGCCGCATTCCAGCTCCTGTCGCGGCTGGAGGGCATCATTCCCGCGCTCGAACCCGCGCACGCCCTTGCCAAGGTCATGGAACTCGCGCCCGAGCGGGCGAAGGATCATCTGATGGTGGTCAATCTTTCCGGCCGAGGCGACAAGGACGTGCCGCAAGTCGGCGATATCCTGCGGGGGAAGAAGCAGTGACCACCCGCATCGATGCGCGCTTTGCGCAACTGAAGAAAGAAAATCGCTCGGCCTTCGTCACGTTTCTGATGGCGGGCGATCCCGATCCCGAAACCTCGCTTCAAGTCATCAAGGCGTTGCCGAGAGCGGGTGCCGACATCATCGAGATTGGCATGCCCTTTACCGATCCGATGGCGGACGGTCCCTCGATCCAGGCTGCCGGATTGCGCGCGCTTAAAGCCGGCATGACGCTGAAGAAGACCCTCACGCTGGTGAGTGAGTTCCGCAAGGGCGACGACGCCACGCCGCTGGTGCTGATGGGCTACTACAACCCGATCTATATCTATGGCGTCGACAAGTTCTTGCGTGACGCAAAGTCCGCCGGTGTCGACGGGCTCATCGTCGTGGACTTGCCGCCGGAAGAGGATTCCGAACTCTGTGTGCCGGCGATGAAGGCGGGTCTGAATTTCATCCGCCTTGCAACGCCCACCACCGACGATAAGCGCCTGCCGGCGGTGCTCGCCAATACGTCGGGCTTTGTCTATTACGTCTCGGTCACCGGCATTACCGGCAGCGCGAGCGCCGATTCCAGCGTAGTCGGCGAGGCCGTCGCTCGCATCAAGCGCCACACGGCGTTGCCTGTCTGCGTCGGCTTCGGCATCCGCACGCCGGAGGCGGCCCGTGCGATTGCAGCCAACGCCGATGGAGCCGTCGTTGGTTCCGCGCTTGTCGATGCCTTGCGCGGCAGCCTCGATTCAAACGGCAAAGCGACGGCCAAGACGGTGAGCGCCGTAGCCGAACTGGCGACCGCGTTGTCCGCGGGCGTCAGGGCAGCGAAATAGTCGATTATTTTCGTAGAGCAAAGCGGCACACCTTGGCTTGCCGGGCCTTTCCGGGAAGGCCATATAGGGTGAGGCGCTTGCAGATGCTTCGGAGCAAACCATGAATTGGCTCACCAACGTCGTCCGGCCGAAGATTCGCAACATTCTGCGCCGCGAGACGCCGGAGAATTTGTGGATCAAGTGTCCGGATTCGGGGCAGCTCGTGTTCTACAAGGATGTCGAGGCCAATCAGTTCGTCATTCCAGGCTCGAACTACCACATGCGCATGGGCGCGGTCGCTCGGCTGAAGTCGGTCTTCGACAACGAGACCTGGTTCGATGTTGCGTTGCCGGATGTACAGGCCGATCCGCTGAAATTCCGCGACGAGCGCAAATATGTCGATCGGGTCAAGGACGCGCGCGCGCGGACCGGGCTCAACGATGCCGTCAAGGTCGGCTACGGCAAGCTCGAGGGTGCTGCTGTCGTGATCGCCGTGCAGGATTTCGATTTCATGGGCGGCTCACTCGGCATGGCCGCCGGTGAAGCGATCGTGCGAGGGCTCGAACTCGCCGTCGAAAAGAAATCGCCTTTCATCGTGTTCGCGGCTTCCGGCGGCGCACGCATGCAGGAAGGCATTTTGTCGCTGATGCAGATGCCGCGGACCACCGTCGGCGTGCAGATGCTGCGCGAAGCGAAACTCCCTTACATCGTGGTGCTGACCAATCCGACCACCGGCGGCGTCACCGCGTCTTACGCGATGCTCGGCGATGTGCAGATCGCCGAACCCGGCGCCTTGATTGGTTTTGCCGGCGCGCGCGTGATCGAGCAGACCATCCGCGAGAAACTGCCGGACGGATTCCAGCGCGCTGAATATCTGAAAGACCATGGCATGGTCGACATGGTCGTGCATCGCCACGAACTGCGGCCGACGCTGGCGCGGCTTTGCCGTCTGCTGACCAAAGCACCGGCACTCGAAGGCGCGTCGAAACCCGCAGCGCCGGTCGTGCTGCCCGCCACGATCCCGTCCGCCGCGGAGATGGCGCCGGCCGCTCCGTCCGCGTGAGCGATTCTCCCCCGGCGCCGCACGGCGAACTGATTGCGCGGTTGTCGCAACTGCATCCCAAGCAAATCGACTTGGGTCTGGAGCGCATGCATCGGCTGTTGCAGCGGCTCGATCATCCCGAACGCAAGCTGCCGCCGGTCATCCATGTTGCCGGCACCAACGGCAAGGGTTCGACGGTCGCCTACTTGCGCGCGATTCTCGAGGCCGCCGGCTATCGCGTCCACGCCTTCACCTCGCCCTATCTGGTGCGGCTCAACGAATGCTACCGGCTTGGCCGTGCCGGCGGCGGCGTCCTAGTCGATGACGCCGAGCTTCATGCTGCATTTGAGCGTTGCGAGCGCGCCAATGCGGGCGAACCGATCACGCTGTTTGAAATGGAGACCGCAGCCGCGTTCGATCTGTTTGCACGGCATCCGGCCGATGCCGTGCTGCTGGAGGTTGGCCTTGGCGGCAAACTGGACGCAACCAATGTGGTCGAGCAGCCTGCGGCCAGCGTGATTACGTCGATTGGTATCGATCACACCGAATTTCTAGGCCCCACGCTGCGATCGATTGCGGCCGAGAAAGCCGGGATCATCAAGCGCGGCACGCCCGTGATTTGTGCGCATCAGGAGCCGGAGGCGCTTGCCGAGATCGATCAATCTGCGAAGCGGCAACGCGCGCCCCTTCATCGCGCGGGCGAGGAGTGGCACGTCGGCGTCGAGCGCGGACGTCTGGTCTATCAGGACGAGCGCGGCTTGCTGGACCTCAAGGCTCCACGATTGTTTGGCCGTCATCAATTCGACAATGCGGGGCTTGCCGTGGCGACCTTGCGCGCCATCGACGCCTTCAAGGTTGATTCCGCGGCGTTTGAGGCGGGCGTGGTGCATGCCGAGTGGCCGGCGCGGATGCAGCGCTTGAGTTCGGGCCCATTGGTCGATCAGGGGCCAACAGATGGGGAAGTCTGGCTTGACGGCGGTCACAATGCGGAAGGGGGCCGCGTAACTGCCGCCGCTCTCGGCGACCTCGAAGAACGGGTTTCGCGTCCGCTGGTCGTTATTGTCGGCATGATGGCGAACAAGGACGCGGGCAGCTTTCTTGCCAATTTTGCCGGCCTCACCCGCCATATCATCGCGGTCACGATACCCCATCGTGACGGCGCCATGCCGCTTGATCGGCTGATGGATGCCGCACGTGTGCTCGGCATGCGCGTGGAAAGCGCCGACAGCGTCGAGGCTGCTTTGCGGACCGTCGCGCAACTTGCGTATGAAGTACCGCCGCGGATACTGATCACGGGATCGCTTTATCTCGCCGGCCACGTGCTTGCCGCGAACGGCACACCGCCAAATTAAAAACATGAGCGAGATCGATTTCGAATAGTGCCGCGGCGGTGGTGTGCTCCCTCTCCCCATGGCAGAGGTGAACGAGCGGTCGCCGCCAAAAACAAAACGGCCGGCTTTCGCCGACCGTCAAAAATCGCTTCTCGTGGGAAGGCGATTAAACCGCAGCGGTGATCCACTGCTGAAGCTTTGCCTTCGGCGCGGCGCCGACCTGACGGGAGGCCATCTCGCCGCCCTTGAAGATCATCAACGTCGGGATCGACATCACGCCGTATTTCGACGCCGTCTTGGGGCTTTCATCGACGTTCAATTTGACGATCTTGACCTTGTCGCCCATCGCGCCGGCAATCTCGTCGAGCGCTGGGGCGATCATGCGACACGGACCGCACCATTCAGCCCAGAAATCGACGACGACCGGACCTTGCGCTTTCAGCACTTCGGCCTCGAAATCGATGTCGGAAACCTTACCAACGGACATCTGCGTACCTCATTCGGTTCAGGAGATGCGGCGTCTTTGCAAGAATCGCAAGAATCGCCGCAGGGATCATGCAACTCAAACTATGAACGCACCCTTGCCGGGTCAAGCTTTGGCGTCCCGTCCCCCATGGATGCCAGTTCGGCGTCCAGCGTGGTAGCCGAAATCTCCATCAATTCAGGGGTTTCCGTCCAAAGTAATGCCGTGCGGACCGTCCGTTGGGGATAAAGTTTCGTAAGCAGAGCACGGTAGAGTGCCAACTGCCGGATATAGGCGGCGGGAGCCTCGGCTTCCGCGCGGGGCGGGACCTGATTCGTCTTGAAATCGACGATCAAAATTTCGTTTTCGGTAACAACCAGACGATCGACCTGTCCGGAAACCAGCGCCGGCGCGCCGTCCGGCCGATCCAGCCGGCCGACGATCGGCACCTCGGCGCGGCTGCCGTCGGCAAAAACGGCCGCGAATCTGACATCGCCGATCAGCCCGAGCAGGCTTGCAGCGAGGGCTTCGTGCTCGTCGGCCGTCCAGTCCGCGGCATTACGGCGAAGAAAATTCAGTGCAGCTTCACGCCGCCGCTCAGTTGGGACGTCCGGCAACGATTGCAGCAGCCGGTGTACCAGCGTGCCACGCTGCAAGGCGCGCGACCGCTGTTCGATCGCTTCGCCGGACTTGGCGCGCCGGATTTTGTTGCCACCGGCATCGGAAGGACGCAGCAGGCCAGAGCTTGCCGATTGTAGAGGCAACGGCGTTCGCAGCCATGCCGGCAGCGCGCGTGCCGCGCTTGTCGTCGCTGCGGCGGTGCCGACTGTATGAGCCCCGTCTTCCGGCCGCGTGTAACGCCTGAGAGCGCCATCTTCCGTTTCGATAACTTCTTCCTGGAGGCCCGAGGCGGCAAGGCCCTTGTCCGCCAAATCGTACCAGCAGAATTTGCGGATTGTATTGACATTGCCGGGCTTGATGCCGGCGACAATCAGCCGGTCGGCGGCGCGCGTCATCGCCACATAGAGCAGCCGGCGATATTCGTCCTCGGTGTCGCCGAGCATCGCCTCTCTTGCCGCCGCGACAGGTTTGGGATCGTCGGCTTTCTTTCCGGCCCAGACCATGACTTCGCCGCCATTGCCGAGTGGGAGCTGGATTAGCCGCAGTCGCTGCGTGTCTGCCGGCGACGACGTGGTGTCGACCATGATGACGACCGGAGCCTCGAGGCCCTTGGCGCCGTGCACCGTCATGACGCGAACCTCGTCGCGCGAGATCTCCATGTCGCGCTTGACCTCGGTGTCGGCCGAGCGGAGCCACGCCATGTATCCCTGCAGCGAAGCCGCCGCCTTGCGCTCGTAGTTCAGGGCCAGTTCGAGGAACTCATCGAGCGCATCGTTCGCCTCCTGACCGAGCCGTCGCAGAATGCGCTGCCTGCCGCCATCGCCACCCAGCAGCCAGGCGTAGAATGCAAACGGCGTGTCATGGGCGAAGCGGCGCTCGCATTCTTCCAGCCGCTTGAGCGCACCCTGAAGTTTCGGGTCGGACGCGGCATGTTGCGATAGCGCTTGCCGCAGCGAGCCCTTGCGGTCCCAGGCGAGCGTGAAGAGATCGCCATCGTCCAACCCGAACAGCGGGCTTTTCAGCGCGACCGCGAGCGCCAGATCGTCCTGCGGCAACAGCAGCGCGTCCGCAAGGTTCATCAGGTCGATGATGGCGATATGCTCGGTCAGTTTCAGCCGGTCGGCGCCGGCCACCGGGATGCCGGCGTGCTTCAACGCCTGGATCACTGCGTCGAACAGATTGCCACGGCGGCGCACCAGGATAAGCACGTCGCCGTAGCGGAGCGGTCGGCGTGCGTCTTTGGGTCCCGTCAAGGCGCCGCTTGCGACAAGCCGCCTGATCTCGGCTTGTATGCGCCTCGAGAGCTTTACCTCGGGGCTTGTCACCGACACGCCATCGAACGGAGCGCGCCAGCCTTCGATGTCCTTGCGGTCATCGGCCTCCACGAGCGGCCATATCTCGATCAGGCTTGGACCGGCATCGTCGAGCGCGAGATGCGGCGGCATGCCGTCGAGATCGGTGGTGATGCTGCTGTAGACCTCAGGCGATTGGAAGGCGCTTTCCACCGCGCGCAACACGCCCGCGCCGGATCGGAACGAATAGGTGAATGAGATCGATTCGAAGCCGAGACCCGCGGCCTTGAAGCGCGAGCTGAAGCGCGACCGGCGCTCGGCGAACTCGCGTGGCGCCGCCCCCTGAAACGAAAAGATCGACTGCTTTTCATCGCCGACCGCAAACACGGTACGTGTGATGCCGTCGCGCGCACCGTGTCCGGCCGCAAATTCCGAGATGATGTGTTCGACAATGTCCCATTGCCGCGGGCTCGTATCCTGCGCCTCGTCGATCAGGACATGGTCGACGCCGCGATCGAGCTTGTAGTGTACCCAGCCGGCCGACACCTTGGTCAACATCACAAGCGTCTTGTCGATCAGATCGTCGTAATCGAGCAGCCCCCGCTCTTCCTTCTCGCGCCGGTAGTTCGCCGCCGCCGCAATGGCGATGTGCAGCAGCGCCTCAGTGCGGTCGCGTGTGATCACGGCGCGGCGCTTTTCGATCAGCGGGCCAATGCGCAGAATTTCGTTGTCGAACAGCCGGGCGACCGATGGGTTGTTATCGACGAATTTTTTCGTCACAACGGACTTTCGGGCCGTGCGTTCCGCTTCCGTTAGGAACACGCCGAGATATTCGTCGACCTGAGCCGAGCCGGTGAGCGCGTGGGCCTCGCGAAATCGTACCGCTTGGTCTTGATCGGTTTTAATTCCACTATCCAGAGTCTGCGCGATCTCCAGCCAGCGCTTGCGCTGGAGATACGGGCCGTCGACGATTTCGCGTTCGACTTCTTCGATGCTCTCATTCGCGCTCACCCCGAGCGCCGCCGACATCTCCGCCGCCGCAGCTTCGGCACTCTTCGCGGCATCGGTCCAGGCCAGGAAATGATCGCGGCTCAGGCAGGCCTCGCGTACGACGTCCTTGAAGGTGACGTCGGCTGCGTTCGCCATCGCGGTCTGTAGGGCACGGCCCAGCACGCTGTCGGGCGCGCGCGCGGCTTCGAGAAATACCTTGAGGTTGGCGCGCTCCATCATGTCGGTCTGGTCGCGGTCGTCGAGCACGGCAAACCGCGCCGGCACGTTGGCCTCGAACGGGAATTGCTGCAAAAGCCGCGTGCACAGCGCGTGGATGGTCTGCACCTTCAACCCGCCCGGCGTTTCCAGCGCCCGCGCGAACAGTTCGCGGGCGATCTTGCGGAGCCTTAATGGGGGATTTGGAATCCCGGTGTCGCGGATCGCCGCATCGAGCGCGGTATCGTCGAGCGTGACCCAGTGACCAAGCGTGGTGAACACGCGCTCGGCCATGTTGGCGGAAGCGGCCTTGGTGAAGGTGATGCACAGGATCTTCTCCGGCGGCACGCCCGAGAGAAGCAACCGGATCACACGCTGTACCAGTACGTGGGTCTTGCCCGAGCCTGCATTCGCCGAGACGAACGACGACAGACCCGGGTTCGAAGCGCTCGCCTGCTTGTCGCGGACCGCGCCGGGGATGGTGCGCACAGCCTTCACCATTCAGGAAGCCCCAGCCCGCCGGCCGCCGACCACTCCTTGATCCGCGCGAGATCGTCATAGGCGCCGTAGCGGTTGGTCCACATCGGCAGATTCAGTGAACGGTACGGCTCGGTGTCGTTATCGAATTTGCGGATCAGCGCTTCAAGCTGCGCGAGCGCGTAATCGGCGGCCTCATTGGGCGGCTGTGGCGTCTCATTCTTGATCTTAAGTTTGAGCGCCTCGTATTTGCCCGGCGGATTGTTGCCGCTGATCCTGACGTAAGCAAGCTCGCCGACGGACGAGCCCGCATCGATTCTTTCGAAGCCGCCCTCGCGCAGGATTGCTGCTTCCAGCGTGAGTTGCGGCGACAATCCCATCCGCACCTGTTTTCCCGTCGGCGGCGTGCCGGTCTTGTAATCGAGAACGATATAGCGGCCGTCGGCGAGGCGCTCGATGCGATCGGCGCGCGCGGACAGATGGAACGTACGTTCGTCGTCGAGGGGAATGGGAATCTCACCGCGGACTTCTGCATGGATCGCGGCAATATTGGCGCGCCGGTCCGCCTCCCATTCGGAGAACCATTTGATGACGCGTTGAAAGCGCGGCCACCACAGCGCGCGTGCCTCGGGCCGTTCCATCAGCGGCGCAAAATGCGATAAGCCGATCTCGCGCAGCGCATTTACCGGATCGTCGGGCAGGTCCTTGGCGAAGGTCTTGGTGAATTCGCCGATCGCATTGTGGATCGCCGAGCCACGATCCGCCGCCGACAGCGGCATGTCGACGGGATCGAGCGCGTCAAGCTTGAGAATGTGCCGGGCATAGATGGTGTAGGGGTCGCGCAGCCAGTCCTCGATTGATGTGACGGACAGTTTCAGCGGGCGCGTGGCGCGAGGCGGCGTCGGTGCGGGCTGCTCGACCGGCCTCACCTCCGCAGGTGCGTCGAGCGCCAGCGCGAAGTCGACATATTGCTTGCCGGCCAACTTGGCCGCTTCCCAACGTGATTCACCGGCGACCGCTTCAAGCCGGTGCAGGAAGCGCGAGGCGACCGCCGGCGCGCCACCGGCTTTGGCCGAATGGCTAAGGATCACATCCTCGGTGCCAAGCAGTTGCACAAAGTCATGGGCCGACAGGCCGATGCGTCGCTCCGGCAGATCGAGGCCCAACTCGTGCCGCATCGGCCGGCTCAACCACGGATCGGTGCGAGGCGCCGGCGGCCATACGCCTTCGATCAACCCGCCGGCGATAACGCGATCCGTCTGCATCAACCGCGATTCCAGAGGGCCATAGATGTGGAGCGCGGCGCCGGGCTTTTCCGGCCGCCGCACCGCGCGGTCCGCAAATGCGGTCTGGAACACTTCGGCGTAATCGGCCAGCGTAACCGAAAGGCCGCTTTGTTTCTGTTCGGCGAGCAACTCGTCGAACGCGGATGCGAGCGCAAGCCCTTCTTGGCCTTCGAAAGCGGCGGCAACGCCGTCGGCGTCTTCCGATAGCGCGATCAGCACTTCACGATGGCGAGCGGCGACTTCTGCCAGATCATAAGACCGTGTCGACGAGAGGCTTTCCATCGGAGCGAGAGCCGCCTGCAAAGCCGCAATCAGCGCCTGTGCGCGATCGAGTTCTGAGTGGTCCAGCCGCGCCCGCTTCTCGGATGCATGCAGCGACGACACTTCCTTGTTGCGGAGTTTTGTGAGTTCGCTGCGAAAACGTGAAAAGTCCTGCGCGAGGCCTCGGGTAGCCGGTTGCGGCCGGGTTCCGCGCAATAGAGCCAATTCAAGGGTTTCGATCGCAAGCGCATGCGCGCCCGACGCGGCACCGAGCCGGCAGAGCGGATGCTTGAGCAACGCCAGCAAGGTCGGCGGTTCAAGGCCCCTGGTGGCGCCTTCGGCGGCAAGTCGCGCGAAGGTGCCGGCGGAAGTTTCGAGCAGGACGTCGCCGCCGGTATCGTCGAAGTCGAGATTCCAGCGCGCCAGTGCCGCCATCACCCGGCGCGCCAGGGCGCGGTCGGGCGTTACCAGTGCGGCGGATTTCTGCAAATGGGCGGCTTCACGCATCGCAATTGCGATCGAGAGTGCCTCCGTTTCCGGATTCGGCGCCTCGATCACCGCGAGATTCGTCATGCTATCGTCGATATGTTCGGCGATCTCCGGCTGCTTCAGGCGATCATGCCATTGCGCGGTGGCGTTGGATGGACGCATCGCCTCCGACAGCAGCACCTCACGCCCGTAGGCCGCGGGTGCCCCCAGAATCTCAACATCGTCGCGGCTGATACCGAAGCGCTCGAGCAGTGCATGCATCGCATATTGCGGATGGCTCGAAGCGGGATGTTCCGACAACTGGCCCTTGTCGTCCCGTTGTCCGCCGATGCTTTGCCAGGAAGCCTCGTCGAGATCGGTATCGAGGCCGGGCAGAATGACCGCCCCTTGCGGCAGCGCCGCGATCACCTGGAGAAATTTTGCGGTTGCCGGCATCGATCCGGTCGAGCCCGCGGCGATCACCGGACCGGCATGGTGGGACGCCAGACGCTTGGCTTCCGCGTCGATCAGGCGATCGCGCCGTATCGCCGGCTCGATTCTGCCGATTTCCGCAAGGTAAGCCGGCCAGGCCTTGCGCGCGATCCGCAGGAAGTCGAGGGAATACTGCCAGTATTCGTCGAGGCCCTCTGGCACGAGCCCGTCGAGTGCGTCCCATTCGACGCCGCGCGTGGCCACATCGTCCATCAGCCGCGCGAGGTCGCCCGCGAGTGCGAGTGTGGATGCGGGCCCACCGACCACCAGCGGGGCGGTCGTGGAGGTCTTCGCCCAGGCTGCCACCAGATGCGCTAGCGTCATCCGACGTTCCAGTTCACCGAGCCGGGGCGGAAGCTCCAGCGTGGCTTCGCCGCCATAGGAATCGTCTTCCTCGGCGAATGCCAGTTCATCTTCGTCGATGTCGCCGAGCGCAACGATGCGCGGTAGCAGCACGGCTTGCGCGCCGAGCACGTCCAGAAAGACTTCCCGAACCAGACGCCCGGCGCGCCGGGTCGGAAGGTAGAACGTCGCGTGCGTCAGCCTTTCAGGCTGGGTTCGCGCCTCGAAACCCTCGATCAGCCGGCCGTCGATCAGCGCTGCGACGACAGTGCGCAAAAACGGTACGGACGAGGGGACGCTGAGAACGCGCATGGAAGACCTGATTCGAGATCACGCGAATATAGAGACTCTCGGCTCGTCATGCGCGGGCTTGAGCCGCGCACCCATCATAAAAGATTTTTTGAAGAATGATGGATTGCCGGGTCATAGGCTAGCGGAAGCGACGCCGTGCTCCAGACGGCTACGCCCGGCAATGAGTGCGGGGATAGCTAAGCCACGCTTTCGAGAAACGCCTCTTCGGCGGCGCCGACCGCATCCGGCGTTCCGACATGCATCCACATGCCGTCCAGCCGCAGCCCAAACAGCCGCTCCTGCTCGTTGGCGGCATCGAACATTTTGGTCAGCGAGAATTCGCCGCTTGGCGCGCCGGCGAATATCGCAGGTGAGATGATGGCGACCCCGGCATAGACGAAAGGAACGACCTGATGCTCCCGGCGCTTGCGCAGTGCGCCGTCGGGCAGCATCGCGTAGTCGCCGTTGCCGTCATATCCGATACTGCCGGCGGTCGGCGCCATCAGAAGCAGGATGTCCATCCGTGACGGGTCAAAGGCTTCGGCGAGCCGCGCCAGGTTGGGCCGCACGCCGTCCATCCAGAGCGTATCGGCGTTGAGATGAAAGAACGGCGTGTCGCCGAGCAGCGGCAGTGCCTTGACGACGCCGCCTCCGGTGCCGAGCACCTGGCCGCGCTCATCGGAAATGATCACCCGAGGCCGTTTGCGCCCCGCGACATGCTCGATGATCTGGTCGGGCAGGTAATGAACGTTGACGATTGCCTCGGTCACACCGGCATCGCTGAGTTTGTCGAGCACATGGTCGAGCAGCGGACGGCCTGCCACCGACACCAGCGGCTTCGGCATCCGATCCGTCAGCGGACGCATCCGCTGGCCGAGACCGGCGGCGAGGACCATGGCTTTGACGGGCTTGACGGGCATTCCAGACATTCCCAGCGGAAGGATCAATCCTGCTTGCCCAAATCTAACAGGGCAATCGGAACAAGCATTCGAATCATAGCACTAGCAGACCGCCATAGTCGCCCGGTATGACGATGGTAAGACGGGTCAGGCGACCGGCTCAGACCTCGGCGTTGCGGCGCGTCTTTTTCTTCTTGTCGCCGGTATTGAGAAAAGTAACACCGATCTGGTCGCCATTCACCCATGCGAGCTCGCATCGGCGATAGGCAAGTCCGGTCGACGACAACAGCAAAAAGAATTCCTTCAGATGCAATCCTTCGACCGAGCCTTCGATGGTCAATTTGGCGCCGGTCTCGGAAACGTCTTCCATGGTGCAGTCGCGGCGCCACGTGCCGTCGATGCCCATCATATGCGCGCCAATTCCCCGTTCGAATGTGACGCGCTCACCTCTGCGCCGCTCTGTCACCATCGTACTCCGTCCTGCGCATCCCAGCCGGAAGCAGCTCATTCATTCAAACAGGGATACCCCCCAGAATAGATAGGAGATGGCTAACATCCGGTAAATTATTAGGCTCGCGGCGGCGGAACGTGCGTCTCGTACCAGCCACGGATCCCCGCGAGTGCGGGATGCGCCAGCGATCGTGTCAGATAGGTCCAGATCCTGGGCTGGTGGCGCAAGTATTGCGGCTTGCCGTCGCGCCGGTTGAGCCGGGCGAAGGTGCCGAGCAGCCGCGTGTTCCGCTGCGCCGACATGATCGCATAGCTTTCGGCGAAACCAGCCGGATCGAAGGTATTGTCGGTGGCGTGCCGCGCCTTGATGTAGCGGGTCAGCAGCGTCAGTTCGATTTGTTCAGGAACATCGATCCGCGCATCCTGCAACAGCGATACGAGGTCGTAGGCGGCGGGCCCGAGCACCGCATCCTGAAAATCAATCAGCCCTACGCGTAAAATTCCCGATCGATCGGGCAGCCAGATCAAGTTAGGGGAATGGAAATCCCGCAGCATCCAGGTTTTGGAGCCAGTTGCCGTCTTGCCGAGGAGGTCGCGCCACTCCCTGACGAATTCATCGCGTGCGGCGCCCGACGGCGCGGCATCACGATCCGGCAGATACCATTCGAGCATCAGTCCGATTTCGACCAGCATCGCGCCGATATCGAAAGTCGGGATCGGGTACGTCATCTGCGGAGCCAGCGGCAGAACGTCGGGCAGTTTTTTCCAATGCATCGCCGCGAGCATGTCTACCGCGGCCTCATAGCGTTCGGCGATCGGTTGCGGCGGTTCGCCCTCGATAAAAGTTTCGCGGCCGAAATCCTCGGTGATCAGGAAACCGCCGTCGAGGTCAGCATGAAGAATGGCAGGCGCGGACAGGCCGCGCTCGCGCAGGCCATTGGCAATGGCGACAAATGGTTTGACGTCCTCGGCCAGATGTACCGCGGCGCTGTAGGATTTGCCGTCATAGATTGCCGGACCATCGGGACGTCGCGGCGAATTCATCAGAATGACGGCGCTCTCATCGCGGAACAGCCGCGCGTAGGACCGCGTCGAGGCGTCGCCGGCCATGCGCTGGCGCTTCGCGTCGACAAAGCCGGCGCCGTCGAGGAATTGCCGCAGCGCGCGAAGACGAGCGACCTGCGGCGCCGCTTTGCCATAGCCGGTGATTTCCGCGGCGCGTGCCGTGGATCCCAGCGCCGGGCGATGGCTGAAGGCAATATCGATCCGGTCCGGCGGCAGCGCGGCGGGCGCGCGTTCCGGCCATTCGATCAGTGCCACGACGCCCTCCGGCAAAGGCGACAGGCCGATCTCTTCCAGTTCGATCGGGTCGTTGATGCGGTAGAGGTCGGCGTGAATGAGCGGCAACGGCGCAAGGTCGTAACTCTGCGCCAGAGTGAACGTCGGGCTCGGAACCTCGATGGCGGGATCATCGGCAAGATAGCGGATCAACGCGCGCGCCGCCGTGGTCTTGCCGGCGCCGAGGTCGCCCGACAACGTGATGACGTCGCCGGCGCCGATCAACAGCGCAAGATCGGCCATCAGATTTGCGGTTGCGGCCTCGTTCGCCAGCGCCAGCGAGAATGTCGAAGGGTCGGTCATTCCGCGGCGTTACGATGAGCCGCCTGGTCGAGGGGGAAGTCGCAGGTGACGGTCGTTCCCCTGCCGATGCTCGAATCGACACGCACCCGTCCGCCGTGCAGTTCAACAAAGGATTTCACCAGCGGCAGACCAAGCCCGGCGCCACGGTGGCGCGATCCGTTGGAATGGCTTTCGAACCAGTCGAATACCTTGTCCTTGACCTCGGACGGAATGCCGGGACCGCGATCGGTGACGGCGAAAATCACGTGATGATCGGTGCGGCTGGCGCTCAGCGTAATCTCCGAATCCTGCGGCGAGAAGCCGACGGCGTTGGCGAGCAGATTGTAGAGTACCTGCACCACGCGTCCGCCATCGGCGATGAAAGTTCCGATGTTCGGATCCACATCGATCTTGAGTTCGATATGGTCACGGGCCAGCCTATCCTGAATGCCCTCGGCAGCATTGTCGATAGCCTTGCGGATGTCGACGGGGCCGATTTCGAGCGTCATCGCGCCGGCATCGATGCTGGCCAGATCGAGAATATTGTTGATCAGGGCAAACAACGAATCGGTCGAGGCGGTGATGTAGTTGAGGTACTCGGCCTGCTTGGGCATCAGCGGACCGGTCGTCGGATCGTTGAGAAGGTGCGCAAATCCGATGATGGTGGTCAGCGGCGAGCGCAATTCGTAGGAGACGTGGTGGACGAAGTCGACCTTCATTTGGTCGGCGGTCTCCAATGCCTCGTTGCGTTCGCGCAGCGCCCGCTCGACGTTTTCGGTATCGGTGATGTCCTGGAAAGTCAGCATGGTGGCGCCGTCGGGCAGCGGCATGGTCATGCAGTCCAGCACGCTGCCATCCTTGAGCTCCAGCTTGAGCGGCACCGCGACGCGATTGTCGATCCGGGTGATCGCCTCGCGGATAATGCGCCAGGTCGCCGTGTCGTCGAACAACGGCCTGCACCAGGTCTCGACCGTGTCGATATGCGGCTGTTCGACCAGCGCCTCCGGCGAGAGCTTCCACATGTTGGCGAAAGCGGGATTGAACAACTGCGCGCGGCCGTTGCTGCCGAATACGGCGAGCGCCTCGCCGAGATTGTCGAGCGTTTCGCGCTGAACACGGATCAGGCCGTCATAACGCCGCGCCAGCTCCAGACTTTCGGTCACGTCGTCGAACAGATAAGTGACGCCGCCTTCCGGATTGGGCGTGGTGACGACGCTGAGCGCCCGCCCGTCGGGCAAGTACCAGGTGTCTTTCTCGGCCTCCACGGCGCGGTAGGCTTCATGCAACTTGGCTTTCCACGCCCGGAAATCCGGCTGCTCTGGCAGTTTGCGCGCGGCGCGCAGGCGGTCGAGCACGCTTGAATCGTCCGGGTTGCTGTCGAGGAAGGCGCGATCGAGGTCCCACAACCGGCGATAGGAGTCGTTATAGAAGGCAAGCCGTCGCCGGCCGTCGAACACCGCAACCCCGGACGAGAGCTGGTCCAGCGTCCGACGATGGGCCTCGGCCATCCGCACCAGCGCATCGCTCAGCGCGTTGGCCTCGGAAGCGTCGATCGCCATGCCGACGCTGCCGCCGCTGACGTTGAGCGCCTGGACATCGTAGAAGCGACGCTCGCCACCGACCACGATCGGCAGCCGGGCGGCAAACGACGACGTTTCCTGCAATGCGCGGTCCATGTCGGTACGGTCACTGCTGTCGAGCAACTGCACATTGCGCTCGATAGCGTCGTGAAAGCTGGTGGCGTCCGCTGCCTTGGCGTAGGCAGCGTTGGCATATTGCAGGCGGCCATCGGCTTGTTTGGCCCAAATCGGCCAGGGGGCCGATTGCGCGAAGCCGCGCAGCATCTCGGTCTCCTGCAACAGCGCATTGTGCCGCAGGTGGGTCTCGGCCAATTCACGCCGCACGCCGGAAAGCTCGCGAATCCGCACGATGGCCTGACCGCCAATGGCGCGGCCGATAACTTCGACGGGGATTCCATTCGAGGCGTTCAGATTGAGCAGGAAACCTTCGCCGCTTTCGCGCAAGGTATCGATCGCACGATCCATTTGCAGCGCCGGTCCAGCTGGCAGCCAGGTTCCGAACGCCAGAATGCGTTGGGACAATTCCTGCGAGGTGAGCGACGAGACGTCGCCGCTGATCTCAGGACGATCTTCGCCCGCGGGCCAGGCGATCAGCACCTGGGGTTCGGCGAACAGCAGCGAGCGGTAGCGGTCGGCTTCGCTTTGCAGGCGCTGGATGTCGCCACGCAGCCCGGCTTCGTTCCTGGCCGCACGCAGCCGCGTTCGCATCAGCAGGATGGCGGCGACCACCGAAAAGCCGAGCAGCGACAGCGCGGTCGTGAGCGCGGCAAACTCCTGATGGTTCATGCCGATCAAGTGCAGCCACGAAAGGTCGGCCGCATATGCCGGCTGGGCCAGGCCCAATCCAGCAGCGCCAACAACAACTCTTTCGGCTGCCCGTCCACCGCGTGCCAGTGAGGTGCACGACAGCAAGGTCCGGCGCAATGCCGCGATCACGCCCGACATGGTTCACCCCAATCCGCACGACCTCAGGCCCAGCGAATCCCCCCGCCGTGCGCGAATCAGCGACAATATCGCCAACGAGACTCGACGGGTACAGAGTCCAGATCGTGAACGTGAATCATGCCAGCAAAAAATGCGGGATTAAGTCACCATCCGAGCAGGTTTTTAAAGAAAATGAGGCCGGTCTTTTATGAATTACCGGCCGGTCGAGCCAAAGCCGCCGCTGCCCCGCGCGGTCGGGGATAACGAGGCGACCGGAACGAGATCTGCCTGAACCACCGAAGCGATCACCATCTGCGCGATGCGCTCGCCGCGCCGGATCGTGAAGGGTACGTCGCTGTGATTGATCAGCGGCACGCCGATTTCGCCGCGATAATCCGCGTCCACCGTGCCGGGCGCGTTCAATACGGTAACCCCGTGCTTTGCCGCCAGGCCCGAACGCGGGCGCACCTGGGCCTCGTAACCCGGCGGCAATGCGATCGAAAGGCCGGTGGGGACGAGTGCATACCTGCCGGCTGCAAGGACGATCGGCGCGTCTTCGGGAACCGCGGCGAGCAGATCGAGGCCTGCGGCGAGAGCGCTCTGGTAGGCCGGCAACGCAAGGCCTTCTCCGTTCGGCAGCTGCCTTACTTCGACTTTGACTGTGCTCATGAAGGTTGGCTCACGGTTTTGGCGACATGCGCGATCAGCTCGACGGCGACCTCTTGCTTGGTCATGACCGGCCAGGAATCGACCTCGACGTTCTCGCCATGGCGTGTCAGCAAATGCACGGTATTGCGATCGCCACCCATCACACCGGTGGCCGGCGAGACGTCGTTGGCGACGATCCAGTCGCAGCCTTTGCGGGCAAGCTTGGTCGTGGCGTTCTCGATCAGATGTTCGGTTTCGGCGGCAAACCCGATCACAAGCGGCGGCCGCCCATCCTTGCGGTGGGAGATGGTCGCGAGAATATCCGGATTTTCGACGAGCTGAAGCGGCGGCATGCCGGCAGCCGTCTTTTTCAATTTTTGCTCTCCTTCGTGGGAAACACGCCAGTCGGCGACAGCCGCGGCAAAGATCGCGATATCGACCGGCAGGGTTGCTTCCACCTGACCCAGCATGTCGCGCGCGGATTCCACGTGGATTGTCGTCACGCCCGGTGGATCGTCGAGTTCGACCGGGCCCGAAATCAGGATGACGTCGGCGCCCGCGGCACGCGCCGCGGCTGCGATCGCAAAACCCTGTTTACCCGACGAACGATTGGCGATGTAGCGCACGGGATCGATCGGCTCATGGGTCGGCCCGGCCGTGATCAGCATGCGTTTGCCGGCCAGCGGCCTCAGTTGCGGCGGCCGTAACAGCCGTTCGGCGGCGGCAGCAATTTCAAGGGGTTCCGCCATACGGCCGATCCCGGCCTCACCGGCTTCGGCCATTTCCCCAGCGTTTGGTCCGATCATGGCGATGCCGTCGCGTTGAAGCGTTGCAACGTTGCGGCTGGTCGCGGCGTTGTTCCACATCAGGGGATTCATCGCCGGTGCGAGCAGGATCGGCCCGCGAGATGCAAGCAGGATAGCGCTTGCGAGGTCGTCGGCGACGCCATGCGCTATCTTGGCCATCAGATCGGCGGTGGCCGGCGCCACCACGATCAGGTCGCTGTCGCGCGCCAGGCGGATGTGGCCGGCGTCGAACTCGCTCTCAGGGTCGAACAGATCCGTGTAGCAACGTTCGTGAGAGAGGGCACTGGCGGCCAGCGGTGTGACGAAGTGCTGCGCGGCTTTGGTCAGGACGCAGCGAACGTGGATATGGCGCTCCTTCAGCCGCCGGATCAGGTCAAGCGCTTTATACGCGGCGATCCCGCCGCCGATGATCAGAGTGACGCGGGCGAGGCCAGCGTCGGTGCGGGCTGGTGGTGGTAGGCGATTTGGCGCCGGCGCACGCAAGGCGACGACAGGTGCCGCGGACGCCCCATCCTGAGCGGCTTCGCGGAGGATAACCCGCACTTCATCCTCGACCGAGCGGCCGCTGCGTGCCGCCCGCAGCCGCAAGGCATCGCGGATGGCATCGTCGAGTTTTCGGATGGTCAGACTCGCCACGGCGGGCTCCGAGGAGAAGAGGTGATATCAGTGCTATCACTTGTTTGATTGCGTTGCAATCACATCTGACGAACAGCGAGCAGGATTCCGATAAAGGTCGCCGCGATGATCCAGAGCGCGATGGTCCGCCAGCGGCTCTTGCGGCCTTCGGTTCGGCCCATGGCGGCAATGGTCTCGTCCGACAGCGTCAGTCCCTCTCGCGTCATGGTTTCGAGTTGCTCAAGCACGGTCACGGCGCGGCTCGCCAGCGACGGCAGGCTGGCGACGACACGGCCGAGCTCGCCGGCGCCCGCCACGGCGCCTTCGATGCGGCCAATCGGACCAAGATTGCGTTCGATCCATTCACGCACAACCGGATCGGCGACCTTCCAGATGTCGAGCTTGGGATCGAAGCCACGCGCGACCCCTTCGACCACCACCATCGTCTTTTGCAGCAGGATCAGTTCGGGGCGGGTGCGCATATCGAACAGGCCCGTGACCTCGAGCAGCAACGTCAATAGCCTCGCCATCGAGATTTCTTCGGCCGTGCGGTTGTGGATCGGCTCGCCGATGGCGCGGATGGCTTGTGCGAAGTTGTCGACCGAATGGTGCGACGGCACGTACCCCGCCTCGAAATGCACCTCGGCCACACGCCGATAGTCGCGCGTAATGAAGCCGAGAAGGATTTCAGCAAGGAAACGCCGTTCCTTTGGCCCCAGCCGTCCCATGATGCCGAAGTCGACGGCGACCAGCCGGCCTTCCGGGTCGAGGAACAGGTTGCCTGGATGCATGTCGGCGTGAAAGAAGCCGTCGCGTAGCGCATGGCGCAGAAAGCTCTGGATCACCTTGCGGCCGAGATCGGCCAGATCGACTTTGGATTGTTCAAGCCTGGCGTGATCGGACAACGCAATGCCGTCGATCCACTCCATGGTCAGGACGTTATGGGTGGTGCGATCCCAGTCGATCGTTGGGACGCGAAAATCAGGATCGTCGCGGGTGTTTTCCGCCATCTCGGACATGGCTGCCGCCTCCAGGCGCAGGTCCATTTCCATCGTCACCGAGCGCGACATCGTGTTGATGACTTCGATTAGCCGCAGCCGTCGCGCCTCGGCGGAATAGGCTTCGGCCTGATGCGCGACAAAGAAGAAGTCGGTGAGGTCGCGGCGGAAGCGCGAGGCGACGTCCGGTCTGAGCACCTTCACCGCCACGGCACGGCGAATGCCGTTGTATTCGACCTCGCCGCGATGCACCTGCGCGATCGAGGCGGCCGCGACTGCGGGGCCGAGGCTTGCGAACGCCTGATTGACCGGGCGTTCGAGCGAGGTCGCGATCACGCTTTCCGCCTCGGCTTGCGGGAATGGCGGCAGGCGGTCCTGCAGGCTTTCGAGGTCGCGCGCCAGTCCGACACCGACCACGTCGGGCCTGGTGGCCAGAAACTGTCCGAGCTTGAGGTAAGCCGGCCCGAGACGGGTCAGCGCACGCGACAGCCGTGGTCCTGATTTGGCGCCGGACCGTTCCAGGATTCGAGCGAGCCGTAGCGCCAACTGTCCGGGCGGCGGCACCAGCGAAGGATCGACCGAGCCAAACACGCCCTCACGCGCAAACACGAACGCGGCGCGGCCGAGGCGTGCGATGTGGAACGAGGCTGAAATCACAGGCGCCAGCCCGAATGCAATGCGACGATCCCGCCCGAAAAACTCTGCCAGCTCACACGGGAAAAACCGGCCTGCCCGATCATCTTTGCAAAAGCGCCGGGCTTTGGAAACTTGCGGATCGATTCCACCAGATATTGATAGGACTCCGCGTCACCGGTTACGGCGCGGCCGAGCGACGGGATCACATTGAAGGAAAACAGGTCGTAGATCCGATCGAGGCCCGGCACATCGACGGAAGAGAATTCCAGACACAAAAAGCGGCTACCCGGTCGCAACACGCGAAAAGCCTCAGCCAAGGCACGATCGATCCGCGGCACATTGCGGATGCCGAATGCGATCGTGTAGGCATCGAAAGTGGAATTTGCGAACGCCAACTCCTCGGCATTACCTTCGACGAACGCGACGCGGTCGTCGAGGTGTCGCGCGACAGCGCGTTCACGACCCACAGCGAGCATGTCGGAATTGATGTCGCACACGGTAGCCTTGAAGCCGCCTCCGGCAGCGTCCGCGGCGCGGAACGCGATGTCGCCGGTGCCGCCGGCAACATCGAGCAGGGCGAACGGAATGCCCGAGCGCGGCGGATTCAGCGCATTGATCATCAGGTCTTTCCAGACGCGATGGAGCCCCGCCGACATCAGGTCGTTCATCAGGTCGTAGCGCCGGGCCACGCTGTGGAAGACGTCGTTGACAAGCATCTGCTTGTCGTCCAGGGGCACATCCCTGAAGCCGAAATGCGTGGTTTCGTCCGGTTGGTTCATCACATCTACTCCACTACCGGACCATATAGCGTGCCTGCTCCAATGGCGCTATCACGTCAATATTTAAAGGTGAACACGCGCCTATGCCTGAATTACCCGAAGTCGAGACGGTGCGCCGCGGCCTGCAACCGGCCATGGAAAGCGCCAAAATCGTAAAGGCCGAGGTCCGGCGCAAGGACCTGCGATTTCCCTTCCAAAAGGATTTCGTCCATCGGCTGGAAGGTCAAACCGTGACCGGACTTGGCCGGCGCGCCAAATATCTGATGGCCGATCTTGCCTCCGGCGACGTGCTGCTGATGCATCTCGGAATGTCCGGATCGTTTCGCGTCGTCACGGACCACGACGGGAAAACGCCGGGTCATTTTCATCATGCCCGCAGTGAAGATCGCGCCCATGACCATGTGCTGTTCCACATGTCGTCGGGTGCCTTGATCATCTTCAACGATCCGCGACGGTTCGGTTACATGAAAATCATCGCGCGGGAGGGGATCGAAGATGAACCGCTGCTGCGGGGTCTTGGTCCGGAGCCGCTCGGCAATGAATTCGATGCCGACATGCTGGCGCGTTCATGTGCGAACAAGAAAACCAGCCTGAAAGCAGCCTTGCTCGACCAGCGCGTCGTCGCAGGCCTCGGCAATATCTATGTCTGCGAGGCTTTGTTTCGGTCGCGCTTGTCGCCGCGGCGATTGGCGGCGACGCTGTCGACCAAAAAGGGTGAGACGACCGATCACGCAAGACGTCTGGTCGAGGCGATTCACGCGGTGCTCAATCAGGCCATCAAGGCCGGAGGTTCGTCGCTCCGCGATCATCGTCAGACCACGGGCGAACTTGGTTATTTCCAGCACTCGTTTCAGGTCTATGACCGCGAGGGCGAGAAGTGCCAGACCAAAGGCTGCGGCGGGATCGTTCGCCGCTTCAACCAGAATGGGCGTTCGACCTTCTGGTGCCCGAAGTGCCAGAAATAATGCGACGACGCGTCGCGGTTATTTCCTGACGCAGATCACGCGCACCACCGACGCCGTAACATCGGCCGATCCGCCGGATGCATCCACGCCGTTGGCGTTCAGGAAATCGCGCACGGCGCCAGCCGACACCAACACGGATTGCGGCACGGCATTGTTCGCCGCGCCGGCGACCGCAGCCGGCCTCAACAACGCAAGCCCCGCAAATTTGCCGCCGTCGTCACGCGCGGCGGCGCCGGAGAAGCCGATCGCGGGTGTCGGTAAAAGCGTACGATCATTGCCGTTGCCGAACGGCGTGATCACGGCCTTGACCGTGGAAGCGGCGCGGCCGCCGCCCTGATTTTGCGGATCCGAAATGCCGGTCAGTTCGATGCTGGCCTTGTCTGTCGTGTCGGAGGCGAGGTTGAGCGGCTTCAGGCCGCGCGCGCCATAGACGCGCAGCAGCGCCAGATCGTGATCCTTGTCTTCGCTGACACGGTCGGCATTGCCGAACGGAGGAATTGTGATGGCGAGGCATTGGTCGGTGATCTGGCGGTCGGCGACGATCGCGCCATCCTCGGTCACCACCACGCCGGTCCCGTACTCGACCGTCTTGCGCGGCGGCGGCGCCGCATTGACGGGAAACGGATTGAATGCGCTCGACATCGCGATCACCACAGGCTCGACCGTATTCTCGGTCGCCTGATCGTAGAGGATAGTAAGAATACGGACTTCGTCGCCCTTGAAGGTGCCGCGCACGTAGAATTTTTTCAGGCCTTGCAGACCCGACAGCACAAAGAACCCCGGCTTGACCACGGTGTAATCGACGGTGCGGCCGGCGGGCTCTTTCTTTTCACGGTCCGCGAGCTTCGCGGTGGCCGGGTTCGCTTCCTTGCGCCGCGTCAGCAGAATTTGAATGGTGCCGGTCGGTGAACTCCACTTCGTGCCATTGGCGTCGGATGTCTGCTGCGGCACCAGCTTCGTCGGAATGCCGAGCTGAACGCCGGTCGGCGCATCGGTCACGATCTTCCATCCGGCATTTTCGCGCCGCCGCCGTCCGGTCTCGGCGAGCACCATGCGTTCCTTGGGATTGAGTACGCCGGTCGGTTTGCCGCCGCCTGCCTTCTGATATTCCTTGATCGCCTCGACCATCCGTTCGCTGACGTCGCCGGTAATGGCGCCGTTATACTGCCCGACCCAGGCGAGGTCGGCCTGGATGCCCATGCGCTCGCTCTGGCCCATCGAATTCGCCGTATCGGCGGGCGATTGCAGCGCCGGGCGGCCCGGGACCGTCGCGACCTGTTTAGGCTTGGCGGTAGAAGGCGGCGTCTGGGCCTGCGCGGAAGCGATGGCGGCCACGAATATCAATGTTGCAGTCAGCATCGATCTCATGACAACAACTCTTCGGTCCATTGCGTCCATTGACGCGAGCCCAATTAAGCACATCTGTTGGGTCGGCACCAACGGCTGGTGGGGTAGTTCAGAAGTGCGCATCATTGCGGTCCGAAAAGGTAAGTATGCGATATGTTGAGTTCTGAAGAACTCGAACGCTATGCCCGCCACATCGTGCTGCGTGAAGTCGGCGGGCCCGGCCAGGCGGCCCTGAAGGACGCCTCGGTACTCGTGATCGGCGCGGGAGGTCTCGGTGCGCCGGCGCTGATGTATCTGGCCGCGGCCGGTGTCGGCACATTAGGCGTGGTCGATGACGACGTCGTGTCGCTGTCCAATTTGCAACGCCAGATCATTCACGAGACGTATGATATCGACAAGCCAAAGGTCGATAGCGCAGCCGAGCGTATCGGCCGGCTCAATCCGCATGTGAAATTTGCCGCGCACGCCACGCGATTGAAGGCCGCCAACGCGATGGAGCTGATTGGCGGCTACGACCTCGTGCTCGATGGGTCCGACAATTTCGAGACGCGCTACCTGGTATCCGACGCCTGCTTTCTCGCGGCGAGGCCCCTGGTCACGGCGGCGCTCGGCATGTTCGATGGTTCGCTGACCACGATCCGGGCTCATGAGAAGAACGCCGCCGGCCAATTTAACCCGACGTATCGTTGTCTGTTTCCCGAACCGCCGCCGCCCGGCACGGTACCTCCTTGCGCGGAAGCCGGCGTGATGGGCGCGCTTGCGGGCATTCTCGGTTCGATGATGGCGCTGGAAGCGATCCGCGAGATCGTCGGCTTCGGCGAAGGACTGGTGGGGCGTCTCTTGATGGTCGACGCCCGCGCCATGCGGTTTGAGACTCTGCGGTATCAGCGCGATCCGCTTAATCCGCTCAATGGCGATGCGCTCACCATCACCGATTTGAGCGGGCATCGGTGACCTTTTTCTCCCTCCCCCTGCAAGGGAGAGGGTCGGGTTGGGTCAGCGATCCCTCCCGGTTTGCTTCGCAAACCGACTTCCCTTTCCAAGGGAAGGTTTGGATTCACGTTACGCGCTTGCACGTTTTTCACTGTCCATATGTGCAAGCTGCGCCTCCGGATAGCGGTGGCCCGCAGCCGCGTCGAGCGGAAACGCTTTCGATAGTGCCGCGAGATGCGCGCTCGTCAGCTGTACCTCGCATGCGCCAAGCGCCTCGGTAAGCCGCTCGCGCCGCCGCGCGCCAACCAGAGGCACGATGTCATCGCCCTGCGCCGCGACCCAGGCGATCGCGACTTGCGCCGGCGTTGCGCCGATCTGGTCCGCAATCGCGCGCAAGGAGTCGACCAAAGCGAGGTTCTTGTCGAGATTTTCGCCCTGGAAGCGCGGGCTGTTGCGGCGGAAATCCTGCGTAGCCGAGCGATCTTTCGACCAGTGACCGCTGATCAGCCCGCGCGACAACACGCCGTAAGCGGTGATGCCGATGCCGAGTTCGCGGCAGGTCTTCAGGATGTCGCTTTCAATGCCACGCGATATCAGCGAGTATTCGATTTGCAAATCCGCAATCGGATGTACCGCATGCGCACGGCGGATGGTCTCGGAGCCCACCTCCGACAGGCCGATATGCTTGATGGTGCCCTTCTTCACCATCTCCGCCATCGCGCCTATCGTCTCTTCAATCGGCACGTCGGGATCGAGCCGCGCCGGCCGGTAAATGTCGATCGCTTCGACGCCGAGCCGTTGCAACGAATAAGCGAGAAAATTCTTGATGGCTTTTGGACGGCTGTCGTAACCATGCCAGTTGCGGTCGACGTCGCGCAGTGCGCCGAACTTGACCGAGATCTGCACCTTGTCGTGGTTTCGCGAGGAGAGCGCCTCGCGGATCAGCATCTCGTTGTGGCCCATGCCGTAGAAGTCCCCGGTGTCGAGCAGCGTGATGCCGGCATCGAGCGCGGCATGGATGGTGGCGATGCTCTCGCTGCGGTCGGCCGGCCCATAAAAATCGGACATGCCCATGCAGCCGAGGCCGATGGCGGAGGTGGTGGGACCGGACTTGCCGAGCTTGCGATGTTCCATGGTGGTTCTCCCGAGGTGCGGTGCGGATCATTCTGCGCCGTCGAAGTGCTCCTGATATGACCCGTTGCCACTGAAACGATAAGATAGACAGTTCAGAATAGATTGTTCATTATAGAGAACAATGAGTGCTCTCGATTTCCGTGATCTCGATGCTTTCGTGGCCATTGCCCGCGCGAAGAACTTTCGCCGCGCGGCGTTGGACCGGCAGGTCTCGGTTTCCAGCCTGAGCCAGCGGCTGCGTGGCCTGGAAGAGCGGCTCGGGGTACGGCTTCTGAACCGAACCACCCGCAGCGTCGCCTTGACCGAGGCCGGTGAATTGCTGCTGTCGCGGGTCGGGCCGGCGATGCACGAGGTCAACGGGGCGCTGGACGAGGTGAGGGGGCTGCGCGGCGTACCGTCAGGGCGTCTGCGCATCAACGCTCCGCCGCCGGCGATCGATCTGGTGCTGGCGCCGATGGTCGGGCCGTTTCTCGCCGCCTATCCGCAGATCGATCTCGAGATTATCGGAGACAGTTCGTTCGTCGACATTGTCGCGCAGGGCTACGACGCCGGCGTGCGATACGGCGAACATCTGGCGCAGGACATGATTGCGGTCGCGCTCGGCCCGCCGCAGCGCTACGCGGTCGTGGCTTCCCCGGATTACGTCGCCAGGCACGGCCGGCCGAAGCATCCAAAGGATATGCTCGATCACAAGTGTATCCGCGTCCGCTTCGGCAGAGGCACGATGCTGGACTGGGAGTTCGAGAAAGCCGGCCGGCTGTTGAAGGTGTCGCCAGCGGCTAAATTGATCGTCAATTATCCCGGCGCTGCGTACCGCGCGGCCCGCGACGGGTCTGGCTTCTGGCTCACCTTCGAAGGTTATGTGCGCGAGGACATCAAGGCCGGCGCGCTTGTCAGCGTGCTCGACGATTGGTGCGCGCCGTTTCCCGGGCCGTTTCTGTATTACCCGAGCATTCGCCAGACGCCGCCGGCGCTCGCCGCCTTCATCGCCTTTGTCGGGCAATGGCGGAAACGCGAGCGGAAGGAGAAGGTCTCCATCGTCGCCCCGGACAAGCGAAGGTCGCCTTAGTCCGCTATTTTCGCGCCTCGCAACGACGGATGAGCGGAGGTGCACCTCACAGCATGCTGGGCAGCACGCGATCCGGTGGCTTGTGATTGTCGAGGAAGGTTCTGATATTGATGATCACCTTCTCGCCCATCTCGACGCGGCCTTCGATGGTGGCTGAGCCCATATGCGGCAACAGCGTCACCTTGCCGGCTTTGGCGAGCCGCACCAGTTTCGGGCTTACCGCCGGCTCGTGCTCGAACACGTCAAGACCTGCGCCTGCGATCTCGCCGCTTTCGATCAGCTTGGTCAGCGTCTCCTCGTCGATCACTTCGCCGCGCGCGGTGTTGACGATATAGGCGTCCTTGCGGATCAGCTTCAGCCGTCGCGCCGACAACAGGTGGAATGTTGCGGGCGTATGCGGACAATTCACCGAGATGATGTCCATCCGCGCCAGCATCTGATCGAGGCTTTCCCAATAGGTCGCGCCGAGTTCTTCGGCGATGCGCGGGGCGACGGGGCGGCGGTTGTGATAGTGGATCTGCAGACCGAAAGCGTGCGCGCGGC
The DNA here is from genome assembly GCA_963824305.1 of uncultured Alphaproteobacteria bacterium. Lineage (GTDB taxonomy): Bacteria > Pseudomonadota > Alphaproteobacteria > Rhizobiales > Xanthobacteraceae > Bradyrhizobium. The sequence goes on from CAWGOW010000005.1 coordinate 984,548, forward strand.
GCGCCACCGCCTGGCCGATCCGGCCCATGCCGACGATGCCCAGCCGCTTTCCGCCGAGGCGATGACCGAGCATCCAGGTCGGCGACCAGCCCGCCCAGTTCTTGCCGTCGGTCAGGACTGAGGCGCCTTCGATCAGCCGGCGCGGCACCGCCAGGATCAGCCCCATGGTCATGTCGGCCGTATCTTCGGTCAAAACCTTTGGCGTATTGGTCACGGTGATGCCGCGCGCATGCGCAGCCGTGACATCGATGTTGTCGACGCCGTTGCCGAAATTGGCGATCAGTTTCAGCTTGCTATCGGCTTGCTTGAGCACCTCTTCGCCGATGTGGTCGGTGACCGTCGGAACCAAGATATCTGCGGTACGAACCGCCTCGACGAGCTGCTCTTGCGTCAGCGGGGCGTCGTCAAGATTGAGTCGCGCGTCAAACAGCTCGCGCATCCGGGTCTCGATCGAGTCCGGCAGCTTGCGGGTGACGACGACGAGAGGCTTCTTCTTAACCGACATGTCCTGCCCTCGTGAGGTTGTTCAGACCTCATTAACCCGGTTGTTCGACACTGCGCTGCCGCGTGGTCCGGGCGTTTCCGCTGACTGCCCGACGTCACCGTCGGAGCGTCGCGGGACTTTTTCGGGGTCTTTCGTTTTGGCTTTCCGTCCTCTCTAGCAGAAGGCCGGGCCAAAACAAGAACCCGGGAGGGAACCGGGTTCAAGCCGAGTGCAATCGGACGGCAGGGACTTTGGGGTCTTACAGGTACAGGTGTCTCAGCTCGAAGAATTTCGAGCTGATCTCGGCGGGAGACGCGTTGATGGCGTTGTGGCGTTTTGGTTTGGCGGTGCTTGCAGCCTGGCTATTGGGTACGCCGTTAATGACGGTGGCTGCGGCCAAGGATGCCGCAATGACGGCGAGCGGCTTGCCCGTGCCGCGTTATGTCAGCCTCAAATCGGATCATGTGAACGTTCGCGGTGGTCCGACCAAGGACAACGACGTGGCCTGGGTCTATACGCGCTCCGGTCTCCCGGTGGAGATCACCGCCGAATTCGAGAACTGGCGCCGGGTACGCGATTCGGAAGGCGCCGAAGGCTGGGTCTATCACTCGCTATTGTCCGGCCGCCGCACGGCGGTCATCACGATGAAGAACAAGGACGACATGGCCTCGCTCTACGAACGGGCTGATACGTCAAGCGCCTTGAGCGCCCGTTTGCAGGCCGGCGTCGTCGCCCAGGTCAAACATTGCGCCTCATCCTGGTGCCATGTCTTTGGCAATGGCTTTGACGGCTGGATCGAGCAGCAGCGGCTGTGGGGCGTCTACGCCGACGAGAAGGTGGATTGAGTTGGCTTCGTGTTGTTCCTGCGAAAGCAGGGACGACAGCTAGCGCTTTTTGCGCAGGCGGACGACCATGTCGATCCGCGCGATCTCGTAGCCCTCGGGCACTTCGGGCATTTTCTGAAGCACCAGATGCGGGTCTTCGATATCGACCAGCTCGTGGTTGTTCTCGAGATAGAAATGATGGTGCGCCGACACGTTGGTGTCGAAATAGGTCTTGGTACCGTCGACGCTGACCTGGCGCAGCAGGCCGGCATCCGTCAATTGGTTGAGCGTGTTGTAGACGGTGGCCAGCGACACCGGGACTTTAGCCAGCGTTGCTTCCTCGTAGAGCATTTCAGCAGTCAGGTGGCGCGCGCCCTTGCCGAACAGCAGCCAGCCCAGCGCCATGCGTTGACGTGTCGGACGTAAGCCCGCCGCCTGCAGCATTTCATTGACGTCGTGCCACGGACAGCCGGTCAGCGTCGGTTCACGGCCCGGCGCTCCGGGTTCAGAACCCAGCATTTCGTCGTTCAAGGCAGTATCGTTGTCGCTCATTTCCACGTCTGACTCTGTAAACAGCCTCAATATTCCTAGCAAATATAGGCAGGATCGGACTTAGATGCAAGTTTTTCGCAACTAGAACGCCCGCAACAGTTAAGCTCGTTGCAGGGCAACAAAGCGGCTATTTGCCTCGGGGGTGCGCTTTGCCACCTGCATCCCCTGTGTTAGAGAGCGCGAACTTCGGCTGACCCCGGATTGTTATAGGAAAACGCCCCTGCCGCAGGGGTTCCCGACCTGCGGAGTTAGGGCCAAATTGGCATAACAGGCGTCGATTTCCGCGATCGTGGATCGTTCGCCCGGATGCTTTTCATCGAGATTTTTGACAAGGCTCTCACCCATGCTGGATCGGCGCAGCGGTTATGAATATGAGGACTTGCTGGCGTGCGGCCGCGGCGAGCTGTTCGGCCCCGGCAATGCCCAGTTGCCGCTGCCGCCGATGCTGATGTTCGACCGCATCAGCGAAATCAATGAGACCGGCGGGGAGTTCGGTAAGGGACTGATCCGCGCCGAGCTCGACGTCAAATCCGACCTCTGGTTTTTCGGCTGCCATTTCAAGAACGATCCGGTCATGCCGGGCTGCCTCGGCCTCGACGCGATGTGGCAGATGGTCGGCTTCTATCTCGGCTGGATCGGCGGCGAAGGACGCGGCCGCGCGCTTGGTCTTGGCGAACTGAAGCTCGCAGGCCAGGTGCTGCCGAATGTTCGCAAGGTTGTGTACAATATCGATATCAAGCGCGTGATGCGGATGAAGCTCTGGCTAGGCATCGCGGACGGCTGGCTTTCCATGGATGACGAGATTATCTATCGCGCCAAGGATCTGAAGGTCGGGTTGTTCAAGCAGGACGCCACAGTGCAGCAGCCCGTGTGAACTTTTCACGGGCCTGGGGCGACTTTGGTTTGGTCACGAACGTCATGGAAAACGAAGATAGGGTGAGGCGATCATGAGGCGGGTTGTGATCACGGGGATGGGCATCGTCTCTTCGATCGGAAACAACACCCAGGAAGTTCTCTCGAGCTTGCACGAGGCCCGCTCGGGAATCTCGCGTGCGGAGAAATATGCCGAGATGGGTTTCCGCTCGCAGGTACAGGGCGCGCCCACGCTTGACCCTTCCGGAATCGTCGACCGTCGTGCGATGCGTTTTCTCGCCGGCGGCGCGGCCTGGAATTATGTTGCGATGGAGCAGGCGATCCGGGACTTCAGGTCTTGAGCCTTCCGATGTCTCCAACATCCGTACCGGCATCATCATGGGATCGGGCGGCCCGTCAGCGCGCACGATCGTAGAAGCGGCCGACACTACGCGCACGAAAGGGCCCAAACGTGTCGGCCCGTTCGCGGTGCCGAAGGCGATGTCCTCGACCGCATCCGCCACGCTTGCCACCTGGTTCAAGATCAAGGGCGTGAACTATTCGATCTCGTCCGCCTGTGCGACCTCCAATCATTGCATCGGCAATGCCTACGAAACCATCCAGATCGGCAAGCAGGACGTGATCTTTGCCGGCGGCTGTGAAGAACTCGACTGGAGCCTGTCGGTTCTGTTCGACGCGATGGGCGCGATGTCGTCGAAATACAACGATACGCCCTCGACTGCCTCGCGGCCCTATGACCTCAACCGTGACGGCTTCGTCATCGCCGGCGGCGCCGGTGTCGTAGTGCTGGAAGAACTCGAGCACGCCAAGGCGCGCGGCGCGCGCATCTACGGCGAGATCGTCGGCTATGGCGCGACGTCGGACGGCTACGACATGGTCGCGCCGTCGGGCGAAGGCGCCGAGCGCTGCATGCGGATGGCGATGTCCACGGTCAATACCAAGATCGACTACATCAATCCCCACGCCACCTCGACGCCGGCCGGCGACCCGCCGGAGATCGAGGCGATCCGAAAAGTGTTCGGCACCGGCGACAAGTGCCCGCCGATTTCCGCCACCAAGGCGCTCACCGGGCATTCGCTCGGCGCCACCGGCGTACAGGAAGCGATCTATTCGCTTCTGATGATGAACAACGGCTTCATTTGCGAAAGCGCGCATATCAGCGAGCTCGATCCGATCTTCGCCGACATGCCGATTGTGCGCAAGCGCATCGACAACGCCAAGATCGGCGCCGTGCTATCGAATTCCTTCGGTTTCGGCGGCACCAACGCGACGCTGGTGTTCAAGCGGCTGGATGCTTGATATCGTCCCGACCTCTCGCCGATTCCAGTAACAGCTTGCGGACGGCGATTTTGCGATCATCTGAGACGGAGTGGGCATGATTATCGAACCGCGCGTGCGAGGCTTCATTTGCACGACGGCGCATCCTGCCGGTTGCCTCAGAAATGTCCGCGACCAGATCGCTTATGTTGTTGGCAAGGGGGCCATTGCGGAGTGCCCCAAGCGGGTCGCCGTGCTCGGATGTTCGACGGGCTACGGTCTTGCAAGCCGCATTGTCGCGACCTTCGCCGGTGGCGCCGATACCATCGGCGTGTCGCTGGAGCGCGAGCCTACGGCCAACCGAACGGCCAGCGCTGGCTGGTACAACAACCGTGCATTCGAGATCGAGGCTGAGAAGATCGGACGATCCCCGCTCACGCTGGAGGGTGACGCCTTCTCCGACGAGTTGAAGAAGAGCTTCATCGACCGTGTGCGCGAGAAATTCGGACAGCTCGACATGCTGGTCTACAGCATGGCCGCGCCGGTACGGACGGATCCGCAAACCGGCAAGACTCATCGCTCGGCGATCAAGCCGCTCGGGGCGCCGGTCGAGATCAAGACTTCTCAATACCGAAACCGGCGAGGTTTACGAGACGACCATTGCGCCGGCGAGTGAGGATGAAGCCGCTGCAACGGTTGCGGTGATGGGCGGCGAGGACTGGAAGCGCTGGATCGACCAGCTTGCGGACGCCGGAGTCCTGGCTCCCGGCTTCCGCACGCTCAACTACACTTATATTGGCAGCGAACTGACCTGGCCGATCTACTGGAACGGCACTCTGGGTCGCGCCAAGGTCGATCTCGATCTCAAGGCGGAAGAAATCCGCGGCCGGCTCGGGCAGGATGCGGCCCGCGTGGTCGCGCTGAAGGCCGTGGTCACCCAGGCGAGCTCGGCCATTCCGGTAGTGCCGCTTTATGGAACGGTGCTGTTCAAGGTCATGAAGCAGCTTGGGCTCGACGAAGGATGCATCGAACAGATCGACCGGCTGTTCCGGACTCGCCTTGGCAAGCATGCCGAAGTCGACGATGCACAGCGCCTCAGGCTCGACGATTGGGAGTTGTCGCCCAAGGTGCAGGCCGAGGTGTCGCGGCGATGGCCGATGCTCTCTACCGAAACCCTCGGCGAACTGGCCGACCTCGCCGAATACAAGAGCCAATTCCTTCGCCTGTTCGGATTTGGCATCGACGGCGTCGACTACACGCAGGACATCGATCCGCGCGTCGTCTCTGGTTAAATCACTCTACCCCATCGCCAGTAGAGTGGATTTGACATTCGCTACCCATCTAGCCGCGGACGCGTCAAGCGAATGTCAAATCCTAAACTCCACTGGGAATTTAGACTTTCTGGTGAGCTTGCGATTCTAACATTCGCAAAAGTGCCCGCTGCGAAGAGATGCGAATGTTAGAATCAGACCACCAGTGCCCCGGCGCGCTGAAACGCCGGCCGCGCCGCGCATCGATCGAGATAGCGGTCGAAGGACGGGCGGCTCTGCACCATCTTGAACAGCCGGATCGCGAAATTCAGTCCCGAACCGATCACGATATCGGCTGCGGAAAAGTTCTCGCCGAGAATCCACGGTCCCTTTTCCAAGGCGGTGTCTAGCACGTCGTAGACGCGTTGCGCGTCGCCCCAGCCCGCGGCGACGGGATTCATCTCGATCTTGGTCGCTACCTGCACCATGGCAGGCTCGATGCAGCCTGGTCCAAAGAACAGCCAGTACAGATATTTGGCGCGCAGGGGGTCGCCGGGGGGCGGCGCCAGCTTGGCTTGCGGGTAGCGCTCGGCGACATAGGCGCAGATTGCGGCGGCTTCCGCCAGCGTGCACTCGCCGTCCTTGATCGCCGGCACCTTGCCCATCGGATTGATGGCGAGATATTCCGGCGTCTTCTGTGCACCCTTGCTGATGTCGGTCAGCACGCGCTCATACGGCTCGCCGGTTTCTTCCATCAGCCACAGCGCGGAAAACGACCGCGATCGCGGCGACCAATAAAGCTTCATCATGATGTCGCTTTCCTTTTCCACCGATAATATTTCATCATGCGCCCCATCGCGGGCTCCAGCGCGTCGCGCTCGTACACGAAACCCTCGCGTTCGTACCATCTCCAGGCTTTTTCGTTTTCGCGTACGCAGCGCAGCCAGATTTCGTCGGGCAAAAGTGTTCGTGTGAAGGCGAGTAGCTGCCGGCCGATCGAACGCCCCTGATGTTCCGGCGCAACGAACAGCATGTCCAGGTACAATTTCGGAATATCGATCGCCAGCATCGCGGCCAACCTGCCGTCATCGTCCGCGACAAACAGGCTCCAGCCATTGTCGACTTCCTGATGCACGCGGTCGCGAAGCTTTGTGAGCAACGCATCGCTCGCGGTGTCGAGCCCCGTGGAGACCCAGCTCTCCATCCAGACGCGGGCGACTTCGTCATATTCGTCCCGCTGTGCGGGGCGAACCAAGGGATATGATGTCGTCATAGAACTTGTGCTTTGGATCTTATGCTTTGATGCTGCGCAGCGCTGGCTCGCTAACCGGCCGTTGGCGTGTCTTGCCCGCCGACAGGCACACGGCTTCCGAGATTTGATGAAGTTGCCTCGCCAAAGGGCTGCTCTTGCGCCAGACCATTCCGATGGTGCGTGACGGTTGCGGATTCTTGAAGCGCGCCACCGAAACGGAAGCGGAGCGGGTTTCGACTTCGACGGCCATCTCGGGGATCAACGTCACGCCGATCCCGGCGCCGACCATCTGCACTAGCGTGGACAGCGAACTGGCGTCAAGCACCTCGCGCGGGGCCTGTATGTTGCAGAACGACAGCGCCTGATCGCGGAAGCAATGCCCCTCTTCAAGCAAGAGCAGCTTCATCTCGCGTAAGCTTTCCCGGCTCGGCACCGGCGTGTCTTTCAGTTCGCCGGGTCTCACAAGCAGGAAATTTTCCCTGAACAAGGCAATCTCGGTCAGCGACGGTTCGGATACCGGCAGCGCCACAATGGCAGTGTCGAGCCGGCCTTCGGCGACTTCCTTGATCAGCTTCGGCGTCAGCGTCTCGCGGACGTGAATATCGAGTTCGGGATGCAGCCGCGCGAGGTTTTCGATGACCTTGGGCAACAGATAGGGCGCAATGGTCGGGATCATGCCGACGCGCAAGCGTCCCGCGAGCCGGTCGCGCGATGCGCGGGCGAAATCGCCGAGTTCGTCGACCGAGCGCAGGATTTCCCGAACGCGTTGCACCAGCTCTTCGCCAAATGTCGTCAGCGCCACCTGCCGTGCTCCGCGCTCCAGCAGCGCGCCGCCGAGCGTTACCTCCATTTCCTTGATCTGCATCGACAAGGCAGGTTGCGAGACCGAACAAGCCTCGGCGGCACGTCCAAAATGGCCATGACGCACCAGCGCATCGAAATAGCGAAGTTGCCGCAGCGTGATGTTTATCATCAGATATTCCTATCGTCGTCATCATTAAACTCTATTTTACCTGATGAAAAGGACTGCGTAGATTGCGCCGATGGCTTAAGGAGCGGAACTCCCTAACCACAAGAGGAGACGACCATGGACGACAAGACGAAGTGCCCGTTTACGGGATCGCGCGGACACGCCAACCGCGACTGGTGGCCGGAGACGTTGGATGTTTCCGTGCTCCATCGGAATTCCACGTTGTCCGATCCAATGGATAAAACGTTCGATTACGCCAAGGAGTTCAAGAGTCTCGACCTCAACGCGGTGATCAAGGATCTGCACGCGTTGATGACGACGTCGCAGGAATGGTGGCCGGCAGACTTCGGTCACTATGGCGGGTTGATGATCCGCATGGCCTGGCATAGCGCGGGCACCTATCGCATCACCGATGGTCGCGGCGGCGCCGGGGCCGGTCAGCAACGTTTTGCTCCGCTCAACAGCTGGCCCGATAACGCCAACCTCGACAAGGCGCGCCGCCTGTTGTGGCCGATCAAGCAGAAATACGGCCGCAAGATTTCTTGGGCCGACCTGATGATTCTCGCCGGCAACGTCGCGTTGGAATCGATGGGCTTCAAGACGTTTGGCTTCGCCGGCGGTCGTGTCGATGTCTGGGAGCCGGAAGAGCTCTACTGGGGTCCTGAGGGAAGTTGGCTCGGCGACGAACGCTACTCAGGCGAACGTCAGCTCGCGGAACCGCTCGGCGCGGTGCAGATGGGCCTCATCTACGTCAACCCGGAAGGGCCGAACGGCAATCCGGACCCGCTTGCGGCCGCGAAAGACATTCGCGAAACCTTCTTCCGCATGGCGATGAACGATGAAGAAACCGTCGCACTGATTGCGGGCGGCCACTCCTTCGGCAAGACTCACGGTGCCGGCGATCCGTCGCTGGTCGGCGCGGATCCGGAAGGTGGCGCGATCGAAGATCAGGGCCTTGGTTGGAAGAGCACCCATGGCACGGGTATTGGCGCTGACACCATCACCGGCGGTCCGGAAGTCACCTGGACGCAGACGCCGACGAAATGGAGCAATGCGTTCTTCGAGAACCTCTTCAAATTCGAGTGGGAGCTGACGAAGAGCCCGGCTGGCGCCAAACAGTGGAAGGCCAAGGGTGCCGAAGCCACGATCCCCGATGCGTTCGACAAGTCGAAAAAGCATGTGCCGACGATGCTCACCACCGACCTGTCGCTGCGTTTCGATCCGGCTTACGAGAAGATCTCGCGGCGTTTCCTTGAACACCCGGATCAGTTCGCCGACGCGTTCGCGCGTGCCTGGTTCAAGCTGACCCACCGCGACATGGGCCCGGTCGCGCGCTACCTCGGCCCGCTCGTGCCGAAGGAAACGCTGATCTGGCAGGATCCGGTTCCTGCTGCGAAGCATCCGCCGATCAGTGAGGCGGATATCGCCGCGCTGAAGACGAAGATTCTCGCTTCGGGACTGACGGTGTCACAACTGGCCTCGGCCGCATGGGCGTCGGCATCGACGTTCCGCGGCTCGGACAAGCGCGGCGGCGCCAACGGCGCGCGGATTCGCCTCTCGCCCCAGAAGGATTGGGAGGTCAATCAGCCGGCCGAACTCAAGACAACTCTCGGCAAGCTTGAAGCGATCCAGAAGGAATCCGGCAACAAGGTCTCGCTCGCCGATCTGATCGTTCTCGGCGGCTGCGCGGCGGTCGAAAAGGCCGCCAAGGATGCCGGCGTCGACGTCAAGGTGCCGTTCGCGCCGGGACGTGCGGACGCGTCCCAGGATCAGACCGACGTCGAATCCTTTGCTCCGCTTGAGCCGCGAGCCGATGGTTTCCGCAACTACACCAGCAAGAAGCATCAGTTCATGGCGCCTGAAGAGGCATTGGTGGATCGGGCGCAATTGCTGCGATTGACGGCACCGGAGATGACGGTCCTCATCGGTGGGTTGCGCGTACTCGGCGTCAATGCGGGCGGTTCAAAGCATGGCGTCTTGACGCAGAAGCCGGGCACACTCTCCAACGACTTCTTCGTCAACCTGCTCGACATGGGTACGGTCTGGCAGCCGGCCGCGGACGGCACCTACGAAGGCCGCGACCGCAAGACCAAGGCGGTCAAGTGGACCGGCACGCGCGTCGACCTGATCTTCGGTTCGCATTCGCAGCTTCGGGCCTTTGCCGAAGTCTATGCCTGTGCGGAACTCGAAGGAGAAGTTTGCGAAGGATTTTGTGGCGGCCTGGGCCAAGGTCATGAACGCGGATCGCTTCGATATCGCCGCCTAACGTCAAGCGGCGAGCAAAACAAAAGGGCGGCTGAAAAGCCGCCCTTTTTCATTTCCGTTGGTGGAGATTACTCGCCGGCGACAGCCGCCTCGGGCTTCTGCTTGGCCTCGAGATCCTCACCGGTGGTCTGGTCGACCGCTCTCATCGACAGCCGCGTCTTGCCGCGGTCATCGAAGCCGAGCAGCTTGACCTTGACCTTGTCGCCTTCCTTGACGACGTCGGAGGTCTTCTGCACGCGGTTGGCAGCGAGCTGGCTGATGTGAACCAGACCATCCTTGGCGCCGAAGAAGTTCACGAAAGCGCCGAACTCCATCACCTTGACCACGGTGCCTTCGTAGATCAGGCCGACCTCGGGCTCCGAAGTGATCGACTTGATCCACTTGATTGCCGCCTTCATGGCCTCGCCGTCGTTGGAAGCGACCTTCACCGTGCCGTCGTCCTCGATGTTGATCTTGGCGCCGGTTTTTTCCACGATTTCGCGGATCACCTTGCCGCCGGTGCCGATCACTTCGCGGATCTTGTCGGTCGGGATCTTGAAGGTCTCGATGCGCGGAGCGTATTCGCCGAGTTCGGCGCGTGCGGCCGTCAGCGCCTTGGACATCTCACCCAGAATATGGATGCGGCCTTCCTTGGCCTGGCCGAGGGCGACCTTCATGATTTCTTCGGTGATGCCCTCGATCTTGATGTCCATCTGGAGCGAGGTGATGCCCTGTTCGGTCCCCGCAACCTTGAAGTCCATGTCGCCGAGGTGATCCTCGTCGCCGAGGATGTCCGACAGCACCGCAAAGCGCTTGTCTTCCAGGATCAGGCCCATCGCGATACCCGCGGTCGGCCGCTTCAAGGGAACACCGGCGTCCATCAGCGCGAGCGAGGCGCCGCAGACCGAGGCCATCGACGACGAGCCGTTCGAACTCGGTGATCTCAGAGACCACACGCACCGTGTACGGGAATTCGTGGTGCGGCGGCAGTACCGGATGGATGGCGCGCCAGGCGAGCTTGCCGTGGCCGATTTCACGCCGCTTGGTGCCGCCGAGACGGCCGGTTTCGCCGACCGAGTAGGGGGGGAAGTTGTAGTGCAGCAGGAACGTCTCTTTATACGTTCCCGACAGCGCGTCGATGTACTGCTCGTCCTCGCCGGTGCCGAGCGTGGTCACGACCATCGCCTGGGTCTCGCCGCGGGTGAACAGCGCCGAGCCGTGGGCACGTGGCAGTATGCCGGCTTCGGCGACGATGTTGCGGACGGTCTTGACGTCGCGGCCGTCGATGCGCTTGCCGGTGTCGAGAATGTTCCAGCGGACGATCTTGGCTTCGAGCTCCTTGAACACGCCGGCGACGCGGAGCTTGTCGTATTTGGGCTCCTGGCCTTCGGGGAAGAAGTGCGCCATCGCCTTTTCCTTGACGGCGCCGACGGCGGCATAACGCTGCTGCTTGACCGGGATGGCGTAGGCCTTGCGCAGGTCCTGTTCGATCAGGCCGAGCATTTCCTTTTCGATCGCGGCGTTGTCGATCACGGTGACTTCGCGCGGCTCCTTCGCCGCCTTTTCGGCAAGCTCGATGATCGCTTTGATCACGGGCTGGAAGTGGCGGTGGCCGAACATCACGGCACCCAGCATCACTTCCTCGTTGAGCTCCTTGGCTTCCGATTCAACCATCAGCACGGCATCGGCCGTGCCGGCAACAACGAGGTCGAGCTGGGTCTCGGCCATCTCGTCGAGCGTCGGATTGAGGATGAATTCGTCGTTGGCGAATCCGACCCGCGCTGCGCCGATCGGGCCCTTGAAGGGGGCGCCGGACAACGTCAGTGCGGCGGACGCCGCCACCAGTGCCACGATATCGGGATCGTTCTCCATGTCGTGCGAGAGCACGGTGGCGATCACCTGGGTCTCGTTGCGCCAGCCGTCCACGAACAGCGGACGGATCGGGCGGTCGATAAGGCGGGAGACCAGTGTCTCCTTTTCCGTGGGACGGCCTTCGCGCTTGAAATAGCCGCCGGGGATGCGGCCTGCTGCGTAGGTCTTTTCCTGGTAATCGACGGTCAGGGGCAGGAAGTCGACGCCCTCGCGGGGTATTTTCGCCGCGACGACCGTGGCGAGCACGACCGTCTCGCCATAGGTGGCGAGAACGGCGCCGTCGGCCTGTCGCGCGACTTTTCCAGTTTCAAGCTTGAGGGGGCGTCCACCCCAATCGATTTCGACGGAATGCTTATTGAACATTGTGGGATTCTTTCATGAGTTCACGACAGAACGGAACGCCACAAAACAAAAAACCATGCGCAAGATTGCGGGATGCTGCGCGCCCAGCGGCGTCAGCATCCGGCGATCCTGCCATGGTTTCTGGTTTTAGGATGGCGTCCATCCTTTCGTGTAGGTCACGGGCACCTTGCCCGTTTCGCCCAGCGAGCCGGATTGCTGCTGGACGTTCTTCTGCGGGTCCGATCCCTTCGGGAAACCGTTTCCCGCTTTTCGGATCGACCCTTAGGGCATGACAGCTTCTGCCTTATGCCCTACTCGCATCATCGGTTCCGACAAGCCGAACAAGCCGGCACAGGAATCGATCATGCAAAAACGCGCGCCAAACGACGCGCGCGTACTTCACTAAAAGCTCAACGCCGAATGTTGTGCTTCTCGAGCAGCGCCTGATAACGCGCCTCGTCCTTCCGCTTCAGGTAATCGAGAAGCGAGCGGCGCGTGGCGACCATTTTCAACAAGCCGCGGCGTGAATGGTTATCCTTCACGTGGCTCTTGAAATGATCGGTGAGGTTGTTGATGCGTTCAGAAAGGATCGCAACCTGCACCTCTGGCGAGCCGGTGTCGCCGGCCTTGTTGGCACTCTTTTGGATGACTTCCGCTTTGCGCTCTGCGGTAATCGACATCGTCAGATACTTTCATTGTTGCGAGCCGGACTGGCAGTCAGTCCGTTCAGGTTGAACACGCGCTTGGGGATGAGTTCGCCATTGCCAATTTCGGCAAGCGCCAAAAGACGGCCTGCCACCGTGACATAGACTGTGCCGCTAAAATTGGGCGCATCCCGTCCGCGCAACAAGACGGCTTGGCCCCTGTGGAGCCTTGCCGCATCCGCCCGTGTGACGGCCAGTGCCGGGATGTCGTCCAGCGCGGTCTCAACGGGCAAAAGCGCGTCGGCGAGGCTCCCCTCGCCAGACGCGGCTCTATCGCATAAAGCCTGTAACTGTTCCAGCGAAATCATATCGCTTTCGCCGAACGGGCCGACCAGCGTCCGCCGCAGCGCGCTGATATGGCCGAAACAGCCTAGAATCCGGCCCAAATCGCGCGCCAAAGCCCGTACATAGGTGCCCTTGCCGCATTCGGCCTCGAATACCGATCGATTGTTATCTAATTGTTCTGTAAGGGTTAATTCGTGGATCTCGACCGGGCGAGGCTTCAACTCGACCGTTTCGCCGTCCCGCGCCAGGTCGTAGGCCCGTTCCCCCTGAACCTTGATGGCCGAATATTGCGGCGGGATCTGCTCGATCAAGCCGGTGAAGCGGGGCAGCAGCGTCCTGATCGCCTCGGCTGTGGGCCTGAGGTCGCTGGTGTGGACCACCCGACCTTCGGTGTCGTCGGTGTCGCGCTCTTCGCCCCAGGTCACGGTGAAGCGATAACGCTTGCGGCCATCCATCACGAAGGGGACGGTCTTGGTGGCTTCGCCGATCGCGATCGGCAATCCGCCCGAGGCGAGGGGATCGAGCGTGCCGGCGTGTCCGGCCCGCTTGGCCGAAAACAGCCGCTTGACGATAGCGACGGCGTGAGTCGACGTCATGCCGATCGGCTTGTCGAGTGCGACCCAGCCGTGGACGTCGCGCTTGTCGCGGCGGGGCTGCTTGTTCTGTCTCGGTTGCTGTTGACGCGGATCGTTGTTGGCGCGCCGCACGTCGTCGGTCGCAGCAGAAAAAATATTTTCATCAGCCGCAGCCGAATCGGTGTTTTGCAATTCGATTGGCGGATTGGCCGTCGTCACAGTCATTATTTATCGTCCGAATCGGGCGCGAGATCTCTCTGCACCTCAGGTGTTCGCAGTAATTTCTCGATACGTTCCGCTTCTTCGAATCGGTCGTCGATGCGGAAGCGAACCTCAGGAGAAAATTTCAGGTTAACGCGATGCGCGATCTCGCCGCGCAAGAACTTCTTGTTGCGATTGAGCGCCTCGATCACGACCTCGGTGTCTCGCCCGCCAAGCGGCATGACGTAGATGGTCGCAAGCTTGAGATCCGGCGACATCCTCACTTCAGGAACGGTGATGATGTGACCCTCGAGATCGGGATCGTGGACGTCGCCCTGCGCCAGAATCTCCGCAATCGCGTGTCGCACGGTCTCACCGACCCGCAACTGGCGCTGCGAACCGCCGGGAGCGGAGTTTTTGGTATGGTGGCGGGGCATGGCGGTCCTAAAAAACAGTTGTCATGGCCGGGCACAGCCGTTTGAAGAACGGCGTCGCCTTTGCTTCGCCTGTGGCGGCCATCCGCGTCTTTCTTGCTGCTGAGTTCTTTAAGACGTGGATGCCCGGCATAAAGCCGGGCATGACGTCAGACTATTTCAACCTTCCCTATAACGAAGCTGTAAGGATCAGACTTACAGGCTTCGCTGGATCGTTTCGACACGGTAGCATTCGATGACGTCGCCGGCACGCATGTCGCCGTAATTCTCGAATGCCATGCCGCATTCCTGGCCGGCTTGCACTTCCTTCACTTCGTCCTTGAAGCGCTTGAGCGTCGAAAGCTTGCCTTCATGCACGACGACGTTGTCGCGGATCAGGCGGACATTGGCGCCGCGTTCCACGGTGCCATCGGTCACGCGGCAACCTGCAACCTTGCCGACCTTGGAAATGTTGAAGACTTCCAGGATCTGCGCGTTGCCGAGCATGGTTTCGCGCAGCGTCGGTGCAAGCAGGCCGCTCATCGCCTTCTTCACGTCATCCACGAGGTCGTAAATGATGTTGTAGTAGCGAATCTCGATGCCGTTGCGCTTGGCGGCCGCCGCCGCTTCCTTGTTGGCTCGGACCGAGAAGCCGATGATGGCGGCGCTAAAGCCTTCCGCCAGCGTGACGTCCGATTCCGAGATGCCGCCGACACCGGCGTGCAGGATGCGCGCGGCCACTTCGTCAGTACCGAGTTTCTCGAGCGATCCGAGGATCGCTTCCAGCGAACCCTGCACATCGGCCTTGATGATGAGCGGGAATTCCTTGCGGCCCGACGTCTTGAGCTGCGACATCATCTGTTCGAGCGAGCCGCGCATGCCGGAAATCGAGGCAGCCGCGTTCTCGCGCTTCTGGTGCGCGCGATAGCTCGTGACCTGACGGGCGCGGGCTTCGTTCTCGACCACCGCGAGACGGTCGCCGGCTTCCGGCGGGCCGTTGAATCCGAGCACTTCGACCGGGACCGAGGGACCTGCTTCCTGGACCGTGTCGCCCTGATCCGAAATCAGCGCGCGTACGCGGCCCATTTCGGCGCCGGCCACGACAATGTCGCCGATCTTAAGCGTGCCGCGCTGGACCAGCACCGTTGCCACCGGGCCGCGGCCGCGGTCGAGCTTGGCTTCGATCACGGTGCCTTCGGCGGGACGTGTCGAATTGGTCTTGAGGTCGAGGATGTCGGCCTGCAACGCGATCATCTCGAGCAGCCTGTCGAGATTGGTCTTGTTCTTGGCGGAAACTTCCACATCGACCACTTCGCCGCCGAGCGATTCGACCTGAACCTCGTACTGCAGCAATTCGGTGCGCACGCGCTCCGGCTTGGCGTCGGGTTTGTCGATTTTGTTGATGGCAACGATCATCGGCACTTTCGCCGCCTTGGCGTGGTTGATCGCCTCCACCGTCTGCGGCATCACGCCGTCGTCGGCAGCGACCACCAGCACCACGATGTCGGTCACCTTGGCGCCGCGGGCACGCATCGCGGTGAACGCGGCGTGGCCGGGCGTATCGATGAAGGTGATCTTCTTGCCGCTTTCAGGCGAGGTCACCTGATAGGCACCGATATGCTGGGTAATGCCGCCGGCTTCGCCGGAAACCACGTTGGCGTGGCGCAGCGCATCGAGCAACGAGGTCTTGCCGTGGTCGACGTGACCCATCACCGTCACCACGGGCGAGCGTGGTTCGGTGTCACTGGAATTGTCGACGGCGTCGAACAGGCCTTCTTCGACGTCGGAAGCGGCCACGCGCTTGACCGAGTGCCCCAGTTCTTCGGCAATCAGCTGCGCGGTGTCGGCGTCGATCACGTCCGTGATCTTGTGCATCGCGCCCTGCTTCATCAGCAGGCGGATGACGTCCACGGCACGCTCGGCCATGCGGTTGGCGAGCTCCTGGATGCCGATGGCTTCCGGGATGATCACCTCGCGGATGAGCTTTTCCTTGGGCTCGTTGGATTGGTGCCCTTTGAGGCGCTGGGTGCGGCGGCGGAACGAGGCAATCGAGCGCTCGCGCACGTCGTCGGCATTCAACGCCGTGACCAGCGTCAGCCGGCCGCGTTGCTTCTGCGGCGCCGGCTTCGCAGTCGGCTTCGGGGCAACGACGGGACGGCCCGGTGCGCCGCGGCGAACCTGGCGCGGACCTTCGTCCTCATCGGAGGCGTCAGCCGCGATACCGGGGGCACGTGCCACCGGGATGGCGGGCCGGGCAGTGGTTGTCGCCGGTCGACCCGCCGCCGGGCGGGCGGCCGTTCCGGGTCTGGGCGCTTCGGCTTCGCCAAAACGCTTCTTGGCCTCGAGTTCGGCCTTGCGCTTGGCTTCCTCGTCATGACGGTGACGGTCTTCCTCGGCCTTGCGGCGCGTCTCGGCGGCTTCACGCTCGGCCTGCTCGATGCCTTCGCGGCTGGCGCGGCGCTTGGCCTCTTCCTCGGCAATCCGCCGCTCTTCGACGTCACGGACCCTGGAATCGGCAAGGGCGCTGGCGCGGGCGCTTCGTTCGTCCTCGGTGAGAGTACGCAAGACCACGCCGGAATTGCTGCGCGGCGCGGCTGGCGGTGCAGCGCGGGCGGTCGGCGCCGGTGCGGCCGGCTTGGCGATCACCGGTTCTGGGGCGGGCGTTTCGGCAGGCGCGTCGCCGCCGACGCGGCGCTTGCCACGCTTCTCCACCACGACCTGCTTGGTTCGGCCGTGGCTGAAGCTCTGGCGCACGGTTCCGGTCTCGACCCGCGGCTTGAGCGACAAGGTCTTGGTCGGCACACTGAGCGTCTTGTCGCCAGGCGTTTTGGTATCAACCATTCAGCAGTCCTAATCCTGTCTAGTCGTGCGTGTTCGCACGGTCTTTTAAATCGGCGAATTCTTGTCCACGGCCACGGTTCTGTCCTCGTCCGCCATCCGGTATCGGACCAGCATTTGGCTACGTGACAGGAACGTATCGCTCGCCGGGCCCGCGAGCAGGGCAGCATGTATCACATTTGACCGGCCCAGTGCCAAATCCAATTGCTCGGATGTCAGCACATTAACGATACGAACCTCGGCCGAATGGGCATTATTCCTGCCATTTTGGCTGACGATGGCGTCCAATTTGCGGATTCCGTCCGCCGCGCCGCCGGTTGCGTGGATCAGCGCCCGAACCTCGCCCGAATTTGGGCGCTCGAGCGCGTCTGCAACCTTGGTAAACCCGGAAATAACCTGGCCGGCCTTGGCGGCCATGGCGAGGGCATCGCCGACAAACCGTTCCAGCAGCACCTCCGTGTCGGCAGCAAACGTCGCCGCCACACGGACATCGCGTTTGAATCCCTTACTGAATTGGTGACGCCGGACCGCTTCCGCAACCATCTTGCGCGAAGCCGAAACCCACAGCCCCCGGCCCGGCAGCTTGCGCTTCAAGTCCGCCACCACCTCGCCGGACGGGGCGACCACAAAGCGGATCAGTTCGTCGATCGGCCGCACTTCCCGGCTGACGGCGCACATCCGCATGGTCGCGGACCTGTCGGCCCGCGGTCCATGGTCGAGTTCCGGATCAGCGATGGCGAGCATTGCGTCGACATGGCTCCGATCGTCAGGCCGGCTGACCTTCGGGGGCAGCTGCCTCCTCGGTCTGCTTGTCGAGATCGGCCTGGGTGATCCAGCCGGCGAGCACGCGCGCCTGCATGATCATGGCCTCCGCGTCGTCGCGCGAGGCTTCGCTGCCGTCGAGGAATCCGGCATGCTTGATCTGCTCGCCGCCTTCCTTGCGCTCGGTCCAGCCGACCAGATCATCGGTGGCGCAGCCGGCGAGGTCTTCGACGGTCTTGATGTCGTTTTCGCCGAACTTCACCAGCATCTTCAAGGTGACGCCCGGAACATTCTTCAGATCGTCGGACACGCCGAGCTCCTTCCGTTTATTTTCGAGTTCGCCCTCAAGCTGCTCCAGATATTCCTTGGCGCGGGTCTGGAGCTCGTTGGCGGTCTCCTCGTCGAACCCTTCGATACCGGCCAGTTCCCGGACATCGACCATCGCGAGTTCCTCGACCGACGTGAAGCCCTCGGAAGCGAGCAACTGGCCGACCACCTCGTCGACGTTGAGCGCTTCCATGAACACGCGCGTTGAGTTTTCGAAATCGGCCTGACGGCGTTCCGACTCTTCCTGTTCGGTGAGAATATCGATGTCCCAGCCTGTCAGTTGCGAGGCGAGGCGCACATTCTGGCCGCGCCGGCCGATGGCGAGCGACAGCTGATTGTTGGTGTCGGGCACCACGACCTCGATCCGCTCGCGGTCTTCGTCGATCACCACCTTGGAGACTTCCGCAGGCGCCAGCGCGTTGACGACGAAGGTCGCGATATCCGGCGACCAGGGAATGATGTCGATCTTTTCGCCCTGCAATTCGTTCACGACGGCCTGCACGCGCGATCCGCGCATACCGACGCAGGCGCCGACCGGATCAACCGACGAATCCCGCGAGATCACGCCGATCTTCGCGCGCGATCCGGGATCGCGGGCCACCGCCTTGATCTCGACGATGCCATCGTAGATTTCCGGCACTTCCTGCGCGAACAACTTCGCCATGAATTGCGGATGGGTGCGCGAGAGGAAAATCTGGGGCCCGCGGGTTTCGCGCCGCACATCGAAAATATAGGCGCGGACGCGGTCGCCGTTGCGGAACACCTCGCGCGGCAGCATCTCGTCGCGGCGCACGATGGCTTCGCCGCGGCCGAGATCGACAATGACGCTGCCATATTCGACGCGCTTGACGATGCCGTTGACGATATCGCCGATGCGGTCCTTGAATTCCTGATATTGCCGGTCGCGCTCAGCCTCGCGCACCTTCTGCACGATCACTTGCTTGGCCGACTGCGCGGCGATGCGGCCATATTCCAGGGGCGGCAGCGTGTCGGCGATGGTGTCGCCGATCTGCGCACCGGGATTGGCGCCGCGGGCGTCTTCCAGCGAGATCTGGTTGGCGGAATTCTCGACATGCTCGACCACCAGCATGTGACGGGATAGCCGCAGTTCGCCCTTCTTGGCGTCGATCTCGGCGTGAACGTCGGTCTCGCTGCCGTACCGGGCGCGGGCCGCCTTGGCGATGGCGTCTTCCATCGCCGAGATCACGATGCTGCGGTCGATCGATTTTTCGCGCGCAACGGCGTCCGCGATTTGCAGCAGTTCAAGCTTGTTGGCACTGACGGCCATGGCTCAGTCTCCTCTTACAGGATCGGTGTTGCCGCGGCGCGCCTTGTCGGCGGCCAGGCGATGTTGTTTGGTGTTTTTCGGCGGCGATTTTTTTGCCGGCTCGCGGCCGGCATGCGGCGCTGCCGGCGGCTCCAGGCCGAGGCTGCGCTTCAATTCGCGCTCGGCAGCTTTGCCGCGTCGCATGGATTCCGCAACCAACTCGTCGGTGAGGACAAGCCGTGCCTCATTGATGTCTTCCATCACGAGCAGCACGTTGGTTTCCTCATCCGCCTTGACGTCGTCGCGATGCAGCCGGACGGCGCTGTCCTCGACGCCAACCAGCGTACCGCGAAACCGCTTGCGTCCCTGGTGGGCCACCGCCATCTCGATCTTCACAATGTGACCGGTGAAGCGTTCGAAGTCCGAACGGCGTACCAGCGGGCGATCGATGCCGGGCGAAGAAATCTCCAGCCGATAGGCGCGGTCGATCGGGTCGGCGATATCGAGCACCGGCGAGAGCGCCCGCGAGATCGCTTCACAATCCTCGATCTGCATCGAACCGTCCGGCCGCTCGGCCATGACCTGGACGGTGCAGCCGGCCTCGCCCGAAATCTTGATCCGAACCAGCCGATAGCCCATGCCGTGCAACACCGGCTCGGCAACTGCCGACACGCGCGCGGCCGCGCCCGGCTCGACGACGAGCCGCGGCTCGTCGAGCAGGTCGGTCTCAAAGGAACCAGGCGTTGGATCGGTCATATCCAGGGTCAATTTGGCCTTCAGGCGGTCTTGGTTGTCGTCGTCGGCGTGTATCTGCCTCGGGTCCCGGCTCATTCGGGCTCAAATCCCCTCGGGGAATGAGCAAGGTCCCTTCAGGTAATAAAAAAGAGCGGGTCCCGCGGGGCCCACTCTCGATACGCGATCGTATGAGAACTGTAAGTTGAGGCGGATATAGCGGTTTTCCGTATGCGCGACAAGGCCCGCAGGACGCCGAAGGCCGTTAATTTTGCCGCCTCATGCGTCCGCCGGGCCTAACCCTTCCTTCACCATGCCCGCCTAGATTGCCGGGCGACCTGCGCGCGCCAGTAGAGTTTCATGACCATCGCCACGCCTCTCATTCCCGGTGCCGCCCATTTGAAGTTCCTGCACCACAAGCGGCATATTCTGTTCAGGAACTTCAAATGGAAAGACGGCACCGGAATTATCGGTTTGCTCGGGCCCACGACTTTCCGAAGTTCGTGAACGGTGGGTGCTGAGGTGGAACACGAACTTCGGAAAGTGGGCACGAGTTTCGATGAAATCGTCAGGGGGGGCGATCCCAAGCGCCTGGCGGAAGTTAGCCGCGGCATCGCGGATCTGTTCGTGCAGGGAGCCGCCGGCTTCCAAACCCGTCATATCGCGTTATTCGACCACCTTTTGACCGGCATCGTTCCGCAGACCGATCTTGTAGCCCGCGCCGAGATTGCCGAGCGTATCGCCGCGCTCACCAATGCTCCGCCGATACTGATCGGGAAGCTCGCGCGCGAAGACAACATATCGATTGCAGGCCCCGTGCTGCGCCGATCGCCGGTGCTTGACGAGCAGGCGCTGGTCGAGATTGCGCGCTTGAAGGGTCAGGATCATCTGCTCGCGATGACGGAGCGTACCAAGCTCTCGCCCGATCTCACCGACGTGATGGTTCAGCGCGGTGAACGCGATGTCATCAGGCGCGCGGCGGCCAATGCGGGCGCGGCCTTTTCGACCATCGGATATTCGGCGCTGGTCAAGCGCGCGGCCAAAGACGGCGTGCTCACGATCACCGTCGGGCAGCGCAACGATTTGCCGGACCGGCTGTTGAAAGAGCTGTTGGCGGGATCGGTCGACGTCGTGCGCCGCCGCCTGTTCGATATGGCCGAACCCGGCCGTCAGGCGGCGGTCGCCAAGGCGATGGGCGAGATTTCCGGCAGAGGCGACCAGCCGTCGAAACAGCGGGATTTTGCGCCTGCCCAACGCACGATCCTTTCCCTGTACCGTGCCGGCGACCTCGACGAAGCGGCGCTGCTTGGTTTTGCCAAGGCTTACCGATACACCGAATCCGTCGCCGCGCTGTCGGCGATGTCGGGTGTACCGATCGCGGCGGTCGACCGCCTGATGGCCGGCGATCGCCATGACCCGATCCTGATTCTCGCCAAGGCGATCGGCCTTGAATGGGCGACAGTGCGCGCGTTGGTGCTGTTGCGGCTTGGGCCGGCGCGCATTCCAGCTTCCGCCGACATCGATAACGTGCGCGCAAACTTCATGCGGCTGTCGCCATCGACCGCAGAGCGGGTCGTCAGCTTCTGGCGGACACGCGAAACGGCGTGACCGCGCCCGGTCCCGCGTTCACGATCAGGCGCTTTTCAAGGTCTGCTTGAAAATCAGATAGGCGGCAGTTCGGCCTTCGCGCTCCGCTTTGCGGCCGTACCGCGTCATCGTGTAGTCGGACCATGGCTCGCGCCAATCGGAGGCGCGCTCTGCGGTCCAGGCAAAATCCGATGCGCGCGCAAAATGCCAAAGCGTCCAGGCGCAGTAATCCGCAATGTCGCTGACGAAGCGAAACTCGCCGCCCGTTTTCAATGCCCGTGCCATCGCGGCAATGGTCGCGTCCTGCACGAAGCGCCGTTTCCAGTGCCGCCGTTTCGGCCACGGATCGGGATGGATCAGGTCGATCCTTGCCAGCGAGTTTGCCGGCATCCAGGCCAGCAGTTCGGCGGCGTCGCCGGCAAACAGCCGGATATTCCTGACGTTGTTGGCCTCGATCAACGCCAGGATTTTTGCCATGCCGTTGATATATGGCTCGCAGCCGATGAAGCCCGTGTTCGGAAAAGCTTGCGCTTCTGCGATCAGATGCTCACCGCCGCCAAATCCGATTTCGAGGCGTACGGCGTCGGCAGTCGTGCCGAACAGTTCGGGCAGAGCGGCGGGGGGCGGGGAGGAAATATCAAGCGAAAGCTTCGGCAGCAGATCCGCGATCAGCTCCGCCTGATGAGCGCGCAGCTTGTGGCCCTTGCGGCGGCCGAAGAAGGCGCGCTGCGCTTCGACAGCCGTATCGTTGTCGGCGTTTCGTCCGCTCATCGCAGTGTCTGGTTAAGCCGATGCAGTCGTCGCGTCCGCGGTTCGGCCGACGGGATGTAGAGGAATGGCTGGACGCCATCGGGACGGGCTGCCTTTTGTTCGCATTCGCAATGGTTGGCTCGAAGCCAAGCCCTATTCAATAGCATCATTGTTCTCTCTAGTGGTCCGATTCTCACACCGCACTCCGTCGCGGCGGCCACTTTTGTGAATGTTAGAATCAAAAGGACCACTAGCAGATATAGGTTTCGAAGTGGAGTTTTGGATTTGATACACGCCTGACGAATGCGCGGCTGGCCGCGAAGCGAATTTCAATCCACTCCACGGGCAATAGTTGAGATCACGGCCCTTGGCCCGCGCGAGACAGGCCGAGCCTTTATCGGTTGTCGGGGTTCTCGTGGGCCGCGATCTGTTCGACGAGATCGACGATGCTGCGCCGGAGCTTGGCGTCGCCGATGCGGGTAAAGGCGCGGGTCAGCGCCAGCCCCTCGGACGTCGCGAGGAAATCGGAGACGAAAGAAGGCGAGGCGGCCTCGGTCGTACCGTCAGCTTTCACCGTGCCGGTCGGTCCGCCCTCGAACAGAAACGATACCGGCACCTGAAGGATCTCGGCGATCTGCTGAATGCGGCTCGCGCCGACGCGATTGGTCCCCTTCTCGTATTTTTGCACCTGCTGGAATGTAAGGCCGAGCGCCTCGCCAAGTTTTTCCTGGCTCATGCCGAGCATGATGCGGCGCATGCGGACCCGGCTGCCGACATATTTATCAACGGGGTTGGGTGCTTTGGTCGACATCGCCAACGCTCCTCCAGCCAACTTTCGGAAGCGGGACACCAGGTGCTGTAACAACCGGGCGGATTATGCCTGAGGTACCGATGCCGTCAAAGCCCGCAGATGCGAGTTGGCGGACCAACCGTCGCTTGTTCGCGGCTATTTTGCGGTGCGCCGGCGAATCACAAACAGCCAGGCGGCTGCGATGATGATCATGATCGGAATATCGCCCGCGCGCGCATAAGGCGTCGGCGCAATCGCGGCCGGCAGACCAGAGTCGAGCACGCCTTCAAGCCCAAGTCCCAGTCGCGCCACCACCCGTCCCAACGGGTCGATCACAGCGGAGATGCCTGTATTTGCCGCACGAACGAGCGGCAGCCCTTGTTCGATCGCGCGCACACGCGCCTGTTGCAGGTGCTGATAGGGTCCGGTGGAAATCCCAAACCAGCCGTCATTGGTGAGGTTCACGATCCAGCCGGGCCGGTCGCCGCGTTCGACAACATCACCGGGAAAGATCGCCTCATAGCATATCAAAGGTAGCATTTTTGGCGCGTTCGGCACGTCCATGCTGCGGCGATGAGTCCCTGGGATGAATCCGCCCTGAACCCGCGTCAATTGCTCGAAGCCGATTTTTTCCATGAGGTCCTGGAACGGCAGGAATTCGCCGAACGGCACCAGATGTAACTTGTCGTAGATCGAAAGCACGCTGCCATCGTGGTCGATGACATAGACCGAATTATAGGCGCGCGTGATCCGTGTGCCGGGAGGCACGTCGGGCGCGCGCACCGAGCCTGTGATCAGCACCGTTCCCTTTGGCAAGAGATCGGCGATTTGCGCCATCGCGTCGGCTTCGCGGGTCAGGAAAAACGGAAACGCCGATTCCGGCCAGATCAGGATGTTGACGTCGCGCACGCCGGTCGATTGCGGCCCGGATGCGCGGTCGGACAGCGCAAGATACTTCTTCATCACGTCCGCTTTCGCGCCGTAATTGAATCTCGCGTCCTGTTGCAGGTTGGGCTGCATGATTTGCAGCTTGGTGCTCGCGACCATGACCGTCGGCTGCCGGCTCAAACGGGCGGTGCCAAACACCGTCATGGCGAGCAGCACGATCAGCGCCATCGCCGGGGCGATCCAGGGTTTCCGTCCGCGCGATGTGCCGTCGATCAGCACGGCCGGGCTTGCGAAGATGGCAACAGTCAGGAAGGTCAGTCCCCACAGCCCGACCAGCGATGCGGTCTGCGCCAGCGCCAGCGGTTCGCTCAAAGCATAGCCGAGTGTGTTCCACGGAAAACCGGTGAGCGCCTGGCCGCGCAGCCATTCGCTCATGGTCAAACTCGCAGCAAGGGCGACGACGCGCGAAGCATCGCGTGTCCAGAACAGCCGAGCGAGCGCGAAGCCCAATGCCATGAAGAGTGCGAGATAGGCCGGCAGTCCCAAAATCGCGAACGGCATCAACCAGGCGAACGTCTGCGCATCGACTAAAAAAGCGTAACCGATCCAGTACAGGCCGGGCACGAAATAGCCGAGCCCGAACCACCAACCGGTCAGCGCCGCCGCCGGGACGCCGCGCCAGCGCCCGGCCGCCGCGCCGTCGATCTGCCAGACCGCGACCGGAAACGTCACAAACAGAACGGGCCACGCATTGAACGGTGCCATGGCGAAGGAAGAAAGTGCGCCGGCGACCAGTGCGATAGCCGCGCGCTTCCAGCCCCAGGTCAGGATAATCGCAAGAGCGACGGAGCGAAGTCTGGCGGAAGCCGTCACGAAGCGGCTCCGTCGCCTGGCGGGTTTGTCGACTCGCCCGGTTGCGAACCGTCTGGCGACGTCTCGCGACGGCGGCTTTCACGCGGGCGCAGCGGCGGGCGTTCCTTGCGCGTTGCGATGCGCAGGCGTTTGACGCGCCGCGGATCGGCATCCAGCACTTCGATTTCAAAATTGCCGGGCCCGGAGATGACTTCGCCGCGCACCGGAAGGCGGCCGACATGGGTGACGAGAAAGCCGCCCAGCGTCTCGACCTCCTCGCCAGCCTCTCCAGTCACGAATTCGTCCCCGATCACGGAGCGGACATCATCGAGGCTGGCGCGCGCATCTGCAATGAAGGAATTGTCGGCCTGCCGAACTACCGCCGGCGGCTCATCGCTGTCGTGTTCGTCGTCGATCTCGCCGACGATCTGTTCGACGATATCCTCGATCGAAACCAGGCCGTCGGTGCCGCCATATTCGTCGACGACCAGCGCCAGATGAATACGCGAGGCCTGCATTTGCGCGAGCAGGTCGATCGCGCGCATCGAAGGCGGCACGAACAGCAATTTGCGGATGATGCTCGCCTGCGAGAGCGGCATCCCCAGATCGACCGCACGCAGATCGAGGCCCGCCGCAGGCGGCTTTTTGGATTTGGTCTTGATCTTTGGTTTCGCAGCCCGCGCCGTCATGAACCCCAGCAGGTCGCGGATATGGACCATTCCTTCCGGATCGTCGAGGGTTTCGTTGTAGACGACGAGCCGCGAATGCGCGGCGCTTTCAAACAGGCTCATCAATTCGCCGAGCGGGATGTCGTGCTTCACCGCTACGATATCGGCGCGGTGGATCATGACATCCGCAATCCGCCGTTCGTGCAGCGAGAGGATATTGCGCAGCATGGTGCGCTCGACGGCGGAGAAGCCGACTTCGTCGGGCGTGCTTGTGTCGAGCACGACTTGCAGATCGTCGCGGACCGATCCCGGTTTCCAGCCGAACAGCGTTCGGATCGCCCGTGTCAGCCAGTTGTCGGCGGCCGGACGCGTGACCTCGCCTTGCGGCACGACGGCAGGCAGGTTGCGCGTGTTGCGCGGATTGTCGTGGATCGGGTCGGAGTCCGGCATCTAATGCCCACTTTCCGAAGTTCGAACGCCGCCCGCGTAAGGGTCGGGAATGCCGAGCTGCGACAGAATCTCGCGTTCGAGCGCTTCCATCGTTTCGGCCTCCTGATCCTGCTCGTGATCGTGACCGATCAGGTGAAGGAAGCCGTGGACCGCAAGATGGCTCAGATGATGGTCGAACGGCTTCTGTTCCTCGTCGGCCTCGCGGCGTGTCGTCTCATAGGCGATGGCGATGTCGCCGAGCATGCGCGGCGCATCGGTCGCTTTTCGCGGGCCGCTCGGCTGCAACGCCGGAAACGACAGCACGTTGGTCGCCTTGTCGATCCCACGCCAGTTGCGGTTGAGTGTGCGGATACCGTCGTCGTCGGTGAGCATGATCGCAAGCTCGCTCTCGCTGACATCGGCCGTGACAAATTCGGCCGCAGCCGAGATGGCGCGCTCGATCACAGCCTCGGCGCCAGGCTCGGCCAGCCAGCAATCGGCGACGACAAGAATTTCGATAATCGGAAGGGCAGACGATGCCATTGGAATTCTGTATGCGCCTCGATCCGCACGCCCGGCGTTTGCAGCGTTCACGCCTTTTTGTGCGCCGGCCGTTGCGGCAATCCTTCATAGGCTGCCACGATCCGCGCCACCAGCTCATGACGGATCACGTCTTCGGCGGTGAAATGGACCTGGGCAATGCCGTGCACCCCGTCCAGCAGCTTGACGGCCTCCGCGAGCCCCGACGTCTGGCCGTTCGGCAGGTCGACCTGGGACGGATCGCCGGTGATGATCATGCGGCTGTTCTCGCCAAGCCGGGTGAGGAACATCTTCATTTGCATGGAGGTGGTATTTTGCGCCTCGTCGAGAATGATAACGGCGTTGGTCAGCGTGCGGCCGCGCATGAAAGCAAGCGGCGCGATTTCGATTTCGCCGGTCTGCAACGCGCGCTCGACGATGCGAGAATCCATCAGGTCATATAACGCGTCATAGATCGGCCTTAAGTAAGGATCGACCTTTTCGCGCAAATCGCCGGGCAGGAAGCCGAGCCGTTCGCCGGCTTCCACCGCCGGACGCGACAGAATGATGCGGTCGACTTCCTTTCGCTCGAACAGCTGCGCAGCATGCGCGACCGCAAGCCAGGTCTTTCCGGTACCTGCGGGTCCGACGCCGAATACCAGTTCGTGGCGCTTGAGCGCGCGAATGTAGGAGTCCTGCGCTGCGGTGCGCGCCCGCACGGGACGCTTGCGCAGGTTGATGGTGTCGAACGCCGACTTGGCGGCTTTCGGATCGAATTCGAACAGCGAGCCCTGGGCGATCACAGCGCGGATCGCGCCCTCGACATCGCCTTGCGCGATGTCCTGACCCTTGCTCGCCTGCGCATACAGGGTTTCCAGTACCTGCCGCGCGGCATCGCAGCCGTCGCGCGACCCGGCGACGGTGATGTGGTTGCCGCGCGAGTCGACGACGACGCCGAGCCGACGCTCGATCAGTGCGAGGTTTTGACCGTAAGGTCCGACCAACGCGGAAGCGGCACGGTTGTCGTCGAAATCGATGACGAATTGGGTCTCGGGCGGAACTTGCATGTCGCGGCTGGGAGCGAGTGAAGGCGAATCCGATGCGCTCTTGGGCAAGGGCTCAGGCTCCCATTATCGGTTCGGAGGAATTGATAAATGGCTGCGCGCTGGAAATGCCGGCCGGATTCGCGAGTTCACCAAGCAGGCTGTAGCGTTCGAGGCTTTCGATGCGGACCGGCAGCACCTGCCCGATGATCGATTCCGGAGCCATCACATGCGCCGGCTGAAGATAAGCGGTTCGGCCGACGATCTGACCCGGATTGCGGGCGGGGCGCTCGAACAGCACATCGACGGTGGTCCCAATCAAGGCCTTGTTGAAGGCCGATTGCTGGCTGTCGATCAATTCCTGAAGCCGCGCCAATCGCTCGTCCATGTCGCCCGCTGACACCATCTCCTGCATTTCCGCCGCCGGCGTGCCGGGCCGCGGCGAATACTTGAACGAATAAGCGCCAGCGTATCCGATTTGTGTGACCAGAGCGAGTGTGGCCTGAAAATCTTCTGCGGTCTCGCCGGGGAAGCCAACGATAAAATCCGATGAAAATGCAATGTCTTGGCGGACGGCACGGAACCGATCGACGGCGCGGCGGTAATCGTCAGCGGTATGTTTGCGGTTCATGGCCGCCAGGATCCGGTCGGAGCCCGACTGGACGGGGAGGTGCACGAACGGCATCACCGCCGGGATGTCGCGATGGGCTTCGATCAGCGTGTCGTCGATATCGCAGGGATGGCTGGTCGAGTAGCGCAGTCGGATGATGCCGGGAATCTCCGCCAGGTGACGCAACAGCGTGCCAAGCGACCATGCGCGGCCATCGGGTCCCTCGCCGTGATAGGCATTGACGTTCTGGCCGATCAGGGTGATTTCGCGAACGCCATGGTCGGCAAGGCGCTTGACCTCATCGGCAATCTTCGCGACGGAGCGCGAAATCTCGGCGCCGCGCGTGTAGGGCACCACGCAGAAGGTGCAGAACTTGTCGCAGCCTTCCTGAATGGTGACGAAAGACGAGATGCCGCGCGCGCGGATCATTTCCGGCTTTGGCGGCGGCAGAAATCCGAACTTGTCTTCTGCGGGAAACTCGGTCTCGAGCGCGCGGCCTTGTTTTTCTGCGCGCGCCAACAGCGCCGGCAAATGATGATAGCTCTGCGGCCCTACCACCACGTCGACCACGGGCGCGCGCTTGATGATCTCACTGCCTTCGGCCTGCGCAACGCAGCCTGCGACCGCGATGTTCATGCGCCTGCCCTGGCGCGCCGCCTCATCCTTCACAGCGCGGAGGCGGCCGAGCTCGGAATAGACCTTCTCTGAAGCCTTCTCGCGGATATGACAGGTGTTGAGGATGACGAGATCGGCATCATCCACGCTCGCGGTCTCGACAAAGCCCTCGCCGGCCAGCGTATCCACCATGCGTTGCGCATCGTAGACGTTCATCTGGCAGCCATATGACTTGATGTGCAGTTTGCGTGGCAGCTTCATGTACCGAAATATGAGGTCGAAAGGGCGTAGCCGCGCTTTCAGGATTTGTCGTCGTCCAGCGGCACGCAATAGAGTTCAAGCCGGTGATCGACCAGGCGATAACCGAGTTGGCGGGCGATCTCGGCCTGTAATTTCTCGATCTCTTCGGAAGTGAATTCGATCACCTTGCCGTCGCGCAGATTGATCAGGTGATCGTGGTGGCTGTCGCGCATCTGTTCGTAACGGGCGCGGCCCTCGCGAAAGTCATGCCGCTCGATGATGCCGGCGTCTTCGAACAGCTTGACGGTGCGATAGACGGTCGAAATCGAGATCTTGTCGTCAACCGCGACGCAGCGGCGGTACAGTTCCTCGACGTCGGGATGGTCTTCCGCTTCCGCCAGTACGCGAGCGATAACACGCCGCTGTTCGGTCATGCGCATGCCGGTGGCGGCACAACGTGCCTCGATACCGGCCGTGGAAGCCATGGGATTGGGCTTTAGCGAACTCATTTTCCGGACGTCACCAGGAGATACTCATAGCTTTCGTGGATCACCATATCACGTTCTGCCATCGCTAGTGGAGTGGATTTGACATTCGCTACATAGGTCGCCGCTTGTTCGTCAAGCGAATGTCAAATCCAAAATTCCACTCGAAATCTACATTCCCCAGTGGTCCTTCGAATCTAACATTCGCAAAAATGCCTGCCGCGATGGGATGCGAATGTTAGATTCGAAGGACCACTGAATGTCACGACAAGTCGCGCCGCATCAACAGCGCATCCAGCGCCTCTCCCCCGCTTTGCCGGTAATAGCTTTCCCGGCGCCCAACGACGCTAAATCCGGCGCTGCGATAGAGCCTGCGCGCCGGCTGGTTATTTTCCTCCACTTCCAGAAACACCGTCCGGATGCCCCTGCCGGCGAGGTGGCCAAGGTGGGTCAGCAACAGATTGCCGGAGAGCCCGCGGCCGCGATGGGATTCAGCCACCGCGATCGACAGGATCTCGGCCTCGTCGGCGGCCATCCGCGACACCGAAAAGCCGATGGTTTTCCTTCCCATTCTCAAGCGATGGACCAGCGTGTTACGCTCGGTGAGCATGGTTTCGAATTCACTCTCGCCCCAGCCGCGATGAAAAGAGGCGCTATGGATCTGGCAGAGGGCGGTTGCGTCGCGCAAGGTCGCAGGTTCGACCACGGCCTGCTGATTGCCCCACAAGCCGGAGAACCACGCCTTCATGGCGAGGCCGGCGGCGCTGTGATTGCGAGTTGCTCTTTCGCCGGTTTGGCATCGGGAGCCCGCAGATAAAAGGGGCGCGCCGGCGCCGAGTTCGGACTGACCGCGGCCCCGAGCCATCCGACCCATGCGATATCAGGTGCGGCTTGCGGCTCGGCCTTGAAGGGGGGAACTGCGTGCAAAGGCCAGTTTTCGGCGAGCATATTGGCGGCATTGCCGACGATATGCGGCGCGCCGAAGCGCCACGTGTTGACTGCCTCCGACATCGGCGCAACGCACGGCCTCACCAGTGCGCTTCCATTTCCGCTGACGACCTGAAGATAGACGTGATCATGCCTGGCATCGATTGCGGAAACGACGGGATATTCAGCATTCTGGGTCACAACAGGCGCAGCATAGGCTGCAAGCGTCGTGACGCCGACGACGGGAATGTTGGCGGCGAGCGCAATGCCGCGGGCCGCCGACAGGCCGACGCGGAGCCCGGTAAAGCTGCCGGGGCCAGTGGTGACGGCGATGCGCGCGAGGCCGGCGAACGCTGTTCCCGATGCGGCGATCACGCGCCCGATCAGCGGCATCAATGCCTCGGCATGACCGCGCTTCATGGATTGCGATTCCCACGCGATCAATTTGCCGGCTTCGGTGTCGAGCACCGCGGCGGCGCACGCATCGAGCGCCGTATCGATGGCGAGGATCAGCATGCGTTTGCGAATGGGGAGTTGCGAATAGCGAATAGCGAAGTGGAATCGGCAGCTATTTTCGGTTTGCTGTCGGAATCGTCACCAGTTCGCCGTTCCCTATTCGCCATTCGCCTCTCTCATATCGGCCGTACTTCGGTCACTTCAGGCACGAAGTGCCGCAGCAAATTCTGGATGCCGTGCTGCAAGGTCGCGGTGGAGGAGGGGCAGCCGGCGCACGAGCCCTTCATATTGAGATAGACGATGCCGTCCTTGAAGCCGCGGAAGGTGATGTCGCCGCCGTCGTTTGCAACCGCCGGCCTTACCCGCGTTTCGATCAGATCCTTGATCATGTCGACCGTCTCGGCATCGGCTTCATTGAAAAATTCGTCGGCCTCGTCGGACGCTTCATCGCTGCCCGCACTGCCTTCGGCGAGCAGTGGCGCGCCCGACATGTAGTGCTCCATGATGGCGCCGAGGATTGCCGGTTTGAGGTGCTGCCAGTCGCTGTCATCCTTGGTGACCGTGACGAAGTCCGAGCCGTAAAAAACGCTCGTCACGCCGGGCACGCTGAATAGCTTTTCCGCCAAGGGCGAGCGGCTTGCGGCGTCGCGGCTCGAAAATTCCATGGTGCCGCCGTCGAGCACGGCGCGGCCCGGAATGAATTTCAAAGTGGCGGGGTTGGGTGTGGCTTCGGTCTGGATAAACATGAGTGTCTCCGGCATCGCCAGTTAAAGGCTGGCGTGTGAGGTCTCTCTATCAAATGGCGATGGGTAACGCACGGTCAAGAGCGGGAATCGGCCGGAAACTCGCCTAAGTCCTTAAGAAAGCGCGTCGATTTCCAAATCACTGAGGTCGCCGGGAACGATCACGATGGGAATCGGGAAGGTCCCGACCGCATTGGCCATCATTGTTATGATGGGTCCTGGCCCCTCCGGGCCCGGATTGGCGGCCAGGACCAAGAGCGCAATGTCGACATCCTGTTCGATGACATCGATCACCTGTTCGGTCGGGTCGCCCTCGCGGATCACCCGTTCGGGCGTGATCGCAGCAATGCCGTTGGCGCGGCCGGAGGCGCGATCCAGCGTGGCATTGGCGTTTTCAATGGCCTCGGCGCGCATAATGTCGGCAACCCCAAGCCATTGCTGATTCTGATCTTCGATCTCGATGATGCGAAGCATCACCACGCCGCCGCCGGCGCGTATCGCCCAGCGGCTTGCATAGTAAACCGCGCGATCCCATTCCGCGGTGTCGTCAACGATGACCAGACATTTCGGCTTGTGACCCGTCTCGTAGCTGCGTCGCTGGGTGGTCATGCATGTCCCGAAGCTGCAACAAGCAAACTAAGTGGGTAGCGGATATCAAATCCGCTCCGCTCACATGCTGCCATGGCGCGACCATCCGCGACAAGCGGTTGGACGCAGGCGCTCTGGATAAAATCCCGAGCACCTTCACCCGCCGTACCCAGGTTGCGTCGCGGTATTTCCTTTACAAATTTTACAACGATCAGTGCTTGCGGATGAAGCCGACGATATCACGCGTCAGCTTCATGGTCTCGTCGGCAATAGCCCGCGCCCGGTCGGAGCCGTCGACCAGGATGGCATCGACATGGCCGGGGTCTGCGACCAGCCGCTTCATTTCGGAGGCGATCGGCGACAGTTTTGTGACGCAGAGTTCGACCAGCGAATTCTTGAAGCTGGAGAATTGTCCGCCGCCGAACTCGCCGAGCACGTCGGCTTTGGTGCGGCCAGACAGCGCGGCAAAAATACCAACCAGGTTGTCGGCCTCGGGGCGGCTTTCCAGCCCTTTTTCTTCGGACGGCAGCGGCTCGGGATCGGTCTTTGCCTTGCGAACCTTCTGCGCGATGGTGTCGGCATCGTCGGTGAGATTGATCCGCGAATAATCCGACGGATCGGATTTCGACATCTTCTTGGTGCCGTCGCGCAACGACATCACCCGCGTCGCAGGGCCCGTGATCAAGGGCTCCGGTTGCGGAAAGAACAGTCCATCGCTGAAGCCGTGGCCGCGAACGGAGTCGCCGAAGTCATTGTTGAACTTTTGCGCGATATCGCGCGACAGTTCGAGGTGCTGCTTCTGGTCTTCGCCGACCGGCACATGCGTGGCGCGGTAGAGAAGGATGTCGGCCGCCATCAGCACCGGATAATCGTAAAGGCCCACGGAAGCATTCTCGCGGTCCTTGCCGGCCTTCTCCTTGAACTGGGTCATGCGGTTAAGCCAGCCGACCCGCGCGACGCAATTGAATATCCAGGCAAGCTCGGCATGGCCGGTGACCTGGCTCTGGTTGAACACGATGTGCTTCTTTGGATCGATCCCGGCGGCAATGAAGGCGGCGGTCACTTCACGCGTGTTGCGTGCAAGCTCGGCCGGGCCGCCCCAGACATCGATCCCTTGCGTGATCGCATGCAAATCGACGACGCAATAGAGAC
The DNA here is from genome assembly GCA_963824305.1 of uncultured Alphaproteobacteria bacterium. Classification (GTDB taxonomy): domain Bacteria; phylum Pseudomonadota; class Alphaproteobacteria; order Rhizobiales; family Xanthobacteraceae; genus Bradyrhizobium. The sequence goes on from CAWGOW010000005.1 coordinate 1,017,914, forward strand.
AGCTATGGGTCTCCTGCAGTTTCACGAAATTGACGATCGCACCGAGGTAATTGCCGAGATGCAAATTACCGGTCGGCTGCACGCCTGAAAAAACCCGTTCAACAATCGCCATGATCAGCTTTCCGAAAAGCTATCTATTGTTTGCGCCGGCCGTTGGCCGAAAGATGCCTCGCGCCGTCCATTGCCACGCAAGTCTCAGCCGCGCAAGCTTTCAAGCCTCGTTTTGGCGCATCGCGCGGATCGCGTCACCCCAGCGCAGGACGCCAAACAAGGTGAGACACAGGCCGTAAACCGCCATTGCAGCTGTTATCAGCGCCGCCACCAGGAAAAAATGTATTGGCCCGGATCCGCTTCCACCTGAGGCCAGCACAAACGGCGCCGACAGCCATAACAGAACTCCCATGGCGAGTGCCGCCGCCACGATGCGTGACAGCCGTCGGCGCACGATGGGTTCGATCGAGAAGCCGAAGGTGGCAAGGCCGCGGCGGATCAGGTCAAACGCGGTGCTCCAGCCGCCGAGCGCAATCGCGGCGGCGATGCCTCGGACGTCGAACAGCCGGCCAAGCACGACGGCCAGAGCAATGGTCACCGCAAGGCCCTTGAGGGTGGCCCATAGTGGGGTGGTCGTATCGCCGCGTGCAAAGAATGCAGGCGACAACGCCTTGATCAGCACGTGCGCCGGCAGACCGAGCGCGAGCCACAACAGGGCTTGTGACGTGCCTTGCGTATCGGCCCCGGTAAATGCGCCGTGCTGGAACAGCAGCTGTACGACCGGCGCGCTTAGCGCCATCAAGCCGAGTGTCGCCGGCAGTGCAAGCCCGACGGCCAGTTCCAGGCCGCGCGATTGCGCCTGCGTCGCTGCGGTCGAATCCTTGCCATGCACCGCGCGCGCGAGTTCGGGCACGAGCACCGCGCCGACGGCAACGCCGACGATGCCGAGCGGCAGTTCGATCAGGCGGTTGGCGAAATAGAGCCATGACACCGCAGACGGCGAGCTTGATGCGACGATGGCGCCGGCCACGATCAGCAATTGCGGCCCGGCGCCTGCGACCATTCCGGGAACGGCTTTGGCCAGAAAGCCGCGCATGTCGGAATCGAATGTCACGCGCAACGGTGTAGCGAAGGGGCGATCGCGCGATCGCAGGATCAAGATCAGCAATTGCAAGAGCCCGGCGATGCCGACCGTGGCGGCAATCGCAAAAGCGGCATCTGCAGCATCGCCTCGCCTGACGATCAGGACGGTCATCACGGCGATCAGGGTGCCGTTGAACATGAGCGGCGCGAAGGCCGTCAATCCAAAGCGGCCTTGCGCGTTCAACAGCGCCATCGTCACCGTCGCGGGTCCTGCGAAAGCGAGATACGGCAGCATCAGGCGAGCATCGCTAACCGCTAGATGCAACGTCTCTTCGCCGGCAAAGCCGGGCGCCAATGCCGTGATGATCCATGGCATCAGAATGCCGGCGATCGCCGTCGCCGCGATCAGCGCCGTACTGATCGTTCCCAGTACGCGGCCGGCGAAGGCCGCGGCAGCAGCGGGGCCTCGCGCTTCCATTACCGAAAACCAGATCGGCACCAGCGCATTGTTCAGCGCGCCTTCGGTCAACAGCCGCCGCGCCACGTTGACAAGCTGAAACGCCACCAGGAACGCATCGGCCACGGGGCTCGCGCCGAGCAAGCCCGCGACCATCGCGTCGCGTGCGAAACCGAGCAGCCGCGAGGTCAGCGTTCCCGTCGAAACCGTGAGAAACGAGCAAATCATGGCTTCCTCTATAGCAGAGGGATGGATTTGCGTTTGCCTCGCCCGCGCCGGTCGTGATAGGCGGCTACCACCCGCTAACCGCCTCAAACGCCTCGTCAGGACAGATACATGACCGCAGCGAAATACGATGTGCTCGGAATCGGCAATGCCATTTTCGACGTGCTGGTGCAGACCGACGAAGGCTTTTTGAGCCGCCACGGCATGGCCAAGGGCAGCATGTCGCTGATCGACGAGGAGCGCGCGGGTGCGATCTATCGCGACATGGGGCCGGCGACCAAGATGTCGGGTGGATCGGCGGCCAACACCATCGTCGGCATCGCCAGCCTCGGGGCTCGCGCCGCTTATGTCGGCAAGGTCCGGGACGACGAGGTCGGCCGCCTGTACACGCATGACATCCGCGACGCCGGCGTCAGCTTCGAGACCAAGCCCGCCGGCGGTGGTCCGGCCACCGGCTGCTCGTATATTCTGGTGACGCCCGACGGCGAGCGCACCATGAACACCTATCTCGGTGCGGCGCAGGAATTGATGCCAGCCGATATCGATGCCGATCAGGTCGCCGCTTCTGCGATCCTTTATCTCGAAGGCTATCTCTGGGATCCCAAAAGCGCCAAGGAAGCCTTTGTGAAGGCGGCGACGATCGCGCATCAGGCGCGCCGTCAGGTCGCGCTGACCTTGTCCGATGCATTTTGTGTCGGCCGCTATCGGGATGAATTTCTCGGGCTTATGCGTAACGGCACGGTCGATCTGGTCTTCGCCAACGAGGCCGAACTGCATTCGCTCTATCAAGCGTCGGATTTCGAAACCGGGCTGAAGCAATTGCGCAGTGACATCGGTCTTGCGGTGGTAACGCGAAGTGAGAAGGGCTGCGTCGTCGTTTCAAGCACCGGTGTCACCACGGTACCGGCATTCCCGGTCAACAAAGTGGTCGATACTACGGGGGCGGGCGATCTGTTCGCGGCGGGCTTCCTGTTCGGTCTTTCTCGCGGCGCTGGCCACGAGAATGCCGGAAAGCTGGGCGGGCTCGCTGCGGCGGAAGTCATCCAACACATCGGCGCACGCCCACAAGTCTCGTTGAAGGAACTGGCGCAGCGCAACGGCCTGCCCGTCTGACACCTCTCCCCAGTGAGGCTGTGGACGAAGCCGCTTTTGACACAATGCGCCATAATTTTTGACGTATCCGGCCGCATCCTGGGCAGGTTCCCAATTGATGGCGGCTGCTGGCCCGTGCCACACTTCGCCCTCTGCATTACGGTATTGCGTTTAAATCAAAGCAGAAGCGCGGCCTGGATATTGCGTTTGGCGGCCGCTCCGATCAATTGATGGATTGGCGGCTCGTCGCCGAGGGGAATTGTGATGATTTCGACCTGGAGCGAATGGAAGCGGTATCCACGGCCGGGGCGCGGCGAAAACCTCGAAGCGCCGATATCGCCCGGCATTTACGAAGTTCGCTTCGCTTCCACCGGTGCGCTGCACTCGTTTGATGCGGTCGATAATGTCGCGCAGGCGCTGGCGCTTTTGCCTGCGGTTTCCAAATCCTGGTTTAGCCGCCGCGCCGCCGCGGGAACCCCCGATCTCGAATATCGTACCTGCGCGACCTCGTCGAAGGCCGACGCCAAGGCCGCCGCCGATCGTATGATCGGAAGGCGCGAAACCTATTTGAGCGGTGCCGCCTGATTGCAGGCTGTTTGTGCCGGGAAGCCTGTCGGCCATTTCCGTTCTCGCCTCGTCTTGCAAATCCTCGCCTTGCAAATTTGTTTGATGCCGCCTGCTTCGGTATGGGCGATGCATCATGGCCGGTTTCGGCCTATATAAGGCCTAACATCAAAAGAATTCAGGAGCGACGCCATGACCCCGACCGCTGCCGCCCGCGCTTCGCACTCCGCCATCTCGAGCTTGCGGGATCGTCTGAAGGACGCCTCGCTGTTGCGCGAGCAGTGCTACATCGACGGCGCCTGGGTCGGCACGCCGGCTACGCCCGTGACCAATCCGGTCAACAGCGTCGAGCTTGCGAAGGTGCCGAAGATGAGCACGGCGGAAGCGACCCAGGCGGTGCAAGCCGCCGAGCGGGCATTTCCGGCCTGGGCCAAATTCACCGCCAAGCAGCGCTCCAACATCCTGCGCAAATGGTTCGATTTGATTGTCGCCAACCGTGAAGACCTCGCGCTGATCCTGACGTCGGAGCAGGGCAAGCCCTTGTCCGAGGCGTTGGGCGAAGTCGACATCGGCGGCGCCTATGTCGAGTTCTTCGCGGAGGAAGCGCGGCGCGTCTATGGCGAAACCATTCCGACGCAGCGGCCGGACGCGCGGCTGTTGGCGATCAAGCAGCCGATCGGAGTTTGCGGCGCGATCACGCCGTGGAATTTCCCCTGCTCGATGATCACCCGCAAGGTTTCGCCGGCATTGGCTGCGGGCTGCACGGTGGTGCTGAAGCCGGCCAACGAAACCCCGCTGACCGCATTGGCGCTGGTGGCCCTCGCCGAGAAGGCAGGCGTGCCGAAGGGCGTGTTCAATATCCTCACCGGCAATTCGTCGGCAATCGGCAAGGTTCTGTGCGAACATCCCGCCGTGCGCTTCGTCGGCTTCACCGGCTCGACCGAAGTCGGCAAGATTCTCTATCAGCAGGCCGCGGTCGGAGTGAAAAAACTCGGGCTCGAGCTCGGCGGCAATGCGCCGTTCGTGGTGTTCGATGACGCCGATATCGATGCCGCGGTCGAGGGTGCGATGGTCTCGAAATACCGCAACATGGGCCAGACCTGCGTCTGCGCCAACCGCATCTACGCCCAGGACAAGATCTACGATCAGTTTGTCGAGAAGCTTTCGAAGAAGGTCGCGGCGATGAAGATCGGCGACGGCACCGAGCAGGGGGTCGTGCAGGGCCCGCTGATCAACATGGAGGCGGTCGACAAGGTCGAAAAGCATATCGCGGACGCGGTCAAGGGTGGCGCCAAGATCGTTACCGGCGGAAAACGCCACGCGCTCGGCGGCACTTTCTTCGAGCCCACCGTGCTCTCGAATGTCGCGCCCGACGCGCTGGTGGCGCACGAGGAAACCTTCGGGCCGCTGGCGCCGGTGTTTCGCTTCAAGGACGAGGCCGACGTAATCGCGATGTGCAACAATTCGCCGTTCGGTCTCGCCTCTTATTTCTATTCCCGCGACCTCGGGCGGGTCTGGCGGGTTGCCGAAGCGCTGGAGTCGGGCATGGTCGGCGTCAATACCGGGCTGATCACCACCGAAGTCGCGCCGTTCGGCGGCGTCAAGGAAAGCGGCTTGGGGCGCGAAGGCTCGCATCACGGCATGGAAGAATATGTCGAGATCAAATATGTGATGATGGCGGGCATCTGACGTTCCCATCATCGCGATATATCTGAGTCGCTGGTACGCTAGAGCCCCAGCGTTACTTCAGCCCAGTGCACGACGGCCTCGCTATTGAGCAGGCCGATGACGCTGGGCTCCAACGTTGCGGGCCGATCGTGTGCAACGGTTGCGGTCGCGACAATCGCGTCGCAGCGGTCGTTGAAGGCAATCGCGAGCACCGAGCCCGGCGCGCGATAGGGCTCGCTCACCGCATAGGCGCGGCTGCGGCCCTTCATCCAGGCGATCTTGATTTCATGGCCTGCGCCCAGCACAGCAGGCTTGCCGCCCATCAAATTAAAGTCGCTGAGGCGGTCGAGTTCGTTGTCGTCGGAGACGCCGGTCAGGCAATTGCAAAAGCCGATCTTGGCGCGGATGTAGACGTTGACTTCAGCGCCGCAATCCGTCGCCAGACAGCGAAAAGCCTTGCCTTCGCCCCACTCGTCGGTCGGAAACGGCCAGCGCACTTCCGCAAATTTCGGATGGCTCGGCGGCGTCAACGCCTTGCTCTGAACCAGCATCGGCCAGGCAAAAAACGCCGACAGCCCGGCAAGCGCGCCGACCGTGAGCCCCAGAACTCCCGCAACAATGGCGCTTCGGCCTCGAACCATATTCAGTTACTCGCGACGAACGCTCGCGCCGCCGCGAGCGCGGGCCGATCGGAATTGGAACCTGCGGTGAGTGCGATCAGCTTTTCATAATTCGCTTTCGCCGTGGCCGAGTCGCCGAGCGCCTGCGCCGCTTGCGCCGCGCCGGCATAACCGTTGAAGCGGTTCGGCTCCTTCGCCTTGGTGGCTTCGAACGCCGCCAGCGCTTCCTTTGCCTGGCCGCGATCGAGCAGCATGAAGCCATAAAGTTCGCGCGCCGGCACGATCGGCCCGGGCGTGACCGGCGCCTTTTCGGTTCTGTCTTCGGCGTCGGCGGCGGCAGCCATCGCTTTCAGCGCCTCGTCGTATTTGCCGTCGGCATAGAGAATCCAGGCGTTGGCGACCTGCGCCTCGACATCGACCTGCACAGCCCAATAATCGGTTTTCGCCTCGCGCAGGCGGTCGCGAATTTCGACAAGCTTGGCGTCCTCGGCGCGTGCGGCGGCGACGTCGCCGGAGCGTGCCGCGCCGAGCGCACGGGCGAAATGGGAAATCGCCATCACCTGCGGAAACTTGTTAGGCTTGATATCGAGGTTGGCCGCCCCTTTCCAGTCGCCGCGCTCGACGACGTAGCGGGCCGGCGCGGCGGCGCGCGAGAATGCCCCACCGAAAGAGTCCGGATCCGCTGTTGTGGCCGCTATAGTTTCAATCGTCTTGCGCGCATTGTCGTCCTGGGCGAGCTGCAAATAGGCGTAGACCATATAGTCTTCGGCATGCAGCTGCTCACCCCGTTCGTCATGCGCCTTGGCGGCGTCGACCGACGCAAGGTTCGCCGCGATCGATTCCTTCCAGTAGCCGACGCGGGTGAAAATATGTGACGGCATGTGCTGGGCATGCGGCGCGTTCGGCGCGATCTTGGCGTAGCGCAATGCCGCCGGGAGACCCTTGTCGGCAATCGCCGGATAATCATAGAGATGGATCAGATAGTGAGCGACGCCGGGATGCTGCGGCTGCCGTTGCCAGATCGGCTCCAGAATGGCCGCGCCCTTGAGCTGATTGGCGTAGGTCTTGTCGGCGGGTGACGCCGACACGTTCAGCGTGATGGCATAGAAGATCTGCGCTTCGTCATCGTCGGGGTATTTCGCGGCAAGCGCTTCCATTTTCTTCAGGTAGCTCTGCACGCGCGCCTGCTGCGGAATTTTGTCGTAGTCGACATACATCACCGACAGCGAATCGATGTAATCGCGTTCGCGCTCGCTTTTTGCGCCGACCGACCTGGCCTTCTCGATCGCGGCAAGCCCGGGCGGCAGGTTGGGCGCGGGGATTGCGCCATGCGGGTTGCCCAACAGCGAAAGCGCGACACCCCAATAAGCGATGGCGCATTCGCCGTCGGCCTTGATCGCCTCTTCGTAGATTTCCTTGGACTCCGCATACCAGAACGAATGCTGATAGCGCATCGCACGGTCGAACCGCCGCTGCGCAACCTCATTGCAGGTTGTCGCGAAGTGGACCTTGCCGAATTTCTGGTCGGTTTCGTCTTGCGCGGCGGATGGCGAGCAGCCCGCGATGGTCACGATCGCAGCAAACAGAAATTGGCGCATGGATGTCCCCGTTCAACCGTCGAATTGAAGCCGGACGCTTGCGGCAATCATAGGCCGCCACGGCCGTCTTCTCAACGTACTCCTCGCGGCTTCCGCTGCATTACCGCCTGAGCACGCCGATCAGCCGGTTGGCGAAAGTCAGCCGCTCGGCCATGACCAGCACGAAAAATGTGAGCAATTTTTGGCTGAGGGTGGGATTGTCGGTCTTGATCGCCTCGAACTGATGGGCGCTCAGGACATAAAGAATGCTGGCGATTTCGGCCTGGATGGTGGCGTTGCGGGGCGTGCGCGCCACAAGGCCCATTTCCCCGATGGTCGTGTAGCGGCCGAGACTTCGTACCCGCGTCAGTTCGCCATCGCCGGTCGGAATCATGACGCCGACGCGCCCGTCGAGAATGAAGTGCATGGAGTCGGCCGCATCGCCGCCGCGCACGATCACCTCGCCGGCATCGACCTCCAGGCGTTCGCAGCGATGAATCAGTTCCGCCGCTTCTTCCTCACTTCCGAGAATGCGCACAAACCAGTCTCGCAAGGAGGCTTCTTCGTCGCCGCGGCCCTCGTGCTGGGCAATGATTTCGTTTTCGCACCACTCCAGCGCATGGTCGAGCTCGGGCATGACGTTGACGTCGCGCGAGATGAACTCGCTCGAGCGCAACGCCTTTTCCGTGACGGCCTGCAAGTGAACCAGGACCAGCTTGATGCCGCGGTCCTGGGCAGCGCGCTTGATCTGCGCGAAACTGTAGGCCGCGGAAGAATCGATGCCGGTCACGAGTTTGAAATCGAACATCAGAAACCGGCATTCCGGGTGCCGAGCCAGCAGCGCCTTGACGTGCTGGTAGAGGCGGTTAGCCGAACCGAAGAACAGATAGCTTTGCAGGTTCAGCCCCTGGATCGATCCGCCATGCGCCGATAGCACCGCAAGCTGCTCACTGGAACGATCGAGCGAGCTTCGGTACTCGGAACCGTCGAATGAGAATTTGATGGAATCGATACGCGATGCGCTCAAGGCAAACGTCGCACAGCCGATCACGACGCCGATCAAAATGCCGGCAATAAAGCCCCATCCAACAATGATGACGACGATTGCGAGCAGCGACAGATAATCGGTCGGTGAAAGCCGCCGCCGCGATTGAATGGTCCATTTGTGGAGCTGGTCGGCGCCGAGATAGATCAGCAGGCCGCCGAGCACGAATTTGGGCATGTAACCGAGCAGTGCCGGTGCAAAGATCAGCATCAGCAGCGAAATCGCCGCAACCGTCAGCCCCGCCAGCGGGCCGGTGCCGCCGCCATTGAAGTTGAGGATGGTGCGGCTGATCGAGATGCAGCCGGTATAGCCGCCGAAGGCGCCGGTAAGGATGTTGGCGATGCCGGTGACGTTGAGCTCGCGCTCCAGATTGGCCTCGCGATTGGTCGCGACCTCGACGCCGGTGGTGTTGAACAGCGTAGAGGAGGCGGTGACGAAGATCACCGCGATTAGATTGCCCGAAAGCTCCGCCAGAATTGTCCAGGGATAATGGGTGAGGCCCTCAACGCTCCATGGCAGCATGAACGTCACGTTCGGTGGTGGCTCAAACGTCCAGCCCGCAGCCTGGGCGCCCGCGGACGACAGGCCTGCGAGCCAAAACACGATATGCGCCGCAACGACGCCTCCGATCAGGATGGCCGGCAGACCGAACGACGAGCGGGAGCGGTGCCATGTCATGTAGAGCACGAGCGCCATGGCGCAGGCCGCGCCGAGTTTGGAAAGAGCGAGGAGATCGACGAATTGGCCGAGGGTGTCAAAGTGCAAGGAATGCCCGGTGATGACGCGCACCGCGCCGAGAAGGATGAGACAGCCGGTGGCAGCCAGAAAGCCGCCGACCACCGGATACGGCACATAGCGGATCGCACGGCCCATGCGCGTCATTCCGAAACAGCACAGCACGACGCCGGTCAGGACCGTCGTCATGGCGAGCGTGATCAGGACAGCAGGAAGCACCGGCGCGGACGGGTCGGTCGCGAGCATGCGCTCGACCACCGAAGAGGCGAGAATGCCCGTCATGGCGGCGGTAGAGCTATCGGGCCCTGCAATCGCAAACGGCAGCGAGCTGCCGACACCGATCACGGCGGCGAGGATGGCGGATGCAATGAAGGTCGCGGCGACGCCGTAGGACAGATAGGGCGAAAGCGGCCCGCCGAAGATCAACAGGGCGTAGGACAGCCCAAAACTGACGGTGAGGACACTGGCTGCGGCGCCCCCAAGAATATCCTTCATCACCACGCGCAGCGGCAGCCTCGGCCCAAGACCGCTCGACGGAATGCTCACGCGGTCATCCCCATCACGCTATATCCTGAGATCGCCGCCGGTGACGCGGCGATAGGCTTCGAGGTAGCGCTTGCTGGTGGCATCCACGACGCTCGCCGGTAGCGGCGGTGGCGGGGCTTCGCCGTTCCAGCGGCCGGCGCGGCGCTCGGCCTCGAGATAGTCGCGCAGCGGCTGCTTGTCGAAACTCGGCTGCGGCTGGCCCGGTCTGTAAGCGTCAACCGCCCAGAACCGCGAGCTGTCGGGGGTCATGACCTCGTCGATCAGGATGATCCGGCCATCGGCACCGCGGCCGAATTCAAACTTGGTGTCGGCGATGATGATGCCGTGCTCGCGGCTGGTTTTTTCGCCGAGCGCGTAGATCGACCGCGTCATGCTTTCGAGCGTTTGCGTCACCTCCGCGCCCACGATTTCCCGCATCCGGCTCACCGTGATATTTTCGTCGTGACCGGTTTCGGCCTTGGTGGCCGGGCTGAAGATCGCAGGCTCAAGTTTGCCGCTTTCCAGAAGGCCCGGGGCGAGCGTCTCGCCGGCGAGCGTGCCGTGGCTGGCATATTCCTTCCAGGCCGAGCCCGAGAGATAGCCGCGGATCACGCATTCGATCGGAAACACCTTGGTGCGCTTGCACAGCATGGCGCGGCCGAGCAGCGAAGCGCGGTGATCTCGCAGCGCCGGCACCTCGCGGATGATGGTGTCGGCATCGGCGCTGATCATGTGATGTGGCACCGTAGCTTCGAGCTGCCTGAACCACCAGGCGCTGATCTGGGTCAGCACCGCGCCTTTCATCGGAATGGTCTCGGCCATCACGATGTCGAAGGCCGAGATGCGATCGGTGGTCAACAGCAGCACGCGATCGTCGCCGACGGCGTAGATGTCGCGAACTTTGCCCCGCCCGATCCGTGGGAGAGGAAGGTCGCTCGCAAGCATGGCGGTCATGTCTCGTACTTTCGAAAGCGGTCGCCGCTGCGTGGCGCAAGGGAAAATCGGGCCAATCGTTCACTCCGGCAGCGGAATGAACTCGTGTTCGTTGGGAACGGGCGCAAAGCGGCCGGACTTCCAGTCCTGCTTGGCTTGCTCGATCCGCTCTTTACTGGAGGAGACGAAATTCCACCAGATGTGGCGCGGGCCTTCGAGAGCATCTCCACCGAGAAACATCATGCGGGTCGGCTTTAGCGTTTTCACGGTGATGCGGTCGCCAGGGCGAAACACCAGAAGGCGCGGGCCTTCGTAACGCTCATTGGCGATCTCGACCTCGCCGTCGACGAGATAGATGGCGCGTTCTTCGTGGTCGGCATCGAGCGGTACGCTGGTGCCCTCTCGTGCCGTCACCTCGACATAGAACCAGGGCGAGACCATCGCGACCGGCGATGCAGCGCCGAAGCTGCTGCCGGCAATGATCCGCGCAGAGATGCCGCCGTCGGTGACCACGGGCAAGTCGGTCGATGCATAATGCTGGAAGGTCGGATCGATTTCTTCCTTACCTGCTGGCAGCGCGATCCAGCTTTGCAGGCCCAGCATCTTCTGGCCGTTCTGGCGCTGCAGGTCCGGCGTGCGCTCCGAATGGGCGATGCCGCGGCCGGCCGTCATCAGGTTCATGGCGCCGGGCTCGATTTCGAGGACGTTGCCCTCGCTGTCGCGGTGCATGATGCTGCCGTCGAACAGATAAGTGACGGTGGCAAGTCCGATATGCGGATGCGGACGGACATCCATGCCCTTGCCCGATACGAACTGCACCGGGCCGAAGTGATCGAAAAAGATGAATGGGCCGACCATCTGCCGCTTGCCGTGCGGCAGCGCGCGGCGCACCTCAAATCCATCGCCGAGGTCGCGGGTACGCGGCACGATGACGAGTTCCAGCGCATCGCAGGACGTGGGATCGCCGAGGACGGGATCGTGCGAAGGTTGCCAGCTCATGAGGTCCTCCCTTTGTCGGTTGGCCGTATCATAGCAGCAATTGCGCGGGGCCAATCAAGTCAGACGAGTCTGTTCTCGCGGCGCTGACGCACCCGAGCCGTGCATGATCCGTTGGCCCTTTGAAGAAGAGGGCGCGCGGGAATGCCGGATGCCAACGCACCCGCAGCCTCGCGTGTAAAATAGAAAACACGCGAGTTAGTCACCACGGTCGCGCCGGACAAACCCGGCATTCCCGCACACGAATGGTTTTAACGGCTTGCTTCGCGCTCTCCCTGGTGATCGGGCTTTCTTGTCACCATCCCCGGTCGCGATGCGCGAGCATCGCTACCGAGTTGATATCAGCGTCGAGATATCAGGACCACACGACTTCGCCGTCCGCTGTTGCGCGTTCGTCTTTTGCGCGACAAGCGTCCACCGCATCCCGCTGCCCACGTGTCGTGACGATCGCGATACGCCCCTCTTTGGTGGCGCGGAACGGGCGGGCTTCTAAAGCTGATTTGCCCGACGGCGAAAGTGGAATCTTTTTGCGGAAGGGGCTGGACAGGGAGGTGGCAAGTTTGCCCGTCGGGCAAATCAGCCGACGCATGGCATCCAATGACTTGTTGCCTTTCGAGTTGGCCTCGCGGGCCGCCTGCCGCGTGCGGTGGAGGCGGCTCTGTCTGAGCCGCGCTGCGCGGTCGATCAAGCCGTTGCGGGGGCGCCGCCGCGCTCGCGGCGAAGCGCGAACAGCCAAACGCCGGCGGCAGCGATGCTCACAACCGCGGCGATGCGGATCGCGGTTGGCAGCGGCAGAGCGAACCAGTCCGGCAATCCGGCGAAGGCGAGAGCGATTGCGGCAAGCCGCACTGCCTCGGCGGCGAAGGCGGTTCGGCTTCCTTCCATGACGCCCCCGATGGTTACGCAGGAGAACAGGATGACTGCGGCATATGCAGCGGAAGCCGCCGGCGGAGAGGCTTCGAACACGGCGAGAAAATGCACCAGCATCAGCATCGTCACCGTGTACTGGACGACGCCATATGCCGCGACCGGCCGCGGCGTGTGAGGATCGTAGCGACGTATCGTGGATGCGTCGATCCGCTCAGGTTCTTGCAGCCTTCCGAACCAGACCGCGAGCTTGGCCGCAATGCCGCTGGCCGCGCGTGATTGCCGGACGAGATCGGCGTAAACTTGAAGATTGCCCCAGACCGGATTCAGGCTCCGCAGCGGCTTGCGAATGCCGTAGCTGATCTTCTCGCCCTCACGTTCGTCGACGAAGGTGCCGAACATCCGGTCCCAGATGACGAAGATCCCGCCGTAGTTCCTGTCGATGCAATAGTCGTTCTGACCGTGATGCACGCGATGATTGGACGGCGTGACCAGAATACGGTCGAGCACGCCCAGCCGGCCGACCAGTTCGGTGTGGACCCAATACTGATACAACAGATCGACCAGCCCGACGACCAGGTACATGACCGGCGGCACGCCCAACACAGCCATCGGCAGGTGGAAGATCCAGGTGATCAGGGTGGCGGTCGCGGGCTGGCGTAGCGCGGTTGAAAGATTGAAATATTCCGACGAGTGGTGCACTACGTGGCTGCCCCAGAGCACGGGAATCTCGTGGCTGAAGCGGTGGTACCAGTAGTGCGAGAAATCATAGAGCAGCAGCGCTGCGACCCAAGCCAGAATACTGTCGCTTTTCCATTCGGTAAGGTGGAACCACTGGTAGACCGCGATATATAGGGCGATGTGGATGATCTTGGCGAAGCCGCCGATGACCTGGCTCAGCACGCCGTGGTGCATGCTGGTGATGGCATCGGGCACGTCATAGACGTCGCGCCTCCCCATCCGCCACGCGATCGCTGCCTCGATAAGAATGGTGGCCATGAACAGCGGTATTGCGAACAATATGACTTTCACGCAGTGCCCCTCCCTCCCAGAGAAATCACTTGCGAGATCTTGCGGCAGGTCAATGACGTGATTGCCTGTCCTCCAGATGCGCTGATGGCCCAGATCGATACCGGCCACGGTCGTTCCTGGCGCCGCTAACTCGCCACCCAACCTTAAGGCGAGCGGCTAGCTCGCGTCAATCCTGTGGCCTCGCCGCATGAAGCCTTGATATGATGTCATCCGTTCTACCGTATCCAACTGATACGCGCGTACGCGTTTCGATACGCCCGGTCCCACCCGGGTTGTTGCCGGCGTCGTCCTATGACACGATGAACACCGAGTTGTTTTAACCCTCAGACGCACAATGCCCCGCCGGAAGAAATACGCCTGGGAAAAGCTATCGGATGAGCAGTTGCTCAAGCGCCGCCTCAGTAGCCTGCGGGTTACGGTCGAAGGCACCTGGCTCGAGGATTGTCTCCACGCCCTCTATGAAGAGCTCGAAGAGCGGGGCATCTGGCTGCGGCCGCACGCCTGGATTTCGAGCGAATGGTTCAGCCCCGGAGATGTGCCCGGCATCGCGATTCCGTTTTATCTCGCCCATCCACGCCTGATGAAGCTCGAGAAGAAAATGATGCTGGACGTCGAGGGCGGCACCTGGTCCGAGTGCATGGCCATCCTCCGTCATGAGGCGGGCCATGCCATTCAGCACGGTTATCAATTGCAGCGCCGCCGACGCTGGCAGCAGTTGTTCGGCCGGTCCTCGAAGCACTACCCGCGCTATTACCGGCCCAATCCGGCCAGCCGGCAATACGTCCAGCATCTTCGGCTGTGGTACGCGCAGAGCCATCCGGACGAGGATTTCGCCGAAACCTTCGCGGTGTGGCTGCGGCCGCGTTCGAACTGGCGGACACGCTATGCCGGCTGGCCGGCGCTGAAGAAACTCGAATATGTCGACGAGCTGATGGGAGAGATCGCCGGCAAACGGCTCGTGGTCGCGACGCGGGAGCGTGTCGATCCCCTGCACGAACTTGGCCAGACGCTCGCCGAGCACTACCAGAAAAAGCAGGAGTTCTATGCCTTCAAGGCGCCGAAAACGTACGACCGCGACCTCTCGCGGTTGTTTTCCGCCGATCCGAGGCATCGCCGGGGGCAACCGGCTTCATCCTTCATCCGGCGCCACCGCGCCCACATCCGGCAGCTGATCGCGCGCTGGACCGGCGAAAACCAATTGACGCTCGATGCCGTACTTGACGATATGATCTTGCGGTGCCGTGAGCTCGATTTGCGCGTCGTCGGCTCCGAGCGGAAGCTTCTGACCGACTTCATCGTCCTGTTGACCGCCAAGACCATGCACGCGTTGTTCGGTCCGTCGCGGCGAAAGTGGATTGCGCTATGAAACGTTTGCGCGTGCTGGTTCTGATGCATCCCGACTTCATGCCTCCGGACTCCACCGACGGATACACCGCGCGGGAAATCAATGAATGGAAAACGGAATACGACGTCGTCAGCACCTTGCGCGCCGTCGGTCATGATGTGCGTCCGCTCGGTGTGCAGGAAGAAATCAAGCCGGTGCGCGACGAGATCGACGGCTTCAAGCCCCATGTGGTATTCAACATGCTGGAGCAGTTTCACCATGAGCCGGTATACGATCAGCACATCCCGAGTTTTCTCGAGTTGATGAAGATCCCCTATACCGGGTGCAACCCGCGTGGCCTGATCCTGGCGCGCGGCAAGGATCTGTCCAAGACACTGGTGCATCATCGCCGGATCGCGGTGCCGGCCTTTGCCGTGTTCCCGATGCGCCGCAAGGTCAAGCGCCCGGCGCGCCTTGCGCTGCCACTGATCGTCAAGAGCCTGAACGAGGATGGATCGCGGGGTATCTCGCAGGCATCCATCGTCGATACCGACGAGAAGCTTGTAGAGCGCGTCGCCTTCATCCACGAGCGGGTCGGGACTGCAGCGATCGCCGAGCAATATATCGAGGGACGCGAGCTCTATGTCGGTGTGCTCGGCAACAACCGCCTGCAAGTGCTGCCGGTCTGGGAATTGAAGTTCGGCACCATGGGCGGCCAGGCCATCGCGACCGAGAAGGTCAAACACGATACCGATTATCAGGAGCGCGTCGGAATCGTCGATGGACCAGCCAAGAGCCTTGCGCCCGAACTTCGCGCCCGTATCCAGCGAACGGCGAAACGCATCTATAAAACACTGGGGCTCGACGGATATGCGCGCATCGACTTTCGCCTCTCTGCCGACGACACGCTGTATTTCATCGAGGCCAACCCCAATCCGGAAATTGCCAAGAGCCAGGAGTTCGCGACCGCGGCCCGGCGTGACGGGCTTGATTACCCAAAGCTGCTGCATCGGATCCTAACGCTCGGAATAAGCCGCGCAAAAGCGGGCGTATCCGTAGGCTGATGCGGGGAGGAGACGCGCCGAGAAGCCGCACGGGGGTCAAGCTCCATGGACGAAAGACTGGTCGACGAAATCTACAAAGTCACAGTCCGCCGGACCCGCCCTCGACGATTTTCTCGTTGAGCTTTTGATCGACAATCTGAACCGTTCGATCGATCTCCGCGCTCCGCGTTCCGAGCTGGTGCGAAATCAATTTCACGAGCAGGTCGACGCGTTCGATAAAGGGCGCGCCGGCGGCGACCGCGCGCGCCGCGGATGAAGGCTTGAGAAGGCTCTCGGCTGCCTTGGCATACTTCTCGAACGGCACCTGATCGCTCGGATCGGCGCCGAGACGGCGGGCGAGCGCATCGACATGCTCGTAGATCGACTGCGAGAGTTTGAGATCGCCATGCACGGCGTCGCGGATCGACTGCGGTTCCTGCAGCGTGATGCAACGGTAGTTTCCGGTCAGCAGCATCGACCATTTCGCCAGCGGGACAAACGGCGAATCGAAGACTTTGAGCTTCACCGGCACATCCTGGCCATCCAGCTTTACCGCATCGATGTCGGCTTCCAGCTCGCGAAGGACTTTATTGTGCGCTTCGTCCGCGAATGCGGCTGCCTTGAAATTTGTGGCGAGGCCGACGTGCAGAACATTCGCGGCCTCTTCCGGCGGACGAAACGCCTGCGGGTCGGGCGAGCAGAGCGACACCAGCCCGGGTTCGAAGCGCTCCCAGACCGAAGCATTGGTGTAGGCCTCCTCGAGATCCATTTCCGCAAGCGAGGGTATCCGTTTGAGATACGGCAGCGGCGGCATGTTCATGATCGAAAGGCAAGGCAGCTTCGCCGCGGCGATCTTGATCATCAGTACGCGGATCGTGTGGTTGGTGTATTGCGGCTCCTGCATCGCAAGGCCAACCAGGTCGTAACGCGAAACGTCGACATCCGCCGGCGTCACCGCGTCCAGCTTTCCAGGCAGATTGCGCGAAAAGATCGAACGGTGCGACGGCTCGTCTCGCAGCTTGATGCGAACCTCTGTGCCCTCTCGATTGATGAGATCGGCGGTTTTCCTGCGGCAGACCAGTGTCACGTTATGGCCGGCCATCAGCAGCTTGGTTCCGAGCAAGGATCCATAGGATGCTCCCAGGATCAGAATATTGCGGGCCATGTGGTCTCCTCTCGGGAATGAACGCGACT
This sequence comes from uncultured Alphaproteobacteria bacterium, assembly GCA_963824305.1. GTDB lineage: Bacteria > Pseudomonadota > Alphaproteobacteria > Rhizobiales > Xanthobacteraceae > Bradyrhizobium. The sequence goes on from CAWGOW010000005.1 coordinate 1,034,885, forward strand.
TCTTCGGTCAACGCTGGGAACGACGTGTTTACACGTCGTCACGACCAAACAACCCGCGGCAGCGCTTGAGAAAATGGCATTTTGTCAATGTATGACTCGCAAATTCAGACAATTTGACAAACCGGCGCGCCGTCCGGATTGGGTCACGCGCCGCCGAGGAGACATCAAGTCGCAGCCCCAATGTCGGTTCGGCAGCTGCCGGCCGGCATCCCCGCCAATAGGATCGAGGGGCATATCCATCGACGGAGCAGGGGCAAATGGAACACCGGCGGCGACTTCTCTTCCACGGAATGGCTTTGTTCTTGATTGGACTTCTCACCGGGCTTGCCGAGCAACACTTTGCGAATGTGCGGATGGCGCTGGCGGCTCATCTGGAGGGAGTCATGAACGGGATTTTCCTGCTCGCGGTCGGCGCCATCTGGACGGAGGTAAGGCTCCCGGTCCGCGCAACGGCGGTCGCGTATTGGGCCTTGCTCGGCGGAACCTACGGCAATTGGGCCGTGACGACGACAGCCGCATTTCTCGGAACAGCGGCTTTATCTCCAGTCACAGCTGCCGGACACAGTGCCTCACCGTGGCAGGAAGCGCTCGTCACGGCAGGCTTCATGACGATAGGCCTTGCCATCATCGCCGCAGCGCTGCTGCTTTTGTGGGGACTGCGAGCAACGGCGAAGCTCACCGCATGATGAGACGATAAGCGCGTGCCGCACGGTGGCAGGACGATCAAAACCTCGGCTCATTTCGAACGACGATAACGACAACGTCAGCCGAGGTGTCCGACGGACCTTTCCAACAGGCTCCACGCCTCTTCGCCGTGTTTTGCCTTCCATTCCGCGTAGAAGCCCGCCTTCCTCAAGACCTCGCGGAATAGTGCCGGCTCCGTATCGTTGAAGGTGATGCCTTTTTGTTTCAATGAAGCGACGAGGTCGTCGTTGAGCCGGGTCACGGCCTCGCGCTGCCGGAGCGCGCTGTCGTTGAAGCCGGCTGCGACCTTGGCCTTGATGTCGTCGGGCACGCCGCGCCAGATGCGGTTGCTGGTCACGATCCACGAGCCGTCCCAGACGTGGTTGGTCCGCGAGCAGAACTTCTGCACCTCATAGAACTTCGACGTCTCGGCCACGACCAGTGGATTTTCCTGACCGTCGACGACGCCGGTTTGCAGCGCCGAATAGACATCGGCAAGATTGATGCTGGTTGGAGCTGCGCCGAGCGCCTTGAACAGCGAAACATAGACCTGGCTGACCGGAACGCGAATTCGAAAACCCTCGAGATCGGCGGGATCGTTGATCGGTTTCCTGCTGGTGGTGATCTGCCGGAATCCGTTATTCCAGATCTTCTCGAACGCATAGAGCTCCGCTTTGTCGAAGCCCTTGCGGATCAGCGCGCCGAGTTCGCCATCCATCGCCGGCCAAACGGCATCGGAGTTCTTGAAAGCGAAGCCCGTACCATTGATGGCGGCGATCGGCACCAGCGTCGCGAAGATCAGCCCGCCGGTCGAGAAGAAATCGATCGCGCCGGAACGCACCTGCGATAGCAGGTCGCTGTCGCCGCCGAGCTGGCTGTTCGGGAAAACGCCGATGTCGACCTTGCCGCCGGTATCCTGCCTGATCCTGGCGGCCGCCTCGATCGCGAAGGTATGGACGGGATGAGTAGCGGAGAAACCATGGCCGAACTTCCAGGAATAATCGGCCGCGACCGCGCGCGAGACATAGGGCGCGGCAAACCCAACGCCGCCCAGCCCCGCAAGGACCGCCCTGCGAGATACCATCATGATTTCCTCCCTCACGCCCGTTTGCGAGCAACGCGCGGCGAGAGCGCTTTCAGCCGGGCTATGAGTGTGAAAGCTCCCGCAACGCGCCTTTTACTTCTTTTACATCATTTAGGGCTTTGCAGCTCTTGAGAAGCAGGCTTACCTCTTTGCTCGCGCCTGCATCTTTGTTGCCTTGCGCCTTGATGGCGCGGAGCATCATCGCGACCGATTGCCGGGCGCCCTCTTCAAGCTCCAGTTTCTTGGCCGGTTGCAGCGGCTTGCCAATCGCAAATTCGATTTCCGCCGTGGCGTGTTGGGCTTCGACATAATTCTTCCGAGCCTCGGCGTTGGACGCCAACGTCGAAAGACCGCCATACATCAGCGAACATTCGGAAAAGCGCCGCACGACCCTTTCGCGCAGGTCGGCACCGTCGCTGCTCTCTTCGATCGTGCCGTTGATCGCCTTGACGACGTCGAGTGCGGTCCACATGCTGTCGCCGGCGGATTGTGCGGTGGCAAGAGGCCGCGAAACCAGCAACGCCGATAGCACGCCAAAGCCCAAAAGTAAGATCGCCCTCTGACGGTCGGACATCCCGGTTCCTCCGATTCAATTGCCGCCCACCATAAACAGCGACGGCGGCCCGGAATCAACCGGGCCGCCGTCGTGGCGCTATTTAATATTTCTGTTTTCGTTCAGGGGCCGCGAGCCGGGAGATCAGCTCGGAGGATTGAAATCCGGATCGTGATCGCCAATCCGGGAGCGGTCGAAGCTGCGATCGAAATATGTGCCGCTGTCCGACGCGCGGGGGGTAACGATTGCCGGCTCCGGTGCCTGATTATAGCTGCCGCGGTAGTGCCGGAGAGCGTGGGTCGGCTTGTGGGGTGCGGCTTCGTCCTGGGCGAAGACCGGGCTTGCGAGTACGGCGGTCACGATTGCGACAGCGCTGAGAGTCTTGATCATGATACGGGCTTTCCATCTTTACGTGGTGAGCCCTCCCAAGGATGTTTCCGAATGTCTGTTAACATCGTGACCGCCATGCTGGCGAAACACGTTACGGCACATGAATACAAACGGGCGTGAGTCGCGCTCTCACACCGCTCCGTCATTCGTGATTGGCCGATTCACCGATATGTCATCGGTTGTTAAGGAGTGCGTTGGGTGTCTTGCGACGAGCGCCTTTATCGATGCGCGGGCCGCCGTTTACGGCTTGCCGGTTCGGTCGATCACAGCCGCCGCCCGCGCCAAGGCATCGGCTCTCGCGGCCTTATTATCCGGCACCGCCTGGCGCCGTTCGCCGGGATCGTCGAAATCATGCGTGGCGCCACGATAGAGCATCACAGCGATGTCGGTGCCGGCCTTGAGCGAGCGTTCCGCGACATGCTGGCAGATCTCGGGCGAAACTTCCTCGTCCTCGGCCCCGAGAAACATCGAAAGCGGCGCAGCCGTCTCGACCGTATCCTCAAGCAGCGCCCCGCGCCCACAGCCCGGATAGAAAACCAGCGCCGCGCGGAAGCCGGCGCGGTCCCCCTGGCGTATCATCACGTTGAGCGCCGTTGAACCGCCATTCGACCATCCCTGCACGAAAATGCGGTCCGCCGCGACGTCAGGGCGGCCGCGCAAGTAGGTCAGTGCGCCCTCGGCGTCGAGCGGCCGCACGGTCTTCTCGTTGACTTCATCGCGCTCCGGATCGCCATGCGAGAAGCGGCGGAATCCGTGTGCCACGCCGCGCGGGCCAAAGCTGTCCGGCAATAACGCGATCACGCCGCGCGCGGCCCAGAACTCGCCCCACATCATGTGCCGCTTCGACAGCGTCGTGGCGTTGCATGGCGAACGGACCCTGCGCGCAACCTGTTGGCAGTCCTTGTTGTAGTTGGCCGAATAGGGCCCGGCGCGGCCATGCAGCAGCACGATTGCCGGACGAGGGCCCGGCGCATTCGGCCGGAAGAGATAACCGGCAATATCGGTCCGGCCGTCGGCGCTTCTGAAATAGACCGTCTCCGGCTCGGCGCGCGCCACCGTCACTGCAAACACCGAAAACAGCAGAACGGCAACAAGGCGGAAGATCATTTGGGACCCTGAAAACAAGGTTGAAGGGGGATTGTCGTCCAACGAATTACACGCTTGTGGAGTGTTGAACCAGAAGCCGGGATCAGTTGCCAAGCTTGATACCGGCATCCTTGATCACTTTTGCCCATTCGGGAATCTCTTTCTGGATGATAGCGGCGAATTCGGCCGGCGTGTTTCCGACCGGCTCGATGCCAAGTTCGTCGAACTTCTTGCGCACCTCCGGCATCGCAAGCGTTTTGACGGTCTCGGCGTGGAGTTTCCCCAGAACGTCCCCCGGCGTCCCGGCCGGCGCAACCAGGCCGAACCACGGCACGGCCTCGAAGCCCGGATATCCGGATTCCGCCATGGTCGGCAGGTCCGGCGCGAGCGCCGAGCGCTTGATCGAGGTGATAGCGAGGGCGCGCAATTTCCCCTCGCGTGCGAGCGGCACGACGTTCACGATATTGGCGAACGACATGGTGATGCGGCCCGCAAGCAGGTCGGGCATCAGCGCCGTCGTGCCGCGATAGGGCACCGATGCAATCTCGACCTGCGCCATATGCTTGAAAAGTTCGCCTGCCAGATGCTGCGAGGTGCCGACGCCGGCATGGCCATAGGAAAGTTTGCCGGGATTGGCCCTGGCAAGCGCCGCAAGTTCCGCCACCGATTTGACCGGCAGCTCTGTGGGGACGGCGAGCACGTTGGCCGCGATGAAGACCTGCGAGATCGGCGCGAAGTCTTTCTGCGGATCGAATGGCAGCGTTTCGTACAGGCTCGGATTGATGACCAGCGATGAGTTGCCGCCCATCAGCAGCGTGTAGCCATCGGCTGTGGCTTTGGCGACCTGAGCGGTCGCAATGTTGCTGCCGGCGCCGGGAACGTTCTCGACCACAAAGGGCGAACCCCAGATTTCGGCAAACCGGTCGGCGAGAATGCGCGCCGCAAGATCGGGCGCGGTGCCCGGCGTGAAACCGACCAGGATTTTCACCGGCCGATTGGGATAGCTGGATTGCGCGAGAGTCGTCTGCGCCGTGAGCAGCACAGCCCAAGCAGCTAATAAGGCAGCGAGCAGGTTCGAAGCGAGCCTCATCGTGTCCTCGTGTCCCGCACGCCTTTGGGTTCGGCCGTAGCCGTCGAGCCTCATGGCTAATCTGGCACCCGCGAACACCGCCCGCAAGGCGCTGGACCGTGCAGTGCAGCGCCTTGGTTCTCACGGCGCTCATTTCGTTTGCATGACGCCGGCTTTTCAATCTAGAAGCTGCTTAATCCGGGTTCGGGTTGGCGAGCTTCGTATCCGGCGCAGAAGAAACGAAAACAGGCAGCGTGGCTCCGTCCCATCCATCCAGCACCCGCACACTTATTTTTGCCCTGCTGGCACTTGCCAGCGGGCATACGCTTTCAACGCTGCTGCGGACTGTGCCGGCGATCAGTCTCGATCTCATGGCGGCCGATTTTTCCACATCGCCGCAGAAACTCGCGAGTCTGATTGCGGTCTATCACTTCTCGTTCGCGGCGTTTCAGATTCCGGTCGGCACTGCCATGGACCGGTTCGGCGTGCGCCCGGTTTCGCTCTGCCTGTTCTTCGGGACGATCCTGGGCGCGCTGGCGAGCGGCTTCGCTACCGGCACAGCGAGTTTTGTCTTCGCACAATTTCTGATCGGCGTTTCAACCTCGGGCATGCTGATGTGCCCGATGACGCTTGCCGCCAAGCAGCTTCCGCCGGAGCGGTTCGGCCTGTGGTCGGGCGCCATTCTCTCGCTCGGCAATACCGGCATGCTGCTGTCGGCGAGCCCGCTTGCCTATATCGTCGAACATTATGGCTGGCGCTCGAGCTTTCTGATTTCCGCAGCGATCGGCGTTGTGATCGCCATAGCGGTTTTTGCGCTGGTGCCGAGACAGCCTCCCGAACATAAAGAGCAGTCGTCGGCTCTGTCGCAAATGGCCGAGGTGCTTCGCTTGGGACTGTCGCGCCCGATGCGCGGCATCATTGCGCTGGCGCTGGTTTCGCTCGCCTCGACGCTGGTGATCAGGGGCGTGTGGGGCGGGCCATGGCTGATGGACGTCAAGGGGCTTAGCCGAATTCAGGCCGGCAATCAGCTTGGCCTGTTTACGCTCTCGATGATCATCGCGCCGGTGTGCTCAGGCATCCTCGATCGAAAATTCGGCCACCGCCGGCTGATTCTCGCAAGCGGCCATCTCATCGGCGCGTTTTGCATCGCGCTGGTCGCACTCGGCGCGCCGGGTGGATTGCTCTCGCGGCTGTTTCACGTCGAAGTCATGCCGTCGCAATTCGATTCCGTTCTGTTTGTCGTGATGGGGTTCGTGGTCTCGACCCACACGCTGCTGTTCGGCATGACCACGCAACTCATGGGCCCGGCGATGGCGGGACGCGGGCTCTCCGCGACCAATCTGTCCTTGTTTCTGGGAACCGCGCTGTTGCAGTCGGTGACCGGCGTCGTGGCGACGCTCTATGGCTTGCCGAGCGTGATGATGTTCGTGGCGGCGGCGCTCGCCGCCGGCGCGCTGACGTTCATCGTCTATACCAGGCCCGCATCGAAATAACGTCACGCACGGCGAAAAGTCGCCCGACGCGGGCCGTCACTCTACCGCGGTTCGTCCTGCGATCGCATCCAGGATGTCGCGCTTGCCGCTGTCGTGGCGGGCGGACTCGTCGGACATCACGCGCGGCCGCGAGGGATGCTCGGCTCTCCGTTATTGGTCGCGCGAGATCGCCGTGCGGTTCGCATGCGTTTCGCATTGGACATGCCCCGGGGCAAGATTGGCCGGGCAGATGGCGCAGGCTTGCTGCAAGTGATCCTCGTGGGTTGACGCGGTCTTGCCGGTTGACGCGGTCCTGGGCATCGCGCACGCTTTTCGTCCGCTTATAATGCTGTTCTTTCTTGTCGTCAGGAGTCTTCCATGAATCTTATTGTTACCGTGTTGTTCGCCATGTCGCTCGCCACTGCCGCACAGGCGGCCGAGTACATGCAGAAGACGCCGTTTCAGTTGTCGCGCGCGTTTTCGCCGGGAGTCATAACGTCCGGCGGAATGACGGTCTGGGTCGCCGGCCAGACCGCGACAGAGGACGGTGAAGGGCGCAATATCGCCAACAATTTCGAAGCCCAGGTCAAACAGGTGATGGCTCAAGTCGACGGCGTCCTGAGGCGCGCCGGCGGCGGCCTGGACAATGTCGTGGCCATGACAGTCTTCATCAAGGAATCCCGCTACGGCGACAAGTTCGTGGAAATGCGCAAGGACTTCTTCAAGAACGGAAACTATCCCGGCAGCGCGCTCATCACCGTGACCAATTTCGCCCGGCCTGGAATCGAAATCGAAATCCAGGCGGTTGGCGTGATCGGCGATACCTGCTCGAGCGATAATCCCTGCTCGGCCGAGGGGAAGGCCAAAGGCGCCCCAAATAAATGAACTCGCGCTGCGGCAACCCGGGCCGCGCGCACGGAGATCGTCGAGCTAAAGCAGAGATATGCGAGCGAGAGAACGGCGCGGAGATTTACTCCGCGGCCGTCGTCTCCGGCAGCTTGGCGCCTTTGCCGTAGCGCTGATCGATATAGTCGATCACCAGCGCTTTGAAGTCGGCGGCAATGGTCGGTCCGCGCAGGGTACGGAATTTCTTGCCGTCGACAAACACCGGGGCAGCCGGCGCTTCGCCGGTGCCAGGCAGCGAGATGCCGATATTGGCATGCTTGGATTCGCCGGGGCCGTTGACGATGCAGCCCATCACCGCGACGTTAAGCTCCTCGACGCCCGGATATTGCGTCTTCCAGCCCGGCATCTCGACGCGGATGAAATCCTGGATCGAGCGTGCCAGTTCCTGGAACGTGGTCGAGGTGGTGCGGCCACAGCCGGGGCAGGCCGCAACCAGCGGCACGAAGGTGCGGAAGCCCATGGTCTGCAACAGTTCCTGCGCGACCTGAACTTCCAGCGTGCGGTCGCCGCCGGGTTCGGGCGTCAGCGAAATGCGGATGGTATCGCCGATGCCATCCTGCAGCAGAATGCCGAGCGCAGCGGACGAGGCGACGATGCCCTTTGAACCCATGCCGGCCTCGGTCAATCCAAGGTGGATGGCGTAATCCGAACGGCGCGCCAATTCCTGATAGACCGCGATCAGGTCCTGCACGGCGGAGACTTTTGCCGACAGGATCATCTTGTTCTTTGGCATGCCCAGTTCCTGGGCGCGTGCGGCCGACAACAGCGCCGACTGCACCATGGCCTCGCGCGTCACCGCCCGGGCGTCGCGCGGGTTCGGTGAAGCCGTGTTCTCGTCCATCAGCTTGGTGAGCAATTCCTGATCGAGCGAGCCCCAGTTGGCGCCGATGCGCACCGGCTTGTCGTTCTTGTTGGCGATCTCGATGATGTCGGCGAATTGCGTGTCGCGCTTGTTCTTGAAGCCGACATTGCCCGGATTGATCCGGTATTTGTCCAGCGCTTCCGCGCAGGCAGGATAGTCGGCGAGCAGCTTGTGACCGATGTAGTGGAAGTCGCCGATCAGCGGCGTGAAGAGGCCCATCTTGCGCAGGCCGTCGCGGATATGCGGAACGGCAGCGGCCGCTTCTTCTCGGTCGACCGTGATGCGCACCATTTCAGATCCGGCGCGCGATAACGCTGCGACCTGGGCGATGGTGCCTTCGATATCGGCGGTGTCGGTGTTGGTCATCGACTGCACGACGATCGGCGCACCGCCGCCGACGGCAACGTTGCCGACCATGACCTGGGTGGTTTTATGCCGGGCTTTCGGCCCCGCGATATCGCTCTGGAGCGGCTTTTCGGGCTTGTTCATGGCGCCTCAGATATCAGGTTTCGGTTGTGGTCAGCAACGGATCAGTGGGTGCAGGCACCGCTGAGCCCGGCCGGTTAACGAGAAAAAGCCCAGCAATTACAAGCAGGGCTGCAACCCCGAAAACCGGGGTCAGCGTTTCATGCAGGATGAGATAGCTAGCCACGACGCCAAACAAAGGGGTGATGAAGGTAAACGCCGACAATTTGCTGGCCGAATAGGCCTTGATCAGGACCCACCAGATCAAAAAGGTCAATCCGACCACCCAGACGATCTGATAGGCCATCAAGGACAGGGCGAGAGGTCCGGGAAAATGGGTCAGGGTTTCGCCGGAAACCAGGGCGGCCAGCGCCAAAATCGGGATCGACAGCGTCACCTGGTAGATCAGGCTCTTTTCCGCGGGCGCGTGACGCAGCCGCGTCGCTTTGACGATCAAGGTTGTGACGGCCCATAACGCGCCGCCGCCGACGATCAGGATGTCACCCCACAGCACGTTGGCATCGACGTTAGCCTGGGGCACGCCGATTGCGAGCGCTACACCGGCAAAGCTCAAGGCCAGTCCCGCCCACTGTGCGGCGCCGAGGCGTTCGCCCAGGAAGTGATACGAGCCAAGGGCCACGAAAAACGGCGAGGTATAGAGAAACACCACGGCACGCGAGGCCGACGTCAATGCCAGTCCGCGAAAGATCATCACGAATTCCAGGCCGAAGATCACGCCCAGGAAAAGTCCGGCGCGAAGCGTGCCGTCGCGCTCAAAGAGTTTGGTGCCGCGCAAGCGCGCGATCACCAGCAGCAAGGGCAGCGCGCCGATCGAGCGCAGCAAGCCTTGCAACAGCGGCGGAATATCCGGCAGCGCCAGTTTGACCGCGATCTGGTTGAAACCCCAACTCAGGCACAGCATCAGCATCAAGGCGATGGCGCGCGGCGGAAGCGGGCGTTCCGGCAATGTTTCTGACGTCATGATTTTTTGTCAATTCTGACAGTGCGCGCAGACGCCGGTGATCTCGACGATCGACATTTTCGGCATAAAGCCGGTCGAACGCGCCGAGGCGTTGAGGCTTTGCGCAACCGGTGCCGCCGGTACCTCGCCGACCAGCCCGCAACGCTCGCATATCAGGAATGCCACCATCGCGGCCTCGTCGTGGTCATGCGCGCAGGCGAGAAAGGCGTTACGGCTTTCGATGCGATGGACGAGGCCGTTCTCCATCAGGAACTCGAGCGCGCGATAGACCGTAATCGGCGCCGGCCGTGGGTTCGATTTGGCGAGTTCCTCGATGATCTCATAGGCGCCGAGCGGCCGATGGCTGGACAGCAGCCCCTCAAGCACCCGGCGGCGGATCGGCGTCAGTTTCTGCGAGCGCCCCGCGCAGACGCGTTCGGCATGCTGCAACGCGTCCGCCGTACAGCGTCCATGATCGTGGTCGGGCGCGGGAAATGTCGGTTTGGCGAGCCTCATGAACCAAGTCTAGCATCTTGCGAAGCGAACCAAAATCCCGCTGTACGGAAAACGGTTTAGCCCGGCATCGCAGGGGTTCCCGGTTCGCTCCATCAGCCATGTTGTTTTGGCGGGGCAGGGGCGCAAATCCCCCGCCATGAAAAATTCATAAGCTAGCTTATTATATCCAAAGCTTATGAAAGGCCGAGGGTAAACGATGGCGCGGGATTCCGTCGACAAGAATTTGTTGTTCACGCTCGGCGAATTGGCGCGGCTGGTGCGCGCTCATGCCGACCGTGAGGCGGCGCGCTACGGGATCACCCGTGCGCAGTGGGCGGTGCTGGCCAAGGTCGAGCGTTTCGAGGGCATGAAGCAATCGGAACTCGCCGAGCAGATGGAGATGCAGCCGATTACGCTGACGCGCCTGATCGATCGTCTCTGCGACGCGGGTTGGATCGAGCGCCGCGGCGACGAGACCGACCGCCGCGTCAACCGGCTTTACCTGCGCAAGGCAGCGCGGCCGCTGCTCGTGAAGTTGAACGGTCTGCGCTCCGACATAACGGAAACCGCGCTTGAGGGCATCAGCCCGTCCGACGCGAACCGGATGCTCGCCCAGCTCGAGGCGATCAAGGAAAATCTACGCAACGCCATTCAGGATGCAGAAGATGCAAGGAAGGAACAGCGCTATGGCTGATCCGGTATTGAAATTCCCGCCCGAGCAAAAGGGCGCTCCGGGGCAACCTCCGCGCGAAAAGGTCGCTGCCGCGCCGCGCCGCCGGCTATTGGCCGGGCTGCGACGCTATCGCCGCTTTCTGCTGCTGGTGGTGTTGCCGATCGTTGCCGTGGTCGGCGGCGTCGTGTTCTATCTCAGTGGTGGCCGTTATGTCGGCACCGACGATACCTATGTCGGTGCCCAGAAGGTTCTGATCACGCCCGACATCTCCGGGCGCATCGACAAGGTCGTGGTGAAGGAGGGTCAACTCGTCCACAAGGGCGACGTACTTTTCGAGATCGATCCGATCCCGTTCCGGCTCGCCGTGGACCGCTCGAAGGCCGCGGTCGAGCAGGCCAAGACGAGCTACAGCAACCTCATCGCCAACATCAAGATCTACGATCAGATGGCCGAGTTGATGCAGCAGGCCATCGATCTCAAGCAGCGTGACGTCGACCGCAAGTCGGCGCTGGTAAAGAACAGCTATGGTTCGCAGCTCGATCTCGACAATTCAACCAACTCAGCCATCACGGTGCGCGCCGAACTCGCCTTCGTTCAACAGCAGCGGTCGAGTTCGCTGACGCAACTGCTCGGCAATCCGAACCTCAAGCTCGACGACTTCCCGCCCTATTATCAGGCCCAGGCCGTGCTCGCGCAGGCCCAGCGCGACCTCGACCACAGCGAGATGCGCGCGCCGATGGACGGCATCGCAACGCTGGTGGACCAGATCCAGCTCGGCCGCTTCGTCATGGCAGGCTCGCCCGTATTCACCATCATCGATGTCGCAAAGCCGTGGGTCGAATTCGAACTTGAAAGAATCCGACTTCACCCACGTCGTGGTGGGGCAGGCGGTCGAAATCGAGGTCGATGCTTTCCCCGATCACACGTTCAAGGGTACGGTCGGTTCGCTCTCCCCCGGCACCGGCGCGCAATTTGCAATCCTGCCGCCGCAAAACGCCACCGGCAATTTCGTCAAGGTGGTGCAGCGCATTCCGGTGCGGATCTATTTCGATCCAAACGATCCATTCGTTAAAAAGCTGAAGGCCGGAATGAGCGCCTATGCCACCATCGATACCGGCCATAAGCGCACGCTCGCCGGGCTGCTCGGGATCCGTTCGGCCGCGGCGAAGCAGGAAGACTAGCGCCGATGTCGCCAGCGGTGATTTCAACGCCAGGCGCCGTTCCCGGGCTGCGCCGGAACATGGTGACGATCTGCGCCATGACGGCGACGATCATGCAAGCGCTCGACACCACCATCGCCAATGTCGCGCTGCCATATATGCAGGGCACGCTGTCGGCATCGCAGGACCAGATCAACTGGGTGCTGACATCCTACATCGTGGCGGCGGCGATCATGACCGCGCCGGTGGGATGGATCGCCAACCGTTTCGGCCGCAAACGCACTTTCATCATCTGCTCTGCGGGGTTCACGTTTGCTTCCGTGCTGTGCGGGCTCGCGCAAGACATCAACCAGATGGTGCTGTTTCGTTTGCTGCAAGGGGTGTTCGGCGCGGCGCTGGTGCCGTTGTCGCAGGCGGTGATGCTGGATTCCTACGCGCTGCACGAGCGCGCCAAGGCGATGTCGATCTGGGGCATGGGCGTGATGATGGGCCCGATCATGGGCCCCTCATTGGGCGCGTGGCTGACCGAGACCTACTCCTGGCACTGGGTGTTTTTCGTCAACCTGCCGTTCGGCATCGTCACCGTGCTTGGCCTGATGGTGTTCATGGACGAGACCAAACAAGATACGGATTTGCGTTTCGACTGGTTCGGTTTCGCGGCGCTTGCGATCGGCATCGGCGCGCTACAGGTCGCGCTCGACCGCGGCGAACAGCTCGGCTGGCTGGAATCCAACGAGATCATCGCCGAATTCGTCGTCGCGGCCGCCGGGTTCTATTACTTCTTCGCGCATTCCTTTACGACCGATCGTCCCTTCATCCAGTTCGCGCTGTTTCGGGATCGCAATTTCCTCACCGGCTGCATCTTCATGGCGGTGATGGGGCTGGTGCTGTATTCGACCATGGCGCTGTCCTCGCCTTACCTGCAAAACGTAATCGGTTACCCCATCATCACCGCCGGCGTACTGCTCGCGAGCCGCGGCTGCGGCACCTTTGTCGCCATGATGCTGGTCGGCCGCCTGATGCGCTATATCGAGGCGCGCACCTTGATCGTTACGGGGCTTGGCCTCACCGCGCTGTCGCTGTACCAAATGACCGCATGGACCGACCAGACCGGCGTGTCCGAGATCGTGACCATCAGCATCATCCAGGGTTTTGGGTTCGGTCTCGTCTTCGTGCCGTTGTCGACGGTCGCATTCATGACGCTGCCCAATCATCTGCGCACCGACGGCACGTCGATGCTGACGCTGATGCGCAACGTCGCAAGCTCGGTCGGCATCTCCATCGTGATCGCGCAACTCTCCGAGGGCGGCCGGCGGGTCTACGCGATCCTGTCCGAGCACATCACCCCGTTCAACCATGCCATGCAGATGCCCGACGTGAGCGGCATGATCAACCTCGGCACCGACAAGGGCCGCGCCATGGCGGATGTCATGGTGGGGCTTCAGGCGCAGATCATCGCGTTCTCGCAGGATTATCAGCTCGTGATGTTCTTCATCCTGGGCACGATCCCGCTTGCGATCATGATCGGTTCGACCAAGGCGGCGCTGAGAAAGCAAGCCGCCGGGCCCGAGCACGCGGTGCTGGAATAATCTCCGTCGTCCCGGGCAAGCGCAGCGCGACCCGGGACCCATAACTACAGGCCTGCGTTTACGTTTAACGCCATCCCCGGTATTGCGAGGCGCAAGCGACGAAGCAAGCCAGACCGTCCCCGCCGTAGCATTCTGGATTGCTTCGTGGAGCCTGTCATCGGGCGCGCCTTCGCGCGACCCGTTGCTCGCAATGACGGATCTTGCAGCCGTGCGTAGCGACTGCCACCTGTGGTTATGGGTCGCGGCTTTCGCCGGGACGACGGCGGAGTCAAGAACGAGCCGCAGAATTCAGATATCGAAAAACACCGTCTCGTTATCGCCCTGAAGGTGGATGTCAAATTGGTAGACGGCGTTGCCGCCCGCTTTGCGCCTGGCAATCAGCGTCGTGCGGCGATCGGCCGGGACCAGCGCCATGACGGGATCCGCGGCAGTGGCTGCTTCATCGTCGAAATAAATGCGCGTGTAGTTGTGCAGGATCATGCCGCGGGCGAAGATCGCAACCAGGATATGCGGCGCTTGTGCTTTGCCGTCGGGATCGGGCACCGAGCCCGGCTTGATCGTCTCAAAAGCGTATTCGCCGTTGGCGCCGGTGCCGCAGCGGCCGAAGCCGCGGAATTTTGAATTCGGCAGCGCGCGATTGTCCTTTGGGTCAGCGAAGCGGCCCTGTCCGTCGGCTTGCCAGATTTCCAGCATGCAGTCCGGCACCGGCTTGCCGTCGCCGTCGAACACTTGTCCCTCGATCCGGACTCGCTCGCCGGTCGCGTCGGCCGTGACGAGATTGTTGCCGAATGCGTCGTTCCATTCGTAGCGGCCGGTTGGCGTCAGACCATACGCGAAGAAAGGACCGACGGTCTGTGAGGGCGTGATGCCCTGCGGCTTGTTCTTCTCCACTATTTGGTCTCCATCGGCGTGGCGTCACGGCCGCGCAGCACAATGTTAAAGCGGTAACACAGCGCCCATTCGGGCTGGGTGTTTTCCAGGTCGAAAGCGGAAACCATCCGCGCGCGCGCCTTCTCGTCCGTGACCGAGTTGAAGATCGGATCGAACGGGAACAGCGGATCGCCCGGGAAATACATTTGCGTGACCAGCCGCGTTACGAAGGAATAGCCGAACACTGAAAAATGAATGTGCGCCGGCCGCCACGCGTTGTGATGATTGCCCCAGGGGTAAGCGCCGGGCTTGACGGTAATGAATTTGTAATAGCCTTCGTTATCGGTCTGTGCGCGTCCCGCGCCGGTGAAATTTGGATCGAGCGGCGCCGGATGCTGGTCACGCACGTGGATGTAACGTCCGCAGGCATTGGCTTGCCAGAGTTCGACCAGCGCGTTCGGAACACCGCGCCCGTCTTCGTCGAGAACATGGCCATGCACGATGATGCGCTCGCCGATCGGTTCGCTTTTGTGCTGGGTGGTGAGATCGGCATCACCGGGGCGCACGGTCTCGTGGCCGTACACCGGGCCGGTCAATTCCGACAACGTGTGGCGCATGATCACCAGCGGCTTCGACGGCGAACGCTTCACCGTGCTCTTGTAATCCGGCGACAGCCGCGCCGGGTGCGCCGCGTTGCTGCTGATGGGGTAAGAAAATGTCATGATGACCTCCAATGGTCGCCCTCATGGTGAGGAGGCGTTTCACGCCGTCTCGGACCATGAGGCCCTCATCCTTCGAGACGCAGCTTCGCTGTTCCCCGGGATGAGGGAGTAAAGTTTCAGTTCAATTTCTCGATCGCCATCGCAACGCCCTGGCCGACGCCGACACACATGGTGGCGAGCGCGCGTTTGCCGCCGCGCGTTTCCATGCCGTGCACGGCTGTCATCGCAAGGCGCGCGCCGCTCATGCCAAGCGGATGGCCGAGCGCAATCGCCCCGCCATGCGGATTGACGAAATCGGCATCGTCCTTGACCCCGAGCTGGCGCAGACACGCGATGCCCTGGCTCGCAAAGGCTTCATTGAGCTCGATCAGATCGAAATCGCTGATCTTTAGTCCGAGCCGCTCCATCAGCTTCTTCGTCGCCGGCACTGGGCCGATGCCCATGATGCGCGGCGGCACGCCGGCCGATGCGAGGCCGAGAATGCGGGCGCGCGGCGTCAGGCCGTGCTTCTTTACCGCGGCTTCCGAGGCGAGGATCATCGCCGCCGCGCCGTCATTGACGCCCGAGGCGTTGCCGGCGGTCACGGTGCCGGGATTGCGGACGATGGGCTTCAGCTTGGCGAGGCCTTCCAGTGTTGTCTCGGGCCGCGGATGTTCGTCCTTGTCGACGGTGATAGGGCCGGCCTTGCCGCCCGGAACCGTCACCGGCGTGATTTCCTCGGCGAAGTACCCGGCCGCGATCGCTTTTCCGGCGCGTTGCTGCGAACGGATCGCGAAGGCGTCCTGATCGGCGCGCGATACCTGAAATTCTTCGGCGACGTTCTCGCCGGTCTCCGGCATCGCATCGACGCCATATTGCGCCTTCATCAGCGGATTGATGAAGCGCCAGCCGATGGTGGTGTCGAAAATGTCGGCCGAGCGCGAAAACGCTTCCGCCGCCTTGCCCATGACGAACGGCGCCCGCGTCATCGACTCCACGCCGCCGGCAATCGCGAGATCGATCTCGCCGGCGCGGATCGCGCGTGCAGCGGCGCCGACCGCATCGAGCCCCGACGCGCAGAGGCGGTTGAGGGTCTGGCCGGGAACCTTGTCCGGGATGCCCGCGAGCAGCAGCGCCATCCGCGCTATGTTGCGGTTGTCTTCGCCGGCCTGATTGGCGCAGCCAAAATAGACCTCGTCGACCGCCGACCAGTCGAGGTTCGGGTGTTTGGCCATCAGCGCCTTGATCGGGGTTGCCGCCAGATCGTCGGCGCGGACCTTGGCAAGCGACCCGCCGAAGCGGCCGATCGGGGTCCGTACCGCATCACATACAAATACCTCGCCCATCGGTCTCTCCCTGATGTTCCCTTGACGAGGCCGAGTTGTAGGAGCGACCTCATGGGAGGTCAATTGATCGCTTCCAAGTCATCACAAAGCCGCCATGCGGGGAAGCCGTGCCATATTCCGGCCGGCGGTAGAGAGCGTGGAAAACGCACCGGGAAGCAGCAAACTGAATAGGACTAGCGGCCAAAATTAAGTAGTTTGCCCCGCTAATGACCATCCAGCCGACATTTCCCGTATCCACTGACGCGCTAGCCCCCGCCGAGCCGGCAGCGCGCATCACGCCGATGATGGAACAGTTCCTGGAAATCAAGGCGGCCAATCCGGGTTTGCTGTTGTTCTACCGGATGGGTGATTTCTACGAGCTGTTCTTCGAGGACGCCGAGATAGCCGCGCGCGCGCTAGGCATCATGCTGACCAAGCGCGGCAAGCATCAGGGCGCGGACATTCCGATGTGCGGCGTTCCGGTGGAGCGCTCCGACGATTATCTGCACCGCCTGATCGCGCAGGGTTTCCGCGTTGCGGTCTGCGAGCAGATGGAAGACCCGGCCGCGGCGCGCGCGCGGGGAAATAAAAGCGTCGTGCGCCGCGACGTGGTTCGTCTGGTGACGCCGGGCACGCTGACCGAAGACACGTTGCTCGACGCACGGGCCAACAATTATCTGCTCGCGATCGCGCGGATGCGCGGCTCGGCGGGCGCGGATCGGCTCGGACTCGCCTGGATCGACATTTCGACGTCGGAGTTCATCGTCACGGAATGCGCGGTCGGCGAACTCGCAGCCACGCTGTCGCGGATCAATCCCAACGAGATCATCGTGACCGACGCGCTTTATGGCGACACGGACACCGGCCCGACGTTGCGCGAATGGCCGGCGGTGACGCCGCTGACACGTGACGTCTTCGATAGCTCCACAAGCGAGCGGCGGCTGTGCGATTACTTCGCGGTCGCCACCATGGACGGTCTGTCGGCGATGTCGCGGCTCGAGGCCACGGCCGCCGCCGCCGCCGTCACCTATATCGATCGCACGCAGGTCGGAAAACGTCCGCCGCTGTCGCCGCCATCGCGCGAAGCGGTCGGCACCACGATGGCGATCGATCCGGCGACGCGCGCCAATCTCGAACTCACGCGCACGCTCGGTGGCGAACGGCGCGGCTCGCTGCTCGACGCCATCGATTGCACGGTGACCTCGGCGGGCTCGCGCCTGTTGGCGCAGCGGCTGGCCGCGCCGCTTACGGATGCCGATGCGATTGCGCGGCGGTTGGATGCGATCACAGCCTTCGTGGCCGATAGTGGTCTGCGCGACGATCTCCGCACCACATTGCATGCGGCGCCCGACCTGTCGCGCGCGCTGGCGCGGCTATCGGTCGGGCGTGGCGGCCCGCGCGACCTTGCTGGCTTGCGCGACGCCATCCTCGCCGCCGATCAGGCGCTGATGCACTTGGAAAGGATGGCAGAGCCGCCGCACGAAATTGCGGCCGTCATGGCCGCGCTGCGCCGTCCGTCGCGGGATCTCGCCCGCGAGTTCGAACGCGCGTTGGCGGAACAGCTGCCACTGCTCAAGCGCGACGGCGGCTTCGTGCGGCAAGGCTATGAGCCGGCGCTGGACGAATCCCGAAATCTGCGCGATGCCTCGCGGCTGGTCGTCGCTTCGATGCAGGCGCGCTACGCCGACGATGCCGGCGTGAAGGGCCTGAAGATCCGCCACAACAACGTGCTTGGATATTTTGTCGAAGTCACGGCCCAGCATGGCGACAAATTGATGTCGCCGCCGCTCAACGCGACTTTCATTCATCGCCAGACACTGGCGGGACAAGTACGCTTCACCACCTCCGAACTCGGCGAGATCGAAGCGAAGATCGCCAATGCGGGCGATCGTGCGCTCGGGCTTGAACTGGAAGTCTTCGACCGGCTCTGCGCGATCGCGGTTGCCGCGAGCGAAGACTTGCGTGCGGCGGCTCACGCCTTCGCCGTGCTCGATGTCGCAACCGCGCTCGCCAAGCGCGCCGTCGACGACAACTACGTCCGGCCCGATGTTGACGGCTCGCTTTGTTTTGCGATCGAAGGCGGCCGTCATCCGGTGGTCGAGCAGGCCTTGAAGCGCGATGGCCAGTCGTTCATCGCCAATGCCTGCGACCTCTCCCCGACGCCGCAGCAGAAATCAGGTCAGGTCTGGCTGGTGACCGGCCCCAACATGGCCGGCAAATCGACTTTCCTGCGCCAGAACGCGTTGATTGCGCTGCTGGCGCAGGCGGGCTGCTTCGTGCCGGCGTTGCGGGCGCGGATCGGCGTCGTCGACCGGCTGTTTTCACGCGTCGGCGCGGCGGACGATCTGGCGCGCGGGCGCTCTACCTTCATGGTGGAAATGGTCGAGACCGCCGTCATCCTCAATCAAGCCAGCGAACGCTCGCTGGTGATCCTGGACGAAATCGGTCGCGGCACGGCGACCTTCGACGGATTGTCGATCGCCTGGGCCGCGATCGAACATCTGCACGAGGCCAATCGCTGCCGCGCGTTGTTTGCCACCCACTATCATGAACTCACCGCGCTGTCGGCAAAACTGCCGCGGCTGTTCAACGCCACCGTTCGCGTCAAGGAATGGCAGGGCAATGTCGTATTCCTGCACGAGGTGCTGCCGGGCTCGGCCGATCGTTCCTACGGCATTCAGGTGGCGAAGCTTGCAGGCCTGCCGCCATCGGTGATCGCGCGCGCGAAATCGGTGCTGGCGAAGCTCGAGGCGCAGGACCGAGGGCAGACCGCGCGCGCGCTGGCCGACGATCTGCCGCTGTTTGCGGTCCCATCGCGCGCCGCTGCCGAACCCGCGCCAGTGAGCGAAGGCGACAAAGTGATCGAAGCCGTCAAGGCGTTGCATCCCGACGAGATGTCGCCGCGCGAGGCGCTGGAAGCGCTCTACGCGCTGAAGGCGAAATTGCCGAAAGGCTAGCTATTCCTCATCCTGAGGAGCGGCGTAAGCCGCGTCTCGAAGGATGTTAGGCCCCGTCGTCGGCCTCATGGTTCTCCCGGCGATGCACGGCATCGTCCGGTGACGCGCCTTTATTTTTGCACCGTTCGCGACGGCCTCACGAAGTTCGGCCTGCTCGGGTGCGAATGCGCTCCTCACCATGAGGATCGGAGGTTAGCTGGACCCGCCGCCGCCCGATCCACCACAACGCGAGATTCCAGACGATACAGGTCGCGAGCGCAAGGCTAAGCGCGATTGGGGAGCCGAACTGCAACGCGGCGAAATGAAGAATGACAAAGGAAAGTGCAAACCCCACCATGCCCCAGCCACCATTGGCGATCATCGCCGCCGTTGCGGGGCCGCCGATGCGCGGATGCAGGATCAGCGTCATACTGCCCAGCACCACCGGAAACAGTGCGATCGTGCCGCTGACATAGGGGCCGACCCAACGCGATAGCGAGACGACGATCGCAACCAGCGTGGCGACCATGATTGCGCGCAGCGGGACGTCGTACCAGCGCCGCGTGATCAGCGGCATCTTCGTTACGTGCTGGAAGCGCTTGAATGACGGGATACAAATACCATACGCAACGGCATTGGCGATGAGGCCGCCGAGCAGCGTCCAGGAGAACAGGCGCTCCAGCGCCGCAAGCCCAACCCACACAACAATCGCGCCGCCGACGGAGACCAACGCACTCTGGCGCTGCGCCAGCACCACATATGTCAGGCAGAAGAACATGGTGACGGCGTTGATCGGAAAACTTGCGAGCGCGCCTTGCGAAATGAATGCTGCGTCGTGGTCAAGCGCGAGAAACACATAGGAAGGACCGGCCGAAATCGGCAAGGTCGCGATCAACGCGCCGATCACGGGACCGGAGCGCTCGGTGATCATGGAAGCTGTCACCACGAAGGCGGCGGATACCGCCATGCGCAGCGCAAGCGACAACAGAAAAGCGAGATCGGGGGTCATTTTTTCTTTTGTCGTCCCTGCGAAAGCCGGGACCCACAACCACTATTGTTCGTCCTGATGGGGAAGCCGCTGAAAGGTGTCCTGAAACGAAAAGATACGGCGCGTGGGTCCCGGCTCTGCACGCGAAGAGCGCTTGGCCGGGACGACACCTGTTGTTTGGTTACACCCTGTTCATCGTCACGGAAACTTTCGGGCCGTTCTTGATGGTCTGATAGACCACGCAATAGCGTTCGGTGAGTTTGAGCAGGAGGTCGAGTTTGTCCTGCGGGGCGCCGGTGGCGACATCGAAGCGCAGGCGAATTTCCGCAAAGCCGACCGGCGCCTCCTTGTCGACGCCGAGCGTGCCACGAAAATCGAGGTCGCCTTCGGCGCTGACATTGCCGGTCTTGAGCGGCACTTCGATCGCGGTCGCGACCGATTTCAGGGTCACGCCGGCGCAGGCGACCAGCGCCTCGAGCAGCATGTCGCCGGAGCAGAGTTCAAGGCCGGAGCCGCCGGTCGCCGGATGCAGGCCCGCAACGGCAAGCGCGCGGCCGGTCTCGACCTTGCAAGCGATGCCTTCCTGGTCGATCGAGCCCCTGGCTTTCAAGGTGATGAAAGCGGCTTTCGGATCGCTCTTGTATTTTTCCTTGATGGGGGCTTGCGTGGCGCGGAGTTCGGCGGCGTCCATTGTCTTCTCCCGGATATTTTCGTGTCCGATGTAATGGGTTGGCGCACCAATGTCACCACCACAATGCTTCGCCGGTATTCGATTTCGCATCGGCCTCGCGCAAGGTTCGATCCAGCGAGCGGTCGAGCGCGGTCAAAACCCGCCGTTTGAAACTGTCGAACGATTGGGAATTGCGGTCGCGCGGTCGGCCTAGACTGATCTGGATTTCCTCGAACAGCCGGCCTGGCCGCGGCCGCATCACGAAAACGCGGTCGGCGAGCACCACGGCTTCGTCGACGTCGTGGGTGACGAGCACGAGCGTGGGCCGGGTTTCCGCCCACAGTTCGAGCAGATGATCTTGAAGATCGCGGCGGGTAAAAGCATCAAGCGCCGAGAAGGGTTCGTCGAGCAGCAGCACTTCGGGTTGCGGCACCAACGCGCGGGCAATCGCGACGCGCTGCGCCTGTCCGCCCGAGAGTTCGCGCGGCCATGCATTGGCCTTGTCGGCGAGGCCGACTTTCGTCCGCGCATGCGCGATCCGCGTTCGCCTGACATCGGCGGGCAGATCGCCAAGGCCGAAGCCGATATTGTCGGCGACGGAAAGCCACGGCAGCAATCGCGGCTCCTGGAAGATGATGCCGATCTTGGCATGCGGCGCCGCGATCGTGACGCCGTCGAGCACGACGTGTCCCGAACTGGCGGGATCGAGACCGGAGACCGCCCGCAACAACGTCGACTTTCCGCAGCCGGAGCCGCCGATGATGGCGACGATTTCGCCGACGTTGATGGTTGCCGAAAACTTTTCCAGCGCGTGAACGCCGTTAGGATAAGTCTTGTCGACGGCATCGAGCACCAGCATCAGGCCGACCCGCTTTGCGTGCCGAATGCGTCCTGCCAGCGCAGCAGCGGCGCGGAAGCGGTTTCGATCAGCCAGTCGGTGGTCTTGCCGAGAATAGCGAAGATCACGATCGCGGCGAGGATCTGTGCGGGCTTGCCGAGTTGCTGGCCGTCGAGCAGCAGATAGCCGAGTCCTTCCGAAGCCCCGATCAGTTCGGCGGCGACAACGAACATCCATCCCAATCCAAGACCGACGCGCAGCGCCACCACATAGGCCGGCAACACCGCCGGCAACAAGATGCGGCGGATCATGGCCGGTCCCGACAGCCGGAAAGCGCGGCCGACCTCGACGATCTTGCGATCGACCGAAAGGATCGCGCCCATCACGCCGAGGTAGACCGGGAAAAATACGCCGATCGCGATCAGCGCAACTTTCGACGTTTCGAAAATGCCGAGCCACAGGATGAAGAGCGGCACCCAGGCAAGCGAGGGAATGGCGCGCAGGGCCTGAATGGTCGGGTCGAGCAGCCGGCGCGCCAGCGCCCAGTACCCGCAGATCGCTCCGAGTAGTGTGCCCGCGAAAACGCCAAAGCCAAATCCGGCGAAGACGCGACTCAATGTTGCGACGATATGGCGGAGCAATTCGCCGCTTTTGGCGAGGTCGGCGAGTTCGGCAAAGACCCGCGATGGCGGCGGCACCAGCCGTCCGTTTGAGAGACCGAGCCGGACAAGGATCTCCCAGACCAGCGCAAGCCCGACCGGCAGCAACAAGCCGAGCAACGGCCGCGCATAGTTGCGGCGGCCGGAGGGTAATTCACCCGCCGAAACGTCCGGTTTCGCTGTTGCAATAGTCTCGCTTGTCATGGCGATAGCAGAAGCGCGTCTGGCTGGCGATTGCAAGGCGGGTATTCGATAGGTCGAAGTAGCTACCCTCTCCCCTTGCGGGAGAGGGTGGTTTCGAGCGTGAGCGAGAAACCGGGTGAGGGGTTCAACTCCCTCGATAGACCGTAACTACTGTCGCCGTGGGTTCGGGAGAAGCTAATTCGTCGGCAACGGAACGCCGTCGTCGATCAATGAATCCAGCGCCGCCTTGACGTCGACCTTGGCGTCGATCACGCCTGCCTGCTGCAAGGCGAGGCCCGCGGCCAGGATGGACTCGCGCTGCGGCGCGCCGATCCGGCTATGGGAAAGGTCGGTGCGCTCCTTGAGCTGCTTGTCGGCAACGACGTCAGGCAGTTTCGTCGCCGTTACCAGCGCGTGTTTCAGCTCGTCGTAATTGGCGAGTGAATATTTGCGCGCTTCTTCATACGTTGCGAGCACCCGCTGCGTGATTTGCGGATAATCCTTCAGGAATTGTTCGCGGACGTTGAGGATGCCCCAGGTGTTGGCGTCGGCCTTGCGGAAGAACAGTTTCGCGCCGTCTTCGATCTCCGCCTGCGCCATCATCGGGTCGAGACCGGCCCAGGCGTCGACATCGCCGCGGATCAGCGCGGTCTTGCCGTCGGCGTGTTGCAGCAGCACCGGCGTGATGTCCTTTTCGGAGAGGCCGGCGTCGAGCAGCGCCCGAACCAGGAAGATGTGCGGGTCGGTGCCGCGCGTGACCGCGACGCGCTTGCCTTTGAGATCGGCGACGGTTGCGATCCCCGAGTCCTTTGTCGTTACCAGCGCCGTCCATTCCGGGCGCGAATACACATAGACCGACTTGATCGGGTTGCCGTTGATCCGGGCGACCAGCGCGGCGGAGCCCGCCGTCGAGCCGAAATCGATCGAACCGGCGTTGAGAAATTCGAGCGCCTTGTTGGAACCCGCGGATTGGACCCAGACGATGCGGATGCCGTCTTTGGCGAATTCCTTCTCCAGCATTCCCTTTTGCTTAAGGATCAGGGACACCGGATTGTAGGTCGCCCAATCGAGGCGAATCTCTTTCAAGGCGTCGGCGGCCTGCGTGCCGGCTGGCGCCATCGCCAGGATGGCGATGGCAGCTGTGAAGGCACGCCGTGAAATCCTGGACATCGTCGTAATTCTCCGTGGAATGATTAGATCAGAGCAGATCGTGACGAGGCGTCAACGCGAAAGACGCTGCAAAGGAAGCCGGATCGCGCCCTGATGACGCGAGAAACCCTATTCTCTTCCAATGAGTTAGGGTAACGGTCAATTGGAAGAAAAAATGCATCGCCGGAGCCCAGTTCAAAGAACGGCATTGTTCCGAACAGGCGCTTGAGAGGACGGATTGGTTGCGATGGAGTTGGATCGGCCGTGACAGGGCGGGCTGCGTCCATTATTCGGAGTGCGGATGGATCACATCGTCACAAAGGCCCGCCCCGAGGCCGATGAGCGTTTCGACACCGCGCGGATCACCGCTGATGTCGATGCGCTGGCGGCCGAGCATGCCGGGCGCGAGGATCTCTTCCGCGCTTCGGTCGCCAAATTACTGAAGGCCGAGCTGATCGCCGCGCGCGCAACCGCGCAGGCCGTGCTGTTGAAGGATCGGCACGGTCGGCGTTGCGCCGAGCGGCTGTGTTTCGTCCAGGACGAAATCATCCGCATGTTGTTCGATGCGGCGACGCGCCATCTCTACCACTCGCCGCTGCCCTCCGGCGCCGAGCGGATGGCGGTGGTGGCGACCGGCGGCTATGGCCGTGGCCTGATGGCGCCGGAATCCGACATCGATCTTCTCTTTATCCTTCCCTACAAGCAGACCGCCTGGGGCGAGCAGGTCGCCGAGGCCATCCTCTATTGTCTATGGGACATGGGGCTGAAGGTTGGGCACGCGACCCGATCGGTCGATGAATCGATCCGCCAGGCGCGCGGTGACATGACGATCCGCACCGCCATTCTCGAAACCCGCTTCCTGACCGGAGACAAGCCGCTTTACGACGAACTGGTCACCCGGTTCGACAAGGAGGTGGTGCAGGGCAACGCTTCCGATTTCGTCACGGCGAAGCTTGCCGAGCGCGAGGAGCGGCATCGCCGCGCCGGACAATCGCGCTATCTGGTCGAACCCAACGTCAAGGATGGCAAAGGCGGCCTTCGCGACCTGCATACGTTGTTCTGGATCGCGAAATACGTCTATCGCGTCCGCGATACCGATGAGTTGCTCGAGCGCGGCGTGTTCGACGCGCAGGAATACCGCACCTTCCGACGCTGCGCCGATTTTCTATGGTCGGTACGCTGCAATCTGCATTTCCTGACCGGCCGCGCGGAAGAGCGATTGTCGTTCGACACCCAGCGCGAGATCGCGATCCTGCTGGGTTACACGTCGCATCCCGGCATGCAGGACGTCGAACGCTTCATGAAACACTACTTCCTGATCGCCAAGGAAGTCGGCGACCTCACCGCGATCCTGTGCGCCAAGCTGGAAAACGAACAGGCCAAGGCCGTGCCGGTGCTGAGCCGCATGATGGCGCGATTCCGGCCGAGCCCGGTCCGGCGCCGGGTGCCTGAAAGCGACGACTTCATCATCGACAACAACCGCATCAATCTGGCCGCGCCTGACGTATTCAAGCATGACCCGGTCAACATGATCCGGATCTTCCGGCTCGCGCAAAAGAACAACCTTGCCTTCCATCCCGACGCGATGCGGACGGTGACGCGCTCGCTCAAGCTGGTCAACACGGAGCTGCGCGCCGATCCGGAAGCCAACCGCCTGTTCATGGAGATCCTCACCTCGAACGATGCGGAGATCGTGCTGAGGCGGATGAACGAGACCGGCGTGCTCGGTCATTTCATCCGCGCCTTCGGCAAGATCGTATCGATGATGCAGTTCAACATGTACCACCACTATACGGTGGACGAGCATCTGATCCGGTGCATCGGATTCTTGCAGGAGATCGAGCGCGGCGGCAGCGATGAATTCATCGTCGCCAGCGACTTGATGCGCAAAATAAGGCCCGAGCACCGCCCCGTGCTCTATATCGCGACGCTGCTGCACGACATCGCCAAGGGCCGTCTCGAAGATCACTCGATTGCCGGTGCGAAGGTGGCGCGGCGTCTCTGTCCGCGGCTCGGCTTCAGCGCCGCCGATACCGAACTGGTGGCGTGGCTGATCGAAGAACACCTGACCATGTCGACGGTCGCGCAATCGCGCGATCTGACCGACCGCAAGACCATCGAGAATTTCGCCGCCGTGGTTCAATCGGTCGAGCAGATGAAGCTCCTGACCATTTTGACGACCGCGGATATCCGCGGCGTCGGGCCCGGCGTGTGGAACGGCTGGAAGGCGCAATTGTTGCGCACGCTTTACTATGAGACCGAGCCGGTCCTGACCGGCGGCTTTTCGGAAGTCGACCGCGCGCGGCGTCTTGCAATGGCGCAGGGCGAATTCCGCGAGACCTTCACCGAGTGGCCGGAGCAGGAGCTCAACGCCTATATTGCACGTCACTATCCGGCCTACTGGCTCAAGGTCGAGTTGTCGCGCAAGATCCGTCACGCGCGGTTCATGCGCGCCAGCGAACAGGACGGCCACAAGCTCGCGATTAATGTTGGTTTCGACGAAGCGCGCGGCGTCACCGAACTCACCATTCTCGCGATGGACCACCCGTGGCTGCTCTCGATCATCGCCGGCGCCTGTGCGTCAGCGGGCGCGAATATCGTCGATGCGCAGATCTACACCACGACTGACGGGCGTGCGCTCGATACCATTGCGATCACGCGGGAATACGATCGCGACGAAGACGAAGGCCGGCGCGCAACGCGAATCGGCGAGATGATCGAGGATGTGCTCGAAGGCAAGCTTCGTCTGCCCGAAGTGGTGGCGCGGCGCGCGGCGCGAGGCGGCAAGGCGCGTCCGTTCGTGGTCGAGCCGGAGGTCACGGTCAACAACCAGTGGTCGGACCGCTTCACCGTGATCGAGGTCTCCGGCCTCGACCGGCCCGGCCTGCTGTATGATCTGACGACCGCGATCTCGAAGCTCAACCTCAATATCGCCTCCGCCCACGTCGCGACGTTCGGCGAGCGCGCCCGCGACGTGTTCTACGTCACGGATCTCCTGGGTGCGCAAATTTCGGCGCCGACGCGCCAGGCGGCAATCCGCAGTGCGCTGTTGCATCTGCTCGCCAGTGCGGTCTAGCAGTCCGCATCCGAGACCGTGCATCAGCCTTCCGGAATTTCGCCAAAGGTCTTGCCGGCTGGCAACGGCTTCGTCCGGATCAGCCGCGAGTCGCTAACGGCGGCTTGACGGTGCTTGACCGCCTCGCGGTAAACGGGATCGCGGACCATCTCCACGAAGGCGGCGACGCTTGGATATTCCGCGATGAAGCAATGATCCCAGTGTTCTTCCGCCGGGCCGATCAGCATCAGTTCGAAGCGGCCCTGCCAGGCCACCTTGCCGCCGAGACGCGTGAACACGGGGCCGCTTTCGAGGCCGTAGGCCGCGTAGGCCTCGGCGCCGGTGGCGATACGCCCGTCCGGATAGGCGGCGCGCTCGCGCAGTTTCACCAGATTGAGCATGTGAATGGGACCAGGACGGTCGCTCTCGCGAAAGGTGGCGAATGTTTCCTTGGTGGGATCGATGTAACCTGTCATCTTTGTTGCCTCACTCATTGCCTCATCGTCAGCAATCGCGTTTGATCAACCGAAATCGGGAGGAGCCGCATGAACGCGATTGCGAACATCCTAGTGGCGCTGGTCGCAGCGCTACACGTTTATTTTCTCACGCTCGAAATGTTCTTTTGGACCAAGCCGCTCGGGTTGCGGGTCTTTGGAAATTCACCACAAAAGGCCGCCGATTCCGCAGTGCTGGCCGCCAATCAGGGGCTCTATAACGGCTTTTTGGCCGCTGGCCTCATCTGGGGCCTGTTGCAGCCGAACGCGGCGTTTGCCTTCCAGATCAAGGTATTCTTTCTGGCCTGCGTGATCGTCGCCGGCCTCTATGGCGCGGCTTCGGTCAGCCGGAAGATTCTGTTCGTTCAGGCGGCGCCAGCCGTACTGGCGCTGATCTTTGTCTGGCTGGCTTAACCCGTTCCATCTGGTGCCCCCTTCTGCGAAGTTCGTATCACACCTTCTGCACCCACTTTTTTGCGAACTTCGGAAAGCCATGGCACTGGCGCTCATCTTGCTTTGCCATTGCCGTTCATTCACACTCGGCATCAAACGGCGATGTCGGTCGGATGCGAGCGCGTTGCCAACAAACAAGACAACAGGTGAGGCAACGCCATGAGCAACAGCCTTTTTCATTTCGTCACCGGGTCCGTACTCGCGCTGGCACTCACCGCGTCGCCCGCTTGCGCGCAAAAGAAATACGATTCCGGCGCGACCGACACCGAGATCAAGATCGGCCAGACCTTGCCGTTCTCGGGGCCGGCTTCCGCCTATGCCAGCATCGGCAAGACCCAGGCAGCCTATTTCCACATGATCAACGAGCAGGGCGGGGTGAACGGCCGCAAGATCAATCTGATCCAGTATGACGACGGCTATAGCCCGCCGAAGGCGGTCGAGCAGGTGCGCAAGCTGGTCGAGAATGACGAAGTGCTGTTCATGTTTCAGATGATCGGTACGCCGTCGAACGCGGCGGTGCAGAAATATCTGAACACAAAGAAGGTGCCGCAGCTGTTCGCCGCGACCGGCGCGTCCCGCTTCTCCGATCCGAAGAACTACCCGTGGACGCTTGGCTTCAATCCGAGCTATTTCGTCGAGGGCCGCGTCTATGGTCAATACATTCTCAAGAATTATCCGGAAGCCAAGGTCGGCGTGCTCTATCAGAACGACGATCTCGGTCGCGATTATCTGAACGGCATCAAGTCGGGCCTTGGCGACAAGGCGTCGAGCATGGTGGTGGCGGAGGCGTCTTACGAAGTTTCCGATCCAACGGTCGATTCCCAGATTCTGAAGCTGAAATCCGCCGGCGCCGACGTGCTGTTCAGCGCTTCGACGCCGAAATTTGCCGCCCAGGCGATCAAGAAGAATGCCGAGCTCGGCTGGAAGCCGGTGCACATTCTCGACATCAACGCCACCTCGGTTGGCGCGGTCATGCAGCCCGCCGGCCTCGATGCGTCGAAAGGCGTGATCAGCGTCAACTACGGCAAGGATCCGCTCGATCCGACCTGGAAGGACGATCCGGGCATGAAGAAGTATTTCGAGTTCATGGCGAAGTATTATCCGGAGGGCGACAAGAATTCGAGCTTCAATTCCTATGGCTACGGCACGGCGCAGTTGATGGTCCACGTGCTGAAGCAATGCGGCGACGATCTCACCCGCGAAAACGTCATGAAGCAGGCGACCAACCTGAAGGACGTTCGGCTCGACCTTGCCTTGCCGGGTATAGTCAACAACTCCACGCCGAACGATTATCGCGTCAACAAGCAGTTGCAGATGATGCGCTTCAACGGCGAACGCTGGGAGATGTTCGGCCCGATTCTCGAGGACGCTGGCCCGGCCGGCTAGTGTGGCGGTTCAGAAGTCCGCATCATTGCGTGGCCCCGCAAAATGCTACGAACTTTGGAAGGGGGACTCTAGGGCTGCGACGTTGCGATTTCTTCTCCCGCTTTAGGGTTAAGCCAATCTGAATGCGTTGCCGGTCAAGGCGTTAAGCAGAGCCCAAATGGCTTCGATTAACCATCGTTTAAGACGGCCTTAAACCGCTCCCGCTAACGTCGCTCGTATTGGGGATGCGGGCGTTTTGGCGCATGGCGTGGCGACGGAAAAAGAGCGGCGGACGCAAGGAGCCGGCATTTGGCCTTGCGGCTGCGCTTTCCGATTTGCGGTTGTCACCGGAAGACCGGATTCCGGGCGGCGGCGACGACAAGCCGAAGAAATCGGCCAAACGAAAAATCGACGACGATGATGACGACGAGCCGCCGCCGGAGAGAAAGCCCCGCGCGACCCGCGGCGCAGCCAAACGGAAATCGAAGCCGCGCCGAGGATTGCCGATCGGCCGGTTGTTCTATTGGGGCGCGGTGCTCGGCCTTTGGGGCGCCATTGCCTTGGTTGGTCTCGTCGTCTGGGTCGGCGCGCATCTGCCGGCGATCCAGTCGCTTGAAATTCCGAAACGGCCGCCGACCATCCAGATCACGGGCGCCGACGGCAGCGTGCTCGCCAATCGCGGCGAAATGCCGGGCGCCAATGTCGCGCTGAAGGATCTGCCGCCCTATCTGCCAAAAGCCTTCATCGCGATCGAGGACCGCCGGTTCTATTCGCATTTCGGCATCGATCCCTGGGGCATCTTGCGCGCCGCGGTTGCCAACATCCTGCATCGCGGCGTGTCGCAGGGTGGTTCGACGCTCACCCAGCAGCTGGCAAAAAATCTGTTCCTGACCCAGGAGCGCACCTTCCAGCGCAAACTGCAGGAAGTCGAACTCGCGCTCTGGCTGGAGCGCAAGCACTCGAAGGCGGAGATTCTCGAGCTCTACCTCAACCGCGTCTATTTCGGTTCCGGCGCTTACGGCGTGGAGGCAGCTGCCCAGCGTTACTTCGGCAAATCGGCCAAGCATGTGACGATCCCGGAGGCCGCGATGCTCGCAGGCCTCGTCAAGTCGCCGTCGCGCCTTGCGCCCAACCGCAATCCCGAAGGCGCCGAACAGCGCGCGCAGACGGTGCTCACCGCGATGGCGGAAAGCAAGTTCATCACCGAAGCGCAGGCGCAGGCGTCGATCGGCCATCCCTCCTATAATGTGAAGCCGGTCGGCGCGGGCACGGTCAACTATGTGGCGGACTGGATCGGCGAAGTGCTCGACGATCTCGTCGGCCAGATCGACCAGAGCGTGGTGGTGGAAACCTCGATCGATCCGAGATTGCAGGCGGTCGCGGAAGCCGCCGTCATCGACGAACTCGCGGCAAAGAGCGTGAAGTTCAACGTCAGCCAGGGCGCGCTGGTGGCGATGTCGCCGGATGGCGCGGTGCGCGCCATGGTCGGCGGCCGCAATTATTCCGAAAGCCAATATAACCGCGCGGTCACCGCCAAGCGCCAGCCGGGTTCGGCGTTCAAGCCCTTTGTCTATCTCACCGCGATTGAAGCGGGCCTGACGCCGGAGACCGTGCGGCTGGATGCGCCGCTCGATGTCAAAGGCTGGAAGCCCGAAAACTACAGCCACGAATATTTCGGC
Organism: uncultured Alphaproteobacteria bacterium; assembly: GCA_963824305.1. Classification (GTDB taxonomy): domain Bacteria; phylum Pseudomonadota; class Alphaproteobacteria; order Rhizobiales; family Xanthobacteraceae; genus Bradyrhizobium. The sequence continues at coordinate 1,065,699 of CAWGOW010000005.1, forward strand.
CCGGTCACGCTGACGCAGGCGCTTTCGATGTCGCTCAATACGGTCGCAGTCCGGCTCGGGCTCGAAGTCGGGCCGAAGAACGTGGTGCGCACCGCCCATCGGCTCGGCATTTCGTCGAAGCTTGACGCCAATGCGTCGATCGCGCTAGGCACGTCCGAAGTCTCCATGGTCGAACTGGTCGGCGCCTATACGCCGTTTGCCAATGGCGGCCTCGGCGTTTCGCCGCATGTCGTAACCAAGATTCGCACGCTCGATGGCAAGGTGCTCTATATGCGCTCGACCGATCAGCTCGGCCAGGTGATCGATCCGCACTATGTGGCGATGATGAACACGATGATGCAGGAGACGCTGCTTTCAGGCACCGCGCACAAGGCTGAGCTGCCGGGCTGGCAGGCCGCCGGCAAGACCGGGACCAGCCAGGATTTCCGCGACGCCTGGTTCATCGGTTATACGTCTAATCTCGTGACCGGCGTCTGGCTCGGCAACGACGACAACTCGCCGACCAAGAAGGCCACCGGCGGCGGACTGCCGGTGGAAATCTGGACGCGCTTCATGAAGGCGGCCCATCAGGGCGTGACGCCGGCGCCGCTGCCGGCGTCGCAGCCGGGCGGAATGCTGACGACGATTGCGCAAGCGATATCTCCGCCGACGAGCCCGGCGGTCGCTCCGCCGTCAGCCGGTGCAACGCGCACTGCTCCGGCAAGGACGTCGACGCGGCCCGAGGCGGCCGCCGGCCTCGACGGTTGGCTGATGGATCGGCTGTTCGGACGCTAGCGGCTGTCTCTGGCGTGGCAGAGCCCCGAACCCTGAAAGTCCTTTCATCGTCGCAGACGATCTCCGTCGACGCGCATCGGGCGGGTGAAGTCCCGGACATGCTGAATGAAACGCTCGACCACCGGGCTCAAAGTCCGGTTTTTCAACGTCACGATCACGGCCGGCCACGACTGAGCAGGAAAATCCACCGGTAACGCCTTCAAGGCAAATCGTTCGCCATAAACGCGCAGGGTGGAATTCGGCAACGTCGTAATATGAGAGCCGGAGGCGGCCAAATTGACGCGAAGATGAGAGGAAAGCGTCTGCAAAATTCGCATGGGCACGCCAAGACCGCGCGCTGCAAACGCCTCCGTCAGCCGGAGGTAACTCAAGGTGTCCGATTCCGTCACCACCCAGGGCTCGTCGATGAGCTCAGCGAGATCGATCTTGCGGCGGCGTGCCCACGGGCTCTGCCTTCCTGCCACGATGACCATCTGCTCCAGGAACAGTACTTCCACACTCAGGTCATCTGCGAACAGCTTGTCGTCGTGCGGCTTCACCAGCAGGAACATGCCGATATCGATGGTGCGTTCGCGTAACGCCGAGGATTCCGCGGCGAGCGAACCGAGCTGCTCCACGTGCAGTACCACCTTCGGATAGGCCTTGGAGAACCGGTGAATGACTGAGGGGAGGATGGCGGCCGCGAAGGTCTCCTGACATCCGATTCTGACTTCGCCAACGGTCGGATCGGTCAGGAATTCGATGTCCCTCACGCTTTGCCTGAGTTCGTCGAACGCAGCATTGGCGCGCGACAGCAACGCGCGGCCGTAGTTCGTGGGCTCGACGCCCCGCGCGCCGCGGTCGAGCAGACGCACACCGAGCGTGTGCTCGAGATCGGCGATCACCTTGGAGACGGCGGGCTGCGTTACTCCCAGCGTCTGAGCTGCCTTTGCCATGCTGCCGCGTTGTACAGCCGTAAAAAAGATGTGCAGGTCCCGCAGCCGAAGCCGGCGACCGATACGGCCTTCCCAGTCGATCTCCTTGGCCATAACCGCCTCGTTATGGGTGTAGAAGAAAATAGACAATTCTCTTTCTACCCGAGGTCGCCTATCGGTTCAATCGCGTTCATACGTTTACCTCGCAGTCGTGCCCATCGCCTCTCGCCATGGAGAAATACGACCATGCAAAGCTATCGAATGCTTTTTGGATCGCTGGTGATCGCGGGGTTTTTTGCAAGTGTCGAACGAGTGCCAGCGCAGGGCTTTCCGTCACACCCCCTCACCATGGTCGTGCCATTTCCGGCTGGCGGACCCATCGATGCCACCGCGCGCATCGTGGCAGAGGGCATGCAGGCTTCGCTTGGGAAATCCGTCATTGTTGAAAATGTGAGTGGGGCCTCGGGTAGCATAGGGGTAGGCCGCGTCGCGCGCGCCGCACCTGACGGTTACACCTTCGGTATCGGATATTTGGGCACGCATGTTTTCAACGGCGCCGCTTTTTCGCTGCCTTACGATCTGTTGAACGATTTCGAGCCGGTCTCGCTACTGGTCAGCAATCCGCTCCTGATCGTCGCCAGGAAAACCATGCCGGCGAAAGATTTGCCGGAATTGATTACGTGGCTGAAGTCGAATCCCGGCAAGGCGTCGCAAGGGACTTCCGGGGCGGGCGGCACGTCCGACATTGCCGGCGTCTTCTTTCAAAAGGAAACCGGTACGCGCTTTCAACTCGTGCCCTATCGCGGAGCCGCTGCGATGATGCAGGCACTGTTGGCCGGGCAAATTGATTTGATGATCGACTTTGCGGCGAATTCCCTGCCGCAGGTGCGGGCCGGCACCATCAAGGCCTATGCCGTTACGGCGCCGGGCCGGTTGCCGGCAGCGCCGGACATTCCCACCGTCGACGAAGCCGGATTGGGAGGACTCTACATCCTGGCCTGGCAGGGAATTTGGGCGCCCAAGGGAACGCCGAAGAGCATGATCGCCAAACTCAACGCGGCAATCGTGGCGGCGCTCGCCGATCCGTCCGTACGTCAGCGGCTCGCCGATCTCGGCCAGGAGATTTATCCGCGCGACCAGCAGACGCCAGAGGCGCTCGGCGCGCTGCAGCGGGCCGAGATCAAGAAGTGGTGGCCGATCATCAAGGCGGAATAGCCGAGCCGCGGTTTGAAGCCTGGATCGTGAAGATGGAACAGATCGAAACGCTCGTCATCGGCGGCGGGCAGGCGGGGCTCGCAATGAGCTACTGCCTTCGCCAACGCGGACAAGAGCACGTTATCCTTGAACGACATGGTGTAGCGGAGCGTTGGCGGAGCGAGCGATGGGACTCGCTCGCGTTCCAAAGTCCGAACTGGAACGTTCGCCTGCCCGGCTTCGCGTTTTCTGCTGCCGATCCGGATGCGTTTGCGTCCCGCGATGAAATCTTTCGATTCATCGAAGATTACGCTGCCGTCATCCGCGCGCCGTTACGCTGCGGCCAGCCGGCGACCTCGCTTCGCCGGACGCCGGACGGAACACGCCTGACCGTGGACACTCCTGCCGGCTCTTTCGAAGCAAAGAATGTGGTCGTCGCCACGGGACCATTCCAGCGACCGGTGGCCCCGCTTCAGATCGGCGGCTCGGCGCTGCATCTGCATTCGAGCCGCTACCGTAACCCACAATCGCTTCCGCCAGGAGCGGTAATGGTGATCGGTTCGGCGAATTCAGGCGCGCAGATTGCGGAGGAGCTGTGCTCGGCCGGCCGCCGGGTTTTCCTCTCCGTCAGCAGGCATCGGCGCATTCCTCGTCGTTATCGCGGCAAGGACTACACGTGGTGGTATCTCGCCTTCAACGAAGGCGATACGACCATCGATCGACGGGGTGAAGAGCCTGCGCCACGCTTGCTCACCGGCGTCGGCGGCGGTCGCGATCTTGATCTGCATCAACTCGCGGCCGACGGGGTCGTGTTGCTTGGGCGCGTTCTCGGCGGCCGGGATGGCCAACTCGCCATCGCCGACGACCTTGGCGATAACCTGGCGCGCGGCGACGCATCCTTTGTCGACTTCACACGTCAGGCCGACGAGCTTGCCGTCCGGCAGGGATTGGACCTCCCGCCTTCGGATGCAGATGTAGCAGGCTTGCGCCATCGGGAGGATGTCACCGATTCGATTCGCAAGCTCGACCTCTCCACCGCCGGCATCTCCACGATCATTTGGGCAAACGGATATCGATATGACTTCGGCTGGGTTGAACTGCCGGTCTTTGCCAGCGGGACATCGTCATCGGGCCCAGTGCCGATGCACAAACGCGGGGTCACAGCCGTGCCGGGCGTCTATTTTCTCGGTCTACCCTGGCTGCATAAACTCAAGTCTGCATTTCTAAACGGTGTTGGTGAAGACGCGGAATATCTTGCGGATCATATCGCGCGCTGATGTGCAGGCCGTCAGCGTCCGTCCGGCGTCCTTACGCCCGCCCAGTTGTCGCGCACCTGCTGGTAGTGAACGCTTGGGTCGTAGGTCTGCGTCGACAGGCGCAGCACCTGCGGCGACAGGCGTCCGATCGCATTCAGCACAGCATAGGAAGCAACGACACGATCGTGTTGCGCCGTCACCAGCGCCACACGAGCATTCACCAGCGTCTGCTGGGCGTTGAGGATATCGATGACGGTGCGCTGGCCGACCTGGGCTTCCTTGCTGGTGCCGAGATAAGCAAGTTCGGAGGCGTCGACTTGCGACTGCGCGGCGGCGACCTGCGCTTTGCCGGCGACAAGCTGCCCCCATGCGGTCACGAGATCGGCGCGGGCCTGATCGCGAACCTGTTCCATCGCCAGACGCTGCTGCTCCAGCGTTTCCTTCGATTGCCGGATCAGCGAATATTCAGCCCCGCCCTGGTAGATCGGCACATTGAGCTGGGCGTTGGCCGCTGCGGTGAACTGGTTGATTGTTGTAATGCTGGGGTCCCAAACCTTGGTGACCGTCGCCTGCAACGACAGCGTTGGATACAGCGCGCCTTCGTTGATTTTCACGGTAAGAAAACTGACGTCGACGCCGTAGGCCGCGGCGGTCACGTTGGGATTTTCCCGCAGCGCGATCTGCGTTGCGCCTTGAACGGTTGGCGGCAGATAGCGGTCGACCGGGGACGCCGCCTGCAGGTTAGTCGGTTCGTTGCCGATGATGCGGCGGAAATTGGCCCGGGTGGTCGTCAACGTCGATTCGGCGGCGAGTTCCTGGCTCTTGGCGGCGGCGAGCTGCGCCTGCGACTGAGCGACGTCGGTCGGCGTGACCAGACCCGCACTGTAACGGTCGCGGGTCTGCTTCAAGGTCAGTTCAAGCACGTGGGTGTTGCTGCGCTGGACTTCCAGGATCGCAGCGTCGCGCAGGTCATCCATGTAGATGGTTGCGGCAGCGAGCAGCACCGACTGTTCCATCAGCCGCAGGCCCTCGCGCGCGCCAAACACCTGGCTCTCGGCGGCGCGGGTTTTGTTGGCGGTCTGATTGCCGTTGTAAAGCGTCTGGGTCACCGTTAACCCGGCGGCGTGAGGCGCCTCGATTCCTTGTTCGATCTTCTTGCCGGCCGCGCCGTCTGCGAGCTGATTGACGAACTGGCCGCCGCCGCTGAATGTCAGCGCGGCCTTGGGACGATAGCCGGAAAGGGCCTGCGGCACGGCCTCATCGGTCGCGCGTACCGAGGCACGCTGCGCGTTGAGCTGCGGATTATTCCGATAGGCGCGCAACAGCGCCGCTTCCATGGTGTCGGCGTGAACCGGAAGTGCCGCCGACTGACCAAGGAAAGCGGCGGCCGCAACTGCCCCGCCTAAAAGCCTGCCCCCAAGCATATTCAAGTTATCCAACGCCTTACGCGGCCTGACAACAGCCATACGCAATTCAGAAGTGGATCAAAAGCGCATAGCTGTGTAGTCCAAAGCACGGCGGCGTGATGATGCCCGAAAATCGGTCAGTGTGGCTTTTTCGCTGTGCTTGGAAAGGCAGCGGCCGGTCCGAACGGCGAATACCGTTCAGTCCTGGATTCCGTAGCGATGCAGGTCGTTGCCGTGGGTGTCGAGCCAGGTCTTGGCGCGTTCGACATGGCTGCAGACTTTCGCAACGACCTTCCAGAACCGCGCCGAGTGGTTCATCTCGACGAGATGGGCGACCTCGTGGGCGGCGAGATAGTCCAGCACATAGGGCGGCGCGAGGATCAGCCGCCACGAAAATGACAGCGAGCCCGCCGTCGTGCATGAACCCCAGCGGCTCGACTGGTCGCGGATCGAGATCCGCTTGACCCGCACGCCAAGCCGCTCGGCGTAGGACGTCGCCGCCTTCTGCAAATCCTTGCGGGCTTCGCGTTTGAGGTAGTCGTGCACCCGCCGCTCGGCATATTCGACACCGCCGGCTACGCAGAGGATACGCTCGCCGCTGTCGCGAATTTCAGTCCAGACCGTGCCGCGCTGACCGGCGCGATGCACGATTTTATGCGCAACGCCGCGCAGCGGCACCACCGTTCCCGGAAGAAAGGGCGCGGCCTTCGGCAACCGGCCAAGACGCGCGGCGATCCAGCCCCCGTGACGCTGCGCAAAGTCCTTGGCGTCAGCGATCGTGCCGCGCGGCGGGATGGTCAGGATGGCTTCGCGGTCGCTGGGATGGATTCTCAAGGTGTAACGGCGCGCGCGCCGGTGCCGGCGAAGCCTCACCGAATAGATTTGCGAGCCGTGTTTGATCAAAAGCCGGGAAGGCTCGTAGGGCCGCCGATAAAGGAGCGCGCGAGTGGCCATGTCTGCAAGTCCGGGGATTAGAAGTTCGCCCGGATTCTGCCATATCCGCCGCCAGGGAAATCGCTCGGCGCAAAAACAAATCATTTGCCCAATATACAGGGGTCCGCGCGGCTTCGGACCCTACAGAATGGGGTCGCAACCCAAAAAATCGGCCGAAAAGAGTCCCCCCCTCACGCCTTCAAGGGTGGAATTAAGATTCATTACTTCTGGGGATGCCGAGATTCGCGTTTACTGGAGCCAGTCCAGGGAGTTAGCGCGTCCCCCAATGCCGGAGTTCGCGCATTTGTCGCTCTCGGTGCGATTACTCCGCAGCGTAAGCGAGCGAAGGCTTCACATTCGCTGACGACACCATGAAGTCGTGGATGCGCGGCACGATTTCCGATTTGAAACGTGAACCGTTGAACACGCCGTAGTGGCCGACGCCCTTCTGCACATAGTGCACCCGGCGATGGTCCGGGATTGAACTGCAAAGTCCATGCGTCGCTTCGGTCTGGCCGAGCCCGGAGATGTCGTCGTTCTCACCTTCGACCGTCATCAGCGCGACACGCCGCACCTTGGAAGGCTCGACCGGCTTGCCGCGATGGGTCATCTCGCCCTTGGGCAACGCGTGCCTGACGAAAACCGTATCGACGGTTTGCAGGTAATACTCCGCCGAGAGGTCCATCACCGCCAGATACTCGTCGTAGAAGTCGCGGTGCTTGTCGACCAGATCGCCGTCACCCTTCACCAGATTGCGGAACAACTCCTTGTGGGCGTCCATATGGCGGTCGAGGTTCATGCTGATGAAGCCGTTCAACTGCAGGAAGCCCGGATAGACGTCGCGCATCACGCCCGGATGCGGAAATGGCACCTTGGTGATGACGTTGTTGCGAAACCAGTCGATGCCGCGTTCGGCCGCAAGGTTATTCACCGCCGTCGGATTGCGACGGGTGTCGATCGGCCCACCCATCAAGGTCATCGAAAGCGGCACGAACGGATCGTTCTCGGCTTCCATGATCGAGACCGCGGCCACGACAGGCACGGAGGGCTGGCACACCGCGATGATATGCATGTTGCTGCCGAGCGCATGCAGCATCTCGATCACGTAGTCGATATAATCGTCGAGATCGAAACGGCCGTCGGCGAGCGGCACCATACGCGAATCAGCCCAATCGGTGATGTAGACCTCGTGGTTCGGCAGGAAGGCCTCGACCGTTCCACGTAGCAGCGTGGCGTAGTGGCCCGACATCGGCGCCACGATCAGCACGCGCGGCTGGGGCGTACGCAACGGGCGCGTCAGCTTGCGATCGAAGTACAACAGCCGGCAGAATGGCTTTTCCCAGACGCTTCGAACTTCGACCGGCGTGCGGACACCGTTGACGTCGGTGTCGTGGAGGCCCCATTCGGGCTTGCCATAGCGGCGCGTGGTGCGCTCGAACAGTTCGCACGCAGCCGCAATGGATTTGCCGGCCTCGGTATGCGCCCACGGATTAAGCGGATTCTGAAACAGGATCTTGGTGGCGTCGGTAACGGCGCGCGCCGGATTGAGCGAGGCCTGCGCCATCTCGTACATCCAGTACATCGGCGTCGTCAGCGCCGGACTGCCTTCTGCAACTAACGGCGGCGCACCGCCAAACTCCCCAATCGGCATCGAGTGCCCACTTTCCTTTTGCGTCGCAGCATAGTGCTAAAAGCACAATAAAGCGTCAATGGATAGATCAGCATCGTCCCGCCACTTAACAAGGAAAGGACGCGAAAACTACGGGTTTAAACGGGCTATTCCCCGGTCTGGATCAACGATCCATGGTGCCGGGCGCTGCGCAGGAGCATCAAAAAGACGGCAAACGAGGCTACAAACAGGGCAATATTGATTGCGAGCGCCTCCATCATCAGGTCGGCGCGGAATTGGTGCTCCATCAACAATGCCCGCATGCCTTCAAACACGTAGGTCGGCGGCATCGCCCAGGCGACGTGTTGCAGCCAAAGCGGCAACACCGTCACCGGATAGTAGATGCAGGCGAGCGGCATCATGGCGAACATCAAGGTCCAGACGATGCTCTCGGCGCCGAGGCCGTTACGAAGCACGAGCCCGGAGACGAAGATGCCGACCGACCAGCTCGTGAAGATCAGGTTGCAGAAAAACGCGATCAGCGGAAAGCCGATGCCGTAGAGATTGAAGTCGAAGAAGAACATCGCGAGCAGCGTCATCGGGATGACGCCGATCGCCAGCCGGATCAGGCTCATGACCATCAGCGCGATCAGGAATTCGATCGGCCGTAACGGGCTCATCAAGAGATTGCCGAGATTGCGCGCCCACATCTCCTCGAGGAAGGAGATCGAAAAGCCGAGCTGGCCTCGGAACAGAATGTCCCAGAGGATCACCGCACCGACCAGCGTGCCGCCGGCGCGAGCAAAGAAATTGGCGTTCTGCGCGATATAGGTCTGAAGAAAACCCCAGGTGATGATCTGCAGTGCGGGCCAGTAAAGCAGCTCCAAAAGCCGCGGCCACGACGACATCAGAAGGTACCAGTAGCGCTGGATCATGGCCGCGATCCGCTGCGGCGAGATGGTAATGGCGATATCGCTCATGGCGTCGCTTCCTGGACCCGGCCGCGGGCGACGTCGAGAAATACTTCCTCCATCGTCGCCCGGTTGTAGCGGGCCATGATCTGTTGAGGGCTGTCGTCGTCTTCGATACGGCCGCGCTTCATGATGATGACCCGGTCGCACAACCGCTCCACCTCCAGCATGTTGTGGGAGGCGAGCAAAATGGTTGCAGCGTTCTCCTTGCGATAAGCCTCCAGATGCTGCCGGATCCAGTCAGCCGTGTCAGGATCGAGCGACGCTGTCGGTTCGTCGAGCAGCAGCAATTCGGGCCGGTTGATCAGCGCCTTTGCCAGCGCGACGCGGGTCTTTTGGCCGGCCGATAGCTTGCCATTCGGGCGGTCGATAAAGTCGCCGAGGTCGAGTTCGGCGGCGAGTTTCTCGATGCGCGCTTTGAGATGTGCCACCGAATAGAGGCGACCGAAGATCGTCAGGTTCTGTCGCACCGTCAGCCGTCCCGGCATATCGACATAGGGGCTTTCGAAGTTCATCCGGCCGAGCACGTGCGCGCTCTCGCTTGGCATCGGGTGGCCCAGCACCGAGATGCGGCCCGACGTCGGCAACACCAGCCCCATGATCATGGCGATCGTGGTGGTCTTGCCGGCGCCGTTACCGCCGAGTAATCCCGTGATGCTGCCGCGCGCGATCGAAAAGGAAATATCGTCGACCGCGCGGGTGTTTTTGTAGACTTTGACGAGATGCGCGACATCGATCGCCGCGGCTTCGTGCCGGTCGATCGGGGCAGTCCCAGCGTTGGTCGTTGCCGCGCTCATCGTTTGGGCCTGTTCATTGAGGCATTCAATCCGCTAACGCAAGGCTTGCAATCCGCTAAAGCAAGGCTTGGCTGGAGGCTTGCCGTGGCCTTAAGCCGCGTGAAGCCCATCAAGTAAATTTGTCCGCGGACGCCTGCGCCGCTAAACTCAGAACACCCTCATGTCCGATACCGCCGCCACCGACTTTCGTCTTCCGCGCCGCCAGATCCGCCTGGACACGATCCTGCGGCTGCGGTGGCTCGCCGCGCTCGGCCAACTCACGGCTATCTTCATCGTCGAACAGGGCCTCGAATTCGACGTCGAGATCGTGCCCTGCATCGCGATTGTCGGCTTCTCGGCGCTGCTGAACCTCGTTCTTCAGATCTGGTTCAACCCGATGGAGCGGCTCGAGCCGGTGTTCGCGGCTGCACTTCTGGCGCTCAACATCGTTGAACTCGCGGGACTTCTGTTTTTTACCGGCGGCTTGCAGAACCCGTTCTCGTTCCTGTTTCTGGCGCCGGTTCTGATCTCCTCCACGGCATTGCCGATCCGGTTCACCATTGCGCTGGGTGTGCTCGCGGTCGCCTGCGCGTCCGTGCTGGTGTTCGTTCATTTTCCGCTGCCTTGGGACGGTGATGATCCGCTGGTGCTGCCGCCGATCTATCTGTTCGGCGTCTGGCTTTCGATCGTGGTCGCCATCGGCGTCACCAGCCTCTACGCATTTCAGGTCGCCGAAGAAGCGCGCAAGCTGTCGGACGCTCTCGCGGCAACCGAGCTCGTGCTGACGCGGGAGCAGCACCTGACCCAGCTCGATGGTCTGGCGGCCGCGGCCGCCCACGAACTGGGGACGCCGTTATCGACGATCTTCCTGATTTCGCGCGAGCTTGAGCGAAGCCTCGACGCCAAGTCGCCGCTTGCAGGCGATATCAAAACATTGCGCGAGCAGACACAGCGTTGCCGCGACATTCTCGCCAAGATCACGCAATTGTCGTCGAGCGGCGCGCCGTTCGACCACATGCCGCTGTCCGCGTTGATCGAGGAGACGGTGGCGCCGCATCGCGATTTCGAGGTCGCGATCAAGGTGCGCATCGCTGTGGCCGGCACGCCCGAGCCGGTCGTGATGCGAAACCCGGCCATCATCTACGGCGTAGGCAATATCCTGGAAAACGCCGTTGATTTCGCCCGCACCACCGTGGAGGTGAATGCCTGGTGGAACGCGGAGACCGTCGAAATCATCATTTCCGACGATGGCCCCGGTATTGCGCCCGATCTGCTCAAGCGGATCGGCGAGCCGTATCTGTCGCGGCGGCGCGACGCGGAGGAAGGCGAAAGCGAGCGTAGCGGGCTTGGTCTTGGCGTGTTCATCGCCCGCACCCTGCTCGATCGCACCGGCGCCAAGGTGTCCTTTACCAACCGGGTATTCCCCGAGCATGGCGCTGTCGTGCAGATCGTGTGGCCCCGAGGCCGCTTTGAGGTCGGGGAACCCGACCCGGAGTTAACCTCATCGGGCTGAATCGAGTTTGGGCGGCCTTGGCGGGCCTCTCCTGACGCTATATGTTGTAGGGGGTAGGCCAACGAGGACACAGCCATCGTGAACGCGATTGCCGAACTAGCCGGACACCCCGATCGCTCGCTTCTGATCGTGGAGGATGACAAGCCCTTTCTGGAGCGGCTTGCCCGCGCCATGGAAACCCGCGGCTTTGCGGTGACCTCCTGCGACAGCGTCACCGAGGGCCTGACCCAGATCGCCAAGGCCGCACCGGCTTTTGCGGTGGTGGATTTGCGGCTCGGCGACGGCAACGGGATCGATCTGGTGTCGGCCCTGAAACGCAAGCGCCCCGATGCGCGCGCCATCATCTTGACTGGCTACGGCAATATCGCGACCGCCGTGACCGCGGTGAAACTCGGCGCCGTCGATTATCTCTCCAAGCCCGCCGATGCCGACGATGTGGTGTCGGCTCTACTTGCCCTCGGTAACCAGAAGTCCGAACTGCCGAACAATCCGATGTCGGCCGATCGCGTCCGTTGGGAACATATCCAGCGCATCTACGAGATGTGCAATCGCAACGTTTCGGAGACCGCTCGGCGGCTGAACATGCACCGCCGTACGTTGCAGCGAATCCTGGCCAAGCGCGCGCCGCGCTAGGCCAAAATCTCCACTCAGAATTCCGCGTGCCCCTGCGGGTCGACCAGGCGGTTGATCCGTAGCGCGGCGATCATGGCAAAGCGCACCGTCATCGATTTGCGGGTCGGCGCCGGCAGCCGGTGCTCGGGCGCCGGACGCTCTAGATGCGCGCCATAGGCATCGGCGATAATCAGCCCGGTCTCCTCGGGGAAAATCTCGCGCGGCAAATCCTGCAGGAAGGCAAAGAACAGCCGGTCGCAATGCGCCCGATATTCCGGCCATTTCTGGTCGGCGCGCAAATCGTCGAGCGAGGATTTGATTTCGACGATCCAGATTTCGTTGCGGTCGTTGATGGCGACGAGATCGGCGCGGCGGCCCGAGGGCAGCGATAGTTCACTGATGCAGGCAAAGCCGAGCGAGTGCAACAGACGCGCAGTGCCACGCGCGATCGCAAGCGCCGTCTCCGACTGGCGGCGGTCCGGCGCGGGGACGACGTTGATCCTGGCGAGCGATTCCATGAGGGCCAGCATAGGGCCTCGCCCGATCAAGTGGAAACGGTTTTGCCGAAGTGCGTTTGGCTTCCGGCGGCGACCGGCCATGTTCCGCGCAGCCGCGGCTGGCCAGGTTTCCTTCTAATTTTTCCTTGGCGGGACGGAAAAAATCGGCATTGTGCGCTCCATGACAGAGACCGAGACATCCGAAAACAAGGCAAAAGCCGGCGCGATGATCGTGCCGGTGACGGCGTTTGAGCAGAACTGCACCCTGTTGTGGTGCACGGCGACCCAGAAGGCCGTGGTCATCGACCCAGGCGGGGACGTTCCAAAAATTCAGGCCGCGATCAAACAGGCCAATGTCACAGTCGAGAAAATCTGGATCACGCACGGCCACATCGATCATGTCGGCGGCGCGGCCGATTTGCGCGACGCGCTCAAGGTGGAGATCGAGGGCCCGCACCTCGCCGACAAGTTCCTGCTCGACAATGTGGTGGAGAGCGGCAAGCGCTTTGGCATCACCGGCGTGCGCGATTTCGCGCCGGAGCGCTGGCTTGAAGAAGGCGAGCAGGTCTCGATCGGTGAATTGACGTTCGACATCCTGCATTGCCCCGGCCATTCGCCGGGCAGCGTGGTATTCTTCAACAAGGAAATCCGCTTCGCCCATGTTGGCGACGTTCTGTTCAACGGATCGGTCGGCCGCACCGATTTGCCCGGCGGCGATCACGCCACCTTGATCCGTTCGATCAAGGAGAAGCTGTTGCCGCTTGGCGACGATGTCGGCTTCATCTGCGGGCACGGGGCCGGTTCCAGGATAGGCCACGAGCGAATGACCAACCCGTTCCTCACCGGCGCGATGTGAGCTAGCGTCCCTAGAGACGCGAAGACGCGCGCTATTTCATCAGACCCGCGGCCGTCAACGCGCGGGTGATGACCGCGCCGACATCGAGGGCGGGCCGCTTGGCATCCGGCTTTGCCGGGTGATCGGCTTTTGGTGTTGCCTGACTTTTTGAAGGTTGCGTGGCCGCGATCAGCGGTTGCAATACCTTGTTAAGATCGAGGGCAGGCGACGGCAGCGGGGACGCCAACGGAATCAATTTCGAACTGGGTGACTCTACGCCCGCGCGCGAGTCAGATTTGGCGACCTTCGCGATACCGTCGGTGATGCCGAAGAAGCTCGCAATATGATGCGAAGAGGAGATGCCGGCCTCGATCAGAAACGCGCCTTCCTTGCCGTAGTGCTGTTCATTCTCTGCTTTACCGAGCGGCGTTCCGTGGGCCATGCCGGTGATGGTGTAGGACTCGACAACCGTCTCGCCGTCAGCGTTCCACCAGACCTGATGGGGATAGCCGTCGACCGTGCCTTCGGCCATCGGATGCGCCGGCAGCCGGTGTACGTCGAGCCACTGCTTGACGATCTCGTCGGCATTGCCGGGACTGACGGTGCGGTCGGCACTGCCGTGCCACACCGAAATCTTGGGCCAGGGTGCGCGATGCTTCGATGCGTTGCGCACAAGGTCTCCCAATTCGTGGGCCGGACGCGCCGGAGCGCGCATCATGCTGTTCAGCGCCTCGCGCACGTTGGTCGCGGTACCATAAGAAATTCCAGCGACGATCGCGCCGGCCGCAAATACCTCCGGATAGGTCGCAAGCATCGCCGACGTCATGGCGCCGCCAGCGGAGAGTCCGGTGATGAAAACCCGATCCTTGTCGATCCGGTGCTGGCTCACCATGCGGGCGATCATCTGGCGGATCGAACAGGCCTCGCCGTGGCCGCGCGTGGTGTCTTCCGGATTGAACCAATTGAAGCAGGTATGAGCGTTGTTGGCGGACTGTTGCTCGGGCATCAGCAACGCGAATCCGTAATGTTTCGCGAGCGTCGACCACCCGGTGCCGACGTCGTAGCCGGCGGCGGTCTGTCCGCAGCCGTGCAGCACGACAACCAATGCAGGCTGTGGCCGCAAGTCCGGCGGCGCGAACGAGAGCATCCGCAAGTTGCCCGGATTGGTGCCGAACTTCCGGGTTTCGACCAGCGGACTGCCGGTTCCCCCGGGCGTGACGTGACCGAGACCATCCCAGCCGTTCAATCCGGGCAGTCGGCGCAGGAATTCGATGTTTCTGGCAAGCGACACGGCAGCTCCTTGGCCCGGAAATCCGGGCGCACCTCAAAACACGTAATTGCTGCAGTGCGAAATAAAAAGACCGTGTGCTGTCAATCCTCTGAAATATTTGCGCATCGTCGCTGGAGGAGGCCGAATGTCACGTTTCCGAAGCATGCGGCAGCGATTTAAGCCAAAACGTCCGGATTCAGATCGCTTTCAGCTTGCGGTAGGCAAACCAAACCATTTTCAGCAACAGCCAGCCATCGCGAAAACGTGAGATTTGGGTCTCCCCAAAGGTGCGGGCCTTGTAGTGGATCGGCGTCTCGACAATTTTGAGATTCTGTTTCGCCGCGCCGAAGATCAGGTCGAAATCACCGAACGGATCGAAATTGCCGAAATAGCCCCGCTCGCGCGCCAGCACTTCGTAGTCCCTTCGCAGGAGTACCTTGGTGCCGCACAGCGTGTCGGTGAGACGCGTGTTGACGAGATAACTGAAGAGATAGGCAAAGAAACGATTGGCGATGAAGTTGAGCGGTCGCATCGCCTCGTGTTCCATCGGGTAGACCAGTCGCGTGCCGTTGACGAACTCGGCCTTGCCGGTCTCGATCACGGCATGAAATTTCGGAAGCGCTTCAGGCGGCATCGTCAGATCGGCATCGAGAATCATCAAGACGTCGCCGGTGGCGGCGGCAAACCCCTTCCGCACGGCGTCGCCCTTGCCTTTGCCGTCTTGCTTGAGGACCTTGATGTCCCAACTATCCTTGTAGGCGTCGCGCACGCGCTCACATTCGGCAAAGGTGTTGTCGCTGGAATTTCCCTCGACGAACAGGATTTCCTGCGCGGAGCCGAAGCGCGGCATGCGCCGGATCGCATTTTCGATATTGCCGCTCTCGTTCCGGCAGGGGATCAGAATGCTGGCGGAAAATTTGCGATCCGGGAACTGGCGAACCGGACGCCCGACCAGATAGGTCCGCAAGCATAATGTGCGGATGCCGGGCAGCGGCGCGATGAAGCGGTTGATGAAGGGCCCAAGCCCCAGCCAGCGGCGCGGCAGCAGCTGGCGCTGCTCCTGGCCGATGACTTCGAAATCCGCAAGGTCCATCAAATTGAGAAAGTCGACGGTTGCGATGTAGTTGATGGTCGGCTGTTTGGCGCGCAACCGCAACGCCTCGGCGATCTTGAGGATCGGCTCCCACAGATGCGAGTAGTAGGAGATGATGATCCGCGTCGACGGCGCGCACAGATGATGCACCAGCCGCAGCGTCGTATCGATATCTTCGAACATGCCGATGGTGTCGGCGATCACGATATAATCGAACGGGCCTTCGATCGAACTGAGCGTGGCGGGATCCTCGACGTCGCCCAGCACGAAAAGGAGGCCCGGATGCAGCTCATTGGCCTTGGCAATCGTCTTGGCGCCAAAGTCGACGCCGACGCCATAAGAAGGCTGAAGCGCGGCCAGCAGATCGCCTCGGCCACAGCCGAGTTCCAGTACCCGCTTGCCCGGCGGAATCAGGAAGCGCATGAATTTGAAATCGTCTTCGTGGTAGGCGGCGTTGAATTTCCGCCAGCGCTCCAGCTCGTCGACATTGCTTTCGAAATGGTCGACAAGATCGCGCTTGCGCTGCGTTGGCAGCTCAAGGGAGCGAGCAGCGTCGGACGGTCTCAAATACATCTCGACCTCGGCGGGGAAACGAAGGCGTCCTCTTAGCCGATGGGTGGGGGGGTGTAAATTCTCCGGCACACCTCAAATGCGGCCGATTTGATGGCTGCTTGGCGCTCGCGGCGGGCGGGGAATAGGCGATTGCCTTGGCCCTTCCCGCCCCATAATTTGGCAGGACAAAGCAAGAAGAACTGTCCGGAGAAAACGCCATGGCTCGTCTCAAATTTGGGGCTTTCCTCGCCCCGCACCACCCCATCGGCGAGCACCCGATGCTGCAATTCCGCCGTGATCTCGATCTCGTCGAGCAGCTCGATGCGCTGGGCTATGACGAATTCTGGTGCGGCGAGCACCATTCCTCCGGCTGGGAAATGATCGCGTCGCCGGAAATGTTTCTGGCCGCCGCCGGCGAGCGCACCAAGCGCATCAAGCTCGGGACCGGCGTGGTCTCGCTGCCCTATCACCATCCCTTCAATGTCGCCCAGCGCATGGTGCAACTCGACCACATGACGGGCGGCCGCTGCAACGCGACCGTCAGGACGAAGCGATTGCGATCATTCGCCGGCTGTTTCGCGGTGAGCGCGTGACGGCGAAAAGCGACTGGTTCACGATCAACGACGCTGCGTTGCAGATCCTTCCGCTGCAGGAGGAAATGCCGTTCGTAGTCGCCTCGCAGATCTCTCCGTCGGGAATGACGCTGGCCGGGAAATACGGCATCGGCATCATTTCGCTCGGCTCGATGTCGACACAGGGGCTGATGGCGCTGCCGACGCAATGGGGTTTTGCGGAAGATGCCGCAAAGAAATACGGCACTACCGTCAGCCGCGCCGACTGGCGCGTGTTGTTGTCGTTTCACATCGCCGAAAGTCGTGAGCAGGCGAGAGCCGAGGCTGGCGCCGGGCTGATGCACTGGCACAACGAATACAATGTGAAGACGCTCCAGCGTCCGGGCCTTGAACCATTCAAATCGATTGACGAAGCGTTGGAGAAAACCGCCGGCGGCGTGGGTATTTCGGCCTCCACCATCGGCACGCCCGACGATCTGGTCAACGCGATCAGGAAGTTGATGGAGGTGTCCGGCGGCGTCGGCAGTATTATTGGCTTCGTGCACGACTGGGCCAGCCCCGAAAATACCAGACGAAGTTGGGATATGGTGGCACGCTATGTCATTCCCGAGATCAACGGCTATGTCACCAAGCTTCGCGAGTTCGCAGAAATTCCTGATCGAAAATCGCGCGGTGTTCGAACGTGCAGGGCAGGCGGTGATGGCGAAGATCCTGGAGAACGACAAGGCCGCTGCCGCGCTGTCGCTCACGGGTCCCGGTCGCGTCGCGATTCCGCCGGTCAATGCGCCTGATTTGCAGAAAGAAGCGGCGAAACTGCAATAGGCCTGATTGCGCGCTTGCTGTTCCTCAAGCTGGCTGGATCAGCCCCCGGCCTGGTCGAACGTCTTGCGAAGGGCCACATAGCCCTGTTGCTGCGCGGTCCAGTTTCGGCCACCGGTAATCGCGCCGTCGATCACGAGATCATGCCCGTTGATGAAGCTCGATTCGTCGCTGGCGAGAAACACCGCCGCATGCGCGATATCCTCCGGCAGGCCGGCGCGCGGGATCGGTTGCGCACTTTTATAGACCTCGCGCATCACGTCCGGCGTCTTCTCCGCCGCTTCCACCGACAATCCCAGCGCCTTGCCAAAAATCCCGGTTGCGATCGCGCCCGGCGAAATGCTGTTGACGCGAATGCCCGCTTCGCCGAGCTCCATCGCGACGCATTTGGTCAGGTGTATGACGGCAGCCTTGGCGGCGCCATAGACGACGGACGACGAGAAGCCGGCTAACCGGCCTGCGATGCTGCCATTATTGATGATGCTGCCGGAGCCCTGACGCCGCATATGTGGTGCGGCATGCTTCATGCCGAGCATCACGCTGCGCAGCAGCGTCGCCATCGCCGTATCGAAACGATCGGCCTCGAGGCCTTCGATACCGCCGGTCTGCGCCGGTCCGCCGGCATTATTAAAAAGACAGTCGATGCGGCCGAAGCGGTGCACGGCTTCGCCGATCAGCTTCTGTATGTCGTCTTCAATGGTGACGTCGGTGCGACGGAAGACGCAGGCAGGCCCAAGCTTTTTGGCCAAGGCCTCGCCCTCCGGGGCGCGGCGGCCGGCAATGACTATTTTTGCACCTTGGGACACGAATATTTCGGCGGTGCGTAGCCCGATGCCGCTTGTCGCGCCCGTGATTACTGCGACTTTGCCATCCAGTCGTCCCATTGGTCGTCCTCCTTTTTGACACTGTCGCGTAAAACTATCTCCGGCGTGCCGAGTGGTCCTGTTCTAACATTTGCATCATCGCGCCGCTCGTGGGATCGCCGGTTCCCTCAACTGAACTTCATGCCCAGGAATGCCCTGCACGGTACCGGTGTTAAACAGGATAGCGCACTGTCCGCGGGTGCAGGGCGACAAATTTCGGCTATGGTGAGCAAGGTTTCGGATTTGGAATGCCCTCCAATGCGGCCTGTGACAGGTTTGATCGATGAATTTCGACAGGGTTGGCAAGGAATCTCCCGGCCCTCGTTGTTGTTCAGCATAGGCTTTTCGGCAAGCTGTCTGACGTTATCGACCGCCGCACGATGGCTTCTGGTGATGCTGCGGCCGGACGTTTATTTCACGCCGTATTTCCCCGCCGTTTTCTTTGCCACCGCCCTTGGCGGATACCGCACCGGCATCGCCACCGCCGTCGTCGGCGGCGGGCTTGGCGTCGCCATGAATTTTGGCGACGCGCCGGATAATTTCTTTCCACGCGCGGTCTTGCTTGCCATCTATGCAATCGTTTGCGGGCTCACGATCTGGGGCGTCGAGCACTACCGCTCGGTCGCCTCCAGGCAGCGCGAAATCGCGAAGCGGCTGATCCGCGAGGAAGAATATCGCAAGCTCGTCGTCGATGAGTTGCAGCATCGGCTCAAGAACAAATTATCGACGGTCCACGCCGTGCTGCATCAGGTATTGCAGAACCAGCCGCAGGTCTGGACCAGTGTCGATCATCGCCTGCGCGCGTTGTCGACCACCGACGAGCTCATTACCAAGGTCGACGGTGACGGTTGCGACATCAAGGACTTGCTGCTCTCCGAGCTTGGACCTTACGGCCATGTCCGCTTCAACTTGAATGGTGACCGGCTGTTTCTCCCCGCCAAGCTCGCGGTCAGCCTTGCGCTGATTTTCCACGAGCTTGCCACCAATGCCGGTAAATATGGCGCGTTTTCCGCCGAGCGGGGCATGTTGCAGGTATCCTGGTCGATGAATGACGGCCGCTTGAATATTACGTGGGACGAGACCGAAGGGCCCGCGATCTCCGCAATCGGGACGGCCGGATTTGGCAGTAAATTGCTGGAATCGGCGCTGCGGCCGTTCGACGGCAAGACCGAGATCAGTTTCCTGAAAAGCGGGGTTCATTGCACCATGCAATGCCGCGTTCCCAAGGCCTGATCGGAAAAGGCTTGATCGGAAAGGGCCGGATCGGGAAAGGCTGACCAACGCCAACCGGCTCCAGTGCGGCTGTTCGGAAGTTCGCAAAGGTGGGGCCGCAAGTTGACGTTCTGTTAAGGACAATCCCGGCAGCTTGAGATCCACGCGTTCACGCGCGCGTCCGTGATGGCTCGCTTAACCAAAACTACAAGAGACTTTGCCAACCTCGGGCGGCCATGAAAAATCCGAGTCAGAAGCCGTCTCCAGCGCCGCAGCATCAAGCCGAATTCGCTTCCGACAGCGATCCCGGCCTGTTGAAAGAGATTCTCCGCCTGCTACCGGCAGGCGTCACGGTTCAGGACGAGGACGGCCGCTTTCTCTTGATCAATGATGCCGCCGCCGCGCAGCTTGGGCTCGCCGCCGGGCAGGGCGACGATCTCGCCGCGAAACATCTCAACGAGCGGCGGGGAACTGGGCTTGAACTGCTGCGCGCCGGGCGCGCCGCCGTCGCCGAAGCCGTCGGTGCCGGCAGCAACGGCGGGCAGGTTCTTCTTTCCGCCCATCAGCCCGTCTCGATTGCCGGCCGCAACCTGTTGCTGTCGTGTTCGGCCGATATCAGCGAGCAAAAGGCGATCGAGGATCACCTGTTTCGCTCGGCATATTTTGACAGCTTGACCGGTCTGCCGATGCGGCGGGTGATCGAACACCGCGTGCAAAGCCTGATCCAGCGTTACGAACCGGGCAACTCCTTTGCGCTCGCCTTTCTCGACGTCGATAATTTCAAGCACATCAACGACTATTACGGCCACTCCGTCGGCGATGCGCTGCTGGTCGAGGTCGCCAAGCGGCTCGGGCTCAATTTGCGCGACACCGACATGCTGTCCCGGATCAGCGGTGACGAATTCCTGCTTCTGCTCGCGCCGGTCGATAGCGAGGAAGAAGTAGCCGACTATGTCGAAGCGACATTGCAGCGGCTCAAGGCGCCGTTCTTCATCGATGGATCGGAGATTTTCGCCTCGACCTCGATCGGCGTCAGCCTGTTTCCCGATCATGGCCGCAATTACGACGCGTTGCTCCAGAATGCCGATATCGCGATGTATCGGGTCAAGAATGACGGCAAGGGAGCGATTGCCTTCTTCGACACCAGCATGGAGCGCGAGGCGCTTCTGCGCATGAAGATCGAGCAATCGCTGCGGCACGCAATTCTGGAAAAGCGCTTCTTCTGCGCTTTCCAGCCCAAGGTCGATATCAGGACCAAGGAAGTCAAAGGCGTCGAGGCGCTGGTGCGTCTGCGCGACGACGACGGGGTGATTCAGGCGCCGGGCACGTTCATCAACCTGGCGGCCGAACTTGGTTTGATCGACGAGCTGACGCATCTTGTGCTGGCGGAGATCGTGAGATCGATCGATCTGATCAACGAGTCCTTCGGGCCGACGGCCACCATCAGCATCAACGTCGCGGCAAAGCAGGCCGACAGTCCGGCGTTCATGCGGGCGTTCGCCGAGGCGCTGGACGCAACAGGCTTCCCCCGGCGCTTTATGATCGAGGTTACGGAAGACGCATTTGTCACCAAGACGCGGTTTCAGAACGAGGTCGTGCCGATTTTGCGCAAGCTCGGCGTCGGCATTTCGATCGACGATTTCGGGATCGGCTATTCGTCGTTGTCGGCGCTGGCCGACATCACCGCCGACGAAATCAAGATCGACCGCTCCTTCATCAAGGACATTCATCTTCGTCCGCGCAGCCAGGGCATTTTGCGTGCGATCGAATCGCTTGCCGAGGCGCTCGGCATGACCATGGTTGCGGAAGGCATCGAAACCTTCGAGGAACTGGCCTACTTGCAGGCCGCCACCCGCATTCGCTACGCGCAAGGCTTTTACTTCGCCTATCCGATCTTCCTCGAAGAGCTCAAGGTCGGCGTGCCGCCAGTCTCAAGCGAAACCCGCGTCAGCGAGACGAGCCGGTCCGTGCAGGAAAACCGCCAAAACTATGCGCGACCGTCCAGGTATCGCCGCTGAACGGGCGTAACCGGAGTTCCGATGCCGAAGTTCGTGGAAGGTGAGTGCAGAGGTCGTGCACGAACTTCGGAAAGTGGGCGCCAGGTCATTCCGGCGCCGCTTCTTCCTTGCTATCTTTCCAGCGTCGAACGTTCGTGAAAGAGGCACCATGCAACCCGTATCGATACTTCTGAATATCCTCTGGCTGTTGCTCGGCGGCGTTTGGATGGCCGCGGGCTGGATCGTCGCGGCGATCATCATGGCGATCACCATCATCGGCCTGCCCTGGGCGCGGGCCGCGTTCAACATCGCCATCTATACGCTGCTGCCGTTCGGTCAGCGGGCCGTGCGCCGCGATACCCTGACCGGTCAGTCCGACCTCGGCACCGGTTTGTTGGGCATGATCGGCAACCTGATCTGGTTGTTGCTTGCGGGATGGTGGCTCGCGCTCGGCCATCTTGTCACCGCGGTCATTCTCGCCGTGACGATCATCGGGATCCCGTTTGCGTGGGCCCATCTAAAGCTTGCCGGCATCGCATTGTGGCCGATCGGCAGGACAATCGTGCCGGCGTAATCGGATCGTCAGCCCGTCACGTCTTTCGCTGCGCAGACGCGGATCGCTTCTTCGACGGTGTGAAACTCACGACCGGCTCCGAGCAGGGCGGCGATTCCGAAGCGCACAAGCGCGTCCTGCGCCCGCGAAGACTCAAGCCGGGCGATGGCAAAGTCGATGCCGTCTTCGCGGCATTGCCGGATGATCTCGGTCAGGATCTGCGCCGCAGTGAAATCGATCTCGACGATGCCGGTCGCTTCAAGTACGAGCAGCCGTATTTTTTGCGATGAAGAGTTCAGGCTGGCCAGAATATCGCGCCGGAAGTCATAGGCGTTAAGGAACGAGAGCGGGGCCTGGAATCCGACGACGATCACGCCTGGCTCCTGCTCGCCGGGCAATTTCGGACTCACCGGCCACCAGATCGAGGTGCCGGGCACGCGCTCGAAGGGCTGGATACGGGCGCGTGTCGTGCTCCAGATGCCGTGCAGCAGCGACAACGCGATCCCGAGGCCGACACCTTGTTCGATCGGCAGAAGGATGATGCCCGCGGCCGTCACCAGGATCAGAAGAAATTCGCCGAGCGATTGCCGGCAGACGGCGACGATCTGGCGAAAGCGAATGATCCGAAGCGCGACAAACAACAGAACCCCGCCGAGCGCGGCGTTGGGAATTCGATGTAGCAGCGCGGTGCCGAAGGCGAGCAGAAGCACGACGATGGCGACGGCGGTGAGGCCTGCAATCTGCGAGCGGCCGCCGGTCTCGCAAACCACGGCGGTTCGCGGCGGGCTCGCGTTGACGGGGAAGGCGCCGATCAGTCCGGCAAAAATGCTGCCGACGCCAACGCCGATGAAGTCGCGGTTGACGTCCGGCGGCTCGTTGGGGTCGGTCGGAAAGGAGCGTGTCGTGGCCGCGGTCTGCACCATCACGACGACCGAAATGATCAGGCCGAGCGACAGCAGGCTGGTGAGGCGGCCAACCGATACGATCGGTATGGCGAGCGCCGGCATCGCGACCGAAATGCCGCCGAGAACGCTCACCCCGCGGCTTTCGAGCCGCAACAGCACGACGGCTGCGGCTGCCAGCGCAAGACCGATCAAGGCGCCGGGAATTCGCGCGTCGATCTGCTCGGACAGTGCAATGATCGCCAGCACACCAAGGCCGATAATGAGCGTAAAGCCGTTGGTGTCAGCGAGATGTTCGACGAGCGTTGTCAGACGCAGGAGCATCGGGCCCTCGGGCGAGGGCAATCCCAGGATCGCCGGGAGTTGCGAAATCAGGATGTGCGCCGAAATGCCGGCGAGAAAGCCGATCGTGACCGGGATCGACAGCAGATCGGCAATCCAGCCCAGGCGGAAAATGCCGGATGCTGTCAGCATCAGTCCGGTCATCAGCGCGAGCGCGGCCGCGAGCGTCGCGTAATCCGGCGAGCCTGCGACTGCGAGCGTGGCGAGCCCGCCGGCAAAGATCGGCGTGATCGTCGAATCCGCACCCGACGATAAAAAGCGGTTGCCGCCAAACACCGCGAAAGCGATCGAGCCCGCGACAAAGGCGAAAAAGCCGATCTGTGGGGCAAAGCCGCCGAGCCGCGCGGTCGCCATCTGCTCCGGTATGACGATGGCGGCAAGCGTCAGCCCGGCGAACAAATCCCGGCTCAGATATGAGAGGCGATAACCGGACAGCGAACGAAAAACCGGCCACGCCGTGCCGCCAATGGAAGACCCGGAACGACCCGCCATGGTACGCGATCCCCCTCAACCGACCCCGGCGAAGAGGCTCGCCGGAACACGACAGGACCGCCCCGGCGCGCCCTGTCTTGAAGTACCCTCGGGAACTACTGGACGATGTCCGCCCGGCAAAATCAAGGTTGGCCAAGTTCGCGGGCAGCAGCGGCGGCGCGCCAGCGGCCATTGCCGATATCGGGCCAATCGGCTAAATGGACCGCAACGCACCCGTAGCTCAGCTGGATAGAGCGTTGCCCTCCGAAGGCAAAGGTCACACGTTCGAATCGTGTCGGGTGCGCCAGCAAGAGCCTCGGATGCACGATTTCATTCAAAGGCACTTCACCGAGCACGGCTCCGCCCAGCCAGCCGGACTTCTGGTGGCGGTCGCCCTCATGCTGCATCTCTTTGCAGGAAGTCAGATTGCCTTCGCGGCGGAGGCGCCAGCTCCGATACCGGAAAAACTTCGTCTCCTCACCGATTTCTTCCAAGAAGAGGTCGCTTCAGGAAGACTGCCTGGGGCCGTAGTGCTGATTCAGCAGCACGGCCGGCCCGTCTATCTGAAGACCTTCGGCGTGCGCGACATCAAGACCGGCCAACCCATGACGGTCGATACGCAGTTCGCGCTCCTTTCCATGACCAAGCCGATCACGAGCTTCGCGGCGATGATGCTGGTCGATGAGGGAAAGCTCTCGCTCGACGATCCCGTGGCGAAATATGTGCCAGCCTTCGCCGGGCGCACGGTGGGCGTGGAGCGGGTGGATGCTTCCGGAAAGCCGACCCTTGACTTCGTCGCGGCGCATCGGCCGCCAACGATCAGGGATCTGCTTCAGCACACGTCCGGTATCGCCGGCGACTACGTCAACGGCTGGGTGCGATCGGTATATCTGGAAGCCCATCTGTTTGATGGTCGCCTCGACAATGCCGAATTTGCCGACCGCATCGCTAAATTGCCACTCACGCAGCAACCCGGTACATTTTGGCGCTACGGCCACTCGATTGATGTGCTCGGCCGCATCATCGAGATCGTCTCTGGCGAGACACTCTATCATTTTCTGAAGCGGCGGCTTTTCGATCCGCTCGGCATGTCGCACACGAAATTTGTGCTGGATAGACCGGAGGAGCGGGCTTTGATGGCGGAGCCCTTGCCGGACGACACGCTTCTCGTGGAATGGGAAAACGCGCGTCGTCTGCACCCGGAGTGGGAATCGGGTGGCTCCGGACTGGTTTCGACGCTCGTCGACTATGCGCGGTTCGCCCAGATGCTGCTCAACGGCGGCGAATTGGACGGCAAGCGATATCTCAGCCGGGCCGCGTTCGACAACATGACGACGGATCACGTGGGGCCGGGATCGGGCGTCGCTCACGACTACTTCTACTTTCCCGGCGACGGCTTCGGATTTGGGTATGGCGTCGCGGTGCGAACGGCGCTGGGCGGGATGCGGCTGGCGGGCTCGATCGGTGAGCTGAAATGGGACAGCGGCAGCGGGACGTATTTCGGCGTCGATCCCAAGCTCGACATGCTCTATCTCCTGATGGAACAGGTCGACAAAGAGAGGGGGCCGATCAGGGATTCGTTGAGGAAGCTGATCTACGGGGCCTTTCCGTCCGATCCTCGATGACCTCACCTTCTCAAGCCTGACGTCTCCAACAACTTCGCCAGCCACCAGCGCCAGCGGGGCGCCTGATAGAACAGCGTCAGGCTCGGCGAGGGGTATCCATCGACGGTCTCGGTGAGCTGCCCGTTCGCCATCGATTGCTCGACGGTGACGCCCTGCTTGTCACTTTTCGTGCAACGCCAATTGAGCACGTCGCGCACGGTGCAATTGCTGAGCTTCGAGGGCGCCTCGTTGCCGATCCAGACGATGATGCTTTGCTGGTCGGGAAACGCTTTGTAAGTCTCGGTGGTCGAGGTCCGTTCATCCCTGAGAACGCAAGGACTGTCATCGTTACGATCGGAGGTACAGAACATCCGATAGACCGTCGCCTCGCCGATCAAGCGTTCATAGACGGGCCACATGAAGAAGGCGGCCAAGCCAAGCAGCATGCCGCCAATGAGCCATATTACGATTCTATCTCCGAGCACTTCCTGCACGGCCACTTGCCTCGCCCGTTTGTCGAGAACCTAGATGGGCTCGGCGGGTTTGTCGATTGGCGGATCAAGTGCCATTAAGGTCGTGCGCCTCGGCGAAGAACAGGTCTTTCCACGACGCAGGCTGCCGCTTCAGGCGGCCGACCTTGTGCATGAACTCGGCATGTTTCATCAGGTTGGCGGGCGTCGTGGTGTAGTCGATATCCGGATCGGTAATCATCGTCACCAGCTCATCGGCGGAGTTCTTCCTGTCGCTGATCAGCTTCAGATAGATTTCGGCCGCTGCCTTCGGCTCGCTCTTGATGAAAGCGTTGGCCTCCTCATGCGCCGCGCGCACGGCCTGACAGATTTTCGGATTGCTGTCGTGGAAAGCCTTGGTCGTCACCTGAAGGCCATTGGTATGTTTGCCGTCGGTCTCGTAGCTGCTCAGCACCTTGTGGATGCCGGGCACGCGCAACTCATAATAATTGAAGGGCGCCACGCTGAAATGGCTGTTCACGGTCTGGCCGGAGACCACCGCCTGCATCGCGTCCGGATGACCCATGGAAACCGTGAACTCGTCAAGCCGGTCGTATTTTTCAGAGCCCCATAGTTTCGCCGCGGCCATTTGCAGCGCCATGGCCTGCCCGGAAATCTTCACGGTCGGCACCGCGATGCGATCGGCTGACGTGAAGTCGGCGATCGTCTTAACGGTGGGGTTTCGCGTCGTCAGCACATAGGGCATCGACTGCACGGCGCAGACCGCACGCACTTCCGAAGGCGTGGCAAATGTCTTGTCCCACAAGGTCGCGAGCGAGGGCGAGGCGACATTGACGAACTGAATGTTACCGCTCAACAGCCCGTCGTTCAGCGCACCCGGACCGCCCATGGTCTGCCAAACCACGGAAAGTCCGTTGATACCAAGGCGTGCGGCATGCGCCTCGACCAGCCTGCGATCCTCCATCACCATCTGCGGCAGGAACGGCAGTCCATATTGCTTGCCGAGCTTGATGGCGGAGACTTCGGCGCGAGCCGGCCGCACCAAGGCGGGGAGAGCGATGAGACCGGTGACGAATTCGCGCCTGTTCACATCGTCCTCCGATTTCGCGGCCTATCCGAATCCAAAAAAGCGCGCCGGATTGTCAGCGAGAATGCGCTGCCGCGTTGCGGGGTCGGGCGCCCATTCGGCCAGAAGATTGTAAAGCTGAACGGTTCCGACGCGATCGTGGAATGAGAGATGTGGGAAATCGCTGCCCCAGATCAATTGTTCCGGCACGCGTTCGATCAGCGCCTGCGCCATCGGCTTCACATCGGCGAAATCGGATGCGGTCGAAAAGCGATAGATGCCGGTCAGCTTGACCCAGCAGCGCTTCGATCCGTCATCGACCAGATCGAGGAACGACTGAAAGCCGGATTGTTTCGGTCCGTCCTTGGCAGGGAAAAGCCCCATATGCGCGACCGAGAATTCAACCGGCAGGTCGTACAGCGTCGGCATCAATTCGTTGACCAGCCAGCCGGGCGTCAGGAAATCGAGATGCCAGGCACGCTCGGCGCAGATCTTGGCGAGGCGCAAAATGCGCGGCCGCATCGAAGCGGCAAGGCCAGCCTCGGGTTTGCGGATCGGCGAGACATTGACGCGGATGCCGCGCACGCCAAGCGCGTCGAGATCGGACAATTCCTTGTCAGTCGTTCTGCTCTCGTCGAGATCGACGATGCCGCGCCGGATCGACGGATCAAGCTGGCGCATGGCGTCCAACATGCACGAATTGTCGAACCCGTAAGCGCTCGGCTGAACGAAGACATAGCGCTCGAACCCCAGGCGCCGCGCCAGTTTCAGATAACGATCGACCGGTTCATACGGCGGCTTGTAGCGGATGTCGGTGCCGTAGGCATATTTCTCCGCGGGACCGAACACGTGGAAATGCGCATCGCATGCCTTGGGGGGTGCGACAAAAGCCGGTTCAAAGCCGGCGTCGGGATCGTGCTCGTTCGCCGCGTTCACGCTCCCTCACATCGCCTGTTCAAGTTGTGCCGGAAGGCCCCTGGCCGTCATCGCCTTGGCAGCCGCCCAGGCGGTCGCCTGGATCGACGACCAGACCGGAATGGCGAAGTCGCGGCGCAACTGCGGAATTGCATGCAGCGTCGGCAATTGCGAGCAGGCCACGAAAAGACTCTTGCTCGATGGCGTCACGGTCTGCCGCGCCAGCGCAAGCACTTCGTCTTCCGTGATGTCGCCGAGTTCAGCCGTGGTCTTGCAGAGGAAACTGTTCAAGGTTTCGACCTCGATGCCGGAGGTTTCGAGATAGCGGCGCAGGCCGTCATTGACCGGCTCAAGATAAGGCGTCACCACCGCGGTCTCCGTGACACCATTCGCGCGCAGCACGTCCACCATCGCGCCAGCGGTACTGATGACGGTTGCGCCCGTGCGCTCGCGCAGGCGCTCGACCATGGCCGCATTGCTGTCGGGGCCGCCGAGGAACCCGGCAGCCGTGCAACCATAGATCACGAGGTCCCAGGGATTTTTCGAAGAAGGCTCGTTCGAAAACGGCGCGATGGCTTCAAGCGTCGCCTCGGTGTAGGCGGGCAGATCTTCAAGCAATAAAGTACGTGGCGGGCGCTTGACGCGGGCGACTGCGAGCGGCGCGAGCGCCGGACAGAGCGCGGAGATCTCCGGCTCGATCGTGGTATTGTTCTCAGGCAGCACGATCATGACTCGGATGTGTCGCGTCATGGTCTTGTGCCTCCGGCCGTCCCAATGGCTTGTTTAAGACCGGCCATCAGCCCGCCTTGCGCATTGTCCGGTTCTACGTCGTCGGGATGTCGTGTCAATAGATGGGAATGCGGTCGTGCCGCATAGGAGCGCTGCTATCCTGGGCTCTCCGCCAGCGCGAGATGCCGACGTCGTTTAAGCCGTGCGGCGATATCTGCGGTTGGCCGCGCGATCTGCTTTCAGCGGCCAACTATGGAACCATGTTCGGAGGTCTGCCGGTGTTTGGCTATTTCTTGGCCTCGACGTGGGCGCTGACGGTCAAATGCGTGCCGTCGTTCGCGCAAGACACCTTCAGATCCTTGAGCGAGACCACAGATTGCAGACTTTGCATTTTGCTTGGAAACCCGCTCTTGACGGCGTTGACGTCGCTGCACCGAATTTGATTCAGCAGGTTGTGAAAGTTGCCACCCAGTTTAAATTTGTCAGCATAAGAAACTCTATCCGTACTCTTGGCTAACTTGTCGACCGTCGGGAACATATCCTTCGAGGCGTGATCCCAGGAAAAGTCGTTCGAACCAAACGTAGGCTTGACCTTCGCATTGTCATTTTCGGCCTTGGTGTCCAGCGTCGCTCCGAAAGTAACGTTCAGTCGGTAATCTTCGCAGGAAGCATTAATCTCCATCCGTATCGGTAGCGAGCGGCTTTTCGTTGCTGCGTCCGCCAAGTTCAGAATGTTGAGCGGTATCGACCGATGACACCGCGTGTTTTGGAATTTGGCTCTGTAAGCGTTGCCGATTTCCGTCACTTTGCCGGCGCGCGCGCCTAGATCGCTGGTTTCAGCAATCGCCTTCTTCTCTTCAGATGCCCAGTCTGAAATCCACTTGGTAATGGCAGCGTTGCTCACAACCGCGACGTTATAGGCTATATCATCTTCATAGAGGCTGGCGTTGACGTCCGTGAACGAGACTTTGCTCTCGATTTTATTTTCGCTGTTGCAATCGATGGTGGACTTAACCTTTACAGACAGTGCCTTAGCCTGGCTTTCCACATGATTCTCGTAAAAACCTCGATCGCTGAACGTGCATGCCTGACCTTGCAGCTCGGCATTCAGTTTTTCCGTGCGCGCCCGGAGGTCGTTGCGGCGTTTTTCGCCATGGCCGTTATCGATGATTTGCTTCATCTCGACGGACCAAGCGTCGATCTTGGCTCTTACGTCTATAGTCGCCCTTGTCTCGGCTCGCGTGGATGAGTTCATGAGAACCGCCACAACAAATGCGGCCGGAAAAGCCAGTTTTGTGAAATTCATCGGTTCGCTCCTGCGCCGCAGGAGCGGCAGACCGAAAATGCCGGTCATGATAAAGGTCCTGCAACATCGCAGGTCAATATCTCAACGCAGGCTCGCTTCGCCTCCTCTCATCGAAGGAGCGGCGCGTTGACGCAGGGTTCCGTGAGTTGAGTGGATTGCTCTAATTCAACTTCGCGTTCGAGACCGGAAGCTGTGGCAGCCCAGCTTTCGCGGCCGCTTCCTGCAACGCCGCGACTTCCTTGGCGTGCAACGGAAACCCGGTGCGACGATGCGTCGCTTCGAGCCGCCGCTCGCGTTCGCCCGGCATGATGACTTCGTCAAAGCCTTCCGCGGTCGGGTTGGCGTGAACGCGCTTCACCAGCGTATCCATGCGCTTCATATATTCGTCGCGGCTGACAAACAGATCAGGCTTCATCGCCATGATGAAATGGCCGACATTCTGCGGAGCTTCGTAATCCTCGAAATGATTGCGCACGTCGCCGCCAAATGCCGCGCCGGAAATCACGCCGCCCATCACGTCCATCAGCATCGCGAGCGCCGAACCCTTCGGGCCGCCGATCGGCTGCACCGTGCCGCCATCGAGTGCAACGTTCGGATCGGTAGTCTGCCGGCCCTCGGCGTCGAGTGCGTAGCCAAGCGGGATTTGCTGGCCGCGCCGCGCGGCGCGCCGAATCTTGCCGCGCGCGGCGACCGCCGGCGACATGTCGAGATCGAACGGCGTCTCAAGACCGGCCGGGGCTGCCACCGCGATCGGGCTGGTGCCGAGCAGGCCTTCGCGGCCGCCCCATGGCGGCATCGCCCGCGAGGCGTTGGTAAAGACGATGCCGATAAAGCCCGCGTCCATCGCTTGCAGCGCGTAGTTACAGGCCGCTCCAAAATGCGTGCTGCGCCGCGCCGAGACGATGCCGACGCCGAATTCCCGCGCCATCTCGATCGCTTCGGCCATACCTTTGGTGGCGACCACGAAACCAAAGGCATTCTGCCCGTCAAGCGAACCGACCATCGGCGTGACGCGTTCGACATTCAGATTCGGCCGCGGATTGATCAAGCCGCGCCGCACGCGTTCGAGATAATGTGGCAGCGTCTGAAGCCCATGGGTGTCGACGCCGCGCAAGTCGGCCTTCACCAGGCAGCGTGCGACGATCGCCGCGTCCTCCTTCGGCAGGTCGTGCGCAACGAGAAGCCTTCGGCCGAAAGCTTCTGCCGCTTCGGCGTCCACGTAAAACGGGCCCGTCGCCGTATCCGCATTTGCGGCTTGTGTTGATGTCATCGCCATTCGCTCAGCTGCCATTCAGTCCATAGGCTTCGGGGAAAAACATGTCTTTCCACGACGCCGGCTTCTTCTTGATGCGTCCAACCTCATGCATGAAATCGACGATCTTCATCAGATTGATCGGCGTCGTGGTGTAGTCGACGTCGGGATCGGCGACCATCTTCTCCAGTTGATCGAGCGCAATCTTGTCCTTGGTCACGGTCAGGTAAATCTGCGCGGCGTCGCGCGAATGCGCCTTGATGAAGGCGTCGGCCTCCTCGAAGGCGGCGACCATCGCGGCGCATAGTTTCGGATTGGCGTCGTGGAATTTCTTGGCTGTCAGTAGAACGCCGTTGGTGTGCTTGGCGCCGAGGGTGTCATATGACTTCAGCACCTGATGAATGCCCGGCGTTGCAAGCTCATAATAATAGAACGGTGCGCTGGCGAAATGCGCGTCGATTTCCGACTGGTTCGACATCAGTGCCGCCGCCGCGTCGGCATGCGAGCGCGTGATGGTGATGGAGTCGAGCTTGTTGTATTGATCCGGGCCCCAGACCTTCGCCGCTTCCATTTCGAGTGCAATGGCGTGCCCGGTCAGCTTGACCGCCGGCAGTGCGATCTTGTCCTTGTCTGTGAAGTCCGCGATGGTCTTGATCGCCGGGTTGCGCGTCACGAGCACGTAGGGCATCGACTGCATCGCGATCAGCGCGCGTATTTCCTGCGGCGTGCCGACCGTCTTGTCCCAGACCGTGGCGAGCGTCGGAATGCCAGGCCCGATAAAATCCGCCTGCCCAGCCAGCAACGCATCGAGATCGGCCGCGGGGCCGGCGCGCTGCGACCATTCCACTGTGACGTCGACGCCGGCAGCCTTGGCGTGCTTCTCCAGAAGATGCTGATCTTCGATGACGATCATCGGCAGATAAGGAAGGCCGAACTGCCGTGATACCCGCACCTTGCCGACTTCGGCTTGCGCACCACCGGCGACGGCCAGAGCGGCCATCGCCATCGTCAACTTCAAAATGTTTCGCGGGGCGATCATGTCACGGAGATCTCGCGGACTTGTTTGGCTTTTTCATTCATCGCAGCGAACAGAAACTGAATGTCGGTTCCGGTCGAGAGCAGGCGCGCACCCATGGCGATGAAGTCAGCGGCGAGCTTCGGCCTGGTCGCGAGGCCGCCGACGCCGACATGTTTACCGTGCTTGCGGCAGGCCTCGATGGTTCGCGCATAGGCTTCACGCACCTTCGGGTGTTCGAACTGGCCCGCCAATCCCAAATCGGCGAGCAGATCGTTGACGCCGATCAAGACCATGTCGACGCCTTCGACCGCCGCGATCTCTTCGGCCTTCTCGACGGCCTCTGCGCACTCGAATTGCACGATGACCATGGTGGCATCGTTCACGGCCGCATTGGCTTCGGCGGTCGGAAACGGGCGAAACTCGAGATGCGGCAGCGCGCCGCCTGCGCCGCGTTCGCCGAGCGGGGCATATTTCGCGGCCGCGACCACGGCGCGCGCTTCCTCTGCCGACCGAACGCCGGGTGCGATGATGCCGAGCGCGCCTGCATCGAGCACGCGCTGGATATATTCCGGTGTATTGGCGGGGACGCGCACCATCGGCGTCACGCCGGCGCTCAAGGCCGCCTGGCAGATCTGGCCGGTCGATTCCAGCGTCAGCGTCGAATGTTCGAGGTCGAGATAGATCATGTCGAAGCCGGCGGTCGCCGCCATCCGCGCGATTTCGACGCCGCGCACCAGCCGAATGGTCATCGACGACACCACCTCGTCGCGCGCCAGCTTTTCCTTGACGTTGTTGCGGACGACCTCGTTCGCCTTCACGAAACCAGCTCCTTATTCATGTCGGGTCCGGCAATTCGATCGCCAGCATCACATTACTGTAGCTCTTGCCGTGAATATCCTGCGCCAGCGAGATCGTGACGCCGCCGGCGAGCGCGTTATCGATCACGAAATTGAATGCCTTGAGGTTGCGAAGAGGATAGCGCCGGATCGGACCCTTGGCGATGTGGCGAAACGCGTGCGCGACGCGTGCGATGGTGAGTTCGCGTTCCAGAAATTCCCAGTGCCCGGCGTCGTAGCAGATCACCGAGATGTTCGACGTGTTGCCCTTGTCGCCGGCGCGGGAGTGGGCGAGATCGTAGACGCGGACGCTCATAGCGAGCCCTCCACAACCACTTGTGGATTGACGGTGTTCTTTGGCAACAACACCGACTTCACCGCCAGCACGTCGCGGACTCGTGGCTCGCAAGCGCCGCCGGCGCCGCCCGGTCCGTGCATGTGCAGTGCGCGAACCTCGAAGCCGATCGCGTGCGCCGCCTTGCGATTATGGGTCCGGCCCGCCATCCGCAAGCGAACCTCGTAAGGTTCCGGACGGCTTTCAAGGTCGTCATGCAGGCTCGACATGCCGATCAGGTCGACGCGGAAATCGTCGTAGCTGAAGCCTTGCAGCTTCAACCGCTCCTTGACGATCTCAGCCGCCCATTTGGCGCGCGCCACCGCATCGATGCCGCCATACGAAACTTCGCCTTCGCCGATATAGCCGTCGGCGTAGCCGACGTTCACCTTATAGGTAGGTGTCGCCGGCCGGGCCGTCGCATTGGTAAGGCGCACGCGGTCGGAGGCTTCCTGCGTCAGCGCAATCGTCGAGATATCGAGCACGCAGTCCGGCGTGATGTATGCGGTCGGATCATGGATTTCGTAGATCAGTTGCTCGGTACAAGTCATGACATCGAGACGCCCGCCGGAGCCGGGCGTCTTGCTGATGACGATGGAGCCGTCTGCTTTTATATCCGCAAACGGAAATCCGTTGCGGGCGAGATCCGGCACGTCCTTCTTGCCGGGCCAGCCGAAGCAGCCGCCGGTCACCGACGCCGTGCATTCGAGAAGATGGCCGGCGGCCGTGCCTTGCGCGATCTTCGCCAGATCGTCATAGGCCCAGCCGAATTCGTGCATCATCGGCGCCAGAAACAGCGACGGATCGGCAACCCGGCCGGACAGCACGATCGGCGCGCCGGTATTGAGCGCCTCGCACACGACGTCCGCGCCGAGATAGGCGTTGGCCGAAATCATCTTTGGCAGGATCGATTCCAGCGGCTCGCCATTTTCGATCAGCCGCAATTCGCCCTTATGCTGGACAAGGCTTGATACGTCGTCACCAAGCACGACCGCAACCGGAACGTCGCCCAGCCCGAGTTCGGCCGCTTCCTTGCGCGCCGCACGGGCTCCGCCGACCGGATTGGCCGCGCCCATATTGCTGACGATGCGGATTTTCTTTTCGATGCAGGTCGGCAGAACCAGGCGCAGGCGCGCATGCAGCGACGGCGCATAACCCTGGTTCGGATCCTTGCTGCGCGACAGGTTTTCGCGCGACACCGTCCGTTCGGCGAGACATTCGAAAACGAGATAGTCGATGTCGCCTCGTTCGGCGAGTTCCAGCGCGGGCACCAACCGGTCGTCAGATGTTCCCGCGCCGGAGCCGACACGCACCGTGTGCTTCGACTTCATGTGAGCGTTTCCTCAAACTTCTTGTCGTTTTGGCTGCGGAGTTTGGGCGGCGACATCATACCCGTCCAATCAGGACCTTGGCATGGTCCATAAGCTCTGCTTATGTCTGCGTCCGGCGATATTTAAGGACGCGCGCTACCCATGAATCTGCGGCACATGGAGGTCTTCCACGCCATCATGCGCACCGGCTCGGTGACCGGAGCCGCACGCGCGCTCAATGTCACTCAGCCGGCGGTCAGCGCCATCCTCAAGCATTGCGAGAGTCAGCTCAAGCTGAAGCTGTTCGCGCGCGTATCAGGCCGGTTGCAGCCGACCGCGGAAGCGAAAGCGATCTTCCCCGAGGTCGACGCGATCTTCGGCCGGGTCGATGCCGTCAATGCGCTGACGCAGGACCTCGTCGGCGGCCGTCTCGGCACGTTGTCGATCGCGGCTTCCTTCCCGATCGCCAATGGGTATCTCGCCAAGGCGGTCGCGACCTTCGTCGCCGAACGGCCGAATGTGCGTGTTGCGCTGCAATCGTTGACCTCGCCGCAGGTGCTCGATCGCGTCGTGCATCGCGAGGTCGAATTGGGGATCGCCTATGAGCCGGTCGTCAGTTCGGAAGTCGAGACCAGGGTCTTGATGCGAACCAGCATCGCCTGCGTGATGGCGGCAAGCCATCCGCTCGCCCGCCGCAAGGAGATCGCGGTGCGCGATCTGGAACCCCACTCGATCATCACGTACCTGCCGCAGGCGCTGTCACGCATCTATGTCGATCGAGCGTTGAGCGCCGCCGGTATCGTGCCGAACATCGTGGCCCAGGTCAGCCTGTCGCTTACCGGTATCATGCTGGCGCGCCACGGGGCCGGCGTCGCGCTGGTGGAACCGCTTCTGGTCACGTCGATGGATCTGCCCGGCACGGTGGTGAGGCCGCTCAAACCGCGCATCGACATCAAGACCCTGTTGATCCGGCACAAGACCGCGCCACAGTCCAAAATCATGAACGAATTCGTGGTCCATCTCGGCAAAGTCCTTGCCGCCGAGCCGGTCCAATAGACAGAGTTATGGAAACAGGCCAAATTGTTATTGGACAGTTATGGGCTAGTGTAGCGACTCTCAAGAAAAAATAAGCGATCCTCGGGAGGTGACTGCTGATGACGGGAGGCCCAGCGCTCGCGTCAAAAACGGCCCCGGATACGGCGAAATTTTCGTCGGCGTCCTCGGTGCCGCGTGGCCGGGCCGCGCCCGATAGCGAGGCCGGGCAGCGGCTGCTCGATGTGCGCGGCGTCACCATGCGTTACAAGACGCAAGCCCATCTGATAACGGCGACCTATCGCGTCAGCTTCAGCGTGCTGCAAGGCGACCGCTTTGTCGTGGTTGGTCCGTCCGGTTGCGGCAAGTCGACCCTGCTCAAGGCGGTCGGCGGCTATCTCACCCCGACCGAAGGCGAGATCACATTGAAGGGCGAGCGGATCACCAAGCCCGGTCCCGACCGGATGATGGTGTTCCAGGAATTCGATCAGTTATTGCCGTGGAAGACGGTGCTGGAAAACGTCATCTTTCCGCTGAAGACCACTGGCGCATTGCGCGGCAAGGCGGCGACCGAGCGTGCGATGCAGTACCTGGAAAAGGTCAAGCTTGCGGATTTCGCGCACAGCTATCCGCACACGCTTTCCGGCGGAATGAAGCAGCGCGTTGCGATAGCGCGCGGCATGGCGATGGAGCCGGACATTCTGTTGATGGACGAGCCGTTCGCCGCGCTGGACGCGCTGACGCGCTCGCGCATGCAGGACGAACTGCTGGCGTTATGGGACGAAACCCGTTTCACCGTGCTGTTCGTCACTCACTCAATTCCCGAAGCGATCAAGCTCGGCAATCGCATCTTGCTGCTGTCGCCGCACCCGGGGCAGGTCAAGGCCGAGATCAACAGCCTGCCGCGGGGCGAGGAGAATTCCAACGAGGCCGCCGCGCTCGGGCGCGAGATTCACGACATGCTGTTCGCCGATCAGATCGAGAAGGCGCCTAATGCTTCAGGCAAGTGAACGTCCAAATATCTACTGCGAGACGCTGGGGCCGGACCAGTTCGGCATCATCGAGAAGCCGCTGACGCTCACCGAGCAACTCTACAACAAGGTCTGGCTGCGCAAGCTCGCGATCCTCGTGGTGTTGGCGGTCGCCTGGGAACTCTACGGCCGCTGGCTCGACAATCCGTTGCTGGTGCCGCCATTCAGTGCGGCCGTGCGCGCGCTGGTGATCGACGTCGCCAACGGCACCATTCCTAAACGCGCGTTGAGTTCGATTGAGGTGCTACTGATCGGTTTTGCCGCGGGCACCGTGCTCGCGGGACTGCTGACGGTCTTTGCCATCTCCAGCAAGATCGGCACCGACTTTCTCGACACCATGACCGCGATGTTCAACCCTTTGCCGGCGATTGCGCTGTTGCCGCTCGCGCTGATCTGGTTCGGTCTCGGCAACGGCAGCTTGATCTTCGTGCTGGTGCATTCGGTGATGTGGGCGGTCTCGCTCAACATGCTCGCCGGCTTTCGCGGCGTGTCGACCACCGCGCGCATGGTCGGGCGAAACTACAATCTTAGGGGATTGCGTTTCGTCGGCCAGATTCTGGTTCCGGCAGCGTTTCCGAGCATTCTCGCCGGTCTCAAGATCGGCTGGGCCTTTGCCTGGCGCACGCTGATCGCGGCCGAACTTGTGTTCGGCGTGTCGTCGGGGCAGGGCGGCCTTGGCTGGTACATCTTTGAGAGCAAGAACCAGCTCGACATACCGGAAGTCTTTGCGGGTCTGCTCACGATCATTCTGATTGGGCTCGCGGTCGAGAACGGCGTGTTTCGCCTGATCGAAGCCCGTACCGTCCAGCGCTGGGGTATGCAGGCGTAATGGCGGCAGGCGGTACATCAGGAAACGCGATGTTGAATCGGCGGAGCTTGTGCAAGGCCGTGGCGGCCGCGCCTGTGGTGTTGGCTTCGCCGATGCTGATGAGCACGTCATTCGCGGACGAAGTCTCCAGCATCGTGATCGTGAGCCAGCAGGGCCTGCCCTATCTGCCGCTGATGGTGATGGATGCGCTTGCACTCGTGCAAAAACATGCCGGCCGTCTCGGCATCGCCTCGTTGAAACCGGAATACAAAAGCCTCGGCGGCACGCAGTCGCTGATCGACGCGCTGTTAAGCCGGCAAATGGATTTTGGCGTCACCGGCGTGCCGAGCCTTTGCACGCTATGGGACAAGACATCAGGCACTCCAAACGAGGTGCGTGCGTTGTCGGCGGTACAGTCGATGCCGTTCTTGCTGGTGACCAACAAACCCGGGATCAAGACGATCAAGGATTTCACCAGCCAGGACAAGATCGCGGTCCCCGCCATCAAGGTGTCGAGCCAGGCGATCTGCCTGCAAATGGCGGCAGCGAAAGAATGGGGTGACGATCAATACGCCAAGCTCGATGCGTTCACGATCACGCGCTCGCATCCGGATGCGGCGGTCTCGATCATCGCAAAGGCCACGGAGATCGACAGCCACTACTCGGTGGCGCCCTATTATTACTTTGAGCTGGCGACGGCGGGCGTGCACAACGTGCTGAAATCCTACGACACGCTCGGCGGTCCGGCCACCAACGGCGTCATGCTGATGAGCAAGCGCTTTCACGACTCCAATCCGAAGGTGTCGCAAGCGGTCTACGCCGCGCTGAGCGAAGCCGAAGAATTCATCAACAAGAATCCGGGCGATGCCGCGCAGGTCTACATCAAGACGACCAACGAGAAACGCAGCAATCAGGAGGAAATGACCGGGTTCATTTCCGATCCTGACAATATCTGGACCACCACGCCGCAACAGACCATGACTTTCGCCGGGTTCATGCACAAGGTCGGCACCATGAAGCGCGAGCCTGCTTCGTGGAAAGACTTGTATATGCCGGAATGCCATGAACTCGCCGGCAGTTGAAGACGGATCACACACAGTACTGCTCGCCTGGGAGACGATGAATGAAGATTTATGTGCTTGATGCATTTCACCTGAGCGGGGTCGAGTTGGCCGAAAAGCAGGCGGAGGTCATTCGGTGGGACGACCCGAGAGCCAGGAATTGGCATGAGGACGCCGACGGACTGATGGTTCGCGGCAAGAAGATTACCGCCGACGACATGGCCCGCGCCAAGAAATTGCGTGTCATTTCCAAGCAAGGTGTCGGGATCGATAACATCGACCTGGAAGCCGCAAAGGCCCACGGAATTGCAGTGTGCAGGACGCCAGGCGTTAACAGCGAGGCGGTTGCCGAAATGGCGTTGTCGCTGGGGCTGAGCGTCGTCCGGCGCATTACGGAATTCGACCGGATGACCAGAGCCGGCGGCAAGGTTCAGCGCGCGAACTTTCTCGGCTATGAGTCATGGCAGAAAACCGTCGGCATCGTCGGCATGGGCAACATCGGCACGCTGGTGGCGCGGAAATGGCGGGGGGCGTTCGACGCCAAGCTGATCGGTTACGACCCCTACGTGCCTGCGAACCGCTGGTCCGAGCTGCCGCACAAGCGCGCCGCTTCGCTCGAAGAAATGCTGCCGCAGGTCGATATCCTGTCACTGCACCTGCCGCTGACGCCGGAAAGCCGCAACCTGATCGACGCCGCGCGGCTTGCGCTGATGAAGCCGAGCGCCATCGTGGTGAACACTTCGCGTGGCGGCATCGTCAACGAGGCTGCACTCTATCAGGCGATCTCATCCGGAAAGTTATTCGGCGCCGGTTTCGACGTCTTCGAGGTCGAGCCGCCGACCTCGGATCATCCGCTGATGTCGCTGCCGACGTTTGTGGGCACGCCGCACGCGGCCGCCGGAACGATCGAAACCCAGGCGCGCAGTTCGATGCTGGCGGCCTCGCAGCTGCTGGAAGCACTGGCCGGCGGCCAGCCGCTCGGCCAGGTCGCCTGAGGCGCACGATGGCAGCCGCAGATAACCTCGCTCATCCGATCAGGCAACGGTTGCAGGCCGGCGATGTCGCGCTTGGCATGTCGGTGCGGCTCGGACGTTCCGGCGATATCGCGCGTATTGCGAAATCCACCGGCCACGACTTCCTGTTCATCGATTGCCAGCATTCGCTGTTCAATCTCGAGACCATCGGCCACATCGTCAGCACGGCGATGTCGTGCGGCGTGCCGCCTTTGGTGCGCGTGCGGAGCATCAACGATCCGGATGTGTCACTGTTGCTCGACAATGGTGCGATGGGCATCGTCTATCCCGACGTCAATACCGTTGCGGAGGCCCAGCGCGCGGTCGATGCCTGCAAATTCGCGCCGATCGGAAAACGCTCGGTGAGCGGCGGCTACCCGCATTTCGACTATCGTTCGGTGCCGCTCGCGACCGGCGTGCCGCTGCTCAACGACAATTGCCTCCTGGTCTGCATGATCGAGACCGTCGAAGGACTTAACAATGTCGAAGCGATTGCGGCCGTCAAAGGCATCGACGTGCTGCATGTCGGCAGTAACGATCTCTTGGCCAATATGGGCAAGCCCGGCAAGTTCGACGATCCGGAACTGGTGGTGGCGCAGGAGCGCGTCATCGCCGCCTGCCGCGCCAACGGCATCTTCTCCGGCTGCGGCGGCAATCGGGATCCGGCGCGTCAGCTTGAACTGATCAGGAGAGGCTGCCGCTTCATCACCACGCAGTCGGATATCGGCTTCCTGTCGGCCGCGGCGTCCGCCTGGACATCGCAGATCCGCGCGGGCCTTTGAGAAATCCTACAACTCTCTCAGCGCGTTGAACTGCGCGACATAACCCGAGGCGTCGATCCGTACGCCGATGACCGTGGTCTTTTTGGTCTTCAGCGCGTTGGTCAAGGCATTGCTGAAGGCCTGCTCGGTTTCCACCGTCACGCCGTCGGCGCCGAAGGATTGCGCAAGCTTCTCCCAATCGATGCCGCCGATCGCGACGCCATGGCGCGGAATCCCCTTGATCTCCTGCTTGACGCGGATCAGGCCGATTTCCTGGTCGTCGAACACGATGATGATGATCGGCAGTTTTTCGATCTGCGCGGTCTGCAATTCCGCAACCGTCATCAGGAAGCCGCCGTCGCCGGTAAAGGCAACCACGGGACGATCCGGATAGGCGATGCGGGCGGCGAGTGCGCCTGGCACCGCATAGCCCATCGAAGCGAGCCCGTTGGAGGTGAGGAATTCGCGCGGACCGTACGATTCCCACTTCTGTACCACAAGAAGGCGGCTGGCGCCGGCATCGCAGGTCGCGATGGTGTCTCGCGGCAGGATCGCGCGGGCGACTTCCATCGTCCGTTGCGGCGAAAGACCGGTTGAGGGCGTGTTTAGTGCGTCGCGCACTTCGCTGCGAAAAGTCTTCGCGGATTTCTCGCCCCAATTGCCGCCTTCCGGCGCCCACTGCGCAAGCCCAGCGAGCAGCGCCTTGAGGTCGCCGATGATTTCGGGATCGGCCGGCACCAGCGCGTCGGTGCTTGGCACCGAGGACAGCGACAGCACTGGCAGCGTGTAGGGCCATGGCTTGGGTTGCAGCTCGACCGCGTCGAGACCGACCGTGATGATGAGATCGGATTCCGCAACCAGCTTGCGTTCGATCAGGCCTCCGATGATGCAGCCGGCGCGCAACGGGTGGTCTTCCGGGATCATGCCCTTGCATTTGGTGGTGGTGAGTACCGGGGCGCCAAGATGTTCGGCAAATTTCACGAATTCAGCTGACGCGTTGCACCAGTAGACCCCCATGCCGGCGATCAGGATCGGCCGCTTGGCGCGGCCAATCATGTCCAGCGCCGGCTTGAGATCGGCGCGGTCTGGGCCGGGCGTGATCCAGTTCGGCGTCAGCGGCGCCTCGGCGACGAGTTCGCCGGCCTCGCGCGTGGTCTCGCTTTGGGGAAATTCGAAATGCACCGGGCCGGGCGGCGTAGCGGTCGCCGTGCGCATCGCGCGGCGAACCTGCTGACGCACCGTCTTGGCGTCGATCACCGTGCTCCACTTCACGATCGGCTCGTAGATCGCCTGCTGATTGATGCGCTGGCGCAAGCCGGTCTCAAATACGGGGCGCGAATAAGTGTCGGTGATTGCGATCAGCGGCGAGCGATCGAGAAAAGCGTGCGCCACGCCGTTGACCATGTTGGCCGCACCGGGCCCGCGCGTTGAAAGACAGATACCGGGACTGCCGGTGAGATCGCCCCAGGTCGCAGCCAGCATCGCGCCGGCGACCTCCTGCTTCATCAGGAGAAAACGCATCTGGCGCTGGCGTGCGGCTTCCATCAATTCCACCGATTCGCCGCCCGGATGCCCGACGATGAAGGGAGTGCCGGCGTCCTTGAACGCGGCGGCGAGCACTTCGACGGTGGTGGCCATTGGCAGGCGTCTCCCGATTATTTTCTTCTGTTGCTAGTGGCCCGATTCTAACATTTGCATCCGGTGAGGCCGGCAATTTGCAAATGTTGTTATCAAATGGCCACCAGAAGCATAACTTTCCGGCGGAGTTCCGGATTTGACATTTGCATCGCGCGCCCGCGGGTAACGGCTGGCGAATGTCGCATCCACTCCACTGCACCATGGCAGAACTCGCAACCGTTTCCAACCGCGCGCGACGGCCCTGCCGATAGCGATATCGCCGTCATCCATCACTATAATAATGTGCCGCTCCTGCCCGTCTTCCGCGGCCTACGCGATGCCGGCAAGCTGACGTTCGAAACTTCGCTCCGCCATCAATTGGTCGATGTGACAGGCAAATTTGGCTTGACCCCGGCCTCGCCGGTCAGAAGAATGCCGTGCGTGGCAGGAGCCTAACCCGACGACACGGATTTCCGTGGTCGCGTCAACCGGACCGGCCGATGAATATTCTCGCTCCACAAGGCCCGATAGCGGCCGCCGAGAAGGTCATCCTTATCGATTCAATCGCGATCATGCTCGCAATCGTCCTGCCGACGATCTTCGCGATCTTTGCGTTCGCCTATTACTTCCGCCAGTCGAACACGCGGGCATTTTATCTTCCGGATTTCGCTCATTCCGGACGGATTGAGCTTGTCGTGTGGTCTATCCCCACGCTTACGATCATCCTGCTCGGCGGCGTCGCCTGGATTGGATCGCATCAACTCGACCCAGCGGCGCCGGTCGCGGGCACCGGGAGCCCGGTCAGGATTTAGGTTGTCTCGCTCGATTGGAAATGGCTTTTCATCTATCCGGACCAGAGGGTCGCGACCGTCAATACGCTCACCGTGCCCGTCGGCGCGCCCCTGCAATTGGAGCTCACATCGTCAAGCGTGATGAACGCCTTCTTTATCCCGCAGCTCGGCAGCATGATCTACACGATGAATGGCATGGTCACGCATCTCAATCTGCGTGCCGACCAGGAAGGTGAGTACAAAGGCC
The DNA here is from genome assembly GCA_963824305.1 of uncultured Alphaproteobacteria bacterium. Classification (GTDB taxonomy): domain Bacteria; phylum Pseudomonadota; class Alphaproteobacteria; order Rhizobiales; family Xanthobacteraceae; genus Bradyrhizobium. The sequence goes on from CAWGOW010000005.1 coordinate 1,108,836, forward strand.
TCTCGGCGCATTTTTCCGGTGACGGTTTTCCCGAAATGATGTTCGACGTCCACGTCGTTTCGGCGCTTGAGTTCCCGAACTGGGTCGGCGCGACCGCCAAAAGCAGCAATGAACTGACCGCCGACGCCTACAACAAACTGGCGCAGCAATCGGTTGAGACGGGGCGGCCGACCTATCGGCTGCCCGACCCGCTGTTGTTCGATGACATCGCCAGTCAACGCATTCCGCCCGGCCCCGGACCGAAGCTGGTCGACAATCCGGCAAAGCCGGTACCCGAGAGTGGAGCAGCCAGTGTTAGGTAATTGCCGTGTTAGGTAAATTAACTTGGGCCGCCATCCCCTTCGATCAGCCGATCCCGCTGATAACGGGCGCGGCGGTACTGATCATCATGCTGGGCGTGATCGCCTGGGTCGTGATCGCGGGTCATCTGCCGTATCTCTGGCGCGAATGGATCACCAGCGTCGATCACAAGCGGATCGGTGTGATGTATACGCTGCTCGCATCGGTGATGCTGTTGCGCGGCTTTTCCGACGCCATCATGATGCGCGGCCAGCAGGCCGTCGCCTTCCAGTCGCAGGGCTATCTCCCGCCCGAGCACTACAACCAGATCTTTTCGGCGCACGGCACCATCATGATCTTCTTCGTCGCGATGCCGTTCGTGATCGGGCTCATGAACCTTGTCGTGCCGTTGCAACTGGGCGTGCGCGATGTCGCGTTCCCGACGCTTAACTCGGTGGGTTTCTGGCTCACCGCGACCGGGGCGCTGCTCGTCAACATTTCGCTCGTGGTCGGGGAATTTGCCCGCACCGGATGGCTGCCCTATCCGCCGCTGTCGGAACTGACCTACTCGCCCGGTGTCGGTGTCGACTATTATCTCTGGTCGTTGGAGATTTCCGGCGTCGGAACGCTGGTGGCCGGGATCAATCTCGTCACCACCGTGCTGAAGCTGCGCACCAAGGGCATGACTTACCTGCGGATGCCGATGTTTTGCTGGACGACGCTGGCCTCAAATCTCCTGATCATTGCGGCGTTTCCAATCCTGACGGCCACTCTCGCGATGCTGATCCTCGATCGCTATGCCGGCTTCCATTTCTTCACCAATGAAGCCGGCGGCAATGTCATGATGTTCATGAACCTGATCTGGGCCTGGGGCCATCCCGAGGTCTACATCCTGGTGTTGCCGGCCTTCGGCATTTATTCGGAAGTGGTGCCGACATTTTCGGGCAAGCCGCTGTTCGGCTACCGCTCCATGGTGCTCGCGACCATGGCGATCTGCATCATCTCCTTCATGGTGTGGCTGCACCATTTCTTCACCATGGGAGCCGGGCCTACCGTCAACGCGATCTTCGGCATCGCCAGCATGATCATCGCGGTGCCGACCGGCGTGAAGATCTACAACTGGCTGTTCACGATGTACGGCGGACGAATCCGGTTTGCGACGCCGATGCTGTGGTCGCTCGGGTTCATGGTGACCTTCATCCTCGGTGGTCTCACCGGCGTTCTCGTCGCCGTGCCGCCGGCGGATTTCCTGCTGCACAACAGCCTGTTCCTGGTTGCGCATTTCCATAACGTGATCATCGGCGGCGTGCTGTTCGGTGCTTTCGCCGGCTACACCTACTGGTTCCCCAAGGCTTTCGGCTTCCGCCTGCATGAGGGCTGGGGCAAGGCGGCCTTCTGGCTGTGGTTGACCGGCTTCTATGTCTCCTTCATGCCCCTCTATGCCGTGGGCTTCCTCGGCATGACCCGCCGGATGCAGCATTACGACGTACCGGAGTGGCGGCCTTGGCTGATGATCGCAGGCGTCGGCGCAGTCATGATCCTGATCGCCATCATCTGCCAGGTCATACAGCTGGTGACCAGTATCCGTGATCGCGAACAGCTGCGCGATGTCACCGGCGACCCCTGGGACGGGCGCTCGCTGGAATGGGCAACGGCGTCGCCGCCGCCGGTATTCAATTTTGCCATTCCTCCTGACGTATCCGGCGAGGATGCCTATTGGCTGATGAAGGCGCAAGCGCGCGAGCAGGCTCTCACGCCCGCCGATCCCGACTACAGGGATATCGAGATGCCAAAGAACTCGCCGACCGGTTTTGTCTGCGCCTTCTTTGCAACCGTCATGGGCTTTGCGCTGATCTGGCACATCTGGTGGATGGTGATCCTGGGTGGGATCGGCGCGTTCGCAACGTTTGTGGTATTCGCCTGGCGCGACCATGACGAATACGTCATTCCCGCCGCAGAGGTCGCACGCATCGACGGTCTCAATCGCGCGGCACGCCGTGCGGCTCTAAATCTTTCAGGGAGCCGATCGTGACCGACGCATCCCTGCACGGACATGGCAATCCGACCCTGCTGGGCGGGCGGCCGCACGAAGGCCCGGCCTCGAAGCGGATCACGACCGGCTACGGATTCTGGATATTCCTGCTCAGCGACATCGTGATGTTCTCCTGCTTCTTCGCAGCCTATGCGGTGTTGCAGGGGCAGACCGCGGGCGGCCCGAAAGGCTCGGAGCTGTTCGATCTCAGAAACGTTGCGGTGGAGACCGCATTGCTATTGCTGTCGAGCTTCACCTGCGGACTTGCCATGATCGCCGCCGACCTGCGCAATGCGTTCTGGTACCAGGTCGGCATGGCCGTGACCTGCCTGTTGGGACTTGGCTTTCTCGCGCTCGAACTCCGCGAATTCGCCGAGCTCGTCGGGCGCGGCGCCGGCCCCACGCGCAGCGCGTTTCTCTCGTCGTTCTTCACCCTGGTCGGATGCCACGGCGCGCATGTTTCGGCGGGTGTTCTTTGGTTGCTCACCATGATGGCGCAGGTTTTCGCCAAGGGATTTCGCGCCGACATCATGCGGCGCCTGTTGTGTTTTGCGCTATTCTGGCACGCGCTCGATATCATCTGGGTCGCGATCTTCTCCGTTGTCTATCTGCTAGGGAGTGGCGCATGAGCGAGCAACATCTGCATCAACCCCTGGATCTTGCTCCCGGCGATGAAGAGGAAGTTCGCATCGGCCCGCGCCTGCTCGGCTATTGCGTCGGCTTTGCGCTGGCGATCCTCATGACGGCGACCTCGTTCTTCATCGCCGGGACCGACCTGGTCTGGCAGCCGTCAATTCCCGTGGCGCTGATCGTGCTCGCGATCGCGCAAATGGGCGTGCATCTGGTGTTCTTCATCCACATCACGACCGATCCCGACAACACCAACAACATCCTGGCGCTGGCCTTCGGTCTGTTGATCGTGTTCCTGGTGGTCGGCGGATCGCTCTGGATCATGGCCAATCTGAACCAGAACATGCCGCCGATGGATCAGATCATGCGGATGCAGCGTTGAGCGGCGCGCCTACTTCAGCGACGTGTTGATCGCCGTAAATTTGGTGGCGAGCTTTGAGCCGAGCCCGTTCACCACCGCGATGATGGCCAAGGCAATGCCCGCGGCGATCAATCCATATTCAATCGCGGTAGCTGCGCTTTCGTCTTTTATAAATCGATGGATCAATTGCACGGTTCTTGTCCTCCGATAACGCCCCAAGGTTTTGTCGTTGTAGCGATATCCATAAGGATGCGGTCTTGCAGAACCGCTAACGCCGGTCGTGAAACGCCGGCGCATATGGAACCGCGACCTGCGTTCTGTTCAAAAGTGGACAGATGCGGGGCGTTGCCGGTCACGATGTCGTGCGAAATACGCTTGGGGGAGCGGCAAAGAGTTTCCCGCACGATTGTCGCCGGTAGTTTGACGATCGTTCATCTCCAGGAACCTTGATGTCGAGCAGGGGTTGAAAGAACGGGCAGGGCGATTCCGGTGAACGAGGCCCGTGGTGGAAAACTTGGCAAACGACCCGTCCTTGCGATCCACGGCTCAGATCGCAAAACATCCGATCCATCCAATACTGACCCCGGTTCCGATCGTCTGTTTTATCGGAGCCCTGGTGACGGACATCGCGTACGCGGTCACCGCCGAGATGATGTATGCGGATTTGTCTGCCTGGCTCCTTTTCGTCGGTATCATCTTTGGCGTGCTCGCGGCCATCGCCGGATTGATCGATTTCCTGGGCAACAGGCTGATACGCCAAAAGGCGCCGGCATGGCCGCGTTTGATCGGCAATCTCGTCGTGCTGGTGCTCGCCTTCTTTAACAATATGATTCACACCCGCGACGCCTGGACCTCGGTAATGCCGGCCGGGCTCATTCTCTCGATCGTCACGGTACTTATCCTGCCGGTAACCGGCTGGCTCGGCTGGGAATTGGTTTATCGCCACCGCGTAGGAGTTTCCCGATGACGTCGATCCATTACCGCTTTCTGCGCGCAGCCTTGATCGGCAGCTCCCTGCTTTGCCTCGCGGGATGTAACGACGGCAGCGGCGATCCGAAGGCCCAGATCGGAGCCAATCCGGCTTTGCCGGAGCAGCACCAGTATCTCCTGCCGCCGATGCACATTGCGCGCGTCGTTGGCTGGAACAAGGGTGAGACGCCGATGGCCGCGCAAGGCCTCAAGATCAGCGCCTTGGCCACCGGCCTGCAGCATCCGCGTTCGCTCTACACGCTTCCCAACGGCGACATTCTGGTGGTCGAATTCGAAGGCGCCGCCGGCCGCGACCGTCAAGCGGCCGAAGGAATTCGTCATGAAGTGGGTCGAATCCTGGGCGACCTCGGGCGGCGAAGCGGGAGCCAGCAATCGCATCACGCTATTGCGCGATACCAAGGGCAACGGTGTGCCCGATACGCAAAGCGTCTTCCTCGACCACCTGAACTCACCGTTCGGCGTCGCGCTGGTCGGCAACGATCTCTACGTTGCCGACACCGACGCCATCGTCCGCTACTCCTATCACGAAGGCGACACAAAGATCTCGGAGCCGGGTACGACGCTGACGCCGCTGCCGGGCGGACCGATCGACCACCATTGGACCAAGAGTTTGGTCGCGAGTCCCGATGGTTCGTTGCTCTATGTCGGTGTTGGCTCCAACAGCAACATCACCGAGAACGGCATGGAAGCGGAGCACAATCGCGCCAATATCCTGGAAGTCGATCGCGCCACTGGCCGCTTTCGTATCTTTGCCAGCGGCTTGCGCAATCCGAATGGCTTGTCGTTCGAGCCGCAGAGCCACGCGCTGTGGGCGGTGGTCAACGAGCGCGACGAATTGGGGCCGGACCTCGTGCCCGATTACATGACGTCGGTAAAGGACGGTGCTTTCTACGGATGGCCCTACAGCTATTATGGGCAGCATGTCGATCCGCGCGTGAAGCCTCAACGACCGGATCTCGTCGCCAAGGCGATTGCGCCGGATTACGCCCTCAGCTCCCATGTCGCGCCGCTCGGGCTCACATTCAACACCGGCACGGGCTTTCCGAAATCCTATGCTGGCGGCGCGTTTGTCGGCGAGCACGGCAGCTGGAACCGGCAAATGTTGAATGGCTACAAGGTCGTGTTCGTCCCCTTTACTGACGGCAAGCCGAACGGCATGCCGCAGGACATCGTGACCGGATTTTTGAATGACAAGGGTCAGGCGCGCGGCCGTCCCGTCGGTCTTGCGCTCGACAAATCGGGCGCGCTTCTGATCGCCGATGACGTCGGCAATACGGTATGGCGGGTCACGTCGGGCAATCAGCAAGTGACGCAAGGCCCGTAGACTGGCTAGCGGAAGTCGGCTTACGCGCCCCGATCCCTGCGCAGGCCTAATAGTCCCTTCAAGAGATCAAAGGCCAGCGTCAGCGCGTTGAGTTGCTTCGGCTGTTCGGGTGCTGCGCCGGATAGGCTTGAGCCGAGGTTGCGGGCGAAATCCGCGGTCAGGCGTTTGGCGAGATCGCGCACCAGTCCCTCGCGCGCGATCTGGGCGAGAAAACCGCGCAAACTATAGCCGATCGAAAGCTCGACGCGCGTCGATTGGCCATCTTCCACCGACAGCAAGCGATAGCGGACGTCGCCTTGCGTTGACGAGCGGCTGCGCTGATCGTTGCCGATGCCGATGATCCGGCCGGAGAGGGTTGCGGGATCGCGCTCGATCCGGACCGCGCCGCGAAAATTCGCCGAGATCGGGCCGAGCTTGACGCTGATCTGGCCTTCGGCGCGATCGGGCGATGGGACCGCGGTCAGCGACGCGCCGGGAAGGCAGGCCGCGACGCGCTTGACGTCGCCGAACATCTCGAAGACTTCTTTCGGCGGAAACGGCACGGTGAACTGTTCGTCAAAGTTCTTGTCTGGCACAAAATCCGGCACGTCGAGTGTGGCCGCGGCGTCGGGCTGCTCCTTAACGTCTACTGCGCTGGATCGCGCGCCGCCGTTTGATGTGGTCGATACGCTGTGGCCGGAGCCGACGGGGCCGAGCTCACGGCGTCCCGCGCCCGGGATCGCTGCGATGCCACGGCTCCGCCGTGCGTCGATCACCGAGCGGATGGCACGCACGATCCCGACATAGCCGGTGCAGCGGCAGAGATTGCCGCTCATGCCGACACGAATAGCGCGCTCATCCGAGGTCTCGAGGCGAAGCACGAGATCGCGGGCCGAGATCAGCATGCCCGGCGTGCAATAGCCGCATTGCAGCGCATGCTCGCGGCTGAACGCAGTGCGCAATTCGGCCGCGACCTCGTCGTTGTCGAGACCTTCGATGGTGGTCACGCGCGCGCCGTCACATGTTGCGGCGAAAGTAATGCATGAGCGCGCCGGCATGTCGTCGAGCAGCAACGTGCAGGCGCCGCATACGCCATGTTCGCAACCGAGATGCGTGCCGGTCAGGTCGAGCTGGTCGCGCAGGAAGTCGGCGAGATGCGTGCGCGGGTCGACCGGTTTGTTGACCGCGCGGCCGTTGACGGTGAGGCCGATCGTTGTCACGCCCCGGCCTCCTCGATGGCGCGGCGCAGGATCGCAACGTGAATATGCCGGTCGGCCGCGTTCGCGACACCGGCCTTCAGCAGAACAGCGTCGGCCGCGCCTGGCGCGAACTCCCGCTTGAAATTGCCGGTGATCTTTCCGCCGAACAGCGACGAAGCGTCGCGCAGCACGACCGGCGGCGCTTCGATGGCCCCTAACACCACACGCGCCGTCGCCACTTCCGGATCGATCAGCACGGCGGCAATCGCATGAGCGAATTCGCCGGGCTTGCGGCAGGCCTTGACGTAAGCCCAACGCGCGGAAGCGCGCATAGTGGGAATGCGCACGGATTCGACCAGCTCATTTGCCTGAAGCGCTGACTCCAGCGCTCCCGTCATGAAATCTTCCACGGCGATATCGCGATATCCGCTGTCACCGCGCAGCCGAACCTTGGCGCCGAGCGCCGGCAACGCCGAAACCCAATCTGCCGCGGGATCGGCGTGCGAGAGCGAGCCGCCGATAGTTCCACGGTTGCGGACCGCGCGATAGGCGATTCCGCCAGCGACCCGCTGCATCGCCTGGCGCGTCACGTCGGGGACGCGGCCGTCTTCGATGTCGCCATGGGTGACGCAGGCGCCGATCACAAGTTCGCCGCCATCGCGATCGGCCTGCTTCAGTTCGGCAAGCCCGGTGATGTCGACGATCATGTCCGGCTGGACCAAACGCAGGTTAAGCATCGGGCCAAGCGATTGTCCGCCCGCCATGATCTTGGCGGCTCCGTTCGTTTCAGCCATCAAGGCGAAAGCTGCTTTCAGGTTCGATGGCCGTTCATAGGCGAAGGGCGCGGCTTTCATGCGGCTTCGCCTTTCGATGCGCGCGCTTCCAGCACGGCTTCGACAATCCGGCGCGGTGAGATCGGCGAATGCAACAGCTTGACGCCAAACGGCCGCAGCGCGTCGTTGACGGCGTTGGTAATTGCCGCCGGCGGCGCGATCGCGCCGCCTTCGCCGATGCCTTTGACGCCGAACATCGTGTAAGGCGACGGCGTCTCCATGTGGTCGACGCGCGGCTCGGGCACTTCGGTCGGTCCGGGCAGCAGATAATCCGCAAGCGTGGTGGCGAGCGGCTGGCCTGCGGTATCGAACGGCATTTCCTCGTAAAGTGCGGTGCCGATGCCCTGGGCCAGCCCGCCAAAGATCTGGCCGTCGACGACCATCGGATTGAGCAGCACGCCGCCGTCTTCGACGATCACATAATCCAGTATCTCGATTTCGCCGAGGTCGGGATCGACCGCGACTGTCACCGCATGCACGGCATAACTGAACGTGCCGCTATCGCGTTGCGGCTTGTAGCCGCCGGTTGCTTCCAGCCCACCGGGATCGACATCCGGCGGCAAATCCTGCGGCCGCCGGTACCAGGTGTGTGCGATCTCGGAAAGGCCGATGCTGCTGCTCGGACCGCAGACACGACCGTCACTCAGGGTCACGGAGGCCGGATCGAGTTGCAGCAGCTTGGCGCCGATGCGCTTGGCGCGTTCGGCAACGATCTCGCAGGCGGTGCCGACCGCGCCGCCGGCCATCACCGCCGAGCGCGAACCCCAGGTCCCGGTGGAGTAGGGCGTCATCGCGGTGTCGCCGTGGATGACGCGTATCTTGGCGGTATCGATCCCGAGAATCTGATGCGCGACCTGGGCGAGCGTGGTCTCCATGCTCTGGCCGTGCGATTGCACGCCGACCCGCAGTTCCAGCCCGCCGTCGGGCGTCATGCGCGCGGTGGCCTGTTCGTGACCGGGCACCATGGGAATGCCCCAGCCCGAATAGACCGACGTGCCGTGCGCCGCCTGTTCGCAATAGACGGAAAGTCCAAAGCCGATTTGCCGGCCATCCGGCTCGCCGGCCTTTTGTCGCTTGCGGATCGCGGCGACGTCGACCGCCTCGAGCATGCGCCGCATGGCTTCCGGGTAGTTACCGCTGTCGAAATGCTTCTTCGTGATGTTCTCGAACGGCATCTCTTCCGGACCTACCAGATTGCGCAGCCTGACCACGTGAGGTTCAAGCCCCGCTTCCACGGCGACCGCATCCAGCATGAGTTCGAGCGCAAAACAGACGCCGGTCCGCGCCACCCCGCGATAGGGCAGAATCGGACACTTGTTGGTGGCCGCAGAATAAGTCCTGCAGCGATAGGCGGGCATCCGGTAGGGGCCGGGCAGAATGCTGACGACCTGCGCGGCCTCGAGACACGCCGAGAACGGGTAGGAAGAGTACGCGCCGGAATCGACGGTCGCCTCGCAGTCGATGCCGCGCAGCCTGCCGTCGCGGTCGGCATAGACGGTGATCTTGTAATGATGCTCGCGGCAATTGGCGCTGGCGCTCAAATGCTCGCGCCGGTCCTCGATCCAGCGGACCGTCAGGCCTTTGTATAAAGCGAGCCAGGAGAGGCAGACTTCTTCCGGCAGCAAAATTCCCTTGTGGCCGAAGCCGCCACCGATGTCGGGCGACACGACGCGAATACGGCCCTGCTCAATGTCGAGAGTGTCGGAAAGCCCGTTGCGCACGATGTGCGGCATCTGCGCGCCGGTGTAGAGCGTGAGCTGGTCGAGCCGGTGATCGAAGGTAGCGACAACTCCGCGTCCTTCCATTGGCGACATGCATTGACGCGCGGTCGAGATCTCGTGGCTGACCTTGATCGGTGCATCGAACGCTTGCGAGATGTCGACCTCGAAGAAACTTTCGAGGAAGACATTGTCGCCCCAATGTTCGTGCACGAGCGCGCTGCCGGGCTCGAGCGCCTTGCGCATGTCGTAGATGGCTGGAAGCGGTTCCAGGTCGAGCGTTACCGCGGCTGCAATGTCTTCGGCTTCGGCCCGCGTCGCCGCCACGCACATCGCCACCATCTCACCGACATGGCGGACCTTGCCGGTGGCGAGCACCGACTGCTCGGAGATTTTGAAACCAGGCAGTGCCGTCACCGCGCGGATCGGCTTCACATTGGTCAGATCGTCGGCGGTGAAGACGACGTCACGATAGCGCTCGGGAATGTGGATGCCTTTGATACGCGCGTGCGCCAGCGGGCTGCGAACGAAGGCAACGTCTTGCAGGCCGGCCATTCTGATGTCGGCGACGAATTGCCCCCGACCGCGCAGGAAGCGGTCATCCTCCTTGCGGAGCATCCGGGCGCCGACGCCCTGACCGGCTTCCGCCGCCGCGGTTGAAGCAGACTCAGACTCGCGTTTGCCGGCTGACATCCCCTTGCCGTTCTCTTGGCCGCTAATGGAGAATTGGCGGACGGCTAAGCGGCCACCGCCTGCGGCAGGATCGGGGCAATGGCATCATAACGGACGCCGGCCCGCAAGCAGAACGCCGGTTGTAACAGGCGGTCGGCAACGACTTCCGTCTTCTCATTGTCGCGCAGCACGTAGCGGCCGCGCATTTCGTCGAGCACCGTGACGTCAGCCTCGACGCCGGAGCGCAGCGTGCCGATTGTGCCGGAAAGCCCGAGCATTTGCGCCGGGTTCGAGGTTACCATCGGCACCACCTGTTCGAGCTTCAGACCGAGCGCCATCATTGAACTCATGGCCTGCACCAGGCTGAACTTCGCCTGTCCCGCGAAAGGATGGTTCTCGTCGTCCGCAGCTTCGTCGGGCGTTCCCGCGGGCGCCGGGACGTGGGTGTTATAGCCGTGAATGTCGGCGCCGAGCGTGCTCGGGACGATACCGGCCGCGATCGCCTTCTTCGCCAGGCGATAGGAGAAATGGCTGCCATGGCCGACGTCGACCTTCATGCCCTTGTCGAGTGCGGCCTGGATCACCGGATGCACTTCGCCCTCGCGGTTGACGAAGCCGCCGGGGTGACGCGTGAATGGATGGGCGAGAATGTCGCCGGCGCGCAGCAGCGGAATCACCCGCTCCAGAATGGTGTCGACATCTTCGCCGTTGGTGCCGCTCTCCGGCAATCCCCAGAGCTGGCCGAAATGCACATAGACCGGAAGATCGGCGCGGCGTCCGATCTCGGCCGCCATTTCGATGACGCGAATACCCCAGCGCGCAAAGCCGCCGATCTCGGCATGCGCCTTGATGCCGCGAACGAGGTCAAGGTTGGCTTTCGCCGATTTCACCGTGGCGTCGATGTCGACGCCGTCGGGGCTGTAGAGGTTGGGGTAATAATGTCCTTCCAGGCCGCCGACCAGATAGGTCGACAAGAAGGCCAGCGTGCGCGACTTGGCCGGTTCGACAATGAAATGCCGGAAGCCGGGCAGCGTCATGCAGGATGGGCCGCCCTGGTCGACCAGCGTGGTCACGCCGGACTGGACGCCCACCATATCGGCATTCATGCCGAAGCGACCCGTGACATACTGATAGACATGGGCGTGGGTGTCGATCAGCCCGGGCAGGACGATCTTTCCGGTGACGTCGACGACCTCTTTGGCGCTGGTCGGGAGAATATCGGATTGAACTGCGGCGATCTTGCCATTACGGATCGCTACATCTTTCAGGCCGTCGATACCCGCGGCCGGATCGATCACACGGCCCCCGCGCAGGAGCAGGTCGAAGCTGGTATTGACGGACATGGCTGATCTCCTGGTTTGCGGAGCTGAAATTATCGTCGATTATAGTGGCGGGCGAATGCGAAGTATACTTCGTATTTAATGCAGCAACATTCGTGCCGCAGGGTTGCATCAATTGGACGCAGGGAAGGCAATGACAGGCATGACAGGCAAGGCCGTGCGACAGCGTGGAAACGCCTGGCCGCTGGACAAGCGGCCGGGATTTCTGATCCGCAGGCTGCACCAGATCCATGTCGCTTTGTTTCAAAAGAAATGCGCCGTCTTCGATCTTACGCCGCTGCAATATAGTCTTTTGACCGCGTTGGCGAGGCGCGGAACCGCCGACCAGACCACGCTCGCGGCGGAAGTCACGCTCGATCGTACCACCACGACCGGCGCACTCAAGCGCTTGCAATCCCGCAAATTTATCGAACGTGCGGTGCATAGCCGGGATCGCCGGGCGCAGATGTGCCGGCTGACCAAATCCGGCGAGCGCCTGTTGCGGCAGATCGAGGCGTCCGCACGTGCGGCGCATCACGAGACGCTGGAAGGTCTGAGCAAGGCCGAACAAAGACGGTTCATCGCGCTGATGCAGAAGCTGGTCGCCACGCGCGCCAAACGGGCTGAAACCACCACCAATCCGGGCTGACCGGTCGAGCGGCGGACCGGACGATTAGAATCTGGGCAGGCTGCCTGAAAAGCCGCCGCCCGGTACCGTCGGCCCCGGCCGCTTCGCCGTCCGAAGTACAAATTACGAAGTACACTTCGTATTCCTGCGAATGTGACGGCAGTATAGCAGCCGCGATTCTTCGCAAGTCAGAAGCACTTGGCGCGTCCGATCAGAGGCGGACGGCCGTCCAAGCCGGCTGCCTGCGGCGTTGGCATGTCCTTTGCTCCTTATTTCCCCATTGAGTTGGCTGCTAGGGTTCCGCATCGCGTCGCGATGGCTGGTCCGAGAGCTGCCGCCTGAGCGGGAGAAATCCGCTCAGATCACGGCGGGACAAAATCCCGGGAGACCTCAGTAGCCTTGATTGGCGCTGCACAGGTCGGTGCCAATCTCCGAAAATTTGAAGCGGTGCGGAGTTGGTGATGAACGGCTTGAAACCTCGACCGGCGGCGTCGAAAGTCCCGGTCGACGGATTCATCCGTAACGAAAACAATCATCATCGACAGGGGAGGCACCACTGATGCCGGGAATCGCAGAGATATTGGGGCGTCGTTTCGGCGACGGCGGGCCCATGGCGGAGGGCGCCGAGGACAGCGAGTTGATGCACCGCGTCCTGACGCGCAAGACGGTGCGTCGCTATAGCGAGAAGATGCCGAGCGAAGCCCTGCTGGATCTTCTGACCGCCTGCGCCTTGAGCGCGTCGGCAAAATCGGATTTTCAGCAAGCCTCGATCCTGCGGCTGCGCGATCCCGGCAAGCGTGCGGCGATCGGCGCACTGTTTCCGAGCATGCCGTGGATCGGGAATGCACCGGTGTTCTTTGTATTTCTCGGCGACGCCAGGCGGCTTCACCGGATAGGCGAATTGCGCGGCAAGCCAGTTGAAAACGGCACGCTGGAAGGGTTTTTCAACGCCAGCGTCGATGCGGCGCTCGCCATGCAGACCATGATCCTGTGCGCGGAATCGAACGGGCTCGGCGTCTGCCCGATCAGTGTCATCCGCAATGAGGCCGACAAGGTCGGTGAGATTCTTGGATTGCCCGATCTCGTCTTTCCGGTGGCGGGGCTCTGCCTGGGTTATCCCTCGGCCGAAGGTTATCTCAGCCTGCGCCTTCCCCGTGGCGTGACGACTCACACGGATCGCTACGACGACGGTGCGCTCGCGGCTTCGATCGACGACTACGACCGCCGCCGTGACGCGATCCACGCCATTCCAAAGGACCAGCAGCGATCCAATGCCGAATTCGGCGAAGCCGCTTTCTACGGCTGGTCCGAGGACAAGGCGCGTCAGGCGGCGAAAGCCGAGGGCGCTGCATTTCCACCTTACTTGCGAAAACACGGTTTCAACTTCGACTGATCTTCACAACAAGGGAGCATCTCATGACGGCCGTTTCGTTGATCCAAAATCCAATGCCCAGGCGTCTGGTCTTGAGCTTGGCCGCCGCCTTGCTTGCGATTCCCATGCTCGCCGGTGCATCGCGCGCCGCAAGCATGGACGAAATCAAGCAGCGCGGGCTGATTGTCGCGACCGAAGACGACTTTCGTCCCTTCGAGTTCGTGAAGGACGGCAAGGCGGTCGGCTTCGACAACGAAATGATCGAAGACCTGAAAAAATACGCTCCCTTCGAGATCAAGCAGCAGATCCTTCCCTGGACCGGCATTCTCGCCGGCGTCAGCACCGGCAAATACGACGCCGCCATCACCGCCGCCATCATCACCAAGGAACGACTGCAGTCGCTCGACTTCACGAGCCCGATTGCAGACGCCACCCATTATTATCTCAAGCGCAAGGACGACAAGAGCATCACCTCGATCAAGGACCTCAACGGCAAGACCGTCGGCGTTCAGGCGGGAAGCGCGTTGCTCGCGCGCTTGCCGGAACTCGGCACGATGCTGGAGAAGGAAGGCGGCAAGCTCGGCAAGGTGGTTGAATACACTTCTTACCCCGAAGCCTATCAGGACCTCGCGCTTGGCCGCGTCGATTACGTCGTCAACACCGTCATCAACCTGCAGACGCTGGTCGCCGAAAAGCCCGGCGTGTTCGAACTGGGACAGGCGGTGTCCGGCAAATCGTTTCCGGCCTGGGCGGTTGCCAAGGGCAATACCGAGCTTCTCACTTTCCTGAATGGCTTCATCGCCAAGCAAAAAGAAACCGGCCGTTTTGCCGAGTTGCAGAAGAAGTGGTTCGGCGAGGCGTTTCCGGGCCTGCCGGTGAAGTGGGATCCCGAGTTCTAGTCCGGCTCTCGGTTGACAGGCCATGAGCGCAGGCGACCTTTTGGCTATGCTTCAGGGTGCCGTCGTGACAGTGACGCTGTCACTCGCCGGCATCCTGATCGGCCTGCCGATCGGGCTTGCGCTTGCGGTGCTGCGCTGGGCCGATGTGCCGCTCGTTGCGCGCGTGGTGGCGGTCTATGTCAGTATCCTGCGCGCGACCCCACTCGTGACCCTGTTGCTTCTTTTGTTTTTCGCACTCCCCAATATCGGGATCGCGATCGGTCCGATCTCGGCGGCGATCCTGGCGCTCGTCATGAATACGGCCGCGTTCAACTGCGAAGTCTGGCGCGCGTCGTTGATGAATTTTCCGAAGGATCAATACGAAGCGGCGCAGTCGGTCGGCATGAACGCTACCTTGCGGTTTCGCCGCATCGTGCTGCCGCAGATTGTGCGAGTCAGCCTTCCCGGCCTCGTCAACGAAATGTCGCTGTTGATCAAGGTGACACCGGTGCTCGCCGTGGTCGGGGTCGTCGATATCACGCGCGCCGCCGTGCGGATCGGTGCCCAGACCTACGACCCGTTGCCGCCGTTTCTGGTCGCGCTCGCGCTCTATGCACCGATCGTGTTCCTGCTGGTGTCTGTGCAGCGCTGGATCGAGCGCCGACAGCTCAGAATGGCGGCCGCATGATCCACGACTTCGGCATCGTCTGGAGCGAACGCAGCCTGCTGTTGAGCGGGCTCGGCAATACCACGATCCTTTCCATCTTGTCGGCGACCGCAGCGCTGTTGCTTGGCTTTATCCTGACCCCGGCGCTGATGTCGAAGCAGACATGGCTGGCCTGGATCGCCCGCGGCTTCGTCGACGGCATGCGTTGCGTCCCGTTCCTGCTGTTCGCCTATATCGTCTATTACGGGCTGCCGTCGCTTGGTCTCCGGCTGGATAACTGGACCTCCGGACTTCTGGCGCTGACGATCTACAATGCGGCCTATATGGCGGAGATCCTGCGCGGCGCCTGGGCGTCGCAGCCGCGCGAGCCGATCGAAGCCGGCATCGCCTTCGGCTTTTCGAATCTTTCGTTGTTCCGCCGCATCGTTCTGCCGCCGTTGTTGCTCGCCGCAGGTCCAGTGATCGGCAACCAGATAATTCAAGTCGTCAAGGACAGCGCCTTTCTTACCATCATCGCGCTGCCCGAGCTGACGCATGCGGCGGCTTCGATTCAGTCACGGCACTATGTTCCGTTCGCGGCATTCATCACCGCGGTGTTTCTCTATTGGGGCCTGTGCCTGGTGATCGAAGCGGGCGTGACCACGATCGATCGCCTGGCCGCGGCAAGACGATAACGGAGTGGATTTGGCATTCGCAACAGTTCTCGACGTGGTCGGCATATCCAAGCGCTTCGGCGATCTCGAAGTGCTGCGCGACGTCAGCTTTCAGGTGCAGAAGGGCGAGACGGTCTGCGTGCTCGGGCCATCCGGCTCAGGCAAGTCGACGTTGCTTCGTTGTATCAACTGGCTTGAACGCCCCGACGCTGGACAGATCTATCTCAGCGGCAAGGAGATCGGCACTACCGGCGGTGGCGTCGTCATGGGCGATCGCGAGCTGTCGCAAATCCGCACCCATATCGGCATGGTGTTCCAGCACTTCGCGCTGTGGCCGCATCTGACCGTGCTGCAAAACCTGATGGAAGCGCCGATCCAGGTGCAGAAACGTCCGAAGGCCGAGGTGCGGGAAGAAGCGCTTGCGCTGTTGGCGAAGGTCGGGCTGAGCGACAAGCGTGACGTATTTCCGGCAAAACTCTCCGGCGGCCAGAAGCAACGCGTCGGCATCGCGCGAGCGCTGGCGATGAAACCGGATCTCCTGCTGTTCGACGAGCCGACCAGCGCGCTCGATCCCGAACTGGTCGGTGAGGTGCTGGTTGTGATGCGGGAACTCGCGCGTGAAGGCATGACCATGGTGATCGTGACCCACGAAATGGGCTTTGCGCGCGAAGCGGCCACGCGCGTCCTGTTTCTTGACCACGGCCGGGTGGTCGAAACCGGATCGCCGGAGAAATTCTTCTCGCAGCCGGAAACCGACCGGGCGCGGCAATTTATTCAACGATATGCCGGTGAGGCCGCGAGCGGCAGGCGTTAAATAAACAGCCGGAGGGAATGCGTCATGGACCCCATTTTTCACTTGCTGCCGGATGCGCCAAAGCCGGTCACGCCCTATAGCCACGCGGTCGAAGCCGGTCCGTTCGTTTTCGTCACGGGGCAGCTGGCGACCGATCCGGACGACGACTCGGTTCCGATCCCGCAAGGCATCGAAACACAGACCCGCAAGGTCATGGACAACCTGGCGCGCGTGCTCAGGGGATGCGACATGTCCTTTGCCAATGTCGTCTTCGCCCGCATCTATCTCACCGATTTCAACCGTGACTATGCGCCGATGAATGCGATCTTCTCCAGCCATTTCACCGACGGCCGCCGGCCGGGCCGAACGACGGTAGGTGTCACGGCGCTTGCGCGCGGTGGTATTGTCGAGATCGACCTGATTGCCTTCAGACCATGAGCGGACCCATGCAAAACCTGATCGAAATTCCGGCTCGGCGCGGCAAGGCTGCTTTCGTCTCCGCCGGACAAGTCGTAACCGTCATCAATACCCATGGCGAACAGGTGGTCGACACCTGGGCTTTCAACCGCGCCGATCTTTCCGAATTCATGTCGAACGAGCATACGCGCGCCCATAGCCTGCACCTCGTTCCCAAGCCGGGCGACGCGCTACGAACCAACAAGCGGCGGCCGATCCTGACCCTCATGGAAGACACCTCCGGCGGCGTCCACGATACGCTGATCGCCGCCTGCGACCGCTATCGGTATGCGTTCCTGGGCGTCGAGGGTCACCACGACAATTGCACGGACAATCTATTTGCCGGCATGGCCGAACTCGGCCTCACGCCGGCGGAAGTGCCGAGTCCGCTCAACCTGTTCATGAATATTCCGTGGGACGCCACAGGCGGCCTCGAATTTGCCGCGCCGCCCCGCCCCATTCCGGGCGGCTATGTCCGCCTGCGCGCGGAAATGGACCTCGTCATCGCCTTCTCGGCCTGTCCGCAAGACATTCTGCCGATCAATGGCGTGGAGGCAAAGCCGGTCGAGGCTCACTTCACGATCGGCGATTAATTTTGGAGTTGAACGATGGCCCAGACCCAAGCGCAAATCACGGCAAACCGGCGCCGCTACGAAGAGCTTCGTGCCGCAGGGCAGGAGCTGACGCCCAAGGGATTGCCGGAGCCGACAGCTCTGGACGGGGCGCCGGTTTCACCGGACGCGGTGATCCACCGCGAGACGGTGCCGTCCGGCTGGTACACGTCGCTGCTGCTGCGCCGTGGTGAGGCCTTGCGGATCATCGACGATACCGGTCAATCCAGCGTGTCGCTGCTCGCCTGGCGTGAGGAAGATCCCTTTGAGCGGATCAACTGCGCCGATACCATCAAGGTGCAGTGGAGTGCTGCGATCTCGAAAGGTCGTGTGATCCTCTCGGATATGGGGCGCGTGGCGTTTTCGCTGGTCGAGGACACATGCGGCGCGCATGATCTATTGGTCGGCGGTTCGACGCCGGCTTCCGTTCTTGCCGCAACCGGCGCAAGCGGGCGCAACACGCAGGAGAATTTCCTGGCGGCTGTCTCCAAGATTGGACTTAGTGTCCGCGACATCTCGCCCTGCATCACGTTCTTTGCGCCGGTCGCGCTCGATGATGCCGGCCGCTTCCTCTGGCAACAGGGCCGCAAACGAGCGGGGGATTTTGTCGATCTGCGCGCGGAAATGAACCTGATCGTGGTCGCTTCCAACTGCACGCACCCGCTCAATCCTTCGCCATCCGCGGGCGGCAGCGCCACGTTGATCAAACATCGCGCACCGGCAGCCACCGGGGAAGACCTCTGCCGAGCCGCTTCGCCCGAGGCGATGCGCGCTTTCGCCTTTACCGACCGGCTGTACGCCTGAGCAAGGATCTTCGCATGACCGATGCCGTCATTCCGGATTTGACATATGCCTTCGATATTCCCTCCGAGCGGCCGTGGTCCCGCGTCTTGAAAAAGGGGCAGACGTTGCGGATCATCGACAGCGAGGGTCAGCAGGCGGTCGATGCGCTTCTCTACTGCGCCGACGATCTGGCCGAGCGATATAGCTCGCAGGATACGCTACGCGTCCAGGGTTCCGCCTATATCGAACTGGGAACGCAGCTGATTTCGAACAAGGGACGTACGATGGCCCGCATCACCGCCGACAGCTGCGGCCGGCACGATACCTCGGCCGGCTGCTGCTCTTGCGAAAGCAACGCGGTGCGGTTTGGCGAGCCGACAAAATATCAGCACGCCTGCCGCGAGAATTTCATTCTTGAATTGTCGAAGCATGGTCTTACCAAGCGCGACATCGTCTCCAACCTGAATTTCTTCATGAACGTTCCGATCGATCCGTCCGGCAATTTCACGGTGGTCGACGGCATCTCGGCGCCGGGCAATCATGTCGACGTGACCGCGGAAATCGACGTGCTGTTCGTGATTTCGAACTGTCCTCAGGTCAACAATCCTTGCAACGGCTTCAATCCGACTCCGATCCGGGTCGAGATCCGCGAAGCGCGGGGAATGTAGCGCGCAGAGCCGCCAGCAGGCCTCGACCTAATTTGATCTTAACCTTGCTGCTTAGCATTTCCGTAAAAGCTTATGCGTTATGCCTTGCATCCAGCGCTGCGAGAGAAACCCGCACGTTATCTATCCAGAACGGTTTTGCTTGGACAGAATAACGGGACGGAACCCTAGCGTGATCATCATCATCAAAAAATTCTTGAAAGACGAAACCGCCGCCACGGCCATCGAGTATGGCCTGATTGCGGCCGGCATTGCCCTTGCCATCATCGCGGTTGTGAATGGATTGGGTTCCAAGCTCGGCACCAAATTCACCGCGATCAACACCTCGTTGAAATAGGTTTCTGGCGCGCCATTCGCGAAAGGCGTCCGGAATACAGGCCCCTGCCTGCGGCTGCGGGCGCCCCCACCTGCGTATGCGGGCAGGGGCCTGTCTTTTACGGAATGTTCGAAGGCGCATCCGGCGGCGCCGTTTCAACGCCGATGGTTAACGGCAGCAAAACATCCGGTCAAAACTTGCTACGAACGGCGAAACGGCGTTGCAAGTTCGCTCTTGTAGGATGTGGCTAGTAGCGGCGGGTCAAACGTCTTCGCCGATCGCAAACAACAATAGTCTGGGGAAAATCATGCGCGGGCTGTTTCTGACTTCATCCATTGTTTTGATGCTTTCATTCGCATCCAACGTTGCCGGCGCGGGCTCGCGCATCATCGAGGTCGCGCCTGCGGAGGTGCCGGCCGGATTCGAAACCTACAAGGGCTTCATCTACGACCTGTCCGAAAACGTCGACCGTAAGGACAAAGAGGAGATTGTCGGGCTTCTGAAGAAGCAGCTCGATATCATCGAGAACGCCGGCCTTAGCCCGAAGGTGATGCAATTCTTCCACACGGTGCCGATCATCGCCAGCGAGATGGGCTGCACCGACCTCGGACCGCCGATCGCCTGCTATAGTTCGATGCGTCAGGGAACGTCCGCGCGCGACCACACCTTCACGGTCTGGGACCCCAAGACCATGAGCTGGAGCAACCCGAATTTCGTTGACCTGGCGGCCGACACCGGAACCGGCGTCATCAGGTTCCGTCCGAACATGCTGAAATATGCAGAGGACCCGGTCATGCTGCACGAGATGCTGCATGCCTATCATAACAAGCTGGTAGGCAGCGGATTCGAAAATCTCGGCATCAAGGCCATGTACGCCAAAGCCGTGAGCCAGAACGCCTTCGCCAAGGACGACTATGTGATGACGAACGCGCACGAGTTCTTTGCGGTGACCGCGAGCGTTTTCCTGGCCGGCAAGGGAACCATCTCCGAGCCGCATACCCGCGCGCAGCTGAAGGAAAAGCTGCCCAAATATTACAAGTTCCTGGTCGAACTGTTCGGCTTCGATCCCGAGCCGGCGCCGACGCCGGTGGCGGAAGCGCCGAAGCCGGACGTACAGGCCGAGCCCGCGGCGATGGCGCCCGGCGGTACCTGATAAAAGCGGTATCTGATAAAAGACAGGCCGGCATCGCGTCGCTCGCGGTGCCGGCCTAAACTATTCTTTGAGTTCCAGCGCTTTGCTTCAACAAGAAGGCGCTATCGACCGTCTCATTCGATCTTGATGTCGGCGGCCCTGACGACCTTCCCCCACTTCTCGGTTTCAGCCTTCATCGTCGCGCCGAATTCCTCCGGCGTGGTGATCAGCGGTTCGCCGCCCAGCTCGGTCAGACGCTTTTTGACTTCGGGGTCGGCCAGCACCGCGTTGATCTCCTTGTTGAGCTTGGCAATGATCTCCGGTGGCGTCTTGGCAGGCGCGCCCATCCCGAACAGCGCACTGGCTTCATAGCCAGGAACGGTTTCGCCGACCGTTGGCACATCGGGCAATTCCGGCGAACGCTTTTCCGTGGTCACGGCCAGCGCCCGCAGTTTTCCGCCGCGGATATGTCCGATGATCGAAGGCATATTGTCGAACATCACCTGGACGCGATTGCTGATCAGATCAGTGGTGGCGGGAGCCGCGCCCTTGTAGGCCACATGCAGCATCTTGGCGCCTGTCATCGCCATGAACATTTCGCCGGACAGATGCACCGACGTGCCGTTGCCGGACGATGCGAGATTGACCTTGCCGGGATTGGCTTTCACAAAGGCGATGAATTCGGCGACGTTTTTCGCGGGCAAATCCGCCGGCACCGTCATCACGTTGGGTACGCGATTGAAGCTAGCGACCGGCGCGATGTCGCGCAGGAAATCGAAGTTGAGATTGGCGTAGAGCGTGGTGTTGATGAAGTTGGCAGGGTTCACCAGAAGAACCGTGTAGCCATCGGGTTCTGCCCTCGCCACGGTCTCGGTGCCGATGTTGTTACCGGCGCCGGGCTTGTTCTCGATCACGAATTGCTGGCCGAGCCGCTCCGACAGCTTTTGTCCGACCAGCCGCGCCAAAATATCGGTGGAGCCGCCGGCCGGATAGCCGACAACAAAGCGAACC
Organism: uncultured Alphaproteobacteria bacterium; assembly: GCA_963824305.1. Classification (GTDB taxonomy): domain Bacteria; phylum Pseudomonadota; class Alphaproteobacteria; order Rhizobiales; family Xanthobacteraceae; genus Bradyrhizobium. The sequence goes on from CAWGOW010000005.1 coordinate 1,130,137, forward strand.
GGGCGGGTGGGATAGTCGACGGCTGAGGCCGCGCCGATGGGAAAGACGAGGGCGCACAGGCCGAGTGCAAACCAGGCCATCGCGGTGCGGCGAAGCATCATGTCTTTCTCCCTGAAACGTCGAACCTCTTTAGGTTTCGATCTTGTTGAACAAGAAACGGTCTGCTTTGTAACAAACAAAGCGCGGGGCGGCCACCCGTCACCGAATACGACGAAAGGATTGTTTATGCAGCTCAAAGTCAACGCACTCGATCATATCGTGATCAATGTCGCCGACGTGGCGCGCAGCGTCGACTGGTATCGGAAGGTGCTGGGGATGGAGGTCAAGGAATTCGACCCCGGCCAAGGCAAAGCGGTCAGGACGTCACTGGTGTTCGGCGGTCAGAAGATCAATGTACGGCCACGCGGCGCCGACAAGGTCGATTGGTTCACCGCCGACCATGAAGTGCCCGGCAGCGATGATCTTTGCTTTCTCACTGACAGCACGCCGGACCAGGTCGTTTCGCATCTGAAGACGTGTGGCGTGGCGATCGAGGAAGGACCGGTAACGAAGCAGGGCGCCCGCGGTGCGTTGCGCTCGGTCTATTGCCGCGATCCCGACGGCAGTCTCATCGAGATCTCGTCGTATGAGAGCGAGAGCAACGCGCGGCCAGTCGCTATTTGAGAGCCAGTTCTGAAGAGACTAGTTTGAGACGACATTGGTCCTGCGGACGAAAAGGCTGTCGCCTTTCCGGCTGATCTCGATTGCGCCGGCAACGCGCGGCGTTGAAACAACGACGCTCTGGCCCGGCGCAAGTACCGACACGACGCGGATCGGCGTTCCTGCCTCACCTTGTGCAAGAGTTGTGACAACATGAAACCCGTCACGCTCGACCGTGTAGTAGGCGATGCCGGTTGTGTCGCCGAGATCGACGGTTTTGGCCTCGATGGGGCGTACGCCGTCAGCGTGCGCGGTGCCCAACGAGGACAACGCGAACATTGCGATGAAAAACATCTTTTGTATAGACATCGTGATTCCCTTAGAGTTTGTGATGCAGGGCTAAGCGAGCGATTTACGCACGCAGCAGCAAGCTTTACGACGAAACGTCGTCATGGCGGCGGACATCGGCGCCGCCTGCCGAACGGCTTGGCGACATCGCAGATCGTTGCTTGTTGACGGCAACAACCGGCGGAAAGACGCTTTCATATATCGCACGCGCTTCCCGGACGAGACGGTTTCGCTCCAGTTCGGATTTTGGAACAAATCTGACAACTTCACCCATGCGCCGCTCCAATGGCTTGATTTCATCTTTAGATGACGATCGTACTTCAATAAGCAAATGGGGTAGCGGGCGCGGTGCCGAAAGCCTGCAAACGGTACCGAAGCAATAAAGATCCCGTGATTTACTTGAGTCCAGAATCGCTGTGACCCCGCCTGTATCTGCGGAGGCACGCCAGCGGCGGGTTAATCAACCGCAATTCCAGACCGGCCCGATCGGTGTCCGAGTCCAGCACGGACCAAAGGTGCCGCCATTGTAGTGGCCGCGGTAGAAACCGGGCCAGCCGAAATAGTGCCAGTCGCCATCGTACCCGTAATACTCGGGCACGGGATCAATGTACCAGGGGCGTTTGTCGCGGCGCGCAGCACGCGCCAAACCGTTTTTCTGGAGATTGAGCGGCTGGCTGTTGCTCGGCGGCTGATGGTAGCCCGGCAGGAAACCGTAGCCATGCCAGACCGGCTTTGGGCGTTTCTGCACGGGCGCAGCCTGCGTAGCGAGCGAAACCAGCGACAGAACGACGGCAATGGATAGACACATGAGGCGCGACATGCGCTGACCTTAGGCAATCGGCGTCGGGAAAACTATTCAAATCCCGGTGCAAAGCTGTTCATAGCGTCAGAGCGCCAAGGAAGGGTCGAAACGAAGGGCGTTGAATTTGATTCAGCCATAACAGGCTAAAGAAATATGTTCCACATAGCGACGCCTGCGTCATTCAGATGCCCCTCGGCGTCGAACTCCAAGTCCACAATCCAATGCCTGTTGCCAATGACATTAGGGGCGAGGGCCTGACAGTCGATCCAGCCTTTCCTCGTTCGGCTGCTATCCGATGTGTTTGGCAAGCCGCGATCTGCTAACAAGCGTAGCCGCAGTCGGGTCTCGGTAATTGGCTCAGCGATCGTCTGGCAGCCAAATCCTTCGCTACGAAGGGCAGCGATCGCTCCCTCTCTGCCTGCTCCCAAGGGCACTGTCTGCAACAGAACTTCACGCGCAGGCGCAGAATCGTTTGTGCTTTCCGATTGAACGGCGTGCATTTCGCGTAACAAGCGATGTGCTTGATGGAAATGCCACGACTGGAGCTGAAGCGATCCGTATAGGACGGTAGGAACGGCGACCAACACCAGGCAAATGACGAAGGCAGATATGGCGAGCTTTCGCACGACCATTCAGAGTCTTCGTCCGTCTTGCGCTACTCGGGCTAATACGCGCCGAACGTCACCGGGCGGAAGGCACTCAGCAGATGCTGGTCGAGCTTGCCTTCCATCTTCTCCATGATGGAGAACGCCTTGGCGTGGGTGAAGGGAATCCGGTAGGGGCGCGATTCCACCAGCGCCGCGTAGATGTCGACGATCGTCGTCAATCGCACGATGTCGCTGATCTCGTTGGCGGAGAGGCCGTCGGGATAGCCGGTGCCGTCGAGGAATTCATGATGGTGCAGGACGACGTCGAGCATTTCCGGCGGATAACCGCCTTGCGCGGCCAGCGCGTCATAGCCGAGCCGCGGATGGTTGCGCATCTCGCTTTTTTCTTCTTCGTTGAGCAGGCCCGGCTTGTCCAGGATCGCCGTCGGGACGAAAGCCTTGCCGACGTCATGCAGCAATGCTGCCCGTACCAGACGGCGCTGGTCGTCCTCGCGCATGCTGAGGTGCTGCGCAAAGGCAACGGCAAAGCCGGTCACGAACAGGCAGTGACGGTAACTGTCGGCGTGATGGCAGCCGACGGTCGTCAGCCATTCGCGCAGCGAAGAGTGTTTGATCGCCTTGATGATCTTGTTTTCGGCCTGCACGACATCGCTGAACTTCAGCGGCTCGCCCGCCGGGAGCTTGTTGAAAATCTTGACCATCACCTCATGGGCGGCGGCGACGCCACGGTTCAAGGTCTTGCCGCGGTCGGTCGCATCGAAGCCGTCGTCATCCGGGAAGGCGGCGCGGATGCGGCGCAGGATGCCGGCCGCATCGAAAGGCCGTGAAATCGTGTCGGTCGCGCCCAACGCCCAGGCCTGCATCGAACCGTGATGCAAAGCATCCGCCAGCACGAACAGGCGCGGTATGCTTCGATACGAGTCATGGCGCAACTTGTTGCGAACCCGTTGTACGCTCTCGGCTGAACGCAGATTGATATCGACCACAATGCCGGAGATCTGATCGGCCGGTGCGTCGGGAATTTCCGACGTCGACAAGGTACGCACCTCGCTGACCGATTGAAGGATACGTTCCAGTTCGCGGCTCTGATCGAGGTTGTCGGACGCCAGCAGCAGGCGGCGCTTGGTCGACGTAGCTTGGGCTGACATGAACCCCCTCTTTTTTCAGACGCGGACGGTGAGGCGCAACCTAGCCTAGAAGTCATTCCCCGAGCCTTAAGAGAGATCGTGAATGAGCTGCTTTCGCGAAAGGTAAAATTTGAATGAGCGGCTTTTTCTCCATGAAAAAAGCCGCCGGAGGAAACCCTCCGGCGGCCGTTATTCGTCGGTGGAATGAAGGCGTTACGCCTTCATTTCCGCTTTGACCGCCTCTGCGGTAATCGGCAGCGACCGCACGCGGGCGCCGGAGGCGTTGAAGATCGCGTTGGCAAGCGCCGGCGCAATCACGGTCACCGCCGGTTCGCCGACGCCTCGAGCCGGCTCGCCATTTGCGATGACGGCAACGGCCACTTCCGGAGTTTGGCTCATCCGCAAAGGCGTGTAGGTATCGAAGTTGGTTTGCTCGATGCCGCCGCCCTTCAGCGTCGCCTTTTCGTACATCGCAAGCGAAAGTCCCCACAGCGCCGCACCCTCGACCTGGGCGCGGACATTGTCGGGATGAACCTGCGTGCCGATATCGGTCGCCACCGTCAGTTTCTTGACTTTGACTTCACCGCTTGACGCGACCGTCACATGGGCCACGCAGGCAGTCCAACTTGCGGTGGCGCGTTCCTGCGACGACACGCAGGCAACGCCCATGCCTTCACCCTTCGGCAATGTCCTGGTGCCGTAGCCGGCGAGGCCCATCGCGGTGAGCAGCGTATTCCGCAGCCGCTGCGCGCCATTGTTGGCGCCCTTGCCGTCAAGCAAGTCGATCCGGAATTGCGCCGGATCCTTGCCTGCGGCGTGCGCAAGCTCGTCGACCATGCTTTCGACGGCCCAGAACGTCCAGCCAGGTGCGACCGACCGCAACTGGCCCGAGGGGGTCGCCGTCTGCGCCATCTCGTTGATAATGGCACGGACGTTGTGGTTGGGAACGGAGTAGAAGAAGTCCGCACCGTTCACCGTGAACGCGTCCAGCGCGCCCTTCTTGTCGACCGAAGGCGACAGGAAGGCCGGAATGCCCCAACGCTTGGTCGGCCAGGCCGCGACCACGTCGTGGTTCATCGCGACCAGCTTGCCGTCGCCGTCGAGTCCCGCCTTGATCTTCTGGAATGTCAGCGGGCGCGTGAAGTCCATCGTCATGTCGTTTTCACGCGTGTAGATGATCTTCACCGGCTTGCCGACGGCTTTCGACGCCTGCACGGCCGGCACCAGCATGTCGCCCTCGAGACGCCGGCCGAAGCCGCCGCCGAGCCACATCTGATGCATCACGACAAACTTCGGATCGACGCCTGCGGCACCGGCAGCGATCGCACCGGAACGTGTCGCAAACTGGTTACCGGTGTAGACGTGCCAGATGTCGCCTTTCTGTTCGGCGACCGCCGTCATCGGCTCCATCGGCGCATGGATGTTGATGCTGGTGGTGTATTCCGCCTCCAGCACTTTCGCCGCCGTCCCCAAGGCCGCCGCCGTATCGCCGTCCTTGACGAAGAACAGGCCGGAATCGTCCAGGCCCTGAAGCCGCTTGGCCTCGGCCAGGATGGATTCGCTCGACAGTTTGGCATTGGGCCCGGCGTCATAGGTGACCTTGAGCGCTTCGGCCGCCTTGGTCGCACCGGCAAAGGTGTTTGCCACCGCAACCACCCATCCGGTGGTCGTTGCCGTCTTGTCGTCGAGCGTGACCGCCTTGATGAAGCCCGGCACTTTCCTGGCTTCGCTGTCGTCGACAGCTTTCACCGTGGCGCCGTAGCGTACCGGCGGGCTCACGACCTTGCCGTAGACCATGCCGGGCAGCATGACGTCGATGCCGTATTTCGCCGTCCCGTTCGTCTTCGAGGGGATGTCGAGCTGCGGAACCGAGACACCGATCATGGTGTATTGATCCGGCGTCTTGAGCTTGATCGCCTTGAGGTCGTCAGCCGTGAAGGTCTTGGTGATCTTCCCGCTCTTGACGACGTCGGCGAAGCTCAACGACTTCTTCGACTTCGGGTGCATGATCGTGGAATCGCGCACCACCAGTTCGCCGGCCGGAATGCCGCCCATCATGGCGGCCGCGGCCTCGGTGAGCGCGATACGCCCCGCGGCGCCGGCGCGGCTCATCGCATCGAAGTTCATCATGGTGCTCCAGCTGCCGCCGGTGACCTGCGCGCCGAGCATGGGATCGTTGTACTTCGGATCGTTGGAGGCGAGCAGAAGGCGCACGTCCTTCCAGTTGGCGCCGAGTTCTTCGCTGATGATCTGCGCCATGGTGGAGGCGATGTGCTGGCCCATGTCGGCCTTGCCGCTGGTGACGGTGACGATTCCGTCAGGTGCGATCGAATACCACACGCTTGGATCGAAATTGCCGGCTGCGGCAAAAGCCTCGTCTGCGCCGAGCAGGCCGGGCAGAGCCGAATAGCCGAGCGCGAGTCCTGCGGCCGCGGAGCCGACGAGAAACGAGCGGCGGCTCAGATCAAGCGGCTCGCCAGCGGATTTATTTCGGGATTTATCCTGGGTGATTTTGACGTGCGAGTTCATGTGGCTCTCCGATCGTTGCCGGCGTTGGCTGTGCGCATTTCGGAGGCTGCACGCATGATCGCTTTCTGGATGCGTGAATAGGTCATGCAACGGCAGAGATTGCCGTCCATGTGCGCCACAACTTCTTCCTTTGTCGGGTTGGCGTTCTTCGCCAGCAGCGAGGCTGCCTGCATGATCTGGCCGGACTGGCAATAGCCGCATTGCGGCACCTGCTCGGCGATCCATGCCTTCTGCAAGGGATGATCGCCCTTGGTAGAGAGGCCTTCGATGGTGGTGATCTTCTTGCCGACGGCGTCGCTTACTTGCGTTTGGCAGGAGCGTACGGCTTCACCGTTGATGTGAACGGTGCAAGCCCCGCACAGTCCGGCGCCGCAGCCGAACTTCGTGCCTGTCATTTGGAGTTGTTCGCGGATGATCCAGAGGAGCGGCGTATCGTTGGCCGCATCGACGGACAGAGTCCGCCCATTGATATTGAGGCTTGGCATAGGTTTCTTTCCCTGCCGGTGATGAAAACCGCTTACGGCGGAACTCATTGTTTCTTGTTGGTAGGCACCCACCGGGATGATGCCATCTGGAAGAATGATAGCGATCTATCCCAGAGGCAATGAAAATCCGCGGAAAATCCGCGGCGGCAATCTCAAACCTTGGTTGTGCGATGCGGCAGCGATGCTGTCATACCGCTGCCCGGAATATTATGGCTTCGGAGAGCTTGCGCGCGGCGGCGACGGACGTCGTTAGAACCAGCGTTCGCCGACGAGGATGGTATCGCCGGGACCGATGGAGGTACCGAGCGGAACGACGGCGCGGCCGGCGTTGTGGGTCAGTGTCACGCTGTCGCGTTTGGCACGGGGCGAGAAGCCGCCGGCGATCGCGACCGCGCTCTCGACGCTCATGTTCGGCACATAAGGATATTGGCCGGGAGCGGCAACCTCGCCGAGGATGAAGAAGGGACGGTAGGTTTCGACTTCGACCGCCACCGACGGCTCGCGAATATAGCCGTTACGAAGCCGCGCGGAGATGTCGGCGGCAAGACCGGCCGGTGTTTTGCCGCGCGCGGCGACCGCGCCGATCAGCGGCATGGTGATCGAGCCGCCGGCATCGATCGCATAGGTATTGGTGAGGCCTTCCTGGCCATAGACCACGACGCGCAGCTTGTCGCCGGCATCGAGATGATAGGGCGCATCATGCGCGGCGGCGGCATAAGCGTAAGCCACTTGCTCAGGCATAACCGGCGCCGGTGCGTAGGTGCCGCGCGCCGGGGCCGCGAAGTTTGCATGAACCGCGCCGCCGGAATCGGCCGTGGCGCTCGGCGTGGCGTAACGCGTGGGCTCGCCATAGGCGATGACATCGAGGTCGCTGCGCGGCGCCATCGCCGCCTGCTGGCTCGTCTGCATGCAGCCTGCAAGCGCAAGCGCGGCCATGGCAGCCGCGACCGGCAAAGAGAGCGCGCGCATGACCCGCAACTCAAGCTGTCCTATCTATCAACGAGACGGCTTAAGTTTTGCGCCTAACATGGTTAACAAACCGTTTTTTGCCCGTGCAGCCCGTCCGAGAGCGGCCGGAGATTGCCGGCCGTCTCTCGTTGAACGGAAACGGTCAGGCCGCGACGCCCGTCGGAAGCGGGCACGACACACCGGTCCCGCCCAGCCCGCAATAGCCGGCCGGGTTCTTGGCGAGATATTGCTGATGATAGTCTTCGGCGAAATAGAATGGTCCGGCCGGTTCGACCTCGGTCGTAATGGTGCCGAGTCCCTTGGCCGAAAGCGCCTTTTGGTAAGCAGCCTTCGAGGCAATCGCTGCCTCGCGTTGCGCATCGTTTGATGTGTAGATCGCGGAACGATACTGGGTCCCGACATCGTTGCCCTGACGCATGCCCTGCGTCGGGTTGTGATTTTCCCAAAACATCTTCAACAGCCGATCGTAGGAAATCTTTGCCGGATCGAACACGACCAGCACCGCTTCGGTGTGACCGGTGCGGCCCGAGCAGACTTCTTCATAGGTCGGATTCTTTGTGTGGCCGCCGGCGTAGCCAACCGCCGTGACGTAGATGCTGTCGCCGAGTTCCCAGAACTTGCGCTCCGCACCCCAGAAGCAGCCCAATCCGAACACCGCTTGCTCGAGGCCAGCAGGATAAGGCGGTTGCAACGGATGGCCGTTGACGAAATGGCGCGGCGCAGTCGGAATTGGGTCGGTCCGACCTGGTAGCGCCTCGTCGGCGCTTGGAAGCGCGGTGGTCTTGCGCATGAAAAGCATGGGTTACCTCCTCCTAGAACTCCGATTCCGAAGTTCGCAACCAATCGCAGCAACCCCTGATGCGAACTTCGGAATCAAAGGAGCTCTACTACTATGGATTTCCAGGGCGGCTTTGAATTTGAAGTTCCATGACGAGCTTGCTCGAACATTGATAGGTACTTCGAATTCGCCGCACTGGCGGGCACGTCGCTCGGCAGCGAGACGCCGCGTCGCTTTCACATATAGGCCGTTACGTAAAATCTGGCAGCCCTGATGCGGGCAAACGTGCGATCAATTTACGACCGTTAGCGGATACCTTCAGTTCCTTGAATAGCCGATCAGCGGCTTCTTTGGCCGGAACACCAGCATCAAGAAGATGCCCACAACGGCCATGACCGCGAAGACCGGCTGGTCCAGGATCACGCGGACGACGTTGTTCCAGAGCCAGGGCGAGATGCCTTCGACCCAGACGCGGAAGGCCTGCTGGCTGGATTGGTGGACATCGTTCCAGAACTGTCCGAACCGGGTGAAGCGCAGGGTATTGTCGGCGACAAACCTGGCTCCATCGTAGACCATGAATATGAATCCGGCGGCCAGCAGCAACAATCCCACCAGACGGAAAAACCCGCGGATCATGCCTCACCCTATGTCTTGCGTGCCCAAATCGCTGTCAGCCATTAACGGCGTGACGGAGGAAATTCAACCTCGTCAGCATCTTATCCGGCATCGAGAGCCCGGCCGGCGGCCCGATAGGCTCGGGTTAAGACGTTGACGCTGCTTTATCCGGCCTCTATAACACGCCCCAATTGGCGGCGGGCGCAATCCTGCCGCCGCTGTTCTTTTGAGCCATGCCGCCGGAGAAGTATCCGCTGTGGCTTTCTCGACAGGGCACCCCGACAACAATCAGCGTCGATCAGGCAATCCGTGGGCAGATATTTAGCTCACCCGCGATCGGTCACCGCCGAAGGACATTTGAGAACATGGCCAATACGACTTCCGCCAAAAAGGCGATGCGCAAGATTGCCCGCCGCACTATCGTCAACAAATCGCGCCGGACCCAGATGCGCAGCTCCGTCCGGACGGTCGAAGAGGCGATCAAGCGCGGCGACCGCGCCGCAGCAGTCAAGGCGATGGCGAGCGCCGAGCCTGAACTGATGAAGGCAGCGCAGCGCAACATCGTTCACAAGAACGCGGCGAGCCGAAAGGTTTCGCGGCTTTCGCATCAGATTGCCAAGCTGGCGAAGTAAGCCAATATAAAGCTGAAGATTGCAAAAGCCCGGCTCGAAGCCGGGCTTTTGTTTTTAGCGCGGTACTTCTGGCAGCGGGAAGTTTCTCGCCCCGCGTTTCTACGGACACGCCGGGCGAACGGAGCAGTGCTTTTTACCGGCGAAGCAAGCGCGACGTTTCGAACTGAAGGGAGCCGCCTTCCGAAAAATTGCGACCGCAGTTTGTATTCGAAGGTTACCCTTGTGCGACGAGCAAAAAAAAACGCGCTTGCGTAGTCACTTATCGGCATAGCGGTAGCGAGTTGTTTGAAAATTCGGTCCGACTGCGGCCAAACTTAAACAATTTGTGAATTTATTTTGGGCGCTCGCGCGAATTGTGACAGTCGCGCGGAGCTTCGAATCTTCGCACAGATTCAAAACCTTGCAGCTTTGCACGAAAATCGCGTGCGGTTGGGCGAAACGCCAAGTCGTTTTTGCAGGCAAACGCGCCGAATCATTTTCGTTGCGAGAAACGAGGCTTGATGTATCTCTTAGATCGTTCGCAGCGCCCACGGCTCTTGAGACCAGCGCGGATTAAGGACCGAGGCGGACGTGCAAATCGGCGGCGGTGTGCGCGTTAAGCGACGCTTTCCAAGCGATCGTTGAGTTCGAACCCATAGCAATATGGGTGAGGGAGTTCTGTGTCGAAATTTCTCAAGGTGAAGCATTCGTGCTTCGTCGCTTTTAAAAAAGAGAGATACGAAACAGCCGACCTGACGGAAGGGAAAGCGAAGACGCGAACGGGACGTAAGTTGAGGCGGGCGGAGCGAATGGCGTAACGGCTGAACGGTTCTTTGTTGTTTCAGACGTCGCCGGTCGAATTTGAAAAGTTTTGGAATGACGACTTGCCGTGCCTTGTGGCGGCGAGAGGGGGAGGTAGCATGTCTTACAAAATCATTGAAATTTTTGGTTCTCGCCAGTTTAAGCGTCGCAGTGTGTTGGGTCCCTCGACGTCGAGCATCCCGGCTTTGAGCGGATGCGCGAGAATACGAACGAACGTTTCGGAGGCCGTCGGAAAGCGGCCTTCCGCGCGAGCTCCGGACCATCCGTCGAGTACGCGCTAGCCTCGCGAAGCTTCCCTTTCAGTCAAAGATCTGCCTGACGGCGTTTCGCCGAACGGCCGGACTATGTCTGAAGAGGACTTCCCGCGAGGCAGCCCTCCGTGCGGCGCACGGTGGACCCACCTTCGAAAAGAATTCCATCCAGACGAAGAGAAGTTTTTCGGCAATGACAAATCTCCATCCGGCTATGACGAGTATCGAACAGGATCGTTGGTCGCGCGTGAAAGGAAGGCTGCGTTCGAGCGTGGGCGAAGACGTTTATACGAGCTGGTTTGCCCGCATGGATCTGGAAAGCGTGCATGACGAAAGCGTCCATCTTTCGGTTCCGACGCGCTTCCTCAAGAGCTGGATTCAGGCGCACTATGCAGAGCGTGTTCTTTCCTGCTGGCAGGCGGAACTGCCCCAAGTGCATCGCGTCGATCTTTCCGTGCGCACGGCGATGCGCGCGATGGCGCCGGTAAAGGATGCGTCGGTTTCTCAGCTCGACGCGCGCCGTCCCGAACGGCCGGATAACCGGCCCGCGGTCGAGTTGCGCTCGGTCGCAACCGCGCCGGTTTCGGCAAACCACGACGCGCTCGGCGGCTCGCCGCTGGATCCGCGTCTGACATTTGCAAGCTTCGTCGTCGGCCGTTCGAACACGCTGGCCCACGCGGCGGCGCGTCAGGTGGCGGAAGGCCGCCGCGGCGACTCCGTGATGTTCAATCCTCTCTATATCCATGCCGGCGTCGGCCTCGGAAAAACCCATCTGCTCCAGGCGGTGACCTGGGCCGGCAATTCCGGCAGCGAGCGCAAGGTGTTGTATTTGACGGCCGAAAAGTTCATGTACGGCTTTGTCGCCGCGCTGAAGACGCAGACGGCGCTCGCCTTCAAGGACGCGCTGCGCGGCATCGATGTGCTTGTGATCGATGACCTGCAGTTCCTGCAGGGAAAATCGACGCAGGCCGAATTCTGTCACACCTTGAACGCACTGATCGATGCCGGCCGCCAGGTGGTCATCGCGGCCGACCGTCCGCCTTCCGATCTCGAAAGCCTGGACGATCGCGTGCGCTCACGGCTTGCCGGTGGGCTGGTCGTGGAAATGGCATCGCTCGGCGAAGAATTGCGGCTCGGCATTCTCAAGTCGCGTGTCGCAGCGGCCCGTGCGCATCACGCGAGCTTCGATGTGCCCGAGCAGGTGCTGGAATATCTCGCTCGCACCATCACCCATAACGGCCGCGATCTCGAAGGCGCCGTCAACCGTCTGCTCGCGCACTCCAAGCTCAACAATCAGCCGGTGACGCTCGAGATGGCCGAGCGCGAGGTGCGTGACCTGATCCGTCCGCAGGAACCGAAGCGGATCAAGATCGAAGACATTCAGAGGGTGGTGGCCCGGCAATATAATGTGAGCCGCTCCGACCTGTTGTCGTCGCGCCGCACGGCCAACGTCGTTCGCCCGCGGCAGGTCGCTATGTATCTGGCGAAAACCCTCACTTTGCGGTCTTTGCCCGAGATCGGCCGCCGGTTCGGCGGGCGCGATCACACCACGGTTCTGCATGCCGTGCGCAAGATTGAGGCACTGGTCGCCAAGGATGTCTCGCTCTCCGATGAGGTCGAGTCCCTGAAGCGGCAACTGCAGAGCGAATAACTCTCAGGAACTCCCCGAGCGGGGAGGGCGGATTGGTTGCCAAAATCGCAGGCTGCCAAAACCCAAAAGTGGGGAACGGCCTGCGGCATCCCTTGCACTTGCCGGCTATCCGCGCCACTTTGGGGTCCCCCCGGGCGGACGGGTCGAATCCAGCTTCGATCGGCCTTTCGGGTCCAAACGCCGCGGTCGCGCTTTCGAGTGCCCCGGCTTTTCCCTCTTCCATCAGGCGGGTATGGCAATGAAGGTTACCGTCGAACGCGCGCAACTCCTGAAATCGCTGGGCCACGTGCACCGCGTGGTCGAGCGGCGCAATACCATTCCGATCCTCGGCAACGTGCTGGTCCGGGCCGAGAACGCGCAGCTGTCGCTGAAAGCCACTGACCTCGATCTGGAAGTCACCGAGACGCTGGCGGCTGAAACGGCAACTGCGGGTTCGACGACCGTTCCGGCGCACATGTTCTACGACATCGTGCGCAAGCTGCCTGACGGCGCGCAAATCGTGCTGGAAGGCGATGGCGACCGCTCGGTGCTGGCGATCCGTGCCGGGCGTTCGCGCTTTACACTGCAGACCCTGCCTGAAAACGATTTTCCCGATCTTGCCGCAGGCGAGATGACGCACACGTTCTCGCTGCCCGCCTCCGACGTGAAACGGCTGATCGACCGGACGCAGTTTGCGATCTCGACCGAAGAGACCCGTTACTATCTCAACGGCATTTACCTCCACTCGGCCGGCACCGCCAAGGCCGCAACGTTGCGCGCGGTAGCGACCGACGGCCATCGCTTGGCCCAGATCGACCTGGTGCAGCCGAAGGGCGCAGCCGGCATGCCCGGCGTCATCGTCCCGCGCAAGACGGTCGGCGAGGTTCAGCGGCTGATCGAAGACAATGAGGCCGAGGTCAAGATCGAACTGTCGCAAGGCAAGATCCGCCTCACCATCGGCAACGTGGTTCTTACATCAAAACTGATCGACGGAACCTTTCCGGACTATGGCCGCGTCATTCCGCAAAACAACGACAAGGAACTCGTCGTCGACAAGAAGGATTTCGAGGCGGCGGTCGACCGCGTTTCGACGATTTCGAGCGAGCGTGGCCGTGCGGTTAAGCTCGCATTGTCGCCCGGCCGGCTGGTGTTGTCGGTCACCAATCCCGACTCGGGCAGCGCTACCGAAGAACTCGAAGTCGAATACGCCTCCGATCCGCTCGATATCGGCTTCAACTCGCGCTATCTGCTCGATATCGCCGCCCAGATCGAGGGCGAGGTCGCAGTGTTGAGGCTCGCGGATCCCGGTTCGCCGACGCTCGTGCAAGACAAGGATTCCAAGGGCGCGCTCTATGTGTTGATGCCGATGCGGGTGTAGCGTTTTGTCGTGGCCGGGCTTGACCCGGCCATCCATCAAATCAAATGATCTATTGGGTTTACATCTTCGCCGGCAAGCCGGCGGTCTCGCGAGTGGAAGATCGATCTTATCGTTGGGTACAATCTCGATTGGCGGGATTTGTACGAAGAGATTGCCCGCTAGCGCGGATGATGGATTGCCGGGCGCAGGCTAGCGGACGCGACGCCGCTCTTTGAACGGCTATGCCCGGTAATGACGAATGATATGACCCCATCCCGAATCCGGCGCTTGACGCTTACGCATTTCCGCAATTACCGCTCCGCCAGCCTTGAGACGCGCGGCGACGTCATCGTGCTGGCGGGACCGAACGGCGCCGGCAAAACCAATTGCGTCGAGGCGATTTCGTTTCTGTCGCCGGGCCGTGGCTTGCGTCGCGCGATGCTGGAGGATGTCGCCGACAATCAGGGCGACGGCTCCTGGGCGGTATCCGCCGAAGTCGAGGGCGCGCTGGGGCTAGCCACGCTTGGCACCGGCATCGATGCGCCGGCTTCAGATGCTTCATCGAGCAGCCGGCGCTGCCGGATTGACCGCGAACCGGTAACCTCGGCCACTGCGTTCGGCGATCACCTGCGCATCGTGTGGCTGACGCCCGCGATGGACGGGCTGTTTTTGGGACCGGCTTCGGAGCGCCGTCGCTTCTTCGATCGCCTGGTGCTCGCCATCGACAGTGAGCACTCGGCGCGGGTGTCGGCGCTGGACCGTTCCTTGCGTTCGCGCAACCGCCTGCTCGAGGTACGCAATTACGACGACCACTGGTGCGGCGCGATCGAGCGGGAAACGGCGGAACTCGCCGTCGCCGTCGCGGCGATGCGCAGCCAGACCGCGGTCCGGTTGGCGGCGATGCTGCGCGCACGCGGCAAGGCCTCCGCATTTCCTTCCGCGGAAATCGCGCTCGACGGCTGGATGGAAAATGCGCTGATGTCGGAACCGGCGACCGCGGTGGAAGATCGTTACCGGAATATCCTGCGCGAAAATCGCGCGCGCGACGCTATCGCCGGCCGCACGCTTGACGGGCCGCATCTGACTGACCTTCAGGTCGTCTACGCGCCGAAAAACATGCCGGCGCGCGATGCCTCGACCGGAGAGCAAAAGGCGCTCCTGATCGGTCTTGTGTTGGCGCATGCGGGTTTGGTTTCGGAAATGACCGGCATCACGCCGCTGCTGTTGCTCGACGAAGTGGTGGCCCATCTCGATCCCGTCCGTCGCGCGGCATTGTTTGACGAGCTGTCAACGCTGGGCGCGCAGGTCTGGATGACCGGCGCCGACCCGGCCGCATTCGCCGATGTCGGCCCATCCGGCGAAATCTTCAGCGTCGAAGCCGGCCAGATTACCCGCCGCCCGTGAGCGCGGATTCCCTCAAAAAGAGGGCGCGAAACAGGTGGCCGAATCGCGCTTTTTCGGTGGTCTTGAATCGGCCCCCGGCAGACTTGTAAAATCCTTAAAAATTCCTATCTTTTCAGTATCTTGCTGACCAAGACTTTGCGCTAGGCGCGCCCCGCCTTTCGTGGCAGAAATAGCGTTATTCAGCCCTCGTTTTGCGCAGCTGATTCGAAGAGCTCTTCGAAGACCCATTCCAAAGGCACCACATGACAGAACCTGCGCGGCGACCGCTCGCCGATAACGAGAATCCTGTTCCGGCCGAGTACGGTGCGGAATCGATCCGGGTTCTGAAAGGGCTCGACGCCGTTCGCAAACGGCCGGGCATGTATATCGGCGACACCGACGACGGCAGCGGCCTGCACCACATGGTGTACGAGGTCGTCGATAACGCCATCGACGAAGCGCTGGCCGGTCACGCGACCGCGGTGGAAGTGGTGCTCAACGCCGACGGCTCCGTCACGGTGCGCGACGACGGCCGCGGCATTCCCGTCGACATCCACAAGGGTGAAGGCATCTCCGCCGCCGAAGTCATCATGACGCAACTGCATGCGGGCGGAAAATTCGACCAGAACTCCTACAAGGTCTCCGGCGGTCTGCACGGCGTGGGTGTTTCCGTCGTCAACGCACTGTCGAGCAAATTGCAACTGCGGGTATGGCGCGACGGCAAGGAACATCTCATCGAATTCGTTCACGGCGATGCCGTCGCCCCGCTCTCGGTGGTCGGCGACGCCCACGGCAAGCGCGGCACCGAGGTGACGTTCCTCGCTTCCAAGGAAACCTTCACCAACGTCGAATATGATTTCGCGACGCTTGAGCACCGCCTGCGTGAACTCGCGTTCCTCAATTCCGGCGTCAACATCGTGCTGTCGGACATGCGTCATGCGGTCGAGAAGCGCGAGGAGATGCATTATGAGGGCGGCGTCGAGGAATTCGTCAAATACCTCGATCGCAACAAGAAGGCGATCGTGCCGATGCCGATCATGGTCAATGCCGAGGCCAACGGCATCGGCGTCGAGGCCGCCTTGTGGTGGAACGACAGCTACCATGAGAACGTGCTTTGTTTCACCAACAACATTCCGCAACGCGACGGCGGCACCCATCTCGCCGGTTTTCGCGGCGCGCTGACGCGCCAGGTGAACGGCTATGCCGACGCCATGGCCAAGCGCGAAAAGATCGCGCTTACCGGCGACGATTGCCGCGAAGGTTTGACCGCGGTGCTTTCGGTGAAAGTGCCCGATCCGAAGTTTTCGTCGCAAACGAAGGACAAGCTGGTGTCCTCGGAAGTGCGCCCGGTGGTCGAGAACGTTCTCAACGAGGCGCTCGCCGCCTGGTTCGAGGAGCATCCCTCGGAAGCCAAGATCATCGTCGGCAAGGTGGTAGAAGCCGCCGCTGCCCGCGAAGCGGCCCGCAAGGCGCGCGAATTGACACGCCGCAAGGGCGCGCTCGACGTCGCTTCGCTGCCCGGCAAGCTCGCCGACTGCCAGGAACGCGATCCCGCCAAGTCCGAACTCTTCATCGTCGAGGGCGACAGCGCCGGCGGCAGCGCGAAGCAGGGACGCAACCGTGAATTCCAGGCGGTGCTGCCGTTGCGCGGCAAGATCCTCAATGTCGAACGGGCACGCTTCGACAAGATGCTCAGCTCCGAGCAGATCGGCACGTTGATTACCGCGCTCGGCACGGGTATCGGACGTGACGACTTCGACTTGTCGAAGCTGCGCTATCACAAGATCATTCTGATGACCGACGCCGACGTCGACGGCGCGCATATCCGCACGCTGCTGTTGACGTTCTTCTTTCGCCAGATGCCGACGTTGATCGACGGCGGCTATCTCTATATCGCCCAGCCGCCGCTGTATAAGGTCTCTCGCGGCAAGTCCGAGCAGTATCTAAAGGACGAGCGCGCGCTTGAAGACTATCTGATCACGACCGGCCTTGATGACAGCGTTTACAAGCTGGCCACGGGTGAGGATCGCTCAGGGCGCGATCTGCTGTCGCTGGTCGAGGACGCCCGCGTGATCAGATCGACGCTGAACAACCTGCACAGCCGCTATAACCGCAGCGTCGTCGAGCAGGCCGCAATCGCCGGCGTGCTGCGTCATCAGGTTTTTGGCGATCTGCCGAAAGCGATCGTCGCCGCGGATTATATCGCAAAGCGCCTCGATGCCCTGGCCGACGAGGTCGAGCGCGGCTGGACGGGCCGCTTCACGGAAGGCGAAGGTTTCGTGTTCGAGCGCATGGTGCGCGGAGTCAAGGATGTCGCCGTCATCGATGTCGCGATGCTCGGCTCCGCCGACGCCCGCAAGCTCGACGAATATGCCGGAAGACTCCAGGAAGCCTATCCGCGGCCTGGTATGTTGCGGCAGAAGGACAGCCAGACTGCGATCCACGGCCCTGTCAGTTTGTTCGAGGCGGTGACCGGAGCCGGCCGCGAAGGCGTCAAGCTGCAACGCTACAAAGGCCTTGGCGAGATGAACCCGGGTCAGCTCTGGGAAACCACGCTTGATGCCAACGAGCGCTCGCTATTGCAGGTGAAGGTCAAGGAGGTCGACGAGGCCGACGACATCTTCACCAAGCTGATGGGCGATCTCGTCGAGCCGCGCCGCGAGTTCATCCAGGATAATTCGCTCAGCGCGAATGTGGACGTGTAGGGCGCGAAGAGATCTGCGCCGTCGATCCAGGCTTCGCAAAGGGCGGCTGCGCGATTGCGCGGCACGCTTGCCGTAAATTGTCCCTGAAATAACATTACAGGCAACGCGACGTCGAAGCGTGAACGGGTCCGGGGGATCCAAGAGATCCTGATGGGGATGTCTGATGCCGCGCATGCATATCAATCTTTTCATCCAGGGCCGCGGGCATCACGAGGCGGCGTGGCGGCATCTCAAAGCTTCGCCGTTGCCGTTGACCGACATCCGTTACACGGTGGAGCTGGCGCAAAAGGCGGAAGCCGCCTGTTTCGAACTCGATCTTTCTCGCCGACGTCCTTGGCCTCTGGAACGACGTCGAGAGTGCGCCCTTCAACTGGCTGGAGCCGATCACGGCGCTTGCGGCGGTCGCCATGGCGACCAGCCGCATCGGGCTCATCGCCACCTGCTCGACAACCTATGCCGAGCCCTACAATCTCGCCCGCCAGTTTGCCTCGCTCGATCACATCAGCCGGGGCCGCGCGGGATGGAATATCGTGACGACCTGGTCGCCTCAGGCGGGCTCCAACTTTGGTCATATTGGCCAGGTCGGTCATGCCGATCGCTACGAGCGAGCCGAAGAGTTCATGACGGTGGTCAAAGGTCTCTGGGACAGCTGGGCCGATGACGCAGTGCTCGACGACCGTCTTGGCGGGCGATATGCCGATCGCATGCGTGTGAGGGCAATCGATCACAAGGGACCGCACTTTCCGGTGCTTGGCCCGCTGAATATGCCGCGTGGCCCGCAGGGTCGTCCGGTCTTTGTCCAGGCCGGCTCGTCTGATACCGGCAAAAAGTTTGCTGCGCGTCATGCCGAAGCGGTATTCACGGCGCATCTTGAGAAAGCTACGGCGCGCGCGTTCTATGCCGATCTCAAGCAACTGGTCGCGGCCGAGGGCCGCAATCCGCGGGATGTGGTCATCTTGCCCGGCTTCAGCCCGGTCATCGCCTCGACGCAGCCCGAGGCCGAGCGCTACGCGGCCGAGCTCAATGAGCTTTCCGATCCTGAAGTTGGCCGCGCGCGCCTGTCGCAGCGTTTCGGCGGCCATGATTTTTCGCATCTCGCGCTGGATCAGCCGTTATCGCCCGTGGATTTCCCCGATCCCAGCAAGAATGAGGCGTCCCGCAGCCGAACCGAAGCCGTCGTCGCGCTTGTCGCACGCGAGCAGCCGACGCTCAGGCAACTTCTCGCCAAGCTCGCCGGGGCGAGAGGCCACTTCACCGCCGCCGGATCGCCGGAAATGATCGCCGACATCATGCAGGACTGGATTGAGACCGGCGCTGCCGATGGCTTCAATCTGATGCCGCCGGTGCTGCCGCACCAGCTCGATCTCTTCATCTCGGAAGTCGTCCCTCTGTTGCGCAAACGCGGCTTGTTTCGCGACGCCTATGATGGCGAAACCCTGCGGTCGCATTTCGGGTTGTCGCGCCCGGACGTGCGGTTCGGTTGATTTTGCCCGGGAATCCGGAGTAGCTGGACTAACAGTTTTTGTTTGGAGACCGCCCGCGTGCCGCCGATCCAGTACGTCATCGAAGGCGGCCATCGGCTGGCCGGGACGATCGAGCCCTCCGGCAACAAGAATGCGGCGTTGCCGATCATTGCGGCCGCGCTTCTGACCGAACATCCGGTCACGCTCGACAACGTCCCGCGCATCCGCGACACCGAAACCCTGGTGGAATTGATCCGCTCGGTCGGCGCTTCAGCCGAATGGCAAAAGCCCAACCGGCTTGCCATTCACGCCAAGGATATCCGCGCCGCCGATCTCGATCCCGAGCTCTGCGCGCGCATCCGCGCCTCGATCCTGCTGGCCGGGCCGCTGCTTGCACGGTGTGGCGAGGTGGTGCTTCCCCCACCCGGTGGCGACGTAATCGGGCGGCGCCGGCTCGACACGCATTTTTTGGCGTTCGAGCAACTCGGCGCCAAGGTTACCGCCTCTACCCGCCTTGAACTGCGCTGTTCGCGGCTTGTGGGTGCCGACGTCTTTCTCGACGAGCCGAGCGTGACTGCGACAGAAAATGCGCTGATGGCGGCCGTCGCGGCCCACGGCACCACTTATCTGCGTAACGCCGCGTCCGAACCGCATGTGCAGGACCTCGCGCATTTTCTCGTCGCGCTCGGCGCCCGCATCGAAGGCATCGGTACCAACACCATGGTCGTGCATGGACCGGCTTCGCTTGGTTCCGTCACGCACGCGATCGGTCCCGATCACATCGAGGTCGGCTCGCTGATCGGGCTCGCCGCGGTCACGCGCTCCAAACTTCGCATCGCGCGCGCCGGCGTCGAACATCTGCGCTCGATCCGGATGGGCTTTGAACGGCTCGGCATTGCCTGCGAGGTTGAAGGCGACGACCTCCTGGTATCGGATCGTCAGACGCTGAAGGTTCAGGACGATTTCGGCGGCCATGTGCCGAAACTCGAGGACCAGCCCTGGCCGGCCTTTCCCGCGGACCTGATGTCGATTGCGATTGTGACGGCCACCCAATGCGCCGGCGTTATCCTGATGTTCGAGAAGATGTTCGAATCCCGGATGTTCTTCGTCGACAAGCTGATCGCCATGGGCGGCCGCATCGTGCTGTGCGATCCCCATCGGGCGATCGTCGCGGGCCCGAGCCGTCTGAGAGGCGCGCTGATGAGTTCGCCCGACATTCGCGCGGGGATGGCGATGTTGCTGGCGGCGGCCTGCGCCGAGGGCGTCTCGACCATCAACAATGCCGACCAGATCGAGCGTGGTTATGAGCGGATCGACGAGCGCCTCAATGCGCTCGGCGCCAGAATTACCCGCGTTCCGGCGCGGGCAGGCGTAGCTTGACGTCACATCCTTGCCATCTGCACGACGGCGGCGACGAGAGCGGATTATTTCCGCCGCCAAGTCGATGCCGAACCACTCGGCGAATCCCTGAGCTCCTTTGGCTGTGACCTCGAGAGCTCGCGTCGTCTTGAGTTGTTTGATCCAGCCAAGTTCAAAACAACGTTCACACAGCTTGGCGCCAACACTGCCCGCGATGTGAACGCGACGCTCGCTCCAATCGAGACACGGCCGGCAAAAGACGCGTCTGGAATGCCCGCGTTCATCCAGCACAACGCCGAGGTTGGACAGGAACGCTAGTCCGTCCTCCGACACTTCCCCGCCATCTTGGACAAGCGCGATGTGGCCGCGCATCACGAGAGTATCGGCCAGCGCGACGCCGAGCCGTCCGGCGAGGTGGTCGTAACAGGTGCGCGCGGTGCGCATCCTCTCCTCCATGCGCGATGGCCGCGGCTGGAGTGGCGAAGTCTGAGCGCTGGCAACCGCCATAATGCTCTCCAGCATTTGGCCGACCAGCGGTGAAGCGATCCGGTAGTAGTGCCGCCGGCCCTGCTTCATCAGAACGAGCAGATTCGCCGTCGCAAGCTTCGCCAGATGCCCGCTGGTCGTTTGCGGAGACACGCCGGCGATATAGGCCAGTTCCTTGGATGTCAGTGCGCGGCCATCCATCAGCGCAGCGAGGATGTTAGTTCGAGCCGGGTCGCCGACCAGCGCGGCGATTTCCGCAACATTCAAATTGAGTGACGCCATTTCGCGATTGTAACCGCTCGCGACCGAAAAGTCTCACGTAACACTTCGGCCGTGACCGTAGTGTTATTGCTGGCGCTACTGGCTCTCCGGGGCCACTGTCCAGCCGTCACCCGGAGTAATCGCAATGACTGACGACAACCAGATAAGACGCCCGCCGTATCACGGAGTGTCTCTCACGCGGCGATCTGCGTTCATCATGCTGGGAGCATCGCTCGTCTCAACCAAGGCGGCCTTTGCCATAACGGCAAAGGCGCAATCTCAACTTCGAAACCTCAAAGGAGCGAACATCATGAGCCAGATCAGCACGAACAACATTAACGAAATCGGAAAAGGCGGCCTTCTCGTCGTTGCACAATGGGAAGCCAAGGAAGGAAAGGCCGACGCGGTCGTCGACACGCTCCGTCGTTTCTTGCCGCAGGCGCAAAGCGAATCCGGCGTGAAGCTGTTTTTGATCGGTCAGGGCAAGGAAAATCCCGCTCAGTTCCTGTTCTACGAACTCTTTGAGAACGACGACGCTTTCCTGGCCCATCAGGCGAGCGAATATTTCAAGAGCCTGATTGTTGGCGAAGCGCTTCCGCTGCTTTCCAGGCGGGAACGCAAGCAATATTCGCTTCTGTAGTGCCGAGACGCGGCACCGAAACCCGAGATAGCAGTCGATGATTTGAGCTCGATTATCGGTAGCGCATTTTCATAGTCTCGGGCTGGTCGCAGGCCCCGGGAGGTGCGAGGGGGATTCCCCTCGCACCACGCTAACGACGCACTGACGTTAGCAGGCGCAACTCTTGCGTTTCCGGCACGAGGGGCGCAGATTCGCGTGTCATGTTGATCCATGAAGTCGAACCCGAGATCGATCGCGAGCGTGTGCTGGCCGGTGCGCAGTTCGCCAACTCTTTCCGGGTCACGGTCACCGATGCGAAACTGAACGCACGAACTGCGGCGGAACGGATATTTTCGCGCAGTCCGCGCTGGGTCACCATGCTGCTCGACCTGCGCAACGCGATTGTTGCGCCGTTCGGCCTGAAGACATCCGCCGAGGGCGAAGCGAAATCTGGCGGCATGGTTGGAATGTTCCCGGTTCTCAGCGAGGCGCCCGGGCAACTGATTGCCGGGTTCAACGATCGCCATCTCGATTTTCGCGTTGTCATAGATGTAATGCCAGTCAACGGCAGCCGCGACCAGGACGTGACGGCGACCACGCTGGTTCTCACCCATAACCGGCTAGGGCGCGCTTACCTTGCGGCTATCCTGCCGTTTCATCGCGTAATCACGCGTTCCCTGCTCGAGCAGGTCGGCGCGGCGTAACAGCCGCGCTGCGCCGCCATGCGATGGCGGCCATTGAACAAGCCGCGCCGGCGACTTAGGCTCGACGAAAATCACGGACCGGGTCCGTCAAACAATCGCCAAAGGACTAATCATGGCAGAGGAAACCGCAACGCTCGCCGCTTATGTCGCCAACCTGCGCTTCGAGGATATTCCCGAAGAGGTGCGCGAGCGCGCCAAGGTGCTGACGCTGGATTTTCTCGGCAGCGCCATCCGCGCGCGGCGGGATGCGGAATCGACGCCTTCGCTGTTTGGGATGCTAGGGGCGCTCTCGCTGGATAATCACGGCGAATCCACCGTGTTCGGCGATAACAGAAGCTGGACGCCCGCGATCGCGGCGCTGCTCAATGGTGCGCTGGGTCACTCGCTCGATTTCGACGACACCCATGCGGATTCCTCGCTGCATCCGAGTGCGCCGGTTGTGCCGGCCGCGTTCGCGATCGGCGAACTGGTAGGCGCATCGGGCCGCGAAGTGCTGACCGCAATCGTCGCCGGCTACGAGGTCTGTTGCCGGCTGGGCAACGCGCTCGATCCGACCTCGCATTACGCCCGCGGCTTCCATCCCACCGCTACCGCCGGCACCTACGGCGCGGCAGCTGCCGCCGCAAAGCTGTTCGGATTGTCCAAGGAACAGATCATCGCGGCCTTCGGCGTCGCCGGCAGCCAGGCGGCAGGTTCGCTGCAGTTCCTGGTCAATGGCGCCTGGAACAAACGCTATCAGGTTGGCGCGTCCGCGATGAACGGCGTCATTGCCGCGACGCTGGCACGGAATGACTTCGTCGGCGCAACCCAATCGGTCGAGGGCAAGCATGGCCTGCTGGTCGGCTATAGCGACAACGCGCATCCGGAAAAGGCGGTCGCCGATCTCGGCAAGGTCTACGAGACCATGAAGATCGGCGTAAAGCCTTATCCGAGCTGTCGCTATACCCACGCCGCGCTCGATGCCTTGATCGCGATGCGACGCGAGCACAACCTGACGCCGGACCAGATCAAGCGCGTCGAGATCGGGCTCCACCGCAATGGTATCACGCTCGCAGGCGATCCCGCCACCAAGCGGCATCCGACCTCGGTCGTCGGCGGCCAATTCTCGATGTTCTTCACCGGTGCGGTCGCGCTCGATCAGGGTGGCTTCGGCTGGGACGACTACAGCAGGCTCGGCGATGCCGCGGTCGATGCGTTGGCCGACAAATTCGACGTCGTGCAGGATAGCCGCCTCGAAGGCCGCACGCATCCGTTCGGCGCCCGCGTCAGCATCACCACCGATGACGGTGTTCATGAGCGGATCCATGACGATCCGTCCGGCGAGCCGACGACGTTCCCGGATGCGAAAGCCATGGCGCAAAAATTCTTGACGCTGGCCCGCCCCGTCCTCGACGGTCGCGCCGATCAGCTTGCGGACGCAATTCTGTCGTTGGAAAGATTCGACCGCGTCGAACAGGCGACGCACCTGGGACGCCAGTAACCGAGCCGCCAATAATCGGCAGCCGCCCTAGTGGTCCGATTCCAACATTTGCATGCCGATGAGGCAGGCATTTTGCAAATGTTAAAATCACAAATGTTCGAATCACAAATGTTAAAATCAAACGACCACTAGCAAATATGGTTTCCAGTGGAGTTCTGGATTTGACATTCGCTTAACGAACTCGTCGGCAGATGGGTGGCGAATGTCAAATCACTCCACTAGGGCAAGTCGCAACGAAATTCCCGGTTGGCGAGGCTTGCTTCTTCCAGATCGAGGTCGCGTTCGATGTGCCGCCGGGTCTCGTCGGTGATCTTGCCGTCGCGCAGCATAACGTGAATGAATTTACGCTCGGCCGCGATCAGTTCGCGGGTCAGGCCGGTTCCTGCCGCCGACAGCAATTGTGCGTCAGGGTCGATAGAACTCGGCAATTGATTGTACCGGGTTTCGTGCCGCGCGCGCAGCAGCCGGATCACATCCTCCGACAAGTCCCGGTGCTCCGTGATGTGCTTCAGCGATTTTAGCCCGGCATCGAGAGCCTCGCGGCGCGCGTTGATCTCCGTTTCAAGTTCGGCGACGCGCTCGTTGCGGCCGGCCAGCGCAACGCCGAGCCGGCGCACCACCGGCGCCAGGCCGAGGCCAAATCCGACCAGCGTAATGAAGATGACGCCGAAGGCGACGAACAGGATCAGGTCGCGGTAAGGAAACGCGCTGCCGTCCGGCAGCGTATAGGGCAGCGCCAGTGCTGCGGCCAGCGACACCGCGCCGCGCACGCCGGTAAACGAAAGCACGAAGGCCCACTGCCAGGGCGGAGCCGGATCGCGCAGCCGTATGCGCTTGATCATCCGCGGCACATAGATCGCGGGAAAGGTCCATGCGAAACGCGCGACAACGATCATCAACGTGACCAGCGCAGTAGCGATCAGGATGTCATCGAGCGGGAACGCCTTGGAGCGTTCGTACAGAATCCGCATCTGGAATCCGGTCAACAGAAACAGCAACCCCTCGATCAGGTAGATCACGAGGTTCCAGAAGAAGATGCCTTGCAGGCGCGTCGCCGCCGAGATCAACAAGGGTCCGTTCCAGCTCATGTAAAGCCCGCAGGTGACGGTCGCGATCACGCCGGAGCCGCCGAAATGCTCCGGCAGCCAATAGGCCACATAGGGTGTGATCAGCGACAGTGTGATCTCGATCTGCGGATCGCGCGCCCAGTGCCGTGCCCGCAACGAGAGCCAGCCGACCGCAATTCCGAACAGCGTCTCGCCGACGACGATGGCCGAGAACTCTCCGATCGCTTTCGGAAGCGAGAACAGGCCGGTTGCGATCGCGGCCACCGCGAAACGGTAAAGGATCAGCGCCGTGGCGTCGTTGGCGAGCCCCTCGCCCTCCAGCACCACCATGATACGGCGCGGGATCGCGAGTTTGCGGGCAACCGCCAGGGGCGCCACGACATCGGGCGGCGCGACGATCGCGCCGAGCAGAAAGCCGACATTCCAGGGCAGGCCGATCAGGTAATGCGTGGCGGCGGCGACCGCGAAGGCGGTAAAGATCACGCATCCGACCGAAAGCAGAACGATCGGCCGCAAGTTGAATTTGAATTCGCGCCAGCTCATCGCAACCGCCGCCGAGTAGATCAACGGTGGCAGCACCAGCAACAGGATCAGTTCAGGCGGAAGCTCCGGCGATGGCATGCCCGGTACGAAAGCCAGAGCGGTGCCGGCAAGCAGCAGCAGGATCGCGGGCGCGATGTCGACGCGGCGGGCCAGAAGTGCGGTTCCGGCGAGTACGGCGAGCAGAATCAGAAACAGCTGAAAACTGGCTTCCACGGTCATTTCAAATCTCCTCCGGGCAGTTTGCCCGGAAGGCGACCGAGGTCAACGGGGACGGCTTGTGCTGGATGCAGCTCAGTCCTTCAGATCGTAGCGAAACGATTTGGAGACGATTTGCCAGCCATCGCCGAGTTTCATCGCCACCAGATAGTCGGTGAAGTAACGCGGCGGCAGCTGGCAGCGGACCTTGATGAAGGCCGTGTTTTCGTCAGAGCGATCGATTGTGACGATAAAGTCCTCGCGTGGCTTGTTTTGCGTCTTCGCCGACGGCCGCTTCCTGACGTTTTCGAGCCAGGTGGGAACCGTCAGGACCTGAAGGGCGCCTTTTTCCAGCCAGCGCAAATCTGCCGTGGGATGAAAGATCGCGCCAAGCTTGTCGGCGTCGCCTTCGTATAAGGCATCGAAGTAGTGCTGGACGACCGCTTCGACATTCGAACGATCATGGCTCATGGGCTTGCTCCCGGTTTGATCTTCAAATCGCACTGGCGGCGATATTTACCATCAGCGCGAGCAGTGCGGTATTGAATACGAACGAGATGATGCCGTGAACGGTCGCGATGCGGCGGATCGTCTTGTCGGTGATGCCGACGTCGGACACTTGTGCGGTCATGCCGATCACGAAAGAGAAATAGACAAAGTCCCAATAGTCGGCGTGCTCGTCCTTGTCGCCGCTCGGAAACTGCAAGCCGCCCGGCTTGGGGCCGCGGTAGAACTCGTGCGCATAGTGCAGGGCGAAGCCGGTATGGACCGCCGCCCATGACAGCGCGACCGTCAGGATCGCAAATATCAGCTCGTTGGATTTGTGCTGGCCCTGTCCGAGCTCGAGCACGATCGCGGCCAGGCTCGCGAATGCGCCAACCGCCGTCAGGAGCGGGATCAGAAAACGGCCGTCGTCCTGCAGCGCCGCCATGCGGCGGATCGTATTCAAGTTGCTGCGAGCCATCATGACGTAGACGAGAACGATATAGAGCGCGACGAACGTATCCCAGCCGGTCAACAATCGCGTGACCAGCCGAAACGACGACGGCAGCAGAAAGAACGTGACGACGCCGAGCACGATCGCGAAGAATGTGCGCGGGCGAGCATAAACGAGGCGAACGGCACGCGGCATCTTCCGGAAACGGAGAAGCCGCGCTTCGAACTCCTCGCCGCTCATGTGACCTGGCTCTAGTTTCTACGTTCAGCGACAAAACGCGCGGCCGCGCGCAGCACATCGCCACGGCTACCGAAGATCGACAATGCCTGGTCGGCGCGCGCCAGGAGGTCGCGCACGCGCTGCTTGGCGCCGTCGATCCCGAGTTGGGTGACGAAGGTGGTTTTGCCGAGTGCTGCGTCCTGTCCGGTTTGCTTGCCGAGTGCCGCGGCGTCACCCTCGACGTCGAGCAGGTCGTCGGCAATCTGGAATGCTTCGCCAAGCGCGCGGCCGTAATCGTCCAACGCCTGATATTCCTTTTGCGAGGATTGGCCGAGGATCGCGCCGGCGATGCAGCCGAAGCGCAACAGCGCGCCGGTCTTCATCTGCTGCAGGCGGGCGACGTCGACCGGTTCGCGATCGCCGAACCTGCCTTCGCCGGCGAGATCAAGCATCTGGCCGCCGACCATGCCGCCGATGCCGGAGGCCCTCGCCAGCGCGCGTGTAAGCAGGAGACGTACCGTCGGGTCTTTGTGGATTTCGTCGCGCGTGATGATGTCGAAAGCGAGCGTCAACAGGCCGTCGCCGGCGAGGATTGCGGTGGCATCGTCGGTCTTTTTGTGCAGCGTCGGCCGGCCGCGCCGGAGGTCGCTGTTGTCCATCGCCGGCAGGTCGTCGTGGATCAGCGAGTAGCAGTGAATGCATTCCAGCGCCGAGCCGGCGAGCAGGGCTGCGTGGGGCGCCACGCCGAAAATTGCCGAACTCTCCACCACGAGAAACGGCCGCAGGCGCTTGCCGCCGCCGAGGCTCGAATAACGCATCGCGTCCATCACCCGCTTCGGCCGCGCGATCTCGTCCGGCAACAGCGTGTCGTCGAGAAGCTTGGCGAGCAGCGCTTCGGTGTCCTCGGCGGTCTGGTCCAGTCGTTTCGCGAAGTCCTGGGGAGGCGTCGTGGTCGTCATCTTTAGAAAGCTCCTAGTCGATCGGGCCGGACAATCGTTGATGAGGCCGCCCGCGTCAATTCCGCTCAAAGCGTCCTGCGATGACTTAAAACCGTTGAAAAAATAGGGAATTATCAGGCAGATATGGGCCGAGCAGCCTTGTTGAGCGAGAAAATCGTTAATTTTGCGCATTGCCCGAAATTTACTTCTGATCGTCCTGGCCGTGCTGTTGCTGCCCTATCTCCTGGCGCCGCTCTACCGCATCGGCCACCCGGTCTCGGCTCTGATGGCCTGGCGCTATCTGAGGGGCGGTCCGGTGTCGCGTCAGTGGGTCGACCTCTCGGCGATGGCCGCGCCCTTGCCACGTTCGGTGGTCGGCTCTGAAGACGCCAAATTCTGCGGCCATCGCGGCGTCGATTGGGGCGCCCTTCGTGAGGTGATCGACGACGCGGAGGACGGCGAGCCTTCCCGCGGCGGGTCGACCATCACCCAGCAGGTTGCGAAGAACCTGTTCCTGTGGCCGGGCCGCAGCGTCATCCGCAAGGGGCTGGAGTTGCCGCTGGCGCTATGGCTCGACCTCGTCCTGCCGAAGCCCCGGATTCTGGAAATCTATCTCAATATCGCCGAACTCGGACCCAGCGGTCAGTTCGGCGCGCAAGCCGGCAGCCTCTATGCGTTTGGCCATGGCGCCTCGATGCTGACGCCCCGGGAAGCGGCGCTGCTTGCAGCCATCCTGCCCAACCCGCATGTGCGCAGCGCCCGAACGCCTGGGCCCGGCGTGCGCCGTCTCGCCGGAATTTACGTGGCGAGGGGGCAGGCTGCCGAATTGCAGCGCTGCTGGGCCGAAAATCGCTGATGTCCCGACCGCCGCGCTGTTTTTCAACCCGTTTTTACCTATTTTGAACCTAGCATTACCGGGCATCATCCTCTATAAGCGCGGCCTCATCGGCATTTTCAGCTTGCGCCTCGGCGCTTGAGCCGCCCGTTTCGGGACGATGCCATCTTTCGGAATCGAGACTTTAGAAGGACACCGATATGGCTGTTCCCAGAAGGAAAACGTCGCCGTCCCGGCGTGGCATGCGCCGCTCGGCGGATGCCTTGAAGAAGCCGACCTATGCCGAGGACAAGGATTCCGGCGAATTGCGCCGTCCGCATCACCTCGATCTGAAGACCGGCATGTACAAGGGCCGGCAGGTTCTCAAGGCCAAGAAGGACGCCTGATCGTGCTTGCGTTGGCTGCATTCAAGCCAACGCGCGGGGTCAGATAGCTGAGGAGAAGCGGCCGCCGCTTCTCCTCACGATACCAAGGTTTCTTTTGAGAAGAGCTTGCCGATGTCGATGGTCGGTTTCCCGCTGCTTCTAATCCCGCTCGCGATCTACAACATTATCGTGTTCCTGATGCCCGGCGTTTCGCTCGCCGAGCCGCTGGTTACGTTGCCGCTGACATCAGGCGCGCAATGGCCGGTGACCTTGAGCGATGTGCTGGTGGCGCTCGGCATCGTGATGCTGCTGTTCGAGGTGATCAAGGGCGCGCGACCAGGCGCAAAATTCCTCACCGATCATCTGCTGTCGCTCATTGTCCTTGGCGGAGCGGTCGCCGAATTTCTGCTGTGGCCGCGGTTCGCGACCTCGGCCTTTTTCCTGCTGACGCTGCTGGCGTTGACGGATTTCCTCACCGGCGTGTCGTTACGGGCGAGGCGCGGCGTGGTGGCGACGGGGGATTCGGGACGGTCCGCGCGGCGCGGCCACGCCGAAGTCAGGCAGGAGGCAGCCGATCCTCATGCGGGTACTTGGCCGCGAGCCGACGAGAGCCCAAATCCTGCGCCTTCAACTCCTGCTCGTTCAAGCTCTGCGCATTCCGAAAGTCCTGCGCCGTCAGAGCCAAAATTCGACCATCCCGAGACGGGGGCCGTCGCGCCCGCGTCGGAAGCGCCTTTGGCCGGATCGCATGCCGAAAGCGGCTCGCAGCCGGCAGCCGATACGACGCAGCGCTAGTTCTTTGGGCGAGGCTTTTTAGATCACTTGCCGCGTATGGCTTCCGGCGTTTTGAACCGGCGTCTGGCGCGTCCGGTACGCGGCCTGCGCGTCTGCGAGGCTTGCGCGGCGTAGCCGGCGGGCCTGCGGAACCTGTTGGGCTTCCGCAATAAGATGCGCGATGAAGATCGGATCTGGCGCCCATTGGTACCAGCGCCGGCGCGACCGCCGTTCGATCCGGCCGATCGGCACCAGCGCGGTGCTTGCTGGTCGAGCCATCGGCACCTCTTCTGGCTGATCGTCGTTGGACATCGGTGGCGCTTCCCAGCGAAAACTGTCACATTTTGGGACATCAGATCCCGTGTTACAATCCATCTCGCAAGGGGCGTGCCGGTCGGGTCTTTACCAATGCAGATAGCGCGCTCCAGGCGGTTTTCGAAAAAATTTATCAACTCTCCATAAGGTTGTGCACGACCAGTGGGGCAGTTCAGTCGAAACCTGTCCCGAAACGAGGCGACCGTGAACGCAGTTCTTCCCCCCGCTTCAGCCATCCTCGCCTCCCTCGGCCAGGCTACTTTCGTCTGGGATGTCGCGTCGGACCAACTGGTCTGGAGCGAGCACGTCACAAACGTTTTTCCCGATATCCCGCTCGAGCGGCTCGCCAGCGGAGCGGAGTTTTCAAACCTGATCGAGCCCAATCGTTCGGTCCGATCGGAGGCGCTGGTTGGCTCACACACGGCCCATGGCCCGGAAGGGGCGCCTTACCGGCTGGAATATGGCGTGCGGGCGACGACCTCGGCGCCGGTGCAATGGATCGAGGAGACCGGCTGCTGGTTTGCAGGTTCCGACGGCAGGCCGGTGCGCGCGCACGGCATTGTCCGGATCAACAACGAGCGCCACGCCCGCGACGAGCAGCTTGTCAGGCTGACGCAGAACGATCCCCTGACCGGCGAACTCAATCGCACGCATCTGATTGCCTCGCTTGCGGAGATCATCGAGGAAGCCGTTCGCTTCCGCACCAACTGTGCCTTCATGCTGATCGGCATCGATCACTTGGCGCGCATCAACGACGCCTTCGGTTTCGATGTGGCGGATGCCGTGATCTCGGAAGTGGCGGGGCGCATTCGCGTTCGCTTGCGCGGCGGCGATGTGCTCGGGCGCTTCTCCGGCAACAAGTTCGGGGTGGTCCTGAAGAATTGTACCGTCGACGACATGAGCGTTGCGGCGGAACGGTTCCTGGCCGCCATCCGCGAAGAGGTGGTGCCGACCAAATCCGGCCCGGTCTCGGTAACGGCCTCGATCGGCGCCGTCGCCGTGCCGCGTTACGCGCGCAGTGCGGACGAGGCGATCAACCGCGCGCAAGAAACGTTCGATGCTTCCAAGAACCGTCGCGCCGGTTCGTTTTCGCTGTGGCGTCCGAATGTCGAGCGTGACGCCCAGCGTCGGGTGAATATTCGCGTCACCGACGAGATCGTCACCGCACTCAACGATCGCCGGATCACCATGGCTTTCGAGCCGGTGATGGATACGCGCGCGCGGGAGGCGGCTTTTTACGAGTGCCTGGTCCGAATGGAGCAGCACGATGGCCAGGTATTGCTGGCGCCCGATATCGTGCCGGTCGCGGAACGGCTCGGTCTGATCCGCCTGGTCGATCACCGTGTGCTCGAGCTCGTGGTGGCGGAGCTGGCGGCGTCGCCCGAGGTCCAGCTCAGCCTCAACATCTCGCCGGATACCACGATGGATCCGGACTGGTGGACGTCGATCGAGTCTTTGATGCGCGCGCATCCCGGCGTCGGCGAGCGGCTGATCGTCGAGATCACCGAGACGGTTGCGATCCAGGACGTCGACGACGTCCGCGGCTTCGTCACGCGGTTGAAGAATTTCGGCAGCCGGATCGCGATCGACGATTTCGGCGCCGGTTACACCTCGTTCCGTAATCTGCGCAAGCTCGGTGTCGATATCGTCAAGATCGACGGCGCCTTCGTGCAGAACATCGCGCGCTCGGCCGATGACCGCGCCTTCGTGCACACGTTGATCGATCTGGCGCGGCGGCTCAACATCAAGACCGTCGCCGAATGGGTGCAGGACGAAGAAGCCGCTTCGATGTTGCGCGACTGGGGCTGCGATTACATCCAGGGGCGGCTGATCGGTCTTGCGTCGTCGCAGCGGCCCTGGCAGCCGGCCCAGACGGTGTTGCCAGCGGCTAGCTAGCTCTCACCTGGCTATGATTTTCGGGAATCAACGCCGAGCCGCATCCGCAATTCCAGGTAACGCACTATCAGGCTCGTTCCATAGCATGTCACCAGGAATGTAAGCGCGAGCAGGACGTAATAGTGGACGGGCGCCTGTTCCCGCGCATTGATGATCGTGGTTTCCTGAAGCATTTCCGGCACCCCGATGATGCTGCTGATGGTGGAATCCTGAAAGGCGATCAGCGATTGCGTCAGCAGCGCGGGCAGCATTCGCTGCAATGCCTGCGGGACCACGACGTAGCGCGCCGCCTGAACCCGGGACAACCCGGTCGCGACCGCCGCTGCGAACTGGTTCGATGAGATGGACTGCACGCCCGAGCGAACGATCTCGGTGAAGTAAGCCACTTCAAAGCAGGTCAGGGCGATCAAGGCCGACCAATAGGCCGAGAGCGAACGTCCACTGATCATCGGCGCGATCATGTAGACCCAGAACATGACCATCACCAACGGCATGCTTCGCAACGTATTGACGTAGACACGCATGGCGACCGCGATCCAGCGGATGCGCGACAGTCTGGCGAAGGCGCCTACGCAAGCGATCGGAAGCGCGATGACAACCGCCAGCAACGTCAGCGTGACGTTGTAGCGGACGAGGGCCGAAAGCATCGCGAGATATTCCTGCATCTATCAGCCGCCGATCCGTCCGGGAATGGCGACGCGTTTCTCGACCAGCAGCATCACGCCGGCAATGGCCCAGGCGCAGAACAGATAGACGGCGCTTGCGTAGACATTGACCGGCAGCCATTGAAACGTCTCGGTCCCGAGTTGCCGTGTCACGTAGGTGGTCTCGGCGACGCCGACCGCCATGGCCAATGAAGAGCCCTTGAATATCGTGACGAATTCCGATGCCAGGCCGGGCGTGATGGTGCGCAGCAACAGGTTGAAGAAAATATGCCGCTGGGACTGCCACCAGGTGAGGCCGCTGGAAGCGGCCGCCATGCGCAAGCCGTCGCCGATCGTATTGAAACCGGACCTGACGAGTTCGGCGATCTTGGCCGAACTGTAAAGCGACAATGTGATGATGGAGGCCGCAACCTCCCAGCCGTAGTCGAACAGCGCTTGCTTGGCGAAGCCGGGCAGGATGCGGGGGAAAATGAAGTAAACGAAGAAGAGCTGCACGAGCAGCGGGATATTCCTGAATATCTCGACGTAGACGGTTCCAGCGACGCGCAATGCCGCGATGGGGGCTTCTCTCAGGAGTCCGATGCCGATCCCCGATATCAGCGACAATACCCAGGAGATTGCTGCGATCTGAAAAGTCAGAAGCAGCGCTTCAAGCAACGTTCTGCCATTCGTCGCTTGCCAAAGAATCGACCAGTCGATCATTAAAGCTCGGCACCTTTCGTTGACTCTGGCGAAGCTCGTTGCAAGGCGGCAATCAAGCCGGCCAGGAATTCATCTGCACCAGCATTTTCCCCGCTTCCGGCAGCGGCATTTTGAAACCTCCTTCGCCGAAATAGCGCTGATAAAGCTTGTCCCATTCCCCGGAGCCGCATAGCCGGGCGATGGTCTGGTCCACGATGCGTTTGAATTTGGAACTTCCGGGCCGGACGAGCAGCGTCTGGGTGGCCGCGTTCATCTTCATCGGGACGATCCGGAATTGCGACGGGTCGCGGCCGACATCGTAGAGGATCGGCTCGTCGCTGCTATATCCATCGACCGTGCCGGTCTGCAGCGCCGTGACGCCCTGGCTGTGGTCCGGAAAGCCGATCGTCCTCACCGCACTGGCGAACGTACCGGCCTCGTTGGCGGTGCGGAACAAGGCGGCCTCGAGTCCGCCCTGGGGAATGCCGATGCGTTTACCCGCCATGTCGGCGGCGACTTTGATCGGACTGTTGGCGAGCACCAGCAGGCTCGTGCTCGTGACAAAGTGAGGAATACTGAAATCGACGACCTTGGAGCGGCCGATGGTCATAACCGTAGCGCCGGCTTCGAGATCGATCGCGCCGTTCTGAAGAAGCGGAATGCGGGTCTGGCTTGTCACGGCGACGTAGTTCGCCTTGATCGCGCCGCCCAATTCCTGGTTCACCGCGTCGTATACGGCTTTGCCGATGTCCGTCGAGAAGCCGCGATAGTCTCCATTCGCATCCTTGAAGCCGTAAGGCGGAGCTGCTTCGCGCACGCCGATATTGAACACACCGGAGTTCTTGATCTTGTCGAGCGTGTCTTCGCCTGCATCCACTGCCTTGGCCGACGACGGCGCAAGGAACGCGGCGACGCCCGCCGCGCCTGCGGAAAGGAAGCCGCGGCGGCCTACGGCAGGCGCGTCGCTGATCGTTTCTCTCATGCCTATGTCCCTTTGTGCTGGCTAATCGATAAAAAGCGCTCTCTTCGTTATTGGCTAATGGGTGAGGACGCGATCCAGGAATCGCGACGCTCTTTCGCTGCTGGGGTTGGCAAAGAATTGCGCGGTTGGCGTGTCCTCGACGATGGCACCGTCCTCCATGAAGACGATCCGGTCGGCGACATTGCGCGCAAAACCCATTTCATGGGTTACGATGACAAGGGTCATGTTTGACCGCGCCAGCCACGTGATCACCTCCAGGACCTCATTGATCATCTCGGGATCGAGCGCGGAAGTGGGTTCGTCGAACAAAACCGCCAGTGGCTCGGTTGCAAGCGCCCGCGCGATCGCCACGCGCTGCTGCTGACCACCCGAAAGACTCGCCGGCCAGCGGTCGGCATAGGCGGCCATGCCGACCTTCGCGAGCAGTACCTTCGCCTTCTCGATGGCTTCGGTCTTGTTGCGCCGCAAAGCCACCACCGGTGCGAGGGTGATATTGTCGATCACCCTCATGTGCGGATAGAGCTCGAAGCTCTGAAAGACCATGGAGACCTTGCGGCGCAGGCGGAGCAGCGCCGCGGACGACTGGATCACTTGCTCGCCGTCGACACGGATCGCGCCGTCCTGAACCGGCTCCAGCCCGTTGATGCACTTGAGGAGCGTACTTTTTCCCGACCCGGACGGCCCGCATATGACGACGACTTCGCCGCTTGCGACGGTCAGGGAGCAGTCGCGCAGGACCTGATGATCACCGAACCATTTACTGACCAACTCGACGGAAATCATCGGCCGTCCTGCATTAAGAGATGTGGTCACCCTTGTGAGGAATGATATGACATCATATCGGATCGGACAACCTGGTGTACCGGTTCTGACATTCGTATCCTGTCGGCACGTCGAAATACCGTTTTGAAGTTCAGGAGAAGATTAGGTGACCTTTCCATCCCGTGAAAATCTGGTGGTTTGCTTCGGACATCCCGCTTATCGGGTGAAGGCGGCGTTCGACGAGCTCAAAACCGGTGTCAAAAGTTTCGAGGTCAAGAGCTTCGAGGAATTCGAGCGCCGGATCGCGGAAGCCGATGTCGTCGTGGTCTCGGGCTTCTGGAAGAACGATTTGCTCCGGAAAGCACCGCGCCTGAAGTTCATCCAGTCAATCAGCGCGGGCATCAATCAGTACGATCTCGGCGTGCTTAATGCCGGTGGCGTGCGGCTGGCGAGCGCGCAGGGCGTCAACATGAACGCGGTCTCCGATCACGCGATGAGCCTGATACTGGCCATGTCGCGGCGGCTGCCGGATGCGCGGGACAATCAGGCGAAGAAATTCTGGCGTCCGATGCAAAGCGACCCCGCGTTGCGCGAAGACGAACTGGCCGGAAAGACCCTCGCGGTCTTCGGCCTCGGGCGCATCGGCGGCCGTCTGGCGAAGCTTGCCAAGGCCTTCGATATGAACGTCATCGGCTTTCGCCGCAGCAATCTGTCCGAGAAGGGGCATGCGGACGAAGTCCACGCCTCGGCGGAGTTTCACGAGTTTCTTCCGCGCGCCGACTTTGTCGCCCTCACCTGTGCGCTGACCGATGAAACGCGCAACGTCATTGATGCGAAGGCGTTGTCGCGGTTCAAGCGCACCGCCTATCTGATCAATATCGCACGAGGCGCTTGCGTCGACGAACCGGCGCTTATTCAGGTGCTGCGCAGTGGCGCGATCAAGGGCGCGGCGCTGGATTGCACGGTGGATGAACCGCTGCCTGAAGATTCGCCGCTCTGGTCTATGCCGAACGTCTTCATCACGCCGCATACGGGAGGCGAAACCGCCGGTTATGAAGCGGGCATCGCAAAACTACTTGAAACCAATCTGAACAAGATCTGGGCCGGCGCGGACGACCTGGTCAACAAGGTGATCTGATCGACGTCATGCCTTCACTGCACCGGCGAAAAGAAACAGCAGCATCGTGACAATGAAGAAGAGAGTAGCCGTTATCGGAGCCGGCATCGTGGGTGCTTGCGTCGCCCGCTATTTGCAGCGCGACGGGCACGACGTCGTCATGATCGATCCGTCGGGGCCGGGCGAGGGGGCATCTTTCGGCAACGCCGGATGTTTCAATCCGTCATCGCTTGTACCCATCGCCGGCCCCGACACGTTCAAGCAGGTCCCCAAATACCTGATGGACCCTCTCGGTCCGCTCTCGATCCGCTGGTCCTATCTGCCGCAGCTCAGTCCGTGGCTGATCCGTTACGGGCTCGCCGGGACGCCCGAGAAAATCAGGCAGCAGGCAAAGGCCCTCAAATCGCTGATCGCCCCTTGCTTCGAAGCGCTGATGCCACTGGTCGAAGATGCCGGGGCGCAAGATCTCGTCCGGCGTGATGGCATCCTCATCGTCTACCGCTCCAAGGAAAGTGTGGCTGCGGATGCGCGCGGCTGGGCTCTCCGGCGCGAGTGCGGTGTTGCCTGGGAGGAGTTCGACCAGGAACAGCTTCGCGCCTTTGATCCCAATCTCACGCCGGACGCCAAATTCGGCAAATATGTTCCGCACAATGGCCATACCGCCAACCCGGAAGCTCTGGTCAAGGCGATCGTCGAGGCCATCCTCAAATCGGGAGGCCGTCTGATCAAGGCCGAAGCCAAAGGCTTTGCGTTTGACGGCGACAAGCTTGTCGCGATCGAGACATCAGGCGGCCGGATCGAAGCCGAAACTGTGGTTCTCGCCGCCGGAGCGCATTCCAAGCCGCTTGCGGTTCAAGCCGGCGACAAGGTTCCGCTGGAAACGGAGCGCGGCTATCATGTGATGATCCGAAATCCGACCGTTTTGCCGCGCGTTCCGACCACGGACTCTGAGAACAAGTTTGTCGCGACCCCGATGCAGTTCGGCGTTCGGCTCGCCGGCACGGTCGAACTCGCCGGTCTAAGGGCCGCGCCCAATTGGAAGCGGTCCGAAATCCTGATCAAGCGGATCGGCTCGCTCTTTCCGGCGTTGGCCAAGAATTATTCGATGGATGAGATGAGCTATTGGATGGGTCATCGCCCGAGCCTTCCCAATTCACTGCCGGTAATGGGCCGCTCGAAGCGTTCTGCCAATGTCATCTACGCGTTCGGACACCAGCATATCGGCATGACCGCCGCTCCCTATACCGGCGTTGTAATTGCCGATCTCATCTCCGGCCGGCCATCGTCGGTCGACCTGACGCCATTCCGCGCCGACCGCTTCTGATCGCGCGCTCGTTCGACGACCGCACCTTTAACCCTCATGAAGGTATCAGGCCTTGGCTCTGCCTGCTGTCGAGGCGGCCGCTTTAGCGGATGGTCTTTTGGACTTACGATCAGGATGATTTGATATGTCTTTCGCGGGGGCGTGATGCCGTTCGGCGGCGCTTCCGAAAAGGCCTGCATTGTCTTCTTTCAGCGCATGTTCGACACATCCCTGGATGTGGGAAACCATGATCGCTTGCGCCTTCTTCCAATCGCGCAGCAGCGCGGCTTCAAGCAATGCTTGATGCTCACGCGCAGCAATCTCTCCGCGAAACACCACGGCTATCATCTGATAGCGAAGATAGCGGTCGTAGGCTGCGGCATGGGCCGCAAGCAGCACGTCGGATCCGCAAGCTGAAATCAGGGAATGATGGAAGTCCCAGTCGCACTGCTTCCACAGCTCCTGGTTCTGCCGTTCCCCGTTCAGCATGCGCTTCTCCATGACGCCCAGTTTGTGGTGAGCGGAAACCACGCGACCTTCCCAGTCCAAATCGCCCGCCGTGAAGGATTGCTCCAGCGCATGGTTTTCCAGCAGGAGGCGCAATTCGGCAACCTGCCTGAAGTCGGCGGCCGACACCGGCGCGACCTCGAAGCCACGCTGACCCTCGGCCACAATCAGGCCTTCCGCGCACATCCGGTTCAGGAGTTCGCGAAGCGTCGGGATAGACGTGCCGTAGCTCTCGCTAACTCGCTCGAGCCTCAGCCTCTGACCCGGAGCCAGAATGCCGAAAATGATGTCGGAGCGTATGCGGCGATACGCCAATTCTCCGATCGTCTCTGTGGTCTGGCTTTTCGTCAGCACATTCGCCTCTCATCGCTACCGTCTATCACGTTTGAACCCTGTCTCGCACGGTTCGACCCGTCGGCATTGCGTAGTTGTCCAAAGCTCCGGCCGCATCCATGGCCGCACGCCAGCCGAATACCAAAGCAGGCCCGATCATCGTCCCCGGTCCAGGATATGTTCCCTTGAAGATCGAGGCGGCATCGGTCCCTGCTGCATACAATCCCTTAAGCGGCTTGCCGTTCGATTGCAGGACGCGTGCGCGCGCGTCCGTTTGCAGGCCAACACTGCTCGCCAGGTCGGAAGGCCAGACCGCAACCGCGTAATAGGGACCGAGCCCGATTTTCCGCAGGCATGGATTGGGCTTGTTCGTGGGATCACCGTTGAAGCGATTGAGCTCGCTCGTCCCGCGGCCGAACTCATCGTCGATCCCACTTTCGGCGTAGCCATTGTATCGCTCGATTGTCCTCGCCACCGCTTCGCCGTTTATGCCGATCTTCGCGGCCAGCTCCGCCATCGTCGCGCCCTCGTACAAATAGCCGGCATTTACAAAGCGACGCAGGTCGCGCGTTCCTGGATGGACCAGGCCGATCCCGAAGTCAGTGATGAAGCTTCGATCGCAGACAAGATATGCCGGCACGTTGGCTGCCGCGCTGTTCGAGCCAAGCATCGCCTGGACGAAGTCGTGATACGAATTGGCTTCGTTGACGAACCGCCGGCCGTCGCGACCGACGGCCAGCAGCCCCGGCTTGGCGCGATCCAGCATGATATGCGGGAACACCGAGAGATGACCGTCGGGCTGTTTCATCACCGAACTCGGCATCCACAGTGCCGGGCTGTGCAGTTTGTCCTCTATCTCCCCGCAAGCGCGCTCGCCGGCGAGGATCCCGTCACCGGTGTTGGCGTCAGGTGTGAGGGAGTAACGACGGGTGCTCTCGGGCAGAAACCGCTCACG
The DNA here is from genome assembly GCA_963824305.1 of uncultured Alphaproteobacteria bacterium. GTDB lineage: Bacteria > Pseudomonadota > Alphaproteobacteria > Rhizobiales > Xanthobacteraceae > Bradyrhizobium. The sequence goes on from CAWGOW010000005.1 coordinate 1,169,557, forward strand.
GAGTTCGTCGCTCCATCCGATCCCGCCGGTCGCCAGCACGACGCCTTTTTTGGCACGTAGCGCAAACGTCCCGGTCGGTGTGGTCAGGATAGCTCCTGCGATCTCGTCATCGACCTTGACCAATTCCTTCAAGGCGGTTCGGTATTTGATATCGACGGCCAGTCGTCGAAGATCGTAGAGCAATCGCGCCACCAGCGCGTTGCCCATGATCAGGCGCGTCCCGCGGCTGAAGGTCAGCCGATCCCGCGCCTGCCGCGCCAGCAGGCCGACTGTGTGCTTGACGTTGGCCCATGAACCAAACGGCCTGAGCAAGGCAGGAATATCGTTCTTTCCGACCATCATACCGCCGAGGATCATGAATTCGCGACGCGGTGGCCGAACGCGGCGGAAGTCGGCGCCGAGTTTTCGCCCGTCGAACGGGACGATGCCAAGCGCGCGTCCGCCGATCGCCGCGCCGGGCAGATCACGGTAATCCGGATGGATCGGCGGGGCCGCGAAGACGACGCTGGTCCGTCGCTCGAAATAGTCGAGAGCAGCCGGTCCCGAGGCCAAATAGGCCGACACCCTTGCGTCCGATGCCTCATCGCCCAGCATGCCGGCGAGGTAACCTTTGGCTGCGGCGATCGAATCCGGCACGCCCGCTGTTTCACTCTGGTGGCTGCCTGGAATCCAGACCGTTCCGGCGGACGTGGCCGTGGTTCCACCAACCATGTCGGACTTTTCGCAGAGCACGACCTGCAATCCTTCCAGGGTGCCGACGAGAGCGGCCGTCATTCCAGCCGCGCCGGCGCCGACGATCAGCAGATCGGTCTCACCGTCCCAGTTACGATCGTCAGACAAGGGCATGGGACCCGTTCGCTTCATCATCGCCCCGGCAATATTTCATGCGGGTTGCCTACAAGAACCCGATCGAAATCCAGGGTACAAACGCCACCAGCAAAAGCCCGATGATGAGTGCCAAGATGTAGCCCGCGATCGGCCTCAGACCTTCATCCGGATGGACTTTGCTGATCGCGCAGGCGGCATAGTAGCCGACGCCGAACGGCGGCGCGAACAGTCCGACCCCCATCGCGAGGATGATGACCATCGCATAGTGGACCTCATGCACGCCGATTTGCTTTGCGATCGGAAACAGAAGCGGGCCGAACAGCACAATCGCGGGAATTCCTTCGAGCACGCTGCCCAGAACCACGAACGCGGCGATCGATACCAGCAGAAAGGTGGGCGCGCCGCCCGGAAGTCCCGTCATGGCCTTGGCCAGATCACGCGAAAAACCGGACTGGGTCAGCGACCAGGCCATGCTGGTCGCGGCGCCGATGATAAGCAGGATCGCGCCCGAAAGGGCCGCAGTCTCGACCAGCATCGGGTAGATGCGCCTCCAATCGAACTTGCGATAGATCAAGAGGCCGGCGAGCACCGCATAAGCGATGCCGATGGTCGAGACTTCCGTCGCTGTTGCGACCCCCTCGATGACCGCGGCCCTGATAACAAACGGCAGCGCGATCGCGGGCAGCGCGACGACTAATGTGCGGCCTATTTCGCGGGCGGACGCCCGTGTCAGTTGCGACAGGCCTTCGCTGCGATTTCGCCGCCAGACCAGCACGCATAGGATCGCGCCGACCACGACCCCGGGCAGCAAGCCGCCGGTAAAGAGGGCTGCGATCGAAACGCCTGTGACCGAACCCACTGTGATCAGGACCAGACTCGGTGGGATGGTCTCGGTCTGTGCGCCCGTTGCCGCGAGCAGGGCGACCAGCTCGCCGGGCTTTGAGCCCCTCGCCCTCATCTCGGGGAAAAGCGCCGGTGCGATCGCGGCCATGTCCGCTGCCTTCGAACCGGAGATGCCGGAGACGAGATACATCGCGCCGATGAGCACGTAGGAAAGGCCTCCGCGCACATGGGCGAGGAGACTCGCCAGAAAGTTGACCATGGCCCGCGCCATGCCGGTCATCTCGATCAGAAGCCCGAGGAATACGAATAGCGGCACCGACAGCAGGATCAGATGCGACATTCCCTCCTCGATCCGTCCCACCACCACGACGATGGGAGTCTCGGTGGTGAGCGCCTGATATCCGAACGTCGCGAGGCCGAAGGCAAATGCGATGGGAACGCCGGCAAAAACCAGGCATGCCACGATGCCTACGAAGAAGATCAGGAGATTGAGGTTGCCAAGGTCTTCCAATATCGGTTGCAGCAGGTAAAGACCGCCAACGACGAGCGCGCTCGCTCCAATGGCGACGGCGATATGACGCCAGCTTCCGGCTTCGATCAGCCTGATCAAGCCGATCACGATCATGATGGCGAAACCGGCAGGTAAAGCCGCCGCACGCCAGGCGTCCGAAATCTGCATCGCCGGCGTCGTGACCGGAATCTCATCGGTTGCGAATTCGAACGCCGAAGGCAGCACGAGCAGCAGAAACGTCAGCGCTGCGACCGTGGCAACCACGTCCAACGCCAGGCGCAGGGGAGGCGAAAGCATCCCGACGACGGCTGTCATGCGCATGTGCTCGGCGCGATGCAGGGCGATCGCGGAACCCAGCATCGCCAGCCAAAGGAACAGCGTCGATGCAAGTTCGTCCGTCCAGATGATCGGATGGCGAAATATGTAGCGGGAAATGACGCCGCCGAGCAGCACGAGAACCTCGAGAAGCACGAGCGCGGCGGTCGGCACCCCGATCGCCACACCGATGGCCCGATCCAGTTGGCGCAGCCAACCTCTCGACGGTGCCGCGATCAGAGTTTTGGTTTCCATCCGGCCGCTCCTCGATTCGACCGCTAACGCGCCGTCGTGGCGGCGTCAGGCCAGCTTGCCGGAATATTTCTCCAGGACCGTCCAGGCATCGTCGCCATACTTCTGCTTCCACTCCGTATAGAAGCCGGCCTTGGTCAGCGCCTCGCGGAATTGCGCCTTGTCAGGACGATTGAAGGCCAGGCCTTTGGCTTTGAGGCTTCCTTCGAGGTCGATATTGAGGCGCTCGGTCTCCGTCCGCTGCTTCATCGTCGCCGCTTCAAACGACTTCGTGACGAGCGCCAAATCTTCCGCAGGCAGGGACTTGATCCGCTTGCCGTTGGCGATGATCCACAGACCGTCCCACATGTGCTCGGTGATGGAGCAATACTTCTGCACTTCGTAGTACTTGCCGGACTCGATGATAGTGAGCGGATTCTCCTGCCCGTCGACGATCTTGGTCTGCAGTGCGGAATAAAGCTCGTTGATGGTGATAGAGGTCGGAGACGAGCCGAGCGCCGTGAACAGCGAAACCCAGACCGGGCTCGGCGGCACGCGCATCTTCATGCCCTTGAGATCGTCAACGGAGTTGATGGGCCGGTTGCTGGTCGTGATGTTGCGGTAGCCGCTGTCGAGAATACTCGGAAAGGCATAGATGCCCACCTTGTCGAGGCCGTCGCGGATGCTGGCGCCGAGGGCGCCGTCCATCGCCTGCCACACGTGCGCATAGTCGCTGAATGCGAACGCCATTCCGCTGATGCCGGCGATCGGCGAGACGACCTGCATCGAGATGCCGGAAGCCGTCATCATGTCGAGCGCGCCCGAGCGGACCTGCGTCAGCATGGCGGCGTCCGAGCCGAGTTGGGCATTTGGAAAAAACTGGATGTCGATGCGTCCGTCGGCTTGCCGGCGGATCTCCGCACAGGCTTCTTCCATGGCCTTCGAGGACGGATGGCTGTCGGCGAATTGCCCGCCGACCTTCAGACTGATCTTCTTGCCCTGGGCGATTGAAGGCGCAGCCCAAATAGCTGCCATCGATCCGATCGCGGTCGCGCCGAATTGCCGTCTGCTAAGAGCCATCCGTTCCTCCCTGGTTGGAATTATTGATGAGGTGCGTGATCAGGCTTTGCCGGCCTTTGCAAGGTCGGCGAGCGCGTCGATGGCGAGCACGTAGCCGGTGGCGCCGAGGCCCGCGATCACGCCGGTCACGCCGTGCGACATCAGCGATTTCTGGTACATCGGCTCACGCTTGTGGATGTTCGTAATGTGAACCTCGACCTTCGGTCCGTCGAACATCTTGAGCGCGTCGAGTAGCGCGATCGAATGGAACGAAAATCCTGCGGGGTTGATGGCAACGCCGAGCTTGGTGCCGCGCGCTTCGTGCAGCCAATCGATCAAGGTTGCTTCGGAATTCGATTGGCGGAAGTCGACCTCGAGGCCGTGCTTCTTCCCCTGCGCGATGCACCGCTGTTTGATGTCTTCGAGCGTGTCGCGTCCGTAGATTTCGGGTTCGCGTACGCCGAGCAGGTTCAGGTTTGGTCCGTTCAGGACCAGGATCGTTCCGGCCATCCAGATCTCCTTGTGGCACGCCAGCATAGGTTTCGTATGACGTAGATATAATCGTAAGGTAAAATGTAAATCAACTGGTGTTTTATATTATGCTAGGTGATATTGCGATAGTGTGACCGCCGGACCGGACCGGTGAGACTGGGATTTTCGGAGTGCATCCATGCCGCTCTTGGGTAAAGCAGCCGTCGCGATGTGGTGGAACGTCCCGCCCGAGCAACGTTCGGAGTTCGGCGATTGGCATTCGCACGAACATTTTCCGGAGCGGATGAGCATTCAAGGCTTTCGGCGCGGGTCGCGCTGGACCAGCACGCTCGACGACGAAGGCTTCTTCGTTCTTTACGAATTGGAGCAGTACGAAACCCTCACGTCGAAGGGATACCTCGATCGGCTGAACGCTCCGACCTCATGGTCGGCCAGGATGATGCCTCATCATCTCAACATGGTCCGCAGCCAATGCCGGATCGACGCCAGCTTCGGGGGCGGGGTTGCGACCTCGCTCGTGACGATCAGACTTTCTCCCGCAGGCGGAAAGGAAGCGGAAATGAAGAAAGCCCTCGTCGCGACGCTCCACGAACTCGCGTCGAAGCCGGGACTGACAAGCGCCCATCTGCTGATTACCGAAACGCCAAGAATGAGCGCTCCCACGATGGAGCAGCAAATTCGTGGATCGGACGCCGCCGCCGACTGGATCATTCTGCTGTCGGGTTACGATCCCGAAGTGGTGCAAAACGTGGTCGCGGACCGGTTCTCTTCTGCCGCACTCAATCGTCTGGGTGCAGAGGAAAAGTCAATCATGGGTCGTTACAAACTCTCCTTTGCAATGACGCCCCTTGATCTCATCGCGATGCAAATGCCGTAAGGGCCTTGGGTATAGCGTTGGTGCTCAAGCTGATGACGACCTGTCTGTTCTTCTTTCACGAGCCGACATCGCCATAAGCTTTGCAATCCGTATTTCACCTTTCGAAAACAGGCTCGAAAATCTTCCCTTGCCCCGATGGGCAAATCTACTGCCCTTGGCTTTCCGAAGTTCGTGAAAGTGGGGCCGCGGATGACGCACGAACTTCGGAAAGCTGGCAGTAGACATCTCGACGCTGGTGTCAACTCGGTGACGATGCTGGCGCATCGCATTGGGGATGGTGACAAGAAAGCCCGATCACCAAGGAGAGCGCGGAGTAAGCGGTTAAACCATTGCGCAGGGAATGCCGGTGTTGGCTGGTGAACCCGTGGCGATTAACTCGTGTGCTTTCTACTTTTGCACACGAGGCTGCGGGTGCATTGGCGCCCGGCATTCCCTGCGCCCTCTGATGTCAGAGGGAGTGAGAATTTTGCAAAACTCGGGCGCGATGGTGCCGCGGGAATGCGGAGGCGTGTTTGACCCCTGTCATTCGAACCGCGACGGTTCCAGTAGAAATCGATTCCGGGTTCGCGCCTACGCGCGCCCCGGAATGACGGGCCATTATTGGCGATCGACGGTGAGGTGAATTCTCGACGTCCCGGCTGCCTGCGCCAAGGAAGCGACCGGCTTACTCGGCTTTCGGTTCCTTCGACATGCGATCGAGGCGATCCTGCATGTCCTTCATCTGCTGGCGCAGATCGTCGATATTGTCGGTAGGCGCCTCCACCACTTTCTCGGTTTCACCCGGGCGCAGCGGCACGAACGGCTTGAACATCGAGAACGTCTGCTGAAACAATTCCATGTTGCGGCGGACGTGTTCCTCAAGCGGCGCAAACGGCGTCCCGCTGAACGTATCGGTCATCTGCCTGCGGAATTTTTCCTGTTCGCGGGTCAGCGTGTCGATGGATTGCTCGAGATATTTCGGCACCACCATCTGCATGCTGTCGCCGTAAAAGCGGATCAGCTGGCGCAGGAATGTGGTCGGCAACAGATTTTGACCGGCCTTGTTCTCCTGCTCGAAGATGATCTGCGCGAGTACCGAGCGGGTGATGTCGTCGCCGGTCTTGGCGTCGTAGACGAGGAAGTCCTCGCCGGACTTGACCATCGCCGCGAGGTCCTCAAGCGTGACGTAGGTGCTGGTGCCGGTATTATAGAGCCGACGATTTGCGTATTTCTTGATCGTGGTGGGTTGGTCAGATTTCGCCATGGGCTCTCACAGAAAGGCCGGGGAAACGGGAACCCTAAGGGACCGCCGAAGGGTAGAAGTCAATGCATTGCAGCAAAGGTAAGCATTTTCAATGCAGTTCGGCTACCGTTTTGTGCGGCACGGTTAATCCCAAAGCACGGAGACGGCTCAGCAAAGCGCCAAGTCCGTTATTTTGAATGCAGCGCCGCGCAATTCTGCCCTGTGGCCGATTGACAGGCGCTCACGAGGTCAACAGATTAACGTAGAGACAGGCTCGTCCGCCGTCGCGGCTCAAGAGCCCAACAACTCAAACTCAGGAGATGTCCATGTCAGACGATGTCGTCATCGTCAGCGCCGCCCGCACCGCGGTCGGAAGCTTCAACGGTGCTTTCGCGACGCTGCCGGCCCACGATCTGGGCGCCGTCGCCATCAAGGCCGCGCTGGAGCGCGCCGGCATCGAGCCGGGCCGTGTTTCGGAAGTCATCATGGGCCAGATCCTCACTGCCGCGCAGGGCCAGAACCCCGCCCGACAGGCTTCGATTGCGGCCGGCATCCCGGTCGAAAGCCCGGCATGGGGCGTCAACCAGCTGTGCGGCAGCGGCCTGCGTACCGTGGCGCTGGGCTATCAGGCGCTGCTTAACGGTGACTCCGAAATCGTGGTCGCCGGCGGGCAGGAATCCATGAGCATGGCTCCGCATGCGCAGTACCTGCGCAGCGGCGTCAAGATGGGCAACCTCGAGTTCGTCGATACGATGATCAAGGACGGATTGTGGGATGCCTTCAACGGTTACCACATGGGTAACACCGCCGAGAACGTCGCGCGGCAGTATCAGATCACGCGCGCCCAGCAGGACGAGTTCGCGGTTCACTCGCAGAACAAGGCCGAAGCCGCGCAGAAGGCCGGCAAGTTCAAGGACGAGATCGTGCCGGTGACGGTCAAGACCCGCAAGGGCGACGTCGTCGTCGATACGGATGAATATCCGCGACATGGCGCGACACTCGATGCGATGGCCAAGCTCAGGCCGGCATTCGAAAAAGACGGCACCGTGACCGCCGGCAGTGCTTCGGGCATCAATGACGGCGCCGCCGCCGTCGTGCTGATGACCGCCAAGCAGGCGGCCAAGGAAGGCAAGAAGGTGCTGGCGCGCATCGTGTCCTGGGGTCAGGCCGGCGTCGATCCGAAGATCATGGGCACTGGCCCAATCCCGGCCTCGCGCGCCGCGCTCAAGAAGGCCGGCTGGAGCATCGGCGATCTCGACCTGATCGAGGCCAACGAAGCATTCGCCGCGCAGGCCTGCGCCGTCAACAAGGACCTCGGCTGGGATACCGGCAAAGTCAACGTCAATGGCGGCGCGATCGCGATCGGTCATCCGGTCGGCGCATCCGGCGCGCGCGTGCTGGTGACGCTGTTGCACGAAATGCAAAAGCGCGACGCCAAGAAGGGTCTCGCCACGCTGTGCATCGGCGGCGGCATGGGCATCGCCATGTGTCTTGCGCGCGACTAAAAAGGCGGCAGCGATTGCGGAAGGATTATTCTTTCGCAACTGCACATCTCTGAAATAAGAAAAAACGCCCGGAACTCGTTCCGGGCGTTTTGTTCTTGATGTTCGTCCAACGGCCCGCTTAATTCGTTAGCTATATAAGAAGCGCATTTCAAAAGCCGGCAAAAGCCAAGGGAAGGATTCGATCATGGCACGTGTTGCATTGGTGACGGGCGGAACGCGAGGCATTGGCGCTGCAATCAGCAAGGCGTTGAAGGCGGCCGGTTACAAGGTCGCCGCCAGCTATGCCGGCAATGACGCGGCGGCGGAAAAATTCAAGGCCGAAAACGGCATTCCCGTTTATAAATGGGATGTGAGTTCGTTCGAAGCCTCTGCCGCGGGCGTCAAGCAGGTCGAGTCAGATCTCGGCCCGATCGAGGTGCTGGTCAACAATGCCGGCATCACCCGTGACGGCGCGTTCCACAAGATGACGATCGAGCAGTGGAACGCGGTGATCAACACCAATCTCGGTTCGCTGTTCAATGTCACCCGCCAGGTGATCGAGGGCATGCGCGCCCGCAAGTTTGGCCGCATCGTCAACATCTCCTCGATCAACGGCCAGAAGGGCCAGTTCGGGCAGGTCAACTATTCTGCGGCGAAGGCCGGCGACATCGGCTTCACCAAAGCCTTGGCGCTGGAGAATGCGAAGGGCGGCATCACCGTGAACGTAATCTGCCCCGGCTACATCAACACCGAGATGGTGCAGGCGGTGCCGAAGGAAGTTCTGGAAAAGAGCATCCTGCCGCAGATTCCGGTCAATCGGCTCGGTGAGCCCGAAGAGATCGCGCGCGCGGTGGTGTTTTTGGCCGCGGACGACGCCGGCGCCATCACCGGCTCGACGCTGACGATCAATGGCGGCCAATACATGGTATGATATGACGCAGTCATTCCGGGTTCGCTCGGTTCACTCGCGCGCCGGAATGACTGACGATGTCTCCCCGCACCGCCACCCTGATCGGATTGACCGCTATCCTGATGTGGTCGCTACTTGCCGTGTTGACGGTGGCGACAGGAAAGATTCCGGCTTTTCAGCTCGCTGCGATCACCTTTGCGATCGGCGGGCTGGTCGGACTGTCCACTTTTATCCGACGGCCCGAGGCGCTGTCTGCCTTGCGGCAGCCGCCGCTGGTATGGGCCGTCGGCGTCGGCGGATTGTTCGGCTATCACGCGCTTTATTTTCTGGCGCTGCGCTTTGCGCCCCCGGCCGAAGCCGGACTTCTGAATTACCTCTGGCCGTTGCTGATCGTCCTGTTCTCGTCGTTCCTGCCCGGCGAACGGCTGGCGATGCATCACGTCATCGGTGCGCTGGCCGGGCTTGCCGGCACGGTGCTGCTGATCGGTGGCGGCCTGTCGAGTTTTGCGCCGGGGCAACTTCCCGGACTTTTAGCAGCCTTCGTCGCGGCATTCGTTTGGGCGAGTTACTCCGTGATGTCGCGGCATCTCAAGGCGGTGCCGACGGATGCAGTTGCCGGCTTTTGCCTTGTTACCGCACTGCTCGCCACGCTGATGCATGCGTTGATCGAAGTCACGATATGGCCCGAGACGCCGGCGCAGTGGCTGGCGATCGTCGCGCTCGGACTGGGGCCGGTGGGTGCTGCATTCTACGCCTGGGATGTCGGCATGAAGCGCGGCGACATCCGCGTGCTCGGCGCCGCATCTTACGCGACGCCTTTGCTGTCGACCGCGTTTCTGATCCTGGCCGGGTTTGCCAAGGCCAGCGCCAACATCGCGATCGCCGCCGTACTGATTGCCGGCGGAGGGCTGGTTGCGGCGAAGGACATGCTTCGCGGGCGCTGAGCGCGCTATGTCGGCTCCCAGCCTTTTGGCGCCATCTCGAACCCCGCAAACTCAAACCCCGGCGCGACGGTGCAGCCGACCAGCGTCCAGTCGCCGGTCGCTTCCGCCGTTTGCCAGGCATGCGCCGGCACGATCGCTTGCGGCACCTCGCCCGCGGCGAAATCGGGCCCCAGCATGATGATGTGCGGGCCGTCATCACCGGAAATCTGCAACTTCAGCGCATCGCCGGCATAGTAGTGCCAGACCTCTACCGCATCGACGCGATGCCAGTGCGATCGCTCATCGCGCGCGAGCAGAAAATAGATCGCGGTGGAGCGCGAGCGGCCTTCCTTGTCGAGGTTTGAATCGCGAAACGTTTCGCGATAGTAGCCGCCTTCCGGGTGCGGTTTGAGATCAAGCCGCGCGATGAGTTCGGAAGCGGACGGTCGTTGCATCAAGACTTGTTCTTGCGTTCACGCAGTTCGCTGAAAACCTCGGCGGCGCTGCGATCCTTCATGCGAACGCTGGCCGCGACCGAAGGCTCGTCCGCGCGCAGAAACACGTTGGCCTTCTTCTCTTCGCCGAGCAGCGTCGGTATCGTCGGCTTGTTGGCTTCCCGCAGACGCTTCACTTCCTCGGCGCGAGCTTTCAGCACGGGGTTCTCCGGCTCGACCGTCAGCGCGAACTTGATGTTCGAGGCGGTATATTCGTGCCCGCAGTAAAGTTTAAAATCGTCGGGGAGCGCGCGCAGCTTGAGCAACGATTCCCACATCATCGGATAGGTGCCTTCGAACACCCGTCCGCAGCCGATCGAGAACAGCGTGTCGGCGGCGAACAGCACCTTTTCATTGTCGAACACGTAAGAGACGTGATCGAGCGTATGACCCGGCGTCTCCAGCACCCGCGCCAGCAGGCTTCCGATCTTGAGAACATCGCCTTGTCCGGTTCGCAGGTCGACATTGGCGATCTTGGTCGACTTGTCGTGCGGCGCCACGACGCGGCATTTGTATTTCTGTTTCAACTCGGCAACGCCGCCGACATGATCGTGGTGGTGATGGGTGATCAGGATGTCAGTCAGCGTCCAGCCCTCGCGCTCCAGCGCGGCGATAATGGGCGCCGCTTCCGGTGCATCGATCGAGGCCGTTGCTTTGGTTGCGGGGTCGTGAATCAGATAACCAAAATTATCCGACAGACAGGGAAATAAGCGAATTTCGGCAGCCATGATCTCTCCGTGTCGTTCTAGGACCCTGACCCTGAAATAGGGTGTTAACGCCGATTGGGCAATGCGCGATTGCGGGCCCAATTCGCCCTCGCGCCATGATAGATTGAGATCATGGACGTGATCGACTTGAGGGATTTTTATTCGCAGCGCCTTGGCATCGTGGCGCGGCGGCTGATCAATCGCGGTATCCGTGCGCGCTGGCCGGACGCCGAAGCGCAGCGCGTGCTCGGCATCGGCTATCCCACGCCCTATCTCGGTCTGTTTCGCGATTCTTCTGAACGCTGCATCGCCTTCATGCCGGCGGCTCAAGGCGTGTTGAAATGGCCGACGGCCCGGCCAACATTGGCATCGCTGGTCGACGAGTTGTCGTTGCCTCTGCCGGATGCCGCGGTTGACCGCATCCTCCTGGTTCACGCCCTGGAAATGTCCGACGATCCGGAAGCGCTGCTGCGTGAGGTGTGGCGGGTGCTGGCGCCGTCGGGGCGCTTGATGGCGGTCATTCCAAACCGGCGGAGCGTATGGACCCGCACGGACAGCACGCCGTTCGGTCACGGCAGGCCGTATTCACGTTCGCAGATCACGCAACTGTTGCGGCAGACCTGGTTCACGCCGATCGGTTGGGGGGAGGCTTTGTTCGTGCCGCCGGTCGCGGCCGGCTGGTTCCTGCGTTCGGCGACGGCATGGGAGCGCGTTGGCGCTTCGATCTCGATGCCCTTTGCAGGCGTTCACATCGTCGAAGCTACCAAACAGGTTTATCGCGCTATCCCTGCGCACCGCGAACGTACGCGGCTGATACCGGCATTGCCGCCGGTACTGGTGCCATCGTCGTTTCAGCGCGATGAGAAATAGACGCCAAGATCCGCGCCAGAAGGCGCGGAGCCTAGCTATTCATTTTCCGAATTGAAATCGTCGCTCGGCGTTGCCGGCCCCGCAACCATGCCTTCCGGACGCGGTCCCTGCGGACGGCGCCGGCGCCGCGGGAACCGTTCACGCTCGCCGCCATTGCCCTCGAAGCCGGCGTGGCCGCCGTTGATCTGCGGCTGTGGTCCGGTGATGAAGGAGGGCAAGCGATCGACGCCGCCATTATCGGGCGTCGAAGGTTGCGGCGGCTGCTGAAACTGCGGCTGATTACGCGGTTCGCGGTGCTCGCGCGGCTGTTGCTGCTCGCGCGGCTGGTACGACTGCTGATGGTCGCGCTGACCGTTGTCACGCGAGGAGAAAGGCTGCTGTTGCTGGACCGGGACGAAGCCCGGCTCCTGGCCGAAGCTGCTCGAAAAACCATCCTCTTCCTCGCCCTCCTCCGAGGAGGACACATCGGTATCGGGCCGGGGCTGCTGCTGCGGCTGATTCTGGCGGAATTGCTCCTGAGCTGCCGCAATCAGGCGGAAGTAATGTTCGGCATGCTGATAGTAATTTTCGGCAGCGACGGGGTCTCCAGAGGAGCGCGCATCACGCGCAAGCTGCACATACTTTTCGGCGACGTGAGACGCAGTGCCGCGGATCTTGATGTCGGGTCCGTTTGATTCGAACACCCGAGTCATCGGGTTCTGACCCCGCCGGTTATTATTGTTGTTGTTATTATTGTTGTTGTTGTTCCGGTTACGCATCCGCTTGTTGTTGTTCTGACCGTTTCTCATATCGTGCCTTTGATCCAGCCCTGAAATTACCTTGCCGAACTCCTCAAGCCCTCAATAACGACAGGCCTTCGGAGTTTTTTGCTTCGTTTGCCGTTTCGTTCAATGCCATGCGCTGTCTTCCAGCCCGCGCAATCGTCTCGCGCGTGCAGGCTCGAAAACTGCCGCTTATCTCCACACAGATTTGCCGTACGTCGCAGTCAACAAAGACGCGTTCCCCATCAGCCGACACGCTTTGCCAGCCGCATCAAGTCATACCGCCTGCCTAAACAAGCACAGGTCTCGAGCGTGATTCTTCAAGCGCAATATCAGGCTTTCGTTCGCTTTGCGGTCGATAGCTGCGCAGCTTTCCTAAGCCATCGCGCTCAAAAGGACCTGCGTTTTGGAACCTTTTCACCCGGGGCGGGCTCTCGTTTTGAGAACTCTGGCCTCGATCCGTACCTGTCTACGGGGCCAGTAACCCTGGACTGATGTTGGGCGGAACGTAGTCGCTCCGGAGGAATATTCCAAGCGGTTTTTTTGCATTCCAATCGGGCTTTATCGGGGCAGTCTCCGGCCTGCCACAGCGCGCGGGATGCCCGCCAGATCCGCCTTTGGCGGCACGTCGGGCGTTAACCCTGAGGCCGACATCAATTCCTCAATAGGGCCGCTTTGGCCATATCCGGCCTCGACAATGAGCGTTCCGCCCGGCGCCAAAAGGCGGGCGGCGTCAGGGGCAATCGCACGATAGGCAGCCAGACCATCGGGACCCCCGTCCAATGCGCGAGGTGGGTCATATTCGCGCACCTCGCGGTCAAGGCCCGCGATGTCGGTCGAGCGAATATAGGGCGGGTTCGACACGATCAGATCGAACGGCCCCGACAGCGCCGCTGTGTAGTTGCAAGCGACAAACGCCGCGCGCGGGGTGAGGCCGAGGCGCGCGGCATTGTCGCGCGCCGTGCCTAAGGCCTCAAGGCTGATATCGGTGCCGACGCCGGTTGCGTCGGGAAGCTCGGACAGCAATGCAAGAAGAATCGCGCCCGACCCGGTACCGATGTCGGCGATGCGCCGCCGCTCCTGACGGCGACAGACTTCAAGCGCGAGTTCGACCACGGTCTCCGTGTCCGGTCTCGGCACCAGCGTTGCCGCCGACAGATTCAAGGTCAGACCCCAAAATTCCTTGACGCCGAGAATGCGAGCGACAGGTTCCCCCGCGAGGCGCCGCTGCAAGAAATTTTCCAGATGTGCTGCTTCGTCCGGTGTGACGATTCGCGTTGTTGCCGCGATCAAGCCGGTGAGATCGAGGCCAAATGCGTCGCCTGTCAACAGGCGCGCGTCGAGTTCGGCCGAATCGATGCCTTGCTGTCTGAACCTTGTGGCGAGTGCGCGTCGCGCCGTCTCGACGGTCTGTCCTGCGAGAGCGGCGGGCGCTGTTGCCGTCACGCCGCCGCACCTTGCGCGGCAAGTTGTGCAGCCTGGTGCTCGGTGGTCAGCGCATCGATCAATTCGCCAAGTGATTCGCCCGCGATGACCTGCGGCAGTTTGTATAGCGTCAAGTTGATGCGGTGATCGGTGACGCGGCCTTGCGGAAAATTATAAGTACGGATGCGTTCGCTGCGGTCGCCGGAGCCGACCTTCTCTTTGCGATCGGCGGAACGCGCCGCATCGATGCGCTGGCGTTCGGCATCATAGATGCGCGAGCGCAGGATGTTCATCGCCGACGCGCGGTTCTTATGTTGGGAGCGGCTGTCCTGCATCATCACCACAATGCCGGTCGGGATGTGGGTGATGCGGATCGCGGATTCGGTCTTGTTGACGTGCTGCCCTCCCGCGCCTTGCGCGCGCATGGTTTCGATCCGAAGATCATCGTTCTTGATGTCGACATCGACGTCCTCGACCTCCGGCAGCACCGCAACCGTCGCCGCCGAGGTGTGAATGCGCCCTTGCGTCTCTGTGTCGGGCACGCGTTGCACCCGATGTACGCCGGATTCGAATTTCAGTTTGGCGAAAGCGCCGCGGCCCTGTATCTCGGCGATGATTTCCTTATAGCCGCCGACCGTGCCTTCGCTCGCCGAGATCACCTCGACCTTCCAGCCCTGCAAGCTCGCGAAGCGCTCGTACATGCGAAACAGATCGCCGGCGAATAGCGATGCTTCGTCACCGCCGGTGCCGGCGCGGATTTCCAGCACCACGTTACGGTCGTCCATGGCGTCCTTCGGCAACAGCGCGACGCGGATCTCCTGTTCAAGGTCGCCGATGCGGGCCTGCAAGGCTTCGCGCTCGGCTTCCGCCATGCTGCGCATTTCGGGATCGGTGGCCGAATCGGCGAGCAGGTTTTCGGTATCGGCGAGTTCGCCGCGCGCGGCGCGATAGACCTTGACAGCGTCGATCAGCGGATTGAGCTCAGCAAGCTCTCGCGTGATCCGCACGTAGTCTTCTGAACTGACCTGGGCCAGCAACTGCGCCTCGAGCGAAGCGTGGTGCGCCAGCAGAATGTCCAGTTTGGCTTCGGGTAGCGTCGACATCATGGTCTCGAATATAGGTGATTTTTCGCGGGGTGATGAATGGCGGAAGGGGAAATCAAGCCCCGCTACAACGCCAGCCCCTCGGTCTCGGCGAATTCGGTCAGCTTCTGACGGATCGACAGGCTGCCGGAGGGTGCCTCGAGCAGCGCACTCATGGTGGCCTCGGCTTTTTTGGCATCGAGGTCGAGAATCATGGCTTTGACCGGGCCGTGCGCGGTTGCCGACAGCGACAGCGAGCGATAGCCCAATGCAATAAGCGCCAACGCACCAATCGGTTTGGACGCCATTTCGCCGCAGAGCGAGGCAGATTTTTTGGCGGCCCTGGTTTTTTGCACGATCTCGCGCAGCACCCGCATGATAGGCGCCGACAAGGTGTCGAACCGCTCGGAAACCTTGGCATTGCCGCGATCGACCGCGAACAGGAACTGAAACAGGTCGTTGGATCCCACCGAGACGAAATCGACCTTCTTCAAAAGCTCGTCGAGCTGATAGAGCAGGGCAGGCACTTCGAGCATGGTGCCGATATCGATCCGTTCGGGCAGCGCGTGCCCATGCTGTCGCAGATACGTCAGCTCACGCTCGACGATGCTCTTGGCGGCATCGAATTCGGCGACTTCCGTGACCATCGGAAACATGATGCGCAGGCTTCTGCCGCCGCCGGCGCGCAGCAATGCGCGAATTTGTCCGCGCAGGAGACCGGGCCGGTCGAGCCCGAGCCGGATCGCACGCCATCCGAGCGCCGGGTTCTCCTCGATCACGCTCTCCATATAAGGCAGCGCCTTGTCGCCGCCGATATCGAGGGTGCGGAACGTCACTGGCTTGGTGCCGGCTGCATCGAGCACGGTGCGGTACAAAGCGAGCTGATCGCTGGTGCGCGGCAGGCTCTGGCCGACCATGAATTGCAGTTCGGTTCGGAACAGGCCGATACCGGCCGAGCCGGTGTCGTCGATATGCGGCAGGTCGATCGCCAGCCCCGCATTAATCAGGAGCTCTACCGGCTGGCCATCCTTGGTCACGCAGGGCTTGTCGCGCAGGGCCGAATATTGCGCCTGCCGTCGCGCGCGAAACCGCACCCGCTCGGCATAGGCCTGCTCGATTTCGGTCGAAGGCCGGATGTAGATCGAGCCGGATGTGCCGTCGACGATAATGGCGTCGCCCGGATCGGCGATGCCCGGCGCGTTAGGTATCTCGCCGACCGCGGGAATGCCGAGCGCGCGGGCCACGATCGAAACGTGCGAGTTGGCAGTACCTTCCTCAAGCACCAGCCCGCGCAAGCGCTTGCGGTCGTAATCGAGCAGCGCTGCCGGTCCCATCGCACGCGCAATCAGGATGGCGTTGTCGGGCAACTGCTCACGCGAGGGCGCGTGATCCTGTCCGACCAGTTGCCGCATCAGGCGGTGGCCGAGGTCTTCGAGGTCATGTAGCCGGTCGCGCAAATATGGATCGGTGGAGCGCAGCATGCGCGCACGGGTATCGGACTGTACGCGTTCGACCGCGGCTTCTGCAGTGAGGCCGGTAGCGACCGCCTCGTGCAGCTTGTGCGACCAGCCGTGATCGTTGGCGAACATCCGGTAGGCTTCGAGTACGTCGCGATGCTCGCCGCCGTCGGCGACGTCGCCGCGTTCCAGCATGCGGTCGAGGTCGGCGCGCAATTTGGCCAACGCCGCATCCAGCCGCTTGATTTCCTTTGGCAGGTCTTCGGCAATGTAATTGGTGATGACGACGCGCGGCTCGTGCAGCACGACATGTCCGAGCGCGATGCCGTCGGAGAGGATCGCGCCGACCTTGTGCACCGAATGTCGCGCGGCGGGTTCGGCGCCCGGCTGTGCCAACGACGACAGTTCGCCGGAGGCGATCATCTCCGCCAGCACCATCGCCGTGGTCTGGAGCGCCTCGACCTCCTCCTCGACATAGGTGCGCTTGGCGCGGTTCTGCACCACCAGCACGCCGAGCGTATTGCCGGCGCGCAGGATCGGCACGCCGAGGAAGGAGTGATAAATTTCTTCGCCGGTCTCCGGGCGGAACGAGAAGGCGGGGTGGCTCTGCGCGTCGTTGAGGTTGAGCGGCGTGGCCTCGCTGGCGACGAGGCCGACCAGGCCTTCATGCGCGCTCAGCACCGTGCGGTGCACGGCGTCGCGGTTCAGACCCTCGGTAGCGTAGAGTTCGAGCGTATTGTCGACCCGCAGGACGTAGACCGAGCACACCTCCGCCACCATGTTGGCGGCAATCAGCACGACGATCTTGTCCAGGCGCTCCTGCGCGCTGACCTGCTCCGCCATGGTTTCGCGAAGCCGTCTCAACAGGACGCGGGGGCCTCCCGACGCGCTTCGCATTGGCTCAAACCCTCTCCCACCAAGTCAGCCCGCCGGGCGGCCGGGAGCTGGCGTTAAATTCAGAACGCAACAATTTTATTCATTCGGCGGTGCCGCAGGCCTCAGATATCGCAAGACATCGGCCGAATCACACCGCCAAAACAGTGGCACAGTTCACAATCGGCTCATTCAGGCCGTATACCGAATCGAGCCTTGTTTTGCCAAGCAAAAGGCCTGCCAGTGTCCCGATTCCGAAGTTCGCATCCCTTCTCAGCGGGCACTCTTGCGAATGTTAGAACCAAAGCCAACTGGCGCCGCGGCGGCCAATCTATGTTGCAGCCGCTAAGAGAAATTGTTTCTAAACTTGATCGAGGCCGTAGAGCGTGTGCAGCGTGCGCACCGCAAGCTCGGTATAGGCGGTGTCGATCAGCACCGAAAACTTGATTTCCGAGGTGGTGATGGCGCGGATGTTGATATTGCGGGCCGCCAGCGCCGCAAACGCCTTGGCGGCGACGCCGGCGTGGCTGCGCATGCCGCTTCCGATCACCGAGACTTTGGCGACGTCGGTGGCGGTGTCGAGCCGGGCATAGCCGATCTTGGCCTTGGCCGCGGCGATGGTGTCGCGGGCGCGCGCATAGTCGGAAGCCGGGACCGTGAAAGTCAGATCGGTGGTCTTGCCGTCTTCCGAAACATTCTGGACGATCATGTCGACGTTGATGTTGGCGTCGGCCAGCGGGCCGAAGATCGAGGCCGCAACGCCCGGCTTGTCTTCGATCTGGCGAATGGAAATCTGCGCCTCGTCCTTGGAAAAGGCGATACCGGTGACGACGTGGCTTTCCATGATTTGCTCCTCGCTGCAGATCAGCGTGCCCGGCGGCTGGTTGGCGTGCGGGTCGATATCCTCGGGCTTGTCGAAACTGGAGCGGACGAAGATCGGCATGTTGTGCACCATGCCGAGTTCCACCGAACGAACCTGAAGCACCTTGGCGCCGAGCGAAGCCAGTTCGAGCATGTCTTCGAAAGCGATCCGGTCGAGCCGGCGGGCTTTCGGCACCACCCGCGGGTCGGTCGTGTAGACGCCATCGACGTCGGTATAGATATCGCAACGATCGGCACCGATGGCGGCAGCGACCGCCACGGCGGACGTATCGGAGCCGCCGCGCCCGAGCGTCGTAATGCGGCTGGTCTGCGGGTTGATTCCCTGGAAGCCGGCGATGACCGCGACCTCTTTGCGCTCCTTGAAACGGCTGAGCAACTCGCTGCCGTCGATATCGAGAATACGCGCCGAGGCGTGAGCGTCGCTTGTTTTGATTGGAAGCTGCCAGCCCTGCCAGGAACGCGCCTGAATGCCGATCGCCTGTAGCGCAATGGCCAACAGGCCCGCTGTGACCTGCTCGCCGGAGGCCACTATCGCGTCATATTCGCGCGCGTCGTGCATCGGCGAGGTTTCGCGACACCATTCCACCAATTCATTGGTCTTGCCGGACATCGCCGAGACGATGACGGCGACGTCGTGGCCCGCATCGACCTCGCGCTTGACGTGACGCGCGACGTTGCGGATGCGTTCGATGTTGGCGACCGATGTGCCGCCGAATTTCATCACGAGGCGACCCATGACGAACTAGAGCTCCGATACCGAAGTTCGCAAAACTGTAACGGCGACCTCTGATGCGAACTTCGGTATCAAAGGAGCTCTAGCAAGATATTGATTCCAGTGCGGCTTTGAATTTGGCGCTCCTGTCACGGGCCGGGCCGTGACGCCGCAGGAGCTTCAAATTCGCCGCACTGGTGATTTCCTCTTCGGACAATTAATGTAGCCGGCGCAAAACGTTCGCGAGCGCCCGGCTTGAAAGGCGCGTATACCTAGCGGCGCGGTCGGGGGCAAGTCCGGTTCCTTCCCTCGGGGAAACCCATCGCGTTTTAAGCTAATTGAGGCTGTTTATATGGGGCGTTATATCGACGAGATCCTGCAGCCGGGCGAAAAAGTGCTGTATTCGACCAATGCGCACTGGATCTTCTATCTGCCGGCGATCGTGGCCTGGATCGTGGCGCTGGCGCTCCTTGTCGGCGCCGTGGCTTTCCCGCCAATTGCACTGGTGGGCTTGCCTGCGGCCGCGGTGATTGCCGTTGTGGCGCTGTATTTCATGGTCAGAGGCTGGTTCCACCGGTTCACCACCGAGACCGATGTCACCGATCGGCGGGTGGTGCACAAGACTGGCTTTATCAACCGTCATACCTTCGAGATATCGCTCGACAAGATCGCAAGCGTCGAAGTGGACCAGAGTATCGCGGGCCGTCTCCTCAACTTTGGCAATGTCTCCATCGTGGGCATGGGAGAGGTGCCGCCACAGGTCATCAAAACGATTGCGTCGCCATTGGCGTTTCGCAGCGCCATCACCGCGCATTAGGGACGGGTGCGCGTCATGGCCATGCAATCGAACCCTCCCGCCTCCGCTGCATCTACCGTCGACCCGGCCGAGATCGAAAAGTTCTCGAAATTGTCGGAGCAGTGGTGGGACCCCAAGGGCAAGATGGCCCCGCTGCACAAGATCAATCCGCTGCGGCTCACCTACATTCGCGACGCTGGGTGCCGCAAGTTCGACCGCAATATCAAAAGTCTCAACTGTCTTTCGGGCCTGCGCGTCCTCGACATCGGATGCGGCGCGGGCCTGTTGTGCGAGCCGTTGACGCGGTTGGGGGCGCAGGTGATCGGGGTCGATCCGTCCGCCAGCAATATCGCGGCTGCAAGGCTGCATGCCGACCGTGGCCATCTATCAATCGATTATCGCTGCACCACAGCCGAGGAAATGGATGTGCGCGAGCGTTTCGACATCGTGCTGGCGATGGAAGTGGTCGAACACGTCAGCGACGTCGGCATGTTCATCGGCCGTTGCGCCGCGATGCTCAAGCCAGGCGGCCTGATGGTGGTGTCCACCCTCAATCGCAACTGGAAAAGCTTCGCGCTCGCCATCGTCGGTGCGGAATATGTCCTGCGCTGGCTGCCGCGCGGCACCCATCAGTGGGAGAAGTTCGTCACCCCCGACGAACTCGCACGGCACCTTCTCGATAACCGGCTAACAATCTCCGAGCAGACCGGAGTAGTCTACAGCCCCTTTGCCGATCGGTGGAGTTTGTCGTCCGATATGGACGTGAACTACATGATGATCGCGGAAGGCATGATCTGATTTCCGTTTTTCCCGTTCCTGCATTCCCCTGATGTTCACCATAGCCTCGCTCTGGATTCCTTTCACCGTCACCGCTGCGGCGGCTCAGGTGGCGCGCAACGCCATGCAGCGGCAACTGACCGGGCCGCTCGGCACCTGGGGCGCCACCAATATTCGTTTTCTGTTCGGTTTTCCCTTCGCGATCCTGTTCTTCGCCGGCGTTCTGGTCTTCACCGGCGACGCCATGCCGTCGCCAACACCGGCGTTCTGGCCGTGGCTATTCCTCGGCGCGCTGTGCCAGATCGTCGCGACCGGGCTGATGCTGGTTGCGATGAACGATCGGTCCTTTGTCGTAACGACGGCCTATATCAAGACCGAGGCGATCCAGACCGCGATCTTCGGCTTCGTCTTCCTCGGCGATCATTTGACGGCCTCAAAGGTGATCGCGATCGTGATTGCGACTGTGGGCGTGGTCGTCACCGCGCTGCGGCCGGGCGGTGAAAAAGGCTTTTCCGACTGGCGGCCGACCGTGATCGGGCTTGTTTCAGCCGCGGCCTTCGCGCTCTCGGCCAACGGTTATCGCGGCGCCATCATCACGATCCAGGGGACGTCGTTCGTGACAGCGGCGACTTACACGCTGGTGTTCGGCCTGTTCGTACAGACGCTGATTCTGACCATCTATCTCTTGGCGCGCGCGCCCAAGGTGCTCAGGGATATTCTCAGGCTGTGGAAGCCGTCGCTGCTGGCGGGATTCATGGGCGCATTCGCTTCGCAATTCTGGTTTTTGGCGTTTGCGCTGACGGCGGCTGCCAATGTGCGCACGCTGGCGCTGGTGGAAGTTCTGTTTGCGCAGGGCGTCGCGTATTATTCCTTCAAGCAGCCGCTTTCGGTGCGCGAACTGTTTGGCATCGCGCTGATCGTGGTCGGGGTCGGGCTGTTGGTGGCATTCTAGGAATCCGACGCGCGAGGCGTCAATTCCGGTCGTCTGGCAGCGTCGGGACCGGCATGACCTCGACACCTTCATCGATCAACGCGCGAGCCTCATCTGGTGAGGCTTCGCCATAGATCGGGCGATGCTCGATATCGCCATAATGCATCTTGCGGGCTTCGTTCGGAAAGCGCTCGCCGACATTGTCGGCGTTCTTGACGATATGGTCGCGCAATTCCTTGAGCTTGGCGCGAAGCTCGCGCTCCTGTGCCATCAGTAGCGGCGTCGATGAAGCAGGCGGGCTCGCTTCGGCGGCTGGCGCCGGGGCGCTTGCTGGCTCAGACGACGAACTTGAGGGCCCGCTGTCGCGGCCCTTCCTGCTCACGATCTGCGGAGCCATGATGGCGCGTTCGACGTCGGTCGAGCCGCAAACCGGGCAGTTCACCAGCTTGCGCCGCTCCTGCTGTTCGTAAGCAGACGAACTCTGGAACCAGCTTTCGAAGGCGTGTCCCTTTTTGCAGCGCAAATTGTAGTGGATCATGCCGATCCCGCCGATCCCCGTACAACATGGAGATAATCAGGGCCCGATTTCGGATCGGCGATGGAAAAACGCCGGCCATGTTGCAGCGACGGCACGGTCGTGCGCGCCGTCTCGACCAGCGCCGGGTCGATTTTCGCCATGAAGACCCCGGGTTCGACGCCGCCTTCGGCCAGCACCTCGCCCCAGGGCGCGACGATCAGCGAATGACCGAAGGTCTCGCGCTTGTTCTCGTGCAGGCCGGCCTGGGCTGCCGCGAATACGAAGCAGCCGTTTTCGATGGCGCGGGCGCGCAGCAGCGTATGCCAATGGGCCTCGCCGGTTTTTCGCGTGAAGGCGGAAGGCACCGTGAGGAACGAAGCGCCGCTTTCGGCAAGCGCGCGATAGAGCGCGGGGAAACGGACGTCGTAGCAGATCGTAAGCCCGATGCGTCCCCAGGGCAGGTCGGCAATCACAGCGGTCTCGCCAGGCTGATAGTTGGCGGATTCGCGATAGCTTTCGCCGCCCGGCAGATCGATGTCGAACATGTGGATCTTGTCGTAGCTCGCGATCACCTGACCATCGGGTCCGATCAGGAACGAGCGATTGACGGCACGCTCGCTCGATGCGCGCAGCGCCAGCGAGCCGATATGCAGATGGATTTTCAACTCGCCCGCCAGCGCGCGGTAGGCCTTCAGCGAAAGATCGTCCGTCTCGTCGGCGAGATGCTCGAACAGCGCCTTGCGGTTGAGCTGCATCATGTTGCTGACTTCGGGCGTCTGTACATAGTCGGCGCCCTGGGCCGCCGCCTGACGGATCAGCTTGACGCCTTGTTCGAGGCTCTGCTCGGGCAGCAGGCCCGTGCGCATCTGCACCATGGCAGCGGTGAAAGTACGATCGCCGCTCATGAGGCGGCCTTTTCGCCCGCGAGCATGGCGTCAAGCTTGCCCGCGCGATCGAGCGCGTAGAGTTCATCGCAGCCGCCGACATGGGTCTGGCCGATGAAAATCTGCGGAAAGGTCGTGCCGGCGCCGGCGCGGTCGTACATCTGCTCGCGATAGGCGGGATCAGTCGCTACGCTCAGCTCGGTGAAGGCGACTTTTTTGCGCGTCAGCAATTGCTTGGCCGCGGTACAATAACCGCAGCCTGGGCGGGTGTAGATTTCGATCGCAGCAGACATGAGGCGCTTTCCAGCAGGGATGGCCGATTATATGGGAGTTCGGTGGCCGTCCACAACCCGGGCAAAGACCAGCACGTCGACGGCTGTGGCTTTCGCACGCAAAAGTGCGCGTGCGCAGGCATCTACCGTTGCCCCCGATGTCAGCACGTCATCGATCAGGGCCACGCGTCGGCCGGCGATGAAATGCTGGCGATCGGGCGCGACCTTGAATGCACCCTGCACGTTGCTGGCCCGTTGCGGCCGCGACAGGCCGATTTGTTGTTCAGTGGGACGGATCCGGCGCAACGCCTCGGCGGCGACCGCAACGCCGGTCTGCTGCGCGATGATGCGCGCCAGCGCGCCCGATTGATTGTAGCGGCGGCTCCAGCCGCGGCGCCAGTGTAGCGGTACGGGAACTATTACGTCCGCCTCGTTGAGGAGTTCGCGTCCAGCCCGTGCCATCCAGCGGCCCATCGCCGGGGCCAAATCCGTGCGGTCCTGATATTTCAAGGCATGCACCAACGTTCGCGCGACGTCGTCATAGCGCACCGCCGCGCGGGCCCGCGCATAGGCCGGTGGATTGGCGATCGCCTCCATCGAGAGCATGTCGGGTCCGGGATCGTAAACAAAGGGAATGCCGAGCCTCGGGCAGAACGGCGGTTCGATGAAAGACAATTTGGCCCAGCAACTGGCGCAGACGCCTTCGCCCTCGACCGGCTCGCGACAGGCCACGCACAATGTCGGCAGCGCGACATCGAGTGTAATCTTGGCCGCGTGCGACCACGCATCGCGGCACGCGGCAAGCGCGCCGAAAAGATGCGACGAGATGGAGCGGGTGGGCTCGGCGTCCATGGCCGGAAAATAGCGTCCGGCCTGCCTGCGCTCAAGCGGCAAGGAGGCGCCCGGCAGCGGATGAACGGATATATCGTGATCTTGCCAACGCCACGATCGATCGCCAAGCTGCTTGTCGTTGCCGTTGCATTGATCTGACCATGAAGCCGGATCGCCATGTTCACGACGATTATTCCTTATCCGTACCAGGTCGAAGTTTCCAAGCTTCGGCAGCAGCTCGAGGAAGCGCATCTCGCCTGGGTGATCGAATGGAAAGCGCGTCAGTCCGATTTCAGGATCGAGAACATTCGATTCCTGCACGATCCCAACTGGAATAAGCGGCCTTTCAGCCTGCAAGCGGCCCGCGACGGTGAGACCTGGTTCTGGCGGGCCACGCATGTCTTCATCGGCTGGACGGTGACGTCGATCTAGTTATTGATCACCCTCGCGCGGCACGCTGACGAGAGCCGGGCTGGTAAGCAAGCCGGCTGTGACCGGCGCAATAGGGCAGCCCGCCGAGCGGTTGGTTGCCGCAGAAGCAGAAACCTTCTTCGCCGGGGCTGTTGATCGGCCAGCGGCATCGTTCCTCGCTCAGTTCGAGCAGCGAGCAGTGTTGTTCGCTCTCGATCGCCTGCTCCCCCTCATCCGCCATCGGCACTTCGGCGAAGAGATTTCGGAGAATGCGGTATTGCAGCCGCGGCACGGAGCGCGGGCGACCCGTCTTCTCGCCGGCCCGCCGCATGGTCGGCTTCTTTTCACGGGTCAGGTTGAGGCGGGAAAGCTTGCCGATCACGGCGTTGCGGCTCACTCCGATTTCGTTGGCGATCTGACGGCACGAGAGCCCTGCCGCGAAATGGCCTTTGAGGAGTTCGATGCGCTCGGTAGTCCAGGTGTTGTCCGGCATTTGAAAGTCCCAAAGCATGAGCCGTCACCCCGGCTCCCCATAGGCCTCACAGATGCCGATCCGCCCCCGATCGCGGCCCTACGGCGTCTTGCCGTTGTCGCGGATCGAAAGCAGCCCGTCCTTGATCGCGAGACGAATACCTTCCTCGATCAGGGTTTTCGCGACGCCCGGCACGCTTGTCCCGTGGGTTCCCTGCCTGACCAGCTTTTCGAGATAAGTGATGGTCGAGAGGGCCAGGGTGACTGGAACGCGGTCGGTTTCGGCTTTTTCTGTGGCCATGAAAAACGCTAGCCCTTAACAAGGTTACTGAAAAGTATCTTTTCAGAGTCTATTTATACCAAGAAAAGGCTTGTTGTCAGCCCAGAATCGTGGGCGTACCAACCGGCATGGTTATCGAGGCGGCCGCCGCACCCACCCTGTTTGACCGCGAATTGTTACGCAGCCGCCGGGACCGCGCGCAAAGGCTGGGGCCCGCGACCTTTCTGCTGGAACGCGTCACCGAGGACATGGCGGAGCGGCTCAGCGCCGTCCTGCGAAATTTCCAAAACGTTGCTGAGGTTGGAACCGCGGACGATCAAGTTGCCCGCGCACTTGCGGGACGTTTCGATCGCTATGCGCGGATTGATCTGCCCACGCGGGAATCCGAGCCGCTTGCCCTTGCAGCGGAATCTCTTGACCTCGTGATTTCCGCGCTCGCCTTTCAATTCGTCAACGATCTGCCCGGCGTGCTTGCGCAAATCCGCCGCGCGCTGCGTCCGGACGGATTGCTGTTGGCGGCCATGATCGGTGGCGATACGCTTACCGAATTGCGGCAGTCGTTTGCGGCGGCGGAATCCGAACTGGAAGGCGGGATATCGCCGCGGGTTTTGCCGTTCGCCGATCTGCGCGACGCCGGCGCGCTATTGCAGCGCGCTGGTCTCGCGCTTCCGGTTACCGATGTCGACCGCATCGTCGTACGCTACGACAGCGCGTTCGGCCTGATGCATGATTTGCGGCGAATGGCTGCGACCAATATACTGGTTGAAAGGCGGCGAACGCCGACCCGCCGCGCCACGATGTTGCGGATGGCGAAAATCTACGGCGAGCGCTTTGCCGATCCCGACGGCCGCATCCGCGCTACCTTTGACATCATCTGGCTGTCGGGCTGGGCGCCGCATGAAAGTCAGCCAAAGCCGCTCAAGCCGGGATCGGCGAAAGTGAGCCTTGCCGATGCAGTGAGGCGAAGCTCGTCAGCCGAATAGAACTTCAATCGCGAAATGCACTAGCCTAACAGGCCCGGCTCGCGGCCATTCTTCGAGACGCGCGAATCGCCTCCTTAGGCTGAGGACTGTCCTTCACATCAACAGATCGATCAGATGCGGGATCAGCGGAATGTCGGCGGGCGGCATTTCGTAGTCGCGCAACTTGTTGACGCGAACCCAGGCGAGGTTTTGACCCTCGCGTGCGACCACCTGGCCATCCCAGCGCCGGCAAATATAAAGCGGCATTAACAGGTGGAAGTCGTCATAGGCGTGGCTCGCAAAGGTCAGCGGCGCGAGGCATGCCTCCTGCACGGTGATGCCGATTTCCTCGTGGAGTTCACGAATGAGCGTGGCTTCCGGCCGTTCGCCGGGCTCCAGCTTGCCGCCTGGAAATTCCCAGAGGCCCGCGAGCGCCTTGCCTGGCGGCCGCTGTGCGATCAGCACGCGCTTGTCGGGGTCGACGAGCGCACAGGCGACGACGAGGGTCAGTTTGAAGTCAGCCATGTCTTGCTCCGCTTGAGGCGGATTTCAAACATGTCCGCCGGGCGGGCGCAACGTATCGCTGCCGCGCCGGGAGCTAACAGGTCTTTTGTTGCAAGTGCTGTATGCAGGTGCAGTTCGTCGCCACAGGGTACTTGATGTCATAGTACGCCGGGCCGCCCGAGTTGGCGGGGCTGTTCGTCGAGCAGCGCGGGAACACGTAAAAGCTGTCCGCAAGCGTCACGGTCCCGCTGATGGTATAACCGAGATTGGGCGTGTAGGCATACGTCGCCTCACCCACGATGAAGGAAACATTGTCGTTTTGGCTGTTGGGATTGTTCGCATTGCCCGCCGTTCCGTTGAGCGATGGGGGCAATGTTACGGCTGCGTAGACCCCATTTGCTCCCAAACTGGTCCTCCCCGCTCCAAAGCTTGTTCCGTCGTACGACTGGCTCCATCGAAGGGTCAGGTTGCCATTAGTATCGGCGGAGATTTCGGACACCGTGACGGTGACCAGCGAGTTGCCGCTGCTGCCGGTCGTCGCGTACGGCGCGAGGATCGCTGCCGAAGCGCCGAGAATGTTCTGCATCTGGGCCGTTGTGAGCTGCGTGTTCTGTGAAACCATATCTGCAACAGAGTGCGCGGTCGCGGTGACCTTGACGTTGATCGCCATCCCGTTTCCGAGTTCGACGCCGCCAACGTAAAGCAGCAACATGAACGGCACGACCATGGCGAACTCAACCGCGGCCACGGCCTTGTCGTCGATCCATAGTCTTCGCGCGCGAGATGACAGGCTGGTCATAGGTTGCCCCTTTTAGGACGCAGGCTCATTCTGGAATGCGGCAGTCGCCATGATCATCCGGGTGCCGTTGGCTTGATTTGACAGATTGAAACCGAGAGGTCCCAGGAAGACCGGCCACAGATAGATCACTTTGACGATGACGATATCGCCCGCGTTACCGGGGTTGAATTGCCAGGCATTCGTGACTTGCCCCGAGCCGTTGTAGGTCAAAACCGGCGCAGCCGTATTTGCTGCCGACCACGAAGTGGCGACCTCCACATCGACCATCAAACCAGTGCAATTGAAAAGAACCGAGACGTTGTTGCAGACGGTCTGGTGAAACGCAGCCATTGCCAGAGCGTTGTTTTCGCCCGACGTCTGTGCCTGCGTCTGCCCGGTCATGATCTGGCGGCTTGCTTGCATCACCGCCGATTCGAGCAGTTCCTGCGCGAAGAAGACCAGAAACGTCTGGATGATGGCAACCAGAAGCGCAAGAAATGGTGCGGCGATGAGTGCGAACTCAACGGCCGTGACGCCCCGTTTGTCCCTGATGAAGGCACGAAGGCGACCGCGCCTTGTTCTTCCTGGTTCGATCTTCATTTCGGCCATGGCTTTCTTACTGCGTGAGGCTGGCGGTGCTTGAGGCGACCTTGATGAACAGGTCCGTCAGCGCCTGCGTGATGTTGCCGCCGGTTTGAACGTCGGAGAAGAAGCCAGGCGAGGCGCACGCTTGCAGATTTAGCGCGATCTTGCCGGTCGAGGATGTCGGAGTGTCGTACGGGTCTACCCAACTCATGTACCAGGAGTCGGTCACCGGGACGTTCGGAGTTTTAAGTTGCAGATACTCCGTGTAGAGGATCGCGATTTTGATGCCGCGGTTCTTGATGGTCGTGCACGCCGTCGTGTCGAGCGGCTGCTGGCAGCGCCGGCCGGTAAAGGTTGCGTTGGGACAACTCGTGGCGATCTTGTCCTCGACACCGTCGGTGACAAGGAACACCACCTCCTGCGGCGTATCTCCTGCCGAATTGCTGCCAAGGCCGGGGGTGGGCATGATGGCGTTGAGGCTGGTGAGCGCGCCGGCGATATCGGTGCCGAAGTCGGTGTTGGGATTGGTCGTACTAGAGGAAGAGCAGCCGGCAAAGACGCAATTCTGATAGAGGACCGGCATTAGCGCGATATTGTTAACCTGGGTCCCGGCAGTCGTCGGGGTGGTCAGCGTTGCCAGTGTGTTCAGGCCCACGTCGAACGTATAGAGGGCCGCTTTGTAGGTGGTGTTGTTCAGGGCCGACATGCACTGCATGACCCCGCCCGACACGCCCGTCTGCGGGCAGTTCGTCCATGTATTGAGCAACTGGTTGACCGCATTCGTCACGAGATCGATCCGCAGAGTGATATTGTTGTTGCGCGCGATCGCGAGGTTGTCCTGGGTCCCGCCGTCGTGAGAGATATTGGTTTCATGACAGGCGAAGCCGCAATTCTGCGAAGATGATGCTGGCTGCTTTGAGGGAGCGGTGGCCGCGATAAGATTGGTGATGTCGGTCGTGGTCGCGCCGATCCCCATGGACGGCGAGTCATCCATCAGCAGATAGAAATTCATGTTCGGCGCGCTCGCCGCCTTCGCCGTCGACGAGCCGCTGATCGGCCAGGTCGCGCTGCCGAGCAAGATCGGAAAATTATTGGTGGATGCGGCGTTGTATGAAACCGTGACGGTGCGCTGGAGTCCGCTATCGACGATACTGATCGTCGGCGTCGGGGCCGTGGAAGGTGTCAGGGCGCCCTTGATACTGTTCGCGGTCGTTGCGAACACAGCCGCAGCGGTCGCCTGGGCAACGGCATCGGATTGCATCAGCATCGCGGGCCTGACAGCCGCGATGGCGGCCGCGTCGGTCGCCGCGTCCAACTGTGCCCGGTGGCGCAAGGCCTGCGTGAAATCCATCGCCATGCCCAGCAGATAGATCGTCGGGACCATCACGATCGCGGTCATGACGGCGACGTTGGCCTCCCGGCTGATAACAAAGCGCGAGATGAGCCTCGTCAGGCAATTGGCAACTCGAAGCTTCGGCATTGGGAATGAGTCCTTTGGCGGTTCGCAAATAGCCGCATGACTCTGCTAGGACTTATTTAAACTTTGCTTACGCGAGGTTCCCAAATGCCGCATCGCCTGTTGTGAAAATCGTTAATCATGAATCAGCCTGAAAAAGGCGGCCTCTCCATATTACCGGTGAGTGCGACAACACGCGACCGACGAGAAGGCTCAACGCACGATCGTTGCATTGAGGCAGCGCCGCAGATCTGGCCGCGCACCGTCGATGCGCGCGCGGAACAATGGGGACGTGGCTGTTATTTTGACGTTCAGTGCAGATCGTCACGCCGACAGGGCGGCTGCGTAGGTCGCCCCATGGTCTTCAACCCCCCGGCAGGTTAGCCGGCCGCTGCCTTCACGAACGGTAATCGCCATTGATGGCGATGTATTCCTTGGTGAGATCGCAGGTCAGCACGCGGTCGCGGCCCTTGCCGAGGCCGAGCGCAACCTTGATCCGGATCTTCGGCTGCTTCATCGCGTTTGAGACTTCCGCCTCGTCGTAAGAGGGATCGCGCGCACCACGCTGTGCGACGCGGATGCCGTTGAACGAAATCGAAAGCCTGTCGCGATCGGCCGGTTCGCCGGCCTTGCCGACCGCCATCACGACGCGACCCCAATTGGCGTCTTCACCAGCGATCGCGGTCTTGACCAGCGGCGAGTTGGCGATCGACATCGCGATTTTGCGCGCTGAAGCTTTCGACGTCGCGCCCTCGACTGTTATCTCGACCAGCTTGCGCGCGCCTTCGCCGTCGCGTGCGACCTGCTCGGCGAGATCGGCCAGCACGGCGTGAAAGGCCTTCACAAAAGCCTTCAGGCGCGGGTCGCTGGCGCGGCCGATCTTGGGTGCGCCTTGTTCAGCCGCGGTGCCGGTCGCAAAAGCGAGCAGCGTGTCCGATGTCGAGGTGTCGCCATCGATGGTGACGGCATTGAAACTGTCTTCGACCCCCGCCTTCAAGAGCGACTGCAAGGCGCTCGCGGAGATCGGCGCGTCGGTAAAGACAAAGGACAGCATGGTCGCCATATCGGGTGCGATCATGCCCGCGCCCTTGGCCATGCCGTTGATCGTTACCTTGGCCTTGCCGAGCTTGACGGTCGCGGTCGCAACCTTCGGAAAAGTATCGGTGGTCATGATCGCACGCGCCGCATCCATCCAGCTTGCCGGTGCGGTCTGCGTGGCGAGGCTACCCAGCACGCCGTCGAACTTAGTGGCATCGAGCGGCTCACCGATCACGCCGGTGGACGCGAGAAATACCTCGGCGGGCTGGCAGCCGACCGCTTTCGCTGCGATCGAAGCCGTCAGTGCCGTCGATTGACGGCCGGTCTTTCCGGTGAAGGCATTGGCGTTGCCGGAATTGACCACAAGCGCGCGGGCTAGCCCTGACTTGGAAGACTTGCCGCCGCCGAGCCTGGCGCGGCACCATTCGACCGGCGCCGAGGGACATTTCGAGCGGGTGAAGACGCCGGCGACTGTCGTGCCTTTGTCCAAAATCGCAAGCAGCACATCGGTGCGGCCCTTGTAGCGGATACCGGCAGCCGCGGTCGCGAGCTTGACGCCCGGAATGACGGGCATCTCCGGAACGTCCGTGGGGGCGAGGGGAGAAACGGAAGAGGACATTTGGATTACCCGACTTGATCTTACCCTCTTCCTTTGTGGGAGAGGATGGCGAGAACGAGCGTCAGCGAGATCGAGCCGGGTGAGGGGTCTATCTAAAATGAAACTAAAGCAAAAGCTGTAGACGAGCTAACCCCTCACCCGCCTCGCGCTTGTTGCGCTCGGCACCCTCTCCCACAAGGGGAGAGGGAAGGGAAGAGCGAAGTCGATTTACTTTTTGGCCGGCGCCATCTTCGAGTCCGCCGGCTTGGCGGCATCGGGAGCCGAAGGCGGCGTATTGGCGGCCTGGTCCATGCGCTCGACTTTCGCGCTTTCGCGAAGCTTGGCGACGTATTCGGCCTGCGCCTTGCGGGTCACGTAGGTCTCGATCTGGGCCTTGACCTGTTCGAAGTCGGGCGCCTTGCGGTTGCGCTTTTCCTCGACCTTGATGATGTGCCAGCCGAATTGCGACTTCACCGGATCCGAAATCTTGCCGGGCTCGAGTGCGAAAGCGACGGTCGAGAATTCCGGCACCATCTGATCCTTGGTGAAGAAGCCGAGATCGCCGCCGTCGGCCGCGCCCGGATCCTTCGATTTCTTCTTGGCGAGCTCGGCGAAATCGGCGCCCTTCTTCAATTCAGCTTCGATCGCCTTGGCCTCGTCTTCGGTCTCGACCAGGATGTGCCGTGCATGCACTTCCTGCTCGCCTTCGATCTGTTTGGCGGCCTCGTCGTAAACCTTCTTCATGGCTTCGTTGGTGGTCGCCGCTTTGCCTTCCACGGCCAGCAGATTGTCCATCAAGAGGCGGTTGCGGGCGAAAGCGAGACGGGATTTGAAGTCCGGACGATCTTCGATCTTCTTGTCTTCGGCCGCCTTGGCGACGATCTTCATGTCGATCAGGAAGGCCAGGACGTTTTCTTTCTTGGTCGCGGGATCCATCTGCGCCAGGCTCGGCCCAAGTTCTTCCTCGGCGAGCGCGACGTCGCTCTGGCGGATTTCAGCGCCGTTCACTTTCACCAGTACCGGATTGGCATCCTCTGCGCGGAGTGGCAGGCTCGCGAACAGGGCAATCGCAAGTACGCTCGCTGCGGCGGCAAAGCGGACGTGCGCACCACATTTCGCGTCTGACGACAAAGTAGTCATGGAAAATCCTTATCTCGAAAGCCGTACGGCTGTTGTGGCGGGGCCCTTTTATCGATCAAGCATGGTCTTTCGGAAAACCGGTTTGCAGTTATCCGGACCATGCTCCAAAGCCGCGCGACACTCGCCCAATCGAGCGGCCTTGGCAACGCGAAAAGTCTGTCAAAATGATGAAATTGCCGAAAGGCGGGGCCTAGCGGAGGCCCCGCGGTCAGCTCGCTATGTGGTCGCGTAAGGTGCTCTGACGGTCCTGAAGGTAAACGCCCATCCGGAGCGCCAAGTGACGGTCCGACGCCCCCGGGATGAACCGGGCTATCGCGTTCCGCAAGGTCCCCCGATCGAGGGCCTTGGCGGCGTTGACAAGCCTTTGAGCCAGCCATATCTCTGCCAAACCTAAGTCAACGGCGATAGCGCCAATTTTGTAGCGTTTTGGCAGTTGACCCCCGGATTGCCGAACTCCCACTTATTCGACAGACGACCCGGTTATGGCCGGTTCTGGCGCGTCACGATGAGTTGATTGGCAGTTTGATCTCGCGGCAACATTGCCGGACGCTAAGACAGGAAGTTGGCATGATCGGCGCGCTCGCCCGCAAGTTTTTCGGTTCCGCAAATGATCGCCGGGTCAAGGGATACCAGGGCCGCGTCGATGCCATCAACGCGCTGGAGCCGGAAGTGGCGGCGCTTTCCGACGAAGCACTGAAAGCGCGCACCGCGGAATTCCGCAAAGAACTCGCAGAGGGCAAAACGCTCGACGACATCCTGGTCCCGGCTTTTGCCACGGTGCGGGAGGCGGCCAAGCGCACGCTGGGCCAGCGGCATTTCGACGTCCAGCTGATCGGCGGCATGGTGCTCCACGAAGGCGACATCGCCGAAATGAAAACCGGCGAAGGCAAGACGCTGGTGGCGACGCTTCCGGTCTATCTCAATGCGCTCGCCGGCAAGGGCGTCCATGTCGTGACCGTCAACGACTATCTCGCCCGGCGTGACTCTTCCTGGATGGGAGAGATCTACAGCTTCCTCGGACTGACCACGGGCGTCATCGTGCATGGTCTCGATGATAGCGAGCGCAAGGAAGCCTATGCTTGCGACATTACCTACGGCACCAACAACGAATACGGCTTCGATTATCTGCGCGACAACATGAAGTACCGGCTCGAGGACATGGTCCAGCGCGGGCATTTCTATGGGATCGTCGACGAAGTCGACTCGATCCTGATCGACGAAGCGCGCACGCCGCTGATCATCTCCGGTCCGCTCGACGACCGTTCGGATTTCTACAACACCATCGACACCTTCTTCCCCAAGCTCGACAAGAGCGATTACGACGTCGACGAGAAGCAGCGCACGGTGACGCTCACCGAAGCCGGCATGGAGAAGCTGGAAACGCTGTTACGGGACGCCGGTCAGCTGAAGGGTGAATCGCTTTACGACGTCGAGAACGTCTCGGTCGTTCACCACGTCAACCAGGCGCTGCGCGCGCATACGCTGTTTACCCGCGACAAGGATTACATCGTTCGCGACGACGAGGTCGTGATCATCGACGAGTTCACAGGGCGTATGATGCCCGGCCGTCGGTATTCGGAAGGCCTGCATCAGGCGCTGGAAGCGAAAGAGCATCAGACGGTCCAGCCGGAAAACCAGACGCTGGCTTCGATCACCTTCCAGAATTATTTCCGGATGTACGCCAAACTGTCCGGCATGACCGGCACCGCGGCGACGGAGGCCGACGAGCTGTTCGACATCTACAAGCTTGAAGTCGTGGAAATCCCGACCAACGTATCGGTGGCGCGCCTCGACGAGGACGACGAGGTTTACCGCACCCAGAACGAGAAATACGCCGCGATTCTCTCCGAGATCGAGCGCGCCAATGCGCGATTGCAGCCGGTACTGGTCGGCACCGCCTCGATCGAAAAGTCCGAAGTGCTCGCCGAATACCTCAAAAAGAACGGCTACAAGCAGATCGACTTCGGCAACGAAAAGGCGATGGACAAGCTTTATGCGGCGGCGCGTGCCGGCAAGCCGGCGAAATTGTTCGCGGTCTTGAACGCGCGCTTCCACGAGCAGGAAGCCTATATCGTGGCGGAAGCCGGCGTTCCCGGCGCGATCACGATCGCAACCAACATGGCCGGCCGCGGCACCGACATCAAGCTCGGCGGCTCGCTCGACATGCGGATCCAGCACGAGACCGCAGGGATTGCCGAGGAAGCCGACCGCAACGCGAAGATCGAGCAGATCAAGGCCGACGTCGAGCGCTTCCGCGACATCGTGCTGAAGGCTGAGGAAACCGTCGAGATCGAGCCGGCCAAGGGTTCGAAGCCGGCGAAAACGGTGACGAAGCCGGGCGGGCTCTACATCATCGGCTCCGAACGCCATGAATCCCGCCGCATCGACAACCAGCTTCGCGGCCGCTCGGGTCGTCAGGGCGATCCTGGCCGCTCAAAATTCTTCCTGTCGCTGGAAGACGACCTGATGCGGATCTTCGGCTCCGACCGGCTCGACAGCATGCTGACGCGGCTTGGCTTGAAGGAAGGCGAAGCCATCATCCACCCCTGGATCAACAAGGCGCTGGAAAAGGCGCAGCAGAAGGTCGAAGCCCGCAACTTCGACATCCGCAAAAACCTTCTGAAGTTCGACAACGTCCAGAACGACCAGCGCAAGGTAATCTTCGATCAGCGCGTCGATTTGATGAAGGACGAGAGCGTCGCCGAGACCGTTACCGACATGCGCCACGCCTTCGTCGAGGATGTCGTGACCAAGCACGTGCCGGAACATGCCTATGCCGAACAGTGGGACGTCGCCGGCCTCAAGGAAGAGCTCAAGCGGGTGCTCGACGTCGACCTGCCGGTCGATGCGTGGGCCAAGGAGGAAGGCATCGCCGACGAAGAGCTCCTGACCCGGATCGAGAACCATGTCGATCAGCACATGGCGGCCAAGGTGGCCCAGTGGGGCCCGGACGTCATGCGCTACGTCGAGAAGACCATCCTGTTGCAGACGCTCGACCATCTCTGGCGCGAGCACCTGGTGATGCTCGATCATCTGCGCCAGGTGATCGGCCTGCGCGGTTACGGCCAGCGCGACCCCTTGCAGGAATACAAGTCGGAAGCGTTCAGCCTGTTCGAAGCCATGATCGCGCATCTGCGCGAGGCCGTGACAGCGCAATTGATGCGTGTCGAAATCGTGCCGCCTGAAAACCAGCAGCCGGAGCTGCCGGCGATGGAAGCGCACAAGTTCGATCCAAACACAGGTGAGGATGAATTGGCGTTTGCCAACGCCTCGCTGGTGCCGGCAGCCGCCGCCGATCGCGATCCGAACAATCCGGCGAGTTGGGGGAAGGTCGGCCGCAACGAGGATTGCCCGTGCGGCTCCGGCAAGAAGTACAAGCACTGCCACGGCAAGTATACGTGAGAGCCTAGGCTCTCACGTATAATAAATTCCGTCATCGCCAGCGTAAGCGAAGCAATCCAGAATCCTTAACCTTGGCTGGATAGCTTCGCCGCTCCAGCGCAAAATTGCCTTGCAATTTTGTCGCGGGCTCCTCGCAATGACGAGGGGCGACCCAGCAATTACCCTCAACGCCCCACCTTGAGCAGCGGGATGCTGTTCGGATCCGGAGGGGCCGGCATCTGCCGCAGATAGGCGTAGATGTCGGCGGCGTCCTGGTCCGAGAGCACGGCCGCCTCGTAAGGCGGCATCTGGTTGGCAGGATGACGGAGCTGATTGAGAAACCCGTCGAACGCAAATTCCGTGCGTGATACGCGCGGGCCCGTCATCGGTGCGCCCTGACCTGCCAGGCCGTGACATTGATAGCAGCCGGTCTGTCGGTAAAGCGTCTTGCCGTGCTCGGCGTTGGCGGAGGGCTGCGATGCCTGTTGGGCCGATGCTGATCCGATCGTCAGCAACAGAGCCACGAGCGGGAGGCTGGAGTGCTTCATGACTTTCATCTCAGCGCGGCTGCGTGACGACGTCGATAAGCACGGGCTGACCGGCTTTCACGGCGGCAATGCCCTTGCGGAAGGCGTCGGCGAGATCGTTCGGATCCTCGATCGGTCCTATGCCGAGCGCGCCATATCCAAGTGCGATTTTGGCGTAATCGATGTTCGGATCGTCGATGGTCGTGCCGATCGATGCAGTGCGGATGTCGCGATTGTGCCGGTTCGCCATCCGCTGCACGTGCATGATCTCCTGATGATAGGCGCGGTTGTTCTGGATGATCGTCAGGTAGGGAATGCTGTGATGGGCGGCGGTCCACAGCGTATGCGGCGCCATGTTGAACTCGCCATCGCCGCAAACGTTGATCACGACGCGGCCGCCGCCGGCATCGCGGTGGGCGAGTGCCGCCCCTAACGCTGCGACCGGCTGATAGCCGACGCCGTAAGCGCCCGAACCGCCAATGAAGCGATAGTGCTTTTCCAGCGGCCACAGCCGGTGCGGCCAGCGGGACGAGAAGTCGCCGTCGGCAACCAGCGCCCAGTCCTCCTTCTGCACCTGTCCCCACAGCTCCATGTAAAGCCGCGCCGTGGAGATCGGCTTTGCGTCCCATGCAAATGTCGCTTCGGTGCGCGCGCGCTCTATCGCGCCATGATAGGCTTGGCGCAGCTTTTCGCCGCGCATCTCGCTGGCGTTCTTGCCGCTGGAAGAGGTCTCCCGCTGCACCGCCTCAATCAGGAAAGGCAGCGTCGTTTGCGCGTCCGCCGTGATATTGAGGTCGGCGCCGACGTAACGCTGAAAATCCTGGTAGTTCGCGTGCATCAGCAGATCGTGCGTCGAGATGCTGATGATCTTCACGCCCGGCTTGAACTTCGGTGAGTCCGTGCGCTCCAACTGATCGCGCATGGTGTTGAGCTGGCCGAAGAGATCGACCGGCTCGAGCGAGAGGATGCAGTCGGCCTGCCCGATCAAGGTGCCTGCGCGTTCCGACTGGCAAAGATAATGCGTGTTCGGCATGTTCATGCGCGCGCGGTTGTCAATCACCGGCGCCTGCAACAGCTCGGCCAACCGCACCAGATCGTCCATCGCGCCTTGCGAGCGCGCATACCGATCGGCAATGATCACGGGGGCTTCGGCAGCCACCAGCATCTTGGCGGCTTCGCGCAGCGCGTTCGGATCGCCTGCGGTTTGCGTCGGCATGGTGAGCCGCGGAATCCTGAGCTTGCGTGCCTCGCGCTCCTCCAGCGGGTCTTCCTGAAGCTTGCCATCGGCGACGATGAACACCGGCCCGGGCGGCTGTGCGCAGGAAAGCGCATAGCCGCGCACGGTCGACTCCGCGAAATGCTGCAACGACATCGGATAGTCGTCCCACTTGACGAAGTCGCGCACGGTCGCCGCGCCGTCCTGCACGCTGTGGAACCATTCAACGCCGGGCCGCCGCTCGGTGAGTGGACCGGCGTTGCCTGTGAACAGCAGCATGGGAACGCGGTCGCAGTAGGCGTTGTAGATCGCCATCGAGGCGTGCTGCGTGCCGACGGTGCCGTGCATGATCGCCGCCATCGGCTTGCCGGCCACCTTGGCGTAGCCATGCGCCATTCCGACGGACACTTCCTCATGCAGGCAGGTCAGCCACTCCGGCTTCTTGTTCGCACCGTAATTGACGAAGCTCTCCTGCAAGGCCCGGAAGGTCGAGCCGGGACAGGAGGCCATGTAGTCGATGTTGAGCGTCTTGCAGACGTCGACCATGAAATCGGAGCCGGTCTTCTCCGTCGTCAGCCGCTCGAGCTCCGGCGGACGATCGCGCTCCTTGGCCTGTGCGGCGGCTGTCGGTGTCGACGCACTACCCTTTGCAGGTAGCGAGGCCTGTGCGCGGGAGTCTTTCGGAGCGGCCACCGTGACGCCGCCGGCCGCGACCACTCCTTTTAGAAATCGACGGCGGTGCAGACCGGGTGTTTCCGATTTGGCCATGGGCCTTCTCCCGTTTCCTGACGGACCATCGGCGGGGATGGCCCGGCATTCTTGTTCGTTCGGGAAAGACTAACGCATGATCCGCAAAAAGTGGGAACGGGTTTTGCGGAAGGATCATGCGCGAAAGACAACCCTCACGCGCGGTGGTGGGGGATTGGGCTTCTCATCGAGAGACCCTACAGGCGATCAGATCGCCCCAATGCGTGCGGCATAGGCAGCGGCTCGTCCGCTATTGGTCGTTCGGGAGCGGGCTTACTTGGCCGCCGAGAAACGGCTGTCAAAAGAGTTCGTCGACACGATCGGCTGGGCGCCGGCCACGAGACTGGCGGCGGGTTGCTGGGCCGCGGGCGTTGCAGCCGGGGCAGGGGCGGCAGAAGCGGTCTCGGCCGCGGCCGGTTTGAGCGCAGGCTTGGCGGAAGCCTGTTTGGTTTCTGTCTGTTTGGTTTCTGTCTTTGCGGACTTGGTTGCGTCGGCGCGCGGCGGCTTGGCGTCGGCGATCTTCGGCTTGGCCGGCGTTGGTGGCTGGGTCGCGGTCGCGGTGGTCTCAGCCGACGCACCGCCAAGGCCGACCTTGCGCGCAAGGCTCGAGAAGAAGCCTTCCGATTCGCCACTTTGCGCCGGCGCCGCGGAAGCCACGCGCGCGGGCGAAGATGATGCAGTCGAGAGCGAGGCCGTCAATGGTTCGCTGGGCGATGTCACAGGCCCGCGCGGCGGGTTGACGGAATCCGGAATGGTACCAGGCGCCCTCTCGGGCGCGGCGAACAGCGACGGACCCGGGCCTGCTTCCGAAAGGCCGGTGTTGCCGTTGGGAACTCTGGCGGCGAACACGCGGTGCATGCCGCCGTCGATGCCGGTGTTGAGCTGAGCAACCGGGGTTCCCTTGGCGACCAGCTTGTCGTATTCGGCCTGGTCGGCTTCCTGCTTTTCGCGCACGGCTTGGGCGACTTCGTCTGGAATCGCATAGACCGGGCATTTGGACGAGGCTTCGAACACCGGATCGCGCTTGGCGTCCGCCGGCTTCACTGCGTCGAAGACGTATCTCTTCTCGCAGAAGTCGACCTTCGGCTCCTGCCGCGTCACCTCGAAATGATCGTTGCCTTCCTTGATCATCTTCCAGAAGGCCATGTGCGGGCTGTTGCGGTGACGCGCCATGTTGAGCGCCGTCATGTGGAACGGATAGGCTTGGAACTGGAATGATTTCTGGCCCCCGAAGAAGGACTCGCGGCCGAGCGAATAGATTTCCGCAATCTGTTCGTCGGTCATCGCGTAACAGCCGCGCGACGAGCAGTCGCCATGGACCATCAGCTCCGAGCCGGTGCGTCCGAGCGAGCGGTCAAAGGCATTCGGATAGCCGGTGTTGAAGGAAAGATAATAGGCCGACGTCGGGTTCATCTGCCCCGGTGTGATCGAATAGAAACCCTCTGGCGCCTGGCGGTCGCCTTCACGGACCTTCGGTCCGAGATCGCCCGACCAGCGGCAGATCGGATAGGTCTTCAACAGCGCGAAGCGGCCGGTACGGTCCTGCTTCCAGACTTCCAGTTCGGCATCCTGCTTGAACAGCCGGACCAGGATCGGCGATTGCAGATCCATGTTCTTTTCGATCATCGCCGCGAGCAGCTTGGGCGGGACGGGCTGGTTGGCCTTGGCGTTGGTGGCAAGCGAACCAATCTCGTCGCTGTTGCAGCCGGCCAAAAGCGCAGCTGCCGACAGCGCGGCAGACGTCATAAGCGCGCGAACCAACGAACGACGAATCAATGCAAAGCTCCACACCCAACGGGCAAATCTCGCACCCCAAACCAGCGTCGATGCCCTGAAGCAATTGAGTAAAATATTATCCTTAAAGGCCCCTTTGTCGCAAGCCGAGGTAGCGTGCGCGGACCATGCTGCCTCAGGCATGGTCAACAGAGTTTAAACGCCGGACCCACGGCGCAATTGCGGCCAGAATGCGGCAGCGAATTTGATAAGGGCGGGACAATGCGCTGCGTCAGAACGGCTTTCTGCCGATATCGAGGAATTTCTGCCGCCGCTGCTTGCGGATGGCGTCAGCGTCCATCTGTTTGAACTCACTGAGCGCCTGGGCGATGGCCTCGCCCGTGTTGGCAATCATGGCGGCGGCGTCGCGATGCGCGCCCCCGACCGGCTCCTTGAGGATCTGATCGACCACGCCGAATCGCAGCATGTCCTGGGCGGTGATCTTCATGTTGTTGGCGGCCTCTTGCGCCTTGGTACCGTCGCGCCACAGGATCGAGGAGGCGGCCTCCGGCGAGATCACGCTATAGATCGCGTGTTCGAACATCAGCACTCGGTTGGCCGTAGTGATGGCGATAGCGCCGCCGGACATTCCCTCGCCGGTGATGATCGCGATGTTCGACACGCCAAGCGAAAGGCAGGCGTCGGTCGAACGTGCAATCGCCTCGGCCTGTCCGCGCTCCTCAGCGCCGATGCCGGGATAGGCGCCGGCGGAATCGACGATCGACAGCACGGGAATACCGAAGCGGTCCGCCATCTCCATCAGCCGCACCGCCTTGCGATAGCCCTCGGGGCGCGCCATGCCGAAATTGTGCTTGATGCGGGAGTCGGTGCTGGCGCCCTTCTCCTGGCCCATCACACAAATGCTCTCGCCGCGGAAGCGGCCAAAGCCGCCGACCAGCGCCTCGTCCTCGGCGAACTTGCGGTCGCCGGCGAGCGGCGTGAATTCCGTAATCAGCCCGCCGATGAAATCGGTGAAGTGCGGCCGCTGCGGATGGCGCGCCACCAGAGTCTTCTGCCATGGCGTCAGGTTGCCGTAGAGGTCGGCCAGGGATTGCGCGGCCTTCTCCTCGATCCGCGAGATCTCCTCGCCGATGTCGCTGCCGGCCGCCGCAAGCACGCGCAATTCATCGATCTTGGAATCGAGTTCGGCGACGGGCTTTTCGAAATCGAGGTAGCTGCGCATGTGATCCGGCATCAAGATAATATAGAGACGAAGCCACCCCTAGTGTGGTGGATTTGACGTTCGCTTCAGTTCCGCCGCGGTGGTCAGGCGAACGTCAAATCCAAGACCACACGAGAAACTAGAGTGAAGTGACTCGGGGTTTGCGAAGAAAGCACGCATTTTCAGGTGTTTAGCGTGCGCCCCGCCGTCGATAGGTACTCCCTTTGGCTGGACGTGCTTGGGGAGCGTGCGGAAAAGGCTGTTTCGGGGGAGACGCCGTTGAAGTCAAGAAGTTCGCCGAGGCTGAAGTGTCTATCGGCCATCAGATCGGACGGTGATTCGCTATCCTTCGGATAGCGGATGCAGATCGCGCACCAGGCTTTTCAGTCGCTCCTCGACCACATGGGTATAGATCTGGGTCGTCGAGATGTCGGTGTGGCCGAGCAGCGTTTGCACGACGCGCAAGTCGGCGCCGTTGTGCAAAAGATGGCTGGCGAAAGCGTGACGCAGCACGTGCGGTGAGACCAGCCGCGGCGCAAGTCCGGCGGAGGCCGCCAGCTCCTTCAGGTCGCGCGCAAAATGTTGCCGGGTCAGATGGCCACTTTCACCAAAGGAAGGAAACAGCCATTTCGAGACGGCCGCATTTCTATTCTTCGATGTTTTGAGTGCCTCGATCGCCGCAAGGTAATCGGTCATCGCGCGACGTGAGGCTTCATTCAGCGGCACCAGCCGCTCTTTATTACCCTTGCCGCGCACCACGATCATGCGGGCATCGCTGCGCGAGGCTGACAACGGCAGCGCCACCAGTTCGGAAACGCGCAGGCCCGTGGCGTAGAGCACCTCGAGCAGGCAATAAAGCCGCATCCCGCGGAGCCGTTCCTGCGGCGAAGCACTGGCTTCCTCGGCCAACGACTTCGCCTGCGTCAACAGGCGATCGACGTCCGATATCGAGAGCACCTTCGGCAGGCCGCGGCCGCGCTTGGGTCCCGACAAAATCGCCGCCGGATCGTCGTTTCTCACCCGCTCGTTGAGCAGGAATCGAAACAGATGCCGCATGGCTGAGAGCCGCCGCGCCACGCTGGAGGATTTGAATCCACGGCTGTCGAGGTCGGCGAGATAATCCCGCAAGGATTGCGTCTCGGCTCCGACAAAGTTTTGTCCGTTGCTGGCGAGGAACCCGGAAAGATCGGTCAGGTCGCGCCGGTAGGCATCGAGCGTATTCGGGCCCGCACCCTGTTCGGCAGCGAGCATGTCGAGGAACAGTTCGACCAGTCTGGCGTCAGAAGGTTTGGCGCGCATCCGCAAACCCTACCCGGCAAATCCTTGACGAACCCCTCTCGTCAGTGGCGCGAGCCGCACCTACTTCTTGAGGAACTTATCAGGCGGTACGTTGATCGTCATTTCGCGTGGCTTCGGATTGACGAAGTTGGCCAGCGTGAAAATAGTCCCGTAGACGACCCCGACAATGATCGCGACCACGGTTAAAAAGCGGAACAGGCTCGGCATGTGCTGGTCGCCAGGCGAATTAACCTTGAATTCATCGGAATACGCCTAGTGGTCCGATTCTAACATTCGCACCGGTCTCTCGGCGGCCATTCTACGAATGTTGGAATCAAAGAAACCACTGGCAAATATAGGTTTCTGGTGAATTTGGATTTGACATTCGCGTCACGAACGCGCGGCTAAATGGGTAGCGAATGTCAAATCCACTCCACTATTTTGACTACCACCATGTTCGACATTTCGTTGCAAGGGTTTATGGCTCTCCCCAGCAACGGTAGTATGGTCGCTCTCTATATTCACATGCCGTCGATTGAAGAAATGCCCGATATTGTCTTGCCCAATGCTGTCAGCACCACCCAGGAAGTCGAGATCGCGCTCGCCCTGGGAGCGCGATCGATTGTGCTGGTCGGAATGATGGGGGCGGGGAAATCCACCATCGGACGCAGGCTGTCCGCCCGGCTCGGGCTGCCATTCCTCGATGCCGATGCCGAAATCGAGGCAGCGGCGGGCATGTCGATCCCGGACATTTTCGAATCCCGCGGGGAGGCTGAGTTCAGGAACGGCGAGATCCGCGTGATCGCGCGGCTGCTCGATAACGGACCGGCGGTGATCGCGACCGGCGGCGGCGCCGTCATGCGTCAGGAAACCCGCGACCGGATCCGCGAAAAGGCGGTTTCAATCTGGCTCAAGGTCGATACCGACGTGATCATGCGGCGGGTGAAGCGTCGCTCCGACCGTCCGTTGTTGCAGACGGCCGATCCGGAGGCCACCGTCGAGCGGCTGGTGAGGGAGCGCGAGCCGGTCTACAGCCAAGCGGACGTCACGGTCTGGTCGCGCGACGTTCCGCACGACAAGATCGTCGATGAATGCCTCGAGGCATTGTATGAAAAGCTTTGCGCCGGCCGCGCCACGCAAGACGGCGACAGCCTGGGTGCCACGTCATGACCGCGCCGCTGAAACATACCGACCCCATCACCGTCGACGTCGCGCTCGGCGATCGCGCCTACGATATCGTGATCGGCCGCGACGTGCTGGCTTCGCTCGGCAAGCGCATCGCGGCATTGAGGCCGGGAGCGCGCACCGCCATCGTCACCGATCGCACCGTCGCAATCCATTGGCTCGCCAGGACCGAAGCGTCGCTGGCGGAAGCCGGGATCGCGACCTCTCACGTCATCGTCGAGGAGGGCGAGGGCTCTAAAAGCTATGCTGTTCTCGAGCGGGTCAGCGAAGCTTTGATCTCGGCCAAGATCGAACGCAACGATCTC
This sequence comes from uncultured Alphaproteobacteria bacterium, assembly GCA_963824305.1. Taxonomy (GTDB): domain Bacteria; phylum Pseudomonadota; class Alphaproteobacteria; order Rhizobiales; family Xanthobacteraceae; genus Bradyrhizobium. Next base: position 1,213,320 of record CAWGOW010000005.1, read on the forward strand.
GTAGTGGCACTCGGCGGCGGCGTGGTCGGTGATCTCGCAGGCTTCGCAGCCGCGGTCCTGCGCCGTGGCGTCGATTTCGTGCAGGTGCCGACTTCGCTGCTGGCGCAGGTCGATTCATCCGTCGGCGGCAAGACCGGCATCAACTCGCCACAGGGAAAGAACCTGATCGGCGCGTTCCACCAGCCGGTACTGGTGGTCGCCGACACCGCGGTGCTCGACACGCTGTCGCCGCGCCAGTTCCGCGCCGGTTATGCCGAAGTCGCCAAATATGGCTTGCTCGGCGATCAGGCCTTCTTCACCTGGCTCGAAAAAAATCACGCCGATATCTTTTCGGGCGCCACCGCGCGGGAACATGCCATCGCGACCTCTTGCCGCGCCAAGGCCGCGATCGTGGCGCGCGACGAGCGCGAGAATGGCGAGCGTGCCCTGCTCAATCTCGGCCATACCTTCGGCCACGCACTCGAAGCCGCAACCGGCTTCTCCGACCGGCTGTTTCATGGCGAAGGCGTTTCCGTCGGCATGGTGCTGGCGGCAGAACTGTCGGCAAAACTGGGCATGATCGGGGACGACGACGTCATCCGCATCAAACACCATCTGACCGATGTCGGGCTGCCGACCGCCTTGCAGGACATTGCCGGTTTCAGCCAGGAGGGTCTGGCCGATGCGGATGCTCTGATGACGCTGATGGCGCAGGACAAGAAGGTCAAGCGCGGGCGGCTCACCTTCATTCTGCTTCAGGCGATCGGCCGCGCGGTCATCGCGCCCGACGTCGAGCCGTCACTGGTTGGCGATTTTCTCAGGGTAAAGTTGGAGCGCCGGGCCTAGTGTGGCGACACGGACGTTCCTGCAGTTTTGCAGCAAGTTCTGCAAAGGAACGTCAGGGTCAAAGCCATCCTAGGTCCATATATTTACTGGTGTCCCTTTGGTTCTGACATCCGTAAAAGTGCCCGCTGCGATATAATACGAATGTCAGAACCGGGGCGCTGGCCCGGACAAACGAATAGACGCGCATGGATTGGATCACGTTTTTCATCGTCCTGGTCTGCCTGCTGGTATCGGCGTTTTTCGCCGGTAGCGAAACCGCGCTGACCGGAGCCTCTCGCGCCAGCATGCTGCGGCTGTCGAAGCAAGGCAATCAGGACGCCGTGATCGTCTCGAGCCTGTCGGCGATGCGCGAGCGATTGATCGGCGCGCTCTTGCTCGGCAACAACATCGCCAACATCGGCGCCTCGGCGCTGGCCACCGGCATCTTTACGGCGTGGTTCGGCGAAGTCGGCGTGCTCTACGCCACCGCCGTGATGACGGTGCTCGTCGTGATCTTCGCCGAGGTGTTGCCGAAGACGATCGCCATCAATGCGCCGGATCGCGTGGCATTGGCCGTAGCGCGACCCATGAGGGTCACGATGTTCCTGCTCGGGCCGTTGGTCACTGTCGTCGAAGCTATCGTGCGGCTATTGTTAAGAGTGTTCGGCGTTACGGCACACCACAACCAGCCGATCCTGTCGCCATTCGAACGGCTGCGCGGTGCAGTCGATCTGCTCCATCACGAGGGCAAGGTCGAAAAGCAGGACCGCGACATGCTCGGGGGGCTTTTGGACCTGAGCGAGCTTCAGGTTTCCGACGTGATGGTTCATCGCACCGAAATGGTGATGATCAATGCCGACCTGCCCGCGGAGGAACTGGTGCGCGAGGTGCTCGCGACCGAATTCACGCGAATCCCGTTGTGGCGGGAGAAGCCGGAAAACATCGTTGGCGTCCTGCACGCCAAGGATCTGTTGCGCGCCATTCGCGCAGCAGACGGCGACACGTCCAAGATCGACGTCTCGACCATCATGCTGCCGCCCTGGTTCGTGCCGGAGATGCGTCCCGTTTCCGAACAGCTCAAGGCCTTCCGTCGCCGCAAGAACTCACTTCGCGCTGGTAGTCGACGAGTACGGCGAAGTCGAAGGCATGGTGACGCTGGAAGACATTCTGGAAGAGATCGTCGGCGATATTTCCGACGAGCACGACGTCGTGGTGGCCGGTGTCCGGGCCCAGCCCGACGGCTCCGTAGTTGTCGACGGCTCGGTGCCGATCCGCGACCTCAACCGCGCCATGGATTGGCATCTGCCTGACGAAGAGGCGACCACGGTCGCGGGCCTCGTGATCCATGAGGCGCGCTCGATCCCCGACCGGGGCCAGAGTTTCACCTTCCACGGCTTCCGGTTTCGTGTGTTACGACGCGAGCGCAACCGTATTACAGCGCTTCGGATCGTCGCGGTGCCGCGCGAGGCCGAGGCCGGCGAAAAAATGCCGAGGCGCGCGGGCAAGGCTTTTTAGTGCAATTTTGCCGCAAGGCGCTCGACCGCCAACTCTGCGATGAAGCGAGGCTCGCTTACCGTAAAACTACCAGTTTCCCGGTCCTGACATTCGCATGTTGTCGCAGCGGCACTTTTACGCGGCCTTCCTGAAAAGGAACGCCAGTATCGCCACGCTAGCCGGTTTCTCCCGGCGCCTCCGCCTTGATCGCCAGCGCGTGCACACCGCCATTCAGTTCCGCGGTGAGCGTCGAATTAATCATACGGTGGCGCTCGATTCGGCTCTTTCCCTTGAAGGCGTCAGACACGATATACACCCTGAAATGCGTCTCGCCGCCGGGCCTGTGGCCGGCATGGCCTTCATGAAGATGTGATTCATCGGCCACGTCGAGGCTTTCCGGCGAGAAAGCTTCGTGCAACTTGTTTGTGATAATGGCTTTGGTGTTCATGGTGGCGGCAATACGTCTGCCATCGGTTTTCGTCAATGGCGTCCCGGGAGTGAATGGTTTCGCAATGTCAAGACTTGAAGCCTGAAGCGTTGCGTAGTCAAAGATAATATGCCGATTGATTCATCCAAATTCTTCGACTCCATTCGCATCAAGCCGACCAAGGTGAGTGCGAAGCGCCAGGCGCAGACGGGTGCCGAAGCCATGGCCTGCGAATGGGCGGGGTGCAAGAACAAAGGCGCGCACCGCGCGCCAAAGGGTCGCGAGAATTCGCGCGAGTATTGGCATTTCTGCCTCGACCATGTCCGCGAATACAATCAGTCCTACAATTTCTTCCAGGGCATGAATCCGGACGACGTCGCGCGCTACCAGAAGGATGCCCTGACCGGCCATCGTCCAACCTGGAAGATGGGTGCCAACGGCACCAAAAAGGGCGAAGGCGATTTGGGCGACGCGTCCGATCCTTTCCACATGTTCAGCGAGCTCAACGGCCGCGGCAGGTGGCGGCCCGGCCCGGGCGCACAAGAGGCCAAGCCGGAAACGCGCAAGGTCATGAACGCCGAGCGCAAGGCGCTACAGGTGATGGGGCTCGGCGCCCAAGCGACGCTCGATGACGTCAAGGCCAAGTATAAGGCGCTGGTGAAACAGCATCACCCCGACGCAAATGGCGGCGACCGCTCCACCGAGGACCGCCTGATTGAGATCATCAAGGCGTATAATTACTTGAAAACGGTAGTGCGCGCTTAAGCCGCTCCACTAGAGTTTTGCGCGGTCCGATTGAATTGCCGGCGCGATCACCCCGCCGCGCTTGCGGCGGATCACCCAACTCACCAGCGCTACAATCAAGGCGCCGACAACTACCGTCAGGATCCAGTAATGCTTGGCGATACCCGCGTGCGGGGTAAACCCGCCAAAGTGGTGCAGAGCTGAAACCGCCAGCACGCCAGGTAGCACGTGCGCGGGCGCCCAGAGCAGGACGGCCGGAATATTGACGGCATAGAAGGTCGATGGGGGCATTCCGAGCGCGCCGGCTGTGACCGGGATAAAGGCCCTGATCGGCGGCACGAAGCGCGCAAAAAACACGGCGAGCGTGCCCCAACGCTTGAAGAAGGCCTCGCTCTGCGCCACGACGTTCGGGTAATTCGATAGCGGCCAGACGTTGAGAATCTGGCGCTGCTCGCGATGACCGAGCAGGTATGCCGATCCGTCGCCGAGCAGGGCGCCGAAGATCGCCGCGAGCAGGACCCAACCGAGCTGCAATTCGCCACCGGGAACCAGCGCGCTGAGGGCAAAAATGATGGTCGAACCGGGAATCACGGCGCCGACAATTGGAACCGCCTCCAGAAGCGCCGCCAAAAACAGCGTCAAATAGGCAAGCCAAGCATGGGCTGAGACAAAGGCGATCAATGGGTCGATCACGGAGGCCACGAAAATCCCTGTATCTAGGGGTGGGTGATTGGCGCGCTGAGCTAACACAACTCGCCGGGGGGCTGGAAAGTGCCGCTTCCGCCGCGCTATTGCATTCGTCGCGCGAACCTGTCGGTCGGACTTGGCGGGATTCGCAGGGCAGCCTTCCAAAACTGCGTTCAGCGACTATCTAGATGATATCCCAACGGAACTTTGATTGCGACATGGGCTTCTTCCTGTCGCTACTCTCTGATAGATTTTATTCCAGCTACCCATCCGCAGCTCTATCCATAAAATCTGGTTTCGGGAGCGCCCCGTGACCTCGGAGGATTGATGACGACCGCCGCCATGACCACAGCCCCAGAGCCCAAAGGCATGCCTGACATGAAGGTGTCGGTGCGGCAGGTATTTGGCATTGATAGCGACCTTGAAGTGCCGGCCTATTCGCAAGTCGACGCGCACGTGCCGGATGTCGATTCGGACTACCGTTTCGATCGTGCCACCACGCTCGCCATCCTCGCCGGCTTTGCGAAAAATCGCCGCGTCATGGTCACGGGCTATCACGGTACCGGCAAATCGACCCACATCGAGCAGGTCGCAGCGCGGCTCAACTGGCCGTGCGTACGCGTCAATCTCGACAGCCATATCAGCCGTATCGATCTGGTCGGCAAGGATGCCATCGTCGTCAAAGACGGCAAGCAAGTCACCGAATTTCGCGACGGCATCCTCCCCTGGGCGTTGCAAAACAACGTCGCGCTGGTATTCGACGAATACGATGCGGGCCGCCCCGACGTCATGTTCGTGATCCAGCGCGTGCTGGAAGTTTCGGGCCGTTTAACGCTGCTCGACCAGAACAAGGTCATCAAGCCGCATCCGGCATTCCGCTTGTTCTCCACCGCCAACACGGTTGGCCTCGGCGATACGTCGGGTCTCTATCATGGCACCCAGCAGATCAACCAGGGCCAGATGGACCGCTGGTCGATCGTGACCACGCTGAACTATCTGGCCCACGATGAGGAAGTGGAGATCGTGCTGGCGAAAGCCCATCACTATCGAACCAAGGAAGGCCGCGACATCGTTAACAAGATGGTGCGACTTGCCGATCTCACCCGCAACGCGTTCGCCAACGGCGATCTGTCGACGGTGATGAGCCCGCGTACGGTGATCACCTGGGCAGAAAACGCGGAGATTTTCAGCGATATCGGCTTTGCCTTCCGCGTCACCTTCCTCAACAAGTGTGACGAACTGGAACGGCCGCTGGTAGCCGAATTCTATCAACGCTGCTTCAACGCCGAGCTTGCCGAATCTGCGGTCAACGTGGCGCTGAGCTGAAACCATGCCGGCAATTGCCGTCGAGCGTACGATCGGCGAGACCAAGCGTGCGGTTATCGGCGGCCTCATTCGCTACAACGAAGAGAAGATGGGGAAGCAGCACTATCGTCGTTTCGCCGTCTCGCTCCGTGAAAAGAAAAAGATCGTTGGCGGAGTTGTCGGCGAAGTCTGGATGACGGTGCTGTTCATTCAGCTGTTCTGGATCGATCAGCGGTTCCGTGGCAAAGGCCGTGGAACCAAGTTGATCAAGAAGATCGAAGACGAGGCTCGCCGCTTCGGTGCGTTGCGCTCCTACGTCGATACGATGAGTGTTCAGGCGCCGGATTTCTACCGGAAGTGCGGTTACAAGGCGTTTGGTTCGATTGGCGGCTATCCTGGCGGCGTGACGCGCCATTGGCTTACGAAGACATTATGAGCACATCCAACAGCAAGTTCCGCATTGGACCGAAGGAAGCGCCGACCGAGCCGTTCAAGCGTTCGGTCACTGCATGCCTGCGCGCGATCGCGAAGAAGCCGGAGCTGGAAGTGTCGTTCGCGGCCGAGCGGCCGGGGCTATCGCCGGGCAAAGCGAGGTTGCCCGAGCCGCCGCGCAAGATGACGAAGCGCGATGCCGCCGTTGTCCGCGGCCATGCCGATTCGATCGCGCTCAAACTCGCCTGCCACGATCCGAAAGTGCACCGCAAGCTGATGCCCGGTAATCCTCAGGCGCGCGGGGTTTTCGAAGCGGTCGAGCAGGCCCGTGTCGAAGCGCTCGGTTCGCGACGGATGGCCGGCGTTGCCAAGAATCTCACCGCGATGCTCGACGATCATTTTCATCGCGGCAAATTCGACGAGATCACCGATCGAGCCGATGCACCGTTGTCCGACGCGCTGGCAATGCTGGTGCGCGAACGCTTGACCGGGATGGCGCCGCCGGCAGCGGCACGCAAGATGGTCGAGCTCTGGCGACCGTTTCTGGAAGACAAGATCGGCTCACGGCTCGATCAGCTCGATCGCTTCGCCGAAGATCAGGCGAGATTCGGCGATGCCGTGCATGACTTGTTGTCGGCGCTGGAACTGGGAGACGATCGCAACGCGGAAGCCGATGAGGACGAGAACCAGGACGACAGTCGCGACGGCGAAAACGATCAATCCGGTGCAGACGGTTCGCCGGAATCCGATGCCGCGCAGGAGATGAGCGCCGACCAGGCGCAGGCCACCACCGAAGAGATGTCGGACAGTGCGATGGAGAGCGCGCAGGCATCTACTTCCGATACGTTCGATGATGGCGAACTGGGCGACGACGAGACACCGGGCGAAGCGACGCGGCCGAACGCGCGCGGCCAGAATGAGCCGCGCGGTCCCGAATATCACGCCTTTGCACCGAAGTTCGACGAGGTGATTGCGGCCGAAGATCTCTGCGATCACGACGAACTTGAGCGGTTGCGCAGCTATCTCGACAAGCAGCTCGCGCATTTGCAAGGCATCGTGGCGCGGCTCGCCAACCGTTTGCAGCGCCGGTTGATGGCCCAGCAGAATCGCGCCTGGGAGTTCGATCTCGAAGAAGGCATTCTCGATCCGGCTCGTCTGTCGCGGGTCGTGACCGACCCGTATCATCCGCTTTCTTTCATGCATGAGAAGGAGGCGACTTTCCGCGACACCGTGGTGACGTTGTTGCTCGACAATTCGGGTTCGATGCGCGGCCGTCCGATCACCGTGGCTGCGACCTGCGCCGACATCCTGGCGCGCACGCTCGAGCGTTGCGGCGTCAAGGTCGAAATCCTCGGCTTCACCACCCGCGCCTGGAAGGGCGGCCAGTCGCGCGAGGCGTGGCTCGCCGCCGGCAAGCCGGCCAATCCCGGTCGCCTCAACGACCTCAGGCATATCATCTATAAGTCGGCCGACGCGCCGTGGCGGCGCGCCCGCAAGAATCTCGGCCTGATGATGCGCGAGGGGCTCCTGAAGGAAAACATCGACGGCGAGGCGCTCGATTGGGCGCACAAGCGCCTGCTCGGACGCTCCGAGCAACGCAAGATCCTGATGATGATTTCTGACGGCGCGCCGGTCGACAATTCCACGTTGTCGGTCAACCCCGGCAACTACCTGGAGCGGCATCTGCGCCATATCATCGAGGAAATCGAGACGCGCTCGCCGGTCGAATTGATCGCGATCGGCATTGGTCACGACGTCACCCGCTATTATCGCCGTGCCGTCACCATCGTGGATGCCGAAGAGCTCGGCGGCGCCATCACCGAGAAGCTTGCGGAACTCTTCAGCGAGACACAGGGTGCTGCGCCGGCTGCGACCGCACCCCGGCGCCGGCTGCATTCATAATCCGGGAAACTCAATGCCGGACTTCGGCAACGCACGCCGCCGTTTCCTGAAAACGGCGGCAGGCTTTTCGGTTCTCGCCGCTTCCGGGATCGCGAAGGCGCAGTTCGTTCCGCCGCCGGCCTCGCCGGGTCAGCTCGACACTTCGAACGATGCTCCGGTCTCGATCGATGTCGATGCCCACTCCATTCCCTGGTTTGATCGCCACGACCACGATCGCGTGCGATTTGGTGCGCTCGAATATCGCAGCGGACTGGTTCTGACCTCGCTTTCCCCGCGCTTCGGCGGGCTGTCCGGATTGCGACTCGACGCAAAGGGCGAACGCTTCATCTCGTTCAGCGACAAGGGACACTGGTTCACGGGGCGCATCGTCTATGAGGGTCGCGCGATGACGAGGCTTGCCGATGTCGAAACCGCGCCGATGTTGGGGGCTGACGGTAAACCCATCACCGCCCATGGCTGGTACGATTCGGAATCGATCGCACTCGATGGCTCGCTCGTCTACATCGGGCTCGAGCGTGCGAACAAGGTGCTGCGCTTCGATTTCAGCAAGGGGTTTACCCGTGCCCGGGGAGAGGTCGTGCCGCTGCCGCTCGCAGCGAGCCGGTTGCCCAACAACAAGGGACTGGAAGCGCTGGTGTTCGTGCCGAAGGGCCAGCCGCTGGCGGGAACATTGATCGCGATTTCCGAACGTGGCCTTGACGGAAATGGCAACCTCATTGCGTTCCTGCTCGGAGGCGCGACACCGGGTCAGTTCAGCGTCCGCCGTACCGCAGACTTCGATGTCAGCGACGCCGTGCTGCTACCTGCCGGCGATCTCTTGATCCTGGAACGAAAATTTTCCTGGACGTCCGGAGTGGGCATCCGCATCCGGCGCATCCCGCTCCGTTCGGTCGCGCCGGGCGCCGTGATAGACGGTCCATCGATTTTCGAGGCCGACCTCGGCAACGAGGTCGATAACATGGAAGGCATCGACGCCCATGTCACGGAACAGGGCGAGACGGTGCTGACCATGATATCCGACGACAACTTTTCGATGATCCAGCGGACCTTGTTGCTGCAATTCACGCTGGTAGCATGATAATGCCTACCCAATTCGTACTGGGGCGAAGACAGTTTGGAGTGTCGTATGCGTAGATTGGTTCGGTGGGTGTCGGTCGTAGGCGGTATGCTGCTGTCGGCGTCGGCGACGGCGCAAGCCGAGAACTGGCCGTCCCGCCTGATCAAGGTGACGATCCCTTTTGGCGCGGGAAGCGCTGCCGACGTTGTGCCGCGCGTCTTTTTCGATCGGCTCGCGGCCGAACTTCGCCAGGCCATCGTGGTCGAAAACCGGCCCGGGGCCGGCGGCACGATCGGCACGGCTTCGGTCGCGAAAGCGGATGCGGACGGCTACAATATCCTTGCCCAATCCTCGGCATTGTCGATTTCGCCGGCGATCTATCCGAAATTGGCCTTCGACGTCACGAGAGACCTGTCGTCGGCCTTGATGATCGGCGTCAGCGCCAATGTGATGATCGTGCCGGTATCGCGGCCATGGAAGACCGTGCAGGATTTCATCGCGGACGGTAAGGCGCGGCCGGGCTCGATCACCTTCGGCTCGGTCGGCGTCGGTAGTGCAACTCATATCAGCGCGGAGAAGTTTCGTCTCGCGGCCGGGGTCGAAACCACCCATGTGCCTTATCGCGGGGGCGCCGAAGTGATCGCCGATATCCTCGGCGGCCGGCTCGATTTCTATTTTTGCCCGCTCGCGACCGCGCTTCCGCTGATCAAGGAGGGCCGCGTACACGCGCTCGTGATCTCGACGGCAAAGCGCGCTGCCGATTTGCCCGAGGTGCCGACCCCGGCCGAAGCGGGGCTGAAGAACGCGGAAAGCCTGTTCTGGCTCGGCGTATTCATGCCCGCAAAAACACCACGCGACATTGTCGATAAGTTTCACGATGCGGGAACCAGGCTTCTGGCTGAGCCCTCGATGCAGGAAAGCCTGACGAAGCTCGGCGTCGAACCGTTTCCGATGAAGCCTGCCGAGATGGACGCGTTCGTCGCGCGCGAGATCGCCGAGAATCTCGAGGTGATCAAGGCCGCCGGGATCAAGCCTTAAGCCAAGACCGTTGCGTTTCAGGAAGCCCGTTCTACGCATTCGACATTCGACGTCCGTCATCCGGTTGAACTATAGATCGTTATAACGATTTGTTTCCATACTGGACGCCCATTGATGAGTGCCCTGTTTTCCCCGATCCGTCTGCGCGACCTTGCGTTGCCCAACCGGATCATGGTCGCGCCGATGTGCCAGTATTCGGCGGAAGGGGGCAAGGCGAGCGACTGGCACTTCACGCATATCAATAATCTTGCCCTGTCGGGCGCCGCGATGTTCTGCATGGAAGCAACCCATGTCGAGGCCATCGGCCGCATCACGCCGGGATGTCTCGGACTGTGGAACGACGCCACCGAGTCGGCGCTGCGGCCGGTTCTTGCTTCGGTGCGCCGGCACTCGACGATTGCGATTGCAATTCAGCTGGCTCATGCGGGCCGCAAGGGATCGAGCCACAAGCCTTGGGACGGTGGTCAGCAAATTCCACTCACCGAGGCGGGATGGCAGACGGTTGGGCCGTCTCCCGTCGCGCACAAGGACGGCGAACTGAAACCGCTTGAGCTCGACGCCATGGGGCTCAAGCGCGTTCGCGACGCCTTCGTCGAGTCGGCGCGGCGCGCCAGCCGGCTCGGCATCGATGCCGTCGAGCTTCACTGCGCGCACGGCTATCTGCTCCATCAGTTTCTCTCGCCGATCTCCAACCGGCGGGAAGACAAGTATGGCGGCTCCTTGCAGAATCGGATGCGCTATCCGCTGGAAGTGTTCGACGCCGTGCGCGCGGTGTTTCCTTCGAAACGGCCGGTCGGCATCAAGGTCTCTGCAACCGACTGGGTCGAAGGCGGCTGGGATCTCGAACAGACCATCGCGTTCGCCAAGGAATTGAAAAAGCGCGGCGTCGATTGGATCGACGTCTCCTCGGGCGGGGTGTCGCCGCTTCAGAAGATTCCGTTGTCGCCCGGCTACCAGCTGCCGTTCGCGCAAGCGATCAAGGAAGCGGCCGACGTGACCACGATGGCCGTCGGCCTGATCACCGAAGCAAACCACGCCGAGGAAATCGTTGCTTCCGGCAAGGCCGACATGGTCGCGCTCGCCCGCGGCATGCTTTACGATCCACGCTGGGCCTGGCACGCCGCAGCCCAACTCGGCGGCGAGGTCTTTGCCCCGCCGCAATATTGGCGCTCGCAACCCGCCTCGCAAAAGGCACTGTTCGGTGAAACGAAGTTCGGCGCACGGTAAGATCGTGCGAGTGACACGTCGACGAACGATGCTCGGCTGCCTCGCGGCTCTGGCGGCTGCGGCCCTGGTCGCGGGACAAGCGGCGCGCACCGAACAGGCCAGCGGGAAAGACATTAAAATGCCGTTCGACATCGAGGCCCATCGTGGCGGCCGCGCGCTATTTCCGGAAAACACGCTGGTGTCTTTCGCCAACGCGCTTTCGATGGGCGTCACCACGCTGGAGCTCGATATCGGCGTGACGCGGGATGGCGCGATCGTTGTCTCCCACGAGCGAGGCTTGAATCCGGACCTCGCCCGTGGCGCGGACGGTAAATACGTTGCGCAGCCCGGCAGCCCGCTTATCCAGCTCTCGCTCGACGAAGTGAAGCAATACGATGTCGGGCAAATCCGTCCCGGCAGCATCTACGCGGCGCAATTCCACGACCAGCATGCTGCGCCCGGCACCAAAATCCCCACGTTGATCGAGTTGATCCATCTGGTGCGCCGGTCCGGCGATAGCCAGGTGCGCCTCAACATCGAAACCAAGATCGACCCAAACCACCCGGACGAATCGCCGCCACCGGAGCGCTTTGTCGCGCTGCTGCTCGAGCTTTTGCGGCGCGAGAAATTCGAAGATCGCGTCATGGTGCAGTCGTTCGACTGGCGGACGCTGCAACTGGTGCAGAAGCTCGCGCCGGAAATTCCGACCGTGTATCTGACGGTGCAGGCAGGGCGAGATCCGACGGTTTTCTCCGACAAGGCATCGGAATGGACCGCGGGCTTCAATCCGGCCGAGCACGGACGATCGGTTCCGCGCACGATCAAGGCGGCGGGCGGCGCGATCTGGTCGCCCTATATGCGTGATCTCACACCGGCGTTGGTTTCCGAATCGCACGCTCTCGATCTCAAGGTCGTGGTCTGGACGGCGAACCAGCCCGCGGATATGGCGCGCCTGATCGAGATGGGCGTGGACGGTATCATCTCTGACCGCCCCGATCTCCTGCGCAAGACGGCCGCCGAGAAGGGCATCGCATTGCCTGCGGCGCATCCGGTCAGTCCGTAGCGTCTCTTCGCCTGGAGGCATAGGCCGCCTCCAGCTGTGGCGCGTCGACCGATGCGATCCGGTGAGGAGTTGCATCTCACGAAACCTCGGCCCCTCTCCTCACTCTCCCACAAGGAGGGAGCTCACCGCCGGTGCCGCTACAGATCAATTCGATCTCACCAACCCTGCACGCTTCCGCTGCCTCGATCTCACATCCCAAATACCGCGACCGCGCGGATCGGAGAGGCGGTGCCGCCGCGCCATTTCAGCGGCAAGCCGATAAAGGTGAACGGACCCGCGCCGAGCAAGGTTTCCAGATTACACAGGCTTTCGATATGGGTGATGCCGAGATCGAAGCAGGCCTTGTGCACGAGCAGATTTTCCTTGCCCTCCGGTCCCGGTCGCATCGAATCGATGCCGAAGTGCACGACGCCCTTTTGGGCCAGCCATTCGGTCGCCCTGACGTTGACGCCGGAATTCTCGGTCGCATATTCCTTGCGCGGAAACGTGCGCTCATGATGGCCGGTACAAAGTAGCACCGTGCCGCCTTTGGGCACCGGGTGGCCGGATTTTTCGACCGCCGCTTCGAGATCGGAAGGGGTGATTTCTGCGCGCGGCGCGATATGGCGCAGGTCGACGCAGATGCCGGGCACGATGCACTTCTCGAGCGGATACTGATCGATCCCTTCACCGCGCTTGTCGAAATGCAGGGATGCGTCGATATGGGTCCCGCCATGGTCGGGCATGGCGAAGTACATCGAGGCGAGCCCGTGCACCTTGCCGCTATCCGCAAACGCTTCCTCGTGCGTTTTCCACACGCCGTGAATGATGGCGGAATGGCCGGGATAGTTCGGTGCGCGGTGGTAAAGCTCGCGGCTGAGGTCGACGATCTTCACGAAAAGTCCTTTCTTGCTCTTGTTCTCACACCGGTTTGATGCCGGCTTTGGCGATGACGTCATGCCATTTCGGCACTTCCGCGGCGATCCGCCGGCGCAAGCCGTCCGAACCGTTGGCGATGACATCGAAACCATTGACGCGCAGCTGCTGGACGACTTCCGGCTTCTTCAGCACCTCGACCGATTTCGCCGACAACCGTGCGACGATATCCGGCGGGGTCTTCACCGGCGCCAGGAAAGCCTGAAAGGTGTCGGCGATGAAATCTTTATAGCCGAGTTCGACCATGGTGGGCACATCAGGAAGATCGACCCAGCGCCGAGCGCCAGTGACGGCTAGCGCCTTGATGGCGCCGGAATCGATATAGGGGATGGCGGGCGGCAGCGCGGTGACCGCAAGCTGTGTGACGCCGCCGAGCAGCGCCTGGATCGCAGGACCCGCACCGGAAAACGGAACATGTGTGATCTCGATGCCGCCCTCGATCTTGAGCAGTTCGCCGGAAAGATGCGGCGTGGTGCCCGCGCCTGGGCTTGCGTAGTTGAATTCGTCCGGCTTCGCTTTGGCGCGTGCAATCAATTCAGCGATTGAATTGATACCAAGCTTGGGGTCGATCATGATGGCATTCGGCGAGGTGCCGAGTTCGGCGATCGGCGCAAAGTCCCTGAACGGATCGTAGGGGACCGTTGCGTAAAGACTGGGATTGACGACATAGGCGCTCGAGGTGACGAGCAGCGTATAGCCGTCGGCTTCCGCGTGCGCCGCGTAGCCGATGCCGATGTTGCCGCCGGCGCCGGACCGGTTCTCGACGATAACGTTGCCGGACAGCGCAGCGCCGAGGTTTTGCCCGAGGATCCGCGCCATGATGTCGGTCGGACCCGCCGGCGCGAACGGCACGATGATCCGGACCGGCCGCTCGGGGTAACCGGCCGCCAGAGCCCGCCCGAGGCCTAACACTGGCGCTGCCGCGCCCAACGCAAGGGTTGCGGCTTTTAAAAATTTCCGGCGCGAGGGCAGGGGGCCGTTGTCATCGTGCATCGTCTTCTCCCTGGATTTTGCTTTATCACAGCATATGCGCCGCTGTCGTGAAAGCTGATGCTTTGCATGGCGGGCCGCCGAGCCCCATGGTTCGAGACGGCGCTCGCGCGCCTCCTCACCATGAGGGCCAAGATCTTCGCTCGCTGCGACCTCATCCTGAGGAGCCGCGTAGCGGCGTCTCGAAGGATGGCCGCAGGCATCACTATCCGATCCCGCGGCGACATTCGCCCGAGTTGTGCATGAACTTTGGCCCTCGTGAAAGAGGGCGCAGGGAATGCCGGGCGCTTAGGCGCACCCGCAGCCTTGTGTGCAATGTTAGAAAGCACACAAGTTAGTCACCACAGGTTCGCCGGTTCACGCCGGCATTCCCTGCGCGATGGTTTTAACGGTTTCCTTCGTGCTCTTCCCGGTGATCGGGGCTTTCTTGTCACCGTCGCCAGCGTGATGCAAAGCATCATCGCCGACTTGACGCCAGCGTCGAGGCGTCAGAACCACACGACTTCACCGTCCGAAACAGCACGCCCGTCTTGCGCGCCGTCGCGTCCATCGCATCTCCCGCTCAACGTTCAGTGACGATCGCGAAACGCCCCTCGGGCGAGCAGAAGACGCGGGGAACATGCTTTTGATTTGCCCGACGTCGCAAGCGAACGTGCCTGCGACACGTTGGCGCGACGGGCAAATCAGATGAGGCGTTCAAAATGTGTCAAGGGTTGGCGTTCGCTAATCCGCAGTGCGGCGCCGGCTGGCCATGGTTAGCGTGAGATCCCATGCGTTGCGGATGCTGACGATGGCGAGTAGCAGAAGCGCCCCTGCCAGCGTATCCAGTCCAAAGTCCTTTTCCAGATAGATCGACACAGCGGCCGCCAAGAGCGCGATGTAGCCGAAACTCGGCAAAACGCCGTAAGCCAGATAATCTTCAACATGGTTTGTCATGTTGGTGCGGATGACGTCGACCGTAATGTAGGTCGAGATGGCCGCACCGATCACCGCCGTTATGCCAATCAGCGCGGCCAGGATTTTAGCCTGGTGCCACGGCAGCAATGCGACGGCCGACAGGAAAAAGACGCTGGTGAAATGAAGCACAACCGGGGTCATGAACGTGCGTGTTGCCGGTCGGCGTTCTTCGGTAAAAAAGCCGGCGCCGAGCGAAACGGCAACAAACAGCAACGCCAACAACGTCGCGCCTGCTGTTCCTACCAATAAGTAGAAATCGTGCCATTGTTTTAGCGTTTCAACGGTCCACGTGGACAAATTACAACGCCCGTCGTTCAAGGTTTCGGAGAGACGCGGTTCCAGAACTCATCGAAATCCCTGTTATCGAAGAATGCAACGGCTTTGACGACGTGCGCGTCCTGCATTTGAAAATACCAGGTATAGGTGTTGAGATACGGCTTGCCGTCTATGACCGTGGCTTCAGCGTCGAACAGGATGATGACCATTTCGCCATCGGCGAAGATTCCGCGTACCGTCGGGACCAGCGGCTTGGACATGCGGGCGTTGAACGGCTCAATAACAATGTCGATGAATTCCTGCTTGCTATGATAGGTCCTGGCGAGCGGCGATGAGCCGACGATCGTCCACTCCACGTCGGGGGCGAGCAACTCGAACGGACCACCGGTCCCGTTTCTCCAGCGGTCGAAGCTCGCCCTAACGAGGGCCTTGTTGTTTTCCTCTCTATCCAAGTCACGCGCCATGGTGTCCCCCAAGAATTGTGATCAGCGACGTAAATGGCGCAATGCCATCGCGTCGAGAATGCGGGATGTTCTTGTCTGGCTCAGACTAGACCACAATACTGCCGGCAGCGGCGTGCGATTTCGCCAATTGACCGGAGAGATGTCGGGGCCGGCCGTTGCGGACTGCAAAGATGTGGAATGATGAGATGACGAATCGCTAATTGCCGATGGCCTTCAACGGCCGTTCGCCATCCGTGCCTCGCGCGTGAGACGCTCGGCCTTTAATCGTTCGCGATTTTCGTAAAATCGCTTTTGAGCCTGCTCGTGCTCACGGATCGCCTGCTCGCCTGCGACCCGGCGTTCGGCATCCCTCACCTTACGTTGCTCGGAGGTAAGGGGAAGGCGGGGTGTATGATTTTCCGTCATCGTGCAAAAACGCAGAAGTCGCGAAAAAGTTCCCGAATTGATCGCGCTTCGGCCCTAGAGACGACGTATCTCAACCTTGTTTGAGGATCTTCTTCGCCTTGGATTCCGGCCATCGGTCGCCGAGCTGACGGACGCGAATGCGCGTCCCGTCGTCGGTGTTGATGAGCGCATGCGTTGCGATTTCGTCGTTGATCTCAAACAGCCGCAATTCCGTCGTTGGCAGCCAGGTCAGCGTTTGGTCGAGATCGCCGGGAAATATCTGCCACGCCGAGCCGTCCTGCAGTTTCACGATGTGGCTCTCCGAATGTTCGAGGATCTTCATCTCTATACTTTCATCAGCCGGCGGAATCGGACGGGCCCAGGTTTGCCGGCACATGGCCGCTGTTGCTTCGCACGATCGGAATACGCGACGGCGAAACCTCTCCGTCGAGCCAATCCTGTTCGTCGGCAAGAGCACGCCATGCGGCTTCCATGCGTTTGTATCGATTGAAGACGGGTTCGCTGGTCGTCGCTTCCGCAAGATGCGCGCAGTTCTCAGCGTTTTCGCGGAAGATCTTGGATTGCGTCATCGTGTCCCTCCTCGTCTAGCGCCGCCCATTTGAAGTTCCTGCACCACAAGCGGCGAATCCGTCCAGGAACTTCAAATAGAAAGCGGCACTAGAATAATAAAGTTTGCTGGTGCCCATGACTTTCCGAAGTTCGTGAAAGGTGGGTGCTGAGGCGGAACACGAACTTCGGAAAGTCGGCACTAGGAAGAAGACGTATGCCGCGGAGGCGCGATTACAACGAAGTTCCAATGAAAGATCGGTAAGGCGCGACTGGATCACGTTGCGTCACAAGGGCGCGATGATGTCTGCGATTCAGCTGGGGTTCATGCTGCGCGGTGGCGCGTACATGAAAAGAAAATGGCCGGGTCTTTCGACCTGGCCATTCAAAAAACAAATCCGTTGCCGACGTTTCGGCTTGCCGTGTTAACTCGCCTTCTTCACCGGCGCGGTGCTGACCTTCTTTTCGATCGCTCGCTTGAGCTCAAGCGCGCGGGGCGAGAGGTTGGCAGCGCGAGCCTTCAACAGGAAGGTGTCGAGGCCGCCATTGTGGTCGACGCTCTTGATCGCGTTGGTGGAGACGCGCAGGCGCACGTTGCGGCCCAGCGCATCCGAAATGAAGGTCACGTTGCACAGGTTCGGCAGAAAGCGCCGCTTGGTCTTGATATTCGAGTGGCTCACCTTGTGACCCACCTGGGGGCCCTTGGCGGTCAGTTCACAGCGCCGCGACATCTTCAGAAATCCTCTTCCATCCCGGCCTCCGCCCATATCATACGGGACAGCACCAAGGGTCAAAACTCGTCCATTCCGGAGGAACCGCGGACGTATAGGGGCAGATAGCGGTGGCGTCAAGATTGGCCTGGGGCTGCAAAAGCCTGGAAAACCCGGTTTTGGCGGGCATTTTGCCACTTTTGCCATCACATAAAGGGCGTATTCGCCACCGATATCAGGGTTTCATGATAGGATGCCACCGTGGCAGGCTCCATCATTGATACGCAACGCTGACGACTTGCGGCGTTCGGATTTACCTAGAGCGCGCGAAGCTGTTGTTCGCTGGGTTTTTTGCTTTTATGAAACACCTCATGCGCCTTCCCTCGAAGACCGCCACTCCCGTGACAAACTGGATTTTCGCCGGTCTTTGCGCGTTCGCTGTCCTTCTCGCGACGCCCTCGCGGCCGGCGTTCGCGCAAGGCAAGCTCGAGGCGCAGTATGAAGCGACGCTTGCCGGCATTCCCGTTGGCCGAGGCGCCTGGAATATCGAGATCTCTGACGACCAATATTCGGCTTCGGCGGTTGGCGGCACGGCCGGGCTGTTAAAAACCTTCGCCAGCGGCACCGGTTCAAGCTCGGCGCAAGGACGCGTCGTCAACGGCGCGCTGGTTCCGACCAACTACACCGCCACGACCACCACGCCGAAAAAATCCGAAACGATCCACATGGTGCTCAACAACGGCACCGTCAAGGAATACGCGATCGAACCGGAGCCGCCGGTCGATCCCGATCGCATTGCGGTGACGGAGGCGCACAAGAAGGGCGTGTTCGATCCGATGACGGGTTCGATGCTGCGCGTGCCCGGCACCGCCGATCCGGTCAGCCCCGAAGCCTGCCGCGGCAGCGCGGCCGAATTCGACGGCCGCATGCGTTACGACCTGAAGCTTGAATTCAAGCGCATGGAAACCGTGAAGTCCGAGAAGGGCTACCAGGGTCCGGTCGTGGTCTGCGCGATCTATTTCGCGCCGATCGCCGGCTACATCCCGGACCGCCCGGTGATTAAACATCTTGCCGCCGCGCGTAACATCGAGATCGCGTTCGCGCCGGTTCTGGGAACCCGCATCCTGGTTCCGTTCCGCATGGTGATCCCGACATATCTGGGCGTCGCGATGCTGGAAGCCACCCAGTTCATCACGACGCCGACGCCGCCCCGCGTGGCCAAGACGAACTGATTTTCCTTAGGTCTGTCCCTGCGAAAGCGCGTACCCATAACGATAGGGCCTTAATTGCTAAGGCAGGCGTCAGCCATTTTGTTCAACCGTAGAGATCACGTGGTGCGGATTCCGGCTCGCGCTTTCGCTTGGCCGGGACGACGACAGAGAGGCCCGAATCCCTGTTGACTCTTTGCTGCTTCTGATTCGACTCCGCGCCCTCTCGCGCTTTAAGAATTTCGTCGTCAAACGGTCGCTTGCGGGCCTGTCGCAAACTTGATCTAGTGCCAGGTGACGCCATCTGCGCGATATGTTGCGGTGAACGAAGCAGGACGATGCGAGGAGTCAGCGATTCGGGCGCGATTCGTTCCGCACCCGTTCCGAAGCTTAAATAGCGCCCTCTCAGGCGTCGCATTGTGAGACACTTTTCGTGAGAGGCATCCGCCGCTCCTAGCTCCGACATTGGCGTTCGCACCCTTGCGCGCAACGCCGAAAGCCGCAGAAACTCCTTAAAAACATGGCTCTTTCGTCAACTTCCTTCTCGCATCTTGGCAACGGCAAGGCCCCCGGCGCAGGCGTCACCGCCGTGCTCGGGCCGACCAACACCGGCAAGACGAGCCTGGCAATCGAGCGCATGCTGGCGCACTCCTCCGGCTTGATCGGTTTGCCGCTGCGGCTGCTCGCGCGCGAGGTCTACAACAAGGTCGCCGACCGCGCCGGTCCAGATGCCGTGGCGCTGATCACAGGCGAGGAGAAGATCAAGCCGCCAAAGCCGCGGTTCTGGGTGTCGACCGTCGAGGCCATGCCACGCGATCTCGACGTGTCGTTTCTCGCCGTCGACGAAATTCAGATCGCCGCCGATCTTGAGCGCGGGCACGTGTTTACCGACCGCATCCTCAACCGGCGCGGCCGCGATGAAACCCTGTTGTTGGGCGCGGCGACCATGCGCGGGATCGTCGAGCGGCTGTTACCCGGCGCCAACATCATTACAAGGCCGAGGCTCTCGCAGCTCGAATTCGCCGGCGACCGCAAGATCACCCGCCAACCGCGGCGCACGGCGATCGTCGCCTTCTCGGCGGACGAGGTCTATGCCATCGCCGAATTGATCCGCCGCCAGCACGGCGGCGCCGCCGTGGTGCTCGGCTCGCTCTCACCACGCACGCGAAACGCGCAAGTGGAGATGTTCCAGAACGGCGACGTCGATTATCTCGTTGCGACGGATGCGATCGGCATGGGCCTCAATCTCGACGTCGACCACGTCGCCTTCGCCTCCGACCGCAAATATGACGGCTATCAGTTCCGCCGCCTGGTCCCCGCCGAATTTGCCCAGATCGCCGGCAGGGCGGGCCGCGCCACGCGTAATGGCACCTTTGGCACCACCGGCCGCTGCGGGCCGTTTGAACCCGAACTGGTCAACGCGCTGCAGAACCACACTTTCGAAAGCGTGCGCATGCTGCAATGGCGCAATTCGAAGCTGGATTTCTCGTCCGTCGGCGCGCTTCAGGTATCGCTCGCGCTCACGCCCGCGCATGAGGTCCTGACCCGCGCCCCGATCGCGGAGGACGTGCGCGTGCTCGATCATGTCGCGCGCGACGCCGATATCAGGCAAATGGCGGAGGGAGCGAAGGCCGTCGAAAAATTGTGGGAGGCCTGCCAGATCCCGGATTACCGCAGGATTGCGCCGGCCGCCCATGCCGAACTTGTCACGACCCTGTTTCGATTCCTGATGCAAAAAGGGCATATCCCGGATGACTGGTTCGCCGCACAGGTCGATCAGGCTGACCGGGTGGACGGCGATATCGACACATTATCGGGCCGGATCGCGCAAATCCGCACCTGGACCTTTGTCGCCAATCGTCCGGACTGGCTCGCCGACCCCGAACATTGGCAAGGAATTGCACGCGAGGTCGAAAATAAATTATCCGATGCGCTGCATGAACGGCTCACAGAGCGTTTCGTTGATCGGCGTACCAGTGTATTGATGCGCCGCCTGCGGGAAAACGCGATGTTGAATACTGAAATTGGCAAGACCGGCGAAGTGATCGTGGAAGGCCATGTTATCGGCCGTCTGGACGGTTTTACCTTTGCGCCGGATGCGGCAGAGGCCGGCTCCGAGGCCAAGGCATTGCAGGCGACCGCGCAAAAGGCGCTGGCCGGCGAAATCGACGCGCGGGCCGAGAAGCTTGCGGCCTCGCCCGACGATCAGTTCGTGCTCACCTCGGAAGGGACCATCCGCTGGACGGGTGATGCCGTCGCGCGGCTGACCGCAGCGGACGATGCGCTGCATCCGCGCATTCGCATCATCTCCGATGAGCGGCTGACCGGCGCGCCACGCGAGGCCGTGCAGACCCGGCTCGACCTGTGGCTCAAGACCCATATCGAGAAGCTGCTCGGGCCGTTGTTCGAATTGAGCAAGGCTGAGGACGTGACGGGCATCGCGCGCGGCATTGCGTTCCAGCTGATCGAGGCGATGGGCGTGCTCGAGCGGTCCAAAATTTCCGCTGAGATGAAGGATCTCGATCAGCCGTCGCGGGCGAGCTTACGCAAATATGGTGTGCGCTTCGGCGCCTATCACATTTACGTGCCGTCGCTGCTCAAACCCGCGGCGCGCGCGCTGGCCTCGCTGCTCTGGGCCTTGAAGCAGGCCAATGTCGATCTGTCCGTGCTGTCGGGCGCGCAGCATCTGGCAGCCAGCGGCCGCACCTCGTTCCCCGTGGACAAGACGTTGCCGCGCGACGTCTATCGCGTGCTCGGCTATCGCCAGTGCGGCGAGCGCGCGGTGCGCGTCGATATTCTGGAGCGGCTTGCCGATCTGATCCGTCCCGCGCTTTCCTGGCGCGAGACCTCGCCGGGCGAGAAGCCGGCGGGTGCGTTCGATGGCCGCAGCTTTGTGGTGACGCAGGCGATGACATCGCTCACCGGTTCGGCGGGCGAAGATTTCGCCTCGATCCTGCGCGCGCTCGGCTATCGCATGGACCGCCGGCCGCCGTTGCCAGCGAAGCCCGCCGTGGTCGATACGGCAGTTGCTGCCGAAACATCTTCTTCCGAGACGCCGGCGGAGGACATTGTTGAAACGGCTGCCGTCGAAACGGCGGCGGCTACGGAAGTCGCCCAAGAGAGCGCACCGGCCGTTGCAGAGGCCGCTGTGTCGTCGGCGACACTGCTGCCCGATATCGCGTTCGCATCCGAGCCGGCCGCAGCTGAACCTGTTGCGGCAGAGCCGGTTGCGCACGAACCTGTCGCGGAGAGTGCACCTGCTGCTGTCGAAACGCCGTTGGAAACACAGGCGGTTTCGGAGATTGCCGCCGGGCCCTCCGACGAAGCTCCGCAACCTGCCGCTATCGAAGGCGCAGCGGAAACCGTTGCCGCTAGCGAGGCGCCATCCACTGAAGCAGCCGCCACGCCGGCCGAGCCCGAACTGGTCGAGGTCTGGCGCCCCGGTGGCCGCTCCGATGAGCGCCGTCCGCCGCGCCACGACCGCAGGGGACATCGCCGCCCCGATCGTCCCGCCGAAGGCGCGCAGCCTGCCGCGGCCGGCGAAGCCACGCCGGGCGAAGCCGGCGATGGCGCCAAACGCGAGCGTCACCGGCATGGGCGTCGCGAACGTCACAAGGATTTCCGCAGGCCGCAGCCCGCAGCGCCCGGCGAAACTGCTCCGTCCGTTGTGGCGGACGGTGCGCCTGCGCCGGCAGTGCGCGAGGAGCGGCGGGAAGATAACCGGAATGGCCGGCCGCGTGAGCGTTTCGAAGGCAAAGGCCGCAAGGACGATCGCAGCAAAGGCAAACCCCGCGATCGCGACGAGGGTGGACGGGACAAGGGCCGCGGCGGCCGCGACCGCGATCGAGGCGGCCGGGAAAATGGTCCGTCGCATCGGCAATATGCGTCGAGCGCCAATCCGCGCGAGCGTGATCGTCCGATCGATCCCAATTCGCCGTTCGCCAAGTTGGCCGCGCTCAAAGACCAACTGACCGCCGCTCGCAAGGACCCATAGCGTTTTCAAGCGAAGTGGGTACCGCTTCGCGTGAAGAAAACGGGTCGCGAGCGATCAAACTGTTTTCGCGTGGGTGTTTCTTGGAGCGCCAGCGTCTCGACAAATGGCTGTGGCATGCCCGCCTGGTAAAGGCCCGCACCAGTGCGGCCGCACTTGTGGAGGCAGGTCACGTGCGCATCAACGGCGTGCGGGAGACCTCACCCGGTCACGCGCTCAAAGCCGGCGACGTCGTGACCGTGGGGCTCGATCGCACTGTGCGTGTGCTCAAGGTGATCGGATTTGCCGAGCGGCGGGGCGATGCGCCCGCCGCTCGCATGCTTTATGTCGATTTACAGGGCTAACGGAGTAATTATCTGCCTCCACGCGGGGATGGCCTTCGGGACTATCGGTTCCCTTGCAGCGCAGGGTTTCCTGCGCTAGGCAACCTGTTCAAACGCTGAGGAAAGCCTCTCAAAATCGACCCGTTCGGAGCCCTGGATGACTTACGTCGTCACTGAAGCCTGCATCAAATGCAAATATACCGACTGCGTTGAAGTCTGCCCCGTGGATTGCTTTTACGAGGGCGACAACATGCTGGTCATCCATCCGGACGAATGCATCGATTGCGGCGTATGCGAACCGGAGTGCCCGGCCGACGCCATCAAGCCGGATACCGAGCCTGGCTTGGAAAAGTGGCTCGGGGTCAACACCGAATATGCCAAGACTTGGCCGAATATTACCCAGAAGAAGGAATCCCCGTCGGACGCGAAGGATTTCGAAGGCGTCGAGGGCAAGTTCGAGAAATATTTTTCTCCGAACCCCGGTACGGGCGACTGATCAGCTAGGTTCGATTTTTTGGGCTTATCCACAGGGTCGGCAGAGGGCTGTGGACGGCTGTGGATAGCGTTTTGGCTTAACCCTGTTTGCGATTTCGATGACCAGGCGGCCTGCGCGGGGTGCCGGGAGGGCATAAATCATTGATTTTCGCGGGAAATGTGCTATATTGGCGCAATAAGTAGCCGAACCCGTCAGCCCCCTCGTCGGCCCCATGGGTTCCCGTGAAAACATCGAACAGGGGCGTGGCAGTTCCGCGCGCAGGCTGTGTCACAAAAAACGCGTACTAAGAGTACTTCGAAGGCTTCGAAGAAAGCCGCCACGGCCATTAGCCGGGGTGCAACCAAGGGCCGTGCCCCGGCGTCTACGAAGGACGCCCGGAAAAGTACCAAGGCTTCGGCTGCCAAGTCCTCAAAAAACAAAAGAAGCTCAATGCCAAACAAGACTGCAAAAACTGCCGCGAAAGCGACTGGTTCGAAGGCGACTGCTTCGAAGTCCGCTGCGCACAAGACTGCTCCGAAGGCCGCCGCGCCCAAGGCCCCTGTCAACAAGGCCGCTGTCCATAAGGCTCCTGTCAACAAGGCCCCCGTCAGCAAGACCCCTGTCAAGGCGCCGGTTGCCGCCGCGAAGCCCGTGGCCGCCGCGCCGCGCGTTGAAGACAAGAAGCCGCTGACCCAGCGTCAGGGCTTCAAGACCAACGAATTTGTGGTCTATCCCGCCCACGGTGTCGGCCAGATCCTCGCCATCGAGGAGCAGGAGATCGCCGGCGCGCGGCTTGAGCTGTTCGTGATCAATTTCATGAAAGACAAGATGACGCTGCGAGTGCCGACGGCGAAGGTCGCCAATGTCGGCATGCGCAAGCTGTCGGAACCGGCGCTGGTGAAGAAGGCGCTGGAAACCCTGAAAGGCCGTGCCCGCGTCAAGCGCACGATGTGGTCGCGCCGTGCCCAGGAATACGAAGCCAAGATCAATTCGGGCGACATCGTCGCGATCGCGGAAGTCGTGCGCGACCTCTATCGCTCGGAATCGCAGCCCGAGCAGTCCTACAGCGAACGCCAGCTTTACGAAGCGGCGCTCGATCGGCTGTCGCGGGAAATCGCCGTCGTCCAGCACGTGACGGAAACCGAAGCGGTGAAGGAAATCGAAAGCCAGCTCGCCAAGAGCCCGCGCCGCGGCGCCAAGGCCGAGACCGATGCTGAGACCGAAGGCGAAGCCGAGGGTGACGAGGCGGATGCCGGCGACGATACGGCGGTCGCGGACGAAGCCGCGTAAAGCCTATTCAAGCAATGAAATGAAAAGCCCGGTCGAAAGACCGGGCTTTTTGTTTTGGAGGTGCGTCCCGATCGTCAAGAAGGATGGCGTATGCCGCCCGAGATATCGCTTCGCAGCTCACGCGCGTCCCAGTGGAAGGGATTTGACATTCGCTAGCCATCCCGCCGCGAGTTCGACAGCGAATGTCAGAATTCAAACTATCGGTGAGACCTGCTTTCGCAAGTCAATCCACCACGATCTTGACGCGGTCGCGCGCCTTGACCTGGGCATGGGCCTCGAGCCCGTTGATGATGCGGAAGCGCTCGGTCGCACGATCGACGCCGGCCATGCGATGGGACAACAATTCCACGGTGTCGCCGGGCTGCACGTTGATCACCTTGATGCGCAGCGGCCGCGCCGCCTGGATTTCGTCGAGCGTCAACCGGCGGAACGAGTTCACGGTCTCCCGCGCGTTGCGTTCGCTTTCCGTCGTCTTTTGCTTTGCCGCGAAGATGAAACGGTAGACGTCGCTGCCGAAGCGCAACGCATAGACCTTGAACTGCCACTGGTCGCCGCTGGCAACCGCGGAAGCCGCAGGCAGGCCGTTGATGGTGACTTCTTCGGTCGAGGACTTGTCGATGTTTTCCATCCAGCCGGAATTGAGATAGTCGCTGAGAGTTTGCTCGGCCGGCACCCGCACCACGTCGAAGCGCATCGCCTGCGCGCCGCCCTCGCGGACGCCGATCACGGCTTGGGCGGTGTTGTCGAGTGTGAAGTTTTCCGGCGCCGTGAAAGTAAAGCCGAGTTTGGGGTGCAGGAATCTCCGTCCGCGGACAAAGCCTTCGCTCGGGTCTTCGCCGTATACGATGTTGTCGATCGCGGCGAGGTAGGTGTCGCGGTCACGTTCGTTGGATTCGGGCGAGGTATATTGCCGCGCGGTATTCTGCGCGTTGGCGATCCGCTCCGGCGTCGCCGGATGCGATGACAAGAAGTCCAGCGCACGGGAATCGGCGGCCGATGACTTGCCCGCTTTCAGTTCGGCGTTGCGTTCCATCGCCGACAGGAAGCGCGCCGCGCCGAAGGGATCGAAATGCGCGCGCGCCGCGATGCTGACGCCGATGCCGTCGGCCTCGAATTCCTGGATGCGAGAGAAGCTCGCCAGCGTGAGCTTGTTCTTGGCGAGCGCCAGCGCCGTGATATCCGGATCGTTGCCCATGTCGCTGAGGACGCGGGTGGCCACCGCTGCTTCGCGCGCCTTGTCTTCGCGAATGGCGGCGTGCTTGGCGACCACATGCGCCATCTCATGGCTCAGCACCGAGGATAATTCGGAAGTGTCGCAAGCCAGCGCAATCAGGCCGCGCGTCACGTAGAGCTGGCCGGTCGGCAACGCGAAGGCATTCACCGCGCCGGAATTGAGGATCGTCACCTTGTAGGGCTGGTCGGGCCGGTCGGAGGCCGCCACGAGTCGGTCGACAGTCTTGCCGATCAGCGCCTCGAGTTTGGCGTCGTCGTAGGCACCGCCATAGGACAACAGGATGCGTTCATGTTCCTTTTCGGCAGCGGGGCTCGGGACGAGCGTGTTGCGGCTGGGTTTGGCGACGGGCGCGGCCGGCGCTGCAGGGCTTGCGGTCTGAAAGCGCGTCAAGTCGCCGCCGCAGCCGGCGAGCAGCAACGGAGCGCCCACGACAACAAGCGCCGCCCAAAGCCGGTTCATTCCCGCTTTGCGATGTCCCACACCGTCCACCACGCCAGCCACTTCCGAAAGTCAGGGCGAAATATTTTCGCCGACCAGCTCAATCTGTCCCGCTTGAAGTACTTCAATCCGCGGTCCGGTACGCGCTTCAACAAATCCTCGGACGCGGATACGCTTGTTTTCCAACGACTTAGGAACGAGGCCGGACGCCGCCAAATTGACGAGCGCCCGCCTTGGAATAGTCACAGCAAAGTCCCGTGTCCAGTTCCGTCCAAAATTCAGATAGGTGGTTGCCCCTGCCTGTCGAACGGACAGAACCTTGCCCTCGACCAGCTTAAAACGCCCAATCCCAGTCAAAATATCGCCCGGACTTTCCGTGTTTTTTATGGCCGTGGGGTCGGCCCAGATGCCTCTTTTTGCCGCTCGCGCGGCGGCCTCCGCGGCCAGAAGCGCGGCCGCGCATTCCCTGTCGGCGACGGTTACGGAAACCAGTGCCTCTCCTTGCGCCAAAAGCTCCTGCTGCACCATCATTTCGTCCGGCAGCCGCCAGGCAAAAGCGGTCTGGCGGCCATAACGATCAGGCGTGTCGTCATCGCCGTGGAGTCGCACGCTGCGCCCCGCGAGCAATGACGTGAGCGCCCGCATGCGCTCAGCACCGGACTTCTCGGGGAACGCCGGCTCGATTGCGGCAAGACGTATTTCACGCCCATCTTCCAGGCGAACGCTGCGGGCATCGATTACTTCCGTCACGCGCCCTTCGCCCTGCGGTTCGAATTCGCAAGGCGCCGACGATGCAGGACCTGAGGCCAAGGTTATTGCCGCCCCGGTGCATGTGACGATTGCTAGTTGCCGGAGCCCATTTGATATCGTCGAGACGTGCATCCGGCTCACATCGATAACTCGTTCCACACGACCGAAAGCTGCCCTTGGCCCAGCTTGCCGCTGCAACATGCTTGCGGCATGATCGCCAATAATAGCAATTGCGGCTCTACCGCAATGCACTAGAGCTCCGATTCCGAAGTTCGCAAGCCAGCGTGGCGGCCTCCGATGCGAACTTCGGAATCGAAAGGAGCTCTGGCAATTATGGGGTGCTTGTGCGGCTTTGCCGCACCGGGCGGGAAAAGGAGGGTTTCATGAGGCGGGTTATTTCCGGCTTTGTCGGTGTGATGTGTGCTGTGGTTTCGACCGCAGCGCTTGCGCAAAGCAAGCCTCCGCTCAAGCTCGGCGGCATCCTCGATATGTCCGGGCTCTATGCGGATATTACCGGTCCCGGCGCCGAGTTGGCCGCAAAAATGGCGGCGGAGGATTTCGGCGGCGAAGTGCTGGGCCGCAAGATCGAGATCATTGCAGCCGACCATCTCAACAAAGCCGACCTGTCCGCCAACATCGCCCGCGACATGCTCGACAATCAGGGCGTCGAGATGATTTACGACGTCGCCGCTTCCGCAACGGCGCTCGCGGCTTCCGAGATCGCCCGGGCGCGCAACAAGATCATCATGTTCAATGGGCCCGGATCGATCCGTCTCTCCAACGAGGCCTGCGGTCCCTACACGGTGCATTATGTCTTCGACACCTATTCGCAGGCCAACGTCACCGGCCTGGCCGCGGTCAAGAAGGGCCTCGACAGCTGGTTCTTCATCACGGCTGATTACGCTTTCGGTCACGACCTCGAAAAAGATACGGCTGCCGTCGTTCAGAAATCCGGCGGCAAGGTGCTTGGCGATGTCCGGCATCCGCTCAACTCGTCGGATTTCTCGTCCTACCTGCTCCAGGCGCAGGCATCGAAGGCCAAGGTGATCGGGCTGGCCAATGCCGGCGGCGACACCATCAACACGATCAAGCAGGCCGCGGAATTCGGCATCATGAAGGGTGGACAGAAGATATCGCCATTGCTCGTCTTCATCACGGATATCGACAGTGTCGGGCTCGAGACCGCTCAGGGACTGTTACTCTCCGAAGCTTTCTACTGGGACCTCAACGACGAGACCCGCGCTTTCTCCAAGCGCTTCATGCAGCGCATTGGACGCGTGCCGGGCGGGGCGCAGGCCGGCGTCTACTCGTCGGTGACGCACTACTTGAAAGCCGTGAAGGCAGCCGGCACCACCGACTCCGCCGCGGTCATGAAGATCATGAAGGAAACCCCGATCAACGACATGTTTGCCAAGAATGGCCGGATTCGCGAGGATGGCCGCATGGTGCACGACATGTATCTGTTCGAGGTCAAAAAACCCCAGGAATCCAAGGGCCGTTGGGATGACTACAAGCTGCTGGCGACCATTCCCGGCAACGAGGCGTTCCAGCCGCTATCGGAATCGCGCTGTCCGCTGGTGAAGAAGTGACGAAGTAACAAACAACAATAAGAGGCATCCCGCATGAGCAATGAAACCGTTCTGCAAAACCTCGACGCCGGTCTCCTCACCATCACGATGAACCGCCCGGAGCGGCGCAACGCGCTCAACCCGGACATGACGTTGGGCCTGGTCGCGGCGGCGAAACGCGCGGCGGAAGACCCGGAAGTGCGCGCCGTATTGCTCAAGGGCGCCGGCGGCACTTTCTGTGTCGGTGGCGACGTCAAGTCGATGGCGGAGGGCCGTGCGCCGGTGTCGTTCGAAGGAAGGCAGGTCCAGTTGCGGCGCGGCATGGAAGTGTCGCGGATCCTGCACGAGATGTCGAAGCCGGTGGTGGCGCAACTCGACGGCGCGGCCGCCGGCGCCGGCCTCTCGATCGCACTCGCCTGCGACTTTCGCGTGGCATCTACCTCGGTGAAGATCACGACGGCCTTCGCCAAGGTCGGCCTGTCAGGCGATTATGGCGGGACCTATTTCCTGACGCAGATGCTCGGCAGCGCCAAGGCGCGCGAGCTTTATCTGCTCTCGCCGGTATTGACGGCGCAAGAAGCGCTGGCGCTCGGCATGGTCACCCGCGTCGTGTCTGATGCCGAGGTCGAGTCGGCCTCGCGTGAACTGGCGATGTCGCTCGCGCAAGGGCCGACCATCACGCTCGGTTACATCAAGCGCAACATCAACAATGCGGAGCGGCTGCCGCTGGAGACCTGCTTCGACGCCGAAGCCTTCCATCATTCGCGCGCCGGCGAAACCGCCGATCACAAGGAAGCCGCGAAAGCCTTCGTGGAAAAGCGCAAGCCGGCCTTCAAGAACCATTGAGACTATCAGCGGCGATACGAAGTATCCGACGGTTGTCGTCCCCGCGAACGCGAGGACCCATAACCACAGGCCGTCGTTGTAATGATAATTCGGCTCGTCTAATAACTACTGTCAGAGGTTAGGGGTCCTGCTTCCGCAGGGACGACGTGTTGATATAGCGAAGCCTCACCGCCCCTTGAAATTCGGCACCCGCCGCTCTTCGGTTGCCTTGACGCCCTCCTTGAAATCTTCGGTGGCGCGCAGCCGCGTTTGTTCGGCGAGCTCATGGTGGGTTGCGGCGAGCACGCGATCGGCGAGCCCGGCGCGCATCGTGGCGCGGGTCGACAACAGTCCGAGCGGCGAACACTCGGCGATTTCCTGCGCGAGCTTCATGGCGCGGTCGCGGACCTGGTCCTGCGGCACGCATTCATTGGCAAGACCCATGCGATAGGCCTCCTCGCCGGTCACGCGGCGGGATGTGTAGAAGATCAGTTCGGCGTTGTTCTTGCCGACCAGTTCGGGAAGCGTCACCGTGAGCCCGAAGCCGGGATGAAAGCCGAGCCGCGTGAAGTTGGCGGCAAAGCGCGCTTCGGGGCAGGTGATGCGAAAATCGGCCGATACCGCAAGTCCCAGCCCGCCGCCGATCGCTGCGCCATGCACGGCCGCCACGATCGGTTTCTGGGCGCGGAAGATGCGCACCGCCTGAACGTAGAGGTGTGCGATCGGGCCTAAACCCGAGGCCGGATCCGCCTTGGCGCGCGCCTCCTGCTCCTGGCGCGCCGGATCCTTGAAATTGGCGCCGGCGCAGAACGCCTTTCCTTGCGCTGCCAGCACCGAGGCGCGAATCTCGATATCGCGGTCGAACTCATCCAGCGCATCCGCGATCTGGTTGATCAGCGAGATGTCGAAAAAATTCAGCGGCGGCCGCTGGATTTCGATCACCCCGACATGTCCGATCTTCTCGATGCCGATATCCTTGATGGTGGTCATTTGAGATCTCCATAAATCGAAAATGTTTCGCTGTGGCCACGTTCCCCCTCCCGCAAGGGGAGAGGGTAGCGAGCGCGCCGCTGAAGCAAGCTCAAACACAAGTCAACGCAATCCAAGCCCGCGCGCGATGATGCCGCGCAGCACTTCAGTGGTACCGCCCTGAATGGTGAGCTTCGGCGCGGTCTTCATCGCGAAGGCGAGCTGGTTCTCCAGCGTCTCGTGATTGGTGACGTCGGCATCGACGAAGGCGGCAAGGTCGCGAACCCGGTGCGGCAATTGCTGCTCCCAGATCGTGCCGATGTCCTTGACGATCGCCGCCTCCACCACCGGCTCCTTGCCGGCCTGCAACATGCCCGCAACCGACACCGACATTCGCCGCATCGTGTGCAGTTGCGCGACAAGACGTCCGATGCCTTCGGCGGCGCGGGTATCGGGCGAGGGGCCGACGGCGCGCACGAGCTCAGTGAGGACGTAGTAAGTCTCCAGAAAGCGTTCGGGACCCGAGCGCTCGTAGGCGAGTTCACTGGTCGCCTGTTTCCATGCGCCGTCGATTTCGCCCAGCATGTGATCTTCGGGAATGAAGGCGTCGGTGAACACGACTTCGTTGAATTCGAACTGGCCGGTGATCTGGCCGATCGGGTTGACCTTGATGCCGGGCGTCTTCATGTCGACCAGAAACTGCGTCAGGCCATGCCGGCGGTTCTCTTTGGTCGGCGGCGAGGTGCGGAAGATCGCGATCATGTAGTCGGCAATGTGCGCCGACGAGGTCCATATCTTGGTGCCGTTGATCAGGAAGCCGCCGTCGGTTTTAGTCGCCTTGGTCTTGGCCGCGAATAAATCGGAGCCGGAATTGGGTTCGCTCATGCCGATCGCAAAGCAGACCTCGCCGCGACAGATGCGCGGCAGGATATCCATCTTGATGCGCTCGTTGGCGTATTTCAGCAGCACCGGGCCGCTCTGCCGGTCGGCGACGAAAAAGCGCCGCGTCGGCGCGTTGGCGACGCGCATCTCCTCGGTCACCACATAACGTTCCAGGAACGTGCGCTCGTGACCGCCATATTTTTTCGGCCAGGTCATGCCGAGCCAGCCGCGCGCGCCGACACGGCGGGAAAATTCAGGCGCGTCGCTGTCCTCGCGGTTCGGCTGGTGCGGGTCGAAAGTGCCGGCGGCGATTTCCTCGGCGAGAAACGCGCGCACTTCCGCGCGAAGTTTGACGCATTCGCCCGGCAGGCGGATCGGATCGAAACGAAGGCTAGCGGTCATTGTAATGAGAACTACCGTTGGAATTGGAATTCGATGTGGCAGCGGCGGAAGTGAGCTCCCTCTCCCCTTGTGGAAGAGGGTTGGGGTGAGGGGTTAAGCTTATCGTTGGAGCTGAACTCCTCACCCGGCCCGCATCTATCGATGCGACCCGACCTCTCCCGATGGGAGAGGTAAAGGAAGCAGCGGAGTGTTGAGATTTTCTCATGCACATGACTCAGCGCGAGGCCACAAGCGGCCACAGCTCATCGGCGCCATTGGCGGCGACGCGCTTGCCGAGCTCGACGGCCCAATAGCTCTCGGAGCCGAAATCGTCACGCCATGCCAGCGCCCGCAGCGTGTAGCGATGCAGGATGTGCTCAGTGGTAAAGCCGATCGCGCCGTGAACCTGGTGGGCGATCGCGGCCGCCTTCTCGGCGGCTTCCGAGCAACGGATCTTTGCGGAAGCTGCTTCGAGAAAGGCCGCGTCTTTCGAAGTGGCCGGTTCGGCGAGCGCGTCCGCAGCCGAAGTCGCCGCCGCAAGTGCCGCCGCCGACTCGCCGGCGAGTTTTGCCAGATTGTGCTGGACCGCCTGAAATTTCGAAATCTTCTTTTCGAACGCGACGCGCTCGTTGGAATAGCGCACGCTGATCTCGAGCATCAATTCAAGGCTTCCCGCGATCTGCAGGCTGCGGGCGACCGCGCCCATCAGGAGCAGCGAGGTCTGATCAAAGCCGTCGGGCGCGGGCTTCAAGGCCACTGGCGTCACGCGATCGAAGGTGACGATATCGGTGTCGTCGCCACCGAGATTCAGGCTGGATTCGATCCGGCACCTGGCTGCGTTCACCAGCGCAATCGATCGTTTTCCGCCGTGATCGTGCGCGAGCACCGCGATGTGCTTCGCCTCCTTTGCAAAGGGAACGCCGCGCGCCCGTCCCGACAGCGTGCTGTCGGCACCGAGCGTGATGCGGTCTTTGGGGCCGCTCGGCGCTAGCGTCATTTCGCCTTCGGGCGAGTCGATCTTGCCGAGCGATAACAGCCAACCCGCCAGCATGGTCTCGGCGAGCGGCATGGCAAGCGCGAAGCGTCCGGCGGCACTCAGCACGCCAAACCCTTCGGCCAGCGTGGCGCCCGAGCCGCCATATTCTTCCGCAACCCAGGACAAAGGCAGGCCGGCTTCGCTCAGCGCCTGCCACAGCGGCGCTTTCCAGGCCCCTTTCTTGTCACTGTTGACGGTTTGCGCATCGGCCAGGTCGGCAAATATCCGCTCGGCGGTCTGCGCAACAATGTTCTCGGTGTCTGTCACGGCGTTCCTCGAAAGGCTCTTGTTGCGGCCATGATGGGGAAAAGGCGCAAGCATGACAAGCGCATATCCCTGCAAGCGGCCCTGCGGCCCGGTATGAAGTGGCTCGCGGTTATTCCGCGCAATGGAGTTTCTCTTGGGCGCAGGCTTATGCTAGATCGCGACCAACATTCTGAGAGGAAAAATGCCAATGTCGAAGGGTGGTCTGTGCGCTGTTGTAACCGGTTCCGCCTCGGGTCTTGGCGCGGCGACCGCGGCCATTCTCGCCAAAGGAGGCGCGCGCATCGTCATCAACTATTCCTCCAGCCAGAAAGAGGCCGAAGAGACCGCCGATCTCTGCCGCAGCGCTGGCGGCGAGGTTGTCGTGGTTCAGGGCGATGTGTCGCGCGATGAGGATTGCCGGAAGATCGTGGCCGCGGCGGCCTCATGGGGGCGGCTCGATGCGCTGATCAACAATGCCGGCATCACCAAGCATGTCGCCCACGGCAATCTCGATGGGCTGTCGGCGGAGGATTTTCAGCGCTTGTTTGGCGTCAACACGATCGGGCCGTTCCAGATGGTGCGCGCCGCGCGTCCGCTGCTGGAAGCTGGCGCCAACGCATCGGGACGCGCATCCGCGGTCGTCAATGTCTCATCGGTCGCCGGCATCAGCGGCATCGGCTCGTCGGTCGCTTATGCCGCGAGCAAGGGTGCGCTGAACGTGATGACGTTGTCGCTTGCACGCGCGCTGGCGCCGCTCATCCGCGTCAACGCCGTATGTCCCGGCTATATGGATACGCCCTGGTTCACCAAGGGCCGCGGCGCGGACGGCGCGGCCAAGGTCCGTGACGCGGTGATTGCGAAGGTGCCGCTCAAAGTCGCCTCGACCGCGGAAGACGTCGCAAACGCGGTCTGCTTCCTGGCGACGGCTCAATCAGGCAACATGACCGGCGAGACGGTCCGCATCGACGCCGGCGCGCACCTCATTACGTGAGCCACGCGGCGGGTCGCGGGGGATCTCCGGTCCGCGATTGCGCGAACCGGAGTGCTGTCCGTCTACCTGTTGAAGTCTTTGACCACGCCGCTCGCGACCAGCCTGTTCCAGATGAACAGGACGATCAGCGCGCCGATGGTTGCGGTGATGAAACCGGCGCCCTGATCCGGGCTATAGTGGCCGATGGCCTGGCCGATAAAGGTGGCGAGAAACGCGCCGACGATACCGAGTATGGTGGTGAAGATAAAGCCGCTCGGGTTGTTGGGGCCCGGCGAAAGCAGCCGCGCGATAATGCCGGCGACAAAGCCGACAATGATGATCCAGATGATGCCGCTCATGACGATCCTCCTGCTCCAAAAGCCCGACTGAAAATATACCGTCTTGTCTAGATGCGCCCGGATAATTCGTCTTCTGTTGGCAGCCGGCCATCCGGCGTCAGATGATTGATCACGTCGGGAAGATGCTGGCTCAATCCGTTCAGCAACTCCTCGCGCGACAGGCCGCTTTGCGACATCAGGTTGTTGATCTGGTCGGAGCCAAGCGCGTTGGCGAGATCGCCGGGCGCGATCTGCTTGTTCGGTCCCGAGTTCACCCACGAATTGGCGGTGTCGCCATGACCGTTCTGCTGGAATTGCTTGAGCAGGTCGCCCAGGCCGCCGCTCAGGACGCTGCCAGCAGCACCTCCGGCGAGCAAGCCGCCGAGAAGGCCGCCAAGACCTCCACCACCAGCAGGTCCACCACCGCCGCCAAGCGCGCCACCAAGTCCGCCGGGCACCGAGGATGGCGCCGGAGTTGGTGCGGACGGCGAGGTCGAGGAGCCGCCGATATGTTTGACGGCCTTGTAGGCGAGCAACGCCAGGATCGCCATGGTCATCGGCGACATTCCGCTGCCGGATTGTGTGCTCGGGGTTGAGGGACCGCGCGGACCGTTCTGCATTCCGTTCAATACGTCGAGTAAGCCCATCGTCATCTCCTGCCGCTAATCCGCCCCGCAGTTTGGAACTGTAACGGCGCGGTATGACGGTTACAAGGCGACAAGCGTGCGGATGTCCGTTACCAGAGTAGGCCGGGGCAACGTCGAATTTGCTGAAAGTTCTAGCGGGGCAACGAATGGAGCAGGATCGGCCGATCGTCGTCGCCGGTGCCGGTAGCATCGGATGCTTTGTCGGCGGCCTCCTGGCCAGCGGCGGCCGACCCGTATCGCTGTTGGCGCGCCCGCGCCTGATCGCGGAGGTCGAGCGCTTTGGGCTTACCCTGACGAGCCTGGAAGGTTCGTCCTGGCATCTGGCATCTCAGCAGATCAAGATGTCCGACGATCCGAAGGTCTTTGCCGGCGCCGGCGCGGTGCTGGTGACGGTCAAAAGCGCGGATACCAACGAGATCGCGGACGCCATCGCCGCTCACGCGCCATCGGACGCCGTCGTCGTGAGCTTGCAGAACGGCGTCGCCAACGCGGCGACGTTGCGCGAACGGTTGCCGGCCCGAAAGGTGCTCGCCGCCATGGTGCCGTTCAATGTGATCGCGGCCGGCGAAGGGCGGTTTCATCGCGCCACGTCCGGCGATATCGTGATCGAGCGGGACGCGGCCAATATCGCCGCGCGGCTTGCGGTGCCGGGGCTTGCGATGCGGCCGACCGACGACATCGCGGGCGTGCAATGGGGCAAGCTGCTCGTCAACCTCAACAACGCGATCAATGCGCTGTCCGGCCTGCCGCTCCGCGAGCAACTCGCCCAGCGCGACTGGCGTTGTTTGTTTGCCGATCAGATTGCCGAGGGCTTGATGGCCGTGCGGGCGGAAGGGATCAAACCGGTATCGCCGACGCCGGTGCCGCCGGGCTGGACGCCGCATCTGCTGCGGCTGCCGGACGCGCTGTTCAAGATAGCGCTGGCGCCGGCGATGAAGATCGATCCGCAAGCGCGTTCGTCGATGTGGGAAGACCTGGAGCGTCGCCGCCGCACCGAAATCGATTACCTTCAAGGCGTCATCACCGAAATCGCCGACCGGCGCGGACTGAAAGCGCCGTTGTCACACGGGATTGTAGCGCTGATCAGGGATGCCGAAGCCAAGGGCCAGGGTTCGCCGCGGTTGACGGTCGAGCAGATTCGATCCGGCGTCCCGTAAACGCTGGATTCTCAACGTCAGCTGCGCTTGTCTTTGCTGGATGACGAGCCAAACAGCGCCTTTTTGAGGTCGCTGATTCCCTCGGAAAGCCGCGGCCATTCGCATGAAAAGGCATGCGCCGGACAGCCGGTCGGCTTGATGCGTTTGAGGTCGGCGCTTGCTTTCGGCGGCGGTTTGGCGACGCTGCCGGTCGATGGCGGCGTCTTCTCGCTTTCGCCCTTCAGCGAGGCTTGCAGCAATAATTGCTGCTGTTTTGCCGCGAACGCCGCCGCAATGGTGCTGCGCCGCTGATTTTCGAGATAGATCGCATATTGCTCGTCGATATGCTTCTGCTCGTCCGGCGTCGGATTGGGGCCCGCGATATCAAAATTCCGATTTTGCATGAAATCGAAATAGCTGTAGCCCCCGCCGGGTTTGCGGCGGCCCGCGAATTTCGCGTTGCATTGGGAAAGCGCGGCGCCCCTGGCTTCCTTGTTCGGATTTTTCTCGGCCGCGTCGGCGCATTCCTCGAAATCGGCGGGCGCGCGCGACCACCATTCGGCCCGCACCTGCGATGACAGAAGCGCAGCGCAGGCCATGATCAAGGCCGTCAGGACGATCTGGTTACGCGATGCGATCAAACGATGTCCTGCGGCGCCTTGGTAAAGCCAACGATGGCACGAATTGTCGCCATTATCGGCGGCCTTGTCGACCCCGAAACGCGCAGTTACGCACGCGAGAATTGGCCGACTGCCGCGGTGGACCGATTCTCGCGGGCCTAGTGCGTGATGCGCCAGATAGTGCCGTTGCCGTCTTCCGAGACCAGCAGCGCGCCGTCGCGGGTCACCGTCACCCCGACGGGGCGTCCCCACACTTCGGAATCGTTGATCACTAAACCGGTCATGAAATCTTCGTACTCACCGGTCGGCACGCCGTCCTTCATGCGGATGCGGATCACCTTGTAGCCGGTGCGCTTGGCTCTGTTCCATGAGCCGTGCTCCGCGGCAAAGCCATCGCCGCGGTAGTCCGCCGGAAAGGCACTGCCATCGTAAAAGGTGAGCCCGAGCGAGGCCGAATGGGGCTGGATCAAAACGTCGGGAATGGTGACCTTGTCCTTTAGGTCCGGCCGCTCGCCCGCATGCCGCGGATCCTCATGGCTGCCGATGTAAAACCACGGCCAGCCATAAAACGCGCCCTCGCGCACGCGGGTGACGTAGTCCGGCACGAGATCGTCGCCAAAGCCGTCGCGTTCGTTGGTCGAGCAATAGGCGTCACCGGTGGTCGGGTGAACCGCGAGCCCGACACAATTGCGGATACCCGTAGCGAAGATCGTCTCGTCCGTTCCGTCCGGGTTGAAAGAGAGAACGTCGGCGCGGCGGGTCTCGTAGCCCAGGCTGATTCCAGGGACCGGCTTTGAATCGTTGGAGTGGACACTTTGAACTCCTTCCGCGTCGTTGCTGGCGGAGCCGACCGAGACCAGCATCCGTTTGCCGTCGCTGGTAAAGACGATGCCTCGCGTCGAATGGCCGCCACGCGGTAGCTCGGCGATCACGGTCTCGGGCTTGTCGGCGGCTTTGAGGTCGCCGTCCTGGTAGCGAAAGCGAACGACGCTGCCGGTATTGGCGATGTAAATCCATTGCGGCTTGTCGCTCGGAAAGAAGGCGATGCCAAAAGGCTGGCTGAGGCCGGCGGCAAAGATTTCGTTCTTGATCACTTTTGAGCCGTCGTCGGAAAGCCGCAGCACGCGAACGCGCCCCGCGCGCGTCTCCGAAACAAAGATATCGCCGTTCGGCGCCGTCCTCATTTCGCGCGGTCCGCTCAATCCTTCCGCCAGCAGTTCGACCTTGAATCCGGCGGGCACCAGCGGCGTCGCCGTCGCCGGGCGTGCGACCACACGAGAGACATTGGCGGATGAGGCCGTCGCTCCCGGCTTCGGCAGATCCGAGGGGCGGATCAAACGGACGAGACCAGGCCTGTCGGTTCGCCAGTCGCCGAACGCTGCACTTCCGGTCAGCGCTCCCGATTGGGCGAGAGCCGGAGTAACACCAATGCCGGCAAGAAGTACGATCGCCATCAGCGTCAGCACTACGGCATCGAAACGCGGCGCTTCAGACTTCTCTTGTGCCGTAAAAGATGATCGCTTCATTTCGTGCTCCATCGCACTCGTTTAACGGTCCGGAATCCCGATGCCAAGTTGAAACCGACCGTGCCAGTTGGTTGCTCCGTCCGCCATCGACTGCACTGCATGGCAGTGTCGGCATGGCCGGAGCGGCGTCTTCCGTGCCGGCGTGGACGATCGCATCCTTCTCGAATCGCGAAAAGAGGATTCACCGCGCCGTGATCACGTCTATCTCTCCGGGTCACGAGACCGTGTAGCGATCCGTCTCGCGTCGTTCGATCGACGGAAGGTTTGCATCGTGCGATCGATGGAGCGTCGTGCACAAAAGCCACACAGCGTGAGAGAAGCGCGCCTAACGAAGGCAAATACACGTTCGCTGCGTTCTCTTTTGTCGATGCCCGTTCTACAGCCGCGCCGTTGAATCTTTCTGCATCTTTCTCATCAGGATCAAGAACACAATGATACGTTTTCTCACCACTGCATCGGTTGTCGTGCTCGGCGCTGTCGCGTTTGCCTCGCAGGCGTCCGCGGCGGATCTCGCCGCGAGCGCGCCCGTCTACACCAAGGCGCCGATGGTGCCGCAGAGCAACTGGACCGGCTGGTACATCGGCGGCAACGTCGGCGGCGGTTGGGGCAGTGGAAATACCGATTTCGGAATCGCGGCGATGGGCGGCGCGCCGGCCAGCCTGGCGAATTCGCCAAGCGGCGTGATTGGCGGCGGACAGTTTGGCTACAACGCGCAGTTCGGCGCGACCGTGCTCGGCTTCGAAGCCGACATTCAGGGCTCCAGCATTAAGGGCAACGGCGGCCCGACTCCCATTCTGGATGGGGCCGGTGCAATTTTCGGAGCTTCCAGCGTCCTGACGTCCAGCGAAAGCCTGTCGTGGTTCGGCACGGTGCGTGGCCGTCTGGGCGTCACCGCGACGCCGAGCCTGTTGCTGTTTGCCACCGGCGGTCTCGCCTTCGGCCAGATCGACAGCAACGCGAATACATTCTTCAGCGCGGGCAACCAGGCTCCCGCGAGCTTCAGCGATACTCGGATCGGATGGACAGCCGGCGCCGGCGCCGAATGGATGTTCACGCGCAATTGGTCGGCCAAGCTTGAATACCTGTACATGGATCTCGGAAGCGGATCGACCTCCACGATCTCGACCCTCGGGCTCCCGGCCACCTACACGTCGAACCTGAAGGAAAACATCGTCCGCGTCGGCGTGAACTACCACTTCAACTGATCCGATTATTTACGATCGAACTTCGGAGCCCGGCGGTAACGCCGGGCTTATTGTTTGAAGGGAAGCCCTGGTGTGAAAAAACGCCGCGCAAAAGGCAGGCGCTCGCGCTGAACCAATCTGCGGCTCCGTCGTCTTATTCAGTAGCAGGTCTCAGGATTGTCAACGACTGAATGGAACTTTGGAATGTGCGGTGCATGCGATCAGCTCGACGAAAAGATCGAGCACTACAAGAAAGTGATTTCCGCGATGACCGACCAGCTTACCATCGAGCGCATCACGGCGCTGGTCGCGGAACTGGAAGCGCAAAAGGCGAAACTTCACACCGAGCCGAAGTAATCCGCGTATATGAAAACTATATGTTTTGCGCGCACACGCCTCATGCGCCCTGTTGTTTCCTGATCCGTTCGCGATAGGTGCGGGTTTTCTCCCTGTTGCCGCACAGGGTGGATTGGCACCAGCGCCGCGTCCCCGGCTTGGAGCGATCGAAAAACACCCGCTTGCATTCGTCCGATGCGCACATCTTCAGCCGATCCAACGTGCCGTCGGCCGAGCCGCTGTAGAGTTCAGCGATCACGGCCGCAAGTCCGGAAGCAGCATCGGTTCCAATTGGAACCAGTCTCAGTCCTTCTTTTCCGCTGGCTGTCACGCGTAGCGGAAATCGCTCGATCGCCTGGTCCAGCGCTTCCCTCAACGCTGCCTCGCGCCGCCGTTCCGCCGGTTGGCGCTCAAGGTAATCGCGAATGGCGCCGCGCAGCGCCAGCGCGGCTTCGAACGTTGGCGCCGACGGAACCTTGCCCGTTCTGTTGAGACTGTGACGAGCCAGCCAGTTCCCCAGGCTAGCGGCGTCTCCAAGTTCGTCAGCCTCTGCGTGCTGGACGCCGTGGTGCACGAAATGACGCACATCCAGGCTGTTGGCGAAATCGTAAAGGTTCGCGAGCGTATCGGGAACCTGGAACTTGCGGGACGCCTTCGACATCGAAACACCACTTAAGTACTTTTAACGGTTGAATCCAAGACACCAGTATAATAGATTTACTGGTGTCAAACGCAAGAGGCGGATCGACGGGGGCGTCGTTAACAGCAAGCAAGGGAGTTCAGCGATGTTGCACGTCAACCATCCTCCGATTTCCACCGAGGAAATCTCCTATCGCAAGCACATCGATGTGCTCGACACCATCATGGCCTATGTCGATGTCGGCGA
This sequence comes from uncultured Alphaproteobacteria bacterium, assembly GCA_963824305.1. GTDB lineage: Bacteria > Pseudomonadota > Alphaproteobacteria > Rhizobiales > Xanthobacteraceae > Bradyrhizobium. Next base: position 1,254,001 of record CAWGOW010000005.1, read on the forward strand.
GGGCGATCCGATCGTCTTCCTGCACGGCAATCCGACGCCGTCTTATCTCTGGCGGAACATCATTCCCCATCTGCTGCCCTATGGCCGTTGCCTCGCGCCGGACTTCGTCGGCATGGGCAATTCGGGCGCGGCGCCCAACGGCTCTTACCGTTTCGTCGACCATCAGCGCTACCTCGACGCCTGGTTCGATACGCTCGGGCTGAACAAGAACGTCATCCTGGTCGTGCACGATTGGGGATCGGCGCTCGGCTTCCATTGGGCGCATCGGCATCCTGATCGCGTCAAGGCCATCGTCTACATGGAGGGCATCGTGCGTCCGTTCCGTTCCTGGGACGAATGGCCGGACGCGACACGACCGTTCTTCCAGGCGCAGCGCACCGAGAAGGGCGAGGACCTGATCCTGCAAAAGAACCTCTTCATCGAATATCTGCTGCCGTTGCGGCATATTCCCGATGACGCGATGGAGGTCTACCGCCGCCACTTCCGCAATCCCGGTCCGAGCCGAATGCCGATGCTGACCTGGACGCGCGAATTACCGATCGCGGGCGAACCGGCCGATGTCGTCGCCATCGTCGAGGCCTATTCAAAATGGCTTTCGACCAGCCGGATTCCGAAACTGTTCATCGACGCCGAACCCGCGGGATTCCTGATCGGCGCGCAGCGCGAGTTCTGCCGGGCGTGGCCGAACCAGCAAACGGTGCTGGTAAAGGGTTCGCACTTCCTTCAGGAAGAGGCGCCGGACGAGGTCGGCGAGGCTAGTGCCAAGTTCGTCTCGCGGGTGCTGGCGGGGCAAATCAGCTAGTGGATTTGATATTCGCTACCGGCTAACCGAACGGGTACGAATGTTGGAATCGGACAGCTGGCGGTTCCACTTGAAGTGGCAAGGGACGAGGACGATACTACCTTCATCGTCATTGGCCCCTGCCGCCGCGAGTGCACGACAAGAGCGGGCCCGCCATACGCGATTTGCGGAGGATGGCCGAAGGATGTTCCTTACCTTTTTTCGTCACGGCAGTGTGGCTGCGCTTTTCGCCGGCGTTGCGGTCGAGGCGCTGGCCTTTTTGTTGGGCTGGCTTACGCCAAGTCTGTTGCTCATCTTGCTCGGCGCTTTGCTGTTTTATCTCAGCGAATACGGCATGCACCGCTTTGCCTTTCATGCGCCGCCGCTGCCAGGGCCGTGGCTGCGCAAGATGCAGCATCGCCTGCACTACGACCACCACGTCGAGCCCAGCCGGCTCGACCTGTTGTTCCTGCCGCTCTGGTTTCTGGTGCCCAATCTTGCGGTCGCCGCCGCGCTGGTTGCGCTGGTGTTCGGCGCGGGGCCGTCCGCCTCGGCTCTGTTTGGAATGATGCTGGCGATCCTGCATTACGAATGGGTGCATTATGTCGCTCACATTCCCTACCACCCGCGAACCCGGCTTGGCCGCTGGATCAAGCAGTATCATCTGCGCCACCACTTCATCAGCGAGAAGCACTGGTTCGGCGTCAGCAATCCGACGCTGGATGGCGTGTTCGGGACCTTCCATGGGCCCGATGCTACGGAGAAGAGCGCGACGACTCGTAAACTTTATTCCTGATGCCCTTCCAGACCTGCCGTGAGGCGGCTGCGAAGCTGTGCGTTTTTCGTGTCAAATCCAGATATGGGTAATGGCAATGCAGTCGAAATCCGCCACGTCTGCTCTGCTCGCTGCGCTCAGCTCGCTGGTTGTGATATCGTTTGCGGCCAATGCAGCCAAGTTACCGCCGCTTGCGACCATGAAGTTAGGCGAAAACAAAACGACCTACATCTTCGATCCAAACAAGGTGACGGCTGTCGCGCCCACTTACAGTTTGACCTTGGCGCCCAGACCTGTTCGAGGAAATTCCGAAGTCAATCGGGGGCCATTGACGCCACACGTTTGGGGGATTGCTGAAATCCCGCTTTCGATCAACGACACTCCAGAGGATTTTCTGAAGGAACTTCAGCTCGACGCTAAATTTATTACCCTTCATTCACTAAGCGGCGAACTGCATATCAGGGCAAGCCGCATAAAATACATCATTGAACCGCCCCTTCAGGCCGACCGCGAGCGAGGCGCAAAAGCGCTTGTCTACCTCGAACCGGGAGTGGTGGATTGGTCGGGGGTGCCGAGGCCATGGCTGGTCACAGAAACGCCTGACCGGGTGAAAGCGCTGGCCGACGAAAGGCGCGCTCAAGAAGACGGCGAATGAGAAGCTCGCAGTTCGTTCGCGGTTGTCGCAAGGATATGCGAGCACGAAGATCCGCTAGGCAGCGGGTCTCCCGTGAGGATCCCGACACGAATCGCGGGCCCTCCCGGCAGTCGTCCAGACACTGGCGATCCCTGGCCGGCTCTGGTAAATGGAAGCCGAGATGCCGCTTGTCAAAAGCGGAAAGCTCCGGTCCCGTAGCTCAGCCGGATAGAGCGACGGTTTCCTAAACCGTAGGTCGCATGTTCGAGTCATGCCGGGATCGCCATTTTCTTTCAATTTCGATGAAGCCCGTTGATGCCCGACCGGATCGACGCCTGGACGCACATTTTCCCGAAAACTTATTTCGAGAAGCTTCAGACCATGGCCTCAGTGACCGGGCCGCTCAAGCGCTGGCTCAAGCTGACATCGCTTTACGATCTCGATCATCGGTTTCGTCTGATGGACGGCTTCGAAGGTTATCGGCAGCTACTCACGCCTTCGATGCCCGCGATCGAGGACCTCGCCGATGGCGCGCCTGCGGTTGAATTAATGCGCTTGATGAATGACGGGCTCGCCGAACTGGTGGCTCGCTATCCCCATCGCTTCCCGGCCTTTGCCGCGGCGTTGTCGTTGCATGACGTTGACGAGGCACTCGCCGAGATCGATCGGGCCGATGCGTTGGGCGCAGTCGGCTTCCAGCTCTGCACCCATATGCGCGGCACTTCGCTCGACGATCCGCGTTTTGAGCCGGTGTTTGCCGAGATCGCCCGGCGCGGTCTTGTCATCTGGCTGCATCCGATCCGCGGGCCGGCGCCGGATTATCCGACCGAGGCGAAATCACGTTACGAGATCTGGTGGGCTTTCGGCTGGCCTTACAACTCCAGCGTCGCGATGGCGCGGCTGGTGTTTTCCGGCCTGTTCGACCGTCACCCCAACCTGAAAATCATCACCCACCATATGGGCGCGATGATTCCTTATTTCGAAGGCCGCATCGTGCAAGGCTGGGATCTGGAGATGGGCGCGCGCACGCCGCCTGCCGATGCCGCGCTGCTGCCGGGGCGGCTGCAACGTAAAGCGCAGGACTATTTCAAGATGTTCTTTGCCGATACCGCGCTATCAGGAGCGGTTGGAGCGACGCGATGCGGGCTGGATTATTTCGGCGCCGACAAGGTGGTTTTTGCCAGCGATTTTCCGTTCGATGCCGAAGGCGGCAGCTACCTGGTGCGTGAAACCATCCGCGCGCTGGATGCGCTGGAATTGTCGGACGCCGTCCGCCGCCAGATCGATGCCGGCAATATCTCCGCACTGATCGCGGCAGCTAAAGCGCGATGAAAGATACCGCGTCGCAAATCCTGACCATCGACACCGGAAAGGCGGGATCGGTCTCGGCGCTGCTGCTTTCTCCCCATGCCCCGCGCGCGTGTTTCGTCTTTGCCCATGGCGCCGGCGCCGGGATGACGCATTCCTTCATGGAAACATTTGCCAGCGGCTTGGGCGAACGCGGCATCGCGACGTTGCGCTATCAGTTCCCTTACATGGAAAAACGCAGTAAGCGGCCGGACCCGCCGGCGGTTGCGATCGCAACGGTGCGTGCAGCGGTGACGAAGGCGGCTGAAGTTTTTCCCGGGCTTGGTCTGGTCGCGGGAGGAAAGTCCTTTGGCGGCCGAATGACCTCGCAGGCGCAAGCCGCAGCACCTTTGCCTGGCGTGCGAGGGCTCGCTTTTGTGGGCTTCCCGCTGCATCCGGCCGGCAAACCATCCATCGATCGCGCCGAACATCTCGCCAAGGTCGATCTACCGATGCTGTTTCTGCAAGGCACGCGCGACACGCTTGCGGAAGTGACGCTGATCGAACCCGTGGTGCAGCGCCTCGGTCCGCGGGCAGCCTTGCATCTGGTGGAAGGCGCCGATCATTCCTTCCACGTGCTGGCGCGCTCCGGCCGCAATGACCGCGAAGTGATGAAGGAAATCCTCGACGCGTTCGCGGGATGGGCGGATTCAGTCATCGCCGACTGACGTGCGGCGGTGAAGGCCTTCAACAGCCGCGGCAGATGCCGTGAATCTGACGGTTCAATTCCGCATCCTCCTGCTTCATCTGCTGGAGCGCTTCCATCGAGGTGTCGCGCTTCGGCTCGGGCTTGTTGCGCTTGGCGGTCAACTCCGTCTCCTGCCGCGCATAGCAGGCCTCGCGTTCTCCTTTCGCTTGAATGAAGCGGCATTGTTCCACCGCAGCTACAGGATACGTGCCAAAAGTCAGCGTGGCGCCGGAGATCACGCCGGCCAGCATGAGGATGACGCAATTCGGTCGAAGGATGATCATGGCCTGCTTTCGCATTTTTGCGCCATCGGCTGTGACGCCGATCTTCGATAGCAAAAAATTCCGCCGCGGGGCATGATAATCGCTCCATCCACCGGAAATCCGACTTGCCCTTCATATCAATTGAAAAACCCGCTCGCAGCGCCATGGGCTGGATCAGGGGATTCGAATATTTTTTCCTGTTCCTTCTGTTGTCGCTGACTGCTTGCGCCGGCGCGCGCGCGGAGGAAACAAAAGTAAGGCTCGGCGTCTTGCGACTGTCATCGTCGGCGCCGGTCTTTATCGCGCAGGACATGGGCTATTTCCGCGATGCGGGCCTCGACGTTGAACTGAAGTTCTTCGACGCGGCGCAGCCGGTGGCGGTCGCGGTTGTCTCGGGTGACATCGATTTCGGCATCACCTCGCTGACGGCCGGACTCTACAATCTTGCCGGCAAGGGAACGCTGAAGGTGATCGGCGGTATGAGTCACGAAAAATCGGGCTTTCCTCTGATCGGCTATTTTGCGACCGAAAAGGCCTATGCCGGCGGCCTCAAGACGCCCAGGGATCTCGCCGGAAAGCGCATCGCGATGACGCAGGTCGGTTCAAGTTTCCATTACTCGCTCGGGCTACTCGCCGACAAATACGGTTTCAAGCTTGCCGAAATGAAGCTCTTGCCGATGCAGTCGCTGTCCAACGTCGCGGCCGCCCTGAAGGGCGAGACCGTCGATGCGGCGCTGTTGCCGGTATCGGCAGCGCGCAAGTTGCTGGACGATGGCGGTATCAAACAACTCGGCTGGGTTGGCGATGAGACGCCGTGGCAGGTGGGCGCGGTGTTCGCTTCGCCGAAGACGCTGGAAAAGAAACAGCTGGTCACGAAGCTGCTCGCCGCGCTCGAACGCGCCGAGCGTGAGTATCACGATGTGATTTTGACCGCCGTCAAAGACGGTCAGGCGCCCGTCAACGACAAGACCCGGCCTCTGCTCGAGATCATCGGAAAGTACACCAACCTCCCGCTCGAACAGGTGGTCGGCAATTGCGCCTATATCGATCCCGAAGGCAGGTTGGATGTAAAGAACGTCGCCAATCAGATCGAATGGCTGCAAGGGCAGGGGTTCGTCGACAAGGGGGTGACGGCGGAGGCCATCATCGCCAAGGATTTCGTGAAGCCGTATTAATTTCAAACGCCATTCAAGGCGTCATTCCGCGGCGATGCGAAGCACCGAACCCGGAATCTCGAGATTCCGGGTCTGGTCCTTTGGACCATCCCGGAATGACGTAGTAAACCGGCTACATGGACCTGATCGCCGATCACATCTCCCACCGCTTTGGCGCGCTCGACGTGCTCGACGACGTATCCTTCACGGTCGGCGCAGGCGAGGTGGTCGCGATCGTCGGCCCCTCCGGCTGCGGCAAGAGCACGCTGCTGTCGATTCTCGGCGGATTGCTGCAGCCAGCGTCGGGCGCTGCGAAACTGCGCGGGCAGGCTCCGCCGGAAAGCCTCAATCCGCTGACCTTCGTGTTCCAGGATTTTGCATTGCTGCCGTGGTGCACGGTGGCGGAGAATGTCGAATTTCCGTTGCTGCACGCGATCTCCGACGCTGCGGCACGGCGCGCGGCCGTCGAGGACGCGCTTTCCCGTACCGGCCTGTCGGATTTTTCAAAGGCCTATCCAAAGCAGCTTTCCGGCGGCATGCGACAGCGCGTCGGGATTGCGCGGGCGCTGGCCGTCAAGCCCGCGATCCTCCTGATGGACGAGCCGCTGTCGGGGCTGGATTCTCAGACCCGCGAATTGCTGATGGAGGATTTCATCCGGCTGCTCGCGGATGGCGCGATGGGGACGGTCTATGTCACCCACAATCTCGAAGAGGCCGTGCGTCTGGCGGACCGCGTCGTGGTGTTGTCGCGCCGCCCAGCCCGGGTGCGCGAGGTCGTATCGATTCCGATGACGCGTGCTGAACGTGGCGAACTTCGCGCGCGGGAAAAGTTGGCCGCGCTGCAATCCGAACTGTGGTCGCTGATCCGCACCGAGGCCATCGATGCCGAACGCGAGGTTGGGCATGCCTAACCGCGCGAATGATGAAGCTGATTGCGCGCAGGCCGGCAGCGAAATGCGAAAGGTCGCTTTTCGCGGCGCCGGCTTTGTGCCGCAGATGTCCCGCTATGCAGGCGCTGTGGCGATCGTTGTCGTAATCGGAGCTTGGCAATTGGCCGGTGAGCTTTCGCTGGTCAATCCGGTGTTCCTGCCGACGCCGTTGTCGATCCTGCGCGCGATGATCGATCTGGCGCTGTCAGGCGCGCTCTGGCGCCATTTGGCCACGTCAGCCTTGCGAATTGGTTCCGGCTGGGCGCTCGGTACGCTGGCGGGGATCATCGTCGGCTTCGCGATCGGGCTGTCGACGATGGCGCGCAGCGTCGGCATCACCTTCATCTCGGCGTTGTTTCCGATCCCGAAGATCGCGTTGTTGCCGCTTCTGATCCTGTGGCTCGGCATCGGCGAACAGCCAAAGATCGCGACTATCGCGCTCGGTGTGTTCTTTTCCACGGCGATTGCGGTCTATAGCGGGGTCGATGCGGTACCGCGCAATCTGATCCGGATGGCGCAGAGTTTTAACGTGCCGTTCTCAACCATCGTCCGCCGCGTGATCTGGCCCGGTGCATTGCCCTCTATCCTGGCCGGCTTTCGCATCACCGCATCGGTAGCGCTATTGCTGGTGGTAAGCGCGGAAATGATCGGCGCCGAATACGGCATCGGCGCGTTCGTGTTGCAGGCCGGCAATCTGATGCAGACCGATCAATTGCTGGCCGGTGTCGTCATCCTGTCGCTGTTCGGCCTTGCGATCGGATGGCTGATCAGCCGGCTGGAGCGGCGGTTGCTGCACTGGCGGTGAGGGTGATCATGCGCCATCCAACGTCGTCCCGGCCTTGAGCAGGGACCCATAGCGCGTGATCTATCGATAAAACGACTTGGCAGACGTCGGCACGAAGCAATGAAAGCCGGTGGTTATGGGTCCCGGGTCGCGCTTACGCTTGCCCGGGACGACAGTGTTACGCGTTGCCACGATCCTCGCGGAACAGGTCGAGCTTCTGCTGCACCGGACGGTCGGAGAACGAGAACAGCACGGAGTCTGTCTCCGCCTCGTGCGTGACCCACTGCCAGCTCGGCACCACGAACAAATCGCGCGGGCCCCATTCAAAAGTCTGCTCGCCGATCCGCGTGCGGCCCTTGCCCTCGATCGCCACGAACACGGTGGCATCCGTCGAGCGGTAGCGCGCGGTCTTGAAACCCTTGGGCAACAGCTGAATGAAGGTGCCGATGGTCGGCATCGCGAAATCGCCGGTCTCGGGATTGGAAAATTTCAGCTTCAGGCCATGGCAGGCGTCCCATTCGTTGCGCAGCTTCGCGGTTTCCAGCGCGTCGCGGGTGTAGGAATAGGGATAATTGAAGATCGGGGAAGTCTTCGATTTGCGCTTCTCGTCTATGGGGAGGAGATTGTGGCCGTAGCGCGCAAAGCTGTCGCCCGCGGGACGGCTGATCTTCTGCTGGTCGTCCGTTGCGTGTTCCGAGAACGAGGCGTCAAGGAATTGCACCAGGGGAATGTCGAGGCCGTCAAGCCAGAACATCGGCTCTGAGGTCTCGTTGGTGTGATCGTGCCAGGTCATCGAAGGCGTAATGACGAAATCGCCCGGCGACATCGCGGTACGTTCGCCGTCAACTGAAGTGAAGGCGCCCTGGCCCTCAAGCACGAAGCGCAGCGCCGACTGGCTGTGACGATGCGCCGGCGCAACGTCGCCCGGCACCACCATCTGCACGCCGGCAAACAGCGAGGTTGTGATCTTCGACTGGCCGCGCAATCCCGGATTTTCGAGGACCAGCACGCGCCGCTCGGCTTCCTTGGCGGTGATCAGCTTGCCGGCTTCGTTCATATAAGCGCGGATCGCATCGAACTTCCACAGATGAGGCCGGCAAGCGCTTTTCGGCTCCGGCGTGACGAGATCGCCGAGCACGGTCCACAGCGCGGTAAGATTTTCGCCGTCGATCTTCTTGTAGAACGCCTCGCGTTCCGGCGTTTTCGTTACGGCTTCCATGGCCAACCTCCCTGTCGATGTTATTTCTTTGATGATTGACAGTATACTGCCAATTTGGTTAGCGTCAACTCGCCGGCTATCACTCGCCGTCAAAACGATAATAGCTCAAAGGGAGGTCTGGCGATGAAGCTGCACGGCTATTTCCGCAGCAGCGCGTCCTATCGGGTCCGAATCGCATTGAACCTGAAGGGGTTAAGCGCGGAGCACCTGAGCTACCACTTACGCAAAGGCGAACAGCGCGCTGCCGATTATCTGGCGCTCAACCCGCAAGGCCTGGTTCCTACCGTTCAGGGCGATGGCGGCGCCATCCTCACCCAATCGCTCGCGATCATCGAATGGCTCGATGAAACGCATCCCTCGCCGCCGCTGTTGCCGAAAGACCCTTTGCGCCGTGCGCAGGTGCGCGCCTTCGCGCAGGCCATCGCCTGCGACACCCATCCGATCCAGAATCTGAAAATTCTCGCGCATCTGCGCGAGCTGGGATTGCCCGAAGAGAAGGTGACGGAGTGGGCGGCGTGGGCCAATCGCGAAGGCTTGTCGGCCTGCGAGAAGCTGATCGCGCGCGAGGCCGGTCCATTCTGCTTCGGCGACACCCCGACCATTGCCGATCTGTGTCTGGTGCCGCAGCTCGCCAACGCGCGCCGCTTCGGCGTCGATGTCGCGGCCTATCCGCGCCTGTTGAAAGCGGAAGCGGCTGCAAAGGAACTCAAGGCGTTTGCGGACGCCGCACCGGAGCGGCAGCCCGATGCCGAATAACAAGGATACCGTCACGATGGACGCGGTCTATACCGCGCCCGGCTATCTCTTTCGCCGGATGCAGCAGATCGCGGTCGCGATCTTCATCGAGGAATGCAAGGATTTCGATCTCACGCCGGTGCAATACGCGGCCCTGATTGCGATCCGCACCCATCCGGGCATCGACGCAACGCGGCTTTCTTCCGTGATCGCCTTCGATCGCTCGACGCTCGGCAGCGTGATCGAGCGGCTGGAAGCCAAGAGTTATATCGAGCGCAAACCCGCGCTGGAGGACAAGCGCGTCAAGCTTTTGTACCTGACCAAGGCCGGCGGCAGCCTGTTGCGCGACATCATGCCGTCGGTCGATCGCGTTCAGGCGCGGATTCTGCAACCGCTCAAGCCGGTCGACCGCAAGATGTTGTTGACACTGCTTGAGCAACTCGTCGACCTCAACAACGAAGCCTCGCGCGTGCCGCTTCGCGCCGAAGATGCGCTCGAACATTTAGGCAAGGTAGGATGATGTCGGGCGATAGCGCGCAACCAGTCCTGATTGCAGGCGGCGGCATCGGCGGTCTCGCGGTGGCATTGGGGCTCGCGCAAAAGGGCATCCGCTCGATCCTGCTCGAAAAGGCTGCGGCACTCGGCGAGATCGGCGCCGGCATTCAACTCGCGCCGAACGCCTTTCATGCTTTCGACTATCTCGGCGTCGGCGAAGCCGCGCGCAACATGGCGGTCTACGTCGATCATCTTCGCCTGATGGACGCGATGACGGCGAAAGAAATCTGCCATGTCGATCTCGGCGACGCCTTCCGCACGCGCTTCGGCAATCCCTATGCCGTCGTGCATCGCGGCGATTTGCACGGCGTTTTCCTCAGGGCCTGCCGGGACAGCGATCTGATCGATCTGCGCGTCAACTCCGAAGTCGTGGGTTACGACCAGGATGGTTCATCGGTGACGGCGCGGCTCGTGTCGGGCGATCGTGTCACCGGTTCGCTTCTGATCGGCGCGGATGGATTATGGTCGAAAATCCGCAAACAGGTCGTCGGCGACGGCAAGCCGCGCGTCTCAGGTCACACCACCTATCGCTCGGTAATCCCGACCGAGCAGATGCCGGAAGATTTGCGCTGGAACGCGGCGACGCTTTGGGCCGGCCTGAAATGCCATCTCGTGCATTACCCGCTTTCCGGCTGGAAGGTTTTCAACCTCGTCGTCACCTGTCACAACGACGCGCCTGAGCCGGTTGCCGGCAAGCCGGTGCCGGAAGAGGAGGTGATGAAGGGGTTTGCTCATATTCACGAGCGCGCGCTCGACATCATCCGCCACGGCACCAACTGGAAACTCTGGGTGCTCTGTGATCGCGATCCGACCGAACGCTGGATCGACGGCCGCGTCGTACTGCTCGGCGATGCCGCTCATCCGATGCTGCAATATTTCGCGCAAGGCGCTTGCCAGGCCATGGAGGACGCGGTGTGTCTTTCCCACATGCTGGGCAGTCACGCGAACGATTATGCCGGCGCGCTGGAGAAATATCGCGAGCTGCGATTTCCGCGCACTGCGAAGGTGCAGATGCTCTCCCGCGCGATCGGCGAGCACATTTATCACCCCACGGGCGAACATGCGCGGCTGCGCAACGCCATCATGAGCGCGAAGTCGCAAGAGGAATGGCACGACGATCTCGCCTGGCTCTACGGCGGCACGGGGCTGAGGGCGTAGGTATCGAGCAGTCCTGCCGAAGGTCTTGCTCCGATGTGGCGCCGAGACGGATAGCACTCCCTCTCCCAATGGGAGAAGTGGCAAATCGTCTTACATCCGCATCACGGCCTGGCGATCGATCTTGCCGGTGCCGGTTTTCGGCAGTTCGGCAGCGAACTTGATTTCCCGCGGGTATTTGTAAGGAAGCAGCTTGGCCTTGACGAAGTCCTGCAAGAGCCTGGTCGTCGTGCCTTCGTTAGCCGCAGCCTTGTTCATGACGACGACGGCTTTCAGCGTCATCCGCCGATCCGGCAATTCGACGCCGAACACGGCGCATTCGCGCACGTCAGGATGCTCCGCCAGACACAGTTCGACCTCGAGCGGGTAGACCCACTGGCCGGAAATCTTGATCAGGTCGTCGGCACGGCCGCGGAAGAAATAAAAGCCATCTGCATCGCGCGTGAAGCGGTCGCCGGTATAGATCCAGCCGCCCTCGCGGATGGTCTCCGCCGACTTGTCAGGCCGGTTCCAGTACAGCGGCGTATTGGAATCGCCGCGTACCCACAGGATGCCCTCGGCGTTATCGCCGACCTCGTTGCCCTCGCTGTCCTTTAGCGCGATCTCGTAGCCGGGGACGCGAAGCCCGGCGGCGCCGAGCTTCTTGTTTTCCGCTCGGTTCGACAGATAGATGTGCAGCACCTCGGTCGAACCGAGGCCCTCCATGATCTCAAGCCCCGTCAGATTCTTCCATCCGTTGAAAACTTCGGACGAAAGCACTTCCGCGGCAGACACCGCGATGCGCAGTGAGGAGAAATCTGCCTTGTCGGCGCCTTCAGCCTTGGTGAGCGAGGTATAAAGCGTCGGCAGTCCAAAGAAGACAGTTGGGCGATAGCGTCCGATTGCATCAAAAATCGCCTGCGGTTTGGGTTGGCCTGGCAGCAGTAGCGTCGCCGCGCCGACCGAAAATGGAAAAGTGACGGAATTGCCGAAGCCGTAAGCGAAGAACATCTTTGGCACGGAGAAACAGATGTCGTTTGGTGCGAGCTTCAAAAAATTCCGCGCATATGCGTGATCGCTGTAGGCCATGTCGTGCTGGAGATGGACAATGCCCTTTGGTCTTCCGGTCGAACCGGACGAATACATCCAGAACGCCATTTCGTTGCGATGGGTGTCGGCCGCGGCGAGTTCTGAGGAGAGGCCCGCCAGCCACTCCCCGGCGATCAGTGTTTTCGCCACGGCATTCGAGCCAACCTCGCCGTTGACCACGATCAGCGTATGCAGCGCCGTATCTTTGCAGGCGGCCGCGTCGAACCGCGCACAAAATTCCGCGTCGGCGACGGCAATTGTCGCGGCTGAATCCGAGAGATAGAACTGGAGGAGGTCCGGCGGCGTCAGCGTGTTGATCAGGAGCGGAACGAAGCCGGCGCGCACCGCGCCGAAAAACGCAGCCGGATAAGCCGGCGTGTCGTCCAGGAACATCAGCACGCGATCGCCGCGCTTGAGCCCGAGCGAGATCAGTCCGTGGCCCCATCGCGCGGCTTCCGCACACAACTCGGCATAAGTCACGGCGCCAAGCGGACCGGTCAGCGCGAGGCGATCGCCGTTCCCGCTGGCGAGATTGTCGAAGAGAACCTGGCTGGCGTTGTAGATTTCGGGAACTGAAAACCCGATCTCGCGCGCGCCGGCGCAGCCGGCGGGCACTCGATCGTCGATTTTGATGGGCGATGTCATCATCCGTTTCCGCCGGCCGACCTTGGCCGCGACGCCTCGTAGCGAGCCATGAAAGCCGGGGACATCGCGCGCAGGCGTGCATCGTCGATCCGGCCCGAACGGGTGATGTAGCTGTAGGCAAAATCGATCGGATCGAGCTTCATGTGTTCGGCGAAGTGGGTATACCAGTCGGCGCTGGTGCGGGCCGCCGTTACAAGCTTCTTTACGATCGGTTGGCGCTCGTTTTGATAGCGCACGAGCGCCGTCGCGACATGCGCCTCCGCCTCCAGCGCCTTGGCCAGCGCAATCGCGTCCTCGATGGCAAGCCGGGTGCCGGAGCCGATCGAGAAATGCGCCGAATGCAGCGCATCGCCGATCAGCACCATGTTCTTAAAGTGCCAGCGCTCGTTCCATACCCAAGGAAAGTTGCGCCACACGGATTTGTTCGAGATCAGCATGCCGCCACCGAGCGCCTCGGCGAATATCTCCTCGCAGATCGATTTGGACTGGTCGGCGTCCTTGTAGGCAAAACCGTAATGGTCCCACGTTGAGAGGTCACACTCGACCAGGAACGTGCTCATGCCGGACGAATAGCGATAGTGATGAGCGTTGAAGCTGCCGCGATCGGTCGCCACAAAGGTCTGCGACAGCGTCTCAAAGCGCTTGGCGGTGCCGTACCACGCAAATTTGTTTGTCGAGTAGGATAGGGAGGTGCCGAAATCGCCCTCGAAGGCGCGGCGCACCGGCGAGTTGAGGCCGTCGGCGGCGACGATCAGGTCGTAGTCGTCCAACTGGTCGAGCGAAGCCAGCGTATCGAAATGCAAGGCGACGCCCACGGACGCCGCGCGGGCTTGCAGGATACCAAGCAGCTCCAGCCGGCCGATCGAGGAGAAGCCGACGCCGTCGATCTCGACGCTTTCGCCGCGATGGTTGAGCGTGATGTTTTTCCAGGTCTCCATTCTCGGCGCGATCGCATCTACCGTGTCGGGATCGTCGGCCCGCAGGAATTCAAGAGCTTGTTCAGAGAACACCACGCCAAAGCCCCAGGTGGCGCCGGCCGGATTCTGTTCGAACAGGTCGATCTGCGCGTCTGGATGACGCCTTTTCCACAAATAGCTGAAATAGAGGCCGCCGGGGCCTCCGCCGATCACGGCGATCCGCACGTTGCCCTCCCTGATTGGCAGTATACTTACAATTTGAAGGCCAATGTAGCTTCCACCACCCGCGGGCGCTATCGGAAATTTCGGCGCTTGGCCGGATGAGAACCTACTTCTTCTGCGCGGCCGCCAGTACCTTCTGGCAGGCCGGCGTCAGCTGGTCGCTCTGCTTGCCGAGGCACGCGATGATCCTCCCGCCGCCCGGCGCGGTGCCCTTGCAGAATTTTTGATAGTCACCCATGCAGGCGTTGCGCTGGGCGGCGGTCATCTCCTGCGCCATGGCGCCGGTGGCAAGCAGCAAAGCTGCGCTGGCAATAGTGATGCGTAACATTCGTTGTTTCCTTTCCTAAAATTCTCGTGCCTCACCTTGGTCGGTCTTCCGCCGCCTTGCTTCTTGGTCGAAGAGCCGTTGTATTGCTGGCTTTGCGCCGATTTCGGTTGGCCGATCCCCTAGCAAAGGAGAACTTATGTTGGAGTTCAGGGCCAAATGGCTTGCCTTCTATGCCGAGAATGTCGAGCCGTTTTACAAGGAGATGGTTTCTCACATCGAGAAGATGATCATCGGGACGCTGATCGTCTCGGCCGGTGCCCATGTGTCGAGCAACGAGCCGGCGATCCAATTGTTCGGTTATCTGCGTCACAGCCTCGTCGGCCGCGGCGTGATGCTGGTCGGATTCATCGTCCTGCTTCTGAACTTCATCGACGGCCTCCACAAGCTCGCGAGGCTGAACTGGCATACGGCATGGCAGATCCTGATGTCGGTGTGCTACGTCGCGATGTCGGTCCGCCTGATCCAACTCATCCTTGCGTTTCGGGGCGAGTGACCGGCGGCACGGAACGACCGCCGTTGCGAGCTTAGCGGGCCATGAACGGCACAAGCACCTCCTTGCAGGTCGGCGACAGATCGGCCGCGCGGTCGGCGATGCACTGCATGATGCGGCCGCCGCCGGGCGCAACACCTCCGCACAGGGCACGGACGTCGGCGCCGCAAGCGGAGCGGATTACGTAAAGCTCTTCGCGCGGTCGCATTGGCCGAAGCACCAGTGCCGCTGCGGGCGCGCCCGCCGAGCCGGCCGTCGCCGGAGCCGCGGCGCTATCCGACGCCGGCGGCGCGGCGCCGCCGCTCACGGCAGCAACGGCCGTCTGGCAAGCTGCCGATACCCTCGACTTGTTCTTTTCCAGGCACTGCAGTGCCGGCGCACCGCCGGTCGGGACCCCGGCGCAAACCTTTTGATAGTCGCCGCGGCACGCGCTGCGGATCGCAGATACCTGCGCATCGCTCGGCTTTTTTGCGGCCGTCGTCGCCGAAGGTTTGGATTCGCCCTGCTCAGCCGCGGGCTTCGCCGTGGCGGCAGGCGCGGCCTCAGCGGGTTCACTCTTCGGCGTCACGGAAGCTCCGACCGCACGCACCGCGCTCTGGCATCCCGCCGACAGGCTCGACATGTTTTTGGCGAGACATTGCAGCGCAGCTTCGCCGCCGGGCTGCACGCTGGAGCAATGCGCCATATAATCGGAGCGGCAGGCCGACTTGACCGCTTGCTTTTGCGCCTCACTCGGGCCTTGCGCGAGCGATGGGGTTGCGATGGCGACAATCGCCGCCGCCACAATTGCCACTTTCAGAACCGCACAAGGGACCGCTTCACGTCTCAACGTGTCGAGCATCTGAGCAAATCCTTTTTATTAAATTGTTTTGAATAAACCTGTTTGAGCAAACCCTCGTCAGTGATCGCAAGAAGTCTCTCAACTTCAAGTCTTCCGAGAAACCAAATCATTTTCGGTTTTCGGTTCCACTGCAAGTATAATATTGCTATCAAGGGGTGACAGAACGCCTCTTCAATAAACGCCTCCTTCTAAAATAAATTCCATTTCGGTGAGCGTCTTTGTCTGATGCGGATCGCAATTGGGGCACTGCAATGAAGTCTTCGCGTTTGCACAATGCCACGCCTGCCACGCGGATTGCGTTGGTCTTATCTGCCTCCGCCATGCTAAGCGCCTGCGAGCAAAATACTTTTGTGTCGCCGCCGCCACCGAAGGTGGAGGTCGCCACGCCCGCGCAGAAATCGATCACGCGTTACCTCGATGCCACCGGTAACACCGCGCCGATCAAGACGGTCGATCTCGTCGCGCGCGTGCAGGGCTTCCTGCAAACCATCAACTACAAGGATGGTAGTGGCGTAAAGGAAGGCACCACGCTGTTTACGATCGAGCCGGAGACTTACAGGCTCAAGCTCGAACAGGCGCAGGCGGCGGAAGCGGGCGCCCAGGCTTCGCTGAAACAGGCGGAAACCGACTACAAGCGTCAAGTCGATCTGGTGCAGAAGCAGGCCGTGTCGCAAGCGACGCTGGATACGTCCACATCGAACCGCGACAATGCGCAAGCCAACCTGCAGCAAGCGCAGGCCAGCACCAAGATCGCACAGGTCAATTACGGCTACACCAATGTCGCCGCGCCGTTTGACGGTATTGTGACGGCGCATCTCGTCTCGGTCGGCGAGCTTGTCGGCGTGTCGTCGCCGACGCAACTCGCCAGTATCGTCGCGCTCGACCCGATCTACGTGAATTTTAACGTCAACGAACAGGACGTGCTTAGGGTGCGCGCGGAAGCGCGCCGCCGCGGCATCACCGTTGACGAGTTGCGCCGGCTCCCGGTCGAGATCGGATTGCAGACCGAGACCGGCTATCCGCACAAGGGCACGCTGGATTACATCTCGCCGCAGATCAACCAGTCGACCGGCACGCTTGCGGTGCGCGGCATCTTGAATAATCCCGATCGCTTGCTGCTGCCCGGCTATTTCGTCCGTGTCCGTGTACCGTTCGAGGAGAAAGCCGACGCGCTGCTCGTTCCCGCCGCAGCTCTCGGCAGCGACCAGGCCGGCCGCTATGTCCTGGTGGTGAATGCTGAGAACGTCGTCGAGCAGCGCAAGGTGCAGATCGGCCCGCTGGAGGGCGATCTGCGCGTGATCGAAAGCGGATTGAAGCCGGACGACAAGGTCGTCATCGCCGGGCTGTTGCGTGCGATCCCCGGCCAGAAGGTCGATCCGCAGCTCAAGAACATCAAGTCCGGCACCGCGGCGGCGAAGTAGGAGCCGGCCATGATCTCGAAATTCTTCATCGAGCGCCCGGTCCTTTCCAACGTCATCGCGATCTTGATGATCCTGATCGGCGGCGTATCGCTGTTCAACCTCGCGGTCGCCCAATATCCCGACGTCGTGCCGCCGACGGTGCAGGTCACCACACGCTATCCGGGCGCCAGCGCCAAGACCGTGATCGATACCGTGGCGCTGCCGATCGAGCAGCAGGTCAACGGCGTCGAGGACATGATCTACATGCAGTCCTACAGCAGCGCCGACGGCACCTACTCGCTGACGGTGACGTTCAAGATCGGTACCGACCTCAACTTCGCACAGGTCCTGGTGCAGAACCGGGTGTCGGCGGCGCTGTCGCAATTGCCGCAATCGGTGCAGAGCCAGGGAGTCACGGTGCAGAAGAAGTCGACCTCGATCCTTCTGTTCGTGACGCTGACTTCGCCGAAGGCAACCTATGACAGCCTGTTCCTGAGCAACTACGCCACCATCAACCTGCGCGACGAGCTTTCGCGCCTGCCGGGCGTGGGCAACGTCACAGTGTTCGGCGCCGGCCAATATTCGATGCGGGTCTGGCTCGATCCGAACAAGTTGCAGGTGCGTGGACTGATGCCGCAGGACGTCATTCAGGCGATCCAGCAGCAGAGCCAACAGGTCACCGCAGGCCAGGTCGGCGCGCCACCGACGCCGGCCGGCCAGGCGTTCCAATACACTCTCAATGTCGCGGGACGTCTCGATGACAAAACCGAATTCGAGCGCGTCATCGTCAAGACCGGCGACAATGGCGAAGTCACGCGCGTACGCGATGTCGGCTGGGTCGAGCTCGGTGCGCAAACCTACAGCCAGATATTCTCGCTCAACAAGCAGCCTGCCGCCGGCATCGGCGTCTACCAGTCGCCGGGCGCGAACGCGCTCGATGTCGAGAAAGCGGTCGAGAAGAAGATGGCGGAACTCGCCAAGTCGTTTCCGCAGGATATCGCGTATGACACCCCATTCGACACCACCAAGTTCGTGCAGGCCTCGATCGAGGAAGTCTACAAGACGTTGATCGAGGCGGGCGCCCTGGTCCTGATCGTGATCCTGGTGTTCCTGCAGGACTGGCGTGCGATGCTGGTGCCGGCGACCACGGTGCCGGTGACCATCATTGGCGCGTTCGCCGCGATGGCCGCGCTCGGCTTCACCGTCAACCTGTCGACGCTGTTTGCCATCGTGCTCGCGATCGGCATCGTGGTCGACGATGCCATTGTCGTGGTGGAAGGCGCCGCGCACAACATCGAGCTCGGGATGTCCGGCCATGATGCCGCGATCAAGGCGATGGACGCGCTGTTCGCGCCGATCGTCGGCATTACGCTGGTGCTGATCTCGGTATTCCTGCCGGCCGCATTCCTGCCCGGGCTCACCGGGCGAATGTATGCGCAGTTCGCGCTGGTGATTGCCGCGACCGCGCTGTTGTCGGCCGTCAACGCGGCGACGTTGAAGCCGACGCAATGCGCCTTGTGGCTGCGCCGGCCGGTGCCGCCGGAGCAGCGCAACTTCTTCTATCGCGGCTTCAACGCCGTCTATGCGCGCATGGAGCGCGGCTATGCCAGCCTGATCGGCGGCCTGGTGCGGCACGCCGGTGTTTCCGTTATCGTAGCGCTGATCCTGATCTCCATCGGCGGTTATGGCCTGTCGCGCGTGCCGACCGGCTTCATCCCGATCGAGGATCAGGGCTATCTGCTGGCCGCTGTACAATTGCCGGACGGCGCCGCGCTCGATCGCACCCAGAAGGTCATGGACCGCGTGCAGGAGATCGCGAGCAAGCAGGCCGGCGTCGACCAGATCATGACGATTTCGGGCATCTCCGTGCTCGACGGCAGTTCCAGCCTCGCCAATGCCGGCGTCGCCTATATTGTGCTCAAGGAATGGAGCGCGCGGGGCAAGGGCGAAGACCTGCGCTCGCTTTTCGTTGGCCTGAACGAAAAACTGTCGGCGATAGAAGAAGCGCGCATCCTGGTCATCCCGCCGCCGCCGATCCAGGGCATCGGCAACGCGGCCGGCTTTGCCATGCAGGTCGAACTGCGCGACGGTAATTCCGATTTCGGCAAGTTGCAGGCCGTTACCAATGCGATGGTGGCCAACGGGGGGTCGCAGAGCGCGTTACAGCGCGTCTCGTCTCCGTTCCGCGCCATGGTGCCGCAGTTCGACATCGAGGTAGACCGCGTCAAGACGCAGACGCTCCATGTCACCACCGACCAGGTCTTCTCCACGCTATCGAGCTACATGGGCGCGTCCTACATCAACCAGTTCAACAAGTTCGGGCGCACCTTCCAGGTCTATGCCCAGGCCGATTCACAATTCCGCCTGACGACGCGCGACATCGAGAACCTGATGGTGCGCAATTCGCAGGGCGATATGGTCCCGATCGGCACAGTGGCAAACGTGACCCCCTCGATCGGCCCGTCGCTGATCAGCCTGTACAATCTTTATCCGTCGTCGACCGTCATCGGCCTGCCGGCGCAGGGCTACAGCTCCGGCGAATCCATGAAGCTGATGGAGGAGATCGCGGCCAAGACGCTGCCGCCGGGCGCCGGCTATGAATGGACGGCGATGTCCTACCAGGAGAAGGTCGTTGGCGGGCAGATCTATCTGGTATTCGCCCTTGCGATGTTGCTGGTCTATCTGGTGCTCGCCGGGCAGTATGAAAGCTGGTACGCGCCGATCTCCGTTATCCTGGCGGTGCCGCTGTCGTTGCTCGGTCCGATGGCGGTGTTGACCGGGCTGCGCATCGACAACAATCTCTACACCCAGATCGGCTTGATCCTGCTGATCGCGCTGTCGGCCAAGAACGCCATCCTGATTGTCGAGGTGGCGCTCGAATTGCACGTGCGCGACCGCAAACCGCTACTGGAATCCGCGATCGAAGCGGCGCGTGCCCGCTTCCGGCCGATCTTGATGACGTCCTTTGCCTTCATCCTCGGTGTGGTTCCGCTGGTGCTCGCGACCGGCGCCGGCGCCAGCGCCCGAAAGTCGATCGGCATCACGGTGTTCTCAGGCATGATCGCCTCGACCTGTCTTGCCGTATTGTTCGTGCCGACATTCTTCGTCGTGGTGCAGGGCTTCGAGAACTGGCTCGCCGATCGCAAGGAGAAGAAGGTCGATGTCCAGACGGCCGGCGGGACGCCGAACAGTGGGCATTGAAGTAGGCCGTCATGCTAGGGCGGCGCTTTTGCGCGGCATGACGGCGATGTTTGCAATCCTCACACTTTGATCATCCGCTTGCCGCGGTTTTCGCCGGCGAGCAAGCCGATCAGTGCCTGCGGCGTGTTCTCGATCCCGTCGATGATGTCTTCCTGGACCTTGAGCGCGCCGGAGGCGACCCATGATTGCAGGTCGCGCATCGCCTCGTTGCGGCGGTCCATGTAGTCCATCACGATGAAGCCCTGCATGGTGAGGCGCTTGACCACGATCAGGCCGGGTACGCCGCGCGGTCCGGTCGCCGACGGCGCACCGTCGTACTGAGAAACCGCGCCGCAGCAGGCGATACGGCCGCGGTTGTTCATTTGCGCCAGGCAGGCTTCGAGAATGTCGCCTCCGACATTGTCGAAATAGACGTCGATGCCCTTTGGCGCCGCCGCCTTAAGCGCCTTGAACACCGCGCCGTCCTTGTAGTCGACCGCGGCATCGAAGCCGAGTTCGGAGGTGAGCCAGTGGCATTTGTCCTTGCCGCCCGCAATGCCGACGACGCGACAACCTTTGATCCTCGCGATCTGGCCGACGATCGAACCGACGGAGCCAGCAGCCGCCGAGACGGCTACAGTCTCGCCGACCTTGGGCTTGCCGACGTCGAGCAGCCCGAAATAGGCGGTCAAGCCTGCGACGCCGTAGACGCTGAGCAGGTGGGACATCGGTTCGATCTTCGGCATCTTGGAGAGATGCTTCGCGGGAACCGCCGCATAGTCCTGCCAGCCGGTATCGCCAAACACGATATCGCCTTCGGCGAGATCAGGCGACTTCGACGAGATGACTTCGGCGATGCCACCTCCCGCCATGACGGTGTTGGCTTCGACCGCTGCGCGATAGGTGGCGCCATGCATCCAGGCCCGATTGGCGGCGTCGAGCGAGATATAGCGCACCCGCAACAAGGCTTCGCCGTCATTCGCTTGCGGGATGGTTCCCTCCCGCATCTTGAAGTGCTCGGGTGCGAGCTTGCCGGTCGGCTTCTCCACGAGAAGGATCTGGCGATTGACGCCGCTGTTCATGGTTTCCTCCGTTTGGCTGTTCTGGATGCAGGGGCCGCGCAAGAAATGCGCAAAGCGCCTCGCATTGTGCGTTGCATAACAGGCTAGTCCGAGGGCGCTCGTTCCACAACGGTAACATCGCGATCGGTGAAGCGTGTTGCGTCGGCCCCGAAATCTGCCAAACTCGCCGACTTGTGCACTTACGGGGGTAAGACATGTCCAACAGGTTTACGCAATACATCCTCATCGCGATGGCGCTCGGCATCGTGATGGGAACGCTGGTTTTCAACTATCTGCCCGACAGCCGCGCCGAGATCGCAGCGGACGTAAACCTGATCGCCATGCTGTTTCTGCGCCTGATCAAGATGATCATCGCGCCGCTTGTGTTCGCCACCCTCGTCGGCGGTATCGCTCATATGGGAAGCGGCGCCAAGCTCGGCCGGATCTTCGCCAAGACCATGGGCTGGTTTGTCAGCGCCTCGTTCGTGTCGCTGCTGCTCGGCCTCGTGATGGTCAACCTGTTGCAGCCCGGCGCCAACTTCCCGGGCGCGCTGCCGGACAAGGCGCAGTCGACCGGGTTGCCGGTGTCGGCGTTCTCGATCGAGAAATTTCTGACGCACTTGATCCCGACCTCGATCGCGGACGCGATGGCGCAGAACGAGATTCTCCAGATCGTGGTATTCGCGGTGTTCTTTGCGGTCGCGCTCGGCGCGATGCCGGAGCGGTCGAAGCCGATCATGGGGCTGATCGACGATCTTGCCCACATCATGCTCAAGGTCACCGGTTACGTCATGCTGTTTGCGCCGGTCGCGGTTTGGGCGGCTATCATGGCGACGGTGTCGAAGAACGGCCTCGGCGTACTTTGGAAGCTTATTGTGTTCATGGGCGGATTCTACCTCTCGCTCATGATCCTGTGGGGCATCCTCGTCGTCGTCGGCTTCATCGTCATCGGGCCGAGATACAGCCACTTGCTACGGCTGATCCGCGAACCGCTGATGATCGCGTTCTCGACGGCGTCGTCGGAAGCTGCCTATCCGAAGACGCTGGAGGGGCTGAATTGCTTCGGCGCCTCGTCGCGGATTTCAGCGTTCGTGTTGCCGCTCGGCTATTCCTTTAATCTCGACGGCACGATGATGTACTGCACCTTCGCCAGTATCTTCATCGCGCAGACCTACAAGATAGACATGTCGCTCGGCACCCAGCTCGCGATGTTGGCGACGCTGATGATCACCTCGAAGGGCGTCGCCGGCGTCCCCCGCGCCTCGCTCGTGGTGATCGCCTCAACGCTCAGCCAGTTCGGCATTCCCGAGGCCGGCCTCTTGATGATCATGGGCATCGACACCTTCCTCGACATGGGACGCAGCGCCACCAACGTGATCGGCAACTCGCTGGCAACCTCAGTAGTGGCGAAATGGGAGGGTGAGCTGAAGGCCGAGCATGAACTCGGTCCGGACGACGCTGTGCCCGCAGACTCCGTTGCTGGCGACGCCGTGCCGGCGCATTGAGGGGAGAGAGCGATGCGCCAAACGCTCGCGAGATCGATCGGGCCCAGCGGGCTATGGCTCGCAGGGTGCCTGTTGACGACAGCCGCCGGTGCCCAGACCGCCGGCGAGGGGCTTAGCTCGACGCTGGCGGCGATCAAGAGCCGCCACGTCATTCATCTCGGATATCGCGAAAGCTCGACGCCGTTCTCGTTCCTCGACCAGGCCAATCGGCCGATCGGATACAGCCTCGAATTATGCGAGGCGATCGTGGAGGAGGTCGGTGTCGAGGTCGACGATCCCAACCTCAAGATCGAATATGTGAAGGTGACGTCCGACGACCGCATTCCCGCGGTCGTGCAGGGCAAGATCGATCTGGAGTGCGGTTCGACCACGGCCAATGCCGAACGCGCCAAACAGGTCGCGTTCTCGCCACTGATGTTCGTGGCCGGCACCAAGCTGATGGTCGCAAAGGACTCGACGATATCGGCTCCAAAGGACCTGCAAGGCAAGACCGTGGTCGTCACCAAGGGCACGACCAATGAGCAGGCGATGCATGCGCTGGACAAGAAGCTCAATCTTGGCCTGAACATCGTCACGGCAGATGACCACGAGCAGTCCTATCAAATGCTGGTGGACGGCAAGGTGGTGGCCTTCGCGACCGACGACATCCTGCTCTACGGCCTGATCGCAAGGCACAAGTCGCAGGACAAGTTCAAGGTCACCGGCGATTACCTGTCCTACGACCCCTACGGCATCATGTTCCGCAAGGGCGAGCCGCAACTGGCGGCGGTGGTGGAGCGTACTTTCCGCAAGCTAGGCACCAACCACGATCTCGTTCCGCTTTACAACAAGTGGTTCGTATCCCGCCTGCCCACCGGTGAGCGGATGAACGTGGCGATCTCGCCGCAGCTCGAAGATGCGTTCAAGGTGCTCGACGACAGCGACGGCGTCAGCAACTAGTGCTTCGCCCGCGGGGTGGCTCGCGGGCGTGTTCGGCGAAATCGCCTGAAATCACTTGATGTGAAGCGCCGATTTGGTCGCGTTGACGACACTATTGTAGGTCGCCTTGGTCTGTCCGGCGATCGTCTGCGCTTCATAGGTTGCGCCGGAAGAGAAACCGGTCTTCGGCCTCAGCCCGACCGCGACCTCGGTCTGGTTGAGAATGTTGGCGAAGACCGACCCTGTCGCCGCCTTGGCTTGGCTGATGTTATTTGCCTGCTTGTTGAGGAAGGCGGCGGTCGAAGACGAGACGGATGATGTGTCGCCCATGAGGCTCTCCAAAGGACACGCCACCTTCGACCAAACATGGTTAACGAATCGTTACCGCGGCCTGCCCTCAGAAAAACGCCAGCCGTTTCGGGTCCAGTCCGCGCCCGACCGCGGCAAATTCGATCGCCGTAAACAGTCCGCCGGCGGCATAAATTCTCCGTCCGGCTGAGGCGGCAAGGGCCCGGCTCGAGCTGAACGCCTGTTCGATGGTGGCGGCGATCTCGACTTTCGCATCCGGATTGGAGCGGCGCATGGCGTCAGCGAGCGTGCTTGGGTCGCCGCCTTTGTGATACGCCGAGGTGCAGATGATCGCGCCAAAGTGCGGCGCGAGCACGCTCGCGATTTCGGCCGCCTTCTTGTCGACGGAAACGCCGGCAACGAGAATCCAGCCCTCGCCGCCATAAATCTGGTGGAGGCCCAAGAGCGATTGCCGGATTCCGTCCGGCGTGTGGCCGACATCGATGACCGTGAGAGGGTCCTGGGAAATTGCCTCCAGGCGTCCCGGCCAGCGGACCTCGCGCAAGCCTGTTCGCAACGCGTCCTCGATGCGTGCGGCCAGGTCGCACGGACGCGTGCGCTCCAGCCAGGTCACGAAGAGCGTTGCGGCAATCGCGGCGTTGTTGAGCTGGAACCCACCGGGCAGAGCGACATCGAGGGCGCGGAAATCATGGTCGCGAAACGCCAAGTCGAAGTGTTGGCCGGCGGTCGCGATGATTTCGCCTTCGATCTTGATTTCGTCGCGGACGAACAGGCTTTCGACATTCCGGTTGCGGTTATATTCGCTGATGTGTGGGCGCAGGGCGCGGCAGTTCTCGCCATAGACGATCGTGCCGCCGGCGGCGCAGGCATCGCTCTTGTCCGAGACGATCAGCTCCAGCGAATTTCCGAGCAGCTCCACGTGCTCGTGATCGACTGATGTGACCGTGGTGACGCGACTGCCGAGCAAGCGAATTGGATCATAGCGGCCGCCGATGCCGGCCTCGAACACCAACAGGTCGCAATCGTTCTCCTGGCAGTAGAGGCAGGCCAGCGCAAACATCGCCTCGAATGCGCCGAACCGTTCGCCGCACCGCTGCGAAACTGCATCGACTGTGCGTGCGACCTTGACGACTAATTCGCACAGATCCGCGTCGGCTATCGGCACGCCGTCGATCTGAAATCGCTCGTTCACCCTAAACAGATGCGGCGATGTAAACAGGCCGGTGCGCAAGCCGTAGGCGCGACCGATCGAAGCGCAAAACGCTGCCGTCGAGCCTTTGCCGTTCGATCCCGTGATCGCGATGGATCGTTGCTGCAAGCAAGCACGGTCAATGGCGAGCGCGTCCAGCAACTCGGCCATCCGTGCCAGGCAAATGCCATCGCCATATTTCGGCAGGTCAAACATCAATAAGCCCGACCGCGGAAAACGTATGGCGCCAGATCTTCAGGATCAAATCCGGCCGTTGCAGTTCTTCGAGCAGCCGAATCGAGGGATTGGAATTGACCTCAATGATGGCGACCGCGTCCGGATTGCCGCCGATGTCCGTAAACAGGTCGACGGCGGCAACGCGCAGGCCAAGGGCGCGGATGGCGGCGCTCGCTATCGCAAGTGCAGTCGAGTTGGGCGAGCCAAACGCCATATGCCCGCCCGCGCTCAGGTTGGTGCGGCCAGGAATTTTCCAGCGCTCATCGGCCGGCAAAACCGTGCCGAGATCGACTGGTGCGATTGCGGCCGGGTCAATCGCTGAAAGGCCGCGTGCCTTCAGCGCCGCATTATGCGCATCGAGCAGATCGCGCACATTGCGCCTGCCGTCGCCTTCGAGCGCCGGTGGAAATTTCCGTGCGGAATAGACCACCTCGTCGTCGAGCAGAAAAATCCGGTATTCGTGACCGCTGACGATCGGCTGCATCAGCACGGCGTCGTAATGCACGGCGACCTCGTCCAGGTATCGACCGAGCGTGGCCTCGTCCTCGATGGCTTGCGCGAAATCTCCGCGCGATCCCGACAGCGGTTTGAGAAAGGCACTTCTGTTCAGCGTTCTGAAGCTATCAAAAGCATCCTCGCGCTCGTGGCCGGCGGGACGAAGCGCGCGGTGCCGTTGGCTCAAAAAGAAGTAGTTGCCGCCGAGCGTGGCGACGCCGACATGCTCGAGAATGCAGTTGGCAAAATATTTGTCGGAGGCGAGCGTTGTGGCGGTCGCGTTGTTTTGCGGATACCAGGAGCAACGCCCGGCGCCGAAGTAGACGGCTTTGGCTTTCGAAGCGATGCGAAAGACCAGCCCGGAGTCGCCCCCTATGTTTTCGAAACCCAGTCCGAATTCGGCGCAGGCAAATGCGGCATACACCGCCTGATCCGGATAAAAGGCGGCCTTTCCCGCGCGAAATTCCCGCAAGTCCTGCATGCAATATCGGCCGATCTGACATTCCGGCATTTTCGAAGAATATCTCTAACGATTTTTCGCCTGCCGTGGCTTGCAATTAATCACCCGAATTGCGCGCGCTTTCAGCAAGTTAATTGCGCCTCAGGTGCTCTCCGGAGACGTTTTCGGCCGGCACCGCCGGCTCTGCAATTTCGGAACGGTTATCTTGCACTGCAGCATGTTGACATCGGCCGAAAATCGGCTACTTCAAGGGCGTAATTCCTCAATCACCACAGAGGCTTCCGCGGGTTTTAGCGGCGGGGACCTATCGGCTCTTTTTGCAACACGGAATCGGACAAGCAGACCATGAGCGCGTTTCATCGAGAGAAGGTTCTTTCTGTCCAGCACTGGACGGACACGTTGTTCAGCTTCCGTGCAACGCGTAACACCGGCTTTCGATTCCAGAACGGCCAATTCGCGATGATCGGACTTGAGATCGATGGCCGCCCCTTGATGCGCGCCTATTCGATGGCGAGCGCCAATCACGAGGAAGAGCTTGAATTCTTCTCGATCAAAGTGGCCGACGGTCCGCTCACCTCGCAGCTGCAAAAGATCAAGGAAGGCGACATCATCCTGGTCGGCCGCAAGGCCACCGGCACGCTGATCACCGACAACCTGCTTCCGGGCAAGCGCCTGCTCTTGCTGTCGACCGGCACGGGGTTGGCCCCGTTTGCGAGCCTGATCAAGGACCCGGATGTCTACGACAAATTCGAGCAGATCGTGCTCGTGCACGGCTGCCGTCAGGTATCGGAGCTCGCTTACGGCGAACGGCTGGTGGAGAATTTGCGGGAAGATGAATTGTTCGGCCCGCTGCTTGCCGAAAAGCTCACGTATTATCCGACCGTCACCCGCGAGCCGTTCCGCAACCGCGGCCGTATCACCGACCTGATCACCTCCGCGCAGATCTTTAACGATATCGGCCAGGAACCGCTGAATATCGAAGGCGACCGCATCATGATGTGCGGCAGCCCGGCGATGCTCGAAGAGTTGCGCCAGATGTTCGACGCCCGCGATTTCGTGGAAGGAAACCACAGCGAGCCCGGTCACTTCGTGATCGAGAAGGCTTTTGTGGAGCGGTAAGGCTCTGTCATTAGCGCACTACGATGCGCAATTGCGGATCTGAGGTCGGGTCCGTTGGACATCCCGGAATGACCCGCAGGCACCGGCCACCATCTCTCAGTCGACGATGAAAAGCTTCGCACCCGTCTTTGTCGAAGACCGGTGAGCGGCATCGCCAAAAT
This sequence comes from uncultured Alphaproteobacteria bacterium, assembly GCA_963824305.1. Lineage (GTDB taxonomy): Bacteria > Pseudomonadota > Alphaproteobacteria > Rhizobiales > Xanthobacteraceae > Bradyrhizobium. The sequence continues at coordinate 1,281,565 of CAWGOW010000005.1, forward strand.
CCGAGACCTGATAGCTCATGCCCGGGCGCAGCGTGAAGCTACGGCCGTCGCGCAATTCGGTGACGAGTTCGCCTTCCAGCACGTAAAGCACATGGCCGCGGTCGCACCAGTGATCGGCGAGATAGCCGGCGGTATATTCGACCATCCGCACGCGTACATCGCCAATATCCAGGGTGCGCCAGAACGCCTGCCCGGTTTCGCCCGGGTGGGTGGTGGCTGCGACCCGGCTCCAGTCCGTGACGGTGAAGGGCAACGTCGGAATCTTCATTCTCAATCCTGTGTTTCTCGTGCGCGCGCCGAACCATATCGATCGGCCCGTGAATGTCACGGATTTGCGCTTCGGTATCACATCTGGCTGTTTCGGCACGTTTCCAGGCAACACCTACTCTTGATAATGCGGATCATAAGGCGCTTTGCTATAGTTTCGTAAAATGACGCGGGCTCATCAGGCGACGCGTTGAGTTCGGGGGAGAGCCTTGTCCGCGTCGGTTCAAGACGATACGGCGAAGACAGCGTTTGTCTTCGCAGGCGGCGGCAGCTTTGGTGCAATCCAGGTCGGCATGCTGCACGCGCTGGTCGCCGCCGGCGTTACCGCCGACATGGTGGTTGGCTCCAGCGTCGGCGCCATCAATGGCGCCTATTATGCCGGGGCTCCGACGCTGAAAGGCGTTCTCGAGTTGGAGACTATCTGGCGCGGGCTGAGGCGCCACGACGTTTTCCCGGTCACCTGGCGGACGCTACTCGGGTTTCTGTGGCGCCGGGACTTCCTGATCCCCCATGACGGCATTCGCAAGCTGTTGGAGGATCATCTGCCCTTTCGCAATCTGCAGGATGCGCAGCTTCCCCTTCATATCGTCACCACAGATATCGTATCCGGCGAAACCGTCGTGCTGTCGGAAGGATCGGCGGTGGAGGCAATCGTCGCCTCCACGTCCATCCCAGGCGCCTTTGCGCCCGTTCCCTACAAGAATCGCTTCCTCGCCGACGGTGCGATCGCCGCCAACACGCCGGTCAGGGTTGCGGTGGAGAAGGGCGCGCGACGCCTGATCATCCTGCCGACCGGCTATGCCTGCTCCACCGATACGCCACCGGTCGGTGCTGTCGCCAATGCGCTGCATGCGTTGACGCTGCTGATTGCGCGGCAGCTTGTGGATGAGCTGGAGGAGCTTTCGCCCGACATCGAATATTTCGTGGTGCCGCCTTTGTGCCCGCTGGTGGGATCGCCTTATGATTTCTCGCTCACGTCAGACCTGATCGAGCGATCGATCAAAAGCACGGACGACTGGCTGGCCCATCACGGTCTGGAGAAGCAGCACATTCCCGGTGGACTGCGGACCCACGACCACTAGCGGTCTGATTCCAACATTTGCGGCCCGGTCATGGTAGCGAATCTCAAATCCACTCCACCAGGGCTGCTTCGACCGCTACATTGCAGTGCGAAAGTGGGTCGTCACAAGGGCCCAGCCCCCCGGACGCATTGATCATTCGGTCGATCATTGAGTAGCCTCGGGCATAAGGCCAAATCAGCCGCTGCCAATTGTCATATCCGTGACCGTTGCCGCCGATATCGTGGATAGGCCGGCAAACTTGTCTGAGGGACCCATGGAAACATTGATGCTGCCGTTCTCGCCGCGTTTCATCATTCTTACGATCTGCTCTGTGGTGACGGCGCTGCTTCTCGGCATCGGTATCGTCGACCACAAGGTGTTCGAGCTGATCCTCATTCCGTTGGTGATCTTTGGTGCGCTCACGCTGCTTGGCATCCGCGACCTGACGCAGAAGAGCCACGCGGTACTACGCAACTATCCGATCTCGGCGCATTTGCGTTTTCTGCTCGAGGAAATCCGTCCCGAAATGCGGCAGTATTTTTTCGAGAGCGAGAAGGACGGCATGCCGTTCTCACGCGATACCCGCGCGGTGATCTATCAGCGGGCCAAGATGGTGCTCGATAAACGGCCGTTCGGTACCCAAGAGGATGTCTATCGCCAAGGCTACGAATGGATTCACCATTCCGTGGCGCCGAAGGTCCACGCGGACCGCGATTTTCGCATCACTGTCGGCGGCCCGGATTGCGCCAAGCCTTATTCGGCGTCGGTCTTCAATATCTCGGCGATGAGCTTTGGCGCGCTCAGCCCCAATGCGGTGCGTGCGCTTAACGCCGGCGCCAAGAAGGGCAACTTCGCTCATGATACCGGCGAAGGCGGCGTCAGTCCTTATCACCGCGAGAACGGCGGTGACATCATCTGGGAAATCGGCTCCGGCTATTTCGGCTGCCGAAACCGCGACGGCAGTTTCAATCCGGAAGAGTTTGCACGTGTCGCTGCTGACGAGCAGATCAAGATGGTCGAACTCAAGGTCAGCCAGGGCGCCAAGCCGGGCCATGGCGGCGTGTTGCCCGCGGCGAAGGTCTCCGAGGAGATTTCGCGGATCCGGGGCGTCGCGATGAACGAGGATTGCATCTCGCCGGCCTTTCACCGGGCGTTCTCGACGCCGCTGCAGATGATGGCCTTTATTGCCGAGATGCGCCGCCTGTCCGGCGGCAAGCCGGCCGGCTTCAAGCTCTGCATCGGTCACCCCTGGGAGTTCCTGGCCATCTGCAAGGCCATGCTGGAAACCGGTATCTATCCCGACTTCATCGTGGTCGACGGCAATGAGGGCGGCACGGGCGCAGCGCCGCTGGAGTTCATGGATCACATGGGCATGCCGATGCGCGAGGGCGTCAATTTCGTCCACAACGCGCTGGTCGGCATCAATGCGCGCAGCCGCATCCGTATCGGCGCCGCTGGCAAGATCGCGACCGCTTTCGACATGGCGCGCGCGATGGCGATCGGCGCCGACTGGTGCAATTCGGCGCGAGGCTTCATGTTCGCGCTCGGCTGCATCCAATCGCTGAGCTGTCATACCGACCGTTGCCCGACGGGAGTGACCACGCAGGATCCGTCGCGCAATCGTGCTTTGTTCGTCCCGCACAAGATCGAGCGGGTCTATAACTATCATCACGCCACCCTGCACGCGCTGGCCGAACTTCTGGCTGCCGCCGGCCTCGATCACCCGCAGGACCTGCGGCCGATCCACTTTTCGCAGCGGACGTCGACCACCGAGGTGCAGACCTTTGCAAAGCTATATCCGTCGCTGCGGCCGGGCGAATTGATCGACGGCACCAGCGATCCGCGTTTCGTCGAAGCCTGGGCGATGGCGCGGGCCGATAGCTTTGCGCCGGCGATCTGAGGTGTGACGGGTCGTCCTTGCGTGCCGCCTTCGCTAAGCTTCGGCGTCCCAACGAACTGGCCCCGGCGAAGCCTTGGCGGAGACGGGTCGCGGGGACGCCGGCTCGGGCTAATGCGGGTTTTCCAGACTGAAGGTTTCCGACTGCTCGTCGTAGGCGAACAGTTCGGCGTAACGGCCCCATGAGATAATCGTCTTGAGCGTCTCGTCGGCCGCACCCTCACTCATGTAATCCTCGAGCTCGTTGCGGAAGCGCGCCTCCGGCGCGGTGTGCGACGGCCGCTCATCCAGCACGCGCTTGATCAGGCCAACCACCGGCACGTAAGTGGTCATGTGTTCGGCAAACAGCTTTTTGCGCGCGTCGGTCTCCAGATTGGCAAACCGCTTTCCTGCGTCTGTCAGCATCAGATCTCCTTCGCTCAATTGGGCAAAGCGCAGCAGTTGCAGAGATTCGCCGAGGTGGAAGATTTCGTCCGCCTCGAGTTGCAGGTGGCTCGCCAGCACCGGCAAGTCGGCATGGCCGTTATAGGGAGGAGCCGCCAGCCTCTCGATCAGGCCCGAGAGCACGTTGGACGACACATGGTTGAGGATCATGCCGACGCCGGTGCCCTGAATGCCTTCGATCGTAGGCGCCCTCGGCTCGGCACGCTGCGTCATGCGGGCATAGATGCTGTCGACCAATTGCCGGAACGCCGGATCGAGGCGATTGCGCGGATGCGGGAAATCAACCTTGATCTCGGCGGCGACGCGGCCGGGGTTGGACGAAAACACCAGGATGCGGTCGCACATCAGCACCGCCTCTTCGATGTTATGCGTCACCATCAAGACCGATTTGATCGGCAGGCGGCCTTCGATCCAGAGATCGATCAGGTCGGTGCGGAGCGTCTCGGCCGTCAACACGTCGAGCGCCGAAAACGGTTCGTCCATCAGGAGCAAGTCCGGGTGGACGACGAGTGCCCGCGCAAAGCCGACGCGCTGGCGCATGCCGCCGGACAATTCCTTCGGGTAGGCGGATTCAAACCCGTCGAGGCCGATCAGGTCGATTGCCGCCAGCGCACGCTTTCGGCGCTCGGCGCTATCGACGCCCAAAGCCTCAAGGCCGAGTTCGACGTTTTGCAGCACCGTCAGCCAGGGAAACAGCGCGAAAGACTGAAACACCATGGAGACACCGTTCGGCGGTCCGACGATGGTTTCACCGCGGCATTTGGCATCGCCCGAGGAGGGCGTGATCAGCCCGGCGATGATGCGAAGCAGCGTCGACTTGCCCGATCCCGAGCGGCCGAGCAGGCCCACGATCTCGCCTGAACGGATCGTCAGGTCGACCTTTTCAAGAACCAGCAGTTCTTCGCCGCTGCCCTTTGGGAACGAGCGGCAGACGCCGTGGATATCGAGCAGGTTGGTCTCTTTTGAAATATCGAGCATGGAATTCCCTCAATACTTAACCGAGGCGAAGGCGGCGTTCTCCGAAAGCATACAGCGGCCTCCAGAGCAGGCGGTTGAACAACGTAACGAGGACGCACATCACGACGATGCCGAGCACGACGCGCGGGAAATCGCCGGCTTCGGTCGCTTGCGCAATATAGGAACCCAACCCCTTGGCCGTCAGATGGGTGTCGCCCCAGCTTGCGACCTCCGCCACGATCGACGCATTCCACGATCCGCCGGAGGCTGTGATGGCGCCCGTGATGTAATAGGGGAAGATTCCCGGCAGAATCGCTTTCACCCACCAACGCCATCCGCGCAGATGGAAGCTGCCGGCGGCTTCGCGCAAATCGGTCGGGAAGGCGCTGGCGCCGGCGATGACGTTGAACAGGATGTACCATTGGGTGCCCAGGATCATCAGGGGGCTGAGCCAGATATCGGCGTTGAGGCTGTAGCGCACAATGATCACGACGAAGACCGGAAAGGCGAGGTTGGCCGGGAAGGCGGCGAGAAATTGCGCCAGCGGTTGCAGCCGTTCTGCGAGCTTCGGCCGAAGCCCGATCCAGACCCCGATCGGGACCCATATCAGCGATGCCAGCGCGATCAGCACGATCACACGGGTCAGTGTGATGAAGCCGTCGCCGATGGCCACGAAGACGTCCGAGAGCTTCAGCGTCGCCGACATGAATTGATAGGCGCGCCAGCCGGCATAGCAGGTCGAGACCGCGATCAGCGCGAGCCAGAGCGCGTCGACCACGCGCGACGAGGCGCGGGATCCGAAGGATAGCCGCAAGCCTTGCGGCAACCTGACATGCAGGTTCGAGAACACCCTGTTGGTGGCGGCGAAGGGGGCGGTGAGCGCGCGCAAGGCCCGGGTGCGGCGAAATAGATCGAGCATCCAGGAGGTTGGCGTCGCGCCGGAAGCGGTCTGCTCGAAGCGAAACTTGTCGGCCCAGGCCACCACGGGACGAAACAGCAATTGGTCATAGGCGATGATCACGAGCAGCATGGTCAGGATCGCGTAGCCGATCGCCGGCAGGTTCTGCTTTTCGATGCCGAGCGCAACGTAAGAGCCGATCCCGGGCAAGGTGATTGTGGTGTTGCCGACGGTAATTGCCTCCGACGCCACGACGAAGAACCATCCGCCGGACATCGACATCATGGTGTTCCAGATCAGGCCGGGCATGGCGAAGGGCACGTCAAGCCGCCAGAACCGCTGCCATCCCGACAGGTGAAAGCTCTTCGAGGCTTCGTCGAGGTCCTTCGGCACATTGCGGATCGACTGGTACAGGCTGAACGTCATGTTCCAGGCCTGGCTGGTGAAGATCGCGAACACGCAAGCCAGTTCGGCGCCGAATACCTGCCCCGGAAACAGGTTCAGGAAGAATGCGACCGTGAAGGTGAGGAAGCCTAAGATTGGCACCGATTGCAGGATATCGAGCAGCGGAACCAGCACCATCTCGGCACGCCGGCTTTTGGCGGCAAGCGTCGCGTAGACCAGCGTGAAAATGATCGAGCAGACGAGGGCAAGCAGCATGCGCATCGTCGTCCGCAGCGCATAGAACGGCAAATGGATCGGATCGAGCGACACCGGAGAAGTGTCGAGCGCCGACAGCGGCAGGATGGTCTGCTCGCCGCCATAGACGATCAGCACCATCGCGCCGGTGACGAGAATAAGCGCGACGACGTCCCAGACGTTCGGCCGCAACGCCTGCCCCAGCCTCGGCGTCAGAATATCATCCAGCGTCATGCGTGCCGTCCTGTTCCGAGCGCCGGATTGTCAGGCCTGCGGTCGTGGCAATGGCGAGCGGCGGACGGTAGGTCCGGGGTTTTCTGGCAATTCACTTCGAACATCGCTCGCCTCCACGTCCGCGATCAGCCGCGGCGGGCCGGTGAGCGACAGCCGGGCTAGGTGCGGCGACCGTCCATCCTCACGCGGCGAACGCCGTCGCGACCGATACTGAATGTTGCCGGCATCGCAGACCCAGTCATCGCCGGGGTGACGTTGCCGAAGGTCGTACTGCCCATATCCGCTTTGTCAGGATTGAAGGATTTGTTTGACGCCTGGTGGCTCGGTTTTGACACTCGTATCATATCGCAGCGGACACTTTTACGAATGTCAGAACCGAAGCGGCAACTACGCCCGGTTCCATCAGCTGTCAACCGTCCATTTGCGAGAGCCGTTGCACCTCGACGGTGAGATGCGAGAGGTCGGGAAAGTGCGCGAGCTGCTGCCGATAATGCAGCGCTTCGCGTGGCTGCGATGTCGCCACAGAAACAATGGCGCCGAGATGGCCCGGTCCCAGCCGCCAGAGATGCAGATCAGTGACCTCATCGCCTCCGCTTTCGATCGCAGCCCTGATTTTCCCGGCCAAGCCCGGATCGGGCATGCGATCAAGCAGGATGGCGCCGGTATCGCGTATCAGCGCAACTGACCAGCTAGCGATCACCAGCGCGCCGATGAATCCGGCCAAGGGGTCCATCCACAGCCAGCCGAAGGCGCGGGCCAGAACAAGGCCAACAATGACCAGCACCGAGACGGCGGCATCCGCCATCACGTGAACGACCGCGGCACGCATATTGTTGTCGCGATGGTGCTTCTCGTCTGCGCGATCATGCGGGGCGTGATCATGGCGATCTTCGTGATCATGATCGTGGGAGTGCGCATGACCATGCGAGTGGCCGTGATCGTGACCATGGCCGCCGGCCAGTAGCCAGGCGCTGGCGACATTGACCAGCAGCCCGAGTGCGGCGATCGGGATTGCCTCGTTGAAAGCGACCGCGACCGGGTCAATGAAGCGCGTAATGGCCTCATAGCCGATCAGGAGCGCAATCATCGCCAGCACGATGGCGCTGGAATATCCGGCGAGGTCACCGAATTTTCCTGTCCCGAACGTGAAGTTGGTATCGGTCGCATATCTGCGCGCAAAGGTATAAGCCAGCGCAGCGAGCAGCAGCGCGCCCGCATGGGTCGACATGTGCAGACCGTCCGCGATCAGGGCCAATGATCCGAACATGGCGCCGCCAACGATTTCGGCCACCATCATGACCAGGCAGAGGATGATGACCGCCCATGTTCGCCGCTCCGCGCGCGAATGGTCCTCGCCCAGAAATACGTGGCTATGCGGCGAGGTCTGAAAGGCCGTGTCGGACTTCGTCATGCGCGCTTCACTTCAGATAGGTGTGGACCACGTCGATGAGTTGATCGGCTGCCTCGGCATTGAGCGCGCCGGGGTTCTTGCCGGGGTCAACCAGGTGAGTGCGAATATGATCCTCGACCACCTCCGCCATCAGCCCGGCGACGCTGCCGCGGATGCCCGCGATCATGTGCATGATGCGCTCGCATTCGGCTTCGTCCGTCAGCGCTCGCTCGATCGCCTCGACCTGGCCGCGGATGCGGCCGACGCGTGCGAGCAGTTTCTTTTTCTCTTTGATGACGTGGGACATAGCGCACCATATAGGGTACCCCCCTATACTATGTCAATCGCCGGCAAAATGGGATCCAAAGCTCGATCGCGCCCGAAATCAGGCTTTCGGGCGATTGGATAGAAGTTGAAGGTCGAACCGATCGACATCATCGAGCAGTTCGCAGAATGCCCTTGCGCCCTGGTCGACCAGGCGTTCGCCTTTTTCGGCGGAAGCCTGCGTGGCGTCGCCCACCGCGCCGCTCGGATGAAGGTCCTGGGTTTGCCAGGCAAAGGGGGCCGGGCGCTGCGTCGAGAGCCAGCGGAAGTTATTTTTAATCGCGACTGTCGAGGGATGAAAATTGGCGATTGCCTCGCGCTTCACCTGGCCGCCGTATCGCGCCAGCATGATCGAGGTCTCGACGGCGCCACCGTGAATGCCGTGCTCGACTTCCTCGGCGGGAAATAGCGTCTCGGCTGCCGAGAGGCGTCCCCACGACGTCGTCACGGCCAGCATCTGATGGTGAGCGCGCAGCTCCTGCGCAACAATGCTCATTGCAGCGCTGTTGCCGCCGTGGCTTGTGACCATCACCAGCTTTCTAAGACCGGCGCGCGCCACGCTCTCGCCGAGCGCCATCCAGCTCCTGATGGCGGTCTCAGGCGACAGTGTCTGCGTGCCCGCAAAGTCGATATGCTCCGACGAAATCCCGATCCGCTCGATCGGCAGAAACGTGACGGGCGCGGTATTGGACAGTAGTTCTCGCACGCGCACGAGGTAGGCTTGCGCAATCAAGACATCGGTCTCAAGCGGCAAATGCGGCCCGTGTTGTTCGGTTGCCGCCAGCGGCAGCACCGCAATCCAGCGCGTGCGATCGTGGCCTGTCGTTTCAGGCCACCGAATGTCGTTCCAGTCGTGGAGAGGGAGGGTTGAAGTCATCGCACAAAGATAGTTTGTATGGGGCGACCAGTGCCTATTCCCCATCATGCGGCTAAACGGCCCACGGAGTCCAACAATGAAGTATCTCCTTTTGCCGCGAGCGTTAATGGTTCTCGTGGCGGCCATGATGGCAGTCGTGTCGCCGGTGCGAGCCCAGACCACACTCGACAAGGTGTCGTTTGGCACCAATTGGGTCGCCGAGGCCGAGCATGGCGGCTTCTTTCAGGCCGTGGCCGACGGTACCTATGCGAAATACGGCCTCGACGTCACGATCGTGTCCGGTGGTCCGAACGAGAACAACCGCATGCTGCTGATTGCGGGGAAGCTCGATTTCTTCATGGCTGCGAACACGCTGATGTCGCTCGATGCGGTCGCCAATGACGTGCCGGTCGTCACGGTGGCTGCGATCTTCCAGAAAGATCCGCAGGTGCTCCTCACCTATCCGGAATACAAAATCACCAAGCTGGAAGAGCTCAAGCCGTTCACGCTGTTTATCTCCAAGGAGGGTATTTCGAGTTATTTCCAGTGGCTGAAGTCCGAATATGGATTTAGCGACGACAAGGTAAAGCCCTACACGTTCAATCCCCAGCCGTTCCTGGCCGACAAGCACAGCGCGATGCAGGGCTATGTCACGTCGGAACCTTATGCCGTCGAGAAGACGGCAGGATTCAAGCCCAGCGTCGTCCTGCTCGCCGACTTTGGCTTCAACACCTATTCGACGCTGGTCGAGACGCGCGGCGATCTGATCGACAAAAAACCGGATCTGGTGCAACGCTTTGTCAATGCCTCGATCGTCGGCTGGTACAACTACCTCTATGGCAACAATGCCGCTGCGAATGCGATGATCAAGAAGTTCAATCCGGAAATGACAGATGAGTTACTGGCTTATTCCATCGCGCAGATGAAGCAACACGGCATCGTCAACTCCGGCAACTCCTTGCGCGACGGCATCGGCGCCATGAGCGATGCTCGCATGGCGAGTTTCTTCGACAAGATGGTGCGCGCCCATGTCGTCAAGCCCGATGTCGACTATCGCAAGTCCTACACGCTTCGTTTCGTCAACAAGGGTGTAGGCCTCGAGCTGCGGCCGAAGAACTAGTGGAAGTGGAGCGCGCGCTATGGTCTCTGCCGGAGCATTGGCTGACACGGACACCGATCCGGCGGGAAGCATCGCGGTCAGTCTGCGCGGCGTCACCAAGACCTACGACAATGGCGTCGCCGCGCTCGGTCCGATAGATCTCGAAGTACGGCGCGGTGAGTTCGTGTCGCTGTTGGGGCCGTCCGGCTGCGGGAAATCCACCGCGCTCCGTCTGATCGCAGGCCTCGGTGCGCCGAGTTCGGGCACGCTTCGCGTGGCGCGAACGGCCGCCGAGGTTAACGGCGGACATCCGATCGGTTTTGTGTTTCAGGAGCCGACCCTGATGCCGTGGACGACGGTGCGCGAAAATGTCAGGCTACCGCTGAAGCTCGCGCAGGTGCCGCTTCCAGGCGCGAAGGCACGCGTGGATGAGGCGCTCGCGCAAGTCGGGCTTTCCGAGTTCGCAGACAGCTATCCCCGCGAGTTGTCCGGCGGCATGAAGATGCGCGTTTCGCTCGCGCGTGCGCTGGTGACCGATCCGGATATTCTTTTGATGGACGAGCCGTTCGCGGCGCTCGATGAAATCACCCGCTTTCGCCTCAACAACGATCTCCTGGCGTTATGGCGCTCCTTGCGCAAGACCGTCATTTTCGTCACGCATTCGGTGTTTGAATCGGTTTACCTGTCGCAGCGCGTCGTGGTGATGACGTCGCGGCCGGGGCGCATTGCAGCTGAAATCGACGTCGAGACGCCAGAGCCTCGCAACGAGGAGTTTCGGACCTCAGCCGACTATGCAGGCTACTGCCGTCGGGTGTCGAACGCGCTGGCGCCGGCCTGTTCGGGGCTGTCGATATGAGCGCGCCCGATCTCTCCTCATTGCCCGCCGCGCCGGTTGCTTCCCGCAACTACGCCGCACGTCTTGCCCGTTTTGCGTTGCCGATCATTGTGCTCGCGGCGGGACTTGGGCTCTGGGAGCTCGTGGTGCGCGTCAACGATATCAAACCGTATGTCTTGCCGGCGCCGTCGGCTGTGCTGACGACGCTGATCCGCGATTGGGACGTGCTTTCCCGGTCGCTTTTGACCACGCTTTTGACAACCTTCGAGGGCTTTGCCGCGGCCGCGATTGGCGGCATCGCGCTGGCGCTGTTGTTCAACCTGTCGAGGTGGCTGGAATATTCGCTATTCCCCTATGCGGTGGTGTTGCAGGTCACGCCTGTGATCGCGATTGCGCCATTATTGTTGATTTATCTGCCGCAAGCCACGGCGGTCGTGGTCTGCGCCTGGATCGTCGCGTTCTTTCCGGTGTTGTCCAACACCACGCTTGGCCTGAACTCGGTGGATCGAAACCTCGCCGGCCTGTTTCAACTTTACCGCGCATCGCCGTTGCAAACCCTGTGCTTTCTCAAATTGCCGGCCGCGTTGCCGTACATCCTTGGCGGGCTTCGCATTGCCGGCGGCCTGTCGTTGATCGGCGCCGTGGTGGCCGAAATCGCGGCAGGGTCGGCCGGCGCGGGGTCGGGGCTTGCCTATCGAATTGCGGAATCCGGCTACCGCCTCAACATTCCCAGAATGTTCGCAGCGTTGCTGTTGCTCTCGGCCGCTGGAATTGTCATTTATGGGCTGCTGGCGCTGACCTCGCATCTGGTCCTGCGGCGCTGGCACGAGAGTGCGCTTGGAAAGGAAAGTTAAAAATGGCGGGCGGAAATCTTTCATCGGAAAAAATCGATCTTCTGGTCTACGGGCCGAACAAGCCGATCGTCGATAAGGGGTTTTCCGATCAATTCGTACTCCATCCGGCGGAGACACGCGCCGATCTCGATCGCATCAGCCCGGCGGTCGCCGGGAAAATCCGCGGCGCCGCGGTAACCTACAGCACCGCGCGCTGCGATGGCGGCGTGATGGGAATGTTCCCGAAGCTTGAAATCGTCGCGTCCTTTGGCGTCGGATACGACCACATCGATGCCAATCACGCCCGCGAGCACAACATCGTGGTCACCAACACGCCCGATGTCCTCACCGAAGAGGTCGCCGACATCGCGATGGGCCTGCTGATCGCCACGTTGCGCGAATTCGTCAAAGCCGACCGCTATCTGCGTTCCGGGCTATGGACGACGCACCAATACCCCTTGAGCGTCGGCTCGCTGCGGGATCGCAAGGTCGGAATCGTCGGCATGGGCCGCATCGGCCAGGCGATTGCGCGCCGCCTCGATGCGTCGCTGGTGCCGGTGGTCTACCACACGCGTAACCCGGTCCCGAGCCTCAACTACAAGCACTATCCCGACCTGACCGAGATGGCGAAAGCCGTCGACACGCTTGTCGTGATCGTGCCCGGCAGTCCGTCGACGGCGAAAATGATCAATGCCGACGTGCTCAAGGCGCTCGGCCCGCGCGGCGTCATCATCAACGTCGCGCGCGGTTCGGTCGTCGACGAGGAGGCGATGATCGCGGCGTTGAAGTCGGGCGCTATTCTGGCCGCAGGCCTCGATGTCTTCGCCAATGAGCCCGCCGTGCCGGAAGAACTCAAGGCGATGCAGAATGTGGTGCTGCTGCCGCATATCGGCTCGGCCTCGGTCGTCACCCGCAACGCGATGGATCAACTCGTAGTCGACAACCTGAAAGCCTGGTTTGGCGGTAAGGGCCCGCTGACGCCGATCGCGGAAACTCCGGTGAAGGCTGGCTGATGGGATTCTCGCCGCGCATCGCGGTGGTAGCGCTTGCCGCGTCGCTGTGGGCGTATGCGGCCGTCGCGCAGGATGCGTCGACCCTGAAAAAGGACATGGTCGGCCAGTGGGAGCTGTCGACTACCGAACGCAGCAAGACCTGCGTCGTCACTCTGAAGGGCGACGCGGCGGCGCAAGGCATGAAGCTCGAGCTTGAGCCAAACTGCGCCAAAGCGCTGCCTTTTGCCAAGGATATCGCGGCCTGGAACATCAGGGGGCTCGATATCGTTCGGTTGCAGGATGCCAACGGGCAGCCGGTGATCGACTTCACGGAAGTCGAGAGCGGAATCTTCGAAGGCGTCCGGCAGAACGAGGGCGTCTACATCCTGCAAAACCTCGCCGCCGCGCGCTCGCTTGCCAAATCGATGGATCAGATGATTGGCGACTGGGCGATGGTGCGCGGCAACGGCCAGATCGTTTGTGGTCTCACGCTTACCAATACCGACGCCGGTCAGGATAATTTCCAGATCTTCCTGAAGCCGAAATGCGATCCCGTGGTTGCGGCGTTCGCGCCGACGCGTTGGCGATTGGAGCATGGCCAGATGCTCCTGATGTCGGACAAGGGCGAGACCTGGCAATTCGAGGCCGATGACAACGCGCAGTGGCGCCTGGTGCCGGATAGCACCGATCCGCTGATCATGATGCGGCAATAAGCCATCGCGACCGGTGGCCGATCGGCCTCCGTCGCGGGATGTGAATTTTTTTAGAACGCGTGTCGATTTGCGGCTGGTTGGTTCGTCGAACCATGAGCGAGACGGCTTTGGGGATAGTCCCCGAGTCTCGCCTGAAAAGGAGCGCGAAATGCGATTCATGTATATCGTCACATCTCCCCAGTCCGATCTGGGACCTAAGCCGGAACTTCTCGAGGCCATGCACAAACTGGCCGACCGGGAAATCAAGGCGGGCCGCATGCTCGACAATGGCGGCCTGATGCCGGTTCAGACGGGGGCACAGGTGCGCATCAAGGACGGCAAACTCAGCGTGATTGACGGTCCATTCGTCGAAGCGAAGGAAGTCGTCGGCGGCTATGCGATCTTTGAACTCCGCGACAAGGAGGAGGCGGTGGCGATGGCACGAGAGTTCATGCAGCTTCATCTCGACCACATGCCTGGCTGGGAAGGAACGTGCGAACTTCGTGCGTTTGCGGGTCCTTGATGCGCGAGGCCCGTTCGCGGCTCCGCCGGCCGTGACGGCCACCGATGTCAATCACGCGATTCTCGCGGCCTGGCGGGTCGAGCAGCCTCGGCTCATCACGAGCCTTTCGAAAATGCTGCGCGACGTACCGCTGGCGGAGGAACTGACGCAGGACGCCCTGCTGGCGGCGCTCGAGCATTGGCCTGCGGGCGGCATCCCGGAAAAGCCGGGCGCGTGGTTGATGGCGACGGCCAAGCGCCGGGCGCTGGACCATCTGCGCCGTGCCCGGATTCTCGCGCGCAAACATGGACTGGTCGCGCTCGAGCTGGAAGCGGAGCAGCAAGCGATGCCTGATCTTCACGCCGCGCTGGATGACGATATCGGCGACGAGATGCTTCGGCTGATCTTTACTGCGTGCCATCCGCTATTGCCGCGCGATGCGCGCGTGGCGCTCGCGCTGCGTATGATTTGCGGCCTGACGACCCCGGAGATCGCGAGGGCTTTTCTGGCTTCGGAGGCGGCCATCGCTCAGCGCATCGTGCGCGCGAAGCGAACGCTTTCCAGAGTCGGGGCTGACTTACGAGACCCCTCGGGGCGAGGAACTGTCGGAGCGGCTCGCCGCCGTGCTCGAAGTCGTCTACTTGATCTTCAATGAAGGCTATACGGCAGCAAGCGGCGAGCATTGGCTTCGTCCGCAGCTCTGCCAGGAAGCGCTGCGCATCGGCCGCATACTGACATCGATCGCGCCCGGCGAGGCCGAAACCTACGGTCTGATGGCTCTGATGGAGCTGAACGCCTCTCGCACCGCGGCGCGCATCGATGCCACGGGCGAGCCCGTTCTGATGCTCGACCAGAATCGCGCGTTGTGGGATTTGTTGCAGATACGGCGCGGACTTTTGGCGTTGGGCCGCGCGCGCGAACTCGGTGGTTCCGGTGGCTTTTATGCGCTCCAGGCTGCGATCGTTGCCTGTCATGCGCAGGCCAGGACCGCCGCAGAAACCGATTGGCCGCAGATTTCGGCACTTTATTCGGAACTCTCCGCTCTGGTGAACTCGCCGGTCATCGAACTCAATCGCGCGGTCGCGGTCGGCATGGCTGAAGGGCCGGCGGCCGGGTTTGAGATCGCGGACCGGCTATCGGGCGAGCCGGCGCTCAAGACCTATCATCTGCTTGAAAGCGTGCGCGGTGACCTGCTTTACAAGCTTGGGCGATTTGAGGAAGCGAAGGCGGCTTTCGCAGCAGCAGCAGAACTCGCGGGCAACCAGCGCGAACGCGATTTTCTGCGGCGTCGTGCCATCGAGGCAGCGAAGGCGGCAAGCGCGCCGATTGAATAGATGCTGATCGCGCGACGGACTCGCGGTAGCGTTAGATCAGCCGCATGCCTTTCAAGCTCACGTGCCCGTTCTTGCCGACGATGATGTGGTCGTGCACCGAAATCCCGAGCGGGCCGGCAATGCCGATAATGGCCTTGGTCATCTGAATGTCGGCCTGCGAAGGTGAGGGATCGCCGGACGGATGGTTGTGCACCAGGACGATGGCGGTTGCGGACAATTCCAGCGCCCGCTTGATCACCTCGCGCGGGTAGACCGGCGTGTGGTCCACCGTTCCGGTCTGCTGGACCTCGTCGGCAATGAGCTGATTGCGCTTGTCGAGAAACAGAATTCGAAACTGCTCCTTGTCGGCGAAGGCCATGCTGGTGCGGCAATAGGCGATGACGTCGTTCCATGACGACAATGCGACACTTCGTTTGATCTCGCCTTTGGCGATGCGGCCGGCAGCAGCGGCAAGCAGCTTGAGCTGCGTGATCGAGGCGTCGCCGATACCGTCGATCTCGCGCAGCAGGGTTTCCGGTGCGTGGACGACCTCGGCAAATGAGCCGAATTTTTTCAGCAGCGTTTTGGCCAGCGGCTTGGTATCGCGCCGCGGCACCGCCGCAAACAGCGCCATTTCCAGTAATTCATAGTCGCTCAGCGCGTCCGGCCCGGCGTCATGAAAACGCCCGCGCAGCCGCTCGCGGTGGCCGTGGTAGTGCGGTGGCTCCTCGCGCGCCGCCTTCTGGTCAATCGGATCGCTGCTCTCATTGTCCATCGGCGCCAATGTGGCGTGGCGGGGGAGTTTTGCAACCGGTAAGTGCAGCCGCGCGCAGAATGATGCCCACGCATCTGTGACTTGCTTTAGGGAATGATCTATTCCTAAATCACCGGGATGAACAGGCCAGCCAGATTGTCCGAGACGCTTGCACGCCCCCGCGGGCGGCCCCGCGAATTTGACATGGACGTGGCGCTCGATCAGGCGATCCGGGTCTTTTGCGAACAGGGTTACAACGCCACCTCGATCGGAGACCTGATGGACGCTATGGGTTTGGCGTCCGGCAGCATCTACAAAGCCTTTCGCGATAAGCGCGCCGTATTTCTGGCGGCTCTGGACCGCCATATCCTGTTGCGCAAAGAACAGATCGCGGCGGCGGCTCGCAGTTCAAAGCCAGCGCGCGAGCGGCTGCGCGATGTGCTGGCACACTTCGTCGAAGTATCAAAAGGCATCGAGGGCCGGCGCGGCTGCCTGGTGGTCGGCAGCGCGGTCGAGCTTGCGATCCTCGACCGGGAAGTCGCTGCACGTGTCAATGCCAGCATCGCCAAGAACGAGACCTTTCTCTGCGGGCTGATACGGGAAGGGCAGGCCGATGGGTCTGTTCCGGCCGGCATCGATCCCGAGCAGACCGCGCGTGTCATGGTTTGCCTCACCCAGGGCTTGCGCGTCGTCGGCAAGTCCGGCCGGGCGCCGCAGGATACGGCCACCGCCGTCGACATCGCTATGAAACTTCTTCAGTAAAACAACTCGCCCGAAATCACTCGCCTCAACTTTTTGGCAAATTAGAGAACAAACATTCCCAAATAAGGAAAAAGACGTGACAACGATCGCCTCCGACGTTCCCAACCGTACTTCCTCGATCTCGAGCTGGGTCACCTTCCTGCTCGCACTGTCCTGCGGCCTGATCGTTGCCAACATCTATTACGCACAGCCGCTGGTCGGCCCGATTGCGGCCGAGCTTGGCCTGTCACTGAAAGCGGCCGGCCTTGTCGTGACCATGACCCAGATCGGCTACGGGGTTGGGCTGTTCTTCATCGTGCCGCTCGGCGATCTCGTCGAGAACCGCCGGTTGGTGCTGTCGGTGATGGTCCTTGGTGCATTGGCGCTCGCTACCGCCGCCTTTGTGACGCACGCGCTCTCGTTTTTCCTGGCCATGCTCTGCGTCGGCCTTGGATCGGTCGCCGTGCAAATCCTCATACCTTATGCCGGTCACCTCGCGCCGGAGCGTATCCGGGGGCGGGTGATTGGCAACGTCATGACGGGGCTGATGATCGGCATTCTGCTGGCGCGCCCCGTCGCGAGCTTCATTGCCTCGGTGTCGTCCTGGCACGTGGTCTACGCGCTTTCCGCCGGACTCATGGTCGTGTTGGCGTTGGTGCTGCGGTACGCGTTGCCTGTGCGGAAACCGCAGACGCGCCTCGGCTATGGGGCGTTGCTGGCTTCGATGGTGCGTCTGGCGCGGACCACGCCAGTGCTTCGGCGGCGCGCGCTTTATCAGGCCAGCCTGTTTGGGGTATTCAACCTGTTCTGGACCACAGTGCCGCTGGTCTTGGCCGGCCCGGATTTCCGGATGTCGCAGACCGGGATCGCGCTGTTTGCGCTCGCAGGCGTCGGCGGGGCTGCCATATCCCCTGTGGCCGGCCGCATTGCCGATCGCGGCTGGACCAGGCCCGCGACGGCTGCCGGCATGTTGCTGACGACCGCAGGCTTTGCGTTGACGCTACTGACTGCGCCCGGCTCGACGCTCTCGCTGGCTCTCTTCGTGATCGCGGCGATCGTGATAGATACCGGTGTGCAGGGCAATGTCACGCTGGGCTATCGGGCGCTATTCGCGCTAGGCGCCGAACATCGCAGCCGGCTCAACGGCATCTATATGACGACGTTCTTTCTAGCCGGCGCGGCGGGATCGGCTATCGGCGCCTGGGCCTATGTTCATGGCGGCTGGACCTTGGCCGCATGGATCGGCGGCTCATTGCCGATGCTCGCGCTGGTCTATCTTGCGACGGAATGAGCGGCAGTCGAGCGGCTGGCGCAACCCGTCAGGACTGAGCCGGCGCCTTTTCCCGATGGCGCTCCGACAGCGTGAAGATTTCGAAGCCGCTCGCGGTCACGCCGACTGAGTGCTCGAATTGGGCCGACAGCGAGCGGTCCCGCGTCACCGCGGTCCAGCCGTCAGACAGTATCTTCACGTGAGGTTTGCCGAGATTGATCATGGGCTCGATAGTGAAGAACATTCCGGGCTTGAGCGGTGCGCCTTCGCCGGGCCGGCCGATGTGGATGATGTTCGGCTCGTCGTGGAACAACCGGCCGAGCCCGTGACCGCAGAAATCGCGCACGACGCTCATGCCCTGGGGTTCGACATAGCTCTGGATCGCGTGGCCGATATCGCCGGTGGTCGCGCCGGGCTTCACGGCCGCGATGCCGCGCATCATCGCCTCATACGTCACCTCGATCAGCCGTTCAGCCTTTCGCGCGATCGGCGGAATTGCATACATCCGGCTGGAATCGCCGTACCAGCCGTCGACGATGAAGGTGACGTCGATATTGACGATGTCGCCCTCCTTCAGCGCGCGGTCTCCTGGCATGCCATGGCACACCACGTGATTGATCGAGGTGCAGGTCGAATAGCGGTAGCCGCGATACATCAGCGTTGCCGGAAAGGCGCCATGGCTGAAGGCGAAATCACGCACGAAGTCGTCGATCTCCGAGGTCGGCACGCCGGCCTTGACGATGTCGGTCAGCTCGTCGAGGCATTTCGCCACCAGCGCGCCGGCCTTGCGCATGCCGGCGAAGCCGCTCGCGCCATGCAGCTTGATTTGCCCGGTTTTGCGCAAGGAAGTGTCTGAAGCCTCGACGTAGCTCATGGGTTAATCACGTCTCGATGGGGAGGGCTGGTTGGATGGCCTAATTTAGTGATTGGCGCCCGCAGCCGCAAGCAAAGTGAAGGCCGGAACCGCCTTCAATTCGACACCGTGGTATCGACCGGCAGGGCACCGCCGCGAACCCGCAGTTCGCGCACCGGGTAGGGCACCTTGATGCCCTCGCGCTTGAACGCCTCCCACAGCGACAGCATGACGTCGCTCTTCACGTTGTCCATGCCGTCGGGGTCGGCAATCCAGAAGGTCAGCGCGAATTTCATGCCGGTCTCGCCGAATTCGCTCAGGATGCAGCCCGGCGGCTTGGACTTGATCGCGCGCGGGACTTCGTGCGCGATTTCGATCGCAAGCTGGCAAACCCGCCTCGGATCGGACTCATAGTTGGCGGCGAAGATGACCTTCACCAGCGTATTCTTGTCGGTATAGGTCCAGTTGGTGACTTTCTGCGTCACCAGGTCCTCGTTCGGGATCAGGAATTCGCGGCCATCGCCGGCGGCCACCGAGATGTAGCGCGTCTTCATCGCGCTGATTCGCCCCGAACTATCGCCGATCGTGACGAGGTCGCCGGGCTTGACCGACTTGTCTGCCAAAAGGATGATGCCGCTGATGAAGTTGGCGACGATCTTCTGCAAGCCGATGCCGATGCCGACACCGACCGCGCCCGAAAATACGGCAAGCGCCGACAGGTTGATGCCGACGGCGCCGAGTGCGACCGCGATCGCGACGATCATCAGCCCCATCCGGATCATCTTCACCAGCAGCACCTGAATCGATGGCGTCAGGTCGCGGGACTGGTTGATCCGGTTTTCGGCAAAATTGCTGGCGACGTTGGTGAGCCAGAGTGCTGCGATCAGAATTAGGCCGAGCTTGATCACCAGCAGAGGCGTCAGCCGCAACCCGCCGAGAACGATCGAAACCGAATCCAGCGCATCGGCCGCCGGATCGAGTTGGTTGATGATGCTCAGCGCCGCGATCAGCCATGCGGATACCGAGATCAACTTGACCAGGAACGCGTTGTGGATGACGGATGTCATCAGCCGGATGATCAGCCACGCCACCGCAAGCTTGGCGGCGACCACGAGCATGTAGCTGCGGCTCGGCCAGGTCGAATGATACATCGTGATGCGCGCGGCAATCACCAGAACAGCAAACACGACGGTGGAGAAGCTCTCCATCAGTACGCCGGCCAGATGACGCAACGGCAGCGGCCAGCGGCTGGAGAGCGTCCCTTTGTCGACGCGCGCCTGAAGCGCAGTATTGGCGGCAAACGCAATTCCGGCCGCGATCAGGATCAGCCCGAATTGCAGATAGAAAAACGGAGAGGAAATTTCGGCGCCGACCGAGGTTGCCACCATTCGCAGGTAATCGATGATATCGTTCAAATCCATCGTCAAAATCTCGTTTCGCGGCAGATTGCCAGTCGGCACGCATTGATTCGAATGCGCGACGGATTTTCACACAATCGTGCTTTTAGCGCTATCGCTGCGGCCCATCGATGCGCGAAAGCGGTTGCAAAGCGGTCGGCGGCAGAAATGGGTTGGCGTCGAACTGTGGCGACGATAAGGATGTTATCGCAAGGATTTACGTGACGCCCATGGCCTCTCTCAACTCGGTCAGCATAGCCATTCTGCTTGGCGCAGTCCTCGTCATGACGGGCATTTTGTCCAGCCTGCTGGCGCTGCGCTTCGGTGCGCCGCTGCTGCTCGTGTTTCTTCTGATCGGCATCATGGCCGGGGAATCCGGTCCTGGGCGGATCGAGTTCGACGATCTGCGCACGACTTATCTCGTGGGATCGGTGTCGCTGGCACTGATCCTGTTCGACGGCGGACTGCGGACGCGCATCCAGAGCATCAGCGCGGTGCTTGCGCCGTCGATGATGCTCGCAACCGTCGGCGTGCTCTTGACCGCGATGATCACAGCGCCAGTGGCCAAATACGTGCTCGACCTGAACTGGACCGAGGCCTTGCTGGTCGGTGCTGTGGTTGCCTCGACCGACGCCGCGGCCGTGTTTCTGCTCGTGCATGCGCAAGGATTACGGTTGCGCCCGCGCGTTGGCGCAACGCTGGAAGCGGAATCCGGCACCAACGATCCCTTCGCGGTATTTCTGACCTTGATGCTGGTCGAGCTGATCTCCGCCGGCGGCAGTTCGTTCATCCATGTCGCGATGGAGCTCGGCCGCGAGGCCGTGCTGGGTACTGTCGCAGGCATTGCCGGAGGCCGGCTCGTGGTGTTGGCGCTCAACCGCGTGGCCCTGCCGCAGGGCCTGCATGCGCCTTTCGTGCTGACGGCAGCTTTGGTGATCTTCGCAGCCAGCCAGATCGTGCATGCCTCGGGATTTCTGGCCGTCTATCTCGCCGGGATCATCATCGGCAACCGGCCGACCCGTGCGCACAATGCGCTGGTGACGTTTCTGGATGCCGCGACATGGCTCGCCCAGATCGTGATGTTCGTGCTGCTCGGACTGCTGGCTTCGCCGCAGCGGCTGGTGGTGAGCATCGGGCCTGCCGTTATCATCGCGCTGGTTCTCATGCTGGTCGCCCGCCCGGTCGCGGTGTTTCTGTGTCTTGCACCGTTCCGCTTCAACTGGCGAGAGAAAACCTTCATCGCCTGGACCGGCTTGCGCGGCGCGGTCGCGATCTTCCTGGCCTCGATCCCGATGCTGGTCGGACTTACGAAGGCCTATCTGTACTTCGATGTTGCCTTCGTCATTGTTGTAATTTCCCTGCTGCTGCAGGGATGGACGCTCGCGCCGGCGGCGCGGTGGCTGCACGTGGCGTTGCCGCGCGCGGATCGTGGCCCGAGGCGAGTCGAACTCGACCTTCCCGGTCAGCTCGAACAGCAATTGGTAGGCTATCCCGTTCGATCAAAGAGCCTGTTCTTCCGGCGTGGCCTTACACCTTCCTGGTCGAAGCCGACGCTGGTGATCCGCGACCAGCATATTCTCTCACCGGTGGAAGCGGATCCCGTGCGCCCCGGTGACTATATTTATCTGCTCGCGCCGCCGGAGAAGGCCGAGGCGCTCGACCGCTTCTTCGTCGATATGCCGCCGAGTTCGGCGCCCGATCCGCATCTGCTTGGCGATTTCACCGTATCGGGCGAGCACACGCTCGGCGAACTGGCGGAGGTCTATGGCGTCAAGGTCGATGCAGATCAAACGGGGCTGACGCTCGCCGACTATTTCGACATCCATCTCGATCATGCCCCGAAGGAAGGCGCAGCACTCGATCTCGACCCGATCGTTCTGGTGGCACGCAGCATCAGCGGCGGGAGGGTGAATACGATCGGTCTTCGCCTGCCGGAAGATCCGGACGAGGTGCTGCCGACCCCGCCACCGCTTGAGCGGCTCAAGCAGAAACTCGCTGGCTTCTGGTCGTCGGTGGCTGGGATCTAGAAACAGAACTCGCGTCGGCGAGCCGACGCCATGGCCGCCTCAAAGGGGCGCATGCGCCGCGGGCAATACTTCGCTGCCGCCAAACGCCGTGATGCGGCCGCGCTGGATGATCGCGATTTGCGTCGCCAGTTTCCGCAGCTCGGAGGGGTCGTGACTGACATAGACCATGGGGATGCCCGCTTCGTCGCGCAGGCGAACGAGATATGGCAGAATTTCTTCCTTGCGTTCTTCGTCAAGCGACCCCAGCGGCTCGTCCAGCAGCAACAGTCTCGGTTGGGACAACAGCGCGCGGCCCAGTGCGACGCGCTGTTGCTCGCCGCCGGATAATTTCCCGGGACGGCGATCCAGCAGATGTCCAATATCCAGAAGTTCGGTGACGCGCCGCCATAGCGTCTCATCTGTCGCGAGGTGGTTCATCCGCCGGCCATAGTCGAGGTTTTTGCGGACGTCGAGATGCGGAAACAGCCGCGCGTCCTGGAAGACATAGCCGATACGGCGGCGGTGAACCGCGACGTGCAACCGCGCCGAGGTGTCGTCCAGTGTCTCGTCGTCGATGGCGATGACGCCGCGGTCGGGCCGCAGCAGGCCCGCAATCATGTTGATCAGAGATGTCTTGCCTGCGCCGGATGCACCGAACAGCCCGGTCACGCGGCCTTCGCTCGCAAACTTTGCCTCGACCGTGAACTCATCGAGCTGTTTGGCTACATCGACCCGCAGCATATTAATTCCCATGCAGGCGTAGCGTCGCGCGCCGCGCGAACCACTCAGAGGCAATAAGCGCCGCCATCGCCATCACAACCGATACTACGACGAGCCGCAGGGCTGCCGTGTCGCCATCCGGCGTCTGGATCAGCGCGTAGATTGCCGACGAAATGGTCTGGGTTTCGCCCGGGATGTTCGACACAAACGTAATCGTCGCGCCGAATTCGCCGAGCGCCTTGGCAAATCCGAGCACCATCCCGGCGAACACGCCCGATAGCGCCAGCGGCAACGTCACGGTCAGAAATACCTGCCAGGGTGCTGCGCCGAGTGTCGAGGCGGCTTGTTCCAGCCGCCGGTCGACCGCTTCGATCGAGAGCCGGATCGGTCGCACCAACAACGGAAACGACATGATCCCGCAAGCCAGCGCAGCGCCAGTCCAGCGGAACGCGAAGACCAGGCCGAGATGTTCGGCCAACCACGCCCCGACAGCGCCGCGGCGGCCGAAGGTCAGCAGCAGAAGATAGCCGGTGACCACAGGGGGCAGCACCAGCGGCAGATGAATAGCGGCATCAAGCAGCGCCTTGCCCCAGAATTCACGACGCGCCAACAGCCACGCCGTCGCCACCGCGATCGGTGTGGCGACCAATGTTGCGACGGTCGCAACCCGCAGCGAGAGCAGGATCGCCGTCCATTCCGTGGGTGAGATGTCGAACACGCTGGCGAGAATAGCCGGTCAGGATGAAGGGCGGACCAGGAAAGTGAATCCGTATTTCTCGAAAATAGTCTTGGCCGCCTGCGACTGCAGGAAGGCGAGATAATCGGCTGCGCCTGGGCCCGCGGACGTGGTAGCGGCGACCGGGTAGATGATCGGCGGATGCGAATCGGCCGGGAACGTACCGACGATCTTCACTTCCGGCTCGACCTTGGCATCGGTGGCATAGACGATACCGAGCACGGCTTCGCCGCGAGCCACCAGCGTCAGCGCGGCCCGCACGCTTTCGGCCATCGCGAATTTCGGCGCGGAAGTTTCCCACGCGCCGAGCTTTTCCAGCGCGGCTTTGGCGTATTTCCCGACCGGGACCGAACTCACGTCGCCGGTGGCGATCCGCCCCTGTCCGGCGAGCTTGGCGAGATCGAAGCCGGATGCGATCGAGACCTTGTCGATTGAAGAGTCTTTGGGCGCGATCAGGACGATGCTGTTACCGAGCAGATTGGTCCGCGTTTCCGGTTTGATGGTCTTTTGTTTTGCCGCGTAATCCATCCAGTCGGTGTCGGCGGACAGAAAAATATCGGCTGGAGCACCCTGGTCGATCTGCTTGGCGAGGACCGAGCTTGCGGCATAGCTTGCGGCTATCTTGATGCCGGTCTTGGCGCTGTAGGCGGCGTCGACATCGTCGAGCGCGTTCTTCATCGAGGCCGCGGCAAACGCGGTCAGGCCCTTCTCCTGCGCCGGCGCGGATGACGTGGAAAGACCGCAGACGATCGCGAGGGCGAAAAGAACTTTGACAAGCCGGTACATGCGCGCGCTCCGCGCCTGAGCGCACCATTCGATGGCGTGCGAAATCAGGCTTTGATCCATCGTGACCTGCGATAAGCGAAAGCGCCGTTCCGCTGCTCCCGCCGGCTTACGGCCAGCGGCAACTCCGCCAAACAAAACATAACAGGCAGATGGTTCAGGTCAAAGCGGCCAAAACGTCCGGCTGCTTTCGGGACTGCCTTATTCCGACGGTTGGATCGCGATCGAAAGCGAGTTCTCCCGGGCGCCGCTGATCTGAAGCACGAACGGAGTTGCCGAAAGGTCGAACTTCACGGTTTTGCGGATGCCGTCGCAATCGGTGGCGCCGCTAAACGCCGTGGGTTTGAGAAAATGGCCGTCCTGGACCAGATCGAGCCATGCCCCATTGGAAAGGCTGACGGTGTAGCTGCCTGCCTTTGGCACCGACGAGAACTTCGCGAAGCCGGCAAAAGTGCCATCCTTTGGCGCGCGTTCCGGCGGCGTGGGCAATTTCGCATCGGCGGGCGCGACAAGCGAAATCGTTACCGCGGTTGCCGGGAGAGCCGCGAGTTCGCTGCCGGTGTTGAGTTTCATACGGTCGGGCGCGGTCAGCGCGGCGCGCGCATGGTCGATATTCCACTTGAACTTGTCGCAACCGCTCGGCTCTTCCGCCGCCATTGCGGGGGCGGCGGCGAGCCATACGAGAGCAACGAATAAGGATTTCTGCATCAATCCACCGCGATCATGACGTCAGAAGCCTTGATCACCACGGTCACATGACCCTTGGCCTTGATGCCAAGTTCTTCGACCGCCTCGTTGGTGATCGATGAAGTAATGATATGCCCGTTGCCGATATCGACCCGAACATGGGAGGTCGTCGCACCCTTCTTGACTTCGAGAACGATGCCTTTGATCTGATTGCGTGCGCTGAGGCGCATGATGGTCTCCACATTTCGAGCCGCGTGGCTAGGTAGTAGCGGAGGTCAAATCCGCTCCACTCAGCGATATATGCTACCGTATACAACAGGCCCGCGATAGGTTCGCCACCTAAATGTTACTGCTTGGCGTCGGGGGCAGCTAGAACCCCACGGCATTGCGTCGGCAGTCCTGCCATCGTCATCGGCTGTTTCGGCTTTTCCGGCTCGGGCGGCGGTTTGGGATGAAGCACCTCATCCTTGAACCAGTAGGCGAGATCGGCTGCGCTACAGGCCTCGCCCTCGGTAGGTTCGGGCTGGCTCTCGCAGGTGGTGCTGCCAACGGGGCATTTGATGCGGATGTGAAAGTGATAGTCATGGCCGTACATCGGCCTGATCTTGGCGAGCCAGCTACGGTCGCCCTTGGTCTCGCGGCAAAGCGCCTTCTTGATCGCCGCGTTGACGAAGATGCGCTGAACGCTCGGTTCCTGCGCGGCGTCTCGGATGACCACGAGATGCTGCGGCGTCCAGGTGTGCGGATCGATGTCGAGCCGATCGGTTCGCACCATCATCACGGCGGACATTTCTTCGCGCTCGTTGCGCGACAGAGTGCGGTTGGGCATCGGCGTCAGCCATACGTCGGCATCTAGCCCGATTTGATGGCTGGCGTGGCCGGTGAACATCGGGCCGCCGCGCGGCTGCGACATGTCGCCGACCAGAATGCCAGGCCACGCTGTGTCTTTGTTCACCTTCGCCGACAGCCGCTCCAATAGCGCGATCATCTCTGGATGCGCCCAGTTGCGGTTGCGCGATAACCGCATCACCTGCCAGGTCGGGCCATTGATCGGCAACGGCTGCGCGCCGGCGATGCAGCCGTGAGAATAAAAGCCGATCACCTGCGTCGGCATCGACGCGGGCAGCACCTTGCGCCCGAACAGCTCTTTGGCGCCGAGTTTGGGATCGTTCGGATTGGCGAGCGGCGGCAGAGGTTTAGGATCGACGCTGCCTTTGTCTTGCGCCGATGCTGCGGAGCTGCAGCCGACTGCGAAGGCCAGAAATATCGGGATAAAAACCGGGAGGCGATTCATGCGTGCAGTCTATCGCACGCACCGATCAGAGGGAATTCACTAGTATAAGAGTTTGGAGATCGCTTCAGGCGCCGTTTCGCTTGCGCCGTGGTGGCGAAGCCGCATGCGCTTTCCGCTTTTTCAAATGATAGGTCAGCGCAAGCGCGACACAATGACGAAGCGCCGCCTCGTCGATCCTGTCCTCGGCGCTCAAGAGGATGCATCGGTTGCCGCTGTAGCTCCATTTATCGGGATAGAGTTCGCGGAACGTTTCGACCAGGTCGGTCTGGCAGTGGAAATAGATCGCGTACTGCTTGCCGTCGACATGATCGATGCGCAGGGGGCTGCCGCTTTTGGTCTCCGGCGTGAGGTAACTTGGCTGGCCCCATTTCAGGGCTTCGTCGATCCGGCCAACTCCTTCGGTGGTTCTGGCGGTATCGAGGATGAGGCGGCGCAGCGCCAGTAACTTGGCTCTCGCGGGCTGCGGATAGGCCTTGAAGACGGCCTCGACAACGGGCCGGGTGCAACTGTGCTCAATTTTGCTGAGCTCTTCGATGCGCGGGTCATTTTGCGATCCCTCGCTGCTGCTGACCGTGTTGAAGAGTCTATCTTATGCGGCGTCGCGCAGGTCAGCGAGGAATGTATCGACGCTCTTGAACAGCGCCGAGGCATGTTGGCTGAGCTCACCGGAAGCCGAGAGGACGGTATCGGCGAGCGCGCGCGACTGCTCCGCGGCGTGGCTGGCGCCCGCCACGTTGACCGCGACCTCGCTGGTGCCGGCGGCGACTTGCTGGACGCTGTGTGCGATTTCGCGCGTTGCCGCGCCTTGCTGTTCGACGGCGGAAGCAATCGTAGCGGCGATTCCGCTGATCTCGCGGATGGTATTGCCGATGCTGCCGATCGCGTCGACGCATTCGCCGGTCGAGGTCTGGATCGCGGCGACCTGACCTGCGATCTCTTCCGTGGCTTTGGCAGTCTGGCTGGCGAGCTCCTTGACCTCGGCCGCGACGACCGCAAAGCCTCTGCCGGCTTCGCCGGCGCGCGCCGCCTCGATGGTCGCGTTCAGCGCCAGAAGGTTGGTTTGTCCCGCGATCGCGCTGATCAGGCGAAGCACGTCGCCGATCTTGTCGCCGGCAGCGGCGAGCCCGCCGACCATCTCGTTGGTTTTTGCGGCCTTGCCGACGGCGGCATCCGCAACGTCGCTGGAATGGGTGACCTGGCGGCCGATTTCGGCCACCGAAGAGGCGAGTTCTTCGGTTGCCGCCGCAACCGTGTTGATGCTCGAAGAAGCTTCCTCGGACGCCGCCGCGGCTGCCGCGGCTTGCGCCGAGGTGCCGTTGACGCTGGCTGTGATTTCCGCCGCGACCCGCTGCATGTCTTCAGTCGCGTGCGCCACCGCAGTGACGAGGCTTTTGACGTCGGCCTCGAAGCGGTCCGCCGTGCGCCGTTGCAGCGCGCTCTTTTCCGCCTCGCTATGTCTCTTCGCCGCCTCCTGCTCCTCGCGGAGGTCGCGCGATTCGATCATGTTGCGGCGGAACACATCGACGGCGACGGCCATGGTGCCGAGTTCGTCGTTGCGGTCGCCGCCTGGAATCTTCACATCGGTATCGCCGCTGGAAAGGCGGTTCATCACGGCGGTGATCGAGGCGAGCGGACGCGACATGCCGCGGCCGAGGAGGAAAGCGAGCAGGGCAGCGCCGAACAGAATAACGATGGTGCCGATAATCTGCGTCCGCTGCGAATGAGCCGCGGCCGCCTCGTATTCGGTAATGTCCTTGACCAGTTCCAGTACGGCAACCGGCTGGCCCGCGTAATTCTTGATCTGCCCGAGGTAGAGCACGACGGAGTGGCCGTCGAGCGTGGTATCGCGGCGCATGGTGGCGCCATCGAATACGCTCCTCAGTTCGCCCTCGCTCGCCAGAGATTTTTCGGCGAACGTCGATCCGATATTGGCAAAAGCCTTGCCGTCGAAACGATGCACGGCGAGGTCGACGCCGAAACGCTGCTTGACGCTATCGACGAACTGCTTGTTGAAGGAGACGCCGATATCGGCCACCGCGATGCTTTTCCCATCGCGCATGATCGGGGTCATGGCGAAAATGCTAAGCGAGTCCCGGCCGGCTTCGACGCCGACGATCGGTTTTCCGGTCCTGTTCGATTCCACCACGGTGACGCGCCGGGCCGAAATATCTTCACCGAAATGCTTCGGATCGTGGACGCGGTAGAAGGCGGTCGCCGGCGGAGTGTGGAAGCTGATCAGCGGTATGCCCTGCGCCTTGATCACCTCCATCGGCGCTTTCAACAGCGCCTCAAGCGCTTCGCGGTCGCCTTTGGCGACTGCGTCAGCGACCGGCGGCAGATTTGCTATGACGCCGCTGACCGCGAGGCCCGCCCGCCCTTCGTAATCGATGGTGGCGATCACGCTGTCGTATTGCAGCTTGAGCTGTTGATCGAGCGCAAGCCGCATCAACGCGCGCTCCTGCATCACCGAAAATGTTCCAAGGATTGCGCAGGCTGCTGCAACGGTCAGCGAAATCGCGAGGATAAGGCGAATCGCGATCGATCGGATCTTGAACATGGGGATTTCGGGGTCTCGTACGGTAACCCCACACTCCCAGAAACTGCTTAATAACTGATTGCTTTTGGCGCCCGGCGCATAACTCGCCAGGAGACCTGCCGACATCACATGGTAGGACCGCGTGGGATCACGCTGTTGGTCAGCATCATCTTGCCGACGTCTTCATAGTGATTGTCGCGGGCCTGAATCTGCTGGGAGATCGCATGCATGTCGCGGAAGCGCCGCTCGAACGGGTTCGATTTGAAGACGGCGGTGGCGCCGGCCATGTGATAAGCGGTCTCAACCACCTCCGTCGATTGGTGGATGGTGTAGGTCGCAGACAAGCGGATGGCCGCGCGGCCTTGCTCGGAGAGTTTTCCGGTGCTCAATATTTCCTGCCATGCATTCGTCGCGGTCGAAAAGTGGTACGCGCGCGCCGCGCGCAGCTTGGCCTCGGTGCGGCCGATCAGGCCTTGAACGGCGCTGTTGTCCTTCATCGCGGCGATGCCGACCGAATGCTTTTTGCGGGAAAGGTCGATCGCCGCATCCAGCGTCGCGCGCGCAACGCCGAGCGAAACCGCGCCAAAGCCAAGCCCGAACATCGAATAGGTCGTAATGCCGTAGAGCGGGCCTTTCTCGCGCAGCGCGCTGAAGTCGTCGCGGAGTGCTGCAAAATTGTCCGGAATGAAGAGGTTCTCGACCGAATAGGAATCGGTACCGGTGCCGCAAAGCCCGATCACGTTCCACATGTCGTGGACGGTGGCGCTCGATGCAGGAAACAGGATGGTGCGGATTTCCGGGGTGCCGTTGGGCCTCATCCGCGTCGTGCCATCGGCCTCGAGTACCTGGACGTGAGCGCCTAACCAGTTGGCCTGGCGCATGCCGCTGGCGAAATCCCAGCGTGCGCTGATGGTGTAACCGCCGGGAACCGCCTGCACCGCGTGGGCAATCGCGCCCCAGGCTGCGATATCGCCCGGCTTGCCGAATACCTGATGCGCCACGTCCGTATCGAGGTAGGCCGCCGTCATGCCAACGACCGAGCACTGGCCTACACACCACGCGGTGGAGGCGTCGGCTTTGGCGATTTCCTCCAGCATTTCCATGAAAACCATCGGCGGCGATTCGAAACCACCAGTGCTCTTGGGCAGGAGCGACTTGTAGAGCCCGTTTTTGATCAGCGCCGAAACCACCTTCGGGGTCAGCCGCCGCGTCCGCTCGATCTCGTCGGCCTCTTCCGCAAGCAATGGGGCCAACGCCTTCGCGCGCTCGACGAGGCCGATGCTCGCGGCTTCGGGCTTGTTCATGGCGTTTCCCTTTTTATCGACCGATCAATTAGGGCCATGTTGATCCAACTCGCGTCCGGGATCAAGATGGTCGCGAGCAGGGTCAATGCAGAATTGTTGGGTCGGAGAAGCGCAGGCCGCAGGGTTGCGGGGCCGGAAACGAGTTCAGCTATCGACCTTGAGCGCGGCGATGAAGGCTTCCTGCGGGATGTCGACCTTGCCGAACTGTCGCATCTTCTTCTTGCCTTCCTTCTGTTTCTCCAGAAGTTTGCGTTTGCGCGTGATGTCGCCGCCGTAACATTTCGCGGTGACGTCCTTGCGCAAGGCGCGCACGGTCTCGCGCGCAATCACCTTGCCGCCGATCGCAGCCTGGATCGGAATCTGGAACATGTGCGGCGGGATCAGTTCCTTCATCTTCTCGACCATCGCACGGCCCCTGCCTTCGGCGCGGGTGCGGTGCACCAGCATCGAAAGCGCATCCACCGGCTCGTTATTGACCAGGATCTGCATCTTGACGAGGTCGGCGGGCTTGTAGTCCGTGAGGTGATAGTCGAACGAGGCATAACCCTTCGAAACCGACTTCAGGCGGTCGTAGAAGTCGAACACCACCTCGTTGAGCGGCAGTTCGTATTTCACCATCGCGCGGTTGCCGACGTAAGTCAGTTCCTTTTGCGAACCGCGCCGTTCCTGGCAGAGCTTGAGCACGCTGCCGAGATATTCGTCCGGCGTGAGAATCGTGGCCTCGATCCAGGGTTCCTGGATCTCGGCGATCCGCACCACGTCGGGCATGTCGATCGGATTGTGGATCTCGATCTCCTCCCCGTCGGTCAGGTGCATGCGGTAGATCACCGATGGCGCGGTTGCGATGAGATTGAGGTCGAACTCGCGCGACAGCCGCTCCTGGATGATTTCCAGATGCAATAGCCCGAGGAAGCCGCAGCGGAAGCCGAAGCCGAGCGCGGCGGAGGTCTCCATCTCGAACGAAAAGCTCGCATCGTTGAGGCGCAATTTTCCCATCGCCGCGCGCAAGGTCTCGAAATCGTCGGCATCGACCGGGAACAGGCCGCAGAACACGACCGGGATCGCCGGCTTGAAGCCCGGCAGCATGTCGGTGACCGGCTTGCGGTCGTCGGTGATGGTGTCGCCGACGCGCGTATCGGCGACTTCCTTGATCGCGGCGGTGATGAAGCCGATCTCCCCGGGACCAAGTTCTTCGACCTGATTCATCTTCGGGGTGAAAAAGCCGATCCGCTCGATGTCGTAAGCCGCACCCGTGCCCATCATCCGGATGCGCTGGCCCTTCTTCATGACGCCGTCGACGACTCGCACCAGGACGACCACGCCGAGATAGACGTCGTACCAGCTGTCGACCAGCAGCGCCTTCAGCGATGCCTCGCGATCGCCTTTCGGCGGCGGCAGGCGATGCACGATCGCTTCCAGCACTTCGTCGATGCCAAGACCGGTCTTGGCGGAGATCATCACCGCGTCGGACGCATCGATGCCGATCACGTCCTCGATCTGCCGCTTGACCTGATCGGGTTCCGCGGCCGGCAGGTCGATCTTGTTCAGAACCGGAACGATCTCATGACCGGCATCGAGCGCGTGATAGACGTTGGCGAGCGTCTGGGCCTCGACGCCCTGGCTTGCGTCCACGACCAGCAACGAGCCTTCGCAAGCCGCAAGCGAGCGCGACACTTCGTAAGCGAAGTCGACATGGCCGGGTGTGTCGATCAGATTCAAAATGTAGGAATTGCCGTCCTTCGCCGTATAGTTTAGCCGCACGGTCTGGGCCTTGATCGTGATGCCGCGCTCGCGCTCGATGTCCATGGAATCGAGCACTTGTTCCTTCATCTCGCGGGCCTGCAACCCGCCCGTAGTCTGGATCAGGCGATCGGCCAGCGTCGATTTGCCATGGTCGATATGCGCAACGATTGAAAAGTTGCGGATGTTCGAAATCGGAGCTGAGGTCATGGGGCGCGGGATAGCATTCGCGTATCGGTGCGGCAACCATATTGCGGTAATTTAAGGGGAATTCTTCCCGGCTGGCGTCCCGGTTCTGACATTCGTATGATATCGCAGCCAGGTTCGATTACGAATGTCAGAACAGGGTCCCAGCGAAATAGAGGTTTTGAGTGTGGTCTTGGATTTGACATTCGCTTTCCGGAATCGCGGCCGCGTTGAGAGCGAATGTCAAATCGACCACACTCGCTGATTCCATGGCAGCCGAAAACGCGCTACCCACACCCGATCGACAAGAAGGAAAAAGGTGCCACAGCGCATGCCTCCGACAATGCCTTCATCCGCGAGCTTGCCACGCCGCCGGACCACCCGCCGGCTGAGCCTTCGTCGGCTCTCGGCCTGGGTGCTGGCGTCGGCCCAGAACCGCATCGGTGCTTCGGCTTTTGTCTTCAGCTTTGCCACGCTCCATGCGGTGCTGTGGACCGTCATCCTGATCAATCTCAAGGCAGCGCAGGACATCCATATGGATGTCGCGGAGGCCTTCGCCTGGGGGCAGAAATTCCAGCTTGGTTACGGCAAGCACCCGCCACTCGCAGGCTGGGTTGCCGGCGTCTGGTTCAGGATGTTCCCCGTTACCGACTGGGCGACCTATTTGCTGGCGATGACGACGGTGAGTTGCGGCCTCGTGATCTGTTGGATGATCGCCACACGGGTGGTGGATTATCGCCGGGCGTTTTTGGTCGTGGTGATGCTTGCGATCTATCCGATCTTCAATTTCAAGGGCTTCAAATACAATCCGGACCTCCTGCAACTGGTCACGCTGCCGCTCTTGGTGCTGGCCTATCTTGACGCGTTCAAGAAGCGCACGGCGCTTGCCGGTGTCTGGCTCGGACTTGCCGCCGCATTGGCGCTGATGACGAAATACTGGGTGCTGACCATGATCGGCGCCGTCGGGGTTGCCGCGCTCGTTCATCCCGAGCGGCGTGAATTCCTGCGCTCGCCGGCGCCATGGGTGGCGATGGTCACAGCCATCGTTGCGATGATTCCGCATCTTGTGTGGTTGAAGGACGTGAACTTCGTGCCGCTGACTTACGCGGGCGATGTTTATGGGCATGTTACCCGCGCCCAGACGGCGGTGTTGGTGCTCCGCTATGTCGAGCACAATTTCGGCTTGCTGGCTTTGCCGCTGGTGGCTGCTGGATTCGCGATTGCCGGGACAAGCCTGTTGCGCGGGTCGGGGCGATGGCGTTTCTGGTCGCCCGGCGCCAATTCGAGCGTGAACCTGCCGCAGGCGCTTAATATCTGGATCATCCAGATCGTGGTCGCGGTCGGGCCGCCGCTCGGCGCATTGATCTTCTCGGTCTATATGAAGACCGATTGGGGCATCTCGCTGTTCTTCCTGACGCCGCTCGCGCTCGTCGCCATTCCGTCCCTGCGGGTGCCCGGCGCGGCCCCGTTCCGGATTGCGGCGATCTGGCTTGTGCTGACTTTGGCGACGCTCGCAGCCTCGCCCTATATCGCCCAGCGCGAAATCTCGGACGATCCCAAAATGGCTTTCAGCCATGGTGCGCGTTCGCAGTTGGCCCGTGAGTTGACGGGCCTGTGGCACAACCGCTTTTTCACGCGCTGGTCCGTCGTTGCCGGCACGACCGAGGTCGGCGAGCCCATGACGTTCTACAGCCCCGATCATCCGGCGCCGCTGACGCCGGGCGAAGTCTGGTCGTCCGGCCTGACCTCGCTGGAGGAAGCGAAGCGTCTTGGATTTATCGGCGTTTGCGATACCACCGATACCCGGCTGCCGGAATGCGAAGCCTGGATGGCTGCGAACGGCAAGGATGCGGAGCAGGTTGCGATCACTACGCAGCGCTTCTTCAAAGGCCATCCCGGGCCGGCGACCACCTGGAAAATCTACATCGTGCCGCCGGCGAAGTGACGTGTCATTCCGGGGCGCGCGAAGCGCGAACTACGATGTGCAATTGCAGATCGGAGAATCTCGAGGTTCCGGGTCTCCTCCTTCGGACCATCCCGGAATGACGGAGAATGACGTGAGCCTCTACGTATTCTCTTCGTTGAATTTGGCGGCGACGAGTTCGCTGATGGCCTCGAGCGCCGCTTGAGCCTCGCGTCCGGCTGCGGAAACGACGATCGAGGTGCCGGGGCCTGCTGAGAGCATCATCAACCCCATGATCGATGTGCCGCCGACCGTCTCGCTGCCTTTGGTCACCCACACTTCCGCGTCGAAGCGCTCGACCATCTGCACGAACTTGGCCGAAGCCCGCGCGTGCAGTCCGCGCTTGTTGATGATGGGTAGTTCGCGGGAAACAGCGCCTTCCGGAATGCCCGGTCCGGAAGAGGTGTCTGGCGACGCGCCGTCATCGCTCATTTTCCGGCGAGTACCCGGCTGGCGATGGTCACGTATTTGCGGCCGGCTTCCTGGGCCATCGCGATGGCGTCGGGAAGGGTGCGCTCTTCGCGGACCTTGGCAAGCTTGACCAGCATGGGAAGATTGATGCCTGCGAGCACTTCCACCTTCGGACGGCTCATGCAGGAAATCGCGAGATTCGAAGGCGTGCCGCCGAACATGTCGGTGAGGATCGCAACCCCATCGCCACTGTCGACGCGATTCACCGCTTCGATAATATCGCTGCGGCACAGATCGGAATCGTCTTCGGCGCCGATCGTGACGGCTTCGATTTGCTTTTGTGGACCCATCACATGTTCCAGCGCCGCCTTGAATTCGTCGGCAAGGCGCCCATGGGTCACAAGTACTAGACCAATCATCGAAAACTCCTCGTGGGTGCTTTGGTGCACCGCACGAACGCGCCACTTTGACCATCCGGAGCCCCTACGCAAGAGGGGATCGCTGCAATTCTCCTGTAAAATAACGAGGAGAGACGCGGTCTATTCGGTCGCGAATGTGAGGGTGATATGGTTACCAAATTCCTTCGAGCAATCCGCCGAAGAGTGTGCGGAAGATGAATTCGCGGTCATTGTAAGCGCGGCAATGACCAACGGAAGCCCGGAAAAGCTGCGCTGGACGGGAATTCTTGGTATCAAAATACCTTCCAGGCTGATTTGCAGGGCGTCCGGCGGTGGCAGCCGCTCGGCATCGGCGGCATCGAGATCGACCACCAGGCCAACCGGTGCCTCTGCAACGAAGTCGCAGCGGCGAACCCCCAAACCCCTGACCTCGATCAGGCCCGCCAAAGCCGGCGCAGGGCCAATCATCAGTTCTGCACCGTTCGTCCATACATGGACGCGGTCATCTCCAACCAGTGCTGCGGACGCAATCTGGCCTGCACGGCCCGCCAGGATGAGGTCGAAGGCTAGGCGCGATTTGCCGGAACCGGAGGGCCCGCGAATGAGCACGGCGCGGTTGCCGATCAGCACGGCAGAGGCGTGAATGCTAGGGCCGACCATTTGAAGTTCCTGCATCACAACCGGGCTCCCTCAAGGAGCTTCGGAAATTGGGCACTGGTGTCGGCCGCTCGCCTGTCATTACGTCGGGAGCCGGACCACAAAGCGGGCGCCGGCCACGGTCGCTTCGCCGTTCGCGTCGACAGGACCGGCGCGATTTTCAGCCCAGATCCGCCCCCCATGCGCCTCCACGATCTGTTTGGAGATCGATAGGCCCAGCCCCGAATTTTGCCCGAATCCTTGATGCGGCCGATCGGTGTAGAAGCGTTCGAAGATCCGGGAGAGCGCGTCTTCGCGGATGCCCGGCCCGTCATCATCGACAATGATTTCGATGTTCGAGCGCCTGTTCCGGCAGGTCATCCGCACCTTGCTGCCTTCTTCCGAGAACGACTGCGCATTCGACAACAAATTGGAGACGACTTGTCCGAGCCGTGAATCGTGGCCGGGCACGGTAAAGCTATCGTGCTGGCCGCGTCCCTCGAACCGCAGTTCAACGCCGATATTGTTGCCGCGCCTCGTTTCGTTGGCGACAGTAGCGAGCGCGGAAAGAAGGCGGCGGAGATCGACCGGCGCCATGTCCTGACGCTGCAACTCGGCATCGAGCCGGCTTGCGTCGGAAATGTCCGATATCAGCCGGTCGAGCCGTTTGACGTCGTGCTCGATCACGGCGAGCAGCCGCGCGCGGCTGTTCTCGTTGCGGGCCAGCGGCAGGGTTTCAACCGCCGAGCGCAGTGAGGTCAGCGGATTTTTCAATTCATGGGCGACATCGGCGGCGAACATCTCGATCGCCTCGATGCGATTATACAGTGCGCCCGTCATGTCGCGCAGCGCGCCGGAGAGATGGCCGATTTCGTCGCGGCGGCCGGTAAAGTCGGGAATTTCGACGCGGGTGCGGATGCGGCGGCGGACGCGTTCGGCGCTGTCGGCGAGCCGGCGCACGGGACCGGCGATCGTGCTGGCGAGTGCGAGCGACAGGACGATCATGACCGCGGAAGCGACGCCGCCGACCTTCAGAATGGCGAGCCGCTCGGCGGTGACCATCTGGTCGATATCGTCGCCTTGCGTCGAAAGCATCAAGGAGCCATGGATCGCGCGAAAACGCTGCACGGGGACGGCGACCGAAACGATCACTTCGCCACGGTCGTTGACGCGCACCATGCTGCTCTTCTGGCCGCTCAGCGATTGCGCGACCTCGTGGTAGCCGTTGCCGTTTTCGGGGCCGAGTTCAGTATAGAGCGGCAGGTCGCCGCGATTGAGCCAGGTCCGGACCGCGATCAACGTGCGCTCGGCAATCCCGGCCTTTTCCACCGAGGGCGGCGGCAGCTCGAAGCGCAGCACGTCGCCGCGGCCGTAGAGGCTGCGGCTGTCCAGGATCAGAACGCCGTCATGGTCGTAGATTCGCGCGCGGGTCTTGGTCGGTGAAATCAGCCGGCGCAGCACCGGCGCCACCCGCTCGGGATTGATCGGAAAATCGAGCCCGGAAAGCTCGTCCGGCGCGCTGACGGTTTCGCCGGTCTTCAGGTCCGCCAGCCGGTCGGGATCGATGGTAATGGTGTTGGTTTCGACGGTTGCGGAAGCGGCAATCGCGCCGGCGATGATTTCGGCCTGCACCAACAGGCTTTGCGCGCGGGCATCGATCAGACCGGCACGGAATTGCGACAGATAGAGAATGCTCGCCACCAGCGCGAGCAGGCCGGCAATGTTGAGCGAAACGATGCGTCGTGTGAGGCTGGAGAAGCTTAATTCGAAGATGAACTGCCCGACCCGCCGCAGCCAACCGAGTGGCTGCCACGACGTCGAGGGCGCATTTTCCGCTGCAACGGCATCCGTCACGACCGGCGTCGCAACGTCGTCGGCACTCAAGGTTCCATCGGGCTGCGTTCGATCAAGCAATGGTCAAATCCGCTCACTGGTTGCTTGAGCAGTCTAGCACGATAGGGGTACCGCCGTCCCTCAGGCTTCCTTGAAACGGTATCCTACCCCGTAGAGGGTTTCGATCATCTCGAAGTCGTCGTCCACGACCTTGAACTTCTTGCGAAGCCGTTTGATGTGGCTGTCGATGGTGCGATCGTCGACGTAGACCTGATCGTCGTAAGCCGCGTCCATCAGTGCGTTGCGGCTCTTGACGACGCCGGGGCGGGTGGCAAGCGCCTGAAGAATGAGAAACTCCGTCACCGTGAGTGTGACCGGCTCGTTCTTCCAGGTGCAGGTGTGGCGTTCCGGATCCATGCGCAACAGGCCGCGGTCGAGCGCCTTGGCGTCGGTTTCCTTCGGCACGGCGGTCGGGTCTTTCGGGGCGGCACGGCGCAGCACGGCCTTGACGCGTTCGACCAGAAGCCGCTGCGAAAACGGTTTGCGGATGAAATCGTCGGCGCCCATCTTGAGGCCGAACAATTCATCGATTTCCTCGTCCTTCGAGGTCAGGAAAATCACAGGCAGATCTGATTTCTGCCGCAGCCGCCTCAACGTCTCCATGCCGTCCATCCGCGGCATCTTGATGTCGAGGATGGCAAGGTCCGGCGGGCTGGTTCTGAAGCCGTCCAGCGCCGACGCACCGTCCGTGTAGGTCATGATGCGATAGCCTTCAGCTTCGAGCGCAATCGACACGGATGTGAGAATGTTACGGTCGTCATCGACCAAGGCAATGGTGGGCATGAGCCTGCTTTCAGATACTGCTACCGGCGTTTCGGTTCTAACGTTCATAATGATACCGCGGCTATTCGTTTACGAATGTCAGAACCAAAAAGGGCACCGGCGAATGTTAGGTTCTAGTGCGGTTCCGGATTTGACATTCGCCTTGCGAAGTCGCGGCGATACCGAAGCGAATGTCAAATCCACCGCACTAGCGTTGCTGAAACGGCTGCGAATCATTGGTGCGCCGCATAGATGGGCTTCGAACACGGTCTACGAGCAATGCAAGCTGGGCTGAAGTGTGACCGAGTTCCCTGAAAGCGCCCCTTTATTGCCAGGCGCTTTGTCCCATGTGAGCTTCGGTTTACCCGAAAAAAGGCTCGAATTGCAACAGGATGCGAGGAAATAATCGATGCAATTGACCCCGGATTTCGACCCCGCCAAGGCGGTCAGGTCGCTTTTGCGCCGCAGCCGGCAAGGCGCGCTGGCGACCCTGATGGTTGGAAGTGGCGATCCCTATTGCTCGCTGGTCAATGTCGCGAGCCATCCCGACGGTTCGCCCGTTCTCTTGATCTCCCGTCTTGCCATTCACACCAAGAACCTGCTCGCGGACTCCAGAGTGTCCTTGATGCTTGACGAGCGGGTCGAGGGCGATCCGCTCGAGGGCGCACGGATCATGCTGTCGGGCCACGCCGAGGAGATCGCAGCCGACCGCGACATCGTGCGCCAGCGCTATCTCAATGCGCATCCTACCGCGGAGGTTTTCGTCGACTTCAAGGATTTCTCGTTCTTCCGAATACGCCCCGACGGAACCCATCTGGTTGCGGGATTTGGGCGAATTCTGGACTTGAAGCCCGCGCAATTTTTGACCGATATCTCGGATGCGGACGCGCTGCTGGAAGCCGAGCAAAGCGCGGTTGAACACATGAATACCGACCACCAGGATGCGCTGGGACTCTATGCCACACGGCTCCTGGGGGCCGAGCCCGCCGATTGGCGTTGCAGCGCGATCGACCCTGACGGCATCGACCTCCAAGCCGGCAACAAGACGCTGCGGCTCGACTTTCCGGAACGGATCACCGGCCCCGGCGACTTGCGGAAAATACTGGTTCGCCTAGCGGAACAGGCGAGAGCGCAAGCGCCACAAGCTTGATCCGCCTTGCGCCGCAGCATGCGACGGGGCGCCGGCTATGGCTTTTGGGAATAAACCAAATCGGCGGGATCGGCTTGGCAAGCCGCGCATTCATGAATAATGATCGCCTCGAAATATTCGTTCGCCGGGGCTGGTGTTCCGGTATACTCAACGGCCTTAACCGTGATGGACGCGCGGTTCGCAAGGCATTCGCGCGATCAAGAAACGCGGATTCGAGGAGGAGTTTTTCGTGCAAGAGACGGGCAAGCGTAACGGCGCTTTTGGGGCCGACAAATTCGGCTTGAAAAATCTGAAGGGCGTGCATTGGAATCTCGGCGCGGCGCAGCTTTATCAGCATTCGCTGTCGGCAGGCGAGGCTGTGCTCTCGGCCGATGGTGCGTTGTGCGCGGACACCGGTGAATTCACCGGCCGCAGCCCCAAGGACAAGTTCACGGTTCGCGACGCCACCACCGACAAGAACATGTGGTGGGCCGGCAACCAGCCGATCACGGCCGAGCAGTTCGAGACGCTCTATGCCGACTTCCTCAAGCACGCCGAAGGCATGACGCTGTTTGCGCAGGACCTCTATGGTGGCGCCGATCCGACGTTCCGGATCAAGACCCGCGTGTTCACCGAGCTTGCCTGGCATTCGCTGTTCATCCGCACGCTGCTGATCCGCCCCGAGCAATCGGAACTCGCGGGCTTCGCGCCGGAACTCACCATCATCGACCTGCCGAGCTTCCGCGCCGATCCGAAACGTCACGGCGTGCGCTCGGAGAACGTGGTCGCGATCGATTTCGCCCGCAAGATCGTCCTGATCGGCGGGTCTTATTATGCCGGGGAGATGAAGAAGAGCGTGTTCACGACGCTCAACTATTATCTGCCCGCGCGCGGCGTTCTGCCGATGCACTGTTCGGCCAATGTGGGACCGGCCGGCGACAGCGCGATTTTCTTCGGCCTTTCCGGCACCGGCAAGACCACGCTGTCGGCCGACCCCAAGCGCACGCTGATCGGTGACGACGAACACGGCTGGGGCACCGACGGCATCTTCAATTTCGAAGGCGGCTGCTATGCCAAGTGCATCAAGCTGTCCGAAGAAGCCGAGCCCGAGATTTACGCCGCGAGCATGCGCTTTGGCGCCGTGCTTGAAAACGTCGTGCTCGACGAATTCACGCGAGTCGCCGGATTTCGACGACGGCTCGAAGACGGAAAATACCCGCTCAGCCTATCCTCTCGACTTCATCCCCAACGCTTCGCGTACCGGCCGCGCCGGTCATCCGAAGAACGTGGTGATGCTGGCGGCTGACGCTTTCGGCGTGCTGCCGCCGATTGCGAAACTCACCGCGGCGCAGGCGATGTATCACTTCCTGTCGGGCTATACCGCCAAGGTCGCGGGCACCGAACGCGGCCTTGGAAACGAACCGCAGCCGGAATTTTCGACCTGTTTCGGTTCGCCGTTCCTGCCGCTCGATCCTTCCGTCTACGGCAACATGCTGCGCGAGATGATCGCCAAGCACAATGTCGACTGCTGGCTGGTCAATACCGGCTGGACCGGCGGCAAGTTTGGCACCGGTTCGCGGATGCCGATCAAGGTGACGCGCGCGCTGCTCACCGCGGCGCTCGACGGCTCACTGCGCAATGTCGAATTCCGCACCGACAAGTATTTCGGCTTTGCGGTGCCGACCGCGCTGCCCGGCGTGCCGAGTGAAATTCTCGACCCCGTAAATACCTGGAAGGACAAGGCCGAGTTCGACAAGACCGCCCGCGCTCTGGTCGGCATGTTCCAGAAGAACTTTGCCAAGTTCGAAGCCAAGGTAGATGCGGATGTCCGCGCGGCCGCGCCGGAAGTCAAGCTCGCGGCGGAGTAAGCGGTCGGGCGCGAAAAACGTCTTACCTCTTCCCACCGGGAGAGGTCGATTTGCGCAGCAAATCGGGTGATGGGGGTCTTTGTTTTTTTACGAGAGACCGTAACCCTTCACCTCAACCCTCTCCCAACGGGAGAGGGAGTACATCCTTCTCGTGGTTGTGGTCCTGAGAATTAGTGCGCCTCGTCCCAGTTGTTGGCGGCGCGGGCATCGACGTGCAGCGGCAGCGACAGGATCACGGCCGGGAAGGGTGCATCCTGCATGACGTGCTGGACCGCCGGCAACGTCGCGGCCACCTCCTCATCGGGCACCTCGAAGATCAGTTCGTCGTGTACCTGAAGCAGCATCTGCGCCGAAAGCTTCTTTTCGGCGAGCACCTCTTCCATGCGGATCATGGCGCGTCGGATGATATCGGCCGCGGTGCCCTGTAGCCGCGCATTGATCGCGGCGCGTTCGTTGAAGGCGCGTACCGAGGCGTTGGACGCCTTGATATCGGGGTAGTGGCATTTGCGGCCGAATAACGTCTCGACATAACCGTGGGCACGGCAGAAGTCGCGTGTCGCATCCATGTAGGCGCGGATGCCGGGGAAGCGCTCGAAGTATTTCTTGATATAGGCGGAGGCCTCCTCGCGCGCGATGCCGAGCTGGTTGGCCAAGCCAAACGCCGAGATGCCGTAGATAATGCCGAAGTTGATCGCTTTGGCGCGCCGGCGTATTTCGCCCGGCATATCCTTGACGGGAACGCCGAACATTTCGGACGCCGTCATGGCATGAATGTCGAGCCCGTCGCGGAATGCCTGCTTGAGCACCGGAATGTCGGCGATCTCCGAGAGTAGCCGCAATTCGATCTGCGAATAGTCCGCCGACACCAGTTTGTGGCCGGGAGCAGCGATAAAGGCGCGGCGGATCTTTCGTCCGTCCTCGGTGCGCACCGGAATGTTTTGCAGGTTAGGCTCGTTTGACGACAAGCGCCCCGTCGTGGTTGCGGCCAGCGCGTAAGTCGTGTGCACGCGATGAGTGGCGGGATGCACATAGGTCGGGAGCGCGTCGGTATAGGTCGACTTGAGTTTCGAAACTTGCCGCCACTCCAGGATCTTTTTCGGAAACTCATGGCCCTGTTCAGCCAGCTCGTCGAGGATTTGCGCCGAGGTCGACCACGCGCCGGTCTTGGTCTTGGTGCCGCCGGGGATTCCCATCTTGCCGAACAGAATGTCGCCGATCTGTTTCGGGCTGCCGACATTGACGGGCTCGCCGGCGATCTCCTGGATTTCCGCTTCAACCCGCGCGGCCGTCTGGGCGAAATCGCCTGACAGGCGCGACAGCACTTGCCGGTCGATCGAGATACCGCGCCGCTCCATTCGCGCCAGCACGGAAACCAGCGGGCGCTCCAGGGTTTCATAGACCACAGTCATGCGCTCGGCGACGAGGCGCGGCTTGAACAGCCGCCAGAGCCGAACGATCACGTCGGCATCTTCGGCGGAATATTCCGCTGCCTTGTCGATGCCGACCTGATCGAAGCTGAGCTTGTTCTTGCCGCTGCCGGTCAGTTCGCCATAACCGATCGTGGTGTGGCCGAGCCAGGCTTGTGCCAATGAGTCGAGTCCGTGCGAATTGCGGCCGGCATCGAGCGCATAACTCATGAGTTGCGCGTCGTCGGTGTTGCGAAGCGTGATCCCGGCTTGCGCGAGCATCACGGCGCCGAACTTGATGTTGAATCCGATCTTGAGCAGGCCGGCCGATTCCAGCAGCGGCTTGAGCGCGTCGAGCGCGTCCGTCACCTTCATCTGGTCCGGCGCGAGGCCGGCGGCGAAAAGTCCGCTACCATCGCCTGCCTGCTTGTGGCCGAGCGGAATGTAGCAGGCATCGTTGGGCGAGAGCGCCAGCGCGACGCCGCAGATTTCCGCCCGCATCGGGTCTTCCGAACTGGCCTTGGCCTCGAAAGCGAACTGGCCGGCCTCGCGTGCCCGAGCGATCCAGGCCTTCAATTCGGGAAGCGCGCGAACGGTATGGTACTTCTTGCGGTCGACCGGTGTGTTGCGGGCTTCCTCGGCACGCGCCGCCGCCAGCGCCTGCGGTGTGCCCTTCAAGCTCGATGTCTTGTCGCTCCGGTCGCCGGGCTTACTCGGTGCGGTCGTTCGACCCGTTGGAGACGATGGCCGCTCGCCGCCAAACAAATCGTTGGCCTGGCCGCCGCCGGGTACGTTGCCGGACTCGTCGACCTTCTCCGCCAGCGGCAGCGGCGAGAAGGCGCTTGCTTTCCCTGCATCGGCTTGCACGGCTGCCGGATCTATCTGCGCATATTCGGCGACACGGCGGGTGAGCGTGGAGAATTCCATCGCCTTGAGAAAAGCGACCAGCTTGCGTGCATCGGGCTCGTTCACCGCGAGATCGTTCAACGGCACATCCAGTTTCACGTTATCGTCGAGCAGAACCAGTTGCCGCGAGATGCGCGCCTTCTCGGCGTTCTCGATCAGCGCCTCGCGCCGCTTCGGCTGCTTGATCTCGCCCGCACGTTTGAGCAGCGCTTCGAGATCGCCGTATTCGACGATCAGTTGCGCCGCGGTCTTGATGCCGATGCCCGGCACGCCCGGCACGTTATCGGTGGAGTCTCCGGCCAGCGCCTGAACCTCGACAACTTTTTCCGGCGGCACGCCAAACTTCTCGATCACCTCGGCGATGCCGATGCGGCGGTCCTTCATGGTGTCGAACATCGTCACCTTGTCGGTGACGAGCTGCATCAAATCCTTGTCCGAAGAGACGATGGTCGTGGTCGCGCCGTGCTCGCTGGCCTGTCGCGCATAAGTGGCGATCAGGTCGTCGGCCTCGAAGCCGGCCTGTTCGAGGCAAGGCAGATCGAAGGCCCGCACCGCATCGCGGATCAACGCGAATTGCGGGATCAAATCGTCGGGCGCCGGCGGGCGGTGCGCCTTGTAATCCGGATAGAGCTTGTTGCGGAAGGTGATTTCCGACTTGTCGAACACGATCGCCAGATGCGTCGGCCGGTTGTCCGGCGGCATGTCGCGCAGCAGCTTCCAGAGCATGTTGCAGAAGCCGAGCACGGCATTGACCTGCAACCCGTCCGACTTGCGGTTCAGCGGCGGCAGCGCGTGATAGGCGCGAAAAATATACGAGGAACCGTCGACCAGAAACACATGATCGCCCTTGGCGAGGGCTTTGGCGGCAACGGGATTGGGGACGGCCTTTGGGGAGGATTTTGGCATGGCCGCAATGTAGGGATTTTTATCCGCATTGGCACCAGTTCCCGCGCGCTCGCGCACGGGATTTTTTGCTTGTCATTTCAGGCAACTCGCCAGAAATTCCATGACGGCGCGCACCGCCGGGACCTGGCGCAGGTCACGATGTACCGCAAG
This sequence comes from uncultured Alphaproteobacteria bacterium, assembly GCA_963824305.1. Classification (GTDB taxonomy): domain Bacteria; phylum Pseudomonadota; class Alphaproteobacteria; order Rhizobiales; family Xanthobacteraceae; genus Bradyrhizobium. Next base: position 1,326,233 of record CAWGOW010000005.1, read on the forward strand.
CCAAACGTCGCGGCTGATCGGCCTCTCGGTCACCGCATGACGTTGCAAGCGCGGATCGCCGTCTCCGAGATAATGGGGCAGTGCGGCGACGCCGAGGCCGGCGCGCGCGGCCGCCGCCTGGGTTTCCAGATCGTTGGTGCGCAGCACGACCTCGCGTTTGCCGACGATCGGGCCTAGCCAGATTTCCTGGGGAGACCCGGCCATCGAGGCGTCATAGCCGATAAAGACCAGCGCGTGCGGCGGGGTCTTTTCCAGATAGCCGGGTGCGCCATAGAGGCTGAAGCCGAAGCTGCCGACCTTGCGCACAAACAGCCCGGCTTCCATGGGCCGCATCAGCCGCAGCGCGACATCCGCCTCGCGCCGGCCGAGCGACGCCTGGCGTTTCTCGCCGATGAGCTTGATGTGGATACGGGGGTGCTGTAGCCGCAGCCGCGGCAGCTGTGGCGCGATCACCGCGCTCGCAAAGTTCGGCGGTGCGCTGATCGTCACTTCGCCGTCAACGCCGGGCTTTGCAGCCTGCGCCGCGCGCCCCACGGCGAACGCAGCCTCTTCCATCGGAGCCGCGACCGCGGCGATGCGTTTTCCGTCCTCAGTCAGGGTCGTGGCGCGCGAGCGGCGGTCAACCAGTTTGAGCCCGGTCGATTGCTCCAGCGCCGCCACCCGCCGCGCCACGGTCGCATGATCGACGCCGAGCGTACGGGCCGCCGCCGATAGCGTGCCTTCGCGCGCCAGCGTCACGAAATGATGCAGATCTTCCCAGTCTGCCATTGTGCAAAATCTCCCATATGGGACGCAGATTTGGGGAATTTCGCATAGTTGGCGAAGTCGCCATAGTCTCCGTGGAACAGATCGGGAGGAAAAACCCATGCCCATGGTCATTCGCGTCAAGACACCCGGCGGCATCGAGCAGTTTGAGGTCGCCGATATCGAGATACCGCCGCCGGCCGCCGACGAGGTGCGCATTCGCCAAACCGCCATCGGCGTGAATTTTATCGATATCTACCAGCGCTCGGGGCTCTATCCGATGCCATCGGCCAGGATCCCCGGCGTCGAGGGTGTCGGTGTGGTCGCGGCAGTCGGCGCGAACGTGACGTCGGTTCGCCTCGGCGATCGCATCGCCTATGCCGGCGCGCCGGTCGGCGCCTACGCCACCGAGCGCAATCTTCCGGCATGGCGTGCGATCAAGCTGCCGGGCTCAATCTCCGACGAAACCGTGGCGTCGTCGTTCGTCAAGGGAATTACCGCGCACATGTTGCTCGATCGGGTTTATCCGGTCGGAGCCGGCACTACGCTTCTGGTTCACAGCGCGGCCGGCGGCCTTGGCCAATTGCTCGCGCGTTGGGCGAGCCATCGTGGCGCGACCGTGATCGGAACCGTCGGCTCGGAAGCCAAGGCCGCGATTGCACGGAAGGCCGGTGCGCGACACGTCATTGCCGGGCGCGACGCAGACTTTGCGCAAGCCGTGGCCGACATCACGGGAAGGCGCGGCGTCGATGTTGCCTATGATGGTGTCGGCGGTGCGACATTGGCAAAGACGCTCGGCTGCGTGCGGCCATTTGGCGTGGTAGCGAGTATCGGTCAGGCGGCGGGACCAATTCCTCCGGTTGACGTCAGCGATCTCGGGCCGCGCCGCAGCCTGTCGCTCGCGCGGCCGAGCGTGATGGCTTACATGAATGAGACTGATACTTATCGTTCGGCGGCGGAAGCAGTGCTTGAAGGGATCGAAAGCGGGATACTGAACGTTTCCGGTCAGTCCTATCCGTTCAGCGAAGCCGCGCGCGCCCACGCCGATCTCGAAGCAGGCCGCACCTCCGGCGCGCTGTACCTCAAGCCGTGAGCATATTATTCCGCGGCTTGCAGCGTCGTGCTTCGTTTCTTCGGCACAATCCAGAACGCATTGGGCCGTTCGAACAGGAAGTTCGCCCCGGTCTTGAGCGCGATTTGCCAGATCGCCAACGCGCCGAATAATGCAACCAGCGTCACCGTGAGTGACATCACGCCGACATCGGGAATGATGTCGGTGCGCAACAGAAGCGTTCGCGTCGCCGCCATCGGCAGGAAGAACGCGAGATAGATCACGATCGAATGCTCGCCGCAGAAGCGCAGGGATTTCAGCCAGCCGGCGTGCGCGAGTAGCGTGCCTGAAGTGATGATCGCACAAGCACCGGCAAGTCCGAGGAGGAGCGAAATCAGCGGCCATTCGCTCACGCCGACTTGCACGAGGCTTTCGTTGACGATCGCCCAGAGCGCCAGCGCGGCGAGCGCAAGATGTGGATGCGCCCGCGCGCGGTCAGCCAACGCGAACACCCGTTCGGCGAACAGATAGCCGGTGTAGAAATAGACAAAGCGCGCGCCGAATTCGTCGATCGCGGTCCAGCCGGTCGAGAAGTGCATCATCTCCAGCAGCGCCGCGAGGCCCCAGATCAGGAGCGGCGGCAGGCGTCGCGTCGCCTTCGTGACCACGAAAAACACCGGCAGCAGATAGATGAACCACAGCGTGCCGAACGGCTCGATGAAGGATTCCAGGTAAAGATATCCGGCATGGGCCCAACTTGACTCGGCTGCAAAGGCCGGTGCCTTGAAGCCGAATTGAATGGTGACCCAGAGCACGTAGAAGTAGGCGAAATGCACCACCTTCCGGTCGAGATAGGTGCGCCAATCTCGATCGATGACCAGCGGAAGGAACAGGCCGGAGATCAGGAAGAAATCCGGCATCCGGAACGGTTTGGCGAAGGTAACCACGGCGTGCATGAAACCGGTCTGGCCGGCCGCCAATTCCACGCCCAGCACCGAGTGCATCATCACCACCATGACGATGCAGATGCCTTTGGCGTAGTCGACCCAGTCGATCCGGCCGGTGCCCGTCTGTCCGGGAACGGCGGGTGTGCCGTTGGGTGTCATGGTTGTCCCTTTTCGGTGCGGCTTTGGCGCATCATCTTGCGTATCCGTTTCATTCTCCTTTATTCACGCAATCGACATGCCATTGTCATGCTCGTGTTCGGGTTTTGGTTTGTGACAGGATGCTCTAAGACGGGACGAACAAATCATTCCGCCGTTAACCATTTTCGACAGGATTCCAGATGCATATCGCCATGATCGGCACGGGCTATGTGGGGCTGGTGTCAGGCGCCTGCTTTGCGGATTTCGGACATCAGGTCACCTGCGTGGACAAGGACGAGGGCAAGATCGCAGCCCTTCGCCGCGGCGAAATCCCGATCTTCGAACCAGGCCTGGACGTGCTCGTCGCCAGCAATGTGAAGGCGGGCCGGCTGAAGTTCACGACCGATCTCGCCGAACCCGTGACCGAGGCGGATGCGGTGTTCATCGCGGTCGGCACGCCGTCCCGCCGCGGCGACGGCCACGCCGATCTCAGCTACGTCTATGCTGCCGCGCGCGAGATTGCGGCAGCGCTGAAGGGCTTCACTGTCGTGATCACCAAGTCGACCGTGCCGGTCGGCACTGGCGACGAAGTCGAACGCCTGATCCGCGAAGCCAATCCTTCGGCCGATGTTGCGGTGGCCTCGAATCCGGAATTCCTGCGCGAAGGTGCGGCAATTCGCGACTTCAAATTTCCGGACCGCGTCGTGATCGGCACCTCGGACGAGCGGGCGCACAAGGTACTCGGCGATATCTATCGGCCGTTGTCGATCAATCAGGCGCCCTTGATGTTTACCGGCCGGCGCACGGCGGAGATGATCAAATACGCAGCCAATGCCTTCCTCGCGACCAAGATCACCTTCATCAATGAGATGGCCGATCTTGCCGAGAAGGTCGGCGCCAACGTGCAGGAAGTGGCGCGCGGCATCGGGCTCGACAATCGCATCGGAACCAAGTTCCTGCACGCGGGGCCCGGCTTCGGCGGCTCGTGCTTTCCGAAAGACACAAGGGCGCTGGTCAAGATCGCGCTCGATCACGATGTGCACTTGCGCATTGTGGAAGCGGTGCTTGCCGTCAACGACAACCGCAAGCGCGCGATGGCACGCAAGGTGTCGGGAGCTGTTGGCGGCAATCTGCGCGGCAAGACGGTTGCCGTGCTCGGTCTCACCTTCAAGCCCGACACCGACGACATGCGCGAGGCGCCGTCGATCCCGCTGGTGACGGGCCTCTTGGACATGGGCGCAAAGGTCCGCGCGCACGATCCGGTCGGCATGGAGATGGCGCGGCGCGAATTGCCCGATATCGAGTATTGCGACGATCCCTACCTCTGCGCCCGTGGCGCGGATGCGCTGGTGTTGGTGACGGAATGGGCGCAATACCGCGCGATCGATCTCGAGCGCCTGAAAAGCGAGTTGGCCCAACCCGTGGTGATCGACTTGCGCAATGTCTATCGTCCCGAGGACATGGCGGCGCACGGCTTTATTTACGATAGCGTCGGCCGGCCGCCCGAAGCGGAGGGCTGATTTTCACCTCGCCCCGCTTGCGGGAAGAGGTCGCCGCGCTGCTGCGGCGGGCGTGGGGGACGAGCCGCATTGAGCTACCCGGGCAATTCGTGGTAGCGGCCCCTCACCCCAACCCTCTCCCCGCAGGCGGGAAGAGTGAGCACATTGCGGTAGGATAAACCTTGCCCCGCAGCTTCGACACGCCGCTTCCCATCGACGCCGTGCTGGACGATCTGGCGCGGACGCTTGACGGTCACAACGTCGCTGTGCTGGTCGCGCCGCCCGGCGCCGGTAAAACGACGCGTGTGCCGCTCGCTCTGCTCGATGCGCCCTGGGCTGCGAACAAGAAGATCATCGTCCTGGAACCGCGACGCATCGCGGCGCGTGCCAGCGCCGAGCGAATGGCGCATACGCTTGGCGAGAGGGTCGGCGAAACCGTCGGCTACCGCGTCCGCTTCGGTTCCAAAGTCTCTCGCGCCACCCGCATCGAAGTTGTCACTGAGGGGATTTTCTCCCGTCAGATCCTCGGCGATCCCGAACTGACCGGCGTTGCCGCGGTGCTGTTCGACGAGTTTCACGAACGCTCGCTCGATGCCGATCTTGGGCTGGCACTGGCGCGCGATGCGCAAACCGGCTTGCGCGAAGATCTGCGGATCCTCGTGATGTCGGCCACGCTCGACGGCGCGCGGGTCGCCAGGTTGCTCGGCGATGCGCCGGTGGTGGCAAGCGAAGGCCGTGCCTTTCCGGTGGAGACGCGCTACCTCGGCCGCAAGGCCGACGCGCCCGTCGAGCGGCAGATGGCGGATGCGATCGCAACGAGCTTGCGCGCCGATCCCGGTTCGGTGCTGGCCTTTCTGCCGGGCGCGGCCGAAATTCGCCGCACCCATAATTTCCTGACCGAGCGAGTTCACGATGCCTCGATCGAGATCGTGCCGTTGTTCGGCGCGCTCGATGCCTCGGTGCAGGACCGCGCCATTGCGCCGCCGCCCAAGGGGCATCGCAAGGTTGTGCTCGCTACGTCAATTGCCGAGACGTCGCTGACCATCGAGGGCGTGCGGATCGTGGTCGATTGCGGTCTAGCGCGGGTGCCGCGCTATGAGCCGGACATCGGCTTGACGCGGCTTGAGACCGTGCGGGCCTCGCGTGCGGCGGTTGATCAGCGCCGAGGCCGTGCGGGGCGCACCGAGCCCGGCGTGTGTTACCGGCTGTGGGACGAGCCGCAGACCGCTTCGCTTGCCGCCTATACGCAGCCGGAAATTCTGAGCGCGGATCTGTCGTCGCTCGTGCTCGATCTCGCGCAATGGGGCGTCGCCGACCCCGCCAGCCTTGCGTTTCTCAATTCCCCGCCGGCGCCGGCCTTAAAGGAAGCACGCGAGTTGCTGCGTGAACTTGGCGCGCTCGACATTGACGGGCGGATCACCGACGAAGGCCGTAGCCTGCGTACGCTGGCGCTGCCGCCGCGGCTGGCGCGGATGATCGTCGATTCGCATCGGCTTGGCGCAGGCCGCGCTGCTGCCGAGATCGCCGCCGTGCTTACCGAGCGCGGGCTTGGCGGCGATCAGGTCGATCTGGATGTGCGGCTGGAGGCGTTTCGCCGCGAGCGCTCGCAGCGGGCCGAAGCCGCACGCAACCAGGCAACGCGCTGGGCCACGCAAGTCGCGGCAGACGACAAAGGCCTCGCGCGAGGTGAGGAATTGCCCTCCAACGGCGTCATGCTGGCGTTCGCCTTTCCCGATCGCGTGGCGAAGAACCGCGGTAACGGCAGCTTTGTTCTGGCCAACGGACGCGGCGCTGCGATCGAGCCAACCGCAGCACTGTCGCGCGCGCCGTACGTCGCGGTTGCAGAACTGACAGGCACGGCCATGCAGGGCCGTATTCTGCTGGCCGCGCCGATCACGCAAGGGGAGATCGAAGTCCGTTTTGCCGATCAGATCGAAACCGCAGACGAAGTGTCTTTTGATCGGGGTTCGATGGCCTTGCGGGCGCGGCGCAAAAAGTCGTTGCACGCGATCACGCTGTCCGAAGCGCCATTGGCGCTGGAACCGTCGGAACAGACGGCGCGGATCCTTGCCAATGGTCTGATCGCGGCCGGGCTCGATCAATTGCCGTGGTCGAAACCGATCAAGCAATGGCGCGACCGCGTGATGTTCCTGCGCGCTGCTGAAGCGGCATCGTCCGATAACCCGTGGCCGGATTTGTCGGACGGAGCGCTCAAAGCCCAACGCGATACGTGGCTGGTGCCGGCGCTGCTCGAAAAGACGTCCCTGAAGGCATTCTCGGCAGGCGACTTGTCGGAGGCCTTGCACGCGTTGTTGCCGTGGTCCTTGCGCGCGCGGCTGGACAAGGAAGCGCCAACGCATTTCGAGGCGCCGACCGGCACGCAGCTTGCGATCGATTACGAAGCCGAGCAGGGGCCGACCATTGCCGTGCGCTTGCAGGAGTTGTTCGGGTTGACCAGCCATCCCTCGATTGCGAGGGGTGCGATCCCGCTGGTGCTGGAATTGCTGTCGCCGGCGCACCGCCCGGTGCAGGTCACGCGCGATCTGCCGGGCTTTTGGCGCGGTAGCTACGCAGCGGTGCGCTCCGATCTGCGCGGTCGCTATCCGCGTCACCCCTGGCCGGAAGATCCGGCAAGCGCGCCGCCGACCCGTCGTGTCAAACCAAAGGGAACGTGATCAATTCGTTAACCCTTCGCTCATCCTTTTGGCCAAAATTGCCGCCCGCACGGTGGGTAACGAATGTCAAATCCACTCCATTAGTGATGAAATCGGTTGGTGCGGCGAATTGGAAGACCGCGGTCGAGAGTGGCGTGATGCGTAACATTATGATTTTTGCCGCGATCATGATCGGCCTTGGCACCTTCATGGCGCAGATCGCGGACAAGATGACGCCCGCGCCGGCCTCCGCCACCCCGTCTGTACGCATGGCGGTAACGCCCGACACGACCACTAACACGGACCGGCGCAGTCTCAGCATTCCCCATGACGCCCGTGGTCATTTCGCGACCGAAGGACGGATCGATGGTCAGCGCATTGCCTTCATGGTCGATACTGGCGCTTCCGTCGTCGCTTTGAATGAAAGTTCTGCGGCGCGGTTCGGGCTGCGTCCGTCGCGCAACGACTACCGGGCGACAGTGACGACTGCGAACGGCACCGTGAAGGCCGCGCCGACGCGGTTAGCCATGGTCGAGGTCGGCGGCCTGACCGTGCGCGACGTCGATGCGATGGTGCTGCCGGACGAAGCGCTGTCGGAGAATTTGCTTGGGTTGTCGTTCCTGTCGAAGCTGAAGCGGTTCGAATACGCCAACGGCACGATGGTGCTGGAGCAGTAAGGCTCTATGGCTGCCAGTTCACCTGAGGGGCGTATTCTTAGGTCTACGGAAATTCGGGAACGTCCGCTATTGCTGCTTGTTCACTTTTTGGGAATGAGAGGGTAATCGAGTCGATCTTCATAGCGTCTTGGCATTCGCGCCAGAACTTCCCGAGCAACATCAGACCTAAGGCGCTTTCGCAGAGCGTCGAGCTGGATGCCCTCCTGCTCCAGTGACTTTGTGAGATCTGCCGGAGCGACACCTAGTCGCAAGCACATGTCGGCGAAGGCTTTGTCGACGAGCGAATCCGATAGCAAACCTGCTCCCTCGGCTTTTGCGATCTCGAATATGTCCGTAGTCAACTCACGGATCACTCCTTCCCTATCGATCTGTTTTTGCTCAAGCAGCAAATCGAGCTTGGTGCGCTGGTCAACATCAACCTCGGTGATGAACTGGAGGTTGGTTGTCATGGCCACCACATGGTCCGGTACAGACAGGTTCTGGCCATATGCAGGAAAGACGACCAGTGCAGCCAGACTCACGGCTTTGAAGAGACGGTTGACCATGAAGATCATCTCGAAGGCGACGCCAGTCTAGGCAGCCTGAAATTCCAAAGTTCACGCCGATAGACCAGTGCAGTAAGACTAAATGTAGGCGAATTTCCGTGTCCCTTTGCAAAATAGCTTGTCGTCGCAGAGCCTCGTCAGTCGTTGGTAGTTAGGCGCGCCTGACCCAAGCACCTCAATTCATGGGCACACAGCTAGTTGCTTGCGGATCCAATTTTCACCGAGATTGGGCCTCCATTCGGAGGCTGGCTGACAATCGCATAGGCATTTCCTCGAATGTCACCGGGAGCGGCTGAATCGAACGTATGGCAATGCCTATCCAGCCTGGCGCTGCCCCCTGCGGAAACTATGCAGCGTATTGCGCCGCCGTGCAAAGAGGTGGCTGACGCTTCGCCCATCCACCCTAATAAGTCGCCACAAGACGGCTGTCCCGCCTTCCGTTGCGCCAGCGCATTCGCTAAGGCTGGGGCTCGATCCGTTTTTCCTAAGAGGCCGTTCGCATGTTTCCAAAGCCGAAGCCCGTACTGGTTCCGAACACTTACGCGTTCGAGTCAGAGCCGATGGTCAAAGCGACCGGCTTTCGCGAGTACGACGCGCGCTGGCTGTTCGGCAAGGAAATCAATTTGATGGGCGTGCAGGCGCTCGGTATGGGGCTGGGCGCGCTGATCGCTGAGCTTGGCGTCAAGCAGGAAGTCGTGACCGGTCACGATTTTCGCGGCTATTCGGCCTCGATCAAATATGCGCTGATGTCGGGCTTGCAGGCCGCCGGCTGCCGCGTTCACGACATCGGGCTTGCGATGACGCCGATGGCTTATTTCGCGCAGTTCGAGCTCGACGTTCCCTGCGTGGCGATGGTGACAGCCTCGCACAACGACAATGGCTGGACCGGCGTCAAGATGGGCGCCAACCGCCCGCTTACCTTCGGTCCCGATGAGATGAGCCGGTTGAAAGAGATCGTCCTCAATGCCGAGTTCAAGAACAAGGTTGGCGGCTCCTACCAGTTTCACGAGAATTTCCCGGCGCGTTACATCGCCGATCTGACCAAGCGGCCGAAACTGAAACGCAAGCTGAAGGTCGTGGTCGCCTGCGGCAACGGCACCGCGGGCGCCTTCGCGCCGCAGGTAATGGAAGCGATCGGTTGCGAGGTCGTTCCGCTCGATACCGAACTCGACCATACGTTTCCGAAATACAATCCCAATCCCGAAGACATGGAAATGCTGCACGCGATCCGCGATGTCGTCCTGAAGTACAAGGCCGATGTCGGTCTCGGCTTTGACGGCGACGGCGATCGCTGCGGCGTGGTCGACAATACCGGCGAAGAGATCTTTGCCGACAAGGTCGGCGTCATGCTGGCGCGCGACATGTCGGCGATCCACAAGGGCGCTCAGTTCGTCGTCGACGTGAAATCCACCGGGCTTTTTGTCACCGACCCCGTGCTACAAAAACAGGGCGCGAAAATCGACTATTGGAAAACCGGCCATTCCTACATGAAGCGCCGCACCCACGAATTGGGTGCGCTGGCGGGTTTTGAGAAGTCCGGTCACTTCTTCTTCAACAAGCCGTTCGGCCGCGGTTATGACGACGGGCTGGTTTCGGCGATCGCGGTCTGCGACATGCTTGATCGTGCGCCTGCCAAGTCGATGGCCGACCTGAAGAACGATCTGCCGAAGACCTGGTCGTCGCCGACCATGTCACCGCATTGCGCCGACGAGACCAAATACGGCGTCGTCGATCAGGTCGTGAAGCATTTTCAAGAATTGCAGAAACGCGGCGAGAAAGTCGCAGGCTCGCGCATCCGCGACCTCGTCACCGTCAACGGAGTGCGCGTCACCGTCGAGGACGGCAGCTGGGGCCTGGTGCGGGCTTCCTCCAACAAGCCGGAGCTGGTCGTGGTCGTCGAAAGCCCGGTCTCGGAACAGCGGATGCGCGATATGTTCGAGGCGATGGATTCGGTATTACGCACCCATCCCGAGGTGGGCGAATATAACCAGAAGATCTGAGGCGCCGCGCCCGGCTCGCGGGCGCGATGGGGCAAGCTTTATCGTGCGACCCTCAGCGAACCGAGGAACTGACCGACCTCGGACTTCAGCCGCTCCGATTGCGACGACAGGCCGTTGGCCGCCTCGAGAAGGCGGCCCGTCGCAACGCCGGCTTCGCTGGAAGCGTGGTTGACGCTGTGGATGTTGTCACTGACCTCCCGCGTACCGTCGGCTGCCTGCAGCACATTGCCCGCGATTTCACGTGTTGCCGCGCCTTGCTGATCGACAGCGGCGGCGATCTGGCTGGATATCTGGTCGATTTCCGCAATGGTGCCGACGATGGTCTGGATTGCGGTGACGGCGTCACCGGTCGCATTCTGGATATTCTGGACCTGCGCGGAAATTTCTTCCGTCGCCTTTGCGGTCTGGTTGGCCAGTGCCTTCACTTCGCTCGCGACGACGGCAAATCCCCTGCCGTGTTCGCCGGCGCGCGCCGCTTCGATGGTCGCATTCAATGCCAACAGGTTGGTCTGGCTTGCGATGTTCTGGATCAGCGTAATGACCTCGCCGATTTTCTGGGTACCGCTCGCGAGTCCTTCGATGACGGAGTTGGTGCGTCGCGCTTCCTTGGCGGCCTGGCCTGCGATCTGGGCCGAACGGGTCACCTGCTGGGCGATCTCGCTAATCGAGGCCGTCAGCTCTTCGGTGGCTGCCGCAACTGTATTGACGTTGGCCGATGCGCGCGTTGCAGCAACCGCGGCCGCCGAAGTCTGCCCAGTGGCTGCATGGTTGGTGATGCTGATTGACGTCGAAAGCCGCTGAATCTCCTGCGCCGCCACTGCAACGGTTTCAACGATATGCCCGACGGTGTGTTCGAAGCCGGACGCGAGCTCGCCTCTGGCGCCGTCACGTCGTTGCTTGGCGAGCTTCTCGGCATCGACGCGATCGGCGTTGGCGCGGGCGCCGGCGGCGACGGCCGCCTCTGCTTCCGCGGTCTTTTGCGCGGCAGTTCCAAACAAGTCCGCGAGCGTGAGCGCGAGCCAGATCAAGACTCCCGATTCCATGCCGAAGAGGACAACGTGAAGCATTGCCCGTCCGAGGTCGGATCCGCCCGGATATATCGCCGCCGGAAGCAAGAAATTGAGCGTCAGATGATGTAGCGCAACAGCGACGGCGCTGATGACGATCGTTCGGTAGTCGCAATAGGCGACGAGCGAGGCCAGCGCAGCGAAGAAGTACATGTGTATGTCCGCCTGCCAGGCGTGGCCGGCGAACTGGTAGGTGAAAACCGAAACGTCAGCCATCAAGGCGACGGCAATGACCAGACGCGTGGAGATTTCATTGCCGGTGGTGCGCCACGACAAGGTCGCTGCGCCTGCCGTGATTACCATGAGCGTGACCGGCATCGACCAACCGCCGCCAACGACAAGACCGATGGCGAGGCAAACCGGCACATGTAGCCAGAGGACCACGATCAAGGCCCGGCTGGTCGTTTCGCGCAAATTATTCAACTCATGACTTTCAATATTCATTTTCGGGCTCCTTTAGCCCTTAAGGGTCAGGCAGGCCGCAGCGGCCCTTGGGTCAATGGCAAACCAGGCACCAGCGTCACGCAGCCGGGAGAGCCCGGCGCGATCGTCGGGCCGTACGACCAGAATGGCCGGAATGGCGGTCGTCCTCACAAATGCAGCGCCGGCTGAAGCCGCCGCCTGAAGCGCCTGCTGCGCGCTCCACCACGGCGGAAACACCACAGCCACCACTTCGGTATCGGTGCGGACTTGAAAGGAGAGCGCGGCGATAAACAGCCAGCTCGAAAGCAGCAACATGGCCGCGTTCGCCCACGCTGGCCATCGGCAGGCGCCAAGGCTGCTGTTATCCCCCATTTGGGCAAGTTATCGGGACAAGGCTAACCGAGAGTAAAAATGGGGACCGTACTGAAAAATTCAGCAGATAAAACAATAAATTGCATGGATAGAAACGCGGCCGCAGAGGTTGTCGGCTGCGCTGTCCGACAGCGCAGTCCGGACGGCTCCGCCGCTAGTGCGCCGGCACCGGAAATGCGGTTACCGACTTGATTTTCTCCATCGCAAAACGCGACGTCACGTTCTTCAGCGGCACCGCGCTGATCAGTTTTTTATAGAACACGTCGTAGCTCTGCATGTCGGCGACCACGACGCGCAGCATGTAGTCGACGTCGCCCGCCATCCGGTAGAATTCCATCACCTCGGGCATCGCGGAAACGGCATCGGCGAATTTCTGCAACCAGTTCTCCGAGTGGTCGGAGCTTTCGACCGAAACGAAGACGGTGATGCCGAGTTCGATCTTGTTCTGATCGACCAGCGCGACGCGGCGCAGGATCACGCCGTCGGCCTCCAGGCGCTGGATTCGCTTCCAGCACGGCGTTGACGACAGGCCCACCCGGTCGCCGATCTCGGCAACCGATAGGGAAGCGTCCTGCTGCAGCACGGTCAGGATCTTGCGGTCGATGGCATCGAGCCTGCGGTTGGGCTCGATGGCGGCGGGGATGGCAAGGTCGGTCATGATAGAAGAACTTTCTTCCAATAATTGGGATTTATTCCCTCATATATAGAAAATTCTTCTAGTACAAGCTCATTATATCGACAACCCTACCGGGCAGCCGGCCGCTTGTGGCTCAAAAGCGCTTCAACTTCAGCACGTTGCGGGGCCGCGAAGGCTCCGCCGAAGCGGGTGCATTTCAACGCGGCGGCGGCGGAAGCGAACTGCAAGGCGGAACGCAACTCCTGGCCCTCTGTGATCGCAAGCGCAAAGGCCCCATGGAAAACGTCACCGGCGCCCAGCGTGTCGACGGTGTGCACCGGGAAGGCCGGCGTCTGCTGCAGGTTTTGCTGCTCGTCGAGCCAGATTGTCCCCTGCGCACCGCGCGTGCCAGCGAGGAAGGAGGGGGTCAGTTTGGCGATCTTCTTCAAGGCTTCGCCATCGTCGGTGACGTCAGCGGTCTCCTGCAGCGGCTCGCTGGAAAAGATCAGGTGCGAGGAGGCCGTCAGCAGGCCTTCGCGCAGCGACATCGCGCGATCGACGTCGACGACAACCGGAATGCCGCGTCTCGTCGCTTCGGCGCAGAGATCGGTACAGAAGTTGGCGCAGCGACTCTCCGTCAGGATGGCATCGCAGTCGTGCAGCAGCGCGTCATGGTCGGGCAGGCGAACGTTCCACAATTCGGGGTCGCGAAAGGTGACGATGGTGCGCTCGCCGCTCGGGTCGATCATGATGTTCGAAATCGGCGTCACCAAACCCGGCATATGCACGAGGTGTTTGGTCTCGATGCCTTCTTCGGCCATCTTCTCGTAGATGTATTTGGACGTCGTTTCCTTTTCGTCGCCCATCGGTCCGCAGATCGAGGCGCGGCCGCCGAGCCGCACGATCCCGATCGCACCGTTGAGCGCGTTGCCGCCGCAAATTTCATCGAAATGGGTGGCGTTTTCCTTGGAGCCGCGCGCCGGCAGCCCGTGCACACGAAAGGTCAGATCGCGCACCGGCATACCGATGCAGAGAATTCGTGGCGGAAGTTTTCCGGAGGCGCGCGAGCTTGCTTTGGTGTCGGTCATGTCGATCCCGGCTTGGTTTGCGGAACTAGGTAACGAGGGCGGTCACCGCCAGTTCCCACTAAGCTTGGCCCTCGTGTACCCAGCGGCCGAGCAAATGGTGGGCAATCGCAAACGGGTGCGGGCCGGCGAGCCCTTGCGGATGTTCCCGCTTGATCATCAAGGTCGCTTCCGCGCGATCAAACCAGCGCGCATCCTCGAGTTCCGCGTGATCGACCACGATATCCTCGTTCAACGCGCGAGCCGTGCATCCGATCATCAGGGATGAAGGGTAAGGCCAGGGCTGCGTCATGTAATAGTGGACGTCGGTGCAGCGGACGCCGGATTCTTCGAAAATCTCGCGGCGAACCGCGTCCTCGATCGTTTCCGCGGCTTCGACGAAGCCGGCAAGGCACGAATACATGCCGGGCAGGAAGTGCTTCTGGCGGCCGAGCAGGACCTTGTCGCCAAAAGTCACCAGCATGATCACGACCGGATCGGTGCGGGGGAAATGCTCTGTCTTGCAGCTCGGGCAGTCGCGCTTCCAGCCGCCTTCTTTCATCGCGGTCCGTGTCCCGCAATTGGCGCAGTAGCCGTGCCGCTGATGCCAGTTCACCAGCGACTTCGCCATGGCGATGGCCGATAGCTGGTTGGGAGTAACCGCGCCATGCATCGCCATGCCACGGAGTTCACTCACCGCGGCATCGTCCCGGGTCAAGAGCTGCTCGACGGCGGCAGGCGAAATGCCCATGCCGAAGATCGGGGCGCCTTCGCGAAGTCCTAAGAAAATCGTGCCCGGATTGGCGCCCAACTTCAGGGCCTCTTCGAGAGTGAGCAGCGCACGGGGACCGGCCGCTTCACGTCTCACCACCAGCGAGTTGCGGTAGACGACGTAAGCGCGGGCGTCGGGGCGGTTTTCCAGCGACAGCAGCTTCGCCTCATCGCCGCGTAAATGGGCGGCGCGATCGAGGATATGCGAGACGAAACCCGGCTGCCCCAACGGAAAGGAATCAAATGCGTTCATTTGCCTCTAACCAAGCCATATTTTGCGTCGTAGCGCGTTGATAAATCGCTGAACTTCTTCCGCATCGTGCGCCAGCGGCGGCATCACTCCCCACACCGGCCGCGGCCACGCGGCATCGCTTGAACGCCGCGCGATGACGTGCACATGCAATTGCGGAACCACGTTGCCGAGCGCCGCGATATTCAGCTTCTCGCATTTGGTGATTTCTTTCAATGCACGCGCAACGCGGGAAACCTCCGTCGTGAGCTGTGCCTGTTCGACCTCGTTGAGGTCGATGATTTCCACAATTTCCGGCCTTCGTGGCACCAGCAGCAGCCAGGGATAATGCGCGTCCTTGATAACGAGCACGCGGCTTAGCGGCAGGTCACCGATATCGATGGTATCTTCCTTGAGCCGGGCATGCAGCGACCAGGCGGATTCCTCGGGGGGCATGGATATTTCCTTGGGCGGCCAAGATGCTGCAACTAATGCCTTATCCCCGATTCTGCACAAGGTGCGCAAACCTCCCGGCCGCGCTTGCTTTCCGGGCCGTTTGGCCCCAAATAGGGACCGGGAGATTGGCGGTGGACGAGCCACTCGCCAACCGGGTCAGGTCCGGAAGGAAGCAGCCCTAACGAGGTCCGGATCGGGTCGCTCGTCAGTCTCCTACCTGTTTTTCCGGCGAAGGGCGCAAGGTGCTGCGACCGGCTTCGCCCTCTTCCGCAAAGCCAGCTTCGCGAGATTATCCATTGCGGACCGTCCTATGAATGATGCTGGCGCGCCGCCCACCCCTCACAATTCCGACGATCCCGGTTCGACGCAGGCCGGCAAGCCCTATCGCGTACTGGCGCGGAAATACCGCCCCGCAGGCTTTGACGATTTGATCGGCCAGGACGCGGTGGTGCGCACCGTTTCCAACGCGTTCGAGACCGGCCGCATTCCACAGGCCTGGATCCTGACCGGGGTCCGCGGCGTCGGCAAAACCACCACCGCACGCATCCTGGCGCGCGCACTGAATTACGAGCTGACGGATGGATCGGTGAAGGGACCGACGATCCAGATGCCGACGCTCGGCGTGCATTGTCAGGCGATCATGGAAAGCCGGCACATGGACGTGCTGGAAATGGACGCCGCTTCCCACACCGGCGTCGACGATGTGCGCCAGATCAATGACAGCGTGCGCTACGCGCCGGCGAGCGCGCGCTACAAGGTCTACATCATCGACGAAGTTCATATGCTCTCCACCGCTGCCTTCAACGCGTTCCTGAAAACGCTGGAAGAGCCGCCGGAGCATGCGAAGTTTGTCTTCGCCACCACCGAAATCCGCAAAGTTCCGGTCACGGTGCTGTCGCGTTGCCAGCGTTTCGATCTGCGCCGCGTCGAGGCGGATGTGTTGATGACGCAT
This sequence comes from uncultured Alphaproteobacteria bacterium, assembly GCA_963824305.1. GTDB lineage: Bacteria > Pseudomonadota > Alphaproteobacteria > Rhizobiales > Xanthobacteraceae > Bradyrhizobium. Next base: position 1,342,438 of record CAWGOW010000005.1, read on the forward strand.
CTTTCCAGCATCGCGTCAAAAGAGGGCGTCGAAGCCGAGGCCGAGGCGCTCGGCATCATCGCGCGCGCGGCCGAGGGGTCGGTGCGCGATTCGCTGTCGCTGTTCGATCAGGCGATTGCGCATGCGGCGGGGCCGGTGCGCGCCGATGATGTGCGGCAGATGCTGGGGCTTGCCGATCGCACCCGGGTCATCGATCTGTTCGAGAGCCTCGTTCGCGGCGACATCGCAAGCGCGTTCAAGGAGTTTCGCGAGCAATACGACACCGGCGCCGATCCGGTCGTCGTGCTGTCCGACCTTGCCGAGTTCGTCAACTTCGTTACCCGCGTCAAGATCGTGCCGGCGACCGCGGACAATGTCGCTTTCGGCGAAACCGAGCGCAAGCGCGCGCGAGAGTTCGCCGCAAAGATTTCGATGCGCGTGTTGTCGCGGATGTGGCAGATGCTGCTCAAGGGCACCACCGAGGTAAGAGACGCCACGCGCCCTGCCGCGGCAGCGGAAATGGTCCTGGTACGCATCGCCTATGTGGCGGATATGCCGACGCCGGATGAAGCGATCCGGATGGTCGAGCAGGTTGGCGGAACATCGCCCGCGGCGACCGGAAATGCCGCGCCGCGCGCGGCCCCGGCTGCACCGGCGTCGCCGATGTCATCCTCGCCGGTTCGGTCCGCTCCTGCGCCGCGCGCCAACGCGGAGCCCGCGATCCGGCCGCAAATGCCGGCGCCGTCGGCCGAGACTCAAGCCGCGCCAACCTTGCGGATCGCGAGCTTTCCCGAACTCGTGGCGCTCGCCGGCGAGAGGCGTGATTTGCTGACCAAGGCGGCGCTGGAAGCCGACGTGCGGCTGGTCCGCATCGAGGACGGACGTCTGGAGGTCGCGCTGGAGCGCCACGCCCAGCGGACACTGATCAACGATCTGTCGCGCAAGCTCGAGCAATGGACCGGCCGGCGCTGGACTGTGATCGTCTCCAACGAAGCGGGACAGCCGACGCTGCGGGCGCAGAGCGAAGCTGAGAAAAACAAGCGCGAGCGCGCCGCGGAAACCGATCCCAGGGTGAGGGAAGTCCTGGCGCGATTTCCCGGTGCGAAAGTCGTAGAAGTGCGCCGCCTTGCCGCCGAGCCGCCGGAATCCCATGCAGATAGTGCTGACGGGGACGACCTCGCCGACGGCGACGACGCGTAACGATTTCAAAGGGAACCTTGATGGCTGATTTTCTCGGCATGATGAAGCAGGCGGCGCAGCTGCAATCGAAGATGCAGGCGATGCAGGAAGAACTCGGCCATCTTGAGGTCGAGGGAATTTCCGGCGGCGGTCTGGTCAGTGTGCGCATGACCGCGAAGATGGACGTCAAGGCTGTCAAGATCGACCCGTCGTTGATGAAGGTGGAGGAACGCGAAATCCTCGAAGACCTGCTGGTGACCGCGTACAGCGACGCGCGGCGCAAGGCGGAAATCGCGATGCAGGAGAAAATGCAGGCGCTGACAGGCGGCCTCGGTTTACCGCCGGGCCTCGGCCTCGGTTAAATGGATATCGGCTGATCCATGGCCTCTGCGGTTGCCGGCCCCGAAATCGAACGCTTGATCCAGCTATTGGCACGGTTGCCCGGACTGGGACCGCGCTCGGCACGCCGTGCGGCGCTGCATCTGATCAAGAAGCGCGAGGCGCTGATGACGCCGCTATCGGCAGCGCTTCAGGTGGCGATCGACAAGATCCAGGTCTGCAAGACCTGCGGCAATATCGATACCCAAAGTCCCTGCACGGTCTGTATCGATCCGCGGCGCGACCAGTCGATCATTGTCGTCGTGGCCGATGTTGCCGATCTCTGGGCGCTGGAGCGGGCGAACGCTTCCAACGGCCTCTACCACGTGCTCGGCGCCACGTTGTCGCCGCTCGATGGCGTCGGCCCGCAGGATCTGACGATCGATGCGCTGGTCAAGCGTGCGCATGAGCCGCAGGTGAGCGAGATCATCCTGGCGCTGAATGCCACCGTCGACGGCCAAACCACCGCGCACTACATCACCGACCTTTTGCAGGATGCCAATGTCAGGGTTACGCGGCTGGCCCATGGCGTGCCGGTCGGTGGCGAACTCGACTATCTCGACGAGGGTACGTTGTCCGCAGCGATGCGGCAGCGAACCCTGTTTTAGCCAAATAAACGGAAGCGATTGAAATGACGAAACGAGGATTCGGCAAACGGCTGGCTTTGGGCACGATCATGGTCTCGGTATTGACGATGCCGGGCCTGCGCGCGCAGCAGGATCAGCCTGTGACCGAAGGCGGCAACAAGGCCGGCACGTTGATCAAGATTGGCGATGTCCTGTCCGGAGAGCTCAATACGCTGCGGACCCATGGCGGCAAGAAGGGCAAAGCGGCGACCTATCAGCTTACCAGCGTGGCGCATCGCTTGCCGCCGCCCGGCGGACTGTGCGGGCTCGAGACCGGTCCTGAGACGTTTCAGATCGTCACCAATGGCGACGGCGATGTGGCAAAGCTGAAAGGTTTCGTCGGCAAGGAAATCTCGCTTCGGGTTGACGAAATCGCCTGCGCGGAAGCGGCGGGGCAGATGAGCGAGGCCGTGGTCACCAGGTGGAGCGTCGTGACCAAACGTTAGAGTCTCGACGAGGCCGGCCTTAAGGTTTCGCCTTCCCAAGCGCTTCAAAGTGCCCACGCCGCTGCAGATAGGCAAGCAGAACGAAACTTGGGATCGCGAATAACGTACATAGCAGGAAGTAGCCGAACCAACCTGTCGCTTCCGCCAAGTATCCGCTGCCCGCCGCAAACACCGTACGCCCAAGCGCCATCAGCGCGGTCAGCAAGGCATATTGCGTTGCCGTGTGCAGCGGGTTGCCGCAGAGCGCGGAGAGATAGGCCACAAAGGCAACGGTGCCGAGTCCGGCAGTGAATTGTTCGGCGGTGATCGCGAAGGTCAGCCACGCCAGATCGTGGCCCACGATGGCCTGCCACGAAAACGGCAAGATCGCGACGGCTTGCAGAAGCCCGCCGATCCACAGGGTCGTGCTGAGCGAACACGAACGGGCGACAAAGCCTCCGGCAAATCCGCCGAGTAGTGCAGCGGCGAAGCCGACGCCTTTGAGGATGGCTGCAAGTTCGACGCGCGAAAAGCCGATCTTGAGTGCGAAGGTCGTGTTCATGGCGGTCGCCATGGCGTCCGCAAGCTTGAACAACACCACGAACAGGACGATGGCGATGGCCGCATCGCGCGAGTGAAAGTCTTTGATGCTTGTGATCGCGACCTCGATCAACCGCTGTCCGGCCTTGTCGTGGCCGGGACCTGAGTGCGCGCTGATTGCCCGGACAGAGGATTCCGGTTCAACCGCGAACAGCGTTGCCAGCATGCCGACGACGATCAACAGCCCCATCACGATATAGGTGGCGCTGTAGCCCGTCTGTTGATCGAAGCCATATCCCACGAAGGCACTGACCAGCAGCAGTGCGCCGGCGCCGGAGACCAGCACGGCGATTCGGTAGGCCGCCACATAGGAAGCCATGCCGGCGGCCTGTTCGTTTTCCTTCAGGCTTTCGATGCGGAAGGCGTCGATGATGATGTCCTGGGTGGCTGAGGCAGTCGTGACCAGCAGCGCCGCGATGGCAACCCCGAATGGGGCATGCCGGGGATCGCAATAGGCCAACACCACGATCGCGGCGAGCAGCATGATCTGCGTGAGCAGCAGCCATGCCCGTCGCCGGCCGAGCCAGCGCGTCAGCACGGGAATGTCGATGGCATCCACGGCCGGCGACCAGAATACCTTGGTCCAATAGGGGGTACCGACAAACGCGAACAGGCCGATAGTTTTGATGTCGACACCGCTCTCGGTCATCCAGGCCTGCAGCGTCTGCCCGGCAAGTGAGAAGGGCAGACCGGCCGAGAAGCCGAGCAGCATGACGACGAGGACGCGGCGCTTCGTATAGACCAGAAGCACGTCGCGCAAGGACGCTTTCGGCGTAGCAGGGCGCGGGGTTGTCTCGGATGTATCCGGGGAAGCCATGAGCCTTGCTAGCAGATTCGAAGAAAGTCTGTCGTCGCCCGGCCTGACCGGGCGATCACGGTACCATCTGCGGTGCTAGTTGCTACTCACCCGCCTGCATCTTGCGCGGCAGCGGAAACAACTCGGGTGTGCCTGCTTTGACCAGGCGCGGCGGCTCGATGGGAGTTTCCTTGCTGAAGTCGAGTTCCTCGATCCGGCCCGCACGTTTTTCGATCTTGTCGGCGGAAATCAGCACTTGGCGGACGTCTTCGTTGGCGTCGGCGAAATGCTTCTGCAGCTTCAGCACGCGCTCGCGCAGCCGCCCCAAATCGTCGCCGAGATTAAGCACCTCGGTACGAATCTGATCCGCGGCATCGCGCATCCGCGCGTCTTTGAGGATTTGCTGCATCACCTGGATCGCGAGCATCAGAAGCGAAGGCGACACCAGCACGACGCGGGCGCGATAGGCCTTCTGGATCACGTCGTCGAAATGGTCGTGGATTTCGGCGTAGACCGATTCCGACGGCACGAACATCAGGGCGGTATCCTGGGTCTCGCCGGCGACCAGGTATTTTTCGGCGATGTCGCTGACATGCTTCATGATGTCGGCGCGCAGCCGTTGCGCGGCGATTTTCTTTTCTTCGTCGGTGCGGGCGTCATGCAGCGCTGTGAACGCTTCCAGCGGGAATTTGGCGTCGATGCAGAGCGGCCGCTGGTCGGGCAGGAACACCACGCAATCCGGCCGCTTTCCGCTCGAAAGCGTGTGCTGGAATTCGTAAGCGCCTTTCGGCATGCCGTCCTGGACGATTGCTTCCATTCGCGCCTGGCCAAAGGCGCCGCGGGATTGCTTGTTGGCGAGCACGTCGCGCAACGTCGTGACTTGTGACGTGAGGTCGGTGAGATTTTTGTGCGCGTTGTCGATGATGCCGAGCCGCTCATGCAGTACGCGCAACGAATCCATCGTGTTGCGCGTGGTCTGTTCCATGGACTGGCCGACGCGATGGGTGACCGAATCGAGCCGTTCGGAGACGGCACGGGCCATTTCGGCCTGTCTCCCTGCCAGAGCCTGCCCCATGGCATCGACGCGGCCAGTGGCTTCGCTCTGGGCGCGCAGCATTTCGCTTAACCGTTCCTCTAGCTCGTCGGCACGGATCGCCTGCGCCATCGCCGATACCGCTCCGCGGCGGCCGGACCGCGCAACGACGATGGCGATGACCAAGAGCAGGATGAGGGCGAGTGCGCCAAAACCGATCAGCGCCTCGCCAGTGCGGATCGGCGTGGCGCCGATCATGAAAAGAATCTCGTTCATGCCGTCCTTACTATCCGATTCGGCCTTGAACACGAACGAAGAGGGAACATTTATGGTTAATATGAGGTAAAATTTCTTGGTTAATGCTTTCCTAACAATCATGGTTAAGAGGGGGTAAATGGCTTCCTGGTGTCCCGATGCCGAAGATCGTCTCATTTTCGGAGCGAGGTTTACGAACTTCGGAATCGAAAGGACGCCGGCAGCTTAATTGATCTGGTGTGTTTGGCTCAGAAGTCCGCGTGACGAACTCGCGGCAGCAACGATGAGGACTTCTGAGCCGCCACACTAGTCGCATTGACCACCCGCAACGATCCCCTTAAATCGCGCGCCATGGCCCTACGTCCGATCATCATCCTTCCCGACAAACAGTTGCGGCTGGTTTCCAAGCCGGTGGCGAAAGTCACCGACGAGATCCGAAAACTGGCCGACGACATGTTCGAGACCATGTACGACGCGCCAGGCATCGGGCTTGCCGCGATCCAGGTCGCACAGCCGCTGCGGTTGATCACGATGGACCTTGCCAAGAAAGACGAAGAGGGCGAGGTCGATCCGCAGCCGCGTGTCTTCATCAACCCCGAAATCATTTCATCGTCGGAAGAAACCTCGATCTACGAAGAGGGCTGCCTCTCGATCCCCGAATATTACGAAGAGGTCGAACGGCCGGCGAAAGTGCGCGTGCGCTTTACCGATCTCGACGGCAAGGTGCACGAGGAAGATGCGGAAGGGCTTTATGCCACCTGCATCCAGCACGAGATCGACCATCTCAACGGTATTCTGTTTGTCGACTACCTGTCGAAGCTCAAGCGCGACCGCGTGCTGAAGAAGTTTTCCAAGGCCGCCAAGCGCGCAGGGGAGTAAGGCCATGCCTCTCCGCCTCATCTTCATGGGCACGCCGGAATTCGCCGTGCCGACGCTGCTGGAACTTGTTGCGCACGGCCATGAGATCGCGGCCGTCTATACCCGCGCAGCAAAACCCGCCGGCCGCGGCATGAAGCTGCAACAGAGCCCGGTCGAGCAAGAGGCGCATCGGCTCGGCATTCCCGTAAAGACGCCGTCGACACTGAAAACACCTGAAGCATTGGAGGAATTTCGTGCCTATGGCGCTGACGCGGCGGTCGTGGTCGCTTATGGCATGATCCTGCCGCAGGCGATCCTGGATGCGCCAAAGCTCGGCTGTTTCAATCTTCATGCTTCGCTATTGCCGCGCTGGCGCGGTGCTGCGCCGATCAACCGCGCTGTCATGGCTGATGATGCCGAAAGTGGCGTGATGGTGATGAAGATGGACGCGGGTCTCGACACCGGCGATGTGGCGATGGCCGAGCGCCTGGCGATCACCGATACGATGACGGCGTCTGACCTGCACGATGCGCTGGCCCCCCTTGGCGGTGACCTGATGGCGCGCGCGATGGGCGCACTTGAGCGCGGCAAGCTGCAGTTGACGCCGCAGTCGAGCGAGGGCGTCACCTACGCCGCCAAGATCGACAAGGCCGAAGCGCGTATCGACTGGAATAAGCCGGCACGCGAGGTGCTCCGGCACATTCACGGGTTGTCGCCGTTTCCCGGCGCCTGGTGCGAGATGCCACTGGAAGGCGAAAGCCAGCGGGTCAAGATATTGCGTTGTGAAATTGCACCCGGTTCCGGCGAAGCCGGTGCCGTGCTGGACGACCGCCTCACCATTGCCTGTGCGCAAGGCGCATTGCGCGTTATCGAATTGCAACGGGCTGGCAAGCAGCCGATGAAGGCTGAAGAATTTTTACGCGGAACGCCGTTGAAGTCTGCGGCGCGGCTTCTCTGATGCCCCGCTACAAGCTGACAATCGAATATGACGGCGCACCGTATTGCGGCTGGCAGATTCAGGAAAATGGCCCTTCGGTGCAGGGTGCGCTGGAGACCGCGGTCAAGGCGATCTGCGGTGAAGAGGTGCGCGTGCATGGCGCTGGCCGCACCGATGCCGGCGTGCACGCGCTCGGTCAGGTGGCGCATTGCGACATCGCCAAGCATTTCGTGCCCGGCCGCTTTCGCGACGGGTTGAACGCGCATCTGCGCCCGCATCCGATCGGCGTGTTGTCGGCGGAGATCGTGCCTGATGACTTTGAGGCTCGATTCTCCGCCAAAAAGCGCCACTACCGCTATCGGATCAGAAACACCCGCGCCAATCTCGCGCTCGATATCGGCCGCGTCTGGCGGCTGCCGCGGCCGCTCGACGCGGACACGATGCATCAGGCCGCGCAGCGGCTGGTCGGCAAATACGATTTCACGACGTTTCGCGACACCGAATGCCAGGCAAAATCGCCAGTGCGTACGCTCGACCAACTCGATGTCATCAGGCGCGGCGACGAGGTCGATATTCTGACCTCGGCGCGTTCGTTTCTGCACAGTCAGGTGCGTTCGATGGTGGGTTCACTGGTCTGGGTTGGCGAAGGCCGCTGGAGCGCCGACGATCTTGCCGCGGTACTCGATGCGCAAAGCCGCGCCGCCTGCGGCCCGGTCGCGCCGCCTGATGGGCTTTATCTGGTGCGGGTGGATTATTAGCTTACGTCATATCCCGCGAAGCCGGGGTATGGACGATGACAGCAAGGCGCTAGCCAAAATACCGGTCCAAAATCCCGCGGTAGATTTTGGTCAGCTTTTCCAGATCGGAGACCGGCGTGCGCTCATCGATCTGGTGCATGGTTTGGCCCACCAGACCGAACTCGATCACCGGGCAGTACTGTGAGATGAAGCGTGCATCCGAGGTGCCGCCGCTCGTACTCAATTCCGGCTTCCGGCCGGTGACGTCCTCGATCGCCGCCACCGCAAGGTCGGTGAAGGCGCCGGGCTTGGTCACGAAGACGTTGGCGTTGGACGGCTCCCACACGATATGCGCCTTGATCCGGTTGCCGGTGGCTTTCGCAAGCCGCGCCTCGACCAGTTCACGCAAGCTCGCTTGCGTGTGCAGATCGTTGTAGCGGATATTGAACTTCGCCCGCGCTTGAGCCGGAATCACGTTGGCCGCGGAGTTGCCGACATCGACGGAAGTGAATTCGAGGTTCGAGGCCTGAAATTGGGCGCTGCCCTGATCGAGCGGCTCGTCGCTTAAGCTGACGATCAGGCGCGAAATGTCCGGTACCGGATTTGCGGCGCGGTGCGGATAAGCGACGTGGCCCTGAATGCCTTCGACATGGAGCGTGCCCGATTGCGAGCCGCGGCGGCCGATCTTGATGCAATCGCCGAGCGTCTCGACGTTGGAGGGTTCGCCCAGCACGCAATGATCGAATTTTTCGCCGCGCGCGGCGGCCCATTGCAGCAGCTTGATCGTGCCGTTGATGGCAACGTCTTCCTCATCGCCGGTGATCAGAAACGAGATCGAACCTTTTGGCTTGCCGCCTTGGCCGCCAAGGTATTGCAGCACGGCGGCAGCGCTGCAGGCGATGCCGCCCTTCATGTCGACGGTGCCGCGGCCATAAAGAAAGCCGCCTTTCACCTCGCCGGAGAAGGCCCCAACCGTCCACGCCGAATTCGTCGCCCGGTGGCACGACATCGGTATGGCCGGCGAAGCTGATATGCGGCGCTTCGCTGCCGATGCGCGCATAGAGATTTTCGACGTCGGCGGTGCCGGCTTCGCTGAAGGTGATCCGGTGGGTTTCGAATCCGGCAGCCTTGAAGAGCTTTTCAAGCACGCCGAGCGCGCCGGCATCGGCCGGTGTTATCGAGGGGCAGCGGACGAGATCGCGGGTGATTGAGAGGGCATCAGTCATGCCCTTCGCTTAACATGCATGCCCGGTAACGGGCTAGTGGCCCGATTCCAACATTCGCAATCCCGGTGCAGCGGGCTATTGCGACTGTTGAAATCAAAGGCCACTGGCAAATATAGTTTCGAGTGGAGTTTATGATTTGACGCTCATGCGTAGCTCGAGCGACTTCCGCTCCGCGCCCGAGTCTGCTCCTTCGGTAGCGTATTGGGCCCGAAGCGATTGGTCCACCGCGTCCCCTTCAGGCAATAGATCTCGACAAAGCCACAGATCATCAAAGCGAACACGATCAATGCGAACGGTAGCATGGCGTAGGAATTCGGTAGCCGATCCACAAACTGAGCATAGAGCCCAGGGACGACTAAATACGGAATTGCCCACCAGCCGCTCCTGTCGCGGTCATGCAGGCGCTTGACGCAGGTTGCGAGATAGACCCAGGCGAATAACAGCGTGCCCGCGGCGTGGAAGAACGTAAGAACGAGATGGGCGGGAGACGCCTCCTTGCCCTCGCGCAGCCGCAAGATCGCAGCGCGGATGACGGCAGGATCGACGAAGCTAAAGATGTCATCGATGTTGAAGCGGACGGTCTTGACCGGATTGCCGAACAAGCCGTCAATGCCGATCATCAGCATCGCGATGAAGATCATCCAGCAAAGGATGACCAGCAAGGCGGACCAGGCCTTGGCGCGGTTGATGCGGCCGTTAAATTCGAACAGAAACCAGACCCAATCCATCGCAACGCTCCGCAACCGCCGCGTTGGTCCATGCGGTTTGGAGATTAGTCGCGGCGGGCGAGCCTTAAGTTCGAAACTCTAGTCCCGCAGTAGTTCGTTAATGCTGGTCTTGGCGCGGGTGCGCTCGTCGACCCGCTTGACGATGACCGCGCAGGCGGTAGCGGGGCCAGGCTGGCCGTTCTTGAGCGGCTTTGGCGGCAGGGTGCCGGGCACCACGACAGCGTATTCCGGGACTTCGCCGACAAAGATCTCGCCGGTTTCGCGGTCGACGATCTTGGTCGAGGCGCCGAGGAAAACGCCCATCGACAGCACCGCGCCCTTGCGCACGATCACGCCCTCGGCGACTTCCGACCGCGCGCCAATAAAGCAGTCGTCCTCGACGATGACAGGCTCGGCCTGCAACGGCTCCAAAACGCCGCCAATGCCGACACCGCCGGAGATATGGACGCGTTTGCCGATCTGCGCGCAGGAACCGACGGTGGACCAGGTGTCGATCATGGTCGCTTCATCGACATAGGCGCCGAGATTGACGAAGGACGGCATCAGCACCACGTTCCGGGCAATGAACGCCGAACGGCGCACGATGGAGCCAGGCACGGCGCGAAAGCCGGCGTCGCGAAAACGGTTCTCGCCCCAGCCGTCGAATTTTGACGGCACCTTGTCCCACCAGGACGCCTTGCCGGGGCCGCCGGCGATCGCGGACATGTCGTTCAGCCGGAACGACAGCAGCACGGCCTTTTTCAGCCACTGATGCACGGTCCATTTGCCGTTTCCCTCACGCTCGGCCACGCGCGCCTCGCCTTTGTCGAGCAGATCGAGCGCATGATCGACGGCGTCACGGACCTCGCCTTTGGTAGCGGAGGAGATGCCTTCACGGGCGTCGAACGCGGCGTTGATGGTGGATTCGAGGTTGGAGGCGGACATCGTGTTTCCTTGACGGGAGCGGAAGCGGCTTTTTCGGAATTTGGGAGGAGAGAGTCAAGGCGGGCTCGTCGTAGAACTCATGTCTGTGTCTATGGGGCTCTGCTTTCGCAGGGGGACGAGGACTTATGACCTGGCCAAGTTCTGCAAAAACCCTGTCAGATCGTCGGTGACATAATCGACATCGGGATCATCGCGGCCTTCGAGCTCCCAATCTTCGCGCACGACCTCTCTTGTACCGTCGGGCACGACCAATACCGTCGTCATGCCGAGCTGGTGCGGCACCACGAGATTGCGCGCCAGGTCCTCGAACATTGCCGCATTGGCGGGATCGACGGCATGACGCGTCAGGAACCTGTGATACGTCTGCGGCGCCGGCTTCGGTTCGAGTTCGGCTGCAATGATGTCGAACACCGCTTCGAAATGCGCTGACAAACCAAGCCGGTTCAGAACCGCCCCGGCATGATCGGTCGAGCCATTGGTCAGGATCAGTTTGCGGCCGGGCAGTTTTGCGATCGCCGCACCCAACGCCGGGTTAGGCTCCAGCGGTGAGTGATCGATCCGGTGCACATAAGCGAGATAGTCGTCGGCGTGGACACCGTGCTCGGTCATCATGCCGCGCATGCTGGTGCCGTAGCGGCGGTAATAGTCCTTTTGGATTATGCGAGCCTGCTCCGGCGAAACCTTCAAATAGGCGCCGATGAATTCGCCGATGCGTGCATCCACCTGCTGCCACAGATTGACGTGGTGCGGATAGAGCGTGTTGTCGAGGTCGAACACCCAGGTGTCGACGTGGCTGAAGGGGCGCTTCGCTATCATCACGGCATCGCAAAGCGCAGCGTCTTGCCGCCGCTCGACAGGTCAACGGTGACAAATCCGGTTGAGGAGAGACCGCGGGTGCTGCACTCGCTTTGTTCGCTGACTTCGAACTTGCTTTCGCGCGTGCAGAGCTGCGTGTCGCCGCCCCAATTCAACGGCTTGTCCTTGAAGCGGACGGTACGGTTTTCGGTATCGACGGCTTCGGCGAAACTGAAGATGCGCTTGGGCTGGCCGGTCACGTCGGGATGCAGGCATTTGCCGGGCTCGATGCGATACCAGCCGCGGCTCGTCACCGTCTTGCCGTCGTCGGTACCGACCGCGGCCATCACCTTGTGCGGGGTGTCGTTGCACCAGGTCAGTCCTGTGGACGAGGGCGCCTGCACGGCCTCGACCATGGTGGTGAAAAAATTCGGCGACTGGACGAAATCCGCCGCCAGTCCGCGATTCTTCAAAAATGCCGATAGCGCTGCCTGCGTCTTTGGACCATCGACGCCGTCGATCGGCGAAGCGTCGAAGCCGCCGATCACGAGTAGCCGCTGGATGGCGGCAAGACGCGCCTGCTCGTCGTCATATTCGCTGTCCTCGGCGAGATAGGCGACCAGATTGCCATCGTCGGTTCGGGTCGGGCTGATCTGGGTGAAGGCCGCCGGTGTCTGGCCGGGGCGGCACTGGCGCGCGGCCGCGATGACAAAATTATCGCGCGCCACGCAGAGGCTGTCGCCGCCGTTCTGCGGCAGCGGCGAGGCGCCGTAGACGGCAAGTGCGCGGGCATTGAGCAGGATACGGTCGGCCGTCAGTGTGCCTTGCAGGACCACGCGGCACGCCGCGGGATCGATCCGGAACCAGCCACGGGTTGCGGTCGTCGATTTGTCGTCGATGCCGATCGCCGCCTCGATCACGTAACTCATGCGGTTGCAGAGTTTCAGGTCGGCTTTCGCCGATGAGATGCCGGTGAGCAAAGCGATGGCCGAAACGAGTCCGGCGATGAGGGCCCTCGATTGCGTGCGCGCGCTAGCCATCACTTGTGGATCAGTGTGCCCGTGCCCTGATTGGTGAACAGTTCCAGCAAGACCGCATGCGGCTGCTTGCCATCGATGATGACAACGCCCTGAACGCCCTGTTCGAGGGCATAGATGCAAGTCTCGACTTTCGGAATCATGCCGCCCGATATCGTGCCGTCGGCAATCAGTTTGCGCGCGTCCTTGATCGAGAGATCAGGGATCAACTTCTTGGATTTGTCGAGCACGCCGGGCACGTCGGTCAGGAGCAGCAGCCGCTTGGCCTTGAGTGCCCCCGCAACCGCACCGGCGAAGGTGTCGGCATTGACGTTGAAAGTCTGGCCGGTCTTCGAGGTGGCGAGCGGCGCCAGCACGGGGATCAGTTCGTAACCGATGATCTGGTTCAACAGCGTGAGATCTACCTTGTCCGGCTCGCCGACGAAGCCGAGATCGACCACTTTCTCGATATGCAAATCGGGGTCGACCATGGTGCGCGTCGCCTTCGACGCCGTTACCATGTTGCCATCCTTGCCGCAGAGGCCGACGGCCTTGCCGCCGGCTTCGTTGATGTAGCCGACCAGTTGCTTGTTGATCGAACCCGCCAGCACCATCTCGACGATCTCGATGGTCGCGGCATCGGTGATGCGAAGACCGGCGGCGAATTCAGATTGAATACCGAGCCGCTTGAGCATGGTCGCGATCTGCGGGCCGCCGCCGTGCACAACCACCGGATTGATGGCGGTCTGCTCCAACAGCACGATGTCGCGCGCGAACGCCTTGGCGAGATCCTCCGCGCCCATGGCGTGGCCGCCATATTTGATGACGATGGTTTCGTCGTCATATTCCTGCATATGCGGCAGCGCTTCCGACAGGATGCGGGCCTGATCGAGCGGGGTGATGTGGGACGCGTCGGTCATGAAGCGAGTCTCGCGCTACGGATATCGAGCCGGGTTCTATCCGATTGTCGCGCAGGCGCAAAGCCGCTTTACGCCGAATGCTCTGGTGCCCCGGGTGAAGCGCAGCGCGTCAGCGATGTGCTGCTGATCCGGGGCCTATTTGAACAGTCCGGGACACGAATTGCTCAATTTCGCCGCGGCCATGCGGCGGCAATGGCCAGTACCAGCCAGCTTACGATCAGGAGCGTGCCGCCGGCCGGCGCAGCAAAAGGAAACAGCGCGTGGCCGGCAAAATGCCGCAAACAGAGATCGCCGGCGAACAACGCCGATGCAACGACAAACCCGAAGGCGGCGGTAACCCCGCCTCTGGTTGCAACGATACCGCGCTCGGTCAGGGCCACCGCCGCAAGGGTTGCGCTTGCATGAAACAGCAGCATCGACGAGGCAGGCAGTAGCCGTGTCGCATCGCCCTGATGGGCCGCGACGGCTGCCAGGATCACGCCGTCGGCGCCCATGATAGCGGCGAGGATGACAAGGATGCGAAGCACTCTCATCGGCGCTCTTCCAACAGGCGCATCACCGCCGCCCGCAATTGCGGAATTCCCGCAGCCGTCTCCGAGGACGTGGCGAGCACTTCCGGAAAGGCGGCAGGATGGGTTGAAAGCGAAGCCTTCACGTCGCTGATGCGCTGTTCCAGTTCAGCCGGCTTGATCTGATCTGCCTTGGTGAGAACCACCTGATAGCTGACGGCGGATCGGTCCAGCGTCTTGAGGACGTCGAGGTCGACGTCTTTAAGGCCATGCCGCGAATCAATCAGCACATAGACGCGCGCGAGGTTGCTGCGGCCCTGGAGGAACTTGTGAATCAGCACGGTCCAGGAGGCGACTTTGGCCTTGGACGCCGCGGCGTAGCCATAGCCGGGCATATCGACGAGCCGCAGGCCGGCATGCGCGGGCCCATCGAAGAAGATCAGTTCCTGGGTGCGGCCGGGAGTATTCGAAGTCCGCGCCAGCGCGTTGCGGCCGGTGAGTGCGTTGATGAGACTCGATTTACCGACATTGGAGCGGCCGGCGAAGGCGATTTCCACGCCGTTCATCGGCGGCAAGGTTTCGATCGAGGGCGAAGCCCAGATGAACGTGAAGTCGCCGGCAAATAATTTGCGGCCCTGCTCGATCAGCTTCGCATCGGTTTCGGCGGTCATGCGAAGGGTCCATCTGGGTCATGGCCGGACTTGATCCGGCCATCCACGTCTTACTCTACTTGGTCTCCAAGACGTGGATGCCCGGGACACCTGCGCGAAGAGGCGCTTCGCGCTTTTGCCCGGGCATCACGAGTTGGAGAATGTCTCCGAAGGTCAGGTCTTCAATTCAGCCTTTTTGCCGAACGTCGCTCGCACATTGTCGAACAGTTCCACCTTCACGCCATTGCGATGCATGATCAGGCTTTGCTGCAAGACCGAGAGTGTGTTGTTCCACGCCCAGTAGATCACCAGGCCCGCGGGGAAACCGGCCAGCATGAAGGTGAAGATCAAAGGCATCCAGCTGAAGATCATCTGCTGTGTCGGATCTGGCGGCGTCGGGTTCAGCTTGAACTGGAACCACATCGTGATGCCCATGATGATCGGCCACACGCCGAGCACAAGATAGTGCCCAAACAGGGGGACCTGTGTCGGATCAAAGTGCAGCAGACCGAACAGGTTGAACAGGTTGGTCGGGTCTGGCGCCGACAGATCCTTGATCCAGCCGTAGAACGGCGCGTGGCGCATTTCGATGGTGACGAATAGCACCTTGTACAGCGAGAAGAAGACCGGAATCTGCAAGGCGACGGGAAGACAACCGGCGATCGGGTTGATCTTTTCCTTCTTGTAGATCTCCATCATCTCCTGTTGCTGCTTCACCTTGTCGTCGGGATAGCGCTCCTTCAGCGCGGCGAGCTGCGGCTGCACCGACTTCATCTTCGCCATCGAGGCGTAGGATTTGTTCGCAAGCGGGAAGAACGCGAGCTTGACGAGTACCGTCACCAGCAGGATCGCGATGCCGAAATTGCCGACCAGGTGGTAGAAAGCATCCAGCGCCCAGAACATCGGCTTGGTGATGAAGTAGAACCAGCCCCAATCGATCAGGAGATCGAAATGGTTGAGTTCAAGCTTGCCGTTGTAGCCGTCGCGTCCGCCGAACCAGTAACCGACGACTTCGGCTTCCTTGGCGCCTGCGAACAGCCGCGCATTGGTGCTGCCGGTGCCGCCGATCGCAATCGTCTGCGGGTCCTGCAGGTAATCGGTCTGATAGGTTCGGACGTTGCCGACGAGGTTGGACGAATAACGCGCCTGCAATTGGGCGCGGGTGTCGGGCAGTAGCGCGGACGCCCAATATTTGTCGGTGATGCCGAGCCAGCCGTCGGTGACTTTGAAGTCGACCCGTTTGGCTTCGTCGATCTTCTTGTAGGTATATTCCTGAAGGCCCTGGTCGCCGAGATAGCCGATCAGACCTTCATGCAGGATATAATAGCCTGAGACTTGCGGCGTGCCGTGCCGCGAGATCAGCGCGAACGGATAGAGCGTGACCGGCGCACTGCCGACGTTGGTGACGTCGTCCTTGATGGTGAACAGGTAGCGGTCGTCGATTGCAACGGTGCGGCGGAAAGTGAGGCCGTCGCCATTCTCGTACTTCAGCGTCACCGGATGGTTGGGCGTCAGGCTGCCGCCAGTCTCCTGCTGCCAGACCGTATTCTGATCGGGCATTTTTGCCGAGGAACCAGAGGCTGCGACCCAGCCGAACTCGGCGTAATAGGGATTCTCGGTGCCCGAAGGCGAGTACAGCACGATCGGCGCCGAGGTCGGATCGACGGTTTCGTGGAATTGCACCAGCGACAGGTCATCGATCCGCGCGCCCTTCAGGGAAATGCTGCCGGAAAGACGGGGAGTGTCGATCTTGACGCGGGGCCCGGCGGCGAGCGCGGTCTCGCGGCTGACCGGAGCGGCTGAACCCGCCTGAACAATCGCGGGCGCATTGGCAGACGGTCCAGGCGTCGTTGCCTGTGGCGTAGCCGAGCCGCCGGCATTCTGAGCCGGAGTCGTCGTCTGGCTTTGCTGGGCGACCTGGGATGCGCGCTGCTTCTCCATCTGCGGGACATTGTAGAAATACTGCCAGCCGAGCAGCACGAGTCCGGAAAGGATGACGGCGAGGATGGTATTGCGATTGTCGGTCATCATTTAAGGTCTCGTCATTCTTTTCGGTTGCGGCGCGCGATGCGAGGTCGGCCGGTCGAGGCGATGCAGCGCCTGACTGAGATCCCCGAGCATATGAGAGAAGTCGGACGTCAGTGCGGCCTGACGGCCGATTAACACATAATCACAGTGCGGTTGCAGCGACAGCGCCGGAAGCCGTCTTACAAGTTCTCGAAGCCGGCGCCGGATACGATTGCGCTCGGTCGCGGTTCCGTTTTTCTTGGTAACGGTAAAGCCTACCCGGATCGGCCCATCATCGTCGCGCCGGCGACGTTGCACGACAAACGCGGCCATGCTGGCCCGCGCGCCATTGGCAACGGCGAGGAAGTCCGCCCGCTGCCTTAGCCGATCCATGATGAAGACCTCTTTGGAGGGGAGGCCCGTGCTCAGGCGCTCAGGCGCTTGCGGCCGCGCGCCCGTCGCGCAGCGAGGACTTTGCGGCCGCCGGTCGTGGCAAGGCGCGCGCGGAAGCCATGGCGGCGCTTGCGCACCAGTTTGCTCGGTTGATAAGTCCGCTTCACGGGTCGTTCTCCGCTGACAACTTGCCTGCTTGGCCGACAACTTGCCTGATAGACAATTTGCCTGAAAAATGAGGTATGTCCGCCGATGTGGGCAGAGGCCCCAAGCAGGCCATTTCCGGCCCGAAATGGACCTATCGGCTTAGCGCCGGGTCATCGCGTACAGTTGGCGCGGCTTATAAGCGAGCGACCCCTTTTCGTCAATGTGGCGGAGGGCCTAGTATGCGGTTCTTTCAAACGGGGCATCTGAAGCGAATAATTCAACAGGCGCGGTGTATTACCTCACGAGGCGGCGCCTTGCCATTGGGCAGGAGCGGCGAGCGGAACCGGTTTAGGGGCCTCTGGCCTTTTTCCTGGTCGGGAGCTCGACCCGGGGCCGTTCAGGTCCGTGCAAGCCGGTGTTATTAAACCTTGATTTGACGGGCCTGCGTGAACGGCCCAAATAGAAAAAAGCAAGGCTTCGAAACTAGTTATGGCGTCAACAAACGACGAACAGCCGAACAAGGCGCCCCCACGGGCAAGGCTCCCGCGCCGGCTTGGCCTTTCGGGCAAGCTCCTGCTGTTGACGATTCCGCTGGTGATGATCGCGGAAGTCCTGATTTACGTGCCCTCGATCGCCAACTTCTGGATGAACAGGCTCAACGCCCGGCTGGCCTCGGCCAATACGGCCGCGCTGGTTCTCGACGCCGCGCCTTCCGGCATGGTTCCGGAGTCGCTGGCGCGGCAGGTCCTCGACAGCATCGGCGCGCGGGCAGTTGCGATCAAGCTCGGACAGCAGCGGCGGCTTCTGGCCAGCGCTAATCTGCCGCCGGCGATCGACCATGATGTCGACATGCGGACCGTGACGGCATGGTCCTCGATCGTCACGTCCCTTCAGATGATGCTGGAGACCGGCAACCAGGCGATCCGCATTATCGGGCCGTCGCCCAGCGGCGGACAATTCATCGAAGTGGTGGTCGATGAGGTTCCGTTGCGCAAGGCGATGTACCTGTTTTCGCGCAACCTGCTTTTGGTGTCGCTCGCGATTGCGATCCTGACCGCGGCGCTGGTCTATTTTGCGCTGCATTTCCTGTTCGTCCGGCCGATGCGGCGGCTGACCGAAAGCCTCGTCAGCTTCCACGAGAATCCTGAAAGCTCTGCGCGAATCATCGTGCCGTCGAATCGCAGCGACGAGATCGGCGTGGCCGAGCGCGAACTGTCCGACATGCAGCGCGACCTCGTTTCAATGCTGCATCAAAAGAGCCGCCTCGCAGCGCTCGGTCTCGCGGTCTCGAAGATCAACCACGATTTGCGCAACCTGCTTGCCTCGTCGCAATTGCTCTCGGACCAGTTGGCGAGCGTGCCGGATCCGCGCGTTCAGCGCTTTGCGCCAAAGCTGATGCGTTCGCTCGAACGCGCGATCGCATTCTGCCAGTCGACGCTGTCCTATGGCCGCGCGCAGGAGGCTTCGCCCGACCGCCGCATGATGCTGATCGAGCCGGTCGTCATCGAGGTGCGCGAATCCGCAGGGCTTGCCGCCGACGCCTCGATCACCTGGATCAGTGCGATCGAGCGCGGTCTGATGATCGATGCCGATCCCGACCAGTTGTTCCGGGTGCTGCTCAATCTGGTGCGCAATGCCGAGCAAGCGCTTGAGGGCCAGCCGACGACGCAAATCCGCATCACCGGCCGGCGTGAAGGCTCGGTCGCCATTATCGAAGTCTCCGACACCGGACCCGGCATTCCGCCTGCAACCCGAGAGAATCTGTTCAAGGCGTTCCAGACGTCGGGCCGGCCTGGCGGCAGCGGGCTTGGGCTCGCGATCGCGGCTGAGCTCGTCGGAGCTCATGGCGGCGAAATTCACCTGGTCGAAGGCACCATTGGCGCCACGTTCCGCATCACCATTCCGGATCGGCCGGTCGAGCTTTTGAGCATCCGCAACGAGCGGGCGCGGGCGTAACGGTCCGTTTACGCCAATTTCGGTCTTGCCAGGACCTTGCCAAGCTTCGCCGGAGCGGGTAGCAAATGCGCTCTTTCGTGACCTGCAACAGAGTTTGCAGCGGCCGCTGGTGGACCTTCGGGTCCTGGTTTCGCGAAAAACGCGCCCGTAGCTCAGCTGGATAGAGCATCAGACTACGAATTTGAGGGTCGGACGTTCGAATCGTTCCGGGCGCGCCACTTCCGGGAAAAACCGCGAACGTTTGACGACTCCGTCTTTCAATTGCCTGGGCTGTTTCGGGATACACACGCGTCTGGTGGCCCGGTCGTGCCGGTTGAGTTCGGCCTCGCGCGCGTCGTCAATGTCTTGGACGGTGACCCGCCGGAACAGCTGGCCTTCGTCGCGCGCACCTACGAACTTCCCCCCACAGACCTTCACGGCTGACTATTTTGGGACGCGCGTCAGCAGGACCCTGGCTGCTGCGACAGATAAACTTTGCAGCATCACGTCAGCGTGCGCCGGGCCAATCGACTTCCTCAGGGTAAATTTCTGACGGCGAGTTAAGGCCTGCGTGAAGTTACGTGAATCTCGCGAATATACGTAATAATACTCGTGGCTTTTTTCACACGATCTCCAAAAGAGATCAGCCAGTGATCTGTATTGATCAGTCCCCTCTCCGACGCCGGACGTAATTTTCGAACCGGGTGATTCGCTACGCAGGGATCGCCAGATTCCACGCTGCGGCGATCGGCGACCTCCTCGTTCGGGATGCGCCGCTGGAAATTTCAAAGGGGTGCGAACAATGAATGGATTCACGAAACCGGCGTTGCTGCTGTGCCTCGGGCTGGCTGTCGCTTTCGTCGCAGCCCCGGCGGTTGCCGGCTCGGTCGAAGATATCTCGGCGCGTCTCGATCTGCTGGAAAAGGAAAATGCTGGGTTACGCGCACGCCTCAATCGTCTCGAGGTTTCCAAAGTCGCCAAGAGGGAGCGTGGTCCGGCAGATACGCTATCCAGTCCGGCCGCCGCCTACATACCAATGCCGCGAAAGGCAGACGGCCCTACCGATGTCGATGTGGTTCGAAGGGTGCCGCGCTTCGAGATCAGCGGGTCGCTGGCCTATCTGCAGCCCGGCGCCGGCAACCTCGAATACGGAACGCTGACGACCCCTCTGCCGCTGGTCACACCTAGCTGGGCCAATCAGTCGCTGAACCCCAAGTTTACCCCGGCCTTCAGCATCGCCGCCCGCTATAACGCTGGCGCGTCCAACGATTTCGAACTGAACTGGACGCATCTGACCAATACGACGAATGGTTCGTTCTTTGCCTCGCCGGCGCAAATGGTGGGGCCGCCCTATTCGATCGGACCGGAAACCAACGATTACAAGAATGCATTCGGTACGGTGCATACCGCTTATGATGCCATCAATCTCGTCGCGGGGCATACCTTCTGCGACACGTGCGAGTTCCAGCTTCGCGCCTTCGGTGGCGTTGGAATAGCCCGCATTGGCCAGGACCTTACCGGACTGTTCGAAAGCCCCGGCGGCGCCGAGTCCGCCACCAATACCAACCATTCGCGGTTTACCGGCGCCGGCCCCCGGTTGGGAATGGAAGGCCAGTACGCGCTGGGCGACTTCCGGTTGATCGGCGAACTTGCGACGACAGCCCTGGTTGGCACCGAGCAAAGCAGCATCAATTTCACCACGGTTTCTCCGGCGGCCGGACTCAACAACCAGGTTTTGACGTCGCCGAATGCTACGCGCGTGATTCCCAATATCGATGCCAGGTTGGCCGCCGCCTACATTTTCCCGCCCAGCCTTTACGGCGTGTTCAAGGTCGAGGTGGGTTATCGGGCGTCGGTCTATCTCGACGCAGTCAGCCAGTATAGCTTGACGCAGGTGCCGACGATGCTGATCCTGCCACCGACAGGAATTTACCTGGCAACCCAGCTTCACAACCAGAGCAGCTTCATCGACCAGGGTCCCTATGTGACCGCCAAATGGGCGTTCTGGTAAGACTGCGACCGGCTGCCGAACCGCATCGGTAACGTCGGCTTCGCGTTTCACATGGTTTGATGTGAGCGGGCGGCATCGGCCCCTTCACTTGTCAAACAGGGCTTTGGACAATCGTCCGCCCTCTCACGGCGCGACGCGATCGAGCCTTAGCAGGACAGTGTCCCAGGCTTCTGCCGTGAGATGCCCGTAGTTTTACGGTCTCCGATCTTAATCAGATACCTACGCTTTCCAGGCTAAAATGACGGGTTGGCGCTAGCGAACGAGCTGCTCTCGTCCCTCTCTTCCCGTTGATTGTACTCTTGCGGGCAAGACATTGGCGTTTTGAAAAAGAACTCAGATAGATCGTCAATGCAGAGCCAATGGTACGCTCCAGCAGGAAGGCGTAGCGTAACAGATGAGGTCTCCTGGTCAGAAACTCAATTCGGCTAATTATTCGTTTTGGGTCACTGCATTCATCGCATCAATTTGTCTTAGCATTCTGGGAGTTTTTGGTTCCCGAGAATGGACCGCCCGCGCGATTATCCTGAGGCAAGCGGAAATCGAAGTCTCCAATCTTGCGCGCTCGCTTACCCAACATGGAGATGACAGTTTCGCTTTGCTCGACGCGAGCATCATCGGAATCGTTTATCGTTTAGAGGCGGATGGTCTCGGCCCTGAAGCCATATCAAAACTTCCCGAGATTCTGGCGGCGCGCAAGAAAGAACTTCCGCGCCTCGACAGCCTGATAGTATTGAACGAACATGGCGACTGGTTGGCGGCATCGGGTCCGCTAGGCCCCAACCTTGCTTACCGCGATTATTTTCTGCATCACCAGCAATCGCAGGATCGCGACGCCTTCGTCGGACGTCCGGTCAAGAGCAGTACGACGGGCAACTGGATAATAACCGTATCTCGCCGTCTAAATCATCCGGACGGCAGCTTTGGCGGCGTCGCGATTGCTAGCGTAGGTTCCGATTATTTTTCAAAATTCTATGAAAAATTCGAGATCGGAACCTATGGCTCCATTTTACTCGTGAATGCCGACGGTCTTGTGATGGCTCGCTACCCGGACAATGAGACCTACGTCGGACGCGAACTTTCTGCACGCCCTTTTCAGGGTGCTCCTTTGCAATCACCAGGCGGCAATTATAGTGTCAAATCATCTTTAGACGGGCGACAGCGAATGGGCGCCTATAAGCGGAGCACTCGATTTCCCATCGTTGTCCTGGCTGCCTTTGACCAGGAGGAAAAATTGGCGCCTTGGCGTAAGGCGGCCATTGCTCGTATGACGCTCGTTCTCGCGCTTACGGCTTTGATCGCAATTACGGGCTTTTATCTGATCAAACAAATGCGCCAGCGGCAACGTCTCGTGTCCGCTCTGATCGCCAAAGAGGCTGACTTTCGCCTGCTTGCGGAAGGATCCAGCGACATGGTGACAAGAATCGGCCTCGACGAACGATTGCTGTACGTGTCCCCCTCGTGCGTCAGTGTTGTGGGATGGAATTCCGAACAACTAACTGGAACCCCCGCTCTAGCTGGTGTTCGGGCCGAGGATTTGGCGAGCGTCAACGAGACCGTAGCGGCATTGAAACGCGGTGAGATTGCCGAAGCTAGAATCGCCTACAGAACACGCCATCGGAATAAGGAAGAGGTCTGGATCGAATCGACAATGCGAGTAACGAGAAAACTCGGCACCGGAACGATTGACGGCGTTGTGGCGATTTCGCGCGACGTAACAATTCAAAAAAGCGCCGAGGAAAAGCTCTCAATTCTCGCTGCGGTCGACGGCCTCACGGATCTCGCCAATCGCCGTCAATTCGACGAACGTCTGAAAGACGAGTGGGCGAGGGCGCGCCGCGAAGGCGCGTCATTGTCGCTGCTGCTGATTGATGTCGATAACTTTAAGAAATTCAACGATCTCTATGGCCATCAATCCGGCGATGCCTGCCTAAAATCGATAGCACAGATTTTTGCAATGCAAGCTCGGCGTCCGGCCGATCTGGCGGCCAGATATGGTGGGGAGGAGTTTGTGCTGCTGCTGCCCGAAACCGACGAGGCGGGGTGCAGACAGATAGGTGAGAGGATAAGGAAGGATCTCTCTGACCTTGCCATGAGCCACGATTTGAATCTTCCTTCAAAAAAAGTCACGGTGAGCATTGGCGCTGCAATTGTCTCACCCGGTGCGGTGAACTTTGATAATGGCTCCTTGCTGGTCGAGGCGGCCGATCGAGCGCTATATGCCGCCAAGGAATTTGGGCGCGACCGCCTCGTAATGTCTGGACAGATAGTTGGGTTGACGCCCAGCAAAATCGCCTGATAACCGGCGTTCGCGCGCATCGGCGGTCCTGGAAATTTTGGTTGGTCAGCACAACGGCTTTTCGAAACTGCATGTCTCAAACGTGGCACCCAGCCGCTAGGGTTGGCAATGCCGTCATGCTTGCAGGCATGGCGCCACGCGATCGATCATCATCAGTTGGCAGCGCGGCGTGGTCTGATGATCGGGCCGTGGTAAGTGTCGCTGTTGCGTCACATTGGAACGTCGCGCTTCACGGGAGGCAACGTACGATCGGCAGATTGCATAAGCTCGCACGCCGAAGCGGCCGGCCGCCTGCCGTTCAACTGCACCCGCCGCAACCGCCGCCGCCGCCATCGCCACCTCCGCCACCGCTACAACCGCTGCCGCCGCCACACCCGCTGCCGCTGCTCATTGTCTGGGAGGCCGCATAGACCGAGGCGTAAGGCGTTCCCGACAGGACGACGGCGCCGGAGAGCGCCACGGCGAGAAGGAGTTCGTGATCGAGCGGCGCGCGCGATGCCCGTGAGTTGCTAGCCTGGTAGGTTTTCAGAGCTTCGGTGCCGGCCCGTGTCCGGGTCGGACGCCTCGCCAGCGCAATACCGGCCACCGCTGTAAGGACAAGAAGGATGACCAGAAAGCCGATTGGGTGATGCCGTCCTTCGCCGATGAAGGCTTTCGTGGTTCCAAATGCCAGCAGCAGCAGAACGAAGGGAAGTACCTCCATGCGGAACGACGCCATCTGATCGCCGGTCGGAAAGTAGCCGAGTTGTTGCAAGCGCTGTTGAATGCGTTCGACGAACGGCTTGACCGCTGCCTGGAACTGCTGCCGCGTCATCGCGGGCTGGACCGCGAGAGGCGGCGGCCGGTCGATGAGACCTGCCAGCGGCGCCTGGCTGGTGACGGTGATTTTGTAACCGCTCGACGCTATGGTGGCGCCGCTTCCGGACAACAGACTGACTAGTACGGCGTCGGCGACGCGGCGCGCTCCGCCTGAAAGATAGGCCAGCTCCAATGCGCTCAATCGATGGTTGGCCAGCCTGGCCGGGCCGATTGCCGACCTCATTTGAAAGCCCAGCACGAACACGACCGCGGCAAGCGTTACATAGAGCGTGAGGAACGGACCGGCGGTCCAGTCGAACGGATTCCATGTCATCGGTTCAATCCCTTGCGGAATAGACGGCAAATCCACGCGATGGGCTTGGGCATGATAAACCAGCGGCCGCGATCGGTCACGTGATAGCGCGGGCCAGCGAAACGCAGGTGCGTCGCCGGCCAGAGCTCGGAGCCGGGCGGTCCAAAGAGGCGTTCGTGCAGCGCCAGCGTTTCGGCATATTGCCGGCGATAGTTCGCTTGAGCATCGAGTCCGCCGGGGGTGGGATCGTGGTGCAACCGTGACTGCAGCGTCTCTCCACACCAGACATCCCAATAGTCACGTGAGTAGATGAGATGCTGATGCCAGACTTCGTCGACGACTTCGCTCGGGGTGACGGGGGTCGGCGAAACGACGGCGAGAAAGCAAAAGCGTCGATAGGCGTCGATGGCGGCGCGGGCCTCATCGAGGCTCCAGCCGTGATCGCGCGCGAGCCGCTGTGTAAAATTCAGCGGTGTGTCGGGCTCGAAATCGTGCTGTTCGATGCGCTGCCACAACTCCCGACGGGCAATCGTCCAAACGGGCTCGTCGGACTGAATGTCGATTTTGAACTGTGCGCGTTGCAACAAAAGCTCGCGATGATCTTCCATAAATAAGGATAGCATCGGATCTTAAAGAGGGGCGTCCCCGGATCAATTATATCGGGCAGATAATAACATAATTTGCGCGTTCAAAGCGGGAAATCACTGGCCGCGCCGACCACTGGTTTCCGTCCGGCCGTCGGGGCAAATCTTGGCATCGGCCAGAGTTGCGAATTCAGGTTATGCGCAGATGATCTTCCCTGGGCTCCACGCTGATGGCGCGCTCAAATTTTATGCTATCATCGGGTTCGTTGGAAATCGGGTGGTGATGGTTGCTTTCTTACACCTCGCCGGCTGCCCTCGGAGACAAGGCCCATGATTGGATTGTTTTTTGAGGTGATACCATTGGTAGGGCACGCCGATCGTTATTTCGAGCTGGCGGCCGAGTTGAAGCCGGAGCTGGAGCGCAGCGGTGGCGTGCAGTTCATCGACCGTTATCTCAGCGTCAACAGACCCAATGTCATCCTCTCGCATCAGTGGTGGGTCGACGAGGACGCGCTGATCCGCTGGCGCGGGCACACGCAACATCGCGCGATCCAGCGCGCGGGTCGTGAGCAGCATTTCGGAGATTACCGTATCCGGATCGGGCCCGAGGTCGATCCTTCGCGTGTGCGTTCGGCGGCCCGCGTCCTCTGGGTTTCCTATCACGATGATGAGCCGGGCGCCCCTGTCGCTGGCGAGCTATTCAAAAGCGTCTATCGGAAGGAAAAGTTTCTCGTGATTTCCGAAGTCGAGCCGGGTTTGCAGCAGGCCTCGTCTGATCGCAAGGCGTTCGAGATCGTGCGGGATTATGGAATGTACGATCGCGCCGCGGCACCGCAATCGTACCCGCCGGTAATGCGCAACTCGAAAACGCTCTAGTCGAGAACCCGGTTAGGCCGCGGCAGAGCTGCGGACGGCCGTCACGATCACACGGCGGAGCGACGATACCGCGTCGGTAACGTCGGCCGCGAAGCCATGGACTCGTTCGGCTTCGCCACCCAGACGCGTGGCCTCTTCGGATACTTCGGTGATCCGCGTCGAGACCTCGCGGGCGCCGCTGGCCGTCTCGGTCACGTTGCGCGAAATCTCGGACGTGGCGGCATGTTGTTCCTCGACGGCGGCGGCGATCGAGCCTGCGATTTCGTCGATCGTCCGCACGGTGCTGGAGACCTCATCCATGCCGCGGACGGTTTCCTGGGTGATGCTCTGAATTTCGCTGATCTGACGGTTGATCTCTTCCGTCGACCGCGCGGTCTGTGTCGCCAGCGATTTCACTTCGCTCGCGACCACGGCAAAACCCCTGCCGGCTTCGCCGGCGCGCGCGGCCTCGATGGTAGCGTTCAGGGCGAGAAGGTTAGTCTGCGAGGCGATCTCCGAAATCAGCGTTGTCACCTGACCGACCCGCGTCACGGCTTCGGCAAGCGTTGCGATCGTGGTGCGGGCGGTATCGCTGCGGCTGACCGCGACGCTCGTTGCCTTGGTCGCATTGGTGACCTGGGAACTGATCTCCCGGATCGAGCTGGATAATTCCTCGGCGGCGCTTGCAACCGTTTGCGCGTTGGCAAGCGATTGGGCCGAAGCCGTCGCGACCGTCTGGGCGCTGGTGCCGACCAGTTCCGCAGACCGGCTCATCACCGAAGCAGCTTCGGTCATCGCCGCCATCCGGTTGTCGATGCCGGCCACGGCGTTATCGGTTTCGGTCTCGACGGTGGTCACCATGTCGGTCAAGGTCTTGCGGCGCGCCGCTTCGGCTTCGCTCTTCTGGCTGTCGACCTCGCCACGCAGCCGTTCGGCGTCCGCGGATTTCTCCTTGAACGCCTGGAGCGCGCGCGCCAACGCGCCGATTTCGTCCTTCAAGCGAAGGTCGCGTTCGAATTGAGCGGAGGGCGCGGCCGAGAGCGGCTGTTCGGTGAACTGTACCAAGCGGCCGAGCGGCTTGGTAATCTGGCGGGACAACCAGTAGGCGCAGACTGCCATAAACAGGCCGACGAGGCCTGCGATCAAGAAAAACTGCCAGGCCACTTCGCTATAGCGGGTATCGATGTCGTCGACGAACATGCTGGTAGAGATCACCCAGTGCCAGGGCTCGAAGGCGATCGCGTAGCTCAACTTCGATACCGGCTGAGTTGAACCGGCGCGTCCCACGGGGCTGAGAGCAATGACGGCACCGGTGCCGCTGCGTCCCGCCTCGATCTGCTCCTTGATGATCTGCCGGCCGTTGTTATCGACGAAGCCGATGTAGTTCTGGCCTTCGCGCTCCGGCTTTCCACCATGCATAATGGAGGTGCCTTCGTAGTCATGGATGTAGTAATATTCGTTGGTCGGTCCGTACTTGACCGACCGCAATTGGTCCTTGACCAGTTTCTTGGCCGCTTCCTCGGTCATTTCACCGCTCTGAAAGCGAGCATAAGCGGTCTTGACCGCCGATACCGCCACCTCGTCGACATGGCGGACCATGTCGATGCGTTCGGCGGTAATGGTCTGGTAAATCTTTTGGCTGGCAAGCCAGGCGAGAAAGGCGTAGCCGGCAAAGATGACGACGGAAAACAACAACAGCTTGGCGCCAATTCCGAATTTGGGCATCGAGAAACTCCGAGTCATCCTGGTATCATTACCTGCCACCAATTATTAAACCTGCCGTTAATCTTATGGGCGATTTCGCGTCTTCGTTGTGGAAACCCTGATGTGCAACGCGGCCGGCGCTTTGAGAGCGCCGCGAGGTCTATCGAATTCGCAGATGGAAAGCGCCGGGCCTATCGGCTGGATCGAATCAACCCAAATCTCTAAGAACGACTGACCGGGGGCTTTGGCCCGCCGATATTTGGAAGCTCCATGACAACCACCAGCATCGAAGCGGCAAAACTCCTGCTGCTGGAAAACGTGAACGACAGCGCGGTCGAGTTACTCGAGAGTTCAGGATTTTCAGCCATCGACCGGCAGCCGACGGCGCTGGAGGGTGAGGCGCTTCGAAGCGCCCTCAAGGGCGTTTCGTTGCTCGGCATCCGCTCGCGAACGTCGCTGACCTCAGAGGTATTCGCTGCTGCGGATCAACTCATCGCGGTCGGATGTTTCAGTGTTGGGACGAACCAGGTCGATCTAGACGCCGCCCGCAAGCGCGGCATTCCCGTCTTCAATGCGCCGTTTTCAAACACACGAAGCGTCGCCGAGCTGGTGATCGGCGAGATCGTGATGCTGCTTCGCCAGATCTTTCCGCGTTCCACCTCCGCCCATGACGGCGGCTGGGACAAATCGGCGGCCGGCAGCCGCGAGGTGCGCGGCCGAACGCTCGGCATCATCGGCTACGGCAATATCGGCTCGCAGCTTTCCACGCTCGCAGAGGCGATGGGCATGCGGGTCATCTATTTCGACCGTACCGACAAGCTTCGGCATGGCAATACCGAGCCGGTCGATCGCCTCGAGACGCTGCTGGCGCAGAGCGACGTCGTCAGCCTGCATGTTCCGGAGACGCCCGAAACCCACAACATGATCGGCTCTCGGGAACTCCGGCTGATGAAACCCGGCGCCTTGTTGATCAACAACAGCCGCGGCACCGTGGTCGATCTCGACGCGCTCGCGGCCGCGCTTCGCGACGGACATCTGGCAGGGGCGGCGCTCGATGTCTTTCCCGTCGAGCCCTCATCGAACGCGGAGCGCTTTCAAACCCCGGTGCAGGGCCTCAGCAACGTGATCCTGACGCCCCACATCGGTGGTTCGACCGAAGAGGCGCAGGAGCGAATCGGCCGCGAAGTCGCGCGCAAGATGCTCGACTACTGCATCAACGGCTCGACGATGGGCGCGGTCAATTTCCCGCAAGTGCAGCTCCATGCACGCGCCCACGGCGTCCGCTTCAGCCACGTCCATCACAACGTGCCCGGAATGCTCCGACGTTTGAACGAAGTTTTTCTTCAGCGCGACATCAATATTGCCGCCCAGTATCTCGAGACCGACAGCGACGTCGGCTATGTCGTGCTCGACGTGGATATTGCCGATCACGATTGCAGCGAATTGCTGGACGAGATACGCGCGCTGGACGGCACGATCAGCGCGAGGCTGATCTATCAGCACTAAAGAAAAACCCGCCTCCGGGAGACCGAAGGCGGGTTTCAACGCGATGAGAGTTGTCGCCCGGGTCTCAGGCGGCGATGCGTTTTTTCGGCTCGGTGTTTACGCCGAGCTCTTCCATCTCCTGTTCGGCCAGCGCCTTGGCCGTCTTCAGGATCCGGACCGCGTCACTGATGTTCTCGTCGGAATGGTTGGCCATCACCTGCATGCGAATGCGTGCCTGGCCCTTTGGCACGGCCGGAAACTCGACCAGGTTGGCAACGAGGCCCAGATCCGGCAGGCGGCGGGACACCAGACGTGCAAGCCCTTCCGATCCCATCTTGACGCAAACGATCGCGGAGGGGTCGCCATAATATTCGAGACCAGCCTCGTTCAATGTGCGGCGAAGCGTCATGACGTTGGCGAGCAACTCAAGCCGCAGTACGCGACCTTCGAGCGAATCGACGATGTCGAACGCCTTCAGGATGGTTGCCGCCTGCGAGGGCGAAAGCGCATTGGAGAAGGTTGCCGGCGCGCTGTAAAAACGCAGATACTCTTTTACCGCGCGGCTTCTGCTGGCGACGAATCCGCCGTTCGAGGCGAAAGTCTTCGAGAAGCTGCCCATCACCACATCGATCTTGCCCAGCATGTCCTGGATGCCGATATGGCCGCGGCCATCCTTGCCGAGGCAGCCGAGATCGTGCGCGACATCGACGACGAGCGTCGCGCGGTACTCATGGCAGAGCTCTTGAAGCTCGAGAAGTTTGGGTGTGTCCGAGTCCATCGAGAAAAGGCCTTCGGTGATCACCAGAATGCCGTTGTCCTTGTCCTTGGCGCGGATCTTGGCGAGGACGTCGCGGCAATAGCCATTGTCGAGATGCCGAAACAGATGGATGTTGTTGGTGGCGGCGTTCGCGCCTTCCTGAAGGCAGGAGTGCGAGAGCATGTCCATGACGACGTGATCGGCCGACCGCACCAGTCCCTTGACCACGCCGAAGCCGGCGCCCCATCCCGTCGGATACAGAACGACGTGATCCATGTTGAGAAATTCGGCGATCTTGCGCTCGAGCGCGACCGAATGCGAAGTATTGCCGACGAGGGCAGGCGAACCGGCGCTGTGAACGCCGCAGCGCTCGATGGTTTCGATCGCGGTGGCCTTGATCTCGGGATGCGAAGCGAGGCTGAGATAATCCTGCGATGCAAAGTTGACGCCTTGCATCCTGTTGCCGCTATCGTCTTGCGCGGCGCAGATCGTCTTCGGTCCGTCTTCGGTCGCGCGGGAGAACGGCCAAAGGCCATTTTGCCGGCGCAGATCCTGCCAGCGGTAAAAACCTTCGGTTCGGCCAAGCAGGTCAGCGCCGCCCGGCACGCGAAAATCGCGCATGCTGCCAGTCAAGGCAGCGGCAGGCACTTGCGCATAGATATCACCGGTCATCGTCAACCCCGTTCGGCCAATTAAACTCTTATTTTGCCGATGGGCACGATGCGGTGCCGACATTAACGTCTGATGGTGCTTGAGACGGATGCGCTTGTTTTCTCGGACTTTTTGATGACGTTATAAATTTTTAGTTGTCATCGACAGAGACGCTTGATGCCATGATGAGGGTCATCCCAAGTTCCGTTTAGCGGAATATTAACCATAAAAGCTGTACTTCCGTATCCATAGGGCTAAGGCCCGCAAGCCGTTTGCTGCGGCGTGCAGCCGATGAATTCACGGTGGGTTCCGCATGGTCAGGTCAAGCGCTCTCGTTTCCCTCATTGCCGCGGTCGGCACCACACTGGGGTCATGCGCGTCTCTCGCGGCAGACATGCCGCGGTCCTACACCAAAGCGCCCCCGGCTTATCAGGCGCCGCCGAGTTGGAGCGGATGTTACCTCGGCGGCAACGTCGGCGCCGGTTGGGATAAAACCTACAGTCTTGGGACTGAATTTGCCGGCGCGACGTTCATTCCTCCCTTCGATTACGGCGGCAGCAGCGGAAGCGCCGTCATCGGCGGTGGCCAGATCGGTTGCGATTACCAGTTCGCATCGAACTGGGTCATCGGCATTCAGGGCAAAGCGGATTTCGGAAAGATTGCGTCGAGCAACGCCGTTGCGCCGTTTCCCGGCATCACCGCATCTTACCAGCTAAAGAACACCGAAGAGGTCACCGCGCGTCTCGGCTATGCCGTCTCGCCTGCGGTTCTCGCCTACGTCAAGGGCGGCGTCGCCTTTGCGAATGCAAGCGCTTCCGCATCGGCCCTGCCGGTGCTGGCTGAGACCGCAAGTTTCACCCGCACCGGTTACACGGTCGGCGGCGGTCTCGAATGGAAGTTTGCTCCGGGCTGGTCGGTGTTCGGCGAGTACAACTATCTGGATTTCGGGACCAAGAGCAGCAATCTCTATGCGACCGGCCTGGTCCCGGCCTTCGGCACGGCGGGCGCGCTGGCGGACACCATCTCGTTGCGGCTTCGCAGCCAGCAAGCGCTCATCGGCGTCAATTACAGGTTCGATTGGGCGAATCCGCTCGTCGCCAAATACTGACGAGCGGCATTCCAGGCAATATCCGAGATAAAAATCGACGCCGGAAACGGCGCCGATTTGTTTATGCAACGGCGGCGCTCGCTTGTTCGGTCTTCGGCAACAGCGCTCGGATTTTGCCAAGCAGCCGTTGCATGTCGACCGGCTTGGTGTCGAAATCCGAGCAGCCGACATCGACGCTCTTGGCGCGGTCGCTGGCCAGCGCATGAGCGGTAAGCGCGATAATCGGAATCTCGGAGGTCGCCGGGTCGGCTCTGATCAACAGCGTTGCTTCCCAGCCATCCATCTCGCCAAGCGCCACGTCCATCAGGACCAGGTCGGGGGATTCGCTGGCCGCCATCGCAACGCCGGCGGCGCCATCGACGGCGCAGCAAACCAAAAATCCATAGCGTTGCAGCCGCCGGGTCAGCATGTCCCGGTTCATCTCGTTATCTTCGACCAGCAAAATCTTATGCATGGTGGATTTCCGCGGCGGGCTGAAGCGAAGGGTCCGCGTTCTCCGGCACAAGCGTTGCTGCCGCATGGACGTCAGTCCGCCTGCGGCCCGCGACCAACGGTATTCGGATCGTGAAGCGGCTGCCCTTTCCGGGCGCGCTCTGGACCGTAATTTCTCCGCCCATCAGTTTGCAGAGCTTCTGGCTGAGCGCCAACCCAAGCCCAGTCCCGCCGTATTTGCTGGTGCTGGAATCGTCCGCCACGGTGAATTTTTCGAAAAGATGCGTGATCTGATCCGGTGAAATGCCGATGCCGGTATCGACAATGTCAACCACGAGATGGTCGCCATTTTCGTACAACATGTGATCGGCGACGAGTTCTATTCTGCCGTTTTGGGTGAATTTCGCGGCGTTATCGAGCAACTGACCGGCCATGTTCTTGAATTTGCCGGCGTCGCAAAGTGCCATGCCGAGGCCTGGCGAGATCGAAGCTCTGAACTCGTTGCCGTTGCCGAAAGCAGCGGCCTTTGCGCTTTCCGCGACTTCCTCGAGCAACTGGCAAATATCGACCTCCTCGAGGTCGAGTTCCATTTTTCCCGCCTCGATCTTCGACAGATCGAGGATCTCGTTGACGAGCTTCAGAAGGTGCTGGCCGGCCAAATGAATCTTCGACAGATCTGCAACGCTGGCATTGTCGCCTTCGATCTCGGCATCTTCGAGCAGGATCTGGCTGTAGCCGATGACGGCATTGAGAGGGGTACGCAACTCGTGGCTCATCTTGGCCAGGAATTCCGCCTTTGCGGCGCTGGCGCGCTCGGCTTCTTCGGTGGCTGCGCGCAGCGCGGTGGCCGTCGCCATGTGCTGTCGCACTTCGCTTTCGATCTCGCTGTGTGAAGCCTGAATCTTCGCATAGTAGAGCGCCATCATGGCGACATAGATGGCGGCCGCGGACGTCGACACCAGGCCGAGGCCCTGCATTGCCGCGACCGGCAGGCTGTTATTGACGTGGAAACCAAAGAAATAGAACAAGCCGAAGATCGCGACGTTAACGACGAACATCGCCTGGAAAGTCAGGCGCAATTTGGTCGATGAGCCGAGATAGAAGAACGCGAGCAGCGGAATCACGAGCACCCAGGCGAGCGTCGGCGAGGTAACGCCGCCGTAGAAATAACAGCTCCATAGAATGCAGAAGATCAGATTCTCGATCGAGACCAGCGCCAGCGGGTTGTAGGGCACGCCAGCCCGCAGCACGAAAGGAAATGCCCAGAACGAGATGATCGATGCCGCCAGAACAGCAACTTCGTACCCTGGCTCCGGATCCAGCAGATAGATCGTGATCGGAACGACGCTTCCGATGAACGGGCCGAGGATATGACTGACCAGAAAGACATGCGCCCGGTTCCGCGTATCGCGGTCGGCTGCGATATCGGCCGGAATGAAATAATTAACCAGACGATCAAGGGCAGCAATCGCCGTTGCAAGTTTGGCTTTCATGAAATTCGCGCCGCCTTCTGCAATTGATTTCGCCAATTTGCCTCTGCGCACGCGAAATTTGCGCGCAGATGAGGGCAGCACAACGGCCCTCAACTAACATTTTCAGGCCTGGCTTAAAACCGCGTTAATGCATGAAAAGCCAAAGCTAAACTGATTTTTAAAGGCGGCCACGCTAGCGTCCGCGTGACAGAAGTCAGCGAGGCGAAGAACCATGCTCATTTGGAGCCGGCTTGTCAGATTGATCGACTGGTTCATTCCGGCTGCAGCCAAGCTGGAGCGGTCCGAGCTTGGCCTCGCGCAGAACTTCGTCTTTACGCATCTATTCGGACCTGCGCTTTCGCAATCGATCAGCGTCTTCCTTTACTTGAGCGATCCGCATCCCGGCTTTGCCTGCTGGACCGTCATCGTCGGCATCTGGCTTTTCTGGGCACTGCCGTTTGTCTACAAATTCACCGGCAATTTGCAGCTGGCGGCCCTGCTGTCGGTCGAACTGCTCGCCTTCGCCTCGCTGTTTGGCGCCTATTTCTATGGCGGCGTCAGCTCACCGTTCTTGCCGTGGCTGCTTGTCAGCCTGTTGCTTGGATTTTTCTACCTCTCGGAACGGCCGATCCTCATTGTCGGGCTGTTCACGGCCAACATCGCCGGCTTTGTGATTGCCTATTTAGGCAACGGCTTTCCCGATTTGCTATCCCATGAGCAGCTCTCGATGGTCGGCTGGATCTCGATCCTTTCGGCGACCATTTATATGTCCTGGATGGCGATCTACTACGCCAACATGATCTCGATGCGATCGGATCTCGAGCGCGAAGCGGAGCGCCATCGTGAGACGGCTGTCCGCCTGCGCGAAGCCAAGGACATGGCCGATCAGGCCAACCGTGCCAAGTCGATCTTTCTCTCCAAGATGAGCCACGAACTCCGCACGCCGCTGAATGCGGTGATCGGCTTTAGCGAAATCCTGCTTGACGATGTCGAGCTTGACGGCAAGCACAGCCGGAAGAAAGCGGACCTGCAACGCATCAACTCCGCCGGCAAGCATCTGCTGTCGCTGGTGACGGACGTTCTCGACCTTTCGAAAATCGAGTCCAACCATGTCGAACTGAAGATCGAGAAGTTCGACCTTGGCGAAATGGTGCGAGAGGTAGTTGCTACCGTCGAGCCCATGATGGGCGAGAACAAGAACAAGCTTGTGATCAATTGCCCTTCGGATCTCGGCGTCGTCTCGACCGATCAAACCAAGCTGCGGCAAGCGGCGCTCAATCTCCTCAGCAATGCGGCGAAATTTACCCATGACGGAACGGTCACGCTCGCGGTCCAACGTCGCAAGCACCAGGCCGGTGACTGGATCGAAGTCCAGGTGCAGGATACCGGCATCGGCATCGCCGAGGCCGATATCGGACGGCTGTTTCAGAATTTCGGCCAGGCCAGCCCCTCTACCGCCAGCAAATACGGCGGCACCGGCCTTGGGCTCGCGCTCAGTCAGAAGCTGTGTGCGCTGATGGGCGGCGGCATTTCCGTCAAGAGCGAAGTCGGCCAGGGATCGAGCTTCACAATACGTGTGCTCGCCTGGATGACCGAACAACAAGATTTCGAAGAAACCGCCAGCGTATTGAATTTCGCACAATGAGTAGCAGTGTTAGAAATGTCCAATTCCAATACCAATTTCCGCGAGGCGTTTTCGCCTCCTGATCAAATTGCCGCGACGACGGATGGCCGGCCGGAGGCGCAGCCGCGTCTCTTGATCGTCGATGACATCAGCGACAATCGCTCGATTCTCAAGCGGCGTTTTGAGCGCCGGGGATTCGATGTCACTGAGGCGGAGTCCGGGCTGATCGCGATCGACATGATCGAGAACAACCCGTTCGATCTCGTTCTCCTCGACGTCATGATGCCGGGCATCGACGGAATGGAAACGCTCAAGCGTATTCGTAGCCGGAAATCCGCGTCCGCATTGCCGGTCATCATGGTCACCGCCAAATCGGAAAGCGACAATATTGTCGATGCGCTCGAGCAGGGCGCCAACGATTACGTTACCAAGCCCGTCGATTTCGCAGTGGCGCTGGCACGGGTCAACACGCAATTGAGCCGCCGGCGCGCCGAGCAGCAGGTGGCGGCGGCCAACGAAGAACTGCGCAAAGCCAACGAGGATCTCGAGCGCCGCGTTGAAGAGCGGACGCATCGGCTGATCGACGCCAATCAGAGGCTCAAGGAAGAAATCGCGGATCGCGAGGAGTTGCAGGCGAAGTCGCAGTATCTTGCCTACCACGATTCCCTGACTGGTCTCGGCAATCGTCTTTTGTTCAAGGAACAACTCGACGAGGCGCTAAAGGACGTCTCGGTGACGCCGCATCCATTGGCGGTATTGTTCCTGGACCTCGATGGCTTCAAGGCCGTCAACGATACGCTTGGACACTCCGTCGGTGATCTATTGTTGAAGTCCATCGCGGCGAAGCTGCGCGATCTGCTTCCCTCCACCGACCGGATCGCCCGAACTCGGTGGCGACGAGTTTGCCATCCTCCAGATGTCGAGCCCCCAGCCCACATCTTCGACGTTGCTCGCGGAGCGGATCATCGAAATCGTCGCACATCCGCACAATATCGATGGTCACGACGTCACCGTCGGCGCCAGCATCGGCGTCGCGATCGCCCGTCCCGGCGAAATGAGCACCGAGAGCCTGCTCAAGAGCGCCGATCTTGCGATGTACAGCGCCAAGTCGGATGGCCGCGGCACTTATCGTATCTTCGATCCGCAGATGGATGCTGTCGTTCAGACGCGCCGTTCGCTCGAGCGGGACATGCGAACCTCGCTCGCGCAGGGCGGGTTCGAGCTTTACTACCAGCCGCTGGTCAACCTGCAGACCAAGCGGGTAACGGCCTTCGAGGCCTTGATGCGCTGGAACCACAGGGATCGCGGTGCAGTTCCGCCGGCGGAATTCATTCCGGTCGCCGAAGATATGGGCCTCATCATCCAGCTCGGCGAATGGGCGCTGCGACAGGCGTGCGCAGAAGCGGCGGAATGGCCGGACGATATCCGGGTGTCCGTCAATCTTTCCCCGCTGCAGTTCTCCAAGGGCAATCTGGTGGCGACCGTCGTAAGCGCGCTCGCTTCCGCAGGCCTCTCCGCGTCGCGGCTCGAGCTTGAAATTACCGAGTTGGTCCTGCTGGAAAAATCGGAACGCAATATTTCCATTCTGAACCAATTGCGCGAACTCGGCGCTCGCATCTCGATGGACGACTTTGGTACCGGTTACTCAAGCATCGGCTATCTGCGCAGCTTCCCGTTTGACAAGATCAAGATCGACCAGTCGTTCGTGCGCGATCTGCTTGTCGACGAAGGCAGCCTTGCGATCGTTCGCGCGATCGCGAGTTTTGGCGTCAGTTTCGGGATGACGACAACCGCCGAAGGAGTCGAGACGGAGGAGCAAATGCGGTGTCTCAACCTCGAAGGTTGTGTCGAGGTTCAGGGATATCTTTACAGCAAGCCGGTTCCGACCAGCGAGATCACCAAGGTCCTTTCCGATCTCCAGCATCAGTTCGCGCGGCGTTCCTGACAGAAACCGTGCGCACGGCCCTGCCGGCAATCGTCCGGAATTGAAAATATTCCGTGAGACGGACGTCGGCGGATTTTCTGAACGCTTGACCGCCGTTGCCGCTGTGAGACGTTGTCGCTAAGATTCTATCGCCGCCGACGCCGTTTCGCGATGGTGCGAATGGCGCCGCGCGAACAATCAAAGCGGGGAAACATGACACGAATCCTGTTGGCCAATGTAGCCGTCGCCGTGATGCTTTTGGGAAGCGGGCAGGCCGCTCAGGCCGAAGCCATGGTGATGTTTCCCGATGTGAACGGCAAGATGGTTCGCATTTCGATCGCACACACCTACGAGCAGTGCCGTAAGAATGCGCGTCACCTCGGCTATCCCGACAGCGACAGCCATAGCTGGTGCTCCCAGCACTGCGACGGCAAGATTTGCCAATAAGCCGCCGCTCTGCGGCGATAAGTCCGGCAGACTATCTAGCGCGGCGGCATGGCTGCGGCCGCAGGCGTGAGGCTGCCGGTCGCTTCGCTGCTGGAGGATTTGCGCAAGCGGATTTCAATTCGGCGCCGCTGCTGAATATCGCCGGCCGAGCCTGAGATGGCGAGCGTTTCATCGGTATTCACGAGTTGCGCGCCCGATAGGGGAATCAGCTTGTAACCGGCGAGCAAGGGACTTTGGCGCAAAACGCTGACCACCGCGACCGCGCGCGCAAGCCCCAACCCTGCATTGTCCGCGGGCACCAGGCTGACGACCCCGGCGTCGTTCTTCAGCACCGCCAACAGGTCACGATCGAGGTTGGAATATTGCCGCACTCCAATCGGCCGCTCGTCGGTGTGGCCCACCACTTCGACGATATCGACGTCGTATTTGCGGATGTAGTTGAGAATCTCGACCGGCGTCTTGGTCGCCAGGGCATCGTGGAACGTGGGCGATAGTTCCGCGCTGCCCGATTTGAAGAAATAGCCGTCGGCCTCGCTCATCCGGATGATCGGCGGCCATTGATGGCCTCCGCCGCCGGGCGCCATGCCCCGTGCCAGCGTGGTAAGCACGTTTTGAGCCGACACCGGCGGATCGCCCGGCTTGGTCATTGCCCGATTGATGGCGCCCACGATCTCCGCATCGTGAATCGCCTTGTCGACGTCGACGCCGTTGGCGCGGAGCGCTGCGATATTGGCGAGGCTCTCGCGGAGTTCCCTGACTGTCAGGTTCTTCTCGATTTCCTTGACGACGCTACGGCTGTCGACGAGTTCTCGCCAGTATTGGTCGATGGCCTGCGGATCGCTCAGTCCGGAAAGGCTTTCGACCTTTTCGGCAACCGCCGCGCTCTTGCTCAACGAATTGACGACCTCGCGGATGTGCTCGTTTTGCGCCTTCTCTTCCTTGAGCTCCTGCTCGGCAGCGATGCGCCGGGTTTCTTCGCGCTTCAGGAACGCGGCCATCGCGATGAGGAGGCAAAACACCAGGAGCACCATGATCTCGGCCATGGTAAGTCCGAGCACCAGCCCGCGCCGGTACGACGATCGTTGCTCGAGTATCTGTCCTTCCATCTATCTTCTCGGATTGTCACCCGACCGGGGCACCATGAAGCCCAGGGCGCGGGGGATGATACCGCGTTTGGTGGCCTGTATCTCGATCAGCAATTCTTTCATGGCAACGACAACGTTCTGGGCATGCCGCAAATTCATCTCCGCGCTCCTGGATTGGGTTTGTGCGTTGTCATTGAGCGCATCGACCAATTCGGTCAGGCGCTCGATCATGGGAATCAACTGGGTGCCGATCGCTTCCTCGGAGGTTTGGTGTGCCGTGAGGCGTGTAAAGAGCGCATCGATCGAGCGGACGATGCTCGTGGTGTTCTTGGCGAGCTGTTCGCCCTCTTGCACCAGTTCCCTGGATATTTCGAGGACTTCGATCGTCCTCTTGTTGAGGCTCGCCAGCGTCGCGCCCGAGAGTTTGGAGGATTCCGCGAATGGCAGGCTGGTGCTTGTCGCGAGCTTCTCCAGTTCGCCGGCAAATTTCTCTTGCGCCTTGCCGATGCTTTCCCGCACCTCGTCCATCGTGTCCGTGATGGATTGCTGGGTCACGCGGCGGAAATAGCCGAATTCGAGAATGGAGCTTTCGAGTTCGCGCCTCACCCGCCGCGAGGCTTCCGCCAGCTCCATCCGGGAGGCGGCCTCGGTCTCGATCGGATCGCGCCGCATCTGGTTGAACATGATCCGCAAGGTAATGCCGGCAATGGTCGAGGCGATCGCGATGCCGAAATTCTGCACGATCTGCTCGGCCGAGCCGGCCGCGGAGAACTGATAGAGCGAAACGGCAAGGCTCGTCAGGGTGAACAGAAACCCCATGTAGTAGAGATTGTCGCCAGATTGATCGTCGCGCAGGCGAAACAGCCGGGCGCCGAGCAGGGCGGCATAGCCGACCATGATCAGGACGGGAACCATGGTCACGGCGACCGGTCCGAAATCGTGCTGCTTCGAGAAAATGATATAGCCGCTGCCGAGCGCGACGACGGCAAAGAACAGCAGTCCGTTCACGAAGCCCGGCGGCAAATTGGGTTTGAAGCCGTAAACCGCCATCCGCTTACGCTCCCTGCAGCCGCTTGACGCCGCCGAATGAGCCCCTGTTGTCCTCGATCCAGGCTTTCCAGAACTCCATGTGCCTGGTGCTGTCCACGATCTGCTGGCTGCCGGTCTGCCGGGTCACGTAGCGGAGAATGA
The DNA here is from genome assembly GCA_963824305.1 of uncultured Alphaproteobacteria bacterium. Lineage (GTDB taxonomy): Bacteria > Pseudomonadota > Alphaproteobacteria > Rhizobiales > Xanthobacteraceae > Bradyrhizobium. The sequence continues at coordinate 1,382,228 of CAWGOW010000005.1, forward strand.
CCGTCGTGCCATGCAGATCGGTTCGGAACTTCAAGTACGCCGGCGATTGCTTGTAGCGCTGGAACGACAGGTCGCCGGCGCGGGGGTATTGGCTATAGTCCCTGGTGTATTCGATCATGTCGGAAATAACATAGAGCGTTTTTCGCGCGTTTTCGCTCGCCACGCTTGAGAATTCTCCGATCGCGATGTCCTGGATGGCGGCCATGATCGGCGAACTGGTTGCCTTCGCGGAGCCGATGCTGGTTTTCACCGCTTCTGCGGCCGGTTTTCGAAAGTCCTCGATCCAGCGCAGCCGCGCAATCCGCGGATTATCGGTCCATTCGCTCAAGCCCGCGCCGTCGCCGGGATTGCATTTCGAAAACAGCGAACGGCTTCGCGCGCCCGCGATATCGAGTACACGGATGTCGAGCTTGTAAAAGGGCGGCAGCGTCGTGATCATGTCATCAAGCTGGCCCAGAACCTCGCGCCGAGTCGTGTCCGGCAAATCATCCGAGGTATCGACCAGAACCACGGTGATCCCCTTCGGACCGTCGACCGGGCAAAGCGTCTTCGCATCGAGGATCGGCCGTTCGGGGCTCGCGAAATAGAAGTAGGCGAGCGCGCCACCGGAACCGATCGCCAGCAGCAGCAACAGCACACCCGCGAGGCCCGACCAGCCGAGTGCGGATGAACTGCGCTGTCTCGGACGGCGTCTAGCCACTCTTTTTCTCCGGCAGCAATTCGTCGATTTCGCGATAGGTACGCACCGCCTGGTCGAACGCCTCGTGAATGGCTTTGATCTGCTGGCTCAGCAGTTCCTGGGTTTCGGCGATCATGGTTCGCAGATTGTCGCGCGCGCTCGCACTGGGTTCTCCGCCCGCATAGCTGACCCGCTCCATGGTGTATGACTTGGTGAAATAGCCGGGCGCGGGGGTCGCGCGTGCCTTGCGATTGGCTTCGCGATAGATCTCGATCAGTGCGCGGCCGGTTTGCTCGATCTGGTTCTGATGCTGGTCGAAGCGTTGGGCAAGCCGCACGCGACCCTGCAACAGCGAATCGTATTCGCTGCGCCGGACTGAAAGATCGCGCGCCGCCTCGTTCATGGCCTCGGTGGCGTCCTCGCGAATATCCCGAAGCCGCTCGATCAGCTCACCGCGCGCATCGGCAAACTGGCGGGTGGCGTCGATCCAGCGCCGATCGAGGCCGGCATAGCCCATATAGGGATCGAAAAACATCAATCCGTCCGCCATCGCGATCAGCGAGAACACAGAGCCGAGCGCGAAAAGAAGCCAGGAATTGATGTCGGTCAGCGCATAAGGCGCCGTCAGCAGGCGATGCAGCACCTCCTGCCCGACATTGTCGCTCAAGGAGACCGCGGGCGGAATTTCGCGCAAGTGTGAGAGCGTAAGGTTGAGCGCAATCGCAAAGGCGAGATAGGCGAGAAACGACACCACGCCAAGGAGCTTCAGGAGATAGTTGCGGCGGTTGACCAGCCGGATCAGCACCAGGCCCCAGAAGAAGCTCGCAATGATGTTAAGCGCCGCAAACGTCACCGCTTGCACCGCGCCGCCGAGCAGGCCGCCGAGATTGGCCTTGGCGAGAAAGCTGCCGTTGATCACGACCTCGATGATGAACAGGATCGCAAGGATACCGACCTTAAGGATGATCTTGCCGGGGCTCGCCAGCCGCGCCGGGCGTTCGATGCGGTGGAATTTGCGAAACTGCTCGCGCTCGATCTCGGATTCGTTGAGGCGTCGGCGTAACACAAAGAGTTCGTCGCGGCCGACGGTGGCCTCGGCGCGAAAATCGCCGACCGCTTCCGGCGCGGCCTGCTGGATGGTGGCAAAGCGCTCCTCGAAGGAGAGCGCATTCATCCGCTCGTCATAGGTGTGGAGCTGCTCGAGATAGATGACGTTGGCGTCCTGCTTGTGGGACTCGATACGCTCGACGATCTTGTGCTCGACGTCGTCCATCGTCTGAGCGTCCGGCGTCGGCCGGTTTTCAGCTCCACGTTCGCCGCCGAGCGCGACCAGGCCCAGCTCGTCGGCAACGCGATCGACATTGAGGTCGAGAAAAACCGTTGTAGCGGGGCGATAATGGTGGGCAGGCTGACTCAATAGGGCCCGGATGCGCGCGATCGCTGACGGGCGGGTTCCGGGGACGCTCACGATGTCGTTAGCCTGCGAATAATGGGGACCAGTGTGTCGATTCAGAAGCCCGCATCATTGCTGCCGCGGATCCGTCATGCGGACTTCTGACCGATTCGAATTATCACGGATTGAACGCTCCTGTCCGCAGCCGCCTGCGTCCCTCCCGATGATTTTAGGCTGTTAACTTTGACCGGCCGAAGCCAGCGCCCGTGTGCGGATGGCTGAAGCTTACGCGGAAATCTGCACGTCGACGGAGCCCAATTCTGCGAATTCAAAGCGATAATGCGCGTCGTGTTCCGGAAAGACGGTTTTCATGACACTTCCGGTCATCACAATCTGACCTGCTTTCAGCGCCGCCCCGCGCGCAGCCAAGTGGGTGGCGAGCCACGCCGCCGAATTGAAAGGGTGCCCGAGAATGTCCCCGCCATATCCTTCGCCGAACGTGGCACCGTCTTTGCTGGCGCGTCCGAGCAACGGCGCCAGATCAGGCCAGGTGGATTTGAAGTCCGACAGCACGATGCCGCCGTTCCAGGAGTTGTCCGCGACCAGCGAACGTACGTCGAGGTTGGCATAGTCGGCTGCCCTGTCGTCGACCAGTTCGATCGCTGCGCAAACGCCGTCAATGTGAGGCGCGATCGCTTCCGCCGTGAAAGGCTTGCCGGTTGCGGGGATGTCGGACTTGATGCGGACGGCGATTTCGAATTCAAGACCGAGCCGGCCGAAATCTGCGCGCCGGATCTTGACGCCCGACCGGTGCACCCGCGAGGCAAGCACGACGCCCGCAATCGGGTGATCTATTCGGCAAAAGGCCTGCATCGTCGCCGAGGTCAGCCCGACCTTGTAGCCGGCCGGCTCGCCATTTTCGCGGCGCAGCAGCGCGACATATTTGTCCTGGATATCATAGGCGTCGGTGATGGTGGCGGGCGCCGCCGGCGGGGCAAGGGTCGTGAAGCGGCGTCCGTCCCGGTGTTCGGTCAAAAGCCACTCGGCCGCACGTTGAGCCGCGATGTCGTCCATATTCTTCTCCCTTTTTGCGCTGAACGGTAGCGCACCATCGGCCGCGCTTGAACTGTCACGTCAGCGCTTTTGACCGGCGTACCTGCATACGGGAGATAATGAAAATCTCAAGCGCCCACGGCGCGGGCGATGGCTTCGGCCAATTCGCGCTGGCTGAACGGTTTGGCAAGCCGCGGCAATCCCTGGGCTTCTCCCGGCGACAGTTCTGCATAACCGGTCGCCAGAATGATCGGCATGAGCGCGTTCTCAGCGCGGATGCGGCTGGCAAGCTCGGAGCCGGTCATCCCCGGCATCAATTGATCGGTGATCGTCAGGTCGATTTTCTTTTCCCGGCGCAGGATATCGAGCGCGTGCAGGGCGGATGGCGCGCTGTACACCGTATGGCCAAGCTCTTCGAGCAGCGCCGAGGTGTTGAGGGCGACAAGCGGATCGTCGTCCACGGTGAGGATCGCAAGCTTCCTGGCGGTATATAATGGATAGGCCGATACGGCCTCCGCGGCGGAAGCCGGCTCGCCTTGCGCGACCGGCAGATAGAGCTCGGCCGATGTTCCCTGACCCGGCCTGCTTTTCAAAAGCAAGGTGCCGCCGGATTGTTGGGCCATGCCGTGAACCATTGGCAGTCCAAGGCCCGTGCCTTTGCCGACACCTTTTGTCGTGAAGAATGGCTCCATCGCCCGCTGGAGCGTGGCTTCGTCCATTCCGGAACCAGTGTCGGTCACGCTGACACAGACATAATTTCCAGCCTTCAGGCCGGATGCGCCGGTTTGCCTGGTCGCACGGACCGAGATGGTGCCTCCGTTCGGCATGGCGTCGCGCCCGTTGATCGCCAGATTGAGCAGAGCAAGTTCGAGCTGGTTGGCGTCGGCAATCACATTCGGAAGTTCGGGCGGGAAATTGGTTTCAACCCGGATCGACGGGCCGAGCGAGCTTTGCAGGAGGTTCGTCATCTGCTCCACTACGTCGCGCACGTCGAGCGGCATCAGCTGGAGTTCTTGACGCCGCGCAAAGGCCAGCATGCGCTGGGTCAATGCGGAGCCACGTCGGGTTCCCTGAAGCGCATTGTCGATCAGCCGTGTCACTTTCGGATCGCCGGGCAGTCGTCGCTGCAAGAGCTCGAGGCTGCCTTGAATGGCCATCAGCAGATTGTTGAAATCGTGAGCAACGCCGCCGGTCAGATGTCCGATGGCTTCCATTTTCTGCGATTGCAGCAGTTCTTCCCTGGTTTTCTCCAGCGCGCGCGCCGCATTCGTTCGTTCGGTGATGTCGCGGGTGATTTTCGCGAAGCCGAGCAGCGATCCGTCCGGGTTGTAAATCGCGTCGATGATGACATGTGCAAAGAATTGCGTACCATCCTTGCGAACGCGCGAACCCTCTTTCTCAAATCGTCCCTCCCGCCCGGCAATCTCGAGTGCGGTTCGTGGCAAACCGGCTCGTCGATCGTCCTCGGTGTAGAAACGGGAGAAATGTTGGCCGATGATTTCCTCTGGCGCATATCCCTTGATCCGCTCCGCGCCGGAATTCCAGCTCGAAACATAGCCTTCGGGGCTCAGCATATAGATGGCGTAGTCGGTGACGCCCTGCACCAGGAGCCGAAATTGTTCCTGACTTTCGCGCAAGGTGGTTTCGGCATTCTGCCGCTCCGTCAGATCGCGCGTGACTTTGGCAAACGCGATCAATCTGCCGGAGTTGTCGCGTATCGGGTCGATGATGACGGAAGCCCAGAACCGGCTGCCGTCCTTGCGGACTCGCCAGCCTTCGTTTTCGAACCTTCCCTCGCGTTGAGCGGTTTCGAGGGCAAATCGTGGAAGCCCCGCCTTGCGGTCCTCCTCTGTATAAAAGCGCGAGAAATTCTCGCCGATGATTTCGGATTCGTCGTAACCCTTGAAGCGCTTCGCTCCGGGATTCCAGGTGGTGACGGTCCCGTCGGGATCGAGCATGTAGATCGCGCAATCGGTGATCGCGTCGATCAGCATACGGAAGCGGCCTTCGCTTGATTTCGAGGCCTCGAACCGATCCGTACGCTCCACGCAATTTCCCCCGTTTTTCTGGAAAGGCGCTGATTTAACTGAACTAAACGTGTCTCTTAAAGCAAAGTTCCGCCCCGCCGGGGAACAACATCTCGGGGCCTCGTGCCGCTCGCTGTTGAAATGTCCGGCGCGACCGTGCAAGGCTAAGCCCCTGTTCCACCAGCTACATCGCGATGAACATCCCCGCCGTCACCCCATCAGAAATCCGCAAGATGTTGTTGCTGCGCGAGGAAATCGCGCTGCTCGACCTACGCCATGAGGCTGCCTATGCCACCGGCCATCCCTTGTTCGCGGCGAACATGGCGGCGGGCCGTATTGAGCTTGAAGCCGAGGCGCGATTGCCGCGCAAGGATGTGCCGATCATGCTCACCGATGCCGGCGAGGCCATTGTTGCAGAGGCGGCGGATCGCTTCGCCGCCCTCGGCTACACCAACATTCGCCAGCTCGAAGGCGGGCTGGAAGGCTGGCGGCGAGCGGGCTTCGAGATTTTCATCGACGTCAATTCCTACGCCAAGGCGTTCGGCGAACTGGTCGAGTCCCGCCGCCACACGCCATCTTTATCGGCTGAAGAAGTCGCCGCGCTGATCGCCAGTGATGCGGATATCAGGCTCCTCGACGTCCGACGGACCGACGAATACACGACGATGAATATTCCAGGCTCGGTCAGCGTGCCCGGCGCGGAGCTGGTGCTTCGTGCTGGCCACGTCGCGCCCAATCCCGACACCACCATCGTCGTCAATTGCGCCGGCCGCACCCGGTCGATCATCGGCACCCAATCGCTGATCAATGCCGGCATCGCCAACAAAGTGGTCGCGCTGCGCAACGGCACGATCGGCTGGACGCTGGCGAATCAAAAGCTCGAGCATGGCTCGAACCGGCATGGCGGAGTTGGCGCGTCCGAAAGCGCGAAAGATAGAGCTCGCGAGGTTGCCTATCGCGCCGGCGTCAAACATCTGAACCCGCGCGAGGCGGCGGCGTTGGAAGCGGACACCACCCGCACGCTCTATCGCTTCGACGTTCGCACCGTGGAAGAGCATGCCGACGGGCATATTCGCGGATTTCGTCACTATCCGGGCGGCCAGCTCGTGCAGGAAGTCGACATGGCGGCGCCGGTGCGCGGCGCGCGCATTCTGCTGAGCGATGACAAAGGCGTCCGCGCCGACATGACGGCGTCCTGGCTCGCGCAGATGGCGTTCGAAGTCTACGTGCTCGACGGCGGCTACGACGGTGCTCTCGAAGCCGGAGCGCCGAAAGTCGTGCCGAAGCCCGACCCGCAGCATCGCTATCGGCGTCCGTATGAAGGCACCGAGGCGTCGCGAGAGGCGATGCAGGCCTATCTCGACTGGGAATATGGTCTCGTCGAACAGCTCCGGCGCGACGGCACCCACGGCTTCTTCGTCATCTGAGAGGATCGTCGTCGTTTGATTCAAAACGGACATTGCGTTGAGAGCGAGTTTCAATTGGCATTAAATTGCCTGTGGCGTCGCGAAGTTAGCGGTATGGTGGGCTGATGCCGTCAGGCATCACCGGGGAGACAATGATGAGGTCAGTGATCGCCGCAATCGCGGTTGTTGTTTTGTCCGCGCACAGTGCTGCGGCCGAGAGCTTCCCGAACCGCTCGCTCACACTCGTTGTTGCAGCAGCGGCCGGGGGCACGACGGATGTGCTGGCCCGGATCGTCGCCAGGCGCATGGGCGAAGACCTCGGCCAGTCTGTCGTCGTCGAGAACATCACCGGCGGCGGCGCGACGGTCGGGACCCGCCGCGTGGTCCGCTCCGATGCCGACGGCTACACGCTGATCTTTGGCAATATGGGCTCGCTGGCCGCGAATTTCTGGCTTTTCCCGAACCTCGGCTTCGATCCTCGCCAGGATCTCGCACCGGTCGGTCTTGTCGCGATCGTGCCGATGGTTCTGTCGGTGAGCAAGAAGAGCGGCATACATGACATGGCCGGCTTGATCGCGGCGCTGAAGGCGAAACCCGGTGCCCTCAATTTCGGCCATGCGGGGCCGGGCACGACCACCCATCTTGCCGCCATCACCTTCCTGTATGTGACGGGTACTCAGGCCCACGACATCCCCTACCGGGGCTCCGGCCCCGCGATCAACGATCTCGTCGCCGGCACGATCGACGCCGTGATCGACCAGACCGTCACCATGATTCCGATGCACACCGGCGGCAACGTCACGGCGATTGCGACCTCGAGCACTGGTCGCCTCGCCCAGATTCCCGACGTGCCGACTTTCGCCGAGGCCGGCGTGCCCGCGTTCGACCTGACGGTCTGGAACGCGATCGCCGCGCCGGCTGCCACCCCGCGGCCAGTTCTCGAACGCCTTGAATCCTCGCTCAGGACAGCGCTCGCAGATCCAGACCTGCGGCGGCGCTTCGCCGAACTCGCGGCCGATGTGCCCCGACCCGACCAGATCGGCGCGGAGCCGCTGCGGCGGCTCATCGCGTCCGATATCGAACGCTTCGGCCCGATCATCAAGGCCGTCGGCGTGAAGTTGGAATAGCAGCTCAAGCTGCTTTGCCGGCTCCGCTCTTCAACAAGCTCTCAATCCCCGATGTAGCTTCTTCTTCGGTGATACGCTCCACGATAGCTACTTCCGCCGACAACCGACCGAGCGCCACCGCATAAAGCTGCCGTTCGCTATAGCTTTGCTCAGTCGTGGTGTTGCGCCGATGCAGATCGCGGAGCACCTCCGCCAATGCAGCGATCTCGCCCGATTTGATCTTGGCTTCGTATTCTTTGGTCAATTGAGCCCAATTGCCCCGTGCCTTTCGGGCCGATTGGACCAAGGTCTGCCGCGCTTGCGCGATAGCGGCGTTACCGGACAGCTTGCGTATTCCGATGCTGGCCACCTTTTGTGTCGGAACACGCGCCATCATCTTGGTTTTCGTAAAATAGATGACGAAGAATTCCAGGCTGGTCCCCGCAACGTTCTGAACCTCGATCGCTGTTATTTGACCGACGCCGTGGGCTGGGTACACGACAAATTCGTTTTCCTTGAATCCGAGAGCGCTCGCTGGCCGCTGGCTCACTCCGCTTTCAACCACGAGATCGATCTGAACCGCATGCTCCTGATCCGCGCTGTCGAGCCGTCGATGTTCTAAATTCATATTTAAGAGAATCCATTTTTCCGGATCGGCGATCCGCATTGGTCGGATCACCAATAGGCCGTCAGCCGAAGTGCTTCTACGTCGATGACGTCGATGATACGATTACGCCGCGGTCTGTGGCTTCCCGGCAACTTGTTCCCACCCGGTGATTCCAGCAACAGCCGTAAATTTGCGGATGTGCGCCAAACAGCGCGACCTGCCGCAAAAAGGGAGGAGACCATGAGGGCCAGGCCGATTCTCACGTTGCTGTTGTTGACCTGCGTTGTATTGACGTCGTTTTCAACATCGCAAGCGTCTGAAATTCGCATCGCGGAGCAGTTCTCGCTGGGTTATTTGCAGTTCAATATCATGAAGCGCGATCAGTTGATCGAAAAGCACGCACGGCAACGCGGCCTTGGCGATGCCAAGGTGAGCTGGATGCGCTTCAATGGCCCATCAACCATGAACGAGGCGCTGCTTTCCAATTCAGCCGATGTTGTCGCAGGTGGCGTGCCGGGCCTGATTACGCTGTGGGACAAAACCAGGGGGACCGCCTTCGAAGTCAAGGGCATCTGCACGTTGAGCGCGCAGCCGTTCCTGCTCAACACAAATCGCGAAGCGGTCAAGACGATCGCCAACTTTGGCGACAACGACCGCATTGCGCTGCCCTCGGTGAAAGTCTCGGTCCAGGCGGTCGTACTGCAAATGGCGGCAGCCAAGATCTTCGGCGAGAAGAATTTCTCCAAGCTCGACCCGCTGACAGTTTCGATGCCGCCGCCCGATTCCACTATTGCGCTGATGAGCGGATCGGGGGGTATCACCGCCGTCTTCAGCGTGCCGCCGTTCCAATCCCAGCAACTTCAGTTGGGAAGCATCCACACAGTGCTGTCTTCTTTTGAGGTCATCGGCCCGCATACTTTCTCGTTGGCGTGGACGACGTCGCGCTTCCACAAGGACAATCCAGAGCTCTACGGCGCCTTCCTCGACGCTGTGAAGGAAGCCACCAGCATCATTGCCGCGGATCCGAGGGGCGCCGCTGAAACCTGGATCAAAGGTAACAACTCCAAGCTCAACCCCGATCTCATCGCGGGAATCATCGGCGGCAAGGATGTGACCTGGACACAGACGCCGCAGGCCAACATGACCTTCGCAAGGTTCATGCATCAAGTCGGTTCGATCAAGGCAAGCCCGGAGACCTGGAAGGATCTATATTTCCACGAGATTCACGATCTTCCGGGAAATTGAGCGACAAGTTCAGGATAGCTGCTTTGTTCTTGAGCTTTAGCTGATTAGGCAAAATGTCCGCTCATCGCTAACCGGCGAGTAACCGCTAACGCATCTCGCACGCCGTGCTTAGGCCGGTGTTTATAGCAGGCGCCCCATCGTGCATTTGCTGCTGGAGGGGCGTAAAAATGTCCATTGCAAAAGAGACGGCCATTGCGGTGCCGGCGCTGACTGCGTTGCTATTTCTTAGTCATATTTTTCTGGGCGCGGACGATGGTTACCGCGAATTTACGATTGCCCCCAAGTCCTGGCTGGGCGCAACAATCCCGGCTGAGCGCTTTCTCGCAAAGGACTTGATGACCGGTCGTGCGTCCAGCGCCGATGTCGATGCGGATGCTCCGTCGCTGGACCAGAGGCCTGTGGGTGATTTGACTCCGGAAGCCCGGATCAAGGGCGTTTTCGTGCAGTTCGTGCCGAGCGTGCGCCGTCCCGCAAGTTGAACTGGGCGCATGCCGATAAATTCGGAATGGTAGACGACGAAGCGGAAATCGAATTCTGTCGCCCGCGCGTTAGTCAGCGTGTGGCCCTTAGCGGACCTCGGCCATCTCGGGTCTGATTTCCCTTTTCGAGAACGAAGTGGTTTGTCAGTGCCACCCAAATTCTGCTTGTGCCGTCGGGCAAATCACCTTTAGAAGCCGCGCGTCCTGTGCCCGATCAAGAGGGACGTTTCGCGATCGTCACGAACGTTGGGCATGGATGCGATGGACGCGACGGTGCCGCAAGACGGGCGACAGCGGAGCGGACGGCGAAGTCGTGTGGTAGCAGCGCCGCCGATTTTGAAGTTCCTACGGAGTGCGACGCGAATTCGTTCAGGAACTTCAAAATCGAAAGCGGCACCGCAATCCCAGATTTGCTACTGCCCTTGGCTTTCTGAAGTTCGTGAAAGCGGTGCCGCGGATGACGGCACGAACTTCGGAAAGCGGGCAGTAGACGCCTCGACGCTGGCGTTAACTGGCGATGATGCTTTGCATCGCGCCGGGATGGTGACAAAAAAGCCCGATCGCCAGAGAGAGTACGAAGGAAACCGTAAAACCATCGCGCAGGGAATGCCGGCGTGAACCGGCGAACCTGCGGTGGACTTATCTGCGTGCTTTTTACTCTTGCACGCGGAGCTGCGGGTGCGCCTGGCGCCCGGCATTCCCTGCGCCCTCTTCATTTTGAGGGACATGAACTCGCAAAAACGCTATTGGCGTCGCGAGAATGTGTGGCGCTGCGCCGAGCGATCAAACCGAACGAAGAATCGCGCGCGTCTCGTTTATCCGACATGAACCCACATCGATGTTGGGTCGACCAACCGGCAATGAGATCAGGCTTTCGGCCGAACGCGGCTTGCGTTGGCGCGCGAACGATTGTGCAAGTCAGTTGCAACTGTCGCGCGAGCGCAATAGCGGGCTACCGGAAGTCCGATTCGTCGTGTCATGGTTTGTCATGGTTATCTATGAATCCAGGCCGTTAAGGACTTTCGTCACAATCGATACGACTAAAGATTATTCGAAGCGTGCCGGTACTCATATCTTGTGGAGCCGCCGGCACACGGCCACATTTGCAGCCCTGCAATTTAGAGCTGTGACGATGATAAATCGAATGGATCGATTGCAGGCAATGGAGATGTCAAATGGACGTCTATAATCTGGGTGCTGATGTTACCCATATCGCTGTGTGGGTTGCGGCAGCGGTCGGCCTTCTCATCTTGCTGCGTATCGCCAATATTTTTCGTTACATATCGAACAACCAGGTCGGTATCGTCGAGAAATTGTGGTCGACCAAGGGATCGATCAAAGATGGCTTTATCGCCTTGAATGGCGAAGCCGGTTACGAGCCTGAAGTACTGCGTGGCGGCGTGCATGTGTTTTTCCCGTTCATGTACCGGATCCACAAATCGGACCTGGTCACGGTCGGACAGGGCAAGATCGCCTATGTGTTTGCGCGCGACGGCGCAGCGCTCGGCGCGTCGCAGGTGCTCGGCGCCAACGACACCGAAGACAAGTCGGATTTTCAGGACGCGCGAAAATTTTTGCTCGCTGGCGGCGAAAAAGGTCCGCAGCGGAAAATTCTCCGTGAAGGTACCTACTCGATCAACACCACTCAATTTGCGATCATTACGGATGAGCGCGTCTACGGGCATGCCTTGAGCTCGCAGGAGCGCGCCGTTCTCGACGGCATGCAATTGACCATCAGCGAACGCTGGGGATTTACGCCGGTTATTCTGGCCGCAAATCAGGATCTCGTCGGCGTCGTGACGGTGCACGATGGCCCGTCGCTGCCGCCGGGTGAAATCATCGCGCCCGAGGTTGGAATCGATCTGCGCGACCAAGGCACCTTCCACAACAACTTTCAGGAGCCGGAAAACTTCCTGAGGGCGGGCGGCTATCGCGGCCGCCAGTTGCAGGTCATCGTCGAAGGTACCTGGTACATCAACCGGCTGTTTGCGACTGTCGAGTCGGTGCCGAAGACGGTAATCCCCGTCGGTAATGTCGGCGTGGTCATTTTCTATACCGGACCCAGGACCGACGATGTCTCGGGCGATCAATATCGCCACGGCGAACTGGTGCTGAACGGCAGCCGAGGCGTCTGGAAGGATCCGCTTTTGCCCGGCAAATACGCCTTCAACACCTATGCCGGCAAGATCGAGATCATTCCGACCGTCAACTTCATCCTGAAATGGGTACGCGGCGAAGTCGGCGCGATGAAGCTCGACGAGAATCTGTCGGAGATCTCGCTGATCACAAAGGACGCGTTCGAGCCTACATTGCCGCTCTCCGTAGTCATGCACATCGACTACAAGAAAGCGCCGATGATCATCCAGCGTTTCGGCGACGTGAAGAAGCTCGTCGAACAGACGCTCGATCCGATGGTCAGCGCGTTCTTCAAGAACATCGCGCAGAAGATGACGCTGATCGAACTCCTGCAAAACCGCGCGGCGATCCAGGAAGAATCCGCCGCCGAGATGAAAGCGAAGTTCGAATCTTACTCGCTGGACCTTCAGGAGGTCCTGATCGGCACGCCGCGCGCGCCGGCCGGCGATCATACGATCGAGAACATCCTGATTCAGTTGCGCTCGCGCCAGATCGCCCGCGAGCAGGTGGAGACCTATCAGGAGCAGGAGCGGGCTGCCGTGCAGGAGCGCACGTTGAACGAAGCCAAGGCGACGGCTGCGGCGCAATCGGCGCTGACGCAGTCGCTGATTCAGGTAAAGGTCAACGAGAACGAGGGCGCCGCGGCGCTCGCCCGCGCGACAAAGGATGCCGAGACCCGCAAGGTGACGGCGGCCGCCGTCGGCGAGCAGTCGCGGCTCGAAGGCCAGGGCGAGGCCGATCGTGTGCTGGCGGTGGGTACCGCGAACGCGCAGGCCACCAAGCTCGCCGTCGATGCTTATGGCGGTCCGGAGTTCCGGCTGGCTGAGCAGAACTTCTCGCGGTTCGCCGACGCGCTGACCAAGATCAACCAGCCGCTCGTTCCGCAATTCCTGATGTCCGGTGGACAAGGCCAAGAGAATAACAATGGCGCGGGCCTCATTCCAACGGCGATGCTGAGTTCGATGTTCGGGCAGATGATGCCGGATGCGCTGGCGCGGCTGAAGGAAGAGGCGCCGAAGGCAGCGCCACGAACCAACGGCAGCGGCTAAGCGATCAGTCGCGTACGACAGGATTTGGCCGGGCCTTGTTGCCCGGTCAAACGGCCGGGACCATCCCGGCCTTCCGGCCGATAGTCTGGAGCACTGCATTTACGCAAATTCGTTCCTATCTTCCTGGATAGGAGTAGCCCATGTCGTCCTCGTCAAAGTCTTCCTCGTCAGAGCCTTCTTCGTCAGGGCCGTTTTCATCCGACGTGCTCAGTCAGTTATCGGTTGCGATGTCCGCGCGTGCAGAAGCCGCCAAGACCGCAGTCGTTGCTATCAGCCTCGGCGAGGGCAGGCATCTCACCGGAACGGCGTGGCAGCCGGGCGTCATCGTCGTTTCCGAACAAGCGCTGCCGCGTGGCGACGACTTTGAGCTGGTTGTGGCTGGTGGCTCAACGGTTGCAGCCAAGCTTGCCGGGCGCGACGCCAGCACCAACATCGCAATTTTAAAGACTGCCGAGAAGATCGTCGCGTCGGCCTTCACCGCGGCGGAGCCTCACGTCGGTGCGCTCGCTCTGGCGATCGGCGCCGATGGTACCGGGGGCGCCAGCGCGCGCTTTGGCGCGGTCAACCTCGTCTCGGGTGAATGGCATTCCCGCAGGGGCGGCCTGATTGACCGGCGCATTGTGCTGGATATTCAACTTGCCTCTCGCGAAGAAGGCGGCCCCGTCTTCGATGCCGCAGGCGGTCTTCTCGGCATGTCGACTTTCGGGCCGCGCGGCCAGGTCATCGTTATTCCGTACGCGACCCTTGCGCGCGTGGTCCCGCAACTCGTCAGCGATGGTCATGTCGCGCGCGGTTGGCTTGGTGTCGCGCTGCACGCCGTCGCCGTGCCAGACGCGTTGCGCGAGAGCGCCGATCATTCGAGCGGGATGATGGTGATGTCGGTCGTGGAGAATGGCCCGGCCGCGCAAGCGGGAATCGTGGCCGGCGATATCATCCTCAGTGTCGACGGCATCGCGGCCAGTCGTTTTCGAAAGATTGCGCGCTATTTCGGCGGCGATAGTATCGGACGCAAGGCCGATGTTCGCGTGATCCGGGGCGGCGCTATCATCACGGTCCAGACCACCATCGCGGAACGGCGGGCTGCGTGAGCGAAGCGGCTAGAGAGATCGATTTGGTTCAGCGGCTGCGAGTAGCGATCTACGCGGCTGATCCGCTTCGCCGCAGCGCGCTGTGCAAGATGGTCGTCGAAGCCGGCCACGTCGTTGTCGACCTGCGCGACGAGGCAGATATCGTGCTGGCCGACGGCAACCGTCCGCCGGACGAGGCTCGCAGCGTCGTGGGGCTTGGCATCATCGACGACCGCCTGCCTGGCGCATTGCCGCGTGACGCCGATGCTCGCCAGATCGATGCGGCTATTCGTGCGGTCGCCGCGGGCCTGATCGTTCGCTCGCCGCCGCCGCGCGACAGCGGTTTTGGCGTCATGCGTGAAAGCGAAGTTCATGCGTTGCTGACGCCGCGCGAACTCGAAGTGCTGGCGGCGCTGGCGGAGGGGCTCACCAACAAAGCCATTGCGCGGCGCCTTGATATTTCGCTGCACACGGTAAAATTTCATGTTGAATCGCTGTTTCGCAAGCTCGGTGCGCGTACCAGGACAGAGGCCGTGGCGAAGGCGGCCGAGCGTCGCCGCAACGACATCATCATGTTGTGATCGCGTGTATCCGACCGGTTCTCTCCTGCCGTGATCGTCAAGCGCGCATTTCTTAAGCAAAAGCTGGAGGAATAAATCCGCGATCGCTCTGGTCTTTCTCGGCACCGAATGGGTGCAGCGAGCAACCGGAGAGTGGATCGACATGACAAAGAATTTAGAATCGGCGAAAATAATCACCATCGACATGCCGCGCCGCGACGGTCGCTTCGAGCAGGGCAGCATCGTGTTTCACTGGTTGACGGTACTGCTGATCGTGGTTCAGTTCGCAAGCATCTGGGCGCATGAGGCCGTTGGTCATCACAGCGGTCTTGCGGCGCCATTGTTGTCGCTGCACCGCTCGACAGGCGTACTGACCTGGTTCGTCACGGTGATGCGTCTGCTTTGGCGGCGCCATTTCGCCTATCTGCCGCCGTTTCCGTCGAGCATGCCGAAGTTGCAGCAAATCGCCGCGAAGGCCAATGAATACGGCCTCTACCTTCTGCTGCTGGCGCTGCCGATCACCGGGTTAGCCAGAGTTATGCTGCGCGGCCAACCTTTCGATTTGTTATTCTGGCGCCTTCCGGCATTGCTGGAACCGGATCCGGCGTTGCGAAGCATTTTTGTCGAGGCCCACGCTTTTGGCGCCAAGGCGCTGATTGCTCTCATTGGCCTCCATGCCGGTGCGGCGTTGTTTCATCGACTGGTACTGCGGGATGGTGTGCTGAACCGGATGCTGCCGCTGATATCGACGCACACAAAACTGAAGCCGGTGATGGCGAAAAATAACGCGGAATAAAATCGGCGCTTCGGAAGTCCTTGGAGTGGATGGGTTCGATCAGAAAATCTGAAAAGGAGTATAGATGATGTTTACCATTTCAAAATCGATTGCCGCCCTTGTTGCTTCGGTCGGTCTCTTCGCCACGTTTGTCGTGGCTGCGCCGGCCGCCCGTGCCGACGACAAGGATATCGCGCAGGCTTTGCGCGCCGGCGGTCTCGTTCTGGTCGTTCGTCACGGCGCGACGTTTCCGGACCAGGCCGATACCGATCCGCTCAACTTCGACAACATCGCCGCGCAGCGTAACCTGAACGACAAGGGCAAGGCGTTGGCGAAGGCATTCGGCGATGCGGTACGTCTCGCGGGTATTCCGATCGGCAAGGTCTATACCAGCAAATATAATCGCGCGTACGAGACGGCCGTCATTGCGGGTTTCCAGAACGTCGAGAAGATCGTGGACCTGACCGAGGGCGGGTTGATCGTCACGCCGAACGAAAACAACCGGCGCAGCGAGGCGTTCCGCAAGATGCTGACTGTGGCGCCGACGGATCACACCAATACGGTCCTCGTTACACATCAGCCGAACATCGTTGCCGCGCTCGGCAAGGACTGGTTTGACGTCAAGGAAGGCGAAACCTCGGTCTTTCGTCCCACCGACGGCAGTTACAAGCTCGTGGCCCGGATTCAGATGGACGAATGGCAGCGCATTGCGACCGTCGCGTCGAAATAACGCGGCACGCCCCACCACAGCTCAAGTGACGATCTGGATCGCGCAACCGCCCTTTGGGCGGTTGCTTCGCTTGGGGAACCTCCCATGCCCCAACCCAGATTGATCCGGAAGGCGAGGCGCGATATGGAGAGTCCATAACGGCGCTGCGTTGAATGAGCGCAGCACCCAAGACCGCGAAGGTCCTTTTGATTGGGACCTTCAAACCCACGGAGCGGCAAGGGCATGACTTCTCCCAAAATCGCAATCATCGGCGCCGGCATGGGCGGCATGGCCGCGGCCGGCACGCTTCGTCAGGCAGGCATCGAGGTCGAGGTCTTCGAGCAGGCACATCAGTTCGGCCGGATTGGCGCGGGCATTCAGATGCTGCCGAATTCGATGAAGGTTCTGCGCGGCATCGGGGTCGAGGACAGGTTACGCCAGCGCGCGTTCGCGCCCTACTCCCACCTCAACCGCGTCGGCGATACCGGCGAGGTGAAACGCGAATTGCCGATGCCGGAAGATCTTTACGGCGCGCCCTTCCTTTGCATGCACCGTGCCGATCTGCACGAAGCGCTGACTTCGATCGTGCCTCCCGAGATCATTCACCTGAACAAGAAGCTGGTTCGGCTCGAACAGAATGGCGGCCCGGTTACGCTGTTCTTTGCCGACGCAACGACGGCGAAGGCCGACGCGGTGATTGGCGCCGACGGGGTTCACTCGGTGGTACGCGATATCATCATCGGACCCGACAGGCCGCTTCACCGCGGCCGCATCGCCTATCGCGCGGTGTTCGACTCCAGCCGGTTGTCGCAGGAGATATCGCGTTCGCGCGTCAAGTGGTGGGGCGAAGATCGTCACATCGTGATCTATTACACCACTAAAGATCGCAGTCAGCTTTATTTCGTCACCAGTGTGCCGGAGCCGGCCGACTGGATGACCAAGGAATCATGGTCGGCGAAGGGCGACGTGCACGAACTGCGCAAGGCCTATGCCGGCTTTCATGCCGAGGTGCGGATGGTGCTCGATGCCTGTCCGGATTGTCACAAATGGGCGATCCTCGAGCGTGATCCGCTGCCGACCTGGAGCCAGGACAGGGTGGTCCTGATCGGTGACGCCTGTCATCCGATGACACCTTATATGGCGCAAGGCGCGGCAACTTCGATCGAGGATGCCGCCGTGCTCGCGCGCTGCCTCAAGGGCGTGGACGTCGATGGGATCGAAGCAGCGTTCAAACGCTTTGAGGCGCACCGCAAGCCGCGCACCTCTAAAATCCAGGAAATCTCCAGCGCCAATACCTGGATGAGCGGCGGCAACGACGATCCGAGCTGGCTCTATGGTTACGACGCCTGGAATATATCGCTGGATCAACCGGCTCCGACGCCGGGCTCCGCGCCAAAGCCGGCCGCCGCATGAGCCGTGCCGTGACGTCGACGTCGGGAGCCGTATCCGCAGCGGACGGGGCTTCGATTGCTTACACGCTGCATGCAGCGGAAGGAATTCCCGGAAGCGCGCGTCCGCGCATTGCTTTGATCCATTCGCTGGCGCTTGATCGCAGCTTTTGGGACGGCGTCGTGCCGTTGCTCACGCCTCATGCGGATGTCCTGACTTACGATTGCCGTGGCCATGGAAAATCCGACAAGGCCCAGGTGACCTACACGCCAGAACTCTTTGCCGGCGATCTCGCAAACCTGCTCGACCGGGTGAAATGGCCGCGCGCCGCCGTTGCCGGCTGCTCGATGGGGGGCTGCGTCGCGCAAGCCTTTGCCGGCGTTTATCCCGATCGCACGCAGGCACTCACGGTGATCGACAGCACGGCCTGTTACGGCCCGACCGCGCCGAAAGACTGGCGCGAGCGCGCCGCGACCGCCACGGCCAAGGGACTGGCGGCGCTGTCGGCTTTTCAGGCGACGCGTTGGGTTAGCGATGCTTTTCGAGAAGCCCATGCGGACGTGGTCCGCAAGCATCTGGACGTGTTCCTCGCCAACGATGTCAATTGCTATCAGGCAACCTGCGAAATGCTCGGTGACGCCGATCTGCGCCACTACCAGGCGAGCTTGCGCGCACCGCTGAGCGTGATCGTCGGCGAAGAGGATTACGCTACGCCGGTTGCGATGTCGGAACAGATCCAAAAGGCAGTGCCGCACGCAACGTTATCGGTGCTGCCAAAGGTTCGCCATTTGACGCCGATCGAATGTCCTGCGGTGAT
The DNA here is from genome assembly GCA_963824305.1 of uncultured Alphaproteobacteria bacterium. Taxonomy (GTDB): domain Bacteria; phylum Pseudomonadota; class Alphaproteobacteria; order Rhizobiales; family Xanthobacteraceae; genus Bradyrhizobium. Next base: position 1,400,725 of record CAWGOW010000005.1, read on the forward strand.
TGCCGAAAAAATTCTGGAGCTGGTCGCACGTGTTCACGGCGGTTGATTGATCGACAAACAACGGGCCGCTCGAAGCGGCTCTAAAAAGCAGGAAAGAGCGGAGGACGCCTTGTCAGTTGTGAGCGCTACGTCGCCGTCCGAGGCTTCCGCAGCATCTTCGTCGCCGTCCGATTTCGATACCGAGCAAGCCTCGGCCCGATTGATTGCGCGCATGGAGCAGGTGCCGGCGTCGCGCTGGTTCGTGATTGCTCGGGTCGTGATGGGAAGCGCGACCTTCTTCGACGCCTTCAACGCGCTGTCGATCGCGTTCGTGCTGCCGATTCTGGTACCGCTCTGGCATATCACGCCACCGGAAATCGGCATTCTGATCGGCGCGAGCTATGTCGGTCAGATCGTCGGTGCGTTGGCATTCAGCTGGGGCGCCGAACGTTACGGCCGCATTCCCTGCGCGGCGGCGGCCACAGCCATTTACGCGGTCATGAGTTTGGCATGCGCAACCGCGTGGAGCTTCAATAGTCTGTTTTTTTTCAGATTCATCCAGGGCATTGGTGTCGGCGGCGAAATGCCTGTCGCCGCGACCTATATCAGCGAGTTGTCGAAGGCCCACGGCCGTGGCCGTTTCTTCATGCTTTATGAAATGATCTTCCCGATCGGGCTGATGGTCACGGGCCAAGTCGGCGCGGTGCTGGTGCCGCTGATGGGATGGCAGATCATGTTCCTGATCGGCGGTATCCCCGGCCTCATTATCGCGCTGATGCTGCTGCGGCTGCCGGAATCGCCGCGCTGGCTGATCGGCAAGGGCCGGCTTGCCGCGGCCGAGGCGGTTATCCGCCGCTTGGAAGAAGCGTCGGACAAATCCAGCGTAGCGCCGCAGCCTGAGGTTTTGCCGGCGCAGGTCGAGGTGTCACAGCGGTCGCGCAGCAAATGGAGCGAATTGCTCTCGCCCGCCTATCGCGGACGCACGTTGATTGCCTGGGTGTTGTGGGCTTCGACCTATCTCGTTGCGAACGGTCTCAACAACTGGATGCCGACGCTTTACACTACTGTCTATCATCTTCCTCTTTCCCAGGCGTTGCGCGCGGCCTCATTGACCAACGTTGCTCAGGTGGTGCTGGTCTTGATTTGTGCGCTGGTGATCGACCGCACCGGCCGCAAATACTGGATGATGGGTGCTTTCGGCTTGGGCGCGGTAACGCTTGGCATCCTGGGGCTTGGCGGCACACAGGACGTCTCGTGGCTCATCGTGCTCGGCACGATCAGCTACGGGCTGATCGGATCGATCGCCGCCGTCGTCTATCTCTATACACCGGAAATCTATCCGACCCGGATGCGCGCGGTCGGAACCGGGGTTGCGACGTCCTGGCTCCGGATCGCTTCCGCGATCGGGCCGACACTTATCGGCTTCATGATCGGCAAAGGCGGCGGCATCGATTCGGTTTTTCTGATGTTCGCGGCCGTGGCCATTGTGGGACTGATTGCCGCAACCCGTATGATCGAAACGCGAAATTTGCGTTTGGAAGAAATTTCGCGCTGATCCACCCCCGTTCAACTGATCGTCACTCGACCTTCGTGCATGGATGCATATCGTATGTGCTTGATGTCGGAGCCGCGGCGGTATTGTAGCTGCGGCTACCCGCAAAAGTGGCTATGATGAACCGGCAAAACGATAGGCGATCCAACATGAATGCTTCACAATCCGGCTCCGCGACACCGATCGATCCCGTCAAGCTGGACCGGCTGGCGGAGGTCGCGATCAAGGTCGGGCTGCGGCTCGAGCGTGGACAGGATCTTCTGGTGACGGCGCCCACGGTCGCATTGCCGTTGGTCCGCAAGGTCGCCGAACATGCCTACAAGGCCGGCGCCGGTCTTGTGACTCCGATCCTGTCGGATGAAGCAATCACTTTGCTACGCTACAGGTATGGACAGGACGAAGGTTTCGACCGCTCGGCCAGCTGGCTCTATGAGGGAATGTCGAAAGCGTTTGCTGCCAATACGGCGCGGCTTGCCATCGTTGCCGACAATCCGATGCTTCTGTCGGGCGAAGACCCGGCAAAGGTCGCGCGTGCCAGCAAAGCCAACTCGATCGCTTACAAGCCGGCCCTGGAGCGAATCGTCAATTTCGATATCAACTGGAACATCATTGCCTATCCATCACCGTCATGGGCGAAGCTCGTGTTCCCTGGGGATGACGAAGATGCTGCAGTCGCCAGACTGGCAAACGCGATCTTTTCTGCGTCAAGAGTTGATAGAGAAGACGCGGTCGCGAATTGGCAGGCGCATAACGAGGTATTGCGCGGCCGGAGAACGTGGCTGAACGAGCGACGATTCGGCGCGCTGCATTTTTCAGGCCCCGGTACCGACCTCACGGTCGGGCTCGCCGACGCACATGAATGGCAGGGCGGCGGCTCCACCGCCAAGAACGGAATTACCTGCAACGCGAACATTCCGACGGAGGAGGTGTTCACCACGCCGCACGCGAAACGCGTCGACGGATACGTCGTCAGCACCAAGCCACTGTCGTATCAGGGTTCGCTGATCGAGGGCATCGCGGTGCGCTTCGAGGAAGGGCGTATTGTCGAGGCAAAGGCCACGCGCGGCGAGGAAGTTCTCAACAAGGTGCTCGACACCGATGAAGGCGCGCGCCGGCTCGGCGAAGTGGCGCTGGTGCCGCATTCGTCACCGATCTCGAAGAGCGGATTGCTGTTCTTCAACACCTTGTTCGACGAGAACGCTGCCTGCCACATCGCGCTCGGCCAATGCTATTCGAAGTGCTTCCTCGATGGCGCCAGCCTGACGCCGAAACAGATTGCAGCCCAGGGCGGCAATTCCAGCCTGATCCACATCGACTGGATGATCGGCTCGGACAAGATCGATATCGACGGACTTTATGCCGACGGCCGGCGCGTGCCGGTATTCCGGAAGGGCGAGTGGGCCTGAACGACCACTGAACTGTGCCGATGCGATGCACCACCGGGCGGATTGTCGCAGAGGCCGCTAAGAAAAGCTTAAAAGATTGTTATTAGTTTCGCGCCCCGAACGTGGCCGGTAACGGCCCGACGCATGTTTCTGTTCAGAGGGCGTAAATGGTACTGATCGAAACCTCTAATCTCGCGGTCAACCTCACGCCGAGGCCGATCGAGCCGTCGTGGATCATCGAGGGCAATCCAGTCGCGCAATCCAGTGTGCTGTCGAAAAGTGCCGACGGCCTTGCCTCCACCATCGTCTGGGAATGCAGCGAAGGCAAATTCAACTGGTACTATGATTTCGACGAAACCATCCTGATCCTGGAAGGCTCGATCGTGCTCGAAAACGACACGCTGCACCCGACCCGGTATGGTCCAGGCGATGTCGTATTCTTCCGCGACGGCGCGCATGCCAGGTGGCATGTCGAGGGCCGCGTTCGCAAGCTCGCCTTTTGCCGGACGACTCAGCCCTTTGTGCTGGGCTTTGCGGCGCGGGCATTCAACAAGATCAAGCGCGTCATGTTCTTGTCGGAGAGGCGGGCGGCGCCTGGCCTGGCGACCTGAGCCGCCACGCTAGTCGAGCTTTAACCGGTAGACCTTCATCGCCGTTTTCGAAAACAGCGCGTCCTTCTCCGTCTCGCTGAGCGGAGCTGCGATGCGTTTGAAGGCGTTGAAGATCACCTGATAGCTGCACTGTCCCTTGTCGGGCGGAAAATTGCTCTCGAACATCGCGCGTTCCGGTCCGAACGCCTCGATGCATGTCTCTATATAAGGTCGCCACGCCGCCGCCAGTTCTTCCGAGGAAGGCGGCATCGCCCGTTCGTGGAAATCATAGCCGAGCAGGCACATTGCAAGGCCGCCGAGCTTCACCGCCACATTTGGACACTTCGCGATCTCGCGGATCGATGCTTTCCAGGTCGTAAAAATCTCCTCGCGACGATTGGCGTATTGGCCGGTCCCGGCCGGTCCGCCGCAATGGTCGAGCACGATTTGCGTATCCGGAAAGGCGCGGGCGAGGTCTGCGAGTTCGCCGATCTGCGGGTGAAACAGCCACGCATCGAAGCTGAGGCCAAGCGGCGCCAGGCAGGCAAAACCTTTGCGAAAGGTGGAATCGAGCAATAATCCTTTCGGCCGCGTTGCGTACATGTGCGCGACGTTGGGATCGGAATCCCAGGCGACGGAATGCCGGATGCCGCGGAAGCGGCCCTGGCCTGCGGATATTTCCGCTTCGAGCACGGGCCGTGCACCTTCGCCCGATAACAAACTGACGTGCCCGACGATGCCGGCGCAGACCGCGGCGGGTCCATAGCCGCCGCTCGCGCTCATCGCCGCGGCGCCGTTGGCGAATTCGACTTCGCCAACGGGACGAAAAGATTCCGGCCCCTTGGCGCGGTACATCGAGCGCGCCTCGACATAGACCGTTGCGACGACATTGTGGCCGGAGGCGATATCCGTGGTGATCTCATCAAGCAGGTAACGCTGGCCGCCGCGGTCCCACAAGTGGTGATGCGGATCGACAATCACGCGGGTGGGATCAAGCACGGCTTCTTTGCGTTGCGCCAGCCAGTCGGGCCGTGGATCGGCGTAAAGACCCGTCTTGGCAGACGGCAAGGTGCTCGCGACCATGAACTTCCTCCCCACGGAATCTCGATGATTAGACGCCGCGAAGAATGATCACGGTCGGCGCTTGAGGCAAGGACTCTCGCGAGAGGGTCACGCTGCGATCGGTGCGTTCGTCGATGGCGAACTGCTGGCCGATCCGGCGCATGAACTCGTCGAGCGGGGTGGCGAAGCGGTGCATCGGCAGAACGACAGACGCGCGCAACCGCCGCGTGATCTCGGAGACGCCATCGAGCGACATCGTATAGGCGCCGTCGATCGGGACCATCACGATATCGAGCCTGCCGATCGCGGCAAAATGGCTGTCGTCAAGCTTGTGATGCAGGTGGCCGAGATGGCCGATGCAAAGACCGGCGACCTCGAAGATGAAGATGGAGTTGCCGTCCTTGATCATTTCCCCGCTGGAATCGTCCATGAAATAGCGGCGGATGTCGGTAGTCACGTTGCGAATGAGCAAATCGCCAATGCGCTCGTTGATCCGGGCTGGAGTGCCATCGTCGTTCCAGCCGTGAAAAACATGGGCAATGCGCGGATCGGGAAATAGCGAGTAATGCGTGCTGTGCGCCCGATTCATGGTGACGACATCGGGCAGCCGGCCGGCGGTATAGGCCCCGCTGAAATCGGTCGCGATCCGCACGCCGCCGGGGGTGTCGATGTAATAGGTCGAATGGCCGGCATAGGTGATCGTGACTTCTTCGGCCTTCGCCGCCGTCAGACGCAGCGACACTGGCGTCGCGCGGGGCGGCGTTTGCGCCATCGCAAGGCATTCGCTGCCGCGCGGGGCGTCTTGGGCAGCCGCCAGCGACGCGGGGAGGCCCAACAAACAAAAGATGAAAGCAACGACGCGCAACATGGCGTAAGCAACCGGACGTTCTTGGCGACGATCAGTGTAGCGCCGAATTCGCAAGCCGTCATGGCGGCGATCGCGCATGTCTGGGCTGAGGCGGTGCGCCTGGTGGATTCGGAGCTCTAATCCCGCCGCGGACTGCATTTCCAGGTTGCCGCGAGAAGCGCCATGGTTATCAAGCCCGTCACCAGCGCGGTCTCGGGAAGCGAAAGCGCCAAGGCCGAGGTCGCGGCCCATCCGATCGACGAAAAGGCTTCCGCGAAGGTCGCCAGGCGCGACGACGTCTGGCGGCGGCGGAACTGACTGCGGCGCGCCTGGACGCGGAACCAGAGCTGAATGGCGGTCGCGGAAGCCGCCGCAACAAGCACGCCCGCGGCAGTGATGGCGGCCTGCTCGGGCGAGGCAAACATCACGACCAGCACGAGCGGCGCGAACAGGGCGCCGATCACAAGCAGCACCGCCTCGATCTTCGCCCGGATCAGCCGGGAAGGCGGCAGCGGCGCGGCAGTTACGAGATCGGGCGCGTCTTCGCCGGAGATGGTGAGCCATCCCAGGCCGCCGGCAAGTTGTCCCGCCGCCATCACGATAACGGGCGTGATCAGCACGATCGCGACCGAACTGTCGTTGAAGCTTCGCCACAACAGCACAGCGGGCGGCACCAGGTAGAGCAACTGCATCAGGCTTTGCGACACCAGCCAGGGATCGCGGGCCAGCAGTGTCAGTTCCTTGCGCCGCAACGCCTGCTGCCGTGATCCGGACCGGAACGTTCGGTTGCGGGAACTGGCACGCACGGAGTTGACGCCCGTCGAGGCGCGCACGGCTGTGTCGGCAAAGCGCGCCGAAAAGCCGATCATTACGGCGCCAAGCAGCAGAAGCGCGGATGCCAACATCAGCAACAGCGCCTCGCCGTCGCCAAGTGCCGCGCGAGCCGGCCACCAGAGCATGCTGTCTGGCCCGGGCGCAAATGCGGCGGCGGCGTCCGAGGTGAGAAACGCAAAGCGCGACAGCGTTCCGTAGGACATGATCGCCGCAATCTGCAGCGCGATGACAAAGCCGGCCCCGATCACGGCGGCAACGATCTGGGCGGCCAGCCGGGTGCGTTTCGGGCCGATCGTCCGGAACAGCAGAACGGTGATGGCGATCGCGACCGCGGCGGCGCTAAGGCCAATGGTGAGCACCACCCCATAGACCGCGAGCCAGCGTAGGCCGCCGCGGAATATCAGGACATCCACGAAGGGAGTTGCGAGTAGCGTCGCCATGGCGGTGATCGAGAGCGCGATGGCGGCAAGGCGCACCGAAAAAACATTCGTCAACGCGACCGGCGAGGACATGATGAGATCGAGATCGGCGCGGGCATAAAACACCCGCGTCACGGATTCGATCGCCTGCGAAAGCATCAAGGCCCATGCGAGGAAGATGGTCGCGGTGATGACGATCAGCGCCGACCTGTCGAGCGGAGCCGCCAGTGTCGCGTAGGGGCCGATCACGGCGTAAGCGGGTATGTGCAACAATGCGCCAAAGACCAAGAGGCCGACGATCACGGCGCGGCGGCGTCTGCGCCGTCCGCCGGTCATCATCGCCAGCCATTCGCGTCCCGCCAACCGGATTTCGTGGCTGGCAAACCAGTGCAATGCGACTGAAGTCATGCTGCGGCGTCGCAGTCGACGAGTGCGATGAACACGTCTTCGAGACTGGTGTCGTTTGTGCCGTTCTGTTGCCGAAGCTCGGCCAGCGTGCCTTCGGCAATAAGCTTTCCCGATGAGATCACGCCGATGCGATCCGCCATCCGCTCCGCCACTTCCAGAATATGCGTGGTCAGGATGACGGTGCAGCCGGCGCGAACGCGCTCGGCGAGCAGTCCCTTGACGTGGCGGGCGGACACGGCATCAAGGCCCGTCAACGGTTCGTCCAGAATGATCAGGAGCGGGTCGTGAATCAGGGCGCCGGCCAACGCGACCTTCTGGCGCATGCCCTTGGAAAATCCTTCGCAGCGTTCGTGCATGTTCGCTTCAAGACCGAGCGAGACGAGCAAATCGCGCGCGGAGCGCTCGGCGACCGCGGCGTCGACGCCCCAGAGGCCGCCGACGAATTCCAGATATTCAAGCGGCGTCAGCTTGTCGTAGATCATCGGCTCGTCCGAGACCCACGCGGTGATCTGCTTGGCGGCAACCGGGTCCTTCAGGGCGTCGATGCCCGCGATCGCGATGGAACCGGAATCCGGCTGCAGCAAACCCGCGACCATACGCAGCGTCGTGGTCTTGCCGGCGCCGTTTGGGCCGAGCAGGGCATAGAACTCGCCAGAGCGAACGGTGAGATCGAGCGCATCGACGGCCGGACGGTCAAAACGCTTTGTTAACCCTCGCACCTCGAGGGCTGCTGGATAGGGAGCCATGATGCCGCGCGGTCCTGGTTACTGTCGCGGCAGACCATGGACCGGAAACCATTGCGGTGGGGTGAATCAAGGCACCAAAATTGAGAGATACGCGCGAATTAGCGGAGTGGATTTGACATTCGCCACCCATCTGGCCACAAGCCTACAAGGCGAATGTCGAATGCGAGACACCAGTAGCTCACGCGCATCTCGTGCTTGTTATCGTTACTTCTGCGGCGCCGCGTCCGCCTTCTTGTCAGGTTCCGGGGGCTTGGGACGCACGGCGTCGGCGGTGCCCTGGATAAAGGCCTGGATCTTGACGACGTCAGCCTCGGTCAGCTTGCCGCTGAAGTCCGGCATACCCTTGTCCGTGAAAGGCCCCTTGAAGACGATGTCTTTCAGGTTCGCGATCGTTTCGGTCGGTACATAGCCAAGATTTTTGACGTTGCCGCCCTTTTCGACCCCGGGCACGCCGTGGCAGGTGGCGCAGGCCTCGACATAAAGCGCGGTACCCTCGGGAACGTCCTTGGGATCATATTTGACGCCCGAGAGCAGGTTGCCGAGTTGATACTTGGTGAACTCGGGCAGCGGCGCCTTGCCGCCAATGGCAAACGTATAGACCGTGCCCGGCGCTTCCTTGTCCGCGACGTGTTGGGTAATGCCGAACACGCCGCCCCACCCGACGGCGATCGACACATATTGCACGCCGTCGATCAGATAGGTCGCGGCCGCCGCGACCGCGCCGGTGCCGGTTGGCGTCTCCCAGAGTTTTTCGCCTGACGTCGCGTTGTAGGCAATGAAGCGCGCGTCGGCCGTGCCCTGGAACACGAGGTTGCCGGCGGTCGTCAGCGTGCCGCCGTTCCATGGCGCGACATATTCCTGGTGCCAGGCTTCTTTTTGCTTCACCGGGTCCCACGCGATCAGCCGTCCGAACGGAAGGTTTTTCGGCGGGGTCGCGTTGAGCGTGAAGCCGACATTCCAGCCGGTCGTGGCGCCGAACTTGAAAGGCGCCGCCGCATTCTGCGCCAGGGTCTTTTCGCCGGTGAGGTTCAACGGCACGCCATGCGCCGGCAGGTACACGAGTCCGGTCTGTGGGTTGTAAGACATCGGGTGCCAATTATGCGCGCCGAACGGACCCGGAATGCTGTCGAAGGATTGGTCCGGCGAGCGCGCCGCTGTCACTTCGATCGGCCGCCCATCGGCGTCGTAGCCGGTCGCCCAATTTACGTCGACAAAGGTCTTGGCCGAGATGAATTTGCCGTTGGTGCGATCGATGACGAAGAAGAATCCGTTCTTCGGTGCATGCAGGATCACCTTGCGCGGTTTCCCCTCGATGTTGATATCGGCCAGGATCATCGGCTGCGTCGAGGTGTAGTCCCAGTTGTCGCCGGGCGTCTCCTGATAGTGCCAGGCATATTTGCCGGTATCGGCGTTCAGTGCCACGAGTGAAGCGAGATAGAGATTGTCGCCGCCGGCCGGGCTTCGCAGGTTGCGATTCCACGGCGAGCCGTTGCCGGTGCCAATGTAGATCAGGTTCAGATCGGGGTCGTAGGTGATCGTATCCCATGGTGTGCCGCCGCCGCCATTGAGCCACCACTTGCCGGCGGGATCCCAGGTCTTCGCTGCCTTTTCCATCGATTCGTCTTCGAACGGTTTGGAGGGATCGCCCGGCACCACAAACCAGCGCCACGCCTGCTCGCCGGTTTCGGCGTCATAGGCGGTCAGATAGCCGCGCGCGCCAAACTCGGCGCCACCGTTGCCGATCAGCACCTTGCCTTTCACGACGCGCGGCGCGCCGGTGATGGTGTAGGAGTGCGAGTGATCGATGACGGTGTCTTTTTCCCAGACCTTCTTGCCGGTGACGGCATCGATCGCGACCAGCCGTCCGTCGTACGCGCCGACATAGACCTTGCCCTTGTGGAGGGCGACGCCACGGTTGACCACATCGCAACAGCCCTTGTAACCGATCTCGCGGTTGACGCCGGGATCATATGTCCAGATGCGCTTTCCGGTGCGGGCGTCGATGGCGTGAACCACGCTCCACGACGCGCTCACATACATGATGCCGTCGACCACCAGCGGCGTCGCCTCGACGCCGCGAATTGAATTCAAGATTGTAGGTCCATTTCAGGCCGAGATTTTTGACATTGCCGGCGTTGATCTGGTTGAGCTTGCTAAAACGTGTCTCGGCATAATCAAGCCCAACGGTCGGCCAGTCCTTTGAAGTCGGCGTGTTAGCCTTGATAAAATTGGCGTCGACGGCCGAAGTTGCGGCCTTGATGTGATCGGGCGATCCCTTGTCCATCTTCTGGGCGACCGCGACGCCGCCGGAAATCGCAAGACCAACGCCGACTGCGACGGCGCTGCGTGTCATGCGCCGCGTCGTCGATAGTCTGGCGATGGGTTCGGGGAAAAAACGGCGAGCAGAATCGGCATACGTCCGGCGTATCATCTGTTCCTCCCATTTTGATCTCTGACGGATCTGCCGGCAATCGTATGCCGCGCCAGACTCGGCCGTCAATCAAAGGTGCGAGGTGCGAAATGAAACTTGTGTCGTGGGTTCTTCCGCCACGCGAAATAAGCGCGAGAGTGTTTCGCCGGCTCCGTCTTCGGATCGAACGGGTGCGCTACGTTCACGGCCCACTCAAGGCAATACCGGCTTCTACCGGCTCCATGGTGGTCGCGTTGCAGCGCCAGGCGCTGCCGTTTTTCCGGAAGGCAAACGATTTCTGGATCCGCACGCGATAGCCAACCCGGAATTGCTCGCGGCTACCCGGCGTCGACTTCGGTTTTCCGGATTTTAAATCCCAACAGGTGCCGGTGCAGCTTGTTGCAATCGGACTGCATGCCGTGAACGGCGAGACGACCACCATTTCGACGGTGCTGATCACCTCGGCGCTGTCGGCGGTCTGCTTGCCGTCATTTTGAAACACGCGACTAACGGCGAGGAAACTCGGGCACGCGCCCGCCGAATGGATTTGGGCCATGCACAGGTCGACCGCATCGGCATTCGGCACGGGTGACGTACGTTGCGTTCCGAACAGCTTTTTCGGATCGCCCTTCGCCGCGGTAACTTCCGCTGTCTTCCCGGCGAAATAGTCGGAAAGGCACCCTTCCGAGGGCGAAAGCTCCCGCAGCGGTACATTCTCTTTGTTCGCCAGGCCGCATTTGCGATCGCGCTCCCGGGTCCATCGCTCGAATTCGTCAAAGGCGTCCCGCGCCTCGTTATCCTTTAGCTTGGTAATGGCGCCCATGACCTTTTCATTGAGCTCGGTCTTGGCCAGCGCCAGCGTGGGGTCGCTGCAAATCAACAGACCGGCGGCCGTAGCGGCCGCGAGGCAGTCGAAATTCGGGTCGATCAATATGTCGATCCGCTCCGTGGTCTCCTTGAGGAGACAGTCCCTGACCGGCTTGATGTCCTCACGTCTGATCGGCTGCCAACCGAGGATCCCGCAACTGGAATTACGGTCTCTGATCCATTCGGCATTCTCCTCGATTGCGAGGCGACGGTTCGGGATTCGGTTCAGGCGGTCAGCGATGGCGCTGCTGAGTTTGCCTCCGGCAGCGTTGAGCGCCGGGTCGCCGCAGAACAGCTGGTCCGCCGGGGCCTTGATGGCCTCACATTGATTCTTCGCGAACAGCGGCAGCACATCGGTGATCGGTCGACGGGCGTCGGCCGCATTGTCGGCATGCGCGGGCTGTGCCAGCCCGATCCCGATTGTTACAACTGCCAGCGCAAGTGCCCGCATCCCCATCCCCCGAAAGGAAAATCCAGACGATTGTCCGGGCCATCGTAGCTTTTCAGCTGCCGAGGTGAAATGAAAATTGTTGGGGCAGGCGGCCACAAGACCTGCGTCAATTGATGCCTGCCGCAGCCGATGATACCCTTGCCCCCTGCTATCCAGGTGCGGGGGCGGTCCTGCATTCGTTTTGATCGGACGAGATTTGAAGCTATGAGATTTGAAGCCAAAAGATTTGGAGCAATGGCGGGGCAGCTTGGCGGGTCAGCGCGCCGACTTTTCATCGGGTGTGTTTTACAACTTGGTCTTATGGCGGCTTTTGCGCCGAATGCGGGCGCCGAAAAACTTGTCGACCCGAACGCGGTCGCGCCGGAATATCGGGCTGCGGCCGAAAAGCGTCGTGCAGAACAGCTCAAATTGTATCAGTGCTCGAAGAAGGCGGATGAGGCTAATGTGCTCCGCCGGGACCGCAGCGCCTATGTCAGCGAATGCCTCGAGAAATGAGGACGGGTGGCCGGCGCCGGTGGGCGGCGCAACGGATGGCCGCCATTATGTTCAATCCTCAGTAGGCCCTTGAGGCGACATCGATCGGGCCGGCAAAGTTTACCGCAAGCGCCGGCACGGAATCCTGACGTGCGGCGCTCGCGACCGGAGATTGCTCCTCGTAACGCATAACGCCATCGTCGCCGATGACGAACAACGGCCGGTGATTTCTGACGTCGACATCTTCGATCATCGCCATGCGCCGGTTGTCCAGCATCAGCCAATGGCCATCGAGCCGCGCCAGCACGGCCGCGTGGTCTTCGCCATGAATCAGGTCGCGCAGCACGACGATTCTGAGATCTTCGGACGAAATGCCGGCCATGCGCAACGCGGCGAATTTGGCGATGGCATAGTCTTCGCAATCTCCGGCGCCAGAGGAAAAAGTAGCGAGCGGCGAACTCCAGACGTCGAGCTGGCCATGTTGAGCCATGTCGCTCATCGCCTTGATCGACAGATTGACGGCACGATTGATCTCACCGAAGCGCGCGCGGCCCTCGCGGGCCCGTGCCAAATCCACGATGGCCAGGAATCGCAGGGCGGCCGGGGATACGCAATGCTCGCGGTCGCCGTCGCAAAGCGCAAGCTGCACCATATCGTCTTCGAGCTTGGCCCCGAGGCCATTCCATTTCTCGGCAAGACCGCCCGCGGACAATTTAATCGCAATCAGCCCGAACGGTTCGGCTGACTTGCGCATCATGTTCAGCGTACCCGGTGAGATCAGTGTCCCCGCGTTCAGGTTGGCCGCAGGCCCGCAGCAGGTCAGGCCGAAGGCCAGCATAGCGGCCCGCCAGGTCCGAGTAAGATTGAAAGCACCCATCCGACACCCCTTCGTCCGGGCATCGACACGGCGATGTCAGCCGCGCGTAACCGGATCGTGTTGCCGGTATGATCGGCTCAGGGGCTTTTATTCTGCTTAAAATCCGGGTGCCGGCCGGGGAATGTCCTGGACAGGCCGAAGGGCACCTTACCGTTTTGTCGAAAATTCTAGGGAAATCGGTGGCCGCAAGCTGCTTGAACCATTCTCAGCGCAATATGACTAATTTGATGAAAGTTTGTGGATTTTGTAATCCAGTTCACATTCCAGTGTCTGGAACTGGGGCAGAATGTGATTGAGGCAAGGGTGGCAAAGTTATCCAATGTATAGATGAGAGTATCTATACATAAGAATACAAAAATCTCCCCACCAATACGATGTGTTAACTTCGAAAGACGTGACAGGGGCAGAACTTTTACGTTGCTTTACGAAAGGTAACCCAAATAGATGGGTCGAGGAAGCCTGCGTCGGCCGGCCATGGACCAGTTTCTTACAAGCAAGAGATGGTTTCGCGAAGGGTCTGCGGGTGATATGGAAGCTTAGTTCCTTAAAATTGTATAATTATTAACTGTTGCGGTGACGGGGTGAATTACTTCGGCAAGTTCGATGCCAAGGTCTTTGATTCGCTGGGTCATCAGCCCGGCGCCCATGTTCTATCCAAGACCGTTCATGCAGCCCACGTTCCGTCGGACGCCATTGTCGTGCCGGATGCGCAGCTGCTGTTCGGCGCGGAGTTCAAGCGTGCCGGTGTCGACCTCGTTCTTTCCGGTAACGGCCGCGAACACGTCGTGCATGACTACTTCAAGGGCGAAAAGCACGCGCCGCTGGCTTCGCCCGATGGCGCTCACCTCACAGCCGACGTCGTCACCGCGCTCTCCGGCCAGGTTCAATATGCCCAGGCCGCCGGTGTTGCGGGCGGCGGCCAAATCATCGGCCATGTAACGAAGCTGGTCGGCAACGCGACTGCGATCCGCAACGGCGTCTCGATCATTCTCAACAACGGCGACAACGTCGAAAAGGGCGACGTGGTCCAGTCCGGATCGGACTCGACGCTCGGCATCACCTTTATCGACGGCACCGTGTTCGGTCTGTCGTCGAACGCACGGATGGTGCTGAACGAAATGGTCTACGACCCCAACGGGTCGAACAACTCGTCGCTGCTCAGCCTGGTCGCCGGCACCATCACCTTTGTCGCCGGCGAAACCGCCAAGCACGGCGACATGAAAGTCGATACGCCGGTTGCGACCATGGGTATCCGCGGCACCGCGGTTCTGTTTGCGGTCCACTTCAAGTTGCCGAACGGTTCTTTCGTGGCGGACGACCTCAATCCTCCGTCGGATGCGGTGCCTGAGGGCGAGTTCCAGGTCTTGCAAGAGCCGGACGGCACCACGGGTTCCTATATTCTGTTCGAAAAGACGACGCTCACGCCGCTGGCGGTCGTCGACAGGGCCGGACAGCAGATCAACATCACGAACGGCCTTCTCAGCCAAACGACAACTCCGCTTTCGCCGGAGATTCAAAAACTGATCCAAGACGTGTTCTCGTTGAAGTTCACCGACAACTCGAACACCAAATCGATCGAGCATTTCACCGATACGATCATTCCGAATTCGCTGGGGCCGACCAAATTCGCTCTCTTGAGCACCTTGCCGCCGACCGGCCCGTTGACCAACTTTCTGGCTGCGCCAAGTGGCCCGGCGTCCAGCGGCCCCGCCTCAACCAAAGGTCACATTGGCGAAGCGCCGTTCTTCATGCCGGGAGGGATTAGCAGCGGCAGCTTCAGCGAGCTGGCAAACACGACTGGCAGCACAACGCCCGACAAGGTGACAGGCACGTTCCAGTTCTTCGACGTCAACGTACACGACCTGACGACGGTGTCGGCGACGTTTGATTCCTTCGCCTACACGGACGCGCAGGGAAATGACATCAAGGCCAAGCTGAACCCGCTAGAGCTTGCGGACGTCAAGGCGGTCGAAAACGGCATTACCGTCACCCAGGGTGGCCTCGATAGCAATGGCAATGGCACGGCCTCCTGGACTTACAAGATTCCCGACGGCGCCTTCGATTTCCTGGCCGCCGGCGAGAAACTGACGCTGACCTTCAATGCGGTCGTCGACAATAACTATCAGCCGCTCGACCAAACCGGGCAGGGAACGTTTACTGTCACCATCACCGGCACCAATGACGCTCCGGTGATTACTACCCCGCAGCAGAACATCGCGCTCGCCATCGCCGGCACGGGAACCCAGGGCGGCTCGTTGCCGGCCCCATCCGCCTCGACCACGGGAACGCTGAACTTCACCGACCCCGATCTGACCGATACCCACTCGGCCTCAGCAAGCCTGGTGAGCGCGCTGCTGAACGGAAAGGACATCGAGGGGACGACGGTTGGAGAAACTGTTTTCAATGAATTGAAGGCGGCTCTGACAGCGACGGTCTCAACCGCAACCGACAGTACGGGCACCGGCGCCGGAACAATTCAATGGACGCTTGCGAGCCTTCAGGTCTATCTCGCGGACTTCGTTCCCACCGGCGAGTCGCTGGTCCTGACCTATGCCGTCACGGTGACGGACTCGCAAGGAGCGACCTCTACCCAGGATCTCGTTTTCACGGTCACCGGCAACGAGCCGGCGGCAACCGTCTGGGTCGACACCACACCGCTGACGAACGGCGTGGCGCTGTGGAGCACCGCGACGAACTGGTCAAGCGGCCTGGTGCCAAGCGCCGCCCATAACGATGACGTGTTGATCGGCACGGATCAGGTGCTGCCTGGTTCGCCGACGTTTCCGGTAACGGTCGCTTCCGACGCATCCGCCAGATCGCTGACCATGACCGACTTCAGCGACTTCAAGACCGCGCCGGAGTTGGACGTCAATTCCGGGGTCACTCTGACGATTACCGATACGCTGACCCTGAACCCGATCGTCACGGATCCTACGATCGCGCCGGATATCGCCGCGAACTCCTGAATCGACGATCAAGAATTTCGGAACCATCAATGTCGGCGGCGTTGCCACGCTCCTCGCATACAGTGTTCTCGACAATTACGGCCTCCTGACGCTCGCCAAGGGTGGCGTATTTGGCGACCAGAGCAGCATCACGAATGACGGAACCATCGAGATCAAGGGCGGAACGCTCGATCTCGAGGTCGGCGTCACCAATTTCGTCACCACGACCCTCGGCACCATTCAGGTCGACGGTGGCGCAACGCTTGCGCTTACCGGCGGTGTGACGATCACGAGTGGCAACCTGACATTCGCTGATAGTTCGGGCGATCTTGCGGTTGGTACCGGGGGTGCAACGCTGGATGGGGTTGCTGTCTCGGGCGGCGGCGAAATTGACATTGGCTCGACAACCGCGACCGGTGTCACGCTGACGCTGGATGACGCCGCCTCGGTCACCGACGGCAAACTGGTATTTGCCGATAGTTCGGACAAGCTTGTGATTGGCGCCGGCGGTGCGACGCTGGACGGCGCGGCTGTCTCCGGTGGCGGCGAGATTGATGTTGCTGTCGGTACGACGCTGACCGTCAAAAACACCGTCACGCTCGATGATGTCACGATCAGTGGCGGCGAGGTCAAAGACCTCGGCGCACTGTCGGTCTCTGGCTCAAGCAAGATCGAAAACGCCAAGATCGATGGTGGCGGCGACGTAACGGTCACCGGTGGCACGCTGACACTGTCTGGGGTGACGCTGGACAGCGTCACGTTGGCCGGCAGCTTCACGAATTTGGATACGCTGACGATCGACGAAACGGTAACGCTCAACGGCGCGACCATCAGTGGCGGCACGGTCGACGACACTGGCACGCTGCTGGTCAGTGCCAACAGCGCGATCGAGAATGCCACGGTTACCGGCGACATAACGGTGGATTCCGGGAAGACGCTGACCCTCGACACGGTAACCCTAGGCGGCGTGACACTGTCCGGCGGCACGGACGATGCCACGGCAGTGAACGTCAGTGCCAACAGCACGATCAAGAACGCCACGGTTACCGGCGACATCACGGTCGATTCCGGGAAGACGCTGACCCTCGACACGGTAACCCTAGGCGGCGTGACACTGTCCGGCGGCACCGACGATGCCACGGCAGTGACCGTCAGTGCCGACAGCACGATCAAGAACGCCACGGTTACCGGCGACATCACGGTCGATTCCGGGAAGACGCTGACCCTCGACACGGTAACCCTAGGCGGCGTGACACTGTCCGGCGGCACGGACGATGCCACGGCAGTGAACGTCAGTGCCAACAGCACGATCCAGAACGCCACGGTTACCGGCGACATCACGGTCGAATCCGGAAAGACGTTGACACTCGACACCGTAACGCTTGGCGGGGTGACGCTGTCCGGCGGTACCGACGAGGTCACAGCGGTGACCGTCAGCGCCGACAGCACCATTGAGAACGCCACCGTTTCCAATGGTGTCATCACGGTAGATTCCGGGAAGACCCTGACGCTCGACACCGTCACATTGAACGGCACAAGCTTCGCCGATACGACGACTGGCGGAACGATCCTGGTCGGCAGCGGCACCAAGCTGACTTTCAACGGCGCGACCATCAGTGGCGGCACGGTCGACATTCTGGGCGAGTTGGATTCGACCGGCACCAGCTTCATCACCGGCGCCACCATCATCAATCAAAACCTGATCAATATCGTGAGTGGCATTCTCACGATCGACCCAACGCCGATTACCAATACTGGCACGATCGAAGTGTACGCCGGCGCGGGCCTCGTGCTGGACGACGATGCCGTCACCAATAGCGAAAGTGGCAGCAACGGAACTATTCAGGTCGACGCGAACGCCAGTTTGACATTGGAAGATTCCAGCATCACCGGCGGCATCCTCGACAACTCCGGCACTATCAAACTCACCGGTAACAGCTCGATTGGCGGTCTTTCCAGTTTCGTCAATAGCGGCACGCTGGAGTCCGATGGCACGCTCACGCTTGCCAACATGACGATCGGCAATGCCGGCCACACGTTAAAGTCGGCTAACGGCGGCGTCATCGATCTGGTGAACGTCACCATCAATGGCGGCACGCTCGGCGGAAAGATTCAAACGGTCGCGCCAAACATCAGCAGCACGCTGAGTGGTGTGAGTCTCGCCGTCGGCACCCTGGTGACCGCCGTCGTCGGAATACTGGAATTGACGGGAACGACGTCGTTCGGCCAGAGCGAGATCGATGCTGGCACAGGCGCTACCGTCGATCTTGACAATGCAACCCTCAGCGGCGGCACGCTCGGTGGAATCGGAACCATCACCACAGACAGTGGTAACGCCGACAGCGTTCTCAACGGCGTCACGATTGCCAGCGGTACCAAGGTGACGGCATCGGCCGGAAAGCTCGAACTGACCGGAACCATCACCAATCACGGCGAAATCGATGCTTCCACCGGCCAGCTTCGTCTGGAGAATGCCGACATCCTCGGCGGCACGCTCGGCGGCGGCGGCAGCATCGTCGCGACCGGCGGTCCCAATTTCCTGAGCATCCTGGATAACGTCACTATCGCCTCTAGCGCCAAGGTAACGGCTGTCTCCGGCTTCCTGGAGCTGACCGACACTATCAATAATAACGGTGAGATCGACGCCGCGAACGGCGCACTCGAACTCAACAACGCGACCCTCGTCGGCGGCACGCTTGGCGGTGGCGGGCTGATCTTCACGGTCGGCAACTCTAATGAGTTTAGCGGCGTCGCGATCGCCAATGGCACGACCGTCGATGTAAGCGACGGTACGACACTCGAACTCGTGAGCACGATCACGGACAGCGGCAACATCTCGCTGGGTGCTTTATTCCACGGCACCGAATTGCAGATTTCGGGGCCCGTTTCGCTCACCGGCGGCGGCGACGTGACGATGAGCGACAGCTCGCACAATTTGATCGGCAGCGACGGATCGGCGGCCACGCTTACGAATTACGACACGATCTCCGGCGCGGGCACGATCGGCGACGCTCACCTGATGCTGGTGAACGAAGGCACGATTGATGCCACGGGATCGCACGCGCTGGTTATTGACACCGGCGTCAATTCCTTCATCCCCGCCGGCATCGTCGGCAATCTTCTGGTGACGAACGATCTCGGTGGTATGCTGGAGGCCTCGGCTGGCAGCACATTGCTGATCGAGGACAATGTCGCCAATGACGGGGTGATTAAGGCGGACGCCTCAAGCAGTCATCTGACGGCGGCTGTTGTGCAGATCAACGGGAATGTTACGGGCTCCGGGTCGATCGAGATATTCAAGGACGCGCAGGTCGAGATCGGCGGTTCCGTTTCCTCCGGCCAGACCGTGACGTTCGAGCAGTCGGATGGAGATGGTCTGCTTATCCTGGAAAACTCCCATCATTTCCAAGGCACCATCGCGGGACTCACCGAAGCTTCTCCCGAGAGTCATGAAAACCAGGTCGATCTCAGAGATTTCGTATATTTGGGACCGCTGCTGACGCGCGCTCACTTCAGCCAGAGCAACGACACTGTTCAGGTCAGCAACTTCTTCGATTCCGTTAGTCTTAAGGTTTCCGGAAACTCTTCGGGTTCTTTCGAGGTTTCGTACGATGGGCATGGGGGGACGTTGCTTTCTGATCCCGCGGCGAGCGGCACTGTAACGATCGACAGCAACCAAACGTTGGAGATATCGGCGGCAAGTTCGGCAAAGGTCGACTTCACGAACACCACCGGCACCACAGGCGAGCTGCTGCTCGATGACTTCAAGGACTTCACCGGTGCGATCGCCGGTTTCGCGGGCGACGGAACGGTTGCGAATTCGGACCTGATCGACATTACGGATCTCAATATCGCCGACGTCGCGACGGGCAAGACCACCTATTCGGACCACGGCAACGGCACGGGCACGCTGACGCTGTACAATGCCAGCGGTCAGGCGCTCGACAGCATCAACTTCGACGGCAACTATCAGCTGGCGAATTTTACCGTTGAGGATGACGGCACTGGGCACACGCTGATCGTCGATCCGCCGGTGAATACCAACGGCCAAACGCCCGGCAACACGACCGTGGCGTCGAGTTCGGCCGATGCGGCCGCGAATGACGGTTTCGCCTTTAATTTTGGCGGACACAATCATCCGCCGGCGAACGATTTCCATCCGGACCCTGAAACATCCCCGCCGGGCGGTCCGATACTGACCAATCTGCATACCGGATCGAATGGCGCCTCCGACCAGGGTCATTTCAATGTGCCCCTGGCAGCCGACGGCCACGATCAGAGCGGTTTGGCCGCTTTCGCCAAGGCGCATCTCAACGCCCACGACTTCCATTTCGTGTAAGCCGCGCCCGTCGCCGCGGTTGCCTGGGCGGGTTCTCCCTGCGCCGACTTGCGAGCGTCCGTGCCCTCGCGGGCTCCAGAGCGATCCCTTGCAGCCTGCGACTTGCCGTTTGCCGATTTTTCGGGTTTGAAGTGCATCAGACATTGATGACGGGCCCGACGCAATTGCTCCAACCCGATTTTCTGACATGAGACGTCTCCGAGTCATCCGGCGCTGGATCGGGCGAAGAGTTGGCTACGCGCGCCTGATCTGCCTTGTTCTTCTCGCCGGCATGGCCGCGCTGCGTTACGCCGATTTTGCGCCGGTCGAGGAACTCCGAGTCAGGACCTTCGATTTCTATCAACGTTTCGATCCTCGCGTGAAGACGGTGCGTCCCGTCACCATCGTCGATATCGATGACCCAAGCTTGAAGAAGTTTGGACAGTGGCCGTGGCCGCGCACTTACATTGCCGACATGGTCATCAACCTCGCCAATCTGGGCGCACGTGTGATTGCGTTCGACGTGGTTTTCTCCGAGCCCGACCGGCTCAATCCGGATTCCGCGGCAAAGACGATGCGTTATCTCGATGAAATGACCCGGAGCCGATTGCGCGAATTACCAAGCAACGATCAGATCCTGGCTGATACCTTCAGACGGGCGCGTGTGGTGCTGGGCGAGACCGGCCTCATCTCCGAGGTTTCAGAGCTCGACAAGAACCTTCCATTTACCGGCTTTGCGACGCGCGGCAGTAGGGAGGGCATCGAGCCGGAATTTTACGCATTTGACGGTCTGTTACGTAACGTGCCCGTGCTCGAAAAGGTCGCCGCCGGGCGCGGTCTGATTACCATCGTTCCTGAGCGTGACGGCATCGTCCGCCGGGTGCCGATGGTATTGCGGGTGCAAGGCCAGATGATGCCATCGTTGAGCATGGAAATGCTTCGGGTCGCTGCCGGAGCATCGACGATTTTGACCAAGTATGATGATTTCGGTGTCAAAAGCGTCGGTGTCCAGGGATTTGACATTCAGACCGACAAGGATGCCCAATTTTGGGTGCATTTCGCGCACCACGACCCGTCGATCTACGTGTCTGCGCAAAGCGTTCTCGACGGCACTGCGCCGCTCGACAAGATCAATAACAAGCTGATTCTGATCGGCACGTCTGCGGTGACGCTCAACGACCTCAAAACCACCGCGGTTGAGGCGGGGATGCCCGGCGTCGAGATCCATGCGCAGGTGCTGGAAGCTGCGCTCACGCAGGCTGTGTTGGCCCAGCCGAATTATGGGATCGTCATCGAGTTTACCGGAGCAATAATTCTCGGCATCCTGGTCATCATCTTCACGCCCAATCTGGGGCCCGTCACGCTGGTCGGTGTCGGCGCCCTGTTTGCCACGGTGCTCTTCGGCACGTCCTGGTATCTCTATCAGCACTATCGGCTGCTGATCGACTTCACCTATCCGCTGCTATCGACCACGGCGATCTATCTTACGCTGATTTTTTCGAGTTTCGTCCGCGAGCAGGCGCAGCGCCGGCAAATCCGCTCGGCATTCGGCCAGTACATTTCGCCCGCTCTGGTCGAGCAGCTCGCGCAATCGCCGGAAAAGCTCAAGCTTGGCGGCGAAGAGCGCGAGATGACGATCATGTTCTCCGACGTTCGCGGCTTCACCTCGATCTCGGAGTCCTACAAGCAGGATCCGCAAGGTCTGACCGCGCTGATGAACCGCTTTCTGACGCCGTTGACCGACGCCATCCTGGCGCGCAATGGCACCATCGACAAATATATGGGCGATGCGATCATGGCGTTCTGGAATGCGCCGCTCGATGACAAGGATCATCAAATCAACGCCTGCAACGCGGCGCTCGATATGCTGGAGAAGATCGACGTCCTCAACAAGGAGCGCGAGGACGAAGCGCAGCACGGCGGCCATGTCTATATCCCGATCAATGTCGGAGTAGGCCTCAACACCGGCATTTGCGTTGTCGGCAATATGGGTTCGAATTTGCGCTTCGACTATTCGGTGCTGGGCGACAGCGTCAATCTGGCCTCGCGCCTGGAAGGCCAATCCAAGGAATACGGCTTTCCGATCATCGCCGGTTCAAAGACGGCGCTCGCTGCCAAGGACAAGTTCGCTATCCTCGAACTCGACTTCATCATGGTCAAAGGCAAGAAGGAGCCGGAGGTCATCTATGCCATAGCCGGGCGCGAGGACGTGGCGAATTCGGGGCGTTTCCAGAACTTGCGCAACCTCACCATCGAGATGCTCGCCTGTTATCGCAGTCGCGATTGGGAGGGCGCGCTGGCGTCGATCGAGCGCGGCCGTCGAACCGATGAGGCCGGCGGGCTGGCCAATTTGTACGACCTCTATGAAGCGCGGATTCGCAACTATCAGGAAGATCCGCCGCCTGACGACTGGAACGGCGCCTTCGCGCTATTGACGAAGTAGCGCGCCGCGCCGGTCGGGCGAGGCAATTCACTCCACGCCGATCGTCGTCAGGTCCTGGAACCAGTGCTGCGCCTGCACGAACTTCTTGATCCGCGGCGACAGCGCATGCGGATTGGTGTCGTGCACCACCCAGACCAGCGCCGCGTCGTCGACGATCAAAGCATGAGCCTGCGCGATCAACTCGTCCTGCTTCTTGATGTCGAAGGTTTGCTTGGCTTCATTGATCAGCGCATCGACCTTGGGATTTTTGTACCCGCCCCAATTCACTCCGACCGGTGCGACCTGATCGGAAGCAAAGAACCGCACGATCGCATAGAGCGGATCGGAGGTTACATAGGCGATGTTGTTGGACGTGATGCCGGCGTTGATCTCGTCGGCGGCGCCCTTGCGCCAATGCGTATAAAGCGTTTCGAGTTCGACCACCTTGAAGTCGATGTCGATGCCTATTTCCTTGAAGCTTTGCTGCAAGTATTCGTTCATCGGCAGCGACAGCATCTGTCCGGTGCCGCCTTGCGCGATGATGAACGTCGTCTTCAGCGGCTTCTCTTTCGAATATCCGGCCTCCTGCACCAGCTTCTTGGCGGCAGCGACGTCGTATTTGATGTCGAATTCGGGTTTGCCGAACCAGGGACTCGAAGGATCGACCTGGCCCTTTGCGGACTTCGCCAGGCCGTTCATCAATCCGACCACGCCGTCGCGGTCGATCGCGAGATTGAGCGCCTTGCGCAGGCGGATATCGGTCCACGGCGAGCCGGGCAGCACGCTCAAATGATAGTTCCACACGTGCGGGGTGATGTTGTCGACGATCCGCATGCCGGCCGCCTTGAGCTGCGGCACCGCATCCGGCGCAGGCGTTTCAATCAGATCGACTTGCCCTGCGAGCAGCGCGTTGGTGCGGGTCAACGCCTCCGGCATCGGGATCAGAACGAGTTTGTCGACTTTGGGAAGCCGCTTCTTGTCCCAGTAGTCCGGATTTTTCGTTAGCTCCGCGAGCTCGCGTGGCACGAGCTTCGTCAGTTTGAACGGACCGGTGCCCGAAGGCTGGCTCGCAAACTTGTCCCAGTCCTTGCCGAGCTTCTCGTATTGCGCGGGACTTGAGACCAGGAACCAGAGCATCTGGTAGGGGAAGAAGGAGTCGACCGACTTGGTCGTGATCTCGATGGTGTCGTCGTCGATCTTGGCGTAGCTCGCGACCGAGGGCAGGCGGGTCTTCACTTGCGCGCTCTGACGCTTGTCGAATTGCGGCGCCTTGTCGTTGAGAACCTTGTCGAGATTCCAGATCACCGCGTCGGCATTGAAGTCGCTGCCGTCGTGAAATTTGACGCCCTTGCGCAAGCTGAACCGCCACTTGGTCTTGTCTTTGTCGTCGACTTTCCACTCGGTAGCGAGGCCCGGCACCAATTTGCCCGGCCGGTCCGCCACATCCATTTCCCAGGCGACGAGCGGGTCGTAGATCGTGTAAGCCGTGAACTGATAGCCGCCCGCGCCGCGATCCGGCTGTCCCGTCGTCAAAGGGATATCGGCCATCGAAATCCCGTAGCGAACGACGGTCTCGGCTTTCGCGGTAACACCGATGCAAACAGCGAAGACCAGGGACAACGCTAGGATCGAAGTTCGGGCGCGCATCAACAAAAGCTCCATCTAGCGAACAACGGCAATTAGGCGATTAAGTGTGCAAGGTTGATGCCAGAAAGTGCACCTGCGACATTGCGTTACAGAGCCCGTTGGAGCGCCTGTGTGGCCATCTCATTCAACGGAGCTATTGCCGTCGGTGGCACAGCCATTGCATAAAGTTGCTCAGAAAATAATCATCGAAAAATCGAGGGGATTGATGACCATCTTGAGCGAGATCAAGGGAAAGCGCCGTGCAGCAGCGCTGGTTTTGGCGGCTGTATTGGGCGCGCCGTTGCCGCAATTGGCGCGTGCGGAGACGGTGATCCGCATCGGCATGACGGCCGCCGACATTCCGCGCACGCTGGGCCAGCCTGATCAGGGCTTTGAAGGCAACCGTTTTACGGGCCTGACCATGTATGACGGTCTGACGATGTGGGACCTGTCGTCGGCCGACAAGGCGAGCGTCATGATTCCCGGCCTCGCAACCGAATGGGCGGTGGATGCGGCCGACAAGAAGAAGTGGGTCTTCAAGCTTCGTCCCGGCGTCACATTCCACGACGGTTCGCCGTTCAATGCCGATGCGGTGGTGTGGAATGTCGAGAAGGTGCTCAAGCAGGATGCGGTTCAATTCGATCCGAGTCAGGTCGGCGTGACCGCCTCGCGGATGCCGACGCTGGCGTCTGCGCGCAAGATCGACGACATGACGGTGGAATTGATCACCAAGGAGCCAGACAGTTTTCTCCCGATCAATCTCACCAACCTTTTCATGGCGAGCCCGACGAAATGGCAGAAGCTGTTTGATGCCGCGTCGGGCGCGGACGCGAAAGCCAAATCGCAGGCGGCGTGGGACGGCTTTGCGAAGGATGCGTCAGGTACGGGTCCGTGGAAGATGTCCGGCTTCACGCCGCGTGAGCGGCTGGAGCTGGTGAAGAACGCAAATTACTGGGACAAGGCGCGCGTTCCCAAGGTCGACAAGCTCGTGTTGCTGCCGATGCCCGAGGCGAATGCACGCACCGCCGCGTTGCTCTCCGGCCAACTCGACTGGATCGAGGCGCCGGCGCCGGACGCCTTGCCAGAAATCAAGCAGCGCGGCTTTGTCCTCTATTCGAACGAGGAGCCGCATGTCTGGCCGTGGCAATTCTCGCGCATCGAAGGGTCGCCCTGGAACGACATCCGCGTGCGCAAGGCCGCCAACCTCTGCGTTGACCGCGAAGGCTTGAAGGATGGCCTGCTTGCGGGCCTGATGGTGCCGGCAACGGGCACCTTCGAGACCGGCCATCCGTGGCGCGGCAATCCAAGCTTCCAGATCAAATACGACAAGCCGGCCGCGCAAAAGCTGATGCAGGAAGCGGGCTTCGGTCCGAACAAGAAATTGACGGTCAAGATCCAAACCTCGGCTTCCGGCTCGGGCCAGATGTTGCCGCTGCCGATGAACGAATATCTGCAGCAGGCGCTCGCCGAATGCTACTTCGACGTTCAGCTCGACGTCATCGAATGGAATACGCTGTTTACGAACTGGCGCCGTGGCGCCAAGGATCCTTCCGCCAACGGCGCCAACGCCACCAACGTCACTTACGCTGCGATGGACCCGTTCTTTGCGATGGTGCGCTTCCTGCAATCGGGAATGGCGCCGCCGGTATCGAACAATTGGGGTTTTATCAACAACCCGAAATTCGACGAGCTGGTGACGAAAGCGCGCCAGAGTTTCGATCCGGCTGAGCGCGACAAGGCGCTGGCTGAACTGCATGCGGCTTCCGTCGACGATGCGGCATTCCTCTATGTCGCTCACGACGTCGCGCCGCGTGCCTTGAGCCCGAAGATCAAGGGTTTCGTGCAGGCGAAGAGCTGGTTCGTCGATCTGTCGCCGGTCACCTTGACGCCGTGAGTTCTCGTTCGCCCTCTCCCCTTGGGAGTGGGTGGCTTCGATGCAAAGCATCGGAGCCGGATGAGGGGTCCGAATCCGCGGATTTGGGATCTCTCGTTTGGAGAAACGACCTCCGCGGGTAGAACCCCGTGGATTTCTCCATGGCGCCTTCTCCACAAGGGGAGAAGGAAAATAAGTCGCCGCAATCGTTTGCGAACTTCGGAAACGGAGCTCTAGTGCTTAATTACGTCGCCCGACGCATCGTCTATGTGATCCCGATTCTCCTCAGCGTGGCGCTGGTGTGCTTCATGCTCGTGCACATCACGCCCGGCGATCCGCTAGTGGCGGTGTTGCCGGCGGACGCCTCGCAGGAACTAGCCGACCAGATGCGCGCGGCCTACGGTTTCGATCGGCCGCTGCCGGTGCAATTCGGACTATGGCTGTGGCGCGCCGTCAACGGCGATCTCGGCCATTCGATCGCGACCGGCCGGCCGGTGCTTAACGAAGTCATGCGCGCGGTTGCCAACACCGTGACCCTGGCGATTGCGGCCGCATTGATCGGCTTCACGCTCGGTCTTTTCTTTGGCCTGATCGCCGGTTATTTCCGCGACACCTGGATCGACAAGGTCGCAACCTCGATTGCGATCGCCGGCGTCTCGGTGCCGCATTATTGGCTCGGCATGGTGCTGGTCATCATCTTCTCGGTGCAACTGAGCTGGCTGCCGGCGGTTGGCGCCGGCCCCGGCGGTTCGGGCGCCTGGGCCTGGGATTGGGAACACATCCGCTATCTGATCCTGCCGGCGATCACGACTTCGGTCATCCCGATGGGGATCGTCACCCGTACGGTCCGAGCGCTCACCGGCGACATCCTGAGCCAGGACTTTGTCGAGGCACTGCGGGCCAAGGGCCTGCACGAGACGGGCGTTTTCCGTCACGTCATCAAGAACGCGGCGCCGACCGCAATGGCGGTCATGGGTCTTCAGCTCGGTTATATGCTTGGCGGATCGATCCTGATCGAGACCGTATTTTCCTGGCCGGGCTCCGGACTGTTGCTCAACTCCGCAATCTTCCAGCGCGACCTGCCGCTGCTTCAAGGCACGATCCTGGTGCTCGCGATGTTCTTCGTCATTCTCAATCTGCTGGTCGATATCGCCCAAGCCGCGATCGATCCGCGGATCAAGCGGAGCTAGCGGAATGGATTTGAGATTCGCAACAGGGCCAGCCGCGGACACGTGCGGCGAATGTCAAATCCCAAACTCCATTAGGCTCCCATATCTGCTGGTGGTCCTTTCGATTCTAACATTCGCAAAAGTGGCCGCTGCGAAGGGATGCGAATGTTGGAAACGGATCACCAGGCGATGAGCGCGACGATGGATGCAACGCTCCAGGCCCCGCCGGCAACCAAGGCGCGCGGCTATTGGGCCACGGTCGGCCGGCGCATCGTCCGCGACAAGGTCAGCATGGCCTGCGCCGTCATCCTGATCGCGATTTTTCTATCGGCCATTTGCGCGCCGTGGCTTGGTCTCGCCGATCCCTACCAGGGATCGATGATCCGGCGGCTGCGCCATATCGGCACCGCGGGTTTTCCGCTCGGTACCGACGAACTCGGCCGCGATATGCTGGCCCGCCTGATCTATGGCGGCCGGCTGTCGCTGGTGATCGGCATTCTTCCCGTTATCCTTGCCTTCGTGATCGGAACTTCGCTCGGTCTTATCGCCGGTTATGTCGGCGGCAAGATCAATACTGCGATCATGCGCACGGTCGACGTGTTCTACGCCTTTCCCTCTGTGCTGCTGGCGATTGCGATTTCGGGCGCGCTCGGTGCCGGCATCGTCAATTCGATCGTGTCGCTGACCATCGTTTTTGTTCCGCAAATCACCCGCGTCGCGGAAAGCGTCACCACCAGCGTGCGCAACATGGATTTTGTCGAAGCCGCGCGCGCCTCGGGCGCCGGGGCCTTCACCATCATGCGTGTGCACATGCTCGGCAACGTGCTCGGACCGATCTTCGTCTACGCCACCGGTCTGATTTCGGTGTCGATGATCCTGGCCGCGGGCCTGTCGTTTCTGGGGCTCGGCACCAAGCCGCCGGAGCCGGAATGGGGGCTGATGCTCAACACCCTGCGCACGGCGATCTACGTCAATCCGTGGGTCGCGGCCTTGCCGGGCGCCATGATCTTTGCGGTGTCGATCTGCTTCAATCTGGTCAGCGACGGTATGCGCTCGGCCATGGACATCAGGAACTAGACCATGACCTTGCTCGAGCCGATCAAGGACGTTGGCGGCGCCGCGCAGCCGCTGCTCGAAGTCAAAGGTCTCACCAAGCATTTTCCGGTGCGCGGCGATCTTTTCAGCGCGCGCAAGACGGTGCGCGCGGTCGACGACGTCTCGTTTGCGATCGCAAAGGGCGAAACCGTAGGCATTGTCGGCGAATCCGGCTGCGGCAAGTCGACGACCGCGCGGCTGCTGATGCATCTGATGCCGCGCGATAGCGGCGAGATCATCTACGACGGCATGCAGGTCGGCCGCGCCTTGTCCTTGAGTGAATTGCGCCGCGGCATGCAGATGGTGTTTCAGGACAGTTACGCCTCGCTCAATCCGCGGCTGACGATCGAGGAGTCCATCGCCTTCGGCCCGAAGGTGCATGGCATGGCGGATGCACCGGCGCGGGCGGTTGCGCGCGAACTTCTGGGTAAGGTCGGCCTGCGCCCGGAGAGCTTCGCCAGTCGCTATCCGCACGAGATTTCGGGTGGGCAACGCCAGCGCGTCAATATCGCGCGAGCACTCGCACTGTCGCCGCAACTCGTCATTCTCGATGAAGCGGTCTCGGCGCTCGATAAATCGGTAGAGGCGCAGGTGCTCAATCTGCTCGCCGATCTCAAGCGCGAGTTCGGCCTGACCTATCTTTTCATCAGCCACGACCTCAACGTCGTGCGCTATATTTCCGACCGCGTGTTGGTGATGTATCTGGGCGAGGTCGTCGAACTCGGCCCGGTCGATCGGGTCTGGGACGCGGCTGCGCATCCCTATACCAAGGCGCTGCTCGCAGCGATGCCGTCCTCCGATCCCGATCGGCGCACGGAGACGCCGCCGATCTCGGGCGATCCGCCGAATCCGATTGACCCGCCGGCAGGTTGTCGTTTCCATACCCGCTGTCCGTTTGCGGAGCCGCTCTGCGCCGGCACTACACCTAAACTCACCGCGCTTGATAGAATGGGCCATCAGGTGGCCTGCTACATGGCTATTCCCGGCTCGGGCCACAGCCGTGCGCCAAAACAAGAAAGAAGCAACAACGCATGACCAGACCCACGGAAAAAGAGATAGGCGCTATCGCCAGCGCCGCCGGCGTACCGGTTGAATCCGCAGTTGCCGCGCGCATCGCCGGTTCGATCGGCCCGGCCTTCGACGGGTTTGCAGCGATCGCCGGCACGTTGCCATTCGACCTCGAACCTTCGACATTCGTTCTCGTTCAAACCGAAAAAGCCGCGCGATGAGCACTGAACCGGCCTTGATGTCGCTGACCGCGGTCGCGAGCGCGATTGCGGACAAGCGTGTTTCCTCGCGCGAGGCGACGCAATCCTGTCTCGAGCGGATTGCGAAATGGCAGCCGCATCTTAACGCTTTCATGACGATCGAGGCGGACGAAGTCCTGAAGGCCGCCGATGCGGCGGATGCCGCGCTCGCCAAAGGCGCTCGCCGCGGGCGGTTGCATGGCGTGCCGCTGGCGCACAAGGACATGTACTACGAGGCCGGCAAGGTCGTGACCTGCGGCTCGCGCATTCGCCGCGACTTTGTCGCCACGACCACGTCGACCGCGTTGCAGCGCTTGAAGGATGCGGGCACCATTCGCCTTGGCTCGTTGCAGATGGCCGAATTCGCCTACGGCCCGACCGGACACAATGCCCACTTCGGCCCGGTGCATAATCCCTTCGGGCTCGCGCACGTCACCGGAGGCTCCTCGTCTGGATCGGGCTCGGCGGTCGCCGCGCGCCTGACTTTTGCAGCCCTCGGCTCTGACACCGGCGGTTCGATCCGCATGCCCGCGCATTTCTGCGGCGTCACCGGCTTGAAGACCACCGTCGGTCGCATCAGTCGCGCCGGCGCGATGCCGTTGTCGCAATCTCTGGACACCGTTGGGCCGCTGGCGCGCACGGTGGAGGACTGCGCCGTGCTGTTGGGGCTGATGGCAGGCGCCGACCCCGCCGATCCAACGACGCTTGCCGGACCGTTGCCGGATTACGCGGCGGCCACCGCGCAATCGATGAAAGGGCTCACCATCGGGGTGCCGAGCGCATTCTATGTCGATGATCTCGATTCCGAAGTCGCCGCCGTGCTCGATGCGACGATCGCGACCCTCAAGCGCGAAGGCGCCAACGTCGTTCAGGTCGATCTGCCCGATCAACGTCAGCTTTCGAGCGCATCGCAACTGGTGCTCGCGGTAGAGGCGGCCGCCTTCCACAAGCGCTGGATGATCGAACGTCCGCAGGATTATGGGCCGCAGGTCTTGATGCGCCTTCAGAATGGCTTGGCGGTCTCGGGCGTCACCTATCTCGAGGCGCTGCGCTGGCGCGGTCCGGCATTGGCGGCGCACAACGCTGCCACGGCGAAGGTGGACGCCGTCATCGCGCCAGTGTCACCCGTTCCCGCGCCGACCATCGCCGAAAGCGATGTCGGCAGCAGCCCGGACGCAGAAGCCGTGATCCAGCGCCTGACGCGCTTCACCCGTCCGATCAACTATCTCGGCCTGCCGTCGCTCTCTATTCCATCGGGTTTCACCCGCAATGGCCTTCCGGTAGGACTGCAACTCATCGGCCGGTCGTTCGACGAGGCGACGATCCTGCGGATTGGAGCCGCGTTCCAGCGCGCGACCGACTTTCATGAAAAGGTTCCACAACTGCTATGACCGCGCTCGTCGACGTCGGCCAACTCAACATTCGCTTCTCGGGCGACCGCACGGTGCATGCCGTGAACAATCTGTCTTTCTCGGTCGGCGAGGGCGAGGTGTTGGGGCTGCTCGGCGAATCCGGTTCCGGCAAGAGCGTGACCTTGCGGTCGCTGATGCGGCTGTTGCCAAAGAAGCGGACTGCGATCACGGGAAGCATCCGCGTGGCTGGCCGAGACGTGCTCGCGCTCGACGACGAGGAGTTGTCGGCGTTCCGGGGGCAGACGGTTTCGATGATCTTTCAGGAGCCCGCGCTGGCGCTCGATCCGGTCTATACGATCGGCCAGCAGATCGCCGAGACCGTGATACGACATGAAGGTAAGAGTCAGAGCGAAGGGCGGGCACGCGCGCTGGAGATGCTCGAGGTAGTGCGCATTCCCTCCGCCAAGCGCCGGCTCGACAGCTATCCGCACGAAATGTCGGGCGGCATGCGCCAGCGCGCGATGATTGCCCTCGCGCTCGCCTGCCGGCCAAAAGTCCTGCTCGCGGACGAGCCGACGACGGCACTCGATGCAACAGTCCAGATCCAGATCCTGTTGCTGCTGCGCGAATTGCAACGCGAATTCGGCATGTCGGTGATTTTCGTGACGCATGATATCGGCGTCGCCATCGAAATCTGCGACCGCGTGGCGGTGATGTATGCCGGCGAAATCGTGGAGCAGGGGACGCTTCGCCAGATCGTGCGCTCGCCGGTTCACCCTTACGCGAAGGGGCTATTGGCCTCCACGGTCCACGGCGCCAAACGCGGCGAACGGCTGGAGACGATTCCGGGAACGCCGCCGACGCTCGATCATGCGCCCGGCAATTGCTCTTTTGCGCCGCGGTGTGGTTTTGCCGAAGCGCGCTGTTTCGAACGGTTGCCGCCCAACGTTCCAATGGCCGGGGACAGGGTTGCAAGGTGCATCCTGGCCGAACGCGTTGCGGTCGCCACGACGGCGTAAGCCTGCAGTCCTTTGCCTTTTGCAAAATTCCCCAACTGGCCCGCCGGGCTCAAATTGGCATGGTCACGCCAGCCAATAATGGGATAGGTTTCCGATCAGCGCGGGGAGCAACGTCGCGCCTTATCAGGGGAGTTTTCATGTACATTTCGAGTGAAAGCCTTATCGTTATTCTTTTCGTCGGCTTGGTCGCAGGCTGGCTGGCCGGCAAGATCGTGCGCGGCACCGGCTTTGGCATCATTGGCGACATCATCGTCGGCATTGCTGGCGCTTTCATCGCCAGCTGGCTTTTCCCAAAGCTAGGCCTTCACCTCGGCACCGGCCTTATCGGGGAAATTATCTACTCGGCGATCGGCGCCATCATATTGCTGCTGATTGTTCGATTGATCCGGACCGGCGGCCGCTTTTGACGCCGGAATAGATCGGGGCTG
Source organism: uncultured Alphaproteobacteria bacterium (assembly GCA_963824305.1). GTDB lineage: Bacteria > Pseudomonadota > Alphaproteobacteria > Rhizobiales > Xanthobacteraceae > Bradyrhizobium. The sequence goes on from CAWGOW010000005.1 coordinate 1,433,120, forward strand.
GTGTCCCGATCGTGTGGCTTTGGCTTAGAAGTCCGCATGACGAATCCGCGGCAAAAATGTTGCGGATTTCTCAACCGTCACTGGGTGCCATCGGCCGCCAGCCTCGCCATTCATCCCTGACCTATCGGGAACGGGCCGACATGGCCGCCGGCGGAAAAAAAGTGCTTGAGCCAAAGGCATTTAGGTTAACCGGACTTCATTAGACGTTATTTACGAAAATCGGTAATATTAGGCGGCAGACCCATTGTTTGAGCCCCGTTATTCGAGCCGGGGTCGCCAGCCCCTCAGGAAGAGATCAAGATAGATGGTAGCCGCTCCCGGCGTCCGGCGTTCCGAACTCGGTGAAGCGTTGCGTGCCTGCCGCAGCGCCTTTATCGGCCTCGGAATCATGAGCTGCATGATCAATCTGCTCTATCTGACCGGCTCGTTGTTCATGCTCGAGGTCTATGACCGGGTGCTGCCGAGCCGCAGCGTCCCGACCCTGATCGGCCTGATCATTCTGGCGGGCGGTCTCTATATGGCCCAGGGCGTCCTCGACCTGATCCGGGGGCGAATCCTCGGCCGCATCGGAACCTCGCTCGACGAGGCGCTCAATGCGCGGGTGTTCGATATCGTGGTGCGGCTGCCGCTGACTGCCGGCGGACGCGGGGAAGGTCTTCAGCCGCTGCGCGACCTGGACAACGTGCGCGGCTTTCTCGCCGGGATGGGACCCGGCGCTTTCTTCGATTTGCCGTGGCTGCCGTTTTATCTCGCGATCTGCTTTGCCTTTCACGTCTTGATCGGCGTCACGGCCCTGGTCGGTGCGATCATTCTGGTAACGCTCACCGTCATGACGGAGTTTCTGTCGCGCGAGCCGGCGCGGCAGGCACAGGGATTGGCGGCGCGGCGTAACGATCTGGCTGCCGCCAGCCGCCGCAACGCCGAAGTGCTGCTGGCGATGGGAATGTCCGGCCGGTTGTCGCGGCGCTGGGGCGAGGCCAACCAAAATTATCTCGACGGCAACCAGCGCGCCAGCGACGTCATCGGCGGCCTCGGCGCCGTCGCCAAGGTAATGCGGATGACGCTGCAATCGGCCGTGCTCGCTGTCGGCGCCTATCTCGTGATTCATCAGGAGGCGACCGCCGGTGTTATCATCGCGGGCTCGATCCTGAGCGCCCGCGCGCTCGCGCCGGTCGATCTCGCGATCGCGCATTGGAAGAGCTTCATCGCCGCACGCCAAAGCTGGCACCGTCTCACCCACTTGCTGCAATCGATGCCGGCCCGCGCCACGCCGACGTTGCTGCAGACGCCTTCCAGCCGCCTGTCGGTGGAAGCCCTCAGTATGACGGCGCCCGGCGATCAGCGCCTCATCGTCCAGGACGTCACCTTTGAGCTTTCAGCCGGGACCGGCCTTGGCGTCATCGGGCCGAGCGGCTCGGGCAAATCCTCGCTGGTGCGGGCGCTGGTCGGCGTATGGCAGCCGGCGCGCGGCAAGGTGCGGATCGATGGCGCCGCCCTCGACCAGTGGTCCTCGGACGTGCTCGGCCGCTATGTCGGCTACCTGCCGCAGGACGTCGAATTGTTTTCCGGCTCGGTGGCGCAGAACATCTGCCGCTTCGATCCCGAAGCCACTTCCGACAGCATCATCGCTGCCGCCAAGGAAGCCGGCGTGCATGAGATGATTATCAAGATGCGCGAAGGCTACGACACCCAGGTCGGCGAGCAGGGCGCGGCATTATCGGCAGGGCAGGCGCAGCGCGTGGCGCTGGCGCGGGCACTCTACGGCAATCCCTTCCTCATCGTTCTGGATGAGCCGAATTCCAATCTCGACACCGAAGGCGACGAGGCGTTGACCCGCGCCATCCGTGCCGCGCGCGAGCGCGGCGCCATCGTTGTGGTGGTGGCGCACCGGCCGATCGGAATCGAGGCGGTCGATCAGTTGCTCGTGCTCAGGGATGGCCGGATGCAGGCCTTCGGGCCGAAGGAAACCGTGCTGGGGCAGGTGTTGCAGCCGCGCGTCGCAGCACCGTCACCGATCAAGATCGTCTCCGAGAAAGGCGTTGCCAAGCCATGATGATGCTGAAGGATTTTAACGAAAAGGGCACCCGCTTTTCGATCAAGCGGCATTTGATCGTCGGTCTGTCGGTCGTTATCCTGCTCGCCGGCGGCCTCGGCGGCTGGGCTTCGACCGCGCAAATCTCGGGCGCGCTGATCGCTCCGGGTTCGATCGTCGTCGAATCCAACGTCAAGAAGGTGCAGCATCCGACCGGCGGCGTCGTCGGCGAGCTGCGGGCCCACGACGGCGACGTCGTCAAGGCGGGCGACGTGGTGGTGCGGCTCGACGACACCGTCACCAAGGCGAGCCTTGCGATCGTCACCAAGAACCTCGACGGGTTGTGGGCACGCGCGGCACGGCTCGAGGCCGAGCAACGTGGCCTCGACAAGGTCACGTTTCCACAGATGCTGACGAGCCGCGCCAAGGAGCCTGAGGTCAACGCGATCATTGCGAGCGAAACCAAGCTGTTCGAGGTGCGCGTCAACGGCAGGACCGGCCAGAAGGCGCAGTTGCGCGAGCGCATCGTTCAGTTGAACGAGGAAATCTCAGGTCTCACCGCGCAGGAAAGGGCCAAGGATCAGGAAATCGCGCTGGTCGAGAAGGAATTGGCGGGGGTTCGCGATCTCTACGACAAGCACCTCGTGCAGATGAGCCGGCTTACGACGCTTGAACGTGACGCCGCCAGGCTCGCAGGCGAACGCGCGCAATACATTGCCTCGCGTGCCCAGGCCAAGGGCAAGATCACCGAAATCGAATTGCAGATCATCCAGGTCGACAAGGACGTGGTCAGCGACGTTTCCAAGGATTTGCGTGAAACCAACGACAAGATCGGCGAATTCGTCGAACGCAAGGTGACGGCCGAAGACCAGTTGCGGCGGGTCGACATCCGGGCGCCGCAGGATGGCATGGTGCTGCAATCCAGCGTGCATACGGTCGGCGGGGTGATCACCGCCGGCGACGCGATCATGCTGATCGTGCCGCAATCCGACGATCTTCTGGTTGAAGCCAAGGTCAACCCGCAGGATATCGACAAGTTGCAGCTCGGCCAGAAGACGCTGCTGCGACTGTCGGCCTTCAATCAGCGTACGACGCCTGAGTTGAACGGCATCGTCACCCGGGTTTCGCCCGACACCACCACCGACCAGCGCACCGGGCAACCCTATTATACGATCCGTGTCTCGATGCCGCCGGCAGAGATTCAACGCCTCGGCGACGTCAAGCTGATTCCGGGCATGCCGGTAGAAGCTTTCGTGCAGACCGGTGACCGCACGCTGCTTTCTTATCTGATCAAGCCGCTAAGTGATCAGTTGATGCGCGCCTTCCGCGAGAAGTGACGGCGTAAGCCGTCATTCCGGGTGCGCAGCGACAAAATTGATATTAAATTTTGACAGGGCACCAGACCCGGAATCTGTTTCTCCGGACATTTTGGATGGCACTATGGATTCCCCGGTGCGCAATTGCGCACCATGCTTCGCTTGCGCCCCGGAATGACGATCGGTCATCGCGACAGATTTTCCAATAGCAAATTGAGCGCGCGCGCCGCGAACGCGTGCATGTTGCCTTGGCGGTCGTTGCTTCCGGTCTCAAGCGTTATCACTTGCGAGATCTGCCCCGCAACCGCCATGCAGCTATGGCCGGCGGCATCGCCGTAACGGTTGCCGGTGGGGCCGGTAGCGCCGGTCTCGGACAGGCCCCAGTTCGTCGAAAAGCGTTCGCGGGTCCGGTTCGCCAGCAATTGCGCGTAGGGCTCGGATGCCGAGCGAATGCCCTTCATCGCGTCATCGGAGATATCGGCGAGAAGCCGCCGGGCATCGCGCGTGTAGACCACGGCGCCGCCGAGGAAATACGCGGACGCACCGGGCACGGCGAGGAGGCTTGCGGAGATCAATCCGCCAGTTGAAGATTCCGCAACGGCAATCGTCTCCTTCCGTGCGACCAGCCTGGCTGCGACCTGTTCGGCGATTACGATGAGGTCTTTCATGGATGTCCTTTCCTCGGTCCTGGAGGGTCGCCTTATAGCACGGCTGAGAAGTGCTTTTTGCGAGTTGCGGGCGAAGGGGCGGGCTGGTTGAATATGTAACATGTCATTTCGGAGCGATGCGCAGGCGTCGAATTCGAAATGATGGAACGAGGGAGAACGTCATGACAGCACCGGTCGCGGGCGGTGTGGATTGCGATCTGCATCCTGCCGTTCCCCATCTGACGAGCCTGTTGCCTTATCTTGACGACTATTGGCGCGACCAGGTCACCACACGCGGCATGACCGATCTCGTCTCGCAGTCCTATCCGCCGAATTCACCGATTTCGGCCCGACCGGACTGGCGGCCGGCCAGCGGCAAACCGGGCTCGCACCTTGCAGACATGCGGTCCCAGGCGCTCGATCCTTTCGGCACTCGCTTTGGCATCTGCAATCCGCTGTTCGGCGTGCAGATGGTGTTCTCAGAGGACATGGCCGTCGCCTTCACCCGTGCGCTGAACGATTGGCTCGTGAAAGAATGGCTCAACAAAGACGATCGTTTGCGCGGTTCGATCGTTATTCCGGTCCAGAGCATTGAAAAATCCGTCGCCGAAATCGAGCGTTGCGCAAAGGACAAGCGCTTCGTGCAGGTGCTGATGCTGGTCATGGGCGATATGCCCTTGGGCAAACGCGCCTATTGGCCGATCTATGCCGCCGCGGAGCGTCTGGGCCTGCCGATCGGCATCCATGCCGGTTCGAGCTATCACAATCCGCCAACATCGGTCGGCTGGGGTTCCTATCACATCGAGGATTATGTCGCCCAGGCGCAGGCGTTTCAGACGCAACTGACCAGCCTGATTGCCGAAGGCGTGTTCGCGCGCCATCCGAAGCTGACAATGGTGATGCTGGAAAGCGGTTTCACGTGGCTGCCGCCTTATCTGTGGCGTCTGCATAAGTTCTGGCGCGGCACCCGCATGGAAACACCTTGGGTCGACCGCGCCCCGCTCGAAATTGTGCGAAGCAATATCCGCTTTTCCTTGCAGCCGATCGACGCGCCGCCGGAACCGGAGGACTTAAATCGGCTGTTCGATCATATGCAGTCGGACGAATTGATTCTATTCTCGACCGACTATCCGCATTGGCAGTTCGATGGGAACGCGGCGTTGCCGGAGGGCATGTCCTCGGATCTCGTCAGGAAGATCATGATCGACAATCCGTTTGCGACTTACGGCCGTTTGAAGCAATCCGCGATCGAGGAGATGACGCCATGAACATCCAGTTGCGCGAGCGGGCGGAAACGGCTTCCTCGACCGGCGACAAGCCGCAAGTCAAGACGGCGATCGCCGATTGCGATATTCACCCCGTTCGCGCCACCGCGAGCGAGCTTCATCCCTTTCTTGCCAAACGGTGGCACGAGCATCTCGAAACCTATGGCAAGCATCCCTATCAGGGCATGATGGAAGGACCGCCTTATCCGAAGGCGCAACCGAATGCCTCGCGCCGCGACGCCTATCCACCAGAGGGCGGTCCGCAGGGCTCTTCGCTATCCTTCATGCAAAAACAGCACCTCGATCCGAATCATGTCGTGCTCGGCGTGCTCAACCCGCTCGCAACCGGACAGGGCATTCGCAATCACGAACTGGCGGCGGCGATCTGTTCGGCGATCAACGATTGGCAGATCGACAAATGGACCAGTAAGGATTCTCGCCTGAAAGGCTCTATCGTCGTCGCAAATGAAGATGGGCCAACCGCGGCCGCCGAAATCCGCAAGCGCGCCGGAGACAAAAACTTTGTCCAGGTGCTGCTGCTCAGCCGCACGGTCGAGCCGCTCGGTCAGCGCCGCTATTGGCCGATCTACGAGGCAGCGGAAGCGGCCGGGCTTCCGGTCGGCGTGCATGCTTTCGGCTTCGGCGGAAATCCAATCACCGCCTCGGGCTGGCCGAGTTTCTACATCGAGGAAATGGTCGGGCACTCGCAATGCCAGCAGGCGGTGTTGTCGAGCCTCGTGCTCGAAGGCGTGTTCGAGCGCTATTCTGCCCTGAAGATGATCATGATAGAGGCTGGCTTTGGCTGGGCGCCGTCACTGGCGTGGCGGCTCGACAAAAACTGGAAGCGGCTGCAAAGCGAGGTGCCGCATGTGAAGCGGCTGCCGTCCGAGACCATCCGTGAGCATATCTGGTGGACGACGCAGCCGATGGAAGACCCCGAAAGACGCGATCACCTGATCGACGTCATCGACTGGGTCGGCTGGAACAAATTACTGTTCGCCACCGACTACCCGCATTGGGACTTTGACGAGCCTTCACGCGTGTTGCCGCCGGGCGTAAGCGACGCCAATCGCGAGGCGTTTTATCTCGGCAATGCCAAGACTCTGTACGGATTGGCATAAGTCGAAATGACCCGTCACGTCGTCGCGCCGGTGAATGAACTGCCGCCGGGTACGCGTAAGTTTCTCACGATCGATGATCGTCCGATCGCCGTCTTCAACGTCAATGGCGAGTTTTTTGGCCTGCTGAATCGCTGTCCGCATCAGGGCGCCGCGCTATGCGAGGGCCCGCTGATTGGTCTGGCGCAATCCTCCGATCCCGGCGATATCGAATACACACGGCTTGGCGAGATCATCCGCTGCCCCTGGCATGGTTGGGAGTTCGATATCCGCACCGGACAATCTTACTGCGATCCGCGCCGGTTTCGCGTGAAAGCCTACCCCGTCAATGTCGAGCCCGGCACGGCCGTAGTGAAAGGACCTTTTGTCGCCGAAACACTAAAAGTCTCGGTCGAGAGCGACTACGTGGTGGTGGATCTGTAAGCCGCCCTGAGTTCATCCTTCGAGACACCGCGCAAGCGCGGCTCCTCAGGATCAGGTCTGACGGCGCCGCGTGATATTGCCCCTCATGGTGAGGAACCGCGAAGCGGTGTCTCGAACCATGAGGCCACGGAGACTGCGCAGCTACCCCAATCTCCGCCGCTCATGGGCGTAACGCACCAGCGCGGCGTAGCGATAAAGGCCGTGCACGAATTTCCCGTAAGGCAGCGTGATGAATAGCGCGAACACGACGCCGAGGTGCAGCGCCAGCAAAGGCCCCATCGCGGAAGATTCGCGCCATAGCAAAAGGGCGAGGCCCGTGAGCCCGGTGAGAAACAGCATCAGCGTAAAGGCGGCGTCCATGCCGGAGCTATTGGCGTCGACCAGCGCGGCGTCGCGCTTTGACTTCTCCGCGAGCAGTCCGATCGGCCCGATCACGAGACCGACGCCGCCGAGCGTGCCCAGCACCACCGGCAAGTCCCACCAGGCATAAGGCGCCTCGCGTGCCAAAAGGTAATGATAGAGCGTGGCGACGCAGGTCGACGCAAAACACAGCAGAAAGCCGTAGAACGTGAAGTGATGATAGATCCTGCGACGATCGGTCGGGCGCTCGTCTTCGTTGAAGCAGCCGACGCCGCCACCGTCGAGATAGCGTAACTGTCCGGCATCCTTGATCGCCTGCCATAGTGAAGGTGGATCGGTCAGGGTGCCCGCGGGCTCGTCAATGTCGCGCCAGAAGCCGCGCAAGCCCATCGCGAGCGCAAGGATCGCGTAGAGAAACGCCGCGCCGAACAAAGCCGCCATGACGTTGTGCGGCATAAGTGCATAAAACGCGCCGGGGCCGGTATGAACGCCGGTCAGAACCGCCCGATCGTTCAAAGCGGCGAAGCCGAAGATGAACGCGGCGACGCTCAGCGCCGCGATGATGCTGATCGCAACGCCGTTGCGCGCAAACAGGCCGGAGAACGCGCGTGGCCAAGCGTAAGCGGCCCAGGATTGCGCGCGCAGGGCAGCGAACGTCTGCGGTACATTGACGTTGAATTCATGTGGCGGTGAGAATTGGCAGTCGGTGTAGCAGGCGCCGCAGCCGTGGCAGAGGTTAGCAAAGTAGTTGAGGTCGCCGTCCGAAAAAGCGCGGCGCATTTCCATCGCGGGAAACACGGCGCACAGGCCCTCGCAATATCGGCAGGAGTTGCAGACCGTCATCAGGCGGTCGGCTTCCTCCAGAAGCCGGGTGCCGTGCGCCCCGCTTGGTTGCTGGTTCACTTGGTCAAACCTTTACGTTCCAGCCATGCCTGGATCAGGCCGGCGACTTCCGCATTGTTGTTGTCCATCATGATCATGTGCGAATTGCCCTTGATGCCGGCCTGCGGCAGGTCGACGACCTCTACGCTACCGCCGGCGGCCTTGATGCCGTCGGCAAAGGCGATGCCGGTCGCGCGAATCTTCGGCCAGCGTGCATCCCGGTCGATATAGTCGCCATAGACGATCAGGGTCGGAATGTTCTTCAGCGCATCGATCTTGGTCTGATCGCCGACGCCGGCGGGTTCAATCGCAATCAGCGCTTTCACCTTGTCGGGCCGCGCCTGCGCAACCTTGAAGCCGAACGAGCCGGCCTGGCTGTGCACCATGACGATGCAGGGGCCGACGCGATCGATCTCGGCGATGTAGGCCGCAATCGTGGCGTCGTCGTTGGTGGTCCAGCGTGGCACGCCCTGCTTGACGAAATTCTCGTAAGCGTTCACCGGAAACTGGCTGCCGGCCATCACCTTGCGCTTGGCGGGATCGGGATCGTAGGAGTTTGCTCCGTCGCCGATACGAAAGCGCTCGAATGGATTAGCTGTGGTGAGAAACACCGGCTCGCTCTTGAATATGTCGGGATATTGCGCCCAGCCGGCGCGACCGCGTTCGACCGCATCGGAGTTATAGACGCTCCAGCCCTTGCGTAGAAAATAATTCAGCCAGCCCTCGCGCCCATCGGGTGTCGTTTCCCAGGTGACGCCGGTCAGTCCGCCGCCATGCCACATCAGAAGCGGGTAAGCGCCGTGTTCGTTGCTGGGCAGGAAGTATTGCACATACATCTGCTCGACCTGATAGACGCCGTTCGGATCGACCTTTGCCGGCACGCCGCCCGGCGTGAACGTCACTTCCTTGATCGGCTTGCCGCTGATCTCGACCAGACGTCCGCCGACATGGAACGAACCCATGTCGCGCAGCGAGATCGGCTCTGCGGCTTGTGCGGAGGCAGCAGCGATCAGAGTTGTTACGGCAAAGGCAACGGTCAACCGTGACATGATTTTTCCCTTCGCAACGGCAGTATGCTCCTTCCACCCCGACGCTGGCTTTGCTCGCGTCGTCTCTCCCCGCAAGGGGGAGGGATGAAAGGCCGCACTAAATTCCCTAGTTCCTCGCATTCCTTGCCGCTTCCTGCCCTGCAATCCGGCCAAACACGCTACCGATGGTCATGCCCATGCCCGCCGCGTAACCCTGACCCAGCACGTTGCCGGACATGATTTCGCCGGCGGCAAACATGTTGGCGGATGACTTACCGTCCTTCATCAGCATGCGCGCCTGTTTATTCACGCGTGTGCCGAGATAGGTGAAGGTGATGCCGGGCCGCACCGGATAAGCATAAAACGACGGCGTCTCGATCCGCCGTGCCCAATGGGTTTTCGGAGGCGTCAGCCCTTCGGTGCGGCAATCGTCGAGAATCGTGTGATCGAAGGTGCCGGGCCGCACCGCCGCGTTGAAACCGCTAACCGTCTTTTCCAGCGCAGCGGCGTCGAGCTCGAGCTTTTCGGCGAGGCCCGCGATGGTCGTGGCCTCGATCGGCGGAAACAGCGTCGGCATGAAGCTGTTGCGCGAACTCGCATCGAAGATGATATAGGCGATCTGGCCGGGCTGCGCCGCGACGAGGCGCCCCCAGATCGCGTAACGCTTGGGCCAGATGTCTTCGCCCTCGTCGTAGAAGCGCTCGGCATCGCGATTGACGACGATACCGAATACCACGGAGTCGTGTCTGGTGATGATGCCACCGTCGAATTTTGGCGCGCGTGCATCGATCGCCACCGCGTGGCATTGCGTGGGATCGCCGATTTCCTGCACGCCCTTGTCGAGCAGCACTTTCAGCACCGAGCCGCGGTTATAGGGCGTACCGCGGATCAGGAAATTATCGGCAATCTCACCCCAATATTGCTTGAGCCACTCGATGTTGGCTTCGAACCCGCCGCAGGCGGCGACCAGCGCCGAGGCCTTCACGGTGGCAAGGCCGTCCCCGTGTTTGAACGACGCCGACAAGAACATGCCGTCGGCGATATCGAGATCGGTGACTTCGGCGTCATACAGAACATCGATGCCGAGCCGTTCGGCGGTCAGATAAAGTGCGTTCAGCATCGCGCGGCCGCCGCCGAGGAAGAACGAGTTGGTCCGTCCCAGGCTGAGCGTGCCGCCGAGCGACGGTTGCCAGCGCACGCCTTGTTGGACGATCCAGTGCAGGACGTCCTTGGATTCGCGGATCATGTGCCGCGCTAGTTCTTCGTCGGTCTTGCCGCCGGTGACGCGAAGCAAGTCTTCCCAGAATTCTTCTTCCGTATAAGGACCAGTGAGAATGTCGGTCGCGGCATCATGCGCGCAGCGCATGTTGCGAGTATGGCGGGTGTTGCCGCCGCGATAGAATTTCGGCGCGGCTTCCAGTACCAGCACGGAGGCGCCGTCCCGTGCCGCGCTGATCGCGGCGCAAAGTGCGGCGTTGCCGCCGCCGATCACCAGCACATCGTATTTACGGGTCAAGTCAACCATGTGCGCGGTAGTATATGGTTTGCGCGCAAGCCAGAACCCGCGCGCCGCGCAGGGCGATACGTGGCGTTGGCATGGTCGAAAGCCGCATCAAACGGCGAGTGCTTGCTGCTTCGCCGCCTCCTCGCCGCTGCGATAGACGACCAGGGTCGCGACGATGCCAAGCACGGCGGCGAACATCAGCCATAAGCCGGGAGAGGCCTTGTCGCCGGTGTTGTCGATCAGCCAAGTTGAGGCCAGCGGCGTGAAAGTGCCGAACAGGCCCGCGGCCAGCGCGAACGCCAGAGAAAAGCAGGTGGTGCGGACATGTTTCGGCACCACTTCAACCAACGCACCGAGCATCGTGCCGCTGTAGACGCCGAAATAGAACGATAACATCATCTCCACCGCCAGCATCTTGCCGAAGGTCGGCGCCTCGACCAGCCAGTGCAGGGCCGGATAGGCAGTCAACAGAGACAGGGTGGCGATTCCGATCAAGACGGGCTTACGTCCGATGCGGTCGGATAGCGCGCCGCCCACCGGATTCCAGACGAAGTTCGTCACCGCCACCAGCAGCGTGACGAGCAAGGCATCTTGCGTGGAGAGCTTGAGTATGTTCCGGCCGAAGGTCGGCGTGTAGACGGTCACGAAGTAGAAGGTCGTGGTGGTCAGGACCGCGATCATCATGCCGAGCACGATGATCTTCCAGTTCGCCGCTGCGGATGCGAAGACCTCGCTCTGCGTCGGATGCTTCTTCATCGCCAGGAATTCGGGTGTTTCCTCCAGGGTCCGGCGCAGCAGGAAAATGAAGGGAATGATCAGACAGCCGATGAAGAACGGAATTCGCCACCGAGCGACTTCGAGGCCGCCCGTTATTCCGACAACGTCGCCAGCTACGGTTTCGTTGAGAATATAGCCGATGACAGCGGCGACAAAGATCGCGACCTGCTGGCTCGACGACTGGAACGAGGTGTAGAAACCGCGCTTGCCGGGGGTTGCGATCTCGGCGAGATAGACCGACACGCCGCCGAGTTCGACGCCGGCGGAAAAGCCCTGTAGCAGGCGGCCGAGCAGCACGATGATGGGCGCCGCGACTCCGATCGCCGCGTAGGACGGGCAAACGGCTATTGTCACCGTTCCGATCGCCATGATGGTCAACGTCACGATTAACCCCTTGCGGCGGCCGATCTGGTCGATATAGGCGCCGAGCACGACTGCGCCGACCGGGCGCATCAAAGCGCCAAGCCAGAAGACACCGAATGTGAGAAGCAACGTCGCCGTCTCATTCTCGGAAGGGAAGAAAGCTTTGCCGATAAGGGGCGCGTAAAAACCAAACAGGAAGAAGTCGAACTGTTCGAGAAAATTGCCGCTGGTGGCGCGGAGGATGGCGCCGATCCGTGACTTGAGTTCAACTGGTGGCGAACTGGACGACGGCGTCATTGATTTGGTTCCCCCTATATCCCGCGCGGCGTTTGCCCATCTCGGGAGCGCGCGGCTTATCTCGTCGCGACAATCTGCCACGCCAGCGTCGCCTGACCAACCGAAAATCAGGCGACTTTCAAGCCGCCCTGAACGGATGCCAGGAGCCATTTCCGGAACGCCGACAATTTGGGCGATTCGGCGCGCGCCTGCGGCGACACCAGATAAAAACCGGCATCGGCCGGCAGCGCGATCTTGAACGGGACTACCAGCCGGCCCTTGGCAATGTCGCCTTCCACATAGGTGGTACGGCCGAGCGCGACGCCGAGCCCGTCGATGGCGGCCTGCACGGTCATCAGGATCAAATCGAAACTCAGCCCTGGATGTTTGGAAACATCCGACGGCAGGCCCGCCGCGGTCAGCCACAGCCGCCAGTCGTCGTCATAACCGCCGCTGGTGTGCAGCAGAGTGTAGTGGGCGAGGTCCTTGGGGGATTGCAGCGGCCTGTCGCCTTTCAACAGCTCCGGGCTGCACACCGGAAACAATTCGTCCGCCGTCAGCCAGTCGGCGCGCAGGCCGGACCAGTGGCCGCGGCCGTAGCGGATCGCGGCGTCGACATCGTCGCGGCGGAAATCGATCAGGCTGGTCGATGAGGTGATGTGGACGTCGATCTCGGGATGGGCCTGCTGGAAGCTCGATAGCCGCGGCAACAGCCATTTTGCGGCAAAGGACGCCAGCGTCGAGACCGTGAGTACACGGTCGCCGTCCTTGCGCAACAGTCGGTCAGTGGCGAGCCGCAGATCGTTGAAGGCGGCGCGAATGCCCGGCAGATACTCCCTCGCCTCCGTCGTCAGCGTCAGGCTGCGGTTCTGCCGGACGAATAGCCTGATCCCCAATTCGGCTTCCAGCCGCCGGATCTGATGGCTGATGGCGGTCTGCGTGACATTCAACTCCGTGGCGGCCGCCGTGAAACTCAAATGCCGGGCGGCCGCTTCGAAGGCGCGTAATCCGTTGAGCGAGGGGAGACGGGTGGCCATGGCGCCATATGCATGAAAATATCTCATGTATTATGGCTCAAAGTGTCGTTTGCCGCAATGCCAAAATCGCTGCATCTTCCCGGAAATCATTAGGTTCAGGAGGGCGAAATGTCCCTTTGTTTATCCGATAATGTGACAAATAATCATGAATTGGGCCTCTTGGGCCGGCTGACGCGCCGGGTTCATGTCTGGTCGGACCGCTGGCAGCAGCGCCATGAACTGACGCAGTGGTCAGACCGCGACCTGCACGACGTCGGACTGTCCTGGAGCGAGGTGGTCCGCGAGGCCGAGAAACCGTTCTGGCGGGCTTAAATGCAGCCGAGGCTGGAGCCGCCTCTGAGAGAGGGACTCCAGCCTAGTTTTTCTTCTCCGGCGGAGGCCGCCATGACCGCGATCAGTGCCCTCGAACATCCACGCCACACCGACCATCTCAGGCTGCGCGACGGCGGCACCTTGACCGTTCGCTTTATCGACGCTGACGAGGGCGAGGCGCTGCAAGGTTACTTCCGCAAGCTCTCGGTCGGCTCGCGTCATAGCCGTTTTCTCGGCGCGATGAGCGAACTGCCGTCCGGCGAACTCAATCATTTCCTTCACGTCGGTGAAAACAACCGCTTCAGCTTGCTGGGCACCGTGATGACGGATGGCCGCGAAACCATCGTCGGCGAAGCCCGCTATGGTTTCGAGGCTGAGACCGGACGTTTCGAGATCGGCATCTCCGTCGACGACGTTTGGCAGGGCCATGGCATCGGCTCGGCACTGCTTGGCAATCTCGAGTGCCGGGCGGCTGCGCTTGGTGCGCATGTGATGTTCGGCGACACGCTGCGCTCCAACCAAGCGATGATTTCGCTGGCACGCAAATCCGGCTACGCCTTCACGCGTCATCCCGACGACTGGAAGCTGGTGCGCTTCGAGAAAGAGATCGTTTCGATCGCGCAAGAAATTCCCTGCGCAAGCTGGAAGCTCATGGCCGAGCAGCGTGCGCTGGAAGCGGTGGCGTAGCGCAGGGCGCTTCAGGTTTTGCGTCATTCCGGGATGCGCGGCTAGCCCCCTCGTTTTACTCGCGCCCCGCAATGACAGCGGAAGGCAGTGTCGAGAGTATTGCCAGCTCAGAACTTCTCCACCCAGGGCCGCAATTCCACTTCCCAGGTCCAGGCGCTTCTGGGTTGCTGCAACACGCTCCAATAGCTCGCCGCGATCGCGTCGGGATCAAGCATGGAATCCGGCTTGTCGGTCGGCTCGACGCGGGCGGCGCTGCGAATGCCGCCATCGATCACAAAGTGTGCGATATGAATGCCCTGCGGGGACAATTCGCGGGCCATGCTCTGCGCCAGGCCGCGCAGCGCGAACTTGCCCATCGCAAACGGCGCGGATTGCGCATAGCCCTTGACGCTGGCCGAGGCTCCCGTGAACAGGATGGCGCCGTGCCTGTTTGGCAACATCCGCTTGGCGGCTTGCTGGGCCACCAGAAAGCCACCGAAGGCACTGACAGAGATCGCCTGCGCCACATCGGCCGGCACCAGTTCGGCAAAGGGGCCGCGCGCCCGCCCGCTCGCATTATAGACCACGACATCCGGCGTGCCGCTCTCGCGCTCGACCATGCCGAACAGGCGTTCGACCTCGTCCACGTCGGTCGCATTGCAGGCATAGGCCCGCGCGCCGGTTTCCGAGCACAGCGCCCCAAGCTTTTCGATACTGCGGGCCGCAAGCGCGACCTTGATACCCTCGCGCGCCAACAGCCTCGCCAGCGAGGCGCTGAGGCCCGCGCCGGCGCCGACAATCAGGGCATTCTTGTATTTTGGCGTCTCCATCGGATGTTCCTTGCTTTTCAGCCGCTGGCGTCCTGGTTCTGGCATTCGTACGGTGCCTGCCGAGTGAGTTTATTACGAATGCCAGAACCGAAAGGACACAGAAAATATAGGTTTTCTGGTGGTCCTTTGATTCTAACATTTGCAAAAATGCCTGCCCGACCACGATGCAAATGTTAGAATCGGACCACTAGTATGTGCGATAGTTCATCTCAACAGATGAGGAAGCGGCCAAGGGAATTCAATGCAGGCGGGCCCGCAAAATCGCGTTGCCAATTCCAGCCCGGATCTGCTGGCGCCGGACACGTCCGGCATGAATTTTTATCGTGCGGACCCCGCGTTGGCGGATCTGTTGCGCATTTGTCTGCCGGAGCAGATGTTGCGCCACATCGAGCCGCATCTCGATCGGCTGGGTAGCCTTGCGGGCGGTCATCTCGATGAATGCGCCCGGCTCGCCGACCGCCACGTGCCGGTGCTGCATCAGCGCGACCGCTTCGGCCGCGATGCGCAGTGGATCGAATATCACCCGGCCTATCGCGAGCTCGAGCGTGCCGCCTTTGGCGAATTCGGCATCCATGCGATGTCGCTGCGCAAGGGCATTCTCGGCTGGCCCGACAAATATCCCGTCGTCGCCAAGCACGCCTTTACATTCCTGTTCAATCAGGCCGAGTTCGGGCTGGGCTGCCCGATCAACGTCACCGACGGTTGCGCCAGGCTATTGGCTAACTTCGGCAGCGAAGATCTGAAGGCAAAGTATCTCGACGGGTTGACAACGACCGACATGGACAGGCTGACCCAGGGCGGTCAGTTCATGACCGAAAAGGAAGGCGGCTCGGACGTCGGCACGCTGACCACCACGGCCTTGCCGGAAGGCGACCGCTGGCGGCTCCATGGCGAGAAATGGTTCTGCTCGAACGCCGACGCCAAGGTCGTGATGCTGTTGGCGCGACCGGAAGGCGCCGGCCCCGGAACGCCCGGTGTCGGTCTGTTCCTGATGCCGCGTACGCTGGACGACGGCTCGCCCAATCATTATCGAATAGTGCGGCTAAAGGACAAGCTCGGCACGCGATCGATGGCGTCGGGCGAGATAAAGCTCGAAGGCGCGATCGCCTACGCCGTTGGCCGGCTCGACCGCGGTTTCGTGCAGATGGCCGAGATGGTGAATTCTTCGCGGCTCTCCAACGGCGTGAAGTCGACCGCCTTGATGCGTCGCGCCTATCACGACGCAATGACGGTTGCGCGAAGTCGCGTGGTGTTCGGCAGCCGGATCATCGATCTGCCCTTGGCGCGTCGGCAGCTGATGAAAATCATGCTTTCGACCGAGCAGGCATTGTCGATGAGCTTCTTGACGGCGGACGCGCTTGACCGCGCTGAAGCCGGCAGTCAGGACGCCGCCGCTCTCCTGCGGATACTGACGCCGACCCTGAAGTTTCGCGCCACCCGCGATGCCCGAAAAGTCTGCGGCGATGCCATGGAGATGCGCGGCGGTATCGGTTACATCGAGGAATTCGCAACCGCCAGGCTGCTACGCGACGCCCATCTCGGCTCGATCTGGGAAGGCACCGGCAATATCGTCGCGATCGACGCGCTCAAGCGTGCGGTTGGCCGTCACGGCGCGGAGGCGGCGCTGGCAGCCGATCTGCATGCGAGGCTCGACGACAGCGCAGGTGTGCCGAGCGCTTTCCGCGATCGCCTGCGCCCGCTTGCCGACGCTGCCGTGCGATTTGCCCGCGAGGTCGCAGGCCACAGCGAGAATGAGGCCGAGGCGCGCCGCGCCACCAGCCTGCTTTATCATGTCGCGAGCGCGGTAGCGCTGGCCTGGGAGGCTCATCGAATCCATGACGCGCGCGGCGACGCCCGCCGCTTGCTGTTGTCGCGGCTCGTGATCGATCACCGGCTTTCTGCCGGCGATCCGTTCCGGCTTGCGGATGATGGCAGGCAACGCGCGATCGCCGATCTCTTGCTCGGCGACCGCGCGGTCGGCATGGCTGAAGCCAGCGATCTCATCGCCTAATACTCAAACGCTCCCGAGGAATTGCAGCAGCAGGCGGCTGACTTCCACCGGCTGCTCCTGCTGCACCCAATGTCCGGCGTCTTCGACCAGATGGATGCCGGTCATGCGCGTGCACGCGGCTGTTCGCATCGCCTCAAAAATGCCGGGGCGCTGATAGGTGCCCCAGTCCTGCTTGCCCGAGATGAAGCAGGAGGGCACGTCGATGGTCCTGCCCGACCAGGTCTCGAGTTCGGCGGTGAAGGCGCCCGATGTAGCGCAGCGATACCATTGCAGGCCGCCCTGAAATCCGTTGCGCTGATATTCGGCGCTGTAGACTGCAAGTTCACGATCGGGCAGCCAGGTGTTGGCGGCGATTTCGTCCCGCGACGGCATTTCTTCAGCGACCGTCTCCGCCATGGTCTTTGCGAGATCCATCACATAGTAGGTCGGCAGCTTGGCGAGCTCTGTGGCCGACCATGATTTCAGCGGATGCGGCCGGTTGTCTTTCCAGTCGGCACTCTTGTGATGGTAATAGGCACGCAGGAAATCATGCACGCCTTGCGGCGCGTGCCACATGTCATCGTTCGCCTCGCGCGTCGAGTAGTACCAGTGATAATGCTTGCGCGGGCGCGGCAGCGCCGCAAGCTCGTGGTGTACCGGATCGACGCGCTTCGGCGGCGCTGGCGCATCCGCAGTATTGAACGCGAGTCGCGGCGGGCCAGCGAACGGCGCACTCATCAGAACCACCGATCGAAAAAAATCCGGGCGGATGATCCCGCACCACGCCGCGACCGAACTGCCGAAATCGTGCCCGATCACCGCAGCCGAGCGATGACCGAATGCGGCGACGACGCCGAGCGCGTCGCGCACGAGATTCGGCAGGCGAAACGAACGGAGATCGCCGTCGAAGCTTGGGTCCCAGCCGGTGGTGCGGCCATAGCCGCGCTGGTCCGGCGCGATCACGTGGTAGCCGGCTTGCGCGAGCAGCGGCATGACTTTGCGCCAGCTAAAGGCAAGTTCGGGGAAGCCATGCAGTAACAGCACGCAAGGGCGGTCTTTACTCTCGAAACCGGCCTCCAACGCATGAACAGTGAGGCCGTTGATGCCTTCAATGAAGCGCGAGCGGACGCCTGGAGGCAGCGGGAGGGGAGCATAGTTCATCGTCATATTCATTCGTTCCAAGCCACTGGCTCAAGTCCACTGTCTCAAGACCACTGTGCCAAGGCCGCCGTTTTGAGGCTGGCGGCTTGCCTCTGCCGGTCATCCACGTTTAGCGTGAGAGCAAGACTGAAAAAAGGACGCTTTCATGCAAGTGAAGAACGAGGAGCGGATCCGGCTGCTGGAAGAGCTGCTCGGCGAGCGCTTTTCCTGCCGTGCCTTCAGGCCCGACCCGGTGCCGCGCCCGATCATCGAGCAAATCTTGAAAGCGGCGCAGCGAACCGCCTCCTGGTGCAACAGCCAGCCGTGGCAGGTCGTGATCGCCAGCGGAAAGGCCAAGGAGGAGTTTCGCAAAGCGATCTATGCGTCGGCGAGTTCCGGCGTCGATGACGGCGATTTCCCGTTTCCGCGGGAATACCGCGGTGTCTATCTCGAGCGGCGCCGGGAAAGCGGCTTTCAGCTCTACAACACGCTCGGCATTGCGAGAGGCGACCGAGCGGCCTACGCGAAACAGGCGCTTGAAAACTTCAATTTCTTCGGCGCGCCGCATGTCGCCATCATCCACACCGACGAGGCGCTCGGCGTCTATGGCGCCGTCGACTGCGGCGCCTATGTCGGCAATTTCATGCTTGCCGCGCAAGCCCTCGGCCTCGGCACGATTCCGCAGGCTGCGTTGGCGCATCAGTCAGGCCTGATCCGGCGCCATTTCAACATCGGCGACGACCGTCGCGTGGTATGCGGAATATCATTCGGTTTCGCCGACCGCGATCACCGCATTCACGGTTACCGGACTTCGCGTGCTGACGTGGCAGAGGCCGCGGTGTTCGTGGACGAGTAAGCTGATCCTCATCCTGAGGAGCGCGTTCGTACGCGCGTCTCGAAGGATGAGAGCGAGCTTGCGGTAACCCTTCGAGACGCGGCCTGCGGGCCGCTCCTCGGGATGAGGTTGCTCAAAACTTCGGCGGGCGTTTCTCGGCGAACGCCTTGATGCCTTCCTTGATCTCGTCGCCACGCATGCTGTCGCGAGCCCGGCGGTCGGCCGCCTCTTCGTCGAGTTTGCCCCGAGCGATCTCGTGGATGGTGCGTTTCATGCCGCGCATCGCGATCGGTGCGTTGCCGGCCAGAGTGTCGACCAGCCGACCAACCTCCTCATCCAGTGCCTCGGCGGGAACGACTGACGTGAGATAGCCGATCCGCAACATCTCCGGAGCGCCAATCTTCTCGGCGGTTAAAAACAGCCGTTTGGCGTTGTCAAGCCCGAGCCGCGCTACATACCGCGCGATGCCGCTCTTGTAATAGTGCAGGCCAAGGCGGGCGGCCGGCATGAACATTTCGCAGCTGTCGACGCCGATGCGGAAATCGCAGGCGAGCGCAAGATCGGTCGAGCCACCATAGACGCCGCCGTTGAGCCGGCAAATCGTGGGGATGCCGATATCCTCGAGGCGGTTCACGACCGCCTCAAAAGCCGAGCCCGCGCTTTTCTGCTCGGTTTCGCTGACGGCACGCTCGGAGACGGAATTCAGGTCGTAGCCGGCGCTGAAGGCACGGCCGGTGCCGGTCAACACCAGGACGCGAAGTGCGGGATCGGCCTCGATCTCCGCAAACAGCTTCAACAGCACCTCAAGATCCTCGGCCTGCAGGCGGTTGAGGTGTTTCGGCCGGTTCAGGCGGATGGTGGCGCGGGCGCCCTGGCGCTCGAGTACGGGCGGGCTTGCGTCGGTTTCCGACATTCTTGTCTCCGCTATTTATTTTCCTGTGCGCGCCGCTTCGCCTCGGCTTCGATCGTCTCGGCAATGTCAGGATGCCGCGCCATCAACAGCCGAAAGTCGACGAGGTCAAGCACCAATAGCTGCGACACGCGAGTTGTCGTGATGTTGGCGGACCGCAGGTTGTTGCCGAGCAGGGCCATTTCGCCGAAAAAAGCGCCTTCGCCAAGCGCCACTTTCTTGCCGGGCAAATCGACCTCGACTTCGCCGTTGGCGATGAAATACATGCAGTCGCCGGTCTGGCCCTTGCGAATGATGGTGGTCCGCGCGGGAAGATCGATGGTCCGCAACATCTGCGTGACATCGGCGATCGCGGAGGAGCCGAGCGAGGCGAAGAACGGCACCTTGCTCACATGCTCCCACGTTCGCAAAAAATTGTCGCGGCGCGTTTCCGCGGCAAAACCGGTGGCGAGAATACCGGCCCAAAGGCCGAACACGCCGAGGCCGCAGATCATGACGGCGGCGGCGATGATGCGGCCAAGCGGAGTGATTGGCACCACGTCGCCATATCCGGTAGTGGTCAGGGTCGCGACCGCCCACCACAGCGCAGCCGGTACGCTGCCGAAAGCCGCCGGTTGAACGTCGTGCTCCAGGAGAAACTCGGCGACGGACGCCAGAAAGAGCACCGTAAGGAAAATGACGAGCACGCTCAACAGCGGGCCGGATTCCTGCACGATGACCCGGCGCAGTTGTCGCAAGCCACGAATTCCGGGCACGACCTTGAGCACCCAGAACACGCCGAGCAGCCACGCGGATTTTGGATTGACCTCGGCTACCAGCGCGACAGGTACGGCGAGCGCGGAAGCCGTATCCACTATGCCCCGGAAAGAAAGGATATAGGCCGAGCGCCGGCCGGTGCTGGCGGCATGGCGGAGCCTGATCACCCATTCGAAGATGAAAAAGAGCAGACACCCCCACAGCGCGGCATCGATCAGATAATGCAGGGCCAGATAGGCCGGATCGACCGTCAACAGCACCATCGCCACGACGCCGCAGGTCACGGCGACATACGCCGCTTTCGTCATGTTGCGGCCGGCCGTCGCGAACATCAGTCGATTGAGAGCAGGGAAGGCCGGCGATTTGGACATGGTGAGTGGCGTCTCTCAAGCGCTTTGCGCGGTCTTGATGCGGCCGCCCCACACGGTCGCGACCTTCAAAATCAAGGTCAACGCGGCAAACAGCATCACCTGCCCGCGATTGCTGTTGAGAACGGGGCGAAGTAAGCGGCGCGTGTCGGGTGACAATGTTGGGGCTTCAGCACTCATGGCCCATATCCACAACCTGAAGGTGGTCTCGAAGCGCGAGCGGCGCCGAAAATCGCCCTACGACGTCCTAAATGTCTAAAAAAGAACGATAATTTTATAAGCTCGGATGATATCCGCATGGGCGGCGATTGCAATCAAGGCGCCACTGGTAACCTTACCCGCGTTGCGCACATCCGCCACACCCCGTGTTTTTCGAAGGCGGCGGTGGTGCATTCTGCTTCCGGAGATGTCATAAAATGGGCAACCCTGATCGGATTTGTCGGGGGTTCAACAAGAAGAAGTCGCGCTGAAGCCGCCAACCATTCCCCCATCATTCAAATCCGAGGGCTTCAGCTTGTCGTTTCCCCCCATGTCCGCGTCTGTACCGGTAGGCGCGCTGATCGGATGGATGCTGCTTCTAACGGTCAAGCACGTCATCGCCGACTTCGTGCTGCAAACTTCCTGGATGGCGATCGGCAAGGATCAAAGGGAGGGGTGGGCGCTTCCGCTTCTCGCTCACTGCGGCGTTCATTTTGCGGTTGCGCTGGTGTTCATCCTGATCGTCGCGCCCCGGTTCTGGTTCGTCGCCGTGATCGATTTTGTCGTTCACATCACGGTCGATCGTTGTAAGGGGCTGGTCTCGTCGCGACTGGGCGTGACGCAGGAAAACCAGCACCCGTGGTTCTGGACGTTGATCGGCGTCGATCAGGCGCTGCACCACCTGACGGGATTCGGCCTGTCGATCTTCATGGCCGCGAACTGATCCAGTGTGGTGACACTGACGTTCCTTCCGGTATCGCCGCGAGCAGCAGCCGAATCAGTCCGATTTGCAACACTCGCCGCCGATCAAGTCCACCGTGACACTACTGGGGGCCGTGGTTAACCTTTCGTTAGAGAGTCGCATTGCATCCTCGGGCTCAGGGGATATGCAGATGCTCGAGAACGACTTTTGCCCGGTCCGGGACGACTTGCTCGGTGAAATGTATCGCGCTAGCGAGCACGGGCTTCCGCAACTGGTGGAAAGCGTCTCGCCCGATGTCCGGGCGATGCTGGCGTTGTTCTGCTATCGCAAGAGCCACCTTCACTCGCTCGCGGTTTCGATTGCCGCAAGTTGCAGCGAACTGGAACTGGTTCAGGCCGGCGGCCGCGTCGGTTCGACGCTGTATGCGCTGTCCCGCGAACCGGCGGCGCGGCCCTCTCCGGTATCTGCCGGCGGCCGCAAGCCGATCACCTTGTCGACCAAGCCGCTCTCGCCAGTCGCGCCGATTGACGACGATCTCGATGACGAGGATTTTGCCGAGTTCGCCAAGGCCGTCACGGCTTGAACTTTCCGCTGTCGCCCCGGCCAAGCGCTAGCGCGAACCGGGATCCATAATCACCGAATTCGATGGTTTAGAAAGCGAGTGCCTCATTGAGGCATTGCGCGGTATGGGTCCCTGTACCCGCAGGGCGCACAGATCCAAGAGATCATCCCAGCACCGGCAGGCCCCATTTGCGGCGCGCCATATCGCATTCGGCATCGCCCGGCATGCAGGTTCGGCACACCTCGGGCCGAACCGCATAGATGCCGCACGAGGTCTCGACGCCGATACGCCCGGACAGCGCCGAACAACGGTCGCCATCGCAGCGCATGCCGGATTGCTTGTCGTTGACGAATTTTGCCGGGATGAGGTCGAGGGCGGCATCGTTCTCGATCGAAAAACGCGGCCAGTTCTCCGAATAGGCACAGCACGCGCCACAGGACTGGCACGGGCTGTCTGATATCGAAGGTTGGTTTTCCGCTGCCATGATCACAATTCGCTCGGGGCTTCCCAGACCAGGCTGCGCCGCCATTTGGCGCGAAGCAAGTCGCGGCGCTCGGGATATTTTTCATCGAGGTAGACGGCATCGATGACACGGTCGGTGCGGAACGAGCGAAAGTCGCGGCGCAATTCGCACCATGCCGCCAGTAGCCGCACCGCCTCCAGGTAACCGACCGCGATCGGCCAGATCGTGCGCTCGCTGTCGCGTCCCTGCTCGTCGCGATAGCGCAATGCGATCTTCTTGCCTTCGTGGATATGCGTCCGGGTCCGTGCCATGTCGAGGCGGTCGGGCTCCTTGCGCCAGCCGGGGCGGGCGCGGCTCGCCGGTTCAAGCACAAACGGTCGCAAGCGTTCCGGCACCGTCTCGGCGATTTTCGCAATCAGGTCGGCGGCGGCGCGCGACAACGCTTCGTCGGCATGACCGGCGACCCATTGCGCCCCTAACACCGCCGCCTCGATTTCGTCGGGCGTGAGCATCAAGGGCGGAAGGTCGAAGCCCTTTTCCAGGATGTAGCCCATGCCGGCCTCGCCGCGGATCGGCACGCGCTGCTCCATCAGGGTTGCGATGTCGCGATAGATCGTCCGCTTGGAGGTCTCGAGTTCGGCCGCGATCGCGTCCGCCGTCAGCGGCTTCCGGGTGCGCCTTAGCACCTGAATGATCTGAAACAGACGATCGGCACGTCGCATGGCGGTCGCTCGAATCTTTTCCGGAGGGCGCTGTTAGATGCTGACACCATGTTGGCAGCAGGTGGCAAGTATACCGGTGGCAACACTCAAATCGAGAGGGGTTTGTCTCATGATCATACTTTATGGCTTCGATCTCTGGACGACATGGTCACCACTGCTGACACCACGGTGGCAGCAGGCCATCGCTAGCGTGAGGCGGCTTTGCAGGAGGATGGGAGTGCGCCAGTGATTACGCTATATGGCTTTGGCCCGGGGTTCGGACTGCCGGAAATCAGCCCGTTCGTGACCAAAACCGAGGTCCAGCTCAAGATGGCTGGCCTTACCTACGTCAAGCAAAAAGCGATGCCGACGGCGTCGCCCAAGGGGCAATTGCCCTATGTCGTGGACGGGGCCGAAGCGATCGCCGATTCGACCTTCATCCGCGCGCATATCGAGGGCAAATACGGCTTCGACTTCGACGCGCCGCTGAATTTGCAGCAGCGCGCGCAAGCCTGGGCGTTCGAACGCATGATCGAACACCACCTGTATTGGGCGCTGGTCGGCGCGCGCTGGGTCAATCCCGAAAATTTCGCCAAGGGGCCGGCGCATTTCTTCGATGGCGCGCCGGCGCATATGCGCGAGAAACTACGCGAGGACGCGCAGTTCCGTGTTGCCGAAAACTATCTCATCAGCGGCCTCGGGCGACATGCGCCTGACGAAGATGTCGATCTCGCCATCCGCTCGCTATTGTCGCTGTCGGTGCAGCTTGGCGACAAGCCTTTCCTGATGGGCGACGCGCCCTGCGGTGCCGATGCTACCGCCTTTGCCATGATGGCGGGAATTCTGACCCCGTTCTTCATCTCTTCGTTACGCGAACGGGCCCAGCAGTTCGACAATCTGATCGCTTATGTCGATCGCATGATGGGAAGATACTATCCCGAATTTGGCTGGACGTCGCTTCGCGAAGCGGCCTGAGTTTCGGCCGAGCCTTCCGAAGCGCCGTTGCCCTTCAAGGCCGCTAGCTCGGCCTCCAGTTCCGCGATCCGTCCATCTCGGGCCGCGAGCGCGGCCGCCACATCGGCCGCGTCGAATTTTTGCGGAATGTGCTGCGGACAGTTGGTATCCCAGGCGGCGATGCGGAACACGATCGCCTGTTCGGGCCGTGCCCGATAGCCCTTTGGCATCAGCGATTGCAGAAGTGCAGAATCGTCTTCGATCACCCGCGCTTGGCCCCAGAGTTTCACCCTGCGGCGGCGCGCATAGTCCATGATGAAGATATACGCCTTGGCATTGTCCGCCAAATTGCCTTGCGTGATGTATTGCCGGTTACCGCTGTAATCGGCGAAGGCGATCGTGTTCTTGTCGAGAATCCGGATGAATCCCTTCGGGCCTCCGCGATGCTGGATATAGGGCTGGCCATCGGCAGAGGCGGTTGCAAAATAGATGCTGCTGGCGTCAGTCAGGCGCGAGGCCAGGTCTTCGTCGATCTCGGTGCGCCACCCGCCGTGCTCTTCGACATTGGCATAGGCATGCCGCGATCCTTTGCGCGCCTGAATCGCTTTCACGGTCGGCGTGAAGGCAATGTCGCTCGAATAGACTTGGCTTGAAGAGATATCGGTTTGTGACATCGGAAATCTCCGCGGTCGCTTTAAGTCTCGGTCACCAACAAATGGTCCTTATCTCTTCTTAAAACAATTACCCCAGTTGACAGCAGATCATTGCAATATATGAAATAATGCATGGATCGGCTGGATGCAATGCAGGCCTTTGTGACGGTCGCGGACCTTAAGGGATTCGCTGCCGCGGCGCGCAAGCTTCGTCTGTCGCCCCCGGCCGTGACACGGCTGATTGCGGCGCTGGAGGATCGGATCGGCGCCCGCTTGTTGCAGCGGACCACGCGGTCAGTGACGTTGACGGATGCCGGCGCGCGCTATCTCGAACGCGCCAGACGCATTCTTGCCGATGTCGAGGAGGCCGAGATCGCGGCGGAAAGCGAACGCGCCCGCCCAACCGGGCGGCTCGTGATTTCTGCGCCGACCGGTTTCGGGCGTCTTCACGTCAGTCCGGTGCTGACAGCCTATCTCAAGCGCCATCGCGAGGTATCGGCGGAGCTGCGACTTCAGGACCGCATGATCAATCTGGTCGAGGAGGGCGTCGATCTCGCGGTCCGGATCGGGCACCTGGCCGATTCGTCGCTCGTGGCCCGTCACGTCGGCGACATGCGGCGGATTATCGTGGCTTCGCCTGGATATCTGAAATCCCGCGGCGAGCCGAAGCGACCTCAGGACATTGCCGCGTACGACACTATTCAATTCGGCGCCCCATCGGATTCGGGGGAATGGCGTTTTACCGAAGGCGGCAACGAAATTCGGATGAGCTATTCGCCGCGGCTCATGACCAATAACGCGGATGCTGCAATCCAGTATGCGGAAGCGGGTGGAGGTCTGACGGCCGTGCTGGCCTATCAGGCGGCGGAAGCGATCAAGCGCGGCCGGCTCAAAATCGTGCTGGCCAAATTCGAGCAGCCGCCGCTGCCGATCCACATCGTCTATCCGACCTCGCGGCTCTTATCGGCGAAGGTGCGTACCTTTATCGATCTCGTGGTCGAAATCAGCGACTGGCACTTTGACGATTAGAACGCCTATTCTTGCTTCGCCTTCACCACACGGAAAGTGGCGCTGGCGCGGGCGATGACGGCATCGTCCGCCTTGACCAGGCATTGCGCGAAGCAAATCGTGCTGCCGGTTCGGATAACTTCGCTTTCAACCGCGAGCCATTGGCCGATTTCCGCAGAGCCGGTGAAATCGACCGCAAGCGAGATCGTCACGAAAGACGAGCGCCAGCCAGTCGCTTGCGCGCAGCTATAGCCCATGGCGCCGTCGGCCAAAGCTGCGATCAGCCCACCATGGATAAGCCCGCGTGAATTGGTATGCGGTTTCGCCAGCCGCAATCCCATGATGACCGCCTTGTCCGTTTTCCTGGAATAAAGCGGCTCCCAGGGATCGGTCAGCGGGCTCTTGCGGAAATGCGGATCGAAACCTTCGGGGATGTCGGAGGGCGTCATGGGCGACTCGCGCGCTGATCACAAGCTATTAAGACCAGGGCCAAACCGAAAATCACCGCCTACAAAGTTTAAAACGCAATTAGAACGGCAATCCGACGTAATTTTCGGCGAGCGACGCGGCGGCGGCCTTTGAGTTCACGACGTAATCGAGCTCGGCGAGCTGTATTCGCGCGCCGAAAGCGCCGTTGTCCGGAAACTTGTGCAGCATCGAGGTCATCCACCAGGAAAAGCGCACCGCTTTCCAGACCCGCGACAGCGCACGTCCCGAATAGGCGTCGATGGCCGCGGAGGATTTTTCGTCATAGAATTCGCGAAAGGCCTGCGCGAGGTAATGCGCATCGGACGCCGCAAGATTGAGGCCCTTGGCGCCGGTCGGCGGCACAATGTGCGCGGCATCACCCGCCAAAAACATCCGTCCGAACCGCATCGGCTCGGCAACGAAGCTGCGCAAGGGAGCGATGCTCTTTTCGATCGAGGGGCCGGTAACGAGTTTGTCGGCGGCCTCCGGATCGAGGCGTCGCTTTAGTTCGTCCCAGAACCGGTCGTCCGGCCATTCCTCGACATGATCGTCGAGCGGACATTGCACGTAATAGCGGCTGCGCCTGGTCGAGCGCATGGTGCAGAGCGCAAATCCGCGCGCATGGTTGGAGTAGATCAGTTCATGGCTGACCGGCGGGGTGTTGGAGAGAATGCCGAGCCAGCCGAACGGATATACCCGCTCGTAGGTTTCGATGGCTTGAGGCTTGACGCTGGCGCGGCTGACGCCATGAAAACCGTCACACCCGGCGATGAAGTCGCATTCGATCTCGTGCGTTGCGCCATCCTTCACATAGGAGATGCGCGGATGGTCGGTGTCGAAATCGATCGGCTTGACGTGTTCGGCTTCATAAATGCTGGTCAGCCCGGCCGCGTTCCGCGCGTTCATCAGGTCGAGCGTCACCTCGGTCTGGCCGTAGATTGTCACCGTCTTGCCGGTCGGCCGATGCAAATCGATGCGGTGGCGCTCGCCGCCGAAGGCGAGTTCGATGCCTTCATGCACCAGGCCTTCGCGATGCAATCGCTCGCTGGCGCCGACCTCATCGAGCAGGGCGACGGTGCCTTCCTCGAGCAGACCGGCGCGGATGCGGCCGAGCACGTATTCGCCCGTTTGGCGTTCCAGGATCACGTTTTCGACGCCGTAACGGTGCAACAACTGTCCGAGCAAAAGGCCGGCAGGGCCCGCGCCGATGATGGCTATTTTTGTCCGCAACGCCCGCTCTCCCCGGTTGCACGACTCTGCGATCCGCAAGCGTCATATGCAAGTGACCTTACTAATTATAACGTATAACAGTTTGCGCCCTAGTGTCCTGATTCCGAAGTTCGGATCATTTTGCGGAGCCACGTTTGCGAACTTCGGAATCGACAGGACACTAGCAAACCTATTGGTCTAGTGTGGCTTAGGTTCAATAGTCCGCATGGAGGACCTCGCGGCAATAATGATGCGGACTTTTGAACCGCCACACGTTGGAGCGCTTGAAGCGAAATCCACCGCTATATAACATGTTAAATAACAAGACCGGCCGAGCAAGGCCGCCGCCATCCCGGGGAGGGGATACCGATGAAAAAAGCGCTGCTTGCCTTGCTATTGACCGCTCTCGCCGCGCCAGCCCTGGCGCAGGAAAAAACTTTCGAGCTGAAGCTTTCGCATTGGGTGCCGGCCTCGCATCCCCTGCACAAGGCGCTGG
Organism: uncultured Alphaproteobacteria bacterium; assembly: GCA_963824305.1. Classification (GTDB taxonomy): domain Bacteria; phylum Pseudomonadota; class Alphaproteobacteria; order Rhizobiales; family Xanthobacteraceae; genus Bradyrhizobium. The sequence goes on from CAWGOW010000005.1 coordinate 1,461,370, forward strand.
AGGATTGGGGCGCGTCGGTCGAGAAGGCCTCCGGCGGCACGATCAAGTCGCGGGTTTTCCCGGCGCAACAACTCGGCAAGGCGTTCGACCATTACGACATGGCGCGTGACGGCATCGCCGACGTCACCTACGTCAATCCCGGCTATCAGCCAGGGCGTTTTCCGATTGTCGGCGCCGGCGAACTGCCGTTTTTGATGTCGGAAGCCAAGGGCGGCTCGATGGGGCTCGACGCCTGGTATCGCAAATATGCCGAGAAGGAGATGAAGGACGTCAAGTTCTGCCTCGCCTTTGTTCATACGCCGTCCTCCCTGCACACGAGGACGAAAAAGGTCGTAGTCCCCGAGGACATCAAGGGCATGAAGATTCGCCCCGCCGACGCCACGATCGCGAATTTCGTCACGTTGCTGGGTGGCACCAATGTGCAATCGTCCGCGCCTGAAGTGCGCGACATTATCGAGCGCGGCGTGGCGGATGGCGTCTTCTTTCCGGCCGGGTCGCTGGTGCTGTTCGGCGTAGATAAGGTGACGAAGTATCACATCGATGCGCCGATGTACGTCACGACCTTCGTCTTTGTCATGAACAAGGACAAATATAACGAGATGTCCGACCGCCAAAAGAAAGCGATCGACGACAACTGCAACACCGACGCCGCAGGCCGCGTCGGCGAGCCCTGGGGCAAGTTCGAAGATTCAGGCATCGACAAGGTGAAGGCGCAATCAGGTCAGGACGTCTACACGCTGACACCGGAGCAAACCGCGTTGTGGAAGAAGGCGTCCGAGCCACTGGTCAAGACCTGGGGTGACGGTGTGCGCAAGGCCGGCGCCGATCCCGACGCCGCACTCGCGGAGCTGCGCGCCTCGCTTGCCAAATACAACGCCCTGACGCCGTAGTAACCGGTCGCTTTCTCGCATCGACGGAGCGATACATGACGCGCCACTCCATGGATCGTTTCATCGACATGATCGAATGGATCGCGGCCGGCTTCGTCGGCCTCGTCGCCCTCGATATCTTCGTCTCGGTGCTGCTGCGCAACATCTTCAATTATGCGATTCCGGATTCTTTCGATATCGGACGTCTGCTGCTCGGCATTTTGATTTTCTGGGGCATCGCCGCGACCAGCTATCGCGGCGCCCACATCACGGTCGATCTCGTCTGGGGCAATGTCGGTCCGCGCTATCAGCGTTGGATCGATGTGTTCGCCACGCTGGTGTTGCTGTTTGTGGTGACGGCGCAGACCTGGACACTGTTCGACAAGGTGCGCGGTACTTACCTGGACAACGTCACCACCTTCGATCTGCACATGCCGACCTGGCCGTTCTTCGCAGTGGCCTGGATCGGCGATGTCTCCGCGGTGCTTTTGATTGCGATCCGCACCTATCGGCTGGTCTTCCATCCCGAAGATATGCACGACCCGAAACTCAAGGCCACAGAGTGAGCGCGGCATGAGCACGGACGCCGTCGCTGTCGCCGGATTTGTCGCGCTGTTTGTGCTGATGCTGTTGCGCGTGCCGGTCGGCATGGCGATGGGCCTCGTTGGCGTCTGCGGCTTCGGTTATCTCACGGGCTTCACGCCGGCGCTGAAACTGGTCGGTCAGACCTCGATGCGCACGGTGACCGACTATACGTTCGGCGTAATTCCAATGTTCCTGTTGATGGGGACTTTCGTCAGCCATTCAGGCATGAGCCGCGACCTGTTTCGCGCCGCCAACGGCTTTGTCGGACATCTGCGCGGCGGATTGGGAATCGCGACGGTTGCCGCCTGCGGCGGCTTTGCCGCGATCTGCGGTTCATCGGTCGCGACCGCCGCGACGTTTTCCGCCGTGGCCTATCCCGAGATGCGCCGTTTCGGCTATCCACAATCCTTTGCAACCGGCGTAATTGCAGCCGGCGGTACGCTCGGCGCGATGCTGCCGCCATCGACCGTGCTCGCGGTCTACGGCATCATCACCGAGCAGGACATCGGCAAGCTGTTCATGGCCGGCATCATTCCCGGCCTGCTCGCGATGACCATGTACATGATCACGATCGCGCTGATCGGTTATTTGCGGCCGGGCTTCTTGCCTTCGGGCACACGGACCTCGTGGAGTGAAAGTTTCGCCACGCTGAAGGATATCTGGGCGCCGGTGCTGCTCTTCATCTTCGTCATCGGCGGCCTCTATGGCCTGCCTTACCTGCCGCGCTTCACGCCGACCGAGGCTGGCGGCGTCGGCGCCACCGGCGCGTTTCTGATCGGCGTTGTTACCGGCCGGCTCGACCGGGAAAAGATTCTTGCCTCGCTGTTGCAAGCGACCCGCACCGCGGCTGCGGTGTTCACCGTCCTGATCGGCGCGCTCATCTTCGGCTATTTCCTCACCGTGACGCAGACGCCGCAGAAGGTCACGGAGTTCTTGACCGGGCTCGGTCTCGGCAGCTACGGCGTGCTCGCCCTGATCATGGTGATGTATCTCGTGCTCGGCTGCCTGATGGACGCCATGGCGATGATCATTCTCACGGTGCCGATCATCTTTCCGGTAGTCTCGCAGCTCGGTTTTGATCCGATCTGGTTCGGCGTCATCATCGTGATGACGGTCGAGCTTGGCCTGATCCATCCGCCTGTCGGCATGAACGTCTTTGTCATCAAAAGCGTGGTCAAGGACGTTTCCTTCACCACGATCTTCAAGGGCGTGCTGCCCTTTGTCGCCACGGATATCATTCGCCTGATTATTCTGATCGCGTTCCCGCTGCTGGCGACCTGGTTGCCGCAGCACATGATGGCGCGTTGATGTTAAGCCGTCCTGGCCGGCACGAGGCCGGCCAGGACGCGAATGCGGAGAAATTCCATGCAGCCGGTGCTTGCGACCCGTTATGTCTTCACCATTACAGCGCAGGTCGCCGGCGTCATCTCGGCCGGCGACAGCGGCGTCGGCGAACGCCGCCTCATTCCCATCATTGGCGGCGAGGTGAGGGGCGCCGAACTCAACGGCAAGGTCTGCGCCTTCGGTGCGGACTTCCAGATCGTCCGGCCGGACTCCTCGATCGAACTCGAGGCGAAGTATGCGGTTGAGACGGATGACGGCGCGGTGATCTACGTCGAGAACCGCGGCATTCGTCGCGGGCCGATCGAATTAATCCAGAAGCTCAACCGCGGTGAGGCGGTCGACCCCGCGTTGATCTATTTCCGCACCACGCCGCGGTTTGAAACCGGCGCTGCGAAATACCGCTGGTTGATGCAGAGTCTTTTCGTCGCTTCCGCCGCGCGTCACACCGATCGTGTGGTGATCGACGTGCACCAGGTGCTGTAAGCTTTTTAACCTCTCCCCTGTGGGAGAGGTGGTTGCGAGGCCGGACCGCCGGCTTCGTTGACTCCCGCCCAATTAGTTATAAAACATAACTATTCGGGAGGTGGACACCGGGCATGAGCGCAACAGCCGACTTGTCCTTGCAAGGCGCCTTGCCGTCCTCCGACGGCAACGCTGCTCCGTTGCGTCCGATTTCATTCAACGATCCGGAAGTCACGGTCGATCGCCGCGCTGACGGAACCATCTATCTCCAGCCGCGTCGGCTCAAAATCGAATACCCGGACCGGCTCACCGACTCGCTGCGCTATTGGGCCGCCGTCGCGCCAAGCCGCCTTTTCATGGCGGAGCGCGATGCGGGCGGGGGCTGGCGCAAGATCACCTATGCGGAACTGCTGAACTCAAGCCGCCGTGTCGCTTCGGCGCTTCTGGCGCGCGAACTCTCGACCGAGCGGCCTGTCGTTATCCTCTCCCGCAACTCGGTCGATCACGCACTGGTCGCGTTCGGCGCCATGATGGCGGGCGTGCCGTTCTGTCCGGTGTCGCCGGCCTACTCGCTGATCTCGAAAGACTACGGCAAGCTTGCTTATTTGATGCAGCTGCTGACGCCGGGACTGGTCTATGTCGATGACGCCGTTCAGTTCGCCGCTGCACTTCAAGCCAACGTTGCCGACACGACCGAGATCGCCGCATCGCGCGGCGGGTTACCCGGCCGCGAGGTGACCAAGCTTTCCGATCTGCTGGCAACTTCGCTGCATCCCGGCCTCGATGCAGCACATGAAGCGATCGGACCCGATACAATCGCGAAATTCCTGCTGACGTCAGGCTCGACCGGCAGTCCCAAGGCCGTCATCAACACGCAGCGAATGCTCTGCGCCAACCAGATGATGATCCGCGAGACCATGAGCTTCCTCAAGGAGGAGCCGCCGGTCATCGTCGACTGGCTGCCGTGGAATCACACGTTTGGCGGCAACCACAATCTCGGGCTCGTGCTGTTCAACGGCGGTTCGATTTATCTCGACGCCGGCAAGCCGATGCCTGATAGCATCGAAGAGACGGTGCGAAATCTGAAGGAAATTTCGCCGACGGTCTATTTCAACGTGCCCAAGGGTTTCGAGTCGCTGCTGCCATATCTGCGCGACGATGCGCAGTTGCGGCAAATGTTCTTCCAAAAACTGCAAGCGATGTTCTTCTCGGGCGCGGCGATGTCACCCTTTGTCTGGAAAAGCCTGGATGAATTGTCGGCGCGGGAGACCGGCTTCCGCGTACCGATGCTGACCGGGCTTGGCGCTACCGAAAGCGCGCCGCTCGCTTTGTCGACAACGCCGCGCACCAGCCGCTCGGGCCATATTGGCCTTCCGGTGCTCGGCAACGAGATCAAGCTCACACCACGCAATGGCAAGCTCGAATTGCGCGTCAGGGGACCAAACGTCACCCCGGGCTATTGGCGTGAGGGCGAACTCACCGAGGCAGCGTTTGACGAAGAGGGTTTCTACAAGTTTGGCGATGCCGCCAAGCCGGCGGTGGCCGGCGATTTCTCCGAAGGGCTCGACTTCGATGGCCGCATTGCCGAAGATTTCAAGCTCGCCAGCGGCACCTGGGTTAGCGTCGGCCCATTGCGCGCCCGTTTCATCGCAGCTTGCGCGCCGCTGGTGCGCGACGTCGTGATCGCCGGCATCAACCGCGACGAGGTTACCGCGCTCGTCGTGCTCGATCTCGATGGCTGCCGCCTGATCAATCCTTCGCTGCCAGGGAACGACATCGCCGCTTGTGCCGGGGATGCACGGGTGCGCGATGCTTTCCAACAATGCCTTGCGGCCTTTCAGGCAACGGCTACTGGTTCTTCGTCGCGTGTCGTGCGCGCGCTATTGATCGACGCGCCGCTCTCGATCGATCGCGGCGAAGTCACCGACAAGGGGTCGATCAACCAGCGCGCGGTGCTCGAACACCGAGAGGCGTTGGTCGAGGCGCTTTATTCGCTTGACGCGGGCGCCGATGTGATAACGCCTTAAACCAAAGAGTTTATTCGGGAGGAAACCATGCAATTGAAGGATCAAGCTGCGATCGTCACCGGCGGCGCGTCGGGATTGGGCGCCGCGACCGCGCGGCGGCTCGCCAGGGAAGGCGCCAAGGTTGCGATCTGCGACGTCAACACCAAGCTTGCCGAGAGCGTCGCCAAAGAAATCGGCGGCGCGGCTTTCGCCTGCGACGTGGCCGATAGCGTGTCGGCGGAAACGGCGATTGCCGCCGCCGCCAAAGCCCATGGCCCGGCACGGGTGCTGATCAATTGTGCCGGCGTCGGCGTTGCCAAGCGGGTGATCGGGCGCGAAGGGCCAATGGCGCTTGCCGATTTCGACCGCGTGATCCGGATCAACCTGATCGGCTCCTTCAACATGATCCGCCTTGCCGCCGCCGACATGTCGAAGCTCGAGCCGCTGTCGACCGGCGAGCGTGGCGTGATGATTTCGACCGCCTCGATCGCTGCCTATGACGGCCAGATCGGGCAATCTGCCTATTCGGCTTCCAAGGGCGGCATCGTCGGCATGACGCTGCCGATCGCGCGCGAATTCGCGCAGTTCGGTATTCGCGTGCTGGCGATCGCACCTGGTCTGTTCCTGACGCCGCTATTGGCAAGCCTGCCGCAGGAAGCGCAGGATTTGCTCGCCGCCGCCGTTCCGTTCCCGCGACGTCTCGGTGATCCCAGCGAATTTGCCTCGCTCGTGATGCAGATGATCGACAATGCCTACCTCAACGGAGAGGTGGTGCGGCTCGATGCGTCACTGCGCATGGCGCCGAAGTAGGGCCGTTTCGAATGTTCGTTCACCGCAGGGGTGTGCAGATCCAGTGGGGCGATTGCGATCCCGCCAATATCGTCTATTACCCGCGCTACTTCGAGATGTTTGACGATTCGACCTCGATGATGTTCGAGGCGGCTGGCTTCTCCAAGCAGGACATCGTGCGAAAATACGGGCTGGTCGGCATTCCCATGGTGGACACGCAAGCGAAGTTCTATATCGCCTCGACCCATGGCGACTGGATCACGATCGAAAGCCGGGTCGAGAGTTTCAGGCGTTCGAGCTTCGAGGTCACCCACAAGGTGTACAAGGGGGAGCGGCTTGCTATCGAGGCGTTTGAGACCCGTGTATTGGTTGGACATGATCCCGCCGACCCGGCACGACTGAAATCGACGCCGGTGCCGGTGGAAATCGTCGAAAAATTCCTGAAGGGATAATCGCCTCATCCCAGGCGAACTGATAAGAGTAAGGTCAGGGGAGGAATTCATGAACAAGATGTGTCTTGCGACCGTTACGGCTGCCGCACTTGCGCTGACGGCGTCATCGGCCCGCGCGCAATCCAGCGAGATTACTATCGGGATTTCGATTTCCACCACGGGGCCGGCGGCGGCGTTGGGGGTGCCGGAACGCAACGCACTCGAATTCGTGCCAAAGGAAATTGCGGGCGTCCCGCTGAAGGTCATCGTGCTCGACGATGGCGGCGATCCGACCGCTGCCACGACCAATGCGCGGCGCTTTGTGACGGAATCCAAGGCCGATATCATCGTGGGATCGTCGACCACCCCGCCGACGATTGCGATCTCCAACGTTGCCAACGAAGCCGGCACGCCGCACATCAGCCTCGCGCCGTTCCCGGTAACGGCGGAGCGCACCAAATGGTCGGTGGTGCTGCCGCAGCCGGTGCCGATCATGGGCAAGGTGCTCTATGCGCACATGAAGGAACATAACGTCAAAACCGTTGGCTATATCGGCTATTCCGATTCTTACGGCGATCTCTGGTTCGACGACTTCAAGCGGCAGGGCGTGCCGATGGGGCTGACACTGGTCGATGAAGAACGCTTTGCGCGCCCCGATACGTCGGTCGCTGGCCAGGTGCTGAAACTCGTCGCCGCCAATCCGGACGCGATCCTGATCGGCGCTTCCGGCACCGCCGCCGGCCTGCCGCAATCGAGTTTGCGCGAGCGCGGCTACAAGGGCCTGATCTACCAGACCCATGGCGCCGCCAGCATGGACTTCATCCGCATTGCCGGCCCCGCTGCCGAAGGCGTCATCATGGCCTCAGGCCCGGTGATGAATCCGGAAGGCCAGCCGGATTCCGCGCTGACCAGGAAACCGGGCCTTGCGCTCAACACCGCCTATGAGGCCAAGTATGGCCCGAACAGCCGCAGCCAGTTCGCCGGCCATGCTTATGATGCGTTCGAGGTTCTCAAGCGCGTGGTGCCGGCGGCGCTGAAGAACGCGAAGCCCGGCACGCCGGAATTCCATGAGGCGATCCGTCAGGCGTTCATGAGCGAGCACGAGATCGCGGCGACGCAGGGCGTCTACAACTGGACCGAAAAGGACCGCTCCGGCCTCGATGACCGCTCGCGTATCATCCTCACCGTCAAAGACGGCAAGTACGTCCCGGCGATGTGAGGGAAGGATACGTGTGATTACCCCAGGCCCAGATAACTCGCCGCGACACGGGCATCGCCGGCGACGTCCTTTGCCGTGCCTTGCAACACGAACTCGCCGAGCTCCATGACATAGGCGCGGTCGGCGATTTTCAACGCAGCTTGGGCGTTCTGTTCGACCAGCAACACCGATACGCCGCTGGTGCGCAATTCGCCGATGATACGCAAGATATCGGCGACGATGATCGGAGCCAGGCCCAAACTCGGCTCGTCCAGCATCAAGAGTTTCGGCGCGCCCATCAGCGCACGGCCCATCGCCAGCATCTGCTGTTCGCCTCCGGACAACGTTCCGGCGACTTGCCGCCGCCGCTCCTTCAGCCGTGGAAAAAGTACATAGACGCGCTCCAGGGATTGCAACGCCGCCGCCCGTCCGATCCGGAAGGCGCCGAGCCGCAAATTGTCTTCGACATTCATCGCGGCAAAGAGTTCGCGGTGCTCCGGCACGAGGCTCAGGCCGGCCGCGACGCGGTCCTCGATCTCCAGTCGCGCGAGGTCGACGCCGGCGAAGTTCACGCCGCCCTTGAAAGGCAGAATTCCCATGGTCGCATTGAGCAGCGTGGATTTTCCCGCGCCATTAGCGCCGATGATGGTGACGATCTCGTTCTCCGCGACATCGAGCGCCACCCCGCGCACCGCCTCGACCTTGCCGTAGGCGATGTGGACGCCGGTGATCTCCAGGAGCTTCCCGGCGCTCATGACGCGGCTCCGAGATAGGCGCGTATCACGTCGGGATTGGACTTGATCGCCTCGGGCGCGCCTTCCGCAATCCTGGTGCCGAAGTCGAGCACCACGACGCGGTTTGCCAGACCCATCACGAATCCCATGTCGTGTTCGACCAACAACACCGACATGCCGCCATCGCGCAAATTCCGCAGCAACGCCGCCAATTGCTGCTTTTCCATGTGGCGCAGTCCGGCGGCCGGCTCGTCGAGCAGGAGCAGCGCCGGATCGGCGCACAACGCGCGCGCAATCTCGACAATGCGCTGCTGGCCGAGCGACAGGTTTCCGGCAAGCATATCAGCCTCGGCCGAGAGTCCGACGCGTTTGATCTGGCGCATGGCTTCCGCGAGAAGCTTCGCCTCGTCGTCGCGGTCGAGGCGCAGCATGCTCTTGATCGCGCCCGCATGGCCGCGCAGATGCGCGCCGAGCGCAACGTTTTCGAGAACGGTCATGTCGGCGACGAGCTTGACGTGCTGGAACGTCCTGGAGACGCCGAGTCTCGTGATATCCTGCGGCTTTGCGTGTTTGAGCGTCTGGCCCATCACGGAAATCGTGCCGGCGGAGAGCGAAAGCACGCCGGTGACGAGATTGAATGTGGTGCTCTTGCCGGCGCCGTTCGGGCCGATCAAGGCGACGATCTCGCGTGTGCCGACATCAAAGGAGACGTCGTTGACGGCGACCACGCCGCCGAATTCCTTGCGCGCGTGATCGATGATCAGAAGCGAGTCGTCGATGGCGGCCGGCTTTCGCCGTGGCGGCAATTTCAGCGATGGATCGACGGGATTCCGTTTCGATTTGAGCGGCAGCCACCGCGTTAGCCATGGCCATACGCCGTTGGGCGCGAGCTGAAGCAGCGCTACCAGCATCATCCCGAATACGATGGTCTCGAGCTGGCCTTCGCCGTGAAACAGGTACGGCAGGTAGTCCTGAAGCGCTTCCTTCAACACAACGACGATCGCCGCACCCAACACGCCGCCCCAGACGTAGCCTGCGCCGCCGACCACGGCGACGAAGAGATATTCGATGCCGGCCTGGGCGCCGAACGGCGTCGGATTCACCGCGCGCTGGAAGTGGGCGTAGAGCCAGCCGGAGAGACCGGCGAGCACGGCGGCGTAGATGAACACCAGCAGCTTGGTCCGCGGCGGCTGGATGCCGTAGGCTTCCGCCGCGACATGGCCGCGCCGCAATGCGCGGATGGCACGGCCGGTGCGGGAATCCAGCAGGTTCATCGTCAACAAAGCGCAAAGGATCACGGCGGCCCAGATCGCGAAATAAATCGCATCAGGGCTCATCATCTTCAGCGATCCGATTGCAAGCGGCGGGATGGCGGAGATGCCGTCGTTGCGGCCGAGGAATTCGAGCTTACTGAAGAGGTAGAAAAGACCGAGACCCCAGGCGATGGTTCCGAGCGGCAGATAATGGCCGGAAAGCCGCACGGTGATGAGGCCGAGCCCCACCGCGAAAACACCGCTTACCATCAGCGAGAGCGGCAGCGTCAGCCACGGCGAAAGGCCGTACGTGGTCGTCAGCACGGCGGTGGTGTAAGCGCCGAAGCCGCAAAACGCCGCCTGCCCGAACGAGGTCAGCCCGCCGACGCCCGTGAGCAATACAAGTCCCATCGCAACCAGCGCGGAAAGCCCGATATTGTCCAACAGCACGATCCAGAACGGCGGCATGCCCGGCACGAATGGGATCGCCGCCATCACTAGCGCGAACAGCAACACCGGCAGCCGCTGCCCCATCGCGCTCAGTCCTTTTCCTCGTCGACCGCGGGCGTTGCCAGCGAGCGCAGCAGCAGCACCGGAATGATGAGCGCAAACACGATCACTTCCTTGAAGTTGCTGGCATAGAACGACGAGAAGGCTTCGACGCTGCCGACCAGAAGGGCTGCAATTGCGGTCAGGGGATAGCTCACGAGGCCGCCGATGATCGCGGCGACAAAGCCTTTCAGGCCGATCAGAAAGCCCGTGTCGTAATAAAGCGTGGTGATAGGAATGATGAGAATACCTGATGTCGCGCCGATCACAGCGGCGAGCAGAAACGCGATCTGGCCGGACAGCCCGGTGCGGATGCCGACCAGCCGCGCGCCTAATCGATTCACGGCGGTGGCGCGAAGCGCCTTGCCGTAGAGCGTAAAACTGAACAGCAGCCAGAGTGCTGCGATCAGCGCCAGCGTCACCGCATAGACCGCGATGCTTTGGCCGGTGAAGCGCAGGGGGTCTATAGTGAAGGAGGCATTCGACAGCGGCGGGCCGCGCTGGCCTTCGGCGCCAAAGAACACAAGGCCGATGCCTTGCAGTGCCAGATGGCAGCCGACCGCAGCGATCAGCAGCACCAGCACGGAAGTATGCGCGATCGGCGCAAAGGCGATGCGATAAAGATAAAGCCCGATCGCGCCGACGATCAGCAGCGAAAGTGCGATATCGATCGCAATCGGCGTCTGCTTACCTGCAAGCGCCAGAGTGAGCGCAAAAATTGCCGCGGGCAACGCGACGTTGATCAATAGACTTTGCGCGATCAAAGCCGGCCGCAACATTCGCCGACGCATGACAAGATCGAGCGCGAAAGCGACGACGCCCATCGCGACAGCAAGGCGCGCGGTGCCCGGCACCTGGCCCGAGGCGAGCGTCGCATAAGTCAGCGCACCATAGGTAACGAACTCGCCCTGCGGGATCAGGATGACGCGCGTCACGGCGAAGACCAGCACCAGCGCCAAGCCCAGCAGGGCGTAGATCGCGCCATTGGTGATGCCGTCCTGCAGCAGGAACAGCATGATGGTCGTGTTCAATTAGGCCGCTCCCCTTTTATCCCTCGCGCTTGCGGTTGAAATCCGCGCGTCTAGTTTGATATAGTGGATAACAATTATCAAATATAACCTCAAGGCCAGACGCGTTGAAAGCGTTTCGACCGTAGCGCGATTTTCAGACAGCGGGCGATGACCGTTTCCAGAACCACTGCCGATAACGCCAGGACACAGCGTTCTTCTCGCAAGGAGAGCGAGCATGCCGGGCTCGATCTTGGCGGATTGGCGGAAATGCTCGGCTATCCGCTCAAGCGCGCGCAGCTGAAAATCTTCGACGATTTCCTGCGTTGCATGGCGCCGCTGCAACTGACGCCCGCGCAATTTTCGGTGCTGCTGCTGCTGGAACGCAATCCCGGCCGCAACCAGACCGAGATTGCAACCACGCTCGGAATTCTCCGGCCGAATTTCGTGGCGATGCTCGACGGCCTTGAGAGCCGCGAATTGTGCGCACGTGTGCGCTCGCTCGACGATCGCCGCTCGCATAATCTCGTGCTGACCGACAAGGGCAGGGCGGTGCTGACGCGGGCGAAGAAACTCGTGGCCGCCAAGCACGAAGCGCGTCTCAACGAACTGCTCGGCCCGGCCAATCGCACGGCGCTGGTGGCGATGCTGACCAGAATTGCCGATGAGTTTTGAGAAGCGGTCCCTATCCTGAGGAGCGCGTAAGCGCCGTCGCGAAGGGTGAGGGTTGGCCTCATGGTTCGAGACGCGCAAAGATGCGCTCCTCACCATGGGGTTTATCAATCCACCAAAATTACCCTGACGTCGTTGACGTTGGTCAGCGTTGGTCCGGTCTGCAGAAGATCGCCGGTCGCGGCGAAAAATGCGGTCGCGTCGTTATTGGCCAGATAGGCCGAAGGATCCAGTCCTTGCGATTTCATTTTCGCAAACGTCGTGTGATCGATGATCGCGCCCGCGGGGTCGCTGGCGCTGCCGGCGCCGCCGTCGGCGCCATCGGTATCGGCGGCGAGCGCCGAAATATCCGGCACGTCCTTTAGAAGCGCCGCGAGCGCCAGCGCATATTCCTGATTGGGGCCGCCGCGCCCGTTGCCCTTTACGGTCACCGTCAGTTCGCCGCCCGAGAGGATCGCCACGCGCTTGCCCTCGCTGCGCGCTTTGAGTGCGAGCCTGGCGTGCTCAGCTGCGACCTCGCGCGCCTCGCCTTCGAGATCGGCGCCAAGGCCGATGGTCGCATAGCCGGCATCCGCCGCGACCTTGATGGCGGCATCGAGCGAAGCTTTGGGGCGCGCAATCAATTCGAAAGTCGCGCGTTTGAAGGCAATATCGCCGGGCTTGCAGCTTTCGTTATTGGGATCGTCGAGCGCGCGGCGAACGGCGTCGTCGATTGAAAGATTGTATTTGGCAACGATGGCGCGCGCGTCCGCAAGCGTCGTCGGGTCCGGCACTGTCGGTCCGGAGGCAATCGCGGATGGCTCGTCACGCGGCACGTCGGAGATTGCGAGCGTCACGATCTCGGCGCGCTGTCCGGCGCGAGCCAGTCTGCCGCCCTTGATCCGCGACAGGTGCTTGCGCACGACATTCATCTCGCCAATCGGCGCACCCGAACGCAGCAGCGCCCGGTTGACCTGCTGCTTCTGCGTAAAGGTCACGCCGTCGGCCGGCGCGATCCAGTTGGCCGAGCCGCCGCCGGATAACAGCACCAGGAGTAAGTCGTCGGGACCGGCGTCTCGCGCAAGCGCGAGCGTCTCGTCGGCGGCTTTCAGTCCGGCTTCATCCGGCACGGGATGACCGGCCTCAACCACCCTGATCCGCCGGGTCGGCACGCCATGGCCGTGGCGCGTGGTGGCAAGCCCTGAAAGGCGCGAAGGATCGAGCTTGCGTTCGTCGAGATAATAGCGTTCCGCGGCGGCGGCCATCGCGGCCGCGCCTTTGCCGGCCGCAAGGCAAATGATCTTTCCCTTCGGCGCGGGCGGCAGATGGGCCGACAAGATCACGTCCGGATGCGCGGCGGCGACGGCTGCATCGAAAATCGCGCGCAGGAGAGGGCGTCTGTCGGTCATGGTGTCTCGGCTTTGTTCAAGTCTGGAACGGTAACGCCGTTATCCCTCCCCCAGCGGCAAAAGAAAACCCCCGCGGATGAGGTCCACGGGGTATAGTGATATCAATAAAATAGGCCAGTTTTGACCAACCATTTAGTTTCGATTTTTGGATTTTCCGCTACCATGAGCAACAATTGCGCGTTTCGCGTGCCTCCGCGCCGGCGCGGGTATTAGTTCAGGTCCGCCCAATGCCAATGGGTTTACAATGCGAAAAGCCACACGCCGTGGAGACGCGGGCAAAACCACTTCAGAAGCTCCGAACGGAGGTGACGATTTTCAAAAGGTATTGAGAACGGAGTTTGGTCCTGTCTGGTTAGCCAGCTCTAACAAAGGAAACGTGCCGCGAACTGCTACGGCGGTGTTCGTCGAGGGCAGTTCTCTTCAAGGGTGGGCACGTGAGGAGCTGAATACTGGGCTAAATGCCAATGAGCTATTTAGACTGGTCGAACAATACGCTAGCGAACGTTTTGAAATCCACTACTACGTTGAGATCGAGACCGCTAAGGATGAAAAGGCGGCTGACAGCTTTTCCACGCAAGACTTTCACGTTCACAAAGCAGATCGGCGAAACTGGCCTGGACCCCATTCTGAGGATCTCTTAGCCTTCGATGCGAGGCAGATCCTCCCGCTCGTCAAACATCTAATGGTTATTTCCGGTCACCCATACCCAGCCTTTCGTGACCTATTTGCCTCCGCAAAGCTTTTAGGGTGTGAGATAACTTTCGTTTCATTTTCGGCGTCAAAGAAATTCTGGAAATTTGTAGATCATTTCGTCCCCGTCAAAACCGCCTGGAACAAAATGCGCATGGCTCAGACGGCTCACATCAAGAAGCAAGAGCGACCTCGAATTGCTATTCTCCCAATTCGCCTCGATGAGGAGAAAGCAATTACCAGGCGCCTTAAATCGATGAAAGAATTATTTGTCGGAGATCACGGCAAATATAGGTTAGCAAAAATTCGTAGACCTGATGGAGACGACCTTGTCGTTGCGATCAAACGTATCATCGAGCAAGGAAATCTGAGTGCGCAAGATGTTGCGCGCGACGTCATCGAAGATATTGATCCCGAGTGGATCGTTCTCGTCGGCATAGGTGGCGGCATTCCTGCGAACGAATACACTCTTGGTGATGTAATCGTAGCAACCCGCGTTCACGATTTTTCGACAGGCGCTTACAAGGAAAACGGAAAGCCTCGCGTCGAATTTGCCCAGCGAAGCGTGCCCATGCATCCTAAAGCAAAAGATCTAATCGAGAGAATTCCGCACATCGAACACCATAGTCCCAAGTGGAACACAGCCCGTCGTATCGGGGTTAAGCGGCCTGACGTTCATTTAGCGCAGCGTAGCAGGTACTATGGGAGCGACGATTATAAGCAAAATACAAAGTCGAGCCTTGAGCTACACTTCAAGGAAAAGCCCCGAAATGCTCCTATCTTTTGGCCCGCTCCCGTGGGAGGCGATGGATATCTGATAAAGGACACTAGCATTGTGACGGGGTGGCTCAAATACTCAGCTAGAGATCTTGGCGCAACTGAGATGGAACTGGCTGGAGTACAAAAGGCGGCAGAGCGGTTGAAGAAGCAAACTCCAATTATATGTATTCGTGGCTTGAGTGACATTGTCGGATACAAGCGCGAAGGCGCGTGGACGGAGTACGCGTGTGAGTCAGCCGCAGCATTCTGTGTTTGGCTGTTGACGCACATGCGGTCCGACGACATCACTGGATAGTTTAAAGGCTCGCGGCTGAACCTTGAGACGCCTTTAGCTCATCAGTTACTTTGTTAGGGAGACGGCATAAACAAATAACATAATGCCAGCTGCTCCACCCAAACCAAATACCGCCCCAAAAAGTTGTCTGTATCGGAATCCCACGGCCTGCTTGGCTCCGCTGAGGACAACGGGATTCAATGATTCGACCAATCCGTTTTTATTCCAACTGTCAGACAAGATCGATTTACCGATCTTTATGAGCTGTTGATTTCGGACGTCAAGTTGCCAGAACAGAAAGCTGACTCCGCTCATGATTAGGCTAATAAGGATTGATCCGAGCAAGAATTTCTCTTTGAGTAGGAATGCAACTCCCGCCGTTAGGCCCGAATAGATTGTTAGATAAAAATTAAACGTCGTTATCCGCTGCTGCGCATGAAATTCGAACCACTTAAAGCCGTACTCGAGCGTCGTCTCCGCGGCAGTCTTAGTTTGGGTCATCTTTACCCCTCCGGCACTCGAGAGCCCTGATTTAACGATACCGAGGCGAACCAATTCACCATCAATCAACCATCGAACTTCGCAGGGATCCCATTCGATCGCAAACCGATGCGGTGCCCTCGACGCGTCAAACCCCAATGGGACAGCTAGACGAATATTTAAAGCGGGATTTGTTGACTGTAGCAAAACCGGCGCTAACTGCTTTTTTGAATTTATCGCTGAGTATCCCAGGGAATCGGCTTTCCTCGCCATTAAATCTTCGGTTGCATTTCAACATTGAGAAGCGTCTAATCTCTCGTTGATTGCAGGCATTTCAAGTTTCTAACAAGCGTGAACGAATTTTAGTGGCAGCGACCCTGGTCGACTGATCCAAGCGCGTTGGCCTGTGTTCAAAGTGAGAAGGTGCAAGATTCAGAGGAGGTAAGCATGAAGACATTTGTTTGTTGGACAATCGCACTAGCGTCGGCATCCTGCCTACTAGCCAATGCAAGTTTGGCCTTCGCGCAAGACCAGGCCGCCCCGAAAACGCTCGACGAAACGTCAGTACTAAATGATATTCAAGGAATAATTCAGTCGGGCGTACTGAAATCAACTCAGCCTTTTATTGTGAATGGCGTCACTAGATTTGATGGCTGGTTTATCGTAGCCGATCAAGTCATCTTTAAAAGCGGCTCTCAACTTGTGTTTTCGAAACAAGCCTTAGATTCTCGAAGAAGCTTTTTTATAGTCGCGAAGACCCTTACGTCCGAAGATAATAACGCACCGGGCACCATCACGTACGAGCAGCCACCGGTCGCTGTGGCTTCAGCGACACCCGGACAAGCCGCATCAGGCGCTCCTGGCTCATATGATGGATATGGCGGTCAAAGAGGACTTCCGGGCAATCCGGGGGTGCCTGGACAAACAGGTTTTACCGCTCCTAGTCTCACCGTAACGGTTCAGCAGGTCCCCAATTCAGGTCCAGCGATCGATTTTCGTGGTGCCCTAGGTGGAGAAGGTGGCCAGGGCCAAAAGGGGGGCGATGGCGGAGCGGGCGCTAAGGGATCGCCAGCGTCGCAAAGCGCCTTTGATTGTAAGGCGGGCGGCGGCAGAGGCGGTGACGGAGGCCAGGGCGGCCCCGGCGGCGTAGGTGGGTCAGGAGGTCCAGGGGGCAATGGCGGCACCGTTACTATTATCAGCACCGACACATTACTCCCGAGTTTAACTCAAAAATTTCGGGTCCTGATTTCTGCTGGTGTTGGCGGAAGAGGTGGCGCGCCAGGTATTGGGGGCAATGGTGGTCCCGGCGGACCGGGCGGCCAAGACGCGAGACCTTATTGCGGCGGCGGATCAGGCGGGAATGGCGGCCCAACAGGCCCGGGCGGTCAAGCGGGGAACACAGGCGCCAGCGGAGTTGATGGCGACTTCTTTGTGGGCGCGGCAAGCCAAGGTTTGCTCAACAAGGTGTTTGGCAACGGTCCTACGGCTCTGTTTGCTCCATACTAAAAGTAGATCGCTCGGCGGCGGGAGAAGGTGATTTAGGCCGTTCTCCCGTCTGGAAGTTATCGCTGATCGTGTCGGGCCCCACGTCATCTTCCAAGAATCCCATTAAAGCAAATAACTCGGGATCATTTACTCCAAGACTTAGTATCTCGCGAGCGGTGGAGAGAAGTACTCAACGTTTGCGCTCTCAATGGCGCGTCCTTGGAATGAATAATTCGGAGCGCTCTAAATGATTAGTAGGTTTCTGGCAGCCATATTGTTCGGATTTTTCGTTCATGCAGAGATGTCTATAGCGAGTCCTCTAAGTGATGCTTTGTCCTGGTGGCAACCACCTCAGGCGACCCTTTGTCACCTCTCAAATATCGACTTTCCGACCAAGTATTCGAGTTCTGACCCTTTGAATTGTGACGACGGAGATATGACTCTCTTTAATGGGATGATTTGCGCGTCCGGTGATCAAAGGGGCTGCGACGGCGTACGGTTGTCACAGGGATCAGATGGAAGATGGTGGCGATCGCCGCGCCGCATCGGATGGACTTATCCGAATTACGACGTTTCTTTCTCGCCTGATCAAGGCTTGGGCGTGATGTTGTACACGGCCGTAGCCAAAGACGTTGCCGCGTTCGATCGTTGGACGAAATGGATGGATGACCATCGCCCTTGCGTTTTGGAAGTTGGAAGCACCTGTTTTAAGAAGGGCTGGCTGCGCTATTGCGACGACGATATTCCTGACAAAAGATGCACATTTCGTCCAGCTGATTGCACTTTTCTTAAGGCAACGGGCGCCTTTCTAGGGTCCCCGAACGAAAATTTGTGCGAAAAGGTCCTAGCGGAACTAAGCGTTGGAGTTCCATTTCCAACGAGCGAGATACTGTCGGTCCCCAAGCAAGCGCTCGCGTCAGCATCGGTCAACGAGACAGGTTTCCCGTTGCACCTTGCCGCCGTCTCCGTACTCTTAGCGAAGACGCTTGGACTTAAAGACACGGATCTTGATACCGCGGGTCAAGTCCTGGCGGGAAAGCAAGATCAAAATCCGTTTTTCCAATATTTAGCTAACGGAACGTCTCCGGCGACAACGAAGCTTTTACTCAGCGTTTGCCCAAATCAGAACAGGCCCTCTGGACTTCGAAATCAATGGTCTTGGGAACGAGATCAATCCGACAAGGCGTGGCTCGATAGCATGTACTGGGATTGCATTTTCCTAGGAAGGCTTCTGTAAATCAGCACCTAAGGCCGTTACGCTTTCGGATTCCTGAACCTCACGCCTTCGCCTCTTTCGCCAGCGGCCAAGAACTCTACTCCAGCCTTTGCAGGGGCCTTTTCAACGGCTTGCAAAGTGCTCACTCTTGAATCCAGGATTCCCTTTTCAAGCCGCGCCAAAGCGTGGAGCGAGACAATAGCCTTGTCGGCGAGCTGCTGTTGAGACCATTGCTCAAATCGGCCTTTACGCACCGCCACGCAATCGAGAGATCTAGCTTCGAGATATCAAAAGGCATTATTCAAACCGACTTTGTAATGATGCTGACGATCTCGCAGAGCCTCTTACGAGATAACGTAATTGCGCGTCGAATTCAGAGCTCTGGTTAGATCGCTACTTTGGCATTGATAAAGGCTCGATGCGGTATCAGCTGAAATGCGCTCATCTTCATACGCCTTCAATACATAGTAAGAAAACCGACCTCTGCGCGATACCGGAACGGTCTGTGGATCAAACAGAGGGACCGCAAGAGATTCGGCTGCCTCCCATTCGTCGGTCGAAATCGACGGAAGTCCGATCTCGGTTACATCTATTTTATTATGACTGGCATTCATGAGGTGGTTTGCTGCTGCCGTTTTGCTAATACCAAATGTTATTATCAACTTCTCAAGTCCGCTAACGCCGCCTCCAGCTTCGGTAAACAGCTTAACGATAGCGTCACCAGGCGCGAGAAACTCTATCGCAAATGCGTTCGCGCGGCGCTCAACCGCATCCAATGGTGATCTCGACGTTACCGCATCTTCGATGATCGAATCATACTTATCAACGACGAGGCGATTTAGACGTTGATCTGGATCCCAAAGCAGATGGCCAAGCTCATGAGCCATCGTCATTCTTCTCGCCAATGGGTTAAAGTTGTCGCCGTTCAGATTGATCGCAATTCCCCGGTAAGAGTTTGATGAAACGGTCGCGCCAGCCAATTCGGAATGAATTTCAAGTTGGATAACAGGAATGCATAACTTAACTTCAATAAGCTCTTTTACTGAGGCAATAGGCGCATCAGAAGGAATGCCCAGCAATTCGCGGGCCTTCCGCGCCAAACGATAGCCTTCTTGATACGTTTTAGTTAGAGGACTACCGTATGCTGCTGAGGGCTCGAAGCCTAGACTTTGAATAGCACTCTCGTCTTGCCGGCCAATCAATTTGGCCAAATCAAACTGCTTTTGTATTGTCCACGCTGTTTCAGCTAAACCAAGCACTGTGCTAACGGTGAACCGCTTAGGATCGCTATTACGGTAAGTGCGGAGCCGAACGCCTGTTTCAATATCCGCTCCTGCGTCGGTCGTTATACCGAGCTTGTCGCTCTCCAGGCCGATTGTGCGAGCGAGGCGTTCGAGGTCCCTGAAGGGCACTTGCTTTTTAAGCTCAAACCTCCGTGTGGTTTCGTTCGACCAGCGAACTTTTCTGGTCACTTCCTTTAGAGAGAGGCCGAGATTCCGCAGCTGCTTTTCGATCGACCGATAGGGTTCATCTGATCGAACCAAAAGCGGGATAGCATGATTGTCAGCGATCCCTTGGAGACTTTCCCAACCCGCGGTGCGAAGAGCTTCCTGTGCGTTAACAACTCGTCCGGTCGCACCTTCCCTGTAAACTGAAAGCTGGTGTTGACTTCTAACAAATCGATGGTGCGACGTTTCAGCTCTCTTCTCCGGGCTGTCGCCGGAGCTTTCAGTTCCAAATACCGCGTCAAGCTTTGAGCTGTCCGGCGTCATGCTGGATCCTGCCACACCGGAGCGCCCGCAAAAATTCTATTGGCAATGGACGGGTTATCTAAGTCGAAGCCCATCGAAGCAACGCGATATCCGCTGTTGCGCAAAGCATCAACAATCTGCCGAAACTCTTCATTGTTATCAGCACCGTACCTGCCTGATGCGGCATTTACGGCTACCTGATCATCGCCGATAAACCAAATTTCACCACCCGAATGAGCTACGTTTCCGCCGGTCAGATTTGAATGTTTGATTTTGCCACTCTGGAGGCTTTTCCCCCATGAACAGTTTTCCGAGGCAACGGGGAAATCCGCTGGACGAATAACCCAAAGGTGTCGTGCTTCAGGGGCGTTGTCGGACGTATTGGGAATGGAGGAGTGCCGAATAAATGTGGTTTCGGGGGCTTCCGACGGGGGCAGTTCGTTCATGCCTTCGATCAACGTCATCTGACGAATCTCGTCCGGATTGTCCTCACGGCGCTTCATAGGCTTAGCGGCAAACTTTGATCGGTATGCGGCCGCCGCTTCGCTAGGTGTCATAATCTCACGGGGATTAAAAGAAATACATTCAACCTTTAGCTCCATTACCACTTTGGTTCAACTCCGACCGCGGAACCGGGCATCTGAGAACAAAACAAAAACAGAAAAACTTAGTTTAGAGACGCCGCGCGGACCTTCGATTTTGACGGATGTCAGCCGACGCCTCATTATCCAAGGCATTCCTTGGAGGCTTTCACAAAATAGGCCTTCAGAAGCTCCCGTAAGGAATCTGAAAGCGAGCGTTTTCTCAAAACCATTTTAGCAAGGTTTGAGGAATTGAATCCGAGCCGACGGGCAAATTCCGCAAGTCTAATTTTTCTGATTTCCGCATTTGCCAATTTCAGTAATTCGGCATCTTGCTTATTTTCCTGATTTAGCCTCGAATTAATCGTCACAACAATTCGGGAAATTCGCTGCAAAAATGCAGCGGTGCATCCGGCTAAATCATTTTCCAACAATTTCGATAATTTGGATCTGGATACGCTCAATTCTCGGGCGGTCGTCCTAAGCCCCTGGGCGTAAATAATTGCCCGGATAGTCTTGAGCAAAGATCCGGCATCGGCGGGTTTTGTCCCGTAATGAATTTCCTCATCGGCGTCGAAGCCAAAATAATACTGGTCCTCCCATTTGTTGCTCTCCTTGCCGATATACTCAATTTCAGTCACCCGGACATGCCGCCGGATCGTTGTTCCTCGATCTAGGAAATCACCATTTAGGAATTTGTCCTCGGGGTGTAAGTGATATTGGGCAAGAGCTTGCTGGTAGGTTTTGAGGCACTCGATTGGGGTCGGCTCCCCGGTAATTCGGTCGAACGCATTTTCAGCGGCGATGGCTGGATTTGTGTGAAACGGCGCTACGGGCTTCATTTGGAGCTTCACTTTGGAACTGGACTTTGCAATGTTAGACAACGGCGGATCAATTAGCTGTCGCGCCGAAAATGCCGACACAAACCCGAATGGTTTCAATTTCCTGGTATAGGGAAGGTCGGCATTGTATTTATCAAACCAGCGTAAAGATTTTGGCGTGGTCGCGGCATATCGACTGGCGGCGGGCTTTTTTAGCGCCGGATGATGATCGAACTTTACGCTATCCGGACGTCCATCGATCGCTGCCTTGGCAATCAGCCACCATAAATCGTGGTGCCAGTGCTGGACGCCTATTTTCTGTAATTTCCGCGGAGCAGGAATTCCCTTAGCAGGTCTCGTCTTATCGTAGGGTGCTTGCAGCTGTCCTAGTCCGTGAGCGGAAGCCTTCCGAATGACAGGACGGTTTTTTTCGTCGACATTAAACAATGCATACCGTTTTGCGGAAACAGCCCAGACAAATAGCGGCTCCCGCTTTTTTTGATTTTCCAGGCTGTAATTGACTTCCTCGATTTTCAGGATGGATCCTGGAAAGTTGTAGGGATTGAGCGCGCTGAACCGTCCGACGACCCGATCGACCTTCTCGTAAAAGTCAGCCTCGGGCATATTTACAGGTTTGGCAATTGCGAGGCTGTCGGTATCGCAAAAAGCCCATTCGAGATTTTCATCGAGTACGAGCCGTTCAGCGAGCGCAAGCATCAAGCGCGCAGCACCGGTAATTGTTGCGGCCAATAATGGGTGAAAATATTTTCCGGGTTGCTCGTCCTTTATGTGATCCATCACCCAGCTTGGCGAATTGGCACCGTGAATTCTGGAACCAGCCATCTTTGCGCGGTCATTGACGTTAATCTCGGCGAATATTCCGTAGCTGGTCGCATTGGTTGCTATTTTTAGGGCGTTCTGCTCAACGTCGAATTTGTTGTATTCAACTCCCTTTGTATTATCGCGCTGTCCTTTGACGACGTGGCGCAATTCGATCATGCGCCGGTAGAAGTCATCTTTATATGGGTCGACCAGATAATTTTTATTACCGCTGATCGCGACTGGCTTTAGACCTTGCTGCGGCGGTCCGGGTTTAAAAACGACGGCCTGTAGAACTTCAACCGGTTTACCGGAATGTAGCTGTGCGGCGAAACAGTCGGCCAGCGTGAACCAAAGACCAGTCTTGCTGGTGAGGTAGTTAGCTCCGATCGTGCCATCCGCACCGTCGTTATATTGTGCGCGAACCGGAAATATGTCCGCGTCAGGCCTCACTTGCACCAGGGCCACGAGCTTGCGCCAATTTGCTCTGTCTAAAAGGTCCTCCAACTTCCAGGATTTCAGGATCCGCGAAACCTCGCTGGTTCCGTCTCGCCACGCCATACCCTGGCCGATGACGTAGGGCCAAAGGCCCGTTAGCGTGCAGACAGTCGGGTACATCGAAAGAAAATCGCAAAGCATCACCTGGCGGAGTTCGCGCCGAATCCGCACCTCGGAACGGCCGCCGAAATACGCCGACATAATTTCCGCTAACAATCGGCGCGGGATGTCCTTTTGGACACTGAACCAGGGCTCAATGCCCATTTCGGTGAAGTAGGCTTTGCCGATACTGGCCTCGCTGAAGATCCGGTGCACCGGAGTTGATCTTAGTTCCAAAGCATCATAGCGGCGGACCAACTCGCGATAGCACTCCCAGGTCGTCAGAACGTCCCGTTCGGCATATTGGAGATATTGCTCAGTCAGCGGTTTGCCGTGGTGATCAGTCTCCAGCTTGCGATGTTCGACGCCCAGGAACTCGGCCAGCTTTGCCAACGTAAAGGAGCGGCTAAACAGAGCAGCGGCGAGTGCCCGCAACTCTAGAAAATATCCGCGCTTATGCGGGCTTTTCTTCCCGTGTTTGAGTTGGCTCCGACTGTTTGGTGACACAAAGGGTGCGGAGAAGCGCATGATAGAGACGTACTTTGAAAGATGTTTTATCTGGATTCGGGGTTTATATTTCGAGGAAAAGAATTTCAAACTAAAGCCGCCGCGCATGTTAGTGCGCGCTGAGGAATGACCGATCGCGCATCGCGATAAATCGAACGGGAGATTGAACCCGATAATAGTCGCACGGTATTGATAGCCATACTTGTAGAAGATATTTTCGATGAAATCGTCGCGGGTCATCAACTCCACACCCGATCGCTTCGAGTGCAGCTGTATGATCTTCATCTCGTTTTCGGTTACGCAATCAGGGTCATAAAAAAGCACGTGCCGCTGAAGCTCGTCGCCACGGTAAACCCGACAGAAGCCAATTCTAAGAGCTTGGCTAGCGTCGGTCGTGGTTTCCGTATCAAAGACAAGGGACCAATGCGAGGCGCCCTGCTGAATCCGCTTGGAGGATCGACTCAACTTGCTCGGGTCTTTCTGTGCATTCTCGACATAGGCCCGTAGCAAAATAGGTAACTCGTCTGAAACTGTTGGGGAGGGGAACAACCGGCGGGTCATGCTCGGCCCTCCGGTTTGAATGTGCCTTCGTTAGCGCGAGCGACGAGCGCGTTCCCAAATTCGTAGAGGCGCTCGATGATCAGCACGAGCATGTCAGCCAGGCCAAGAAGGAAGTTTCCGATCATCGCCAACAACTCGTGAGCATTCGGCTCGGTCTTTGGATGGTCATTTTGACTGTCGGTGAGCCGGCGATGGTCGTTCGCGCAGATGTTTATGGTGAGGTCGTCATGTTTTCGACCAGCAGGATGATGCTGCTCGAAAACCCTCCAGTCAGTTTCAGGACAGCATGGGCATCGTGGATTGTTAGTCCCAAGCTTGTACAATTTTGATTGCTTACGACGTTCGTAGTCATCGGTTGGCGTCTGTCGCTTTGTCATTTCAGTTCTCCTTATCAATCAATGAGTCGATAGATCTTCATCTCCGCGTCGCCACCCGTATTGGCGAGGCGCAGGAGGACGTTGGGACGGGTCTCCAGCACATATTTCTGTTTGGTGATGTCCTTGATCGCGGTCCCTTCGAACGGAGTCAGCACAGAAGCGTCGTTGCTATCCAGGAAGTGGTTGAATGCCGCCCGATGCCGCATTGCCAAGGAGGCAGGGGCGAAGCCGCGCACCTTAATGTGGAGCCTTTGTCCCTCGGAGATGACGGTAATTTCGCGTATTCGGCGGTCGGTAATTTGCCAGCGGCCGCCTTTGAACTTTGCGAGCTTGTTGCTGCGTAGAAAATGGCGAAACCGCGTTACGGAAATCATGCCGATTTCAGCGGCGCGCCTTTGAGACCGGCCCTCGCGCAGATATTTTAGCGCTGTTTCGAAACGATCGTCGGACGAAAGTTTTTTGCCTTTTGAAATGGGATTTTTGGGTGATTCTTGTTTTCGGCGTGACGCCTTCGATTTTTTTGAAGTAACGCCGTGATTATTTCGTTTTTTGTTGCTCGACCGTTTTATCTTCGATTTTTTTGCCATGGAAAAGCTCCGTCCAATCCGGATGGAGTGATCCCACAGTCGCGATTCGATTCCTGCACAGGTTCACGATAGGCTGCCCCATCGAATCGGCGGACGCCTACTTGCAGCGTTCCGCTCAACGCGGATGCACGAAGATGACAAAGAGTTCCCAAGGAGAGACATCCAGCTTCGTGCTCGAAAGTGCGAGGGCCGCTGGATTTCAGGTGAACGATGGTCAGCTCAGCGGGTGGCACCGGGATGGGCTGATCCCCCGGCCACAACAACGCTGGACCGAAGGCATCGCTGGTTCTCAAACGGTTTACCCAATTGGTACCGCTGCTCAGCTTTGCGCCTTATGCGCCATTCGCAGCGAAAATCGATCGTCCGCGATGATCTGGGGTTGGAAACTTTGGTGGCTCGGATTTCCTGTCGATGAAAGATATTGGCGTTTGAAGCTGAAAGCTCAGGCTCGATTGCTCGATCGCTCTTCACTTGAATTCGTCCGCTTGTTAGATAGCGACCAGACTGACGCGCAATATAAGGACGCCGTGACAGTTCTGCGCACTAGGAGGACACGAAATACGCCGTTTCTTCAGCTACGCCGGCGTGTGGTAGCGGGATATTTTGAGGGCATGCTGATTTTTATGACTCAGATCCTGGCGGGTAATTTTCTGAGATGGTCGTTTGCGCCGAGCGATGATGAAGATGCAATTCGCGACAGAATGACGATCGATAGGACATTCGGACTGCGCCGCGCCAAAAATGTTCGGGAGGTCGACCGCAGCCCCACCATGCATGGTGACATCGAAGACGGGCTTCAACTGCTTTCGGATCAGCTTGGCGAAACCAAGATTGAAAGCGTCCTCAGCGCTACCTCGGATAGCCAAATTGTGGAGGCCCGGGCGCAACTCAGAGTAATTTTATTCACTGTGAATGGAGCTGAGGAAACCTCAGGCCATCTCGCTGGATTCGGCGTTCGCGTCTTAAAAGAATTAGCTCAACAAATGAACCCAGGCGAACAAGCTACCTTCCTTCTGTACCTTCTAGCGCTTAGACGAAGTTCGGCGTTTCAAAGAGACATTGCGGTCTTTCTTCACGCGCTCCGCAGGCACGTTCCCAAATCAATTTCGAACGCGCAAATCGAGTATTTGCGCAGCCGCGATCCTATTATCTGTTCTTTCGCCTTTCCCGAATAATCTGTTAAATGTCAGTAATATCAAAATGTTATGTGACCTGCTGATAGGCTTCTTAATTCCAATTCGGTGTGCACCGTGCTAGTTTCGACGAATGAAAAAGACGTTTGCAGCTTCAGCTACGCCGGGTGACAACAGCGTCCGGTCCGATCGGTGTGAGCAACCGCGCAATTCCGCCGTTCTCCTCGGATTCTCACAAACACCTGTTTCTACGACCGTTTTGTCATGAGTGAACTGGTCACCGAGCGATTGCCGGAGGCGGGACTGGACGATCACGCGTGGCTAGATCGCTGTCGTTATTGGGCTGGGCAAAAGGTCAACAAACGCAAAAGCCGTCGCGGTCCACCCCCTAGAAGAATGCATCAACCGCTGATCCTGACGGGCCACGGAGTGCGCTTAAACATTGATCAAGGCACCTTGCTCGTTCGGCAGGGTTTTACTCACTACCCTCAGGAGCAAGAACTTTACCGGTTCTTTCCGAATGATCGATACATGCCTTCGCGCATCATTGTCGTTGACGGCAACGGCAGCATCACACTGGATGTCATTGGTTGGCTCTCGCAGCAAAACATTCCCCTCGTTAGAATCGACTGGCGAGGTAACGCCACCAACGTAATCAGCAATTCCTACGGTCCTGATCCGACACTGGTCCATGCACAGCTCGCGGCCCAGGACGACACCAGACTACGCCAAAAAATTGCGATTACGCTGATAATTGAAAAACTTAAAAATAGCGTCGAAACGTTGCGGGACCTAGATGCATCCGAGCGAGTTGACCTGGCGCTCGCCAAGCTCAAGGAGAATCTCGCGGAGCTTAGTACTCGTCCGCCAAAGACGATAAATGCATTGCTCGGCATCGAGGGTCGCTCAGCTCAGGTTTATTTCAATGCTTGGAAAGATCTGCCGATCAATTGGAGAAAGAATGGCCGGAAACCGATACCAAGCGATTGGCTGAAATTCAGCTCGCGCTATTCGACCCAAGCTAATCGAGCCAAAAGCCACAACGCATCGCATCCTTTGAACGCAATGTTGAACTACGCCTACGCCGTTCTCGAAAGCCACGTCCGGTCGCAGCTCATATCCCTCGGTTACGATCCGACGATTGGATTTATGCACGCCTACGGTGCTGATCGTGCCGCGCTAGTGTTAGATTTGATGGAACCGCTTAGGCCGACAGTCGATCGGATCATCGTAGATTTTGCTCGCACAAAGGCATTCAATCCGGCGGATTTCACGATACGCCGAGATGGCGTTTGTCGACTGAATCCTGAGCTAGCGAAGGCGTTGGTCAGACTGCTTGAGAGCCAAACGCTTAGAATTAGCCTTCTCATGCAGCGCAGCTTTTTGCCTACTCGAATCGCCTGAGCTTGCGCCCCTGAGTAGCTTAGTGAAACCGCGTCGAAATCGTCAGTTCTCCCGTGAAATGGGTTGAAACGAACTGCTGTTAAAGCTTTAAAGTGAACTAGACGCAATCGGGGGGACGCATCTTGTTGCCTGATCATTTAGTGCCTTGGAAGGACATACTAAAAGATAGCTGGCCCAACGGTGCGGGACCAATTCCAGATGAGAGTGCCGCGTCAATTGCAAAACAAATAGAAGCGCCGTTGGGAAGAAAGTACGGTCTGGCGTGGGTCATGTTCTGCCGTCCGGGAGGCGCATCCCGCACCGAAATAGTTGCCGCCTGTGGAGCACCTCAATTTGTTGCTGCGCGCAAAGCTCAACGCGCAGGTAAACTAGAATTTATGGTCGGCGATGGCAAACAGCGAGGCAAGGTTTACTACATGGGTCTGCCAGGAAGTCATCCGGGCGGAGCCGATGTCATTTCGGCGAGCGATGTCAAGATTGATGACGATGAAGAACTTCAAGACGAGGAATATGGTGCGTCGTCCTTTCCGCTAAATCTAATCCTTTATGGTCCACCGGGAACGGGCAAGACCTTCACAACTATCGAGCTAGCGTTAGAAATCCTTGATGGTGAGTTCTTACAGGCGCATCGAAAGAACCGAGGGGCATTGAAGGCGCGATTCGATGCCCTCAATAAAGCTGGCGATGTCCGCTTCGTTACTTTCCATCAAAGTTTCAGCTACGAAGATTTCGTTGAAGGCTTGCGAGCCGATCGCGACGACGATGGGCAGTTAAAATATGACGTTGAAGATGGTGTTTTTAAGCGCCTCTGCAGCGCAGCCGCAGCGCGGGTGACTCAACAGGAAAAGGCTCCCATTGACCTGGGCGGACGGCGCATCTGGAAAATGTCTCTGGGGAATACATTAGGTAGCGATGCATATATTTACGATGAGTGCATCGAAAATGGCTATGCGTTGCTCGGGTACGGAGACGATACAGATTTCTCTAATTGCAAAACTCGCGACGAGGTTTTCGAGCGATTCGTATCTGCGGGGAAGCACGTTGAAGCCGATGCTTATGCCGTAACAGCGGTAAGCAATTTCCTCCTCAAGATGAAAACGGGAGACATTTTAGTAGTAACGGATGGCAATTCAAAATTTCGCGCCATTGGCGAAGTCACTGGCAACTACAAGAGCCTTGTGCGGGAGACCGATGGAGACGACAAGTATGGTCAGTGCCGAGCAGTGAAATGGCTGCGGGTATATTCGCCGTCACTTCCACTCGAACAGTTGATGAACAATCAGTTCAGTCAAATGACACTTTACGAGCTGAAGCCAACCGCCATCGACATGGAAAAGCTCGCTGCTTTGCTAAATTCATCAAGCGTCAACACAATGCCCGCTGCAGCAGTTAGCACAAAGTTCGAAGTCGGAGAGCAGTTCGGAAAATACGGAGTTGTTTACTCCTCTCCGGACGTCGTGGAGCTCACAAAACCTAACGGAAAGCATCTCCCGATAGGCATGAGTATCATTAACGAGCTGGCGGAGGCTATTCGCAATGGAAAGTTGACCTTAGCAGATATAAAGGAAAGAAGGGTCTTCGAAAAAATGCCCGATACCCTACTTGACCCTTTCCTCGTGAACGGTTTCGACAATATTCTCCCCTCGCTCGTCGAGCGTTTCCTCAAGGCGGCTGCTGTTACGACAAGTCAAGCGGAGGCACAGAAAGTTCGCCCCAAAGTTCTGATAATCGATGAGATTAATAGAGGGAATGTCTCTAGGATTTTCGGCGAGCTGATTACGTTGATCGAGCCGTCTAAGCGGGCGGGTGCCGCAGAAGCGCTAGAAGTAGTACTGCCGTACTCAAAAAAGCCATTTTGTGTTCCCGACAATCTTTACATCATTGGAACGATGAATACTGCCGATCGCTCGTTGACCGGCCTGGATATAGCGCTCCGTCGACGCTTTGTGTTCATGGAGATGCTCCCAAAACCAGAGTTGTTGAACAATGCTAGCGTTCTCGGGATTAATATCGGGACGTTGCTTTCGGTAATTAACGACCGAATCGAAGCGCTGCTCGATCGTGATCACCGCTTGGGTCACGCCTACTTCTTGCCGTTGCTGGAAGAACCAACACTTGATCGGCTAAGTTCAATTTTTCGGCAGCAATTGATCCCCTTGCTGCAGGAATATTTTTTCGATGATTGGAATCGAATACAGCTAGTCTTGAACGACCATCGTAAAGCGCCCGCTAATCGGTTCTTGTACCAACCGAAGAACGACCTGGCGACGCTTTTCGGTGAACAGGCGATTGTAAGTGATCGGAACGAGCGTTGGGCAATTAACGAGGACGCTTTCGGTAGAGTTGAAGCCTATCTAGCCGTTATCGACCATCAGACGCCAGCGCCCACTTTTGAAGTTGAGCGGCAGGCCATCCATGGCGATTTGACAATCAAGCAGCTAGCCAGTGGAACCATAGAGGTTTGGAAAGACGAAGGGCGCCTAGAAATTGCAAAGCCCGCTTTGCGCGATGTCGCAAAGGATCTTGGATTGGAGATAAACTATCCTTCGGGAGTTCCACTCAACACTAGGCAATTAGGCAAGCGCGTTATCGAAGCGATTGGGAAGCCCTCGACTTGAATACGTTTATCACCGTTAGAGAATATGCTTGGCTTACAGCTAGCGAAGTCGAGTCCCCTTCGCTAGATCGAAGACAAATTTCGGTGTCCGCATTTGGCTGGCTTTGCAAACTCAACAGCCTCTTTAACCGCTCGGGTGCGGCACTTGCACAGGTAAAGGACCAGCAGTGGCTGAGGCTCGAAAACTATGTCGGGATTGTCGAAACACCTTGCGGCACTCGACTTGAAATATTACCGAAGCACACCGAGACAAATGACCTGATCAAAGAGAGTCGGTCTCTCCTGCTAAAAATGATGACGGCCGCGCTTGACTTGCCGACGAGGGAGGCTGGTGAGGCGCATTTGCAGCTCTTGCGAATGCCTTTGAGCGAATGGGTTATCAGTCAATTTCTGAGAGCGCTGGACCATTTGGTTAAGCGAGGCGTGAGTTTCGAATATAAGCGGATTGAGGAAGAAGAGCGTTTTCTTAGAGGGCAGCTCAATGTCGTAGAACAAATTCGCCAACGACCCGAACGCCAACACTACTTCCATATTCGGCACAATATATTTTCGCCTGATCGAGCCGAAAATCGCCTGCTAAAACTTGCACTCGACCGGGTCTGCAAAGCTACCCAATTGTCAACTAATTGGCGCTTAGCACACGAACTGCGCAGTTTACTTTTAGAAATCCCAGCAAGCGAGGACGTAGCCGGAGACTTCGGGAAGTGGCGCGAGGGCCGACTGATCAACTACTATCAGCAGGTCAAACCCTGGTGTGAGCTTATACTCAATCGACAGATGCCCGCTGCGGTTTCGGGAAGTTGGAAGGGGATTAGTCTGTTATTTCCGATGGAGAGATTATTTGAACGCTATGTGGCGACTTGTCTTCGAAAATCACTAGTCGACGGAGCTATTCTACGCACTCAACCGAGCACGCACTGGTTATGCGAACATGACGGTGGCCCGATGTTCTGGCTTGAGCCAGATATGGTTCTTGATAAGGGATGCGATCGATGGGTTCTAGATACAAAATGGAAGCTAGTTGACGCTTCAGACAGGCAGAAAAATTACGGTTTAAAGCAATCAGATTTCTATCAGCTATTTGCTTATGGAAGTAAGTATTTGCGTTGTCGCAATAGGGGAGGCTTGGCGGTGATATATCCAAAGCGGGATGCATTTTCAGATGCCCTCCCGCCGTTCTCCTTCTCCGAACAGTTACAGCTTTGGGTAATCCCGTTCAATTTGGAAAACGATTGCTTGGAATATCCGGCAGGTTTGCACCTGCCTCTTAGGCCTCGGGTGAGTTTGTCATAGATCTCAGGACCCGCCGCTTTCATGGCGAAGGCAGCATGTGAGATCATCCTAATGGTGATTTGGATTAGAATCGTCGCCGTCGGATCCAGACGTTTTCTCTGAGGTAG
This sequence comes from uncultured Alphaproteobacteria bacterium, assembly GCA_963824305.1. Classification (GTDB taxonomy): domain Bacteria; phylum Pseudomonadota; class Alphaproteobacteria; order Rhizobiales; family Xanthobacteraceae; genus Bradyrhizobium. Next base: position 1,492,737 of record CAWGOW010000005.1, read on the forward strand.
GACGCCGTTCCTTCGGTCTGCCCTCTCTCTTAGCATCCTTTTCATCGCGCATCGCGACAATCTCCGGAATGTTTTCCAGCACGTGAATGATGTACCAGGCTGGGATGACCAACGTCATTCCGCTCCATCCTCTTACGTAAGCGCCATCCTCAACTAGTCCACGTTTTCTGTTTTCACTCTTCCTTTTATTTGCTTTCTCGCCCTTTTCCCAATCCTCGGCAAATTGGCCAAAATGAATCCCGAGGAATTTGAAAATGGTTTCGCCCGTGACTTCTAATCTGATCGCCCCGCAGTGGCCCGCGCTGCATTCTGCTTCCAGAGATGTCGATGCGAAATTGCATATCAAGCGGTACGGTCAGATCTTGACCTGGGGTCCGGTAAATAAAGACCGGAGAACCAGAAAACCCTGACCGCGAATGCATGTCGATTACATAGGTAGGCGCTTCATAACCAGTGTTCTGCATAATTGTAGAAAGCGAAGTGGGTAGAACACTGATATTGCCAAATCGCGAACTCGGAATGTTAGCCGCGCCTCCGTCGTGATCAACAAATAGCCCCGCCATGAAAACATCGTCACCGACGGCCACGTCACCATTCTGTATATCTTCAATATCTGCAAACATGTCGGTTGGGATGTAACTCCAATCAAGAGTTTCCGAATTAATTTCGAGGGGCGCGACGGCTATATCGGGACCTTTTGAAATGAAATGCCAATCGCTCGGCCTTAGATCAACTATCGAAGTTCCGCTTCCCTTCGTATTTATCCGAATAACTGGACAGGGCGGACTATCTAGATCGCTATCATCCACCGCCACATGCCAATTTGTGACTGCGTAGAAATGAAAGGGACCGCCTAAGGTGCGACCTTTGTTCCACCCGATAATAAATCCTGTGCCGCCCGGATCCGTCCCGGCCTTTGCGTCGGCATGGCTTTCGTAGAGATAGAAAACTGCCTTCAGAACTTGGTGCGGAATCTTGGGCACGCGCGTACGCCTATTGATATTTCATAAAGGAATTAACGCCATGGGTTTGGCGCTGCAGGTCAAAACTGGCCTATTTTTATCCTGTCACTATACCCCGCGGATGAGGTCCACGGGGGGTGTTTTACGGTCTAGGGTTGCGGCATCTGCGATGCATCGCGACGTGCGCCACCATCTTCGTCCGGGACACGATCCAAGGAGAGCTCAGCCGCCGACCTCGCCGCTGATGATATCGCCGAACAGAACCCAGCGCTCGCCCTTGAACGTCATCAACTGCAGTTGGCTGATCGGCGCAAAATGGGTCGGCGAGGTGTTGATGGTGATGCCGGGCAGCAGCACCTCGCTGCGGAAGCTCTTCAGGTTCGCGGCCTGTTTCATGATATTCTCGCGCGTGAGGTCGTCGCCGCACTGTTTGAGCACCTGAACCATCGTTTGCGCGACGGCGTATCCGACGATGACCGAACCGTCGATTTTGTTGGCTTCCGGGAAATCCTTGGCAAGGAAACCCAGGAATTGCTTCATGCCGGGATCGTTATCCCATTGCGGATCCGTGACGTCCTTCAGATAGGCTGCGGAAATGATGCCCTGCGCATTCTCGTAGCCGGCGGGCTTGATCACGCTACCGACGGAAGCGGACACGTTGTTGAGAATGTGGAGCGCCTTCCAGTCAATCTCCGCCGCCTTCTTGATGGCCTGCGCCGCGAATTTGGGCGTAGCGATATCGATGAAGATGTCGGCGCCGGTCGCCTTGAGCTTGACGATATGGTTATCGATCGTCGGCTCCGAGGTCTCGAAGCTTTCTTCCGCGACGATCATGGAAGCGGCCTTATCGCCGAGGCCGTCCTTCAACCCCTTCAGATAATCCTTGCCGTAATCGTCGTTCTGATAGAGCACACCGATCTTGGCGTTCGGCTTTTCCTTCAGAATATATTTGGCGTAGATCCGCGCCTCGCTCTGATAGCCAGGTTGCCAGCCCATGGTCCATGGAAAATCCTTCGGATCATTCCATTTGGTGGCGCCGGTCGCGACGAAAAGTTGCGGCACCTTCTTGGCGTTCATGTATTTGTGGATCGCCGAATTGGGCGGCGTGCCAAGCGAATTGAAGATGAATAGAACCTCGTCGCTTTCGACAAGCTTGCGCGCCTGCTCGACGGTCTTGGGCGGGCTATAGCCGTCGTCATAGCTGATGAAGTTGATCTTGCGGCCGTTGATGCCGCCGGCGTCGTTGATCATCTTGAAATAGGCGGCCTCGGTCTTGCCCTGCACGCCGTAAGCGGAAGCCGGCCCGCTATAGGGCATGATGTTGCCGATCTTGATTTCGGTGTCGCTTGCGCCCGTGTCGTATTTCTTCTGTGCCAGCGCAGCGCTGCCGGAACCTGCCAGCAATGCGAACGCAGCAACAGACGCGATCGCAATTCTGGTTGCGAAAACAGCCATGACGTTCTCCCTCTCGTCCAGTGATGAATGATTGTGTGTGCGGCTTTCTTGCTCGAAAGCTCTTGATCATTTCAAAGGCGCGTCAGCGTACCATGCCGGACAAGAAAAAACCCTCCGCGAAAGGCGCGGAGGGCTGCATCTTTAGTAGGCGTTCAAGGCGCGCGACGATCCGCCACGCCGTCCCGCGTGACGGAATGCCAGATCTCTAGTTGCTGAGATCACCGTTGATGATGTCGCCGAACAATTCCCATTTTTCGCCCTTGAACCGCATCATCTGCAATTGCTTGATTGGAGCGAAGTCGGTCGCCGAGGTATTGATGGTGACGCCCGGCAGCAGCGTGTCCGGCGTAAAGCTCTTGAGACTGGCGGCCTGCTTCATTACGTTCTCGCGCGTCAGGTCATCGCCGCACATCTGAAGCACCTTCACCATGGTCTGGGCCGCGCCGTAGCCATAGACCACCGAGCCGTCGAGCTTGTTGCCGTCCGGATAGTACTTGGTCAGGAAATCCAGGAATTTCTTCATGCCGGGGTCGCTGTCCCACTGCGCGTCGGCGCCGTCCTTGGCGTAGGCGGCCGAGAGGATGCCTTGCGCATTCTCAAAGCCGGCCGGCTTGATCACGCCGCCGACCGAAGCCGATACGTTCGATACGATGTGCAGCGGCGTCCAGTTCATTTCGGCGAGCTTCTTGATCGCCTGGGCTGCAAATTTCGGCGTGGTGATGCTGATGAAGACGTCGGCGCCTGAGGCCTTCAGCTTGACGATATGGTTGTCGATCGAAGGCTCGGAGGTCTCATAGCCTTCTTCCGCGACTATCATCGACGACTTGGCGCCGAGCCCGTCCTTGAGGCCCTTCAGATAGTCCTTGCCGAAATCGTCGTTCTGAAAGAGCACCGCGATCTTGGCACCAGCCTTTTCCTTCATCAGGTACTTGGCATAAATCCGCGCCTCGCTCTGATAGCTCGGCTGCCAGCCCATGGTCCACGGAAACTCCTTTGGCTCGTTCCACTTGGTGGCGCCGGTCGCAACGAAGAGCTGCGGCACCTTCTTGCCGTTCATGTATTTCTCGATCGCGGTGTTCGACGGCGTGCCGAGCGGGTTGAAAACCAGCAGTACCTCGTCGCTCTCGACGAGCTTGCGCGCCTGTTCGACCGCCTTGGGCGGGCTGTAGCCGTCGTCATACGTGATAAAGCTGATCTTGCGGCCGTTGATGCCGCCCTCGGCATTGATCTTGCTGAAGTAGGCGGCCTCGGTCTTGCCGATGACGCCATAGGCGGAAGCCGGCCCACTATAGGGCATGATGTTGCCGATCTTGATTTCGCTGTCGGACGCGCCGGTGTCGTATTTCTTCTGCGCCAGCGCGCTGCCGGTCGAGGCGAGCGCGACTGTGCTTGCTGTCAGCGCGGCGATCCATAGCTTCCTTCTTGCAGACATCGTTTTCTCCTTGGGCTGCTTTTATCTTAGCGTTTCTTGAGGCGGCCGAGCAGATGCTGGGCGACCATCGCGACCTGCCTTGCGCCGTGCGGCACCAGGAAGATGACGAGAAACAGGATGACGCCGAACACCGCGCCGGAAAGGCCCTTCGAGATGCCCTCGGCGATGTTCGGCACGAAGATGATGAAGGCGGAGCCGACGATCGAGCCAGGCAACCAGCCGACGCCGCCGACCACCATGCCGAGAAACAGCGAAATCGCGAGCGTGATGGTGTAGCCGTCGGGCGCGACGAACTGCACGGCGATGGCGCCGAGGCCGCCCGCGATGCCGGTGATAGCAGCCGAAACGCCAAAGGCCAGCGTCTTGTAAAGCGACACGTTGATGCCCATCGCGGAAGCCGCGATTTCGTTGTCGCGGATGGCCATGAAAGCGCGGCCCGACCGGGACCTCAGCAGGTTCACCGAGAAGACGTAGATCGCGATCGTGACGACGAGTGTGAAGTAATACAGCCACATGTCCTGCGACATCTTCAGATGGACCCAGGCGAGCACGCTCTGCACGACCTCCGGCGGGTCGGGCTTGGTGACGACGAGGCCCTGCACGCCGCCGGTCCAGTGCTCGAAATAACCGAGCTTGAGCAGCTGCGGCATTGCGGTGGCAAGCGCAAAGGTCGCCAGCGCCAGGTAGACGCCGGAAAGCCGTAACGCCGGCTGGCCGAACAGGAAACCGAACACGAAGCAGATCAGGCCCGCGATCGGCAGCGTCAGCGCGTAGTTCATGCCGGCGTGTTCCATCAGGATCGCGGATGCGTAGGCGCCGACCGCATAGAACGCGCTTTGTCCGAGCGAGAACTGCCCGCTGCCGCCGGTCAGGATGTTCAGTGCAAGAACTGCAAGCCCATAGATAAGCAGCATCGTCATCTGGAAGATGATGAAGTTCTTCACGAACAGCGGCACGGCGATCAACAGCGCCAATACGATCAGCGACGTGCCGGCGCCGAGCGTCATCGCCCGCTTTGGAACGGCTTCGAGCGCGGCGGCTGTGGTGACTTCCTGCACGGCGCTCATGATTAAACCCGTTTCACGATCGGCCGGCCAAACAGCCCGGCCGGTTTGACAACCAGAACAGTGATGATCAGCGCCAGCGCGATCGGCAGCTTCAATTCGTTGCCGACGCCAGGGATGTAGGTGCCGGCCAGGTTTTCGATGATGCCAACCAGAAACCCGCCGACCACGGCGCCGAACGGACTGGTCAGGCCGCCGAGTACGGCCGCGGCGAAACCGTAGATCAGGACGCCGCCCATCATGTTGGGCTCGAGAAACACGACAGGAGCGATCAGCATGCCGGCGATCGAGCCGATCGCAGCCGCCATGCCCCAGCCGAGCGCGATCATCCAGGAGGTATTGATCCCGACCAGCCGCGCGGACTCAGGAACTGAAGCGGCCGCCCGCATCGCAAGTCCGATCCGCGTGTAGCGGAAGAAGACGTAAAGCGCGATCAGGAGCAGCACGGTCACGCCGATCATGCCGGCCTGGTGGGTAGAAATCAGCTGGCTGCCGAGGAAGGGCGCGGAGCCGAATGGCGTCGGATATTGCTTGATGGTGAAATCCCAGATCAGGCCGGCGCAGCTATTGATGATGGCAAACAGCGCGATGAAGCCGGCGACGTTGGTCAGGATTGGGGCTTTTGCCAGCGGCTTGAACAGCAGCCGCTCGATTGCAATGCCGCCGACGAAAGAGAGCGCGAGCGTGAGCAGGAAGGCGCCCCAGTAAGGCACGCCCCACTGCAGCAATTGCCAGGATATGAAGGTCGAGAACATCGCCATTTCGCCTTGTGCGAAATTGAGATGGTCGATCGCCTGATAGATCATGACGACGGCGAGCGCCATGCAGGCATAGATCGCGCCGGTAGCGATGCCGGCCAGGATCTGGTTGGTGAGAAGCTCCATGGGCTCGCGTCCCTCAATAGCCGAGATAGGATCTGCGGACGTCTTCGTTGTCCGCAATCTCGTTCGCCTTGCCGGACATCACGATACGGCCTGTCTCGATCACGTAGGCCTGGTCGGCGATTTCCAGCGCAAGCTGCGCATTTTGTTCGACCACCAGGATCGTGACCTTGTCCTCGCGATTGATCTTGCCGAGAATCTTGAAAAGGTCACGCACGATCAATGGCGCCAGCCCGAACGAGGGTTCGTCGAGCAGCATCAGCCGCGGTCGCAGCATCAGCGCGCGCGCCACCGCCAGCATCTGCTGCTCGCCGCCCGACAACGTTCCGGCCTGCTGGGTGTGGCGCTGCTTGAGCACCGGGAAGTGCGCGTACATGCGCTCGATGTCGGACGCCACGCCGCCTTTGTTTCGGGTGATGGCGCCGAGTTGGAGGTTCTCCTCAACCGTCATGGTGGTGAAGGTGCCGCGGCCCTGCGGCACATGGGCGATGCCGAGGCGGACGATGTTTTCGGTCGAGCGGCTGGCGAGCGGCGCGCCGTCGAATTCGATCGCGCCTGTGGTGCGGACCATGTTGCAGATCGCGCGCAAGGTCGTGGTCTTGCCGGCGCCGTTGGCCCCAAGCAGCGTGGTCACGCTGCCTTCGTTGAGGGAGAATTCAAGGCCGTGCAGCGCCTGGACCTGACCGTAAAAGGCGTTCAGCGCCTTGATATTCAGGAGCGCCGTCATTGGTCCTTGCTCCCGAGATAGGCCTTGATCACGTCGGGATCGGACTGCACGGCGGCGGGCGTGCCATCGGCCAGCTTGCGGCCGAAATTCAGCGCCACCACATGATCGGCGATCGACATCACCAGACCCATGTGATGTTCGACGAGCAGCACTGTGATCTTGCGGTCGTTGCGAATGCGCCGGATGAGGTCGCCAAGGGCATAGACTTCTTCGTGATTGAGGCCGCCGGCCGGCTCATCCAGCAGCAGGATCTTGGGTTCGGCGGCGAGTGCGCGTGCAAGCTCCACGCGCTTCTGGGTGCCAAAGGGCAGGCCGGAAACGATGCTATCGGCGACATCCCGGAGCTCGAGATAGCCGAGAATCTCCTCAACACGCGCGTTCAACGCCGCCTCGCCGCGGCGAACTTTGGGCAGCCTCAAGGAGTCGCTGATGATGTCGCTTTGGGTTCGGGCGTGCGCACCGATCCGGACATTGTCGAACACCGAAAGGTTGGTGAAGAGAGCGACGTTCTGGAAAGTCCGCCCGATCCCGATTTCGGCGATCCGGTGCGGCGGCCGCTTCAGGATGCTCGCACCCTCCAGCAGGATATCGCCCGCGCTCGGCTGGTAGAGCCGGCTCAGACAGTTGAAGAGCGTGGTCTTGCCGGCGCCGTTGGGGCCGATCAGGCCCAGGATCTGTCCCTGGTGCAGGTCGAACGATACGCCGTTCAAGGCGACGATGCCGCCGAACGTGACGCTAACATTGCAAACCGCAAGCAGCGGCGAGGCAGCCGGCGCCGCCTGGGGCTCGGTCATCGTTCCCCGCACTTTGCGCAATCAGACCGGCAAAGGCTACCTGATCCCCTCAACCACTCGCGCAACTTTCCCTCCTGCTTTCAGTTTACGTCCCTCTTGTTTTTTTGCTTGCGGGGCTATTCCGCCGAGTGCGGCCTGGATCGTCCCGACCATGGTCAGAAGACGCGGCCCGATATCGTTGCGCAACCGGTCTTCGGTAAAGCGGAATGCCGGCGCTCCACAGTTAAACGCATATGGGCCGGTTCCGTCATTAAGCTTTAGTGCTACGCCGACGGCGGCGATGTCGTCGTGCCATTCGCCCGCCGAGATCGTAAAGCCGTATTTGGCCACGGTTTCTCCGGCGCGCTCGAGGCCGTCGCGCATCTTGGTCCAGCGGCTGCCGTAATATTCGCGCAGGTCGCGCAACAGCACGCTACGCTCTTCCTCGGGGAGCGCCCAGAAATAAGCGCGCCCCATAGCGGTAGTGGCGATCGGAATGCGTGAACCGACATCCAGTTGTACGCCGAGCGTCATGCCGCGGCTCTGGGCGAAATAGATCATGCTGAGACGGTCGCGCCCGCCGACAGCCACTGCGCCGCCGGTCTCGCGCATCAACTCTTCCCGGTATGGTTCCGACAGGTGCCGGACGCCGAGGTTGGTGAGCGCGGCATAGCCAAGCGCCATGGCAGCGGGCGCCAATTGATATTTCTCGAAGCGTGGAACCGGCGTAAGGTAGCCCAGCTTGGTGAGGGTGTAAGTCAGCCGGGAGACGGTTGGCTTGGGCAGTTTGGTGCGCGCCGCGATCTCCTGATTGCCAAGAAGGCCATCATTCGGCTGAAATGCGCGCAGCACATCCAGACCACGGGAAAGTGCGACAACAAAACTGCGATCGGTCGCTACTTTCTTGCCTTGACGCTTCATGATGCAAAGCCGACGCTCGTTCGCTACTTGCGTACCCGTGGAGTTCGAGGTGCGAACTCAAATCCAAAGCGCCGCGAGCAGAGTGGATTTGATATGCGTTACCGCCTGGCCGCGCTTTGTTGACAAGGGACGTGCTTCAAAATAACCCTCCCTGTCAAGATGCGGAATTCAATTCCGCAATGCGGAATAAATTCGTCTGCTGAAGGTCGCTACGCAAGAACAGGCTGTTTAGGGAGAGTGCCGTGAACGAAGTGGTCAGGCTTGAGCGTCATGACGTGGTTGCCATCGTCACGGTCGACAGTCCCCCGGTGAATGCGCTGAGTGCCGCCGTGCGTAGCAACATCATGGATTGTCTCAAGCGTGCGATTGCCGATTCCGAAGTGAAGGCGATCGTCCTGACCTGCGCGGGGCGCACTTTCATCGCCGGCGCCGACATCACCGAGTTCGGCAAGCCGCCGGTTCCTCCGGGTCTGCACGACGTGCTCAACGCGATCGAGAGTTCGCCGAAACCGGTCGTGGCTGCGATCCATGGCACCGCGCTCGGCGGTGGGCTCGAAGTCGCGCTCGCCTGTCACTATCGGGTTGCGGTCAAGGATGCACGCCTCGGTCTGCCGGAAGTAAAGCTTGGAATCCTGCCCGGCGCGGGCGGTACGCAGCGTCTGCCGCGCGCGGTGGGCCCGGAGCTTGCGGTCAAGATGATCGTCGGCGGCGATCCGATCTCCGCCTCCGACGCCTTGAAACACGGCTTGATCGAGGAAATCGTCGAAGGGCCTGCGGCCGGTGGCGAAGCATTCGCCCGAAAAGTGTTGGCCGAAAAGCGCCCCTTGCGCAAATTGCGTGACGACGACAGCAAACTTGCGGCGGCGAAAGCCGATCGCTCGATTTTCACCAATGCGGTTGCCGCGTTGACCAAGAAAGCCCGCGGGCTGGAGGCGCCGTTTGCTGCGGCCGACGCGGTGGGGGCTGCGATCGATCTTCCTTTCGATGAAGGGATCAAGAAGGAGCGCGAGACGTTCCTCAAACTGGTGGCGAGCGATCAGTCGAAGGCGCAGCGTTATGCTTTCTTCGCCGAGCGCGAAGCCGCCAAGATCGCCGGCGTTCCGGACGGCACCAAGGCGCGGCCGATTGCGCGCGTCGCCATCATTGGCGCCGGCACCATGGGCGGCGGCATTGCGATGTCCTTTGCCAATGCCGGCGTGCCGGTCACGCTGATCGAGACCGGCGAGGAGCAGCTCAAGCGCGGTCTCGGCGTGATGCAGAAGAATTATGAGGCGACAGCGGCCCGCGGCGGCATTCCGGCCGATGCGCCCGCCAAGCGCATGGCGCTGATCAACGGTGTCGTGGGACTGGAAAACGTTGGGGATGCCGACCTCATCATCGAGGCCGTGTTCGAGACCATGGCGATCAAGAAGGAAGTTTTTGGCGCGCTCGACAAATACGCCAAGCCCGGTGCGGTGCTGGCCTCCAACACTTCTTATCTCAACATCAACGACATCGCCAAAGAGACCAAGCGTCCGCAGGACGTACTTGGCATGCACTTCTTCTCGCCGGCCAACGTCATGAAGCTTTGCGAAATCGTCCGCGCGGAAAAGACCGCGCCCGATGCGCTGGCGACCGCCGTTGCCGTCGCCCGCAAGATCGCAAAGGTTCCGGCGGTGGTCGGCGTCTGCGACGGCTTTGTCGGCAACCGCATGCTGGCCCAGCGCAGCAAGCAGGCCGAGAAGCTTTTGTTCGAGGGTGCGTTGCCACAGCAGGTCGACGCCGTCGTCACCAAGTTCGGCATGCCGATGGGACCGTTTGCGATGGGCGATCTGGCCGGCCTCGACATCGGCTGGCGATCGCGCAAGGACCGCGGCATCAAGTCGGAAATCGCGGATGCCTTGTGCGAGGCCGGGCGTTTCGGCCAGAAGACCGGCAAGGGCTACTACAAGTATGAAGCGGGCTCACGCGCGCCGTTGCCTGATCCCGAGGTCGAGAAGCTGATCGACGAGACGCTGCAACGCCTCGGGCGCAAACGCCGCACGGTGAGCGACGAGGAAATCCTCGAGCGGATGATGTATCCGATGATCAACGAAGGCGCGAAGATTCTCGAAGAAAAGGTTGCCGCGCGGCCGGGCGACATCGATGTGATCTGGCTCTACGGTTATGGCTGGCCGGTCTATCGTGGTGGCCCGATGTTCTATGCCGATCAGGTCGGCCTGAAGCACATTGCCGACCGCCTGGCATTTTACGCCAAGGAAACCGACGATCCGTCGCTGGAGCCCGCACCGCTCCTGAAGCGGCTCGCCGCCGAGGGCAAGACCTTTGCGTCGCTGGCGCAATCGGCAAAGGCGGCGTGATCGTGTTAGAAACGATGTGTCGGCCGCCCGCTCGATCTAACCTCTCCCGTCCGGGTGAGGGGTTACGGCGTATCGATGGACCTTACCCCCTCACCCCAACCCTCTCCCCATGGGAGAGAGGGTGCACCAAGCCCTGAGGCGAGAGAGTATGCATCCCGGCGAACAGTTTTATCCGAAAGGCGTCCGCTGGGACGACACGATCGAGCGCGGAACGCTGCCTGATCTGCTGTCGAAGGCGGCGCGCGACTTCGGTGCGCGGCCGGCGATCGAGTTCCGGGATCGCGCCATCAGCTATGTAGAACTTGAGGCGCTGGCGGACGTCACTGCGTCCGCCTACTTACGCGCCGGCGTCGGCAAGGGTAAGACGGTCGCGCTGTTTCTCGGCAACTCGCCCGATCATCCCGCGAATTTCTTCGGTGCGTTGAAGGCCGGCGGGCGCATCGCGCATCTCTCCCCGCTGGATGGTGAGCGCGCGCTGTCCCACAAGTTGAGCGACAGCGGCGCACGCATTCTCGTCACGTCGAATCTCGCGGCGTTATTGCCGACGGCACTGAAATTCCTTGAAAAAGGCCTGGTCGACCGGCTGATCGTCTGCGAAGACGAGCTTTGGGGTGAGGTCGGCAACTCGCATGCGCCGATACCGCAAAATCCGGCCATCATCACCTTCTCGAAATTCACCGAAGGCGCAGCGAAGCCTTCGCACTGGCCTGAAATCTCGCCCGATGACGTCGCGCTGCTGCAATATACCGGCGGCACCACAGGCTTGCCGAAAGGCGCCATGCTCAGCCACGGCAATTTGACGTCGGCAGTATCGGTCTATGAAGTGTGGACCCGGACAACCCGGCTCGAGCGCAATGCCATTGATCGCGTGATCTGCGTGCTGCCGCTGTTTCACATTTATGCGCTGACGGTCGTGATGTTGTCCTCGCTCCGCGTCGGCAACCTGATGTCGCTGCACCAGCGTTTCGATATCGAATCCGTCATGCGCGACATCGAGGTCAAGCGCGCGACCGCGTTTCCCGGTGTGCCGACAATGTGGATCGCGATCGCGAGCCTGCCCGACCTCGACAAGCGCGATATGTCGTCGCTGGTCAGTTGCGGATCGGGCGGCGCGCCGCTACCGGTCGAGGTTGCAAAAATCTTCGAGCGCAAGACCAACATGAAACTGAAGAGCGGCTGGGGCATGACCGAGACCTGCTCGCCCGGCACCGGCCATCCGAAGGACGGACCTGACAAGCCCGGTTCGATCGGCGTCATGCTGCCGGGCATCGAGATGGATGTGGTCGCGCTCGGCGATTCCAGGAAAGTCCTGCCGGCCGGCGAGACCGGTGAAATCCGCATCCGCGGTCCGAACGTCACCAGTGGTTACTGGGGTCGGCCGGAGGAAACCGCGGAAGCCTTCGTCGGCGACCGGTTCCTGACCGGCGATATCGGCTACATGGACGCCGACGGCTATTTCTTCCTGGTCGATCGCAAGAAGGACTTGATCATCTCCGGTGGCTTCAACGTCTACCCGCAGATGATCGAGCAGGCGATCTACGAACACGCGTCCGTGCAGGAGGTGATCGTGATCGGCGTCCCCGACGACTACCGGGGTGAGGTGGCCAAGGCCTTCATCAAATTGCGCGCGGGCGCCAGTGCGTTTTCGCTGGACGAGCTCAAATCGTTTCTCTCAGGTAAGCTTGGCCGCCACGAGATTCCGGCCGCACTCGAATTCGTCGAGGAATTGCCGCGCACGCCGGTCGGCAAGCTCTCGCGCCATGAATTACGCAACCAACAAGCTGCGGCGCACCCAGCGTCAGCAAGACAGCAAATCGCAACAGGAGGTCGCCCATGACCGACGCCGTCATCGTTTCCACCGCCCGCACCCCGATCGGCAAGGCCTATCGCGGCGCGCTCAACGCTACCGAAGGCGCCACGCTGCTGGGTCACGCCATCGGCGAAGCGGTCAAGCGCGCAAAGGTCGATCCCAAAGAGGTCGAGGACGTGGTGATGGGCGCCGCCCTTCAACAGGGCACAACCGGCGGCAACATCGCCCGCAAGGCGTTGCTGCGCGCGGGGCTGCCCGTGACGGTTGGAGGCACCACGATCGACCGGCAATGCGCTTCCGGCTTGCAGGCGATTGCACTCGCGGCGCGTTCGGTAATCTTTGACGGCGTCGAGATTGCGGTAGGCGGCGGCGGCGAATCCATCAGCCTCGTGCAGAACGATCACGCCAACAAGTTCCACACCCAGGACCCGGCGCTCCTCAAGATCAAGGGCGAGGTCTACATGCCGATGATCGATACCGCCGAGGTCGTCGCCAAGCGGTACGGCATTTCGCGCGAACGGCAGGACGAGTATTCACTGGAGAGCCAACGCCGCGTCGCCGCCGCCCAGCAGGGCGGCAAGTTCAACGACGAACTCGCTGCGATCACCACCATGATGGGCATTGCCGACAAGGCGACCGGCGAGATTTCCTTCAAGGAAGTGACGCTTTCAAAAGACGAGGGCCCGCGGCCGGAGACGACGGCCGAGGGGCTCGCGGGTCTCAAGCCGGTGCGCGGCGACGGCTTCACCATCACCGCCGGCAATGCAAGCCAGTTGTCGGACGGCGCCAGCGCCAGCGTGATCATGAGCGACAAGGAAGCGTCCAAGCGCGGTTTGAAGCCGCTCGGCATCTTCCGCGGTTTCGTCGCTGCCGGCTGCGAGCCGGACGAAATGGGCATCGGGCCGGTCTTCGCGGTGCCGCGGCTTTTGAAACGTCATGGCTTGAAGGTCGACGACATCGATCTCTGGGAGCTGAACGAGGCGTTCGCCGTGCAGGTGCTTTATTGCCGCGACAAGCTCGGCATCGATCCCGAAAAGATCAATGTCGATGGCGGAGCGATCGCGGTGGGTCACCCCTACGGCATGTCGGGCGCAAGGCTCACCGGTCACGCGTTGATCGAAGGACGCCGCCGCAAGGCCAAATATGCGGTCGTGACAATGTGCGTGGGCGGCGGCATGGGCGCCGCCGGCTTGTTCGAGGTGGTGCAGTAATGTCGTTGCGCGCCGCGGGCGTGATCTCACCTCTCCCGTAGGGAGAGGTCGGATCGCGTAGCGATCCGGGCGAGGAGTAGGTCTATCGATGGACCGTAACCCCTCACCCCAACCCTCTCCCAAAGGAAGAGGTGGCGCACCCTACTTAGCGGATACGTCTCTAGATCTGATTTTGCTTACAGGAGAATCCGATGGATCTCGCGTTCACCAAGGAAGAAATGGCGTTTCGTGACGAAGTGCGGGCGTTCTTTCGCGACAACGTGCCGCCGGCGACGCGGCAAAAGATGGTCGAGGGGCGTCATCTCACCAAGGACGAGATGATCACCTGGTGGAAAATCCTGAACAAGAAGGGTTGGGGCGTCTCGCACTGGCCCAAGGAATATGGCGGCACGGGGTGGACCTCGGTGCAGCATTACATCTTCAACGAAGAGCTTCAGGCTCATCCGGCGCCGGCGCCGCTCGCTTTTGGCGTCAGCATGGTCGGCCCTGTCATCTACACCTTCGGCAACGAGGCGCAGAAGAAGCAATATCTGCCGCGGATCGCCAATGTCGAGGACTGGTGGTGCCAGGGCTTTTCCGAGCCCGGCTCCGGTTCCGACCTGGCCTCGTTGAAGACCAAGGCCGAGCGCAAGGGCGACAAGTACATCATCAACGGCCAGAAAACCTGGACCACGCTGGCTCAGTACGCCAACATGATCTTCTGCCTTTGCCGCACCGATCCGGGCGCGAAGAAGCAGACCGGCATTTCCTTCATCCTTATGGATATGAAGTCGAAGGGCATTACGGTGCGCCCGATCCAGACCATCGATGGCGGTCTGGAGGTCAACGAAGTCTTCTTCGACGACGTCGAGGTGCCGGTTGAAAATCTCGTCGGCGAGGAGAACAAGGGCTGGGACTACGCAAAATTCCTGCTCGGCAATGAGCGCACCGGCATCGCGCGGGTCGGTGTTTCCAAGGAACGCATCCGCCGCATCAAGGACCTCGCATCGAAAGTCGAGTCCGGCGGCAAGCCCGTGATCGAAGACCAGGGTTTCCGCGAGAAGCTCGCCGCGGTCGAGATCGAGCTGAAGGCGCTGGAGCTGACGCAGTTGCGCGTGGTTGCCGATGAAGGCAAGCACGGCAAGGGCAAGCCGAATCCGGCGTCGTCCGTGCTCAAGATCAAGGGCTCGGAAATTCAGCAGGCGACGACCGAACTTCTGATGGAAGTGATTGGCCCGTTCGCCGCGCCGTTCGACGAGCATGGCGACGACGGATCCAACGAGGCGATGGACTGGACCGCGCAGATCGCGCCGAGCTACTTCAACAACCGCAAGGTTTCGATCTATGGCGGCTCGAACGAGATCCAGCGCAACATCATCACCAAGGCAGTGCTGGGGTTGTAGGAGACGTCATTCCGGGGCGCCTGAAGGGCCTGCGCCCGAGAAGGCGCATCCCTGAAAGACGAAACGATAGACCGGTTATGAGGAATACATAAATGGATTTCGATTTGACGGAGGAGCAGCGGCTTCTCAAGGACAGCGTCGAGGGGCTGCTCGGCGACGCCTATGATTTCGAGGCACGCAAGAAATACATGAAAGAGCCGGGCGGCTGGAGCAAGGCGATCTGGGGCCGCTTCGCCGAGCAGGGTCTGCTGGGTCTGCCGTTTTCGGAAGACGATGGCGGCTTCGGCGCCGGCGCGGTGGAGACCGCGATCGTGATGGAGGCCTTGGGCCGTGCGCTCGTGATCGAGCCCTATCTCGCAACCGTGGTGATCGCGGGCGGGTTGTTGCGCCATGGCGGCTCGGCCGCGCAAAAGGCGGCGCATATTTCCACGATCATCGATGGCAGCAAGACCTTTGCCTTTGCGCAGCTGGAGAAGAATTCGCGCTATGACCTCGCCGACGTCACAACCTCGGCCAAGAAGAAGGGCGATGGCTGGGTCATCGATGGCGAAAAATTCGTCGTGCTCAACGGCGAGGCCGCCGATACGCTGGTGGTCACCGCGCGTACCAAAGGTGGCCAGCGCGACGCGGGCGGCGTCGGTGTTTTCCTGGTGCCGGCCGGCGCCAAGGGCATCGCGAAGAAGACCTATCCGACGCAGGACGGCCTGCATGGCGCCGACATCACGTTCACCGGCGTCGAGGTCGGTGCTGACGCTGCGATCGGCGATCCCGAAAATGGCTTGGCCCTGATCGAGCGGGTGGTCGATGAAGCGCGCACCGCGCTTTGCGCCGAGGCCGTCGGGCTGATGGATGAATCGCTGAAGACCACGGTCGAGTATTTGAAGACGCGCAAGCAGTTCGGCGTGGCGATCGGCAGCTTCCAGACCTTGCAGCACCGCGCCGCCGACATGTTCGTCGCCGTTGAACAGGCGCGCTCGATGTCGATGTTTGCGACCATGGCCTGCGACTTCAATGACGCGAAGGAACGCTCGACCGCGGTCGCCGCCGCCAAGGTGCAGATCGGCAAGTCCGGCAAGTTTGTCGGCCAGCAGTCGATCCAGTTGCATGGCGGCATCGGCATGACGATGGAGGCCGCGATCGGCCATTACTTCAAGCGCCTGACCATGATCGAAAACACCTTTGGCGATACCGAGTATCACTTGCGTCGTGTCACCGCCGCAGGCGGGCTGGT
Source organism: uncultured Alphaproteobacteria bacterium (assembly GCA_963824305.1). GTDB lineage: Bacteria > Pseudomonadota > Alphaproteobacteria > Rhizobiales > Xanthobacteraceae > Bradyrhizobium. Next base: position 1,508,925 of record CAWGOW010000005.1, read on the forward strand.
GTAGGGGTCACGATCATCGTGATCGCAGCCTATCCTGTCCTCGTCATTCCGGGGCGCATCGAAGATGCGAGCTAAGGTGCGCAATTGCGCACCTGAGAATCCATTTCTCCCGGTACTCATGTGGCGCAATGGATTCCGGGTCTGCGCCGTTCGGCGCATCCCGGAATGACGGCTTCAGAGAGCTTGTTAATTGCGCGAAGGAATCCACTCGATGAAATCCACCCCCTTCGATCTTACCGGGCAGGTTGCCGTCGTCACCGGCTCGAGCCGCGGCATCGGCCGCTCCTCGGCCGAGTTGCTCGCCAAGCTCGGCGCCAAGGTCGTGATCTCTTCGCGCAAGGCAGACGCCTGCGAGGAAGTCGCGCAAGGCATCCGCAAAGCGGGCGGCGATGCACAGGTGATCGCCTGCAACATCTCGCGCCGCGAGGAGGTGGAGGCGCTGATGTCGGGCGCGAACAAACATTACGGGAAAGTCGACATTCTCGTCTGCAACGCCGCGATCAACCCTTATTACGGTCCGCTGCTCGACATCAAGGACGACGCCTTCGACAAGATCATGGCCTCGAACGTCAAGAGCAACCTTTGGCTCTGTTCAATTGCGATCCCGGCCATGGCCGAGCGGGCCAAGGGTTCGGTGGTGATCATCTCCTCGATCGGCGGCTTGCGCGGCTCGACCGTGATCGGCGCCTACGGCATCTCCAAGGCGGCGGATTTCGCGCTGTGTCGTAGCCTCGCCGGCGAATGGGGCCCGAAGGGCGTGCGCGTCAATTGCGTGGCGCCGGGCCTGGTCAAGACCGATTTCGCGCGCGCTTTGTGGGAAGACGACGAGCGGCTGAAGCGCCGCACGGCTTCGACGCCGCTTCGGCGCATCGGCGAGCCCGACGAAATCGCCGGCGCTGTCGCCTATCTTGCCTCCGATGCCTCGAGCTTCATGACCGGGCAGACGATCGTCGTCGACGGCGGCGTCACCACCGCGGGAGCGTGAGGACTTCATCCCCCCTACAAGGGGGAGGGATGAGAACTCTTCTCAACCTTGACCTTCTCTCTTCAATCCGCTTGCTTGGCCTCCAATTAGAAACGCTGGAGGAACGCCAATGTCCTTCGTGCTGGCGATCGATCAGGGCACCACGTCCTCCCGCGCCATGCTGTTTCGCGACGACCTCTCGGTTGCGGGCGTCGCGCAGCAGGAATTTCCGCAGCATTTTCCGGCCTCCGGCTGGGTCGAGCACGATCCGGAAGACATCTGGAATTCCACGGCCGCGACCTGCCGCGAGGCGCTGAAGAAAGCCGGCCTCACCACAAAGGACATCGCGGCGATCGGCATCACCAATCAGCGCGAGACCGTGGTGATGTGGGATCGTGCAACAGGTAAAGCCATTCACCGCGCGATCGTCTGGCAGGACCGCCGCACCGCCGAATTCTGTGCGCGGTTGAAGAAGGAAGGCCATGAGCCAGCCGTCACGGCCAAGACCGGCCTGATCATCGATCCCTATTTTTCCGGAACCAAGGTCGCGTGGCTGCTCGCTAATGTTCCGGGTGCGCGAGCGCGCGCGATGCGCGGCGAATTGCTGTTCGGCACCGTCGATTGTTACCTGCTGTGGCGTCTCACCGGCGGCAAGGTGCATGCGACCGACGCCACCAACGCCTCACGCACATTGCTGTTCAATATTCACACCGGCGCGTGGGACGACGACCTTCTCAAGCTGCTCGGCGTGCCGCGCGCGATGCTGCCCGAAGTAAAGGACTCTTCGCATCGTTTCGGCGAGACCGTGCCCGAACTGCTCGGCGGTGAAATCGCGATTGCCGGCATCGCCGGCGATCAACAGGCCGCGACCATCGGTCAAGCCTGTTTCTCGCCGGGCATGATCAAGTCCACTTACGGCACCGGCTGTTTTGCGCTGCTCAACACCGGCACGACGCCGGTCGCCTCGAACAACAAGCTTCTCACCACGATCGCTTATCAGTTGAAAGGCATACGCACCTACGCGCTCGAAGGCTCGATCTTCGTCGCAGGCTCCGCCGTGCAATGGCTGCGCGATGGCCTCGGCATCATCAAACAGGCCGCCGACACCGGCCCGCTCGCCGAAAAGTCCGATAGTGCCCAAAGCGTCTACCTGGTGCCGGCCTTTGTCGGTCTCGGTGCGCCGTATTGGAATCCGCGCGTGCGCGGTGCGCTGTTCGGCCTGACGCGCAACACCGGCCCCGCGGAGCTCGCGCATGCCGCGCTCGAAAGCGTCTGTTACCAGACCGTCGATCTCTGGGAAGCGATGCGCGCGGACTGGCCGGAGGCGAAAACCGCCAACATCGTGCTGCGCGTGGATGGCGGCATGACGGCGTCGGACTGGACGATGCAGCGGCTGGCCGATCTGCTGGATGCGCCGGTCGACCGGCCGGTGGTGCAGGAGACGACAGCGTTGGGCGCGGCCTATCTCGCCGGGCTTGCGGCAGGCGTTTATCCGGAGCCGGCGAAGTTTTCTGATAACTGGCGGCTTGAGCGCCGCTTCAAACCCAATATGGGTGCTACGACGCGCGAACGAAAGCTGAAGGGGTGGCGGTGCGCCGTGAAGGGCGTGCTTGCGAGCGATGATGACAGTGAATGAGGCTCTGTTTGTCATCGCCCGCGAATGCGGGTGCATGTGCGGGGTATGACGGGTCGAGTGGCATTCGACGGGAGAAAAGTAAAAAATGAAGAAGACGATTCGTGTTCTACTTTCTGCTGCGCTGATTGCCTCGGCAACATTTTCAGCCATCGCCCGCGACAACGGCAGCCCGCCGTCCGCCGCGCGGCTTTCGACCGCGCCAGCCCCAGGCTTGCAATCGCCCGGCAAAATCCTGATCGACGTCTGGGGCATTCCGCATATCTATGCCGAGAACGAGCACGATCTGTTTTTCCTGCAAGGCTTTAATGCCGCGCGCGACCGGCTCTGGCAGATCGATCTCTGGCGCAAGCGCGGCCTCGGCCTCCTCGCCAAGGATTTCGGCCCGGCCTATGTCGAACAGGACAAGGCTTTGCGGCAATTTCTTTATCGCGGCGACATGAATGCCGAGTGGGCGGCCTACGGCCCCAAAGCAAAAACCTATGCGGAAGCTTTCGTCGCCGGCATCAACGCCTATGTCGCGGATGTGCAGGCGGGCCGCCGCGCGCTGGGAATCGAGTTTCGTATCGCCGGCACCAAGCCGGATTTGTGGACCGCGGAAGATGTGGTGCGCGTCCGCAGCCACGGCCTGACCCGCAACGTCGCGTCCGAAGTCAAGCGTTCGCTTGTGGCGTGCGCCGCTGGCCTCGACGCCGATCGGTTTCGCGTAAAACTCGAGCCCAGTTGGACCACCAAGATTCCGGAAGGGCTCGACCCCTGCTCGATTCCCAAGGGTGTGCTGGCAGCCTATGACCTCGCGACGCGGCCGGTCACCTTTGCGAGGGCCGAAGAACGCAAAGCGATGCTGGAGCACGACCCCGACAAGTTTCTGACGGAAGCCGACCAGCAGCGCGACACCATCGGCTCAAACAACTGGGTGGTCGCGCCATCGCGCACCGCGACCGGCCGCGCCATCCTCGCCAACGATCCGCACCGCGAGCATAGCGTGCCATCGTTGCGATATATCGTCGGGCTCAACGCGCCGGGCTTGTCCGTGATCGGGGCGGGCGAACCTGCGCTGCCGGGAATTTCGATCGGCCACAACGGCACCATCGCGTTCGGGCTCACCATCTTCAACGTGGATCAGGAAGACCTCTACGTCTACGAACTCAATCCGGCCGATCCCAATCAATACCGTTATCGCGACGGCTGGGAAACGATGCGGGTCGTGCATGAAAGCATCGAGGTCAAGGGCGACGGCGCGCGTGACGTCGCGCTGAAATTCACCCGGCACGGTCCGGTGATCTATGTCGATGACGCGAACAAGCGCGCCTTCGCCATCCGCTCGGTCTGGTTCGAGCCGGGCACCTCGGCCTATTTCGGTTCATCTGATTACATGACCGCCAAGGACTGGAACGGCTTTGTTACGGCGATGAAGCGCTGGGGCGCGCCGTCCGAGAACCAGGTCTATGCCGATGTTAAAGGCAATATCGGCTGGATTCCCGGCGCCAAGACACCGCGCCGCGTCAACTATGACGGGCTGATGCCGGTGCCGGGCGATGGCCGCTACGAATGGCAGGGTTTTGTCGACAACGATCAGTTGCCGCGCGTCTATCGCCCCGAGCAGGGCTTTTTCGCAACCGCCAACCAGATGAACCTGCCGAGCGATTATCCGGTTGCGGAGCGCAAGATTGGTTTCGAATGGTCCGATCCCGCGCGCTGGCAGCGCATCATCGAGGTGTTGCAATCCAAGCCGAAGATGACGCTGGCGGATGCGATGGATTTGCAGAACGACAACACCTCGATGCTGGCACGGCGTCTGTTGAAATTGCTCGAGCCGATTCAATCCGACGACGCCAATGCCAAAAGGGGACTGGCGCTCCTGAAAAATTGGGACGCGCGCGACGATGCCGACAGTGCGGCAGCCGCCGTGTTCGAGGTGTGGATATCAAATCATCTGGGCGCGACGCTGCTTAAGGCGGTTGCACCGAAGGCTGCCGATCTGATCGCGCCGGAAGCCTCCAGCATTTCGCCTGTTGTTGCTTACCTCGAGGCGCCGGACGCAGCGCTCGGCGACGATCCGAAAGCCGCGCGCGACCGTATCCTCAGTGAAAGCCTGGGGCGTGCAGTGGCCGACGTCGCCGACAAGCTCGGCGCGGACTCCTCGATGTGGCGCTGGGGCAGGCTGCATGTGGCGAAATTCGACCACGCGCTGGAGGTGCTCGCCGACAAGGCGACAGCGTCGCAGCTATCTGTCGGGCCGCTCGCTTTTGGCGGTGCGGCGAACGTGCCGCGTGCGGCGACCTACCGCCGCGCCGACTATCGCCTCACCGCCGGCGCCTCGTTCCGCATGGTGCTCGATGTCGGCAATTGGGATGCCAGCCGCACCATCAATACGCCGGGTCAATCCGGCGATCCCTTCAACGGGCACTACCGCGATCTCGCCCCGCTGTGGGCGACCGGTCAGTACGTGCCGCTGCTTTACACCCGCGCCGCGGTCGAAGCTGCGGCGGCGGAAGTGATTACGTTGATGCCGAGGTGAGGGTGAGATGAGTAACTCCACGCTTCGCGGCGGAAGGAAAAGAATCATCCCTCAAACTTCACCGCCGTCGTGTTCGCGCCGCACAACAGCACCGCCACGCGCTCTCCGGCAGACGGCTTGTAGCGCCGGGAGAGCAAAGCGGCGAAGGCTGCTGCGCCGCCGGGCTCGGTCACCACGCGCATGGTCGACCAAAGCCGCTCCTGTGCCTGGCGGATCGCATCGTCCGAGACCAGCACCACCCGGTCGACATTGGCGCGCGCGATCGGAAACATCAGTTGCCCGACCTGACGCGGCGCGAGCGAGTCGGCGGCGATGCCCCCGGCGGGCGCGTCAACCGGATGTCCTGCGGCCAACGCGTCGTGCAGCGTGGGCGCGGCTTCCGGTTCGACCGCAATGAGGCGTATCCGCCGCTGGTACCATGCGGCGATACCGCCGATCAGTCCGCCGCCACCGACCGCGACCAGAAGCGTGTCGATTTCGGGCGCATCCTGCTCCAGCTCCATGGCGACAGAGCCCTGACCCAACAACGTCTCCGCCTGGTCGTACGCATGGACCGGCATGGCTCCGGTCCTCTCGATATGCGCTTCGCTCGCGGCCAGCGCATCGGCATAGCGCGAGCCCGCGATGACGAGTTCCGCGCCATAGCCGCGGATAGCATCCTGCTTGGCGATTGATGCCACATCGGGCACGAAAATGGTGGCGGGCACGCCCAAGCGATGCGCGGCACAAGCGACCGCCACGCCATGATTGCCGCCGGACGCCGCGATCACGCCGGCGGCGGGCGCTTTTCGCAACAGCAAATTGGCGAAGGCGCCGCGCGCCTTGAACGATCCGGAATGCTGTAGGAATTCCAGCTTGAAGGTGACGGTGCCAGGCGCAAGGCCGAAATCGGCCATGTCAGTGGTCACGAGCGGCGTCCGCCGTACAAACGGGCGGATCACGGCCTCGGTGGCCGTGATCCGTTCGCGCGTGATCGGGTTCAACTCTGCCATGTATCTGTCCCGCTAACTTTAATCGCTTACATATTCCGGCGAGAGGCTCGCGGTTTTGCCGGCGCGCGTGACAATGACGCTGTCCGGAAAGTCCTGTTCGTAGACCGCGCCGAGGTCGTTCAGGCGTTGAAGCAATTCGCTCAGGCGTGGCAAACAACCGCTTTCGATGTCGTGCAGGACAACGACGCTCCATTCGTTTTCAAGCACCTGGGCGATGCACGTCTCGACCCATCCCGCCGCATCCCTCCAGTCGCCGGGAACGCTGTTCCAGAGCACGGTCTGAAACCGGTTCGCCAGCAGATAGGCAATGGCCGCCCGGCTCAGAAGATGACGGCCGATCAGACCGGAGTTTCCATACGGCCGGAACAGTTTGTCCGGGTGAGACAGTTCGCCGATCCCGCGCTGGGCACCGGCGATTTCATACGCGGCGAAATCCGCCTCCGGATGGTCTCCAAAAGCCACCGAGTGCGAGAACGTGTGATTGCCGATCCAGTGGCCCGCAGCATGGCACTGCCTTGCCAGAGACGCGGCCTTCGGGTTGGCCAGATTGCGGCCGATGACGAAAAAGGTGCTGAGGATACTGTGGCGCTCCAATATCTCGAGCACCCGTTCGGTGATCCCCGGCGTCGGACCGTTGTCGAATGTGAGCGTGACGCGTCGCGGTGGCATGCGCTTCAAGAGCCTGTTATCGGTTCGGCCATCTTGACACGGCTTAGGTAATTAGCAAAGTGGCTAAATGAAAATCGCGATTGCGTTGCGCGCTTTGGCCAACGAGCGCCGCTTGCTGATCCTGGACTGGCTTCGCGACCCCGAGAGGCACTTCCGCGCCCAGGTCGACGGGGATCTCGTGGAAGACGGTGTCTGTGGTCTATTGATTGCGGAAAAGCTCGGCGTGAGCGCGCCGACCTTGAGCGAGCACATGCGCGTTCTGATCGCGGCCAAACTGGTCAAGGCCAAGCGTATCAAGCAATGGACGATGTATAGCCGCGACGAAGACGCGATTGCCACGATCAAACGCGTCATTCACGACAAGGTTTGAACATCAGGGCCCATATTTGCAGGCCTGTTAACGCGCGCGTCTCTATGAATGAAGTTCCGTACTGTTGGCGAAGCGGCGAGGCGCTCGGCGTCAGCGCGAGGGATCGGCGAGCCAGGCCGAGAGCACGGCGCGCTCTTGGGGCGTGATTTCGGTGATGTTGCCGGGCGGCATGGCGCTGGACCAGGCCGCGTTGCGCCCGATCAAGCGGCTGTTGCGCATGATCGCTTCCGGATCGTCGAGGCGGACGCCCTTTGGAGCTGCAGTGATTCCGTCGAACACCGGTTCGGCGGCGTGGCACATGCTGCAACGGGACAGCACGATATCCTGAACCGCGGCGAAATCGTGCTTGGGTACGGCCGCGGCTGCCTTGGCGTCGCGCGGGCCGGCGGTTGTGAGGAAGAAAATCGCGATCATTCCGATCGCCGCCACGCCCCATACCCACCATGGCGATTTGCGCCCGGCATGGCGTTCGTTGAAGAAGTGACGAATCACGGGGCCGAGCGCGAGCACGATCGCAGCGATAAGCCAGTTGTAGCGGGTGCCGAAGATAAGCGGGTAATGGTTGCTGATCATCAGAAACACGACCGGCAACGTCAGATAGTTGTTGTGGACCGAGCGCTCCTTGCCCTGCTTGCCGTATTTCGGATCCGGTTTCTGGCCGGCCAGCAGCGCGGCGATGACCTTCTTCTGGTTCGGGATGATCACGACGAAAACATTGGCGACCATGATCGTTCCGACGATCGCGCCGATTTGGTTGAAGGCGCCGCGGCCGCTTAGCACATGGGTAAAGGCGTAGGTCAGCGCAACCAGGAAGATGTAGCCGCCGATCGCAAACGGCAGCTCGTGACTGGAAAGGCCGCTTCGGCAGGCCGCCTCATACAGCAACCAGGCCAACGCAAGACTGAAGAAGCTGAACATCGCTGCCTGCGTCGGCGTCAGGTCGAGCACGGATTTATCGACCAGAAACAGTTCGGCATCGAGATAGTAGACGATGACCATCAGCACGAAGCCCGACAGCCAGGTGGTGTAAGCCTCCCATTTGAACCAGGTCAGCTCGTGCGGCATTTGCGACGGCGCGACCAGGAACTTGATGATGTGGTAGAAGCCGCCGCCATGCACCTGCCACGCCTCGCCGTGGGCGCCTTCGGGCAGGCCCTCACGCGGCTTGAGTTCGAGGTCGAGGTGAATGAAGTAGAACGAGCTCCCAATCCAACCGACAGCTGCGATGACGTGCAGCCAACGGAAAATCAGGCTTGCCCATTCCGATAAGATAGATCCCCACATCGCCCGCTCCATCCCGCGCGCGGCGCCTGTGGCGACCGTCCCGCGCGTAATCCCCAAAGATGCCCCAATTCTTGTGTCGCATTGATCGGGATCGTTTTCCAGCGCTTCCGGTTGGCAGTTGAAAAGGGTAGTTTGCCCAAAAATGGGGCAGGTAGACTTAGCGGAACCAATCCGGTTCAATGCCCGCTAATGGACTGGATTTGTCATTCGCTGCCCGGCCGACCGCTTTTTGCGAAAGGCGAATGTCAAATCCGAAACTCCGCTAGAATCTAACATTTGCCAGTGGTCGTGTTGATTCCAGCATCCGCAAAATTGCCTCCGCGTGGGGGTACGAATGTTGGAATTGGACCCTGGTCCGATTTTCGAGGTGGACAAGATGAATAAGCTTCTCCTGTGCGCGATGGTTGTGGTGGCGGCAACGCCAGCCTGGTCGCAAACCAAGCCGAAGGCCGTCGCCGGACACAACGCCTGCGCACCGATTGGCCAGACCGCCAACCGCGAACTGGTCTATCCGATGAGCTGCAACAACCTTCCGGCGCCGCCACCGCTACCGCCGCAGGCCGAACTTCAGCAGGCACCCGTCGCCGCGGCGCCCGAGCCCGAAGTTAGGCGCGGCGGGTTGTTCGGCATGTCCTTTGATGCGGGCGGGGGAAATTCGCCGACCGCTCAAGGCAGGAGCCCGTAATCGGGCTGACAGGCATGTTGCAGAAGCCGCTTGAGGAGCTGAACGGCTGCACGCAGAGCGACTTTGTCGCCGCGCTTGCGAACATCTTCGAATATTCGCCCTGGGTAGCCGAGCAGGCCTTTGCTGGGCGGCCGTTTACCGGCGTCAACGCGCTGTTTGCGGCGATGAAGTCGGCGGTCGAGCACGGCAGCCAGGATCAGCGGCTGGCACTGATCAAGTCGCATCCCGATCTCGCCAACAAGACACAGCGTGCTGCGGGGCTCACGGCCGAGTCCACCGCCGAGCAGAACAGCTTGGGGCTCGATCGGCTGTCGGATGCCGAATACGAGGCGTTCGAGCGCGTCAACAATGCCTACCGTTCAAAATTTGGCTTTCCCTATATCGTCTGCGTTCGCCGCCACACCAAAGATTCGGTCCTTGCCGACTTCGAGCGCCGGCTGCCGAACGATGCTGCAACCGAAACGGCGGCCTCGATTGCGGAGATTTGCCGGATCGCGGCGCTGCGGCTCGATCAACTCGTGGTCTCGAGCGATCGTCTGCCCGTTGGTGGGCGTCTTTCGACCCATGTGCTGGATAATAGCAGCGGCAAGCCTGCGGCTGGAATCGAAGTCGAACTCGTGGAGCGCTCGCGGCTTGGCGTAAGCCGCGTCGTGGCGCGTGCGGTGACCAATTCAGACGGCCGCACCGATCAGCCTTTGATCGGCGGCCGGCCGGTGCCGATCGGCCACTACGAACTGACCTTCCATGTTGGAAAATATTTCAAGGAGCGAAACGTCCCGCTCTCCGATCCGCCGTTCCTCGACGATATCGCCTTGCGCTTTGCGGTGAGTGAACCGGAGGGGCATCTGCATGTGCCCCTCCTGGTCACGCCCTGGAGTTACGCGACCTACCGCGGCAGCTAAACATGCTGCGCGGACGAGGCGACCGCTGCCGCATCGCTCTCCGCGCTGGCGCTGCTGCCTAGCCCATTGAAAAACGCGTTCAGGATCACCGCCGTGACGGCGCACAGCAAAATGCCAGACTCCAGCAGCGGCTGAAGGTCATGCGGCAGGTTGCGGAAGAAGCCGGGCGCGGCGAGCGGTATCATGCCGAAGCCGACCGAGATCGCGACCACGAACAGGTTGAAGCGGTTGTTCTTGAAGTCGACGGCCGTCAGGATACGCGCGCCGGTCGCAGCCACCATGCCGAACATCACAAGGCCCGCACCGCCAAGCACCACCAGCGGAACCGCTTCGACCAGCGCCGCCAGTTTCGGCAACAAGCCGAGCACCAACATGATGGCGCCGCCAGTGATCGTGACCCAGCGCGAGCGCACCCCCGTGACGCTGACGAGTCCGACGTTCTGCGAGAATGACGTGTAGGGGAAAGTGTTGAAGATGCCGCCGATCAGCGTGCCGACACCATCGGCGCGCAGGCCGCGCGACAACGCGTCTCGATCGATGGTTTTGCCGGTCATCTCGCCGAGCGCGAGAAACATGCCGAGCGATTCGATCATCACCACGATCATCACGATGCACATGGTCAGGATCGGCACGAGGTGGAACTGCGGCACGCCGAAGCGGAACGGGATGACGATGTCGCCCCAGGATGCGGCCAGAACCTTGTCGAAATGCATGACGCCGAGCGCGCTCGCGAGAACAGCGCCGGCGATAATTCCGAGCAAAACCGAAACGTTGGCGATGAAGCCCGTCCCCCACCGGATCAGGCCGAGGATGAACAACAGCACGAAGAGGGAAATGCCGAGCCCTTGCAACTGGCCGTAGCTGGGATTGAGGTAGCTGTAGCCTACCCCATCGATTGTCTTGGACAGTGTTGGCAGGCCGCCGCCGGCCCAGTTGATGCCGACCCGCATCAGCGAAATGCCGATCACCAAGATGATCGTGCCGGTGACGACGGGCGGAAACAGCGGTAACAGCCGACTGATGAAAGGCGCGACAAGTATGCCGAATATTCCGGCAGCGATGACCGAGCCGTAGATGCCGAGCAGTCCGATTTCGGGAGCTAGAGCCATCGACACCATGGGGCCGACGGACGCAAAGGTCACGCCCATCATCACCGGCAGCCGGATACCGACACCGGGAAATCCGATACACTGCACCAGCGTGGCGAGGCCGCAAGCAAACAGGTCGGCGCTGATCAGAAAGGCGACGTCCTCCGGCGGCAGTTTCAACGTCCGCCCGATGATAAGGGGAACGGCGACCGCGCCGGCATACATCACCAGCACATGTTGCAGCCCCAGCGCCAAAAGGCGTGGGACCGGCAGAATTTCGTCGACGGGATGGACTTCGGTGCTCATGGCAAAACCCCCAACACATGCCAGGCGCACTAGCCGCGCCCGGCCGCTGTCACAGCTTTGCAGCAATTCAAGCCCTGTGCCAGATGCCTCTCTCGCGCTGCCGCAGCGAAGCATGTCTGCTGGGTGCTGCGATCGAGCACCAATTTGGGAAAGCGGGTACTAGCTCCCGAACTTCTCTTTTAGCGCCGGAAACAGCCGGTCGGGTTTGAACGGCGTCGAGGTAAAGCGGATTCCGGTGGCGTTGGCGATCGCATTGCCCATCGCGGGCGCTACGGGATTATACGGGCTTTCGCTCATCGACTTGGCGCCCATCGGACCGATCGTGTCATAGGTGTCGGCGAAGTAGACTTCGGTGCGCGGTATGTCGGCAAAGGACGGCAAGTGATAATCGCGGAACCGCGGATTGACGATGCGTCCGCCCTCGTCGATCACCAGTTCCTCATAGAGCGTGGCCCCAAGCGACTGCGCCACGCCGCCTTCGACCTGGCCACGGCATTGCATCGGATTGGCGACGCGGCCGGCATCGGCGGCCTGCACGCTCTTGAGGATTTTCACCTCGCCGCTGCCCTTGTTCACGGCCACCCGGAAACCCTGCACGTTGAAGGCGACCGAGCGCGGCGTGCCTTCCGAGTTGCCGTGCGCCGCGAGCGTCTTGCCATGCGCCCGAGCGGTTTGCGCGATCTGCGCAAACGGCAGCCGCTTGCCGTCCCAGACAAGATGATCGCACTCGATCACGCTGGAGGCAGCGTCCGCGCCCATCGCCTGCGCGGCAAAGCCCTTGATTTCGGCGGCGAGATTTTCCGCCGCCACTCTGGTGGCAAGCCCCGCCACAAAGGTGCCGGCAGAGCCGTAGGCGCCGGTGTCGTGGCCGCCATTGGCGGTATCGGATTGCTTGAGGCTAATCTGGTTGACGGTGGTCGAAAGCGCGGTCGCGGCGATCTGACGGTGCACGGTAGCGGTGCCGTTGCCGAACTCGGCCGTGCCGACGGTAAGGTCGAATCCGCCATCGTCGCGCAATGAGACGTAACAGTCGGCGATGTGGCCGGCGGGCGGCACGGTGTCGATCATGGTGAGCGCAACACCGTCGCCGACCAGCCATTCGTCGGACAATTGCGGCGTCGGCGTCTCGACCTTCATCGCGCGCTCGACCAGATCGAGGCACTGGTCGAGTCCGTAGGAGCCATACATCACGTCGTGATATTCGGACTCCGGCGGCGCCAGCATCGGGTCGCCGGGTTTAACGACATTGCGGCGGCGCATCTCGAACGGGCCGATGCCGAGTTGCCTTGCAAGTTCGTCGATCGCGGATTCCACCGCGATCAGCGTCTGCGGCAGGCCATAGCCGCGAAAGGCGCCGGCCGGCACCGTATTGGTATAGACGGCGAGGCCGTCGACCTTCTTGTTCGGGCAGTTGTAGACGCTGATGCACTCGCTGACGGCGTGGAACATCACCGGCCCGGCATGATTGCCGTAAGCGCCGGTGTTGGAAAGAACGTCGATCTGCAACGCGGTGAGTTTGCCCTCTTTGTCGGCGCCGGCCTTGATCTTGACCCGCATCGGATGGCGCGTCGAGGTCGAGATGAACTGCTCCTCGCGCGTCAGCTCGAGCTTGACCGGACGCCCCGTCTTCAAGGTGGCGAGCGCCAGAATATCCTCGACGAACATCTCCTGCTTGCCGCCGAAGCCGCCGCCGACGCGCTTGCACAACACGCGCACTTTGTCGAAAGCCAGCTCGAACAGATCGGCGAGCGCTCGCCGCGTCAGGAATGGCACTTGCGTCGAGCAGCGGACGGTGAGGACGCCATCGGCATCGATATAGGCCAGCCCGCCGTGGGTCTCCAATGCGGCGTGCTGCACGCGCTGCGTTTGGAACGTGCCTTCGTAAGTCACGGCAGATTCCGCCAACGCCTTGGCAACGTCGCCAAACTCACCGTGGATCTCGGCGGCGATATTGCGCGCGCTGTTGGCGATACGTTGCTCGGTCGTCTTGCCGGCGTGGATCACCGGCGCGCCCTCGGCGATCGCAGCCGCCGGATCCACCACATGCGGCAATATCTCGTATTCGACCTTGAGGCGACGGCAGCCTTCTTCGGCGGCGCCTTCGCTGTCAGCCACCACGGCCGCGACCTTCTGGCCGACAAACCGCACGACATCGTCGAGCATGCGCGTATCGGCGGGGTCCATCCAGTCTTTCTCGTGCCGCGCGGTCGAGAACAGGGTCTTGGGGGCGTCCTCGTGAGTGAGCACGGTATGGACACCCGGCACGGCGAGCGCCTCGCTCCTGTCGATCGAGACGATTTTGGCGTGCGGATGCGGGGAACGGAGAATTTTGATGTGGAGCAGGCCTTCGATCTCGGTGTCGAATGTGTAGCGTTCCGCGCCGCGCACCACTTGCGGTCCGGCGGGCGCGGGAAGGCTGTGGCCGAACGCCTCGCCGGCGGCGTCGTCTTCGATGTTGTTCTTGCCGTTGAGTGCGTCCTCGATCGAGCGATAGCCGGTGCAGCGGCAGATATTGCCTTTCAGTGCCGCCCCGAGGTCGCGCTGCTGGGCCTGGTTCAGGGACGCGCAAGTGAGGATCATCCCGGCGGTACAGAAGCCGCATTGAAAACCCTGCGCGTTCAGAAACGCCTGCTGCATCGGATGAAGGGCGGCCTCACTCGCAAGGCCCTCGATCGTCGTGACCGCATGGCCTTCGGCGCGAAACGCCGGAATCAGGCAACTATGCACGGGCTCGTTGTCGAGCAGCACGGTGCAGGCGCCGCAGTCGCCGGCATCGCAGCCCTTCTTGACGCCGAAATGGCCGAGCTCGCGCAGGAACGTCCGCAGGCATTGGCCGGCGCGCGGCTGCTGTTCGAAACTTTTGCCATTGATCTCGAAACTCATGCGAGTTCATCGCGGATTTCGGACGCCAACCGCAGCGTCATGTGCTTGCGCCAAAACGGCTTGCCGTGGACGTCGTCGTGATAGAGGTCGTCGGGAATCGCCTGCTGGATCGCATCGCTCAGTCTGGCCGTGTCAGGCACCCTCTGGAAGATCAGCTTGACCGGCCGCTTGGTCGAGGCGGTCACTGTCAGCACGAAGCTGCCGTCATGCGCGATGGCGCCGATCAGCAGCGCTGCCGAACGGCCCACCGGCGTCAACGAAATCTGGCGGAACGCCGATCGTCGCTTCAGCGCACTTACGGGAATGTCGATCTGCCGCAACAGATCGCCGGGCTTGAGCATGTTGGTGTTGTTGCCGGTGACGAAATCGGAAACCGCAATTTTTCGTTCGCCGCCGTCCGGTTGCCAGATCGTGCAAACGCCGTCGAGCGCCGCAGTCAGCGAGATCATCGGTCCCGCGGGCAGCGACATGCAGATGTTGCCGCCGACAGTTGCCGTCTTCCATATCTTGAAGGATGCGAGGAAGGCGCGGCAGCATTGATTGATCAAGGATGCCGCCAGCCAGTCCGGCGGACAGGCGAGGGCATCGAGTTCGGCGACGCTGCAAGTCGCCGCGATCGACAGTCCGTTTGCATCGATCGTCAGCGCCGTCCACTTCAACTCGGCCAGATTGATCAGCCGGTTCAGATGGGCCTGCGGTTCCGAAAATAGCCAGGTCCCGCCCGCGAGCCAGGCATCGCCTGACCGCCAAATGGGCAGCTTCGAGCGCGCTTTCGGCCGGGCAACCGCCGTGATCGTGTTCAGGTCCATCCGCTAGTGGTCCGCTTCTAACATTCGCATTAGGCCAACGCTTTCAACGCCAACATTCTTTCTGTAACGGTCTTGCAAGACCAGAGCCAACCAAGAAGCTTCAACTCAGATCGGGCCTGGTCTTTGCAGGGACGTGGTAAAGAGGAAGGCGTTAATGACGCAGTCACAGGCGATCTGGATCAAGGACCCCCAGGGCATTCTGGCCGATGGTGCCGGCCGCGGTATTGTCGTGCGGGATGGCCGAATCGTCGAACTGGTTCCGGCTGGTGCGACGCCTGCGACGGACGCGGCGGTGTTCGATGCGTCGGCACATGTGGTTATCCCCGGACTGATCAACACCCATCATCATTTTTACCAGACGCTGACACGGGCGGTGCCGGCAGCGATGGACCGCGAACTGTTCCCGTGGTTGCAGGCGCTGTATCCGGTATGGGCGGGCTTGACGCCCGAAGCGCTCGAACTCGGCGTCACGGTTGCGATGTCGGAGCTGATGCTGTCCGGCTGCACCACCACGACCGATCATCATTATGTCTTTCCGGCCGGCCTTGAAGAATCGGTCGATATCGAGGTTGCAGCCGCGCGCAGGCTTGGCTTGCGCGTGCTGCTGACACGGGGTTCGATGAACCTGTCGCAGCGCGACGGCGGCCTACCGCCGGACAGCGTGGTCCAGGAAGAAGATACGATTCTTGCCGACAGCGAACGCGTCGTCGCGAAATACCACAAGCGTGGCGACGACGCGATGGTGCAGATTGCGCTGGCGCCCTGTTCGCCGTTTTCGGTGACGACCTCGCTAATGAAGAAGACGGCTGAACTGGCCGAAAAACTCGATGTTCGCCTGCACACCCATCTGGCCGAGACCGAGGACGAGAACAAATTCTGCGAACAGCTCTATAACTGCCGTCCGCTCGACTACCTCGAGAATTGCGGCTGGCTCAATGCGCGGACCTGGCTCGCCCACGGCATTCATTTCAACACGTCAGAGATGAAGCGGCTCGGCAAAGCCAAAATCACCATCAGCCACTGCGCTTGCAGCAATCAGATTCTGGCCTCCGGCGGCTGTCCGGTGTGCGAGATGGAAGAAGCAGGCGTCGGCATCGGGCTTGGTGTCGACGGTTCGGCGTCGAACGACGAATCCAATTTGATGCAGGAAGTCCGCGCGGCGTTTCTGCTGCAACGGGCTCGCTATGGCGTCGCTAAAGTGAGCCACAAGGATGCGCTGCGCTGGGCGACCAAGGGATCGGCGGCCTGCGTCGGCCGTCCTGAGTTGGGAGAGATTGCCGTCGGCAAAGCCGCCGACCTCGCATTGTTCAAGCTCGATGAACTCCGTTTCTCCGGCCATGGCGATCCGCTGGCGGCGCTGGTGCTGTGCGGCGCGCATCGCGCCGATCGCGTGATGGTGGCGGGGAAGTGGACCGTCGTCGACGGCGCCATTCCCGGTCTCGACGTACCGGACCTGATCCGCCGGCACAGCGCGGCCGCGCGCAAGCTTCAGGCGGGGTAGGATCGTTCGACGTTCTATCCTATCGTGTGAGGTCGCGACACGAAAAAGGCCGGGCGTTTCCACCCGGCCTTTCGCTTGACGACTGCGGGCGTTTACTTGCCCGGGATCTTGTCGTCGATGCCCTTGACGTAGAAGTTCATGCCGAGCACCTGGCCATCGTCGAGATGGTCGCCGCCCTTGCATTCAACCGTCTTGCCGTCTTGATCGACGATCGGACACTTGAACGGGAACAGCTTGCCGGCAAGGATCCCGGCTTCGGCATCTTCCGCCAGTTTCTTCACGTCGTCAGGCATGTTGGTGTAGGGCGCCATCACGACCGTCTTCGTTTTGAGACCGCCCCACGTGTCGTCCGTCTCCCACTTGCCGTCGAGTTCGGCCTTGACGCGAGAAATGTAATAGGGCGCCCAGTTGTCGACGATCGAGGTGAGCTGCGTCTTCGGACCGAACTTGATCATGTCGGAGTCCTGGCCAAACGCCAGCTTGCCGCGCTCGGAGGCGATCTGCATCGCGGCCGGCGAGTCGGTGTGCTGCATGATCACGTCGGCGCCCTGGTCGAGCAGTGCCTTGGCGGCATCGGCTTCCTTGCCGGGATCGAACCAGGTGTTGGCCCAGATGATCTTGACCTTGATGTTCGGGTTGACCGTCTGCGCACCGAGGATGGTGGAGTTGATGCCCATGATCACTTCCGGAATCGGGAACGAAGCGATGTAGCCGAGCACGCCGGCCTTCGACATCTTGCCGGCGATAATGCCCTGGATGTAACGGCCTTCGTAGAAGCGGCCGTTATAGATTCCCATGTTCTTGTCTTTCTTGAAGCCCGTGGCGTGCTCGAAATGCACGTTCGGATACTTCTTGGCGACCTTCAGCGTCGGATCCATGTAACCAAAGGATGTCGTGAAGATCAGCTTGTTGCCGGCGCGCACCAGCTGTTCGATCGAGCGCTCGGAGTCAGGACCTTCGCTGACGTTCTCGAGATATGTGGTCTCGATCTTGTCGCCGAATTCCTTCACCAGGGCTTGCCGTGCGACTTCGTGCTGATAGGTCCAGCCGAAATCGCCAACAGGGCCGAGGTAAATGAACCCAACCTTCAACTTGTCTTCGGCCGAAGCGCTCAGGCTCCCGGCGAGCAGAACGGCGGTAGCAGCCGCAAGCAGTTTTCTCTTCATCATCAATCTCCACACGTTTGGGGTACCACTTACATTCAGAACGCGGCATCCCCCTTTGCCGCGCTTTGAAACGTGAAATCAGCGATCCGGCACAAATGTATTTCCCAGGGCGGCCGGCGCGGTCGAGCCGCCGGTTCTCGCCCGCGAAATCAGAACAAGGACGATGACCGTCGCCAAGTATGGCAGCGATGACATCAATTGCGAGGGAATTCCAAGGCCGAACGCCTGCACGTGCAATTGCAGAATGGTCACGGCGCCGAACAGGTAGGCGCCGATGGCCAGGCGGCCCGGCCGCCAGGATGCGAACACCACCAGCGCAAGCGCGATCCAGCCGCGGCCGGCGGTCATGCCGGGAATGAAGAACGGCGTATAGGCAAGCGGCAGATAGGCTCCCGCAAGACCCGCGCAGGCGCCGCCGAACATCACGGCGTACAGGCGGATGCGCAGCACGGGATATCCGAGCGCATGGGCCGAGACATGACTGTCGCCGGCGGCGCGCAGGATCAAGCCGCTGCGCGTGCGGTAGAGGAAGAGCCAGACGCCGATCAAAAGCGCCAGCGACAGATAGACGAACGGGTCCTCGCCGAACAGGATCCGGCCGAAGAAGGGAATGTCGGTGAGGCCAGGAATGTTGAGATGCGGCGCCGGCGTGATCCGCTCGCCAACGAAGCCGGCGCCGATCAGGCCGGAGATGCCGACGCCAAGAATGGTCAAGGCAAGTCCGGTCGCGACCTGGTTGACCGCAAGGCCAAGCGTCATCAATGCAAAGATCAATGACATCAGCACGCCCGCAACGATCCCGAAGATCGCGCCGACAATGATCGAGCCGGTGAGCCATGCGCCGCCAAAGCCGCAAGCAGCTCCCACGATCATCATGCCTTCGACGCCGAGGTTGAGCACCCCGGAGCGTTCGGTGATCAGTTCTCCCGTGGCCGCGATCAACAGCGGGGTCGAAGCCGCCAGCACCGACAGGATGATGGGTTCAAGCAGTTCCACTTGGCACCTGTGGCGAAGAGGAGATCAGCCGGATCTTGTAGAGAATGAGGGAGTCGCAGGCGAGCACGTAGAACAGCAGGATGCCCTGGAAAACCTTGGTCACGTCGAGGGGTATCTTCATTGCGATTTGGGCCTGTTCGCCGCCGATGAACGTGAGCGCCAGGAAAAGTCCTGCAATTAATATTCCAACCGGATTCAGCCGTCCGAGGAAAGCGACGATGATGGCGGTGAAACCGTAGCCGGGCGAAAAGCCCGGTTGAAGGTGGCCGACGGGGCCTGCGACCTCGATGATCCCGGCAAGGCCGGCGAGGGCGCCGGAAATGGCGAAGGTCAGGAGGATCAATTGCTTGGAGTTGAAGCCGCCGAAGCGCGCGGCGCGCGGTGCTGCGCCGACGACGCGGATTTCAAAGCCTTTGATCATGCGGCCAAGCAGGATGGCGGCAGCGATAACGACGATCACGGTAAACACCGCACCGAGATGCAGACGGCCGCCTTCGACAAGGATGGGAACGGTAGCGACGGGATCGAACTCCGCGGTGGTCGGAAAGTTGAAGCCGTTGGGATCGCGCCATGGACCCCGCACCAGATAGTCCAGGAAAAGATCGGCGACATAGACCAGCATCAGGCTCGTCAGAATTTCGCTTGCGCCGAACTTTACCTTGCAGATCGCGGGAATCAGCGCATAGAGCGCGCCCCCCGCTGCGCCCAGCACCAGCATCGCCGGCAACACCCATGCGCCCGCATCGGTGCCGTGGGTCTTTACCGCGAGCCAGCTTCCCGCGACCGAACCGATCAGGAATTGTCCCTCGGCGCCGATATTCCAGACATTGGCGAGATAACAGAGCGAGAGGCCGATCGCGATCATCACGAGCGGCGTCGCCTTGACCACGATTTCCTGCAGCGAGTAGCTGTCGGTCAGGGGAGCGATGAAGTAGACCCAGAGCGCGAGCAGCGGATTCTTGCCGAGAATGGCGAACAGGATGACCATGGTCACGATCGTCAGGCCGATCGCGATCAGCGGCGAAACCAGCGCGATCGTGTTCGACCGCTCGGTGCGTTTCTCAAGTACGAGCTGCATGCGCTGCCTCCTTCTGATCGAGGCCGCTTCCGCCCATCAAGAGTCCGAGTTTCTCGCGCGTGGCCCCGGCCGTCGGCAGAGCTTCCGAAAGCCGTCCGTGAAACATTACCGCGATCCGGTCGGTGATTTCAGCGAGTTCGTCGAGATCCTGGCTCGTCACCAGCACCGCCGCACCGGCCGCGGCAAGATCGAGCAGCGCCTGGCGGATCACGGCAGCTGCGCCCGCATCGACGCCCCAGGTTGGCTGGCTCACCACGAGAACGGCGGGTTTTCGCAAGATCTCGCGCCCGACCACGAATTTCTGCAAGTTTCCGCCTGACAGGCTCGCGGCTTCCGGATCGCGCTTGGCTTTGCGCACGTCGAAGACCTCCGTGGCACGGTCGACCGTCGACAACGTCGCCGGCGTATCGATGAAACCGTATTTCACCATGCCGCTTGCCGCATGGCCGGTCAGAAGCGCGTTCTCCGACAGTTTCATGCGCGGGGCGGTGCCATGGCCAAGCCGTTCTTCCGGCACGAAGGCCGCGCCCAGTTTGCGCCGCTGGGTGATCGTGAGATGGCCGGCTGCGATCCCTTCGATTACCACGATGCCGGGATCGTTGCAGCGCCGTTCGCCCGACAGGGCGGAGAAGAGTTCATCCTGACCGTTGCCGGCAACGCCGGCGATGCCGAGGATTTCGCCGCCGCGCAGTTCCAGTGAGATGTTTTGCAGCCGCACGCCGTGCGGATCGTCGGGCTCGAGCGAGAGACTGTTGACGACAAGGCGCGGCACCGTGATCTGTCGCGCGGCAGCCGCCTTTACCTGCTTGATTTCAGTGCCGACCATCATCCGCGCCAGCGAGGCTGCGGTCTCCGCCTTGGGATTGCAGGTCGCGACCTTCTTGCCGCCGCGCAGAATGGTGGCGGTGTCGCAAAGCCGCTTCACCTCATCGAGCTTGTGGCTGATGTAAAGGATGGCGCGGCCCTCGGCTTTGAGCCGATTCAAGACGACGAAGAGCTGGTCAGCCTCCTGAGGGGTCAAGACAGCCGTCGGCTCGTCGAGGATCAGGAATTTCGGATTCTGCATCAGCGCGCGCACGATCTCGATGCGCTGCCGCTCGCCGACCGACAACTGCCAGACCTCGCGGCGTGGGTCGAGCGGAAGTCCGTAAGTGCGTGACAGTTGTTCAAGGCGCGCCGACATGTCCTTGAAGGATTCCTTGCCGTCGAGCCCGAGCGCAACGTTCTCGGCCACCGTGAGATTGTCGAACAGCGAAAAGTGCTGGAACACCATGCCGATGCCGCGGGCGCGCGCTTCCGACGGCCCGGACAGGACCATCCGTTTGCCTTCCCAGCGCATCTCGCCTTCGCTCGGCTGGACAAGGCCATAGATTGTTTTGACCAGCGTCGACTTGCCCGCGCCGTTCTCGCCCAGCAGCGCGTGGATTTCCTGCGGCCGGACGTCGATGTCGACGGAGTCATTGGCGAGAAATGTGCCGTAGCGCTTGGTCAACCCAATGGTTTGCAAGAGCGGCGTTTCGCCGGAATGCGGGCTAACGGGCGTCGAATCTGACATTCGGTTCCAAGGCTCAAAAAATGGCTGCCTGGATACTGTGCTAGTTTAAGCGCCAGTGTAAGTAGCGAAAAAGCGCCAGTTGTTGCTCAAGTCTTCATCAACCGAAATTGACGGGTGATTCTCAGGCAACGCGCCGCGCCGGCTGCTTGCGGCAGCCCGCTTGACCCAATTTCGGCTTTCAGCCTGAAATCGCTGTTGCATAATTGTGACAGTTCGTTGCAATTCGTAACAGGGAACGCGGTCTGCTTTGGATGTGGGCATCGGTATTTTTGATGTTTGCAGGCCTGGCAATACCTTCGCTTCGCTGTCGCGTTAGCTTCGCCCAGACACAGCGGTCGGCGAAAAAAGCCAATAAAAACAATTTGAATGCAGCAGACGCGCGCGTCTCTCGGCGCCTGTTCGCCTAACCGCAAGTTGCGGCAAATCCCGCGGGTTGCAGGCTCCGTCGCCGCTTTTGGCTAATCCTGCAGCAGGTGATGGAGAAACTTGAGGCTTCTCACATCACAGGAACGGCGTAACTGTTGCGGTCAGGGCCTGTGATGGTTCGCTCTGCAATTGGGGGTACTAATGTTTAAAAAAGCAATCTTCGCGACCGCGGCGCTCTCGTTTGCCGCGCTTGCTTCAGCCGGTGTGGCGCAAGCCGCCGATCTTCCGGTCAAGGCTGTCAAGCCGGTCAAGGATCTTCCCTTCTTCCTGGTGATCGACGATCGCGTCACCTATTCGTGGATGCCGAACGGTACCGATCCGGGCGCCTACTCGCTGAAGCCAAATGGCGGCGGCTTCAACGGCAACACGGCCAAGAGCGTTTACTCGTTCACCCACTTCGACGTGTGGCAATACGGCACGAACTTCTTCACGATCTCGATGTTCAAATCGGACCACAACGACCCGGCCGTACCGTGCTCGGGCTTCACCACCAACTCAACCCAGAACTCCGCGACAGTCTTCGGCGGCAGCACGGTTTGCGCCGGCGCCACCGAGTTCTATGGCCTGTTCCGCAGCACCCTGGGCTGGAACGAATTGTTCGGCACCAAGCAGTTCAGCATGGGTCCGCTGCACAACATCTCCTTCGAGTGGGGCGCCGATTACGAGACGGAAAACAGCATGCTGGCTCCGGCCAAGCGTGACTTCGTCGCCGGTCTGCAGTTCGCGTTTGACCTTCCCTACAAGGGCTACATCAACGTAGCGCCCTTGGCCTACAAGGAAATCAACCACAATGCCTTCGACTCGTGTGGCGGCTTCTTTTCCAACCCTGGTATTCCCGGTGTAACCTGCCTCGCGGATGGCAACACGAACTTCCACACGACGTGGGCGGTTGAAATCGGCTACTACATGGATCTTGGCTTCCTGCCCGAGAACGTTCAGTTCTTCTCGATCAGCGGTCGCGCAGGTTTCTACGGGCCGAAGGGTGACTCGAACGCTCCGCTGGTTGGTACCGGTATCGGTCCCCTCAGCACGGCTAGCAAGACTGAAATCAACAGCGAACCGATCCGTCTGACCTTCGACGCTTCGAAGGCTTTCATGGGCAACAAGTACTCGCACTTCGTGGACGTCTGGGTGGCCTATCGCTACTGGCAGAACAAGTTCGGCCTCGATCACAATGCTGAACCGGGCGTCTGCACCGTCACCAGCACCGCTGGCGTTACGACCAGCACCAACAGCTGTACCGAACAGACCGTCTATGCCGGCGTGACTGTGAAGTTCTAAGACCTTCCACCGGTCTCCAAAACGATGGCGCCGCGACTTGATCGCGGCGCCATTTTCTTTTTGAGATGGTTGGGCTGCCCGGCCAAGACTTCCACTGTCGTCCTGGCGAAAGCCAGGACCCATACCGCGGAATCTCACTGTGGCTTTCGGTGGTCCACAATCTTTGCTTGAACGAAAGCCTGTGGTTATGGGGTCCTCGCGTTCGCGAGGACGACCTGTGGAAGTACTATCTTCCTGATGCGGACCCCGCCTATTTCTTCCAGACCCCGTCGTGGAGCGCCGCGGCCTCATCTTCCAGCAGCGGGCCGATCACGTCTGTTGCGCGCTGGCCGCTCGCAAACACGGCGCGGCAGGGCAGGTCGAGCGTTGGATTCTCGGGATGGTTGCCGGTGATGTCGCGCAGCCGCGCCTCGCTGAGGCCATAGACCAGACGGCCGATACCGGCCCAGTAGATCGCGCCTGAACACATCGCGCAGGGTTCGGCGGACGAATAGATCGTGGCGCCCGTGAGTGCTTCGGCCTTGAAGGTGCGGCAGGCTTGCGTCGCGAGTAGCCGCTCGGCATGCGCGGTGCCGTCATGGGCCGGCATGTAACCGTTTTCGGTCTCGATCAGGATCTTGCGGTTTCGATCGACCAGGATGGCGCCGAAAGGGTGGTTGCCGTTTGACATCGACCGCCGCGCGACATCGAAGGTGTGCGCTAAGAAGTGCTGGTCCAACTGGGCCTGCGTCAGCGCCTCGAGATCTGCCATCGAGTGGTCCAATTCTAACATTCGCATCCCATCCTGGGGGGCACGTTTGCGAATGTTAGAATCAAAAGGACCACTAGCAAACATGAGTTTCTAGTGGAGTTTAGGATTTGACATTCGCTTTCCGAGATCGCGGCTAGGTTGCGCGCGAATGCCAAATTCACTCCACTAGTGCCCCGCCATGTGGCGGCCGACCTCCGTCAGATCGGCTTCGCTCCCGCGTGCCTCGTAGACGAGTTGGCCGTGAAACATCACGACCAGACGATCCGACAATTCGAGCAGTTCGTCGAGATCCTCGCTGACCAGAAGCACTGCTGCGCCGCGATTGCGCGCCGCCATGATCTCGGCATGGATCTGCGCGACGGCTGCGAAATCGAGCCCGAAACAGGGGTTGGCGGCAATCAGCACCTCGACATCGCCGCCGAGCTCGCGCGCCAGCACCGCGCGCTGCACATTGCCGCCTGACAATGCCGATATCGGCGTATCGGGGCCGCGGGTCTTGATCTTGTAGAGGTTGATCTTGCGCTCGGCGTCGGTGCGGAAGGCCGCGCCGTTGAGCCACCAGCCGCCTTTGGCAAAAGGCGGGCGGTCGAATTCGCGGAACGCCACATTGTCGGCGACGCTCATGCCGCCGACGCAGGCGTTTTTCAGCGGCTCCTCCGGCAGCAGCGACATCTTGTGCCGGCGCATTTCCTCGCGGCTGGCGTGATAGACATCGCCCGCCACGCGGATTTCCCCGCTTTCGGCCTCGCGCTGACCGGCCAGGACTTCCACGAGCTGACGCTGGCCGTTGCCGGAGACGCCGGCGATGCCGACGATCTCGCCGGCGCGCACCGAAAGCGAGACTTCGTTCACCGCAACCACGCCGGCATCGTCGAGTGCGCAGACCTTGTCGAGTTCAAGCCGCACGCCGCCGGCCTCGCCCGAGCGTGGCGGCTGGATGGTGAGTTGCTCGGCGCCGATCATCGCACGCGCCATCGCGTCCGGCGTCAGGTCCTTGACCAGGCCTTTGCCGGCC
The DNA here is from genome assembly GCA_963824305.1 of uncultured Alphaproteobacteria bacterium. Lineage (GTDB taxonomy): Bacteria > Pseudomonadota > Alphaproteobacteria > Rhizobiales > Xanthobacteraceae > Bradyrhizobium. Next base: position 1,533,800 of record CAWGOW010000005.1, read on the forward strand.
AGCTTACCACGGCGCAGAATGGTGACCTCGTCGGCAAACGCCATCACCTCGCGGAATTTGTGCGTGATCATCAGGATGGTGAGGTCGCCGTTCTTGACCATGTCGCGCAGCATGCCCAACACTTCGTCGGCTTCGCCCGGGGTCAGCACCGAGGTCGGTTCGTCCAGGATCAGGAAACGCCGCTTCAAATAAAGCTGCTTGAGGATTTCACACTTCTGCCGTTCGCCTGCGGAAATATCCGAGACGCGGGCGTTGAGCGGCACCTTGAAGGGCATCCGCGCCAGAAACGCTTCGAGCTCCTTCTTCTCCTTGGCCCAGTCGACCACCGCCGGCACGTCGTCGCGCGCCAGCACCAGATTCTCGGCGACCGTCATCGCCGGCACCAGCGTGAAATGCTGGTAGACCATCCCCAGTCCGAGCGCATGCGCATTCTTCGGGTTGGCAATGGCCTGCTCGCGATCGCCGACCATGATCTGGCCTTCGGTGGCGTGGTAGTAGCCCATGATGCATTTGACGAGGGTGCTCTTGCCCGCGCCGTTCTCGCCGAGCAGCGCATGCAGCGTGCCGGGCCTGACTTTCAGTTCGACATTATCGAGCGCAACAAAATCGCCAAAGCGCATGGTCATCGCGATGGCGTCGATGCCGAAGGCGCCTGCTGGCGGCGGAATTTCGCCAACTATCACGAGATCGCTCCGATCAGATCAGCGGACCGGGTCACCGCGCCGAACACGCCACCCTGCATCTTGATCATCTTGATCGCATGCTCGTGGTTGCTCTTGTCGGTCGCGCCGCAGCAGTCTTCGACCAGCACGCATTCGAAGCCGCGATCGTTGGCCTCGCGCATCGTGGTATGAACGCAGACATCGGTGGTGATGCCGGTGAGCACGATGTTCTCGATGCCGCGCACGCGCAGCAGCAGTTCAAGGTCGGTGGCGCAGAACGATCCCTTGCCGGGCTTGTCGATGATCGGCTCGCCGGCCACCGGGTAGAGATCGGGAATGATGTCCCAGCCCGCCTCGCCGCGCACGAGGATGCGTCCGCACGGGCCGGGATCGCCGATGCCGGCGCCGATCTGGCGCGACCGCCAGCGCTTGTTCGCCGGCAGATCGGCGAGATCGGGACGGTGTCCTTCGCGGGTGTGGATGATGTGATAGCCCTTGGCGCGCATCGCTGTGAGCAGCCGCTTGATCGGCTCGATCGGCGCCCGCGTCAGCGACAGATCGTAGCCCATCTTGTCGACATAGCCGCCGACGCCGCAGAAATCGGTCTGCATGTCGATAATGATGAGCGCGGTGTTTTCCGGGCGAAGGTCGCCGTTATAGGGCCACGCATAGGGCTCGGACTTGGCAAAACGTTCGGGCATGGCTCGAGCTCCGACTCCGAAGTTCGCAAGGTATCGTGGCGGCCTCTGATGCGAACTTCGGAATCAGAGGAGCTCTAGCAACTCTTGGTCTTCTAGTGCGGCTTTTGAATTTAAAGTTCCCAAACGAACTTGCGGCAACTTTGATGGGAACGTTAAATTCGCCGTACTAGCCTCGTTTACTTCGTGATCGACAGTTCGGCGGGCGCGCCGGTCAGCGTGCGCTTCGGCGAGCAGGTGATGATCATGATCGCGAGCGTCAGGATGTAGGGCGCCGCGTTGAAGAGGTGATAGCCGGAAGTGACGCCGACGGATTGCAGGGCCGGGCCGAGTGCGGCGGCGCCGCCAAAGGCGAGCGAGGCCCACATGCACAGCATCGGGTCCCAGCGCGCGAAGATCACGAGCGCGACCGCGGTGACGCCCTGGCCGGAGGACAGCCCCTCGTTCCAGCTCCCGGGATAGAACAGCGACAGGAACGAACCGCCGATACCGGCGAGGAAGCCGCCGACCATGGTCGCGCGCAGCCGGATCGCCAGCACCGAATAGCCCATGGCTCGCGCGGCATCCGAACTCTCGCCGGCGGTGCGGATCAGAAGGCCCCATCGCGTGGTGCGGAAAGCCCAGAACAGAATCGGCGCGAGGATGACGCCAAACAGAAACAGCACGTTGATGCGCAACGCCGCCCGCACCTGCGCGATGTCGCTCCACCAGCCGAAATCGATCGCCGGAAGTCTTGCCGCGGTCGGCTCGATCAGCGGCTTGCCGAGATAGAAGGCCAGGCCCGTGCCGAACAGCATCAAGGCAATCCCGACCGCAATGTCGTTGACCCGCGGCAGCGAGCAGATGCCGGCATGGAGTGCGCCGAGCATGGCGCCGGTGATGCCGGCGGCGAAGACGCCGAGCCACGGCGAGCCTGTCAGGTAAGAGATGCCGTAGGCGCTCATTGCGCCCATCACCAGCGTGCCTTCGAGGCCGAGATTGATGCGACCGCTGCGCTCGGTGATGCATTCCCCTAAGCTCACGAACAAGAACGGCGTGGAGACGCGGATGGCGCCGCCGAACACCGCGAGCGGCACGGTCCAGAGCCCGATGGTTCCGTCAGCCATGTCGCCTGCCTCCGAAGCTCATTTGCAAACTCACTTGCTTTTCAGAAAACCGATCCGTCCGTAAAGCGCGTCGCTTCCCAGCACGAACACGAAGATGATGCCTTGCAACACCTGCACCGAGGCGTCGGGCAAGCCGAGCCGGCGCTGCAACAGCCCTCCGCTTGCGCTGATGCCGCCGAGCAGAATCGCAACCGGAATGACCGCGAGCGGATTTTGCCGCGACAGGAACGCGACCAGGATTCCGGTGAAGCCGTATCCGGCGGCAAGGTTGGCGTTGGTGCGGCCCTGGACGGCGGCGACCTCGACCATTCCGGCAAGTCCCGCGCTGGCGCCAGCGATAAAGCAGACGGTCAGGATCAGCTTGCCGACGGAGAGGCCGACGATCTTGGCCGCGCGGATATTGCCGCCGGCGACGCGCGCCGCGAAACCGAACGTCGTGTGATAGATCAGGACATACGACGCGACTGCGGCGATCAGGCCGAACACCAGACCCCAATGCACGTCGGTGCCGGGGATCGAGCCGATCATGTTGGCCGCGCCGATCTCTCGCGTCGACGGCTTGTTGAGGCTCGCGGGATCGCGCATCGCGCCCTCGACGAGATGGTTGAGGATCGCGAGGGCGATGTAGACGAGCAGCAGGCTCGATATCGTTTCGTTGACGCCGCGATATTGCCGCAACGCGCCCGCCAGCAAGATCCACAGGCCGCCGCCGACCATGCCGGCGCCCGCCATCGCTATTTGCACTGCAAATGGCGGCGCCCACGGCATGGCGAGCGCCATCGATGTCGCCGACAACGCGCCGATCAAGAGCGCGCCTTCGCCGCCGATGATGACAAGGCCGAGCTGTGCCGGCAGCGCCGTGCAAAGCGCGGTGAGGATCAGGGGGGCTGCGCGGGTCAGCGTGTTCTGCCAGGAGAACCAGGTGCCGAACGCGCCTTGATACATGTAAAAATACAGGTCGAGCGGATTCTTGCCGAACAGCGCGACAAAAATACCGAAGACCACGAGCGCGCCGGCAAGCGCCGCGCCCGGGATCAGGATGTATTCGATGGTGGCGCCGTGGCGCTGGAGAAATCCGGGGTCGGCGGCCGGAGCAATCGTGGCCGCCTCTGCCGAATCGGCAACTTCCGATGTCACGAAGTTACTCCAGATGTCACGAAGTTGCGCCGATCACGCCCTCGACCAGATAATCCATCTTCTCGAGTTCAGGATCCTTCTGGCCGCGCTCGGTGCCCGCCGTGATGACGGTCTTGCCCTTGTTGTCCATCAACGGGCCTTTGAAGATCGCAAGACCCGTCGCCAGGAACTTGGCCTTCACTTCGTCGGCGTGCTTGCGGGCCGCTTCCGATACCTTGGGGCCGTAGGGCGAAATCTTGACGATCTCTTCCTGCAAGCCGCCGCGATAGAAGTTCGGGATGCCTTCGCCGGAAGCGATCATCTTGAGGAATTTCGGATACAGCGCTTCCCAATTCCACTCCGCGCCGGTGAGGTAGGCCTCGGGCGCGAGTGCCGACTGGTTGACGTGATAGCCGCACACCATGGCGCCGCGGCGGGCGGCGTTTTCCACCATCGTCTTCGGTCCGTCGACGTGGCAGGTCAGGACGTCGACGCCCTGGTCGATCAGGCTGTTGGTGGCTTCGGCTTCCTTGACCGGCATCGACCAGTCGCCGGTGAAGATCACCTGCGTGGTCGCCTTCGGGTTGGCGAGCTTGGCGCCGAGCGTAAACGCGTTGATGTTGCGCAACACCTGCGGGATCGGCTTGGCGGCAACGAAGCCGAGCTTGCCGGTCTTGGAGGTGTGGCCGGCGACGATGCCGGAGATGTATTGCGCTTCGTCGATATAGCCGAAATAGCTGCCGGCGTTCTTCGGGTCCTTGTCGGTCCACAGGCCGCCGCAGTGCTCGAAGCGCACTTTCGGATATTTGTTGGCCATCTTGACCATGTGCGGGCTGAAGTAGCCGAACGAGGTCGGGAACACGAGCGTCGCGCCGTCGAGATTGATCATCGACTCCATGGTCTTTTCGACCGCGTCGGTCTCGGGCACCTTCTCTTCTTCGACGATCTTGATGCCGGGCATCTTCTTCAGCGCAGCGGCGGCCGCCGCGTGCGCCTGGTTGTAACCGTAGTCGTCGCGCGAACCGACATAGATGAAGCCGATCGTGGTGTCGGCGGCGGCGGCGGTGCGCGCGCCGAGCGCGGTGCCGAGTGTCAGCGCCGCGCTTCCCTGCAACAGGCGCCGTCGTGAAATATTGCTGAAGTCCATTGACTACTCCCCGTGGCGGGTAATCCCGCTCCCAACTCTTGGCCGCGCCGGTCGACGGGGCCTGAAACCCCTTGTCGCAAGCTTCGTGCCAGAGTTTTACGAGTCACATCTATTTGTAATTGTTAGGAAAAGCGTTCGAAGCGCAGCTTGCGGGTCTGCGGGCGTTGATTAAATTCGCGGCAGATTCTTCGAATTGTATGCGAGAGAGATGGGCAGTGGGGTGGTGGAGGTCTTTCGAACCCGGAGGTTACCCGGCACGTCCGTGACGTTGCCTAGAGATTAGGCGGAATGCAAAAAGGCGCCGCCTCATAGGCGACGCCAGCGCGGAGGATCGATTGGTAATCCTAGCTACGCCGCGAGCTTTGTCGTTGTCGCCGCCGGCTTGCGCATCGGCTCCATCAGATAGAAAGCCGAGCGGAAGCCGAACTGCATATAGAGCAGGCTGAGCAGAAGAAGCCCGGGAGACTTGAGCGGCATGCGCTTGACCTCGACGAGCTTGAGGCCGCGCTCGGCGCCGAGCCGCTCGATCATCCCGCGAAACCACATCGGATACTGAATCAGAAGCCGGCCGTCATCGGCGAGGTGCTCGCCGACCTGCGCGAACAGCGTCGGCAGGTAGCGTACTGACGTCGCGAACTGCTTGTCCTCGTCGGCGAAATCCGCCTCGAGATAGGGCGGGTTTGCCAGGATCAGATCGAACTTGCCCTCGACGCTGGAGAACATGTCGCTCTGTTTGGTCACGACGTTGTTCAGACCGTTGAGGCGGCAATTCTCTTCCGTATTCTTGACAGCTGACGGGTTGATGTCGACCGCAAGCAATTCGCGCGCCTTGGGCGCGCAGAACACCGCGCCGACGCCGCTCCCGCAGCCGAGGTCCAGCACCCTGTCGCCGACGCGGCAGTAGTCGGCACACGCATATTCGTTTTCCAGCGGCTTATAGACGTCCGGAAAGACAACGAGCCGCTTTCCCTGAACGACGATCGACGGCAAAATCAAATTCAATGTTTTGACGTACGGATACCAGAAGACCATGAAGGCGTGCTTGGCGAGCGACCAAATTTTCATAACCGGAAACCTCTGTCGGATGTCCGGCGATTGGAACACAGGTCCGTTAAAAATCTGCCCGTACGATGTCACCTATTTTGCAGCTATCTTGCAGCCAAACGCATGCGACAGCGGCCTGAGAGCCCTTCAAATACAGCGTTTCCGGTCGCAGCGCCTTGGTAACCTTAAGGGATCGCTTACTTCGTCTTCCTGACGTTCACGGTGCGGCCCATGCCTGCGCAGTCGTCGTCTGTCTTGAAGCCGGCCGCGCGGATGCCGAAGGAGGCGAGTTCTTCATCCTTTTCTTCGGTATCGCCGGTGACGCCAACCGCGCCGACAACTTCGCCGTCATCGGCGCGGATCAGCATGCCGCCGCCTTCGGGAAAAATCTTGTCATCGGTGGCGCTCAACAAATAGCGCATGAAGACCGGCTTTTCTTCGTTGCGAACGCGCACCAGCGTGGAAGAGCGGCCAAGCGCAAGCGACGCGTAGGCCTTGCCGAAAGCCATTTCGAAACGAACCATCGATGATCCGTCTTCTTTCTGAAACGCCTTCACGATGCAGCCGGGCTCGACGACGATCACGCTCAACGGGCGGCACTCCAGCTCAGCGCCGCGTTTGATGATCGCCTCGATGATGCGATTGGCCTGCTCCAGTGTGATCGCTGTCATGGTTTCCTGCCGTTTTTGCGTGAGCAGCTATGCCGGGTCCAGCCCTGCCGCCTTGATGATCGGGATCAGACGCTGCCGTTCCGAAGTGAGAAATGCCTGTGCCCCGCCCGGGCTCGCGTCGGATCGGGTCTCCAACCCTGCAGCCCGCAAGGCCACCTCAAAGTCCGGCTGCTTGATGACGTCGGCGGTCGCATCGGCAATTTGAGCGATGATCGGTTGCGGCGTTTTCGCCGGCGCCAGAACGCCGCACGTCAGTTCGGCGACCAGCCCCGGCAGGGTTTCGACAGCCGCCGGAATTTCGGGCGCGGCCTTGAGCCGGGCAGGCGCGCAGACCGCAAGGATGCGGAGATCGCCGGAGCGGTGGTAATTCAAAACCTGACCGGTGACGTTTGGCGTCATCATGGGCACTACGTTTGCGAGGAGATCGATCAGACCGGGGCCGGCGCCGCGATAGGGCACGTGCAGGATATCCGGCGTGTTCGTGAGCTGTTTGAACATTTCGCCCGCAAGGTGCGTCACCGTTCCAGCGCCGGCCGAAGCGTAGGACAGATTTTTCTGATGGCTGACGGCGTACTTGATGAATTCTTCGAGAGTTCTTGGCGGGTACGCTGGGGTGCACGACGACGGCCGTCGACGATGTGGCAATCAACGACACCGGCGCGAAGTCTTTGACGGCATCGTAGGGCGGGTCGACCATCAGGTAGGGCGCAATGATCTGGCTGCTGGTGTCGCCGAACAGCAGCGTATATCCGTCGAATGCCGCGTGAGCGACGGTGCCTGCGCCGATCGTGCCGCCGCCGCCGCCCTGATTTTCAATGACGACCGTGCCAAGCGGCGCCTTCATGCGTTGGGCCCAGTTGCGAGCCACGGTATCCACGACCCCGCCGGGAGCATAAGGGACAATCAGGCGAATCGCCCTTGCCGGGTATTTCGATTGAGCAACGGCAAGCTGGCTCGGCAGAGACTGAACGAGCAACGCCGCTCCACCCGATTGAATAAAAGTCCGACGACGCACCTGCTTCTCCTGAACCGCCCGGCGGCAAGGACCACCAGCAAATATGGTCTCTAGTGGAGTTTTTGATTTGATATTCGCAGCGCGCGAATGCTCGGCTACGGGGTGGCGAATGTCAAATCCACTCGACCAGGAGATATTGACAGCGGCTCTCGGATGGCCTCATCAGCATTGTTGACTTCATCTTCGCCGTGATCCGGACAACAATAACCGGAAGCAAAAAAGAGGCTCACGAATGACAGCGTCGACAGACCCTTCCAAAGGATTTTCCTGGCCGAACGACGCGCGGATCGCGGTGGTGGTGACGTGCCTGATGGAAAACTGGTCGGGCGATAAAGGACCGCCATTTTCGGTGCAGACCACATCGCTCAAGCCGGGGACGCACGACCGGGCCGCGATGACATGGGGTTGGTATGGCACGCGTCACGGCGTGTGGCGTCTTTTGAAGATCCTCAATGAGAACGAGGCGCCTTCCACCTTTGTTGCCAACGCGCACTCGATGGAACTGGCCCCCGATGCGGTCGAATGCATGTTGAAATCCGGGCACGAGATCGCAGCCCATTCGTACACGCAAGACGCGTTGATGGCTTATCTCGATCCGGAGGAGGAACGCACCATCATCGAGAAGTGCATCGGCGTGTTCAAGAAGCTGACGGGTGCGCCGCCGAAAGGATGGCTCAGCCCGGTGCTGGCGCCGACCGCCCATACCGAAGAGATCATCGCCGACACCGGCTTCCTCTGGTACGGCGACTACAACAACATCGACCTTCCCTTCTGCGTCGACACCGCAAAGGGCACGCTGGTTGCCCTTCCGCATTCGGATTTCGCCGATCACCGCGTGCTGCGCGGCAATCCGCGTGACTGGTACGACGTGTACAAGGACACGTTCGATTATCTCTACGCAAATGAACCGATGTCGTATCTCAATATTACGCTGCATTGCCACTTCGGCGGCCGTCCGTTGATGGCGGCGCAGCTCGATCGAATCCTGAAATATATTCGTGGCTTTCCCGGCGTGTGGCTCGTGCGTCATGACGAACTGGCGCAATGGATCAAAGCGAATAAAATCAGGGAGTGGTCAAACCAGGCGCGCTTTTTCAAAAGCGAAGCGCGATAGCGGCGAGCGGTTGTCTTGAGCAATTGCCTGAGCGGTTGTCTTGGCTTCTGCCTGACAGCAAACCGCCCGATCGACTTATGAGGCTTTCGCCGCATAGGTTGGCTCAAGGCGCGACAGCAGAAAATCGCCGCCGGTGATCGGCCCGTATTTGGCCGGCCGGTCAGGTCCGACGCATCCCGGCAGACAGTCGACGATGGCATCCGGATTCGGATCAAGGAAGAACGCAACGGAATAGCGATCGGCGCCGGGCGGACTGACAACCTTGTGCGGCGTCGAAACATAGACGTCATTCGACCATCGCATCAGGCAGTCGCCGATGTTGCAGACGAACGTATTCGGTATCACGGGAGCGTCGAGCCAACGACCTGAACGGTCTTGCACCATCAGGCCGCCGACGGCATCGGTCGCCAGCAGCGTGACATTGCCATAGTCGGTATGCACACCTGCACCAAGCTGTCCTTCGGATACCGCCCCGGTGACCGGAGGATAATGCAAGAGACGCAGCGTGGCGATTGGCCGGTCGAGCCTGGATTCGAAGAAGTCGGGTTCAAGGCCGAGGTCGAGCGCAAATCCGCGATGCAGGTCGCGTCCCAGCCGCCAGACCCGGTTGAAATATTCGAGCATGGTCTCGCGGAAGCCTGTCAGGTCCGGCCACAGATTGGCGGCCCGAAACCGGGCGCCGGCCACCAATTCGGGATCGTCAGGGGGAAGTTCGAGGCCGATATTGAAGGCTTCCTTGATATCGGCCGGCTTTGTCGGATCGAGGGCTTCGCCGCCGAGCTTGATGTAGCCGCGGTTGCCGGATGGACCGCTGAAGGCAGCGGCTTCCTTGATCGAAGACGGGCCGGAAAAGAAGGCGCGCGAGGTGTCGAAGACGCGTGAGCGAAGCTCCGGCGGAATACCATGGCCGCTGATGTAGAAAAATCCGACCTCCCGGCACGCCCGCCCCAGCTCCGCGGCAACGGCGCGGGCTTGCTCGGTCGTACCGGCCAGCAGCGGAGCGATATCGATCACGGGTATGGTGCTCATGCGTGCTCCTCGATTATCAACATCGAAGCAAAATGGGTGCCAGCTCGGCGTCGTGTCCCGCGTCCGAACGGACTTTGCCAACCTAGAGAATTTGAGACAGAAATCGCTGCGTGCGTTCGTCCTTGGGTGCGTCGAAGAACGTATCCGGCGGCCCATGCTCGACGATCACGCCCCGGTCGGTGAAATAGATGTGGTCGGCTAATTCGCGGGCGAAACCCATCTCGTGTGTGACAAGGACGCATGTCATCCCGTCCTCGGCGAGCTCGCGGATGGTGACGAGCACCTCCTTGACCGTCTCCGGATCCAGCGCCGCCGTGACTTCATCGAACAGCATGACGTCCGGCCGCATCGCGAGCGAGCGGGCAATCGCCACGCGCTGCTGCTGCCCGCCGGAGAGCTCGCCGGGGTAGCTGTCCTCTTTCCCCACGAGCCGCACTTTGGCCATGAGTGCCCGGGCACGGGTTTCCACCTCACGACGGTCCTGCCTAAGCACATGGATCGGCGCCATCATCACGTTCTGAAGCGCCGTCTTGTGCGGAAACAGGTTGTACTGCTGGAACACCATTCCAACTTTCCGGCGCAGCGCGAGTTTGTCGAGCTTCGGGTCGGAAACGTCGATGCCTTCGACCTTGATGCTGCCGGCGGAGATTGGCTGCAGCGCGTTGATGCAACGGATCAGTGTCGACTTGCCCGAGCCCGAGGGGCCGATGATGCAGATCACCTCTCCCTTGCGGACCGACAGGCTGATGCCTTTGAGGACCTCGAACGTTCCGAATGATTTCCGCACATCGATGCATTCGACAATCGGCTGATCCGGCGTCCAGTTTGAGGCCACGGTCCGGCTCCTTCAGCGTACATGAAAGCGGCGCTCGAGATAGGCCGTCCAGAGATTGATGGGATAGCAATAGAGAAAGAAGCACAGCAGGGCGAAACCATAGAGCGGCGCGAACAGTTCGGGCCGTCCACCCTCGGCCGCATGCACCTGAGCTGTCAGTGTGAGCATCTCCGAGACGCCGACGATCGAGGCAAGCACTGTCGACATGGCCACGAGCGAATAGATGTTCATCCAGGGCGGCAGCATTCGCTTGACGCATTGTGGCAGGATGATCAGCCACATCGTCTGGCGCGGCGTGAAGGATAGCGATTCCGCCGCCTCCCATTGCGTCGAGGGAATCGAGCGGACGGCCCCGCGCACGACTTCGGCAACATTCGCCATCACGGGCAGCGCGAAGCCGATGGTGGCTTTCTGCCAGTCCGGCAGAGGGATGTTCGTCTTGAAGACGGTGATCTGGAACGGCACCAGGAACATCACGAAGAACAAAAGCACCAGCCACGGCGCGTTGCGGAAGACCTGGGTCACAAACCAGCTGACCCCGGCGACGATCCTGATCTCCGAGAGCAGCGCAAGGCCGAGCCAGAGGCCGGCAATCGTGCCCAACAGCATCGCCAGCAGCGAAATGGCAATGTTGAAGGCGAAACCTTTCAGCAGGAGAGGTGCCCACTTCACAATTACTTCCAACGGAGACAGCACGGTTGAACCGGTCAGGCTCCAGGCAGACGATGCAGCCATGACGATGCCGAAGCAGAGGACCGCGGCCGACAGCGGACCGATCCGGAAAGCCATCCGGGTCGGCGCGACGCGGTAGGGATGAAGGATGGCGAAGCCGTTCTGCGTACGCCGTCTGGTGCTCATCGGCCGTACCCGGGAATGTGCATCGCCCGTTCCCATCGATGCATCAGCCAGACGAGAACGCCCACCAGCACGCCGTAGGTCGCGAGCAACACGATCATCATCTCCAGAACGTTTTGCGATTCCGACCAGATCTGCTTGATCGCATAGAGCGTCTCCGGCACCGCGATCGCATAGGCGAGCGTGGTGGTTTTGAGCAGATTGACCAGGTTATTGTTCAACGCCGGCAGGCAGACCCGGATCGCCAGCGGCAGCACGATATGGATGTAGGCCTTGATGCGCGTATAGCCGAGCGCCTCCGCAGCCTCGACTGTCGTCCGCGGCACCGCATCGATGCCCGAGCGGAAGATCTCGACGTTGAATGCGCCGGCGAACAGCGACAAGGAGATGATCGCCCACTGGATATTGTTCAGCAACGGGACCCGCATGCCCCCGCTTTCGATCGAGGGCATCAGGGTGCCAAGGCCGAAATAAAAGAAGAAGAGCTGCACAAGGGGCGGCGTATTCCGGAAGACAACCACGAAAGCATTGACCGCCGTTCGTGCCAACTTTGACGGTCCACCCTGGATGAGGGCGCCGGCGGCGCCGATCACCAGACTTAGCAAAATCGTCGTCACGCTCAGAAAGAGCGTCATCTTGAGGCCGCCGACGTAACGGTTCCAATCGTAAGCGTCGTAGAAAACCGAGAAGTTCAGGCCCGTCTTGTCATAGAGCTCCTGGAACCAGTTACGTATCGCTTCCATCCGCGCCCCAAATTTCTCTAGAAAAGCACCTCGGACCTGTTCATCGACTTAACCTCTTCCAAGCATCGGTTGAGCGTCACGCTCCTCGTTCGTCTACTTATCCTTGTATTGCTCGTGCATGGAGAGCGAGTACTCGGTCGGCGTGATGCCCCACTTCTTTTCCCCTGCCACGATGAAACCGGTTTTCATCCAGTCCTTGGTGGTGTCTTCGAGCGCTTTCTGGAGGCTGGTATTGCCGAGCGCGACGGCGATCATCCAGGGCGCCGGCAGCACGCCCTTCAAGGGAAGCCCGTAGTCGGCCTTCCACTCGTCCTCGAGCAGTTTGCCTTGCAGAAAGGTCTGGTCGTAGAGATAGCCGATGCAGTTGCCCTGCTTCATGGCGAACAGCGGCTTCTCCGAACCGTCGAATGCAACAATCTCGACACCGTAGGATTTCGCGACGTCCTTGTTGTACCACGCGCCGGAAGTCGCACAGACGGGCTTATCCTTGAGGTCGGCCCAATCCTTGATGCCGGCCTTCTTGTTGACCAGGATATTGACGTAGTCGGCATAATACAGCGGTTCGATGACCTGCACGACCTTGCGACGCTCCGGCCGGTCGGACATCGTCGCGATCAGAACGTCGATCTTGCCCTGCTGAAGGAATTCAATCCGGTTCGAGGCCGCAACCGAGACGAGTTCGAGCTTGACGCCGAGGCGTTTGGCGACGTCAGCGGCAAGATCCGGCTCGATGCCAACGATGTTTCCGGTTGGATCGCGGTATCCGAAGGGCTTGTAGTCCGCTTTGACGCCGACGATCAGCGTTCCACGCTGCTTGATGGCGTCAACCCCGTCAGCCGCGTGGGCATTGCCGAGCATCGCCAGCGCTGCGGCGCCGGTGATCATGAACCGGAGTATGTTTCTCATCAGATAAACCTCCAAGTTTTTACTACGCGACAGGTCAGTGCGATGACCTGTCAATGAGCCGGCAATGTTCGCGCCATGTTAGTTGCGAAACGGGAAACCGAAAACGCTGAAAGGTCGATCGAGCTTCTCCCCTCGGCAGCCTTCTCGGCGACGACGTTACCAATGCCCGCCGAATGCTTGAAGCCATGCCCGGAGCAGGCGGAGATCACGAACACCCGGTCCTGCTCGGGGTGACGGTCGATAATGAAACCCCGGTCGGGCGTCCCAGTGTAGAGACAGGCGACCGTCTGCACCACACGGGGCGTGACACCGGCCACGCGTCCCCGGACATGGTTCCGATACATCCTGGCCAACTCCGCCGGATCGACAACGCGATCGATGGTGTCCGCCGTAGTGCTGGTCTCGTACTGCTCGGTCGCCATCTTCAGACGACGGTCGCCCGGCATCGGCGGGAAGCCGTACAGGTAGTCGCTGTCGGTTGTGCCGTGCATCCAGATGAAGACAGGTGCGTCGGTCCAATAGGCACTGTTGTCCTCGAGTTCGAACCAGTGAAGAACCTGACGGGTCACGGTGAGCAAGCGGTCGAACGGTTTACCCAGGAGATGGGCGTTCCAGGCGCCGGCCGACACGACCACTTGACCCGCCTCGTATGTTCCAGCCGTCGTTTGCACCCGCACGCCGGCTCCAATCTGGGTGATCGACAGGACTTCGACATTGGTTTCAATTCTGGCGCCAAGCTGCGTCGCACGCGTCAGCTGCGCATGAACGCAGCGCTCGGGCAGGACGTATCCCCCGCCGGGTTCGTGATATGCCTTCTCATTACCTTCAAGGCCGAAAAATTGCGGAAATCGATCAGCGACCTGTTTTCCGCTGAGCACTTCGTGCGGGATGCCGAACGCCCGGGCTGCGTCGGTCGAACGGGCGACGAAATCCGGCTTGCCGTGATGCGATGTCTCGCCGATGCCGGGCGCCATCACGAGGACGCCGCATGCGTTCAAAAGTTGCTCGCCGGTCTCTGCTTCCAGCTCACGCCAGATCCGATGCGAATCGAGCACGAGAGGAACGTAGTCGTGTCCCTCGCCGACAGCCTGTCGCGTGATACGGGTCTCGCCATGACTTGAGCCCATCGTGTGGGGCGGGGCGAACCGATCGAGGCCGATCACTTTGGCCCCGCGCTTGGCCAATTGGTACAGCGTCGCGCTGCCCATGGCGCCAAGACCGACCACCAGAAAATCCGCGTTCTCGCTCATGAAGCCTCAGCGCGCATCTTGGAATGCCGGAGATTGGCGTGCGGCCGGGCTTTGGAGCAAGTAATATGGCGTGAATGAAGTAAAATTGTATACTTGCATAAGATACCGTAATTAAGGATACGCTTCACTTGGCTCCTGACCTGCGCACCCTCCAGATCGTCGCCGCCGTGGCCGAGACGGGCAGCATGCTCCAGGCCTCGCGCCGGTTTGCGATGACACAATCGGCCGTTTCGCAAGCCGTGCGTCGCGCCGAGCAAGCGATGGGCGTCGAGTTCTTCGACCGAAGCCGGCGTCCGCTGACGATGACGCGGGCGGGCCGCATCCTTGGCGCGCGCGTCGCCGACCTGAACCGCGACTTCGATACGCTGCTGGTCGATCTCCGGGCGGCCGCGGCACTCCCGGAACGCGCCGACCTGAGACTCGGTCTTGTCGACTCCTATGCCGGCACGGTCGGCGCTTATCTCGTCAAGGAGCTCGTGACGGGCTCGACGGCGCTGAGCCTATCTGCGTGGTCGGGGTTAGCGCAGTCGCATGCCGAAGGGCTGATGCGCCGGACGATCGATGCGGCCATCACCTGTGATGCGATGGAGGACCTTGATGACATCGATCGCTACCCCTTTTACCGGGAGCCTTACCTGCTGGTCGTTCCGCGCGATCTGGAATCGGAATTCGTAGGGCTGGATCTCCAGGAGATCCTAAGTCGATCCCGCCTCGTGCGGCATAGTGAGCGCTCCTATGTCGGCGCGCAGGTCGAACGCCACCTTAACCGGCTCGGCTTGCGCCCGCCGAGAGCTTTTGAGTTCGATACGTCGGATGGTCTGATCGCCATGGTGGCGACCGGCATGGGCGTGGCGATCACCACGCCGCTTTGTCTCTTGCAGGGCATTGCGCATGTGGGGCGCGTCAGCGTGCTTCCGTTGCCGGGCCCGGGCTTTTCCCGCGACCTTTTGCTGGTCACGCGCCGTGGTGACCTTTCTGCGCTGGCGCCACACATCGCCGAGGTCGCGCGCTCAACGATCGTCGAACAGGCGATGCCGCGCATCCGGACGCTGGTGCCTTGGTTCACAGTGAATGCGGCGGCGCTTGCTGCACCGTGACTTTCGCGGGAAAAATCCGCTTGTGCCGTCGGGCAAATCAGTGGTTTCTCTTCGCGCGTCCCGTGCCTGATCAAGAGGGGCGTTTCGCGATCGTCACGAACGTTGGGCAAGGGATGCGATGGACGCGGCAGCAACGCCAGACGAGCGATGCTGATCCGCCTTCGCTAAAGCTTCGGCGGGACTGGTACCAAGACCGTCGGGCGGCTTTTGTGGAGACGGTCGCGGACGGCGAAGTCGTGTGGTCTTGATGCCTCGACGCTGGCATCAACTCGCGACAATGCTTCGGCATTGCGCGGGGATGGTGGCAAGAAAGCCCGATCACCAGAGAGAGCACGAAGCAAGCCGTTAAAACCAATCGTGCAGGGAATGCCGGAATGTTTCGGCGAACCTGTGGTGACTAACTCGTATGCTTTCTACCTTTGCATACGAGGCTGCGGGTGCGCTCAAGCATCCGGCATTCTCTGCGCCCTCTGTTTTTGGGGGACATGATTTGGCATAGCCCGAGCGAATTCCGCTGCGGGGATGCGGAGGTGTGTCTTGGTTACCCGTGCAGCCCATCCTTCGAGACGCCCGCCGGGGCCGGCTCCTCAGGATGAGGTCGGAGCAAGCGTTCAAACCCTCATGGTGAGGAGGCGCGCTTGACCGGGCAGGCCGAGTGTAAGCGAGGCCGTTAGCGAACGGCACGAAATATAGCGCGCCGTCGCTGGACGATGCTTTCGCATCGCCAGGAGAACCATGAGGCCCGGAGACTTCGCTGTTTGAAAATCAAATCGGAAAATCGATTCGGACGGCCGAGCCGCCGCTCAGTTCACGCGGCGCTGGTCTTGCGGCGGTTCCGGTTGGTCTGAAGATGATACAGGCGCTTGGCGCGCAGCATGTTCATGTCGGCGCGTTTGACGACCTGTTCGAGCCGGTCGCCCGGCTCGCTGGTGGAGATTCCGGCCGAAACGCTGAGCGGAATTTCCGGATAATACTGGTTGTTGATTTCGATCAGCTCGTTCAGCGTATTGAGAACCGCCTCGCCGACCACGGCGTCGGTGCCGGGTAGCAGCACGGCAAATTCATCTCCGCCGATGCGCGAGACCGAAGCCGGCTTTTCGATCAGCGAGTTCGAACACTTCGCCCGCCCGGCGCAGCAATGCATCTCCGGCCGCGTGGCCGCGTTCGTCATTCACTGCCTTCAGCCCGTTGAGGTCGACGACGATGATGGTGACCGGCTGCGCATGCTTCCGCTCCAGGCGATTGAGCTCGTCGACGAAAAACGAACGGTTCAGCGTGCGCGTCAGCACGTCATGGGTGCCCAGATATTCGAGATAGGTCTCGGCTTTCTTTCGTGCGGTGATGTCGGTCAGTGCGACCTGGACCCGCGACCAGTCGTGCTCGTGGTTCGGAAGCACCGAAAATTGCAGCAGCAGATGAAGCTTGGTGCCGTCCAGTGAGTAGTTCACCACCTCACGCTGCTGGAATAGTTTGCCGGCCCACAGATCGATCAGCTGCTCGCGAAAAGGCGGCTCCATCTCGTCGCGGAATATCCTGGGAAGATTGCGCAGCAGCGTTTCTTTGTCGGCCGCGCCGAACAGCTCCAGCGTGCGGCTGTTGACGTCGATGACGTGGATCTCGCTCATGCAACGCGAGACGAACTCTTGATGGACGTCGGTGAAAACACGCAAGTCCTCGACGCCGCGATTGCGCACGTCGTCGATCAGGCGTTTCACGCCGCTGAAATCCTCCACCCACAGCGATACGGGCGAATGGGCGAACAAGCCGAAGGCGTAGTTCTGGCTGTCGACCAGGTCGCGCCGGACGCTTTCCCGCTCGGTCACGTCCTCGATCGAGACCATGACGCGATCCCAGCTCTGTTCGTGGCCGGGAAGGATCCGGCCCGAGAGCTGGATATCGAGACGCTTGCCGGTCAGCGTGTAATTGACCGTGTGGCTGGAGAAGCTGGTCTGCCCGTACCAGAGCTGGGCGAGTTCCTCGACATGGCTCTTGAACGTGTCGTCGCGCAGCACCTGGCCGAGATTGCCTATCAGATGGTCGAGGTCGCGCGCGCCGTACAGCGCCAGGGTCTTGGGATTGACCTTCAGGATGCGGATGCGTTCGGAGCAGCGCCGTACGCGATCCGGATTCGCGATCAAGAACGCCTTGATGTCGGTGACGTTTTCCGCGCGCCATTCCTGGAACAGCGCGCGAACCCCGCTGTAGTCCTCGAGCCAGAGCGAAACCGGCGCCAGATCGAACATTTCGGCGTCGCTATCCCGGTCAATGGACGAAACGGACATGAAGAGCCCTGGCAAAGTCGGATGCTCTTCCGCTGTAGGCAGAATTCGTTAAGATTCCTTCATTGCTTGCGGCGACCGCATTGAAGCATCGATCGAATGGACGCGTGCCGGAAAGCGGTTGCGCCTTCGGAAGCAGGGAAAGCAAAAGGCCGCGCCACGCAAAGCCCTGAAAAGGGCGAAGCAGGCTGGTGCCCCTGGCCGACAATCGCCTAATCTCACAACCATTTGAATTTGAGATAATTTTCATCATTGATTGTTGCCGATACCAACAGAAATACCAACAAGCTGGCGCACGGTACTAGCTGGCAAAAATAAAACAGCAAGCACAGCATATTCGGGAGCGATCTGCGGCTAGCTAAACGACTACCACGCGCTTCGGCGTGCTCGGTGTTTGAACGGGTTCTGCTTTGATGGCCGTCATCGGCGAAACTAAAGCTAACCCGCCGGGTTTTCGCACTCCGGCCACTAGGTTGACGCAGGCTATTGATCGGGGACGTGATGCTGCCGACTCAATTCGTCATCACTCGCGAAGAGCTCCTTCTCGATCGCCGTGATGACGCTGACGCTGGTAGGCTCGATCTCGGAGGAGAAGCTTGCGGCGATCATGCCGTCGTGACCGATCAGGTATTTGTGGAAGTTCCAACGCGGCCGATCGAGCGGGCGCTGGGCGGAAGCCCATTTGTAGAACGGGTGGGGCGTTGAGCCGGAGACCACCGCTTTCGCGGCGATCGGGAAGCTCGCACCGTAGTGATTCACGGCGGTTTCGGCGATCTCGTGGGGACCGCCCGGCTCCTGGCCGCCGAAATCATTCGACGGCACGCCGATGACAACGAGGCCGCGGTCGCGGTAACGCTTCCACAATTCCTGCAAGCCAGCATATTGGGGTGTGTAGCCGCATTGGGACGCCGTGTTGACGATCAGAATCGGCCTGCCGGCATATTCGGCTAGCCGGATGTCGCTGCCGTCCAGACCGTCAAAGTGGAACGCGAACGCGGTGATGCGGCTCATGGCAGGCGCTTGCGCCCGCGCAGGCGCAGCCAGCGCTCCAACGATGATAGAAAGGAAAATCCGGCGGTCGGTGAGCATCCTGAGGCTCCGGCTGGGGTTAGGGAACTTACGACTTGCCCTCGCGTACGATCGGGTGCACCGCCTTTCTCTACCACGATCCCGCCGAATCCGCGATCGAAGACCGCTCGGGGTTTGGCTGCGAACTCGGCTGGGGCTAAGACTAGAATTATGCCGCCGGGCTCGAAATATTGCGTCCCGCGGGCGCCCGTGGATCATCCGGCATCTTGAGAGGTTATCATTCCGCCACCACAATGGCGAAGCCAGCTAAAGGTGAGAGCAAGAGATGAGACATCGAAACCTTGCGATATCGGTCTTATTCGGAGTGATCGCGATGACTAACGGAAGCAACGCATCTCCCCTCAATGAATTTCACTGGAAGAACCGCGTATTGGTTGTCGTTGCGCCCGCTGGAGACCCCACCGCGGAAACGCAGCGGAGGATCTACGAATCTTCGGCCAAAGGCATGTCCGAGCGGGCAATCATCCTGATCGAAGCGCTGGACGACAGCGAGCGTTCTAGACAGATCCGATCCCGTCTCTCCGCGGACGGCCGGCGCTTCCAGGTTTTTTTGGTCGGCAAGGACGGCCATACGGCCATTTCGTCGGACAAGCCCCTCTCTGCCGATCGTCTATTCGCGCAGGTCGATGCTATGCCCATGCGGCAGGACGAGATGCGGCGCGCGCGATAGACAGTCACGCACGGTGTAGGTCGTCAACAGTGTCATTCAGGATCGGTGTCATCTCGGACACGCACGGTCTGTTGAGGCCGGAAGCGTTGCGTCTCCTAACCGGCGTTGATCACATCATCCACGGTGGCGACATTGGAAACCCCGACATCGTCGCAGCCCTCGGTCGAATAGCGCCGGTCACCGCTATCAAGGGAAATGTGGATACGGCGGATTGGGCTCTCGAGTTTTCCGAGACCGCGCGCGCCCAGCTCGCCGGACGGTCCATCTTCGTTTTGCACGATCTCAAGACGTTACAGTTCGATCCCGCCGCAGCTGGAATAGACGTAATCGTATCAGGCCATTCCCATGTTCCAAAGATCGATGAGGTCGCTGGGGTGCTCTATCTAAACCCGGGCAGCGCGGGCCGGCGGCGGTTCAAGTTGCCGATAACGCTGGCGACCCTCGAGATCACGCCGCATGCCCTGCGCCCGATCATTCACGATCTCGTCGACCGCTAAATCGGATTGACCGCCGTCTGTGGAGATGTCTCATCCTTCCGCTAGGCAATCGTCGATCTTTCCCGCAAAGCCTGATCGCCCGCGGGCGTGAGATGCCATTGTGCCAAGTACCATCGATCGCAATCATGTCGACTGGGATCCACGTTCCAATGGAACACGATCACTCTTGCGGTGTCCGTGGCCAATCGCAGAGTCCCAATTAAGAGCGTATCGATATCAATTTTTCTCGCGTACCTTCTGTCGGCAGATTGGGTCTTTATCGTTAACTAACCAGAACCGCATCTGAAGACCTGGTTGCCGTCTTTGGCACCTTAACGATTTGGAGTTTTTGGCCGGCACGAGCGGAATGTTGCAGCTTCATTAAAAAGCATCGAGGTCGGTTCATGCCGTCGCGTCGCCGCGCGTCATATGCCGGCGGCGACGCTAGCGGCAAGGAGTGAGGCTCCGGGATAAGAGCTATGCGATCCTTGCAAACCTTGGCGTCAATTAGCCTGGTAGCAAGACCGTGTTGACCACGTGGATCACTCCGTTTGATTGGTTTACGTTGGGAATTGTCACCCTCGATACATCTCCCTTTGCATCGACGATCGAGATGCGTCCGCCAGAATTTTTCACCGTCAGTTGCTCGCCCTCGACGGTTGTGAGTACCTTTCCGTCTGTCAAATCGGCGGCTTCGAGCTTTCCTGGCACCACGTGATAGGTGAGTATCTTAGTCAAAGTAGATTTGTTTTCAGGCTTCACCAAAGTTTCGACGGTGCCCTTGGGAAGCTTGCCGAATGCCGCATTGGTTGGAGCGAAAACCGTGAAGGGGCCGGGGCCGGAAAGCGTGTCAACTAGACCTGCGGCCTTAACAGCAGCTACCAGCGTCGTGTGGTCCTTGGAATGAACAGCGTTCTGCACGATGTTCTTCGACGGATACATGGCGGCCCCACCGACCATAACGGTTCCATCTCGCGCCTCTGAGGGCGCTGCGAAAGCAGTGACGGCGGCCAGGCTTAAGGCCCCTACGACAAGAAGTGGAAAACGGTTATTCATGTTCATCTCCTCAAACAGGATTGAATTTGAACGTCTGATACGTTGCTTATGTGTCAGCGGGAGCACCGCATCAAAATTAGTTACGGGTGCACAACGTAAGCGGTTTCAAATGGGCAGCCGCCGTCATCAACGTCGGCTTGCCATGAAACACCCAACGATTTTCTAAGCAGTCAGTCGAAGCCAATGAAGGTAGCGCCTCAGATTGCCGGTGGCAGCATGCTTAAACCGGTTCAAGGACGCGTCCCAACGGCGGATTCGTATCCGTTGTGAAAACATTGAAGTGGTTATTGCCTGGGGATGCGAGAACGACAGCGCCGCCAAGCGCCTAGGTCGGGGGAGGGTTAAACGACGGGTCTTTACCGCCCGGCCGCGTCGGATCGCTTCGATCCAGGGTTCGCGGAGTGGCATAAACCGATTTCCCAGGATGCCGACGGTCGTTCCAGTGACGATGAGCGCGACTATCATTTGCGAAGGTCGGCCTCTGCCCTTGCTTGGCAAAGGCTGGCGTCGTGCTAGCTAAAGCAATCATCAAAAGGCCCAATGCTCTCATTCTCGTCATCTGTTTAGTCGCTCTTGGAAAAACTCATCACGGTTGGTCGTCGCATCTGATCAATGATGGGGCGTGATTAATTCATAAGCTCTCTTTCTGGTCGTCTAATTGGCGTAATGTCGTCGGTCGCTCCCAGGAGGCGTTGTCCGCGCCTATCGGGCCAGGGCGATTTGAAATATACCTGCACAATTCATACGGGACCGATCGTGAATTGGATCACTGCAGGACCGAAAAACTTGCAAAAGGTGAAACCGCGAGGCGAATTCTGGCGCCGTGTTCCAAATCGTCAACTCGCCACTCGAAGCTGGCGGGCGGAGGCACCTATCTCTGTTGACAGCAGCGCTGAAACGCAATCAACATTTGGCAATTGCAACGACGACCTATCGCGGCAATATCGATGCGTTGCTTGCGGCCGCATTAGGTAACGACTGGGCAAAATCGTTTGCGGCGATTGTTGCCAGCGACGAAGTATTGAATAAGAAGCCGGCCCCAGACGTCTATTTGGAAGTTCTGTCCCGATTAAACTGGCCGCTTCGGAGTACCTCGCGATTGAGGATTCCGGCCTCGGTCTGGCTGCGGCGTCATGCGCTGGAATTCCAGTGCTTATCTCACGCAGCGCATATTTTCGAGACGACGATTTCTCGACTGCGCTTCTTGTGTCGATGATCTATCGGAAGTGACCGATCTATAGCTCCTTAAGATTTTCAGAATGCCGAAATCGGGCAACCTTGCCGATCGAAGCCGCTCGAATGACTTCGTTAGTTCGAGCGCTTCGACGGCTCAGCATAGAGCCCTGAAAAAACGATTCCGAGGAAGATCGATAGCGTACCAACGCTGATTGCGTTCATCGATAACAGGGCGCCATAGGCGTCATCCGGATAAATATGGGGCGGCTTTCCATATTGTCCGTGCAAAAAGATATAGGCACTTAGCGGAAGCGCAGCCAAGAGAAGCATCCACAAACGCTCGCCTGCGCCGAACAGGAGACTGGCGAGGGTAATGCAGGGGATCAGAAATAGCTCCGTGCCTGATCTTTCGCCAAGCAGCCAGGTGCAGAACACCGTGTTGATCCATCCGGCTAGAGATAGTGTTACCCGGGCAAGCAAGGGGTGACGACGCGCGATCGCAGGGACCAGTCCGAAAACCGGAAATGCGAATAGCGTCATGAGCAGCGCCGGCATACCCTCGCGTCCGGCGAGGCTGACCACGTAGAGCGGATAAAATGGAAGATCGCCTGCCAGCACCAAGGCAACCTTGTTGCCCGCTGCCGTGAGAGGATCGTCATTGAAAGCATAGGCGCTGAGCCGGGTCGCAGCTTTCAACATACATGACTTCAGGACCATCGATACTCACAGGCATTGATTTGCTGACGGCCGGACGTTTACCCCATAAAAGCAGCCGGCGCACCAGAGCTTTTTGCCAGGGCTAGGCCGAGCGTTCGTGACTTCGAGCGGCCCCGCCCAGCCAAAGCGCAAGAAAGCCGAAGGCCGCACCCGAGAGCAAATAGGCTCCTGTAGAGTTGAGACCGAAGCGGTTCGCCATCATCAGCGCTGCAAGGAAAGAATTACGTATCCCTTCAGCAATCCACGTTGTGTCAGAGCTAAACTACAAT
>CAWGOW010000006.1:0-10546 GCA_963824305.1 uncultured Alphaproteobacteria bacterium
GCCATCCTCCGCTGCGCTTCGGCCCGCCGCTTCGCTTCGGGTTCTGGCCCGTTCCGCCCGCCGTCAAGTGATCGCCACGAAGGCCGCGAGGGCGCGGCCTATCCGGCAAAGGACCTCTTCCCATGACCGATCATGACGACATCGAGCTGACGCACGCTTCATCCCCAACCGACCACGTTCTCAGTGAACTGCAGCTTTTCGGCTACCGTCCATACGACGACCAGCCCGACCCGAGACCGCTTCCGGAGGGCAAGATGATCACCGGTGCGGTCGCCGACATCTTCGACGCCCTGGTTGCGACCCTCAGCGACACCCGGCTTGAACCGGACCTTGAGGATCTGCTCTGGTCCACGGTCAACCTGTTCCATCGTGCCGTTGATCGGATTGAACGCGAACTCGACAATAACGAACAGGCGCAACGCAGGAGCCAGCGTGAGCAGAATGGCTCGGAGGTACGATCGGTCGAACTCGAGCGCCTGACGGCCGAAGGCATCACGATGATCGAGCGCCGCAATTGTCTGGAACTCTTCCGTGATCTGGCCATCGAACGCTTTGAGGTCCACACCGGCTCGTCCTGGCGCCCCCGATCGGGATCGCTGGTCAACCACCGCTCGCTGACCGCGGCAATGATCAACTCGCGGGACTTCATCGCAGCCAAGCGCCGCGCGGAGACCGAGGTCATGCTACCGCCCGGACCAAAGGTCGCGCTCACAGGTGGCCTCGACTTCAACGATCACCACCTGATCTGGGATCGCCTTGACAAGGTCCAAGCCAAGCATCCCGACATGGTCCTGATCCACGGTGGGTCGCCAAAGGGCGCCGAACTGATCGCCTCCAAATGGGCCACTCAGCGGAAGGTGACACAGATCGCCTTCAAACCTGACTGGATTAGGCACGCCAAGGCGGCACCGTTCAAACGCAACGACGCCATGCTTGAACTGCTGCCGATTGGCGTCATGCATTTCCCGGGCACGGGAATCCAGGACAATCTCGCCGACAAGGCAAAGCGGCTCGGCATTGCCGTTTGGAAATTCGGCGACGCATAAGCGCCGACTTGCCGTCTTCCAACCACCAAGGCGGAGTTGCAGTGCCGCAACTCCGCCAAGTTTCGACTTTATGTCCAAAACTGCGCCGCGGTGGTGGTGGAAGGCGCGACCCTCATACTTTTGCATAGGGAGCCACCACCATGCTCGCCCTTGGACTTGTTCTCAACACCGTTGGCCTCGGCTTGTTCTGCTGGCTGATTTTCGCGCTGGCGGTATACGCGCTGCCGTTCTTCGTCGCCGTGAATGCTGGCATGATGGCCTTCCATAGTGGCGCCGGCATGCTCGGCGCGCCGCTCGTTGGCATTGCCGCCGGCGCGGTGACACTTGCAATCGGTCAAACCGCATTCGCAATGACGCGGTCTCTGATATTGCGTGCAGTCGATTGCGGCGGCGTTCGCCATCCCTGCCGCCATTGCCGGCTATCACGTCGTTCTCGCGATGTCGCAGGTCGGGGTGCCATCGCTCGGCCTGGCGCGAGGTCTTCGCTTGCCTCGGCGCGCTTGTCATCGGTGGTACGGCGTGGACACGATTGACCGTCTTCGCGGAGCCCCGCCCGTTGCAGACGGGCAGGGCTCGTGCAGAGTGCGCCTCACGCAGTTCTTTCGGCCGCTACGCGCGACGGATAGTCCCTCGTAGCAACGTCTACTCGACCGAAGTTTCCATAGATCGGCGCGTTGAAGGACGGATCATCAAGTTTGAGCGAAACGTAGTAGTGTTCCGTTTTACGGCGTCTCGAGGCGGTGTCATCTCGGCCCAGCCCACATAGATGCGATGGTGAAGCGCTGCCGTCGGGCTATGTGTCGGCTTGCAATACCGCCGTTTCCTGCAGGTCGTTTCTTTCCTTACGCTAAATCATTTCGACTTCTTGCGTATTCAAACCGAGATACGCCAAGTCGTTCTCCCGACATTGCGGTTCAGCACGCGGACGCACGTGGCCTCTTTGATGGCTCGATCTGGCCGAAGACCGGCTGCGCCTCGATCGTCTGAGCCGCAACGCCGTCGCTCGAGACTTTCTTCCCCTGGGCTAACGCCCATTCCTCGCGAGGCAAGAAAGTCTCTACGACAGCGTCCTCCGCTACGCTGCGGCCCGCAAGCGGGTGCGTCGCCGATCGTCCTCGGCCTGTAGATCGCCATCGAGGCCGCGGTGGTCGCGGGCTCGAAACACAACAGGAGAAGTGACATGGCTACCATCGGTTCTTTCAAGAAGGTCGGCAACGATTTCCAGGGCGAGATCGTCACCCTGAGCCTGCAGGCCAAGGGCGTCCGCATCGTCGCAGAAACCAGCCGCTCCAACGAAAACGCTCCCAGCCACCGCATCTACGTGGGCCGGGCCGAGATCGGTGCCGCCTGGTCGAAGCGCTCCGAGGAGGGCCGCGACTACCTTTCGCTCAAGCTCGACGATCCGTCCTTCAACGCGCCGATCTACGCGAACCTGTTCGACGACGAAGGTGGTGAAGGCTACACCCTGCTCTGGTCGCGGCCGCGGAAGAACGGCGACTGAGCGCCCACTCCAACCGAGACCCCGCCCGAGCTAACTCGGGCGGGGCTCTTTTTGCGATTAAGATAAAGACCCGACGCGGCAAGGCATCGAGTTGTCAGTCTGCTCGCGGGACCCGCTTCTTTTTCGAAGGCGCCGTAGGGCGCGTCAGCAGGTCGGCGACCTCAACGCCCAAAGCGTGCGCCAGGCGCTCGACCACGTCGATGCCGGCCGCATAGACATTTCGTTCGAGCGAGCTGATGTAGGTTCGGTCAATCTCGGCGCGATGCGCCAACTCTTCCTGCGACAGGCCGCGGGCTTGTCTTAGCTTCCTCAAGTTGATTGCCAATATCTCGCGTATTTGCATACGCGAGAAGCCATGCTCTTGTAGAGTATTTCACCACGGAGTATTCTCTACAAAATGTTGAGGGCGCGAGTTGCTCACCAAAGTTTAATCTGGGCCCCCTTTCGATGGGGGCGGCTCCGATATTAGAGTTTGTCAGAACTAAGGCCCTGACCGTATCATGAAGACGCCCCCTCAAGATCCCGACGTTGCCGACGTTGCGCCGGCGGATGCCGTCCTCACGGCATACGACGAGGAACATATTATAACGTATTTGCGAATTCTCGATGCGGACGCGGAAGGGGCAGATTGGCGCGAGGTGGCGCAACTCGTACTGCATATTGATCCGAAGCTTGAGCATGATCGGGCAAGACGCGCGTTTGACACGCACCTCACCCGCGCCAAATGGATGACAGAGCATGGATACCGTCACCTTTTGCGAGGCGGCGCATCAAATCCAAATCTTTAACTCCCAATTCGCCGCGTTGTAGAAAAATCTACTGCACTGATGTCTGCGTTCGATTTGCTGCATCACGCGATGCATGATCAGGGACTTCCTGCAACTATTGCTCCTCAGGAATATCGCGCCGCAATCTTGTAGTGCGATGGGGACGCAAATGTCGAAGTTCAACTGGAGATCGTCAGACGACTACTACGACCGCGTTGAAGAAGCCGAAATGACCGGCTTCGCGTGGGAGTGTCTGCGCCGTAACCCGGACTTTCGCCGCGATCATTTGAATGCCTTGCCAGCCAGTCTCACCGTAACCGCGGAGTTTCGCGCCCGTTGGGGGTTGGCTTTTCGTAGCTGATCCCGATCAATCCTTTCTCGAACAGACAATCTTCTGGGCGCCGGAGATTCTGCCGACGGTTGTGCCGGTGCGGCCCGCGTTGTTGGTGGGCCCGCATTCGCACGCCAGTCTGGATCTCAGCGAGTTGCGCGAGGGGCAGTTGCGCCAGGGCCCTGATGGTTGGCACGCCGTGTTGCATCTGCGCGGGGTTGAGCATCGCGTTTGGCTGAAAGAAGCACCCATCGTTGCCGTCAGCTATGCCGTTGAACTTCCGTTGGATCGAGACTTCGAGTTCCGCGCGGATGCAGGCCGGCGCTTGTGGCGAGCCCTTAACCGCAGGCCTCAGGGAGCGCCGCTGCATGCGCTTTCACCGCAGCGTCGCCGGCGGCTCACACTCGCGCTGCGCGCGCTCGACGCGCGGATGGACGGCAGCACCTACCGCGAAATAGCGGAAGTCCTGTTCGGCGCCAAGCGTGTCACAGAGCACGATTGGAGAACCCACGATTTGCGCAACCGGACCATTCGCCTGGTTCAAAGCGGCTTAGCGCTGATCCGTGGCGGCTATCGCGCGTTGCTGCGTCCGCCATCTCAGAAGAAATAGACGAGTTTCGAGGGGTATCGAAACTTATACCCCCTCGTCTTCGGCATCCCCCTTCGAGGCCTTGCTCCGCCATGGTGCCCGTCGATGCGCCGGCGACCTCGCTGGCGCTCCAGACGACCACGGAGCTTTTCAGATGTCCGATCAGAGCGCCGGCCTGCCGCCGCGATACCTGCGCACCGCCGAAGCCGCGCGATTCCTCAGCCTTTCCGGCCGCACCCTGGAAAAGCACCGGACCTACGGCACCGGCCCTGCCTACCGAAAGATCGGCGGCCGCGTCGTCTACGCGCTCGACGACCTCAAGGCGTGGGCCGACCGCGGCACCAAGACGTCGACCAGCGATCCCGGCGCCGGCACCGTGCTGCCGGCAAAACGGCATGCGCCCGCGCCCTATGCAGGGAAGGAGCGGCGCTGACCATGTCGAAGAGCAAGTCCTCTGCACAAGGGTGGCGCCGTTCGGAGCGCGATCAGCTGGATCTGTTCCGTGCACTGCCGGGCGACCTGGCCGCACGCGATGCTCAGGATCTGATGGCCTATCCCTTCTTTTCGTTGGCGAAGTCCAAACGGATCGTCCCGATCGATTTCCGCGCGGGGACCATTCTCATTCGCGTCGAAGCCGTGCCCGAACATGGCATGGCGACTATCTGGGACGCGGATGTTCTGATCTGGGCTGCCTCGCAGATCGTTGAGGCCCGCGATGCCGGTCTGAAGACATCACGTCTGATGGCCGCAACACCCTACGAAATCCTGACCTTCGTCGGCCGCGGCACCAGCGTGCGGGATTACGATCGCCTCAAGGCTGCACTTGACCGGCTGCAATCGACAACCGTGATGACGTCGATCCGCCAACCGACGGAACGGCGGCGGCATCGCTTCTCCTGGATCAATGAATGGAAGGAGACCGCCGATGCGCACGGTCACGCCAGAGGACTTGAACTGATCCTGCCGGATTGGTTCTACACCGGCGTCCTGAACGATGCGCTCGTGCTGACAATCGACCGCGGGTATTTCGACCTCACCGGCGGGCTCGAGCGCTGGCTTTATCGCCTGGTGCGCAAGCACGGCGGCCGCCAGGGCGGCGGCTGGAGTTTCGATGTCGTGCACCTCCACGCCAAGTCCGGCAGCTTATCGCCAGTCAAGCACTTTGCTTACGATCTGCGCCAGATCGTGCGCCGGCAAACTTTGCCGGGTTACGAACTCGTCATCACGCAGGATCCAAATGGCGCGGAGCGACTGAACTTTGCGCCAATCGCGATCGATCCGTTCGCGGAGCGGCTGCGAAAGCGCGGGCTCGTACCTCACCCAGGGGATAACCTGTGAATTCTCTCGTGCTATCGGGGACCACAACTCTCGTGCCATCAGGGACCGGATCCTCGTGCTATCGGGGACCGGAATCGCAACTAAGGTACTGCCGCACAACATCTTCTCGACTTCGTAACTGTACTAACAGGGAATCCTTCGGATTCCCTTCTAACGGACCTCATCATCCGGCGCCGCCCGGCGATATGCGATCGGTGGCATGGCTCGCGCCAATACGCTGTGCAGGCCGCGAATTTGTCCGAAGGGCAAATCCCCAACACGGCAATCCAACGATCCTCGCTCGCGGCAGTCTGCTTTTAGCTCCGTTCCAAAAACAACGATCCATCCGCTTTCGACGCCTGGCGTGTCAGCAACAGCAAGGAGAGACATCGTGACTGAAAACCTCACGACGGTTGAGATCTTGTGGCTCGAAAAGCGAATTGAGAACCGCGTGCGATTTGGCCGTCCGGTTTCCGAGCAAGTCGTGGATCGCAATCGCCGGCGTTCTGTCCTTTGCGCCAGGCAGCATCTTCGCCTTCGTGCGCTGGACATCCAACGACTTCGGAACGGTCCAATCCCGCATCGACATCTTGCGCGCAGCGACACCAGGACAACGCTATTCGACGGTGCCCTGGATCAATCCAGGCGGGGACATTCTTGTTGCGCCTGTCCGGCTGGCCAAAGGTCGAACGGGTGCTGCAATTGATCGATGCTGTCGAGGCGCTCGACATCGATCCGGCCGATGTCGCGCCCGACTATTGGCACCACGTCCACAACCGCTTGTCCGTGAACGAGACGCCGCGGCCCTACACCCGTGCGCGCCATCAGGCTTGGCTACGTCGGCAAAGGATTGCTCCATGAGAGGCCGGTTGACGACAATTGCTATGACGTTCGGAGCCGTTGCCCTCGTCGTGTCGACGATAGGAGAGGCAACGCCAGCTTACATTTGGAATGCCTCGAAGAGCGTTCCGATCGGTCTCTACCAGGTGCAGCCGGTCGGGAGACTCGTGGTCACCGAATTGGTGGCGGTCCGACCGCCCGAACCGCTTGCGACATTTCTCGATCTGAACGGCGTACTTGCCGATCGGCGTCCCCATGCTCAAGCGCGTGCTGGCGCTTCCTGGACAAACGGTCTGCAGGAAAGGGCTGACGATATCCGTCGATGCGATCGAGATGGGAGAAGCGTTGTCGCGCGACAGACGCGGGCGTCCCTTGCCGGTCTGGCAGGGGTGTCGCGTCGTTGGCGCGGACGAGGTCTTTCTCATGAACTGGCAGTCGGAAGACTCCCTGGACGGCCGCTACTTTGGGCTTGTCCCCCAATCGTCCGTCATCGGCAAAGCACTGCCTATGTGGACCAGAGAGGAGTGAACGTGATCGCTCAATCCGAACCTTCCGTCTTTTCCCTGTTCAGACGAGCGCAGCCGCGTTCTCCTATACACGACTGGCCTGTGACGGCGATCGCGTGGAATGAGACGCCCGCGCGGCCCCTAGGCCGGCGCAGGTTCGCCTCGCTCAGGACGGCCGCGAGCGTGACGGCGGGCCATCGGCTCCTTCGTTTCGGAATCCTTCTTTCCGGCGCGCTCGTGGCGACGGCGTTGTTGTCTGACGCAAGGGCAGGTGGTGAACCGCCAGTACCGAGGTCGCGTTCGACCCGTGCGTCTGGCTTCGAATCTTTTGCACCCTTTATCACCGAGGCGTCCCGTCGATTTGCAATTCCCGCGCAATGGATTCGCGCAGTCATGCAGTTTGAGAGCGCAGGAGATGGGCGAGCCGTATCGCCGAAGTGCGCTCTCGGGCTGATGCAAATCATGCCAGGCACCTGGGTTGAATTGAGCGTCCGATACGGTTTGGGCATTGACCCCTTTGACGCGCACGACAACATCATGGCGGGTGCAGCATATCTCCGTGAAATGCACGATCGTTTCGGCTCGGCAGGCTTTCTTGCGGCCTACCATGCAGGTCCGTTACGATATGAACAACACCTCGTAACAGGAAAGCCGCTTCCATCCGAAACGACGGCTTACGTCGCGGCGGTCACACCGTTGCTGGACAACGAGCAGGGTGAACATGCGGCAACTGACGGAAGTCGTCCACTTCCTTGGCGGGAGGCTCCCCTGTTTGTTGAGCGGGCGGGTGCTCCGTGATGGACCTTCGATATGCACTCGAAACGACTTTCGGGTTTGCTACTGAAGGAACCTCGCTCACGCTGCAAGAGTTCGCGGAGGAGTGCGATATTGACGTGCTGGCATACGGGCGATGCCTTCGGCCCGCGCTCTACTCGTCGCTTCGCTCCTCACCGAGCCACCCTACAGGTGTCTCGGCCCTCCGGGTAACGATCGCTATCGCAAGCGTTCGCTTCGCTCGCAACCAGTGGGGGGCTTTGCAAGTCAATTGGCAAAGCCGCGGCGGCTCTTTCGCAATGAATCGGCCGCCAGCCGACGCGTTCGGGCAGGCGCTATTGGATGATCCGCCGCAATGACCCGTCCTGCATTTTGTCGCAAATCGCCGCGAGTACCGAGTGTCTGTTGGCTTGGGAGTTGGGCCCTCGGAACCAGCAACCGAGGAGGGCAGGATAAAAGCCGCAAGGTGCGGCCGGTCGGTTGGTTGGGATATGCCAGCAATTTCAACCTTGCTCCGAACATTGCGAAGGTCTCACACAACTTGCCATTTTTACTAGGCCGCTGTTCTTCCTCAGTTTTCTTCACCCTAGGGTGACTGCGATGAGTCGCAACGACGATCTGCGTATCCGTCCAGGCCGTATCCGTTCGACGCGCGCGCCCAAGGCAAAGTCGTTTCTCGCGCAGGCCCTCAAAGCCGCACAGAAGGCCGGCGGTCTCTCGCGCGGGGGAATTAAGAAGGGCGGATCTTTCGGGCGCGGCCGTGCGGCGAGCCTTGCCGCGGCACGGTTACTCGGCAATCGCGCCCGTGGCGCCGTGGTCAAGGCGCGCGTCGTACGTCGGATGCGGTCGCCTGCGGCACTGCGAGCCCATATCGGGTATCTCCAGCGGGACGGCGTCACCCGCGATGGCTCGCCCGGCAAATTCTTCGATGCGGCCGGGGACGATGCAGACGGCCGGGCTTTCACGGAGCGCTGCGAAGGCGACCGGCATCATTTCCGGTTCATTGTCTCGCCGGATGATGCGAGCGAGTTGGAAAGCCTGCGGAGCTTTACCCGCGAACTCATGCATCAGGCCTCGCGTGATCTTGGTACGCAGCTCGATTGGGTCGCGGTCGACCACTGGAATACCGAGCATCCCCATATCCACATCCTCGTGCGTGGCCGCGCGGATGATGGCTCTGACCTCGTCATCAGCCGCGATTATATCGGCAAGGGCTTGCGCGCCCGCGCTGGTGACCTCGTCACGCGCGAGCTAGGCCCGCGATCGGAGCTGGAGATCCAACGGGGTCTTGAGGCGGAGGTGACCGCTGAACGCTGGACGAAACTCGATCAGGTGATTGCCCGGGAAGCGAGAGGGGCGGAGGGGGTGGTGGATCTTCGGCCGGAGCGCGACACCGCGCGCGACCCGTTGCGGGAGACTCCGGATTGGTCGGATGCGGACGCTCGAGCGATTGGGGCTTGCTGAGCCAGCCGGCTCCGGCGCGATGGGTTCTTGCCGAGGATGCGGAACCACGCTTGCGTGCGCTTGGGGAGCGCGGCGATATCATCAAGCGGTTGCACAAGAGCCTTGCAAAAGACGGCGCACAGCGCGCGCCATTTTCCTGGGCGCTCGAAGGCGAAAGCCATGGCGAACCCGTGATCGGCCGTCTCATAGCCCGCGGGCTTGATGACGAGCTCCGCGGCACGGCGTTCGCCGTCGTCGACGGGATTGATGGGCGGGTGCATCACCTCAAGCTCCCGGACATCGATGCGACCGGCGACGGTCCGACCGGTGGGATCGTGGAACTGCGGCGCTTCGAGGATACCAGGGGCCGGCAGCGCATTGCGCTCGCCGTCCGCTCGGACCTCAATCTCGACCAGCAGGTCGCGGCGGAAGGCGCCACTTGGCTCGACCGGCGGCCTGGTCGCCCGCGAACCTGCCGATCTTTCACGCGGCGGCTTCGGTGCCGAAGTCCGCGCCGCGCTCGACCGGAGGATCGACGCTTTGGCAGAGCAGGGGCTTGCCCGGCGGGATGGAGACAAGGTCACGCTCGGCCGCAACCTGGTCCAAACACTCCGCAGCCGCGAGCTCGATACCGTCGGTCGGCGCCTTGCCGAGGAAACTGGATTGGCGCATCTACCGGCCGAGACAGGAGAGATCGTTTCGTATTCCGTTGGAAAGAAGAGCACAAGCTTCTTCCGGCCGGTTCTGAAACAGCCGGTCATGATTGCCCGCACATATGAGGCGGTGTTTGAACGGTTGTCGGCCGAGCCATTGATTGAATGAAATAACCTCTTGCGGATCGTAACCCGCATTCATGAAATCACCGGCGTGAACGAGCACGTCGCCTTCCGGCAGCGGCCCGATTCGGCTGTGAGCACCGTGGGTATCAGAGATCAGTACAAGACGCATCCGGCAGCCTTCGAATTTGAATCATAACGGAAAATGGGCGCCGGCGCTTTTCCCCTTCACTTTGATTTGCTTAATTGCTTCACTACCGATACACAGTGTGGCTTCGCGTTTACCGGGCGTCTGCCGTCTCAGCGTTCGATGCACAGATCGTCATTCTCTTTAACCTCGGGATCGCATGTCAGATGTCCTTCGTCCTCGACGAACGGGATTCCCGCTTCCTGAAGGCGGAAACGGTTCGAGCGGAAAAGGCCGAAAGATGCTTTGAATGGGGCGTGCAATCGAAGGTCGTCAAGACTCTCCGCGGTCTCCCGCGTGGCTTTGACGTTCGCTCGGAAATTGAACCACGCGATTCCGGCGACATTTACAATGAGGATCAGAAGCACGGCCCATGATGCGAGGCGCAGATTCCTGCTTTCCGCTTTGCCAACAGGGGTAATTGCTATCAACGGAATGACCCAGATTTGCGGCGCGTAACGCGCCCACC
>CAWGOW010000007.1:0-15679 GCA_963824305.1 uncultured Alphaproteobacteria bacterium
GACCGATGTCGCGGTGGCCACGCGCGCGCTGCTCGCGCGTGACGGTGCGGACAGAGCGACAAAGGCCAGCTAGTGCGGTGCGGCGAATTTAGATTGCCGCAATATCACGCGAACTTCGGAATCGGAACCTTAGAACATGGCGAGACCGCCAGCCAAACCTGCCCTCACCCATATTGACGCCAAAGGCGAAGCGCGGATGGTCGACGTATCCGCAAAGCCCGCGACCGAGCGGACGGCGGTTGCGCAAGGGTGCGTCGTCATGAGCAAGGCAACACTCGACCTCATCACCTCAGGCAACGCCAAGAAGGGCGACGTGCTGGCGACGGCGCGGATCGCCGGCATCATGGCGGCCAAACGCACCTCCGAACTCATTCCGCTGTGCCACCCGCTCGCTTTATCGAAGGTGACGCTCGACATTTCACCCGACCCCGGGCTTCCCGGTTGCCGGGTTCAATCCACGGTCAAGGTAACGGGTCCGACCGGGGTCGAGATGGAGGCGTTGACTGCCGTCTCGGTCGCTTGTCTCACGATCTACGACATGATCAAGGCGGTAGAGCGCGGCGTGCGCATCGAGGGCATTCGCCTGCTCGAGAAGTCAGGCGGAAAGTCCGGCCACTACCGCGCCGAAAGCTGAACGCCAGCGACCGGTTATTCCCAGCAAATTTCGTCGAGAATTTTGTGCTGAGCCCGGTTCGCAATGGATCTGCCGCCGGCAATTTCTCTTTGCGGACAATCAGACCGGTTAAATTCACCGACGGTTAACTCCGATTGCTAACCTCACTTCCATACCGCTGTTGTAACGGTGTTGGGCCGGCACGGGGGAAATGGCCGGCGCTCGCATGTGGTGGCGATCGCGAATGACGGCAGACGACAGCAGCTCCTTCGACATGAAGGCTTTTCTATCCAGCGGTCCAATCCGCTGGCTGATCGGCGGCGGCATCTTTCTGATCGTGGCGATCGCGATCGGCACCGTCATCATGGTCGACAACTTTCGCGAACGCGCGTTGAGCAGCAACGAACGCGAGCTTGAAAATACCGTACAGCTCATTACCCGGCATTTCGACCAGCAGATCGAAGACTTCACGCTCGTCCTGAAGGACATCTCAACCCGCATCCACGCGAGCGGCATGAGCTCCGAGATGTTGAGAGGGCAACTCTCCACGCTCGAATGGCACGAAGAGCTTCGCACGAAGGTCAGCGCCTATTCGGATGCAGCCGGCATCAGCGTGTTCGATGCGAACGGCGAGCTCATCAATTCCTCTGAAGTCTGGCCGGTCCCCGACGTCAAGGTTTCCGACCGCGCCTATTTCAACGCTCTTAAGTCGGGCAGTGAGGCGACGCCAATTCAGATCGAACTGGTGCGGGGCCGCATCACCGGTGGATGGGCAACCATTATCGCCCATCGGCTGACCGGGCGGAACGGCGAGTTTGTCGGGATGGTCACGCGAACGATCGTACCGGCGACATTGGAGAAATACTTTGCCTCCGTCGTCCTGCGGGAAGGCGCGGCGATTTCGATGTACCGGCGCGACGGCGTGCTGCTGGCGCGCTATCCGCATATCGAGCACATGATCGGCTCCAATATCCGTGCCTCCAACGTCTACGCCTATATGTCGCTCTCGAACGGCGGCTCCCTGCGGCTGACCAGTCCGATCGACGGACAGGAGCGATTGGCATCGGTCAATTCCCTGCAACGTTTTCCGATTTCAATCGTCGCAAGCATGACGGTCGATGCGGCGCTGGCCGATTGGCAGGCGCAGACCCGGTTCCTGATCCTTGTGGCGATCTTCTCTGCTATCGCCATTGCGGCGATGCTGGTTCTTTTCGTTCGAAAGCTGCTTCAACAACACCGGACGGAAAAGCAGCGCCTCGACACCGCCATCAACAACATGTCGCAAGGCCTCCTGCTCTATGACTTTTCCGAGCGGCTTGTGGTCTGTAACCAGCGCTATATCGTGATGTACGGGCTATCGCCCCACATCGTGAAGGCCGGTCTCAGCTTCCGCGACCTCCTGCTCTATCGAAAGAAGGTCGGCTCGTTCAAGGGCGACGTCGAAGGTTTTATCTCGAACGTCCGGCGCAACGTGGCGGTCGGCAAGACAACTCGCAATACGTTCGAAACCGGCGATGGGCGATTGATCCAGATCGTCAATCAGCCATTGAAAAACGGCTGGCTCGCCACGCACGAGGATATTACCGAGCGCATGCGCGCCGAAGAGCAGATCCGGCATCTGGCCCACTACGACGCGCTGACCGACCTGCCCAACCGCGCGCTGTTCCACGAGCGGTTACGGCAGGAACTTGGCCGGGCCAATGCGACGCATCAATTGGCCGTGCTGTATATCGACATCGACGAGTTCAAGAGCGTGAACGACTCGCTCGGCCACATGATCGGCGACGAGCTGTTGAAGTCTGTCGCCAGAAGGCTGGGCTTGTGCATCGGCACCGCCGATTTCGTCGCGCGGCTGGGCGGCGATGAATTCGCCATCGTCAAGACCGGCGTAAAGGATCCAGACGAGGTCGCAGACCTCGCCACGCGGGCTTTGGAGGCGATCCGCGCGCCCTATGACTGTCTGGGCCACCAGCTGACTTGCGACGCCAGCATCGGTGTGGCGCTCGCTCCCCAGCATGGCGCCGTCCTCGATCAGATTCTCAAGAACGCCGATCTTGCGATGTATGCCGCCAAATCGGCCGGCCGCCGCACCTGGCGTTTCTTCGAACCTGCGATGGACGAGCATGTCAGGGCGCGCCGGCAACTCGAAATCGATCTGCGCAAGGCAATCACCGACCAAGCGCTCGAAATCTACTACCAGCCCTGCCTCAGCCTTCAGAACGACAGCATCACGGGCTGCGAAGCGCTGCTGCGCTGGCGTCATCCCGAGCGCGGAATGATCTCGCCGGCCGAATTCATCCCGATTGCCGAGGAAACCGGACTGATCAACGAACTCGGAGAATGGGTCCTCACCAAGGCCTGCCACGAGGCCACGACCTGGCCCGAGGGGATCAACCTCGCCGTCAACGTCTCACCGGTTCAGTTCAAGAGCGGCACGCTCGCGCTCAAGATCGTCTCGGCGCTCGCCGCCTCCGGCCTGCCGGCGCACCGGCTCGAACTGGAAATCACCGAAGCCGTGTTGATCCGCGATGACGATGCCGCACTCGAAATCCTGCATCAGCTTCGCGGTATCGGCGTGCGGATTGCGCTTGATGATTTCGGCACCGGCTATTCATCGCTGAGCTACTTGCAGCGTTTCCCTTTCGACAAGATCAAGATCGACCGTTGCTTCGTCAACGATCTCGCCGAAGCGGGCGGATCGTCGATCGTGCAGGCGGTGGTCAACATCGCCGCCGCCCGTCATATGACGACAACCGCAGAAGGCGTGGAAACGGAGCGGCAACAGCAATTGCTGCGCGGGCTTGGCTGCACCGAAATGCAGGGCTACCTCTTCAGCGCCCCGAAGCCGGCGGAAGCGGTGCGGGAAATCCTGCTCAGCCGCAACCGACCGGCCGCGGTCGCCTGAGCGCGACTGCGCCTTGCGCCTCTAGTGGTCCGAGGTCTCTCGTGAGATTTGAATTTGACATTCGTTTGTCGCGTGCGCGGGCAAGCGGGTCGCGAATGTCAAATTCATTCCACTAGTTGGGCACTGATGATTTCGAGGATACGGCAGCAGGGCCGCCTGCATTGATGGTGACGCCGCGCAGCACGCTGTAAGCGGCCGCCAACGCCTTGTCGTCCTTCTCGACCGGCGGGACATAGGACTGCGAGCCTGTTTGTTCGGTGCCCTCGGCAGAAAGATGCCCTCGCATCGAAGCCTCGCCCTTCAACTCGCCTCGCCCTTTCAGGTCGTCCGGAATGTCCTGCAGGATTTCGATGTCCGGCAGAATACCCTGCGCCTGGATCGATCGTCCGGACGGCGTGAAATAGCGTGCCGTCGTCAGCGCCAGCGCACCATGGCCTCCACCCAGCGGGATGATGGTCTGGACCGAGCCTTTGCCAAACGAACGCGTGCCGATCAACGTAGCCCGCTTGTGATCGTGGAGTGCGCCCGCAACGATCTCGGAGGCCGAAGCCGAACCACCGTTGATCAGAACCACCAGCGGCTTGCCCTTGGTGAGGTCACCGCCATGGGCGGAGAAGCGCTGGGTCTCCTCCGGCCGCCGTCCCCGGGTCGATACCACCTCGCCGCGCGCCAAAAATGTGCTCGAGACCGAGACAGCCTGATCGAGCAAGCCACCGGGATTGTTGCGCAGATCAAGCACGTAGCCGGCCAGGCCCTGCGCCGGAATCTGTTTGGCGATGTCTGCGACGGCCTTCTTCAGGTCGTCCCCGGTCTGTTCGCTGAAAGAAGAGATCCGGATATAGCCAATGTCGCCGCCATCGGTCCGGAAGCTGACCGGCTTCACGTGAATGATTTCACGCGTCAGCGTTACGTAGATCGGGCTATCGTTGCCTTTACGCAGGATGGTCAACTTGGTCTTCGTGTCGACCGGCCCTTTCATCTTGTTGACGGCCTGCTCCAGCGTGAGGCCCTGCACGTTGTCCTCGTCGATCTGGGAAATAAAATCGCCGGACAGAATTCCGGCTTTGGCTGCCGGTGTGTCATCCATCGGCGCGACCACCTTGACGAAACCATCTTCCATCGTGACTTCAATGCCGAGCCCGCCGAACTCGCCGCGGGTCGTCTCCTGCATTTCGTGCCAGGCTTCGTCATTCATGTAGCGGGAATGCGGATCAAGCGAGGTGATCATGCCGTTGATTGCGCCCTCGACCAGCAGGGAATCGTTCGGTTTCTCGACATAGTCGGTCCTGACCCGCTCGAACACGTCCCCAAACAGATTGAGCTGCGAATAGACGTCGCCTTCCACCTTCGCCTTGGCCACGGCAACAAGATGCGCGCCCTGTGGCCCGCTGAACGCAAGGGTGAGGCAGACGCCTGCAACCGTACCGAGGAGAAACAGGGAATTCTTTCGCATGTGGCGAGCCTTATGGTTGGTTCGGCCGGCCCACCCTTTGGGCGGGCTCGCGACCTTCGTCTGGTTAGCCGGTCAAGCCGGTCCTTCGCGACGCTTTTCCGGTAGCATTAAGGCCGCTTTGAGAGCAGCAAACGCCGCTCCGGTCCCAATGCCGCCTCATCGTGGAGGCGACGGCACGTCATTATAGGCGCTTCGCAGACGCCTAAGAAACCGGAAATCACCCACATTTCCAATTTGTAATTGCTGAAAGGATAGGCGGAATCTTCCGGTGGCCGATTCCTTGCTTACGGTTGCTTGGAGTTCATCAGCACGAACAGGATCCGGCAAGTCTCAGTTCCGCGATTGACCCATGCATGATTGGTGGCCTGCTGGACGATCGTGTCGCCAGGCTTCAGATGGACGGTGGAGTCGTCGAGCACCATGTCGATCTCTCCAGACAACACCACCGCATAATCGACGCTGCGGGTCCGGTGCATCAGGGGATGCGTGACGGGCCGGCCTTTGGCCGGCGCGACGGGGCCGACCGCCTTCATGAGGAAGCCAGGTTCCATCTTCGCTTCGCTGGCAGCATCGAGCGGCGCAAACTCTACCACCCGGAATTTCGTACCGTTGTCGAGTGGCGACACGCCAACCGGAATGGATGCGGTGTCATCCTTGAAGGAAAAGCCGAGAGGGTAGGAATTGGTGACCCATAGATTGGTCGATTGCAGGCCATAAGGACCCGCCTGCAACGGCATCCGGTTATCGAACATCACCACCGACTTGTTGTCGGCGTCCAGGCCAACGACGACACGGCGGATATCGGAAGCCTGGGCGGCCGAGCACCCCAACAAGGCGGCGGCGACGGACAACTGGATCGTGCGAAACATCATAAACTCCTCCCGGCGATACTGGCTGCTCTCGCGTCAGCTCAGGTCGAGAGGATGGCAGTGCCGGTGCAAGGCGGTCAACCGCACATCTGGAAATGCCCGGCATGACATCCGAAGACCGCCTCAAGGCTTACCTGCTTCTGCGCAATGGGTTATGGATAGCCATGCGCTCGAAGGTTTTGCCGCAACGACAGCCGGCTTGCGCTTGAAACCGGAAATAATCCGGGCAACGCTCGGGGAGGATCATCAAATGCTGAAGTCAATTTCTATCGCCGCCGCTACCCTCGCAATATCGGCCACCTGCTTCGTTCTGCTGCCGGTTGGCCAGCGCGCCGAGGCGCAGTCGGCCGGAATGTTCGTTAACGCGGTCGATCTCGATATCGTGCCCGCCGAACACGACAACTTCCTGGTGGCTATCAAGGAAAACGGCGCCGCCGCGGCCAAGGAGCCCGGCTGCAAGCGCTTCGACATCCTTAACCTCGGCAGCGATCCGAACCATTTCTTGCTGTACGAGGTCTATGACAACGAGGCTGCCTTCAAGGCGCATCGCGAGACCGATCATTTTAAGAAGTACATAGCGACCACGGGTAAAATGGTTGCCAAGCGCGACGCACGGCAGATGTCGGTCGTTGCGGCAAACGCAAAGTGAAAGAGCGACGCCCGGCCGTTGCGCAGGCGGCCGGGCGTCCTTCTTGACCGAACGCAAGGCTGTTTGCTTGCCGCGCGGCTGACGCCACAGAAAGGTCGCTCGGGCCAAACGCCGTCGGAAATACCAGGAGAAGAAACATGAACGAAGTCACCCGTATCCCGACAAGTACCGAACTGGGCGCCAGCGCCGAGCCGTTCCAGAACCTTCATGAGTTCGTGAACAAAGCGCGCGCCAATCTCAACCAGAACGCATGGGATTATATTATCGGCGCTTCGGAAACCGAGACCACGATGCGCCGCAATCGCATGGCGCTCGATGAGATTGCGTTTCGACCACGTGTATTGCGCGATGTCGCGCGGATCGACGCCACCACCGAAGTGTTCGGCCGCAAATTGCGCCTGCCCGTCATGATGGCGCCAGTCGGCGCGCTCGAAATTTTCGATCCCGTCGGCTCCGCTGCGAGCGTCGCCCGTGGCGTCGGCCGGTTTGGCGCCGCTCATATGTTGAGCTCGGTCTCGGAACCCGGATTAGAGAAGGTCGCCGAGGCCGCGCCAGACGCCTTGCGCATCTACCAGCTTTATGTCCGTGGCGATGACGCCTTTGTCGAAGACCGCATCACGCGTGCGATCGCGAGCGGCTATACCGCCTTCTGCCTGACCGTCGACACCGCACATTACAGCCGCCGCGAGCGCGACATCGCCAAGCGCTACGTCCGCGAAAGCCGGCTTCGCGCCACCGGCGGCGATTTCCAGAAGGGCCTGGAATGGCGCACCGTCAAGCTCATCAAGGACAAGTACAAGATCCCGCTGGTGCTCAAGGGCATCGCGACCGCCGAAGACGCGGCGATCGCGGTCGACCATGGCGTCGAGTGGATTTACGTTTCAAACCACGGCGGACGTCAGCTCGATCAGGGCCGCGGGTCCATGCATGTGTTGCCGGAGATTGTCGCCGCGGTTGCCGGGCGCGCAAAGGTCATGGTGGACGGCTCGTTCTGCCGCGGAACCGACATCGTCAAGGCGATGGTCCTGGGCGCAGACCTGGTCGGCATCGGCCGGTTGCAATGCTGGGCGCTGGCGGCCGGCGGCGAGGGCGGCATCGTGCGGATGCTCGAACTATTGGAAGACGAGGTGGTTCGAACACTCGGTCTGTTGGGTGTCACCAAATTCGCCGAACTCGACAAATCATATCTGCACCAGGCGATGCCGACGAACCTGCCGAGCGTTTTCTCAGCCTTCCCGCTTCTGGATATTGAGCCTTATCGGTACTGAAGCGACGGTCGGACTAACCAGCGTATGCAGAACGACCGCAACACAGGGAGTTTCTTCGGAAGTCCGCAAGTTGCGGTCTATCTTTTGATGGCCGCGAATATCGCGGTCTATCTCCTGTGTTTTCGTTCGACGGGCACGCAGGCAATTTCCAACGATGTACTGCTTCGCAACGGCGCGATGTATTCGTTCGCCATCAAGCGGCACGAATATTGGCGGCTGCTCGCCTACGGCTTCCTGCACGTCAATCTACTGCATATCGCGACCAACATGTTTTGTCTGTTGTTCTGGGGCGGACACCTCGAGAAGCGTGTCGGTTTTCTCTACTTCGCGATCATCTATGTGGCGGCGCTGGTCGGCGGCGCCTTCGCAAGCGACTACCAACACGCGCCACAGCTCTTTGTAGCGGTCGGCGCTTCCGGTGCGACGTCCGGCTTGTTGGGCGCCCTGTTCGCACTTTGGATCCTGGGTAAAATCGATCTTGGCGCCAATTTCTTCGTGGTCAACATCGGCCTGAACGCCGCCTTGAGCGCGACGGTACCCAATCTCGACTGGGCCTCGCACCTGGGTGGCTTTGCCGCCGGCTTGATCGCCTGCGCCATACTCGACCTTGTCGAGAAGGCGAACGCCTTTTTCCTTCGCTGCAAGTTTCCCGAATTCGTCAAAGCCAACCTCGCCGTGGCGCTTGGCTTGGCTGGATGGATGGTTTGGAGCAGCCGCCCAGCCAACATGGCCTTGAGCGTCGAGGGTACCGCCTTGACGATGGCGGCCGCGGCGATTGTCCTGATCAAGCTGATCGACTTGATCCTGTCGCTGAGAAAAGGCCTCGCCCTCGTCGTGCTTGCGCTTTCGTTCGCCAATGCGGCCCTGGTCATTGTTGCCGGCAGCCTGTTTGCGCCGCGATGGCCGGCGGCTTGTCCGAGGTTTGACCTCGGCGGGATGATGATCAGACAATGGTTGGATGCCGCCTGCTCGAATACGGCGTTGGCGATCGACGTCGCCGCTGCTTGCGCATGTGTGCTGACGATTTTTCTTTATTCGCAGGCGTTATATCGCGGGCTGACGGATGTGGGTTTTGTCGGCTCTTCGCTGCGCGCCGCGCGAAGCCGCAACTTTGGAATTTGAAGTGAAATGACCGACGTTCTACCCCTGCACGTCGTGCAGGCCATCGGAGTTCCGGCTGAACGCATTGTGTTCTTCTACAATCTCGACGAAAACATCAGCGGTGCCCACGCCCGCGGCCTCAGCGCCGTTCGTGTCACCTCCTCAGACGACGTCGCAAGGGCGTTTGCGGCGCTTGGGATTTAGGAAAGCGGTTTGAACGTGTTCACTCCTGGAGTTCTGTCGTGGCATTGATGCCCGTCGCCGACGCACTGGCCGCGGTTCTTTCCGGCGCCGAAGCGCTGCCTGAAGAGATGACTGCGCTGGATTTGGCCTACAAGCGCGTCCTGGCGCGCGATCTGGCCGCACTGCGTACCCAGCCGCCGCAGGCGATGTCGGCCATGGACGGCTACGCGGTTCGCGCGGCTGACGCCGTCCAGGCCGGAGCCCGCCTGACGGTCACGGGCGAGATCGCAGCGGGACGACCCTTCGATCGTGTTGTCGGTCCCGGCGAAGCCGCGCGCATCTTTACCGGCGGCGTCATTCCTGAGGGCGCCGACGCCGTCATCATTCAGGAAGATACCGTTGTCGAGGGCAACCGTATTCGAATCACCGAAGCCGCGGTGGCAGGCCGGCACATCCGCCGCGCCGGCGTCGACTTTCGCGAAGGCGACGTGTTGCTCAAGGCCGGCAAGGAGCTTTCCGACCGGGATCTATCGCTTGCGGCCGCCATGAACTACCCGCTGCTGCCTGTCCGACGCCGGCCAAAGGTCGCCCTGCTCGCCACCGGCGATGAACTGGTGATGCCGGGCGAAACCCCTGGGCCAGGCCAGATCGTCTATTCCAACGGCTATGCGCTGCGGGCGCTGGCCCGTGCCGAAGGTGCCGAGGTCGTCGATCTCGGTATTGCCGCGGATACGCTGGAGGCCACGACCAACGGCATCCGCCGCGCCCGAGATGCCGGCGCCGACATCCTGATTACCACCGGCGGGGCTTCGGTCGGCGACCACGACCTGGTCAAGAAAGCGCTCGATGCCGAAAGCGTGGCCATGGCCTTCTGGCAGATCGCTATGCGGCCCGGCAAACCTTTGATGCACGGCCGTCTCGGAGCGATGCGGGTGATCGGTCTGCCCGGTAATCCCGTCTCATCCTATGTTTGCTCTTTCCTGTTTCTGGTGCCGCTGATTCGTAAATTCTGCGGCCGACTCGCGGTCCATCACGTGACTGAATCCGCGCTGTTGGGGCGTGCCATCGCCGCCAACGATCACCGCGAAGACTATTTGCGCGCACGTCTGTCGACACGCGATGACGGTGCACTGATCGCAACGCCGGTCAATCAGCAGGACAGTTCGCTGCTTGGGAATCTCGCTGCGGCACAGGCACTTCTGATACGTCCACCGTTCGCGCCGGCGGCCGACGCCGGCGCGCCTTGCACGATCTTGAGGTTTCCCGCCTGAGCGAGCTTCCGTGTTTGACGCGCGCTGCCGTCATTGACGAAAAATTAAGTGGTTGCGGAACACATATGGAACAGATAGTGTTCGTTCATGATTTGTTTCTAAGCTTTAGC
This sequence comes from uncultured Alphaproteobacteria bacterium, assembly GCA_963824305.1. Lineage (GTDB taxonomy): Bacteria > Pseudomonadota > Alphaproteobacteria > Rhizobiales > Xanthobacteraceae > Bradyrhizobium. The sequence continues at coordinate 10,423 of CAWGOW010000007.1, forward strand.
GATGACGGTCGGGAGCCGGGTACTCCCGTGAGTCTCATAGCGAGAGCTTCCAGAAGCTAAACGACTGCAACCTGGGGACTTGTCGAGATGCTGACGCGCAAACAATACGAACTTCTGCGGTTCATCAGTGAACGACTGAAAGAGTCGGGCGTACCGCCCTCCTTCGACGAGATGAAGGACGCCCTCGACCTGCGCTCCAAGTCCGGCATTCACCGCCTGATCACCGCTCTCGAAGAGCGCGGCTTCATCCGCCGTCTTCCCAATCGCGCCCGCGCGATCGAAGTGATCAAACTTCCTGAACTTGCCAGCGCCGGGGGCGGCAGCCGCCGCGGATTCACACCGAGTGTCATCGAAGGCACGCTTGGGAAGGTTCGCGGGTCCAACTCCGCATCAGATGACGACGGTAATCGTCCCGTCGCCGTGCCGGTCATGGGCCGCATCGCCGCGGGTACGCCGATCGAGGCATTACAGACCCGCAGCCATACCATCAGCGTGCCGCCGGATATGCTGGGCGCGGGCGAGCACTACGCGCTCGAAGTACGCGGCGACTCGATGATGGAAGCGGGAATTCTGGATGGCGACATGGCGCTGATCCAGCGAAACGAAACGGCCGACACCGGCGACATTGTCGTCGCCTTGATCGACGATGAAGAGGCCACGTTGAAGCGTTTCCGCCGCCGCGGCGCCTCGATTGCCCTTGAGCCAGCCAACACGTCCTACGAAGTCCGCATCCTTCCGCCGAACCGGGTCAAGATTCAGGGCAAGCTCATCGGCCTCTACCGGAAATACTGAGGTCAACCCGCCGTTTCAGAACGCCTTTTCAGCGAAGTGACGTCCGGCAATTCCCGAGGAACCAAAAGGTTCCTCGGACCGCACTGTCTTCTCAAAACAAATTTGTGATCCCGCATTGGCAGGCAAGCCGCAGAATTGCCGCCAAGCGGCAAGAGAGTTACAGGCTAATATTCATCCAGATGGAGGCTTGCGCCTCTTTGCCGATGAGAGACGCGGCCGGCTATCTCAAGCGAGGAGCCATCCGATGTGTGACTATAGTCTGCACGCCGTCGCCACGCGCCCTGCCAAGGCAGGTGAAACGCTGGTCAGCACGACCTTCCGCGGCACGTCCACCAAAGGCTTTGCGTCTGAAGCTGAGCCCGAAGTTGCGGTCTGCCTGTTGCCGGGAACCGAGCTCGCCTTTGCCGACAACGTCAAATACGACAGCCGCTGGTTCTGGACGCGCCGGTCGGCATTCCGGGTCGGCAAGCTCGGGGAGATCGACCGGCAACTTCCCGATCGCCACCACGACACGATCGAATTTCCCGATGGCAGTCATGTATTGGTGACGCTGCTCCGTGAAGGCCAACGTGCGACTGTGGTGCAATTGCCTGCGGTCATGCACGGGGCCACTCGCCCCGTTCTCGTTGGTGCGCCGCAACCGCGGCCGTTGGCGACGGGCTGAGCGGCCAAAGCCGGTCAGTTTGTTGAGTGCGTCATGAGTTCTTCGAACGATCTGCGCGTCAGGGAATTGAACCGGCTCAAGCTGGCCCTGGCGACGTTCGCCTTGCACCTCAATGCGTTTGAGGAGCGAACCCATGGCATGCTGCGTTCGATCGACCAATCGCGATACGATGGACTGCCGGGGCAAGAACCCGAGAGAGGAGGCACGATTGCCAGTCAATAAGGTCACATGGCAACAGGTCGGGCACGTCACCGAGCCTGGCCGTTACATGTTCCGCTTCGGGTGGCTGACAATTACAGCTGACGATCTTGCGATCTGGACGCAGTTTCCGGACGCGTCCTTCACCCTCGTACAGACTTCGGCGCCCGCTCTGGAAGTCGTCACGGAAGGTGCCGACAAGGCGTCCCCCGCTGAAACGGACGAGTTTCACCTCGGCGCATTCGAGTTGCACACCGACGGCGATTTCCACGAACGGGACGCGGCCGCGTGGCTGGCGGAGCCTCAGTCCTCGCTTTGAAGCTCCGCCTCCGGCGGCGTCGCGTCGGCTGGACGCGCGGGAGCGCCTGCGGCGGCGGGTTCTCTGTCGGTCTCTAAATCGCCCGCGGCTGGCGACCACGGCCGGCTTACCCCTCTCGGTTTGACCGCATCGGCAATCAGACCCTGCTTCGCCCAGCGAAGCGCCAATGCGCCGTGCGTGCGCAGGCGCCTCAACTCGATCACTGTTGCCTGGCAGCCCGAGGGCGCGGGGCTTGAAGCCACGATCAACACCGCCCTCGTACAATCATCGGCCAGCCCGTCCGGCTTGAGAGACAGCGCAACGAAGCGCCCATCGGTCCGCGACGCCACGCAGCCTTCGCGGTCGCAGGAGACGCCGTCGCCAAGCGAAACATCCGCCGCGTCGCGCGTGTCGGCGTCGGCGGAGAGCCACTCCTTGACCAGGAACGCATCTTTCGCCGTCTTCATCAGGTGCAGCCGGCCGTCACGGCCACGCACCGCAACGTTGCGACCGTCACCCGAGATCAGTACGTCCGGCTGCGGGGTGGCGACCACCCAAACCAGCGACAGCGCAAGCAAGCCTGCGCCCGCCCAGCGCAGCGGCGTACGCAACAGGCCGAGCAATACAATTCCCAGACTGGACACGATCAGAGGCCCCGTACTGAAGGCCGTGATCCGGCCGATGGCTCCGGGAAGCGCCGCAACCCACTCGGTTACCACAATCATCCAGTCGATGCCGACGCCCATCAGCCACCAGAAGACCCCGTCAAAACCGAACGGCATCGCCACGAGTCCCAGCATGCCCGCAGGCATCACCACCGCCGAAACCACCGGCATTGCCGCCAGATTGGCGAGCAGGCCATACGGCGTCACCCGGTGAAAATGAAAGGCAGCATAGGGTGGTGTGGTCGCAAGGCCCGCGATCAGCGAAGCGAGTGCGAGCGTAACCAGCTCGCGCCCGCCCCATAACGCGACCTTTGCCGCGATCGAATTCTCCGGCGTCGCAAACAAGCGGGGCATGCCAATCTGCACCAGCGCGACGAGGCCAAGCGTTGCCGCAAACGACATCTGAAAACTCGGATGCACCAGCGCTTCCGGCGCCAGCACCAGCACCACGATCGCCGACAGCGCCAACGTTCGAAACGTCACGGCGCGGCGATCGACCATTACGGCGATCAGAACCACGGCCGTCATGTAGAACGATCTTTGCGTCGCGACCTCGGCGCCAGACAGCAGCAGATAAAAGGCGGCCGCGACAAACGCTGCGGCGGCGGCCCATTTCTTGATCGGAAATGTCAAGCCATAAGCCGTAGGCAGAGATAAGATGATGATTTAATTAACTTATCTTTCCTATCTGGCCTAAACAAAACGGGATGGTTTGGCTGGGTCAGCATCTGGTAAGCAGCATTATTGCTGGCCAACCTCGGCGTCTTGCCGCCCCAGACGCGCCAGCGGCCGGTATTATCTTGATCATTTACTATACGTTTGCGTGTTGTTGTATACAATACAATCGCTGATGGAATTTCAGGATCGGCATCATAGAACGTTGCCCAGCGATCATATTCCGCTCGGGCAACGTTTTGTTTTAAGTGTCCTAATCTGCCTTTGCGGCCCTAATCAGAGCACCGACAGCGGTACCGGCCTGTTACCGATGCGACTTCAACGATCCTGATCATCCTCTGTCTTTCCCTATCCGTCGCCGCGTGCGGAAGGTCGGCGACAAGGGTGATGCAGGCACGTCGAGTGTCCGCTGTGGGCAAGCCCACGGAGCTGTAGCATGCGAAGCGACTGAGAAGCTGGTGTCAGTGTTCTGCCCGAGCGGCGGTGCGGCGGATGGAACGAAGTGTGCCAAACCGCCAACAGTGGGACTTTATTTGAAGAAGCTCTGGGACAGCAGACGTTGATAGCCTCAGGCCGCCCGCTTCTTTCGGGACGCCCTCGCCTTCTTCGGCTTCGCCGAGACTTGGACCGCGTTGCTTGCGATGACTCGCCCGATTTCGCCAAGCGATGCGCTCAGTACCTCGCGCTGGGCAGTCAGCCAGTAGTTGTCGGCTTGACCGTCTTGTCGACCGCCTTCGATCCAAAGATGATAGGCGCGCTCACGAATAGCGTGTTCCATATCTTGCATTGTTAGATCCTCCGCTAGGCCCCGGACGAAGATTGGCAAAGCCTTGTTAGGAAACCTTAAACGTCATAGCTGACTAACTGCCTCTTTTCTCGCCAAGGTGGTCAGTACTCTAACCGAGTCTTCACCCTCCCACTTCGAACGAGCAATTGCCTTTTCACTCGCGGTCAGACCAGCAGCAGAAGGTGATACAGCGCGTAGCCACACTCCACGAGCACCACGACCATGGCGGTGATCAGTATCGAATAGGCGAAAAAATGCATTGCGGTGTCGAGTCCAATGGAATTGTCGGTCCGCACTTTCGTGCAAGACTGGAAAACTCCTCACTCAACATGGACGGCTAATTTGCTTACGGACCGATATTAAGTCCGTCGCCCGTTACCGTCAAGAGTCTTTGAAGATTGCCGCAGTGCGTTTCGAGATGCTGAGTCTTTTCTGCCACGCGTTAACGGCATGAGGTCCTCAACTGCCCGCACATGCGTAAGCTTGTCGCCGCCTACCGTAACGAAGCATAGGTTTCAGGCCGCGAGGATTTTTAAGCCCCAATAAGCGACCACTACGGCAAGGACAACACACGCGGCTAGCAACGCTGTCTCCAGGGCTGAGAGTCGCATTGGACTTCTCTCTTTTGCCTACCCCGACGGAAGCCTATGTGATTCCATCTCGGAACGTCTATCTGATCGATACCGAAAATGGTGGGCCCCACTCCGCTAGGCGGCTAGTTCAGGCCATTTGCATATTGCCCTGCTCCAGAATCGGATAGCCTCATATCTACCTTCAGGAGAATGGCATGGATAAGGATAAGGGCATCGTTGAAAAAACGATTCAAGCCGTGGAAGAGTTCGCGAGCGAGGTCAAGGACGCCGCAAAACACATGATGGACCCACCAGAATCCTTAAAGCCAGGGGACGAGGTTGTCATGTTGCCCGCGCGTGATGACGGAATGTTCGGCGCACCAATGGCGCCGCAATTTATGGTCATTCACCATCGGAAAAAACGTTCAAAGAAGGCACCAAAAAAGACCGCGAAAGCGGTAGTTGGAAAAACCGGCAAGAAATCGGCGAAAAAGGCCACAAGGAAAGTATCGCCGAAGAAGGCCAAGAAATCGAAAGCAGTTGCAAAGAAAACGAGCAATAAGGCTGCAAAGAAAAAGAAGGCGAAGAAGTCGAAGCGCGCCTAGT